>JAMBOW010000010.1 GCA_023715865.1 Neobacillus mesonae
TCCTGTTTGGTGGCGATAGCGGAGGGGTTCCACACGTACCCATCCCGAACACGACCGTTAAGCCCTCCAGCGCCGATGGTACTTGGACCGCAGGGTCCTGGGAGAGTAGGACGCCGCCAAGCAAACATCCTTAACTCAGATTTTGTTCTGAGTGATGTGTTGACTACTAGTTAATATTCCCTGATAGCTCAGTTGGTAGAGCACTCGACTGTTAATCGAGTTGTCACAGGTTCGAGTCCTGTTCGGGGAGCCATTTGCTCTCATAGCTCAGTAGGTAGAGTGCATCCATGGTAAGGATGAGGTCACCGGTTCGATCCCGGTTGAGAGCTTACGAATGCAAGGCCCGTTGGTCAAGGGGTTAAGACACCTCCCTTTCACGGAGGTAACAGGGGTTCGAATCCCCTACGGGTCACTTTAAATATGGAGACTTAGCTCAGCTGGGAGAGCATCTGCCTTACAAGCAGAGGGTCGGGGGTTCGATCCCCTCAGTCTCCACCATTATTTATTTCGTAAATATTGGTTATAATATGAATATGTTGCAAATCATATAAAAATGTTGGGGATTAGCCAAGCGGTAAGGCAACGGACTTTGACTCCGTCACGCATAGGTTCGAATCCTATATCCCCAGCCATTTATATGAGCCATTAGCTCAGTTGGTAGAGCACCTGACTTTTAATCAGGGTGTCGAAGGTTCGAGTCCTTCATGGCTCACCATTAAATCATGTGCGCGTGTGGCGGAATTGGCAGACGCACTAGACTTAGGATCTAGCGTCCTTGACGTGGGGGTTCGAGTCCCTTCACGCGCATTGATTTTTGCGGAAGTGGCTCAGCGGTAGAGCATCGCCTTGCCAAGGCGAGGGTCGCGGGTTCGATTCCCGTCTTCCGCTCCATATTTTGCGCCCTTAGCTCAGCTGGATAGAGCGTTTGACTACGAATCAAAAGGTCGGGAGTTCGAATCTCTCAGGGCGCGCCATTCTTTAATAACGGGATGTAGCTCAGCTTGGTAGAGCACCTGGTTTGGGACCAGGGGGTCGCATGTTCAAATCGTGTCATCCCGATACTTATATGCGGGTGTAGTTCAATGGTAGAACTCCAGCCTTCCAAGCTGGTAGCGTGGGTTCGATTCCCATCACCCGCTCCATTAATAATTAATGTAAAGCCTGATCTAATGGATGGGCTTTTTTTTGTATATATTCCTCCGCTTCGAGCATGAGGTTTATTTTTGTAAATATTAGGTGTAAAAATTAGTATTTACAGTATAGAAATGTATAGAATGTGGCTGCAGCGAAAGCTGGAGAAAAATGCAGTATAAACGATTATTTTATTTGAAATGTGCTAAAAAACCTGTATTTTCTATCACAAAACTAAAGATTTTCACTGATTTTTATTGTATCATGTTATGAAGGTGTCAATTATGACGGACGATGAATTTGTATTCAGCTGGAGATAGGAGGATATGCATGACAGAACTTATGGCAACCGCGAACAAAAGCAACTCTAATAATTTGTTGCGTCGGGATGTGAGGTTTCTAGGTAATATACTTGGTGAGGTATTGGTTCATCAAGGAGGAAACGAACTCCTGAACGTTGTTGAGAAGATCCGTGAAACAAGCAAAGCTTTGAGAGCTGAGCATACACCTGAATTATTTCAAGAGTTTATCAATATGATTCAGGGGCTTGATTCGGATCGACGTCATCAAGTTATACGCGCCTTTGCGATTTATTTTCAATTGGTGAATATCGCAGAGCAGAATCATCGCATTCGCCGTAAACGCGATTACGAACGATCTGCAGGGCAAACGGTACAACCTGGTTCTATTGAGATGGCTGTTCAAACACTAAAGGAAAAGGGCTTTGGATATACAGAAGTCCAGGACATATTGGGGACTCTTTCTTTGGAACTCGTTATGACAGCACATCCGACAGAAGCCATGCGTCGTGTCATTCTAGATATACATAAGCGTATATCAGAAGATGTTATGCTATTAGACAATCCAACGCTTACACTCCGGGAGCGTGAACAGCTGCGTGAGAAATTACTGAACGAAGTAATTACTCTATGGCAAACTGACGAATTGCGTGATCGCAAACCTACTGTGCTCGACGAAGTGCGGAACGGAATGTACTATTTTCACGAAACCTTGTTTCATGTTTTGCCGGATGTTTACGAAGAGCTGGAACGCTGCTTAGAAAAATATTACCCAGAACATCGCTGGCATGTTCCAACCTATCTACGCTTTGGCTCTTGGATTGGTGGAGACCGAGATGGCAACCCATCTGTAACTTCAGATGTAACATGGGAAACGCTCAAAATGCAGCGCAAACTTGCCCTGCGTGAATACCAGCGTATCTTGGTTGAGTTAATGGGGAACTTAAGCTTCAGCACTAATATCGTAACTGTATCTGAAGATCTGCTTGCTTCTATTGATGAGGACCGCAAAAACATAGTTCTCAAAAGAGGCGATGCATGGCGTAATGAGAAGGAACCTTACCGGATCAAACTTGCCTACATGATCTCCAAGCTGAATAACGTACTCGATGACAATAAAACTGGTCAAGCAGACCGTTACGCTTCACCGGAGGAATTGATTAACGACCTGAAGCTTATTGACCGAAGCCTAAGATATCATTACGCAGATTATGTTGCAGATACGTATGTTAAAAAGATTATTCGCCAAGTGGAGCTGTTTGGCTTCCACACAGCGACTTTAGATATTCGCCAGCACAGCCAAGAGCATGAGAATGCAATGAAAGAAATTTTGGCTCACATGAATATAGTAGAAGATTATTCTGCTCTCTCTGAGGATGAAAAGATCGATTTGCTTGCCGGCTTGTTGAATGATCCTAGACCTTTGACTTCCTCGCATTTCAGTTACAGTGAAAGCACTCAGGAATGTCTTGATGTATATCGGACCATTTATAGAGCGCAGAAGGAATACGGCAAGAACTGTATCAACAGCTATCTTATCAGTATGACCCAAGGTGCCAGTGATCTGCTGGAGGTTATGGTATTCGCCAAAGAGGTTGGTCTCTATCGCAGAGAACCGGACGGTACAAATGTGTGTACTATTCAATCGGTCCCTCTATTTGAAACCATTGATGATCTACATGCTGCCCCAGCAATTATGAAACGTCTGTTTGAACTACCGGTTTACCGCAACTGCGTTTCTGCGATGGATGATCTCCAAGAGATTATGCTGGGTTACTCTGACAGTAACAAAGACGGTGGAGTGGTGACAGCTAACTGGGAGCTGCTTGTTGCCATGAACGAGATTACAGCAGTCAGCCATGATTACAATGTGAAGATTAAGTTCTTCCATGGACGTGGTGGAGCTCTAGGACGCGGTGGTATGCCTTTGAACCGCAGCATTATGGCTCAGCCGCCGCATACGCTTGGCGGAGGCATTAAGATTACAGAACAGGGAGAAGTTATTTCTTCTCGCTACTCTCTAAAAGGGATTGCTTATCGAAGTCTTGAACAGGCAACATCTGCACTTTTGACCGCTGCCATGGCTGCACGCTTAGAAACCCCGGTTGATGAAAGTCAGTGGAAGGATATTATTATCTCTATATCTGAAGCTTCTCTTGAGAAATACCAAGATCTTGTATTTAATGATCCGGATTTCTTCAGGTTCTTTAAGGAGTCTACACCTCTTCCTGAGGTTGGGGAGCTCAATATCGGATCAAGACCATCTAAGCGTAAGAACAGTGACCGATTTGAGGACCTGCGTGCGATTCCTTGGGTGTTTGCATGGACGCAGAGCCGTTACCTCTTCCCGGCGTGGTACGCAGCTGGTACGGGCTTACAGAGCTTCTACCAAGGCAAAGAAGAGAACATGAAGGTTCTTCAGGACATGTATCAAAATTATCCGTTCTTCAGGACATTAATCGATACCGTTCAAATGGCTGTAGCCAAAGCGGATATGAATATATCGAAGCAGTATACTGCAATGGTAACCAATGAAGAAACTCGCCGCAGGGTTAAAGGACAAATTTTAACGGAATATGAATTAACAAAAGAGCTTCTTCTCAAAATAACAGGACAACAGGATATTCTCGATAGTGTTCCTGTCATCCAGGAATCCATACGTCTGCGTAATCCGTATGTTGATCCGCTCAGCTATCTGCAAGTTCAATTACTAACTGAACTTCGTTCTTTGCGTGAGCAAAATGAGGATGACTCAGAATTGATTCGTGAAGTCTTGCTCACCATTAACGGCATTGCATCTGGAATGCGCAACACGGGCTGATTTTAGGAGCATCTGTACAATTTACAAACTGGGTTCAAAATAGCGGGAACTCTCTTATCTAGGTAGGAGAGTTCCCGTTTTTAATAATTTTTTCCTAATTGATAGGTGAAATGATTGATTTTTGACTGGACATGATTTACGATTTGAATGATGTATATTTAGAAAATAGAGCGGTACGAAAGACCCATCAGCAAGTCTGGGGGAATAAATGGTGGATAATTTGGAGAATAGGTTGGTCAATCTAATACTTAAGGGTGACCAACGGGCTTTCGCTGAACTCGTAGAGTTATATAAGGACAAGCTGTTTCATTTGGCCTACCGGATGCTGAACAATCGGCATGAGGCTGAAGATATTGTACAGGAAACATTTTTACGGGTGTACCGGAACATGGAGAAATATGATCCAGATCAGAAATTCTCAACTTGGATCTATCGGATTGCGACGAATCTGTGTATCGATCGCTTGCGGAGGAAGAAGCCTTCTTACTCGCTGGATGCTGAGCTTGGCGATCAGGAGGGTACAGATGGCTACGCCATGATCCCGAGTGATAACCGTACCCCGGAAAGTGAAGCGCTGCTGTCAGAGACACAGCGGATTATTCGTGATGCAATTGAAACGCTGCCCGCAAAGTACAAGTCGATTATGGTGTTGAAATATTTACAGGATCTATCTCTTCAAGAGATCAGTGATGTCCTGGGGATGCCGGTAACAACCATTAAGACAAGAGTGCATAGGGGCCGTGAGTTTTTGCGCAAAAAGCTGGAGTTTAAGTTATAGGCAACATTTTTAAAAAAAGATGCATAAATTATTGAAACGTTCTTTAATGTACTTCGTATTTAATGGAAGCAAGTCTTATGTCTATGAATTCAGGTTATGAATGATAAGACTTCAAAGATCTTGAGGAAAGGATATGCTCATATGGATTGCAAGGAAACCACCTCTTTAATGCATGATTATTTAGATGATGATCTATCGTTGTCCCAAAGAAACGGGCTCGAGAGTCACCTGTCGACTTGTCCCGACTGCCGCATGCGGTTTAAAGAGTTAGAACAGACGGATATGCTGCTTTACGCAATGAGACATTATTCGCCGTCTGCTTCAGATGAGCTGACTGATCGGATCGTGAGTGCTGTACCACAACCTAAGAAGCAGCAACCTTGGCTAAAATGGATCAAAAGACACCCTGCCTTAACTGCTGCAGCCATATTTGTTATTGTAATGTTCTCCAGCACAATCGGTTTTTGGGATCAGAACAATCAGTTGATTGTACGCGGAGATGATCTAGATCAAATTGTAATCGAAGGGAACAATGTAATTGTACCTGAGGGAAAATCGATTACAGGTAACCTTACGGTAGAGAATGGCGTTGCAAAAGTATACGGCAATGTGGAGGGAAATCTAACAGTAATTGACGGTCAGTATATGACAGCCTCTACAGCTCATATTTCAGGGCAGATTAAGAGTATAGATCAAGCACTCGACTGGATCTGGTATAAGTTTACAGATATTGTGAATGTCGTTGCTTACCGCTAAAAAATGTTATAATGGGTAGAATCTTTACCTTCAACACTCAGAGAGCCTCAGTGATGAGAGCTCTTTTTTTAATAGTTTAAGGATATAATGATAATTAATGGTAATAAAAGGGCGACCTCGCTTGCAACTTGAACTTTATCGTTATAACCTAGATATGATGAAGAACATACTACAGACAGATATGTAAATTGGCGTTTACTCAACTAGGGATTATCGGGGGCAATCGCATGAACTATTTTACGGACTTAACATGGCAAGAGGCCATTAAGGATATTATAGATATTTTAATCGTAGGCTATATCATATACCAAATCATCCTGCTTGTTCGCGGGACCCGTGCTGTACAGCTGATGAAGGGGATCCTCCTGCTGGTAGTCGTGTGGGTAGTCAGTACATGGTTTAATCTCTATACACTGAAATGGCTCATGAACCAGCTCTTCACTTTTGGGGTGCTTGCGCTCTTTATTATCTTTCAGCCGGAGCTGCGCCGCGCACTCGAGCAATTGGGCCGTGGGAAATGGTTTAACCGGATTACAGCGGATGATGAGGAGTTTAGTCGATTTACCAATGAAATTATTAAGGCAGTGAACTATTGTTCCCGTCGGAAAATTGGGGCGCTGATCGTATTCGAACGTGAAACCGGTCTGAATGAATATACTGAGTCAGGGATTAAAATGAATTCGGTTCTTAGCTCAGAACTGCTTATTAACATTTTCATTCCGAATACACCGCTTCATGATGGTGCGGTTATATTGCAAGGTAAACAGATTTCTGCAGCTGCTTGCTACTTGCCTTTGTCGGAGAACCCTTTTATCAGTAAAGAGTTGGGAACTCGGCACCGGGCGGCCATCGGTGTAAGTGAAGTTGCAGATGCGGTGGCCATTGTCGTGTCTGAAGAGACCGGGCAGGTTTCCCTTGCGATTAACGGTCAGGTTGTGCGGGATATTAAGGAAGAATCACTGATATCTAAACTTCATGAGGAGCTTCGTCCTTCCTCAACGCTGAAAGAGAAAAGGCACTCGATCTGGAAACGGAAAGGGGGCCAAGGCAATGGATAAATGGTTCAATAATAACAATTTTACCAAAATTTTGGCTCTTGCTATCAGTGTGCTGCTGTGGGCAATGGTACATTCGAACGATGTAACCCCGACACCGACAACGACGGCGTCTGTTGAGCCCAGAGTCATTGATAATATTAAGATCGAGCCATATGGTATTGATTCATCTAAATATGTGCTGACTTCACTTGATACTACGGAAGTCGAGATGCAGGTGAGAGGACAGCGTTCGGTATTGACATCCATCTTTACGGATGAGTATAAGGTGCGGCTTGATTTGAGCGATGTAGAACCGGGAACCTCTACTTTACCGCTGAGTCATGTAGTTCCAAACGGTGTGGAGTTCGTGTCGATGGAGCCTTCTACGGTGACGGTAACTGTTGAAGAGCTTGCGTCAAATACCTTTAATGTAAGCATTGTACCTCAAGGAGAACCAGCTGCAGGATATTTAGCAGGCGATCCGGTGATTACATCGGCTGATCCGGTTAAAGTTACGCTGCCAGAGAGCCAGTTGGCTGCGGTAGGTAAAATTGAAGGCACGGTTGATATTGATGGTGCAACGGAAACGGTAAGCGAGAAGAGAGTTCGTCTCAAGGCTTATGATCTGGATGGCAATGAAATTAAAGGAGCAGTGATCGAGCCTGAATCGGTAGCTGTGGATATACCAATAACAGAGCAGTTTACTAAAGTCCCATTTAAAGTCCATTATACGGGACAGCTTCCGGAAGGACTGACGTTATCTCAGGTTGAGCCTAACATTAGCGAGGTTACTTTATACGGGAGTCAAGATATCCTTGCAGGAATTGAGTCCTATGATGGGGTGACCTTGGACCTTAGTCAGATAACGGAGGCAGGAACTCATACAGTTAACGTGGACTTGACGCCGCCTTCCGGTTTTGAGAAAATCGAGCCGAGCTCCGTGCAACTGAAGGTGACGGTCGTATCGTCAGAAGAAGTGACCGAGGAGAGTAAGCTGATACGTGATGTGCCCATCGTGATTGAACAGCCGGCTGACGGCCTCGAGGCAACCATTACAAGTCCGCAGGATGGCTTAAAGGATATCACCGTTTCCGGGCCCAGTAATATGCTGGATAACATAGACGCGAGTGATATAAAGCTGACAGCAGATGCCAGTGATTTGACAGCAGGAACGCATCAAGTGACCTTACAAGTGAATGCGCCAGATTATTTGACGGTTAAAAATTCTGAAGCAGATCTTACGGTAACGGTTCAGGTGGAGGACACTTCCACAGAGACGAGCACACCACCGACAGATCCCGATACAAATACGGGGGAAGAAGGCAGCGGGAGCGGTTCAACAAACAGTGGTAGCGGGGGAGAAGAAGAGTCCGGCACGAATCCGCCAGAAAGCGAGAGCGGAGAGGACGCGAATACAGAATCAGATCCTACCGACCCGGCACCATAAACAGTTTGCTTACAGCAACAATGTATTAGCCATTATTTAAATTTATTATGACTTTTTTAGAGTAAAAGCTTGCTAATTGACTATTGATGATATGACAAAAAGGAGTTTAGGAACATGGGGAAATATTTTGGAACTGATGGTGTTAGGGGAGTCGCTAATAAAGAATTAACAGCAGAAATGGCTTACAGCATCGGTCGCTGCGGCGGTTATGTTCTCGCTGGGGGAGTAGATCGTCCCAAAGTCGTTATCGGTATGGATACCCGGATTTCAGGACTGATGCTTGAATCAGCGCTTGTAGCTGGTCTGTTGTCCATCGGCGCTGATGTCATTCGTCTTGGCGTAATTTCGACACCAGGGGTGGCATATCTTACGCGTACCCTTAAAGCTGACGCAGGAGTTATGATCTCTGCTTCACATAATCCGGTAGAAGATAACGGAATCAAGTTCTTTGGCGGGGACGGCTTTAAGTTGTCTGATGAAACGGAGAACAAGATTGAAGAGCTGATGGACGCTTATGAAGATACCCTTCCTCGTCCTATTGGAAGTGGACTTGGAACTGTCACAGTAGATGAAAAAGCCAAATTTGCGTATCTTGATTTCTTAAAAACAACCGTATCGTCCCGTTTCGAAGGACTGAAGGTCGTACTGGATTGCGCACATGGTGCAGCTTATGAGCTTGCTCCTAAATTATTTGCCGACCTTGGCGCTGAAGTGATTACGATTGGTGCCGAGCCTAATGGTCTTAATATTAACGATCAGTGCGGTTCGACACATCCGGAGAAGCTGAAGGAGGAGGTCGCGCGTCATGGAGCAGATATTGGTCTTGCTTTTGACGGGGATGCCGACCGGCTGATCGCAATTGATGAGACAGGTGCTGAAGTAGATGGCGACTTTATTCTCTGCATTTGTGGGGATGCCATGGACCGTGCAGGAAAGCTTAAAGATAGCACTGTTGTTTCCACAGTAATGAGTAATATCGGCTTCTACAAAGCTGCTGAAAAGTTAGGACTCAAGACAGCAAAAACGGCTGTCGGCGACCGTTACGTTATGGAAGAAATGCGTCGTGGGGGCTATAATCTGGGAGGCGAGCAGTCCGGCCACGTTATTTTCCTGGATTACAACACAACAGGAGACGGTATGCTGACCGCAATTCAGCTCGTGAATACGCTGAAAGAATCAGGTAAGAAGCTAAGCGACCTGAAAGGTCTCATGAAACAGTATCCGCAGGTATTGGTCAATGTTCGTGTCGAAGACAAGAGCAAATACGAAGGTAATACGGTTATTGAAGAGGCTATCGCTTTGGTCGAGAATAAACTGGGTGACAACGGACGTGTACTGGTAAGACCATCGGGTACGGAATCCTTAATCCGCGTGATGGCAGAAGGTCCAGACCGTATAGAGCTTGAGGAATTTGTTGATCACATTGCGGGAGTCGTTAAGAAGGAACTAGCTGTCTAATCAGTATTCCTAATCGTAAAATAAGCCCGTGAGACTTAAGGTGTGTTTTGCGGGTTTATTTTATGGGTATTTATGATGAAAATTGTGCTAAGGTATAAAGCGCCATTGCAAAACTGATACGAGATGCATATAATGAGTTGTGTGATTCAGACATAGAAAGTGAGGGTTGAGGTTACAACAGCATTACAAGCGCCAGAACTTGCGCCAGCGTACGGAACTATTGTTATGTTAACAATAGACAATGGCCAAGTTGACGAGGTGGAGGTGTTCGGATTGTTCGGCGGGGACCTCCCGGTATTCCACCATACCGATTTGAAATCGAGAACGGAAAAGAAACAGGTGACTGTTTTTACAACGAATCGATAGGTGATAATAAATCATGAATGTGCACGAGGAGAGCATACTTCAGCTTTTGCATGAGTGACGATATGTGTTCATCGTGACATCTTATATGAATAAGACGGAAGTCAGTTTAGTAATATTATTGCCGGAAAATTTTCCGGGCCATTGCTATGTAACTTGCCGGATAGGGTTTGTCACCCGCATATCAGACTATTGTTTCCTCATGCCTGTACACATGCTGAAGGTGCTTATTCTCCCGTTCATGGTCAAATTTGATCGGAGGAATTTTACCTATGTGTGGAATCGTTGGATATATTGGAAACAAAAATACGCAAAACGTGTTGATCGAAGGACTGAAAAAACTGGAATACCGTGGTTATGACTCTGCGGGTATTGCCGTGTTCACTCCGGAAGGTCTGCAAATTACTAAATCAATCGGTCGTCTTGCAAACCTTGAAGCTAAGCTCGAAACAGCACCACTGCAAGGAAGCGCAGGAATTGGACATACACGTTGGGCAACTCACGGGAAACCATCAGATGAGAATTCTCATCCGCATACAGACGACAGCCATAAATTCTCTGTTGTTCATAACGGGATCGTTGAGAACTATCTGGATCTGAAAGACGAGCTGATCAGCCAAGGATGCACTTTCACATCTGAGACCGATACAGAAGTTATCTCTCACCTGGTTGCTCGCGAGTACGACGGTGATATCGTGAAAGCTGTTCAAAAAGCGATCACATACATGCGCGGCGCTTTTGCATTGGGCGTTCTGACAGAGTATGAGCCAGACAAACTAGTAGCTGTTCGCCAAGCAAGCCCGTTGATCATTGGTATCGGTGAAGGCGAAAACTTTATCGGATCCGATATTCCTGCCATTCTCGAATATACTCGTAACGTGTATATCTTGAACGATGGTGAGATGGCGGTCCTGACACAGGATTCTGTCGAACTGATGACAATCGAAGGGAATTTTATTTCTCGGGAAATGATTCGTGTCGACTGGGATGCTGTAACTGCTGAAAAAGGCGGATTCGATCATTTCATGCTGAAAGAAATCTATGAGCAGCCTAAAGCTTATCGTGAAACGATGCTGGGCCGGATTTCTGCAGACCATAAGAAAATCTTGCTTCCTGATTTGAAAATGACGGAAGAGCAAATTAAAAATATTAAGAACATTCAAATCATTGCTTGCGGTACAGCATACCATGCTGGTCTTGCAGGACGTACGATGATTGAGCAGTTGGCACGCATTCCGGTTGAAACGGATGTAGCATCCGAGTACCGTTACCGTTCACCAATCGTGACATCCGATACACTCGTTATTGTTGTCAGCCAATCTGGCGAAACAGCGGATACACTTGCTGCACTCCGTGAGGCTCAAGCGAACGGTGCTCATGTTCTTGCAATTACTAACGTAGTCGGAAGCTCCATCGCACGTGATGCAAATGATGTGCTTGCTACACTTGCAGGACCTGAGATTGCGGTTGCTTCTACCAAAGCATACAGCTCTCAATTGATCGCTTTTGCACTCTTCAGCTTGTACCTCGCACAAGTGCGTGGAACACAATCCGAAGAGACCATTGCAGGCATTATTGCTGCAATGCAATCCTTGCCTGAGCAAGTGGAGAAAATGCTGGAGCAAGCAGATACAATCAAAGCTTATGCTGAGCAAATCTCCACCCACAAGAACCTATTCTTCATTGGCCGCGGCGTAGACTACGCTGTAGCTCAAGAAGGATCCCTTAAGCTGAAAGAGATCTCCTACATCCACTCTGAAGCTTATGCAGCAGGCGAACTGAAGCACGGTACGCTTGCACTGATCGAGGATGGCATTCCTGTCATTGCCCTGGCAACCCAAGAAGCTGTTCTTGAGAAAACTGTGAGCAACATCAAAGAAGTAAAAGCACGCGGTGCAGACGTTATGGTCATTACGCATGAAGAGCATGTAGCTAACCTGCTTAAATCTGTAGACCAAGCGTATGCAATTCCGAAAACATTGCCGATCCTGACACCAGCACTGTCTGTTGTGCCGCTTCAGCTTCTGGCATACTACGCTTCTCTTGCCCTTGGCCTTGACGTGGATAAACCGCGTAACTTGGCGAAGAGCGTTACAGTGGAATAATTTAAAATTATCTATGATTGAATAATAGATAGAATATAAAAAGCCGAGTTGAGTTCAGGGTTTATACCAGAACTTAGCTCGGTTTTTTGCTTTCCCTCGGTTTGTTGAATGAATCATCGGAAGAAGACAGCATTTAGATGCTGAATCGTTAATCACATTAAAAAGGTTCTTTAAGCTGCTTGAATATTAGTAGGGTGAAAAATTTAAAAGGCACAGTATCTGAACTGTGTCTTTTTTTGCTTGTTGTTTAACTAAATGAAAGCTACAAGGAGGATTAAAAGGTTTTACCTAACCGATATTTCCTGATCACAACTTTAGTTTTTCAGATCTCTGAATATCTTTCAGATTTCATACATTTGTTTCATTTGATTTTTCTGAAAATACATATTAAAATAATATTACTCAAATTAAAGTACTTTTATATGAACAATATTTTGAAAGTAAGTACATTAAAAGACACAGAGGAAGGAAGACAGAACATATGAAGTTTACACAGTTTTTAAAATCCAAGGGAGCGATTGCGGCTATTTTTATGGGTATCTTTTACGCAATCGCCATGCTGGGTATATTCCTCCCGGGCTATACGGCTATTCCCAACAATATCGATAAACTTCCTATAGCCATTGTGAATGAGGATCAAGGCGAATATGGTGCGACTATTGCAGAGCAACTGGCTGGGAAGTTACCTTTTGAAGAGATTGCAACGGATTTGACGAATACGGAGGCAATGTCTCAGTTAGAAAAGAATGATTTGGCACTGGTTGTCCATATCCCAGAGACGTTCTCTGCTGACTTGCAGAGCGGGGATGTATCATCAAGCATTGATTTTACAACCAATGCGGCAGGTGCAACGGTTGTATCTTCATCTATGACATCCATCGTGAACGAAATTAATAGTCAATTAAGTACACAGTTCTCTACGCAAACAGCACAGAGTGTATTAATGAATTTGAATGTGCCTGAAGAGCAAGCAGCAGTAATGGCTCAGAAGATAGAGTCAGCATATGTAGGTAATTCCGTAACCATTAACGAGATTCCAGCAGGTATGCATAACAACATGCTTCCGATGTTCTTAACGATGTCAGGGTACGTTGGTGCAATGATCGGTGCGATGCAATTAGTAGGCGCATTCCGGTCCAGTCGAGGTAAAGCAAGTAAGACACGCTTATTCTTGTACGTACAGTTGACTGCACTGCTCATTGGGGTCGTGTCTTCAGCAGCCGGATTGGGAATCGCTTATTCTGTATCAAACCATGGTTCTGAAATGTTCTTTAGTTTATGGGGTCATCAGATTTTGAACTACATGGTGTGCTTTAACTTCACTGCAATTTTAATATTCTTGATTGGTGAAGCGGGAATGATCCTTAACTTGCCGATTCTGTTACTGCAAACTCTTGCTAATGGTGCGACTATTACACGCGACATGATGTACCTGCCATATGAATGGATGAGCTATATCTCACCGATGTACTATTCGGTTCAGGCTCATTTTACGATGCTGTACACTAACAACAGTTCTGCATTCAATCATTGGATGATGGCAGCAGTAGGCGGAGGAGCATTACTCATTAATATTCTGATTGTAGTCTTTCTGCACAAAACAAAGTCAGAGGATACGGTACAAGAAACCTCCGAAAAGCCGGCTCAGGAAATTAAAAATGCTGTAGAAGTCATGGCATAAGATTGCTATGGCAAGTCAAACTCAACTTGAGGTGGAACTTTAAATTCATTTAGAGGTACTGTTGGATGAAGAAAGATGAATCCAGGCGACAGTAGTCTTAAAGCAATTAAAAGAATATAGTTTAGGTCTTGAAAAGGGCACTTCCAGCATCATGTCGGAAGTGCCCTTTATACAATTAGAATGTGAGACTAGACTCCGAATAAAAAAGGCCTTTCCTGTTTAAGAAAAGCACCTGTTTTTAAATCATAGATAACATAAGATAGACTTCTCTATCCAATATGAAAAGACTGTACCTGGACTTTGTTTCTCATACTGCTTCATTTTTAAATACATTTCCATCCCATCTGAGACGTCATGCCACAGATCTGTAAAGACAAAATCATAGTTCCTCGAAGGCAGGTGGTTTTGGGCGTACTCAAATGCATCTGATTTGATTATCTTGATCTTATGAGCATTCGGAAACTGGGGCAACACATAGGTTTCAAACAGCTGAATCACATCTGCATTCATATCCACGACAGTAACGCTGTCTACATTGCTTTTTTCTGAGACCATATAAGCGTAATAGCCAAGCCCAAGTCCAAACGTAAGCACATGCCCAAAAGCTCCTTCAACGGCTTCTTTCATCGTTTCTATTTCATTCGGAGTAATCGTCATCCAGATCCGATCGTTCTCTAAAACAGCAGGGAACTTGAACTCCGTATCAAAAAATCCGATTTGCGGGATGTGCCTTCCCTCTTCGGTTCGAATGATATCATTACAAACAAAGCCCTCAAAAGGCTTGTATTTCTCATACTTTAATTCACTGCTTCCTACTTTTACAGCAGGGATTTTTATATTCCTATAATATGGGTTGTTGTAGTACTCATTCGCATCCAGCTTATGCGCCATGCGGCTAAAATACTGATCGAACAGATTTTTGTGATGCGCATGATCAACGATATCCATTCCGAAGGCACCCGCTAATATCGCACTAAATGCATACTCATAGGATACACCACAATCTACAATCTCGTTCATCTCTTCTTCTCTGATCAAGTCAGGGGCATTGTTCAAGTAGCTGCTGAGCAAAGCAAATACACTCGAATTATCCTCTTTAATTTGTACTGACACTTCATCGTTGTAATCCATATTTCCACCTTATATTCTCATATTCATTATGCGTTGTTCTTTCTTATATTCTATCTGGATTCAATTTATTTTGCTAATGGAGGGCTGCTTTAAAGAAAAGGAATTTACATATAAGGGCTAGAAATAAAATGGAAAGAGTTCGCTGATAAATTAACTTAAGTTAACTGAAAGAATGGATGTGCACGTATGCAAAAGAGGATACTGGTCGTAGAGGATGACGTGGAAATTAGCCAATTAATAAAGAGTACCCTTGTGCAGGAAAATTATGAAGTGCATGCTGCATTTGATGGGGAAGAGGCGCGGACTCTTTTTGACTCGGTGCAGCCGGATCTGCTGCTGCTTGATTTGATGCTCCCTAAGCTGAATGGAATGGATTTATTAAAGGCGATCAGACAGACGAGTATGATCCCTGTACTCATCATTTCAGCAAAAGGCAGTGATTTGGATAAGGCACTTGGTCTCGGATTTGGTGCTGACGATTATATAAGTAAGCCGTTCTCTATGATTGAATTAACAGCTAGAGTCAATGCAGCAATTCGCAGATCGACGCAGTATGTTGCGCCTGTAACCAGCAAACCTATGCCGAATACACTTCAATATAAAGAGCTTTCTCTTGATTTAAATTCCTTTACTGCAGATATAAAGGGAAGTGTCGTCCAGCTTACATCAAAAGAATTCCACATTTTAAAGCTGTTTATGACGAATCCAAACCGAGTGTTTACGAAGGAACAAATATATCATTTTATTTGGAGAGATGATTATTTCGGAAATGAGAATGTCATCAACGTACATATAAGAAGACTGAGGGAAAAAATTGAAAAGGATCCATCCCATCCAGAGTACATTCGAACGATATGGGGAATTGGATATAAACTAGGTGAATAGCTTATGATGATCGTCCTATGCGGAGTCATTGTCGTACTTTTGCTGATAATCGTATTTCAATATTTGGCCCAAAGAAAACAGAAGCAGCTCCTTCATGAAATCAGCAGGGATATGGAACATATCATAAAGCATGAGACCGCTGAAAAAGTACTGGTACAAACGGATAGGGAATCCATTCAAGTTTTGCTTATACAAATCAACCGGCTTTTGGATTACAACCAGAAGGTCATTGCCGACTATACCAAAGCCAAAGACAGCTTGAAAAAATTAATATCCAATATGTCGCATGATTTAAAAACACCGCTTACGGTCATCTTGGGTTATGTCGAGAAATTAAAGTATGCAGAAGGGATGCCGGAAGAGGATAAGAAAATATTAATGGCAAGACTGCATGAAAAGGTATTACATTTAATCGGGCTGCTCAATCAGTTTTTTGACTTGGTTAAAATGGAATCCGATGATTATGTCGTCCCTTTAAGTAAAGTGTCGCTCAATGAAATTTGCAGGCAAAAGGTTTTGGAGTTTTATGAGTTATTAACTGCTAATGGACTTCAAGTGGAGATTGATATTCCGGATGAGCGTTATTATATTTTAGGGAATGAGGATGCCTTAGATCGGATTATCAGCAACTTGATTTCGAACTCCATTCGATACGGCAGTGATGGAGGCGTCTTTGGCTTAACGCTTAAAGAGGACAAAGGATATGTTCATATCGAGATCTGGGATAGAGGCAGGGGAATTGCGGAAATAGATCAGGAGCGGGTATTTGATCGGTTATATACGCTGGACGATGCGAGAAATCCGCAGTTTCAAGGGAGCGGCCTCGGTCTGAGTATTTCCAAGCGTTTAACGGAAGCCATGAAAGGTACGATTCACTTAAACAGTAAGCCGTATGAGCATACGAGCTTTATATGCAGCTTCAAACAAATGACATATTAACTTTGAAGATAAGAGATGTTCTATAAGAGCAGCTCTTTTTTGTTGAAATGATAATGTGCACTTATGGATCAAGCAGCGAATTTCAAACTTAAGAAACATGTAAGGAATGGGAAAGGAATAAGACACCATCTCTGACTAAGATATAACTATAAGCAATGAAGGAGGTAAGGCAAGTGGAATATGCTGTACGGACGGAGCAATTAACGAAAAAGGTTAAAGGGCATTCGCTTGTATCTAATGTGAGTCTTCATATTAAAAAAGGTGAGATTTATGGCTTGCTGGGTCAGAATGGCGCAGGGAAAACGACAATCATGAAGATGCTGACAGGAATCATGCATCCGACCTCAGGAGAGATTATGCTCTTTGGACAAAAGCTTACTAAAACCAACAAATCGGGTTTGAAAAGGCTCGGAAGCATTATCGAGTATCCTATCTTTTTTGAACATTTAACAGCGATGGAAAATCTTCAGATTCATTGTGAATATTTAGGCTTCTATGATAAGAAGGCAATGATTCAGGCAATGGATATGGTTCAGCTCCATGGAATTGAAAATAAAAGCGTTAAGGACTTTTCACTTGGAATGAAGCAGAGACTGGGGATTGCAAGGGCCATTATTACAAAGCCTGAGCTCATTATATTAGATGAGCCGACAAATGGCCTCGATCCGATCGGGATCAAAGAGATGAGAGATTTAATTCGGATGCTGAATAGAGAATATGGAATTTCATTTCTACTATCCAGTCATATTCTAGGCGAAATCGAGCAAGTGGCGAACAAAATCGGTGTGATTAACAATGGAAGGCTTGTAAATGAGGTCAATCTGGCAGATATCAATAAGCAGCGCAAGGATTACATTGAAATTACGACAAAAGATGTCGATAAGGCTGTCTTCCTGCTGGAGCACAAACTGCAAATCTCCAATATGAAGATTGTACATGACCATAAGATACGGATATATGAACATACCATACCCCAAAGTGAAATATCTAAATTACTTATTCTGCATGATGTCGAAATCGAGGAAATCCAAAAGCATTCCAATACATTGGAGGATTATTTTTACGGGCAAATTTATGGAGGTGGAAAAGTTGGTTAAATTGATGGAGCTGGAGTGGAAGAAGCTTAAACAAAAAATGGTGATCAGCGAGGTAATTATATATGTCGGCATTCTGCTGTTCCTGCCGATGTTCTTCATCAAAATGGTGAGCAGTGACTTTGGGGCGAGCTATTCAACTGTGATCACGATGATCACCTCCATGCAGCTGGGGTTTGTCCTGTTTGGCGTTTCCCTTATTAACCAGGTTGTCATTGATGAATATAAGAGCAAGACCATGTCGCTTTCTTTTGGATATCCTATCAGCCGTCAAAAACTAATGGCCGCCAAGGTTCTTTTTATAGCTTCATTTGTGTTCGTCTGTACATTTGTATCCTTCATATTGACGGGGCTTTCAACCTATACGCTGGATCAAATATTTAATCTTATTCAAGGGCAGCCGACTCGGGCAGAACTGTTGTCATACCTAATTAAAAGCGTTATTCATTCGTTCATCGTTACACTGATAAGCTTTATTCCTCTCTTTTTCTTTGGAGTTTGGAAAAGAGCAACGATACCGGCGGTCCTCTGCGCTATATTTTTGATGCAGTTTCAGAACTTCTCCTATCTCCTGAATGTTACCCTTAATCCGGATGTCGTGAATGGGGTGTTGTGTCTGATCGGAGCAGTCAGTGTTTATCTATCCATTGCCCTCGCAGATGTAGTGGGGGATGTATAGTCAGAAAAAGAAGCGATAACCACTAAACCGGATTATCGCTTTTATCAATACTCAGAGCTCTGCTCGGATAACCGGTACTCCGCAGGGGATATTCCGTAATGGGTACGGAAGACTCGGTGGAAATAGGAGTAGCTTGCAAAGCCGCACATCTCTGCAATATGTTCAAGTGTCATTTCGGTACTGTATTTCATCTGCTCCACGGCCGCCTTAAGCCGGATTTCAATAGCATATTGAATCATCGTTTTTCCATACTGCTCCTTGAACAAGCGCACAGCGCTTGAAAGGCTGAGTCCTGCGTAGCTCGCCGCTTCCTCCAGCTTGAACGTGGTTGTGGCATGCTCTTCAATAAATCGTTTTAGCTTGAGCATGGAAATCCCCTTTACATCCGTCTGAACATGTTCAGAGATCGCTCTATCGATATAGAGGCAAAGACTGCGAAGGAGCACATCCTCCAGTTCTACATTTTCCTCCAATGAACCGCGCCTTTTCTCCAATAACATGTTGCGCCATAAACCGACGAGCTTTTCATCTACACCGATTCGATTTACAGCAGGGCGATTCTTCCTTTTCCACCAAGCATCGATCCAAGCACCTTGGCAGAACAGATAATAATCTCCGCTCGATAATCTACCTTCATTTGGTGGCTCGTCCACTACCAAGTGATAGTCATCCCCCGGCTTAAGCAGCAGCAAATCCCCGCTGGTCAGCGTAAGCTCTTTACCCATGGAATATACTTTACTGCTGCCCTCTGTTTGCAGCCGAAAGAGATAATGAAGGAGTCCACTTTTTAAATTATGATTAAACGGTTTATAGTGATAGGAATAGTCGCAGAGCAGAAGAGAGGTTTCGAGTGACATGTCAGGCCTCCTGAAAAATTTTGAGCAGATAGTTCATGTTATGATCATATTGGATATGTTCATTTTAGCCCAATTTGAACTAGAATGTAACTAGTTAGGATTCAGCATTTACAAACAGAAAGAGGTAATAGATGATGAGAAAAATCAATATCGGACTTCAATTGTTTACTCTTCGTGATGAGACGGCAGCGGATTTTAAAGGAACACTGAAGAAAGTAGCTGAACTTGGCTATGAAGGTGTAGAATTTGCTGGCTATGGCGATATTCCTGCAGAAGAAATGAAAGCGCTTTTGGATGAGCTTGGCCTAAAAGGTTTTAGTAGCCATGTGTCTCTTCATGCCATGCGTGCTGACCTGCAAAAAGAGATTGATTACCTGAAAACTATTGGTGCAAAATACATGATTTGTCCTTACCTTATGCCTGAGGATCGCCCGCAAAGCGCAGAAGGCTGGAGTGCACTCTTTGCAGAGCTTGAGCAAATCGGTAATGAAGTTCGCAGCCAAGGGCTCATCTTCGGTTATCATAACCACGACTTTGAGTTCCACGGCACCGTAGGAGATAACAATGCATTTGACGGCATGTTTGCTGAGACAACACCTGAAGCCGTTCAAGTTGAAATGGATGTATGCTGGGTACAATTCGCCGGGCAAAATCCAATTGAGTATATTGGTAAATACGCAGGCCGTCTGCCGCTGCTTCACCTGAAGGATTTCAGCAAAGACGAGCAAGGTCAAATGAAAACACTTGAGCTCGGACAGGGTTCGGTTGATCTGCCGGCTGTAATCGAAGCTGCTGACAAAGCAGGCGTAGAATGGTTGATCGTGGAGCAGGATGTATGTCAGAATCCGCCGCTTCAAAGCATTGAGAACAGCTATAATTGGGTAAAAGAGAACTATCTGAGCAAAGTATAAATTTAACCGTACGTAATTGGCTTTGCACTCAAGCTCATTAATTCCGATACCATATCGACCTATTTAAACTACCTACTAAGTCCAATTTATAAAAGGAGAACTAATATGAAAAAAATTAAAGTTGCCGTATTCGGCTGTGGTGCTATTGCTGAACGCAGACATATTCCAGAGTATGCCGCAAATGAACAGGTAGAGCTCGTTGCTTTTGCCGACCCGAAAATTGAGCGCGCTGAGAAAATGGCTGAAACTTACGGCGGCAAAGGCTACGCCAGCTACGAAGAATTGTTATCTAATGAGGAAGTAGATGCTGTCAGCGTATGTACGCCGAACTATCTGCATGCTTCCATGGCGATTGCAGCTGCAAATGCAGGCAAGCATGTGCTGGTGGAGAAACCGATGGCATGCACTGCCGAAGAAGGCGAGCAGATGATCGAAGCCGCTAAGAAGAACGGCGTATTTCTAATGGTTGGACACAACCAGCGCCTTATGCCTCCTCACGTAAAGGCTAAGGAGCTTCTTGAGTCCGGCAAGCTTGGCAAAGTTCTTACTTTCCGTACTTCCTTCGGACATCCAGGTCCAGAGGCATGGAGCGTGGACGGTGCAGACAGCTGGTTCTTCCGTAAAGAAGAAGCGATCATGGGCGCGATGGGAGATTTGGGCGTGCACAAATCCGACTTTATCCGTTACCTGCTGAACGATGAAGTATCCGAGGTTGCTGGTTTTATCGGCACACTGCATAAGGAAGGAACCGAGGTTGACGATAATGCGACCTGTATCCTTCGTATGAAGAGCGGAGCGGTTGGAACGCTGGTGGCAAGCTGGACACAGTATAAAGGCGGAGACAACAGCACAGTGCTGTGGTGCGAGAACGGCGTCATGAAGATTGGTACGGTTGAAGGCGATGAGGTGATCGTGGAATTGACAAACGGTACGGTTGAAACTTATAAAGTCGGTGCCATGGCAACGAATGAAAAACAGGTTCCGAGCGGTGTCATTGACGCTTTTGTCGAATCCATCGTAACCAATACGCCTCCTTCAATATCTGGGGAAGAGGGACTCAAATCCCTAAACGTCATTCTGGCTGCTTTTGAATCGCAAAAGACAGGTCAGATTATTAAGCTATAGGTTTAGACACCTTATACAAAAAGACTTCTTTACGTTAAGTTCTTCTTAACAAAAGGAGTCTTTTTTTGTTACATGTGCTTTCAATCCTTTTGATCATACCTATTTGTACTCACTAACAATTGACTTAGATATGTCTGGCAACCGATGTGCTGGTTGGAAACTACGAGACTTTTCATACTCACTTTTGGTGGAGTTACAGGATGGTTTGCCTGTTTTCATGTATTTTTTCACAGTTTCCGGTTTCAGATTTGATATACTATGTATTAGGTATGGAAAAAATAAAGAACCGAAGAGATCACTCTTCGGTTCTTATTATGGATATTAACGGGAAGTGTAACCAGCGTCAGCATGGATCGTTGTACCCGTTAGATACGATGAGGCATCAGAAGCCAGCCACAGACTTGCTTGAGCAATCTCACGAGGCTGTCCAAAACGGTTTAGCAGGCTCAACTGAGGAGCATACTCTTCTTCAGTGAAGCCGAACTGTTCTAGTGCACCGCGAAGCATAGGCGTATCGATTGCACCAGGAGCAACAGAGTTTATGCGAATGTTCTGCGCGCCGTATTCCAAAGCTGCTACTTTTGTCATGCCGACAACACCGTGTTTTGCTGCAACATAAGCAATATTATTCGGCTGCGGACGGAAACCGCTTACGGATGAAATGTTGATGATCGAACCGCCGTTGCCTTGTTTTACAAGCTGCTGCAATTCGTACTTCATGCACAGTGCTGTACCTTTCAAATCTACTGCGATGAGACGGTCCCAGTAAGCTTCATCGAACTCAGCCACCGGTTTGTCATCAGGAGTCAGCGCTGCATTGTTTACAGCAACATCAAGCTTTCCGTAGGTTTCTACCGCAAACTTAACCATTTCTTGTACTTGCTCAGAATTGGACACATCTACTTTAACGAACGCTGCTTCGCCGCCGTCTGCTTTGATGGATTCGGCTACGGCACGTCCTTTTTCTTCGTTAAAATCAGCAATGATCACTTTAGCCTTTGCTTCAGCAAACAGTCTTGCAGTGGCTTCGCCCATACCCATGGCTGCACCTGTGACGATGGCTACCTTACCTTCCAATACAGGAAATGTCATATTTTATATGCCTCCTAATTCGTTTAGTCTTGTCTTCATATTCACTATAAATGGAGATTTCATGACCATCAATCAACAGTCATTGTTATTGTGTTTGTTACTGTACAAATTCATACCATTTGTATAGTGCGATGTTGAATCGTGTTTTCATATAGAACGGAGGTGTAAAAAATGACGATGGAGATCGATAAGAGGATCCAGCGCTCAAAGGACGCGCTCAAGCAGACTTGTCTGGATCTTATGTTTCAAAAATCGTTTGATCAGATTACAATTTCTGAAATTGTCCGAATCGCCAATTATAATCGCGGGACATTTTATGCGAATTTCGAGTCAAAAGAAGATCTTCTTGAGGAAATACTTCAGGATATCCTGAATGAGATGGTAGAACAAATAAGACATCCCTACAAGTCGGACAAAAGAGTGGACTTACAGGAAATGCATACTGAAGATATAACGTTGTTTGCTTATTTTAAAGACAATGCCCAGCTATATAGAATGCTGCTTAGCGATCATATCCGTGTCGATTTTCGTTATCGGATGGCAAAGGCTATCGAAGAATTGTTTATTGCGGAGTATAGGTATGAGCTGGATAAGGGCACATCTGTTGAACCGAAGTGGCTGTATACTTTTCGTGCCCATGGGATTGCAGGCTTTATTATCCGCTGGATTGAGGAGGGGTTTAAGGAGTCACCCGAGTATATGTCCAAGCAAATCGTAGAGCTTATGCTCGTATCCACCAAGGTTTTTTATGTAAAAAGCTGAAATCTGCAAGAAGAGGATACATCTAAAAAAGACATCATCCGCTTTAGCGAAGATGGTGCCTTTTTAGATGTATTTTTATGTTGTAAAAACTTATGCGGGTTTGTCTTTATTGTTCGTATAGTAAAGGCGGAATATAATGTCCTGATTATGATTACCGAAGCCGGAGCCGAAAATGGTTACGCCGCCGATATGCTCTGCATCCTCTTTTACCGCAATGCGGAAGGACCAATAGCTGTTGCGGATACCGATATCATCAATCGTGACATCTGACAATTTAATGCCATCCATGAATGTACCTTCTTTTTTGATGATCAGATGCTTGAGCAGGCCATACTGATTTACACTTTCAAACCACCAAGGCGGATTTAGCTTGCCTTTGCCTCCAAAATCACCAGGGCTTGTCCACATTCCAACCTCAACCCCGTTTACTATGAACGTAATATCGGAAGGCCAATGATTATTGGTAAGGGGAGCCTCTGATGAGATCTCCATCGATATTTCCAGTTCTTCCGGGTTCTCATCGCCCATTAGGTAGTTAGGAATTTTATATTCTACGTAACCTTGCCCGAACCACAGTATTTTGGCGTTCAAACGATCCGGATCAAGGAAATACCGAGGATCGTCGAATATCCCGATAACCGAGTCGCGTGTGCATATACCGCAGGTAGGTTGGATCTGTACATCTGTAAAGTGACCGATCGACACATCGGTTTTGCGTATTTCCCTCGGGATCACATCCTTAATTGGGAATGCGATTTCAAGATTGTCCATACTGAGGGAGCATATCTTTTGGGCAGCGCCGCCTTTACCTGGAGCCATTGTCGATTCTACAATTCCGGCCTTCTCCAGCTTCTTTACATGCATCGTCATAATTGCACTGCTAAGACCAAGAGCTTCTGCCAGTTCTTTAATATTCATCGACTTCTGTGACAGCAGATGAACGATTTGAATTCGTACATTGCTGGAGATAGCCTCAAATATATGCAAATTTTGTTCTGCTAATTCGATTCTCAAAGTTATTCCTCCGAACGGCGATGATTTATTAATGTATATGTAAATCATACATGTAGAACTTTATAATAAATGATTCTCCGCACGTTCACAAGGTCAGATTGAACTATGGCACACAAAAATATCAATGTATCAGTATTTACCGTGCTGAATGGAGAAACAGGTGCAGAATATTTAAAAGTACATAAAAAGATTAAGGAAAATATAAATAAATAAGCAAAATACAATTGACAGAATAATCAATTATATTCTACTATTTAGGTGAATTAATAAATAAATATATGAATTAATAAACAAAGTTATGAATTAATTAATTTGATGAGACGAGGAGATTGACATCAATGGGAAATGAACTGCAATTTATTAACCCTATTATACCGCAACGTGCGGATCCTTGGGTATACAAACATTCGGATGGATACTATTATTTTACAGCTTCGGTGCCGGAATATGACCGTATTGAGGTTCGCAGGGCAGAGACAATTCAGGAGCTTGGAACAGCAGAACCGGTTGTTGCATGGCGTAAATACGATGAAGGCATGATGAGTGCAAATATTTGGGCTCCCGAAATTCATTACATTGATAATAAATGGTACATATATTTTGCTGCAGCGAGAACAACGGAAACTGTAGAAGGCTTGTTCGACCATCGCATGTTCGTGCTGGAGAATGAATCCGCCAACCCACTCGAAGGGGAATGGACGGAGAAGGGCCAGATCAAGACGAAATGGGAGTCCTTCGCACTGGATGCTACAACTTTTGAGCACAAGGGAAAGCGTTATCTTGTGTGGGCACAGAAAGACCCGTCCATCGTGGGTAACTCGAATCTCTATATTTCTGAAATGGAGAATCCATGGACTCTGACGGGCGAGCAGGTTATGATTGCGGAACCTACTTATGATTGGGAGAAGATAGGATTTCTTGTGAATGAAGGAGCAGCCGTGATAAATCGGAATGGTAAGGTCATTATTGCCTTCTCCGCCAGTGCAACTGACTATAATTATGCGATGGGACTGCTCTATGCTGATGAAGACAGTGACCTTCTTTCTCCGGACAGCTGGATTAAGCTGCCTGAGCCGGTGTTTGTGACGAACGAAGATACAGGACAGTATGGCCCTGGACATAACAGCTTTACCGTGTCTGAGGACGGATCTAAGGATATCATTGTTTATCATGCAAGAAATTATAAAGAAGTTGAGGGGGATCCCCTTTACGATCCGAACCGACATGCTAGGGCTCAAGTGTTTGGCTGGACAGAAGACGGCCTGCCTGACTTTGGTATTCCTGTTTCGGATGGTGATGTTGTAAGCCGCTAAACAGCGGCTTACAAAGATTTCATTAATCACTTGGATAAAAGTGGTTGACAAATGAAAGCGCTATGAATTATGATAAATTTACAAAAACATTAATAATTAACATATATATTATTGATGTTTCGAGCCTTCACTGGAGCACTCCTAGGCAAGCTCCTTGACGGCATATCAGCAAGTTTGAGGTTAGAGTAAAAAAGCAGCCCATGATTTGAATCTTTGAATACGTTTCCATGAAAAACATTGATTTTGAAAAGCACTGGGGGGTTCTTGAGTGAATCGAAAAAAAGGTCTTTTGACAATCGTTTCTCTGCTTCTGATGGTAATCTTCGCTGCTGGATGCAGCAGTGATGACAAGAACACAATCACGTTTTGGACACCGCTGACAGGTGAAGACGGAGCGTATATGGATCAACTTGTTGATGAATATAACGCAACTGAACCCGAGTTTAAAGTAAAACATGTTATTACTTCGGATATGTATACTAAATTGTCCACTGTTATTAACTCCGGCAAAGGTATTCCAGATTTAGCGATTATCCATGCTGACCGCGTACCAGGTTACGTAAAGCAGAATGTATTGGAGCCAATGACTGGAGTCCTTTCCGCACAGCCAGAAATTAATGAAAATAACTACTTGCCTCAAGCCTGGTCTACAGGCACTATTGATGGAACACAGTACACCGTACCTCTTGATATTCACGCTAACGTAATGTATTACAACAAGGATTTGCTTGCAAAGTATAATGCTGAATCCTTCCTTGACGATAACAACGTCACAGTCGATGAAATTTTGTCTCTCCAAGGGAAAATGGAAGAGGGAGATTTTGTAGTCAATGATGCGCTGCTCGGATGGGCAATGCTTGGACAACTGCAAAACTTAGGCGGCGATGTTCAGCAGGATGGTCAGCCAGCTGTAAATACACCTGAAATGAAGGCAGCATATGAATCCGTCAAACAAATTGCGGATGCAGGCCTGATGACTCCTTTTGGTGAAGACGGTTACCTGATGTTCCAATCCGGTAATGTTCTGTTCTCTACAGATGGAACTTGGAGCTCAACAGCACATGCTGGCGTGGAAGGCTTGAACTTCGGCGTAACGAACGTATACTCCGTGAGCCCTGACAAATTTACGAACAGATCTTCTTCTCACTTGTTCGCTATGCTAAATAACGAAGCAAGAACGGACGAGAAGGAGGCAGGAATCGGCGGCTTCCTGGAATTCATTCGCCAACATTCCATTGAATGGGCAAAAGCGGGACAAATCGTAGCAAGTAAGCAAGTATTTGAAAGCCAGGAATACCAAGAGTACATGCAATCTTTCTTTACGACAGATGATAAGCAAATCGAATCTTTATATATCTACACGTATGAATACTATCCGTATGTAGCTGAAGTGGTAGATAAATATTCAAACGATATTATTCGAGGCGCTGTAGATATGGATGAAACTCTGCAGACGATGCAGAAAGAAGTCGAAGATAAAATCTCTCAAGGCAGCAGCGGGGCAGAGTAAGATCAGAAACTAACAACAATAGATAAATAGAATGAACTAAAGATACGATGTAATCTCTATCTTTAGTTCATTCTGGACTGAGCTAAAGATATTGGCTGGAGTTATCTTAGGTTTAGCCTCGACTAAAACGAAGGATATGCTGCTATGTAATATTTTTAGTTCAGTCTCTTTAGCAAAAAAGTAATGCGTCATTTATCGCACATTACTTTTCCAAAAGGAGAAATGAAAGGCTATGAAGAAGCGATCTTTTGCACCTGTTTTCTTTGTTGGGCCCCATCTTATACTATTCCTGATCTTTATTCTAATACCGACGATCTACGGTATCTATGCTTCCTTTACTCAGTGGAATCTAATCAATGACCCGGTTTGGGTTGGTCTTGATAACTATAAAACGATTCTTTTTGATAGTGAATCGACATTTAATTATCAGTTTTATAATGGTTTGAAGAATACACTGCTTTTTGTTCTGCTCAGTGTTCCGATATTGATCGTTATTCCTCTCATGGTTGCCGTTGCATTGGAACATAAGAAAGTGAAATTAAAAGGCACCATTCAATCGATTATCTATATTCCAGGACTCATTTCTATTTCTGCTGCTGCACTTATTTGGTCTTTGATCTTTAACAAGCAGCTAGGTGTCACCGGCAACGTATTCGGATCTGAAACCGTATGGGCAACGAATCAGCCATATGCCTGGATTATTATTATCGTTATTTCGGTTTGGGGCGGTGTCGGAGGAAACATGATTATATACCGTGCCTCTATTAACGGTGTCTCCAAAGATTTATATGAAGCAGCAGAAATGGACGGCGCTGGTTCGATTCGCAGATTTTTCAGCATTACTTTGCCGTCTATTCGTTTCCCGCTTATTTATACATTTGTTATGACAACTGCCGGCTCCTTTAACGTATTTGGTCAGCCGCTCATGATGACCGACGGCGGCCCGCAACAAAGCACACATGTACTTATGATGTACATCAGACAACTTGCTTTCGGTTCAGGTGAATCCTTGGCTGGAATGGCATCTGCGATGGCGGTGCTGCTTGGGCTCGTTATTTTGGTTATTTCGGCATTACAGTACTATGTAATGAACCGAAACGCGAACTAGTACTGGATACGGAAGGGGCAGAGGTATCAAATGAAAAAGAAAATCAATATATCGAAGTATATAGCCTACCTATTTCTTATAGCGATTTGTATCATCTGGGCGATTCCTGTCCTGTTTGGGATTACGACATCATTTCGTTCCCAAACGGAAGTGGTTTCAACCGGTTTCAGATTACTTCCAGTCGAATGGGATTTTAATAACTATGTGACCATATTAGAGAATACATCTACAGCTCCGATCCTGCGCTGGCTGATGAACTCTCTGTTTATCGCCTTCTCACATACCGCCCTTGTTATAGTCATTATTTCGATAACAGGATATGGCTATACGCGTATGAACTTTAAAGGAAAAGATACTTTGTTCTTTACGTTGCTGGGGATTTCTTTCTTTCCAGCGGTCGTAAACTTAATTCCTTCCTATAAAATTATTGAAACCCTAGGCTGGGTAAACACCGCATGGGCGATGATTATTCCTGGTCTCGCTGGAATGGGTAACATCTTCTTGGTAAGGCAGTTTATGAAGGGAATTCCACATGATTTGGACGAATCTGCACGCGTGGATGGAGCAGGGGATTTCAGAATCTATTTTTCCGTCATCCTGCCGCTGGTTAAACCCGTGCTGGTCGTTTGCGGCTTGTTTTCTTTTATTGGTTCCTGGAACGACTTCCTCTGGCCAGTTATCGTATATACAGATGTAGAAAAGATGCCGATTACTGCCGGTTTGCTTCTGCTGCAAGATATTTATGGTAACTACCGTCTGATTGGACAACTTATGGGCTCTGCTATGCTAGCCATTATTCCGACATTAATTTTGTTTATCTTTGCGCAAAAGTATTTTATGCAATCCATCAACTTGAATTCGGGTATTAAAGGTTAGTGAGTCTTCAATAAAAAAAGCTTTCTCCATTATAGGAGAGAGCTTTTTTTATTTTTAAATTTCTATTACCCCAGACAGATATCCTTCGGCAAACATTCCTGCACTGCCTTTTGATTGATCCTGAGCTCATGTATATAGGAGTCTATTATATGTCCCAGTTCTTTAATCATTTCGTTCTTCATCCGGGTTATATCTTCTTCAGAACAAAATGCGGAGCAGGCGATGGAGGCATTGGCATAAGATTTCGTTTCGTAGATGATGGTGTTCAGTTTTTCCTTATACAGCCTTTTTACCGGCCCGCTCCCCTCCCGAATTTCGTAATAGCGGTTCGTCTCAATGAGCAGCTTCCAAGGGATCGTGCTTATTTTAATTTGATCCTTTTTAAGATCTGCGGATACTTTGTAAATTTGAATTTGTGTGCTCATGATGTAGTAATCCTCCTGTAATTCAAAACACAACAATAAAAAGATGCTTGATATAATTAATTAATATGGAAATTATATCATGCTAAAGGACGATATCCCATTACAATATGTGGAAGTCATTGTGCTTCTAATACGATGGCTTCATATGGCTGAAGGACTCCGTCCTGCAGATCTATATCATCATCTTGATTTCTATAATTTCCGATGAGGATACGCGCCCCAGAAAATCGCTCTACTTCATTAGTATCAAGTGAGAAGGATGCTTCCTCTTCTGAGAAATTAAGCAGAGTGAGCCAGGTTTCCTCCCCTAATATACGAAGATAAGCATATATTTGCGGATGATCATCCAGCACTACCTTATAATCTCCGTAAGTGGAGATCAGATTGTCTTTACGAATCTCGATAAGCTTCCGGTAATAGTTGAGTACGGAATGAGGATTAGATTGCTCTGACTCTACGTTTACCTCTTTGTAGTTGGGATGAACCGGCAGCCATGGCTCTCCTGTAGTGAAGCCTGCATGCTTGCTGTCATCCCACTGCATAGGAGTTCGTGCGTGGTCTCTAGCTTTTCTTCGAATCCGCTGCATTATCGTTTCCTCATCTTCTCCTCTTTCATTGACCATAACATCATAATAGGCAAGAGCCTGCTGTTCTTTAATATCCTCTATATTATGAAGCTTTGGATTATTCACCATGCCAAGCTCATCGCCTTGAAGGATAAAGGGCGTCCCTCTTAAAGTATGAAGCATGGTCCCAAGCATTTTGGCCGACTGAACTCGGTACTCACCGGGATGGCCAAATGTATCTATAAGTCTTGGCTGATCATGATTGCTAAAATACAGGCCAAACCAGCCTCCAGGATCGCCGACGTTTTTCTGCCATTTTTGCATGACATCCCGTAAATCATTTAGCGACCATTCCTTCTCCTGAAATTCATCCTCGGGAAGGTCACCAAGAGTAGTCGCTTCAGGAGACAGGACCATGGACAATTCCTTACGGTCTGGATGTGTATAGAGCAGAACATCTTCTTCGTCCACGTAAGACATTTCCCCTGCAGTAAAAACATCATAATGAGAGAACACCTTCTCATTCATTTCTTGAAGATAATCATGTATATGCGGACCGTTCTTTATAAATGGCTCGCCGTTTGATTGCAATCTGGCAAGATCTGAATCTGGAAAGCTTTGATCCTTGGAAATCGCGTTCACCGCATCGATACGGAAGCCATCGATCCCCTTATCGAGCCAAAAGCGCATCATTTTATACATATCTTCTCGCATATCAGGATTGTCCCAATTTAGATCCGGCTGCGTAGAGTTATATAGATGCATATAGTATTCATTTGACTCCTCATCGAAAGTCCACGCTGATTTTCCAAGATAAGAAGTCCAATTGTTCGGAGGGCTGCCGTCCGCTTGGGCAGGTCTCCAAATGTAGTAATCACGATAGGGGCTTTGTTTGTCCGAACGAGCCTCTTTAAACCAGTAGTGCTGATCAGAAGTATGATTCAATACAAGATCCATGATGAGATGAAGATCACGTTTATGGACCTCTTCCAGCAAGAGCTCGAAATCTTCCATTGTCCCGTATTCTGGCTGTATTTTGTAATAATCCTTTATATCATAGCCGTGATCGATATCTGGGGACTGATATATAGGTGTCAACCAAATTGTATCCACGCCCAAATGCTTCAGATAATCTACTTTTGACAAAATACCAGGAATATCTCCGATCCCATCACCGTTACTATCCATAAAGCTGCGCGGATATAACTCATACACAATATTTTCCTTCCAAGACTTTTTGTAATTTATATGCATGATGTGCCCCTTTCGTCTATTCTAGAAATCTTCTGTTCAAGACTTCTTACCCTGAAATAAGCTGAAAAAATCTAATGAGGCCATTGATTAGGTTTACACGCATGGGGTAAATACTGACAAACTGCAGGAAAATTGAGGTAGAAACAGCGTGATGGCAAGGATTTTAATTCTTTAGCTGATTTTGTAATCACGTATAAAATAAAGAGGAGTTGAGTGATATGGGACGTTATGTACAAGTGGAAGAGAACGTTAAAATTTATGTGGAAGACATCGGTGAAGGGATCCCGGTTATCTTTTTGCATGGATGGCCGGCGAATCATAAGATGTTTGAATATCAATTTTCTCTGCTTCCGGCAAAAGGGTACCGTTGTATAGGTATTGATATGAGGGGGTTTGGCCAATCCGATGCACCGTGGGAAAGTTATTCGTATGACCGGCTGGCAGACGATCTTCGTGCAGTCATTGATGAGCTGCGTATTGAAAAAGCTGCACTTGTCGGTTTTTCCATGGGCGGAGCAGTAGCGGTAAGATATATGGCTCGGCACCAGGGGCTTGGAATTTCAAGCCTTGTGCTGATTGGATCGGCTACGCCTGTCTTTACAAAACGGGATGACTTTGCTTACGGTATGGACCCTGCGGATGTTACTGAGCAGATGATCGATGCCACATATGAAGATCGGCCGAAAATGCTTGCCAAGTTCGGTCTTAAATTTACTCGCACCAAAACAAAGGCCGGCATGATGATCTGGTTGGAATCACTATGCTATCAAGCCTCTCATCACGGTACGATCAAAGCAGCTATTACCCTTCGCGATGAGGATCTGAGAGGGGATCTTGGCCAAATACGTGTGCCAACCGTCCTATTCCAAGGAGCAAAGGACAAAATCTGTGAGCCGGTGCTGGCTAAACTGACAGGGGAGCAGATTCAGGGCTCGCATATCGTTGAGTTTGAAGACAGCGGGCATGCCCTGATGTTCGATGAACCGGATAAATTCAATGAAGAGCTCCTTGCTTTTCTAAATAGAGAAGAGCTGCAGAGATTAGGTGCAGAAATGGTCAGACCTGGTGAACGGCAACTATTCTAAGAAGTGCATACAAAAAAGGCTAACTGATCCTTAAGATCAGTTAGCCTTTTTTGTATGCCCATTAAGAGGAAAGGTTCCTTCCATTCTGAGAATTATTATTCTGGATTGGGGTTAAAATACAATCAATTCTTTACAATTTATTATGGCAGGGAGTTTTTTTACATATGTGGGAGGAAATCATGTCCTATTTTCCGGACTGGGGAATATGGATTCAGGCTGCTATCGTATTGGTTATTCCAATTGTCATGATAAAAGCAGGCAAAGATTTAAATCTTTATGTTCGGTCAACTGCCAGGGGTCAAAAGAGCGGCAAACAACCCGCCCCTAACGGAAACACCAATCAAACGAATGAACAAGACATTCAACTTACGGGTTGTTATGACTCTGATATTCAACACATCAAGAACAGTATTGGGCAAAATTCAGATGTGCACTTTCGTGAGTTCCTTATCGGAGGAATGAATAATAAAGCAAGTATCATTTACGTTGACGGACTCGCTGACTCAGACCTGATCAACACCCATGTCATTACCCAGCTGATGAAAGAAGGTGTTACTGAAGAAGCTGAGTCTAAACTTCGCTCGGGTGAAAATTTTAAAAGTTATTTGAAGCAAAACCTGCTCCCGGTAGCTGAGATGATGGAAACGAATCTTTTCATGGATGCGGTGGAAAAGGTGCTGTCCGGATATACAGCTCTACTCGTTGATGGAATTGCAGAAGTGATGTTCGTGAGTGCACCGAGGGGGATGCAACGGAATGCTGAAGAGCCGGTGTCTGAAGCTCTGATCAGAGGACCAAGAGTCGGGTTTACTGAGAAACTAGGAGACAATACGGGACTCTTAAGGGTACATGGCAGAAACAGCAGTCTCCAATTAACACAATATCAGGTTGGGAATCGAGTAAAAAAAGATCTTGTCGTTGCTTATATGAAGGATATTGCCGATCCCCAGTTAATAGACGAAGTTAAAAAACGTATAGAGCAAATCAATATTGATGATCCTCTTGAATCCGGCTATATCGAGCAGTTAATAGAAGATAACTGGCTAAGTCCTTTCCAGCAGACACAAAATACAGAGAGGCCGGACCGGGTTATCGGAGCTCTTTTGGAAGGCCGGGTTGCTATTTTGCTTAATGGAACACCGTTTGCTTTAATTGTCCCGGTAACATTTAGTATGCTGCTGCAGTCCCCGGAAGATTATTATGAACGCTGGGTATGGGGGACGTTTATACGTTTTGTTAGATACGCGGCGGCATTTCTGGCGCTGCTTGCTCCCGCTCTGTATATTTCGTTTATTTCGTATCATCCCGGTCTGATTCCGACAAAACTGGCACTTACGATTATTAATACAAGAGAAGGAGTTCCTTTTCCCTCTATTATTGAAGCATTAATCATGGAACTTGCCATTGAAATTTTGAGAGAAGCAGGCATTCGACTGCCGAAACCAGTCGGACCTGCGATGGGGATCGTAGGCGGTCTCATTATCGGGGAAGCAGCCGTACAGGCCGGTATTGTAAGTCCGTTTCTGGTTATTATTGTAGCCGTAACAGCCATTTCCTCTTTCTCTATTCCGTCGTACAGCGCGGGGATTACGCTGAGGGTGCTTCGTTTTGCGGCGATGTTCAGTGCGGCTCTATTTGGGCTCTTTGGGGTCATTATGTTCTTTCTGCTTATGTGCAGTCATCTTGTAAGACTCAAGAGCTTCGGAGTACCCTATGCAGTCCCTATGGTTTCCTACAAGCTTAGTGACTGGAAGGATTTCTTTGTGCGTGCTCCCTTGTTTATGATGAAAAAAAGGCCCAGCATGCCAGGCGGCCGGGATAAAGATCGCATGAGATAAATCGGTTTGGCATGCAGAAAGAAAGGTGGTCTTATGAGCAGCAATTTGAATAAAGCAGAGGATCAAATTTCGACAACCCAAGCTGGTGTGATCGTAATTAACTATATGCTCGGCGCTGGGATTCTGACGCTGCCCCGTACCATGGCCAAAGCTGTAGGAACGCCCGATGTGTGGATTTCTCTCTTAGTCTCAAGCACAATTATCTTTGCAGCAGGCATCATTATTGCCCGTTTATGCATGCGATTTCCTGGAAAAACCATATTTCAATTTACGAGCGAAATTACAGGCAAATGGATTGCTTATTTGATCGGGTTTGCAATCATTAGCTATTTTATAACCATTTCAGCCTTTGAAATTAGAGTAATGGCTGAGGTCACCCGATTATATTTGCTGGAAGGCACTCCCGTTTGGGCTTATGTCATGGTATTTATGTGGGTTGGTTTTTACCTCGTTCTAGGGGGTGTTAATTCCCTTGCTCGTTTGTACGAGATCATCCTGCCGATTACGCTGATCATCTTCGTCGTTGTCATTCTACTGAGCTTCCGCTTATTTGATATCAACAATCTAAGACCTGTTCTCGGCATGGGGATTATGCCTGTGATTAAGGGAATTAAGCCGTCACTACTATCCTTTACAGGCTTTGAAGCGATGCTGGTCGTCACAGCATTTATGAAAAATCCAAATAAAGGAGTGAAGGCGGTTGTTTACGGCATATCCGTACCGCTTGTTATTTACTTGATCACCCTTGTCATGGTAATAGGTGGCTTATCCTTGGACGGTACGGTGACCAAGACTTGGCCAACCCTGGATTTATTACGAAGCTTTGAGGCAGAAGGACTTATCTTCGAAAGGTTTGAGTCACTGCTGCTTGTCATCTGGATTATGCAAATTTTCTCTACCTTTACCATTACACATTATGCAGCATCTCTTGGAGGAGCACAGCTGTTTAAGAAACGGAAGCTCGCTCCATTCCTGCTGCTGCTCTTGCCAGTAAACTATATCATTGCGATGCTGCCAAAGGATATCAATCAAATGTTTACACTCGGCGATATACTTGGTAATTTCTCTCTCGTGCTATTTTGCGGACTTCCCTTAGTCCTGCTGATTATTAGCATCATACGTAAGAAAGGAGGCAAGGCAAGTGAAAAACCTGCGTAATACTCTAAAGTTGATTCTCATTTTTACGTTGACAGTTTGTATGTCAGGCTGCTGGAGCAGTAGAGAAATCGAAGATTTAAGAGTATACGTAGGACTTGGTCTCGATGTTGCTGAAGAGACCAAATTTGAAAAAGAGGTGGATAAGCTGGGAGGACATTATCCTAAAAAGGATTTGCTTACCGCAACGGTTCAAATCGTGCCGGGAACAAATGAAAAACAGGCTTCACCAGGGCAAGGCGGCGGCGGGGCATCGGAAAGTTATCTTAATGAGCGATTGACAGGGGATTCTCTTCTGCAAATCTTCAGGCAATTTTCGCTGCGAAGAGATCGTCCTATTATTGGTCACCATCTTAAAGTCATTGTGATCTCCAGTGAGCTCGCGACGAAATTCGGACTTGAACAGCTGCTTGACTTTGTTTTGCGGGACAATGACATAAGACCAAGCGCATTGGTTGTGATTAGCCAGCAAAGAGCATCCGATGTTTTAAGTGCGAGTCAACCAGGTGAAGTGCCTGCATTTAATGTGCGCGGTCTTGTCAATAACCGTACCCGTACTAATCGAATTCTTCCCCCAGTGTCACTGGGTAAACTTGAAGGTCTGATGCAATCCGAACATAGCTTTGTTTTGCAAAATATCATCGTTGCCGAAAACGAATTGAAATTCGCTGGAAGTGCAGTTTTCAATAAGCATAATAAATTTATTGGCAGACTAAGTCAGACGGACAATGAAGCAATATCTTGGATAAAAGGAACACCCGGCGGTGTATTAAAGACTTATTTGGAGGAAAAGGATACCACTATTGTGTATGAAATCAGTTCAGTAAACAGCAAAATCACCCCTTCTTTGGATGGAGATGAGCTTTCATTTCATATTGATGTGCATTCAAAGGGAGAACTGATTGAAGATTGGAGTGTTCCTGAGCAGCCTTCTGATAATGAGGAATATATTGAGGAAATAGAGAAATTATTTAATGAAGCCGTTAAAAACGAGATTAAACAGCTTCTAAATAAATTACAGAACACTTATCATGTCGATGCAGTCGGATTCGGCGATCAGGTTCGTATTAAATACCCTAAGTACTGGAATAAGATAGAAGGTCGATGGGATGAAGTGTTTAGCGAGGTCGAGATTACGTATGATGTGAATTTGGAAGTTGTGGATTACGGGTCTACAACAGAGTAAGGAACGGAATATAGATGCAAACAGGATAGGCGCAATTTTTCGGAAAAGAGCTCTAAACAAAAGGAGCCTGATAAAATAGACCCTTGCCTCTATGGCTTGGGTCTATTTTCGGAGCAAGTATATATTATTGGATCATTACCATTTCAAAGAACTTCCGAATACCAATCCGTTGCTGATTAATCTGCCCGGTGAGGTTATGGTTTTGCCATTCGCATACATCCCGGACGATGCGCCGCCATCCATATTCATGGCTTGATAAGCCCCCAGCTTCAGCATAATATTTCCCCATTGATTAATAGTGGCACCAGAGACCGTTGCAAGTACAATGGTTCCGTCTTTCTTAATAGCAATTCCACTTCTTGCACCGCCGTCAGTTAATATTTTGGAGCTGCTAAAGCCCTCGGAGGATGGATTTACGGCAAGCTTGCCATCCTTTACAAGCCTTGGTCCTGCTCCAATTGCAGTATGTACATTTGACCAGTCAATATCTTTATTTGCTTCATTATAATAGCTGATATCGTAATTTACATAGCTGCCTTTTTCAAAGCGATGAGCAAGCTGCTGTTCTTCCTTGCCGGTAAACACAAGCACATATCCGTCGCTAGGAATGGCTGCATTCGTATTAGGAGCGACTTTAGTGACAATCCCTTTACGGACAGTGATCGCAGTGCCGTAGGAGAAGCCTACATTTGAACCGCGTTTTGGCGTAAACATAACAGCAGATGTTTTTCCTTTAGTCGGTGTTCGGTTAACGAAGTAGACATACCAGCTTTGCGATCTTTCTCCTTCAGCGGCGACCGTTCCGCGCACTCGAATCCGCAGCGTATCCATAACCGCTGAACCATCCCATTTAAAACCGATCGCTGTGCCGGTGTTTCCGATATGCTCGACAACCCCGTCACTGATGATTGTTCCATAAGGGTCAGGGACCCCGCCATAGGCTTCAAAATAGGTGCCGTTAATTGCGGCGGCAGCATGATATGCACCTGCAATAGAAGAGAGTGACTTGACCGCGCCAACTTTTTGACCGGCCAATCCGGCTGTTACGGGAGTTCCTTTCGGCAGAGTCACTGTTTGTACGGTGAAGGATTTACCGGATACGCTCACTTTTTTGGTGGCATACACAGCTTTTGTTTTGGATGCTCCTTTTTTGATCGTCACAGGCAGCTTAAGCTGTCCCTTGTACCCGGGAGTGACAACTTGGATGAGAATATTCGTTGTACCCTGCGAAGCAGGAATGACAACGCCCTCTTGGTTGACGCGGGCAATTTTCGGATTGCCGGAAGAGTAGATGACCTGAACTTTTTCCGACAGTTTGAGTTTGTTAGCAATCGGCTCCCGTTTATCCATGGTTAGGGTGATTGATTTGGATGGGTAAGTTAAGGTGACGGCTGTCGTCTCGATGCTGGCTGCCTGTGCCTTGCTGGTATAAGGGATGCCTGACGAGACAGGCACAGCCAGAACTAATGCTGCAATGAGCAGCATTGAGACAGACCGTCTAACATATGTACTTGATAAACCTTTCATGATGCGGATAACTCCTCCTTATGTATGTATTCAATCTGATGTGTTTCTAGGTTGTTATCGGCAGGAACCAAGGATTAGCTTACATAATTTTGAAAATAATAACGATGCTATACACTGACATGGTTGTATGTTATCATTTGGTTACCAATAGTAAGTAACAATGAATTAGGAGGTTTAAGCATGAAAGTAGAAATTTGGTCGGACTATATGTGTCCTTTTTGTTATATAGGTAAACGTCGGTTTGAGGAGGCTCTCGCGTCTCTTCCTTTTGGTGAGTCCGTTGAAGTGATTTACCGGAGCTTTGAATTAAATCCGAATGAAGCAGTAGATACAGATCAGACAACTTATGAATCTCTTGCGCAAAAATATGGAACGTCGGTAGACCAGGCAAAAGCAATGACAGCTAATGTTGTAGAACAGGCGAAAAGTGTTGGACTCAATTACAATTTTGATCTGATTAAACCAACCAACTCGTTCGATGCTCACCGTCTGGCACATTTTGCAGCGGAGAAGGGCATGGACAAAGCCATGGTTGAACGTCTGTTTGCGGCATATTTTGTAGAGGCACAGCATGTCGGAAGCAAGGACGTTTTGGTGAAGCTGGCAGCTGAGATTGGACTTGATGGTGAAGAAACAAGAAGTGTACTTGAAGGCGACCGTTACAGCGAAGAAGTTCGCAGTGATGAGAGACAGGGGGCGGAGCTCGGAATTCAGGGAGTTCCATTCTTTGTTATAGACCGGAAATATGGCATTTCCGGAGCTCAGCCGCTCAGCGTGTTTAGCCAGGCTCTGACTCAGGCATGGTCAGAAAATCAACCTCTTCAGGTTATTGGCAGTGAGGATGCTGGCGTATGTACAGACGAATCCTGTGCTGTGCCGGATCAAGAGAATAAGTAAAGGCATTTGTTCTTTATCCGCCGATTCGGACTCTATTCAGAGCTCGGATCGGTTTTTTGTATTGCAAAGATACAAGGGAATATTAATGTTTTAGTCATAATTATTGATAACGCTTACTATATTTAATGATGAAAGAGGTTTTGCGAACCGGTTCACTCATGTTGACTGAATACGGAGGATTTGCAAGAGCCTCACCTTACAATCAAGGAGGTACTATTGGTGGAGAACAACAAGGGCTCTATTCCGCTGGGAGTTATTTTGTGCCGGGACTGTTACAGTGAGCTAGGGGTACAGGAAACGAATCGGGTACAGACTTTTTATTCGAATTGCGGATCGGTCCAATGTAGGGAGAAGAAACTGAACTCAGAATACGAGCAGTATCTCGACGACAACACATAGTGCTTTCATTATCGCATAGCAAAAATAACAAAAAGCAGGAGGTGCATTAGGGATAATGCGTCTCCTGCTTTCAGTTTTACGGCTTTTTCATTTTGAATATCCATCCGCTCAGCCAAGATTAGCTTTCAGAGAATTGTTTCTCTCCTCCACGATTTCGTGAGAACGTTATTTTTAATAGAGGTGGAGTAACTAGCGTAGTTACAATAACCATAATGATGACCGAAGTGTAGTATTCAGGATCAAGCAAACCTGACGAAAGCCCCGTCCCTGCAATAATGAGTGCAACCTCGCCTCTAGATATCATGCCTGTTCCAATGGAAAAGGCAGATCGTCTGTTAAATCCGGTAAGACCTGCACCCAGTGCACCGCCAAGCAGCTTCGTTATAATAGCGACAATACTAATGATGACAATAAATCCGATTTGAGCTCCGACCCCTTCAAAGCTTACATTCAGCCCGATATTCACAAAAAATACAGGAACGAACAGGCCGTAAGCAATCGGCTCTAATTTGCTTTCCACCGTATGTTTGTAAGTGGTTTGTGATACTGCAATACCTGCTGCAAACGAACCGATAATTCCGGCAACCCCCATCCATTCAGCAAAATAGGAGAAGGCAAGAGCGATTATAAGACCAGCTGAAATGACGGATTCTGAGACTTTGAGCCTCGCAAACCATTTCATGACAAGAGGGACAAGCCATATGGCTGCTGCAATGATAATGACGAAGAACAGCACCTTTTTACCGATCAGTGACCCGAGGCTGACGGACTCGCCTGCACCCAAGACACTCATCATGACTGCAAGCAGGACAACGACCAGAATATCATCAACGACAGCTGCACCTAGAATGGTGGTTCCTTCCCTTGAGTTCAGCTTGTTCATTTCTTTAAGGGTCTGTACCGAGATGCTCACGGAAGTGGCACAGAACAACAGACCGAAGAACAGCGCGTGGTGATATTCCATTCCAAATGCCATTGCCGCACCGTAGCCCCCAAAGAAGGGAATGATAACTCCACCTACCGCAACTGCAAAAGCAGCCTTCCAATTTTTCTTCAGTTGATCCAGATCGGTTTCAAGACCGGCTATAAACATAAGAACAAGTACCCCGATCTCTGCAAACTCTTGTATGAATGAGGTTTGATGCACCCATCCCAGAAGAGCGGGTCCCAGGATTACCCCGGCAATCAGCTCACCGAGAACAGACGGCTGTCCGAGCTTGACTGACAGATGACCTGCTATTTTTGTGAAAATAAGAATGAGTACAAGCTCCAAAATAAATTCCATGACGTTCTCCTTTCGAGTATCCATTTCTCATAGGCAAGAGCTCTAAATCACTACGGATATGTTGTCCGGACAAAAGAGGGTTAAAACCTCACAGGCACAAAAAAAAGCATATCTACACAGGGACCGTAAATACGCTTTAAAAAAAGACAGGGAGGTGCCTGGTGTGCCAGACTCCTCCCTTAAACAACATATGTGATTATAAGCAATAACTGAATCTATTATACCTCTTGCACATCGCTTTGAAAAGAACATTTCATGAACAGTATGAAAAGAGCGGTATAAATCCTTCTCTCCAAACAGATGCTACCATCAAATATTGTTCGAAGTGTTGTCACTTAACACCTCCAATTCGGCAGTATATAATTATAAATAGCATTTACCCATAGAGGAGGATACGCTTAATAATGAGCAAAAAGTCCGGAGAAGGCGGATACGTCCCGACAAGTAAGAAAAATTTCGCGGGTATTATCCTAACCGTTTCCCTTATCGCAAATATCATAATACTAGTTTTGTTTTTTGGTCCTGTCGGCTATAACGGAGAAATACACTTCGATTATACGATTCTTCCAAGGATCAATGCGGTGCTGAACAGCTTTACATTTATTTTTCTGGTCGCAGCCCTGATTGCGATTATGAAAAAAAATATTAAGATTCACAAGAGGTTTATTTTAGCTGCTTTTACATCGACGCTCCTGTTTCTGGTGACTTATTTAACGTTCCATTATATCTCGCCTGAGTCAGCGAAATTCGGAGGCGAAGGGATTATTCGTCCTATTTACTTTACCATTCTCATAACCCACAGCTTTTTGGCTGCGGTTATCGTACCGCTTGCTTTGTTCTCCCTCGTATGGGGATGGACTATGCAGGTTGAGAAGCACAAGAAGATTGCTCGCTGGACGATGCCGATCTGGCTCTATGTGAGTATTACCGGGGTTATTGTATATCTGTTTATGGCGCCTTATTACTGATTTAATAGATTACAAGCTAGGCTGGACCAGCTCCTTCACTGGAAGGACTGCTCCGGTCTTTTTTGTGCAGACGACCGGACGTGCTACAATAGCAATATACGAATCGCATCATAAGGAGGGGAATTTAGCTTGAAGAAGAACAGACTAGGTTCGTCAGATCTTTATGTGAGTGAAGTGGGTCTTGGCTGTATGTCGCTCGGGACCGATGAGAATACAGCCGTATCGCTTATTCATGAGGCATTGGAGCACGGCGTCAATTTTCTAGATACCGCGGACATCTACGATGATGGACGAAACGAGGAAATTGTGGGCGCTGCAATCAAAGGGCGCAGGCAAGATGTCATTTTGGCGACGAAAGCGGGAAACCGGCGTATTCCCGGTCAGACAGGCCTAAGCTGGGATCCGAGCAAGAAACATATCTTGAGTGCTGTCAAAGAGAGCCTTCGTAGACTCCAAACAGATTATATTGATTTGTACCAGCTGCACGGTGGGACGATAGAGGACAACATAGAGGAAACGATCGAAGCCTTTGAACAATTAAAACAAGAAGGCGTTATCCGTTATTATGGAGTATCCTCCATCCGACCAAATGTGATCAGAGAGTACGTTCAGCGCTCTCAGATTGTAAGTGTGATGAATCAATACAGCCTGCTGGATCGCCGAGGTGAAGAGGAAGCTTACCCTCTCCTTAATCAACACGGGATCAGTGTCATCGCCAGAGGACCGGTAGCCAGCGGTGCGCTTGCGGATGGTAGAGATGATAAAGCAGCAAAAGGGTTTCTAAATTATACGGGTGAACAGATCACGGACATCCGTGCCGGGCTTGATCCATTGGTGAATGAGCATCGGAGTATGTCTCAAACCGCAATACGCTATGTGCTTCATAATCCGGTTGTCGCAACGGTAATTCCTGGTGCAAGCTCCCGCACACAGCTCTTGGAAAACGTGAGGGCGGCAGAGACACCCGATCTGACAGATGAGGAATACAATCTGCTGAGAGAAATAACACAGGCAAACCAATATACGCAGCACCGTTAATTCTAATTGGATATAATACAATATAGAACTTAGAGAAGAGGGATACGATATGGAAAGAATACAAAGTGAAGAGCAGTATAAGGAACTCATTCAAGGGGATAAGCTTACCGTCATCAAATTTGATACGACATGGTGTCCAGATTGCAAAAATATGGACCGGTTTATCGGGGATGTTATTGATCAGCACCAGGATAAGCAGTTCTACGCTATTGATGCTGAGAAGTTATTGCCCGTTGCAGAAACAAATCAGGTCCGCGGTATTCCAAGCCTGCTTGTGTTCAAGAACGGGGAGAAAATTGCGCATCTGCACAGCAAATGGGCTAAGACGCCTTCACAAGTATCGGAATATCTGGAAACACTAGAGTCCAAAATGTAATAAGTTCAATATAGAAGCAAGAGCCCTCATGCTGAGTCAGCATGAGGGCTTTTTTTGATTGAGCTAGAGAACGAACAGAAAGATGACGGCAGCCAGGCCGAAGCGATAGTAAGCAAACGTAGACAGCTTAAGTCTTTTTAATAAATGAAGGAACGTCCTAATGGCCAGCATACCTACGACAAATGAAGTGATCAGACCTGCAGCAAAATAAGGGATATCACTTGCAGATAGATAGGAAGCACTCTTCAAGAGATCGAGACCTGTGGCAGCAAACATGATCGGCACCGATACAAGAAAGGTAAACTCTGCTGCTGCTGTATGACTGACCCTGGCAAGCAGTCCTCCTGAAATCGTCGAGCCTGACCTCGAGAAGCCCGGCCATAGCGCAAGCACTTGAAATAAGCCGATCGTAAACGCTTGTTTGTAGGTAATATCGTCGATCGTAACAGCAGTCGGTTTTTTATGCCATTTCTCAGCAGCGATCATGAGCACACCTCCGGCAATAAGGCTGTAAACAACCGTCGTTGGTCCGAACAAGTAGGCTTTAATGATATCCCGGAACAAGACAGCTGCAATACCTGCTGGAACCATCGCCAGGAAAATATGAAGCAGATTCAGCCTAGGAACGGTGCGGTCCTCGGGCTTCACCCTAAATAAACCGACAAACGTTCTCCAGTACAATACTACGACAGCGAGCACCGCTCCAAGCTGGACAACAACTTCAAATGTTTTTACGCTTTCCTCATCGGTGGATAAGCCGAGTAAGTGAGCTGTCAGGATCATATGCCCCGTTGAGGAAACGGGCAGAAACTCGGTCAAGCCTTCAATGATCCCCATAATAATAGAAGATAAAATATCCATAGCCTGTCCTCCTTTTAAGATCGCTGCGATAGATGAGGGCCACTTGCATCAGGAAACCATCTTTATATACTACTCGTCTCAGCGGGCATAAAGAACAATAAGAGATTGTTGATTTATGTCGAAACTGGTCGCTCTGCATGTTTACATTTTATGATATGATAGTTGGAGCAAAGCTGAAGTTTTTGTAAGCGCTTAGAAGAATTATAGGGGGAAATCCGATGCTGTCATGGCTTGTACGGCTTAACAATAATACGAAGCTGAAGCATAAGCTCTTGATGAGTTATGTGCTGGTCGTCATGATTCCTGTACTGATTATTGGTATAGGGGTAACCTATTACTTTCGGCAGCAAGCCATGGATCAAGCGATAGAGCAGGCAGAAAACAACGTGGATCGCATCAAAAATCAGGCATCAACCTTTCTTAGGGTGCCGACGGATATATCGAACCTCCTCTTGTTTAACAAGGAATTAGAGGTGCTCGTAAATACAGAATACTCCAGCATTCTTGAGTTAACGAAGAGCTATCATGCCTTTGATCTGTTTAACGAATATCTTCAGCAGTACCGGGAGCTGTCAGCCATCCGTTTTTTCACTTATAATCCGACTCTGGTTAATAACCTGGAGTTTATTCCAGTGACAGATCAAATAGAACATACAGAATGGTTTGAAGAAGCTATAAATGGAAGAAGTATCGGCTGGTTTTATGTACCGTCAACTCCTGATAATCCGGCAGATGCGCTGGCGCTGGTCAGAAGAGTACAGTTTCCTGAATATCAGACTCAAGGCGTACTGATGGTGCTGATTAACCGCAATGAACTTAACAACATTCTGAGCCAGGAGCCTTTTGATACAATGATCGTGGACAGCCAAGGATATATCGTTTCTGCTAAGGATACGGCTTTGGTTGGTCAAACCTTTGATTCTCTGGATATTGGAGTGGAACTCTCCAGCCAGAAGAAGGGTATCATTGACACGAACGTCAAAAGTGAACCTTCCAAGATCATCATAGATGAGCTGCTGCCAGCCTCAAGTATGAATGGTTTTCAAATCGTATCGATCTTCTCCAACAAAAGTATTGTAGACGATGCGAACAAGATCAGTTTAATCGGGATGCTGTTTATCGGTTTGGTGCTGCTTGTAGCGCTGGCATTTGTAAATGTGATTTCCTTTATTACCACTAAGCGTATGCTGGGACTAAGCAGGCAGATTACCCGGGTTGCGCTTGGAGATTTGAAAGTGGTTTCGAATATTGATGGAAATGATGAAATTGGTCAATTATCAAGACAATTCAATTATATGGTTTCAAGTATTAACGAATTAATGAATCAGGTCGTTGAGACCAGTGAGCAGAACACTCGCCTTGAGATTGCACAAAAAGAAATTAAGCTGAAGATGATGGCCAGCCAGATCAATCCTCATTTTCTGTTCAATGCGCTAGAATCTATCCGGATGAAGGCACATATCAAGGGAGAGGTTGAAATTGCGAACATCGTTAGACTGCTTGGTAAGCTGATGCGGAAAAACCTGGAGATTGGAAGCGGACACACGACAGTAAAAGCAGAAATGGAAATCGTTCAGTCCTATTTGCACATTCAAAAATTCCGTTATGAGGATCGATTGGACTTTGAGCTGCGTCTGGATAAAGGTGCCGAAAAAATATATATTCCTCCGCTAATCATTCAGCCCTTGGTGGAAAATGCAATTGTGCATGGATTGGAGAACCAGGAAGAGGGCGTCAAGGTTGAAGTTGAGATCCAGGAGCTCGATGAAGAGCTGCTTCGAATATGTGTGAAAGACAATGGAGCTGGGATAACAGAGGAGCGGCTGGCGGAAGTGCTGGCGTCAATTGCAGGGCCGGATGAAGTAGAAAAAAGCCGAATCGGTTTAAGAAATGTCCATCAACGTTTGACCTTATCCTATGGAGAAAAGCATGGTCTTAACATCCAAAGTGAGCACGGCAAAGGTACAGAAATTTATTTTACTGTTCCCAAAGGAGGCAGCCCAAATGTATAGCGTATTGCTAGTAGATGATGAACCGATGATCAGAGAAGGATTAAAGACAATCATTAATTGGGAAGAGCAGGGATATGAAGTCATTGATACGGCTTCAAACGGAAGAGAGGCAGTTGAGAAATTTAATGCACTGAATCCGGATTTGATGATTCTGGATATTCGTATGCCGGGTATGACCGGACTTGAGGTTATAGAGCATCTCCGTGAGGAAGGGAACAAGGGACATTTTCTTATTTTGAGCGGTCATGCCGATTTTGACTATGCCAAAAAAGCAATCAGCTTTGGGGTAGATGGTTATCTGCTCAAGCCGGTTGATGAAGATGAAATAATAGAAGAGCTCGAAAGAGTTAAGAATATGCTGGAGAGAGACAAGAAGGTAAAGCAGCGCGTTTCAAATGAAGACCTTTTCTATAGAGAGCATCTAATCGAATCGATGATTTTTGACGATAGAACATGGGCTCAGGAACAGGTAAAGGATTGGGGGCTTGATTGGCCAAGCTATCAGGTGCTGCTGGTAGAGATCTATGGTGAGAGCAATTCTTATATGACGGAGATCAAGCGAGAAATAGCAGAGATGCTTAATACATCGCAGCGTGGGGTTGTTTTTTCGGCCGGGCAATATATCGGATTGTTATTAAAAGCCCCCGTTACTTCGAAGGATGATAGCAAACGTCTACATGAGGAGATCGTTTCGTTAATCCGGCGCTTTTCCGCTCTTGGCTACATTGCGGGAGGTACCCCGGTTACCCAAATTCATGATCTTGGACGATCTTATAGAGAGGCAGTCAGTACGTTGGAGCTGCGTTTCTTCGCTAAAGAACATACCTTGATGCTGTTTGGTGAATTCGAATTTGATAGAGAACCAAGCAGCGTCCATCCTCTTGATGAAAATGTGCTTGCGGACAAGCTTTATTATGCCCTTGATATTCGCAGTAAGGACCTTCTTGCTCGTGTGCTTTCTGAATTGGAAGAGATTATTATAAGCAACGGGTATACAGAAGGGGATGTCAAAAAAATAACGGTCCAGATCGCTGCCCTTGCACTCAACAAGCTTTCCTTAAATCACGAAGATGCAAAAAGCATTGCAACAGAGCACACCTCCATGCTTGCAGCTCTGTATCGGCAGCCTACACTCTACGAACTGCTTACAACATTGAACATTCAATTTGTAAAAGTGATCTCTCAGCTTGGCGGCAACAGCAAAGATACAGTCATTAAGCAGATGATTGACTTCATTAAGCGTAATCCAGGCGACCATTTGAAGTTGGAGCTACTGGCGGATGTCTTCAATTACAACAGCAGTTATTTAGGCAAGCTGTTCAAGAACTATACGGGAGAGTCCTTTAATGTATTTGTTGATAAAGTGAGGATGGAGAAAGCGAAGGAATTACTGGAGGAAGGACTTAAGGTCCATCAGGTTTCGGCCTCAATTGGCTATGCGAATGTAGACTATTTTCATAGTAAGTTTAAAAAATATGTTGGTGTTTCACCGTCAGCTTACCGGGAGCAGTCCAAAAACCGTGGCTAGGCGGTTTTTTTTTGAATATAGAAATAGTTTTTTGTCGACTAAGCACAGATGTTACATTTTTCGACCTGCAAAACCCTAATTTTTAGACATTTTATATCTTTATCTGACGAGGTACCTCTAATTTTTATATGAATTTCTCTTAAATCCATTGGGTATTGATCTGCAAAATGTTGGAGTATCATTAAGTTATTAAACAGAGGAGGGGTCATTTCATGGAAACGCTAACAAAGCCCGCTTCCACGGATTCCAAGGAGTCACCCGCTGCAAAGGCGAAGCGGAAACGGCCTAATAACTTTTGGAAGACAGTGAAAGACCAAAAGTATTTGCTGCTGATGTCTATGCCTTTCGTTGCATGGGTATTTGTATTCAACTATCTGCCGCTATGGGGATGGACCATGGCATTCCAGGATTTTAAGCCGGCGCGCGGCTTTTTTGAACAGGATTGGGTAGGGTTCAAGCATTTTGTTGAATTGTTTAGTGACGACCGGTTCTACCTTGTATTAAGAAATACACTCGCAATGAGTTTGATGGGACTAGTTGTCGGTTTTGTATTCCCGATCTTCTTCGCCATCTTGCTGAATGAGCTTCGGGGTAAATTTTTCAAGAGAACCGTGCAAACGGTATCATACTTACCTCACTTTGTATCCTGGGTCGTTGTAGCCGGGATTGTAACAAAAATGCTGTCCACTGACGGCGGTATTGTAAATGATATTTTAGTAGCTTTAAATATTATCGATGAGCCTATACAGTTTATGGCCAGAGGGAACCTATTTTGGTACATTGTAACCGCTTCCGACTTATGGAAGGAAATGGGCTGGAATGCGATCATCTATTTGGCTGCGATTACGGGGATTGACCAAGAGCTGTACGAAGCGTCACGTGTTGATGGCGCCAGCCGCTGGAGACAAATGTGGCATATTACACTGCCTGGTATCCGTTCTACAATCTCTGTACTTTTCATCATGTCGATCGGTCACTTAATCGCTATTGGTTACGAGAAACAGCTCTTGCTCCAAAACAGCTTGGTGACGGACTACTCGGAAGTACTCGATATATATGCTCTGAATTACGGTTTGCAGATGGGTAGGTACTCATATGGTACGGCCATAGGGATATTCAACTCTGTAGTCAGCGTTATCCTGTTGTTCACTGCGAACGGTCTCTTCAAGAAATTTACTAAAGAGAGCATCATGTAGAAAGGGGGAAGGCAGCGTGAAAAACAAAGCTTTTAATGCAACAAGATCAGAGAGAGTTTTTGATGTAGCAAACTATATTATTATGGCTTTGATTCTTATAGTGACACTGTATCCGTTCTTGAACGTGCTTGCGATTTCATTGAATGACTCAACAGATACAGTTCGCGGTGGCATTTATTTATGGCCGCGTGAGTTAACACTTGAGAATTACAAGACGATATTCCAATATGATGGCTTGATCCAAGGTGCTCAGGTCTCCCTGGCAAGAACGATTGTCGGAACCCTGCTCGGCCTTGTGAGTTCTTCCATGGTAGCGTATACTTTGGCTCGGCCAGACTTTAGAGCAAAGAAATTTGTATCTACATTCTTGGCGCTTACCATGTATTTCTCCGGTGGTTTGATTCCGGGCTACATCCTAATGAGAGATCTTAACCTGATCGGTACGTTCTGGATTTATATTTTTCCGGGTTTGATCAGTGCATTTAACGTCTTTGTTATTCGTTCCTTTATCGATGGCCTTCCATTTGCACTTCAAGAATCGGCCAAGCTCGATGGAGCAAATGACTTCAAGATTTATTACAAAATCATTCTTCCGCTCTGTAAGCCGGTGCTTGCAACCATTGCATTGTTCCTTGCAGTCGGACAGTGGAACTCTTGGTTTGATACGTATCTGTACAACGGCTCTAAACCAGAGCTTACGACGCTTCAATATGAACTTATGAAGGTTCTCCAAAGTACACAGCAGGGAAGCGGCGCCACCGTTAATGCTAATGATATGGCGCAGCAAATGGCTCAGGTTTCACCGGAATCGATTCGGATGGCCATTACAATCGTCGTAACCGTTCCGATCCTACTTGTTTATCCGTTCCTGCAAAAGTACTTTGTTGGCGGTATGACACTGGGTGCGGTAAAAGCTTAATATAGTTGGGTTAGATAGAGAAAATAGAGATAAAAAATATTGTTGGACAGGATCAAAACGAAACATCGTAATTTACGTGGGGAGGAACTAGATATGCCTAGCAAGACAACTAAATTTGCGTTAGTACCGTTACTTGGAATGTCTCTTCTGGCCGCAGGCTGCGGCGGAGGAGGCGGAAACGCCAGTGGTGAGTATGAAGATACAAGCAATGATACTTCACCGATTACATTCTCTTTCTTTAGTGCAGACGCATCACCGAACTGGAACCAAATGCAGGATGCAGTAGGTAAGAAAATTACAGAAGCAACGGGAGTTACTCTAAATGGTGAGTTTGCGGTAACCGGCGGTGGTCAAGACCGTGTCGCTCTTATGGCAGCGAGCGGTGAGTACCCAGACGTCATTTCTGCAAAAGGCGAAGTAAACAAGCTGGTTGATGCAGGTGCCTTAATTGATCTGACAGATCTCATTGATCAGTATGCACCTAACCTTAAGGCATTGTACGGAGAGTATTGGGATCGCCTGAAATACAGCACGGAGGACGAATCCATTTATGTTCTTCCAACCTACGCAGGCGTAGGTCAACAATATTTTGATGCAACAGGCGGATTCAAGCTTCAGCATCGTGTACTTGAAGAGCTCGGATATCCAGAAATCCGCACGACTGAAGATTTTGAGAAGGTATTGAAAGACTACATGAAGCTTCATCCAACGACAGACGGACAACCTACAATTCCGCTGACTCTAGATGCAGATGATTGGAGAATTCAAATTACAGTTACGAATCCAGCTTTCTGGGCAACGGGTGCTCATGACGATGGAGAATATTACATCAATTCAGACACGTATGAAGCTATGCTGCATATTAAACGTCCAGAGGAAAGAGAGTATTTCCGCTGGCTGAACAAACTATATAACGAAGGCTTGATTGACAAAGAAAGCTTTGTACAAAAATCAGATCAATACAAATCTAAAATTGCAAGCGGACGTGTTCTTGGTTTGATCGATCAAGAGTGGGGATACGCCGATGCGGAAAATGCTTTGAAATCTCAAGGCAAATACGATCAGACTTATGCGACTTTCCCAGTTACCATGTCTGAAGATATCTTGGATCATACTTTCCAAGATACAGGTTTTGTATCTGGATGGGGTGTAGGGATCTCAACTACAAACCCGGACCCTGTTCGTACGATCAAGTTCTTTGATTACCTTGCTTCTGAAGAGGGACAGGTACTCATTAACTGGGGTATCGAAGGCGAACAATATAAAGTGGACGAGAACGGTACACGTGTAATTCCGGAAGATGTATTGGATGAGAAGAACAACAATGCCGGACCATTCCAAAAGGAAACAGGAATCGGCTTGTATGGCAACATTGCACCGCACTATGGTGACGGTATGAAGGATTCTACAGGAAATTACTATACTGCAAATTATCCAGAGCAAATTGCTGCTTCCTATTCCGATGCGGATAAGAAGACTCTTGAGCAATACAGCGCTGAGACGTATAAAGATCTGTTCCCGAAAGAGGATGAGTTCCCTGTAAAACCATGGGGTGCAGCTTACAATATGGCGGTACCGTCTGGTTCAAGCTACAGTGTTGCTTTCCAAAAATCACAGGATATTATTAGAAAACGCATCCCTGAAGCGATCTTAACTACACCAGACAAGTTTGATGCTGTGTACGATACTATGCTGAACGAGCTGGATAAAGCGGGTATTCCGGCAATGGAAGAGGAGTATTCGGAGCTGATCAAAGAGAGAGTTGAGCTTTGGAACAGCGGTACAACTGCAGCTGAATAATGCTTTTGATTCTTAGTTCGCACATTAAAGTTTAAAATCGATGATAACTGATTTACAGAAGAAAGAGACTTTTATAGTTAGCTTATAAAAGTCTCTTTTTTCTAATTTAAATATTTATTGACAATATAGTAAAATTCTAATATTATCTATACATGAAGCGCTTTCATATTAAAGAAATTTGTATGCCATGTTTCGAAAACGTTTTCCCAACTATTGGTAAGTATGTTGTTTCATCAGATTCAATTGCTTTATTAATTTTGTTACAGGAGTTAGGTTCTTGGATAGCAAACTGGAGGGGTTATGAATGGCTAGAAAGAGATTGAAATTTGCTTTAATTCCGTTACTAGGTATGTCCCTGATTGCAGCGGGCTGCGGCGGAAGCGGAAACAACGGAGGCAGTGCTGAAGAATATAAAGATACCAGCAATGATACTTCGCCGATTACGTTCACATTTTTTGGGGCAGATACTTCCCCTAACTGGAATCGTATGCAGGATGCAGTTGGTCAAAAAATCACAGAAACGACCGGCGTAACGCTGAATGCTGAATTCGCCATGGACGGAGGAAATGACCGTATTTCACTTATGGCAGCTAGCGGAGAATATCCGGATATCATCTCACCGAAGGGCAACCTGAGCCAGCTAGTAGATGCCGGTGCGATGATTGACTTAACTGACCTTATTGATAAATATGCACCAAACATCAAAGCGGTATACGGCGATTACATGAACCGCTTGAAATACAGCACAGAGGATGAATCCATTTACGTTCTGCCGACTTATTATCCTGTAGGACAAACGTATTTTGATGCAGGCGGCGGATTCAAGATCCAGCACCGTGTGCTTCAGGAATTGGGTTATCCTGAGATTCGTACAGTTGAAGATTTCGAAAATGCAATTAGAACCTATTATGAAAAACATCCGACAACGGACGGTCAGCCGACGATTCCAATCAGTTTGGATGCCGACGACTGGAGAATTATGATTACCGTTACTAACCCAGCGTTCTGGGCAACGGGTGCGCCGGATGACGGGGAGTATTTCATCAATCCGGAAACTTATGAAGCATCACTGCATATTAAACGTTCTGAAGAAAGAGAATATTTCCGTTGGCTGAATGACCTTTACAACGAAGGATTGCTTGATAAGGAAAGCTTCGTTCAAAAGACAGACCAATATAAATCCAAAATCGCCAGCGGCCGCGTGCTTGGTCTGATCGATCAGGACTGGGGTTACGCTGATGCAGAAAATGCTTTGAAATCAGCAGGTAAAGCGGATATGACTTACGCGAGCTTCCCTGTAACCTTATCTGAAGAGTATAAGGATGCATCCTTCCAGGATACAGGCTTTGCATCTGGATGGGGTGTCGGTATTTCCGCTACAAACCCGGATCCGGTGAGAACCATTAAGTTCTTTGATTACCTGGCTTCCGATGAAGGTCAAGTACTGATGAACTGGGGGATTGAAGGCGAGCAATATACTGTAGATGAGAATGGTACTCGCGTCATTCCTAAAGATGTATTAGACCAGAAGATTAACAATGCAGCAGCTTTTTCTAAAGAGACAGGCATTGGTTTGTATACGAATATGGCGCCTCATTATGGAGATGGAGTTAAGGACCCATCAGACAACTACTATACGACAAACTTCCCTGAACAAATCGTTGAATCTTACTCAGATGTAGAGAAAGAGACACTGGCACAGTATAGTGCAACGACTTGGAAGGACCTCTTTCCGCAAGAGGATGAATTCCCTGTTAAAGAGTGGGGGGCAGCTTATAACCTTGCAACTCCTACAGGAGGAGAATATCAAGTAGCATATCAGAAAACTCAGGACATCATGAGAAAGAGAATTCCAGAAGCAATTCTTTCATCTTCAGACAACTTCGACAAGATCTATGACACTATGCTGAGTGAGCTAGATAAAGCTGGTGCAGTAGAAATGGAAGCGACTTATACCGAGCTGATTAAAGAGCGTGTGGAGCTCTGGAGCGGAGAAACAACAGCAGAATAAGCTGGAGCTAAATCAATTGAGAAAGAGCCTTTATAGGCTCTTTTTTTTATTGAAATTTAATAATTAATTTTCAAAAAAAAGATTGACTTCCGCCAGGTAATTTCATACAATGAATGTATTGAAAGCACTTACATCCTTTTTTTCGAAAACGTTCTCCGCAACTTAGATTTCACTCAATAATTAATATATTCACACCTTCGCAGCAACATTATTAGTTTTCTTACCTAATTTATTCAAAGTTATTAAAGCGCTTATATTGTCAGTTCTATTTATTTTATGTAAATTTTCTTTTACTTCTTTATCGGTATAAACAGGAACACCTGTTATACATATAAAAGCTTTTTAAGGGGGATTACAGAAAATGAAGCACAAAGCGCCAAAGACAATCGCTATGTTGCTGCTTGCAAGCACAATGTTATTCACTGCTGCCTGCGGAAATACAAATGAAGAAGCAGGTACAGGGACTGAGGGTTCAGATTCAACCGAACCGATTACTTTGACTTTCTTCGGAGCGGATGCAAGCCCGAACTGGAACAAGATGCAGGATGCTGTTGGTCAGAAGATTATTGAAGAGACTGGCGTAACAATTAATGCGGAATATGATATTTCCAGCGGCGGCGGAGATGACAAAATCGCCCTTATGGCAGCGAGCGGAGATTATCCGGACCTCATTTTCCCTAAAGGCAACTTGTCCAAACTTGTTGATGCCGGGGCAATGATTGACCTTACCGATCTGATAGAAGAGCACGCACCTAACTTGAAAAAACTTTATGAAGGTCAAATGGATCGTCTTAAATATAGCCTTGAAGATCCAGCTATCTATGCACTCCCTACAAATGCTGGTGTAGGCCAAATTTATTTTGATGCAGGAGGCGGTTTCAACCTTCAGCATAAAGTAGTAAAAGAACTTGGATATCCAGAAATCAAAACACTCGACGATTTTGAGACTGCCCTTCGTGAATATTATGCAAAACATCCGACAACCGAAGATGGACAGCCAACGATCCCACTCACACTTAGCGCAGACGGCTGGAGAATCATGATTACGGTTACAAATCCAGCATTTGGAGCAACGGGTGCTCCGGATGACGGTGAATACTACATTAACCCAGAAACTTATGAAGCAATGCTTCATTACAAACGCCCTGAGGAAAAAGAATATTTCCGCTGGCTCAATAAAATGTACAATGAAGGACTGCTTGATAAAGACAGCTTTATCCAGAAAGATGACCAATATAAAGCTAAAATCGCCAGCGGACGCGTACTTGGTTTGATTGACCAAGGGTGGGCATATGGTGATGCTGAGAATGCTCTGAAGACAGCAGGTAAGTATGACGAGACATACGGTCACTATCCTGTATCACTGGATGAGACATTCAAGCGTGCAGACTTCCAAGATATCGGACTGGATGCTTACGGTATTGGTATCACAACCAGCAATGAAGATCCTGTACGTACGATTAAATTCCTTGACTGGCTTGCTTCTGATGAAGCTCAAGTCCTTCTTAACTGGGGAATTGAAGGCGAACATTACGTTCTAGAAGACGGTGTTCGTAAGATACCTGAAGATGTGCAAGAACGGAAAAGTAATGACAATGCGAACTTTACTAAAGAAACCGGGATCAGCCTTTACACTGTCTTCAGTGCACATTATGGTGACGGCGTAAAAGATCCATCAGGCAATTATTATACAACGAACTTCCCTGAAGAAATTGTTAAGAATTATCACGAAGCTGAGAAGGAAACTCTTGCAGGATATGGCGTAGAAACTTGGAAGGACCTGTTCCCATCTGAGGATGAATTCCCAGTTAAAGAATGGGGAGCAGCTTACAATATGCCAGTTCCGTCCAATACGGATTACAATGTAACCTTCCAGAAGACACAGGATATTATCCAAAAACGTATTCCTGAAGCCATTGTATCTACACCGGATAAATTTGATCAAATCTATGACACGATGCTGACTGAGGTAGACAAAGCCGGAGCAGTGGAGATGGAACAGCAGTATACCGAATGGGTTAAAGCTCGTGTAGAATTGTGGACAGGTAAGGATCTGTAATCTCATCTAGAATGATTTATAACAGCGGCGTAAGGACGTATCTCCTCGCGCCGCTGTTTCAAATTTCATTGACCGAAATAAGAATATCAACTATAATTCATGTATTATATCTGAAAGCACTTACAGTATCTCTTAAAGTTAATTGATGTTTATCGGTTAACTTTCATTTTATCGCAATTTCGAAAACGTTTTAGATATTCGAAATTACATCATTTCATTCGAGAGAGATGCTTAAGAATGGATGAAAATATGAATAAATAAATGGGGGAAGTTCAAATGACGATTTTTCAATTTCCTAAGGATTTCAAATGGGGAACCGCTACAGCTGCTTATCAGATCGAGGGAGCGGCTCAGGAAGATGGGAGAGGTCCTTCCATTTGGGATACTTTTGCGAAGACACCAGGTAAAGTATTTAACGGAGATAACGGGGATATCGCATGCGACAGCTACCATCGCTTTGAAGAAGATATTGAACTCATGAAGCAGCTGGGAATTAAAACTTATCGTTTCTCGGTATCATGGACACGGATTCTTCCAGATGGCGACGGTGAGATCAATCAAGCGGGCCTCGATTTTTACCATCGTTTTGTAGACAAATTGCTTGAGAACGACATTGAACCGTTCTGTACATTGTATCACTGGGATCTTCCCCAAACGCTTCAAGATGTCGGCGGCTGGGAGAGCCAGAGAACGATTGAAGCATTTGTTAAATATTCAGACATCATGTTCCGCGAGTTTAATGGCAAAGTAAAGAGCTGGCTGACATTTAATGAACCGTGGTGTATCGCCTTCCTGTCCAACCTGCTCGGCGCTCACGCACCAGGCAACAGAGACCTTCAGACTGCGCTTAACGTAGGGCATGGACTGCTTCTGGCACACGGTAAATCGGTTAAGAAGTTCCGTGAGCTTGGCGTAGAGGGGAAAATCGGAATCGCTCCAAACATGGAATGGGCTGTACCTTACAGCAAATCAGAAGCGGACAAGGCAGCGAGTGAACGCCATATCGCTTGGTTTGCTGACTGGTTCTTGGATCCCGTTTTTAAAGGAGAATACCCTCAGTTTATGGTTGATTGGTTCGCAGAGGCCGGGGCTAAGGTGGAAGTAAAGCCGGGAGATATGGAGATCATATCACAGCCGATTGACCATCTTGGAGTTAACTATTATACAATGAGCGTTGACCGCTATAATCCGGATGCAGGAGTGCTTGGATTTGAGCAGGTTGATATGGGGCTCGTTCAGACGGATATCGGGTGGCCGGTTGAATCCCGGGGATTGTATGAAGCACTGCATCACTTGCAGAAGTACGGAAACATTGAAATTTACATCACAGAGAACGGTGCTTGCATCAATGATGAAGTGGAAAACGGACAGGTAAAAGACTTCCGCCGTATTTCTTATTTGCAGCAGCATATCGCGCAATTGCACAGAGCAATCACAGACGGAATTAACCTAAAAGGATACATGGCTTGGTCCATGATGGATAACTTTGAATGGGCAGAGGGATATCGTATGAGATTCGGTCTTGTCCATGTCGATTATCGTTCGCTTGTGCGTACGCCAAAGGAAAGCTTCTATTGGTATCAAAACGTAATTCGAAACAACTGGTTGGAAACAAGACCTGTGTAATGCCTTAGTCCTGTTCGAAGATCTAGACCTACTATATATAACCGTTGCAGATTAACTGCAACGGTTTTTTCTTTTTTTATAAGGTAAGGTGGACTAATTATTGATAGAGAAAATTATAGAATACAGAGATCTAAGGATGACAAACACACCATTTTAGGCCGAAAAGGCGTTTGAATTAAGGCGGAATTGTGAAGTGTCAATGAATAAAATCAAGTTATCTATTGTAAAAATAAGGGTAAAAGCCTTTAATTTCAAAAATAATGAAATATTTTTGACTAAAATTTGAACAAATAGTGAACAATTCTTCTTGAAGTGTGATATATTAAAAGTAGTAAGCACTTACAAAATTTAGAAGGAGTTGACTTACGATGATTGTGAACAAACCGGCACGTGTCAGCGCTGCAAGGGAGAAGGATAGTCAAGCTGTACGCATGGTGTTCATGATGACCGTTATGGCATGGGTTGCCCTGATCACTGGGGTTGTCATCTGTTTGTTTAACCTTCATGCACTAACGAACAGCAACATGGGAATTATGGTGGGTATAGGCTTTTTAGTGGGTAGCGTCTATATTTATTTTATAGGAAAAGCAATGGGGCTTCTCGATCTTCACCGCAAAGATCGGAATTCAGAAGAGTCTTAAGTAAGGTTATGAGGGAGAGGAAAATGACTGTTTCAAACAGCTCAATATTTGGTAAAGAGCCTTAGTTGAGAAACCCGCGTGGGTTTTGCATACTAAGGCTCTTTTTGCTGTGAATTGCAAGGAATAACATCATTTGTGAGAAAAAATTCACAAATTTAACGATCAAATTCGACAAATTTGTTAACAAGAGTTTTATTGTCATGAATTTCTGATATCTTTAGGGGGAAGATAATAGCATCGTTTGTAATAGTGCATTAAAGGAGAGGGGATCAAGATGGATAAAAAACCTAGATCGCTTTCCAAAATCATTCTTGCAGTAGTGATTACGCTCCTTACCTTGGGCGTGATGATTTGGTCACTCTTTGCAGATGAGAACGGAAAATACGTTGTACTCGATCCAAGCGGACCGATCGGCGAAGCACAAAAGGATTTGATCATTATTTCAACCATTTTGTGTGCGATCATCATCGTACCAACATTAATACTGGTCGGTGTTATTGTATGGAAGTACCGCGATACACCTGGAAACAAAGCGAAATATACACCTAACTGGGCGCACAGCACAGTTGCCGAGATTATATGGTGGGGAATTCCTATTCTGATCATCATTGTACTTGGTGCAGTCACTGTGCGCTATACGTATGCAACGGAGCCTTCGAAACCGCTCGTGTCTGACAAGGAGCCGATTACAATTCAAGTTACATCTTTGGACTGGAAATGGCTGTTTATGTACCCGGATGAGAATGTAGCAACTGTAAATACACTCACGATTCCGGAAGATACGCCGATTCGTTTCGAATTAACATCTGATGCGCCGATGAACTCCTTCTGGATTCCGGAGCTTGGCGGTCAAATGTACACAATGTCGGGAATGGCTATGGTGCTACATCTTCAAGCAGATGAACAGGGTACCTTCATGGGCTCAGGTGCGAACTTCTCAGGAGAGCATTTCAAAGACATGTCTTTTGATGTCCATGCTGTTTCTGATGAAGAGTACACCAACTGGGTGAATGAAGTGAAACTGAATTCTCAGCCGCTTACAGCTGAATCTTATGAGCAATTGGCAGAGCCGAGCGTTGAGGAAGAGCAATACTTCTCCGCTTTCCCTGACGGATTGTTCAATGACATTGTTACAAAATACGTAGTGGATAAAGAAGCTACAACGGAAACAACGCACGAATAATTTAAATAGTTCGAAAGGAGGCCCTAATTCATGCTAAGTGATTTTTGGGAGTTCCTGACGACAGAGTTTTTGGTAACAGGCGATCCCCTCATTTTAGGGGCACAGGTTTCTATCGGCCTTGCATCGATTGCGATCGTCGTCGGACTCACTTATTTTAAAAAATGGGGCTGGCTCTGGAAAAACTGGTTGACCACAGTTGACCATAAAAAAATTGGTATTATGTATATCTTGGCAGCAATTCTGATGATGTTCCGCGGTGGTGTGGACGCTCTGATGATGAGATTCCAGCTGGCTCTGCCGGGCATGGAATTCCTGCATGCTGATCACTATAATGCCGTATTTACGACTCACGGAACAATCATGATTCTATTTATGGCGATGCCATTTATGTTCGGTTTATTTAACGTCGTTGTACCTCTTCAGATCGGAGCGCGAGATGTCGCCTTCCCTTTCCTGAACGCAGTCAGCTTCTGGCTGTTCTTCATCGGTGCAATGCTGTTTAACCTTTCCTTCGTTATCGGTGGTTCACCTGCAGCCGGATGGCTCAGTTACCCGCCGCTGTCAGGACTTGAGTTTAGTCCGGGCGTAGGGCAGAACTTCTATATATGGGGTATACAGATCTCAGGTATCGGTTCCCTGGCTACAGGGATTAACTTCCTTGTAACAATCATTAAAATGCGTGCACCGGGTATGACTTGGATGAAAATGCCGATGTTTACTTGGTCCGTATTTGCAACGAACATTATTATCTTGTTTGCATTCCCGATTCTGACAGTTACATTGTTCTTGCTGTTCATGGATCGTTTCGCAGGCACACACTTCTTCACACTGGATCTCGGGGGTAACCCGATGATGTACATCAACTTGATCTGGATGTGGGGTCACCCAGAGGTTTATATCGTTGTCCTGCCGGCGTTCGGTATTTTCTCCGAAGTCGTGGCGACATTCTCTAGAAAGAAACTGTTTGGATATAAATCGATGGTATTCGCAATGCTGATTATCAGCGTATTGTCCTTCTTTACTTGGGTCCATCACTTCTTCACGATGGGTTCAGGGGCAGACGTCAACGCGTTCTTTGCGATAACGACCATGCTTATTGCGATCCCGACCGGGGTTAAAATCTTTAACTGGTTGTTTACAATGTATCGCGGGCGGATTCGCTTTACGCTGCCAATGATGTGGACTATAGCCTTCTTCCCGTGCTTTATTGTCGGGGGGATGACAGGGGTAATGCTGTCGGTTGCGCCAGCTGACTTCCAGTTCCACAACAGTTACTTCTTGATCGCTCACTTCCACCAAGTTCTTATCGGTGGTGTAGTATTTGGATATTTTGCCGGTATGTACTACTGGTGGCCGAAGCTGTTCGGCTTCAACTTGCCGGATCGTTGGGGTCATTGGGCATTCTGGACTTGGAACATTGGTTTCTATCTGACATTTATGCCGCAATACGCACTTGGTCTGATGGGTATGACACGCCGTCTGTACACTTACGGATGGGACACAGGCTGGGCATCGCTTAACCTGGTATCCTCTGTCGGTGCATTCCTGATGGGTGCCGGATTCCTGTTCCAGCTCTTGCAAATTGCAGATGGTATTCGCAAATATAAAGAAAACAAGGTCGGTGCAGATCCATGGGATGCTCGTACGCTCGAGTGGGCTATTCCTTCTCCTGTACCTGAATATAACTTTGCTATCGTTCCTAAAGTGGATTCAGTCGATCAATTTTGGGAAGATAAACAACGTAAAGCGACGGGCGCTCACACAGCAGCTGAGCCTGCATATGAGCCAATTCATATGCCGAAAAACACAGGTATTCCAATCATCATGTCTGTTTTCTTCTTTGTAGCAGGCTTCGGGTTTGTATGGGATTGGTGGTGGATGTATATTCCGGGTCTGATCGGTGTAGTAATTTGCTTGTTTGCACGTTCATTCCAATACGACACGGATTACTACATTCCGGCTGAAGAAGTTAGACGTACCGAAGCAGCCTTGAGGGGGTCGGTATAATGGCACAAACAGCAGTAAAGCATCATGATGATCACGGTCATGATCACGGGCATCATGACCCGCAAGAACTAAAAACATTAGGCTTTTGGCTATTTCTTATTTCTGACTTGATCCTGTTCTCCGTATTTTTCGCAACGTTTATCGTTCTGCGTAACAATACGGCGGGCGGACCGTCAGGCGATGAATTGTATAACATGACAGTTATCATCATCAACACGTTCGTCTTGTTGACAAGTAGCTTTACAAGCGGGCTGGCTATCCTTGCAATGAACCGCGGTGACAGAAAGGGTCTGACGATCTGGCTGGTCGTTACCGCATTGCTGGGTCTTACGTTCATTGGACTTGAAATTTTTGAGTTCGTTGAAATGGTACACGAGGGAGCTACAATTACAACAAGTGCGTTCACAGGTGCATTCTTCACGCTGGTCGGTACGCACGGAGCTCACGTAACCTTCGGTTTGTTCTGGATGATTGCACTTCTAGTTCAACTGAAAAAACGCGGTATTACACCAGAAACTCGCGGTAAAGTAATGAACCTTAGCTTGTTCTGGCACTTTTTGGACGTTGTTTGGATTTTCCTCCTTACAATCGTCTATCTGATGGGGGTGATGTAAGATGGCAGAACAGCATAATCATGCGCATGATTCCCATGAGAATCACGGATCATTTAAGTCTTACGTCATCGGGTACATCCTTTCGATTGTCCTGACCATCATTCCGTTAATTGTCGTTCTAAATGATGTGTTCTCGAAACAGGTCAACACAATTATCATTTTAATCATGGCGGCCTTGCAGTTTGTCGTACAGCTCTTCTTCTTCATGCATATTCGTGAAGGTGAAGCAGGCAAACCGAAATGGAACGCTATGGGTCTCATCTTGGGTCTCCTGCTCGTGCTTACAATTGTTGTGGGCTCGCTTTGGATCATGATGAACAACCAAGTGGCTCATTAATACGGCTTGATCATATTTCAATGCAAGAGCACCTTGCCTTTCGTACGATGGGCAAGGTGCTTTTTTTGCGGAATATGGATGGTATAGATGCTGCTTGTCTTTGCAAACCTAAATACAATTGATATGATTAGAAATGGAGTTACAGAATACTACGATAGTGAGGACGATAAAATTATGAATCAGATTGCCATTGCTCCTTTGGTTGACCATACACTGCTTAAGTCAGATGCACGTAAAGAGGATGTTATTAAGCTCGCAGAGGAAGCGAAGACTTATGGCTTTGCATCGGTGTGTGTAAATCCGGGCTTTGTTTCAGCAGCTTATGAAGTGCTCAAAGATAGCGAAGTAAAAGTATGTACTGTCATTGGTTTTCCACTGGGAGCAACGACTTCAGCTGTAAAAGCTTTTGAAACAACGGATGCTATTAACAATGGTGCAACAGAAGTAGATATGGTGATTAACATCAGTGCCCTTAAGGATGGAAATGATGAATATGTACGTGATGATATTGCGGCTGTTGTAAATGCAGCGAAAGGCAAAGCACTGACAAAGGTCATCATTGAAACTTGTCTGCTGACAGATGAAGAGAAAGTACGCGCCTGCGAGCTCGCTGTTCAGGCTGGTGCAGATTTTGTTAAGACATCTACGGGCTTCTCCACAGGCGGCGCAACCAAAGAAGATATCGCACTTATGCGCAAAACTGTAGGACCAAATATCGGGGTGAAAGCTTCAGGTGGTGTTCGCAGCAGTGAGGACGCGATGACAATGATCGAAGCGGGTGCTACTCGTATCGGAACAAGCGGCGGAGTGGCTATTGCTAAAGGTGAGCGTTCTGAGAACAGCTACTAAAAATTTGCATATGGGTTAAGTTTGAAGCGATTCCGTTATGGGGTCGCTTTTTTGTTGTTAACATCACATTCGTTTCTTCTCAAAATATATACTTAACTGTTTTTTCATTTCATTTCTATTAAAGGGTACACAAATGCAACAAAATGAACTAAAATAAACCCATATGAACTTCCACTAAAATATGACATACGAAAGGATGGATATTTAAAATGCAAAACCGTTATGCTGCTCATCCAAATGAAGTGAAGAAATACGATACCAGCCGTTTACGCGAGGAATTTCTAATCGATCATTTATTTACGAAGGATGAGCTTGTTACGGTCTATTCGCATGTGGACCGGTATATCGTAGGCTCTGCAGTACCCGATACGAAGGATATCAAACTGGAAGTAAATCTGAAGGATATCGGCACAGACTTCTTTCTGGCACGTCGTGAAATCGGTATCATCAATATCGGTGGACATGGAACAGTATCCGCAGATGGAGTACGCTATGAGATTGGAAGCAAGGAATGCTTGTATATTGGACTTGGTGTAAAAGAAGTGATCTTCCATTCAGGCTCAGGTGAAGCGCCTCAATTTTATTTTATATCCACGCCAGCACATCACGCTTACCCTACGACAAAGGCGACGCAGCAGGAGGCAACTCCCGCTCATTTGGGGAGCATCCAAACATCAAATGAGCGAACCATCTATAAATATATTCATGAAGGCGGCATAAAGAGCTGTCAGTTAGTGATGGGGATAACAGAACTGGATCCGGGGAATATGTGGAATACCATGCCTGCACATACGCACAATCGCCGTTCTGAAGTATATTTGTATTTTAACCTGCCGGAGGACGGAGTCGTGTTCCATATGATGGGCGAGCCGGACGAAACGCGTCATCTTGTTGTTCGTCAGGGTCAAGCTGTCATTTCTCCAAGTTGGTCCATACATAGCGGCGTAGGTACAAGCAATTATACGTTCTGCTGGGCTATGGCAGGTGAGAATCAGACGTTCGATGATATGGACGGCGTTAAGATGACTGAATTAAAATAATATAGCAGTGAACTAAAATCTAAGTAATTATAAGAAAGTTGAATGAAGCATGAACTCAATGAAACGACATGAAAAAATAATGGAGCTTCTCATAGCTCAGCAGGAAGTGACGGTTAACGAATTAAGCGATCTGCTTGAAGTAACCGGGAAGACCATCAGGGAAGATCTGGATAAGCTTGAGAGCATGGGTCTCCTCGTGCGGGTGCACGGGGGAGCCATGCTGGCCCAGAACGATCAATACGGCATTCTAACGAGCGTAGGTGCACTTGAGAAGAATAGTCCGGAGAAGATAGAAATTGCAGAGCGGGCGATTACGTATATCGAACCCGGGGATGTCATTGCACTTGACGGTGGAAGCACGACCCTTGAGATGGCTCGTCTTCTTAACAATATCCCGCTGACCGTCATTACGAATGATCTATTCATTATTTCCGAGCTGACGAAGAAGGATCAGATTCGTTTAGTAGTACCGGGAGGCTCAAGAGTCAGAAATATGCTTGTCAGCGAAGATACGGAGCATTTTATATCCAGTCTTAACATTCATAAGGCTTTTATCTCGACAACGGCGCTGCATCCAGAGTTCGGGTTTTCTATCTATACAGGAGATCTCGTTCCTTTAAAAAAAGCGCTGATTCGTACTGCGCAGCAGGTCTATGCTGTAGTGGATCACTATAAATTCGGACGTTTTGCGCTGCGGACATTTGCTGCGTGCTCCGAGGTGAATGCCATTATCAGTGATAAAGCTCTTACAGAAGAAACGAAGGCTGCGTATGAAAGTCTGGGAGTTACGATTGATAACTAGAACCAGGAGGCAGGAGAAGCATGAACAGTTTTGATCTCAGTGGAAAAGTAGCGCTGGTAACAGGCACTTCCGGCGGACTTGGCCAAGGCATGGCCATCGGACTTGCCGAGGCAGGGGCAGATATTGTTGCTGTATCCCATTCTATGCCTGCAGAGACCGTACAGGCTATAGAAGCTTTGGGACGTAAGGCTTTAAGTGTTCAGGCAGATTTGAGCAAGGAGGAAGAGCTGCCTTCTATTTTTGAACAGGCGCTGAACTTCCAAGGAAAGATTGATATTCTCGTTAATAATGCAGGCATTATACGTCGTACGCCGGCTGCAGATCATGGCGCTTCGGACTGGCATGATGTCATTGACTTGAATCTGAACACCGTATTCTTCCTAAGCCAGCTGGCCGGCAGACATATGATCGAGCGCGGCAGCGGCAAAATTATCAGCATAGCCTCCATGTTGTCCTATCAGGGCGGTATTAACGTGCCAGGCTATACGGCCAGTAAACATGCAGTTGCCGGTCTAACCAAAGCGCTGGCTAATGAATGGGCAGGTAAAGGAGTTCAGGTGAACGCGATTGCACCGGGTTACATGGTAACAAATAATACCCAGCAAATCAGGAATGATGAGAGCCGGTATAAAGATATTACAGCGCGTATACCAGCGGGACGCTGGGGGACGCCAGAGGATTTGAAAGGTCCTGTTATCTTTTTGGCATCTTCTGCATCGGATTATTTGAACGGACATGTATTGAATGTAGACGGAGGCTGGCTCGCTCGTTAATACTTCGACAGAGAAGGAGGAATTCGGGAATGAAATTAGGAGTTCTGGCACATACGTTTGGCAAACAGAAAACCGCTGACCTTGCCCGGCGAATTGCAGGCAGTGGGTTTACATCCGTTCAGCTGGCGTTGGCTAAAGCCCTGTCGGATATCGATTCTTCGAACGGAAAGCTAAGTCCCGGGCTTGGCCATTGGGTTGGAGAACAATTTGATAAAGAAGGCATTCGGATTGCGGTGCTGGGCTGTTACATCAACCCTGTTCATCCGGATGCTGCAGAACGGAAAACGGAACTTGCTAGATTCAAAGAACACCTGCGTTATGCACGAGACTTTGGCTGCAGCATGGTCGCTACGGAAACGGGCAGCTTGACGACCTACAGGGAAACGCATCCGGATTCCTACGAGGAGCAGGGCTTTCAGGTGCTTCGGGCTTCAGTGCTCGAACTAGCGGAAGAAGCAGATAAGTGGGGCGTGAATGTAGCCATTGAGCCTGTTTCGGTCCATACTTTACATTCAAGAGAGCACATGCAGCGTCTCTTTGAAGAGATTCCAAATTCCAGTGTCGGTCTGCTGTTTGATCCTTGCAATCTGATGAAAGTAGAGCATGTCGTAGATCAGGCTGACTTTTTGAAGGATGTGTTTGACCAGCTCTATGACCGGATGATTGCTATCCATGCCAAAGACGTGGCATTTGATGTAAGCGGCAAGAAGTATAACCCTGTTCCAGGCGAAGGAATACTTGATTATCCGTTATTCTTTGAACTGCTTAAGACGTATAAGCCCCATATCGACATCTCACTCGAAGGTGTAACGGCAGAACAAGCTGACGATGCGGCAGCGTACTTACGTCGTCTATGGCATGCTGAGTACTGAGATCTATCCTTATTTATTACTGTAATTTCTAAAATCTCCTTTCATGTAACCAAATGATGAGAGGGGATTTTTTAGTACTCAAAATTAGTCAATAAATTATTATAGGAAAAGTCGGATTTAATCTTTTCAAAAGTAACAAACTATGAGAGAATATGGAAAAAATAAGAGGTGTGCATCTGCCCCGCTTAATGAGGAGGAAGAAAGAGTTATGTCTAATGAACAAAAGGATTATGCACTTGAAACCCTAGCCGTACATGCCGGCCAGGAGATTGACCCCACCACATTGTCACGGGCGGTTCCTTTGTATCAGACTACCTCGTATGGCTTTCGTGACAGCGAGCATGCGGCAAATCTATTCTCTCTTCAGGAATTCGGCAACATCTATACAAGAATCAAGAATCCTACTACAGATGTGTTCGAGAAGCGGATTGCAGCCCTTGAGAGCGGAGTAGGAGCGCTCGCGACGGCTTCGGGCCAAGCAGCAATTACTTTTTCCATTCTAAACATTGCAGGCAGCGGGGATGAGATTGTATCGGCTTCAAGCCTTTACGGTGGAACCTATAATTTGTTCTCCAACACACTGGCGAAGCTTGGAATTACGGTTAAGTTCGTGGATTCAACGAATCCCGAGAACTTCAAAGCTGCTATTACCGATAAGACAAAGGCTGTATACGCGGAGACGATCGGCAATCCTCAAGGCAATGTTCTGGATATTGAAGCCGTAGCAGAAATTGCCCACAGTCACGGTGTACCGTTGATTGTTGATAATACTTTTCCAAGCCCCTATTTGCTTCGCCCTATCGAGCATGGTGCGGATATTGTTGTTCATTCAGCCACGAAATTCATCGGCGGACACGGAACCTCGATTGGCGGCGTAATTGTAGACAGCGGGAAGTTTGACTGGAGCGCAAATGACAAGTTTCCGGGATTGACGCAGCCGGATCCGAGCTATCATGGTGTTGTATATACGGACGCGGTAGGCGATCTGGCATACATTATTAAAGCAAGGGTCCAACTGCTCCGAGATTTAGGATCATCGATCTCTCCATTTAACTCCTGGCTTTTGCTTCAGGGACTGGAGACACTTCATTTAAGATTGGAACGCCACAGCACGAATGCTTTGGAAGTGGCAAACTACTTGGAGAAGCATCCAGACGTGCTGTGGGTCAGCTACGCGGGTCTGCCTAGCCATCCTTCCTATACGCTTGCCCAGAAATATTTGCCTCGCGGTCAAGGTGCAATTCTAACCTTTGGAATTAAGGGAGGATCTGCTGCCGGAAGCAAATTGATCGAGAACGTCAAGTTGTTCTCTCATTTGGCTAATGTAGGCGACTCCAAGTCACTTATCATTCATCCTGCGAGCACAACTCATCAGCAGCTTACCGAGGAGGAGCAAACAGCAGCTGGTGTAAATCCGGAACTGCTGCGGTTATCGATCGGGACAGAGAACATTCAAGATATTTTGGCCGATTTGGAACAGGCTATCGCGGCCAGTCAGCAGTCACTCAGCACAGCCAGTCCATCATAAATTACAGCAGGCATTTTTTGATAGGCACCCGAAAGGGTGCTTTTTTCGTTTAAGACCTGTCTAGTCCGATCAATTGGACTCTAGCTCAAGCATCAATTTATGCTGTAAGCATCTGTGCAGCAGCAAAGATTTAATCTTTCATAAATTTTTATTTACAAAATCAGGAGAACAGGTATATAATACAGAAAAAGTTGCACTGAACAAAAATAATTGAATTAATGCAAAAATGATTATCATTCTCAGTAATGAATGGTGAGCATTTTCATGAAAAGCCATGCTGCTTCGGGATTCCCGAAGCAGCATGTGTCATTTTAAGGCCATTAACAATGGCTCTCATTCTCAATTAGAAGATGGAATAAGGAAAGGAAAGTGATACCAATGGAAGCCATTCAGCAAAGACTTAATCATGCTGCGCAACTGGATCAGCATCAATTATCCCCTCAGCGTCCAGGACGCAGAAGAGGTCCTAATTTTAAGATGATGTTCAAAAATCGGGAGATGCAGGCAGCCCTCGGCAGCGGGGCTATGATGCTGGCTGCATGGGGGCTCTCAGGAAGCTATGAGCTGGTCTCCGTCATTTTGTATATCGCTGCTTATGCAATTGGAGGATGGGCCAAAGCAAAGGAAGGCGTGGAGACGCTCGTTAAAGACAGAGATCTGGATGTAAATCTGCTGATGATCGCTGCTGCTTTAGGAGCAGCTTCTATCGGTTACTGGAATGAAGGAGCTATGCTCATTTTTATATTTGCGCTCAGCGGTGCGCTGGAGAGCTATACAAATGAACGAAGTCATAAAGATATTTCCTCTCTAATCGCTCTGAAGCCGGAAACGGCTCTTCGAATTCAAGATGGAACGGTAGAGCATGTTGCTATTGAACTGCTTCAGCCTGGGGACCTGCTGCTCGTTAAACCAGGTGAATTGCTGCCGTCAGACGGCAAAGTGTATAAAGGCTATTCCGCGGTGAATCAGGCATCCATTACGGGTGAATCGGTCCCGGTTGAAAAGAACGCCGGTGATGAGGTTTATGCCGGAACAATAAACGGTGAGGGTGCTTTATATATTGAAGTAACGCAGCCTGCAGATAATACGCTATTCTCCAAGATCATTAAATTGGTAGAGGAAGCTCAATCCGAGGTGCCGGCCTCCCAACGCTTTATCGAAAAATTTGAAGGGATTTACGCAAAACTGGTTGTTTTGATTACAGCTGCCCTTATACTCGCTATGCCGCTGTTGTTTGGTTCCACTTGGGAAAATGCCTTTTACAAAGCAATGGTGTTCCTTGTTGTAGCTTCTCCTTGTGCATTAGTCGCTTCCATCATGCCTGTAATGCTGTCATCCATTTCAAGCAGTGCAAGAAGAGGGCTCTTATTTAAGGGGGGCGCTCATGTGGAGAATATGGCCAAGACGGCGGTTGTTGCCTTTGACAAGACAGGGACACTCACGAGGGGCGTTCCGGAAGTGACAGATTTGATCGCTGCCGAAGGGTATGAAGAAATGGATATTCTATCTTGCATTGCAGCGATCGAAAGCCAGTCAAAACATCCTCTCGCTGAAGCCGTTACAGCGAAAGCATTCACCGCAGGAGCAGAACAGGTTCAGGCAGAGGAAGTGCAATCCATTACCGGCTGGGGCATCGTGGGTAAGGTAAATGGAATTCTGTGGAGAATAGGAAAAACAGATGTGCTGGACCAGGACACGGCTGATTCGTCATGGAGGGAAACAAGAGCAAAGCTGGAGAGCGAAGGTAAAACCCTATCTGTCATCATGCATGAGGATAACATCGCAGGACTTATCGCTATGCGGGATACAGTTCGTCCACAAGCTGTGAAGGCGGTGGAGCGTCTGCAGGAGCTTGGGATTAAGGTCGCCATGCTTACAGGGGATCGAAAGGGGACAGCCGACGTCATTGCCAAGGAAACGGGTGTAGACTTCGTATTTGCTGAGCTTCTCCCGGAGCAAAAGGTAGAGAAGGTACGAGCTTTGCGCGAGCAATACGGTCATGTCGTCATGGTTGGTGATGGAGTGAATGATGCGCCGGCACTTGCAGCGGCAACCGTCGGAATGGGGATGGGCATGTCAGGCAGCGGTACAGCGATCGAGGTCTCTGATGTTGTGCTCATGAATGATAATATTGAGGAAATTGCCTGGAGCGTGAAGCAGTCAAGACGTGCAGCCCGTGTTGTAAAGCAGAACATTGTATTTGCCATCAGTGTCATTACGCTGCTTATTGCGGGCAACTTTATTACAGAATTAGCGCTTCCTCTAGGAGTAATTGGACATGAGGGCAGTACGATATTGGTTATTTTAAACGGGCTTCGATTATTGAGGTAGCGTTCAGTATAAATTAAGGAGCTTCTTACTAAAAAGCGCCGTTACTCTTCAGGCTGTATAGCCAAAGAGTAACGGCGTTGTTTTTAACCTTCATTATACAAACTCTAAAATTAGAAGATTTCGGTGAGCATAATCATCGTAATGAGTCCAAGCAGGAATGAAATCGTAGCCACACGCTGGTTCCCGTCACCATGACTCTCAGGTATAAGCTCCTTATACACAATGAACATCATTGCTCCTGCTGCAAAAGCAAGGCCGTATGGCACGAGTCCGGTGACAACACTACTTAAAGAGTAGCCGATGATACTCGTAACAATTTCAACGGCACCTGTTAAAGTAGCGATACCGAGCGCTTTGAACCGCCCGATATTTTGGTTGACGAGGAAAAGGGCAACCAGAAAGCCTTCCGGCGCATTCTGCAGACCGATGGATAAAGCAATTAAATTACCTAAGCTGTCGTCACCGCTGGCATAGCTGACACCCACGGATAAACCTTCCGGCAAATTGTGCATCGTTATCGCTGCAATGATAAGGAAGGCTTTACCTTCAATATTAAATGGGCGGGATTCTGGATTTTCCATATCGATATGAGGGATGTACATTTCCAGAACAAGCAGTACGATGCTGCCGGCCATAATCCCTATGAACAGGACAAGCAGATTGGACTGGCCCAACGCTTCAGGAATGAGGTTGTACAGTGACGCTGAAGTCATGATTCCGGCTGCGTAAGCTAGTAAAATGTCCCGAAGCCGGTGAGTGACTTTACGCATAAACAAGATCGGGATCGCCCCAAGTCCTGTAGAAAGGGCTGAAATAACGCTTCCTATGAGTGCTTCAACCATAATATTTTATAGTCCCTCCTCTGGGTGCAAACAACCTTAACTTAGGTGACGTCACATGACAAATGGTCATTGACATCGACTTTGAAAATGCTCATAATGATGACTAGATTAGAATTATTATAAATTATGTATTCCATTTCCGTAAAGTTGACTATTTTTGTGAACAGGTAAGCCACTCAATACATTATTCATGATCCATTTTCTGGTGACAACTCTTTTTGAGTTTATGTTGTTATACAGATTCTAATACATATTGTTTGCTTATCTTAAGTTCATTCCAGTTTAGGATATTGTAGCGATTTGCGGATAGCAGCGGGAGGTTAATCGAATGTATAAATCAGTCATTATCGGTACAGGCCCTGCGGGTCTGACAGCAGCTATTTATTTGGCACGTGCCAATCTAAACCCATTAGTAATTGAAGGTCCGGAACCGGGCGGTCAATTGACGACAACTACAGAAGTTGAGAATTTCCCTGGCTTCCCTGAAGGCATCATGGGACCAGAGCTTATGGACAATATGCGTAAACAAGCCGAGCGTTTCGGTGCTGAATTCCGTACAGGCTGGGTTAACAGCATTGATATGGCTCAGCGTCCTTTCAAAATTCAAGTTGAAGGACAAGGCGAGATCGTATCCGAGACTGTTATTTTGTCTACAGGTGCATCTGCTAAGTATCTAGGTATTCCTGGAGAGCAGGAGAACGTAGGTTACGGTGTCAGCACCTGTGCAACTTGTGACGGATTCTTCTTCCGCGGTAAAGAGATTGTTGTTATCGGCGGCGGAGATTCTGCTCTTGAAGAAGCAAACTTCCTGACTCGTTTTGCTTCCAAGGTAACTCTTGTACACCGTCGTGAAGAGCTCCGTGCATCGAAGATCATGCAGGATCGCGCACGCAGCAATGAAAAAATCGAGTGGGCACTGAACCGTACTCCGCTTGAAATTGTCGCTGGCGAAGGCGGCGTTAAGGGCGTTAAAGTTCTGAACAATGCAACTGGCGAAGAAGAGATCATTGAAGTGAGCGGCGTATTCGTAGCGATCGGTCATAACCCGAATACGGCTTTCCTGAACGGACAAGTAACTATTGATTCCAACGGTTATATCGTCGTAAATCCAGGAACAAGCGAAACGAATATCCCTGGCGTATTTGCTTGTGGAGACGTGCAGGATACACGTTACAGACAAGCGATTACAGCTGCAGGCAGCGGATGTAAAGCAGCAATGGATGCAGAGAAATTCATTGAAAGCCTTGAGCACAGTGCAGTAGCGAACTAATCAAGTCTTCTTTCCTATAAATACTTTTTCGAGGTGAATATCATGGAAAAAGCAATTGTATATACTTCTACAAACTGCCCGCATTGCCGTCAGGTTAAAAGCTATCTTACTGATAACGGTATTGAATTTGAAGAGCGCAACATTGAGCAAAGCGATGAGTATGCACAGCAGGTATGGGATATGGGACTTCGTGCAGTACCTGTAACCGTGCTTGGTGAGCACCGCATTGTTGGAATGAACAAACTGCAATTCCATAAGGCGCTTAATCCGCAAGGATAAGTTAATATATAGATATTCAAATAACCGTACCCGTGTGGTGGTGGTTGTTCCTTTTAGTAGACAAGAGAAAAAAGACATCGATAAGATGGATTTATTCTTGTTGAACGAAGGGATAACACCTTCACGGAGTGCGGTTTTTCTTTTTCGTGCAGGAAGGGTAGTATAGTGGATACAAACTATTTTTGAATTGGAGCGAAGTGAAATTGAGAAGATTAACATTCTATACGCTACTCCTGTTGTTTCTCTTCGTGCTGACAGCATGCACAACATCAGGGCCTGACAGTTCCTCAGGAGGATCACAAACGCAAGAACAAGAATTGCCTACCGATTCAGGCGACACCCAAGGGGACGAAACTGGGTCAGAAGCAGACACAGGTACTGCGAATGAATCCGAATCTGGATCTAACCCAGATACAGATAGCGGGCAGGAAGAGAGTTCAGATGCAGAGTCTGATGAGCCTGAGCAGGACCCAGCTGAAGCCACACTGGCTGGTATGTCATTAGAAGAGAAAATCGGCCAAATGATTATCGGAGGTTTTCCAGGTACCGAATTGGGGTCAGATGCTAAGACTTTGATTCAGGAAGGAAAGCTGGGCGGCGTAATTTTGTTCGGTCCAAATATTAGCGGCCAAGAGCAGCTTCAAACCTTAATTAACGAGATCAAAGCGAGCAATCAAAAGGACGGCATACCACTGTTTGTGTCAGTTGATGAAGAAGGGGGCCGCGTTACGAGACTTCCCGAAGGGAAGACAGAGTTTCCATCCAATCAAGTCATTGGCGCACACGGAAGTGCCGAACTATCCAAACAGATTGGGAGCGTAATCGGTGAAGAAATCGCCGCTTTTGGATTTAACCTTAATTTTGCACCTGTCCTTGATATATTTAGCAACCCAGAGAATACGGTGATCGGCACCCGGTCGTTTGGAAACAATGCTGAAATTGTCTCGGACTTAGGCATTGCCACAATGCAAGGCATGCAGGAGGCAGGGGTCGTTCCTGCCGTAAAGCATTTTCCTGGACATGGTGATACGATCGTAGATTCACATGTTGGACTGCCGGTTGTTGATAAGACCCAAGAAGAGCTGAACGAGTTGGAGCTCATTCCTTTCAAAGAGGCTATAGATGCAGGAGCAGATATAGTTATGGCTGCCCATATACAGTATCCAAATATTGATTCTTCGCTTCTGCCCGCTTCTCTGTCTAAGGTCATGTTGACCGGAATTTTACGGGAAGAGATGGGCTACGACGGCATTGTCATTACAGATGACCTTGAGATGGGGGCGATCCAGCAGCATTATGGATCAGGGGATGCAGCACTCATGGCCATACAGGCTGGAGCAGATATAGTTCTGTTTGGACATACGCCGGCCAAGGCAGAGAAGGCTTATGACACGATCCTACAGGCAGCTCGGACAGGAGAATTGTCACAGGAGCAAATTGACAGCAAAGTGCTTCGCATTATAAGGCTGAAAAACAAATATGAATTAACAGATCAGCCTGCAAATCCAGCTGCTCTAGAAACGATCGGCTCAGGTGCACATCAGCAGATTGCCGAGCAGCTAAAATAAAAAAAGAGAGGCATCTTTAAGAGATGCCTCTCTTTTGGCTGTCTAGAAGAAAAGCCACATAAACCACTGGAATATGGCATACACAGCTACACCGGATAGGATGTACCATAGCGCCTGCTTCTTTTTACCTTGAAACAGTCTGAGGATACCCAGACTAGCCAAAGGTGCGATTATAATAAGGAATAACAGAACAGAAATAAACATCGCGGCTGAAATATCTGAAGTATCCACATAAGTCACAAGAACTCTCTCCATTTCGTACGTAAGGTATACACACAAAGGTTAGACTCTGATGTGATAAATGACACACATAATTAGGTTTATTATACCTTGAAATGAAGAGCTGGAGGCTAGAAAAAAGGACAATTTTTTGTCTGTTTAAGTAAATTTTTTACAAAATGTATCCGCTTATATCGTTATAGTAACTTGTGAAAATAATAACTGAGCCTTTTCTAATGTTACGCGCTTACACGGATATGACCAAGAAATTGGGAGATGGCCCCGTAAGCTGAACCGATCAGAGTAGATCTAACGCCAAGCTCCGCAAAGCTGATTTGCAGGCTCCGCCTGTGATAAGGCAGCGTTCTCTCTGCAACCACCTGCTGAAGTGAACCTTCGATATATTTCTTGGCTTCTGACAAGGGACCTCCAACGATGATTCGCTCCGGATTGAAGCTGTTTACGATATTTGTAATGCCGACTCCGAGTCGATGGCCGATACTCATATAGAGCTCAAGTGCAGCTGAATTCCCTTCGTCAGCGTATGCAACGAGCTCGGCTGTCGTATGAGCAGGAAGCTGCAGACTAGGTTCATTGTATGCTTTTTCCGAAGCGTACAGCTCCCAGCAGCCCCGATTGCCGCAGGTGCACTGCTTTCCTTCTGCATCAATGGACATGTGCCCAGTCTCTCCCGCATATCCCCATGCCCCTTTATAGAGTCCGCCGTCGATCATAATCCCTGACCCGATACCTGATCCCGCACTGATATAAATAAGATGACGCATCCCTTTGCCTGCTCCAAAGTGCAGCTCACCCGATGCACCGGCATTTGCTTCATTATCAATCGTTACAGGAAGCCCAAGTTCCTCTTCAAGCATGTTTCGAAGCGGAACCATGTTCCAGCCAAGGTTGGGAGCAAAAAGCACTGTGCCTTCTTCATCTACCATCCCTGGTACACCTACACCTACGCCGATTACCCCATGCGGTGACATGGGTGCTTTGGACTGGAGCTCCTTGGTCATCATTACAATATTTTCAGTGATGTAAGGAACATCATGTCTAGTAAGAGAGAGGGTCGCTTCATGCAGAATGTTGCCTGCAAGATCGGTAAGCACAGCGCGGAGCTTAAGGACGGTCAGCTCAATCCCGACAGCAAAGCCTGCAGTGTCGTTAAACAGCAGCATAAGCGGTTTACGGCCGCCGCTGGATTCGCCAGGGCCGAGCTCGGTGACGAGGTGGTTCTCGATTAACTCGCTGACAAGGTTGGATACCGTTGCTTTATTGAGTCCGGTAAGCTCTGATACTCGTGCTCTGGAGAGAGGAGCGTGCTCCCGGATTGTATTCAGAATAATGGACTTATTTATTTTTTTGACCAGAGCCTGATCTCCGGTAATAGCCATGGATAAAGCACATCCCTTGCGATGATATAAAGACTATTGTAACGAAAATAACCCTAAAAAACAAACTTTGTTTAACCAATAGACAAAGTTTTTGGAGTGTGTTAGTATAACGGTGTAAACGATTTCGCGAAACTGTTTTAAACTAATTCTGAGGAGGGCTTTGTAACATGGCCTATTTTGAATCCGTTAATAAAATTGCTTACGAAGGTAAAGATTCCAAGAATCCTTTTGCGTTTAAATTTTATAATCCTGAAGAAGTCGTAGCCGGCAAAACAATGGAAGAGCATTTCCGTTTTGGTATGGCTTACTGGCATACATTGACTGCAGGCGGTTCCGACCCGTTCGGTTCTGAAACAGCAGTTCGCTCTTATGATAAATATTCCGGTTTGGATCTGGCTAAAGTTCGCGTAGAAGCTGCTTTTGAATTCATGGAAAAAATGAATCTTCCATACTTCTGTTTCCATGACGTAGATATCGCTCCAGAAGGAAGCACGCTTCGTGAGTTCTACAGCAACATCGACACGATCGTTGATCTGATTGAAGAGCAAATGAAAGGAACAGGTAAAAAGCTGCTGTGGAACACAGCTAACATGTTCACAAACCCACGCTTTATGCACGGTGCTGCTTCTACTTGCAACGCAGATGTATACGCTCATGCAGCAGCTCAAGTTAAAAAAGGCCTTGAAGTTGGTAAGCGTCTTGGCGCAGAGAACTATGTATTCTGGGGCGGCCGTGAAGGTTACGACACACTGCTGAACACAGACTTGCAGCTAGAGCAAGACAACATTGCCCGCATGTTCCACATGGCGGTTGATTACGCGAAGGAAATCGGCTTCGACGCCCAGTTCCTGATTGAGCCTAAACCAAAAGAGCCTACAAAACACCAATACGACTTTGATGCAGCTACATCTATTGCATTCCTGCAAAAATACGGTTTGGACAAACACTTCAAGCTGAACCTGGAAGCAAACCATGCGACGCTTGCAGGCCACACGTTTGACCATGAAATCCGCGTTGCCCGCATCAACGGCATGCTCGGTTCCCTGGACGCTAACCAAGGCGACCTGCTGATCGGATGGGATACAGATGAATTCCCTGTAGACATCTATGACGCTACACTCACAATGTACGAAGTACTCAAAAACGGTGGACTTGGCAAAGGCGGCGTGAACTTCGATGCAAAAGTTCGTCGTGCTTCCTTCGAGCCGGAGGATCTGTTCCTTGCTCACATCGCAGGTATGGATACGTATGCTAAAGGTCTTAAAGTTGCAGCAAAATTGATTGAAGACCGCGTATTCGATGATTTCATCGAAAAACGTTATGCAAGCTTTAAAGAAGGCGTCGGTGCAGAAGTTGTTGAAGGTAAAGCAACACTTGCTTCCCTGGCTGAGTATGCACTCAACAACGAAACACCACGTAAAAATGAATCCGGCCGTCAAGAGCTGCTGAAAGCGACTCTTAACCAATACATCTTGGCTGACTAATCGTCCGCCGGTTTTAACAAGCAATACCTGAGAGCCAATAGGACGTTTTAAGAGAAGCCTTTCGGATCGTCCCCGGCCTTTCCGTGAGTGAAAGGCTGGGGACGGTTCTTTTTTTAGACGATGAGGAGGAAATGAAATGAGTTATGTCATTGGTGTAGATTTGGGGACAAGTGCAGTAAAGACCGTGCTGGTAGACCGCAGCGGGCATGTATTATATGAAGCATCCGAAGCCTATCCTCTTTATCAGCCTAAGGCGGGCTATAGTGAACAGGATCCGGAGGATTGGGTCAAACAAACGATTGTATCCTTGCGTAAACTGATTGAAATTTCAGGTCTCGATCCTTCCGAGGTAGAAGGGCTTAGCTTCTCCGGGCAGATGCATGGACTTGTATTGGTTGATGCAGAAGGAAAAGTGCTTCGTCCGGCTATTTTGTGGAATGATACGCGCACAACGGCGCAGTGCCGCAAGATTGAAAATACACTGGGTAAGGATCTGCTATCCATTGCACGCAACCGTGCACTTGAGGGCTTTACTCTGCCTAAAATTTTGTGGGTGCAGGAGAACGAGCCTGAAATCTTGGATAAAGCCGCTCTGTTCCTGCTTCCAAAAGATTATGTACGTTATCGGTTAACCGGCGATTACGCCATGGACTATTCGGATGCAGCCGGAACTCTGCTTCTGGATCCAGCAGCGAAGTCGTGGAGCGAGCAAATTGCGAGCGCATTTTCTTTGCCATTATCTCTATGCCCAAGACTGGTCGAATCATTTGATCTGGTCGGCACATTGTTGCCGGAAATTGCGGAGGAATCCGGACTTACACCTCAGACCAAAGTGTTTGCCGGGGGAGCCGACAATGCTTGCGGCGCCATTGGTGCAGGTATTTTGAGCGAAGGACAAACGATGAGCAGTATCGGTACTTCCGGGGTGGTTCTCTCTTACGAGGAACGCCGTGACCTTGATTTTGAAGGCAAGGTTCACTTTTTTAATCACAGCGAGAAAGATGCTTACTATATCATGGGCGTAACTTTGGCTGCAGGCTACAGCCTGACTTGGTTTAAGGAGACCTTTGCCAAGGACCTGTCTTTCGATTTGCTGCTTAAAGGTATTGATCAAATTCCGGCAGGCAGCAGCGGGCTGTTGTTTACTCCTTATATCGTAGGCGAGCGTACGCCGCATCCGGATGCAAACATTAGAGGCAGCTTTATCGGTATGGACGCAAGCCATACACTTCAGCACTTCGGCCGTGCTGTACTTGAGGGTATTACCTTCTCTCTAAGAGAATCAATTGATATTATTCGCGGTGCTGGCAAGACCATTAGCGAGGTTGTCTCCATTGGCGGCGGTGCCAAGAACGAAACCTGGCTGCAGATGCAGGCGGATATTTTTAACGCCAAAATCATCAAGCTTGAAAGCGAACAAGGCCCAGCTATGGGTGCAGCAATCCTTGCTGCGTATGGCTGCGGTTGGTTTGGTTCACTTCAGGAGGTTGCTGCAGAGTTTATCCGTCCAGCTAAAACGTACGAGCCTAACCCGGAAACGGCAGCAGCTTATGATAAGCTGTTTGCGATTTATCAGGAGGTATACGGACAAACTCGTGAGCTGAATGAGAAGCTTGCCGAGTATAGATAAGATCGTAATTTTGGATATGTACTAACATCTGTCTCTTTATGAGGCAGATGTTTTTTTATATGTAATCCATATTTCGATCAAAGCTAAAATAATCTGCACTTATAATAGCTCCATTACCATATTACAGGGAGTGCAGAACATGAATAGGATTGTATTCTTACTTTTGATTTTACTAACTACTTTTTTAATGGGCTCATCTTTTACAGTGGGGAAAATCGGGCTTACCTATGCTTCACCTTTGCTGCTGGCAGCTGTTCGATTCGTGCTTGCGGGACTCCTTATGGCGCTCATTGTCTTCTGTCTAAAGCGGCCTCATCCTAAAACGAAGAAGGATTGGTTTAAGATCCTGGCCATTGGAGCTTTTCAGACGGCTGGGGTTATGGGCTGCATTTTTCTCAGTCTCCGAACGATAACGGCAAGCGAGTCCTCCATCTTAACTTTTGCTAATCCCCTTTTGGTGGTCGTCTTCGGCACTATATTTTGGCGGATGCGTTATCGGCCGTATCAATGGATCGGGGTTGTTCTAGGGCTGCTAGGTGTAGGGATTACCTTAGGAGCTAAATTCAGACTTGAAGCTGGCGTATGGTTTGGCCTATCCTCTGCAGTCTTTTGGGCTTTATCAACTTTACTCGTTAAAAGATGGGGACATTCACTGGACACTTGGGTTCTTTCTGCTTACCAAATGTTATTTGGAGGGACTCTGCTCCTTATTTCTAGTTTTGCTCTGGAAGAGCCATTCATTATATGGAACGGACAATCAGCTGCCATTCTGATCTGGCTCAGCGTGATGTCGTCCATTGTCCAATTTGCTGTATGGTATTACCTTTTGCAAAATGGCGACCCCGGAAAAACGAGCTCATATTTATTTTTGGCTCCGTTTTTTGGGGTCATTACCGGCTGGGCCATGCTTGGGGAATCGCTGCATACCTCGATCATCCTAGGAGGACTGTTTATTTTGGCCGGGATCTACTTGGTCAATCGAGATTAGGACCTCGGATTTTTGGATCAAAGTGACATTAGGATAACTCAAACACTATATTAAAATGCCTGTGAAGCTCTTTTATTCCGCTCCCTGTCACCTTAACGGCACGGATGGAGGGGGCTTGAACGATCCAGCCGAGCTCCAAAAGGCGTTTCAGCAGTCCATTTCCGAGCGCACCGCCTAAATGATACTCACGTTCACTCCAGTCTAGGCACGCATGACAAAAGGATCGGCGCTTCTTCTTATACTCATCTAAATTCAGCCCGAGTGCAGTGAAGAATCGTTCACCCTCTGCAGTTACCTCAAATTCTTTGTCGTGCCTGATCAAATAACCCGAATCTTGCATCGCTTTGGTTAAATCTACGCCCAGCTTTCCTGCCAAATGGTCATAGCATGTCCTAGCGTTCCGCAGCTGTTTGACTTGCCCGGATTGCTTGAGAGAGCGTACTTCGGGGGGCGGGGATACGGAGAAGAGAAATTCCAGCATTTTTGCAACTTCTCCGTTAGCGAGCCGATAATATCGATGGCGTCCCTGCTTATCCGCCTCCACCAGATTAGCTTCCGTCAATTTCGCAAGATGGAAGCTGGCTGTTTGAGGCTTAATGGCAGCCATATAGGCAAGCTCCCCCGCAGTGTGGAAGCGTCCGTCCATTAAGCTGGTCAATATGGCCGCGCGGGACGGCTCTCCGAGTAAAGAGACAAGGGTAGAAATATCAGGATTTATGCTCATCTTCATCCACCTTTCTGAATCAATATTTCGATTATAATCGAAATATTGATTTTTTGAATCCATTCTTTTTCCAATTCACCGAGAATGATCATTTAAGCTTCTTTCTTGTTCGGTCATACCGGAAGATATGCACGAATAAATTGTAGATGGATGCCTCCTTAGGGATAAGGACACACAATAGGCAATAGTGGCTTGGGAGGGGGAACCTATGGAAGAATCTCCAGCTGGAAAAATTACGTTATCCATGATCGTAAGAAATGAAATGGGCCGATATCTAGAACGGGCTCTCATCAAGCACCGGCCTTGGATTGATCAAGCCGTCATCATAGATGACGGGAGTGTGGATGGCACCCCTGAATTGTGCGAAGAGCTTCTTCAGGGTGTACCGCTCGTCCTGATTCGTAATAAGCAGTCCCATTTTTCGGATGAAGTGTCCCTTCGCAAGCAGCAGTGGGAGGCAGCGGTCCAGGCAGGAGCCGATTGGATTCTTAATCTTGATGCAGATGAAATATTGGACGACAGCTTTGGAGAAGGAAGGTACGAAATGACGAAAGGACAGCACAAGGCGGTCTATTTCCGCTTATTTGATATGTGGAACGAGACGCATTATCGAGAGGATCCATACTGGCGTGCTCACCAAACCTATCGTCCCTTTATGGTCAAATTGAACCCGGCGCTTACGTATATATGGAAGGAAACTCCGCAGCATTGCGGTAGATTCCCACTGAATATTTTCGAGTTCCCCTATATTTGTCACCATGCTCGAATCCAGCATTACGGCTGGGCCAGGAGGGAGGACAGACTGCACAAATATGTGCGATACAGGAAGCTGGACCCCGAGGCAAAATACGGCTGGAAGGAGCAGTATGAATCCATTTTGGACATGGAACCAGTCCTTGTACCATGGAACTCATAATAAAGGAGGACAAACATTTCTATGGCAGCTCTGCAGCGAATCCTTATTGCAAGTCCTGTACGTCAGTCTCCGGGTATATTAAAAGCTTTCTTAACCTCTCTGTCCTCACTCTCCGTGCTGGAAGATGAGACAGCAATCAGTTATTTGTTTATCGATGATAACGAAGATCAGGCATCTGCAAGGCAGCTTAGAGCGTTTGCGCGGAAGTGTGGGGGGAAAGTTGTAAAAGCGAAGACAATAGAGCAGCCAAAGAAGCAGGAGATACAGCGGGGGAATACGAGAGAGGCTGAAGTGTCCATCTCCTCTTTGGCGGAGCCCGGAAATGCCGAGAGAGAGGCGTATGCCCATACACAGACTGAGACAGAGCCTAGTACGGGGCAGGTATATACTCGCAATGAATACGGTCATTACTGGCCTGAAGAGTACATATGGAGGGTAGCCGCCTTTAAAGATTGGATTCTATCTTACGCATTGGAGGCTGGATATGACGCCCTCTTTCTTCTGGATTCGGATTTGGTGCTTCACCCGGCTTCTCTGATCCAGCTATTGTCAGGTGAGGAAGAGGTTGTGGCAAATATCTTCTGGACGCGCTGGCAGCCGGAAACGATCGAAATGCCGCAGGTATGGCTGAGGGATGAGTACACATTATATGAAGAAAGCCGATATGAGCAGCTTACGGAAGAAGAGAAACAGAGACGAAGCTCAGAATTTATGAGAAAGCTGCGCAAGAAGGGAAGATACGAAGTAGGCGGTCTTGGAGCCTGTACGTTAATCCGAAAGTCAGCGCTTGAAAAGGGGGTGCGTTTTGCCCGTATACCGAACCTTAACTTATGGGGAGAAGACCGCCATTTCTGTGTCAGGGCTCAGGCTTTAGGAATCAAGCTTTATGTAGATACGTATTATCCGGCCTATCATATTTATAGGGAATCGGATCTAGATGGGGTGCAGACTTTTATTGAATCGGCATTAAGACATTCAACTGAAGATGAAAAGGAAGACAAGTATATTCTCGTAAGTCTGTGTATGATCGTAAAGAACGAAGAGAATGCTTTGGCGAGATGTCTGGATTCCGTAAGGGAGATCGCAGACGAGATTGTAATCGTCGATACGGGATCGACCGATCGGACGCGTGAAATTGCTAAAGGCTATGGGTGCAGGATTGTAGATTTTATCTGGAAGGATCATTTTGCGGATGCACGCAATTTCGCTTTCCGTCAGGCGGAAGGGGAATACATCTTGTGGCTAGATGCGGATGATGTGTTTGAGGAGAAGGATCGACAGCAGCTGCTTCAATGGAAGGAACGACTTGATCCATCCATTGACGGACTGTCTATGGAATATCACCTTGCGTTTGACGGGTCAGGCAATGTAAGCCATAAGCTGAGGAGAAATCGGCTGGTCCGAAAGGAGCGGGGGTTTCAGTGGCATGGAGCTGTACATGAATATCTTGCTGTATCCGGCAACATTGTTCATACAGATATCGCAGTGACGCATAAAAAAGAGAAGGAATACACAGATCGCAACTTACGTATTTACAAGAGACTGGAGGAACAGGGAACGGAATTCACTGCCCGGGATGAGTATTACTATGCTAATGAGCTGAGAGATCATGGTCTCAATGAGGATGCTGTTCGCTGGTATACCCGGTTTCTTGACTCGGGGAACGGCTGGGTGGAGGACAATTTGTCAGCCTGCTTGAGGCTGGCAGAATGTGAAGGAAAGCTTGGTAACAAAACACAGGAGCTTGCGGCGCTGTTAAGATCATTTGCGTATGCGGTGCCAAGAGCAGAAGCCTGCTGCAGAGTCGGAGCCTATTTTGCAGAACGAATGGAATGGGATAAGGCCATCCATTGGTATGAGACAGCTGTAGACCTTAAGAGACCGGCTGATCCGCTTGCTAACATAGATGAGTCTTCCTGGACATGGATTCCGCATCTGCAGCTTTGTGTTTGCTATGACCGGCTGGGTAATCTAGAGCAGGCAAACTATCATAATGAACTGGCTCTCAGCTATCACCCTTCGCATCCAAGTATGCTTTATAACCAGAAATATTTAAGAGAAAAATTGCAGGACAGGGTTTTGCGTTAAGAGGAGTTATGGTAGAGTGTAGTGAAGTGTTTTTTACATTACAGTAAAGATGATTTTATAAATAAAGCCGTGTGTAAGCATGAAGGGCTTAGCTCTAAGCCTCTCGTTCCTTATAGCAGGCTTTTCTTTTTTGAAAGGAACGTAACAGAATCAAAAAAGTTAGATATTAAATTTATGGAAAATCAGGAATCTTCTAGTTTCTATTATGATATAATGGCACAGATTGGAAAAACGAAAGGAGAGGTAGGATTGAATCAGGACAAAAAATCACCTTCCATCAAGAAGGTAGCGGCAGCTGCTCTGGCTGTCATGCTTGGTGTACATACGCAAGGCGCAATTCAGGAAGTATCGGCTGCTCAAACTGAAGTTAGCGAAGCGGCAGCAGTTAGCCTAACGGATAACAAAATTCCGGAGGGGGCGAAAATTTCTTCCGAAACTGCACATAAAAATGTCCTTAAGCTGTTTCCTGAGCTTTCCAAGGCAAAACTAAGCTCCGTTCAATTGGGTTCAAACAATACTTACCCGGCACCAGTAGAAAAGAACTGGGAGTTGTCTTACTCTGTCACTCGGGGGAATTCAACCACTGGCTTCAGCGCTTCCGTGTCCAGCCAAACGGGTGAGGTTCTACAAGCGCATTTGCCTGAATTTTTGCTGTTAAACGAAGAATCCGAAGAGCGGATATCGAAAGAAAAAGCAAAAGAGATCAGCGATGGCTTTATTCAAAAAGCAATTCCCGGCTTGAAAAAAGATGATTACACCTCATTGGATGCAACGGATGAGGGGATCAATCCTCTTTTTGGTCGTTCAAATTATGCATTCAGATATCAGCTTAACGTAAACGGTCTTCCCGCAAGCGGAAACGTTGTATATATCAATATTCGGGATACCGGCAAAGTGACCAGTTACTCCCGTTCTTCCGTAGTCGGCACCTATCCTTCGCCGACGCCAAAGGTTACACAGACTGAAGCGGAAGCTTTATTCAAGGAAAACCTGGATCTCAACTTATCCTATATCCCTTTATCTTATGGTAATTATGGGCGTAGTAGTGAATATCATTTAGGGTACGTCCCTTCCTCTTCAGGAATTGGGAGTATTGATGCGGCAACTGGGAAGATGATTGATCTGTATTCGCCTGGAGATCAGATTGAAGTGCAGAATGTAAATGAGGCCCTTCCTAATGAAGGTGTTTCGTTTAATCCCGCTGCCAAGCCTTTGAGCGGTGATGAGGCGGTTACACTAGTGAAGAAGCACTTTCCATGGTTGAAAGAAAAGACCGTAACGGATGTACGCCTTGACACGACTAGTAATAGAGGGGCTGTCCAAAAAGTATGGAGTTTACGGTTTGCACAAGAAAGTAGTTCCGCAGCCTATGGTTTCAGTAATGACATCAGTATTCAGGTTGATTCTGAAACAGGACGAGTTATGGATTACTATGTGTGGAATCGCTTTGGGCAAGAGGGAGAAAAGGAAACGGGGAAAGCCATCTCAGATCAAGCAGCACGCGATCAAGCCACCGAGCTTGTGCTTGCTCTTGTACCTAATGCAGCGAAAGAGCTTAAGCTAAGTCAGATTCGTTCCACGAATGATAGTTACAGCTTTAGTTTTAGCCGATATCTGAATGGTCTTTCAGTCACGGGAGACAGTGTGAACATTTCAATGAAGAAGTCCGGAGAAGTGACTACTTTTTATTCCAATTTAAATGCGGAGTTGGACAAACTACCTAAAGAAAAAGAACCGAAAATTTCAGTAGAGGAAGCAACTGCATTATATCTGGATGCAGCTAAAATTGTACTTGGATATCAAGAGTATGGTGGTTATTACTCATCAGGAGAGAATGTTCCGCCTACAGTAAAGCTTGTTTATATGCCTATGATGGAAGATACACAGTATTACGGAGCCAAATTCATTGATGGAGAATCGGGGAAATGGCGTGAAATGTACTCACAGGAGCGGAGCGACGTTAGCAGTGAGGCAATTGATATTTCCGGTCATCAGGCAGAAGCCGTTCTTGAGCGCATGATTTCTCATGACGTACTTGTTCCAAATGAAGAGGGGAAAATCGAACCCGAACAAACCATAACTAAAGGTGACTGGTATACCTATCTTGCTCGTGCAGTAGATCCGTATGTCGAGACGAATAATTACTATTCTAGTGATGCTATGAATCCATTTGCCGATATCGATGTGGAAAGTCCCTATTTTACGATTATAAATAGGCTCGCTGAGCTATCATGGGTCGAACCGAACCCTGAAGAGAACTTCGATCCAAACAGCCAAATAACAAGAGGTCAATTATCTGAAATGATTATCGGGATGCTGCAGTACGACAAGCTGGCGAAGTTCTATCAGCAAGGAACTGATTTGCCAAATGTAGCTGATGCCTCCCAAATTAAAGATAAGGGAGCTGCTTCATTAGCCATTAGGCTGGGAATCCTTCCTCTCGTGGAAGGCAGGTTTCTTCCAGATCGTCCTGTAACGGTAGCTGAAGCTGCCGAGGTCCTGGACCGGCTTGCAGAACTCCAAGGTAAACTGGATTATTTTATGAATAATGAATGGTCTTATCGATATTACTAATTTATTTTTTACAAATCCAAAGTATATGGAACTAAATTGAAATGAATTGAATATGATTAAAGAATAGGCTTCCCTGTATAGGGAAGCTTTTTTCGAGTCTCATCGACAAAACTAGAACTTAGGATGCTAAGAGGGTTTGTGCTACAATATTTCTGCCGGACATTGATTGAATACCGGAAGAGAGGCAGGATGACCAATGAGAAAACGACGATTAGGATTATTTATTGTCATGTTGCTAGGTATCGTACTTGTAGGAGCCATCCCCCGGTCAGTTCATCTGCATACCTTATACGCCGCTTCAAATGAAAACGTCATCACTTCTGAGGGATTGCATAAGGTTCTCACGAATGCAATGGCTGATAGAACAGAAAAGCTTACTTTTACTTATAAAGGTAAAATAAAAACGTTAAAGGCTACACTGCAGCAGGCTATTGAAAAAGCAATGAAAAGTGATTCTTATATTCAATACACGCTGAAAAGCTATGCATATCACTATAAGGGTACGAATATATCAGCTGAAGTGAACATTGAGCTTAAATACCGGGAATCGATGGAACAAACCGCTTATGTAAATTCCCGAGTGGCCCAAATTCTGAAGGACATTATCAAGCCGGGCATGAATGATCATGAAAAGATAGAAGCTATTCATAACTTTGTCGTTCTGAATCTGGCTTATGATGAATCCATGCAGAAATATACAGCCTATGATGGACTCACAACAGGAAGTACGGTGTGTCAAGGTTATTCGCTGCTTACTTATAAGCTGCTTACAGAAGCAGGGATTAAGAATCGAATCATTGAGGGCCATGCCGGAGGGCAGCTGCATGCATGGAATCTGCTGCTGTTAGACGGAAAATGGTATCATATGGATACGACATGGGACGATCCTACACCGGATCAGCCGGGGAAAGTCAGCTATAACTATTATATGCTGACCGATGAAGAGATGGGGCAGGACCATACCTGGAAAGAAGGCATTTATCCAACATCCAAGACACCTTATCGTGAAGCCATTCAGCTGCTTAAACAGAGCAACGATGCGAAGTATCCAGTGTATCAGCGTCTTTACGAAACCCTGAATTATGGTTTATACAATGAAGAGGAGATTGTTCATAATTCTAAGGAGCTGAATCAATTGGTACAATCGAAGCTGGACAGTGGAGAACAGTCCGTATTGTTCCGATATGATGGAAACGAAAAAGAATTATACGCTTCACTCAAAGAGCTCTACACAATTGGAATTAAGTCGATTTCCTATTATGTATCTGATTTCGAAGATACGGGCGATCTTAAAGTTAAAGTAAACTGGAAGTAATGCGAAAAAAGCCTATCCTGGTCAAAGGGCCGAGGATAGGCTTCATTTTTATTTCTTAGTACTGATTTGTTTCAAAATTACATTCCTTTAGTGGAATGACCTTTGTTTTATGCTTCCACTTGTAACCAAGCCAAATCACCAGGAACAGTGGAATGGTAAAGTAGGTAGCTGCAAGATCCAGCCAGCTGACATTGCTCAGGTCGAGCGTCAGAGCCTGACCGAGAATAACGATCATGCAAAGTATAAATGCAAAGATTGGACCGAATGGGAACCATCTAGCTTTGAAAGGCAAATCATTCAAATCTCTGCCTTGGGCAACATAAGCTTTTCTGAAACGATAATGACTGATAGAAATTCCGAGCCAAGTAATAAATCCGCACATTCCGGACGCGTTAAGCAACCAGGTATATACAACGCCGTCGCCAAACAGGGAGGCAAGGAAGGCAAGCATTCCGATTAATGCTGTAAGCAAGAGTGAATATACCGGAATTCCTCGTTTGTTGAGCTTTCCAAAAATACGCGGTGCCTTTCCATCCTTCGCCAGCGCGTACAGCACACGGCTTGAAGCGAACATCCCGGAATTACCGGCAGACAATACAGATGTCAGGATGACCGCATTCATAACAGAAGCAGCAAAGGCAAAGCCAGCTTTCTCGAATACCAGCGTGAACGGGCTGACACTGATTGCTTCCAAATCTGAGTTCAAAAGGTTTGGATCAGAATAAGGAATAATCAGACCGATCACCAGAATCGTTAAGATATAGAAAATCAGAATACGCCAGAAGATTTGACGAATGGCACGCGGCACATTTTTGCGGGGATTTTCACTCTCCCCTGCAGCTACCCCTACAAGCTCAGTTCCCTGGAAAGAGAACCCTGCTGCCATAAATACACCGAGAAGTGCGAAGAAGCCGCCATGTACAGGTGCATCTCCTATCGTAAAGTTTTCGAAGCCGGTCGCTTCTCCTCCCAAAATACCGAAGATCATCATGACCCCGACAATCAAAAACACAATGACAAGAACAATTTTAATAAGTGCAAACCAGTATTCAGATTCTCCGTAACCCTTGACGGAGAGAACATTTAATCCGATGAGCAACAGCAGGAAGACAAGACTCCATAGCGTAGAGTTGCTGTCCGGAAACCAATATTTCAGAATAATCGTTGCTGCTGATAATTCAGCTGCAATTGTAATTGCCCAGTTATACCAGAAGTTCCAGCCCAGCGCAAACCCGAGAGAGGGATCTACAAATCTTGTAGCATAAGTGCTGAATGAGCCGGAATCCGGCATGAAGGTGGCCAGCTCGCCAAGGCTGGTCATTAGAAAGTAAACCATAATGCCGACTGCAGCATAGGCGATGAGTGCACCTCCGGGACCAGAACTTGCGATAGCTCCTCCGCTGGCGAGGAACAAGCCGGTACCGATAGATCCGCCAAGGGCGATCATCGTCATATGCCTTGCTTTAAGCCCTTTATTCAAAGCAGGACCTGTAGTTTCTTGTTGCATTTCTTCTTGCACACTCCTTTAATTTTCGCTTGCGTATGCTGGGGAAAAAACAAAAAGACCGCTGGCTTGTACCCGCGGTCTATATTTTTAACTTCCGCACCATACTTTAAACGTTAAGATAGCTCAACATAGCTTTCGCTATGACAGTTCTGCTCCTTTCGGATCTAGCAGCCCCAACCTGGAGTACGTTTCACAGAGCGGTACTCAAACAGATTTCGGCGGGTACGCCTTTCAACACGGAATCCATACGGCAGCTCTTATGCCTCTTCCGGTTTACTCATCGTAACCGCGACCTCTACCTCACCTATGTATGATGAGGCGTATCTTTATTCAGTTGCTTAAAAACAGACTTCAGTATAAAGGAAGAACTGCTCGGAAATCAATAGTAGAATCTTCCTTTTTATGTGAGGATTTAATGAAGATTAATCCCGCTTACGGCCAGCCATTTGCTGCCATACCGTTCCGGCTGCCTGCTCTCCGGACTCAATCCGTTCAAGTGCCATTTTTGCCTGCAGGCTGACTTCAAACTCAGGATCCTCTGCTGCAATTTCTAGAGCATCTTTGGCTTCTTCCGTACCTACTTCATATAAGAAACGGGCTGCACGCCAGCGTACAAGCTTGCTTGTATCCTTAAGCGCCGTAATCATAACGGGTGTTGCCTCTGAATCGCCGATATCCGACAAAGTGTCTCCTGCAGTCCGGCGTACGGCAGGGGATTTATCCTGCATGGCTTCATATAATAGCTCCTGAGCTTCCGGTGTCTTAAGATCACCCAGGTAGACGACAGCAAGACGCCGAGTTTGCATTTTATCGTCTTTCAGCGCAGTGTGAATCAGATCGATTCGTTCCGCTGTAGGCTCCATTTGATCAAGCGCAGCATAACGAACACGCCAGTCCTCGTTTTGAAGAGCAGACCGTATTTCTTCATCCGTAAGATCCCGGCGCTGCTCGACAAATTCTTCTTGATTGGTACCATGGGCAATAGCTTGTTCAATCACTTTTTGGAGTCTTTCCGGAGGAAAGGCAGCTTCAAGCTCTTGTTCAACCTCTCGAGCTATATCAGGCAGTTCTCCATAACGCACACCATAATCGGTCAGCTTCCGCTCTTTGATCAGCGTGGCAGATGCGACTTCTGTAACGGCTTTAACGAAACGGTCGGAGAGAGAAATACGTTCTTCTTGTCCGCCGGCTTTGACTCTGATTTGCATCGGCACTCCGCGGAAGAACTGGACAAATACCTGAGCTTCACCAAAATGCTCTCCGTCTGCCTGATCCGTCTCAGCCCACTGAAGCTGCGCTCCTTCTTGACCCATCCTTTCCTGGACTTCACCAAGGATGGCGGTCCAGTCAGCATTCCCTTTACGGTCAAGTGCAACAAATCCAGCGGTATGGAATACACTTTTTACACCGGGAATGTGAAGCATTTGACGGATGAAGGCAGGAGCAGAGCGCTCATTATCAAGTGTATATGTTCGACGAATGCCTGCCTCAAGCTGCTCATCAAGATGCAGCATCATTGTATTGGGACTAGGGGTAGGCTCAATGGATATAATTTTCATATTGAATAAGACCTCCGTTCTATGTTCTTCGTTTATTGTAGCCAATTCACTCCCTTGTATTTAAAGGAAGAAGAGGCACTGAACTCATTTGAAATTTGAGTGTACCTCATTATTGTACCTGAATAAACCGCTGGCTTCATCAATTTGATGCTTCTTTCTTTTGTTTATTGAGAAATTGCGCGTTATTTATGCTATAATATGTTGCCATACGGGTAGAAAAAGGCTTACACTTTCTTGCCTTATCATTACCAGTTATATGAGGATTTTGCATGGAATGTAAAAATCACAGGATGCATGAACAATTTAATTTTATATAAAGGATGGTATGTTTAATGATCAGTACAAGCGGCATAACGCTCCGCTACGGTAAACGTGCACTTTTTGAAGATGTAAACATCAAGTTTACCCCAGGCAACTGCTACGGCCTCATCGGGGCTAATGGCGCAGGGAAATCCACGTTTTTGAAAATTTTGTCCGGAGAGATTGAAGCAAACCAAGGTGAAGTTCACATGACACCAGGCGAGCGGATGGCAGTGTTGAAGCAGAACCATTATGCTTATGATGAGTATCCGGTACTTGAAACAGTTATTATGGGCCACACCCGTCTTTACGAAATTATGAAGGAAAAAGATGCCCTCTATGCGAAATCTGATTTCTCAGAAGCGGATGGTCTCCGTGCGGGGGAGCTGGAAGGCGAGTTTGCTGAGCTTAACGGCTGGGATGCAGAACCAGATGCAGCTGCGCTTCTTATCGGCCTTGGCATTTCGCGTGAAATGCATGAACAAAAAATGGCGGAACTGAGCGGTAACGAAAAGGTACGTGTACTCTTGGCACAAGCTTTGTTTGGTAACCCCAACAACCTGCTGCTCGATGAGCCTACCAACTATCTGGACTTGGAATCTATTCAGTGGCTTGAGAACTTCCTGATGGATTATGAAGGTACTGTAATTGTGGTATCCCATGACCGTCACTTCCTGAATAAAGTATGTACGCATATCGCGGATATTGACTTTGGTAAAATTCAGCTTTATGTAGGTAACTATGATTTCTGGTATGAATCCAGTCAGCTGGCGCTTGCGCTGCAGCGTGATGCGAACAAGAAAAAAGAAGAGAAGATGAAAGAACTTCAAGCGTTCATTCAGCGCTTCTCGGCTAACGCATCGAAGTCCAAACAGGCGACTTCCCGTAAGAAGCAGCTCGAAAAAATTCAGCTGGATGATATTCGTCCATCAAACCGTAAGTACCCGTTCATTAACTTCAAGCCGGAGCGTGAAGCAGGCAAACAGCTTCTGACGATTGACCGTCTGAGCAAATCGGTTGAAGATGAGAACGTATTGAACGAATTAAGTTTTGTTGTTAATAAAGGTGATAAGATCGCGTTTGTCGGACCAAACGGTTTGCCGAAATCGACTTTGTTCGAAGTGCTGATGGGTGAAACTGAAGCAGATGCGGGTGAATATGCATGGGGTGTAACTACATCGCAGGCGTACTTCCCGAAAGACAACTCCAAATATTTTGAGGGTGTTGACATGAACCTGGTTGAATGGCTGCGTCAGTATTCCAAGGATCAGGAAGAAACCTTCCTGCGCGGATTCCTCGGACGCATGCTGTTCTCCGGTGAAGAAGCACTGAAAAAAGCCAGCGTGTTGTCCGGTGGTGAGAAGGTTCGCTGTATGCTGGCCAAAATGATGCTGAACGGCGCTAACGTTCTTATTCTTGATGAGCCGACGAATCACCTTGATCTAGAGTCCATTACAGCGCTGAACAACGGTTTGATTGATTTTGATGGAACAATTCTGTTCACATCCCATGACCATCAGTTCATCCAAACGATTGCTAATCGTATTATCGAAATTACGCCGACAGGGGTAATCGATCGTCAAATGAGCTATGATGAGTATCTCGAGAATGATGAAGTGAAGCAGCTGCGTGCACAAATGTATCCAGTTGAAGCCTAAGATCTTTTAATATAAAAAGTCCGTATTCCAGCGAATGAATTGTTATGTACACGTTCTAACAATTCTTTCGGGAATACGGACTTTTTGCGTTCAGCCAGCGGCACGCGGTTAGATCAAGAAGGACCAATATTATGATCCGCCTGTGCGACGACGCTGATTGTTTGGTTTTTTGTTGTTTTGGCTTGTTAATTTTTTTGTGCTGTTATTTTGGAAGCCGCCGCCGCGGTTTCCAGCGTTCTGTTCTTTCTTTTGTGCCAGCTTTTGTTTAACTGCATCAGCTAAGCTAATTTTGCGCGGTTCATTATTTTCGCTCATGTATATAGTCCCTCCTCTGTGCTCAAGAATCCATTTGCCCGGTTGAATTCTTATGTAAGTATACACAACAATTCATCTTAATTTTATACGTTTTTAAATCCTCAAACAAGGGAAAGAATAGGTTAGAGCAAACGAAATACAAATCTCATTTTTGCACTAGTGAAATAAAGTTTCGTTAGACTTATAGCACTGCCATAAAGCAACACTGTTTCGTTAACCCCACAGCAATGCCGCTTGGCAACACTGTTTCTATAGACCCACACGGCACCGGTTTGGTAACATGATGAAACGATTGTTTAGACTATAACGCGTGCTTGTAAGGCCGGATGAAGTGTTCGTAAGGTATGTTCAAATACTTCATTCTTTGTAGAGTGAGCCAGTAATTTACTACATACATTAGTAATGCGACTCTCGCTTACGTCTACGCAGCAAAAAAAGGAGTGTCATTTCGGTTGAACGCATATGAAGATATTAAGAAGGGGGAGCGCGGGGCATGGATCAGCATCGCTGCTTACCTCGTACTGTCCGCTTTTAAGCTCTTTTGCGGCTTTGCATTTAATTCAAGTGCTCTAAAGGCTGACGGATTTAACAACTTAACGGATATCGTTGCCTCGATTGCGGTGCTGATCGGGCTGAAAATCTCTCGGAAGCCGCCGGATTCGGATCATGCCTATGGTCATTTCCGAGCGGAAACGGTTGCTGCACTTGTAGCCTCATTTATTATGGCAATGGTCGGTATTCAAGTGTTAATCGATGCAGGCAGTTCCTTCTTTGAAGGAACAAAAGCGGTGCCGAATGTATGGTCTGCGGCGGTTGCAGCCGTAGCTGCGGTTGTGATGATCGGAGTGTATATGTATAACCGCAAATTAGCCAAGCAAATTAAAAGTCAGGCCCTGATGGCTGCTGCCAAGGATAATTTGTCGGATGCATTTGTCAGTGTCGGTGCAGCTATAGGGGTTATTGGTGCCCAGTTTGGCTTGCCATGGATGGATACGGTCGCGGCATTTATTGTAGGTATACTGATTTGTAAGACAGCATGGGATATTTTTAGTGAGTCGACACATAGTTTGACAGATGGATTTGATGAGGATCAGCTGCACGATTTAAGAACGACAGTAGCCAGAACTCCCGGTGTGCAAGGTATTAAGGATGTAAAAGCCAGATTGTATGGAAGCCATGTCATGGTGGACGTCGTCGTAGAAGTGAATGCGGATCTAAGTATTGTAGAAGGGCATCAGATCAGCGATACAATCGAGGAGAATATGCGAAGACATCATAATATTATGCATGTTCATGTCCATGTGGAGCCAAAGGAAGCTCAAATTTAATCTATAAACAAAATAAGAGGGAGCTCCTCTCTGTCAAAGATGACAGCAGATCGAGCTCCCTCTTGTTTTATGTTATGGGATTACATCATCCCCATATTGACCCATCCAAGGCCTTTCCAAGTGTAAATTTCTACCCATACATCTCCAGTATTCAGATCTGTAACTCGGTCACCTGTAACGGAAACGTACTGAGGACTTAGTGCTCCGAAAGGAGTGCCGTTAGGAGCATCATAGAAATAAGTAACCCTATTCAGTTCTAGTGGCAAAAGAGGAAGGTCGATTCCATCTCCTGGGGCAACAATGGGTTCACCGTATACATTGTCAGATACAGTTCCATCTGTATTTGTGTTGCCGTCAACGCTTACAGAAATCGTCGATGGAGTTTCGGTTTCTGTCGTTTCTGTAGCTGGAGTAACCTCTTGTGCGCTGGCTGCTGCTGCCAAGGAAGCTGTTAGAGCGAGTGCTGCGGTAAAGCTGATCATTTTTTTCATTTGGAATTTCCTCCTTAGGATTATGTAGTTGCTGTGTATGCCTTATCAATAACCAGGCAAGTTAGGTTATGAAACACAAATTATAACAATAATTTCATTATTTATCCAAAGAACATTTACCTAGTACTTAAAATGATTCTTTAGTATCGTTTGCTACTTCTTATTTTTTAAAAGCACAAAAAAACCTTGCTGGATTAAGACTGTTTTCATAGATATACAGTCTTGCTGCAGCAAGGTTTTTTGGTCATTTTAGACTACGTATTTTATTGTTGTCTCACAGCTTGTCCGGTTAACGCGATCGACTTCTTCCGAAGAAGAGAGAAATGACAAACAATACAAGGAAAATAAAGAACAAGACTTTTGCGATCGATGCAGCAGCTTCAACAATACCGAAGAAACCGAAGATACCGGCTACAACTGCTACGATAAGAAAAATAAGAGTCCATTTTAGCATAGTAGTTCACCCTTTCCGTTTTGGCAGAGGTACGATGATTGTCGTTATCGTTATCGTTCCTCGTGTGTAGTTGTCATTAACCCGTAACATTTAGACCGAAACAAATACGGCAGCTAGAAGATATTGTCTCAAATTTTCTTTCAAATAATACGCATTGAAAACTGTTTTTAACTTTTTATAGAGTTTGTTTCGAGGGCGGAAAGGCCGGGTAACTATGGAATAACACACTTTAAACAAGAGCGAAAGAGAGGTTGTTCCCATGATAGAAGTTAGTGTTCTTATTATTGCCATAGCATTTGCGGTCCTCGTTGTATTCCTGATTAAGACCTTAAAGACGGTTCAAGTATCTCTCGACAATGTGTCGAAGACGCTTCAGGAAGTTCGGGGAACGATTGACGAGCTGGGTTATGAAGTGAAGCAAACTGTTCGGCATGCTAACGACATTACAGCTGATGTAGAACATAAGATGAAGCAGATTGATCCAGTTGTCACATCAGTAAAGAACTTAGGAGAGATTCTAACCGAGGTAACAGACGCGGCCAAACAAGTGTCGACAACACTTATGAATAAGCTACAGAAGAAAAAAGAGGGTAATACCGTTACAGCATCAGGCAGAGCAGGCGATACTAGCTATACCAAAGCGCTGCCTTCACCAGGCATGACGACGCCGACCCTGGCTCACCATGATAACGTGTCATCTAAGAAATGGTTGAATTATGTAGACATCGCAGCTGATACATGGAGTAGATTCCGCAAGTAGAATAGTCGCATTAATCCTGCTTAAAATGGTGCAGCGCATGGAGAAGAAGAAAGGGTGAGGTCTATGTTACAAATGGCTTTATTAATGCTGGTGTTAACATCTCCCTTTTCCGTTCAACCGGCAGCTGATCCTGCTGTTGTAGGGCAAGGGAGCTCCACAGCAGAGCTTGCATATATTCAATCAGAAGAGGCTTTTTCTTACGAAACGGTGAATGATGTTTCTTTATATGATACGGAAGCAGATCTTATTGCCAGTCACGGTCAGCCACTGAGACTTCAAGAAGACCGACTGCTTGGCAGTACAGAATATATCTACAATGATATGCTTGTTGGTATAAACAATGGCATCGTGTGCTATGTACGGGTTAATAAAGATGCAGCTTACTTGAAGGTAAATAACGATTATATGGAGATGACACCTGAGAGTATAAAAGAAGCATTAGGAGAGCCCGATTTTGTTGCAGATGATGGCGAGGTTTATATTAGAGATCATCATGCTATAAAGGTGTACTTAAATCCAGATAACGGTAAGTTACAGCATGTGGAATTCTTTGACGATTTTACTTCGTAAAAATAATTGTTTCACTTATTGGAGCATGGGTTAATGAATAATAGTTGAATTATCTGAAAAGGAGCGTGAATGCCATGAGTACTACAAATGAAAAGGCTTATGCAAAAGTAGTTGAGAACGGAATTCAAGCTGTTGAGGCCGCGAAAGAGCTTCGCCTGACCGGATATATGACTAATAATATTTTTGTTTTGGCACATGATCAGGATCGAACAGATCGAATAGCGGATAAGGCGGATGCCAAAGAGATTGGCATCAAAGAAGAAGGGATGTTTGACTCCCTTGCAAATTTATTCCGCTCTCGAGGAGATGAGCTCCGTGCCAAAATCGTTTCGATGGGCTATACGGAAGCGGAGGCTGATTATTACGAAAAAGAATTGGACAAAGGAAAAGTGCTTGTTATCGCCAAGCGAGACGAGTAAAGACTTGCTTAATAAATTTGGAAAAATTATATAGTTTGAGGAAAGGAATGGGACTATAAGTCCCATTCCTTCTGTGCGTTTAAAGAAAAGCTATGAAAAATTTATGAAGAAGCACAGAATCTATCATTCTCAAAGCGACCGTTCTTTATAATAGAAAATAATAGGAGTAGTACCATTTTACCTATTTACTTTTATTGGGACTGCCGAGAGGTGTAAATCATTGTATAATCATTGTTAATGGAATTTAATTGTTAATTTCTTATTTGGCTTCTTACAAAAAGGAGAGGGCTATGAAAATACTAATCGTTGATGATAACCCGACAAATGTCATTATTATTCGTGAAATATTAAAAAAAGAAGATTATAAAAATATCGTAACCGCCAGCTCTGCATTTGAAATGTTTGATTTTCTGGGAATTAAAGTGGGCGAGAATCAGGAGGAGCCAAAAGCTAGCGATATTGATCTCATCCTGCTGGATATGATGATGCCTGAAATGGACGGAATTGAAGCCTGCGGAGTGGTGCAGCGGTATCCGCACCTTAAAGATATCCCGATCATTATGGTTACTGCTGTAGGCGATTCTAAAAAGCTGGCCGAAGCACTGGATGTAGGTGCGACGGATTATGTAACCAAGCCAATTAATAAGGTTGAGCTGATGGCCCGAATTCGTTTGGCTTTGCGATTGAAGCAGGAGAAGGATTGGCGCAAGGAGCGTGATAAGCGCATCCAGGACGAGCTTAAACTAGCCGGTCTGGTACAAAACGCAGTGTTAAGCCCTGCAATTGAGGAGTCTCAATTCGAGGTTAATGCATTATATCAGCCTTCTGCAGAGCTTGCAGGTGATTTATATTCCTGGTATTCACTTGGGAATGGGCGTTACGGCGTCATCCTGCTTGATATGATGGGACACGGCATTTCTTCCTCTTTATTTTGCATGTTCATTGCATCGGTCTTAAAAGATACAGTAACCACTTATGTGAACCCTGACAAGGTCATCCAGGAGCTGAACCGAAGATTCAATCAGCTGTACCTTGATGAGCAGCTCGTACAATATTACTTTACGGCCGTATATCTTGTGGTGGATACGAATGAAAAACGAATAGATTATGTCAATGCAGGGCATCCGCCTGCGCTTTTGTTTGAAGATGACGGGGCCGTTCATTCACTTGCTAGTGTCACGCATCCGGTAGGTTTGTTTGAAACAATGGACGCAAAGACAGAGACTATTTATTACAAAGGCGACAGCCATATCGCGATGTTTACGGATGGATTACTGGAAGCTGCCGAAGGAGAAACAGAGGAGCAGCTATCATTTTTAAAACAATGCTTTGGCAAAGAGCATGCTTGGGATGAGCAAAAAATGCGCAAAACCTTCTTTAGTGAGAACGTTTTGAAGGAGCATGAAGATGATATTTGCTTAGTATGGATCACATTAAAAGGAGAATAACAGTATGAAGATACGCACTCGATTGCTGATAGGCTTCAGTGCACTAATGGCTATATTACTCGTTCTTACCTTGGTTAGCTTTAATACAACCAGCAGTATGAGAACTGAAATCGATGAACTGTACAATGACCGGTATATGAAGACGAGGAATACATCCGGGGTGCGTGCAAATGTAAATAATATGGCAACTTATATTGCGACAGCCTTGTTAAATCCGAACACAAATTCAACGGATGTACTGAGTCAAAGACTGGAAGAGGTTAAATCGAGTATAACTGTACAGCTTGGCGAAGTATCAGAGCGGGCAAGTACTGCTGAAGAGCGTAGTCTTGTAGACCAAGCTTCAGCGAATATAAGGGATTATACGAGTTATGCTGACCGTCTTGTGGACCTGCTTGAAGCTGGCGAATACGCAGCAGCCTCGAACCTGCGGAATAACACGGGTACTGCCGCTCAGCAGAATACGATGAGTGTTTTAACGGACCTCAATAACTTCCAGGATCTTTTAATTGATGAACAAATCAAAGAAGCAAATGCAGAAATGAACAGGTCTGTGCAATGGCTGACTGTATTGCTGGTAGCGGGATTGCTTGTTGCTTTGGGAGTTATTTTATGGGTTATTCCAAGTATTACTAAAGGTTTAAATACAGTTTCCATGATGATACAAAGCTTTGGTAAGGGAAGATTTCGGACGATTAAAAGAATTAAAATCAATTCCAAGGATGAGATTGGTGACATCGCCCAAGTCTTTAAAGATATAGCGATTGATCTGGAAGAGAAGCAGCAAATTGAACAGGACTATTTGAGGGCTCAAGAGGACCAGAGCTGGCTGAATGCCAATATGGCCCGTGTTACCGAAATGTTAAGAGGCATAGGGTCTACCCAGCAGGTGGCTCAACTGTTTATAAGTGAATTTGCCCCGATCCTCTCTGCAAAATATGGCGCTGTATATCTTCACGATGAGAATAAGCATCCAGAGGAGCTTAGACGATACGGAGCCTATGCCTTTGATGACAGTAATAAGGATTGCAGTAGATCATTTAAAATTGGCGAGGGTTTAGTCGGGCAAAGTGCGCTTGATCGAAAGGTAATTGAACTGGAAAAGGCCCCTGATGGTTATTTATCCATCGGATCGGGCTTAGGATCTGCCAAACCGGCTAGCATTTTAATCCGTCCCATTGTGTTTGAGGATGAAATTTTAGGTGTTGTAGAAATCGCCTCCCTTGAACCGTTCACAACGATACAAAAAGTATTGTTTGAGCAGCTAATTAACAATATGGGCGTCATTATTAATAATATTAACAGACGCATGCGCGTGGAAGAGCTGCTCCGCGAGTCCCAGACACTTACAGAGGAGCTTCAGGTGCAATCTGAAGAGCTCCAGACCCAGCAAGAGGAGCTTCGCCGTTCAAACGAAAGTCTTGGCGAACAGGCAGAGGAACTGAAGCGTTCCGAAGAACTGCTTCAACGTCAGCAGGAAGAGCTCGAGCATTTCAATACCGAATTGCTTGCCAAGACGAGAGCGCTCGAAGAGCAAGTGCAGCAGGTTGAAGAGAAGAATGATCAGATTGAAGAGACAAAAAGGCAGCTGGAGCAGCAAGCGATGCAGCTTTCGATTACATCAAAATATAAATCCGAGTTTTTAGCGAACATGTCTCATGAGCTGCGGACACCGCTGAATAGCTTGCTTATTCTTTCCCAGCTCCTTACGGAGAATAAAGAGGGGAATCTCTCGGATAAACAAAAAGAATATGCACAGACCATTTATTTATCCGGGGCAGATCTCCTGAAGATGATTGATGAGATTTTGGACTTGTCCAAAGTGGAATCCGGAAAAATGGAGATCAATCATGAGAAGGTCAGTCTGCAGGATCTGCGGAATTTTGTACAGCAAAACTTTGCGCCTGTAGCGCTCAGCAAAGATCTGAAACTTGCATTTGAAGTGAAGGATGAGCTGCCGGAGTCCTTTATCTCAGACGGTCATCGGGTCAAACAAATCCTGCGTAACCTTCTGTCTAATGCATTCAAATTTACATCAGAGGGTTCTATAACCGTAAGTATGAGGCAAGCAGATGATTCAGAGCTTCCTCATTACATCGATATGGATGTTCCATTCCTAGCCCTTTCGGTTACCGATACGGGGATTGGCATCGCGCCGGATAAGAAGGATCTCATTTTTGAAGCCTTCCAGCAGGTGGATGGAACGACGAGCCGTAAATATGGAGGAACGGGGCTGGGACTTTCCATCAGCCGCGAGCTCTCCCGTCTGCTCGGCGGAGAAATTATGCTGGAATCTATAGAAGGAAAAGGCAGTACATTTACGCTTTATCTGCCATTGCTTTCAGACGCTAAAATGAATGAGCAGCGCGGACTTTCTGCTGAGTATGGTGAGTCTGCGGCTGCCCAAGAGTCCAGAGGGCCATTGATTTCTCAAGGCAGATCTATATTAAATGCGGTGCAGACTGAAGTTAAAGCTCAGTCGGCATCCTCTGTAACTGTCTTGAACAATATTAAGGATGACCGGGATGACATTAAAGAGGGCGAACGGGTGCTTCTCATTATTGAAGATGATCCGAAATTTGCGAGCATCCTGATGGATATGACCCGGGATCGCGGGTTTAAGGCATTGGTTGCATTGCAGGGGGATATGGGGCTGGAATTAGCTAAAAGCTATGTTCCTGACGCTATTATTCTTGATATACAGCTTCCGGTTATGGATGGATGGGCAGTGCTTAACGAGCTCAAGGCCAACTTGTCGACTCGTCATATTCCGGTACATGTCATTTCCGTAATTGATGACATCAAACAGGGGCTGATGATGGGAGCTATCGCTTATCTCAAGAAGCCGTCTACTCATGAGTCACTGGATCATGCCTTCTCACATATCGAAACTTATATTGATAAATCCTTGAAACGTTTGTTAATCGTCGAAGATGATGACGTTCAGCGCAGTGCTATTATTGAACTGATTGATCATGATGATGTGGCGATTACGGCGGTTTCCACAGGAGCAGAAGCATTAAACGAACTGAAAAATGTAAAATATGACTGTATGGTCCTTGATTTGATGCTTACAGATATGACCGGCTTTGAATTGCTTGATCAGGTAAGGGATAATTCCCGGTTAAATGATCTGCCGATTATCATTTATACAGGTAAGGAACTTGACAGTAAAGAAGAAATGGAGCTTCGCAAATATGCGGAATCTATCATTATTAAGGATGTAAAATCACCGGAGCGTCTATTAGATGAAACGACCTTGTTCCTTCACCGGGTAGAGGCAAATCTTCCGGAGGACAAGAGACAGATTTTACAGAAGCTTTATAACAAAGAAACCCTGTTTGAAGGAAAGCGGATTTTGCTTGTCGATGATGATATTCGAAATGTATTTGCTCTCTCGAGTGTTCTTGAGGGATACCGCATGGAAGTAACCTTTGCTGAGAATGGCAGAGAGGCAATAGAGATTCTAGAGCGTGACTCCAGCTATGATTTGGTCCTGATGGATATGATGATGCCGGAAATGGACGGCTATGAAGCGATGAGAAGAATCAGGGAAATGCCTGAATTTGAGAAGCTGCCGATCATTGCTTTAACGGCCAAGGCTATGAAAGATGATCGCAGCAAATGTATAGAAGCAGGGGCTTCGGATTATGTGAAGAAACCAATTCAAACAGATCAATTATTATCGCTAATGAGGGTTTGGTTGTATTCGTAATACTAAAAAATGGGTAAGTATGTTAGAACGCAAGGTAGCGCGAATTAAAGTAAGGAAGTGGAACAATAAAATGACATCCGGGGATCAAACATATACAGGAGATTCGGCAGAAGATAAGCCGATCGTTAAAGAACGTGAGCAGATTGAGATTGAATTGCTGTTGGAAGGGATGCACCGATTGTACGGCTATGATTTTCGCAATTACGCGCTCCCCTCACTGACACGAAGAATTCTTCACCATGTGGATACAGAACGACTGAAATCCATTTCTGAGCTGCAGCACCACGTACTGCATGACCGAGAGGCGTTTAAACGACTGATACAAAGCCTGTCTATACCGGTTACGGAAATGTTTCGAGACCCCGGCTTGTTTAGGACGTTCCGCGAAAAGGTTATCCCGTTACTCAGAACTTATCCTTATATTCGAATTTGGCACGCGGGCTGCTCTACGGGAGAAGAAGTGTATTCTATGGCTATATTGCTGCATGAGGAAGGGCTGTACGATAAATCCCGAATTTATGCGACAGATATGAATGAACGTTCTCTTCAGCAGGCCAAAGAAGGCGTGTATGGAATTGAAAAAATGAAGCAGTACACCAAAAACTATCTGGACGCCGGTGGCACAGGTGTTTTCTCGGAGTATTATACAGCACGTTATAACTCGGTAATGTTTCATCCATTTTTGAAACGCAACATTATTTTCGCGGAGCATAATCTGGCCACAGATCGTTCTTTTAATGAATTTAACGTCATATTCTGCAGAAATGTCATGATCTATTTTAATGATGATCTCCGTAATCATGTACATGGTTTGTTTCATGAAAGCTTAAGCCATTTCGGTGTACTGGTATTAGGTGCAAAGGAGTCAATTCATTTCTCAGGCTATGGCGATGCTTACGAATCGATGGACCGGATTGAAAAGATATATCGGAAGGTGAAATAAAAGCGGGGGGTTAGGTTATTATGACCATGGGGACTCAGGAACCAATTCATATTCTGCTTGTGGATGACCGCCCGGAGAATCTGCTTGCTCTTGAAGCGGTCCTTGAGAGTGAGCATTATGTCCTTGTTAAGGCGACTTCGGGGGAAGAGGCGCTAAGATGTCTGTTGAAGCATGAGTTTGCTGTCATTGTTCTTGATGTTCAGATGCCTGGGCTTGACGGAATAGAGACGGCAAAGCTGATCAAGGCAAGAGATAAAACAAAAGATATTCCGATCATCTTCATATCAGCCAATAGTAAAGAGGCAGAGCATCTGTTTGCCGGCTATTCAGCCGGTGCGATTGATTATATGGTTAAGCCCTTCATTCCACAAATCTTGAAATCGAAAATTGAAGGCTTTGTAGAGATGTACTTATCCAATAAACAACTTAAGACGCAGTCCATGCTATTACAGCAAAAGACCATGGAACTGGAACGAATCAACAGCGAACTGGTAGAGGCCAAGGAGGCAGCTGAGATTGCAGTCCTTGCAAAGACCGAATTTCTAGCCATGATGAGTCATGAGATTAGAACGCCAATGAACGGAGTCATTGGAATGATTGACCTGCTGATGGAAACAGATCTTGCAGATGAGCAAAAAGAGTATACACATATTATCAGAAGCAGTGCTGATGCTTTAGTCAGCGTTATTAATGATATTTTGGATTTCACTAAAATGGAATCAGGCAAGATGGAGCTTGAGCTTCAGCCTTTTGATCTATCCAGCTGTATTCAGGAAGTGTTCGGTCTGTTTCAGATGGATGCGACCAAGAAAAATCTGGAGCTTGTCTATTTTATAGATGAGAAGATTCCGACCTTGCTTTACGGTGATATGACAAGACTTCGCCAGGTGCTCATTAATCTTGTCAGCAATGCTGTAAAGTTTACGGAGCAAGGCGGTGTATACTTGATGTCCTCACTTAAAGAATCGAAGCAGGGTGTCTATACTGTAGAGTTCACAGTGAAGGATACGGGAATCGGAATTGCAGAAGAGAAAGCACATCATCTATTTGAGCCGTTCTCGCAGCTCGATTCTTCGATGACCCGGAAATATGGCGGGACCGGTTTGGGCCTCGCGATATGCAAGAACCTGGTAGAAATGATGAACGGGCATATTCATATCGATACGACGGAGGAACGCGGAGCGACCTTTGTGTTCACTGTGGAGATGACCCCATATGATCATAACAGCAAGGAAGAGGAATGTAGAGAGATACAGGCACGAGTGAATGCTGAGAACAAAGCACACGCTGCCGTATTGGTTGTGGATGACCATCCCATTAATCAGAAGTTGATGGTAAGCATGCTCAGCAAGCTGGGCTTCTCTTCAGATATTGCAGAAGATGGTCAGCAGGCACTGGATATGGCGAAGATATATAAATATGACATTATCTTTATGGATCTGCAGATGCCGGTAATGGATGGTTTGGAAAGTACGCGTCGTATCCGTGAAGAGCTGCACGGTATACATTACCCCATGATTGTGGCCATGACGGCAAATGTCATGGGAGGAGTTCAGCAGCGCTGTCTTGCAGCGGGAATGGATGATTATATTAGCAAACCCGTCAAGATGGGAAGTGTCAAGCAGAAGCTGGCAAAAGTCCAAAAGGTTGAAAACAGCGTATAAATCTATTAAATCATCTGTATTATTTTCCAATTTGATAGTTTTGTTTCAACAGATAGATGCTTGGTTAATAAATATAGAAATCATTTTTTTCGGGAGAGAGATGTCTAATGAATACAAATAAAAATGACAAGTTTAAAGCAAAGACGGAAGTCAATAATAGTACTTGTACCGTTTATTTGAGCGGAGAATTGGATCTCTCCGTTGCACCGGATTTCAGAAATACAATGGAGCCGCTTGTTGCAGATACGGAACAAAATTTGGTCGTGAATCTAAAAGATCTGAAATACATCGATAGCACAGGAATTGGTATTCTGTTGTCTATATTAAAGGCAAGACATGCAAAACAAAGCACATTTACGGTAGAGGAAGTACCTGGAAATATTCAGAAACTGTTTGATATGACAGGCATTACTAAATTCTTTGTCCCTCAGGAGAATTCCCAATAGGAAAGGATCGAAGAAAGTATGAAAGCAGAAGCACAAAGAGTAACACTTAAGTTGCCCGCCACGGCAGACTTTGTTGATATTGTCAGACTGAATTTGTATGGCATTGCGTCAAAGATGGGTTTCTCTTATGAGGATATTGAGGATATGAAGGTTGCAGTCTCGGAGGCGTGTAACAATTCAGTGCTCTATGCCTACGGAGAAGAAAATGGCGTTGTCGAAGTAACATTTGAGTTTGATACTGCAGGATTGTCTATAACGGTCAAGGACGAAGGGGAGAGCTTTGATCGAGTAGAACAAAGAGATGGTATCGCTACACTGCATGACAAAGACCTGAACGAGGTTCAGATCGGCGGATTAGGCTTTTACCTGATGCAAGCTCTAATGGATGATGTAAATGTCGTCACTGAAGAAGGTAAAGGAACCGAAGTCGTACTGATCAAGCGCCTCACTAAAAGTGAGGAGAAAGTATGACAGATCGACTGACTCCCCAAGAGTCGATGGACGAAGCAATCGGTTTGATTTGGGAATATCAGCAGACCAAAGATAACGAGATTGCTACCGTTCTTATCAAGAAATACGAGCCTATGGTCAAGATGGCCGCAGGGAAGATTTCGCGAAACAGACCGGATTTATATGAAGATTTGTACCAAACCGGTCAAATGGCACTTGTGAGGTTACTCAGTCAATATGATATTAACCTGGGTATTCCTTTTGAACCCTATGCAATGAAGAGCATGATAGGGCATATGAAAAACTATTTGCGGGATAAATCGTGGTACATACAGGTACCGCGCCGGATTAAGGAAAAGGGCGCACTCGTACAGCATGCAATTGATGATTTGACCATCAAGCTTGAAAGATCACCGGATGTGAAAGAAATCGCTGAGTATCTTGATCTGACTGTGGAAGAGACCGTAGAGGTTCTGGCAGGCCGGGAATCTTATCATTATGTCTCCTTGGATTCTCCGTTGTCTCAAGATGAAAGCACTGCTACTTTAGGAGAACTCATCAGCTCGGAAGCAAATGACTTTGACGCTGTAGAGAAACGAATGGATTTGCAGCAGGCTCTTGGACAACTCAAGGAACAAGAGCAGAAAGTACTCTTGCTAGCCTTCCAGGATGGACAGTCCCAGAGGGCGATTGCTCAAAAGCTGGGGGTATCCCAAATGAGCGTTTCCCGTATTCAGAAGCGTGCTACCGAAAAACTGAAACAAATTATGACGCAATCATCTTCTTAAATCATGGATACGAGATAAGAGGCATGTCGCATTTCATAGGGAATGCTGGCATGTCTTTTTCTCAGTTATTAGGTAAAGGGGACAGCGAAGCAAGGGAGGATTGAAATAAGAGATGAGCCTGAATTTGCAGGAAATAAGGTTATTTGATAAGTGGGTATGGCAGGACTATGATGTGGATCAATTTGATTGCGAGGAGCTCATGAGGCTGAAGGAAGAAATTCCTGCTGCTTCAGAATGGCTTGTCAAATTGCCCGAAATTGAGACTAACTACATATCCGTTCGCACCATTAACGGAAAAAACGTCTTATTTGGTTCACTTCTGTATTCCATCAAAAAGAATTTAAAAGATGAGCAAGTAGGCCATCAATTTTACTTTTACGTAGATCCCAGCAACCTTATTACGGTAAATTTCGATCCACATACACGGGCGGCTTTATTCGCTGATGAGCGAAAAAGAATGTTTGAACAGGCAGATGATGCAGTATCCGGTTTATTCATCGTCGCCAGGGCTCTGCTTCATTATTTTCATATCGGTTTGGATCAATTTGAGATTAATCTTCGCAAATTGGAAGAGAGTATGGAGAAGAGGAATGCACGTACGCTGATGGACAAAATATTGTCAGCCCGGTTTGAACTCTTGTTCTGGAGCAATCAATTCATATCTTTCGAGGAGCTGATCCATGCCTCGAACGAAGCGTTTCACTTTCTTGGGATTGAAGAACGGGTGAGCTACAAGCAGCTGCATTATCGAATGCGGCGCATGGACAGCTTGTTCCGCCATTACGAGAAAGAGATCGATACCCTTATCTCTATTGATGATGCGGCTTCTTCCATTAGAGGAAACGATATTATGAAGACGCTGACCATCGTAACCTCGGTATTTACACCTGCCACTGCGGTCGGTGCAATTTGGGGAATGAACTTCGAGAACCTGCCTTGGATCAAGACGGGCTGGGGGTTTACAGTCGTTATCACCGCTACTCTGCTTAGTATGGCTGGGATGTACATATGGATGTACATGAAGGGCTGGACAGGCGATATATTAAAAGTCAAGCCTCGTGGCAATAAGCCTTCAAACACAAAAGATTCAAATTAGTGTATGTCAGAAATAAAGTATAAAGCCTAACCTTATCCGAGCTACGGTAAGGTCAGGCTTTATACTATTTCATAATGCTCATTATCTTCATTTATTAGCATCAATATATCCCTGCAGCTCTGCGATATACTTACCGATGCCCGGTAAGTTCATATCAACGATGAAGCTGAGTATCCATCCGATAAGAGCTAATACGACTACGGTGCCGACAGACATACCCAGTCCTCTGGCAATACCGGCTGTTATATTTGCAATTATACGTTTTTTGGGACTGGTATAATTTTCGAGGATATCTTTGAATTCTGCGCTTTCCATCGCTTTTGTTATTTCCTCAAGCCTCTGATTTAAATTTTTCACTTCATGTCTCAGTTCAAAAGGATGCTCATGTATGTCTTCTGTTTTTTGCTGATCCTTAGGACTCATATTACGATTTGATTTTAACTCTACTGAGCTCATAGGAAACGCCTCCTCTTTAGATGATCAAAGCTTTTTAGGTCACTTGTCTATAAAAACAGCCAGCTGCAAGCAGCTGGCTTTATTGGAAGCAACTTTTAGTGCTTAAGGCAGTTTCGATGTAGACGATGTTGAAGTCGAAGTTGATGATGTTCCATTGTCCGTTTTGGATGGGGAACCTGAGTTTAATTCATTTTCTGCTTCATCCGCAGCTTTTGCCGTTGTAGCAGCTACTTCATCGGATGCTTTTTTCGCTTCACTCGCTACATCGTCCTTGGCTTGCTTGATGCTGGCTACAACAGATGTCGTGTTGTCGCCTACTGTTTTTGCAAGCTCACTTGTTTTCCCGGATACCGTTTTGGCGATTTCAGATGCTTTAGTTCCAACAACACCTGCTACTTCTTTAGTTCTGTCAGAAACAACCATCATTTTATCGGAGAGATCACCTCGCAAGTCACGGCCTGGCTTAGGTGCAAACAACAACGCTGCTGCTGCGCCTAGAAGTCCACCGATGAATAAGCCTTTAGCGAAGTTACTACCGCTGCCCGTATCTTCATTTCTGTAGTCTGTCATGTTTTTTGTATAGTCTGTCGCATTGTGAGTCATAATTTATCACTCCTTCTATTGGAATAAGTAACTCTTTTTTACTAATAACCCGTTAAGTAGCTCTTCTAAACAGTTTGCCAATAAGTCCGAGGATAAAGACGAAAATAGCCGTACCTATAATAGCGGGGACAACGGCAAAATCAGCGATGATGGGACCTAAGTCACCGAACAGCATCGAACCAATCCATGCACCGACAAATCCTGCTATCATGGAGCCGAGTATACCGCCTGGCATGTTATGCCCTACGAGAGCATCACCGATGAGTCCAATAATGATTGCCATTACGATACTTATGATGATTCCCCACATAGTAATCGCCTCCTTTGCTTTGATGTGCCTTGCTTACTCGTATATAAACTTCCGGTACGGATATTGAAACAAGTGAGGGAATGTGCCTATCAGCAAGAACTTAGTGGTATGAAGCTTGCAGCAGCCGATACATCGAATAAGCCCATATGCCTCCGGCTAACAATCCGGTAACAACATCAGACGGATAATGCACACCGAGGTATATTCGGCTGTAACCGAGCAGCAAGATAAATAAAATACCGAGCACAGCGGGAGTGGATCCGGACCAGCCTCTATCCTTCAAGGCTCGAATATTCAGTACCAGAATAACCCCGTAGAAGCCTGCAGCAATCATGGAGTGACCGCTTGGAAAACTGTATCCGTGAGCAGCCATGAGCTGTTCGAGTTCAGGGCGCTCTCTTCTGAGAAGCATCTTGAGGCAGTAGTTGATGACCCACATCCCGATAAAGCTTATGGCTACAAGATAAACTTCTACAAACAGTCTTCGGAACAATCCGTAGTAACAGACAAAGGTTAGGGCAACGATAAGTGAGAAGTTAAATGATCCAAATTCAGTGATGCCCTTAAAGAATGGGAGCAGTGAATAATACCAGCCGTCTAGGCTGGGGAAAAGAAGAGATTGTACATTTTCGTCCAAGGTTTGAATTCGCTCTACACCTATCAGCATAATGACCGACACAACAATCAGCACGGCCAAGATACTGCCGGCTAGTCCAAATAAAGTCCAATAGGTGAGACTCTTGTTGTTTTTTATCATCGTTTTATAAAACTCCTAACTCTGGATGATGGAAGCAATAAAGTTCGACAGTTTGAGGAATAGCTAGATAGAATAAATTGTTTTATCCCCTAAAGAACGGTTATTCTACTGACATTTTAAGTTCATTCTCTCTAGTTTAACCATTATCTCTGTCAAAATTGTTTCTTTGTACTATACTGTACTATGGCGTTTATCTAGGTACAAACCATCGGGCAAGCATTCTTGTCTTGAGAAGGAGAGAGAAGGCAATGTTAGATGCAATATTGTTAAAAGAATATCGCGGTGTTGTGATGGAAAGTGCACATCGTGGTCATATATCGATCGTAAATGAAAGAGGAGAAGTCGTATACTCAGCAGGAGATCCGCATTTTGTAACCTTTACTCGTTCTGCTGCCAAACCTCTTCAAGCTATTCCAGGAATCCGTGCGGGTATTCAGCAAAAATATCATTTGGAGGCAGAAGAAATTGCCTTGATGGTTTCTTCCCATCGTTCGGAGGACTTTCATCAACGTAAATTGCTGCAAATGAAAGATAAAATTGGAATAGAGGAGGAAGGATTGGTATGTGCTCCGAGCTTTCCGCTTCATGAAGAGAGCAGAACGAAATATATCCAAGAACGTTTGCATAAACGGAAGCTTCTTCATAACTGTTCCGGTAAACATATGGGCGTCTTGGCATACGCGAAGCTGAAGGAAGAAGATTTGGACACTTACGCCGATCCGCATCACCCCATCCAGCAGGAAATTAAACAGACAATTGCGCAGCTTTCCGGGATATCGCAAGATGAGCTTTCTCCAGGTACAGACGGCTGCGGTTTCCCGGTCTATGCGCTCCCTATATCGGGGATGGCATCGGCCTTTTTAAAACTGGCTTGTCCTGATTTAATTGAAGATGAATCAACCCGTCAGGCAGCACATGTCATTACAACAGCGATGAATGCAGCACCAGAAATGGTCGGCGGGACAGGCAGAGTGGATACCGCGTTACTCCATGATTCAAACATTGTAGCCAAAGGCGGGTTTCAAGGTGTATTCTGTTTTGCTCTTCGGGAGGAGCGTCTTGGTATTAGCTTAAAGGTGCTGGATGGCTCGGACGAGGAGTGGGGCATCATCATAGCATCGATCCTCGAACAAATCGGTTACAAAAATCAAGAAACGATAGCCAGTCTGAAAAAACAATTTTCAAAGGATATCCGCAATGATGCGGGAACCTTAGTGGGTACAGCAGAGTCTGTATTTACGCTGGTACATGAATAGCCGTTAAATAAAATGCCCCTTCCCTGTAATGCAGGGAAGGGGCATTTTTGCTATGCGCGGAGGCGTCCCAATTCGGATACTAGTGCTTCCACTTCGGAAATACTTAAATTGCTTTTGGAATTCACAATTTCGTAGATGTCCAAAATATCATCATATTGATCTACAGTGAACGCGGATGACTGAAGTGCTGAAGCACTGGCCATTTTAAGCTTAGACTTGATAGCATCAATCATATACTCGATGTTTTGCTCATTCTTTTGAGATAAATCCATGATCCGTCCATTCCCTTCGGCTTCATTAAAGTTTGTTCGTATTGTATCATGTAAGCATCAGGATAGAAAGATGAGAAGGGAGGTTTCCTAACCATTGCCCAAGTTTACGTCTCTATCATCCCGGACCACGACTTCTGTTCAGAAAGGAATCGGAAAGGAAGAACTAGCTTCATTTTTTGGACAGATTCATGCACAGCATTCGCTGGATAAGGTGATCTTTGTATGTATCGGGACGGATCGTTCGACCGGTGATGCGCTTGGACCGCTTACCGGCAGCTATTTGCTTGAGCGGGGATTTCAGCAGGTGATTGGCACCTTGCCTGAACCCTGTGACGCTTCCAATCTAAAGCAGCGGATCAGCAGCATTCCAGCTGATTACATCATTATTGCCATTGATGCTTGTCTTGGATCTTCTGCGGACATTGGCACGTATATTTGCCGAGAGCGTTCCCTGATTCCAGCGGAATCGGTCAAGGGAGAGCTCCCAGCCGTAGGACACTACAGCATTGCCGGCATTGTTAATGCGAACGGCCCTAGACCGTACACCCTGCTTCAAATGACTTCTTTGCATCAGGTAATGAATATGGCACGGGATCTTGCCGATGCCGCCGAGACAGGTTTTCATATGAAAGCTGGTTCAGTTGAAACAGAAACGCTTAAATAATGTAATACCGATATACATGATCCATGCTAACAGAAAGAGGGCGAATATAATGGAAAAAGTTCAACTAGGAAGTCACGTTATCGCTTATAGAGATCATGGAGAAGGACAGCCTGTCGTACTGCTGCATGGTTTTTGCGGAAGTTCAGATTACTTTGAGGAGATCCTGCCTCAATTAATGAAGCAATATAGATGTATCGTACCGGACCTGCGAGGTCATGGGGAGTCTGGAACGCCTAACAGCAGCTGCGGCATTGATGAAATGGCTGATGATATCGTGGAACTGCTAAATCATCTAGGTATTCAACAGGCAAGTATCTTCGGACATTCATTAGGCGGCTATATTACGCTGTCCATCGCAGCAAGGTATCCTAATCGGCTTGAGACTTTTGGTTTGATTCATTCAACGGCATATCCAGATAGTGAAGAAGCCAAAGAAAAACGCCTAAAAGCGGTATCTACGATTCAGACCGAAGGAATGAACCATTTTATAGATTCACTTGTACCTGGATTATTTGCTGCAGAGCATCAGACAACGATGGTGTCCAAGATTGATAGAATACGTGAAATCGGATATCGCACCTCTCCTCAGGGAGCATCGAATACGGCAATCGCTATGCGGGAACGTTCAGACCTTCGGCATGTGCTGGAACAAGCAGATGTCCCCGTTCTTCTGGTTGCAGGGGAACAGGATGCAGTTGTACCGCCTGAAAGAACGTTTACGGCAGACGGTCCTAAAATCACACAGGCTATAATTAAGGGAGCAGGGCACATGAGTATGGTGGAAGCTCCGGAAGAATTGCTTCGTGTTCTTACAGACTTTTTAAGCAGCAATGTGAGATAAGAGTGGTATCTTTATAAAATGGTCATACTTGTTAGCAGGCAGGGATATGTTCCCTGTCTGCTTTTTTTGATGATCAGCTGAGCACTAGTGTAAGGAAGAGCGGTTAAACAGAAGTCGAGTCTAACAGGCTTGGCTTTTTTCTAGTATTCCGAGTACAATCTAGATTGAGCGGTGGATCCGATGTCGATGGTTTAGAAGCTTAGCATAGGCCGCTTAGGACTGACGACCAAAGGAGAAGACAAGCTGATGTTAAGAAGAGATTATCTCCTCCGTATGGTGGAGGAAATGACAGAGATGATCGGGAAAGTGTTTGAACTGAAGCAGAAAAAGAAGCACATTGAAGCTTTATGGGAGCTGGACGAATGGCTTAAGCGCCAGTTTAGACTCAATTCACAGCTGCTGAATTCCTTACCAGTTGATGATATCATCGATTTGTTCAGGCTTGGCGACGGCGTGGAGGTGGATAAGGTCCAACAAGTAGCTCGAATATTGGAAGAGGAAGGCAGGGTGTACATGGACCAAGGGCAGACCGATCTAGCTCTTGTCCGCTTAATGAAATCCCTGCATTTATATTTATATAGTTTGCTTCATGGTGCGAATAAAGAGATTTTAAAGGCCCCGGAGCGTGTTGTGTCTTTGCGGGAGGAAGTAAAGGAGTACGAGCTGCCTGAGAAGACAGAACGACTCATGGCACTGTACCATGAAGAGGCCGGTCGTTATGACGAAGCCGAGAACAGCTGGTATCGTTTGAGCAGGAATGATCAATATATAGAGGAAGCTGTGAAGTTTTATGAGCGTCTCTTGCTGGAGCAGGATGAACGGCTTGAACACGGGGGACTGCCCCGAGCGGAAGTGGAAGAAGGACTGCGCGAACTGCAGAGCAGATGATGGGAAGCAGCAGGCGTATTCTTAAATATTTAAGGAAAAGAACAGAAGGCTGTAGAGCCTTACTGATGTGTTATTGATACTCAAGAACAAAGTGAAAATAGAAAGTGAGATGTACCTTTTGGATTCATTACGGAAATTAATTGAAGATATTTTTGAAGAGCAGGGACTCATCACGGCAACACTGAGTCAGCTTCGCAGGAAAGAGGGGCAGACCTTCAGTAAAGTTCAGGTAAAGCCGGTCCTGCTTAAGAATAAACTGCATTACCAATTTGCATACCACCAGAACAACAAAGTAACTCATGATAATTTGACTCTGGGCGAGGCTTCTGATCGAATGAAGCAATTATTCGAAGAAACCTTCCGGCAAGGAATGATTTGTACTCCGGAAGCAGATTATCAAATTTTGATCAGTAAAAAGTATAAAGTATCCATCCTGACGAAATCGCCATCTAAGCAGGAAGCCGATTTGTCTCACAATCGCAAAAAGCGGTATGTACTTGAGGATGGCAAGCCGATTCCTTTCTTGATCGAGCTTGGCATTATGAGCGAAGAGGGCAAGGTGCATGCCCGTAAATACGATAAGTTCAAGCAAATCAATCGTTTCTTAGAGATGGTGGAGGATGTACTCCCGAACCTGCCGCAGGGTCGTCCGATTACGATCGTTGACTTTGGCTGCGGGAAGTCGTATCTTACCTTTGCCCTGTATCATTATCTGGCTGTACAGCAGCGAAGAAAAATTCAGGTAGTTGGCCTTGATCTGAAGGCGGATGTGATTGAGCATTGCAGCCAAATCGGTAAGAATCTCGGCTACAATGGCCTGAAATTTCTGGTAGGGGACATTGCAGAATACAATGAGCTTGAGCAAGTGGATATGGTCGTTACACTGCATGCCTGTGATACAGCAACGGATGCTGCGCTGGAAAAAGCAGTTCGCTGGGGAGCCTCGGTTATTTTATCTGTTCCATGCTGTCAGCATGAGCTGTTTGCCCAAATGGAGGCCAATGTTATGAATCCTTTGTTATCCCATGGGATTCTAAAAGAAAGGTTCGCTGCACTTGCAACGGATGCAATCCGTGCCAAGCTGCTGGACATTATGGGCTACCGCACGCAGTTGCTGGAATTCATTGATATGGAGCATACGCCGAAGAACATTCTGATTCGTGCCGTACGCGGGAATGCAGGAGATAGGGATCAATTGTGGAATGAATATACCGCATATCGAGACTTTCTTCATGTAAATCCCTATTTGGAAAGGGCCTGCGCCGACTTGCTTCCCGAAAATTCAACCCAATAAAGTTTTTAAGTCCGGACTATAGCATTTTATTAAATAGATGTGTGAATTAGAGATCATCCCTAAGGGTTGGTCTCTTTTTTCTTAGGCAATAGTAGTAGGGAGCAGCCGGCCGGACTATATGACGAAAAGGGGCAGAACTGTTATGTTTCATGCAGATAAAATTGGGATGGCAAAGCGAAACAATTCTTTATCTACATATAGTTTACAGGCGCTTGGATTGCTGACCGCCGTTACGCTCGCATACGCGTGTTTTCATCAAGGATTATATTTTTCTGGGGCAATCGAATGGATCAGCGGGCTGTTTTTTTCTGCGCTGTTTATTTTATGGCTGCTCATCGGGATGAATGTGCCGGATACGAGAGGCGTATTACTTCAAGGGACACCATTGCTCCTTATTCCGCTTCTGATGGCAATATTGTATGCTTGGCACTTGGTTTGGGGGCATCCCCTCAGCGGTGAAGGGACACGGGATCATATTCTGCAGTTTGCCTTTATCAGCTTTTTTGCTGCGGGATGCAGTATTCTCGGCAGGCATTCATTGGGAAAAAGACAGCTCTCTGCCAGCTTTCAAATGCTGGGCTGGCTGATGACTCTCAGCGGGCTTTTGGCTGTATGCGGACTGCTTGTCCTGCCTTTCTCCGTAATGAGGACGGCCGATTCCCTGCTGAGTGCCTCCGGTGCAAGACTTGCAGGTCTGCTTGAGTATCCGAACGCTTATGGCGTACTTGTCGGGATGTTTTTTTTGGAGCGGCTGAAAGCAGCGGCATCTGCGTTCTCCAGTTCAAGAGCAGCTGCGTACAGCGGGGTAGTCATCGCATCCCTTGCACTTTTCCCTGCAGCGACCGCTTTACTGCTCAGCGAGTCACGCGGTGCATGGCTCTCTATGCTGCTTTGCGGGCTCGTCCTGTTTCTGCTCCAGCGGCCCGGCCTGCGTCTGCCGCTCCTATGCGCAAGCGCACCACCACTCTTTTGTGCTGCTCTCGCGCATCATGCCTTTGCCGGCGCTGCCCTCGCGCCGGCTCCGCTCCCCGGCCTGCTTATGCTTGCCGGGGGAGAGCTTGCAGCGCTGCTGGGAACCCTGCTGCTGAATGCACTGCTTGCACGCGGGCATCAGGCTCGTGCCGCGTGCTTAGCCGCAGCAGCCCTCTCCGGCGCAGCTGCGCTCGTGATCATCACGGCAATGTCCAGAATTACCTCCGGGGCAACATGGTTTGCCCGTGAGGCGATGTGGGAGGATGCCGTTCTCTATGGTCTGCGTTCCCCTTGGCTTGGGCATGGCGGGGACGCATGGAAGCATGCCGTATATACGGTTCAGTCTAAGCCGTATATCGGCACAGAGGTGCACAGCAGCTATCTTGATATTTTTGTAGATACCGGCTTGATGGGGCTTCTGCTCATGCTTCTGCTGTTTGCTTATATCCTTTGGCTGCTGTGGACACAGGACCGCACCAGCATTCCTGTGTCCCTGCTTGCCATGGTTCATGGTGCTATCGATTTTGATTTCAGCTACCCTTTATTTTGGATGGTGCTCGTGCTGCTGGCAGCCTGGAAGCTGCCCGTAAGTGAACCTGAATCTGCTCTGTAAACTTTCAGTTTGGAGTCAGCCGGGCACAAACACAGCTAACCGCCGTACGCATCGCGGAATGCAGCGGACAATTTGGCTTCAGGAACGTTCCAGAGAACGGATAGCTCTGGCAACACCTCTTGGTCCCACCAGTCACATTGGGCTTTGCGGTTATCCTGGTGCTCCGTAACCCAGACCAGGTTCGCGATTACTTTACGGAAATACATATCTTCTCCTTGCTTCATAAGTTCAGGAGCAATATACAGCTTAAGCCGCTTTACAGTCCGGTATAGCTCCTTGCTGCACGCACGCCGGATGGTTCGCGCGGATGGCAGCTTTGTTGTCGGTCCCTTAGAGAAAGGAGCTGCCTGTTTTCCATAGCGGGAATGCTCTCCCATGTTGATCGACCTCCTCTTGAGGTACCATATGCGAAACGGAAGAGGGCGGATACTCAAACACTTTTTCAAAATAGGGGGGGCACTTTCTTCAGGTCGAAAAATCAGATATGATGGAAGGTGTGAACGAAATGCTCACTGAGGCTTGTCTACATAAAAAACTTTTGGAAAGATGCTGTACTTAAAACTCACCGTTAATAAGTTTCAGTGATGCTGTTTGTTACACGCCGAATTAGTTTATATGTAATAAATCATTTAAATTATGCTAATACGGAAAGGAAGTGCTTCTCATGGCTCCTAATTTATCGCACAAGTTTGGCAAAGGCTTGTCGCCTCAAGAATTTATCGAAGAAATGACACAAAATAAAGAAGCGTTTCTAGATTGGTACAACCGGTTTGAATGGACGAATGAAGAGGATAAGTCATTTTTTGAAAGCTTGAAATATCGTGATGACCTGCGGACACTCATTCTTGCTGCGGATTGGTGCGGCGATGTGGTCCGGAATATTCCAGTCGTGTTCAGAGCTTTGGAGGCAACAGATATGCCGGTTGACTTATTGATCATGGAACACCATCTGGAAGTGATGGATCAGTTCCTGACGATGGGCGGACGTTCGATCCCTGTAGTTATTTTTACAGACTCCGGCGGGACAGTTCTGGGAACATGGGGACCGCGTCCTAAGCATGTACAGGAAGCAATGGTTACATTCAAAGAGCAAAATCCGGACCGTGAAGCTGCGGATTATCAAGATAATCTTGCAGAGACACGCCAAGAGATTAAACGACGTTATGGGGAGGGAACGGAATATCAAGCAGTTATCGTTAAGGAGCTACATGAACTGCTTTCCGGTTTTTAAATGCTAAACATACGAACCTTTAGTCTTGGGCCGCTGCAAACCAATGCATATCTGGTGCAGGGAGAAGACAGCGGCAAAGCGTTTATTATTGATCCGGGCATGAATCCGGCTCCCCTGATCCGCGCAATTGAAGATTTGGATATTGAAGCCATCGTGCTGACACATGCTCATTTCGATCATATCGGCGGTGTTGAAGAAATTCGCAAGCTCAAGGGCTGTCCGGTATATCTGCATACAGCCGAAGCGGATTGGCTCGAATCAGCCAAATGGAACGGCTCCTTGCGCTGGCCGGATTTGGGCGGTGCGATTACGGCAAGTCCAGCGGAATATGATCTTGCTGCAGGTCAGAAGCTGGACCTGGTGGGTCATACTTTTCAGGTATATCATACGCCTGGGCATTCTCCGGGCAGTGTCAGCCTGCTGTGCGGCAAAGACCTTTTTGCAGGAGATGTCTTGTTCCGCGCTGGCGTGGGAAGAACCGATCTTCCGGGTGGGAGCGAGCGGGACCTTGTTGATTCCATTCAGAACACACTATACACTTTAGACGAGGAAGTAACGGTATATCCCGGACATGGTCCAAGAACGAAGATCGGATTTGAGAAACAAAATAATCCTTATGTCCGTCCTTCTCGTTAATTAATAGACGGATCTTAGCGATTCTAATCGAATCATGCTTAAATATGTTTCGAAAATTGTAGACAAACATTGCGATTTTGGTTACAATTACTTTCAATAGAAGTACCCACTAACTTTGCAAAGCACGCAGACTGAGGATGAGTCCCGGTTTGCGTTCTTTTTATTTTATCTGCATTAGGAACCCCATTCTTTCCATAGACAGTATTCCTTATTTTTAGTAGACTAGACAGACAACAACAATCAGGAGGTAGACGATGCTACAATTAGGGGAAAAGATTATCATCGTCGCGGACGCCTTTGAGCAGAATCTTCCTGTAGGGGAGTACGGTTATGTCATTGCATATGACCGAAACCCTGATAACGCTTTTGACTATGTGATTCGTGTACCTCAGGTAAACCGCAATTATTTCGTACCATCCGGTGATATAGAACCGGAAGCATTAATCTTGAGGCAGGAAGCGGAGCGAGTTGAGCGGGAAGCTCTTATCGATTATGCCCTGGCGACACATAATGAAAGGCTGTTTCGTCAGTTGATGAATGGCGACAAAGTGGAATTAGTGGAAGAGGAAGAGGCCGCAAGCGAACCGATGTCAACAGCGGATTTTATAAAGCAAGTGAATCTTCGCGCGTGGATTTAGATTGTAAGGGTCGGCATTTGCCGACCCTTTTTTTGTATTCTTGGATTTGGTATCCGTAAAGGGTATAATCGGGTAACACTTGTATATTTCATTTGATTCACCGCATGGACGTGTTAAAATGGACACAATATGGATAGCAAAGGTATTTTCTAAGGAGGATTAGAAGGCATGAGTATTTCTAAGCAAGATGTTCAGCATGTGGCTAAGCTGGCACGCCTAAATCTCAGCGAAGCGGAAGAAGCGCAGATGACGGAGCAGCTAAACGCCATTTTACAATATGCAGAGAAATTGAACGAGCTGGACACGGACGGTGTTGAGCCGACTACGCATGTGCTTCATGTGTCGAACGTGATGCGTGAGGACGAGGTTCGTGAAAGCCTGCCGATTGAGAAGGTAATGCTGAACGCGCCAGATGAAGAAGACGGTCAAATTAAAGTGCCGGCTGTACTTGAATAAGTCATTTTTTAGGGAGGTTAATGAACTTGAGTTTGCTTAAACTTACACTACCTGAGATACATAATAAGCTGCATGCCAAAGAAATCTCGGTTTCTGAGCTCACTGCAGCATCTTATGCAAGAATAGGACAAGTTGAAGATCAGGTGCGCGCATACCTGACTCTTGATGAGGAAAGGGCAATGGAGACTGCAAGAAAGCTTGATGACAAGCTGGTGTCAGGCGAAGCACGCGGACTCCTGTTTGGTTTGCCAGTCGGAATCAAGGACAATATTTCGACGGACGGACTCCGCACAACCTGTGCGAGCCAGTTTTTGTCGAACTTCACCCCTGTTTATGATGCGACCGTGGTTAAGAAGCTGAAGGCAGCGGATACAGTAACGCTCGGTAAGCTGAATATGGACGAGTTTGCGATGGGCGGTTCAAATGAGAACTCCAGGTTCTATCCAGTTCGTAACCCATGGGATTTAGATCGTGTACCAGGCGGTTCCAGCGGAGGCTCTGCAGCAGCGGTTGCAGCAGGTGAAGCCTACTTCACGCTCGGTTCCGATACAGGAGGATCCATACGCCAGCCCGCATCATACTGCGGTGTAGTCGGACTTAAGCCTACTTATGGACGTGTATCCCGCTTTGGATTAGTCGCTTTCGCTTCCTCCTTGGATCAAATTGGACCGGTTACGAAAAATGTTGAAGATTCCGCTTATGTACTTCAGGCCATTTCGGGGTATGATTCCATGGATTCGACTTCAGCGAATGTAGAGGTACCGGATTTCCTCAGCAGTCTGACTGGTGACGTCAAGGGTCTTCGCATCGGGGTGCCTAAGGAATATGTGGGAGAAGGTGTAGATCCATCGGTAAAAGAGACAGTCATGTCTGCTCTTAAAGTGCTGGAAGGACTGGGCGCAACATGGGAAGAGGTTTCACTTCCACATACAGAATATGCTGTCGCCAGCTACTATTTGCTTGCATCTTCGGAGGCATCCTCCAACCTTGCCAGATTTGACGGGGTCCGCTATGGCGTACGCGCAGAGAATCCTGACAATCTGCTGGATCTGTATCATAAATCCCGCAGCGAAGGCTTCGGTAGTGAAGTGAAGCGCCGAATTATGCTGGGTACTTATGCGCTCAGCTCAGGTTACTATGATGCATATTACTTGAAAGCACAGAAAGTGCGCACTTTGATCAAGAACGATTTTGATGAAGTGTTTAAAAAATATGATGTCATTATTGGACCTACGGCTCCTACGACAGCATTTAAACTCGGCTCTCAAGTAGATAATCCGCTGACGATGTATTTGAACGATATTCTTACTATCCCTGTCAGCCTGGCGGGCGTGCCTGCGATCAGCGTTCCTTGCGGTTTTGCTGATGGACTGCCTGTCGGAATGCAAATTATCGGCAAGGCATTTGATGAAGCGACCGTTCTCCGTGTTGCTCATGCGTTTGAGCAGCATACGGAATATCATAAACAGCAGCCACAGCTATAAGGGCGTAAAGGAAAGAGAGGGAAAAAGAACTATGTCAACATCCAAGTACGAGACAGTCATCGGGCTTGAAGTCCATGTTGAGCTGCATACGAATTCTAAAATCTTTTGCGGCTGCTCCACCGAGTTTGGAGCACCTCCAAATACACATACATGTCCGATCTGCCTGGGTCATCCCGGCGTTCTTCCCGTACTGAACCGTCAGGCGGTGGAATATGCGATGAAAGCTGCAATGGCTCTTAACTGTACCATCGCAGATGTAAGTAAATTTGATCGTAAGAACTATTTTTATCCGGATTCACCTAAAGCTTATCAAATTTCACAGTACGATCAGCCTGTTGGAGAGAACGGCTGGATTGACATCGAAGTGAACGGAGAAACCAAGCGCATCGGAATTACGCGTTTGCACCTGGAGGAAGATGCGGGCAAGCTTACTCATATTGAAGGGGGTTATGGTACACTTGCGGACTATAACCGGGTAGGTACTCCGCTCGTTGAGATCGTTTCGGAACCGGAAATTTCCTCACCTGAAGAAGCGCGTGCTTATTTAGAAAAAATCCGTTCCATTATGCAGTATTGCGAAGTATCCGATGTGAAGATGGAGGAAGGCTCGCTTCGCTGCGATGCGAACATCAGTCTGCGTCCTTACGGCCAGGAGAAACTTGGAACCAAGGCTGAGCTGAAGAACATGAACTCCTTCCGTGGAGTGCAGCGCGGTCTTGAATATGAGGAATATCGCCAAGCCGAGCTGCTGGAAGACGGAGAAGAGATTGTTCAAGAAACGCGCCGCTGGGATGAGGCACAGGCCAAGACATTGTCCATGCGCAGCAAGGAGGAAGCCCATGACTATCGCTACTTCCCGGATCCAGACCTTGTAACGCTTCATATTGACCAGGAGTGGAAGGATCGTGTGCTGGCTTCCATCCCTGAGCTTCCGGATGAGCGTAAAGCACGTTATACGGCAGAGTATGGACTGCCATCCTATGATGCTAACGTCATCACAGCCTCCAAAGCGGTTGCTGATCTATTCGAGGAGAGTCTTCAGCATACTTCAGATGCAAAAGCGGTCTCTAACTGGATCATGGGCGATCTGCTTGGATACTTGAACAGTGAAAATCTTGAGCTTTCTGAAGTACCGCTTACTGGACAAGGGCTTGGTGAGATGATTGGATTGATCGAGAAAGGTACGATCAGCTCCAAAATTGCCAAAACTGTATTTAAAGAGATGCTTACGAGCGGTAAGAATCCACAGCAAATCGTTGAGGAAAAAGGACTTGTCCAAATCAGTGATGAAGGAGCCATCCTCAGCATTGTTGAACAAGTGGTTGCTGCCAACCCTCAGTCCGTGGAAGATTATAAGGCAGGTAAGCAAAAAGCGATTGGTTTCCTTGTAGGGCAGGTAATGAAGGAAAGTAAAGGTAAAGCGAACCCGGGTATGGCGAACAAGCTTCTCGTCGATGTACTCAGCCGCTAGACCGCTATGTTCTGAACAACAAAGGATTGTAAACGTGGAAGCTCGTCCATTGGACGGGCTTCTTTTTAGAATCAAGGAGGAAAGACATATGATACTTAAGATCTCTCTACAGGATACGGACTTGGTACTTGAAGTTTGGAGACTACAGCAGATGGCTTATCGGCTGGAAGCGGAGCTGATCGGATTTCATGATATTCCGCCCCTTCTAGATACAATAGAGAGCATTCAGGAATGCGGAGAGACGTTTTATGGGTATATAAATGAGAACATGGAGCTCGTTGGAGCAATTGCAGTGGAAGAGGAAGCGGAAGGAACACTGACTATTTCCAGAATGATGGTGCATCCCAATTCTTTTCGAATGGGGATTGCAGGTAAACTTATCAGGCATGTCCTGGATGAGTATACCGCGGTGCAGCAATTTATCGTGTCTACAGGCATGAAAAATGCACCCGCTGTAAAGCTTTATCAAAAATACGGTTTTCAGCCAGTACAAACCTACGAGGTTGCTCCGAATGTGGAATTAACAACGTTCCATTTGAATAGGATGTACGATCGTTCTTAATTAGATCAAGGGAAGGAGAAAGGCATACGATGAACGATCCGTGGTATATCAGTGAATGGAGCATACTTCTCAGACTGCTCCTTGCCATGCTTATGGGAGGGCTTATTGGACTTGAACGCGAGCGTTCCAATCATGCGGCAGGTTTTAGAACTCATATTTTGGTGTGTCTGGGTTCTGCATTAATTATGATTTTATCCGTATACGGCTTTGGTGATTTTGTAAATGAATTAAACGTCCGTATGGACCCCGCTCGTCTTGCAGCAGCTGTTATTACAGGAGTGGGCTTCCTGGGCGCAGGAACGATCCTGTTTACGGGAAAATCCATTACCGGACTTACGACTGCAGCCTCTATTTGGGTGGTAGCTGCCATCGGCCTTGCCGTTGGCGCAGGCTTTTATTTTGCAGCCGTCATATCAACTCTGCTGGTACTTCTGAATTTATGGGTATTTAATAAGGTTGAGCGCCGTTATTTAAAGGCTAATAAAGAGCATTTAATAACACTTTGTGCCGCTACTGCTCCAAATTTAATTGAGAAAATCTCTTCCTTAATGGAAGAAGAGAAAATTATTATCCGTAAAATGACAGTAAGCGATCTGGAAGTAAGCCGGCCTGGATTCCGGTCCGAATTAGATCGACACGTTGAAGTCTCACTCCATGTACTTGTCCCTACCAATTTCAGTACGGTTGACCTTGTAACCAAGCTTCAGGGATGGCATCAATTTAGATCCATTTCGGTAGAGTAATATATGTAAAGGCACTTTACTTTTCAATGTGGAAGGTAAGGTGCCTTCTCTTTTTTACCTTGTTGTTTGTAAAAATACCATAACTTTTCCAGTTACTCTGGTTTAAGAATAGGGTAGTATCAAAAGAAAAAGTGATTATGCTTAAATCTATGGGGGTGAGAACCTAAATGCAGCCTTCAACAGAAACAAGCCCACAGCGTCCTGAACCGCCCGTGAAGAAGAACATGCATAAGTTTATTGCCGGACTTTTATCTGCATTGTTGCCTGGTTTTGGACATATCTATCTGGGATTGTACATTAAAGGCCTCACTTTTATATTTTTACTGCTGCTAGATTTGACTGCGCTTCTGTATTTCTCTTCCATTGGAATTCAAATTAATGTACCGCTGATCATATTGCTTTCACTTGTTGTACCAGTCATCTATTTCGTAAATATTTATGATGTGCTTCAATTAGCGGATTTGGTCCTTATGAGAAAACGGAGATCACAAGCAGCGGAAGAACTTGAAGAAGGTTCCACTTCAACTCGGCCGGGCAATCGGATGATGAGATGGGAAAGAGGGCTTTCTTTCGGAACACTCCTTGTATTCGGCGGCGCTTTAATGGTGTTATTTGTTCAAAAACCAAGATGGTTTGAGCAATATATAACTCAATATGGAGAATATGCTGTTGGAGCAGTGATCATCTTACTAGGTATTTTGCTTTTGAATCGAGAGTTGATTTTATCTCTAACCTTTAAAAAACGTCATAAACAGCGAAAAGCAGGCTCCTCTCTGAAGATTCGAATCGGAAGATATACAGCGTCGTTATTTCTTATTGCGGCAGGTAGCCTTTTAATTATCGATAAGAGCTATCAAACCGAATATGTGTACGAACTGCTTAATTACTGGCCGTTTATCCTCATTCTATGGGGGATTGAATTCATTATCGCTTTTATGCTTAATCGTATTTTGGTGCCCAAACGGCAAAGACTGTCGCATTACAGGTTCAGACCGGATTTCAAAGGGATTCTATCGGCTTTGCTGCTCATTGGTTGCATTTTTATCGTGACCCAGCAGGATCATTATGCTCACTTATGGAACCGGGTCAGTCTCAACCTCGGAGCAGCTGCGCTTGATTATAGTGAGGCGGCGGATAATCGGATTGAGAAGGAAACCCTATCGGTTCCTGTTGAAATGGATACAGGAGCTGTAGTTGTGGAAAATGTAAATGGCGATATCCGGATTAACCGAGGGGATGTAGAGTCAATTGTCGTAAGGACAGTGGCATGGGTGGATCAGGTAGAGCCGATTGAAGCTCAGGCGGTTGCTGATGAGTCTGAGGTGAATGTAACAGACGGAAAAACGGTTCATATTTCTACAGCGCCAAAAGGCTATGGAAGTGAATCTAAACGTCAGCCGAGACTTAATATCACGATTACGATCCCGGATGACCGGCGGTTTGATCTGCAGGTGCGAACTTCTAATGGAGCAGTTTATCTTGACCAGCCTGAAGCAATTAACAGCATTGATGTCGAAAGCGGAAACGGTAAGATTTATATACACAATGCCATCGGCGCCATTCATGCAAAAACATTGAATGGGAATATTTCAGTATCGGATGTCATTGGCAGTGCTGTATTAAACACGAATCGCGGGGACCTTCGTGCCGAGGCAATTACGGGCAGCGTTGATCTTACAACCCTTGTAGGCAGAATACAAGTGGCCGATGTGCAAGGCGATGTGATTGGAAAAACGCGCAATGGCAATATTAATGTGAATAATCCTGTATCACAGCTGAGCCTCGAAACACTCAATGGGGCGATACAAGTTAATGCAATGGGTATTGGAGGCAATTGGGACGTTTATAGTGCCGTTGGTGATATTGTAGTCACCCTACCTGAGGATGGTAATTACGCGATTAAGGGTTCAAGCACTTATGGGAATCTTAGCAGCGAGCTGCCATTTACAATTGAGAACAAAACGATTTCGGGTACGGTTGGTACGGGAGAGCATGAGATTCATGTAGAAGGAAATAGCGATGTGACGGTTAATCGTTCTGTTCCTGAAAATGAAGACTCGATGGAAGACATTGACCTCAACCAACAGGTACAATAACAACCTTTTGGAATTCGTAACAGGACAGGTTGTCAATTATTAGTCTTACATGCGTTGACAACAATTAGAAAAAAACTTTAAAATATTAGTGAATAAGATTACTGTAATTGCCGTATTTTTTGAAATGATCATTTTTTTCCTTAGAATAAGGTGCTTGAATAAAGGTAAGGCGGTGGGCCATATGTCAACACGTGTCCAGCATGCATTAGAACAATTGAAGACGACTGGTGTTCGTATTACGCCCCAACGTCATGCAATTTTAAATTATCTTGTGGAATCTATGGGACATCCGACAGCAGATGAAATTTATCGAGCTCTTGAGCCTCAATTCCCAAGTATGAGCGTGGCAACGGTATATAATAATTTAAAAATGTTTACAAATGCGGGTATGGTACGAGAGTTGGCCTTTGGGGACAATGCAAGCCGGTTTGATGCGAATGTAACGAATCATTATCATATTATTTGCGAGGAATGCGGAACGATTCAAGATTTCAGTTACCCTTCGCTTGACTATGTTGAGAAGCAGGCAGGACTGGAAACGGGTTTTGATGTGAAGGGGCTGCGTTTAGAATTGTACGGCGTATGTAAAAGTTGCAGGTCGTAGCAAAAGCCGTATACAATAGCGTGAGAAATTCCTTTTTCGGGGAATATCTCACGCTTTTTTAATTTGATCACCAGGATAATGAATGGAATTGTCCTGCCACATAACATCAACATCTAGGATGGGGGAGCAGTAATTGGGGAAAGCTTACCGCAAAAGGCGCCGGCGCAGAACGCCGTTTTGGAAGAAGCTCGCCGCTTTTGGGTTTATCAGTGTGGGTATTTATCTTTTGTTCACGATGGTTACTTCGAAAAATATATATGAGGATGCCGATTGGAAAGGTTTCGTAAAGCCTATTTTTGTACAGGGTAAATTGATGGACTATGAAGCCGTCGGGTCTGGGCAGGATTTGCAGCTTCCTATGCCTGTACTCCAAGAGGTTGTAGATCCTGCGATTCGTTATGAGAATGGGGACGATTCCGTTATTCTAACCTCTGCTGATAAAGTAATGCGAATACGGCTTGGAGAAGAAGAAGCAGAATTGAATGGGAAGTCTTATGCGCTGCACACGGCTCCTTATGAGGAGCAGGGAATAACTTATGTTCCTTTACAGGCTGCAAAGGAAGTGTATGGGATTACCATTTATGAGAGTAAGGATACGGGGGCTGTGCTTTTAATGACTGCAGGTGAAGTTGTTGAATACGCCAGCGCAACAGGAGATGACCCGGAGCAGGAAATATCCTTATACAAGGAGCCTGCTAGCAACGCGGCAATTGTGGCAAAAATGAATCCTGGCGATCGAGTTCGAATCTGGTCATCTAATGAATCGTGGTATTTTGTACAGATGGATGATGGTTATACTGGATATACACCAGCGAAAAAAGTGGAAGCGACTGAGACTGTGACCGTTCCTTTACCGGAAGTCGCACCGACAGCAGCGGAACAACGCTGGAAAGGAAAATCAATTAATCTCGCATGGGAAGCAGTATATAATACTGCTGCCGATCCCGCCAAGCTGCAGGAAATGAAAGGCGTAAACGTGGTAAGCCCGACATGGTTTGATATCACGGACGGAAATGGAGCTGTGGAGAGCAAGGGCGATCTGGAGTATGTACACAAAGCAAAGTCTTTAGGAATGGAAGTGTGGGGACTGCTTAGTAACAGCTTTGACCCTGATCTGACAGCTGAAGCACTGGCAACGTATGAAAAAAGAAGCACCATCATTCAAAAAATGATTGAATATGCCAAAGCTTACGAGCTGGATGGGATTAATATCGATTTTGAAAATGTATATACAGAGGATGGAGCGAATGTCACTCAGTTTATGCGTGAGCTTCGTCCATACGCTAAGCAGAACGATTTAGTGTTGTCTATTGCTGTAACACCAAAATCAAACAGTGAGATGTGGTCGGTATTTTTAGACCGGAGAGCACTTGGGCAAATAACAGATTATATGATGGTGATGGCCTATGATGAACATTGGGCCACAAGTCCAGAAGCAGGATCGGTAGCTTCCTTGCCTTGGGTAACAGCTGCACTGGACAAGATCATGTCAGAAGACGATGTCCCTGCGCACAAGCTGCTGCTCGGTATTCCCACGTATACGAGAGTATGGTCTGAGGGAGAAGATGCAGGAGAAGCGGGCATAAGTTCTAAAGCGGTCGGTATGGACACGGTCCAAGATATTGTTAATCAACATAAGCTGACGCCTGAGTACTCAGAGGAGACGGGACAAAACTATGTTGAGTACATGGAAGGCAACGTATTAAATCGAATTTGGCTGGAAGACAAAACTTCGCTCAGAGCAAGGGTAGAGCTGGCGGGCGAATTAAAGCTCGGGGGAATTGCGACCTGGAACCGAAGCTTTGCTAATAAGGGTGCATGGGCCGTGCTTAATCGAATTCATGATTTATCCGGGACTTAATTTCATTATAAACATTAAAAAACAGGGGTGGCTCGATACAAGCTAACCCCTGTTTTGTCTGCTGCTTATGATTTATCTGGAATTGGATTTTTGCACATGGAGCTCTTCGACCGTAATGTTAGCCTGGGCAGGGTCATGAGTCAAAATGGTTTTGCAAAACATGCAGCGGTCAGTTTTGCCCAGCATTTTCGTTAATTTGCCGCATTCAGGGCATTCAATTTGGACGGCGCTGACAGACATCATTCCTGCCCAGAAATATATCGCCAGACTCCCCATCATCGCAATCAGGCCGATGACGAGTCCAATTCCGGCAAATATTTTACCTGCTGAACCCCAGAATACGATACCGGCAGTTCCTAACACCATGAGCCCCATACCGATCATTGTAAGCAGTAATCCCCAAGTGCGAAATGATTCAATTTTAGCGCTTTTAAAAATCATAGTTATGCTCCTTATATATGAGTGTTGTCTTCTCAGTGAAGCAGGAAACCTATGTTCTTATGTAGAACTATATTATAACTTAACTGGAATAAAATCACCATTTTTATTGTTTGGAGGGATACCGTGGAATTAACGAATTATTCTTTTTTGTCCGAGGAATCATCTAATCACGGTGTAGTTGGAGCGATTGCCTATCCCCATTCAGGAGAACAATTTTATGGGTCGCTTATGCAGGATTTTGAAGTCCTTGTTTTGATTTTGCTTGAGGGTGGTCAAGCACAGAACAGATACAGACATGCGGTGATTGGTGAGCTGCGCTACCAAATTCTATATATGGATTGGACACACCTGACACGTTGCTTAATCACAGGGGAAGACCGAAGTATCATCGATGCCTTTTTCCATGGAGATATCTTATGGGATAAAGAAGATAAGATTCAATTACAGAGAGAATACGTTCTTCAATTTGGTCCCAAGCTGCGTAAGCAAAAGGTATTTTATGAATTTTCTCAATTTTTGCGGACATACCTTGATGCGAAGAGATCTATTAAAGATGGAGAAGTCATAGATGCATATCAAAGCGTTCTCAGTTCATTAAATCATTGGGCTAGAATCGTTGTTATCGAAAAAGGAATTTCACCGGAAAGAGCGCTTTGGACACAGATCCGGGATATGGATCGATCCGTATACAAGCTGTACGAAGAGCTGACGATGAGTAAAGAGACGCTTGAGCAGCGGGTGGAGCTGATCCTTTTGGCATGCGAGTTCTCCGTGCTCTCCAAGATGGAAAGCTGCTGTGGACTTCTATTAGATATAATTCGAAGCGAAAATAGACCATGGAGCCTGTCGGAATTGATACAGCTCCCTGATCTGAATTTCATTCAAGAGGAAATACCTTTTATACTTCGTAAGCTTGTATATCGTTCTATAATTAAAGAAACTGAGAGCCGTGTCTTATCTACAACTGAAGGAGGAAGGGAGATCCGATACTCGTCTAAATAATAACTTGAAGCTTTAGCATTGAGGTGATGTGTTTATTTACATTGTTAAATGAATTTAAAATGACTAAGATCTAAAGTTGTCGACTGTTATTAAAAAAGTTAGTTAAATAGCTTGACTCATACCTTAAATTCGTGATAAATTATAACTCGCCCGTTAAAAAGGCGCTGAGCATTAAAGACATTTACGGATGTTATGAAGTTAAGCAATTTAAAAGGTTGAAAAAAACTTTTCAAAAAAAGTGCTTGACTAAAGAGTGGTCAGTATGATACATTATAAAAGTCGCCGCTGAAATTAAGTAGCGAAGACAAAAACGAAGTTGATCTTTGAAAACTGAACAACGAGTGAGTATTAAATTGAGAACATTTTTGTTCTCGTCAGTTTTTCTAAATGAGCTTATCGCTCTTTTCAATAACTTTATTGGAGAGTTTGATCCTGGCTCAGGACGAA
>JAMBOW010000011.1 GCA_023715865.1 Neobacillus mesonae
CCCCCCTCAAGATGAGATTTCCCAATTAGTAAGACCCCTTGAAGACGACGAGGTAGATAGGCTGGGGGTGGAAGTGCAGCAATGCATGGAGCTGACCAGTACTAATCGGTCGAGGGCTTATCCAAAACATTAAATTGCAAATTGTTTCGTATCTAGTTTTCAGGGAGCAAATCCTTGAAGGACATTGCACATCTTTTGGAGAGATACCCAAGTGGCTATAAGGGGACCCTCTGCTAAGGGGTTAGACTGCGTAAGCGGTGCGAGGGTTCGAATCCCTCTCTCTCCGCCACTAATTATCTTGTTGACTTTAAGAGGAAACTATGATAACATAGGACAAGTTGTGTGATGAAAATATGGCGGTGTAGCTCAGCTGGCTAGAGCGTACGGTTCATACCCGTGAGGTCGGGGGTTCGATCCCCTCCGCCGCTACCATATTATCCTGGAGACTTAGCTCAGCTGGGAGAGCATCTGCCTTACAAGCAGAGGGTCGGGGGTTCGATCCCCTCAGTCTCCACCATATATGCCGGTGTAGCTCAACTGGTAGAGCAACTGACTTGTAATCAGTAGGTTGGGGGTTCAAGTCCTCTCGCCGGCACCATTTTTCAAATAGTTAGGAACTGTGGTGTAGAGGCCTAACATGCCTGCCTGTCACGCAGGAGATCGCGGGTTCGAATCCCGTCAGTTCCGCCATTTAACTTTTGAAGAATGACAATGGAGTACTTGTTCCACGTATAAAGTGGGAAGGGTGTTCGCCCGACACTTTATTTTTTTTGCCACAATACCTTGGCTCGGTAGCTCAGTCGGTAGAGCAGAGGACTGAAAATCCTCGTGTCGGCGGTTCGATTCCGTCCCGAGCCACCTTTTAATCCTGGAGGATTAGCGAAGTGGCCAAACGCATCAGACTGTAAATCTGCTCCCTTACGGGTTCGGTGGTTCGAATCCATCATCCTCCACCAGTTTTATGAGCCATTAGCTCAGTTGGTAGAGCACCTGACTTTTAATCAGGGTGTCGAAGGTTCGAGTCCTTCATGGCTCATCAATCAAGTCATCAGTTTATACTGATGACTTTTTTTTATATTTCAACATTTCGTCGATGTTTCGTGTCTTTCCGATTTGTGTCCTATATAATAAGAAGCGAGAGTGCATTTATTATCGATTCAAACATAAAAGTCGCAAAGATGGTGAATACATGTGATGGATCATGAAAAATTGCTGCAGAAGCTACAGTATATTCTGGAGACCCCTTTTCGAATTGAAGAGTTGCATACAATAGAAGAAAAAGAGCCCATTTCTAATAGGGATATGGAGAGCGCATCTTTTATATTGAATGATCGTTTGTATTTTTACTTAGAAAATAGCAGTGATAGTTTATCGCAGCATGTTATATCAACCCCCAGTGAACGGGTCAGTGAATCAGAAAGAGCGTTGATAGAGTGGCTTATAGCCTCTATGCGCTCTAATTCTTCGATACGTGCAGAAAAAACAACAGAACAAGATAATATGAATATGCTCGGATCCTGGATTCTAGATCAGATAGGAAAGATTGACTTCGCAGAAGTACCTGAAGAAGTACAGTATCTGACACCTGTTTTTAGAGAAGGAATCGTGCCCTTTTATATCTCTTATGAAGGAGGCCATGATTCTGGGGTTACTCCGAAATCGATGTATAAGCTGCTGCGCTCTTATTTTGGTGGAGAAATTAAGCTTGTTCCGCTTGGACAGGATAAGTGGCTCATTTTAGCAGAGGAATCCATTGTACTGGATCGTGCTGAGGATAGAGAAATGGAACAAAATGCAACTGATAGGATAGACCTGGCTCTCGGAAATGAACTAATGGCTTTTGCTGAGGGTATGCATGAAGTTGTAGCTAATGAGTGGGTTGGGGTATTTTGTCTATCAGTAAGCGCACCGATATATACTATGGAAGGTCTTCCCGAAGTGGCTTCTTTACTAATGGAGACAATTCAGCTCGGCAGAATATTCAAAATAAGTGAACATGTACATCTCCCATGGCAGTTTTCGTTAGAGCGCCTTGTATACAGAATACCTGAAGAGCAAAGAAGCAGTTATTTAAATGAAATGAAGGAATCCTCCATACTGTTTGATGAAGAAACTATCTCGACGCTAGAGATCTTTTTTCAGCTCGATTGCAATGTTAGTGAAACAGCGAAGCGTCTCTATATACATCGGAACACCCTTTTATATCGGCTGGACAAGATTAAGCAAGAAACCGGCTTAGATGTTCGAAGCTTTAAGGATGCTGTTTTGGTTAAATTGACACTGCTGTTGTACAAAGTGACGAAAAGGGCCTGAGATTTTTGTATAAATTGTGCATAGTCACAATGGACCTAACTAGGTTAATATAAATACAGGAAATGAATTCGATTACATTCTTAGTATTGCTGGGTGTATTCGTTTACATTAATTACTGAAATTATGCTGAGGAGGCTGTAATCATGGCTGGTGTACGTTTAGAACATATCTACAAACAATATCCAGGTTCAGATAAAGCGACGGTAGTTGATATCAACTTAGACATTAAGGATAAAGAGTTTCTTGTTCTTGTAGGTCCTTCCGGTTGTGGTAAGTCCACAACACTCCGGATGATTGCCGGCCTTGAGGAAATCTCCGACGGTAAACTATATATCGGTGACCGTGTCGTTAACGATGTGGCACCTAAAGACCGCGATATCGCGATGGTATTCCAATCCTATGCCTTGTATCCGCATATGAACGTATATCAAAACATGGCATTCGGTTTGAAACTTCGTAAAGTGAAAAAAGAAGAAATCGACAAGAGCGTTCGCGAAGCAGCTAGAATCCTTGATATCGAGCATTTGCTGGATCGCAAACCTAAAGCTCTTTCCGGTGGTCAGCGTCAGCGTGTCGCTTTGGGACGTGCGATCGTGCGTAATCCTCAAGTCTTCTTGATGGATGAGCCGCTCTCCAACTTGGATGCTAAACTTCGCGGTCAAATGCGCGCGGAAATTACAAAGCTGGCTAAACGTTTGGAAACAACCGTTATCTACGTAACGCATGACCAGATCGAAGCGATGACGATGGGTGATCGTATCGTCGTTATGAAAGACGGATATATTCAACAAGCTGCTTCTCCAGAAGAGCTTTACAATAATCCAACAAACTTGTTCGTTGCAGGCTTCATTGGATCTCCTACAATGAACTTTATTACCGGTAAGTTGTCTCAGCAAGGCGATGCCCTTCGCTTTACAGCTACAGGTCTTGATGTAGAGATTCCACAAGGAAAAGCTCAAATCTTGAAGAGCAAAGGTTATGCTGGTAAAGAAGTGATTCTGGGTGTTCGTCCAGAAGATATCCATGAAGAGCCAGTGTTCCTGGAAGCTTCCCCACACACTGTGTTTACTGCTAAAGTAGACGTTAGTGAAAACCTTGGTCACGAATTGCTCTTGTACCTCAGCGGTGTAGGCAACGATGTTACCATTGCCCGTGTTGATGGTCGTTCCAATACTCGCGACGGCAGCACTGTAAAAATGGCTATCGACATGAACAAAGTTCATATCTTCGATAAAGAATCTGAAGTGAATGTACTTGTTCAAGACTAATAAGTTTAAATGAACTAAGTAAAGGGTTGTCTTGGCTTTATAAGCCGGGCAGCCCTTTTTTTCTATCCTGTTACACCTGCTTTAGATCTTCCACGAACATTGCAATCAGACCTATTTTCCTATACGATGATTACAATGAAACTTCCTGTTTATAGGTAAAGTGATGTACATAAAATATACTAAAGGCAAGACTAACTCACAGGATACGATCCTGTTTGTAATGGAAGGAAGAACCCCACATGGCTAAAAAAGTAAAAGTATCTGAGCTGGTTAACGAATTTCAGCTTGAGGTTGTTTCCGGCGAAAAGGGACTTAAAAGACCCATTACGGTAGATGATCTGAACAGACCTGGTCTGGAAATGGCCGGTTATTTTGAATATTACCCAACAGAGCGTGTACAGCTTCTCGGTAAAACGGAGCTGGCTTTCTTTCGGATGCTTCCGGAAGCAGAGCGCCGCGATCGGATGAATCGTTTGTGCCACGAGGAAACCCCGTGTATCGTCGTTACCCGCGGACTTGAAATACCGCAGGAGCTGGTGGATATAAGTAATGAGAAGGATTTACCTGTCCTGCGTGGAACGATGTCTACGACCATTCTATCCAGCCGGATTACTGGATTCTTAGAGGGCAAGCTGGCGCCGACTACAACTATTCACGGTGTTCTTTGTGATGTGTACGGTATTGGTCTGCTGATTACAGGCAGCAGCGGTATCGGTAAGAGTGAGGCTGCACTTGAGCTTGTAAAACGTGGACATCGTTTGGTTGCCGATGATGCGGTAGAGATCAGCCAGACTGCAGACAACCAGCTGCATGGTACTGCTCCTGAGCTGATTAGACATTTACTTGAGATACGCGGCGTAGGGATTATTAATGTAATGACTCTCTTTGGGGTAGGGGCAATTCGCAATCACAAGAGAATTACGCTGGTTGTACGCCTTGAAGCTTGGCAGCAGGATAAACAATACGATCGTCTTGGACTGGATGAGGAGACAACTCGCATTATCGATACGGATGTACCACTCGTAACAATCCCGGTGCGCCCTGGTCGTAACCTTGGCGTAATCATTGAAGTAGCAGCTATGAATTTCCGTCTGAAACGGATGGGGGTTAACGCAGCGCTTCAGTTCACGAATAAGCTTACTGCGACAATTGCTGAAGATAATGATGATATGGACTGATATGTCCACGTCGGGTGCTTAAAATTAAAGCAAGCAAGATTGACGATAAAATGAAGGAGTGGACAAATGGGCACCTTATTACTTGATCCTATTGCTTTCTCTATTGGTTCTCTGAATGTTCATTGGTATGGGCTAATTTTAGGGACCGCGGCCATTGTAGGTTTGCTTCTGGCCATTCAGGAGGGGAAACGCTTCGGCATACCCTCCGATTTTTTCATGGATATGCTGCTGCTTGGTGTTCCTTCCGCTATTATCGGGGCGCGGATTTATTATGTTGCCTTCCAATGGGATGACTACAAGGACAACTTCTGGGACGTATTTAAGATTTGGCAGGGCGGTATCGCCATTTATGGGGCACTAATCGGTGCAATTATCTGTGCATTTTTCTATTTCAGACATAAGGGTTATAATTTCTGGCGTATCGTCGATATTTGTGCGCCGGGACTAATTATTGGGCAGGCTATTGGCCGCTGGGGTAACTTCGTTAACCAGGAGGCATACGGGGGGCCTGTGGAAGAGTCCTTCTTAAGAAATACACTTCATCTGCCAGACTTTATTGTGAATCAGATGAACGTACAAGGTACATACCATCATCCGGCATTTTTGTATGAGTCGTTATGGAATATTGTAGGTTTGCTTATACTATTGGTTCTCCGTCGTCAGAAGTTCATGCGTGCGGGTGAACTGTTCATGTCCTACTTCATCTGGTACTCGATTGGTCGTTTCTTTATCGAAGCGCTGCGTACGGACAGTCTCGCATTCCAAGGCCCAGAATGGCTTGCCTCTCTGATCCATGGCATGTGGTCCCCTATGTCGGCTATGGGATTCGAAATGGGTTACTTAGACCCAGCATACGGTAATATCCGAATTTCGCAGCTGCTGTCCATTGCGATTGTATTGATCGCTATCGCTATAATCGTTGTACGCCGAATTACAGGCGCCTCCAAGGAACGTTATTCTGATCCGATCGTGTCAACTAAAACAGGGACGGATAAGGGAAATGAAGAGCTGGCAAATGTAGATAATGAAAAAGGCAGCCATAATGCTTCACAAAGCAATGATGAGCTTTCTGATCAGAAAAAGGAGTAGTCTAGAATGATTAACACCGTTTTATTTGATTTAGATGGTACGATAATAGATACAAACGAGCTGATTATCAGCTCGTTTCTGCATGTCTTGGGAGAACTGGGCCCGGGAGTTCTGCCTCGGGAGGAAATCATTCCGCATATGGGTGGAACACTCGAGCAGCAAATGCAGGCATTTACAGGAAAGGCTGAAGTAGCTGAATACGTTACAGGTTACCGTGCCTATAACGCAATTCACCATGATGCCATGGTTAATCCATTCCCTAATGTACTAACAGTCGTTGAACAGCTTCATGCACAAGGCATCCGAATGGGGGTTGTGACAACGAAGATTCGCCCAAGTACACTTAAAGTGCTGGAGGCGTTTGATCTCAAGAAGTACATGGAGGTCATTGTTACTGTATCTGATGTAACCCATCCCAAGCCGCATCCGGAACCCGTATTAAAAGCTGTTGAAGAGCTAGGGGTTGACCCTGCCACAACGGTGATGGTGGGAGACAGCCCCGTTGATATCCAGTCAGCTAAAGCAGCTGGGGTCAAGGCAGCGGGAGTAGCCTGGTCACTGAAGGGTGAGGCGAAGCTGATGGAATACGGTCCGGATTATATTTTACATGATATGAACGATATATTGACTCTAATTCAAAAGGAGCAGTAACCGTGAGAAAGGTGGAACGTTATCCTGTAGAGGGTCATAATGCTTTATGGCATATTTACCGCACGGTGAGTCCCTTCAAAGGGATTCGAAATTTCATCTGGATTCAGCTTTCAAGGTACTGTCCCATCCTGCCGCTGAAAAATTGGATTTACCGCAGCCGGCTTCGCATGAAGGTAGGCGATTATACTGCGTTTGGACTGATGGTGATGGTGGATGTGTTTTTTCCGGAGAGAATCAAGATCGGTACGAACTCCGTCATCGGTTACAATACAACGATCCTCGCGCATGAATATCTCATTAAGGAGTACCGCCTTGGAGATGTGGTTATCGGGGATAACGTGCTTATAGGAGCGAATTCAACCATTCTTCCCGGGGTAACCATTGGAGATGGTGCTGTTGTTGCTGCGGGATCCGTTGTCCATAAAAACGTTGCACCAGGTGCTTTCGTGGGCGGAAATCCGCTCCGTGAATTACAGATGAAACGTGAGCACCTTGAAGATAACGAGGAGAGTCAATCAGAAAAAAAATAGGTTTAATGGATTTCGGGCCGGTTAAAGGCCCTTTTTTTACATACATAATTAAAGTACAAAAGGAGAAGCGAACTTCAGGCTTAGAGCGAATTGACGCGTCATGGAAGACGTGGTAATATATCGAATAACTCTTTAATTTGTTAGAATGGTAGCACTTTAATGTGTTAAAGAATATATAAAATGAGGGGAAATACTAATGTCTAAGCCAAAAGGTTTTGAAAAACCAGCTGGTGTTCGCGATTATCTGCCTCATGTGGTAGATAAGCTACGCCGCATAGAGCATCGGGTGCTTGAATGCATGAGCAGCTGGGGTTATCGTCAGATTATAACGCCTTCCATGGAATACTATGACACGGTAGGTGTTGCCAGCTCTACATCGGATAAAAAACTGTTTAAACTGCTCAATAACAGGGGTACAACGCTTGTGCTTCGTTCGGATATGACGGCACCGATTGCAAGGGTAGTATCCTCTCTTCTTAAGGAAGAGAAGCTGCCTTTACGTCTGTCCTATCATGCTAACGTATTTCGTGCTATTGAGGAAGAAGCGGGCAGGGAAGCAGAGTTCTTCCAAACGGGAGTTGAGCTCGTTGGAGACGACTCACCGGAAGCGGATGCGGAGGTTGTGGCTCTAGCTATTGCTTCATTAAAGGCAGCGGGAGTGCAGTCTTTTAAAATTGCCATGGGCCATGTCGGCTTTCTGAATGGGCTGTTCGAGGAGATTGTTCCAGGTCAGAAGGAATTGCAGGAAGAACTGAAGGAGGTCCTTCTTAAACGGGATTATGTCGGCTATCGGGAGCAGATTGATAAATTGCCCCTTGCTGAGGACCAGAAGGAACGTCTTAATGCGATTTTGAGACTCCGAGGCGGGAAGGAAATATGCAGCAAGGCAGAGCAGCTCAGTTCAAGTAAGGAAGCCAGGAGCTCCATGAATCATCTGTGCAACGTATGGGAGGTTCTTGAGGATTACGGTGTATCCCAGCACGTTCTTATTGATCTTACGATGATCGGAGATTTTTCCTATTATACAGGGATGACATTTGAAGGTTACGCAGCCGAGCTGGGTTCACCGGTATGCAGCGGAGGCAGATATGATAAGCTGCTGAAGCAGTTTGGGAAGGATGTTCCGGCCACCGGATTTGCACTGAAGACGAATCGAATAGTTGACGGCGTGCGTGGTATCCGCGTGGAACAGCCGCTGCCTGTACTTATTGAATATACGAAAGAGCATCGGGCCGAGGCCTTATCCAGGGCAGCTGAGCTGCGAAATGAAGGACGGATCGTAGTAACCAGGCTCATGGCAAGTGACAATGACCGGTACAACCAAGGAATTGAGATGGGTGAGCAGGGCTCAAACTACGCAGTGTCCATGCTCCAAGGAAAATACGAGAAGGTATATACTTACAGTAATCCTGTATAAAAGTCAGTATGGAGGCTAGAGGAAGGGAGTACCAACATGAGCGAAATTTTAAAGGTTGCCATGCCAAAGGGAAGAATATATAAGAAGGCTTCCGAGCTGTTCCGTGCTGCAGGTATTGCAATCCCGGTCGATATCGATGAAACCCGTAAGCTGGTCATTCCGCTGCCAGAGGCTCGGCTTGAGTTCATTATGGCGAAGCCGGTAGATGTACCGACTTACGTGGAATACGGAGCAGCAGATATCGGTATTGTCGGTAAGGATGTACTGCTGGAGGAAAACAAGGACGTATACGAGCTGCTGGATTTAGGCATTGCCCGCTGCCGTATGTCCGTGATCGGACTGCCGGACTGGGAGCCTGGTATCAGACAACGCGTGGCAACAAAATATCCGAATGTGGCTTCCCAGTATTTCAGGGAGCAGGGTCAGCAGGTAGAGGTCATCAAGCTTAACGGTTCCATTGAGCTTGCCCCACTGATTGGGCTGGCAGACCGGATTGTTGATATGGTGGAGACTGGACAGACACTGCGTGAGAATGGTCTCGTTGAATTTGAGAGCATGTTTGAAATTACGAGCCGTCTGATTGCCAACCGGGTGAGCTATCGGATGAAGAATGCTCAGATTCAGGGGTTATGTGATTCGCTGCAGAAGGTTATCTCGGCAGCTGCCAAATAGAGATGTAAATATTTAATGGAGTGAATTAAACAAATGCTTTAGGAGTGTTAACCCTAGTCAGTATAATGTTTTTCACACTAAACGACCCGAACTGTTCAGCTGATTAATGCTTAATGCAATGAAATAAATGAGTGTAATTTGCAAGTGTGTCGATAAGGAGTGATTCATAATGAGAATCGTACCGGCAAAGGAGTTTCGCCTGCAGCGAGATGTAGATTATGGAACGAAGGAGCAAAATGAAGCAGTGCGCCAGATCGTTCAGGATGTACGGAATGACGGAGATGCAGCTGTTTTAAAGTATACCGCTCTTCATGATCGTACTGAATTAACTGCTTCGCAGCTGAAGGTTACGCAAGAGGAGATGAAAGCTGCTTATGATGTGGTGGAGCCTTCGTTTATAACGGCCATTCGAGCGGCAGCGGACAATATCCGAAGATTTCATGAAAAGCAAAAGCGCAGCTCCTGGATGGACTTCGAGCCTGACGGAAGTCTGCTCGGACAGATTATCCGTCCGCTGGATCGTGTCGGCGTATACGTGCCTGGCGGCAAGGCGGCATATCCCTCCTCTGTGCTGATGAATGTCATTCCAGCACAGGTGGCTGGTGTGCGGGAAATTGTTATGATGACGCCGCCTTCGACAAGCGGCGGCGAGGGCATTAACCCGTACATTCTCGTGGCTGCAGCGGAAGCAGGTGTAAACGAGATGTACCGGGTTGGCGGCGCACAGGCAATAGCCGCCCTGGCTTACGGCACGGAAAGTATACAGAAGGTCGATAAGATTTGTGGACCGGGTAATATTTACGTGGCTTTAGCGAAGCGTGAGGTGTTTGGGGCTGTTGATATCGACAGCATCGCAGGTCCTAGTGAGATTGTGGTCCTGGCGGATGAGACAGCGAAAGCGGACTATGTCGCCGCAGACCTGTTATCTCAGGCAGAGCATGACGAGATGGCATCTGCTATATTGGTAACGACTTCCCAGCAGCTGGCTGAAGAAGTTCAGCAAGCGGTGGAAGCACAACTGCAGAAGCTGCCGAGAGAAGCGATCGCCAGAGCTTCAGTAGAAGCGCATGGAGCTATCATTGTCGTGGACTCTGTGCTCGAGGGGATTGAGTTCGTTAACAAGCTGGCGCCAGAGCATTTAGAGGTCATGGTGCAGGAGCCGATGGCTTATGTATCGTATATCCGTCATGCAGGGGCTATCTTCCTTGGACCATACAGCTCAGAACCGGTAGGCGACTACTTTGCGGGTCCCAATCACATCATACCGACAAACGGAACGGCGAGATACGCTTCGCCAGTCGATGTGGATGACTTCACGAAAAAGTCGAGCCTTATTTATTACAGCAAGGAAGCGTTGTTTGAAAACGGAGAAGCCATTATGGAGCTGGCTCGTCATGAAGGACTAGAAGGTCATGCGCGCGCCATTGAAATCCGATTAAAGCAGGAACGCGACTAACCTATATGGTAGCTATAGAAATCAATATACTTAACGATCACCGATAGAACAGAACACTATGAAACGGATAAAGAAAGGCGGAGAAGGTAATGGGAAATCAGGATAACAGCTTCATCGCGGAAGGGCGCGGAGCAAGCGTCAGCCGCCGAACAAACGAAACAGACATTCAGCTTGCCTTCGGCGTGGACGGAACAGGACGTTCGGAAATCGAAACCGATGTGCCTTTTCTGAATCATATGCTCGATTTATTTACAAAGCATGGACAGTTTGATCTTCAGGTCAATGCAAAGGGTGATATCGAAATTGATGATCATCATACCGTTGAGGATATCGGCATCTGCTTGGGTCAGACGCTGTTTACAGCACTTAGCGATAAGAAAGGGATCAAACGATATGCCAGCGTGTTTGTACCGATGGACGAAGCATTGGCTCAGGTCGTAATTGATATTAGCAATCGTCCGCATTTTGAGTATCGTGCAAGTTATCCTTCCCAGCAGGTAGGAAGCTTCTCCACGGAGCTGGTTCAGGAGTTTTTGTGGAAGTTTGCGTTGGAAGCGCGTATTACTCTACATGTTATCGTTCATTACGGACAGAACACTCACCATATGATTGAGGCTGTATTCAAAGCTTTGGGAAGAGCACTCGATGAAGCGACTGCAGTTGATCCGCGCGTAACGGGCGTACCGTCAACGAAGGGAGTGCTGTAGTCTTATGACCATAGCCATTGTCGATTACGGAATGGGGAACCTGCACAGCGTCAGCAAGGCGATCGAAAGAATCGGGTATTCGGCACTGGTGACGGGGGATAAAGAGGAGATCCTTGGAGCGGCAGGGGTCATTCTGCCAGGCGTTGGCGCTTTTGGGGACGCCATGCAGCATCTTCGTGAGGCGAAGCTGGATACGGTCGTTCAAGAGGTCAGCAAGAGTGGAAAGCCGCTGCTTGGCATATGCCTTGGCATGCAGCTCCTCTTCAGCCAAAGCGAAGAGCACGGAAAGCATGAGGGTCTCGGGATTTTGCCGGGAAGTGTAGTGAAGTTTGAAGAGAGAGAAGGATACAAGGTCCCTCATATGGGGTGGAATCAGCTCGAATTCAAGCAGAAGGAAAGTCCGCTGTTTGAAGGTTTGGAGGAAGGGCATGTATACTTCGTTCATTCTTATCATGCACTTCCAGAAGTAGAATCGGATCTGCTGGCTGTTACGGAGTATGGATATCCAGTGACAGCTATTGTTGGCCGAGGTTCTGTGTACGGCATGCAGTTCCATCCCGAAAAAAGCGGGGAGCTTGGCATGCAGCTTCTGAACAATTTTTTGCGTTTGGCGGAAGCTTCTAAATAATGTGGGGGGTCTAACAAAAATGTCTTTGTTCACAATATATCCAGCCATCGATATTCGAGGCGGAAAATGCGTACGGTTGGTACAAGGCGATTACAACCAGGAGACTGTGTACAATGATAGTCCGGTTGAGGCAGCAAAGGCTTGGGAGGCACAGGGCGGTTCCTTTATTCACTTGGTCGATCTCGATGGAGCGAAGGAAGGGAAGCCGGTTAACGCTGAGGTTATTGGCCAAATTGCAGCTGCAGTTAGCGTTCCTGTTCAAGTCGGTGGGGGACTGCGCCGCTTAGAGGATGTAGTACAGCTGCTGTCTCTCGGCGTAAGCCGGGTTATTTTAGGTACTGCGGCCATTGAGGATCGTTCCTTTACGGAGTCGGTACTTGCATCGTACGGTGATAAAGTGGCCATCGGTATTGATGCCAGAGACGGTTATGTTGCGACCCGCGGCTGGCTTGAGACATCCGAGGTTAAAGCTGAAGTGCTTGCCAAGGAGCTGGCTGCTTATGGAGCGAAGACATTTATTTTTACAGATATATCAAGAGACGGCATGATGCAGGGCCCTAACATTGAAGCTATTGTGTCACTCGCAGAGACCAGCGGACAGCAGGTCATTGCTTCCGGAGGGGTCAGCACGATGGAGGACCTTGTACGTTTGCACCGCTATCGGGAGCAGGGCGTGAACGGGGCAATCATAGGAAAGGCTCTGTATACAGGAGCAATTGATCTTAGACAAGCCATTGAAACGATGAACAACAGCGGTTTAGCGTAAACGAGAGTGCAGAGAAGAGGGTGGACCTATGCTGGCTAAGCGGATTATTCCGTGTCTGGATGTGAAGGACGGAAGAGTTGTAAAGGGAGTCAATTTCGTTAATCTGCGGGATGCCGGTGATCCCGTTGAGCTTGCTGCCTTATATGATAAGGAAGGCGCTGATGAAATCGTATTTCTGGATATATCAGCATCGGTAGAAGGTCGAGAGACGATGATTGAGGTTGTTCGCCAGACTGCCGGGGAAATTGCCATTCCGTTTACGGTAGGCGGGGGAATCAAGCATGTCGATGACATGAAAAGAATACTGCGTGCAGGCGCTGATAAAATCGGTATCAATACGGCTGCTGTGCTAAATCCGCAGCTCATTACAGACGGGGCTCTTCGATTCGGCTCCCAATGCGTTGTCGTTGCGGTCGATGCCAAGTGGAATGAAACGTTTGGCGAGTGGGAGGTGTACACCCACGGTGGAAGAAAGGGTACAGGTATTCGAGCACTCGATTGGGTGAAGAAGGCCGAGCAGCTGGGGGCCGGCGAATTGCTGCTGACCAGCATGGATACCGATGGAACGAAGGATGGATTTGATATCAGCTTGACGAAGGCCGTGAGCGAAACGGTCAGCATCCCTGTCATCGCTTCCGGCGGTGCAGGAAAAGAAGAGCATTTCGAAGAGGTATTTACAGCTGGTAAAGCAGATGCAGGCCTGGCGGCAACGATCTTCCACTATAAGGAGATTGCCATACCGCATCTTAAGCAGCATCTGAAATCCAAAGGGGTTGAAATTCGATGAGTCAAGAAATAGCAATTGAAGCAGTCCGTTTCGATGAAAAGGGCCTTGTCCCAGCCATCGTGCAGGATATAGACACTAAAGAAGTACTGATGATGGCCTACATGAACAAGGAATCGCTTGAGAAGTCCATTGAATCGGGAGAGACATGGTTTTGGTCACGTTCACGAAATGAGCTGTGGCATAAAGGAGCAACTTCCGGCAATGTCCAGTCTATTGTATCTATGAAGTACGACTGCGATGGAGATACGCTGCTCGTTCTAGTTAAACCGGAGGGTCCTGCGTGCCATACTGGAGAATACAGCTGTTTTTACCGTGAAGTAACCGCTACAGGCCAGGCGGAGGCAGTCTCGGCTTCCCAGAGCAGTGTTGAAGCAGGGAGCCGCTTTGATGTATTGGCCGAGCTAGAATCGGTGATTGCAGAGCGCGAGAAGGAGCGTCCTGAAGGTGCCTATACGACCTATTTGTTTAATAAAGGCGTAGATAAAATTCTGAAGAAGATTGGAGAAGAGGCTTCAGAAACGATTATCGCAGCCAAAAATAAGGATAACCAGGAGCTTAAACTGGAAGTCAGCGATCTGATCTATCACCTGCTCGTGCTTTTGGAAGAACGGAAGCTCCCGCTGGATGAAGTCATGAAGGAGCTCAGCCTTCGTCATGAACGTCCGCGCCGTGACTAAAGGATAAAGGAGGCGCTTCGTATGTTAATCGATTATCATACACATCATGCCAGATGCGGTCATGCTGTCGGCGAACTTGAATCCTACGTGCAGCAGGCCATTCGTCTTGGATACAGCCATATCGGATTATCTGACCATATGCCGCTAGTTCACGTTAACCCTGCTGAATATTATCCTGAAATGGCAATGCCAATGGAGGAGCTTCCCAGCTACATAGAGGAATGCCTTTTGCTCAAAGAGAAGTATAAGGATCAAATTATGGTACGTGTCGGTCTCGAAGGAGACTACATCGAGGGCTGGGAAGAAAAAATTGAAGAGATCATTCAGTCCTATCCCTTTGACTACGTCATTGGCTCAGTACACTTCTTGAAGGAGTGGGATGTCTCCGATTTTCGGCAGGTTCACCACTGGGAGAACAAGGACGTTTTAGAAGTGTATAAGACGTATTATGATGCCGTTAAAAAGGCAGCTCAAACAGGATTGTACGATTTTCTCGGACACATCGATGTGATCAAGCGCTTCGGCAATTATCCTAAGCCATCTGAAGAAGCGGATTTGATTCAGCTGGAGAATTCAGTGCTGGAAACCATTGCAGCCTCCGGGACAGCGATTGAACTCAATGCCTCAGGGCTTTCAAAGCCTTGTGCCGAGATGTTCCCCAGCCGCAGGATTCTTGAACAGGCCTTTAAGCTGGGCATCCCAATTACCGTAGGTTCGGATGCGCACGACCCGCTTAAATTGGGCGAGAATGTCGATCAAGCAAGAGAACTGCTTCGGGAGATCGGGTATACGAGTCTTTCTGTGTTTGAGCAGCGAAAACGGTCGTCTGTTCCGTTGTAATCCGGGAGCGGCGGAGTATAATGGAAATATAAGTAATAAATCTATTGTTGGCGTTTTGGGTGATGGATCAAAAATTTAGCGCCGGGAGGCATGTATGCAGCACTCTCTCCGTATTTTTTCAGGATCGTCAAACCCTCAGCTCGTGGGTAACATCTGCAAGAAGCTTGGCGTAGAGCCTGGCGAAATTAAATTATCCCGTTTCAAGAGCGGGGAAATTTACGTGCATTACGAGGAAACGATTCGCAATTGTGACGTGTTTCTAGTTCAGTCCTTATCGATACCGATCAATGAATTGTTTGTGGAGCTTCTTGTTATGATTGATGCCGCCAAGCGGGCTTCCGCTCGAACGATCAATGTCATCCTGCCCTACTACGGCTACGCGAGGCAAGAGCGCAAATCAGCTCCCAGAGAGCCGATTTCAGCTAAGCTGCTGGCTGACGTATTGACAACAGCTGGCGCCAGCAGGGTCGTAACGATAGATTTGCATGCTCCCGCAATCCAAGGCTTTTTTAATATACCGGTCGATCATCTGACTGCACTTGATCTAATCAGTGATTATTTGAAGAGCAAGAACATCGATAAGCCGGTCATTGTATCACCTGATGCAGGACGGGCCTCAATGGCAGAGAAGCTGGCCAGCAGGCTGGACTCCCCTTTTGCGATTATGATTAAGAAGCGTCCCAAGCATAACGAGTCGATAATTACCCATGTGATCGGAGATGTGGATGGAAGAACACCAGTTATTATTGAGGATCTGATTGATACGGGTACGACCATTGTCAACGTAGTAGAAGGACTTAGGGAAAGAAGAGCTAACCCGGCGATCATATGCGCCACGCATGGTCTTTTTTCGGGGACGGCTTTGGAAAGGCTTACGCACCCGCACATTTCTGAAGTGGTTGTTACAGATTCTATTGCACTGCCTGAATCGGGTCCATCCGGCTTTACTGTGTTGTCCGTAGCGCCGATGCTTGCCAGAGCTATACGTATCATTCTAGACGGAGGTTCCATCGCAACCTTGTTTAGAGATGCAGGTATATAGAAGGTTCTCCTTTTAATAAAGGAGAGCTTTTTTTGCGTGTTACTTATTTAAGGAATCTTGCTTCAGGATGCCAATTGTTCATTCTATTAAAGATTAACAGTATAAATTTTCATATGCTGTATAGTTATTCTTTACCCGCGAAGACTGGCTCATATTATGTTATACTGGAGAGTATGAAATCGAATGTTAAAAGGAGGTGCCTGGGCACGTATGAAAGGAAAGCCGCTGCGGACTGACAGCAATAAAGACAATGTTATAAAGGTTCAACTCGATGCTTCTTTTTTCTTTGAAAGAGCAGTCCGTGAGCTGGATCGCAATCAATACGGCAAGGCACTTAAATATTTTCGCAAAGCTGTTGAATATGAACCGGACAATCCGGTGAATCATTGTAATATGGCGGGTATATTATCAGAGATGGGTGATTATGCCGGCTCGAATGAAGTTTTAGAACATATCATGAAGCACGTTGATCCTGGGATGACGGAATGCTATTTCTATATGGCAAACAATTTTGCCAACATGGAGCAGTTTGAAGCTGCCGAGGAAGCGCTGGTGACCTATTTGGAGGAGGACGAACAAGGGCACTTTCTCGAAGATGCGGAAGAAATGATGGAGCTCCTATATCACGAATTAAGACGCAAGCCTCATGTGAAACGGATTAAAGCCAGAGAAGGTACCGCCGAGCATGACTTCGCACGCAGCCTGCTGGAGGAAGGAAAGTTTGCTCAAGCTGCTGAACTGCTGGAAAGCATTACAGGCGAGCACCCTGACTTTGTATCTGCGCGCAACAATTTGGCTTTGGCCTATTATTATATGGGCCGCTTCCAGAAGGCCAAAGAAATCATCTTCGAGCTGCTTGAGCAGGAGCCGGGCAATCTGCATGCTCTATGTAATCTTGCTATTTTTTATCAGAACGAGGGAAATGAAGAGCAAGTGAATCTTCTAGTAAATCAGCTTCTGACTTTGGTTCCCTTTGAGCAGGAGCATGCTTTTAAACTGGGAACAACGATGGGTATTCTCGGGCAGCATGAGGCAGCCTACATGCACTTTCAAAGAATCCTCAAACAGGGGGATGCAATAAACGATCCTTCGCTTGTGCATTATACTGCTGTGGCAGCATGCAATACGGAACGCTATGATGTGGCAAAACGGCTTTGGAACACTGTCAACAAGCTGGATCCAGAGTCAGAAGTACCTAAGTTTTACACGGATCAGTTGAATTCTAGAACGGACGGACAAAAGGTCGGGCCGGTAAGCTATCACTATCATTTGCCGTTCGAAGAGCAGTTCCGTCTATGGGAGAAGTATGGAAGCCATGTTCCGGAAGATATTAAGAAGGATCCTTTGATCCGTTCCTCCTTCTTCTGGGCACTGAACCATGGAGATGAAACGACGAAAGCCAATGTCATAAAAGCACTTCGCATTATAGGCGATTACGAGGTGCAGCAGGCACTCCTCTCTTTCTTAGAAGAAGAAAGTGAGAGTCCAGAGCTCAAAGAGATGGCTTTGGCAGTGCTGCGTGAGATTGGGCATCAGGATTATTCTGGTACAGCCGGGGAATCCGCAGGGAACTCTTCACATCCTTATGGTCAAGGCACCCCGGTGCTTAAGCAATATCATTTCGGTAAGGGTGAACAGGGTCAAGAGTCTCAGCCTAAGCTGGATGACAAACAGCAGGCTGTTATTAACAGGGCGCTGGAGGGGCTCAGCAATCGATCTGATCAATTAGGCGAAGCAGTTCAGCATTTATGGGCAGACTATCTAATGCGAGTATCTCCTGAGTCGCCATCCATTGGGCATGTGGAAGGCTGGGCGGCTGCCTTGGAATATTTGACAACGAAGTATGCCGGCAAAGGAATAACGTATTCGGAAGTTGCACAAAGGTATGAAATCTCTTCGTCGACGGTCAGCAGATACGTTAAACAAATTGATCGTGTATGCGACATTCAGCACCGTGTAGAGCATATTTTCCAGTTTTTAAAAGAGAAAAAGGTGTAATATCCGCAAAGTAAAATGCTATCTAAGGGAGGTATCAGCTTATGTCTCATTATAGAACCGTTATTATTGGAACAGGTCCTGCGGGACTTACATCAGCCATCTATTTAGCGCGTGCAAACATGAACCCGCTTGTTATTGAGGGTTTGGAACCAGGAGGCCAATTAACGACGACGACAGAAGTGGAGAACTTCCCGGGCTTTCCTGAGGGTATTCTAGGTCCTGAGCTAATGGACAACATGCGTAAGCAGGCAGAACGCTTTGGGGCCGAGTTTAAGAGCGGCTGGGTAGATGATATTGACTTATCGACAAGGCCGTTTCGCATCAAAGTAGAAGGTCGGGAGGAGCTGACTGCTGACGCAGTTATTATCTCGACAGGAGCTTCCGCCAAGTACCTCGGCATTCCCGGGGAAAAAGAAAATGTTGGACGCGGTGTCAGCACTTGTGCAACGTGTGACGGCTTCTTTTTCCGCGGTAAAAAGATCGTCGTAATTGGCGGAGGGGATTCGGCTATGGAAGAAGCCAACTTCCTGACACGCTTTGCATCCAGCGTGACTCTCGTTCATCGGCGTGAGGAACTCCGTGCCTCTAAAATTATGCAGGATCGTGCCCGAGGCAATGAGAAGGTTGAATGGGCACTGAACCGCACTCCGCTGGAGGTTGTTGTAGAGGACAGTGGTGTTAAAGGGCTGAAGGTTCGTAACAATGCGACAGGTGAAGAGGAGCTTATCGAAGCTGCCGGCGTGTTTGTCGCTATTGGACATCGTCCGAACACGGAATTTTTAAAGGAACAAATCACGCTTGATGCCGGGGGATATATTGCAGTTAACCCAGGCACGACGGAGACTAACATTCCTGGAGTGTTTGCCTGCGGGGACGTTCAGGATACGAAGTATCGTCAAGCGATTACGGCAGCGGGTTCGGGCTGTATGGCAGCCATGGACTGCGAGAAGTATCTTGAGGGCGAGATGACGCATGACTGGAGCGAGACGCTCAATTCATAACATATGGACGGCCGGGTACACAAAGGATTTTGTGCCCGGCTTTATTTTTTTGAAATATCCTTTGAACAGACTCATACAATTATCCTAGAAAAATGGCAATCCAAAGAGTACTAGAAGGCTTACAGAACATCATTAGAGGTTATGTGACAACTGTTTTTTCCTACGATTATCCTATGTCACTTCGTCTTGACCGACTTTGTTCCTTCAATTATAGTGATAACGTAAGAATAAATATTACAGATGGTAAAGGTGGCTTGCTAGCAATGTCTGAGAATATCTACGTTGGAGTGGATTTGGGCGGAACGGCTATAAAGGTCGGAATCTGCGACACGCAAGGAAAACTTCTACATACTTATGAAGGACCTACGGAAGTAGATAAAGGTGTAGATACCGTTATTGACAATATCGAGAAGTATGTCCGTCAGATTGTAGAGGAATCGCCATACAGCTGGGATCAGCTTGCAGGGGTTGGTGCAGGAGTAGCCGGATTCACCAATGTGCGTGAAGGAATCATTATTCTCGCACCTAACGTAGGATTTCGAGATGTGCCGATTCGTGCCATTCTCGAGGAGAGACTCGGCAAGCCTGTCAAAATAGATAACGACGCCAATGTGGCGGCGCTCGGTGAAGCATGGGCCGGAGCAGGCGCAGGTATCGAAAATTGCGTGTGCTATACACTTGGAACAGGTGTCGGCGGCGGTATTATTATTAACGGCAAGATCTATCAGGGCTTCTCAGGAATGGCGGGAGAGCTTGGACATGTCAGCGTCGTGCCTGATTTAGAAGCGATTCAGTGCGGCTGCGGCAAAATGGGCTGTCTTGAGACCGTATCTTCTGCGACAGGCATCATTCGCATGGCTAAGGATGCCGTTGAACGTGGAGATCACACATCCCTTAGCACTGTGCCGAAAATTATGGCAAAAGATGTATTTGATGCGGCTAAAGCAGGGGATGAGGTTGCTCTGCGAATTATCCGTCGCGCGGCATTTTATCTTGGCAAATCGCTTGCTGCAGTCGCGGCTGTGTTGAACCCGCAGGCTTATATCATTGGCGGCGGCGTTTCAAAGGCAGGCGATATTCTGTTTGATGAAGTACGCAGTGTATTTGCAAGCCTTACACCTGAACCACTGCAAAAGGGTGTAGATATTGTACCGGCTACGCTAGGCAATGATGCGGGTATCGTAGGTGCTGCAGGACTTTTAATCCGTTCTTAATTTATACGTTATAATACATGGTAGACGAACTGAAATTGATAGGGGGGATATTCATGTCAGAAGGTGAAAAATCACCAGCAGGAGGAGCAACCCTTATTATCATTACAGGGATGTCAGGTGCAGGGAAGACGATTGCAGTACAAAGTCTGGAGGACTTGGGCTTCTTCTGTGTCGATAACCTGCCTCCGGTTCTCATTCCTAAATTTGCAGAACTGATTGTGCAGTCCAACGGGAAAATAGCGAAAGTGGCGCTTGTTATTGATTTGCGCGGACGTGAATTTTTTACGGCCTTATCTGAATCATTGAATTATATAAAAGATCATTTCACCATTCATTGTGAAATCATGTTCCTGGATGCGCAGGATGCGGTGCTTGTACAGCGCTATAAGGAAAGCCGGCGGCGTCACCCGCTGGCCCCGGACGGAATGCCGCTTGACGGAATCAAACTTGAACGCAAGATGCTGGAAGAGCTTAAAAACTCAGCAACTCAGGTTATTGATACGAGCAATATGAAGCCTGCTCGTTTGAAGGAGCGGATTATATCCCGCTTTTCTCATCTTGAGACCAATATGCTCTCGATTAATGTAACGTCATTTGGTTTTAAGTACGGGATTCCGATTGATGCTGATCTTGTATTTGATGTGCGTTTTTTACCGAATCCTCATTATGTGGAACATTTGCGTCCGAATACTGGGCAGAACAGCGATGTATATGAATATGTCATGAAGTGGCCGGAGACCCAGGCATTTTTAACAAAGCTGCTCGATATGCTGCATTTCCTTATTCCTCAGTATCGGAAGGAAGGGAAAAGTCAGGTTATTATCGGAATTGGCTGTACTGGCGGCAAACACCGTTCGGTAGCCATCTCTGAATATCTTGGCAAAATGCTTGGAGCTAGTGAGACGGAATCGGTATCCGTCAGTCATCGCGACGCAGAGCGAGACCGTCATTAAATAGCTAAGCGAGTTATCCATTGTTTTTGAGCATAGTCATGTTGCAGGTTGCTGTTTAAGCCAAGCGGGAATTAAAACCGTAGCCATTGCGGAAGAAGAAGCATATGATGTATAATCCGCTCTTGCCTAGGCGATAAATAGCTTAACTTGAGCAACTTCTTATAGAAGGTGAAGTGATGAAAGTGGCTGTTGAACAAATGAAACGTCCGCATATCGTCGTAATGGGCGGGGGTACGGGGCTGTCTGTTATGCTGCGGGGGTTAAAGAATAAGCCGCTTGATATCACGGCAATCGTTACAGTAGCTGATGATGGGGGGAGCTCAGGCATTTTGCGCGATGAGCTGCAAATGCCTCCTCCCGGAGATATTCGTAACGTACTCACAGCGCTAGCTGATGTAGAACCGCTGATGTCAGAATTGCTTAATTATCGATTTAGCGGAAGCAACGGGCTATCCGGGCACAGCTTGGGTAACCTGATTTTGGCCGGAATGACAGACATTACGGGGGATTTCGTAACAGCGGTTAGAGAGATCAGCCGAGTCTTCGCAGTCCGGGGACAGGTGCTTCCTGCTGCAGCGGAAGCCGTTGTTTTGCATGCTGAAATGGAAGATGGTACGATTGTTACTGGCGAATCTCAGATTCCTGAGTATGGCGGCCGGATCAAACGTGTGTTTCTTGAACCGGACCACCTGGAGCCGTTGCCTGAGGCTGTTACTGCAATTGAACAAGCTGATGCCATAATTATAGGGCCAGGTAGTCTTTATACAAGTATTCTGCCCAATCTTCTCGTACCCAAGCTGGCAAAGGCTGTGGTTTCCTCGCAAGCAGCCAAAATTTTTATCTGTAACGTGATGACCCAGCCTGGGGAAACTGACGGATATACGGTCAGTGACCATTTGAAAGCAATCGATGCTCATATCGGGACAAGATTGTTTGACTACGTCATCGTAAATAATGGAGATATTCCTGAACCTGTTCAGGAGATGTATGCGGAAAAAGGCGCTAAGCCTGTTCAAATGGATCTCGAGGAGATTCTTAAGTTATCAAACGAATGTATTGCCGATCGGCTTGTCTTGTACAGGACTTATCTAAGGCATGATGCGAATAAACTCAGTCATCATATATATACACTCGTCCAAAATTGGATGATTCGAAAGAGGTGAGATCCTTGTCGTTTGCGGCACAGACCAAAAAAGAATTAACCCTGATCGAAAGTGAGCCTTGCTGCGAAAAAGCAGAGCTGTCGGCACTAATCCGTATGCTTGGAGCGGTCCAGCTTTCGAATAAAAAGGTTATTTTGGATATTTCCACGGAGAATGCCGCGATTGCAAGGCGAATCTATTCTTTGCTCAAAAAACACTTTCAAGTGCATACCGAGCTGTTGGTTCGTAAAAAAATGCGGCTCAAAAAAAATAATGTATACATCGTAAGAATCCCGGCTCGTGTTCAGGAAATCCTTAAGGAGCTCCATATTGTCTCGGAAGGCTTTCTGTTCACGGATGGAATCAATAAAGAGATTACTCGCAAAAACTGCTGCAAGCGGGCGTATTTACGTGGAGCTTTCATGGCTGGCGGATCCGTCAACAATCCGGAAGGCTCCTCCTATCATCTCGAAATTGCTTCGATGTATGAGGAGCATTGTCAGGCGCTTGTTGAGCTTGCTAATGAATTTAATCTTAATGCGCGGTGCATTGAGCGAAAAAAAGGATTCATTTTCTATATCAAGGAAGGCGAGAAAATCATCGAAATGCTGAGCATTATCGGTGCGCACCAGGCGTTGTTTAAATTCGAAGATGTTCGCATTATGCGTGACATGAGAAATTCAGTGAACCGGATCGTAAACTGTGAGACGGCCAATTTAAACAAAACCATCGGAGCCGCCGTTCGCCAGATTGAGAATATCAAGCTCCTGGATAGAGAAGTGGGACTCGAAACGCTGCCTGATAAGCTTCGGGAGGTTGCTGAGGTAAGGCTTGCCCATCCGGATATTAATTTGAAGGAAGTTGGGGAATTACTAAAAGGAACAGTCAGCAAATCAGGCGTAAATCACCGATTGCGCAAGATTGATGAAATGGCGGAAAAAGTAAGAGCAGAGAAAGGTTTGCTGACTTAAAAAAGCGGACACAAAGATAACAGGAAGAACTTTTTTTTCCTAGTTTCATTCATGCTATAATGGTATAATGTTTATAATTATGAAGTATTGATTTTTTGTAGATTTTTTAAGAGGGGGTAAGTTTCCATGACAAAGCACCCGGTTGTAGTCCGTTTGAAGACGGGTCTTCATGCTAGACCAGCTGCGCTATTCGTACAAGAAGCTAATAAGTATTCTTCAGAAATTTTTGTGGAAAAAGACGACAAAAAAGTAAATGCCAAAAGTATCATGGGAATTATGAGCCTTGCGATCAGCACGGGTACTGAAGTTACCATTAGTGCAGAAGGCGCGGATGCAGAACAGGCTGTAAACGCTTTAGTAAGTCTTGTAAGTAAAGAAGAACTGGAAAATCAATAATTTCCGATTTTTTTAGTAAATACAGAGAAAAGGCCTCCTTAATCAGGGGCTTTTTTGCTGTTTTTGGACATCCTTGTACATATTGAAACCTTTTTCTTAGAGCCTGCGTCCAATGTTATAGATTGTATAACTCCAAGGAGGTTAGATGAAGTGATGAACAAAACGTGGTTAAAACCATTGGCGGCAACAGTGATTGCCGGAACGCTGCTAGTTGGGGGAGGAAGCGGGTCTTTTGCAGGGACAGCGGCAGCGGCAGAAGCAGTGTCTGTACAAAACATTGTTTCGGTCGTAGGTAAAGGGGAGATATCCGTTAAGCCGGATGTTGCTTACCTTTCAATTGGAGCGGCTTCTGAAGCGGACACCGCAGCAGCGGCACAAAAGGCTAATGCAGCCAAAATCCAGAAGATTACAGCAATGCTGAAGAGCACATGGAAAGTAGACAGCAAGGATATTCAAACCAGCCAGTTCTATGTACAGCCGAATTACACATACAGCGAGAAAGACGGGCAGCAAATTAAAGGATACACTGCTTATCATACGCTGAAAGTCACTTATCGTGATCTTGAAAAGGTAGGCGAGCTGCTGGATGATGCAGCAAACGCAGGCGCGAATCGTATCGATAATATTGTGTTCTCTATTGAGGATACAGATCAATACGAGACACAGGTCATTGACAAGGCAATGGCCAACGCAAATCTTAAAGCTGGTGCAATTGCTAAGGCAGCAAAACGCCAACTAGGTATTGTGCTCAGTGTCAGCCAAGGAAACGTGGAAGAGCCCATCAGATACTATGAAGAGTCTCTTAACATGGAAACGGCTCAAAGTGCTAAAGATGCGGGAAGCACAGCGATTGAGAGCGGCGAAATTAAACTATCTACTCAGCTAACAGTACATTATCAGCTTAACTAGAACCATTAAATTGAATTCAATACGGCTTTGTTTTATAAAAAAATCCTCGATCCTAATACTTAGGATCGAGGATTTTTGTCATATCTTACAGACCTTGAGCTGGAGTTGAAGATTCAAGGACCTTGTCGACTAGTCCGTATGCCTTCGCTTCTTCAGCGGACATAAAGTTATCGCGGTCTGTATCTCTCTCAATGCGTTCCAGCGGCTGGCCAGTACGCTCAGCCAAGATATGATTCAACTTGTCACGCATTTTCAGAATGCGGCGAGCACGGATTTCAATGTCCGATGCTTGACCTTGCGCTCCGCCAAGCGGCTGGTGAATCATAACTTCACTGTTCGGAAGGGCAAAGCGTTTACCCTTAGCACCTGCGTTGAGCAGGAAGGCGCCCATTGAAGCAGCCATACCCATGCAAATGGTGGACACATCTGGTTTAATAAATTGCATTGTATCGTATATCGCCATACCCGCCGTAATGGAACCGCCCGGGCTGTTAATGTATAAGTGAATGTCTTTCTCCGGATCTTCCGCAGCTAGAAACAGCATTTGAGCAATAATGGAGTTAGCTACTACATCGTTAACATCACTGCCAAGGAAAATAATGCGATCTTTCAGCAGTCTGGAATAAATGTCATAAGCGCGTTCACCGCGATTGCTTTGTTCTACGACCATAGGAATATAACTCACGCGAAAAACCTCCTCAAATATTAAAGTCTTAATAGTCACGAGACACGAAAACAGCATCTACATATACTCACTGTTTCCGTATTACCCACATCATAAACAATTTCAAACAAAAAGTCAAAGAAAGTCAAACTATTTTGATAAAAAAAGAAACCTGCTCGGTTTCATCGGTTAAAGGTACTATGTAGCCATCAATAATATGGCGCGCCCGCGAGGAATCGAACCTCGATCTCAGGCTCCGGAGGCCTACGTCATATCCGTTGGACCACGGGCGCACGTTCAGTTACTAACTGTGACAGCAATAATGATTATATCTGAATGTAAAAAAATTTGCAAGAGAGTTCCCGGTAAGAGTTTGATGTCTGCAATATATGTACAACCTATATATGTACAGCTTGTAATTATAAGAAACAGGATGCTTATACTCCAGCATAGATTTTGCAGGACTGCTGTTCTTCCAATGAGCAGAGTATGTCATATATTTCTTTAATAAATCAAGCGGTATGGAGTGAGGCTCAATTGTGATATTTTACACAAGCGAATAAAGGGAAAAGGCTTTGTAAAATATACTTTTGGACCCCTTGCATCGCACGTCAGATTTGGTTAAAATAGACGTGGGACTTAAAAAGTTAACCCGGGACATTTTTAGTCCATCTCAGAGACCGGAATGAAGGAGCTTGCGGAAGTGGAGAGCATGCGAACGATATTAGAAGTGCAGAAGCAGCTTCTACCTGATCTCATGGACGTGATGAAGAAGAGATATACGATATTGCGCCAGATCATGATTTCGGACGTGATCGGAAGAAGGACGCTTGCAAACTCTTTGGATATGACAGAGCGTGTGCTAAGAGCTGAAACGGATCTGCTGAAGTCGCAAGGACTCATTGAGATCGAAACGGTGGGGATGAGAATCAGCGAAGCTGGTGAGCAGCTGCTTGAAACACTCGAGCCCATCGCTAAGGAACTGTTTGGACTGTCGGAAATTGAAGAGCAAATCAGACAAACCTATGGGCTGCAGAAGGTCATTGTTGTTCCTGGGGACTCCGAAAATTCTGAATCTGCTAAACGTGAACTTGGACGTGCAGGATCAAAAGCGCTGCTTAGTGTCATGAACGATGGAGATGTTGTAGCAGTAACGGGCGGTTCAACGACGGCTGCTATTGCGGAGCATTTGACTCCCTCCTCATCTAAACGCGGTGTATGGTTTGTGCCGGCACGCGGGGGACTTGGAGAGAGCTTGGAGCTTCAGGCGAATACGATTGCTTCAACGATGGCGAAGAAGCTGGGAGCGCAGTACAGACTGCTGCATGTTCCTGATCTTCTAAGCAATCATGCCTATGATTCGCTGATACAAGACTCCAATATTCAAGAGATTCTGGATATGATTCGCAAGGCCCGCATCGTGATTCATGGAATCGGCGGTGCCATGGAAATGGCTAAAAGACGCAAACTCGCTCCTGCAACGGTTGCTGAAATTCGGGATGAGGGTGCAGTGGCTGAATCCTTCGGCTATTACTTTAATAGTAAAGGAAAAGTTGTTCATACGATGCTGACACTCGGCATGCGTCTGGAGGATATTACCCGCACTGAGCTCGTCATCGCCATCGCAGGCGGTAAGAGCAAAGCAGCCTCTATTCAAGCGGTGCTTCGCTTTGGCCAAGAGGATATTCTGGTTATCGATGAAGCGGCAGCTACTGAAATTGTCAAAGATTTATAGATCGTTGATTTTTTAATTTGTTGTCTTGATGAGCCCTTATAGGCTTGTCTTGAATATATAAAATAAAGCAAAACTTGGGAGGAACTTACTCATGGTAAAAGTAGGTATTAACGGTTTTGGACGTATTGGACGTAACGTATTCCGCGCAGCACTTAACAACAGCGATGTTGAAATCGTAGCAATCAACGATTTGACAGACGTTAGCACTTTGGCTCACTTGCTTAAATACGACACAACTCATGGTCGTTTGAACGCAACTGTAGAAGCTAAAGAAGGCGCGCTGATCGTTAACGGTAAAGAAGTTAAAGTATTTGCTGAGCGCAACCCTGAGAACCTGCCTTGGGCAGCTAACGGCGTTGAAATCGTTGTTGAGTCCACTGGTATCTTCACAGCTAAAGAAAAAGCAGAAGCTCACCTTAAAGGCGGAGCTAAAAAAGTTATCATCTCTGCTCCAGCTACAAACGAAGATATTACAATCGTTATGGGCGTAAACGAAGACAAATACGACCCAGCTAACCATACAGTAATCTCTAACGCTTCTTGTACTACAAACTGCTTGGCACCATTTGCTAAAGTTCTTGACGAGTCCTTCGGTATCGTTAAAGGTATGATGACTACTGTTCACTCTTACACTAACGACCAACAAGTACTTGACCTGCCGCACAAAGATCTTCGTCGTGCTCGTGCAGCTGCTGAGAACATCATTCCTTCTACAACTGGTGCAGCAAAAGCAGTTAGCCTTGTATTGCCACAACTGAAAGGTAAACTGAACGGTATGGCAATGCGCGTTCCTACTAAGAACGTATCTGTAACTGACCTGGTTGTTGAACTTGGTAAAAACGTAACTGTAGACGAAGTAAATGCAGCTCTTCAAGAAGCAGCTAACGGACCGCTGAAAGGCATCCTTAACTACTCCGACGAGCCACTTGTATCCAGCGACTACAACAGCGACCCAGCTTCTTCCACAATTGACGCTCTCTCCACTATGGTAGTAGGCGACAACATGGTTAAAGTTGTTTCTTGGTACGACAACGAGTGGGGTTACTCCAACCGTGTCGTAGACCTCGCTGCTTTCATCGCAAGCAAAGGTCTGTAAGATACACATTTAAGTAATCAAACACAAGGTGAAGAGGAGAACCAAATCTTTGGTCTCCTCTTCACCATGATTTTATCTTTAATGCCAGAGAACCGGGGAAACCGGATAAAGATTAAATATATATAAATTTTTTATCATGCTGCTGTTTAAATAGAAAATGAGCTGTCCAGTGAGATGGCAATTACACATAAGATGCCGGCTATCATTTCGCAGATAGCGCTTAGGAGGAACGTGGAGATGAACAAGAAAAGTGTACGTGATGTAGAAGTAACAGGAAAACGCGTCTTTGTTCGCGTCGATTTTAATGTGCCGCTCGAAGATGGAAAAATTACAGACGATACCCGTATTCGTGAGACACTGCCAACGATTAAATTTATGATCGAAAACGGTGCGAAGGTCATTCTTGCGAGCCATATGGGCCGTCCAAAAGGTGAATTCGTAGATTCCCTTCGTCTTACTCCGGCTGCAAACCGTCTTTCCGAGCTGCTTGGCAAACCCGTTGCAAAAGCAGACGAAGCGGTTGGTGAAGCTGTAAAAGCGGAAATTGAAAAATTGAACAACGGCGACGTACTTGTGCTTGAAAACGTCCGTTTTTATCCTGGGGAAGAGAAAAATGATCCAGAACTGGCAAAACAATTTGCAGAACTGGCTGACCTTTTCGTAAATGACGCATTTGGTGCTGCTCACCGTGCTCATGCTTCCACTGAAGGTATCGCACATCATCTTCCAGCCGTATCTGGCCTTTTGATGGAGAAAGAGCTGTCTGTTCTTAGCAAAGCATTGTCTAATCCAGAACGTCCTTTCACTGCGATCATCGGCGGTTCCAAAGTAAAAGACAAAATCGATGTAATCGATAACCTGTTGAACCTTGCAGATAACGTATTGATCGGTGGCGGTCTTACTTACACGTTCTTCAAAGCTCAAGGTCATGAAATCGGACTTTCGCTGTTGGATGAATCCAAAATGGACGTTGCTCTTAGTTTCATTGAAAAAGCGAAAAAGCTGGGCAAAAACTTCCTTTTGCCTGAAGATATCGTGATTACAAAAGAATTCAGTGCTGATGCTGAAACAAAAATCGTGAATATCGATGAAATTCCAGCAGATTGGGAAGGCATTGACATTGGACCGAAAACTCGTGCGAAATATGCTGAAGTGATCAAAAACTCCAAGCTTGTCGTATGGAACGGACCAATGGGCGTATTCGAAATCGAGCCATTCTCGAACGGTACTCGTGAAGTTGCAGAAGCTTGCGCAACAACTGAAGGCTACACAGTCATCGGTGGCGGAGACTCTGCTGCTGCAGCTGAGAAATTCAATCTTGCTGACAAAATGGACCACATCTCTACAGGCGGCGGTGCTTCCCTTGAGTTTATGGAAGGTAAGGCACTCCCAGGTGTTGTGGCATTGAACGATAAATAATCCGATTTAAACATAAGAGGAGGCGATCGACGGTGAGCAGAACAAAAGTCATCGCAGGGAACTGGAAAATGTTCAAAACCGTACCAGAAGCTACTTCGTTTATCGAAGCAGTTAAAGGTCAAGTCGAGGTAGAAGGTGTAGAGAGCGTTATTTGTGCTCCTTTCACTAATCTTCCGGCTTTGGTAGAAGCGGTTAAAGGTACTAACATCAAAATCGGCGCACAAAATCTTCATTTTGAAGACAATGGCGCATTCACAGGTGAAATCAGCGGTTTGATGCTGAAAGACCTGGGTGTGGATTACGTTGTAATCGGGCACTCCGAGCGTCGTCAGTATTTCAACGAAACAGATGAAACAGTGAACAAAAAAGTTCATGCTGCATTCCGTCATGGTCTTACACCTATCGTATGTGTAGGCGAGAAATTGGAAGAGCGTGAAGCTGACCAAACTAAAGATGTATGTAAAGTACAAACAGAAGCCGCTTTTGCAGGAGTTGCAGCTGACCAAGCAGCTCAAGTGATCGTAGCTTATGAGCCGATCTGGGCTATTGGAACAGGTAAATCTTCGACTGCACAAGATGCAAACGAAGTTATTGCTTACATCCGCAGTATTGTAAAAGGTCTTTACAACGAAGATGTAGCGAATGCTGTTGTTATTCAATACGGCGGCAGCGTGAAACCAGCTAATGTAGCTGAATATCTTGGACAAAGCGATATCGACGGTGCATTGGTAGGCGGAGCAAGCCTTGAGCCAGACTCCTACATCGCGCTCGTTCAGGGGGCGAAGTAAGATGACTGCACCAAAACCTGTAGCTTTGATCATCATGGACGGCTTTGGACTGCGGAACACGGACGTAGGTAACGCCGTAGCTCAGGCCAACAAACCGAACTACGATCGTTACATGGCGAAATATCCGCATACAACACTTACCGCTTGCGGTGAAGCAGTTGGTTTGCCGGAAGGACAAATGGGGAACTCGGAAGTAGGTCACCTCAATATCGGTGCAGGCCGTATTGTATATCAAGATCTTACTCGTATCTCCAAGTCTATCCGCGACGGCGAATTTTTCGATAATGAAACATTGTTGGGCGCCGTGCGTGCAGCGAAATCGACAGGCAAAAAGCTTCACCTGTACGGACTTCTGTCTGACGGCGGAGTTCACAGCCATATCGCGCATCTATTCGCGATGCTGGATCTCGCTAAGAAAGAAGGCATGCACGATGTTTACATCCATGCTTTCTTGGATGGACGAGACGTATCCCCGGACAGCGGCATGAAGTTCCTTGAAGAGCTGAACGCCAAAATTGCTGAAGTGGGTATCGGTAAAATTGCAACCGTTCAAGGTCGCTACTATGCAATGGACCGCGACAAACGCTGGGAGCGCGTGGAGAAATCCTATCGTGCGATCGTGTATGGAGACGGACCGAAATATACGGATCCAATGAAGGCCGTTAAGGAATCCTACGAGAAATCCGTATTCGACGAATTTGTTGAACCAACGGTAATCGTTAAAGAAGATGGACAACCTGTAGGGCTTGTGGAAAGCGGCGATTCTGTCGTATTCCTAAACTTCCGTCCTGACCGTGCAATTCAGCTGTCTCAAGTGTTTACCAACCAGGATTTCCGCGGTTTTGATCGTGGAGATAAATTCCCTGAGGGACTTCATTTTGTATGCCTCACGCTCTTCAGTGAGACGGTAGAAGGATATGTGGCTTACTCACCGAAGAACCTTGATAATACACTTGGCGAAGTGCTTGTACAAAACAACAAGAAACAGCTTCGTATTGCCGAAACGGAAAAGTATCCACATGTTACCTTCTTCTTCAGCGGCGGACGCGATGTTGAGCTTCCAGGCGAGACTCGCATTCTGATCAATTCGCCGAAGGTTGCAACTTATGACCTGAAGCCTGAGATGAGTGCTTATGAAGTTGCAGATGCATGTGTTAAGGAAATTGAGGCGGACAAACATGACGCCATCATTCTGAACTTTGCGAATCCCGACATGGTTGGTCACTCCGGTAAACTGGAGCCGACGATCAAAGCGGTTGAAGCGACAGATGAGTGTATGGGACGTGTTGTTGAAGCTGTACTTGCCAAAGGCGGTGTAGTACTCATCACAGCGGATCATGGTAACGCGGATATGGTATTTGACGAGCAGGGCAGACCTTTCACGGCACATACAACGAACCCGGTACCATTCATCGTGACTTCCGAGAACGTTGAGCTTCGCGAAGGTGGTATTTTGGCGGACATCGCTCCGACCATTCTTGATCTGATGGAGCTTTCGCAGCCTGCGGAAATGACCGGACATTCCATCATTTCAAAACGTAAATAAGCTGTTATACGAACCGATTTGCAATCCTATGCGCGTATAGGGTTTAATGGTAGAAGATGCTAGCTAGCAAAAGAAACGAAGATAAAAGGAGAGTAATTACTCATGACAATTATTTCTGACGTATACGCACGCGAAGTCCTTGACTCCCGCGGTAATCCTACAGTAGAAGTTGAAGTTTACACAGAGTCCGGCGCAATCGGACGCGCTATCGTTCCTTCCGGTGCTTCCACTGGTGCTCACGAAGCTGTTGAGCTTCGCGATGGTGACAAAGATCGTTACCTCGGTAAAGGCGTTCTGAACGCAGTTAAAAACGTAAACGAAAAAATCGCTCCAGAAATTATCGGTATGGACGCTCTTGATCAGCTCGGTATCGATAAATTGATGATCTCTTTGGATGGTACGCCAAACAAAGGTAAATTCGGTGCGAACGCAATCCTTGCTGTATCCATGGCAGTAGCTCGTGCAGCTGCAGACGCTCTTGACTTGCCTCTGTATGTATACCTTGGCGGATTCAACGCGAAACAACTTCCAGTTCCAATGATGAACATCGTTAACGGCGGCGAGCATGCTGACAACAACGTTGACGTACAAGAGTTCATGATTCTGCCTGTAGGTGCTCCTTCCTTCAAGGAAGCTCTTCGTACAGGTGCTGAAATCTTCCACAGCCTGAAATCCGTTCTGAAATCTAAAGGACTGAACACAGCTGTAGGTGATGAAGGTGGTTTCGCACCTAACTTCACTTCCAACGAAGATGCTCTTGGCGCAATCATGGAAGCTATTGAAAAAGCAGGCTACAAACCAGGTGAAGACGTTCTTCTGGGTATGGACGTAGCTTCTACTGAGTTCTACAAAGATGGTAAATACACACTGGCTGGTGAAGGTAAATCCTTTACTTCTGCTGAGTTCGTAGACCTTCTTGCTTCTTGGGTTGATAAATACCCAATCGTTACAATTGAAGATGGTTGCTCCGAGGATGACTGGGAAGGTTGGAAACTCCTTACTGAAAAACTGGGAGACAAAATCCAACTTGTTGGTGACGACTTGTTCGTTACAAACACAGAGCGCCTTTCTAAAGGTATCGACGAGAAAATCGGTAACTCCATCCTTATCAAAGTTAACCAAATCGGTACACTTACTGAAACATTTGACGCAATCGAAATGGCTAAGCGCGCTGGTTACACAGCAGTTATCTCCCACCGTTCCGGTGAATCCGAAGACAGCACAATTGCTGACATCGCGGTTGCAACAAATGCAGGCCAAATCAAAACGGGTGCACCTTCCCGTACAGACCGTATCGCGAAATACAACCAATTGCTTCGCATCGAAGATCAATTGGGCGAACTCGCTCAATACAACGGCCTGAACTCTTTCTACAACCTGAATAAATAATAAGCTTTAAGCTTAATATTTTAAGAGCCGCCCTTTAGGGCGGCTCTTTTTTGTTAGTTCCCATGACTTGTTTCACCGATTGCAGTTTAATGCTCTGTATGCCGATAAAAAGGAGAGAAAGGGGGTACGTAATGGATATCGCAGCAATGTCTACAGCTATGTCAACGGCAGCCGTCAAGCAAGCGGCGTCTATACAGGTATTAAATATGGCGAAGAGCCAAGCTGAAGTGATGGGCACACAAATGGCTCAAATGCTGTCTTCGAACGCTCCACATCCAACTTCAGGTCATACGATTGATATGAAGGCTTAACGCGTTTTTCGATTGTCTAACAGTAAAGCGTATGGTACAATAAAAATATTGTTTATTGCGTGGAGTTACGCACATTGGTATAGGAGGTGGAAGTTATGGATATCGTTTTGAAATTGCTTCTCGTTATTTTCGCCATCGGTGTGATTGTCGTCGTTCTTCTTCAACAAGGTAAAAGTGCGGGTCTTTCCGGTGCCATCTCCGGCGGTGCGGAACATCTATTTGGCAAAACCAAAGCACGCGGATTGGAACTTGTACTGCAACGAGTTACGGTAGGTCTCGCAGCAGGATTTATGATTCTTGCGATTCTTGTAGCCGTATTTGAATAATTTACGACTGATTACACTCAGAACCTTCGTTCCTTCGAGGAACGGAGGTTTTTTTGTAGGTAGGGCTATTCACCTGATTCCTTAGCTTTAGGGATATAATTGGATTAAATTCGTGTATACTAGGGTAAGATTTTACTAATGATATCAAGACAACAAGACGTAGCTTCAACTCAACATTTAACCAATAAAATTTTAATACATAAAGGCCTACTTTTATGTTTCCTAGAGGTGAACTAAATGATAACCGAACAACAATTACTGGATTTTATGCTGGAAACGGCCTATAAACCAATGACTTATCAAGAGCTTGAGCAGCATTTCGGTATCGAGGATGCGGCTGAATTTAAATCGTTTCTAAAGCTGCTGAACCAGCTGGAGGACGAAGGGAAGATTGTTCTTACCCGTACGAATAGATACGGCGTGCCTGAGCGTATGCAGATGGTCAAAGGCAGGCTGCAGGCTCACGCCAAAGGCTTTGCATTTCTTATTCCCGAGGATCGGGAGCATCCGGATGTATACATTCATGCCAATGATTTAAAAAGTTCGATGAATGGGGACACCGTGCTTGTTCGTGTGACCTCCAAAGGTCCTGAAGGAGGACGGCTGGAAGGCGAAGTTATTCGAATCGTGAAGCGCGCCGTCGTTCAAGTGGTCGGAGTGTTCCAGAGCCATGAGGTTTATGGGTTTGTGATCCCCGATGATAAACGGATTAACCGGGATATTTTTATTCCGAGAACGAGCTTCAATAATGCAGTAGACGGTCAGAAAGTCGTTGTGAAAATCGTAAGTTATCCGGAAGGACGTGCAGCTGCGGAAGGAGAGATCATTGAAATTCTGGGTCACAAGGATGATCCGGGTATCGATATTCTTTCCGTTATCCGCAAGCATCAGCTGCCAGAGGCGTTCCCTGAAGAAGTTATGGCAGAGGCAGAAGATGCGCCGGACTCCATTACAGAGGATGAAATTATCAAGCAGGGCAGAAGAGACCTGCGCGGTTTGAACATTGTAACGATCGATGGCGAGGATGCAAAGGATTTGGATGATGCCGTAAACGTCGAGCGTCTTCCTAACGGAAATTACCGGCTAGGCGTTCATATTGCCGATGTCGGCTATTATGTTCGTGAGAATTCCAAATTGGATCAAGAAGCCTATAACCGGGGCTGCAGTGTCTATTTGGTAGACCGTGTTATTCCGATGCTCCCACATCGCTTGTCCAACGGGATATGCAGCTTGAATCCGCAGGTGGATCGTCTCACCATGTCCTGTGTCATGGAATTCAATGAGCAGATGAAAGTCGTGAATCATGAGGTATTCACCAGCGTCATCAAAACAAAGGAAAGAATGACATATAAGAACGTCTACAAGATCCTTGAAGAGGAAGATCCTGAGCTGATTGAACGATATAGCGATCTTGTCGATGACTTTAAGCTGATGAAAGAGCTCGCCATGAAACTGCGCAATATGCGTATGCGTCGGGGAGCGGTTGATTTTGATTTTGAAGAGAGCAAGATTATCGTTGATGAGGAAGGCAAGCCGGTCGATATCGTCAAAAGAGAACGAACTGTCGCGGAGCAGATTATCGAGGAATTCATGCTTGCTGCAAACGAAACAGTAGCTGAGCATTTCCACTGGCTGAAAGTACCGTTTATCTACCGTGTACACGAAGACCCAGATCAAGAGAAGCTGCAGAACTTCCTGGGCTTCGCTGCAAACTTTGGGTTCCATGTGAAGGGCAGAGGGAATGCGATTCATCCGAGAGCGCTGCAATCTCTGTTAGAGGATATCCAGGGAACCAAAGAGCAGACTGTTATCAGCACGATGATGCTTCGCTCCATGAAGCAGGCAAAATATGACTCCGAAATGTCCGGTCACTTTGGCCTTGCGGCTGAATTCTACAGCCATTTTACATCGCCGATTCGCCGTTATCCGGATTTGGTCATTCACCGTGTCATGCGGGAGGTATTTGAGAACGGCGGATCGCTTCCAGACAATAGACAAGAGTATCTTGCAAGCCGGATGTCGGATATTGCACAGCAATCTTCAGAGCGTGAGCGAGTTGCCGTAGAAGCAGAGCGTGATACCGAGAAGATGAAGAAGGCGGAATATATGCTCGACAAGGTCGGAGAGGAATTCGACGGCATGGTCAGCAGCGTAACCAGCTTCGGGATGTTCATTGAACTGGAGAACACCGTAGAGGGTCTGATTCGCCTGAGCATGCTGACAGATGACTACTATCACTTTGACGATCAGTATATGGCACTTATTGGCGAGCGGACATCGAAGGTATTCCGTATCGGGGATGAAGTCAAGATTCGTGTTGCTCGGGTGAATATGGACGATTACACCATTGACTTTGAGATGGTGGACATGAAGCCGAGGCAGGATCGAGGTCCGGGTGCAGGCTTCAGCGGTTCGCGCCGTGAAGGCCGCGGTGGAGGCAGAGACAGCCGTGGCGGAAGCAGAGAAGGCCGTGGTGGAGACCGTGAAGCCCGCAGGGGCAAAGGCGGAGGAAACCGTGGCAAAAATGGCGGCCGAGGTGGACGGACAGAAGGCTCCGGCACGGAATCACGCGGAGCCCAAAGCTTTGGCTTCGGTTCCGGCAAGGGCGGTTACAGTTCACCGGGCGGTTCGTCTACCGGCGCCTCAGAAGGCGGGCGTGGAGGACACTCTACCCAAGGCAAGGGCCGCAAGAAAAAAACATCGAAGAGCGGTGTGTTTGTTGGTGAACAAGCGGCTTCGAACGGCAGCGGCAATCCGGCAAAAGGCGGGGAGAGCTCCGGCAAACGCAAGCGGAAGGGCAAAGGCAAGAGCGGCGGAAACGGTATGGCCGCGTTTGTCCGCAAGAAAAAGAAATAAAAAGATCCTATAGAACAAGCCGGCGGGATATTCCTGATTGAGGATATCCTGCCGGCTTTTTTATGTGCGAATAAAGAGAACTAGGATTTCTTCTCTGGAGTTATATACTCCGATGATGCTTCATATAATCGGCTGGGGCAATACCGTAATGCCTTTTGAATGTCTTGCTGAAATGAGGATAATCCGTATATCCAATCCGCTCGCATGCTTCGGTAGCACTGCAGAATTGCTGTTCGAGAAGTGATCTCGCTTTCTCCATGCGAATTTTGATTAAATACTGGATATAGCTTAAGCCGGTCTCTTCCTTAAACAGCCTGCTGAAATAGGTCACTGACATGCCGGCGATATCGGCAGCCTGCCTAACAGAGAGATCGCTTGATCCCAGATGCTGCTTGGTGTAAGCAATAGCCTCCAGGATATGATGGCGTGAGCCAAAATTACGAGCTTCTTTCACCTTATCAGCCAGAAGTGAGATGTAGCAGCGAACTTCTTCCTCCATTTTCGAGGCATCCGTATCATTCATTTCGGTAAGGCTTGCTGATGGATAGTCTGCTATAAGCCCTGATGGCTGTGCTTCTGATGCATCATTCTGGTCCCGCTCCAAGCCTGAGAGGGCTATTCCTCGTCCCTCAAATTCCGCCTGAAGGTCTAATTTAAGCTGACGGACAAAGGTAAGCGGTGATATCTCTTTAGAGTAGTGGTGCATGTAGTGGTTTATGAGCTGGTTTACAGCTTGATCTGCTCCACTTTCATTCAGTCTCCAAACGCAGTCTGCAATCTCCTTCTCTAATTCCATTTGGCCAACAACCCGCTGCTTTTGGCCGATGACCTGCTGCTTTCGGGATTCTATTTTTTGGAGTATGGATGTAAGAGTATGCTTAAATTTATCCGGATTGACCGGCTTTAGGAGGAAGTCCTCTACACCGAGTCTTAGTGCGCTTCTGGCATATTCGAAATCGCCATAACCTGAGATGATCAAAAATACGATGTGCGGGTTTATATCCTTCGCCTGTTCAATGAACGTCAGTCCGTCCATGCCCGGCATGCAAATATCTGTAATAATGAGGTCGGGCTGCTTCGAAAGCAGCTGGAGCGCTTCCTGTCCATCCTCGGCTTCGCCTACGACCTGAAAGGGGAGTCCTGAGGATTCCACCTGCTTTGCAAGGCTAGCATGAATCATGTATTCGTCGTCGGCGATAATGACCTTGTACATACAGATCCCTCCTTGGTTGTTATGGACGGGCCTTCTGTCTCATAGGCAGTCTAACTTCAATAACGGTGCCGGAAGCATCGGAAGAATGAATACTTAGTCCGTAATGTTCTCCAAAAGAGAGCAGGAGTCGTTCATGCACACTGCTAAGCCCGATTCCGCTTGATTGAATTTTCGAATAGCTTGCTTCATTCCACTCATTCATTTTGTTGAAAAATTGATTTAGCTGTATTTTGCGCTCATTATCCATGCCCTTCCCATGGTCGATGATCCGCAGGATGTAGTTTCCGTCTATGCCCGCTTCTCCGGTCAGGCCGATATACGATGGCGGTAAGCGGTGATGCTGATAGCCGTGGATAAAGGCGTTCTCGACCAGTGGCTGCAGCGTCAGCCGTACCAGCGGAATTTGATCAAGTACGTGTTCCTCAATACGAATGTCGATGTTCAGCTTCCGGTATCTTGCCGATTGGATATCCAAATACGCTCTAAGATGGCCGATCTCCTCCCGGAGCGTGACGATCTGATGAGCATTTTTTAAATTATAGCGGAACAGATCAGCGAGTGATGTTGTCATTTTGCTGATCACCATCTGGTTGTCAATGATAGCATGCGCATTAATAACTTCAAGCGTGTTGTATAGAAAGTGCGGGTTGATCTGGGACTGCATCGCTTGAAGAGCAGATTCTTTTTGTTTCAGACTCAGCTCACGCTCTTTCAGCTTTGCCGTTTGAACCTCGTCGATGAGTCGCTTAAGTTCTCCTACCATATGGGAATAGCTGCGAAAAAGCCCCCCAATTTCATCTCTGCGTCCTGTTAACCCCGTGATCGGGATTGTGAAATCACCGGATTGGACCCTCTTCATAAAACGCTGGAGCAGGGACAATGCACGGCTGATTTGCAGGGAGAAGCCTCCCATGACCAAAAGTGTAACAAGCATAATCACCACAAATAAATAGATGGTCGTCGTTCTTAAATTTAAGAGGTCGGAAACAACAGCATCTTTAGGCTGCTCTAGGGCAACAGCCCATTGGGTCAAAGCCGACTCCTCATATAATAAAATATTTTCGCTGCTGCTTTCGTATTCATGTATTAGGCCTGATGGATCTGCAGTAAATTTTTCTTTGAGTGAGAAGGGCAGGAGATCGTTGATGCGGCTCTTGTCCGGGTGATATAGAATACGTCCGTTTTGTGTATCGGCAATCCACAGGTGAAGATCGTCTTTGGATACGTTGCTGCAAATGCCGGCAATCTGTTCAAGGTTTAGATCGACCACAAGCAGTCCTTCAAACAGGTAGCTTTTGCTGCTGGGAATTTTACGGGTTACCGTAAGAACGGGCTCGGAGCCGATATAGCGGATTCCAGTCATATGAAAATCATCCATTTCATCCATGTCAGACAACAGGAGCTGGTTACGCTGCCTGATACTGCGCATGTCCAGCATCTCTTTGGAGCGGCTGTAGTCGCTGACCTGCATCCCGTTTTTGCCGAGAACAGACAGTCCCACGAGATCATCGCGGCCGTACAGCATTTGAGCAAATAGACCCTTCTCGATGGATTCCGACAGCAACAAGTATTCGTATGGAGTTAAACTGCTTCGGTTGATTAGAGTTTGAATGTGCGGATTGGAGAGAAAGGGATAGGTAGAGGTTTCAAGGTTAGACACGTATAGATTCAGGTATTCGCTCGTCTGAGTAACGATACGTTCATTGGAAGCAATAGCGGAGTCCTCGATCGTGCTTGTCGATGCACTGTACCAATAAGAGCCGAGAATGACGACGGGCAGGCAGACAAAGATGAAGCTGATTGCGATCAGCTTTTTATTAATAGACAGGCTGGACATGATATGAACCACCTCTCTGTACTTGAATACCAAGTGAGTGTAGGAAAAGACAACTAGAGTACGAAAAACCATTCCTCCCTCACTTACAATATTTACAATAAAGATGTGGATGGAATTAATATAGCGGGGGGCGGTTAAATGGTCAAGCGTAGAAAGTTGTCCGTACTCGTATGTATGCTGCTTGTGTTCTCTGTATTCGCGGCAGCTTGCAGTGGAGGAGGTACAGCTGAGAACAATCAGGGAGCAGGCGCAGATCCGGAAACTGGCGGGGGGGCAGCGGTTCAAGAGGAAGTGGAAATTACACTGGGGTACTACTCGGATGGAAAAAGCGATGCAAAAATGAAGGAATTGATTGAGAAGTTTACCACGAAGTTTCCTCATGTCAAAGTGAATACCCAAAGTGCTCCGTACGGGCAGTTCTATCAGAAGCTGGATACACAAATTGCTGCAGGCAAAGCCCCGGATGTGTGGCTGTCTGACGGCGCGTTAGTTATGAAGTATGCTGAGCGGGGGACGCTCAAGGACGTAACAGAGTGGATTGACAGGGACTTGAATAAGGATGACTATTACGGCCTTGAGTTTAACAAGGATGCGGACGGACGCTATTGGGGGATTCCTCAAGGTATCCAAATAGGGGTCTTGTACTATAACAAGGATTTGTTTGATAAAGCCGGAGTGGAGTACCCGACAGAGGAATGGAGCTGGGATGATCTGAAGTCTGCAGCGACCGAGCTGACGGTAGACGGCAGCGGAAAGGCTGCTGCAGAGGAAGGGTTTGATACGAATAACGTCAGTCAGTTCGGACTTACCTTTTTCAGTATAACGGAAGGCTGGTTTACCGTGCTTAAGTCATTCGGCGGAGGCATCCTTGATGAGACAGGAACGCAGTCGGTTGTAGATTCGGAAGGTAACAAAGAAGCGATGAACTGGATCGTGGACGGCATGCAAAAAGGAATCTTTACGGATCCGGTTGATCTGAAGAGCTTCCAAAGTGCTATGGCTGTGTTCCCAAGCGGATCAGCGGCGATGCGTATCGGTATTTACGCCCGGGTGCAGGCTGCCAACGAAGCGGGGCTCAATTATGATGTGACCTTGCTTCCAACAGGACCAGACGGCAAGCGTTTTGCTCCGGTCATCGCCAACTCCTGGGTTATCAGCGCCAAAGCGGATGAGGCTAGAGCTGCTGCTGCTTGGGAGTGGATGAAGTTCTGGGCTACCGAGGATGAGGTCCAGAAGGAGTGGGCTGCGCTTGGTGAAGCCGTTCCGGTTAAAAAATCGGTCGCAAACTCTGATGTGTTTCTGACGTCTGGAACAAAACCAGAGAATCGTCAGGCCTTCCTGGACAGCTTCGAATTCGCCGGGACGCTCGACACCAATGCTGTATGGGAAGAATGGGTATCCAAATTCAATGAAAATGCGGAGCGCGCCTTCCTGGGAGATACGACTGTTGATGAGTCGCTGACAAAGGCAAATGAAGATATCCAGAGCGTGCTGGATGCATTTTATCAGAAATAACAGGCAAAGGAGCTGCCGCGGATGACACTAAGCAACCCCACCTCTGAAGTAGGCAAGAGAGGGCATAAGCTGAAGTCTGCGGGCCGCAGCCGATATTTACGATCTGAAGGAAGATGGGGGCTCCTGATGGTGTCCCCGTATCTTATCCACTTCATCGTCTTCGTCGCCGGCCCGCTGGCCGTCTCACTGTATTTCAGCTTTTCCAATTATGACATGCTGACCCCTCCGCAGTGGATCGGGACAGAGAATTACAACAAGCTTTTTAATGAATCGCTGTTTTGGAAGTCACTGTGGAACACCATATATTTTGCGATTCTTTTTGTGCCGCTGCAGACGGTTCTGGCATTGGTCCTTGCCGTGATGCTGAATCAGAAACTTAAGGGACTCAAATGGTTCCGAATGGCGCATTTTATACCGGTTATTTCATCATGGACCGTTATTTTATACGTTGCAGATGCTATTTTTAATCCACGGTTCGGGTTTGCCAACTCACTGCTTGTGAAGTGGGGGCTTACGCCTCAGCAATGGCTGAATAGTGAAAATTGGGTCATCCCTCTGCTCGTTATTATTGCCGTCTGGAAAGGCGTGGGGTACATCATGGTACTATTCCTGGCTGGACTCCAGAACGTTCCAAACGAATTGTATGAGGCAGCAGAAATGGATGGTGCAGGAGCCATTCGCAAATTTCGGACCATTACCGTGCCGCTTATATCGCCGACAACATTTCTTGTCATTATACTCAGTACGATTTCCACTTTTCAGGCGTTTGAACAGATTTACGTGATGACCGGGGGCGGAGATATTGCCGCTGCAGGTGGACCGCGGAATTCTAGCCTCGTTCTTATGCTATATCTATACCGTGAGGGCTTCTCGTTCCTGCATATGGGTTATGCATCAGCGATCGCCTGGGTTCTATTTGTTATCTTATTCAGTCTTACGCTCGTACAGATGAAGCTGCAAAACCGTTGGGTTCATTATAACTAGATAACTACACTGTTCGATTTAAATCTGATGCTCAATCATGACGGATGGCATTCTTCTCTTGAGGAGGGAGGTGAGTCTCATGCATACGACTCGTAAAAAGCTCAGCAAAGTCATTGGTTATATCGCGATTATAGTCAGCTCTCTCATTATGCTGGTGCCTTTTGTGAAGGCTATTTTGAACTCGTTAAAAACCTATGCCGAATACACGGCTGTACCGCCGACGTGGTTCCCGCAAGTATTTCAGTGGTCGAATTATGCTGAAGTGCTGAAGCTCGGGGATTTTGGAACACAGACGATGAACAGCTTCATCGTCGCTATCCTTTCTGTAGTCGGGACACTGCTGTCCTGCTCGCTGGTTGGGTATGCATTCGCACGGCTTCGATTTCCGTTCAAAAATGTGCTGTTTATGTTCGTGCTGGGGACGATGATGATCCCGCCGGTGGTCATCATTATTCCGCATTTCATCATCTTCAATTCCCTGAATATGCTCGATACTCTAACCCCGCTATGGGTCATTGAATGGCTCGCCCAGCCGTTTGGCATCTTTCTTATGCGCCAGGCATTTCTTAGTATTCCAGGAGAGTATGAGGAGTCCGCGAAGATGGAAGGGGCGAATCCGCTGCGGATTTACTGGCGTATCTATATGCCGCTCAGCCTGCCGTCACTCGCAACCCTGGCCATCTTTACGTTTATGTCCAAATGGAACGAAATTCTAGCGCCATCCATTTATTTAAGCTCCAGTGAGAAGTTTACACTGCCGATTGGCATATTGGGCTTAAAAGGTCAGTGGGTGGGCAATGAGCAGCTGATGGTGGCTGCGGCGCTGATGAGCTTACTGCCAATTTTGCTCGTATTTTTGTTCGCGGAGAAGTATTTTGTACAGAACCATACGGCTTCAGGTATTAAATAAGGCAGATGCAGCAATAAAAAGTGATTCTGCAAGCACTGACCATTGTAGGTTTAGGATGCTTAACATTTAAACGTAAGATCATTTTCTGCCTCAGAGGAGGGAGAGTAAGGTTGGATAATATCGAGTTAGGCCATAGATTATTTCCTATTGCGGCTTTCAGCGGATCGTTAATAGAGTACAGCCTGCCGGAGGCGATAAAGATCGCCGCAGATTTGGGTTTTGATGGGATAGAAATCGCCTGTCGTGCCCCTCACCTTTCTTTGGATATGCCGCATGAAGAAGTAAAGTCATTAGGAATGCAGGCAAGAGAGCTGGGTCTTACCATTCCTGCACTTGCGGGATATGTCGGCTACTTTTCTACCCTAAATGATGAAGAATGTGAGGCTGCTTTGAAGGAGGTTCGAAAGCTCGTTCAAATCGCGAGCCTACTTTCGGTGCCCTATGTGCGTGTGTTTCCGGGCGGACCGAATGCCTTTAAGGCGGAGGATGTTCATTATGAACGGGCAGCTGGGTATTTGCGGGAATGCGTGGAAGAGGCGGCAGCAGAGGGTGTTCAGATCCTGCTCGAAATCCACAACCAAACACTGACGGAGGATGCCAGTAGTGCACTGAAGCTGGCTGCATTAACAGGGGATGAACGGCTCGGATTCATCCATGATGCGGGCAACATGTACATTTCAGATGTGAATTATGGAGCTGAATCTGTTCTGCAGCTAGGCTCATATTTACACCATGTCCATGTAAAGGATGAGAGAAGAATTGCGGAAGCGGGGGAAGAGGGGACCTTTGTTAACCAGACTCGCCACGGAAATGAGGCATTTATGCAGTGCCGGCTGGGAGAAGGAGAGGTTGACCATCTGCCGCTGCTGGCCGCTCTTCAGAAGAGCGGGTATAGCGGATGGGTAACGCTGGAGTGCGCGGCTCCTTTTCCGGCTGTGGATCGATTAGCATACGATCTGCGGGCGATACAAAGACTGATGGCTGAGTTACAGGATCGTCTTACGCTGGACTAGGAGATCGCAATGTATAAAGCGATTGGTAGAGAAAGGAGTGTAGATAAGATGCCCTCCATAAGGAGCTTAAATGGACCGGGAAGACAGACGAAGTTTGCTGTAATCGGCTGTCAGCATCCGCATATTTCAATTTTTATTGAGGAAATGTTGGAGCTGGGCCATGATTGTATCGGAATTTACGAAGAAGGTGATCAGACGCTCGCTAAACAGATTGCGGCACAATACCAGCTGAAGCTTGCGGGCAACTGTACATCACTTCTTGAAAATGAGGAGATTGAGATAATTGGCAGCTCCGCAGTCAACTATCAAAAGATCAAGATCGCGCTGGACTGCGAAAACTACGGAAAGCATCTGATGCTGGATAAGCCAGCCATTGTTGACCGGAATGGGCTCAGTGAGCTTGAAGAGATCATGAAGAGGAACAAGATTAAGATTGGAATGCTGTTAACAGAGCGTTATCGACCTTCTTTATATACACTTCGGGAGCTGATCCTTGAAGGAAGCTTGGGAGACATCATCAGCATTACGATGCGTAAGCCGCATCGACTTCGGCCTGCATCCCGTCCTCTTTGGCATTTTAACAAGCAGGAATCCGGAGGGATTATTATCGATTTACTCGTACACGACTTTGATCTGCTGCGCTGGCTGACCGGTCAGGAAATCCAAAGCACTGCTTCTATGATGGGAAAAAGAGTGCTGCCGGAGCATCCGGAATTCTACGATACTGCTGCGGTTCAAGCCGTGCTTGAGGGCGGCGTTTGTGCCCAGCTGTATGCGGATTGGCATGCTCCGGAGAAATGCTGGACCTGGGGAGACGGGCGGATTTTTGTGACAGGCACCATGGGCAGTGCAGAAATAAGGCTGGCAGGTGATCCAGCGGCAAAGTCAGATGGCGAGGAGGAGCTGCTGCTCGTCATGACACACGAAGAGCCATTGCAGCAAGTGCCTCTTCGCATACCACCGGTCGGCATTGTGGCTGACTTTTTGAACCGAATTGAGGGAAAGCCTCATGACTTTACACACCAGGACCTGCTTGCAGCAACGAGAGCAACGCTTGAGGCGGATGAGCGGGCAGATCAGGTCTTGTTCATTTAGGGAGGATAAATTAAAGGAAGGGTGAGACGTTGATGTCAGCAGATATTGTTCCAGTAAGGTATGGAATAGTGGGGTGCGGTATTATTGCCGAAGTTCATGCCAGTGAAATAGCGAAGCTGCCGGAGACAGAACTGGTCGCGGTCTGTGATGTAAATCCGGATCAGGCTGCTCGCTTTGCTGCGCAGTATGGCGCGGCTGCTTACTCGGATTTGGATGCGTTCTTGACAAGATCAGATATTGAGGTGGTATCCATCTGTACACCCAGCGGACTGCATGAGGAGCAGGTGGTTCGAGCGGCAGGAGCGGGTAAGCATATTTTGGTCGAGAAGCCGATGGCCATCCGCATGGAGGGCGTGGAAAGAATGATTGATGCCTGCAGAAAGGCTGGTGTTCTGCTCGCAACCGTATTCCCTCGCCGGATGTCTCCTCAGGCTGAGTATGCTAAACGTCTGATTAACGAGGGAGCACTTGGTAAGCTGAGCTTATGTTCAGCCTATGTCAAAATCTATCGCAGCCAGGCTTATTACGACAGTGCGGGCTGGCGAGGTACTTGGGCGATGGATGGAGGCGGGGCGATGATGAACCAAGGCATACATACCGTTGATCTGCTGCAGTGGCTTGCCGGTCCTGTTGCTTCTCTTACAGGCAGAGCCAACAACGTGCTGCGAGATATTGAGGTAGAGGATACGGTGACATCGCTGCTTCAATATGAAAGTGGAGCGATGGGGGTGCTGGAGATTACGACGACTGCATATAAAGGCAAGGGGCAGCGGCTTGAGCTGTATGGAGAGAAAGGAACCATTGTGATTGAGGAAGACGATATTGTGATGCTTGAGCTGGATGGAGCGGAAGTGAAGCTGCCGGAATTTCCTGCCTTTGCTGTTATTCCAGACGGCCATCGGGAGCAGATTCGAGATTTAGCCTATGCAGTGCGCGAAGGGCGTGCGCCCATCGTGCCGGGAACCGAAGGAAGACACTCACTGGAAATTATTCTTGGAACCTACGCTTCCTCACGTCAGCAAAAGGAAATCCGGCTGAAAGAGCATTTTTCGTTGATCTAGGCAGGTCGATCATTCAACCTTAAAAGAAAGAGGGGATGGGCATGGCAGAAACGGCCATTACACCGGTTTATCAGAAGCAAGCAGATCAGCTGAAGGTGAATGTATATCAGACACGTGAGGAAATGGGGAAAGCAGCTGCGTCGGACGCCATTCAAGCACTAAGAAGCCGTCTGCATTTGCAGGAACGGGTGAGGGTTGTTTTTGCTGCTGCCCCCTCTCAAAATGAATTCTTGAAATCCCTCATGGAAGCATCGTCAGATGTAGAATGGAGCAAAGTGGAGGCATTTCATATGGATGAGTATATCGGCTTGTCACGAGAGGCAGAACAAAGCTTTGCGAGGTTTGTGGAGGAGCGTGTAGTAAGGGGAGCTGAGTTTAAAGATTGGTATCCGCTGAATGGAACGGCTGAAACGGCGGAGGAGTGCAGGAGGTATGAGAAGCTTCTAAGGGAGGCACCGATTGACTTTGTATTTATGGGGATTGGTGAAAATGGCCATATTGCCTTCAATGATCCACCGGTGGCTGATTTTGCGGATAAGGTGTGGGTGAAGCCGGTGGAGCTAGATGAGGCATGCAGGCAGCAGCAGGTTAACGATGGATGCTTCCCTAGCTTTGAAGAAGTTCCGACTCATGCACTTACGCTGACCGTGCCTGCACTTATGTCAGGGAGCGAGCTATTCTGCATTGTGCCGGGCTTTGCGAAACGACAGGCAGTATTTAACACGGTACATGGTCCCGTCAGCGAGATATGTCCGGCCAGTATTTTAAGAACGCATCCGAATTGCAGGTTGTATACAGACATAGCAGCGTGGGGTGAGCTCGCAGGTAAATAATTTAATAACTTATTTGCCTTAATCCTACGTACTTGCTGCTTCAGATCCAGTATAGCGCCATGATGGAGGGTCGCTGCTTCAAGTGGAATGCACTTTTTTTTTAGGGTCATTTCGGTTGTTCTCTGTAAGCCGGGTTGCCCTTACAGCGTCGTCAAGACGCTTTTTTATATGAAAAAGAGGGAGGTATTTGCACATGTTCACCAGACAATACATAGAAGCCGTGCATTACGCTACCGGGGAGAAGCTTAGGATCGAGATAACGGGTGAAAGTACAGCAATTAATGCAGGCATAGAAGATGGACACGAAACCATCTATGCTGCTCCAGGTCTAGTTGATTTGCAAGTAAACGGTTATATGGGAATCGACTTTAACAGCCCGGAGCTTACCGTAGAGCAGGTACACCAAGTGACCCAATATTTGATGGATGTCGGTGTCGTAAAGTATTGCCCGACGGTTATCACGAACAGTGAAGAAGCAATGAGACAGTCTCTGTTAACGATTGCTGCTGCTTGTTCAACGGATGAGTTGACGCGGAGCACCATAGCGGGAATACATTTGGAAGGACCCTTTATCTCACCGGAAGACGGACCCCGAGGTGCTCATCCCGCTGAGTTTGTGGCGGCACCGGATATTCGTATGCTTCAACGTTTGCAAGAGGCAGCAGATGGCTTGATTCGTATTTTAACCATGTCGCCCGAATGGGTAGGAAGCCATGAGTTTATTAAGGAGTGTGTGCAGGAAAGTATGATTGTATCCATTGGGCATACGGCTGCTAGCAGCGGACAGATTGCAGATGCCGTCAAAGCTGGAGCGGTGATGTCCACTCATCTAGGTAACGGTGCTCACCTTACACTTCCCAGACACCCGAACTATCTATGGGATCAGCTTGCAGCAGAAGAGCTCTATGCCTGCTTTATTGCGGATGGATTTCATCTTCCTGATGCCGTTCAGAAGGTCATTATGAAGGTGAAAAATGAGAAGGCAATCCTCGTCAGCGACGCGGCACACCTGTCCGGACTCCCTGAGGGCGATTATAAGACTCATATCGGCGGTAAAGTAACGTTAACCGAATCCGGAAAGCTTCATTTGACCGATCAGCCTCAGCTGCTTGCCGGATCTGCCCAAATGCTCTTTCAGGGGATCCAACGATTAGTTCGCGAAGGACTATGCTCGCTGGAGGAGGCATGGAATATGGGATCTTTGCATCCTTGGGCTCTTTTGAATCGATTTAACAGCGAAAATAATGAGCTCGATAATTACATTATATTTTCCTTGAGCGGCAAGGGGATTCGAGTGCTTCAAAAGACTTACGGCGGGGTACAACGCATATAGAGGTTTGTTACCTTGATTTTAGATAAAGGTATTTGATACAATGAAGTCCGGAAATGATTGTTATTTCCCAAGTCTTTAAGGCGATGACCGTCAGTGCTTGCTGAAGTGCGATAACGAAAGGGTGAAGAAACATGGCGAAGAAGAATGACGGCAAGGTATTAGCACAAAATAAGAAGGCTTCCCATGACTATTTCATCGAGGATACGTATGAAGCAGGGATGGTGCTGACCGGGACAGAGATTAAGTCTCTTCGGAATGGACGTGCGAATATAGGGGATGCGTTTGCGACGATCCGCAACGGCGAGATCCATATTCATAACATGCACATTAGTCCGTTCGAGCAAGGGAACCGTAATAATCCAGAAGATCCGACGCGTACACGTAAGCTGCTCATGCATAAGGCGCAGATTAATAAGCTTCTAGGGCTCTCGAAGCAAGAAGGGTATACCATTGTGCCGCTTAAGATCTACGTTCGCAACGGTTATGCGAAGCTGCTGCTCGGACTGGGTAAAGGTAAGAAGCAGTACGACAAGCGGGATACTGCAGCGAAGCGGGATGCACAGCGCGATATCCAGCGTGCACTGCGTGAGAAGCAGAAGATTGCACGTTAATCTGCTGCAAATAGGTTAGGTATGACGCACTTACCAACTCTCTCCTTGTTTACCTGCAAGATATAGAGTGAAGTAAGTCGCATTATATATACTTTTGTGATATACTAAGGATGTACGAGAGAGAACACGTGCTCTGGTACAACCAATTGCTTCTAGTCATCCTTTCACCATGGAGGGGAAGGATGCGGAATAGATCTACTTTTGCTCTTATTGATCCGATCTATCCAGGAGGCCCTTTATAATAAGGGGGCGTTTTTGGATTCGACGGGGATAGTTCGAGCATGGGTAGCGGGTAGTGGGGACGCGTCCGCTTCATCAACGCTAAAGCCTATTAAACGGCAAACAACAAAACAACTACGCTCTCGCAGCTTAATAACCTGCAGACGTGCTCTCGCTCTGTATCGCCCATGTACCGGGATGAGGGCCCAACTTTAGTGGGATACGCTGTCTAGTCTCCGCCTGCGGCTAGCTGAAGAAGACAAACAGGCTGACCCGAAGGGAATCCGGTGACGGGGAGTCTCTAGGGTGACATCAAAACTGTCACTACACCCGTAGAAGCTTATGTGGCGTTATCTTCGGACAGGGGTTCGACTCCCCTCGCCTCCATACATAAGTAATCCACAACCGAACCGGTTGTGGATTTTGCTTTTATATTCGGAATATTTAACCCACGCTCTTTAACCTGACCGCATGAGGTCGGGTTTTTGTTTTATACTACGGAAAAGATGTAGACCTAAAAAATGAGGGTGAACAAGATGATCCGCGCCAAGCGTATATATGATCCGATTCATGAATCCGATGGCAGGCGAATTCTAGTCGATCGAATTTGGCCAAGAGGCGTTTCGAAGGAAAGAGCCGCAATTGATGAGTGGATGAAGGAGATTGCCCCGAGCCACCAGCTGCGGAAGTGGTTTCATGAGCATGCGAATTTCCAGGAGTTTGAGGGAAGATATCGACAAGAGCTCATGGGAGATGAATCGAAGATTATGCTGTTAAAGCAATTGCTAAAATGGGCAGAAGAGGGCCCTGTAACGCTGCTGTATTCAGCAAAGAATGAAGAGCAGAATCAAGCTGTATCTCTAGTTAGAATGGTTTGCGAAATGGATAATGATTAAGAGACGCTGCGAAATAAAAAGCCTAGCTCTAACCGATTACTCTTTTTGATTACTCACTTTTATTTTGATATTTGTCGTGGTGAACAGAGCCCGTCATTATATACTTAATGTAGTAAATTCGAGGAGAACTGTATGAGGAGATGAAGACATGCGAGGAAACCTAATGACATGGCAGTTTGAGGATAGGAACATCCACATCTATACACCGCCCGCTTATGCTGAGAACGATTTGACTTTGTTTCCCGTCGTGTTCGTCCAGGACGGCAGCTATTTGTTTACAGGCTCAATGGAGGAGCTGGAAGTAGATTTCGCCAGCGGCGCCACGCAAGAGGTTATTTTTGTCGGTATAGAGCCGCTTCGGCGCGATTGTGAATATACGCCTTGGGAGGCGGAGCCTTTGCAGAAGGGCGAATGCTTTGGGGGCGAGGGAGACACTTACCTAAGCTTTGTGACGGAAAAAGTGATGCCCTTTGTCAGAGAACGGTACCGGATTACGGAGGATGCATCCCAAATTGGAATTACTGGAGGCTCCTTGGGTGCACTCATTTCGCTTTATGCAGCTTTTCAAAAGCCTGATCATTTTGGTCGTTTTATCCTAATGTCCGCTTCTCTTTGGTTTGAGAACATCGTAGAGTTTGTGGAGAACAGAACCTTTGCTCAAGAAGAAATACGCTTATATATGTATGTCGGTGAGCAGGAAGGTGTGGGACGGGCTAACCTGCAGCAATATATGGTCCCCAACACGAAGAGGGTCTACGCGATTTTAAAAGATAAGGTTCCCGGCGGAACCGGTAATATCATGCTGGAGACAGACCAGGAGGGGGTTCACGAACATCGTTATTTTAACAAGTATTTTCCTCGTGGGCTTAGATTCGTATATCCGGGTCCGAATGTTGAATAAGAACAAGGGTACCGAAGAGCGGCAGCTACGAAATTGCTCTCCCACGCTTATCCTCTATACATAGTAAGAAGGACTCAGCGAATGCTCAGTCCTTTTTTTGAAGTGCTCTGTCCTACTAGTTTCTCAAAACCTAAAAATTAGGGTGCAGTAAAGGCACGCCGACGATTCATGACTGTGGGAAATGCTGCTGTGTTATAATAATCAAATAAACTTAAGGAGGTCCTTACTATGGCAGTGAACCGAGAACAGCTTCAGGAAATTCTAAAAAAATCCAACCAGCGTGCTCGAGAGCAAGCCAAGCAATCGGGAGCATCCATTTACTATATAAAAGACAGCAAAAGAATCCGTGAGGATGCAGAAGGAAATAAGTTTGAAATCCATTTCGATATTCATGGAAATCGAGTGGAGGAGGCATATGACCAGTAATAGTAAGCCTGTCATGACGGTATTTGCAGGTACGAATGGTGCTGGGAAAAGTACACTTAGTTGGCAAATGAGGGAGTGGATTGGGGAGGTTGTTGATCCTGATCAAATCGCACTCCGACTGAATCCTGAAGATCCTCGAAGTGCGGATATGTCGGCGGGTAAGGAAGCGATCAAGAAAATTAGAAATTTAATTCATATCAAAGGTTCTTTTGCGGTGGAGACCACACTGTCGGGAACATTTTATTTGAGGCATATGCAACTCGCCAAAGAAAAGGATTATGAGATTGTAATGTACTATATCGGACTTCAGGATGTACAGATGCATATTGACCGGGTAGCATCACGTGTAGAACAAGGGGGTCATTGGATATCCGAGGAGGATATACGTTGGCGTTATGGACAATCATTACAGAATCTACAGCCTGCTATTGAGATAGCAGATCAAGTCATTATCATAGATAATACATACGAGCCTGTGATCGTTGCAGATATTCAACAAAATCAATTGATATATAAGACGAACCAAGTTCCAGAATGGTCCAAGAGTGTTATTGATTTATATGTAATAGAATGAAATCTGTTGGACCCAGCAGTCGCTGGGTCTTTTTTATATTTTTCAGGGGATCTATTCTATCCGTTTCTCAAAAAGTAATCGTTGCTCTCCAAGTCCCTCCGCCTTGCGTACACGTAAAGTTTCCTGTAACCGTTCTGCCGTCTGCAGCAATGGTGCCGGTGTAGTTGCAGTCATTACCGTCGCTGCCGTTTCTGCGTGCTATCTGGACGTTGTTGCCGGATATATTAATCGTCAGTACTGCGGTAACATCCTGTGCTCCTGGCATTGTCCATCTGGCATCGAAAATGTTGCTGTTCCCTCGGCGTACCCACACGCCATTCCAGCCGCCTTCTTGTTCATACCAAATTCGGCCTAGCCGTGGTCTCTCTTGCCGAATGATCGTAGCTGTCCAATTGCCGCCGCCACCTTGTGTACATCTATAAGTTCCACTAACCGTGCGACCATTAGCGGCGATTGTTCCCGTGTAGTCACAATTGTTGCCGTCACTGCTGTTTCGCCGCTGAATATAAACAAAATTTCCAAAAGTAAACATCCTCAAAACCGCTGTTACAGGAGTTGCACCAGGCATTGTCCAGGTGGCATCAAAAATGTTGCTGTTTCCTCGTCGGCGCCATATTCCGCTCCAACCCCCCTCTTGTTCGTGCCACTCAGTCCCCAAATCCGGCTGCCCAATTGGGAAGTTTATGTTTTGGGAAGGAAACAATTGTCGATAATCTTGTGGATTGCAATTGGAGGGAACGTAATAGTATGAATTCATGAAGTATCTTCTCCTTTGATCAATCTATATTTGCTATATGCTATGTTGGGACAATGCCTACTGTACCTATAACTGCCTATTTTGGGCTCTTGGAGGAAAGGGAAGATGACTCAAAGTTAGCGTATGTAACAGCATGTTCTAATGAATTAAGGGCCGATGTTGAATAAGGGAGACGCTCCCCAATGAACACTGCATGTATCCAATTGAAATTGAACTTTTCGTGTAAGGGAAAATACCCAATGCTAAAAGGCCCAGCGTTGTGCTGAGCCCATTTGTGTGCAGATAAAAGAGAAGGGGAGTTGTTGCAGGTGCATTTCAAAAAAGAAGCAATTACATATGAAAGACTTCTTCTAATGATAGTTGTTTGATTCACTTTCCTTATATTTTCCGTTGCTGTCATGCTGCGACTGCTTCCGGCGATCATTGCGGGCTTGCTGCTGTTGCTGAGCCTCCAGGCTGTTTACAGGTGTCGATTCCAGATCCTTCACTTCGTTGATCAGGTTCTTGTCCGGTTGATTCGTGCTCAAGTGTCTAGTCCTCCTTATTATAGGTTATGAGGATTATTATGTACTGGCTATTAAACGGCTATTCGTGTAGGGTTCTTCGGAATGTACAGCTACTTGAACGTCCCATTTGCAATAAGATGAATAACAGAAAACAAGCGGGAGAACTCAACAAGATTATAAAGTGACGAGGATCAGAAACCATATTCACTGCAAAATAAAGAGAAGACCCAGCCACATAGCTGAGTCTTCTTACTGATTTCTGTACCTATTAAATCCAATCCTTTGGAGCAAGCTCAATCGCGGAGCGAATGGCTGCCAGCATGCTCTTGTCATCGGCAATGTTTTTGCCTGCAATATCAAAGGCAGTACCATGGTCGACAGAGGTGCGAATAATGCCGCCCTTCAGTCCTACAGTAATGTTCACGCCTTCTTCGATTCCCATAACCTTAATCGGTGCATGTCCTTGGTCATGATAGCACGCAACTACGATATCGAAGTCACCTCTGCCTGCTCTAAAGAACAGTGTATCTGCAGGAAGAGGGCCTACAACATTAATGCCTTCCTGCTGAGCGCGCTCGATGCCCGGTTGAAGTTTTTCTTCTTCTTCGCCATTTCCGAACAGACCATTCTCACCGGCATGCGGGTTAATTCCGCATACAGCTACTCTTGGATTGTCAAAACCGGCTTTCTTCAAGGTATCATGAGCAAGTTTCACGACAGTGTAGGTTCTCTCCGGATTGATGCTTTGAATCGCTTCAATGAGCCCCATATGTGTTGTCAGGTGAATAACCCGCAGGTTTGGTGTCGTCAGCATCATGGAGAAGTCTTTGGTATCTGTGAGATCTGCTAAAATTTCAGTATGTCCTGGATACAGATGTCCGCCTAGATGCAAAGCTTCCTTGTTCAGTGGAGCCGTACAGATGGAATGGACCTTATGCTGCTTCGCTAGTTCGATTGCTCTTGCCAGGAATTGAAAAGCCGCATCTCCTGCAACAGCGGAAACCTCGCCAAACTTCAAATCAGCCGGTACAAGATCGAGATCAATCACATCCACAGTGCCAAACTCGTATTTTGCATCAGCCGGATCTTGAATCGCACGAACCTTCAAATCTGAACTGATAATTGGCAGTACCCGCTCTAATATTTTTGCATCCCCGATCACGAGAGGATTGCAGTTATCATACATTTCCTGATGGGAAAGTGCCTTCATAATAATTTCGGGTCCGATGCCTGCGGCATCGCCCATTGTAATTCCAACGGTTGGTTTCATGCTGGAAACCCTCCTTTTAATTTTTGAATCGCATGGATAAATACGTCAGGCTTGCCGAATCCGCCAGCCTTGGTAATAACATGCAGGTCATTTACGCCTAAGAATTTCGAAATCGGAACGCCGATTTCAAGCTCGTCCAACAATTCAAAGCCTCCGATGTTCCATTTCATGCAGATTTGCTTAGCTGTATCTCCGCCAGTCATGGATACACCTTTGAAATAACCATTCTCAAGCAGCTTGGCACAGATTTCCCCGATCGCACGAACAATTTCATTGCTGACCTCGGTGTGATTAAGCCCTCTAGCTTCACCTGTTGCGCGTGCTTGTTCAATATCCGGCTGTTCTGCTGTGGAGTAGATGACGATATCCTTGCCCTCTAGTGCTTTTGTCTTCACTTCTTCAAACACACGGTTGATTTCTTCATCACGGTCCGCTTGCTCTGATACAGCTTTATAAGAGTTAAATCGTACCGGATAAACATCCGTCAGCTCAAGCAGCTGTTTAAGCTGTGCACGAGAATTCTTGTTCACACTGCCGACTACCGTAAGGATCGGTCCCGGATTTGGCGCGATCGAAAGCTCTATAGGATTGCTGGAAATACCGTAGTGATGTGGCAGGTAATTTGCAATGCCTGCAGATCCTGCCCACGCGAAACTAAAATCGAGCTGTTTCGTTATTTGAAGAATGAGCTCCAGATGCATTTCCTTCGTGGAGTCAACCAGCACATATGGAATGCTGTTTCTTTTAAAGTACTTCAGTTTATTTTCGATGTGGTCTTTCCCTGCTTCCAGATCACTGGCCGTAATTTCACCGATTTCATACTTGGTTTGCAGTTTAAGCAAATCCGGAAGATAGGAATGGGTGACCGGCGTCTTGGGATCATTAGCGATTTCCGTTTCTGCCAAAGGCACACCGTTCAAGTAATGGGTAGCATTGAGAATTGTACGATTATTTTTGGGATAGCCGGGAGCGATCATCATAAAGTCAGGCTTCACCACGTCATACAAAGCATCGATTTCAGATCCGATATTTCCGCGCATCGTAGAATCCATTTTTTTAAAAATGGTATCAAATCCGGCGTCTGTTAAAAACTTGGCTGCCTGGTTTACCCGCTGATAAGCTTCGTCCGAGGCAATGGAGCGGCTGTCTGTATCAAAGACGACGGCATCATAGTTATCAATGTTGTCCCCGTCCATATCGAATAATACGCTGGTTTTTAAGCCATGACGAGCGAGCTGAACTCCGCTGTCATTGGCTCCTGTCAAATCATCTGCGATAATTGCTAATTTCATGCAGTTACCTCCTCCTAAAAAGCTGATTGGATAGAGGGGTTCTTAAATACCTCTATGCTGCTGGGTTGTTATATTTTTCGACGCCGCCTGACTTTTCCAGTCTCTTAGACAGGAAGCCGATGAAGATGGGCAGCAGGATCGCCGTGGTCACGACACTTGCGGCAATTTGTACGGTAGCGATTTCAGCAATTGGTCCGAAAGATGCATTGGCTGCTACGATCGCAGCAGGTGTACCTACCGCATTACCAGCTGTTGAGCCTTCGGAAGCGCCAACAATGGGATTCCAGCCGATGGCTTTGAAAAGAAGGTAGCCAATACCTCCAGTAAGCAATACAGTCAGAACGCCAAGCAGAATACCGCTGAGTCCGCCTTGAATGATGGATGAGAAGTTGATACCCATACCCAAAGAGAAAGCGAAGAAAGGAACCAGCTTGTCACTGCCTTTATGCAGCCAATCTGCCATGTTGCGGTCCAGGTTACCAATGACTACACCAACGATCAGCGGCAATAGTACCGCTACGAAAGACATTGGAGAGAACATGCCCTCAGCAAAGCCCATAGCACCGAAGATAGAGAGAGCAACCATTGTGAGGAACGGTCCATCACTTAATGCAAGGAAAGGGTAGGCTGCTTTGTCATCCTCTTTCCCGTATTGTCCAGCTAACGCAATATACAGTCCGCCATTTGAGTTCGTCATCGCCGCAATAATAGCGAGAGGGGCGAGACCTAAGAATAATCCATTTGAATCTGCAAATAAAATAGCAATCAAACCAAATAGTGCACCGAGTGCCCATTTGAACACAAGCAGTGTAACCCCTTTACCAACAGACGAACCTGCCGTTTTAAAGGTGATTTGTGTTCCGGCAATCAACAAGAAAAGCGCAATAAGTGTACTCGAGCTGTTTACGAACAAGGCTTCAGTGAAGCCGCCAATCCGCAAGGCATTTGGTGCGAAAGTGTTTATACATGCTCCGATTAGGAGGGGAACAACCATCATACCGCCAGGAATACGATCTAATGTCGCTTTAATTTTCATAAATATTAGCTCCTTGTGTAATCGTTTTATTGAAGCGCTTGCAGTGATTATACTATCTCAAGTTGTTTATTTTAGCAACATTTATTTTTTGTAAATGTGATTAAAATGTGAATATGTTTAAAAATGCAACACCGATAAGCAAGAAAAAAAGCGTAAACTTAAATTATTCTTTAAGTTTACGCCAAAGCGTGGCTCGATTAATCCCTAATCGTTCAGCCGCTTTCGATTGATTATTATTTTCTTCTTTAAGCACGTACTGGATAATTTCTTTTTCCATCTCTTTTAATGTGCCTGAGAGCTTTACAGGATTTGCCCTTTCCTGTCCATCTAACAATCGTGCTAGAGTTTCGGCTGAAATGACATAATCCGTTTCATTCATAGCAGCCTGCTTGATCAGCTGCTTCAACTGGCTTATCGACATGTGTGCCGCTCTTTGCTGGATAAGCTGTAATGCATCATCCTTTATCTTCACTGCACTCGTACCGTATTTCTGATAATAATCACCTAAAAAATGCTGGATCAACGAAGGCAGATCATCCAGTCTATCTGAAAGTGTCGGCATGATAATGGTATTCAGCTTAATGTGCTGTGGCCAATGATTGTCTAGAGATTGTTCACTGATAATAAATACCCCAACTTGATTATTAAAGCATGCCTGAATAAATGAAATCAGTTCCGGATCCTCTATACGGTGTTCTACATGGTTCAATTCTACATTCCGTACTTTGGACAGTGGAATCTCACTAAGAATTCCCGGGGGAACCTGAGCCAGGTCGATCTGCAGCAGCAAACCGCCGTCGGTGTACAATTGATGAATGTATTTCACAATAAAGGATTTCCCTGTATCATTCTCACCCATGATATGAATGGGCTCGTGATGCTTATACAGTGTTTTGATATGATTTAACACGGTGTGCATGGCAGCAGATTCGGCTACAATAGGCTCGGCCAATGTCTCATGATAGGCTGTAATGCCGAGGTGAGAAGAGGCATAGGGCTGTCCTTTTTCAAGAGAATACACCTTATAGCTTTTATTGTTTAGGGTTGTTTCATAAGCGTTGACTGTGAGCTGGTAATCATCAACCATAAAGACATTCTGAATCTTGGACTTGTGAAAATCGATGTTCGTATTGGTCACATATATATGGTTCTCTGTTAACGGATTGTGCACAAAGTCAGCTAACTGCTCAAATACGACTTCATTCTGGTCATTAAGTATAACGAGATTCGGGTGTTCCTTGATGACAAGATCATTTAATATAACTGAAATTGTATTGTTTTTGTTCAAATAGCGATAAATGAGCTGAGCATCATCTAAAGCTCTCAAGATCGATTCTTTACCGGAATGGATAAGAAGTCCCTTCAAACCATACGCTGTCGCCGTGTTTACGGTTATCACGTCCCCAACGATCTGGCGGTAACCCGCTGCTTTCAGCTCAAGCAGTAACCTTGCAACATCCTCGGAACTATGTATGGTATAAACCTTTAATGGCAAATCCATCAAATCAATAATGGATTGTGCACCAGTTGTAATATTAGAAAAGCCGACAATAGCCGTTTGTCCATTGAACTGGCTCGCCAAAGTCAGCGAACGGATCATATCGTATCCGGAAAGATGGACATCGATCACGGGAATCGTCACTGCTTCCTTGATCAGTTGAGCCGTTCCGCCGCGGCTGATAATAATCTCGGCCCCATTTTTCTCGGCAATGGCGGCGAGCTCGGCCCCTTTGCTCAAGTCGCCAACTGCATATTGAATATCTAGTTGGGGAAAAAGAGGAATGCAATCTTGTATAATGGAAATCATCGCTTCATAAGGAGCAATAATGTAGACATGTGTACGCATATGTATCCTGCCTTTATTTATTACGAACTTTAATTCTTGCTCATCTTATTATAACTAACTTGTGAACCAATCGCATCCGCGAACTAAGATTACGGTAACTCTATGATCAATATGGCTTCAGACAGCTGGAGTGAGAGGTTTATAGGATCAATCTTTTTCTCTCTGGGCTGCTTTCTTCAGCTTCGCAAGATTTTGAATCAAATCTCGGAGGGTAGATTCAACAACGGGATCACCTCGTAGTTGAACATTATAATTTTCCTCTGTTTCTTTGATCATTTTTAGGATATATTCTTCTTGAGGAGCGGATTCATACTCAGTTTTCTGTTCTCTTCCATTAAGCCCATCCATGGATACTTCATACAGATCGGCAATTTTTTGCAGCATATCTAGATCAGGTTCTCTGATACCGTATTCCCAGTTAGCATAGGTGCTGCTTCTTTTTAACCCCAGCTTCTTGGATACGAATACCTGAGACCATCCTCTTTTTTCTCTCTCTTGTTTCAGGCGATCTCCTAGCACGGACATAATGGACTCCCTCCCAAAGAGTTAGTTTAGCATTGTTACACAGAAAAAATGATTATTTACACAATAAGTGTTGACATACACACAATGTGTAGCTAATATAGGAGTAATCAATACACTATATGTGTAAAAATTTCAAAAATTAGTTAAAAAAGTGTGGAGATTTTAAAAAATATTAAGATTTTTACACACAACAGTAAGTTTTTGTGTCCAGATTGGTCTCATCAAGCTTTTTGCTAATGCTGACACAGATCGTGTAAGATAATCATGCTAAGGGGGAATCCATGTTGGGGAAGACTTCAATACATTCGCTCATCGAAAAGAAAAGGAATGAGCTTAATACTCTGGCGGATTGGTATGGTTATGATTCTGAAATTGTGCTAGCTAAATCACGAGAAGTAGACGACGATATTAATAAGTATTACAGCCTTGTTAAACGGAAGAGGACTAAGGATAATAAATAATAACATGTTAGAGTGAGGTAATTTCGCCTTAATTGCTGTTAAAGTCCAGTTCTTCAGTAAGCTTGTTTTTAGTTGTGAGTTGATTTGCTGCAGCTTTTAAAAGGGCTAATACATATAGTGATTTTACTGTGACCCATTCCTAGAATGGGTCCTTTTTGTTTTCATTTGTTAACAGAATCTTTCAATTTCCTGCTAGAATCTGTTACTATGGAACAGTGTAGGTAAACGTATTCAGCACGCTTTGCAAACGCCTACACCTTTAAACTATGTACTTCATTATTAACATATTCAGGATGTAACGTATCACTAGAAGAAGACAATCCAGGAGGGAATCATTTGAGCTCACAACTTATCGGTGTTCCGCTAGAGGGTTTTGCAGAATTCAGCAGAAAGGTAGCAGCAGAAGGAGCAGTTCTGCTTAAAAATAACGGTCAAGTTCTTCCTATACAAGCTTCCGAAAACGTTTCAGTTTTTGGTAGAACCCAGGTGAATTACTATCGCAGCGGCACAGGATCGGGCGGAAGTGTAAATGTAACCTACACGACGAATCTGCTTGATGGCCTGCGGGCAAAGAAACAAATTCATGTTAACGAGGATTTGGCGGCAGTATACGAACAATGGATTGAGCAAAACCCGTTCGATAACGGTGGAGGCGGCTGGGCGGCTGAGCCTTGGCATCAAAAGGAAATGCTCTTAACAGATGAATTGGTTTCTGCAGCAAGACAGAAGTCGGCTAAGGCCATTGTTGTCATCGGACGAACGGCTGGTGAAGATCAGGATAATGCGAATGAACAGGGAAGCTATCAGCTGACCGATGACGAACAAGCCATGCTCAAGATGGTGACAAAGTATTTTGAACAAACCGTCGTTGTCCTTAATGTCTCAAATATTATCGATATGAGCTGGCTGAATGATACAAGCCATGTCAACCCGATTCCGTGTGTGATCTACTCATGGCAGGGCGGAATGGAAGGCGGAAATGCCATTGCAGACGTACTTGTCGGTGATGTGACACCGAGCGGTAAACTGACGGATACGATTGCCTATTCCATAGAGGATTACCCTTCAACCCGCAACTACGGGAATGAGTTCAAAAATCTTTACGAAGAGGATATCTATGTAGGATATCGTTATTTCGAAACCTTCTCTCCGGACAAAGTTCAGTTTGCATTTGGTTATGGCCTGTCCTATACCACCTTCTCGGTAGAGCCTGAAGAAGCGAAGCGGGTAACAAGAGCTGGGGCAGAGTACATTGAAATCAAGGTAACTGTCAAGAATATTGGAGATACCTATTCAGGTAAAGAGACGGTTCAAGTCTACTACGAAGCTCCTCAAGGAAAGTTGGGTCAGCCTGCCCGAGCGCTTGCTGCTTTTGCTAAAACAGGGCTCCTTCAGCCGGGTGAGTCCGAGCATCTGACACTGAGTTTTTCTGTGCACTCCATAGCTTCCTATGATGACAGCGGAGTGACTGGATACCGTTCCGCTTATGTGTTGGAAGAGGGAAGCTACCTAATCTACGTCGGCAATAGCGTTAAAAACCTGAACGCAGTGCGTGTAGATGGAGAGGACGGATATGTAGTAGAACAGCTGATCGTGGTGGAGCAGCTGCAAGAAGCGATGGCGCCAACAGACAGCTTTAATAGAATGATGCCAGGTGCCCGCAAAGCGGATGGGACCTATGAATTGACAGCTGGAGAAGTATCAACTAGACATATCTCGCTTGCAGAACGAATTGAAAAGAATCTGCCAGCTACTCTAACGCAAACGGGAGATCAAGGGTACAAGCTGAGAGATGTGCACGAGCAGAAAGTTAGTATGGAAGATTTTATTGCCCAGCTCAGCGATCAGGATCTGGCCGCTATTGTGAGAGGAGAGGGCATGAGCAGTCCTCTCGTTACTCCGGGGACAGCTTCAGCGTTTGGCGGCGTAAGTGACAGTCTTCTTAGCTTAGGTATTCCAGTGGGCTGTACTGCTGACGGACCATCCGGCATTCGAATGGACAGCGGTCAACAGGCGACCCAGGTTGCCATCGGTACGTTGCTCGCCGCGACCTGGAATGTTGAATTGGTAGAAGAGCTCTACGTTATGGAAGGTCAGGAACTGCTTCGGAATGAAATTGATACTTTGCTGGGACCTGGACTTAATATTCGCCGCAGTCCGCTGAATGGGCGAAACTTTGAGTATTTTTCGGAAGACCCGCTAGTTACAGGGTTATTCGCCGCTGCTTGTACAATCGGGATTCGCAAGGGCGGCTCAAACGCGACATTGAAGCACTTTGCCTGCAATAATCAGGAGAAATATCGCAGCAAGGTCGACGCGGTCGTGTCGGAGCGCGCGCTTCGTGAAATCTATTTGAAGGGTTTTGAGATTGCAGTCAAGCAGGGTGGAGCAAATTCCATCATGACGTCCTACAATCCGATCAATGGACATTGGGCTGCCTCCAATTATGATTTGAATACAACTATTCTTCGTGGGGAATGGGGCTTTAAAGGCATCGTCATGACCGACTGGTGGGCTGTGATGAACGATACAGCAAACGGCGGTCCGGCCGATCGCAAGAATACCAACTTTATGGTTCGCGCTCAAAATGATTTGTATATGGTCGTCAGCAACTATGGTGCGGAAACGAATGTCTGGGGAGACAATACGATCGAATCTCTCGAGAATGGCACGTTGACTCGCGGCGAATTGCAGCGTAATGCAATCAATATTTGTGAGTTTTTGATGCAGGCACCCGTATTTGCAAGAGATCAAGTCATTGAGGATAACGTTCAATTATTCAAGGCGAATGGTTCCATTCATTCTGAGCAGGCACAGACTGTGATGCAGGAAGATCAGATAAAAGTTGTTCCGGATGGTTCTACAGTTATTAAGGTGGAGTCTCCAGGAACTTACCGTATTTTTGCGAATGTGATGTCTCCGGATAGGGAACTGGCACAGAGTGCATGTAACCTGATTCTGAACGATCAAGTGGTGACAACGATCCAGACGAACGGTACAGAAGGCAAATGGATGAAGCTGAAGCAGGTTAAAGTGGAGCTCGAAGCAGGACTGTATGAGCTGAAGTTTGAGCATATTAAACCAGGGATGCATATCGATACTATTGAATTCAAGCAAGTGCAGTAAAGGAAGGTAATACAACGGTTATTGTTAGGGAATATTCATGGCATAATATGAATGAGGCCTCTGTCAAAAACAGGGGTCTCTTTGTATGTTTTATTACTTAGAGCACCTTTAAATGAAAGTTGTCGAATGATTGGGCAGAGTGCCTATAACAATGAGTACATATGAAATAATTTTGTGATTGACAACAATCCGACACATGGGATATATTGGGTTGGTTGAATTTACACTATTGAATCAATGAAAGCGGCTACCCTGCTAATACGAAAATAACATATTTGGCACCCTAATCGAAAGATTAGCTCGCAAAGCCCAGGAGTCTAACAGTCTTAACTTATGATCGTCCGGCTGCAATTAACTATGTTAATGCAGCTGGGCGTTTTTTTGGTTCAAAAGAAAAACAAAAGATCATAAGGAGACCAACATGAGACTGAAATTAAGACTTGTCGTGACATGGTTCATCATTCTTACAATGTTTACTGGACTATTTCCAAGTGCTCTAACTGTTAGTTTTGCGGCATCGTCCAGTGAGTTAATTTGGCCGAATCCTGGGGCACTAAATTTGTCTAAGATTGCAAAACCTACAGGTAAACAAGGCGAGTGGGAAGTTACGTTAACCGTAGAAGGAAAGAATATAAAAACTTCCTCTGATGTGGTGTTGGTTATAGACCGATCAGGAAGTATGCAAGATTCTAAACGAATGGAGAATGCCAGAACAGCAGCGAAGAGGTTCGTTGATAACTTGCTGATTGAAGATTCAACCACTCGGATTGGGGTCGTAACATTTGATAAGACAGCAAGAGAAATTTCTTCACTGAAGGGCTCTAAAGATAAGGCATCTTTAATTCAAGATATTAATGGGATTATCAACCCTAGTGGAGGAACTAATATTCAGGCAGGACTCCATACAGCTAGTGAGATGCTGGCAGATAGCCAAGCGGAGAACAAAGTTATTGTTCTTTTAAGCGATGGAGAGCCTACTTATAGTTACAAAGCTACTAGTTTTTTATACTCCTGGTATAACAATTACGTTTTAACTGGATTTGATTATGGAGAACTTAAAGGATCGGGTTCAAGTTATAAATTAAGTGATAGAGCTGATTCTTCCAGAGAGAGACCTTATAGAATCGGGGACTTTTGGGATAACTACTGGGTTACTGATAACGGATTGCCTACACTCTCAGAAGCTAAATTAGCTAAGGATAGCGGTATCGATATCTACTCTGTCGGACTTGAAGTAGGAAAGAATGAAAATGCTAAATACGTATTAAACAATGTACAAAATAAAGGCTACTATTCCTCGAACAGCTCAGAACTGAGTAAAGTGTTTTCTGAATTATCTGGGCAAATCTCTTATGCAGCCCAAAGTGCAGTAGTCATTGACCCGATGGGTGAGATGTTTAATTTAGTAGATCAAGATGATATTAAATGGACTGCATCTCAAGGCGAGGTCAAATGGGATGCTGCCGCAGAGAAGTTTACTTGGGAGATCGGCAACATTATGGAAGGCTCCCCTGCAACGTTAACTTATAAGGTTGCAATGGACCAGAAGAAGAATCCGGATCCAAACAAGCTATACCCGACCAATGGCAAGACAACTTTAACCTATACGGATATCAACGGAAAACAAAGATCCAAGGATTTTGAAGTTCCAGAAGTCAGCTTTGGGAATGGCTCCATTACAATTAAAGGATATCGCGTTAACGCTGATGGAAAACCGGTTAATGCAGAAGGCGTGGTTGTAGGGAAGCCTGAATATGCAGAGCAGCTGTACAGCAATCCGTTCCTTGTAAATGGCAGTTCAGCGCTGGCCGTTAATAAGGCATATTCCATTCCAGCAAAGGACTATGCCGGGTACATCTTGACGGGCAATTCACCGGCAGAAGTGAAACTAACGCTCGATAATCCGAATCCAGTAGTTTGGTTTGGATATGCAAAGGCGCCGTTTAACTTAAAGCTGGTTTACAAGTCAGGAGAGGCTCAGCTAAGTGAACCTGAGGATATAAAGAAGAATGAAGGAGATTCCGTTAGCTACGGCACCAAGGAATTTGAAGGATATAAGTTTAAGGATGCCCAATTTAGTGCAGAGAGCACCTTAGCTCTGGAGAATGGACAGCTAACTGGAAGTATGCCGAATCTTGATGTAACTGTAACATTCAATTATGAACCGGCAGAGCAGCAAGTAACTGTTAAGTACCTTGAAAAGGGTACGAACAAGAAATTGGCAGACCCTACATCAGTTGAAGGAGTCACTGGAAATGAAGTTAAGTTGAAGGCGGCCGATATTCCAGGTTATACAGTAGAGAAATTGGATGAGCAATATACATTTACGGCGAAAGGGAATCAAACGCATACGTTTTATTACACAGCGGACGAGCAAACGGTAACCGTAAAGTATGTGGATAAGGAAACGAACAAAGAGATCGCTGAAGCGAAAACAGTAGCAGGTCAAACGGATAAAGAGATCGAGTTAGAAGCTCCACCTGTTCCAGGCTACACGGCAGATAAAGAAACTGCAGACTATACGTTTACAGCAAAAGGTGATCAGACGCATACTTTCTATTACACAGCAGCTGAGCAGACGGTAACCGTCAAGTATGTAGACAAAGCTACAAACCAAGCGATTGCTGAAGCTAAGACAATAAAAGGTCATACGGGTGAAAAGATTGAATTGAAAGCTCCGTCTCTCGAAGGATACATTGCAGAAGAGGCAACTAAACAATATACGTATACAGCACAAGACGACCAGACGTATACGTTCTATTACAATGCTGGAGAGCAGAAAGTAATAGTTAGATATCTGGATAAAGAAACAAATAAAGCGGTAGCTGAAGCTGAGATAGTGGCAGGTTATACGGGTAAAGGGATCAAGTTAGAAGCTCCACCTGTTCCAGGCTACACGGCAGTTGAAGAAGCAGTAAACTATACGTTTTCAGCACGGAATGATCAGACGCTTACTTTCTATTACACAGCGGACGAGCAGTCAGTAACCGTTAAGTATGTAGATAAAGAAACAAACCAAGCGATTGCTGAAGCTAAGACAGTGACAGGTCATACAGGTGCAAAAATTGAATTGGAAGCCAGATCTATCGAAGGCTACACCGCAGAAAAGGCAACTGAACCATATACGTTCACAGCAAAAAATGATCAGACGCATACATTCTATTACACAGCAGATGAGCAAACAGTTACCATCAAGTATGTGGACAAAGACAAAAACATAGCTATTGCTGAGTCTACAACGGAAAAAGGTTATGCGAAGGAAGAGATCGAATTAAAAGCCGCGACTGTTACAGGCTACTCTGCAGACAAAGAAGCTGTGAAATATACGTTTACAGCAGAAAAAGGTCAGACTTACACGTTCTACTACACAGCTAACAAAAAGTCAGTCATCGTAAAATATGAAGATAAAACGACAGGAAAACAGTTAGCTGAGCCAGCAACGTTTGAAGGAACAGAAGGAAAAGAAATTAGTATTCCGGCAATCGAAATTACAGGCTATACCGCAGAAAAAACAGCTGAGAACTATACATTCACAGCGCAAGAAGATCAGGCGTTCACACTATACTACACGCCGGACGAGCAGTCAGTAACTGTGAAGTATTTGGATAAAGAGACAAACGAAGATGTTTCTGAATCCATGACTGTAACGGGTTATACGGGTAAAGCAATTGAACTGACGGCGGTACCTGTCAAAGGCTATACAGTAGAAATAGACAAGGCAGGCTATACGTTTACTGCTGAAGGAAATCAAGCTTATACGTTCTACTATACTAAGGATTTACCAGTAATCGAGCAGCGTACAGTCACTGTGCATTATGTTGACAGTGCAACAGGCAGTCATTTGCAGGAGTCTTCCTTGATTACTGATGATGTAGGAAAAGAGATTGCGTTGACTGCTGATAATATTACAGTGGGTGAAGCGGTTTACACACCTACCTTGCTCAATCATTCATATGTCATTACATCTGAAGAGAATCAGCAGTATACATTCTCCTATAACAAATCAGAGCCTACACCACTAACTTATGATATTGTCGTAAGTTATATGGATCAGGACACAGGTGCTGAACTTTCAGCTTCAACAATAGTCCAAGGAAATGCAGGAAGTACCATTCCGTTAAATGCGATCACGATTGAAGGCTACACTGCTGTGAAACCAGCAGACGATTATCTGGTCACTGAGCAAGAAGGACAACAGTACACTTTTTACTATACAAAAAATAATCCTGAGCAACCTCCAGTAACAGAACCTGAGCAACCAGGAGACGGTACAGAAACAGAAAATCCCGAGGTAACAGAGCCTGGGGAGCAGCCAGGAGATGGCACAGAAACAGAGGTTCCTGAGGTAACAGAGCCTGAGCAACCGGGGGATGGAACAGAAACAGAGAATCCCGAGGTAACAGAACCTGAGCAACCAGGAGATGGCACAGAAACAGAAAATCCCGAGGTAACAGAGCCCGAGCAACCAGGAGACGGGACAGAAACACCAGAATCTCCGGCAACTGAACCGGGAGACAATGAAGAGGTGGTAACACCGCTGCCACCGGTTCCGCCAACTGTGACTCCGCTGCCGCCGGTCCCTCCGACGGTAACGCCTTTGCCTCCTGCTCCGCCTGCACTCGAAATGGAAGAGCACTTCAACTACATCATGGGATATCCCGACGGTACGATTCAGCCGGAAGGTCTGATTACCCGTGAAGAGGTAGCAGCAATATTTTACCGTTTGATGGATGACGCTACTCGCAGTGATTATTTAACAGGGGTAAGCTCGTATCAAGATGTCAGTGCTTCCCGCTGGTCAAGCAAGCATATCGCAACGATGGAGAACGCAGGCATTATCAATGGATATCCAGGTGGTTCCTTTATGCCAAGCCGTCAAATTACGAGAGCGGAATTCGCTGCAATTGCTTCAAGATTTGATGAATTGGATGAGCAAGAGAATACGATGTTCTCCGATATAGAAGGCCACTGGGCCGAAAAATACATCGTATCCGCAGCCAATAAAGGCTGGATTAAAGGATATCCGAATGGCGAATTTAGACCGGATCAATATATTACTCGTGCAGAAGCGATGGCGTTTATTAACAGTGTTTTGAATCGCGAAGTAACGGCAGCGGGCATTCATGAGGATGCCAAGGTATGGCCGGATAATTCAGCAGAAAAATGGTACTACATGGATGTACTTGAAGCGACAACTTTCCATGAGTACAGCAGAAACGACGATGATACAGAGACATGGGAGCAAGTGCTGCCAGACCGTGTATATCCGTAAATAGGAAAAGACTCCTCTCCATGCGATATGGGGAGGAGTCTTTTATATACAAGGAACTATTAATTGAACAGCTTGTCCATAAACTCATAAGTAAGAGGCGTGCTCTTCTTTAGCTCTTTCCGGGTTGTCTCATTATATATGTACATACTTGAAGCTTCCGCAAAGTACTCGGCTGGGTAGACAGATACGTAGCCGTCGTTTTTATATTTAACATTCTTTTCTTTATTGAAGATATTGATAAATTCAGGTGATTCACTGATCGTGTTAAAGACAAATCGGTCAACAGCATGCATGGTTTCATGGATTTCCAGGTTAAACGAGCTGTGGCCTTTTCCTTGTTTGCTATAGCCGATACGTACAACTACATTTTTTTCACTTACTCCAGGCACGTCATCCCAAGTAAGTCCAGTACCTTCCCATCCACGCGGCGTTACACCTTTGAGATAGCTCAATTCAGGCAAGCTCGTAATGGCACCATTAGTCAAAATAATTTTAACACCCTTATCATTCAGGGCATCTAGTATTTCTGCCGGGATTCTATTCAATCTGCTCATCATCGCTTTAGCTTCTTTGACATTGTAATTGTCTTCAGGAAGTACGACAATCTGATCAATGGTTTGTTGTTCTGTACCTGCGGCATGAGCAGGAGCTGCTTGAACAACAGTAAAAATAAGTAGAGCGGCGAGTAAACTTTTCATCCATTTCATAAAAAACATCCTCCGTAAGCCACCGTTGCTACAAACGATGAGCTTCATTATAGGTAACTGGCTAGCATAGCGACCAAAAATCGCGTTAGCTCCTGAAGTTTTGCGTCGCCATCTTTCAATGGCTTTGCCTTTTGTCAATAAGGGAGTTGACATATATAAGTTGATAAAATAAATAAAACCCTTCTTACCGAAATAAGAAGGGTCTGATAACAACACGAAATGTTATGCCTTTATGTCGGTAACTGGCTGGCGTTGCGAATCACTCGCTTTAGCCCCTTTAGCTTTGCGTCACCATCTTTCGATGGTTTTGCCTTTATCATTTTGTAGGTGAAAACTATGAAATATATACCAATATATTAAGTCTAAAAGACTATTTTCGTCAAGATAAAATGTATTTTTATGAACAAAGGTGGATTGACACCGATAGTCTGTATTTTAGTTATCCATAAGTTAGTATGGAAATTAGATATTTTTATTTCAGGAAAAGGCAGATTCTATCATCTTGGAGTGTTATATAGGTATACGAAAGAGGAGGTGTTCGCATCGTCACATCAATCTATTGAAAAGGCGCAATTGGAGGAGCTTATAGCTGACATTAAGCAGGGGAATACAGCTAGATATGCGCTCATTGTCAAAATGTTTCAGCAGCCGCTTTATCGCTATTGCTATCGCTTGCTGGCCAATCGGCAGGATGCGGAGGATGCTGTTCAGGATATACTCGTCAAGGCATTTCAAAGCATCCGCCAATACGAAAGCAAGGTGCACTTTTCAGCATGGATCTACCGAATTGCGTATAACTACTGCATGAATTTACTGAGAAAGCGCCGTATTCATAAGCAAGTCCTGCGCCTGATCCAGTCAAAGGAGGCAGGAGTAAGCCCTGAACAGGAGATAGATGACAAGCTCCATCACTCAGAGTGGTTCAAAGCCCTGATGCACCTAACAATAGAAGAAAGAAACCTGATAGTGCTTCGGGTGTTTGAGGAAAAGACGTATGCCGAAATAAGCGAGATTTTAAGGGTCAGCCCTAATGCCCTTACGAAACGAATGCTTCGTATTAAAAAGAAGATGCAAAAGACCAAGTTAATGATGGAGGAGGAAATGAATTGGAACGATACCAAGAAGATTGTGCCGAATTCCGAGATTTGAAAAAAGCTTCTGAGGCACACTGTATTCCTGATATTGATGTGCTGGAGCCAGTGATGAGACGTGTAACAGCACTGGAGAAGGCGCGTCCCCCCATCTGGCAGCGCATCTACACTCTACCATTTAAAGGAATGACGACTACAGGGCTTGTGATTACTTTTTTGTTAATATCATTTACTGCCTATGCTGCATCTGAGTACATTCAAATCCTCAATAAAGAAGGACAGGTTAAAGTGCAGTATGTACCGGAGAGCCTGGAAGAGGTAGAAGACATCAATGGAAATTACGGAATGAAGGCCTACGTCGAAGCTGAACCAGGTGAACTTGTCGCTTATTATATAAAGAATAATATAAATTCTGATAACAACAATCCTGAACTGCATTTTACATATAAGGAAAGAAGAATCGAACAATATCCCGCTTTTGCTTCAGAGATCAATAGAACGGGTGCACCAAGGTTACCGCAGGCACCTCTAGGATATACTTTTAAATACGGTAATGTATATGCAAGCAGCCCTACTTATAGGGAGGTAACGAGCAGCTCATACTATAAAGGTATTTTGAATCAGCTTATGGATGAGGCAAGCCAGGACATAAGTGGGAAAATAGTGTTTGTGAAAGCTTTACCCTGGTCTAAGCCAAGCTCTGTATCGGCAAAATATTCGTCCGGAAGATCCTATATCAATATCTCTGCTGTACTTTTGCATGGCAGTCATGTAACGGTGAACCAGGAAGCAGAGAATAGGGCAAGCATAGTGAACGTGTCGGGAACGGATGTTGTCTATAATGATGTGCATAAAGAAGAGGTTCAGTACGATTATATCAATTGGTATGATGAAGAGCAGGATGCTTATTTTACGATAAGCGCTTATGGAGAAAAGGACTTGAACAAAGAACAATTACTGCAGCTGGCAAAGGAAATGTTGGAGTGATTCATTGTTTAAATAGAAGCTGTGTAACTTTTGTCATATCCATCTGTTACGGAATTATAACAAAGTTACAAGTTCCATTGACCTTATCCTATGACCGTTGTAAGATGACTCTAAAATGTGGAGGGACAAGCTCCCGTTAGCCGCATAAAGCAGGAGGGACAGATGTTTTTATGAACAAATGGAGCAAGCCGGCAATGCGTTTTTTTAGTACCGTTGGGATGATTGAAGGTATTTCTTTTCTTCTGCTATTGGCCATTGCGATGCCTTTAAAGTATGCTTTTGATATTCCGGTAGCGGTAACGATTGTGGGAGGAGCCCACGGGTTTCTTTTTGTCTTATATATCATTGCCATTATGATCGCGGCGTATCTAAACCGCTGGTCATTCAAAATGATATTGGCTGCGTTTGTTGCATCCATTATCCCGTTTGGCCCATTTATTATAGATCGCAGAATCCGCAAAGGATTGGCAGTAGCCTGATGTAATTGGATTGTATGCCGTAGCAAAAATGATAAGTAAAGCTGTTGAGATCATCTCAATGGCTTTTTTTGTTCAATCTAACAGTTATTATGTATTAATTTACATATAAATTAACGATATTATCTGGTTTACTCGATTTCTGTCATTATTTCTCGGGAAATATGGTCTGTAACTCGCTAATTATCCCGCTAACATAGTAGAAAAAACATGGATTATGCAATAACATAGGAATAATTGAATAATTTTGGGAGGCACCAAGAAAAGATGACCTTGTTAAAAATGGAGCATGTTCAAAAAACCTCTGGCAGTACTGTACTTATTCCTCATATTGATCTCGAAATTTCATCAGGGCAGTGTGTCGTTATTCAATGCAATCACGAGCTCGGAAGTCGTCTTATCGAAGCTGTTACTGGGCAAATCTCGATCTCAGAAGGTTCCATATTCATTGAGGAGAAAGAACTTAAATCTGAAAATAGTAGAGAGTTAAGACACAAAATTGGCTTCCAACTACTGTCTGATGCTGCATATGAACGATTGAAGGTCAGAGAGTATCTTGAATTTTACGCACGCATTTATGGTGTTAAACTCGATCTGCAAGGACTACTGCGCAGATTGGGACTAGCCGAAAAACAAAACAGTGCTGTTGGAAAGATGACGCCGTCAGAACAGCGCCGTTTGGTGATTGCAAGAGCACTAGTACATAATCCGAAGCTTCTTATATTAGAAGACCCTGAGCAAAATGTAGATTTAGAAACAAGCTATATTATCCGTAATTTAATCCCGGCACTTACCCAGGAGGGGAAGGGGGTACTTATTACGACAATGGTATTGGAGCAGGCAGTAACTCTTACAAACGATGTATATCTGTACAGTCAAACCGGACTGAAAAAGCTGGATACCATTCAAGACGAGGTAAATGAGAAAGATACCGAAGCTGCCCCGGAGGTTCTAGAGATAGAGCACGAAATAGAGATAACCGAACAAGTAAAGGGAGAATTAGAGCCATCTCCAAAAGAAGCACAAGCAGAAGCTGCAGCCGCGAGGGAAGATGTTGAACAAGAAGTTAGCAGAAGTTCAGCTGCATTTGTCAGGCCGGTGCGCCTGGAAAAAATTCCGGCAAAGGTCGGTGACAAATTGATATTGTTTGACCCGACAGAAATTGATTATATCGAGAGCAGCGAAGGGGTATCCAATCTTCATGTTATGCAGGGTACCTATCCTTGTGCATTTTCACTTACCGTGCTGGAGGATAAGCTGAAAGCAGTCGGCTTTTTCCGCTGTCACCGGTCTTATTTGGTGAATCTGCAAAAGGTAAGAGAGGTCATCACCTGGACACGCAATAGCTACAGTCTAATTCTTGATGATGCTGGGAAAAGCTCAATTCCTTTATCAAAAGGGAAGTATGATGAGCTTAAACAAATACTAGGTATCTAGATTAATAGATTAATTTTTCTACAGAGCTTCTGAATATGAAGTTACAGGCCATACTTTTTGATTCTGCCGCTCCATTCTATTCGCTTTATGCCAATCATACAGCCTGAATCCTGTTTCATTCACAGTTCATTTTGCAGGATTCAGCCCCTCATATGCTCTTCTCATCCCGATAATAATGCGCTGCATAAGGGATTACCGTAACATGTGGGATGTAAGCAAGAGCAAACAAGCGAAAGGGCGGATGAGTAGTGGAAACGATGGAAAATATCATTGAAGTAAATGGCCTGCTGAAAGCATTCAGCAATAAAACAGCATTAAATCATATTCAGTTTAACATTAATAAAGGAGAGATCTTCGGATTTCTCGGACCGAGCGGATCGGGTAAGACAACAACCGTTAAAATACTAACTTCTCAATTATTACCGACCTCCGGTACAGTCAAAGTGTTTGGCAAGGAGCTTCATCGTATGAACGATGCAGACCACAAGCGTCGAATCGGCATTCTTACAGATAACAGTGCACTATATGAGCGGCTGACGATCCAGGATAATCTGGAGCTGTTCTGCAAGCTTTACGATGTGAATACGAAACGCATAGCTGAAGTGCTGGAGGAAGTGAACCTTTCCAAAGAACGCAATACGATGGTTAAAAAGCTTTCTAAAGGAATGAGACAGCGTGTCATGCTCGCAAGAGCCATTTTACATAAACCTGATTTGTTATTTCTGGACGAGCCGACCTCGGCTTTGGATCCGGTCAATACATTACATATCCATGAAGGGCTGCGCAAGCTGAATCGTGAAGGAACAACGATCTTCCTGACGACGCACAACATGGCAGAAGCGGAAAGCCTGTGCGACCGGGTAGCATTCATAAATGACGGAGTGATAAAGGCCCTGGATACACCAGAGCAGCTAAGGCTGGCCCATGCCGATTATTCCATGACCGTAAACGTTAAGGACGAAGGTAAGATGGTTCTGCAGCAAAATGAAGAAAATGCGATGCGTATCGGACGCTGGATTCAATCCGGGAGTCTGTTATCGATTCATTCCAACGAGCCAACTTTAGGCGATATTTTCGTTAAAATGACTGGGAGGGAACTACAATGACATTTTCAATGAGAAGATTTCAAGCGATTATTCAGAAGGAAGGAAAAGACTCTTTACGCAACCCGCAAATCTTGCTGATGACCGCAATGCCGATCATGTTTGCTTTCCTGTTCAGCAGAATGGGGACTCCGGATCGGGGGGATGAGCAGAGCATGCTGCTGCTCAGCTTTCCGATACTAATGGCCTTGTCTATGACCGGTGCCTTTGTACTTGCCATGATGGTGGCGGAGGAGAAAGAGAAGCATACTCTGCGTGTCCTCATGCTGTCGCCTGCCAGCACTTCTGAAATTTTAATGGGCAAAAGCTTTTTAACGGCTGTACTGACTCTTGTTGCCGTGGCCGCTTCAATTGTTTTGTCTGAAGTGCCTGGAGTCATCAACTGGCCTGTACTTATACTGCTGACTTTGATCTCCATGATTATGTTTATTGCCATCGGTCTTATCATTGGCTTGTTGTCCAGAACGGTTCAAGAATCTTCGATTATAGGCTTACCGGTACTGCTTGTTTTCATCATGGGGCCGATGTTCGTTCCAATGATGGATAGCGAAATCCTGACAAGTATTGTGAACTACCTGCCCACCCAAAAATTTATCGATATCATGAGTAGCATAGGAGTGGAAGGGAGTTTAGGACAAGCCACAGGCGATCTTCTTCTCTGTTTAGCTTGGGCCGGGGCTAGTGTTATAGCAGCCTTTGTCGTGTACGGGCGGAAAAGATTTGATAAGTAATAAACAATACAGGGAGGGTGCTCACTTAAGAAGGGCATCTTCTCTGTTTGTTGTATTTTTAACTTGGAGAGCATGATGATTGAATCATATAGATTTATACAAAAAAGCGAGAGATATGGAGGTTTAATGGATGAACAGGAAGGTTCTCTTAACAGGATTTGACCCCTTTGGCGGTGAACGGATCAACCCTGCACTAGAAGCAGTCAAACAGCTTAACGGGAAGAAGATAAATAACGTGGAGCTAGTTGCATACGAAATCCCGACCGTGTTTCATAAGTCTATTCAGCATGCGATAACAGCCATTGAACAGGAGAAACCGGATGTTGTCATCTGCATTGGTCAGGCAGGCGGACGGACACAGATTACACCAGAGCGTATTGCAATCAATATGGATGATGCCCGGATACCTGATAATGAGCAGCAGCAGCCGATTGATCAGCCGATCGTACATAATGGTCCAGCGGCGTATTTCTCTACTTTGCCGATTAAAAAGATGACAGAGGAAATAAAGGCTGCCGGAATACCGGCAGCGGTGTCGAATTCGGCAGGAACCTTTGTATGCAATCATTTGTTTTATGGCTTGATGCATTATTTGCAGTACCATGCTCCTCATATCCGAGGGGGATTTATTCATATTCCATATCTCCCGGAGCAGGCCTTGAACACTTCAGCTCCGAGTTTAAGCCTTGATTTGATTGCAAAAGGTCTTGAAATTGCCGCCTTTACGGCAGCGATCGCGGAAGAGGATGTAAAGGTTGGAGGAGGCTCTCTCCACTAGCATTCATAGGCTAACTTACAATAGCTTCATAGCTTTGCCAGTAAAAGAATCGTGCTGTTTACCGCACGGTTCTATTCTTTTTTTAAGAGATCGAAAACTTTTTATCAGGCTTACAGGGTATTATAAATGACTGATATAAAGAAAGGGGGGCCGCGCGTTGACACAAGACCTCATCAGGCAGCTCCAGACAGATTACAGTGATGAATTGTTCGAAGAACTTTACAGAGCACATGCCGATAAAGCGATACGCACGGCGACGGCTATAACACGAAGCTCCGCAAGTGCAGCAGATGTAGTACAGGAAACGTTTATGCGTGTATACCGGAACCTGAACGTAATTGATGTAAATAAACCCTTTGAGCCATGGTTCAATCGAATTCTAGTTAATGAATGCAACAGGTACTTAGAGAAGCATTCGAGGGTGGTGCCCTCAGAGCTTGAGGATGAGATAGCACTTCCGACGCAGCAAGACAGATATGCATTTGATGAGCATGGAGAAGTATACGAAATGGTTCAAAGGCTGGACGACCAGCAGCGAATCCCTGTCATTTTAAAATATGTAAATGATTATGCAGAGAAGGACATTGCCGAAATGCTCGATCTTAACGTGAATACCGTCAAATCAAGATTATTTAAAGCAAGAAAGAAGCTGCAGGGCTGGCTAATGCAAAATGGAGGAGGAATGCGAGATGGCTCATGATGAACTGGACAACAAGCTAAAGGACGGGCTCAAGTCAGGAACTGATAAATCTGTTCAGCAAAAAGATGCGATATGGTCTGCCATCAAAGAGCAGATTCATGAGGAACGCGGGCAAGCACCAGCAGTGAGCCAGCTGCGTTCTCTAAGGAAGAAGCAGAAATCGAAGCGGAGAAGATGGATTATCCCGGCTGTAGCGGCAGCTTCTATCGTCATTATACTGAGTCTGCCCATTGCACCAGTACAAGCACTGGTCGAGCAGGTAAGAGAATGGTTTGCACCGGAAAAAACAGTTCAGCGGGAGATCGAAGGCATGCCTTCTACAAGTGTAGATACGCTGCATGAAGGAACGGATCAGGAATATGTCATTTATTTCGACACAAGCTTGTTCAACATGGTGAAGGAGGACGGCGTCGATAAAATTGTGCGGGTTGATCCGCCAGGGTCTCCGTATCCTGAGGTGTCGATGGAGATTTACCAGGTTGCCATGCTTCCAGAGGATGCGGCTTCCGATATCGAAGCGACCCTTAAGGCGGATTATGCGGAAGTGCATGCTGCCGAGCAGATTGAGACTCCGGTCAAAGGCTATGAAGTGAGAGCAATCGGCGGTACAGGCGGCTCGGAATGGAATGATCCGATTGTCAGATATTATGTGTTTGATAACGAAAAAGGAGGCAGCTTTATTGTGAAGCAGAATTACTTCCTTGAAGCAGCCGAAGGCTTCGGCTCACGCTTCCAGCAGATGATGCTGGAGTTCCACATTACGAGTGGAGGCTCGCAAAACGAATAGGGTGAAATGGATCCCTGAACTGCCAATGCCATTTGGGCAAATCGAAGAGCTTCGAATAAATAGAATATTGGTTGATCTAGAGTAGTGAACAGAAGACCAGCGTGGAGAGAACTTTTTAAACAGATTGGGGACTGCAATTAGCAGTCCTTTTTTTATTTTTTAGAGGCAGATAACGTTTCGAGATTCATACTAATTAACTTGATAGTAAATTATTGTCTGTAATTTTATTCACATTATGCCGAAATATTTATAGAAGAGAATATTTAGACTTTTCTAGGGCATCTTTCTTATTCGTTTGTTACTTAAAGGACTAGGGCGGGGCGCGTACGCTCTTATTCGCAGTTAGAGACAAAGACTGGAGGGAAAATAGTATGAATATTGTAGAGGGGCTCATTAAGAGCATGCCGTTTATAAAGGAAGTAATCCGCGAGGATGTAGCGATAGCTATATTTGATCGTGAGAAAATATTGTATTGGTCTGATGGGGAAACATTAAAGTTTGGATTGGAGCCTGGATTTCCGTTGGAGGAGCATAATCGTGACTTCTCATTTTTTCCAAATGGATATGTAAAGACCGTGGATAGAGTCGATTACTCTGGTTACGACTATCCTTTTGAAGCGATGTTTCTGCCAATCAAGGATGAGAATGGGGAAATGCTGGCTGCACTGAGTGTAAACTACAGTCTAGAGAATCAAGAGATGATGGAGAAGTACATGGGGGAAACGGAACACATTGCCGAACAGCTTCTTAGCGGGATTCAGCAGGTGGCCGCTCATTCCGAGGAATTGTCCGCTACATCTGACGAAATACTGAACAACTCCAAAGAGGCCGTCAAAAAATCCGAAGCGGTTAACCATGTAACCGGTTTTATTCGTGAAATCTCAGAGCAGACAAACCTGCTCGGGCTCAATGCTGCAATTGAAGCGGCGCGAGTGGGAGAAGCAGGGGCAGGATTCGGTGTAGTCGCTAAGGAAGTACGCAAACTGTCGGTAGATACGAAAAAGGCTACTCATGAGATCGAATCTTCCTTGGACGGCGTTCAGCAAACCATTAAACAGATGGAAGAAGAGATCGGTCAGATCGCCCATGCCTCACAGGATCAAGCGCAGCTGGTTATGAATTTTATGACCGCCATTGAGCAATTGAATGAAACAAGTCAAAACCTGCGCGGATTTATCAACAAATTTATTACATATGACCAGACAAAATAAACCATTAGTTTTTGGAGCGGCTCATGAGAGCCGCTTTATTTATTTGACTGATTTAAATGGAAGAAGGAAAGACAAATTAGACAAGATAAATACACATGACTATAATGAGAGCACGATTTATGAGATTTGGAGGTAACATTTCATGCAGGACACTTTGCTTATGCTGCTGCAGCTGTTGGAACGGGCTGCGCTGCTCTTGATGTGCCTGTTCGTGCTGATCCGGGTTCCTCGGTTCAGAGCATTTTTTCAGAACGGGGACAAGACGTGGAAGGAGCTCACCATCGCCAGCCTGATCTTCAGCGGGTTTGCCTTATTCGGTACATACAGCGGGATCAATGTTGAGGGTTCACTTGTGAACGTGCGGATTATTGCCATCATGTCCGGGGGGATCTTGTTTGGTCCTTGGGTAGGACTCGTTACGGGAATTGTATCAGGAATACACCGTTTTTTAATCGATATCGGCGGGGTCACCTCGATTCCGTGTTTAATAACGAGCATTACGGCAGGCATCGTGTCAGGATATATTTACAAGTTAAAATCTTCTGAACAAAGATGGAAATTCGGCATATTGGCCGGCATGGCCTGTGAAGCTTTAACCATGATTCTTATATTGGTGATGGCTGAGCCCTCCCCATTGGGTGTAGAGATCGTTTCCCGAATTGCTTTTCCGATGATCCTTAGCCAGGTCAGTGTCGGTCTCATTGTCCTATTGGTTCAAAGCGTAGAGGGAGAGAAGGAGGTGGTTGCGGCCAAACAGGCGAAGCTGTCGCTTGATATTGCGAACAAGACGCTTCCCTATTTCCGGAGCATTAACCAGGAATCCCTGCATACGATTTGCCGAATCATTAAAGATGACATTGGTGCTGACGCGGTAGCGATCACAGATACGAAGCTAATACTCGCGTATGTCGGCGTAGGCGAAGAGCACTATTTGGAACGGCATGAGATTATTAGTGAAGAGACAAAGACGACGATCTCAAGCGGGCAAATCACCATTCGAAACAATGACACAGCCCATACGAACCCTTACATCAAGTCGCTCATGATCATTCCGCTTAAAGAAAAGGGCGAAGTAACGGGTGCACTCAAAATTTATTATGCAAAGGCACACAAAATTACGGATTCGCTGAAGGCGTTAGCTATCGGACTGTCCCAAATGATCTCAACCTTGATGGAAGTATCCCGGGTAGAAGGGATGAAGGAGATGGCAAACAAGGCCGAGCTTAAGGCGCTGCAGACAAAGATTAATCCTCACTTTCTATTTAATGCGTTGAATGCCATTGCTTCATCCATTCGGATCAATCCGGATAAGGCGAGAGAGCTGATTGTGAATCTGTCCGGCTATATGCGTTACAATCTGGAGCTGAGCGATGAAATGATTGATATTTATGCTGAGCTGAAGCAGGTACAGCAGTATGTAGAGATCGAAAAGGCTCGTTTCGGACACCGGCTGAACGTAGCATACGATATAGATGAGGTAAAGGTACGGATTCCAAGTCTAATCATTCAACCTCTGGTGGAGAACGCAATAAATCATGGAATACTAAAAACAAAAGGTCCCGGTACCGTAACAGTTGCGGTAAAAGAACGGAAAGAGAGCGTACGGATTACTATTGCTGATACCGGAGTAGGGATTCCTGAGGAGATTATTAAGAAGGTGCAGGAAGACAATATGCCTGAGCACAATATCGGACTATACAATGTGCATCAGCGTGTAAAGCTCATTTATGGAGAGGGACTGCAGATCCGGAGATTGAACCCTGGTACCGAAATATTTTTTGATGTGAAGAAGGAGAAACAGGCATGAAAGCAATCATTGTAGAGGACGAGTTCCTTGCCCGGCAGGAGCTGGCATATCTAATCCAGACACACAGCAGCATTGAGATTGAAGAGGAATTCGAGGACGGACTGGATGCGCTCAAATATATGCAAAGTCACGAGGTTGATGTTATTTTCCTGGATATTAATGTGCCTTCCATTGACGGCGTGCTGCTGGCTCAGAACATTAGCAAATTCCAGGTGAAGCCCTATATCGTATTTACGACTGCGTATAAAGAGCATGCAGCTGAAGCTTTTGAGATTGAAGCCTTTGATTACATTCTAAAGCCGTACAGCGAGTCTCGAATTTCATCCATGCTGACCAAGCTCGAAGCTGATTACCACAAGCGCCAGCAAAGCGTACAGGAAGAACTATCAAAGCCGGCAATCCGTAAGGTGAACTTATGGAAGAACGAAAAGATCATTGTCGTCGACAGTGATGACATTTATTATGCCTCCGCACAGGAGAAAACCACAGAAGTCATTACCAAGTCAGAAACGTATACGATGAACGTCAGCATCAGTGAATTCCATTCCCGGCTTCCTCAGGAGTCTTTTTACCGCTGTCATCGTTCATATATCGTAAATTTGGCTAAAATACGGGAGATTATCCCTTGGTTTAACAACACTTACCTGCTTAAATTAAGCGATTTGGATACGGAAATTCCAGTCAGCCGCAGCAAAGCGAAGGAGTTTAAGCAGCTCATGCGAATATAAATGCAGTTCATTCTCAATTTGCGTTATCTCGTTCCCTAAACCGTTAGGAACCTCAATGAAAGCGTTACAATGAAGTAGCGTAAGGGGCACTACATCGTACGCTTAGAACTGAGAGAGAAAGAAGGAACGAGATATGAACGAAAAGAAAAGCAATCGCTTTCTTATTGTGCTCGGCACCATTATTATGCAAATGGGTCTTGGGACCATCTATACATGGAGCTTGTTTAATGCCCCGCTTGTAAATAAATTCGGATGGGAGCTCAGCTCCGTATCTATTACTTTTTCAATTACCAGCTTTGCGCTTGCCTTTGCAACACTATTTGCAGGCAAGATTCAAGAAAAAATAGGACTTAGAAAGCTGACCGCGGCTTCCGGTATTTTGCTCGGCATCGGGCTTCTACTCAGCTCGCAGGTAAGCTCACTGGCTGCCTTATATGTACTGGCAGGGGTTGTCGTCGGATTTGCAGATGGTACAGCCTATATTACGTCTTTATCGAATCTGATCAAATGGTTCCCGAACCGCAAAGGTTTAATATCGGGAATATCGGTTGGAGCGTATGGAACAGGAAGTCTCTTGTTTAAGTACATTAACGGGGGATTGATTGAATCTGTTGGTGTTTCTCAAGCCTTTCTCTACTGGGGATTAATCGTCATGGCGATGATCCTGATCGGTTCGCTGCTGGTTAGAGAAGCGAAGGTCGTACCTTCTGCCGAGGAGAGCAGCAAGACGGGATCGAAGCAGGCAGCAGGATCGCTTCAAGTCGGCAAGGATTACACAACCGGTGAAATGCTGCGCACGAAGCAAGCCTATCTATTGTTCATTATTTTCTTTACAGCTTGTATGAGCGGACTTTATCTTATCGGAATTGTTAAAGATATCGGTATGCAGCTGGCGCATCTGGATGCGGCAACAGCAGCAAATGCCGTTGCGATGATTGCCATCTTCAACACAGCAGGTCGACTGATTCTAGGTGCACTGTCGGATAAAGTAAGCCGGATTAAACTGGTGGGATGCACCCTTGCTGTCACAGCAGCAGCCGCACTTGTACTGAGTGTCGTACCGCTGAATTACGGTTTGTTCTTTGCCTGCGTAGCCGCTATCGCTTTCTGCTTTGGAGGCAACATCACTGTATTTCCGGCGATCGTGAGTGATTTCTTCGGACTGAAAAATCACACCAAGAATTACGGTATTGTCTACCAAGGATTTGGTATCGGAGCTTTATCCGGCTCGTTTATTGCCGCCATGCTGGGCGGTTTCAAGCCAACCTTTATCGTCATCGGCGGACTTTGTATCGTCGCTGTACTTATTGCGCTGACGATTAAACCGCCGTTTGCAGGAACGAAGGAGAAGGATGTTCCGTTCAAAGCATACAAACGTACGGCTTAATCATTGGAAAAGCCTGAACGATGGTGAATCGTTCAGGCTTTTTGTTTACTTTTTATCGCGCAGAATATACTCGTACCTATGACAACAAGATAACAAATGAAGGATGTAACGTAATATACCGTATCCTCTGAGAGTGGAATCGAACTGAACATATGAACGAATCCGTAGGCGGAGCTGAAGAACAATAGAACAAGAACGATCATAGTCGACTCAAATCCATTAAAGAGGGCAATCAGGCATAATCCCCCAAGCCAAAAGACAGTGGTTAAAATGATGAAATCCATGCTCCGTCTTCTCATCGAAATGGCATAGATGATCCATGTGGTGATATAGAGCAGGGAGACGGCTGTAGACAAGATGCTGTAATTGTCATATACAGACCAGAATAAATTCATGGTGCCAAAGAACAGGTTGGTCATAAACATCATGAGCAGATGCATGGGATACATTGCCCATTTCTCGGCGATCCGGATGACGCTCACTCCTTTTAAGGGTGTTCTTCTAATAGACATCCATTAACACATAGAAGTTGCTTATTTAGATAACCTTTTTTATAAATTTTCTTCCGTATGTTCATATCTGGCGAGCGCCTTCAAAGCAGTCTCACGCATACGTTTTTGAAAGGCAGCGCCTTCTGCAATCCTAACTCTTACCCCGAGAAATCGAAGCCGGGAAAGAAGGAAGTCAGCCTCATCCTCCGGGTAACAAACCTCAATTTGATAGATGTCTTTGCTTTCGTCATAGCGGACTGTTTTGTCAAAGCAGGAGAAGGCATACAGAATGCGAGATAATTCTCGGTTGTAAGCTTTATCAAGTTCAAGCACGACCCGCTTCTTTCGTTCCTCCATCAGCCGCTCCAGCCGCTTCGTGACCTGATGGATTCGGTTAGCGGGCAAGGAGGTCTCCTGAAAGTATAGGATGTTATGCAGCTTGGTGTGCATCAGGCATTTACGCCTGGCACTGTACCAGAGCAGCAGCCACTCCCGTTTGACCATGGAATACTCCAGCTTGTATGGAAATCCGGAATGATTGGTTCTGAGTTCTCCATGCTTCGTCCGGTAGGTCAGCCGAAAGCCTTGTCTATGCATGATCATGCGGCGGAGCGGCCGAAGCAGGGGATGGTATATACTGCGCTCCTGCTGTTTAGCCTTTTCCCAGATGATCTCCCGGATATCGCTGTCAGCCTCTTCAGTCTCCAAAATGTCCTGAAGCAGACTCATGGTTTGCGGGGTGAAGGCTTGTCCTGCTTCTGTATGCATGAGCATCATTTTCAGCCAGCTTCGCTCCCCCGAGGTGATGGCAACCGAGTCGCTTTCCTCCAGTCTGGTCATGATCTGATAATTAAAAATTTTCTCAAATAGGTTCCTGCTCATAGTAGGCAAGTATCTCCTTCCATTCCTTGGCCAGCTCATTTCGCAAAGAGCGCGGGGCAAGCACCTCGCAGCTGGATCCAAAGCTCCGCAGCCACGGCTTAATTTCAGTCGTCCCATTGACTGTAATCTCATAGAGGAAAGAGGCTTCTGATTCCTCCGTAACGGTTCCCCATTGACCCTGTGCCAGAACGCGATCCAGGACGAAGTTGGTCTTCCCTTCTTCCGGATTAAAGAACCGGACGAGCACCTTTACGGGATTTCCGGTGTCCGTCACCCAGCTCTTCTCCATTTGCATTTTCATGCTGGCAAGCTTCTCCTGAAACAGAGCTTCCGGAACTTGATCGCCCTCTTCCATTTCAGTTAACCCTTCAATGCGAAACTTCATAAGCCCCTGCCGTGCATTATGTCCGATCAGGTACCAGCGCCCGTATTGGTGATCATAGATGACCCGAAGCGGTAGAACCGTTTCCCTTAAGCCCCTGCTTTCCTTATGAAAAAGCGGATTGGTGTTTTTCGCGGCGTATCGTGACGCTTTCTTAGGAGAAAGGTAAAGGAAGCGCAGCTTCAACCTCTTCTGAATGGCCCGGAATATTCCATAGAGATGAGCCTCATCCAAAATGCGGGAAGGGTAATGATATTTATAAACATGTGTATGTGTTGCATTCACTGGTAAATTTCGCGTTCTCAGCGCCTTTTTTAAATTATCGCGAAGAATATAACCCTGGACGGAGGGCAGCTGAGTATTCGCCATGACGTCCACAAAGTCATACAGATCCAGAAGCTCATCATCTGATAAGTGATCTATGATATCCGTAGCCGCAGAATAGCGCACCGGGCGATCACCGGGTGTCCTGCGGATAACACCAACCTCCTCCAAATACTTGAGGTCGCCACGAATTGTCTTCTCATCAGGCAGTGCATCTGTCTCCGACAGGTGGTCCCCGCAGAGCTCGACTAATTCCTTAGCGGTGTGATGCTTATGCTGCAGCTCGGTCAAAATAATAGATAAGCGTGTACTTTCCGTTGCTTTCAGAGATTTCCCCCGGAACAAGAATAGAAGCAGGGGATCTGCGTTTTCATAATAAGAATATCTGAGCCCTTCGGTTAACAGATTATTTTGATCCTTAGGCAGTTGGGGCTGCAGAGCTGTAATTCTCTCCTTAATGCTGCGCAGTGTCTTGTCGTAGGTATGTACGGAAATTCCAAGCCGCTCCGCAAACTGTTGCCTGCTGTAAGCTCCGCCTGTAAGAGCCAGCAGGCGAAGAAACTGAATCTCTTTATCAAAGCTTTCTCTGGCCATGATGTCCCCCCTGGCTGTTTTTTCTTCTTTTTATTGTAACAAGGTTTTTCAGCTTCGCCATACTTTCGCCCTGTTCGATTTAGTGCAGTCAGGAGAGAATAGGATTACAAGGTATGACCTGGAAACAGCCAATAAGGAGGAATATGCATGAACGTTGATCAGGAAATGAAAACATACATACGCAGAGAGCTTGAGCGGATTGAGCAGGAGGAGCAGGTCAAAATTTTATATGCATGTGAGTCCGGAAGCAGAGCTTGGGGATTTCCGTCTGTCGACAGCGATTATGACGTGAGGTTCCTCTATGTTAGACCTGTAGAGTGGTACTTATCTATTTTTGATCAGAGAGATGTCATTGAGAAGCCGATCAGTGATTCGCTGGATATCAGCGGCTGGGATTTGAAGAAAGCGCTGGGGCTCTTTCGGAAGTCCAATCCGCCGTTACTGGAGTGGCTTGCATCACCCATTCAATACATGGAGCAGTTTCAAGCAGCGGCAGAAATTCGCAGTCTGTCTCCGCTGACCTTCTCACCGAAATCCTGCATGTATCATTATCTGAACATGGCGAAAGGCAACTATCGGAAGTATCTGCAAGGGGATCAGGTCAAAATCAAAAAGTATTTTTATGTGCTGAGGCCCATACTGGCCTGCGAATGGATCGACAAATATGATGAAATGCCGCCTGTTGAATTTGCAGCATTGACCCAGGAGCTGCTTGATCCAAACAGCGATCTGGGAAGGATGGTTGCTGAACTGCTGTTGCGTAAGAAGGCCGGAGAAGAGCTGGACTTAGAGCCCCGGCTTGAGCCTGTCAATCAATTCATAGAAGAGAAGCTCAGCAGCTATGATCAGAAAGCAAGCGAGCTCAAGGCGCAGAGCGCCGTGTTGGATGAGCAGCTTAACAGTATATTTTTAAGCACCCTGAAAGAGGCTTGGAGAGACGCGAACAAATATATAGATTAAAGGAAGTGATTAGCTTGGCAGTGGTACAGCTGATGTCTACCAACCCGGATTTCACCTTTTTGATCAAAAAGAATCCTGAAAGCGGAATGCAGCTCAGAAACATACGACAGGGCATAGCCTACGGGTGGTATTCTGAGCCTTCCGTCTTCAACATCTATTTTAAGGATGCAGATAACGAGATTTCATACAAACAGCATCAGGGGGAAAGCTTCGAATACTTGAACGTGTCCAGATATAACACGCCGCTATTCCCGCTTGCCGCCATTGGCGAGTTTTTCTCGGCACCCTATAAGAAGCAAAGTGAGCGGGATATCGAAGGGTATGAGCACCGTTTTTTCATTAATCTCATTCATATAGAAAAAATGCGGTACATCGAATTTTTCGAAAAGCATATGGATGGATACACATTCGAACTCAAGCATGAGGCGCATAAAAGCTATTCTTTGAGCATAGTGACCTCAAAAAGCCTGTATCACCTTCTGCATACCGTGAGCATACTTACTCTGTTTCTGGCTATGGCAGGCAGCGAATATCTCGACACCTCTGATAAAGTGCTTGAAAAATATATCAGCAGCCTTGATGTTATGGATGCCCCTTATTATATAAGAAGCTTGTTTGTTCGAAATTTATTGAATAACAAAGATCAGTTTCGCAAATTTAAGGAAATAGTTGAACAGACAGCACGCTACGATATTAAATTCGCTTACGGCAACACGGCAATGCAAAGACGAAGCTATATTGCAGGTGCACTCTCCTTTGATAAACCGATACTGGATGTCGGATGCGGCGAAGGATACTATGCACTGCCATTTGCAGAGAAAATAGAGAGTCCATATTTTGCAGTAGATATCGATGCTGCAGCTGTATCCGGGATGATGAAACGAGCGGCAGCAAAGCATATTGATAACATAAAGGCATACGCGTCCCTAGATCAGTTTCTTGAGGTATATGACCGGGAACCGGTTGATGTCATATTAACAGAAGTTATTGAGCATATGCCTCTAGAAGAAGTAGCCTCATTCATCACGGATATTATTCGGAAGGTTTATTTTAACAAGCTGATCATTACAACCCCTAATAGGGACTTTAACCGTTACTACGAGCTGACTGGCTTCCGGCACGAGGACCATAAGTGGGAGCTGGGTGGTCAGGAATTTCAGGCATGGATTAGAGATGTGCTGAGCGATGAGGATGTTCGGTATGAGTATGTAAATATCGGGGATGGCGTGGATGGAATTCATACGACACAAGGACTAATCGTTACAAGAAAGGAGGAGCAGTGATGTTGATTAACAGTAAAATGCACACGATATTCCTCTTAGCTGGACCAACGGAATGCGGCAAAACGACATTTGCCAAGGAAGTGCTGATTCCAGGATTAAGGTACGAAGATACCTCACGTCACTACATAGCAAACATCCAATATTTATCCTCCGATGCAATTCGGGAGGAACTGCTTGGGCATGCCTACGACAAGTACGATTCGCTGATGCTTGAGGCAAGCGGGCAGGCGTTTGAACTGCTGTATCAGAGGCTTCACCTTGTCACCTCCTTCCCAATCAATGCGGATTTTATTGTGGTAGACACAACCGCGTTGTCTCCAGAATTCCGCAGCAAGGTTCGTGACATTGCGAAGGAGAACAACTACCGAATTGAGGTCATATTGTTCGATTATCGCATCCGTGAGGATTATTTCGCCTCGGAGCGCTCCAAGAAGCTCATCTCAACTCATGTTACGCGTCTCAAAAAGGAAGTGCTTCCTGTGATTACACGCGAGGGATATGATGCCATTCACCGGATTAAGGCGAAGAATTTTCTCAACTCCCAGGAGAGACCAGAGGATAAATATCAGATTGTTGTTGAGGATAGGGCCGATTATCTCGATTGCCTTCTGCTGCAAGATAGACGATATATAGTAGTCGGTGATGTACATGAACGAGTGGATGCTCTTCAGGGTTTACTCAGGAGTTATGGTTATCGAGTGGAAAATAATAAGCTGATTTCTCCGGACCAGGAAGATCGGACCCGAATTATTTTGGCAGGAGACTGGATCGACAAAGGGAAGCAGACGAAGGAAATCATCCACTTCTTATATGAAAATCAAGCGCACTTTCACTTCGTGTCAGGGAACCATGAAAATTTTGTATACAAATATATGTTGGGTGAAATCAAGGGTGCGGATTCAACGCTGCTCAATCACTATTTTGACTCTACTAGGGTACTTACAGGGGATGGGGAGCTGCTTCAGAAATTTAATGAGCTTGTGAAGAGAGCAAAGCCCTTCTTTCGTTACATTGGACGGGATCGATCTTCGTACTACGTGACACATGCTCCATGCAAGAATAAGTATATTGGCAAGCTGGATGATAACTCCCGAAAGCATCAGCGGAATTTCCGGCTGGATCGTGGTGAACAAGGCATTAGTATGGAATCGCAGCTCGCTTTTTTACAAGAGGGAGCGGTAAACAACCATCCTTATCATGTGTTTGGGCATGTGGCAGCACGTAAGGCTTTTCGAATCAAAAACAAAGTTCATATCGATACCGGTGCCGTTCAAGGGAATGCACTAACTTCTGTCATTATTCAGCATAAGCCGGTCTATAAAGGCTATCGCTGTCAGGCTCTAGCTATGGAGCCATCGCAACAAACGCTTCAAAGCGAGCAGTTGCCTTACTTATTTTCAGAGCCGGAACAGCCTGCCGTATCGCTTAGGGAATTAGACGAAAATGCGATGAAAAGTCTGGAGTACGCTGCAAACCACCAGATCAACTTCATATCAGGCACCATGTCTCCTGCGGATAAAGATGTGGCACGAGGCGAGCTGGAATCGATGGAACGGGGTTTGAAATATTTCATTGATAAAGGAATCCATAAGGTTACGCTTCAGCCTAAATATATGGGTTCAAGGTGCAATGTGTATTTATTCAGGGAGCCTGAGGATTGTTATGCTGTCAGCCGTAACGGTTACCGGATCAAAGGTGTGGATCTTAGAGGCATCTACGAGCAGCTGTTGAAGAGGCTGGGATCCTATATGAGGGAAAAAGGAATTCAAATGCTGCTGCTGGACGGAGAGCTCCTGCCTTGGAAGGCTATGGGAGACGGTCTTATCGAACGACAGTTCAAGCCGATCGCCCGGGCGCTGGAGTCGGAAACGGATTTTCTTGCCAAAAACGGATTTGAACAGGCATTTACCAAGCTTGTATCCACCTATGACGAGAGTGGTTTTGAGAAAGAACAGTTCAGGGAGTCCAAATCAGCTCTCAGTGAAAAGTACGGGCCAAGCCTATACCAGACCTACAAGCATGTGAGTGAGGCCAAAAAGACATTTGTTCCGCTAGAAGAGCATGCCAAGGCTTATGAAACGTACAAAAGACAGCTTGATATATATGCCGGTGATGCAGAGCTGAGCTATAAGCCTTTTGCTATATTGAAGGAAGTCCGCAAGGATGGGGAAGAGTCCGTGCCTGACATGCCTTCGTCAGACATGTTCCGTTTCTTAAATGAAGATGCGTGTCTAGTCATTGATCTTGATGAGGAAAATGCGATGAAGCAGGCGGCTGATTACTTTCAGGAGCTGACGAACGAGAGCGGGATGGAGGGCGTCGTGATCAAGCCTGAATTCGTGCAAGCTAACGTGGTGCCTTCTATGAAGGTGCGAAATCCTGATTATTTATCCATTGTTTACGGCTATGACTATCGGTTTCCGCATAAGTACAGCAAGCTGATGAAGCAGAAAAATATTAAATTGAAGCTTCGCACCTCGCTCGAAGAATATAAGCTGGGAAGCAGGATGCTGGCTGTAAAGTATGCTGATATTTCTTTAGACAATACAGAATTCCGGACTGCCTGCGCAGGGCTGCTGTGGGAGGTAGAACAGGAAAAAGAAATGGATCCGCGGCTGTAAGCCTGGGAAAATATTAAGATGAATAATTGAAATCGAGTATGAAATCGTAAAGATTTTATACTCGATTTTTGCTTTTTCTAGGTGCGGTGCGATTAAGTTGTCGCTATGGGTGTTAAACAATAAACAAATAGCACAGGTAATTTATGCTAAAATTTGTAGATTGTATTTGAGATCTAAATTTATAGAGGAAAGGTAATATGAATATGAAAAATAATCGCAAAGCACTAAAAGGAATGTTACTTATAGCCGTATTATGTATAATGACTGCCTGTGGAAACTCAACTGACGAGTCAACTGCATCGGACAACCCGCCGCCAAATAACAACTCAGCTCCAAACACAAACGACGACGATTCTTTGGATACAGATGCTTCGAATACCGACAGCACAGATACAGATACAAGCACAGATACAGTAAGTCTGAGGGAAGAGTATCTCGAGAAATTAAAAGATACAAAAAAAGAAATGGATGAGATGCAAGAAAATCCAGTAGATGATACAACATACGCTATGAAAAAGGTAGAAGGGGATCGATTTGACGTTTGGGATGGATTGCTCAATGAAGTTTACGGAGTTCTAGAGGAGCAGCTTTCTCCGGAAGAGATGGAACAGCTGAGAGAAGAGCAGCGTGAATGGATAACCTATCGAGATGAAACTGCAAAAGAGGCATCTCTAAAATATGAAGGCGGTACGATGGAACAATTGGAATATGTAATGGTCCAGAATAATCTTACGGAAGAAAGATGCTTTGAATTAGTTGAGGACTATATGAAATAACGTTTTTGATAAACGTGTGCCTCAAATAGAATAAGCCTTCTAATACAAAAATAAAGCTCAGAGTCATAAATACTTTGAGCTTTTTCTTTGTATAATTTCCTGTATGAGTTATTTTAGGTTTTCTCCACAATAACTGAACGCTATAATCTTGTGCCGGACCAGCTTTTGTCGCCGGACAAATATTTTTCAGTCAAGATGGATAAGAGCTGAATGCCGACCTCATTATGTCCACCTTCTGGGATAATGATATCTGCATATTTCTTGGATGGCTCGATAAAAGCTTCGTGCATCGGCTTCACTGTAGCCAGATACTGCTGGTTGATGGACTGAATCGTCCGACCGCGTTCCTCGATATCACGAACGACACGGCGCAAAATGCGCACGTCGGGATCAGAGTCAACGAATACTTTGATATCCAGCATTTCGCGCAGCTTCTCGTCAGAAAGGACATGCAGGCCTTCGATCATGACAATGTTATTAGAGTGCAGTTCTACCGTTTCGGATGAGGATCTGGCGTGAATTGTGAAATCATAGACCGGCGCATGAACGGTTTGTCCATTACGAAGTGCTGCCAGATGTTCGATCAGCAGCTCGTTGTCAAACGCAAACGGATGATCATAATTCGTCAGCTCCCGTTCGGACAGACTGAGATGTGCCTGGTCTTTATAGTAGTTATCTTGAGATATAAAAGTCACTTTGCTCGACCCCAGCCGTTCAATGACAGAGCGAGCTACCGTAGTTTTACCTGAGCCGGTTCCTCCGGCAATACCAATAATAAGCATGGTGTATATATAAACCTCCCTAGAATAATTGCAGGAGCAACCTTAGTATTTTAGCACAGCATGCGTGATTTTTCTATGACATGGGAAAAGGGAAGAATTGTGAATGAAAGGGTGAAAGGGCGTATCTTTAGGTTTTGTATTATTGGGCTGAAATATGAGTGAATTCTGGTCTTTACAAGCTTTTAATATTCGTAAACCGTTCGCTCCGCTTTTGAATCTATGAAAAAAATAACGCTGATGCGAGGTTGCCCTCTTGCATCAGCGTTATTGATGGAACATATTAACCTTACTCTTTTATAAAATGTTTGTAGATGACCTGAGTTCCTTTTTCATCATAACCCAGCTTGGACAACTGCTCGTATAGAGATTCAGAGAGAGCGAGGCCAGGCGTTTCGAGCCCCATTTCCTTGGCGGATTCGAGCGCGATGCGCATATCCTTGATGAAATGCTTCACGTAAAATCCTGGCTCAAAATTGTCGCCGATCATGCGGGGACCGAGGTTACTGAGCGACCAGCTGCCGGCTGCACCGGTTTCGATGCTTTTCAGTACGGTTTCCGGATCAAGACCGGATGTCTTAGCATAAGCCAAAGCTTCCGCTACACCGATCATATTTGAAGCAATGGCGATCTGATTGCACATTTTGGTGTGCTGTCCTGCTCCAGCTGCACCTTGGTGGACAATGTTGGTTCCCATTAGTTTAAAGAGAGGTGTCACCGCCTCAAAATCAGCCGCATCTCCGCCGACCATAATGGACAGCTTGGCATCTCTGGCACCGATATCACCGCCTGATACAGGGGCATCCAGCGCATGAAGTCCTTTTGCAGCAGCTTCTTTGTGGATTTTTTCTGCCAATTGAGGACTGGAAGTCGTCATATCGATCAGATAGTCTCCTTTCGCAGCGTTTGCGATAAGTCCACCCTCTCCAAGGTAAATTTCCTCCACGTCTTTTGGATAGCCGACCATCGTAATGATGACTTGACAGGCAGCTGCCAGACTTGCAGGCGTTTCGTGCCAGACAGCACCTTGTTCTACAAGCTGCTCTGCTTTTTCGGCTGTCCGGGTGTATACATGGAGCTTGTAGCCGGCCTTTTGGATATGCCCTGCCATGCTTTTGCCCATCACGCCTGTACCGATGAAACCTACAACCGTTTGTTCAGATGAAATCGTCATAATGAAATGCTGCCTCCTTTGGTTATCGTAGTTCCTAGTATAATCCTAAATGGAGCATAGTTCGAATGAGATTCTTTGAAAGCAGCTCTTATAACGCAAATTGACAATTTTTCGTAGCATAATTAATATGGGAGAAAGTTTTTTCATTTCTTCGAAAAAGGGGCGAACTTCATGAAGCGGATTTGTTTGTTATTACCTGACGGATTTGAAGCGGTTGAAGCGAGTGTGTTCACAGACGTTCTCGGCTGGAACCAGCTGGAGGGGGATGGAACGACAGAGCTGGTAACGGTGGGGACGAAAGAGCGTTTGAAATGTACATGGAACTTTACGGTCACACCGGAGCTCTTGATCGGGGATATCAAAGCAGATGATTTTGACGCACTGGCGATTCCAGGCGGTTTTGAAGAAGCAGGCTTTTACGAAGATGCATTCAGGGAAGATGTGCTGTCGCTCATTCGTGACTTTGACCGGCAGGGCAAGACCATCGCTACCATCTGTGTGGCTGCATTACTGCTGGGTAAGAGCGGTATTCTCCAAGGCAGAAAAGCGACAACTTATAATCTAAGTAATGGCAGAAGACAGTCCCAGCTGGCCGAGATGGGAGCGGAGGTCATTCCTGATCAGCCGATCGTCGTAGACGGTAACATCATCACTTCCTATAATCCGTCCACTGCGTTCGATGTTGCATTTACTTTACTCGAAAAGCTCACTTCTCCGGAAAATACATATGAAGTTAAACGCTTAATGGGATTTGTAAAGTAGGATGAAGCAAGCGTATTGACACATCCAATATTTGGTGATAATTTCAATTTACACAATACTTATTGAATTTGTAAGGTTTGACTACATGTTTTATATACTGACTGTAAACAACAGAGGTATTGCTCTACTACTTAGGGACAATATCTCTGTTTTTTTAAACCAAACAAGGAGTGATAGAGAATGAGCAATAAAGAAGCGCAGAATCAAAATGTACTTGAAGTATCCTTGCAGGATGTAAATTCTCACCGGAAGCCGGATTATCCGGTAGACGCATTGTTTGTGGAGCGCTGGTCTTCCCGTTCCTTTGCAGATAAGCCTGTGCCCAAAGATGTGCTTTATACGGTGCTTGAAGCTGCACGCTGGGCACCATCGTCTAATAATCTACAGCCTTGGCGTTTTTATATCGCTCAGACCGAAGAAGAGCGCGAGCTGTTCAAGGAATTCATTCTGCCCGGAAATCGGTTATGGTCGGATCAAGCTCCTGTTCTAATCCTGCTTGCTACGGATACTCGCAGGGATGAGAGCGGCGGATTTAACGGAGCACATGCGTTTGATGCAGGTACCGCCTGGGGTTCCATTGCATTGCAGGCACATTTGCTGGGTCTTGCTACACGGGCAATGGGAGGATACGATCGGAACAAAGCTCGTGAGATTTTGGATATTCCGGACTATATTGAACTCCAAGCCGTTATTGCCTTGGGCTATCGCGCTGGACTTGATACATTGGATGAGAGATTCCGCGAAAGAGAAAAGCCGAGTGAGCGCCGTTCTTTGAGCGAAAGTATTCTGGAGCTAAAAAGAAAGTAATAAGCAAGAAGGTAGATAGGTCCAACTGTTAGCTCTTTACTCTACGCCATTATACTTTTGAATAACAAACAGCCTCTTGGATGGTAATCATTCAAGAGGCTGTTTTAACTCATTTTTATTACGTTGTAAAAGGAACTTGCAATTCAAAAGTACTTCCCTCAGACGAGCTGTCTGCGAGGCGAAGATTACCGCCCATGTTCACTGCCAGCAATCTGCTGAAGCTGAGACCCAGCCCCAGGCCGCGCACCCGTTCTTTTTTATCATTCCCCCGGTAGAAGCGTTCGAAGATAAGCTCCTGCTCGCTCTCCGGAATCCCCTTGCCATTATCCGATACCAGGACAGACAAACAGGATTCCTCTATGCGATTCAAATGAATACTTAATTGAAACGCTCTGTCAGATTTAGCTTCCACGCTATTGTTGAGCAGATTGGTCATGATTTGCTGGATACGGAGGGGATCTTCCCAGAGCACCGCATCCGTTAATGACTCGTCCCAAGTCAACTCGGGAGCCTGCATGTCACAGCTCTGATGAAGCGACCACTGATAGATCAGCTCGCTGAAAAAGGGAACTGCTTGGATTCGTTCAGGTCTAAGCGGAATAACCCCGGCCGCAATCGCATTATAATCCAAGAGATCGGCCACCATATGCTCCAGCCTGTTTGTCTCCTTAAGCGCCGCGTCCATGAACTCGCCAGCCTCTTCTTTTTCGACTACACCTTGCTGCACCGCATGAAGCAATCCTTTAATCGAAGTTACAGGGGTCTTAAGCTCGTGTGTCAGACCTGCAAGCATGTAGGATCTGGAATGTTCTAATGTCTTCAGCCGTTCAGACATCTCTTTAAAGGATGTCTTTAATTCATATATCTCCTGTTCCTTCGCCTCTGTATCTAACGTAACATCATAATTTCCATAGCGGATTTCACGTGCCGCTTCCGCTACGTCTCGAATAGGCTTGACCAGTTTTCTAGTGAGCAAATGGATGGTGATCCAGCCGAGAGCGGCCAAAAAAGCAAATGCCCCCGCTACAAGCCAGGTTTGATCGGTAATGATCCTGAACGACTTCGTAGGAAGCAGCAGCACCACTTCGCCGATTTCCGTTCCTGATTGCATAATCGGCGAAGTGATCTTTTTTGAGCCGGATGCTTCTGGGGAAACAAGCCGTTGCTGCATCTGTTCCTCTGACATAGGAGGATTGGAAAATACGGGCTTCCCCTGCTGGTCCGTTATAATAACGCACATATCTGCGCTTTTTTCGATCATATTTTTACGCTTATTGATGAGCGCATTTAAATCCTGTCTCTGGTAATCCATTTCTTCCCCGTTTGATCCTTGAACGATTTTATCCGCAATTTCCTGTGCTACAATACGGGTCGTTTCAAGTCGCCGGTCCATTGATTCGTGTCTTACCCACCAGAAGGACAGCAGACTGATGATGGCAAGTCCTGCGACGAGAGCGAAAAAATAACGTCGTGTCCAGTAGACTCTTATCGATCTCAGCGGTTTATCCAAAATTGATACCCCGTTCCTCGTAATGTTTTGATATCGCCTTCTTCTTTTGGCCAATGAGAGAGGGCTTGTCTGATTCGCTTAATTGACAAATCGACGGCACGATCGCTGCCCTCGTAATCGAGTCCCCAAATTTGCTCGATAAGCTGTTCACGGGTAAAGGTTTGATTGGGACGCTCGGCAAGAAAAAAGAGTACCGCCGTATCCCGAGGAGTAAGCTGGACGTCAGCGCCATTGAGCAGAATTCGTTGGGAGCGGAAATCAAGAGAGAGGCAGCCGTAGCTCCGCCGATGCTCTTCGTTGTCTGTCCATCCGAGTGGCCGGCGCAGGACCGCATTGACTCTGGCAACGACCTCCTCCGGAATAAAAGGCTTTGACATATAATCGTCGGCCCCATTGTTCAGACCGATCAGCTTATCGTCAATTCCGTCCCTTGCTGTGAGCATGATGACAGGGACACTGCTCGTCTGCCTTATGTGCTGCAGCACTTCCCAGCCGTTTTTTCCAGGAAGCATAATATCGAGGATAACCAGTGCGGGCAGCTGCTTGGTCAGCTGCTGAATGGCTTGTTCGCCATCATATATGGTATTCACTTCAAAACCGGCCTTTTTCAGATAGGCACTGAGCACTTTTGAAATGGTGATTTCATCCTCCACGATCATTATTTTTTTCAAGATCGTTCTCCTTTCCTGGGATTTTAGCAGATAGCCAAATCCTTTCTATATATAGTACGAATACGATTCACAAGGATATATTGAGAAGCTTAGGTTTCACAAAAATGCAGGTTTAATCTGCCTCGCGATTGCAAGGTTATGCAAGAATCTTATCATAAACGCATTGCTATTTCCTTTGACATTCTCCTGACACATTCCTTTGCTATGATTCTACCAAGCCGCAGCTAGAGCATAAGAGAGAAACCATAGATAATAAATAATACTAGAGATGTCGGGAGGAATAATAATGAATAAGAAAAAGAGAAACTGGATTATAGCAGGAGCAGCAGCGGCGCTCATTATAGGCGGTACAGCCGCGTATGGGGGGCTTAACAATTATCTTGGAAACAACGTAGAGATTGAATCGGTTATGTCCGGAAGCACGGAGCAGACAGGAAATGCCCAAACCGTAAGTAGTGACCAATTGACAGGAGCTTGGTCGCTGCAGGATGAGTCTAAGGTATATTGGTCCATCACAACCTCTCAAGAAACGGTAAACTTCGTAAATGATGCGGTAACAGGATCTTGGAATATTGATCTTGCTTCACCGGAGTCCATGTCGGCTGAAGGCATCATGGATATGTCTGCCCTGGATTCGGGAAATGCCCAGCGTGATGACCATCTGCAGCAAAGTGACTTCTTCGATGTTGCAGTTTACCCGGAGGCCATCTTCACTGCAGATACATTTACCGGACTGCCGGAGGAATGGAAGGAAGGGGAAGTCGTTCCGGTGACCATTGAAGGGACCTTGACCGTGCGAGGAATGGAGAAGCCAGTCACATTTGATTCTGAGGTTAAATATCAAGGCGGACAGCTTTTGCTATCCGGTCAAACCCTTGTTACTTTTGACGACTTCGGGATGCAGAACCCGCATAACGTAGTTGTGGAAACAGAAAACGATGTTAACGTTCGTTTAGAGCTCGTATTGAGTCAATCTTGATTTAGCGGTTTAAAGAAAAGAGGCCTAGAGGGTCTCTTTTTTTGTTTCACCAGCCACGATCATTGAAGCGAAAAGTAAAAGTAATGCAAAATCAGTGCAAGCGGTTGCATTTAGCGTCAATTAAATTTATATTGAAGATGTTCATTTTATCTAGGATTGGGAAATACCTATTAGTTGTAGATTTTATTATGAACCGGGGGCACGAAGATGATCGAGAAAAATCAACTGAACGTACATAATGCCAACCTGTCGGCAGTTTCACAAGCTCAGCAGGACTGGAAGCAATTCGATGCGAAGTATGCTTATGACAGTAACGACTTGGGTGCTCAGTATCACAATGGTTCCGTAACATTCAAACTGTGGGCACCGCTGGCCTCCAAGGTGGAGGTATGCCTTTACGATCCCATGGATGATTCTAAGCAGATCGGTCGCTTTTTGATGAATTCTTATGATCGAGGTATCTGGAGCATTGAACTTACGCCTGAGACTTTATCTGCAGATGACCTAAGAGGTTTTTACTATCAGTATGAAGTCACAAATCATGGGTTGACGAAAAAAGTGCTTGATCCCTATGCCAAATCTATGGCCCCGTCACGGGTGAACACCAAGGGAGAGCCGGGGGAGGATGGAGATCTCATCGGCAAGGCGGCGATTGTTGATTTGGATAGGACCCGTGACGTGAATCTCCATTTTGCTTCTATTAAAGGGTACAACAAAAGAGAAGACGCCATCATATGGGAAATTCATGTCCGCGATTTTACTTCTGACCCCGGTATAGAGGGAGAGCTTACGGCAAGATGGGGGACGTATAATGCATTTAAGGACAAGCTTGAATATATCAAGTCACTTGGGGTGACCCATATCCAGCTTCTGCCCGTTATGGCCTGGTACCTTGGAAATGAGCTGTGTATGGGGGAGAGAGAGCTTCATTACTCGGCACTCGACAATGAATATAACTGGGGATATGATCCGCACAATTATTTCTCGCCGGATGGGGCTTATTCCGAAAATCCTGCTGATCCCGAGCTTCGCATTAAAGAGCTGAAATTGCTCTTTCATGCGATCCACGAGGCTGGGATGGGGGTCATTCTGGATGTCGTGTACACGCATATGGCGCTTCCTGAGTTTTTAAATGATATTGTTCCCGGTTACTATGCTTGGCAGAATGCAAAGGGAGAATTCATTGGAGGCTTTGGCAACAATCTTGCTACGGATCGGAAGATGGCGGAGAAGCTTATGGTGGATTCGGTAAAATACTGGTTCAGTGAATATAAAATTGATGGCATGCGCTTCGATATGATGGGAGACGCAACTTATCCTGCCGTGCAAAATGCATGTGACGAAGCAGCCAAACTCAATCCCCAGGCTTTATTTATTGGAGAAGGCTGGCGTACTTTTGCAGGGGATGAATCGAATCCTGCTCTAAAGGGGCTCGCTGCGGATCAGGATTGGATGGATAAGACGGACAGTGTCGGCGTTTTTTCGGATGAAATCCGGAACGAGCTAAAGTCTGGCTTCGGAAATGAAGGAGAACCGCGGTTTCTTACAGGCGGACCAAGAGACATTGAACTTATTTTTAAGAACATTAAGGCACAGCCTTCTAATATTCCGGCAGACAGTCCCGGAGATGTTGTGCAGTATATTGAAGCTCATGATAATTTAACGCTCTACGATGTGATCGCCATTTCTACGGACAAAGATCCGGAAATTCCAGAAGAGGACCTGGAGATTCATCAGCGGATCCGGATCGGAAATGTACTTGTGTTGACTTCTCAGGGTACCGTATTTTTGCATGGCGGACAGGAGTATGGAAGAACAAAGCAGTGGAGGTCTGAAGGGGTTCCGGAGCATAAGTTCCACGAATTCGCGTCGACTGCAGATAAAGTCCATTATTATATTAACGATTCTCATGACTCTACCGATGCTGTAAATATGTTTGAGTGGGCGAAAGCAACCGATAAACATCGTTACCCCATCAATCATGAGACTCGGGAGCATCTTCAAGGTCTAATTGAACTGAGAAAAGCATCCGATGCTTTCCGTTTAGGCAGTATGGATTTGATAGACCGCCATGTAACAAGAATTAAATCAGCGGACATTAGGAAGCAGGATCTTGTGATTGCATACAGCTGTGTATCAAGTGACGGAAGTGAAAGCTACTATGTGTTCATAAACGCAGACAAGAAGAAGAGAAAGCTTGCATTGGAGCATGATTTTACCCATTGCGAGATCATTGTAGATCAGAAACGAGCAGGCGTGACTACCCTGGATGATCCCAAAGGAGTACAGCTTTCTAAGGATGCTATTCTACTGGAGCCGCTAACCGCTGTTGTAATGAGGGAGAAGTTACAGAATCAATAAAGATTCAATAATAGAGGGAAATACAACAACACCTCGTATTTACTAACTCGAGACTCTTTTTGAGAAGGGGATATTTAAGATGGGTGAGCATGTGTCTGAATCATTCAGCCTTAACTTTGGGAAATACGAGGTACCCTCAGATTTACAGCTTCTTCTTTCTATAGAAGAAGAGCTTCGAGCTGTACATCCGCAAAGCTTGGATTTTGCTATGGGACTTATCCTGGAAACGAGCAGTTTTAGATATTTTTGTACTCCCTGTGATGTAGTTGTTTTTGGCTCTAATGGCTGTGACGGCATTCATTATGGATATTTGACTGATTTCGGAGAAGCGGAGAGCTTGGATGAAGCGCCTATTGTCTGCATCAGCCCTATGGACTTTGGAGATACCAATAAGCTGATCGCAAAGAATTTCAGAGATTTTCTTAGTCTTAATTTCACGGATAGCGCATTGTTTTTCAATCTCTTTGAGAGCGAGGACGCATACCGAGCACAAGCGAGCAAGTGGGAAGAAGAAGCCTTAGCATCACCCTATCGGAATACGCCGGAGGAGCAGAAGCTTAAAGCAGACTTACAAAAGAAAATTCGAGACGCTTTCGATCTTCCCATCATTGACAATCCCTACACTTATATAGAAGAACTGCAGGCCGAGCGTGCTGCAAAAGCGTTATTCCATACTCAAGACACACTTCATATACTCACACGCAGTGTAGAGCAGACCGAGATAAAAGAGGAAGATGCTCTTCTTGTACAGCAAATTGAGCCGGAGAATCATGAAGAGGTTGCAGTCTGGCTAGATAAATTGAGCCCCCCTGCTGCTCTCGCTTTAATTCGACATGTTGAGATGAATGATTCCGTAGAGTCAAGGCAAGTTCTGAAGCAATATTTGCAAGAGATCGGGTATGAAGATGAAGCTCTCAGGATGGAGATGGCTATTCAGAATCTTTCCCCAGATGAATCAGAATGGTTGTATTCTATTGAAACCACAGGCACCGTTTATATAAAGAATACTTGATATTACTTACTATTGATCCGAGCGGGCATAAAGCCTGACTCGGTTTTTTTATTTGAGTAAAATAACATGGAAATATTTAGTTGACGTGTTTGATAACCGCCGGTTATAATATAACCACAGGTTACTAACCATTGGTTATCTATAAGGAGGAAAAGATGCATGGTGCGTAAACAGGAAATGCGTTCGGAAGAAACGAGGCGGGCTATATTATCTGCGGCCGCAGATCTTTTTTCAAATCGAGGCTATGATGTGGTGTCCATGCGTGAAATTGCGAAAGCGGCGGGCTGCTCACATACAACGATCTATATTTACTTTAAAGACAAAGAAGCTTTGCTCCACGAAATGTCTGTGCCTGCTCTTCAAGAGTTAAAGTCACGGATGGAGAATGCGATAAACGACACGGGTAAAGAAGCTAGAGAAAGGCTTATTGAGGTAAGCTGGCGGTTTATATACTTTTGTTTACAGCATCGCAATATGAACACCATATTCTTTGGAGCGAATACAGAGAGAGTAGACATAGAGCCGGAGCTACCGCTGAATAAACTTCGTAATGAAATATTCAACCTGCTTAAAAGAGGGATCGAACTTACTTTAGAATTTGATAGTGAGAAGAATAAGGAGAAATTGTTGTCCTTCTCCCGAATATACTTCTACATGCTGCATGGAATTGTGGGAACATATCATCAATCGAGTGAAACAGCAGAGGAGCTGTGCGAGCGGCTTTTACCTACTTTTAAGGAATCGTTTGAAGTGATATTGATTGGTTTTGCTGAAAAGCTTAAAGATGGGGAGGGTACACGATGAAGTTAGAACAGGTTTCTGAGCATATCTGGGCACTTAAAACATGGATGCTGTTTCCGGTTCGTGTATGGATTGTGGCGGAGGAGGATGGGGTGACTCTTGTGGATGCTGGAATGGGCTCAATGGCAAAAGGTATATTGCGAGCCGTTGAGCAGCTTGGACACGGGCCTATTAAACAAATTGTGCTGACGCACGGACATTCCGATCATGTTGGTGCTATCCCGTCTATAATGGAAAAGGCATCGATTCCAGTCGTTGTGCATCCAATAGAGATTCCTTATATGGAAGGAGATCATCCCTATCCAGGCCGCAAAAAGGCAGCTGCTTCCCTCCCCAAAAAGATTGTAACCCCAATTGCAGTGGATCAGGATGGAAGTCTACAAAGCTTCGGGTCGTTAAAGACATATCATACACCGGGGCACTCTCCGGGGCATGTCGTATACTATCACGAAAAAGATGGAGTTCTTTTAGCGGGCGATTTATTCACTTCTAAAATGGGCAAGCTCCATCGGCCTATGCCTATGTTTACTGCAGATATGCAGGAAGCGGTGCGAAGCAGCAGTATATTAAAGGTACTAAAGCCGCGAAGAGTCGAGGTCTGCCATGGCAAGCCGATATTTGAGGCTGCAGATCATTTAGATGAGTATGTGAGCATAGCATCCCAGATTTAATGGAGTATAGTTACGGTGTATAAGTCGCCCATCTTATAGATGGGCTTTTTATTTATAAGGCCGAAGTTAGATTATTTATAACCTTTTTATTAGATAGGGGATTGTTCGTGTAGAACCGTGTTTAATATAGATAATAGAGAAGTATATTTTTTTGAAAAAAAGTGTTGCATATTTTTTGTGTGCATGGTATATTCTAATTCCGGCCAAGAAATAAGCCAGTAAGTAAGACTGGCAGGCAAGCTTCTGAAAAAGAAGTTAAAAAAACTTTTTAAAAAAAGAGCTTGCAATTCTGAACCGAACATGATATGATATAAAAGTTGCTGACGACGAGAGTTGAAAGTAACGAAAACGAAGTTGATCTTTGAAAACTGAACAACGAGTGAGTATTAAATTGAGAACATTACGTTCTCGTCAGTTTTTCTAAATGAGCTTATCGCTCTTTTCAATAACTTTATTGGAGAGTTTGATCCTGGCTCAGGACGAACGCTGGCGGCGTGCCTAATACATGCAAGTCGAGCGGACTTGACGGAG
>JAMBOW010000012.1 GCA_023715865.1 Neobacillus mesonae
TTTGTATCACAAATGCCTGTTTGGTGGCGATAGCGGAGGGGTTCCACACGTACCCATCCCGAACACGACCGTTAAGCCCTCCAGCGCCGATGGTACTTGGACCGCAGGGTCCTGGGAGAGTAGGACGTTGCCAAGCAAAGAACCACTGTCGATATCGACGGTGGTTTTTATTTTGTCTTTTTTAAAATTGTGATAAGATTTGGCTTGTGTTTAGTAACATTTTTGTTACGGATTAAGATAAACAAAAAGTTATAATAGAATAGAGTTCGAATAACATAGAGATCGTGTCACTTCGCAACAAAGGGGGAATTTCGACTGCGTTACAGAATGCTATGTCTCTATGCCGTTCTATGCTTCGCTTTAATTCTTACTGCATGCAGCCAGGGAACTTCATGGGATTCATATGAAGGTGCGGCGAATGTTGATAACTTTCCTGTGCCTAAAGAAGCAAATCGGATGGATCGAGCGACGAATAATCCGGAAATGGATTATATACAATACTCATTGCCTGGTGTAGGTAAAAACACCGAAATCCCAGAGAAATATATAGATACAATTATAGATTGGGGTTGGGTAGAGGATGTAGCAAGCGAAGAGGCCACTACTTCAGAGCCTGCACCTCGTATCTTTATTAAGGACAACACGAGAGTACATTTATCTCTCCATAATGGATATCTGACTGTATTAGTCCCGACTCAGGATCCATCGATCATTAAGCCAAAAACAGTGGACAGTAACTAGACCTTCACAGGAGTGAAGGTCTTTTTTAATGTTAGTGGTAGTACAGTCTTCAATTGGAGTGGCACTCATTATACTAGAAGCAAGTTGTACAGGTAATTTTAAAAGTAAGAGCTACTGTATATAGTAGGCAATCTCTCGATCTGTGATTTTCAGCAGTCCATCCTTTCTTTCTCTCAAAAGCCAGACGATACAGAACAGACGAGGAGCTAACAGCCACAGGTGCCAAAATATTAAGTTCATTGAAAAAGAAGGAGGAGCAGCCATAATAAAAATAAGTATAAAGACGAGTCCAATCCATGTCATATGTAAATGAATACGACTGAAAAATTGATAGGTAATATGTTGGTTGGGCATGAGTCCAATCCAAGGTGTTTTCCAAGACAAGCGCCATCGGTTCAGATGTCGGTTAGTAAGAAGAAGAATAGAGCGAGAAATCAAGTAATGCACCCATACCATAGCTATAAAAGATAATAGGAAGTAGAGTACTCCATACCATGTGAAGAACAATAAACTGGCAAGGAGCATAATCCATGTTAAACTCAAGTAACTAAGGACAACAGGCCGAGATACATAACTTTTACGGATAAGTCGGTATTGGTAATAAGTAGCCTGATCCCCGATAACTACGGACATTCCATTAATAACCCCCTCTACATTTTGAAAAACGACCTAACAACTCATATATTATAATTTATATCGGTATTTTGAGTGAGAAAATTTAAATGTTATACAGAAATAGGTACAGACACCTAGGCGGGTTAGGTTGAATAGCATAAGGTAAGGAATTAAAGTAGAGTTTCACTATGAAAAGGTTTAAAATAGTAGAAACTGTACCATACTGATAGGAAAAGGAATAGAGGTGATCGTATGGAAACACAGCAAATGGAGCATACTTGCATTGTTTGTGAACAGCGGAAAAAGGAAGGCATTTTTATTGTATCGGAGTTTATTTGCACGGATTGTGAAACGGAAATGGTCCACACGGATGCTCAGGATGCGAAATATCCATTCTTTATTCATCAACTGAAGCAAATTTGGCTGCATCAAAATAATGTATAATATAGAGGCATTTTCTCATGAAATTTATTTAAAGGTCTGAGGAAGGCCTTTTTGTTTTTTTGTAGATGAGTTAAAGAAAAGAACATGGATAACTGATATAATATTGATTTAAAATGTTCTACAATGAAAGTCTAATTTCATACGAAAGGTTTCATGGTATATGAGGAACGAGAAACACATAGCACCTTTATACGAGGCACTGCTTCAATATAAATCATCCCATCAGCGAACCTTTCATGTACCAGGACATAAAAACGGACAAGCCTATGCCAACTCTGACCACAGACAACTATTACAAGAGGTAATGAGCATCGATGTGACCGAAATATCAGGCACCGATGACCTGCATCATCCGGAAGGTGCCATCCGTGAAGCTCAACTGCTTGCTGCAGACTGTTTTGGGGCTGAAGATAGCTATTGGCTCGTAGGGGGCAGTACGTCTGGAAATATCGCCTTACTTCTTACGGTATGTACAGAACCCGGTGATATTATACTTGTTCAGCGAAATGTTCATAAGTCAGTATTACACGGTTTAATGCTGGCTGGTGCTAGGGCTGTATTCCTGTCACCCCAAATCGACAATCTCAGCGGGCTGGCTACGGCGCCTTCAGTGGAAGCTGTTGCGGCAGCGCTAACTGCTTATCCTGAGGCAAAAGGTGTATTAGTCACAATGCCGAATTATTATGGGATGGGATTTAATCTCGCAGAGATTGCGGTTACTTGTCATAAAGCAGGCGTCCCGCTTCTTGTTGATGAAGCGCATGGGGCACATTATGGATTGCATCCTGAAATACCGGATTCCGCATTGTCAGCAGGAGCGGATGGAGTAGTTCAATCTACACATAAGATGCTGACTGCAATGACAATGGGAGCTATGCTTCACGTACAAGGACCGCTCATTGACCGGGATTTGCTCAAACAGCGATTATCTATGATCCAGAGCTCAAGTCCATCCTACCCCCTTATGGCATCACTTGATCTGGCGCGCCAACACCTGCATGTGCATGGCGCAAATGCCTTTACGGCTGGCCTGGCTGCTGTAAACAAGGTTAAGCGCGGCATCGACGATCTGCCGCGTTACGGAGTGCTGCAGCCTGCAGAGAAGGCAACAGCAGGATATACCGCTCAGGATCCATTCAAGCTTGTCATATATGACAAGATAGGCAGCCTGAGCGGTTATGAGCTGCAGCGCGAGCTTGAAGCCCGCGGCTGCGTGCCGGAGATGAGCGACGAGCGATACGTCGTTCTCTTGTTTAGTCTGGGCTCCTCAGAGGAGGATGCTATGCACCTTTTAGATGCCCTTATGCATATATCGTTAGAGAGGGAGCCCAGAAAGAAAGGTACACTTTCAGTAATTGACAACAATCATGTTTCCACGTGGAACATTTTGCAATCTGCTGTCTACTCATGTCCTATTCCTTTCAGCATGCGCAAAATTGCGAAAGAGGAGACAGAGTCGATTCCTATAGCGGAGTGTGGTGGCCGGAGGGCAGCTGAAATGGTTATTCCCTACCCGCCAGGGATCCCAATTTTATATCCTGGAGAGCTCATTGACGAAGCGATGCAGAAACGGCTGACAGAATTACGGAATGCAGGAGCCAAATGCCATGGTACAGTCGATTCAGGACTTAACAAACTGTTGGTTTTTAAAATTTAGAAAAGATCCGACCGATATGGTTTATATGAAGCTTTTCCTGGTGTCATAGGATTGGTTAAATACATTGTAAGTGGAATTCCATACTTGGTTTTGTTGCAATAGGAATAGTAGTCAAGAATGTCGTTTAGGAGAGATATAAGTTGCTAAAAGGAAAGTTTATTACCTTTGAGGGTGGAGAGGGATCAGGTAAAACAACCATGATTACAAAGATCTCCGATTATCTTGAGGATAAGAATATCCCTTATATGATTACACGCGAGCCTGGCGGAATAGATATTGCAGAAAAAATCAGATCGATTATTTTAAATCCTGAGCATACTACGATGGACGCTCGTACTGAAGCACTGCTTTACGCTGCAGCCCGTAGACAGCACCTGGCTGAGAAAGTAATACCAGCTTTGGAGAAGGGTGTCATGGTATTATCCGATCGGTTTGTAGACAGCAGCCTAGCCTATCAAGGATATGCCAGAGGAATTGGAATGGATGAGATTCGTTCCATTAATGAGTTTGCCACTGTGGGTATCAATCCCGAAATGACCCTTTACTTCGACATTACCCCAGAGCAGGGTCTTGCTCGTATTGCAGCAAATGGTGGACGTGAGGTTAACCGGCTTGATATGGAGAACCTGTCGTTTCACAATAAGGTAAGAGAGGGATATCTTCTTTTAGCCAAAAATGAACCTGAACGAATTAAAATTATTGATGCATCTCTGTCGCAAGAAGAAGTATTTTGTAGTTTAATTGCGAAGCTGGAGTGTGTATTAAAGGATTTTTCAGGGTAAATGTCTAATTAAACAAGAGGTAAAATTCAAACCTTTTATTATTCTAAATGATTTCTCATAAATAATGGGGCAGGAATGCCAAGATGACAGGACTAATCTGAAGGAGGCGTTTTAAGATGAAACTGATTGTAGCGATTATACAGGATAAGGACAGCAATCGTCTTTCAAGCGCATTGGTAAAGGCTAATTTCCGTGCAACCAAACTGGCGAGTACAGGTGGATTCTTGAAGGCAGGGAATACTACATTTATGATCGGGGTAGATGACAGCCAGGTGGAATCCGTTATGAACGTCATCCGAAGCAGCTGTAAGGTGAGAGAACAGCTAGTGACTCCGGTTACTCCTATGAGCGGAACAACAGACTCCTATCTGCCGCTTCCTGTAGAGGTACAAGTAGGAGGGGCTACAGTTTTCGTACTGCCAGTTGACCGATTTGAGCATTTCTAAGCGCAGTTCTTTGTAACAGAAAGCAGGGATACTTGTGAAAATCAATCCAGGATTCAGGCCTCTTCAGAGCGGAATAAGTTCCACCGAAAACTCTACCAAGCCTGTTCAAAATAAAGGTTTTGCAGATATGATGCAGCATCAGGGAGAACGCGCTTCTCAAGCAGAGCTTACTCGAAGATTGAATGAAGTTCAGCTTCAAGGCGATCGGTTGGCAAGATCAATGACCATTCGGGAGCTCAAAGCTTACAAGCAGCTAGTAAAGCGTTTTTTGGATGATACGGTAAGGCGCGGCATAGCAACGAAGCAGACCAAGGGCTGGGACCGCCGCGGGCGCGGCAAACGCTATTTACTGCTCGATGAAGTGGATACAGCATTGGTTTCTATGGCTGACGAGCTGCTGCAGAGCGAGCAAGGGAAGATTGAATTACTGCAGAAAATTGGCGAAATCCGCGGAATGCTGATAAATCTCAGTTTCTAGAATGCTGCGCAAGGACAAAGTATTAATAAATATAAGACAAATGATTTTCATAATCATTTGTCTTTTTTTATAAGATAATAAAGATTGAATGCGCCTCTATTAACAAAAATGATGACAAATGCTGCACTTCTCCATCTGCTGAGCAGCCATTTCTCAATGATTTAATTGGAAAATGTTTTTTTATGAATACTAAAATTAAAAATGTTGCCTAACATGATATAATAGGATTTAGATGATATTAATATCTCATACTCCAAAGCCAGGAGTTGAGTATCATTGGTGAAGTTCTACACCGCAGCAGCTTTATAGATTTGGGAGGAACTCATGTCATTTCGTGAAATTTTGGGGCAAGATACAGCAAAACAAATGCTGCAGGGTGGGTTGCGTAGAAATGCGATCAGTCATGCTTATTTATTCAATGGTCCATCAGGCAGCGGTCAACGTCAGATGGCTACCGCCTTTGCCCAATCTATTTTTTGTACTCGGAATACGGAGGATGCCTGTGGTGAATGTTTGGAATGCCGCAAAGTAGAGCACGGTAATCATCCGGACCTCCACTATGTGGAACCTGAGGGCGCAAGCCTGAAAATAGACCAGATTCGCGATTTGCAAAAAATATTTGCCTATCGGTCGGGAAATCAGAACCCTAAGATTTACATTATAGATCAGGCTGATAAGATGACAGTCCAGGCTGCCAACAGTATGTTGAAGTTCCTGGAAGAGCCGCAGGTGCCTGCTGTTGGGATTTTGATTACGAGCAATAAAGGGGCCGTCCTCCCCACAATTTTATCTCGAGCACAGGAAATACCATTCAAGGCATTGAACCCTGAACTTGTTCAGGAAATGCTGCAGAAGGAAGGATACTCTCCTGCACTCGTACGTACCGCTTCCTATTTAAGCGCTGGAATTGATTCTTGTAAGAGTTTGCTTGATGAGAATTGGTTTGCAGAAATTAGAAATGTAGTGTTACAATTAGGAAGAGAATCCCTGTCTAGGGGCGATATGGCGCTGATTTCTGCCCAGCAAAAGCTTTTTAAGACAGGACTTTCTGAGCATCTTGAACTTATGTTTGATCTTTTTCATTTATGGTTCAAGGACATGCTTTATGTTAATTACGGTAAGCAGGAGAACGTTGTTTTTATAGATCAACTCAATATACTCTCTACCATTGCTATGACTCGTACAACCGAACAGTGGGTGTCCTATATGGACTTGGCTGCCGAATGCAGAAAGAAACTGCGGTATAATGTGAATGGTCAGCTATGTGTAGAACAATTTCTAATTGGATTGGCCGCTTGAGATAAAATTGCATATTTTTATTGTCATGCGGGTACGGACATCCATTCTATACCCTAGCATAGTCCTAACATGGTCGCTTTTCAATTGCAGCCCTGTCTTCAGGCTTCGATAGAGGTTTATTGGCATACAAGGGGGTTAATTTTTTGTATAGTGTAGTCGGTGTCCGTTTCAAAAAAGCGGGCAAAATTTATTACTTTGATCCCCTCGATCTTCCTATTGAAAAGGATTCAAGCGTCATTGTAGAGACAGCGAGAGGGATTGAGTACGGTAAAGTCGTTATCGGAAAAAAAGTTGTTGGCGAATCCGATGTTGTACTGCCGCTTAAGAAGGTGATTCGCATTGCAGGCGAGACTGACGCCAATGTGGTGGAAGAAAATAAGCTTGCTGCAAGAGATGCATTTGGCACCTGTTTAAATAAAATCAAAGAGCATGGACTTAAAATGAAGCTCGTTGATGTGGAATTCACCTTTGACCGGAATAAAATTATATTTTATTTTACGGCAGAAGGACGAGTGGATTTTAGAGAACTGGTTAAGGATTTGGCAAGTATTTTCCGGACACGGATTGAGCTCCGCCAAATTGGAGTTCGCGATGAAGCAAAAATGCTGGGTGGAATTGGTCCTTGTGGCCGTATACTCTGCTGCTCATCCTGGCTGGGAGACTTTGAACCGGTATCCATTAAGATGGCGAAGGATCAAAGCTTGTCGCTTAACCCAACGAAGATCTCCGGACTTTGCGGCAGACTTATGTGCTGCTTGAAATTTGAGCATGATAATTACGAGAGTGTCAAAGAAGAACTGCCGGCGGTAGGCAAGCTTGTCGTTACCTCCCTGGGCGAAGGCAAGGTTGTAGGTATTCACGCAGGCAATCGCACAGTTCATGTACAGTTGTTTGAGATAAACAAAGTAAAAGAGCTTTCATTGGATGACGTTGTCATCAAGTAACCATTATGTTTGCTTTCGGGGTGGGATCTTGGAGAAAAAATCAATTTTTGCACACATTCTTGAAATGGAAACACAAATGGGACAAATGCATAATGACCTTGGCGAGTTGAAAATGATAGTAAAAGAGCTGCTCGAAGAAAATCAGCGTTTAACGCTGGAGAACGATCAGCTGCGTAAAGTGTTGAAGCGGGAGTCATCCCCTGAAACGCCAGCGCCAGCTCCCAAGATTCCTGTATTACATCCGGTTCCGGCAGCGGAGTCTACAGAGGATGTAGTCGGGGAAGGTTATGATAATCTGGCGAGGTTGTACTACGAAGGTTTCCATATTTGTAACGTTTATTATGGTCATTTACGTACAGAAGGCGATTGTTTGTTCTGTCTGTCATTTTTGAATAAGTAACAAGCCGTAGGGATGCCCTACGGCTTTTCTTTTAAGTTTGGTTGTATTGGCGAACAAGCCGGAGCCAAGCGAGGGTAGTCGTCATAATTTGCAGATGAGACAAAAAATGAGTCATCATAATACGTAGTAAGCACGTAGTGGAATTTTTGGATGGTGAATGACTTTTGCGTAAGCAACTGGAGAGAGCCAGTCAAAAATGGAGCGTTAAAATGGAACGCTAATAATATTGTAGGGCAGGTAATGAAATGAATGTACAAAATGTCAGCTTGCAGCCATCGGAACGATTGGATGATTTACTGACTCAAGATTTACGCATTATTCAGAGTGATGAAGTGTTCAGCTTCTCCATGGATGCCGTGCTGCTGGCAAGATTCGCAGGGCTTCCCAAGCGGGGGAAAATCCTTGATTTGTGTACAGGCAATGGGGTTATTCCGCTCCTGATGTCTACAAGAACGAAGGCATCTATAGAGGGAATTGAAATCCAGCCGCGAATAGCCGATATGGCCAGACGGAGTGTAATGCTTAATGATCTCGGGGACCAAATCTTCATACGAGAAGGGGATTTACGGGAGCTTGCGGCAGTCGCAGGTTATGGCGTATATGATGCGATAACGGTTAACCCGCCATATATGCCTTTAAACGGAAGCGATATAAAGCTGAACAAGCATCAAGCTGTGGCAAGACATGAAATCCACTGTACTTTGGAAGAGGTCATTAAAGCTTGCATGCATCTGGTTCGTACCGGTGGGAAAGTGTCCATGGTACATAAGCCGCAGCGGATCGGAGAAATCATTACACTAATGCGTCAATACCGTCTTGAGCCTAAAAGAATCCGAATGGTTCATCCAAAAGCTGATAAAGAGGCCAATATGGTACTGATCGAAGCTCTAAGGGACGGGAAACCGGACGTTCGAATGCTTCCTCCGCTCATCGTTTACAATGAAAAAGGGGAATACTGTAAAGAAATTATGGACATTTACTACCCGGAGACATGAGTGGTCCAGAAACAGCATCGAAAAACGTACAATCTTGTGAGAGGAGCTTTATGAGTGAATTTTCAAGTACAAAAAAGCTTTGATAATATAAATGAAGGAACAGGTACACTTTATCTCGTAGGGACACCGATCGGCAATTTGGAGGATATAACCTACCGGGCCGTCAATACATTAAAATCGGTTGATATCATCGCAGCGGAAGACACACGGCAAACCCGAAAACTGTTAACACACTTTGAGATCAGCCCTGAGCTGTTGTTCAGCTATCACGAGCATAACAAGGATGCCAGCGGACCTGAATTAATACGCTATATAATAGAAGGAAAAAATTTAGCCCTTGTCAGCGATGCCGGTTTACCGGCAATTTCGGACCCGGGTGCAGACCTTGTAAAACTTGCAATTGAAGCACAAATTCCAGTCGTAACTGTACCCGGAGCAAATGCTGCATTGTCTGCACTTATTGCCTCTGGTCTGAGTACTGAGCGGTTTACATTTGCAGGGTTTCTCCCTCGTGAAAAGAAGGATATGATACCAGCGTTAACCTCACTAGGAGCATCACAGAGTACGCTTATGTTTTATGAATCGCCTCACCGTGTACAAAAGGCGTTGGCGGTAATGCTAGAGGCGCTCGGAAATCGTAGAGTTGTGTTGGCAAGGGAATTAACTAAGCGTCATGAGGAATATGTGCGCGGGTCTATTGAGGAATGTATTCAGTGGCTTGAAGAGCATCCTCCGCTTGGTGAATATTGCATCATTGTCGAGGGAATGAGTCCTGAAGAAGAGAAGGATAGGCAGAATCAGTGGTGGCAGCAGTTGAGCTTGAAGGAACATGTGGAGCACTACGAGGATGAAGGCCTCAATCGTAAGGATGCGATGAAGAGGACCGCTGCGGATCGGGAGCTCTCAAAAAGAGATGTTTATAATGCATTGCTTAAAGAGGAAGTATAGTGTGAATTAAGAAGCAAAGAAAAAAGCACCATCATCGGCAAAAGGATTGCCCAGGATGGTGCTTAAGGAGATATGAAAAAGGTTAGAAATAACAATATTGTGATTTCAAGAAAAGCGAGCATCTATATTAAAAGGAATTAATTATATAATTACAACTAAATTTAACGAATGCTTTTCTTTAAACAAAGTCTATTATAACCTATTTCACTTAATTTGTCACAGGTGCCGGAATTTCAGAAATACATTCGTGGCAAACGATTTTACCTTTGAAGTAAGTTACGTTCTCAGCGTTTCCGCAGAAGATACAAGCAGGCTCGTATTTTTTGAGCATGATACGCTCACCGTCTACGTAGATTTCAAGTGCATCCTTTTCACCGATACCGAGTGTACGGCGCAGTTCGATAGGAATAACAACCCGGCCCAGTTCATCAACTTTTCTTACAATACCTGTAGATTTCATCATATTATACTAACTCCTCTCGCCATCACTTATTACTTGTCATGATTCGACATTATTTTATGTTTTCTGCTAATCATCATACCAACCATTCCCAAATCAGTCAACATCAAAAATAAGTTATAAGATTAAGATTTGGTGAACAAGGTGAATGAGTACTGGTATTACCGATGATTTCTCTGAACTTATTTATTATTATAACCCCTGTCGATTTGGAAATCAAAACTACAGCGTAAATCGACATACAATGTCGATTAATGTCGAATAAAAGAGGGCGAATTACAGGTAAAAGTCGAAACGGTACTTTAGTTGCACACAATTGAATTTTGTTGCATGATTTCAAGATGATAAAGGAGTTGATACGTGATGCATCAGAAACTTAGCGAGGAAAAAGTGTTCAAAGACCCGGTTCATAATTATGTCCATGTTCAGGATCCAATCATATGGCAGCTCATTAATACTCCTGAATTTCAGCGTCTGCGCCGAATCAGGCAGCTGGGTACGACATACATGACTTTTCATGGAGCAGAGCACAGCCGTTTCTCTCACTCCTTAGGCGTATATGAAATTACGAGAAGAATTATTTCGCAGTTTGAACGGAATGAGTACTCCGACTGGCCGAAAGAAGAGAAGCAGGTCGCTTTGTGTGCAGCCCTCTTACATGATGTAGGTCACGGTCCTTTCTCACATTCAATAGAAGAAGCTTTTGATATGGATCACGAGGAATGGACTTGTAAAATCATCTTGGGGGATACAGAGGTAGGACGGATACTGAACAGTGTGAGTCCAGATTTTGCTCAGAAGGTCGCCTCTGTCATTGCTAAGACTTATGATAAGCCCATTGTTGTAAATTTGGTGTCGAGTCCGCTCGACGCAGATCGAATGGATTATTTGCTAAGGGATGCTTATTACACTGGAGTAAACTACGGGACCATTGATCTGGACCGGATTTTAAGGATGCTGCGTCCTTATCAAGGAAGAGTTGTCGTTAAGGATTCCGGTATGCATGCGGTTGAGGATTACTTGATGTCGAGGTATCAAATGTACTGGCAGGTGTATTTTCACCCGGTAACGAGAAGCTCTGAAATTGTACTTCGACAAATCTTTAGAAGAGCCAAAGAGCTTGTAGATGATGGATACACATTTGAATTTATGCTGACACCTCTGCTGCATCTGATTAAAGGTGATATTTCGGTTAAAGACTATCTTCGGATCGATGAGTCGACGATTCAGGCTGCATTCAATGAGTGGATCTATGAGAAGGATTCAATGCTAAGTGAGCTGTGTACCCGATTTCTAGATCGAAAACTGTATAAATATGTAGAAGTGGATTACATGGAGCAGAAGGATATCGTAAAAATAGAAGAAGCTTTTATCAAGGTGGGATTGAACCCAATGTATGACCTTGAAATTGATTTTCCAACCGATCTGCCGTATGATGTGTTCCGACCTGATATTGAGGAAAGCAAGAAGCAAATTATTATAATAGACAAGCAGGAAAGACAGAGGGATATCTCTGAGGTATCCGAGATCGTCCGTTCGATCAGCGGTATGCAGAAAGGAAAGTATCATTTATATTTCCCTCATCAAAAGCTGAATGAAGTATTGGATAAGCTGCCGGTGGAAATTGCACAAATATTTAAGTGATGTGAGACAAGATACAGTTTAGGAAGGAGCATAAGTATACTATGTTATTCGACACACATACACATTTGGATGCCCCCGAATTCGACGAAGATCGCGAGGAAGTGATTCAGCGCGCTGTCGATCAGGGGGTGACCCGAATGATAAATATAGGATTTAATCGGGAAACGATACCTACGACAATGAAACTTGCTGAAACCTACGATTTCATATATGCAGCTGTGGGCTGGCATCCTGTCGATGCCATTACGATGAAAGACGGAGATTTAGAATGGATTGCGTCATTATGTAAACATGATAAGGTTGTAGCCATCGGTGAAATCGGTCTGGATTATCATTGGGATACGTCACCAAAGGAAATTCAGCATGAGGTATTGCGCAAACAAATTGGACTTGCCAGAGAGATCGGAATGCCGATTGTGATCCATAACCGGGAAGCACATGAGGATATTATAAAAATATTGCGTGAAGAGAAAGCAAGTGAAGTCGGCGGCGTCATGCATTCCTTCTCGGGAAGCTGGGAAACAGCAAAAATGGCCTTGGATATGGACTTCCATATTTCCTTCGGGGGGCCTATAACATTTAAAAATGCTAAGCAGCCGAAAGAGGTGCTGGCCAAAGTTCCACTGGACAGGCTCTTGATTGAAACCGATGCTCCATACCTTACACCACATCCTTTCCGTGGAAAAAGAAATGAGAGTGCTCGAGTAGCCCTGGTAGCGGAAGCGGCAGCGGCGATTAAAGGCATTTCTGTGGAGGAATTGGCAAAAATTACGACCTCAAATTCACTGGAACGATTTGGCATTCGGTGAAATAGGGAGAAAAACAGGTGAAATAAAGAGTAAAACGGAGCGATTAAACTTTTTGTAAGACTTTTTTGCTGATTATTACAAATTTTTAACCAATTATTTAGAAAAACATAGTTGAATCCTCCTTTACAACATGCATCAAAACAGGATATCATCTTTTCAGTGAATTGTTGATTGCAGGTAAATTCGAATTTTACATCATTTTGATACTGCTTCAAATTCACTTCATGAGTCATTCTCGCTGAATCTATTGTGTAAAGCAAAGAACGGGGGAACCGATACAGTGGTATGCTGCAAAGGCAGCAGAACAGGAAATATAGAGCCATAAACTCTATAAATACCACAGTATTTGATTTCATCATTTGAGTCTTGGGGTGAACGTGATGAGGATCTGCCATGAGCAGAGCACTCTGACCGGGGGCGACTCTTACGCCCGAATCCGACAGCTAACTCCGTAAGCGTATTAAAGAGGTAAACTCGTGCATGATGTTTCCGATTATTCTCTATTTGAACCTATCGGAGCCACGAAAGAGATCCTCTGAAACTCTTTTTTGGCTTCTTTGTTTTAGGAGAATAAAAGTTACATTGTCGTCATACTGTTGGTTAACAGGAGGTGACATCATGCTGCGAAGAGTGGCACATGATGCAGAATCGGACGGGAGTTTTTCCGGTTTTGTAGACAAATCGGTATAGTCGCGTCAAACACAATCATGCAATACTCTTGACGGCGGGACTATGAAGGAGGACGGAGGAAGTGGGAAATTTCCAACTAGAGGAGACCCATGAGTCACCATCATCCAGCAAGTCTTTCGCGTTGCGATGGAAGCATGAGAATCTGCGTCAGATCACACTAGTCGCAATCTTCTCAATCGCACTGTTAGTCATGATCTCACTCATTGTATATGGTCAGGGAGGCAAGGAAATCTCAATCGTCGTAGACGGCAAGGTGCATTCCTTGGAAACTCGCGAAGGATCGCTTAGTGAATTGCTGGATGAGCATTCGATTGCGGTAAGCCCTCATGACGAGGTATCAATGGCTTTGGGTGATGAGATTGAAGATGGGGATCGAGTAACAATTAAGCGGGCCGTGGCCATCAACGTTACGGCAGATGGTAAGACAGAACAGATCTATACAACAAAAGATACAGTCAATGAAGCACTTGCTGCTCAAAGCATTGAAGTATCGGAAGATGACAAAGTATATCCTGCTGCTGACACCGCGGTGAAGGCAGATCTTAATATTCGCGTGGTCCGTGTAACAAAACAAACGGCAACACAGGAAGCAGAGATTCCTTTCAAAGTCATCAAGACGGCTGATCCAAGTCTATACAAAGGCGATAACCGGGTCATTAAGAATGGCAAGGAAGGCGTAGTGGTTCAGACCATCGAGAAGACATTCCAGGATGGAAAGCTGGTATCGAAAAAAATGACAGGCAAGACGGTACAAACAAACCGTGTTGACAAAGTGATTGCTGTAGGTACCAAGAAGAAACCTGAACCTAAGCAGGAGACCGTTGTAGCTGCTGCAAGCACGTCAGAAACTGCGGTTCAGAAGAGCTCTACTTCCAAAACATCAACAACCGTCGCTGACAAAGTGAAGAAGGTATCTGCTTCAGAAAGCAGTGACACTGTCACTAAAGACGGGGTTACGTTTAAAGCTAAGAAAGTGCTTAATAATGTATCGATGACAGCTTATTCTTCCGAACAAGAGGGCATTGGCACGAAGACAGCTTCTGGCACTCGAGTTCAAGAAGGACGCACGATCGCAGTTGACCCTGATGTTATTCCGCTGGGATGGTGGGTCTACATTGAAGGCGTAGGATTCCGTCGTGCGGAGGATACAGGCGGTGCAATTAAAGGCAACAAAATCGATGTGTATTATGATAGCTTAGAGCAAGCTCTTAATTTCGGCCGTAAAAAAGGTAAAACAGTGTACGTAATCGGTCCGGTGAAGCCGGAACTGAATTAAAATATATTTTACAATGCTTCCCTAATGTTATAGTATTAACATCAAGATTAGGTGATGCTATATAAGGTGAACGAAAGTTTAGACAGCAAGTCTATCGTTCGCCTCTTACATGCAGAAGAGGAACTTTTCCTCTTCTCTTTTTGTTTAGAAAGGAAGTCAGGCGGTCATGATTAAAGAAATCATTGTCGTTGAAGGCAGAGATGATACAGTAGCTATTAAACGAGCTGTAGATGCAGATACGATTGAAACCGGCGGATCTGCTATAAACGCCCGAATACTTAAAAAAATTGAACTTGCTCAGCAAAGAAGAGGCGTCATTGTCTTTACGGATCCGGATCATGCAGGTGAAAGAATACGTAAAATCATTTCCAATAAGGTTTCCGGCGTGAAGCACGCATTCATTAAGGAACAGGATGCAACACGCAAAGGTGACATCGGAGTGGAAAATGCATCCCCGGAATCCATTCGGGCAGCACTCGCAAAGGTGCATACAACCTACGAAGGTGCTAAACCGCTAATTGATTGGGAAGATTTAATTGAAGCAGGGCTTATCGTTCATCAGAACGCGGCTAATCGGCGAATGATGCTGGGTAATATACTGGGAATAGGATATTGTAATGGGAAACAGCTGCATAAGCGGTTGACCATGTTTCAGATAAGTCGTGAGGAATTTGTACGAGCACTAGAGCAAATAGAACGTGAGGGATCGTGAGAACGTGAAAAATATAGATGAGATTGCAACGCCGAGACGAACGAAAGAGATAATTGCAAAACACGGATTTTCTTTCAAGAAAAGCCTGGGTCAAAACTTTCTGATCGATCAGAATATTCTTCACAAAATTGTAGATGCAGCTAATTTGGACAAGCAAAAAGGCGCTCTTGAGATCGGGCCAGGTATTGGAGCTTTGACAGAGAAGCTGGCACAGGCTGCAGGGAAGGTGACGGCTGTTGAAATTGATCAGCGCTTGATCCCTATCCTGAAAGAAGTACTGGAACCCTATCCTAATATATATGTACATCATGGAGATGTTCTTAAAACAGATCTTCCTGAATTATTTGAAAAAAATTTTAAAGACATGGACAAGGTCAGCGTGGTCGCTAACTTGCCTTATTATGTAACGACACCCATTCTTATGCGGCTGCTGGAAGAGAAGCTGCCTCTCGACAGTATTGTCGTCATGATCCAAAAGGAGGTCGCAGAACGAATGGCCGCCTCACCAGGAACGAAGGATTACGGAACGCTCAGCATTGCTGTCCAATACTACAGCGAACCTGAGCTGGTGTGTATCGTTCCCCATACCGTTTTTATTCCTCAACCTAACGTAGAGTCGGCAGTCATTAAATTAAAAGTGCGAGAGACCCCTCCGGTTACGGTTAAGGATGAGAAGTTCTTCTTTGAAGTCGTCCATGCTTCTTTTGCTCAAAGACGGAAGACGATTGCCAATAATTTAAAGTCCCGCTTCTTTACGAAAGAGAACAGGGACCAATTAGAGCCTCTTCTGGAGACAGCAGGAATTGAGGCTGCAAGGCGCGGTGAGACGCTCAGCATTGAAGAGTTTGCACGTTTAAGCGACGTCTTGATAGAAGCAGGGATAAGTCTCTAAGACTAGCCAGGATTGAAGAGCGACCCATTACTCCTTCATCGAAATTGCCTAAAGGGATGAACCAATCCGGGGCAATGCCCATACCATAGGGTTAGAGGTGATAATGTTGATGAATTTAGGAGACTTGGTCGTTCGGAAATCATATGGGGGAGACATTACTTTCCGAGTGGAGGGCCTCGAGGAGAATAAAGCTGTTATTAAAGGAACAGAGTTTAGACTCCTTGCTGATTCCCCTTTGGATGATCTTATAAAAGTGCCATATGAGCCCGAGACGAATAAAACCAGGCTGGCACATATTAAAGCAAATGAATCCTACTCGCTTTTGCAAAGGCACCGTCTGGAGCAGGCGCAGCGAAATCAGGCCGGGTTGGTCGATGAGTGGAATAAAGACACAGTGACAGAGTCCCCTTCTTACTTTGAAATGCCGGGCAAGGTGCTGCATTTGGACGGAGACCCCAATTACTTAAAAAAAAGCATGGCGTTGTATGAAAAGCTGCGTGTACCTGCAGAGGGACATTATGTCCATGAAGCATCCATGGCAGAAACGCTGTATCGGCTGCTGCCTCGTTCACGCCCTGACATCGTGGTTATTACAGGACATGATGGTGTGCTGAAGGGCAGGCAGCCCTATGATCTGTATAATATTAATCACTACAAAAATTCCTCTAACTTTATTCAAGCTGTCCAAGTAGCACGGCAGTATGAATGGCATTTGGATGCACTAACGGTTGTAGCGGGTGCCTGTCAATCCCATTTTGAAGCATTGATTCGTGCGGGGGCGAATTTCGCGAGCAGTCCGAGCCGAGTCCTTATTCATGCGCTTGATCCGGTTTATGTAGCGGCTAAGGCCGCCTTCACCTCTGTGAAGGAAACGATCAATATGAATGATATTATTCATCATACCATCAGCGGCAGTGATGGAGTCGGCGGGCTTGAATCCAGGGGGAGCTACCGGATTGGGCTGCCTCCGCTTCAGGATCTATCTACGTTAAAGATTACACCGGCAGCTATATAAGCAGGCTGTATGGAAAGCTAAGAACTAATTCGACCCCTTAATAATCGGGGGTCTTTTTTTTATGAGAAGCACAAAGCTAACAATTTTTAAAACAAACGAATGGGATATTTCATCAAACTTGTGACTTTGCTAAAATATTCGTTGACAATATATTTTTGATGCTGATATAATTATTTATTTAATTTGACAATCTCTGTAAAACCTTGTATAATGGACAAGGAAAGAGGTGGTCGTTAGCCATGGCTAAAAATTCGCTATTGGATATCAAACGCAGTCTCGACGCTCATGTTGGCCAGAAGATATTACTTCGTGCAAACGGTGGACGCCGTAAGACAATCGAGCGTACTGGTGTATTGGAAGAAACGTACCCTTCTGTTTTTATTGTCAAGCTAGATCAAGAACAGCAAACGTTTAAACGGGTGTCTTACAGTTACGCCGATATATTGACTGATGCAGTGCAGGTTTCGGTATACGATCCTGAGCAAGTGCCCAGCGAAATATCGTACAATGAAGTGTAAGCTTGATTTTAAGGTGGTCTCGTCCATATAAGGGCGGGGCCATCTTTTTTTAGTTTTATGGCAGCGGGCGCATATCTTAGCTTGCATGAGACATACTAACGGTGCATGAAATTATCAGTCCCCTAATAAGGAGGAAACCTCATGAGCCGCCGAAGACGCAGTGTAATGTCTGAAGAACTCAAGTATGAGCTCGCAAAGGACTTGGGCTTCTATGATACCGTTCAACAAGAAGGATGGGGCGGAATAAAAGCCAAGGATGCGGGAAATATGGTGAAGCGGGCCATTCAGCTTGCCGAAGAGGCAGCACGTAAAGGCCAAGGTTAACTACAAGGGCTCCCTGAACATCAGGGGGCTTTTATACATTTCGCTGGTTAAACAGCAAATGTGAGCTCGAAGTATGACTTGACAGCGTGCTTTTGATATAATATGTTAAGTTGTCTTGAGGGAAAAGCTGAGGGTGGGTGAACGCCTTGAAAATTTATGAAAAAGCTCCTGCGAAAATTAATTTAATGTTGGATGTATTACATAAAAGAAGCGATGGTTATCATGAAGTTGAGATGATTATGACTATGGTCGATCTTGCTGACCGGATTGAAATGTCGGAAATAAAGCGGGATACGATCATGATATCAAGCCAGGCAGGGTATATCCCTTTAGATGAGAAGAACCTGGCCTTCCAAGCAGCAAAGCTGGTGAAGGAGAGATATGACGTCAAGAAAGGCGTTTATATTCATCTGGACAAGAAGATACCGGTGGCAGCTGGACTAGCAGGAGGAAGCAGCGACGCTGCAGCCACTTTGCGGGGCTTAAACAAACTGTGGGGTCTTGGCATCTCGGATGAAGAGCTTAGGCTTCTTGGTGCTGAACTAGGGTCAGATGTCCCTTTTTGTATTACAGGAGGGACCGCACTCGCAACAGGCAGAGGAGAGATGCTGAAACAACTGCCGAATCCACCTCAATGCTGGGTCGTGCTGGCCAAGCCTCCGATTAATGTATCCACTGCAGAGGTATATGGCCGGGTCCGCAGCGATCAGATCGAGAATCATCCATCGGCCATTAGGATGGAAAATGCCATCCGCAATCAGTCATTTGCCGCAGTTTGTAAGGAACTGGGTAATGTATTAGAGGATGTAACTTTAAAGCTGCATCCAGAGGTAGGACAATTGAAGGAAGCGATGATAAAGCTGGGTGCAGACGGTGTTCTTATGTCCGGAAGCGGTCCCACTGTTTTTGGTCTCGTTTCCAAAGAATCAAAGGTGCCAAGAATATATAATGGTCTTCGGGGCTTCTGTAAAGAGGTTTATGCAGTAAGATTACTGACATAGGCTAAATTTTTTCCATATTTAGTATATAATCGAATTGATTGTTGTACAAATACGTACAAAAATGATATATTGAATTGTAATTATTCGGATTTGGAAGTAGATCGTGAGGAATCGACGTGAAGAAATTAAAGAGAAGCGCTCGTTTAGTAGAAATGACACAATATTTGCTTTCGAGACCACATACACTGATTCCCTTAACGACTTTTGCTGAGCGTTATGGAGCGGCGAAATCTTCGATCAGCGAAGATCTTGCCATTATCAAGGAAGTATTTGAGGAAGAAGGTATGGGGGATTTGCAGACGCTTGCCGGTGCAGCCGGCGGAGTGAAGTTTATGCCAAAAATGTCCTTGGAACGTTCTCTCTCCTTTATACAAAATTTGTGTGAGCAGCTCGAACAGCCTGACCGGATATTGCCTGGCGGATATTTGTACATGTCCGATTTGCTAGGTCAGCCGGCAATGACTAACGAGATCGGAAAGATTATGGCGACCGCATTTGCAAATCGTGATATTGATGTAGTGATGACTGTGGAAACAAAGGGCATTCCACTTGCATATGCTGTGGGCTCCCAGCTGAATCTTCCTGTAGTCCTAGTCAGACGAGATCATCAAGTGACGGAAGGCTCAGCTGTAAGCATCAATTATGTATCCGGTTCGCACAAGAGCCTGCATACGATGTCCTTGTCGAGAAGGGCACTCCGCGAAAAGTCCCGTGTACTGATCGTGGATGATTTTATGAAGGCTGGCGGCACGGTTCAAGGTATGATTGATTTATTGGGTGAATTTAATGCTGAGGTTGCGGGAGTCGGGGTACTCGTAGAATCGGGCGAAGTGGATTCGGAAGAACGTTTACTGCATGACTATATTTCACTTGCCACACTTACGGCAGTGGATTCAAAGACAAAGCAAATATCAGTAGAGCCAGGTAATTATTTCAAACGGAGTGAATGACACAGAATTTTGACAAGTTGTATACGATAAAATATCGATCTTTCAGAGGTTTTGTCGAAAAACTCTTCTTTTGAACTAAAACGAAAAAATTCCTTAAATTAGGACATTTTTATGGAAATAAAAAGAAGGATTTTCCGCATGCTGTGTGGAATTATACACCAAGTTCCGATGGAAAAAGGTGGTGAACACACATGCAGATTACAGATGTCAGACTCCGCCGTGTCAACTCTGAGGGGAGAATGAAGGCAATAGCCTCGATTACGATCGATAATGAGTTCGTAGTTCATGACATTCGCGTTATCGACGGTAACAATGGAATGTTTGTGGCTATGCCGAGCAAACGGACTCCCGATGGAGAATTCCGTGACATCGCCCATCCGATTTCTTCCGGTACGCGCGAGAAGATTCAAGCGGCTGTTTTAGCTGAATACGAACGTGCTGCGACTGAGGAAGAGGTTATCGAGGAAGGCGCATAAGAACATTATTGGGGTTCGAAAGAAAAGAGAGTCATTTTATGGCTCTCTTTTCTTTTTTTCAAGAATGAAGTATATTCTTTAGTGAGCAATATTGGCGCACAGGCTAATTCCCTCCCATGATGTGGATTAGGGGACGCTTATTTGTGCCCAATTTAATGTTGAATAGACCGTTATTCCTTTCCCACGAATGTGGAATGGGATCCTTTTCGTTCTTTTTATAGAATGGATAACATTACAATTTCAGCGTAGGAGGTCGGGCTTGTTGAAGAAAATGGCTATTGTACTTGCCGCCGGGCAGGGCAAACGAATGAAGTCCAAATTGTATAAGGTGCTGCATCCTGTATGCGGGAAACCGATGGTTGGTCATGTGTTAGATACAGTTAAACGTGCAGGTGTTACTCAGAATGTAGTTGTGGTAGGTCATGGTGCAGAAGCCGTTCAATCCTTTTTGGGCGATTCAGCAGAATACGTACTGCAAGAGCAGCAGCTTGGCACAGGACATGCCGTTAAGCAGGCTAAGGATTTGCTCGGTTCAGAGGAAGGGACCACGATTGTCATTTGCGGCGACACCCCGCTCGTTACAAGTGAAACACTTGATGGCCTGATGCAGTTGCATGAAGGCCGCGGTGCGGCAGCGACAATTCTGACTGCTCACATGGACAACCCTGCAGGGTATGGACGAGTGATTCGGGGAGAAGACGGCTCCGTAATCAAAATTGTTGAACAAAAGGACTGCAACGAAGAAGAAGATGCAGTTCAAGAGATTAATACAGGCACCTATTGCTTTGATAATGCAAAGCTGTTTGCAGCCCTCGATAAAGTAACGAATAACAATGCACAGCAGGAATACTACCTCACGGATGTTGTGGGTATTTTCCGTGAAGCAGGTGAAACGGTTGAAGCCTTTATGACTGAGGATGTTGCAGAGTCGATTGGCGTTAATGATCGTGTAGCTCTTTCTATGGCAGAGGGATATATGCGCGAACGACTTGCCCGCAAGCATATGCTGAACGGTGTAACCATTATTGATCCTTCTTCCACCTACATCGGTGCAGATGTTGAAATTGGTCCCGATACTGTGTTGTACCCTGGAACTATTCTTAAGGGCAGCACCAAGATTGGTGAGCAATCGGTAATTGGTCCGAATTCAGACATCGATAACAGCATCATTGGCGATAACGTTACCGTTAAGCAGTCGGTGCTAGTGGATGCAGAAGTGGGTAATGAAACATCAGTAGGGCCTTTTGCATATTTGCGTCCAGGTACAAAGCTTGGAGAACAAGTGAAGGTTGGCGACTTTGTAGAAATCAAAAATGCGACCATCGACAATGGCTCCAAAGTGTCTCACTTAAGCTATGTAGGTGATGCCAAGGTCGGGAAGAACGTGAATATCGGCTGCGGCGCAATAACTGTGAACTACGATGGTTATAATAAATCTGTCACAGAAATTGAAGATGATGCCTTTGTGGGCAGTAACGTGAATTTGATTGCACCTGTTAAAGTAGGTAAAGGTGCTTATGTTGTTGCAGGTTCAACGATTACACAGGCAGTTCCCGAGAATGATCTTGCCATTGCAAGAACACGCCAGGAGAATAAACCAGGCTATGCGGAGAAAATTCGCGGACGGGCAAAAGCCAAGAAGAATAATGCTAAATCATAGTATTGCCGCTGCTTATGGAGCAGCGCCGACATTTAACAAAGCAGATCTATAAATAGATTCCAATGAACCAGCACGGAGGTTTTTTATTTTATGACTTATTTTGATTCCAAATTAAAAATATTCACATGTAACTCGAACCCAAAGCTTGCACACCAAATTGCTGATTACATTGGTATTCCAATGGGCGAATCCCATACGACCAGTTTCAGCGACGGTGAAATTCAAGTAAAGCTGTCTGAAAGTGTACGCGGCAGCCATGTTTATATCGTTCAATCAACTTGTGCTCCGGTAAATGATAACTTGATGGAAATGCTGGTCATGATCGACGCATTGAAACGCGCATCAGCCAAGACAATCAATGTCGTCATTCCTTACTATGGATATGCAAGACAAGACCGTAAAGCACGTTCTAGAGATCCAATCACTGCAAAACTTGTAGCCAACCTGATTGAAAAAGCAGGAGCGACACGTGTTATTGCAATGGACCTTCATGCAATGCAAATTCAAGGATTTTTTGATATTCCGGTGGACCATATGCTGGCTGTTCCGATTTTGGCACAGTATTTCCGTTCCAAACAAATTGAGAATCCGGTTGTTGTCTCTCCTGACCACGGCGGCGTTGTTCGTGCCCGCAAGCTTGCGGACTTCTTGAATGCACCGCTCGCTATTATCGATAAGCGCAGACCGGAGCCTAACGTGAGCGAAGTGATGAACATTATCGGTAATATTGAAGGTAAGACAGCCATCTTGATCGATGATATTATCGACACTGCGGGCACTATTGTGCTGGGTGCCAACGCATTGATGGAGGGCGGAGCCAAGGAAGTGTATGCTTGCTGTACACACCCGGTATTATCGGGTCCTGCGATGGAGCGTCTTGAGAATTCACCGCTGAAGGAAGTGGTTGTAACGGATACGATTCCAATTACACACGATAATCCTACGAAGAAGCTAAATGTACTTTCCGTAGCTCCGCTGCTTGGCGAAGCCATTATTCGGGTTCACGAGGAATTGTCCATCAGCAAGCTGTTTGAAATCGAATAAGATCTGCTATGAGGTAATAAGAAAAAGGGGTTACGTTGTCTGCTCAGACAATGTAACCCCTGTCGGCGTATGTGGTTCTTTTAGAAACCAGGCCTGGAAATGAAATGATGGTGAGACCGGTTGAACAAAATACCGTTGATTTCAACAAACTGTCCATCGTAGTGGGTGATAAAGCCGATCTCAACATGTTTGCCATGGTCATACACTTGTACCGGTATGGCCTGTTCCAAATGGTGCTGAAACTGGGACGGCTGCGTTAGACGTTCTATATCATGGCGCATGACCGGTTCATCCTTTCTTGCTGCTTGCTTTTCATAAATCTTGTACAATTGTTTTTATTGTAAAGTGAAACAGCGCCTAAGTCCAATTCGTTATTTAACATACCGTTATTTAACCTTAGTTTGTATTACTTATCCTTAAATTCAAAATGATCAGGAAGGAGCCCCTTATATGAAATGGATAGTGGGACTCGGAAATCCCGGTTCTGAATATGCCAAGACGAGGCATAACATCGGTTTTATGGCACTCGATGCATTAGCAGAGCGTCATCATATAACCATTAACCAAAGCAAATGCAAAGCTCTCATTGGTGAGGGAATGATTCAGGGAGAAAAGGCGGTTCTCATTAAACCGATGACTTATATGAATCTTTCCGGAGAATCCATTCGGGCATATATGGATTACTATAAGGCTTCCCTTGAAGACCTAATTGTAGTCTACGATGATATGGACACCGAAACAGGAAAGATCAGACTCAGATATCAAGGAAGCGCAGGTGGACATAACGGCATTAAGTCGATTATCCAACACACGGGAACACAGCAATTTAACCGGGTAAGAATGGGTATTTCTAGACCGGAACCGGGTTATGCAATAGTTGATTATGTGTTGTCCAAGTTTGCCAAAAAGGAACAAGAGGCTGTAGAGTCAATGATAGAATCGACCTGTGATGCTTTAGAGTTTGCAATGAAGGAAACATTTGAACGGACCATGGCTAAATTTAATGGCTGAGATTCATAGGCTAAACCGATGATTTCTGGAAAGAATAGAAGATATCATTTCTTTTCAGGGAGGAAAAATCCATGGCAATTCACTATGTTTGCAAGCATTGCCGGACTTCAATAGGACAAATCGATGCAGCACATGTGACCGAGTCCCAGCTGGGTCTGCATTTCTTGACCCCTGCAGAACGAAGGGATATAATAGCCTATAATTCAAATGGCGAGATGATTGTAAATATTACATGTGATTATTGTAATGAGGCTATTCTGGTTAACCCAGAACTCAGCCTGCTCACAAATCCGCTACAATAGTGACAAAGTCTAGTATATTAGAGCTATTGGGGATGGAGTGCTTACTCCCCCTTGCAGCCTTGGCAGCGTTTGCTGAGGCTTTTTTTTCAGTTATCTGAAGATTACTGACGGTTTTCGTATGGAAAGCCAAGTCAAAAAGGATTATGATAAAATTGAATCCATTATCCATTTGTTTACAATTGATTGATAAGTATAGAAAGTTATAAGAGAGGTGCCCCTTTTGCTACAAGCACTTATTGAAGCATTTTCTAAAGATTCCGATTTTGAATCGATAACTTCCGGTATTCGGTCAGGAATGAAGGAGCAGCTCATCTCCGGATTGTCCGGCTCAGCCCGTCAAGTCATGATGGCAGCTTTACATGAACAGCTAAATAGACCGATGCTCGTGGTGACTCATAATATGTTTGCGGCACAAAAAGTAGCAGAGGACTTGCAGGAAGCGCTTTCCCCTGATCAAGTACTGTTATACCCTGCTAATGAGCTTATTGCCGCGGAAGCAGCGATATCAAGTCCCGAAACGCTTGCCCAGCGCATTGAAGTGTTACTGAAGTGTGCGGCTGGATTTCGGGGCATTGTTGTGATTCCACTCTCAGGAGCGCGCCGTTATTTGCCTGCGCCAAATGTGATAGCAAATGCGGAAATAACTCTTAAACAAAGCGGAACGATTGAGCTTGAGCATTTTCTTAAAAGTATGGTTGAGTTGGGTTATGAGCGTGTGGAGCGCGTTGAATCCAAGGGTGAGATGAGTGTTCGTGGAGGAATTATTGACTTCTTCCCGCTTACTTCCGATCTTGCTTACCGTATTGAGCTATTTGATGATGAAATTGATTCCATTCGTACGTTTGACCCTGTTGATCAGCGTTCCATTGAACGAAAGGAACAGGTAACGATAACTCCATGCAAAGAGCTGATTGCGAGTCAGGAACGAATGGAGCAGGCTGCCGATAAAGTTAAAGTTCTGCTTGAAGAGCAGCTGGAGAAGACGACAGACCGCCAAGCGAAAGTGCGTTTGCGTGAGGAGATTCAGCGGGAGATTGAGCTGCTGCGTGAGCATGTCTATTTTCCGGAAATATATAAATATGTAACGGAACTGTATCCTGAACAACAAACAATATACAACTATATGCCAGAGGACACCATCTTGATTATGGATGAGCCGGCAAGGCTTCTAGAGACGGGCAAACAGCTTGAACGCGATGAGTCCGAATGGAGTGTTCACCTGCTTCAGAATGGAAAGACGCTGCCGCAGCTTACGCTGTCGCTTGATCATGATGAGGTATTGTACCATCGGCCGTTTCAGACCTTATTCTTATCCATTTTCCTTCGCCAGGTACCGCATACCCAGCCGCAGAACATATTGAATATGGTGAGCCGGAGCATGCAGGATTTCCATGGTCAAATGAATGTTCTCAAGGCAGAAATGGAACGCTGGCAAAAAGCTGGCGTGAACGTGTTTATGCTGGCCAGCGGAGACGAACGACTTGATCGGATGCGGAAAGTACTGCAGGACTATGATATCCATGAGCCTAATATGATGATTGGAAATCTGCAGAGCGGATTTGAGATGCCGTCTGTTCACTTGGCTGTCATTACGGAAGGCGAGATGTTCTCGCAGAAACAGCGTAAAGTAAGAAAGCCAATGCGTAACGTAGATAATGCGGAACGGATCAAGAGCTACAGTGAGCTTAAGGTCGGCGACTATGTCGTGCATCAAAATCACGGAATTGGTAAATATATGGGGATCGGCACGCTTGAAGTCGCTGGCATTCATAAAGACTACATGCACATTTTGTATGCAGGCGGGGATAAGCTGTCTGTCCCTATTGAGCAGATCGATTTAATTCAGAAATATGTCGGCTCCGAAGAGAAAGAGCCAAAGATTTATAAGCTCGGTGGCAATGAGTGGACACGTGTTAAAAATAAAGTCCGCAGTTCAGTTCAGGATATCGCCGATGACCTGATTAAGTTATATGCAGAGCGTCAATCGTCCCCAGGGTATGCCTTTGATAAGGATACGACAGAGCAGCAGGAGTTTGAGGATATGTTCCCTTACGACGAAACCCCTGACCAGATACGGGCGATTGAGGAAATCAAGAAGGATATGGAGCAAAGCCGTCCGATGGACAGGTTGCTGTGCGGAGACGTAGGTTACGGGAAGACAGAAGTAGCTATCCGTGCTGCATTCAAGTCGGCAATTGAGGGTAAGCAGGTCGCCGTACTTGTTCCGACAACCATCCTTGCTCAGCAGCATTATGAAACGTTCCGTGAGCGTTTTTCAGGTTATCCGTTCAATGTGAGCGTACTTAGCCGATTCCGTTCCCGTAAAGAACAGAATGAAACGACAAAAGGCATTAAGCAAGGGACGATTGACATCGTGATAGGGACACATCGTCTGCTGTCGCAGGACCTTGTGTTTAAGGATCTCGGACTCTTAATTGTCGATGAAGAGCAGCGTTTTGGTGTTACGCATAAGGAAAAACTGAAAAAGCTCAAAACAAACGTTGACGTCCTTACGCTGACAGCAACTCCGATCCCAAGAACGCTTCATATGTCCATGCTGGGCGTGCGTGATTTATCGGTTATTGAAACTCCTCCAGAGAACAGATTCCCCGTGCAGACCTATGTCGTAGAACACAGCCAAACGCTGATGCGTGAGGCTATTGAGCGGGAGCTGGCACGCGGCGGTCAAGTGTACTACCTGTACAATAGAGTACAAGGGATACAGGAGATGGCAGCTGAAATTTCTGCACTTGTCCCTGAGGCAAGGGTAGGGGTTGGCCATGGCCAGATGTCTGAATCGGAGCTGGAGAAAACGATTCTCGATTTCCTCGATGGAGAGTTTGATGTGCTTGTCAGCACCAGTATTATCGAAACAGGGGTCGATATCCCGAACGTTAATACACTGATCGTACATGACGCTGACAAGATGGGCTTATCGCAGCTGTATCAGCTGCGCGGACGGGTAGGACGCTCTAACCGGATTGCTTATGCCTATTTCACCTATAAGAGAGACAAGGTGTTAACCGAAGTAGCAGAAAAGAGATTGCAATCCATTAAGGAATTTACGGAGCTCGGTTCCGGATTCAAAATTGCAATGCGAGATCTATCCATTCGCGGAGCGGGTAACTTGCTAGGGGCTGAGCAGCATGGCTTTATTGCATCAGTCGGGTTTGACCTCTATTCGCAGATGCTGGCTGAAGAAATAAATAAACGGAAGGTTACCATGCTTGGTGAAGAACCCTCGCAGGTTCAAACCTGGAGTACTGCCATTGATATTAGTATCGATGCATACCTCCCGTCCGATTATATTTATGACAGCATTCAGAAGATTGAGATTTATAAAAAAGTAGCTGTTCTGGCATCCTTCGATGATACGATGGAGCTTGAGGACGAGCTGGTAGACCGTTTCGGCGATCTGCCCGAAGCTGTAACGAACTTGCTCTCTGTCGCAAGACTTAAAATATACGGAAGAAAATACGGAATTGAGACTATTGTACAGCGCGGCGATCAGATTTCTGTGAAGTTCTATGAAGGACGTGAAAAAGCCGTGGATGGAGCCAAGCTTGCACGGATTGGAAATCAGTTCGAAAGACGTGTACAATTTGAGCAAGGACAAAGTATGATTATTCACGTAAAAGGAAAGGGTCTTACAGATCAAGAGCAGCTTCAAATGCTTGAGAAGTTTCTTGCAGCCATAAAGGATGCATTTAAATCAAAGGGGGAACTACAGGATGTTGCAAAATAAGAAAAAAACCTGGAAGACGATAGCGGTGACGGCAGTCGGCGCATTATCCATATCTCTTCTAGCTGCTTGCGGAAGCAGTGAAGAAAGCAGCGGCGGCTTCAATAATTCCACTGAAGGCGACACAAGTGCTGTTGTCGTGAAATACAAAGGCGGCGAAATTACGGAGAATGAATTCAACACAGAACTAAAAATTATGAAATTCATGAGTCCGGATGTCGCTTCTCTGCTCGAAATGGATCAATTCCGCGAAGTACTCGAACAGCAGCAGGTAACCTATGAGTACCTCAGCAACGATGCTTCTAAGGAAGCAGCAGAGAAAGGTTTGGAAGAAGCACAGACCCAGTTGGAGCAAATGAAAACACAAGTAGGCGGAGAAGAAGCCTGGAATACAATGCTGAAAGAGTATGACTTAACTGAGGACGAGCTCAAGAATTATATGGCTCGGGTTATGACCATCGTTCAAGATAAATCGAAAGATGTAACGGATGAACAATTAAAGGCTGAGTTTGACAAAAATATTGACCAATTCATTACGGCAAGCGTTCGCCATGTATTGATTAACTTTACCGATCCGGAAACAAATGAAGAGCGTCCAGAGGGAGAAGCTCTGAAAATTGCCAAGGAAGTAAAAGCAAAACTAGATAAAGGCGAGGATTTTGCCACTGTCGCTAAAGAATATTCAGAGGATCCGGGTTCTGCAGAGAACGGCGGCCTGTACGAGGATACCCCTGTAGCTTCTTGGGTAGATGCTTTTAAAGAAGCAGCCAAGACTCAGGAGCTTAATGTGATCGGTGATCCTGTCGAAACGGAATATGGCTACCACATCATCAAAGTTGAGAAACGTACTGAGCCGAAGTTTGAAGAACTGACAGACGAGCAGAAGGAAACACTGACTAACTCCATCGTAAATACACAAATTCAAGACTTTATGACGAATGATCTTGAAGGAATCATGGAAGGCGAAATCACGCTTCCAGCTAACCCAGCTGCTGAAGAGGGCACCGATGGAACGGAAGGCACGGGCACGGGAACTGAGGGCACAGAAGAAGGAACCACAGGTGATGACAGTGCTGCTGATGAGAGCAAAACGGACAACAGCACAACCGATGAAGGAACAGCAACAGATGGTACAACTACAGAGTCCGGTACAGACGGAAAATAATGAATGATACGTTACAAGGCGCGGGAAACCGCGTCTTTTTCTTTTTATCAAAAAGGCTTGCGGTTAGTACTGATTAGTTTCTTGAAGCTGAATTTGCGCGACCTATTAGGAACTTATTGCATAAACGATGTATAAGGAAATGGGAACAGAAGAATACTATGGTCTAGATAGATTGAGCTAAAGTTCTTCATCGTCATTTTCTTGATTAAGGGATCTGATAGCATGACTGACTATAAGTTCTTTAGTTCATTCTATGCAGAGAGACTGAACTAAAGCGGTTGACTTTGGGTCCCTTTAAGAACAGAGCTGCTACCCGTGCTGAATATGATTTTTCTTTAGTTCACTCTATAAAGGAATCACACTAAACTACCCTGGACCCTCCTCATAAAAAGGAACAGTAGTTGAAAAATCTTCTCGAGAAAGTGGGGCAACATGTAAATGAAAGCTACTGGTATCGTCCGCCGTATTGATGACCTTGGTCGTGTGGTTATTCCCAAAGAAATTCGCCGTACTCTGCGAATTCGCGAGGGAGACCCTTTAGAGATTTTTGTAGACCGTGACGGCGAAGTAATTTTGAAAAAATACTCGCCTATTGGCGAGCTGGGCGACTTTGCAAAAGAGTATGCAGAGTCACTTTACGAAAGTACAGGTCATGTAACGCTGATCTCTGATCGCGATACGATTATTACTGTGGCTGGCGGTTCCAAGAAGGAATATTTGGACAAGCAGATTGGCCACATGGTTGAGAGCTCCATGGATAATCGCAAGACTCAGCTGGAGAACAGCAATGGATCTTATGAATTAGCTAGAGATCATATCGAACCTTTGTCCTCTTTTGTCGTAGCGCCGATTATATCTGGAGGAGATCCGATTGGTGCGGTCATTATGTACAACAAAGATGAATCCACTAAAATGTCTCAGTTGGAGATAAAAATGGCTGAAACCGCTGCCGCATTCCTTGGGAAGCAGATGGAACAATAGCATGGCATAAAAACTCCCGCCTTTCCAAAGGCAGGGGTTTTTTGCTGTTCGTGTAGTTTCATCTGCAATTCATACATGTATAATAAAACTCATGTAATGAACCTTATCCTAAAAAAAGCAGGTATGTATGAATGAATTCATCTGAATCCGGCAGAAAGCTGCTCCAAGGGGCCTTTGTCCTCAGCAGCGCTGCCATCTTGTCCAAGCTGATCGGGACTCTGCAGAAGATTCCTTTGCAAAATATTGCAGGTGACGGCGTATTTGGTATTTATAATACGGTATATCCCTTTTACCTGATGCTCGTTACACTTGCTACGGCAGGCTTTCCAATCGCGGTATCCAAGCTCGTAGCGGAGGCAGAGGCTAGGGGGGATGCAGAGGAAGGACGAAGAGTGCTGAAGGCTACAGTCGTTCTTCTTGCTATTATGGGCGGAATTCTCTGTGTGCTTATGTATTTCTGTGCACCGCTGATCGGAAGGCTGATTGATAACAGCCAAGTCATTGCTTCCGTACGCGCCGCATCAGTTTCTCTACTATTTGTACCGATTATGGCTGGACTTAGGGGATACTTTCAGGGTCTGCAAAATATGGTGCCTACAGCAATATCCCAAGTCACAGAGCAAACGGTACGAGTGGCGGTTATGCTTGTCCTGTTATTTCTGCTCATGAGCTATGGCGCAGGAGGAGAGAGCATTGCAGCCGGGGCTATGCTGGGATCGGCGGCAGGCGGAGCAGCAGGACTGCTGGTGATGTGGCTGTTCTGGATCAGGAACTCCAGAAAGATGAGGAAGAGTGCTCTTCCTAATGAGCAGCTCCGAGACGAGGGTCGAAAAAGTTCGATTTCCCTGCTCGGTACTGTGCTGAAATATGCGATTCCGGTCGCTCTTGGATCGGTTGCGGTGCCCCTGATCAACATGGTCGATACCTTTACCGTACCCCGGCTTCTGAAGCTGGAGGGTTTGAATGATTTGGAGGCTATGCAGGAATTCGGTATTTATAACCGGGGACTCCCGCTTGTACAGCTAGTAACGATGCTGGCAACCTCCTTGTCCGTACTATTTATCCCTGCTTTAGCAGAGGCGAGGGTAAGGCGCGATCAATCTGGCATTCAAAGACAAAGCAGTCTGGCGCTTAAATGGTTCTGGCTGATTGGTCTCGCTGCTTCTGTTGGCATTGTCGTGCTCGCAGAGCCGATTAATCGGATGCTGTATATGAATGCGGAGGGGACAACGACGCTGCGCATTTTGTCTTTATCGGCTGCAGGCAGCACCGTGGGTGTCATCGCTGCCGCTCTGCTCCAGGGGCTCGGCAGTGCCAAGGCGCCTGCCATCATTATGCTGGCAGCAGCAGCCATCAAGACGCTGCTGAACCTTGTACTTGTGCCGCACCTTGGCGTGAACGGAGCGGCACTTTCGTCGGCGGCAGCATTTGCTGCAGCAGCCGTCATGAACGCGCTGCTGCTGGCACGCCTGCTGCAGCTGCGCTTGTCCTTTCGCGCCGCGCTCCTAAAGCCGGCGCTCGTTACTGCCGCGATGGCAATCTGTGCGGCAGGGGCAGCGTTAGGCGCTGCGCTGTGCGCCAGCGCCATCGGATTTGCGGCGGACGGACGCTTCGCCGCCCTGCTTCAAAGCCTGCTCGGCGTAGCGGCAGGCGTTCTTGTCTTCGTGCTGGGGGCGCTCGGCACGAAGTTGATCACGGCAGCGGAGCTCGCCGTACTGCCGAAGGGCACAAAACTTACAAAGCTGCTGCAGAAGCTGAAGCTGCTTGCGTGACTCGATTTCAATCTGGATATGATGATATGATGAATCTAATTTGATTTTGTTGGAGGTAATGATCATGAGCGGAGCAATAACCGTTGTTGGTCTCGGTTCAGGCGGAGAGGACCAGCTGACGCTTGGAATATTGAAAGTATTAAAAAAAGCAAACCATATTTATGCGAGAACACACGATCATCCGGTGTTTAATGATTTAAAAGATCTACAATTGACGATCACTTCTTTCGATAATATATATGAAGCCAAAAGTTCTTTTCCAGAAGTCTATGATGCCATAACGAACGAGCTCATTGCATTGGCTGCAGCAGCACCCGGCGAAGAGATTGTGTATGCAGTACCAGGCCATCCGATGGTAGCGGAATCAACGGTTCAGCTGCTTAAGGAGCGCTGCCCGGAGCGGGGGATCAGTCTCAGCGTTCTTGGAGGCGAGAGCTTCTTGGATGAAGCCTTTACAAGGCTCGGATTTGATCCGATTGAAGGCTTTCAGCTGCTTGATGCTGGCGTGATTGACAGCAGTCTGTTCCATCCGCAGCTTCATACGGTTATCGGCCAAGTATATGATATGTTCACTGCTTCCGATGTAAAGCTGAGCTTAATGGAGATTTACCCTGACGATACTCTCGTTTACGCCTGTCATGCTCTGGGAGTGAGCGGCCAAGAACAGATACATAAAGTCCCGTTATATGAGCTTGACCGAGTCGAAGGTTACGGCAACCTTTCCCTGATCTATGTACCGAAAAGCGAGGATGAACAGCTGAGAAGACGGACCTTCAGCCGCTTGCATGAGATTGTGGCCATCTTACGGAGTCCTGAAGGCTGTCCTTGGGACCGTGAACAGACGCATGCCTCCATTCGCAAGAACTTGATTGAGGAAACGTATGAAGTGATTGAAACCATTGATGAAGACGATCCGGATCATATGAAAGAGGAGCTCGGCGATTTGCTGCTGCAAATTATGCTCCATTCCCAAATGGAGGAGGAAGTCGGGTCCTTTAATGTTTTTGATGTCATTGAAGGATTGAATGACAAGCTGATCTTCCGCCATCCCCATGTGTTTGGAGATGACAAAGCGGGCGATGCAGGCGAAGCGCTGGCGAACTGGGACGCCATGAAGCTGGAGGAGAAGAAGCGCAAAGGACAAAGCAGCGAGGATTCATCTGCTCTAGCCGGTATACCGCGCGATCTGCCTGCTCTAATGAAGGCGTACAAGCTTCAGAAGAAGGCTTCTAAGGTCGGCTTTGATTGGGATGATGTGAACGGGGTAATCGTTAAGGTAGAAGAAGAGCTGGCAGAACTCAGAGAGGCGATCTCTGAAGGACACTCTCCAAGAGAGCAGCTGCTTGAGTTCGGTGATGTCCTGTTTGCAGCAGCTAACATTGCAAGATTTATTGATGCTGACCCCGAAGAGGCGCTCTCGGCAACAAATCGAAAGTTTGACCGCAGATTCCGTTATATTGAAGAGCGTTTGGCGGAACAGGGACGGACTGTGCATGATAGCAGCCTAGACGAGATGGAGCACTATTGGCAGGAAGCGAAAAAGGCGCTCAAGGATGAATAGATGATTCATAATTGGAGCAAAGTTCTCTTTTCCTAAGAGCGGGTACGGTTTGACAATGGCACCTAAAATGTCGTATTCTTGATCAAACCGTGCCACTGATGCCATGCTGGCATCAAAAAAAGATGCATTACAGCAGGATTTTTCCGGTATAAGCAAGAATAGAGAGTAGTAAAGTTACGTAACGGGACAAGCGTATCGACGCTCAGATGAAGTTGCGTATTATTTTCTTTAATTTGGGAGGCTTTTAAACATGAACAAAACAGACTTGATCAACAACATTTCAGAAAAAAGCGGATTGACTAAAAAAGACGTAGAAGCTGTACTTAACAACTTCCTCGGCGAAATTACTGATGCGCTTGCAAGTGGCGATAAAGTTCAATTGATCGGTTTCGGTACATTTGAAACTCGCAAACGTTCCGGACGTACTGGACGCAACCCGCAAACAGGAAAAGCAATTGAAATCCCTGCTTCTAATGTGCCAGCTTTCAAAGCAGGCAATAAACTTAAAGAAGCTGTAAAGTAAATGCGTGTTGATAAATTTCTTAAAGTGTCCAGGCTGATTAAGCGCCGCACCGTAGCAAAGGATGTTTCCGAGCAGGGAAGAGTGCTGATCAATGGACGCGAGGCGAAGCCCAGCACCAGCGTTAAGGTGGGGGATGAGATCACTGTTCAATTCGGACAGAAGCTCGTAACCGTTCGCGTCGAACGTCTTGCCGAGAGCACTCGTAAGGAAGAGGCATCCAGCTTATTTACTGTAGTGAGGGAAGAGCCGATCGCCAGGGATACTGGACTTGATTTTTAAATGCCTGACACGAATACAAAGCGCGCTATCCTCCATACAAGGATAGCGCGCTTTTTTTTCATTCAGGGTATGTTCTAATCTCTGTTTCTTGCCCATAAGCTAGGGGTAAGAAGGGAGGGGTACATGCCATGATGGAACATACAAAGCAGAAACAGCACAGCTTATCGATCCAAAACCGGAAGCTGCTTGATATCACAGGTGTTATAAATGTCGAGAGCTTTGACAGCGAGGAGTTTCTACTCAAGACAGAGCTCGGCCATCTGACCATTCGAGGAAACAACTTACATATCAAGAACCTCAGCTTGGAAGAGGGATTACTGTCAATTGAGGGTTACGTCAGCTCCCTTGTCTATTTGGATCCCGGTTCAAACACTAAATCAGGAAAAGGACTTCTTGGTAAGCTGTTTCGATGAATCCGGAGATTCAATGGCTTACTTTGGGATGGATGCTCCTCTCCGGGGCAATGATGGGTGTCGTATATGACAGTTACCGGGTGCTGTCGGGGCAATTAAGATTCCCACGGTGGAGCATTCACATCCTTGATCTGATGTATTGGCTCATTGCAGCCTTATTTATATTTCGGACACTCTATACGATTAACCACGGAGACCTTCGGTTTTATGTCTTTTTAGGGCTATTTATAGGGGTTTGGGTCTATTTTTTGGTTTTAAGTGTTACGATTCAAAAAATTGTGGTAATGTTAATTGGAATTATAAAACGATTGGTATATATGGTTTACCGAGTACTATATGTGCTAATTGTGCTTCCGATAAAGGGAAGCCTAAGAATTTTGCGCATTATATTCGGCTTTGTTATGGCTATAATTATATTTCTCATCAAGATGCTTTACCAAATTGTCAAACCGATCCTTAAACTGCTTTACTTACCGTTAAGACCGCTGCTTCGGAAATGGAAGACACCGGGGTGGATGGAGCGTGTGGGTGTTCGGATTAAAGAGTGGTGGACATATTGGTTTTAGATGAGCCCTGAAATATTAGAAGGAGGTACCACGTATGAGTAAACCGCCCTTGCGTCATGTTCGCAGCACATCACAAGTTCCACCGCAGAAATCCAAAGTAACTGGGGCACGCAGGCGAATCATGCTGTGGCTTGCTTTTATTGTTTGCTTTACAGGGTGGGCAGGGTACACTTTCTATAATCAGTCTGTTCAAATAGCGGACAAGAATGCCAAGCTTGAGCAGGCAAATCAGATCAATAGCGATACAGAACAGGAAATGACAGAGCTGAAGAGCGAGGTTGAAAGACTTCAGGACCCTGAGTACATAGGTCAGCTTGCTCGCAAAAAATATGGAATGTTCATGCCGGGAGAAACACCAATCTATCCAGTAGATGAATAGGATGAATGGGAAGCGGCTGAAGCAAAACATAACTGGTATTTCATTCATCCAGTACCGTAAAATAGGCATAAAAGCGGGCATTCGTTCAGTTGACCTTGCTTTAGGGCATAAGGTATAATTGACATACCGCAACGGATTTAAAAATCGGGTTGTATATTTTTAAGGGAGGATCATTTTATTCTATGGCAATTGAAGTGGGCACCAAGTTAGAGGGCAAAGTGACAGGCATCACGCATTTTGGAGCATTTGTGGATCTGTCAGGAGGTGTCACGGGTCTCGTTCACATCTCGGAAATCGCCGATAATTACGTCAAGGATGTCAACGATCACTTGAAGATCAATGACGTCGTAACCGTAAAGGTTATTAACGTTGATAAAGACGGCAAAATTGGACTTTCCATTAAGCAGGCGGTAGATCGTCCTGCAGGTGAAGTACAACAACAGGCTCGTCCACCTAGAGCACCAAGACCGGAACGTACTGGTGGTGGAGACAGAGAGCGATTTGGCGGCGGCAGCGGTGGCGGCGGTAGCTATAACAATCGTGAACGGGGGGGGCGTCCTTACAAACCTTCTTCCGGCAAGCCTTCGTTTGGCAAGCCTTCATTTGAGGATAAAATGTCACGCTTCCTGAAAGACAGTGAAGAACGGATTTCGTCGCTGAAGAAGAACACAGAAGGTAAACGTGGAGGCCGCGGCGCGAAACGCATGTAAGTCATCAACCTGATCTTACGTATATAGTATGATGTATAGAAGAACCACAGACTACTGAGTCTGTGGTTTTTTTGTCGCATCTAAAGAATCGTGCGACATCTTTCAAGGGAATTCCGGTAATCTCTTTTCATATCGCTAGCGTATTAAGGCGGAGCTGGATATCGAATGAAGGCGAGAGCTACTCGAATCGAATGGGATAAACCCATACGGGGGTTCTATTCGCATATGTTCGTCTGAACTTTCGCAGACCCCCTGTTTTTGTCGGAAATTTCTTTTGGGGTTGTCTGAGGTTCTGACAAACTTTCACAGAACAAGCTGACTATAATGGGTCCATCAAATCTAACGATTGGGGTGCCAAACAAATGGACAAGTGGAATGTAATACCTTTCCCTGGACTCAGAACAGGCAAAGGAGGCAAAGCCATTCGTCGAGAAACGAGCATGAAAATAAAAAACTGGGCAGGATCGCTGAAGGCGGTACAATACATCGCAGAGAAGAAATGGATGATTCTGCTGACGGTAATGGGTTTTTTGCTCGGAAAGGCTATGATATTGGACGAGTTATCACCCTTTGCCATAGCCTACTTCGCCGTCATTATGTTCCTGAGAAGAGATTTTTTGCTCCCGGTGGGGTTCGCCATTTTGGCAGGAGGATTCTTTGCGCCGTATCCAACACTCTTTACAATCGCCGCCGAGCTCAGCATTTTCTATCTCCTCTACCGAGGGCTTTCATCTTTTGGCAGGACCGAGTTGTCCTACGCACCGGTGATGGTGTTCACATCAGCCTTTATGGTCAATTTGTTTACCGTCCTGATCGGACCCTCATTCACATGGTACGCGGTCCTAATGATGACGATCGATGCCGTGCTGAGCTTTGTACTTACGCTTGTATTTATTCAGGCTATACCCGTTTTCACCTACCGCAAAAAAAATGTAAACCTCCGCAGCGAGGAGATCCTGTGCCTTATTATTCTACTGGCATCTGTTATGACAGGAGCTGTCGGTTTTACGGTATATAATCTTTCAGCAGAAAATGTGCTGTCACGTTATCTTATTCTCGTCTTTGCCTTGGTGGGCGGTGCACCGCTTGGAGCCTCGGTAGGAGTGATTACCGGACTAATTCTAAGTCTGGCCAACATGTCGGCCATATATCAGATGAGCCTGCTCGCTTTTTCAGGTATGCTGGCAGGAATGCTCAAGGAGGGAAAAAAGCTAACCGTATCGCTTGGGATGCTGCTTGGTTCTTCTATTCTGGCTATTTATCTCGGCGGAACAGGGGATGTCATTACATCAACCTATGAAAGCTGTGCTGCTATATTGCTCTTTTTACTGACGCCAAAAAGCATATTGAATGTCATCTCAAAATATGTGCCTGGCACTCAGGATCACAGTCATAATCAGCATGAATACGCAAAGCGTATACGAGATTTGACTGCGGAGCGGGTAAGCAAGTTCTCACAGGTGTTTAAGCAGCTGTCCAAAAGCTTTGATCAGATGTCCGCAGCGCCTGAGATGAAGCAAGGCCAGCAGGACATGGAGCATTTTATGAATGCTGTAGCCAATGGAGCCTGCGCTTCTTGCTTCAAGCAGTCCCAGTGCTGGGACGGCAAGTTCTATCAAACCTATAAATATATGACGGAAATGATGACAACCATCGAAGAAAATCCGGATTTCTCACCCAAGGATATTCCGGCTTCCTGGACGAAAACCTGTGCGAAAACGGAAGCTGTACTAGATGTGATGAAGCGTCAGTACGGGCTATACCAAGATAATATGCAGTGGAAAAGACAAATATACGACAGTCGTGTTCTGGTCGCTGAGCAATTGTCTGGCGTGTCTCAGGTAATGGAGGACCTGGCACGGGAGATCAAGCGCGAAACGACGATTATGCACAAACAGGAGGATCAGATCCGCACTGCTTTAGAGCAGCTTGGTCTATCCATTCACAGTATTGAGATCATTAATCTGGATCCGGGTCAGGTGGAAATCGAGATCGTTCATGCCTATACGAAAGGATTTGATGAATGCCGAAAAATCATCGCACCGCTTCTTTCTAACATTCTGGACGAGCATATTGCCGTCGTGGAGGAGGTTACGACTTTACCGAAGCAAGGGCTGTCTACAGTCATCTTCGGTTCTGCCAAAACTTATGAGGTGACCACAGGCGTAGCTGGCGCGGCAAAGGGTGGAGGTCTTTTGTCAGGAGACAGCTACAGCGCACTTGAGCTTGGAAATGGAACATTTGCTGTCGCATTAAGCGATGGAATGGGCAACGGAGAGAGGGCAAGACTCGAGAGCAGCACTGCCTTAAGCATTTTGGAACAGCTTCTTCAATCCGGGATGGATGCGAAGCTTGCGATCAAATCAGTTAATTCCATATTATTGCTCCGTTCACCGGAGGAGATTTATGCCACGGTAGACATGGCACTTATTGATCAGTATTCTGCTCAAACTACGTTTATGAAGATTGGATCGACGCCAAGCTTCATTAAGAGAGGAGATGAGGTCATCCCTGTCTCCGCCAGCAATTTGCCGATTGGCATTATTAAAGATATCGAGGTGGATCTTGTCAGCATTCAGCTGCAGCCGGGAGATATCGTCATTATGATGACCGATGGCATTTATGATGCGCCCGGATATGCGGTAAATAAAGAAATGTGGATGAAGCGGATGATCCAGGAGATGAATAGTGAAGATCCGCAGGAAATTGCCGATATTCTATTAGAGCGTGTTATTCGTTATCAGCAAAATAAAATACATGACGACATGACCGTTGTTGTCGGGAGAGTGGATCATTTCAGGCCGGAATGGGCGACACTGCACATACCGGGTATTGATCGAATGGAGCGTCCGAGAACTGTCAGCTGATCAGCGTCTATATTATATAGAAGAAAAAAAACCCGTTTGAATCGAATCCATACTGGAAATAATAGGGATATGTAGATGGATTCGAAAGGGGAAGAGAAGAATGAAGCAAATTCTGCTTATAACTGATGGATGCTCGAATGTAGGATCCAGTCCCGTTCTTGCTGCGGCTCATGCCTTGGAGGAGGGCATAACCGTAAATGTGGTAGGCGTAATCGACTACGGTACCATTGGAGAGCTGGGAAGCCAGGAAATCGATGAAATTGCAAAGGCGGGAGGGGGCATCAGTCGTATTGTCGGTACGCCTCATTTGGCAAAGACGATGCAGATGATGACTCGTAAGACCGTGGTTCAGACGATTGAGATGGCGGTTAATAAGGAGCTGAAGCAGATATTAGGCAAGGGGGCAGGTGCACTTACCGAGCTTCCTCCGCATCAGCGCGCGGAGGTCGTTGAGGTTATGGACAATTTAAGTGAAACCACGCCGCTTCAGGTAGCGCTGTTAATTGATGCAAGCGCAAGCATGAAGCCTAAGCTTCCAGCGGTAGAGGAAGGAATACGGGATTTGATGCTGAGCCTTCAGGCGCGTGAAGGAAGAAGCGAAATCTCCGTCTTTCACTTTCCCGGAAAGCATGGAGGGGAGGATGCCGTCATCGACATCCCATGGACTGATAACCTTCATGCACTTCGTTCGATGTTCAGCCGATTGAATATGCGGGGAGCTACTCCGACAGGACCGGCAATATTGAAGGTGATGGATTATTATCGTTATGGTACACTAAACGAACACGAGCTTATTTCTTATGATCAAGGGACAAAAGAAGGGATGCTGGGTGACTATGCCGCTGGATCCTGATTTTTCTCCTGGTATGGTGATAACCGGCAAATGGAAACAGAACAAGTACGTTATCCTCAAAATGCTGGGTAAAGGAGCAAACGGGATCGTTTATTTAGTTCAGCGAGAACCAGGTGGAGGCCGGTATGCGCTGAAGATGGGCTTTAATGGCGTTGATCTGCAATCTGAGATTAATGTCCTTACTTCGATTGAGAAGCAGTACTCTCAATACGAGCGTAAAAACTCATCCTATTTAAAGGAAGTAGACGATTATCGTATAAACGGTACCGACATTCCTTTTTATGTGATGAAATATGTTAGAGGCGAACCGCTTCATCACTTCATTCGTAAACATGGCTCGGACTGGATCGCACTGACGGGATTAAGACTCTTAAAAAAGCTGGCCGAGCTGCATCGTTTGGGATGGGTGTTCTGCGATTTGAAGCCGCAAAATGTGCTTGTAACGAGTTACGGCGAAGTTGAGCTTATTGATTACGGAGGAGTAAGCCCTGTCGGGCGCAGTGCCAAACAGTTTACAGAATGGTATGATAGAGGTTACTGGAATGCGGGCAGCCGCGTAGCAGATCCGAAGTATGATGTATTTTCCTTTGCACTCCTGCTCATTCATCTCTTGGAGGGGGATGAACTGAAGCGGCTTGCTGGAGACGGACTGCCCCAGTTAAGAGGAATGGGTTCCCTTACCTCTTTGATTCAAAGAAGTGAAAGGCTGTCTCCGTACAAAAGCTGGCTGAAGCTTGCTGTACAAGGAAAATACGATAACGCGGAAGTCGCCTTTTCTTCTTGGAAGAAGCAGATATACGGACCTGCTAAAAAGGAAAGAGAGTCCAAACTTGAGCCCGCTCCTAGATGGTTAATCCCATCCTTTGCATTATCGGCTCTAATTATGGCAGGGGCGATTCTACTAATGCTCCGCTAGAAGTTAGAGGTACATAGGCATGAGCTCTAAAGTGAAAGAAAGAAGGAGCAGCATGGAAGGACGTAACAAGCTTAGTAATACGGCACTTCAAGTGGTGGAAACCGCAGAAGCGTATAATTTATGGAGACCGGGTCACCGGATTGTGGTCGCAGTATCCGGAGGAGCGGATTCTGTGGCTCTTTTACATATTCTGCATCAAATTTCCGAGCATCACACTCCCCTGCAGTTAATCTGCGCCCATGTTCATCATGGGTTTCGTGAAGAATCCGACCAGGAAGCTGAGCTGGTTAAGGAATATGCGGAGTCGCTGCTGATTCCGTTTGAAATGTCCCGGGTAAATATACCTCAGTATATAGAGGAAAGCGGGCGGAATGCGCAGGATGCATCCCGTGAGAAAAGGTACGATTTTCTCCATCAGATTGCATCAAAGTATAATGCCGACAGTATTGCTGTGGCTCATCATGCTGATGACCAGGCAGAGACAGTTCTTCTTCATTTGTTAAGAGGCAGCGGACCTTCAGGGCTGACAGGAATGAAAATAAAAAGAATTCAAAAAAATGTGGAACTTATCCGGCCGTGTTTACGTATTAACAAGACGGACTTGGTCCAGCTGTGTGAACATCATGATTTGCCCTATGTTGTGGATAGCAGTAATCTGAGCCGTAAATATAGGAGAAATTCAATTCGATTGGATGTACTCCCATTTTTGGGGCAATATAATGGTCAGCTTACAGAGTCGCTCAATCGTCTGGCTGAGCTTATGAGTGTAGAAGACGAGTATATGGAGGATAATTCCCAGCAGCTTTTTACTGAAATGGTTCGAATTTCGAAGGACAACCTTACCTTTAAAGTGACGGATTTTCGGGATTTACATGTCGCTTTACAACGGAGGTTGATTAAATTAATATTAAATTATCTGCCTTCGAACGATGATTTTGTTGATTTTTCGAGGATTGAAACCATTCGCAGAGGTGTGGTTCAGACTGAACCCACAACGTGGAGCCACGATATAGGCCAAGGTATTGTTTGCATGCGGGAATATGATACTATCATCTTTTCTACCCAGAAGTCTTCTGTAATGGAGCATTATAACTACCAGCTGGATTTCTTGGATGGAGACACTCAATTGGATCTTACTGAGATCGGCAAGAAGCTTCGCTTATCCTATCTGGATGAGATACGCAGACCGGTTTCTGCTAGTGAAGCGCTGTTTGATGCGAATACATTCATATGGCCGCTTACAATTCGTTCGCGATTGCCTGGAGATACCATGAAAGTGATGGGATTAAACGGAAGCAAAAAGGTTAAAGATATTTTTATAGATGCCAAAATTCCTCCGTCCCTGCGTTCTCGTATTCCCGTAATATGCGATGGTGCCGGAAACATCATCTGGATTCCGGGCGTACGTCGCTCGATTCATTCCCCGGTAACTGAGGATTCCGCATCCATCATTCGAATGCTGGTAGAGGAGCCGAGTGGAATCGGGTGACAGTAATGGTGCAGGTAAGACTTTCATAGTATAACTTAGGAGGTTCGCTAACGTTGCAGAACGATATTCAAGAAGTATTGATTAGTGAAGAAGAGCTTCAAGGTAAGATCAAGGAATTGGGAGAAGTACTCAGCAAGGAATACGAAGGTCGCAATCCTTTGGTCATTTGCGTACTTAAAGGTGCATTTATATTTATGGCTGATTTGGTTAAGAACATAACCGTTCCGGTCGAAATGGATTTTATGGCTGTTTCCAGTTACGGTGCGTCGACCAAATCATCAGGGGTTGTCAAAATTATTAAAGATCTTGACGCAAGCGTTGAGAACCGCGATGTGCTCATTGTGGAGGACATTATTGACAGCGGTCTTACGCTTACCCATCTGATTGATCTTCTGCAGCGCAGAGGAGCTAAATCAACAACGGTTGTTACGTTGTTTGATAAACCTTCAGGCCGGAAAGTTGACTTGGAGGCTGACTACACAGGCTTTGTTTTACCTGATGCATTCGTAGTCGGGTACGGTTTGGATTATGCAGAAAAATACCGGAACCTCCCCTACATCGGGATTTTGAAACCGGAAATTTACACTAGCTGATATCCCAGCCATTGATTAAGGATGACGTTCCTCCCTTTGTTGAGAAGGGCAGAATGGCTATGGTAAAATAACTTAAGTGTCTTGAGAGGAGGTAGGGGATGAATCGGTTCATCCGGAATTCTGGCTTTTATTTAATTTTATTTTTAGTAGTGGTCGGTATCTACCAGGTTATAAATGGTGGAAACGAAGCGGCTGATACCCCTAGATACGATCAGTTTCGGAAGGAATTATCCGCTAATAACGTAGACAATCTGAGCCTCCAATTTGATGGTTACGCATATCGTGCAACCGGTCAATATAAAGAGATACCAGAAGGCAAGAACTCAGAGAACTTTATTACGTATATCCCTACCACTGATGCTGCTGTACAGGAAGTCGTTGAAGCCAGTGAGACAAATGGCTTTGGACTTTCTCAACAACCGATGGAAGGTGACAGCATCTGGCTGACACTGCTAACATCGTTTATACCTCTTATTTTGATGTTTGTTCTGTTCTTCTTCCTGTTTAATCAGGCACAGGGCGGCGGAGGCAAAGTGATGAACTTTGGCAAGAGCCGTGCACGTCTGTATAACGAAGAGAAGAAGAAAGTTACTTTTGAGGATGTTGCTGGAGCTGACGAAGAGAAGCAAGAGCTTGTCGAAGTCGTTGAGTTCTTGAAGGATCCTCGTAAATTTGCAGCAGTTGGCGCAAGAATTCCAAAAGGGGTTCTGCTTAACGGGCCTCCGGGAACAGGTAAAACGCTTCTTGCACGTGCTGTTGCGGGTGAAGCAGGCGTACCGTTCTTCAGTATTTCGGGTTCTGACTTCGTCGAAATGTTCGTCGGTGTCGGTGCGTCCCGTGTACGTGACTTGTTTGAGAATGCGAAGAAAAATGCACCTTGTATCATCTTTATCGATGAGATTGATGCGGTAGGTCGTCAGCGCGGTGCCGGACTCGGCGGCGGTCATGACGAGCGTGAGCAAACGCTCAACCAATTGCTCGTTGAAATGGACGGCTTTGGTGCAAACGAAGGAATTATTATTATCGCTGCGACGAACCGTCAAGATATTCTTGACCCAGCCCTTCTCCGCCCAGGACGCTTTGACCGTCAAATTACGGTAGATCGTCCGGACGTTAAAGGCCGTGAAGCAGTTCTGAAAGTACATGCACGCAACAAGCCGCTTACGAAAGACGTTAAGATGGATGTTATTGCGAAGCGTACTACCGGATTTACAGGTGCAGACCTGGAGAACCTGCTTAATGAAGCAGCTCTTCTTGCTGCGAGACGTAACCGTAAAGATATTTCTATGCGTGAAATGGATGAAGCCATTGACCGCGTTATTGTGGGTACTGAGAAGAAGAGCCGCGTAGTGAGCGACCGCGAGAAACGTATTGTCGCTTATCACGAAGCGGGTCATACCATTGTCGGCTACTTCCTGGAACATGCCGATATGGTTCATAAAGTAACCATCGTCCCTCGCGGACGTGCGGGCGGATATGTCATCATGATGCCTAAAGAAGACCGCATGCTTGCAACGAAGCCTGAACTCTTGGATCGTATTACCGGTTTGCTCGGAGGCCGTGCTGCTGAAGAGATTTTTATCGGTGAGATTGGAACTGGCGCATACAGCGACTTCCAACAAGCAACAGGCATTGTTCGCAGCATGGTTATGGAATACGGAATGAGTGAGAAATTGGGGCCACTTCAATTTGGTAACTCACAAGGACAAGTATTCTTGGGACGCGACTTTGGACATGAGCAGAACTACAGTGACGCTATTGCCCATGAAATCGACCAAGAAATGAGACGTATGATTACGGAGTCCTATGACAAAGCAAAAGAATTGCTTACCAAGTATTCCAAAGAAGTACACCTTATCGCTCAAACGCTTCTTGAGAGAGAAACACTCGATCTTGAAGATATCAAGCAATTGATTGAGAAAGGTGCAATTACGGAAGATGGTTCAGATACGTCTGGAGGTTCCTCTGAGAGCGGTGAGCCAGTTATCGACAATGTCGGTGATGTGCGCGTCCGTATCCAAGGGAAAGAGAACAACGGATCTCAACCTGGCGATGTTTCCAACGATGGCCCTAGTCAGACAGAACCTGACACAAATTCACCTGGGCAAGACTCGGGAGATTCAAGCACGCCAGATGATAACAAACCTACTACGTAATAAATTTTGCATAAAATGAGACTAAACCGGAGAACGCACGAGCGTTCTCCGGTTTTTTTGTTATATTACAGCCTGGCGCCCCAGATTTGCGACAATTTTGTGAATTGACACAGAGGAGAACGCCATGTAAATTAGGTGTAAACCGATGGCACCAATTTGTTGTACTTTGTGAATCGAATAACAAGCGATAGCAAAACCATTGTGAAAGCGGAATCTTTTTGTTGTCGCCTATAAAAGGAGAGGGTCTTCAAGTGGAAGCTTTGGCATTAGAGCGTAAGGCAGAAATGAATCGTGAACTGAAAGAGCGTCTTAAGGTATTAAAGAAAGAGCGCAATGCAATTATTTTGGCTCATTATTATCAGCGTGATGAAATTCAGGAGGTAGCTGACTTTCGGGGTGATTCATTCCTGCTCGCTCAAAAGGCGGCACAGACGGATGCCGATGTCATTGTGTTCTGCGGTGTTCATTTTATGGGCGAGAGCGCCAAGATTTTGGCTCCTGGCAAAAAAGTAATTATTCCTGATGAAAGAGCCGGCTGTCCAATGGCTGATATGGTGAATGTGGATGGGCTGCGCAAGTTAAAGGCACAGCATCCGAACGCGAAGGTGGTTACATATATAAATTCCTCAGCCGAAATTAAGGCCGAGACAGATATTTGCTGTACTTCCTCGAATGCAGTCAATGTGATTCAATCTTTGGATGCAGAGGAAATTATATGGGTTCCAGACAAGAACCTAGGTCATTATGTGCAGCAGCATACAGACAAGAACATGATTATATGGGAAGGGTATTGTAACACGCATGATATGCTGACTGTTAAAGATGTGGTGGAGATGAGAGCTAAATACCCGAATGCGCAGTTTGTTGTTCACCCGGAATGCCGCCCTGAAGTCGTAGAGATGGGTGATTTTGTAGGGAGCACGACAGCAATATTGGAATATTGTAAAAATTCAGACTGCAAGGAGTTCATTGTAGGAACGGAAGACGGAACGGGTTATCAGCTGCGCCTGGATAGTCCGGATAAAGAGTTTCATTTCGCAACAAAGTTCTTGGTCTGTCCAAATATGAAAGTGAATAATCTCAAGAAGCTGGTTAAGGCACTTGAAACGATGAAGCCTGAAATTTACGTGCCTCAGGATGTGGCCGACCGAGCACGTTTGTCCCTTGAGCGTATGTTGCAGGTGAAATAATTCACGAGGTAGCAGTAAAGCCACTTTTACTAAGAGACAGGAGATGCCTGACAATGATTCCTTCTTACTTGGTTAATTTTGATCTGAATGAGCTGCCTCAAATCGAAACAGACATTCTGATTGTTGGCTCCGGTATTGCTGGTCTATACACAGCCATTGAGGCAGGCAGGGATCGAGAGGTTCTCTTGATTACTAAGAAATCACTCCTTGAGAGTAACACGAGGTATGCACAGGGCGGAATCGCTGCCGTGACCGCTGAAGACGACTCACCGGTGTATCATATGCAGGACACGTTAACTGCAGGAGCGGGATTATGCCGGAGTGAGGCCGTTGGGGTGCTGGTCAGTGAAGGCCCGGAGGGCGTTCAGGACCTGATACGACTGGGAACGGCCTTTGATGTAGAGAATGGCGAGCTTGCTTTGACACAGGAAGGTGCTCACAGTCATCGCCGAATTTTGCATGCTAACGGGGATGCAACGGGCTTTGAAATTGTTAGAGCTTTAGCCAAGCAAGTGGCTGAGCATCAATCCATTAAGGTATGGGATGAGCATTTTGTAATTGACTTAATTACAAGCGAAGGCGAGTGCGTCGGTGCACTCGTTCAGGATGCGAATGGGCAGCGTACATTTATTAAAGCGAGTGCTGTTGTTCTCTGTTCCGGCGGAGCAGGTCAGCTTTATCGATATACCACCAACCCGGAGGTAGCAACTGCGGATGGGGTAGCTATGGCATACCGGGCAGGCGCTGAAATTCGGGACATGGAGTTTATTCAATTTCACCCTACGTCGCTTTGCTATCCTGGAGCGCCTAGGTTTCTAATCTCTGAAGCTGTCCGAGGGGAAGGTGCTGTTCTTCGCAATTTACATGGTGAGAGGTTTATGGAGCGCTATCACCATCAACTGGAGCTTGCCCCAAGGGATGTAGTTGCCCGTGCGATCGTGAGCGAGATGGAAGAGACCAAAGCGACACATGTTTATCTTGATATTACACATGAAACGCCTGAGCTTATTAAACACCGCTTTCCAACGATCTACGAGACCTGTATGAGTTACGGACTTGATATGACCACAGACTGGATTCCGGTGGCGCCGGCTGCACATTACATGATGGGCGGGGTCAAGACCGACCTGCATGGTGAGAGCAGCATTCCCCGCCTGTTTGCCTGCGGAGAAGTCTCCTCGACCGGTGTGCACGGTGCCAATCGACTGGCGAGCAATTCTTTATCCGAGGCCATTGTGTTTGGAAAGAGGATAGTGGAACGGATTCGTGAGCTTCCGGCTGCCAGACAGAGCAGTTCACTATTTCAAATTGAGAGACCACTTGAAGCATCAAAAGATGCTTCTATAGATGCCCGCCGGCTCGCATTGCAAAAGACAATGGTTCGCAGAGTCGGTCTCCGCAGGAAAGAATCAAGCCTGCTGATCGGAAGAGAGATGCTTAAAAAAGAATTTTCCATTTTTCACACGAAACTTGATAAGCAAGAACAATATGAGTTCGCGAATTTGCTGACTTGTGCCCATCTGGTCACAGAGGGTGCCTTATATCGAAAGGAAAGTCGTGGCGCTCATTATCGGGAGGATTACCCGGAGCGTAATGATGCATTTTGGCAAAAGCATACCATCCAGCAGCGCGAACGAGAAATTGTGGAGGAAGTAAGTCATGCTTAATGGATATAATGAAGTATTATCGGAATCAATTAAACAGTGGCTTCAAGAGGATGTAGGGGCTGGAGATGTAACAACGATGTCTACGATCCCTTCGAATCATCAGTCAAAGGCTGTCATCCATGCAAAGGATCAAGGCATTATAGCCGGCATTTCTATAGCTCAGCTTGTTTTTCAGATTGTTGATCCCGATCTAAAGTTTACGGCTTACACTCAAGATGGGGATGCTGTAACAAGAGGGACCATTCTGGCAGAAGTAGAAGGAAGCACACATCGAATTCTGACCGGCGAAAGATTAGCCCTTAATCTGCTGCAGAGGTTATCCGGAATTGCTACCAGAACTCGTTCCTACGTCGATGCTTTGGAGGGCTTGTCTACAAGGCTTGTGGATACGCGAAAAACAACCCCGGGTCATCGTTTGCTGGAGAAATATGCTGTCCGAGTAGGGGGAGGTCATAATCACCGTTTTGGTCTATATGATGCGGTGATGATCAAGGATAACCATATCAAGGGTGCAGGTGGAATCAAGCAGGCGGTTGAGCGGGCAAGAGCTGCCATTCCCCATACGATGACAATTGAAGTAGAGACAGAGTCAATTGCACAGGTGAATGAAGCACTTGAAGCGGGTGCCGATATCATTATGCTGGATAATATGGACGAAAAAATGATGCGGGAAGCAACTCAGCATATTCACAGCCGGGCTCCTCATGTTAAAATAGAGGCTTCGGGCAATGTTTCGCTTACTACAATTCGTGGTATTGCAGAGACGGGAGTGGATATCATTTCAGTTGGGAGATTAACGTACTCCTTTGAGAGTCTCGATATCAGTTTAGATTTGAATGAAAAGAAAGGAGGATAATCCTCTTTGATTCTTGTCGTAGATGTAGGCAACAGCAATATTGTACTTGGTATTTATAAGCGGCGTGAGCTGCTTCACCATTTTCGCATCAGCACGTCGAGACAATCTACTACAGATGAGTATGGTGTATTGATCCATAACTTGTTCCGTATGTCAGGTATATCGGCTTCTGATATAGAAGGCGTTATTATATCCTCAGTTGTTCCACCGCTTGTGAATGTACTTGAGGAGATGTGCGTAAAATATGTAGGTAAAAAACCGCTTCTGGTAGGTCCCGGGATTAAGACGGGACTCAATCTTCGCTATGAGAATCCGCGCGAGGTGGGTGCAGACCGTATCGTGAATGCGGTAGCGGCTATTGATCGTTATCAGTGCCCGCTGGTGGTTGTTGATTTCGGCACGGCTACCACGTTTGATTGTATCGATGCAGAGGGCAATTATTTAGGAGGAGCCATCGTCCCGGGAATCGGAATTTCCACAGAGGCGTTGTATCAAAGAGCTTCCAAGCTCCCTCGAATTGAACTGGAAAAGCCGAAGAAAGTTATTGGACGCAATACGGTGCATGCGATGCAGGCCGGCATTATTTTCGGTTATGCGGGACAGGTAGACGGGATCGTGGAGCGCATCAAGGAAGAGATGGAGGCAGAACCTAAGGTCATCGCCACAGGCGGATTGGCAGAGCTTATCGCAAGCGAAACCAAGACGATCGAAGAAGTGTGCCCTATGCTGACCCTTGAAGGGCTTAGAATTATTTACGAAAGAAACAAGGGATAAACATAATTTTCTCCTTAAAAAAGATAATGGAATGGGGCACGACCTTTGGCGCCTTTATTCCGTTATCTTTTTCGATTACAATAAAGAAAGTACAGAAATGGTCACATCATTGTACACGAATATAAAAGGCAGCCAAGACTTGGCTGCCTGTCTTATAAAATGGATACCGATCGATATTACCCAAAGGGGAGGCTTTTTTACAAACATGGATAACAACAAGAAGGACTACTTGGTGCGCGGTACAGCGCTTGGCGGACGTGTGCGCGCTTTTGCCGTCAGCACAACAAACTTGGTGGAAGAACTCCGCAGAAGACACGATACATTCCCAGTTGTAACGGCGGCTTTGGGGCGAACGGTTACAGCGGCAGCTATAATGGGTGCAATGCTCAAAGGCGAAGAGAAATTAACTATACAGGTAAAAGGTGATGGCCCAGTCGGACAAATCGTTGCCGATGCGAATGCAAAGGGAGAGGTTCGAGGCTACGTAAATGAACCCCATATTCACCTCCCGAGTAACAGCATGGGTAAACTGGATGTAGCCGGTGCCGTTGGTACTGAAGGATACATCCACGTCATCAAGGACTTGGGCTTAAAGGAGCCTTACCGTGGCAGCATTCCGATTGTTTCGGGTGAGCTTGGCGAAGACTTTACCTACTATTTTGCAACCTCGGAACAGACTCCGTCTGCAGTGGGACTTGGAGTTCTTGTAGACACGGACAACTCAGTCATCGTAGCTGGCGGTTTTATCGTACAGCTGCTGCCAGGGTTAAGCGATGATGAAATTACAGTGATTGAGAAAGCGATTGGAACCCTGCCTCCTGTAACGACACTGCTTGATCAGGGTCTTGAGGTTGAAGATATGTTACGCAAGATTTTACCTGATGTCGAGATTCACGATCATATGGATATTGTGTTTAAATGCCAATGCTCACGCGAGCGTGTAGAACAAACCCTTGTTTCTTTGGGAGAAGAGGAACTGACGAACTTGATTGAAGAGGGACAAGCAGAAGTCGTATGTCATTTTTGCAATGAGGCTTATCAATTCGGGAAAGAGGATCTTGAAGCGATTCTAGAGCAAGCCAAAAGCTAATCCGTTATGGGGTAGATGAGATGGGATGAGGAAACGGGAAAAGGGATTATGGGTAACCGTTGTTGTTCTGAGCGTAGGGGTCATCATGATGGGGACCTTTATTCTTCAGGGGATGGGCACTGCTTCTAATGAAGGGGATCGGCAAAATGAAGAAGCCGTTGCCAAAATTGCCGGACAGGTGATTAATGAGAAAGAATGGGTTGATGTGCTTAAGACAAGGTACGGTAAAAATATCCTGACTGAAATGCTGAATCGTCTAGCTGTTCTAGAGGAAGCCAAGGAAAAAGGGTTAACCATTACCGAAGCAGAAGTAAATGCTGAACTTGCCGAGACGATGGAAGGCTATACTTCGGAAGAAGCATTTTATAAAGAGATGCTCACCCAGTTTGGCCTCAGTACAGAAGATTTGAAGGCAGAAGCAACCTATCACATCCTTTTAGAGAAAATTGCAACTGATGGTATTGAGGTAAATGATGCAGAAGTGGAGCAATACTATGAAGAGCATCAGGACAGCTACACTCCAAAACGACAGTATGATCTTTCAATGATCCAAGTTAATGATAGGGAGACAGCAGAGCTTATCTTTTCACGTCTTGAGCAGGGCGAGAGCTTCGAGTCACTTGCCATGGAGCTTTCTACAGATGAATATAGCAAGGAAACCGAGGGCAGACTTGGACTTATCGATGAAGATGATCCTTTTCAGCCTAAGGAAATGATGGATGTTGCCAAGGAGCTCGAGGTTGGGGAGGCAGCAGGACCTCTTCTCATCGATGGATCCTATGTCATTATCCGCCTAAATGATATTAATGAAGAGAATGCCATAACTCGTGAGCAGGCGATGGACGAAATTCGTCGAATGCTTGCGCTAAGCGAGGCTGGTCCGCTCTCTGAGGTAGAGAAGAGACTTCGCGATAAATATGGAGCAGAGGTTCTGGCAGATCTTGAAAAAGCCTCCTAAACAAGGATGGATTTCATACGCGAGGCATACAATATACTTTGACGACGGGCGAAAGTCCCAAGTCAAAGTATTTTTTTTGAGCAATATTGACAAGTAAGCTCAAGGTTGATAATATTAAAAAAGAAATACCTACTGTTTTAGTCGGAAATATATCCATATTTTTTATTCAAACTGTATGAATTCGGTTTTGTGGCCTCTTGAGCGTTACAAAATCCGGTCATTTTAACAGCCTAGAATCTATATTCATGTCTAAGAAGCAGCAGCATTCTTTATATCTTATCTATCTCAAGGAGGTCAATTTATCATGGCTAAAGTTGTCAATAACGTTACTGAACTGATCGGAGACACACCGCTTGTGCGTCTAAATCGAGTTGTTCCTGAGGGCAGCGCAGAAGTGTACGTTAAGCTTGAATATCAAAACCCAGGAGCAAGCGTTAAAGACCGTATTGCGATTAGTATGGTAGAAGAAGCGGAGAAGCAAGGCCGTATCAAGCAGGGTGATGCAATTGTTGAAGCAACGAGCGGCAACACAGGTATTGGCTTGGCGATGGTAGCTGCAGCTAAAGGATATCGTGTAATTATTGTTATGCCTGAAACAATGAGTTTGGAGCGTCGCAATCTGCTTCGTGCTTACGGTGCAGAACTGGTACTGACTCCGGGTGCGGAAGGTATGAACGGAGCGGTTAAGAAAGCAGAAGAAATCGTAAAAGAAAATCCGAACTATTTCATGGCTGAACAGTTCAAGAACAAAGCGAACGTGAAAATTCACCGTGAAACAACAGGACCTGAGATTGTAGAAGCGATCGGTTCCATCGGCGGAACATTGGACGCATTCATTGCAGGTATCGGTACCGGCGGTACAATTACAGGTGCTGGTGAAGTATTGAAAGAAGCCTATCCTGATATTAAAATTGTTGCTGTTGAGCCTGCATCTTCCCCAATTCTTGCTGGAGGATCACCAGGACCGCACAAAATTCAAGGGATTGGTGCGAACTTCATTCCTGAAATTTTGAATCAAGATATCTACGACGAGATTATCCATATTGAGAATGATGAGGCATTTGAAACAGCACGCCAAGTGGCTAAAGAAGAGGGGATCCTTGCGGGTATTTCCTCCGGTGCAGCCATCCGTGCAGCTCTTCAAGTAGCGAAGCAGCTTGGAGAAGGCAAGCGTGTTGTCGCAATTGTACCAAGTAACGGTGAACGCTACTTGAGCACACCTCTTTATAACTTTGAAGGGTAAGCTGTAGCTTCTCTCTTGTATATACGGAATATTACTCATGGCTCTGGCAATGATAAGGGCTGAGGGGCAGACCGTAGGCAAACTAACTTAACCTAGTTTGTCTGCGGTCTTTTTCATTTGTCTACGTTTACGATGAACAAAGAGGCCTAAGAGATGGAAACTCTTTTCAAAAAGAGGCACGCTCTAGTATACTTACAAACAATAGATCAGGCAGTTGGAGGATAGAGATTTTACATGAAAAAAGTAATTACGACTTATGATCGCTGGCAGGTCTGGAATACAGAGAACTGGACTGTGCTTCCATATGTCATAAGCAAACCTCTTCCTGAAGGGGCCAAGCTTAGCTCGTGGAAACCTGCGTGGGAGCAGGCTTCCCCTTATGCATTTGTAATGGAGAGCGGCAAGGACGGCAGATACACCTATTTAGGGCTGGAGCCCGAGTCCGTCATTACAGGCAAAGGCAGTAAAGCAAAGATAGAACAATTGACGATGCAGACAGGTGATGAGCAGTTCACCAAGGTCATGGAAGGTGCCCCTCTGCCTATTCTTGAAGAATGGCTCAGCCCATACAAGGCTCCTCAGGTTGATGGCATTCCTCCATTCTCAGGCGGTATTGTCGGCTATTTGAGCTATGATATTGCCCGCTCGCTTGAGAAGCTGCCAAATATAGCGAAGGATGACCCTGAGCTTCCGGATTATATGTGGATGCGATTTGATGAGGTATGGATGCTCGATCATGAGAACGAAATGTTATACTGTGCTGTCCATGTGCTGATGCAAGAGGATTCCTCCCTTGAAGAACAATTCCATGAAGCAGAAATCAGGGCAGAACACATGCTGTTAAAGGCTGAGGGGTTTATTAATGCTGCTAATGCTTCGAAGTACAAGGAAGAAGTGGAACAGCGGTTAAAGCGGATCGAGCAGGCCGAGAAGCAGGGAGACGCGTCTGTTGATGTCACAGCAGATTGGGATTCTTCCTTTGCCCAGAGTTCATTTGAAGAGGCCGTTCGTAAGGTTCAGCGTTATATCAGTCAAGGCGATGTGTTCCAAGTAAACCTGTCTCTTCGTCAGCAAAAAAAGCTTCATACTTCGCCGGAAGATGTATACGAATGGCTTCGCGTGCTCAACCCTTCTCCATATATGGGATATGTTCGCACGCCTGAATTTGAGCTGGTCAGCGGATCTCCTGAACTGCTGGTGAAGCTGGATCACGGACAAGTTGTAGCAAGGCCGATTGCCGGTACAAGGCGCAGAGGAACAACACCTGAAGAAGACCGGAAAATGGCTGACGAGCTGCTGCATACAGAGAAAGAGCGGGCAGAGCACATTATGCTCGTTGATCTGGAAAGAAATGATATTGGCCGCGTCGCAAAGTATGGTTCCGTCAGAGTGCCTGAGCTAATGACAATCGAATATTACTCTCATGTCATGCACCTTGTGTCCCAAGTGGAAGGCACAATTGCAGATGGTAAAAATGCATTCGATGTTATCGCAGCTGCTTTCCCGGGAGGCACCATCACAGGTGCGCCTAAGGTACGTACAATGGAAATTATCGAAGAGCTGGAGCCTGTCCGACGGGGACCTTATACAGGTTCGATCGGCTGGATCGGCTACCATGGGGATATGGAGCTGAATATTGTTATTAGGACCTTGACGGTAGCAGATGGAATAGGTTACATTCAGGCCGGGGCGGGTATTGTTATTGATTCAGATCCTTACCGGGAGTACAGGGAATCAAAGAACAAGGCACGCGCCGTCATGAAGGCGGTACAATACAGTGAAGAAGCTGCTTTAGAGCAGTCAGAGCGTTATATTAAAGCATAGCTGAGAAGAGATTAGAGGAGGTTAATTAAATTATGATTCTAGTTATTGATAATTATGATTCTTTTACGTATAACCTCGTACAGTATTTAGGTGAGCTAGGTGAGGAAATTGAGGTTCGAAGAAACGACGAAATTGACCTTAAAGGCATTGAGGCGCTTGCGCCGAATCATATATTGATTTCGCCGGGCCCATGTACCCCGAATGAAGCAGGGATCAGCCTGGATGTGCTGACGCACTTTAAAGGTGAAATTCCGATCTTTGGTGTATGTCTTGGACATCAGGCGATAGGTCAGGCATTTGGAGGGAAGGTCATTAGAGCAGAACGGCTCATGCATGGCAAGACTTCTCCTATTCATCATGAAGGACAATCGGTGTTTGAAGGTCTGCCGACACCTTTTACAGCGACAAGATATCATTCCCTTCTGGTAGAGCGTGACAGCTTGCCGGACTGCCTGGAAATCACGGCGGAAACGGAAGAGGGAGAGATCATGGGTCTACGGCATAAAGAGTACCCGATTGAGGGTGTGCAGTTCCATCCTGAATCGATTGTCACTGACTATGGACATCAGATGCTGCGCAATTTTCTACGCACCAAGAAGCAGCGGGTATAAAATGAAATATGCTATTTTTAATGGAGAATTGATTGATTTGAAGCAAGCCGCGATCCCTGTAATGGATCACGGCTTCTTGTATGGCATCGGTTTATTTGAGACCTTTCGTACATATCAGGGGATCCCATCTTTATTGGAACACCATTTGAAGCGAATGAGTGAAGGATGCAAGGAGCTGGGTATTCCTTTTACGCCTGATCCTGATAAGATTACACATTTGGTCAGCAAGCTGCTCAGGGCAAATGAACTTCAGGATGGTTATATCCGCTATACCGTCTCTGCAGGCGAAGAGCTGCTGGGACTTCCGCCGGGAAACTATTCAATGCCGAATCACATTATTTTCGCTAAATCATTACCTGAGATGTCTGAAGATTGGTATGAGAAAGGCAAAGCACTGCAGCTCCTTCGCATAAGGCGGAATACACCAGAGGGCAGTGTGCGTTATAAATCGCTGCATTATATGAATAATATTTTGGCGAAGCGGGAGCTTATGCAGTATGAGCGGGCGGTTCAGAAGCAAGCGGAAGGACTAATGCTCACACAGGAAGGGCATCTTGCAGAAGGAATGGTCAGCAATCTGTTTTTCGTTAAAGAACGTACAGTCTACACCCCGGAGCTGTCGACCGGCATTTTGCCGGGCATTACGAGAGAAGCTGTGCTGGAGGTTTGCCAAGAATTGAATGTTCAAGTGAATGAGGGACGGTTTACTTGGGAGCAGCTGCGCTGTGCTGACGAAATTTTTATGACAAGCTCTATTCAGGAACTCGTTCCGATTACAACACTGTTAGATCTGCCGGATGATGAGAAGTTACGGGGCAAAGCAGCATCAAGTGAAGCTGGAGCTTTGTCGGTGGTATCCAATGGACGGATGGGTCCTGTGACGAGAAGGCTGTTAAATCTATATCGAATAAAGGCGGGTAGGAGAGATGTTACAACCTAGAATATATAAGCGTACGTATCAAAAGGGAGAAATGAAGCTTACGCTCGGTGAAAGAACACTCATTATGGGGATTGTGAACGTAACGCCCGACTCCTTTTCCGATGGCGGCAGGTACTATGAGGTAGAGCATGCTGTATCCCATGCGCTTGATCTATATGAACAAGGCGCAGATATGATCGATATCGGAGGAGAATCAACACGTCCTGGTCATACTGTCATCAGCGATGAAGAAGAAATTGCGCGGATCGTCCCTGTTATCAAAGCCATATCTGAGCGCGCTCCTCATATTCCGCTATCCATTGATACATATAAGTCAGGGGTAGCGAGAGCTGCCATTGAAGCAGGGGCTCATATTATTAATGATATTTGGGGTTGTAAGGCTGATCCGCTGATGGCTCCTCTGGCAAAAGAGCTGGGTTGTCCGATCATCCTTATGCATAACAGGGACAATAAGGACTATAAGGATTTTGTAAGTGATGCGCTGCATGATGTACAGGAGAGCATTGATCTTGCCTTAGCGGCAGGGGTAGATAAGAACAACATTATTCTTGACCCTGGCATCGGTTTTGCAAAAACCTACGAACATAATTTATTGATGATGACTGCCCTTGAGGATTTGGCAAACTTAGGCTACCCGGTACTGCTTGCGACATCACGTAAAAGATTTATCCGCAATACATTAAATCTGCCTGTTGATGATTTGGTTGAAGGGACGGCAGCCACAGTTGCTTTCGGCATAGCGCAGGGGTCACAAATCGTTCGGGTACATGATGTAGCGAAGATTAAGCGGACGGTAGATATGTGTGATGCCATGCTGTATCAAGCTATAAAGGAGATGACATAATGGATAAAATGAAGCTGCACCGGATGGAGTATTTCGGATATCATGGTGTATTTGAAGAGGAACGCAAGCTGGGCCAGCGCTTCTATATTGATCTTGAGCTGGATATGGATCTGCAGGAAGCGGGAAGCAGCGATGATTTAAATAAGACGATTAATTATGCAGAAATTCATGCACTAGTAAAGGATATTGTTGAGAATAAATCGTTCCAGTTAATTGAAGCTTTAGGCGAATATATTGCATCTTCGCTCCTCGAGACTTATACTAATGTCAATGCGCTTATTGTTAAAGTAACAAAGCCGCACCCTCCGTTTGACATTCATTTTGGAGGAGTAACTGTAGAACTTCATCGCACTAGGAAAGTGGGATAACGATTCATGAATGCACACCAAACCTCTGATCCGTCAGAGGCTTATATTGCTTTAGGGGCTAATTTGGGGGATCGTGAACAAACCCTTTTGACCGCCATCACCCTGCTTAATAAAGACGACCAAGTTAAAGTGATTAAGTGCTCTGACTTATATGAGACAGATCCTGTTGGATATGTGGACCAGCCTGCCTTTATCAATATGGCGGTTGCTGTAGAGACGACGCTTGCTCCAGAACAGCTGCTTTCTTTAATGCTGGACATCGAGAAGCAACTGGGAAGAGTTCGTGACATCAGATGGGGTCCAAGAACGGCTGACCTTGACTTGCTGTGGTACACAGGCATAGAAATGAATACGGAACAGCTCATATTGCCTCACCCGAGAATGGGGGAGCGAGCTTTTGTGCTTGTTCCTCTGTCAGATGTTATAACTCCGCAATCGGGAGATATTTTTACTTATGTACAAACAGCTCTTGAGAGACTGGATGAAAGGGATGGAATACAGCGGTGGAAAACATGCAACTGGCCCGACGAATCCGCGCTTTCCGAAAATTAAAGGGCTATACACAGCAATCACTTGCGGAGCGGTCAGGTATTTCCCTTGCCATGCTGGGCATGTTTGAACGGGGAACCCGTAAGCCGACTGATGAGCAGCTTGCTGTCATTGCGGAAGCTCTAGAAGTTTCGGTTGCTGAGTTTCAGAGCTAGCATCCCGAAGTTTTTATAAATAACGTAAAGAAAAGGTTTTAAACGCTATAGATAGATCCATTCTAGAACAATAGGGAAGGGAGTGAATGAAGTCTCATGCTTAAAATAGCAGATATTGAAATGAAGAACCAGGTCGTTCTTGCGCCCATGGCCGGAGTCAGCAACCCTGCTTTCCGTCTGATTGCGAAGGAATTCGGTGCAGGGCTCGTATGTGCGGAGATGGTTAGCGATAAAGGGATACTGAGCGGAAACAAGCGGACACGCGAGATGCTTTTTGTAGATGAACGGGAAAAGCCGCTCAGCTTGCAGATTTTTGGAGGAGACCGTGATACGCTTGTGGGTGCGGCGAAGGTTGTAGACCAAGAGACAAATGCCGATATTATCGACATTAACATGGGCTGCCCTGCACCAAAAATCAACAAAAGTGATGCCGGTGCAAAATGGCTGCTTGATCCAAACAAAATTTATGAAATGGTGTCTGCCGTGGTGGATGCTGTATCGAAGCCTGTAACCGTAAAAATGCGTATCGGTTGGGATCACGATCATGTGTATGCCGTGGAAAATGCACGTGCTGTAGAGAGTGCCGGCGGCAAAGCCATTGCATTGCACGGAAGAACAAGGGAGCAGCTGTATACCGGCTACGCAGATTGGGACATTATAAAGAAAGTCAAGGAATCGGTTTCCATTCCGATTATTGGAAACGGTGATATTTCCTCTCCTGAGGAAGCGAAACGCAGACTGGAGGAGTCCGGAGTAGATGGTGTCATGATTGGACGTGCCGCGCTCGGAAACCCTTGGATGCTGTACCGGACAATTGAATATCTGGAGAAAGGTGTTTTATTGCCAGATCCAGATGCGGAAGAAAAAATTCGTATTGCTATCCTGCATATGGACCGGCTTATTGCGCTTAAAGGAGAGAGTGTCGCTGTACGCGAAATGCGTAAGCACTTGTCCTGGTATTTGAAAGGGGTAAAAGGCTCTGCTCGTATTAAAGATGCCATTATGGAAGAGACAAAGCGGGATGAAATGGTGTCCATTCTAATGAATTTCCTAGAGCAGTTGCCTAAAAACGACGTAGGCGATGCAGAGAATCAACAGGAAATCGAGGCAGAAATCGCCGATACGGACTGCGCGTGTTAATTATTTGTATAATTTTATATTGATTTCCAGTAAACGCTAGGGGCCAACATTGACTTTTGAATATCGTTCCCCTATAATTTTTTGGTATAAATTCGGCAAGAAGCTTTAAAACGAAACTTTACATCAAGAGAACAAGGTGTTCTGTTTTCTGAAGATTTGCATATTGTTTTTACAAGCAATTGAAATGGTTTTACATTATTCCCATGACAGGAGAATCGGTTGAGATGAGCGATAAAGAAGTCATTCTTACACAGGAAGGGCTCAAGAAGCTAGAAGATGAACTTGAGAACCTGAAATCCGTTAAGCGCCGTGAAGTTGCTGAGCGGATTAAAGTAGCAATCGGTTACGGTGATATTAGCGAGAACTCCGAATACGAAGACGCAAAGAATGAGCAAGCCTTCATCGAAGGTCGCATCATTACTTTGGAGAAAATGCTCCGTAATGCGCGTATCATCAACAGCGATGAAATCGATACTGACACTGTAGGAATTGGTGCAACAGTAACGGTTGAAGATCTGGAATTCGGCGATGTCGTTGAATATACGATTGTCGGAACAGCAGAATCGAACCCGCTGCAAAATAAAATCTCGAATGAAAGCCCGGTTGGCAAGGCAATCCTTGGCAAGAAAAAAGGGACAACCGTTGATGTTAACGTTCCGGCGGGCGTCATCCAGTATAAAATCGTGGATATCAAGAAGTAATACCATGTTTTCGGGATAAGGATTAGAAGCTTCCCTTGGGGAAGCTTTTTTTCAGTATCGGCGTGCGTTGCTTTTGAACGCATACATATTAACTAAGGAGTTGAGCAGGGCAATGACGGATGAAACAATGCACCCGGAGGTAGAATTAAGCGAGCTGCTTCAAATTAGACGTGCTAAATTGGACGAGCTTCGCGGATTGGGTATTGACCCTTTCGGTAAAAAATATGTGCGCAACAGTGAAGCAGGAGCAATTCTCAAACAATATGACGGCCTCACTAAAGAAGAGCTTGATGAGAAAAATGTTGAAGTCACTGTAGCAGGCCGAATCATGGCTAAACGGACGATGGGTAAAGCAAGCTTTGCGCATATTCAAGACCTCAGCGGACGGATTCAAATCTATGTGCGCAAGGACACAGTTCCTGAGACTCAATACGATGCGTTTACTATTCTTGATCTTGGAGATATCATTGGCGTCAAAGGTATTGTCTTCAAGACAAAAACAGGTGAAACTTCGATTAAAGTTACAGAACTTGAGGTTCTTTCAAAATCACTTTATCCGCTTCCGGACAAGTATCAAGGTCTTAAAGATGTAGAGCTGCGCTATCGTCAGCGTTATGTAGATCTCATCATGAACCAGGACGTACAACAAACGTTTATTGCTCGATCTAGAATTATCCAGTCCATGCGCCGTTACCTGGATTCACTCGGATATTTGGAAGTAGAAACGCCGACACTTCACGCCATTGCAGGCGGAGCGGCAGCGCGTCCATTCATTACGCATCATAATGCGCTCGACATGGAGCTTTATATGCGTATCGCGATTGAGCTTCATCTGAAACGCTTGATCGTAGGCGGTCTTGAAAAAGTGTATGAAATCGGCCGTGTTTACCGTAACGAGGGTGTTTCAACCCGCCATAATCCGGAGTTCACAATGATTGAGCTGTATGAAGCTTACGCTGATTATCAGGATATCATGGAGCTCACAGAGAACATGATCGCGCATATTGCTCAAGAAGTACTGGGCACTCAAAAAATCAATTATCAAGGTCATGAAGTAGACCTGACTCCAAAATGGCGCCGCGTCTCCATGGTTGATGCAGTCAAAGAAGTTAAGGGTGTAGACTTCAGCGTGCAAATGACTAATGAAGAAGCGCATCAATTGGCCAAAGAGCATCATGTTCCAGTTGAGCCGCATATGACATTTGGTCATATCTTGAACGCTTTCTTCGAAGAGTTTGTTGAAGAAACCTTGATTCAACCGACATTCGTGTACGGACATCCGGTTGAAATCTCTCCGCTTGCGAAAAAGAACGAAGAGGATCCGCGTTTTACAGATCGTTTCGAGCTGTTTATCGTGGCGCGCGAACATGCGAATGCCTTCAGCGAGCTGAATGATCCGATCGATCAACGCCAACGCTTTGAAGCACAGCTTCTGGAGAAAGAGCAAGGTAACGATGAAGCACATGAAATGGATGATGACTTTATTCGTGCGCTTGAATACGGTATGCCGCCTACAGGTGGACTAGGTATCGGTATCGACCGCCTTGTTATGCTACTAGCCAATGCACCTTCCATCAGGGACGTGCTGTTATTCCCACATATGCGTCCACGTGCGTTAGATTAATTGCGCCCGCTGCGGGATTAGATAGATTTAATTTCATTTGATTGAATAAAGCAGATAGAGGGACAACTGAGCGTATAAAGCTTTCGGTTGTTCCTCTTTTAAGTAACATGAAAGTATGGAGCGACCAGAAAGGCGAGATCCGTTTTGAAGAAGACAAGGATAACTAAAAATTTTGCTTCGCCGCCGTTTATACTCGTGGCCGGGATTCTTGCCATCATTGCTATTGGGACGATTCTGTTAATGCTGCCCATTGCTAATGAGAACGGGCAGTCTCTTCATTTTATGGATGCTCTGTTCACGGCGACTTCAGCTGCCTGCGTTACAGGTTTAATAGTTGTGGATGTAGGAACAACCTTCACTTTATTTGGTGAGATTGTCATTATGGTACTTATGCAGCTGGGTGGTCTCGGCTTTATGACCATTGCAACACTAATTGCCCTTCTGTTCGGACGAAGACTCTCCTTGAAGGATCGTTTGCTCTTAAAAGAAGCCATTAATGCAGATACGATGGAAGGTGTCGTACGCATTATACGAAAGGTACTTATTTTTTCGTTTTCTATTGAAGGTGTTGCTGCCATTATTTTTACGCTGCGCTGGGCAGTGGAGATGCCGTTCGGGCAAGCGTTTTATTACGGGGTATTCCATTCCGTTTCGCTATTTAATAATGGTGGGTTCGATTTGTTCGGCAACAGCTTTATAAATTATGCGGGCGATTGGTTGTTTAATATTGTTGCTTCAGTTCTTGTTATATCTGGTGGTCTGGGCTTTGTTGTACTCAACGACTTGTTTGAATTTCCGAAGAAGCGAGTTCTTTCTCTGCATTCTAAAATGGTTCTGTCGGTATCGGGGGTTCTGATCGGTTTGGGCGCCCTTGTCCTATTTATTTTTGAGTTTACCAATACGAAGACACTGGGGTCATTGGATTTTGTGCACAAATTGTATGCTTCGTTCTTTCAATCGGTATCTACTCGTTCATCAGGAACAAGTTCTATCGATATTACGGAGCTGCGTTCAGCAACCCAGTTTTTCTTTATTCTGCTTATGTTTATTGGTGCCTCACCAGGATCGACAGGTGGCGGTATTAAGACGACAACCTTCCTTATCATGATTGGGGCCATCATAGCAATGGTTCGCGGGCAAAAGGACATCGTGTTCTTCAGGCATCGTGTACCGCAAGGTTTGTTAATGAGAGCGATGACGATCATTATAATTACGCTGGGTATATTCATGATTGTAGTCATGCTCCTCCTTACTACAGAGGATGCGCCTTTCCTTGCTATTATGTTTGAAGCGGCTTCTGCGGTAGGTACAGTAGGATTGTCTGTTGGACTGACACCGGAGTTATCGGAGTGGGGAAAACTTATTATCGCCGTCACGATGTTTATCGGTCGTATTGGTCCTTTGACGATTGCATATGCAATTCGTCCAAAGCAGACAAAGAGCTTGTATCGGCATCCCGAAGGCCGAATTATTATTGGATAAGACAAAAGAGCCGCTGTTCATTGAGCAGCGGCTCTTTTGTCTTATCTAGAAGGTAGAGTATTGAAGAATGATAATCGTATAAAAGAAAACATGCTATAGGTCGTTATATTGTTTCAAAGTTTTTATAAAAAAAGGTTGCATAATATTCGTACACATGGTATATTCTAATTCCGGCCAAGAAAGCCACCAAGCAAGACGGCAGGCAAGCTTCTAAGAAAAGAAGTTAAAAACTTTTTAAAAAAATAGCTTGCAATTCTGAGTCGAACATGATATGATATAAAAGTTGTTAACGACGAAAGTTAAAACAACGAAAACAAAGTTGATCTTTGAAAACTGAACAACGAGTGAGTATTAAATTGAGAACATTTTTGTTCTCGTCAGTTTTTCTAAATGAGCTTATCGCTCTTTTCAATAACTTTATTGGAGAGTTTGATCCTGGCTCA
>JAMBOW010000013.1 GCA_023715865.1 Neobacillus mesonae
GGCGATAGCGGAGGGGTTCCACACGTACCCATCCCGAACACGACCGTTAAGCCCTCCAGCGCCGATGGTACTTGGACCGCAGGGTCCTGGGAGAGTAGGACGTTGCCAAGCACACAGAAGACACTATTGATTAAAATTGATAGTGTCTTTTTTGTATACATTTTTATAAGCTCATTTCATGTACTATTCTGTTTGACTTTTATATATAGATCTGACACACTCTTTGCTGACGGATCACATTGTTACCGAACCATCACTACATAATGAAAAACTAGATTATTGCTGTTGTTTTAACAATATGAAGAACGAGGTGGGACATGCTAATTAGACAATTGGAACATAGTGAATATGATGTGAGTACCAAATTATCTGAATATGCCTTCAGATACACACTGTCTGCAGAAGAGAAAGAAGCTAGAAGACAGCACTTTATACCTGAACAATATTGGGGTTTATTTGATGAAGGAGTACTGCAGGCCAAGCTGACCCTATTCCCGTTCAAAGTGTATTTACAGGGTAAAATATTTGATATGGGCGGAATTGCAGGCGTTGCGACGTGGCCGGAGAACCGGAGAAAAGGGCACGTTGCTAAATTGCTGAAGCATACCCTTCAAGAGATGAAGAGCCAAGGTCAGACGCTGTCCTTCCTGCATCCTTTTTTGGTGCCTTTTTATCGTAAGTATGGGTGGGAGGTTTATGCTGAATATAAAAAGTATGTCATTGAGGCATCTCAACTGCCGCCAAGAGTAGAAGTGGAAGGAAAGATTGTACGGGACGTAACCGACATTGCATTGCTTGATTTAATGTACCAAACATTTGCGAGCCGCTATAACGGTACATTAGTTCGTGATGAAACCTGGTGGAAGCGGTCAGTGCTAAGCGGCAACGGACATACTGCAGTATATTATTCTCCTGAGGGGGAGCCGCAAGGTTATGTTCTATATGAAAATAAAGAAAAAGAACTGGTATGTGATGAATTTGTCTACTTAAATGAAGAAGCACGAAGTGCTTTATGGACTTATTTTGCAAATCATCCAGTGGAGCAGGTTAAGCTCAGCATGGTGCCTGTAGATGATCAGCTGCCTTTTTTGCTGCCGGAACCAAGAGTGAAGCAGGAGCTTGTTCCTTACTTTATGGCGCGTATTGTAGATTTAAAGGCTTTTATTTCGCAGTATTCGTTTGAAGTGAGCGGTAACACAGAATTGATTCTTCAAGTTGATGATCAGGCAGCTCCTTGGAATGAGGGCTTGTGGAAGCTGACCGTGAATGAAGATGGTCAAGGAAGCATCGAACAATTATCGTCACATGGAGAGGCAACAGAAACAGCCGATTTGTCAGGTGATATTCAAACCTTTACAGCAATATTTATGGGGTATAAACGCCCTAGAGAACTTTATTTAATGAAACGACTGGGAGGAAATCCTTTGAAAGCAACCCAGTTGGATAACGTAATTCCGGCAGGACAAACGTTCTTTATGGACTTTTTTTAATAATGTCTTCAGCGTACTAGCTCTCCTGAACAGTTCAGGGGAGTTTTTTTCTAGGGACGCATATTTTATGGCAAATTGAGAAAAAATGAAAAAAGGAACCCCACTTGAGAATTCTACATAATGTGGTATAATGAATACAAAGTCAAAGAAAGTCAAAGTCAACAGAGATCAAAGATGTTCAAATTGGGTTGGCTGAAACTCAAGCTTTACTTACTTAAAATGGAGATTCGTTCTCCTTCATGAATGGGTAATTTTAATAGATGAGAAGCTTATCTAGAGACGATGTATCCATTCTAACTCGAGCTAGATCTTAAATTGTATCACTATTGTGATTTTTTGAATTTAGAATTATTTAAGGGGCTAATATAGTGGGGGATGTAGAATGCGTAATATTTCTGATATTATCGAGCAATATCTGAAAAATATTTTGCAGGATAGCTCTGATGGCATGATTGAGATCCAACGAAACGATCTCGCAGATAAGTTCTCATGTGTACCGTCCCAGATTAATTACGTCATAAGCACGAGGTTTACCCTTGAAAAAGGATACCTGGTGGAAAGCAAGCGGGGCGGAGGCGGATATATCCGCATTCAACGTGTTGAGCTTCCGGCACAGTTTGCTTTAAGTGGTCATTTCCATCAGCATATCGGAGACGAAATTAATCAGACGGCGGCAGAGGGGCTTATCTATCAGCTGGAAGAAGCAAAGTTCCTCAACCGGAGAGAGGCTGCTTTGATCAAGGCGGCAATATCTAGAGAAGTACTGCTTATCAAGCTTCCCTATCGGGATCAGATTCGTGCTCGAATGTTAAAAGCGATGTTGATCTCGATTTTGGGCAAATGAATAAGAAGGTTCATATGATTTAGGAAGCGAAGCAAAGGAGGTATGCGGTCATGCTTTGTCAAGAATGTAATGAACGTGCGGCTACTCTGCATTTTACAAAAATTGTGAATGGAGAGAAGACGGAATTTCATATTTGTGAAAGCTGTGCCAAGGAAAAAGGAGATCATATCTCAGGTATTTCCAATGGGTTTTCAATTCATGGGCTCTTGTCGGGTCTAATGGATTTTGAATCCGGTAAATACAAAACCGCTGGTGCGCCATCGCCGGAAACGCTTCGCTGTGAACAATGCGGCATGACCTTCAGCCAGTTCAGCAAGCTAAACCGTTTTGGCTGCAGCTCTTGCTACAATTATTTTTCCAGTCGATTGGATCCACTTCTTAAACGCGTACACGGCAATACTACTCATGTCGGAAAGGTTCCGGTTCGCGTGGGAGGCAAGATCCATTTGAAACGCAGAGTAGACGAATTGAAGCGTGAAATGCAGGAGAAGATCAACCTTCAAGAATTTGAAGAGGCTGCTACACTGCGAGATCAAATTCGTGAGCTTGAAAAAGAGATAGCGCAGGAGTAAAGTTTGGTAATAAGTAAGGAGGTATGCACCATGTCGGATATCCGGTTTACCGAAAAACCACTTAGTGATTGGATGCGGAACACCGCTACTGATTCAGAGATCGTAATCAGCAGCCGGGTACGAGTCGCACGTAATGTGCAAGACTTTCCTTTTCCTATGCTGGCTACAGACCAGCAATCAAAAGCGGTACTCAGTAGCATAATCGAAGTACTTAATTTTGAAGATGTTCATGACTTCGGTCAGTTTCATGTGCTGAATATTAATGAACTGGATAATTTCGATAAAGAAATATTGGTGGAAAAACACTTAATCAGTCCCGATCTCGCGAATGACTCCAGAAATGGTGCAGTCATCCTCAGTGAAGACGAGTCCATCAGTATTATGGTGAACGAAGAGGATCATTTGCGTATCCAATGTTTATTTCCAGGTTTTCAGGTGCAGGAGGCATGGAAGAGAGCATCGGCAATTGATGACGTGTTTGAAGCCCATATTGATTATTCATTTGATGATAAACGGGGTTACCTCACAAGCTGTCCGACCAATGTAGGCACAGGGCTCCGAGCTTCTGTTATGATGCATTTACCGGCTCTGGTGATGACGAAGCAGATCAGCAGGGTATTAACGGCTGTCTCACAAGTAGGGCTTACAGTACGAGGATTTTACGGTGAGGGCAGTGAGGCAACAGGAAATCTGTTTCAAATCTCGAATCAGATTACATTAGGACAATCGGAAGCCGAAATCATTGAGAACTTATATAGTGTTGTTCTTCAGATTATTGGTCATGAAAGAAACGCGCGTGAAAGATTGATGCGTGATTCGAAGCAGCGGATTATGGACCGGGTCATGCGCTCCTACGGGATTTTATCCTATGCCGTGATCATGGACTCCAAGGAAGCCTTCCAGCGTTTGTCTGACGTTCGACTAGGTATTGATCTAGGGTTGATTGAGAAACCGACGATCATTCAAATGAATGAGCTTAATGTGATGACACAGCCGGGATTTCTACAGAAGAAGTTTGGCGAAGTGATGGATCCGAATGAGAGAGACATTTACCGCGCACAAATGATTCGGGATGTGCTTAAGCATGAATTGTAGTGTTTATTAGCAGTAATAACCCATTTTATGAACTCTTGTGTTTAGCTAGCAAGAAGGCGTAAGACTTGGGATGATACCGACTAAGTCGGCCAGGACTTCTTAAGGAACCTGGATATAGATAAGTGTAATTAAACTGTGGAGGTGCAAGGAATATGATGTTTGGAAGATTTACAGAACGAGCGCAAAAAGTGCTGGCTTTGGCTCAGGAAGAAGCGGTTCGTTTAGGTCATAATAACATCGGTACCGAACATATTTTGCTCGGCCTGATTCGTGAAGGCGAAGGCATTGCTGCCAAAGCTCTCATCGGTCTAGGTCTAGGACTTGAAAAAATTCAAGATGAAGTAGAAACGCTCATTGGCCGTGGTCAAGAGCAGCCTACCAACATTGCATATACGCCGCGTGCGAAAAAAGTAATCGAATTGTCAATGGACGAAGCACGCAAACTGGGTCATACCTATGTGGGCACAGAGCATATTCTGCTCGGACTTATCCGTGAGGGTGAGGGCGTTGCTGCACGTGTTCTGAACAACCTTGGCATTAGCTTGAATAAAGCCCGCCAACAAGTACTGCAGCTGCTAGGAAGCAGCGAAGCGGTGTCTAGCCATAACGGAGCGCAAGCGAACGTAAGCACTCCGACACTGGACAGCCTAGCTCGCGATCTTACTTCCATCGCCAAAGAAGGCAATTTGGACCCTGTGATTGGACGGAGCAAAGAGATTGAGCGTGTAATTCAAGTGCTCAGCCGCCGTACAAAAAACAATCCGGTGCTTATTGGTGAGCCAGGGGTAGGTAAAACAGCAATTGCTGAAGGTCTTGCCCAAAAAATTATCGCGAATGAAATTCCGGAGACACTGCGTGACAAACGCGTAATGACTCTGGACATGGGATCTGTTGTCGCAGGTACCAAATATCGTGGTGAATTCGAAGACAGATTGAAAAAAATAATGGATGAGATCCGTCAAGCAGGCAATATCATCCTTTTCATTGATGAGCTGCATACGCTTATCGGTGCAGGTGGAGCAGAGGGAGCAATCGATGCTTCCAATATCCTTAAACCGGCTCTTGCCCGTGGTGAATTGCAATGTATCGGTGCGACTACACTGGATGAGTACCGGAAATACATTGAAAAGGATGCTGCGCTTGAGCGCCGTTTCCAACCGATTAATGTAGATCAGCCTTCCGTTGACGAAGCGATTCAAATTCTGCACGGTCTAAGAGATCGCTATGAAGCGCATCACCGTGTGAAAATTACGGACGAAGCGATTGAACAAGCGGTTAAATTGTCTGATCGTTATATTACAGACCGGTTCTTGCCGGATAAAGCAATCGATCTGATTGACGAAGCGGGATCTAAAGTAAGGCTTAATTCGTATACAGTACCGCCTAATCTTAAACAGCTTGAGAATCGACTCGATGATATTCGTAAAGAAAAAGATTCTGCTGTTCAAAGCCAAGAATTCGAGAAGGCGGCTGCACTTCGTGATACAGAGCAGAAGATTCGCGAGGAATTGGATGTAACGAAGAATCAATGGAAAGAAAAACAAGGGCGAACAGACTCTGAGGTAACGCCTGAAGATATCGCACAAGTGGTAGCCAGCTGGACGGGAGTTCCTGTGAACAAGCTGAAACAGGAAGAAACCGATCGTCTGATGAACATGGAAGGTATCCTTCATGAGCGTGTTATCGGTCAGGATGAAGCTGTTAAAGCAGTCAGCCGTGCGATTCGCCGGGCACGTGCAGGTCTGAAAGACCCTAAACGTCCTATGGGCTCCTTTATCTTCCTCGGACCAACTGGGGTAGGTAAAACTGAGCTTGCCCGCGCGCTTGCTGAGGCGATGTTTGGTGATGAAAATGCCGTCATTCGAATTGATATGTCTGAGTACATGGAGAAGCATTCTACTTCAAGACTAGTTGGAGCGCCTCCGGGATATGTCGGTTATGAGGAAGGCGGTCAGCTTACAGAAAAGGTACGCCGCAAACCATACTCTGTTGTTCTCTTGGATGAGATTGAAAAAGCCCATCCAGAAGTATTCAACATCCTGCTTCAAGTTCTTGAAGATGGACGTCTGACAGACTCCAAGGGTCGTGTGGTTGACTTCCGCAATACACTTATCATCTTGACTTCAAACGTCGGTGCGGATGCGATCAAACGTAATTCAACACTTGGCTTTACAGCCGTTGTTGATGCGGGAGCAAACTATGACAACATGAAGGGTAAAGTGATGGATGAGCTGAAGAAGAGCTTCCGTCCTGAATTCCTTAACCGGATTGATGAACTCATCGTATTCCATTCCCTTGAGGAGAAACATATCGCTGAGATCGTTAACCTTATGTCGGAGGAGCTTCGCAAGCGTCTGCAGGAGTACGATGTAGATTTCGAATTAACAGATAAAGCTAAAGCGTTCCTGGCCAAAGAAGGATTTGATCCTGCTTACGGTGCAAGACCGCTGCGCAGAGCGATTCAGAAGCATATCGAGGATAAACTCTCTGAAGAGCTGCTCACAGGCAATGTAACGAAAGGGGACTCTCTGACCATCGATGAAAATGAGGGTACTCTGGTAGTTACCAAAAACAATAATGTATCCACAACAAGTAGTTCTTCTTAATAGTCCTATAAAAGACAACTAAAAATATTGGAAAGGGTTCTTGTCGCTTTAGCGATAAGGACCCTTTTTTAAGGTAATGAAGAGTGAAAAAAATTGAGAAGATACATCCGGTGTAAAGTTTGGCAATTAAGCTTTACGTCAAAATGCATTCAGTGTTAAACTTTTATTAAATCCTTTTTTAGTAAATTCGGAATTTGCACTTTAGAAAGAATAGAGTCGAAAAGTGTAAAAATTAAGGAGAAGTGAAGTGGCTAAAGTAAAAACAAAATTTTACTGTACAGAATGCGGCTATGAAGCCCCAAAATGGTACGGTAAATGTCCAGGTTGTCAGTCCTGGAACTCCATGGTGGAGGAAAAAGAAAGTATCGTAAAGACACAGGGAAGGAATTCCTCCCTTTTTGATAGTAAAGAAAAGCCGCAGCCCATCATAAACATAGAGAGTGATCAGGAACCGCGTATTCTGACAGGAATTAAAGAGCTTAATCGAGTGCTTGGCGGAGGGGTCGTTCCGGGCTCTCTTGTTTTGGTCGGCGGAGATCCGGGTATTGGGAAATCAACTCTGCTGCTGCAAACGTCTCATGCAATGACAGCGGCAGGTTTGCGAGTCCTGTACATTTCCGGTGAGGAATCTGTCAGACAAACGAAGCTGCGTGCTGATCGGCTTGAGGCATTATCACCAGAGCTGTATGTCCTCAGCGAAACAAACATGGAACGGATTGAAGAGGCAGTAAATCAGGTAGAGCCTCATTTTTTGGTTATTGATTCAATTCAAACCGTTTACATGCCTGAAATTACGAGTGCCCCAGGCAGTGTAGCTCAGGTCAGAGAATGTACTTCAAGATTTATGCGAATTGCTAAAGGCCAGGGCATTGCGACCGTGCTTGTAGGGCATGTTACTAAAGAAGGTGCCATTGCAGGCCCGCGGATGCTTGAGCATATGGTGGATTGCGTTCTCTATTTTGAAGGTGAACGACACCATACTTACCGTCTGCTTCGTGCGGTGAAGAACCGGTTCGGTTCCACTAACGAGATGGGGATTTTTGAAATGGGTGAAGTCGGTTTGACCGAGGTGGCCAATCCATCGGAGATGTTCTTATCCGAAAGACCGCTAGGGGTAGCAGGCTCCACAGTAGCTGCCAGTATGGAAGGGACTCGTCCAATGCTTGTAGAGCTTCAGGCACTGATTTCAGCAACCCAATTTCCTTCTCCGAGACGAATGGCGACTGGGGTTGATTATAATCGTATGGCTCTGATCATTGCTGTGCTTGAGAAGCGTCAGGGCATGTTTTTGCAGAACCAGGATGCCTATTTAAACGTAGCCGGAGGGGTAAAGCTGGATGAACCGGCGATTGATTTAGCGGTTGCAGTCAGTATTGCGTCCAGCTTCAGGGATGTACCAACCAAGCCTTACGATGTTGTATTTGGGGAGGTAGGTCTTACCGGAGAGGTCCGTGCAGTATCTCGTGCGGAGCAGAGAGCAAAGGAAGCGCAAAAGCTTGGATTTAAACGGGTCATTATGCCGGAGAAGAGCCTGAAAGGCTGGAAGCACCCGAAGGGAATAGAACTTATCGGTGTAAATACCGTTGGAGATGCACTAGCGGTTGCTTTAGATTAGGGGGCATTGAAAGATGAAAGAATCGAGCCAACTGGATAAAATGAATGATCTCTTAAGATTAGTGTCGCCCGGAACACCCTTTAGGGAAGGACTGGAGAACGTTCTGCGCGCCAAAACGGGTGCGCTGATTGTGGTAGGTTATAGTCCTGAAGTGATGGAAGTTGTTGATGGAGGATTTTCGATCAACTGCGACTTTTCTCCGAACTATTTGTATGAGCTCGCGAAGATGGACGGGGCCATTATCTTAAGCGAGGATTTAAAACGTATTTTATATGCTAACACTCAGCTGATTCCGGATTCCTCTATCTCGTCATCAGAAACTGGGATTCGGCACAGAACTGCAGAACGGGTTGCCAAACAAACGGGCAAACTGGTTGTTTCTATATCTCAGAGACGTAATATTATTACGCTTTATCAAGGTACGCTTCGTTATGCACTAAAAGAAATCGGCGTTATCCTGACGAAAGCCAATCAGGCGATTCAAACGCTTGAAAAATATAGGGCAGTTCTAAATCAATCCCTAACGAATCTTAGCGCGTCTGAATTTGAAGAGCTGGTTACCATCCCTGAGGTCGTTAATGTAATTCAACGTGTGGAAATGGTTCTCCGGATCAAGATGGAGATCAAGAGGTACATTAATGAGCTGGGGAATGAAGGGCGCCTCATTTCAATGCAGATGGAGGAGCTCGTCAGCAATACGGAAGAGGAAGCACGGCTCTTGTATAAGGATTACGCGAAGGATGACAGCGAAGAGAAGATTAAAGAAATTGTGAATGGATTGAAACGTTCAACCGATGATGAACTGCTCGATGCCCATCATATTGCTCGGCTGCTCGGCTACCCAGCTTCCGCTGCGACCTCGGAGGAGTCGGTAGCTCCTAGAGGATACCGTGTTCTAAGTAAAATCCCGCGTCTGCCTAATGTGATTATTCACAACTTGGTAGAGGAGTTTGAACGTCTGCCGCATATCATTATGGCGACTATTGAAGAACTGGATGAGGTCGACGGAATCGGGGAAGTTCGTGCACGTACAATTAAAGACGGGTTGAAACGTCTGCAGGAACAAATGTTCATTGACAGACAAATATAAATTAGGATGTACTGGAAGCAATGTAGTCTCCTGTGAATGACAGGGGACTGAATTATTGCAGCACATACGAGGTGAAGTGATGATAACGAAATCAATTCCGAACTTATTTACCTTGGGTAATTTGTCTCTCGGAATGATTGCTATTTTGCTGATTTCAGAAGATCAGTATACACTTGCTGCCTTCATGGTCGTAATTGCTATGCTGGTTGATGGCCTGGACGGTCGGATTGCAAGAGCCTTAAATGCCCAAAGCGAATTTGGCAAAGAGCTCGATTCCTTATCGGATATTGTCTCTTTCGGGGTTGCTCCTGCATATTTGATGTACTCTGTCTCATTTCAGGAAGCCCCTGTGGTCGTTGCCTGGATCGTAACTTGTATTTTTCCAATATGCGGTGCACTGAGATTGGCCAGATTTAATGTAAAACCAGGGATTCCCGGCTATTTTACAGGGCTGCCTATTCCGGCCGCCGGTGGAGTGCTTGCGCTGCTTTCCTTATTCAGTAAGGATATATCAGCACCCTTTATGATGATTGCTACCTTGCTCTTATCCTATCTGATGATCAGTTCTTTGAAGTACCCCAATTTCAAAAAGGTAGGCTTGCCGAAAAAAGCCGTATGGATCGCTCCGCTGGTTGTTCTGTTCTCGATTGGGCTTGCGTTTTTATTTTCAGAGCAATTATCTATGTTCGTATTTATTCCTCTCGTGCTATATGCCGTTTACGGAATGTCGCACAGCGTTAAAGGTCTGCTTAATCGCAGACGAAATCGAAAGAATAACCAAGAGGACGAAACATCCCATCGTTATTAGAGTGAAGGATTCACATTCCAAATAAAAAAGCATTTATTTCCCGCGAGCGGAGAAATAAATGCTTTTTTTGTTGTATACAGTTGTGGTGTCCATAGAAGAAAATTGAGATCGTCTATAGGGCTGTGTATATTAGCTGATCTATTGCAGAACGTTTTTTAAGATAGGTTAAATATGCCGAGCGTGGAGCACTTTTTGGCTTCATTCTCAAGAACATCCTCGAGATTGATATCCAGCAGATTACACAGAGCTGACATATAAAACAGATTGCGTCCAAGCTCAGAGCTGACAACCTCTTTACAGTGGTCGCATAGATCTCCATGAACATGGGTCTGGACAGAAGATTTGGCATCTTCCAAATTTCCATTCGGTGTGTAGGTCTGTTTCGCGGCGTGGAGCTCAATACATCCGCATTCCGTTATTGCTTTTGAAATTGCACGATTAACAGAAGCATCAGCTTGTCCTAACTTTGACATGACATCAATCAGACTACGATGACGGAGCAACAATTCAGATACTTGGTCTTGAAATGTTTGCAGGCTGGAAGTGCTCATTCCTCATACTCACCTCGGTGTTTTCAGTTGAACTTATTATATGCCACACCGCAAACCATTTTCAACCATCATTTACAGTTAGAGGTCTGCCTTAATGCGGCATGAAATCTTTTTCCTTAAATATCCTGAACATAGGATTAGGACGTTCTTAATTGGATCATACTGGATAAGGAAATGGTAAAAGGAGGTGAAGGGACATGTGGAAAAAAGTCATTTTAACTTTTACCGGGCTTTGCGGTGCATGGTCTGGTTATGCGTTATATCATTCAGTTGGACAAACGGTCCCTTGGTTAAGTGAGATTACAGACAGGCTGGGAGCGCCGGCAGCTCTTGCTTTATGGATGGTGGCCGGAGCAGCAGTATTTACTTTATTATGTAGTGCACTGGGATCAGTAGTGAATTTAAGAGTAGAAGAAGGAGTAATGAAGCTCGCCCGCGTTCCTATGAGTGAACTGGCTGCGGGGACTATAGGTCTTGGAATCGGATTGTTGTTCTCTTTACTTCTTTATCCGACATTAGATTGGCTGGGCAAGCCGGGAGAGCTGCTTCAAGTAGCGCTGATGCTCGTATTCAGTTACATGGGACTTCGGGTCGGACTTGCCAAAAAAGAAGATCTCGGCGCGTTCTGGACGTCAGGGAGATGGAATAATGGCGGGGCAAGCGAGGATAGACGGATTGAAGAGCATAAAATTCTCGACACCAGTGTTATTATTGACGGCCGGATCGCTGACATTTGTAAGACGGGCTTTATAGAAGGAACGATTGTCATCCCAGAATTTGTGTTGGAAGAACTCCAGCATATTGCGGATTCCTCCGATTTGCTCAAGAGAAACAGAGGACGCCGCGGGCTCGATATCCTTAATAAGATTCAAAAGGAACTGGAAATTAAAGTTCTTATCTATGAAGGTGATTTCGAAGAGATATCCGAAGTAGACAGCAAGCTGGTCAAGCTCGCTAAGGTGCTTCAGGGCAAGGTAGTGACCAATGATTTTAATTTAAATAAAGTATGTGAATTGCAGGGTGTCTCCGTGCTGAATATTAACGATTTGGCAAATGCGGTGAAACCGGTTGTATTACCAGGCGAGGAAATTATGGTTCAGATCATTAAGGACGGCAAGGAGCACGGGCAGGGGGTAGCCTACCTGGATGACGGCACAATGATCGTTGTTGAAGGCGGAAGAGAATATATTGGCACAATGATGGAAGTGCTGGTGACCAGTGTATTGCAAACCTCTGCGGGACGGATGATTTTTGCCAAGCCGAAACTGTTGGAAAAAGCTCAATAAAGCGGTATGATGGAGATTGAGTGTTCCTTATAGCTGAATGCTTAAGCAGATAAAGGACAAGGCAGGGGTTTATGTACATGAACAATTCATGGGGAGCAGTCATTGTGGCAGCAGGCAGAGGCTCACGTATGGGATATGCGGAAAGCAAGCAGTTTCTGCTGCTGCAGGACAAGCCCATCTTTATACATACGCTTGAAGTGTTCAGCCGTGTGTCACGGATTAAAGAAATGGTTGTCGTCACGGGAGCAGCTGATGTAGGGCGCTGTGAAGAATGGATTCAGACATACGGGCTCCATGAGCGGGTACGGGTTACAGCAGGAGGTGCCGAAAGGCAGAATTCGGTTTATGCCGGTTTAAAACAGCTGGACGCAGATTATGTACTCGTACATGATGGAGTCAGACCGTTTGTTACACCAGAGCACATCGAGCATTGTATGGATGCTGCCATTCAGCATGGGGCTGCTGTGCTTGCAGTGCCTGTAAAGGATACGATCAAGCAAGTCAATGAAGAAGGCATCATTACGTCCACGCCGGATCGGCGAAGTCTGTGGAGTATTCAAACCCCGCAGGCTTTTCGTCTGTCTGAGCTTCTTGGAGCACATGAAAGTGCTCAGCAGGAACGTTTTTTGGGAACGGATGATGCCATGTTGATTGAACGGCTTGGAAACAAGGTTAAGGTCGTAGAAGGCAGCTATACGAACATTAAAATTACGACGCCGGATGACCTGGATTATGCTGTTTTTATGCAAAAAGGGGAGAGTAGACAATGATCCGAGTAGGACAAGGGTTTGATGTGCATCAACTAGTAGAGGGCAGACCTTGCATTATCGGAGGGGTGACCATTCCCTATGAGAAGGGATTGTTGGGTCACTCGGATGCAGATGTACTGCTGCATGCAATCAGTGATGCAATTCTGGGTGCTTTGGGTCTAGGTGACATCGGAAAGCATTTTCCGGATACCGATCCGGTATTCAAGGATGCAGACAGCCTGAAGCTGCTGGAGCGCGTATGGGAGCTTGCTTCAGAACGTGGATATAAGCTGGGGAATGTAGATTCTACCATTATTGCTCAGAAACCGAAGATGGCACCTTATATTCCGCAGATGTCAGAGATTATAGCGACAGCTTTAGGCGCAGACGTCTCTCAGGTCAATGTAAAGGCAACGACGACAGAACAGCTTGGTTTTACAGGACGGGGAGAAGGCATTGCTGCGCAATCGGTTGTCTGCCTGATCCAACCTGTGCTATCATCTTGAGATAAATGAATCGGAGGGGATATTATGAGCACGGAGGTTCGCGTGCGTTATGCGCCAAGTCCCACAGGACACCTGCATATCGGAAATGCAAGAACGGCGTTATTTAACTACTTATATGCAAAAAATCGAGGCGGGAAATTCATTATCCGCATTGAGGATACCGACACGAAACGGAACATTGAAGGCGGGGAAGAAAGCCAGCTCACTTATTTGAAATGGCTTGGCATGGATTGGGATGAGAGTGTGGATGTACAGGGAGAATACGGTCCATACCGCCAAACCGAACGCCTCGATATTTATAAAAAATATTGGCAGGATCTCATTGACCGTGGTCTTGCATATTTCTGTTACTGTACGGAAGAAGAGCTGGAACAGGAACGTGAGGAGCAAATGTCGCGCGGAGAAACACCGCGTTATTCCGGCAAGCACCGTGACCTTACAGAAGAACAGCGTAAGGCATATGAAGCGGAAGGCCGTGTACCGAGTGTCCGTTTCCGTGTACCGGAAGAGAAGGTCTACACCTTTGATGATATGGTTAAAGGAACGATTTCCTTTAATTCCAAAGAAACCGGTGATTTTGTTATTGTCAAAAAAGATGGCATTCCTACTTATAATTTTGCTGTGGCTGCCGACGATCATCTGATGAAAATTACGCATGTCCTGCGCGGTGAGGATCATATTTCCAATACGCCAAGACAGCTGATGATCTATGAAGCATTTGACTGGGAACCGCCTGTATTCGGTCATATGACGCTTATCGTTAACGAGAATCATAAGAAGCTCAGCAAGCGCGACGAGTCCATCATTCAGTTTATTGAACAATACGACAAGCTGGGATATCTGCCAGAAGCTTTGTTCAATTTCATATCTCTTCTTGGCTGGTCTCCGGAAGGGGAAGAGGAAATCTTCAGCAAAGACGAGCTGATCAAGATTTTTGATCCAGCACGCTTGTCGAAATCGCCAGCGGTATTTGATACCAACAAACTGGCTCACTTGAACAATGCATACATTAAGAGTGCAGATCCTAAGCGTATTGCGGCTCTTGCAATTCCTCACTTACAGACAGCAGGACTTCTGCCGGCTGAACTGGATGTAGACAGTCAGGCGTGGGCTGAGGAGCTCGTCGCATTGTATCAGGAGCAAATGACAGCAGCATCAGATATTGTGGAACTGTCCTCCCTCTTCTTCAAAGAAGAAGTTGAATTCGAAGGGGAAGCAGCATCTGTTCTGAAGGAAGAGCAGGTCCCGACGGTTCTGAAGGCTTTTGCTGATAAAGTGGAGGCATCTAGTGAATTTACGGCTTCCCACATGCAGGCATTGATCAAAGAAGTTCAGAAAGAAACAGGCTTTAAGGGTAAACAGCTCTTCATGCCGATTCGTGTAGCACTGACAGGGCAAACCCACGGCCGGGACTTGAATGCAACGATTTATTTACTTGGCCGCGACAAGGTGCTGAACCGGTTAAAAGCACAATTTTAAGGATAAGATGAAGCTATAAAGGATTATCCTTGTCAGCTGCATCTCTTTTCGCTAAGATATAGGAAAGCAGTACATTAATTTTAAAGTATGCTTGCCATACGGGAATACGAATATTCCGCGGGTGGGAAGTCTGATCATATGAAACAGCTGTGAACAGGAGAAGTACACAGTCATGAACGTGAACCAGAGAAGATAACCGGGTAAGACTTGATACAAGTCTTCAAGGCTGGAAGTTATCACACGCTCTGCTGATCGAAAATGCGCCTGGGAGCTGCGCGTCCGAACCTGGACCTTCCGTATAAGGAAGTACGCTGGGTAGGTAGCGACGTTTCGTCCCCGTTATCGGACGTGAAGAGATAGGATTCATTTATCATGATGTGGAATCCTAAGCAGAGTGGAACCGCGAGTGACGTACGCCTCTGCAGCCTAATATGGCTGCGGGGGCGTTTTTTAATTCAAGCTTTAAAAGAGCAGAATTGAACTGAACTTGGCAAGACAGACGGCGAAAGATGCAAAGAGGGGACAGATATGTTTAGAAAAATGAAATCGGATATTCAGGCAGTTTTCGATAACGATCCGGCAGCCAGAAGCTGGTTTGAAGTTATTTTCACTTACTCTGGCCTGCATGCCATCTGGGCCCATCGCTTGGCGCATCATTTTTATAGATGGGGATGGTATACAATGGCCAGAATCATCTCTCAGATCAGCCGGTTTATGACAGGAATTGAGATCCACCCGGGAGCTAAGATAGGTAATCGCCTTTTTATTGATCACGGTATGGGCGTGGTGATTGGAGAAACATGTGAAATTGGTGACGACGTCGTTATATATCAAGGTGTGACGCTTGGCGGAACGGGTAAAGAGAAAGGAAAGAGACACCCGACTATTGGTAATAATGTGGTGATCTCATCCGGATCTAAAGTGCTCGGCTCCTTTAAGGTCGGGGACTACAGCAATATCGGAGCAAATTCTGTCGTGCTTAAGGAAGTGCCGCAGAACAGCACCGTTGTCGGCATTCCTGGACGCGTCGTTAAGCAGGATGGCCGGAGGGTAGACCGTCTCAGTCAGCAGCTGCCGGATCCGATCATCGATTCCATGCGTGAGATGCAGCGTGAAATTGTCTCCCTTCGCGAAGAGCTGGATCAGCTTAAATCCGGAGCTTCGGAAGATGCCAAGAAAGAAGTGGTTGTACGTGGTAACAATTCGTAAACGTGGTACAATATAATGATTGAAAAGATCGAAAGGAACGTGAAACATGGCGCTTCATATTTATAATACGCTCACAAGGAGCAAAGATCTGTTCACTCCTCAGGAGCCTGGGAAAGTGAAAATGTATGTGTGCGGACCGACGGTATACGACTATATTCATATAGGTAATGCTAGACCGATGATTTTTTTCGACATCGTTCGCAGCTATTTGGAGACAATCGGAAATGACGTGAACTATGTCGTTAACTTTACGGATGTAGATGACAAACTTATTAAAAAAGCAGAACAGACAGGTATGACCGTACCTCAAGTGGCGGACCGTTTTATCACTGCTTATTATGAAGATCTCGATGGTCTGGGTATTCCGAGAGCCAGCCATAACCCGAGGGTTACTGAAAATATGGATCTCATCATCGATTTTATTGACCAGCTGTTCAAAGAAGGGATTGCTTACGAGAATGGCGGAGATGTTTACTATCGTACGCATAAATTCCCGGAATACGGCAAGCTTTCGAAACAAAATCTGGATGAGCTGCAGTTTGGTATCCGTATCGGAGTTGATGAGCGCAAAGAAAACCCGCAAGATTTTGTGCTCTGGAAAGCTGCAAAGCCTGGAGAAATTTATTGGGAGAGTCCTTGGGGCCCAGGGCGTCCGGGCTGGCATATTGAATGTTCCGCTATGGCGCGCAAGCTTTTGGGTGACACTTTGGATATTCACGGCGGAGGTCAGGACCTGCAGTTCCCGCATCATGAATGTGAAGTTGCTCAATCTGAGGTATTAACCGGCAAGCCGCTGGCTAACTACTGGATGCACAACGGATTTATCCGCATTGATAATGAAAAAATGTCAAAATCCTTGGGAAATGGGATTCTCGTTAAAGATTTGCGCAAGCAATATCGCCGTGAAGCCATTCGTTATTTCATGCTTTCGACACATTACCGTAACCCGCTGAATTTCAGTGAAGAAATTATGCAGCAAGCCGAGAACAGTGTCGACCGTATTGCAATTGCAGTAAATAATGTGAAGCACCGACTCGGAACCGTCACGATTGATCAGCCGGTAACTGAAGAGCTGAAGTCCCAACTTTCAGCAATCTCCGACAATTTCCATGAAAAAATGCAGGATGATTTCAATACACCTGATGCGATAACAGCTGTCTTTGAATGGGTAAATGAAGTGAATAGCTTGCTTCAGGCTGATGCAGTTAACCGCGCTGACCTTGAAGCGGTGCTTGCGCTGTTTGAAGAGATGAACGGGGTGCTTCGAATCTACACCTCCAATGAGGATGATCTTCATGAGGACGTAGAAAAGCTCATCGCTGAGCGGAATGAAGCACGTACAACGAAAAACTGGGCTCGTGCAGATGAAATTCGCGATGAATTGACTGCGATGGGAATCGTCATTGAAGATACAGCTCAAGGCATAAGATGGCGGCGCAAATGAGTGAAGGTCAAATGATGAACAGAGAGTCAGGAGAGCAAGGGTGGCTGTTTCCTTACTCTCCTTCCCGCAAGCCGGAGCTGATTCCGCCGATCGCTTTAGCCTACATTGGAGATGGGGTGTACGAGGTTGCTGTTAGGCAGTATCTGCTGTCGAAGCTGAACCTGCGCCCCAATCATCTTCACCAAAAAGCGACCGGTTTCGTGTCTGCCAAAGCACAAAGTCGAATACTAGCCATTATTGAGCCTCGACTGAATGATATGGAACGGGACATCGTTAGACAAGGTCGAAATGCCAAGTCCGGTGTGCCGAAGAATGCGGATGTTCAGGAGTACCGGCATGCTACGGCCTTCGAATGTCTTGTCGGATATCTGTATCTCAGCGGGGAACAAGCACGGCTTTGCGAACTGATTGATCTAGGGATCATAGGGATGGAGCAGGAGAAAAATAATCAATCGAAATAATGGCGTCAGCCAGGAGGATATAAGAGATATGGAAGAAGAATGGATTGCCGGCAAGCACTCGGTTATCGAGGCGCTCCGTTCCGGACGAACGTTGAACAAAGTGTGGATTGCCGAACAAGCCCAGAAGCATTTGGCGGCACCGGTGATCGCGGAAGCGAAAAAAGCGGGTATCATTATCCAGCAGGTAGACAAGCGCAAGCTGGACCAGATGGTTCCCGGCATCCAGCATCAAGGGGTTGTAGCTCAGGCTGCGCCTTATCAGTATGCTGAAGTGGAAGATATTCTTGCGGTTGCAAAGGAAAAGGGAGAAGCCCCGTTCCTTGTACTGCTTGATGAGATTGAGGATCCTCACAATCTGGGCTCAATCCTGCGGACAGCGGACTGCACAGGGGCACATGGGGTCATTGTACCGAAGAGACGTTCAGCACAAGTAACAGCGACGGTGTCCAAAACATCAGCCGGTGCAGCAGAGTACGTGCCTGTTGCAAGAGTAAGTAACTTAGCACAGACGATCGAGGATTTGAAGGAAGCCGGAGTGTGGGTGGTTGGAACTGATGTACGAGCTACAGAGCCTGTATTCGGAAATGGTGTGTTTACAGGACCTGTTGCCGTTGTTATCGGAAATGAAGGCAAGGGAATGGGCCGTCTGATCCGTGAAAAATGCGATGTTCTCGTCAAGCTGCCAATGAATGGACAAATCAACTCGCTTAACGCTTCGGTTGCAGCCGGTGTGGTGATGTATGAAGTGCTTAGAGCCCGAAAGGCTTAAGGACTGACGCGACATGAAGGATTTCCGTGATGTGCTTCTCGTGGACGGATACAACATGATCGGGGCTTGGAAAGATCTCTTTGCGCTTGCCCAGTCCGACCTTGATGAAGCGCGGGACAAGCTGCTTATCAGGCTTGCAGAATATCAGGGGTTCTCGGGCAGACGGGTTATTGTCGTATTTGATGCTTACCGGGTTCCCGGACTCGGCAAATCTTTTACAGAAAGCAAAGTCCAAGTCTATTTTACGAAAGAGAAAGAAACGGCAGACGAGTGCATCGAAAGGCTTGTGGGAGAACTCAGCTCCCGCAGACGTCAAATTTACGTTGCAACGAGCGATATGGTTGAACAGCATGTCATCTTTGGTCAAGGTGCACTCCGCTTGTCTGCACGCGAGCTGCTTATCGAGCTGGAGCAGAATGAGAAAGAAGTCGGACGAGCAATCAAAGCAGACTATCAAAAAAAATCGACAAAAAATACAATAGATTCGAAGCTGACACCGGAAATGAGAAAATTGTTCGAACAATGGAGAAGAGATTGACAAATGGACAACCGTTGTAAATAATTGGTATTATGTATCTCTTGACAATTATATCATTCTTTTCTTTTTTAGGCGGTGTGTGGTTGACGATGGAAGGTTCGATCATATATACTGATGCTATTATTTTGATAGGTGACGGGGTACCTTGCGTTGCAGCCGGAGGGATTGTTAGTGAGTGTTGACCTCAAAGATATCATGTTGTCCGAGTTTGATTACCTAAGCGATGAGGATATTGTTCAGGCGGTTCACAACAACGATAGTGACGCGCTAGAGTACTTGATTAACAAATATCGTAATTTTGTGCGCGCCAAAGCAAGATCATACTTTTTAATCGGTGCCGATAGGGAAGATATCATTCAAGAAGGAATGATCGGGCTGTACAAGGCAATACGTGATTTCAGAGGGGACAAGCTTGCTTCATTCAAGGCATTTGCCGAGCTTTGCATTACCAGACAGATTATTACGGCGATCAAGACGGCAACACGCCAAAAGCATATTCCGCTGAATTCGTATGTTTCTTTGGATAAGCCAATTTATGATGAAGAGTCCGATCGTACGCTGCTTGATGTGATCTGCGGATCTCAGGTCAGCGACCCTGAAGAACTGATTATTAATCAGGAAGAGTTTGTCGGCCTTGAAGACAAGATGTCTGAGATATTAAGTGATCTGGAGCGTAAAGTTCTGATGCTTTATTTAGACGGAAGGTCTTATCAGGAAATAGCCGTAGATCTTGACCGTCATGTGAAATCGATTGACAACGCATTACAACGAGTTAAAAGAAAACTTGAGAAATATCTTGAAGTGCGGGATAATTAAAATATGTTGCTGAAGAAAGACTCCTAAATAGAGTCTTTTTTTGTTGGAAGAAGCCGTATGACGTTTAAAAGTAGAAGAATGTTCAATAATAGACAATATTGGCGTTTCTATCAATACGTACGTCTAGTTATCGATTGCATTGAAAGAGAGACGCTTTCTGAGAAAAGACCTGAAGTTACGCCGACTACAGGTTATTTTAGCCAGCGAATAAGGCTTATTCTTGCATTGACATGAATATACCCTTGTGATAAAGTGTTTTAGGTAGGCCTAAATTCGCGCTTTTTTTTTAGGATCAATTTAGAGACTTCTGATAATGCTTCGGATGTCTTCGGGAGGTGCACATCATGCGGGTAATTATTACTTTGGCTTGTACGAATTGCAAACAAAGAAATTACACAACCACAAAAAACAAGCGTAATCACCCTGACCGCATGGAGATGAAGAAATTTTGCAAGTTTTGTAACGAGCAGACTTCTCATCGCGAAACCAGATAGTTAATTTGGAGGTGTAGTCGGCGTGAAACGTAGTTTCAAGTCTCTGTTTTCCTTTTTCTCAGAAAGCTGGGCAGAGCTTAAAAAAGTTCGCTGGCCTAATCGTAAAGAGTTAACTAACTACACCCTGATTGTTCTGGGGACGGTTATAGTTATCACGCTTTATTTTTGGGTTCTTGACATCGGAATTTCCTATGTGATCGATGCGATAATTTAAGAAGGGTCCCAGGTGGCTTGATATGGAAAAAAGATGGTATGTCGTTCATACCTATTCAGGGTATGAGAACAAAGTCAAAGCCAATTTGGAAAAGCGCGTAGAGTCCATGGGCATGGAGGACAAGATATTCCGTGTTCTTGTTCCAATGGAAGAAGAAGTGGTGAATAAAGACGGTAAGAAAAAGACCGTCATGCGTAAGATTTACCCGGGATATGTCCTGGTCGAAATGATTCAAACTGATGATTCTTGGTATGTTGTCCGCAACACGCCTGGAGTTACTGGATTTGTAGGATCGACAGGGTCAGGTTCGAAACCAACACCATTGCTGCCAGATGAAGTTGAACAGATTCTGAAGCATATGGGAGTAGTAGAACCGAAACCGAAGATTGAATTCGACATTAAGGAATCTGTACGAATTAAGGTTGGTCCTTTTGCGAATTTTGTGGGCTCCGTGGAAGAAATATTGGCTGAGAAAAGTAAACTGAAAGTTCACGTCAACATGTTTGGACGGGAAACCCCGCTTGAGCTAGATTATACTCAAGTGGAGAAATTATAGAGGCTTTTAAAGCTGAGAATGGTTTCTTGTGGGAGGGCCGAGAGGCTCGTCGACCACTATTGATGCAAGGAGGTGTCTTACATGGCCAAGAAGGTAATCAAAATGGTAAAACTGCAAATTCCTGCAGGGAAAGCGAATCCTGCGCCTCCGGTAGGTCCGGCATTGGGTCAAGCGGGTGTCAACATCATGGCATTCTGTAAAGAATTCAACGCTCGTACAGCCGATCAAGCAGGTTTGATCATTCCAGTTGAGATCACGGTGTTTGAAGATCGTTCCTTTACTTTCATCACCAAAACTCCACCGGCTGCAGTTCTGCTTAAAGTAGCTGCTAAACTTGAAAAAGGATCCGGTGAACCGAACAAGAAGAAAGTCGCTACAGTTAAACGCGACACTGTTCGTCAAATCGCTGAGCAAAAAATGCCTGACCTGAACGCTGCAAACGTTGAGTCTGCAATGCGTATGGTAGAAGGTACTGCTCGCAGCATGGGTATCACCATCGAAGACTAATTATGGTGTTCGTAACGCGGGCCTAATTTAAGTGCCCGCCATGTGGGAGGTATATCCGCTAAAACCACAAAGGAGGAATAGAAACATGGCTAAACATGGTAAAAAATATGTTGAAGCTGCTAAGCTGATTGACAGCGAAGCTAGCTACGAGCCTTTGGAAGCTGTTGAGCTTGTCAAAAAGGCTGCGACTGCTAAATTCGACGAAACGGTTGAAGCTGCAGTACGTTTGGGCGTAGACCCACGTAAACAAGACCAAGCTGTGCGTGGTGTTGTTGTCTTGCCTCACGGTACAGGTAAAACACAACGCGTATTGGTATTTGCAAAAGGTGAAAAAGCGAAAGAGGCGGAAGCAGCTGGAGCAGACTTTGTTGGAGATCAAGATATGATCAACAAAATCCAACAAGGTTGGTTCGAGTTCGATGTCTGCGTAGCTACACCTGATATGATGAGTGAAGTAGGTAAATTGGGCCGTCTGCTCGGCGGTAAAGGCCTGATGCCTAACCCTAAAGCCGGAACGGTTACTTTCGATGTTGCTAAGGCTGTTCAAGAAATTAAAGCCGGTAAAATCGAGTATCGTCTGGATCGTGCAGGTCAAATTCACGCGCCAATCGGTAAAGCATCTTTCTCTGCTGAGCAGTTGAACGATAACCTTAAAGCTCTGATCGAAGCACTGAACCGTGCTAAACCAGCAGCTGCAAAAGGTGTTTACCTGAAAAACATCAGCTTGTCCTCTACTATGGGACCTGGTGCACGTGTGAGTACAGCTTCTTTCAGATAATATATTCCAGTTGACTTCGGTCTAGGAAATCTGTTATTCTGTAAGAGTTGTTAAGTCCTAAGTGACTGACCCTTAAATTCGAATATGCTTACCGTAGACAGTAGGTGCTTTTGCAAGCTTAATTTCCTACCGAGGTGTGATGATAGAACGTATCAATTGAGCTGCTATGCTTAATGTGACTTTATCAAGCCTTCGTGATTCTACGGAGGCTTTTCTTATTGGATAAATGATGCTGATACTTCGGATCAAGCCTCACCTATCTTACGGGAAACTTCCGCTTCTAGCGGTTAACGAAGATGCTTATTCTCCTTAAGGTGAGTAAGCGAGGAATCTATCAGGAGGTGTACAATTTGGCAAACGCAAAAGTAATTCAAGCTAAACAAGAAGCGGTTGATACAGTAACAGCGAAATTGCGTGAGAGCGCAACTACAGTTGTAGCTGACTACCGTGGTCTGAACGTTGCCCAAGTAACTGAGCTGCGTAAACAGCTTCGTGAAGCGGGTATCGAATTTCAAGTGCTGAAGAACTCATTGCTTCGCCGTGCAACTGCAGCTGCTGAGCTGACAGAACTTGATGAAGTTCTGACAGGTCCTACTGCGATTGCATTCAGCGGTGAAGATGCTGTTGCTCCAGCTAAAATTTTGAACGACTTCGCTAAGAAGAACGACGCACTGAAATTGAAAGGTGCAGTAGTTGAAGGACGTGTTGTTAGTGCTGAAGAGGTTAAAGCACTGGCAGAACTTCCATCCCGCGAAGGACTTCTTTCCATGCTCCTCAGCGTGCTTCAAGCACCTGTACGCAACTTCGCCCTTGCGGTTAAAGCAGTTGGCGAACAAAAAGAAGAGCAAGGCGCTTAATTTTTTGAAATACCAAGCTATTTAAAATACTAATTAAAATAATGGAGGTTCAACCATGAGTAAAGAGCAAATCTTGGAAGCAATTAAAGGTATGACTGTTTTGGAACTGAACGATCTTGTTAAAGCAATCGAAGAAGAATTCGGCGTAACTGCTGCAGCTCCTGTAGCTGTTATGGGCGGCGCTGCTGGCGGTGCTGAAGCTGCTGAGCAAACTGAGTTCGACGTAATCTTGGCATCTGCTGGTGCTTCCAAAATCAACGTAATCAAAGCGGTTCGCGAAATCACTGGTCTTGGCTTGAAAGAAGCTAAAGAACTCGTTGACAACGCTCCAAAACCACTGAAAGAAAAAGTAAGCAAAGAAGAAGCAGAATCCGTTAAAGCTAAACTTGAAGAAGTTGGCGCTTCTATCGAATTGAAATAGTCCATTTCACTAACATAGTGAATAGGAACTGAACATACAAACCCCTTGATTGCTTCAAGGGGTTTGTTGTTATGATTTTGAGTTAAGCTGAATCGGAGGTGTCCCGTGTCTGATCATTATTATTCTAGTAAGCCCGAAGTTGCTCATGACAGGCAGACGCTTGAAACAGTGCTGAGAGGGCACAAACTTAAACTAACCAGTGATGCTGGTGTTTTTTCGAAGAATGGCGTGGATTATGGGAGCAGGGTTCTTATTGGGGCGATGGATCTGAAGGGAGCTAAGTCGGTTCTAGATGTAGGATGCGGTTATGGTCCAATTGGAATTACGGCAGCTAAGCTGATGCCGGATGCGGTTATTACGATGATCGATATCAACGAGCGGGCAGTGGAGCTGGCAAGACATAATGCTATTCAAAATCAAGTAAGCGCAAATACGATAATTAAACAGAGTGACCGGCTGGAAAAGGTAAAAGGGGAGAAGTTCGACGTTATTCTGACAAATCCTCCGATCCGGGCTGGAAAGGACGTTGTGCATGCTATTTTTGAAGAGGCTTATGAGCAACTTCATGATGGCGGTTCGTTGTGGATAGTAATACAGAAGAAGCAAGGAGCACCGTCCGCACAGGCGAAGCTGGAATCGATGTTTAAAATGGTTGAAGAAGTGACGAAAGATAAAGGGTACCGGATATTCCGTGCGGAGAAATAAAAGTAAACTATATAGTATATACAATGCAAAAAAAATCGCAATAGGACTATTGACTTGGTATATCCATTGTGGTATTCTTAATAAATGTCAGTATTAAGATGCCCTACTTAGCTTTAGTTTGTTAAAATGTCAATCTTTTTTTCGTTCTGTAAGCATATTTTTGTGCTGATCAGCGTATAATATGTACATTTTGGGCAGACTATGAGGTGAGTGGGTTTTTCTGGGATGAAGGGGAAATTCACTAATAAGTTGCTCTTTTTTCGAAATGTTATTCGAGTAAGGGCTTTTCTTTATTTGTGGATGCTCTCCCTCTGTATATGTAATCTTGTATGAGTTCCATTATAAGGTTACAAACAGAGGTTCGCAACGAAATTTTTAAAAGTGAGTAGACATTGAGGGGTGAGTTTAAGTTGGCAGGACATCTTGTTCAGTATGGTCGACGCACTCGGCGCAGTTATGCACGAATTAACGAGATACTCGAAATTCCGAACCTGATTGAAATCCAACAAAAATCTTACGAATGGTTTTTGGAGGAAGGGTTGCGCGAAATGTTCCAGGATATCTCGCCAATTCAGGATTTTACAGGTAATCTCGTACTGGAATTTATCGACTACAGTCTCGGTGAACCGAAATATACGGTAGACGACGCGAAAGAACGCGACGTTACTTATGCCGCACCGCTTCGGGTAAAAGTCCGACTCATTAATAAGGAAACGGGCGAAGTCAAAGAGCAGGAAGTGTTCATGGGGGATTTCCCGCTGATGACCGAAACAGGCACCTTTATTATCAACGGTGCGGAACGGGTTATTGTCAGCCAGTTGGTTCGCTCTCCTAGCGTCTATTTCAGTACTAAATTAGATAAGAATGCAAAAAAATCTTATACCGCAACAGTAATTCCGAATCGCGGAGCATGGCTCGAGCTTGAGATGGATGCTAAAGACATTATCTATGTTCGTATCGACCGTACTCGTAAAATTCCGGTGACTGTATTGCTGAGAGCGCTTGGTTTTGGTACAGACGCTGAGATTCTGGATTTGCTCGGTAATGATGAATATATTCGGAACACACTGGATAAGGACAATACAGATTCGACAGAAAAAGCTCTGATCGAAATCTACGAACGTCTTCGTCCGGGTGAACCGCCAACGTTGGATAATGCAAAGAGCTTGCTCGTTGCACGCTTCTTTGATCCAAAACGTTATGACCTCGCTAATGTAGGTCGCTACAAAATCAATAAAAAACTTCACATTAAGAATCGTTTGTTCAACCAACGTCTTGCTGAATCTCTTATCGATATCTCCACTGGGGAAATCATTGCTGAAGCGGGGCAAATTGTTGATCGCAGATTGCTTGATGAGATTATGCCTTATCTTGAGAGTGAAGAAGCAGTTGGACGGAAAACTTATCATGTGGCGAACGGTGTTCTCGATGCCAATGATATTCCTGTTCAAACGATTGATGTCTTCTCTCCAGTTGAGGATGGTAAAGTCGTTAAACTGATCGCGAACAGCAACATTGATAAATCTGTGAAGCACATTACGCCGGCGGATATTATCTCTTCCATCAGTTACTTCTTGAACCTTCTTCAAAGCATTGGTGATACAGATGATATTGACCACCTGGGTAACCGTCGTCTTCGTTCTGTTGGTGAACTTCTTCAAAACCAATTCCGTATCGGGCTTTCCCGTATGGAGCGTGTGGTTCGTGAAAGAATGTCCATTCAGGACGCAAACGTTATTACACCTCAGGCTTTGATCAACATCCGTCCGGTCATCGCATCGATTAAAGAGTTCTTCGGTAGCTCCCAGTTGTCTCAGTTTATGGATCAAACGAATCCGCTGGGCGAACTTACGCACAAACGTCGTTTGTCCGCTCTAGGACCTGGTGGTTTGACTCGTGAGCGCGCAGGCTTTGAAGTCCGCGACGTACACCCGTCTCACTATGGCCGTATGTGTCCGATCGAGACTCCGGAGGGTCCAAACATCGGTTTGATCAACTCCTTGTCTACATTTGCACGCGTCAACGAATATGGCTTCATTGAAGCTCCTTATCGTTGGGTAGATCCGAAGACGGGCCAAGTTACTGATCAAGTTCGTTATGTAACTGCAGACGAAGAGGATAACTATGTTATCGCTCAGGCGAATGCTAGTTTGAACGAAGATGGTACCTTTGCAGAAGATATGGTTGTCGTTCGTTACAACAAACAGTCTGACAACATCACTACGATGCCGAATGACCGTGTTGACTACATGGACGTATCCCCTAAACAGGTTGTATCTGTCGCTACGGCACTGATTCCGTTCCTTGAGAACGATGACTCCAACCGTGCGCTTATGGGATCGAACATGCAGCGGCAGGCGGTTCCGCTCCTAATTCCTAAAGCTCCGCTTGTAGGTACCGGAATGGAACATAAAGCTGCGAAGGACTCCGGTGTATGTATTGTATCCAAACATGACGGTATTATTGAGAGATCTTCTGCCAACGAAATTTGGGTTCGCAGAATTGAAGTCGTTGATGGCAAAGAGGTCAAAGGCGATATCATTAAACATAAATTACACAAATTTATGCGTTCGAACCAAGGAACATGCATCAACCAACGTCCAATTGTAAAAATTGGCGATCACATTAAAAAAGGCGACATTTTGGCAGATGGACCATCTACTGAAATGGGTGAATTGGCACTGGGCCGCAACGTAGTCGTTGCCTTCATGACTTGGGAAGGTTACAACTACGAGGATGCGATTCTCCTTAGCGAAAAACTCGTTAAAGAGGATGTCTACACATCCATTCACATCGAGGAATACGAGTCTGAAGCCCGTGATACGAAGCTCGGACCTGAAGAAATTACTCGTGATATCCCGAATGTCGGCGAAGAAGCGCTTCGCAACCTTGATGAGCGCGGTATTATCCGCATCGGTGCTGAAATTGCAGCTGGCGACATTCTTGTAGGTAAAGTTACACCTAAAGGCGTAACAGAGCTAACAGCAGAAGAACGTCTCCTTCATGCGATCTTTGGTGAAAAAGCTCGTGAAGTTCGTGATACTTCTCTCCGTGTACCTCATGGTACCGATGGTATCGTTGTGGACGTTAAAGTATTTACTCGTGAGAACGGCGATGAACTGCCACCAGGTGTTAACCAGCTCGTTCGCGTTTATATCGCTCAAAAACGGAAAATTTCCGAGGGTGATAAAATGGCGGGACGTCACGGTAACAAAGGGGTCGTGGCACGTATTCTTCCAGAAGAAGATATGCCATTCCTTCCGGACGGCACACCAGTTCAAGTCGTGCTTAACCCGCTGGGGGTACCTTCCCGTATGAACATCGGACAGGTGCTTGAAGTTCACTTGGGTATGGCTGCGATGCAGCTTGGTATTCATGTGGCAACACCGGTATTTGACGGTGCGACAGAGCATGACGTATTCGACACGATGGAAGAAGCAGGCATGCAGCGTAATGGTAAGACTGTGCTGTATGACGGACGTACAGGTGAGCGCTTCGAGCGTGAAGTTACTGTCGGCGTCATGCACATGATCAAACTGGCGCACATGGTTGACGATAAAATCCATGCTCGTTCAACGGGTCCTTACTCTCTCGTTACGCAGCAGCCACTGGGTGGTAAAGCTCAGTTCGGCGGACAGCGCTTCGGTGAGATGGAGGTATGGGCACTAGAGGCCTATGGTGCGGCGTATACCCTGCAAGAAATTCTTACGGTCAAATCCGATGACGTTGTCGGTCGTGTGAAGACCTATGAATCGATCGTCAAAGGCGAGAATGTTCCAGAACCAGGTATCCCTGAATCCTTCAAGGTACTTATCAAAGAGCTGCAAAGCTTGGGTATGGACGTCAAAATGCTCACCAAAGACGAAGAAGAGATCGATTTGAAAGAATCAGATGACGATGATGACGCTACAGGCGATAAACTGAGCCTCAACCTTGAGGGTTCAGAAGTCGGCGTAGAGTAATAGTCAGCTGTAACAATACCGGAATTTTTCATCAGGCTCTGATCCCCTTTGAAGCTGGCAATGCTTCGAAGGGGGGAGAACCTAAAATTTAGGACTTGGTTAAGGAGGGTTGCTCCTTGTTGGACGTAAACAATTTCGAATATATGAAAATCGGGCTTGCATCCCCGGAAAAAATTCGCTCTTGGTCCCGCGGAGAAGTGAAAAAACCGGAAACGATTAACTATCGTACACTGAAGCCGGAAAAAGAAGGTCTGTTCTGCGAGAAGATCTTCGGTCCTACGAAGGACTGGGAATGTCACTGTGGTAAATACAAACGCGTTCGTTATAAAGGCGTAGTTTGTGACCGCTGCGGCGTTGAAGTAACTCGTGCTAAAGTGCGCCGTGAGCGCATGGGGCATATTGAACTGGCTGCTCCGGTATCTCATATCTGGTATTTCAAAGGCATTCCGAGCCGTATGGGTCTGGCTTTGGATATGTCTCCAAGATCTCTTGAAGAGATCATCTATTTTGCATCTTATGTTGTAACTGATCCGGGTGAAACTCCGCTGGAGAAAAAGCAACTGTTGTCTGAAAAAGAATACCGCAGCTACCGTGAAAAATACGGCTACGGTTTCCAAGCAGGCATGGGTGCAGAAGCGGTTAAGAAGCTGCTTCAAGATCTTGATGTCGATAAAGAGCTTGAATTCCTGAAAGAAGAGCTTCGTACAGCTCAAGGCCAACGCCGTAACCGTGCGATCAAACGCCTTGAAGTTATCGAAGCTTTCCGTAACTCCGGCAACAGACCGGATTGGATGATCATGGATGTACTTCCTGTTATCCCGCCGGAACTTCGTCCGATGGTTCAGCTTGACGGTGGACGTTTTGCGACTTCCGACTTGAACGATCTTTATCGTCGTGTAATTAACCGTAATAACCGTCTGAAACGCCTTCTTGATCTGGGTGCACCAGACATTATCGTTCAAAACGAGAAACGTATGCTTCAAGAAGCAGTTGACGCTTTGATCGATAACGGCCGCCGTGGTCGTCCTGTTACGGGTCCTGGTAACCGTCCGCTTAAATCTCTCAGCCACATGCTGAAAGGTAAGCAAGGACGTTTCCGTCAGAACTTGCTCGGTAAACGTGTTGACTATTCAGGTCGTTCCGTTATCGTCGTAGGTCCTTATCTTAAAATGTACCAATGCGGTTTGCCTAAAGATATGGCGCTAGAGCTGTTCAAACCTTTCGTAATGAAAGAGCTTGTTAACAAAGGTCTGGCTCATAACATTAAGAGTGCAAAACGTAAAGTGGAACGTGTTAGCCCTGAAGTATGGGACGTTCTTGAAGAAGTAATTAAGGAACATCCAGTACTTCTTAACCGTGCCCCTACGCTTCACCGTTTGGGTATTCAAGCATTTGAACCGATCTTGGTTGAAGGTAAAGCGATTCGTTTGCATCCGCTCGTATGTACGGCTTATAATGCCGACTTTGACGGTGACCAAATGGCCGTTCACGTACCTTTGTCTGCCGAAGCTCAAGCTGAAGCACGCCTTCTGATGCTTGCATCAGGTAACATCTTGAACCCTAAAGACGGTAAGCCGGTTGTTACTCCATCCCAGGATATGGTCCTTGGATCCTTCTATCTGACGATGGATAACAAAGAAGAAAAAGGTACAGGTATGATTCTTCGTACAGTGAACGAAGCTGTATCTGCTTACCAACGCGGTTCTGCAGGTCTGCATGCTCGAGTTGCTATTCCAGTTAAAGCCCTTAACAAAACAAGCTTTACGGATACACAGCAAGAAGCAATGCTGATCACAACTGTGGGTAAAATTATTTTCAATGAGATTTTCCCAAGCAGCTTCCCTTATATCAATGATGCGACTCGTGCGAACCTATTCCAAGGTACACCTGAGCATTCCTTTGTATATGAGAAGGGTGCTGACCTGAGAGAAGCAATTATGAATGCACCTCAAGCGGGCGGTGTAGGTAAAGAGTATCTTGGCCACATCATTGCACGTTGTTTTGAGGTTTACCATACAACTAAAACATCTGTTATTTTGGATAAAATCAAACAGCTTGGATTCACATATTCTACACGTGCCGGCGTTACCGTTGGGGTATCTGACGTTATCGTTCCTGAAGAGAAAAACGAAGTTCTTCGTATCTCTGATGAGAAAGTAGCTGTCGTTACGAATCAGTACCGCCGTGGTCTGATTACGAATGAAGAGCGTTATGACCGTGTAATTGATATCTGGTCCAAAGCGAAGGATGATATCACAGAAGTTCTAATGAAATCGATGGATCGCTTTAATTCCATCATGCTCATGGTTGATTCCAAAGCCCGGGGTAATAAATCGCAGATTACTCAGCTTGGCGGTATGCGCGGACTGATGGCCAATCCATCGGGTCGTATTATCGAGCTCCCAATCAAATCGAACTTCCGTGAGGGTCTGACAGTACTCGAGTACTTCCTGTCCACGCACGGTGCGCGTAAAGGTCTTGCCGATACAGCCCTGCGTACAGCTGACTCAGGTTACCTGACTCGTCGTCTCGTTGACGTAGCACAAGACGTTATTGTTCGCGAGGATGACTGCGGAACAGATAAAGGTTTCACTGTAAGCCGTATTCAAGATGGTAAAGAAGTTATTGAGGATCTTTACGATCGTATTGAAGGCCGTTATTGCTTCCAAACTGTCCGCCATCCGGAAACAGGTGAAATTATTGCACACCGCAATGAGCTCATCGACTCTGATAAAGCAGAGGCTATTGTTGAGGCTGGGGTAGACAAACTGCAAATTCGTTCCGTACTCAGCTGCCGTGCGCGTCACGGTGTTTGTAAGAAATGTTACGGACGTAACCTGGCAACAGGTAAACACGTGGAAATCGGGGAAGCGGTTGGTATCATCGCTGCACAATCTATCGGTGAACCAGGAACACAGCTTACTATGCGTACGTTCCATACCGGTGGTGTCGCAGGGGACGATATTACCCAAGGTCTTCCGCGTATCCAAGAGCTTTTCGAAGCGCGTAATCCGAAAGGTCAAGCAACCATCAGTGAAATTGATGGTGTTATTAAAGAGATCCGCGAAGCTAAAGATCGCCGCGAGATTGAAGTCCAAGGTGAAGCAGAGACGAAAGTCTACGCTGTTACTTATGGATCCCGCCTGCGCGTAAGCGAAGGAATGGAAATCGAAGCCGGCGATGAGTTGACGGACGGATCTATTGACCCGAAAGAAATGCTGCGTATCAAAGGCGTACGTGGCGTTCAAAACTACATCCTGCAAGAAGTACAGCGCGTATATCGTAACCAGGGTGTAGAAATCAATGATAAACACGTCGAAGTCATGATTCGTCAAATGCTGCGTAAGATTCGCATTGTGGACGCAGGAGATACAACACTGCTTCCAGGTTCATTTGTCGATACTCATGAATATGAGACAGCTAATAAAACAGCAATTCTTAGTGACAAGGAGCCAGCAGTGGCTAAACCAGTTCTTCTGGGTATCACGAAGGCATCCCTTGAAACTGATTCCTTCTTGTCTGCAGCTTCCTTCCAAGAGACTACACGTGTATTGACAGATGCTGCAATCAAAGGTAAAGTCGATCAGCTTCTTGGTCTGAAGGAGAATGTAATCATTGGTAAACTGATCCCTGCCGGAACGGGAATGAACCGCTACCGCAGTGTGAAGTTTGCTGAGCCGGAAGATGGCGGATCTGCTGTAGAAGAGCTTGAACCGGTATCTGTAGACTAAGAAATGACAGCTTGCCTTGAATTAGGCAAGATTGCCCGGTAAGCACATGCCGGATTGTAATTCAGGAGGCTGGCACTTTGCCTCCTTCTGATATTGCAATCCAATGTTTAGAGTTTCTCTAGAATCTCTTGACAACGAATGTGTGGTAATGCTAATATAGCAAAGGTGCGTGAGTAGCCGCGTGTTATCATGTCTTTTCGGAGGTATTGATAAATGTCGAATGACAATTTTCTGCAGGATGCTCATGTCAAGATCGGTACCAAGCAAACCATGAAGATGGTTGAATCAGGACTCGCTGCTGAGGTTTATGTAGCGCAGGATGCTGATATGCGAATCTCTTCAAAGATCAAAGCGCTCTGCGAGAAACACCAAGTGAAGCTGAATGTAGTGGATACGATGGAACTTCTCGGCAAGGCTTGTGGAATTGAAGTGGGAGCTGCTATGGTAGCTGTACTGAAACAATAGTGATAAGAATATGTTTTTGTCTGGACGCAAGAGCTTCCTAACGGCAAAAACTTTTCATTTGTTCTTTTATGAACCGCCTGGGTCTGTGGACTTAAGAATTGAGGTTTATAAATAGAATGACGAATCTAGGAAGGGGGTGGCAACAATGCCAACAATTAATCAGCTCGTTCGTAAAGGACGTCAAGCAAAAATCTACAAATCCAAATCACCAGCGTTGCAAAAAGGCTTCAATGCCCTGAAACGTGAATCCACTGATATCAGTGCTCCACAAAAACGTGGTGTTTGTACTCGTGTAGGTACAATGACTCCGAAGAAGCCGAACTCCGCGCTTCGTAAATATGCCCGTGTACGTTTGACTAACCGTATCGAGGTTACTGCTTACATCCCAGGTATCGGACACAACTTGCAAGAGCACAGTGTCGTTCTGATCCGTGGTGGTCGGGTTAAAGACCTTCCGGGTGTACGTTACCATATCGTTCGTGGTGCGCTTGATACTGCAGGTGTTAACAACCGTATGCAATCACGCTCCAAGTATGGTGCGAAACGCCCTAAAGCTAAAAAAGCGTAAGATCATTAAATTGATTTTACAGTCAGTAAGCCGTTTGCGGATTAACGCTTCGGTTACAGAACAACAACAACAACAAATTATGAACAATAAACATGCAAGAAAGGGGGATATCCATGCCACGCAAAGGTCCAGTTACCAAAAGAGACGTGTTGCCTGATCCGGTGTACAACAGCAAACTTGTTACTCGTCTGATCAACCGCATCATGCTTGATGGAAAACGTGGTGTTGCTCAAAGCATTCTTTACAATGCGTTCAACTTGATTCAAGAACGTACTGGTAAAGATCCTATGGAAGTTTTTGAAGCAGCTATCAAAAATATTATGCCGGTTCTGGAAGTTAAAGCTCGTCGTGTCGGCGGTGCTAACTACCAAGTACCTATCGAGGTTAAACCGGAAAGACGTACTTCCCTTGGTCTACGTTGGCTCGTAAACTACTCCCGCAGCCGCGGTGAGAAAACAATGGAAGAGCGTTTGGCAGCTGAGATTATCGACGCTTCCAACAACACTGGTGCTTCCGTTAAGAAACGTGAAGACACACACAAAATGGCTGAAGCGAACAAAGCGTTTGCTCACTACCGTTGGTAGGATTCAGTCCTTAAAATATAACTTCATTTTGAAGGGAGACCCATGTCATGGCAAGAGAGTTCTCCTTGAAAAATACACGTAACATCGGGATCATGGCGCATATTGACGCCGGTAAAACGACTACCACTGAGCGGATCTTGTTCTACACAGGCCGTACGCACAAAATCGGGGAAGTTCACGAGGGTGCTGCGACTATGGACTGGATGGAGCAGGAACAGGAGCGCGGGATCACGATTACTTCCGCTGCGACGACCGCTCAATGGAAAGGTCACCGCGTAAATATCATTGATACCCCGGGACACGTTGACTTCACAGTAGAAGTTGAACGTTCCCTTCGTGTATTGGACGGAGCAGTAGGTGTTTTCAGTGCGAAAGAAGGCGTTGAGCCTCAGTCTGAAACTGTTTGGAGACAGGCTGATCGTTACGGCGTACCTCGTATCGCATATGTAAACAAAATGGATATCATCGGTGCAGACTACCTTAACGTTGTTAAGGATATGCGCGAACGTCTTCAAGCAAATGCTGTTGCAATTCAGCTGCCTATCGGTGCTGAGAATGATTTCGTTGGTATCATCGATATCGTTGAGCAAAAAGCATACATGTACAAAGACGATCTCGGTAAAGACATCGAAGAAACTGAGATTCCTGCAGACTTTGCAGATCAAGTCGAAGAGCTTCGTATGGAACTGATCGAGAAAGTAGCAGAACTTGATGAAGATCTGACTATGAAATACCTTGAAGGTGAAGAAATCACTGTTGAAGAGATCAAAGCAGCTCTTCGTAAAGGTGTAGTAGAAGTTAAAATCTTCCCAGTTATCTGCGGATCTTCCTACCGTAACAAAGGTGTTCAGCTGATGCTGGATGCGGTTCTGGACTATCTTCCTGCTCCTGTTGATGTTCCTGACATCAAAGGTACTTTGGAAGACGGAACAGAAGCGGTTCGTAAATCTTCTGACGAAGAAGCGTTCTCGGCGCTTGCGTTCAAGATTATGACGGATCCTTATGTGGGTAAATTAACATTCTTCCGCGTATACTCCGGTGTTCTTACATCTGGATCTTACGTATTGAATGCAACTAAAGGTAAACGCGAACGTATCGGTCGTATCCTTCAAATGCACGCAAACAGCCGTCAAGAAATCACTGAAGTTTACGCTGGTGATATTGCGTCTGCTGTAGGTTTGAAAGATACTGGTACAGGTGATACACTATGTGATGAGAAAAACCCGGTTATCCTGGAGTCTATGAACTTCCCTGATCCGGTTATTCAAATCGCGGTTGAACCAAAAACTAAAGCTGACCAAGATAAAATGTCTGTTGCTCTCGGTAAGTTGACTGAAGAGGATCCAACTCTTCGTGCTCATACTGATGAAGAAACAGGTCAAACTATCTTGGCTGGTATGGGTGAACTTCACCTTGATATCATCATCGACCGTATGCGTCGTGAGTTCAAAGTGGACACTAACATTGGTCAACCACAAGTTGCTTACCGTGAAACATTCCGTCAAGCAGCGCGTGTTGAAGGTAAATTCGTACGTCAGTCCGGTGGCCGCGGTCAATATGGACACGTATGGGTTGAATTCGAACCGCTTGAAGCGGGTAGCGGTAACCAATTCGAAAGTAAAGTCGTCGGTGGATCCGTACCACGTGAGTATATTGGTCCTGCTCAACAAGGTATCGAGGAATCCATGAAAAATGGTGTCCTTGCTGGCTTCCCACTTGTAGACGTAAAAGCTACAATTGTAGACGGTTCTTACCATGATGTCGATTCCAATGAAATGGCATTTAAAATTGCCGGTTCAATGGCGCTTAAAGCAGCTAAAGACAAGTGTAAAGCTGTCCTGCTTGAGCCAATCATGAAAGTGGAAGTAACTGTTCCAGAAGAGTACATGGGTGACGTTATGGGTATGCTGAACTCCCGTCGCGGTAGAATCGAAGGTATGGATTCCCGTGGTGGTACGCAAATCATTCGTGCTAAAGTACCTCTCTCTGAAATGTTTGGATATTCCACAACTCTCCGTTCTGGTACACAAGGTCGCGGTGTGTTCTCCATGGAACTTTCTCATTACGAAGAAGTTCCAAGAACGATCTCCGAAGAAATCGTGTCCAAAGCTAAGGGAGAATAAGTTTTACTCACTGATGTATGCAGCGTCGTAAGGTTTAATGGATCTTATGGTGCTGTAAACACAGTGCCAACATATAATATAAACCACTTTAAGGAGGCCACGTTCAAATGGCAAAGGCTAAATTCGAACGTAATAAACCACACGTTAACATTGGTACTATCGGTCACGTTGACCATGGTAAAACTACTTTGACTGCTGCAATCACAACTGTATTGTCTAAAACATACGGTGGTGCAGCGGTTGCATTCGATCAAATCGACAAAGCTCCAGAAGAGCGCGAACGCGGTATCACTATCTCTACTGCACACGTAGAGTACGAAACTGATGCTCGTCACTATGCACACGTTGACTGCCCAGGTCACGCCGACTATGTTAAAAACATGATCACTGGTGCTGCACAAATGGACGGAGCAATCCTGGTTGTATCCGCAGCTGACGGCCCTATGCCGCAAACTCGTGAGCACATCCTTCTGTCCCGCCAAGTAGGCGTACCTTACATCGTTGTATTCTTGAACAAATGCGACATGGTAGAAGACGAAGAACTTCTTGAACTGGTTGAAATGGAAGTTCGCGACCTTCTTAGCGAATATGACTTCCCAGGTGATGATACTCCAATCACTCGTGGATCTGCTCGTGAAGCTCTTCAAAACCCAGATGGCGAATGGGCTCAAAAAATCGTTGAGATGTTCAAAGTAATTGATACTTACGTCCCAACTCCTGAGCGCGACACTGAGAGACCATTCTTGATGCCTGTCGAGGATGTATTCTCCATCACTGGTCGTGGTACAGTTGCAACTGGACGTATCGAACGCGGTACTGTTAAAGTCGGCGATGAAATCGAAATCGTTGGTATCGCTGAAGAGTCCAGAAAATCCGTAGTAACGGGCGTAGAAATGTTCCGTAAACTTCTGGATTCCGCTCAAGCGGGTGACAACATCGGAGCATTGCTTCGTGGTGTAGACCGTGCTCAAATCGAGCGTGGACAAGTTCTTTCCAAACCAGGTTCTGTTAAACCACATACTGAGTTCACTGCTCAAGTATACGTTTTGACTAAAGAAGAAGGTGGACGTCATAAGCCTTTCTTCACTGGATACCGTCCTCAGTTCTACTTCCGTACAACTGACGTAACTGGTATCATCAACCTGCCAGAAGGTACTGAAATGGTTATGCCTGGCGACAACATCGAAGTTACAGTATCTCTGATCGCTCCAATCGCTATCGAAGAAGGAACTAAGTTCTCTATTCGTGAAGGTGGACGTACAGTAGGTGCTGGTGCGGTAGCTACAATCATTAAATAATTTGGCTGCGAGCTGAATTTGATAAAGCAACATTGTATTGGAACGAGCAACATTGTATTGGAACGAATAAAAGGATCCTGACGATTTTGAAGTCAGGATCCTTTTTCTTTTAAGTTTCATCCGTATTACAGATATTTTCATAAATTTCCTTTGGCTATTTTACGTTCTATCATATATAATAGTACGAGTTGCGAATCGAGAGTACATTCATGTAGGATGACTGATGAATGCCTGCAAGAAGATATATTCATCTTTTTTATATAAATGCTTGCAATGCGCCTAAGTTTTCTATATAATAATGAATGTTGTTCTGTGACGTTGCGATGATGTGAGAGGTTACTGACACACCCGGCCCCTTTGCCATGGGAGAGTGGGTCAGAAAATTTTCACGGAGTATGTCCGATATTAAATTGGGCGATAGAAGGAGGGACTAAAATGGCAAAGCAAAAAATTCGTATTCGTTTGAAAGCTTACGACCACAGAATTCTTGATCAATCCGCAGAGAAGATTGTTGAAACGGCAAAACGTTCGGGTGCAGGTGTATCCGGTCCGATTCCGCTTCCGACTGAAAAACAAGTTATTACTATTCTCCGTGCGGTACACAAGTACAAGGATTCCCGGGAGCAATTCGAAATGCGCACACATAAGCGTCTGATCGATATTGTTAACCCTACTCCACAAACTGTGGATGCCTTGATGCGCTTGGATCTGCCGTCCGGTGTAGATATCGAAATTAAATTGTAATTCAAGTAATGTATTAATGGAAGGAAAAGAGGTGTCAACATGAAAGGTATCTTAGGTAAAAAACTTGGCATGACGCAAGTGTTTACTCCAGAAGGTAATGTAATTCCTGTAACTGTAATTGAAGCAGGTCCTACTGTTGTCTTGCAAAAGAAAGACCTTGAGAACGACGGCTATGAAGCGGTTCAACTAGGTTATGCCGATAAGAAAGAAAAAAATGCTAACAAACCTGAAACAGGACATGCGAAAAAAGCTAATACAGCTCCTAAGCGCTACGTTCGCGAGCTCCGCGGTGTTGATCTTGCGGGATTCGAGGTTGGCCAAGAACTTAAAGCAGACATCTTCGCTGAAGGCGAATTTGTTGACGTAACAGGAATCTCCAAAGGTAAAGGTTTTGCCGGCGTTATCAAACGTTGGGGACAAAGCACTGGACCTATGTCTCACGGTTCCCGTTATCATAGAGGACCAGGTTCCATGGGTTCCATTCAAGCAAACCGCGTTCCTAAAGGTAAACACCTTCCAGGACACATGGGTCACGAAACAGTTACAATCCAACGTCTTGAAGTTATCAAAGTAGACGCTGAGCGTAACGTATTGCTTGTTAAAGGTTCCATTCCTGGACCGAAAAACAGCTTCGTTAAAATTAGAGAATCGGTGAAGAAATAATCACCTAAAGAAAGGAGGAACACGAAATGCCAAAAGTAGCACTTTTTAATGTCAGTGGTAGCCAAGTAGGAGAAGTTGAACTGAATGACGCGGTATTCGGAATCGAGCCGAACACTCACGTACTTCATGATGCTGTTGTTATGCAACGCGCTTCCCTGCGTCAAGGTACACACAAAGTAAAAGGACGTTCTGAAGTACGCGGCGGCGGACGTAAACCTTGGAAACAAAAAGGTACTGGACGCGCTCGTCAAGGTTCGATCCGTGCACCACAATGGGTAGGTGGCGGTACTGTATTTGGTCCTACACCACGCAGCTATGCGTTCAAACTGCCTAAGAAAGTTCGTCGTCTGGCGATTAAATCCGCTTTGTCTTCCAAAGTGATTGATAACGAAATTATCGTTCTGGATGCTCTTGCGCTGACTGCACCGAAAACTAAAGAGTTTGCAGCTATTTTGAACAACCTCAAAGTAGAACGCAAAGCTTTGATCGTTGCACCAGACTATGATGATAATGTTGCTCTTTCCGCAAGAAATATTCCTGGTGTGAAATTTGTAGCGGCTGACGGCATTAATGTTCTTGACGTACTTACGTACGACAAACTGATCATTACGAAAGAAGCAGTTCAGAAGGTAGAGGAGGTGCTCGCGTAATGAAGAATCCTCGTGACATTATTAAACGTCCGGTGATTACTGAACGTACAGCTGATATGATGGCCGACTTGAAATATGTATTTGAAGTCGATATTCGTGCTAACAAAACCGAAATCAAAGCTGCTATTGAAGAAATCTTTAATGTTAAAGTTAAAGTCGTGAACACTCTTCGCGTACCTGGTAAGCTGAAACGCTACGGACGCTACTCGGGATATACTCCAGAGTGGAAAAAAGCATTCGTAACATTGGCTCCAGATAGCAAAGCTCTTGAGTTCTTTGAATCGGTATAATCAGAAACTTTAAAGTAAGGAGGGAAAATCAGTGCCAATCAAAAAGTACAAACCGACGTCTCCGGCTAGACGTAACATGTCTGTGTCTACTTTTGAAGAGATCACAACTAACCAGCCAGAGAAATCGCTGCTTGCTCCACTGAGCAAAACAGCTGGCCGTAACAACCAAGGTAAAATTACGGTTCGTCACCACGGCGGCGGACACAAACGTAAATACCGTATCATTGACTTCAAACGTACTAAAGATGGAATACCGGGCCGCGTTGCTACAATCGAGTATGACCCGAACCGTACTTCCAACATCGCTCTGATCCATTATGCAGATGGTGAGAAACGCTACATCATCGCTCCTAAAGGTCTGAAAGTAGGAGACCAAATCGAGTCCGGCCCTAACGCGGACATCAAAACAGGTAACGCACTGCCGCTTGAAAACATTCCAGTAGGTACCGTTATCCACAACATCGAACTTCAACCAGGTAAAGGTGGACAATTGGTTCGCGCTGCTGGTACTGAAGCTCAGCTTCTTGGTAAAGAAGAAAAATACGTAACAGTTCGTCTTTCCTCCGGTGAAGTACGCCGCATTCTGAAAGTTTGCCGCGCTACGATCGGTTCCGTAGGTAACGAAGATCACGAACTTGTTAAAATTGGTAAAGCAGGCCGTAGCCGCTGGCTCGGACAACGTCCTGAAGTTCGCGGGGTAGTAATGAACCCTAACGATCACCCTCACGGTGGTGGTGAAGGACGCGCTCCAATCGGACGTAAATCGCCAATGTCTCCATGGGGTAAACCAACTCTTGGTTACAAAACGCGTAAGAAAAACAAAGCTTCTGACAAATACATCGTTCGCCGCCGCACGAAGTAATACACAACTAACCTGTGCATAACTTCGCGCGAGCGATCGTGAATGAACGAGAACATTGGATGAAGGGAGGATTTACACATGAGTCGCAGTCTTAAAAAAGGGCCATTCGTAGATGGCTACCTGTTGAAAAAAGTAGAAGACATGAACGAGTCTGGCAAAAAGCTGGTGATCAAAACTTGGTCCCGTCGTTCTACAATTTTCCCACAATTCATTGGACATACGTTTGGTGTGTATGACGGCCGTAAACACGTTCCTGTTTATGTAACGGAAGATATGGTTGGACACAAGCTGGGTGAGTTCGCTCCTACGCGTACTTATAAAGGCCATGCAGCAGACGATAAGAAGACTAGAAGATAAATGATCAAGCGCTAATGTTTGAGAGGAGGTTAAACAATGGAAGCAAAAGCACATGCCAAGTTTATTCGGATTGCTCCTCGTAAAGTTCAACTCGTTGTTGACTTGATTCGCGGCAAGCAAGTGGGCGAGGCGATCGCGATTCTGCGCCACACTCCAAAATCCGCTTCTCCAGTAGTTGAGAAGTTGTTGAACTCTGCTATCGCTAACGCGGAGCACAACTATTCCCTGGATGTTAACAAACTGGTTATCTCGCAAGCTTACGTAAACCAAGGTCCGACAATGAAACGTTTCCGCCCTCGTGCAATGGGACGTGCAAGCCGGATCAACAAACGCACTAGCCACATCACTTTGGTGGTATCTGAAAAATAAGGAGGGAAAACGTGTGGGACAAAAGGTAAATCCCGTCGGACTCCGTATCGGCGTAATTCGTGATTGGGAATCCAAATGGTACGCAGGCAAAGATTTCGGTGATCTTTTGCTGGAAGACGTTAAAATTCGTGAATACCTGAAAAATAAATTGAAAGACTCCGCAGTATCTCGTATCGAAATCGAGAGAGCGGCTAACCGTGTCAACGTAACGATCCACACTGCTAAACCAGGAATGGTTATCGGTAAAGGTGGTTCTGAAGTTGAAATTCTCCGTGGTCAAATCACGAAGATTGCTGGCGGTAAAAAGGTTCATATCAACATTTCTGAAATCAAACAACCAGACCTTGACGCAATTCTCGTTGCTGAAAGCATTGCACAACAATTGGAACGCCGTGTTTCTTTCCGTCGTGCTCTGAAACAAGCAATTCAAAGAACTATGCGTGCAGGTGCTAAAGGTATCAAAACACAAGTAGGCGGACGTCTTGGCGGTGCTGAGATCGCACGTTCTGAAGGCTACAGTGAAGGAACTGTTCCACTGCACACGCTTCGTGCCGACATCGACTATGGTACAGCGGAAGCTCATACAACTTACGGCCGTCTTGGCGTAAAAGTATGGATCTATCGTGGAGAGGTTCTTCCTACGGCTAAGAAACAAGCTGCTAAGGAAGGAGGCAACTAATCATGTTGGTGCCAAAACGCGTAAAACACCGCAAGCAACAACGCGGTCACATGAAAGGTCAAGCTAAAGGCGGAACTACACTGAACTTTGGTGAGTACGGTCTACAAGCAACTGAACCATCTTGGATTACGAACCGTCAGATCGAGGCTGCTCGTATCGCGATGACTCGTTACATCAAACGTGGTGGTAAAGTTTGGATTAAAATCTTCCCAGACAAACCTATTACTCAAAAGCCTCTTGAAGTACGTATGGGTAGTGGTAAAGGTAACGTCGAAAAATGGGTTGCTGTTGTTAAACCAGGAAAGATCATGTTCGAACTTTCCGGTGTACCAGAAGAAGTTGCTCGCGAAGCAATGCGTCTGGCTGCTCACAAGCTGCCAATCAAGACGAAGTTCGTGAAACGTGAAGAATTGGGTGGTGAAGTAAATGAAGGCTAGTGAATTCCGCAACCTAACCACTGCTGAAATTGAGCAAAAGATTGCCGGATTTAAAGAAGAACTCTTTAACCTCCGCTTTCAACTCGCTACCGGTCAGCTTGATAACCCGACACGTATTCGTGACGTACGTAAAGAAATTGCACGTGCAAAAACGATCATTCGTGAAAGAGAACTTGGGATTAGCTAATATATAGTACCGGATGGACAATCCGTCTGTAATTGAGGAAGGAGGCCAACAATGAGCGAAGAACGTAACGCACGTCGAGTGCAAGTCGGTAAAGTTGTTAGCGATAAAATGGATAAAACAATCGTGGTTGCTGTAGAAACTTACAAAAAACATGATTTGTACCATAAACGCATCAAATACACGAAAAAGTTCAAAGCACATGATGAAAACAACACTGCTAAAATCGGTGATACTGTAAAAATCATGGAAACTCGTCCTTTGTCGAAAGACAAGAACTGGAGACTCGTTGAAGTCGTAGAAAAAGCGATTATCATTTAATGGTATTCAGCTTTGCTGAAAGGAGGAAAACAAGATGATTCAACCATTTACACGTTTGGCTGTAGCTGACAACTCTGGTGCGAAGGAACTGATGTGTATCCGCGTACTAGGTGGTACGGGACGTAGTCGTACAGCTCAAATCGGAGACCTGATCGTTTGTTCTGTCAAACAAGCAACACCAGGCGGCGTTGTCAAAAAAGGTGATGTAGTAAGAGCGGTAGTTGTTCGTACTAAACGTTCTGTACGTCGTAAAGACGGATCTTACATTGCATTTGATGAAAATGCAGCAGTAGTTGTTAAAGAAGACAGAAGCCCTCGCGGAACACGTATTTTCGGACCAGTTGCTCGCGAACTTCGCGAAAAAGATTACATGAAGATCGTTTCCTTGGCTCCAGAAGTTATTTAATGAACGATGCTTGTTCACGCAAGTCATAGGAGGTGTACGAAATGGCAAAAGTGAAAAAAGTTCTGGAATCTCATAACAACAAGTTGCACGTCAAAAAAGACGACACTGTTATGGTGATTAGCGGTAAAGACAAAGGCAAAAAAGGCCGTGTCATCGCAGCTTATCCTCGTGAGAACCGTGTTCTTGTTGAAGGTGTTAACCTCGTGAAAAAACACCAAAAGCCTAACCAGCTAAATCCACAAGGCGGTATCATCGAGAAAGAAGCTCCAATCCATGTATCGAACGTGATGCATATTGATCCGAAGAGCGGAAATGTAACTCGTATTGGTTACAAAGTTTTAGACAACGGCAAAAAAGTACGCGTTGCTAAACGTTCCGGAGCATCGATCGACTAATGTAATCGAATGAGAAAGGAGGTCCATAATTCATGGCAAGAATGAAAGAACGTTTTCTGAATGAAGTAACTCCTGCTTTGATGCAGAAGTTTGAATATAGCACAGTAATGCAAGTTCCAAAAATCGAAAAAGTGGTAATCAACATGGGTGTGGGTGACGCTGTCCAAAACTCCAAAGTACTTGATTCCGCTGTGAGCGATATGCAGCTGATCTCTGGTCAAAAACCAGTAATCACTAAAGCTAAAAAATCAATCGCCGGTTTTAAACTTCGTGAGAACATGCCTATCGGGGTTAAAGTGACACTGCGCGGTGAGCGCATGTACCACTTCCTTGACAAATTGTTCAACATCACTCTTCCTCGTGTACGTGACTTCCAAGGCGTATCGAACAAAGCGTTCGACGGCCGCGGTAACTACACACTTGGTCTTAAAGAACAACTCATCTTCCCAGAGATCGAGTATGATAAAGTCGACAAAGTACGCGGTATGGATATCGTAATCGTAACTACGGCTAAAACGGACGAAGAGTCCCGCGAATTGCTTACTCAACTGGGAATGCCATTCGTAAAATAAGAAATAAAAGTATCCGGGAATCCTGCTAGGGTCCCGAATTCTCCGAAATTATTTAGGAGGTGTCAGGCTAAGTGGCAAAAACTTCAATGAAAGTTAAACAACAACGTACACCGAAATATAAAGTTCGCGCTTATACTCGTTGTGAACGTTGTGGTCGTCCACATTCTGTATTGCAGAAGTTTAAAATTTGCAGAATTTGTTTCCGTGAATTAGCTTATAAAGGCCAGATCCCTGGCGTGAAAAAAGCAAGCTGGTAAAAAGTCCTGAACGGGAAGGAGGTTTATACACAATGACTATGTCTGATCCAATTGCAGATATGCTTACTCGCATTCGTAATGCGAATACAGTTCGTCACGAAACGGTAGAAATGCCAGCTTCGACGATGAAAAAACAAATCGCTGAAATCCTGAAGCGTGAAGGTTTCATCCGTGATGCAGAATATGTGGATGATAACAAACAAGGCATCATCCGTGTCTTCTTGAAATACGGTCAAAACAACGAGCGTGTTATTACTGGTCTGAAAAGAATCAGTAAACCAGGTCTTCGTGTTTACACGAAAAGCAACGAAGTACCTCGCGTACTTGGTGGTCTCGGAATCGCGATCATCTCTACTTCCAAAGGTGTAATGACAGATAAAGAAGCTCGCCAAGCTAAATCCGGCGGCGAAGTTGTCTGCTACGTTTGGTAATCTAAGTCACAAAACAAGGAGGTGCAACACATGTCCCGTATTGGTCGCAAACCAATTACTGTACCAAGTGGCGTTGAAGTCACTGTAGACAATTCCGTAATTACGGTTAAAGGTCCTAAAGGTACACTTACACGTGAACTTCATAAAGATATGCAAGTTTCCGTTGAAAATAATGAAATTACAGTAACACGTCCTTCTGACAACAAAACACATCGTTCTTTGCACGGTACTACTCGTTCCGTAGTAAATAACATGGTTCTTGGTGTAACTGAAGGATTCGCAAAATCTCTGGAGCTGGTTGGGGTCGGATATCGTGCAAGCAAATCCGGAGAAAAAATCGTTCTTAACGTAGGTTACTCCCATCCGGTAGAAATCACACCGGAGCCGGGCATTGAGTTCGAAGTACCTTCGAACACAAAAATCATCGTTCGCGGGATTAACAAAGAGCGCGTAGGTGCTTATGCAGCTAATATCCGTGCTGTACGCGAACCTGAACCTTACAAAGGTAAAGGGATTAAGTATGAAGGCGAACGCATCATCCGTAAGGAAGGTAAAGCCGGTAAGAAGAAATAAGTTTTCTTACCGACTTTGTGCCGTCCCCTGGCTTTGGGGAGATGCTCGTGTTTCTAATATACCCTGTGCGTCTTAATGTGAAGCTTTTAAAGGCTAACTGAAGGGAGGAAACGTGAAATGATTACAAAACAAGATAAGAACAAAGTGCGTCTGAAAAGACATATCCGTGTTCGTGGAAAGATTTCTGGTACGGCTGAACGTCCACGTTTGAACGTATTCCGTTCCGATAAACATATCTACGCTCAATTGATCGATGATGTAGCAGGTGTAACGCTTGTGTCTGCATCTACTGTAGATAAAGAAATCAGCGGTGAAATCACTAACGGTGGTAACGTTGAGGCAGCTAAGAAAGTTGGCGCTCTCGTAGCTAATCGTGCGAAAGAAAAAGGATACACTAACATCGTTTTCGATCGTGGTGGATACCTTTATCATGGACGTATTCAAGCTTTGGCTGATGCTGCTCGTGAAGCAGGGCTTGAATTCTAAGATATTTTTAAAAGGAGGTTATCGACTTGCGTATAGATCCTAATACTTTAGAACTCACTGAAAGAGTTGTAAATATTAACCGCGTTGCTAAAGTAGTTAAAGGCGGACGTCGTTTCAGCTTCAGCGCACTGGTAGTTGTCGGCGACGGCAATGGCTGGGTTGGAGCTGGTATCGGTAAAGCCGGCGAAGTACCTGACGCGATCCGCAAAGGTATTGAAGATGCTAAGAAAAATTTGATCCACGTACCACTCGTAGGAACAACAATTCCTCACTTGATCACTGGTAAATTCGGAGCTGGCCGTGTTCTTTTGAAACCAGCTGCTGAAGGTACTGGGGTTATTGCTGGTGGTCCAGTTCGTGCCGTTCTGGAACTTGCTGGTGTGGGTGACATTTTGACAAAATCACTGGGTTCTTCGAATTCCATGAACATGGTCAATGCGACCTTGGAAGGTTTGTCCCGCTTGAAACGCGCTGAAGATGTTGCGAAATTGCGCGGAAAAACCGTCGAAGAGCTTCGGGGCTAAGGAGGGAATCTCATGGCTAAACTGGAAGTTACCCTCGTTCGCAGTTTGATCGGACGTCCTGAGACACAAAGAACGACTGTTAACACACTCGGTCTGCGTAAACTCAACCAAACTGTGGTTCATAACGACAATGCTGCAATTCGCGGCATGGTGAATAAAGTAAGTCACTTGGTTTCTGTTAAAGAAATCGAAGCGTAAGCAATAGCAATAGGGCTTGTCCCACAAATCATTAAGGAGGTGCAACGATCGATGAAGTTACATGAGCTTTCTCCAGCTCCTGGATCCCGCAAAGAACGCAAACGCGTTGGTCGCGGTCCAAGTAGCGGTATGGGTAAAACTTCAGGTCGCGGTCACAAAGGTCAAAACGCTCGTTCTGGCGGTGGTGTTCGTCCAGGCTTCGAGGGTGGTCAAAACCCACTGTATCGTCGTCTGCCAAAACGCGGTTTCGTAAACCCTACCCGCAAGGAATATGCGGTTGTGAACATTGAAGATCTGAATAGTTTTGAAGCAGGTACAGAAGTAACTCCAGAAGTTTTGGTTGAAACAGGTATTGTGAAAAACACAAAATCTGGAATCAAAATTCTTGGCAATGGCGAAGTTACTGTAAAACTTACAGTAAAAGCGAATAAGTTCTCTCAATCTGCGGTAGAAAAGATTGAAGCTGCCGGCGGTAAAACCGAGGTGATTTAATGCTCACATCCCTTAAGAATATATGGCGAGTCGAAGATCTTCGTAAACGAATTTTGTTCACTCTCTTTGTTCTAATTATTTACCGCATCGGCTCCTTTGTTCCTGTTCCAGGAGTTAACAAAGAAGTATTTGAAGCGGTGGATTCGCAAGGCAGAGAATTGTTTGGTCTTCTAAACACTTTCTCTGGCGGAGCGTTGTTCCAATTCTCGATCTTTGCGCTAGGGATTATGCCATATATTACTGCATCCATCATTACACAATTGTTATCGATGGATGTTATTCCGAAGCTTGCGGAATGGGCTAAACAAGGTGAGCATGGTAAGAAAAAACTAGCCCAGCTCACTCGGTATGGTACAGTGGTGTTGGGATTAATCCAAGCATTTGGTACATCGATCGGGTTTAACCGGTTGTATGGACAGGAAATGGTGCCTAATGCTACGATGGTAGACTTCATTGTCATTGCTATCGTATTGACTGCAGGTACATCATTCCTAATGTGGCTTGGTGAGCAGATCACGGAAAGAGGTATTGGTAACGGGATTTCAATCATTATCTTTGCCGGTATCGTTGCTACCATTCCGAACGTTATCCGTACAACTGTAGAGTCTGAATTTATTCAGGCGGATCAAGTGTTCATGAACGTACTTAAAGTCGTTATCGTGGCACTCGTTCTTCTCTTAACAATCGTAGGGGTTATTTACATCCAGCAAGCGATCCGGAAGATTCCGGTTCAATATGCAAAACGGGTTGTAGGTAATAAAATGTATGGTGGACAAAACACCCATATTCCGCTGAAAATTAATGCGGCGGGCGTTATCCCTGTCATTTTCGCCGTGTCACTACTTCAGTTTCCTGTCATTATCGCGTCCTTCTGGGCCGGTTATGGTTGGGCAAACTGGGTTACAACGCATTTGTCTTATGACAGACCGCTAGGTATGGTGCTTTACGTTGTCATGATTATTGGTTTCACGTTCTTCTACACATTCGTGCAGATGAACCCGCAGCAAATGGCTGATAATATGAAGAAGAACGGCGGTTATATCCCAGGCATTCGCCCGGGTAAAGCAACTGAGAAATATTTGTCCCGTGTCTTGACTCGTTTGACAATGACCGGAGCTTTGTTCTTGGCTGTCATTTCCGTTCTGCCTGTATTCTTGGGGTCACTTTCTGGTTTGCCTCAAGTTGCACAGCTTGCCGGTACTTCCATGCTGATCGTTATTGGTGTAGCATTGGATACGACTAAGCAAATTGAAAGTCAATTGATCAAACGCCATTACAAAGGTTTCATCAATAAATAGCGATAGGTTCCGGTAAAGAATGCAATGTTTCGCCCTTGCTGGTGAGTTGCTAAGACCGGCACCTATTGTGCTGTTTCTTGTTGAAGGGATAGTCTTGGAGGGAGTGACATAACGTGAACATTTTATTCATGGGCCCTCCTGGGGCAGGAAAAGGGACACAAGCAGAAGCAATAGTCAATGAATTCGGCATTCCCCATATTTCGACAGGCGATGCATTTCGTCTAGCGATTAAGCAAGGAACTCCTATTGGGATTAAAGCTAAAGAATACATGGATCAAGGTAAGCTTGTACCAGACGATGTAACCATCGGTATTGTTGAAGAACGCCTTCAGCAGCCTGACTGTGAAAAAGGTTTTCTGCTGGATGGATTTCCACGGACTATTTCACAAGCAGAAGCGCTTGATGGTATTCTGGAACGTTTAAATACTAATTTGGATCATGTCATCAACTTGAAAGTTGACCGTGACAAATTGATGGCACGTTTAACGGGCCGTCGTTTGTGTAAAAATTGCGGTTCTACGTATCATGTTGTTTTTAACCCGCCTAAACAGGAAGGTATTTGTGATAAATGCGGCGGCGAATTGTATCAACGTTCCGACGACAACGAAGAGAGCGTAGGTACTCGCCTTGACGAATATATCAACAAAACAGCACCACTCCTCACGTTTTATGAGAACAAAGGTCTTCTGCGTCAAATCGACGGGGAACAGGAAATTCATGCGGTATCGCAAGAGATCGTATCCTTACTGCGAGGTTAATGGTAATGATCATTTGTAAGTCCGATGCAGAACTGGGCTCGGTAAGTGTTATTCACAATACTCCCCAGGTTTGGACCGGAGAACTTCACCAAATGGCTGATCAATATCACCGCAGTCAAGGGGCTGTGCCGTCTTTCACAGGTTATAACGGTTTTCCTGCCAGTATTTGTACTTCAGTCGATGAACCGAAGGTGCATGGTACGCCGAGCAATTTTCGATTGTTTGCAATGTCGTATGACGGGTCGATCTGTACTCAGGAGCTTACCCTGGCTAAGACCAGCCGGTACTCCAATTTTTGCGAAGGCGAGATATGTAGGTGATGAGAAGATGAATCAGGTAATCCCACAAGTCGGTCAAATCGTAAAAATCCTTCGGGGCAGGGATGCTGGTCAGGTTGCAGTAGTCATCGCTGTTGAAGATAACAGATATGCATATATTGCAGACGGGGACAAACGCAAGTTTGACAGTCTGAAGAAGAAGAACCTTCTTCATCTGGAACTCCAGCCGATGATTAGCAGCGAGGTTGTAAACAGCTTAAACGAAATTGGACGGGTTACGAACGGAAAGCTGCGCTTTGCAGTTCAGCAGTTCAATAATGCAAGCGGAATTCATAACTGAAGAGAAAGGAGACTATCTGTGGCCAAAGAAGATGTCATTGAAGTGGAAGGAACGGTAATTGAGCCGCTTCCTAACGCAACGTTCAAAGTGGAGCTTGAAAACGGTCATCAAATTCTTGCTCACGTATCCGGCAAGCTGCGGATGCATTTTATCCGCATTCTGACAGGAGATAAAGTGGTTGTTCAGTTATCGCCTTATGATCTAACCAAAGGGCGTATAACTTATCGTAAATAGTAAGGTGCATTTTCTGAAATAACGATTGAGAGTTACAACAGTTTTGCATGTTAATGTCATCTTGGTGTACCCTATGTACATGGGATGGCATCCATCTGGCTGTGGAATCCTTTCGAAGTCAGTTTTACTCATTGTAAAACTTTGAGGAGGTAATCAACATGAAGGTAAGACCTTCTGTAAAACCTATCTGCGAGAAATGCAAAGTCATTCGCCGCAAAGGTAATGTAATGGTCATCTGCGAAAATCCGAAACACAAACAAAAACAAGGTTAATAGAAGGGGGTGTAGCGTAAAATGGCTCGTATAGCTGGTGTGGATTTGCCACGTGACAAACGCGTTGAGATCGCCTTGACTTACATTTTCGGAATCGGTAAAACGACTTCCCAGAAAGTTCTAAGCGAAACAGGCATCAATCCGGACACTCGTGTCCGTGATCTTACGGAAGATGAAGTGAGCAAATTACGTGATGGTATCGACAAAATGGTTAAGGTAGAAGGTGACCTTCGTCGAGAAATTTCTTTAAATATTAAACGTTTGACTGAGATCGGTTGTTACCGTGGTGTTCGTCACCGTCGTGGACTTCCTGTTCGTGGACAACGTACTAAAACGAATGCTCGTACGCGTAAAGGTCCTCGTCGTACTGTAGCAAACAAAAAGAAATAAGAAGGGAGGATAATCTACAATGGCTAAACCGAAAAAAGTCGTACGTACTAAACGTCGTGACCGTAAAAATATTGAGACTGGCGTGGCACACATCCGTTCCACGTTCAATAACACAATTGTTACTATTACGGATCCACACGGTAATGCTATTTCCTGGGCAAGCTCCGGCGGTCTTGGATTTAGAGGTTCCCGTAAGTCGACTCCGTTCGCAGCTCAAATGGCAGCAGAAACTGCAGCTAAAGCAGCAATGGAACACGGCATGAAAACAGTTGAAGTTATGGTTAAGGGACCAGGTGCTGGCCGCGAAGCAGCTATCCGCTCTTTGCAAGCTGCAGGTCTGGAAGTTAACTTGATCAAAGACGTAACTCCTGTGCCACATAACGGATGCCGTCCTCCAAAACGTCGTCGTGTCTAATGAGATTTGCCCCCTTAGTGTGGTATAATCCGGCACAATCTGTTAATAATGGTTGTTTAGGCGTACTACATGGCTACACTAGATAAGGTAAATGTTTCATATAGGACCGACGTTTTGAAGGAGGGGTATTGCAGTGATAGAAATCGAAAAGCCGAAAATTGAGACGGTAGACGTCAATGATGATGGCACTTATGGCAAATTCGTGGTGGAACCGTTGGAACGTGGATATGGTACGACGCTGGGTAACTCGCTTCGCCGTATCTTGCTTTCCTCGCTTCCGGGTGCAGCAGTATCATCGGTACAAATCGATGGAGTGTTGCATGAGTTTGCTACAGTTCCTGGCGTAATGGAAGACGTAACGGAAATCATTTTGAACCTGAAAGCTTTGTCTTTGAAAATTCACTCAGATGAAGAGAAAGTTCTAGAGATTGATGCTGAAGGTGAAGGGGCTGTAACAGCCGGAGATATTCGTGCGGATAGTGATGTGGAAATCCTTAACCCGGATCTTCATATCGCGACTCTTGGTCCAGGTTCGAGACTACACATGCGTATTTTTGCCAATCGCGGTCGTGGCTACGTCCAAGCGGATCGGAATAAACGCGATGACCAACCGATCGGCGTCATCCCTGTGGATTCCATCTATACCCCGATTGCACGTGTCAACTACGGTGTTGAGAATACGCGTGTTGGTCAAGTAACGAACTATGACAAGCTGACGCTTGAAATTTGGACTGATGGCAGCATTCGTCCAGAAGAAGCAGTTAGTCTTGGCGCTAAAATTTTGACTGAGCATCTGCTCTTGTTCGTTGGTCTGACTGACGAAGCGAAAGATGCAGAAATCATGGTCGAAAAAGAAGAAGACAAAAAAGAAAAAGTACTCGAAATGACGATCGAAGAGCTCGATCTATCTGTTCGGTCCTATAACTGCTTGAAACGTGCTGGTATCAACACGGTTCAAGAATTGACCACTAAGACTGAAGAAGACATGATGAAGGTTCGTAACCTTGGTCGCAAATCTTTGGAAGAAGTGCAAGAGAAGCTCGAAGAGCTCGGTTTGGGTCTTCGTACAGAAGAATAAGCTAGCGATTGTTTGAAGTGAAGGAGGGGAAAACATGGCATACCAAAAGTTGGGTCGTAACTCCAGTGCTCGTAAAGCATTGTTCCGTGACCTCGTAACGGATCTGTTCCTGTATGAGCGCATTCAAACGACTGAAGCTAAAGCGAAAGAAGTTCGTTCTATCGCTGAAAAACTGATCACCAAAGCGAAGCAAGGGGATCTTCATGCACGTCGTCAAGTGGCTGCTTATGTTCGCCGCGAGACGATTGATGGTGAGCAGGATGCAATTCAAAAACTGTTCGGCGAGATTGCACCACGCTACGCTGAGCGTCCAGGTGGATACACACGTATCATGAAACTGGGACCTCGTCGCGGTGATTCCGCGCCTATGGTTTACTTGGAACTGGTAGACCGCGCGTAATATAGTGGCAAAAGTGAGGGAAGGGTGACAGGATGTATATTCTGAACAAACCCTTTTTTTCCTTGCGTCATAGATGCTGTGGTTTGGGGAGGAGCTCCGAAAGGAGCTCTTTTTCATTGTGATAAGCTGCAAGTGATGGATAAGGTTGTAACTTAATCAGCCGTGGTGATTAGTATGCGATAGAGGTGTGGATTCAATGCGGAATATATGTATGAAAGTGAACTATGACGGTACCGATTATTTCGGTTTTCAGACACAGCCAATTGGCAACACCATTCAGGATCGGATTGAGCAGGCAATTAAATCGCTAACAGGCGAGGATATTAAAATCCATGCATCCGGTCGTACGGATGCTGGAGTGCATGCTGTGGGTCAGGTGTTCCATTTTCATACGGAATCACAAATTCCAGTCGATCGCTGGTGTATGGCGCTGAATGGACGTTTGCCTGAAGACATCATACTCACAGATGCATATGAAGTTCCACTTGAGTTTCATTCGAGGCGTTCTGCCAAAAGGAAGACTTATCGTTATACGATTAATGCTAACCAGTTTGTGGATTTGTTTAACAGACGTACTCAGCTCCATCATCCAGGCAAGCTTGATTTTCAAGCCATGCAGGATAGTCTGGCTTATTTGATCGGAACTCATGACTTTACTTCTTTTGCTTCCAGACATTCAACAAAACAGTCCCATATCAGGACACTGTATGAAGCGAAGCTGTCTTTAGATACTTCAATGTGCCGTGAAGGCCACCCGAGAGATCAAGGTGTCATTCATCTTTTTATTACCGGAAATGGCTTCCTGCAGCACATGGTCCGTATTATTGTAGGCACGATGCTTGAAGTTGGAGAAGGGAAGCGAAAGCCTGAAGATATGAAGATGATATTAGAGGCGCAGAACCGCTCTGCAGCAGGCCCTACGGCAGTCAGCAAAGGGTTGATGCTTTGGAAAGTGGAGTATGAGGAATTCCTAAAAAAATCCTAGGATAAATGCCTTGCGAACTGGTCTTTAATCGTGTAATATATAAGTTGTGTTTTCTTAATGGCTTTCCCACAGCCCCAATTAAGTGAACTTACGATAAACATCATTAATCCATCAAACAAACAGTTTTATTTAACGAATATAAAAACGACTAACACTTATGCGTATTATGAACGCGAACATTTGAAGGAGGAACTTTTCATGCGTACCACTTATATGGCTAAGCCTAATGAAGTTGAGCGTAAATGGCACATCATCGACGCTGAAGGCAAAACGCTCGGCCGTCTGGCAAGCGAAGCTGCGGCTTTGATCCGCGGTAAACATAAGCCACAATTTACTCCACATGTTGACACTGGCGATTTCGTCGTTGTGATCAACGCTGAGAAAATTGTTCTTACTGGTAAAAAAATGGACAACAAAAACTACTACCGTCACTCTATGCACCCAGGTGGACTTAAAGTCACTGTTGCAAAAGACATGGTTAAAAACAAACCTGAACGTATGATCGAACTTGCTGTACACGGCATGCTTCCTAAGACTCGTATGGGTAACCAAATGAAACTTAGACTGAAAGCATACGCTGGCGCTGAACATCCACATGCAGCACAAAAACCTGAAGTTTACGAACTTCGCGGATAATTAAAAGGAGGACAGTTTCATGGCACAAGTACAATACTATGGGACAGGTCGTCGTAAACATTCGGTAGCACGTGTTCGCCTTGTACCGGGTGAAGGACGCATTGTCATTAACAAACGCGACATCAACGATTATTTCGGCGGTTTGGAAACACTCAAACTGATCGTTAAACAACCACTTGAACTGACTGAAACTTTGGGTAACTACGATATCCTCGTAATCGCTCATGGTGGTGGTATCACTGGTCAAGCAGGAGCTATCCGTCACGGTATTTCCCGTGCGCTTCTGAAAGCTGACCCAGAATACCGTTCTGGTCTGAAAAAAGCAGGCTTCCTGACTCGTGACCCACGTATGAAAGAACGTAAGAAATACGGTCTTAAAGCCGCTCGTCGTGCACCACAGTTCTCGAAACGTTAATATATCCTGGAATTTCAGGATTACAGCCTCTGGCCATTTTGGTCAGAGGTTTTGTTTATTTTCAGCTCAATATTACTGCAGCATTGCTTAAATCCATTCCAGTCAATGTACAGGGAGTTTTTATTATTCTTATGACAACTGCCTATATAGGAAGAGGAGGTAATGAGAGATGAGCTGGACCATACGAAGCTTAACAGGATTCATTGCGGCATCGTTGTTGCTTACCGTATGGAACTCCGTGTCCTTTGCAGATAACAGTTCAAAGATATTCAGGGTGTACATAGAGAAGCAGAAATTGCATTTTTGGAAGAAGGGGATATTGTGATGGAAACAGGTAACGGTGGGTTTTAGCCCGAGTCTTCTCTGAAGAGAGCAGAGGCCGTATAACTGACTGCCAGAGGCCTTTACACGCTTCCTATGTCACAGCACTCAGATCAGCAGGCAAGCGATATGAAAGCAGCCTATGCAAATGAATGGAGCAATGGATGGTATGCAGCTGTATTTGAAAAAGTTAAAACGTACGGGCTGAACATCCTGATCTGATACTATCGCTGTCGATCACTAAAGAGCAATACACTGCCCCCCTGGTTGAAATGATTGAGTTTACCTGTCGATATTTCAGATGCTGATTCCATTGAGCCATCCTATCAAGGCGCAATTCAACTCGCTCGTGTGGAGGATTAGCAGCTAGGATAATAAACTTACCTTTTTACCTAAATCAGAGGTAACGCGTGTTGATGCAGCCGTTATGCTGTACAATGCACACGAGTTTTTGAATGACCGTTCCTATTCTACTGCGGATTCAAACCATCAGTAATACTTAAGTTTTTACATTCCTTAAAAGGCCATGCTTCTCAACGAGAAGAAGGCCTTTTTTTATGCTTTTTTCCAAATACAAAAAAAGTTTTACTAAAATCCTGATATTCGGAGTAAAAAAGTTGGATTTATTGTTGACTTTCTACTGGTAAGTTTTATACTTAATTGTAATTCATATCTAATTTGTTGGTTTTTATTCCAGGTATTACAATTAGGGGAGGCAATAGAAATGAATCTGTTAGAAAAAGAAGACTTGGCTAGAGTAAAAGCAATTGAGCTTGAGGATGCATCACCCGAAGAGATTATTCGTTTTGCTGTAGAAACATTTCCGAACATTACGTTCGCTTGCAGTTTCGGTGCTGAAGATGTCGTATTGGTGGATATGCTCCAGAAAATTAGCCCGTCCACAGATATTTTTTATCTAGATACAGATTTCCATTTCAAAGAGACCTATGAGACACGTGATCGTCTAGTTGCCCGGTATCATATCGACTTTGTAAGAGTATCCCCCAAAATTACACCAGAGGAGCAGGCAGCGGAGCATGGTGCAGAGCTCTGGAACTCCAATCCGAATGCATGCTGCAACATCCGCAAAGTAGAACCACTGACTCGTATTCTTTCGGAGTATGATGCATGGATTACCGGAATTCGACGTGATCAGGCGCCTACCCGAGCAAATTCAAAGAAAGTGGAGTATGACACGAAGTTTGGTCTGATGAAGTTTAATCCGATTGCTGGATGGACGAATGATGATGTATGGAATTATATTCGCGAGAACAATTTGATCTACAATCCGTTACACGATCAGAACTATCCTAGTATTGGCTGCGAGTACTGCACAAGACAGGTTATGCCAGGTGAAGATCCACGTGCAGGAAGATGGTCAGGCAATGACAAGACGGAATGTGGCTTGCACAAATAAGTTTGCTTAGAAAATCAAAATCATACGGACATCGCTTATAAGGAGATGAATTCATGGCCTCTATATTGCCTCATGGCGGAACATTGGTGAATCGTATTGCAGAAGGTTCCGAGCGGGAAGAACTGCTTGAACAAGCAAAGAGTCTAAGACAACTTCCCATTACGAATTGGACGATTTCTGATTTAGATTTGATTGGTGTAGGTGCTTTTTCCCCTTTAACGGGATTTATGAATGAAGAAGATTATCGTTCTGTTGTCCAAAATATGCGTCTCGCAAACGGTACAGTATGGAGCATACCTATAACCTTAGATGTAAATCCGGAATTTGCAGCATCCATTGAAGTGGGTGAAACCATTGCACTGACCAGTCAGGATGACGGTGTGATTTACGGAACCCTAACCGTTGAAAGTGTGTTTGAAGTAGATCATAACGAGGAAGCAACGAACGTTTATAAAACTAACGATATAGAGCATCCAGGCGTGAAGAAACTGTTCGATCGCAATACGACTTATGTCGGTGGTTCAATTCAAGTGCTTAACCGTAAGCAGCCAGCTAAATTCCAAGAGTTTTATTTCGATCCAACAGATACGCGTGCTCAGTTTGAAGCAAACGGTTGGAAGACAATCGTCGGCTTCCAGACACGGAACCCAGTTCACCGCGCACATGAATATATACAAAAAACAGCGTTAGAGATCGTGGATGCATTGTTTTTGAATCCGCTTGTTGGAGAAACGAAATCCGATGATGTCCCAGCCGATGTTCGTATGAAGAGTTATCTGGTGCTGCTTGAGAATTACTATCCTGCTGATCGTACTTTCCTGGGAGTGTTCCCTGCAGCAATGCGTTACGCGGGTCCTCGTGAAGCCATATTCCATGCGATGGTCCGTAAAAATTACGGCTGTACTCATTTTATTGTCGGTCGAGATCATGCGGGGGTTGGCGAGTACTACGGAACTTACGAGGCTCAAGAGATCTTTGGAAACTTTACTTCGGAGGAGCTGGGAATCATACCTCTCTTCTTCGAGCACAGCTTCTATTGTGTGAAATGCGGAAACATGGCCTCAAGCAAAACATGCCCTCACAGCAAGGAGGACCATCTAACGTTGTCCGGCACCAAGGTCAGGGGGCTTCTGCGTGACGGTCAGTGCCCTCCGCCTGAATTTACTCGCCCTGAGGTTGCTGAAGTGCTTATTGAAGGCATGTCCCAACAGCAGGTTGCATCAACCTAATAGTAGTTTGTCCTCATTTTAATGAATATTTGTCCACCTCGTCCCATATAGATCATTATGGTCAGTTTGGGAGCGGAGGTGGCTTTTTTATGCGTAAGAATCGTCCTAGTAAATTTATGGTGTGGATTCGTTTAAGTACAATGAAAAAAATGATGCTTGGTGCCCTGCTGCTGGCTCTTTTTATCTGTATTGCGGTGTACGAGGTACCGGTATCTAAGACTTGGAATTATTGGAGTCTGCCGTTATCAGGTAAAGTGATTGCTCTTGATGCAGGACATGGGGGTCCGGACGGTGGAGCTGTAAGCAAACAAGGCGTAATCGAGAAAGATATTAATCTTGCGGTGGCCCTGTATCTGCGAGACTATTTACAGCAGGCAGGAGCGACAGTGGTAATGACAAGAGAAACAGATATGGACTTGGCACCTGAGGAGACTAAAGGATACTCTAGACGCAAAACAGAGGATCTGAAGCAGCGCGTTCGTTTAATTGAAGACAAGCAGGTGGACATGTTTATCAGTATACACATGAACAGTATTCCATCTAATCGCTGGAGCGGTGCACAGGTGTTTTATTATCCGAATCATGAGGACAATCCGAATTTTGCAGCTCTTATTCAAGACGAAATCAGACGCAATCTGGAGAATACAGACCGAATTGCCAAAACGGTGAACACCGTATACTTGCTGCAGGCTTTAAAGATGCCGTCCGTGCTGGTCGAAGTAGGCTTTTTATCACACCCTGAAGAGTCTAGACTGCTTGCCGAGGAAGAGTATCAACGCAAGGTTGCTGCTTCTGTATATAAAGGGATATTAAGATATGCGTCCGGGGAAAAAACGAAAAATTAATTTTTTACACCTCCAGAGTGTTATAATAGACCTGTACTTGTACTAAAAATACATGCCAATAGATAAAGCCGAGGTGTTATCATCATGTTATCACGAGATCAAGTGCTGGAAGTGTTATCAACCGTTCAGGAGCCTGTAAGCGGACTTCTATTGACGGATTTAAACTTTATTCGCGATATCATGGTTAAAGAGGAACGTATCAATTTAACCATGATTTGTTTGACGGAAGATGAAAACGTTCGCAGTTCACTCAAAAATGAAGTGACAACATTATTAAACAATGCTGGAGCGACCGATGTCCATGTACGTATTCGCAATGCTTCAGAGACTGAACGTGAAGGTGCATTAGGGGAGCGTCAAGAGACGGAAGAGCCGGCTGGTCCAAGTGATGAGGAAGTGCTGGTTAAAGGACATGCAGCAGGAATGGAATCCAATGATTTACTTAACCCGGATTCGGGCGTAACCTTTATTGCGGTTGCAAGCGGTAAGGGAGGTGTCGGCAAATCGACAGTGTCGGTGAATCTGGCTGCGGCTCTAGCAAGGCAGGGGAAGAAGGTCGGTATTATCGATGCTGACATCTATGGTTTTAGTGTGCCGGATATGATGGGCATTGAGGAAGCACCCGTGGTTGTAGATGGATCGATACAGCCTGTTGAACGCTTTGGAGTCAAAGTTATGTCCATGGGCTTTTTTGTTCAAGAGAACAGTCCTGTAATCTGGAGAGGACCGATGCTGGGAAAAATGCTGCGGCAGTTTTTCAGTGATGTGAATTGGGGAAGCCTTGACTATATGCTTCTTGATTTACCGCCAGGAACAGGGGATGTCGCTCTTGACGTGCACCAAATGATTCCGCAGAGTAAAGAGATTATCGTTACTACTCCGCATGCTACTGCAGCCTTTGTTGCAGCCCGTGCAGGAGCCATGGCCATCCAAACCAATCATGAAGTACTGGGCGTAATCGAAAATATGGCTTATTACCAATGTGGATCCTGCGGTGAAAAAGACTATGTCTTCGGACGAGGAGGCGGTGGACGCCTAGCCGAAAGTCTTCATACTGAGCTCTTGGCGCAAATACCGCTGGGTGCACCGGATAATCATATCTCTGAGCCTGATTTTTCGCCATCGGTTTATAAGGAAAGCACAGAAATCGGTCAAATGTATAATGATGTTGCGGTCCGCATCATAAACAAGTCGGCAGACATAAAAAATTAGCAATAGAAAAAACCAAGCCCACATCCAAAAGGCTTGGTTTTTTGTTATGTTAGCTGCTTCCGCCAGCTCCGCTTTCTCCGCCTTCACCTCCACCTTGGCCGCCTTCACCTTCACCTTGGCCGCCTCCGCCGCCTTGGTCTCCTTGAGCTCCGCCAGCTCCTTTGCTTTGCTTAGGCTGAAGCTCCTCTTTGACGGCCGCCTGCAGGAGCTCCATGACCTCCAAACGGAATATTGGGTTCTGCATAGCTTCCTGCATAACACTCATCGTCTGCTTACGGTAATCGGCGCTCTGCGTCAGCTCCAGCATCATTTTTTGCATTTCTGGAGACTTAAGCATATCCTCCATCGACTTCTGATACGTAGGATCCTTGATGAGCTCCATGTGGATTTGCTTGCTTTGAGCATTGACTACTTTCGCAAACTCTCCGGCAAATTTAGGGTCCTTCATAATCTCCTCAAATTCCTTTTTATATTCAGGAGAGGAGAGGGTGTCTTTAACAGCGAGCCGAATGTCTTCGCTTGATCCGCCTGAGGTGAGCATTCGGATACCAAAGCTGCCTGAAGCTGAACCGCCGCCTCCTGCTTCACTGCCGGAACCAGACTCTCCGCCGGAGCCATCTTCACCGCTGCCTCCGCTTCCAGAACTGCTTTTTCCAAGCAGAGCTTCTTCCATTGCTTTTTTGCCTTCATCACTTTTTAAAATATCAACGACCATGGTCTTCATTTCTTTATAACTGCCGCCTTGGGATCCAGAGCTTTGATCTGACCCGCATCCGGACAAAAGGGTGGCCATACCGCCTACCAAACATAAATACTTTAAATTATGCCATTTCACGCTCCTCACAGCCCCTTTATAAGAATACTGATTGTAGTATGGGGGGAAAGAGCGCGAATTATGTCTGATAAGCCATGGTTTTTTACTGAGAAGGTTGGTAAAATAAACTCCGGAGGTGGAAAAGGTTTGAATTTAAGGAAATGGTTTTATTTATTCTGGAGAACACTATGCATCGGAGGAATTGCATCGCTGATCACGGGATTTATACTAACTACAGGCGATTACCAATCATCAGGTACTGCGGATTACCTACTGTATTTACTAATCCTGTTTGGGTCAGGGATGATGATTAGCGTATACTCACAGCTTGGATTTTTTGCCTATCTGATTCTTAACTATATGGGCAGGGGCACCTTTTCAAAAAAAACATGGACTTATATTCAACTTGCTTTAACAGCACTCGCCTTGCTTGAATTAATGTTTTTCCGATTTTTTATGAACGAAGGAACGGGCGCTTCTGATCTTATTCTCGGTCTTCTTATTTTAGCAACTGCTCTTGTAACCGCTTATTTTAAAGTGAAGGCTACAAATAGTAATGCCCTGATTCCCACATTATTTTTCATGATTGCCCTGACAATTGTTGAAACGATAGGGGTGCTGAGCATCGGGGATCATTCGGCTACGGCGTTCACGGTTATTCCGCTTTTAGCCTGCAATACATATCAAATTCTTATGCTTCACCGTATCGCGCCCGCTTCAAGTACAACCCTGGAAACACAAAAGAGCTAACTTGAGTTAGCTCTTTTTTATTGGTTGATGAAAGCTGGAGGAGCTGGGGATCATTCAGCAGTCTCCTAAAAGGTTAGTCGATCGAGGCTTGATCACGTACTTCACTGCCTTTAACATTAGACTGATTAATTAATTCAGATACGGTGACAAATTCATAGCCTTTTAGCTTTAGTTGTTCAATGATCTGTGGAAGTGCTTCATGGGTTTGCTTCACCGAATCGCTGGCATGCAGGAGAACAATATCACCAGGATGTGCCTTGCTGACAACGCGGTTGACGATCTGATCGACTCCAGGGTTCTTCCAATCAAGAGAATCGGTATCCCACTGTACGACTTGATAATTTAAAGTGTCTGCAATGCGAAGAACTCTTTTATCAAAATCACCGTTAGGCAGACGGATCAAATTCGGTTCTTTACCGGATACTTCGGTTAAAATACTGTGTGCTGTCGTAATTTGCTTGCGAATCTCTTCATCAGTGAGACTGCTGTAGTTGACATGCTTATGTCCATGGCTGCCAATTTCGTAGCCTGCTTCCTTGATTGTCGTTACCATTTCGGGATGTGTTTTGCTCCAAGGGGAGGATAGGAAAAAGGTTGCTTTTTGTACCTTTTGTTCTTCCAGTACTTTCAGTATGGGCTCCGTACGCTTGTCACCCCAGCTGATATCAAATGTAAGGGCAATTACCTTTTTTTCGGTTGGAACACTGTATACAGCTGCAGGAGTGCCGCCTTCCGAGAAAACGGAGATGTCCTCAGTTTCAATATAGATGATACCGAGTGTGAAAATCGCTGCGGCGAATACGATGAGGAACCTTTTGATTTTTCGCCCGTTTAATACATAGAAATATGAGTTCATGTCGTTGCTCCTCCCATTTACAAGGCTCGTTTACATTTATGTGTATGCTCGTACCTTGTACATATGACAAGAAAGAGGAGTGTTTGGCGAATGATTTAATTTGAAGGAAAGAGGGTAATAAGAAGATGTTTCGATTTGGAACTTTTTTAAAAGACGTAAAATCTATCTCTCGATATGTATTAATTGCAACCCTGCTCTTTGTAGGAGGCGGAGTGCTCGGCTGGATCAGCACAGGAACACTTCAGCAAATTATGCTCCAGCAAATCAGCGGGATAAGTGAAATCAGTAATGAATTGCAGCAAAGCGACAATGTTCAATGGAGTTTTTTCACTTTTATTTTTCTCAACAACGCCATTAAAAGCGTACTTGTCATTTTTGCAGGAGCGCTGGGCGGAATCATACCGATTGTGTTCTTGGTTATTAACGGCGGAGTGTTAGGCTTCCTGTTACATGCGGCCTGGCAGCAGGGAATCAGTTACTATGATGTAGTTGTAAAAGGGTTACTGCCTCACGGGATTATTGAAATCCCGGCTATTATCATCGCATGTGCCTTCGGATTGAAGCTGGGCGTCATGATTTATAAAGCACTTGGGGAGATAGGGATGGAGGCTAGGTCCAAAAAGGTGAAACTGGGCTCTTTTATGAGACAGACAGGTACCGCCTCGCTTTGGATCGTTATTCTGCTGTTTATAGCAGCAATAATTGAAAGTACACTAACTTACGTCCTGGTACAGTAAAAATATTTCAGTAACGATTCATAAATTTCCCAAAACATGAGCATAACAATAAAACATCTTGTTAATCAGACAAAAATGAAGATGAAGGAGAAGTAATAATGCTCGGAATGCTGTTTAATGAAAAAGAATGTAAAGAACTAGACTACGTACTTAGAAAAGAACTCGACGAGATGCTATTGGATCTTGGAGATTCTAGATTAGACTACGATATTCGTTATGCGATTGCGAACCGTTATAAAACAGTTTTCCGAATGTATGCACGTTTTGCGCCGGCTAAAGAACTGTCCAAGTACGCAAGAAACGGACGATTTCCACAATTAAAATAGATCGTACTTCACAACAAACCTTTCTTTACTGAGAGGTTTGTTGTTTTTTTGTATTTATAAATAGGACTAATAAACTGTTAGATGAGATAAAGAGAAATAACGTTAAATTTTTTTTATAAAGGTATTGACCATAGGCTTTATTATATGATAAATTATAACTCGTTCCTTTTGAGTAAGTTGTCTGGTCAACTAGACAGTTTGCAAGATGAAAAAAAGTCTTCTGAAAAAAAGACTTGCATTACAAAAGAGAATGTGATATATTATAAAAGTCGCCGCTGAAATTAACGAAGCGATGACAAAACAAGATTTGATCTTTGAAAACTGAACAACGAGTGAGTATTAAATTGAGAACATGACGTTCTCGTCAGTTTTTCTAAATGAGCTTATCGCTCTTTTCAATAACTTTATTGGAGAGTTTGATCCTGGCTCAGGACGAACGCTGGCGGCGTGCCTAATACATGCAAGTCGAGCGGACTTGATGGAGTGCTTGCACTCCTGATGGTTAGCGGCGGACGGGTGAGTAACACGTAGGTAACCTGCCCATAAGACTGGGATAACTACCGGAAACGGTAGCTAATACCGGATAGGTTCTACTCTCGCATGAGGG
>JAMBOW010000014.1 GCA_023715865.1 Neobacillus mesonae
CGAAGATCGCTCTTAGTCCGCTCGACTTGCATGTATTAGGCACGCCGCCAGCGTTCGTCCTGAGCCAGGATCAAACTCTCCAATAAAGTTATTGAAAAGAGCGATAAGCTCATTTAGAAAAACTGACAAGAACAAAAATGTTCTCTTTAATTCAACATCCATTTGTTCAGTTTTCAAGGAACTTGATTTAATCATCACCGCTTTTTCGCGGCTAGATATCTATCATACCATTTCGTCTTTGTCGTTGTCAACAACTTTTTCGATGTTTTTCAACAACATTCGACATTATTTGGTTTGTTTTGCATGCCGCTCAAAGCGACAAGAAATAATATAACACGTTAAAATAATTTTGACAACCCTTTTTCAATATTTAATATTCCCTCTCTCCTGATTCTAAAAAACAAAACCGCCTGCTACTTCGGCAGACGGCCTTTTTTATTTGGACTATATCGTTATATTGGTTCTACTTTAGCTGCAGAAGCTTGATAAACTCATCTTCGTCTTCAATCGTATCAATGCCCAGCTGTTGAGCCTTGGCAAGCTTGCTGCCCGCCTTTTCACCAGCGATAACAAGGTCAGTCTTCTTCGATACACTTCCTGTTACCTTCGCACCCAAAGCTTCCAGCCTCTCAGCAGCTTCTTCTCTGGTTAACTGATGAAGAGTACCTGTAAGCACTACCGTTTTCCCGCTAAAGAACGAATCCGTCACTACGGCTTGAGGCTCCTCTGGAGCTTTTGCCTCTACTCCAAGTGAAAGCATCTTTTCGATACTCGCCTGTGTAAATGGATCCTGGAAGAACGAAACGATGCTTTCGGCCACAATTAATCCTACGTCAGGAAGCTCTACCAGCTCCTCTACCGTCGCATTTATAATGCGGTGAAGATCACGGTAATGATCTGCCAGCATCTTCGTTGTCGATTTGCCGGTATTCGGGATACCGAGCGCATAAAGGAACGAGGCTAGATCCCTACCTTTGCTTTCCTCGATTGCCTCTAGGAGATTTTTAGCCTTTTTATCACCAAACCGGGTTAGTCCAATCAAATCGTCGTAGGTTAAGGTATACAACTCTGCAGCCTCTTTTAATCCCTTTTCGTCATGAAGCTGAATTGCAGTCTTATCACTGAACGTTTCGATATCCATGGCATCTCTGGAAGCAAAATGAGAGATCCGGGCAACGATTTGTGGTTTGCAGTTCAGCTTGTTGTTGCAGAATAAATGTGCACCACGTTCCTCCAGTGGAAATCCGCAAGCAGGGCATTCCGTAGGAAAAATTATCTCTTCACCATCAGCTTCTTCTGTTACCTTACCTAATATCTCCGGAATGACATCATTCGATCGACGAATAAACACACGAGTACCGAGAGCATATTTAAGGTTTTTACGTTCAATATCTCCTACGTTGTTAAGCGTGCAGTTCGACACCGTAACGCCTGCGAGTTCGACAGGTTCCACACGTGCCAGTGGAGTGACCTTCCCTGTACGCCCTACATTCCAGCTAACCGAGTTCAATACTGTCGTCGTCTCTTCTGCTTCAAACTTGTACGCAACAGCCCAGCGAGGGAATTTATCTGTATAGCCTAATACTTCCCGGGTCCGCATATCCGTAAGTTTAATAACCGCCCCATCAATGAGGTAGTCCAGCTTATCCCGGTTCTCCTGTATTTCAGCCAATCGTTCCATCACATCATCAAACTCTTGGAAGTAGCTGATATACGGATTAACTTTGAAATGATTATCACGCAAAAACTGCATCATTTCTTCATGGGTTGCAAATTGAATGTCATCCGAATAACCCACATTATAGAAAAAAGCACTCAGTCGGCGTTCTGAAGTAACCTTCGGATTCAAGTTACGGAGCGCTCCCGCTGCAGCATTACGCGCATTTTTAAGAGGCTCGACTGCCGTCTCGTTGTATTTGCTAAGTACAGACAGATTCATGATCCCCTCACCCTGTACTTCAATCGTACCGTCCGTATAAGGAATGGTCAGCGGGACAGATTTAATTGTTTTTACCTGCGCTAAAATCCCTTCACCGGTTACCCCATTCCCCCGGGTTGAGGCTTGAACAAGCCTCCCGTCCGTGTAAGTAAGGTTCAACGTGAGTCCATCAAATTTCAATTCAATAGCATAGCCAGGCTCAGGCAGCGGGGTATTCGGATTTTTGGTGTTATAATCCTGGACCAAACGCTGCACCCTTCCGTTCCAGCTGCGAAGCTGTTCAATATTTTGTGCTTTATCCAAGCTCCATAGCGGGGACAAGTGACGATGAGGTTTAAAGCCTTTGAGCAACTCTCCCCCCACACGCTGAGTCGGCGAATCCGGGAGTACTATTCCGCTTTCCTGTTCAAGCGCCACCAGTTCATCGTACAGCACATCATATTCTTTATCACTAATCATCGGCTTATCCAGTGTGTAGTAGTGATAGTTGTATTTATTCAGCTCCTTCACGAGCTCTTCAAATCGATGCATTGGATCCATGCAGGGCCATCCCTCCGTAAAAAGAATATAAATATATGTAAGGCCCGCGAGAGGGCCGAATGTTATTAACGATCGATGACTCTTTCGCGGGTACCTTTGTAAACACAGTGTGCACACCTATGTTGTTAATTTTATGTTGTTAAAAAAACTCACGGGTATGATTTGAGCCAGTTCACCTTAATTATGATTCCACTTTAGTAATCGGCGCAAAACCGGCAAGCAGACGCTTCACACCAACAGGAGCAGGGAATGCAATTTGCAGCTCCATATCATTGCCCGTACCTTTAATGGAAACAATCGTGCCGACTCCCCATTTGCCATGCGAAACCTTATCTCCTGCAGCAAAATCCTTTGATCCGCTTGCCGCTCCGCCAGCTCCTGCGGCTGGTTTCCCGGTAGTCATCGTTACTTTGGATGCCGCCGAAGCCGTCGAGCCGCCAAATCCAGCGCTAGGTCTTGATGCGCCAAAATTGCTTCCGCTTCCCGAGAATCCGCGTCCTCCATAAGAACCTCCCGCATTGCTTCCGCTTCCGCGGCGATAGCGGTCTTGGGCAATTTTAGTATCCTCTTTCAGCTCCTCAGGAATTTCATCCAGGAAACGAGACGGCGGGTTGGCTGTAGTCCGTCCGAACAAGGTCCGCATTTGTGCACAGGTCAGGAACAGCTGCTGCTCCGCACGCGTAATCCCTACATAAGCAAGCCGGCGCTCCTCCTCAAGCTCTTCTTCATCCATGAAAGTCCGGCTGTGCGGGAACACACCTTCCTCCATACCAATGATGAAAACAACAGGGAACTCAAGCCCCTTCGCACTGTGCATGGTCATGAGCACCACCGCATCGTCTTGTTCTTCTTCATCATCATTCATACTGTCGATATCCGCAATAAGTGCCAAATCCGTTAGGAAGGAAACAAGCGATTTATCTTCGTTGTTCTTCTCGAATTCCATCGTTACAGACAAGAACTCATCAATGTTCTCCAGTCTGGCTTTGGACTCAAGCGTGTTCTCGTTCTGGAACTCCAATCGGTATTGGCTCATTTCCAGTACTTTCTCCGTAAGCTCGGTAACAGATAAATACTCTACCATTCTATAAAGCGCAGCGATCATATCATAGAATTCCACTAGCGCATTGCGGGTACGTCCAGCAAACCCTAGATCGTCAACCACTTCCAGTACTCTGAAAATCGATGTGCCTCTCTCTCCGGCTGCAGCAGCCAGCTTCGCAACAGTCGTATCACCAATGCCGCGTTTCGGCACATTAATAATGCGCGTCAAGCTGATATCGTCATCCGGATTGGATAAAAGACGCAAATAAGCAAGCACGTCCTTAATCTCTTTACGGTCGTAGAACTTGATCCCGCCGACGATTTGATAAGGAATATCCGACTTGATCAAAATTTCCTCGATGACCCGTGACTGGGCATTCGTACGATACAAAATCGCATGGTCCTGATAGTTTTTCCCTTTATTTACGTTCTTGCTGATCTCTGATGTTACAAAATACCCTTCATCATGTTCGGAGTCCGCACGGTAGACTCTAATTTTGTCTCCGCCGTCCTTGTCCGTCCACAGCTTCTTCGGTTTGCGTCCCGAGTTAAGCGAGATGACTGCATTGGCTGCATCCAAAATATTGGACGTAGAACGGTAATTCTGCTCAAGCAAAATCGTACGAGCTTCCGGATAATCCTCTTCGAAGTTTAAAATGTTGCTGATATCCGCCCCGCGCCAGCGATAAATCGACTGGTCGCTGTCCCCTACGACGCAGATGCGGTGATGCTTGTCCGCCAGCATCCGTGTCAGCATGTACTGGGCACGGTTCGTATCCTGATACTCATCGACATGGATGTACTGGAATTTCTTTTGATAGAAATCTAGTACTTCAGGAACTTCTTTAAACAGCTGGATGGTCGTCATAATAAGGTCGTCAAAATCAAGGGAGTTATTCGCCTTCAGGCGTTTTTGGTACATGGTGTATACTTTCGCCACAATACCTTCAAAATAATCGCCGATTTTGGCTTCATACTGTGCCGGAGTTACCAGTTCATTCTTCGCAGTGCTCATTGCAGCTTGAACAGCCTTAGGCTCAAACTTCTTCGTATCGATATTCAGGTCCTTCATACAGTTGCGGATAACTGACAGCTGATCTGCAGAATCAAGAATACTAAAGTTTGATGTGAAGCCAATCCGTTCAATATCCCGGCGTAAAATGCGAACGCACATGGAGTGGAACGTCGAGACCCAAATATCGCGTCCGTCCGCACCAACGAGTTTGGATACGCGTTCCTGCATCTCCCGTGCTGCCTTGTTCGTAAATGTAATCGCCAGAATACCCCAAGGCGCCGTTTTTTTGGTTGCAATCAAGTAAGCAATACGGTGGGTCAGTACTCTTGTCTTTCCACTGCCTGCACCTGCCATGATCAGCAGCGGCCCCTCTGTTGTTACAACCGCCTCCCGCTGCGGAGGGTTCAGACGTGCGATGGCGTCCTGTATATTAATGGATTGCATGCATGCAAGCCCCTTTCGTCATAGAAGATAAGTCTAAGTTAATAAACGCTATAAATTATTAATGATATTAAGTTGATTGCTCAGTTGGCATTGGCTGTTTAGACTTCAATATTATATTTCAGTGCTCACAGCCTTAACTGTTGCAAGCGCGGATGACAGATCGTTATATATAATATTTCCGACTATAATGGTGTCAGCTGCTTGTGCTGCCTGTACCGCTGTTTCATAGTCAACGATACCGCCGCCATAAAATAGCTGAGATTGATAAGTCGCTTGCCGAGCAGCACGTACAATATCCATATCGCCAAAGGCACCACTGTATTCAATATATACGATAGGTAAATTCATCAGCCTGTCAGCGACCTGTACATAAGCAGCAACCGCCTCTTCCGAAAGCTCCGTATTCGCTGCTGTGAGCTGTGCCACAGTCGAGTCCGGGTTCAATACAATATACCCTTCCGCAACCATTAGCTCCCAAGGAATCATATATCCGTACTGCTCAATCGCTGCCTGGTGTTGTCCCGTAATCCAACGTGGGTCATTCGTGTTCATTACCATCGGAATCATGTAAAGATCAAATCCGGGCACAACCGCCTCAAGGTCTGAAATTTCCTGTACACAAGGAAGCTCATACCTCCGGACCCTGGACAGCAAGTCCACCGTGTTATCGTACGTAACTCCTGAAGATCCGCCGATCATAATGGCATCTGATCCAGACATGCATACGGCCTCCAGTGCCTCATCCGAGAGCTCCCGGTCAGGATCGAGCTTGAAAATATGTTTCCATTCCTTGATCATTTCCTTCAAAATTTCATTCCTCCACGCGAGCAAATCACTACTAAAATAAGTCTATGATAGTGAGATAAGCAAGTCAATGTTCGTATGCAAGGCGAACAGAACTTTTAACTGGAAAAGAAGGAGATCACACCAAAAAACCTGCTGCCTTCATGAATCGAAGGAGCAGGGATTTTTTTTAAAGAGATAGCTCAGGCCTTTATTTAGGAAAATCAATTCTATGTGTTTATTTTATGATATTGTTTCCGTCTAGACAAAGGGCTGTCCTTAAGCTTAACAATATAAACCATTCAGGATCTAAATATAACAGATGATCATCATCTAAAATTGTTTTCGCTCATATTACTCCGCAAATAATAACGCTTTGGCTTTTCGGCGTATAGCTTTTGCAGCTCTCTTAGCTCTCGCTTTAATTGAGCGTTCTCGTCCTTCAGCAGACGGATTTGTTCCTCAGCCACGTTGATCTTATCCTGAAGTTTCTCTTCAAGGGTCCACTCTTTTCGGTTATGACGCTGTCTGCCCTCATTCATTAGACCCTTCTCGCCATACTTTTCAAAGATTTCACGCCATCGCTGCAGGCATCTCTTAGGTGTGTCCGTACCTATCATTTCAAGCGAAAATCCACCCCGGATAAAAATTTCTCTTGGACGAATTCCATCCTGATCTGCCCGAATGGCTGCCACCTTAAAAACAGGCGTATATGTAATAATTCGGCCATCTACACTAGAAACATTAGGATTTTGCTTGAGCTCGTACAATTGGGCTGGAGTAAACTCCATTGGTCTTCGGCTAGCTTTTCCCATAGTCCTAAACCTCTCTTATTCTATGTATTAGCAAAAAAACAAATAGACCCGCTTCTTAGGCACCGTCCAAGTTACCTTTAAAGCGAGTCATGATTGTATAACTTAAGGACGGCCCTTGTCTTACTTATCTGCAAGTTCCTTCCATAAGTTTATAGATAGATTTATCAATTTTATTTATAGAATAGTAACATTGTTCTTCCCTTGGCTTTTCGCTGCACGCAAGGAGGCTTCTGCTTGCTCAAACAGGGTGTCCGGATGCACGGAAACGTCAGGAACAATGACAGCAACACCGATGCTTACCGTCAGCCATTCATGATCAAAGGAGGTGTAGGAGCTGTACACAGGAATATTCAGTGCCTCCACTCCTTGCCTGATCTCTTCTGCCAAACGAACGGCATCCTCCTGTGTCGTATCTTTAAGCCGTAGTCTGAATTTGCCCCCGCTTGTTCTGCATATAGAGGCGCTATATTCTTCACGTTCTCCCATGACTCTTAGCACATCGGCAACCCATTGAAGGCAGAGATCGCCATTTTTCAATCCATGTGTTAAGTTATACGTTCTAAAATTATCGATATCAATCGTGAGCAGAGCAAGGGAGCATTCCGTCTCAATACAAGCCTCCCATTCTTCACTTAGCTCTCTGTCGAAGACCGAGCATATAGAAAGCCCGGTAAGCGAATCGGTTACCAGATAGTTTTTGAGCTGATCTGTCATTTCGACGTATTCTTTTTTATCGCTGCCGGATATCCCCTGATGAATCAAGACCATGATGGAGGGCTCACCCCCATGCATAACGGAAGCCAGTGTATATTCAAGCAGAAGCGAATCACCACTGGCATGATTAAAGTAAGACTTGCCCGTTCCTAATGAATTATTGTCCTGATCAAGCTCGCCGATCTTATGACTGAACCTTTCTTTGGATGCAGCAGCTACGTGATCTAGAAAGTCCCTGCCTATGAGATCTTTTGTTGATTCATACCCCAGCTGCTCAGCTGCTTTGCTGTTAGAGTAAATAATCTTGCCGTTCGTTACCGTGAAAAATCCGACAGGGGAAAGCTCCATAAGCTGCAGATATCGATGTTCATTCTCCCGTAGAATTCGGGCGTTCTGAAGTGCCTGCTCCTCTACCTGCCTGAATTGATTTTCTGTCTGCATTCGAACAACACTTTTCAGCTCAGGCAAAATATTGAGCTCCTTATTCAGCCAAGGGTATGAGGTGGATTCAACAACCTCTCTCCATTTTTCAAAGGACTTGCGAGGCGATAGCCGGTAGCCGTCATCTTCTTTAACAACTGCTTTGGAAGGATCGCCAGCCCAATCCACAATTTGAATAACCTCGGGCCTAAACCAAATAATATAATCCTGGTGTCTCTGATCCATGGATAGATAAAGCACACCTGAAGCAATCTCTTTATATTTTATAGCCGGCGGGTATTCGGCACTCAGTTTGGAGGAATGATACGTATAGTCCTGTGATTGGGATGACAGCCATCCCGCCAGTTCTCGAACCTGCTCAGGGGAAGGTGTATCTCCGTAAGAAAGGAATTCGTTCTGATACGAAATCACCGCTCCCGACGCATTCATCAAAGAAAGCAAGGACTCTTCTTCTCTATCCAGCTCAGCTACAACGCGTCTGCTACTCGTATTTCCGATAAAGATTTGAACAATTCGCGAGGCTGCCTGCCTCAGCTTAATTTCGTCCTGATAGTCGTCAAGCTGCTGACGCTGTACCAATTCACTGCTGAAGAAAGCGCCTAAAAAGTTGCACAAATTTCGAATTCGGTGAGGAACATACTTAGGAGAATAATGATGACAGGTAATAAGCCCCCACAGCTCATTATCATGAATCAGAGATATGGTTACCGTGGCCTGCACCCCCATGTTCTGCAAATACTCTATATGCATAGGGGAAACACTCCGGAGTACGGACAAGCTGAGATTAAGCGGTTTGCTGGTCAAGGGCTGTACTGTAGGAACAATCGGTACCGGTGAATAATTTACGTCTACAATCGTTCTAAGCCAGTTACGAAGGTACAATTCCCGGGCCTGCCTTGGAATATCAGAAGCCGGATAGTGATGTCCAAAGAAGGGTTCGAGATCTGCCTCCTTCGCCTCAGCAATTACCTTGCCGTTCCACTGCTCATCAAATTCATAGATCATCACGCGGTCATAACCGAGCATTTCCTTCACTTGCTCAGCTACAACCTGACTTGCCTCATACCTGCTTTTGGTATGTTTGACCCGACTGAAAAAAGTATGTATCCAGCGGAAGTCCGTCCCCGTTATCTGCTCTTCATGTTCCTGCTCCGGTTCCAACTCCAACACAATTAAGCCCTCACTCAAGTGAGCGATGCCAAAAAGATGGGTTTCCACTTCTTCCGTTCTGATCTTCATACTCATATACTGCAGCTCGGATGTTACATTGGCGCTCAAATTCCGTTCAAGAAGCTCCTGCATTGATTCCTGCCCAATGAGATCAGCAAGCGGCATCCCAATCAGCTCTTCTGTTTCCTTTCCTAAAAACATAGAGCTATTGGCACTGCATTGGACGATAGAATATGGAGGCTCGCTCAATACGGCAAGCAGTATGCCATGAGGCTGAATCATTCCGGGAATATGTATCGGTTCCTTTTCACAGTTCGAAAGATCAATAGGTTCATTAGGATCCAGTTCATCCTTGTTACTGTACAGCGTGCGATTTAATAAGTTATTATCCTTGTAATTGTCGGAACCTGACATAATAAAAAGCTTCCCCCTCTATAGTCGGCTAGTTTCCGTGCCCACGGTCAGCCACTTGTTAAGCAATCGGAAGGTCTCTTTGGCCGAACTAACGATTACCTCTGATTCAATGCCGGATTGAACAGACTTGTTCATCACTTCCGCCAGCTCTTTCCAGACAGACCGGGTCTCCTGTCCATACGCATTAAAATAAGACAAACCTGCTTCCGGATCCAAGGACAAATGCTCTTTTAATTTGCGAGTAATGATCTGTCCTCCTAGGGTCGAACCTTCAATTACATATAAATACCCCAGCAGCTGCCCTGGAGCAGCAATGCTCGGAATTTCATCACAGATTGGAATTTGTGTTCGTTCTTTAGAAGAAGTATTGTCCAGATCCTTCTCTAGCAATGGTGTTTTAGCGCGAAGCTTCATATCAATTCCTAACTCCTGCACAAAGGGAAGACTCTGAATCTTCTGTTCTATCGGTAAAATAAAGCCATAAAACTTCTCAAGATATGCCACATATTCTGATTTCGTCAGGGTCTGGTTCATAATGGCTTTGGCATAAGCATTTTGTTCAATACTGTCATGATCCTCAGCCGTTTCTTTCCTAAGCTGTTCCATAATTGTTGTCATGTTCACGAACCTCCCTATTCATTCAAAAGAGTATTAGCCTAAAAGCCAATTATTTCAGTATAAACAATCTTAGTAGAAAAGACGACAGATTTCCATTAACAAGGAAGATGTTAGCCATTGACCTGCTTAAATAGGTCCCCTATGCTTTAATTAATATAGTAAAAAATAATTAGGAGAGAATAGAGATGCGTTTATGGCATGAAGATCTTATCGGGGTCTTGCCAAGACCTCAGCTGCTAGGCCAGCATAGAGAGTGCTGTGCACTGCGGGGCGGCGGATGGGGCAAAAAACACGCGACAGTCAATTACGTATTTGACTATCATCCCTTGAAGCTGGTCCGCTACCATATGCTTATTATAGAAGAAATGAAACGCCGCGGATATAACGTGGATGCCTTATGGGAGGATTCAGCTTACCGTGGAAAGCAAACCGACCCATGGGATTGGAATGACGCCTCCGATGCAGTGGAACATGGGCGTTATGACGAGCATAACGAGGTGTACCTGCAGGAATGTCTCGATAATCTTGCGGAGAAGGGTATTATAGTAGAAATAACGACGGCGGGAAACCACGTCTGAGCACCGTAAAAAAAGATGGCCAGTCTCTTGTGATGAGAAGGGCCATCTTTTTTTGTCGTCAAGATTTGATGCTTGCCGCTTTGAATTCGTACAGAAAATCATGTAATCCCTCACGCCAAGGACGCATCTCAGTAAAGCCATTCGTACGAATAGATAAATGCTCCATAACTGAATTTTGTGGACGGGGTGCGGGGCGGGGAAAGTGATCTGTCGTACAGGGCTCTACGGACGCTGTTATTTTTAAATCTAATACCTTGCCCGCATCTTCTAATATTGCTTTCGTAAATTCATACCACGTGCATGAACCGCTGTTAGAGGCATGGTATATTCCATACTTTTCAGTCTGAATCAATTCGTACAAAAATGCTGCCAAGTCTACCGTATAGGTAGGTGAGCCTTTTTGATCATCGACTACATTCAGCAGTCGTTTCTCCTGCCCCAGCTTCAGCATCGTTTTAACAAAGTTATTGCCATGCAGTCCGTATACCCAGGAAGTGCGCACAATGAAATAACGTGAGGATAAGCTTTGTATAAGGATTTCGCCCGCTCTTTTGGATTTCCCATAAATACTTTTTGGGTCCGTGTTGTCATATTCATGATATGGATTAGAGGATTCACCATTAAATACGTAGTCTGTACTAATGTAAACCATTTTGGCCTGATACCTCTCAGCAGCTACTGTTAGATTACGGCTTCCAGTTGCATTGACTAAATAAGCACCCTCAATGTCCGTCTCAGCAGCATCTACTGCTGTGTAGGCGGCACAGTGAATGATGGCCTGCGGAAGAAAATCAGAGACTACAGCTTCACACTGCTCTGAATCTGTAATATCAAGCGTATGACGATCACAAGCAAGAACTTCACAGCCCTTTTTTTGCAGCAGTAAAACGACGTCCTTCCCAAGCTGACCCGCTGCTCCGGTAACTAACACTTTCATTTAATTGCCCCCCAGACGCCCTCCGTATTGTTGGGTATAGTATTGTTGATAGGCTCCGGACTGAATCCGAGTCCACCATTCCTTGTTGTCCAGGTACCACTTGATGGTTTCCTTGATTCCTGTCTCAAATGAGTGCTTCGGCTTCCAGCCAAGTTCTGTCATCGTTTTCGTCGGGTCGATGCCATAACGCCTGTCATGGCCCGGACGATCCTTAACATAAGTAATTAAGGATTTCGGCTTGCCAAGCTCTTCAAGAATGGCCTCCACGATTTGTATATTGGTCCGCTCGTTATTGCCGCCTATGTTATACACCTCGCCAGCTACCCCTTGGTGAATAACCAAGTCAATGGCACTGCAATGATCCTCTACATACAGCCAATCCCTTATATTTAATCCATCGCCATATATGGGGAGAGATTTATCCGAAAGTGCCTGTGAAATCATAAGGGGAATAAGCTTCTCTGGAAATTGATAAGGTCCATAGTTGTTAGAACAACGAGTGATGTTTACAGGCAGGTTAAAGGTCTCATAGTAGGCTCTCACCAGCAGGTCCCCGCCTGCCTTGCTGGCAGAATACGGGCTGTTGGGAGCAAGAGGAGTCTCCTCAGTAAACAAGCCTGTTGATCCAAGAGATCCATATACCTCATCCGTGGATACCTGAACAAATTTGGATACATTAAATTTTTTCGCTGCCTCTAGCAGTACCTGTGTTCCCAGCACATTTGTCTTTACAAAAATATCTGGCTCCAGGATACTCCGATCTACGTGAGACTCAGCAGCGAAATTTACTACAACATCTACCTCCTGCCCAATCAACTCCTCCATGATGCTGGCATCTGTAATGTCTGCCTTTACAAAAGTATGGCCGGAATGATGCTGTACCGATTTTAAGTTTTCAAGATTTCCAGCATAAGTGAGTGCATCGACGTTAATGATTGTGTACTCGGGATATCTCTTTAACATATAAAGGACAAAATTGCTGCCAATAAAACCGGCACCGCCTGTCACTAGTAGTTTCATAATTGTCCTCCTATTCAAATTAAAGTTCCGCATCGACCAATAAAGGGTGCTTCTCATCCTTATCCGACAACACGGGCTGGCTCACAGGCCAGTCGATATTTAATGTGGAATCGTTCCATAGAATTCCACGATCATGCTCCGGCGAATAATACTCATCTACTTTATATATCACCTGTGTATGAGGAACAAGGGTACAGAATCCATGCGCAAACCCTTTGGGAACCAACAGCTGCCGCTTATTATCTTCACTTAGAATAAAGCCAGCCCATTGTCCAAAGGTGGGAGAGTTCTTACGAATGTCCACGATAACATCATAGATTGCACCGGCGATAACGCGGACAAGCTTTGTTTGAGCTCTGGGAGGAAGCTGATAATGAAGCCCTCTGAGAACACCTGCCTCTGCAGATAAGGAATGGTTATCTTGAATAAAGGTGTGATGAATTCCTTTTCTCTCAAACACTTCTTTATTATAGCTTTCCATAAAAAAACCACGATGATCTCCATAGACTTTTGGCTCGATCAGTAAGGCTCCTTCAAGATGTAAAGGAGTGATATGCATACTTTTTCTCTCCTCTGTTGTAGTTTCAAGTGAAATACTCATTCTCTAAACTCAATATATGCATGGTTTACATCTCTGACCTACACTCTGCCCTTGTGACTAGCTGTCATATCTAAATGTGATGCAAAACTATGTACTTCGATTGTGTGATTCCAACAAAAAGAGGCCTTCTCTCCAAAAAGAGAAGGCCTCTATAATCTAACTTATTTCACCAACTGCCCGCGCGTTACGCCAAGCTGATTCGTTGCTTTCAATGTCTTCCATACCTGAGTACCGCTGATCTCACCGTGCAGTGCACGGTTGTACAGATCAAGTACTTCACGTACCTGCTCCGGAGTTTCCTCAAGGAACTCCACGCGGTAGCGGGATACACCAAGATCCATGAAGTTCGTCAGATACTCAGCACCAGATTGTTCAACTGCATTATATACCGTGTTCCGGCAGCCTTCATCGACACGAACGGGATGAGACATACCGATGCGGTCTTGGAGGGATACACTGTGATCTTCACATGGACGGCCGCAGTTCGTATAGTCTGTTCCTTCGCTGAGGAACGTACAATACACGCAGTGCTCGGTATGGAACATCGGCAGATGCTGGTGGATAACCACTTCCATCTTGTCCGTATGGGAACGCTCGAGCAAATCGACCATTTGCTGAATGTTCAGGTCATAAGATGGGGTAACCGCATCACAGCCGGCTTCAAGGAACAGCTCAACCGCTTTATGGTTAGCGATATTAAGCGAGAAGTCGCCGATCAACTCCGGATGATACGCACCCGGGTTTTCCATCCGATGGCGCAGGTAGAAATACAGTGCACCTGTATTACGTACGAGTACCGCATCCGGCTTCAGACGCAGGATGTTGTTATGGTAGCCGTTCTCGCCAGGCATATGAATCCGCGGTGTTACCAGTGCGATCTTCTTGCCTGCAGCACGCACCATTTCAACAGCTGCCGGGAATTGCTTGATAAACTCAAAGTCCGCATAAATAAAGTCTACTCCAGCCTCAAGACAAGCCTCCACTTGAGGAAGGCTGCGGCATAGAGCCGTCAGCTCTGCAGCACCGCGCTTCACAGCAGGAGCCGGTTTCACTGCATCGCCGTACACCTCAACCTCACGTTTGATATATACCGGAGGCTTCGGACGTTCACCTGCCAGCATTTCAACGGCTTGACGACGAATACTGTTCAGCTCACGCATCGGGATAATGATATCGCCGTGAAGCTGCACATCCAGCTCTTCCAGCTGGTATACCGTGCCGCCCAGACGACCAAACTGCTCTTCTAGCAGCTCAGAGGTCATTGGACGTTTCTTTGCGATTTCAAGCTCCAGCTCAGAGTTCACCTGAACTGTCGTACCTTTCTGCACATCGGTCCACCAAGTTTCAAGCGGTTGACCTGGTCTGCCGACAGCCTTGACATGAACCGGGAAGACACGATAAGGCTTCTCGGTCTCATAGCTTTGACGCAGGCGTTTATCCAGTGCAGGGTCATTCGTCTTCCAGATCCGATCACCTTCATGTAAACGACGAAGATCTACATCGCTGCGCCCAGGCACGATATCGATAATCCAGCCTTCTCCAGCTTCACCTTCAATTTTGACACCTTTACGGCGAATGTCGTAGACACGTCCGCCTTCTTCACGCTTGGTCGGATCTCCAGCATCAAACACGATACCGTCTCCGCGTTTCAGCGGGGCTTCTAGTTTACATACAACGCCGTCGCGAAGTATTTTTTCTACACGTCCCAAATATACACCGCGGCTCTTCGGGAAGGTTCCATCTACAAGCTTTTTGTTGTTGGTTCCTTCCAGAAATCCATGTGTAAAACCACGGGAAAAGCTTTGCTGCAACTCACGAATTTCTTCAGAACTAATTGGATCTTGAATCCCGTCAAAGTAGGCATCAATCGCTTTGCGGTATTTGCTCACCACGTTTGCTACATACTCCGGTGTTTTGAGGCGACCTTCGATTTTGAACGAAGTAACACCTGCTTCAATCAGCTCAGGCATAATGTCGATCGCTGCCAGATCCTTCGGAGATAACAGGTAAGCAACGTCGCCCATCGGCTTCTGCTCCCCATCCACCATCAGATCATATGGCAGACGGCAGGCCTGCGCACACTCACCACGGTTGGCGGAACGTCCGCCCCACATCTCGGAAGTCAAGCATTGACCAGAGTAAGATACGCATAGCGCACCATGTACAAACACTTCCATCGGCAGCTTCGCTTGCTCTCCGATTTTTTGAATTTGCTTCAGGTTATTCTCACGGCCCAGTACGACACGCTCGATATCAAACGGCTTTGTGAACTCCACAGCCTCCGGTGATGTAATGGTCATCTGTGTAGAACCGTGGATTGGGAAATCCGGAGAGATTTCACGGATTAGTTTAACAAGACCCAAATCCTGCACGATAACCGCATCGACGCCAGCGTCAACGCAGGCATCTACTAATTCTTTTGCATCCTTAAGTTCATTTTCAAATACCAAAATATTAAATGTCAGAAATCCTTTAACCCCATAGCTGTGCAAAAAGGCCATGATCTCAGGCAATTCTTCCATTCGAAAATTGTTCGCTCTTGCACGGGCATTAAACTTTTCCACACCGAAAAAGATCGCATCTGCGCCGTTCGCTACTGCTGAACGCATACAATCCCAATCGCCGGCAGGTGCTAACAGCTCGACATCTTCTCTTCTCAATGCTTTTGTATCCATATATCCTCCTAAACCTGTTCCATACAGGTCTTTTTTAGCTTTTGCTTACGAATCTTCTAACTTTACTATATATCAGTGTAGCCATTCCTATAAACAACTATAATAGTGTATCAAATCCTTCTTCTTTCCTCTACTACTTCCTGAAAAAACCGGTATATCTCCATGGACTTTTTATACAAAAAATCAAAACCATATTCTAGATTTCTAAAAAAAGAAACCAGCAGGCCTAATTGTCTTAAGCTTTGCTGGTCCTTTACCCTATGAACTATTTATTGAATGAAAAAGATTCTAAAGCTTTGTTCAGCGCCTTTAGCTGTACTTCGGTGCGATTAGCGTCGTTCAATACGCCGGTTATGATATAGGTTACGCCTTCGTGCTCAAACACGATCTGTTTGCCCTGATACGGAATACCCTTCTCGACTTCATGATAAGTGAACACGGTCGCTGATTCGCCTGCAAAGCTCACATTTTCCGTGTTCGTTAAACGGAAGTCCTTACGGCTCTGAGCTGCTTCAGCGTAGGATTCACGAAGCTGGCTGACCGCCATTTCTACAGATGTCTCTTCGTCCACTTCTATAGAGAAAAAACCTCCAGTAAACTGATAAGATACACTGGTCGATTCAAAACGGTTTTGCACCGGTGTCCAGTAGCGAGGAATATCGATTGTATATCCGTAGGTTTTGGAAGAACGAGTAACTGTGCTGGATTTATCGATTAGATAAGCATCCTCACCCAGCTTTCCAAAATTCTCGGATACCGTTTCATAGTCAATTTCAAGCGATGCTGTAATCTCTTCTATTAAATGCTCATCATCTGCTGCTGTTTCGGGCACAGCGAACTCAAGATAGTACCGATATCCGTTCTCTTGGATCAGCACATTGTATTCTGTCGTCCACCCATCGCCAAAATCATACTGAAACTTATTGACCTGGGCTTCCTTGCCTGCAACTTCAATCGAGTAGGAATCTACTTCACGGTAAGCATCCGGCACGAACACATCCCGCATCCATCCGTTCAGCTTGTCGCTCCAGTCCTTTACCGATGCCCCTTCCGGAGCAGATGTTACCTGCAGGGATAGATGCGTGCCCCCCTTGCTTTCATATACCATCGACTGATTATCTTTATACCACTCAGCTGGAACGGACAGAGCTATGCCATAATCCTCGTTATATACTTGTGTCATGCCGTTTTCCACGGTAGACAGATCCTTAATCGTTGTATCCATTAAGCTGTATGAGGTACGGAATGAGTTCAACAGCGGAGCGTACTTTTGTAAGTCTTTATAGTTCACTGCCTCATAATCAGAAAAATAGACTTCATATAATCGGCCGTTATTATAGTATTGTCTTGCCTCCCAGAACATGCCGTCCCCATCCTTAACCACGATCCTAGCATATGGCGTTGCACCCTCCGAGTAAGCCTCACGGTCCATCACCGTCTCACCCATATCCTTGGCATCCTGGACAAGCTGCTGCAGCATATCCTCGGCATCCAGCTCCACTTCCTGTTCGCTGACGAGAACCTCCAAATAATAAGTGCCTTCCGCATTCGTAAAGCTGGAAAAATTCTCGCTTTGTGCATAGGAGCTACCAACGATAAGTCCGGATGGATAATTCATGGACCATTCGAGATAGCTGTTTCCTATCTTGGTTTTACCGATATCTGTATCAATTCCGCTTTCAGACTCCTCTTGAGAAGCCCCGGTATCATTAGCCTTCATGCGGATAATCATTAGTCCGTCATCCGACTTTTGCAGTGTAGCCCCAAGCCCTGCAGCTACCGGACGCAGCGGCACCATGAGGACATCCTGCACCATCTTTGGCGCAGCGTTCATCTCTACTTTTTTTCCATCAATCCATGCCACTTTACTGCCGATCGTCAGCGCTACGGTGTGAGGGCCATCCATCACCTTTACCACATCTTCTCCGGAAAGCCGGACCTCACTGCCAAATGCTTTTTTGAACACGCCGACTGGAACCATTAACGTTCCCTGTTCAATATAAGGCTTATGAATTGACTGCTTTTCCCCGTTGATATGCGCAGTCTGGCTTCCTGCCTTAACCCTTAGCTCTTCAAATGAATCGGATGCAGACGCCGGCAATACAGCTCCGCTGAAAATAATGGACCCTGCCAACAGCACGGTCACCACGATACGTACCGGTTTTGAATTCATCATTCTACCTCATCCCATGCTTCGTCTTCTTCGGAGTAACTTTTTGTCTCTCCTTGGGTAAGTACCACCTGCCTTGACACGATATCACCATCAGACTGCATCAGCAGTTTTACTTTTTGGCCCGGTAAGTACTTCTTGAGCAGCTCATTAATATCGACGACGGAGGTGACTCGAACCCCATTGATCTTGTACAGCACATCGCCTTCCCGTATGCCCGCCTTCTCTGCTTCCTTCGACATCACACTCGTTATCGTTAACGGATCATCTGTAGGAAGACCCACGATGGCGGACCAGCTCTCCTCCAGCTCCAGTCCCAAGCTCGCGCGCCGTACTTCTCCATATTTAAAGTAATGATTAATTACATATTGAACGGTTTCGGAAGGGATGGAAAAACCCGTATTTTCAACGCCAATAGCCGCATACTTCATCGTGTTGATCCCTACTACTTCCCCTTTCAGATTAACGAGGGGGCCGCCGCTGTTTCCGGGATTAATTGCCGTATCGCTTTGAATCAGCCGATAGGATGCATTGACTCCTCTATTCAGTCCACTGACTACTCCTACGGTCGCGGAGTTGCGAAGTGAGAAGGACACCGGCGTGCCAATGGCAATAACGGTTTCTCCGACTCTCGTATCTGAGGATGAGCTGGCGAATTTCGCAGGTTTAAGTGATTTTTCATTAATTTTGATGATGGCGAGATCACTGACGGGATCGCTGTAACTTTTGGTGATGTTATAGGATTTACCATCCGAGGTAACGACCACGGCATTGGTTAATCCGTCGATGACATGCGCATTGGTCACAATCCATCCATTCGATTTGATGATGACCCCTGTTCCATGGGTTAGATTATAACGATCCGAGCTGCCTGAATCTGTTCCTTCGTCTGGTCTGCCGATAATACCTACTACTGAGGGAGAAATGTCTTCTATGACATCCGGCACCCCGTCCTGTGCTGTATAAATATACTTTCCTGTCTTGCTGTCGTACTGCCCTGTTCCGCCTAAAGCTTTAATTAAATCTTTTGAGTTTATGTATATTTGTCCATCCTGAAGCTTGGCCTCTAATTTTACACCCGCCCCTTCCGTTACTGCCGGATTCACCATCGTCGCACCAAGCATAACTACGGCTACAGCTGCCAGTGTGATTGTGCTTTTTTTCAAATATTTCACCTGTTCCTCTCTTATCTATCTATTTCCTATCCTATCAGAAAAACAGAGTTTCCCCCATAAAAGGAGATTAAAAAACACCTTCCCTTGTCGCATTGGAAAGTGTTCTTGTGAGCTGATTTCACGCTTTAAATAACTTCTAGCTCAGCCAGTGCTTGATCATAGCATAATCTGTGATGAGAAATACAATTAGGCTGACAATACCAAAGGCAATCGCAAACAAATTCTTCTTAGGTGCTTTAATAAGCCGGATCACACCGATTAAAATAACAATGGTAAATAATACAACGAAAATATCAAATCCATTAAATTTTGAAGTTGTGCCTGCAGCCTCTGCTAACAGCAGCATAAATGCGCCTCCTTATGTCTAATATAGTACACGTACAAGCGTTTACACCTTCCTCTATGTTATCTTCATCACCAAGGTTTCGCAAGACTTTTCATCCAAAAAAACTAAAATAATCCAGTTTTATTTGTATTATGCATTAAAAAAGCTAGAAGAGATATGAATCTCCTCCAGCTTTTAAATTTGAGGCCGTAAATATATCAAGGATTGTGACTAGGAGTGATTTAATACTAATGACTTACTACGCTCCGTGTCACGCTCAAGAACTGGCTTCAGGTACTTCCCTGTATAGGATTCCTTCACTTTTACAACTTCCTCAGGAGAACCGGTACCTATGATCGTACCTCCGCCGTCTCCGCCTTCCGGTCCCAAATCGATGATATGGTCAACCGTCTTGATAACATCCAGATTATGCTCAATCACAAGCACGGTTTCTCCGGAATCCACCAGACGATGCAGCACTGTCAGAAGACGGTCGATATCATCCACGTGCAAACCTGTTGTCGGTTCATCCAGAATGTATATCGTCTTCCCGGTACTGCGGCGATACAGCTCGGAGGCAAGTTTGACACGCTGTGCTTCTCCCCCGGAGAGGGTCGTTGCCGGCTGTCCCAGCTTAACGTAACCCAAACCAACATCGAGAAGAGTTTGTATTTTACGATAGATTTTAGGAATGTTCTTGAAGAACTCGGTTGCGTCCTCAACGGTCATGTCCAGCACTTCGGCTATGCTCTTATCTTTGTATTTAACCTCCAGCGTTTCACGGTTATACCGTTTCCCTTTGCAGACTTCGCAAGGAACATAGACGTCCGGCAGGAAGTGCATCTCGATCTTGATGATCCCATCGCCCTTACAAGCCTCACATCTTCCGCCTTTGATGTTAAAGCTGAAACGTCCTTTTTTGTAGCCGCGGAGCTTCGCTTCATTCGTCTGTGAGTACAGGTCGCGGATATCATCAAACACCCCGGTATACGTTGCCGGGTTGGAGCGAGGTGTACGCCCGATTGGAGATTGGTCAATATCAATAACTTTATCGATATGCTCCAAGCCCTTCATTTCTTTATACTGCCCTGGACGCACTTTGGCACGGTTCAAATCACGGGCAAGTGTTTTGTACAATATCTCATTGACCAGTGTCGATTTACCCGAGCCGGACACGCCTGTGACCGCTGTAAATACACCGAGCGGAATCTTCACATTGACGTTCTTGAGATTATTTTCCTTGGCACCGCGAATTTCTAGCCAGCGATCGTCCGTCTTCCGTCTTTCTGCAGGTACCGGAATAAACTTGCGTCCGCTAAGGTAACTGCCCGTCAGTGAGTTAGGATCATTCATCACTTCCTGCGGAGTGCCTTGAGACATGATCTGCCCGCCATGAATTCCAGCTCCCGGGCCGATATCGATAATATAGTCTGCAGCCATCATCGTATCCTCATCATGCTCAACGACGATAAGTGTATTTCCAAGGTCACGCATATGACCCAGTGTAGCAATCAAACGATCGTTGTCTCGTTGATGAAGTCCGATACTTGGCTCATCCAAAATATAGAGTACACCCATCAGACTGGAGCCAATTTGGGTCGCCAGGCGGATACGCTGTGCTTCACCGCCGGACAATGTCCCTGCTGCCCTGCTCATTGTCAGATAGTTCAGGCCGACATTGACCAGGAAGCCTAAACGGCTGTTAATTTCTTTAAGAATTAGGTGGGCAATGGATTGCTCTTTCTCAGACAGCTTCAGATTGTTGAAGAACTCCGTTGCATCTCCAATCGAAAGATTAGTGACATACGCCATGTTGTGGTCATTGATGGTAACAGCCAAAATTTCTTTTTTGAGACGATGCCCTTTACATGTACCGCACGGTTTTGCACTCATGAAGCCTTCGATAAACTCGCGGATACCTTCCGACCCTGTATCACGATAACGACGCTCCAGATTTGGGATAATCCCTTCGAATACAACGTACGCTTCTTTTCTTTGACCAAAATCATTTTCATAACGGAAACGAACCTTTTCCCCATCCGTTCCTCTAAGGAGCTTATTCATCTGTTCGGCAGACAGCTCACTGATCGGAACATCCATCGGAATGTTAAAATGCTCACACACTGAACGTAAAAATTGCGGGTAGTAGTTAGAAGTTCCTCCTGCCCAAGCTTCAAAAGCACCGTTCTCGATCGACTTGCTTTTGTCAGGTACAAGCAAATCGGGATCCACGATCATTTTCATTCCCAATCCGTCACAATCCGGACAAGCACCAAAAGGACTGTTAAACGAGAACATCCGCGGAGACAGTTCTTCCATGCTGAAGCCGCAGATTGGGCAAGCATAGTTGGAGCTGAAACGCAGCTCCTCTTGTTCGATAATATCGACCAGCAGCTGCCCACCGGAGATTTTAAGTGCTGTTTCAATCGAATCAGACAAACGGGACTGAATATCTTCCTTAACAACGATCCGGTCAACTACGACCTCAATCGTATGCTTCTTGTTCTTCTCAAGCTCTATCGTCTCGGATAGGTCGAGCATCTCCCCATCAATACGGACCCGCACGAAGCCTTGCTTGGAAATATCAGCGAGCAAACTTTTGTGTTCGCCTTTGCGTCCTGAAATAACTGGAGCTAAGATTTGGAGTCTTGTCCGCTCGGGATAACTCATAATCCGGTCTACCATTTGCTCGACCGTCTGTGAAGTAATCTCGACACCATGCTCCGGGCAGTGAGGATGACCGATGCGGGCAAACAGAAGACGCAAGTAGTCGTAAATCTCAGTTACGGTTCCTACCGTGGAACGCGGATTACGGCTCGTTGTTTTTTGGTCTATGGAGATCGCAGGAGAAAGTCCATCAATAGAGTCCACATCCGGCTTTTCCATCTGACCCAGAAACTGACGGGCATAGGCAGACAGGGACTCCACGTATCTGCGCTGACCTTCCGCATAGATCGTATCAAAAGCCAATGAAGATTTACCGGAACCGCTCAGTCCGGTTAAGACAACAAAACGATCACGCGGAATCGTTACATCGATATTTTTAAGATTGTGCGCCCTTGCGCCTTTAATGACTATATTTTCACTCGCCACACTCTCATCTCCTTAACAAAATTAAAACTTATACAAGAACCCTCCTAAATCCTCCCTGAGAGGGAGGACCCCAAAGGGGCCGCCCTTTGGAAACCGGAAATTGGCGGTCTGCAGAAGGGGGTGCTTTTATTTGAGCTAAGTTGGAGGTATGCTCGCATCTGTCGCCCACGCAGCCATTCGGCTGCATGGGCGACATGCTTCCATACGCAGGTAATCTGGGATTGCTTCGCCCTATCCCAGAGCGGGCCATTGCTCTCTGAGCTTGGCCCTTAAAAGGCAGTATTCTGGGATTGCTTCGCCCTATCCCAGAGCGGGCCATTGCTCTCCGAGCTCGGCCCTTGAAAAGCAGTATTCTGGGATGGCTTCGCCTCATCCCAGAGCGGGCCATTGCTCTCCGAGCTCGGCCCTTAAAAGGCAGTATTCTAGGATGGCTTCGCCTCATCCCAGGGCGGGCCATTGCTCTCCGAGCTCGGCCCTTAAAAAATCTTCTAGGCTTGTTCTATTAAATTAAACAATATATCAACTTATCAATAAGTATAGCCTTTATTATCGGCTTTCAACGTTTAAAGCAGACGTACAGAAAATATAATAAAGAGTACACTGGCAAGGTTAGTCCATATGTACTCTTTAAGAAGAGAACGACCATTCGGCCGTTCTCTTCGGGTGTTATTCTGCCTTGAGTTCAAGAAGGGCGTCACGCAATTCTGCGGCGCGTTCGAACTGCAGATTCTTCGCTGCATCCTTCATTTCGGCTTCGAGACGCTGCATCAGTGACTGACGCTCGCGCTTCGACATCTTCTCGCCGCCGCCTGCCAAATAATCGCTCTTCGCTTCGGCAACCTTCGTTGCTTCAATAACTTCACGAATCTTTTTCTTGATCGTTTGAGGCGTAATTCCATGCTCTTCGTTGTATGCTTCCTGAATGGTACGGCGACGTTCGGTCTCCTTGATTGCTTTATCCATAGAGTCCGTAATTTTGTCACCGTACATAATAACTCTACCTTCACTGTTCCGGGCGGCGCGTCCAATAGTCTGAATAAGGGAACGCTCGGCGCGCAGGAAGCCTTCCTTGTCCGCATCCAGAATTGCCACAAGGGACACCTCCGGAAGGTCAAGTCCTTCCCGCAGCAGGTTGATTCCGACAAGGACGTGGAATGTTCCAAGCCTCAAATCTCTCAGAATCGCCATACGTTCCAATGTCTTAATATCGGAATGCATGTATCTAACCTTTATGCCAACTTCCTTAAAGTAATCGGTCAGATCCTCTGCCATCTTCTTCGTCAGCGTCGTGACGAGTACACGCTCATCTTTCTCAACACGATCCTGAATTTCATTAATCAAATCATCAATTTGACCTTTCGTCGGTCTTACCTCAATGATCGGATCTAGCAGACCGGTAGGGCGGATAATCTGCTGTACCATGTCTCCCTCCGTATTTTCGAGCTCATACGGCCCTGGAGTAGCGGATACATAGATCAGTTGACTCGTCTTCTTCTCGAATTCCTCAAATTGCAGCGGCCGGTTGTCTAGTGCTGAAGGCAGACGAAATCCATGATCGACAAGCACTGTCTTCCGTGCGCGGTCACCATTATACATGGCACGAATCTGCGGCAATGTCACATGAGACTCATCGATAACGACCAGCATATCCTCAGGGAAGTAATCAAGAAGCGTATACGGCGTCGCACCCGGCTCACGGAACGTCAGCGGTCCTGAATAATTCTCGATACCGGAACAAAAGCCTACTTCCTTCATCATCTCGATATCGTATCTGGTCCGCTGTTCCAGCCGCTGCGCTTCAAGCAGTTTACCCTGCTCACGCAGAATGGCAAGCCGATCCTCAAGCTCGCGCTCGATATTGACCAGTGCAGCTTTCATCGTTTCTTCGCGCGTAACAAAGTGAGACGCTGGGAATATAGCGATATGTTCGCGCTCACCAATGAGTTCACCTGTCAAAACATCGATCTCTGTGATCCGCTCTATTTCGTCTCCAAACAGCTCAATTCGCATCGCGTGCTGGTCTTTGGATGCAGGGAAAATTTCAATGACATCTCCCCTAACACGGAAAGTACCCCGAACAAAATTCAGGTCATTCCGCTGGTATTGAATATCGACAAGGCGTGACAAAATCTCCTTGCGAGACTTCTCCATCCCTACACGGAGTGATAAGAGCATATTCGAGTATTCAATCGGAGAACCGAGGCCATAAATACAGGAAACACTCGCTACAATAATGACATCCCGGCGTTCAAACAATGAACTGGTAGCTGAATGCCGGAGTTTATCAATCTCTTCATTAATACTTGAATCCTTCTCAATGTACGTATCGGAAGAAGGAATGTATGCTTCCGGTTGGTAGTAGTCGTAGTAACTTACAAAGTAATCTACCGAATTGTTAGGAAAAAATTCTTTGAACTCACTTGCCAGCTGTGCCGCAAGCGTCTTGTTATGCGCAATAACAAGCGTTGGTCTATTTAACTTCGCTATGGTCTGAGCAATGGTAAAAGTCTTCCCCGTACCTGTTGCACCGAGCAAGGTCTGATGTCTTTTCCCCTGATGGATCCCTTCAACCAACTCTACAATTGCTCCCGGCTGATCACCTTGAGGTTCAAATTCCGATACGAGTTCAAATCCTTTATCACTCATGACTATATCGCTCATTGCTCAACCTCACCTTCATCGTCTAAAATAGTTGTAGTCACCAGGATTTTGCAAATTTCGATTCCAGTCGCTAAGAAACTACAAATATCCAGATAAAATGAAGTTAACCTGCATTACTGAAACTCAAAACTTCAAATCAATCTAGATATTCATTGTAGGAAAGCTGCCCAGAATGCTGTGCAATATCCTTATATATGTCGAGATTTACCGAAAATATAACATTCGGAAACCATTTTGTATGCTGATTTCGCTTAATTCCATGAATGAATTCAGGCAAAAATATATGCGATAAGAATGTTTGTTCCCGTTTATTATACTCGGTTCATGTCCTGGATGCAAATTATAGAAGTGAATTGTCAGGAGGGAATTATTAAATGGATATCGCGACCCTAGTCGGCCTCTTAGCCGGAGCTGTCGCAATTATTGGAGGATTTTTATGGGAAGGAGGAGAATTAACAGGACTTTTTCAGGCGACTGCTGCTCTCATTGTATTCGGGGGAACCATTGCAGCTGTTCTAATCAGCTATCCCCTGCATCACATCCGCACAATCCCCGCTGCGCTTCGAATGGCCTTCAGCGGTAGAAAAACAGAAATGAAGGAATGGCTTGATGACATTGTAGAGATGTCACTGATTGCCAGAAGAGAAGGCGTTCTTGCTTTAGAGCAGAGGGTTATGGATCACCCCAATGCTTTTATGAGAGAAGGCATCCAAATGGTTGTCGATGGAACCGATCAGCCCATTGTTCGTCAAATTATGGAGCTGGATATCGACGCCATGGAGCAGGAGCATGACCGCTATGCAAAAATATTTGAATCCGCAGGTTCCTACGCTCCGACGATGGGAATTATCGGAACCGTTATGGGACTTGTGCAAGTGCTCGGGCATCTGACAGATCCCAGTCAGCTTGGTCCTTCTATAGCCGTTGCCTTCATTGCTACTTTATACGGTGTTGCGAGCGCGAACCTGATCTTTCTACCGATTGCATCCAAGGTCCGAGCAAAAAGTGAAGAAGAAATTGCGGTCATGGAAATGATTCTTGAGGGTGTTCTGTCCGTACAGAATGGTGATAGTGCGATTCTTGTTCGTAAAAAGCTGAACACATACATAACCTCACAGCCTATGAAGATAAAGACCAGCTCCAGGAAGGATGTTACGCATGAGACAGCGGAATAGACGAAAGCAGAGCGTTAAACCAGCTGCTTCTTCCAGCGGCCATGACCGCTGGATGATTACTTATGCGGATTTAATAACGCTGCTTCTAATATTCTTTGTCATGATGTATGCGATGAGCCGGCTGGATGTAAGCAAATATGAAGTCGTGACAAACTCACTGCAGACGACATTCCAAAGCTCGAACGGCATATTGGAAGGTAATCAAGGCATTATAGGCAATTCGTCCGGTCAAAATCAAAACGGCACTCAAGACACCGGCCCCGTTCAGCCGGGTTCGACGGACTCTGATACAGGTTCTGATGAAACGGCTGATAATGAACCTCTGACAGAACGTGAGTCTGCATTTCGTGAGCAGGAAAAAGAGCTGCAGCAGCTCATGTCCCACATTGAAAATTATGTGAAGGATAATCATCTTGAAGATTTAATTTTTGTGGAAGACAAGCCGCAAGGCATTTCTATTACACTCAGCGAGCAATTTCTGTTTCGTGCAGGTGATGCGAACCTAATGGACGGTTCGGGTCCTGTGCTCTCCCGTCTGGCCAGCCTGTTTAGAGACCTAGATACTACCATCTCCATCGAGGGACATACAGACAATACACCCGTCACTTCCAATTCTAAATATAAAGACAACTGGGAGTTGTCCGGCGAGCGCGCACTATCTGTACTTCGATACTTTATTGATGAGGAAGGCCTGAGTCCTGACAGCTTTCAATATGCCGGATACGCTGATAACAGGCCCGCTGCGGATAATGAGAGCTCAGAAGGCAGACAGAAGAACCGCAGAGTTGAAATCACAGTATTGCGACAACTTCAAGGTGAGTAACGACAGCATCAAGCGTCCTGTTTGCTATACAGCCATGCATGTGCAGTCAAAGCCTACGCTTATTGGGCCTGTGTTCCGGAACTATGCAACTAGCTGAACATTTCATTCGAATACAAGCTGCATTTTATCATTAGACAAACAAAACCTCCAATCTGCTAAAAAGCCGACTGGAGGTTTTTTGTATACTAGATCACTAGTTTTACTGTACGTTTTAAAAATCTTGTTCGAAGTAATCTTTTGGTCTTGTATCCTTTCGCTGTGCACCCAGCTTCATACCGATAATTTGAAAGAATGATGCAGGACGCTCCGAGATCGCAAAGCCCGTATTCGGATCTGGTGCCAGCAATGCGCCAAGCTGATGATGCTCTCCTTCGTAAATCGCACGCTGCAAAAATTTACTCTCGCCCTCAATGTTGCGAATTTCAAGCTTACAGAATGCAGGGTTCATTCGAAGGGCGCTGTGCAGCTCCGCTTCGTTATTCACCAGCTGACCATTCACTTTGTATATGACCTCTCCTGGTGTTATTCCTAACTCCTCTGCAGGACTTTCCGGCAGCACAGCCAAAACCTGAAGCCCCTGCTTGGGATGCACATAAATGGGGCTTCGATTCTCCTCTTCATTCGAGCTGATCCATACAATCGCCTCAAGCCCAAGGATAGCAAACAAGGCAGCAACGATTGAGATAGGATTCCACCATATCGCCAAGAGACTTACTACAAGCAGTACAACACCATAAAGAAGTAGGCGTTTAGACGTAAGAGCCGATTTTTCTTCAGGCAGCATACTCTTTGTTAATTCACTGAAGCCAACCATCAGAGGAAAAGCAAAAAGCATGTACAGCTCTGCACCACCGCTCATAAACGGAGTCCAAGGAATACTCCCCCCGCTTGTCCCGGCAGTCGGCATCAGCAGCATGAGCGGAACAGGAACATAATACGGAATCTGATATCCGCCGACGAGCTTTCCTCTCTTCCCTTCTAAATAAACAGGAGAACTGTTCTGGGCCTGCTGTAATCTCACAAACAAAGCCTCTACCAGATGCAGAATCGCCGCTAGAACGAGAAGCTGAGCAATAGGCAGATCATTTATTGTATTCACAACGGATTCTATATAACCTGGAGGATTCCAGCTGCTGAACAGCTTAAGCACCCACTGTACGATGCCGAGCAGGCCTACCGCATATACAGCATTTAAATATCTGACCTGGAACAGCATTAATAGTATTGAAGTAACCCAGACCGCAATCACAGACTGAATTGTAATTTCGATGCCGAGAAATAAATAGACAATAGAGACGATGAGTCCCACCATGATTCCCGTAAAAATTGTCCGCAGTGTCAACAGCGGCCAGCCATATAAGCGTGTATGGAGCAGTCTTCGCTCAAGCAGCCCCTGACGACGGTAACTGAGCGCTATAATAACGATGGCTATGTAATAAAAAGGCTGTGTCAGTAAAGCGATCAACGCATCCAAGACAAGCCATAGCCATGTGATGACTTCATTCAAGTTAGCTCAAGCCCCCTTATCATTCGATTGCAGATATCATGTTGTTCAGCAGCGCTAAAGTAAAAAGCGGATAATCTAAAAAAAAGAAGGCTGAACAAGCAGCCTCCTTTGATTTGTTTTTCTGATTTGGAAAAAGAAAAACTTATTCTGAACGCTAGATGTTCGTGTCGTTTTTCTCTCTTAGTTCGACGCTCCGGAAGTGATTTCCTGCTTCATTTCGGAAATAGCCTTCTTGAGCTGAGTATCATAAGCAGGATCTGCAATTCGCTCAATGAGCGCTGCTTCCAATGCTCCTGCAGTCTCCTCATCAATCGTTCCGGTTGCGTTTATTCCTCCAGAGGTTTGGAATTCCTTAACGGCCGCTTGTGTCTTATCATCATAATAACCGTCTTTACGATCCGTCTTAAATCCGAGCCCCTCCAGCATCGTCTGTGCATTTTTCACATCTGTGCTGTTAGTATCATATTTAAGCGGCAGATTGTCCTTATTAATTGGAGCAACAGAGAAATAGTCCGGTTGGCTCACATTAATGTCAGGCTCAATTCCTTTTTCATGAATCCAGTCTCCGTTTGGCGTAAGCCATTTGGCAATCGTGATCTTCACAAGACTTCCGTCACCCAGCTGACGATCAAAGCTGGTCTGTACAGTTCCTTTACCAAAAGAATGCTCACCAAGCAATGTCGCGCCGGCAGATTGCTGGAGCGCTCCTGCCAAGATTTCAGACGCACTAGCGCTTCCCTTGTTCATAAGAACGCTGACAGGGTAGTCCTTAGCTGAACCTTTAGATTCGTTCTTATCACGAGTTCCGTTCTTGTCTTCTACTTGAACGATCACCTCGCCTGAAGACACGAATTGTTCCGCAATATCAATGACGACAGATAATACCCCGCCGGGATTGTTTCGAACATCAATAACAAGGCCTTTCATGTTCTGACTCTCCAGCTTAGCAAGCTCCTCTTTAAACCGATCTGCTGTATTCAGAGAGAACTGAGTAATGGTGATGACTCCGACACCATCATCCTTCATCTCAGCGTAGACCGTCTCGAGATCGATGTCATCTCGTACGATGGTGAATTCCATCGGCTCTGTTGAACCTGAGCGCTGTACTTGAACTTTGGCTTCGCTGCCCTTCGGTCCGCGGATCTTAGAAACTGCATCATTCAGATCAAGTCCTTGCAGTGATTCACCATTCACAGACAAAATGACGTCCTTAGCCCGAATCCCGGCTTTTTCAGCAGGAGATCCCTTAATAGGGGATACGACAACAACATTACCGTCTTGGGAGGAAACCTCTGCTCCAATCCCTGTAAACGAGCCCTCAATCGACTCCTCAAATTGGGCAGCGGACTCCTGACCCATGTAACTTGAATATGGATCGCCAAGAGATTCCATCATACCGTTAATGGCACCGTCAATAAGCTTGGTCCGGTCCACATCCTGATAATAATTGGCTTCGATGAGTCCAAGCGCAGTTTCAATCTTTTGTAAATCTTCCTTCTTGTTGTTCCCGGTTACGCTGGCAAGAAGCCCTTCTCCGCCCTGACTTCCCAGGGATGGATAATTTACGATAGCGAGTGTCAGCAAGCTTCCACCCAGAAGCGCGAGTACAACCAGTAATATAGCTGAACGCTTCTTCATCATGAGCGTCACCGCCCTTTCTATTCCGACTTACTTGCTTCGAATTGAAATATGTTACACATAAATTGGGCAGCCATACTTCATCCTTGATAAAAAATGGTGCTTATTTACTTGTATCATATTTCATACCAGGATGAAATACTGCTCTATTGCATTCATATTTCATCCTAGATGGAATACCACATATTTCACGTGTTCTGCATTCCATCCTATTTAAACCATATACCAGCAAGAGTATATGTTAAGCTTGTACGGAATATGCCCGGTGTAGACCTGCTCTTATAAATAATTCAGCGGATTCTGTGTGCTTCCATTTACCCGAACTTCAAAGTGCAAGTGAGGTCCCGTAGAATTACCTGTTGACCCAACCTCAGCTATTTTCTGGCCGCGGGATACGGAATCACCTTCTTTTACCTTGATGCCGCCGTTGCGAATATGACCATATAGCGTCCACAATCCATCTCCATGGTCAACGATAACTGCATTACCATAACCGCTGTACCATTCAGCCAGGATTACAACGCCATCCTCTGCCGCATAAATATCTGTCCCTTGGGCTGCAGCAAAATCCGTTCCTGTATGCATCTTACCGACTTCACCCGTAATCGGATGGATTCGCGGTCCGTAGCCTGAGGAGATATAAGCTCCGGAAATCGGCATGCCCAGCACGCCGCTTCCGCTGGACGTATTGCTGGAAGAACTACTGGAAGAACTGCTAGAACTTGAGTTCGAGCTTTGGCTGGCTACTTTCTGCTGTGCTTTCTTTCTGGCCGCTGCTTCTGCCGCCGCTTTTGCTCTTGCCGCTGCCGCTGCTTGCTCTTCTTTCAGCTTATTTTTTTCCTGAAGCAGCTCTGAACGCTTCGATGCAATCTCAACCAGCATCCGGTCCTGCTCTTCACTCAGTGTGGCATGCTCATGAATTTCATCAGCGTATTCTGCAATCAGTGTCTGCTTCTCCTGCTCCTTGCTGTCCAGCTCCGCTTTACGCTCTTTCTTCTCCGCATAAAGCTTCTTATGCTCAGCATACTGCTCTTCAAGCTCCTGCTTCTTCTCTACAACGAGCTGTTTATCTTTCTTGTGTTCCTCAAGCAGGTTTTGATCCTGATCCACAATCATCTTCAGCGAGTCTGCGCGCTCAAGAAAATCGGAAATACTCGTAGAGGACAAAAGCACGTCCAGGTAAGAAACTGTTCCATCTGTATACATCAGACGTACGCGAGATGAGAGCAGCTCTTCACGGGCTGCAATTCTTTCTTCCGCGGCTTGAAGCTCTGTTTTGGTGGTGCGCAAATTTTCTTCTGTGGTTTCAATTCGATATGAAACGATGGCAAGCTCGTTGCTTACTGCATCAATCTGCTCCAGAACGCTTTCCAGATACGCTTCTTGCTTCTGCTTGTAGTGCTCCGCTTCCTGTTTCTTTTGCTCCGCTTGCTCCTGCTTATCTTTTGCAGATTCCGATTGTTGTTCAAGCTGATTCAGTTCATTATCGATATCGCTGATGCTTGATGCAGCGGTTCCGTATCCAGGACTAAGTACTGTGGCAGTAAGTAAACTTAATGCAATTGCAGTGGCCGTCTTTTTCAAGTTCGTTTCCCATCCTTCTTCTAAGTATTTTATATATCAATCACTGACGAGTTATGTTCTTATATAAGCAGGCTGCCCTGGCAGGACAGCCGCATGATTCTACTAAACTACTAAGTGCTAAACTTTCAAAGATTTGCGAATCGACAAAGTACTTCCCAAAATACCAACCAGCACGCCCATAATGAGGAGCGAGCCGCCGAACCATGTCCAAATGCTGGACAATGGCACCAGATCAAGCATTTGGATAATAATGTCCTGCTGAATTGAAGTCAGCAGCTGCTCGTATCCGATAAACAGGATCGCAATGGTAATGACTGAACCAATAAGTCCAATCAGGGCTCCTTCAATAAAGAAAGGCCAGCGAATAAAGGAGTTTGTCGCTCCTACCAGCTTCATAATGCTGATTTCCCGGCGACGTGCCAGGATCGTTACGCGAATCGTGTTCGAAATCAAAAACATAGACATAAGTGCAAGCCCTGCTACAAAAATAAAGCCGATTGTCCGGATCAAACGCGTAATTTTGAACAGCGTTTCTACCGTGTCCTCTCCATAATTCACTTTCATAATCGGCTGCTCAGGATATTCCTCGTTGAGCGCTGCAATCTTCTCTGCTACAAAACTGATTGTGTTTGGATCAATAACTTCGACACGCAAGGTATCCGGCAAAGGATTGTTATCCTCATCAAAGCCTTCCAAGAGTGCCTGGCCTTCTTCACCAAGCTCTTCTTTAAAATCAGCTAAACCTTGCTCTTTTGGAACAAATTCAATTTTGCTCACTTCCGGCATGGCGCCAATTTCGTCCTGAAGCTTATTCCTCAGATCCTCATCCACGTTCAGCTGCAGGAATGTACTGATTTCCACTTGATCGTCTGCTTGATCGGCCATGGAATTGACATTCACTACGAGCAGAACGAATACGCCCAGGATTAAAAGCGAGACGATAATTGATGTAATGGATGCTATCGACATCCAGCCATTGCGGAATAAGCTCTTGAACCCTTCCCGCAAATGGCGCAAGAAGGTGTTAAAATTCATAGCCGTATTCCCCTCTCACTTCGTCTCGAACGATATGTCCATGCTCAATAGCAATAACCCGTTTACGCATCGTGTTTACGATGTCCCTGTTGTGTGTAGCCATCACGATTGTGGTTCCACGGAAATTAATCTCATCCAGCAGCTGCATAATCCCCCAGGATGTCTCCGGATCGAGGTTCCCCGTAGGCTCGTCCGCTATGATGACCGAAGGATTGTTAACGATTGCTCTCGCAATCGCGATACGCTGCTGCTCCCCGCCTGACAGCTGGGACGGCTCGCGATCAGCCTTACTTTTGAGACCGACCAGGTCGAGTGCTTCCATGACCCGTTTCTTGATTTGTTTCTTCGGCGCTTCCACAACCTCCATTGCAAAAGCGACATTCTCATATGCCGTCATCTTTGGCAAAAGTCTGAAATCCTGAAAAATAACGCCGATATTACGCCGAACATAAGGGATTTTACGATGCTTCAGCTTACCGATATTAAATCCGTTAACCGAGATCTGCCCCTTCGTCGGAACTTCTTCTCTGTAAATTAGCTTCATAAATGTCGATTTGCCCGCACCAGACGGCCCGACAATATAGACGAATTCGTTGCGGTCGATCTTCACCGACACACCTTGCAAGGCATGTGCCCCATTCGGATAGGTCTTCCACACGTCCTGTAATTCAATCACATAATCACTTCCCGTTGCATAGTAGCCTTTATCATTTCGACACTTTCCATTGATTTCCTTTAAAATCTCTCGAATTTCATCAAGATGTTTCCCATTGTAACAAATTTGTTACCTTTTGAGTAGCCGAAAGATTTCCTCATCCGAAACATATACATGTAAAGTGTTCTGAATCCGGGGAAACCAGAAGCATGAAAGGAGTATCTCATGAAAAAAGTTCATAGTTTTGCCATTGTTTCAGTGCTGATTTCACTCTTCTTCATCACTCTTTTTGTGTGGATTCATATGTATACTCATCAGACAAAGCTCCCCCCAAAGGTAACCATCTCCGGCTGGAATGTTGGGGGTAAGGATATCTCCTCTGCCCTCACACAGCTCGATCAGAAACTCCGGGCACTCGAAAACCTCCCACTCCAATTGAGGGAAGACAATCAGATGATATCAACTCCAGAACTGACACTGCTGCATGCGGGCGTGCGATATAACGCAGATCAGTTTAAACAAGCTGCTGCTGCTTTAACGAATGGAAACCCGATTCAGCGATTACTAGAGCGCTTCGGATTTCAAAAAAGCTGGAGTCTCTCCTACAGCTATGACCCCGCAGCACTGCAAAGCTTTCTGTCTCCCGAATGGGAGCAAGCAGAATTTGGATCGATTACACCAGCCAAAGTTAATATTACTGAAGAAGATGAAGTGGAGTACATACCTGAGCAGAACGCCAGGCGGATTGTCTGGACAGTAATGAATCAGCACATTCAGCAGGCTATACCTTCCGACTTCAGCTTTCTTATGAACATCCAAGAGCCAAGACCTAGTATTGTTATCGACCTTCCCCTTCAAGTGATGAACCCCTCTGTTACGATTGCTTCTCTTAAGGAGGCTGGGATTGAGCGAAAAATTATTCAGGCATCAACTCCGCTGGGGGCAAGTGGGGAGGGACGGACACATAATGTATCGGCAGCGGCAAAGGCAGTGGATGGGCTTATTTTAAAGCCCGGAGAAGAGCTTGATTATGGACAAATTGTCAAAAAGGCTGAGGAGGAAAGCGGCTTTCAGGAGGCTCCTGTCATTGTCAGCGGGCAGCTTGTACCCGGCATCGGCGGGGGAATATGCCAAGTTTCGAGCACGCTTTATAATGCAGCCCTAAGAACAGGACTCGAAATCGTGGAACGAAGAAATCACTCTCTGCCCGTCAGCTATATGCCGAAAGGTCTGGATGCTACTTTTGCAACAGGCTACATCAACTTTAAATTCAAGAACACCACTGGAAAATCACTGCTTATTAAAGCGGAGATCAAGGAGCATGAGCTCGTGATTAAATTTTTTGGTACCTTGCCGGAGAATGTCAGCTATGAGTTGGAAACGGTTCTTCTTGAAACGCTCCCTGCCCCCACGCAGTACACGAGCGATCCTTCCTTACCCTCAGACACCCAGATCGTACAGCAAGACGGCTCACCAGGGTATATCATTGAATCCTATCAGATCAAAAAAATTAATGAAGAGATCGTATCCCGCGAACTCATTGCCAAGGATACCTATCGTCCGCAAGCAAGAATAGTGGCCGTAAATCCGGAAATTCTTGAATCTGAAAAAGAAAATGACACTTCAAAATCCACTCCTTCCGGCAATCCTTCGCATATTGAAGACGGTGTAAGTGTGCGGGAATGAACTCAGAGAACTGAACTAAAAAAACTCATGCCCTCAGCAGGTCCATGAGTTTTTGCAGTTCCTCTATTCAAAGCTGTATCTCTATCAGATACGCACACTCTGCTCTACTATTGCGGAAGGATGTTCTTTATATTTCCTAGAATATTCAACCGTTCCAATCTTACAGCCCCGACCGATCACTACATTTCTTCCACGTACAATCCTGGCCTCCACATGCTCAAGATAAACGTCATCTCCTTCGATTACATCAGCGGTCATCGATTGTTTCTCTTTTCTAAGAAACATATAGGATAGCCAGGAGCCTAAAGAACGGTGGATACGTACCTCGGAACCGCCAATTTCTGACGCATTGCACGGTCCATAAAGCTTAATACCGATGTGTTCCGCGTTTAGTGCACCTTCTGTATTGAATGTACCCCGGATAAGCAGGCGTTCGGCCGTACAATCTCCCTCATGAATTGTGAGCCCGCCTGTAACCTTCAGCAGCTCACCCCGGACATCTCCTCTGACCTCGGTGTGTCCCAATGCTTTTAACTTGCGGACCTGCATTTTACCATTTACACGGATCGTACCTAACAACGCAGTTTTATCTGCATTTAAGCCTCCGTCTATACTTATTTCTCCCATCGACTTAAAGGAGGAGGTATCCAGATGACCGTGTACAGATGCTTCCCCCATACTTTTAAATTTAACGCTGCTTGTATCTCCATTCATTCTGCCTTGTCCCATAATACGGATATTCCGGAATGCACCGCCCGATGAACTGCCTTCCCCCATGATCTTCACATCATTTTTCAGGCTTGAATTCATTTCACCTGTCAGCATCTGAATTTACCCCCTCCTTAAGTTTGGATATAACGCTCAACAAGGGTATCCTCATCCTGGTGATAAGAATCTCTATATTCGACCAGCCCGATTTGGCAGCCTGGACCGATCACTACCCGATTCCCTCTGACCGTGTCGGCATAGGTCTGCTCCAAGTAGATGTCATCTCCCTCAATAACTCGGGATTTCAGCTTGGGAGCAAGCCCTGGTACAAAGCCATCTAAAAACCTTACCTTACGATCTCGACGTACCTGAATATGCTCTCCGCCAATTTCTTCGGCCTCACAGCCCATGAGCAGCATTATATCCACATTGCCTGCATTGAGCAGTCCTCTGATTTTAAACCCACCGTTTACTTCAAATTTCTCGCATTCGACATCGCGATCAATCGTAAGGCTGCCAGCAACCTCTACATCTCCCGCAACCAGCTTGCCGTCTATATTCGCCTTGCCGTTAACAATAAGCTTCTCTGTATCCAGCTGATCCTTAATGGTACACACTCCATCGACTCTTGTACGTGCCGCCCTTGCACTCCTCAATACTTTACTGCTGCCATTAATAATGATGTCTTCAGCCTCGACATCCCCTTCGACCGTAGCTGCTCCATTCACCACATAGCGCTCGCATTTCAAAGAGCCTTGAAGCGTTGAGCTGCCATTCACCTCATAGCTGATACAATCAATATGACCTGAAAATTTAGCAGCACCGTCCACTCGAACGTGTTTGTATACACCCCCGTGCGATTTGCCGATACCGGTAATATTCATATCATGTCTTTCCGTCTCACTCATAGCGATAACCTCCAGATTGATTTAATTGTACTTTCAACTGTTCAACATAGGCAGGGATCGGCAGTCTCAGCGCCTCCTTGACTCCCATATCATAGTAAATTCCGCTTCCTGTGCTCACCATCATAAATATGGGAATGCCCATCTTGCGAATCAGGATGATGTCACATCCTTTATCTTCAAATTTACTGTATTCACTTTGAAAAGTATGGATAAGGAGGATACCTTCATCTCTCGTGATTTGGCCGCTGAAAAGTGCCTGATCGAGCACATACAAGCATAAGACCTGCTCAAAACCAAACTCTCCCGATGGGAGAGCAGCCGCATGCTCGAGATATAAATTAAATGTAATCGGTGAAACAAGCTGTTTATGCTCTAATTCTTCCTGCGTTAGCAGCAGTGTGCTGACTGATGGAGAGAATACATCAGCGAGCTCATCCAAAGAAAGATCGTCCTTCATGTTTTTAATTTTAGCTATTCGTGATAAGATGCTCTCCCTGGGGAAAAACGTCTCCTGCCCTGTAAAGGAAGATCTGCGAATAAACCAATCCTCCGGGATTAAGTTCTTCCGCTTCCAGCGGTATAACTGTCCATAGGAAATACCGGTGATCTCCAGCAGTTCTTTCTTCGATATCAAATCCTCCGGCATGTCATACCAACCTCCTGAAAACAATGTAACATAACATTGTTACGCTGTAAATAAAACAATGGCTTGTTTTTCCTGATTTTGTACAGAAAACACTTGCTGTTCCAGCCTGTGAATAACTTTTGCTAAATGGATTGGTGATGCTCATTTTATCCACATTTCCTTAAAAATGCGGCTAATTTCGTTCTTGTCCTGTGAGTAATGTGAATAGATATGTGCATAAAGGCGAAAATAATAGTTTGCTTTCAGAATGAATGTGAATAACACAATGTTATGCACATTTTGGGTATAACATTGTGTATGACTTCTCGATAGAGCCGTAGTTCTTCTATATGGATTTGATTTATAATGAATATGTGCTTTTAAAAATTTATTGATGTCCGAAAGGAGCAATCTTCATGGCCTTTATGCAATGTCATTTTTACTCCGAAACACTTGGACTTAACACAACGATGCACGTTATTCTTCCTCAGCAGACTTATTCACAAATTGGAGTGGATACGAAACAAACCAGCGGACCTTACCCTACCCTGTATCTGCTGCATGGTCTGTCTGATGATGACTCCATTTGGCTTCGCCGTACCTCGATTGAGCGATATGCGTCTGCACTCGGCATTGCCGTCGTTATGCCGAATGGCTATCGCAGCTTTTATACAAATATGGCTGAAGGGAGCGCGTATTTTACCTACATAACTGAAGAAGTGCCTAAGCTAGCTCGTTCCTTCTTCCCATTGTCTTCTGCGCGTGAGGACAACTTTGTAGCCGGACTCTCTATGGGCGGCTACGGCGCATTTAAGATTGCTTTGTCAAAGCCTGATGAGTATGCAGCTGCAGCCAGCTTGTCCGGTGCGGTCGATATGGCAGCGCATCATGAGAAGATAAGAAACTTAGATGAAGCTCGTTACACTGAATTTAAGCGTATATTTGGAGACCAGGTCAAAGGCACCGAGAATGATCTGTTATCGCTGTTAAAACAATGTGAGCAGCAGCCGGGACCTAAGCCCAAGCTGTTTCAATGCTGCGGAACAGAGGATTTTCTGTATGAGGATAATCTCAGCTTCCGCTCGGCGGCCGAACAAACAAGCCTCGATTTCACTTACACTGAGGGCCCGGGAGAGCATGAGTGGGGGTATTGGGATGCCCGCATTCAAGATGTGCTGAACTGGCTTCCTCTTCGAAAGTAATATAGATACAAAAACATGCATTATTGAAACTAGGATTCGTCAGTATACGACGCCGTTTAGCGGTTAACATTGTCGTAGATTATTCGATAATGAGCTTGAATAAAAAGGGCTGTTCTAAAAGGTGTAGACCACCTTTAGAACAGCCCTTTAAGATTTTCTCAGCTTCAGCTCATGTTATTTAGCCCACACTTGCTGTAGGGCGCACAATGACCTCATTAATATCCACATCATGAGGCTGATCAATAGCATAACTTATGGCTCTGGCAATAGCATCTGCTGGAATTGAGATTCGTCGGTATTCCTTCATAGCAGTCCGAGCTTCGTCATCGGAAATCCGGTCAGCCAGCTCAGACTCAGTAACGCCTGGGGATATAACGGTAACCTGAATGTCAGAGTTCTCCTGACGGAGCCCCTCCGATATCGCCAGCACCGCATATTTTGTTGCACAATATACCGCTGCCGTCGGAGTTACAGAATGTCCTCCAATGGAGGAGACATTAACAAATTGGCCGTACCCCTGTTTCTTCATAATCGGCAGGCCTGCTGAGATTCCATGCAGAACACCCCGGATGTTCACATCAATCATCTGGTCCCACTCTTCCGTTCTAAGAGCTTCCATCGGTGAAAGAGGCATGATTCCTGCATTATTCACGATCACATCAACACGCCCATAAGTGCGATAGGCTTGCTGGATGAATCCCTCCATCTGATCCTTCTGTGTTACATCAAGGCTGAAATATTGTACAGATGCTCCTTCAGCTTCTAACTCTGCTGCAAGTGAGGCAAGGCGTTCGATTCGGCGTGCACCAAGCACTACATGCGCTCCCTGTGAAGCCAGCTGTCTTGCTGCGGCCTCACCAATACCACTGCTTGCTCCCGTAATAGCAATGACTTTACCTTGAATATTTGACATACCTGCTCCTCCTTTAGGATTCGTTATCTAGAGCTCATGATCAGCAGCTTATTGCATAATGCTGTTTAAGGATTTTTTAACTGGTTGACGTTATCAGCTGATCTAAGGCTATTATGAAACAGTAGTGTTGACCGCAGGTAGAAGATTCATAGCAAATGATTGCCTATTCCTCCAGGAAGTATTGAGAGCAGCATCCCTTTCACGATAAGATAAATTAAATGATTCAGACTGAAAAATGCCAGAGTTAAATAAGACTGGCAGGCTAAGGAGGAGAGAGCCAATGATTGCAGGGGATTCTATGAAGGATAAACAGAGGGGGCTTGCAGCTTATATTGAAGGTTATACAGGAGTGGATGGAACGCATCGTACTGAGATTCCGGGACTGACCTTTATTCGTTCTTCTCATGTGATGGATCCCATTCATACCGTACATGAGCCTGCACTTTGCATCATTGTACAAGGTACAAAGATCGTAATGCTGAACCAGGAAATTTATCAGTATGACACAGCTCATTATTTGGTGGTATCCGTTGATCTCCCCATCTCAGGACAAATTACGCAAGCAGAATCCCATGCTCCTTACTTATGTCTTCGACTGGATTTCAGCCCCGCTCAGATTCTTGAATTAATAACAGATACCACAGAAGATCAAGGTCATACTTCCGTTTCGAACAAAACCTCCAAGGGCCTATGGGTAAGTTCTATGAAGGAACCTTTACTGGATGCTGTCATCAGGCTTGTGAGGCTCTTATCTGCAGCGCAGGATATCCACATTCTCGCTCCGCTGACCATTAAAGAAATCTTATATCGACTGCTACAGGAGGAACAGGGCAGTATGATTAGGCAAATAGCAAGACCCGACAGTTATTCAGGCAGAATTGCCGGTGTCATCGAGTTGATTAAAGAAAACTATGCAGAGACGCTTCGAATCGATCAATTAGCCACAGCTGCTCATATGAGTGCCTCTTCTCTTCATCAGCACTTTAAGGAAATCACATCGATGAGTCCACTGCAGTATCAAAAACAGCTCAGATTGCTCGAGGCGCGCCGTCTACTCATGTCGGGTTCCGTTAATGCGGCTAATGCCGGCTTTCAGGTAGGCTATGACAGCCCCTCCCAATTCAGCCGTGAATATAACCGCTTGTTCGGGCTTCCGCCTGTAAAAGACATCAAACGCCTTCAGGATCAAACCGTATAGCTTATGTGCCCGTTGCGCAATCAGCTACGTCCAAAACTGCAATGACGCAGCAGCGGATAAGTTCATGCTGTGCCGTTCAATTAGAAAAACAAATGCTGAATCGCACCTATAACCGCCAATAATAGAAACAGTATGAGGAAGCTCTTGGACATTAAAGCTCCGATTGGTGCTAAATAATGCTCCTTATACCTGCTTCCGAGGAATAAGGATAGAAGAAATAAAATAATACCAATAAGTCCATCATACGTGATCGAGAATCCCAATGTATTGAACAGATGCTGTCCAAGCGTCTCCCCTCGGATATACATAAAATTAAATACGACAGCAAACACCGCTATCAGCAGTGATAAGCTCCCTATACCCCAGGATTCTTTACGGTGTTTTTCCATAACACGCCTCCTAGTCTGATGTCCGATTTACGAATTGTTGATTACTTAGGATCAGTCAATTGTAACTAATTACTATTTATGGATTATACATATTAATGATAATATGCTGGTCGCAAATAGTAAACAAAAGGACGATCAGGATTACGAATCCTCTCTTTTGGCAAATACAACAAAAAGGGATTACCTGCAGTAGAGCAATAGTACTCTACCTCAGGCAATCCCTTTTTATTTTTAAGCAAGCTATTTCGATTCCGTATGCTCAGCAAGCCACTGCGTCGTCAGCCCCAGCATCGCTTCACTGCGTTTGATCGCATCGGCCACTTGGCTTGAAGCCGTACCGCCGTAAACATTACGCGCATTAACAACCGCTTCCGGCTGAAGCACAGCATAGATCTGCTCATCGAACAGCTCAGAGAACTGCTTGAACTCTTCAAGCGTCAGGTCGAGCAGATATTTCCCGTTCTGGATACAGTACAGCACCGTTTTACCGATGACTTCATGCGCCTGGCGGAAAGGAAGACCTTTGCCCACCAGGAAATCCGCGATATCCGTTGCATTGGAGAAGTCCTTATTCACAGCTTCACGCATGCGTCCTTTGTTTACTTTCATCGTAGCGATCATCGGTGCAAACAGCTGCAGCGCACCCTCCAGTGTCGCTACCGTATCAAACATACCTTCCTTGTCTTCCTGCATGTCTTTGTTGTAAGCGAGCGGAAGAGACTTAAGGACCGTCAATAGTCCCATCAGATTGCCGTACACGCGTCCTGTTTTACCACGGACAAGCTCCGGAACATCCGGATTTTTCTTCTGCGGCATAATACTGCTGCCCGTGCAGAACGCATCATCTAGTTCAATAAAGCTGAACTCGGTGCTGCTCCACAGCACAAGCTCCTCGCTCAAGCGGGACAGGTGCATCATGATGAGGGAGGCATCCGCCAGGAACTCAATGATAAAATCACGGTCGCTGACTGCATCCAGACTGTTCTCGTATACGCGGTCAAATTGAAGCTGTTCAGCAACAAAATGACGGTCAATCGGGAATGTCGTTCCAGCCAGTGCGCCTGCACCGAGCGGAAGTACGTTGATCCGTTTATAGCTGTCGATCAGACGCTCTGCATCACGCTGGAACATGGACACATAGGCCATCAGGTGATGAGCAAATAGAATCGGCTGCGCTCTTTGCAAATGAGTATAGCCTGGAATAATGGTGTCCAGATTCTCTTTGGCTTGTCCGATCAAGGCCTCCTGCAGCGCATGAAGCATGCCGATAATTTCAATAACACGCGCCCGCAAATAAAGGTGCATGTCTGTCGCTACCTGATCGTTCCGGCTACGTCCGGTATGAAGCTTACCGCCGACAGGTCCGATCTCCTCAATCAAATTCTTCTCGATATTCATATGAATATCTTCATCGGATACAGAGAACTCAATATTGCCTTCACGAATTTTTGCAAGGACCGTATTCAACCCTGCTTTAATCTTATCCACATCTTCCTGCGGTACAATACCGCATTTGCCCAGCATGCTGACGTGAGCAAGACTGCCTTGAATGTCTTCCTCAGCCAGCGCCTTATCAAAGTTAATCGATGCTGTATATTCCTCAACCAGATGGTTCGTCTGTTTGGTGAACCGCCCGCCCCATAGTTTACTCATGTACGTGCTTTCCTCCCTTTCACATCTCATGGATAAGGCCGCTCCTGAACTCTCTTCAAGGAACGGCCTTACGCTTCCTTACCTTTTATCTATAGTCCAATCATTCGCTTCTTATTGATTCTTGGCTACACCGGATCCAACCTTGAGACGCAGCGCGTTCAGGCGGATAAAGCCCGTTGCATCTCCTTGATCGTAAGCTTGTGTAGGATCAGCTTCCATTGTAGCGATGTCAGGATTGTACAGGCTGACAGGGCTCTTTACGCCAGCGGCGATGATGTTGCCTTTATACAGCTTCACGCGAACTGTACCTGTTACATTTTTCTGGCTCTCGCTTACCAGTGCCTGCAAAGCAAGACGCTCCGGTGCAAACCAGAAACCGTTGTACACGAGTGTGCTGTAGCGGGTAATCAGGCTGTCACGCAGGTTCATCACTTCACGATCCATCGTAATGGATTCCATTTTGCGATGCGCAGTGAACAGAATCGTTCCGCCTGGTGTTTCATAAACGCCGCGGCTCTTCATGCCGACAAAACGGTTCTCAACCATATCGACGCGTCCGATGCCATGCTTGCCCCCCAGATCGTTCAGCTTCTCCATGACCTGTAGCGGGCTCAGTTGTTCACCGTTCAAGGCTACACAGTTTCCTTTGTCGAACTCGAGATCCAGATATTCTGCTTCATCCGGTGCATCCTCAGGAGAGTTACTAAGAAGGAACATTTCTGTATTCTCAGGAGCACTTGCATCAAACCAAGGATCCTCCAACACGCCGCTCTCATAGCTGATGTGCAGCAGGTTACGGTCCATGGAGTATGGCTTCGCAGCAGATGCGGTTACCGGGATGCCATGCGCCTCTGCGTAGGCGATCATTTCTGCACGTCCAGGGAACTGATTCCGGAATTCTTCCAGACGCCATGGTGCGATGACCTTGATGTCTGGTGTAAGGGCTGCAGCGTTAAGCTCAAAGCGAACCTGGTCATTCCCTTTTCCGGTTGCACCGTGTGCAATAGCAATTGCTCCTTCAGCAATTGCAATATCCACCATCCGTTTTGCAATCAGCGGGCGCGCAATACTTGTACCGAGCAGATATTGGCCTTCATACAAGGCACCTGCCTGGAACATCGGGTAGATGAAGTCACTCGCAAACTCATCGCGCAGATCGTCGATGTATACTTTGGAGGCACCGGTAGCCAGCGCTTTTTCCTCGAGACCGTCGAGCTCTTCCTTTTGTCCGATATCAGCTGTAAAAGCGATAATTTCTGCATCATAAGTTTCTTTGAGCCATTTTAGAATGACGGAAGTATCCAGTCCGCCGGAATAGGCTAGTACAATTTTCTCTTTTGCCATAATGTCCTCCTTAGGTAGCTTGAACCTTAGTCCATATAGAATCCGAAATCTTCAATTTATTTTAACATCAAAACAGCAATATTTTCCTCTAATTGTTCCAGTTATCCCATGAGTGCAGCCATAAGTGCTTTCTGAGCATGCAGGCGATTTTCCGCTTGGTCAAAAATAGCCGAGTTCGGTCCGTCGATGACGCCTTCGCTCACTTCTTCACCGCGATGGGCTGGAAGGCAGTGTAGGAAGATGTAATCCTTTTTCGCTCCTTTGACAAGCTCTTCATTAACCTGATAGTCTGCAAAAGCCGCTTCACGAGCCTTCTGCTCTTCCTCAAAGCCCATGCTTGCCCATACGTCTGTATAGATAATATCAGCATCCTTAACCGCTTCCTCTGGACTGCGGGTCACAACGACCTGGGATCCTGTCTCTTTGGCAATGTCTTTGGCCTGTTCCACGATCGCCGAATTTGGTTCGTATCCTTCCGGACTTGCCACCGATACATGTACGCCCAGCTTGGCAGCACCCAGCATGAGAGAATGAGCCATGTTATTGCCATCGCCTACGTAAGCCATCTTAAGGCCCTTCAGCTTCCCTTTATGCTCCAGCACCGTCTGGAAGTCAGCCAATACCTGACATGGGTGAGCATCATCACTCAGCCCGTTGATGACCGGAATATCCGCATATTTCGCAAGCTCTGTAACATTGCTGTGTGCAAACGTCCGGATCATAATGCCGTCCAGATAACGGGAAAGCACCTGAGCTGTATCGCTGATCGTTTCCCCGCGTCCAAGCTGGATATCATTTTTGCTCAGGAAAAGCGCATGACCCCCTAGCTGGAACATCCCGACTTCAAAGGATACACGCGTACGAGTGGATGACTTTTCAAAAATAAGTCCGATGGTCTTTCCTTTCAGCGGCTGATAAACTTCTCCGCTTTTTTGCTTCTTCTTGATATCGATAGCGAGCTGAAGAAGATATTCAATCTCCTCTTTACTGTAATCCGTAAACTCAATGAAATCCCGACCCTTGAGGTTCAGCTGTGTAATGGTCATGTCTTACTCCTCCTTCAAAAATATACCTATACATCTATGCATTCGCAGCGACATGCTCTTCAATTAAAGTACCGATCAGAGCTACCGCTGTATCGATTTCTTCTTTCGTTACATACAGATTCGGCAGGAAGCGGATCACATCCGGTCCTGCGCTCACAAACAGGAAGCCTTTAGTCTGACCTGCCGTAACAATATCGCCAACCGGTCCCTGACACGCGATTCCAACGATAAGGCCTTTACCGCGAACTTCAGTAACAAAGGATTTACCTTCAAGACGCTTACGCAGGGAATCCATAAAGTAGTCTCCCATTTCCTGCGCTCGTGCCGGCAGCTCCTCTTCGATGATAGTTTCGATTGTCGCATTCACTGCTGCCATAGCCAGCGGTGTACCGCCAAACGTAGATGCATGACTTCCTGGAGTAAAGGCATCCCGCAAAAAGGCTTTTCCTAGCATCGCTCCAGCCGGGAATCCGCTGCCGATCCCTTTAGCTACGGTGAAGATATCCGGCTCTACATCATAATGCTGATGAGCAAACAGCTTACCGGTCCGTCCCATCCCTGTCTGTACCTCATCCATGATGAGAAGCAGTCCATGCTCTTCACAAAGCGCTTTGACCTCTTTCAAAAATTCCGGCTCTACAACATGAATGCCGCCTTCGGCCAAGATCAGCTCTAGCATAATCGCTGCCGTGTGAGGGGTAATCGCTTCTTTCAAAGCAGGAATATCATGCAGCGGCACATGAACGAAGCCCTCAAGAAGCGGAAGGAAGCCCTCCTTCACTTTATCCTGTCCTGTAGCCGTCAGTGTAGCCAGCGTCCGTCCATGGAAGGATTGCTTGAAGGTGATAATTTCAAACTTGCCTTTGCCAAGCACTTTCTGCTGATATTTACGCGCCAGTTTGATGGCTGCTTCATTCGCTTCTGCCCCGCTGTTGCAGAAAAACACCGCATCCGCACAGGTATTTGCTGTAAGCAGCTGTGCTGCTTTTTCCTGTCCGGGAATCGTGAACAAATTCGATACATGCCACAGCTCATCCAGCTGTTCCTTTACTTTCGCAATAATCTTATCCGGCGCATGCCCCAGATTGGTTACGGCGAGACCGCTCATGAAATCCAAATATTTGTTGCCCTTGTCATCCCACAGGTAGCTGCCCTTGCCCTTAACAAGGCTAAGCGGATACCGTGCATAGGTTTGAAAAAGCGAGCTTTGTGCCTCGTTAGATACATTTGTATCTTGTGAATTCGCTAAAGTCTCCTGCTGCGATTGATTAGTAACGGTCATCATCTACACTCCCATCTGATTAAGGCGCATGCGCCTGATTTTATCGATTCAAACAATCCCATGCTATGAATTACATCCGTACAATTCTTGTTCCGATTGCTTCCCCTTTGAGCACACGGCTCAAGATCTTTGGCTCGCTGCCATCCACGATGACAACCTCTTTTACTTTGCCCTGGATACAGGCAATCGCTGCCCTGACTTTAGGAATCATCCCTCCGTAAATCTCACCGGTCTGGATCATGTCTTCAATCTGCTGAACCGAAACCGAAGGAAGTACCTTTTTCACTCCGTCTACTGCCTTCATAATACCCGGCACATCCGTAACCACAATCATACGGTCCACACCGAGATGAGAAGCGACAGCACCTGCCGCTGTGTCAGCATTGATGTTGTATCGCTGTCCCGATGCATCTACACCTATAGGCGCGATCACCGGCATATAACCCAGATTTACAATCCCTTCTATAATAGAAGCTTCTACCTGTGTCACGTCCCCAACATGCCCGACCTCTGCGCTATTTTTGACTGGCTTTGCCTGAATGAGTCCGCCGTCTACGCCGGAGAGTCCGATCGCTTTCGCACCTGTCCCCTGAATAAGACGCACAATCTGTTTGTTAATGCTGCCAGCGAGCACCATCTCCACGACATCCAGTACTGCTTCTGTCGTCTTGCGAAGTCCGTTCACAAATTCGGTCTCAATGCCGAGCTTTGCCAGATTATCGGATATAGCAGGACCGCCGCCGTGAACGATTACCGGAGCTATCCCCTCAGCCTGAAGATCACGCAAATCTTCGAAAAAAGAAGCCGGCAGCGCCGCAAGCGTACTGCCCCCGCATTTCATGACAAAGGTTCCGGCTGTTTGGTTAGCCGCGTTCTTTTTCACTTCCACACTCGCCTGCGTCATTTCCTTCTCCCCTTCATTACAATTGGTATACATCATATTATTGAGCATCTATGTCATTTTAAGTTCGGTAGGCTGCATTGATTCGTACATAGTCATAAGTCAAATCACAGCCCCATGCTGTTGCCCTGCCTGCACCGCCGTGTAGATCCACAAGAATCTGAACCGTATCTCCCTGCAAATAACGAAGCGCATCGTCCTCACTGAAAGCAACCGGACGTGATCCCTGAAGCACCAAGATATCCCCCAGCTTAACATCAACCTGCTCCGGATTTACCGGTACACCTGCACGTCCTACCGCCGCAATAATCCGTCCCCAGTTGGCATCGGCGCCGAACATTGCAGTCTTAACCAGACTTGAGCCAATCACCGTCTTGGCAATCGCTTTGGCCGATTCGTCCGATTCCGCTCCGGCGATATTTACTTCAACCAGCTTTGTAGCGCCTTCGCCGTCTCTTGCAATGGCCTTGGCCAGCACTTCACATACATAGTTGAAGGCTTCCGCAAAAGCATCCCAGTCTCTATGCTTCGGTGTCAGAGCATCGTTGCCTGCCAGTCCGCTGGACATAGCGACCAGCATGTCGTTCGTGCTTGTATCACCGTCAACCGTAATCATATTAAACGTAGCATCCGTCGATTTACCGAGCAGTCCCTGCAGCGCTTCCTGTTCAATGGCTGCATCCAGTGTTACAAAAGCAAGCATCGTTGCCATGTTCGGATGAATCATCCCCGAGCCTTTCGCTGCTCCGGCAATCGTTACTTTCTTGCCATCGACTTCAGTCGTGACGCAGATCTCTTTTTTCACCAGGTCTGTCGTTAGAATCGCCTGAGAGAACTCACCTGCCATTGCCGCAGCCGCCCCCATCTTCGCTGGCAGTGCCTTAATTCCGGCATGAACGCAGTCCATCTTCAAAAGCTCGCCAATGACTCCGGTCGAAGCAACCGCCACATCCTCTTCCGCTACTCCCAGTTCACGAGCAGCCGCTGCTCTCATCGCATAAGCATCCTCTTCACCCTGCTTGCCGGTTACGGCATTCGCATTTCCGCTGTTCACAATAATGGCTTGAAGCTTTCCGTTCTTCAGACTGTCTCTCGTCACCTGAAGCGGTGCGGCTTGAAATACATTCGTTGTATAAACAGCAGCCGCGTTTGCAACAACATCACATTTGATCGCACCTAAATCGTTGCGCTCCGCTTTTTTAAGCCCGCAATGCAAGCCTCCTGCGCTAAAACCTTGCGGTGAGACGATGGAGCCGTTCTCCACAATCTGAAAACCCTGAGCTGTTACCTGTCCCATAATTTCTTCCCCATCCTATCAATTAAAATTGAAAACTGGATATTTTACGGATTATGCAAAGCACTATTTATGGATATACTGGTGAGAACTGAAGTCCCGTTACTTCATCCCAGCCCATCATTAGATTTAAATTTTGAATGGCCTGCCCTGCCGCGCCCTTCACAACGTTATCAATAACGGAGATGATCGTTACCCGGCCTGTGCGGGAATCGGAAGCAAATCCGATATCACAATAGTTGGATGCAAAAACTTCCTTCGTTGCCGGATAGCTGCCCGCTTCCCTGATTCGGACAAAAGGACGGCCTTCATAGTACTGGTTATAAGCATCAACGAAATCTTGATCTGTATAATTACCGTTCAAAGCTGCATAAATGGTGCTCATAATGCCCCTTGTCATCGGAACCAGCTGTGTTGTAAAGGTAACCGTTACTTTTTGACCTGCTATATCTGTCAGCACTTGCTCAATCTCTGGAATATGCTGATGCTTGTTAACCTTATATGCTTTGAAATTCTCGTTGATTTCCGAATAATGCGAAGTCAGACTCGTACCGCGGCCTGCGCCGGACACCCCTGATTTGGCATCGATAATGATGCTCGCAGGATCGATCATTCCTGCTTTGATGGCCGGTATCAGACCAAGCAGTGTAGCTGTAGGGTAACAGCCTGGATTGGATATAAAGTCTACATCCTGAACTTTCTCTCCGTACACTTCACTAAGTCCGTAGACTGCTTGTTCCAAATATTTATCCTCTGCCGGCGTATGCTTATACCAAGCTTCATACTCGGCTCCGTCCTTCAGCCGGAAGTCTCCGGACAGATCAATGACCTTAAGACCGGCATCAATGAGCTGAGGAACAAGCTTTGCACTCACTCCGGAAGGGGTCGCCGTAAAGACAAGATCCACGGTCTCCGCCATACGGGCTACGTCAATGCCGTCAAGCGTCAGCTCCATAATTTTATTTAAATGAGGAAAGCCTTCGGCAAAAGACACTCCGCTGCTTGAAGATGAAATCACCGACGCAATCTCCACATAAGGATGATGCAGTAAAAAACGAATAAGCTCCACCCCGCCGTATCCTGTGGAACCTACAATTGCAACCTTTAGTTTCTTCTCCATAATGCTCTCCCCCATCTTATAAGCTAAGTCATTCTTTATCTCATGCAGCTCTCTATGTATACAGTTTTCAAATCCATTTTGTGCCTATACTTTACGTTGTCCATAACCTTTAATGATACGTTCGCTTTTATCGATGTGCATTATTATACATTCATACTTATATAAATACAACACTTTATGCATAATTTATACCGTTTATATGATTGCCCAATTCTTTCCCCTCTTCAAAAAAATAATGACAGGCTATGAAATCTATTTCCGCTGATTCCGATTGAATGATATGATGCATAATAGGGTTAATAAAGCTCATAGATAAAATGAACTAATGAACAAACCTACATTTCTATATGTTTAGTTCACGGTACATAGATAACATCAAATTGGAGGACCTATTCACTTGGATATTAACCACATCAGCAATATCGTCATTATCATTATTAACATGCTACTTGCTGCGGCAGTTATCTTTCTGGAACGCAAAGATGCGACTTCCACTTGGGCATGGCTGCTTGTACTTACCTTTATTCCGATTCTAGGGTTCGTGCTCTACTTGCTGCTCGGGCAAAACCTTACCCGCTATCGTCTCTTTCAGTGGAAGGATCGAGCGAAGCTGAACATCGATCAGATGGTCGTTGATCAGATTCGCCATTTGCAGGAGAAGGATTTCCCATTCCGCAAACAAGACACTGTAGAATACAAGGATTTTATCTACATGCACTTGATCCAGAACGGCGCCTTGTTTACGGAAGACAACAGCGTGGAAGTGTTTTGCGATGGACATCATAAATTCAACAAACTGATCGAGGATATTGAACAGGCCCAGGATCACATTCATGTACAGTATTACATTTATCGCGGAGATGGACTTGGGAAGCGAATTCGAGATGCCCTCATCAAGAAAGCCAAAGAAGGAGTATACGTACGGGTTCTGTACGATGCTCTCGGCTCCCGGAGCCTGAAGAAAAGCTTTTTTAAAGAGCTGGTGGCAGCCGGCGGGAAGGTTGAGGTCTTTTTCCCATCCAAGTTTAGGCTGATCAATTTGCGATTGAACTACCGAAATCACCGCAAGCTGGTCATTGTCGATGGTAGAATCGGCTACACCGGCGGTTTCAATGTCGGGGACGAATATCTCGGGAAGGATAAGAAGTTTGGCTACTGGCGCGATACTCATCTGCGGATTCAGGGGACGGCTGTCGCTGCGCTTCAGGCACGTTTTATAATGGACTGGAACGAGGCATCACGTTATCACGATATTACGTTTGTACCTGAGCACTTTCCAGAGCAGGAGGGCAAGGATCATGTCGGTATGCAGATCGTAACGAGCGGCCCGGATGCCGAAATTGAACATATTAAGAATGGTTATATCAAAATGATCTCTGCAGCGAAGAAGTCCATTATTATTCAAACTCCTTACTTCATTCCGGATGCCAGTATGCTGGATGCTGTTCGGATTGCCTGTCTGTCAGGGATCGACGTTCGAATTATGATTCCGAACAAGCCGGACCATATGTTTGTCTATTGGGCAACCACTTCCTATGTGGGCGAGCTGATTAAGGTAGGGGCAAAGATTTATATTTACGATAACGGCTTCCTCCACACGAAGATGATCGTCGTCGATAAGAAGATCGCCACGATCGGCACAGCCAACTTCGATGTCCGCAGCTTCAGGCTCAACTTCGAGATCAACGCCTTTATTTACGATTCCAAGATCGCACTGGAGCTGACCGAAGCCTTTGAAAAAGATTTGCAGCTCTCTGCCGAGATGACAGCGGAGCATTATAAACAGCGCTCACTCTGGATCAGATTCAAGGAATCCATATCGAGGCTGCTGTCTCCTATTCTTTAAGTATGCAAAAAAGGGATCGACCCATTGTGAGGTCAATCCCTTTTTATATTTGAATGTACGCACAACTACTCTTTACAAAGCCTTCTTAAATCCTTCCCCCAGCACCTCATGCGCATTCGTAATCGTCACAAAAGCATTGGGATCGACCGAGCGTACCAAGGTTTTCAATCTCGCTATTTCGCTTTGACCGACTACGACCATCAGAACCGTGCGATCGTCATCCGTATATCCGCCTTGGGCAGAAAGCTTCGTTACTCCGCGATCCAAGTCATTCAAAATCGCCTTTGTGATCGGTTCCGTGTAATTGGATATAATGTAAGCTACTTTCGACGTGCCAAAGCCCATTTCCACTGCATCAATCACCTTTCCAGTGACATATAAGCTAATCAGTGCATACAGGGAATTTTCTAAAGATAACAAAATACCTGCCAAGATAATGACCGTTCCGTCCAGAAGCATCACACTAAGGGATAAGCGGAGCCCGCTGTATTTCTGAATAATTTGAGCCAGAGTCGTAAGTCCTCCGGTAGATCCCCTTCCCCGGTATACGATACCTATCCCTAAGCCGACACCAATCCCCCCGAAGATTGAAGCGAGCAGTGGATTGCTGGTAGGCACGGTCCAATCCTTTGTTAAAAATACAAACAGCGGCAGCATGACACTGCCTAATAATGACCGAATGGCGTACTGCCTTCCTAAGACGGCATAGCCGGCAATGAATAGCGGAATATTCAGCGCCCACTGCGTAAATGCCGGTTCAAAACCGAAGCCTGCCTGTGCCAATATGGAAATCCCCGAAACCCCTCCGGAAGCAATTTGATTCGGTACCAAAAATAGGTTGAAGGCAATCGCCATGACAAATGCCCCGAATATAATGAAGAAAGCATCAACGACCACTCTTTGCGGACCGTCTAATGGAATGATATTGGATGATCTTTTACTCTTACGCGCTTGTGCCTGCTGCATCTTTGTTACTGTCTCCCCTTATATATAAATAGATATAAAAATATGACAACCAAAAAAATTCCTACACGGCTAGACTTTATCTATACCATGTAGGAATTTTATATAAATTATTCAGACTCCACCTTAATTTGCTTGCGGAGGTATCCATCGATGAACGCATCCAAATCCCCGTCCATCACTGCACCCACGTTCCCCGTCTCTACGGATGTGCGGTGATCCTTTACCATACTATAGGGATGGAATACATAGGAGCGAATCTGGCTGCCCCACGCAATATCCGACTGTTCTCCTCGGATTTCATCCAGTGCTTTTCGCTGCTCTTCAAGTTTCCGTTCATACAATTTCGAGCGAAGCATTGTCATGGCACGTTCACGGTTCTTGATCTGTGAACGTTCGTTCTGACAGGTTACAACGACGCCTGTAGGAATGTGCGTAATTCGTACAGCGGAGTCCGTCGTATTGATATGCTGACCGCCGGCACCACTCGCGCGGTACGTATCAATCTTCAAATCTTCTGTCCGAATGTCCACCTCAACATCTTCCGTAATCTCAGGTACGACGTCGCAGGATACGAAGGACGTATGTCTGCGGCCTGAGGAGTCAAATGGAGAAATACGGACGAGACGGTGTACGCCTTTTTCTGCTTTAAGATATCCATAAGCATTATAGCCTTTAATGGACAAGGTCACACTCTTAATTCCCGCTTCATCGCCTGGAAGATAATCCAGCACTTCGACTTTGAAGCCGCGCTTCTCAGCCCAGCGAGTATACATCCGAAGCAGCATCTGTCCCCAATCTTGGGACTCGGTACCGCCCGCACCCGGATGAAGCTCGAGAATGGCGTTCATTTTGTCATATGGCTGATCCAGCAGCAGCTGCAGCTCAAATTCCTCCAGCTTTTTGACCAGCGATTTGATCGTTTCGCCGACTTCAGCAGCAAGGCTGTCATCGCCCTCTTCTTCAGCCAGCTCAATCATCATGCTCGCATCATCATATTCCTGCTGCAGCTTTGTATACTCATCAACTGAGCCCTTCACTGCGTTCATCTCGGAAATGAGGGATTGAGCTTTTTCGTTATCATCCCAAAAATCAGGGGCTGCCATTTTCTCTTCGAAATTTGCGATCATCTCACTCTTCAGATCTAAGTCAAAGAGACCCCCTAAGGTTAGTTAATTTCTTGCTGATTTCGCGCAAGTCTTGCTTTATGCTTGGTTCGATCATGACTTTACGATTCCTCTCTTTACTTGTAGATAAAGCCCCATGGAGACCTGCCCTGCATTTAGAGGCAAGTCTCAAGGAGCTATAATTTAAAGATAACACTATATATTCTATGTCGATTTAGGAAGTTTGACCATGGCAATGTTTATATTTCTTGCCGCTGCCACAAGGACAAAGATCGTTGCGTCCAACTTGGTCCGCTACCTTCACAGGGCGCTTCTCAGCCGGTTCGCCGCTTGTCGAGATCTTATTCTCGTCCACAACCGCTTGACGCTCCTGGTTGCTTTCGATTTGAGCTCTCATGACATAAGTAGCAACTTCCTCTTGAATGGTCGCGATCATTTCGTTAAACATCGCAAACCCTTCAAACTGGTATTCGCGAAGCGGATCCGTACCGCCGTATGCACGAAGGTGGATACCTTGACGAAGCTGATCCATCGCATCAATATGATCCATCCATTTGCTGTCTACCGCACGAAGCACGATAACCTTCTCAAATTCACGCACCATGTCTTCACCGATACGCTCTTCGCGGGCATCATACTTCTCTTGTACTTTGCCGTAGATGAATTCAACGATTTCTGGGGCTTCTTTGCCCCACAGATCATCGCGGGTAATAGCGCCCTCTTCGAGCATTTTGCCGTTCATATAATCTGCAATCTCTTGCAGCTCCCAGTTCTCAGGAATATCGTCCGGACAATGAGCTTCAACGTTACGCTGAATGGTGTTGCGGATCATTTCCATAACGATCGTCTTGATGTTCTCGGATTCAAGCACCTCGCGGCGCTGCTTGTAAATAACTTCACGCTGCTGGTTCATAACATCGTCATATTGAAGGACGACTTTACGCATATCGAAGTTGTTGCCTTCGACACGCTTCTGAGCAGATTCGACTGCACGAGTAATCATCTTGCTCTCGATCGGCTGATCTTCTTCAAAACCAAGACGCTCCATCATGTTGAGCACGTTATCCGCACCGAACCGTTTCATCAGCTCGTCACCAAGCGACAGGTAGAATTGAGTTGAACCCGGGTCACCTTGACGTCCGGCACGACCACGAAGCTGGTTATCAATCCGTCTGGATTCATGGCGCTCTGTACCAATGATGTGGAGTCCGCCAAGATCTGCAACGCCCTCACCCAAAATAATGTCTGTACCGCGTCCAGCCATGTTCGTCGCAATCGTTACTGCTCCAGCCTGACCTGCACCGGAGATGATTTGCGCTTCCTCGGCATGGTATTTCGCGTTCAGTACCTGATGCTTCACGCCTTTGCGTTTCAGCATGTCAGATAACCGCTCGGAGTTCTCAATGGAAACTGTACCAACCAGTACCGGCTGGTTCTTCGCATGACGTTCCACAATCTCGTTCACAACGGCTCTGAACTTGCTGTCTACACTCTTGTAGACGACATCGGGAATATCCTGACGCTGGTTCGGACGGTTCGTCGGTACTTGGAGCACTTCAAGACCATAAATCTTCTTAAACTCCTCTTCCTCCGTCTTCGCCGTACCGGTCATCCCTGCAAGCTTCTTGTACATCCGGAAGTAGTTCTGGAATGTAATGGTTGCAAGCGTCATGCTCTCGTTCTGTACTTCAATGCCTTCCTTCGCTTCGATTGCCTGGTGCAGACCATCACTGTAACGGCGTCCAGCCATCAAGCGGCCTGTGAACTCATCGACGATAACAACTTCGCCCTCAGTCACAACGTAATCGACGTCACGACGCATAATCACGTTCGCTTTGAGCCCCTGTACGATGTGATGGTTCAAAGTTACGTGTGACTGGTCATACAGGTTATCAATGCCAAAAGCACGCTCCGCCTTAGCAACACCGGCTTCGGTCAGCGCTACGGATTTCACTTTGATATCTACAGTAAAGTCTTCTTCTGCTTCCAGTTTCTTCACAAAACGGTCAGCTGCAAAATACAGCTCCGTCGATTTCTGTGCTTGTCCGGAGATGATAAGCGGTGTACGCGCCTCATCGACTAGGATAGAGTCCACTTCGTCAATGATACAGAAGTACAGAGGACGCTGTACCATTTGTTCCTTGTACAGAACCATGTTGTCACGAAGATAGTCGAAGCCATACTCATTGTTCGTTCCGTACGTAATGTCGCAGGCATAAGCAGCTTGCTTCGATGCATGGTCCATTCCGCTGAGGTTGATACCAACCGTCATACCAAGGTACTCATAAATCTGTCCCATCTCCTGGCTGTCACGTTGAGCAAGGTAATCATTGACGGTTACCACGTGTGCCCCTTTGCCAAGAAGTGCATTCAAATAAACAGGCAGCGTTCCGACTAGCGTCTTCCCTTCCCCTGTCTTCATCTCTGCGATACGGCCCTCATGCAGGGCAATACCGCCGACTAGCTGTACGTCATAGTGACGTTTATTCAAGACGCGCTTCGACGCTTCACGTACGGTAGCAAAGGCTTCCGGCAGCAGCTCTTCAAGTGTAGCTCCCTTTTCAATCCGTGCACGGAAATCCTCTGTTTTCCCTTTAAGCTGAGCGTCGGAAAGCGCGGTAAATTCCGGTTCCATTTTATTAATTGCATCGACCGTCTTCATCAGACGTTTGACATCACGCTCGTTGGTGTCGCCGAAGATCTTCTTCACTATTCCTAGCATGGTTAACCCCTTTCGTGCAAAACAGATGTTAGAATCAAACTCGGCATGCAAAGGGTAAATGTTAGGAACTCCAATGGGTGTCTTTCATTCAAAGTTCTTACATGCACAAGCTGATGTTCATATCGAATTAAGTTTATTAAATAGAATGAACTAAAAGAAGGTGATGAGCTATTAGAAACCTCATACATGAGGACTTATGTTGGAAGCTCTAGTTCAATCTACATCAATCTTTATGCCCTTCAAAATAACGGATCAGCATAAAAATGGTTTTGCCTAAATTGTAACAGTTTGTCAAGGCTGTCGCAACACGGAGAAACCTTAATTTTCACTGAATACAGCGCTAAAATCAGCGGTAAAACAGGTCAAGTCCTGACCATCCGTAAGCAAAGCCCTGTATATATAGACGTATCGGCTCTATAATAAGTTTCGGTTAGTTTCGGTTACATTATGTGGAAAAGTACAAAAAAAGAGCCCCCTGCTCTGAATCGAGAGGGCTCTTGGTTATAATCTGATTAAATTTGAATGCTTGTTGCTGCTACGCTAAATACCGAATCCCTTAGATTGAATTCCACTCAACATATAAAACTTCGGGCTGCAGTAATTCCTACCAGGTAATTTGTGCCTCAAGTATAAGCCCGGCTATTCAAATCCTCCGCTGCTTATTCCTGCTCAATCAAGCCATATTTGCCGTCATTGCGTTTGTATACGACATTAACCTCATTGTTCTCAATATTAGAAAAAACAAAGAAATTATGGCCGACCATGTTCATCTGCAAAATGGCTTCTTCCACATCCATCGGCTTTAGGAAGAACTTCTTCGTACGAACCACTTCCAGATCATCATACTCACTGTCCAGTTCTTCATCCGTAGCTGGTGACGGACTGGCAGGAACATTCTCCACAAAGAACGTCTTCAAATTATCTTCCTGACGGAATTTGCGGTTAATCTTCGTCTTATGCTTCCGGATCTGACGTTCAAGTTTGTCCACTACGGCGTCAATGGAGGCGTACATGTCAGTACTCTCGTCTTCGGCGCGAAGGACCAGACCTTTCATCGGAATCGTAACCTCTACAGTGTGGAACCCGCGGTTTACATTCACGCTAAGTGTCACATTGCCATCAGAGGTTAGAGGTTCATCGAAATACTTCTCTAGCTTTCTAAGTTTCTTGTCGACGTAATCTTTCAAAGCATCGGTAACCTCGATTTGTTGACCTCGAATACTCAAATTCATAGGGCAATTCCTCCTTTTCCTTTGCACCTTGATTATAACATGTTTGTTAGGCCAATGTAAAAAGAATGAAGGCGTTTTACACACATCTAACACAAAGTTATGACAATTGTATGAGATGCGTTTAAAGGAGGACGGAAGCGGTTAAATAATGGAGTTATGTGCGCGGATTTTGACGGTTTTTCCCGGCTATTTTGTCGGAAATCTAATAAGTGTGAATAATAAAATTTTGTCGTGCTATTCGAGCGGCTGTAGTTTCTCAGTGGCGATTTATAAATAAGCTGTCTTAGTCATAAATGATAATGGTCTGGAATTGAAGTGACTTCTTCTGCTTGATCATTTGAGTTATGTGGCAGCGCATAGCAAATTTCATTGGTAGGTCCCTGACTGATAAAAAATCTATCAACGATCACTAAACTTAATATTGCATGATTTGTTGTGGAACATGCTGACCAGCAGTTATCTACTGCACAACAGCTGCGTCCTTGCCAAATACAAAAAAAACCTTGAGACAACTGTCTCAAGGTTGACGCTAGCTAAACTCAATTGTTAACCATCTAACCGTTATATGTAGGTCGGGCTAAGCCGGGATGATTATAATTTGATTACGTTAGCAGCTTGCGGTCCACGTGCGCCTTCGACGATTTCGAATTCTACAGATTGACCTTCTTCCAAAGTTTTGAAACCTTCGGATTGAATTGCGGAAAAGTGTACGAATACGTCGCCGCCGTCCTCAGTTTCGATGAAGCCATAACCTTTTTCTGCGTTAAACCATTTAACTTTACCTTGCATGCACGAACATTCCCTTCGTCATCAAATGAAGTGAGCTTGGCTCACAACTCCGACTATACCATCCAAAGTTATCCATTGTCAATTGGAAAAGAAAATGATTACCTTCAAATATATAACATATGAATGTTAATAATTTGTCGAAAAAACAAAGAGATTAGCATCGTGCAGTCGTCTGTTTATTTTTAACGACTGCACGTTACTTAAACTCGACTATTATTACTCAGATGGTACTTCAGTACCCAATTCTGCAATTCTCGTTTCTACTTCAACCAGCTTTTCTACTGCTTCCACACTTACTAGATCTTGTTGTGCTTCAGTCAATCCTTCAAATGCCGCTCTTGCATCTGCTACTGCCTCTGCATGCTCCAGCGTAATATCTTCTACTACTGGCAGTGTTTCAATTTGTGTTTCTACTGCATTTACTGCTTC
>JAMBOW010000015.1 GCA_023715865.1 Neobacillus mesonae
TTACATACTATAACTCAATTCGGATTCAAACGAAACTAAAAAACCAGTCGCCGATTCATTATCGACGACTGGCTGCATAACTTGAAAGGTGTTTTGATCCCTGTCTCAATAACGGGGGTCAGTCCCAAACTCGGATGAGCTTTTTAGCAATTAGATCAATAGCTTATGGTTAAGAATTTACAGACCATTGTTCAAGTGACAAGCCTGGCTGTGCCTGCAGATCCAAACCTGCTGTCTCGCCGCGCTGCCATTTAAGAAATGCCGCCGCACCAATCATCGCCGCATTATCAGTGCAATACTCCATCGGCGGTATGAGGAGTTTAATGCCTTCCTTCGCACAGCGCTCCTCCAGCGCCTTCCGCAGTCCACGGTTCGCAGCCACGCCTCCGCTGAGCAGAAGCTGCTTCGAGCCGTAAGCACGTACAGCCCGAACGGCTTTTTCAACCAGTACCTCTACAACCGACTCTTGAAAGCCTCTTGCAACGGCTGCCGGATCAAGCGTCTCCTTCTTCATGGATGCTTGATTGACTACATTTAATACAGCGGATTTAAGTCCGCTAAAGCTGAAATCATAGGAATCCGGCTCAAGCCATACTCTTGGCAGGGGAACCGCATGGTCTGCTTCTTGTGCCATGCGATCAACATGGGGACCGCCGGGATAAGGGCAACCAAGGGCACGAGCAACCTTGTCGTAAGCCTCACCTACAGCGTCATCACGCGTCCGGCCAATAACTTTGAATACCCCTTCCGATTCCATATGAACAAGCTCAGTATGGCCTCCGGATACAACCAGAGACATCGCCGGGTACTCCAGCTCCTGAACCAATCGGTTTGCATAGATATGACCTGCAATATGATGCGTTGCGATCAGCGGTTTACCCAGCGCAAGCGCGAGTGTCTTCGCAGCAACGATTCCCACAAGCAGTGCCCCGACAAGTCCGGGACCTTGAGTTACCGCAACAGCCGAGAGATCCTTAGGCTTAATCCCTGATGCGGCTATTGCTTCTTCCAGCATCAGAGTAATGACTTCCACATGTTTACGGGATGCCACTTCAGGGACAACGCCGCCGAATGCTTTATGGGTCTCCACCTGGCTTGAAATCAGGTTAGCCAAAACCTCACGGCCATCCTTGACGACAGAGACTGAGGTCTCATCACAGCTCGTTTCGACCGCAAGGATATAGCTGGGTTGTAATGTAACGGATGACTGTGTCATAAATCCTTTAAACTTCCTTCCTCTTCACCATCAAGACCATGCTCGATGCTTGCAGGCAGATCAGCCCACATAATAAGCGCATCTTCATTATTATCAGAATAATATCCTTTACGGAGTCCTGATGGCTTGAATCCTTTTTTCTTATACAAGTTCTGCGCTACGATATTGGACAGACGCACTTCCAGCGTCATTCGAACCATGCCAAGATAAGATGCTGTCTTCATCATCTCTTCAAGCAGCTTCGACCCGAGCCTTTGTCCGCGGTAAGCCTCTCTGACGGCGATGTTCGTAATATGGGCTTCATCCACAATGGTCCACATCCCGGCATATCCGACGGCCTTTCCATCGAGTTCCATAATCATATATCTGGCAAAATGATTTTGTGTTAATTCATTCACGAACGCAGTTTCCGTCCATGGCAGAGTAAAGCTTTCGTGTTCAATAATCAGTACATCTGGAATATCTTCCAGCTTCATCATTCGAAATTCCAAACGTCCGGTTTCCTCATTGCTCTTCATGCGTGAACGTACGACTCCCTTCATCCTTTGCGTAGAAGTTTCGCTTCCGCCTCGGCAAGTTGTGTATAATTCGGAACCAAAGTATGCACTTCTTCATGCTGACCTTGCAGGAGCTTCCTCGCACCCAGCTTACCAACATAGCTTCCTTCCATATCATAAGGCAGTAAGCCCAGAAGACAGGTCAGACTTTCGCGCAGCCGTTCAATCGTCTCGGTATGAGGGGCCACATCACCGATAAAGATTATTCCTTTCGGCTGAGCTGCAGCTTCTATCTGCTGATATCGCTCAGACAGCTGCTCCGTCCATCGATCGACGAGACGAATTCCATCTGTATCAAGCCGCTCCAGCGGCTCCTTCCCGCTTGTTCCTTCAAATAGAGCTGTATAGGCTTGTCCTCTTCTCGCATCCATCAGCGGAACGACCCAGTATTTGTCCTGCTCTGCCTGAGAATACCCAAGTGCAGCATCTTTAGAAGCTGCAAAGCTGCCGAGTCCGCCCCATGCTAAAGCTTCAAGACTAGAGACCGAGGCAACAGGCACATCCCATGCCCAGGCAAGTGTCTTGGCCGCTGTTACGGCTATACGAATACCGGTATATGAACCCGGACCGATTCCCACAGCAATGCCAGCCACCTCTTCACGATCCATATGATGTTCTTTCATTAAATCTTCCAATGCGTTCACAACATGCACCGCATGATTCCGTTCGGCACGTGTATTTGATTCGCCCACGAGTGCCTCATCTTCCATTAAAGCTGCGGCAAGCACAGCTGTTGACGTATCCAACGCCAAAAACCGCTGACGCGGCTTTCCTTCTTCGTTCATCCCAAATCGACTCCACTTCTTTTCAGTTCCCGGCACCAGTCAGCGTAAGGCGACCCGTAGCCATTCAGGCAAATGCTCCGCTCTCCTGTTTCTGTAACGATCATTTGAATATGCAAATGGGCTTCAGGCAGCAGCTCGGTAATAATGCTCGACCATTCAACCAAGCTTACACCGTCTCCATAAAAATACTCGTCTAGTCCGAGCCCCTCCGCTTCATCCAGCGAAATTCGGTACACATCCATATGATATAGCGGAAGCCTTCCTTCATACTCTTTAATAAGGGTAAACGTAGGACTGTTCACAACCCCGTCAACACCTAGATGCTTCGCAAAGTATTTGGAAAAAGCGGTCTTCCCTGCACCGAGATCACCGTCAAGCGCAATTACTGAGCCAGGCACGGCCAATTCTGCAAGCCGGGCAGCGAGGCGCTCCGTATCCTGTACGCTTTTTGAGTGAAAACTCCACTCCTGATGCTCATGCTTCAATATGCTAACCTTCTTTCGGTTTAAACAAAATATTCACTTACTGGTTCAGTCAAATCCTTCACCTCATTATATAGTTCTCCATCTTCCCTAGCAAGGTAAGCAGGACACACAAAAAACCCGGGCTAGTAAAAGATTCCCGGGTACATAGAAGTATTAAATTATTTATCTTCTACCAGACGATCCACACTGACCGTATGTGTTTCAAGCGGGCTGTTGCCAATCTGCACGGTAGCCATTTTATTCTCCATATCGACATGTTCGATCCAGATCGGCTGTTCCCCATCCAGTTTGACCGCTATACTTTCCTTCGCTTCAAATATTGCTTTTGCGCGATTTGCATCCATAATCAGGACTCCCCTTTCGTATTCTTGATATCCAGCTCGTCTTCATTAAACAGAGCATCTGTTGTGCTGTCTCCGATATACCCGTTATCCTCAGTAACCTGGCCGCCACCCAGCCCTTCATTCACCATCCGGTCTACGTCAAAGGCCGTATTTTCCAGCGATTCCTCATCTCCTGGATTTCCAGTCACCTCTTCCCAGTCCACCATATCTGCGGCAAGCATTTCCGTCCCGGTGAGCGCTTCCCAGAAATGATCTACCTCGGCTTCCCTGTCATTGCGGTCTCTTCCATCCGGCCTGTTCAAATCATCAGTTCTAGACATGAATTTTCTCCTTCACCCTTTTTAAGAATAATATGTCCTGTTCATCCTCCAATCATGCATCCGCAAAGGTTACAATGACTGATTTTTGCCCATACTACTAAGAAACGCTGTTAGCAAAGTAATGAAGGAGGGAAAAAATATGCATACGGTCTGGAAAGGGGCGATCAGCTTTGGCTTGGTGCACGTCCCGGTTAAGATGTTCTCTGCCACAGAGGATAAAGACATTTCCATGCGTTATATTCACCAAGTGTGCGGAAGTCCTCTTGCCTATATCCGCAAATGTCCATCCTGTGATGTTGAGGTGAAATGGGAGGAAATCACAAAGGGTTATGAGTATGAAAAGGGAAAATTCGTTCTGTTTGAAAAAGAGGAGCTGGATCAGCTTTCCGAGCAGGCAAACAAAAATATTGCTATCTTAGATTTCGTTAATTTGACTGATATTGATCCGATTTATTTTCAAAAAACCTATTATCTTTCACCTGATCAATCTGGAGGAAATGCGTATCAGCTGCTGATGACCGCCATGCGGGAAACAGGAAAGATTGGCATCGCTAAAATTTCCATCCGTTCCAAAAGCTCTTTGGCTGCGATCAGGGTGCTTGAGGATTGCCTGGCAATCGAAACTATTTTTTATCCGGATGAAATCCGGCCGGTCTCTCAAGTGCCAAACATACCAGAGAATATCGCTGTTAACGATAAAGAGCTCACGATGGCCAAAATGCTGATCGACCAGCTCAGTACTCCATTTGATCCTGAAAAATATACCGATGATTACCGGGCAAGACTGCTCGAGCTCATCAATCACAAGGTGGCAGGAGAAGAGTACAAGATCGCTCCAGCCAAGCCGGAAGCCAATGTAGTGGATCTCATGGCTGCGCTGCAGGCGAGCATTCAGGCGACCCAGACCCAGCAGCCTCCGATTATGACAGATCCAGGTCCGTCTAAGCCAGCCAAGAAGCGGACGACGCGTAAAACAACCGCTGAGAAGAAGGAGAATAAGGACGAGCCTGTTGTAACACCGAAAACAACAAAAAGGAAAACGGCTAAGAAGAAAGAAACCGGCGCTTGAGTTTAATTATTTTCGCAGGCAACTGCAGATTGCCGTTGACGGGTCCATATAGACACTATATACTAACTTACATTAAGTAACTAAATGTACATTAGTAACAATTTTGATATGGACATTCTAAGGAGGCAATTAAATAATGACCTATTCTATTGATCAAGCAACATCTCTTGGGGAAGTTAAGCTACGCGTCAGCGAGCTGTCTCGTTCTATTACTTTTTACGAACAGGTCGTCGGTCTTAAGCTGCTGTCCCGTAATGCGAATCTGGCTGTGCTTACTGCTGATGGCGTAAAGCCGCTCGTTATTCTCGAGGAACTTGAAAATGTTAAGCCGATCCAGCCAAGAAGCCATGCCGGCTTGTATCATTTTGCTATTCTTCTGCCTGATCGCAAATCCCTCGGTCTTGCCCTGCGCAACCTCATTGACCGCGGTATGGAAATCGGACAAGGAGATCACAGCGTCAGTGAAGCATTGTATATTAATGATCCCGATGGTCATGGCATTGAAATCTATGCAGACCGTACGCGGAGTGTATGGAAAAAGGACGAAAATAATCATTACATCATGGGTACAGATGCTGTTGACGTTCGCGGACTGCTCGATCTTGCGGGCGAAGAGCCTTTTACAGGGCTGCCTGATGGCACCATCATCGGCCATGTTCACTTCCATATATCCGACCTTGCCACGGCTCGCAGGTTCTACAATGAGCTGCTCGGCTTTGATATCGTACTGGATGATCCGCGTTTTAGAGCCGTCTTCGTCTCTGCAGGCGGGTATCATCATCACATCGGGCTTAATATATGGGCTGGTCAGAATGCCCCGGCAACACCTCAGGATGCTGTAGGGATTGATTACTTTACGATCGTGTTTGATAACAAGAATGCGTACGACGAAACCTTAGCCCGGCTTCAATCGAGCGGCTATTCCATTACGAATATTGATGGTGAAGCCTATGTTAACGATCCGTTTTCCATTCGTATTCGTATGATCCATAAATAAGTAATGATATAAAAAAGGAGAAGCATCATGGAGCTTAAGCCAGTCATTCCCTTTGAACCTGTACGAACAACAACATTCCCTGCCGGCCATTCTTGGATTGCTCAGGTGAAATGGGATGGAGTCCGCATGCTTACTTACTATGACGGACATGAAGTGAGGCTCGTTAACCGTAAGCGGAATGACCGGACCTTACAGTATCCAGAACTTACACAAGCGGATGTTTATTCATCCGCTTCTTCTTTTATTATTGACGGAGAACTGATTGCTTTCAGCGAAGGGAAGCCATCCTTTCACGAAATTATGAAACGGGACAGTCTGCGGAGCGAACGCAGCATTAGGCAGGGATTAAAGAGTGTTCCCGTTACTTATATGGTGTTTGATATTTTGTATCTTAACGGAGAATGGGTTACAAATCGTCCGCTGTCGGAAAGACAGCAGCTTCTTGCACAAATCATTAAGCCTCAAGCACAGGTTCAGCTTGTACAAAACTTCCCGGATGGCAATGTTTTGTTTGATGCAGTGAAGGCTCAGCAGCTCGAAGGTGTTGTCGTCAAGGATCTGACCAGTACTTATGCTTTAGATGGTAAGGACAGCCGATGGCAGAAGCGCAAGAAGAACGGGGATTTGTATGCTGTCATTGGAGGTGTGACCTTCCGGGACAAGATTGTGAACTCCCTCCTGCTTGGCCTATACAATGATCACGGAGAGCTTGAGTATATCGGTCACGCAGGTACGGGAAGATTCACGGTTCAGGACTGGAGGACGCTTACGGAAAAAGCTCTGACGATGGCCGCAAGCAGCATGCCTTTTAAAGAAGTCCCTGTAAGAAATCAAGGCGCACTCTGGATCCAGCCAGAGATGGTAGTGAGGGTGACGTTTCTGGAATGGACTCCAGGGGGCACGATGCGCCATCCGACTATCGAAAGCTTAGCGCCGCATATTCCTGTCGCAGAATGTTTATTATCACAGAAGGAGGAGGGCTGACTTATGCCGCGCACCGTCAAGGGCACGATACAAATCGGGGGACATGATATTACAATCACGAATCCGGATAAACCGCTCTGGCCGGAAGCCGGAGTAACCAAAGCGATCTACCTGCAGAAGCTGGCTGAGCTCTCTCCTTATTTGCTCACGTATTGCAGGAACCGGCTGCTTACAACGATCCGATATCCGCATGGTATACACGGTGAATTTTTTTATCAAAAAAACGCGCCGGAGCCGCTCCCTCCTTTTGTTAAGACAGCTGTGCACGAGAACATCAACTATATCGTGATGGAGGACCTGCCTGTATTGCTGTGGCTTGGAAATCTTGCTGCACTTGAGTTCCATCCTTCTCTTCATTATATTTCCAGCCAGCTGCCCTGCGAATGGATGATCGATCTGGACCCTTCTTTGATAGAGGAACCCCGAATTATGGAGGCTACGCAAATCGTGGGCCAAACTCTCTCCTCGCTTGGTATTCAATCGGTACCCAAGACTTCGGGAGCAACCGGTGTTCAGATTATTGTACCGATTGAGAAAGGAATTACTTTCGAAGAGCTGCGGACCCTCGGTCATTTTGTAGGAAGATATGTATGTGAGAAGCACCCTAAACTATTCACTCTAGAACGTCTGAAAAAGGATCGGGGCGACAAAATCTATTTTGATTACCTCCAGCATTATGGCGGAAAAACATTAGCTGCCCCCTATACTCCAAGGGCAAGAGAACATGCTTCTGTCTCCACCCCGCTGCTCTGGGAAGAAGTCGCAAACAATGTTAAACCCAAGGACTTCCACCTACTGAATATCGGTGCCAGGCTGGCAGAGAAAGGCGATATTCTGGCTTCCCTTCCTCCCCAGCCTCTGGGGACGATTCTACAGCATTTAACCAAGAAATAAGCCTTTAATTAAAGATCGGTATTACTTGCTAATCCAAAAAAATAACCCGGCACTCCTGATTTAATCAGGAACACCGGGTTATTGTATTAAATAAATAGAACACGCTAGTGTATACCTTTTTTCTTAAATCGTCCGCCTTTGACATCATGAATATTACCAATCGCTACAAAGGCCTGCGGATCCCAATCCTCAACGATATTCTTCAGCTTAGCTTCCTCCAGACGGGTAATTACGACGAAGATGACCTTCTTCTCGTCTCCGCTGAAGCCGCCTTCACCATCCAAATATGTAACACCGCGTCCAAGACGATCCGTCAGTGCTTCACCGATATCACGGTATTTCTCACTAATGATCCATACCGATTTGGATTGATCAAGCCCTTCAATCGTCACGTCAATCATCTTCATGGCAATGTAATATGCAATCATGGAGTACATCGCATTTGGCCAGCCAAATACAAAGCCTGCCATCACGAAGATAAATACATTAATGACCAGGACGACCTGCCCTACGGAGAATGGAGATTTCTCACTTAGAAGAATAGCGACAATCTCGGTTCCATCCAGAGAACCACCTGAACGAATGACGAGACCCACCCCGACACCAAGAATAACCCCGCCAAATACAGCACCAAGAAGCGGTTCATTCGGAGTCAACGCCTGTACATGATGGAGCAAATGCGTACCAATCGACATGATGACAATGCCGAACAAGGTAGATACCGCAAAGGTCTTCCCAATCTGTTTATAGCCGATGATAAGAAACGGCAGGTTGAACAGTGTAAGCAGAACACCCAGCGGCAAGCTGGTGAGCTCAGACACCATGATAGATATCCCTGTAATTCCACCATCAATAACGCCATTAGGAATTAGAAAAATCTCAAGAGCTATAGCCATAAGCGAAGCGCCAACGACAATCATAATCGCGCGCTGGAGCATTCTCAGACTAATTGGAGAACTGTTTGCCTTCGTCTGTTTACTTGGACTTGGCATCATTTCTTTCGTTGTCATATTCGACATAGAACCCCCCCTATTCTTTTAAGCTTTTCTATGTCCACAAGACATGACCTGATACACTATTATAACATACTTTAAGGACTATAATCATCAAATCGTCAGAAACAACGAGATTTCGGATTAGAAAGTCATTTTTCATGGTGAAAATCAACGGAAATCATCAAAGCAGAGGCGATAATAACCTACACAGGATTTCAGTGGATTTGCTGAACTTGGAACGATTCATAAAATCACGTATTTCTACGCTTGAGCTGTGCTTGAGGTCTTCTTCAAAATCGGCTACCAATCTCTCTATGGCACTCTCAGAATACATGACGGCCGTAAGCTCAAAGTTACTGTAAAAGCTCCGCATATCCAGATTTGCCGACCCTACTGCAGCAAGCATCTGATCAACTACAACTACCTTCGCATGAATAAAGCCTTTCCGATACCGATAAAATTTAACCCCTGCATTCAGCAGTTCTTCTACATAAGAAAGCGAAGCTTGAAGCACAACGGCATAATCCGCCTCATAAGGAATCAGAATTCGAACATCTACCCCTGCATAGCAGGCTGTCTTTAATGCAGAAATCAAAGCATCATCCGGGATAAAATAAGGCGTGGTAATAAACACCCGCTCTCTGGCCTGGGTAATGGCACTAAAGCATAATTCCTGTATAGGATGCCGGGTCTCATCCGGTCCGCTTTCCACGATTTGTACCTGCTCATTCATCTGACAATGATGGTCAGGAAATAAATAAGAAATGCGCTCCTGATCAGGAAATTGTCCTGATATCATTTCCCAATCCTTCAAAAAGGTCGTCTGCAGAAAATAAACGGCGTCCCCGATAATCCGCATATGCGTATCGCGCCAGAAGCCCATTTTTTGAGATTGACCACGGTATTCGTCCCCGATATTCATTCCACCGGTATACCCGATGGCGCCGTCAATGACTACAATTTTACGATGGTTACGGTAGTTCAATTTACGAAGCTTAAGCGCAAGCCGAGGAGGCAGAAAAAAATGAATTTCAACTCCTGCATCCTTCATTTTTTTAATGAAGGGCTTCGGAAGCCCCGTACTTCCAAAGCCGTCACAAATCACTCGTACCTGGCACCCTTCCTTTGCCTTACGAATGAGTAAATCCTGAAACAGCGTTCCGATAATATCGTCCCGAAAAATATAAAACTGAATATGAACATGATCCTTCGCCTGTTCGATATCGTGCAGCAAAGAGGTGAAAAGCGGCTCGCCCTCTGTGAAGTACTGTGTTTCACTACAGCCGGTAATTGCGCTGTTCGGTATATTTGAGAGCAGATGATAAAGCCGATCATGCTCTACAAATTTCGTATTTTGCATCTCTTTTACCGATTGGACGATTTCGGCCCGCCTTGCAATATGCTGCTGAATGTTATCCCACACGCTATCCTTGATATGATGTCTCATTCGCTTATAAGGCCTTCCCGCTACAAAATACAGAATCAGTCCAATAACAGGCAGACATGTCGAGACCAAAATCCAAAATACCGTTTTTTCAGGACGCTCATATTCCAGCACAAATAAGAGGAGGGTTTGAACGAGGTAGAATAAAATAAGCAAGATTATGACCAGCCAAAGCATGAGCCAGCCCCCTTTTTATGTAAATGTAAATCAATGAATAGCTGCAGACTGTTTTCGTAAATCCATCTATACAGTTTGACAATCTTTTATCTGAATCATTCATCTTGACCCCAAAAATATGGATTGTGATTTATCCCCTTGACTTTTGCAATGATTAGGACGTATTTTCACGCGCTCCAAATTGAGATATAATATTCGTTAAACTTTATACTTTAAATTCATGAAGGGGAAGAGATGTGAAATGGACGAAGGTAGTAGGTACGCGTTAAACCTTGGCTTAGTGGCCGTATTGATTGGTTTTTCCGCATTTTTTGTAGCAGTGGAGTTTGCAATAGTACGTGTAAGAACAAGTCGTCTCGATCAATTGATCGCAGAAGGCAACAAAAAGGCATTGGCAGTAAGGCAAGTTGTAGCAAATCTGGACGGATACCTCTCCGCCTGTCAGCTTGGAATAACAATCACCTCGCTGGGTCTGGGCTGGCTCGGGGAACCGACCATTGAGAAGATTCTGCACCCTCTCTTTGAAAGAATGGCTGTGCCTGAGACGGTGGGATCATTACTGTCCTTTATTATTGCCTTTATGCTGATCACTTACTTACATGTTGTTGTCGGTGAACTCGCACCAAAAACGGTTGCGATTCGGAAAGCTGAAACTGTTGCCATGCTAACAGCAAAACCGATCATCTGGTTTAACAAAGTGATGTACCCATTTATTTTCATCTTGAACGGCTCTGCCAACGGTCTTGTAAAACTGTTTGGTGTTAAGCCCGCTTCTGAGCATGAAGAAGCTCACTCCGAAGAAGAGCTGCAAATCATTATTAATGAGAGCTTCGAGAGCGGTAAGATAAATCAAAGCGAATTCGGATATGTAAGCCGTATATTCGCCTTTGACGAAATGCTTGCCAAGGAAATTATGGTGCCAAGAACGGATATGGTCTGTCTGTATGTGAACAAATCCGTGGAAGAAAATTTGGCAATTATCCGCGAGGAGCAGTATACGCGTTTTCCAGTTGTTAATGAGAATAAGGACGATATTATCGGCATTATTAATACCAAGCAGTTTTTCCTGGAATATTACGGAGATAATTCTTCATCCATCGATATTGCAAGCTTGATTCATCCTATTCCCGCAGTTCATGAAACAACTCCAGTCAAAGAGCTGCTTCATAAAATGCAGCAGGAAGGCAATCATATTGCCATTCTCGTCGATGAGTATGGCGGAACTTCAGGTATGGTCACCATTGAAGACGTGCTTGAACAGATTGTAGGAGAGATTCGAGATGAGTTCGATGCCGATGAGGAAGAAGAGATCCAAATCGTGGATGAGAACTATGTTATTTTTAATGGTAAAGTATCCTTGTCCAAAGTGAATGACATGTTCACCTCGTCGCTGGATACGACGGAATGGGATACGATTGGAGGATGGCTGTACAGTCATCAGCCGGAGATGAATGAACAGGAAGAATACGAATTCGAAGGATTAACCTTCGTTCTGCTGGAAAAAGAGAAGAACCGCTTCCTCAAGGTTGCGGTCATTCCAAAGGAGCCTCTTCCCTCAACGAGTGACGAGGAAGAGAAAGCAATGGCAGAGTAATTCGTTACTATATAATGATAAGGCCCGCATACCTTTACAAACAGGTTTGCGGGCCTTATTTTGGCTGGAAGGGTACGTAAGATTACGCCTTCTCCCACTTATCTTTAAAGAAGATGTTATACACTTTGATCAGCACAATTTTGAGCGTCATATAGAACGGGATCGCGAGAATAACACCCAGCAGTCCTGCAATATCACCGCCGACAAGAACAACCACAATCGTAGTAATCGGATGGATATCCAGTGATTTGTTAAAGATATACGGAGCAAGCAAATTATCCTGAATTTGCTGTGCTACAAGTATAATGACCAGTGACCAAATCGCCATAGAAGGCGACTGAATAAAGGCAATGATCACAATAGGTACGGAAGACAAGAACGCACCGATAAACGGAATGAAATTCATAATGACGGCAATGACAGTCAGCAGCAAGGCATACGGCAGATCGATAATAAGAAAACCGAGATACATCAGCACGCCCAGTGCTACATTAACAATGACACGTCCTACGATAAATCCGCTCAGCGAGCTGTCAATCTCATCCATGAGATCCTTGCCCTCGTCACGGAAGCGTTTAGGCATAAAGCCGACGATGTTCTCCCCGAATTTGCCGCCTTCTTTCAGCATGAAATACAGGATAATCGGTGTAACGAATAAGACCATGATGAAATTAGAGAAGAACGTTACCAGCCCGGACATATAGTTCGTCAGGAATGTGAAGCCTTGATCAATGATCTCTGTGATCCGAGATAGAATATTCGTTCCCTCTGGCAAGAACTGCGCTAGTATCCCGCTCTCTTCAAGCTCTTGAACCTGCTGTGTGAGCATGGTGATCAGATTCGGAGCATTCTCAATGAAGCCGAGAAACTGCTCTCGAAGAGAAGGCCATATTCCAATAATAAAGCCGGCGAGAATCAGAGCAAATACCAGATAAATAAGGACTATCGCTAGCGTTCGATTCACTCTCCGCTTGTGCATCAGCTCAACGAGCGGCCTTAACAGGTAATAGAAGAAGCCAGCCAGCATTGCTGGAATGAGGATGACTCCAAGCAATGAAATGACTGGGTTAAAGATAAATTTGACTTTGTCACCCAAGAATATAACGAGCAGTACCAGGATTATACCGATACAGAATCGGAAAAACCTGTTCGATTGAACCAAAGCAGACCCTCCATCCATGTCTATATATTTAATATGTAATTCATACGGCTGTATGGAATGAAAGAAGGCTTACCATAGTAGTCCTTCTCCATCCTATATACCTAGACATTATAGCGTAAGAAGGATCCGAATTCGAATTCCAGCTGTTCTAGGCTGCCACATCTCTCTTTTGAAAGACATACCAGGCAATACCCATAAATAGGACATAATAAACAGCAAGAACCGTAATTGAAAAGCCCAGGCTCATCACACTGTTGCTTGATCCAAGCATATATTGGCTTAAATCCATGTTGGTAAACAGAATGTACTTCGCCCATGTATACCTTTCGGGATTAAAGATTAATCCAAAGATGCCCTGGGTAAATAAGATGAACAAAGACAATCCGATCGCAAGTGCACCCGATCTAAATACCGTCGAGACCATAAAAGCAATTGCCAGCGTAATAAACAGATCCACATATTCATATAGCCAGGTCATCAGAGCATAGCCTGCAGGCGTGTAATCTCCTGGCATCTGTAGTCCTGTACCATCTGTAGACATGAAGATCGAGGAAGTAAGCAGCGATAGTCCCATCATGAGCAGTGTGGTAAGCAAGCTAAAGAGCAATACGGATACATATTTGGAAGCTAGAATTTTGCTTCGTGTCCAAGGGCGGATCAGCAGCAGCTTAATCGTTCCCCATGAAAATTCTCCCGCCACCGAATCCGCAGCAATGACAACAGCAAAGATCGTATTCAGAAAGCTGATAAAGGTTACCGTCACCATAGCCCCTTCCCAGAAATAAGTCTGGTCTCCTCCCTCTGTACTGGAAAGAAGATAAGGAATAAGCATCGACATCACGACAATAATGCCCAGCATCACCCATGTCCGCACACGACGGTATATTTTAATATTTTCATTATGTACAAGCAGGAAAAAGTTACTCAATATGCTCACCTCCAGTCAGTGCAAGGAACTGATCTTCCAGTGAGCTTGTTCTCGCACGAATGCCGTAGACCTTCACTCCGTGCTGTACAAGTCTTGCATTTAACTCTGCCGCTTCATCTCTTGTACAAGATACGCTCAGCATATGCCCTTCAGCACGTCCCTGTCCTATCAGACTTAGCGCAGCCTCTACGTCGCTCACTTCAAACGTATACTCAAGCTCTGCAAGCGCCCCATTCTCAGGTCTGAGCTGCCGGACATCAATCAGCTTTCCATTCTGGATTACCGCTACCGTGTCACACATGAGTTCCATCTCGGAAAGCAAGTGGCTGGACACGAAGACGGTTGTCCCTTCCGTAACGGAAAGCTTCCTTAAATAATCTCTAAGCTCCCGGATTCCCTGTGGATCTAACCCATTGGTAGGTTCATCAAGAATCAGCAGTTTAGGACGATGCAAAATAGCTTGAGCGACACCGAGCCGTTGACGCATTCCAAGGGAGTAGGTCTTTACCTTGTCATGAATCCGTTCGGTAAGACCGACCAGCTCAATCGCTTCTTGAATTCTTTCTTTGGTCACTCCTGGTGACATCCGTGCAAAATGCAGCAGGTTCTGGTATCCGGATAGAAACTTGTACATTTCCGGATTTTCGACAATCGCGCCAACCTCGCGAATAGCGGCTTCAAATTCAGTTTTTACACTGTGCCCTGCAATAACAATATCCCCTTCGCTAATGGACATCAGTCCGACCATCATTCGAATGGTAGTCGTCTTCCCTGCACCGTTCGGCCCTAAAAAACCAAAGACCTGGCCTGGATAAATATCCAAAGTCAGGTCTCGCACGAGATAGCGGGAAGAAATGACTTTACTTACACCTTGCATACGAACGACAGGTTCCTGGTGCATGCAAATACTCACTCCTTTTCACTTATCCAAACATCATTATAGCTAATAAGTTCAGAAGCTAGTGTAACATAACTTGTGTGAACCTGTCCCGTATATTGGCTGGAACGACACATTTATGCACCGGGTCTTGATGCTGGAATTTGTTCTCTTCCATGTCTGGCAAGACCTTATGCTCCACTTCGTGCGTGTAATCCTCCTTACGGCAGCAGCCGCAATAACCTAACGGCATTTCATTTCTGTAGAATCCTGTCCGGAAAATCTGGTTGTGCATTGCATGATGAAGGTCTTTCATCCTGGATATTGACTGTTCGTAGGATAGGTCATCTGAGACTTTAGACTCTTCTTCTAAGGAGTTCCCCTTATATTCCTTGTCTACCGACAACACCCTTCTACAGGAGACACAATAAAATCGACTCGTCACTATCACTTCAGCCTTCCTCCATTTCAAAGACACATAGATTCTCTTTCCACGATCCTCAGGCCCGAGGCAATCAACCGCATAAATCGATCCTTTTCGATACATTTTGTATCTTGAACATAATGGAGTCCTAGTTTTTTGTCAAGATTTTTTGAGGGTTATTAGTTAATTAACCAGGAAAACAGCGGTGTAACGCATGGTTTCAGGATATTTATCAAAAAATAGGAGAGAAGAATGATTCACAAGGGTCATAGGCAATGATACAATTTGTATAAAAATGAGGTTTGTGATAGGAGGAATATTGAATGAGAAGAACGATTAGAAAATTTAAAAGAAATGTCACTAAAAGTCTCTCCGCTGCTCCAGTAGTCGTCATAGTAGGAGCCCCGCTTTTGACCTACTATATTGTACAAGCGTTTATCGGATAATAGACTTATTTCAACAAAATAAAAGTCTAAAATTCCTCTGCTTTTTGGAAAGACCATAACACGCGCCACTCCCCGGACTCTTCAGCAGCATAAACGGGCTGTACAATCTTAAAATTACCGAAGGAAGAATTATAGGTTTGAGTCACTGTAACTATATAGACTTCACCCAAAGTCTCTTTTCCTTCAATCAACTGAACATCATAATGCCTCTCCGGTTTAGATAGCTCTAACTTAAATGTGTTAGTCCCAAAATGCTGCATAAAGACATGAGCTCTAGTCTGTACGTAGTCCGGTTTCTTGTATTTCTCTTTCATCTGGGAATGAAACAGCTCCCACGAGCTGCCAAAATCCCCTTCTTGTTCATATGTATAAAATTCTTTCACAATGTTAACAGCTTCTTCTTCCTCGCTTGATTGCAAGGCTCCTCTTACACTAAAGAATAGCAACGCCACTAATCCAATTACGATAACTGTACTAACCAATTTTATTAAGCTATTCCCCCGTCTTTTGCGCAGCATAAAACCCCTCCCCTCTTGTCCCTTGTACTCAAGGTATGAGAGAGGAGGAGCTTTTAGACCTTCGCTTTTGAAGCAGCCAGCGTAGGAAAATTGTTATTAATAGTGCCAAACAACCGCCGGAAAAATCAAGGAGCACATCATATGGAGAGGAAGTGCGATTTTCAGAGTATTTTTGAATAGTTTCATCAACGCTTGCGATAATTAAGATTAATCCTAATGGGAGAATGTAACTGAGTAAGCTGCCTCTCCAAACCTTTCGAAATAAGAGATGGCCGAGAAGGGTCAAGATACCATAGACAAAAACATGGGCGCATTTGCGGAAGACAAATTCGACAAATCCGTAAGGATTGTTTTGCAGTGAGTATATCTGATTGGCATAATGAATATTAATATTCGGGAGCGTAAAATTAATTTGCAGATGGTGAGAGATACTTGTAAGCATCGGTCTGATGCTCTGTTGCTGATAGGATCTAGTCGACATATATAAAATGAACACGGCCCAAACTAAAAGGAGACTGAAAAGAATAAATTTGCGCTGATTTCTTTTCTTTCGGGATTTATTCAATTCCGTTCTGCTCAAGGAGCTTCATCCTTCTGTAAATGATCTTTCATCAGCTCCTGAACACGGCTTTTCTCCTGCTCATCAACAATATAGTAATAGATCCCATTAATCCGCTCACCTTTACCTTGTATTTCAATGGTTTGGATATTATTTAAGTCTCTGCTATAATCGGTTATGAACTTCTTCATCTCATCGAATGTAATGTCTGTCTTCACATTATTTCCTACCTCATCCAATATAGATTGAATTTTAGTCACACTCGAGATCTGTAAAGCATTCTTCATCAGCTGTTTAACGATCTCCTGCTGTCTTGAATTTCTTCCGAGATCTCCTCGAGGGTCATCATAACGCATACGTGAATAGAGAAGTGCTTCTTCACCGGATAACTGTAAATTCCCCTCTTCGAATAATTTACCTTCATACGTAAATTCAAATGGATTATATACCCCAACCCCTCCTAACAAATCTATTATTGATGAAAATCCCTCCATATTAACTTTTACATAGTAATCAATTGATGTATTCAGTAATTTCTCTACTGTTAGAATAGACATGTTCACTCCACCAAAAGCATAGGCATGGTTTATTTTATCCTGCGTCCCCTTACCTACTATTTCTGTTCTTGTATCTCTTGGGATATTAAACATCAAAATTGAGTGGTCATTGGGGTTAACAGTTAAGACAACCATTGTATCCGAACGTCCAACGTCATTTTGACGCTCATCCACTCCGAGTAATAATACTGAAAATGATTCTTCCTGTTTGATTTTTTCAGAAGGAACACTCGATGGTTGCTGAACTCCACCAATACTTGCTACTGGAACGGAGGGATCCCTAGGCTCATAAATTTTATTTGCGGTATCTTGTAATGAACTTAGTAAATACCAGATCCCTCCAATTATAAGAAAGAGAAACATCGAGCAGACAATTATAGTTATTTTTATCCAACGCTTCATTGAGTCAAATCCTCTCATTAAAATCAACTTCAGATCTAACCTCAGACATAAAATGGAGGAATGCCTTAACTACATAACTTTATTGAATATGCGATTAGGAAATGTCGTTTAACTTCAACCCTTGAACAATTTAATATCTATGCTTGTGAGATTGTTCGCTTTATAACTCTCCACATCCATAGAAATGGCCGCATTGGAAAATATAGAAACTGTAGATATTTAGGTAATTTTAAAGTGTCGATATCTCTATTATTGGGATATAATAGGCTGATTAAATATACTCCCTTATGCATCCCTTGTTTGAGTAACAATTGATAACTCTTGTAATATCCCATGTGATATGGAGATAAAGATTCAAATGAAATCGGCTCAGTAATAAACTTTAATGCAATTAACTTCAACTTTTTAGAATCCTTATTATCGGAAACTAGATTCATAGGTTTTTGAATGGGAGTTCCAAAAAAGTGTTTAAGCAGAGTACAACAAAGCTCTACGCTTTTTGCACATTCATAATAAATAATTTTTTTAATAACGTCCTCCGACAAAGGATACAATCTCATAAACTGATCTAAATCATGTAACCATCGTAATCGAAAAAAAACATGTCGTGCCCCATGATGGGCCAAATAAACAAACAAATCTTCCCTTCCTAATATATGAATAAGGTTTCCCTGATGAATAGTTTGTTCTGATCGATTCCATAACTCATTAAAACTTGGTTTATTATTTTTGATATCGAAACTTAGCCTGAAATGAACTTCTATTTGGACCTTTAAATCTGGATGATGATAAACAACATGGTGTTCATTCCATTTCTTCCTGCCTTTTAAAACATTTATTTCTTCTTCATTTACATAACCATTGTTGATCATGACCATATGTGCACTATCAAAATCTTCTGGCGAAACCAAAATATCTAGATCTTTGGATGTTCTATCAGAATAGTTTCCATATATCTTCATAGCCAACGCCGGGCCTTTTAATACAATACACCGTATGTTTCTAGCAATAAGTTCATTATTTAACCTTATCATTTCTGAGGATAACTTTAACATTTTCAAGGTGTTTTGAAAGTATAAGTACTGAAGTCTGCTTGCGTACTTTACGGGTATCAAATTCTCATTCAATTTCTGAGTGTTTTTATAGATTATTGGATAAACTCTGTGATGTATAATTAAATCTAAAAAAACATCCCAGTCTAAATTGTTTATTAACTGAGAAATTTGCAACTCATTAATCTCATTTCGCAGCAGTGAGATCATTAATTCAAATTCTTTGGTATTTTTATATTGTTGATAATCACTCACATTATTCTCCATAAAGTTGAGCCGACCTCCAATAATATTAAATTTAGGTGGCTTATGTTATGTAATACATAAATACGGGCTCATTCATACCACAATTAAATTAGCCCGTATCCAATAAATACATTTTTCAAATAATTTCTTCTATATACTGTGAGATGTCTAAAAGTAATGATTCGCTTGCGTCAAAATATGGATTATATTCTTTAGTTTTAGATAATAGGATGTGCTCTTCTAATAGCTCGACATCATATACCGCCTCTATCATGCCTTTTTTTTCAAACATCTGAGCTATTTCTATTTGATGATTGTCTACATGCTCACCGAATTCTTTCTGTCGTGGTACAACAATGACCTTTTTTTTCTCTTTTAGTCCCCCTATAATTGAGCTCGTTCCAGAATGCGTAATAATTAAGCTACATCTCTTCACATATTCATCCATCAGGTTAGAGCTGATCATTTTCGTATACTGGTAATTTTTTGGTTTATACGTAGAATGGCCTACTTGAGCAAATACTTCCTCTACTATTGACCCCTTCTCCACCAAATCATCGAGTGCAGACAATAAGCGATTAAAAGGAAATCGTTGAGTTCCCAAAGTAACCAAAATCAATATAACGTCCCCCTATACATTGCTTTTGGATAAACTTCAAGCATTTCTTCCCACTGTACATAAAAGCGATTAGAAAACTTACACAATAGTTTCCCTGTCATTGTCGGTGAGTTTATTTTGGCGAAGCTCTCAATAAAAATAAGTTTTGCTCCCAATACTTTTCCTAGGATACACATGGGAATGACTGAGCCAGCACCTGTAGTAATGATGATCTTGGGACGTTCTTTTATAATGATAAAAAAAGATTTAATTGTATTAAGGAAAACAACTATGAGAAATATCAACCAATTCTTTCTTTCTTGTTGAATTAAGTAATATTCTTTGCACTCACCACTTGTATTGTTTTTTGTCTCATTATTCTCGGTAACGATAAAGTAATCATATTTCTCGACCACTTTTACAATTTTTTTCAACTGTGTAAAATGTCCACCAGTGGAGCTAACAAGACAAATTTTACTCATATACTCACCAACCTAAATTAATATAAACTTACTTAAATGCATACAATAGTTGATTCTTCACTGAATCTCTTTCAAATAATCTTGCAGTATTTAGAGCCTCTTGTTTCATGGTCTCTCTTTCAGAACTCGACATATTTAAGAATTCAATCATTTTATTTTTTAGCTCTGTAACATTACCAGGGGTAAAGAACAAACCATTACTCCCATCCTCAATATAGCTTTGTAAACCGGCTATCTTTGATCCTAGTACCGGTGTTCCACAAGCCATTGCTTCGATACCTACTAATCCCAGACTTTCGCCTTTTCGCTTTGTAGGGAAGACAAATAGATCCAACTCATTGTAAATTTTCCTTAGTTCTTGTTGCTTAAGCATGTCATACAGAATTATATCCCTTTTTCTAGAATGATTTTCAATCATTTGTAACATTGAGTTATATTGCTTTCCATTACCAACAATAACCAATTTCACTTTAATGTTTACATCCAAAGTGTTGAATGCTTCTAAGAGATCCTCCCAGCCTTTGTCTTTGTCTATACGACCAACGTATCCAATGACACTCTCTTGAGTAGTATTTTTCGTATTCGTTTCCATAAAAAAAACATCCGGGTTGATTCCACCTGAAGGAAAAACAAATAACTTTCCATGATTCTGTCTAAATTGAGATGATATATAATTTTTAAAATAATCTGAAGGAACAATTATCTTCGATGAGCAATCTAGAAGTTTTTGTACTAAAGGCTGCAATCTTTGCTGTATTTTGGTTTCCGGCACAACATCACTGCCGTGAACATTCGTATATATTAGCAGCTTTCCTTTTAACTTTTTTGCAATTATTATTGGCAAAGCATTATGAGAAGCATAATGAACATATACACAATTGTAATTTTGAAATAGTAGATTAAACATGATTTTTAAATAATATATTAAATAATTGACTGCTTTTTTAGCCTTCTTATTCTCTTTATACAATACAATTTTTTTTATGTCATAATTTGCATCTGCTAAAATATCCAGGGAATTTTTAACGAATATTCCGTAAAAAGGATTGTCTTCGTTGGGATACATATTTGAAATTAAGAGAATCTTTTTCATTTTCCTCCTCCTGCCTAGATACTTTCTGAGAACAGATTATTAAAGTTGACGCATATCTACAAAACCTTTCCCTTACAAATATTAGAGAATCAAAACAAAACCGTAGTAAGAACAACGAAGTTAGTAGAACTTTCAAAAACTCCCCTGACCGTAACCATTTAAATAAACATATGGGGGACCATAATTAAATAACAGAAAAAAAATCAAGTTGCTTAAGTCGTGACTTCTCTGACTTTTTTGGATAGATTATCCATCTTATCTTGGGATATTTCATGATCAGTTTTGACTGGGGAAGTAAACAGCTTACATTTGTCTAGTCTGTGTGTCCATTGATTATAATAACTACTATTTTTTCCATACGAGTTATCAAGCAGTTCATTATCTTTGTCCATAAGGCATGACAGAATGTGACCATGCAGTCTAGATGTCGTTATAATTTTATAATCACTGAACTCTTTTATAGATTTTGAAACTAGATAATCAGAATACTTATACCAGATACTTACAACCGGTAACTTTAATTTCAGCAACTTAGCCATCAATTTAACTATTTTTCTTTCGAACGGAGTAAAAATTGTATTCCAGTCCTTATAATCTCCGGTCGACTGCTTTTCAAACTCAATCTGCTCTTTTGTTTTCTCTACGTCGACTCTCAAAAAATTAAGATTCTCTTTTGTTGGTTGATGAGTAGCTTGAATTGGCCAAAGTTCATGGGCCATATCTGGGGAAAGATAAACATGACATTTTGGGAAATTTGAAACAGCAATATCATAAGAGTTTTGGTCTCTAACGAATAAATGTAAATCATTATGACCATTGATAATGTCGCCTGTTTTTCTTAATTCATCTTGACTACTGAAAAATAATGTCTGAGGCATAACAATGATGCGGTGATTTTTATTATCTTTGATTATGTTCTCTCTTAATTTTTGATGTAGTGGGTATAAATCACCAAAGTTTCCTCCACCATGAAGTAAAAATACCGCTCCCTCTGGGACATTGATTTTTGAAGTGGGATAATCCAACGCACTGTATCTCTTGATAACATTAACTTTATAATTTTTAAAGAATGCCTCGGTTCCTTTCATGATAAGAAGATCTCCACCATTACTATGGACTGGATAGTCGATATAATATACTGGCGCATCTTTCGGTATAAGTTTGGCTATTTGTTTAAGTTTGGCTTTTATGTGATCCATAGAACCGATCTCAGGCTGAATGTTCATCTCCAGTTACTCCTTTTCTCCTCTTTTTGGTAGCTTTATTCACGAATTTTACAATAAATTGAAAATCAGTTTTACTAAAAAGAAAAGTTCTATAAGTAATCTTAAAAACTTTATGCATTGAAACAACTGTTACTAACAACCGAACTACCGCACCAATTAGAAGTGATATAGCAATCCCGTTCAATCCGTACAAAGGAGTTAAAAGATAAAATAAGGCAATCGTAATGCTTAATGCTACAATTTGTCTCAGTAGAACTAGGCCGGGTCTACCTGTTGCATTAAAAGCTGCAGCAAGAATCCAAGACCCTCCTCCTATCACACATTCCACTGAAAGAATGTATAGTGCTGTAGAAGCTTCACCAAACTCCTTACCGAACAATAATTTGATAAGTATATTTCCTAAGAACATAGTCGGAATAACTATAATCGCCATTATTATCGTAGATGTTCTAAATGATTGAACGACTCGACGAAGCACTTCTTTCTCTTGCATTCCGACTACTTTTGGAAAGATTACTGATGTAACGGCAGTCTGAACTGCATTATATAATCGAGAAACAGCAAAAATAACACTATAAAGTCCAAAGTCTCTCGCAGTTAACAGCGAAAGAATAATAATTTTATCAAATTGTGAATATAACGTTCCTAGTAACTCGACTCCATATGCTCTTCCACCATATCCGTAAAAAGCCTTTACCATTCTCCTCGAAATTTTGGAATTAGTCTTTTTGCGAATACTCGGATACAATTTCACTAATGACCAAAAAATCACCAGAATATAAGTGATGAAATATGTCAATGCGGCGATCTCGATACTTAAAATTCCAGTAACCCAAAGCACTAATAGTATGACCACATTTAACACTGGTACATATAAACGCAGACCATTATATATATCAAACCTATCCAAACTTTGTGAAAGAGCCATAAGAATATTAACAGTTAAAATAAGCGGTGATGTTACAGTAGCATATATACAAATAATAAAAATTGTCTCTTCAGAATAACTCGGAAGCATTGGAGGCAAAATATACCACACTAAACAACCAACAACTAAGTATAATGGAATCTGGTAAAGGTATGTTAATTTTACATAATCATTTAATTCATAGGCGTTTGATTTTTGCTTCAAGTTATAAATCAAAGAGGTGGGTAGCCCTAAACCGAGAATTCCAGCAATAAAAGTCGGCCAAAAAATAATTGCTGAAAATTCCCCTTTTCCCTCAACCCCAAACATTCGGGCTGTGATAATGGAAGTAATCATGGTCAGGGACATTACAATGAAATTAGTCGCACTTGTTTTTAAAATAATACTCGCCATACTATCTGTATTTAACTTCCTTAATGCAGATAGCATCATAGTTTACTCGAACTTTTTAGCTTGTATTGATAAATGCCCATAAAAAGCCCACTCCGGTAAGAGATTCTTACTATTTGTCTTGTTTTTCTTTTATGATTATTTAGCGAGAACAACAAGTAAACTATGGCATGGCCCATCCCTAAAATAGCCCTTATTCCTTGTTTAAAAGCGGACTCCCTGTTTTTAACAATGTCACTCATTCCTTGCCAATAACTTCTTCTATAGAGCCATTTTTTAGATATTCGATCTTTTGAAATTTTATGCTCCACTGCACCGAAGGGAGTGTACATAACAACAAACTTTTCTCTTATTCTTCCAATAAGTTCGCTTTCCTCACTGGAAAGAAGATTATTTCCTACTCTCCCCAAGTCCTCCCTAAAGGGATCAATGACGTCAAAAATCATTCTACGGAAAGCAACATTAGCTCCAAATGGAATATATGGTCGCTGCATTTCAACAATATGATCAGAAAAATTTAAAACCGAATAGAGTGACTTGTATTCCTCTGGAATCCATTTAGGTTCTCCACCCTCCCAGTAGGGCTCTATTTTTCCTCCAACACAGCCTATTTCCTCATTCATTTCAAAAACTGAGATCATATTCTTAAGCCAACTAGGCTCAGCAAATGCATCATCATCAAGGAACATAATATAAGTCCCTCTTGATTCTCGTATTGCTCGATTACGAGCATACGAAAGCCCTTGATTTTCTTCGTAAAAATAATTAACCTCAACCTTTGGCTTAATCATCGCTTCAGTAACAACTTGCTTTGTATGATCAGTGGATTTGTTATCTACAACGATAATCTCTATTTCTTCTAAGTTAATACCTTCTTGTTTAAATACACTCTCGATTGATCTTGCTAGATCGTCAGCTCTATTGTAAGTACAAATTGCAACTGATGCTTTCATGAATTCACCTCTAATAGGGTTTATTCCTTATTTGCATATTTCAAAATTTTATGATTGTATATTTTGTAGCAAGTTTTCATTAAAAACATTCTGACGACCCATTGAGTAATACATTAAATTAGCAGCAAGTGCTTTTTTAGGATCAAATAAATTTCTTCCATCAATAAGAATAGGATTAGTCATAATATTTGATAATTGTTGTAAATCAAGATCCCGGAATTCCGTCCATTCAGTTAGCAGACAAAGCGCATCACAATCTAGTGCAACTTCAGATACATCGTTACACCAAATAATATTTTCGATATTTGTTTTCATTAAATTCCTGAAGTTAGGCATAGCTACCGGATCATATACTTTGACTGAAACATTTAGTTTAATCAGTTCCTCAATAATTTCAATTGCTGGTGAATCACGAACATCATCTGTATTGGGTTTGAATGCAAGACCTAATATCCCTATGGTTTTCCCATTAAGATCTCCTAGAGCGTGAATTAGTTTATTAATAATACTAAATCTCTGATCCTTATTAACTTCTACTACTGATTTTAAAAGTTTAAATTCATAATCTACATTTCCAGCAATTTGAATCAAAGCTTCTGTGTCCTTTGGAAAGCAGGACCCTCCATAGCCAATACCTGCTTGCAAGAAAGAATTTCCTATTCTTTTGTCATAACCCATTCCCTTAGCAACTTCAGTAACATCCGCGCCAACTTTCTCACAAATATTTGATATTTCATTAATGAATGAAATCTTAGTTGCTAAAAATGCATTTGATGCATATTTAATCATTTCCGCAGACCTAATATCTGTAACATAAATGTTTGATGTCAGAGGCGAATGTAATTCAATCAGCCTTGCAGCATCCTCCTGGTTGTTAATTCCAATTATTATTCGATCAGGGTTTAAAGAGTCAGAAATAGCACTTCCTTCTCTCAAGAATTCAGGTACAGAAGCTATAGTAATTGGAAACGAAGTTGCACTTTGTATTATTGAATAAACCAATTCGTTGGTCCCAACAGGAACCGTACTTTTGGTTACAATAATCTTTTTGCTATTCATAGCAATCCCAATATCTTTTGCTGCCTGCTGGATATAGCTTAAGTCAGCTTCGCCATTTGGTAGCGAAGGCGTACCAACAGCAATAATTACAATTTCAGAATTTATTACTGCTTCTTTTGTACTACTAGTGAAATATAATCTATTTTCTTTTACATTAGATTCTATTAACTCTTTTAGACCTGGCTCGTATATGGGAACTTCTCCTTTTTGCAGCAGTTCAATTTTATCCTCAGAATGATCAACACAAATGACCGTGTTACCTAACTCGGCAAAACAAACTCCCGAAACTAGACCAACATAGCCTGTTCCTATAACTGCGATATTCATGATTTTTCCCCCTGTCTTAATACGCATCCTTAGATCCAAATAATAGTCTTACGGTCAATAAAATAAGTTTAATATCATACCAAAAGTTCCTGTTGTTTATATATTCCATATCCATCTCTACCATTTGTCTAAATCCGATATTGCTTCTTCCGCTGACCTGCCATAATCCGGTGCATCCTGGAGTAACTAATAGCCTCTGCTTATCATATAATGAATAATTAACAACCTCTCGTGGCAAAGGTGGTCTTGGACCTACCATACTCATATCTCCTTTGAGTACATTCCAAAGTTGAGGCAATTCATCAAGACTTGTTTTTCGAATAAACCTGCCTATTCTAGTTACTCTAGGATCTTGCTTCATTTTAAACATTGCACCTTTTACTTCATTTTTTGTTAGTAACTCATCTAACAGTTCCTCGGCGTTATGAACCATTGATCGAAATTTATACATATAGAATTGTTTCTCATTTTTACCTACCCGTAGTTGCTTAAAAAATACTGGGCCCTTTGGATCATCGATTTTTATTAATATCCCGATAATTACGAACAGAGGTGCTAATACAAGTAGACCAAAAAAAGAGCCAGCTATATCGGTAAATCTCTTCAGAATTAAATAAGTTTTATCAGCATTTCTCACTTCTAAATTCGCAGTCGCGTTATAGATTTTGGGTTCTACACCTACTTCTAACTCTTTAGACCGTGGATTCGAGCTCACTCGAATTCACCTCCAGCAAGTGCTAATCTAGCTGAAGACTCCCGTTCAATAATCTCCTCAAGTGCCTTGAGAACAGGTATTCTTAACTCTGTATTTTTCAAAGCAAAATCTAATGTGGTTAGTATAAAACCTAATTTTTCTCCAACGTCATATCGAGTCCCCTCGAAATTATAAGCATAGACTCCTTGCGATTCATTTAACTTTTGAATAGCATCAGTTAATTGTATCTCCCCACCTGCACCAATCTGATGTTCCTCTAAATAGGTGAAAATATCGGCTGTAAAAACATAGCGACCCATAATTGCTAAATTTGAAGGAGCTTCTCCAAGTTTCGGCTTCTCTACAAACTGATTTACACCGTGTAATCTATCGTTAGAACTTAACGGATCAATTATGCCATAGCGATTGGTATCCTCATCTAAAACTGTTTGAACACCTACAACAGACTTTCCGTATAGATCAAATTGTTCAATTAACTGTTTAGTACATGGAACCTCAGCCTCTACAATGTCATCTCCGAGTAAGACAGCAAATGGTTCATCACCTATAAAATTGCGTGCACACCACACTGCGTGTCCTAGCCCTTTAGGTTCCTTTTGCCTTATGTAATGTATGTCTACATTTGAAGATTTCCTAACCTCTTCTAATAGATCCATCTTCCCTTTAGTGGATAAAGTATGTTCAAGTTCAAATGCATAATCAAAATGATCTTCTATCGCTCGTTTTCCTTTTCCTGTAACGATGATAATATCTTCGATTCCTGAGGCAACAGCTTCTTCAATGATGTATTGAATGGTAGGCTTATCAACAATAGGAAGCATTTCTTTTGGCATAGCTTTAGTAGCTGGTAAAAACCGAGTTCCCAATCCAGCAGCAGGAATAATTGCTTTTCTAACTTTTTTCATACATTATCACCTATCCTTTTACTATTTTTATTTCTCACTCTTCTAAAAGCATCAGTTGTATCGATTAAGTAAACTATATGTAAGCGATACAATTCTTACTTTCAATTTCAAAAAAGGGCATTATACCCACTTACAGCACGCCTTAATGAAGAAAGTATCAAAATTAAAACATAGTGTGATTTGTGATAAGGAATCAATCAAAGTTAACCAATGACTATTTTTCACCGTAATAGCTTATATAGCCGGCTTGACTTTTATCTAATTGAAAATTATTTAGAACAACTCCTAACAGCCTTGCATTAACATGTTCTAATCTCGCTTTAGCCTTTTTGACGATTTCTTTTTTCACCTTTCCAGAACTTACTACCAGTATGACCCCGTCACATAAAGAACTTATGATCATTGCATCTGTAACTGCCAGTACTGGTGGAGTATCGAATAAAATAATGTCATAGATTTCCTTTAATTCTTCCAGTAGACTTGACATCTTTCTTGAACCCAACATTTCCGATGGATTAGGAGGGATTGGGCCGGATGATAAAACATCAAGATTATATATAGAGGTTTTCTGTAATATTTCCTGGACTAAATATTGACCAGCAAGGACACTGGATAAACCAGCGTGATTCGATACCCTGAACACTTGATGTATGGAAGGTTTTCTTAAATCAGTGTCTATCAATAAAACTTTTCTTCCTTCTTGCGCATAGGTCACAGCCAAATTACTAACAGTTGTTGTTTTTCCTTCACCAGATTGAGCAGAGGCCACCATGAGTATCTTAATTTGTTCATCAATAGCGGAAAATTGAACATTTGTTCTCAATGTTCTGTAAGCTTCAGAAATTGGAGCTTTTGGATTTGTTGCAGTGACCAGATTATGTTGGTTATTGGTTGATCGTGGCATAATTACTATCACCTACCTGTCCGTGAGCTGTAGTTGTATAAATAGATTGTTTCACATCTTCTTTTCTAATTTTTGCGATTACTGCAATAACCGGTAATCCTAACTCTCTTTCAAGTTCTGACTCAGTTTTAAAAGTGTCATCAAGATATTCGAGTAAGAAAACCAAGCCTAAGGACAACATTACTCCCACAACAAAACTAATTAGGATGTTTAATGAGGCATTAATATTAACAGGTTCGACATCAGTTTTTTCTAATGAGGCTTGATTTAAAATTGTCACGTTGTCTACTTGCATAATTGAAGGTACTTCTCTCTCGAAAATACGAGCAACTGCATTTGCTGTTTTTGCTGCCTTTTCATACGAAGTTGCTTGTACTGTTAAATTCATAACTTGTGATTCATTAGCAGAAGAGACAGTTATCATCGACGCCAATTGTTCAGTTGTAAATCCTAGATCTGGATAAGCCTCTAAAACTTGATCAAGTATTGCTGAGGACTTAATGATCTCAGTATAAGAATTGATTACCATAATATTGGTTTGAATTGAGTTGAGATCAAGCATTGTGGTTCCCTGACGGTCAAAGGCTTGATTCACAATCAATTTAGCTTCAGCATTGTAGAGTGGGGTGGTTAAATATGTTTTGATTCCTGCTCCTAAGCATGCTATTAAGACTATTGATACTATCAACCATATACGTTTACGGATTACTCCCATATATTCCTTAAGTTCCAAGTTTGTTTTCCTCCTTTATCCTGTTAGCAAGTAAAAGTATTACCATAAAAGAAGCCTGAATCTTCTTTTATGAGGTACCGCTATTTCTACCATTCTGTTATCCCAAACTCTGCGCGCGTTGATTGTCAATTGTTCAACCATTTCTTCCCCAAACCGATTCTCCAGCAACTCATAAGCGGCTTTGAGAGCAAAATTGCGACGCTGTGTATCATGCGCGTCTGATGAAATGAAATGAAACCCATTTTGTTTGCAAAAATGAAAACACCATTTCTGAACTTTTCGACCGAAAAGCCCTAGGAACGATTGAGCGGTGATTTGACAGAGCGCACCTTGACTCATATATTGCCTGAGTAATTCAGGCTCTCGCAGAAACACTGCATTACGCTCTGGATGAGCAATAATGGGTATAATATTTCGCACCTTCAATTCGTGAATTAAACTCGGAAAGAAGGATGGCACCTCTTTGCTCGGCATCTCGAGCAGCATATATTTACTTGATGCCAGCGTAAGGAGCTCCTCATTATTCAACAAATCGATAAGCCTGGGGTGAATACGAATCTCCTGCCCCGAGCGAACTTGCAAAGGGATGTTATGTTCCCTTAGTGCCAAGTTAAATAGCTGAACTGCCTCTTCTACGTGATGACTCGGATTATCGTGACTCACATTCAAATGATGCGGAGTAGCGATGACCTTGGTTATCCCTGCCGCAACGGCAGACTGAGCCAAAGATAACGCACGTACCATCGATGTTGGTCCATCGTCTAGACCAGGTAAGATGTGACAATGAATTTCAATCATAAGTGTGCACCCTCAATACTATGTCCCCCCTCATCAAAATATGTTTCACACATTTATATTGGGGTCAAAGAACTAATGCAGGAACAAGATAAATATAGTAAAATGGCGTTATGCAGACGCTAGATCAATGTGTTAATTCGGGAATGTTTATTCTCCGAGATCCGTGTCCACTCTTCCAGCTGATCCTGAAAATAGGAGTAGATGGGATAGCGCATGCGGTGAACCATTTGATGTAACTGACCATTTATATATAGTCTGTGTTCCTCATGAATATGTAAGATAGCATGATACATTGTGAAACTTCCTAACTCCTGCTTCCATTCCAACGAACAATGAAGATGAACGGTATTCTCCATATCTTCCATCACGAGTCCGATCCGGAGTTCTGGCACAGGAGGAATGACGAGATCATTTAAAAAGGTAATGGTTTGCTGGTCTAATCCAATGACAATGATCGGACGCGACCTGCTATTAATGACCTGTTCCTTATACTTATGAATATAGATACTTGCATTAATGCCTAGTCCATTGACCTGTTTCATAGACTTCCATCCTTACATAGCAAAAATTTCAGGTATGAATGAATGAATTGGGGTCAAGGCTAGAAATGTGCGATAAAATGATACAATTTGTAACCTTGATGTATCCAATTTACGATACAAATCGTATCATGTCAATAGATAATTGAACTCATCATATCTATATCTATCTAATAACGACGAAATAGATTGGGGACCATTTTTTATTTAGTAGCCAGGAGGAATATAAATAGATGGATTATGGACATCGTATTGCTGAATTAAGAGAAAAAAGGGGCATGACTCAAGAGGAGCTTTCCAACATGCTTGAGATTACAAGAGCTTCCCTGTCGCATTATGAAAAAGGACGAAGAAAGCCGGATTTTGAGACTTTGACGAAACTTGCCGATACCTTCAATGTATCCGTTGATTATTTACTTGGAAGAACAAGTCAACCGGAGATGGTGCTCGATGACGATGTAAGAGGGTTTGTTGATGCTCTCGAGCTCTCAGATAAGGAAGTCCTGAATAAATTTGAACTTATGATTGACGGAAAACCATTATCCGAGGAAGAGGCGAGAAGATTTATTGCCTTCGTACGTATGGAGCGCAATATGGATTCTTGATTTTTACTCATATAGTTGTCTTACTACATAAATCATTCTTCTGCACATGGTCCCTTTCAGTGAGGGACCTTTTTTATGTCAAATTTCCTCTTGTTAGTTTTATTAGGTAGTTACCTGACTAGCAAAACTAACATATAAGCTGCGACTATGATGTTAATCACAATCATATATCGCAGCCTTCTTATTAGCGAGACGTTTCCCTCGAACGATTTTATTTATCTTCAGGGAGAATAAGGGATTGCCAGTGCTTCGGATCAATGCCACATTGTTTCAAAACATCCACGATATCAAGCGGCTTTCTCGGGTTGTTCTGTTGCATCGGTTGATCATTGCTCCTGCTTGGATACTCCATGTTCATACCGGACAACCTCTCCTATACCTTTTTTTATGTATGTTAAAATAACTAGACCTATTATACGAAAAAACTCCTAGTTATGTTGTCGTCTTATGGCGGAATGTCATGTTCTGGAGGTTCTAATTTTGTCGAATAAAAAAACAGGACTTTATGGGTTCCTTCCTAAGTGAAGGTCCTGTCATAAAGTCCTGTTTTGTTATGTTACAAGTATCATATCTCAGTGTTTGGGGTTATTCCCTTCAGCTGAGACTTACAAATCTACATAAGGTTATTGACCAGCACGAGCTAGTTCACGCATATTGGCTTCAAATGCAGCGAGCAATGCAGCATCTCCAGTGAGTCCTTCTGCCTGTACTTTCTCGATCTGCTCCAGCATCCGTTTGTAGTCTTTAGGAATGATACGAACGAAATTGCCGATTTCCTGCTGCCAGTTCGCAAGGATACGTTGACCTCGGCTGCTGCCTGTATACTGAACATGGCGGCTGATCATTCCGTGAAGATCCGCCTCTTCGGCCGAGTCTTCTACACGTTCCAGAAGCACCATTTCAAGGTTGGCACGTGACAGGAATGTTCCTTCCGGATCATATACGTAAGCGATACCGCCTGACATACCCGCTCCTAAGTTACGTCCAGTGTCGCCTAGGATGACAACACGTCCGCCTGTCATATACTCACAGCCATGGTCACCCACGCCTTCTACAACAACACGAGCTCCAGAATTACGTACTGCGAAACGCTCACCCGCAATACCGTTAATATACGCTTCTCCGCTCGTCGCTCCATACAGCGCGGTATTTCCGATAATGATGTTATCTTCTGCAGCAAATGTCGCATTAGGAGAAGGCTTCACAACCAGCTTGCCTCCTGAGAGTCCTTTACCAACGTAGTCGTTGGAGTCTCCCTCAACCGTCAAGGTTATTCCCTTAGGTACAAAGGCCCCAAAGCTTTGACCTGCCGATCCGATAAATTTGAATTGAATTGTATCCTCAGGTAGTCCTGCTGCTCCATATTTACGGGTAACTTCACTACCAAGAATAGTTCCGACGGCACGATTTACGTTCGTAATCGGCAGGACAGCTTCCACAAGCTTACCGGATTCAATTGCCGGTGCAGCGAGCGGAACAAGCTTCTGCATATCGAGAGTCTCTTCGAGACCATGATTTTGTTTTTGTGTACGAACCCGAGCCGGATTCGCAGCATCTGCCACATGTAGAAGTGCTGAGAGATCGATCCCCTTCTTCTTCCAATGCTCAGCTGCCACTTCAGAATCCAGGCAATCTGTGCGTCCGACCATCTCGTCAATGGTGCGGAAACCGAGCTCTGCCATGATCTCACGTGTATCTTCAGCAACAAAGCGCATAAAGTTGACAACATGAGCAGGATCCCCCATGTAGTTCTTGCGAAGCTGAGGATTCTGAGTTGCTACCCCTACCGGGCATGTATCCATTTGACATACACGCATCATGATACAGCCAAGCGCCACAAGCGGTGCTGTAGAGAAGCCATATTCTTCTGCCCCAAGCAGCGCAGCAACAACAAGGTCGCGGCCATTCAGCATTTTTCCGTCTGTCTCAATGACAACACGATCACGCAGATTGTTCAGCATCAGCGTCTGATGCGTCTCAGCAAGCCCAAGCTCCCATGGCATACCTGCATGTCTGATTGAACCTTGTGGGGATGCTCCTGTTCCGCCGTCATATCCACTGATGTGGATGACATCGGCACGGCCTTTGGCTACACCTGCTGCAATCGTTCCTACGCCAGCCTCGGATACCAGCTTCACGTTAATATCTGCTCTTGGGTTGGCATTCTTCAGATCATAGATCAGCTCTGCCAAATCCTCAATCGAATAAATATCGTGATGCGGAGGTGGAGAAATTAGACCTACACCTGGAGTTGATCCGCGAACTTCAGCTACCCATGGATACACTTTACGTCCTGGAAGCTGACCGCCCTCACCCGGTTTTGCACCTTGAGCCATTTTGATCTGGATCTCATCAGCATTCACCAGATAGTTTGAGGTTACGCCAAAGCGGCCGGATGCAACCTGTTTGATCGAGCTGCGGCGGGAATCTCCGTTGGCATCTGGAATGAAACGTGCCGGATCCTCTCCACCTTCACCAGTATTGCTCTTACCGCCGATACGGTTCATCGCAATCGCCAGATCTTCATGTGCTTCTTTACTGATTGAACCGAAGGACATCGCGCCTGTCTTAAAGCGGCGCATAATGGATTCGGCAGATTCCACTTCAGACAGCGGAATCGACTCACCATTCGGCTTCAATTTCAGCAGGGAGCGAATCGTCAATTTTTTCTCGTTCTCGCCCTGTACTAGCTTTGCATATTTCTTATAGAGATTATAATCTCCTGTTCTTACTGCGTGCTGCAGCGTATGAATCGTTTGCGGTGTGAAGAGATGATCCTCTCCATCATTACGCCATTGATAATCTCCGCCGGAATCCAGCACTTTATCGTTACCGTCTTTATCTGTAAATGCACGTTGATGATGCACCAGCGTCTCAGCAGTCACTTCCTCAATACCAATTCCGCCGATGCGAGAAGGCGTCCATGTAAAGTAGAGATCTACAAATTCACCGTTCAAACCTACAGCCTCAAAAATTTGAGCTCCTCGGTAGGATTGAATCGTAGAAATCCCCATCTTAGACAGGATCTTAACGACACCTTTAGTTGCAGCTTTAATATAGTTCTTCACGGCTTTCTCATGGGAAATGCCGCGCAGCATGCCTTGCTGGATCATATCATCCAGTGTCTCAAATGCAAGATAAGGATTAACCGCACTTACTCCGTATCCAAGCAGCACTGCATAATGATGTACCTCGCGAGGTTCACCTGATTCAAGCAGAATACTGACTTTAGTCCGTGTACCTTGACGGATCAGATGGTGATGCAGACCCGATACGGCCAGCAAAGCTGGAATAGCTGCATTCTCCGCATCCATGCCGCGGTCAGACAAGATCAGGATATTATGCCCTTTCTCAATGACCCGATCCGCTGCTTCGAACAGTACTTCCATCGCTTTCTTCAGACCTTCCGCTCCCTCTTCGGCAGGGAAGAAGATCGGAATCGTCATGGAACGGAAACCCGGTCTTCTGATATGACGAATCTTCGCGAATTCCTCGTTAGACAAGATCGGCGTTGACAAACGAATTTGTCTTGCGCTTTCCGGCTCTGGATTGAGCAGGTTACGCTCCGAACCGACGGTAGTCAGTGTCGACGTGACGATCTCTTCACGAATGGCGTCAATCGGCGGGTTGGTTACTTGGGCAAACATTTGTTTAAAATAGTTATATAGTCTTTGCGGACGATCCGATAGGATCGCAAGCGGAGCATCGTAGCCCATAGACCCTGTAGCTTCCATTCCTGTAGTAGCCATGGGCTCAAGGACTTTGCGCAGCTCTTCGAACGTGTAGCCAAAGGCGAGCTGAAGCTGGTTCACGTTGTCATGCTTCGGCTCTGGAAGCTCAGGCGCATCAGGCAGTTCATGAAGATCTACCAAATGCTCATCCAGCCAAGCCTGATAAGGCTGCTCGGAAGCGATTTGCGCTTTAACTTCGCTGTCGGAAATAATACGTCCCTCTTTAGTATCAACAAGCAGCATCCGTCCAGGACGAAGTCTGTCTTTATACAAAATGTTATCAGGTGCAATATCAAGGACTCCTACCTCAGAGGATAGGACAATTCGGTCATCCTTCGTTACATAATAACGCGCAGGACGAAGTCCGTTCCGGTCGAGAATTGCTCCGATCTGCACACCGTCAGTAAAAGCCATTGCAGCAGGTCCGTCCCATGGCTCCATCAGTGTGCTGTGATATTCGTAGAATGCCTTCTTCTCGGCATCCATGCCCTCGTCATTGCTCCAAGGCTCAGGCACCATCATCATTGCCACATGAGGCAGTGAACGTCCGCTCAAATACAGAAACTCCAGTGTGTTATCAAACATCGCCGTATCAGAACCATCGGCATTAATGACCGGTTTTACTTTAGGCAAGTCATCTCCGAAAATTTCACTTTCAAAAAGAGATTGGCGTGCATGCATCCAGTTCACGTTACCGCGCATTGTGTTGATCTCGCCATTGTGAATCATAAAGCGATACGGATGCGCTCTTTCCCAGCTTGGGAATGTATTTGTACTGAAGCGAGAGTGCAGCAAAGCCATGGCAGATTCAACACGCTCGTCCTGAAGGTCAAGGTAGAATTGGCCTACTTGCTCTGTCGTCAGCATGCCTTTGTACACGATTTTACGGCAGGACATACTAGGAATATAGAAAGAGTCCGCATCTTTCACTTGAACCGAGTAGCGGATCTCCAGTTCCGCCCGGCGACGAATGACATACAGCTTCCGCTCAAAATCCAGCTCATCCTTAATCCCTTCGGCACGGCCGATAAAGGCTTGACATACATAAGGCTTCGCTGCCAAAGCGGATTGCCCCAGCATTTCATCGTACGTCGGAACTTCGCGAAGTCCCAGAAACTGCTGTCCTTCTTCCTGAACGATCTTCTTCAAAATCTCTATATGTTCATTCCGAACCTCTTCATCATTCGAAGCAAAAATCATTCCTACTCCGTATTGACCTTGTTCTGGAAGATTAAAACCAAGGCGTGTTGCTTCCTCTGCAAAAAAGCGGTGCGGAAGCTGAATCAGAACCCCGGCTCCGTCACCGGAATTCGGCTCACTGCCCTGTCCGCCGCGATGCTCCATGTTGCTCAGCATCGTCAATGCCTGACTGACAATATCATGGGAAGGTGCGCCTTTGATATTAGCCACAAAGCCCATACCGCAAGCGTCTTTTTCGAACTGAGGGTCGTATAAACCCTGTTTAGGAGGTAAACCAGTCTGTCTCATGGAACGCAACCTTTCTATTACGAAAAATTTTTGGAACATCCGTGATGAAAGAAACCAACTAAGGGACAGGTAGAGGTGGATGACAGCATCGTAATCAGCTTACAAGATCCGCTCTCTCGCTTCTGCTGTCATATGGGATTTGTGTAAAAACCTAAGGTAGAACCGTTATAAGTATAGTTCTATCATTTTAACATCGACCTTACATCAGCGCAATTCAAAATTTCTATAGGATTGATAATCAATCTTTTGCATTACAGCTTTAGTGCATCGACGTTTTTTTACCGTCATTTCCCTTAATAATTTTCATTCCTATTGAGCGGATGAAATTGATTATTCAAATTTCTTTGCCCTGCATGTTTTTTAATATTGTTCTTTATTATTTGCTTTCCCATGTCACATTTGAATGGAGCTTTTATCTAAAAATTTGTACAATCTATCCGTGTAAGCCCTACCATTTTTCGGCATTTTCACATGATACTCCAATCGATAAACTGCGCATGAACATTTAATGAATTATTGCTGCAAATAAAAAGCAAAGCTGTATCCCTTGTTAAATAGGACACAGCTTTGCTGTACAAGAATCACTAATATTTAATTACACGGTCGCAACCTCTCCACCGCTAGGTGTATGTTCTTCCGTTTCTGGCGTTTGCTTTCTTTTACGTCCTACAAACAGGAAGTACCCCAAAGTAAGCAGAATGCCGATGACAGCATAGATACCCAAGATCTCGGCTTTTTCCCACATGAGATTGAAGTTGCCGCTCATAATAACGCCTTTGTACCCGATAATGCTGTGATACATCGGCAGGAAAGCACTAATCGGCTTCATCCAGTCAGGCAGCAGCTCTAGTGGGAAGGTTCCTCCACTTGTCGCCAGCTGGAACACGAGCAGCACGATGACAAGATAACGTCCCACCAGATCAAGCCAAGTTACAAGCGCCTGAACAATCATCATGGATGTAAAGCCCACAATAATCGAGAAGACGTAGAACATTGGGACACTTTGCACCTCTAGCTTCAAGCCGTACAGCATGAAGGTCGCTAATATGGCTGCCTGCAGCACGCTCATTCCCCCAAAAGCAAGGAAGCGGCTTACAAAGCGGCTCCACGGACCCGCATTCGGTACGCTTGTTTCTCTCACGTTCATAATAATGGTTGTGATCAATGCTCCAACGAACAATCCGATCGACATAAAATAAGGAGTGAGACCCGTACCGTAGTTAGGCACCACTTTAGTATCGTCTTCTACCGTTTGTACGGGTTCGGCAAACATGCTGACCACTTCATCCGACTGATTAAGCTCGGAAGTTTCATCAGCTGCATCCTTCAGTTTTGTCGATAGTTCCCCGGCACCGTCCTTAATCTCGGTTATTCCGTTATGCAGCTCGCCAGCCCCTTCGGTGAGCTGCACCGAACCGTCAGCAAGCGTCGTTACGCCTCCTGTTAATTCGCCTATGCTGCTCAGCAGCGTACCTGTTCCCGTGTACAGCTTGGAAGCTCCTTCGTGAAGCGACTCTCCGCCACTTGCCGCCTCAGACAGCTTTTGACCAAACAATGCCAAATTAGAGTTCAATTCCCCTTGACCTGCAGCCAAAGTGTCTGCCCCGGTGAGCAGCTGCTCTTGACCCGCGGCAAGCTTGGAAGCACCGGAAGCAAGCTGTTGATGACCAGCGAGAAGCTGATCTGCACCCGCAGCCAGTTTGTCATTCCCCTGATCCAATGCCTGTGCTCCGCTTAGAAGCTGCTGATTGCCTGCATGGAGCTGACTTGCCCCCTCAGCAACAGACTGGCTCGCTGCAAGGAGCTTCTGTACTTCTGCATTCTCTGCAAGCTCCGGGTTAGACTCAGCCAACTGCTTAAGGCCATCGGCAATACTTTGTGCGCCAGCTGCCACTTGGTCACTCGCCTGCTCGGAGGATGCAAGTCCGCTGCTTAACTCCGCGCTCCCCTGCTTTGCCCCTTGCAAGCCCGTACTCAGTTCATTCGCACCTTGTTCTGCGCTTGTAAGGCCCTTGTTAAGCTCTTCCGCACCGTCACGTGAAGCAGAGATTCCATTCTTCAGCTCCTCTGCTCCGCTTTGCAGCTTACCCGTTCCCTCTTCAAGCTGACCTTCTGCAGAGACGAGCTGACCTAAACCGGAGGATAGGTCCTTCGCTCCTGTATTCAGCTGCGCCGCACCGTCATTCAGCGTTTTAACACCATCCGCAAGAGGATCCATTCCTTTTTGCAGCTCAAGTGTCCCGTCGGAAAGCTTCTTCAGGTTGTCCTGGAGTGTTAGGGCCCCATCATCCAGCTTCCCGGCACCCTCGTTAATATCGCCTGCTCCTTCGCCTGCTTCTCCAAATCCATCAGAGACTTCAGAAAACTTATCAAACAAAGTTTCAGTGTACGATTCCGTTACAGCTGCCGATACCTCTTTACTGATTTCTTTGATAGCCGTGCTTCCTAGCTGAGCCCCTACAAAGTTATAGCTTCCGTTCGGTTCATAGACCAGCTCTGCCGGACTTGGCTTATCATCAAGAAGCGTTGTAGCTCTGGACGAAAAATTCTCAGGTATGGTGATCTTCATGTAGTACTTGTCGTTATCTATGCCATCCTGAGCTTCCTCATTACTAACAAACTGCCAATCAAACTTCATGTCCTCCTTCAGTTCATCAATCAGATCCTGACCAATTGTCAGGCTTTTGCCTTCAAATTCTGCACCCTTATCCTCATTGACTACCGCAATGGGCAGGCGCTCCAAATGGTTGTATGGATCCCAAAAAGCAGTCAGATAGATCCCCGTATATAAAATCGGGATACAAATTACAGCGATGATAGGAATCAACATTTTGGGATTCTTAACTGCCCTCCGTAAATCTTTGAAAAAGACAGATAATGATTTCATTAAAATTACTCCTTCTTTCTATTTAACTAATTGACCAAAAGTCTCATTTGGTCATTCCAGAAGAAAAAAATAAACATTTCTGAGTTAGAGATGTTTGTTACTTCTGGATATGAAAAGCCGGCTTCCACATTGTTCGCGGTGAATACCGGCCGCTGGCTGTTTTTTTTACCCCACCGCTTCCTGCGACAGGCCATTTACAAGAAACAACTGAAGGTATTGTTTAATTTGTTCCTTGCTTAAAGGTTCATTGCTGCGATTCCAATCCGAGGTAAGAGCAATATACATCTTGAGCATCATAAAAGCAACTACCTTTGGATCACAAGGCTTGATCTCCCCTTTGTCCATAGCAATGTGAAGCTGCTTCTCGAGATAGCCTGTAATTACGCCCTCCACTTTTTCGTGACCGGCTCTTGCTTGTACCGTTCCGAATTCTCTGACTTCCTGAGACAGCTTAATCAGCAGCTCATGCTGCTTCCTGAACTCCAAGAGAGCATCAAGAATGCGGTATAAATTAGTGACAAAGGTCTGCTCAGGATTAAGCTCCCGTTCAGCAATCTCCTTCATCTCCAGAATGACCTCATGCAAAATTTCATCGAACAATTCTTCTTTATTCGTAAAGAACGTGTAGATTGTTCCCTTACCGACATTTGCAATCTTAGCCACCTGATCCATTGTCGTCGCTTTATATCCAAATAGAGCAAAGGACTGGGTTGCAGCCTGTACAATTTGTTTGCGGCGATCTACTTGTGCCAACACGTCTCCTCCCTCTGTACCTTATAAAAATGACCAAAAATCCAATTTAGTCATTCAGTCAAAAATCACTTTATCACTTTTATTTCTTTTTAGCAAGAAAATTCACATTTTTTGAGACTTCTTATGTTCAAAATTCGTTTAATGTATTGCAGGGTTTTATATGTATCCTTTCGTCATATGATTTAGATATCCTTACATAACGAATAGCAAAACTCATTTTTATGGAATAGGTGAACTTATGAAGAAGAAGAGAGTGCTCTTGCTGTCAGAAGGCTTTGGAACAGGGCATACACAGGCTGCGCACGCTATTGAGAAGGGACTCAAGGAATTATATCCCCATGTCAATGCGCGTGTCATCGAGCTTGGCAAAATCCTGAATCCAACGGTTGCCCCTTTCATTTTGGGAGCCTATCGCCAAACCGTAATTAAGACTCCTAAGCTGATTGGACTCATTTATCGGACTAATTATAACAAAAGCCTGACCGGGTTTCGAAGACTGGCGCTGCATCGGCTGTTCTACAATCATGCCAAGAAGGTGCTGAATCAATTAAATCCGGATGTTATTATTTGCACGCATCCTTTTCCAAATGCCGTCATCTCAAGATTAAAACGTCTTGGACTCAATATTCCGCTCTATACATTGATTACAGACTATGATGCGCATGGCACGTGGATTAGCCCGGAAGTCAATCAATATCTTGTCTCCACCCCAAAAGTCGAAAGAATGCTGATCGAGAAAAATGTGGACCCCAGTCGGATTCAAATTACAGGCATACCCGTGCATCCTGACTTCTGGAAAAAGCAGCCGAAGGAAGCCGCCCGCAGCGAGCTTAATCTAAAAAACATGCCTACGGTTATGGTCATGGGCGGAGGCTGGGGTCTGCCGCTTGAGGATGATCTGATGGAAGACATCGCTTCCTGGAAAGGCAAAATACAGCTCATCTTCTGTTTGGGCAATAATGAGAAGCTGGCAGAGCGATTAAAAGAATCCAGCATATTTCAGCACCCTGATATTCATATCATAGGCTACACACGCAAGGTAAGCAAATTGATGGATGCCTCCGATCTTCTTGTGACAAAACCCGGCGGCATGACCTGTACTGAAGGGCTGGCCAAAGGACTGCCTATGCTGTTTGCTCCCCCGCTTCCCGGTCAGGAAGAGGAAAATTGCGAATATTTTGTTGAGTCCGGATATGGTACAGTGCTTAAGGACTCCCGAGTGATTCATCAGCAATTCTCCACTTTATACAAGACATATCAGGGTGACGCAGGAGCAAGTGAGAGTCACCTCGGGGAGTATCAACCGGAAACTTGCACGAGAACCGTTCATGAGCTGCTGATGCAAGCTTCGACTCGCCGGACCCCTGTTATGCAATATGCTTCCCGATAACTGCCCTTATCCTTTTATCCAAAAAGAGCTGCATCTGCCTTTTCGTCGCATGAGACGATAAGCAGTGCAGCTCTTATATATTTGCCGTAACCCCTAGCGGAATTTTTGGATGGCGTACAACTTTTGCGTAGCAACTGGAGAGAGCCCGTCAAAAATGGAGCGCTAAAATGGAGCGCTTAGATTTCCGTACTTGCCCCCGGCTCCAATACGACAGCCTCAATATCCTCTTTTCTCAGCAGCTCGCCAAAATGGTTCGGGTCCTGCTCAAGACCAGGGAATGTATTGTAATGAATCGGGATGACTTTGTCCGCGCGAATCCAGCTGGCAGCGATAGCCGCATCTTCCGGACCCATGGTCAAACCATCGCCAATCGGAAGCGCTGCGATATCGATCTGGTTCAGCTCACCAATAATTTTCATATCGCCAAACAGCGCTGTGTCACCTGCATGATACAGTGTTTTCCCACCCATCGTCAGCAGGATTCCTGCAGGTTGTCCCAGGTATACAGGCTTTCCATCGATATCCAGGGATGAGCTGTGGAATGCAAGCGTAAACTTGACCTTGAAACCGTCAAATTGATGACTGCCTCCTGTGTTCATGTGATGTGCCTTTACGCCTTGACTTTGACAGTAGTCAGCAAGCTCGTACACAGCGACAACCGGGCAATCGTTTTGCTTAGCAATGGCAAGCGTATCACCAAAATGATCGGAGTGCGCATGGGTTAACAGCACAGCATCGACTTTTACTTCATCTGCAGAAATGGTCGCCTTCGGATTACCGGTTAGAAATGGATCAATAATGACCTTCTTTCCTTCCGCTTCGACTAGTAAACAAGAATGTCCATAGTACGTAATTTTCATAGATTCATTACCTCCTATGCAATAGGTTATACCCGTAATAACGGACTGATCTCATCCATTATAACACTTATAAAGCCTATTTATAAAAGGTGTGGTGACCGATCGTTTTCACTTTTACTTGTGAATGGTGCACGGTAAGATCGTCAGCCAGGGTAATAGATAAGAAATAGAGTGTTTCATCAGGTACTTCTTTACGTCCGTTGAGGGCTTCATTTACAGCATGAATAACATCCTCGTTTGGCGTCACACGGTCCATTCGGCCGTTAGCAACAGGACTGAATTGATATTTCTGGTATATAACATCTTCAATGGTATCGGGATAATTGGCTGACCGCAGCCGGTTCAAGACAACATTAGCTACAGCTACTTTGCCTTTGTACGGTTCGCCTTCTGCTTCTGCCATGACAATCTTTTGCAGCATCAGCAGCTCCTTATCCGTGACGGTGTAGTCCCAGGTCGCTTTTCCCTTTTCATCCTGAGTTAATAATTCCGTACGGGTAAAGAATAAGGTTTGGGGGGGAGTTGTTTTCTTTTTTTCGGCCGAAAGTTGTGCCAGCTTCTTCTGTTTCTCCAGCAGCTTTTGTTTTTCTTCTTTTTCTTTTTTTGCTGCCTGTTTTTCGGCTTCTTGCTTTTCTTTGAGAGCCTCAGCTTCCAAGTGTTCCGCTGCCTTCACAGCAATATAATCATTGGTCATGCGCGGAGTGCCTACCGCTGTAACCAAATTTTTCGTAATTTCATGACTCGTAGATGCATGTGCAGCACTTGCTCCGTCCCCACCAGAGCTCATCCTGCTGTTTGCTTCTGTTGATTTTTGTACAGCAGCCGATTCAGCCGTCTTTGGCTCTTTCGTCATACTGTCCCCATATACTTCAACTGCCTTAACAATAAGGCTTGCCCCCAATATAAACACTAGCAGCACAATCATAAGAGGTGCCAACCAGCGATTCTCTCTATTTGTATTCATAATGACCTCCTGTTATATCGGCACAATTCTACTTAACTGTAACCAAAAATGCAAGGTTTGAATAACAGGGGGCACTCTATTTAAGGGGTTGACAAGGCTCGTTCGGGCTAATTGCAGCAGTTCATGTACAGGGCATTTTCCGTTGATCTATCAAGCTTTTTTCACAACCGAACACCTGATCCCTTCATCAAAAGAAAAAAAATATAATTTTTGTGAATTTTATTTTTTCACCCTCTAAAAAATAAGAATTTAATAGTTTTATTTACTATAACTGGAATAAACAACTTATTACATACTGAAATAGTTCACGCATCAGATCAGAGACGGTAATTTCCTATTACTTCATACATAGGCTTCTTCCCCATGTTTGTCTTATAAAGCACAAAATCTTCCACCAGCCAAGTCGCATCCCATTGACCATCCTGTAAATTCTCCATATGCAAAGTTCGTGAATGATCTTGATCAAATTTCCGTGCCGTTGTAATATGGGGCCGATAGGGGCGATCCTCCGGTACAAATCCGAGAGGAACTGTTGATTCTACAATGGATTTATAGAGTAAAAATAGACTATCCAATTCGCCTTCCACTCCCCTCCAGAATACACGGGGTGAACGGTCTGAACCAAAATATCCCGGATCGCCAATTTTTAGCGGAAAAGGCTGAACATGAATGGCTGCTTCCTTCAATGCTTGATGAAGTTTCTCAAGATCAGAAGCATCCGTATCCCCTAAAAATTGCAAGGTAATATGATAATCCTCCTTATGAGTCCAATTTCGAAAAGGAAGTTCATTTTTATGCAACTCCATCCAGTGATGAATGTTACTTTTCAACTCATCCGGTAATCGAACTGCTGTAAACAATCGCATTTTATTCTCTGTCATAATAAACAGACCTCATTTCTCCAAGTTGTAAATTAACGCTTTATAAAAAACCAATATTAAACAAAAAAACGTAACAATATCCTAGTACTAGTACCAGGTACTAATTTTATTGAATTAGGTATTTTTTCCATAGTAACATATGACTTACAGACTATTTCAATCCAAAGAATTGGTTTATATTTTCTTGCTTACCTGTAATTCATCATTTCCTTTTCCCCGTTATTGTATGTAAAGAAACACAAGACTTTGAAAGGTTCTGGAAAAAGCTCCTCCCCATAATACAACGTTAAAATTTTTTTACTACTATAATATATAGTAAATCTTTTTTAAGCCTCGCATGATCACCTATCATGTCATATAACTGTACAGTTAACGCTTTTAATATACATATCTTCCATGATATGGCGTTTATAGAATCGGACTATCGATTTATCTAAAAATCATGTTTCTTCTATTATATATATCATAAGTATTCAACTTCCGCGTTACATTGCCCGACCGCTCAAACACTGCTACACTAGAGCTATTATGGAAGCTAGGGAGGAGATCTAGATATGAGCAGCATTGTAAGCTTACATGCATTTACCGAGTCACAGCAGCAGCTTGTCCATGAAATTGCCCCTGATTACAAACTTACCATAGGTAAAGCCAAAGAGGTGGATTCTTCTATCCTGAAGGAAGCCGAAATCTTGGTAGGATGGTCTCGAAATCACGTAGATACCCTGCTGGGTCAAGACAGTAAGTTGAAGTGGATTCAGACCTGGTCTGCTGGAGTAGATTATCTGCCTCAGGCCGAGCTTAACAAACGAGATATTTTATTGACCAATACAAGTGGAATTCATGCGATCCCAATATCGGAAATGATATTCGGCTTGCTTCTTGCTCTATCCCGCAAGCTGAAGCAAGCGATCTTGAATCAAGCTAACCATGAGTGGAACTCTAATGATGAAGGCATGGGAGAACTACACGGAAAAACAATCGTCATTGCAGGTGTAGGCGAAATTGGAACAGCAACTGCGAGAATTGCTGAAGCCTTTGGCATGAACGTCATCGGCGTGCGCAGGTCAGGCAAGCCTGCTCCACATGTAGCTAAAATGGTGACGATGGATAAATTGGAGGAAGTATTAGCTGAAGGAGATTACATAATTAATATTCTTCCGCTTACGGAGGATACCAAGCTTCTATTTAATGAGCAAACATTTGCTGCCATGAAGACAGGGGCATGCTTTGTCAATGTAGGCCGCGGTGCTACAGTCCAAACCTCCGCATTAGTCCATGCACTAGAACAGAAGAAGCTGTCTGCAGCCGCACTTGACGTATTCGAGGAAGAGCCATTGTCAGGAGATCATCCGTTATGGGGAATGGATAACGTAATTATTACGCCTCACTTTGCCGGCAGCACACCACATTATAGTGAACGAGCTTTTGAAGTCTTTATTGAGAACCTGAAGGCATACGTAAAAAATGAACCCCTGCCTCGTAATCTCGTGGATTACAGCCGCTCTTATTAATATATTATAGACGCTACAGCACATCAAAAAAGGTCCGATTTCTGCTCTATGCAGCAGCATCGGACCTTTTGACATTTCCTCACTTCATTATCCTTTATACTGACAAAGCCATATATCCCGAACAAACGAACCCTTTACCACCTGAATGTGCTCTTCAACGTCCCAGCCTGCGACAGCTAATTGCTCCTCCAGCGGCTCAGTACTTATAATAACTGCTCCATCTGCAAACCTGCCCAAACTACGAAGCATTTGGATCTGCTCCTCTACAGGAAGGACTGAACAAAGATTATAAGGCAGATCCAGTACAGCGCGATCCGTATGTCCGGTAAGCCTATTCATATCTCCTAGTGTAACGAGACTGTCATCATATCCATAATGTCTTAGATTAACTCTTGCACCACGAACAGCGAGCGGGTTCATATCATTGCCTCTTATGGCTATTCCCATGGAGAGGGCTTCAATCAGCACATTCCCCATGCCGCAGCACGGATCAATCATAGATACCTGTGTCCCTTCAGGAGCAGCCACATTTACTATAGCTCTTGCGACTCTTGAGCTAAGCCCTGTTGAATAATTATAGGGTTTATTTTTGTGGTGAAGCCATATGTGCTCTGCAAAAAGGACAGTGCCAAACACCCACTTATTCTCTGTGATGTGCATTAATCCAAAGGTCACGTCAGGCTCTTTCATATTCGCTGTTCCCTTAATGCGTCCTCCTGCCATACGCTCCAGCTTTCGCTGTTCATCATAAGTATAAGGCATACCTTCCTTTACGTAGATGACTTTAAATGTACTGTCTTGAGGCAGCTCTATGGCAAGCGAATCGATGCTGGATAGCAGCCCGGCGTAGTCACCGCTCTCTGCCACAACATCGAGCCTCATTTTTATAAATGGACTTCGCGAAGGATCTACCCGATTTCCTGATTGAATGAATGCTTGCTTAGACACTGCCTGTGTTCCCAGGAGGCGTTTAAGCTCCAAATGACAAAGAGCCTGCTCACTTTCGTGACAGGCAAAGGTATAAATCGAATCATATTGATGTATAGGATGTAAATGATGAATGAACAAGACCAGCAATTCCTTTCTGACCCTAAAGTAAGTATGATCCGGTAGGATACAGCTTTTACTCTATGGTTTTCACAACAGTTCCTTCTATTATACTCGAATCGCAGAGACGGAAGCGAGCAGTTCTTCTGACAGCTTAGTAAGCTGTTGAATACTTTCGGCTACCACTTCAAGGGAACCGGACTGTTCCTCTGCAGAGGCGGACACCTCTTCCACGCTTGCTGCAGATTGCTGGGAGACTGCAGATATCATTTGACTGAAGTCGTTCATTTGGCCGCTCAGTGCTTTCATTTCTGATAGGCCCCCCGAAATTTCCTGGATGACATCAACCATCATATGTACTGAAGTCGTAATTTGGTTAAAAGCATCATTTACAGCTTCCATTTGAGCTGTTCCTTTTCTCGTCTCTTTTACTCCGCTTTGCAAAGTCTCAACAACAGATTTTGATTCTTGCTGAATGTTTCCTGTTAATTCTGTAATTTGACCGACCGCTTGCTGAACATCCTCAGACAGCGTACGAACCTCCTCGGCAACAACGGCAAAGCCCCGGCCATGTTCACCGGCTCTCGCTGCTTCAATCGATGCATTCAAAGAAAGCAGATTCGTTTGTTTTGCAATATCTCGAATGACGTGAACCAGCTGGTATATGTTTTCGTTGGATTGATCCAGCTTGTTCACCTGCTCCATGGAGATCGAGACACGGCTTTCAATTTGCTTCATTTGTTCAATCGATTGCTCCATTGTGTCTTTGCCAAGTGTTCCTTGTCCAAGTACCAGCTCGGACATACCTCTAAGCTGCTCACCTTTAGCTGCATGATCCTCAATATGCTCATTTAATAGCTCAACCGTTCTTGCGGAAGACTGCGCAGTTTCTGCCTGACTTTCCACGGCTTTGGCTGACTCCTCCATGGAGAGCGCAATTTGCTGGCTGCCAATCTTGACTTCCTCTGAGGTTGCAGCAAGGTCTGTACTATGTACACCAATAATTTCTGAAGAATTCTTAATCCGATTTACGATTTGAACAAGTGCTGCCTTCATTTGATTGATGCCATGTCCTAGCGTTGCTAGCTCATCCTGACCGTCTCGTTTAATATCTTCAACAGATAAGTCTCCTTCAGCGATAGCCTTGACATTCTGTTCAATCTGTTTAATCGGGCTGACCAAAGTTTTAATCAGCGCAAATGTGCTGATCGCTGTCATCAGTAGAATGAAGACAATACCGATCAGCAATACCATTTCCGAGGTTCTAGCGCTGCTTTCCAGCTCTTTTGCTGACAAATCCGCCTGCTGCTGAATAAATGCCGACAGCGAGGTCAGCTCTTTCTGCATGTCCTTAAATGATTGCGCACCCTTCATTAGCACTTCATAAGCCAAATCAATTTCATTTGAATCACTACGATTCATCGCTTGCGTATTAATTTTAAAGTAGGCCTCCCAATTAGCGGAGAACGCATTATAATACTGACGTTCTGTATCCGTAGTAATGAGTGAGGCGTAGGCTTGTCGTGTAACTGTAAGCAGTCTTATATAATCTGTACGTTCTTTGGCAATCTCAGCTTTACTCTCCGGATTTGATGATGTAGACGCCAAGAAATAACTGTAGCTTAAGGATTGAATATGTTCAGTCGTGAAGATTAAATCATCAATTTTGCTGATGGACGGCATCCAGTTTCTTGTAATGCTCGTCGTGTTCTTTTCCATCGTACCCAGCAGTGCCAACGTAATAACACCGATTGCAATGACATAAATTAGAAGCGGAATCATAACAACCGATATTCTTTGCTTAATACTCTTCAATTTAAACACCTTACTCCTCCTGTGCAGCTCAACAAAGCCATTTAATATAATCCCTATTTATATTTCGGTAAGCAGCTTACAAATTATAAGATTTTGCAGGATATGTATATTTACGAAACGTTGTTAGCCCGTTTATAACTTAATTGGGTTACTGTCCTGAAACAAACGGTTCTCTCATCATAGACTAAAATAAATCTGACGATTAAGGACCGGGTTATCCATGAAAAAAAAAGAAAAGCGCCCACCTTTAAACCGAAATACACCCGCCTCACGCAAAAAATCACCCTCTAAAAAGAAACAGAGCAAACCTAAAGCACGAGCTCCGGTGTCTGTCATTCCTTTTCCCACTACACTTGTTCCAAAGAATTTAACTTCCTCGAGTCCGGATAGTGATCAGCACCGAAATGAGCTAGGCACAGAATTGTTTATTCCAGATCTTAATAACACCAAAGGCATACGGCTCGCACTCCTGATTCCTAAGGATGAACAACTTGCTCCTACGATGGAAAGCTTCATTGTAGATTCGTTCCGTATGGTAGTAAAAGAAGTTATCCTACTAAAAATTAATGAAAATCTATATGATTGCCTCTCTACTTATCGGCCAGAACTATTTCTCAGCATCGGAAATCAAGCGGCCGCATCGATTACACCTGATTTACTTCCCCATTCTTCTTATACGAAAACAGCGGTATGGTTAAATGATTCTTATGAGTCTTGTCTATTTAAAAAATCTACGTATCGTGATTGGGACCTTGTTATTACACAAAACATAAAGCATATTCCTGTTTACCAAAAATTCGGATTTAAACACATCGCATTTGTACCTTTCAGTGCTGATTCTGCAGTTTATCATCCCAAGCTCACAGAGCCGGAGGTTCAGTCGGATGTGCTCATTGTCGGAAATTTTTCAGAGGATCGCCTTCCTTATGTAAACATCATCTGCAGCAGGTTTAATGGGCAAATCATACGTGCAATAGGCCAGAATTGGGATAAGGTGGAGAGTATTGAGCCGTGTGAAGCAGACAATGAAACGATGATCAGTTCCTATTATAACGGGGCGAATATTATCGTTAATTGGAATGCCATTCCCCTACAGTTATATGAAATAGCATCATGCGGTGTATTTCAACTTGTCGAGAGCAATATCGGAGATCGTGAAGTCATGAAGCCGGGGGAGGATATTGAAGTATACACTACTCCGGAACAGCTTGACTCCAAACTGCAGTATTATAGCGAGAATGCTGATAAAAAAAGGGTGATTGCTTCAAAAGCTCTTTACGGAAGTAAATATAACTATTCCTTACTGCATAACGCTATGAGATCCATTCATATGTTGACCCGTCTCTAGCCAAACGTTCTCAGAATAAGGAGGAGCCCTGCCGTGAAGCTTATTGCCTATTATTTGCCTCAATTTCATCGTATCCCTGAAAATGATCTATGGTGGGGCGAAGGTTTTACGGAATGGACGAATACGCGAAGAGCAAAACCTCTATATCAGTATCATCAACAGCCAAAAGAGCCCCTGAATGATTACTACTACAACTTAATGGATCCTTCCGTCCGGAAGTGGCAGGCGGATTTAGCAAGCTCCTATGGGATTTACGGTTTTTGCTATTACCATTATTGGTTTAAAGGTAAACGTCTGCTCGAAAAGCCCCTTGAAGCTGTTCTTATGGGCGGACGTCCTGATTTCCCCTTCTGCCTCTCCTGGGCCAATGAATCTTGGACACGTAAATGGGATGGCGGAGATCATGATGTTCTCATGCCGCAGGACTATGGGGATGAAGCGGATTGGGCCGAGCATTTTGATGAACTGCTTAAGGCGTTTAAAGACAGAAGATATATTCGTATTCATAACAAGCCTTTATTTATCATTTATCGTCCGGGTCTTATTCCCAGGTGTGAGGAGATGCTGAAATACTGGAATGAGCTCGCTGTGCAAAACGGGCTGGAAGGCATTTATTTCGTACGGACTTTGGGAGGCTTCGATATTCCGGCTCAATCCGGATTTGAGGCAAGTGTCGAATTTGAACCCCATTATACGTTTGCTCATGCCCACACGCAGGGATTATGGAGCAAAGTTACAAAGCAGGAGCGCGAGCACCTTGTATTTGACTATGATGCTGCATGGGAAACGATCTTATCCCGTTCACCTCATCGAAGCGGAGAACCAATTATTCCGGGGGCTTATGTGAATTGGGACAACACTCCTCGCAGGGGACATTATGGTCAGAGCTGTATCGGATCAAGCCCAGATAAGTTCGCCTTCTACCTTGCTAGACAAATAGAGCGAGCAAGAAAGGTCTATGGCTCTGAATTTCTTTTTATCAATGCTTGGAATGAATGGGCGGAAGGCACCTATCTGGAGCCAGACAAAGACTATGGCTTCGCTTATTTGGAGGCTGTCAAAGCAGCGCTTAATTATGCTCCATGAATAGCCAGAGTTGGAACTCCTGTACTCACGTCAACAATAATCATATAGTTGTTGCCGTCTGTTCCTCTGAGCATAAGCCCTGGCTGGCTCGTTATGGTCGCTGGATAAAACCGCGTCGTGACTGCTGTTGGTGCTGCAGGAGGAACGACGGGGACTCCCACCGACATGAGACGTGAACCTGCTACCACATTTTGGCCAGCGCTGAGCGTGAGTCCTGCACCGAGATTCCCTTGAAACGTCGCGTTATCATCCACATACAGACCGCCGCCCCATATACTCATGCTGCCTGCAATGTCCAGATTACCGATTGTCGTATTTCCGTTCACATGAAGCTGGCCTTGTATTGTCTGGTTGCCCGTTACCAGTACCTCATCGAAGGTTGGCATAGACCGATCACTCCTTTCTATTTTCTATTTATTCTATGTTTATACGCGTCATTTGCTATATAGCAAAAGTACAATTACATAGGATTTACAACTATTTGCATAGATTCATTGCTTCTGCTAATAGCCGGTAGGAGGTTAATCTCTGTTCGTAACTGGCAGTCCGAGTAACGACAAGAATACTGCGTGTGTCTGTGCGTTCACTCAGCTTCACTAGCTCATCGGCAACTTCAGTTGGATTTCCGACAATCACGGGATATTCAGGAGAAGCTGCCAAGCTGCCAGATATTTGCTGTTGATAGACTAGAGCTTCCTCCTTCCAGGAACGCGCTTCTTCCGTGGTCGGAGCACAAATGACGCTGACAGCTATAAAAGCCTGCGGGATTTTCATATGTTTCGATGGTATAAACCCCGCTTTGTAGCTATTGATTACCTCTGTACCATCCTGTTCACTCATAAACTGCCCAAATACGTATCCTGTACCTAAACTCGCCGCGTAATCTGCGCTTTTTACATTCGTCCCCAGCAGCCACAAGCTTGGAGAGTGAGCCGGCATCGGCTTTGCTATGATGGTTTCACCATCAAACGAGTAATCTCCTTGAATCAGTTGCTGGAGCTCTTTCGCGCTCTCCGGGTAATCTACTACCTTCTGCAGATAATTCCCTGCCAGCGCCATAGATAGATGAGCTGAACCGCCGGGGGCACGGCCAATTCCTAGTTCAATACGCCCAGGATACAGGGCAGAGAGCATATTGTACCTTTCCGCCACAAGAATTGGATGATGATAGGGCAGCAATACAGCTCCCGAACCCAGCTTCATATGACGAGTACGTGCCCCGATATGTGACAGCAGCACTTCCGGGCTTGCTGATTCTATTCCTTTCAGATGGTGATGCTCAGAAGTCCAGTATCTCGAATATCCTAAGCGCTCACCTTCTATGGCAAGCTCTGCTGATTCTTTAATTGCTTCTTCTGCTGTACTCCCCATCAGATTTGGTACCAGATCCAGTATGCCGAGCTCTATATGCTTTGCTTCAATCATTGTGCTCCCTCTCTTATCCGTAACGTTTTTTAGATTAGTATATCAATCGATTTCCTCTTTACCAAATACGTATACATAGAAGAAAGCCGATAGTGTGCAATATATCAGCACACCATCGGCTTCATCTGTTTAATCCAAGTCATAAATCGAGCCTACTTTTAAACCATACAGCTCGTTATATATTTTTTCCGCAAACGCATCCGTCATGCCGGCAATATAATCAATGATCATGTGCTCCCATGTCCATATCGGATGGGGACGTGCCTGATCCTTTTCATACCGCTGAAGCCAGTCTGTCGGAATAATGGACTTTGATGTGACCGGATCATTAAAAGCATACCAAAGCCTGCGGATAATCCACTCGCTTCTTTTTTGCAGACGCTGCACTCTCAAATCTTTAATCATCGTGACCCAAGCAAAGCTCTTTAATACGCTTACTGTACGCAGCATATCCAGATCTTCCTGGCCTTCTTTTACAAAGGTTACCTTCTTCCAGTCTCCTGTATCAATAATTCCAAGCGATGCTACGAACAGGCTCACCCAGTAGGCTTTAACCTCTCGCCTAGTACGAGAATAGTCATGATCACAGCCAGGGAGCTTCTCCCCCCATACTCTTAGGAAAGCATTAAGGACCTCTTCTACTTTCGGCTCGATATGCTCTGGCGTCCAGCCCAACCAGAATGGATCGTCCAGCGTCAAAATCTTATCAATAATCAGCCGTTTAATATGAGGATCATGCAAGAAGTGCTCATGCACTTCAATTTTTCCGGCTTTAATCCCGTCCTCAAGGTCATGGGCTGAATAGGCAATGTCATCACACAAGTCCATCAGCTGTGCTTCCAGAGTCTTCTGCCCTGTCGGAATTTTCCACTCGCTGCGGATCTTCTGGATGTAGCTCCATTCATGATGGTACATCCCCTTTTTATTGTCTGTTCCGGGATACGGATATTTATTAATGCCTAGAAGAACGGCATCCGAAAGATTAAGTCCGTCTATATTTTCACGCTTCTCCAAAAACATAATCAGTCTGAAATTATGGGCATTCCCTTCAAAATGCTCATATTTTCGGCGCATGCTCTCTTCTACTTTCCGATACTGCTGTGAAGACGTTTTGCCTGTTCTTCCCGGGTCCACGATTGCCAGTGTTTTGTCCTGAATCAGATCGTTTAGTATGCTGCTCAGCACTTCCTCCCCTTTATGTCCGAACGGAGGATGACCAAAATCATGTGCGATCGAGGCACATTCCACCACCTCGGGGTCGATGATAAGCCCGGGATTGTCTGCATTCTGCTCTTCTGCCTCAGGGTACCGCCGCAGCAAGCTCTTGGCAGCTTCACGTGCAATCTGAGCAACTTCAAGGGAATGGGTGAGCCGTGTCCGATAATAGTCTCCGGTTCCTGCACCAAACACCTGGGATTTCCCCTGCAGTCTTCTGAAGGTAGGCGAGTGTATTAATCTTGAATAATCACGCTCAAATGTAGCCCGTGATCCATCTGATTTATTAAGTTCAGGGTATTGTCGATGTTCTCTCTGTTTCTCCATATAACTCCTCCAATTGATTTTACAGTGTCCGAAACGCTCCATGGGCCGCTCCAAAATCAAATATATCTTTTATACCACTTTACTGAATTCGCTTGTACTCGTCCATCCTTTAAACGTTCCATTTTTGACTGTCTCTCTCCAGTTGCTTACGCAAAAGTCGTTCGTCATCCAAAAATTCCACTATGCGTACTTTTAATACTTCCACTAAAAAGATTGCACGATCACGATTCTTTTAATCTCGATTCTGCTTTGGCACAATTCTTCTGTCCTCGTTCGATCCAGTTTTGGCTGTCTCTCAGACGTTCCATTTTTGACTGTCTCTCTCCAGTTGCTATCGCAAAAGTCGTTCGTCATCCAAAAATTCCACTATGCGTACTTTTAATACTTGCACTAAAAGATTGCACGATCACGATTCTTTTAATCGCGTTTCTGCTTTAGCACAATTCTTCTGTCTTCGTTCGCTCCAGTTTTGACTGTCTCTCAGACGTTCCATTTTTGACTGTCTCTCTCCAGTTGCTATCGCAAAAGTCGTTCGTCATCCAAAAATTCCACTATGCGTACTTTTAATACTTCCACTAAAAAGATTGCACGATCACGATTCTTTTAATCTCGATTCTGCTTTGGCACAATTCTTCTGTCTTCGTTCGCTCCAGTTTTGACTGTCTCTCAGACGTTCCATTTTTGACTGCCTCTCTCCAGTTGCTTACGCAAAAGTCGTTCGTCATCCAAAAATTCCACTATGCGTACTTTTAATACTTGCACTAAAAGATTGCACGATCACGATTCTTTTAATCGCGTTTCTGCTTTAGCACAATTCTTCTGTCTTCGTTCGC
>JAMBOW010000016.1 GCA_023715865.1 Neobacillus mesonae
ACGTGTTACTCACCCGTCCGCCGCTAACCTTGAGCGATCCGAAGATCGCTCTTAGTCCGCTCGACTTGCATGTATTAGGCACGCCGCCAGCGTTCGTCCTGAGCCAGGATCAAACTCTCCAATAAAGATGAATTTCAGCAGCGTCGTTAAACGCTATGAAAATCATCTGAAGTTATCGAAAAGAGCGATAAGCTCATTTAGAAAAACTGACGAGAACATAATGTTCTCTTTATTCGCTCGGTTATCATACAGTCTGAAGACATGTATCATAACCTCACGTTTAAATTTTGCAGTTGCAAAATTTTACTCACTCGTTGTTCAGTTTTCAAAGATCAATTCTCAGCCGTTTCGCGGCCGGAATATTAATATATCATGTTTATCTGTTCTGTGCAACAAGTAAAAATTCCCAAATTCGAAATAGTTATTTTTATTTGTTGTCAGTACTGATTAACTAGCCGGCTTTCTTGCGACCGGAATATTAATATAACATACATATTATCCAATTACTAATTGTAATTTATTCCAAATCGTTTCTACGTACACATAATGTTCTTTCTCCATAGTCAAGGTAATTATAGAAGCTAATTAAAAAGCAACTGGTTCGATGACCAGTTGCCCTATTGATTAACTACTCTTCAATTTCAACAATAATATTAACTACAGATGCATCATGGTCTTTAATGCGAAGCGGTGCCGTGAAGGCAGAAACAAGTTTCTTACCAATTAGCGGCGCTGGATTAATATCCTCATATATAAGCATCGTTGGTTCTGCATACTTTTCATGATCTAAAAAGGCATGGTGGACAAAATAGCCGTTACTCTTTGCTTCTGTCAAATTTTCAATACTCAAGGTATCAATAGCTACCGCTTTACAGTTTGGCAGCTCTCTACGAATAAATTCAGCAGCTTCTGGGGAGACCGCCGGAAAGTCATTTGCGTATTTCTCAAAGTCCGCTTCCCGGTATTTCCAATGACTTGTATTGAATATCAAGATATCAGCTTCGTACAAGTCTTCATACTCCTTCAGCTTTTCGATGGTGATAAAGCCACCCGGGCCAACCGGACAATCGATTAGTAGAGGCTTTTTGTAGATGAAGTCTTCAATTGGAACAGCATCTATACCTTTACCATTATTTAAATGATGCCACGGAGCATCGACATGGGTACCGGCATGAAGATACATGCTTAGCACACTTCCGTTCCAGTCATCCCCTTTGTCCAAACGCTCTCTCGCCTCTATTTTCACTTCTGGCAATCCTGGATATACAGGCATTCCTTCATAAATTGGATAACCAATTTCAACATACTTGGACATGCTTCTACTCTCCTGTAATTCAGTGTTTCAGTATATAGAATACATATTCTTCTCCATTCAAATATGACTGTATTCAAACGCTGTTGTTCCATACACGCTTTTAAAGTGTTTATTTAAGTGAGTTAGATCAACAAACCCACATTCCGTTACCGCTGCATAAACATCTCTGTTTTTCTCGATCAGCTTCTTTGCATGCTCTATTTTACAGTTAAGAAAGTATTGATAAGGTGATATTCCAGTATGGGCCTTAAATACTCTAATAAACTGAAATTTTGATAATCCAAGTTCTTGACTGATATCGTCAAGTCTAAGTACTTTTCCTAAGTCACTATGAAGTATATCCTTTGCTCTTGTCATTAAAGCATTATCTTTCTTATAGTCAGTAGAAAAATCCGTTTGAACCAGGTGATCTGTGAGCTGCAGAAGTAATTCACTGCACAAAGCCTCATCTTTTTCACTCAATATTGCATTCGCAAGGCTTAGTATTTTTTGTTTGAGTGTTTGATTATACACAATTGGCGTCTTAAAACAAACCATTTCCTTTTTCTCTGCGACCTCTAAAAGCAATCGCGGCTCAATATATAACATAATGTACTCAAGGCCTGTTTCATCATGCGCTTTACCGTCATGTGCCTGTTCTGAATTAAAGAGCATTACACCATTTTGATGTGATAAATGTAAACTTCCATCCGAGTTATAATGCTGAATACCGCGTAATGTTACGCCTATAGCATATTCTTGATGAGAATGCTTTTTATAAGTAAAGTCTCTGATACTCGCTGACAACGCAGTAACGCCTGCTGATTTCTTATAGATAAATTTGTCCATTGTAACCACCCTTTTGCTATCTATATCCACATCATTACTGCAGCATAAGTTAAAAATAGAGCCATGATCGTATTAACCATCCTTCGATTCCTCTGTAAAAACCTCCTAAAAACTGTACCGAAAAGAACCCACGTCGCAAATGCTAAGAATCCTACGAGCGTTATTACTATAACACTTATGGTCACCGCAGGCATTGTGAGATTATAGGGTAAAATAAAGCTTGGAATTACCGTCAGTGTAAACAAAATCACCTTAGGATTTACAAACTGCATAATAAAACCCGATAGAAAGGATCCTGTTTGGTCAACAGTTTTTGTTGATTTATCCATTCTGTAAATTTGATAAGCAAGATAGATCATATACATACTTCCGATGACCTGCATTATGATTAATATTTTTGGCATGATCGCAATAAGCACTGTATTCAACACGGCAGAAATAATAAGTAATAACCCAAAAGCAACCGTTGCTCCGTACGTATATTCCATTGCCTTTTTAGCACCGAAATTTTGGACAGTAGATAAAATGACGATATTTGTAGGTCCAGGAGTGAATGTAACTATAAAACAATACAATAAAAAAGATGTAATATTCATGAGAAACTCCCTTCTAGGTAATCTCATAGAAATATACATCCTAAAATTAGAATCTATATAGTATATTATTGCGGTAATTTATACGGCTTAGCTGCACACTCCCCTTAATATGTTTCATTTTCCAAGCCGTATCGTTATATAGTTAAATGAAACATATTAAGGGGGAATTTTCCATTGGGTTATGATGAACGTTTACATCGCTTAGAAGAGCGAATTCTGGAACTCGAAAAAGAAGTACACGAATTAAAACATAATCAGCTATCCGGCCAGGCTAGTACAAAAAGATATGCTGGCCCTATGACTGAAGCGCCCATCCCTCAGGGGTCAAACTATGCGGAGAGGAAATTACAACAGGACATCACTAAGAAAAAAGAAACCGATTGGGAGCATCTCATCGCCAGAGTTTGGCTTCCCCGGGTGTTTATGTTTGTTCTTTTAATCGGTCTAATCTGGGGCTTTAAAGCTGCTGTAGATGGCGGATTTATTACAGAAGAAATGAGATGCTTCATCGGTCTCCTAGCCGGTGCTGCCTTCGTTTATCTCGGCAGAAGACAATACAAGCAAGAGCGCCCTTTATTAGCACAAGTGCTTTTTGCAGGCTCTATAGGCATCTTCATGCTGACCACATTTGCAGCGCACTACTTATATGAATTTATTAATGCACCAGTAGCTTTTATTCTCAATGTGCTTTGGACCGTACTGGGACTCTGGTTCTCTTACCAATACAAATCCCAGTCACTGAGTATCTTGGCTAGCATCGCAGGAGTCCTTACTCCCTTTCTAGTAGACAACTACAATTCATCTACAGTCTTCTTTATAGCATATGAAGTTCTGCTCTATACCAGCTTTATGGTATTTGCAATCAAACAGCGATTTATCATTTTGCTCTATACATCATTGGTTTTGATTCACCCGGCCTTTATCATTTTTAGTCTTAATTCTTTTCCAGGTGAAAAGTGGATCGTCTACGGCGTCTTGGCCCAGCACATCATTCTTTTAGTCTCCATACTGCTTCGAACAGGAATTTTAAATCATCAGCTTCGTGTGCTCATGGTGAGCTTCGTGCTTACTGTCCTTTGGTTCAAAATAAACTTTAATTCCTCGGACATGGACACGATCTTATTATTGTTCACTCTGTTCTACAGTGTGTTAACTGCTTATATATGGAGAAAGAAATTCCTGCAAGCATTGCCTTTTATGCTTACCATATCTTCTTACTCGTTGCTTTTCTTCCTAATGGAAGTCTTTGAAAGCAAAGCAGTTGTTGGACTATTCATTATTGAAGGCTTTATCGCTCTTGCTCTGGGCTTTGTCATTAAATCGGTGTTTCAAAAAGTTAACGGTCTTCTCATTTACTGTGCCAGCTGTATCGCTGGATTAGAAATCTTATTAGATGGGATGGAATCTCTTGCTTCAGTTAATACCTTTATATGGATCGCTTTATTACTCACCTTAGCTGGCATCACAGTATTATTAAGATATTACCCTATTGGAACACGAACGAAGGAAATCATTAAAATACTGTATTACGGATTGGGCATCTTATTCCTATTCTTTATTACTGATGTCACCTCGGCTGTCACGGTCAATGTAAGTGAGAACACGCAGCATTTAATCATTTCATCTACTTGGGTGGTGTATGCCATCTCCGTTATAGTTTACGGGCTCAAGAAGAGCTCCAAGCAAGTCCGTCTTGCCGGTATCGCTTTGTTATTCTTAACCTTATTTAAAGTGATCTTCTTCGACCTCCCAACGGTTTCTGTGATCATGAAGGCAGTTCTATTTATCGGACTTGGTGGAATTGGAGTCTTGCTTTCCCGATTCTTCTATAAGAAAGACTAAGATTGAACAATATAAAAAGGGGCTCTCCGTTCTCGGAGAGTCCCTTTCTGCTACGCTTTGATATCTCTTGCGTTTCCCTTAATTTAAGTAACGTGCCTCATCAAAATGATCCCAAGCAAGATACAAAGAGAACACCATTATAATGAAAAACAAAACAGCAATTTTAGTGTTGCGTCTAAATTTAATACCATATGCTAGGAAAAAAATAGCCGCAGCTAACTTAGAAGCGCTTTGGTAATACGCATTATCCGAAAATAAGGGACTGCTGAATAATACCGAAATAATTAGAGTTGAAATGATGAGCGCTTTAAACCAGAGTGGTTCTCTTAAAAATTGTTTATAGATGATTTTTATCCTAAACATCATAAATAACACACCTACATCTTTCGTATTTAAGTAAGATGCTGCCCTCTTTGAATTATTCTATGAGACAAAATCATTACCATTACACAAACAACTTTTAATTATTTCTTCATTGATATTCGGCGATCAGAATTATATCCCTTTATTTCGAACAAATTTAATGGTCTACTGTCGAAAACAAATTTCCAGTTATCTCAGATCTGTCAAAAGCTCCTTCAAGTCTATATCTTACTTTTATTAGATAGCTATTCTGCCTTTATCATTACAAAGAAAAGCAGCTGATCAAGTGTATCAGCTGCTCTCTCAAGGTTTGTTCTTGTTTTTTATGCGGTTATTGATTTGTGCCCTGCACTAACGGTTGGCTTGGAGAAGAACAGCAGATAGAGTCCAACGCCTACCTTCGCAGCCCCATCAGCTATTCCAAAGTACAAGAAGGACAAAGACTCGAACAACATGCCGATAATGGCAATAGCTGTGCATACCGCCCCGATCACAATCATGGATTTCCCGTGAACATAATAAAAAATAACAAAATGAAGGCCTGTTGCCAGAAATGTCCCAAGCCAGATCATACGCAAATTAAAGCTTGGAAAAAACGGACCTGCGATCAAAAACATAAGAATAAAAAGAGAGAAGACACCTAAATTCCCCATCCGATCCTGAAAAGGCGTACTTGGACCTTGAGATAAACTTGTCTGGATATTCTTATTAAAAAAAGAGATATAAAAGCCGATGATGTATCCTGGTATAAAGATAAAAGGATTTACATAGAGAGATCCGCCAAATATTGTTGATACAACAATAATGAATCCGATGATCACCAACCATAAACCACAAGCCCGCTTCTGATTAAATTGCAAGGGAATATCCCGATCATACCCCAGTTTTTGAAGCATATCCGCCTCCTGTAAGAGATTAGTTTAGAGTCTTTTTAAACCACAGATATAGGAAATCTTCTACAGTTATTCGACATTACGTTAAGCTATCCTGCCCGTTAGACCCATATTACGTCGATGGTTTATTTTCTAGAAGCTCCTCCCACTCTTCAAAAGACAGCTTATGCGTGATGTGTCTTAAGTTATCTGGAACCTCGACGTAGCAAATTAATTCTAAACTGTTGCCGTCCGGATCATTAAAATAAACCGAAGCATTACCTTGATACGGCCTGATAAAAGGTTCAACAGATGTCCTGCTTCCGAAGGGTACAGCTTCAACTTGGATAGATTGTAGCCATGCTGTCGATTTTTTTAGATCTTCATAAGATACTTCAAAAGCAATATGTCGTAAGGAAGGATGATAAGAGATTTGATACTCATTACCCTCCCAAAGACCTATCCAGCTTCTCCCTTTCTCTATCCAATAGAAAGCCGTATCTTCATCACGCCAAGCAAACTGCAGACCCAGCTTTGTATAAAATTCCATGGAAAGTTCTAAATTTTTGACAGGCAAATGTGCCTCATATAAGCCCTTTATCAATTGTTTCACACCTTTTTTGTAGGATTTGTTCGTAGAAAAGCATCTTTCAATTGATAATGTTATACGAAGGACCGGGCCAATACATCAGCATATGGATGTAGAAAGAATACATCTTGGGTCTGATGTTTCTAAGCAGCAGCAGAGCATCAGGTGCAGGGTTTTTGCATGTCCCCTAAATAATATGGTTAAATAAGAGCATTGACCTGCAAAGGAGGAACTATCAATGACGTTGAACTACGAACAGGATTTGCTTCCCATCGGCTCTGTTGTGCGTATCAAGGAATGGAAGCAGAAGCTGATGATCTACGGACGACTGCAAAATGATACCGAGTCTCAGAACACTTGGGACTACGTTGCTTGTTATTATCCACATGGGAACTTGACTGAAGATTCCAATGCCTTTTTTAACCACGAGGATATTAAGGATGTTATTTTCAAAGGCTTTGAAGATCATGAGGAAGTCGCTTTCCGCAAAATATTGGCTGAGGCAATTAAGGAAGCGGAGTAATAGAGGTTTTGTATTGAGCTGATATACTCCTGCAAGTCGCTTCTCATTCAGATGTCCCCGAAGAATGATGCAGGGGATTTACACAAGCATAAAAACAATGCATTGGTCCATTCATAATATGGGTGGGCCATATTCTTATTTCTATTGACTTGCGTTTCGCATTCGGATCATGGAAAAGTGAAGGGTTGAAGCCAGGACCCTCTCCTTCATAAGCATCAGTGAAGGGGTAACTCGAAGCTCGATGCCTTCCTGTAATATGGCCCCTATGAGGTCATCCATCCGCTCAACTGCTATGGGTCTTACACTTTTGGTTGATATGTAATATCCTGCATTCGCATCATACAATTGAAAGTCATCCGCATTAACACTGTATTTGTAAATATGGCCTTGCCGCACCCGGTCATACCAAGCTGACTCGATCGCGATCATTCTGTTCGTCTCTGACATCCCGAAGAAAAGAGCCTTATCCGAACCCTTTGTCCCTTCTGAAGCATGTACACAAATTCTTGGACATTCGCGCGGAACATAATAATGCGCCGCATGCTCTGCATCAATGGCCCACACTTTAGCAGATTCATCATGTTGATTATTGATTACTCTAGGTTCGAACGTATGAATTGCCGGATCATCACTAAAATGAAACAACCGCATGAGTATACCTCCTATGATCTACCCCTTGGAATAATGAGTCTGCTATTTATAGCCTAATCTCTTCCTGCTCTATAGCCATCAATACAAACTTAAAAATCCTTCTCAAATTTGTCCTCGAACAAATCGATAACATGTTTCATAAAATCAGGATTGCTCTCATAATAAACACCGTCAATATAGTGGGGATTAAACCCAAGCTTCATCTCTTCTCCTTCGTAAAACCCCAGCCCGTAAATGTACCCTACACTACCTTCTTGACTGTCTTCGGGAGTGAATGTGATGTCCTCAATCCGACTAATCCAGCTCTGTACTTCTGCGAAGTCATCTATCATTATCCGGTTGCCACTGCTTCCATCAATGAGTTCAATATGATCTACATCTAAAATATCACCCGGATATACTTCGGACAATGTAATATGCTCCGGGGAAGGTTCAGCATCCGTCTGACAACCCGCAATCAAAAAGAGACATACAAGTATACTCCTTATTCTGATCAAAAACATATCCCCCTCAACTCTCAGCCAGAGTATATTTCCGTTTTATGAAAACAAAATGGACCTGTAGCTCAGATCCACTTTTCCTGATTCTTATTTATTTTGAATTAATCCAATCCCATTACCGACGGGATCTACCAAATAAGCCAAGTAAAAGTGATCAAACTCCATCTTCTCTCTGACCATTTGGGCTCCAAGCTCTACTGACTCACGGATGGCGGCTTCAATATCCTCCACCTCAATTTGTATTCGTGTTCCGTGGGGAAAATCCTGCGGCCCCTTGGAAATGCCGCCACCTACTCCTGGGGCTTCCTCGCTTCCTGTCGTAACAGGATAATACCCCCAGTTCGGCTCTGAAATCTTCCACCCGAATACTTTGGAATAAAACTCACGTGCACGTTCAGGATCCTGACTATTGAGTTCAAAACCTATGACTTTACCCATTAACACAACCTCCTGCATTGGAATATATAACCACTATTCATCATCATACCGAATATTTGTTCGCATGTAAATGGATGCAGCGAGATAGTAAGAAGTAATCATATTTTCAGCAAATAGAAAAAGACCCCGGCAAATACCGAGATCTTCTTCAATAAGATTAAGCCTAATGATTATAAATAGTACCATCAGCTCTTTATTAACTTACTAAGCTTTAGCTGTATAGATCAGCTCCGCTTCACGAACGTTTGTCTTTCCTGCAGATTCAATGGATCCATACTGATGCATGTTGGTCACGATGACAGGAGTAATCGTTTCGTAGCCTGCCTTTTCGACCTCAATCCGGTCAAACTCCATCAGAAGATCCCCTACAGATACTTTAGCTCCTGCCTGCACCTTCGGACTAAAGAATTGTCCTTTCAGCTTCACAGTATCAATGCCAATATGAATCAGCATTTCTGCACCGCTGTCGCTTACAAGACCAATTGCATGACCACTCTTGGATAGAGAGAAGACGGTTCCGTTAATCGGAGATACAACACGTCCTTCGGCCGGCTGGATGGCAAATCCTTGTCCCATGATTTCTTCGGAGAACGCAGGGTCATTGACTGCACTCAGAGGTTTAACTTCACCCGTGATTGGGCTGTAAACTTCCTGGTCTGCTACACTTGCTTCTTCCTCACTCAATGAAACGGAAGACGCAGCTTCTGCTTCAGCAGTCACAGCAGCTTGTGAAGCGGCAGTGCTCTGTGTCTCAGCTTGCTTAACTGCCGGTTCTTCTGCTGCAGACTCTTCTTCAAATCCAAGAATATAAGTCAGAACTGTTGCTGCAGCTGTACCAATAAGAAGGCCGATCAACGCATACACGAAAGTTTCACCTATGATCATCGGAATACCGGACAGTCCGGCAAGACCGCCGACAACATAAGCTTTTGTATGGAACAAGCTCATGAAGGCGCCGCCGATGCCTGCCCCGATCAGGGCTGCGATAAACGGCTTTTTATACTTCATGTTAACCCCATACATCGCTGGCTCCGTAATTCCCATAAATGCTGTCACACTTGTAGACATTGCTAGTGATTTTGTTTGTTTATTTTTAGCCTTAAGCGCTACACCGAGCGTACTGCCGGCCTGCGCAAAGTTGGCTACCATCATCATAGGAATGAGGTAATCGTAACCCAAAGTAGCAATAGATCCGATCATGATCGGTACAAGTGCATAGTGCATACCTGTAATAATTAAGAGCGAGAAGGTTCCACCAATGATAAGTCCTGCAAAAAGACCGGTGTTATCAAACAACCAGGAGAACCCGCCAGTTAAACCGTTACCGATAATAACACCTAGTGGACCCACTGCAATAAGTGTCACAGGAACAATGACAAGTAGAGTCACTGTTGGAACAATAATCAACTTAAGTGATGCATGTGTAACCTTATCTACGGCTTTCTCCACATAAGAAGCGAGCCATACCGCGATCAGAATCGGAATAACCGATGATGAATAGGTTGCAGCTATAACAGGAAGTCCGGCTAACGTAATACTTTCACCTGTTCCAAGCAGTGCGGTCAAGGTCGGATGGAGCATTGATGCACCGATCGCTGCCCCGATGTACATATTGCTTCCCAGCTTGCGTGCTGTACTAATCGCTAAGATAATCGGCAGGAAGTAGAACGCTCCGTCCCCAATAGCTGACAGAATCTGATACGTTGAGCTCGTCTCTGTCATCCAGCCGAACGTGACAAGCAGGGCGACAATCCCTTTGATCATCCCCGCTCCGGTGATGGCCGGAAGTATCGGTGTAAATACGCCGGAGATAAAGTCGAACAACGCGCTCAGCGGATTTTTCTTTTTCTTCGTTTCAGTGGATACGTTAGTTCCGGCATCCGGCGATTTACTCATATTGCCGACCAGTGCGTTGTACACTTTAGGCACCTCGTTGCCGATGATGACCTGGAACTGTCCGCCGTTGATCATAACACCCATGACGCCAGGTGTATTTTGCAGTGCCTTTTTATCAGCCTTGTCGTTATCATTAAGATTAAACCGAAGACGGGTCATACAATGAGTCACTTGATCAATGTTTTCTTCGCCGCCCACCAGCTTCAGTATATCTTTGGACAATTGTTGTTTATCCATGATGGTTTGCTCCTTCAAAAAATATAATAAGAAAAGTGCGTTGAAACCTAAAAATCGGTAAGAAAAAAACCTAAACACTGAAACCAAGACAAGTAAAAAATCTTATCTTTGATTCAACGTTTAGGTTTTGCCTGCACTACAGTAACAATCCCATATTATTCAGTTGGTTGTTCGTTTCTGACGATCCGCTCAATATGAATGGTCAGATATAATATTTCTTCCTTCGACAACACCCTTCCATAGATTTTTCGGGTATAGTCGTTAATCTTCATTGCACAAGCGTAAGCATCAGGATATTGCTTGCTGACCAGGTCATGAAGCGGGTTGTCCTCTTCCTTCCCTTCGATCGCAGTCCCTGCAATGACCCGCTGTGCAAAGTATTTCAAATGCGTTAAGAACCTATAGTAGCTGAGCGAATCTTCATCCAGCTCAATGATAAAGCTTCGTCTTACAATGTTTAAAATATCCTTAACGATATTCGTAATGCTGATCGTTTCCCGCATCTCACCATTCATCTGGGCATTGACGAGATGCATCGCAATGAATGCGCATTCGTCTTCAGGCAGGAGAACACCAAGCGTTTCTTCAATGATATTAAGCGCCTTCTGACTGATGGCAAACTCCTTACGGTACATGCGTTTAATTTCCCACAGCAGCGCGTTGCGCAGCTGCATTCCCTGCCGATGGCGGTCTATCGCAAAATGGATATGATCCGTCAGCGAGATATAGATGCTTTCATGCAGCTTCTCACCGAGCACGGTTTCAGCATAGCGGATGATCTCATCCGAGCATTCAACATATTCAACGGGAATATCGGACAGAAGCGTTTTCAGTTTCTGCGATACTTCCTTACTCTCAAGTGAGAATACTTTTTCGATAAGGGACTCATCAATAGCGTCTCCCGTATGTTTCTTAAAGGCGATACCCCGCCCCATCACAACCTGCTCATTGCCACTCGAATCGATGACAGTCACAACATTGTTGTTCAGCACCTTCGCTATTTTCATCTGTTCACATCACCTTGTACTGGCAAAAAATTAAAGGCAAAACCAAAGCAGAGCGTATTTGCAGCCCCGCTTCTGGTTTTGCCTGATTTAACAGTAACAATCCAGTAATATATTAGCTATAGGCCTATCTTACCATATCAGCAGCCAAATGACAACGGTTTAATGAAAGCGTTTAACAGTCCCGAAGGTGCCAATATTCGTTAATTACTTTCTGGCAGCTGGATCTGTAAGACTTGCTCCGTGTGTACCAATGACTTCTTTGTACCAATCAAATGATTTCTTCTTGTACCGCTCAAGACTCCCTGTACCGTCGTTGTTGCGGTCTACATAAATGAATCCGTAGCGTTTCTTCATCTCTGCTGTGGACGCGCTGACAAGGTCAATACATCCCCAGGAAGTATAGCCCATAACTTCGACTCCGTCCTCGATCGCTTTACCGACCTCAACCAGATGATCGTTTAAATACTGGATACGGTAGTCATCAACTACGGTTTGGTTTCCATGCTCATCCGTAACAAGCTCATCAATGGCACCTAGTCCGTTCTCTACAATGAAGAGCGGCTTTTGATAACGGTCATAATACTTGTTAAGTGTAACGCGAAGGCCTTGAGGATCAATCTGCCATCCCCATTCGCTCGCTTTCAGATAAGGGTTTTGTACACCAGCGAACAAATTACCTTTACCTTCATTCCGTTTGTCGGGATCCGCTGTTTCGCAAATGCTGACATAATAACTGAATGAAATGAAATCGACAGTGTGCTTCAGAATTTCGGCATCGCCTTCTTCAAATTGAATATTAATGTTGTTCTCCTTGAAGTAACGACCCATGTATTTCGGATAATACCCACGGGCATGCACATCGGCAAACAGATCGTTTCTTTGCTCTGCATGCATAGCTTTAACGACATCATCCGGGTTTGGTGTCAGCGGATACGTTGGCATACTGAGCACCATACAGCCGATTTTTGCTTCTGGCATCATTTCATGACCGATCTTCACAGCAAGAGCACTTGCTACCAATTCATGATGGATTGCCTGATACAGATCCTGCTTGGAGAGCTCTTCTTTCGGTGTGAAGATGCCTCCGCTCATAAACGGCTCCTCCAGAATGGAGTTGATTTCGTTAAACGTCAGCCAGTATTTCACTTTTCCTTTATAACGAGCAAACAATGTTCTCACATAACGCTCATAAAACCCGATCATTTTCCGGTTAACCCAGCCGTTATAAGTCTTGGACAGGTGCAGCGGTGTCTCGTAATGAGAGATGGTTACCAGAGGCTCAATGCCGTACTTCAAGCATTCGTCAAACAAGTCATCATAGAACTGCAGCCCTTTTTCATTCGGCTCAAGCTCATCTCCTTGCGGGAAGATGCGTGACCAAGCAATTGATGTACGGAATACTTTAAATCCCATCTCGGCAAACAGCTTGACGTCCTCTTTGTATCGGTTATAAAAATCTATTCCTACCAGCTTCAGGTTATCTGGAGTAGGCTCTTCTGTTCTCGGCGCAGCAATACCCTTCGGCAGCACGTCTTGGACAGACAGTCCTTTACCGTCTTGATTATATGCCCCTTCCAGCTGATTGGCAGCTACGGCGCCGCCCCATAGAAAGTCTTTAGGAAATGGAGTTGTCATATTTGTTCAATCCTCTCTCGATTGTTATATCCTGCACATAAGTCGGGCTGTTCATTCTATCACCCGTTTGCTTATTTAATCCGTCTCGAAACCGTTCCTGATCACCTGCATTTTTGCAATGCAATTTGCTTTAAAGTACTTTTCCATTAGAGGCGATAACATTCTTAAACCATTCAAAGGAATCCTTCTTCGAGCGCGCAAGTGTTCCGTTGCCAGCATCATCCAGATCGACATATATAAATCCGTAACGCTTGGACATTTCAGATGTAGACATGCTGACAAGGTCAATCGGTCCCCAGCTCGTGAAGCCCATCAGGTCTACGCCATCCTTAATTGCTTCATTCATTTGCTCAATATGTTTTCTAAGGTAATCGATCCGGTACGTATCATGAATAGAGCCATCCTCTTCGACCTTGTCATATGCACCGAGTCCATTCTCTACGATAAAGAGCGGTTTATTGTAACGATCCCATAAATTGTTCAGTGTAACCCGAAGCCCGATCGGGTCAATTTCCCAGCCCCAGTCGGATGCCTCAAGATAAGGATTCTTCACGCCGCCCGCCAAATTACCTTCTATCTCTTCTTGGTCTGCAGAGGCTGATTTTGTCACACTCATGTAGTAACTAAAGGAAATGAAATCTACTGTATGGTTAAGCAGAATTTCATCATCGCCCGGCTCGCGTTTGATGACCACGTTATTCTCTTCAAAGTAACGAGCCATGTAGTTCGGATACTTCCCGCGAGCGTGAACATCGGTAAAGAACAGGTTGATTTGGTTTTCCTGCTGTGCAAGTCTTACATCCGCTGGATTGCAGGTTTTAGGATATGTCTCCATACGGGCCAGCATGCAGCCTACCTGGGAACCTGGAATAATTTCATGTGCAAGCTTTGTCACCAAGCTACTTGCAACGAACTGGTGATGCAGCGCTTGGAAGGCCGCTTGGAGCTTGCTGTCAACCTTGTCCACCAAGATTCCTCCGCCAGTATATGGGCTGATCAGCATGACATTAATCTCGTTAAACGTCAGCCAGTATTTCACCTTGTCTTTATAACGCTTGAATACCGTCTCCGCGTATCTCACATAATGGTCGATGACTTCGCGGCCTGCCCATCCGTTGTATTTTTGAGTAAGACCCAGCGGTGTTTCATAATGGGACAGTGTTACGAGCGGCTCAATTCCGTATTTATGAAGCTCATCAAATACTTCGTCATAGAACTTCAAGCCTTCCTCGTTTGGTGTTTCATCATAACCGTTCGGGAAAATACGGGCCCAATGAATAGACATCCGGAATACCTTGAAGCCCATCTCAGCAAAGAGAGCGATATCTTCCTTGAATCGGTGGTAAAAATCGACCCCGTGACGTTTTGGAAAACGTTCTTCAATTTCTCCAGCAAGAATCTGTTCTATACGGTCCGACGTAATGTCCATGGCATGACCGCCTTTGCGAAGCTCTTTAGGCACATGTGCAATCATATCTGCGGTAGAAAGACCCTTTCCACCCAGGTTGTAGCCTCCCTCAAGCTGGTTCGCTGCTGTTGCTCCGCCCCACAAGAAGTTTTCAGGGAATCCTTTTTTCGCTATTGTCATCACTAACATCCTCTCTTCATATAAAAATATAGAAATTGCGAATTATAGATGTATTGATCTAAAGTTAACAGTGAATACGTGATACGAGTACAAAAAAGATTAAGGTCCTAAATGGTTCACAGGCTTATCGTTTTCATGTCATGTCTCCTGAAGACGCCGGCAGTCTTCCGGGGACAGAAAACAAAAAAAACCTAAACTCAAGGTAAAAGCACACTCCGCCAAGGAGCCTGTCATTTCACCATCAGTTTAGGTTTTGCCTGTCTTAAGCAGTAACAATCCATTAAACGATGCTTCTAAGATATGTGGTTGTTATGTAATGTAAGCGTAACACAGCACCAAAATAAAATCAACTCAGTCACAGAGCTGCCATCTTTTTTACTGTGCCTATGCCAGCTCCACTTCAGCTCTCTCATTTTGCAGGTCCATGAGATATTTTTCAAATTGGCTGCGAAATTAAGGAGCATCAGATACAAGTCATAAGCACAGCATTGCTTTACAGCTGACCCTTTATTGATGAATCATTAGAGTTAAAGCATTAATCCTCGTCAGGATAGTATTCACCCAGCATCTCTTTAAGACTTCTAGGCTCTGCAGGATCAAAGCTAAGATCATCTTTAAGAACACAATAATAAGTCCAGACATTATCCTCCGGTCCATTTATGATTCTGCGGTACACTCTAGAGGGAGGGTAAACTTCATGAGGGTACACTTCTCCATTTATTGTACTGCTTACGACAATCGCAATCGTATCCTCTGATACACTGCTAGGCTGCCATTCTCCGCCCAAGTGCCGGATGATCGTCTCCCCCAAGTACCCGCCCCACATCTTGGACATTTGGATTTTGTCATGCTCTGTCGGCCCCTTTTTAAACAACTTTCTGAAGCCGCGAGGTATTTCTTCGTGAAATCTTTGCAGCAACTCTTCCAGTCTCTTGATGCTTTCTTCACTGTAGTCGAGTTCCACACCTAGTTGCTCTGCAAATTCAACAGCGTCCTCGGCGTATGCTTTCATCATGTCTGCTACTGTTGGGTTCATTCTTCTCTTCATCCTCTGTCTTGTTTATGATGTATTTACGATTCCAAGCCTTCAAAAAGCAAGAATCGAGTATACATATAGACGCGTATCAAGAGCATAAGTTACATCCTTGCCCGCTATCATTCAGAAGAATTTTGCGGTTTCCAAAACGTGAGCCCTTGTTCGGCACGACTCTTGCACCAATCTTTCAGTTCCTCTAAAGTTCTGATTTGATGGTCAAGCACTGCCTCATAGACCTGGATGGATGGAATATTAAGGTCTGGTTCGGATTGCAGCTGTTGCTTAATTGTTAATATAGAATGTCGGTGTTGTTCTGTCAGCGAGGCTTTAAGCGATTCCACCAAATCCCTTGCACAGGGCCCAGGATGATCATGCGCAAGCAGCCACATATCAATCTTCCATACGTTATCATCGTCGGATTTGTAATCCAGTCGATAGTAAATTCCTTTGTCCTCATCATCCAAATGATTTGAATATCTTGCTTTGATGACCTTCGGATTTCTTGCACAATGCTCCAGCACTTTGAAGCCGCTCAGTACATCAGGCTGATCCGTGTAAATCTCCAAATCAATATCCGGATTGATTATGAGCTCGTAAGCAGCAGCTCCGACCAATATCGGTTCTCCACCAGCGTCTTTCCATAGCTTAAACAGCTCCAGATCTGCAAGGATCTTGTTCGCTGTTCTAAAATTGTCCTCTGCTACTTGCAGGATACGCATTCTTTCACCAACCCTCTCTCTCCCAGTAATCAGTTAAACTCTAAGCCGTACCTTCGTCCTTATATGTAATTCCGATGCTTCCTGTCACTATAGCCTTAAGTCCACCTTTATAAGAAGGAAGCGGCATAAACTCACCGGCTCTCTCCAAATCAATCCAGGCAATTTCCCCGATTTCCTCTGGAGCATTTATTTGCAGCTTGCCTCCAAGCAGCTGACCGCGGAATGTAAAAAACAGGACATGCTCGTTCCGCTTCTCAATGATGCACTCATTCACGGCAGCAAGTTCTCCTACCTTCACATGCAGGCCTGTTTCTTCTTTCGTCTCTCTGACTGCCGCCTGTTCTAATGTCTCGTGTTCCTCTACGGCACCGCCGGGCAGTGACCAGCGTCCGTTATCCAGGTTGTTAACCATGAGGACCTTGGAGCAGGTTTCATCTGTGATCACGCAGTAGACTACATTCGTTCTTTGCATTCGCATTCCTCTTTCCGTATGTAGGTTTGGAAATATACTCCTATTCTATATCCAAACCAGAATAGGAACAAGCGTTCCTTTAAATATGGACATCATGTCAAAGCCAGCCTTTACAAGAGTGAGCTCCCTTTGGCATGTGATCTGTAACGGCCTGATCTGTTTTGTTATTTTTATGTAAAATCTCATTACATTCTATTGATTGAAAAAAATTCCATGTTATGATTTAACCGACAGGCAGTCGGTCATTGGAATCGAGGAGGATAAATAGATGAGGATTGTCAAAACAGCCGAAGAACGGAGAAAGGAAATTCTCGATGCGGCTGAAGATTTATTCAGCAAGCAAGGGTTTAACGGAACGAGTACAAACGATATTCTCGAAAAAGTCGGCATTGCCCGGGGAACGCTCTATCATCACTTCAAGTCGAAGGAAGACATTATGAATGCGCTGATTGAGCGGTACAGCGACCTTCTTCTAAGCGCTGCACAGCAGGTCGCCGCAGACAGGAGCATTCCGGTGGTCGAACGCATCATTCGTGTTGTGATGGCTCTCAATTTGAGCGGAGGCAGCACCGAAGAAATAATGGAGCATATTCACAAACCGGAGAATGCGCTAATGCATCAGAAGATCCAAAAGGTCATCATTCATGGCGTGACACCGATTATGACAGAAATTATCCGCGAGGGCATCCAGCAAGGTTTGTTCAACACCCCGTTCCCGTATGAATGTATGGAGATGATCGTGATTTATGCGAATACCGTTTTTGATGAGGATATGGTCGAAATGACCAGCGAGGAACGAGCAGCACGTATACATGCGTTTGTATTCAACGCAGAAAGGATGCTCGGTGCCGAAAGCGGCAGTCTGATGAGCGTTATGCGAATGTTTGGCAATGAAGATGAAAGAGAACGGTGAGCAACTTGAAGCATTTGTAAAATCGGCGAACTGAGCAAATCTTAATTTTACCCGAATAGTTATTTAGCTTGCAGAACAGAGGTGGCTTATGTATTCAAGAATCATCCGAAATGACATTTTGAAGAGCAAGGCGATTACGCTCACGACCACACTATTTGTTGCTGCCGCAGCTGCGCTTGTTTCGCTCGCGGCCCTACTTATTGTAAATCTTTCAGGTTCGCTTAACACGCTGATGTCGCAGGCAGAAACTCCGCATTTTATGCAGATGCATTCCGGTGATATAGATATGAAGAGGCTGGCGACATTTTCGGAGCAAAACGACCAAGTCGATGAATATCAAGTGATTGAATTTCTTAATATCGATGGCGCGCAGATCCAGTTAGGCGATTCATCGCTTGCCAATAGCGTCCAGGACAACGGCTTCAGCACACAGAGCCAAACATTCGATTATCTTCTTGATCTTCAAGGGGAGATCATTACCGTAACGGACGGACAGCTATATGTTCCGATCAGCTATATGAGAGACAGCGGCGCAAAGGTCGGCGATAAAGCTGTAGTCGGCGGGAAGGAACTTACCATTACAGGCTTTCTTCGCGATTCGCAGATGAATTCCTCGCTCTCCGGCTCAAAGCGATTTCTTGTGAGCGATCATGATTTCGCGGATATAAAAAAACATGGCAGCACAGAGTATCTCATTGAGTTCAGATTAAAGGATATGTCTGAGCTCTCCTCGTTCGAAACCGCTTATGCCTCAGCAGGACTGGAAGCGAACGGGCCAACGGTTACATATCCCCTATTCAAAATGATGAACGCTATTTCAGACGGGATGATGATTGGAATTATTCTTCTCGTCAGCATTCTTATCGTTGCTATTGCGTGGATGTGCATTCGTTTTACACTCCTCGCGAAAATCGAAGACGATTACCGTGAAATTGGCGTCATGAAAGCTATAGGAATGCGCATTTCCGACATCAAAAAGATCTATCTTGCAAAATATACACTCATTGCTGCATCAGGGAGCATATTCGGTTTTGTCCTTTCGCTGGTATTTAAGGAGATGCTTCTTGAAAATATACGCCTGTATATGGGAGAAAGCATGAATTCGGCACATGCATTCCTTTTTGGAATCATTGGCATAATGCTTGTTTTCCTTGCCATTGTGACTTATGTCAGCATGGTGCTGAACCGTTTTAAAAAAATACCGGCTGCGGAAGCGATACGATTTGGCATCTCACAGGACAAAAAGACCGGTGCCAAGCGCTTTACCCTGAACCGAAGCCGGCTATGGAACACCAATATATTTCTTGGTATAAAAGATGTTCTCGCTAGAAAAAAACTGTACGCCACTATGCTTGCAGTACTGGTCATCTCTTCTTTTATTCTGATTGTGCCGCAGAATCTCTACAACACGATCTCCTCCAAAAGCTTCACCAGCTACATGGGCATCGGAAACTACGATATGCGCATTGACATACAGCAAGCTGGTAATATTTCCGATTTATCTGCTCAAATCGCGAACACGATGAAAGGCGACAGTGCGATTTCCAAATACACCGTGCTGACGACAAAGACTTTTCAGACAAGAACTGAGGAAGGAACAGAGGAGAATATTAAAGTTGAACTCGGTGACCATTCGATATTCCCTATCGCTTATACCGAGGGCGGTGCACCGGTTGCAGAACATGAAATCGCGCTTTCGGCCTTAAACGCCAAGGAAATGGACAAAATCGTCGGAGATAAGCTAGCACTGGTCATCAATGGGAAGAAAACAGATCTTACCGTGACTGGGATCTATTCCGACATCACCAACGGGGGCAAGACCGCAAAGGCCGTATTCACCGACAGTTCGGTGCCTATTATGTGGAGCATCATCTGCGCCGAGCTCTTGGACAAAACCGTTACAGACCATAGAGTGTCGGAGTATGCCGCTATGTTTGAACAAGCCAGAGTTACAGACATTGATGAATATGTTACCCAAACATTCGGTTCAACCATAAGCTCTGTCGAAAAAGCCTCCTATGCCGCAGCATTTACAGCCCTGATCGTCATCGTACTGATCACTCTAATATTTATGAAGCTGCTTGTTGCCAAGGACCGCTATTCCATAGCCCTCATGAAGGCATTTGGTTTTACAAACTCTGATATTAAAGCGCAGTATGTTGCACGATCGGCATTTGTTCTTATTGTGGGCATTGCTCTTGGCACGCTTCTCGCGAACACACTCGGAGAGCTGCTTGCAGGTGCGGCGATCTCTTCATTCGGAGCATCGACGTTTCATTTTACAGTGGATCCGTTTTCGGCGTATCTGCTTAGCCCGCTGATGATAATCTGTTTGGTCCTGATTGCGACCATCATCGGCACATCAGGCACTGAAAGAATCCAAATTTTTGAGAATATAAAGGGGTAGGCATATGAAGAAGATGATCATCGGTGAGCAAATCGTCAAATCGTTTGGTGAAGAAGGTGAACAACGCCATGTTCTCGACGGCGTGTCTGTTGAAATGGGCGAGGGTGAGTTCGTTGCAATTATGGGACCTTCAGGTTCAGGAAAATCAACACTATTGTTTGCTCTGAGCGGAACAGATGCTGTGAATAGCGGTAAGGTCATCTTTGACGGCATGAATCTATCAGCGGCCTCTGAAGATGAGCTTGCAGATATTCGCCGAACCCGAATGGGATTTATTTTTCAGCAGCCTACCATGCTGAAAAATTTAAATATCCTCGACAACATCATTTTGCCGTCTATGCGCGGAAACCGAAAAAACGCCGCTGCCATTTCGGCAAAGGCAAAGTCGCTGATGGCAAGAGCAGGCATTGCAGAGCTCGAGAATCGGGACATCACACAGCTGTCAGGAGGCCAGCTCCAGCGGGCGGGCATCTGCCGTGCCCTGATGGCAAGTCCAAAAATCATCTTCGGCGATGAGCCTACAGGAGCACTCAATTCCAAAACTGCCCAGGAGATTATGGACATCTTTTCTGAAATAAACGCAGAAGGGACAGCGGTTATGCTGGTTACTCATGACGCGAAGGTTGCAGCGAGAACGGAACGGATCTTGTTCATGAGGGATGGCAAAATATTAAGCGAGCTGAAGCTGATGAAGTATAACGGAACAGATCTGGACAGCAGGGTCGAGAACGTAATGAAAAACATGCGGGAAATCGGAATTTAGGTGTACCGATAGAATCCGGAGCAGCCAATAGAAACAACCCGCAGTGCTAATTAGCCCTGCGGGTTACTTTCTCTCCTTGATACTAAGTTAGGGCAGATCTAATGAATAGAAAATTCATCATTGATCCAACGCATTTAACTTACGAATCAGCTCTTCCAATTGCTCCTCTGAGAACGAACCGCCGCTGAAAACGACCATATTGCGGAGCGGCAGATACTTCATCATTGCACCCATCATGTCTGCGGAAGTATCTTCCTCATCGCCTTCACCCATCTGTGCGAATTGCTTCGCCATCTCGTCAGCAGCTTCCTTCACGATCGCTGCCGAATCTTCATGAGCAAGGATGTCTCCGATGGTCGTGTTCCGAGTGAATACACGTTTGGGCTGCTTAGAAGTTGATTCTACGCGAACCGTCTCTGTGAGTTCAATAGCCGCAGAAGATCTGCCTGCCAAAATCTCGAATTCGCCAGATTCTACATACCAATCCTTCAAATCTACATTATAGTAAGCAAATGCACGTTTGCCCAGCGTCATCGTAACTGTCTTGGTCTCTCCTGGAGCAAGCTCCACTTTGCCAAAGCCCTTCAGTTCCTTATCCGGACGAGTTACGCTGCTTTCTACATCACGAACATACAGCTGAACGATTTCCTTTCCAGCTAATTTACCAGTATTCGTCACATCCACGCTTACTTCAACCGTATCGGTATCCTTGAATTGTTTAGCGCTGATACTCAAATTGCTGTATTTAAAGGTTGTATAGCTAAGTCCATGTCCGAATGGGAATAAGGTTTCGGTCTTGGTCTTGTCATAGTAACGGTAGCCTACAAACAGGCCTTCCCGATACTCTACCTTATCTCCTTCACCCGGGAAGTAAAGATAGGAAGGATTATCTTCCAAACGTTTAGGGAAGGACTCCGCAAGCTTACCCGACGGGCTTACTTCACCGAACAGAAGGTCAGCTACCGCACCGCCAAATGCCTGACCAGCAAGATATCCTTCCAGAACGGCTTTGACCGATGGAAGCCAAGGCATTTCAACAGGTGAGCCATTGCTTAATATGACAACCGTATTCGGCTGAACTTCGGCAACGGCCTCGATCAGACGATGATGATTGTCCGGCAGACACATATGGGAGCGATCATACCCCTCCGATTCATAACGATCTGGAAGTCCTGCAAACACTACGGCTACATCAGCTTGCTTCGCCGCTTCCTGAGCTTCCTTGATTAATTCATCATTAGGTGCATCTTCTTCAATGTTATAGCCTTTTGTATAAGTAAAGCTTGCTGCATCTCCTGCAAGCTTCTTCATCTCTTCTCTTACATCATCTTTACGAGTTGGATTAATATGCGAGCTTCCTCCACCCTGATAACGCGGTTTCTCTGCAAAAGCCCCGATTAATGCAATGTTCCCTGCTTTTTTAAGCGGCAGCACTTCATCCTCGTTCTTCAGGAGCACCATGGTATCGGCCGCCACTTTACGGGCAAGCTGATGATGCTGGTCTTTATCATAGGTCGCATTTTCTTTTTTGTGTTCCACGACCTTAGCGATTAAGGTTAATATCCGCTCTACGGCTTGATCTAGTTTTTCCAAAGGAAGCGTTCCATCCTCGATGGCTTTGATTACTTTCTTTGTCCCAACTCCGCCGGAGGATGGCATTTCCAGCTCATTTCCTGCCTTGATTGAATATGCTGCCTCATTAACGCCGCCCCAATCGGAAACGACCATGCCCTCATGACCCCATTCACCTTTCAATATATCAGTCAGCAGATACTCATTCTCTGCTGCATAAGTACCGTTAATCCGGTTATAGGAAGTCATGACCGTCCAAGGCTGTGCATTTTTGACAACACCTTCGAAGGCAGCCAGGTAAATTTCACGGAGGGTGCGCTCATCTACGATCGCATCCGTGCTCATCCGGCGATGCTCCTGATTGTTAACGGCAAAGTGCTTAAGGGATGTGCCCACGCCCTGGCTTTGAACACCTTTGACATGGCTCGTTGCCATTTCAGATGCCAAATACGGATCCTCGGAAAAATACTCGAAATTGCGTCCGCCCAGCGGGGACCGCTTAATGTTCACACCAGGTCCAAGAATAACACCAACATCCTCGGCCTGTGTCTCTTCTCCTAATGCTGCGCCCACCTGTTCAACCAAGTCACGATCCCAAGTGCTTGCAAGACCCGATGCTGTCGGAAAAGCTGTAGCTGGAACACTGGCATTCAGCCCAAGATGGTCTGCACTGCCGTCCTGCTTGCGCAGTCCGTGCGGCCCGTCAGTCACCATAATGGAAGGCACACCAAGTCTTTCGATCCCTTTTAAATTCCAAAAATCCTTTCCGGATATAAGTGACGCTTTTTCCTCAAGTGTCATCTGGCTTAGAATTTCATTAACATTTAGTTTCATAGAAGGACTGCACCCCTTTAGGTCGATATTTTGATATATAAGATATTGTTAAGAACATGAAATCACTTTATTTGTTTCCGAATATAGGTCTATAGTAAGATATAGGCATACAGATTTATGGTATTATTTTTCGATTTTTATCATTAATTTTAACTCATTTGGAGTGTGTACTTCATGAAAAATTCCAATGATTTTCAAATCATCAGTGAGCTTGTGTTTCATGCCTATCAAGTGCCTATGATGCTGATAACCCCGAATCAATGCGTGCAGAGAGTGCATAGCTATAATGAGGCGCCTGCGGCCATATATCCCAAAACGGAGGAAATGCTGAATTCACTGTTACATACGGAGGAACATGAAATTCAAGATATGCCTCTGGTTAAAACCACTTCACTCGGTGAATATTTTATCGTATTACATCTGGTTGACGAACCAGGAACCTACCAGGGAAAGTGGATTGCCGGACCACTTCTGCTTGAGCCCTATTCTAAAGATGTTATTTTAAGTTTGATGTACGATGTAAATGCTCCAATATATCAATATGAATCATGGAAATATTATTTCAGCCAATTAACAGTAATGAACCGTAAGAAGCTGCAGCATCTGGGTGAACTCATGTATTACCTGGCAAACCGCAGGCCGCTTGACGGGAGCGTCATGATGAAGCAGCAGATCACCTATGTTGCGGAGGCAGAAGAGAATACCGAGCTGGAAAAAGAGATTGAACAGGAAGTGACGATGCGTCGTGACCATGAACGTTACCATCATGAGCTGACACAAGAGGAAGCTCTCTTCTCCTGTATCCGTGAAGGTGACCCAGAGAAATTGATCGCCGTGTTATCTACATCGGACCTTCCGAGCAACGTTGTCTTGTCCAAGAGGAGCCACATCAGAAGCCAAAAAAATCTCGCGATCAGTGGCATTACACTCGCAACTCGTGCCGCTATGAAGGGCGGCTTGCTGCCAGAACTTGCATACACGCTCAGTGATGTATATATCCGCCGAATTGAAGAGCTGAAGAATCCCAAGGAAGTGGAACAGCTTCAGCAGGAAGCTTTGATTGAATTTACAGAACGGGTCAAGAATAGCAGGACAAGCCATTTTTCCAAAGAAATCGCGGATTGCACATCATATATCTATAACCATCTGCTGGAGGAGCTGACACTAAGTCGTCTTTCGGCACAAGTGAATTTGACCCCCAGCTATTTATCGACCTTATTCAAAAAGGAGACCGGGATATCGATTACCGATTACATTCAGAGGGAACGTATTGCTGAGGCCAAAAAGATGTTAAAATATACAGCACTTCCTCTTTCCGATATTTGTACCCGGCTGAATTTTAATGATCAGAGCTACTTTACAAGAGTTTTCAAAAAATGGACTGGGGTAACCCCTCTTCAATACCGCAAAAAAACGGGGATACGCGAGTAGCCACTTTAGCGTGACAACTTCAGTATCCCCGTTATATGGAAGCTTAAGCTTTGAATTGATCCTTAAACCAGGCAGCTGCACTAACCACTTCGGTTCGGCTCAGCTGGTGGCCGTTATTCTCCCAATGTACTTTCACGTCAGCGCCTGCATTTTTCAACAGCTCCTCAAGCTCCTCGGATTCCTGCGGAGCGCACATAGGGTCGTTTCTACCTGCTGCTATAAAGACAGGGGCGCCAGCTAAATCCGGCAGTACAATATCCCGCAGCGGTACCATAGGATGGTGCAGGATAGCTCCTTTCAGCGAATCCGCATAATGGAACAACAAACTGCCCGCTATATTAGCACCGTTGGAATAGCCGATGGCAACAACATTACGGCGGTCAAAGCCGTATTTCTCAGCTGCTTCGTCCAGGAACTCATGCAGCTCCTTGGTGCGGAAGATCAGATCTTCGATATCAAATACACCTTCAGCAAGGCGGCGGAAAAAGCGCGGCATTCCGTGTTCACTTACGTTGCCTCTCACGCCGAGCACATTGGACTCAGGTGATACCAGTTCTGCCAGTGGAAGAAGATCCGTCTCCGTTCCACCCGTGCCATGGAGCAATAGAATGGTCGGTGCTAATGAATTACTGCCTTCACGATATATATGCTTCATAGTCATACTTTAGTTCCTCCTTTAATTTCACGAACAACAACGTCCGGCAGATTCTCCTCGATCGCTTCACGGCGAGGCTCATACCAGGATGGAAGCATAATCTTCTCACCCAGTTTATCAGGCGATTCATCATTAGCGAACCCAGGAGGGTCCGTAGCAATTTCAAACAATATGCCGCCCGGTTCTCTGAAATATACGGCATTGAAATATTGACGGTCAATAATACCTGTCGGATGAAGTCCTGCTTCAACCGCTTGATTTTGCCAAGCCGCATGCTCTTCAAAATCTTTGGCCCGCCATGCAATATGATGGACGGTTCCAGAACCACCGCGTCCCGGCGCGATTTTTATCTTATTAACATCTATAATATTACCCAAATTTCCTGATCCCTCGAACCGTACCCAGCCATCTTCTTCAGCAATTTTGTGAAGTCCAAGGAAATTTTCCAGCACCTGAATTGTTTGGTCCGGAGCCAGACTATACAGGATGGAGCCCCCAAAGCCTTTGATCGCCTTATCAGTAGGTACACCGTTAAAGGACCAGGTATTCAGGTCACCCGCTTCACGTTCTACGAGTTCTAGAACAAGTCCCGCATTATCTAGGAAACGGATATATGTCTCTCCGAAGCGATGCTTCTCTTCAAACCGAACCTCAAATGAAGTGAGTCTTTCTTTCCAAAAATCCATGCTGCCCGGAGGAATCGCATATACGGTCACTCCGGTTTGCCCGCCTCCGACAACGCCTTTACGTGCACCAGCCTGAGGAAAGAACGTCATGATCGTACCTGGACTGCCCTTCTCATCCCCGAAGTAGAAATGATATACTTCCGGTGCATCAAAGTTGATCGTTTTCTTAACCAAACGAAGTCCCAGCACACCTGCATAAAAGTCGACGTTTCGCTGAGCATCGCTCACAAATGCTGTAATATGGTGAATTCCTGCTGTTTGTAACATGATTAAACTCCTCCATTCATAATTTCCGATTTTTTAGTTTAATTTCCCAATCTATATCTTAGCTGTGTGCTTTGTAAAACATCTTCAATTTTAATATCTTAAATTTAAGATAATTTCTATGTCTTTATAATATACCTTTCCTATTGATTTGACAAGGGGTTATTTTCAATTGTTTTCCATAAGAAAAAACGACCTCTTTGTATTATGGACATTTTGCAGTCCAGCATACAAAAAAGTCGTTATGGTTAGCATCTTATTTTCACTCTTAAAATTATACCAGCGCCTTGGCTGCAATATCACTCCGCTGATGTTTCCCTTCGAAATAAATGCGTTCTGCTGCTGCATAGGCATCGGCTCTCGCTTCTTCTATTGATGCGCCAAGCCCGACAATCCCGAGCACTCGGCCGCCATTCGTTACCCATTCTCCGGCGTCATTTTTAGCAGTTCCAGCGTGGAACACCAGTGCATCCCCTGACTCCTCAAGCCCGGTAATCACAATCCCTTTTGGATAAGATGCCGGGTAGCCGCCAGATGCCTGAATCACGCAGACCGCTGCCTCATCGCTCCATTCGATATCCATGTCAGCCAGCGTACCGTTCACAGCTGCCAAGAAAATTTCGAGCAGATCTGTTTTCAGCCTAGGAAGCACTACCTGAGTCTCAGGATCACCGAAACGTGCGTTAAACTCCACCGTCTTCGGTGTTCCATCGGGCGAAATCATAAGCCCAGCAAACAGTACACCGCGGAATGGGCGACCTTCTGAAACCATTGCTTTCGCTGTAGGAATGACAATCGTTTCAATAGCCTTGTCAATAATGGCTGGATCAATGTGAGGAAGCGGCGAATAGGTTCCCATACCGCCCGTGTTTGGTCCTTTATCCCCGTCATACACCGGCTTATGATCCTGGGCAGCCGGCATAGCTCTAACTGTTTCTCCATCTACAAAAGCAAGGATGGACATTTCCTGGCCTTCCAGAAACTCCTCGATGACGACCTGTGAACCAGCTTCACCAAACACTTTATCGAGCATCATGCTGCGCAGTGCTTGTTCCGCCTCATCCATAGTGTAAGCCACCGTTACACCTTTACCTGCTGCCAGTCCATCAGCTTTAATCACGATCGGTGCAGAGCGTGAACGCAAATAAGTAAGTGCATTTTCATAGTCATCGAATTTTTCATAGGCTGCTGTAGGAATGTTGTATTTCCGAAGCAGATCCTTCATAAAGGTTTTACTGCCCTCAATTTCTGCAGCGTTTTTCCGAGGACCGAAGACAGGAATATTTTTAGCTTCAAATGCATCGACAATCCCGTCTGCTAACGGATCATCCGGTCCGACCACAACGAGCCCGACTTCTTTTTCTAATGCAAATGCGGTCAATCTATCAAACTCGCTAACTGCAATTGGGACACACTCCGCGATTTGACCGATCCCAGCATTGCCTGGTGCACAGTAAATTTTGTCAGATCTCTTGGATTTCGACAAGGACCATACAATCGCATGCTCACGTCCGCCGCCGCCAATAACGAGAATATCCATATGTGCCTCCTTATATTCTCATATCTAGTGTAAAGCTGAGGAGCTCTGCGATGTACGCAAAGCCCTCAGCCTCCGTGTTTAAATGATGGTCAGATCACGCTCCGCTGTTGTCCGTTCAAATCCCCTTTTGAAAAATATGCGGATAACGCTCTGGTTCCAAGTTATCTTAATGATAAGAATATCATTTAAGCTTTTTCTACTAACTTATAAAGTATTTGCTTTTCTGTCTCTCTATTTTCTATACGAACTATTTAATGATCTAATTATTTTAGAACTTTAATTTTCACCATCTGTATCACTGCTTATGCTGCTAATTAATGCTTGAAATGGCGCACGCCTGTGAAGACCATAGCAATACCGTGCTCGTTAGCTGCCTTAATGGATTCCTCATCCTTAATTGAACCGCCTGGTTGGATAATGGCAGTAATGCCGTGTTTAGCAGCAAGTTCAACCGTATCGCCCATTGGGAAAAATGCATCGGAAGCAAGAGCGGCTCCTTTCGCTTTGTCACCTGCTTGTTCAAGCGCGATTTTTGCAGCACCGACACGGTTCATTTGACCCGCACCTACACCCACAGTCATATCATCAGCCGCAAGCACGATGGCATTGGACTTCACATGCTTAACCACTTTCCAGCCGAAGAGCAGCTGCTTCATCTCTTCTGCAGACGGTGCACGGTCAGTTACGACTTGAAGGTCACTCTCGTCAATAGAATGAACATCGCTTTGCTGTACAACCATTCCGCCATCAATGGATGTAACAACAAACTGGCTTTTACGTTCCTTCGCAGAGCCGAGCTCACCCATTTTCAGCAAACGGATATTTTTCTTTTTCGTCAGAATCTCCAGTGCTTCCGAAGTGAAGTCCGGTGCAAGGACGATTTCAAGGAAGATTTCGCTGAGCTTAGCCGCAGTATCGCTGTCGATTGTCCGGTTAGCAGCTACGATTCCGCCGAAGATGGAAGTCGGATCTGCATTGTAAGCTTTCATATAAGCTTCAAAGATATTTTCACCGGTACCCACGCCGCATGGATTCATATGCTTAACAGCAACTACGGCTGGTGCATCAAATTCTTTTACAATTTGCAATGCTGCGTTTGCATCGTTGATGTTATTGTAGGACAGCTCTTTACCGTGCAATTGCTCTGCAGTAGTCAGTGTGCCATTTGGTGCCAGCGGCTTGCGATAGAAAGAGGCCTGCTGGTGCGGATTTTCACCGTAGCGCAAATCTTGGACTTTCTCGTAAGTTACAGTATAACGTTCAGGAAGCGGATCCCCATTGATATTTGAAAGATAATCGGAAATAAGGGCATCGTAAGCCGCCGTATGGCGGAAGACTTTTGCTGCAAGCTGTTTACGAGTCGCCAGGGTCGTATCTCCACTCTCGCGAACCTCAGCAAGCACCTGATCATAGTCTTGCGCATCGACAACTACGCTGACAAAAGCATGGTTTTTGGCTGCAGAACGAAGCATGGTCGGACCGCCGATATCGATGTTCTCAATCGCATCCTCGTAGGAAACGCCTGGTTTGGCAATGGTCTCTTGGAATGGATACAAGTTAACGACAACAAGGTCGATATAATCCAGACCCAAATCCTTCATCTGCTGCTGATGCTCGGCATTGTCTCTAACGGCAAGAAGTCCGCTGTGTACAGCAGGATGCAACGTTTTGACGCGTCCATCCATAATTTCCGGGAAACCTGTCACATCCGAAATCCCGATAACAGGTACGCCTTCCTTCGACAACAGGCTGCTAGTACCTCCTGTCGAGATGATTTCTACACCCATTTTAGACAGCTCACGGCAAAAATCCACGATACCCGTTTTATCCGAAACGCTGACCAGCGCTCTTTTAATACCCACGATTAAGATCCTCCTCTTGTTTATCACATTTTAATGCTGATTCTAAATCGAAAAATTGCAGTTTATTTCCCGAGAAATATCGCTTCTTGAAGCAATCGCATTTCAGTTTCTGACACGATTCTCATCAACTGTTACCTTGCGTCCATTGAGCTCAACAAGCCCCTTCGTGAACCAAGATACGACTTCCGGATATAACTCACGCTCCATCTCATGAATCGAGGCAGCGAGTGTTTCTTCTGTATCTTCCGGTGCAACCGGGATGACTCTTTGTGCAATAATTGCTCCGGTATCCATTCCACCATCTACAAAATGTACCGTTATTCCCGTCATTTTCACACCGTAGTCGAGCGCCTGCCCAATCGCATTTTTCCCAGGAAAAGCAGGAAGCAGCGAAGGATGAATGTTAATTAGTCTGCCCGCGAAACGTTCAACCACAACCGGAGTCAGCAGTCTCATATAACCCGCAAGAACTACAAGATCAATTCTGCGTTCCTCCAGCTTGTCTACGATTTCCTGCTCGTAGGCTTCTCTGGAAGCATACTCTTTGGGCGTGAACAAATGACATTCCACACCAGCAGCTTTCGCCTTTTGTACCACCGGAGCCTCTGGTTTGTCGCTGACTAACAGCTCAATGTCTGCATCCAGCTTTCCGCTGGCTGCTGCATCGACCAAGGCCTGAAAATTGCTGCCCTGGCCCGAAGCAAACACAGCAATGCGATAGCTGGACATTAGACTTCCACTCCAGTAAAGGTCACAATTCCGCCGCCTTCTGTTACACGACCGATGGTATAGGCTTCCTCTCCATTTGCACGAAGGGTGGAAAGAGTTTTTTCCGCATCTGCTTCGCTTACTACGAGAACAAGACCGATTCCCATATTGAAGGTCGTGAACATATCGCGGTTTGAGATGCTGCCTTTTTCCTGCATCAGCTTAAAGATCGGCAGAATCGGCCAAGAGCCGTGGTCAATTTCCACGTTAACGCCTTCCGGAAGCATACGCGGGATATTTTCAATAAACCCTCCGCCTGTGATGTGCGCCATTCCCTTAACTTTTACTTCATCCAGAAGTGCTAATACGGGCTTCACATAAATTTTGGTTGGCGTAAGCAGTGTACCACCGAGTGTTCCGCCAAGCTCTGCAATCTCATCCTGCAGACGATATCCGGACTGCTCCAGCAGCAATTTACGAACCAAAGAGAAACCGTTGCTGTGTACTCCGCTTGAAGCAAGACCGATGACCGTGTCTCCAGGAGCAATCGTACTGCCGTTAATAATCTTGGCTTTATCTACGACACCCACTGTGAAGCCGGCAATATCGTACTCCCCTTCACTATACATACCTGGCATTTCTGCCGTTTCACCGCCGATCAAAGCAGCTCCTGCTTGATGACATCCTTCCGCAATACCGGCCACAATCGCCTCAATTTTGTCAGGTACGACTTTGTCGCATGCCAGATAGTCGAGGAAAAACAGCGGTTCAGCGCCTTGAACGACGATATCGTTCACACACATCGCCACAGCATCGATGCCGATCGTATCGTGCTGGTCCATGGCAAATGCTATTTTCAGCTTGGTTCCAACTCCATCTGTACCGGACACCAGTACAGGCTCATCGTATTTGTCCTTGTTCAGACCGAACAGGGCACCAAATCCACCGAGATCTGTCATAACTTCAGGGCGAAATGTACGTTTCACGTGTTTCTTCATTTTTTCAACCGCTTCGTTGCCCGCCGCGATATCTACGCCTGCGTTCTTATATGCCTCTGACAACTTGGTCACCGTCCTTGTATAAATTCACCCTCCTAAATCCTCCCTGACAGGGAGGACCCCAAAGAGGCCGCGGCCCCTCTGGACACCCGCAAAATGGTTTCGCGGACCGGAGTTTGGTTTTATCCTGCTATGGTTACTGTGGTGCTAGGAATCGCTGTCGTCTTTCAGACCCGCTCTACTTTTGGAGCATTGTGCTTTCTGCGCTGCGCGCATCTCTTCACTTGAGCCATTCCGCTGTCTGCCTGCGGCAGATGCGCTGAGGCTCACGGTGAAGATTTCTTTGCGCTGCGCGCTGGGCTTCGTAAGAGCTTTCCACTGTTTGCCTTTGGCACATGCGTGGGGCTCTCGGCGAAGCTCTTGAAGTACTCACGCTGCGCGTGATTGCTCTGCTGGACGTTCCGCTGTTTGCCTTCGGCAAATACGCTGGTCTCGGCAGAGCTTTCTGCGCTGCGCGCCTGCTCCATCAGAGCCATCCCTTGTTTGCTTCGCAAATACAGGGCGGCTCTTCATGGAGCATTTGTGTAGCTGCGGCGTATTAACAGCCGCAGCCCGCCTTCGCATCCTTGAAATCCAGCGTCGTCGGGTAATCATTATCGAAACAGGCCAGGCATAAGCCGCCTTTATATGCATCCTGATGATTGCCTTCTATAGAAGCAATCAGGCCTTCGGGACTGAGGAAGGACAGAGAATCGGCATTAATCTCCCGGCAGATCTCTTCAATCGATTTGGAAGAAGCAATAAGCTCATCCCGGTTCGGCGTATCGATTCCGTAAAAGCACGGATTCTTGAAAGGTGGTGAAGTGATACGCACATGCACCTCAGTAGCTCCAGCATCGCGAAGCATATTCACGATCCGGCGCGATGTCGTTCCGCGCACGATGGAGTCGTCGATCATCACAACACGCTTGCCTTCTACCACCCGGCGCACCGCACTCAGTTTCATCTTTACGCCCTGCTCGCGCAGCTCCTGGCTCGGCTGAATAAAGGTACGTCCTGTGTACTTGTTCTTAATCATTCCGAGCTCATAAGGAATCCCCGTCTGCTCGGCATATCCTATTGCCGCGGAAATACTCGAATCCGGAACACCAGTTACGACATCCGCATCCACAAACGATTCGATCGCCAGCCTGCTGCCCATCCGTTTCCGGGCTGCATGATGGTTCGCTCCATTCATGTCGCTGTCCGGACGCGCAAAATAGATGTACTCCATTGCGCAAAGCGCCTTCCGGTGCTTCTTCTCTTCAAAACGGTCTTCATGAAGCCCGTTTGAATCCAGTACCAGCATCTCTCCTGGCTCAATATCTCGTACCAACTCAGCGCCGATGGTTTCCAGCGCACAGGTTTCCGAAGCAAAAATATAGGCATCGCCCAGTTTCCCCATGGCCAGCGGACGCAGTCCGTGGGCATCTGAAGCGACAATCAAACGATCGTTTGTCATGATTAGAAAGGCATATCCTCCAACGATCCGGCGAAATGCGTCTTTTGCCGCCTCAACCAGATCCTTAGGTGAACGCGCGATTAAGTGCGCAATCACCTCGGTGTCACTCGTCGTTTGAAAGATCGACCCGCTTTGCTCCAGCTCCTTACGAATCTCCGGAGCATTGACGATATTTCCGTTCGTCGCAACGGCCAGGTCCCCGTCACGGTATTTAAACACCAGCGGCTGAGCATTCGTCAGCTTGCTGTCACCGCTGGTTGAATAGCGGACATGGCCGATGGAAATATCACCAGATAGGGAAGCCATGAGATCCTTGGTAAATACCTCTTTGACCAGACCCATTCCACGATGATAGTGAAACTCAGTGCCGTCGCTGACACACATCCCGGCACTTTCCTCACCGCGATGCTGCAAAGCATGAAGTCCATAATAAGACAAGGAGGCAGCGTCGGGGTGTCTGTACACCCCGAACACCCCGCACTCCTCTTTCAATTTATCGAACAATCCCTCTTTGCCCGAACCCTCGTTGTAATAATCGCCGGTCCAAAACTGCGGGGTCTTTACTTCATCTGACATGGAATAACATCCTCCCAGACCTGTTTCAGAACCGCTACCGGTTCGTCCACAGCTGATGTGCCGTTCAACTCCAATTTAAGATTGCTGCCTGTTACTTGTCCGATCACTTGCACTGGAACGCCGCTGTTTCTCACGAACGCTTCCAGCTCCTCTGCTTGTGCTTTGTCTGCCGTCAGCAGAATACGGGATTGACTCTCACTGAATAGAGCAATGTCGCCGCGAAGGTCAGTTGCAAAGTTAACACTTGCACCCACGCCGCCGCTAATGCAGCTTTCAGCCAGCGCTACTGCAAGCCCGCCTTCAGACAAGTCATGCGCGGACTGTACAAGGCCCTTTTGAATCGCGCCAAGCACGGCTTGCTGCAGCTTCTTCTCTACTTCAAGATCAAGCTGAGGAGGACGACCTTCCGTCAAGCCGTGAACAGCGTATTGGAACTCGCTGCCGCCAAGCTCCCCTTTGGTATCTCCCAGAAGAAGGATGACATCTCCTTCCTTCTTGAAGCCTTGTGTCGTAATGTGGTCTGTATCATGTACAAGCCCAACCATACCGACAACAGGCGTTGGGTAAATCGCGCCTTTGGCATTTTCGTTGTACAAGCTTACGTTACCACCGATAACCGGTGTACCGAGCACGTTACAAGCCTCGGCCATGCCATCGACCGCTTTTTCCATCTGCCAGAAGATGTCCGGCTTCTCCGGCGAACCAAAGTTCAGGTTATCTGTAATCGCGAGAGGCTCTGCTCCGGAGCAAACGATGTTGCGCGCCGCTTCACTGACAGCGATTTTCCCGCCCACTTCAGGGTCAAGATACACATAACGGCCATTGCAGTCCGTTGTCATCGCAAGACCTTTACGTGTACCGTGTACCGTCACGACAGCCGCATCCGATCCCGGACGAACCGCAGTGCTGGTCCGCACCATATAGTCATATTGGTCATACACCCAAGCTTTGCTGGATACCGTCGGAGAAGACAACACTTTTTTCAAAGCTCCGGTCAGGTCCGACACTTCTTCATAACGCAGGGTGTCGATTTTTTCGTTTTCTATATAATAAGCTGGAACGGAAGACGGTTTGTTATATACTGGACATTCGTCAACCAGTGCGGTTACCGGCATGTCGCCGACCACTTCACCGTGATGGTACAGCTTCAGTCGTCCATCATCCGTTACTTTGCCGACTTTTGCACAGATAACGCCCCAACGCTCAAAAATTTCACGAGCCTGCGCTTCGTCCTTAGGCTCAACAACAAACAGCATGCGCTCTTGAGATTCGGAAAGCATCATTTCGTATGGTGTCATGCCTTCTTCACGCTGAGGTACTTGATCCAGGTACAGCTCAAGTCCATTTCCTGCTTTACTTGCCATTTCCGCACTGGAGCATGTAAGACCCGCTGCACCCATATCTTGAATACCTAGCACGATGCCTGTATCGATCAGCTCAAGACACGATTCCATAACCAGCTTCTCCATAAACGGATCGCCGACCTGTACCGCTGTACGATTGGATTCGGATTCTTCTGTAAGCTCCACCGAAGCAAAAGTAGCTCCGTGAATACCGTCACGTCCTGTCGGAGGTCCCACGTAAAATACCGGGTTACCTACCCCTTTAGCGACGCCGCGCTGAATTTTGTCATGATCAATAAGACCAACGCACATTGCGTTTACGAGCGGATTGCCGTCATAGCTCTCGTCAAACATCACTTCTCCGCCGACGGTCGGAATACCGATACAATTGCCGTAGCCCGCAATACCCGCTACAACGTGCTCGAACAAATATTTCACACGATCGCTTTCCAGCTTTCCGAAACGCAAGGAATTAAGAGATGCAATCGGTCTTGCCCCCATTGAAAAAATGTCACGGATAATTCCGCCGACCCCTGTCGCTGCACCTTGGAAAGGCTCAACCGCGGATGGATGGTTATGACTTTCAATTTTGAATACAACTGCCTGATTATCACCGATATCGACAATCCCCGCACCTTCACCAGGTCCCATCAGAACGCGTTCGCCTGTCGTAGGGAAGCGGCGCAGCAGCGGCTTGGAGTTCTTATAGGCGCAGTGCTCAGACCACATAACACTGAATACGCCGATCTCTGTGTAGTTTGGCTGGCGTCCCATGAACGACACAATGAGATCATATTCACTGTCGGATACGCCCATTTGCTGATAAAGCTTGTGCTCCGCAATCTGTGCTGCGGTCGGTTCTTTAGCGGATACTTGCTGCGTCATGCTGATCCCTCCAGGAGTTCAAAATCGAAGTAAACATGCGTTTGCCATCTGTCGTTCCAAGCACTTCATTAACGGCACGTTCCGGGTGAGGCATCATGCCCACCACGTTACCGCGCTCATTGCTGACACCAGCGATGTCATTCAGAGAGCCGTTCGGGTTATTTTTATAAGTAAAGACGATTTGATTGTTCGCTTTGAGCGTCTCAAGCGTCTCTTCATTACAATAGTAGTTGCCTTCCCCATGCGCGATCGGAATGACAATCTCTTCTCCAAGCTCATACTCGCGTGTGAACGGCGTGTTGTTGTTCTCTACCTTCAGCACAGAGTCGTGACACACGAACTTCATGCCTGTGTTGCGCAGAAGCGCTCCAGGGAGAAGTCCTGCTTCCGTCAAGATTTGGAACCCGTTGCAGATCCCGATAATATATTTCCCTTGCTCAGCAGCCTTGGCTACTTCGTTCATCACTGGAGCAAAACGAGAAATTGCTCCGCATCTTAAATAGTCACCGTAAGAGAAACCCCCGGGAACAATGATACAGTCGTAAGCAGATAAATCTGTTGCCGTATGCCATACATAATCCACGGGCTGTCCAACTGTTTCTTCTACTGCCTTAAAACAGTCAATATCGCAGTTGGATCCAGGAAACACGAGAACTGCAAATTTCATGAATTAAACCTCCAATTCAAAGCGGTAGTCTTCAACAACCGTATTTGCGAGCAGCTTTTCACACATGACCTTAACGCGTTCTTCTGCTTCATTACGATCATTCGTATCCAGCGTCAGCTCGAGATATTTACCGATACGCACACTCTCCACTTCATTAAAGCCCATGGAATGCAGCGCGCCTTGCACGGCAACACCCTGTGGATCTAGCACGCTTTGTTTGATCGTAACGTACACTGTAGCTTTTATCATAATCGGAAGTTCCTCCTAAGGAATGTTTGGGATTTTTATCAGAGCATAAATCAATGCGTAAACCTAAAAATCATCTTGAATTTCTAGCAGGACTATTATTAATGATGCTGATGATTGCTAATATAAAAGTTTTATACTATGAAGTAAGTCTGTTCAGAATATCCTTATAACGCTTGCTGGTCGCTTCAACCACCTGCTGCGGCAATGGATCCGGCTGGCTGTTTTTGTCCCAATCAGTAGAAGCCAGATATGTTCTTACCGGCTCTTTATCCATGCTGTCGATCTCGGTATCTAGTAGATAATTTTCTTTGGCCCAGAAGCGAGAAGCATCTGGCGTAAATATCTCATCGATCAAAATAACTTTTCCATCTACCATCCCGAACTCGAATTTGCAGTCCGCTAAAATAATGCCCCGCTGTTCGCAGTAATCTCTCGCAAACTCATACAGCTCAAGGCTCTTCGCTTCAAGCTCAAGGGCAAGCGCCTCTCCTACTGCGGTTTTCATCTGATCCATCGATATATCTTCATCATGGCCGACATCGTTTTTGGCTGCCGGAGTAAAAATTGGCTTGTCCAGCTTTGAATTTTTGCGAAGCCCTTCCGGAAGCTTAATCCCGTTAACCGTACCGCTTGCTTGGTATTGCCTCCATGCGCCGCCGGTAATGTATCCGCGAACCACACACTCAATATCAATGCGTTCTGCTTTTTTTGTCACCATGATGCGATCCCTTAATGCTTCCTTATCCAGAACAATGTCTCCCAGCTGATCGACATCTGTATGAACAACATGATTCGGCATCCATTCTTTGGTCTTGTCAAACCAGAAAGCGCTGAGCCTATTCAGCACATTTCCTTTCTCCGGAACGGCCGGATCCAGCACATAATCAAATGCTGAAATCCGGTCTGTTACGACGATAAGAAAATGCTCGCCCAAATCGTACAACTCTCTAACTTTGCCTTTGTATAACAGTGGTGCGTTAATTAGCTCTGCTGCAGTGGATAAAGCCATCTCTTAATCACTCCACAATTTTATTTGATAAGCCTTGAATTAGTTCAATCCGAGTTTGTCAAAAATCGTATCTACATGCTTCAGATGCCAAGCTGGATTAAATGCGTCCTCGATCTCCTCTTTGCTGAGCACTTCGGTAATAGCCGGCGTAGCTTCCACGATGTCGCGGAATTGGCGCTGTGTTTCCCATGCCTCCATTGCACGAGGCTGAACTGTATCATAAGCTTGCTCACGGCTGAAGCCCTTATCGATCAGCTTCGTCATGATGCGTCCGGAGAACGGCACCCCGAAGGTACGGGACATGTTGCGCTTCATGTTCTCTGGGAACACGGTCAAATTCTTGATGATGTTGCCAAAACGGTTCAGCATATAGTTCAGCAGCATCGTTGCATCCGGCAGGATAACACGTTCTGCAGAGGAGTGCGAAATGTCGCGCTCGTGCCAAAGCGTCACGTTCTCGTAAGCGGTCAGCATATGTCCACGGATGACGCGGGACAGGCCTGAAATATTTTCGCTGCCGATCGGATTGCGCTTGTGCGGCATAGCGGAGGAGCCTTTTTGACCTTTAGCAAACGCCTCTTCCACTTCACGGAATTCACTCTTCTGCAGGGCACGTACTTCTGTAGCGAACTTGTCGAGCGATGTTGCAATGAGAGCAAGAGTCGCCATATATTCAGCATGACGGTCACGCTGCAGTGTTTGTGTCGAAATTGGCGCTGGTTTTGTTCCGAGTTTCTTGCATACGAATTCCTCTACAAACGGATCGATGTTCGCGTAGGTACCTACGGCGCCGGAGATTTTACCGTACTGCACATTGTCAGCAGCATGATGGAAACGTTCCAGGTTACGCTTCATTTCTTCATGCCAGAGCGCCATTTTCAGACCAAAGGTAGTCGGCTCTGCATGTACACCGTGTGTACGTCCCATCATTGGGGTGTGCTTGTACTCTATCGCTTTATCTTTCAGAATTTGAATGAAGTTCAAAATGTCCTTCTCCAAAATTTCATTAGCTTGACGAAGCAGATAGCCGTTCGCTGTATCCACCACATCTGTGGAAGTCAGACCGTAATGCACCCATTTGCGTTCTTCTCCAAGACTTTCAGAAACGGTACGGGTAAAGGCAATAACATCGTGACGTGTCTCCTGCTCAATTTCGTAAATGCGGTCAATATCAAAGCTTGCCTTCTCGCGAAGGACAGCAGCGTCCTCTTTCGGAATAACACCCAGCTCTGCCCAAGCCTCGCATGCGCAGATTTCAACTTCCAGCCATGCTTTAAATTTATTCTCTTCCGTCCAAATCGCCCGCATCTCGGGTCTGCTATAACGTTCAATCATTCGTGTTCGTTCCTCCATATGTTTGTTTTATCGATCCAATCCAGTGCATGCTGCACATCATGGCATAACAGATTAATATGTCCCATTTTCCGGCCAGTCTTAGATTCCGCTTTACCGTAGAGATGAAGTTTAGGAATAATGCCAAGCTCGTCTGCATCTGAATCCTTCTTAGCAAATCGGTTGGTAACTTCCTCCATATGTTCTCCTAGGACATTGACCATCACAACAGGACTTAAAAGACAAGTATCAGCAAGCGACAGACCACAAATTGCTCTGACATGCTGTTCAAATTGGGATGTGCTGCAGGCCTCCATTGTATAATGACCCGAGTTGTGAGGGCGAGGCGCAAGCTCATTAACGAACAGCTGACCATCCCGCGTCACGAACAACTCCACTGCAAGGAGTCCCACAGCTTCCATCGATTCCGCAATTTTGGCCGCGAGCTGCTGGGCTTCCAACTGAAGCTCTGCAGAAACTCTGGCTGGCACGATCGAGGTATGCAGTATGTTATTCACATGCACATTTTCTGCCGGAGGAAATGTCTTTATTTCGCCTTGCGGGTTACGTGCAGCAATAACCGAGATTTCACAGGCAAAATGAACAAATTGCTCCAGCACAAGCTCGGTACCAAGACCTGCCAGCTCTTCATAAGCGGAAAGAGCTGTCTCTTTATCGCGAATCACACGCTGTCCTTTACCATCATAACCGCCGGTGACCGTCTTAAGCACGCAAGGGACACCTAGCTCCTCGACAGCCTTCTTCATATGTTCAGCACTCGTTATTTCACGGTAAGGAGCAACCGGAACACCAGCTGCTTCAATTGCACGCTTCTCGCGAAGACGATGCTGGGTCGTATACAGGAGCTTGCTTCCTTGCGGAACATACGCTTCGCTTTCAAGCAAAGCTGCAACTTCTGCATCCACATTTTCAAACTCATAAGTAATAACATCACATTCATTTGCCAGTTGGCGAGCCGCTGTTTGATCACTGTAACCCGCCATGATCTGCTTGGCTACCTGTCCGCAGGGAGCATTCACGGCCGGATCGAGTGTAATGAAATTGTAGCCCATAGCTGTACCTGATAAAGTCATCATTCGTCCAAGCTGACCGCCTCCCAGTACTCCAATCGTTGCTCCAGGCGGAAAGACTTGTGTCTTCTGAATGTTCTGATTCATCATAATGTATCACTGCTTTCCAATACTTCTTCGCGAATCCGATCTCTGCGTTCCTGCGCTCTTCTAGCAACATCAGCATCGAAGGCACCGATGATCTGTGCAGCAAGCAGTCCCGCATTGGTTGCTCCCGCTTTACCGATAGCTACCGTTGCTACAGGGATGCCGCCAGGCATCTGAACGATAGAGAGCAGGGAATCCAAACCGTTAAGCGCCTTGGACTGAACCGGAACACCAATAACCGGTACTAGCGTCTTGGAGGCTACCATTCCAGGCAGATGAGCCGCTCCTCCCGCACCGGCAATGATCACCTTAATTCCGCGTTCATACGCCTTTTCCGCAAATTCAAACATGAGATCCGGTGTGCGATGAGCTGAAACAACTTTTTTCTCATAAGCAATATCCAGCTCGTCCAGTACTTCACAGGCATGACTCATCGTTTCCCAATCCGATTTACTCCCCATAATTACAGCTACTTGCACTGACATGACATCCACTCCCTTGATTTAGATCCGCCGCGGCTCTTCTTCTGACGAAAAAAAACCGAAATCCACGAGTTTTGAAAATACTATACGGATTCCGGACGATATGAAGATATCAGTAAGCAGCCATACGGACAAAGGAAACATGGATACAATCTAAAAGAAGACGGCACCAGCTAACTCTTTGCAGTCCGCATATTCCCGCTGCTTTAAGCAATAATATCCTCGTAGTCCGGAAATTAACGGTTTCCGGGTAGAAACTTCCGGGCCATATCCCCGGCTTTATACGAGCAAATTCTTTTTTATCTGCATTACAGCTCTAATTCATTTATTATACCTATTCGATTCAATCTATTTACCTCTAACAGTTTAACAATCCCCTACACCAGATGTCAACTTAAAGACGAACATTTAAAACTTTACCATATTGAATGTTCGGATATTAATAAAAAGTAACCAAAAATAAAACCAGCAGCTTCCATCAAGAGCAGGAAAGTTACTGGTTTTGGGGTGAGTGATTAATTTAATTATTATTTTATTTAATGACAAGTACAGGTACTGCAGCTTCTTGCACGACCCGGTGACTCACGCTTCCCAGCACAAATTCCCGAATTCCGCTGAGCCCCCTGCTGCCAATTACAATAAGATCTGAATTGTTCTGTATGGCATATTCAAGTATGACATCTACAGGAGAACCTTGAATGAGTTCAACCTTAGCGTCCAGCTGCTCATCTGCAAGTCGTTTCTTGAGTTCATCTATCGTCTCTTCAGCTAATTCATATACATCGCTGTTAACGGATGGCGGAATGGGCGCCAGCCCTTCTCCTATAAAAACGCGCGGAAAATCGTAAACATGAACAATATCCAGCTGCGTATTTTCAGATAATTTAGCTAACTCCACAGCCTTTTTCAGCGCTTTGTTTGCTAGCTCAGATCCGTCATATGCAAGTATAATTTTGGAAAACGACATGAGAAACGCCACCTTTCTGTATGTACTTTATATTTAAACGATTAAGGATTCGTTTGAATCAGCCAGCATTTCAATGACAATGCCATCAGCTTAGGAAATAACCATACAGTATGGCATTAATGAAGAGCAGTACCGGAATACCGATTGTAAAGCTGGCATGCTTTGTTTTATGGCGCTTACGGTACATTGCGATTAAAATGCCCAGTGAACCGCCAATGGCAGCAAGCAAAAACAAAGTTTTTTCCGGAACTCGATCCCGTCTTTTTTGTGCTCTTCTTTTATCCTCTGACATGACAAGATAAGCTACAACATTAATAAAAATGAACCATAGAATGATTACAGTACGCATCCTGGCAGGCCCCCTCTCCTAGGGAATGCTTATCCCCATCCTCATTATAGCTTCTACATAAACCAAGTGACAACGAGGCTGGATGGAACGCAAATCAGACAGGAGAAAGATTTATTTACCACGTAGAGGGAGGTTTCATCTCTGATCTGTATTTTATGTAAACCGCTGCCTTTCTATGCGGGTGATCATTCTTCTATGCACTCTAAGTTGTAATACAAAAAAACCAGATTCGTATCCGAAACTGGTTTTTTTGCAGCCATGCTTAAGCCAATGGAAGCAGCTTAGGATTCCTGTTTTGGAATGCCGTTTAAGCTTGGCGGATAGTGGGCAGCCTTGGCCGGACGAAGTGTTTTACTTTCCTCTAGCACACTAGACTTATTTTGCTGGTTTTTAATTTTCAGCGGTTTATGATAAGGCATGTGTCGCTCACCCCCTGCCACTTAGATTGTCAACTTTCAGGCAGCATTATGCGGGCGGCGTAGCACAAAATCATTTATCTTCCTTCTGCTCCATGGCAGCTTTCAGCAGGTCCCCAAGGTTTGAGCCTAATGATTCCTTCTTCTCAAATTGCTTGACCAGTTTTTGCTGCTCTCGCTTATTTACTCGCTGTTTGTCCTTGTCTACTGTCTCTGTTATGCCGCACGGAAGGCATTGAACATACATACCCGCCTTTCCTTCTTTGAGCTCCATCTTCTTATGGCACTGCGGGCAGCGGCGATTGGAAAGACGTTTCTCTGCAGAACGCTTATAACCGCAATCTGTTGAAGGGCATACCAAAAATTTACCTCGTTTAGATTTCTTCTCTAACAGACGAGTACCACAGTCCGGACAGTTGCTGTTAGATACATTATGAGGTTTGTATTCGGTGGTACTATTCTTAACACTGCGAACCAGTTCTTCCGCCATCTTTCGAATACCGTTAAGGAACGGTTCAGGAGAACCCTGCCCTTTAGCAATCCGTTCAAGCTCAGACTCCCATTTGGCAGTGAGCTCAGGTGTACGGAGCTGCGGAGCCGCAAGCTCAATCAACTGTTTACCTTTGCCTGTAGGATGCATTACATTTCCTTGACGTTCAATTGTATCACTGCTTACAAGCTTCTCGATAATGTCGGCCCTGGTTGCCGGTGTGCCTAGACCATGCTTTTCCATCTGAGCAAGCAAAGCTGCTTCATTATATCGTTTTGGCGGCATCGTACGTCCCGATTTGATGATACAGCGCTGAATCTTAAAGCTGTCGCCCTCGCGAAGCTCTGGCAGCTGCTGTCCGCTGCCTTTAGAATCAAACGATTCATCCGAGGAGTCATCTTCTTCCTCACTGTAACCTTCTGCGCCATAAACCTCACGCCACCCATGATGCTTAACGGTCGTACCTTTCACGATAAATGATTCTTTTTCTGCTTCGAGCTTAACCTGCACTGCATCGTATCTGGCTGCTGGATAGAATAGACTGATAAATCGTCTGACAATCAAATCATAGAGTTTACGTTCCTCACTCGACAATTGATTTAGAAGGACGGTCTGCTCGGTTGGGATAATAGCGTGATGATCACTGACTTTGCTGTCGTCCACAATCCGCTTCGTAATGGGAAGGCTACCTCGAAGAAGCGGTCTAGCCAGTGAACTGTATGGACCTACAGCAACACTTTCCAATCGTTCCTTAAGTGTTCCGGTCATATCAGAAGTCAGATATCTGCTGTCTGTGCGTGGATAGGTTACCAGCTTGTGCTGTTCGTACAATCTCTGCAAAATATTTGAGGTTTCCTTAGCTGAGAAACCATATCTTTTATTGGCATCTCTCTGAAGCTCTGTCAGATCATATGCGAGTGGATGAGGTTCAACCTTCTCGCTTTTTTTGACCTGAACGACTTTAACGGAGCGGCCTTCAAGCTTGCGCTTAAGCTCCTCAGTCCGAGCTTTATCAAATATACGAGAATCTCCCTGAGGAGCACGCCATATTGCTTGAAAGCTCCCGAAATCAGCTGACAGCGTCTCGTACTCTTCTGAACGGAAGCTCGTAATCTCTTTTTCCCGATTCATGATCATTCCGAGAGTTGGGGTTTGAACACGTCCTGCGGACAATTGGGCATTATATTTCACAGTCAATGCTCTCGTAACATTCAGGCCAATCATCCAGTCTGCTTCTGCACGACAGCGCGCTGATTCATACAAACGGTCAAACTGGTGCCCTGGCTTTAGGCTCGCAAACCCTTCCTTAATGGCTTTATCTGTCTGCGACGAAATCCATAAGCGTTTAAAAGGCTTCTTGAAATGAGCCATCTGCATGATCCAGCGGGCAAGCAGTTCTCCTTCCCGAGCAGCATCCGTTGCAATAATAAGCTCTTTGATGTCCTGCCTTTTCATCAGCTGCTGAACTGCTTTATATTGATGATTCGTTTCCCGCAGCACCTTCAGCTTTGTCTGCTTTGGCAAAATTGGGAGATCTGTAAGATCCCAGGTTGCATATTTATGATCATAATCCTCAGGCTCTGCCAGTCCTACCAGATGGCCCAAAGCCCAAGTCACTACGTATTTCGGTCCTTCAAAATAGCTTTTATGTTTTTCGCGGCTTCCCATAACCCGTGCAATCTCACGTGCTACAGACGGCTTTTCTGCTAATACAAGTACTTTCATGTGACTCTCCTTTCTATAACACCCTTCATTATATCATTCCTTTAGTGTGCCTGCGAAAGAAGCATCCTCCTTTTAAATATAGGGATTTCCCTAAAATAGATGTCATATTACATTACACAATATTGATAATGCCTGACTTTTATCTGACTTACTGTTTTTGAATCAGAAAGATATTCACTTAAAAAACAAAGAAAAATTAAGGAAATAACATATGTAATCGTTTTATTGAGTTTGCTACTATATTGTAACATTATCTAACATTGAATATGATTTAACCACCATACTTTACATAATATTTTGAGGAGAGTGTTTACATGAATTTGAACCTACCGATACATCTATGGAAAAAAAGCGGACAAGCCCTACTCGCAGCCGCACTCTTAAGCAGCTCGTTCTTCATTCCTGCCTCTGAAACTTCAGCTGCCGCAGCAGGGACCGTCAAATCCAGCTCCTCTTCTTCTCAAGCCGCTTCCAAAAAGCCGGCAAGCGCTGCCTATTTCTATGAACAATTGAAGCAAGCCGCAGAGACAGCTAGCGTCTCATTCAGCTTGGAAGAACTCTCTGGCCCTGTCGTTCAAAGACAAGCTGCGGCAAAAGCGATACAGGAGTGGCTCTCCCTGCCTGCATCTGATATTTCATTCAAAGACATCGCACAATCCAGTCCGTATGCTGACGCCATTAGCGCCGTTGCTCATGCAGGGATTATGACCGGTTATAGTCAACAGTCCTTCTTACCAAGAACACCTCTCACGGTGGAGGATGTAAATCTTATTCATGATCGTCTACTTAGCTACATAACGCCTTTCGAATTAGAGGAAGCTACGATTGCTGAAATGCAAAAGGCCATGGAACAAGGGAAGCTAACCTCCACTCAACTCGTGCAAATGTATCTAGATCGGATTGAACAATATGATGATCAGGGTTCCTCGGTGAATGCAGTTCTGACGATTAATGATGATGCGCTCGAAATCGCAGCACAGTTGGATGCAGAACGTAAAACTACAGGAGCCCGCAGTGCTCTTCACGGTATTCCAATTCTAGTTAAAGATAATTATGATACCAGCGATATGCCGACAACTGCTGGCTGCTTGTGCCTCAAAGACTCTATCCCAGATGAGGATGCAGAGCAAATTGCGAAATTAAAAGAAGCAGGCGCCATCATCCTAGGCAAAACGAACCTGCATGAATTTGCATTCGGCATTACAACATCCAGCTCACTCGGCGGACAAACACTGAATCCGTATGCACTTGATCATTATCCTGGCGGTTCAAGCGGAGGAACAGGCGCGGCGATTGCTTCAAACTTTGCTGCTGCCGGCTTAGGTACGGATACGGGCGGTTCCATTCGGATCCCTTCAAGCTTCAATAGTCTTGTGGGCATTCGTCCAACGATCGGCTTAGCTAGCCGTGACGGTATCATCCCGCTCGCGCTTACCCAGGATGTAGGCGGCCCAATGGCACGAACAGTCGAAGATGCAGCTATTATGCTGGATGCAATTGCTGGTTACGATCCTGAGGATGTCGGAACCGCCGCAAGTGTAGGACAAATTCCGAACAGCTATACAGATTACTTAGATGCGGAAGGTCTTAAAGGTGCACGTATAGGGGTTGCTATCGAGCTGTTCTCCAGCGGCAATGAAGCTGAAGAAGAAATGTCAGATCTTATCTACAATGCCGTTGATGAAATCGAAGCTTTAGGTGCAACAGCGGTAGAAATTAAAATTCCTAACTTGGACCTGATCGGAAAATATCCTAGCTTGAGCAGCTATGAATTCAAATTTCAGCTTAATGATTATTTAGAGGAACTGGGCGAAGATGCTCCATACAGCACTCTTTCCGAAATTATTGCTTCAGGCAATTATGACTTAGCTCAAGAGCAATCCATGAAATCTCGTGATGCCCGCGAAACACTGGAAACAGAAGAATACAAAGACATTGTGTTAAACCGAACCAAAGTAACGAAAGAATCTATCTTAAAAGTAATGGCTGACAATGACTTGGACGCTATTGTGTACCCTACCACCACCCAAGCTGCTGCAATTATTGGTGAGTCTCAAAATTCGGGAGGCAATAACCGCCTTAGCCCATTTTCTGGCTTCCCGGCTATCACCGTTCCAGCTGGGTTTACAGCGGATGGACTGCCTGTCGGTATTGAGTTCTTGGGAAGAGCCTTCGATGAAGGTAATTTGATCAAGCTTGCTTACAGCTACGAACAGGGAACACAGCATCGTAAAGCACCTGCCTTGACCAAATAACTGTTCCTAAAATTCGCAATCAATAAACATGTTATTACAAGAGGGCGTACCGATTAATCGGTACGCCCTCTTGTAATACTTTTTAATAACCGGGTGACTAAGGATTCAAATAACAAGTTTTATTTTCGATCTGGCACAGTCCATCGAAGAATAACACCAGCATACGTCAAACCTCCACCAAATCCAAACAATAACATCGTGTCATCACATTTCAGACGGCCATGATCCAGCCCAAGCTGAATAGCAAGAGGAATGGAGGCAGCTGACGTATTACCCCTGTATTCTACACTGGTGAGTGTACGCTCGATAGGAACCGGGCCTTTTTCGCAGATGGACTCAATCATTCTTAGATTGGCACTATGCGGTACAAACCACTGAATATCCTCCGGCTGTATTCCAGCCTGATTAATAAGCTTATAAGAAACGTCAGGTACATTACGAACAGCCCACTTATAGACTTCACGTCCATTTTGAACAAGAAATGGGTTGTTTTCAATGTTTACCCCATCGATTTCCGTAGCAAATGTTCTTCTATATAAATGTCCACCACCGATTCCGTGAGTGCCGGATATTGACGAAATAAAGCTTGGATGATCCTCATCTCTCTCGATTAATACGACTCCAGCTCCGTCTCCAAAAAGAATACAAGTTGACCGATCCGTATAATCTGTAATTTTAGAGAGGGTTTCAGCTCCAACAACAAGTACTTTCTTGTGTATTCCACTGGAAATCATTCCGTCTGCCAGCTGTAAGCCATAAACAAACCCTGCACATGCTGCACCTAGATCCATCGAGCCTGTTTGTTTAATATTAAAATGATGCTGAATCCGAGAAGCTACACTAGGAAAAGTATACTCAGCTGTACTGGTGGCTACAAGGATCATATCGACATCCGTTACATCAACAGTGTATCGTTCTATCATATCAGCAACTGCCTTACAGCTTAGATCAGAGACAAACTCATTGTCTTCAGCAATTCTTCGTTCCCGCATGCCTGTACGCTGTACGATCCATTCGTCATTGGTATCAACCATTTGTTCAAGGTCAGCATTGGTTAAAATCTTTTCGGGTACATAAGTACCGATTGCCGTTATTTTAGCTTTAGACTGATGCATCTCTTCACCTTCCTTAATGTTTATAACCTCATTATAACACTAGGTACTAGTACTTGGTACTAATTTTAAAAAGAATATTTCCCATTTTTGTTTTTATTACAATAAAAAAAGACACTATCGAATTTAATCAATAGTGTCTTCTGTGTGCTTGGCAACGTCCTACTCTCCCAGGACCCTGCGGTCCAAGTACCATCGGCGCTGGAGGGCTTAACGGTCGTGTTCGGGATGGGTACGTGTGGAACCCCTCCG
>JAMBOW010000017.1 GCA_023715865.1 Neobacillus mesonae
GCGATAGCGGAGGGGTTCCACACGTACCCATCCCGAACACGACCGTTAAGCCCTCCAGCGCCGATGGTACTTGGACCGCAGGGTCCTGGGAGAGTAGGACGTTGCCAAGCAAAGAACCACTGTCGATGACGACGGTGGTTTTTTTTATTTTACAGCGATAAATTGCAGTAAAACGATGCATTCTATGTAATAGATGTACAAGTTCACTTTAAACTTTATTTTGTTTAATTAATATCTAATTACTGTTTGAGTTGGCGTCTGTCCGCATGTCAGATACACTTGTTTTCTCTGTGCAATACACTCTTTCACAGTAGGTTACTTTTCCTTGACAGCCCAAATGGGCCTTTGCTAAGATGGCAATAATATATTTTCAGAAAACGCTCGAAAGTTCTCAAAAGGGGCTATTTTCGGATCTTTAAGGCTATATAAATAAAGGAGGAACATCCTGGTGTGGGAAGATAAGTTTGGTAAAGAAGGTTTAACGTTTGATGATGTGTTGCTAGTACCTCGTAAATCTGAGGTTCTGCCTAAACAAGTAGATGTGTCGGTTCAACTGAGCGAGAATATTAAGCTTAACATTCCACTGATCAGCGCTGCAATGGATACAGTTACTGAAGCGCCTTTGGCTATTGCCATCGCAAGAGAAGGTGGTATTGGTATTATCCATAAGAACATGACGGCTGAACAGCAAGCAGAAGAAGTGGACCGTGTTAAACGTTCCGAAAGCGGCGTAATCACAAATCCTTTTTCTTTGACAAAAGATCATTTGGTTTCCGATGCTGAAAGCGTAATGGCTAAATTCCGCATTTCCGGTGTGCCTATCGTTGATGAGCAGCAAAAACTTGTTGGTATTCTGACAAACCGCGATTTGCGTTTCATTCACGATTACAGCATTAAAATTTCGGATGTAATGACAAGCGAGAATTTGGTTACTGCACCGGTTGGTACAACTTTGGAACAAGCTGAAGAGATCCTGCAAAAACATAAAATCGAAAAGCTTCCTCTTGTTGATGATACAAATACCCTTAAAGGTCTTATTACAATTAAAGATATTGAAAAGGCTATTCAATTTCCAAATGCGGCTAAAGATGCTCAAGGCCGTCTGGTCGTGGGAGCAGCAGTTGGTATTTCTCAAGATTTGTACGAGCGTACAGAGGCTCTGGTCAAAGCAGGAGTTGATTTGATTTCAATTGATTCTGCTCATGGACATAGTAAAAATATTATTGAAGCTGTACGCAAGCTGCGCAGTCTTTATCCGGAGCTCACCATTATCGCGGGTAACGTTGCAACTGGTGAAGCGACTCGCGATCTGATCGAAGCAGGAGCTTCTGTAGTTAAAGTAGGTATTGGTCCTGGTTCAATCTGTACGACCCGCGTCGTTGCAGGAATTGGCGTACCTCAAGTAACAGCTATCTATGACTGTGCGAGTGTGGCACGTGAATACAATATTCCAATCATTGCAGATGGAGGTATTAAGTACTCCGGAGAGATTACAAAGGCACTTGCAGGCGGCGCACACGCAGTTATGCTCGGAAGCTTGTTTGCAGGTACTGAAGAAAGTCCTGGTGAGTTTGAAATTTACCAAGGCCGCCGCTTTAAAGGATACCGTGGTATGGGTTCCATAAGCGCGATGAAAAAAGGTAGTGCAGACCGTTACTTCCAAGATAACGACCAGAACAAGAAGCTTGTTCCTGAAGGTATTGAAGGACGAGTTGCTTATAAAGGTCCTTTGAGCGACACGGTTCACCAGCTTATGGGCGGTCTTCGTGCTGGTATGGGTTATTGCGGTACGGAAAATCTGGATCAACTGCGCAACGATACTCAGTTTATCCGTATCACAAATGCAGGCTTGCGTGAAAGTCATCCGCATGATGTACAAATTACAAAAGAAGCGCCTAACTACGCTTTGTAATTTTTAATAGAATATCTTGACAGGAGACAGGCAGGGTGAAATTAACCCTGCCTGTCTTTTTTTGCACTAGGTCGTGTGTTAAAATGAAACAGTGCTTGCTGAGCTGATTTAGTAGCTTTAGAAAGCTGTACAGCATGAATCTACTAACGTACCGCATAATTATAGAGTTTCTCTATAGAGAAGCGTATTATATAGATTCCCGCAGAACCGTTTTTAACCCCACATACTTAGAAAAACAATTCTACTAAATTGCATTTATGCTTTATAGAATATTGTTCAAAGAATTAGAGGAGGATTTATTCCATTGAAGAAATACAGCCATTCATCCGTTCATTCTGCCAAGAGAAAAAACTCTAAACTGAAGAAGCATCTTGCAACCGTTATGGTAGCAAATATGCTGACTATGTCAGTCATTCCAGCTGCTGCCTTTGCTGCCGATGCTTCCATTCAGGTAGCTACAGCCGATACCAATACAAGTACAAGCACTACAGCGACAACCACAGCAACAGATGCAGCTAAAGTACCTTCCCCGGACACGCTGAACCTTAACGTAAGATCAGCAGTGCTAATTGAGCCAACCACAGGTGAAATCCTAATGTCCATTAATGCGGATGAAGCATATGCACCTGCAAGTATGACGAAGATGATGACAGAATATATTGTGGCCGACAAAGTCAAAAAAGGAGAATTCTCCTGGGATGATGTTGTCACAGTTCATGAAAATGCTGCAAGCAGTATTGGTTCTCGTATTTTCCTCGCTGAGGGTGATCAGCATACTGTAAAGGAACTGTATATTGCAATGGCGGTAGGCTCAGCAAATGACGCGACGGTTGCGCTGGCTGAATATGTAGCTGGATCCGAAGAGGAATTTGTTAAGATGATGAATGAGGAAGCTAAACGGATGGGGCTTACTAAAACCCACTTTATCAACTCTACAGGTCTTGACCGTGCAGATATGCCTGCAAAATATCGTCCATCAGAAGAGGGCGAAACATTAATGTCTGCAATGGATGCAGCAATCCTTGCTAAATACATCATTACAGATCATCCTGATTTCTCTGAATTTACAGCGATTCAGTCTTACAAGTTCCGTGATACCGATGCAGAGCCAATGGTCAACTGGAACTGGATGCTGGAATCGAACAAAGATATTACGAACTTTAAGCAGTTTGCTTATGAAGGTTTGGACGGATTGAAAACGGGCCATACGCAAAGTGCCGGCAACTGTTTTGCAGGTACAGCTGAACGGGATGGAATGCGCCTAATCAGTGTAGTTATGGGTGCTGACAGCAACGCAAGCCGTTTTACAGAAACAAAGAAAGTCCTTGACTACGGCTTTGATAATTTTGAAGTGAAACAGGTAGTCGCTGCTAAAACTGCAGTGGCTGGTGCAGAAACTGCTCCTGTAGTGAAAGGGAAAGAGACGGAGGCTCCTGTTGTTACAGAGCAGGCTGTTAACTTCCTCGTTCCTAAAGGAACGGAGAATCCTACCCCTACTTTTGAGACAAGCTTTGAAGGAGAAGGGCTGACAGCTCCTGTAGAGGCAGGGACGAAAGCGGGAACCATTACTTACACCTACAAAATTGAGGGTATGGCAAGTGAACAAGTGCAAACAGTGAACCTGGTAACCTCAGAAAAGGTTGAGAAAGCAGGCTGGTTCAGCCTAATGTTCCGGGCAATCGGGGACTTCTTCGGAGACATGTTTGACAGCATCAAAAACTTGTTCTAAGTTTACTTGAATGGGACGTAAATCCAGTAAAATAGTTGTATAATAAGGATGCATACGGTAAAATATCAAGTTAGAATTCTATTTTGTATTTGTTTTTTCAAGCGGAAAAACCTTTATATATAGGAACCGAAATGGAAAAACTGTAGCATAATACGGGGGGCGTAAAGCACATGGAAACGGGAACATCTCGAGTTAAAAGAGGTATGGCAGAAATGCAAAAAGGCGGCGTCATTATGGACGTCATGAACGCTGAGCAGGCAAAGGTAGCAGAAGCGGCAGGTGCAACTGCTGTTATGGCCCTTGAGCGGGTACCATCTGATATCCGTGCAGCCGGCGGTGTAGCTCGCATGGCCGATCCAACGATTGTTGAAGAGGTTATGAAAGTTGTATCCATCCCAGTCATGGCTAAGGCTCGTATCGGCCATTATGTGGAAGCTAAAGTGCTGGAATCCTTAGGAGTGGACTACCTGGATGAAAGTGAAGTTCTAACTCCAGCGGACGAAGTGTTCCACATCGACAAACATGAGTTTACTGTTCCGTTTGTGTGTGGAGCCAAAGACCTTGGCGAGGCGCTTCGTCGTATTGGTGAAGGTGCTTCCATGATTCGTACGAAGGGTGAGCCAGGAACAGGGAATATCGTAGAAGCAGTTCGTCATATGCGTTTTATCAACAGCCAAATCCGTAAGGTACAGAACATGTCCAAGGATGAGCTGTATGCTGAAGCGAAGAACCTTGGCGTGGCTTATGAGCTGTTACTAGACGTTCATCAGAATGGCAAGCTCCCCGTTGTTAACTTTGCAGCCGGCGGTGTCGCAACTCCTGCTGATGCTGCTTTGATGATGCATTTAGGTGCAGACGGCGTATTTGTTGGATCCGGTATTTTCAAATCGGACAACCCTGAGAAATTTGCTCGCGCCATTGTTGAAGCCACTACACATTACACAGATTACAAATTGATCGCTGAGGTATCCAAAAATTTGGGTACACCAATGAAAGGGATCGAAATTTCCAAATTGACTGCAGCAGAACGTATGTCCGATCGCGGTTGGTAAGAGAGAAGGGAATTTGTTTTGAAAATCGGAGTATTGGCACTACAGGGTGCAGTAGCAGAACACATCCGCAGTATTGAACTAGCAGGCAGCGAAGGTATCGCTATCAAGAAAGTGGAGCAATTAAGCGAGATAGATGGTCTGATTATTCCTGGAGGCGAGAGCACCACCATAGGTAAACTGATGCGTAAGTACGGATTTATAGACGCCATCAGGCAGTTTTCCGAAGCAGGTAAGCCTATATTCGGTACATGTGCAGGGCTAATTGTTCTGTCACAGCGGATTGCCGGAGGTGAAGAATCGCATCTTGGTCTCATGGATATGACGGTTTCGCGTAATGCCTTTGGCCGTCAGCGTGAGAGTTTTGAAACAGATCTCCAAATTTTCGGAATCGACGAACCTGTGCGTGCGGTTTTTATCCGCGCTCCGCTTATTCAGTCATTAGGCGAAGGGGTCGAAGTTCTTTCTACTTACCAAGATGAAATCGTAACTGCCCGTCAAGGACATCTGTTAGCGTCCTCTTTCCATCCGGAGCTTACTGATGATTATCGTTTGCATCAGTACTTTGTGGAAATGGTAGAGAGCAGCTTGCAATCCTTGAAATAAGTGTACTTTTAAACGATCTTGCCCTGGTAATACGCGGAAATCTTCTCCTGAGAGGCATTTAATAATGCTTGGCTAGGAGAAGCTTTCCTATTTTCAGGTCAAGGTTGTTTTTTTAGGAGGGATTATTTGTGTTAGATGTTAAAATATTGCGCAATGACTTCAGTCAAGTAGAACAAGCACTTCAGCGCCGGGGTAAATCAACGGATCTGATTGCTGACTTCCCTAAACTTGACCTGCGTCGTCGTGAGCTTGTGCAAGAGGTAGAAACATTAAAGAACCGCCGGAACACAGTATCTGGCGAAGTTGCTAAACGTAAGAAAAATAAAGAGGACGCAGAAGAACTGATTGTGGAAATGCGTGAAGTGTCGGATCGCATTAAGCAAATGGACGAAGAGATTCGTACGCTTGAAGCGGATATTAATGAACTGACAATGGCAATTCCTAATATTCCGCATGAAAGTGTCCCTGTGGGAGCATCCGAGGAAGACAATGTGGAGATTCGCCGCTGGTCAGAACCGCGCAGCTTCGAATTTACGCCTAAGGCGCATTGGGATGTAGCAGGGGAGCTCGGAATTCTTGATTTTGAGGCTGCTGCAAAAGTAACAGGATCACGCTTCACCTTTTATAAAGGGTTAGGTGCACGTCTCGAACGGGCGCTTATTAACTTTATGATGGATCTTCATAGTAATCATCATGGTTATGAAGAGATTTTGCCGCCTATGATTGTAAATCAGGACAGCTTGTATGGAACAGGACAGCTGCCGAAATTTGAAGAAGATCTGTTTAAGATCAAGGATACAGAATATTACTTGATTCCAACTGCAGAAGTTCCGGTTACCAATTACCATCGGGAAGAAATTATTCCTGCAGAAGAACTGCCGCAAAAATTTGTAGCCTACAGCTCTTGCTTCCGTTCAGAAGCAGGATCAGCAGGCCGAGATACACGTGGGTTGATTCGTCAGCATCAATTCAATAAGGTTGAAATGCTGAAGTTCTCTCTGCCTGAGAATTCCTATGACGAGCTGGAAGAGATGACAAAGAACGCAGAGCGTGTTCTGCAGCTGCTGGAGCTTCCATACCGTGTTTTGGCGCTTTGTACGGCAGATATGGGCTTTACCTCGGCGAAGACCTATGACCTTGAAGTATGGCTGCCTGAGAGCGGAATGTACCGTGAGATCTCCTCTTGCTCGAACTGTGAGGATTTCCAAGCGAGACGGGCTAATATTCGTTTCCGCAGAGAATCTAAATCCAAGCCGGAGTTCTTGCACACACTGAATGGTTCCGGACTTGCTGTAGGCAGAACTGTAGCAGCTATTCTAGAGAATTACCAGCAAGAAGACGGAAGTGTAGCAATTCCTAAGGTTCTTGTGCCTTATATGGGTGGAGTAGAAAAAATTTCACCAAAAAATTAAAAAGCACTTGCATATATGGACTAGCTGTGATAAAATAATTTTTGTTACGCGTTATATAAATGTAAAACGTAATTAAATAATTGTTTTATCCTGGAGAGGTACCGAAGCGGTCATAACGGGGCGGTCTTGAAAACCGTTAGGGTGCAAGCCCACGTGGGTTCGAATCCCACCCTCTCCGCCATACATAGCATATTACAGCCATTCTCTGTTAAGAGAATGGCTTTTTTATTTACTCAGACATGGATTCACAGTAATGCATAAAAAGCCTCCATATTTCGCATTTTATAAGGTGTGGAGGTGCTAATATAATGAGCCAAAATTGGGATATCGATCAAAATCAGCTTGTTCATGCCTGGCAAGAGAGGCTGCCTGTCATTTTAAATGAGGGTGACCAAGCGGAGGTGCTTGCAGATGAAGCGAATCAGCAGGCCATTCGCATTCATATTGATACGGCAGGACGTCAATTGTACTCATTTGATTTTAGATGTGCCTATGTGGACAATCGAGAAGTCAAGGTAGATCTGGTTGATGTAGAAAAAGACGGGCTTCATGTTGATGAACGCACCGATGTTATACAACAGCTGACTCAAGACTATACTCGTCATATCCATGAATGTGCACAAGCCGTTCAGCAAATAACGAACCCTTAGGAGGAATTCATGATGGGCAAGCCAAAAGCAATCCCTGTTCCCGAAGCACAGCCTTCTCAAGGGAATAAAGCGAAGCAGCATCACTCAGACGGTCCGGAACCTTTGTCTGGTTCAAAAAAGGTTAAAAACCGCAACCATGTGGATCACAATAACCCAGAAGGTTAATATCACTAAATGCATTTTTACGTAAAGGCCATGCTTTCAAAAGCAAGGTCTTTTTGTTTTTCATATTTATGAAAGTCTAATCCCAGCAATAGAAAATTGAGAAAAACAACAGTTGAAAGCGTTTATAGAAGTGTGTCGAAAAAAGACGAAATTAGCTAAATTATAATTTTATAAATCTTTAGCACCAAAATTGACCAAAAGTGTTTATACTTACTGAATTATCGTTTATTATGTTATGGTGTCGTTTTTATGGATATGGTATTGAAAGGGGAAAATGAAATGAACAAAAGGTTCGCAAAAGGTTTGCTGGTATTGATGCTGTCAATGGTATTGATCTTGGCAGGCTGCGGAAGTAAACAAGAACCAAAAGAGGCTGTTCAAGCTGCAGCTACAAAAGTTACTGAAATGACTTCTTACGAAATGAAAAGTACTGTTAAAATCGATAACCTCAGCATGAGCTCTGCCGAGAACTCCGAAGATATCGGAATGGCGCTTACAATGCTGAAGGATGCAGAACTTACAGTTGACGGTATTTTTCAAAATGATCCAATGCAGGCGGAATTCACAGTTGGCGTAGCGCTGAAGGGCGATATGGAGATGACTTTTAACATCCCTATGGTTATGACAACGGAGAAGCTGTACATTAAAGTACCTAACATTCCAATGCTTGCTCTGCCGGAAACGCTGGTGGGCAAATTTATCGAAATCGATATGAAACAGCTTGCTGAAGAAGAAGGCGTTGAGTGGAATCCAGCATCGATGGATGTAGCTAAATCTCAACAGCTGTCAAATGAAATTACTACAGCAATTCTTGGGGAGTTTGATCAAGCAACCTACTTCAAGAACCTTGAAAAAGGGGACATCACACTGCCTGAGGATGTCGATGCTGATCAAATCGTTCAATTCACTGTAACGAATGACAATGTAAAAGAAGCGATTACTACGCTTGTAAATAATGCACTTCCTAAAGTGATTGATATCATTGGTAAGGACGAATATAAAGAGATGTTCCAATTGACTGATGAGGATATTGCAACAGCGAAAGAAGAGATCAGCAACGCTGACCAAAGCCAAATGGCTGAAGATCTTGAAGAGCTCAAGCAATATCTGACGATCAACACATTTAACATCAACACAGCGATTAACAAAGATGATATCCCTGCCTATCAGGAAGCGGTTATCGACGTCGTGTTTAACGATCCAGATACAAGCGAGACCATTAACCTGGCACTTACAGGAACAAATCATTACACAAAAATCAACGAAACACCTGAATTCGTGATCGGTATCCCTTCCGGTGATAATGTAGTAACGATGGAAGAGTTCGAACAGATCATGGATGAGTTTTATTACAGCTATTAATACAAATTTTATCTTCATACAGAAGAAAACCCGTCAATTGACGGGTTTTCTTTATTTCGCGTGCTGTACCATGGATACATCTAGCTGTTATATTTATCATTTAATATCGCGTAAATTTGGTGATCCTGCCATTGTCCAGCGATTTGAAGATATCCGCGGGCAACCCCTTCGGGCAGAAAGCCATTCTTCTCGAGCACGCGACGTGAGGCTTCATTGTGGGTGAGAATGGAAGCTTGCACCCGGTGAAGACCGAGTGAATGAAAGGCAAACTGAATGACAAGCCTGACAGCCCCGCTCATATAGCCTCTTCCCATAGAGTTAACATGCGTAAAATATCCTAAATCCGCGTATTGAGCCACTCCTCGCGCAATATTACTTAAACTGACTTGTCCTACTAGCTGATGGGTGTCCTTCTCGAAAACGCCAAAGTAATAGGCTTGATCCGTGTCAGCTTCTGCTTGTCTAGCTGTAATTCGTTTCTTTTGTTCCTCAAGTGTATAAAAATGATCGCCTCTGATCGGTTCGAAGGGTGCGTGATGCTCCTTGCTATCAAGGTACATGGACAGCAGGTTTTGAGCGTCATTCATTACATAATGTCTGAGGTAAATACCGCACTCCATATCATTTAAAACCATAGTCATCTGCCTATTCCTCTTTCTGTGGAGTTCTCTTGCGGAGCTGTCTGAAGAATGAAGTCAACAGAGTTGAGCACTCCTCCTGTAATACGCCGCTGGTAATCTCCGTTTGATGATTAAAGCGGGATTCCTGTAGCAGATTCATGAGAGTGCCTGCGCAGCCTGCCTTGGGGTCTGTCGTTCCATAGATAACATGTGGAATGCGGGATTGAACGATGGCGCCTGCACACATAGGGCAGGGCTCAAGCGTGACGTATAGCTTGCAGTCGAGCAGTCTCCAGGCCTTTAGGTGTTCACTTGCCTGTTTAATGGCAATAATCTCAGCATGTGCGGTTGCATCATAATTAACCTCGCGAAGATTATAGCCCCGGCCAATAATTTCATTATCTTTTACAACAACAGCTCCTATGGGTACTTCACCCAAAGCTTCTGCTTTCAGAGCCTCGGAGATCGCTTCTCTCATCCAATATTCATCTGTGTACAACGAATCTGTATCTAAGCCAGATTGTGGTCCATTTTCATTCATTTCAGGTAATCCTGCCTTTCTGCTTTCAATTATCCAACGAACAGACATTCTATTGTTAACATGTTGTGGGTAACTCTGTGGATAACTACGTAGTTGCTCACAGATTTATACACATGTTATCCAAAGGCCTGTGGATTTGTGCACAAATATGTGTATGAAATACTTCTGATAGGATGTTACTAAGTGGATAGACGTTCTATTTATTTTAGATTCAACTTGTAAATTTATCAATTGATTGGATATTCCCTGAAAATTACTGCATAACTATGAAGTTCATTTCTTTTCAAATACACGTCTAGAAGGTATGATGGATTAGAATACATAAAGTCCTATGAAGTATGAATTTAAGTCACTTTTCGCCAGGATACGAGCCAAGAGGTGAGCAGTAGTCTTGTCCATGAAAATAAAACTATCATTAGTAATGTCATTATCCGTCTTGATTATACTCGGGCTCAATATTGCCTTAAGCTACTATACGACCCAGGAAAATTTACAGCAGGACAGCGAGAAACGGGCGGTTTCCGCGGCTAAGCAAATTGCACTTGCTGTAGAGCAGAATCAAAATAGTACGGATTCTATCAAGAAACAAATAGCAAAAAATCTATGGTTAGCATCCATCATCATAGCAGATCGGCTGGATCCCGATATTAAAAATGTAACAATCGAACAGCTGAATGAGCTGAGTGAAGAAGCGGGAGTTACGGATATCTCCCTCATGATCCAAACAGAGGATGATATCATTGTAAGCAAGTCTTCAGATCCGAATGAAATAGGCTTATCGACAAAGAAAATGACGTATTGGTATGAAGCATTTAAACAGCTGTTTGCCATTAAACAGGCGACGGTACCTCAAGGTGTTACATTTGACCATTTTTGGTCTGATGGTTTCGAATATGCGACCTCTGATCCGGATAATATCAATATTTGGGGATACTATCATGATGGGGAGCGCAACTATATTATTAATCCCTTCCTAAATGCCAATCAGGTTGAGGACTATGTGGTGTTTTCCAGTCCGGATGGAATGCTTGAGAAAGTGAAGGATGTGAACCCTTCCATTCTCTCGATTACAGGTATTAATCCCTCTACCTTTGGACAGCCTTCAATGGCCCAGGATGGAACTGACGAGCTGAATTACAAATTTGGCACAAGGCCAATTAAGTTTGGTTCCTATGAATATGGTCAGATTGAAGAAGACAAGGCTGCCATTAATAAAGCGATTGAAACCGGAAATAATGTGTCTTATGTAGCAAAAGTGGATAATAAAAAAGTACTTAAGAATATGATTCCAATCCCTAGTCCTTCGGAAGGTTCGTATATCATTAGCATTATTACAGATTACGAGGAGATTGAAGGGGTTATTACAGAACAGCTTGTAAGCCATATTGCGGTATCGCTCGTTCTTTTGGAGATTGTCATTTTCGGCAGCTACTTGCTGGCTTCTGCTTATACTAAGCCGATTCAAATTGTGCTTTCTAAAGTGAACGAGGTGGCAGACGGTCATTTTCATCTGGGTGTACCGCTGAAGCGTAATGATGAGCTGGGACAATTATCAAATGGGATTAACGCCATGATACGGAATCTTGGTCATTATACGAATCGGCTTAAGCAGATGTATGAGGAAAATCGTGCTGTCAAAGAGCACCTGGAATCTGTCATCAACCAGACGGCTGATGCGATTCATATTATGGATGAGAACAGCAACATTATTCAGGTCAACCGGGCCTTTGAACAATTGTATGGCTGGTCAAGCCAGGAGATTGTCGGCAGGCCGCTCAGCAATGTTCCGATCGAGCTAGTGGAGGAAGAGGAGGAGCAGCTGCAGAATCTTCAACGCGGTCAGGCTATTCCAAACTATGAATCTTACCGTTTAGCTAAGGATGGAAGTAAAATAGAAGTCAGTGTAAGTACTGCACCTATTAGAGATAATGAAGGAGAGATTACCGGTTTTATTAGTATTTCAAGAGATATAACTGGGCGCAAGCGGATGGAAGAAATGCTTCGTAGATCAGAGAAGCTGACGACAGTCGGACAGCTAGCAGCAGGAGTCGCTCATGAGATCCGCAACCCGCTGACGACGCTTCGAGGATTTATTCAGCTGCAGCAGCAGACTCACAAGCTGAACCCAAGGCATATTGATCTCATGCTGTCAGAACTAGACCGAATCAATCTGATCGTAGGAGAGTTTCTTATTCTGGCTAAGCCTCAGGCTGTTAGCTTTCAGCAGAAGGACGTCCGTTTCATCATGGGAGATGTGATATCCCTATTGGACAGTCAGGCCCATATGTACGGCATAGAATTCGTCATTGAAGCTGAAGGGCAGTCCATCGTGCATTGCGGTGAAAATCAATTAAAACAGGTATTTATTAATATCCTTAAAAATGGGATGGAGGCTATGCCAGAGGGGGGCACCATCCATATTAATATCTCACATGCTCCGGATAAACAGATTCAGATTAAGATTAAGGATCAGGGTGTCGGGATTCCTGAAGAAATTATGCATAAGCTTGGCGAACCGTTCTTTACAAATAAAGAATCAGGAACGGGACTTGGTCTCATGGTGAGCCAGCGGCTGATTCAAGCCCATAGAGGAACGATGGAGATCGAAAGTGAAAAGGGTAAGGGGACAACCGTCATCATTCTTTTGCCAGAGGTAACAAGTGATGACGAATCCTCTCCAACAGAAGGATAGAAGCATGGCAACTTTTTAAATGTTAGGTGTGTGAACGAATTGCGAATCAATAAATTTATAAGCGAGACTGGTTATTGCTCCCGAAGAGAGGCAGACAAGCTCGTAGACAGCGGAAGGGTAACCATCAACGGTGTTGTAGCTGCTCTGGGCAGCCAAGCTGAAGAAGGCGACGAGGTGCTTGTTGATGGAAAGCCGCTTCGGGAAAAAGGAAATACGGTATATATCGCTCTAAATAAACCCGTTGGAATAACAAGCACGACCGAACAGCATGTGCAGGGGAATATTGTCGACTTTGTAGGTCATAAAGAACGTGTTTTTCCCATCGGCCGGCTTGATAAGGATTCAGAAGGCTTGATTTTATTAACGAACGACGGAGACATCGTGAATAAGATTTTACGTGCAGAAGGGAAGCATGAGAAAGAATACATTGTTACGGTGAACAGACCGGTTACAGAGTCCTTCCTTAAAGGAATGGCCAGCGGAGTAAAAATTTTAGGGGAACGCACTTTACCTTGTACTGTAACAAGGATTTCGGAAAAAACATTCCGCATTATTTTGACCGAAGGAAAGAATCGGCAAATTCGGCGGATGTGCAGTGCGTTTGGTTATGAAGTTCGAAAGCTGAAGCGTATTCGAATCATGAATGTTCATTTAGGATCTCTTTCGGTCGGAACTTGGCGTGAACTCACTGCCGGAGAAAAGGTTGAGTTAGGGCGCTTGCTGAATTACAAGCTGCTCTAACTTACGCTTTGCAAAAAGCGTCGGCAAACAAGCCAAACATATAAGTCAGAACAATTCCTCACATTAAGAACAAAGAAGCCTCCAATCCCACTGAAGTAAGGTTGGAGGCTTCTTTGCGCTATCTGTATGAAACAAGTTGATCAAGCTGCCTACTCTACACTCATTGTGCTGGAGCCGGTGGAATATTTCCGAATAATCGATATTTCCACACGTCTGTTCTGAGCACGTCCCTCTGGTGTGTCGTTAGAGGCAACAGGATGGTATTCACCATACCCGCTTGGCGTAAATTTAGAAGGATCAAGATTTCCATTCAAGAGCATAATTTTTAAAAAGTTTAGAGCACGGTCACTGCTAAGATCCCAGTTATCATTATATTGTGCATTGTTGATAGGCATATTATCTGTATGACCGGTAACAATGACATCATAGTCAGGGAATTGCTGGAGCATGCGGGATATGTTTTTGGCTAAAATCCGCGCGTCCGGCTTAACGACTGCATCACCTGAAGCGAAGAGAGCATTGTCAGCTATCGTAATCATCAGCTGTGATTGATTCAGCTTTGTTTCGAGCTGATCCGTCAAACCATTTTGGTTGATATATTGATCCAACTGCTTCTTCAGCTTCTCAAGCTCCTCCTGCTCCTGTTTGGCTAATGCCGCTTCTTCCGAGTTTTCTGGGTTCTTTGGCGGCGTTGTTTCGTTACCAAGATCCATACTTGGATCTGTAGGGAAAGCGGATTTGTTATCCAAGACGCCGGTACCACCATTTAAGGCGCTGCTCAGCGCACTGGCCATCTGTTCAAATTTTTGAGCATCAATCGAGCTCATAGAGAACAAAGTGATGAACAAGGCAAGAAGCAGCGTCATGAGGTCAGAATAGGGCAGCAGCCAGCTTTCGTCTACATGCTCTTCATGATCTTCGTGTCTTTTCTTACTCTTTTTCACCTGTGCTTCCCTCCTTGCTTGCAAGCTCAGCACGTTCGCGCGGAGTCAGGAATACGGACAGCTTCTGATTAATAGCAATGGTTGATACGCCGGATTGGATGGAGAGCAGGCCTTCAACCATCATTAGTTTAATTTCGACTTCCTTCTTCGATATGCGCTTGAGTTTATTTGCAATAGGATGCCAGAGTACATATCCTGTGAATATACCAAGCAAAGTTGCAATAAATGCTGCTGCAATAGCATGAGCCAGCTTGTCCATATCACTCAGATCTCCGAGTGCAGCGATGAGACCAACAACGGCACCAAGGACACCTAGTGTAGGAGCGTACATGCCCATTTGGGAGAAGATCAGTGCGCCGGTCTTGTGGCGTTCTTCAGTTGCATGAATATCTTCCATTAAAACGTCACTGACAAATTCCTGATCGTTACCGTCAATAATCATCCTCATTCCACTGCGCAAAAAGTCATCATTGATCTCATCAACCTTGGCTTCAAGCGCAAGGAGACCTTCGCGGCGGGTAATCGATGCCCATTCGGAGAACATACTGATCAGTGTAACTTTGTCGATCAGCTTTGTTTTAGTAAAGACGATCTTAAACAACTGAGGTATTTTTTTTACCTCTGACATAGGAAATGCCATAAAGATGGTAGCCATCGTACCACCGAAAATAATCAGGTAAGCTGCAGGGTTATTTACCAAATTAATGAGTGGGGCACCCTTAAAGATCATACCTACAATTAGGGAGACTAAGCCTAATATCAGTCCAATAACTGTTGAAATTTCCATCATACACCTCATCCATGAGATTTAATCTGAATCCTTTCAAGATATCCCTTTGATTTATAATATTTATCGACACGTTATTCATTTTTGTGAAGGGCTAATTTCCGGTATAATAGAAACACGATACTAAAAATGGAGTGAACACACGTATGGGTGTAAAACATGGACGCGAGTACAGTGACATTTTAGAAGATTTGATCAAGGCTATTGCAAAAATTCCAGACCGATATACCTTTTTCGAAATGGAAGAGGAGGATTGGGAACGTCTTGGTCCAGCGGATCGACAAGAGGTGGACGAGGCATTGGCTGAAGACCTGTTTTACGCACTGGGGTCAGAATCGACGATTACAGTTGGCAGCGGAGTCGTCATTCATGATAAGGAGATCCATCGTTTGAATATTTTGATTGGCGAGGATGAACTAGATTTCGTCTCCCTTATTTAGGGCTTTTGGAGAACTGGAATTAAGATCGCTTACATGATAAGATGGAACACGATAAGCCGTTCGGAAGCGAACGGTTCCTTATTTTAAGGTATCAGCCAATACTAAAGACAGATATAATGCACCTAAACCTATGGTTCTGATATTCTTAGCAAAAATGCTGCTTAATTGCGGTCTTTCTTCGACTTACAGATCGTATTATGAAGTGAGAAGCGCGCCTTCTGGCATTGGGCATTACTTGTATTTACATGAGGCATCGGGCATGCTTGATGTGGGTACGTCTTATCAAGGGAGGTTGGAGTGAAACGATGGTCTTTACACAGGAAGAGGTAGAAGCTCATCTTGATAAACTTGAAGGCTGGGAGTACGAAGAGGGGCGCTGGATCGTCCGTAAATTTACGTTTACCAGCTTCATGAAGGGAATTGCATTTGTTGATGAGGTTGGCTTGATTTCAGAGGCATTTAATCATCACCCTTTTATCACCATCGATCATAAAGTGGTGACGCTTCGGCTCACTTCTTGGGATGATGGGGGTATTACGGCAATCGATATCAAAGAAGCACAACAATATAATGAGGCTTATGATAGAATGATGCAGAATTAAAAATGATAAATAACAAAACACGCCTTTTGAAGCTGGAATTTATCCATGTGAGCTTCGGAGGCGTGTTTTATTAAGTGATACGGTTTTACTTCTTCTCAGCTAACCACAAAGCGAGATTGGCAATCTCTTTTTCCGTGAGCTGACCTTCAAACGCCGGCATGCCGCCGCCTGTACCTTCACTGATGATCTGATAAAGCTGATTGGCATCATGATCTGCACCAATCGTTTGCAGCGAAGGTCCCATACCGCCTTCCAGTTGATTACCGTGGCATGAAATACAGCTAGCCTTCGCTTTCTCCTCAGCCGCCGCAGCATCTAGAGTTACCTCTGGCATCGCTGGAGGAGCTTCTTCTTCAGCCACATGTTCTCTTCCTGGAACCGTAAACATTAACACGAGGGCAAAAGCGCAAGCGAAGAAAAACAACCCACTCATGATCCATTTCTTCATTCGTTGTGTCCTCCTACTATGTACAATCCTTCATTTATTATAAAGGAACATGACAGCGCTTCATAGTATTTTATGGTAAATAATTAAACAAAAGTTAAGAGAGACAATCATCTCTATTCAAAGGGGGCGTCTGTATAAACCATGCAGAAGAATGGCTTGAGACCCTCTGGGGTAAGCCGCTCGTAGGTGTCATGAATGACAAAGCCGGCCTTTTCGTAAGTTCGGATGGCACGTCTGTTCCACGTCAGAACTTCCAGATCTATTTCATTCTGAGCATTGCGAGAGACTGCTTCCTTGACTATAGATTGGACGAAGGAAGCGCCTAGCCCATGCCCACAAAGCTCAGGCTTCATGCCAAGGCCAATCCGGGTTACGCCGGTCAAAGGGAATAACTGAGCGAACCCGCAAAGCTCATTTTCATTATTCAGAACGGATATATACTGTGCAGCTCTTAACTCAGGATCACCAAATTCAATACCAAGCGCCTTCATTTGATCCCAAGGCAGCCAGCCGTAGATGTTATATGGAGGATCATACTGCCACGTGCTGATCTCGGCTGCGTGTTCTTCGCTCATACCAACAGCTTGAAAGGAGCAGCCATTCTGTTCCATATTAAAAGCCTCCTATATTTTCATTTCAATCTGATCTATTTTGTACTCACAGGTGAAATACCCGGAATATTCCCAATATAATATAAAAAGCCTGATTTTTGATTACTTTTTAGTAAAGTAGTCAAAAATCAGGCTTTATAAACTTTGTTCCAGCATAACGTTACTTAGTCCTGAGCAACTGTTTCGTATTCATCAGTGCTCATAATACGTTTTGCGCCAATATAACGTTTGGCATAGTAGCTTTCGTCGAGCTTGCTAATGATAACGCCTTTAGAAGAGGAAGCATGTGCAAATTTACCGTCTCCCACAAAGATACCGACATGGGAAACACCTTTTCCGCTTGTATTAAAAAATACGAGGTCACCAGGTCTCATTTCAGAACGGGAAACTTCCTTACCCATTTTGTACTGAGATCCAGATTGATGAGGCAGATCGATGCCGAGTTTATCAAATACGTACATTGTAAAACCGGAGCAATCAAATCCGTTTAAAGTAGTACCGCCATATTTATATTCGGTTCCTTTAGCACTATCAATGACCTTGTCCATTTTGGAATCGGCGAATGCACTTCCTGTTCCGATGGAGAATGCGATAGCAAGACTCAGTGCTGCGGCTGTTAATGACTTCTTCAAGAAAAAATAATCCCCTTCCAATGCCTGCGAGGTTAGCTTAAGGATTCGGTAGAAGGTTCCCCTATGATCACTCTGTTGCGAGATCAATTCACCCGTAAAAGTGGTTCCCCCGCTTCCCAGGTACCAGGAATTTGGCTGTTCTAATGATGTGTACCTGTGAAAGTCGCTCACTCTTGTAAGTTATGTACTTAAATTGATGTTAAAAAGTTACAACAATTATTACAAAGTTGTTACTAGAAGTTCTGGGCCTATTGTAACAGAGAATGTGTAATTTTGGCAATCGTTTTTAGAGAAAATATTACAAAAAACAAGCCTCACTCGAAAAAAAGAGTGAGGCTTGTAAAGTTAGATAACGTGTTCCTGTAAACCTATGCGTTCTTTAGCTTTATTTCTATGGTGAAAGCGTTCTTTTCGAGCATATATGCCGGCTGCCGCCTGATGAGAGCCTCGAAAATTGTTTAAACATCCGTATTTTTTGAACGCCAGATGCTGAATTGGGAGCTTATTTTCCACACACCCATTAAAGATCGGATCAGATGATAGGTCTGCTGGAGTATGAGGGCTAAAAGTCCTGTCCAAATTAAGGATACCGCAGTAAAAACGCTGAAAAGTGTAAGCGCGATGGCACCGAGCGCAAGCGCAACGCCGGTTACTGGTAGCGTATGACGCACACAAATCCATACGGAGCCCAAACTGCTTCGATTGCCTGTCAGTCCAAATTGAGCATACAGCAGCAGCTGCTTAACAATATAGGCGTATACAACCCACAATATAATATAAGGCATCAGATGAAGAAGGATATTCTGGTTATAGATCGCGCTTAGCAGAAGGGGAAGCGCCTTAGGTACAATCCAATATGCCGGCAGCAGCAGCAATGCAATTTCAACGAAATAGAGCAGAGAAGTTTTCTTCCAGTGCTGCTTAATCCCCTTAAAAAAAGTGCCGCCACGATTATTGGTATCCGTCTCATGGAGACTATGAAACAAGCCTGCCCGAATCAGTGGAGTGATAGCAATCCGTAATATAAATATCAGTGCAAGCAGGAATACATATTGAATGACAAGCTGATTTGAGGTTAAACCCATCTGTCCCTCCATCCAGAATAATACCTGACTCATCTCATGAGGCGGAGGATTAGGATACCGCAGCAGCAGCGGAATCACGGCAGAGGAGACCACTTTATAGAGAAGGACTCCCCACAGCAGCTGGTACAAAAATAGGAAAATAACGATAAGGAAATGGTTTTTAACAAGTCTAAATCCCTCGGAGAGATAAAGTTTCATCTACAATACACCTCACCATGACAGACTTCCAAGCAAGAGCTCTAACACCTTTGTGATGCTGATATTAAACCGGGTCTCTAGTTGTTCGTCTCCTTCAGCCTTTAAATAATTGTTAATATGCTTGTTTTCAAGAGCGATAGAGTAGGAGGGATCAACCATGGCCCAATCGAGAGGAGCCTTATAAGTCAGATTGTAGATGATTTCTCCGCCTTCACCATTCCATTCCTTACGGATCATATGTCCGTCTTTGAAGGAAAAAACAATAGGGATTTTTGCATAGTCACCTGCGTTTTTAGTGACTTTAATTGAGGAAATATAGCTTGGCTCCTCGGGAGTCCCTTTTTCCTGAACCGAGATCGAATCGACTGCAAAGTCAGCCATTTGTCCACCATAGACATATTGATCGAAATAAGCTGCCCACGATTTACGGGTTATCTGCTCTACAACCTTCTGAAAATGTGCTGTAGTCGGGTGCTTAAATCGATACTTGGCTGCATAGGTTGCCATGATTTGATCCATTTTTTTTGTGCCGACCTGCTGCTCGATACCAAGAAGCACGAGCTTGCCGCGAGTGTATACATTTTCGGCATAATGCTGATGCGAGTCATACTTCCAGGCTTCCTGTGTCAGTGAGGCAGGGGAGCTGATATATCCCGCTTGCAGCGGTAAATTAGGGGTTAGCCCATACTCCTGTTCCATCAGGCGGTCTTCGGCATAGGAGGTAAAGGCTTCATCAAGCCAAGCCTCCTCAAACTCATTGCTAGCTATCATGCCGTAGAAGTATTGATGCCCTATCTCATGGATGACCGTTCTTTCAAGCTCGTATCCAGGTGAGGTGTCATCCGCACCAAATGCTGTAATCAGTGTAGGATACTCCATACCTCCAGCCCCGTTTGCATCAATAGGGGGGACGACAATGGATAGGGTAGAATATGGATACCTGCCGTACCATTCACTGAAATTACTCAAGGCTGCTTTGGCTGCGTACATATAGCGGTCTTTCAGATCGGCATGAGCCGGATCCAAGTAAAGCTTAATACGAACCCCTGGGACATTAGGCGCGGAGAAGGGCTCTTCGGCCACAATAAAATCAGGTGAGGCTGCCCAAGCAAAGTCATGAACATCATCTGCATAGAATTGATAGATTTTCTGACCGTCCTGCTTGATAAATGGTTTGGTTGGAAATCCAGTAGCCGCCACAGTGTAATTTTCGGGTACAGATATGCGAACACTGTAGATTCCAAAGTCCGAATAGAACTCCGAGTTTCCGTGATATTGGTGGAGGTTCCATCCCTCTGTTGTTCGATTGCGCCTGCCTGCCGGTTCATACACGCTGAGCTTAGGGAACCACTGCCCTGCCATTACAAATTCATCGGCTGCACCCATTCGGGCAAAAATTTTAGGGAGCTCTACTTCAAATGCCATGCTCAGTGTGATGCTTTCTCCGCCCTTGACAGGCTTCGGCAGGCGAACCTTAACCAGACTGCGGTCGTTCATATTGCCATCGTCCGGCTGGACGTACTGAATGCGGTGCAGCAGTGACAAGCCTTCTGTAGTCTTAATTTCTGTGAGCTTCATAGATCCGTAACCGTCCTTTGGCATAACATCGCCTCGAAGCTTTCCGCCGGATTCCTTCATAAAGGTTGTCTGATCTGACGAAAAAGCGTTAGGATATAGATGGAAATAGAGCTCATTTACCGTTTTAGTCCCCGGATGTGTCCAGGTCATCGTCGAGGTTCCTTTTAATACGTTTCCTTCAGCCAGCTTGACATCAATGTGGTACTCAACAATACGATTACTGAGCACTTCAGCCCGTGGAGTTTGTACGCTTTCCTGGACAGGCGCGGGTGCAGGACTTGCCTGGGGCTTGACCGTTTTTGGTGCAAGAGCGGGCAGAGCAGCCGGGGAGTCGCCTAAGCTGAGCAGCAGTGTTCCGCCAAGGACACAAACGGCTAGAATAGTAGATAGAAGAATTTTCGCGCGAACTGGGGTCATACATTAAATACCTCCCGTTGACAAGCATCTAAGGCATGTATATGTTTGCAACTGGACAAATATTAGTTAAAATATTGGTATCAACTTTTGGAGGCCTTATTTATGGAACAAAACGGACAAAACGGCAAGAAGCAAATTGCCTTGAATATCGTGAATAGCAAAAGCAAACATAAGGGATTCGGTGCTGGTTCCATCGATTTGAACAGTGTGTCTCCGGTCATTATTGATGCTGGAGAGGCAAAGATTGATATCGGTGCGATGCATGCCAAGAGCAAAGTAGAGCGTGGAATCAAATTCTCTGCGGACAAGGCTGATGTACCGAATGGCCGTCAAGTATGGCTCGTATGGGTAGCCGTGGACCGGACTCCGGAAGGCCAGCTGTATGCCGGTGCAACCGCATGTGAAATGTGGATTGATACTGAGGCAAAGCGCGGCTGGAAGATTCTTGCCGAACATGTAAACAAAATGGATTATGCGATGAAGCGCAGAATCATGCTGGATGACCTGAGCGCTGAAGATAAGGCAGCCTTGAAGCGTCTGCTGATCAGTCATAACGAGGATTGGTGGAATGCCTCTTCAGAAGAGATGAAGCAAGCGCTGGAGAGCTGATTAACCACAATAAAAAGACCGCATCACTGCATATATAGCAGAAGGCGGTCTTTTTATTTTTAGTTATTTCGTCCACCAGTTTCTAAAATGATCCCACCAGGAATCATCACGGTCCCTCTCGATTTCTTGTTCTGTGTCAGCAGGATCAGGCTCTGCATAATGCTCAGTGCAATATTCTGTAGGCTCCGTACCTCGCAGGAACACCTCAAGCCTGCGGCTTTCGCAATATTCCCCGGCCAGTTTTTCGGTCGTAGGATCAATATATACACTGACGACACCTTCAGGTACATTGAATACTTTTGGTGGCACATTCTCTAGAGCCTTTTCCGTGAATCCCGCAAATATAGGGGCAGCCCGGCGGCTTTCCGTCGTCGTTATTTCTTTCCCTTCATCATAACCGACCCACACGGCAGTCGCGAGCTCCGGTGTAAACCCGACCATCCAGGCATCCGAGCTCGTCGTTCCGGTTTTACCAGCGACAGGTCTTGTCAGCTTATTCGCAACCCGGTGGGCAGTTCCCCCCGTATCGAATACGCTCTCCATCAGACTGGTTACTACATAGGTGGAGGCAGCATCTACAACCTGTTCGGGGGTTTGCTCAGGAACCTTGTATACGATCCGATCAGCAGCATCCGTAATTTTAAGCACGGCTACTGGTGCATTTCTGAGCCCTTCATTTGCGATCACACTGTACGCTGAAGCCATTTCAAAGGGACTGATCGGTGAGGTTCCAAGGGCGAGCGAAGGAACACCATTCAGCGTACTGGTTACTCCCAATTTCTTCGCCATTTCGATGACGGGCTCATACCCTATTTTCATGAGTGTGCTTACAGCATAGATATTGTCTGACACCGCTATGGCTTTTCGCAGGTCGATCCATCCTAAGTAGTTATCCCCAAAATTTTTAGGCTCGTAAGTCTTGCGGTCATTATCATAATGGAATACAGTCGGTTTGCTCTCAAATAGGGAGACGCTTGTCATTTGCTTAGACTCGATTGCCGTCAGGTACATAATCGGTTTAAAAGACGATGCCGGCTGTCGATTATCGGCTAGTGCATGGTTATACTGGCTGGTCAAATAATTAGTTCCGCCTACCATTGCTTTTACATACCCGTTCCGCGGATCAATAGAGACAAGACCAACTTGGAGCTGACTCTCCGGGTCCATGCCGCTCGCTACGGTGTCTTCCGCAGCCTTCTGCATTCGCATGTCGATCGTTGAGTAGATATTGAGTCCTCCGTGATCCAGCCTCGAGGAGTCAATCCCCAGCTGGTTTACGACAACGCTCCGAATATAATCCCGAAAATAAGGCGCCTCTTCGTTTGTTTTCCGTTCGCTTTGCGGTTTGATGTCCAATACTTCATTATATGCTTTATCCGCCTCACTTTGAGTGATATCCCCTGTGCTTACCATAGCACTGAGGATGACCTTTTGCCGATCCTTGGCCTTCTTCATATTGTTGTATGGTGAATAGTAGGTGGGCCCTTTAGGAACTCCGGCGAGCAAAGAGCTTTCAGCTAGCGAAAGATCAGCAGCCGATTTGCCAAAATACATCTGAGACGCTGCCTCAATTCCATAAGCGCCATGGCCGTAGTAGATTTCGTTCAAATACATTTGGAGAATCTCGTCTTTGGTAAAGTTCATTTCGAGCTGAGCCGTATAGACGGCTTCTTTTATTTTGCGCGACCATGTCTTCTCATGAGTCAGATATAGGTTTCTGGCAAGCTGCTGCGTCAGTGTGCTTGCCCCTTGTGCCATGCTCATTTCCTTGATGTTAACGAGTATGGCTCGTCCCACTCCGACAACGTCAAAGCCATGGTGTTCGTAGAATTTGCGGTCTTCCACGGCAATAGTCGCCTCTTTAAGCTCTGGGGCAATTTGATTCAGCGTGACGGGGATGGAATCCTTCCCGCTGGAGGAGAAGGTCGCAATGACTTCTCCATTGATATCAAATAGCCTTGAATTTCGATCGTTGTCCGCGAGTGGAAGGCTTGTAGCATACAAATATACGACAAATACTGCGATTAAAATAAGACCTGCTAAGGCTATGATTGCTGATGCCTTCAGAACCTTGACGGTGCGGGTCTTTTTCTTTTTTGGTTTTTCTTCAGATTCCGGCATTAGAGTCGATTCTCTCCTTCCACAAATAGCCTTTTGTTCCATTATGGGATTAGGTCTTATTCATTATTCATCGCAGGTACAGATTCTGTGCATAGGAGATTAGGGTAAAGGTTAACATAAACTCTAATTCGTGCTACTAGGGGGTGTACTTGTGTACCTGCTTCATATCGCCATCCTTCTTCCCATCGCAGCTGGAGTCGGGGTCGCTTTCATGAAACGGCTGTCGCGCAGCTTTCACTTGGGCTGGGCGGTTCTGTTTGTGCCGCTTGTTCTATTTCTCTATTTTTTAAGCTTAATTGATGAAGTACGTAACCGATTCGAATTCTATGAATCTATCCCTTGGATTCCATCTCTTGGCATTCATTCTACGATCTATCTGGATGGATGGAGTCTTTTAATGTCCCTCTTGATTACGGGAATAGGTACGCTGGTTGTACTTTATTCCATCTATTATATGGAGCGAGATCAGGCGCTGCATCGGTTTTATTTGTACCTGCTTATGTTTATGGGTGCCATGTTGGGTGTTGTGCTGTCTGATAACATGCTGGTTCTGTATGGATTTTGGGAATTGACGAGCATTGCGTCCTTCTTATTGATCGCTTTTCACCACAGTAAAGAGGAATCCATCCGAGGTGCCCAAAAGTCCTTCCTTATCACCGTGTTTGGCGGATTCGCCATGCTGACCGGATTCATCATGCTTTACTTGATGAGCGGCTCTTATTCTATAAGAGAGACTATAGGATCCATCTCTTATATAGACGATCATCCGTTGTTTATCCCTGCACTTATTCTGATCCTGATCGGTGCTTTCACCAAGTCGGCACAGTTCCCTTTCCACGTCTGGCTGCCAGACGCGATGGAAGCTCCGACACCCATCAGCGCCTATTTGCATTCCGCCACAATGGTTAAGGCAGGTATTTATATTGTTGCCCGTTTTACGCCTGTCTTCGGAGGCGAAGCTGTCTGGTTTTGGCTGGTTTCCCTTGCAGGTATCGTTACGCTCGTATATGGTTCACTGATTGCAATCAAGAAGACAGACCTTAAGGCCATTTTGGCGTACTCAACCATTTCCCAGCTCGGACTGATCATGTCCTTGTTTGGACTGGGATCAGCTGCTCTTCATTTCGGATATGGGGCAGACTCTCTATTATACACAACAGCAACGATGGCAGGCATTTTACACCTTTTTAATCATGCGATGTTCAAGGGTTCGCTGTTTATGATGGTCGGGATTGTCGATCATGAGACAGGGACAAGAGATATTAGAAAATTGGGCGGCTTGATGACCATCATGCCCGTAACATTCACCATCGCATTGATCGGAACCTTCTCAATGGCTGGACTTCCTCCGTTTAACGGGTTTGTCAGCAAGGAGCTGTTCTTCAAGGCTACGATTGAAGTCATGGAGCTCGGTATTTTTAATCTAAGTACCTGGGGAGTTTTATTCCCGGTTTTGGCCTGGGTCGGCAGTGTCATGACGTTTATTTACTCCATGGTCGTTGTCTTCCGTACGTTCCTTGGGAAGAACAAAACAGAAATTCCAGTTCAGAAGCTTCATGAGGCTCCTGTTGGAATGCTTATCCCGCCTGTAGTTCTTGCGCTGGTCGTACTGATTACCGGAATTTATCCGGATCTGCTGTCATCTTCACTCATCGAACCGGCCATGGCTGCGGTCCTTTCCCCACTTCTGGCAGAAGGAGAACGTTTTGATGTGCATCTATATCTGTGGCATGGTGTTACACCGGAGCTGTGGATGACGATAGGCGTTATTGTTCTAGGCGTTATATCCTATAAATTTTTGCCGAGATGGAAAACACAGTATGAAGAATACATACCGCGTTACACCATTAACCGATTCTATACGGGTCTGTTCAGAGGCCTTCACCGTTTTGCGAAGCGTTGGACACAAACCTATATGAACGGGTCACTAAGGAACTATCTGATTTACATTTTCGGGTTCATGCTGGTGCTGCTCATTTATTCTTTCTGGCATGTGAACGGGATTGAGTGGAATTTTAGCGGATATGAATCGTTTAGAGCGTATGAAAATATTTTGCTGGTTGGGCTGATCATTACCGCCCTGTGCATACCGCTTGCGAAACACAGGCTATCTGCTGTCATTCTGACAGGTGCGGTCGGTTACTTAGTCACCTTATTTTTTGTACTGTTTCGAGCACCCGACCTTGCTTTGACCCAGATGGTGGTAGAGACGGTTTCTGTAGCCTTGTTCCTGCTCTGCTTTTACCATCTTCCCGAGCTAACTCCTAAATCGAGCAAAAGGTATCAGGTACTGAATCTGGTTATTGCCATCGGTGTCGGCGCCATCGTTACCGTAATTGCTCTCGCCGCGAGTGGAACTCCCCAGCTTGCCTCTATTTCTGAGTTTTTTATAAGAGAAAGCTACAATCTCGGGGGAGGCAAGAATATGGTTAATGTGCTGCTTGTCGACTTTCGCGGTTTTGATACGCTGCTCGAGATTATGGTACTTGGCGTTGCCGCGCTCGCGATATATTCGATGATCAACCTCAACTTATCAGGCAGGGATCTCGGTTCCAAGCATCAGGCACTGCCCAAGAAGGAAGAGGAAGGCAGTGATCGGAAGAAGAACGAAGTTGCAAAGCCTGACAATTGGAATACAGTTCCTTTGCGAAGCAACGATGTGTTTTTACAGATGAGCACAAAAATCATCGTGTTTATCATTCTTATATTTGCACTGTATCTGTTCTTTGCCGGACACCATCAACCGGGCGGCGGTTTTATTAGCGGGCTCGTAACCTCTGCCGCGCTCGTTCTTTTAGCCATTGCCTTTAATACCGATACGCTGAGACGAATACTTCCGGTGGATTATCGTTTCGTTATTGCGTGCGGATTGCTTATCTCGCTAGCAACGGCAGCCGGATCCTTTCTGTTCGGTGTGCCTTTCATGAGCCAGACATTCGACTACTTTGATATTCCGATTCTGGGTGAAGTAGAGCTCACGACGGCCATGCTCTTTGAGGTAGGGGTATTTACGGCAGTTGTCGGCGTGACGATGACCATCATTTTGCAGATTGGGGAGGACCGATAACCATGGAAATTATTATGAGCGTTACAGTAGGGATCTTGTTTGCGGTTGCCGTGTATCTGATCCTGTCGAGAAGCTTGCTTCGTCTTGTGCTGGGGATATCTGTACTGTCCCATGGCGTCCATCTTCTGCTCATGACGATGGCCCGCTTAAAGACAGGAGCTCCCCCTTTGCTGGGGGAGAACGCGGAGAGCTATGTGGACCCTCTTCCACAGGCACTGATTTTGACCTCCATCGTCATTAACTTTGGGCTGCTCGCATTCTTCTTCGTCCTTGCCTATCGTTCGTATCTCAAATTAAAAACAGACGATATGGAGGAGGTAAGGGGGCCAAAATATGAATAATGTTGTCGTTCTGCCGATTTTCATCCCTGTTCTTACAGGGATTCTTCTCATTCTTTTTATGAGATCGGTCAGAATACAGCGCTGGATCAGCGGGATCGGTACGATTATCGGGTTCGGCATGGCGCTTCTGCTGTTTAGACAGGTGTCTGTGTCCGGTCTCCAGCTGCTAAATATGGGGGGATGGGCTGCTCCTTATGGAATAGTATTTGTAGCTGACACGCTGGCAGCTCTGCTTGTCCTCGTAGCCTCCATCATTGCGGTAGCCTGTATATTCTATGCGTTTAAAAGTCTTAGCAAGGAGAGGGAAAAGTACCATTTTTACGTATTCTTTCAGTTTTTGATGGCCGGAGTTAACGGTTCTTTCTTAACTGGAGACCTTTTCAATCTGTTCGTTTGCTTTGAGCTCATGCTCATTTCTTCTTATGCACTTCTCGTGCTCGGGAATACAGAAAGACAGCTAATGGAGTCCCTCAAATATGTACTTATTAATATGGTATCCTCCTCATTTTTCGTTGTGGGTATCGGATACCTTTATTCCGTTACAGGGACGGTGAATCTGGCTCATTTGTCGGTGCGGGTAGCTGAGGTAGGACAAAATGGCATTCTTGGTGTGATCTCCGTTTTGTTCCTGCTTATTTTCAGTATCAAGGCCGGATTGTTTTTATTCTTTTGGCTTTCAGGATCATATGCTGCACCTCCAGCGATCGTTACGGCGATATTTGCGGGGCTTCTAACCAAAGTCGGGTTATATGCTATTGTGCGGATGTTTACGCTCGTGTTCTATCACGACCCGGGATTTACTCATCAAATTATTGGATGGATGGCAGGAGCCACAATGATCTTAGGGGTTATCGGCGCCATTGCTTATAAAAATGTAAATAAGATATTGGTGTATAACGTGGTGGCCGGGGTAGGCTTTGTTGCCTTTGGCATGGCGGCGGACAATAAGCTTGCACTTGAGGGGCTCATGTTCTATCTGCTGCACGACATGATTATCAAAACGTTGTTGTTCCTGCTGGGAGGGGCTCTGATTGCAGTTGCCGGCACGCCGAGCTTAAACAATATGGGGGGGCTTATCCGAAGCTATCCCGTGCTTGGCTGGATGTTTTTTGTAACAGCGCTTGCTCTGGCCGGAGTTCCCCCGCTAAGCGGTTTTCCAGGCAAGCTGATGCTGTTTGAAGGAGGTCTTGCCGCTGGTCTTTATGGGCTGACGACCATTGCAGTGATTACCAGCTTTTTAATGTTGTACTCGCTTCTGCGTATATTCATCTATGCATTTTGGGGCAAGGGACAAACGATACATTCGGAAGGAACTCATTTCTCCATCAACAGGATGCTCGTTCCTGCAGGCGGTTTATTTGTCCTCCTTATCGGAATGGGCTTATTTGCGGAGGCGCTCTATCCTTCCTTTTCAACAGCAGCGCATGTTCTGATCGACCCCAGCCTATATGTAAACAAAGTGTTGAAGGGGTGGTGATACGATGTCAGGACAGATTATTCTCAATCTGATCATCGCTTTTCTGTGGATGCTGCTTAATCATTCCTGGAGCGGTGCCAGCTTTTTTGTAGGCTATGCGCTTGGTTTACTTATCATTTTTGTGTTTCGCCGTTTTTTTCCCGAACCCTTCTATTTAAGAAAGATATGGGCAACGATTAAGCTCTTAAAGCTTCTGATTGTTGAGCTGTTCCGTTCTTCCTTTGAAGTCATTTCGCACATCGTGAAGCCAAGGCTCGACATTTCGCCGGGAACCTTCAAATATGAGACGGAGCTTCGCTCCGAGTTTGAGATCATGCTCCTTTTCCTGTTCATCTCCTTGACTCCGGGCACTTTGCCGCTTGAGATTTCGAGGAACAAACGGACGATTTACATGCATGCATTTCACATTCCGGACGAAAAGAAGATCGCAGAGGATATTAAGAATACGTTTGAGAAAGCCATTATGGAGGTGACGAGATAATGCTTACCATCATTCTTAGCATTTCCCTGCTGCTGCTGGGTGTCGCTATTCTGGGCTGCTTGTATCGCGTATTAAAAGGACCCTCCATGGCCGATCGCATTACTGCGCTCGACACAATCGGCATTCATTTAATAGGAAGTGTCGCCGTTCTGTCGATGCTTTTTCATACCCAGGCCTATGTGGATATCATACTCTTGATCGGTATCTTGGCATTTATTAGTACAGTGGCCTTCGCCCGGTTTATTGAAAGGGGGCTCGTACTGGAAAATGACGATGATCTTTAGTATAGCTGTAGGGCTCCTTGTATTGTTTGGTGCGGTACTTAGTGTGCTGAGCGCTTATGGTCTTATCCGGCTCCCGGACGTATACCTGAGAGCGCATGCAGCGACGAAGAGTAATACACTCGGCATTTTGTGCATTTTATCAGGCAGTTTTTTGTTTTTTATTGTATATGACGGCTACGTGAGTGCAAGGCTATTGCTTGGGATTCTGTTTGTTTTCTTGACCGCGCCTGTCGCAGGGCATTTAAATGGGCGTGCAGCATACCGCACAGATGTGCCTCTATGGAAAGGAAGTACGTTGGATGAGCTGGCGAAAGCGCTCAAGGGTAAGAAACGCCAGATTATTAAGGACGAGGAAGTCTCTGTAGAAGATCTGGAGCAGGAGCCAAACCGGAATCCGCCAAAGCACGAATAGACTAGGAAATATCATATAAAACATCATCTTTACAGTGATTTCCGATTTAACGTATAATGCAAAAGTGCGTCAAAGCATGGCAGAGGTTTTCGTAAACGCTGTTTAGATGAATGGAATCCAGCATAGGCTGGCGGGCTGAACACTTATTCTAATCGAGAGAAGGTAATGACGATGGAATTATGGTTTACGGAGAAACAAACTGAAAATTTCGGTATTACAATGAAAGTTAAAGAAACATACGTGAATGAAAAAACAGATTTTCAAGATCTGGCTATGGTAAAGACCGAAGAGTTCGGAAATATGCTGCTGCTCGATGGTATGGTCATGACGACAGAGAAAGACGAATTTGTCTACCATGAGATGGTTGCGCATCCGGTTCTATATACACATCCAAACCCTGAACATGTACTTGTAGTCGGCGGCGGGGATGGCGGAGTTATTCGTGAAGTGCTCAAGCACCCGCAAGTCAAAAAGGCAGTCCTTGTGGATATTGACGGCAAAGTCATCGAGTACTCCAAAAAATATTTGCCAAGCATTGCCGGGAAATTGGATGACCCGCGTGTAGAAGTTCTCGTAAACGATGGATTTATGCATATCCACGACCACAAGAACACTTACGATGTCATCATGGTTGACTCCACGGAGCCGGTAGGCCCTGCGGCAAACCTGTTTACGCGCGGCTTCTACCAAGGGATCTACGAAGCTTTGAAAGAGGATGGCATCTTTGTCGCTCAGACAGACAATCCTTGGTTCAAGGCTGATCTTATACAGAGCGTTAACAGAGATGTGAAGGAAGTGTTCCCCATCGTCCGCGTCTATGGTGCAAATATCCCGACTTACCCGAGCGGGCTGTGGACGTTCACCATGGGAAGCAAAAAGTACGATCCGTTAGAAGTTGACGAGAACACAATCCCAGAAATTGATACCAAATACTATACTCCACGTCTTCATAAAGCAGCTTTCGTGCTGCCAAAATTCGTGGAAGATCTGATTAAGTAAGGAGAACTGCTTAACATGAAAATCGATCAAGCATACTCCGGAAATGTATTTATTTGCAGTTCCGAGGATTATGAGAATTCCAAAGCTGTTATCTATGGCATGCCGATGGACTACACTGTCAGCTTCCGCCCAGGCTCCCGTTTCGGCCCGGCACATATTCGCCAGGCATCGGTAGGACTTGAAGAATATAGTCCTTATCTGGACAAGAGCATTGTAGACATGAAGTATTTTGATGCTGGAGATCTGCTGCTTCCATTCGGTAATGCAAGCCGCAGTCTGGACATTATCCGTGAGTACGTTGAAGGACTCCTGTCCGACAGTAAAATCCCGGTAGGACTTGGAGGAGAACACCTTGTAACTTGGCCTGTCATTGAAGCTATGTACAAGAAGTATCCTGATCTTGCCATTATCCATATCGATGCTCATGCTGATCTTCGGGATCAGTATGAAGGAGAGCCATTATCACACTCCACGCCGATTCGCAAAGCAGCTGAATTGATGGGCGGAAAGAACATTTATCAATTCGGTATTCGCTCTGGCTCAAGAGAAGAGTTTGCTTATGCGCGCGAGAACATTAATTTCTATCCTTTCGAGGTTGCAGCTCCAATGAAGGAAGCTCTTCCTTCTATGGGCAATCGTCCGGTTTACGTTACGATCGATATCGACGTGCTTGATCCTTCAGCAGCTCCTGGAACAGGTACGGCGGAAGCGGGCGGAATCACCTCCAAGGAACTCCTTGAGGCGGTTCATGCGATCGCAGGATCCAATGTGAACGTGGTAGGATTTGATGTCGTAGAAGTTGCGCCAATTTATGATCCGACACAGCAGACGCCAATCGTGGCAGCGAAGCTGATCCGCGAGATGCTGCTCGGCTTTGTGAAATAGTTTGTACTATTATACGATTAGATAATGTATAGGAAGCACCCTTTCAGCCCTCTTCTTCCAAGCGATAGCGAAGAGAGTGAAAGGGTGCTTTTGTATGGGGTTTGTATTTTTACGGCATCATTTAGATAGGCAGGCAAGATTTTGATTTGAACAATAACATTAAAATATATAGAATGAACTAAGGAAAGAAGCGAAATACGCTTTTTAAGGTAGATGGGAGACGAAGAACATGTCAGGATGGAACCCCGTCAAGCTTCACATCCATAGTGTAGCTGACGGTGAGAAGGTTATACAGACATTTTCCGGAGAGGCGATCAGGAAAGGCACAGCCCTCTATGTACGATATGAAGAAGCGGAACAGATTCCCGGAGGGAATAAGATCCGAAACACAGTCAAGATTACAGATCGCAGTGTGAAGCTGATCCGACATGGCGGAGTAGAGTCCGAACAAAACTTTGAGCTGGGTCAGAGACTGCCCGGTTTTTATAAATCACCTTACACCTCATTTGCTTTGTCTACGGATACAAAAGAGCTTGAAATTGGCATGTCATCCATGTCAGCCAAGCTTGCCTTTCACTATGACCTTTATGTTTTCGAAGAGAAATCAGGAGATTTTGCTATCAGTATGGAAATACAGGAGGAACAATAATTCATGACACGCAATCCACTAGAGCTTATTAATGAGCAAGTTATTACAGCGATTCAAGAAGCAGTTACTGCAGCTGGTATCGTATCAGAGGGTGAAATGCCGGCCATCGTGCTGGAAGTGCCTAAGGATAAGAGCCACGGCGACCTCGCAACAAATGCAGCGATGCAGCTGACGCGTATTGCTAAGAAAAATCCGCGCGTAATTGCTGAGGAGATCATTAATCATTTGGATCTTTCCAAAGCAGGTATCGAATCTGCAGAAATTGCTGGCCCCGGCTTTATTAATTTCAGATTAAGCAAGAGCTATTTGTATCCAGTTATTGAACTGATTCATGAGCAGGGAGATAACTACGGACGCGTTAATACCGGCGAAGGACGCAAAATTCAGATGGAGTTCGTTAGTGCGAACCCGACGGGCAGCCTTCATTTGGGACATGCCCGCGGAGCTGCTGTTGGTGACGCTCTTTGCAATGTGCTTGATTTTGCGGGTTACGAAGTAACACGCGAGTATTACATTAATGATGCAGGGAATCAGGTGTTTAATCTGAGCAAGTCCATTGAAGCCCGTTATCTTCAGGAGCTCGGGCAGGATGTGGAAATGCCGGAAGACGGATACCACGGGGAGGATATCAGGGGTTTTGCTAAGGAGCTGGTAGCGGCAAAAGGGAATTCCCTGCTTGAGCTCAGCCCTGGCGACCGCGCAGCCTTTTTCCGGGATTACGGCCTGGAGAAGGAATTGAATAAGATTAAACGGGATCTGGGACGCTTCCGTGTCGAGTTTGACAACTGGTTCAGCGAAACTTCCCTTTATGATAACGGCGCTGTGCTGAATGTGCTGGATGAGCTGCGGGAAAGAAACGAAATTTTCGAGCAGGACGGAGCTACATGGCTGCATACTTCCAAATACGGTGATGATAAAGACCGTGTATTGATCAAGAATGACGGTACGTACACTTACCTGACACCGGACATTGCTTACCACCGTGATAAATACGCGCGTGGGTATGACACGATGATCAACATTTGGGGAGCAGACCACCACGGTTATATTCCAAGAATGAAGGCTGCTATGGAAGCTCTAGGCAACGATCCGGACAAACTGGTTGTTCTCATTGCTCAGATGGTCAGCTTATTCCAGAACGGCGAAAAAGTAAAAATGTCCAAACGGACAGGCAAAGCGATTACGATGGAAGATCTAATGGATGAAGTCGGAGTAGACGCCATTCGTTACTTCTTTACGATGCGCAGCATGGATTCACATCTTGACTTTGATATGGATCTTGCTATTTCAACAAGCAATGAGAACCCTGTATTCTACGTACAGTATGCCCATGCCCGGGTGTGCAGCGTATACCGTCAGGCTGAAGAGCAGGGGATTGTCATCTACCCTGTGCGCGACGTCAATCTATCCAAGCTGACAGCAGAGCATGAGTATGACATCCTGCGTAAACTGGGTGAATTCCCTGAAGAGATTGCTGTCGCAGCAAATGGATATGCGCCGCATCGTATTATCCGTTATGTCTATGAGCTGTCTGCACTCTTCCACAGCTATTACAAAGCAGAGCGCGTTATCACTGACGATGCGGAACAAACTCAAGCAAGACTTGCGCTTCTGGGCGCTGTTCGTACAGTAATTGCAACAAGCCTGAAACTTGTAGGCGTAAGCGCGCCAGAAAGAATGTAATCTATTTTTAAAGTGTTAAATAAAAAGCCTCCCGGAATCCGGGAGGCTTTTTGACGTTAGGAAAAAAGATCCTAAGATTTGGTGGTTCCCTCTTGAAGCAAGCGCATAACATGAAGCTCTCCGCTTTGTTCGCTTGTACGGGATGATCTGCCGGTGCGAAGCGGTGTGGAGCTTTTTTTAATCAACGTTTTGATTTCATCAGGAGATAAGCCCGGGCGTTCCGCCAGAAGCAATGCAATGGCTCCACTCACATGCGAGGTCGCCATAGAGGTGCCGCTCATCTCGTGATGTTTTCCGTGCGTCCAGCAGGAATAAATATTTTTGCCTGGCGCATAAATATCAACATGAGGACCGCGGTTGCTGAACTCCGCGATTCGCCGATTTTCGTCCGTTGCACCGACGGATATCGTCTGAGAGTATCTTGCTGGATAATCAATGCTGCGTCTCTTGCCGTCATTGCCGGATGAAGCGACGATGACGATGCCCTCTCTTGTGGCTCTATTAACTACGTCTAGCAGCGCCTTGCTCTTTGTACGCATACCGAAGCTCATGTTAATAATATCCACCCGGTTTCTAACACACCAATCAATGCCCAGGATGATATCTGACACGTAAGCGGATCCTTGATGATCGAATGCTTTGACGGGATATATAATGGATCTTGGGGCAACCCCAATGATTCCTTCGGTGCTGTTCGCTGCAGCTATAGTACCCGCGATATGTGTTCCGTGGCCGTTATCATCGAGGGGAAGCATATTTCGGTTAAGCAGATTAATCCCTCTAGCCAATGAATGACGCAAATCTGGATGCTGATAGTCTGCCCCTGTATCAATGACGGCGATCTTGATCCGGTGTCCAGTAGAGGTAGACCATGCTTTATGTGCACGAATCTTCCTTACTCCCCATGGAATGCCTTGAATGTTTGAAGGGTTCGTTTTTGTATTTTTTGCAGCGGCATGAACTTTTATTTTACTGTCCTGCTCAATCGTGAAAGAGGCTTCCCCTAGACTGTGAAGTCTGGTAGATGAGGATAGAGGAACGATCAGCGCCCTGATAAGACGTGATGCTTTGATGTGCCGGAGGTTTTTGAGTGACGGCCTCATTTTAGCCAGCGCAAGCAAACATTCCTGGTACTGCTGCGGCTTGGCAAAACGGATGATCTGGTGTCCGCTGGATGGATGGGAAGAAATGTCGATTTCATCACTCAGCAATGTAAAAAATTTGGAGTAATCCATGTTTGGGCAGTCCCCCTCTGGATGCCATGCTTGAGGTATTGTATGAACCTGCCTCATCTGCCGCATGAGAAACCAGCCCTTTTTTCTTACAAATAGGCCCGATAAATCGTGTCAAATTGGGTGAAAACTCATAGTATACATAGAGAGCTCCATGGCTCTTGCGGGGACCCGTCGAAGGAGTATTCCTTCAGGGCGGATACAGTCAGAAGACGGGGGAGGGACCTCCGTCTTTTTTAGTGCTGCAGCAAAAGGAGAGAATAATGATCTTCTAACAGGAGGGTTGGTAACGAGTACGTCTTGCCTGTAATTTTAGAAATGGGAGTATCGTGTTTTTCTTACTTTTTTAGGGATAGAGCTTTTTTTCGTATAATCTGCATACATAAAACTTGCATTTTGACGCTAAATAGGTTTTACTTAGGTTTGTTAATGGATATGTTAGTTATAGTTAGAGCGTTATATAGATTGAATTTGCTCATTCTATATCGTTAAGCGAATTAATGTGTGAGAGGAAGTGTCCGTAAGTGAGTACCTCACTCAATTTGAAAATGGATCCAGAAAAGATCCGCGAGATGCCGATGGTCGATCTGGCTTTTATGGTGCTTAAAGCTGCCAACACGCCTTATTACTATCGTGACCTGATGAATGAAGTAGCAAAGCTGCGCAGCTTGAGCGACGAAGAGATCAATGATGTCATTGCACAGCTATATACCGAAATTAATATCGACGGCAGATTTGCCTACGTAGGCACTAATCTGTGGGGATTGAAGCGCTGGTATCCGATCGATAAAGCGGAAGATTCGATTACCGGCACCAAGCGTCCAAGAATCATTAACGATGATGATGATGAGGATGAGGAATACACTGAGGAAGAACAAGAGGATGATGATTTCGATGATCGTTCAATCGATGAGGATGAAGATGATGATCTATTCGACGATGATTCCGAAGATGACAGCGATGTAGACGATGAACTCCTTGGTGATGAAGAAATGGATGAAGAAGATGACGCAGAAGACGATGATGATGAAGCATCTGATTCTGAGGACGAGGACGAGGAAATCTAGTCCAAAACTGGTTTTACAAAGTCTGCAAACATCCTTGACAAAAGATCATCTGAGCAGGTAAACTATTGCTTGGGCTTATGATTGAGCGATGATAATACACGTGTTTTATATAAAAAAGTGCCCCGTTTTTTCGGGTGTGCTTTTTTCTTTTTTATAGGGGATTGTGATAGAAAATAAATGTACCGCCTTGAACGAGAAGGCGGGATGTTTTTTTTGACAAGCAAATTTTGCTTATTCCCTTTTTTAACGATGATAACCTGAAAAATGGGTTAGGATAACATCATAATGTCGCCTGAATTTTACGGACTTTTTATAGGAGGGTATTATAAGTGACAACAAAGTATATTTTCGTGACGGGCGGGGTTGTGTCTTCCCTGGGTAAAGGGATTACGGCTGCATCTTTGGGAAGACTGCTTAAGAACAGAGGGCTCAAGGTAACGATTCAGAAATTCGACCCATATATTAACATCGATCCGGGAACGATGAGTCCATATCAGCATGGTGAAGTGTTTGTTACAGATGACGGAGCGGAGACAGACCTTGACCTTGGGCATTACGAGCGTTTTATTGATATTAATCTTTCGAAGAACAGTAACGTTACGACAGGTAAAGTATACTCTTCGGTTATCAGCAAGGAGCGTCGTGGTGAATATCTGGGAGGTACTGTTCAGGTTATTCCTCATATTACAAACGAGATTAAAGAGCGCGTATTCCGTGCGGGCCGTGAAGCTGGATCGGATGTAGTTATTACTGAGATCGGCGGTACGGTTGGAGATATTGAAAGCTTGCCTTTCCTTGAAGCGATCCGCCAAATCAAAAGTGACGTTGGACGCGACAATGTAATGTACATCCACGTTACTCTTATTCCTTATATTAAAGCAGCAGGCGAAGTGAAGACGAAACCGACTCAGCACAGTGTGAAAGAACTGCGCGGTATCGGTATTCAGCCGAATGTTATCGTATGCCGTACAGAGCAGGAGCTTTCTGCGGATATGAAGGCGAAGCTCGCTTTGTTCTGTGATATTGATCCGCATGCTGTAGTGGAATGCCGTGATGCGGATACATTGTATGAAGTCCCTCTGAACCTTCGTGATGAAGGCTTGGACGAGATTGTAGTGAATCATTTGAAACTGACGACTCCTGCACCGGACATGACGGAATGGGAAGGTCTTGTTGATCGGATCAATAAGCTTGAAAGATCAGTAGAAATTGCTATTGTCGGTAAGTATGTTGCACTGCACGATGCTTATTTGAGTGTAGTTGAATCCCTTTCGCATGCAGGATTTGCTGCCAACTCCGATGTGAAGATCCGCTGGGTTAACGCTGAGGAGATTACAGACGAGAATGTAGACGAGCTTCTGAACGGAATCGGCGGTATCTTGGTTCCAGGCGGTTTTGGTGATCGCGGTATTGAGGGTAAAGTTTCTGCTATTCGCTATGCCCGCGAGAAGAACATTCCTTTCTTCGGTATTTGCCTTGGTATGCAAGTATCGGTTATTGAATATGCACGTTCCGTTGTTGGTTTGACAGGTGCGAACAGCTCCGAGATCAATCCTTCTACAGAGTATCCGGTTATCGATCTGCTTCCTGAGCAGAAGGATATTGAGGACCTGGGCGGTACCATGCGCCTTGGATTGTATCCATGTAAACTGCAGGAAGGCTCTTTGGCTGCAGCATGTTATCAAGATGAGCTGGTTTATGAAAGACATCGTCACCGGTACGAATTTAACAATCAGTATCGTGAAATGATCGAAAAAGCCGGACTGCGTATTTCTGGTACGTCTCCTGACGGCCGTTTGGTTGAGATTGTCGAGCTTCCGGAACATCCATGGTTCCTGTCTGTACAATTCCATCCGGAGTTTATCTCCCGTCCGAATCGTCCACAGCCTTTGTTCCGTGAATTTGTGAAGGCTTCACTGACTTATTCCGAAAATCGTTAATTTTCAGATATATAGAGTCAATTTGTACTAAAGCATGATTGACTGTTTCTTCTATAAAAAAGATCCCACTTTGGGATCTTTTTTTAGTATGATCATACAGGAGCCTGAATTTTTAAATTATGGTATTTTAGTCCAACCTGCTGTCTCAAGCAGGATTTATGGAAAGCGAGATAGAATCTTAATATCTAAACAACCTAAAATCTTAAATTAGGTGCATTCATGAACGGCTTGCTTAGATTGATTTGCGGGAGGTTTTGATTTGAACAACAAAAAAGTACTGATTGTTGATGATCAGAATGGGATTCGAATTTTGTTAATGGAAGTATTCAGCAGCGAGGGATATACTACATACCAGGCGGCCAATGGTAAAATCGCGCTTGAAATCGTTCAGAAGCATTCCCCGGACCTTGTTCTTCTGGATATGAAAATACCGGGAATGGATGGCCTTGAAATACTGAAGCACATCAAAGAGATGAACTCGGATATCAAGGTGATCATGATGACTGCATATGGGGAGCTTGACATGATTAAGGAAGCGACTGAGCTCGGGGCATTAATGCACTTCACCAAACCTTTTGATATTGATGAAATGCGTATTGCGGTTAATATGCAGCTGACCGGGGTAAAAAATGGATTATAGCATGCTAGAAGTATAGGGTCCTGTCTTATCGGGCAGGATTTTTTGTAACGCTTCGTCTATCTCTACATGCAGGCAGGCTGCCGGCATTACGGTACATTCAGCCCTTCGTTTTATTTTTTAAACCCTTGTTTAGTATTTAACATGGGATGTGGTATAATAATGGCTGTATGTGATGTCGGCTAATAACCATAGACAAACAAAGACACTAGGAGGATTTAAACCATGCCATTAGTATCAATGACAGACATGTTAAACAAAGCACTTAAAGGTCAATATGCAGTTGGTCAATTCAACATCAACAACCTTGAGTGGACTCAAGCTATTCTTGCTGCAGCAGAAGAAGAGAAATCTCCGGTTATTCTTGGGGTATCCGAAGGTGCAGCTCGTCACATGAGCGGTTTCTACACTGTAGTTAAGATGGTTGAAGGTCTCATCCATGACATGAAAATTACCGTGCCTGTAGCCATTCATTTGGATCATGGTTCCAGCTTTGATAAATGTAAAGAAGCAATCGATGCAGGTTTCACATCTGTTATGATCGACGGATCTCACCATGCAATCGACGAGAACATCGAAATCACTAAAAAAGTGGTTGAATATGCTCATTCCAAAGGCGTTTCTGTTGAAGCTGAAGTTGGAATCGTAGGCGGTCAAGAAGACGATGTTGTCGGCGAAGTAATGTACGCTAAACTTGAAGACTGCGTTCGTATCGTTAACGAAACAGGTATTGATACTCTTGCTCCAGCACTTGGTTCAGTTCATGGTCCTTACAAAGGCGAACCAAACCTTGGCTTCACTCAAATGGAAGAAATCCGTAACGCTACTACACTTCCACTGGTTCTTCATGGTGGTACTGGTATTCCAACGCATGACATCAAGAAAGCAATCTCCCTGGGTACTTCCAAAATCAACGTGAACACAGAGAACCAAATCTCGTTCAGCAAGACAGTTCGCGAAGTACTTGCAGCACAACCAGAAGCTTACGACCCACGCAAATACATCGTTCCAGGCCGTGATGCAATCAAAGCAACTGTAATCGGTAAAATCCGTGAGTTTGGTTCCAGCAACCAAGCGTAAGTTCTTTGACATACGATTGAATTTAATATATGAAAAGGAATCACACCGCTTAGTCGGTGTTTTTCCATTTCATATAAGTTTTTTGTATACTATATATATTGAATTATTGAATAATCTCATAGTTGTATTGCCATAAGAATTATTTATTTCGGCTAGAAGTGATTTCTAGGGGGACCCTTTACCTTATGGAAAAATTGATGATTAGTGGTGGACAGCCACTTCAGGGCACCGTTTCCATTAGCGGAGCTAAAAATAGTGCCATAGCACTTATTCCAGCAGCAATCTTAGCTGAATCGGAAGTCATTCTTGATAATTTACCTTTACTCAGCGATGTTGCAGTTTATTCCGAAATTCTTGAAGAACTCGGGGCAACAGTATCTTGGGACGGGAGTTCGATGAGAATTGATCCTGCCCATATTATTTCACTGCCTATGCCAAACGGACCAGTGAAGAAGCTTCGCGCGTCATATTATATGATGGGAGCCTTACTTGGTCGGTTTAAGGAAGCTACTATAGGTTTGCCTGGCGGATGTAACTTTGAACCGCGTCCAATTGACCAGCATATTAAGGGCTTTGAAGCATTGGGAGCGACAGTGACGAATGAACACGGATCCATTCACCTATATGCTAAAGAACTAAAAGGTGCCAAGATCTATTTGGATGTTGTCAGTGTCGGTGCAACCATTAACATTATGCTGGCGGCCACTCGTGCCAAAGGCTCAACAATTATAGAAAATGCGGCAAAAGAGCCTGAAATTATAGATGTAGCAACACTTTTGAACTCCATGGGCGCCTCCATAAAAGGTGCGGGAACAGAGACCATTCGCATTGAAGGAAAATCAGAGCTTCGCGGATGTCGCCATTCTATTATTCCTGATCGCATACAAGCAGGTACTTATATGATTGCTGCTGCCGCAACCCGCGGTAACGTACTTATTGATAATGTCATCCCTAAACATTTGGAGGCATTGACTGCTAAGCTGATCGAGATGGGTGTGGGCATTGAGGAGCTCGATGAGAGTATACGTGTTATCGGGAAACCGCGCTATGAGCATGTAGACGTTAAAGCGCTGGTATACCCAGGTTTTGCAACCGACCTGCAGTCGCCGATGACAAGTCTGCTTACGCAAGCAGAAGGTGTAAGTGTCTTAAGCGATTTTGTGTACAGTAATCGTTTTAAGCATGTGCCTGAGCTTGTTCGTATGGGTGCCAAGATCAGGGTGGAAGGAAGATCTGCCATTATCGAGGGTCATCCTCTAAACGCAGCCAAGGTGAAGGCGACCGATTTGAGAGCCGGCGCAGCATTAGTCATTGCTGGATTGACGGTTGAGGAAGGTGTTACCGAAGTTAGCGGTGTGGAGTTTATTGACCGCGGCTACGATAATTTAGTGACGAACCTAAGAGAACTAGGTGCCGATGTCTGGCGCCAGACCGTTTAAAATATACTTTTTCTGAAGAGATTACATATACAATAATAGTTCTTTTTATCCGATCTATATTTTATATGAATATCTCTTCGGAAAATGGGTAAACCTATTCTAATACTGATTTTTTATGCAGGAACGAATAGAGTTTGATCATACATCTAAATTTTAGAACTGCATATTTGCATTCAGACCCGTGAATTCCGTACAATGGATGTAAGGCGATACATTATTGCAGATGATCAAATTCATGGGTTTTTTACACATATGGCTGATCCAATCAGTCTAGTCCCATTTTACGGACTTATTAATTGAATAGGTGGTTATTGCATGGATCTACAAATTTCCGATCTGGAAGAAATGAAGCTGACTGATCTTTATAAGTTAGCGAAGAAGTACCAGATCCCTTATTATGGCCAGTTAAAGAAGAAGGAGCTTATCTTCGCTATTCTTCGTGCACAAGCAGAGCAAAGTGGCCTCATGTTTATGGAAGGTGTGCTTGAAATCCTGCCTGAGGGTTATGGTTTTCTCCGCCCGATAAACTATTTGCCAAGTAAAGAGGATATTTATATATCTTCCTCACAGATTCGTAAGTTCGATTTAAGGACAGGGGATCTTGTATCCGGTAAATGCCGTACCCCTAAAGAGAATGAAAGATATTTCGGACTACTGCAGGTCAACGCAGTTAATGGTCAAAGTCCTGAACTTGCTGCCGAAAGACTCCATTTTCCAGCCTTAACTCCCCTTTACCCACAGAAAAAGCTAGTACTTGAAACATCCCCAACGCATTTATCTACCCGTATCATGGATGTGCTTGCTCCCGTAGGATTGGGACAGCGCGGACTCATTGTTGCACCTCCCAAAGCGGGCAAAACACTCCTTCTGAAAGAGATAGCAAATAGCATTTCAACCAACAATCCGGAGATTGAATTGTTTGTACTGCTGATTGACGAACGTCCTGAGGAAGTGACGGATATGCAGCGTTCTGTAAAAGGGGAAGTTATAGCCTCAACATTTGATGAGCTCCCGGAAAATCACATTAAAGTGGCTGAACTCGTGCTTGAACGTGCTCTTCGTTTGGTAGAAGCGAAGAAAGACGTTGTCATTTTGCTGGACAGTATCACACGTCTTGCGCGCGCATATAACCTGGTTATACCGCCATCGGGCCGAACGCTCAGCGGAGGTATTGATCCGGCTGCATTCCATCGTCCGAAGCGTTTCTTCGGTTCTGCACGGAATGTCGAGGAGGGCGGCAGCTTGACGATTCTGGCTACGGCGCTCATTGATACGGGTTCTCGTATGGACGACATTATATATGAAGAGTTTAAAGGCACGGGGAATATGGAGCTGCATCTGGATCGCAAGCTTGCTGAACGGAGAATCTTCCCGGCTATCGATATTCGTCGTTCAGGTACACGCCGCGAGGAAGTACTGCTTACCAAAGAAGAGCTTGATGCTATTTGGGCTGTACGCAAAAACATGAATGAAAGTTATGATTTTGTGGAAGGATTCCTTAAGAAGCTTCGTAACACGAAGACAAATGCGGAATTTATGGCTACACTTGATGCGGCAGGTAATAATAATCAAGCACAGGCTAGCAGTTCTTCAAATTCGGGTACAGGTACAACGCCGGCAAGACGGACGAATCGGACATCGGCTGCTTCTGCAACAACAACCTAACTTGTATAATTAACAAGCGCTGAATATGCTGTCATTCCTTCCATTTGTTTTCAGGGGGATTGCATTAGGCGAGGGTGCATGCTATAATCAGCTTTGTGTTCTTAATAACTCTGGGTCCATTAGCCGGCTCAGGGCAAGAAGAGGTGAAAGTCATGAATGAAGCGATTCAACCGAAATATCACGTAACTACTGCTACTTGCGCATGTGGTAACACGTTCGAAACGGGTTCTGTTAAAGAATCTCTGCGTGTAGAGGTTTGCTCTGCATGTCACCCGTTCTTCACTGGTAAACAGAAATTCTTGGATGCTGGTGGCCGTGTTGATAGATTTAAGAAAAAATACGGAATGTAATTTATATGAAGCTGGCGAGCTTTCGTCAGCTTCATTTGTTTTTAACCTTCTGCGATTAGGCAGAGGGTTTTATTTTTATGAAATATATACCGATATATCTGGAAAGTATTGCAGCCTGGTTGCATTTTGATTTTGCATGCGATATACTTGTTTTTACCGTGCTAGATGGGGAGGTAGCGGTGCCCTGTAACTCGCAATCCGCTATAGCGAGGTTGAATTCCTGTTAGAGGTTTTGTCGATGTGAGGCTGGTCCCTGCATGCAGTGTTGACGGTTGGGTCCTCCGCAATGAGTACTTGTGAACTTGGTCAGGTCCGGAAGGAAGCAGCCATAAGCAAGACCACTCTTGTGCCGGAGGGTGGCCTAGCCCGAGCTGTTATGCAGGGGTGCCGCTTGGATCGCAATTATCAATAACAGGTGCACGGTTCTCTTATATTTTTAAATAGATTGCTAACAGATATCTTTGCATATGAATGCAAGGATTTTTTTATTTTTTGCTAAATTAATGCTGATGATCTTTTAAAGTTTTGATTAGACAGGGAATATAGTATAATGAAGCCACGAACAAAAGGTCATGAGACATGTGGAAAGAGGGTAAAGCACAGTGGAACATATTGCGTTGTACCGTGCTTGGCGGCCTCAGTCGTTTCAAGACATGGTTGGACAACAGCATATTATTCAGACCTTGCAGAATGCTATACGTGAAGAGCGAATTTCACATGCGTATCTTTTCAGCGGACCGCGAGGAACAGGGAAGACGAGTGCTGCCAAAATATTGGCCAAAGCTGTGAACTGTGAACGGGGTCCTGAGGTAGAACCTTGTAATGAGTGTGAGGCGTGCCGGCGCATAACGGCTGGTTCGGTTATGGATGTACAAGAGATTGATGCCGCATCCAACCGAGGGGTAGAAGAAATTCGTGACTTGCGCGAAAAAGTGAAATATGCCCCGACAGAAGTCCGTCACAAGGTGTACATCATTGATGAGGTGCACATGCTGACAACTGAAGCCTTCAATGCATTGCTGAAGACGCTCGAGGAACCGCCGCCGCACGTTATGTTTATTTTGGCAACTACAGAGCCACACCGGCTGCCTGCCACAATTATATCTCGCTGCCAGCGGTTTGATTTTCGACGGGTATCTCTGGAGGAGCAGACTGGAAGGCTTGCTGCGATTTGTAAAGAGGAAGGTATTACTGCCGAGGACGAAGCTCTTCAGTATATTGCGCGTCTGTCAGATGGCGGAATGCGGGATGCTTTAAGTATTCTCGATCAGGTTTCTTCTTTTACAGGAGGACATGTCTCCTATCAGCAGACATTGGATATGACAGGAGGTCTCCCTTCTGAGAAATTCGGCAAGCTGGCTGAGTTTCTACTAAAGGGAGAAGTTGGAGAGGTGCTGCAGACGGTAGAAGAATTTATGCAGGAAGGTAAGAGTGCGGATAAGAGTATGGAGAACCTTCTCTACTACTTCCGTGACTTGCTGCTGATCAAAATGGTGCCGAATGCAGACCAGATGACAGATCGGGTGCTTGACCCTGCGTCGTTCAAACCGATTGCAGACGCTTTTTCAAAGGAACAGTTGTTTTATATTATTGACACGCTTAACCGGTATCAGAGTGAAATGAAGTACGCCGCTCAACCTCAGACTTTATTTGAAGTTGCGTTGTTGAAGCTGTGCAGTCTTCCGCAGGGGTCTGCTGACGCAGGTGCTCCGCAGCAAGAGTCCAGTGTCGGTTCTTCCGACATAGCGGCCATGAAGCGGCAAATTACCGAGCTTGAGAAGAAGCTTGAGAATGCTCTGAAGAGCGGGGGGGTTGCTGCGGGTAATGGAGGACAAAGTGCAGGGGGAGCTGCTCGCTCAACTCAGCGCCCTGCGGCACCGAGAATATCGGGTCCAGCGAAGATTCCACCTCATATGGATCAATATGTTGCTCAAAAGGGCAGTAAAGAGTTTACTGATATTTCGAGGAATTGGGCGCAGATTCTTCAGCGAGTCAAAGAGGAAAAGGTAACCGTCCACGCTTGGTTTGTAGATGGTGAGCCTGTGTCTGCTCTTGAAGATGCCGTTCTTGTTGCATTTAAGAATAATATTCATCGCGAAACGACGGAAAAGCCGGCAAATAGGCAGGTTATTGAAAGTGTACTGGAACAGCAGCTGGGTAAACCGATGAGGCTGGTAACGATGCTGCAGCGTGATTGGGCAGCTGCCATTGAAGGTGCGTCCGAGCCGAAGAAGGAAGAGGAGTTCAAGCTGGAGCCGGAGCAGGATGGCGGCCAGAAGGAGCCTTGGATTGATGAAGCGCTCGAGCTTTTTGGTGAGAATTTGGTTATCATTAAGGAATAAGTATGCTACTTCAATATATTAATCTAAGGAGATGAACACTTATGAACAATATGAATCAAATGATGAAGCAAGTTAAAAAGATGCAGGAGCAAATGCTGAAGGCTCAAGAAGAGCTGGGAACAAAGACCGTAGAAGGAACATCTGGCGGCGGAGTTGTAACTGCTGAAGTGAACGGACACAAAAAACTGATTTCGATTACAATCAAACCGGAAGCAGTAGATCCTGAAGATGTAGAAATGCTGCAGGATCTTGTAATGGCAGCCGTGAATGACGCAATGGGTAAAGCGGATGAGCTGGCTAACCAAGACATGGGCAAATTCACTAATGGTATGAAAATCCCTGGATTGTTCTAACTCGGACTTATAGAAGGAGATCCTTGATTTGTATTATCCCGAACCGATTGCAAAGCTTATTGATGCTTTCACCCGTCTGCCCGGCATCGGTCCGAAGACGGCCGCTCGCCTCGCTTTTCATGTCCTTAACATGAAAGAAGACGATGTGATTGATTTTGCCAAGGCACTGGTCAGTGTAAAGCGGAATCTACACTATTGCTCTGTGTGCTGTAACATAACTGATACAGATCCTTGCCGTATCTGTCAGGACAAGACCCGGGATCCGTCTGTGATCTGCGTCGTACAAGATCCTAAAGATCTTGTAGCTATGGAAAGAACCAAGGAGTTCAATGGTTACTATCATGTGCTGCAAGGTGCAATTTCGCCTATGGAGGGGGTAGGCCCTGATGATATACGGCTCAAGGAATTGCTTACCCGTCTAAGTGATGAGCGGGTAAAGGAACTCATATTGGCTACCAACCCTAACATTGAGGGAGAAGCAACCGCGATGTATATTTCGAGGCTGGTTAAACCGTTCGAGATGGTTGTGAGTAGAATTGCTCATGGTCTTCCTGTGGGCGGCGATCTTGAATATGCAGATGAAGTAACCTTATCTAAGGCGCTGGAAGGCCGGCGTCAGTTACATTAATGTTTTCAAACAAGAAGTTCCGAATAGATCGGGGCTTCTTTTTTTTGTTCTAAGTTCGTCCTTCCTGCGATATCTATGAAATAACGAAGCAAACAAAACTCTAAATATGAAGTTAAAAAGGAACCATTGATAGTGGGCTTATAAGAGTGAGTTGTTTCAAATCGTCATTTCTGGATTCAAAGATGGTGAAGAGCTATTTTTCGGGAGGGATAGAATATGGTAGCTGGCTGGCTTAAAACTTTGGGTGTAAAGGACAACAAGATGTCCATGCAGGAGAAACAACTAGGCTCTGAAATTTTGGATGATATAAGAGTAGCCCATGAAGAATGGCTTCATGCGCACCTTATGTTTGAAGAGGCGGTGGACCAGGACCAAATTGATTATGCTATCTTTACACTGGAGGCAGCGGAGCGTAAATATCAGATGCATCTGAAACGGGCGAAGCGGATTGGTCTAAATGGCGGGGGGACTTATGGAGTGCAGGAGATTGCGCCGCTAAAATTAACAAAAGAAGCTGGAGGGGTATAATGAAGACCATTATATTATGGGGTGTACTGACGATATCCTTGCTTCTTATTCTGATCATCTTATTTAGAAAAAAGATAGGACTCCGATGGACAAGCACCTTTGGAATTCATCTTGTGCTCGCTGCTCTTGGTATTTATGTCGTGAATTATTCTGGTTTAATCGGTGAAGTATACATACCAATAAACCCAGCGACTATAGGTACCGTAACTGTGCTAGGGCTACCAGGAGTGGCATTATTGTATGGACTAAAAATTTCTTTGTTTTAGTGTTGACTTCTAACTTGGTTATATGATACATTATATCTCGGCCCTTTTAAGAGGTTTTAAAAATTAACTAGCGTTTTGAAATGCTAGAAAAAATAATTTAAAAAAACTCTTGACGAAAAGGTGCCGAACATGATATATTATAAAGGTCGCTGAAACAAAGCGATTGAATAAAAAAAGACATTTGATCTTTGAAAACTGAACAACGAGTGAGTATTAAATTGAGAACATTTTTGTTCTCGTCAGTTTTTCTAAATGAGCTTATCGCTCTTTTCAATACTTTATTGGAGAGTTTGATCCTGGCTCAGGACGAACGCTGGCGGCGTGCCTAATACATGCAAGTCGAGCGGACTTGACGGAGTGCTTGCACTCCTGATGGTTAGCGGCGGACGGGTGAG
>JAMBOW010000018.1 GCA_023715865.1 Neobacillus mesonae
CTTCACTATCGGTCGCTAGGGAGTATTTAGCCTTGGCAGATGGTCCTGCCGGATTCATACGGGGTTTCACGTGCCCCGCACTACTCGGGATCCGTCTCGGAGAGAACAGACTTTCAATTACAGGGCTGTTACCTTCTTTGGCGGGCCTTTCCAGACCTCTTCGTTTAATCGGTTCCTTTGTAACTCCATGTGAGACGTCCCACAACCCCAACCAGCAAGCTGATTGGTTTGGGCTAATCCGCGTTCGCTCGCCGCTACTGACGGAATCACTATTGTTTTCTCTTCCTCAAGGTACTTAGATGTTTCAGTTCCCCTGGTCTGCCTTCAGCCACCCTATGTATTCAGGTGGAGATAACTATCCATTACGATAGCTGGGTTTCCCCATTCGGACATCCCCGGATCAAAGCTTGCGTACAGCTCCCCGAGGCAGTATCGTTGTTCGCCACGTCCTTCATCGGCTCCTAGCGCCTAGGCATCCTCCGTGTGCTCTTAATAGCTTAACCAACTAAAGCACTTATCATCTTTACTTGTTTAGACACAAATAAAGTGAAAAGGATATTTCTAAATCGCAAAATTGTTTCGTTTATCTAGTTTTCAAGGATCAAATATTGATAGAATAATTGGTGGAGCCAAGCGGGATCGAACCGCTGACCTCCTGCTTGCAAGGCAGGCGCTCTCCCAGCTGAGCTATGGCCCCATAATGGGATATTATTAAGTTAAATGGTGGGCCCTAGTGGACTCGAACCACCGACCTCACCCTTATCAGGGGTGCGCTCTAACCAGCTGAGCTAAGGGCCCTTGATCTTGCTTATGCAAAACCCTTAAGGGTTGCGCTTGGCAACGTCCTACTCTCCCAGGACCCTGCGGTCCAAGTACCATCGGCGCTGGAGGGCTTAACGGTCGTGTTCGGGATGGGTACGTGTGGAACCCCTCCGCTATCGCCACCAAACGCATGATTGACGCCAATCAATCATATATTGTATTAAGTTGAAAGAGACTTGCTCTCTCAAAACTGAGCAACGAGTGAGTAACTAACCGACCGGTTAGATTTAATATTTGAATGTTTCCGTTGCAGGAAACGATTCTCCATAGAAAGGAGGTGATCCAGCCGCACCTTCCGATACGGCTACCTTGTTACGACTTCACCCCAATCATCTACCCCACCTTCGACGGCTGGCTCCTTGCGGTTACCCCACCGGCTTCGG
>JAMBOW010000001.1 GCA_023715865.1 Neobacillus mesonae
ATACCCCACAAAGTGAAGCGAATGCTTCCGGAGAATATTCCGAGTACTTTGCGGGGACCCCGAGAATAACGGGAAAAGCATAAATCGCACATTGTTTCGTATCTAGTTTTCAGGGAGCAAATCCTTGTAAGATTTTAAGCGGCATGTCCTTTCTAAGGATGGATATTTTGTTGGTGAGCGATCACCGAAGATATCACAGCGCATAAATCCTGTTTGGTGGCGATAGCGGAGGGGTTCCACACGTACCCATCCCGAACACGACCGTTAAGCCCTCCAGCGCCGATGGTACTTGGACCGCAGGGTCCTGGGAGAGTAGGACGTTGCCAAGCACACAACAGGCACTATCGATGAAAGTCGATAGTGCCTTTTTTTGTTAATAAAACCAAGGACATGTTCAGCTTAAAGAAAAAAGCCTTCCTATTAAAAAAAATCAGCGTTTAAAGTCGTGTTACCTCAATGGTAAAGCGGCTTTTTTAAATTGATTTTATCCAATGGCTTAAGTCCTCTCATTTCAATTCATTCACTTAATACGCGAATAACCGATCTACAAGAACCAAAATTTTTACAGTAATTTGATATAGATTTTACCATCCATGAATTGAATGAATGAGAACTAAATCGTATGCTTTCAAGGAATTGCCGATTTTAATACATAGGAGGGCTAAGAAAGTGAAGCAAAGGTTTGGGCAAATGAGTCGTATGCTTGCGGCCATTTTGATCTGCATCTCGCTGATCACCACTGGAGTTGTACCAATTCAACCCGCATGGGCGGAGGCAGAAAGCGGGATTAAACAAGAAGCGCTTCAGCACGCAGGTACCGAAAACGTTTCAAGTGATACTGATCCAGTAACATCTCCGGAAGCAGTAGAAGATCCGGAATTAAATTTACCTGTAAATGAAAATGAAGGAAGCGGTGATAATTCAGGTGAGGAACAGAAGGAGAACATTCCAGTCACCGGAATTTCATTGGACAAGGATATCCTTGAACTTGCAGTAGGAGAAAGTGAGCAACTGAACGCAAGCATTGTGCCAGCAGAGGCAACCAATCCTGCATATGCTTGGTCTTCGGATAACACAGAAATAGCGATTGTGGGGGAGAATGGTCTTGTTACAGCGGTAGGTAATGGAACAACCGGAATTACTGTAACAACGGAAGAAGGAGGCTATAAGGCATCAGCAATTGTAAACGTAACTGAGCCTGGCCTCGATCCTGCAGCGGTACCCCTAGCCGGCGATTTCACATTAGTTGAGAAAAACAGTGCTTGGAGGTACTTGGATACCGGTACTGATCAAGGAACCGTATGGAATGCGGTATATTTTGATGACAGCTCCTGGAGTGAAGCTCCTGCTCCGCTTGGTTATGCAGCTTCTGGCAAGGGACAAGATCTGAACACATGGATTAATTATGGTGGTGATTCCGGAAATAAACATATTACAACCTATTTCCGACAGGAATTCACGTTAACCGATAAAGATGCGATTACGATGCTTGAAGGGTCTTTGATTCGGGATGATGGTGCGGTCGTCTATCTGAACGGGCAGGAAGTATACCGTGTTAATCTACCAGATGGAAACATTAATTATAAAACTACAGCATTAACTGCGGTTGGCGACGAAAGAAACGAAGATCGTTTCAGTATCGATCCTACTCTTCTTCATGAGGGGACAAATGTAATCGCTGCCGAAGTGCATCAGGATCGAGGAGCGAGCTCCGATGTATTCTTCTCGCTGGAACTGCATGCATCCACTACCCCTCTGCCGGGTAAGAATCAGGGGCTTCTTGGCGAGTATTATTTAGGAGAAGCTGACTTTTCTTTTGGAGAGCATACAGCTACGACAGTTGATCAACAGATTAACTTCACGAATCTAGATCCTGTTCTTCAGGCCATGACAGGGCGGCAGGACGAAGCCAACGTGCGCTGGACCGGCCAGATCATGTCACCGGAGGATGGTGAATATACGTTCTACATGATCGGTGACAATGGATTCAGATTGTGGGTTAATGATGAGCTAATTATTGACCACTGGATAAATGATTGGGATAAGGAACAGACCAGCTCTCCCATTTTCCTGCAGGGCGGACAAAAGTACGATATCAAAATAGAGTATTTTGAAGATTACGGGGGTTCTAACCTGTACTTGCGCTGGTCTTCCCCAACATTGACGAAGGAAATTGTGCCTGCCCGGGCTTTTTACTTACATGAGAATTACAATGGACCTATTTCGGGTAGCCTTGCAGCGAACGGAAAAGATATATCACTTGAACTTATGGAACATTGGTCTGGACAGTTAGAGACACTCGCAGCTCATTTCAACGTAAGAGCGGGGAAAACGAACATTCCAGTAGAGAAAGTAGAGCTAAGCAGTGAAGGCTCTGTATTAAATCTAAGAACATCTGTGGCGATTATGCCGGAACAGCTTGTAAATGTTACATATGACGGTCAGGGCGGACTCACATTAGTTGAAAACTTGCCGATAGGTCCATTTGCATTTAGTCCTCTCAACAGGTCGGAAGTTATTGATTACTCACCTATTGCTATTGCCATGACGTTTAACGGGAGTCCACAAACAACACGTGGTTTTGCCTGGTACACAAACCATGAGAAGTCAGAAAATGCACCGGATAACGCAGCTGACAGTATTGTAGAAATTGTGCCTGCCGGTCAATCGTTTGATTCTGAAATGATGATGAGATTTGAGGGGAATCCGGAGGACACAGAGATTTTAAATCTAAGATACACAAATTCGACTAATCGGGCTTACATTAGCCATAAGGTTTTGGCTGATGGTCTGACACCAGGTACTGCCTATGATTACAGATTAGGAGCAGATAATAACTGGAGCCAGGTGGGGACGTTTACTACAGAGTCTGATCAGGAAGATGAATTTGAATTTCTATATTTAACGGATTCTCAGGGTGCAAACAACAACGACTACAAAGTGTGGTCTAATACTCTTAATCAAGCACTTGAAGATTATCCTGACTCGAAATTTTTAATAATGCCCGGAGATATGGTAGATGCCGGTGCTCTTGAATATCAGTGGCTGGACTACTTCGGAGAGGCGCAGGATATGCTTATGAATCTTCCGATTCTGGCGGCTATCGGTAACCACGAAGGGCCGTATAACAACAATTTCACCTACCATTTCAATTATCCAAATGATGCCATTGAAAATCCGTTGCCAAAAGGAAGTGTTTACTCCTTCGATTATGGAGATGCACATTTTATGGTAATGAACACAATGGACATGGGATGGGATAACAGGCAGAGAGAATCTTTCAACCAGCAAATTGAATGGCTGAGAAGCGAAGTTGCCCAAACCGATAAAAAGTGGAAGATTGTTGCTATTCACAAAGCAGTCTATTCTGTTGGCGGACACTCGGATGAAGCGGAGATTTACGAGCTTCGCGATATGCTTATTCCTGTATTTGATGAACTTGGCATTGATGTCGTGCTTCAAGGACATGATCATACATTCATGAGATCGAAACAAATGTATGATTTTAAACCGATTGAAGACGAGGAGCTAGTAAAGGATGCGAATGGAAATCCGCTCAATCCGGATGGAACGATGTATATTGTCAACAATGCAGCTGGAACTAAGTATTATGGCGTCAACGCGAACATTGACAAATCCTATGGAGCGGTTTACGAGCAGCCAAACAAACCTATATATTCTGGGATAAAAATGACAGAGGAAAGTTTAACAATTGAGTCCTACCGCTCTGGAGAAGAGGCACCTTTTGATACGTACACGATTGTTCGGGACGACGAAAAGCCAAACCCGGTTGAGAGATTAAGTGCAGGTCAGACGGGTGACGGACAAACGGTTCTAACTTGGAGTAAGCCGGAAGATAAAAATGAGAAGGACACAGTGAGAGGCTTCCGGATTTACGAGGCAAACGGCAAGCTAGGAAAGAATTGGAGTGCATATGTGCCTGTGATATCGGGCAAGGAAGTGTATCAATATGTTGTTGAAGAAGCTGATCCGGGTCTAGCCTTTGAATTTTTAGTGAGTGCTGTTGACCTACGTGATAATTCCGATTCAAGAGCTGTAATGACCGAAGGAAATAATGTACCTGCCGCACCTACTTCACCGGTAGTTGATGACGGCCGCAATACTTTCGGTTGGACAGAAGTTCCCGGATATAACAATCTTTCAGACTATGAATTCAGCGTTGACGGTGGGGAGTCGTGGGAGCCGGTTATTGCAAATCCTCAGCCGATAGGCGATGCCGATTATGAGGCTGGTGCGGTGCAAGTGCGTATCAAGGCAGACGCTGCCTCAGACCGCCCAGAGGGTCATCCGCTGTTATCAGACAAGCCATTTACAGTGAACAGCATCCATGATGCGTACTTGCTCTCCGGAGAAGTATCCTCTGAAGGACAACTCAAAGTAGAGGTTACTGCGCAGAAACATGCAGACTACAGCGGTGATGCTTATATCGTATTCCAGCTGATGAAGGGACGTACACCTTTACTAATTAATGCGCTTCCTCTAAGGGAAGAGGATCTTGAGGTTGCTCAGTATTTTAATGTGAGCGGAACCGATTACAGCGTAAAAGTATTTGTGTTCGACCGGTTTGACAGTGATCCGAATGTACCGGTTCATCTTGCGAGGCCGATTGAACTTCGTCAGACTGCAGAAAGTGGGGACGAAATTCAGTGAAAAAAGTGATAACGTACCTTTTGGTGTTTCTATTTGTGCTAGCTCCGGTGTCCTCGTTTGCCGCAGGGGCCTTAACGTTAAATGTAAGCGTTAAGGAAGTTAAGCGCGGAGGAGAAATTACGATTTCCGGTAAAGTTCCTGCCGGGAGCGGGGATGTCGTAATCAAGATTGTAACGCCAATCCAAACTGTGATGTATATTGATGTGCTCCCTCCCTTGGAAGAAGAATATTCAACTAAGATAGAAATTCCAACAAATGAGGACCTTGCTCCTTCGGGAATCTATACTGTGACTGCGGGCAGTGGAAGCACGCTTCAAACCAAAACTTTCACAGTAACAGCTGGTAACGGCAGCAGCCCGGACCCGGACCTTCCTTCGGATGGAGGAAATTCAAATCCGGGTAACAACGGCAGCAGTCCTGCTCCTTCAGCACCGGATGATAGCATGACGATTGCACCGGGAGCTGGCAGGTTAAATGGAGCGATCATTGTGCCTGATATGACTGGGGATGGCCGTTATATCGTTGGGGCTGACACCTTGGCTCGAGCAGCACAGCAGGCTGGAACGTCTGTTACCATCGAGCTTCCTGCCACTACAGCGGAATCAGCAGCGCGGCTTGAGCTGCCAGCTGAATCGCTGACTATGCTTAAGGAAAAAGAGCTTGAATTGATTATTTCGACCGAAGATCGGACCATACAATTCCCTGCCGGATCTATTCAGTTGTCTGAAGAATCGGGATCCATCGTCCGCGTTGTGGTGAATTCTGCATGGACCGAAGAAGCGAAATTAATGGTGGAGAAATCTCTTCAAGGAAATCCTGAGTACAGTTCTTCCCAGGTAGTTCTTTCTGTTGTGATCCAAATCGTCTCGGCGGAAGGGGTAAGGGAGGTTCATCAATTGAACAAGCCTGCTATCGTAAAATTTAAGCTGACGACGGAACAGGAAAAGGCTATTTCCAGGGACCTGGCAGGGGTCTATTATGTCGATGGCAATAAGCCTGAATATACGAAAGGTACACTGAGCAATGGTGTATTTACGTTTACAGCGGAGCATTTCTCTTACTATGCAATCCTTGAATACACTAAGACTTTTATAGATATGAACGGACATTGGGCAGAGGAAGCAGTAAAAGCACTTGCTGCCAAGCAGATCGTCACTGGGGTAGATGAACGGCATTATGAGCCAAATCGGAGTATAACACGGGCTGAATTCGTTTCGCTGCTTATGCGGGCATTGGAGAATGAGGAAAGTTCAGCAAGATTTACACCAACAAGCTCGGGAGCAAAACCGTTTAATGACGTCCCTGTTAATCAGTATTATACAGAACGGGTAAATAAGGCTGCAGCTCTGGGCTTAGTTAAAGGACATGACGGAAAATTCCGACCGGATGATTCGATAAGCCGGGAAGAGGCGGTTGCTGTACTTGTCCGTGCAGCAGAGGTGCTGGAGCTTAGGGAAATGAATAGTGAAACGAAGAAGGAATTTGCTGATTCGCAGAGCATTGCTGCATGGGCGCAAGAAGCAGTTGAGAAAGCTTGGTCTCTGGGAATTATTGTAGGTGATGGGAACCGATTTAATCCTAAAAATTCTGTAACTCGTGCGGAAATGGCTGTGATGATCTACCGCATGCTTATAGACCGATCTTAATAACAGGAAAGCGAGGGTAACAGAAGCGATATGTGGAAGAAACTCCTGTCAGTATTTATGTCCATTATGCTGATATACAGCTTGGTTGAAGGGCTGGTTACAAACGCAGCTGTTTCTGCTGCGGCTGAGCGGGCATTCTCATCCGTAGGTATGGCTAATCAAGGGACTCCTACCCGAAATGTGGCACTAGAAGCAGAGGTAACCTCATCGGGACAATGTAATAGCAGCGAAGGGCCGACATTTGCTGTTGACGGTAAACTGGATACAAAATGGTGTGACAATACAAACGCAACGATCAAATGGTTAAAACTGGATTTAGGCAAAGAATACTCAATTAATCAATGGGTGCTGGTTAATGCCGGAATGAATGAAGGAAACAGCCCTTATTGGAATACTAAAAATTTTCGGCTGCAGCAGAGTGCAGATGGTATGACCTGGACAGATGTCGATGTAGTACAGAACAATGCACAGACGATCGTCGACCGTTATCTTGCTGAACCCATTACGACACAGTATGTTCGCCTGTATATCAGTCAAGGTGCACATGATAACCATGTTGCCAGAATCTATGAGCTGGAGCTGTACGGAGTAGAAAAAGGGGAACAGCCCGCTTATCCAGCTGTAAATCTTGAACCTATCGAGTATGTAGATCCATTCATCAATACGCTGGGTGACAACGGGCAAACCAACCCTGGGCCCAAGACTCCATTCGGACTTGTATCTCTCGGCCCTGATAGTGATGGAGGAGCTTTCAGTGGGTACTACTATCAGGACAAATATTTAAAAGGATTCTCCCACTTACGATTTAACGGAGTGGGCTGCAGCGGAGCGGGCGGCAACATAATGATGATGCCGCAGACGATGGATTTTACTAACAATAGTGCAGAGTATAAACAGAGATATGACAAAAGCAGCGAGCAGGCATCGGTGGGATACTATGCAGTCAAACTGAACTCGGGTGTTGAAGTAGAGCTGACCACTTCCGATTCTGTTGGTTTTCATCGTTATACGTTTCCTGAGAACGCTGCAAGCCAGTCTGTACTCGTTGACTTATCAAATTCATATGCGGGCATGCTGGATGCCAGCTTAAAGATCGAGAACAGCCGAGAAATATCCGGAATGGTTCAATCAAAGAACGTATGCGGTCATGGATATTACAAGATGTATTACTCCATCGAGTTCGACACTGATTTTGATTCATATACATCCTGGGAAGGTAATGCGACAGGTCAGGAAGCTGAGCGAAGCGGTTCGAACAGTGGCGTATGGTTGAATTTTAATTCTGCTGCCGGCAAAACCGTTCAAGCAAAGGTAGGTCTATCACCGGTTAGCGGGGAACAGGCCAAGTACGAACGGGATCACGAGATTTCAGGCTGGAACTTTGAAGCGCAGCATGAAGAGGTTCGTGACACATGGAGGGATCTGCTGGGCAAAATTGAGATTACCGACAATGATGAAGAGAATAAAAAGGTGTTCTACACCCAGCTGTATCATACTTTCCTGCACCCGAACAATGTGACAAGCTCTCTTGGTACTTTCAAGGCCGGCCGGGATGAGAATACAGTTCGTCAGACCAATGAATTGGGAGAGGATTTCGAATATTATAACGGCTGGACGACGTGGGATGACTTCCGCAAATATGCGTTATTTTCTGTGCTGGAGCCGGAGAGATACAACAATATGGTAAAATCTCTGGTTGACCTCTACGAAACACGAGGCTCTTATACGCAATGGGGCGCCGGCTACTGGCCAAGTCCAACGGTGCGCAATGAGTTTAACGGTGCTGTCATTTTAGATGCCTATTCAAAAGGCTTCCGCGATTTCGATGCGCATACAGCTCTTCAAGGGATGGCAGTGGACGCTGACAATTTTTCGATAAGTGAAGGCGAAATATCCGGCAAGCTGGAGCAGGCAAAAAGTGCATACTTCCCTATGAAACTCGCTGCCATGATCGGCGATGGAGAAACCTATGAAAAGTATAAGAAGCTTGCACTGTCTTACAAAAATCTTTGGAATTCAGAGCAGGTTGACGAGAATGGGGACACGTATGGATTCTTTACACCAAACGGAATGACGGTTAATCCTTCGGATGTGACATTGGTAAATAAATATGCTTACCAAGGAAATCTGTGGACATATCGCTGGTCCGCATCACAGGATATTCCCGGCCTCGCTGAGCTAATGGGCGGTAAAGCAGAAATGGCCAGACAGCTGCAGGACTTTTTCAAACGTAATGAATATATGGCGATTAACGAGCCGTCGCTTGATGCGCCTTATCTGTTTAATTATCTTGGGTATCCATATTTGACCCAGCACTATGTACGTCAATATACAACAGAGGAAGTCACTCAGAAATATCATAACCACGGACTGTATGCTCACCCGCTTAAATCCCGTGTATATCGTGCTGATCCAGAAGGATATCTTCCTTCCATGGATGATGACGCAGGCGGCATGAGCTCCTGGTTTGTCTACAGCGCTATGGGAATATATCCAGGAAATCCGGGTGATGTAAACTTTTTGATCGGTTCGCCAATCTTCTCAGAGGTTAAGCTGAACCTTGACGGCGGTAAAGTATTTACGATCAAAGCAGACAATGTGTCAAGTGAGAACCGTTTTATTCAATCTGCTAAGCTAAACGGGAATGAATTCGATCAGTCTTGGATCCGCTATGAAGATATAATGGCTGGAGGAACACTAAGCTTTGAGATGGGTTCTGAGCCAAATACGGCTTGGGGTGCGACAAGTGCATCAGCTCCTCCAATGACGAATTATGGTGAAACCATTGATAATTCACTGGCTCGAGATACGCTGATACAGGCAGGTTCAGCATGGAAATATTATGATAAAGGCGAATCTCCGGGAGGCGGCTGGACGACAGCATCCTTCAATGACAGCTCATGGGAAACAGGAAATGCCCCGCTTGGGTATGATAATACCGGATATGTCAAAAAAGTCGTTAGTTACGGACCAGATGGGAACAACAAGTATATTACGACATACTTCCGTACTACGTTTGACGTTGCCAATGCGGAGGATATGCTTGAGCTGAATGCCAGACTTGTCCGTGACGATGGTGCTGTCGTGTATTTAAACGGACGCGAAGTAATCCGCACCAATATGCCGGCAGGTGAGATAACTAATGGGACATACGCGAATGCAACAGTGAATAATGAGCGGGATTGGAACGCTTATTCGATTGACCCTTCTTATCTAGTGGAAGGAACGAATGTGCTAGCTGTAGAGATTCACCAAGCCAATGCCAATAGCTCTGATATTGCCATGGATTTCAGTCTTGAAGCAGTCAAGCAGTTGAGCACCCCTGACGCACCTACCAACCCTGAGGTTGATGATCAGAAGAATACCTTCGGCTGGACGCAGGTACTAGGCTATGAGGAAGCTTCCGATTATGAGTTTAGTACTGATGGAGGTGGAAGCTGGCAAACTGCGACAGCAAATCCGCAGGTTGTTGGACCCGGAGCCTACGAGACAGGTAAAGTGCAGGTGAGGGTAAAAGCAAACGAGACCTATGGCAATGCAGCAGGAAAGGTGCTGGTGTCAACAGTGCCTTACACTTCGGATATACTGTGGGATGTATTTGACCTTCAAGCTGAAGTTCAGCGTACAGGAAATATGGCGGTAGAAATTGAAGGTATGCTGAAAGGTGACTACGTTGACTCGGCTGTTGCGGTTATTCAGTTGATGGATGGAAATGGACAGGCTTTGGTATCCAGCGCAGTGCCGATTGATGCCGGAGATTTCGAGCTGTCACAAAAATTCAATGTGAACAACAGCAATTATCAGGTCAATGTATACTTGGTGGATAAATATAACGGAAATATTTATGATTCAATTTGGCTGGCTGAACCCATTGTTTCCATGCCAGAGCCTGAACCTGAGCCCGAGCAGCCAGGTGAAGAAGAGCCGCTGCCAGAGCCTTTGCCGCTGCCGGAACCGGAAATTGACGTTCCGGATGAGGCGATTGAGCCGGAACCGCCGACAGAGGATGTGAAGACGATTCAATTTGAGAATCGAAGTGCTTGGTCAACGGCAGTCAATACCTTCAATAATAATGGTTTAAAGACCGAGAGCGGTAATAACGGCACGGTGGTAGCCAATACTTTTGACGGAGCATGGCTGGCCTATAAAAATATTGATTTCGGAGATGAAGGGGCAAATCTGATTACAATAGAATATACTGCACCTTCAAACAGAGTTCCGAATGACGCTATGCTAGAGTTCAGGCTAGGGAGCGAGAGTGGAGAACTGGTTGGTACATTACCGCTTACCAATACAGACGGAGGATGGACCAATTATAAAGCTTCCACGGTTTATTTTACCCGGACGGTGACCGAGGAGCAGGATTTGTTTATTGTTATGAAAGGCAGCACGACAAGTACATTGCCTTATATCGGAAACTTTGACCGTTTTACATGGGGATATCAGACACTTCGAAATGATTTCTCCAAGCTGGAGCTTGAGAATTATGATGCTTGGTCAACGGAAGTCAATTCGTATAATAATGGCCCGCTTAAAACCGAAAACGGAAAAAGCGGGAAGCAGGTTGCGAATACGTTTGACGGTGCCTGGATGGCTTATAAGGGTATGGATTTCGGAAACGATGGGGTAAGCCGGATTGCAATTGAGTATTCAAGTAATAGTGCAAATTGTGCAGCCGACTCCCGAGTGGAGATACGTCTTGGTGGTGTAGACGGTACCTTGGTTGGAACCATTTCTGTTCCTCCGACAGGAAACGGGTGGGGGACATACCGAACCGTTACTGAAGAATTAGACAATACAATTACAGGAGTTCAGGATGTCTATTTGGTCCTGAAAGGAACTAGTAGTTCAACTTATCGGTACATTGGTAATTTCGACAATGCTTCATTTGAGTAAGAGCAGCTTTTATATTGGAATTAAAAAATGATTGTGATATGAAAAAGACATTCCCAAGGGTGATACGACTTGGGAATGTCTTTTTATTTATGCTGCTTAATTAATCAATTGATCTTAAAGCAGCAGGACGAGTTAAAGCATCGACACCATTCATATGTTCATTTACAGAAAAAATGTGTCAATTAACACAGCATTATCAATTATTTTATGATTTGTGATAAACAAACGGAGAACTTCTGCCGATGAAACTATGTGGATATGATTCTTTTCCAAGAAAAACATGATTATTTTCGTGGAAATAACAGCTGAAACCAAAGCAGATTCATCAAAATATTAAATCTTTAAATCGAAACGATAAGGGGGTGGTGCAATGCAGTGATGAGATGGTGAGGGTGGTTCGTAAGGGCTATACTTATCGCACCGAAGAGAAAATGCACATTAGTAGAAGAGAGAGTGGATATTTTGAAATGGTTTTATAACCTTAAGACTTCAGTTAAATTGATCTCTGCATTTACATTGATCGCTATTCTGTTAGTGATGGTGGGTATTATGGGCTTGATCAATATGGGGAAGCTCAATTCATCAATTGAAGAAATGTATGAGCAGCGCCTCTTACCAGTTAGGGATATAGCAAACACACAAGTCTTATACCAACGAATTCGTGTGAATATACGCGATATGGTATTTGTTGCGACAACACCAGAGCGCAACAAGGAATTCGAAGATGATATTCATAATCTTGAATCTGAGTTTCTTAGCTCCATTGATGATTATGAACAGAGATCTCTTTCACCTGATGAAAAGGTGTTGATACAGGAAATTAACCAGGCATGGGTGGATTATAAATCATATCTAGATACAGCTATCAGTTATGGTACGAGAAATGATGCTGAATCTTATCTGGTACTTGCTCCAGACTTCAAAACTTCGGGTGATCATCTTCAGACCAAACTGCAAGAACTCATTGATTACAACCTGAATTCTGCTGAAGCCTCCAATGTAGAAGCTGCAGAATTGTACATCTCTTCTCGAGTATCAACAACGATCATCATTCTAGTTGCTCTTGCAGCGAGTATTGGACTAGGTTATTTAATAACCCAATTGATTACCAGACCTCTTAGACGTACTGTTGCTTTAGTAGGAAATGTTTCCAAAGGTGATTTAAGTGAAACCTTGGATATAGATACACAGGATGAAGTTGGAGATCTGGCCCGGTCGATCAATGAAATGGTTGAAAGTTTGAGATCGATAGTGGGAACAATTCTTGTATCTGCCGAAACTGTGTCTTCCTCGGCGCAGGAAATCTCAGCAACGACTGAGCAAATCGCCAGCGGAAGTACCAGTCAAGCCAATGATACTCAAATAATGAACGAATTATTTAAGGAGCTGTCTCACGCTATTAACTCTGTGGCGAAGAGCGCAGAGGAAGCAGCAGAGCTGTCTAGCGAAATGTTGTCCACTGCAGAAGAAGGCAGTAATGTCGTCCAGTCTTCGATTGAAGGTATGACCGAGGTAAGAGAGCAGATGTCATTACTGGAAGAAGACTCAAATAAAATCGGAGACATCATTCAGGTGATTGACGGAATTTCGGCACAGACTAACCTGCTTGCGCTTAATGCAGCGATTGAGGCTGCCAGAGCAGGAGTGCAGGGCAGAGGATTTGCAGTTGTTGCAGATGAGGTACGGAAACTTGCTGAGCGAAGCAGTGAAGCGACAAAGCAAATATCAGAAATCATTAAAGGGATGCAGTTAAATACTGCACGAAGTGTAGAGGTTGTGAATAGAGGAGTTGAGTCGACCCGTCAAACCGGTGAAGCCTTTAGTTCCATTACTTCCCTGGTCAACCGGTCTGCATCGAACGTGACTGAAATTGCTGCAGCAAGTGAACAACAAGCAGCACAGTCGAGCGAAGTATTGGTTTCTATTGAGAACATCGCTTCATCAAGCCAAGAAGCTGCAGCGGCGTCAGAGCAAACTGCAGCAACCTCTCAATCTCTTTCAAGTTTGGCTGAAGATTTGAATACGGCTGTCTCTGTGTTTAAAGTTAAATATTAGAGCTGAATAGAGGTACAAGAATCAGGCAGCCGTTAACTTACGGCAGCCTGTTATATTTTTCACAAGTATACGGAGAAGGTCGAGTCGTGCATTAGTCACCGTATCGTTTTTTTTACCGCCTAACTGATTAATATTCCTTCCGTCTGCGAAACAAACGGACGACAGCATAAATAATGATTATCCAAAAAACAAGACTGAGTAGTGAAAGAAAAGGAACTCCATGTGAAAAACCGGCAAACGGGTTAAACAGTGATCCCAGGATAGTTCCTAATGCTAATCCACCGAACATTCCGCCAAAAAAACCTCCGAATCCCGTTCGAGTTGCAGGGGTCGTTCTAGGTTGGTTTGGATTACGTACGTTCTGATCCTGTCTGGTCGGATTTGTACGATTAGGGGAGCCGATCCCCGGATTATAGCTTCGTCTCGGCGAACGGAAAGATCCGCGTCTATAGGTTTTTATAGAGTCTTCTTGTTCCTCTTGTCCTTTATTTACATACGGTTCGCTGTATAACTCCGCCGTCGACAATTCAAATAACATAGGAAACATCAAGAGCAGCACTAATAATGTTTTCATTTTCCTTGTTCTCACCTCCACCTGTAGTGTGCCCTGACCAATAAAGACCATGCAGACGCTGAGTGAGAAACAGTTTTTCTTTTTAGCAGGAGATATTATAAAATTCTATTTAAATAGACAAAAACAGAGGAGGAAACAGTCAGGGTGGTCTACGATCTAAGAGGTGAAGCAAATATGTCATCAATTGTAGGAATGTTATATTCTGCTGTGAAAGAGAATAACTTACGACTTCAGCGAATTACAGAAGGCATGTCCCAAGAAGAAGTCGATTATAAGGGTCCGAATAATAACTTTAACAGTACTGCCCAGTTAATAAAACATTTGATGTATGTAGATCTAAACTGGGTTTATAGAATGAAGGAGCAATCACTTCCCCCTATTTTAATAGATCAATTCGGACCCATGATCGATGCTAATAATAAGCTTCCAATAGTCTCAGGCAAGTCTTTGGACACACTTATGTCCAGCTATGACTATGTATTAAGCATGTTGAAAGAGACATGTATACTATTACAAGAAGAAGATCTAGAAAAAGTAGTGTCTTTCGGTCATGAAAATGAAAAGCAAGCAACGATTCGCTGGGGGCTATGGCATATGGCTGACCATAGCCGTTATCATCAGGCTCATATTAATCTGCTTAGAAAGTGGTATCATGAAAAATAATCATTATTATGCTCGATCAGCAGTCTGCTCTTTTTGTAAAGAGAGGCTGCTTCTTTATTTTTATGGGCATTTTTACATAAAGTAAATTATGGATGGAAAGAATGAAACAAGTAACAATTCTGCATGAACCCATATACGCCGGGGGGAGAAGATCAAAGAAAATGAATCGAAACCAGATCAGCTCAGGGCAAATGATATCATTGATGCTTTTGTTTGAGATAGCAGTTGCAGCCGTCCTTAATCTCGGATTAGCAGCCGGAAGAGACGCATGGCTGGCCTCTTTGATTAGTACTCTTTTAGGGGCATGCTTGTTCTGGGTTTATACCTCCATATCCAAACCTTTTCCTACTCTTCCCCTGACGGCAATCAGCCGTAAACTGCTTGGAAAATATATTGGAAATGCAGTGGGCTTGCTGTACGTTATCTATTTTATGTACATAGGGTCCCGCAACCTCCGGGACGGAGCAAACCTTGTTAACATGATATTGCTGGAGGATACACCTCTTGTTGTCATTATATTTTTGATGATTGCATGTGTGGCTTATGTAACATACTTAGGATTTGAGGTACTGGCACGTACCGGTGTTTTCCTGACGGCGTTCCTGGTAGTTATGATCTTGGTTACAGATATTTTGTTGTTTACTTCTGATTCCATTCATGTAGATTACGTGCTGCCTGTTCTTGAAAATGGGATAGGTGATATATGGAAGGCAATTAGTACGGATACGCTTATTGTCCCGTTTGGAGAGATGATTGTTTTCCTAATGCTGTTACCTTATATGAGAAGGCCTGAAAAAGGCGGGTATATCGGTGTCATTGCTGTTTTGATCGGAGGACTGCTAATCGCACAGACGATGTTTGTGAATATTGCTTCGCTAGGACTGAACATAGCAAGCAGGTCACCTTTTCCTATATTAAGTACCATTAGTACAATACAAATCTCGGATTTTATACAGCGTATGGATATTCTTGTCGTTATGACTATGATCATTGGCAACTTCTATAGGATTGCTCTTTATTTCTCAGCAGTACTAATTGGAGCCTCCGATATTTTTAATATTCCGTACCGAAAACTGGTTATTCCATTGTCTTTTATATTTCTGTTATGGTCCATTGGTATGGCGAGAAATTTTATCTATCAGATTGAGTTCGGGATCCTTGCTTTTTATAGCGTACATCCTATATTTCTCTTCTTCTTTCCTGGCTTACTGCTTACTGCCGGTTGGCTATATAAGAGAAGACAGAGTGAAATGTAAAGATCGGCAGCCATCGTGGGCTGCCTTTTTTTTGTTCAATTAGAAGCGGATAAAATTCTTATAACTCTTTTCTCCCGGCTCCCTAATATTGGAGTATGTTAAAGTATTGGATATCGGAGGGATGCGTATTCATGTTGAGTTAAAGTATCTGTTCTAAGTATGCCATGGATATTGTACTGACAGAAGCAGCTGCTGTATGAGGAAAGAAACTCTAAATGAAGAGGAGCCGGGAGATAAAAATGATCAATACAATTGGGGTACTGGGCGTTGTACACGAGGAAGAGCTTCGAAACAGATATAATCTTACGCTGAAGCTAATAGAAGAGTTGATCCTTGAATTTAACCCCGATGTTATATGCGGTGAAGTGCTTCCCGAGAGCTGGGAAAAATACAAAGCAGACCCAACGAATCGAGGCTACTGGGGGGAGCCGCCGAGTGAATATTGGAATTTGATATTCCCTTTGTGTGAGGAAAGGAGCTACAAATTTGTTCCCATAGATTGGGTGGAGCTCGATGTGTGGTTGGATTTTGATCCTTTTAAGCATTACGAACCATCTCAGCAGGAACGTTTAAATAAAGAGCTGGAGGATTGGTGGCAGAAACAGCTTGCTGCATCTGAAAGCAGTGCCTTGCCTTTTAATTCGGTAGCATTTGATACGATAACGAAACAAAAGTATGAATGGTTAAAGCAAATTGATCCCATTTCACATGCAGTTCGGTGGGACTGTAGACATCATATCATGATTCAACGCATAAAAAATGCCATTCGAGAGCATCCGGGACAGCGCATATTGTGCATTACAGGAGCTGACCATAACCACGCGCTTTATGAAGGGCTTGTTACGGAGAAAGATCTCGAACTGATTTATCCGCTTAACAAAGGATAGATGAATTACAAAAAAGAGCACGCTGCTGTCACAGACAGATACGCCGCATGCTCTTTTTTATTTGCTACAGCTAAGTTTTTCTTACTGGTACACAAATTTCGCATTCGTGGTTACTAATCATATAGCCGGAGTACCTTTCCACCATAGGTCTGTTGTCGATCGAATGCCCGCTGTGTACTAAAGTTGGAATAATCTTAACCCATGCTTCTTCAATAGCTTCTGCAGTATGTGGGATTTGAAAGGCAGCATATACTCCCCCTGAAAATTCACTAGTTTGGATAGAGTCGTCCATTTGCGCATCAGCTGGAATTACAATACCAGCATCGTATCTGCAGTGCTCAGGAAGGGTTGTTTCTGGGTTGTCCTGCAGAATTCCGAGTATTATTGCTGACTCTGTAAGCAGTTTGCTTTCAGCAGCCCATTTCTTCAGTTGTCCCATGACTTGGACATTGTCAGGACCATACGGACCAACTTTTCTTACATAAGCAATGCGATAATTGGGAATCGTTTCGATATTGAAATCCATACTTTACCTTCTTCCCTTCGTTATCTATTTTTTTCATCTAGATGCTAACATGGTATAAAATAATATGCATAAGTTTTTTGAGTGGGTATACCTTGACATCGAATGTAGGTTTTAATAATGTTACTTTAAGCAGAGTAATCTATGTCATAGCCGGGTTGCTGAGCATATGTTTCAATATTCTTGGTTAATTCAAATTCAACACTTAAAACTAATTTAAAGAGGCGGAGAGTAACGATGTCACTTCAAATAGCAATTTTGGGGATGCTTTGGGAGCACGAAGGTCATCCTTATGATATAAAAAAACGCATGCAGCGGGATGAACTCAATAGTGTCATCTCCATCACGGATGGAGCTTTGTACTACAACTTCGAGGCTTTGTTGAAAAAAGGTTATATAGAGCAGGTCGAGGTGATCCATACAGAAAATCGTCCGGACAAAACGATGTATGCGATAACGGAGAAGGGGAAACAAGGGCTGAGAGAAGAAATATATAAAAGTTTCAAAAAGAACAAGGATATCAAATCGTTATCCAGTGCCATTGCTTTTATGCATAGAGCAGATAGTGACCGCCTTGCCTTTCTAATCGAGGACATCATTCAGAAATTGCGTGAACGCATGGATTTAATAGAAAGAAACAGACTAGCAGCCCCAGAGATAAATGATCTTGAGGAGATTGTTTTTCTTGCAGATTATGCTGAAAAGGGATTGCGAAACGAAATCGAATGGTTTAACAAGCTATTAGCCGTTGTCAATCGGAATAAGCTTTAATTGCGTCTATCTTATCTCCCAAATGAGTGTTCAGGAGGACAGAGATGAAAGTAACAAATAAAATGATTGATAAGCAATTAAGAGTTAAAGGTGCTTTTATGGATTTCTTTTTAAGGATGAACTCTACCAGCGAAGACAAGTGGCACATTTTCTTGCACAAATCCAAGAAAATGATGGCTAAAAGCACGGGGGAGAATATCGAGGGTCTCATGTGCAGCGAAGAATGGATTCCCCGTAAAAACAGTGAGTTTCCATTACGTATCCGCATATATAAACCACTTCAGCCCGCAGATCATGTTCCAGGGATCCTCTGGATACACGGTGGAGGATATGCGTTAGGAAATCCAGAGCTAAGTAAGGAGACCTACAAAAGATTAATTAAAGCCAAAAATTGCGTGATCATTGCCCCGGATTACCGACTGTCTATTGATGCACCTTACCCGGCTGCACTGGAAGATTGTTATGATGCGCTCCTCTGGATGAAGGAGCATGCGAGTGAGTTAGGAATAAGAACGGATCAGATTATGGCAGGTGGAGAAAGTGCAGGCGGAGGACTGACCGCAGCTCTTACGCTTTACGCAAGAGATAAAGGTGAAGTGAATATCGCTTTTCAAATGCCGCTATATCCAATGATTGATGATAGGATGCTCAATGAGTCTGCAAAGGATAATAATGCTCCCATCTGGAATTCTTCTTTTAATGAGTGGGCTTGGAAGCTGTATCTTGGTGACTTGTACGGAAAAGAGGTGCCTCCCTATGCGGCGGCTGCCAGAGCGGCCAATTTCACTAATCTTCCGCCAACCGTTACCTTTGTAGGTGATATAGAGCCCTTTCGAGATGAGACAATTCAGTATGTTGAGCAATTAAGAAAAGCGGGTGTACCTGTCCATTTTGAGCTCTACACCGGGTGCTACCATGGATTCGATACAATTAACCCGTCTGCTGAAGTGAGTAAAAGAGCGACTGCATTCTTTATTGATACCTTTAAATATGCAGCAGATCATTATTATGCTGAGCAAGAATGAAAGTAACACATTCCATATTTTTTATGGAGATCTTTGCTAACCGGTTAATGCTAAGGCGGTCTCATAGAATGGAAAAAAGTAAATAAAAATGGCCGAAACCTTCATCAGGCTCGGCTTTTTGTCATTTTATCACAAAGGATCTACTGAACTCTTAAAATCGGTTTAATTACTTCACCGGATTTTGAAGCGTCAAAGGCTTCATTGATCTGATCAAAATCATAGAATTTCACTAATTTATCGAACGGAAACAAACCCTTCTTATAGTAATCAATGAGCTGCGGAATAAAGATTTGAGCAACCGCATCTCCTTCAATGACTCCCATCATTGTTTTACCCTCAGCCATAAGGTCATTATGAACATCAATGTTCATTTCCGGAGTAACACCGACGATGGCTGCTATACCAAGTGGGCGAAGGGCTTGTAATGACTGACGAACGACAGGAGGAACTCCTGTTGTGTCGACCGCAAATTCTGTTCCGCCATGCGTAATCTCTTTTATCTCTTTGACAACATCGACCTTTGCACCGTTCAGTGAATGAGTAGCACCCAGCTCTTTTGCCAATTCAAGACGATTGTCATGAACATCTACAGCAATAATGTTTTTACATCCAATAATTTTTGCAGCCATAATCGCACTAAGTCCAACAGCACCTGCGCCATAAATGGCGATCGAAGTTCCAAATGTAGGCTGCAGCTTATTAAGTACCGTTCCAGCACCTGTTTGAATCCCGCATCCTAATGGACCGAGCAATGCCAAATCTACGTCGTTATCCACTTTTACTACATTCCGTTCATGAGAAACGGCAAAAGTACCAAATGAAGATTGACCGAAGAAGGTTGACAGTTCTTTGCCGTCTTGTGATATCCGGTGAGTATGATCATCATTAATGCCGCCAAAGTTCAATTCATTAAATGTTTCACAAACGGTTGGATGTCCGGTTAAGCAATTGCGGCAATGGCCGCAATGCGCAAATGACAATACGACATGATCACCGGGCCTAAGTCTTGTTACATTCTCGCCCACTTTATCTACGATACCTGCGCCTTCGTGTCCTAATACAGCTGGAAGGGGTGCGATAGCTGCATCGCGTGCAACAGCATCGGTATGACATACCCCCGTTGCAACGATTTTTACTAACACTTCATTTGCTTTCGGTTCTGCAAGATCAACTTCTTCTATAATAAAATCTTGACCTTGACCATGAGTTACGGCTGCTTTTATTTTCATTGTTTAATGGATTCCCTTCTTGAGTTTGTAACAAGAATAGAAGTGCACATTCTGCATCCTTTTTATGCAATTCATCTTTACCATAGATAAGCTGATATGTTCCCTGTAGTATTTCTAATTTATACAAATAAAAAAATACTTAACAAACGCAACCGAAATGCTTATAATGTTCGAAGTCTTGTTTAATTTAAGAAAGGGAAAGGTTTAAAAAGCATGTTACATAACCCAACAGGAAAAGAGAGAATAGGTTTAGCCTTTCTTCTAAGTTTGTTAGGCATTTTAGGTCCATTCAATATTGATATGTATCTTCCCAGCTTTCCTGAAATCTCTGAAGATTTAGGAGCGAGAGCATCGCTTGTTCAATTAAGTCTGACTTCGTGCCTCATCGGTCTCGCATTGGGTCAAGTGGTCGTTGGTCCGATCAGTGATGCTCGGGGGCGGAAAGCACCACTCATCATCTCGCTCAGCTTATTTGCTTTGTCATCATTATTTTGCGCGCTTGCGCCAAATATAACTATGCTTGTTCTGGCAAGATTCCTACAAGGCTTTACGGCGGCCGCAGGACTTGTCATTTCTCGCGCTGTAGTTCGGGATGTATTTGATGGAAGGGAGCTTACGAAATTTTTTGCGCTGCTCTCGGTAATCAATGCAGTAGCTCCAATGGTCGCACCGATGTCTGGAGGAGCGATATTGCTGCTGCCTTCTGCTAACTGGCAATCGATTTTCTATTTTCTAAGCTTTTTTGGATTGTTCATTGTTCTTATCATTGCAATTCGGCTTAAGGAAACTCTTCCTCCCGAAAAGCGGATGCCGAGCTCACTGGGTCACTCAGTAAAGACGATGGGCGATTTATTCAAGGATCGGACCTTTATTGGATATGCTTTGACCGTCGGATTCATCCACGGGGGAAGCTTTGCTTATGTTTCCGGAACGCCATTCGTCTATCAAGAGATATATGGAGTGTCCCCGCAAACGTTCAGCATCCTGTTCGGTATCAACGGACTCGCCATCATATTCGGCAGCTTTCTGATTGGGCGGTTTGGCGGTATTGTCCCTGAACGAACTCTGCTGCGGATCGGCGTATGGGTTGCTGTAATTGCCACATCCCTGCTTCTGATTATGACGGCGATTCGAGGTCCTCTTTTCCTTGTCGTCCTCTTCATCTTTATTTACATGATTACCATTGGTATTGTTGCCACGAGTACATTTACCTTAGCTATGGAGCATCAGGGACATCGCGCAGGAAGCGCCAGCGCAGTCCTCGGGTTGGTGCCGCTCTTGATCGGCTCGGCAGTATCCCCTCTCGTCGGTATAGACGAGACAACAGCTGTTCCAATGGGAGCGATATTGTTCATCTCCTCGTGTCTCGGAGCTCTTGTATTTACAAAGCTAACGGGATCAAAAAGCAGCAAGATAATCATAAGTAAAAGTGCTTGATGTGTTCACAAAACAAGGATTGCATAAAAATATTGAGCTGTATCAGTGAAGGCAGATGTCCAATCTGCCTTTTTTGCTGCCTATAATTCGTTTGAAATTAATCGACTGTAAAAAGTTTCATATTATAAACACATTTCTGCCCTCTTCGTACTTGTTTGTTTATAATTTTCTTCTTCGTTTTGAACCCCGCTCCTTAAGGTTATTTATAGTATAGTCTCAGTGAAGAAAGGGGGAACCATGTGTCTGATTTTATTACGGAAAGTAAGCTTTGGGAGAATCTGTTCTACAGAGCTCCTATCCCCTGTGCAATCGTGCTAGCAGAAGATGGACTATGTATAAAAGTAAACAGAGCATTGGAACATTGGCTTGGGGTAAGCAGGGAGCAAATGGAATCATCATCTTTATTCGATATTTTCGATGAACCCGTCAGTACACGGCTTGACCTTGCTTATATAGCCAGGCAGTTAAGTGCTAATGAGTGTGCCCAAATGACACACAGCTTCGTGGTTGTGGATAAACAAGGCATAGTCAGCAACGCGGAACTGAAGATCAGCCTGCTGCAGGAAGATGCAGGATATCTTGTCATTCAATTTGTATCTCCTCAACTAAATTTCTCATTTGAACGGGAGCAGAAATTGTTGCAGGAGTATCGGGAAAGGGAACTGGAGGAATATAAGTCTCTTTTCAAATATAACCCGCTGGGTGTGGCATCGTTAGATTTGAAGGGCAACCTGCTAAGAGTAAATGATGGGCAATCATCTCTAACCGGCCATACCCAGGATGAACTATTACAAAATCACTTTTCTCCATTAATTCATCCGGACAGCATACAAAAGACAAAATATCATTTCTCTCAGGCAGTCAAAGGAATTCCACAGAAATACAATATCAAAATGCTTCATAAGAACGGGCATGCCTTTGAAGCTCATGTGATAAACGTCCCCATTATTTTGAACGGAAAAGTGGTGGGGGTTTATGGAATAACCTCCGACACAACGGAAAGCACTTTGTATCTTCAGCAAATTGAGAGTTTAAGCAAACAGCTGGAGCTCATTCTTAACACGGTTAAGGATGGCATTTTCGGTGTTGATCCTGAAGGACACATCATGTATATGAACACGGCAGGAGCTGAGCTTTTTAATCTGGATGAGAGGGCTGCAATAGGTACTAAGCTGACCGATTATTTTATTCAAATTGATGAGAACTATTACCCATATGAAAAAGAGCAAATGCCTATTTACCAAGCGATTGTATCCTGTGAAGAAACATGCGCTCAGGAGGCGGTATTCGGGAAGGAGGACGGAAGTACCTTCATTGCTGAATATCAGGTTCACTCGATTATAGGTAGAAATAAGAAAGGTTCTGTGGTTGTCCTGCGAGATATGACCTCAATTAACGAGATATTGAAGGCAAAGGATGAGGCGGAAAGATCGGAGAAAGCAAAATCTGAATTTTTAGCCGTTATGAGTCATGAAATAAGAACACCCATGAACGCGATTATTGGTATGGCCACTCTACTGGCTGATACTAAACTTGATGAAGAGCAAATTAGTTACACGGACATTATCTTAAACAGCGGTCATTCACTCGTTCAGACGCTGAGTGATATTTTGGATTTAAGCAAATTGGAATCAAGCAAGATGGATGTACATTATTCTTCATTTAGTTTTCATAACACAATGAATGAAGTACTGAATCTATTTCGTACGCAAGCGAGTGAGAAGGGAATCCTTCTAGCGAAGGAATGCGACGATACAATTCCAAACTATTTAATTGGAGATGAAGCAAAAATCAGGCAAATACTCATCAATTTAGTTAGTAACGGGGTGAAGTTTACGAATAGCGGCAAGGTTATGGTTCGTGCTGAATCCATTCATGTCCCTGATCGGGAACGCGTACTTTTGATAGTTCAAATTCAGGACACAGGCATTGGAATTCCTGAACATCAGGAACGCCTGCTGTTTCAGTCCTTTTCTCAATTGAATTCAGGAATGAACCGCAAATACGGCGGCACAGGTCTCGGTCTTGCCATAACCAAACGGCTTTTAGAGCTCATGGGAGGCAGTATAAGTCTACAAAGCAAAGAAGGGGAAGGTTCGACGTTTCAGTTTTTGTTAGAATTAGAGCATCTCTGACTTTCCTCTAACTCAGCAGTACTTGAAGCAGGTCAATCACGTGTATGTATACACATGATTGACCTGTTTTTTATGAACTTCGATTGCTTGTTTATGCAAATTCTTTTAGATCTATGGATAAAAAAATAAAATCTATTGACACAATCTATGAGAGTCACTATCATGATAATGAATTGATAATGATAATTATTATCGATAGTAGTTATCATTTAATAATTAATTTAAATACATAGCAGAGGTATGAGGGGGAAATGGCAGTGCGTAATGTTAAAGGTTTAGTATTAATGGTTTTGATGTTTGCTCTGGTATTAGCTGGTTGTGGTACAAACTCAAGCACGACTTCGAGTGAAAGCAGCGGATCAGGAGAAGGGACGAATCAAGCTGCACAGAGTGGAGATAGCACTTCTAGTGAGCCTCAAACTAGAACGATCAAACATGTATTAGGCGACACAGAAATTACAGGTGAACCTAAACGTATCGTAGCTCTGGAATGGCTGTATGCTGAGGATGTTATGGCACTTGGTGTTCAGCCAGTGGGTATTGCTGATATTGAGGGAATGAATACCTGGGTTAATATTCCGGTAGAGATTGGCTCAGATGTAACTGATGTCGGTACTCGTCAAGAACCTAATTTAGAAATCGTCGCTTCATTGAAGCCAGACCTTATTATCGGATTGAAATCAAACATTGAAGCAAACTACGAAGCTTTCAGTAAAATTGCACCTACACTCGTGTTTGATCCTTACCCGGCTGAAGGCGATGGAGATCAATATGAAGAAATGATCAGTACGTTCAATACGATTGCAGACGTGCTCGGTAAGCAGGATGAGGCGGAGAAAGTACTGAGTGATCTGGATCAAAGCTATGCTGATGCAAAAGCCAAGCTGGAATCAGCAGGAATGACAGAGCGACCTTTTGCGTTAGCAATGGGCTACAGTAATCAGAATGCGGTGACTTTCCGGATATCGACTGATAACTCACTGGCCGTTAAAATCCTTGAGCATATCGGACTAACGAATGCATTTAAACCTACTCAATTCGAGGTTTACGGATTCACAACAACAGACGTAGAGGCACTGCCAGCACTACAAGATGCGAATTTCCTTCATATTATCCAAGAAAGTGATAATGTAATCGATAACCAGCTGAAGGATAATCCTGTCTGGAATGGTTTGAATTTTGTTAAAGAAGATCGTGTGTATGCCCTTGGTGGTGACATGTGGCCATACGGCGGCCCGTTGTCTGCTCAAGTCATGGCTCAGAAGACAGCTGACTTGCTTACACAATGAAATTAGGTAAACAACAGGCCAAAGGTTCCGAGCCTGTTAGCATTCATCCAGCCCCCTCCGTTTCCGCGGGGAGGGGCTGGAAGCCGTTATGGATGCTGGCTGCGGGCCTTATATCACTGCTCGTACTTACGTTTCTCAGCCTTACACAGGGACTAGCTGACATATCCGTCAAGACGGTAATGCAAGCGCTTCTGTCCCCTCAGGATATAGCAGAGCATCATATGATTCGCAGTGTTCGTCTGCCAAGAACCGTCATAGGTCTGCTGGCGGGAGCGGCGCTTGCTGTATCTGGGGTGCTCATGCAAACTGTAACACGTAACCCGCTCGCATCTGAGACTACGCTTGGGGTAAACGCGGGTGCTTATCTCGCTGTAGTTGCAGGAATGATATTTTGGCCTGGTCTGCAGAATCAATATGCTCTTCCTCTTGCTGTACTGGGGGGGACGCTGGCAGCTTTGGCGGTCTTTGCACTTGCAGGTAAGTCAAGCGGTTCGCCACTTAGAATTGCATTGTCGGGGATGATAGTAACTCTGGTGCTGTCATCGGTCACAAGCGCCTTGGTACTTCTTAATCAGCAATCGACTCAAGGTATTTTCTTGTGGGGCTCGGGCTCACTTATTCAAAATGACTGGGATGGAGTCGCTTTTACATGGCCATGGATTATTGGCGGACTCATATTACTGTACATGGGAGTAAGACAATGGGATGTTCTTACACTGAGTGAAGAATCTGCACGTTCGATTGGTCAAAAGGTCGGAACCACCCGTTTTCTGGCGATGGGCGCATCCATAGTCCTGGCCTGCGTAACCGTTAGTGTCGTCGGTCCGATCGGCTTTATCGGTCTCGTAGCGCCGCATTTGGTTCGCCTGTCCGGCGTGACCAGACATGCAGGATTGATCCCGCTTGCTGCTCTATGGGGGGCAGCGCTTCTTGTTGGAGCTGATACGATTGCGCGTGTGTTCGTCGATGCTTATGGCGAACTGCCCGTAGGTGCTATTACGGCTATGCTTGGCGCTCCTTGTCTCATCTGGCTTGCACTTCGAGTATCCCGTTCGATGATTGGGGGAAGCGATGGCTCTGGAAGTTCGATGATGACAGGTGTCAGCCTGCGTCGTATACCATATCCAGCCTTAGTGACGTTGTTCAGCGTACTGCTTGTCTTGGTGTGGGTACTGAGTTTGATGAACGGCAGCCTGCACATTCCTTTTGCTGAAATCACTGCAGTTCTGACAGGGGGCGGTGACGAAATGTACCGCCAAATTTTGCTCGAAAACAGACTGCCTAGGCTGCTGACAGCGGGATTATCAGGTATGGCGATTGCCGTAAGCGGAAGTCTCCTGCAAAGTGCAGTACGTAATCCGCTCGGTGATCCTCAGGTGATCGGGGTAACTAGTGGAGCAGGGGCTGGAGCATTGCTGATTATGATTGCCTTCCCGGCATTGTCGGCGGATTGGATTCCGGTTGGTGCTGTGATTGGAGGAATGGTTGCAGCGGGTCTCGTATATGCGGTTTCTTGGAAAAGAGGGCTCCATCCAACGGTTCTTACACTTGTGGGTATTGCTGTAGCTGCTTTCTTCTCCGCAATCATAAATCTATTAATTATTCATGCCGAAATTGATGTAGCGCCTGCACTATCATGGATGGCAGGCAGTACCTATAATCGAAGCTGGACCGAGGTTTTGCGTATTCTTCCAGCTATCATCATTTTGCTTCCGCTGGCCGCTTGGCTTGGCAGGAGAGTGGATCTACTGACCTTCAGCGAGGACACATCCAGCGGTCTTGGACTTCATGTGAAGAAGACTCGTATGGGGGTGGCGGTCATTGCAGTTCTGCTTGCCTCCATTGCTGCAGCGAATGTCGGTTCGGTTGGTTTTATCGGATTGCTTGCGCCTCATGCAGCAAGAATGCTGGTTGGCTCAAACCATCGCCAATCCATGGTTATTGCTGCCCTGGCAGGGGGAATTCTTTTGGCCGGAGCAGATTGGATTGGACGGGTGATTATCATTCCGAAGGAGCTGCCTTCCGGTATCGTAACAGCGCTGCTTGGAGCGCCGTATTTGTTATATCTGATGAGTCAAACTAATAAATTGAAGAAAAAGTAAGCAGCGTTTGCTGTAAGATAAGTAAAAGGCTATTCCAAAGTTATCTAACTTAGGGATAGCCTTTTATTTATTTCTGGTGATAGAAGTAAGGAAATGATTACGACATATGGCGAGGGCGAAATTGGTTGGGCGACATGCCGGTCCCTCTTCTAAACTGTCTCGAAAAATGGCTGACTGAATGGAAGCCGAGCCCTGCAGCAATATCCTCCACCGTTCTATTGGTACAGACAAGCATCTCTTTTGCACGATTCAGCTTTAGCTGGGTCAGATATTTACGAGGAGATACTCCATATATTCGTTGAAAAATTTTTGTGCACTGGCTCCTGCTCATATTTAGCTCCTCGGCGATTTGTGCAATGGTACCATCTGACGAAACGAGAACTTGGAGTTTTTCTTCGATAAGATGAGCTGAATCTGCCGTATACATTGTTGTGTCCTTTTGGGTCTCGCGATGGCTAATGTCTTCCTTCATATCAATATTTAGAATTTCATAAATGATTAACAGGATATAGGCTTGCAGCTTAATTCTCTGATTGGCGCTGAGGGCAATTCTTTTGTCCGTATCAGATGTGTAAGGCGGATGATCAAGTAGACTTGGATTTATATTTTGTTTGATGTCTTTTAATAGGAATGGAAGTTGAGTAGAAGCTGCGGCGGACGCCTTAAAAAGTATGTATTCAGATTTGCTTAGACGCTTTCTCATTTCATGATCATCAAGATCAAAGTGGATATTGAAAAAGGTAAAGCCGAAATCTGTTGAAGCATTCTCAATTGCATGCCGAGTTCCGGATCTTATAAAAAACCAATCCCCAGGATTTATGAGGGTTACATCATCGTTAATGATAAGCTTGGCCTTGCCTTCCTGGCAGTACAGCACCTCGTATAAATGGTGGTGGTGTTTAGGATAAGTCCATCCGGGAGGTTTATTCCCAAAATGGCATCCCGTTATTTGAAGTGTGCTCGTCATATTCGGGTAGATGACATCATGATACATGGGACCACTTCCTTATCTCTTTTCCTTTCCAACTATACTATAGCAATTCGGCACAAATGGTCAAAAACTCGGACGTTTTGTGTATGTAAGCACTCCATTAACGGTTTTATCATTTGATGAGAGAGGATGGGATCAGATGACAGAGGCAGACTGGATTAAAGCTGCGGCACAAATTATACCGTCTGAACGTCAATGGATGTGGCAGCAAATGGAGTTTTACGCATTTATTCATTTTACGGTAAATACCTTTACGGATCGGGAATGGGGGCTTGGGGATGAGGATCCGTCACTATTTGATCCTTCCGAGCTTCATGCTGAAGAGTGGGTTGCTGTGTGCAAGTCTGCAGGAATGAAAGGGCTGATATTAACTTGTAAGCACCATGACGGTTTTTGCTTATGGCCTAGTCGATATACGGATCACACGGTGGCATCAAGTCCATGGAGAAACGGAAAAGGAGACCTGGTGAAGGAAGTTGCGGAGGCGTGTCGTAAGGGAAGGATTAAATTTGGTATCTACTTATCTCCATGGGACCGTCATGAAAAAACGTACGGAGATTCGTCACAGTATAATCTTTTTTTCAAAAACCAGCTGAGGGAGCTGCTTACGAATTATGGAGAACTCTTTTGCGTATGGTTCGATGGAGCTTGTGGTGAAGGAGCAAATGGAAAAAGACAGATCTATGATTGGGATGGCTATTACGAACTGATACGTACATTGCAGCCGAATGCCGTTATTTCGGTGTGCGGTCCGGATGTACGTTGGTGCGGGAATGAAGCAGGCTATACCCGTGTAGCCGAATGGAGCGTCGTTCCGGCACATTTGCAGGATAACGAGAAAATACAGGAAGCCTCCCAGCAGACGGATGATCCCGCTTTTTCAGTAAAGATAAATACACAGGACAGCGATTTAGGCAGCAGAGACGTCATTAGCGCGTATGAACATTTAATCTGGTATCCAGCAGAAGTCAACACCTCGATTAGACCGGGATGGTTTTACCATGCTGCAGAAGATAACCAGGTCAAAACAGTTGAAGAACTCTTGAACATCTATTATCGCTCGGTTGGCGGCAATGCAAACTTTCTGCTTAATATTCCGCCGGACAAGCGGGGGAATATCCATGAAAATGATGCTGCTCGGCTAGAACAGCTCGGCAGTGTTCTCTATGATACGTTCCGTGTAAATTTGGCGGAAGAAGCTCTGGTTAGAGCCTCTGAAACGAGGGACGATGATCATAAGGCTGTCCATATACTGGATGAGGATCCCGATCATTATTGGTGTCCGTACGAAGGAACGGAAAGAGCATGGATCGAGATGGATTTGCTGGAAGCGAAGACCTTTGACCGGATTGTACTTTCAGAGCATATCAGAACAGGGCAGCGAATCGAAAAATTTATACTGGAATATAAAGATGGCAGTGAGTGGCTTGAATTTTACGAGGGTACAGTTGTTGGGTACAAGCATATCAGCTGTTTTCGTAAGATTACTGCAAGATGGATCAGGCTTCACATTCTTGAATCGCGGTGGTGTCCCCATCTATCTGGATTTGGTGTTTATTTGAGCCAAGCAGGAAATACATAACGACCGTTTACCAGTATGCCGCTTTAACGGATCTTAATTTTGACACAGGGAGATGAAACTAATGAAACTTGGTCTAAGTACGTATAGCTTACTCAATGCGCTGAACGCAGGAGAAATGACAGTATTGGACATTATTGATTGGATCGCCGAAAATGGTGGTGATCACATGGAATTAGTACCATACGGTTATACTGTGGTGGATAATTATGAATTATCTGATGCCATTCGCATGAGGGCTCTATCTGCAGGGATTGAACTGTCCAACTACTCCATGCCTGCCAACTTTGTTCAGGAAACAGATGAGGCCTTTGATGAGGAAATAGAAAGGGTTAAAAAGCATGTAGATGTAGTCCACCGCATGGGGATCAGACATATGCGCCATGATGTAACAGCATTTACGCTGCCGAAGGAAAAAACAACTATTGCTTGGTTTGAGGAAAATTTGCCCCTAATGGTTAGAGGCAGTCAAATGATTGCAGATTATGCAGCTCAGTTCGGAATAACAACCACCATTGAAAATCATGGGTTCTGCGTACAGGCAAGCGACCGTGTTCAACGAGTGCTTCAGGCGGTTGACCGCCCTAACTTCAAGACGACGCTTGATGTAGGTAACTTTATGTGCGTGGATGAAGATCCGATTATTGGGGTAATGAACAATCTTCCTCATGCTTCATTAATTCACTTTAAAGATTTCTATTTCCGTCCCTTTGATGAGCATCCAGGGGAAGGCAAATGGTTTACTACAACGAATGGAAATTTTCTGCGCGGTGCCATTGTTGGGCATGGGGATATACCCATCAGGAAAATTGTTAAGCTGATTAAGTCATCCGGCTATGACGGGAATATCACGATTGAGTTTGAGGGAATGGAAGAGTGCAGGGAAGCCTCAAAGATTGCGATGAATAATATGCGCCGCTTATGGAATGAGGCTTGATTGAGTTTTGATTGAGGCTTGTAAAATGGTGCTCCTTTTGCACTTTTCATATAAGGGACACTGCGCTGATGTGCAGTGTCCCTAATTTTTATTGGCACTGAATATCCATCTTAGCATGTTGTTTATAAATCATTTTCGGTATCTGCATCTAATTCAATAAGGAAAAGTTTGTAAATCACTATATAATTACATGATGGGACTCTTTATAAATTAGGAGGGAAGCAGATGTCTTTTGTAAGAGACAGGTTGGAGGATTATATAAATAAGTATGTAGAATTATGGGGTTTTTTTGGCGTAATTCAAGTTATCCAGAAAGGTGAGATGCTTTTCAACAGAGCATACGGTTATGCAAATATCGAGCATGGAATTAAAAATGATATAAATTCGTGTTTTTCAATTGCCTCTTTGTCAAAGCAATTTACAGCCTTTGCGATTATGCTCCTCTATGAAAAGGAAATGCTGGAACTTGATAAATCTGCTCAATTATATCTTTCAGATGACTTGAGGATTGACGAATCAATTACAATTCATCATTTGCTCTCACATACTTCGGGACTGCCCAATTTTTATAATTTTGAAAATGATTTTTTTGGCGAATACAACAGAATGGAATTTTCACGGAACGAGTTCTTTCAAAAATTTATCAATAAAAAGCCTTCAAATTCACCGGGTTCGGTCTATGACTATAACAATGCAAACTATAACTTGCTGGCATGGATTGTAGAGCATGTTTCAGGAGAGAGTTATGACACTTTTATCCGAGAGAATATATTTCGACCTTTACATATGATAAATACTGACGTTGATGATGGACGTAAAACGATCAGAAACAAATCATCCAACTATACAATAGACTTTGAGACAACAACCAAATCTCCTTATCATAATGAGAAATTTAGTATAGGTGCAGGTGCTATCGTATCAAACAGTGAAGATTTGCATAAGTGGTATGCGTGTTTAAGGGATAGAAGAATCTTGTCGGGGCATTCATACGCCAGGTTTTTCAACAAGAATAAAAATAGCTACTGTTATGGGCTTGAGTATCATCATGTATATGGAACAGACCGATATGCTCATGGAGGGGACCACTTAGGGGTAAGCACTTATATGCAAAACTTCTTTGCTGAAGATCTCTGTATCATTATCCTTTCCAATAACGAAGCGATTGATCAGTACCGATTGGGAAATTCCATTTCCGATATTCTGCATCATGTTGATGTGGCTAATCCTGAGAAGCATCATGAGTTCCCTATGAGCAAAAAGAAGCTGCAAGAGTACGTTGGAGCATACTTGAAGGACAAGATCGAAATTGAATTCGTTAATAGCAAATTATATTTGACCAGATTCTCGGGCAATCTACATATTGAAATCTATCCTGTAGGTGAGGGGAGATTTGTCCGAAGGTACTCAGATCAGACCCATCCTTATGTTATTGATACCAATGATAAGGGGATAATGACATTTTTCGGGTATCCCAAGAGTGAAACTTAAGCAAATTTCTCGAGGTATTGCAGTTATAGAGATGCTTTGAATAGGCATTGTGACAGATAGATGTAATCTATAGAAATGAAGTAAACTAACAAATTATAAGTAACTTGACAAAACTCTGTAACAGGAGTAGCATTAATTGTGTCAGATATATGGCGAGACCCTTTTGGATTACATTAATCCAGTTCTTTCTGGAGAAAATATATATAACAACAAGAGTTCCGCCCGAAATTATACTTAGCTGAAAATGGAGGAATCATCATGACGAATTTACAAGGAAAAGTAGCCATCATTACAGGCGGAGCATCCGGTATTGGTTTAGCAACCGTCAAAGCATTTCTTGAAAAAGGAGCGAAGGTTGTCATTGCCGATTACAATGAAGAGCACGGAAAAAGTGCAGAGAAAGAATTAAAGCAATCCTATAATGACGTTTTGTTCGTAAAAGTAAACGTAGCTGATGAGAAGCAAGTGGAAAGCCTGGTAGCTGAAACAGTTAAACAATTTGGTAAACTTGATGTTATCTTTAATAATGCGGGTATTGGTGTTCAAAAACCTTCACATGAATTAACAGATGAAGATTACAAACGAGTGATATCAATTAACCAAGACGGCGTATTTTACGGTTCGAAATATGCTATCCGCGAAATGCTGAAAAATGGTGGAGGATCTATCATTAATACTTCATCCATTCTGGGATCCGTCGGAGAGCCAACTTCTATGCCGTATGCAGCAAGTAAAGGTGCTGTTAACCAAATCACTAAATCTCTCGCTTTGGAATATGCGGATCGTAACATTCGTGTCAATGCCGTGGCTCCTGGATTTATCGAGAGCGGTATGGTAAATAAAGAGGCATTGGGTGAGTTTTATGATGGCTTGGTTGCCAAACATCCATTGGGACGCCTGGGCAAACCAGAAGAAATAGCTCACGCTGTAGTATTCTTGGCTGAAAATGATTTTGTTACCGGAACTACCGTATTTGTAGACGGCGGATACCTTGCTAAATAACAGCTGGTTTAATGTATTAGAAAAGAGGTTCATGACTTGTTCATGAGCCTCTTTTTTATTTATAGCTGAGCATTGAATGAACAGATAATTATTATTTCTTGACAGTTCAATGATTGTGTCCTATAAATAAAATAACTTTATAAAGTATATTTATTAAGTGAAGAGAGGGGGGATATTATGAAAAAGGCTGACGCATATTCAATGAAACAAATTAATTTGAATTTACTGTGGCGTGTAATGAAGCAGTGCGGTTCAGCAACGAAACCTCAGCTGGCAAGTATGACTGGACTCAGTGTTGTGACCATTAATTCCTTAGTTAAAGACTTGGTTGAAACCGGGGAGCTCATTGAAGATGAGATTACAGCGTCAAACGGAGGCCGGCCAGCACTCACTTACAGATTCAATTATGATTTTAGTCTTGCACTCGTTATCCATATGAACGAGCAACAGGGGAAGGATGTTGTTAATGCGAGCGTAGTTAATCTCAACGAAGAGGTGTTGAAGCAGGAAAAGTACTCTTATCTTGCTTTTGAGTTATCTTCGCTCATTCATCTGATCGATCAAATACTAATCGAGTATCATTCGATTAAAGTAATCGGCATTGGAATTCCCGGCCAATCTGTAGATGGAGTGATCACAGTTACAAGCCACGGGCCACTGCATGGAATGCGATTGATGGAAGAGATCAAGACTGCATTCGGATTACCAGTAATCTTGGAGAACGATGTAAATGCAGCGATTAGTGGATACGCTTACCGTGCAGATCTACCTGATGATCTGTGTATAGCTGGCATTTATTTTCCGGAAAAGTATCCTCCCGGAATGGGCATTTTTTTGGATGGAAAAGTGATTAAGGGGAAGAAAGGAATGGCTGGGGAAATTAAGTTTCTCCCGATTCATGTGGATTGGCTGCAGCCTTTAAACGGAGAGGTATTTACGGAGATTGCCTGCCGTGTATTACAAAGTGTCAATGCAGTACTTGCGCCTGATCAAATTGTAATTTACAAGGAACAGCTCGATCATGATGAATTCATAAATGCATGGAATAAGTATGTGCTGATTCATGATTTCCCTTCTTGCCCTGAAATCGTTCTAATTCCTACCGTTGATGAGGATTTTGTTGCAGGGATGAAATGGCTCACCCTGAAGGAATTGGAACCAAAACATCTGGAGTTTAAATAAAGTCAGCTATAGAGAGGATTGAAAAAATGGCAACATGGTTTTTAGTCATCATCTATCTAGCATTTATTAGCTTAGGGCTGCCGGATTCAATGCTGGGAGCAGCTTGGCCTGTTATGCAGCCTGAAATTGGGGCTTCCTTCGAAGCAGCGGGTTTACTGTCCATGATTGTGGCCGCCGGAACTATTGTCTCCAGTCTTGCAAGCGGCACTTTAATTCAAGCATTCGGAACAGGCAAGATTACTTTATTCAGCTGCTTCTTGACTGCAGGTGCACTGATTGGATTTTCATTTGCACCTTCTCTCGTATGGCTGATCATTCTGGCTATTCCGCTTGGATTAGGGGCAGGTGCTGTTGATTCAGCATTGAATCACTATGTGGCAACACATTATAAAGCGCATCATATGAGCTGGCTTCATTGTTTTTGGGGGATTGGAGCAACAGGCGGTCCCATCATTATGTCGTACTATATTTCGGAGCAAAACTCTTGGCGAGACGGATACTTCGCCGTATCCATCATCCAGTTTAGTCTAGTACTTTTATTGTTTGTTACACTCCCATTGTGGAAAAAGGTAGCTTTGCTGCACCAATCGGAGAAGTCCAAGAATTTAGTAGATGATAGTCATCCTCATCAAGCAGAGACACTACAAGCCCCTTCGAAACATCCGCTTCGTATCAGAGGGGTGAGGTTTACATTGATCGCCTTTTTGTTCTATTGCGGTGTTGAGATGACTGTGGGTTTATGGGGAGCGAGTTATCTGGTTGGGGAACGAAATATAACAGCGGATACCGCTGCAGCATGGATTTCCTTATACTATGGAGGAATTACCGTTGGCCGTTTTATTACCGGTTTCATTACACTTAAAGTAAGCAATCGAGTGCTTATACTCGCAGGTCAGCTGATTGCAATTGCTGGGGGCGCACTTTTGCTGTTGCCGCTTCCGAATGCTTTCCTGTTTGTTGGACTGATCCTGATTGGTCTTGGCTTTGCACCGATTTATCCCGGGTTCATTCATGAGACACCTACAAGGTTTGGTAAAGAGAATGCTGCCAAATTGATAGGCTATCAGATGGCAGTGGCGTATACTGGGACGACTTTTCTCCCGCCGCTGTTTGGGTTAACGGCTTCAGCCTTCGGCATCGGCTTGTTTCCTGTTGTTGTTCTACTGTTTACTGTCCTCATGCTCATTAGCTCGGAGAGAGTCAATAAGGTAATAGGTAATAAAAGCCAAGAATTAACTTAAGTATTGGCGACAGTTTTGAGTATTGGAGAAATGATGTTTTGGAATTGGAGCAATCTTAATCCATTTTGCTGAATAAAAACTAACTGTAGTTTTTATAAATAAGAGAGACCGATTCAATCAGGACACGGTTTAGATGCACATGCTATAGCAGTGAATAAGAGCAATGGAGAAGCTGTGCCTCTTAAATTTGTTAATAATGCTAAAACAACCAATACAATAAACTATTCTATAGATCAGTTTCCGGTAAATGAAAATAATGCATTAAAGGTGATACCTGGTACATCCGCCGGTATATCTGAAGCAAACGCAGTCACGACTTCTTATAGATTGGATTTAGTCAATCGATATTTTATCCCTGAATAAAAGGATGCACTTCTCAGATGGTTCGGAAGTGCATCCTTTTATGTTAGATCTAGTACAGTTAGTACTGCCTTTAGCAAGCTGTTTCTTACTCTGCATCTTTTAAAAAAATATGCTGCAGTATTTATTTTCGCTTGATCATCTCATGGGAATAATTTTCCTTCAGCCATTCTATATTTTAATGTGTCTGCCTGGCTTGAGAAACTAGATCGCTTCTATACACTCAGATTCTAATATACATAAACCCGTATTACGCATATATGTTATTTCTTGACATTTTATTAAAATCTATTAAACTGTTGTTATTCAACGAATGGGAGGATTCACCATCCAATTAGTGAGAGACAAATTTTTAATGGTTTTTGGTGCGTACTCCTCTATGAAATGAGGATAATATGGATAGGATCGGCATAGCCATCGCAATACTTTCTTTTTTGATACTATTAATGGTTCCCTTTGGGATGCTAATACTTTATTATCATTTGTTCCTGGTCGGCGGTATCGTTATTCTAAAACTGATAGAAATGCTTGAAAAGAGAATGCGGAAGAAATAGCTTTGTTGAGATCTCGATGTACCTCAGCCTTTAACTCGAAGGGAAGACACCTAGATGATAATTTGGAGTATGCAAAGACTAGAAGTATGGGAAATTGCTCAGAAAGCAGGATATTTAGAAGGAAGTCGTGAGCATGCTATGTTCCCTGAACATTATAAATGGATGATGAAGCAGATGAGTAAAAGGTTGCCTAATTACTCAGGGGAATATCCGATCTGGTTATGGCCCAAAAAGCCGGATATGAGATCAACAGGTCATTTTAATAGTGGTACAAAGTGTGTAAGATTGACTTTGGATCTTGTTGATAATGATGTATTGCTATCAGATTTTGATAGATGGCATGTAGTTTTGAACAATGGCTTTTGTTCAGATAATGAACAAGAGGATGAGGATTTTGACAACGGAAAATTAAGTATCACATTAGAAGAAAGTTGGGAGCGTATATTTGATTTCGATCGATATGTTGATACGGAATGGCTTGGTAATGGTGAATGGGTGCAGGGGACAACAGGGCGAATCTACTTAGATAAAGTGAAAAAGGTAGAACACTTTGTAACTCGGAAATCAAAGATATATTAGAATGAAATGCCCTTTTCATTCAGCTTTGCTTCTAATTTCATCACTAATTATAACTTTGAGTCACAATACTGATACCTATACTTCCAATATATTAATTTATTCTTCTATAGCATAATTTCATATTACCAAGAAGAGCTTTACAGTAGGGGTTGATTTAATGTTTTTAAAGAAATTTGGACTTTGGTTATCGCTTTTTAGTTTATTAGTGTGTCTCTATAATGCTATGGGAGAGGATGACAAGAACTTACTACTATATTTTACTAGCCCTCATTTAATGTTCATTGAAAATTTCACCTCCATTAGCCGACATTTAGATGGAATGTTGGTACTTTATACAATCAATATAGTTGGATGGTTAGTAATTGGAATAATGATTGATTCAATTGTTTCTGCGGTCAAACGAAAATAAACATTTCGTCTTAATTTAGAAGTTTAAACTAAGGGGAAACGTTAATTCAAAACGGAATGGAGCAGTTTTGCCGGTTGGCAGCTGCTCCATTTTTCATTAAGCTAACGGGCAGGTTAGTTGAACCACGCCTCTGAATGGGCCTGATTATACACCGCAAAAACTTTATGATTCCCAGCAGCACAGCATTGTTTGACCTTGCAGATATTGATAAAGAATACCAAAGTATTATTGGAAAATGGCATTAAGTTTGAGTGAATTAAATCTTTGACTACAAGCGGCTCCGTAGGAGAATATCATCTATTATCTTATCTCTGCTTAATTAAAGATGATTGACTTCCAATCGACTAATCATTCAATATAAATGTGGTAGCGATTACATTAAGATATGCAGCTGTTTGAGCCGGAGGGTGAGAGATGATTAACAACGGATGGCGCCCATTTAAAAGAACATTTAAATTCAGTACGAAGTTGATTATTGCCTTATCGACTGCCAATATTCTTATTTCCTGCATAACAGGTATAATTACGTACCGCATTCATTTGTCTCTGTTCAATGAAGAGGTCAGTCGTCAGTATTACATGACCACAGAGCAAATTCTCGCCCAACTGGATTCAAGAGTCAATGATATGTACCGGATAACAGATTATATCACCTTGAACCCGTCGGTCAGTCAGGAAGTCATTAAACTGACCAAACAGTCCAGCTCTTACGAACGGATGAAGCTCGAACAATTGTTGGACAAGGAAATCTATCAAGTCCGCCTGGATGCGCCAGAGATCATGGGCATCCGTATCTATGATTTAAAGGGAAACATTCTTAATTTGGGTTCGTTTTCAGGTAGATTCAACAATTTTAAAAGCTCCTATCTGAACGATACGTTGACGAGATTGGAACCAACTGGTGGCGAATATGTATGGAGCAGAGCAGTCGAAAGCGATTTTCATCAACTAAACACCGCCAATGTGGTTTTAGCCGGTCGGCTCATGCGCACAATTGATCTGGACACTTACGGGATTATGCTTATCTTATTCAACAATTCGTTATTTGAATCTCATATGAAGGATCTTCGCCTTCATGATGATGCAGAAGCCTATTTATTTGATCAAGAAGGCCGGCTCTTATATTTGTTAAATGATAATAGTAATGCAGAAGCGCCAATTCTTGCGGACATGCCACCTTTGGGGAATATCGTGCGTAAAGAGAATGGGGTTTCCTACATGTATACAAGACAACAGTCTCAGCAAGTTGGATTTACGCTCGTGAGCAAAGTTTCTCTAGCGCAAATTCAAAGTGAAAGTAGGGTTATTTTGCAGGTAGCTGTTGCTTCGGCGCTTGCCAGCCTTGTTAGTCTCAGTATTATTATTACTGTCATTAGCCGAATGCTGCTGCGTCCGCTTGGCAATCTTGTGCGAGGAATGAGGCATGTGCGTGCAGGCAAGTTCGATACCCGGATTCCAATCCAGAGTAAGGATGAACTGGGCTACTTGGGTGAGAGCTTCAACAACATGACAGAACATATTGAAAATTTGATCTATGAAATGTATGAACGTAAGATTAATGAAAAAGAAGCTGAGTTGAAAGCGATTCAGGCTCAGCTCAATCCTCATTTTCTATACAATACTCTTGGTATGTTCTTCTGGAAGTTCTATATGCTTGGAGATGAGAGGTCTGCCCGTCTGATTAATAGTCTTTCAGAAATGCTGCAATATACACTGGAGCCTGTTCAACATATGAGCACACTGCGGGATGAGATTCGGCAGATTAATAATTATTTGGAGATCCAAAAGGAACGTTATCCAGATTCGCTTACGGTTGAAATGAATATGCCGGAGGAGATTATGGGGTGCCGCGTGTTCCGGCTGCTTATTCAGCCCGTTGTGGAAAATGCTTTCATTCATGCTTTCCGCAATAAAAAAACAAATCGTCGATTAGTGATTACTGGTTATGTCCAATCTGCTTCTGATGGTGTGGATCCGGTTCTTGTACTTGAGATTAGCGATAACGGCAGTGGAATGACACAGGAAATGATTGACCGTATTCTACACCCTTCATCCGAACCGGCAACAGAGAGACGTAATCGCATAGGAACGGGGAGCATCATCCGGCGGATTGAGCTGGAATATGGTGACCCATACGGAGTCGAATTTGAATCGGTAATTGGCAAAGGAACGTTGGTGCGCCTGAGATTGCCCTACCGGCCGTTGGAGTGTGAAAATCATTGATTGGTAAATTGCTTGTAGTAGACGATGAAATTTGGTTTCGCGAAGGGCTTGTGCAATTGATCTCCAGCAATCAACTAGGCTGGGAAGTGGTCGGTGAAGCGTCTGACGGTGAAGAGGCGATGCTGGCAGTAGAGTTATACAAGCCCGAACTAATCATAACGGATATTAATATGCCGGTGATGGATGGGCTTCAGTTCATGGAGTGGTTGTCCCGTTTTCATCCGGATATTAAAGTCATCATTTTGACCGGTTATCGCGATTTTGAGTATGCTCAGCGTGCACTGCGTTACGGTGCGGTGGAGTTTCTATTAAAGCCCTTCTCGTTAGATGAAGCTTACCGTGTCTTGCGCCAAGCCTATGAAGAGCTTCGGTTGAGGCAGCTAAACTTACGAGTAGCGAAGCAGCAAAGACAGATGGAGCTGTTCCGCGCAGCTTTGTTTGGCTTTCCTTACGAAAGGGGACTTAGAGAGGACTGGATGCAGCAATGGCAGGGAGCGAATTTTTACATCCTTCAGGTTGATAGCTATAATCTTCAAGGTAAGAATTATACCTCTGATGATATCGACCTTCTCTATTATGCGGTAACAAATATTTTGCAGGAGTTGCTGCAGAGACACTCTGTTGAAGGTATTTATTTCCCTCTGAGAAAGGAAGCATTTGCATTTTTGCTGAAGTCCGGGCCCGCAATGGATACCTACCGTAAATCCTTATTGGAGGCTGTGCGTCTGTATATCGGTGTGGAGATAAGTTGGTCGGAAATGGGGGTCTTAAAGCGCTTTGATGATTTGGCCCTGCAATACAAAGATACTGCTTACATACACGGGGACGGCAGAATGGAAGATATGGCACCAGTAGACGGCTTTACTATCCTTAAGGAAGAAATTTTGTCTCTGCTGGTTACCAGTGATTTGTCTGCGGCCGAGAATCGACTGGAGGAGTATATCGATGAGACGGCGACACTTGCACTGCAGACTTGTAAAGCGAGGATCTATACGCTCGTCACTGTTCTCTCCAGTATTTTGCTGACTGATTTCAAACATATAAGAACCGCAGCAGCTGCTGAGGAATTCAATCCGGCTCAAATTCTCGAATTCCGGTCTGTGCAGAAACTCTTGTTTTGGGCCAAAGAAAAATGCGCAGATTTTCTAGATATTTTTGAGCATTGGCTGAACAATCAACAGGATAATATTGTGCTTCAGGCAAAGCAATATATCAAAAGCCAGTATCAAAGTGACTGTTCCCTTCAGGCTGTTGCCGCGCATGTTCATGTAACGCCTAATTATCTCAGTAATTTGTTCAAGAAAGAAACGGGGATTGGGCTTACGAATTACGTCAGCCAATTGCGAATTGAAGAAGCAAAAGTATTACTTCAGTATACACCACTGAAGATGACGGAAATTGCCGAGCGAGTCGGATTTGATAATTCAAGCTATTTCACAGTAGTCTTTAAGCAGTTGACCGGAACATCTCCCCGTAATTATAGAAGGCAGTATGAAGATGAATAATGAATTTTGAGCCATTATAAAATAATTATCGAAGTTAATACTACAGAAAAGCTTATACAGCTTTTTAAGAAGCCGCCTGAATTAATTAAGTCAGGCGGCTTTTGTGTGTAGAATTTTAAAAAAACTTTGTAAGATTTTGAATGTTTTGGTTATATGCAATTTGTAAAATCAATGTATAAGTCATAAACGAAGACAGACAAGAAAGAGAGGAGTAGCCCATGGAGAGTAGGAACGCAACTTCAACTGCGTACCCCGAAGGTCCTAACGTAAAGAGAAAATTGAGCGATCCGAAATGGAAACGCTTTAAAATGAACATACCTTTGCTGCTTATGTTCACACCCGTAATCTTGTTCTATCTTATTTTCCGATATGCCCCCATCGGCGGCCTGGTGATTGCGTTCAAGGATTATAACTTTTATGACGGAATCATAAACAGCCCCTGGGTTGGGTTTCATTATTTTGAAATCCTGTTTCAAGACCCCCGAACCTTGGAAATTATCCGCAACACATTGGTGCTCAGCCTGCTGAGTCTTATCGTGGGTTTTCCAATTCCCATCATTTTAGCCATAATGCTCAATGAAGTACGTAACATGGTCTTTAAACGAACGGTCCAAACCATTGTCTATATGCCGCATTTCTTATCGTGGGTAATCATTGCCATGTTGGTATCCACAGCATTTGCGATGGAAAATGGACTGGTTAATCGACTAGTTGAACAAATCACCGGTGAAGCTTACCCATTTATGTATGAGAAATTCTCTTGGGTCGCAATCTTTGTCGGTTCAGGAATTTGGAAGGATATGGGCTTTAATGCCATTATTTTTTTAGCTGCCCTATCTTCTATTAACCCCAATTTGTATGAAGCGGCGGGAATGGATGGAGCCGGCAAGCTGAGACAGATCTGGCATATCACACTCCCAGGCATTCGACCAACGATTATCCTGTTATTGATTTTATCTATGGGTCGGGTGATGGAAGTTGGGTTTGATCAGGTATTCATGCTTCAGAATTCAAATGTGAACCAAATTGCTGATGTAATCAGTACCTATATTTATCGAGTCGGTTTGCAGGGTGCCCAGTTCAGTTTGACAACAGCAATGGGATTATTCGAGTCACTGGTGGCATTTATTTTGGTATTTACAGCCAACTATATCGCGCGCAAATTTGATCAAGGTCTTTGGTAAGGAGGAAAGTAAATGCGGGATAGCAAAGGCGAGAAGTTATTTTATTTCTTCAATTACGTACTATTGGCACTTATTGCAATAAGCTGCATTGTTCCGCTACTTAATGTAGTTGCGTTATCACTCAGTGGAGCAGATGCGGTAGCCAGTGGCATGGTAACTCTATGGCCGGTGGACTTCAGCTTTTCATCCTTTAGTAGCTTGTTTGCAGGCACTCCGATTCTTTCTTCCTTCTGGAATAGCGTGCAAATTACTCTAATCGGAACAGCGTTAAGCATGCTGGTTACAATCTTGGCTGCTTATCCCTTGTCCAGAAAACAATTCTACAGCCGTCGGTTTTTCACAATGGCGATGGTCTTTACTATGATTTTTAACGGCGGGCTTATTCCGACCTATCTCGTTGTACAGAACCTTGGCTTAGTGAACAGCTATTGGGCATTGTGGTTGCCTGGTTTAGTCAGCACCTATAATATGCTGCTTATGCGTTCTGCTTTTGAGCAGTTGCCGGGCGAAGTAGACGAAGCTGCTAAAATGGATGGCTGCGGCGAGACGGGTATCCTATTGCGAATTGTTTTGCCTTTAACCAAGCCGATGCTTGCGACTTTAGCGCTGTTTTATGGAGTTGGGTATTGGAATTCCTTTATGAGCGTTATGATTTATATCAATGATACAGACAAATTCAATATGACGGTACTCGTTCAAAATATGATCAAATCAACAACAATGATTCAAGATTTTGCCGATCCAACCATGATGACCAGTATGACACCGGAAGGTATACGGTCTGCTGCCGTTATTGTCATGATTGTGCCGATACTGGCTGTGTACCCGCTGCTGCAAAAGTACTTCGTAAAGGGTGTTATGCTCGGCTCAATTAAAGGTTAACTGGCCGAACGTTATCCATATTATTCACATTACAGGAAAGAGGGGTTTTCATGGTGACTAAGACGAAGTTAAATAAACTGCCTAGACTGCTGCTAATTTTAGGTTTGGTAGGAAGCATGCTTGCAGGATGTTCTAGCAATAATGATTCAGCTGAAGGAAATGAAAATACCAATGGTGCCAGCATTTCTTCCACCATCTATGATCGAGGAGCAGTTCCGAATGGGATGGGAACAATTGAAGACAATATGTGGACGAAGTGGATCAATGAAAATGGCCCAGCCAATGTAAGCTTTGTTGCAATTCCCCGCTGGGAGTCTCAGTCTAAATTGAATGTGCTGCTGGCTTCGGGCAGTGCACCTGATCTTATTTTCGAGTTTGGTACCAGTATTCGAAATCAGTTATTTGACCAGAAGCAGTTAATGCCGCTTGATGATCTCATTGAGCAGCACAGTGTAGAGTACAAGGCGTTGATGGAGAAATATCCTCAGCTCAAGCAAGCAGGTATCAAGTCAGACGGTAAACTGTATGAAGTCGGTCGCATGAATGAGGTCTATCCGTTAGTAAGCATGTTCATTCGTGAGGACTGGCTGGAGAACCTGGGTCTGGATGTTCCAACAACAGAAGAAGAATTCCTGGCTGTAGCGAAAGCGTTTACAGATCAAGACCCAGACGGAAATGGCGTGGACGATACTTACGGGGTAGGCGGATTTGAATTTGGCGACAATGCCGGACTGTTCCGATATATATTCAATGCCAACTGGGTCAATTTGGATGAGAATGGCGAAATTCAGGTAGGTCCTGAGCGCTTGAAGAAAGAAGCGGAGTTTAAACAAGCATTGTTTGAAGCCGGTGTCGTAGACAAAGACTTCTTGAGCGATAAGGATGGCTCCAAATCGAAGCAGGACTTCCTGAACGGTAAAATCGGAATTTATGCTTTTATGACAAGCGATTACATTAGCTTCGCCTCCCGTGAACTGGACACTTTAATGAAGAATGTGCCGGAATCTAGACTGAAGGTCCTTCCTCTTCCTAAGACCTCTGCAGGACAATTCAATACCGTCTGGAATAATCCGGTGCAAATGACTGCCATCGTTAATGCCCGGGCCAAGGAACCTGAAGCAATTATCAACTACATTGATTATCTGGTTAAACCAGAGATCGGACGCACGTTCCGATATGGTATCGAAGGTGAGCATTATAAACTGGAGGAAGACGGGAAACCGGTCATTCTTGACCAGGATAAATACAAAAACGAAGTAAGCTGGGCGAGTGACTTTACTATGCTCTACAGCCGTTTGGAAGAAGGCAAATACGGATACGTCGAAAACCAATTCGATGAAGAAGTCCCTGCCCAGAAAGAAGCTCTGCGTTTATTCCAGGAATCGATCGATGCGTACATGAACGATCTTCCGGTAGGAGAAGGTTTGACCCATTCGGAGCATATGCCCCAGCTACCCAAGGAACTACAGCTAAAGTTTAGTAATGTGCAAGCGGCTGTGCATGATATTTATACAAGAGCGATTATTGGCGGCAGTAAGTATACCGTGGAACAAGCGGCTCTTGATGCGGAAAAACAATGGGAAACTGGCGGTGGGCCTGAAATTGTAAGTTGGTACGAGGAATGGTGGAGCAAAGAGAAAGACAATGTATTGATCTGGAGTGATTTCTATGAGATTTATCAACAACAGCAGGAGGAGTTAACAGCTGAGTAATTAGTATGAAGGATAGCCGCCATGGAGCCCCTTGGCGGCTTATTTTATTAGCCCGCCTAAGGGAAGGATGAGGTAGACATTATGGACAATCGATTATGGCTTGAAGACGCATGGAGAAATTCGACAGAGAAAGTTTCGGTGAATTTGCGGCGAATCGGAGCAAGGTTTCCCCATGCGAGCCAAGGAGGTATATATGAACTGTCAGGACCGGAGTGGTGGACGGCCGGATTCTGGCCAGGCATCCTTTGGCTGCTCTATGGGGATAGCGGAGATCAGCAGATGAAAGCGGCAGCGGAAGAATGCGAGGGAGCGATGGATGCGGTACTGGATGCCTATGTAAGGCTGGATCACGATCTGGGCTTTATGTGGACACTATCGAGTATAGCAAACTATAAGTTGACCGGCAGCGAGATTTCACGTATCCGTGCCATGAAGGCTGCAAACTTCCTTGCTGCCCGCTTTAACTTGAAAGGAAGATATATCAGAGCCTGGAATCCTTGGCAGGAAGGCGAGCGTAACGAAGGTATCGCCATTATCGATTGCTGTATGAATACGCCGCTTCTATTCTGGGCTTCAAGAATTAGCGGTGATCCGAGGTATGCTCATATCGCGAAAGCCCATATGGACACCGTACTTCGTCAATTTATCCGGGAGGATGGATCAGTCTACCATATTATCAACTTTGATGCGGAAACAGGTAATCGGATTGAAGGATTGGGAGGTCAGGGATACGCTCCGGAATCGGCTTGGTCGCGCGGCTCAGCATGGGCGATTTACGGATTGACGCTTGCCTATCATCATACAGGTCAACGGGCGTATTTGACTGCTGCTCATAGAACGGCCAATTTCTTCTTAAGTCACTTGGCAGAGGATCAAGTCCCAGCCTGGGATTTCCGTGCACCAGAGCCGCTGCAGAAACTCAAAGACAGTTCTGCAAGCTCTTGTGCGGCCAGCGGCCTTATTTTGCTCGGGAAGAAAACGGGCGGCTTAGAAGGAGAATTCTACCAGAAGCGCGGGGAGCAGATGCTGAAATCTCTTTACGAATCATATGGAGCTTGGAACAACATCAATGAAGAAGGATTAATATTGCATGGCACAAGCAATTATCCTCAAGGAACCAACATCGATGTTCCGCTAATTTATGGAGACTATTTCTTTGTCGAGGGTCTTGCTCGGCTTAGAGGCTACGATCTATTTTGCTGGGAATAAGAGAAGCAGACATATACAGTAACGCATAATAGAATCAATACTTGGGTCTATATCAACTTACCAGGATAAGACAGAGAAGCTGAATATATCCGGCGCTTATCTGGCTCATTGCCGCAATTGTCCATTTCCTTATGAGATCTGGTACAATAGCGACTAAGAGGTGAAACGATGCTAGATTCAATTGATAATCATATTTTGCAGCGCCTTGCTCAGAACAGCAGGATATCATATACCGATTTGGCCAAGGAGGTTGGCTTGTCGGGAGTTGCGGTAAAGGAACGGATTGACAGGCTTGTCACTCAAGGGATCATTGAGCAATTCTCGATCGTCATTAGCGCTGAGAGGCTGGGTAAAAAAATATCCGCTTATCTGGAGCTGGAAGTGGAGCCGGCCCATTTGGATACGATCGTCGAAGCACTTAAAGCGAATGAGCAAGTTGCTGTGCTATACGAGATGACCGGGCCCTGCCTGCTTCACGTTCATATTTTGGTGGAAGACATGGACAAGATGGACCAGTTTATGCACGAATCAATTTATTCGCTTAAAGGGATTATCCGAGTTGAGAATCAAATATTGCTGAAACGCCACAAAAATCAGGACGGCTTAAATATATAGTAGTAGTCCAATAGGCAAAAGAGAGAACCGAAGGCTTAACAAAGTCCTACGGTTCTCTCTTTTTGGAATTTTACCTTTATAATGACCGTATTAATTTAATCAATTGGTTTTTGATAACTTTGATTTATAAAAGCTGGCAAAATAGTCACTGACCATGGCTGTGTGGCTATCTGAAAGCTGTACCGGGGCCGTCAATTTGAGTTTCTCGCCGTTGTAGGTTCCCGTCGGCTCGCCAATTTTCATAGAAAGTGTGTTACCGTTGTAGCTGATGGTGATGGTTTGCGTTACAGGCTCCCAGCTGACCTTCGACCCGAAGCTTTCGAAGCTGCTTCTGAGCCCCACTGTCTTTTGCTCCGCTTCGCCAAATTGTCCTTTGTTGATCACGGCGTGAACGCCCCAGTTGCCGTCAACGACTTGCGTAATTCCAAAATCGGAGGACACTGACATTAAGGAATATGCTTCATCCTCCGTTAAATCCATGCCCTTCATCAGGAAGGACTTTGCTTTCAACGCTGTATCCTTCATTGCTTTATCGATGGAGGAATTGTTATAAATGTCCTCTTGTGCGTTTTCACCGAGCTCTTCCAGATAGTTTGCGTAGCTAAAGCCGTGAACGACCCATTCATTTTCATTTTCTAGGAGCGGGTAATTTAGCTCGCTAAGCTTTGTATCAAGGTTAGCTTTCTTATGAAGAATGATTTGAATATCGCCTGTTACAGACGTTTCGATTGCGGTTCCGTTGAGCTCCGAATCACCTTGGCCAGCATGAGGGTCACCTACCGTCAACAAAGCGCCTTCTACAGAAACTGGATAATACATCGTTGCGCCTTCGGTTACGCGCCAGTCGTCGATATTGCCGCCGTAATAGGAAGGAGGAACGGAGTCTACGATATCCGCTTCTTTTGGAGCAACAGCCATTGTACCAAAATGAAGTCTAACCGGTACCTTTACTCCTTCCAGCACATTAAAGTTTTTCTCAATCGTATCGTGGTCGACGACTACACCTGGATAATCAATTGTCGGATGTACGTTTCCGTCTGGATCCGTCTGGGGCGTCCACAAGTAGCTGTACAGTGCGGTAGCATAATCCGTTATGCCGTCCGAATCCATTTCATAGATTGTAACAACCTCGCGTGTTTTTGGTTCCTCAATCATTTCTCCGTACAAGTATCCCCAATTGGCAGCGGCGTTGACGCCATAGGTTTTGCCTGCATATTTCTCATTGCCATTAGGACGGAGCTTCATATCTAATATGCGAACTTCTAGCACGTCCCCAGGTTCTGCGCCTTCAACAGCGATTGGTCCGGTCATAATATGTACACCAGGTCCGCGGTCCGCTTCGTGCTTATGCTCGCTGTCCCAGTGGAAAATGTCTTCCACGCCGGCATCACCTTGTATCATTCTTTCATAATCATCGCCGGAATGGTGGGTAATGGCTTCGACGGTTACTATATCTCCAGAGTTAACAGTGAGCACAGGCTCGCCTTTGCCGATATTACCCCAACGAACATTGTCTGAATTTGCTGCTAAATAATGTGTCTGTGGTGTAGATGAAGCTTCAACTGTGTTAGAATTCCCTACATAAATAATTGAATTAAGTGCGATAAAAGTAGAAACCACTAAACAAACCTTACGTGAAAAACGTTTGCCCATGCTCAAATCCCCTTCTTATTTAAGTTTGAGTAAGATTTCCTAACATGTTAGTGAGATTGAGTATAGCAGAAGGTTGTTTGATTAACAATATAAACTTTTAAGGTATTTTGTATTTGATTTATTAACTAATTTTCTCGATTTTATTTAAAAAGTAAATTGATTGCGATTTTGTTTTGCTTTCAAGAGTACAGCTTCGAAAGTTCATGAAGTGAAGTTTTAATAGCGCAATGCAGGAGGTATTTGGTGAAAAGTACTATCACCTATGTGAACACGTTCTTGATATGTCGCAATTGAAATATATAATAGGGGTCAGATAAGCGTGTTGTAAGTAACAATCATTAGGGCGGGAAGTGATCCAATGAATATTCGAAAAGCTGTAGTTGAAGAGCAGGGCATTCTGAAGAACTTGCTTCAGCTATATATGTATGATTTCACAGAGTACACTGGCGTCGATTTGAAATCTGCCGGCCTTTACCCAGAGATGCCTGATTTTAATTTATACTGGACTGAGCCGCAGACCCGTGATCCCTTTGTGATAACGATGAATGATCAAATTGCTGGATTTGCTTTTGTTAAAAAGAAGGGACCAGATAGGGATATTCATGTCCTTTTCCATTTTTTTATATTGAAGAAGTACAGAATGAAGGGATTGGGCACAGCGGCAGCCAAACAAATATTCAGTTTGTATGAAGGTAAGTGGGAGCTCTGTCAACTTGAAAATAACGTACCGGCACAAAAATTCTGGCTAAAAGTTATCTTAGAAATTACAGGCGGGAACTTTGAAGATAAATTCGAGAACGGAAGAAGATATCAATTCTTTACATTTCAATAAAATACATACTTGACCGCTCATCTGATGGGCGGTTTTTTTCTTATTTAAGCCTTGAAAGTGACGCAACGTCATTTAATATAATCAATCTAAGATATAGCCATGGGGCATATTGCTGTAATGAAAGGGAGCTCGAATGTGAAAAAAGAAGATGTGATTATCTATGCATGTGTTATTGTAGGTGCAGGAATTGGACTAATGATCGATAAACCGTTTCCTGCAGTACTGGTTGGCCTTGGAATTGGATATCTGATCAAGTACGCGCTATCTAAGGACTGACTATAGAGAAGTGGAGGGTTGGAGAATATGATACACATCAATGAAGTGGCAAAGCAGACAAATATAACTGTGAGAACACTGCGGTACTACGATCAAATAGGGCTGCTAGTATCCTCCTCCAAAACCGATGGAGGGCATCGTTTATATACTGAAGAAGATCTTCAGAAGCTGCAGCAGATCCAATTTTACAAAAGTATGGGATACAAACTTTCAGATATTAAAGACATGCTTACAGATCCGAAGTGGAATTGGAGAAATGGCTTAGTCAAGCAATTAACCTACATTTTGGATGAAAAAGCAAGATTGAGAGAGATGGAACTGTCTTTACGGGCTTTATTAAGCGGTCTTGCGGTTGAAGCAGGGGATAATGACCAGGCAATTCAGAAGCTTATCCACTTATCCATGCAGGATAAAAAAAGATTAGAGCTGTTTAAAGAAAAGATGTTTAGTGAGGAAGAGCTTGAGCTGTGGGGGAAATTACCCAATATGAATGGTGAACATCCTGAATCAATGGAATGGATTGCGCTTACGGGGCTTATTACCAAGCACTACACAACGAAGGAACCTTCGTCATCGGAAGTGCAAAATATTATTAGAAGAATGCTGGAAAAGCAAAAAGAGGAGTTTGAACAAGAAGACGAATTCATCAATAAATTGTGGGATATGAGAAAATCCCCTTCTGTATCTGAAAAACTTGGGTTATACCCGATCAAGCAGGATGTTCTAGAATACTTGGAGCGAGCATACGAGATTTACTTATCTGGTGAAACTGAAAGTAATAGCAGGCAAGGAGAGAGTCCATGAACATAGAATTGCTGCTTATGATTGGTGGACTTTCTTTGTTAGATACACTTAGTCCGGCCACATTAGGAGTTACCGTATATTTGCTGCTAACCGAGAAAGATAGATTAGGCTCCAGACTATATCTTTATCTGCTTACAGTTGCCTGCTTCTATTTCATCGTTGGTGTAGTGTTAAAGGTTGGATTTGGTTTTGTTTTTGACATATTCTCTGCATTCATACAAAATCGTATCGTCAGCTGGCTGATATTTTCGGTTGGTGTAATATTGTTTGTCTGGAGCTTCTATATTCCAAATCGAAAAAAGACTCGGTATGCAAAGCCCAGCTCAAAAAGCAATAAAGCGATAATAGCTCTTGGTATGACAACCTCTTTGGTTGAAGTGGGTACAGCTCTTCCCTACTTCGCAGCCATCGGTCTGATGACGGATGCTGGGTTCGTCTGGTATCAATGGTTCCCTGTATTAATTGGTTATAACTTTGTCATGGTGCTTCCTCCAGTGATATTGTATATACTGCATATAATCTTTGGACGGACGATGCAGCGACCTCTGAATTATATTCAAAATCAAATCTCCAAACAAACTGCCTCGCTTTCCTCATGGATCCTGTGTATTGTCGGATTATTATTAATTTATTATAGTCTCGATTATTTATAAGAAGAAAGCTAAATTCTTTAAGGTGATTGATGAATGGATATCAGTCGCCTTTTAGCTGTGTAAACTTTCGCGTATTGAAATTTTTCACTTCAGCAGGGACATGGCTATAGTTCACTCATTGTGTAATACTTTTGGTTGATCATGATTCGATTCTTATTACAAAAAACCGGACGTTCATCATTTAGTGTGAGTTATATGTGCGTTATTACAAAAATCGCAGCATATATTATTTATATTCCTAAATTTGTGTTAGATTAATTGACGCTTAATTGACCTTCACCTAAAATCAAGACATATCAGAGAGGGTAAAGGGGAGAATGAAATGGAGAGCACAAAAACTGAGCTTGATCATATTGCTTTTCTCAAACGCTGTGTGGAGGTATCCCGCATTGCTCGAGAGAGCGGCAACACACCATTTGGTGCTTTGCTTGCAGATAAAGAAGGGAACATTCTGCTTGAGCAAGGAAACGTTGAAATTACTGAGCATCGCTGTACCGGTCATGCAGAAACAGCCTTAATGGAAAAAGCATCTCATACATATGATCCTGCATTTTTATGGGAGTGTACCTTATATACAACCGCAGAGCCCTGCGCCATGTGTGCAGGTGCCATGTACTGGGGAAATGTTGGGCGAGTTGTATATGGCATCACAGAGAAAGAACTGCTTGTACTTACAGGAAACGATCCTCAGAATCCGACATTTGACCTGCCGTGCAGAGAGATTTTTGCCAAAGGACAAAAAGAGATCGAAGTTATCGGTCCTTTCCCTGAGCTTGCGAGTGAAATTGTAGCAGTGCATGAAGGTTACTGGCTGCCTGCTGAATAGGTTCAAATCATTAACCTGCACTTTATGTAAGGGGAAAACCTAGATTCGTACATACAAAAATAAAGATGAGCGGAGCGTGAAGAGTATGTGGGGGAAGTCAGTGCAATGGAATAAAAAGAAATTTAAGGTGGGCGGGCTGCTCCTTGCTGCAGCTTTAACTTTAACGGCGTGCGGCGGCGGAGAAGCGGGCTCAGACACGACAAGCGCTGCAGGCGGGGAAGCGGAAGTAACACCAGTAAAAGTTGTGCTTAACTGGTTTGCTAAGACGGAACATGGCGGTTTTTATGCAGCGCAGGAGAATGGGATCTATAATGATAAAAATTTGAATGTGACGATTGAGCCTGGAGGTCCGCAGGTTTCATCCATTCAAATTGTTGCTTCCGGTAAAGCAGAATTTGGGGTAGCTCATGCCGATCAAATTTTGCTGGCGCGTGAGGAGGGAATACCGATTGTTGCTCTGGCAACAACGTTTCAGATTAGTCCCCAAGCACTGATGTATCATCAGGAATCCGGGATTCAGGACTTTAGCGATTTGAACGGCCGAACTGTATTCATCCAGCAAGGGCAGCCCTACTGGGAGTTTTTGAAGCATAAGTATAATTTGGATACCGTTAAAGAAGTGGCATACACGGGTCAACACGGTAACTTTATCGAAGATTCACAATCTGCAAGTCAGTCCTTTGTTAACGGTGAGCCATTTGTAGTTGAGAAGCAAGGAATTAATGTGGATACCAAGCTGATTGCAGATTCAGGCTATGAGCCGTATGCTGCCGTTATTTACACAACGGAAAAGTATCTGGAAGAGAATCCGGAGACGGTAAAAGCATTTATTGGCGGTACGGTAGAGGGCTGGTATGATTACAGAGAAAATTATGAGCAAATTAACAAAAAAATTCTGGAGATCAACACCAACCTGGCGGAAGATGAGATTGCCTTTGGTGAGGAGGCCCAGCGGGATTTTGTATATGGTTATGATGCAGAAGAGAACGGCATGGGATATATGACGGAGGCTCGCTGGACCGAGCTGAAAGACCAGCTGATGGACATTGGATTACTTACAAAGGATATGGATGTTAACGAAGTATTTACAACGGATTATTTGCCTGAGAAATAAAATGAATTGACCTGAGGTACAGAGCGCATTCGTTATCGGATGTGAACTCTGTACCTTTTTAGGTGTCGGGGAAGAAAGAAGTATGTGATATCGAATGGTTGACTATACAAAAAACTGAGAGAATGTTAGAGTGGGTTTGATTGCCATTTTTGTTGTTGTTCATGTGACCCTTATCTAAACGATGGAATGGAGGTATTAAATGCTGCAGATATTCTCATTAATCATTATTGCCATGTTGACGATCTACATTTTTATTTTACAAAATAAACTGAAAACTATGGAACATAAGCTCTCAAATATCATGGCTGGAAACTTAGAATTCAGTAACGTCGATAAAGAAATTTTGAATATGCATCACCAAGGAAGGTCAAATGTTGAGATGATTAAATTTGTAAGAAAAGAAACCAATCTCGATCTTCTTCAGGCTAAATTATATGTAGATCGTATACTTCAACAGCAGTAGATGAATAAAAAGATCATTAATATTGAAGAGTACTCTATTCAATTGGGGGACTCTTTTTTTATTTGGCTATGTTAAACAACATTGTTGATTACTATCAAAATGAAAACCGCCTTTTCCAAAGGCGGTAATTAGGGCTATCGTATCCCAGTTTGTTGAGCTTGTCGGTTTGATTTTTTCATTTCCATTTGCAACTTATCCTTAATACGGGAACATTTATTCAAATGCAAAAAATTATGTCTTGTTGCTGGCATTAGCACAAGTCCAGCAATTGTCTTCTTGCTCCAATATTCAGCAATACCACTTGCTTCCTGAAGAATAGCATTTTCATCAAACAACTTTTTGATTCTACAATCTTGAACTTTATCTCTGAACTCGCCTGGTTGCAGTGACGAAATTATTTGTCGGGTTTGTTTTCCCACGGCTACTCTATATTCTAATAGGGATTCTATATTTATTCGTGAACTTAATTCTGCGATATCGTCATCACTCATGCAGTTTCCGCTATGGGGAAATCTGATGTTCATTTTTTGTAGCCAATCATCAGAATGAAGTACCTGCTGATTGTCAGCTACTAAAATATTCATCGTCATGTCCTCGACTCTTGCAATATGCCAGAGATGCCATACGATTGAATTTTTTGTATCTGGAGCATTTACTGGATACTTCCTTAATGCACTTTCCTCCAGACTATCCAATACGAAATCCTCTAAAGTATAGATACGGTCGTTACTCATATTCGCTGAGTACAACAAAGCATGGTGATTGAGAAAAAGCTCAATCGCTCGAACATGTTCGTTTGGATTTAAAATGATTTCAGTTAAATTCTTATGGTTTTCATTCCAGACCCTTCTTTGCTCCAAATCCATTGAAATCAACTCCATAATAAAAGTGGGGAAGCGACCAGTTCCCTTAGCAATCAAACGATGCTTGACGAAGATGAGCATTCGTCTCTTTTACAGGAAACAGACAGGAAGAAACTAACATATTTTTCTTATTCGAGCTGTGTTCTCATATTCCTTGCTGTCTAAATAACGGAACCATGCCAAGTAGTTTTGCAGATACTTGGTTGCCACACCGTCGAAGCGGTCCATCCATCGTTTTAGTCGGCTCTGATAGCTGTTCACATTCTGTATGTGGTAAATGCCTTTTACACGCTGTTTCCCATCGGATTTAAACCGATAATGAGACAAGCTTTTTTTGCTGGCGAAGGAACAGAATGCTCTCCATGAGTCTGTACAGAGCACATTTGCCCCCGATAGACGAACGCCAATAGCTTCTTCGAGTTTTGATGTTCGAATGCGACCACGCCCAAGAATTCCAGAGTAAGTGGTCCTCTGACGGTCACGAGCAACCAAAACACAAACTTGGTCATTACTTATCCCACGGAACTTGGCTTTACCTCCACGTTTGCGTGGTTTACGTCCATTAATATTTTTCTATCCCTTTTCAGAGTATAGGAAATAGGTCTCGTCCAATTCAACGATACCTTGGAAGGTTTCGGATGGTATCTGTTTCAAGGCAGATAATATCTTATGTCGCCAATAGAACAGGGTTACATGCGTAACCTCCCCATGCAGTAATTCCGCACTCTTACGTAAAGAAAAACCCTCAATCATGCATTCTATGAACCGAATCCAAAGATGAGGTCGTTTCGTTCTTTGTAGAGGGGTATTGGTAAGGTCATTGAAGGTATGACGACAAGCTTTACAACGGTAACGCTGACACTTCACTGTTCCAGTACAAGTTTTAATCATATATTTACCGAACCGAACAACGGAGTGATTATTACAATGTGGACATACCAACCCGTCCTTATGTTTTTGTTCCTGAATTTCGTCGATAGCACGAACAGACGTGCCAGCTCCACTCGTGCGAGACTGTAAAAAGTAAATGAGTTCTCGCTAGCTACTATCATCTAAAGCTCCTGCGAGTCACTTTAAGTCCTTCAAATCCATAGGTAAAATCACTCCGAAGTTTGGATTATACCTGTAATTATAGAACAATTGTTCCTATATTTCAAATATCAACATTAACGTTTAACATAGCCTTTTATTTAAAAATATACTTACAAAATTTACAATTAAGACCGAACTAATCCATAGTTTGAACCGTACTACCTTATATATTCACGATAAGGAGGTATGTATTAACAATGAAAAAAGCATCAAGATTTATGGCCATCTTACTTTCAATTATGCTGTTCGTTCCAACTGGTGTCGTAGGGGCTCAAAGCAACCTAGCTGAGGAGGTTTCAAGTGAAGGTTTGCAGCAGATTGCCTCGGAAAAAGCCGAATTGCTTACAGAAACGTATGGAACCACCAGCGTTCAGTACGCTCTCATTGACAACGGAAATATTACGATATCTGGACAGGCTGGGGTAAATGATCTGGAAGGGAAAAACCCTCTTAATGAGGATACGATGTATGGAATAGGGTCAACAAGTAAAGTATTCACGACGGCGGCAGTAATGAAATTGGTGGATGAGAGGAAAATCGATCTGGACGCACCACTGATTCAGTACATACCCGATTTTAAGATGGCAGATGAGCGATATAAACAGATTACACCTCGTATGCTGCTGAATCATTCCTCTGGGCTTCAAGGTTCAAGCCTTAGCAGCGCCTTTCTTTTTGAGGACAATGACAGTTATGCATACGATACGCTCCTCGCACAGTTGTCTTCACAGGAACTCAAAGCAGATCCCGGTGCATTTTCCGTATACTGCAATGATGGCTTCACATTAGCCGAAATATTGGTGGAGCGAGTCAGCGGTATGTCTTTTACGGAGTATTTACATCAGCATATTACTGAACCGCTGGATATGGATCATACCAAAACACCGCGGGATTCCTACGATTTATCCGGAATGGCTGCACTCTATTATCCTGGCTTTCAAACCCAGCTTCCACATGAGACAACCAATGTCATAGGAACCGGCGGAATTTATTCTACTGCTGAAGATTTGGTTAAATTCGGCACCCTGTTCACTGGTGAGCAGGAGGGCATACTCTCGGAAGCGTCGATCGAAGCGATGGAGCAGGAAGAGTATAAGAAGGGTTTGTGGCCGGAGGATGCCGATAACATTGTTGATTATGGGCTCGGCTGGGACAGCGTAAGATTGTATCCTTTTAATAATTACGGTATACAGTCGCTTACTAAAGGCGGAGACACGATTTTTTACCATGCTTCTCTTGTAGTTCTTCCTGAGCAGAATATGGCTGCGGCCGTATTATCTTCTGGAGGCTCGAGCTCCCTAAATCAGCTGCTTGCGAGCGAAATACTGCTTCACGCTCTAAAAGAAAAAGGGGTCATTCAGGAATTTAAACCGGAAAAATCATTTGGCAAGCCGGTGAAAGCAGAAATGCCAGTGGATACGGCGGACTATTCCGGTTACTATGGAGCGACCAATGTGCAGTATAAAGCCGAGATCAGTAGTGAGGGCGAGTTGTCTATAACTGTACCGTCGGCAACAGAAACTCCGGCACTTAAATATGTGTATACGTCTGACGGAACTTTTGTCAGTGAGGATGGCAGTACGAAGGTCAGCTTTGTAAAGGAAGACAACGATCGGACTTATTTATGGGTGAGACAATATGTGTCTGTTCCGGGGCTGGGGCAGTTAGCTCTATCTGAATATTCCGGAGAAAAACTGTTGAAGAACGAGCTGGACCATAAGACGGCTGCAGCTTGGAAAAACAGGGAAGGCAAAGCCTATTATCCATTGAATGAAAAATACAGCTCCGTCATATACCTTATCATGTCCTCATTAAATATAGATACACAAGCGGGTCAAGAAGGTTATTATGTGGATAAGACCATTGTGGATTCCAGCACAGCTAAAAGTTTGCATCATTTGCCGGCTATGGGAAGCAGAGACACTGCAGAGTATCGTTTCTATAAGGATAAGGGCAGTGAGTATATGGAGTCAGCCGGTTCAATCTTTATCAGTCAAGATGATGTAAAGCCATTGTATAAAGGAAAGAAATCTAAAGTGACTCTTCAAAAGGAAGGGTACGCTAAGTGGTTTACTGTCCCGGAAGGAGCTGCAGGAAAGACAATGACGGTAGAGCTGCCGGCCAAGGGGGCATTTGCCGTATATAACGAGCTTGGACAGTGTGTGCATTTCTCATTAATTAACGACATCAATTCTGTACCATTGCCTGAAAATGGAACAATCGTATTTGCAGGAGAACCCTACTCGTCTTTTAGTATTACATTGAAATAATAATTTAGATTTTATAAAAACGACTTAAATAATGGAGACAACCGATGTTTATATAAATCGGTTGTCTGCATAACAATATTTTTTATCATTTGTAATATAAAAAATACTGCAGAATGATTGACAATATGACCTTCTCCATGAGAAAATGTACGCGCGTACATTAGAATTGGAAATGAGTGGTCTATTATTGCAACACGTAAAGAAGTCGCTGAATTAGCTGGGGTATCCGAAGCCACGGTGTCCCGTGTGCTAAATGGTGTAGGTCCCATCAAGGAGGAGACTCGGGTCAAGGTTCTGGAAGCGGCCAGTCAGTTGGGTTACGTGCCCAGTGCGCTTGCTCGGAGCTTTGCCCGCAGCAAGAGCGGAAATATGGGGGTTATTCTCCCATACATCCCAAAGGCTCGGCTGTTCTCAAGCTACTATTTTTCTGAAATCCTCAGCGGAATGGGAAATACCGTGCGGGAACAAGGCTATGATCTGCTCGTGCTTTTTCGAAGCGGTGAGGATACACCGGATTACGAGTCTTTTTTCCGGATGCAGAAAGTGGATGCATTGATTGTGCTGGGCGCAAAGGATGAGCCGGGAGAACGTGAAGCGCTGCGTAAGCTGCAGCAGGCCAGTCACCCTTTTATTATTGTGAATCAGCATTTCGATGGAGAGACGTTTCCCGAGGTCGATGTGGATCATGAAGAAGGAAGCCGCAAAGCTGTTGAGCATTTGCTTGAACAGGGTCACAGACGTATCGCATTTCTTAACGGTCCGCTCTCTTATTCAAACAGTATGGATCGATACCGGGGATATCAGAAAGCGCTTCAACAAGAGGGGCTTTTGCCTGACCCAACTCTCCAATTTGAAGGAAACTTCAGCAGACGGAGCGGTTATGCTGCAGGAGAGAAGATCGCTGTTCGGATAGACGAGGTTGATGCGATATTTGTAGCTAATGATCGCATGGCAATTGGGTTGCTGCAAAAGCTGAGAGAAGCAATACCTAGTGAGCAGCAATTACCTGCTATCGTTGGATATGATGATTCGGACTCGGCAGAAATTTGTGTTCCGCCCCTCAGCAGCGTCAGGGTCCCTTTTTATGAGATGGGAGAACTGGCTGCACGCATGATGCTGACTGTATGTGAAGATTCGTCTAAATGGACAGCCATGTTTCAGGATAAACCCCGATATCTGCTACAAGCCGAACTGATCGTTCGTGCCTCATCTAAAAACCCAAAAGGAGGATGATTAAATGAGTTCTGTTCGTGTAGGTATGATTGGCTATAAATTTATGGGTAAGGCGCACAGCAATGCTTATCGCAGCGTCCCAATGTTTTTTCCAAAAGTGAGTAAACCGGAAATGGCTGTGATCTGCGGCCGAAATCCAGAGGGAGTAAAGGAAGCACAGGAGCAGTTTGGCTGGCAGGAGAGTGTAACGGATTGGAAAGAGCTTATAAATAGAGAGGATATCGATCTTATCGATATTAATGCACCAAGTGATGTCCACAAAGAAATTGCGATTGCTGCAGCACAAGCTGGGAAACATATCTTCTGCGAAAAACCACTTGCCTTAACCCTTGCTGATTCACGTGAAATGCTGGAGGCTGCTGAAGCTGCAGGTGTTAAACATATGATCGGCTTCAACTACCGTTTCTCACCGGCCGTTCAGCTCGCAAAGGATCTCGTATCCAGCGGCAGATTGGGCAAGATTTATCACTTCCGTGCAAACTTCCTGCAGGATTGGATTCTGGATCCGGAATTTCCGCTCGTCTGGAGGCTGCAGAAAGAGATTGCCGGTTCCGGTTCGCATGGCGACCTCGGTGCACATCTTATCGATATGGCCCGCTATCTGGTAGGTGAATTTAAAGAAGTCATTGGAATGAGCGAGACCTTTATCAAGGAACGCCCGATTGCTTCTGAAATGACAGGCCTTACTGCGAAAGGTAATACGAGCAAGGAAAAAGGTCCAGTAACTGTTGACGACGCCACGTTGTTCTTAGCTCGATTTGAAAGCGGTGCCATTGGAAGCTTTGAAGCAACCCGTTTTGCTGCCGGTCATCGCAGCACGAATTCGTTTGAAATTAATGGCAGCCTGGGAAGCGTTAAATTTGATTTTGAACGGATGAACGAGCTTGAGGTTTACTTCGTAAACGATGAGGAGGATGTTCAGGGCTTCCGCAGAGTTATGGCTACGGACGGGGTCCATAAGTACTCCGAAGCTTGGTGGCCTACAGGTCATCCGATCGGATTTGACCACACGTTTACTCATGAGGTAGTTGAGTTTATGAACGCAATTGAAGAAAATAGACAGCCTGTACCAAACTTCCATGATGGAGTAGCCTGTCAGGCGGTCCTTGAAGCGGTAGAGCAGTCTGTAAATGAACGACGCTGGGTATCCATCTCAGAGATGTAGTTCCTATAAATCAAGAATTTATCTAGTCCTCTTAGTTATCAAATAACATTAAAGGGAGTGTTTTGGATGAAAAAAGCATTGATCGTATGGGGCGGATGGGACGGACACGAGCCGGAGCAGGTTTCCGCTTTGTTTGAAGCTTGGCTGACCGAACAAAATTTTGAGGTAGAAGTGGCGAATACACTGGAAGCTTACCGTGATGCCGATAAACTGAAGACGCTCGATCTGATCATTCCATGCTGGACGATGGGCGAAATTGATAAGGATCTCGTAGCAAACATATCTGCGGCAGTAATGGAAGGCGTGGGCCTCGCTGGACTTCACGGCGGGATGTGCGATGCGTTCCGTACGAATGTAGATTGGCAGTTTATGACCGGCGGACAGTGGGTGGCACATCCGGGCAATGACGGGGTGGAGTACACTGTGAACATCAAGAATAGTTCGAGTACGCTTTTGGATGGAATGGAAGATTTCCAAGTGAAAAGCGAGCAGTATTATCTTCACATTGATCCTGCAGTAGAAGTGCTGGCAACGACAAGATTTCCAGTGGTGGAAGGTCCGCATTCCACAAATGGTGCGGTAGATATGCCTGTTGTATGGACTAAACGCTGGGGTCAAGGCCGGGTGTTCTATAACTCGCTTGGTCATCATGCAGATATCGTGGAAATGGCTCCTGTTAAAGAAATGATGGTTCGTGGATTTTTGTGGGCTGCCGAAGGCAAGGAAGCTGCTGCAGCTAAGCAAGGCAAGGCAATACAGTATACGGGTATGGGCGATAGTCAGATCTAATATGATGCTTGCATAGGGTGAAGGGAGAATGGTTCTATGGATAAAGTGAAGGTAGGTATTATCGGCTGCGGTAAAATCAGCAGTATCTATATGGAAAACTGCAATAAATTTGATTGTCTTGAACTTGTGGCTTGTGCTGACCTGGATCTCGCAAGAGCAGAAGAACAGGCAAAAGCTTATGGCATACCGAAGGCGGTAAGCGTTCAGGAATTGCTGGACGATCCCGAAATCGAGCTTGTCATCAACCTTACCATTCCAGCGGTTCATGCCAATGTATGCTTGCAGGCGCTTGAAGCAGGAAAGCATGTATATGTGGAGAAACCGCTTGCCGTAACTCGGGAAGAGGGAGAGAAGGTATTGGCTGTGGCTAAAGAAAAAGGACTGCTCGTCGGTTCCGCACCTGAAACCTTCTTTGGCACGGGGATCCAAACCTCACTCAAAGTAATCGAAGATGGTCTTATTGGCACACCTGTAGCCGCCAATGCTTTCATGATGAGCCGTGGACATGAATTCTGGCATCCGGATCCCGAGTTTTATTATGCAAAAGGCGGCGGGCCGATGTTTGATATGGGGCCCTACTACCTGACCGCATTAGTTCAGCTTTTGGGACCTATTGCTAGCATTACGGGGATGACGGGCAAGGCGCTTGAAGAGCGTACGATAACCAGTGAGAAAAAATACGGTCAAAAAATCAAGGTGGATATTCCTACCCATGTAGCGGGTCTGCTTCGTTTTGAGCAGGGAGCGATTGGCACCATTGTTACCAGCTTTGATATCTTTGGAGGAAGCCAGCTGCCGAATATTGAAATTTATGGGACGGAAGGCACGCTTCGTGTTCCGGATCCGAATACGTTTGGCGGACCGGTACTCTTGAAAAGGATAGGCGAGTCCGAATGGAAGGAAGTTGAGCTGCTTCCAGGCTATGATCAAAATACTCGCGGAATTGGTCCGGCCGATATGGCATATGCTCTGCGCAGCGGACGCGGGCATCGGGCAAGCGGGGAACTTGCATATCATGTGCTGGAAGCGATGTGGGCGTTCCATGATGCTTCCGATGATGGAGAGCATTACACAATGAAGAGCACTTGTGAGCGACCACTTCCACTTCCAGGCAATCTTCCTCTTTATACACTTGATAACTAAATCTGAATACTTCTAATTGTATTGAAACAAGCCTTCACTTATTTAAGTGGAGGCTTGTTTACTCGATCTTAAAAGTTATGGCTTCAAGCACTGGCTAATTTGTTTCTATTGTGTGAGTTAGATCACATAGCGCTGGATGAGAATTAACTAAAATTAATAATTGAGAGACAAGGTTTTTTAGGAAAAGATTAGATTTTTTAGTACAAAAGTAGCCAAAGCTCTTGAAATTCTTATAATACCTAGTATAATACTCGGTAAAAGAGAGTAAAGGAGACGCTGGATCAATCATGACAACACAAAACTTGACGAATTCATTACTAATAGATGATTATTTGGATCTCCTAAATTATGCGATCCGAATCGAAGATATTGAATGGCAGCAGGAAATTATGGATAACATGAAGACAATATCGCGACAACATATAGAGAAAGACACACCGGCAATACGCAGTGAATTATGGACTCGATTTGATGCTCTTAACGATGAACTATTATATTTGTTTAAACAGCTTAAGCTGGAGAAGGATTCCGACGAGAGAGCGAAAGTCACAGAACGGATTTGGGAATTGAAATACGAACGCGTCATGATCTCCCAAAAGCTTGAGTCTATTGTAAATGCAAAGCATCACCCTTCGAAATGAGGATTTGGCACATCATAAATTCATATAGAGATGAAGAACGGAAGAACCGGAATGCAGATGCAGTTCGGTTTTTTTGTTGCGTATAAAAACATGAATCATGTCAGGATTGTCAGGCAGAGCGATTGCTGTTCAGCTCGGGGTATGCGGTGCGACCGTTTACTGCACAGGACGCAGTACTTGTCTTTTAGAGATGACTGACTTAATAAAAGATCAACTAACAACAACAGCTCCTGAATAATCAGGAGCTGTTGTTGTTACGGGCGATAAAAATATTAATTAACGATCCAAAGCGCTGGAGTTGCTGTCGGCTCCCATCCTGTTAGAGAGGTATGAGCCTGACGGCATTTATAAACAACTCCGTTATACGTGACAAGGTCATTCACTTTGTATGCTGTCCCAGGTACCCAATCCGGGGCTGATGTGGACGGCGCAGAGGTTGAAATGTTTAACGTGTTGCTGGCAGCAGATACGTTACCCGCTGCGTCTTTTGCTTTTACGGTAAATGAGTAGCTGGTGCTGGCAGACAGACCGGTTACCATATATTCCAATGTAGAGCCGGATACGGTAGTGACAAGGGTGGAGCCTCTATAAATCTCATATCCTGTCACCGCCACATTGTCTGTTGATGCAGACCACATCAAGGAAACAGAACTTGCGGTGACACCCATGGAATGAAGGCCGCTCGGAGCTGAAGGGGCTGTTGTATCAGGGGTTCCGGCTCCAGCAGTGGTCACGGTTAAAGCGTTACTCGCAGCCGATAAATTCCCTGCCGCATCCTTTGCTTTTACGGTAAAGGAATAGCTCGTGTTAGCCGAAAGACCCGTCACATTATAAGTCAGTGCAGAACCTGGCACAGTTGCTACCAAGGTGGAGCCTCGATAGATTTCGTAACCCGTTACACCTACATTATCAGTGGAAGCATTCCAGGCAAGGGATACGCTGGTTGCGGTTGTTCCTGTTGAACGCAGGCTTGCCGGTGCAGTAGGTGCAGTCGTGTCACTCGGGTTTCCACCGCCGCCATTCAGGTTCACGTCAATGGTATTATAAAAAGCATTTCCAGTATCAGCGATTTCCCAAACTGCGAGAATGAGATGATATCCGCTGCGGTCAGAAGGAACATTACAGCTGTGCGTTACAGTAAAGTCAGGTCTTTTGCCTCCGTCGTTGATCGTACAAAATAGTTCAATATCGGAACGAGCAAGTGCTTTGCTCTGATCCCAGCCCGGCTTTGTAATATAGTATTTCCACTCCGTGGTCGCATGAGCTGCTGTAAGAGTCCATGTAAAGGTATTTTGACCTGTATTCATGTTTACCTTTTTCCATCTAGTAGGGGACTGTTCGTTCATTTGAGGGAATATCCCGGCTCCTGAAATTTGTCCGTCAGCCGGCCCTCCTGCAGGAAAATTACCCTTGGCCTCCAATGACTGCGGTTCATATTGAACGTTACCGCAATTTGTGTTCTCACCCAGCTTGCACAAGTATGCGCGGCTTTGCGGAGAACTTATGTAACCATGAGCTGAAGCAAGTTCGGCTGCTATTAATACAGTGATTAGGGAGAACAAAACCCCGAGCAGTAAGCGAACACGGAACACCTTCTTTTTTAAAACAGGCACTTTTTCCAACATCAATTCCCTCCTCAATAATATTGAGCTGTCACAGGTGCTGACCACCTCATACTTAATTTTAAGGATTCCAAATGCATTGTTAAGGGTAAATAGTTTCAAAACGGGGGATAAAAAAGCCAAAAAATCGCACAATAATGATCAGTTTATTAACATTTAATGTAAGTTGAATGGGGTAAAAGGTCTATTGCCAGCTGATAATCACAGCAGGTAGTGGAGTTGATTAATAATTTTGATGCCAAATAGGAGGGTAATTCATGAAAGAATTATTGAACAGCTCCCAGATTTCATTACTAGGTCTAGGGACAGCATTGCCGAAGCATTCCCTTTCACAGTCTGACGCAGCTAAGCTGATGGAATCGTCACTGCAGGACAAGCCGGAGCTTGCCAGATTTGCGAGAAGAATATTTAAATCCTGCGGTGTTGAAACACGTTACACCTGTGAACCAAGCTTCACCGGTAATCCTGAAGAATGCGAATATTTACCCTCGAATACAAGCTTGAAAGTACCTTCTACAGCAGAACGTATGGATACATATAAAAGGGAAGCGGTTCCGCTCGGTATTGAAGCTGCTGAAAAAGCTCTCAGGGACTCCAATACAGCGCCTGAGGAAATTACGCATCTTATTACGGTCAGCTGTACAGGACAATTCTTGCCTGGACTGGATGTCCTGCTGATCAAAAAGTTAGGCTTGTCTTCACGCACAACTCGTCAGCCCTTGATATTCCAAGGTTGTGCAGCTGGGCTGAAGGCGATTCAATCCGCGAGAGATATTGTACAAGGCTTTAAAAATGCAAAGGTACTCGTTGTTTGTGTTGAGCTGTGTTCCCTGCATTTCCAGCCTGTAATGGAGCGGGAAGCGCTTTTTGCTGCTTCTTTTTTCGGAGATGGGGCAGCAGCTTGTATCGTAGGCATGGCGGAAGAGCAGCATCGGAATTATTATCAGCTGGGTAAAGGGTACTCGATTCTACTGCCGGATTCTACTGAGGATATGACATGGGACGTTGGAAACACGGGGTTTGACCTGTATTTATCTCCTCGAATTCCAAAATTGCTTGGAGCACATCTTGCTGAAGAAATGAAATTTCTTATGGATGGCGCTTCAGATCAACCTGAACTATACGCCATACATCCAGGCGGAAGAGGGATTGTGGATTCAGTTCAAGATGTTCTTGGTCTCCGCGATGACCAAACGAAATTCAGCAGAGACATCTTAAAAAATTTCGGTAACTTATCTTCGGTAACCATTATGTTTGTGCTGGATGCAATGCGAAAAGAACTGCAAAGCCAGCAGCGTGAGTCGGTTGAAGGGGTTGCTATGGCTTTTGGACCGGGACTCACGGCTGAGCTCATGCGCTTCACTTATGTACCTTCCTATATTTCATCCAACGTAGAGGCAGAGCATGTCTATTTTTAGAAAGCTTAATGTAAGAGCGAAGGAAGATGAGCTGATGGATGACTTCTCTATGGGAGGAGCAGAGTTAAGTGAAGCACTCAAACATTTGAGGCGATTAAATAAAATATTCGCAGCTCCCGGTCCTACAAGATATGGAGTAGAAAAGCTGTGGAATGAGATGGGCAGGCCTAAGGCATTATCCATACTTGATGTTGGTGCAGGCTCAGGAGATGTGAACCGTAAATTGCTTAACTGGGCAGAAAATAATGGTGTTGAGCTTACGATTACGCTAGTAGATATGACCAAAGAAGCATGCGATGAGGCAAGAGATTTGTTTAAAGGTGAGAAAAGAGTGCGAGTCCAGCAGGCAGATGTTTGTGAGCTGCCCGATGCATCAGCTGATATTGTGACAGGCTCTCAATTTATCCATCATTTTGATGGAGACAGGCTGGTCGAAATCGTCTCCCATATGCTTCGTGCTTCTAGGCATGGGGTCGTCATTAATGATATTCATAGGCATAGTGTTCCTTATACAGCTGTATGGCTTACAACACGGCTCATTTCCCGAAACCGCTATATAAGACATGACGGACCGTTATCAGTGGCAAAAGGATTTAAAGGTTCAGATTGGAAAGAATTGAAGGAACAACTCAATCATCAATCCATGACATACAGCTGGAAGCCATTGTTCCGTTATGCGGTCATTATCCCAAGACATTAGGGAGAGTAAGTACAGGAAAGGGAGGGTAAGTCAATATGAGCAAAAAGGTGGATGTCGTTGTCATTGGAGCAGGTATCGCTGGAAGCTCTTGTGCCGTGCAGCTAGCAGAGCGAGGGCATCAAACCGTTTTATTAGATCGTAAGACATTTCCCAGACATAAAACATGCGGGGAATTCATGTCGCCGGAGACCAAAGAGATGCTGGAATATGTAGGGGTAGACCCTCTTCAGTTTCAAGTTGAGCCCAGCATTATGGACAGTGCCAAAATCATTATGCCGCATGGAGGCGAGATAGAATCTTCGCTGCCGGGCAAGGCTTGGGGAATAAGCAGATATGAGCTTGATCTTATGCTGCATCAAAAAGCAACCATGGCAGGCGTGAATATAGTTACAAAAGCAGCAGTTGTTGATATTCAGCAGTTAGAGGACAACAGCTACCGTGTCGACGTTAGACATGGGCAGCATATTGAACACTATTACTCGAAAGCTGTCATCGGTGCGTATGGAACGACTAGGCCTAAATACGTGAAGGAAGAAACGGGTGAATCTGCTCGTGATCAGCAAATCTATGTCGGAGTTAAATCACATTACAGCGGCATTGAGACAGCGTCAAAGGTGGAGCTCTATTTCTGTGAAGGCGGGTATGTCGGTATTTCGCCGATTGAAGGGAAGAAGGCTAACGTAGCCGCACTGCTTCCATTAGAAACTGTCCAGCGTATAGGTAAATCTGTACCTGACATTATACAGGCTGCTGCAAGAAATAATAAAAAATTAGGTGCAAGGCTAGCTCATGGGGTACCCGTTCAAGGGACGCAGGTATCTATTGCACCTGTTAAATTATCCTCGGTGCCTGAACCATGGTCTGTGTTTCCGCATATTGGAGATGCGCTGCTAATGATACCTCCGCTATGTGGTGACGGGATGTCTATTGCTTTAAGATCTTCGATTATCTGTTCACTTCTTACCGATCGATATTTAAGATCAGAGCTATCGTATGAAGAATGGCAGAGCGAGTATACATTGGAGGCCAATCGCGAATTTACTAAGCTTCTGAGAAGGGCAAGACGAATTCAAAAGCTGGCATTTGCCAAGACCAACCGTTTTTATCCGAGTGCTGCCAAGCTGTTCCCGAGCCTTGCCACGCATCTAGTGAAAACAACAAGGTTGTCGGAGATTGGGATCACTCGTTAACATAATGACCCAGGCTTATTTATAAGCACTGGGTCTTTTGTTTGTCGTTAGGATACAGAGGTAAATTATTGTGCTTACCCTTAAATTAAAGTTTCAACATATGAAAAATTCATAATAATATTCAGAAAAAGATACCTATCAACTTTTTATTAGCGGGCTACTAAGATGCTCTTACTGGGTATAAGCAGGATTCAGTCGAACCAATCAGGCAGCATATTACTTTGATTTTAATGTTCAATCAGTAATTCTCTAAAAGCTTTTGCTGCATGAAAGTATCTCGTAAGCAGCCCTAGCGCGTAGAGCGTCAGAAAATGCTTCTAAACATAGTAAAAAAGATGTGACTAAATGGATAAGCCAAGCATTTATTTATGGAGGGAGTTAACCAGGAGATAGATTATTTCTCGGGCAATCGCACGATTCCGTTTTTTTCGACACATCATCTTTATATAAATGAGAAAAAATGGTATAGTAATTAATATTAGCTAACCGTAATGATGAATAAGAATTTGGTGCCTGAAAGGAATGAAGCAAATGGATATTCAAGTATACAAGGACCTTATTGAAGATGACAGAGGTAATTTATATCGGGTCTTAAATAAAAACGGAGATACACTCGTCGTAGTTAATGCTTTTGTAGAGGCCTCATTTAAACATCGGATTACTTTCGACGCTGACTTTAAGGAGCAGTTTAAAGACTTTGACGGACAATACATAGGAAAACCGGCGATGGATGATGTTAGGCATGATTATGTATTCGCGCTTAAAGAGCTGGAAGGTAAATTATATTCCCTAGACGAGGTGGAAAAAGATTATTCGATTCAGTTCATTAAGATGATCGAGTATTACAAACATCCAGGAATGAATTAAGTATGGGGGGACGATATGAAGATCAATTGGAAGAAGCATGGGTCCAAGCTGATTATAGGACTGCTCACAATTTTACTTGCAGCAAGTACACTTATAAATCTAAATTTGAAAGATTATAAAAACGCGCAAGAGGAAACCAATGAAAGGTTATGGGATGATGCGGTTGTGAGGGGGTTCAATCTGCCGCTTGAGGACATAGCTTATCTTACGGACAGGCTTGATGTTGAAGAAACGATGGAGATCAATTTGGTAGTAGAACGACTTGAACAAACCGCACGTAATCTGGAGCAGGCAAGTATGTCATTTAACCAAATGGAGCCTTACTTTGCTCATCAAGACAGCGCGTCCACCAGAGTGATGACAAACCTGATGCGGGACTATCAGCAGTATGTCCAGCAGGATATGATGCAGCCTCTGCAATCTAAGCATAATTTAGGTTATAAATCCGTAACACTGCTGCTGGAGGATTTAGATCGCCTAAAGGAGGATTTGGTCTACCTACGGAGTGTTATGAAGGATCAATCCATAACGGAGGATAAGCCGGCAGACATTCAACAGACATGGAAGAAGACGATTCGGAAAATGGTCGATCGTAATCCGGACCATGCCTTTCATCAGCAAATAAAAGAGAAGTACAGCTGGATTTAATATTGCAGGATGATAGAATGAAGTATGTTCGTTCTATTTATAAACTTACTTCAAACTTTTAGGGGGAAAAGGTATGGAGCTTTATTTCAGGGACAACTTTTTCAGCTCTGGACTTACTGATATTGTTGATGGTACAGGGAATGAGGCTGGAAGCATTGATTTGAAAAGCGCCTTTGGCACCTCACTGGATATTTACAGTTCATCTCGTGACTTACTGTACTCTGGTAAATTTCGCACATTCTCAAGTAAGTGGAATGTGCACGATCCCCGTGGAGAAATCATTGGAATTGTAAGAGCCAAAATGAGCTTTTTCACCAAAAAATTTGAATACCATGCCGGATCCAGAGGCATATTTTTCATTTCCTCTCCAGCGTTCTCCAAGGAGTATACGATAGAAGATGAATCAGGGAAGCTGGCCGCCAGCTTTACGAGAACCTCCGGTTTCTTCGGGCCAGGTTCTTACCGTTTAGATAACCGATCTCATGATATGGACTCTTATGAATGGATAGCGGTCGTAATGGGTGTTCACTCCATTCAAGCTCGGCAAGCACAAGCGGCAAATGCAACATAATCTTCCGTTTGGCTTAAGCGCGAGTTGGAATTTTTGCATACATACAGCTGTTTTTAAGTAGTTCTCTAACTATTTGAAAACAGCTTTTTTTGTGCATGACGTAAAATATAGTATTTTTCTTATATACACCTCAAACTATTTGAATTGCTGCTTCGCATATATAGGGTGAACCGGTTTGAAAGGAAATGGAGCGCTTTGTTAATGGAAACTGAGACTCAGTGGATCAAGCAGATTAAGAAGCAATCGAATAAAGCAGCGGCAGGCAAGCTTGTGTCAGCTTACTACAGAGAGATCTACAGCTATGTATTCAAGCAGACCATGGATAAGGAGCTGTCTATGGATCTGACACAAGAAATTTTTATTTCAATGCTGCAATCAATCCATCATTTTGACGGAAAAAGGGCAGCCTTTCGGACCTGGCTGTACCGAATCGCTACCAATCGCATTATCGATTACTATCGCTCAAGAGCCTATCGTTATGTTCAGACCAGCGAACCGATGGAAGAGGACCGGCATGTACTTCCTGAAGACTTCACTATAAGTATAGAAAACAGGGAGGAGGTCGAGCGGATTATGCAGGTTGTAAGCGAGCTGGAACCGAGCAGCCAATCTGTTTTCAGGCTTAAGTTTTTTGGAGAATATACCTTTTCCGAAATTGCGGACATGCTCGTGCTCCCCGAATCGACGATTAAATCTAAATATTACGCCATGATTCGAAAAATAAAGAAAAGACTGGAGGTGAATACCGATGCATCATGACAACAAAAAGTTTTCTATTGATTTTCCTGATGATGAGAGAATGGGTATGGAGATTGAGCGGATTGTATCCAAGGGGCTCATGCCTAAACGAACACTTTATATCAGTTTTAGGCAAATGAGCAGCCAGTTAGGCTGGAAGGTACTCTTTAAGGATCGGGCTGAGATTGGACTCATTACCTTATTAGGACTGTTACTAATGGTTCTAATGGGTTATGCAGCAGGTGAACAGTCTAATTCAGAGTCAGCACTGTCCATGTCGGTTGTCATCTTTACGATGTCTCCGGTGCTTTATTTTGCAATTGCCGTCATGTTTTTTGTTCAGCTCAGATCAAGGGATACTTATGAAACGGAAATGGTATGTAAATACAGCGTTCATCAGCTGGCCGCGTTTCGGATGCTAGTGTTCAGCTTACTTAGTCTTGCTGCAAATATCATTTCGATACTGCTGCTTGCTGTACGAATTGAAGGAATAGATGTGATCAAAAGCATCCTAATGTCTGCCAGCTCGTTGTTTGTATTCTCCGCTTTATTCATGTATTTTCAGCTTCATATGAGCTCGTTGTGGTCCTGGCTTATAGCCGGAATGAGCTGGATCAGCGTGAATGCGCTGTTGTATTGGATGGCAGGCAGTGCTTATGAGCAGCTATTAAATCAAATTCCCGTCCTCGTGTATGGAGGTTTGACGATCGTCGGATTTATCCTGTACGTACGGCATCTGAAGCAATTATTTTATTTACAGCAAGCAGGAGGTTGAGGTTAACAATGATGCTTTCCGTTAATCAAGTGACGAAGAAGTTTGGCTCGTTTACAGCACTTGAAGATATTCATTTTGAACTAGGCAGCGGGGTATATGGACTGCTGGCCCCTAACGGAGCAGGGAAGACAACGCTGATTAAAATGCTGACTACACTACTCTTTCCAACAAAGGGAGAAATCCTTTACGGTGGAGAAAATATTGTGCAGATGGGAGAGAGATACCGGGATATACTCGGGTACTTGCCTCAGCATTTCGGCTATTATAAAAATGATACGCCAGTGAAGTATCTCCATTACATCGCTGCATTAAAAGGTATGGAAACAGCGGTTGCTGCAGCCAGAATTGATGAACTACTTGAGCTAGTAGCACTTGAAGGCGTCAAAAAGAAGAAGATGAAGAAGTTCTCTGGAGGTATGATTCAGAGAGTAGGTATTGCCCAGGCGATGCTGAATGATCCCGAAATCCTAATCCTCGACGAGCCGACGGCAGGGCTTGATCCAAAGGAACGGGTGCGGTTCCGAAATTTGCTGACAAGACTTGCAAGAGATCGGATTATTATATTATCTACCCATATCGTGTCGGATGTGGAGCTGATTGCGAATGAAATTTTGATGATCAAGGATCGGCAGCTGCTTTATAAAGAAAGTGTTGAAGCTTTGTGTGCACGGCTTACTGGCAAGGTTTTTGAAGCGGAGCTCAGTTATGAGGAGACAGAGCAGCTTAAGGATACTTATTTAATCTTGTCTGAAAAACAGGAGGCAGGCAGGCTGAAGGTTCGTTTTTTATCGGAATCAGGGGAGCCGGCTGTTGCTTCACATCAAGTCGTGCCGAGTCTGGAGGATGTATTCATCTATACCTATCAGGATGATGTCAACCTTGCAGGAGATCAAGTCTATGCGGGGGATTAAAGGATATGAGCTGAGAAAGGTATTGAAGGCTCCGGTGTTTCTTGCGCTGCTCGTTATTTTTATCATTTGGAATGTGTTTTTGATCTGGCCTGTTACGTACATGAAGGAAGATTTAAAGCTGGTCAATGCGCTTGCGGAAGACTATGGAATAGTAATGGATGCTGAAGCCCTCACAGGTCTTGATGAGCAGGTCGATGAATCGCTAAATACGATGAATGAAGTAACCCAATTGAAGACGGGAAAGATATACGAAACGGCAGCTAGTTTCTTTGAAAATGGGAATCTTACGAAGTATGTGTATAATCAGCCGGATTTGTATACAGAAGAGGAGCTTACTCAATTTCATCAAACAAGGCTGTTAGAACATTATAGAGCGAAACTACGTAACGCTGATGAGAGCTATGCAGCGCTCGATGTACAAGCCTATGCCGAAGGTGCGATGGAGCTTAATAAGGTGGAAGGCAGCCCGGCAGATTTTATAAGGACACAGTTTGCTGCACTCGGTGAACGGCTGAATGAACTGATCAATAATGAAGAGCAAAAGCAATTATTTTTCGACGGCGGTATGTATCGGATGCATTCCAATCTGTTCGAAACCCTCTTTGGCGGGATCGCGCTTGAACTTATGGTGTTTGCCGTGCTGATCACGGGAATGATCTGCAAGTATGAATCGGATCATCGCAGCGAACATGTCGTGTACTCCACCAAAAGAGGGCGCCGGCTGATGTGGGATAAGCTTATTGCATCTTTAATGGGATCGTTATTTGCAGGTATGCTGCTGTTCGGGGTCAGTCTAGGGATCTATTTTCTATTAGCAGATTATTCGGGGTTATGGAACACATCCATGAGCAGTATTTTTATTTCAGATCGCAATTTTCCTTATATCCCATGGTGGAATATGAGCTTCATACAGTATTTAGTGCTGGTCATCATGATCTTTATGATCGCACAGCTGATGTTCAGTGTGATGGCTTTTATTATTTCAATCTTTGTCAGAAACAGTTACTTTGTATTTGCTGTATTTTCCATCGTGTTTGGAGTAACGATCGCATGGCGTTCGTTTATCCCGCCTGATTCTATATTCATATTAGCCAGTGTGTTTAATCCGTTTCACATGCTGCTGGAAGCTGAGTTCATGTTCATGGGTCAGTCTATTTTCAGAACGTACAAATGGTACGAGATCGTAACACTTATTAGCTGGTCAGCTCTGCTAGCAATGGGGGCCGCATTTTCTATGCATAAATTCAGGAAACAAGGTCTATGAAAGGAGGTTAACATGAAAATCATCGGATATGAACTGAAGAAAATATTTAATCCTAAGGTCCTTATCTTTCTCGCCTTGTTTCATTTCATCTTCTTTATCATCAGATTTGATTTCTATTTTGAACATTTTCCAAACGGAAGGCCCAGCACGGATATACACCGTGTGACAATTCAAATGCTTGAGCAGTATGGTGATCATATGGATGCGGGTGAATTTGAAGATTTTAAGCATCAATTAGAAGAGGCCAAGCAGGAAGCGGATCAAATCATTAGATCAGATCCTTATTTTAAAAAATATAGAGTTGTCTCTTATGAAGATTATGAGCGGAAAGCGAGTGAAGGAATCTTACCATTTGAAGTTAGCCGTTACATCTTCGACGATGAAGCACGCGGTAAGATTTTTTGGGAAATCTCCGGAAGGAAGAATTTGATCGAACAATATGAGTACAAGTCAGCCGCTCGAACGAATGACCTGAGTGACGCTCAGCTAGAGAAAGTAAACCAATATGAGCAGGACGGTACGTTTACGTCTATATTCTCTAGTGAGTTAATGGATAATTACACGACTCTGCTCGGATATATGCTAGTTCTAATCGTAGTTAGCGGTATGTTCCTTGTAATCCCTTTGTATATCAAGGATCGAAATAATGGGGTCATCTTCTTACAGTACACATCAAAAGCTGGGAGACGCCACTTCTTTATGAAATGGGTTGCAGCGATTGTGGCCGTGACGATTCTCTTTATCATTCAAATTTCTACATTCTTTCTGTTCTACTCTGATGAGATCAAGAGCGTATTTTACCCCAATGCGATCAATTCCTATTTTGGCGGCTGGTGGGGGCCCTACTGGTATGATTTAAGCTTTATTGAATTTATTATTATTACGATCGCATTGTTATACGTACTGCTTCTGCTGTTTGTTACGCTTACTGCACTGATTTCGAGTCTTTTCAGGAATTACGTTACCATTATTGGTGCGCTCGTTCCTTTTGTCATATGGTTACTCAGTCCCTTCTTCGATGTCATGCTTGTGAAGACGGCAAGTATTTACTATCCGGTTTATTTGCAGCCTGTATTGTACGGAGTGTTTATACTTGTGATCGTGTTGTTCTTCTTACGCCGCTGGAGAAGGGAGCGAACCGGAGATCTGATTTAATCGTAACACTGGCCTCCTCAGCGGGGCCATTTTGTTTACCCCCTGTTATATGCAGGCAATTAAGCTGTGAGTATGATAGGATTCAAGAAGAAAGAATATCACTTATACATAAGGAGAGACATAGGATGCCAGCTCAATTTTTAATCGGGCAGTATGGGGGATTTGATCCAGCTAAATATGAAAGGGATTTCAGAGGTCATTTTTTCGGCATTGAGAATTGCTTATATGAGCAGGAGGAAGATTTTGATTTACTGTTGTCATTATCGAATAAAGATCAATTTAAATACGGGTTTCATTTTTCACCCAGAGCAGGTCAGCATGAATTCCGGGATGCGATGTTTATGTCTTCTGATGACAAGATTAGAGAAGATGCATTTGCTTTCATCGAGCAGGAACTGAAGTATTTGCATCATAAGCGTTTAAAGCCGGAGTATGTGTTGTTTCATTATCCAAAGCCGGTGAGCTTAGATCCGGACAAGGATTGGGAGCTGTGGCATTTTGATCATGAGACGGAATATGAATGGGAGAACAAGGAGACACGGCTTACATTTGAAGCGAGAACGGAAGAAGTGTTTCGCAGGCTCTCCAGCTACGGTGAGAAATATCATTTTACTCCGGTCATAGAATTTGATGCCGTGCCAAAGATAGCGGTGGATACAGATCTGGTCGTTCGTTTGCTGGATAAATATCCGTCCATTCGATGTTGTCTGGATACCGCTAGATTGTATCTGCAGACATTGACAGACCCCGAATTTGATGCCTTGAAAGTCATTCACAAGTATGCACCTTATGCTAAATTAATTCATTTATCTAATGCCCGCTACGCAGATACCGGCGTCTTAAGGCATCATCCTGTATTACCGGAGTTATCTCCTGCAGATGGCTGGGCTCCGATCGAGGATTATCTTCATGCTGTGAAGGAACACAAATCCGATATTCTCATCTTGTTTGAACATAGATCTGACCGCATCTCAAATGAAGAGCTTGAACGCTGCTATCATTGGATAGATGAAATAATGAACGGGAAAAAACAGATATAATCATTCAATCGCTTAATTGTTCTTTTGGAGCCTGTTAGAATGATACCTGCAAGGCATGCTTAGATAAGGGGAATTAGATCATGGACATGATACAGGAAGCAATGCAGCTACGAAATGAAGGTAATAAAGAAGAAGCGCTTGAACAATTATTGGAATTTAAAAATACAAATGAGGCGTATAACGAGGCACAATTAAACTATCAAATCGCCTGGACCTATGATTCATTAGGTCTTGAGAAGGAAGCTGTACCCTATTATGTTGAAGCGATATCTATGGGCTTAGAAGGGGAAGATCGATCGGGAGCTTTGCTTGGGCTGGGAAGCACCTACCGTACTTTAGGACAATATGAAGAAGCGGAAAAAATCCTCCAGCAAGGGATTGAAGAGTTTCCCCAGCATCATGAATTCATCGTATTTATGGCCATGGTGCAATACAATTTAAGGGAATATAACAAGGCTATGCAGCTTCTGCTTAAAGAAATACACACGAATTCTAAAGATGAGCGAGTGCAGAGGTACAATAGAGCAATACAATTTTATACAGATAAACTAGACCAAGTCTGGGATTAAAAATGTTAAGAGAACTTAGGATAGCTAAGTTCTCTTTTTGATTAAAGGCATGCTATTTGAGAGACAGTTTGATTCACTTGGATATGTTTAAGGATGTTCAATCAAACTGGATAATGGAACCGTTATTTCCTGCTCAGAGTCACCGATGGGGTAAATTCGAACTGTTTCATCCTCGTTAACATGCTGAATGTAGACGGGGGTGTTTTGATAGGTCACGTTAGCCATCACTGCTGATTCACAAATTTCAATCGCCCGGTGTTTATTCATATGAGATTTCTCCTACTCTGGAAGGTCTTTCGAATGATCAAATTCACGGTGAGCGGCCTTGTTAATTTCCGCATCAAGTTTGGACTTGCCTTGGATTTCCTCGGCTGCTTCCATTTGTTGATTTAATTGCTCTTCTACTTGTCCAATACCATGTGCTTCTTGCTGCTGTTTACTCTTAGCCAAGCGTGATCCCTCCATATGTTTATATAGTTCTTGCTTCTTTAGTACAATGCGTCAAACCGTATGTACTTATACCAAAAAATCTAATACTGCTTACACAAAGTATGGCTAGAACGTCTACATTTCTGAATGCAGCATATGATATTCAGTGGAATATAGGTTAAGAGAGGAGTAATAAGGATGAGTGATCCCATCTATGAGCACCGTTTTTGGCTCCAGATTCTTGGAGACCACAGCCGGTTTATTTTAACTGCACTTTCGCCGAAGGAAAAATCAGATATTGCCAAAGCGGAAAGCTTTATTGCCACATTTGACATGCTGCTAGAAGAAGCCAGGCGTCCGGATTCATCCACCTTCTTAGTCAATCTGACAGAAAAAGCAAGTCTTGCAGCGAATGAGCTTCGTACGTTCAAATTGGATTTATTGACACGTCAGCTTGCAGGAAAAATTGATTTTTTATTGACGCCTTCCTTTGTGAATCACATGGTTAATGAACTTGAGGAATACCAGAAGATTTTACAATCTCTTCTTGAGGGCAAAGGGGTCCCTCTGTTTCATCCACTTCATTATGATTTGGTATGGCTTCAAGATGCTTATGGTCATGCAGCAAGTATAGCAGCCGATTTAGACTTTGCTGAGAAGCCGCTCATTAAGAAAAGTATGGCATTTCAAAAGGACTTTGAAGGATTTTATTTGAAAGCTGTGGAAATGACCGGATATTTGAGGACCCAATTAAGTGACTTTCCTGCACTACATAAATTCCATACAGATATCGATCTGGAAATGAGGGTGTTCATGCATTTTCTGGCAGAGCTTGAAGAGTTCGAGCTTCGGGGAGAAGTACTGGATCGGATCAACCCGCTGATGCCGGATCATATGTACCGTGAGGAATGCTACTATCTGTCCAAATTAGCTCTGCTTGGAGAAATACAAAGCCCGGACTGCGATCCGACGAAGCCTAGAGTGACGGGTTAAAGACCTACCTCCGGTATTTATTTTAAACCGGGTAATGCTGGTCAATAGGATCACTTCTAAAAAAATAGATAAATATTTTTTATCTATTTTACTTGATAACTTCATCCTGGTAGTATAAACTGACATAAATATTTAAATACGATGAAGAGGAATAGTATGATTTTTCAAACGCTCAGAGAACTGTTGGCCGGTGCAAAACAGTCGTTGTGAATGATCAGAACTCGCCTTGAAGTAGCTCGCTGAATTTATAGTAGGTGGAGCCGGAGTCCTAACCGTTATCATTAGGGGATATTAGGTCATTGTAACAGTAGACCTGTATCTGCCTGAGTGCATACCGTATGGTATGAATTAGAGTGGTACCACGTAAGATGTAAAGTCTTTCGTCTCTTATAACAAGAGATGGAAGGCTTTTTTTGCATCCATAAATCAAATGTACATACTAATGGGAAAAGGATGGTCGTTATCATGAAAAATGTCGAGAAATATGCGAGAGGGTATTATATGCCTCCTGAGACAAGTCTGAACTGGGCCCAAAAAGAGTATATTTCGGAGGCGCCTATATGGTGCAGCGTCGACCTTCGCGACGGTAATCAGGCATTAGTTGTTCCGATGAATCTGGAAGAAAAGCTGGAATATTTTAATCTTCTCGTAAAAATCGGGTTCAAGGAAATTGAAGTAGGATTTCCAGCAGCATCAGAAACAGAATTTACTTTCCTTAGAACTTTGATTGAACAGAACCTGATTCCGGATGATGTAACGATTCAAGTGCTCACCCAATCCCGAGAGCATATTATCCGCAAGACATTCGAATCCCTAAAGGGTGCAAAAAAAGCAGTCGTCCATTTGTACAATTCAACTTCGCTCGCACAGCGCGAACAGGTGTTCCGTAAGTCTAAAGAAGAAATTATTGATATTGCCCTGACAGGAGCAAAGCTGTTAAAGCAATGCGCGGAAGAAACAGAAGGCAATTTCCAATTCCAATACTCGCCGGAGAGCTTTACCGGTACAGAGATTGAGTTTGCGCTGGAGATTTGCAACAGTGTGCTGGATGTGTGGCAGCCGGATGCAGACAATCAGGTCATTATTAATCTTCCTGCCACGGTTTCCATGTCCATGCCGCATGTATATGCCAGCCAGATTGAGTATATGAGCAATCACCTTAATTACCGGGAGAACGTGATTTTGTCTCTACACCCGCACAATGACAGAGGGACCGGCGTAGCTGATGCAGAGCTTGGAATGCTGGCTGGTGCTCAGCGGGTTGAGGGCACATTATTTGGTAACGGGGAACGCACAGGAAACGTGGATATCGTTACTTTAGCCTTAAATATGTATTCACACGGCGTTGATCCAGAGCTGAATTTTGAAAATGTACCTGAGATTATTTCTGTATATGAACGCCTTACTAAAATGAATGTGGACGAAAGACACCCATATGGCGGCGAGCTGGTGTTCACTGCATTCTCCGGGTCACATCAAGATGCGATTGCGAAGGGAATGAAATGGCGCGAGGAAGAAGAGCGTTCTCATTGGTCCGTTCCGTATTTGCTCATCGATCCGAAGGATATCGGCCGGGAATATGAAGGAGATATTATCCGCATTAACAGTCAATCCGGCAAGGGAGGCATCGGATTCATTCTCCAGCAAAAATACGGACTCGATCTTCCGCCGAAAATGCGTGAGAGCTTCGGTTATTTCGTTAAAAATGTATCGGACCGCACACAGAAGGAGCTTATGGCAGACGAGATTTATGATATTTTCATGAAGGAATTCGTAAATATCAAAACACCGGTTGAATTTATTAAATACCAGTTCCCAGACGATGAAGATTTCCATACCATCGTTACTGTAAGAACAGACGATGAAGTGAAGCAAATTACAGGTAACGGGAACGGAAGACTTGATGCTATCAGCAATGCTTTACAAAATCACTGCGGTCTGGAATATACGGATTTGGTGTATCGTGAGCATGCGCTCGAAACAGGGTCCAAGTCACAGGCGGTCTCCTATATCGGCATTACTTCCAGTAACGGAACCCAATACTGGGGTTGTGGAGTAGACGTGGATATTGCGACATCCTCTGTCAAAGCTCTATTCAGTGCAGTAAATAACATGAACCGAGGACAATAAAGCACAGCATGCTTGCTAAAGTTCTACTCATGGACTTTTTAGTATAAACAACGGCTGCAGTTCGTTGAATGAACTTCAAATGAAAAGAGGCGTTCCGCTTAAGGAACGCCTCTTGTAATTTAAATCTTAGTAGCCAAATCCGCCCCAACTAAAGGATTTAGAAATGATAACTAAGAGAATAAACAGAACCAAAATAGCACCAAGTGTGTTTCCGCCACCATAACCACCTTGGCTATATCCGTAACCGTAATTTCCAACTACTCCACTCACAGAAATTCCTCCTCTAAGTCAAGATACGATATTTTATGAGGGATGATCCTTAACGGATTGGACTCTTTAGCTTATTTTTTTTAAATTGGAATGGATGCTGAATTAACAACTTCCGTAACCAAACGAAGCAATGATGATAACCAGCAGAATGAATAACACAAGAACAGCTCCAACTTTGTTACCTCCGCCGTAACCACCTACACCTGTATTACAATAATCCATTGATCCACTCATCTGAACTCCTCCTTTTGTTGAAGATAAGATAAAGTATGTCAGGGAGATTGAAATGATCTAGACGAACGTGGAATGTTAGGCTTTTTATTTGTTAGGTATTTTCGCGATCATTAAGGTACCACCATCCTTATGATTGTCTGCGGTAAGCTCACCACCATGCGGTTTAATAATCTTTTGTGCAAAAGATAAACGAAGTGCGGTTGTGGGGAGAACGGTTAACAGCATTATCATTCAGCTTGATTATGGCTCTCCATAATTGAGCATCTCCATAGTGGTGCTTTTTTCTGCGATGTCAGCAGCAATGTCGATTATGAGGACAGCATAATTTATTATAATCAAATCTTACCTTGTAGTAAGAATAAACGGACAGTATGTTAAATGGTATATACATAAATTCACTTGAGTTATCTTGAGACTAAAGAGTTCTCATTGCAAAAAAAGTATAAAGGAAGGCTGATAGAATGGGTGGGAAAAGCGCTTTGCCGCAAACGATAGAGATTGCAGAGTTCATCGCAAAGTTAAACGCAGATAAACAGAATCATATTGGATATGTAGGAACAAACAGTGCTGAGATCGAGGATTACCTGGTCAGCGAATTTTCAGATTTGTCCCTAGAGGAGTCTTCCGTAATCATTCTGAGTCAAGGAGAGATTAATGCCTTCCTTGGATTTGATGTCGATCTTGCAGCAGGAGAAGCTGAAGTATGGGGGCCTTTTATCCATGAAAATGCACGAGAGTGGCAGGAAATGGCAGCAGATTTGTGGGATGGAGGAATACAACAGCTGCAGAATCGAGTACATACATTTAAATGGTTTTATAATACGGCCAATCAGAAGGGCAAGGAATTTGTGGAGCGTTTAGGGGCCGAGCTTAGGCAGAAGGAATCCATTTATGTTGCACAAAGAGGGGAGACATTATCCGAGCTGAAGAACTCTCGCTTGGCTAGCGAAACAAATAGTAAGATTGAGACTTGGAATGATCGCTGGGTGGATGCCTTTTCCTCTTTACATGAGCAGTGCTTTCCAAACACTTACTATGATGCCGCTGAAATTATTGAACGGATCAATGAGGAGAATCGGCTTTATCTTTATAAGGATGAGGAAGAGCTTCTCGGTTACATATACACTGAGAGCTCTGAGCAGCATGCCGAAGGAAGCATTGAGTATCTGGCCGTAGCGCCTGCGGCTCGAAAAAAAGGGATTGGAACTGCGCTCATAAAGTATGCTATAGCTGATTTATTTGATAAAAACATCGAAGAAGTAAGACTTTGTGTTTCGTTGTCTAATGAAAAAGCGATGGACTTATATGTGAAGTCAGGCTTTAGTGTAGAACACGAATTAGAGTTTTACGTCCTTCATAAGAGATGATAATAAAAAATCCCCCGCCTTCACGGGACTGACCCCCGTTATTGAGACAGGGATCAAAACACCTTTCAAGTTATGCAGCCAGTCGTCGATAATGAATCGGCGACTGGTTTTTTAGTTTCGTTTGAATCCAAATTGAGTTATAGTATGTAATGTAGTCTCGAACGGTCTGTTTAACGATTGCCGTCGTTGTGCAGGTTAGCCCTTCGAGATAGAACGTTTCAGACTTTAGTGTCGAATGAAACGATTCGATGGGGGCATTATCAGCAGGCGTACCTTTCCGGGACATGCTCATGATAATGCCTTTTCCTTTGACAGCTTCCTGGTATAGCTGCGACGTATAGACGCTGCCTTGATCGCTATGAAGCATCGTGCCTGGTAACATGGGGAGTTGGTTTAACGTGTCTAGAACAAATGACGTGTCTTGCTTGTCTGCTATACTGTACGCTACAATCTCTCCGTTAAACAAGTCTAGGATACTCGAAAGGTACAACGTCTTTCCTCCAAATGGTAGATATGTAATATCAGTAACGAGCTTTTGCATAGGTCTGTCCGCTTGAAATTGACGCTTTAACAAGTGCTCTGCAATATGAACGGGTTGCCCGGTTGGTTTCCGTTTCTTCACTTTGACACGACACTGAAGTTGTTCCTGTTGCATCATTCGTTGCACTCGTTTGTGATTTACCTTATGCTCTGCTCGAAGCAATGCCGTAATCTTCCGGTATCCATAGCGAAACTTATGCTGTACACAGAGTTCATGAATCTTCTCCACTACAGAATCCTTCTTCTCGTGACCAAAAGTAACTTTCCAACGGTAATAGGTAGATCGTGAGATTCCGATCCATGCGCAAGCTTGTGTTACACTCACATCCCCTCGGATCGACTCCACCCACTCCACTACAATCTTTGGTGACAACTCCTTTCCATTTCCTTGTACTTTTTTAGCACATCTATCTGCTGCTTAAGAAACCGGTTTTCCGTTTTAAGCTTCTCCATTTCAGACATATACTCTGGCCCTTTTCCGTAGCTGTATTGCTTGCCGACAGGTTGTTCCAACCGATTTAATTCATCGTTACGATACCACTTCATCCAAGTTTTCACTTGCGTCTTATTACGTATGCCCAATTGTTCCATGACTTCTTTTACCGATATACCGGCTAACCTCATCTCAATAGCTTTCATTTTGACTTCAACAGGATAACTAACTCTAGTTGCCAACGAAAAACACCTCCAAGATTGTCTCCATATCTTACGACATGGTTGCATTTTCTTGAAGGTGTTTTAATTTGTCTCACATTATGGGGTCAGTCCCCACCTGTAAAGCAGGTGAAGGCGGTTTTTTTTATATCTGTTTATGTACAGAGAGCCACTATTCTACTATTTACCTTAGTTCAATAATACTAGTTTATCTATATTTTTGATACAATTTGTAGCACAAAACTCCTGATTTTACAATTTACTGCGCGAGATTTTGCGTTAAATTGACAAAAAAACTATTGTTTATACAGCATTCAACCAACGGTTGAATATACGGTATGTCATATTAATTGACTTTATATTCTTTTTAATAGGCTTCCAAACCAGATTATTCATCGAAATCACGCGGATTACCAAGGGTTTTGGCATGAAATCTATCATAACATAGGCTTAATCAGGAAATTCTACAATGTTTTTATTTATCTTGAATTAAAATAGTTTTCGAAGAACGAACAACGTTACTTCAAGCTACATAAGAAGAAGTCTAGCGAAAAAGGAGACATGCGATGAGTAAATAAAAATTGAATAGATTTTACAGCATTTTCATCGAATTGTATAAGGAGGAGTAGTATGCAGTCTAAGCCCATTCGACGCAGAGTGATGTCATTATCCGTCGTATCCGCGTTATTCCTTTCCACGGTTTTTCCCGCAGTCGTCTCCGGCGCTGAAGCAAGTAAAAGACAGTTTGATCCTTCCCTATTTAATGTAGATCAAAGCAAGCTATTAACATCTCTTAACAGTAAAACACTAAATTTTGATAAGAAACTGCAAGCATTAAGAAATGAAGGCACTAATACCAGCTCCGGTTCAAAAATTGAGTCACTTACACAAGGCCAGGTATCTGAACGACCATCTTCTAATATTACTCCGCAAAATTACGTCCCTGCTTCCGATGGTACAAGCAATATCAGTGTTATCGTAGAATTATCTGAAGAGCCAATCGCTCTCTATGAAGCTATGACTTCGCAAGGAGAGGAAAACCAACGCAGTCTTATTCAAAAAGAGCAGCAATCATTTGCCTCTGCTGCAAAGCGCCTAAATGCGGATTTAAAGACACAATATTCTGTCGTTTTCAATGGTTACGCGGTTGATATTCGGGCTGATCAGGTAGAGAGCTTATTGGCTATTCCTGGTGTAAAGGCTATCTATCCTGATAACGAGGTAAAGGCGACTCCAATTGACAGCATTACGCCAAATATGGACGAAAGTGCACCGTTTATTGGTTCGGATACCTTCTGGGATATTGGTTATGACGGCAGTGGAATTAAGGTTGCTGTTCTGGATACAGGAATTGACTACGAACATCCGAGTCTAGCCGATGCGTATAAAGGCGGTTACGATTTTATTGACAATGACAACGATCCGTATGAAACACCGCCAGATCCGAGCGATCCGGAAGCTGCAACCGACCACGGTACGCATGTGTCCGGTACCATTGCTGGCCGCGGAAATCCGCTGGATCCTGAAAGCGGAACCGGTTGGGTACGTGGCGTAGCTTATGGAGCTGACTTATATGCTTACCGGGTGCTAGGCCCAGGCGGAAGAGGTGCAACTTCTGGAGTCATAGCAGCTATTGAGCGATCTGTCGAAGATGATATGGATATTATTAATCTATCTCTAGGCAGCGAAATGAACAATGAATTTGATCCTAGCTCCGTAGCTCTCAACAATGCAGCTTTGGCTGGTGTTGTCGCTGTTGTTGCGAATGGTAACTCTGGACCAGACGATTATACATTAGGTTCACCTGGAGCTGCAGAAATTCCAATTTCAGTAGGTGCATCAACACCTCCACTTAATGTGCCTACTATTGAGGGCGAGGGATTGATACCTTCATATGGAAGCATAATGTCGTTCTCCCCGGATCTATCCTCACTGGAAGGGGAAGCTCTTGAAGTTGTTTACGCGGGGCTTGGAACACCGGATGCAATTGCAGCAGTTGATTTGACAGGTAAGGTTGCACTCATTCAAAGGGGAAGCATTTCCTTTACTGAAAAATCAGTAAATGCGCAGGCAGCAGGTGCTGTAGCAGCAATCATTTACAATAATGAACCAGGTAACTTTGGCGGAACTTTGGGAGCGCCGGGTGATTATATTCCAACACTCAGCATTTCTCTTGAGGATGGCACTGCCTTAAAGAGTAAAATCGAGGCAGCTCCTGGTTATGAGATCACTTTTGGAATCGATCTTCAGCAGGATTTGATGGGTGATTTCAGCTCCAGAGGTCCTGCGCTGCCTAAGTATGGAATCAAGCCGGATATTTCAGCTCCAGGTGTAGGTATCCGTTCTTCTGTTCCTGCCTACGGCGGTGACTACTCTGATGCATACGCTGACCTTCAAGGTACAAGCATGGCTGCTCCGCACATTGCAGGTGCTGCTGCATTGCTGCTGGATAAGGACGAAAGCTTAACTCCAGCGGAAATCAAAGGTCTTATGACCAACAATGCACTTAAGCTGAGTGATTTGAACGGCAACCGGTATGCACACAATATTCAAGGTGCAGGTCGTGTTGATCTTGACAGCACTCTTGAAGCGAAAGCAGTTGCTCTTGTTCAAGATGTGACAACAGCTGTGGAATCAGGAGAAGAAACACCTTATGAAACAGGTCTGCTGAGCTTTGGTGTGCTGGATGGAGGTTCGACCTCTGCCAAAACGGTTACAGTCAGCGATATTGTTGGAGAAGCTTCCTCGTATACGGTATCCACTGAATGGTATGGAGCTGCTCCAGGAAGCTTGAGTGTCAGTGAATCATCTATTGCCGTTCCTGTTAATGGCGGAGCTTCATTTGATGTCAGCATCGCAATGAGCGCTGGTATTGCTGACGGGAACTATGATGGAGAAATCACGCTCACTGAAGCTGGCGGCCATCAATTACAAATTCCGGTATACGTATATGTTGGAGAGCCTGTTGAGATTCCTGTTGTTTCGGATATCGCAGTAGATCCGCAATTCTTCTCTCCAAATGATGATTTTATTCTAGATACTACAGATGTATATTTCTCAGTTAATTCTGCTAATGAGTATGTATCGTTAGATGTTTACGATTTGACAACAGGTGAATATGTAGCGGTTATTGATGAGACTTTTGGAGGGATTGAACCAGGTGATTACTGGATTCCGGGCTGGGATGGAACAGTGAGTGACTACGGTTCAAGAGAATTCCAATTAGAAGACGGGATATATGCAGTTGCACCATTCGTATCAGCTAACGACGAATGGTTTGGACTGCTAGATCAAGCATACCCGTTCGTACTCGATACTGCTGCTCCAATCTCTACCTTAGATGATCCTGAGATTACCGTTGAAGGTAATATCGGTACGATTACTGGACAGGTTGAGTCTGACCTGATGATTGATGCATTGGGAGACTATTCAGGTGTTGCTGTTGAAGCAGGATACCTCGTCGATGGTGAATGGGAATATGCGCTGGGTTCGATTTCAGCGGACGGAGCGTTTGAAGTCGAAGTTCCAGTCGTCGAGGGACTAAATGAATATGAAGTATATGTGTATGACCAAGCAGGCAATGGATTCTTAGAGCCTGCACACCTCGTAAATTATGAAAGTGACGGTAATGAAGGTCCGGGTGAACCGACACCTGGTGAAATTTCCCTGACGGTTGATCCGTCCGCTGATGAAGTTGGTGTTAATGAATCATTTAATCTGGACATCGACTTTACTGAGGTTGAAGACCTCTATTCCGCTCAATTCAGCTTGACGTATGATGAGGATTTGGTGAAAGGATCGACTTCTCCAAGTGTCGTTCTGTCCACTTATCAGGAAGAGCAGAATCCAGGAGTATCTCTCATTGTAAACGAGGATACAACCGGACTCGGCAACGGTTTAGCCAAGACGGATTACATCATCACACTTGCTGGGGTGGAATCCGGATTTAACGGAGAAGGAGCGCTTGCCTCCTTTAATTTTGCCGGAACGAGCGAAGGAGATTATGAGTTTGCATTGTCTAATGTTCGTGCCTTGAACAGCGCTGCAGAGGATATTCCGGTCGGTGATGTGACGGGTGCAACGGTTACTATTACTAGCGATCCTTCACCAGGTCAATTCTCGATTACAGGCAGTATCGATGCTGAAGCCTTCGGTGACAGTGTTGACTACAGCGAAACTTGGTACCAAGGCGCAGACGGCGTACACAAAGTTGTTGTTGAAGCAGTAGGTGCAAACGGCACAGTTGCTGGCGTAGGTACAGTACAAGCTGATGGAACGTACACGATCCAAGTTCCTGAAGGCACATACAATGTCCGCGTTGTTGTTCCAGGTCACATTTCTGCCGCAAGCAGCGTAACTGTTGACGGTAATGAAACCTTGAACTTCGGACCGCTTACTGCGGGTGATGTGAACAATGATGGTGCTGTAAATCTCGTCGATCTGCAGCTTACAGCTAAAGAATTCGGTAAGACTAAAGGCTCTGCATGGCCAAATGCTAAAGCATCTGCAGCCGATATCAATCGCGACAGTGCAGTTGACCTGTTGGATATCTCCTATGTCATCGGCAACTATGAGCTATAGGAATAAAATGATTCATTTTTAAGATTCAGATCTATCAGCAATTGGGGAGAGGACTATAGGTCCTCTCTCCTTACATATTAATAAGACAGGGGTTGCTCTCATGAACAAGTCTTCATTATCCAAGCAATTAGGCTGTATTCTACTAGCAAGCAGTCTTTTCTTAACTTTAAATCCCGCCACGATCTTTTCTGCAGAGTCTGCAACTACAGGCTCAACTGCCGAACAGCAATCTGACCTGCCGATGATTCGTCTTGTTCCGTCTTCATATCAAATCAAAACCGGAGATACATTTGAGGTAGCGATATGGCTGCAGGGATTTACAGGGGATTACAGTAAAATTCAAGGCTATGAAATTCACCTGAATTTTGACAAAGCGCTCATTGAACCGGCTGCTGAGGATACAAAGCTTACCCCAAGTGTATTCACAAAATCAAGTAATCCGATGAGCCTGCTAAATAAAGTCGATCAATCAGGCACCGTACAGATTGCAGAAGCCATTACAAATAAGAATGCGAAGCTGTTTACTGGCTATGGCAAGGTTGGAACCGTAAAATTCCGTGCGCTGAAGGCCGGATCGGCAAAGCTGACCCAGTCCAAGTCTATTGTTATTCAGCCAGACAATCCGGGAATAAATATTGTACATAGAATTAATCATCCAACCATTACAATTTCGGCGAATGGTTCGGGAAGCAATAAGGTAAATGAAACGGTAGAAACCGTTGGAGATAAAGCAAAGCAGAAAGTAAAGCTGCCTACTTCTCAAGAGGTGATTTCTGAGTTTAAAGACCAGTCGGCGCTATCTAAAGTTAAATGGGCACAGGAGGCAATCATAAGTCTTGCGGCAAGAGAGGTGCTTGTGGGCACAAATGAAGGCAATTTTGAACCACTTCGAAACATGACTCGAGCTGAATTCGCCAAAGCAGCAGTGACCTCCTTGGAGCTAAATATGGCACAGAAGCCTGCACCATCCTTTTCGGATATTAAAGCTACAGATTGGTACTACGATTATGTAGAGACAGCAGTAAGCTACGGGCTCATTCAAGGATCGCGGGATAAGAGCGGTAATTTGTTATTCAAACCCAATGCTCCGATAACCCGTGCCGAGCTCGCAGCTATTTTGACAAGACATCTGACTTCCGGGAATACTACAGCAGCATCTCCCGCAGCTCCATTTTGGGACATTCAAACTCACTGGGCAAAGGACTCCATATCTTATTTGTACAGTAATCAATTAATTTCTGGCAGATCAGAAACCAAATTCGCGCCAAATGACAAGGCAAACAGGGCAGAGGTCAGCGTAATGCTTGACCGGATTCAAAAGGCGATCGATTAATTTCCCGTTTGTTAATTAAATCAATCTCTAAAAACTAACCGTACCGCTTCTAATCATTTAGAGCGGACGGTTTTTTGTAACGTTAACAATTCCATGATACGATGATGAAGTGGAGAAAAGCTGATGTGCCATGATCCATAAGCTATGATTAAAAAGTATACATTTAAATGGAGGTAACAGGAGTGAGCCAGCAATTGAACCAATTTGAACGAGTATATCGTTACATAGAACGGAATGTAAATGAGGGGAAATGGCCGTCTGCTGTGCTTGGGATAACAGATCAGGAGAACATTATTGATCTTCGTTCATACGGAACGTATGAGAATGAAGTAAGTATCGACAGCACCAGTATTTACCCTGTATTTTCCATAACTAAGCCGATGTTTGGAATAGCCATCATGCAATTGTGTGAGCAGGGATTAGTTCATCCTGGCCAGCTCATTTCGGACATTCTTCCTGAATTTAATGAGAAAGGCAAAGATAAGCTGGCATTATGGCATCTGCTGACACATACATCCGGACTTGATGAATCTTATATGGCAAAGTGGGCACAAGGTAAATTGGAAGAGGACGGGATGAGTCATTCTAAAATTTTCTCTGCCCTTAAGGATAGTGAGCTGACAGGCAATCCTGGAACCATTGTAAGCTACAATAACATTGCCTTTACTGTTCTTGCCGAAATTATAGAGCGTGTCAGCGGCATTTCTTATGAGTCGTATTTGAATACGCATATCTTCGAACCGCTTGGCATGAAAGATACTGGGTTTGGCAATCCTGATCAGGATCAATCCAGAATTGCTCCTATAGCTCACGTAGAAGCGATGGGAGATCGAATGGGACAGCTGATTGCAGCTAAATTACCATTCGGCGGACTGCTTAGCACAGCAGATGATCTTCTTCGATTCGCAAAAGCAATGCTGAATGAAACTAGATACGGGGAAAACGATCGGCTGTTACAGCCGCTGACATTCAGACAAATGACGACACCGCAGACAACGCATATCAAAGAAGTAGAATCAGATTACGGCTTTATCTGGAAAATGCCAATTCGTCATAAAGGCCATATAGAGCGTGAAATTTTTGGTCATAACGGAATGGGAGGATGCATGCTATGGATGTATCCAAAGCAAGGCCTGGCGTTTGTACTCATGACGGCGCAGCTGGCTAAAACGGTGGATAATATTCATGTTCATAATGTTTTTGCATCTTGTCTAGTATAGATAGAGTTTAGAGTAGCGGCGGTCCTTCAAGGACCGTCTTTTTATTCATTCTTTTTGTAACCGTTTACCAAATGCGGTCTTTCGATTAAAATAGATAAAAAAATAAGGTCTATCCATTTAACTTTGCAAGGGTAGTCATTAGATAGGATGTGGATGACAGCCTGTTTCACCGATTGATTTGTTATTGCATAAAGCTATAGGAACAATAATATGACAGATGAAGGGTGATGGATGTGAGGGTACATGAATTCACAGTGCTAATGGATTATGATCAGCAGGAATTAATACAAATCTCGAATCTCGCTTCTCGTTTTATCTCACAGATTATCATCATGTATACGGATCAGAATGATAACGAACATGTTATTGATGTCAAAAGCCTATTGGGAATGATCCTGCAGCCGATCCATGCCGGAACCTTAATCCGGTTGTCAACTAGAGGCAAGGATGAACTGGAGGCACTGGAGACTTTAATTGATTCTTTTAGCAAATTGCCAAGACTGGAACAAGAGCAATAACTAAAGATAAAAATAATAGAATTGTGAAAAGCCTGGAGTTCGATAAATCCAGGTTTTTTGCTGTGTTTAAGACTTTGAATTTGTATTTTCTGAGGCGTGTCTTAGCATTCCTTCATTGTGTGTGTCCCCATGAATTTGAGTCACAGCCGTGAAAAAGGGGTATGAAAGTTACAAGTAACTTGCTTGAAAGAGCGGAATTTCTAAGTCTTAAGAATCACTGTACTGGAAAGGGGATCACCATTGAGTAAACTTATTTTTGTATCAAACCGTCTGCCTGTCACTGTCAAAAAGAATGAATCAGAACTAGTCTACAACAAAAGCATTGGTGGGCTGGCAACCGGACTGAAAAGCTACCATGAACAAGGAAACAGTGTGTGGGCTGGATGGCCGGGCATAGCAGAAGATAAACTTTCTGAAGTAGAAAAACAGTCCATGAATACAGAACTGCAGAGTAATTACAATTGTTTACCTATTCTATTATCAGAAACCGATATAGAAGAATATTATCACGGTTTCTGTAACGAAACGGTATGGCCCCTGTTTCATTATTTTACGAGTCATACGGAATACAGCATAGATACTTGGGAGGCCTACAAAAGAGTCAATCAAAAGTTCTTTGATGCACTAGATCCTGTTATTGAACCCGATGATACGATCTGGGTACACGATTACCAGCTGATGCTGCTGCCTCAAATGATCAGAGAGAAATACCCGAATGCCAAAATCGGATTTTTCCTTCATATACCTTTCCCTTCTTTCGAGATCTTCAGATTATTGATCTGGCGTGAAGAGATATTACAGGGATTGCTTGGCGCAAATCTAATCGGTTTCCATACTTATGATTATGTTCGTCACTTCCTCAGTACTGTACGGAGAATACTCGGTGTGGAACACAGCTTGAATAAACTGAGCTATGAAACACATACGGTACAGGTTGAAGCCTTCCCGATGGGGATCGATTACGATTATTTTTCCAAGACAAGTACATCCGAATTGTCGAGCGAGCTGGAGGATTTTATCGAGAGCACTCGCAGCATTCAAAACATCCTGTCCATTGACCGGCTGGACTATACTAAAGGGATTCCCGACCGGATCAAAGCCTTCAAACGCTTCTTGGCTAAATATCCGGAATATCATGAGAAGGTTCGTCTCAATTTGATTGTTGCTCCTTCCAGGGTAGAAGTGGAGACCTATGATAATTTGAAAAAGCATATCGAGGTGCTTGTCAGCGAAGTAAACGGTATGTTCGGAACCGTGAATTGGATGCCGATCTGGTTCTTCTTCCGTACCTTCAGCCAGGAGGATCTGATCGCTTTTTATCGGAATAGTGATGTACTGCTCGTAACTCCACTAAGAGATGGCATGAATCTTGTTGCGAAAGAGTACATCGCTTCACGCAACGACTACAAAGGAATGCTTGTGATGAGTGAAACCGCGGGAGCGGCCAGTGAGCTTGGAGAAGCTGTCGTCGTCAACGCCAATGATCATGGTGCGATTGCAGAAGGGCTTAAAACAGCACTCGATATGCCAGATCACGAAAAAATAGAACGCAACAAAATGATGCACCGCCGTCTGTTCCGGTATAACATCAATTTCTGGGCAGATGAATTTATTACGGCTTTACAAAATAGTGAGTCGCAGAATTTGCAAACCAAGCCATTGCTGGACGTGTCAGAGTCTTCAGTTATTAAAAAAGCGTATAACAACGCTGATCGCAGACTTCTTCTGCTCGATTATGATGGTACATTGGTTGGATTTAAGCCAACACCGGATCAGGCCAAGCCGGATGAGGAGCTCAAACAGCTGCTCGCCAATTTGACAAAGGATCCTAAAAACACAGTCGTCATCATTACTGGCAGAGATCGCAGCATTATTGAACAATGGCTGGGTGATCTCAATCTCCATTTGGTCGCTTCACATGGTCTATGGTTTAAAAAGGCTGGAGAAGAATGGATCAAAACGATCAACGTTGATAATGAATGGAAAGAGAGAATACGTCACATTCTCGAGATGTACACGGATCGAATGCCGGGTTCTCTTATAGAAGAAAAGGAGTATTCTCTTGCTTGGCACTATAGACAGTGTGAACCAGACGTTATTGCGCTCAAAAGAGATGAACTGCGCGAAGCGCTTCTCTCAATTACGCAGTCCATGAGCCTCGGTGTGCTCGAAGGTAACAAGGTGCTTGAGGTGAAGGACAGCCGCATTAATAAAGGTCATGGGGTTCATTTATTAACCCAAGATCAGAACTACGATTTTATTTTGGGAGTGGGCGATGACCACACCGACGAGGATTTGTTCAGCGCATTACCGGAGAATGCTTTTTCCATTAAGATCGGAACAGGCAACACCTGCGCCCATTATCAATTGAAAACATATAAAGATATGAGAATGCTCTTAATGAAGCTCGAGGAGCTAAACGATGCAGCTCAATTACATCCACAAACGCAGCAATAAGGAGGAGACAACATGAAAATTCGTAAAGCAATTATTCCAGCAGCAGGTATGGGAACCCGTTTCTTACCGGCTACCAAAGCGATGCCGAAGGAGATGCTTCCTATTGTAGATAAACCGACAATTCAATATATTGTTGAGGAAGCGGTAGCTTCTGGCATCGAAGATATTATCATTGTTACAGGGAAAAGCAAACGGGCGATTGAAGACCATTTTGATAACTCGTTTGAACTAGAGCATAATCTTGCCGAACAGGAGAAATGGAAGCTGCTCGACGAGGTGCGTAAGTCTTCTGAAATGGCCGATATTCACTACATTCGTCAAGGAGAGCCGCTTGGTCTGGGTCATGCCATCTGGTGCGCCCGCAAATTTGTTGGTAACGAGCCTTTTGCCGTAATGCTCGGCGATGATATCGTCGAATCCGAAGTGCCTTGTCTTAAACAAATGATGGACGTTTACGAAAAGCATGAGTCATCTATTGTTGGTGTACAGCCGGTTCCTTGGGAGCAGGTATCACGTTACGGGTTGGTTGATGGTGAAGAGATAGCTGAGCGGACTTATAAAGCGAACCGATTCGTAGAAAAACCGAAACGTGAAGACGCACCGTCTAACTTGGCGATCCTGGGACGTTATATTTTGACGCCGAGAATTTTTGATATCCTTGGAGAGCTGCCTGCAGGCGTTGGCGGTGAAATCCAGTTGACGGATGCCCTTGCGAAATTAGGGCTCGAAGAGGACCTTATTGCCTACCATTTTGACGGAAAACGTCATGATGTGGGTGAGAAGCTGGGCTTTATTCAGACAACGATTCATTACGCACTTCAGAATAATGAGTTGAAGGACGATTTAACAGCTTACTTGAGAGATATTTTGCAAACTGTAAAATAAGAAGAAGTTTCTATTAATTAGCGCCTCATTGCCGGCTTACTCCTAATCTCTGATCTTATAAACGAGACAGAGATGATGGTGTCCTGGCAATGAGGCGTTTTTTACTTGTCTTAAAAACTTAAAAATCAATCCACGATTGCTTTAGAATACGTTATATTGAAGAGACGATACTTACAACTAACGAGGAAGTGAAGCTTTTGAAAGAAAGACTGCATAACAATGAGTGGGTGCTCCCCGCAGGAAACTTCCCTCAAGATTTAACCTTTATTCACGAAGTGTTACATAACGGAATGAATGGCAGAAGAGTGGAGCGGATCACAGCAGAAGGGCCTGATTGTTCCAGTTATATACTGAAGTATCTTCCGCCGGAAGCTGTGGAAACAGGAGAAAGCTGGGCATACCGGTATGTACTGCATCATCTCCCTGCGATATATCCGGAATTGATTGCTGCATCTGCAGACGAAGAAACATCTACCCCCTGGCTGTTGTTTGAAGATTTAGGAACTATAGATCACACAGCTGATGAATCAACACTAATTCAGGTTGCCGAATGGGCGGCCATATGGCATTCCACTCCGCTTTATCAATATCCGGAGCTGCCTCGCTCAGGCCAGAAGCCGGGAATTGATGTGATAATCTCTGATCTAATGGCACAAAGAAACTTAATAGCTCATTTGCTTCTCTCATTAGAAATTAGCGATAAGACGATTGATGATTTCTATCACTTGCTAGCAGGTCATTCATTCTCCGAGTGGGAAGTATATTCTCATGGAGACCTGCATGCCGGCAATTATGGAAGGACCTCCTCAGGCAGAGTGGTGGTGCTGGATTGGGAGCATAATCATCGGAATACGCCCCTTTGGGATTTATACCATATGCTTGATATGTCCCATCCGTTGTTTCCAAAGAATTCGAATAGAGTTGATCGCAATAAAGTGCTCGAAGTATACCTGGATGCTGCTTCAAGTAAAGGGAATCCATATGACTATCCAGCATTTATGAAAGAGTACATGCTTTTTTCTTCGGCTTTTTCTATGTGGATGCTGCTTCTTATCCATCGTGATTTGGAGAATCCAAATTGTGTATGGCCGCATGAGAGACTGATCGTGCAGCGAGAGGAGACACAACGATCCTTATTGGAGACATTAGGGTTTTTAGAGATAGGTTAAGTAGGAGCAAAGAAGTGAGAATCGCAGATTGTAGGAGAAATTGCCTCGCTAGTAAAAGGAATTGCTTGTTTAGTTCTTAAAAAAGCCGCCTTAACCTTGAATTATGACCGCTTAGTTAAAAAGTGTATCTGAATTTCAAACCATTGAGTAGATTAATGTATGAAAAGTACTTGAAATCGAAAGGTGGTCCGTATGATGAGCGGAATAGGAATATTGTTTGGTGTTATCATCTTGGTTATAACTGGATTTGGGATATTAACCATCATGAATAGACCGCTATCTAAAGAAGTAGTAAATGAAAAAATTGAAAACCGTCTAAAAAAAGTAGTTAAAAAAAATGATTCGTTATCTAGTGTGCTGCTGACCATCTCTTCTAACTCACAGGGCTATTTTGGACAATTTGCAGTAGGTACCAAAAATCGATCTACAGACGAACCAGTTCACTTCGGTAGTCAATATCATGCAGCCAGCATCGGTAAAACCATTTGTGCTGTTGTATGTGGTATGTTAGTTGATGAAGGTAAAATCAGCTTTGATGACAAAATCAATGCTTGGCTAGATGATGACGTACTTAGGGGATTATTCGTAATAGATGGTACAGATTATAGTGATCAAGTCACAATAAAACATTTGCTGAGTCATACATCAGGAGTTAGTGATTATTTTGAGGGTCCAGTAAAAGGTGGAAAAACGATCTTAGAGATGATCTCGTCAAATCCAGATCATTCATTTACTCCAAATGACTTGATTGAGTTTACTAGAAAAAATCAAAATCCTGTTGGAAGACCGGGACAACAATTTTATTATTCGGATACAGGCTATATTTTGCTTGGAATTATCCTGGAAACTATTGAGCATAAATCCTATTCTGATATTTTAGATGAGAGAATCTTTAAGACATTGGGTATGAAGGATAGCTATTTAATGTTTTATAATGATGAACCGTCTAATATAGTTGGGTTCTATATAAATGGAATTGACTATAGCAGGAAAAATGCATTATCGGTTGATTGGGCAGGCGGCGGTGTAGTTACGACTATGAATGATCTCTTAACGTTTATGCGAGCTTTAGACAATGGATTATTGTTGTCCGATGGAGTTTACAAGCAGATGACTGACTTTATCCATCGCTATGAGAAAGGTATTTATTACAGTATGGGTATGATGTATTTTGATTTTAGCGAGTTGTCATTTCTGTTAAACTCCATGTCAGATGTTTACGGAGGTGTTGGAGTTACAGGGACATATATGCTATATGATAAAGAAAAAGATACATATTTTATTGCAAACTTTGGATCAGTTGACTTTATGAAAAAGGGCATAGAAGAATTAGTAAGAATAAGAATGATTCTTGATAGGATGGTAGTTAAATAAAATAAATACCCCAAAGCTGTCAATTAGGAGATACAGGATGGTTCAATTATTATGTTCAAATAAAGTTTATGAAAAATTGAAACAAGAATTATCCAAATATCAAATAGAGATTTCGCAGGAAAGTGACTTCGTGATCGTTGAAAAAGGATTTGATATACCTAATGATAAACTATGTGTTGTATTCGATGCCATTGATTACATGGATGTAGTTAAGCTGTTGGTCTCAGGCGTTCGAGAAGACATCCATTTATTGAACACCTTTACAGGCTTAAGCGACAATAAATTTGCAGTTATTGAACCAAGGGATGTTCTATATCTAGAAGCAGGCTCTGAAGGGATTATAGCTTATACAGAGTCTAATCGATATAGTATTAAAGAAACCTTACATTATTACGAGAACATATGGGCAGCAAAAGGATTTATACGAATTAATAAATCACAGCTCGTTAATTTGCTGCACATTAAAGAAATCATCCCCTGGTTTAACTCTAGGTATGTAATTCGAATGGACAATAACACGGAACTCGAGGTATCAAAAATGTTCTCGAAGAAGCTTAGGAACACACTAAATATATAGGAGAACAATAATGGAGAAGATTCATTTAGAAAATATGATTAAGTCATTTTTCCTGGGCCTCTTTATTGGTGTAATACTGCAGTTTTATGATCATTCAGAGATGCAATTGTCATACAGAATTATAGCGGCATTAGCCAGTGGAAGCATAGGATTCATTATTGGTTTTATTACAGAATGGGTGACCTCCATACTCCCAATTAGTATCGCAAATGCACGAAGCTACTTCTTTATAAACAACTTCATTGCCTTAACTGTCACAGCACTAATTATGGTATCTTTACTCATGATTACAAACGATGAAATGGAGAACAAAGGGAAGTTGATGCCGACTCTACTAATCGTGCTAGTTATAATATGTGCAGCAAATTTATTTGATTATATGATGTATCGACGAGCTCAAAAAAAGCTGAATCTATATAAGGAACTGCTTAAAAATAACAAGCTATAGGTCCGGCTAAACGGAGGCATCCGCCAAAAAGGCATTACAAGATTTAATCGTAAGCAAACGCAAAAAGAAGGTGTTTACCTTTAGGGTGTAACGCCTTCTTGTTCATATTCCGTTCATTTCGTCGTCACGAAGGGGACATCTTGCTTGTTTACACTTTGATTATGTCGCCAAGGCGGCTCTTCACACACAAGGACAGGAGAAGATAAACGTGGCAAAAACGGTGGAAATAAAAACAACTGGGACGAATAGCCGCAAGAAACGAAGCTTAGGGTTAAAAATAATCGGAGGTATTGTCGGGGTGCTCGTGCTATTCATGGGCATCGTTTTTGTCGTTAATGCAATCAGCAATGGAATCGAGAAAAAGAAAATCGAATCGTATGGCCAGTATGTCAATGTGGATGGGAAAAAGATGAATGTCCTCATTCAAGGCAGTGGAGAACAAACCGTTGTGCTCCTTCCGGGACAAGGAACCCCGACGCCTGCGCTTGATTTCAAATTGCTGATCGATGAAATGTCCCCCGATAATAAAGTCGTGGTGATCGAACCTTTCGGTTATGGATTGAGCGATGAAACCGAGAAAGAAAGAACAACGGAGAATATCGTAAGTGAGGTTCACGAAGCACTGCAGCAGCTGGGTATTGACCGTTACATTCTAATGGGACATTCCATTGCGGGACTTTACGGAGTGTCCTATGTGAACACCTATCCCGATGAAGTTCTTGCTTTTGTCGGCATCGATAGCAGCGTTCCCAATCAACCCGGCATGGATGCCAGTTTGCCTTTGAAATCCATGCAGTTTCTTCAAGAATCTGGTCTGATGAGATTACTCAAAAAAGTGAGCGGAGATCCATATGAATCGCTTGCATTTGATGAGCATACCAAAGAACAGATGCGCTTGATTTCAAATCAAGTCACAAGCAATCCAACGATGATGGATGAGCTCAGACGCCTCGCTTCCAATTTCAAAAATGGAGAACAACTGACCTTCCCTTATGATTTGCCGTTGCTTCTCTTCGTTCAATCGAATAATGAGTACAATGAACAGTGGATTCCGCTGCATGAGGAGCAAGTTAAACAATCGGCACAAGGCAAAATGATCCCGTTGGAAGGCTCACATTACCTGCATCATACAAAATTCAAAGAAATCGCCGAGGAATTCAAAGATTACATGAAGCAAATGCATTAATCTAAAATGAAACCAGTCAACTCAGTTGGCTGGTTTTATTATATAAAGGACTAACAGCAGATAAATGTAACTAAACGCTTTATTATACGTTCTAATATAGAGTGAACCGGAAGTTCGTTACTAAAGTGAGGTTCTCTTTGATGTATAGGGCGGTGCTAAACGGCTTGTATGTTCAAGCTTAGTGAATTTGAATTTTAAACACTTCTTTAGACGAGATTGGAGGTTGTAATTAGGTGCCTATGAAACCGTACAGCTTTATGTTTTGGGGACTTTTATTTGTTATGATACCCATTGCTGCAGGCAGTGGAAATATAAGGTACGATATACTGCCAGATATTATTGGCTATGGCTTATTCGCCATCGGGCTGCACCAGCTGAGACATGAGCATGAGCATTTTCAAAAAGCGAAAAATTTAAATTGGTACCTGCTTGCACTTTCGGTATTTAATGTAGTGGAGAGTTCGTCAATCAACGTTAGAATGGGAGAAGGTTCCGAAAGTACGACAATCAATTTTTTTATGGTGATTATTAATATAGCACAATTGATTCTTCTTCTGAGGATGATTTATCGCTTATTGGAGGGCATTCAAGAAATAGCTGTAGCAAAAGATAAAAGGGGAATCATGTATCTTGCACAAAATCGCTGGAATCAATTTTTAGTATTTAACATCGTTTCCTTGTCTGCATTTATCTTCGTATTTATACCTTTCGTAAATATTTTGCTTGTTTTTGCATTGTTCGTGTGGATGATCATAATTACGGTACAAATGATGTCTTTCATGAGAAAATGCGGAAAGCTCCTTTAAACTGAACTAACGGTTTGAACTTCGAATAAATGAATATCTCTACTCGGTGCTCTGTTTGGACAGCAGCACCTTTTTTGCCTTGCTCGTTTAGAAACAGCCCAATCGAGACTTCCATATTCTTATATACAGATTTACAATTATTATATTTATAAAGCGATTTGATCTCGTTAGTATAGAAATATGCCCATACCAGGAACATAATTTAGTGAAACAGGGGGATTTGCTCGAACTTATTAAAATACTTTTAAAAAGTGAAATTAATTATATGAAGGAAGGGAGAGAGCTATGAATCAGGTTTCACATAACACGACGCAAATTAAAAAGATGAACATTGATTTAGTAAAAAACGCGATTAGATCAAAGGGTCTGGTAACTAAAGCATCTATTGCGAATAACACAAAATTAAGCGTGGCCACATGTGGAACGATACTGAATGAGCTCGTTGCAGCAGGAGAGGTTTTAGAGATGATGCCCGAGGGTTCGAGCGGGGGCAGACCAGCCAAACAGTATAAATATAATGCTGATTTTGGATGTGCTATTTGTCTATTAGTGCTAACTGAAGGGGGAACTAACACTATTCACTATAGTATTGTTAATCTTCTTGGTGAGACGATTAAAGAAGACTCTAAGGAATATGAACACATTGACCTAAATCAGATTGATATCTTGATAGCGGAGCTACTTGGCTTGCACGGTAATGCCCAGGCAATCGGAATTGGTATTCCAGGCGTTGTTCATCATGGAGTGATTGGTGTCTGTGATATGCCAGAGCTTGCGGGCAAACCGCTCGGGCCATATTTGGGAGAAAAATACGGAATTCCGCTAACGGTTCAAAATGATATGAACATGACGATCTACGGACTGTATCTACTGCAAAACTTTAAGGAAGAAAAAACATTTGCCGTCGTTACTTTTCCTAAGAATCATTTTCCGGGAGCGGGTTTTATTGTAGATGGACGCATCCTAACAGGCAACACAAAATTCGGCGGCGAGGTTTCTTTTTTGCCATTTGGAACAACCCGTGAAGAGCAGCTCCATCAGTTGCACACTGAAGAGGGATTTCTTCGGATCGCTGTTCATACGCTTACCTCAATCATCGCTATCATTAATCCCGTATCAATAGCGTTAACCGGAGAATTACCACGGGATACCATGCTGGAAGAAATCTATCAAGGATGTTTACATAACATTCCGGAAGAACACATGCCCAGGATCTTTGTAAAAAACAATACACACAAGGAATACATGAAGGGTATGGTAACGGAAACATTAGAAAGCTTATCGTATCATTTGCAAGTTATACAAAAAGACAATGTATAAGGAGACTTCTTAGAGTGGAAAAAAGTTCAGGGAAATTCAACAAAATTTACGCCATGCAGCTTGCAACGATATTTATTGGTTTTGTTATTTTTGGTTTTTCAGAGAATATAAAAGGACCTGCGATTCCCCGTATTCAATACGATTTTATGTTAAATGAATCGCAACTTGGTACCTTGCTCTCTCTCAATGCACTGGGTTATTTGATCGCTTGTTCCTTTACAGCTTACCTGACTCGAATATGGGGAATAAAGGTGGTAACCATTTTATCCTTTGCTGCGATGGCAATCTCAGGGATATTCATTTTCTTTTCACAGCATTACGCATTGTTTTCTGGATCTTATTTTCTAATGTATATTGGGAACGGAATGCTGGAGATCGGCTTAGCTATTTTGGGAGCTCGTATATTTGTTAAGAACACGGGAACTATGATGAACTTAACTCATGGCTTTTACGGACTGAGCTCAACGGTCGCACCGCTTATTGCTACAGGTCTCATGGAGGTTACGATTAACGGACATACACTGGACTGGCGTGGGATGTACCTTGTAATGTTACTGCTATCCATTATCCCTATTATTTTTGCTATGTTCAGCTCCTTTCCCGGGGACGACATTTCACATGAGGATCGTTTACCGTTCAAAACGTTGTTAAAAGATCCTGTTATATGGCTTATGGTTCTTGTTTTATCCTTTGGTGTTGTGTCCGAATTAGCTGTAGGGGGATGGCTGGTTAATTTCTTAGAGAAAGCTTACGGTTGGGATACCGTGTCGGCCTCCGGCATGTTGTCTGCATTCTTTTTATGCTTTGCACTTGCGAGATTGCTGCTAGGGCCATTAACAGACAAGATCGGTTTTACGCTATCGTTAATTATTTTTTCAGCAGCATCCGCAATTTGTACCTTTATAGCCATCTTTGGCGGTGAAGAATTAGCCTTTCTCTTTGCGGCAGCGGGCATAGGGATTGCGATGATTTATCCAACGGTTATGGCCTTCGTTGCTAAGAGATATCCGAATGGGAGTGACACTGCCATTACGTTTACGGTAACACTTATGGGTGTGGGCAGCGTAATAGGTAATTATTTCATTGGGGCGGTTACTGAATTTACGAAAGGCATTTTCGGAGCGGATACTCAGTTAGGATTAATTCGCGGACTGCAGGCTGGATATGGATTTATAGGTCTATGTGCGGCGTTGTGTACGGTTGCAGGTATTGTTTTATATATTTACCTATCTAAACGGAAAGAAGTTATCTAGTAGGATCTTTCTTGCTATATCCGTAACCAAACGTGGACTATTGGTGTTAATAGATTGTACGGGTCTTTAATAATCATAAGAAAAAGGACAGTAATCATGAAATGGAGCCTGAGTCAAATCTTCATCGTTTGCCTTTCATTCGTAGTTATTTCTGCAGCTGCAGGTCTTTCTTTATATTACCTAGGATTTCTAATCAATGACTATCTTTATCATGATGTAATACGGTTTTTAGCAAGGATAGGACTTATCTTGGTCGTATTAGTACTTTCTGTGTTTGTTATGAGGAAACTCCTGAGTAGAATATCCGTAAAATGATGAGTAGGAGAAGGCAATTGAAAATTTTTAAGGAAGCTGTAGTTTGTGCTGTAGTCATCTTTATCTTCAATTTAATTATGGATCTCTTGTTTGACCCCCAGGAGTATTCGGAGAACTTTGAAAAGGGATTTGTGATGGGGGTAAGTTATTATTTATTTCTGTTCGTGTTCTTAATCGTCGTTATTTTGATCATTATGGTTATTGCAAGGATTGTTTCTAAGATGAAGCGCTCAAATCAACAATAAGCTCTTTGCATTGGAGAAGTGAAGCTATGAATATCAAGGATATGCTGGAAATAAAGAATGCTGTGAATAACTTAGATAGTAATGAAGTGAAATCTTATCTGGTATTCATTTTAGCGAAAATAAAAATGATAAAGGATCAAGAAGAATCTCTTGAGACGAATTTTACTGAGCTTACTGAACTCTACGACGAATTGTTTAAAGTACAGTATAAAAAGGATTTATGGAATCCTACACCTGAGTGCACCCACGTTCATTTTGTTGTTGGTCAATCCTTTGCTGGGGATATGAAGCAGGCATTAAAAGCTCAAGGCTGGTCAGATGCTCATAAAATGATTGTACTGGAAGAGAATTATGCCATCGGACCGCTTTATCATTTGGATTCTACTGAAGGAAGAGAAGCGCGTAGTGAATGGTTTCGAAACCATATTTCTGAAGCATTTGATTTTTACACTGAATTAGAAGACGATTACCAAAATCTTTTGCAGAAGATCGAGCTGATACCTGAGCATGCCAAAATTATTCTATGGAGCAGCAGAAGTGCGTCAGAGCAGATCGGTATGAGACATGCAGCATATTTACTACGAAATCGAAGAAATGCCGTTGTGTTAATGGATGCTTGCAAAATAAGTGAGGAGCTTTACAACCGTCCGGATGCATTTATTAACTACCTGCATTCGGGAGAGGTGCCTTCGGAGAAGCTTCAGAAGGCATTAGTTCGAATAAATGAGGGCAAGGAACAGGAATTAAATGAGATCGCCTATTTGGTAAAGGAATGGGAGAATCTCTCAGAGCAGCAAGGGAATTTGCGTATTTGGTCTGATCAGGCTGTAGTTGAGGTGCCAGATAATTTTTACGATCACTATCTCTTAGAGCAGCTGGACAAACTTAATCCACCCTCGGGCAACAATGATTTCATAAAATCAGCACGGTTGATTGGAGAAGCCATCGGTTACAGCGATCAGCATATTGGAGACTCTTATTTTGAATATAGGATCAGAGAGTTAATTTACGATGGGATTCTTGAGATTAAAGGTCTTCCAGCAGCCATGCGTTACTATAGTATTAGACGAAAACATAAACAGGAATAAGTATATTCAGCATAGAATCAACGGAGTTTAGGAGCTGAATGTGTGATTTAATGACCTTCTTTTTAGAAGGTCATTTTTTATTGTTCATTTCCTGAAAGAGAATTTACAGCCTTAAAGTGCGGATAATAGAGGGTTACCACGCAAAAAGAGATGTTGTTTATGATAAACTAAGGTTGCTCTAGCTAAATAAATATCAATTGCAGGATAGGAGAGAAATATGAAAATTGATCATTTAGTAGTAAATGTAGATTCATCAATACAAGAAGATAAGGAGTTTATAAAGTCTGTCCATTCCATCGGATTACCTTACAATCCCAAATGGGGGAAGGGTACCAAGGGTTTTAAGGTATCGAACATTTGGATTGGTAAAGAGTACTTTGAGCTCGTACATATAAAAAGAGAAGATGGCGGAGGTTGGGTACAAGAATGGACAAAAAAGTATAACGAGGGTCATCGAGGGCTTATCGGCTTTGCTTTAGAAGTAGACGACATTGATGAGACTTACCATAAACTACTTAGCCAAAATGTAAAAGTTACCCCTCCTGAGCCTCTAAAATTTCGTTGGTTTTTTAATCTGTTAAATAAGACCATGCCATGGCGCAACTCGTATTTGGCCGAACTTAAGGGAGTCCCTTTTCAATTCTTCCTTCAACAATTAAATGATGAAAAATCAAAAAGTTATATGGAGCAGTATATGGTGCCAAATAGCAAAGAGAATGGGATCGAAGGGATCTCTGAAGTTAGAATCTACAGTCAATTAGAAGAGGATGATAAAAAAATACTTTTTGCATTGTTTGACCAGTATGATGAAAGCGAAGATTCGTTAAATTTCTATTTAGATACACAAACCATTCGTTTTATAGAGTCTGATACATATAGAGTTGAAGTTAGATTAAAGTGCAGCAATGAGATTTATTCCAACATGGATGTCAATATTCATAATCTTAAGGTAATAAACTTGTAGAGTTTGAAGGATAATGGGGAAATGGATGCAAAAGCGGATTCGTACTAGATACGAATCCGCTTCATTTTATATATGAAGATTAGGCTTAAATATTGGCGATAAGAGCAGCCGAAAATTCGGTGGTGGAAGCTGACCCTTTGAGGTCGCGTGTTTTAACTCCATCCTCCATAGTTTTAAATAGGGCATTTTCTATCCGTTTGCCCACCGTCTTCAGCTTGTCATCATGATGGCGTGCGCTCAACCATTCCAACAGCATGACGGTGGACAGGATAAGCCCGACTGGATTAGCGATGTTTTGCCCAGCAATGTCCGGTGCAGAACCGTGAGCCGCTTGTGCCATTGCCAACTTGTCATTCGTGTTGATGGATGGAGCTAGTCCCAAGCTGCCCACAAGCTCGCCCGTTAAATCAGACAAAATGTCTCCGAACATGTTTTCCGTAACGATGACATCGAAGTCTCTTGCTCTGCGAACCAGGTGAGCCGCCATGGCGTCGATATGATAGTCGTCTACCGTGACTTCTGGATACAGCTTAGCGACTTCCAGACATACCTTCTTAAACAGGCCGGTGCCCAGCTTGATGACATTGGCTTTGTGCACAATCGTCACCTTTTTTCGGCGCTGCATAGCCATTCTAAAGGCTTCGTGAGCAATGCGTTCCGTTGCTTTGCGAGTAAATACACCGGCAGAGATGACGACGTCTTCAGTAATCTGCCACTCGCCGGAACCAAGGTACATGTTACGGTCACAATAGAACCCTTCTGTATTTTCCCGGAAGATAACCAGGTCAGTGTCCTCCACAACTCCTTTGATGCCTGCCATGTTCTTGGCGGGGCGAACGTTGGAGTAAAGATCAAAGTAATGACGAAGCTCTCCGCTCGGATTGCGGTTAACTTTATACTGTTCAGGATAAGCGGCAGAGTCATGGGGGCCCATAATCCAGCCGTGGAGCTTTTCCAGCTCCTCCTTGGTATACTGCGGGATCGGATCTCCGTATTCTTCTATAGCTGTTGACCCCATTGGCAGGGACATCACGTCTATGTCTACTCCAACTTTCTGAGAAGCTGCTTTCAGAATATCTATTGTCGACTGCGTAATTTCCGGTCCGATACCGTCACCGTACAGTGCACCTAATCTATATGTAGTCATGCCAGCTCAATTCCTTTCTATTGGAGGAAATATACTATTTAAATGATACACCAGCTGAGATCCGTATAACAAAATTATCGGGATTCTCTTCTGTGAGATAATTAAGCAAATCAACCTCGTACACATCTCCGCTAACTTCCATTCCCTTGCTCCTTATGAAAGCTTTAATCTTGGAATATGTCTCTGCCATCGATTCGTAAGACCCCATGTGATCCATCACAACATATTGACCAGCAGGCTTTATAACGACTTTTTCTCCTTGAATAGGAGTAATTAGCTTATTAGCGATGTAATCGGGAAAATATTCTTCTGATTCAAATCGATGATTACTTAAGATGCTCCACAGGGGGAACTCATGATTGATCATGTTATTTTCGCAAAAATTCCGATGTTCTGTTAGTTTCCGGGCATATTCATGTTCATCACTGAATTGTTCCAATTTGGTCGTGATAAAGTATTCAGCTTCACATTCTTCCATCATTGGAGAGACTCTTAAATCATACTTAACGGTTTCCGTCATTTGGATGGCACCATGAAGAAAGCTCTGCATCCGTTTCATTCTTAGCTGTTCCACTTCGAGCTCACGTTGTTTTTGCTGAATCAGGTTTACAAACATCGTAGTATTTTGGTTTTTGAAAAAATCTTTGATCTCCTGCAGCGAGCTGCCTGCTTTCTTAAGTACATTGATGATATCAAGTGTGTAGCATTGTTTGAGGGAGTAATAGCGATACCCCTTCGAATTAACAAACTCAGGCTTCAAGAGGCCGATCTCATCATAATGAAAAAGCGTATGCTTCGTAACACCGCAGGTCTTAGCTAGTTCGCTAGTTGTAAAATATTGTTGTTGTATACCAGACATTCTGTTTCCCTCCATTTATGCTTAACCTACATTGTACAATTTTAAAAATAACTTGACTATAGGGTTACCCTATAGTTTAAGTTCTAATCCATAGGGATTTTTCACAATGTGTTTGGAGGAATACCGGTATGTCTACATTTAAACGCTGGATGGTACTTGCTATCGTATCTAGTGCACTTCTGCTTATCGTAATGGATATGACCATCCTTTACACCGCTTTACCCATCTTGACGTCAGACTTAGGTGCGACAGCATCGGAAAAATTATGGATTATTAATGCCTACTCACTTGTAATGGCTGGTCTCCTGCCAGTGATGGGGACCCTTGGTGACCGTTTAGGCTATAAAAAAATATTTACTATGGGGTTAGTTGTTTTCTGTATAGCTTCAGTTGTTGCCGCATTTTCGCCATTACCGAGTGTTTTGATTTTTGCAAGGGTGCTGCTTGCCATCGGAGCTTCCATGATGATGCCGGCGACTTTATCAATCATTAGAGTAACGTTCACTAAACCGAGCGAACTTGGACTAGCTCTTGGAATATGGGGATCGATCTCTGCGGGCGGTGCAGGGGTTGGTCCCATCGTAGGAGGACTTCTACTAGAGAAGTTTTGGTGGGGATCTGTGTTTCTAATTAATATTCCCATTGCCTTGCTTGCTTTAATACTCACATGGATTTATATCCCTAAACATACTGGGGACAAAAATAAGACGTGGGATCTTGTAAGTTCTGTACTCATCATGACAGCTTTGGTGACGATCATTTATGCGATAAAAGAGTTCACGAGACGGGAAGGCTCACTCACGATCGCTTTAATCAGTGCCTTGATCGGTGCTGTCACATTTATCATTTTTTACCGTCGGCAATTTAAACTAACCGATCCGCTTATAGATCTATCACTTTTTAAATCATCCCGGTTTACTGTGGGGTTTGTTACCGCGGCGGTAAGTTCATTTGCACTCATAGGTATTCAATATCTAGTTACTCAAAGGCTGCAGCTAGTCGTGGGGCTTAGTCCGCTGCAAGCTGGATTATTTACTCTTTGTATGCCAGTTGCATCTCTTATCGTCGGCCCTATAACAGGAATAATAATGCATCGAATTGATGTGATACGTATTAAGATTACGGCTTTAATCATTGCAGCCTTGGGAATAGGTATTTATGTCTTGTTGTTAGAATCGAGCACTCTTGGGCAGATTATTGGTTTATCTCTGCTTGGAGCAGGCCTTGGAGCGGCCATGACGACTGCGTCTCATTCGATCATGAGTTATGCCCCGCCGGAAAAAGCAGGTATGGCTGCCTCGATTGAAGAGGTCGCTTTTGAAGTGGGAGGAGCTGCGGGTATTGCGATCATCGGCAGTTTATCAGGTCTTGTATATACCTTATCTATGAAAATCCCTGCCGGGCTTGATGTTTCATCCAAAGTGCAGGACAGCTTAGATGAAGCATTCTTGGCAGCCGAAGGACTTCCAGCCCAAGGAGCTGAAATGCTAAAAGAAGCCGGTCGTGTCGCTTTTGATGGGTCCTTTATGGTTGTCACCGCCGGTGCAGGTTTATTTTTAGTCCTGTCTGCACTGGTTATTGGCTGGGCTGGGGTTCATACCAAAATTAAAAACCTGAAATGGGAAAATAGAGATATATAGGGGTACTTTTATGAATGCACTTATGAAAAACAGGGTGTTTCTTATCGTGGTAACAGCAGACCTGTTTCAGCAAATGGGAATATGGATCCGAAATATGGCTCTGCTATTCTATATTATGGATCAAACGAACAACAATCCAACAGCGGTTTCTCTGCTTACAGCTTTAGAATATTTGCCTATCTTTGTCTTTTCACTAATAGGAGGAACCTTTGCAGATCGCTGGGAGCCTAAAAAAACGGTGATCATGGGAGACACATTAAGTGCCTTGTCCATGCTATTAATACTTTTCATGATATCACAAGGGGTATGGCAGGCCGTGTTTGCAGCGACTGTAATTTCGGCCATTGTTAGTCAGTTCTCTCAGCCGTCTTCATCCGTTCTCTTTAAAAAACATATTCCATCAGAACATGTAGGAACTGCTGTGGGAATAAACCAAAGCTTGATGGCATTATTCACTATTTTTGGCCCTATGCTTGGAACATTAGTGTATACTCAGCTGGGTATAAATTCATCCATTATTGCTTTATTCATCATCTTTACTTTGGCCGCTGTTATTCAAATTTTCTTACCTTCGTCAACCAGAGAGAAGGAAGTGAACAAGAAATCACCGCTCAGAGACATAAAAGAAGGATTTCAATATGTTATCGGACATTCAAATCTTAAGCTGATTGCTGTAATGTTCTTGATATCCGGTATAGCCATGGGAATTACCCAGCCCTTGGATGTATTTGTAACCATGGAGCGTTTAGGGCTTTCTAAAGAAAATGTACAATGGTTTGCGGCTTCGGAAGGAGTAGGAATGTTGGTGGGTGGTGCCTTGGCTGCATTAATCTCGGATAAAATTACCCGCTATAGACGTGAGGTCATTACAGCTACAATGATGGTATGGGCCATGATTACTGTCATCGAAGTGTTATCCGTTTGGCCTTTACTCACGGGAGGTGCAAGAGGGCTATCTGGAATAGCTACTGCCTTTTTCCAAGTGACGTTTAGCGCCATGATGATCCAAGAGATTAGGGAAGAATATATTGGTAGGACGAATGGCATTATTATTCCGCTTATGATGGGAGGCATGTTGTTAGGAAGTGCTTCCTCTGGATTTATTGTTAATCAGATAGATCTAATGGGCGCATACTTTATAGCAGCATTTCTGACCTTAGCATGTATTATTTTTACATCGCGTTTAAAGTTTAATAACAGCTTAGAAAGCGGTGATGTGTTGCAAGACAGGCTAAAGAGAGAACGTCATATAACTGAATAGATGCAAGAAGGCAGCTGATCCATTCGATTGGCTGCTTATTTTAATTTTCGTATAGTATAGCTTTCAAATTCGTCACATTTGAGCGGTTGTATAGCTACAAGGAGCTATATGGAAAACGAAACCTTTTATGTAAAATATATTTTGGATTAGGGATCAACTAATGTTGAGGAGGAGCTCCAATGAGATTAGTCAGTATTCTTGAATGTGTAACGAATAATTTATGAAATGGAGGTGTTCAAATTTATGGATAGTTAGGCTTTGTCGGTATATTAAAGCAGCCGCTTTTCTTCTCTTATTCACTATCCTTTGTTCAACATTAAACCTCGTTCAAAGCGGAGCATATGCTTCAAACTCCCTTAATGTAAGCTCGATGACGAATTCACTCCAGACTCTTATTGATAATGCAAGCGATGGCGAAGTACTCGTTGTTCCTGAGGGGAAATATGTAGGCCCTGTCGTTGTAGACAAGAAATTAACAATTATCGGTGATGGAAAAGTTGAAGTGCGCAATACAGCTAATAAACCTGCGATTGAGGTAAGGGCAAACCATACATCAATTGAAAATTTGATAATTAACCATACATATAAAGGGAGGGAAGCTGGGGTTCTAATCAATGCTGATCATGTCATCTTAAGAGATCTCGAAATTCACACAGAAGGACACGGGATTATGCTTCGAGATGCGAATTATAATCTGATTCAGCATAACCGAATCGAAGGTTCCGAGGTGCAGTCATTAGAGAACTTGAATCAAGCAAACGGAATCGATTTATATAAATCCAATCATAACGATATTCAAAACAATGTTATCCGTTATGTGATGGATGGTATTTACATCGAGAGCAGCCAAAATATCCATGTTGAATCCAATGAAATTGCAGATGTACGTTATGCAGTTCATGCCATGTATGTTAAACATGCCTCAATTCTGAATAATTCAGGTCAAAACAATGTAACCGGAGCCATGGTCATGGAGGTGCAGAACGCAGCCATATCAGGCAATGTCTTTCGAAAACAAAGCAAGAATGTAAATGCTCAAGGGATGTATTTATTTGATGTACATGATTCGGTCATTGATCAAAATACGTTAGAGGGAAACAGAGTTGGTTTTTTTATACAGAGCTCATCGAATAACCTAATAAGAAAAAATACGGTAATTGAAAATTTTGTGGGTGTTCAACTCATCAGCAGCAAGGGAAATGTGATCGAGTCCAATGATTTTGTCTCCAACGTCATAGAAGCAGCGGTAATGGGCAGTGAGAATAACAGCATTCAGCATAACTATTGGGACTCTTCTCAAGGTGTTGATATCAATGGCGACGGAAGCAGCGAGCTTTCGCACTTCATGAATCCTTTTTATCAAAATTTAGTGAGCCGAAATTCAGCGTATCAATTGTTTTTTCAATCACCTGGTATGACATTTTTGAGTGAGATGTTTACCCAGGATAGGAATTCCTGGTCAATGGATTCTTCACCATCCATGAAGGCAAACACTCAAGTGATCGTTGATTCCAATATAAACAAAGCATCGAGCCATATTGTGTTGGTTGCAGGTCTGGGAATGTTATGTATCGCACTTTCGATCATTCTATTTTTGGGGGTAAAACGGTCATGAATAAATGGAAAATCGTATTAACTATGATGTTTGCAGTACTTATCTTTACGGCTTGCGGTGGAAAAGCATACGAGGCTGTTCCGATTAATGAGGAAGTTGACGTTTGTGTAATATGCAATATGCAAGTCAAGGATGACGCCTTTGCTACCCAACTCACGACAAAAGACGGTAAAAACTACAAATTTGATGATATAGGCTGCATGAATGAGTGGAAAGAGCAGAATGGTACAGAAAATATTGGGATGGATTTTGTTCGTGATTACAACGACAAAGAGTGGATTGAGTTCAGCAAAGCAACTTACGTGTATGACGATTCGATCCGCACCCCTATGGCATACGGCATTGTGAGCTTCAAGGATGAAGAATCCGCTGAAGCCTTCATCTCTGAACAAGGGGTAGGAACGGTACTGACAGCCGAAGATTTATCCCATCATCAGTGGCAGCAAAGCGGGGGCATGATGGATATGCATGAGGAAGGGCACAGCCATGAAATGACCGATGAGACTGAGCACAATCATGACGCGAACGAAGATTCGAACCATAACGAATAGCGGATAGGAGTCGTGATCATGAGAAACATGCTACAAGTGGCAGGAAGAGAAATAAAAATGGGTTTTCGCAATCCTTGGTCATACTCATTTCTTATTCTTTTTAGTGTTTTCAGTTTAAGCTTGATGCTGATTCATACTCAAAACGTGGTTGAAGGATATTCCGGAGTTACCGGCTCTATGCTCACTCTTGTGTTGTATCTGCTGCCGCTCATGACTCTTTTTATAGGATCATTTTCATTAACGGGCGAAAAGGAAGACGGGAGCTGGAGCTTACTATCAACGTACCCGATAAGTACGCTTTCCTTCATTATTGGCAAGTATATTGGAATTGCAACGGTTCTATTAACAATCTTAGCGTTTGGATATGGCTTAATGGGGCTTATTAGTGGATTATCCAGCAATACTATAGTACTTAAAACATTCCTTCTTTTTAGCGTATTTTCTGCTGGGCTCGTTTTGCTTTTTTTGACCATTTCGCTCTTTGTAGGGTCGCTATCGAAAAATCGCTGGCAGGCTCTTACGATTTCTGTTTCGATTTGGTTTTTTACAATCATCGGATGGCAAACCTTGCTTGTCGCTTTCTTAGGGATCTTGCCTTATTTGTGGGTAAAACCTATTCTACTAACACTAACTGTATTGAACCCGGCCGAACTCATACGCCTGTTTGTCGTCGTTCAATTGGGAGGCGGAGCGGTTTTGGGACCTGAATATTATGAGTGGGTACAGTGGATTCAGCAGCCCATCGGACCTTGGATTTTTGCTTGTATTGTTTTAGTTTGGATCGTCTTTTCTCTCGCAGCTGTATATTGGATTTGGGAAAGAGGGAGATCCAATGGATGATTTCGTAAAAGTAAGACACTTAAACAAATATATAAAGAAACAATGCATTGTGGAAGATCTCTCTTTTAACGTTTCAACGGGAAATGTTCTTGCTCTTTGCGGAGGGAATGGGGCGGGTAAAAGCACGGTTATAAAAATGATCACGGGTATCTCCCAGCCTACTTCGGGAGAAGTATATGTCAATCAGTTAGCAAGAGAAGATGACAAAATTGAGTATGCCCGGCAATTAGGTTATATGCCTGATGATTACCAATTCCAGCACAGTCTTACTGCTTACGAAAGTTTATCCTTCTGGGCATCACTGCGGAGAGTACCTGATACAAGAGTCAATGAAGTGCTGGCGTTAGTTGGTTTAGAGGAAAAAAGAAAACTTAAAATAAAGACATTCTCTAAGGGTATGCGTCAACGAATATTGTTTGCCCAATCAATATTAGCCAATCCGCGCCTATTAATTATGGATGAGCCGACAAATGGATTAGATCCTTACTGGATGAACGAGCTCGGGCAAATCCTCTTAGAGATGAAAGAAGGCGGCCAAACGGTAATTCTCTCAACTCACCAGCTTGATTTTGCAGAGAAGATAGCGGATCAGGTGATTTTTCTAAATAACGGGAAGAACGTAGGTGAAGGTAGAGTTTCTTCTATTAAAAAAGAGTATGGCTCACTTTCAGCTGCATTTCATCTCAGTCTTGGATTGAAATGAGGCTTGTAATGAAACATTTAAACGTACGTACACGTAACCTGATTACAATTCTTATCCTTATTTTAGGAGTAACTGCAGGAGTATGGGCCTTTGCTCAAGCGTCGGAAACAAAAAACAAACGATCGATAACAGGAGATTTTTCCGCAGGCATGAAGGCTCCAGATTTTGATGTGACGAATATGAATGGACAAAAAGTGAAGTTAACCGGTTATCAAGGGAAGAAAGTTATCATGAATTTCTGGGCTTCTTGGTGCGAACCTTGCGTGAGAGAAATGCCTCTCCTTTATGATATCTACCAGTCTAAGGACTATGATACCCAGGTGTTGTTTATTAATGTAGGTGAGTCAAAAGGCACGATCAAAGAGTTCTTGAATCGGAACAGATTTGATTTTCCTGTTATTATTGATGCTACGGGAGAAGTATCTAAGCTCTATCGAGTCACAGGTCTGCCTTCTACAGTTACAATTAACAAAGACGGTGACCTGGATCAGGTCATTACTGGTGAAATAATGGATTTCAGCATGTTAGAATTACAATGACACATGTTCCAATAGGGCAGAATTTTTCTGGAATCCAGCTTGTTTTTCGGGATGATTGAATAAAATATGATGCTGCAATGATAGCTAGAATTAAACGGGGCTGACTATGGTTTCAGCCCTTTATTTTTTAGAAATAATATCTTAAGAAAAAAATAATAGTTTACATTTCATGTAATATATATATACTTATACTTTAAGTAATACATAAATAAAGTAATAATCTTAGGAGGTTTATCAACTTGAGTACAACACTGAAAATTGGCATTGCTGGTTATGGAAACCTTGGTAAAGGAGTACAAAAAGCGATTGAGCAAAATCCGGATATGGAGCTTGTGGCCGTATTTACTCGCAGAGATCCAGAGCAGATGCCAAAGCAAGCCGGAATTTTGTTTGAACATATGTCAGCTGCAGAGCAGTACATCGATAAGATTGATGTTATGATCCTGTGCGGAGGCTCAGCAACAGATCTTCCTGAACAGACGCCTCAGCTTGCCCGGTTATTCAATACGGTAGACAGCTTTGATACTCATGCGAAAATTCCTGAATTTTATGAAACGGTCAACGAAGCTGCATTAAGCGGAGGACATATCAGCGTCATTTCGACCGGGTGGGATCCGGGATTATTCTCAATGAACCGCCTTCTGGCTGAAGCTATTCTTCCTGAAGGTGAAGATTACACGTTCTGGGGCAAGGGAGTCAGCCAAGGACATTCCGATGCTATTCGCCGTGTTCCTGGTGTGAAGGCAGGCGTACAATACACTGTACCTGTTCAGGAAGTCATTGAACGCATTCGCTCCGGTGAAACGCCTGAACTCGCTACACGAGAGAAGCACAAGAGAGACTGCTTTATCGTCGCAGAAGAAGGCGCTGATCAAGAGGAAATTCGCAATACCATCGTGAACATGCCCAATTATTTTGCGGATTATGACACTACGGTTACTTTTATTACAGAAGAGGAACTGGCAGAGCAGCACGCAGGCATGCCTCATGGCGGCTTCGTTATTCGCAGCGGCAAGACAGGGTCAGGCAACCGCCAGATTGTTGAGTTTGGTCTTAAGCTGGACAGCAACCCTGAATTTACGGCAAGTGTGCTTGTTGCCTATGCAAGAGCTGCTGCCCGTCTAAGCAAGGATGGACAGAAGGGCGCCAAGACCGTGTTTGATGTCCCTCTCGGTTATTTGTCTCCGAAATCGGGTGAACAATTAAGAAAAGAATTGTTATAAGAAGAGTACATCAAATTGATTAAATATTAGAAGGGCACGCGCCGAATATCGGCCGTGCCCTTCTTGCTATCTTCTAGCTATTCGCTTAGACGACACCTTGTGCAATCATGGCATCTGCTACTTTTAGAAATCCGGCAATGTTGGCACCCGCTACGAGATTGCCTGTCATTCCGTATTCTTCAGCAGAACGGAGTGCATTATTATAGATATCCTTCATGATTTGCTGAAGCTTAGTATCCACTTCCTCAAACGTCCACGAGTATCTCATGCTGTTCTGGCTCATCTCTAAAGCGGATACAGCGACTCCGCCGGCATTAGCAGCCTTGGCTGGTCCAAACAGTACGCCTGCAGACAGCAAAATATCAATAGCCTCAAGAGTAGAGGGCATATTTGCCCCTTCAGCTATGGCTAGAACACCGTTACTAACGAGAGTTTTTGCGGCATCAGCGTCGAGCTCGTTCTGAGTGGCACAAGGAAGGGCGATATCACACGGAATATTCCATATGCCGGATGAACCTGATGTATACACCGCATTAGGATGATGCTTCACGTATTCGCTGATCCGCAGCCTGTTCTGTTCTTTCAACTGCTTCACTGTCTCAAGCTTAATTCCTTCTGCATCGTATATATATCCTTCTGAATCACTGCAGGCAACGACTGTTGCACCTAGCTGCATAGCTTTCTCAATCGCATAGATGGAAACGTTGCCAGAGCCGGACACAACGATCTTTTTACCTTCCAAAGAAATACCTTTACCAGCCAGCATTTCCTGTACAAAATAAACGCATCCATAGCCTGTAGCTTCTGTACGTCCAAGGCTTCCCCCGTACAAAATGCCTTTCCCCGTCAGAACCCCTGCCTCATGTCCGCCGTTTATCCGTTTATACTGACCAAACATATATCCAATTTCCCTGGCACCTACTCCGATATCTCCAGCAGGGATATCTGTATTTAGCCCAATATGACGGTACAGCTCGGTCATAAAGCTTTGAGTAAAGCGCATCACTTCTGTATCGGATTTACCCTTAGGATCGAAGTCAGATCCGCCTTTGCCCCCGCCAATAGGTAATCCTGTCAGACTGTTTTTGAAGATTTGCTCGAAGCCGAGAAATTTAATGATTCCGCTATAGACGGAAGGGTGGAAGCGAATGCCTCCCTTGTAGGGACCTAAGGTGCTGTTAAATTGAACCCTATATCCTCGGTTAACTCGTACTTTGCCTTGATCGTCTATCCAAGGTACGCGAAACGTAAGGATACGCTCAGGTTCAACGAGTCTCTCTAAAATACCTTGCTCGCGATACTGAGGATGTCTGGCTAGGACTGGAATAATCGAATCAAGAAATTCTTTTACGGCCTGATGAAATTCATGCTCATGCGGATCGCGTGAAACAACGGTGTTGAAAATATGTTCTGCATATCGCTGTGCAGCAGCATGAGACTCGGATACTGATAAATTCAATGTTGTCACTTTTGTCATGCACTCCTTCAAATCGGTAAAGTGTTAAGTCAATAAAAATGGCAAATTTCTTAGAAGCACAGCAGTATTAACCACCTCTTTTGTACTTTTCTGTAGAAAATTTGCACACATTCGAATAGATTAAAAAGAATTGTATAGAAATTTTTTGAAATTGACCAATCAATTTTTCTTTATGCATCTATTAAAAAATTCTATAAAACTATCATTATATGTTAGATAAGAATGTAAAAAGACAGACTAGTTTTCTTCTGAAAAGAAGACGTAGCCTGCCTTCATACTCAAAAAATAAGTAATGGACAATGGATCTCATGGTTATGACTGGGCTTTCCATTCCTTTTCAATCTCGCTGATGACATCGAGAGCTCCATCGGAAAGGTTAGAGCATACGACCGCCCACAGTGAATTGTCAGGATAGAAGAGCGCCCGGAAATTTACACCAGGATCATATCCCATAAGCACATACTTCTCTACGGAATTTTCATCATGCAAATTCATCCATAGACCGTAGCCGTATCCCGTATCCTCATCTACTTGGATATGAGGCGTGAGCAGCAGCTCCGTAAGCTCTTTAGACAGCAGCTTTCTACAAACCAGAGCTTCCCACAGCTTCATCATATCTCCCGTAGTTACATAAGCCCCGCCATCTGATCCTCCCCTTGCTGGAAGTGAATAGATGTTTGTTCGGTAACCGCTGCTCGTTTCAATGTACCCTAAGGCTGTTCGGACTGGCAGTGCATCCATTTCAAAATATCCTGACTCCGCCATTTCTGCTTTTGCAAAAATATGCTTCTCTACATAATCCTGAAACGTCATCCCGCTTGTCTGCTCCACGATCAGTCCCAGTAGAATGTAACCGGCATTGTTGTAATGAAAATCGCTGCCAGCTGGAAACTTCATAGGTTCATTTTGAAACAGAGGCAAAAAATCCTCCAGTTTGCGAATATGATACATCGGCCTGTTGATCCATAGTTCTTCGAAATCATCCATCAGGTCTTCATCAAAATAATCGGGTATGCCTGACGTATGAGTCAGCAGCTGATGAATGGTAATGTTGGGATCGAAATGAGGAAAGGGATGAGTGTTCAGACGATCCAGCAGTTTCATATCAAAGTGGAGTTTGCCTTCCTGGACCAGCTGACAAATGGCAATGGATGTAAACAATTTGCAGCCTGAGGCAATGCCGAAACGGGTATTCTCCGCAATCAAAATTTGTTCTGGACGATTCGCGAATCCGTAGTTTAGCTGTAATACGTCCTGATCAAATGATTTTGCATAGATTGAGCCTGAAAAAAGAGTAGCTTCCTGTAATCTATCTAATCGTTGTTTCAGATCACTATTTTTCATTATTACGCCTCCAAGACGGTTCATTTAGATTAGTCCATATGCATCTATGTTAGCATGGTGCAGCACTTCCACTTAGGTAATGAACGGCTATAAAAAATCTTTACTATACATGATGACTTCTACCGTTTGGACTTTATGAGCATCATTTTGATGCTATAATAGACGGGCAATGTACATGAATGCGAGAAAAAGGAGTTTATGGACCGCATAGAAATTCACAAAAGGAGAATCGGCGATTGATGCGTTTTTTTTCATTCCTAAGCCGTTTTGCTTCCGCATGGCGAGATTACCCAGCTGAAGAAAATGCGGTGCTTGGGAATCGATATATCGTGAAACAGCTTCTAGGTGAGGGAAGCTACGGGATAACTTATAAATGTCTGGACAGGGAGAACGGAACACATGTGGCGCTTAAGCAGTCAAGGCCGAGCAAAGGAAAGCTTGCAAGGCATTTATTAAACAGGGAAGCCAGTATCCTAAAAAAGCTTAGTCATCCGCAAATTCCCCAGCACCTTGATTTTTTTGATGAAGGAAAGCATACATATTTGGCAATGTCCTATTTGGAAGGGGATACACTGGAGGATCTGATCTTTGAAAAAGATGAGAAATTCGACGAACAAGCCTGTATTCGAATGACTTTAAAGCTGCTTGAGCTGGTTACGTATATCCATGAAAAGGGGTTCGTTCATCTGGACCTTCGTATCCCTAATGTTCTGTTCCAGGGAGAGGACATGTACTTGATCGATTTCGGTCTCGCTAGAGAAATAGGTGAAGAGCCTCCCGTGCAGCTTAATAAGAGGCAAAAAACAAGAATGAGGCCGAGCAGTTCATTCTCATCGAGACCATTTAAGGACGCTGAAGTACAAGCGGATCTAATAGATGTCGGGCATTTCATGCTGTTCATGCTTTATTCTGACTATGAGCCGCTCGGCAGCAGCAGCGCAGCTGAGAGGAGCTGGCAGGAAGAACTCGAGCTGTCCTCTGATCTAAGAGATATGATTGAACGTCTTCTTGAACTGCAAGAGCCGTATACCGACACGCAGGATGTGGTATTCGATTTGCAGGCTCTCTACAAACAAAATCCCTCAGACGAGGGATAAGGGATACGGCCTAACCTAATAGGAATATATAATTTTGGTCAGCTGGAGCTGTGTTTTCTGTTTTTGTAATATCCATGCCCTTGTCTTCCATCTTTGTGTTTGTAATCGGAAGAGGAGCCTCTTCTAATTCGGGAGTAACCGTGAGAACTGCTGTATTTCTTAGCATACTTTTTGTGCGAGCTGCCGTAATTGTGTCGTCCGTGGCTGCTCGATGAGGAATGCAGCAGTTTATTAATGATTTTCTTAAACATCATTATGCTCCCTTCATTTAGAATCGTGATTCCTTGTTTCATACGTTTCACTGTATTTGACGTTTCGTATTATTTACTTCTGTCCCTACATAGAGAAAGGATTTTTCATCATGACATTATTTCTTAATATTTTGCTGAACAACGTTATTCCTTTGTTCTTGGTTATTTCCATCGGCTTTATTGTAAGGCGTACGAGGGGATTAGATGTAAAAACATTGTCCAACATCAATTTTTACATTCTGTCTCCTGCGGTTGTGTTTAATCTTCTGTATACTACGGATATTACGATGTCTTTGTTTGGTCAAGTGATCGGATTCTTTTTCGTGTTTATGCTGCTGCAGTATGTCGTATGTGCGGTAATCATTAAAATAAGAAAGCTCGAAGGCGGCATGCCCGCCGCACTCCGAAACAGCGTCTTGTTCGCGAACAGTGCGAATTATGGTCTGCCGATAAATCAGTTAGCCTTTTCAGGAAATCCGACAACGCTTGGTGTGCAGGTCATCATTCTCATGCTGCAATCTTTTATCCCGAATACTTACGGAATCTACAGCGTAAACGCCCACCGGGCAAAGCTGAAGGACATTTGGAGAACGATTGCCGGACAGCCTGTCATCTATGCGATCCCTGCTGCATTACTACTGCGTTTCCTAGAGGTACCACTTCCCAACAGTATACAGACGCCGCTTGATTACTTGTACACTGCCTTTATCGGCATGGCGCTGCTTACGCTCGGCGTGCAGCTTGGGGCGATGAAATGGACCTTTGCGAAAAAAGGAAGTGTGAATGTAGGGATAGCTGTATTTTTAAGACTGATTGCCGGTCCGCTGCTCGCAGCTGTTACCGTCTGGATGATGGGCATCGACGGCCTGATCGCCAAAGCTTTAATTGTATCTTCTGCCGTACCGACATCTCTTAGCAGTATGATTCTTGCTGTCCAGTTCGATAATGAACCAGAATTTTCATCACAAACGGTCTTTTTTTCGACACTTCTGAGTACGCTGACTGTAACGGGTACGATTGCAATCCTGCAGGTATAAAATCTACAGCTGCAGAAGGCTGTCTCATCAAAATAAGGACTATTGGCTAATGTTTTGATTCTAGCGTATCGTATACAATAGGGGAACATACATGCCCATTCATATAGGAGTAACGAGCTCTTTTGTCTTATGCTACCGATGGAAGGGAGAGGGCGCAGTGCAAAAGATTGCGGTCATTGTCGTTCATGGATTAGGGCTTCAGAAAAAGGAGTATGCCGACAAGTTCATGAAGAAGCTGGATAAGGCCTTTGCAAGTGTCATGAAAGTACCTACAGCCAGACCCTACATTGAAGTTGAGCCTGTATTCTGGGGCGATGTGTTCGGTAAGGAGGAGGAACGAATCTTTCAGGAGCTTGTCGTCAAAAAGAAGCTTCGCTATAAGCATTTGCGTCGTTATTTGATTTATTACTTGGCGGATGCGGTTGCTTACCAGCCGGTTGATACGAACGGGCACAATTACGATGCCGTGCATCAAACGATCAGCAATGCGCTGCACACCTTGTCGCAAAGAGTGGGAAAGACAGCCCCTTTATGTGTCGTATCTCACAGTCTTGGCAGTGTTATAGCGAGTAACTTTTTTTATGACTTGCAGTATACGTCCAGACATTTTCCAGGCATTATTGATACGAACTCGCCGCTTGAGAGAGGAGATACACTTACGCATTTTTACTCTCTGGGCACTACACTACCATTATGGAGCTTAAGGTATCGTGATTTCAGCAAGCCAATTGTTGTCCCGTCCAAAGAGGGACAGGATATCTTCCCTGGGCTGGAGGGGGAATGGGTTAACTTTTACGATAAAGATGATATTTTAGGATATCCGTTAAGGGACATTGATCCCGCCTATGAGAAGGCTGTGAAGCAGGATATTGATCTCAATGTTGGTAATCTGCTGACCTTTTGGAATCCATTTTGCCATAACGGATATATGAAGGATCGGAAAGTCGTAAGACATATTGCACAAAAACTGGCTGAAACCTATACGTTTGTAAATCGCGATATGAAGTCAGCAGGCAGTAACTCTCCTAAGAAGGGACGTAAAAAGCAGTAATCAAAAAAAGCGATTCGCATGAACTTTGTTGTTCAACGCGGATCGCTTTTTTTTAGCTATTATGCCGATGTAGTTTTACTTTGAGCAGCATGGCGCGGCTTATTCTTGCTTTTGTCCCGGAATACCAAGTAAAACCAGGTTGATGCAACGACATAAAGTACTCCTGTTATTGCAAATGTGATGGCGTAGCCATAATAATTTCCATATGTGGTTACAAAATAGGATTGAACCGGTCCCATCGTTGCCCAGCCGAGCATAAATGCGGTCTGCATAAGCGAGTTGGCTATTCCACGTCTTCGATCTGACACATGGTCAATTAATATCGATGAAAAGATAGGGTTTGCTGCGTTCATAAGCGCCTGTCGGAATAAGAAACTGACGGAAGCAACGACCAGTGAATAAGTAAATCCAGTAAGCAGTAAAAAAGGCAGAGACATGGTTTGAAATATGAAAACAGCCTTAACGGGTCCTACCCGACTTACAAGTGAAGGGCCGATCATCATGGACAGGATCGTCATAATTTGTCCTAAAGAAATAAGAGCACTCATCAAACTGAGGCTGACCTCAAACCGGTCCGTAAAGTACAGATTAAGATAGGGCACGACAAGACCCGACCCAATACCGATCAGCAGCTGAGTCATTACAAAGTGTTTAATAATTCTCCAATCGGATGGTTTAGCTGTTTGTTCCGGTACAGCCGGAGTTTCTTCATTAATATTAGAAAGCTTGTTATGTATTGATGGTTCTTTGACTAAAAACAACGGAAGAGTACCTAGGAAAGTAGCGATACCGCCAATAAGCAATACCGTCTGCAGACTGGCAATGCTGGTGATGCCGAAGAATTGAAGAATGTCGGCGAGTACGCCTCCGCCAAAGCTCCCGATGACTTGTGCAGCAAGTACAAGAGAGGCATGGATGCTGAACAGCCTGAGCCGATTGCTTTTCGTAACATTGGCCGCAAGAAAAGGAATAGCCAGTACCTGAAAGAATGAAGCAAATAATCCAGATGATACAGCAAGCCATAAGAGACCTGGTTCACCTACGGCAAGAGAACGGCCGATAAAGGTTATCCCGCTGAATAGTGCACCTGCTATAAGGATGGGTTTCCTGCTCATTCGATCCCCGAGAAGGCCAATAGGAATGAACATGATTGCGGTTGCGATGGATTGGATACTGATGATCCGGCCGTTCATTGTTGCATCATAGCCAAGATCTTGAACGTACAAATTATACAGCACGGAGAACATACCTCCGCCCATTTGGTAAAGGATGTTGGCAAGAAAAAAAAGCTGGATATTTCGGGGCCAGCTGCCGATTTCTGTTTTCAATTTCCGCCCGATATGCAAGTTGTAGTTCCCTCCTGTCCTAATCTATTAAGCCTGTTTGCGGACTGTTTTGTCAAGGAGAGCTTTTTCGCGTGAGAACAGCGGATCGATGACATCATCAGTGTTAGAAAGAATTCATAAAATATATAACATGCAATTGACATTAATTTAATTTATATCATCAAAAAATCAGTCTGATTATCATGAGTCTCTATATTAAATAAATAGGAATTAACATATATAAAACAAATTTACAAATGATATTTACAAATAAGTCAGTTTGTTGTTAGAATAAATTACACAATTCACCTTCAGTTGTCTGATCAGGTCGCAGGAATTTTAATAGATTTCGGCATCCCTGAGAGAGAGTGGTCCTGAAGCTGAACAGGAGGACAGGCTATTGAACTATAATCCGGATACGATTTATATCGTGGGCGATGCGCAGACCTCGGTCAATAATCCGATTACTCAGCAGTTCAGTGCTTTTTTTATAGGTCTCGTCATTGATACAACCAATCATAAAATAGTAGATGCCGGCTGCTCCTCTACCATTCCGCTCACGTCGGCATTTGTCAGAACGTTGTTTGTGGGTCAAACGATGCATGATCTTGATCGAATTAGTGAACAGGTTCGTAATAGGTATCACGGTTCTTCACAGAAGGCGATTATTGTCGCTTTTAAGGATGCACAGAAGAAGTACAGGTCTATCCTGCAATCGAAGGAAGCGCGAAGTCTTGATTCATGAAGCAATAGCTACATAACTACAATTAAATACAGCAGATTAGCTGCTTTATTTATCCGCATGTACTTAGGACTTTCAGTGCCTGAACGTACATCATACGTAAATGAAATCCAGCAAATCATGACAAAGGGCCGTATGGTAAGGACAGGACTGCCCGTGTTATGGTTTGCTGTTTTTTTTCATTATTTTCTAAATACAGGGGGCCGTTAAGCATGAAACTGTACATTTCAATTGATATGGAAGGCGTTACGGGTCTGGTTGATGATACTTTCGTAGATTCCTCAAAGCGCAATTATAACCGCGGTCAGCGGATTATGACGGCTGAGGCCAATCATGTGATTGAAACTGCATTTGGGGAGGGGGCCTGTGAAGTTATCGTCAATGACAGCCATTCCAAAATGAATAACCTGATTATCGAGGAGCTTTATCCAAGAGCGCAGCTGATCACAGGAGATGTGAAGCCTTATTCCATGATGCAGGGTATGGATTCCTCGTACGGAGGAGCAGCTTTTCTGGGGTATCATGCAAGAGCCGCAAGGCCTGGTGTGCTAAGTCATTCCATGATCTTCGGCATTCGGAATATGTATATCAATGACACAGCCGTAGGGGAGCTCGGCTTCAATGCTTTTGTAGCCGGCTATTACGGAGTTCCTGTGCTTCTCGTTGCCGGAGATGATGAGACGGCAGCAGAGGCGGAAGAGCTCATCCCTAATGTAACGACGGCCATTGTGAAAAAACAAATATCCCGCACCTCAGCTCTATGCCTGACACCGGCTAAAAGCGGCGAACTTCTGCGTGAGAAGACGATTGAAGCACTGACAGGGAAAGACCGGGTGAAGCCGCTGGTTCCTCCGGAAAAACCGCTTCTGACACTGGAGTTTGCCAATTACGGACAAGCAGAATGGGCGCACCTCATGCCCAAAACCAAAATGGAGCGATACTCTCCCGTTGTATCCTATCAAGCGGATGATATTTTGGAAGCCTACCAAGCCATGCTTACGATGACGGAGCTTGCAATGAGAACGGCATTTTGCTGAACAAAGGGGTCTTGATATGGCACAATATATTCTTCGAAAATTCGTTTCCATGCTCGTTACTTTATGGCTCATCATTACGATAACCTTTCTGCTTATGCACTCCATTCCTGGTTCGCCCTTCGATCGAGATGGTAAGGAGGTAAATCCTAACGTAATTCAGAACATGATGTCTTTTTATCATCTGGATGAACCTCTCTACATTCAATACTTTCAATATTTAAAATCACTACTTATGCTGGACCTCGGTCCTTCCATATCGCATTATCCTGACAGTGTGAACAGTATGATTGAGCGCGGATTTCCCGTTTCGTTTCAGCTGGGCATTGTCGCGATATGCATTTCGATCCTAATTGGCATTGCGCTTGGTACAATTGCAGCCCTGCAAAAAAACGGAATCATAGACTATATCGCCATGATTCTTGCGGTCATCGGGGTTGCTGTTCCAAGCTTTGTGCTTGCACCGCTGCTAATAAAGTATATCGCCGTTGAACTCAAGCTGCTTCCTGTAGCGACCTGGGGGACTTGGAAGCATATGATCCTGCCGGCATTTGCATTAGCGGCAGGGCCAATTGCAACAATTGCGAGACTTACCCGGGCCAACCTGACTGAGGTGCTTACAATGGATTACATGGATACCGCCAGATCCAAAGGCTTGCCTCCCTTCATCATTGTTATCAAGCATGCCCTGCGAAATGCCGTACTGCCGGTTGTTACACTTTTAGGTGTTCTTCTTGCCAATGTACTAACAGGAAGCTTTGTTATAGAGAAAATTTTTGCAATTCCCGGAATGGGCAAGTATTTTGTCGATGGTATCAATAACCGGGATTATTCGGTCATTATGGGGACAACAGTGTTTTACAGCGCGCTCCTCATTATCATGATGTTTATTGTTGATATTTTGTACGGTCTCATTGATCCACGGATTAAGCTTCACAAGAAGGGGGCCTAGGCTATGCAAGCACCACATGTACCGGATCATCTTTTTGTACCCTTAAATCGAAAATCAGGTGAGGCAGAAGCTATTGTCAGACCTAAAATTTCAGCATGGAAGCAGGCATGGATACTTCTGCTCAAGAACAAGCTGGCTTTTGCAGGGCTGATTGTCATCATTTTATTGGGAGCCTTCGCTGTGTTTGGCCCTCTATTTGCTGAACATGGTTATGCAGATCAAAATTTGGTAGGCGCGAATCTGGAACCCTCCTCAGCTCATTGGTTTGGAACAGATGATCTAGGACGGGATGTATTTGCACGGATTATATACGGAGCCCAGATTTCGTTAGGCGTCGGACTGGTTGCTGCGATTATCGATTTTGCAATTGGCGTCATCTATGGGGGGATCGCCGGGTATTTCGGCGGCAGAGTTGATAACGTCATGATGCGTATTGTTGATATTTTGTACGGTATTCCGTATCTGCTTATCGTGATTTTGCTTATGGTTGCAATGGGACCAGGACTCCTAACGATCATCATAGCACTGACGGCTACCGGCTGGATCGGAATGGCGCGAATTGTTCGCGGGCAGGTGCTTCAGCTCAAATCATCAGAGTACGTCGTTGCTGCCAAAGCCCTGGGGGCAGGTTCCTGGAGTATTATAAGAAAGCATCTACTGCCTAACGCTTTTGGTGTCATTATTGTCCAGGTTACCTTTTCAGTTCCGTCGGCCATTTTTTCCGAGGCTTTCTTAAGCTTCCTAGGTCTCGGTATCCAGGCTCCGCTTGCGAGTTGGGGCACGATGGCCAATGACGGAATGTCCACCATCCTATCCGGCTACTGGTGGAGGTTGTTATTTCCTTCATTGTTCATATCACTTACCATGCTGGCGTTTAATTTGCTGGGGGATGGACTTCATCAAATATTTGATCCGAAGCAAAGGAGGTAACCGAATATGACGACATCGTCTGGAAGAAAGGATGCTCTGCTTGAAGTAAGCAATCTGCATGTTTCATTCACAACATATGGCGGTAAGGTACAGGCCGTACGCGGAGTCAATTTTAGTCTCCATAAAGGAGAGACCCTTGCAATTGTAGGGGAATCGGGAAGCGGAAAAAGTGTTACCGCTAGAAGCATTATGCGGCTGTTACCCAAACGGACTGCTGAAATTCATGAAGGCAGCATCAAATTTAAAGGCAGTGAATTGGTCGGTCTATCGGAAAAACAGATGCGTAAATATCGCGGCTCCGAGATGACCATGATATTCCAGGATGCGATGACGGCGCTTAATCCAACGCTTACGATTGGAGAACAGCTGATGGAAGGCATCAGGCATCATCAAAAGCTGTCCAGGACTGAAGCGAGACAACGTGCCCTTGAAATATTAAATCTCATTGGAATTAAGAATCCAGAGACTAGGCTTAAGCAGTTCCTGCATGAGTTTAGCGGCGGGATGAGACAGCGGGTTATGATTGCGATTGCGGCTATAGGTAATCCTTCCATTCTTATTGCAGATGAGCCGACGACTGCTCTGGATGTGACGATACAATCCCAGATTCTTGATCTTTTCAAAATGCTGCAGAAAAAAACTGGCGTGTCCATCATCATGATTACTCATGATTTAGGCGTGGTGGCGAGCGTGGCAGACCGTGTATGCGTCATGTATGCAGGCAAGATTGTGGAATCCGGCACAGTAAGACAAATCTTCTATGATCCGAAGCATCCATATACTCAAGGCTTGCTTGCATCCATGCCCCGTGTGGACGGAGCCCGTAATAAACCGCTGGAATCCATTCCTGGAACGCCACCGGATTTGTTCTCACCGCCTAAGGGCTGTCCATTTGCTCCGCGTTGTTCCTACGCTATGCAGGTTTGCGGAGAGTATGAGCCACCAAATGTCAGTATAGGAGTTAACCAAGACCATCAAACTGCTTGCTGGCTGCTGGATGAACGTTCTAAAAACGTATTTCCGAAAACATCAGTACCCGCCCGAAAAGTGCTTGAGCCGGCAATCAACTCTTCAATAAGTTAGCCGCACCATAGAATGTAGTTACCGCCGGAAATATAATTTCATTTGGACAAAGGGGAGAAAGCAATGAGGAAAAAACGGTCCGTTATTTTGTTGAGCTGTATGCTGGTTATGAGTTTATTGCTGGCTGCGTGCGGAGGAGACAGCAGCGGTACAGATGGGGGAACAGCTGAAGCTGGTGCGAAAATTCTTCTTGTGAATAATGGTAAGGAGCCGACATCATTAGATCCTCCCATCGGTTTTGACCAGGTATCGAATGATGTACTTAATAACTTTATGGAAGGTCTGACTCGGTTAAAAGAAGATCACACTGCTGGTCCGGGAGTAGCTAGTGAGTGGAAGGTTTCAGAGGATGAGAAGGAATATACGTTTACACTCCGTGAGGATGCAAAGTGGTCTAACGGAGATCCGGTGACCGCCTCTGATTTTGAGTTTGCATTTAAACGAATGCTGGATCCAAACTTTGGAGCTGCTTCTGCGACACTTGCCTATGTCATTGATGGGGCGGAAGCCTACAACTCTGGAGAAGGCACTGCAGACGACGTTCAGGTCACCGCAGCAGATGAGCATACGCTGAAAATTGCTTTGAATAAGCCGGCCCCTTGGTTTCTCGGCATGATGTCAAATCCTGCATTTTTCCCTGTACATAAAGCAACCGTTGAAGGAAATGCGGAATGGGCCGCTGAAGCCTCTACCATTCTCAGTAACGGTCCGTTCGAGCTGACCGAGTGGAAGCATGATGCCGAAATTAAGCTGGTGAAGAATGAAGAATATTGGGACGCTGAGCAAGTGAAGCTGGATGGTGTCACCATCAAAATGGTCGATGACTCAACGACAGCTTATCAGCTGTATGAGAGCGGAGAACTGCATATTACAGGCTCATTGCCGCCGGACGTCATTCAGTCCTTGATCGACGAAGGTAAAGCAACGATTGAAGATTCAGCCGGAACTTATTTCTATCGTTTTAACACAACCATGGAGCCCTTCACCAATGCCAAAATTCGCAAAGCTTTTACAATGGCTGTAGACAGACAGCAGATCGTAGATCTCGTGATTAAGCAAAAGCATAAACCGGCAACCGGATTGGTCTCCTATGGACTGCTTGAAGGGGATGGAAGCGACTTCCGCGAAGTCGGCGGCGAGCTGGTGAAGTTTGATATGGAGGAGGCAAAGCGTCTGCTGGCTGAAGGAATGGAGGAAGCAGGGTATAGCACTCTTCCTGCCGTGACCTTGTCTTATAATACGAATGATCTTCATCAGAAAATTGCTGAAACGATGCAGGCCATGATCAAATCCAATCTCGGCATCGATATTACGCTTGCGAGCAAGGAAAGTAAGGTTTTGACTGATGAGCAAAAAAGCCTGCAATTCCAAATGTCTAGAAGCTCCTGGCTTCCCGATTTTGCCGATCCAATTAACTTCCTGGATATCTTTGTATCAGGCAGTCCCAATAACCGGACAGGCTGGTCTAATAGTGAATACGACAAATTAATTGAGGATGCTTATAACGAACCTGATGTAGAAAAACGATTCGCGTATTTGCATGAGGCTGAAAGCATACTTATGGAAGAGATGCCAATTCTACCGATGTACTTCTATAACTCCGTATATATGCAAAAAGATAATCTAAGCGGCGTATTGCGTCATGCTTACGGTTATATTGATTACAAGTTTGCGGAGTTAGAATAACTGTTCTTATAAAAATGAGTGGACCAGAGGATTATCGGAGGACATGGCAAGTTTAAGGGATATAATCTCAAGCGGGCATTTAGCCCAGTATCACATCTTCTCCCGGTAATCTGAAATAGATTACTGGGAGTTCGTTTCTCTACAGCACATGAAGAGGAGAGAAGGTGGAAAAATGGTAGGTCTATACCCAGAGCTGCTGCAAGCCGGTGATACCGTAGGCATTGTCGCGCCTGCAAGTCATGGAGATTCAGTGCGAATAACAAGAGCTGCGGATTACCTAAATCAGCTTGGACTTCAAGTCCATTTCGGCAAGACGGTATATATGGAGTACGGCTATCTAGCGGGTACGGATGAAGAAAGAGCTCGAGAGCTTAACGAAATGTTCGCAGATTCACGCATCAAAGCAATCATATGTGCCAGGGGAGGATACGGCACAGCCCGGATTGCAGATTTACTGGATTATGATCAAATAGCACGACACCCGAAAATTTTCTGGGGTTACAGTGATATAACCTTTTTACATCAAGCCATTTATAAAAGAACAGGTCTTGTCACCTTTCATGGTCCTATGCTGACTTGCCTAGCTAAAGATGATGTTCATCCGCAAACGATGGAAGGATTTCGATTATTGTTTGAGGGGCAGGTTCCGCTGTATTCAGAGGCTGTTTCTCCGCTTAAGACACTTGTGCCGGGTGCAGCAGAGGGTCCTGTAGTTGGAGGGAATTTGTCGCTTATCGTAAGCACCCTTGGAACACCGTATGAAATCGACACAACAGGTAAACTTCTGCTTATCGAGGATATTGATGAGGAACCCTATCGGATTGACCGAATGCTGAACCAGCTCTTTCAGGCCGGGAAGCTGTCTGATGCTTCAGGCATTATTGTAGGAGATTTTCATAACTGTATTCCGGACAAACGCGAGAGATCTCTGTCTCTGGAAGAGGTCATCAACCATTACATAACTAAGGCTGCAAGGCCTGCCATGACAGGCTTCTGCATTGGGCACGGGTCACCGAACATTGCCGTACCTTTGGGAGCGACAGCAGTCTTAGATACACACCTTAAAACACTTAAGTATTTGTAAGAGTCTTCTTTCGCTTAAATAACAAGGAGGTACATCAAAGTGTATATTCAAAATATCGAGGTCATGCGCAAATACACCCCGCTTACCAAGCCTTTCAAGACTGCCCTGAGAACTGTAACGCACTGCGAATCTGTTCTAGTTCGTATGACGACAAGCGATGGACGGATCGGGTGGGGAGAAGCTCCGGCTACGATCGTCATTACAGGAGACAGTCTGGACAGCATTGAATCCGCAATCATTCATACTTTAAGTCCTGTGCTTCTAGGTCAAAGTGTGCTGTCATATGAACATCTTTTTCAAACCATCCATACCGTCATGGTTGGTTCCAGCAGTGCAAAAGCCGCCCTCGATATGGCGATCTATGATCTGCTCGCACAGTACAGCGGCATGCCGCTGTACCAATTCCTTGGCGGATATCGCGACCGGATTGAGACAGATTTCACAGTAAGTGTCGGTACTCTTGCAGAGATGGCGGATGATGCTGAACGCTGTGTACAAGAAGGGTTTAACGTGCTGAAAATCAAGGTTGGCAAAGGCTTGATCGAAGAGGATATTGCGCGTATCAAAGAGATCCGCAGCAGGGTTGGCAGTGAGGTGAAGATAAGATTGGATGCAAATCAAGGCTGGCAGGTTAAAGATGCCGTTCGCTCCATTCGAAAGATGGAGGATCTTGACCTTAATATTGAGCTGGTGGAGCAGCCGGTAAGAGCAGATGATCTCGTTGGACTCAAGACCGTTACGGATTCGGTAGAAACGCTCATTATGGCCGATGAAAGTGTATTTTCACCTGCTCAGGCGCTTGAGGTGCTGCAAAACCGAGCCGCTGATTTGATTAATATTAAGCTCATGAAAGCAGGAGGAATATATAAAGCTCAGATCATTAACCAGCTTGCAGAGGTATACGGAGTCGAATGCATGGTCGGAAGCATGATCGAATCCAAGGTTGCGGTAACCGCAGCAGCTCATTTTGCGGCCAGCAAAAAAAATATAACTCGATTTGATTTCGATGCGCCTTTAATGATGAATCGTGAAGATGTACGAGGCGGCGTGATCTATAATGGCAGAATCATGCGTTTTTCGGATACGCCAGGACTGGGCATAGCAGATGTACAGATAAAAGAGGGAATGGAGGTAATAGGATGACAAGAACTGAATCAGGAGAAAAGAGAATGACGGTATCTGTTCCGGTCGCAACGGTTTGGACTACGCCAAAATCTCCAAGAGAGATGGATTTGAAGATACTGCACAACCCTGCTGACATAGGTGCTTGGGTAAACCAGCTAGCCACTGAGGAGCGGCTGGATCTATGTGCCTCTAATCGCACTCAAACACAGGTTTTATATGCTTCAGAGGTTGTTGTTCATGAGCTGGACGACGGCTGGGCCAATATCCGTATTCCTAGTCAGCCTTCCCTTAAAGATCCTCGCGGATATCCGGGATGGATTCCTTCTGTTCAGCTCTCGGAGTGGAATAACAAGTCCGTGAAAAAGGTGCAGGTTCGTGCTAAATACGCTGTAATGAATTTACTTGAGGCGGGAGCTGCGGAGCGGGAGTCTTTGGAGTTGAGCTATTTAACCAGTCTTCCATTAATCGAGGAAAAAGGAGCAAGGGTATTTGTCGAATCTCCTCATGGCGTAGGGGTGCTGAATAGAAAGGATGTCATTTTGATCCATGACAGTGTCTTATCTGAGTCCAGTACAGTGGGTAACATTGGAGGATATATTGTAGAAGAAGCGAACAGGTTCCTAGATTTGCCCTATCTGTGGGGAGGCTTGTCTGCGTACGGCTATGATTGCTCAGGTTTTGCAAATAGTATGTATGCATCTCAAGGTATCATGATTCCGCGGGATGCTTCAGATCAAGCTCTGGCAGGTACTGAAGTAGCGAGTAATGAGCTGCAACCAGGTGACCTGCTTTTTTTTGCCTATGAAGAAGGAAAAGGCCGCATCCATCACGTAGGTATATATATCGGGGACGGAAAAATGATTCATTCACCTGATTCAAAAAGCCGGATTGAGGTGGTGGAGCTCGCAACCTATAAATTGATCAAGGAGCATTGCAGGTCTCGAAGATATTATTGATCACTCTATGAAAGCTGGATAGATTTGTATTTCAAGAAGGAGGAGTGAAAATTAGGCCGAACTATATCAACGAAATCAATGAGGTGGATTCTTACAAATTGAAGCAATTTGTTCATTACGTGCTGGAACAAAGCAATGTAGAGGCCGATGGGGAAAGGTTAGAGAGTAACGACCTGGCTCTAAAGATAAAGCTGGCATGGAGAGAATGTCTGGAAGCGTCTCGAATCGACAGGCAGTCACGTGAAAATTCTCCTCCAAATATCCATATTACATCTGGCCTTTCTAATGCAGGCACTCTTAAAGTTTCTCTATCAAAAGCAGGTATTCGCGAAAGTTCGATGGTATATAGCTTTGAAGATTTCTATTCGGTTGGACCCCTTCGTCATATTGATGAAGAGCGCTTTGAGATGGAGCGTTTTCTATGGATGATGAATCATTTAGGCTATGATCATTTTTGGGCGAATGGATTACACCATGTTTCGGCAATGAAGCCTATCTTGGCAAAAATCCCAAATAATAAGAGGATTACGATTTGGGCAGGCAATAATGCGCATGATTACATTTTTACGCGTTTAGTTCTATACCTGCTTCGAGATGTTAAGGCGGAGATCTGTCTGGTGAACATCACAGAGGAATACGAGCGATTGCTTCCTGCAGATAGGCCATCATCAATTGATGAAGACATCGAACGGCTGACCCTGGGACAGCTTCAAACTGAAGATGTCGCTTATCTCTTACTGAATACTTCGGGAAAGATTCTCAATGCGGATAAGAGAGAGAAGTTAGCGAATGAATGGCTGGGTTTATCCAGCCGAAGTGAAATGCTGCGAGTGTGGAAAGAAGGAGAATTGCAATTTTTACCGGATAACGCTTATGATGAAATTATTATGGAAATTATACGAGAACAATATTCTAGTATTCATCTAATTGAGGATGAGGATGTAAGACATAAGGATTTTATTTTGGCAGGACATTTAATGGATCCAATATTGAAACGTTGTCCTGAGCTGATGAGTGTCGCTTTTATTGAATACCGGTTTCGATCATTAATCGCTGAGAAGAGGCTGGACTTTACAGGAGTGCCCGGTGTATCCAATCGATATTACGTAAAGCCAAAATCAGGTATAACATTCTTCTGAGTGGAAATAGATTAGTTACATCCCTAATAGAAAGAGGTGGCATACATGACGGAGCAACATGTGCATTTAATGTTTGGGATGTCAGAGCAGGGAGTCATGAAAGCTGCATTACATAAAGCAGGAATTCGCCATTCACACAAAGTGCTTTCATTTAATGATTGGTTCAGCTATGGGCCGCTTGCGAGCATAGATACGACGGATGGGGAAAGAGAACGAATATCCTGGCTGTCGCAGCGGCTATCCAACTATGGCAGGCTGTACACCTATAATCCGGATCATCAGATTGGGACAGTGATTAAAGCCATTGAAGCTATTCCCGACGGCAGCAGTGTTACGATTTGGCATGGAGAGCATACGCATGATCAGATCGGGCTTCGGTTTGCTGCCTATCTGCTTAGAAACCGTGATGTCCAGATTGCTTTAAATAATGCGGCAGCTTCATATATAAGTCTTTCTACGCACGAGAAAAATGAGCAGGTATCAGCAGCCTATTCTGCGGCTCTGTCTCCCGTGAGCCTCGCTCAGCTAAAAGCGGTTGATTTTATCCCGATGTTAAAAGGACTTGATCAGAGAGAAATCATTAGTGATGAAGATAGAGCGAAATACTCGAAGGAATGGGAGGAAGTATCGGCTGAATCGATGCCGTTAAAGCTGTGGGAGAACAAGCAGTTTAAATACAGCGGGGATGATGGATTAGATGCCGTTCTGGGTGAAGTGATTTCCGAGCAGGCTGTTCATTTTCCTGATCAATATGTTCCTGCCTCAAAAGTGGTTGGCGAGGTGCTCGTTAAGCTTCATCATTACCATATACGCAAAGATTTTTTAGAATATCGGCTGCGGTCACTGATCGAAAGCAAGAGGCTGCAGTTTAAAGGGGCTCCGGGGCAGCTTCATCGCTACAGTGTAAAAATAGGTTAGAACAAGCAGTTATAATGCGCTATATCCTTCGCATAAGCTAGTACAGATAATCATGCAGGAGCTTACTGGCCTAAAGGAGAGATGTAGCAAATGGAATGTAGAACCGGGTGTGGTGCGTGTTGTATTGTAGTGTCGATATCCTCTCCAATACCAGGGATGCCTGAGGGTAAACCGGCGGGTGTGAGATGCGTTCAATTGACAGATGATAACAAATGCAAAATTTTCGGTTTACCGGAAAGACCTAAAGTATGCAGCAGATTAAAATCAGAGCCTGCAATGTGCGGCGAGAAGAATGAGGATGCCTTCAAAACTCTCACCGAATGGGAACAATGGACAGCGCCAAGTCCAAAAATTTCAAAAACAAGCTAGTCAAATGCGGTTCCAGGTGTCTTCACCAGGCACCGTATTTTTTTCTCTCTCAAAGCAGCCTAATGGAATTTTGTCGAGAATCTAAATACTTTGAGAGGCACATTCTATAGGCAATGTTGAGATGCGCACATCATAATCGTAGGTAAGTTTACATAAATAGGTGATGTATGACCAATAAATATAAAATTTTGACGCAAAAATGATCTTTTTATTAATTTTTTGTGCACGGTTCCGAAATTATGTTATCTATATTGACCTTATGTATCACTAAAATTATCATAGATATCAAATCAATAAAATTCTTTAAATTGAGAAAGTAACATATCTAAGAGACGGAGTGAAAAGATGAATAAAAGAAAGGAGAAAGAAATCTACAAGGCTATAAAATTAGCGATTACTCAGCATAAGCTGCTTCCGAATACGCAATTGGTTGAGGATTCATTGGCGGAAGCTTTTGAAGTAAGCCGCACTCCCATTCGTAATGTACTCAGGAGACTAGCTATAGAGAAGCTTGTTACGGTTATTCCATATCGTGGAGCATTTGTGTCTTGTCCAAGTGCCCAAGAAGCGAGAGAGGTTTTTGAAATGAGAAGGGTAATTGAAGCTTCTATGGTCAAGAAGCTCTGTACAATAGTCAAGCCGGAACAATTGACCCCGCTGACGGCGCTCATCCAAGAAGAACATCAGGCCAGCCATAATGGGGACATTGTCGGCGCATTAGATGTAACCGTAGATATTCATTTGAAGCTAGCTGAGCTCGCAGATAATTACTATTATTATCATTTTCTAGAAGAACTAATTTCGCTTACTTCGGTAATTATAGCGCTCTATGGAACTAATCAAAGCTTTTGTCATGACCACGAGGAATTAATATCTGCAATTATCCGGAAGGACGAACAAGAGGCAGTACGAATCATGACTGACCACCTCTGGCAAATCGAAAGCTCCCTGAATTTTACGGAAAAGACGACGAATATTTTAAATTTAAAAGAGATTTTCCAGTGAATTTTTTTTACTCAAGATTGTATCCAATTTTGGATTCTAAATGTTTCTGAAAGAATACAAAGGAGTGGAGAGAGATGAGGAAATTAACTTTCATTCTAGCTCTGGTTGTTGCGGCATCGAGTGGACTAAGTGCATGCGGAACTTCCTCAGATAATGAAAATGGGGCAGAAAGCGATGGTAAAATCACGATTACGCTAATGCATCGCTACCAGAAGTCCAATATAGGAAAAAGTCCAGAGGATACAGCGGTTCTTGACGGCCTGGAACGGTTCAGGGAGGATTATCCTGACGTCGAGGTAGTAGAAGAACAGCTGCAGAACGAGGATTATTCGATTAAAGCACAATCTCTTGCAGCCGCAGATGACATGCCCGATGTATTTATTGTTCCCGGCTCCTGGATGACTAACTTCGTAAACAACGAAATTGTACTCCCGCTCAATCCGGAGCTCGATAAACGCCCTGTATGGAGGGACGGGTACCGCCCAGGAACATTAGATGCGGGTACACGCAATGGTCAAGTTTATGGAATTCCGATTGCTGCCGGTCCAACACATTTGATCTACTACAATGCACAATTATTCGCAGAAGCAGGATTTACTGAATTTCCAACCTCATGGGATGGATTGATGGATGCAGGCAAGAAATTGGAGGATAAAGGTATTCATCTCTTTTCATACGGAGACAAATCCAAAGGGTATGCACTATCCAGTTGGATCAGTGCGTTGACTGATCGATTTACTGGTCCGAAATGGACGGAATCCATATTAGCCAAAGATGGGGCCAAGTTTACTGACGATGGGTTTGTTAAAGCCATTACGGTAATGAGCGATCTCGCAGATGCTGGGTATCTAAATAAGGATCTTAATTCCATAGATACCGAGATGATGATCAACTACTATTTCGAAGGGCGCTCTGCTGCATTTGTCAGCGGTATCTGGTCAGCGATGAACATTGTCAACAATGCGCCTGACAATATTACCGAGGCTACTCGTGTAGCTGTCTTTCCAGGCGCAGAAGGCGGGCTTGGCAACTCGCTGAGTTCATCTGGCGGAGCAGGGGTGTATTACAGCGTCAACTCCGATGTAGAGGTGGGAGAGAAAATGGATGCGATTATGACACTGCTCGAGTATATGACAGGCCCAAGCAGCGCTAAGTTAATGGCGGAAGTAGGCGGATTTCCTGCCTACAATCCCGGGGAGTTTGACACCGCACAGCTTCACCCCGTAGCACTGGCGGCATATGAAGCCAGCGACGCTGCCGAAGCTACTAAAATCTTTGATCTGTGGTTTGATGCTTCCGTCGTAGAGGTCATTAATACAGAAATTCAGGGAGTTATGGCAGGTTCCATAACGCCTGAGGATTTTGCAAAAAGTACACAACGAGCATACGAGACGTTTCTAAACAACCCTTGATAGAGTATAAACATTAACTTCCTATAAAAACGTATTATTGTAACTTGATCATTTGGCAGTTTATGAAAGGGGTGATATCGGAATATGGGCAAAGCGCTACGGCCGAAGAGGTGGTTACTTTTGGCGTACCTTCTTCCAGGATTGTTGATTTATTCTTTTGTCGTGCTTCTCCCTATCCTTTTAGCATTTCGTGACAGTTTCTTCTCTTGGACGGGCGGACCTAAGAAGACGTTTATTGGAGGGGACAATTACAAAGAGCTGATGCAGGATGAAGTGTTTTGGAATGCTTTTGTAAATAATGTATTGATGACGGTGTATGGATTAATCGGACAAGTAGGACTAGGCTTTATATTTGCACTCTTGCTGATGTCGAAGCTGGTCAAGCTGAAAGGGCTTCACCGTACGATGAGTTATTTTCCATCCACTCTAGCCCCCGTAATCATCGCCTTTTTATGGATGATGATTTACAACTATAACTACGGTCTGCTTAACGGAGGTCTACGGGGAGCTGGCCTTGAACAGCTAACGCAGTCGTGGCTGGATTTAACGGATCCCATTGTTTTGCTGGTGTCTATCCCACTGTCTTGGCAGAACATAGGATTTTTCACCTTGCTGATGCTTGCTGGCCTCTCATCCATTAACAAAGAAGTACTTGAAGTAGCTGAAATAGACGGAGCAACAGGCATACGCAAGGCATGGTATATCATTATTCCGCTAGCAAAACCAACACTGTTAGTAGCATCCCTTCTCTGCATCGCCAATAATATGCGCGGTTTTGAACACGTATACGCACTAACCGGTGGCGGACCGGGCAATGCATCATCCGTAATGGCGCTTTATGCCTATGAAACTTCCTTTCTTCGTTTCCGCTACGGCTATGGGTCGGCACTGGCCATAGCAATCATCACTCTGACTATGCTTATTATCCTGCTATGTACACTCTTGATGCAGAAGCGCCAGAACGAGAGAGGGGGTACCCTTTAATGCAACTGGAGCTGAGGAAACACCGAAGTGTTCAAAAGTTCACACCTAAAGCCGCCTACCTTGCTGTTAATACCGTTTTGAGCATCTTTACTTTTAGCTGTATTTATCCGCTCGTCTGGATCGTTTATTCTTCCCTAAAGACACAACCAGAATTCGCCAATAATATTCTAAGCCTGCCGAAAAATCTCCATTTTGAAAACTACTTAGAGGCACTCAAACTGACAAATATGCTGCAGTTATCGTGGAACAGCGCCAGGGTAACCTTCTTTTCAGTGTTAGGCATTGTCCTTATTTCTTTCGTAACGGGCTACATTATAGCTCGCCTCAATTTTAGAGGGAAAAAACTAATGATTTTCTATTATTTGTTTGGCATTCTGGTACCGATTCATGCCTTGCTGGTTCCCATATATCTGCTGTTTAAAAATTTAGGGCTTGCCGATCAATGGTACACCCTGATTATTCCTTATATTGCATTTAATTTATCGCTCCCAATCATGCTTATCAGCAGCTATATAGTCGCCATTCCTAAAGAAATGGAAGAAGCCGCCGCTATAGACGGCCTGGGATTCAGCGGAACGATGTTCAAAATCGTAGGACCGATGTCAGTACCTGTGCTTACTACGGTGGCTATCTTACAGTTTTTTTCTTGTTGGAATGAATTTTCGTTTGCTCTTGTGCTGTTGAATGATGAATCACTTCGTACCGTACCGTTAGGCATGTCTTATTTCAAATCACAGTACAGCACCAACTATCCCCAGCTCATGGCAGGGATGGTCATGTCCATGCTGCCGGTAGCCGTCATTTATTTCGCTTTTAGTTCACGTATTATTGCTGGTGTGATGAGCGGGGCAGTTAAAGGATGATATGTAATTCTAATCTAATACTTGGAGGAATGTAGGATGTTAAACCGAGAACTGAATTTAAATGGAAATGTGGAGTCTGTTCAGAAAAGAGAACCGGATCGCTCTAAATGGAACGAATCCTTCTACCGAAGATCAATGGAGCTTCCGGATGAATTATTAATAGGTGCTATTGATAGCCACGTACACGCAGGTCCTGTTCTGAACTCTAATCCGGGACATCTGGATCCGATTCAAGTAGCTCAAGAAGCAGCAGCTGCTGGAATGAAAAGCATCGTCTATTATGATGTGTTTGGCTGGGCATCGGGAATGGCATGGGTTGTTAACAGACATGTGCCTGGTATACATACGTATGGAGGATATTTGATGAACTCCTGTCATGGAGGTATAAATCCTCGATCTGTGAAGACGGCACTTCATATGGAAGAGGGCTGCCGATTCATTAGCTTTGGGTCTCATTGTACAAAACACTCTGCCGAACGAGAGTCGACATTGATTGATGGTAAGCTGGTTCCCTTTAAGGACGCTTTTCCGAAGTTTGCTGAAAAAGAGCTGCCTGTAGCTACCTCCATTCCGCTTGAAGGTCCCGTATCAGAAGAGCTGGATGAAATATTGTCCATGATTGCAGAGAATCCAGATGTTTATTTGAATACAGGACATGTGTCCGTACCTGAAGCACTAAGACTGCTGGATCTGGCAGAAGAGTACAACATCCAAAAGGTTCTGATAGCTCACCCGGTGCGCGGACAAATGACGGTCGAGCAGCAGAAAGCAGCTGCAGCCAGAGGAGCTTTTCTAGAAGCATGCCTTGTAGACTGGTTATATCCGGATGTACCTAGAACACATTATTATGTAGAAAAAGAATATATGGACATGGGAGCAGAGCTTGGACGTTTTTCCAATGCCACTGCATGGATGAAAACGATAAGAGAAGTGGGTATTGATCAGTTTGTGCTTGGAACCGATTATGGTATTCGTGCGGCTCCAACACCAGTACAAGGAATGCGTACCATGATTTCGACGATGCTTGATTATCAGTTCTCTCCAGATGATATTTACCGAATGGTTGCTACTAACCCAGCCAAGCTCATAGGAATTTAAGATGAAAAGATGACCAATTTTCAGTTAGACAACCGTATGCTCATAGCAGCGTAACTATTCTATGCAATAAGGAGGGGATATGGCTGTGACAGATGGTGGGTACACTGTTGTTCAATCGGATCTCAGCGCAATGCTAAAAGATATTCCTCCGGAAAACATGCGGCTGTATGTTAACCGTTATTTAGGAAGATTACAGGCAGCGGAAGAGGCTGACCCTGAGTTGCTGTTAACGCTGGAAACCTATGTTTCTTGTCATGGCCAAATGAATGAATTGTCCTCAAGACTTTTTATTCATCGCAATACGGCGGCCTATCGACTGATGAAGTTAGAACGACTTTTGGATATGCAGCTAAAGTCTCCCGAAACCCTTCTGCTGTTGAATCTTGTCTTTCTGTTCCGCAGACTACTCGAAAATCAAGGAGAGGGTGTATACTCAGGTTTAGATCATTAAGAATAGAATGGAAATAGGGAATATATACGAGGTCACATGATTGTTTGGATTTCAGTTCAAATAAAGAGAAACCTTAGATGGAAATTGCATGGAGCAGCTTGCCGGATGGCAGCTGCTCTATTTTCGTTAAGCAACGGGCAGGAGCTTAAAATAGGTGTCTTTTTTTAGATACAACCACCAGCGGAATTTTTGGATGACGAACGACTTTTGCGGAGCAACTGGAGAGAGACAGTCAAAAAAGGAGCGTCTGGAAAGCATTCAATTTGCATTTAAGATCTGTTAGATAAGAGATTTCAAGCACAGCCGAAATCTGAAGCATTAAACCCACCAGCGGAATTTTTGGATGACGAACGACTTTTGCGAAGCAACTGGAGAGAGACAGTCAAAAATGGAGCGTCTGGAAAGCAGTCAATTTGCATTTAAGATCTGTTAGATTAAGAGATTTCAAGCACAGCCGAAATCTGAAGCATTAAACCCGCCAGCGGAATTTTTGGATGACGAACGACTTTTGCGAAGCAACTGGAAGAGAGACAGTCAAAAATGGAGCGTCTGAGACGGTCAAAAATGGAACGATTAAAAAGTAACGCCTATTTACATATGCAAAAAGTATCTGTTATACTACATATATAACAGTTATAATAACTGCATCGGAGGTGTACCCATACAAATGATAATTGAGCTAGATATGGAATCGGATCTGCCTATTTATACTCAGCTTACGAATCAAATTATTGAAGGCATTGCTAGCGGCAAGCTTGCGCCGGGAGAAGCACTCCCTTCCGTTCGAAGTATGGCGCAGGACATTGGCATTAATCTTCATACTGTAAACAAAGCCTACAATTTGCTGAAGCAGGAAGATTACATCCATGTCCATCGTCAAAAGGGAGTTGTCGTAAATCCAGACGGAATGCCGAAGGCAGATGATGACTTTACGGAGAGACAAGAGCGGCAGCTACGACCCATCATTGCAGAAGCCATACTTCGCGGAATGACGAAAGAAAAGCTGCAAACGATGGTAGAACAGATCTACACGGATATTAAGCCGCAGCAGAACACCTGAAGATAACTGAAAAGGAGAGATGTCTATGCAATGGATACATTTTGTACTGCTAGGAGCCATGTTTTTACCGATTACCTTACTGATTGCTTTTACGCCATACTTTACCCGTCAGACAGAGAGTTTTGGTATAACCGTCAGTGAAGAGGTTTATCATAGTGAGCCGCTCAAACAAATGAGAAAAAGCTACGCAACACTCATCATCCTATCGCAAATCGTTCTTCTTGCCGCTTGTTTGTGGGGAGTATCTTCGAGTCAAGAAGCCTCCAAGCAGGGAGTTTGGATGATCATTTATATTTTTGCAGTTGTCATCGTTCATTTCATTGCTTTGTTTTATTACCACAAGAAAATGAAGAAATACAAGGCCGATCATTTGCCTGCTCCTCAAAAAAGTGCCAAGCTGACCATTGATACCTCATTCCGCAAGCAAAAGCTGGTTGTATCGAACAAGTGGTATTTGATCCACGTGCTCATTATTATCTTTACTGCGATCTTTACTATGCTGAATTATGATCGCTTTCCGGATCAAATTCCATTTCAGTATGACCTGCAGGGAAACCCGACGACGATTCGTGACAAAAGCATTGGAACGGTCTTTATGCCCGTCGTTTTTCAAGTGCTGATGACTCTGCTGTTTATGTTCATTAACACGATGATCTATCGCAGCAAACAACAGGTAGACACAGATAATGCTGCAATATCATTGGGTAAAAACAAAGTATTTCGGATGCGAAATTCGATGTTTAATCTAGTCACTTCTTTAATGATTGTGCTTCTGTTCAATTTCATGCAGTTTACAATGCTGTATCCTGTGGATGCAGGCGTCATTGCTGCCGTTGTTGCCGTCGTTGTATTCGTAATACTGCTCGGAGTGGCGATTATGTATTACACAACAGGTCAAGGCGGAAGCCGAGTGCGTTCTGAGGGAGCACCTTCTTCCATGGAACCTCATGGTAATGATGATATGTGGAAGCTGGGAATGTTCTATTTCAATCCGCAGGACCCTGCAATATTTGTAGAGAAGAGAATGGGGTACGGCTGGACGATTAATCATGCAAGGCCTTTGGCCTGGATGTCGCTGATCAGCATCATCGGGATAATACTCGCTGTAAGCTTTCTGCTTACTTAATTCTTGAGCAACGCTCATATGAAATGCACTATAAGGTTGGTAAGAGAGGAAGTTCTCTTTCCGGCCTTTTTTGTATGTAGTCATTTACAAGAATCCAATCATTCGGACATGGGAAAATTAGCCTCATGCCTTTTGTCATCTTTGCAATACAGGTGTTAATCTATTACTTAGTGGGATGGATGATTGGGATGAGCTTTTATCGCTTCGGTGTTACCGGAGGGTTTATATCTATCGCAGGTGGTCTGTTAGGGATATTCCTGCTTGATGCGTTATGGGGAGGCCGTGATGCAGGGAATCTTATTTTAGATATGTTCTCGATTCAGCCATTCCAATTTACGGCTCTTACTGCACTTGTAGCTTCCTTGGCACTGATTATCGTCATCTTCATGGTTCACCGATTGATTTCCAAAAATGTTGTCGTAAGAACGAAATAATGCTTGTTTCTATCGTTGTCTAAAATTCAAAAAAACGCTGGACATCTCAATAAAAATGAGAATGGTTCAGCGTTCTTCTTTATGTTATCTGGACTGATCTTGAATGACACGTTCAAGCTGACGGGCAATATGCTCCGCGCCCTGAGCAATATCCGCGCGATCGAAATAGAGTCTGACATGGCGCTCATCCATATCAAAGGCCTGCTCAAAGAATCCGCTGAGCCCTCGAGATCTTCGGTCAACTTCAACGAGCACATGAATGCCGTCATGGTCCAAATTCATCATGAGCTCCAGTTCCTTAACCCGACCGGAGAATGCACTGCTCGGATAATACTCAAACTCTTGAACAAAAGGAACTCCACGCCCAAGCTTTGAGGCATGCTCACAGGAAGAAGTCTTGTAACTGAATCCGAGATACTCCACCGCTTCAAAAATGGCAGACATATAATAATGCGGCTCCACCTGAATCGAATCATGGTCTTTTGGATCAATTGCCATTTCAATATCTAACCCTGTGCTAAGCCAAACGGGCTGGCGATTATACGTAACAGGAGTTTCAAGCGGCAGAGGGAAGGAGAACGGAATCTCCAGCTGCTCATCGCTATCAATACGCAGATTTTTAGAAACATTAAATTTAGCGAGTGTATAATTATAGTCTACTTTGCGGTCATCCTGCTCACGAATATAGCGAGTCATTAGCTGGATATAGATTTTCTCAATGTCTTGCTCCACACTGCCGCCTTTAATGCGAACGACGCCTTTTACTGTTTCACCCGGAACATAGGTAGTTTTTTCTAACAGCGTGTCGATTTCCGCAGCACCGATTCCCACTTTAGCAAGCATTTTGTTGAAGAATGACATAATAAGCAGCCTCCTAATAATTTCATCATCACTCTTCCATATACGCAGCAATCAACAGACTAGTTTCGCGGTGTAACGTTAAAATTTACAAGCAATCATTTTATTTTCGCTTTTGTTTAAGCTATACTGCTATAAGAGCCTGCAATCGAACGTGCTTGTGTTCGTAAAGGTTACGAGAAATCATATCTATGATCTTTCATGGATGGCAGGAGTAACGGAGGTATTATTATGCAGTTAATCAATAAAGCGCTTGTCCAAGAGCAGCTTGACCGGTACGCTAATGAAGATTTGTATCTTCATATGGAAATGACGATGGGCGCATATGCAGCCCACAATGATAGCACGAAGCAGCCGGCAGCAAACTTCATCAAGAATATACCCGTAAAATATATTAAAGGAACCATAGTAGGTGACACCTATTACCGCGTAGGTTTAAAGTTAAGTGACGGATGGGTATATACGGAAGGCTTAACGCATTGGGAAGAGAATGAACAAGGTCGCATTCTGCTGGCAGGTCATGACAAAGAAGGTCGTCTAGTCGTGTCTTTGCTGCTTAGCAGAACATTGTTTTAAGGAAGTGAGGTTCTTATCATGCAAAATATACTAGTAGTGCTTCCGCATCCGGATGATGAATCTTTCGGAATATCCGGAACGTTAGCCAAACTTATCAGTGAAGGCGCTCATGTTACATATGCTTGTCTTACATTAGGAGAAATGGCGCGTAATATGGGCAACCCGCCCATCGCAAATCGTGTGACGCTGCCGGAGATCCGTAAAGAAGAACTGAAGCAGTCCTGCCGAGCTATCGGTATTCAGGATTTGAGCATGCTTGGTTTCCACGATAAAACGATCGAATTTGAAGATCAAGATTTGCTGGACGGTGCCATTTCGGCGTTGATCGAAGAGCTGAATCCAACGATCGTGTTTACATTTTATCCGGGTTACAGCGTTCATCCTGACCATGATGCAACGGGGGAAGCGGTCGTTCGTGTCGTGGAAGCGATGGATAAAAACAGACGACCGAAAGTGCAATGTGTGGCTTTCTCCAAAGGTCATAGAGAAGCGCTGGGTGAACCTGATGTATCCTACGACATTCAGGATTTCAAGCTGAACAAGGTTCAATCCATTGCAGCGCACAGTTCTCAGTTCCGCATCTTGTCCGGTGACTCGCTGTTAAAGGACAAACAATTCGCTGATCGACTCATGACCGAATATTTCTGGACATATCCTTTAAAATAGTAATGAATGAAAGAGCGCTTCTGTCATTAGAACAGAAGCGCTTTTATTATTTGCAATATTGACTATTCAGCTTGAAGGTGAGTCCATTTTTTGATCTCAACTGGCGAAGCCTCAATAGTTAGTTTAGTCCCATCTTCCTCGTAGTCCAGATGCTCAACATTCGCATGCTCATGGAAATAGGAGATCAGATGTCCTTGATCGTATGGAATGTTCAGCTGGGCCTTTTCATAATGTCCAAACAGCCGCTCTCTAATCGCCTCTTCAAGACGATCCAGTCCGCTGCCTGTCTTCGCCGAAACAAATAGGGCGGGCTTACGGATTTGTCTATCTTCACTTAAGGAAGCATTCAAGTCCATCTTGTTATAAACATAGAGTACGGGGATGGTATCTGCACCAAGCTCTTTTAATGTCTGGTTCGTTACCTCAATGAGCTGCTCAGCATCCGGGTTGCTTGCATCCACTACATGCAGCAGCAGATCAGATTCAAGCACTTCCTCCAATGTAGAACGAAATGCCTTCACGAGATGATGCGGTAATTTGCTGACGAAACCAACCGTGTCAGTCAACAAAAAGCTCTTGCGGTCAGGCAGCGATATTTTTCTAACCGACGTTTGTAGGGTAGCAAACAGCATATCTTTAGCTAAAACGGCTTTGTCGCTGGCTGCATCATATTTTTCAAGCATCGCATTCATGAGACTGGATTTTCCCGTATTTGTATATCCAACCAGACTGACCACAGGCATTTCGGTTTTCTGACGCCGTCTGCGCTGAGTTTCACGCTGCGAAACGAGAATTTCCAGCTCTCGGTTCAGCTCGGTAATTTTGTCTTCAATCCGTCTTTGACTCAGCTCCAGCTTTGTTTCACCGGAGCCTCTGTTCTTGGTACCTACTCCGCCTCGCTGCCTTCCTGATGATGAACTAATCCCGGACAATCTTGGGAGCACATATTGAAGCCTTGCGAGCTCAACTTGGAGCTGGGATTCTCTTGATCTCGCTCTCTCTGCAAAAATGTTCAAAATAAGCGTAGTCCGGTCCAGCACAGCCGCATCCAGTCTTTTTTCAAGATTACGGACTTGGGAAGGGGAGAGCTCATCGTTAAATATAACAATGGAAGTCTCCAGCTTCTCAAGCAGATCGTTAAGTTCTTGAAGCTTACCGCTTCCCATGTAGTGGGCGGGATGAACCCGCTCGGCTTTCTGGGTAAGAACAGCAGCTACTTCAATGTCGCAGGCATTCGCCAGATTACCCAGTTCCTCCATGGAGTGTTCAAAATCCTCTTGACTGTTTAGCTGCACGCCAACAATAATCGCTTTATCTTTAAATGGTTGTTTCATATATGAAGTCCTCCTTAGTTTAGCCTGAAAATAAAAAAACACAGGCTTAACATCTGCCTGTGTACAGGATAAAGAGAACTCGGAGAAAGCCGGTTTCACGGCTCAAAAGGAGTGGACGAAAGCACAGACAAGTGCACCTGTAAATATAGGTATAAGTGTACATACCACAAATGTACGTACAAGTGACTAACCTAATGTTACATACGTATCCCTTTTTCCGTATACGAAAAGAGGGCAGGGATCTCACTCCTGTCCTCTTCGCTCTATCTTGTGAATACCAGCATATGATAGATCGAATCCGAGTTCTCTGCCTTACACATAAGGGCAGAGTCTTTGCCTATTTAGTTAAGGGCAAAAGAAAATCTAACTCGAATCCAATTAATCATAGCGGTATCCCTCCGTTCCTAAAGTTAAGGCTATCTTAGCACAGCTAAATTTAGATTACAATGGGCGATAATCGACTATAACCGTTTTTTACCGCGTTTGTCTTGAACTTCATCTCCCTGCATACACATGTTAGAAAGGAGCGTGATTAGTCTTGGAGGAACAGCTGCAGCGTTATTTTGAGCTGAAACAGGTCAAGAAAGAAATGGAAGAAGTGTTGTCCAGCCTGCGTCTTGAAATTATTAGCCATCTCGCGGAGAAGGAGCTTCTCAGCTTAGAGACGGAAGAATATGAAGCTAAGGTAGTGGTACAGCAGAGAAAGGAATATGATGATGAGCTGCTATATAAAGCATTGCCGGACCCGGAAGTGTGGAAGCTTATGTCGAAGTCGGATCCTGGTAAAATCGCAAGCTTGATCAAACTGGGTGTCATTTCAGAGCAGGGGATTGTACACACCTATGAGACACGAAAAACAGAGCTGCTTATCGTCAACAAGAAATAAAGAATTATGTTACCATAGTAGAAATGAATTCGGTTTTCGTTGAAGGGCGGTATTGTAAAGCTATATTATGAAAAATTTATTAGTAACCGGATATCGGGCACATGAACTCGGCATATTTAACCAGAACCATCCCGGTATCCCCTTTATCAAACAAGCGCTTCGTGCCAAGCTGATTCCTCTAATCGAGGAAGGAGTGGAGTGGATCATCACTCCCGGACAATATGGTGTTGACCTGTGGGCATGCGAGGTTGCAGTTGAACTCAAGCAGCAATATCCGGAGCTGAAGTTGTCCATTATATCTGCCTTTATAAATCCGGAAGAGAAGTGGTCGGATGATAAAAAAACGTATTACGAAGAAATCATGCGGAATGTAGATTATTACGGAGTCGTCAGTAAGCAGCCTTATGCAGGTCCATGGCAATTTACAGCAAGAGACGAGCTGTTGTTTCGCAAAACGGACCACATCCTACTCGTATATGACGAAGAGAATGGTCCAGGGAGCCCGCGTTATGTGAAGGAGAAGGCACTTCGTAAACATCAGGAGGAAGGCTACGGCATAACTCTAATATACTCCGAGGATATTCAGAGCATAGCGGATGATGCAAGCGATATGCTGCCGACGGATTGGCATGATGAACAGAATGAATAAAGCTCGATGGTTAATCGTGGACACGCCTTCTAATTGACACTGATAATCATTATCGATTATGATGATATAGAGATAATCTATTAAATGGAGGGTGTCCGTGATGTTGATTCAATTAAGAGCAATTACAGTAAAAGAAGGATTTAGTGATAAAATTGTTGAACGTTTCGGTAAGCCAGGCGGTCCAATGACAGAAATTCCAGGATTTATTGACCGCTCGGTCATGGTGAAGAAAAATCGCAAGAAAGACGAAGATGTCGAGGAAGTTGTTGTTATGATTCGCTGGGAGTCTGAGGAAGCCTGGAAGACATGGGAGAAGAGTCCTGCGCATATAGAAGGGCACCGTAACAGCCGGAATCAAGAAAAACCGGATTATTTGCTTGAGACAAAAGTATCGATGTATGATGTGAAGGGTTTTACAGCTGAATAAGCAAGGTTACATATTATTCAAATATGTGCTAAAATAACCAGTAAAATCAACTGATGAGGTGATTTTACTGGTTATTTTGTGGGAAAACGTCGTATTAGCTCTAATTATCCTGCTAATACCGTTGTTGGGGCTGACTGCCCTTACGATTTATGTCTTACGTTCACTTAAACAAAATAAACAATAACATTTACTAGCTTAGAAGAACTCTGTCAGTCTAATTTTGATTGATCGGGTTCTTTTTTTGCTGAAGGGAGGAGATTTTAAATGTTCAACCTTACTGTATCACAGGATGGGACTGGAGATTATACATCCATACAAGAGGCAATTAATGCAATACCAGACAGCAGTTCAGATAATGGGCAAGAGATACGTACGATTTTTATTAGAAATGGCAGCTACAATGAAAAAATTGTTCTAGATAAGCCTGGGGTGCATCTGATCGGCGAGGATGCTGAAAAAACAGTCATTACATACGGGGACTATGCTATGAAAAAGTTTGCGGATGGAAGTCCCTATCATACTTTTCATACGTACACCTTGCTTATTGCGAGTGATGATATAGTAGTATCCAATTTAACGATAGAGAATAGTGCAGGACGGGGAGAGGACGTAGGGCAGGCGATAGCAGTCTATGTAGATGGTGATCGGGTTGCATTTTATCGCTGCCGGTTTCTTGGGTACCAGGATACGCTGTTTACAGGACCGCTCCCCGAAGCTCCAGTCGAACGAAAGAGCTTTGGCGGTCCCCGTGACATCTTCCCGAGACGGCCCGTCCGCCAATATTATGAGGAGTGTTATATCGAAGGTGATGTTGACTTTATTTTTGGCTCGGCAACTGCTGTATTTAATAGCTGTGAACTTTACTCCAAACGCAGAAGAAGGGATTTGAATTCAACATCTGCTTCCTATTCGTACATCACCGCTGCATCTACCGCAGAGAATGTACCCTATGGATATGTGTTCTGGGAATGCCGTTTAACAGGCGATGCTGAGCCGGGAACGGTTTATTTGGGAAGACCATGGCGTGAGCATGCAAAAACGGCCTTCATCAATTGCGAGCTAGGAGAGCATATCCACCCGGAAGGCTGGCATAATTGGGGGAAGACAGAACGTGAGCAGACTGTAGTCTATGCGGAATATGGAAATACGGGCTATGGAGTAACTGGTCAGAGAGTGAAGTGGAGCCGGCAGCTATCATCCGATGAGGTGAATCAATACAAGCCAGAACAGATACTCAGGGGCATGGATCACTGGACACCTGCTGATGTAAATAGTACTTTCTAACTTTAAAAAGCCCTGTTATGATGAAATAATTAAATTAAAAATTGTCATGATAACAGGAAGGTGACACCACGAGATGGAGATTAGACTGGATGATTTGAGCGGAAGTGAAATTCAAGCTTTGATTATGAATCATTTGAAAAATATGATGGAGATATCCCCTGAAAGCTGCCATGCACTTAATCTGGATGGTCTGAAAGAACCAGGCGTTACGGTTTGGAGTGTCTGGGAAGGTGAAGATCTGCTCGGCTGCGGTGCAATGAAGGAGCTGGATGCAGAACATGCGGAAGTGAAGTCCATGCGTACGGCTGATGGACATCTGCGAAAAGGGGTTGCGAAGCAAATGATGTCCCACATCATTGCTGAAGCTATAAATCGAGGTTATCGCAGGCTCAGCCTGGAAACCGGGTCCATGGATGCTTTCAAGCCTGCGAGAATCATGTATGAAAAATTCGGCTTCGACTATTGTCCTCCATTCGCGGATTATGAAGAAGATCCGGAGAGCGTGTTCATGACAAAGGCACTGCAGTAATATGATTTCTAAGCGAACGACGGCAGAAGATTGCCGCCGTTTTTTTGCTTTTTTTTATTACTAAGTGTCGTCCATATTTTTGGTGTTCGCAATAAATAGTGTAATGACCAGCACAAGGATAGAGAGACAGTACGTAAACGTATGAAATGGATCTTCGTGATTGATAATGATAAGACGGATGATAGCGGTAATGCCGACATAGATAAAATATCGTAAAGGGAAGTGATGATTATGTGTGAAATATTTAACGATAAGAGATAGAAATTCGAAATAGAGAAAATAGACCAGTATTCCCTCAGCTAGAAAATAATAAGACGTCGGCTCGCTTTGAATCAGCAAGGTATCCAATATCACAATCGTTTTTCGAATCAGGAACATGGATAAGATGACAGCGAGGAAAAGAAGCATGATGTTCAGCAGCTGTTGAAGATATCTAGCAACCCAGGAATCTTTGTGTGGTGTGTTCATGTCCTATCACTCCTAACCCTTTTCAAAGAGTACGGCTTGTATAACTTCTATGAATATAATGTTAAGCTTATGCATGCTTACAATAGATTAGGCTTTTTTGAGTGAAAAAGGAGAAAAGTAAAAACAAGTTGAGAATGTCCAAGCGTATCGGCGTTTCTTTTCATAGAATAGTAGCGGAGGTGATGGATACGGTGAAAATATTTATCGACCCGGGACATGGGGGGACTGATCAAGGAGCTGCTGCTAACGGACTGCTGGAAAAAAACCTAACGCTTACAATTGCATCCAAAGTTCGCTCCATTCTGCTTGCAGAATACCAGAATGTTTCCGTATTAATGAGCCGGACTGGAGATGAAACCGTAACGCTGACCCAAAGAACAAATGCGGCGAATACTTGGGGTGCAGATTATTTTATGTCTATTCATATTAATGCGGGCGGAGGTACAGGCTACGAAGATTTCATCTATTCAGGAACTGCAGCTCCGACAAGTACCTATCAAGCGTATATTCATGAGGAAGTGATGAAGCTGATCTCAATGACGGATCGCGGCCGCAAATCAGCTAATTTTCATGTGCTGCGAGAGTCGAATATGCCTGCGATTTTAACGGAAAACGGATTCATAGATAACACTGCGGATGCAGCGTTGTTGAAATCGAGTGCGCATTTGGATGCGGTAGCTCGAGGACATGTGAATGGACTGGTAAGATGTTTTAATTTGGTTAAAAAAACGAATGTTATTCACCATACGGTTGTCAGCGGGGATACGGTTTATTCTTTAAGCCGCAGATACGGCAGTACGATTACGGACATACGATCATGGAATAATTTAGACGCTAACTATACAATTTATGTGGGCCAAGTGCTTCGAGTCAAATAATAGAATATGTGATAGCAGCAAAAAAATTAAAGGCGCTCCGGTGATAATACAAGTGGAGTGTCTTTTTCTATGAATTAATAATATTCCATATTGTGGTACAATAGTTAAATCTGACGTTGTACAGGGGAAAGGATGACTGACTACATGCCAAAAGCCAAAACCGTCTATTGTGTTCATTGCAATGCTGAGATTGAATCGAAGGATGACTTGGTAGTAAGTCTATCGTTCCTTTCTTTATTGGCGTATCATAACCATTGTTATGCTAAAGCTATGAAGGGATGTCAATCGATTATATTAAGTGATCAACCCGTAAACGGGACAGCTGCGAATGGGTTAGCCGCTCTATCCATTCTATTATCAATCGTTGCGTTTGTATTTCTGGAATGGTATATTGGTGCGATCTTGGTTGTTGTTCCTCTTATTCGATTATGTTCCTGGTATGAGTACGAAAGACACCTGGAATCATAATTCTGCTAATATACGATTATCTCAATGATATGAAAGAAATATAAAATCCGACCGCAATAGGCGATCGGATTTTGTATTATTATCCTATAAACTGATTCAACATTTTGTTTAAGCTTTCTTTATTTACAGGCTTACTAATATATTCATCCATTCCTGCTTCAAGACACTTTTCCCGATCACCTTTTAGAGCGTTGGCTGTCAGCGCAATAATTCGCGGGCTTTTTTCCTTCAGCTCTTCTTTTATAATCTGGGAAGCCTTGAGACCGTCCAGCAAAGGCATATGAAGATCCATAAATATAATATCGAACGAGTCTTTGCGGGCAGCTTCAATCACTTCTTTCCCGTTCGTGACAGTGGTAACGCTGTGTCCTAGTTTGCCGAGCATTTTGGTCAGCACAAGCTGATTTATATAATTGTCTTCAGCGAGCAAGATATTCGCTTTTTTCGATTTAAGCGATGCTTGTTCTGAATACAGCTGGGATGGGAGTTGCAAGGCATCCTTGAATTGTATTGTAAAGGTAAATACGGAGCCATGCTTACCATCACTCTCCGAGTAAATCTCACCGCCCATCATGCCGACCACCTTCCGGCAAATTGCAAGTCCAAGGCCAGTGCCTTCATGTTTACGGGTCATAAAGCTGTCAATCTGGGAGAATGGCTCAAATATATCTTCAAGCTTAGCAGGATTAATGCCAATACCCGTGTCTGTCACGGTAAAGGCCAACGTATTCGGCGCTTCTTTTACCCGTCTCACTTTTACTGATATGCTGCCCCTTGGCGTAAATTTAACTGAATTGCCCAATAGATTGAGGAGCACCTGCTTGAGTCGTTCAGCATCGCCATATATATAATCAGGAACATCATGATTGACAGTATAGGATAGTTCTATATTCTTCTCTTCAGCTTTCACGGAAATGACAGAAAAACTGTCTTTGATACATTTATGCAAATCGAAAGTATCCTCTTGAAGCTCATTTCTGCCCGCTTCAATCTTCGAAAGATCAAGAATGTCATTGATAATGTTGAGTAGGGTTTCTCCGCTATTGCGAATGACGTCAAGGTAGCTTCTTTGTTCATCACTTAAATCTGTCATATCGAGAAGAACATCCGTCATACCGACCACTCCATTCATAGGAGTCCGGATTTCATGGCTCATCATGGCCAAAAACTCACTCTTGGCTTTATTTGTCGTCTCGGCCGCCTCTTTGGCAAGCAATAGCTGCTTCTGCTCGGTTATGTCCTTGCAAATCAAGTAAAATCCGATATTCTGATTGCTTACAAAGATCGGTGCTATACTGGTAAGCACTTCGACAGAGCTGCCGTCTTTGGTGACAAGCCGGTCAATATCATGCTCAATAGAGTCATCATAAAGAGCCTTTTTCAATATTCTGCTTACATTCTCTTCACCAATAAGCTTAGCAAGCTCCGTACCGATTAATTCTGTTTCAATGTGGTAGCCTGTCAGCTTTTCCGCCATATTGTTAGCATTTATAATTCTGCCGTCAAGACCGAAGGAAATAACAGCATCATGATTGTATTTTTTAAGAGAGTTATATCGTTCAACCGACTCCTGAAGCCGTCGTTCTGATTCTTTTTGTTTGGTAATATCACTAACCTGAGCGATATAATACACTGGCTCGCCTTCTTCATTTATAAAAAGCTTAAAGGAGAGCTGACCCCACATCATATCGCCATTTTTCTTAATATATCTTCTTTCGAGCAGTAATTCACTGTTATTACCCATACGCTCCTTTAAATCGTCAATGCTTTTGTAAGCATCCTCAGGGTGCGAAAAGGTTCCTACCCGTTTACCGTCAAATTCTTCACGGGTATATCCAAACATCTGCTCCATGGCCGGATTTACGCTGAGAATTAACCCATCGGGGGATACAAGGGCAATCCCAAAAGAAGCGTAATCGAATACTTGTTGGTTGAAAGTGATTTGATTTAAATTTACACGATGCATTGTCTGCCTCCGTACATCAGCTTATCTTTACTTTAAGAATAGTATAAAATCAGTAAAATCCAAGGATACTTACCCAATTTCATAAAATTTTAAACCGATTTTGTGATTTTTTTTACTGCAAATTTAAGGAAAGTCGATCTTTCGCTCGAAAATAGTCTTTAAGTTGGGGGAGAGAAGCTTCACCGTTCGTTATAATATGTTAATAGATTCCAGAATCATTGAATAAGTATAGAAAGGAGCGCAGAAGTCTTTATATCTCCTCTAGCCCCCATCACGACATAGGCATAATATCTACCTTTTATAAGGAGTGAGCAAGGATATGCCGATGAAAGCCAAGCCTTCGTTCAAGACCTGTCTATCAAGTGTTCTCATTATTTCATTATTCCTCATGTTAGGAAGTTCCGGGCTTAGGTCCATTACCAAGACGGTCTATGCTGAGAATCTAGAGACAGTTCCCCCCGTGCAAGTGATCGAAGAATTTGAAACCTTGAATTTATTATCCAGTTTTTTTGCCCAAGCCAATTCTGCAGAGTTATCCCTCGTAGAAAGACCACAGACGATATTCTATGGAAACCACGCTGTGAACCTGACATACGACTTTACAGGAAAAACAGGAACATCTGCAGCCTATTTGCAGTTTAAAAATGACCAAGGCGGGATAGGCAGGCCGCTTCCCGGCTCACCTTCCAAAATCGGAGTATGGGTATATGGAGACGGGGGGAATCACTGGTTAAGAGCCCAGATTGAAGATGCTCTAGGTACTAGAATTGCTGCAGATTTCACGACTGCCTCAGGTCTGAATTGGACAGGCTGGAAATATGTGACGCTTCAAATTCCCTCTCTACTAACGCCACCTCTTAAGCTGAACCATATTTATGTTGCGGAGACAAAGGATACGAACAAGAACAGCGGCCAGCTCTATTTTGACCGGTTGTCTGCTATATACACTGACAATGCTCTGTATGGACTGGATATTACTGGAGGTATGCCTATAAAGTCAGGTGAATCAACACAGCTGTTGACGTATGGCACCTACGCAGATGCAAATATGCCAACCCGGTTAGGCGAAGGCGTGACTTATACCAGCAGTGACGAGTCGATAGCTACAGTAACCGGATCAAGCTATGGCTCTTTAACGGCTTTATCCCCCGGCAGCGTCATCATTACTGCCTCTTATGAAGGTATATCCGAGCAGATTGAACTCTATGTAACCGAGGAAAGTGTAAGCCCTGCTTCACTAGAAATGTCCGGGCCTGTTGAGCTGGAAGCCGGAACAGCAGGAGAAGTGCGTGTGTACGCTCACTATACAGACTACAATTCACCCTACTGGATTCCGGAAGGTGCAGAGATCATAAGTGATGATTCCTCCATCTTGAGAGTAGATGAGAACGGTCTTGCGCATGCTCTTCGTGCGGGAACAGCAAATATTATTGCTAGCTATGGCGGCGCTTCCGCCGTGCTAACAGTGACCGTAAAAGAACCTGTACCTGTTCTGCAAAATATTGAGCTGAACGGACCATCAGCTCTTGATATCGGCAGCTCAGCACAGACTCATGTAAACGGAATATATTCATTGCTGCCGGATCCCGTTCCCTTAACTGAGGGAGTGAGCTTTACCAGCAGTCATCCAGACATTGCCTCTGTCTCCGCGGAGGGTGAATTGACAGGACATGCTGTAGGCGGTTCGCGAATTACTGCCAGCTATAATGGCAAATCCAGCTCGATCTATGTCGTGGTAAATCAGACTCAGGAGACGCCTAAGCGAGAAGTCAGAGCTGCCTGGATTGCTACCGTTGAAAATATTGATTGGCCGCTAAAGGGAACTACAGATCCTAAGACGCAGAAATCGCAGTTTCGTGAGCTGCTGGATGGGCTTGAGAAAACAGGCATCAACACTCTGATTGTGCAGGTAAAGCCGACTGCGGATGCTTTTTATCCATCAGAATATGGTCCTTGGTCAGAGTGGCTTACTGGTGTGCAGGGCCAAGATCCCGGCTATGATCCGCTTGCATTCATGCTGGAGGAAGCTCACGAAAGAGGAATGGAGTTTCACGCTTGGTTTAATCCTTATCGGGTGAGCATGCAGACAGATCTAACGAAGCTGACTGCGGATCATCCGGCAAGACAGCATCCGGAGTGGGTGGAATCTTACGGGGGCAAGCTGTACTTTAATCCTGGAGTTCCGGAAGCAAAGGATTTTATCATTGAAAGCGTCATGGAAGTCGTGCGCAATTATGATATTGATGGCGTCCATTTTGATGATTACTTTTATCCATACCCAGCAGCCAGCGGGGATTTTCCGGATGCGGATACGTATATAGAGTATGGCGCTGATTTTGCCAATATTTCGGATTGGCGCAGAGACAACGTAAACCGGTTTGTCCAGGAGGCTGGGGAGGCAATTAAAGCGGAGAAAAGTTATGTCAAATACGGCATCAGTCCGTTCGGTATATGGAAAAACAAAGCTGCAGATCCTCTGGGCTCCGATACCAACGGCCTCAGCAGCTATGACGCCATATATGCTGACTCCAAAAAATGGGTCGACGAGGAATGGATTGACTACATTATGCCTCAAATTTATTGGTACATGGGCTACGGACCAGCAGCTTATGACAAGCTTACGGATTGGTGGAGCGATATCGTATCGGAGAAAAATGTCCATTTATACATCGGGCAAGCTTTATATCGTAACGGTACCGTGGATGGCTGGCTTAACTCAGAGGAAATACCGAACCAGATTACGTATAACCGGAACTATGAAGAGGTTAAAGGGAGCGCATTTTTTAGTGCGAAATGGTTCGAGGATAATATTCTTGGCATAACAGATCGGCTCAGAAGCGGACTTTATGCAGAACCAGCACTGATTCCTGAAATGCCATGGCTGGATGATGAAGCACCTTCCGCTCCTAATAAAGTGAAAGCTAATTCTACGAAAAAGGCTGTAAAGCTGGAATGGAATTCGGGTGGAGGAGATGAAACTTATTATGTCATCTACCGTTTCGAAGGAAGCAAAGCAGGAGAGCTCAAGCCTGCTGAGATTTTGGCTATCGTGCAGCGCGAAGGGGAGAAGAAACAAAAATTCGAGGACAAGAATGTACCTCCAGGTACTTACACCTATGTGATTACGGCGGTGGACCGGCTTCATAATGAAAGTGTGGCCAGCAGCCCGGCTACAGTCATACAGAAAAAATAGTTAAAGAGACTTCGAGGGATTTCTCCTCGAAGTCTTTTTTATTGACCCTATGTCAAGCCTAGGTGTAAAATATAGTAAATATTTTCAATTTAATGGGTAGGGAGAGGGAGCAATGAATGATTACAATCCTTACAAGGAGCCTCTAGATCTAGACACATTCGTCAAGTTAATCAAGATCAAATACTCCATAGAGAACTGGGATGAAGTCATTTCGCTGTCCGGCAAACTTCTGGATCTAGCCAAAGAAGCTTACAAAGAAATGTCGGAGCAAGATTCCACCTCTCACGTGTTCGATAAACATATCATTTTTTATTTTGGATACAGCTATCTTATGACGGGGCTTTCGTATCAAAAGCTTCGAAATTATGAGAAGTCGAAGGAATATATCTCATTTTATGCTGATCTGGATTGGCTTAATGATTCAACCGAAACAGGTCAACGGATCATTCAGGATTTTAAATTTTTTGCAGCAACGAATACCCTAACGGTTGATATCTTGAATGGTAATAGAGACCGAATGGACGAATATGTTGAATTTCTCAATAACAATCCTGCACAAGTGCTTCCCGGCCTGGTAACCATCCTCGAATCCGCAATAAATCACCATTACAATGTAGACTCCGAGATCGCCATTCTATCTTCACACATCGAGAATTATGAAGAGTATAAGGAACGTATTGTTGCCGGTTACTACTTATCCTATCATTATCTCTTGGCCATTTATAAACATAAAGATGAGAAAATTAATGAAGCGATTGATATCACACTGCACATTCTCGTCGCTGCGGATCGACTTCATAATGATAAATATTTCAAGAAAGCAATCTCATTATTTGAGATTTTAAGAAAAGATTGTACTATTGACCAATTAAAGGTATGTTATGATATACTGAATGATATTATTGTGAGAGGAGGAATGTTAAATGAAAAAGACACTTCTTTCAGCAACTCTCCTGTTGGGACTGTTGATCGGAATTACATATCCTAGTGCAGGGCCCCTAATCCAGCCACTAAATCACGGAGCTGATTACGAGGGAATTACAAAAACGTAGTAATAAATGATATACAAGAACGATCCGCTTGGAACATCACATTCCGAGCGGATCGTTTTTTTAGTTCTATACCTAGTTAAGCTGATTTATCTAAGCTATCCTGTTTTCTTAAAATGGTCTGTTTTCTAACGGGGGAAATATACCAGTAGGCCATACCCATAAATACAATTCCACCGACCATATTGCCGAGTGTGACTGGAATCATATTATGAAACCAGCCGCCAAGTGAGATGGCTTCAGGGGCATTTGGAAGCAGGGAGGCAAGTGACAGGAGCGTCATATTTGCCACACTGTGCTCATAACCGCTGGCGATAAACGCGAATAGGCACCACCAAATGACGATCAATTTGGATATATCATCTTTAGCTCTGAAGCTCATCCAGATGGCAAGACAGACGAGCCAGTTGCACAAGATGCCGCGAAAGAACAATTCAGTAACAGGGGCATTCATTTTATTGGCAGCTGCCGTAAAGATGAGATGTTCTGCGGCTGCTCCTTTGAACAGTCCGCTGCCCAGTATCAAGAGACAGAGCACCAATGCTCCGATGAGATTGCCAGTGAACACAATACCCCAGTTTTTAAACGTATCCTTTAAGGTGGTTCTACCTGCTAAAGTACTCATCGTAAAAAACATATGATTTCCTGTAAACAGCTCTGATCCAGCAAAGATAACAAGCGTCAGTGCAAGGCCAAAGGATGCGCCCATAACCAATCCTTGAAATGGGGAGCTGGCTGCAGCGAGGGGCGCACCTAAGCTGAATATTAAGATAATGGCAAGTCCGACGTAAGCTCCTGCAAGCCAGGTTGATATGAAGTAACGAGACAGCTGCCCATTCATTTGATCTCTCTTTTTAACGGCTGCCTCAATGATTGCTTCCACAGTCGGTGTGAACATATAGGTTTTTCCCTCCACTCGAAAGGTGTCTCTATCCAGCGATCCAAACGATATCATTTTCTATTTTGACCGGAAACACCTGAACGTTGCCTGTATCTGGATCCTGTACAATGCCTGTGAATAGATCGATCTTCCAATCGTACAACGGATCGTATAGATAATGGCCGGATACAATTCCTTCAGCTAATGGTCCGCCTTTAGGATGAGGATTACGGTTCTCTACCGCACATAATTCTCCTCCGGAAAGCCGGAACACGGCTAATTCTTTACCTTGTATAAAGACAACTCTGCCGATTTGCAGGGGGAATTCAGCAAGTGGTCCTGCAGGGTGATAAGTGAGTGGAATAGCGTTCATATGAAATCGGCTCCTTTCCATGAATTAATGGGTTACCTTAAGGCCTGTATATAATTGCTGCTGCAATTCTTTATCTTGAAGCACTTTCTTCCAAGGGTCCTCAACAAATTGAAGGGCAAGCTCGACTCTTTCTTTAAGCGCTTTGCGTTCATCTAAATCATCGATAACAACCTTCTTAATCTGATCGAGTCCTAAACGTTCCACCCATTCGGATGTTCTTTCAAGGTATTTGCCGGTTTCACGATAATATTGAATGACCGCGCTGCATACTTCGATCAGCTCTTCATCTGTTTTTACTTTACCGATCGAGTCCGCAAGTCGAGCCTTGATGCCTCCATTGCCTCCAATAAAGATTTCCCAGCCGCCGTCATTGCCGACGATACCGATATCTTTTGTGCAGGCCTCTGCGCAGTTGCGGGGACATCCATTAACTGCCATTTTAAATTTGGCAGGGAAGTCGAGTCTTTCAAATTTATGCTCAAGCAAAGCACCCATACTCATGGAATCTTGTGTGCCAAATCGGCAGAATTGCGAGCCGACGCAGGTTTTTACCGTTCTTAAGGATTTGGCATAAGCGTAACCGGAAGGCATATCGAGCTCTTCCCATACTTTAGGGAGATCTTCTCTTTTAACACCGACAAGATCCAGCCGCTGACCTCCAGTAACTTTGACAAGCTTCACGTTATATTTTACGGATACATCTGCAATTCTCTTAAGATCCTCCGGTGTTGTCATACCACCGTACATTCTTGGAACAACAGTGTAGGTTCCGTCTTTCTGAATATTGGCGTTCATACGTTCGTTAACAAAACGGGACTCTTTTTCATCCTTGTGTGTATCCGGATTAATCATGCCCAGATAGTAGTTAATGGCAGGACGGCACTTAGAGCACCCTTCCGGCTGAGTCCAGCCCAGCACGTTCATTACTTCTTTTGTGGTTTTAAGACCCTTTGTTCGAATTTCAGCGACGATTTCATCACGGCTCAGCTCTGTACAGCCGCATATACCTTGTTTGGCATTCGCTGCAAAGCCGTCTCCAAGCACATACTGCAGGATTTGCTCGACGACCGGTTTGCAGCCGCCGCAGGACCTAGTTGCGCCTGTGCATGCTTTAATTTCATCTACGGTCGTTTTTCCATCTACAGTAATGGCATTAACAATGGTGCCTTTGGTCACGCCATTGCAGCCACAGACGATTTCATCGTCAGCCATCGTTTCGACAGAGCTTGTTTTCTTATGGCCGCTGCAGCCTGTACCCATCAGAGAGCTGTACAGCTCATCCGTCATGACAGTACGCTGCTTGATGAGCTTTTGCAGCTCGGCAGAATCATTAATGTCACCGAACAAGACGGCTCCGACTAGTACATTATCTTTTAAAAGAATCTTTTTATAGGTGTGCTTCCAATCATCTTTTTGAGAAATAACAGTGTGTTCTGGATCTTCGATAAATTCACCGGTAGAGAAAACATCCACACCGGATATTTTAAGCTTGGTCGATACGATGGAGCCTTCATAAGGGTTTGCTTCTACGTCACTGATATGTTTCGCGAGCACCATTCCCTGCTCAAATAATGGGGCGACCAAACCGTAGCAGGTTCCCCGGTGCTCCGCACATTCACCGACGGAATATACATTTTCTATTGATGTACGCATGTAGTCATCAACAATAATTCCCCGATTGACATTCATACCGCTGTTAAGTGCGACTTGTATGTTAGGCTTGATGCCGACAGCCATAACGACAAAATCAGCCTCAAGTATTGTATCATCAGCAAATTTCAAGCCTTGAACCCGCTCATCTCCGATAAGCTCTTTGGTCGCTGCACCCATTTTGAATTTAATTCCTTGTCTTTCGAGCTCAGCTTTAAGCATGAGGGAAGCTGCCGGGTCTAGCTGACGCTCCATGAGTGTATCCATCAAATGAACTACCGTAACATCCATTCCTAGCTGAACTAACCCTTTTGCTGCCTCAAGTCCGAGCAGACCGCCGCCGATAACGGCAGCTTTTTTATAGCTTTTCGACGCTTCAAGCATTTCATTACAGTCAGCAATATCCCGGAAGCCGACCACCCCTTGTTTGTCGCTGCCTGGGACAGGAAGGATAAAGGAGCTTGAGCCAGTAGCAATAATCACCTTATCATAAGGAACCCGAATCCCGTTATGGGCAATGACTTCCTGTGTTTCAGAGTCAATCCGTTCAACCGTAGTACCGGTATACAGCTTTATGCCATGTGAGTTATACCACTCTACATCATTTAAGATAATATCTTCTACAGTTTTACTTCCCTCCAAGACATAAGAGAGCATAATGCGATTATAGTTAGGGTAGGGCTCACTGCCGAAAACAGTAATGTCGAACCTTGTTGTAAGCTTTAGAATTTGTTCAACCGTGCTGATGCCGGCCATCCCATTACCGATAACGACCAATTTTTCCTTCGTTGAAGTCATATGTTTATTACCTCCTTAGAAGCAGTTAATCGAGGATTGGTATTTCAATCCGTTTCTTTATGAAACCATCATAATGAAAATTTACGAAAAGAATTGTGATAAAATTCACAATAAAGCTTCAAGAATTACTTGTTGTGTAACATTCATGACAAATTATTAAAACGATTGACTTTTGTGAAATAGGAGAATTTCGGCTCAAATAGATGACGGGTGAAAAAGGAAAAGTGCTTTTTCCATCGAATTACAGGAAGTGTAAAATTAATTGATAACGTTTTCAATCCATTGAACAGGTGTGAGATCCTATGAATTTTCGATCCAGACATTCACTTCGCTTCAAATTCATTACTGGATTTTGTTTGATTATGATACCTCTCGTCCTGTTTCTTTACTTTAACAATGTATACGCCATGAGTATTGTTAGAGATCAGGTGTCGCAGACAAATCGCAACTATGTCCTTAAAAACGTGGAAGAGAATGAGAGGATATTGCAGGAAACCAATCGCTATTTGTACAGCTTGGGTGAACAAGACCCAGATATTATCTCCTTATTCTTTCTTCCATACGGCAGCGGAGATTATACGATAGCAAAGCAGCGGATCGTTAATAAATTCCGGACGGATCTTGGATTTTATGATTTGCTCGACGGACTGTTTCTATATGATACCGTGCATAAGGATACACTGCTTGCGACGCAAAGAGGATATGACGATAAAATAACTGCCATAAAGGCTATTATGCCGCGAGCTTCCCGCATGAATTCTGACGTTCCTACGCATGAATGGGAAATAGTGGAGACCAAGGGGAGTTTTCATCTCGTGAAAACGGTAAGAATTAATGAGCAATTTATTGCGGGTGCCTGGGTCCCGATTAACAGCTTGAATGCACGCGTTCATAGCGCAGACTGGGGCGAGGGTGGAGGCTCTATTATTTTGTCGGGACAAGGCAATCCCTTATCCAATACGGTTATGCCTCAGCATGTAGTGAGGCTTGCATCCGAGTATCAAAGCGATCATTCCGATGCAGATACCCTGTATCAAATTGCAGAAGATGCAGAAACAAAGGGGCGTTACTTGCTCATTGATATTCCGGCACATGATGCGGTAATTAATTACGTGGTTATGCTGCCAGAAGCGAGCATTGTTCGTAACCTCCCTGTATTCCAACGAATTATTCAGATGATCCCGCTCGCAGCTTTCCTGCTGCTTGTATCTGTATTGTTCTTCCTCAGACAGGTCCTGTTTAAACCAATGAATACATTGATTTCAGGAATGAGAAAGGTCAGCCGTGGAAATTTGAATGTAAAGCTGGCCCCTTCCTCCTCACCGGAATTCACTTTTGTTACGGACACCTTCAATCAGATGACTGCAGAGGTGCAGCATTTAAAAATAAGCATGTATGAAGAACAGCTGCGTGTGCAGGAGGCTGAGCTTAAACAGCTGCAAATGCAGATTAATCCCCATTTTTATTTAAATTCGCTTCACATCATTCATAGTCTAGCCGCGCTTCACAAGCATGAGCTTGTACAAAAGATGGCGGAGCATCTTGCCGGCTATTTCCGATTCAGCATGCAGGCTGATCGAAATTTAATTACACTCCGGGATGAGCTTCGGCATATCGAAAATTATCTTGAGATCCAGATGCTGCGATTTCCTGAACGTCTAAAGTACGAGCTGAATGTTGATCCCTGTTCCGAGGAGATGCTGCTTCCGCCATTAACCGTGCAGCCGTTTGTAGAGAACTCGATTGTCCATGGCTTTAAGCAAGGAAAACGAAAACTGATCCTTACAATATCTGTTCACTATGTTCCTGAGGATGGAAAGCTTCTAATAAGAATTGAGGATAACGGGACTGGATTTTCCGAGGATGTACTCCAAAGACTCCAGCAGGGTGTTCTGCGCCCCGTAGAAGCAACCGGAAGCAGTATCGGGATCTGGAATGTGCAGCATCGGCTAGAAAAGGTGATAGGGCTTCAGCCCGTAATTCAGTTTAAAAACAGCCCTGACGGCGGTGCAGTCGTAATCTTAACTATTGTATATAAGAAGAAGACAGAAAGGGAGGAATTAGGCGATGTACAGCTTGCTCATCGTGGATGATGAATACTATGCAGTAGAAGCCATGAAGCATGCCGTGGAATGGAGCGATATCGGTATCAGCAGGTTATATGCGGCGATGTCAGCTGATGAAGCTCGCGAGGTGCTGCGCACGGAAACCATTGATATTATGATATGCGATATCGAGATGCCTCAGGAGGATGGCTTGTCATTGCAGCAATGGATCAAGCGGAATCTGCTGCAGCTGGAGACGATTTTTCTGACAGGTCATGCCGAGTTCTCCTATGCTCAAAAAGCGGTTCAGATGCACAGCTTCGACTATCTGTTGAAGCCTATTAATTCTTCTGATTTGGTAAGTACGGTAAAGCGGGCAATTGAAAAAAGAAGCCATGATCTGAAATTTGCCAAACTGACGGATGAATATCATTCCTATATGAATGAAGAAAGATCATGGAGTTCAAAAAGAATCAATAAATTTTGGAAGGATCTATATACGAGCAAATCCCCTTTAAATGAGTCGCAGATTAAAGAATTAAAGCTCATTTATCATGCAGCCAACATCGATGTAGATACAAAGATACTGCCAATATTGTTCAGAGTAGAGGAATGGCTGCGGATTTTTCCGGAGAAGGATTTGGATATCCTTGAATTTGGTCTCTGTAATGCGGCAGAGGAAATCGTGCTTGCTGATGCAGCGGGTGATGTCATTCTGGATCAGCGGGGGTTTGTTATTGTACTGCTGCGGGGACCGCTGTCCCCACATGATATTCATGAGAGCTGTAAAGATTATATCGCGAGATGTGCTGAGTATCTGTCTGTCCGAATTTCTTGCTGCATCGGCAGATGGACTTCCTTAAGGGACTTGCCAGACGCTTATATCCAGCTGATGAAGGAGCACAGGCATCATGTCTCGGGCAGCAATGCTGTGTATTTTGTTCGATCAGAAGCTGGAGAGCGCTCAGCTGCCATGGAGCTTGTCCCTTTGCCATGGATTGAGAATATTACAGTACTCATGGAGACGGGAAAAATAAAAGAAGTCCTGCACAAAGTGGATGAGCTTATCGAATGGATGCAGCATCAGACTATGCTTTCTGCTGAGCTGCTTGGAGCTTTTTATCATGCCTTGCTGAACTCGATTATTCCTCTGCTCCATAAGAACGGAATCACGCTGCAAAGCCTATATTCGAAAGAGGAACCAATGGAAAGAGAAGTAACCCGCTCTCTCTATACGCTGAGAGATTGGGCATACGACTTAATATCTCGCTCGGGGAATGTCCTCCATCCGCAAGGAGACGATACTTATTCGACAATAGAGAAAGTATGCCTGTACATTGATTCGAGAATAGAGCAGGACTTGGGAAGAGAGGAGCTGGCTGAATTTGCCTGTCTTCATCCCGCATACCTATCGAGATTGTTCAAGAAGGAGCAGGGAATGTCCATCTCGGACTATATTTTGCACACAAGAATGACAAAAGCAATGGAACTTTTGAGATCAACGGATGCTACGGTAACAGATATTGCGAGCAAGGTTGGTTATTACAACTATCCTCATTTTACGAAAATGTTCAAAAAGCAGACAGGACTCACCCCACAGCAGTATCGCAAACAGCATGGTTAATTTAGGAACTGTAAAGAACGGTCGTTACGGAGCGGTCGTTCTTTTTTATGTAAGGAGTCATTTTTCTGCATCATCTTCTCTAAATGTCATCAAAACACATACCGGGAGTTACGATACGTGATATTCGGACGATGCCCCCTGTTCTTATAATGAAGCTGTCACTGCAGATGGAGAGTGAGGGAACATAACAGTTAAGAAGGGGGGCACTACAGTCAGCAATGCCAAATGTAGCAAAGAAAAAGAGAACCATACTGTACAACCTTAGGAAATACAAGGTGCTGTACCTGATGTTTTTGCCGGGAGTCGTGTTTCTGCTTATCAACAATTATTTGCCGATGTTTGGAGTCATTATTGCGTTTAAGAACGTGAACTATGCTGATGGGATTATGGGGAGTCCCTGGGCAGGGCTGGACAATTTCAAATATTTGTTCGGCACATCGGATGCTTGGGAAATTACACGGAATACGCTGGCTTACAATGCAGTGTTTATTCTTCTGAATTTAGTACTGGGCGCAGGGCTGGCCATACTGCTCAGTGAAGTGAAGGGGCGGTTCTCGTCCAAGTTCTATCAATCGGTCATGCTGCTTCCTTACTTCTTGTCCATGATTGTCGTCAGTTATTTAGTGCTTGCTTTTCTGGGCAAGGATTCGGGCTTTATGAACACGGGCTTTCTGCCTCTATTTGGGAAAGAACCGATTGATTGGTATACAGAGACCGAATATTGGCCCTATATTTTACCTTTTGTGAACACTTGGAAAAATATCGGCTATTATGTTGTCATTTATCTGGCCGCGGTCATCGGTATTGACGAGGAGTACTATGAGGCAGCGGTCCTTGACGGAGCAGGCAAATGGAGTCAGGTATGGTATATTACTGTTCCTTTCCTGTATCCGCTCATGATTATTATGACACTCTTACAAATCGGCCGTATTTTTTATGCGGATTTCGGATTGTTTTATCAGGTTCCGCTCGAATCCGGTGCGTTGTTTCCGGTTACCAATGTACTTGATACCTATGTATATCGGACGTTTCTTATCGGTGGTGATATTGGCATGTCCTCGGCTGCAGGTTTGTATCAGGCAGTTGTGGGATTTGTGCTCGTGCTGGTCTCCAACTCCATCGTTCGCCGGATCGACAAAGATAACGCGCTATTTTAAGGAGGAGAGTACCTGATATGAAATCCAGTAAGCCGCTGCATATTACGGGCACGTCAAAAATCGTCATTCATGCGTTTTTTATCTTCTACGCCGCATTATGTATTCTGCCGCTCGTGCTAGTGGTGTCCATCTCACTGTCTGATGAAACGACTGTCATCGCTAACGGCTATAAGTTCATCCCTGAACAGTTTAGTATTAGCGCTTATGACTTCTTGTTTAAAGATATGGAACAAATCATACGTTCTTACGGAGTCTCGATCTTCGTTACTGTCGTCGGGACCGTCACCAGTGTAGCGCTGACGGCCTTATATGCTTATCCGCTGTCTAGAGGAGATTTGCCATACCGGGGATTTTTCGCTTTCTTCATCTTCTTCACCATGCTGTTTAACGGCGGGTTAGTACCTTGGTATCTCGTGTACGTGAATCTGCTTGATTTAAAAAATACGCTGTGGGTTCTGATTATGCCGATGCTCATGTCACCTTTTTTTGTGCTTGTCATGCGGACGTTTTTTGCGAACTCCATTCCAGTTTCAATTATTGAATCAGCCAGGGTAGACGGGGCCGGGGAGCTGCGGACATTTATAAAGATTGTGCTGCCCTTATCCTTGCCCGTGCTTGCAACCGTTGCGCTGTTCAGCACGCTGAATTATTGGAATGACTGGTATTTAAGCATGATTTTTATATCGGATAACCAAACAATCAGCCTGCAGTACTTAATGTACCGTACGCTGCTGGATATTCAGTATTTGACAAGTAATTCTAATGTGGCCTCTCAGATTTCTTCTCAAGGCGGCATGCTGGACCTGCCGAATAAAACACTGCAGATGGCCATGGCGGTTGTCGGGATTGGACCGATTGTACTCGCGTATCCTTTCTTCCAGCGCTATTTTATTAAGGGTTTAACGGTAGGTGCAGTAAAAGGCTGAATTAATATTAAATCTTATTTTTAAATTCGGGAGGTCTAGTTGAATGAATCAACAGAGAAAGACACGGGGAAACAAGGTAAAAAGCAAACCGATTTTACTGGCTGCGGTTCTTGCCTTCGTTATGGTACTTAGTGCATGCGGAGGTGGGGGAGAGAAGGAAGCTAGCAGCAATACAGGGACGAGCGGGGGTTCTGACAGCACTGAAAAAACGGAACAATCTTATGAAGTATCCTTGTTCTATCCAGGAACACCACAAAAGGACGTTGCTCAGGTGGAAACTGAAATTAATAAATATATGGAGCCGAAGATCGGTGCAACGCTCAAAATCAATGCGATCGACTGGGGGCAATGGGATAACAAGCTGAATCTCATGATTTCCTCTGGCGAGAAGTCGGATATTATTTTTACAGCTGCATGGCAGAATTACACCGTGAATGTGGCGAAAAGTGCATTCCTGCCCCTGAATGATCTGCTTGCCTCTCACGGACAGGATATCGTCAAGAATCTTGATCCGGCTTTCCTGGAAGGATCTCAAGTAGATGGAAAGAATTATGGCGTTCCAAGTAATAAGGAGCTTGCAGCTACTCGTGGCGTCCTTGTAAGGAAGGACCTTCTGGAGAAATACAATTTAGATATTACAAATGTAAAGACATGGGCAGACTTGGAGCCGCTTCTTAAGACAATTAAAGAAAATGAGCCTGGCGTAACGCCGTTCTACATGTCAAATTCAACAGGCAACGGTTTACTGGATAATCTGGATTGGGATTATCTTGGAGATGCTTCTGTTCCTGGAGTTATTCGTAAGATCGGTTCAGAGACGACCGTGCTGAATGAAGTGGAGACCTCTGAATTTAAAGACGCGGCTGCTCTTGCCCGCAAATGGTATGAAGCAGGATACATCAACAGTGATGCATCGACTTCAACGGTGTTTCCTAAAGACCAAGCTAAGGCAGGAAAGGTATTCATGTGGACAGACGGCATGAAGCCGGGTAAGGACAAGGAAGAGGAAAGCTATGTCGGATTTCCGCTTACCCAAATTGAGATGACCCAGCCAACGATTACGACAGGGGATACCTCAGGCGCGATGCTTGCCATATCCCGTTCGTCAGAAAATCCGGAAAAAGCCATGCAGGTTATTAACCTGCTGCACTCTGATCCTTACATCAATAACCTCCTTAACTTTGGTATAGAAGGCGTGCATTACGTGAAGAAAGATGGCGCAGATAATATTATCAGTCTGCCGGAAGGCACGGACCCGAATAACAGAACCTATAATCCTGGTGCGCAATGGCAGCTCGGCAACCAATTTCTGAACTATTTGTGGGATAATGAAGATCCTGAAAAATGGGAGAAGTTCAAGGAATTTAACGCAAGAGGCGTTAAGTCACCTGCACTGGGTTTCACGTTTAACAGCCAGCCGGTGAAGAACGAAATCGCCGCTGTCAACAATGTGAACAAACAGTTTAAACCAGCATTGACTTCGGGTGCAGTTGATCCGGATGAAATGATTCCGAAATACGCAGAAAAGCTAAAAGCAGCAGGTATTGATAAAATTATCGCAGAGAAGCAAAAGCAGCTCGATGAATTTTTAGCAAAGAAATAGAGATGTGTGTAGCAAAACGATATTTGCGAAAGCAGCACCCAAACTGGGTGCTGTTTTTTTAATGAAGCTGGAACCAGAAGGAAGTGATTTTAAGTTTTTGCCATAATGAAATAATTTTTTTATAATATCAGACATGCAGGTTAGCGTCTTAACAACAGATGAATTCAGACGACAAAACTTAAAGGTGAACGGAAAAAATGAAACCAACCATATATGACGTAGCGAGAGAGGCTGGTGTTTCCATCGCTACGGTGTCCAAGGTACTTAATAACAACGGCCGCATCAGTGATAAGACACGGAAGAAAGTCAACAGTATTATAGAGAAGTTAAATTATCAGCCCAGTATGGTCGCTTCAGCGCTGACCAGCCAGCGAACAGGAACCATTGGACTTATGATTCCAGACATTGCGAATCCATTCTTTGCAGAGGCTGCCCGTTATTTCGAGGATTATGCCCAGCAGTCAAGCAGTGATCTTATTATTTGCAGTACGGACCGCGACGACGAAAAAGCCGCTCGTTATATCTCTCTCTTACAGCGGAAGCGTGTCGATGGGCTCATCATTGCTTCTCATACAGGAAATCCAGAGCTGGTTCACCGGCTACTTGAGGATAAGGTGCCGACCGTCCTCTTTTCCGCTGACATACGTTTACTTGAGTGCAACAGTATCACAGTGGACGATTATAAAGGCGGTTATATAGCAACGGAATATCTTCTGACCCTCGGCCATCGCAGGCTGGGCATTATCTCTGACAATTTGCCTGGGAGCAGGCATAGAGAACAAGGCTTTCTTGATGCACTGAAAGCGTACGGCGCCCCCTTTGAGCATCCGGATAATATGGTTCAGACCTCGGCTACACTGGAGAACGGCCGCATGATTGCCCGAAGAATGCTTGGACAGGAGGCTATTAGACGGCCAACGGCCATTTTCGCTTGCAACGACCTGCTGGCCATTGGTGTTTTGAAGGAAGCGCGTGAAGCCGGCCTGTCCGTTCCTCATGACCTTTCTGTTATCGGATTTGATAACACAATGCTAGCTGATATTTGCCATCCTTCCTTGAGCAGCATTGCGCAGCCTCTTCGAGACATGACGGAGCAGGCAATGCAATTGCTAAATGAGTCTATCGACAATCCAGATGTATTAAAACGCAAGATATCGCTGTCTCCTGAGCTCGTCATCCGCAGCTCCACTGGCCCGGCCCCTGAGTAATCAGGGGTCTTTTTAAGTTCTCACATTCTTCATAAGACTATATACTTCACACCTGTGTTGTGCCATTTCATATTTCTAGATAGTTCCAATTATTAGGTATAGCGCTTAATTAAAATATGTATTGTAAATCGCTTACATTTAGAATATAATCTGCTATAGAAAAAGGTTAAGCGCTTACCCAAAGTATTGTTAATTTCTACTCTGAGGAGGAATTGCAATGAACGGAAAGCCTTTGAATGTTAATGGAGACCTGGTCAAGGATCACTCCGAACAACAGGAACTATCACAAAGCCACTCTGACTATCCTCTTAAGTTTGACCCCACCCGATCTATGGATCTTGCAGCTCTAGGTCGCCTCTGCATCGACCTGAACGCAAACGAGACAGGTCGCCCGATGGAAGAAACGTCTACCTTTACGAAATACGTCGGCGGCTCCCCGGCTAACATTGCGATAGGCTCGGCAAGACTGGGCATGCGCTGCGGCTTTATCGGCAAAATTGCCTCGGACCAGATGGGGCGTTTTATTCGAAGCTATTTGCAAAAGGAAGGCATCGACGACAGCCAGGTTACTGATGATACTACCGGCGCGGTTACAGGTCTTGCTTTTACAGAAATTAAAAGCCCGCAAGACTGCAGCATTCTGATGTACCGTGACAATGCAGCTGACCTGCTGCTAAGTACAGAGAATATTTCCGAAGACTACATTCGCAACACAAAGACATTGCTTATTTCTGGAACTGCCTTGGCACAAAGCCCCTCCCGTGAAGCGGTATTTCTAGCACTGGATTTTGCTGTGAAGCACGGCACGACCGTTTTTTTTGATCTCGATTATCGCCCTTATACTTGGAAATCAAACGCCGAGACGGCGGTGTACTACAATCTGGCTGCTGAGAAATGCGACTGTATTATCGGAACACGCGAGGAATTTGACATGATGGAGAACCTGTATGGAACTGCGGGATCTGACGACCAGTCCACAGCAGGCCGCTGGTTCTCTCATCGGGCAAAGCTTGTTGTCATCAAGCACGGCGGGAGCGGCTCCATCGCTTATACCGCTGACGGAGGATCGCACCGAAGCGGCATTTTCCTCACAAAGGTACTGAAAACCTTTGGAGCAGGAGATTCCTATGCCTCGGCTTTTATATATGGACTGATGAAAGGAGAGCGCGTCAAAGAAGCTATGAAACGAGGTGCTGCGTCTGCTTCCATCGTGATTTCTCGCCATAGCTGCTCCGACGCGATGCCTACAGCTGAAGAGCTGGACCATTTTATACAGAATAATGAGGAAGTCGTAGAAACAGTCCCGAAGGCATAGTCAGCAGCGCAAATTGCAGGAAATCAGGAATCGGAGGAGAGTCAAATGGAGAAGCAGGCAGTTAAAGTACTGGATAACTATATTGGGGGAAAGTGGACTCCTGCATCAGCATCAGGAACGGAAACGGTTTATAATCCTGCTACTGGTGAGAAGCTGGCGGAGGTTCCGTTATCCACGTCGGAAGAGGTCAATCGGGCAGTTGCAGCGGCAAAAGAAGCCTTTGGTGCCTGGTCCAAGACACCCGTGCCAAGAAGAGCTCGCATACTGTTCAAATACCAGCAGCTGCTGGTAGATCACTGGGAAGAGCTAGCAACGCTTATCACTGTTGAGAACGGAAAAAGTTATAAGGAAGCTTATGGGGAAGTCCAGCGCGGCATTGAATGCGTTGAATTTGCCTCCGGAGCTCCAACACTAATGATGGGACGGCAACTGCCGGATATCGCTGGCGGCATTGAATCAGGAATGTATCGTTACCCGGTAGGTGTTGTAGGAGGCATAACCCCTTTTAACTTCCCAATGATGGTGCCGTGCTGGATGTTTCCGCTTGCCATCGCTTGCGGGAATACATTTGTATTGAAGCCGTCCGAGCGCACACCGCTGCTCGCGGCACGACTTGCGGAGCTGCTTGAGCAAGCAGGACTGCCGGCAGGGGTGTTTAATATCGTGCACGGCGCACATGATGTGGTGAACGGGCTCCTGGAGCATCCGGACGTTAAGGCCATTTCCTTTGTCGGTTCCCAGCCGGTGGCTGAGTATGTATACAAGAAGGGGACTGCCCACTTGAAACGCGTTCAGGCTTTGGCAGGTGCCAAGAATCACTCCATCGTGCTAAATGATGCAGACCTTGCGAGCACGGCTTCACAGATCATCACTGCTGCCTTCGGTTCTGCTGGTGAACGCTGTATGGCCTGCTCTGTCGTAACCGTTCAGGAGGAAGTGGCTGATGCTTTGATAAGCCAGCTGCTCCGTGAATGTGACTCCATGGTCATCGGCAATGGCTTGAATGACGATACGTTTCTCGGTCCAGTTATCCGCCAGAGCCATAAAGACAGAACCGTGGCTTATATTGAACAGGGGATTACTGAAGGAGCCAAGCTGCTGCGCGACGGCCGCACGGATACCGCTGTTAAAGGTGAAGGGTACTTCATTGGCCCGACACTCTTTGATGGTGTTACCCAGCAAATGAAAATTTGGCAGGATGAAGTGTTTGCACCTGTACTGTCCATTATGCGTGTAAAAAACATCGAGGAGGCAGTCGAAATTGCAAACAACTCGCGTTTTGCTAACGGTGCCTGCATTTTTACGAATGACGGCGGCAAGGTGCGTTATTTCCGCGAGAATATCGATTCCGGGATGCTAGGCGTTAATGTGGGTGTTCCGGCACCGATGGCGTTCTTTCCTTTTTCAGGCTGGAAAGACTCGTTTTACGGCGATTTGCATGCTAACGGCAGTGACGGTGTTGAATTTTATACCCGTAAAAAAATGGTCACTGCCAGGTGGCAGTAATAACGGACGAAAGGCGGGATGAATTTGAGTAAGATCAGAATGACGACGGCTCAGGCGCTGATCAAATTTTTGAATAATCAGTACATTGAAACGGACAGTGGAACGCAGCGTTTCGTGCAAGGCATTTTTACGGTGTTCGGCCATGGTAATGTGCTCGGCTTGGGGCAGGCGCTAGAAAGTAATCCCGGTGAGCTCACCGTCTATCAAGGCCGTAATGAACAGGGAATGGCGCATGCGGCTATGGCATTTGCAAAACAGAGCCTGCGAAGACGGATTATGGCCTGTACTGCCTCGATTGGTCCCGGCTCCGCGAACATGCTGACGGCAGCGGCTACAGCTACTGCCAATCAGATTCCGGTATTGCTGCTGCCAAGCGACACCTTTGCCTCACGGCAGCCGGACCCCGTGCTGCAGCAAATGGAGCATACCCATAGTGCGGCAATCACCGTTAACGATGCGTTCAAGGCCGTGTGTAAATATTGGGACCGTGTATCCCGGCCAGAACAGCTGATGGCGGCTATGCTTAACGCTATGCGTGTGCTGACCGACCCGGCAGATACGGGTGCTGTGGCAGTATCGCTTCCTCAGGATGTACAGGGAGAGGCATGGGAATATCCAGAGTCGTTCTTTCAAAAGCGAATTCACCGCATCGAACGCCGCCTGCCTCACCCGCGTGATATAAGCGAAGCGGCAGACTTGATCATCCAGAAGCGCAAGCCGATCATCATTTGCGGCGGCGGTGTACGGTATTCCGGAGCCGGGATACAGCTGAAGTCATTCGCTGAAGAATTTAGAATACCGTTCTCGGAGACGCAAGCAGGAAAAAGCGCGGTGGAAAGCAGCCATGCCTACAATCTCGGCGGCATTGGTGTCACAGGCAACGCTGCGGCGAACAAGCTTGCTGCCGAAGCTGATTTGGTTATCGGAATCGGCACACGTTTTACCGATTTCACTACAGGCTCTAAAAGTCTGTTTCGTAACCCGGAGGTCGAATTTGTCACGTTAAATGCTTCTCCATTTCATGCCGCCAAGCTGGATGCATTCCCTGTCGTATGCGACGCTGCTGAGGGACTCAATGCACTGACATCTGCTTTAAAAGAGCGTGAATTCCGTACCAGTTCAGATTATCAAAACGCAATTGCCGTAGTTAAGGCAGAGTGGGAGCATGAGCGAAAGCGACTAGCTGGAGTAGAATATACCGCCGAAGGATTCCTGCCTGAGGTTGCAGGCCATTTGGACGATAAGCTGACCGAATATGCAGCTGTGCTGGGATCAACGCTCACCCAAACCAGTGTTCTGGCTGTGGTTAATGATAGTATTCCGAATGATGCCATCGTAGTCGGTGCGGCGGGAAGCCTGCCCGGCGACATGCAGCGGATGTGGGAGAGCACGGTAACCGACACCTACCATATGGAATATGGGTTCTCATGTATGGGATATGAAATTGCAGGGGCTTTGGGTGCAAAGCTGGCGGAGCCGGACCGTGAGGTATACGCGCTTGTCGGGGACGGCAGTTATCAGATGCTTCACTCGGAACTTGTAACAAGCCTGCAGGAGAATAAGAAAATAAATATTATACTGCTGGATAACGGCGGCTTTGGATGTATAAACAATCTGCAGATGGAACATGGAATGGGCAGCATTGGAACAGAATTCCGTTACCGTGGAGGAGACGGAAAGTTAGGCGATAAGCTGATGGCGATTGACTATGCGGCAAGCGCAGCCGGATATGGAGCAGCAACTTATCGGGTTACAACCATTGAAGAGCTTAAGGCAGCTCTTGAAGATGCTCGCTTGCAGCAGATTTCAACCTTGATTGATGTTAAGGTACTTCCAAAGACAATGACTCATGGATACGGCTCTTGGTGGCATGTCGGAGTTTCAGAGGTAGCTGACAACGAATCGGTTCGAGAAGCTCATGAACGCAAACGGCAGGGCTTGGATCAGGCTAGGCTTTATTAATGGAGAGAAGGAACAGAGAAGGCATACTCACCTTACCCGGAAAGGAAGGAAATGAGAATGTTCAAAGAACATACGGTTAAGCTGGCGATTGCTCCCATCGCCTGGACAAATGATGATATGCCAGAGCTCGGAGGAGAAAACACCTTCGAGCAATGCGTCAGCGAGATGGCGCTCGCCGGTTACCAAGGCAGTGAAGTCGGCAATAAATATCCGCGCGATCCAGCAGTACTGCGCCAGGCTCTAGAGCTTCGGGGTCTGGAAATTGCCAGCGCGTGGTTCAGTGCTTTTCTTACCTATAGACCTTACGAGGAAACCGCTGAGAAGTTTATAGCACATCGCGATTTTCTGCACGCCATGGGAGCGAAGGTGATTGTCGTCTCCGAGCAGGGCAGGAGCATTCAGGGAGAGATGACGACACCGCTCTTTGCCCATAAGCCAGTGTTTACAGATGGCGAATGGACCTTGCTGGCAGAAGGACTTGGTAAGCTCGGCAGGCTGGCGGCGGATAAAGGAATGAAAGTCGTCTACCATCATCATATGGGTACAGGTGTCCAGACAGCGGAAGAAATTGGTCGACTGATGGAGATGACAGATCCTAATGAGGTATCGCTGTTATTTGATACAGGTCATCTTGCATTTTCAGGTGAAGATCCTTTAAAAGTACTGAACGCCTATCTTTCCCGCATAGAGCATGTACATCTGAAAGATATTCGCATAGAAAAGGTGGAGCAGGTTAAGGAGGAGGGGCTCAGCTTCCTCCAGGCAGTGAAGGCCGGAGCATTTACAACTCCTGGGGACGGTTGTATTGACTTTGATCCTATCTTTTCCACTCTTGCTGCTTCAGGGTATACAGGCTGGTTTGTCGTTGAGGCAGAACAGGATCCGGCCGTCGCAAATCCCCTTGAATACGCGATCAAAGCGCGGCGTTACATTAGGGAGCGCTGCGGGTTGTAATTCATTGCCCAATGACAAGGAGAGTCATGACATGGATAAAAACGAACTGATCAGCAAGCTGAATTTAATTACGCATAAACTCATGAGTCTAGAGCGGCCAAGTAATGAACAGGAGCTTCGGCAGATGGGAGAAGATGCAGAGCGGCGAGGTTACTTTGCCCGCGACTTTGGTATGGAGGAGTGGGATTGGCCTCAGGGTGTTGGATTGTACGGATTAAGTAAAATCGGCCATTACTTTAATGACGACAGATACGCCTCCTACGCAGTTCCTTGGCTGCAAAAGCAGCTGAACAAAGGCTTGCCGAGCCGCAATATCAACACAACGGCTCCGCTTCTCTCACTGATGGACCTGCAAGAAGCTCAGAAGCTGAGCCATGAATGGATCGATTGGCTGATGAATGGACTTCCTCGTACTGAAGAAGACGGCTATCAGCATGTTACAACAGGTGCAGCTTCAAGCGAGATCACGCTCCACGAGAATGAAATTTGGATCGACACCTTGTTTATGGCCATTCTGTTTACAGCCAAGATGGGTGTCCGGTATGATATCGAAAATTGGCGCCGGACTTCAATCCATCAGCTGCTCGTACACATCAAATATTTGTATGATAAAAATACGGGACTGTTCTACCATGGCTGGCATTTTGGTGAACGGCACAATTTCAGCGAAGCCTTCTGGTGCCGGGGCAACAGCTGGTTTGCGCTCGGACTGCCGGAATATCTTGATCTGATGCGCCCGCATCTCGATGAAGGGGTATTCCTGTATCTGCAGCAGACTTTTCAGGCTCAAGTCAATTCACTGCTAACGCTTCAGGACGAAAGCGGATTATGGCACACACTCTTGGATGATCAAGACAGCTACACAGAAACGTCCGGATCTGCTGCCATAGCTGCAGGTATACTGCTGGGCGTGCGCAAAGGACTGCTTCCTGCCTCCTATAAGCAGGCTGCTCTTAAAACGGTTCGTGCTGTAATCGAGAGAGTGGATGAAGACGGAGTAGTCCAAGGGGTCTCAGGCGGAACGCCAATCGGATCTGCGAAAGAGGATTATAAGAATATTATTATCGCTCCAATGGCTTATGGACAGGCGCTCGCGATTGTTCTCCTTGGAGAGGCACTTTATTTCTGCTGATGCGTTCAGATGTGATTCTACTCCATATTACCTGTCAGGAGGCATAAGAATAATGAAGAAGTCAATCGGAGTCGGCATTATCGGCGCTGGGCGGATCGGCAGACTGCATGCAGATAATTTGCTTAAGCTGCCGTCGTTTTCATTGAAGGCAGTCGCAGAAATGATGGTAACCGAGGAATTGCTGGAATGGGCTCGAGTTCGTGGGATTGCACAGGTTATAAGCGATGGTGAATTCGTAATTAATGATCCGACTATTGAAGCGGTGTTCATCTGTACCCCTACGTTAACACATATCGAATGGATCAAAAAAGCAGCCAGGGCGGGCAAGCATATTTTCTGCGAAAAGCCGATCAGCATGTCAAACGTGGAAACAGCCGAAGCGCTTCAAATCGCTGAGGAATCTGGAGTAAAGCTTCAAATCGGGTTTAACCGGCGGATGGACCCTAGCTTTCGTAAACTGAAGCAGCTGGTGGAGGAAGGCAAGATCGGCAAGCCACATGTCTTGAAAATAACCTCACGCGATCCTATGCCTCCAAGTGAAGAGTATGTCCGCTCGTCTGGCGGAATGTTTATGGATATGACCATACATGATTTTGATATGGCGCGTTATTTAATGAATGAAGAAGTTACGGAGGTCTATGCGTATGGGGCGAGCTTGATTGATCCTATGTTCGCCCGAAACGGAGATGTCGATACCGCGATCATAACGCTTACCTTTGCCAGCGGAGCAATCGGTGTCATAGATAACAGCCGTCAGGCGGTGTACGGGTACGATCAGCGTGTTGAAATATTCGGTGATCTCGGAGCAGCTGCTGCGGATAACTGTCGTCCTACAACCGTAGAATTATCCACCGCTTCTGCCGTTTTGCGTGATAAACCGCTCCACTTCTTCCTAGAGCGTTATAACCAAGCCTATATGGATGAGGTGGCGGCTTTTGCAGAAGCAATTGTACGGGATGAACCCGTTGTTTGCTCCGGATTTGACGGCTTACAAGCAGAGCGGATTGCTGATGCGGCCAAGGAATCGCATCGAACTGGACGGCCAGTCAAACTGCCTGCTCTTGCCGCTGGGCCTTTTGATAGCCGCAGCTTAGTGGATTATGATCACGATAAGGAGGGGAGTATATGTCTCGATTAATCATAAAGGCTGATGAACCAGACAAGGACGGGCGCATATTGGCAGTCACACCGGAAAGCGCCGGCTGGAAATATGTTGGTTTTGAGGTTTACCGGCTGCAGGCAGGTGACACGCTGTCCCGCGTTACTGACGGAAATGAAGCCTGCCTCGTTCTGCTTACTGGAAAGGCAGACGTACAGGCAGGAGAAAAGAAGTTTACGGGAATAGGCAGCCGCATGTCGGTATTTGAAGGCATCCCGCCACACGCTGTATATGTTCCGGCAGGGGAGAGCTATGCAGTAAACGCATTAACCGAGGTGGAACTGGCAGTTTGCTTAGCACCGGGGACAGGAAAATATCCCTCAAGGCTGATCTCTCCTTCGGAAATTGGGGTAGAAGAGCGAGGTTCAGGAAGCATGTCACGTCAGGTGATTAATATCCTGCCTGAGCAGAAGGAAGCAGAGAGTCTGCTGGTCGTTGAAGTGCACACACGCGGAGGAAATTGGTCCAGCTATCCTCCTCATAAGCATGACACGGATCAGCTTCCAGACGAATCCTATTTGGAGGAAACCTATTATCATAGGATGAATCCCCCGCATGGCTTTATAGTGCAGCGAGTATACAATGATGATCGAAGTCTTGATGAGACCATGGCAGTTACAGACCGCTCTGTTGTACTCGTTCCCGAAGGTTACCATCCAGTATCGGCTCCGCCGGGCTATGATTCGTATTATCTCAATGTGATGGCCGGTCCTGTACGAACCTGGGTATTTCGAAATGACCCGGAGCATGAATGGCTGTTTGAGAGAAAAATGAACTGAACTCATTTAGAGGTGTCATGTAGAGTCAAAAAGCTTAAGGGAATGGACTTCAGCTTCGCTAAATCGGCGAAGCTTGAGGTCTATTCGCATATGCATTGTGCCAATCTCTGCTTGTGAGAAAGGGGAATGCCTCGGTGTAAAGCAGCGGAAAGCACAGCAGTTCACATATATGGCTCATTCGGACAGCTGTATGCTATAATGACAAAAACTAGAAACCGGTATTGCCAATCAGTTAAGTTAAGCAATTTGAATTGTCCTGTTACAAGCAATGGAAGAGTTGAGAACGGCTTAATCAACACACGAGGATGGAGGAGTTGTTGTCTATTGTCCCGTACTTGGTATCATCGATTGCTGCTTTCCTATTTTCCAATATTTTTGCTGACTGTAACGATCCTGATCTTCGTCTCCTTTGTTTTCGTTAACGATATCTCTCGGATGGAAACTAAGAAAGCAGATCGTATCGCTTCCAGCTATCTGGTAGACAGCGTGGACCTTACGATGAAGGAAATTGAATTGTCAGTGCTGGAGTCTGTTGAAAGCACGGAGGCTTACAAGCAGTATTTTAACAAAAGCGTGGCCAGTACGGATGACATCTATGCGATTGCCAAGAGTCTGCGAGAGCTTACTTCCAGTTCCCCATTTATTCAGTCGGTATATTTGTATGACAAAAATAATGAAAGCGTTTTAACGCAAGGCGGACTGGAGGGAGTAAACGGCTTTTCCGACGAAGCTTGGATACGAAGTATAACTGCTGGTGAGCTGCCTTCCGGCTGGCAGAAGGTCAGGGATTACGATGCTGGCCTCGTTCAGCGTATGCCCATACGCGTGCTTACTATTAATAAAGGGCTGCCCTTGCCATTCGGATCCGAGGGAGTGCTTGTCGTCAATGTCAAAATGAGCGGTATTGAGCAGATCGTTGACAGTATGGTTAACGGTCAGCTTTCTTTCCTTCATATAGTGGACCGTGAGGGTCAGGTTGTTTATCGGGCTCATTCCGGGGGGGAAGAGGCTGAGGGCGGCAAAGTACTTAATGCTATTACTTTGGATCGGCTTGGTTGGTCCATTGAAAGTGGAATTAAAGCTGGCAATTTATTCGGTTGGGTATCCGTTATTTCCTATCTATGGGTAGCGATAGCCTTGGGAACTGTGCTTTGTGCAATCATATATCTGGTATACGTTACTCGGCGAAATTACAAACCGATCCAAGTGATTATGAACCGAATCGAAGCTCATCAAATCCGTACTATGGATTTATCTGAGTCAAAGAATGATGAGATGAAGCTCATTGACGGTGTCCTCGAAAATTTGATCCATCATATGTCGGACTATGATAAAAAAAGCAGGGAGAACGTGCTTCTGCAGCGCAGCAAGCTGTTTTCTGACCTTTTATATGGTGAACATTTAGACAATAACATGGCTGGACGGCTGAAAGAGCTGTCACCTTTTACCGGTATAGACTCTTCAACTTGCTTTACTGTCGTTGTCAGCGAAATTAACAGATATGAGAAGGTCTTTGAGGAGCGATACTCGAGAGGGGATCAGAACGCACTCAAATTTGCACTGATCAATGTGTTTCAGGAACAGGCAAGAGCAGCAAATTTGCAGTGCTGGGCAGAGTGGGTTGGTCATGACCGCTCAGCAGCGATTTTTCTTGCCACTGAGGAAGATGAGGATATGACGGAAAAAATCAGACTCGCTGCGGAGGAGTGCCGTTCTTGGGTAGAGCAAAACTTACGTATTTCGCTCAGCTTTGGCATTGGACCTGCAGCGGATGGGATGGCCAAAATCCGTGATTCCTATATAGCTGCCGAATCAGCAATGCAGCATAAATTACTGAGAAATGGAGACATTACGTTATCCGGTTCCGGTGAATCGCCTCAGCAATTGTTAGAGACTTATACCTATTTGCAAATGATCGCTGAATTTGTTAAGCAATTTCGAATGTCCAGCAGCAATTGGCGGGATCAATTAGAGCACATTTTCGCAACGTTCGAGAAGCATTACTTACCGGATGACCATATTCGTTCCTTGATTCAGGCGATGCTGCAAATGCTCAGCAGAGAAGTTGCCGTCATGTCGGAGCAACTTGAGGAGGAGCTGTCCGGGGAGAGCATTGAGAACACGATGAAGCTGTTGGATGAAGCGGAAACGTTAGACACCATTAAGTCTATTCTTTTTGAATATTTAACGGATCTGTTCCGTACCTATGTCTCGGTCAGTGAGACGAAGAGCTATCGTGCGATGGTCAATGAGATGAAGGATTATATAGAAGAGCATTTCAAGAATCCTGATCTTTCCTTAAAGCATCTGAGCGACCGTTTTCAAATTTCCGGTAAATACGCCAGCTACTTATTCAAAACGGAGTTTAACATGAAGTTTGTGGGTTTTGTCACTGAGCTGCGGATGAAGGAAGCTGAGAAGCTTCTCTTGACAACAGACTGTTCGCTGCAAGATATTGCTCTTCAAGTCGGTTATGCTAATGCCATATCATTTGGAAGAGTGTTTAAACGATTGGAGGGAATAACACCGGGGGATTATCGAAGATTAAAACGTCATCCATCCGTTACTGAAATATAATGCTTGTGATCGATGAATTTTTGTACGTTATCGAATCAATGTTAAGAATGCATCCATGCACGCATCTCCTATAGGGGGACGAAGCTTGGATGTTTTTTTATGGGGTACGGGCTTCTCACAATGAGGATTATGGGCGGGGGACAGTCATCAAGCGTTTTGCGAATATAGGCAGTTTGTGAAAATGGTTTATTCGCTGACCTGACATCGAAGTTAGGAACTCATCGGCAATAGAGAACGACTGTTTTTGAATATGGTTGCACATGCGAATACAGTTGGCTCATAAACCGAAAGTCCGATTTTTGGTAGAGCCGGTGAGCCGAAACTGGTTTATTGTCAAACGGCCGGCCCCTGTGAAATACTTTGGACACATCAAACGGTGAAGGAGATGGAAAAATGACAGTAAAGGCACATCGACGAGTCTTGAAAAAGGCAATCGGACTTACCACGACAGCAGCTCTTATTGTATCCCTGCTTGCTGGATGTTCTGCAAGCTCTAATGAAGGAACGTCAGGCAGCAGCGCTGCTGAAGGAGAGCGTGTTACCCTAAAGGTAGAAGTGTTTGACAGGGGAAACAGCCCGGCACCGTATACAATTACGAATAACTATTTGAGCAATCTTGTGCAAGAGAAATTTGGAGACCCGAATAATATCGATGTTGAGTATGTTCCGATACAGCGCTCAGAGGAAGTGACAAAGCTTAACGTTCTCATGGCGAGCAACACCGATGTGCCCGATATTGTCTTTGTGTACGATTCAAGCGTATTTTATCGCTACGCACAGCAGGGCGGGCTGACTGATGTCGGTGAGCTCATTGATCAATACGGACCCAATCTGAAGGAATTCCTCGGTGAAGATACATTGAAATTCGGACAGCTAGAAGGGCAGCAATTTGCAATTCCGGGTAAGCGAGCTATTACGGGACGCTACAGCTCTTACATCCGTCAAGATTGGTTAGACAAATTAGGTCTGCCGGTGCCTACCAACACCGATGAATTGTATACAACTTTGAAAGCGTTTAAAGAGCAGGATCCCGGTAATTTAGGCAGCCAAAACATTCCGATGGGCATGGCGCTTGCCCCGGCTCAGTTTGAAACCTTGATCTACTCCTTTATTAAGCCTATTAAAGGCGACTTGACCTACGGTCAGCGTTATGAGCTGCCGCTTCATGAAGGGTTTAAGGATGCCATGCAGTTCTTAAATAAGCTGTACAACGAGGGATTAATCAGTAAGGACTTCAGCTTGGATGAAGACAAGTCACAGCTGGTGAAGGATCTTCAGAACGGAAATGTTGGATATTGGTCGGAGGACGTTGACGTATTATTCTACAAGGACGGGACACTTGATAATTTGTACAAAAATGTAGAGGGCAGCAATGTGCTTCCGGTGGATGTGTATACCAATGCTAATGTGGACAATAAGTACATCAAATCCCGCTATGGGACTAACGGTATGTACATCATGATTCCGAAGAGCAGCAAGCGTGCTGTGGAAGCGATCAAATATCTGGACTGGATGGCTTCAGAGAACAATTTGATCGATATTTACAGCGGGGTTGAAGGCGAAAACTACGATTTGGTAGACGGTATTCCTGTGGTGAAAACCGATGTTTCTCAGGAGTTTGCAGATCGACTGTTTAACGCTGGCGATATGGCCATTATTTCGAATGGCAAGAACATCGGAGACCAGGCGATGAATGAAAAAGCATGGATTATGGGATTCCCTGAACATAATCAAGACCTGTTAAGACAATCGATTGACATCGCCAATACAGATACGATCGGCCCGATCATCTTTGACAAGCCTATTGAAGCGGAGTCCAAGTATGGCACGGCGTTGAAAGACAAGCTTAACGTCATTATCGTCAAGACGGCTATGGCAAAACCAGAGGAATTTGAGAAGGTATACGAACAGGAAATGAATGATTATATGTCCCTTGGCGGAGCGGAGCTGAAAAAAGAACTAGAGCAGGCTCTGCAATAACTTCCAGCTCAGCGCAGTAAAACAAAATTGTTAAGGAAACCGGGGCGGATGGTGCTGGCCGCTGATCGTCCCGGTTTTTTTCGATAGGAGGAGACCGATTTGACCAATGCGGCATACTTTAAACGTTATTGGCAGTTGTACGCGCTTCTTTTGCTGCCCATCCTATACTTTCTCATTTTCCGCTATGGACCGATGTATGGGGTGCAGATCGCTTTTAAGGATTTCAACTTGTTTCAAGGAATCAGCGGCAGTGAGTGGATCGGCTTTGACGCTTTCCGTGAGGTCTTTGGCATGCGAGATTTCTACACAACACTAAAGAACACCTTTATGCTGAACTTTCTTGACCTGCTTGTGTCATTCCCTGCTCCCATCATTTTGGCCATTATGCTGTACGAAATTCGATCGGCATGGTTCAAGAAAATATCTCAAACGATTCTTTACATTCCTCACTTTATTTCATGGGTGATTATCGGCGGGATCGTATATCAGCTGTTCGGCAATCAATCAGGGATGGTCAATGGTGTGCTTATAAGTATGGGGCTGGATCCCATTCCGTTTCTAACAGAGAAAAACTCTTGGCTTGTTACTTACTTGTTTACAGGCGTTTGGCAAAGCGCAGGCTGGGGAACGATTCTTTATTTAGCTGCTTTGACAGGAGTAAACAAAGAATTGTTTGAAGCAGCGGAGGTTGATGGAGCTACACGCCTGAAGAAGATATGGCATATTACACTGCCAAGTATTAAGCCGACCATCGTTACCCTGCTGATCCTTAACCTTGGAAAAATGGTCAGTATCGGCTTTGACCGTCCATATATTATCGGAAATACGGCTGTGCGCGAATATTCAGACGTCCTTAGTACCTTTGTATATCGGATTGGTCTTGAATCCGGACAGTATACTTTGGCAACCGTAGTCGGCTTGTTCCAGGCTGTGGTCGGACTCGTATTCATTCTCGGCTCTAACTATATATCGAAGAAAGTAACTGGAAACGGTATCCTGTAACAACTAGAAAAGGAGATGGGGAAATGAGTGAGCGTACTTCAAACCGAATTTTTGACATTGTTAACATTACGTTTGTCGCCTTATTTGTGTTATTCTGCTTGGCTCCTTTTTTGCATACGATAGCCGTTTCGCTGAGCTCCAACCGAGCGATTACTTCAGGTGAAGTAACGCTTTTTCCTATTGAAGTGAACTGGGACGCCTATATTCAGGTGTTTTCAGACCAGTCTATGATTCGTTCGCTTGGCTTCACAGTCGTATTAACGGTTGCTACAACCGTGCTGTGCATGCTTTTTACGATCGCTGCTGCTTATCCACTGACGAAAACGAAATTGAAAGGACGCAAGCTGTTCATGTATGTCATTATCATTACGATGTTCTTTAGCGGAGGAATCATTCCAGAGTATCTGCTGATTCGTGATTTGGGGATGATTAACTCCGTGTGGTCTCTTATTTTACCGGGACTGGTCAGTCCTTTTAATCTGATTATCCTTATTTCCTTCTTCAACAACATTCCATCCAGCTTGGAAGAATCAGCCGAAATTGATGGAAGCTCCCATATTCACACTTTGCTGAAAATTATACTGCCGCTGTCTATGCCGGTAATGGCCACACTGGCTCTCTTTTATGCTGTTGGGCGATGGAACGGATTTCAGGATTCTTTGATGTATATTACAAACCCGGACTTGTACCCGCTTCAGCTGAAGTTATTCCAGATGGTACAAAACAACATGGTGAGTGAACTGACCCAAATGGAGGGGGCAAACCGCACACCGCTTACACCGGAGAGCTTGAAGGCGGCTACCGTCGTTTTTGCTACCGTACCTATTCTATGCGTATATCCATGGCTGCAAAAGTACTTTGTAAGCGGGGTTATGCTTGGAGCAGTTAAAGGCTAGGACAATTAGAAAGTAGTGTTATGACAAGTTTATTGGCTGGCCATTAGCTATTTGCACAGAAGGCGGCTTCGGAAAGGAGATTTTGCAGGAGATGCAGGATAAAGGAGAGTTTTCTTTTTCGACTTGCTGGAATATTAAGCGTCATTCTGTCGGCGAGAGCATGGTGAATGAAATTGCTGAACTTGGCTTTCGCCGGGTAGAGCTGAATTACAGTGTAACTCGAGATATGCTGACTACGATCGAACCGATGATCGAACAGGGGAAAATTGAAATTACGAGCGTCCACAATACGTTCCCTCATATTCCAGACCCTGATTACGGAACAGATTCAGTACTGCTTGGTTTTGAAGACAAGTCCAAACGGGAGCGGGCAATCGAATTGCTTGTAGGATCGGCTGAGTATGCACACCGGTATGGTGCACGCGCTGTCGTTGTGCATCCCGGTGAGGTGCCGTTCTCAAATGATATAAGCAAGGAGCTGTATTCAATTTATAACAGCGAAGGTAAAGAATCCGATACGTATCGGCATAAATGGGCAGAGCTCATGGACCGACGACAGGAGTATAGTAGCGGCTATGTGCAAACCATCATCGAAAGCTTGGATGAAGTGTGCAATCGGACGCTGTCCCAAGGCATTCATGTGCAATTTGGTATAGAAACCCGCTCTAAACCGCAGCAAATTCCCACACTTGCAGAGGCTAAAGTGATGATTAACGCATTAAAAGGAGCTCCCGTTGGTATCTGGTATGATACCGGGCATGCCATCATGATGGATCGACTAGGCTTATACGATAGTGTAAATGAGATGGAGGGGCTGATGGATGATATTGTAGGAGTCCATATCCACGAAACCATCGGTCTTTCTGATCATTGGTGTCCGTATGTGCACAGCAAAGACTTAACTTTCTATGATGCTTATCTGCCGATGATTGAGCGTGCGCAGGTTAAAGTGTATGAACTGAAGGCTGCCTGCCAGCCGGAACAGATTCATGAAAGCCATCAGCTGCTTGTATCTAAGCTGAACATGATGAATTCTTCATCGTCACATTCGTAGAGCACTTGAACGGTTAGGGAGGTAAACTTAATTGTACAACCAACTGGTAATATTCAACGACAATGCGGTTGAAGCAGGACTGTCCAGGCAGGTGCTGGATCCCGGCAGTCGATACTACGGGGGAACGGTTGACCCTGGTACGGGGATCGCATGGGTTAACCATACGACAGGGACGCCTACGGACATGAGCTATTGGGGTGCTGCACTGGTCAATCCGGATTCAGCTTACTATCGGGATAAACAGCTGCTTTCGAGGCTGGAGCTTGCTGCGGAGTTTGTACTGCGCAGGCAGCACGAGGACGGCACCATATCTCCTGGCTGGACCAATTTCCATTCACCGCCGGATACAGCTTTTGTTGTTGTGGGTTATGCACAGCTATATCAATTACTGGAACGTCAGGACTGGGAGCCGGTTTCCACTGTGCTGGCGAATATGCGTCTCTTCCTGGAACGGACTATTCCGGCTCTGCTGACCGGAGGAGGTCATACACCGAATCATCGATGGGTTCTGTGCGCCGCACTCGGTTTTCTGTATGAGCTGTTCGGGCTGAAGGAGGCTGCTGATCGGGCGCAGGAATGGCTGGCCGAAGGTATGGATATTACCCCGGATGGTGAATGGACGGAGCGGAGCAACGGCATATATAGTGCGGTCAGCGATATTATGCTGATTCATGCTGCACGACTATTGAATCTTCCGCAGCTGCTTGATCCGGTTCGGCTTAATCTGAGAATGATGATTTATCTTGTGCATCCAACAGGAGAAATTGTGACGGACTATTCCGGTCGCCAGGATCTAGGGCGTTATCATGATTTGTCACCTTACTATTTGCCCTACGCTATGATGGCTAAGCTGGATCAGGATGCCCAGTTTGCCGGTATGGCGAATATGGCTGGAGGTGTACTGACTAATCCTGGCGTATGCTCGGTCAATGTGCTCGTGCGAATGCTGCTTGATCCGGAACTGCAGCAAGTTATTCATCATACAGAATCCATTCCGGACCGTTATGAGAAAATACTGAACGGAGACTTCCTACGGGGGAGTTACCTGGACAACATGGAAAGTGCAGGTCATTACGGACGTATATTCCACAGCCGGCTCCATACCGATTTCGGCGCACCTGTAGTTCGCATTCGGGAGGAGAGGACCAGCGCTACGCTGATGACAGAGACGCCTTCTTTCTTTTCTCTGCGCCATGGGGCTGTAAGGTTGTTAGGTGTTCAGGTGGCTTCTTTTTTTAATCCTGGTTATGCACCGATGCAGGAAATCACGAAGCTGGCAGACGGATACCGGATGTCTGGAGAACAAAAGAAGGGCTATTATGGTCCTGTTGCCGAAGGGCAGCTGCCTGTAACGTCTAAAACACCAATGAGCCCATGGTATCTGCTTCCGCACCAAAGCCGTTTGCTGACTCATGAGCAGACATTCCGAGTGCAGGCAGATGCGATCCGCAGTGAGAGAGGTTGGACACTTCATCTGGAAGCGGGCGAACCTACGGATGTTATGACGCAGCTGTCTTTTGTGTTTGGAATGGAGGGAGAGCTTACTTCCGGAGAGCTATCGGAAACAGAGGAAGGACATTATCTATGGACCGGAGGAACGCTGAGATATACTTGCGGGGAAGACTGGATTGAGCTGACAGGTGTAGATGGATTCGAGCATAAGGCTGCTTCAGTGCGGGAGGCGCCACAGCCAATGAACTGTAAGGTTGTACTGGTCAATGTCATGACACCTTTCAGCAAGACGATTCGTGCCAGATTGTCCTCTTCGTTATGATATACAGTTAATTTTGCTGATAACGCTTCCATTAATGATTACTCCGTTGTAAACTATTAGGAGTTATTTAAAGAAAATATAGGGAGTGGCATACTCAAAAATGGAACTTTCAGGCATATGGAAGCTGATGCACTTTGAGGTTGGTGAAAAAAATCCGCAGGAGCTGGCTGCCCCCGGATTCGATGATCGATTCTGGATCGGCGCAACAGTACCGGGGGATGTTCATACTGCGCTTGTCGAACGGGGCATCATTGATCCGCCTTACTTCGGACATAACGACATCAAAAGCCGATGGATTGAGCAAAAGGAATGGTGGTATCGTACCACTTTCAACCTTGATGAGGTTAGCGGCATAGGTGAGAGAACGGAGCTCATATTTGAAGGTCTGGATACTTTTGCAGCTATATTTGTGAACGGGCATGAAATTGGCAGGACGGACAACATGCTGATGTCTCATCACTTTAATATTTCTCGAATTGCACGCAAGGGATGGAACTCCATTGCTATTAAATTTAATCCGCTGTCACTTCTCCATAAGGACAAGGAATTGTTCGATTGGTCATCATATACCAAGGAACGCCCCTGGATTCGTAAAGCTGCCATGAATTTCGGGTGGGACTGGGGTCCACGTATGGTTACAGTTGGCGTATGGGGAAAGGTCCATGTTAAACAGTACACTAAGGCGAGGATCGAACACATCCAATCGACGACGGTGTCTGCTTCTGAATCGCGGGCTGAGGTTCATATTACGGCTGCTGTGAAAACATATGTGAAGCAGTCGAATTGCCACATATCTCTCAACTTAATTGATCATGAAGGAAGGATCGCCGCACAAGAAGAATTACCAGTCAGTCAAGGAAGTGCCCGCTTTAAGCTGAATGTTACTTCTCCAAAGCTATGGTGGACGCACGATCTTGGTGATCCTTATTTATATAGAATTGAAATGAAGCTTTATGAAGATGATCTACTGCTGGATACTTATGAGGAAGCATTGGGTATTCGGACGTTAGAGCTGGCATTGAAGGATGAGAAGGGACGGAATTCCTTTGCATTTATATTGAATGGAGTCAAAATATACGCTAAAGGCGCTAACTGGATTCCAGCGGATCATTTTATTGGATCAATCCCGGAGCAGAAATACCGTGATTTGATCGACCTGGCAGTATGCGGGCAAATGAACATGCTTCGCGTATGGGCAGGCGGTATATATGAGAAGGACGAATTCTACGAGGCTTGTAATCATAGAGGAGTTTTAGTATGGCAGGATTTCGCATTCGCCAATGCTTTATTTCCCGATTTTAACCGTGATTTTATGGACAATGTACGTAATGAAATTATCGATAATGTGCTTCGATTAAGAAATCATCCATCGCTTGTCCTGTGGTGCGGCAATAATGAAATTGATTGGTTATACGACATGAAGACGGCTGGCGGTGATATTAAGAGTCCCTTCTACGGGGAAAGCATCTATCACGAGCTAATTCCAGAAATTCTAGAGGAGCTTGATCCAACTCGTCCTTATTGGCCATCTTCTCCTTACGGGGCAGAAGGAGGACAGGATGCTAACGACCCGGGCACCGGGGATCGTCATAATTGGCAGGTGTGGCATGGATCTGTGTATCCGAGAAAACACGGAGAGGAGCCTGTGCTGGACTATAGCATCCAAGGCGTTACTTTTAAGAATTATAAGCAGGATTACGCCCTATTCAGCAGTGAGTTTGGGATGCACGCATCCGCCAATCGGTATACTCTTGAGAAAAATATGCCGGAGGGACAGTTTTACTGGGGCAGTCCGGAAATGGCTTATCGGAACAAGGATACGAATCACCAGAAAGGTATTCTGCTCATGGAGGGATACACAGGTATTCCGTCCAATATAGAGGAATATATGAATTTCTCTATGCTTACTCAGGCAGAAGGGCTAAAGTATGGAATTGAGCATTTTAGACGGAACAATGATCGCAACAGCGGGGCGCTCGTTTGGCAGTTGAACGACAGCTGGCCGGGAACAAGCTGGGCCATGATTGATTACGAGCTGCTGCCTAAAGCATCATTTTACTATGGCAAGCGTTTCTTTAACCCGCTGCTCCTGTCCCTTGAATATGAACCAGGTGATCCGCTTCGAATATGGATTGTGAATGATTTGAACAAAAGGGTAAGCGGAGAAGTTGACCTTAAAGTGTACACGTTCGATGGAGAAGAAGTGTTCTCTGCTTCCTTTGATGCGGAGGCAGAGCCGATCTCCTCGAAGATGTGTGCTGAACTTAGCGAAGCTGATGTATTGCAGGGGAGAGGACCGGAAGAAGTCATTGTTGAGCTGTCCTCGCGATCTATAGATTCACCAGTGAACCGCTATTATTTAAGAGATCCAAAGGATCTTGCCCTGCAGGAGACTCAGCTGATCGTCCATGTGGATGAATGCACGAGCGAGGTAGCAATTACAGCATTAAATCATCTTGCACGGTTTGTAAAATTGGATCTTCCGCTCGGCAATGTCAAGTTCAGTGACAATTACTTTGATCTGCTGCCTGGCGAACAGAGGGTCGTTACCATATCGCATCGTCACGGAGAGCCTCTGCCTTGGTCAGAGCTGAGAATCAGTGCACTGAATGTGCCAGCCGCTGCTGCAAGTCAGTATAAACCCTTGTTGTAGAAGAACACAGATGAAAAATGCGAAGCCCTTCTTCCAGGTAAGGAAGAAGGGCTTCTTGTTCGTACGTGTATGCATAATGAATAGGTTCAAGTCAATAGTTGTTTATTCATGTACAGCTTTTGCCGGTTCCGGATGGGAAGTCATATGATCATGGAACAGCTGATAAGTCTTCCATGCCGCACCGCTTTCGAGAAGAGATTTACTAATATAGATGCCTTCTTCAATCGAAGGAGCCTGTTCCGCAATAAATAAACGGACACCTGCATTAAATAAAACCTGATTAGTGAAGGGCATTAAAGCCTTGCCTTGGAGTACTTCGAGTGTAACTTCCGCCTGCTTGGCGGCGGTCCATTTCAATTCAGGAACATAGGAATCAATCCCGTACATCTCGGGATCCAATACCTGGAGTGTAGTCTGTCCGCCATCCACGAGATAGGTTCTTGTCGGTCTGTGGATATGAAGATCCTCGGATCCCTCAGAGCCTTGGATAATCATTGCGCGCCGATAGTTTAAATCAGTAATTACTTTTGCTGTTTTTTCAAATACCGTATTATGAAAAATTCCGAACACGAGATAAGGGGAGTGACTGTAGTCGATAAGCTTCTCTGCAGTGTTGAAAATGGTGCGCAGTCCTAATTCTTCACGAAGCGTTCGGAGCTCGTTCAGCTTTCCGCCATAACATTCAGCGGGTGCATACCGTACTCCGCTTTCTTTGGCTGCCTGCAAGAGGTTCACTGAGTGAAGGTTGTCGGTGTTGATACCCAAATTTCTAAGCAAGAGGGAGTATGTCGTTCCCCATTTCGGAGGAATAGGTTCAGAACCATGCAGCGTAACCTTTACACCAGCTGCAGCCACGACAAAGGCGGTAGCAAAAGAAGCATAAAACGAATGGGTACGTCCATCATAGGGACCTGCGAAATCAATGCCCTCATGATGAAATGAACGATCCGCATATTTACGGCAGATGTCGACGAATGCTTTCAGCTCATCTGTGCTTTCCATTTTTAAACGTTCGGAGGCTAGAAAGGCACCGATCTGCGCGGGGGTAGCACTCTGTGCCAATATCATTTCTGCACATTCTGCCGCCTCTATATAAGTCAAGTCACGGGAGCCTCTTTTCCCTCGGCCGACCTCTTTTAGATAATGAATCATGTTCATCCCTTAATACCTCCTCTTGAAGCTTATGCCTTCAGCATTTGATGGGCTTTGACGATGGAGACCGCGACATCCACTATTCGCTTTCGTTCATTCATTGCTTTTTTGCGAAGCAGGTCATAAGCTTCGGATTCACTGATTTTATTAATCTCACTTAGTATTCCTTTTGCCATGTCAATCCATTTACGATCTTCAATCCGAGCGAGCAGCTGTTTGCGCTCACTTACCCATTCTTGCCTCTCATAGAAACGTTTTTCACTAAAATGAAGCGTCCAATCCAGTTCGTATTCCTTCATTGAAGGAGTTAATATCCCATCGATCGGTGCTTCTACTTCGCAAGCTGTAATGGAAGCCCCGGCTGTGTCAGGACTGCACCACCATAACAAGGGCAGAGGTCTGATCTGAATGAGCTTGTCACCCCACGACTGTATATCGTTCACCGGCAAATGCAAAATTACGGCGTCTACCTTGGGAAGGTGGGTCTGAATTTCGGCTTCATTACCCGCAGCAAGAACAAGATATCCGCTGGATTCAAGCAGGGTTTCAGGGGAAATATGCACTTGTGACAGTTCGGTATCTTGGACATGGGTTTCTACAAGTAACAAAGAACGCATGGAAGCATGAACACCTCCTTCATTGTTGGAAATTCTCAATTTAACTTGTGTTTCCGTTTCATCATTTCGTTCATTTTCTCTCGTTTATTTCCAAAAAGCAATCCTAAATTTGTGAAAAAACTCACTGTATCTCAAAAATTTGTGAGATAACCTTACGTGTAACCTGTTTTATATGTGTATATTTTAATGTAATCTAGATCATTGCGTAAAGTATATTGACATAAAATAAAAATCATTTTATAGTTATAACATCAAATTTCAAATCGTCTTCGAATACAATGGCGTATTCGTCAAGGAGTGGCAACGAAGCCTGTCCTCGCTTATTCATTCAGGGAACAACTGTGTTCACTGAGAGCGTGGCAGGCTTTTTCTGTTTATAAATAGAGGATAGTCGAAAGGGAGAGGTACATTATGTCTGACCGCAGCAAATTAGTACTTATAGGAAACGGGATGGCTGGTATTCGAACAATCGAGCATTTGCTTAAGCTTGCACCGGACAAATATGAGATTACTGTTTTTGGGGAAGAGCCTTATCCTAACTACAATCGAATTATGCTGTCCTCGGTATTAGCCGGGGGAACTACAGTAGAAGACATTATATTAAATGAACGCTCCTGGTATGAAGACCATGGTATCCGTTTATATACAGGTGATCCTGTGACAGAAGTGGACACAGCCAGAAAGAGCGTGAAGTCTGCTTCCGGTATTCAGGTTTCGTATGATCGTCTTATTTTCGCTACAGGCTCCAGAGCCTTTATCCTTCCACTGCCAGGAGCAGACAAAGAAGGCGTTATCGGTTTCCGTGATGTAAAGGACTGCGAAACGATGTTCGATGCATCAGGGAAATACAAAAAAGCGGCTGTTATCGGCGGAGGCCTTCTGGGACTAGAAGCAGCCCGCGGACTTCTTAATCTCGGTATGGAAGTATCGGTTATTCATAACAGTGAGTATTTAATGAACCGTCAGCTTGATATCCCAGCGGCAACGATGCTCCGTAAAGAACTAGAGGGGCAAGGCATGAAATTTCTACTGAACAAGCAAACGGCAGAGCTTACCGGACGCAAACGGGTAACAGGCTTAAAGTTCAAGGATGGTGATAAGCTCGCCGCTGATCTAGTCGTCATGGCGGTCGGGATTCTTCCGAATGTCACAGTCGCCAAGGGTTCAGGACTTGCAACCAAACGAGGTATTCTCGTCAATGATCATATGGAAACAAGCATTACGGATGTGTACGCGGTTGGCGAATGCGCTGAACATAACGGAATAACCTACGGACTGGTCGCTCCTCTATATGAGCAGGGGAACGTGCTAGCTAAACATTTGGCTGGTGTTGAACATCAGGGATATCACGGGTCGGTTACTTCTACGAAATTAAAGGTCTCTGGAGTGGATGTATTTTCAGCAGGAAATTATTTGGATAGAGATGATACGCGTTCTCTTCGATATCAGGATGATATTGACGGAGTGTATAAAAAAATTGTATTGCACGAGGATCGCTTGGTTGGTGCTGTACTGTTCGGTGATACAAATGACGGAGCTTCCCTGTTCTCGCTTATTCGCAGCGGTGAGTCGGTAGCAGGCCGTGAAAAAGAGCTGCTTCTTGGCATGAAGCTGGATACCGCATCTGCAGGTGCCAAAATACTTGACATGCCAATGGACGAAATCGTATGCGGATGTAACGGGGTAACCAAACAGACGATTGTGGACGCAATCGGTCAAGGCTGCCACAGCGTTGGGGAAGTTAAGGGTTGTACGAAAGCATCGGGTTCGTGCGGAGGCTGTAAGCCTATCGTAGAACAGCTGATCACAGCTTACGCAGGTGATGATGCAAAGACGGGGATGAAAGAAGGGATTTGTTCCTGCACTTCCCTGGATCGTGAGGAAATCATCGCCGGTATCAAGGATATGGGTCTCAAAAGCGTCAAAGAAGTCATGAATGTCATGGGATGGAATGAACCTGAGGGCTGTACAAAATGCCGGCCAGCATTGAATTACTATTTGGGTATGCTGTGGCCGAGTGATTACATTGACGAGAAAGAGTCTCGTTTTACGAACGAACGCTATCATGCCAACATTCAGAAGGATGGTACTTTCTCGGTTGTACCTCGTATCTATGGCGGAGTGACTTCTCCAAGCGAGCTCAAAAAAATAGCAGAAGTCGCAGAAAAATACGATGTGCCGATGGTGAAATTCACAGGCGGGCAGCGACTTGATTTACTGGGTGTCAAAAAAGAAGATCTACCGAGCATGTGGGAAGACCTTGATATGCCATCGGGACATGCGTACGGAAAAACACTGCGTACAGTGAAAACTTGTGTAGGCTCAACGTTCTGCAGATTTGGAACTCAGGATTCCATTGGGATGGGGATTCGCCTTGAAAAAGCGTTTGAAAGACTAAATGCACCGCATAAAGTGAAGCTGGCGGTATCCGGATGTCCACGTAACTGCGCGGAATCTATCATTAAAGATGTTGGCGTTGTTGCAATCGATGGAGCTTGGGAGATCTACGTCGGCGGTAACGGTGGAATAAAGGTAAGAGCCGGAGAACTGCTCTGCACGGTGAAGACGGAAGACGAGGTTGAAGAGTGGTCGTCAGCGTTCCTGCAATATTATAGAGAGCAGGCGAACTGGGGTGAGCGTACCGCCCAATGGATTGAGCGTGTCGGGCTTGAGCCGATCAAGGAAGCTTTGGCTGATCCAAAATTCAGAGAAGAGCTGGTTAGCCGAATTCATGAAACACTCGCTAATCAGGTAGACCCTTGGAAAGAGATAACAGAGAACAAGGAGCTTCGGAAAAACTTCGAGCCGCTGAATCGCTATCAGCTTACGCATGAATAGGGGGAGACAAACATGAGTCAGAAATATTTGGTAGCATATGAATCCGATATCGATGTGCTCGGAACAAGAGTAGTCACAATAGATAATACAGAGTTAGCCTTATTTAAGCTTAGCGATGGAACGATCAAAGCGCTCGAAAACCGTTGTCCGCATAAAGGCGGAAAGTTGTCAGAAGGTATGGTATGCGGAAGCAATGTGCATTGTCCACTGCATGATTGGAAGATTCATTTAAGCAGCGGTGAGGTTCAGGCACCCGATGAAGGTAAGGTATCTGCTTATTCCCTAGAGGTTGATCCGGCAAACGGTGCCGTATATGTAATGCTATGAAGAGCCCAGGGTTTGTCAGTATCGTCGGCGCGGGTCCAGGTGACCCGGAACTAATTACGTTAAAGGCAGTACGGCGTATAGAGAAGGCAGATGTCGTCCTGTACGATCGGCTGGTGAATGAAGAGCTTCTTCAATATGCTCGTCCTGAGGCGAGAAGAATTTACTGCGGCAAAGCACCAGGTGTTCACGCGATGACTCAGCAGAAAATCCAGCAGAAGCTTATAGAGTACGCCTCAGCTGGGAACCATGTTGTCAGACTAAAGGGAGGCGATCCCTTTGTCTTTGGACGCGGAGGAGAAGAGGTGCTTGCCCTCGCTGAACGCGGCATCGATTTTGAAGTTATTCCCGGAATTACTTCGGCCATCGGGGCAGGAGGCACTTCCTTTATTCCTTTAACACATCGCGGTAAGTCTACCTCGTTTGCTTGTGTTACGGCAAGCAGGAAGGAGGAGGATGGCAGCCAGTCAGGGCTTGGTCCACTTGCCTTGCATGTAGATACGTTGGTTATATATATGGGAGTGAGTCACATGGCTGCTATCCAAGCCGAGCTTATAGCCTACGGGAAAAGAGCTGATACGCCGGCAGCTATCGTTGAAAAAGGTACGACTAAAGAGGAGCGTGTCGTTGTAACAACACTTTGTCAACTTGAGGAGACTGCTAAAATCAACCGTATCAAAAATCCAGCCCTCATTATAATCGGTGAGGTCGTGAAGGTAAGAGAAGAGCTGCTTCAACTGCATTTAGAGCTGCCCTCTCGGCTGGAGCAGATTGGATAGAAAAAAAGGATCGTGATTTTATCACGATCCTTTTTTGTTTTACTTATTATGATAAATGTAGATGAACTAAGAATTTATCCTTCTTTTTTCTTCCACATATAAAAATTATAGATAAATTGAATGAGATAAAGTAAAAGAAAAAATAATCCAATCCATACTTTAGATAACATGCTCAAGTCAGTGTAAAGAAAAATAACAGCGATTGCTAAAACGAGAATAGGAGAGCTTGTTAATGTTCTAATCATTTTTCTTCTATAAGATAATCTATAGTAATTTATCTTAAAACCTTTGTCCACTTTAGATTTGTCTTTAAAAATAACCGAGAAAATGATGCTCACCAATACGGAAATAACTACGGGAATTAGGAGATTTTCCACATTTAATCCTCCTTCAGAAAAACTAGATTGTTAATAATATAATTATATTTTACCATAAAAATCCACAACGTCCTGTTTAATGTTAAAACTTATACTTTCAATATTTTAGAAAGGAGGCCTTATTTTAGAGAGTGGTCAAAGAAGTGAATTACAATTATAAGAATTAAAGGTATAATTTAGTGGGTGTGAACTCTTTATTATGGAAAGGGCCTATAACGATGATGACCAATAAAGAAATAATACATATCGTGCAATCCCAGCTGGCAATTGACTTGAACTGTACAATGAATGATCTAAATAGAGAAAAAGACACGGTTATTTTTGTACCCGCAAAGGAAAATCCCGGACGAAGACCGTATCCGAGAAATGAGCGATTTTTTGAAATTTTGTCTATGGGCAAATCTATCGTGGTATCGGCAACGCCGGAAAGGTTGTCTATTGCTAAGAAGTATATGCAGGGAAAAGACAGGGATAGCATTTTCGCTTTGCCGTTTATTAGAGGATTATATCTACACTTTCTTCCTGATTTAGAGAAAATAAAACGTATATCGCCGCCAACAGGGTTTTCATTAGAAGTCGTTGAAGAAGAGGGCATCACTGAGTTATTGGATTTGGAAGGGTTCGACGAGGCTATTATTTCTGATAGAAACCATCCCTATCAAACTGTACTGGTAGTGCTCGCCAAAAGGAATGATGAGATTGTGGGTATGGCTGGGGCGAGTAATGTGGGCGCTAAGATGTGGCAAATCGGGGTAGAAATCCTTCCTGAATTTCGCAATTTGGGATTGGCAGCCGCTCTTGTGAGCAGTTTAACAACCGAAATACTAATTCGTGGCTGTGTGCCTACATATGATGTAATCTCAAGCAATATAGCCTCACAAAGAATAGCTTACCGAGTAGGATATTACCCGGCATTTGTGACGGATTGGCGGTGTGATTTTAAGGAATTTGAAGCGATGATTTAAGAAAATGCATTTGTTATGGATCTAGGTTAGAAACGGACAAGTTCACGCACTACAATAGGGATTCCTTTGAGTTAATGAACAACCGCATACCCTGTTCAATGCCGCTCCTTCCCGTTTTATTTTTGCCAATGTACTGAAATGCCGACTTTTCATATAATCGTTTGGCTGGAAGGTTGTGCTCATTAACAGTAAGTATGATTTCAGATATATGAGGGAAGTAAGCTGCAGTAAAGCCGGGTAAACAGTTCATCGCAGATTTGCCATAACCTTTCCCTTGGTATCTCCTGTCGATGCAAAATGCTCTCAGAAATAACACATCAGCATTTTCTGTAAATTCTCTAGTCTCTTCACAATACTGTAAGATAAAAAATCCGACAGAACTTTAGCTGACAGCTCAATATTTATCACTGATCCTTTGTGTCAGGTGCATATACTATAGGAAATAATTAAAGTTGTTTTAGTGCATTTACAATAACCCACAAGATTCCTTGTGGGCCATTCCTTAATTTAACTGATTACTTTTACTTTCTTTTTTGAAATAAACTTATCAATAATTTTATAAATCTTCAGAAAAATAATGTATAACATAATACTACATATGATTACTACAAGTCGCTGAGCATTACCTGAAATGAATACTTCGTGACCTCTGCTTACGATAGAAGCGAACTGATCATTTATAGTAAATAAATAATAGAGTTTAAACATAATAATATGAATAAGTGTATAAACCGCTGATAACAAAAAGGGTAATGAAGCTATGTATCTGTTTTTACAAATCATATAGATAATTAATGACAGTGATGACAAAAAGAAAACGGAGATATACATATAGTCTAGACGCCCTTGATAATCATACGACCCCGGAAAGAAGAGATTATAGAACATGAGAAATGTTAAGCCATCTCCCAAAACATTAGCCATGAAATTAAAATAAGCTTGTAAATAACCTAATCCAAAAAATAAAGGGGTAAGTAATAAGCAAAAACGGTCTGCGCTTTTACGAGTATAAAATACGGAAACACTTAACAAGAAAAAACTAATCAAAACAATGGGTATTATTTCTATGTATCTATTGTGTATATCAAATCTTTCAAGAGTTACTCCTCCAATTAATGAAATAATAAAAAAAGTTAAGCTAATAAATATAGAAAACAGCACGGTGCTACTTTTAAATCCATATGTTTCTTTGGTTAAACTATCCCTGATTTCTTTTGGAGATCCAAATGAATCTATAGCAAGTCTCACAGCTTGTACTTTGTTGTAGCCTTGGCTCTCATACTCCTCCGTTGACAGGTGTAAATGGCTGGACATTTCTTCAATCCAGTCATTTTTTTCGTTTTTTGATAGAAAGCTATATTGGAAAACTCTTTGTAAGAAGACTTGGATTTGATCCATATGGTTTACCTCCAAGAAAAATATTAATAAGTTTCATGTTATCTATCCAAGAGCTCTTCATAAAATGCAATTGTGCTCTTCCATGAGTTGTTATTTGATAATACTTTCGACGTGGACTAGACTCTGATTCTCTCCAGTAGCTTAGAATATAATTATTTGCCTCCATTCTTTTAAGAGCTGGGTATAGAGTGCCTTCTTTTAAACTGAGTTGTCCATTCGTTTTCCTGTTTACAATTTTCGAGATTTCATAACCGTAAGCATCCTGAGTATCTAATATTGACAGAATAATAGCATCAATATAGCCTTTAATCATTTCATTACTAATATTTATTCACCTCTATACTACATAGCATTTCTATGTATAAAGAATAACAAAGTTGAATTTTGAATTCAATTATATTTTTTCTAAAAATTAACAAATTATTTTGAACAGGATAAGTGTGTGATATTTTATTAAATAGATTATATAATTGGGATAAAATTCAATATAATGGTTATGAATTGGAATTTGAAATATAGATAATCAAGTTGTAGCAGAATTGAATTAATTACTACTAGAGAACTGTGAGGATTAAAAAGTTATGCCCTATGATGCCAATATAACCACTGACGAGCTAAACAAATTGCTTCAATATCTTGAATATTTTCAAGGGAGAGACCATGTTTTTTATTATGAAAAGAATGGATACCTCGCTGAGAGTGAAGAAGTATTGCAATTTCGAAAAGAGCTTGATCAAACGGGCTTCTTAGTCGTCTTTGATTGGTCTGAATGGATTCAGGCAAATGAAAGATTTAGAGATATCAAGAATGATATACATGATGAGATCAAGCGCGCTGATTTGAATACGCTTAGAAAATTAATGACGAGCTACATTAGGGGAGATCGATTTAACGAAGGATTATTTATTCAGGTGATATTACAAGGACATATCAAGAATATTTTGATGCGGCTTCAAGAAATTAAAAATTTATAGTGGAAATTACAAGCTTTGGGAGGTTCATCTGAAGTGATTCGTGAAGCGGAGAAAATGGATAGAGACCAGCTGCATGATTTATATAGGATGCTGGTTCCAAACAGTAAAAAAATGAATGTGCTCGAGGATCAAATTGAAGCCATTAGAAAGAGTCCGATGAATTTTTTATTTGTGTATGCTGAGGGAGAAACCATCTTAGGCACGCTGACCCTTAACATCTGCCTTCAGGCGATGCATGGACTTAGGCCGTATGGAATTATTGAAAATGTTATCGTGCATGAGAATTATCGAAGCAGGAATATTGGTCAGAAGCTGTTACAACATGCAGAGAAATATTGCATATCAATGGATTGTCATAAAATCATGCTGTTGAGCAGTGCAAAGCGCATTCGTGCCCATGAGTTTTTTGAAAAAGAAGGGTTTGATGGGACGGTCAGCAGGGGCTTTAAAAAGTACTTGTGATTATAAAAATGAGGTGACAATATGCAGAGATATAAGAAGTTGGAAGGCAAACAACTAATTTATAACTCGTATGATTCCTTATTGCAATTTTGGGAAGTAGAAATTGAAGAAAGAGACATAGATACGTCCTATGGAAAAACACATATTATAACGGCTGGAGATACATCCAATCCGCCATTACTGCTTTTTCATGGGACTGCAGATAATTCTGCGATGATGTGGATCTATAATATGAAGTTTCTGGCTGAGAGATTCTTCGTCGTAGCAATTGATGCGATCGGCGGATCAGGAAAAAGTGAACCGAACGATCAATATTACAACAGCTTCAACCAGATCATTTGGCTTGACGAAATATTAAATGCTCTTGAATTAGAAACAACGAATGTATGCGGCGTTTCATACGGTGCTTATCTATCTTACTATTATGCTGTGAAAAGACCAGGTAGAGTAAATAAGGCTGTATGTTTAGCAGGTAGAATCCCTTCTAGTTCCTTTGAAGTGTTCTCCAAAATGATGTTTGCGTTTATGCCAGAAGCCCTGTTTCCTTCAGAACGAAATTGCAGAAAGCTTTTAAGAAAATTAAGTGGGCCCAACCTATCGGCATTCGAAAATAATGAAATCCTAATGAAGCACTGGTATTACTTGCTGAAGTATTTTAACAATAAATCCATGTTTCAGCACAAGATTGAAATAAGTGAAAATACGGAGCTCGCCATTCTGCAAGAGAAGGCTCTTTTTCTCATTGGTGAACATGACCAATTATCAAATTACGCTAAGGCTCATAAGAGATTAATCGAAAATGGTATTCAATATAAGATAATAGAGAATGCGGGACATGCAATAAATCATGAACAGCCAGACGTAATAAATAACGAAATTGCAAATTTTATTCTATGAAAAGTTCTTTAAATATGTTATGAGAGGGTTCAGCTGGCTGTTTTTCATTACTTAACATACCTAGAGTTTGACTCAAACTTTTAAAGGAGAGTATAACGACTATTATGGATGTTGAAAAGCTGTTTATAGAGCAACCAACCTTCGAAACTCCACGTCTTCGCATGAGAAGAATAACGTTAGAGGATGCTGTTGATTACTTTTCTTTTGCTTCTGATCCCTCTGTTACGAGACATACAATTTGGAATACCCATCAATCATTAAATGATACCAGAACATATATTGAATCTTTGATCCAAAAATATGAAGCTAATGAAGCTTATTATTGGGGAATTATCAATAAAGAAACGAATAAACTGATAGGCAGAACAGGATATATTCATTGGGATCTTATTCATGAAAAAACTGAAGTCGGTTTTGCAATCTCAAGTCCTTATTGGAACCAAGGTATGATTACTGAAGCAACAAGTCGTATTATCGAGTACGGCTTTACGCAAATTGGATTCAATCGAATAGAGGGAAGATGCAACGTTGATAATCTGGAGTCAGGGCGAGTTATGGAAAAACTGGGCATGAAATTGGAAGGTGTGCTGCGAGGTCAGTTAAAGATAAAAGGAGAATTTATAGATCAGCGGATGTATGCCATCCTTAAGCATGATTATGAGATGAATAACAAAACAAAGTAAAGTAGGGTGGTGATATGAATAAAGGTAATGAGACTCCTGAAGAAATAAGAGAAAGATTAAGACAAGAGGAACTCAATAATAATCCTATGGTTAATTTGAAAAAATCATTGGATCGAGCGGAGAATGGAAGTTTATCAGATCTCACGTAAAGCTTAGGCTGGAAAGGTACAGGTATACTTATCCTCATTCTTATAATTGGTCTTATCGTTACAGCTGTATTTTTTAAGTAGAAGTTTATCACCAAAAATGTAGCAGATAAATGGAGGATGCGATGTCGTTACCGTTTGATTGTATCACGGAATTTATGTTCTTCGAGACTGAGGTGGGTCAGGCAGATGTCATATTAATTCCGGGATCTAGCCACCCTCAATTAATGGAGCGAGCTGCGGTGTTGTATCATCAAGGGCTGGCTCCCTATATTTTGCCTTCAGGGGGAATGACATCTAATGTTACAACAACGGAATGGGAGTTCTTAAAGGATGCGGGAGTTTCCTTGGGAGTTCCTTCCTCAGCTATACTGAAAGAAGACAAAGCTGCAAATACCTTTGAAAATGCACGATTCTCATTGAAAGTATTGCAGGAGCTTGGAATTCAGCCTCAGAAGGTAATTCTAGTATGTAAAAACTATCATGCAAGAAGGGCGCTGCTAACTTACCAATTTCTATTTCCAGCAGAAACTGTCTTTTACGTTAGTCCGGTAATTGATAAGACAGGGACAACGAAGGATAATTGGTTTCTGGAAGAGAATAGAATCGGCTATGTGATGAATGAGCTGGAGAAGACAGGGAAGTATTTTAGAACGGCGATATATAAACGGGGTACGGCGAAGGGCTAACAGATCGTCTAAACACAGGAGGAATTTGAATGATTGTCATGGTTAATGGGGCTTTTGGAGCCGGGAAGACTACGCAAGCGGAAAATTTAACAGAGCTTATACCTAACAGCATGATCGTTGATCCCGAACTATCAGGTTATTTGCTTAGAGAATTGATACCTGACTCTATCAGAGACGAATCCGAACGATCCGGGGATTTTCAAGACCTGGAATTGTGGAGAGTACTAGTTGTCGAGGTGGCAAAGCTGGTCAAGCACAAATACCAGAGGAATTTAATTGTTCCCATGACATTGTATAAGCCTCACAACTATACCTACATTAAAGCAGAGCTGGAGCAGCTGGATGAAGTGTATCATTTTACTCTGATGGCATCTAAAGAGAAGATTCACGAGCGACTAGCTCTGCGAGGTGATGAAGTGGGCGGCTGGCAATTTCAACAAACGGAGAAGTGTCTGAATGCACTGCAAGGCAGTGAATTTAAGGAGCATATAGATACAGAGAAACTTCAACCAGATGAAATTACTCAATACATACTAAAGCGAGTTGGGCTTAAATAAAGAAAAATTTAGTTGGTCACATGAGGAAGAGAATATAAAACTCATCTGCAGGGCTATGTGAAGAGTGAAAGAGAGGGATGAGGTTTGAATCCGATTACTGTCGTTTCCAGGCTGGGTAAAATACAAGGCTACGAAGTGAATGGAATTGTATATTTCGATAGATTCGATGATCTCTCACGCAAAGTAATTCGCCATTACATTCTTGTTAATGAAGGCGTGAAATTAATGTATGAGCCTTGGGGATGGATTAACGAATGGTATGTGGATTTAGTAGAGATTAAGAAAATAAGTGACCATGAAATCGAATTAACTGATCTATACATAGATATTGTGGTTGAAGGAAATGGACCCACCTATCGTTTGATCGACTTAGAGGAGTATGCGGATGCAGTAACGGAGGGCCAAATTGACATCCAAGAGATGAATAAGCAGCTTAAGCAAGTTCAAACATTTCTAGAGAACTATTTGCATCGAGGAAAAGTGTTTCCGCCAGAACAAGTGAGACAATTAATGGAACCCTCTATTGAAATAAAATGATATGATCTTTCCGGAGGTGCGACGAATACAGTGAGCGATCCAAGCATGCTCTACTTAATACATAAGCTGTGCCTAACACTAGGACTCGGTGAGATGGTTAGTCCAGCACAGGCTGTTTCGGGCGGTCTGCTGCATAAGATGTATTTTATCGAAACAACTCGTGGCAAGTATGCCATTAAAGCATTGAACCTGGAAATTATGCAAAGGCCTGCTGCATATCAAAATTACATCAATTCGGAACGAATTGCCAACAAAGCAGCAAGTCAACACAAACCTGCATTACCTGCCCTTCAATGGGATGAACAATCTATTCATCAAATAGAGAACCAATACTTCCAAATATTTAATTGGGTGGATGGTCATAGCTTGAAGTCAAGCGAGGTCCAAGTCAAGCATAGTGAGAGGATTGGAGCTGTACTGTCCGCCATTCATGCAGCTGATTTTACTGAGCTGCAAATCTTAGATGACGAAGCTGGCGTCCCGCCCATGATCAATTGGAGAGCTATTTTGAAGTTAGGGAAAGAATCACGTTCTCTCTGGACTGACTTGCTGCGTGAAGTGATGGACGATTTATACGAATGGAATAAACTAGCACTTAGCGCATTCATGATGGTTGGCGGGACAGATCGGGTAATCAGTCACCGGGATTTAGATCCCAAAAATATCATGTGGCATGATGATCATCCAGTCGTTATTGATTGGGAAGCGGCAGGATATTTGAATCGAGCACAGGACTTTGTCGAGACTTTACTATATTGGTCCACAGATGAACATGGAAAGATAGATAGAGAGAAATTCACTGCTTTTATATGCGGATATCAAAGAAATGCGAATCCCATAGAGGCGGATTGGCGACGTATACTCTATATGAACTTAATAGGAAAACTGGAGTGGCTTGAATATAACCTGAAGAGATCGCTTGAATCCTCAGAGGATAAGGAACGGCAGCTTGGAACAGAGCAGGCTATCTTGACAATAAATACAATTGGACGTTATATAAGTTTAATTCCTGTTGTTACGCAATGGTTAGATGAAGAGTTTAATAAATTCATGGATTAAGCTAAAGGAGAAGAGAGATGACCTATACCAATCTATTATTTGACCTGGATGGAACATTAACCGATCCCAAGATCGGTATTACCAAATCTGTTCAGTATGCGCTGGCTAAAATGAATATTTTAGTAGAAAGCTTGGATGAGTTGAATAAGTTTATTGGGCCGCCGCTCCGGGTTTCATTCAAAGATTTTTATCAGTTTGACGATGCGCAAATCGAACAGGCTGTTGATTACTACAGAGAGTATTTCAGTGTTACAGGTCTATTTGAAAATGATGTTTTTCCTGGAATTCAAGAAATGCTTGATAGGCTGAAAAAGGATCCCCAAACTCGATTGTTTGTAGCTACATCGAAGCCTGAAGTGTATGCAGCACGGATATTAGATCATTTTGAGCTCACATCGTATTTCGAATACATATGCGGAAGTGAGCTGGATGGAGCCCGTTCTGCCAAAGCGGAGATTATCGGATTTCTTATGGAAAAATATGAGCTGACACCAGAAAAAACAGTCATGATTGGTGATCGAAAGCATGACATTATCGGTGCCCATCACCAAAAAATCGCATCCATTGCAGTAGGATTCGGTTACGGAAGCGAGGAAGAGCTGATCGGCTGTGAGCCGACTCACTATGTAAGAACTATCGAGGAATTAAGTGATTTATTATCGTTAAAGCCTGATCACGTGAATGAAGTTGAAGTATGAGGAGAGGGGAACAAGCATATGTACAGAAGTCGCGTTAATTAGCGCGGCTTTTTTTGTTATTAAAATATAAGTAGGGATAGGTGGGGATTACTGTGCGAGAGCTTCTTTAGTAATACGTTTGATATCAAAAGGGGAGACCGTGCATTCTTCGATGATGTCGGGGAGAATATGATTCAGAAAATAACGGACACAATGCAGATCGATGTTTTTAATCTTAACCAGTGCAGATTGATACATGATGACAAATTCCTTTTCTGTATTTCCGCGCTGCAGCTCAATGAATGCTTCGTATACTTGGTCCATCTTATCGGCGACTTCAAGGATTTGTCCTTCCACAGAACTGTCTTTACCTTCCCGAAGCTGTCTGCGGAAAATCGGCTGAAATTCTTCCGGTATGTTCTCATCGATAAAATGCCTGATCATGCCCTCTTCCACTTGCTGCAGCATTGAGCGAAGCTCTAGAGAGTAATGTTTAACAGGGGTTTTGATATCTCCGATAAAAATCTCTCCATAGTCATGGCTGCTTGTAATTTCATAAAGCTTCTTCCAGTCAATCTGAGTCCCATGCTGCTCTTCAATATCGGCGAATGTCTTGGCGTACTGCACCACTTTCCAGGAATGCGCCGAAACACTGTGCTCCTCAAATTTGAACTTGCCAGGTGTGCGAATAATTCGCTCGAGGTCATTTAGAGATCTAAAATAAGTGTGGATACCCATCTGTCTAACTCCTTTGCTGTTTGTAAGTACAAGTCCATCATATCTCTCATTTGTTAACGCTGAATAAACGGTGTATGCATAAAATGTCTGATTTTTAATGCATATAAATTCCATATCAGTTTTATTATATGTTATTATTAACTTGTTTTTAAAAAACTAAAGGAAGGGAGTTTGCAGGCGTTCTACTTATTTTCAAAAATAATAGGAGGTGTCTCAATGATTAGAAAAAAATTCTTCTCAGTTCTGGCATCCGTAACGCTTATTGCAAGTTCTTTATTTATTCCACATCAACCGGCAGAAGCAGCGACTATTACAAATAACGTAGGCGTATCAATTGATTAACCGCAACAGTGGTAAAGCGCTTGAGATTTTTGATTACTTACACGATAACGGAGGAAATGCTGTTCAGTGGACAGATTTAAACGGCGACAATCAGTATTGGCGTTTTGTTAGTGTTGGAAGCGGTTACTATTCTTTGATCAACGCAAACAGTGGACGTGCTCTCGAGGTGTTTGACTGGTCGACGGCTGACGGGGGCAATGTAGTTCAATGGCAAAATTACAGAAACAATTACAACCAGCATTGGAGAATTGTCGATATAGACGGGCATGTGCAGTTGATCAACCGCCATTCAGGGAAAGCGCTCGAGGTATATAATCATTCGACAGTCGATGGAGCAAATGTTGTTCAGTGGACAAGCACAGGCAATCCTAATCAGCAGTGGAGATTGGATAAAATATCACCAAATGGAACGACTACGGTGAACTCGACGATCATTGTTCCGGCTGGACAGGTTTATGACGGGCAGGGACGGCGCTTCGTAGCAGGATCAGCTCTGGGTGATGGCAGTCAGGATGAAAATCAGAGCCCTGTGTTCCGGCTTGAGCATGGAGCTACACTCAAAAATGTAGTGATTGGCGCTCCGGCAGCAGACGGTATACACACTTATGGTGACGCTTACATTGCGAACGTTGTATGGGAAGATATCGGTGAGGACGCACTAACAGTCAAAAGCTCGGGTACAGTTACCGTTAACGGAGGAGCAGCATATAATGGGGAGGACAAAGTGTTCCAAGCCAATGCGGCTAGTCGTTTAAACATTTATAACTTTGTAGCCAGCAATGCCGGTAAATTGATTCGTCAAAACGGAGGGACTACATTTAAAGTAGAGGTCTACATTGACAGCTCGGATATCTCCAATATGAAAGAATCGATCTTCCGTACAGACAGCAGCACAAGCAGTGTTTCTATGACAAATACGATCTACTCCAATATTGGACAGAAGTGGTACAATGTAAAGAATGTTTATGAGAGTAATAATACAGAATATTAAGAAAATTTTTTTCTGTCATCCATAGAATAGTAAAAAACGGACAGGACGCTCTCTAACAATGAGAGCGTCCTATTTGATTTTGAATGCCAAACGAGAGCTGATTCACTTAGAGGAAAACAACTGCCTAAAGGGAATATACCAATAGAGTATGCAAAAGAGAGGAGAGAGGCTTAAATGAAACAGATTATTGCGATGGGCGGGGGAGGGTTTTCGATGGAACCAGACAATCTCCTGCTGGATCAGTACATATTGCAGCAAGCAAACAAAAAAACTCCCAAAGTATGCTTTGTTCCTACAGCGAGCGGAGATGCAGATAATTATGTAGATCGATTTTATGAAGCATTTAAGAAGCATCACTGTGTTCCTGCACATTTATCTCTGTTTGATGCAAATTTTCGTGATTTGGAGAGTTTTGTACTCGAACAGGATATCATTTATGTCGGCGGAGGAAACACGCGTAATATGCTGGTGTTGTGGAAAGAGTGGGGGCTCGATCACATTCTCTATAAAGCTTATGAGCGTGGAACTATTCTGACAGGACTGAGTGCAGGTTCGTTATGCTGGTTCGAAGAGGGCTTAACAGATCCTATCCATGCTCCGATGTACAAATTGGATTGCTTAGGATTTCTAAACGGCAGTCATTGTCCCCATTACGATGGTGAAGAGAAAAGAAGACCAGGTTACCATAGTTTGATTTCGGAAGGAGCTATGAAGCCGGGGTACGGCGTGGATGATGGAGCTGCACTGCATTTTGTAGATGGGAAATTACATCATTCGGTTAGTTCTAGGCCCATCGCTAAAGCCTACTTCGTTACTAAAAATGAACAAAATCAAGTCATGGAAAAGACAATTGATGCAGTGTATCTAGGCAATGAGGGTTAATGATTACAAATTTAAAGCCTTGTCTTTTGACAGGTTTTTTTTGTTGTTGAGACGCAAATAAATTTTAATTTACAATTATAGTAAAAAGTGATATCATAATTATATCAAAACAATATTGTGGAAAGATGTGGTGATGTCTATTGTTCCAGGAGAAAAAGACGTTTCATGTGAATGGATTTTTAGGCTTGCTTGTTGTAATTGTATTAGCAGCAATTGGTGTGTACGGATTCACTCTTGGTGAAACAGCTGGTTTCATTAATGGCGCTATTCTGGTTGTCGTTGCTGTCTTACTTGCTACAGGACTAACTATTGTCCAGCCTAACCAGGCAATTGTCGTTACTTTTTTTGGTAAGTATATGGGTGTCATCCGCGACAGCGGCTTCCACATGACAATTCCATTAGCATCACAGAAAAAGGTATCGCTTCGTGTCCGTAACTTTAACAGCTCTATGCTGAAGGTAAATGATGTGGAAGGGAACCCGATTGAAATCGAAGCAGTTGTAGTGTTTGCTGTTGTGGATTCCGCTAAAGCATTATTTGAAGTGGATGATTATGAGTCCTTTGTTGAAATTCAAAGCGAGACTGCTCTCCGTCACGTGGCCAGCAAATATCCTTACGATAATCTGGACGGTGCGGGCTTCTCTCTTCGAAGCAATTCAGAAGAGATTGCCATGGAATTAACGAATGAGCTTCAAGCCAGACTTGAAATTGCAGGTGTTAAGGTGCTCGAATCTAGACTGACGCATTTGGCATACTCCACGGAGATTGCAAGTGCGATGCTGCAAAGACAGCAAGCTTCTGCTATTATTTCCGCTCGGGAAAAAATTGTGGAAGGTGCGGTAACGATGGTACAGCTAGCCATTACACGGCTTGAGAAAGAAGGAGCTGTTGAACTCGACGAGGAGCGCAAAGCCGCGATGATTAATAATCTGCTTGTTGCTGTCGTTTCTGATCGATCTGCCCAGCCGGTCATTAACAGCAGCAGCCTGTATTGATGAAAGCGATACGCCATAATGGCAGGTAAGAAGAAGAGCTTCCCTCTCCGCCTCGACCAGGCTACTTATGAGGCTTTGGAGCGCTGGGCAGCTGATGAATTCCGAAGCGTGAATGGTCATATTGAGTTTCTTCTGAGGGAAGCTCTTCGGGACGCGGGGAGGCTTCCTGGTCCCAAGAGAAGCAGCGATAAAGAGGAGTCCTGACGAACATGGCTATCTTTTACTGTAAGGATAAACCAATAAGCTCCAGCATATAATACAGAGAATACGAAGAAGAGCAGCTGTCTCATTTTGAGATGCTACTCTTCTTCCTGGTTTAGAGGCATTCACAAAAAGTTTAAACTTTAGACATAGGAATGTTATCATTTAGCTCTAAAGAGTCATTTAGATCACAGAAAAAATGTTATATCCTTAAGATAAGGTTTTTAAATAAGATGTTTGCCCGAGAGGATTGTTAAACGATGAATAAAAAATTGGCAAAATGGTGGCCGTTTCTTGCACTTGGGATTGCCGCTGTTCTTGTTATCGGCGGCCTGGTTATTTACTTCCAGAACAACAGCATGGTTCCTTCTGCTTTAAACAGGGATCAAGTCGCTAAGGAAGAAGAGGACCTAAGTAATTACGAAGTAGTGACAATTGAAATTAATGACGAAGGCTTTTCTCCTAGTCATATAGAAGTGAAGCAGGGAGTCCCTACCAAAATTAATTTTAAGAAAGTAACGAATCTGACTCATATTACAAGTGTAGTATCAGAGGATTTTGATATGCTGCAGTATGTAGAGAAAGGCGATAACTACTTTACATTAGATGATACTTTGGAGCCGGGAACTTATAATTTTAACTGCGGTATGTACATGACTTTTGGAACACTTACCGTTAAATAATATAGAGAAATGACAAAAGAAGCAGCATCTCATATAAGATGGACTGCTTCTTTTTTTTGTTGTTAAAGCATGTTGTACAAGAGAGGTCTCCACATCAGCTTTGGCATAAAAAGAGGCTTTAGCAATTACACATTCATTTCAGCTGCAATCGGCGCTGCTTTTTTTCCATGCTTTTGAAGCCATGTTTTTCGCCATTGCAGGCTCATAGCAATGACAAGGATACAGGCTGCAGCAGCTACAGTTGCTAGGATCATGAAGCCTGTTGTGTAAGTACCTGTACCTTTATACAGGTTTCCGAGCAGAAGAGGCAGGGCATAGCCTCCTAATCCTCCAGCTGCTCCTACGATCCCAGTCATGAGTCCAATTTCTTGTCCAAAACGGAGCGGGACGAGCTGGAACACAGAGCCATTACCTGCGCCGAGACACATCATGCCGATGAACATGAAAACGACAACGACAGGGAGAGGCGGCAGAAAGGAAACGCCGATGAGCATGAGAGCAGCTCCTGCATACAAGAAGGTCAGGATTCTAGTTCCGCCAAATCGGTCTGAAAGCATACCGCCTACTGGTCTGAAGAAGCTTCCTGCAATAATACAAAATGTTGCGATATCCGCTGCCTGTACTGCAGACAAACCGTACTGTGTATTGAAGAAAATAGTTAGATAGTTGGCCAAGCCGACGAAGCCGCCGAAGGTCACGCAATAAAATAAGCAGAGAATGAGCGCATCCTTTTGCTTCAATACATTGGCATATTGAGCGAAGGTTTTTGGTGCCGGACGATTCGGGCTGTTCTTGGCGAAGATGGTGAAAAGAATAAAAACGATGATGATTGGAATCATAGCGAGTCCGAATACGATTTCCCAGCTTCCATAATGGGTAGCAAGCCGATTGGCAAATAGTGTAGCAAGCACGGTGCCGCTGTTGCCTGCTCCGGCAATTCCCATCGCAAGTCCCTGATGTTCTTTAGGATACCACTGACTTGCCAGCGGCAGTGCAGCGGCAAAGGAGGCACCAGCAACACCAAGCAATAGAGCAACAACATACAACTGATCCAAAGAGCTGACCCACTGCCAACCGAGAATTAAGGGAATAAGGGTGGCAATCATCCCGATCTGTGCTGTAAGTTTAGGACCAATATGGTCAGCTAAATACCCGAACACTAATCTTAATATAGAACCGCTTAATACGGGCAGGGCAACCAGATTTGCTTTTTGAGCAGCATCCATCGGGTAATCTCCTGCAATGACAACACTCAGTGGACCGATCAAACCCCAAATCATAAAGCTGATGTCAAAATAAAGAAATGAGCCAAAGAGTGTGGGATTATGTCCGCTTTTCCAAAAACTTTTTCTCTCCATCCTAATCTCTCCTTTTTTCTTCATATAGATCAAATCGAATTCAACAGTAGGATGCTCTCGATTTAATCTATAAAGCATTAAAAAAAGCCGCAATCGTCCCTTGAGCAAGGATCGAATTGCGGCTTCATTGCCGTGTCATATGATTCACTTCATTGTGAACCACATCTGTATTCTGATTGAATGACTGTACCCTGAATTATAAAAACAGCTTTTCGATATGTCAATATACTTGACGCAAAATAATGAAAATATTGAAAGCAATCGTTTGAAAGTATTTTGTGTTAAAAATATTGACATGAATAACTTGATCCTATATTCTCTTATATATAAGTTCAGCACAACGGAGTGCTGGTTCGTGAGGCAGCGTCGCCCCTTTTTCTTAACATGGAAAAGGGGCTTTTTTGTTCTTTTTCGGAAATAAGCAAGGGATAAATAGAGATAAAATGTTGTGTTGTAGCTGGAATGGAGGCTTTCAGGATGAAGAAACGGTTAGTCGTCATTGGTAACGGGATGGCCGGCATGAAGTGCATAGAGGAAATCGTTGGACTGAACAAAGATCTATACGAGATAACAGTCATTGGTGCGGAGCCGAGACCCAACTATAATCGAATTGAGCTATCCAAGGTGCTGCAGGGAGGAACTTCATTTGCAGACATTATCCTGCATGATTGGACCTGGTACGAACAAAACAAAATTAAACTCTATACAGGCGAAAAGGTTACTCGGATTAGACGTAAGAAAAAGGAAATCGAAACCTCCTCCGGGATGAAACTGTCATACGATGATCTATTGATCGCTACCGGATCTTCCGCATATATTCCGCCGATACCTGGCAGCGACCTGGAGGGGGTCATTGCTTTTCGCAGTATGGATGACTGTCAGGTCATGATGGATTATGCACAAAACTATAAGAAAGCGATCGTTATTGGAGGCGGACTTCTGGGACTCGAAGCAGCAAGAGGTTTGCTGAATTTAGGAATGGATACAGAGGTTATTCATAATGCTGCCTATCTGATGAATCGTCAGCTGGACCCTATGTCTGCTGGATTACTGCAGGAGGAACTGGAGTCACAGGGTATGAAATTCAGGCTCGGACAGCAAACGGTACAAATTATGGGAGACAGCAGGGTCAAAGGCATTCGGTTAGCTAATGGCAACAAATTAACGGCAGATCTTATTGTCTTTGCAGTGGGTATTAGACCAAATGTAGAAGTAGCACAGGACAGTGGGATTGCGGTCAGCCGCGGGATTATCGTTGATGACTATTTACAAACGAACGACAAACATATTTATGCAGTTGGCGAGTGCGCGGAACATGGTGGAATATGCTACGGTCTGGTTGCACCGCTGTATGATCAGGCCAGAGTTTTGGCTCGCAAGCTGTGCCAATTGGAAACAGAAGCTTACAAGGGCTCCATCCCGTATTCAAAGCTTAAAGTATCTGGAGTTGATCTTTTCTCAGTAGGCGAAATTGGTCCGGAAATCGACATCGCGGTACAAGAGTATGACCGATTACAGTATAAATACAAGAAAGTGACAATGCGGAACGGTATGCTGCAGGGGGCCATTTTATATGGAGATACAGTCGAATCCCAGACGTTGCTTAACTATATTAAACGTCAAGCTAATGTCGAGGAGCTAAGCACATCAAACAGCGGTTCTACAAATGGAAATCGGATGGAGTCACTTGTGGCCGCAATGCCTGCAGGAGAAACGGTGTGTGCATGCAATCAAGTAACCAAATCTGCCATCATAAAAGCGATCGAGAAGGATGGATTGAAGACCGCGGATGAAGTAAAACAAAAGACCAAAGCTTCGGGTTCATGCGGAGGATGCCGGCCAATGATGGAAGCACTCTTGAGTGTGACTCTAGCCGGATGTACAGCTTCGGAAGCAGGAGCTGAGAATGATATAGAGCCGGACGTGAGTATCTGCTCTTGCATGTCCATTGGTCAGGAACAATTAAGACAACATATCGCTGAACTTGGAGCCGATACTCACGATGCAGTGCGCAGGTCGCTTGGACTTGACCTAGATTCTAGCTGTCCGACTTGTGAAGCTGCCATTTCATATTACTTAAATGTATCTCAGTATTCCTCCATGAGAAAGCCTTTCACAACTCACCTGGACACATTCAGTGAATATATTCATTGGTGTAAAGAACAAATCGTTCCATCTCCCATTCATACGGCTGCGGCAGAACAAGGAGACTCCATCTTTGGTGTACTGCTTCACGATGTGGCCATCCAAGCTTGCCCTGCCGGGTACGAAATCTATGTAGGCGGCCACGCGATGCATCCGGTAAAAGAAGGGCAGCTGGTTTGTCTGACTGAGACCAAGGAAGAAGCGATCGATACAGCCCGTTTCTGTGTGGAGCTGTACAGCAGGGAAGGCTTGTTCAATGAGAAGTGCTGGGAGTGGGTCGATCGGCTTGGGATTAGCAGTATACGAGAACAAGTAATGGAACAGAGAAATGAACGGCTTGAATTCGTTTGATATGTAAGAAAACATCGGATGACGAGATATAAGGGAGCTGAGATGGTCATGAAAATGGAAGACACTTCCTCAGTATTGGGTTTGAATCGGGATACTGCTGCAGCAGTGCTTGAGGATACGGTTTATCAGGCGACGACGCAGTGTCCATTTTGCAGTGTGCAATGCAAAGCAGAGCTTACTATTGAAACGCGCCGTACCCAGGATGAGACGAACAAGACTGCTATCCCATTTCGACACAATGTAACTGAAGTCAAAGGTAAAGATAATAAGGCTTCTGAAGGGCGGATTTGCGTCAAAGGGTTAAATGCACATCAGCATGCCGTGAGTAAACGCAGACTTACATCACCGCTTATCAAAAAAGATGGAAAGCTTACGGATGCTTCTTGGGAGGAGGCAATTCAATTTATAGCAGATCGGTTAAGCACTATACAAAAAGAGTCAGGTAGGGATGCAGTTGGTGTATACGGAGGCGGATCGCTTACGAATGAAACAGCCTACCTGCTCGGTAAATTTGCGCGTCTCGGGCTGGGCACTAAGTACATAGATTATAATGGCAGGTTCTGCATGTCAGCCGCAGCTTCTGCAGGAGCAAAAGTGTTCGGTATGGACCGCGGTCTTACTTTTCCTTTATCAGATATTGAGCACGCGGAATGCATCATATTAGCAGGAACCAATATTGCAGAATGTCAGCCGACCCTGATGCCGTATTTCACCCGAGCTCAAGCGAACGGAGCCCAAATTATCGTCATTGATCCGAGGCGGACATCTACTGCTGCGATGGCTGATTTGCATCTGGCGGTTCGTCCCGGAATGGATATGCTGCTGGCTGACGGACTACTGAAATTGCTGAAAGAGCAAAACATGCTCGATGATCATTTCATCAAAGATAGAACAAACGGTTATGAAGAGCTTGAAGCTTATTTGAGCTCAATCACAATAGAACATATAACAGAGCAAACTGGGATCACGGAAGACAAGCTGAGGCTTGCATCTGAAATGTTTGGAAAGGCAAAAACCGCAATGGTGCTGACCGCAAGAGGGGTTGAGCAGCAGACCGACGGGCATTTGGCGGTAAGACATTTTATTAACCTCTTATTGGCTACAGGTAACATCGGCCGAAAAGGATGCGGCTATGGTGCGGTCACAGGTCAGGGTAACGGTCAGGGAGGTAGAGAACACGGACAGAAAGCGGATCAACTGCCTGGTTACCGATCCATCGAAGATGATCAGGATCGCAGTTATATCGCTTCTGTGTGGGGAGTAAAGCCGGAAGAACTGCCAAGAAAAGGCGTTTCCGCATATGAAATGATGGAGCTTGTACATACCGGAGAGATTAAGGCCTTATTCGTTATGGGATCCAATCCGATCGTTTCTAATCCCAATGCTACATTGGTCGAGGAAGGGCTTGAACATATCCCCTTCTTGGCAGTGGCGGATATGTTTCTCTCAGAAACTGCCCGGCTAGCTGATGTAGTTCTGCCCGTAAGCTCTTATATGGAGAACACAGGAACGCTTACGAATCTGGAGGGAAGAGTGCTGCTTCGTGAAGCGGCGGCAATGCCACCGGGTGAATGCAGGCATGATTGGGAAATTTTACGAGAGCTTGCGCATGTGCTGGGAAGAGGACATTTCTTTAACTTCAATTCCTCTGAAGCTATTTTTAATGAGCTGAGAGTAGCAAGCCGTGGGGGTATTGCGGATTACTACGGAATTACCTACGAACGATTGCGTAAGGAGGAAGGCATCTATTGGCCTTGTCCGTCTGAAGAGGCGGAAGGGGCTGGCCGAATATTTGAGGAACACTTTGCACATGCGGATGGAAGAGCGATATTTACAGCACAGCAAAGTGAAGTGCTTCGGGAAGGACTATCAAAAGAATTTCCTCTGATGCTGACCAATGGCCGGGTCTTGTCTCACTACTTAACAGGAGTACAAACTCGATTAAGTCCAGGGCTGGCTTCACGTCAAATAGAGAACTTTGTGGAAATTCATCCGGATACAGCCCGTCACTATATGATCAGGGAGCATAGCTGGGTAAAAGTTACATCGCGTTATGGAGAATTTCAGGTCCGATGCCGATTTAATGAGCAGATCAGGAAGGATACTTTATTTGTGCCGATGCATTGGGGCGGAGTGCAAAATGTAAATCGGGCGACGCGCGGAGAGCTGGACCCTTTTTGTAAAATGCCAGGCTTTAAGACGACTGCAGTTCGCATTGAATTAAGTTAAACCGGACAGCGTTAGTTTATATAAGTGGTGTCCAATTCAGATGTAAAGGGTACTTAGCTGGATGAATATAGATTGTGAAATGCAAAGCGCCTGTGTCATATTATATGACACAGGCGCTTGATTTTTGCTCGCAGTTAACTGCTGCATCCGCCTCCGCAGGATGAGCTGCTGCAGGAGGATCCGCCGCTTGAGGAATCTCCTCCAGATGTATCGCTAGGAGAGACATCGTTCGAGTGATGTGAGTCCGTTCGATCATGGTTACCAGGGGAACTGTTGGCATAATATGCGCCGCATCCGCTGGTATCCTGAGCTTTACGAAGCTCCTCCTCATGCAGCGGCGATTCCTCGAACAAATGATAAGAAGCGGATGATAGCAGTAGAATGGAAAGGACCGGATCTAATCCAGCACTATTTCTTAACAAGCCAGGTGCAGCATTGCGATTATCCTTCTTTTCTTGTTGTTCCAATAGATCATCCATGTGCAGATGTGCTTCTCTGATTTGGTGACTAAGCGTAAGCAGCATTTCTTCCTGCAGCTGTTTTACGTCCAGATCATCGGTTATTCGCAGCCGAGCCTTTATTAATTCGTCGTTAGGATTTTGCTCTATTTTTCTTAAGAATTCTTGTTCTAAATGCTGTTTAAAGAAAGGATGGGACAGCTGTTCATTCTCTGGATGAATCACGAAGAGCCGGCTGTAAATAAGGTCATACCAAGCTCTTTCAGTCCCCCGCTCACTCTCGCTTGGCTGTGAAGTATGAGGCTGATGGTGAATAAACTCACCGGTGAAATTGCGGCAGAAATCCTCATAATCACGTGTGAACATCAGCATTTCATGCCATATGATATCCGTATCATTGCTGTACATTGGAACGTTTTTGAGAATAGAGCAAAGAATGAAGTAGCGCTTTAATTCCAGCAGCATCCAGTCATATTTTTCAGATGTAAAAGAGTGCTTTGCCATTACTCTATCCCGAACCTGGTTCATATATGTATCATTTAATGCAGCCTCAAGACGTACAGTCAGTCGATCCAGGTGTTGTACGGAAGTCACAATACCCAAGTTCTCAGGAAGGTTGATTGAATAAACAAACTCTGGAACAGCACTTGTTCTTCTTTGGTTTGGTTTACTGTTATTTGTTCCAAATAGGGCGGATAGTCTTTTTAATATACCCATGGTGTACCTCCTATTCCAATAAACTTAGCTCTATCTTACCATGAAACTTCGATGCAGAATACAGAAGAGAAAATAGGCTTGCAACATAGAATGAATTATGATATCTTAAACCTGTAACCGGTTACACATAGTCGAGGTGACGTTAATGGCAACTATTAAAGATGTAGCTAAGCATGCAGGTGTATCGGTGGCAACGGTATCCCGAGTTTTAAATAGCGCAGGGTATGTGCATGAGGACACTCGCAAGAAGGTCGAGGATGCGATCCTTGCCCTGGAATACTCGCCGAACGAAGTAGCAAGATCTTTATATAAGAAGAAATCGAAATTAATCGGATTGCTTATACCCGATATTACGAACCCATACTTTCCTCAGGTAGCCAGAGGTGTTGAAGACGAAATGCGGGAGAATGACTTCCGGATTATGATCGGCAACAGCGATGAGAATGAGCAGAAAGAACTGGAGTATTTGCAAACGTTTACTCAAAATAATGTGGTAGGGGTTATTACACTGACAAATAATCCTGAGTCCAGAACATATACATCTTTCAGCCTTCCGGTCGTGTTTCTGGATCGGACCTCACATGACAAACCGTCGGTGTATGCAGACGGCAGACAAGGGGGGCGGCTTGCCGCGGAAGCGATTATTGCCGGAGGTAGTAAAGAAGTCACTGTTATGCAAGGACCTGCACATGTAAAACCGGCACAGGATCGGTTTCAAGGAGCTGTAGAAGCGCTTGAAGAGGCAGGAATTACTTACCATGTGATTCAGACTTCATCCTTCTCTTTTCATAATGTGGATGTACTGGCGAAGAATCTGTTTGAAGCCTATCCCGATACGGATGGCATTATTGCGAGCAATGATCTCGCTGCAATCGCCGTAATTCATGAAGCGGGCAAACTAGACAAAAAAGTGCCGGAACAAGTACAGATCGTCGGATTTGACGATATTCCGATCAGCGCGTTGTTGTCACCTTCGCTATCAACGATCAGACAGCCTGCATATGAAATGGGAAGAGCGGCAGCCAGACTGCTGATAAATCTTATCGAAGACAAACATACTACGGAGACCTACATTCAGTTTCCGGTTGAATATATTGAACGAAATACGACTCGAAAGGCGGCGCAAAAGTAATGAATAAAAGAGCAAAAGTAACCGTCATTGGCAGCTCCTCCATGGACCTTGTCGTGACTTCCAATAAACGTCCTGGTGCAGGAGAAACTGTACTTGGAGAATCCTTCAAGACCGTACCAGGCGGTAAAGGTGCGAACCAGGCGGTAGCTGCTGCAAGACTTGGTGCAGAGGTTACCATGATCGGCCGTGTGGGCGATGATCATTACGGCGAAGCTATCGTAAACAATTTTAAGCAAAATGGCGTTATTGTCGACTATGTGGAACCGGTTACAGATATGGAAAGCGGCACAGCTCATATTATTTTGGCGGAAGGTGATAACAGTATTGTCGTTGTAAAAGCAGCGAATGACGAGCTGACACCTGCTTATGTGGATCAAACAATAGAAGTGCTTAAGAATTCAGATATCGTGCTAATTCAGCAGGAAATTCCTGAAGAAACGGTTGAGCATGTTGCAGCACTGTGCAGTGAGCTGGGAGTGCCTCTGTTATTAAACCCAGCACCAGCTAGGCCAGTCAGTGAAGAGTTGATTGAGAAAGCAGCATACATCACGCCAAATGAGCATGAAGCGAAAATCATGTTTGACGGCGCAAGCTTGAATGATTCTCTTCGTAAATATCCGAACAAGCTGTTTGTAACTGAAGGTAAAAACGGTGTTCGCTTCTATGATGGAAACGAGGAAATTGTCGTGCCTAGCTATGTCGTTGAAGCTGTTGATACAACCGGTGCGGGAGATACATTTAATGCTGCCTTTGCTGTAGCGCTGGCAGAAGGTAAGCCGCTCGAAGAGTGTGTTAAATTCGCCAATCGTGCAGCATCACTATCCGTAACAAAGTTCGGTGCTCAAGGCGGAATGCCGACAAGGGATGAAGTGGAGGCGAACTTGTAATGAAGAAGCAGGGCATGATTAACAGCCACATCACGAAGGTGCTCGCAGACCTCGGGCATACTGACCAGATCGTTATCGCTGATGTTGGGCTTCCCATTCCAGATGGTGTTCCTAAAATTGATCTTTCCTTAAAGCTGGGTACCCCTAGCTTTGAGGAAGTTGTGGAAGCGATTGCAGAGGATATGGAGATCGAAAAGGTGATCCTCGCCGAGGAGATTAGATCTGATAATGCAGACGCATTGCAATATATAGAAGAAAAATTTCATGAGCAGCCGATTGAATTTCATACCCATGAGCAGTTCAAGAAGCTTACGAAGAACGCTAAAGTCATTATCCGTACAGGGGAAGCAAAGCCTTATGCCAATTGCATTATGCAGTCCGGCGTATACTTCGGCTAAAGCGGTAGAAGGAGGGAGTAAAGAATGCATATTCAAATGAAGGGCATTCATAAGTCGTTTGGTACAAACCATGTACTTACCGGTGTTGATTTCGATCTTAGAGAGGGTGAAGTTCATGCGCTGATGGGCGAGAACGGTGCCGGAAAATCAACGCTGATGAATATCCTGATCGGTTTGCACCAGAGAAACGAAGGGACGATTTTGATTGATGGGAAAGAGACTTATTTCTCGAACCCTCGTGAGGCTGAGCAGTTCGGTATTGCTTTTATCCATCAGGAGCTGAATGTATGGCCGGATATGACCGTGCTTGAAAATTTGTTTATCGGTAAAGAGCTGACCAGCAAAGCAGGCTTTTTAAATACCAGACAAATGAAAACGCTAGCAAAAGCGCAATTTGAAAAGCTTGCGGTTAGCATACCGCTGGATCAGGAAGCAGGAGAATGCTCGGTAGGGCAGCAGCAAATGATTGAGATTGCAAAGGCGCTCATGACCAATGCTAAGGTGATCGTTATGGATGAGCCGACAGCCGCACTTACAGAGAGAGAAATTGAGAAGCTGTTTGAAGTCATTAACTCGCTTCGCAAGCAGGGCGTGTCCATCGTATATATCTCGCACCGAATGGAAGAGATCTTTGCGATCTGTGATCGTATTACGGTGATGCGAGATGGGAAAACAGTAGATACCAAGCCGATTCCGGATACAAGCTTTGAAGAAGTCGTGAGAAAAATGGTTGGACGCGAGCTGACGGAACGTTATCCGTCAAGAAATCCGAAGCTGGGAGAAGTTGTGCTGGAAGTGAAAAATATTTCACGCAAGGACGCTTTTGATCATGTAAGCTTTAGCGTTAGATCTGGTGAAATCGTTGGTTTCTCCGGTCTCATGGGAGCAGGACGTACAGAAATTATGCGTGCCCTTTTCGGACTGGATGCTTTGAACAGCGGAGAAATTTGGGTTCGCGGCAAGAAGGTCAGCATTCGCAAGCCAGTTGATGCCGTGAAGCATGGGATCGGCTTTATTACGGAGGATCGTAAGGATGAGGGTCTGGTGCTGGATTTTTCGATCCGTGAAAATATGGTGCTGCCGAACCTGTTCAGCTTCAGCGGTAAAGCCGGCCTTATATCCAGTAAAAAAGAGCAGGAGTTTGTGGATACACTGATCAAACGGCTCCTGATTAAGACGGAATCTTCGGAGACAGCGGCAAGAAATCTGTCCGGCGGTAACCAGCAGAAAGTTGTTATTGCTAAATGGGTAGGTATCGGACCGAGCGTGCTCATTCTGGACGAGCCGACTCGCGGTGTCGACGTTGGTGCCAAGCGGGAAATCTACCAGCTGATGAATGAGCTGACAGACCGCGGTGTAGCCATTATCATGGTATCTTCAGAACTGCCTGAAGTGCTCGGGATGAGTGATCGGATCATCGTCGTCCATGAGGGACATATCAGTGGAGAGCTGAGCCGTGAAGAAGCAACACAAGAGAAAATTATGACTCTAGCAACAGGAGGGCAATAACATGACCAGTGTAAATGAAACGAATGCTAAAAAAGGATTTCAGTTGTCTCAGCTTGCAGGCAAGCTAGGGCCGCTGCTTGGTCTTATTCTGCTCATCGTCATCGTGACTATTATGAATCCGGGTTTTTTGGAACCGCTTAACATATTGAACCTGCTGAGACAAGTATCAATTAATGCGCTTCTTGCTTTCGGTATGACCTTTGTTATTTTGACTGGCGGGATTGATTTGTCCGTAGGTTCGATACTTGCACTGTCCAGTGCTTTTGTCGCTAACCTGATGCTGTCCGGCTTTGATCCGATTCTTGCCATCATTGTCGGGGTACTGCTTGGCGGAATCATGGGGATGATGAACGGTCTCATGATCACAAAAGGTAAAATGGCACCATTTATCGCAACTTTGGCAAGTATGACCATCTTCCGAGGATTAACCCTTGTCTATACCAACGGTAATCCGATTACAGGTCTTGGAGACAGCATGGCGTTCCAGCTGTTTGGACGCGGATATTTCCTTGGCATTCCGGTGCCAGCTATAACGATGGTAATCACTTTTGTTATTCTGTGGGTCATCCTGCATAAAACTTCGTTTGGACGTAAAACGTATGCCATCGGCGGTAATGAGAAAGCAGCTCTTGTATCTGGTATTAAAGTCGCTCGTGTCAAAATTATGATCTACTCTCTCGCAGGGATGATGGCTGCACTAGCTGGTGCAATCCTGACTTCCCGTCTTAACTCGGCACAGCCGACAGCGGGTGAATCCTATGAGCTTGATGCTATCGCTGCCGTTGTTCTTGGTGGTACAAGCCTTACCGGCGGACGCGGTCGTATCGTTGGTACATTGATCGGGGCACTTATCATTGGTGTTCTTAACAATGGTCTCAACCTGCTCGGTGTTTCATCGTTCTATCAAATGGTCGTCAAAGGTGTCGTTATCGTGATTGCGGTACTTATTGACCGTAAGAAATCTGCATAAGAGGAGTAGAGGACACTATGAAAAAACTAACTTTATTGTTCACCGCACTGCTAATGATCATTATGACCGGTTGTTCCATGCAGCCTCCAGAGTGGGCTAAGCCGAACAACAACGGAAATCCAAGTGAAATGAAGATCGGGCTTTCTATCTCAACTTTAAATAATCCATTCTTTGTTGCCCTAAAAGATGGAGTTGTGGCTGAAGCGGCAAAACAAGGCATTGAGGTTGTTGTCGTTGATGCACAGGATGATTCGGCGAAGCAAAGTAATGATGTGGATGACCTGATTCAACAAGGTGTAAACGCACTGCTCATCAACCCGACAGATTCCGCAGCCATTTCAAATGTGGTGCAAACAGCAAATTCTCTTGGCATTCCTGTCATCACTCTGGACCGTTCAGCGGACCAAGGTGACGTAGAGGCGCTGGTTGCTTCCGATAATATTAAGGGCGGAGAAATGGCCGCAGAGTATATTATTGATCAGCTTGGTGAAGGTGCAAAAGTAATTGAACTGGAAGGTGTAGCAGGAGCATCAGCGACTCGTGAACGCGGTCAAGGCTTCCATAATATCGCAGATGAAAAATTAGATGTCGTTGCAAAACAGCCTGCTGATTTTGATCGTACGAAGGGCTTGAACGTTATGGAAAACCTGCTTCAAGGTAATCCGGATGCGAAGGCAGTGTTTGCCCATAATGACGAGATGGCATTAGGAGCGCTTGAAGCGATCCAAAGCTCAGGTAAAGATGTAATCGTGGTTGGATTTGACGGTAACGATGACGCAATCAAGTCGATTAATGCAGGAGGATTGACAGCAACTGTAGCACAGCAGCCAGCACTTATCGGTCAGCTTGCGGTTCAGGCAGCGGCAGACGTTCTTGAAGGTAAAGAGGTAGAAGAAACGATTGCAGCTCCACTTAAATTGACTACTAAAGAATAAGATTGATATCGAAGGCGCAGCCAAGTGGCTGCGTCTTCTTTTGTATAATATCAGTTTTAACGAGGAGCTACATCGACATTTGATTGTGACATGTATTTTCTGATACGTTGTATATGGAAGCATTTGGAATACTATCATCTAATGTTTTATCAAGAAATCTATCAAAAGGAGTTCACTATGTTAAACAAAAAGGAAGAGGAGAGCTTAAGTAAATTCATGAGTAAGCTATTAAGACATACTCCCGAAGAATTCGGCCTTACTCTCGATCATGAAGGGTACTGCTATATACAAGATTTGCTTGGGGTGATTGTTAAAGTGAGCAGACAATCCCAAATTACAGTAGAGGATGTAGAACAAGTTGTAAGAAATTGCCCTAAACAAAGATACGAGATAAATAGCGGATACATACGAGCCAATTATGGTCACAGCTACGGAAGAATAAATTATGAGGAAAGAACTCCGCTGACAGTGCTCTATCACGGTACTAATACCAAGGTCGCAAACAAGATCTTAAGGGAAGGAATAAAGCCGATGGGCCGCAAATATGTTCACTTATCCGAAACACTTGAATTTGCAAGCTTGGCTGGTAAGAGAAGAGGAGAGCTTGTAATTCTAAAGGTAGATGCTCAGCGAGCGGCCGATTACGGCGTGAAGTTTTACGTGGCAAACCATGGAGTCTGGCTAGCTGATTATGTGCCACAGGGGTATTTATCCAAGCTGTAATAGAAAATCGTTAATACAGGAAGGTTGATTCAACTTACCTATAGAATACAAAACTACGAAACCAAACCTGCATTACTTTAATAACAGGTCATGTACATTAAAAGAATAATGTGAGGTGCGATGTGAAAATGGAGAACAAGAGAAAAGAAGAGGAAGAGTTTGACGCTAAAGAAACATCTGAGAATGAAAAATACTCAAGTAAACCTGTACAGTATACCACGAACTTTGCTAATCACATGGACCATATTTTTAATGATTTTGCTGAACGTGGCGGTTTAGATAACCTAAAAGGAGAGGGTAAACCTCTTGAAATTTCTAATGGAAGTGTCCTAGATTCCGTGCTTAAGAACGCTAATTATTTGCCTAAATGGGTAGAACTGCAGAAGGAGATACGAGCTCAAATTCTAGCGGCTATTCAAGCGATGGACAAATCGAATGATCATAGTCAAATCAGAAATGAAATCGATGCAATCAATCTTAAAATTCAAAAATACAATTTGATCGTGCCTGCTCCTGTCTTGCAAAAGGGGTTAATTTCAATCGAAAATATAAAAAGGAAATATTCGAACTGGGAGTAAATCACTTAAAGATTACTTAACAAATTTATTAAACGAAGAAAACTAAGGTAATCAACTTAGATAAGTTCAATTTCTCATTCTGTAATAGTCACCTAGTTATTGAAATCTATAAAACTTCCATTGATCATCGACTTTTACAAAAATATAGTCTCCTGTGCTCAAATCTTCATCCAGGTTCTTATCTAAGCTCTTCGTAGTAATTTTGACTATGGCTACGTCAGATGCTATCTCGAGTAGATCATACTCATCTGTGACATCTTTCGCTCTGCTGTTATCGAGTTCAATTTTAGTGATGGCTAGGATAAAAGGCTCCATTTCTTGGAGTATATCGAAGTTAAGGTCGTAAATTAGTTTGGACCTGTTACTGGTATCCTTTTCCTTCGTGTATTTGATAAGTTCAAACACAGCTTTTTCCAGATCACCGGTGACTCCGACGTTTTCGATAGGATATATTTTCATTTCCCCTTGTCTTTTTTGCTTTTTAAGCTGCTCCTTTTGTAGTTCCTCGTATGTTTTAGTCTGTATTGTTGGCGGGGTATTCGTAACTTTTATATTTGAATCCATGACAAAGTTATTTTTGTCTGTTGGATTAGATGCGGGTGGTGTGCTGCTTGAGGTGTTCTCCTGTATCTCAGACGAACAGCCAGCAGTCAACAGTAATGATACAGCAATCAGAATAAGATATTTATTCATCACTTTGTTTCCCCTCTAAATTAGAATTCTTATTTAAATAAAGGCAGGATATAAGGAGAACGAGTGCACCTAAAATACAAACAAATCAAGATAGGATAAGGGTGCCTGTAGCCCCTAAACTGTGTCTTCCAACAAAAAGAAAGAATAGCACAACACTAAGAGTGATTTGTCCAACGCTCCAACAAGCACGCTTAAATATTGTTTTGGTTAGTAAGAACCTAAAACTGTGATGCCAATAGCAATTAGCAAGAATAATGCAATGTAATTTTCCCATTTTAAATAATATTCGCTTATTATATAAAACATATGGCTTTACCCCCTGATTGAATTTATCAAGCAGTAATTACCAGGAGTATACATTTATTACACCTACATCTCAATAATGATCCTCGCTTCAAATACAAATCAATGAAAGTCGCATAAAATGCGGCTTTTTATTATGCACAGCTTGTATTAACTAAACAGCAATAACCTACAACCATGCTCAACATAACTAGGGGCTGAATGCTTATCCGCTTAGAAAATTGCTAACAATGGTGAGTTAGATATGGAATCATAGACAAAATTTGATCCTTCGGTATTTGTATTCGTGACAATAATTGTCACTATTATCAATCATAATGTGAACTGAGTCTAGCTCCTCATAGCAAGAGCTCATTTAAAGAAGGCGAACTAATGGAGGTGATAATTACAGGAAGATATTCCGGAGAAACTGAGGTAAAAAAACATTATTTAATCCAAATACTAATCTAAAGGAGCTGTTTAGAAGTGACATTACAATTCATTCCTTACATTATGCTAAACGGAAATGCGATTGAAGCTATTGAATTTTACAAAAAAGCATTGAATGCTGAGGTCTTGTTCAAACAAACATTTGGACAGGCGCCCGAGAACATTCAGAATACCATGCCAATAGATGCAAAGGATAGAGTGGCTCACTCGATATTAAAGATTGGAGAATTCGAGATATTTGTAGCCGATACTGAACCTGATCAGCAAACGCAGCCTGGAGATCGATTAAGCATCTGTATAACGACTAACGAAATAGAAGAATCAAAGCAAATTTATGAAAATTTAAAGCAAGGCGGTCAAGTGATCATGCCTTTGCAAGAAGTATATTTTAGCCCGGCATATGGCATGGTTAAGGATAAATTCGGAATAACATTTCAAATGTTCACTACAAGGCAACGAGATTAGAGAACAAGAGCTGTCGTCGGGATTAATGGAATACTTCAGAGAAAAGCCAAAAGGGGTGCTCCCTTTAAAGGAAAAAACCGAGTCTTTGATAAAGACTCGGTTTTTCAACTAGAAGATACATATAAGTTCTTTGGTTTATAGGTGTCGACTGATAGTAATTGTTCCCGGTCGAAATGATCAACATTGATGCCATCCTTCATTACGGCCAGACGAGTTGCATAGCGTTTTACATGGCGCCAGTTATTCGGAGCTAGCGTGTGATTTGACAAATAATCGATTATTACATATATTTAATCGTAATGTTTACGAATATGAAGATGCAATCTAAGGTAGGAGTAAAACACTTTATATATTTTAGGAGTAGAAAATGAGTCAAAATAAAAACAAACCCAAGATGCTGCCAAAATCTAAGGGGATTGATGCGGCTTCTGTATACACTACAAATGAATGTAGAAAGAAAGTGAAGCATATTGTCCTGGGTGAGAACAATGACAGCATTGTTGAAGAATTTTTGAAGATTCAACAACTGAAAGATAAGTTTGCTGCGGCTGAAGTTCCCATGCCAAACAAAATCGTGATGTTTGGACCTCCGGGAACAGGAAAAACGTTAACTGCTTTTTATGTTGCTGAAAGACTGAATCTGCCTTTAATTATGGTCCGTCTTGATGCAATCATTCATAGTCATCTGGGTGAAACAGGAAGTAACTTGCGTAAAATCTTTGAGTATTCCAAGTCTTTCCCATGTGTATTGTTTCTTGATGAAGTGGATGCATTAGCTAGATCAAGAGATTCCATTGATGAAGTTAAAGAAATGGCCCGGGTTGTTAATACATTATTACAATGTCTAGACGAATTCGATGGCGATAGTATCTTTATTGCGGCAACTAATCTCCAAGATGAGTTAGACCACGCGATTTGGCGCAGGTTCGACACACGTATGCACTATGATGTTCCTAAAGAGTTAGAGTGTAAAAAATATCTGCAGAAACTACTAGGAGATAGCCCGGAGCTTACTAGTGTTATTGATGAATCTGTTCAATTAATGAAGGGATGCAGCTTTGCTGATATTGAACAGGTAGTAATAAAGGCAAAAAGAAAATCAATCATAGAAGATCGTTCAATAGATTTCTTGAAAATTAGAGAAGCATTTCATGCTTATTTTCCCAGTTAAAATCGTGAGACAAGCGTGAATATAAAAAAGCAGAGCAGCCTTAATAGGTCTGCTTTGCTTATATCAAAAATCATTTAAGGATATTTGCTAAACTTAATTTTTATTCATTTGATTCAGCTCTTCAATAATCATAGGGAATTTCTTGTCCAGCTTATAGAAGATCAGAATGAGAAGCGTCAAAGCGCTGATCACAAGCGGAGAGTAGAGATACATCACTTTAATCATCTGAAGCGCACTGTCCGATTGTACTCCAGCAGTACCTACATATCCTCCAAGTGCAAGTGACCATCCAACTATAGCTCCTCCTAAGCCGCTTCCCACCTTAGTTCCAAAGCTTCCGGCACTGTATACAAGACCTTCTGAACGAATGCCGGATTTCCACTCACCATATTCGATGGTATCAGCCAACATGGCAAACATTGTGCCAGCGATCGGAGCCATAAATAGAGTTTTTAATACAGTTCCAACTATGATCATGGTCACACTGTAAGGGTTGAAGATGACGATCACTGTACCAATCATTCCTAATACACTTGCGTAGAGAGCGGTATTTCTTTTACCAAATCGCTTAACCAGTGGAGCAGTTAGTGGAATTCCCACCAGCATGGGCAGCAGGTTAGCAAGTCCAAGCGCACCCACAAGATCGGCATCATCTAAGATATACTTGGCATAATATGCGTTTAAACCGCTAGTTAATCCTGATCCAATATAAGCAACAAGGCAGAACAATACCATTAGCAGCCAGTAGTTATTACGCAGCAATGCTGGAATGGCTCTTTTTAAAGGTACTGATTTTTCAGTTACGACGGGTTTAACTCTTTCCGTTGTGGATTTGAACGTAATGAGATACATGAACGGGGTCACCAAACCGAAAATAAGGAAAGTGATGAACCATCCTGTTTTTCCTCCACCAAATTGATTAACCATAGGCATGGTCACATAAGTGATCAAGGCTGCACCTGCCATAGCCAGCGTCATTCTATAAATATTAAGCAGCGAGCGTTGATAAGGCTCCTGTGTAATTAATGCATTTAATGTGGAGTAAGGGATGTTGATCGCCGTATAAACCAGATTGATAAACAAATAGGTTACATAGGCGTAAATTAGAGAACCTGTTGGTCCAAAGTCGGGTGCGGTAAAAAGCAAAACTAATCCTATTCCAAAGGGGAAGCTCATCCACAGCAACCAAGGACGTGCCTTACCATACTTGCTTTTCGTCCGGTCAACGACAACACCCATCCCAATATCAGCGACACCATCGATCACTCGGACAAGCAGCATCATGGTTCCAATGGCAGCAGGAGCAAGGCCCACAACATCGGTGTAAAAAATACTTAGAAAAGCTCCAATAGCGGTGAATACAAGACTTGTTGTAAAATCCCCGATCCCGTATCCTAATTTCTCAGAAAAGCTGATCGTTGAATATCGACTCTGGTTACTCATATCCTATTCCTCCAATGAAAGTAATACAAGATGTAACGCTTACAAAAATGTTCGATCGAAGTCTGCATAACGGTTTGTCCTAATCATTAGTTCGTTATTTTGTAGGATAAATACGGATTGCCAATCCTCATATCATGAGGAGTTAGCGCTTTCTAAAATGGAATGAAGTAAGAATGTTTCCTTTAAGCTTTGATTTTTCTTGGAATAGCAATGTATAAATCGTTTCATCGTGTGATTGCCTCCCGTGTTGATTTACAAACTTCGTTCATGTACATTCATTATAAATAACGAGATTTTACATAAGAATACACTAATCCAAGTGAAATTTGCCCTAATCCAAGGTGGTTGAACGAAGTGATCATTCCTGAATCTTATCAATCTTATCTACATCCAAACTCGAAATGGCTTCCCGCCATTAATTGGAGCATTAAGCTGTTCGGGGCTCATATGCAGCAAGTTAAGAAGGGGTGGAAGGTACCCTCAGAATCTCATCTTGCCTTCGAGCTGATTCTGATTATTAAAGGGAGTCAGTTCACAGTTATGGAAAATTTGAATTATCAGTTGTCAGAAGGAGATATCCTGCTTATTCCTCCAGGCTTCAAACATATTAATCAATGCTTGGACGATCATGGACTGACTTATTTTATTGCACATTTCAATGTGGATGATGCTTTGTTTCATCAGGAAATGAGCTATAATTCACAACTGCATTTTCCTGCTGGGACAGAGGAGAATCAGAAGCTAAGAGAAGGGATTATGAAGTGGGTAAAACTATTGGATAGGGAAGGAGAATACACAACTTCGGATCTGTTAGCCATTCAAGCAGGCTTATTTGAAATTCTCTTAATTCTGGCAACCCAGATATCTGCCTCCTCTAAGCCGGTAGTTACTCCTTCAGTGAACCATTATGCGAGACTTATTGCAGAGGCTATTAAATCCAACTTTGAGGAAGAAAACTTGCAAAAGGAGTGGCGCAAGGACAAGGATATTCGTATAGAGGATATAGCAGAATCTCTTAAAATTAGTTCAGGCTATGCATTAGAGGTATTTCAGAAGGTATATGGAATATCTCCGCGCGGCTATTTATCTCAGCTCAAATTACAAGAAGCTAAGCAGCTGCTCCATCAGCCTGATCTCGCATTAACACAAATCGCTTCCATGCTCGGTTATTCAAGTCTATCTCATTTTAGCCGGCAGTTTAAACGCTGGACCGGGATGAGCCCGCGGCAGTATAGGCAAACCACTGGAAGTGTATAGTTCTAGTTGATGCTTTGCAAAAAAACGGAAACAGCCCAGGCGATCCTGGGCTGTTTGTGATGGTTTTAATTAATATATTCCTTTACACCGTAAGTTTCCCGATACTGCTTCGGGGTCAGTTGTGTAACATCTTTAAAATTTTTACCAAAATGGCTTTGGGAACAAAATCCGAGATTAGTCGCAATTTCACTATATGAATATTTGGAATACATTAAGAGATTGCATGCCAAATTGATTTTCTCCTGCAGGATAAATTCTCGAATCGTCATTCCTTCGCTGCTACTGAAAAGCTCGGCTAAATAATTGGCATTGATCTTCAATTCAACAGCAATATCTTTGATATGAATTTTATCGTGAAGATGCTTAAATATATAGTTTTTGCATTGATCAATTCTTGGATTGCTGCTCTTTGTTCTTCTGGAGTTCTGCCTTTGCTTCTTCATTTCATTCACCATTTGGGTGTACTCATACTCTGCATTTCGACAGAGTCGTTGAATCGTTTGCGGGTCGGTTAATTCTTCCATTTTGTATATGTAACTGTCAATAAGCGAGTATGCGATTTCCGGTGAAACACCCCCTTCAATAGCTGCACGGCTTGCCAGTGTAATAACGACAATGCATATATTTTTAACGGATCGGAGGTTGTCGTTAGAAAGGATACCGTAGTGCCCGTTAATATTTTCGCTCCAGCTTTGCTTCAGCTTGGCGACATCACCGTTACGAATACTGCTCATTTCCCGAACTTCTTGATCATAGGGATTGTGCATTTTTCCAATCTCTTGATTTTGGAAAATAACATCCGAAAAATGTCTTTTCACACTTTCTTCAGCACCAGCACTGATATTGCTGTAACGCAAAGCTTCTTCTGTTATCAGCTTGTTCGAGAGTAAATTATGTAGCAGTAATAGATTCTGAGACAGCAGCTGGAAGTCGCACGTGGAGATGTGGTCAGAGTTGATTCCCAAATCGGGTGCACGATGCTGTAAATGTATAGGATCTCGTAATCGAACAGGTCCGACGAGAAATAAGTGCTCAAGGGTCGATACAACCGAATAAATGAAATGGTGATGTGAAGCAATGACAGGAGTGTCATTCGAAGCGAACGTTAGCACAAAATTATGCAGCTCTGAGTCCTTGGAAATATCCAGTGATGCTGAAGGAACAGCGGATATGTCATGAACGAGATCACCGCTTCTTGTGAAGTGATAGACGTTAGCTGTCAGCTGGCTGGAGATATGCTGGATTAAATATTGGATGTTCAACCTCTGATGCCTCCTTTTTTCAAAGCTAATTGTAACAAAATAAAGATATGATTTCTATGATATAAACATGGGATATATGATATAACGCGGGGTGTGCCGTTCTATACAATGATAGTGTTCACAGCAAACTAGAAGGGGGCACGATGAAATGTATATCAATGGTGTTAATCTCGGCAACTGGTTAGTACTGGAGAAGTGGATGAGTCCAGGATTGTTTGATGGCACAACAGCAGAGGATGAATATTATCTGCCAACCCAATTGTCCCGCGAAGTTTACGAAGCTCGAATAAAGCTGCATCGGCAGCAGTATATCACAGAGCGTGATTTTGCAACGATCCGGTCGTTCGGTATGAACGCAGTTCGTATTCCAGTACCTTACTTTATATTTGGTGATTGTCCTCCATTCATTGGCTGTATCGATGAGCTGGATAAAGCTTTTTCATGGGCCCAAAAATACGATATTAAAGTACTGATTGACCTGCATACGGTCCCTGGAAGCCAAAATGGATTTGATAACGGAGGTATTTCTGGCGTATGCAAGTGGGCACAGCAGCCAGAGAGTGTGGAGTTTGCTTTACAGGTGCTCGAGAAGTTATCTGACCGTTACGGCCATCATGATGCACTATGGGGCATTGGTGTTTTGAATGAACCGATTACCGAACGGATTTGGAATGAGATGAATGTTCAGAGTCGATATAAACCGGTAGATGCGGAGATGGCGGAAGGAAGCGCTCCTATTTCACTTGATTTTCTCCAAGCATTTTATATCGATGCTTATCACAGAATTCGCCGTTATCTTCCAGAAGACAAAGTTATCGTCATTCACGATGGATTTGAGCTTAAGGCATGGAAGGACTTTATGAGGGAAGAAGAGTTTAAGAATGTTGTGTTAGATACACATCAATATTTGATGATGGCTGAAATGTACGGCTGTGAGCAATCTCCTGAAGGTTATGTTCAATATGTGGAGCAGCACCTTACTCAAGATATTGAAGAAATGCAGCAGTATTTTCCAGTAATCTGCGGGGAATGGAGCCTGTTTAATTCCTATGGCTGCGGCATCGACACTGCAGGGGGGATGTCACCAGTCAATGGGGTAGAGGCGACTGAGGACAAGCTGGACGCAGACAGCCGAATAGACCTCTATAGTAAGGTTGCTGAAGTACAACTGAATGCATGGAAGAAAATTAGCGGCCACTTCTATTGGAATTACAAATTACTGCTTGATACAGTGAATGATCCAGGCTGGATCGGATGGGACAGCTGGGACCTCGGAAAAAGCGTAAGTCTCGGGTGGTACCCTGTAAATTCTAAATAACGAGTGACCCATCTATCATTCGAAGGATTTAAAAGTTGGGGAGCTATACTCGTACCTAATTACGGACGATCAAATGGTTGATCTGAAAAATCGTTTCGTCTGCTCGTGTATAAAATAATGAATAGAGACGATAAATAGGTGTATTTAGAGAAGATATATAGACTATGAAACGTAGAATAATGGGACAGCCGGCAACTGTGTCGGCTGCTTCTTATGCAGCTATTAGATAAGAATTGTGGCTAGCGGTGTTAAATCCCCTGTATCTTTAACTCTTACAGCCACTTTTTCCTTGTATTTCTCAACATTAAGCCAGGCGATCAATTGATCGGGACCATATGTATTTACGTAGTCGGCAAATGAAACCTCTCCATCACTTTCAATGATTTCCGTGTATATTCTAAATGGATGATTTCCCTCTAGGCTGCTCAAGAAACGATCAAATTCATACTGTAATTCTTGCAAATTAGTTCCTACCTCATCAATTACATCGTAGTAGATTGGGATATCATGAACCATGATTGCAACGATCAAATATAACCCCGCCTTTAGCTCAATTTTAAAATCTTCAAGCCTTCAATGAATCCCTGTGACATGCTAACATGTGATAAAAAGTGATCAATAAGCTCTTGTCTAGAGAGAAAAGCTATATATTTACTATGTTTGTTTAATAATTCTTCATCATTTTCTTTGATCTCCATTTCAATGATTTCTATTGTGTTGTTGGAATAATGATGTCTTTCTCCTCTTTCATGGTATCCAATTGTTGCAATTGCATAGATCACCTTCAAATCCTCTACGGTACAATTACGTAACAACAGCTCAAGTCTTGATTCTAAATTTTTTAATCGCATTTTGATTTCTGCATCAGAAATTTCACGAGAACTAGCTGTTTTTTCGGAGAGATTGTATATATCAATGAACTGATGAATTAATGCGACATTATTTCGTGCTATCATAGAATACAATACTTCTCATCTCCCTTAAAATCCCAATTATTTAAATTGAAACATAGTTCATTTTAAGAAGCTAGTCTATAAAAAAGCTGCACTTTAGCTTGACACTCCTTTATTTTGCAAACTTTTATATCTCTTTAACGTTACTATTTAATAGAAGTCTGTTTCAAAACGTCAGCAATAGCAATGAAAGTGAGATGACATGATGAGCAACTACACAGAAATGCAAGAACATGAATTGTCCGCTGCCGGCTGTCGAGGAGATTTTCAAGCTTTTGAAGAGTTAGTAAGACGTAACGGAGCACAAATGTACATATTGGCTTTAGCCTTAGGACGTAAGCAGGAAGCTGGATTTCGTATCATGGAGCAGGCCATATCATTAACTTGGCAATATCGACGTAAAGTGAAGGATGAGAAGAATCTGCCGGATGCGATCTACAAGCAAATTGGGACAATTGCTGCCAAAGAGGATGGAGCTTCCGAAGAATCCGGACGATTAGAACAGCTAGAACAAGGTTCGGAAGAAGGAGTATGGCAAAGCTCAAAACAAATGATGAGCGAGCGGTCAACGCTAGTTGAAAGAATGCTTCTCCGGATGAGTGTTGAGCAAAGAACGGTGTTTTTGCTTACATACGCAGCAAGATTAGAGAAAGACCAGATTGTGAGTTTTGGCTTAGCTTCAGAACACCTAGTAGAACACAGATTGAATGAGGCGATGGACCTCGTTTATAAAGGGGCAAAGGAACAGAAAGTAGATATTAATGAGCACTTCTTGTTGAGACATTTTCAAGATGAGCACGAGAGGTTATTACCAGCATCTGATACAGAACTTGCTGAAGTGATGCAAGCAGGATTTGCAGAAGCCAAAGCTGGGAAAATACTAAAGCTGATCAGAAAGAAACGGATCATTTGGGGAGCTGTTGGTTGTGCCATACTTATATTTATAATAGGAGTGCTCTCATGGGGAACGCTAGGTTATCAAGAAATGAAAGTTTTCGATCAGAGTTATTGGAGCAGTACGCTGAAGATAGGCTCTTTAGATTCTCAAAGACTTGAGGAGGGCGATTATGTATCTATCGGCGAAGTGCTCCCGGAGCAAAATGGGCTAAGGCTCTTTATTGATGGAGCGATGCAAACAAGCGACGGATTCATGATGTGGTATCGACTTGAAAACACCCAAGGCAGAACTGCGCCAAATATGGATAAGGTAGATTTATGGAATAACGGAGTTGTAGGGGGAGAGTCTTACGAAGACGGGTCCACACGGATGAATACAGAACGTAATCGGGTTTATGGGAAAATTGAGATTGCTAAGAACAGATCATTGGAGGGCTTTCCATTAGATCATTCTCAGGTGCATATAGCGGCTTCCGTAGAAGAGAACGGGCAATATCGATCTGCTGCCTTTGAGCTGGCAGTACCTGACTTTCCTGAAAAGCCTGCTAAAGAAATAAACATAGACAAATCATTCACGATCCAAGGCCAAACTTTCTATATTCCTAAAGTGACAATTACAACAGATCGTACGATCGTTTCGATTGAAGCTGATTCTTCAAATCTAGTCGGCATAGAACAATTAAGGGAACCGACACTTGATGTCGTAAATAGAACCGATTTCGGTATAAGCGGTGAGAACAAGAGTAAATTGGATTACAGTGGCTCCTTGGAAGAATGGATGTTTGGCTCCATCTATTATGATGAGTTTACCGAGTTAAGGTTGTATATTAATGGAATCCAAGGAAGCGTTCCATCGACGATTCCTTTCATTAAGATTAATACGGATACAGGAGAAGTCGTCGAAGCCCCAGATTCTTTTAATGGGAACGTGGAAATAAGCGGAACAGCAGAGGACTCCTTTTTCCACATTTACTTTCCTCAAACGGACTCATTAGAATACAGCATTAGCAATCAATATACAGATGCCTTAGGAAATGTCTATTTCACTCAAGGAAACCAGCTGATTAACGGAGGCGTTTCTTATAAGGTTACTAATTTTGACTATGCTCAGCCTCTGACGTTTGACCTTGACTCGTATCAAAGGCATTTTTATGAAGATACAGAAGACGTAATGGAGGAGCAGAATCATTTTAACCTCACTTTGGTAGAGAATTTAATGCCGTAGCTGACCACAAGCCATCTATTAAGAAAAGAGGTGTTTCATGCTTCCTTATGAGCAAATGGAAGATAAAGAATTAGAGGACAAAGCTGCTTATGGCGATATGGAAGCGTTCGAGCACCTAACTACACGTCATGCAGAAAGTCTTTATCAAATAGCAATAGCTTTAACCCGCGACAGAAAACAGGCTGCAGTATTGGTATCCGATGCGGTCGCCTTAACCTGGCGTGAAGCACAACATAAGAAAAGGATTGGAGATCTTGTAACTGTCCTGCATTGTAATGTTTTTAATATTTGGAAGCGGCGGAGTAGTAACAGATTAAGCATTGGTTTGGATGAAGAAGCAGACGAAGCTGAACAGAACTCCGAAACTTTAGCCGAGATGAGAAGTGAACGTTCGCTCCGGATCGAGCAGGCGATAGAAGAAATGAAGCTTGAGACTAGAGCAGTATTCATGTTTACCTATATTAGTGAACTCTCAATTCCCGAAATAGCAAAATACATAAGAGCTTCAATGGGGAAAACATCCCAGTGGCATGATAAGGCATTAGCAAAAATTGCAAACAGTATGGGTGAGGACAAGGAAGCGATTCGATCTCAAATGCTAAAGAAATATTTTGCCGTTGAAAGAAAGCTTCTTCAGATATCGGAAAATGACCAAAATGCAATGGCTTCCGTTCAAAAAGGACTTCAGGACGCAAAGAATGGCATCGTACCTAAGTTTAAAATTAAAACAAAGTGGCGCTGGATTAGTGTGACTGTAATCACTGCTATTGCAGTGCTTTTTATCATTCAGTCCTGGGTTCCAAAGGAGACCCACGCAACCTTAAATTTTTCTGGAACAAAAGTTGTCCCGGATGAAAGTTACTTTCTTAGTTCAATTAGCTGGGAAGGTAACCTTAGATTAAGGGTAGAGGATAAGGATTACGTTATGCTGGGACATGCCGTTGAATGGGCCCAAGGAAGCCGGTTCATTCTTGATGGTGCAATGGATTTAGGAAGTGAAACGATTGTATGGTATACCTTAGAAAAAAATGAGAATGGAGATCAGGTTTCGATATATGACGGTACTATAACAGATCTTTCAACAATGACTCAATTAGGCAAATATCAGGGACACAGCAGCTTGGGCGGGGAGAAGGACCAAGGATTCATTATATTCGATAGAGAAAATCCAACCATATCCACAGAAGATGCGCTTCTCCAAGTAGAGTTAAAGGTGGAGGGAGAGGTACCTCGTCGTGTGAAGCTGGAGACAGATTTTCCTAATGAGATTGAAAAGCCAGACATAGTATATGATTTGAACGAGTCTTTTATTATAGAAGATCAAACCTTTCATATTACGAAGCTTACCATGAGTTCAGATTATACTCTTGTTAGCATTGTTCCGGATCACACGAACAGCAAAGGAAATGAGAGTCTAAATTTTGTCCGTCTGCGAGTCGAAGCAGCTTCCAGTGCAGTGGAATATAGAAGTGTAGAAAACATAGATACATCTCTTATTTTTCCTTCGATATATTATGAAGAAGATTATGACGAAATTAAGCTGACCATGGAAGATCGGTTGTTTGAACCTGACTACACAATAGTGATCAATTTAGATCCATTTGAATTGATTCGCTCACCGGAACCTCTAAGTAAAGCATTAACAGTATATTCAATGAGCCCAGTGACGTACAATTCGGGTGATAGTTATTATACCTTGCAGTTTCCTAAGATAGAAGGATATGAATATGATCTTTCAAATCAATTTAAGGACGCGGACGGATTCAGGTACGAAACGGTCACTTATCCACACAAGGATGAAAAGGGCATTCAGTTACTAGTACCGAACAAGCAGTACGTACAGCCACTAACATTTTATTATTTGGAAGCAAACTCAGAAGACAACTTGGAGAGTGGCCATAATACTCATCCAGATGATGGACGTATATTTGTACCGGTGATGAAGAATCCAAGTTTGTAGGTATAATCGCATTCACAGCTTGGATAGAGAGTGAAAAAAATTCTGAACAAGCATGAATTATTAAGCAGCCTTATGGACTAGAGCGGTAAACTAAGAATCCCGTGTTAGTTAAGTTTAATAGTTTTATTTTAATAGAGAGACTACTTAATATAGCAGTCTCTCTTTCCTTATTTCAATTAAGGGAGAAAGGCAATGGACTAATCCATTTAATAAGAGAATATTAGGTCTAAGATATTTTTCTTAAGCTAACGGGCAGGTTAGTTGAATAGAAATCTTTAATAATTGTGTATGGAGAGTCAATGTTTTTCTATAGCGGGTAACTTAAATTTATTGAGGAAGGGGAGAAAACGTTGATCAAGCCAAGTTATATAGAAATATTGAAAATTTTATACACTAAAATATCAAAGGAAAGCATCACTTGGGCTTTAACAGGAAGTACAAGTTTTGCTCTGCAAGGATTAAATTTTGAACCAAAAGACATTGATATTCAAACTGACAAAAATGGAGCGTTTGAGATTCAATCGTTATTCGAACAATATATAAAAAGAGAAGTCTCATTTGTAACATCGAATAATATACGTTCTTACTTCGGAGAATTGAACATTAATGGAGTTACTATTGAAATAATTGGAGATATCCAAAAGTTTGCTGATGGAGAATGGGATTGTGTACCGGATCTATCCCAAATAACACATAACATTGGCGTATCTGATATGATCATTCCTGTTTTAACTTTGGAATATGAAGCTGAAGCTTACCGAAAGCTTGGGCGAGAAGAAAAGGCAAAGATTATAGCAAAGTATATATCGGAACCTTAAGCTAACGGGCAGTTTAGTTGAACAAGAGGGTGGTACTATAGTTAATATTAAGCCAAAGGGCGGGGATGAATGTGCATAAAACGAAATATTTTATTTTAATGCCACCAATGCTACTAATTGGGCTATATTTATTTTACATTCTTCCAGCAAATAAGAGACCATATGTGTTTTTAGTCCCTATGGTTTTTTGGTTAATTTATTACACTTGGATATTTATTGAAAGAATACAACAGAAAAAATTATAATCGGCTGTTATTGAATAAATGGGAAGCGATGGCGCTGCGATGGAATTCGCCCAACAAATTGGGCAGACGCATGGGAAACTTTATCGTTATGGCTCCCTCATAAAGTATATTCATGCTGGTAATGGACAACGCTTAAGGTGAAAAATAATCTGTTACGCGGGAGGTCATCTCTTCTTGAAATTTGAACTTGGACTTTGCATGCTGAAAGAACGATTGATGGAATCCGGAAAGTCACCGGAATGGCTGGCAAAAGACTTGCTTATTAAACCGGAACGAATTTACGACTTTATTGAAAACAAAAGAGTGATGCCACTCAAAGTTGCCATATCGATCGCCGATTCCATCGGTTGTGATGTTGGAGCCTTGTATGAATTAATTCCGAACGAATATGAAGCGAAGAGAAATTAACGTTTCGTATCGATGAAGCTCATTTTTATACATACACACGGGGGATAACAAAACCATTTGATGAATTACTAATCAAAGTTTTTTGGAATCCTCCAAGTATCATGCACAGAATATTATAGGGTGAAGATCCTTATATACCTATCTTTAGTCAGGATCGAGAATATATAAACCAGTATGTCTATTTATCAAAGGATGAGTAATCATGGAGTGTATCATTTTTATTGGTATCCAGGCTTCAGGCAAATCGACTTTTTATAAAGAACATTTCTTCAGTTCTCATATGAGAATTAACTTGGATATGTTAAGAACTAGACATCGTGAAACAACTTTTATAGAAAACTGTTTGAAAACTCAGTTGCCTTTTGTCATTGATAATACGAATCCAACTCTCGAAGAACGAGAAAAGTATATAAGGGTTGCAAAAGAGCATAAATTTAGAGTGATTGGTTACTTTTTTGAGCCAAATTATGAACTATCATTAGAGCGAAATGAGAGAAGGGTAGGAAAAGAAAAAATACCTGAAGTAGGTATAATAAGCACACTCAAAAAAATGAAAGCTCCCTCATATAGTGAAGGATTCGATGAAATATATACAATAAACTTAGAATGTGAAGGTGTTAAGATAAGTGAGTTGAAAAACGAGATATTTAATTGAGAATGTTCAGATTGTAATCGAAGAAAAATAGACTATAGATCATAATAATTACTTGCTACCAAATGCTCTTCTCGAAAAATACAGAGAGGGGAGGGCTTTTAAATATAAACTGAATCGATTTTTAAAAGACTCATTTATGTATAGGTTTCAGGCAGGTTAGTTGAATCATCATGTAGAAAATAGTGGATGGAGTTGGGGGAGAAGGAGGTAGAAAATGAGTTTTAAAGTTTTTGAAAAAGACATGCCGGAAGTTTACTCTTTAGCTGGTTATGCTGAACGAATATTGGAAACCGATCATATCCTAGCTTTAAATCATCTGAAAGAAATAGGACAGTCACTCGTTAAAAAGATTCTTGTTAATGAAAATGTTGAAATTCATGCTTCTGATCCATTTATTAATTTAGCAGCCCTAATGGAGATTGAAATCTTACCCTTTCACATGGTGACTACGTTGAAACAGTTAGAGTACTTAGATACTAGAGAAAGCTCTCTTTTTATAGAAATAAACAAAGTGAAAGCACTTATGTTAGAAATTTATGATTTGACAGCTTGGTATTATAAAACCTTCATAAACGACCAATTTATCTTGCCTCCGTTGTTGCTTGATCCCCAGATCGGAACAGTAGTTATTCCACCTGAAGGTGATACAGAGCCTACCTTGATAAGATCCGTAATCCATATCGACAACAAGAAGGTTGAAGGAATATGGGAGAGTGTAAAGGATGATCAAATATTTATTGAATATGAATCAGGTGAAACTTATCAAGGGCAAATGAAGAACGGATTAAAGTGTGGAACCGGGGTGTACCGTTGGTCAGATGGGTCTAAGTATGAAGGACAATGGTTTAACGATAGGGAATATGGTTTTGGTGTTAAAGAATACGCTAATGGGGATAGTTACCGTGGAGAATGGAAAGATGGACTGTATAATGGGAACGGAATTTATAAATGGAACGACGGTACTTTGTATGAAGGCGGCTGGCTAGATAACTTAGAACATGGCTATGGTACCAAAATTCATCGGACAGGTTATGTACAAAAAGGATTTTGGACACGTGGGGAATTAGTCTTTAATAAAGATCAACTGAATCAAAGTAAGCCTTCAATCAATGAATAGTAAACGTAGCGCGGTCTAACAAAGTAAACGAAAAACCTTTCTATTTGAACCTAACGGTAAACGTAACTTTAATCACAGCATGGAGCAGTTTGCCTGTCGGCACTGCTCCATTTTTTTGTTTATCGCTGTCTAAGGTCAGTAATCATGTACCAACATGTACTTGAGCAAAACTTCAGACTGAGAAATGAGAAGATTTTTTTACATATACGTGGCTTTTTGGCTTTCTCTGGTGTCTAATTAATTGTAAATCAAGAGGAGGTTCTCACCATGTCAGGAGCTCACGACACCAAACCTGTTTTTCCGGATGAACAGGACAGTATTACAAGCTTTGAAAGCACTTATGACCTGTATCGACAAAGAATTTGCAAGTACTTCTCGCTGAAATTAAATCCAATGGTTGCAGATGATCTGACTCAACAGGTGTTTTTAAAAGCTGTCGAGAACATTCACAGCTTTAAAGGTAAATCTAATGTATTCACGTGGATTTTTAAGATTGCTCAGAATACAGTGAAAAACGAATATCGGAGGTTATCGCGAAAAAAAGAATCTCCATTTGATTTTACAGAATATGAATCACAGTCGATCTCTCTTGAATTTACGAAGAATGTTGATTTTCGAATTGATATAGGAGCGGCGCTGAAAAAGTTAGATGAGATTGATCAAGAAATTATTGCATTACGCTTTTTTGTGGACTGCACGCTGCATGAAATTTCTAAGATCGTTGGAATGCGTGAGAGTGCGGTAAAGAACAGATTATACAGATCTCTGGAAAAACTTAAAACGGAACTGAAAGAATGGGGGGACGTGACCATCATGTCTATTCAAGATTTGATTTCAATTGTAAATAAAGGTGACAACGAGAGTACGAACAATCGTCTGAAGAAGGTACACCATGATCTGTTTGTTGAACTCAGCAATAATGTTGAACGGATCTCATCAAAGTACAATTACCATTCATCACGAAAAGTAGTTATTGAACTATATCCCGATCTTCCGACGTTTCACCAAGCAGTTGGAGAAGCAGATGCTCCCAATTGGTTCATGGGCACTTATGAAGGGAATATTCTTAAAATTGTATCTCCGTTGAATCCAGGACCCGAGCATACCTATGAATCCATTCTTAAAAGCACGATTCACTTGTATTCCATGTGGTTGATTAGTGAAATTAATCCGAAGGTTCCAAAATGGATAAGGCAGGGGATAGGTGGATATGAAGCCAAGCAGATGACTCAAGACTATATTAGAGGTACCACGGAAGAGGCTATTCGCAATTTGGCGATCCCATCCTTTGAGCAATTAGATAATGATACCTGGGATTTCGGGACAATGAAGGGGTTTCAGTTCTCGTATATGTTCGTGGAATTTGTTGTTCAGCAATACGGATTAGATACTTTAAACAAAGTGATCCGTAATCCCGAGGATTTTGATGGGATCTTTCAATGTTCCGAGGTAGAGTTGCATAAGAAAATGGTTGATTATATAAAAAAGTAGTACCCCATATGGAAGTGTATTACGCCCGGTAATCAACCGGGCTCTTTTACATTTAACACCACGGCTCATAGATGTCCGTTAGTGCACTGCATTCCTCATTCCGAAGTTTTGTGAGTTTTAATGCTTAAATCCTTAGTTTATAGTCTAAATATCATGGCCAACATATGAACTCGAAATAATGAGAACTTACAGTAAAGAATAATTGATGGGTAGAATGCAAAGAGTAAATGGTACTTACTTGAAGAGAAAGGACATATTCATTTTATGAATCTCTATTGGGAAGAACTCTGGAAGTCACTTTTATTAATTTTATTTGGGATGTTATTGCTTCGTATTTCGGGGAGAAAGTCCATTTCACAAATGACGATCCCTACAACGATTACCATGATCTCCATAGGTACTATCATTGTTCAACCCATTGCCAATGAAAATATACTCATTACCGGCATTGCCGCAATTGTGTTTATACTTGTGTTAATATTAGTTGAATTTTTACAGGTTCGCTGGAATGGTTTTGAAAAGTGGATAAAAGGGCCTGCGATCATTGTTATTGATGATGGTCAACTAGAGTTACATAATTTGAAAAGACTGAGATTAACCGTTGATGCTCTCGAGATGAAATTACGACTTAAAGGGATTTCAAAAATAAGTGATGTAAAGACAGCTACTATTGAGCCAAACGGTCAGCTTGGTTATGAACTGCAGGATTGGGCAAAACCAGTAACTGCTGCACAAATTGAGAACCTGTTAAGTAAATACTTTTACGGTGTAGAGAGTGGAAGTGAGGTTACAAAATCCAATTCCGAAAACCAAGAGACGAATTTATTTAACGAAATACAGATAGGAGACAAACACGTAGCCAACAAGAGGCTTCAGTAGTCAAGGACCTCTGTTTTGCATACTCCAGGGATGCTGATATAGATTGAGCCACAGGATCCTATATCTTGTGGCTTTTCAGCTTCTCCACTTATGTTTAAATTCAACTAAGTTGAAACTGCTGGATGATCTGTTTCTTTATATCATCGACAGGATAACTATCAGGGTAAGTCGAGATCATGAGCATCGCTCCATGCAGGGTGGACGAAAAGTAAAGTGATTTTAATCGCACATCCGATATATCAAATTTGGCAAAAATACCGCATTGAAATTCAAATTGTTCGGCCATGGCCTCATTAAGCATCTTGCTGTATTTGGCAAGTATGTTGTCCATTTCAGGTTGAGTTTGTAAATGAAGATAAAATCTATACTTCTTTGGATGTTGTTTCACATTGTTGAGTGCACCTTCGATTATGTGTATCAGCTGTTCGGACGGCGAATCGAGAGTGGCAGCATCTGCATTACTTGGTTAATTTCTTCGATCCTCTTCTTTATCATATCTGCAAGCAGTTCTTCTTTTCCTTTGTGATAATTGTAGATTAGTCCTTTGGATACACCAGCACGTTGCGCAATATGATCCATTGCAGCGTTGTGATATCCCTTTTCGATAAAAACGTCCATTGCTGCCGTACGAATGTTTTCACTGGCAGCTTGACGAATTCGATTATATTCTGTCTGCGTTCGAGGCATCGTCGATTTCTCCTCTTACAAAGTGCCGGATGTGCTCGGCGATTTGATCCGCATGAGTTAATATAAGCATATGGTCAGCTCCTTTAACTTCAGTAAAACGGATCGTTGGGACACGCTTGAAATGTTCAGCAATTTTATACATATCCGGCCAATCTATAGTTCCATGTATAAACAGAGTTCCAACTGCAATTTTCTCTAAACGTTCAATTGCAGGCGGCTCTGGCCAGAGGACATCATAGCTTTTCCACTCGGTAAATACCCTTGTCATATAGTTAACATTTAATTCACGCAGAAAATCTCGATAAGGGCTAGCCATCGTAGCACGATAAATCGGTCCAGCCAAGGATAGCTCTACAAGTTTGGAAATATCGGGAGCAGCAGCATTCACTAACGCCATATAGTCGACGAATTCTTGTGAAAAAGTGAATCCATTTAAAGAAGGGGCGATCACTACAAGACGCTCCACCATGGAAGGATATGTTATTGTAAAATCTGTTGCGACTTGGCCACCCATCGAATGCCCCACGAGAGTGACTCTATCCAGATCTAAGTGTTTAAGTATGCTGCGCAAATCCTCAACTAGGGAAGTGGGTTCTTGCGGTGCGGGCGAAAGGCCGGTTCCTCGGCCGTCGAAGGTTATGACCTGAAAGGATTGCGCTAAAGCCGGAATCATGTACTTCCAAACTCTCGAATCAACTCCTCCGCTATGAATCATGACTACCGGCGCTCCATTGCCTTGAATTTCATAAGAAAGATCCAATGTCATCTCATCCTCATAAAATATTACTTATTTTTCCAATAGTATACTTTTGACTGAATGTACAGTCAATCAAAAACTCTTTGTATGAGTGACTTTTAACGAATTAAAATCCTCACTGACACAAGGTATAATGGCAGCACAAAGTAATCGAGATAAAATACGAGAAAAATTGAAGTGCAATTTTATTTTTACTCCGTTTAAAGAAATAGAGAGTTTAAGGTTAATAGGTGGTGATATCATGAAAAGGGTTAATTTGCTAACCATTCTGTTATTGTTTTTTACTATTGGTTGTATGGGAAGAGGAGATGCTTTGGATAAGAATGGGTTTCTAGAAAGTTTTCAATCTTCTCTTAGAAGTCAAGGATTAGAGGTAAAGAAGGTACAACCATCCTCCAATGCAACGATGGAAAATGAAGTTCCTTATAAATTTAGTATTTAAGAAAATGGTGAAAAAGAAGATGCTATTTTTATATACTTTTTTAAATCTTCGAGCCAAGTTGAGAAAGCAGTTAAAAATGCAGCATACACCGTCACTACATTGACTAAGGTAACGGAGTATAAACGAGAAAACATTTTAGTTGTTCATTATGCATTTGATGGATTTGCAGGAAAATATGATTCTGAAATCCAAAAAGCAATGGGAAAATAGTGATAGGATTATTGTAGAAACGATACCTGCTCTTTTTTTGTTATTTACATTGAGGTATTGTACTAGATTGGTAAATAAAAGCAGGTATTTGTGGTTAGACCAAAAGAGGAGAGGGCATAAATATGGACCAACAGCAAGGTGGAATAGAAGTGATCGAGGAGTTGCGTTCCGAAATACTCGGATATTGTTACCGGATGATGGGATCCATTTTTGAGGCAGAAGACGCAGTACAGGATACCATGCTCCGAGTATGGCAGAACTGGGACCAGATTCGGGAAGATTCTTCGCGTAGGACCTGGATTTATCGTATTGCTACAAATGTCTGCTTAGATAGGCTGAGGAATGCAAAACGCAGGGCACTTCCGATGGATCTTTCTGAACCAACAGCTCTTGTAAAGGAGCCTAAAGACAATTTGCCTCAGGATTCTTGGATATGGCCTGCTCCTGATACCGCTGGTGACCCGGTGGATATCGTGGTGAACAGGGAAACGATTCGCTTATCGTTTATTGCTATTCTGCAAATCCTTCCACCTCGCCAACGCGCTGTACTCATTCTTAATGACGTCTTTCGATGGTCAGCTAATCAGACTGCGAATGCAATGGGCATGACCGCAGCTGCTGTTAATAGTGCTTTGCAGCGAGCACGGACAACGATAGCTCATGCAAATCTTCGGTCTGATGCTTTGCTTGAGTTAGACGTCGAAGCAGACAAACAGCTTCTCACTCGGTATGTTGAGGCTTTTGAAAAATACAACATCGATGAGTTGCTAGTACTATTTCATGAGAACAGCAGCTTGTCCATGCCGCCTTTTGTTATGTGGATTTGTGGCAGAACGAAGGTATCGTCATTTTATGAGATAACACGCAACCATTGTTCTGGTTCCAGATTGCTGCCGATTCGGGCCAACGGTAATAGTCCCTCTTATGCCCAGTACGTGCCATCTGGACGGGATGGGGTATTGGTTCCGTGGTGCATTCAAATCCTCGAAGTTAGTAATGGAAAGATCGCTCATATTCATAATTTCATTGATAAAGATTTATTTAACCGATTTGAGTTGCCTGCCTATTTGGAGTGAAAAATCTAAAATTTTCAGTTCGACCGATGATTTTGAACCTGCTAAATCGTCTATATCTATGAACTACAAATTTTGAATACAAATCACTCTAAGGAGGAACAACGTATGACCTTAAAACTTACCCCTTATATAACTTTGGAGGGAACCGCAAGAGAAGCAATTCAGTTCTATGTACAGGCAATCGGGGCAGAAGTCCTTTCCATCATTACATATGGAGAAATGCCGGAAATGCCAAATACTTTCACTGACGATTTAAAGAATCTTGTGGCACACGCCAAGCTCCAAGTTGGTGAAATGGAACTCATGCTTTCGGATGCTCCAGGCGGTTCGTCAATTGAAAGCGGTAAGCGGGTAACAATTTGTATTACAACGAACGAAGTCGCGGAATCAAGACGAATTTATGAAGCACTGCGGCAAAATGGTCAAGTCAATATGCCGTTTACAGAAGAGTCTTTTAGTCCAGGATTTGCTGATGTAACGGACAAATTCGGAGTGACCTTTCAAATTTATACTGAAATTCAAAGCTAAATGATGTCGGATTATTGATAAACAACATTATCGTTAATCTTGATGATTAGCTAACGGGAAATGAAAAGTATAAGATTCATGGAATGGAAGCAAGAAATTAGACAAATTCCACAAAACTAAAGAGCCGCATCGAAAAAGATACGGCTTACAGAAGTTAATTTAATATGATACACCAGATCCATCATACTTGTGGCTAAATGCAAAAGGAACTCAGGGTAAATTTGCTCACATTTGCATCATCAGATTTATCGTGATATAGGATCACAGGAATGCGCGACCTTATTCTCTATGAAAAAATAATGGAAGTGACTTGAGTGAAAAATAAAAATAAGGGCTGATACAGCTCAGCCCTTATCCATAATATTTTATTATTTTGCTACAACATGTGCAATGACACGATCCTCTTCGTAAGTGACAGTAACGTCATAACCATCTGCAGTTACACGATCAAATTGACCTTTAACTCCACGTGCAGTAATTAAAGTAATATCTTTAGAACCCTCAATCTTATAGTTAGAGAAATCCAGATTTAGACTTCCACCTTCAAGATGCAGCATTCTATTGACGTTAATTTGACTGTCGTCAGAATCCATAACAATTTCTAAGGTTCCGTTATCCATTGTAAAGTTTCTGCTTAAATTTAAGGCTCCATCAGCGTTAACTACAATCGTTCCATTCTCCACATACAGATCACCGGTACCAAAAGCGGTCGCAGATTCAGCTTCCAGTGTTCCTGCTTGCAGCAATGTTCCGCCTGTGTAGCTATTGTTTCCTGTCAAAGTAAGGGTTCCTGTTCCCTTTTTCGTAAGCATGCCAGCACCACTGATATCATTTCTCCACCAGTCTTGTGCGTTAAAGCGTCCTTTGGAAGCGTCCATATCCACGGTTACATTGTTTAGGAACGCACCGTATCCATCCGCAGCCGTTACTAGATCCAATCTGCCCCAACCGTTTGATTCGTCCAGTACAGGATATCCGGAGTCAATAGATGTTGTATACAACACTTCTCTACGTTGCTCATCGGTTAGATAGGGTTGACGCGTTTCGAGTAACACTTCTGCACCTTCAGCTACTTCAGGAGCCAAGCCTTTCACTCCAGTTTGAGGCAGGCCGTAAGTAAGCTTCTCTCTGTAGAACGCTTTATTGGCATCATGATCAGCCCATTTATTTTCGTCATATGCACTCTTGAAGTTATAATCCTCTGTTACTGTATGCGCATAGTCGTACAGGCTCATGTTATTTGCGGCTGCTTCTGCTCCAAATACTTCTCCTGCATTTTCGTATGCTTTCTCTAACAGTTCCTTGTTGTCTTCCTTATTGAATGCATATGCAGTCATGGCAGTGGATTGTATTCTTCCGCCAATTACATCGAGCGGTGAGTGCATCCCAGTGAGGATTCGGTTTTCACCCATTTGAGCGGATCGGGTTAAGAATTCAGAGAATCGTTCTGGCGTAGCATATGCCAAAGGGAACACAGATAAGTACGCTGCACTTGTATGCCCACTTGGAAAACCTCCGTCTTTACCTGCTCCATCCTCAGCTACTCTTCTTACATAGCTCAATGCAGGAATAATCTCAACGTTACTTTCATACGTTTGGAAATGTCTTTCTCCGGTTGACTTCGTTCCGCCTGAAGGTAGAGGTACATCTGTTTCTTCACCTGCACCGAGCGTTTCCCATACAGGTAAGCCGTTACGATCTACGATCTCTACAACCTCTCCGTTCGAATTCATTCTCCACGGTCTAGGAGAAGAGAAGTAGTACTTCGCAGGGTTGGATGAGGCAGGGGTTTTGAAACGAACCATATCAACTAAAGCTACCATATCTGCAAGCTCGGAATTTGCCCAATCGCTTCCGATCCCCTGGCTCTCGTCTTCTACTGTTGTTTCTGTCAATACGACATCCATTTCATCAATATTTCGTTCAACACTTGTCACGGGTTTGATGATATCTACATAGGTGTTTGCCAGCGGCCCAAAACCATCGATCATACTGTAGATCTTATCTCTTTGGTCATCATAGTATGCTGCCAATGCCTCTTCTTTGGTGCGATTTTGCGTGACATCTTCTACATATTTGATATTTGCAACCCAGGTTGCTTTATTTCTGATCTCTGTATTCGCATATGTTTTATTATTTGCGACTATAGCGTCTGCATCATTTTTAAAGCCATCATAATATACGGTTGGCCCATCTCCGTAATTGGCAACCTCTCCTTTTACTCCAGGCACAGTTAAGACTGTTCCATCTCTCCAGTCCGGTTGGTTCAAGGACCATACCTCATCAAAACCGTCCAGAATCTGAATAAATGGATTCGTCGCGGCAATATTTTTTAATGTGTTGTCTCCTGCATTTCCACCATGTTCAATTGCGGATAGAGATGCTTCCGATGCAGGAGGGGCTACATTCAGTTGATTTGTCGTTCCTGCGGGCTTAGATGGTTTAGAACCCACTTGTTCAGACATTTCTAAAGCATTGACCAGTACATCGACTGCTTCTGCACGAGTGATGGAATGAAGAGGTTTAAAGCTTCCATCTTCATATCCGGATATAATGTTTGCCTTTGCCGCTGCACCTACAGCCCCTTTGCTCCACACTGCAATAGAGGATGAATCGCTAAAGGTATCCGCAGCTTCCTCATTTTCCTCCAAGTTCAGAATTCCGGCGATAATTATGGCCGCTTCTTGGCGGGATACCGGATTTTGCGGCTTCATCGTTTGATCCTTATACCCGTTCATATATCCAGCAGCGCTGGCTGCAGCTACGGCTTGATAGTACCAGGCATCCTCAGAAACATCTTTAAAGCTAACCTTCGTTTGTACTGAATATCCAAACGCAGCATTCACCAAATTCATAAACTCGGCTCTAGTAATGGAGTGGTTCGGTTTGAAGGTATGGTCCAAATATCCTCGTACCAATCCTTGATCAATCCAAGCTTGGATTTTTGCTTCTCCCCAGTGTCCCTTAATATCGGAGAGTTGAACCTCCTGATTGGCTGCGAAACTTTGGCCGGCAAACGACGAGCTCGCCATAGATAACATTAGAAGTAATGCCAGTGATTTTTTTGGTTGTTTTCTCATAGCCTGCAACAACACGCTCCTATTCTTGCTAATTGAATTTTTTCTGCTTACACCAGCAACGGATGAGAAGGTCTCAATTTCAGTTGTCTGATATGCCGTTACTTTAGCATTCGAGGAATCAGACATCTATAGAACAAATTCCGCTTTATATCAAATTCGTACGATTTGGCTATTTTATTACTCAAAAAATAGAGTGAATAATACATTTGTAAAATAGACTGCAGTTGTTTGTAAATGATTCGCATCAGAAGGTAAACTAACGGTGTTTGGTTTGTTAAATTTTGATCAACATGATCACTCGTCTTCGGGCTATTGTATAATGATGAAGTTATTTAGAAACCAATAGTGAAGGAGGAAAAAGGTTGCATAAGCTCTTCCATTCTGTGAGATCCAAGATGGCCTTTTCCTATATCGCTGTCGTTCTGGTCATTGCGCTTTTTTTCGGTTCAATCTTATATTTCTTCTTCTCCAATCAATACAGCAAAGAGATCAGAATCAATAAACAGCTAGTACTAAAAAATACGGTCAATTACATAGAGAGCTCAGTAATCGAGAGGGTAAATCAGATCTATTTGTCTCTGGCATTGGGAAGCTCCGTTAATATTGAATTAGATACCTTAAAGGGAAACCATAGCAAAATTCTGGACATCGAGCAGTCACTCAAAAATCAGGTGCAAAATTATTCCGATTTAGTAGAAGCCATTCATTTGTACGATGCTGATAATCATTTCATGATCTCGTCTGTACATGGGTTACTGCTCTATGAAAGCACTCTTTCTAGTGTTGATCATATGGCTGATTGGATCGTTGCGATGAAAGAGAGCAAAGAAAGCTCCTTATGGATGCAGACTAACATGCTCCCACAGGATTCTTACACCGAATTACCTGAACAAAGCAACGGAAGTTCTTTGATTTCCTACGTCCGCAGTTACCCGTTTCAATCTACTGGACAAGAGTCTAAAATCATGATTGCGATTGATATCAAAGAGTCAGCTCTCAGCCAGATCATTCAAAATATGATCCCTGCTGACTATGAAAATACATTTATCGTTGATCAGAATGGAACCGTTATTTCTGCTGCGGACAAATCTTTGATAGGGAGCTCTACGAAGGAGAGCACGACTCAGACCTTGCTCTCCATTAACTCAGATGAGAAATTTACGCATATATTTGACCAAGGTTCTTATGTTGTTTCCCAAGATCAGATTGCAGAAAATGGATGGACGATTTACACAACAACACCCAATGAAAGCTTCTATTATAAAATAAATAACTTGAGAGAGATCTCGGCTATTCTTTGCTTATTGGCTGTCGCAGTAGGGATAGCTATGTCGTCAATCTTTACAGTGGCCAGCTATAGTCCTATAAAGCGAATCCTAAACAATATCAAGAGCCGGGTAGATAGCCCGACCAGCTTGAAACAAAATGAATATCGGTTCATCGATACCGCCATCAACAGTCTATCCAATAAAGTCGATAGTCTTGAAGATACCCTTCAGGCGAATCAGAAAGTGATCAAGCATAATATTATGCTTAATATGCTAAACAATCGATTTACACCGGAAGAGCTAACAGAGCAGCTGCAATCCATTAAAATATCAATGGCATTCTCTCATTTCCGCTGCATAGTCATTGACCCTGTCAGTGAAAAATGGAAGGAGCTGCAGCCGCGACAGCTGCAGCATACGTTGTACAGCGTGATTCATCAGCTGGAGATAGCAGAATTTAATGAAACTCAGTTGATTGCTGAGGAACTGCAGGATCACAAAATAGTGGTAATTATTTGTACCAACCAACCAGAGGAATCTCTCTCTAATCAGATTGCAGGACTTATTCTCTCTGAGGTGAGAAGTAGATTTGGTCTGGAATTTGTATTGTCTTTAGGCGGATGGGTAGAGCAGTTCACAGAGGTCCACACAAGCTATCGTGAGGCCAAAGGCTTGATACGTTACAGCTATTTCTTCCCAGATCAGTCTGTAATTCAAGATCTAGAGCTTCTAAACAGGGAAAACAGCAGCTTGGAAATTCCGGAATCGTATCTCGTGAACTATGAAAAGAAGCTGCAGGCACGAGATTTGAATGGTACGATTCAGGCTATGCAAGATTTGATGGTGACAATAAAGGAAGGCATGTATTCAGCAGATTACAGTCGTATCATATTACTGAAATTGGTTTCTATTTTCTCTGACTACATCAGTCAGGTTCGTTGGCAGCCTGCCGAAGCAAGCTCACTGAATTTATACAAGCAATTTGCATCGTTCTATAATATCAACCGATATTCCGAATGGATGGTTCATCAAGTAACTGAGTTTGTTAAGCATATGGAGAAGCGAAGCGAGGTAAGGAGCATTGATACCATTTCCGCCGTTAAAGTCTATATTCGCGAGCATATTTCCGGTGATCTCACGCTAGATCATGTCTCAGAACAAGTCTTTATCAGTCCCAAATATCTCAGCAAAATCTTCAAGGAAGAAACCGGTATTGCCTATTCCGAATATGTTACGAATCAGAGAATGGAACGTGCACGGGAACTCATCGCCACAAGAGAATTAACCGTTGAGCAGGTAGCGAGTACAGTCGGTTACAGCACCCCTGCGTATTTCATTAAGAAGTTTAAAGAAATTCACGGCTGTACACCGAGAAACTTTATGCGCAGCCTAATGAACTGATTTTTCGATAACTCTTTCATTCTATTGGACTTGTATCCTGAATTTAATAAATTGGGAAGGATAAGTTATGAATCTCAACCTTTCAAGATTTCTATTTCTATTTGTCACTACACTTACTTTTGTTGTATTCATAAGCGGCTGTGCAGTTTTAGAAGAGGAAGGCACACAAGCGCAGCAGCAGGAATATTCTTCAAGCTCCCATAAAGATAAAGATACAGCACCGCTTTATACGATTTCATGGACGATGCACCAAAATGCTGCTGTTCCTGAGGATGCTGAGATGATTACATATATTGAAGATCTTTTTGATGTCAATCTGGAGGTGTGGAACCTTGAGAACAAGCGCTATGAAGAGCTGTTGGACTTGGAGCTGGCTCAAGGAAAAATCCCGGATCTGTTCCGGATCAGACAGCCACAAGATTTACTTAAATATCAAATGCAAGGGGTGTTAGCACAAATCCCACAAAGTGTGCTTGAAGAGCATGCGCCTAATGTTGTACAGCGAATCCGCGATTATGATTCAACTTACTTAGAGCATGGAAAAATAAACGACACTTTATATGGAATTCCTGTCATTAATCAAACCAACATCTATCGAATCCCAGTCGTATATCGGAAGGACTGGCTAGAGAGGCTCGGATTAGACGTTCCGAAGACATTAGATGAATTTGAAAACGTTATGTATGCTTTTGCTAAAGGGGATCCTGACGGAAATGGTAAACAGGATACGTACGGCATATCCAAAGAAGGCTTAAATGTCGTGTTTGGCGCTTTTGGACAGTCCGTTTTTACCGAACAGCTTTATTTCAATGTAAAAAATAATGAACTTGTGATAGGCGCTATAGAACCTGAGATGAAGAAAGCCTTGGCTTATTTGCAAAAGTGGTATCAGGACGGGATTATCGATCCTGAGTTTATCACTGGTGAGAATAAAGGTGGTTATAAGCATTTGTCCTACGCTTTCATTAATGGCAGAATTGGGATGACCTCGATGGGCAACTATTATCATTGGACTCAAGAGGGGGATTATAGCGCTCTCAATGAAAATGGTGAAGAAATTCCGGTCGGAGCCTCATTCAATGTCTATGAGCTGATGCAGAAGAACGCCGCTGCAGATGTTGTATTTGGCCCGCCTGTTATCGGTTCTGATGGGCACAGCGGTTCAAAAGCTTACAATTTGCTAATGAGCTTCATTGCTATCGGAGCTGATGCTGTGAACGAGCCGGGAAAGATGGAAAAGATTCTGGAGATACTGGATTATGTCAGTGCAAACCCCGATCCGATAGAGCAGATCAAAATGGAACAAGGGCTTCCAGGTAAGCACTGGGACTGGAGTGTTGAAGCTTCAAGGGAATACCACATTCTTCCTCCATATAACAGCATGGATAATTACACAAATATAATCGGCTCCAACATAGGCATGACTGTTCCTGGAGTGTCCTTGGACAGACGTGAGCAATGGGCTGCATCTGTGGGTTTAAAGGAGAACGGTATATATAATCGTCTGGAGGTTGCAACCCCTTCGCTTATTCAATATATGTCGGAGTTGATCAGCTTGAGGGACAGAACGTACATCTCTATCATCACCGGCGATAAGCCAGTTGAATATTTTGATACCTTTGTGAAGGAATTTATGGAGGCAGGTGGGCAGCAGGTGTTGCTCGAAGCTAATGAATGGTATAAGGGACAAATAGATAGTGAGAACGCGCGATAACTTGAACCCGCCGACCAAACCGCTCTGGGTATCCTGGAGCTCACTATAATAAAAGGAGTTAGCGCATGAAGCTGAGAGTTCGTATTTGGCCCTTCATTCGATATGGTGTACCTGCAGTAATTATACTACTGCTTATCATCCTTACGAGCATGGAAGATATAGGGCAGTTCATTAAGTTTCTTCTATTTGACGTCATTATGTTAAACGGTTTTGGGATTACTATATTGCTTGCGGGCATTTTCACATTCAGCTTTGGAGCGTATATGATAATTAGCAAGAAAGCTGCTAATCCGAAAAAAATGATTATCCCAGTGGTATTGCTAACGACCGTATTTCTAGGTTTAGGATACGGGCTGTCCTACAATGCGATCGATGATTTTGCGGATGTAGGTAATTATTTGATCGGAAATGTCAAAGAAGAAGATTTAATGTTAAAGGAATTTCTTACAAAAACATCTTCGGATGGACTGCTATACAGCTATACCTTCGAAGACGGAAGGGAATTCGTTGAAGGTTACAAGGGCCTCAGTAACGTTGAAGAAGGAGAAATCTATCGGATCCGCTATTTACCAAGGACGATGAAAATTTTGAGCATCACAAGTCCGCAATAACAATCGGTTGTTGAACTGAAGGGAAACGTTAGCTGAAAATAGTGAGGAGCCGTTTGCCATTTGGCTGCTGCTCCTTTTTCTTTAGGCTAACGTGCAGGCTAGTTTAATGAAAGTATGGGATATGGGATATTGAATCATCCTTAAAATGTGACATTAAAGAAAAGGTGGGCGAAAGCCTACGTATTTCTCATTCTGTGCATTTATTTTTCTAGCTTGGATCATTGGTACTTTTCATTTTAATGACTATAAGTTAAAGTGATTACATAAACGAAACTAAGTTTCATTTGGTGAAACTGGAAAAACTGTGTTTACTACTAAGATTCAGAAAATAGGAGAGGAGAATTTATGCGAACCATATTTGATACTCATTTACACATCATTGACCCGCAGTTCCCTTTAATAGAGAATCAAGGATTTTTACCTAAATCTTTTACTTACAAAGACTATCTAGATAAAGTTCGGGAATTAAATATTAAAGGAGGAGCCGTTGTTTCTGGTTCTTTTCAAGGATTCGATCAAACTTATTTGATTGATTCTTTGCAAAAACTTGGTGAGAATTTTGTTGGGGTAACTCAATTGCCACACGACACATCAGATGAAGAAATTCTAAGGCTTCATGGTTACGGTGTGAGAGCCATTCGTTTCAATGTCAAGCGAGGAGGTTCAGAAGACCTCTCTCGTCTAGACTACTTCGCAAGAAGAGTTCATGAACTAGTAGGATGGCACGCAGAATTGTATATTGATTCTAATTCTTTACCCGAAATTGCATCAACATTGGAAAGTCTTCCAGCTGTTTCAGTAGACCACTTGGGTTTATCAAAAGAAGGATTTCATCATCTTCTTTCTTTAGTTGATAAAGGGGTTAAAGTTAAAGCAACAGGCTTTGGTCGGGTTGAACTTGATGTAGCACAGGCTATCCGTTCAATTTATTCTGTGAATCCTGATGCTTTAATGTTTGGGACGGACTTACCTTCAACGAGAGCAAAGAGACCCTATAATCATTCTGATATTGAACTCATTTACAATACTCTAGATGAGGGACAAACTGAAAAAGTGCTATATAAAAATGCGATGAAATGGTATTTAAGTAAAGATTATTGAGCTAATTCCCCTTAATAATTACTTCATAATTCTATTTAAATAGTTCATTTGTATTAAGAAATTGAATGAAATATCGGAGGTCATTATGGAATTTATAACTGCGACTGTAAACCATCTTCCTGCAATTGTCCGTTTATTAGCGGATGATGAGTTCGGTGCTACCCGAGAGAGTTTTATACACCCACTACCAGAAGCATACGTTGAAGCCTTTGCTAAGATTGAACAGCAGGTTGGTAATTCCATAATTGTTGCATTGGATAACAACGAAGTTATTGGTTGTCTTCAGCTTACAATTATTCCGGGGCTTGCAAGATTAGGAACAACGCGCGGGCAAATTGAGGGTGTTCGTATTGATCGTGATTATCGTGGCAAAGGAGTTGGAGAGTCCCTATTTCGTTATGCTATTAATGAAGCTAAAGCAATGGGTTGCGGGATGATTCAACTGACAACTGATAAAAAACGTAAAGATGCCCATAGGTTCTATGAACGACTTGGATTTGTTGCTAGTCATGAGGGTATGAAGCTTTTACTCAGTAATTAGTCATTAAACTAACAGGAAAATAGCACCTAAGATGTAATGGATAATGATACAAGGTAATATGATTATGGTTGATTTTGGTTTGTGTAAAAAGAGAGAGACCATTAATTATGGTCTCTCATCGTTATTTATCATAAATTCATCGAAGATACTGATTATATCCTCGATATTAAAAACATCGTAATTTACTCTCCATTCACCAGCTTCTTCTAGAAGATAGATCGTTCCATTTAGATCTAGGGTTTCTTTAGCCATGGAAACAGCACCAGTATGGGCTGGTTGCCGTTTATTCTACGTAAAGAGTTGAAAGGGCGAATATACAATATATTGTATATTCGCCCTTTATAAATCACGTACTTAGTGATCTACCTAGATACAGACTTAATTAACAAAATTAAAATTCCTCCGATGATCGAGAAGACAAATGACATAATAAAAATGGATGAGAATCCTACTGCAGAAATCAAAAATGCAGCAATAACTGGAGCAATAGCTTGAGTTACTGTATTTCCTAGATTGTAAAACCCTAAGAAAAACCCAACGCGATCCTTATCAGGAATAACTTTTAGATTCAATAGGTTGTCCAAAGAATTCCAGATTCCCATTCCTAATCCCGCCATAATAGCATAAATAATGATACCGATATCATTTTGTAGAAAGTAAAGGCTTAAAGCGCCAATGCCTAACAAAATAGTAGATAAACCTACTGGCAATTTTAAAACTTTGAACTTATCTGCAATTGGCCCTGCGATAAAGCCCATAGTAATACCAAATATCAACATTATGGTATTAATCAATTGTACAGACTGTTGCGTAGCTGACGTATCTTTGTATAAAAAATCTGTCATTATATATAATAAATAGCCTGTAATAGCAAAGTTTCCGATCCCCTGAAAGAGTTTACCGGTTAAAGCCAAATAGTAATCACGCCCAACAGACCACTTTGGAAAAATAGTTAATAGTTCGTTGATAGAAAATTTCACTTTTACCTTTGTTGCAGTTTCTAATTTTTCTTCTAAGTTTGATGGTTCACGAACTATAAGGGCTGCGATTAAAGTGCCAATGAATGTTATAATACCAAAAATGATAAAGCCTAAACGAAATTGTGATAAGAAAATAGCTCCTATAATTGTAAAGCCATTATTACCGAGCGCCATACCCAAACCGCCGTAGGCAGACGATGCTGTTCCTTTACCACTTTCAGGAGCTAAATCTAACCAAGCGATCATTGGTGCTACAATGAAGTTCAAGGCAATCTGTCCTAGCATCCAACTTAGTAACAATAAAGGAATCGTAGTACTCATTGAGGCGAAAATCATTGCTAACATAAATACGAACGCACCAGAGACCACCCAAGGTGTTCGTTTTCCAAAACGAGACTTTGTACGGTCAGAAAGATATCCAGCTACCATATTAGATAGAGCCGCAGTAATCATGCCAACTGATGAAAATAAAGCTACTAATGCAATTTTGTTATCGGCATCTAAATGTTGAATTAAAGCTGGCAAAAATAAACTTGAAGCTACGATATAGGGTCCAAGCCAGGAAGCAGGTCCGATGATTAATCCAGGAACTAAACGCTTAAGTGGTATAGTATTCATGTGTAATTTCCTCTCTGATGAAGGCTAGTCATTCTTTACCGAATAATAATCAAAATCTGCAAATGAGTCATGCTGATGACAATCAACTGAACCGATAAAGTTAAATAAGCCTGTAAATCCGCCAATTTCACCTGGTTCTCCATTAACGCCTTCATCAGACAAATATATAGCATCCATATTGTCTATAAACACTTGCCATTCCATATCATCTCTCAAACGATAATAGAAATCTGCTTTACCCAAATTATAGACAACTTTCAACTCAACTGTATCTTCAGGCACAGCAATATTGTGATGAACAAATTCGATGCGTTTTCCTAGTTTCGCTTGTACTAAACTTAATACGGTTCCGTGAGTTGATTCTGAATGAGTTAGGTGAATATAAATCCAGTTATTCGAATCATAGTACAGCCCCATGCCAGCCGTTTCTGAGTAATGAACGGAATGAAATTCGACTTTCGTTTGAAATTCGTAATGAAAAGATGTCGCACGAGTAGCCATAATAGCTGGATTCACTTGAGAAAAGAGAGAGTTCTCACCGTGAATACGTAAATATCCTGGTCGTTCAATTGAATTCACCCAATTAGCATTTTGATCTCGATAAGGAGTCATGAAATGCAAGTTATATTTATCGTTATCGAAATGATCAATAATATCATGAGATAGTGTAGTGGATAATTTAACTCCTTCTAAACCTTCAACTTCCATCTTGGCTAAGTTTGATCCATCTTTCATTTCCAGCCAGCCGTCTTCCGTCCACATCATTTTCTGAATAGATGTTTCACGACCTAGTGGATTTAAGAGAGTTCCATCAATTGGACGCGACATCAAATGAGCAATATACCATTCTCCGGTTTGAGTTTGAACTAATGAACCATGTCCAGCTTTTTGCATAGGTGAATTTGGATTATACATCTCAAAATGCCCCGCATCTGGATCACCAAGGGAAAATAGATGGCGAGGTGAAGATGTAATAATCGGTTCTCCAGAAGGATGAGGTTCATAGGGCCCAAAAATATGCTTCGAACGTCCAATCTCTACACCATGTGCATAGCCTGTTCCACCAGCAGCTAGAATAAGATAGTAATAACCGTTGTGTTTATAAATCTGCGGTGCTTCTGCACATCCACGGCTAGTGAACCCTTGAGTTACACGGTGCCATTTACTAATGATCCTCCCGTTATCTAAATCAAACTCGGCAATTACAATATGCCCGGGTGCTTGGTACCCTTGACGTGTTTCCCATTCAAGTATGGAAATATAGTGCTTCCCATCATCATCATGAAAAATAGCTGGGTCGAAACCTATTGATGTAATATAAATGGGTTCTGACCAAGGTCCATTTATATCGTCTGCCCACATTGCATAGGAATCGGAGTTAAATTCACGTCCTGCCATATTGACCATGTGAGAATAGGCTAACCAGTATTTGTTTGTGGAAGAATCGTAGGACAAGTGTGGCGCCCAGATTCCAGCTGGTGTATTCGTACCACGCAAATTTACCTCGCCTTTTTTTAATACAAAATTGGTAAGCTCCCAATTAGCTAAATCCGTTGATTTGTAAATTTGGATAGCGGGGTTCCAATGAAAAGTAGACGTAGCAATGTAAAATACATCATGAACCCGAATAATTGACGGGTCTGGTGCCATTCCTGGAATAATAGGATTCTTAATTATTGTCATTTCTCAAGTTCCTTTCGAGGCATAATTTTTCCGCTATTGTTAGTGGATCTGTATAAGCGCTTACCATTCTACGACCTCCTTATTTACCCTTTTTTTTGATACAGAAGTATTACCTTAAACAACAAATTGATACCGTTTTCTATTTTGACTATAATAAGATTATTGAAAGATAAGCGTAATTACGCCAAATACGAAAGCGTTTCCTGTTGTTTAGTTATATTATATATACAGCTAGTTTGACATGGCGATTGTACAATTAAGGATAAATTTACCCAAATTAAGGTGGCGCTTACAAAATGGAAAATGATAAAGTCAGCTTCGAAAGTAATGTCACACAGTTGCTCCCGCGTATTGATTGGAATATACGTTTTTTTGGGGCACACAAACAAACGGTTCCTTCAAATTGGTCCATGACTAAAGAATTTCATAATGCTTTTGAAATATTGATTGTATTAGATGGTGCTCAAGAAACATTAATTGAAAATAAACAATATGTCATAGAGAATGGTGACATTCTCCTTATCCCACCTGGCTTTGAGCATACTAATAAATGTGTCTCTACTAATTCTATGACCTATTTTTGTGCTCATTTTGATATAGACGAACCTTCTTTACGAATGAAGATCATGCAAAATTGTGATTGGGTCTATAGACCGTCTAATTCTTTTCATCATAGGTTGAAGGAGTGTCTTCAAAAATGGATAGATATTTTGAATGAATCCGATATTTTGGTCTCTAAAGCAAAATTAAAAGCTCAAATTGTCCTCTTTGAGTTATTAGAAGTTTTGGTAGATTTGCAGCCCATAAATACGGATATACAAACAAGTCAATCAATGACTACAGCTAAGTATGCAAAAGAAATTGCTGAAGCGATAAAGTGGACTTTTAAATCAAAATGTTCGGAGAAAAGCGAGTGTGCAGATTACACTATGCATATACAACCTATTATTGCATCGCTTGGTATAAGTCCAATCTATGGATCGGAGGTTTTTCAAAAAATTTATCATATGTCACCGCGACAGTATTTATCCGGGCTAAAACTACAGGAAGCAAAAATTTTACTTCAACAACCAGGAATATCTTTAAATGAAATTGCAAAACGTTTAGGCTACAAGAACCTTTCTCATTTTAGTAGACAATTCAAAAGATGGACTGGAATAAATCCTTCAAAATTTCGCCAAACAACTATTACTTGATGAGAATAGATTTTATATGGCATTCGGTTGCTGTTTTAATCAAGATATTTTGCACGGCAGTAGCCGTTTAACAGCTGTTCCTTTTGATGACTGGATCTATATATTAGCTAATACTAGGAGGATGAGGGATGGGACTAGAACTCATAAAAGAAGTATTATCTTTGTTGGATTTAGACCACTCGGACTATAAGTTAATAGGCGGATACAACAATAATGTATTTGAAGTTGGGAGTAACAAAACAACATTTATAGTTAAGATTTTGGAAGATTGTGTTGTTAGTGAACAAATATCATTAGCTGAATCGGAATGGCTGAATTACCTTCTCTCGAGGGGAGTTACTGTGGCTAGACCAATGCATAAACAAGGAAAAGACTTTATCCAACGGATCAATAATGATTACTACTTCGTTTGTTATGAAAAAATAAACGGCATACATATCCACCAAACCAACAATGAGGTGTGGAGAGCACCATTGTTTGAAAATTGGGGCGAGGCAATGGGACATATCCATACTGCTTCAAAAGCATATAAAGCTAACCATGCGTTCCCAAGTTGGAATGAAAACAAAATTTTACTCCAATTTGAATCAGCTCAGTTACCGCCCTACCTGGTTGAGAAGTGGTTAAAACACATTGAAGTGTTAAAAAAACTCCCTGTTTCTTCTGATAACTTTGGACTAATTCACGGAGATCTTCATCATGGCAATTTGCTAATCAGAGGAGATTCACTTAGTGTCATTGATTTCGGAGACAGCGAGTATCATTGGTACGCTTATGATATAGCGATCGTAATTTACCACACTTCACAAGCTATACTAAAGAGCGAAAGGAACAATTTCGTTAGACATTTTTATGAAGAATTTATGAAGGGATATGTTCGGGGAAACTCGGATACAAACTTTCTTCAGGATATTAATTACTTTATTCAATTCAGACATCTATACTCTTTTACGTATCACTCCATCTATGCTGACAAGAGTCAGTTAACGGAACAGCAGCTAGAATACTTGAAAAATATGGAGTTATCACTGATTAATGAAGAACCATATCTAAATCTCACGTTCAATTAACGGGAAACGTTAGTTGAAAAATCAGCATGGAGCAGTAGCCGTTTGGCAGCTGCTCCTTTTTCATGAAGTTAACGGGCAGGTAATGTAAGAAGAGAAGAAGTAAAGTACCTTTAAGGAAAGACGCTGTCCGAAGACACGCCTCGCAGTTTTATATATTTATGTATTTTCCATATATATGTTATTCTGTTAGTGATATACGATTATTCTGTTTGTTTGATCGAGAGAGAAGGGAAAGGAGGACCGAATTCTCTTAATAATCAATCAATTTAAATAAATAAAGAGAGTGACTATACTGCTTGTCCAAAATATGTTAAGCGGAGGTTTGGATATGCTCATTCGAATGAAGAAATCTGGTATTTTTAGCTTAGCGTTTGTATTGTTAGCTACGGTTGTTTTTGCCGGATGGAGTACCACAGTATCTGCTTTTAGATCATTGCAGGCTTCTCAAATTGTGCCTGAGATGGGTGCAGGATGGAATTTGGGGAATCAGCTTGAAGCTACGGTGAATGGCGTACCGAGTGAGACAGCTTGGGGTAATCCAGTCATTACCCGTGAACTCATTCAGAAGGTGAAGGCATCCGGCTTCAAAACGATTCGAATTCCAGTGTCCTATTTCAATCATATTGGAAGCGCTCCCAATTATACCATTAACTCCGCATGGCTGGATCGAATTCAAACCGTGGTTGACTATGCTTACAATGAAGGCTTATATGTCATTATTAACATTCATGGAGATGGATACAATTCTATACCAGGTGGATGGCTGTTGGTGAATGGAAGCAATCAAAATGTCATTAAAGAAAAATATCAAAAGGTGTGGCAGCAGATTGCTACCAGATTCAGCAGCTATAATGAACGTCTTATTTTCGAATCTATGAACGAAGTGTTTGATGGCACCTACGGCAATCCAAATCCGGCATATTACGCTAATTTGAACGCGTATAATCAGATCTTTGTAGATACTGTCCGTAAGACAGGAGGTAATAACAATGCCAGATGGCTCTTGATTCCGGGCTGGAATACAAATATTGACTACACTGTAGGGAATTATGGTTTTGTTCTTCCAACAGATACCTTCAGATCCTCAGCTATTCCTAGCTCGGAGAAGAGAATCATGATCTCGGCACACTATTATTCTCCGTGGGATTTTGCAGGTGAGGAGTCCGGTAATATAACACAGTGGGGAGCAACGGCAACCAATCCCTCCAAGAAATCGACTTGGGGACAGGAGGACTATCTGGAATCGCAATTCAAATCCATGCACGATAAATTTGTAACTCAAGGCTATCCGGTTGTCATTGGTGAATTCGGTTCCATTGATAAGACGGCATATGATTCAAGTAATAACGTATATCGCCAAGCTTATGCCAAAGCAGTGACAGCAACTGCGAAGAAGTATAAAATGGTTCCAGTATATTGGGATAATGGTCATAACGGACATCATGGATTTGCTCTGTTTAACCGTTCAAACCATACCGTTACCCAACAAGGCATCATTAATGCCATCATGCAAGGTATGCAATAAACAAGCATTGTGACTAACCATACAAACGGCGTGTTCCAATAAAGAGGGACATGCCGTTTTTGTGCTATCTAAAGTAATTACGATCACGCGTGTGCATAGTGTTGTTGCAGAAGAGCAGCGATTTCCTGCTCACATTCGGCGCGACTAGAGAAATAATTCGCCAATCTGAAACTTATCTCTCCAAGTTTACTATGGAGAAGCAGATGGGAGAGGTCGTTTATAAACCGGAGGGTTGGAACGGTCCAACCCTGTCGAATATAAAGATCCAGAATCCGGACTATTCATCAGTCATTTACTAATTTGACTATAAGTTTGCCCCTGAGTACCGCAAATTGCTAAAATAGAGAAGGAGACTAATCCACGTGCCTCGTATGTAAAAAAAAAGAATTTTTGAAAACTTGGTGAACGGGTTTGACACACTGATAATCATTCCCATATAATAATTATTATAAATAAGGAGCTAAGCAGTTGTGACAATGGACAATGTCGTTCCATCGTCCGAAGCTCTAAACAAAATAAGAACCCATATACCTAGGAGGTACGATTAACAATGTCCTTGATTGGAAAAGAAATTCTCCCTTTTAAAGCATCCGCATATCACAATGGTGACTTCATCGAAGTATCTGACTCAGACCTGAAAGGCAAATGGAGCGTAGTTTGTTTTTACCCAGCTGACTTCACATTTGTCTGCCCTACTGAACTTGAGGACTTGCAGGACCAATACGCTACTTTGAAAGAGCTTGGTGTTGAAGTTTACTCCGTTTCCACGGATTCTCACTTCGTGCATAAAGCTTGGCATGACAGCTCCGAAGCGATTGGCAAAGTTACTTACATTATGATTGGTGATCCTTCCCATACAATTTCCCGCAACTTTGACGTGTTGGTTGAAGAAGCAGGCGTGGCTGACCGTGCTACATTCATCATCGATCCAGACGGCGTAATTCAAACTGTTGAAATTACAGCTGACGGTATCGGACGCGACGCAAGCACACTGATCGACAAAGTTAAGGCGGCTCAATATGTTCGCAACAATCCAGGTGAAGTATGCCCGGCTAAATGGAAAGAAGGCAGCGAAACATTGAAACCAAGCCTTGATCTTGTAGGCAAGATCTAAGGAGATTAAGGAGAGCAGAACCTATGAAACTGGATGCAGACATTAAACAACAACTTGAGCAATACATTCAGCTTCTGGAAGGCGATATTCTGCTGAAAGTCAGTGTCGGAACCGATTCTGTATCCAATGATATGCTGGACCTCGTAAACGAGCTCTCCAGCATGTCCAGCCACATTAAGGTAGAGCAGACTACACTGCCTAGAACACCAAGTTTTAGTGTGAACCGTATGGGAGAAGATACAGGCATCACCTTTGCGGGATTGCCATTGGGACATGAATTTACTTCACTGGTTTTGGCACTGCTTCAAGTCAGCGGCAGACCTCCAAAAGTTGATCAAAGCGTTATTGATCGCATTAAAGGTATTAAAGGTGCTTATAATTTCGAAACTTATGTCAGTCTTACCTGCCATAACTGTCCTGATGTTGTACAGGCATTGAACTTGATGAGCCTTCTGAATCCAGGGATCACGCATACGATGATCGATGGAGCGGCTTTCAAGGAAGAAGTCGAACGTAAGGAAATTATGGCTGTACCGACCGTATTCCTGAACGGCGAGTCTTTCGGAAGCGGCCGGATGACGATTGACGACATTCTTGCGAAATTGGGTACTTCGGATATTTCCGAGTTCGAAAACAAAGAACCGTACGACGTACTGGTTATTGGCGGTGGACCAGCCGGCGCAAGTGCGGCAATCTATGCGGCGCGCAAAGGGATCCGTACAGGAATTGTTGCTGAACGTTTCGGTGGACAAGTCAATGATACCCTTAGCATTGAGAACTTCATTAGTGTGAAGCACACAGAAGGTCCTAAACTTGCAGCAAGCCTGGAAGAGCATGCCAAGGAATATAATATTGACATCATGAAGGCGCAGCGTGCAAAAGGCCTTGAGAAGAAGGATCTCGTTGAGATTGAATTGGAGAACGGTGCTGTTCTTAAGAGCAAAACCGTGATCCTTTCGACAGGCGCCCGTTGGCGGAACATGGGCGTGCCGGGTGAAGAGGAATTCAAGAACAAAGGCGTGGCATACTGCCCGCATTGTGATGGTCCTCTGTTCGAAGGTAAAGACGTTGCGGTTGTTGGCGGAGGTAATTCCGGTATTGAAGCGGCGATTGACCTGGCTGGACTTGCCAGACATGTAACCGTTCTGGAGTTTATGCCTGATCTGAAAGCGGACTCTGTTCTGCAGGATCGTTTGAACAGTCTGCCTAACACGACGGTGATCAAAAACGCTCAAGTCAAAGAGGTAACAGGGTCGAGCAAAGTGAACGGAATCACTTACCTTGAACGTGAGAGCGGTCAAGAGAAGCATATTGAGCTTGAAGGTGTGTTCGTCCAAATCGGTCTTGTGCCAAACACCGACTGGCTTGGAGATAAGATTGAACGCACACGTACAGGTGAAATTGTTGTAGACAGTCACGGCGCAACCAACATCCCTGGCGTATTTGCGGCAGGCGACTGCACGAATACTCCGTATAAGCAGATTATTATTTCGATGGGTTCGGGTGCAACGGCATCGCTTGGCGCATTTGATTATCTAATCCGCAATCAATAATATTTCTGACATGTATTTAGAGACCACTTTTCACAGTGGTCTCTTTTTGAACTCACGCAAAAGAACCCTGTCCAGTGTCAATTCGTTGAGGCGCTGGAGGAGGAAGAGATTATTAAACGAGTCGATTATCCGCAAATCGCGCTGAAAGTGAAATACTCCATCACGGAATATGGCATGAGGTTTTTTTGTTGTGAAAAAAGGCTGCAGGGGTTTGTCACGACAATGGAACAAACATGTCGAGGAATAAGAACATGTACCAATTGTCGAAAAGGACAAGAACATGTTCCGATTACTGATTTGATGAATATATATAAATTACAGAAGTGCGGTTGTTCACCCATAGCAGAACCGATTAAAAGAGTGTTACGAAAGGCCATACTTCAAAATAGAGATGTTCTCATTAACTATTTACATAACTTGAGTTTTTCGAGAAAATACATTTAAATAGTTAATTGATAATATAGGATAGTGAGGTAAGCGAAATGATTGCAAGAACAGAAGAAGACTTTAATGGTTTGAAGGAAATCGGCAAAATTGTTGCCTCTATAAGAGAAGAATTGGTACAAAGAACAGTTCCCGGCATAACGACAAAAGAGCTTGATAATATAGCTGGAGAGCTTTTTGAGAAAGAAGGCGCAGTGTCAGCTCCAAAAAGTGAGTATGATTTTCCTGGCTATACTTGTATTAGTGTTAATGAAGAAGTGGCACATGGTATTCCGGGAGATCGGGTTATTCGTGAAGGGGATCTAGTAAATGTAGATGTTTCCGGCTCAAAGAACGGTTATTTCGCTGATACAGGAATCTCATTTGTAGTAGGCAATGGAGAAGAAGTGTTAACGAAAGTGTGTGACGTTGCTAAACAAGCATTTGAAGCAGGTCTTAAAAAAGCAAAACCTGGTTCCAAAAAAAGTGGAATTGGAAAAGCGGTATTCCAAACAGCAAAACAGCATGAATTAACGGTTATTAAAAACCTTACAGGACATGGTATTGGACGCACAATACACGAAGCACCTGACCATATTTATAATTATAACGATGTATCAGATGATGAGTTATTGAAAGAAGGGATGGTTATCGCGTTCGAACCATTCATTTCGACCTCAGAAGAAGAAGTGTTCCAAAAAGCAGATGGATGGACCTTTGCTACTGAAAAAAGCTATGTAGCTCAAATGGAACATACGATTATCCTTACTAAAAATGGTCCAATTATTATCACACTGTAATGAGTTCGGGAGTTTTCTTTAAGGTCGATTCCAATTGGGAATCGGCTTTTTTTGATTCCGTAGTCTTGTCCAACGCTTTATAAACGGGTAATGTTTTTGTAGTGATCAATGTATTGGCACTAGAAGCTGAATGTATAGGGTGGCTCATCATTTTAGCCGAACGCATGAATATAGATATCGGAAAAGAGGAGGAGGAATTCATATCGAACACAGAAAAACGTTTAAGGAAATAAAGTGATTATATTGCTTCTGTGCGACTCGGAAAGTGATGTGGTAAAACGCAGGTTCACTAACTTAAAGATAAATTTAGGTCAATTATACTAAGGCAGCGGACTGTACAAATCGGTTACCCTTTTCTCAACTAAAGAGCTAGGAGAATAGATAAATGATCATAAAGAATGTCTCACCGTTTCCGGGCCAACACTGTGAAACTACAGCTTCTGGAAGCTTACTAAAAAGTTTAGAAATCGAAATGTCTGAGGAGATGTTATTTGGTATTGGTGAAGGGCTGGGCTATATATATTGGGACATGAAAAATATGGACTTTCCGTTTATTGGAGGTAGGGTTAAACCAGATCTTCTTACCCGTAAGATGGTCAATAATTTAAGTCTTCAAATGGAAGTAAAAGAGACTTCTTCTTCTAAAAAAGCATGGGATCATGTGAAGCAGGATATAGATAAAGGAATTATCGTAGGGTTGAAGCTTGACAGTTATCACTTGGATTATTTCACAAACAAGGTGCATTTTGCTGGTCATTATGTGGCTATGTATGGATATGACGATAGTTTTGCCTACTTAATAGATACTAAACAACAAGGTGGGATGGTTAAAACAAGTCTTGAAAGTTTGGCATTAGCAAGAAACGAAAAAGGCCCAATGTCTTCAAAAAATCTATCGTATACAATTAAGAAAAAAGAGGTTGCACCCATGTTAAAGGATGTGATTACAAAAGCAATTAAAGCTAATGCTTTAGATTATATTAATCCTCCTATCAAAAATTTGGGTTATAAAGGTATTAAGAAAACAAGTGTAGAGATTAATAAATGGTTTGAGAGAAGCAGAAATATTGAATATGACTTAGTGTTAACAGCTAATCTAATGGAGCGTGGAGGAACCGGAGGTTCTCTTTTTAGAAGAGATTTCTTAAAAGAATGTTTGATTATATTGGATAATGCTCCTTTACAAAATGCATATGATCTCTTTACCGAAATTGCTCCTATGTGGGGGGAAGTATCTAATCTTATCAGAAAGGCTGGAGAAACTCAGGAAATACATTTCTTAGATCAGGCTTCAGATATTCTATTGGAATTATCAAACAAAGAATATGAAGCAATGAGTCAATTATCAAGAATCATCTGATTGTAGTGTATCGAGACAAAAAATAGAGTCTAGAGAATTACTAGAGCGTCACAGTTTTTCAATGATGGTTTATGTCAAAAGGAATAACACGGAGTACTTTAAAAGTCGCTAAATATGAGGTTTTTTTTATTTGAAGTATATAAGCTCTTGTCGTAACCCATAACGAGAACATAAATCATTTGTAGAAGTTGACAAGAGATTTTTTACTTGGCTAATTTGATAATTATCTAACTAATGAGTGTTAGTTCTGTAAATGAAACAAAGACTAGCCCTCGTACTTAAATACTGAAATACCAACCTTTCAAACAACCATAACTATGCCCGCTTGACAAACTACCTACCAGAAGGTAGGCTATAGACATGAACAATTTATCTACTACATCTGACAACATCCTGTCTTGTGCGCGATCTCTGATCGTAGCTGGCGGTTACAACGGTTTCAGTTATGCCGACATCGCTAATGTGGTTGGGATTCGCAAGGCGAGCATCCACCACCATTTCCCAAGCAAGGTTGATCTGGTCCGAACGCTGGTGGCACGGTATCGGGAAGAAGCTGAAGCGGGGATGATGAATCTCGAACTTCACGCATCCGATCCGCTCGAACAGCTTCGGCTCTACGCAGGTTATTGGGAAGCCTGCATCGCGGATGCCAGTGCTCCATTTTGTGTCTGCGCGCTGTTGGCAAGTCAACTCCCCGTCCTGCCGGAGGAAGTTAGCCTAGAGGTCCAGGCACATTTCCGCTACCTGTCGGCGTGGTTGACATCGGTGCTGGAGCGCGGCGCGCGGAACGGGCAAATTCAACTTACGACTACCCCTCGTGCTGAGGCAGAAGCATTCATGGCAACGGTTCACGGCGCGATGCTATCGGCGCGGGCCTATAACGATCCGAAGATATTCAGCGTCGTGATAGGACAGCTCTTGGAGCGACTAGCTTCGCGCTAAATTCGTTGGTGGTAATCGTTGCAGTCATGATCGAGAGGACAAGAAGTTCAACATGCCCCCTTAGCTTAAACTATCTAGAGAGGAGGATACATACGATTGAGGATATGCTTGTTATTTACTAACAAATGGCATCATATCCGCTAAGTGCTGATACAGAGCATGCCGATTAAACATCGTCAGTCAGGCGTTTTTGATCGCAGTCCGACAATTGATGGCGCGAGGGTGATTCCCAGTTGCAAATGACGATGCAACCATCCATCACCGACCCGATCAGAGTTGCTATACGCCACTAGTATCGACTCGCGCCAATCTATCTACATAACAAAACAAAATAGCTTTTTCCTGGAGGGAGACTTTTATGTTTGGGATTTCAACACTCGGCTGGGTGCATACGCTCAGCAGCTTGCCCGCCATTCCGCTGGCTATATATATGTTTGCTCGCAATGGACGGATTGTACCTCGGTCAAGGCCTGGTATCGTCTACTTCATTTCGATGCTGATCGGTTCTATCACAGTATTTCCCATTGCACATCAGTCGGTCAGCTATGTCATTGGCTCCGCAACGATCCTGTTGTTGCTCGCCGGATACAGCATCGGTCGTAGTTCACGCGTTGGGCGTGCAGGCAAGTACCTTGAAACAATCTTTCTCAGCTTGACGGCGTTTCTACTGATGTTGCCGACCGTTACCGAAATCCTGACCCGTGTTCCAAACGGTAACCCCTTAGTCAACGATCTGAATTCACCAATTCTTCTCGGCTCTCAAGCCAGTCTCCTCGTCATTCTCATCGTTGGTTTGACAGCGCAAATTATTCATTTGCGTAAGCAAGACAGGCCTGTGGTATTCGACTCGGCATCCAAGATGTCTGCAGAATGATGTGGGCGGACAGATCATACACTTACTGCGTTTAACAACCAGTAATCGAACCTAATTCGAGCTCCATGCGCAGGGCGTCTGGCTGACAGAGCCGATAGGCAATTCGTCGAGCTTCTTTATTAGTAGCATCTACCTCGGCGAATGCCGAGAGGATATTCAATTGAAATGGAGGATCAAAACATGTCATTAGCTCAAGCTTTAGCTGAAACCAAAAAGGAATTTATTACACATACCCCTTTGGAGATTCAATCGGAGATGTTCCGTCAAATCCGGGAGCAGCAGGAATCCGGTATTGCTTACGGCCGGCAGGAGGGGCAGAAGGCAAAGGATTTTACACTCAAGAATGCTTTGGGAGAAGCGGTTAACCTTTATGATGAACTGTCCAAAGGACCTGTTGTCTTGACTTTTTACCGGGGCGGTTGGTGCCCGTTCTGCAACGCTCAGCTTAAGACTTATCAGAAGCTTCTGCCGGACATCGAAGCCCTTGGGGGCCAGCTGATCGCGGTCAGCCCGCAAAGTCCGGATAACACGCTTTCCCAGCAGGAGAAGGAAGAGTTGACTTTCCAAGTGCTTAGCGACACAAACGGTCTCGTGGCCGCTTTATATAACATTCTTTACGACGTTCCGGATTACATACAGGGCATTATGAAACAAATTGGCATGGACTTAGCGGAATACAACGCGACGAACCGCTGGATTCTGCCGATTCCTTCCACTTTTATGATCGACGAATCCGCCATTATTCGTTCCACCTACGTGAATCCGGACTTTATGCAGCGGTTGGATCCGGAGAATATTCTGCATGAATTGAGAAAGATTTAATTATAGACTCAGCTTTCGCGGCTTCAATTATAGCTGATTCAAATAATCACGAAGCGTTTGATAAATGGATGATTGCAGAGGAAATAAAGAGGCGTGAAAATAATTTGCAGAGGTGAAGCAGGCATGTTCAAAAAAGTGTTTAGTAAAAAAGCGGAGTCAAACAGCCTGAGACGGAAAATGAAAATGCGGTCAAAGAGCCATTATGGAAATAGACCCACTTCGGAATCCAATAATACTGGTAATCAAACACCAATGTGGTTGAGCATGAGCTACGTGTATCCCTCTAATGACCGGAATTGTGATAATGGTAGTAGTTACAGATCTACAAGCAATGAAAATGGCAGCAACTACAGTTCATCTAGTTATGACAGCAGCTACAGTAGTGACAGTGGAAGCAGTTCTTGCGATTAGCAATAATTTTGGCCATCTGGAATTCAGGTGGCTTTTTCTTTAGGTCCACTAGAAATGTTGATGATAACTTGAGGAAACGTATTAGTAAGATTAGATAATATGCTGAAAAAGAAGCTTAACCTTTCTTAGTTGAATTTAGAGAATAGAAAACGAGAATCTTTAGTTGAAGAAACAGGGTAGTTAAATTGTTTGTCGAAATGTAAGCAATATTAAAAAAGAGGCTAAGCAGTTGTGCGCAGCGGCCGCCCAGCAGCTAAAGAAATGCTGAAGAAGCGTAGTTTTTATTAAGCGTGAAGTTAGCAGTTAAAAGGAGAGGTCAAGATGGGGACAAATCAAACCATTTCTTTAGCAATCGAAGAATCGATCAGATTCTTGGAATCATCCCCTAATTTGGAGGTGAGCAGCGAGTACAGCCGCCACAAATGGAACGGGGCATGGTGGCATATGGCAGCACTTTATGAAATGGGAGAAGTGAAAAAAATTCCTGAGTTCGCTATTGTTCGAGCTAAATATTTACTAGAAACGCAAGTCTGGCAAACCTTCATCATATCCCCCAATGATCATCCAACAAGCGAAAGCGATAAAATGAAGATGGATTGCTGTCACTGTGAACTTGCTGTGTACTATATGATCCTCAAGGCTTATGGCTGTGATTTGGACAATGAACTTCCCTGGATTCGAGAATGGCTATTAAAACATCAATTACCTGATGGCGGACTGAACTGTGATCCTGATGCTTACGTTTATTCCCATAAGAGCTCTATTATTTCTACCCTTCCTCCACTCGAAGCCATCTTGCTGCATACAGACCGCGAATTTACAGAACAGGAAGCAATATTCCTAGATGAAGGTGCACGCTATTTAATTGAGCATCGTCTTGTATGTACTAAACATGATGGGAGCATTATCAATAAAGACTGGCTGAAACCCTGCTTTCCGAGATTCTTTGAATATGATATATTGCGAGGAATGTCTTTCTTGGCAGAATGGTCCCGGCGCAGGAACATAGAGCTACCGGCTGAGCTGCTTATTGAGGGAATGGAACGATTGAAACCCTTTATAGGAGAAGGCGGCGTGCGAATCGGTAGACAAGTTTTTGATCCACAAGGCCCATGGGGCGGGCAGACTTTTCCCTTGTTAGAAACATTGGCTCGAATTGGCGAAGTTTCGCCTTATCTGACTAGACAATTAGATCGAGTTATCGAGCGAATGTCGGAGCAAAGCTATGACTACGACTTTAGGTGATGATGCAAGTGTAATTCAACTAACGGAAAACGTTAGTTGAAAATAGAAAGAGCAGTTTGCCGGTTGGCAGCTGCTCCATTTTCCTTAAGCTATTGACTATGATAGTTTAATGGTTTCGCATAAACTTCTCATATTCAAACGAGAAGTTCCTTATTCAATAAGAGCAGCAAGGCCAGCTAGAGTAGATTTAAGTCCTTCTTCATGCTCATGTTGATCGATTCCTTCTGGTACATTCTCGCAAACTATAGTTACGTTGATACCTTTTGGGGCAGGTTCAAGATTCCAAGTCATAATCATTGCACCAGTGTAAGAGGGATCTTCAGATTCGAATTCAATTTTTAGAACTATTCGTTTGAATTGAACTAACTCCAAAAATATTCCCTGAAATACGTCAGTGTCTTCAGAGGTTTTTCCAGTTGAGGGTTTGGAGTCGACATAGGTGAGTGTCATTCTAATGATTCCGCCTACATGAGCATTAAATTCATCGATATGACCTATCATCCCTTCTGGTGGAAGCCATCTAACTAAAGCCTGCGGGTCCAGAAATGCACCATAGATGGCCTCTGGTGATGCAAATATGACTCGTGAAGCGGTGTCCTTTCTATGAAAACTGTCATTCATTCGTTCTCCTCCTTGTCATCTGAGATCATAACTATCATATCACCAGTTAAAGCCCTGGATGTTTGAACTCTCAATTAACTACGGAAAACATTAGATCAAAGCAGCATGGAGCAATCTGCTAATGATGAAGTCGGCATTCTGAGATGACTTCTATGCAAATGTTTCAGATTGATTTTTTTAAGAAAATGAGCAGGTATTACTGCTAGTTTCAAAAAGGTTGAGTGACTAATCACAATCCATTTTTGAAAGGTAATAATTCTAAATGAATGTCCAACTAGATTAGATAGGAAAATAGTTTAAAAGAATATGGAGCAGCCGATACGACGATCGGCTGCTTTTATTGTTTAATGCGAAGCCAGTATTTATATCTTATATGCATCATTTTATCATTTCTGAAAATATCTTTTCAAAAAAATTCAAATGGTAATGAACTTTTAGAGCCTCTAAAATCTCTTATTTATGAAAGGGGGGAATAGGATGTTAACCAGCCTAGTGAAACAAGCTAAAAAGGGTAGTAAAGAGGCTTTATTACGATTAATCATGGACAATCAGGACGAATATTATCGTCTAGCCTATACATACATGGGGAACGAGCAAGATGCGATGGATGCTTTGGCAGACATGATAGTTATTCTCTATGAGAAGATTGAACAGTTACAAAAAAGCGAAGCCTTTCACAGCTGGAGTAAAACGATTTTAGTCAATCGGTGCAAAACATTACTTCGCCAAAACAGAAAATTAGTTCCTTTAGAAGATGATAAAAAGGAAGTAATTTCGATTCTCACTGACACTACACCTTTTCTTTACCTAGAGTCTGAAATAGACATAAAGGAGCTATTGTCTCACCTTAGTGCACAGCAGCGAGAAGCAATCCTTCTTCGCTTTGTACACGATCTTCCTTACCAGGCTAGCGGCCTAAATAAACAAAGTGATGAAATAGCGATCTACTGGTATCTGATGTTTGAATAATGGGAGGTTTTTATACTCCAGCAGACTTTGCTAGCATATATGTTAATATGCTGGAGAATTGGACAAAAGTTGGTGCAGTGTAGATAGAGCAAGAGTATACTAAATATGTTAATGAAAAGAGCTGAACTTTGTAGTGGAGATTCCAACTAAATAGTTTGGAAAAAAAGTCGCTATTATTGCGACTTTTTTGTAATATTAGGAAAAAATGTACTGCAGTCCTATTAACAAAAGAAACTTGCCGCAATCTTAGGAGCATTTAGAGCTTTTTGTAACCTATGGGTCTGAAGTCGAATGCGTGAATCAAAATAGAACTCAGTTTCATACCGTGCACAATTGGGGGATTCGCATGTATAAATTAATGATTGTAGATGACGAATTATTAATGCGAGTGGGAATTCGGTCCATGCTTGATTGGGAGAAACACGAATTTTATGTTGTTGGTGAGGCGAGTAATGGGAAGGAAGCATTGGAACTTGCCCTTGAAGTTTCTCCCGATGTCATTATTACAGATATTAAAATGCCTATCATGGATGGACTACAACTTATTCAGCATGCCTCTGACTCATTGAAAACCTGTAAGTATGTTATCCTTAGTAATTTTGATGAATTTCAGTATGTGAAGACTGCGTTAAAGTTAGGCGCAGTAGATTATTTAATCAAAACCGAGATAACTGAGGCCTTGCTTGTCGAACTGCTTACTTCAATCCGGATGAAGCTGCAAAAAGAGCATGGAAGCCTGAAAGAAATGCCTATAAATCCCCATGATATTACACAGAGTTTAAGCCATTTGAAAAATAATTTCTTCCAAGATATTGTAAGCGGATTCATTGATAGGACGAATATAACATCGAAGGCTAAAGAGCTGCATATTCGCATAAGAGAAGACAAGCTTGTTCTCATCAAATTTAAGGTGAATTACTACGAATCAGTGAAGAAGAAATATATTGAAAAGGGGGAAAAGCTGCTCAGATTTTCTATCCAAAATATATTGGATGAGATCATTCCATCGAAATGGAAGAAAGAAATTGTCGTGGAAAGTTCCTCTGAATATTGGGTTATAGTCAATATGCTTTCTAATCAAGATTCCCCACATACAGATATCAAGAAACTATGCGATAAGATTCTTTTCTCCATAAAGGATTTTATGAATCTAACTCTCTCGGCTGGTATAAGCACAGTCGTAACTGGTTTTAGTGGCATTAGAAGGGCATACCAGGAAGCGGAGCTTGCTTTGCGGCATGATTTTTTCGAAGGTAACTACCAGGTATTGTTTTATGATGATGTCCTTAAAGCTTCGGTTAGAAAAGAAGTGGACATTCTACTTGATCCGCAGCAAGAACAAGATTTTTTAAAGATTTGGCTAAGCAAAGACGAGAAAAAGGCGGAGGAATTTCTTGAAGGAATCCGATCTGATCTGGAGATACTCCAAGCGGATGAGAACAGCATTCGTAAAAATTATATTTCGGTCATGGAATTGATAAACAATCATTTATCACGGACCACACAAAGAGTCCAGTCTACATTTAAGGAGAAAACGTTATACGAAACAGTACTCAAAGGAGAGTACTGGGAAGATATTCACGAAGCTTTGCTGACTCACATTGTTGATTGTTTTAAAGCCGATTCTAGGCAAAATCAGGAGCGTTCTTACGCCGACCTTGCTATTGAGATTATAGACAAGTACTATGCCGAGGATATTTCATTGCACCGTGTAGCTAATCAAATCAATGTCAATCCATCTTATCTCAGTCGAATGTTTAAGCAGGAGAAAGGAGAAAATTTTATCTCATATTTGACAAAGGTCCGTATTGAAAGTGCAAAGGCCTATTTAATGAATAGAGAACTTAGAGTGTATGAGATTGCTGACAAAGTGGGGTATCAAAACTATACCTATTTCAATAAAATTTTCAAAAAAATGGTTGGCTTAACTCCTGAAGAGTATAGAGAATTGCAGTAAGGACCCGTGGGGTTCCGAGAATTGAGGTGCGTCGTGCGTCATGAGGAAGCGTGTCCAACTCTTTCGAATTAAGTACAAAATCATGGTGATTTGTATAACCGTAATTATCCTTCCCGTAATTGTGATGACCATCAATTCTTACTACTCTTCTGAACGTTTATTAGCGCAAAATTATACGAAGCTGCTAACCGATCTTGCTAAACAGACGAATATTCGCATTGACGAGTTTCTCAAGGAGATTGAAAAAATCTCTCTGCTCGCCAGTAATGGACTAAGTAACAGTTTATCCTCGACACATGAAGGAAGTTTTCCGATCCAAGATTTTCTGAGAAATGATAGTGTTCCGAATGAAAATGCCGCCTACGACATTCTCATGAATTACATCATGATGAAGGATCGCGTATTCTCCATTTACCTCTACAATTTGAGTGGCGGACAAGATTTATTCGTAAGCCCAAATCAGCCCATCGATAAAAACTTCAAAATGGCAAAAGAGCTGTGGTTCAAAAAGTTCATGCATTCAAATGATCGAACCATTACGTTGACGACCCGAATCGATAAGCAGTTGGAGAATAAAATATTGGCAGTCTCCCACGCTCGGAAAATTCACGATGTGGCTACCGGGAGACTGTTAGGCGTCATCGTCGTCAGCATTGATATTAAATTTATCGAAATTGTCAATCGCAACCTGCAGGAAGAGCTGAGCTCAAGGTTTATGATCGTCGATGAGGACGACAAAATTGTGTATAACGTAAATGACCAGCTGATTGGCACGTTGTTTCGAGATAATGTTCGTCCAGACGAATCATTAAATGTTGTAGTCACCAGTCCGCTTAGTCAGCAGAAATGGACGACTTACTTATATATGCCTTTAGATGAGCTGACTGCCGATGGCAAAATTTTGGGCCGCAATCTCGTTACACTAGCCATTGTAATGTCTTTCTTTGCTGCCATTATCTCCATATTTCTATCCCACGTCATCACTCGACCCATAAAGAAACTTTTTCGAAATATCGGGTTGGTCGAAAAAGGACATTTTGAACAAGTGGAACAGATTCGCTCTCGAGATGAGATTGGACATTTGTCCATTCGCTTCAACAAGATGTCGTATGAATTGAAGCGAATGGTCGAGAGGGTACAGCAGGAAGAGATGGAAAAAGCGTCTGCCGAGATGCGAGCGCTGCATGCTCAGATTAACCCTCATTTTCTGTATAATACACTTGGGTCGGTGAAATGGATCGCATCTATGCAGCAATCTGACAAAATCGTTGAAATGACAGATGCTTTGATTTCGATGCTTCGTTATGCGACAAGATCTGATGGGACACTGGTCACAATTCGCGAGGAGTTAGATAACATAGCTAATTACGTAACGATTCAAAACGTCAGGTACTATGACAGCATTCAAATGAAATACGAGATTGAGGAGAGGTTACTAGATTATTATATGCCCAAAATGATTCTACAGCCGATGATTGAAAACGCGATTTTTCATGGACTTTCTGAACTCGAAGAGGATGGAATTATTACGATCCGGATTCATCTGCGGGACAGTGATATTGCTATTGAAGTCAGCGATAATGGTGTCGGTATGGACCCCCATACGATTCAGCACTTTATGGAAGAAAGGTTGGATGCGGATAAGGGAAGCATGGGAATAGGGCTGCGTAATGTTCAGCGGCGCATTCAGCTTCATTTTGGTGAATTGTATAGATTACAAGTGTATAGTGAGGTCGGAGAAGGTACAATGTTTACTATTATGTTACCTGCTTTATCGAGTGTTCCAGATACCAAAGGAAAATAAAAGCCTGCAGCCAATGGCTGCAAGCTTTTTTATTTATCCTTTGACGCTGCCCAGCACCAAACCTGTGGTGAAGTATTTCTGAAGGAAGGGATAAACGAGCAAAATGGGAATGGCTCCTAAAAACATTTGGGCGGCGCGCCCTGTTCTGGCGTTCATCATTGCAAGGAGTTGGGTATAATCAGAACCTGATTTTAGCATGATCTGCTCAAAGCTCTGGAGAAGAGTCTGGAGATAGCTTTGTAATGGATAATTGTCAGGATTGTTCATATAAATAATACCATCAAACCATGAATTCCAATGGCCTACGATACTAAACAAGCCTACTGTTGCGAGGGCAGGCTTGAGGAGCGGAAGTAAAATACGAACCAGTACCTGTAAGGGTCCCGCACCATCAATAATCGCTGATTCTTCAACCTCCTCAGGTAATCCCCTAATGAAATTCATAAGGATGATCATGCTAAATACAGGTAGGGCTCCAGGTAAGATCAGAGACCAAATGGAATCAATTAATCCCATTTTAACTACCACAAGATAGGTTGGAATTAACCCTCCATTAAATAAAATGGTCACGATAAAAAATCCCATATAAATATTACGTCCCATTAATTTTTGTTTCGATTTGGAGAGTGGGTAGGCAGTGAGCACCATTAGTACGAGATTTACAATCGTTCCGAGAATGGTTCGTTTAATGGCTACCCAAAGGGATGTATAAAATGAACTTCCAGTTAATGCGAATTCATATGCCTTTGTCGAGAAATCAACAGGCCAGAACGTAACACTCCCTGCAGATACAGCAGCACTGCTACTGAATGATACAGCCAGCAGGTTGATAAACGGCAGGATACAGAGGAGAGAAATTACAATCAATAATGTGTAGTTAATGAGATGAAACAGGCGCCTGCCTATGCTTTTATCATTGATCATAATGAAGGTTCCTCCTTAGAAGATACGATAGCCAGCTACCTTGTAGGCCAGGAAATAAGATAGGGCAACCAGAACGCTGGAAATAATGGACTTGAACAGTCCAACGGCAGTGCCAATGGAATATTGTGCTTGTTCAATCCCTAGTCGGTAAACATAAGTATCAATAATATCACCGGTTTGATACACAACAGGAGAATACAGGTTATAAATTTGATCAAAGCCAGCGTTGAGCACGTTGCCAAGTGACAATACAGTCATTAAGACAATCGTTGGCATAAGAAGCGGCAAGGTAATATAAATGGTTTGTTTCCATCGTTTGGCTCCATCAATCACCGCGGCCTCGTAAAGTCCTGGATCAATGCTGGTTAGCGCTGCCAAGTAAACAACAGTACCAAAGCCGAAGCCCTTCCAAATATCACTGACGATCATGGTCCATGGAAAAATGGATGGTGAGCCCAGAAAGGAGATTGGGGCAATTCCGAAGACGCCTAAAAACGTATTGATAATGCCATCGGAGCTAAGAATATCAAGCAAAATTCCGGCCATGATGACCCAGGACAAGAAGTTTGGAATATATACAAGGGTTTGGAATGTACGTTTGATAGCACTGTGCAATACTTCGTTCAGTAGTAAAGCAAAAATAACGGGTACAATAATGCCTCCAATAATCTTGAAGGCGGACATGTATAATGTATTCCAGATGGTTCTCACGAAATTCGGTTGACTAAATACGTGAGTGAAATTATCCCACCCAACCCAGGGTGAATTAAAGCCGAGACCCGGATTGTATTTCTGAAACGCAATAATCAGTCCGTAAAAAGGGATATAGCTAAAGATGAAGACCAGAATCAAGCTTGGTATCAGCATAAGATGATAGGAGCCTTGCTGCCTCCATTTTCTCAGCATTCAGAATTCCTCCGTTCTTGATGTGATGAAGATATGAGCTTCAAAGCGTAATGGGGGAGAGAACTTGCTCACCCCCTCTAGATTATTACTATTTCCCGTAAGCTTCGTTGACTGCCTCTGTTGCTTCATCTCCACCAGCTGATCTCCAATTCTGGACGACAACATCAAAATAGTCGATACTTTCTGTACCCATAATGATCTTTGTGAAACCTTCAGTAAGAATATCATTCAAAGTTGTACCGTAACTCGCCAAGACCTCCGGCGTTACTCCCCACAATGCCGTCATGATGTAGTTCTTGCTGTCGAGCACATTCTTCGCAAGACCATAAGCATTCTTTGGAGCCCCCTGTTGCAAATAATCACCAACTGCTCCTGGTGTAGCATTATTCATGAACTCTACACTATTGTTATATTTCTGCCACATACCCGAAGTCGTAAGTCCATCCGTTTTTTGGGACTGAAGTGCTTCTGATACCGCCTCATATTGCTCGTAATCTGAGTTTGGATTGAGTACACGGAAGGCACCGACAACGTGAGCGATATCATTGTCCAGTAGGCTGGATAAAGTTTCCTTGGACTCATTACCTTCACCTTCATCAACAATGTAGGCGTAGTCGTTCAAAATTTTAATGACCTCTTCTGGATTGTTGAATCCCTTTTTCATGACAATATAACTGTTGTTTGCAAAAAATATCGATTGTTTCGCTTCTTTTCCGTCGGTAGTAGGGATGATATAAGGGTAGAAAATGGCCTCTTTACCCAAATTCGAAACGGTATCCACTCCAGGGTTATAACCCCACCATTGGAAGTATGGCTGAATACCAACCTTACCAGCTACTACATCTGCGTTCATTGCATTAAAGTCTTTGATTGCAAATTCCGGATCGATAATGCCCAGTTTGTACCACTCCGCCCATTCGGCTAGAGCAGCCTTCATCTCAGGTTGGATGGATCCATATGCTAGTTTTCCGTCATTATCTTCAATCCACATGTCGGGATGTGCGTTCCATGCGATGGCGAGCAGGTTTAAGTGATCTAAAGATTGGTCCGCTGCTATGCCATATCCGCCGTGTTTTTCCATAAACTTAAGAGCCATATTTTTGACATCTGCCATCTTTTTCGGATCTTCGAGTCCTAATTCTTCTTTCCAGTCATTCCGAATCCAAATAAAGTCGGGTTGTTCAATTAATCCCCAGTGCATTTGCGGAATGCCGTATAACTTACCATCTTTTATTCCAGACTCGTAACTGTCTGCATCAGCCTGCATGTAGCCTTTAAGACGCTCTGAAGCGTTTTCATCAAAGACAGCTGTAAGGTCCATTACCATGTCTGCTTCGATCAATTGCTTCAATTGAGAAGGATTAACCCTAAATACGTCGGGGAGATCGTTCGATGATATAGCCAAATTCAATTTTGTATCGTACTCATCGCTCACCCAGTCTGTTTTGACATCGATATTGAATTCTTCTTTATATCTTCTAATCCAAACGTTGTTTGTAATATCGTCACCCTGCGGATATTTCGCGGAAGTGTATTCTGACGTTACGGTGTGAATGGTGACTGCACCAGTCTCATCTGTATCAGAGTCTACACTCGTCGGACTTTTCCCGGTATTACCACTGCACGCCGTCAGCAGTGTGGTCAACACACATAAACTCAGAAATAAAGCTTTGGCTTTCTTATCCATATCTTTCCCCCTGTGGTTACATATTTAGGTGAATATTTCCTTGGGAATATTGTAAAGGGGGCCGGAGGAAAGAGGTATAAACATTATTGACGGGAATACACATTTTTTTTACATGTTGCGTTCCGGGATAAAAATGATAATAATAGTGCATTGCATTTATTTTACTTTATTAGGTCTTTTTTTTACCGAGCAACGGAACAGTCTTGTGTGATTGCACAGCCGGAAGAAGACAAGCAAGGTCTATGCATCTACTTAAGACTGATTGATGCATAACATAGATATTTAATGTTTTTCTTAATGATAGGAGAGTGTGGATTGTTGTAGAGGATTACCAATATAGAGTATGGCTATATGAAGGGGAAACAAACTTTATAGTATACAATATGGGGGGACTTGAATTCACAAATTGTTCTATTTTTCACAATCAAAATGCCATAAATCATAGATTTTTATACCATTAAGGTATATTAAGATTACCCTATAACACATATATAGGGGGATTAAAGTGCTATTTATCACACTAATGGGAATTATTTTTGTTGCTTGTTGTTTGGCAACATCAGCGTTTTATTTTAGATTAGCGAGAGATGACAATTAATAAAAATATCAGCGAGCGTTCCTAAAGAATTTTAATTAGGAACGCTCTTTTTTATAAGGTAACTCCTCAGATCATACGATAGTTTTTGAGCTAAAGGCAGATTAAAACATCTTTTAATTCGCTAAAAACGTTATATCCGAGGGAGTTAACTTAGGAACGAAGAATTATATTATTGTGCAACAATATAAAGGATAATTAGATATGGAGGAACGGAACAATTATGGGGACGAATGAAGAGAATTTTTCAAACGATAGCACTATGGAATTTATCAAAAGTTTATCAGAAAAAGATGCTAAAACTTTCTTAAACCTGATCTATGCCATTTTGAAAGATAACAAAAATCCGAGCGAACAGTTGATTTCAAATGTGCTATCCATTTATGAGAAGCAAATACCGAGAGTGGTTAAAACCAGGCAGAAAAAATCACTTTGAATTTTGATTAATAACGAATATTGTTAAGCTAACGGTAAATGATACTAGAACAAACTTTAAGAGTACCTGGTCAATGAGACTAACTGCTTCGTGTTAAAACTAAGGAAGCAATAGTTCGATAGAAAAGGAGGTTTGTGGTGGCGAATTGCTCGTTATCATTTTTATATATTGGAGGCTAAAGTATGATACGATTATCTCTGAAAGTTCTCTATGTTAATGGTATTGAGAGAGAATATGATATTCCGATGCCAGACGATGTGACTCGTGAAAAATTAGAGAACTATATAGAAGAGCAGGCAGAAAATCTTAACAAAGGTTTTGGAGATACCGTATTCACTGTTAAAAGCCTCGAAAAGGACAAAATTGTTCAGATTAATATGAAACAGGTTGTTGAGGCAACATTTCAATTTAGATAAACATACCCTTGCTAGGTATAACATATTAACTAATTATAAATGAAAGCCATTAAGCTAATGGTAATACAGGAAGGCAGCTGACAATTTAGTCGGCTGCCTTTCATTTATCTTACAACAAAATCGTAGCATTAGAAGAAACGAGCTAAAGTTACAAAATAGCGACCTGAATCTCATTTAAGGCCCTACTATAAAATTTTTGGAATGGCATCAACATCACTCTTGGGAGATAAGCTGGAGCTTCGGCTGCTTTTTCGAAAAAAAAGTATAGACAGAGCACCCACTACAACAAATAGCCCTGACATAGCAGTGGGGGAAAGCCAGGATCCTGCTAACATCCCTAAACTGCCTAGCAGGGAGGCGAGATGATAACTAAGTCCATCAACCGCGAGGTAAGTCGCACGGTGTTTGTCGGGAACCATTCCTGCAAGCAATGTTTGCCGAACGGGGGCATACATAAGCTCTCCGATCGTCATGATGACTGCAGCTAAGATTAGTATCAGTGCATAATTGCTGTAACCTAATAAACCGAAGCCTGCTGTGTACAGAACCATACCTGCCGTCAAGAGCTTGAGATAATGCCACCGTTTAATCCATTTAGATAAAGGAAGTGCAAAAATGACGACGAGCACCGTATTTAAAGTGATTATTAGACTGAGCATCTGAGTGCCGCCGATATTCCATCCTAGCAGTGTGGTGTGAAATTCGTTCCTCAGTCTGACAGCAATAAATTTGTCCAGCTGATATTCAAGGGAAAATGCCAGGATGGTTGCTAAAAGAAAGAACATGAATTTCCGGTCTTTAAGTACTCTAGCATATGCACTTATGATACTTTTTGCAGTGAGTTCAACAGCTAAACCTGTCTTACGAGGTTCTCGTGCTTGATCAGATACTAATGTCTCGCGAATGAGAAACAGTAGAATAAATAAGGTGAACATGCTTTCAGCGAAGACGAACGTAAACAGGACGAAGCGATAGGACTCGAACAGCAGTCCTCCGACCAATGCTCCGGCTGCTGCCGCTACATTGACGGTCCAATATTGGAGCCCGTAAACCAGCTGCCGCTCTTTCTCAGTGCTGACATCTACAATCATGGCATGGGCTACGGGAACGGTTATGCCGGAACTGATACCGCTGATGATAAACATCATACAGGTGAGTGTGATGGAATCATACCAGGGAGAATTCGCCACTGCCATCCAGAATAGAGAACAAGCCTGCAAGGTTTGAGCAATAACCATTAAACGCTTACGTCCCAATCGGTCAGATAAATATCCTGCCGTGAGCCCAGAAGCCATGGAGCATAGAACGTTGATAACCATCAGAACCCCTGCGTATTCCATTCCAAGTCGGAGACTAAGATAGATGGCCATAAAAGGTAAAATTGATTTGTGAGCAAAGTCTGTACAGAAATCAGTTATGATACGAATTTGAACATTACGATGTAAATCTGCGAATTTCATTTGGGAAACGTCCTTTCAAGGTTGGCTTGATGATGTTCCCGAGTATAATAGAATAAAACCTGAAGAAAAACTGTAAATCGAAATCTAAAATTTCATGTTTTAATCAGCAAAGCTTGAGGGGGAAGTGCAGTGCAGCTGCTCGATCATTATATCCAGCTTCGAAAAGCCATGCCGGGCGTGTCCGAAGGGGAAGAGGTAAAAATTACGATTAGTTCGCTGTCGCAACATCTATGCTGCACCATGCGGAACGTAAACCTGCTCATTAAGAGAATGAAGGAAGAGGGATGGTTAGATTGGTATCCCGTTCGGGGCCGTGGTCGCCACTCTACGTTAGTTTGTCACTATTCACTAAGAGATGCAGCCAGGAGGGCATTTGAAGACAAGATACAAAGTAACCGGCTAGACGAAGCATTAACCTTGGCATCTGATCTGCCACTCCATATGCGTTTGGATCTGTTCGGAGGTTTACGTACAGGTCTTGGTCTATATTCATTACAGCGTGCTGGCGGCCGGCAAGACACGTTACGTATTCCACTGGATTCACCTTTTGTTACGCTTGACCCATCTAGGGTAGCGTTGTGGGGTGAAGCCGGTATAGCCATGGAAATATATGACCGACTGGTTGCGTATGATGCAGAAAACGAACAACTGGTTCCGGGATTAGCTCTTGCATGGGAATCCAATGAAGAGGGAAATGAATGGATTTTTTATTTACGTAAAGAAGTATCCTTTCATAACGGAAAAACACTTGATGCGATGGATGTGAAGTATACCTTCGAACGTATACTCCAAGATGGAAGTCATCCTGGATTAAATTTGTTCTCACCTATCCTGCAGGTGGATGCAGATGACAAACGGATGGTGCGTTTCACTCTGGATGGCCCGCACTTCATGTTTCCAGATATTTTAGCATCCGTTCATGCTTCAATTTTGCCAAAAGATTCTGAAATGGAATCTGAGCTCCCCATTGGTACGGGACCATACCGGGCAACCCACCATTCCGACCGAATTTTGGTGCTTGATGCTTTCTCAGAGTATTACAGGGGGCGTCCTGATTTGGACCGTGTAGAGATGTGGCAGCTAAAATTGCCGTTGACGGAAGATACAGCTATTAGGCAAACGTTGTTCCCAGATGGCCAGGCCTGTGTTATTGAACATCAGGTAAAGGGGGGCGTTTATATGACATTTAACATGCGGGAGCCTGGTCCACAGCAGAATGCCTATTTTCGAGAAGCCATTGGTTATGTAATGAATGCACAACATCTGCATCATGATATGGGCCGAGCTCATACACAAGTAATTAGCGGATTAGTGGCTGGTCTGAATGAATACGATACATACGAAACTGATGAGACATCTATGGAATGGGGGAGACGCGAACTTCATTTGGCCAAAGCGTGCTTGCGGAGAAGTGGATACGATGGTCAGGAGCTGCGTGTTTGGGTGGAGTCAGGACAACAGATGGAGGAAGATATGTGCTGGTTCGCTGAGCGTTGCACTCAGATTGGTGTTAACGTAAAACTGTGTCTCGGAGACCCCGCAAAGGCCTTGCATGATCCATATGAATTAAGTGGGCATTCATTAATCTATACCGGGGAAGTGTTCGAAGATAATGCAGCGATGGGTGTAATCAGCATGTATTTGCTAGAAAATTCACTATTTCGATTGGCGATGGACGAGGAGCAGCTGCAGGAGCTCAAACGGGAATGTAAGTGTATAATTTCATCCAGTAGTCAGATAGACCGCATGCGACTGCTTGTCCAGTTGGAAAAGCGGCTGATTGGTAAATCACTGTTGATTCCTATGTATCAGATGAGGGAAAAACATGCTTATCATCCCAGTTTGCAAGACTACCGAGTGACTGCATACGGGCTGCCGGATCTCCGGCGGCTATGGGTAAAACAGGAGAGACGACCGCAGAATGGGAAGAAAATAAATGAATACGAACATTACTCTGCATATATTCCTTTGTGGTAGTAGTGTTTCAGATCAATAAGGGGGATCACGTAGAACATATAGATGAATGGAATCCAGAAATTAAAAGATACCTTGGATTAGCACCTGGCTGGAGATTTTTAATTGCGAACAATGATGAGGATGTTTGGTTTGACCCAAATGTAATAGAGGCGGATTCAACTAGAGGGTAACTATAATATAATGAATAATACAAGTATCAGCTGGTCATTGCGATCGGCTTTTTTTGTCGCACCTTACGCGATATCTGTATGCGGCTTTTACCGACCTTATTTATTGCGTTACATAAGCGATTAGGACGAGCATACAGGTCACTTTACATATTTATGCATGTTCTCCAAACCTTAACCTGACATCTTATTGTCTAGTTTTAACGGATATAATGAAGCCTAGAGGTGAGCGGATGCAAATCAGCAGATTATTTCAAGTGGTTTATATTTTATTGGAGAAGGGGACCGTTACGGCAGGAGAGCTCGCCGAGCGGTTCGAGGTGTCTGTCAGAACGATTTATAGAGACGTTGAGGCTTTAAGCCAGGCCGGAATTCCGATCTATACCAGCCAAGGAAAAGGGGGCGGCATTTTCCTTTCCGACAGGTTTGTCCTGAACAAATCTTTGCTTTCGGAAAAGGAGCAGGATGAGATCCTTTTTGCCTTACAAAGTTTGTCCGTAGCCCAATTTTCTGATTCCGATGAGGTTTTCTCGAAGCTGAGCAGCTTGTTCAGGAAGAACAGTTCCAACTGGATTGAGGTGGATTTCTCCTCATGGGGAAGCGGGCAAAAACAAAAAGAGCTGTATGTCCTGCTGAAACAGGCCATTCTGGTGCATAAAGTGATTTCGTTTACCTACTTGAGCGCGGTCGGAGAACAAAAAAGCCGGAGAGGCGCTCCAGTGAAACTGCTTTTTAAGGATAGAGCCTGGTACGTAGAGGCCTATAGTTTCGAAAAAAATGCTTTAAGAACCTTTAAAATTACCAGAATGTCGAATGTTCGATTTTCAGACGGAGAGGGGATTGAGCTTCAAAAGCTTCAGCAGGGCAAGATGGAGTCTTCGGAGACCGAAGTTCCGGTTGATAAACCTCTGAGGATCGCTCTGGTATTAAGAATAGAACCGGTGGGAGCCTATCGCGTCGTGGATGAGTTTAAGGAAGAGGACATTTCGAAACAAGAAGACGGTTCTTTCCGGGTCACTTCGGATATGCCTCCGGGCGAATGGCTTTTTCAATATCTTCTTTCCTTTGGAGACTTACTGGAAGTCATCGAACCGGCGTCTGTAAGACTGGAAATAAAAAACCGAACAGCTAAAATGTTCGAAAAATATTTGAGATAACTGGACACGATGTTGTCAGGTTCTGTTGATTAAACTATCCTTGTACCCAACATACGAAGGAGGATTCAGCAGAACGATGGAAAATAGACCGTACTTATTGGATATGAGCAAAGAATTTGCAGGTAAACGAGCTCTGGTGACCGGAGGAACCCGTGGAATCGGCAGAGCGATCGTAAAGCGTCTGCATGCAGGAGGAGCTGAAGTGATAGCTGCGGCAAGATCGCTGCCCGAAGCGTTACCGGAGGGAGTAGGGTTCATTCAGGCGGATGTCAGCCTCCCAGAAGGTGTGGATCATATGATTCAGGAAACGATTCGAATGTTCGGCGGACTGGATATTTTGATTAACAATGTGGGAGGTTCATCGACCAGCACGGCAGGGGCTTTAGCTATAACAGATGAGGATTGGCAGACGACGTTTAACGCAAACCTGTTCTCATCCGTCCGTCTCGACCGTGGATTCCTGCCTTACATGGTTGAACAGCAAAATGGAGTGATTGTCCATATATCATCTATTCAGCGTAAATTGCCGGGCAATATGACCATGCCTTATTCGGCCGCCAAAGCTGCGCTCGTTAATTACAGCAAGAACATCGCGACCCAATTCAGCCCCAAAGGGATAAGGATCAATGTATTAGCACCGGGATTTACAGAAACGGAATCTGCGGAATGGTTAATTGAGAGAATGGCTGAACAAGCCGGTACCGACTATCTAACTGCACGACAGCAGTTAATGGACGAGCTTGGCGGCATTCCTCTCGGCCGGCCGGCCAAACCTGAGGAGGTTGCCGAACTTGCCGCTTTCCTTGCGTCAAGCAGAGCCTCTTATATCACGGGGTGCGAATATGTTATTGATGGTGGAACCATTCGCACGGTTTAACAAAAAGTAAAGGAGTTGATCTTATGGAGCTGAATCTGCTTCCGCAAGTTATACAAAAGTTTATAGTTGCTTCCAATAAACCCGATCCAGAAGCTCATGTCGATTGTTTTTCGAAGGATGCTATAGTCCTCGATGAAGGCAAAGAGTGGGTAGGCAAAACCGCTATTAAAAAATGGAGTGACGAACATCATTTTGCAGCAAATGTAAGGATCGACCCACAAAAGGATAGACAGCATGAGGCGGAAACCATGGTGGTTTTTAAGGTTGACGGAGACTTCGACAAAACTGGCCTTCCAGATCCTCTTTATTTAGATTTCTATTTTCAGATACGTAACCATAAGATCAAGCAGCTTGCGATAAAGCTGTCTGAAGGACCGGAGCAAGCAGAAAAAAACTGATCAAGTAAGGAAATAGGTGAACATAAGAATGATAACAAATCACTTGATGCTGAAGCTGAGGGACCGGAGCCCGGAGCAGATCAAGCAAGTTCAAACCGTTCTGCTGAGTATGAAAGGGAAGATAAATGTTCTTCTCGAAGTTCAGGCTGAAGTTAATATTCGCCCTGGCCCTAAAGGGTATGATTTGATCCTGATCACCAAGTTTGCTTCCTTGGAGGATATGGATAAATACCTTACACATCCGTACCACCAGGATATCGCTAAGTTTATTGGCACGGTTCTGGAAAAGCAGGCATCCGTCTGTTGCTCTATCTGATGAAGTAAGCTTTAATCAGACTATGAGAAATTGGTCTATGGGAAGTTGCAATAGATGAGAAGTGGCGGCCACATGGCCGCCATTTGTTTTCGCTGATAATCCGATACGGTGAACCGTATCACAAGTTGCAATGGAAGCGATAATCATTTCGTTAACGGGAAACGTTAGCGTAACGACAACAGCCTCATATAAACATTGAATAGTACAGAGCAGTTTTACCGGCTGAAGGCTGCTCTATTTTCAAGTAGTTGACTTAGTCAAGTAAGGTGGATATAATTCATTTAGTTGACTAAGTCAATTAATCCGGCTTGTAGTTCGTTAATTAGGAGGCTTCCCTGATGAGTCAAGAAACATCTATAATCCCGGTTATTCGAAGATTTAACCGCTTTTACACGAATATTCTCGGGTTGCTCGATAAGCATCTACTAGACAGCGATTTTACCCTTTCGGAAGTTCGAGTGCTTTATGAAATATCGAATACAGAGCATTGCACTGCCAAAATACTCATCGACATTCTGAGTGTTGACGCAGGCTATTTAAGTCGGATACTCAATCGGTTTGAAAAGCTTGGGCTAACCTACCGTGTAAAATCTCCGGATGATGGCAGATCATCTTTATTGTACTTATCAAGTCTAGGAGAAGAGACATTGTCAAAGTTGAACGCCTTGTCCGACGCTCAGATTCGTAGTTTGATCGATAAATTACCAGATCAAAGCAAAAAAAGCATTGCCAAAAATATGACCGCCATAGAAAGGATGTTGTCAAACAATTCTGCAGAGCGAAACGTACATATCCGGTCTGAATTGAAACCGGGAGACGTTGGGATGCTTATTCATATGCATGGGTGGATCTATGCAACTGAATTCGGCTACAACCATTTGTTTGAAGGTTATGTTTGTAAGACATTTTATGATTTGCTCCGTACCTATAACCAGGACAAAGATCGATTCTGGATAGCGGAAGTGGACGGTGAGATTGTTGGTAGTATAGCCATTATTGGACATTCGAATGAACATGCGCAGCTCAGGTGGTTTATGTTGCATCCGCAATTTAGAGGACTCGGACTCGGAAAGTTACTTTTCCTAGAGGCGATCAGTTACTGTAAAAAAGTGGGCTACCAGAGTATCTTTCTTGAAACAACAGAGGACCAGAAAGCGGCTATTGATATATATAAGAAAGCAGGTTTTAAGAAGATTACCGAACAAGAAAACGAGTCTTGGGGCAAACGTCTCATTGAGCAGACTTATGAGCTTCATTTGCAGAATCAATAGTCATAGAATCACTTGAAAGCGCTCGTTAAGCTAACGGGAAACGTTAGTTTAAAACAGCAAAGAGCAGCAGTTATCCGGTTGGCAGCTGCTCTTTTTCTTTAAGCTAACGGGCAGGTTGTTTAAAAGTGTCACTAATACGTGTATAAAAGTATACTGTTAATTATACTTTATGATTATCAGTAATTTTTGAAAGCTTTCAAGATAAGATATATAACTAGAATTAGGGTAAGATTAAGGAGAGAAATCTTGAGATAACATACAAAGATGAGCATTTATGTATTGTTTTACGTTAAACCCTTGGCATATTGGATTAACACCACGGGAGACCTCTTATTGGATAAGAAAACGGAAATGCTTTAGATTGATAGAATTGCCAATATCCATTATCATGAAAGCGTTATCTGTTAGGAGTTATACCGATTGTATTGTAAAATCCGGTCACTTGACCAACATATCAAATCATGAGGTGAGAAGAATGAAGTACAGAAGATTGGGCAAGACCGAACTGGATGTATCCGTTGTTGGCGTGGGCACGTGGCAGTTTGGCGGTGACTGGGGCAAGGATTATACCCAGAAAGAAGTCGATGACATTCTCTACCGGGCCAAAGAACTGGGCATTAATCTGATTGATACGGCCGAATGCTACGGACCTCACCATATGTCAGAGAGCTTTATCGGTGATTTTATGTCCCGGGACCGGCGTGAGGATTGGGTGATTGCAACCAAGTTCGGTCACCAGTGGCATGAGCACTGGACAAATGCTTGGAGCGTGGATCAGATTCGTGTTCAGCTGGAAGAATCTCTGAAAGCCCTTAGAACGGATTATATCGATTTGTATCAGTTCCATTCCGGATCGGATGAGGCGTTCGAGAACGATGAGCTGTGGACTATGCTGGACAAGCAGGTGCAGGCTGGTAAAATTCGCAATCTCGGTATCTCAATCGGAAGTAACGATAATCTGCATCAGACAAGTAAGGCTACCGAGTTGAATGCGAAGGCTATTCAAGTTGTGTATAACCGTCTGGACCTGAAGCCGGAAGAGAGGGTATTTCCATCATGTCAGGAGCAGGATCTTGGTGTGTTGGCGAGAGTCCCGCTGGCCAGCGGCTACCTGAGCGGCAAATACAAGCCGGGCATCGTGTTCAAAGACAATGTCAGGAAGGGCCACGAGCGCGAAGAGATAGATGAGAAGCTGAAGTTGGTCAGTGAAATCCAGAAGAACGAAGTACCTGAAGGTGTCGACATGGCATCGTGGGCTCTTGCCTGGTGTTTGAAGCATCCAGCCGTTAGCTGCGTCATTCCGGGATGCAAAAGTCCGGAGCAGGTTGAAGCGAACGCCCGGGCGGCAGATCTGGAGTTGTAAGGGAGCTTGATAGACATAAGTTAAAACCTAAGATAAAAAGAATCCGTATCAAACGGGGCTGCCCCGTTTGAGATATAGTGATCAAAACACCTTTAAAATAATGCAGCCAGTCGTCGATAATGAATCGGCGACTGGTTATTTAGTTTCGTTTGAATGCGATCGGAATTCCATACAACAAATTTGTCTAACTACGATTAAATCTGAAAGTTTCGATGTCACTTGATGATTTCATAACGGTCTAGTTACACTTACGACTAAAGTCCAAGGTAAGGTCTAGTCTTAAGCCGTTTCTCAGCTCCCCTCAATGATATGTAAAATACTTACAACAAATAATCGGTGAGGTGGGAGAACAATGACTGCTGTAGAAACGGAGAATATGGATACTACAAACAGATCACTTAAGTTTTTTGAAGGAGAGAGGTGGCTGGTACTTACTGGTCTGCTCGGTTTTTTACTTGCAGGGATTTGTGCGGTATGGGTCTTGTTTAACGGAGGAGATGTGGCACCAGATGGTAGTGTCTCTGATGCATTTTCTTTTAATGCCGCGCTGGGAATATTCCTACTGTCAACGGCGGCTATCGCACCATTTTCGGCACTCAGTATGAAAGGCAGGTCATTCTTCCGATGGTCCTACATTCTTCTTGCTCTCTATTCCTACTTTGCTGAAACCGTACAAAATTTTCGAGGGGTGGATCCAAGGTTTGTGAAGAGTGGTATTCCCTTTGACAACATTATCGGTATTATTTTTAGTATTGCTGCTCTGTTACTGGTCCTTTGCTATCTATTTTTTGCTGTTCAATTTTTCCGCAAAAAAGCATATGTACTCCGCCCAGCACTGGTTACAGGTATCCGATATGCAATGATCGCAGTCATGTTTTCGTTTATCGCTGGTATATGGATTTCCGTGAACAATGGCCGTATTGTCGGTGATCACGGGAATATAATTGTTCTGCACGGCCTTGGCTTTCATGCGCTGCAAGCTATACCAGTAGTCGCTTGGCTGTCTGAACGTCTTACATCTGCAATAAAAACCCCCAGAATATGGACTCATGTGGCAGGTATTAGCTATTTACTCGGTTTACTCGCACTCGGCTGGCAGACCTATCTTGGCCGCAGCCTCTTCGAATGGTCTCTACTTTCGGTTTTTGTCTTCAGCTGTTTGTTTATCTCATTATTCACAGGGGTGCAAGTACTGTATAAAGCTTTGTCGGGCAGGTCTAAAGCTAAAATATGGGGTTGAATTCAAAGCCAGCATCGATGGAAGTTTGTCGCAGCTTAGTGACAATAACATAAATGCTTTACTGAAATGTCAGAGGACAAAATCCTATTACCTATGGCGTAATGAATAAAAACATGTTTCTATTGACCAGGCGACATCCCAGTTTGTTAAATTTGTATATACGTCGATTGATGCTTATATCGGATTGTCAGAGCGAAAAGTTCATTGATGAACTTTTAAGATATTCCGATGGTTAAGACTTAAAAAAGACAGCCGATCATTTTGATCAGTTGTCTAATTAATGTAAGTTAGGATAATAATGTAGTCCTATTGAAAGTCGCTATTAAAGCGGCTTTCAATAGGACTACAATTTTAGATGAACATATAATACGGCATTTTAGCTTATATGCTTTGGCAAAATTGACAAGAACTTGGTTACTTGGTCGATTAGACAATTACCTGAGTATAGTTGTTTAAGCTATTCATTAAGCCAACGGGAAGGTTGGCCAATCCGGCTCTGCAGTTCAGAGAAGTGCCTGTTGATGCGAGGCAGTGGACATCCATTTTGGAACATCAAATGCCATTTACAATAAAGAGCAAACTTAATAATAGTATCAATGCAACAGTTCCGGCTGATGCAATAATGTTGAAAATTCTGTTCGTTTTTAATTTAGTTCGAGTCAGTTTTAGTACAACATAATAGAACCCGATTCCAACGATTCCACCAAGTGTATTGTTAATTAGATCCGTTATATCACTAGCACCAATTCCGAATATAAATTGGAGAAATTCATACATAAGACTTACACTTATTATGATGGCTACTCTTTTTAAAACGGACCATTTCGTTAACATGCTGATATAAATTCCAAAAGGAATAAACGCAAGCATATTGTATAACAGCTCTTGAATGTCTATCTCGTTGTTGACTATGACAGAATCACCAAAAGGAACGAGGTTTATGTTTCTTATTTCAGGTAGATCTTGAATAGAAAAAGCCATTTTGAATACTATGATCCACGTAAGTGTCAAAAAATAGAATCCAGATAAAAAATAAGTGAGTTTTGATGTCTGCTCTAGCTGTTTGTTCTTCATTCTTCCTCCATTTTAAGACAACATTGTTTTATTAACACGATTTAATCTAACGGGAAACGTTAGTTGAAATACCAAGGAGCAGATTTCCAGTTGGCAGTATGTGACGACTAAGAAAGAATTAATTCAGAACTTCGAAATCATCGTGTAATCTCCGAATACGGTAAGCGTTCATGGAAAATTCGCGCAGCTCCTCAAGAATGGTATAATTCGCCCATGCACCTGCGAAAGCGCCAATTCCAGGCAGCATCTGCAGCATTTTCCGGAAATCAATGGCGTCGCGATACTCAATCTGAAATGTATCCCAGTCCATAGTCTGGGCGTATTCAGCGTCGGAGAGCCATTGTTCTTTTTCAATATGCCAATGCTTGATGGATTCCAACAATTTAACACGGTTTTCGGGTCCCGAAAATGTCATTTGAAATACCTTAAGAATGAATACACGCTCCGAGAAATGTTTGGTGTCATAACCGTAAACATGCGCCAGCTCGAACAAAAATTTCATCTTGATCGCAATCAAAGCTGGAAAGTCTACCATGCTAAACATAATACCGCCTGCTCCCGTTCCTGCGCCTTCGGCAACCGCTATTTTTTGGTACAGAGTAAACAACTCTTTTGCATCCTGATCGGCAGACTCCAGTTCCAATTTACGATGCACCGGACGGCTAGGTGTATATTCCGCTCCGAACAGTGCCGTACGTACGATTGATCGTATGGTGGTCGTAATGATACTGTGCACCTTCGGGGGAATCAAATGATTAATTCGATTGCCGATTGTTTTCGATGTTTTTTCCAGCCAACCCGGCGGATTGAACATTTTTTGCTCCCAGTTGGTAAGTTCCCTCTGTACTTTATCTTCGTAATTCATGATCAATCGCTCCTCCTAAAGACCTGGCTATATTGTAACGATTATCTCTGTGTTTCGGAACAGACTGAGGTCAGGTAACGCACCTCGACTAAAGTCCAGCATCGAGATAGGTATAGCATTACTGTATTGAATGATAAGAATGAAAGATTACTTGTTAAGAATCCTGTACGAGTTAGGAAATACCAGTCGGACATGTCGATAAAAAGAAACCAAATGGTCAGCAGCTGTGCAATGGATTGGCTGCTTTTTCTTTAAGCTAACGGGCAGATTACGCTCATTAAATTGTGTGTTGTTACACCGATCTAATTATTTTATAATGAGTAAAAATACACTCAAAATAGAAGCAAACGTTTGCCAGATGGGGAGGAACTAGCTAGCTAATCTGCTAGTCCTTATCAATCAAGCAGGCGCTGCTACAGCCTCTGAAAATCATGAAGAGATTCTGCAGGTCCATGCCAGATTTCTTGATGCTACGTCGCAACTTATTCGAAAGGGTCGGCAGCTTAGGGAATTCTGCTCAGGTGCTATGCATGAGATGGCAGACTATTTTTACGTTGTGGTTCAGGGATTGCTGAGAGGAAGGTTCTGCTAAAGAGCGACTTTACCATTCACTCACCATCTGTCCTCACTGCATTTCTATTTTAAGGAAAGGGAGTGCCTTGTTTTGCTTAACGTGGTTCGAGCCGATCAAGCTGACTTTGATGTGAGGCGAGGGATATCTGAAGTATTTGCAGAAGGATACGCACAGTGGCTTGTGTTTTTCTCGAAGGATCCGAAAAAGATTGCTGCAGCGTTCGCCCATATGTTCATTCTGGATCAATTTTATGTGGCTGTAACCAATGGAAAAGTGGTCGGAATGACTGCCTGCACGGATGGAAATTCACTCTCGGTTAAACTGGATAAAAAGGAACTTCGCAAACATTTAGGCTTTTTTAAAGGCACTATGGCTAGTATTTTCTTAAAAAAAGAATTTGAAACTACCCTTGATTATCCTTCATCCAATGTAGGCTCCATCGAATTTGTAGGGACGGCCGCTGAATTCAGGGGACAAGGTGTTAGTTCACAATTAATCCGTTATATCCTTGAGCATACACAACATCAAGTTTACGTGATTAAAGAAGTCGCTGATACCAATATTCCAGCCATGAATCTCTACCATAAATTAGGTTTTGAAGAATACAACCACAAACCTATACCTGCATATCGGGCAAAGAAAATTGGAATCAATCGCATGGTTTCGTTGAGGTATACGAAATGACTTTCCCACTTTAAATCCTTAATTAGCAAGAAAAGTTAGTTCAATAAAACACATTTATATAGAAGAAACACAATTTTGTTCGTACCGATTTTGTAACGATATAATTTGAAAAACATTGATTAGATTGTACTTATACATATATCCTTTAAAAAAGAGTTTCATGAGAAAATGAAAAACTATAAAACCATTCATTACTCAATGTCTGAGATGGAATGGAATACTACAAAAGATTCTTATATCATAACTTGAGGCTCTGTCAGCTTATTTACTGATAGGAGTCTTTTTTAATTCGAAAAGGGCTATATGATTATAAATTTGTTAAGCTAACGGACAGGTTAGTTTAGTTACATCATGAATAAAATTATATGTGTAACCCGATATAGACCATCGTATAAAGTGTTTTCTGAATGGGGAAAGTATGAGCAAAAAAAGGTGGATGAGAGTGTACCGTTTATTAGTGTTATTACCTTGTCTGTTTCTGCTGATCATACCAGCTTATGCTTACCACCCTGCTGAAAATTCAAATCCTCTTATAAACGATCTCCGTAAAGGTGGGTATGTACTTTATGTTCGCCATGGGGAGGCTAATTTAGGAGAGGATCAACAAGGTTTTAGTTTGACGGATTGTTCTACTCAAAGGAATTTAAGCGATAGAGGTAAGGATCAGGCAAAGAAGTATGGTGAAGCGATTCGAAAACTGAATATACCCGTTAGTTTTCCAGTAGAATCAAGTCCACTTTGTAGAACTGTACAAACAGCAGAAGCTGCTTTTGGTACACAACATGTAGCTGTAAATGACTTTTGGTTGAGAATATATGAACTTAGCAAGAACATGAATACTGAGAATGCACAGAATACAGTTCAAGCCTTTACGAGTGAAATTGAACCTCTTCCTCCCAATGAATCGAATAGGGTCATCATCGCCCACTCTTTTCCACAAGGTATAGGGTTAGGGGATATTCCATATATGGGGACAGTAATAATTAAACCGCTCGGAACCCAGAGAGGGTATGAGGTTATTAAAAGACTAACACTAGAAGATGTACTACGGTTGGCTGAAATGCAGGAGTAAACATAATGAGATAGAAAACAAAGCAGGAAGCACCTATTAAATGGCTGAATGGCTATTTATCGAGATGCTTCCTGTTTTTGTTGCTATAGAAGGGGGGACGAAATATTGCTCAAAAGCAACAATAAGTCCTTGTCCAGTTGTAGAATAGTGCGTCTATTCCAACTCTATGGGTAAATGACTAGTTTCATTTTCGCAGGTCGAATTGGTCAGCGCAGGGAACGTCAGTTTAATAAGCGTGCCTTCACCGATGGTTGACTCCACCGTAATCGTTCCCTTGTGCGCTGCAACGACAGCGTATGCGATACTCATGCCAAGACCCACTCCATCAATGCCCTCGTCAGTGTTCGTTCCTCGATAATAGCGATCGAAAAGGCGGGCTTGTGTCTCTTCGTCCATACCTACACCGTTATCATGAACGGTGACGATGGCGAGATCCCCTTCACGCAAAACACTCAGTACAATTTCTGTGCCCGGAGGGTTATGCTTCATAGCATTGGAGATTAGGTTGTCAAGAAGGCGTTGGAACCACTTGGGATTCGCCAAGATATCAAGTGGAGTTCTACTTTCTTCAAAGTCGAAAATCACGTTCTGCAAGGCTGCATCATTGACGTAGCGCAGTACGGCGCGTCGGACGAATTCATTAAGTTCGAGTGGTTCGAGCTTCTCGCCCGGCGTATGATTTTTAAGCTCGAAAGTCAGCGAAAAGTCTTGCAGTAGTTCCAGCATATAAGTGCTTTTTTCGCGGATGGTGCCGCCAATCTCCCTCAGTTCCTCTTCACTCCAGCTGAATTGTCCGCTCTCAAGCAGATGGCCATACCCCTGGACAGTGGTAAGTGGTGTGCGCAGGTCGTGCGATATGCCGGTCATCCATTCCTCGCGGGACTGTTCCAGACGCAGGCGCTCGCTGCGGGCAAGCGCTAGTTTATCCGCCATATCGGAAAAGCCCGCAATTACTTCATGGTACAGCTTATAGCGTGCGCGAAAGCGGCCATTCTTTTTGAAAATTTTCCTGCGCTCTTTTCCGGTAAAGACCTGTTCGTATTCGCCTCGGCCCATTCGTTCAAAGCCACGCATAAATAGCAGCAGAGGTCCGCCGTATCGATAGCCATGCCAGATTGCAAGGCCGAGAGCCAGTAATAGAATCGCTACGCCGATGATAATCGAAACGATCAGCATCGTGCGAAATATCGGCTGGTTCTGCTGTTCTTCACCGCTTCGTGGCCGCTCAAGCAGCCAAGTATATCCAGAAGCCGGATCATAATGATACGAGATTTCAGCGCTCGACTTACCCGGTTGCTGACGCATCTCGATTAGATCCAGCGCACCGTATGTCTTATTGTCAAAAGGAAGCCCAAGGTTTTGTACGATCTGGCCGTTCTCGTCCACCACGATAAGAGAGACTCCGTAAGCTTCTGCTATTTCACCAAGCATTCCAGCCGCTGGATCCGGAACCCGTCCGATATTCGCATATTGTTCATACCATTCCTCAAGCCTTGTTCCGTCTGCATCTTTCCGTCCCAGTAAGTACAAGTTTCGTGAACCCATAAACTCTTCATATAACGTCGTGACCCGGTATTCATTAAGCCTTCTCGTATCGCTGATGCGTAATAGATCTGCAGCAGAGTAGTGCTCTGGTAGATTCTCTGGCACGTTTGCAGCATAAACCTCTTGCCCGTTTTCGTCGACGATCTGGAGCCAATAGCCTTTCTGTTCGAGCTGATCCGGCCAGAAAGAAGGAAGATCGACATTATCGCCCTCAATTAACGTTTCCACTGACAGCGAATCCAGCATGTCGGAAGGCGCGTCGGTCTTCAGTTGTTCGTTACCGATGTAATACATAATCGCGAATAAAGAAATGAAAACAATGGCTAGCACCAACAACCAGATCGTGAAGAATTGGAGTGTAAAATGAAATCCCAATCGCCTAGCGATCCGGCTCCGTTTAATTTTCGCCTGCTTTTTCATGTGTTTACGCCTTTCACGAGCTTATAACCCAGTCCCCGGACGGTCAGAAGATAACGAGGGGAGCCTGGATCCGGTTCGATTCGTTCACGTATTTTTCGAATATGTACCATGACTGTATTGTCGTCGCCGAGTCCGTCGAAACCCCAGACGGATTCGTACAGCTGGGATTTAGAGAAGACAATGTTCGGATTCCGGCACAGGAACAATAGCAGCTGGTAGACCTGAGCGGGGCAGGGCACAGTACGGCCACCCACAAGCAGCTCGCCGGCCCGTTCGTCGAGTACGAAGCCACCGAAGTCATAGCGCTGCCTTGGATCTTCATTTGGTGTGTTAGCTGTTTGAACCAATGTCTCTCCTGTCCTTCTTCTCAAACGTGCTTTGATCCTGGCCGCTATCTCCAGTGGATTAAACGGCTTGGTAACGTAATCGTCCCCGCCGACTGCAAAGCCCGTCAGCCGGTCCAGATCTGTCGTACGTGCTGTCAGATAGATCAAATGCGCGTCAGACTGTGCGCGAATCTGTGGTCCGAGATCAAAGCCGGTGCGGTCAGGCAGCATGACGTCAAGCAGAATAATATCCGCACCGTTTTCGAGAAGCTGCCGCATACCATCTTCTGCGGTGCCTGCTGTATAAATATGTTGGAAGCCTTCCTTGCGCAGTACAATTTCAATCATCTGCACAATGGCTTTTTCGTCGTCCACGATCAGGATTTTCGCAGAATACAACGTAAGTTCCCCCCTTGATAGTATATCGCCTAAAACATTGTATCAGAGAAATCTTAACAATGGCTAAAGCAATTGGCGTGTCTGTTGCCCGGCGTTAAGGAAACGTTAAGGAGGGCTTTAACATACGTTTAGAACGAAGCTTTATGCTGAAGACAGAGGTGATCGATTTTGAATACATACAAAAAGCGCGTCCAACTAATCGATGGATTGCGCGGATTCAGTCTAGCAGGCATTGTGCTGGCAAACATGCTAATTTTTCAGTATGGCTTGTTCGGTGAGAGTGAAACTCAGTTGTTTGGAATTAAGGGAGCTGACCTGGCTTTCCACTCATTCCTGTTCATTACGGTGGTGGGCAGCTTCATACCTATATTCGCATTTATGTTCGGCTTCGGAATGGTTAAGCTGTCGGACAGCCTGAAATCAAGGGAACTACGACCGAAGTGTCATTTGGCCCGCCGGTTTCTATTGCTGTTCGTTATCGGAATATTGCATTCGACCTTCTTATGGGAAGGGGACATCCTATTGTTTTACGGTGCAACAGGTTTCTTCCTGCTGCTGTTTCTAAACCGGAAACCTAAAACACTGCTGGTCTGGGCAGTACTGCTGCTCACCATTGCAGGGCTGCTTGGTCTCCCGGGTTCAGATCCGGCGGACCCGATGGCCGCAACGTCTTCGCATACGCAAAATTACATCATGCAGAGCCAGGACGTATACGGCAGTGGTAGCTACGCAGAGATCAAAGATTTTCGCAATAACGCCGATCCGTTCGGGGATATGGATGAGCTAGTCCTTTTGCTTGCTGTCTTGTTCGCTCCGCTTATGACGGCGCCTATGTTCCTGCTCGGCATGCGCGCAGCGAGAGTTGGGACTTTTGACGACCCGCAGGCAATGCGCCGTATATATGTTCGCCGTGCCGCGTTCCTGATTCCAGTCGGTCTGATACTCAAGGCTTACGGCGTGCTTGCGCCGCAGCTAGGCATGGAAGGGTGGCTAGGTACAGGAATCGGAGTAACACTGGGAGGATCTCTGCTGGCACTTGGCTATATCTATGCCTTTGCGCTGCTGTATGCGGGAACCCGCCGCATTGCCTTGATGGGTAGGTTCGAGGCGGTCGGCCGTCTCTCATTAACGAATTACCTGATGCAGAGCGTGATCTGTACGACGATCTTTTACGGATACGGCTTTGGACTTTTCGGTCGAGCCGGCGTGTTTGTCGGGGCCGTCATCGCACTTGCCGTCTACGTCGTCCAATTGTGGCTTAGTCCGCTCTATTTGAAGAAGTTCCGCAGCGGTCCGATTGAACACGTGCTTCGCATTTGGACGTACTTGTCTTGGAGAGGACAGCCGAGAACAAAGAGAAAAGCACGTGAAACTTCACAGGAAAGCACACCTGGCCTTATCTAATATGCCGCCGTGTTGCAAGCTGTAAGCAGGAAGCCGCCTGCTCCGAAAGTGTGTGGCTTCTTTCAATACCTCCTGTTCCAATCAGAAGAGTGAGAAGAAATAGTTACTGCTAGGAGAAACAATATGAACAAGGTTAGAACGATTTATGTATTATTGACTGATACGGATACGCTACTCGCAAAAACAATTAAATGGTTTACTAATGCCCCTTACAATCATGTATCTATCGTATTTGATGAAAAACTCGATGAAGTTTATAGCTTTGGGCGAATAAATCCTAGAAATCCACTAATCGCTGGTTTTATAAGAGAAGACGTTTACTATGGCACTTACCGTTTTTTTTATGATACAAGATGCCAACTACTACAAATAGATGTTTCAGTAACAGAATATAGTCAAATCAAAAATGTAATCCAAAAATTCATAGACAATAAAGATAGGTTTTCTTATAATCTGCTGGGGCTCGTTGGTGTAGCAGTCCAATATCCGATTCATCAAAGGAATAAATATTTTTGTTCTCAATTTGTAGCAGAAGTTTTGGAAAAAAGCGGCTTGAAATTATGGAGTCTGCCTCCTGCTCTCATTACGCCCTATGATTTTGCAATGCATCCGCGGTTCAAATTAGTCTATGAGGGAAAATTGTTTGATTATCCATTTCTGGATCATAGTAAGCTGGCTAGAGTCGTTGCCGGCCATGAATAGAATGCCTATATTTATTGATTGTTTTGAGCATTATCTTGCAAGGTATATCTCTGTGTTATATTAACCGGTTGAACAGTTAAGCATTAACTACCCGAATGATATGAAACTTAAATGTGCACAAATAGTTGCGATACGAAGCCACAGCATTACTATACTTCTGTTAAGAGGAGGGATCAGATGGATTGGCTTATGAGAATGAATCGGGCACTGGATTACATCGAAATGAATTTAACCGGAGATATTGAATTGAATGAAGTGGCTCAATGTGCTTGCTGTTCATCACATCAGTTTCAGAGAATGTTCTCATTTATTACGAATGTGTCACTTGCGGAATATATAAGACGAAGACGACTTACCCTAGCAGCAATTGAATTGCAGAATAGCGATATGAGAGTTGTTGATATTGCCGTAAAGTATGGTTATGAATCACCTGTTTCATTCGCAAGGGCTTTCCAATCTTTGCATGGCGTTAATCCTGCAATGGCCCGTCTAGAAGGGACTGCTCTCAAAGCCTATCCTCGGCTTTCCTTCCTTATTTCAATTAAAGGGGAGAAGGCAATGAACTATCGTATCGAGACAAAAGAATCTTTTCAAGTATTCGGAATTGAAAAAATATTTCAAACTAACGGAGTAGACACTCCGGCAGAATTATGGAAGCATAGCCATGCTAACGGAGAGGTTGAGAGACTTGCGGCTAACGCAGGCGACCTACCCATCTTTTTTAATCAAGACTATTATAAAGTACATGCTGTTTGCAGTTACAAAAAAACAGAAGAGGATACTTTTCCTTATATGCTGTGTGCATTTAAAGGAGACTCTAGTAAAACGGATGGGTACGCTAGTATAACAATACCCGCTCAAACTTGGGCCATTTTTTCATCAGATCCATTCACATGGGATAAGTTTGATGAAACGATTGAGACATTATATAGAAGATTCTTCTCTGAGTGGCTTCCTACTGCAGGATACGAACTGGTCGATGGAATGGAATTCGAAATTACAGGGAGTAAAGATGGACTAAATTTCATTGAGCTATGGTTTGCAGTAAGGAAAATATCCTAAGAGTTATTTGTCTTGGAATATGGAATATCTTCTTCTTTATACCAAAAGAAATGGGCAGCTGACCGGTTAGCAGCTGTTCTTTTTTCTTTGGCTAGGTCAAACTTTAATGTTGATTTTTGAGCATAAGACAACCGTCTTGGTGAGTAGTGCGATTGCAATGGGAGGTGATACTTTGGTTATATTGTAATTTTAGACAATGCCCAAAGCCTTCGTATGAATAGATGGTGACTTTATACATTTATTATTCTCGTATATAGCTTCGATTATTGATATTTCAACGATAACAGCACTTATTCTTTCGATTCTTTTAGTGCAGTATAACATCGCTTCTTTTAAATTTTCATCGTTTAATCTGTTCGCTATGGTACAGTGAGGTATCCAGTTATTAGGAAGATATTGAGACTCAGCATTCATTCGATAGTTTTCAAAGAAACTGTGATGATTAGCATGGAGCGTTAAAAATTCTTTGGAAGGAACAGGGGCAAGGTATAAAATTCCCGTGTTTAAAAAGGTTCCTATCGAGTTCATAGTGATTGGAATTTGTTTTTTAGATTCATAAAAGCAGTTGAAATCGCTTATGAATTTCCGGGTATCTACGTCAGAGTCATAACCTGCTATCGTAATATGAGGTCGTCTATCTTGTACTTCTTCTGCATATTTGGAAACTGCATTATCACTCAACTCTTTCCAAATCTGCTTTATATAGAGCTCTGTATCCTGGTCAAAATGTGCAACTACTCCGTACACCTCTATAACCCCCTCAATAACTATAATCCCTGCAATGAAGAGTATTCAACAGCACCATTGAGCAATCCTGCCCATTTAACAAGGATAAGCCAGAAAGCCGAAGTTTGGCGTTCGTGTCAGTTACCGCAAGCAGGCAGAATCGTCACAGTAGTTTTCAAACCCTTTTATGGATTTGGAAATGATATAATGGCAACATCCACTTGGAACTTTTGGCATATAACGGGATTTCGATATAATAAAGTTAGAGTGAGGTGATAGAATGGAAGACTTAATCAACCGTATTAAAGGTGGAATGTACGGGGTGGCTGTTGGGGATGCACTTGGCGGAACGACAGAGTTTATGAGTGCTAAAGAGGTTGAAGGGAAGTACGGATATTTGAAGGAAATCATCGGCGGCGGGGTGTGGCAGCTAGAACCGGGGGAAGTCACCGATGACACGATGATGACGCTCTGCGTAGCGCAAGGTATCCTTGAAAATCCAGATGATCCGAAAGAAAGTATCGGTCGGTTCTTTTTGGAATGGTATCAATCAAGACCTAAGGACATAGGGAATATTATCCGTCATGTTTTTGAGAAATATGAGGGAGATTGGTACGAAGCAGCTTTTATTGCACACGTGGATATGGGGCAAAGCGGCGGCAATGGCTCTCTGATGCGATGCCTGCCCGCTGCACTAGCTTATAACAACTTAGATGAAATAGAGCGAGTGACTGCTCTGCAGTCGAGAATGACCCATTATGATCCAAGATGTACTGAAGCCTGCCTTATGTACAATCGAATGGCTAACCGTCTCCTGCGTGGAGAAGACTTGAGAGGAGCTATCCTCGCTGAAGTGGTTGGGAGTGAATATGAAAGCGTTATACAGGCGAAACCGGATTGTCCGCCTAGCGGTTACGTAGTGCATACCTTCAGATGGGTATTACATATTTTGTTCAATACGCATACGTTTGAGGAAGTCGTGCAGCAAGCCGCTAATCTTGGAGGAGATTCCGATACGATCGGCGCTATAGCTGGCGGATTGGCAGGCATCTATTATGGTTATGAGGGTATTCCTGATAGATATGCGGATGCAATCTTGATTAAAGAGAGACTCGACCAAGTAAGTTCTCAACTTTACATGAGGCAAACTTAACTTCCTGAGAGAATGAGGAACTTCAAGTTATATCCATTATATATAAAGCATCACATATATAACCTGCTATAAAGATACAATCGAATTATTACATTATCAAGATCATAAAAGTGGAATGATTCTGTGTGCAACCACATTAAATTAATGATTGAAGTGACGGGAAACGACTGCTAAGCAAAAATATTAAAAAAGACCGGTTGTAGTTAAACTCGGTCTTTTTTAATATTATTTATAAGTACTAAATGGGGTTCGATGCCCCTCGATGCATTAATGTAATTATAATAAGTACCTATAGCCAATTAAAGATTAAGCTAAAGGGAAGCTCTACCGAAAAACAGATTCAGCTTACAGCAGTTTTCGAGACTACTTGACGATAATGTGCAAAATATTTCCAAATAATTGTTTATAATAAACTAAAGAATTCACAAGAAACATTTTAAAAATATCGGAGTAAATAGATCTCATTTTAACGTATTGAGGTACCGTGCATCCTTATTCGCATTAAAAGGTAAAGATTTGGCTGTTAAATAAAGTATTGTCTATTGTATACGAGATGAAAGCTATAGATAATTAAAAAGGTACCTTTTTCTAAGGTTCGGTATATTCAATGGGAAGGGGTAAACATGAATGATGGATGTTTTACTTGTGGATGATGAGCCGTGGGTACTAGAGGGTTTGCGTACCATGGTTAACTGGGATAAATACGGTTTTCAAATATGCGGTGAGGCCGATAATGGAAATGCCGCATGGACCATGATTGAGAATCTTCAGCCGGATTTGGTGTTTACAGATATTCAAATGCCTTCGGTAAATGGTCTCGAATTGATAGACCGTTCTAAACAAGTGCTGGCCAGACCACCCAAATTTGTCATTTTAAGCGGATATGATAGCTTTGAATATGCGAAAATAGCGCTGGACCAGCGTGTGGAGGATTACTTGCTCAAGCCGATTGATGAGGTTGAAATTGAAACGGTACTGGAGCTTATAGGCCGTAAAATTCTGGAGGAGCACGCTTCGGCGGAAGTGCATCAACGCGAACATGCCTTATATGTAAGTTGCTTGTTCAATCGCCTGCTTCAAGGCGATGACAGCAGTGAACTGCAAGATGAGGTGAGAAAATCTCTTCGAATGGAAGGTCATGAGAGCATGGCCTGTCTTCTAATTTCAAAGGATATAAGTAAGGAAGAAGTGAAAGCACGGCTGCACAGTTTTGCTGGTATTCATTGTTCGGAACCTTTTGCAGATGCCGAAGGAAACATCGGAGTGTTTGCTGCCGACATTAATGATTCCCTTATACGGCTTGAAGCGATGGCCAGAGGTCTGTTTGAGATATATTCTGATCGTGGGGCGATTATTGTGGCATTAGGTCATGAATCAGGCGGAGTATTCGCCGTGCGCTCAGCGTATGAGAAAGCTTTGTTCGCATTAAAATGGAAGCGCTATCAGGATAGATCCGGCTTTGTGCTTCATCAGGATTTGCCACAGAAAGATAGCGTGGCTAAAGTGAACCAAAAAGCTTTGACGGATCTAATGGAAGCCATTTTGTCAGGAGAACAGCGCAGGGTGGAGGAAAAGGTGCAGGCGATGCTTGTTAATCCTGACTCGGAGATGGCTGTGTCGGATATTGAGTACGTTCGAGTTCAATTGATTGCTCTTGAAATGGGTGTTCTCAGACAGTTGAAGGAGCTGGAGGGGGATGAGGACAAGTTTGTTGCGCACGTTCAAAAAATGGCAGGTGACATTACCGGAATAAACTCATATCCTGCGTTTCGGGAGTACGGACTTATTTTAAGCCTTTATGCTATGGAGGCGCTCCAGTCACAGCGAAAACGAAAAGAATGCAGTACGATTTTTCAGGTGGAGCAGTATGTTAATCAGGAGTTCCGGGAAAAGTTGCAGCTACAGGAGATAGCCCGGAAATTTCATATGAACGCCAACTATTTGGGCCAAGCATTTAAACAGCAGACGGGAAAGGCTTTTCGGGAGTATTTAAATGATAAGCGGATTGAAGAGGCAAAACGATTGTTACGTCAAAGCAATATAAGCATCGCTGAGGTAGCGGCACATTCGGGTTACTTGAGTGCGGACTATTTTATAAGTCAGTTCAAGCGGATGACGGGCATGGCACCATCGCAATATAGAAAACAGCAATAAGCCTTAGAAAAGATAAGAAGCATGAACGAAGGATGGCGATACCCAACATGTTTAGAAAATTCCGTGTCCGAAGCATTGTAAACGATATTCCCTTGAATTATAAATTTATACTGATATTTGTAATTGGAATTTTAATCCCCATCTTCGCAAGCTATTATTTGTTCATGGATCGCATGTCTGAGCTGATCAAGGAACGGGAAGAGCAAAATTTGCAAATATCTTTGGAGCGGGCGAGAAAGGACATCCATTCAATGATTGATGGCGGTATTGCTGTCAGTCATGCCTTGATCACGGACAAGTCGTTGTCCGAATCCATGGATCGGGATTACAGCAGCCAGTTGGATTTCTACAACACGTTTGATGATCTGCTTCGCCATCGAGTGACTTCTTATATTCCAACGAATAACCAAATTCAGCGCATAGGCATTTATACCGACAATTCAACCATTGTTTCCGGTGGGGATTACTATGTTCTAGACAGCACCATGCGCTCTAGTACCTGGTATCAGCAGTGGGAAGCGGCGGGGGAACCTCTTAAAGTACTCGCATACCGTGATCAGGCAGCCAATAATCGTGCTGCAACCTCTTCGTATATAAGCATAATTGAAAAAATGGACTATTACTACGCACACAACTCTTATCAGAAGCTGGTACGAATCGATTTTTACCCCAATCGTTTCTATGACGTGATCGCAAGAGAAAAAAGTTCTCTTGAGCTGTATCTGGTGAATGATCACAATCAAATCATCGTGTCAGCGGATGATAAATATCATGGCGAGGTGGACATTCAATACGCATTTTTCGATATGAATAAAATGGCAGATTCAGATATACATATTGTCCCTATAGGTAATGCCAGCTATGTGAAAGGGTGGAAATTGATTGGTGTCCCTCAGGAAACACGTGTCAAAGAAGCAATGTTATCTATGCAGTTATACTTCGGTATGCTGGCCGGGATTATTACTCTAATCACTTCCATCTTCATCTATGTTATGCTGCGTTCCTACAATTATCGGGTAAAGCGACTATCCAGACATATGCAAAAGGTCGGGAATGAAAAATTTGAGCTGATCAACATGGACGGTGGACAGGATGAGATCGGCCATTTGATTCGCAATTTCAATATGATGACCGCTCAAATAAAGTCACTAATCAACAACGTTTATAAGCTTGAAATTCAGCAGCGAAGCCTGGAGGCTGAACGCATCCGCGCTGAGCTTAATATGCTGCAAAGCCAGATGAACCCCCACTTTTTATTCAATACACTGAATGCACTCCTTGTGGTTAGTACCAAAAATAATTATGTAGACGTCAAGGGCATTATTAAGGATCTGTCCAGGCTGCTTCGCCGTCTCCTCAATTGGAAGGACGATGTCGTCACTCTTGAGGAGGAGATGGGTTTTACAATGATGTACCTGGGGATTGAGAAATTCCGTTTTCGGGATAAATTTGAATACGATATTGATATCACTGATGAGGCAAAGCTTTATAAAATACCCAAAATGAGTATCCAGCAATTAGCGGAGAACGCTTGCAAACATGGTATACAAGCCATTGAGGGTCTTGGCTGCGTGAAGATTAGGGCTGAAATCGTGAGAGAGCATTTGCGTGTTGTCGTATCCGACAATGGCAAGGGTATGGACAAGGAGCGACTGCAAGAGGTTCTGTATCATATGCGAAGCACGGAAGAGAGCGGAGGATATAATATCGGAATGCGTAATGTATATCGTCGTCTTGAATTGTACTATGACGATAAAGTGACTTTTAGCCTGGTAAGCAGGATCGGGGTGGGGACGGAGGTGTCCTTTGAAATTCCGTTGCAGCTGTTGGAACGTCACTGTGAAGAAGGAGGCATGAAAGATGGCATTTAAAGTGCTGTTAATTGATGATGAGCCCTTGGCGCTCGAGGGCTTACAATTAATGATACCCTGGGAGAATCTTGGCTTTGAGGTGTGCGGGGTCTGTACAAATGGAGCCGAAGGTTTGAACCGATTGGAGGAGCTGGGTCCAGATCTTGTCATGGTCGATATTCATATGCCGGTTATGGATGGCCTGGAGATGATTGAGGAATGGAGACGCAGAGGCAACCAATCAACCAGGTTTATTATTCTTACAGGATACAGCGATTTTTATTATGCTCGAAAAGCACTTAAATTTAAAGTTTCCCAATATTTGCTTAAACCGTTGGATGAGGAACAAGCGAAGCTTGAGATTCGTCAGATGGGAAAGGAATTGATCAAGGAGCAGGAGCAGCTTCATATTGGTCAGGTCGCACGGAGAGAGCAGGAGCATTTGCTCATGAAGGAGGCCCTTATGGGCGGAGAACTGTCCGCAGAAGCAGCTCGTTTAATGGAGTCCTTGTCTCAGTCATCCGGTGCCTGGAATGTGTGCTTGATTCAGGTGGCGGGGGAAGATTATGGGCGATGGAGTACGATTGCCGCGGAGTTTCTGAACGGTTCGAAAATGATGTACATCATTCGCTTGCATTATAATCTGGTTTCCATCGTGTTTGATGATACAGACTCTGCAGCCAAGGGAACCGAAGACACGGTTAGACAGCGGTTAGAGGAATTGGCTCATCGTATAGAGGGCTTTCGTGCATTTATGGCGATTGGAGCAGCCGAGTCCTCCCTCACGCGTATCAGCCACTCCCGAACAACGGCAGAGAAAGCGCTACTGCATGTATTTTATGATGGGAATACAAAATTGATTATGGATTATGAAGCGCTTAAGGATCAAGCTTTTCAATGGTATTACGATCAGGTGCATCTGCTGGAGAGAATACGGGGAGCATTTCAGCTTATTGATCATGCCGCCTACCAATCTGTTGTGGCGCTTATTGAACAATCCTTCCGGCAGCTGAGGGTTCACCCCGACGAGGCCCGTAAATTCGTGATTTACTTACTCCATGAAATTCGTGCATATATGGGTGCCCAACTAGCGGAGGATTCAGGATCCTTAAACCGTCTATTTGAAATCCCGAATTTGGATGAAGTTCTGCTGACCCTTAACGATTTGATCGGTATGCTGCAATCCTGCGGGCGAGTCTGCTTCGAGCTATTGCTTAAGGAGAACGCCTCTGAAACACATGGAATTGTCCAAGATATTAATGATTATATTCATTTGCATTATCGAGAGGGATTGACCATTAAAAAGCTGGCAGAACGATTCTTTCTGCATCCTGCTTATTTAGGCCAACTGCTGATACGTAAAAATGGAATCGGTTTTAATGAACTTCTACATAATCTGCGGATTCAGGAAGCTTGTCGGTTACTTCAAATGAATCAGTACAAAAATAGCGAGGTCTCGGAGAAAGTTGGATACTCCAGCTACCATCATTTTTTAAAGCAGTTTGAGAAACGGTTAAGCATGTCTCCCAATGAATATAAGAAAAACATTTAGCCCGGTTCATGTAATTAGAATACCTGAACTTTTCTCGGAAAGAGCTTTAATTCGAATATAGTTTCATCGCAGCATGAATTTTATAATTAAATTGTTCAATTGAAAGGGCTTACATTTAAGTCCGAATCAAACTTGGAGGTGCTTTATGGGGGAAAGTAAAAAGAAGTTTTTCCGCAAGGGAGCAACACTGTTGTTGTCACTGAGCGTTGTGCTGGCCGCTTGTTCTAGCGGTGCAGACGATTCAGGAAGCAGTGGAGAAAAAGGAAGTGACGTGGAGGCTGACAAACCGATAGAAATTTCGGTATTTCTGAACGAGGCCGGACAGCAGCCAACGGCTGACAACAAGATTTATAAAAAGATAAAAGATGAGCTTGGCGTTTCCTTTAAGTTTGAATTTTTGGCTGGTGACAAAAACCAAAAATTGGGTGTTATGATTGCTGGCGGAGATTATCCTGACCTTATCTCTGCGGATACCAAACTAACAGCAGCGGGTGCAGTCATTCCACTTGAAGAGTTGATCGAGGAGCATGCTCCTAATCTGAAGAAACATTACGAAAAATACTGGAATCAAATGAAGGATCCTAATGACGGACATATTTATTACCTGCCTAACTACGGCGCGTACAACGGTGAAGTAGCTGATACTTACTACAGCGGACCAGCCTTCTGGATTCAAAAAGAAGTATTAAAAGAATTTGGCTATCCGACACCAAAAACACTGGACGAATATTTTGATTTGATCGAGCAATACAAAAAGAAGTATCCGACCATTGACGGACAGCCAACCATTGGCTTTGAAATTCTGAATTACGACTGGAAGAACTGGGGCTTGCTGAACGCACCACAGCATCTGATCGGTCATCCTAACGATGGCGGCGTTGTAGTAAAAGATGGAATTGCTGAGATCTTTGCAGACAAAGATTATGCCAAAGATTACTACTCGAAGCTAAACGAGATCAGCGCAAAAGGTCTGCTTGACAAAGAAGCTTTCGCTCAAAACTATGATCAATATATGGCCAAATTGTCCAGTGGAGCAGTGCTCGGTATGTTTGACCAACACTGGAATTTCGGGAGCGCAGAAGACTCTTTAATTACGCAAAACAAAATCGAGCGCACTTATGTAGGCTTCCCGCTCGTTTATGATAGCAGCATCAAAGATTATTATCGTGACCGTGCAGCACTTAACCTTAACAACGGTTTCGGTATTACCGTGAGTGCTAAAGATCCTGTCAAAATCATTAAAACACTGGATAAGTTGATGGAAGAAGACTGGCAGAAAACCCTCACCTGGGGTATTCAGGACGAGGACTACTACGTCAATGAAGAAGGTCGTTTCATGAGAACACAGGAGCAGCGTGATAACGCCGCAGATGCTACTTGGAAGCTGGCTAACAAGGCTGATGCATTTTATGGAACCGCACCCAAAATGGAAGGTTACTTCAGCGATGGTAATGCAACATCGGCAAGCAATCAGCCAGAAGAATATCAAGCAGGTCTGAGACCTTTCGACAAGGAAGTATTGGATGCTTACGGATTTAACAGTTATGTAGACTTCTTCAGTGCTCCGCCAGAAAATCCGGTTACTTATCCAGCTTGGTCTGTGGATCTTGTTGATGGATCCCCAGCCAATATCGCAAGTACAAAGTTAAATGAGTTGTCTACCAAATATTTACCGAGAGCGATTTTGGCTGGAAGTGCCTCTGAATTCGAAAGCATTTGGAATGAATACGTTTCCGAAATTTCAAAGCTGGATATCCAGGCATATGAAGACCGCATGAATGAAGTTCTGAAGTGGAGAATTGAGAACTGGTCTGTGAAATAAAGCAATGATGAAATCAGGAAGGAAGCGTTTCTTCCTTCCTGATTTAAATTGCTATTGTACATGATTTGTAATCATACATGAAATGATAATCTGTCGTATTTCGTTCGAATATAAAGATGGATAGGGAGCTTGATATTATGGAGGAAATTGTAGCGGGATCCAATCCGCACAACCCGAAGAAAAAACGGAAAATAAGGCAGATTACCTGGCAGAACATCAAAGCACAAAGACAGCTCATATGGATGTCTGTTCCTCTGCTTGCATACATTATTACCTTTGCTTATGTGCCAATCTGGGGATGGACAATGGCCTTTCAGGATTATAAGCCTGCACGAAGCTTCTCTGAGCAGACCTGGGTAGGATTTAAGCATTTTGAATTCTTGTTTACGGATGACAATTTTATACGCGTGCTTCGAAATACGCTCGCCATGAGTATTATTAACCTGATTTTAGGCTTTGTTACTGCCATTATTCTGGCACTCCTTCTCAATGAGATCAAGAAGGTGATGTGGAAGCGGACGGTCCAAACCATCTCTTATCTTCCCCATTTCTTATCATGGATTATCGTTACGGGTATCGTGGCGACATCGCTCGCTTCTGACGGTATTGTGAACGATATTCTAATGAGGTTGAATTTAATAAATGAGCCTATACTCTGGCTGACCGAAGGAAAGTATTTCTGGGGGGTCGTTGCGGGTTCACATATCTGGAAAGAAGTCGGCTGGAACACGATTATTTATTTGGCGGCTATTGCTTCCATCGATCCTGCGTTGTATGAAGCATCTGACATTGATGGAGCAAATCGTTACCAAAAAATGTGGAATATCACCTTGCCAGCCATTAAGCCTACAATTGTCATCCTGCTGATTATGCAGACTGGACATATTCTTGAAGCAGGCTTCGAGGTTCAGTACTTGCTAGGAAATGGTTTGGTTGTTGACTGGTCAGAAACCATTGACATCTTCGTACTCAAGTACGGAATTGCGCAGGGCAACTATTCACTCGCCACTGCTGGAGGAATATTTAAGACCGTAGTCAGCATTACAATCCTGCTCTTAGCGAATTGGACTGCCAAGCGGCTCGGGGAAGAGAGGCTCTTATAATGATGAAAAAAACACCGTTATCGGGTTCAGGAAATACAGCATCACTAGCTGAACGTCGTCCGGGCAGCAGGGGTATCGAACCGCTCCTGTTCAATACGTTTAACACCATCTTTATGATTATGCTGGTTATGGTGACCCTGTACCCTTTCTTAAATACGATTGTTGTTTCGTTTAATGCAGGAAATGACACGATTCGTGGTGGATTATATTTATGGCCCCGCGAGTTCACCCTGCAGAATTATCATGCGGTATTTGCGTCAGGTACCATTTATAACGCGTTTTTTGTTTCTGTTGCGCGTACAGTTCTTTCCACGGTTCTTAATATTTTCTTAACCTCTATGCTCGCTTACACCCTGAGTCGGCGGGAGTATATCTTCCGCAAGCAGATTACGACGATCTTTGTAATGACCATGTATTTCAATGCAGGACTTATTCCAGGATATTTCCTAATTAAGGACCTGGGCTTAATTAATTCCTTCTGGGTTTATGTCCTACCATCCATGATCAGTGCGTTCAATTTGATCGTTATTCGTACTTATATTTACACCATTCCTGAGAGCTTGATTGAATCAGCCAAGATTGATGGTGCAGGTGAATTTAAGATTTTCTGGAGTATTATTTTTCCACTATGTAAACCGGTACTTGCGACTATTGCACTGTTCGTCGCCGTAGGTGCGTGGAATTCGTGGTTTGATGCATTCCTGTACACGTCTTCACGTCAAGAACTGAGCACGCTGCAATACGAATTAATGAAACTCTTATCCTCCAGTATGAATGCGAACAGTAATCCTTCCGTAGCTAATGGTATTGGCGCGGAGCTTACAACGCAGGTAACTCCAATCTCTATTCGTGCAGCCGTGACCATTGTTGCTTCAGTACCGATTCTGTTCGTATACCCGTTCATGCAAAAATACTTTGTCGTTGGACTAAATGTAGGGAGTGTGAAGGAATAGATGCAACAGCTTCAATCACATACAATCCGTTATGCCAATCCAATTCTCCCCGGGTTCTACCCAGATCCGAGTATCGTGAAGGCAGAAGAGTTTTTTTACCTCATTTGCAGTTCATTTGAGTATTTTCCCGGTGTGCCGATTTTTCGGAGCCGGGATATGATTCACTGGCAGCAGATTGGGAACGTACTGGATCGAGTCAGCCAGCTTGACCTGACCGACCAGAAGAGCTCGGACGGAATCTATGCTCCTGCGCTGCGTTATCATGAAGGTAAATTTTATATGATTACGACAGATGTAAGAGGGATCGGCAACTTTTACGTTACCGCCACCAATCCTGCGGGACCTTGGTCTGATCCCATTCGAATTCCTTATGGAGGAATTGACCCCTCTTTGTTTTTTGACGAGGATGGCAAAGTCTATGTTACGGCCCAGCAAGGTGCGGATTACGATTCTCATGCAATTCAGTACGAGATCAATATTGAGACCGGAGAGGCGCTTACTGAACCCCAAGTTGTCTGGTACGGAGATGGTGGACCATGGACGGAAGGGCCGCATTTGTACAAAATCAATGGCTTGTATTATATGATGTCTGCTTCGGGTGGAACGGCCAAGGAGCATCGCGAAATCATTGGAAGAAGCGACAACCCTTATGGTCCATTTGAACGCTATCCGGAGCCCATTCTGACCCACCGCAATTTGGACCATCCTATTCAATATCTGGGACATGCTGACCTTGTGGAAGATCATCAAGGTGACTGGTGGGCTGTATTTCTTGGTGTTCGTTTGACTGAGGACGGATACAGTGTACTTGGACGGGAAACATTCCTTGCACCGGTCATCTGGAACGATGGCTGGCCGCATATTGACAATAACGAAGGAACGGTAAGCCTGGACATGATCGTTGAGCGCACGCCGATGTCTATGCCTTCAACATCAGAGGGCCATACAGCAAATGTACAGGCTCGAGAAGACTTTAATGAGGAGCTTGGGCCACACTGGATGTTCGTGCGTAATCCGTCAGCAGGGAAGAGTTCTCTTACAGAAAAGCCAGGTTTCCTGACCATGTATGGTCAAGATGCGAGCCTCAGCGATATTGGTCAGATTACTTTTGTTGGACGGAGGCAGCAGCATGTGGCGGCCAGTTTTAGAACCTCCATCACATTCGCTCCAGTCACGGATGATGAAGAGGCTGGACTGTGCATTCGCCGGGATGAGGATGCACACTATGAGCTCGGCATAAGACAATCGGAAGGTCGCAAAGTGATCTTTGCCCGATTGACAGTACGAGGAGAGTCCGAAATTGTACACGAGAGCGATACTGAAGCAGAAGAGCTAATACTTCAGATCAAATCTACAGAGACGGAATACGAATTGTCATGTTCAGAAGATGGAGTGAACTGGATGATATTAGGTTCAGGCTCTGCACGTGCAATATCCCCTGAGGATTTTGTGCACAAGATGTGTTTCACTGGGGCGGTAGTTGGACTATACGCCACCGGTAATGGCCAAGCAAGCCGTACGCCTGCACACTTTGACTGGTTCGAATACGAGTCCTAACTCACGGGCATTCGGATTGATGAGCTAATGTGATGACTTCATTCGGCAACAAGAGGAGGGTAACAATGAATCCTAATCGAGAAGAGGCTCCGCTCAAGGCATTATTTAAGGATGCTTTCCACATTGGAGCCGCAGTGAATCCGAGAACGATAGAGAGCCAGCGTTCATTGCTGGCATATCATTTTAACAGCTTGACGGCAGAGAATGAAATGAAATTCTCCAGCGTGCATCCGCAGGAGGATCTGTACACCTTCGAGAACGCAGACGCCATAGCTGCATTTGCCAGAGAACAATGTATGGCACTGCGTGGCCATACATTAGTCTGGCATAACCAGACAACAGATTGGCTGTTCGAGAATGAATCAGGCGGTCTGGTGGAGCGAGATGTCTTGTTGGCACGGCTTCGCTCGCATATTCAGACTGTAGTAGGGAGATATAAGGACGTCGTCTATTGTTGGGATGTCGTTAATGAAGTCATATCAGATGATAACGATGAAAGCGCATATTTGAGGCCATCTAAATGGCTCGATATCGCCGGAGAGAGCTTTATAGCCAAAGCGTTTGAATTCGCTCATGAAGCAGATCCACAAGCTCTCTTATTCTATAACGACTACAACGAGTCCAATCCACATAAGCGGGAGCGCATCTATCGACTCGTTCGCTCACTGCTGGATCAAGGTGTTCCGATTCATGGGGTCGGTTTGCAGGCGCATTGGAATTTATACGATCCGTCTCTGGACTTAATACGTTCCGCGATTGAGCGATATGCACAGCTTGGGCTGCAGCTCCAGCTTACCGAACTGGATGTGTCGGTATTTCGCTTCGATGACAGACGTACGGATCTAGTTCGTCCTACGAAGGACATGTTAGAATTGCAGGCTGAAAGATATGAATCTATTTTCCGCTTGCTTCACGAGTATCGTGAACATATCACCGCCGTCACCTTCTGGGGGGCAGCTGATGATTACACCTGGCTGGATGATTTCCCTGTCCGGGGACGGAAGAACTGGCCGTTCTTGTTCGATGAGAAGCAGTGTCCCAAAGAAGCCTATCAGCGTGTTGCACAAATAGCGGCGCTCAAGTAAGTACATGAGTTGTTGTAGTATTATGAATCTGTTAAACATCAATCCTTGATATGAGCATGATCATATATTAATTGGAAGGAGTCATGGGATGTCTAAATTATCTAACATGCATCAGCCTTTAGTCACTCATATTTTTACTGCTGATCCATCAGCGCATGTGTTTGAGGATCGCATCTATATTTATCCTTCACATGATCTGGATCACGATGGCCCAGTGAATGACAATGGTGATCAGTACAAAATGGAGGACTATCACGTTCTATCCATGACTGATCCAGATTCAAGCGTGACGGATCATGGCGAAGTGCTGCATGTGAAGGACGTCCCATGGGCGTCGAGTCAGATGTGGGCACCGGATGCCGCTTTCAAAAACGGCACCTATTACTTATTTTTCCCTGCGAGGGACCATGGAGGCATATTCCGCATCGGCGTGGCGACATCGTCCTCACCGGCAGGTCCATTTAAGCCGGAGGAACAATACATTCAAGGCAGCTTCAGCATTGATCCTGCTGTCTACATTGATGAGGATGAACAGTCATACATGCTCTTTGGCGGGCTGTGGGGAGGACAGTTGGAGAAATGGCAGACAGGCCGATATGTGGAGGATGCAGAAGGTCCAGCTCTGGATGCGCCGGCGCTCGGTCCAAGAATCGCAAAGCTGAGCGAGGATATGCTGTCTATGGATTCAGAGGCGATGGAGATCGTGATCGTCGATGAAGAAGGAAAGCCTCTGACTGCCGGTAATGAGGATTGTAGATATTTTGAAGGACCTTGGATGCACAAATATAATGACAAATATTATCTATCCTACTCCACGGGAACGACCCACAAGCTGGTGTATGCTACAGGCGACAGCCCCATGGGACCATTTACGTTTCAGGGCACCATTCTACCGCCTGTGCTCGGTTGGACAACGCATCATTCCATTGTTCAGTTTAGGGAAAAGTGGTACCTCTTCTATCATGACTGTTCCCTTTCTGGGGGTGTCGACTACAAACGCTGCGTAAAATTTGCCGAGTTAACGTACAATTCGGATGGAACCATCCGTATGATTGATCCCTATCCTGACAAGTGACAGGAAGGAGAGGCAGCCTGGATGGCGGCCTCATACAACCGTAGCCAGCGAAGTGTCCTTGAATCGATGTTTCTTAAGGGCACTCTTACGGTTATCCAATGTCCTCATAGATCTTCATGGAAATGGAATAATAACCTTCTTTGCCAATATACCTTGGCTCGGAAGGTTATTATTATTCATTTAAATAGAGGTATTTTTCAATATTTTCAATATCCAGCAAAATGGGGTGTAATTAAAGCATGTATCCGAATCCAATTATATGGGCTGACTACCCAGATCCTGATGTCATTCGTGTAGAAGATACTTATTACATGGTGAGTACAACAATGCATAAGGTATGATATCCCTTACGAAGAATGAGGGTCGATTGTACTTGGTTATGCAAGCGAGAAGGAGTGAGGACTCAACCCTATTCGGAAATCTGATTGACCAGGAGCCTGCCACTGAGCATGCACGTATTCCAGTATCAGATCCAGTCGTTACACTCAAAGCATATGGGGATTTTGTAGATAATCAGGACGAATGCTCTTTCGCCTACTTGGATGGAACGGAGTGGAGAAGCTTAGGCATTCCCCATCAAATGATTTACAAGCTAGATCATTTTATGGGTTGTCGGATTGGATTGTTTGTCTATTCAACAAGAGTAATTGGAGGAACAGCTGACTTTTCGAATTTCGAATACCGAGTAATCATGTCATAAGCGTGTGATTGAGATCATAGGAGTCGCCAAACGACGGCTTCTACTGTACTCAGTCGGCGCAAGTTGTTGTACAATATAGGAATTCCAGATAATAGAGCAAGAGAAGTGTTCATTCCAACTGAATTGGGGGAAATGTCGTCGTGAATATGAGATGGCAGGATATAACAAGAAGGACCTTCATTCTGTTCATTGTTCTGTGTATTCCAGCAAGTCAATATGAAGGGAATGTAGAACAACAAAGTTCACAACCTGGCGGACAGCCGATTCACAATTCATATATGATAGGGAAATACTCCCCTCCCATAGAAGTTTCTTTTGTCAGGGAAATGGAAGAAGAACTGCAACAAATGATTAGCGAGCTGCCTGGTGAGACAGTTATGGATAATCGCTGGACCCGTCTGTACGAGAACGAATTAGGCATTCGAATTCGCTACGACTGGATTGCGAGCGGAGATGTATACAACCAGAAACTGGGGGTCTCCCTTGCTTCTGGGCGTTTCCCGGACGTGGTCAAAGTCAATCCATACCAGCTCAGGCAATTAAGCAACGCCGGAATGATTGAAGACTTGACCGAAGTTTATCAGACGTACGCCTCTCCGCTAACGAAAGATATATTAGAGGCAGAGGGAAGAGGAGCGTTCAACGCTGCCACAATTGACGGTAAACTTATGGCGATTCCCGAGTCATCTTCATCCATCGAAACTGCACAATACTTGTGGATTAGATCCGACTGGCTGGAATATCTAGATTTGCAGCCACCTGAAACCATGGAAGACGTGCTCCGAATATCGAAAGCGTTTACAGAACAAGATCCCGATGGAAACGGAGAACAGGATACATATGGACTGGCACTGACGAATCATTTATGGGATCCCATCATGGGGGCTGCGGGGCTAATGGCCGGATACGGGGCTTTTCCAAATATATGGATTAAAGATTCGAAAGGCGAGCTTGCTTATGGCGGCATACAACCTGAAGTTCGCGAAGCGCTGAAAGTATTGCAAACCATGTATCTTGAAGGACAGTTGGATCCGGATTTCGGCTACAAAAATGGAAGCAAGGAGCTGCGTCTGATTAATGATGGAAAAATTGGCATGCTCTATGGTGAACAATGGGCTTCTTTTATGCTTCAAAGCAGCAGGAGTACAGATACAAGTGCTGAATGGCAGGCTTATCCCATTGTAGCAGAATCAGGACACCGTCTCTTCGTTCCTCTTCGTTCGAATACTGGGCAATATTTCGCTGTTAGAAAAGGATTCTCTAATCCAGAAGCGATCGTGAAGCTAATGAATCTTCATCTCGATGCGAATTGGGGCGAGCATGCGAAGTATGAAACCTACTACAACGATGATTCCCAAGCGGTATGGAAGCTATCCCCGGTTACTCCGTTCCCTGGTAATAAGAATATCGATGCCTACAAACAAATTCGTGATGCTAGGAGGACAGGGGATTTCTCGGCTCTAAAGGATGAAGCTCTCGTCATTCACAAACGAATTGTAGCTTATGAATCGGAAGGTGTGGAGAGCGGCTGGGGATGGAAACAAACCTACGGACCTTCGGGTGCTTTTAGCATTGCCGATTTCTATGAGAAGAACGGCCAGCTTGTTTATGATCAGTTCACTGGCGGAGTAACGGATACGATGGTTGATCGGCAGATCATCCTCCGGGATCTTCAGCTTGAAACCTATATGAACATTATTCTCGGCTGGCCAATTGAAGAGTTTGATCGCTTTGTAGAAGACTGGCGCAAGCTGGGGGGAGACCAGATCACTTCGGAAGTTAACGCGTGGTTCCAAACCGATGTCTCTCAGGAGCTCTAAGCTTTCTCATTACCATACACTATATAATGAATTTTTCATTGGATGTGATGCATTGAAAATACCTGCCGAATCATGGTTTAACAGTATATTTGCACGATTAATCATCACCTATCTGGTCTTCGTACTTCCTCTTATTCTTCTGGGAGTGTATTTGTATCAATGGAGTTATGACAATGCTAGCCAAGAAATATCCTTATCAGCAGAAAGAGGGTTAAACCAGTATGTGGCCGAGTTGAACAGGGAAATGGAATGGATAGAGCTTCAGCAGTTTAATATCGCTGAAGATCGAAAACTCAATCGGCTCTCGATTCTTTGGGATATGATGGATCAGGTGGAGCGACGTGATACGTTGAATTACTTGTCTGAACGACTAGCGGTTTTCAAGAACAGCAGTGCCTACATCAAAAATGTGATTATTCATATTCCTGCAGTCGGCAAGAGCATTTCATCAATGATAGGTATCGATGACTTCGATGAGAGTTCATATGAATACTTCAGCTCAGGCAACCAAGGAAAAGGCACACGCTTCACCATTAAAGAGGATACGATGAATTTGAGTACCGTCCGTCTATCAGGCAAGAAGAGTGAGCCAGCACTGTTTGTAATACAAGTGGAGCTGGATACAGAGCAGTTTCAAAATGAATTATCACGGCTTAATTTGTATCCGGAGAGCGTTACATTTCTGGTTGAGAACAAAACGGGACATGCCATTACAGATAAGCAGCAAAGCAGTAATATTCTTCTTTCAAATTACCGAGAGCATAGCGTTATGGCTTCGCCTGACAGCTTTTGGATGAAGGTCGATGGGGCAATGTACCAAGTTACTCAGTTCCATATGGAGTCCCTTGGTCTGTCTGTGGCTTCGTATTTACCTGAAGAAATTGTAACCAGACCCCTTAGCAAGTTCAATCATTGGGCCTGGTTGTTTGCAATCACGTCATTTGTTGCGATCGCAGCGTTCCTCTATTCAAGCTACAAGCTAATTCACATTCCTTTGCTTCTTTTGGTCAAAAGATTCAAAAAAATGGAGGAGGGTGTGCTTGATATCCCTATCGCACACCATCGAAAAGACGAGTTTGGATTCCTCTACTCCCGATTTAATCAAATGCTTGAAAATCTTCAACTGCTTATCGATCGAGATTTCAAAAAAACAATGATGATGCAGCGTGCCGAGCTAAAACAGCTTCAATCTCAAATCAATCCTCATTTTTTATACAATAGTTTCTTTATTCTAAATTCGCTCGCAAGAACAGGGGAAACGGAACGCATGGAGCAGTTTACTAACATGCTTGGGGATTATTTCAAATTCATTACTCGGAACGGAACAGATCTTGTCAAGCTGAAAGAAGAAGCAGACCATTCAAGAATATATACTGAAATCCAACAGCTGCGATTCTCTAGACGAATCAAGGTGGACTTCGGGCCATTGCCGCCTCAGATGGAAAATATTCAGGTGCCCAGGCTCATCATTCAACCCATCATTGAAAACGCCTATGAGCACAGCCTTGAAAAGAACACGGTCACGGGTCTACTTATCGTCCGCTTTAACCTAGTAGATGAATATGCCGAGATTACGATCGAGGATAACGGGTGTGAATTGAAAGAAAACCTTATCCAAAGTCTTCAAGAGCGATTAGTTCAAGACGATGGCACAGATGAAATGACCGGGTTAATGAATATTCATCGTCGTTTAGTACTGACATATGGAGAAGGATGTGGCCTAATCCTGACCAAAGGTGAGCTGCAGGGCTTAAAAGTCACCATTCGAATCCGATGGAAGGAAGGGGAAAGCAGATGTATCGACTTTTGATTGTGGATGACGAGGAAATTATCACGGATGGTCTCTATGAAACATTCTCCAGGTATATGCCAGACCGGCTAGACGTATGCAAGGCCTATTCTTCAATGGAGGCATTGAATTGGATGCAGCGCACTAGAATCGACATCATTTTGACGGACATCCGTATGCCAGGTATGAGTGGGCTTGAGCTTACAGAACAGATTCAGGGCTATTGGCCGACATGTCGGGTTATTTTTTTGACAGGACATAGTGATTTTGACTATGCCTATCGGGCTTTGCAAGTACCGAATGTGCGTTACTTACTAAAAACGGAAGGCTACAACAAGGTGATGTCTGTTGTCGAAGAGGTGTTGGATGAAATTCATCGGAGTCACAGCTTGCTTGACTTGATGAAACAAACTCGTGAAGTTACCTCCCAACTGGCAGTGATTCAGCAAGAGGAGTTTTTACGAAAGCTTCTTCAAGATAGTACAGCCGTTACATCTTCTTCACTCGAAATGCAAGATGAATTGTATAAGCGAAACATAAAATTGCAGTCTGCCTTGCCAGTTTATATGGTCTTAGGTAGATTAAATACACCCGTTGATACGACTTCTGATCTGGCACGAGTCCAGAATTCCTTACGCATTATTGGATCTTCGTTCATGCATGAGCATGCTGTCTACGCAAGTGTCACAGACCATTACGGTGATTCGATCTGGCTGCTTCAGACGAAGCGAGAGGAAGGAACGACAGACAATAACCTAGTTCGATTTCTTGAAGGCACGCTGGAGCTAGTGCAGGATGCATGTTTAGTTTCACTTGGTGTTTCCATTGCATTTACATTAAGCGGGGAAAGTTGCAGCTGGCCAGAGATTACAAGACAGTATGAACGTTTAAGATTACTTCAATGGATGAAAACAGGCGATGGGATCTCGATGGTGCTAACAGATAATCACAAAGCTCCCTCAAAAGGGCTTATAAAAGAGCCTATGCGGATATCAAGTAGAATCGAATTAATGTCAGGATATTTGGAAACCGGACGTATTCAGCCATTTTACGACATGCTTGAGGAGCTTGTAGGGGAATTGCTGCAGCAGGATATTACAATGGAACGAGCTATGGAAACCTACTACAACCTGGCGCTTCTATTACAGTCGACTATCAATCGATGGGGACTTCAACAGAACATCCCAGATCAACGAAGTTTGCTTCATTTGGGAGAGTTTACCAGTGTGAAAGATGCAGTGCAGAGCTTATTTCATGCAGCTGATGAATTGGTTCATTTCAAGAGATCGAATGAACAGGAGCGTGCAAATGTTGTGATTCAATCCTTGTGCACATACATTAAAGAGAATCTAGAAAAAGACCTCTCTCTGGTGAGACTCGCTGAGCTTCATCATTTTAACCCATCCTACCTGTCACGGCTATTTAAACAAGAGAAGGGAACAAACTTGTCTGAGTTTATTGACGACTGCCGCATTAAAAAAGCTAAGGAACTGCTTCAGCATACGGATCTAATGATACGTGAGGTTGCGATAAAAGTCGGTTATGAGGCAGCTCATTCTTTTACCCGACTTTTTAAGAAACTGACAGGCATGACTCCTCAGGAGTATCGGGAATCCCTGTTAATACGCTGAACTTTAATAAGCCTGAAGGCAAGATATACGGGTTAGTTTATTCTAGGCAGTGTGGATATTTTGTCCTCTATAGGTATTGGGGCTACTTTGGTTAATAATTTCTGTATATTTTGTGAGTTCAGTTAAAAGTGCATTGTGACAAATGCAGACTTCGATAGGAATGGAGTTTACATTTGATGCGATAAAAAAGGCTCCTCAGCAATAGGCCGGGAGGCTTTTGGTTATACCTTAATGTCGAGTTGATATTTAACTGATTTCCATCCTGTAAGATCATAAGATGTGATCAACAACCTCAGATCGCCGCATGAGCCATTGCACGTAAAGGGATAAGAGTGAGGCTATCTACCTTACGGCGGAGGAACTATAGAATTGTTACCGCACATGCAGACGTTGTTTCCATTGTCAGTACTTCTTTCACCGTGATCCGTTTACAACCAACGTCAGGGGGACTCCTGATGGTCGCAAGAGGGTTTACAGTGAACAAATTCCCTCATTCATAGTCAATATATACGGTATCTTCCGCTTAAAGCTAGTAGACTAAAGAAATATAGGCAATTATCATAATACCGACGCTCGCCCTGACGCAGAGGAGTGTTCCAAAATTGTCGGACGAATAAGTCAGCATGCGGTCCGTCCGCAGCCAGTGATGCCATGGCATTGGTAGCAAGCAGACCTATAGGATGCAAGGATGGTTCATCGAAGGGCTGTCCTTCAATAGTATATCGACGATAATCGGACACATTGATGTTACTAAAGAAGGACTGAATCCGATTGGATTGTTTAACCTGCCACGGATCCTTGCGGAACCACTCCCAGTCCAATGCTACGTTCGCTGCAACCCGGTATGCATCACTGTAGAAATGCTTAAAATCACCATGCTTCTGAATTGGAGCTGGTGAACCGTCATAATTCGCATATTCAGGTGATAGCCCGGTTACGGGATGACAAGCCGTATGCAGGTAAGCTCGGCTTGCCGCTGCTGCTTCTTTCCAGAAGGCTTGATCACATTCATCTGCATATATAGCAAACAGTTCATAAAAGTGGGGAAGATGATAGGAGGGATCACTGAATGACGATTCCGGGACGAACTTGATTAGCCGGTTATGTGGATCCCACATCGGATCGCCCTCACCATTTTTACCTTGATGCAAGCAAGCTCTAAGGATTTTTCGGGCTTGTACCTTGTAATCATACGGTGCGACGCCATCACCCCAGCGGTTCGAGGCAAAAATTAGGGCCATGGCAAAAAACTCCTCACCGTCAGGTGCAGGACCTTGCGACAAGCGGGTTCCATTAGGTTTGCAGTGCCATGCAAAATAATCCTTGTATCGACCCTCAGTATGCTGCATATATGTATGGGAAAAATTCCATAGACGATCGAATTCTTCCTTCTTATCCATCTGTAAAGCCATCATCATGCCATAAGACATACCCTCAGAGCGAACATCTTGATTACCGGTGTCAAGCATATATCCTTTGTCCTCATCCACCGGATAATAAATTCGTGTGTTCTCATCTCCATAAAAGAGTTTGTTCCATGTATCCTCCAGCTTTATGTTAATGGCTTGTTCATCATAACCAAGTTTTTGAAACAGATTAGTATATGTACCGGTACCGTGAGCACCTTCTCTTATCGTATTCAATGTTTTCCTCCTTTGTTGATCTTGTTTATGAAATTATATCATGGCTAAAGTATATAAATTAAAGCGTTTGCATTAAAAATCACAGGAGTTCACTTTTTTACATTTTGTTCCTATAATCGAGATGATAAATTGAATATGTCCTACATTTTATCGGGTTGCTGATAAAGAATGTAGGCGATACACTCGGAGAGAAGGAGCCGCCAAAAATCATCCATAAGTGTTGGTTCCTTCAACATGTTGTACATAGAGTGTAGATTCTATCTGGAAGGATGGTGGTGATGTTACATGCTTGGCAATGCAGGAGATGTAGATGAGAACCTGGAGTTAACTGCACCGCGCGATCCTGTGGAAGTGTCGGAATCCCCATACGAGACTAACATCGATTACGATTCCCCGGCATACCTGGACATGATTGCCCGATCTCGACTGAACAAGGGCAACAATGTTAGATTAAAGCGAGCCATCAAAAAGGTAAGACAAGAAGGCGAACCTGTCGTTATTGCTTATATCGGTGGCTCCATTACTCAAGGAACTGGTGCTGCACCCATTCATCTCCAAAGTTATGCCTATCGCTCAAGCCAGATATTGTTATCGTCGAATTTGCAGTAAACGACGCTGATGATGAGACTCGGGGCAACTGTTTTGAAAGCTTATTATTGAAAGCGCTTACCTATGATAATCACACCGCGATCATCCTGATGTTCAGTGTTTTTGAGAACGATTGGAACCTTCAGGACCGTCTTGCTCTCATAGGCTGGCATTATGATTTGCCCATGGTGAGCATGAAGGATGCTCTTGTAGAGCAATTCGGGAAAGCAAAAAATGAGATCGTATCTAAACAACAATATTTTCATGAGCAGGACCTGAGAAGGGCGCCGCTTATTGGAAACGATTATGTAAATGTAAAACTGTTAGATCGAAAGAACGTGGATCAACTCGCTCGAATCGACACAGGCAGCTTCCGGCACAACGATACGGATCTGCAGAAGAGCGAGATGGACGATCAAGAATACGGTACGCCACTCTTCCCGAATAACTGGATGCACACTCCCGGAAAGACAGAGAACCGAAATAGCTTCAAGCTGCATCTGCGGTGCAAACGGCTTATTTTGATCTTCAAAGACTCTGGCAGCGAACAATTTGGAATCGCTATCATCAAGGTGGATGGCGAATTCACCAAAAAAAGTTGAACCTCACCAAGTGAACTGGACACATTGTCATGCCATGCTCTTGTTCAATGAAAATCAGGCGAAAGAGCATACGGTCGAGATTGAAATGGCAGAAGGTCATGAGGACAAGCTGTTCACTATTCTGGGTTTTGGATATGTCGATTGTGGGAGCATGATATTCAGCCAAAGGGATCATGCAAACCGTGAAGGGAGTATTTGTACATGTTAACTTCAGCACCGGCGGGATTTGACCAATACCGCGACAACATACCTCGTGGAGTGATCGAGACGATCGAGTATGAATCCGCAACGGTCGGCAATGTACGTAAAGCAATGGTCTATACGCCGCCAGACTTTTCCTCGGAACTCACGTATCCTGTCCTTTATCTACTGCACGGGATAGGCGGGGATGAAGCGGAGTGGCACAACCATGGAGCTCCGCAGATTATTCTCGACAATCTCTACAACGACAACCTGCTTGAACCGATGATTGTTGTTCTTCCGAACGGCCGCGCTATGCTTAATGATCGCGCCGAAGGAGACCTTTTTGACCCTGAGAAAATAAGAGCGTTTGAACGATTTGAATTCGATCTGATGGATGACCTTATACCCTATGTCGAGTCCCGTTATCCCACAAGCACAGCAAGGAACAACAGGGCAATTGCCGGCTTGTCCATGGGGGGAGGACAGTCATTAAACATCGGGCTCAGCAATTTGGACCGTTTCGCATGGGTTGGTGCCTTTTCCCCAGCTCCGAACACCAAAGCACCGGATCTGCTCGTGCCTGATCCGGCGGAAACATCATCGCTGCTATGCTTGTTATGGCTGTCATGCGGCGATCAGGACAATCTCAAACAGATAAGTATTGACTTACACCAATACTTGAAGGAGCAAGGTGTGACACACATTTGGTATGAAGAGAGCGGAGGTCATGACTGGCCAGTGTGGAAAAATGATCTGTATCTCTTTTTGCAACGCCTATTTAAATAACCAGATAGGGGGAGATTACAGCGTTATTGGGTCACAAGGTCACAACTAAATCTATTAAATTTTTAGGAGGTAATTTACCATGTCCAAATTCAGCAAAAAATTGTTGACGGTTGTTCTTGCAGCTTCCATGAGTTTTGGAGTATTTGCCGCAACCTCAAGCGCTGCGACAGATTATTGGCAGAACTGGACAGACGGCGGAGGTACGGTTAATGCCGTGAACGGGGCTGGCGGAAACTACAGTGTAAACTGGCAGAACACCGGGAATTTCGTTGTCGGTAAAGGGTGGACATATGGCACGCCCAATCGTGTCGTTAACTACAATGCCGGTGTATTTTCTCCGTCTGGTAACGGATATTTGACCTTCTATGGTTGGACACGGAATGCACTAATTGAGTACTACGTGGTAGACAACTGGGGAACATATCGTCCGACCGGAACCTACAAAGGTACAGTGAACAGTGATGGAGGCACATACGACATCTATACAACAATGAGATACAACGCACCTTCCATTGATGGTACCCAAACCTTTCCTCAATATTGGAGTGTTAGACAAACCAAGCGTCCTATTGGAGTAAACTCCACCATCACGTTCAGTAATCACGTTAATGCGTGGGCTAGCAAAGGGATGCACCTAGGGAATAGCTGGTCCTATCAGGTAATGGCAACAGAGGGGTATCAAAGCAGCGGAAGCTCTAACGTGACAGTTTGGTAAATATCCTAAATGAATTCAAATGAAATCAGGAGGATATTGCAACTTATGTTCTGCAGAACAAAGCAAGGCAGGCTCATACCTGTCTTGCTTTCAGCTTAGGTTCCAAAGGAGATAAATGAATGAGAAAGGTGATCGTGTTCCTCTTAATCATGGCAGCTGCTGGTTTGAGCTCTTGTTCAACAAGTGAATCTAGCGTAAATGATGATCTTGTATACGTAGAGGGTGGAACGTTTAAGAGCAGCAAATCCACTTTTAGTGACAAAAGCATAACACTGTCAGATTTTTATATCGGAAAATACGAAGTGACACAGAAGGAATGGATGGAGATTATGGGCGATAATCCATCCGGTTTCAAAGAAGATGATCTGCCCGTTGAAATGGTGAGCTGGTACGATGCGGTGGAATACTGCAATCAGAGGAGTCTAAAGGAAAATTTGAAACCGTACTACAAGATCGATAAGAATACTGCCGATACGGACAATAAGAATGAGAACGATCATTTGAAATGGATCGTTACCATTAATGAAGGCGCTGACGGTTATCGCCTGCCTACTGAAGCCGAGTGGGAATATGCAGCAAGCGGAGGCCAAAAAAGTCGAAATTATGTCTATAGTGGAAGCAACGATCCTGACGAAGTGGCATGGTACTGGATTAATGCAGGTGACAAGATATTAACCGGGGACTGGAGCTGGCCAGCTATCGAGAACAATCGTAATCAAACGAAAAAAGTCGGGATACAGAAAGCCAATGAGTTAGGGATCCATGACATGTCTGGTAATGTGAGAGAATGGTGCTGGGACTGGTACAACTACCCTGACAGCCCAAAGAATACCTGGCGTGTAGTAAAGGGCGGCGGCTGGATCGGCGGAGTTAACAATAATGAAATATCGTTTCCGGGAAAATTTGATGCAAATGGTTTTGGACCCGATCAGGGTTTTCGAGTCGTACGAGGAAAATGATGGGCCCTTTCAAAACAGAGGAGCCCTTGCTCCTTTGAAGTCAGAAGTGAAAGATCCCACCTAATAATGAGATATACAGAGTGAATATCAGGATTCCTATTAAAAAGGGGATGTTAAACCATGCTTCGAATTGTAAAAGTTGAAAACGGGTCGGTTAAGGGACTTCCGGCAGCCGATCCCCGAATCACAAGTTACAAGGGGATACCGTTCGCAGCTCCCCCTGTAGGCGAGAACCGATGGCGTGCCCCGCAGCCCGTCAAGGACTGGGAAGGTGTACTTAAAGCACACGAATTTGCGCCCATTTCGATGCAGGTGAAGCAGGAGATCGATGATAACAACATCTATACCCGAGAGTGGGCCGTGGAACCGGACATCGCAATGGACGAAGACTGTCTCTACCTGAACGTATGGACTCCCGCCAAACACACCGAGGAGAAATTGCCGGTATATGTATGGTATTTTGGCGGGGGACTTCAGGTTGGCCATACTTCTGAAATGGAGTTCGATGGTGAGCGAATCGCTAGGAGGGGGATCGTGGTCGTCACGATCAACTACCGTCTCAATGTTTTCGGTTTCTTATGCCATCCCGAAATTACGGCGGAAGCTCCGGAAGCCTCCGCTAACTTCGGAAATCTGGATCAACAGGCGGCCACCAGATGGGTAAAACGCAATATATCGGCTTTCGGTGGTGACCCGGACAATATTACGATCGGTGGTCAGTCTGCAGGTGGTGGTAGTGTCATGACTCAGTTAACCTCGCCTCAGAATAAAGGGCTCTTTCAAAAGGCGATTGTTCAAAGCGGAATCTTTACGGAACTGTATCCGGGAACTCGTATACCTCCGCTTCGTAGTCATTTAGCTGAGGCGGAGCAGGATGGCGTGAAGTTTTTTGAGTATCTCGGTGTATCTTCGCTTGCGGAAGCCCGGCGTATAGGAGCAGTCGAACTTCGCGATAAGGCTGTAAAGTACCAGGGATTCTGGGGCACCGTTACAGATCAGTTGTTCTGTGTAGGCAATCCGTTTGAATTATTTCTTCAAAATAAGTGGTGGAAGATGCCGATTATGATGGGTCACACGTCCTCTGAATTTTCTAGCGTTCCAGAGGCAGATACGTCTGTAGAATTGAAGAAGCTGGCCGCGAATATGTTTGGTGACGATGCTGATGTATTTCTGGAGCTGTGCGGAATCCAATCGGTCAACTTAGAGGAGAGCAAGAAGAACGCTGCGGTAAGCTGTATTGAATATGCCATCCGTATAGCCGCTCAGGCCAATGCCGATATAGGTTCAGGTTCGGATTCCCCGTTGTACTATTACAATTTTGATGCAGAGATCCCTGGGTGGGATCATCCGGGTACCTTCCACTCGGTAGATCTCTGGTTTTTCTTTGAAACGCTGGCTAAATGTTGGCGGCCTTTTATTGGCAAACATTATGATTTGGCACGCCAGATGTGTAATTATTGGGCCAACTTTATCCGTAACGGGGACCCGAATGGATAGGATTCAACAGGAGAAGAAATGCCACGATGGAACCGCTATACCCAGAAAGCACCTTATGGAATGCTTTTTGCCCATCAGGCTGAATTTTCTCAAAAACAGCCAAGCGAAATCATAACGTTTCTGGTTGACCAATATTTCAAGAAAGGCAGGCATACCCTGGAAACGGGTGTTTAGCATAAATTCGTTTGGATCGTATGCTTTTGCATCCTCTTCCTATTTTTTATGTTTAGCCTACCATGTGGTATGAACTGCCAAAAATATTCCATACTTTAATGTCTGCAAAGGGAAGCGGCTTCAACAGGGCTGTACAAGACCGTTATGATATCACTTTCCTTACGAGCTGATCTGCTTGCCTTGTCGTTTCAGGCAGCCGATACTGAGGGGATAATCTTAGAACCCACTCACAAGCTGTAACGAGTGAGATACGGTGACCGGCAGATACGAAGATCGGTTTGACGTTACGCTGAGTTCTCAGTACACGTCCAATAGTTTCACTGCCATCAATAAGGGGAGAAGTGGCCCCTCTTTCGTTATCGGGCTCTGTAAACGTGCCGATCAAACGGGTCTTTCCGCAGCCTATCGCAGGTATATCATAGAGAATACCCAAGTGGCTGGCTAGCCCAAATCTGCGAGGATGAGCAATTCCTTGTCCGTCGCAGACGACAAGATCAGGCGAAGTAGACAACTGCTCGAATGCTCTGATGATGGGGGGAAGCTCACGGAAGGAAAACAGTCCAGGCACATAGGGGAATCGGGCTGTGTCCTCAACGACAGATGACTCGATGACTTCTAAAGTCAGTGCATCGAGAATGACAACGGCTGCTATTAATTTGTCTGTATGTTTAGAATAAGCCACGTCAACACCGGCAACGAACTGGATGTCACTCACTTGATCCTCTTGAATGACTTGCTTGGCTAAACGCTCCTGCAGCTCGAACGCTTCTGTTTCATTTAGATCCCATTCATGATTAAATATAGGCTTCATAGAATCTCCTTTCTTTGTTTATATGATTCTATCATTTGGTATTATATTAACAGATCATCTACTTCATTTCAGACGCATTATGTTGAACAGGAGGTTAGCATCAATGGCAATATGCATAGAGTTTGAATTATTAACCACTCAGGGAACGACTGCTGAATACGCCTTTGGTCCTTGTCTGCAGCAAAAGTCAGGGATAGTTGTACTCGACATACCTGCATTAATCCATGACAAGACGTTGATGACGATGCCAATAGACCAAGTTGTGCAGTTGAAGAATGCTCATCAATCTCAGGCGATGGCCAATAGAGTATTTGGAAAAGTATATAAATATTATCTTGAACATGGCCATTACCCTGCTAGCGGAGGTTACTACGCTTGAAAGATTAAATGATTATTTGTAATACAACAGCCGGTTCGCTGCCGCGTTCCGAAAGTCCGTCGGGGTAAGCTGGGTAATCTGTTTAAAGGATTTCATAAAATGCTGGCTGTCATGATAGCCGAGCTGCGTGGCAATTTCTTGAATCGTTTGATTCGTGTCTGTCAGGAGATAGGAAGCAGCTTCCATCTTCTGCTGCACAATGAACTGCTTAAGCGTTACACCGGCAATAGATGCGAACAGGTGAGATAAATATTTGGAGTTATAACCAAAGTGTTCTGCGATCTTCGATACTTTTAGAGGTTCGAATCGATTCCAATTGATATAGTCCACAATGTCATTGTACAGCTGCAGCTGCTTCAGCTTCTTGCTTGGAACCTTTTCTACAGCATAGGCCTGATGATACAGCTCGCAAAGAATCGTCGTTGCCATGTAATTGCCCAGCGTTTGGTTTTGGTAGCTGCGCATTGAATCCTGCAGTTGCTTCATCATAATAATGATCTTATCTATGCCTCGCAGATGTCCTTTTTGCGGAATAAATATACAGTTCTGATTCGGCTTATATGTATGAATAGAAGTGGGAGAAGAATGTGGTTCCTCTGCTGTAAAATGAAGCCAATAAAAGCTGCAGTCTGACTTCTTATAGCCATACTGCTTTGTTCTTGGAGGCATCAGCAGAAAATCGCCTTCCTGCAGCACATGCTGTTCGTGATCATCCGCTATATAGAGCTCCCCTTTTGTCTGAACAAACAGCTCATAATCCATCAGGATTCTGCTCATATGTATCCAGTCTGAGGAGGGGGAGACGAACTTCCCGGTCATTTGTAATGACAATGGCTTTTCTACATTAAAAATAAATCCGTACATACGTGAATGTCCTCCGAATGATCTAACTTTTTCACACCATCATTTTCATAGCTTCATTATAATGCATTCGTTCCAGATCGCGTAACAATCGGTTCGATTGATGTGATTGTTAATTCAACTGCATATCTAATTGTGAATAGTATCTGACTTTTTTACACGAATTCGAACATTTCTCCACTTAACTCATTCATCTTAAAACGTTATTCTGAAGTAGCAATCTGAACCGACAAAAATGAGCTTGGAAGGTGGATGCAGCAGAGATGGGCACAAAAGAAACGATAAGAAGCAGTGCTTTGAGGGATTTCGGATTAAACAGGGTTGTATTGACCGGAGATTATCATATAAATGCTTTTGAGAAAGAACTTCGTTATTTACATAACTATAATGTTGACCGTCTTCTTGCAGGGTTTCGAGAAACTCGAGGTCTTGCACCCAAGGCAGAAAAATATCCTGGCTGGGAAGACACTGAAATACGCGGACACACCCTAGGTCACTTTCTAAGTGCATGTGCTCAAGCCTATGATCAAACAAAAGACCCCCAAATGTTGGACAAGTTAACTTACATCTTATCTGAACTCTCTGACTGTCAATTTGAAAGTGGTTATTTGTCTGCTTTTCCGGAAGGCTTGATTGATAACGTGGAAAAGAGACAGCCTGCGTGGGTTCCTTGGTACACCATGCATAAAATTATTGCCGGGCTTATTGCAGTTTACCGCGCAACGGACTCAGCAGATGCTAAGAATATCGTTTGTAAATTAGGCGACTGGGTTGCAACACGTACTTCCCGCTGGTCTCAAGAGCTTCAGGCAACTGTGCTGGCAGTAGAATACGGGGGCATGAACGATTGTTTATATGACCTTTATAAAATCTCCGGGGATCCAAAACACCTGGAAGCAGCACATAAGTTTGATGAAATTCCACTGTTTAAAGCCATCGCGCAGGGCTGTGATATTTTAAAAGGCAAGCATGCGAATACAACCATTCCTAAATTTCTCGGAGCGCTCAACCGCTATCTAACCCTTGGTGAAAGTGAGAAGTTTTATCTTGAGGCTGCCAAGAAGTTCTGGGATATTGTCGTGTACCACCATACATATATCACCGGGGGCAACAGCGAAGCAGAGCATTTTGGTGAGCCGGATGTGCTTGATGCAAGACGCACGGATATAACCTGCGAGACCTGCAACAGCTACAACATGCTGAAGCTGACGCGTGAGCTGTTCAAGCTCACCCGAGACAAGAAATACGCTGATTATTATGAGATGAACTACATCAATGCTATTTTATCCTCGCAGAATCCGGAGACGGGAATGACGATGTATTTTCAGCCGATGGCAACCGGTTATTTCAAAATATACAGCTCTCCATTTGAGCACTTTTGGTGCTGCACCGGTACAGGGATGGAAAGCTTTACGAAGCTGAATGACAGTATCTATTTTTATAAAGACAATGCGCTCTATGTAAATCAGTTTATTAGCTCCCAATTGGACTTCTCAGAGCAGGAAGTGACAATGACGCAAAGCGCAAACCTCCCTGAAAGCGATGAAGTACAGTTCACCATTGAAACGATAGACGGACAAGACAAGGAGTTTAAGCTGTACATTCGGGTGCCTCACTGGGTGAAGAGTGATGTGTCGCTTTGGTTAAATGGAAAAAGGATAGAAGCAGACATTCAAAAAGACTATATCGAAATAGATCGGAGCTGGAGCAGTGGAGATCGTATTACGCTGGTGCTGCCGCTCAAGGTATTTGCCTCCCGTCTTCCTGATCATTCGAATGTGGTCGGTTTTCAATATGGTCCCGTTGTATTAAGTGCTGCTCTGGGTACAGATGACATGACGCAGTCGGCAACCGGCATTATGGTCAGGGTACCGACGAAAAGGATGCTAGTCAAAGATTTTATTATACCTAACGGAATAACACCTAAAGAATGGATCGGAGCGATAGAAGAGCATATCGTTAAGGAAGAAGGCAGACTCGAGTTCCGTTTGAAAAATACAGATGAAGATGATCGGCTCGTCTTTACACCGCATTATGAGCAGCATGAAGAACGCTACGGCATCTATTGGAAGATTGTTGAATCGGATTCCGAGGAGCTGAGACGTCATTTAGAGCTTCAACGATTGGAGCAGCAGGTAAAGGATGCGACCATCGACAGTGTTCAGATCAGCAATGATCAATATGAGCTGCAGCATGAGATTAAGGGAGAGAACACATTCAGCGGAGCATGGGATGGTCAAAATGGAAGACTGGCAAACCCAGGAGGCTGGTTTAGTTACTCCCTTGCTGTTGATCCATCTGACGAGAATGTGCTTCAGGCTACTTTTTTTCTGATCAATCATAATCGAGCTATGAATATCTTTGTGAACAATCAGCTTCTGGCAAGAGAGGAAACCGGTTACGAACGGAGAAGAGAGTTTATGACCAGGGAATACCTCATTCCGGCAGAGCTTATTGGCAAGAACAATCAGGTTGTCGTTAAGTTCGTCCCGGAAGAGGATGTAAACGGTATCTATGGCGTGCTGCGGACCATGAGGCCGCTATAGCAGCTTAAATAACTAGAGGAGGAATTTTCAATGGATGCTTATTTATTTGTACATTTTAAGGAGAAGAAGACACCGGATGGTGAGCAGGTCTACTTTGGGCTTAGTACGGACGGGCTGAACTGGGAGCAGGTCAATAACGGAAACCCCGTGCTTTGGAGCGAACTGGGAGATAAAGGAGTAAGAGACCATACGATTGTCCGTACGAAGGAAGGGAAATTCTATATTATCGCAACCGATTTGAGCCTGGCGAACGGTTTTAATACAAAGTACAAGAGCAGCTGGGCAGCTATTTCGAGAGAAGGAAGCAAATGTCTGTCTCTGTGGGAGTCGGATGACTTGGTGAATTGGTCGGAGCAGAGAATGATTGAGCTTGGCGATGAGGACTACGGCTGTTTATGGGCGCCAGATGTCATCTATGACAATACGAACGATGACTATGTCCTGCACTGGTCTTCTGCCCATGCCTCCAACAATTTCGGACACAAAGCGATCTACTATTCACGAACGAAGGATTTCGTTGATTTTACTAAACCTCAGATGCTTTGCCGTAAAGACGGCAGCGGTATCATTGATTCGGCTATTTATGAAGAGAAAGGACTGTTTTATCGTTTCCTGAAAAGTGAGAAAGATCCCGAAGGCATTATACTGCAAAAAGGAACAACGCTCACTGGAGAGCATGTCCGGATCGAAGCCTTTGATGAAGAGATGACGAAGCTGGGACACCATGCTTACGAGGCGCCGACTGCATTTAAGCTTAAGGATGGAAGATGGTGCTTGCTGCTCGACTTTTTCGGCGTTGAAGGTGAAGGGCAGGGCTATGTTCCTTTTCTGGCTGATGACATCGACAGCGGACGTTTTATCCGTTCGGATGCAAGCTTCAGCTTTCCATATGGGTTTAAGCACGGCACGGTGCTGTCTATAACTCAGGAAGAATACGATCGCATCAAGAGCTGGAATTTTGCATAAAAGAGGTGGCCGCCGCGTTTAAGAATGATGTTATGTACGGGGATATTGTCATTGTTTAAAAAAATACAGCAGGTTTAAATGATAGATAACGTAAGTTGGACTGCTATGCTACAGGGTCCTTCTTACGTTTTTTGTGTTTAAACGCTATATAGCTGTGCTAGACAGATCTGTCTAAGACAGTTGTCACAAGAGCTAATCAATTGAAAGTGAGAAACAGCATTTAAACTAAATCCGCGCAAAGGGATATTACAAATGTGATTTGAAAGAAATAAGGGAATATAAAACTCAAGAAAAAATGCATCTATCATTTAACACAAAAAGGTAGAACTCATCTCCTGAACCTCATATACTTAACATGAACAACGTGTCCTTCATATTCTAACTCAATACAAAACAATCAGGGAGTGTGACAGATGAATTCTTCATTGCCTAAGATTATCGCTCACAGAGGAGCGGCCGGTGAAGCTCCGGAGAATACGCTTGCCTCTTTTGAACTTGGTCTGGAACAAGGCTGTGATGCCTTTGAGCTGGATATCCATCTTTCCAAAGATGGTGAGATCGTCGTCATTCATGACTATACGATTGACCGTACCACCGATGGAACCGGAGCTGTTCAGGATTTGACTCTGGATGAGCTGAGAAAGTGGGACGCAGGAAGCTGGTTCGACGCGAAGTACACAGGTCAAAGAATTCCAACACTTAGAGAAGTATTTGAGCTCGCGCCTAAGGATTTGATTATTAACGTTGAAATTAAAGGCGGACTGGATGCCGGAATCGAACAGAAGCTGGTAAGCTTAATGCGTGAATATGACCGAATAGAGACTGTGGTCGTTTCTTCCTTCCATTTTGACAGCCTGCAAAGACTTCAGGATTTGAACTCATCTATTAAGCTTGGACTTTTATATCATCAGGATTTTCAGCATCATGAGCATCTGCCGGCGGCAGTTGGAGTAGATACATATTCCCTACATCCCTATTTCAAGCAGCTGACAACCAGCAAATTGGCTGCGGCTCTGGAGAATGGACTTCAGGTGTATCCTTGGACGGTAAATGAAGCTGAGGATATGAAACGGATGATCGAGCTTGGATCAAGTGGAATTATTACAGATTATCCAGGCAGACTGAAGCAAGTCTTGGCTGAGCTTACGGCTAATAATATCTAGTCTTAACGAAAACAACATTCGAAATAGCTATGAAAATATCAAAAGAGTACTGCCTAGAGGGCGGTACTCTTTTTTTATATTTTTATGATAAGTATATGTAACTAAGAATTAAGCTTCGACAAGAAAATCTGCAGATAACAAGGAAATTAAATAATTGATAGGTGCGGTAATATGTTTATTCTTTGACAACAAAATTTGCGAATAGAAAGGTTGAATAGCTCCGCGCTGGATCGAAAAGCCGGATAAAGACTGCGTATTTAACTGCTCTGCAACAGCGATTTTGGGAATCATGGCAATCCCCATGCCAAAAATGACGCACTGTTTAATCCCCTCAATACTTCCCATTTCGGACACCGTTTCGTAAGCAACTCCATGCTCGTTCATCGACCGCTCCAGCGCTTCTCTATATTTACATCCTTTTTCCGTAAAGATGAAAGGGTTGTTATTCAGTTCATGAATAGATACGTCATCTCTGCCGCTAAGGGGGTGATTATTCGGGCATATAAATACAAGCTCTTCCATGCGAATCGATAGAGATCTTAGATCTGGTGCGGATATCGGAGTATTTAATACGATTGCCATATCAATATCGTTGTTTTTTAATTTTCGGATGTTTTCTTCATCGGATGTTGGATAAAAGGTAACGTTCAGCTTGGGATATTTCTTACGGAACATTTGAAAAAAAGGAGGAAGCAGAAAGGCAGCAAGTGTTTCCGTCGTGCCTATCTTCAAATCTACGGATGAATCGGGAATGAATAGGTTTTCTGCCCCCATGTAACCTTCCACAATTTTATCTGCGTATGCAAGCAGTCTGGACCCTTGATCGGTCAGCCTCAGTTTATTGCTGTTTCGTTCAAACAGCTTCGTTCCAAAATGGTTTTCAAGCTTCTTAATTTGAACACTGACTGTCGGCTGTGCATAGTTCAGCTGTTCAGCTGCCTTGGTCAAGCTCTGGCATCGCGCGGCTTCTCGGAAAGTAATAAAGTACTGAATGTCCATAATATCCCCCCATATGTGAACTATTAAACTTTGTAATAGAGTCTATTACGATCCTTAGATACGAGTTCTATCAAGCTCATGATATATTATATACAATTCCAAGCGGAATACTATAGAATATTCGAACTTTTAAATTTTAAGGAGTGAACAACAGAAAATGAAATCAACTTTTAAATGGGCATCCAGGGGATTCATTGCAGCTCTTATTGTAATTCTTGCAGCTTGCAGCAGTGCCCCGGAATCCACTAGCCAAGAATCTGCTGATCAGGGAAGCGGAGAAGCTGCATCGGTCTCTGGAGGTACACTCGATATTGCATATCCAGCCAATCCAGCTACACTTGATCCTCATTTGACGACAAATCAAGCGACAAGGGATGTTTCTCGCAATATATATGAGCAGCTGTTAACACTGAACAAAAACTATGAGGTTGTTCCACAGCTGGCAGAGTCCTATGAGATAAGCGAAGACGGAAAAACATATACCTTCCATCTTCGTCAGGGTGTCACTTTCCATAATGGCAAAGAGATGAAAGCAGAAGATGTGGTCGCTTCTATGGAAAAATGGCTCACGACCTCAACACAAGGGCAGGCGAATTTGCAAGGTGCTCAGTTCTCGGAAGTGGATGATTATACGGTGAAGCTTACACTGGACTCCCCTTCTCTTGTTGGATCCTATATCCTGGCAGACACTTCACCTTTTCCCGGTATTATGCCAAAAGAAGTTATTGAAGCAGCCGGTCCCGAAGGAGTTAAGGAGTTCATCGGAACAGGGCCTTACAAGCTTGAGGAATGGAATACAGACCAATATGTTCACCTTACAAAATTTGCAGACTATGCCGCGGAAGAATCTGAATCCAATGGGCTGAGTGGAAAGAAAAATGCTTATTTGGATGAGATTTACTTCAGGTATGTAACAGATGAATCAACGAGAGTCGCTGGAATTATGACCGGTGAATACGACGTTGCTTTCGGTATTCCATTTGATAACGCGGATCAGATTGATAATACAGACGGGGTTAGCAACTATTTCAGCGAAGGCGGCATTGTGACCTATGTATTCAATAAGAAGGCTGGCCCATTCTCGGATCAGAAGCTGAGACAAGCGTTCAATACCGCACTCAATTTGGATGAAGCAATGACGGCAGCTTACAGTGACAGTCGGTTCTATGAGCTGGATTCGTCGCTTGCATTGACCTCCCAGACGGATTGGTACAGTGAAGCGGGAGCGGATCAATATAATGTGAATGATATCGAGAAGGCGAAGCAATTGGTTGAAGAATCAGATTATGCCGGTGAAGAAGTTGTGATCCTCACAACACGTGATTATCCCGAGCAGTACAATTTGGCAGTTGTAGCTCAAGAGGTGCTGAAATCCATCGGTGTAAACGCAAAGCTGGACGTCTATGATTGGCCGACAGTTCAGGAACGCCGGACAGATGAGAACAACTTTGATTTGTTCGCGGTGAGCTTTGCTACTCGTGCTACCATTCATCAATATCCGTTTCTGGAGTCAGGCGCTAACTATCCAGGTTGGACGAACAGTCCTGAAATTGACGAATTGCTAAGTCAAATCCAGGCGTCTGCATCGATTGAAGAAGCGAAGCCGCTCGTTGATCAATTGAATGAGAAGAACTGGGAATACCTCCCGATCATTAAACTTGGTAATATTCAGAACTTGATTGCAGTAAGAGATAACGTAAAGGGCTTCGATGACCTGGTAGGACCGATTCTATGGAATGTTTCTCTGGACGAGTAAAGTTTGCAGCATAGTAGAAATACGGTCTTCAAAGGAGTTAACTCTATGACCAAATATATCATTCAACGTGTAGTATCCTTGATACCTATACTGCTCGTTGTGGCAGTCGTCGTGTTCCTGCTTATACATCTCACACCTGGTGATCCAGCCAGTGTCATATTAGGTGACGAGGCAAGCGCAGAAAGCCTAGCTGAACTTCGTTCACAGCTGGGGCTTGATCTTCCGCTGCATCAGCAGTTTTTGTCCTGGTTCGGTGGAGTCCTTACTGGTGACTTAGGTGAATCTATATTTATGGACATGAGTGTAACCGAGGCCTTCTTTAGCAGATTGCCTCCTACACTATCTCTAGCAATACTTGCTCAAATTATTGCTGTTGTGATCGCATTGTTAATAGGAATTCTCGCAGCTAGAAGAAGAGGGACTCTTGCGGATCAAGCCGTTATGGGGATTTCTCTGCTCGGGATTTCCGTTCCCAGTTTTTTGTTAGGACTGTTTTTGATTTTATTGTTTGCTGTAGAGCTGCAGTGGTTCCCCGTCGCCGGTTACAAACCGATCAGCGAAGGACTGTGGGAGCACTTGCGCTACCTGCTGCTGCCTGCGATTGCACTTGGAGCGATGCAGGCTGCTTTAATCGCACGCATGACTCGTTCATCACTGATAGAAGTTCTAAGCGAGCAGTACATTAAGACTGCTCGTGCTAAAGGTCTTAAAGAAAAGGTAGTTGTATATAAACATGCGCTCAAGAATGCCTTTATACCGATCCTTACAGTGATTGGCGAAACATTTGGAACGCTGATTACAGGGGCTTCGGTTATTGAAACCGTCTTTAACATTCCTGGGATCGGACAATTGATCATTAATTCGATTGAACGCAGAGACTTTGCCCTCATCCAAGGGAGTATCTTACTCATAACCATTACTTATGTTCTGCTTAACTTGGTGATTGATTTGCTGTACGGGTTATTTGATCCGCGTGTTAAGCTCGGCCGTCGATAGGAAGGAGGAAATCAGATGATATCAAAAAGGACCAACAGCCTGTTCAGATCTTCTGGCATCCGTCATGCCGCCTTTCGGAGGTACTGGACGAATCCTCTCCTGGCGACAGGAACCATACTGATCAGCTTCATCACACTGGCAGCGCTTTTTGCCCCTTGGATGACCTCCCATGACCCGCTGGCGATTGACACCTTAAACCGGCTTAAACCGCCAAGCGGAGAACATATTTTTGGCACAGATAATTTCGGGCGTGACGTGTATACCCGAGTTGTCTATGGCATTAGAGTATCGCTCATTGTCGGAGGAACCGTTACGCTCATTTCAGGGATCCTCGGATTGCTCGTGGGATTGGTGTCTGCTTACAATTCCGTGTGCGATCATATTTTAATGAGAATTTGCGATGGATTGTACGCCTTTCCGTCCATCTTGCTTGCTATTTCCATCGTTGCGATCATGGGTCCCCGAACCATTAATGTCATTATTGCTTTGTCTATCGTATACATTCCTTCGATTGCCCGGATCGTCAGATCTGCTGCACTCGTCGTTAAAGAGAAAACCTACATAGAGGGGTTAAAAGCTCAGGGCGCAGGGCCTTTTCGTATAATCGGTCTTCATATTTTGCCTAATGTGCTGTCTCCATTAATTATTCAAGCCTCCTTTATCTTTGCAGTTTCGATCTTAACCGAAGCATCGCTCAGTTTTCTGGGTGCCGGAATTCCTGCTCCAGCTCCAAGCTTGGGAAATATGCTGCTGGATGGTAAGAATGTCATATTTAATGCCTGGTGGATGACGGTTTATCCCGGAATATGCATCATTCTTATGATTCTAGGGCTAAATCTGCTTGGAGACGGGTTGCGTGATTATCTCGATCCAAAGACAAGAGCGAAGAAGCGCCTCAGAAAGAAAAACATTTCGAACAAGACAGGGAGGGAACTTCATGAGTCAGACACCATTACTGGAAGTTAAACATTTAACGACCATTTTTCCGACAGAAACCGGAACTGTCAAGGCTGTAGACGGTGTTTCCTTCCATATTGAACCTGAGGAGACTGTAGGTGTTGTAGGAGAATCAGGCTGCGGCAAAAGCGTCACTGCCGAATCTATTATGCGGCTTTTTGATGAGAAGACGACGGAATATCAAGGTGAGATTAACTATAAAGGCACTGACCTGTTGAAGCTGTCCGATGATAAGATGCGGGAAGTTCGAGGGAATGAGATTTCGATTATATTTCAAGATCCGATGTCATCCCTAAATCCAGTTTATACGATTGGAAATCAAATTACGGAAGCCATTATGCTGCATCAAAAGCTCGGAAAGACGCAGGCAAAACAAAAAGCGGTTCAATTGCTTGAATTAACAGGAATTACAGATCCCGAAGAGAGACTTCGTGCTTACCCGCATGAGCTATCCGGCGGGATGAGGCAGCGGGTCATGATTGCTCTTGCTCTATCATGTGAACCGAGTCTTCTCATTGCGGATGAGCCGACCACTGCGCTTGATGTAACGATTCAAGCTCAAATCCTGGACCTAATGAATGAATTAAAGAGCAAGCTGCGAATGGGTATTATGCTGATTACTCATGATTTATCGGTAGTGGCGCAAATGTGCTCAAGGGTGATCGTTATGTATTTAGGAGAAGTCATTGAGGAAGCGGATGTTGTTACATTGTTTGATCATCCGCTGCATCCTTATACACTCGGTTTGCTGCAATCCATCCCTCAGATCGATGGTGTCCGTAAAGGTAAATTATATGAAATAAAAGGTACTGTACCGCAAATGGATCAAGTGGCAAGCAGCTGCCGATTTTCTCCAAGATGTCCGTATGCATCGGATATATGCCGTACAAGCCCGCCAATGTTAGAAGAGGTGGAAGCTGGACATAAGTTAAGGTGCTGGCATTACCGTGAAATCGCAGCAGGTGGGAGGTTAGAACATGAGCGAGCATCTAAGTCATTCCCGTCGTGAAGAACCACTACTGAAAGTAGAGCATTTAACAAAGCATTTTGTCTCTAGAAGTGGATCCTTAGTTCGTAAAAGACAAGTAAAAGCAGTGGAGGACGTTAGTTTTTCAATTTATTCGGGTGAGACCTACGGTTTAGTTGGCGAATCGGGCAGCGGAAAGAGTACGACGGGAAGAGCCCTGCTGCGTTTGACAGAGCCGACTTCAGGTAAAGCTTTTTTTGAAGATCGGGACATTTTTTCACTTCCATCAAAGGAATTAAAAATGCTCAGAAGAGACATGCAAATGATATTTCAAGATCCTCATTCATCACTCGATCCCAAAAGACGTGTTGGTTATAGTGTTGTTGAACCTATGCTGATTCATGGCCAAGGTACAAGAAAAGAAAGACAGGACAGAATGCTTGAACTCATGGAACGCGTCGGGTTTAATGCAGGGCATACAAATCGGTTCCCGCATGAATTCTCTGGCGGACAGAGGCAGCGGATCGGTATTGCCAAAGCGCTTGCCCTCCAGCCTAAGCTGATTGTATGTGATGAACCGGTATCGGCACTAGACGTGTCCATTCAGTCTCAAATCTTGAACTTATTAATCGAGCTTCAATCGGACTACAAGCTGTCTTATTTATTCATTGCTCATGACCTAAGTGTGGTTAGGCACATTGCAGACCGTATTGGCGTCATGTATCTCGGACATTTGGTGGAACAGGCACCAACCGACAAATTGTTCTCTGAGCCGCTGCACCCTTATACGAAATTTTTGCTGTCTGCTGTACCCGCACCTCATCCTAATTTAAAAAGGGAACGAATTATATTGCAGGGGGACATTCCTTCTCCACTTCATCCTCCTTCAGGGTGTGTGTTTCACACACGCTGTCCATATGCCATGGAAATCTGCAAGCAGGTCCGGCCTGTCTCTCAAGAGCTATCTGAGGGTCACAGCGTTCAGTGTCATTTATATAACGATCAAATCCATCCCGAAGAACTTCCGGAGAAAGGAATATGATACATGTCAAATATCGATTGGAAACAAAAAGAGTCCGAAATATTATCCTTGATTGAGGAGATTGTTAATATTGAAAGCGGAACTTTTCTCAAATCGGGAGTAGACCGAGTAGGAGAAGCTTTAGCAAAGCTATATGAAAATATCGGGTACGAGGTTGAAATCGAAAGACAGGAAGAACGAGGGAATAACCTCGTGATTACACATCCTGAAGCTAGTGAGCCTGAAATTCTCATTATTGCACATATGGACACCGTGTTTCCCGAAGGAACCGTTGCAGAGCGTCCTTTCACTAGAGATGAGAATAAAGCCTATGGTCCAGGTGTCTTTGATATGAAAGCGAGTCAAATCACAACGCTCTATGCAATTAAGCATTTGATCGAGTCTGGCACAGACAGTTATAAAAATGTACGAATTATCCTTAATTCAGACGAAGAAGTAGGCTCCGTGCATTCACGTTCATTAATTGAGAAACATGCAAGATTAAGCAAATACGCACTTATTGTGGAGCCGAGCGACGAGGATGGTACGTTGGTAACCGGAAGAAGGGGAGGCGGTAAATATTATTTGACGGTATCCGGTATTGCCGCCCATTCTGGAGCTGAGCCTGAAAAAGGACGCAGTGCTATTGCAGAGCTGGCTCACAAAATCATTAAGCTTCACGCGTTGACAAATCCTGAAGAAGGTATTCATGTAAATGTTGGCGTCATTGGCGGAGGTACATCAAGCAACACCATCGCTCCGCATGCATTCGCTAATATTGACGTTAGAATGGAAACGCCGGAACAAGCGGAGGAGCTTGATCGAAAAATCAGGGACATTTGTTCAACAGTTGATGTGGAAGGTACAACGCTGGAACTTAAAGGCGGGATAACGAGACCCCCGATGATCAAGAACAAACGCACAGAGGAACTATTTCATATTATACGCGAGGAAGCAGGACAGCTTGGCGAGGAGCTGGGCGAGAAAAAGGTCGGCTCAGGTTCGGATGGCAATATCACCTCCTCTGTCGGAATTGCTACGATTGATGCTCTAGGACCGAGAGGTGGTCATGCTCACAGTAAGGACGAGTATTTGATTATTGAATCCCTTGTGCCGCGAGTCAAGCTTCTCGCTAATGTGATTGATCGTTTGAGCCGGAATAAATATGTTGAAGGGGACAAGCAATCATGACGAAAGTATACATTATTCATGAGAATGAATGCTGGATTCGCCCGCTTCGAGAGGCCCTTGAAGCAATGGAAGTGCCTCATGAGTTCTGGCATCTGGATGAAGGAGCTCTGGATTTGAGTCAGCGTCCGCCCAAAGGCATATTCTATAACCGAATGAGCGCATCCTCACACTCTCGTAATCATCGATATGCACCCGAGTACACTGCAAATGTACTGGCATGGCTGGAGCATCACGGAAGAACAGTGCTGAATACCAGCAGGGCATTAGAGCTTGAACTTAATAAGGTAAAACAGTATCTGGAGCTCCAAAAGTATGGAATTGAGACACCGGCTACAGTTGCTGCAGTAGGAAAAAAAGCGATATTGGACGGAGCTGGGAATTTTCCTTATCGTTCATTCATCACCAAACATAATCGGGCTGGTAAAGGCCTGGGTGTCTATTTGTTTGAGAACACGGAAAGCCTCACGACTTATGTCAACAGTGAAGCCTTTGAGGAATCTATTGACGGTGTTACGTTGATACAACAATACATTCGAAATGATGAACAATATATTACCCGCTGTGAATTCATAGATGGGAAATTCTATTATGCAGTTAGGGTAGATACTTCGGAAGGCTTTCAATTATGTCCTGCAGATGCCTGCCAAATCGGCGACCTGAGCTGCCCGGTTGGCGAAGAAGGTAAGGTGAGGCCAAAGTTTGAAGTGATTGAAGGCTTCAACAGCCCATTAATACCAAAGTATGAAGCATTTTTAGCGCAAAATGGGATTAGCTTTGCTGGCATTGAATTTATTACAGACCATACGGGTCGGTCCTATACGTATGACGTCAACACAAATACGAACTATAACCCGGAAGCGGAGAGCCTCGCGGATGTTTCCGGCATGAAGGAAATAGCGAGAGTTTTGTCGCAATATTTAAAACGGGATATTCAGTTGGGTTAACTATTCTTTCTTAGAGCAGTGCTTGCGTGGACGAAATGTTCAAGTCAGCACTGCTTTTTTGGTATTTCCACTACTGCATTTGACGATAAGCATGTGGTGTACAGCCGGTTTTTTGTTTGAATATTGCGTTAAAATAGGATAAATCCTGATAGCCGACGGCGGCAGCGATGTTACTGACTTTTTGCCCGGTGGTTCGCAGTAGACGACGCGCCGCATGAATTCTAACATTTTGCAGATATTCAGTCATGTTCATGCCGATATGTCGTTTAAAAATTCGATGAAATTGCCGCTCGCTCAGTCCCATTTTACTCGCCATTTCTTTAACTGTAATCCGGGAAGCGTACCGAGTATGCAGTACGTTTAAAACAGATTCGAGCTGAACGAATGGTTCGCTGTTTCGACCTTCTCCTTCTGTCTCCATACGAGTGAGATGCAGCAGCAGCTGTAATATTCCGCTGTATAAAGCGAGCTCTTTTCCCAGTCTTTGCTGACTGTATTCAAGGTGTAGCTGCTGGAATAAGAGCTGCACTTCTCCATATTTATCACGGTAATGACGATACCCCTCCAGTACAAGCAGGGAATTTATTATATCGCTTCCGGGCAGGGGAGCTACTGCGTGTTTAAAATCATCCATTGATAGTAAGCAATTGTATACAATTAAGGGCTGTCTATCCGCTGGATTTGATGGCCTGAAGACATGAGAAGTATTTGTCGGAAGCAGAAACACATCGCCTTGCTTAACCGGAAGGCTTGAATCTCCCAATATATGAGTGCCGCTTCCTTCAGCAACAAAGCTGATTTCAAAAAAATCATGACGATGCTCAGAGAGCTCGTAGGATTCCACACTGCGATTAATATAAATCGGCAAACCTTGAGAAAAGAAAATATCCCCTCTCATCAGATCAATTCTCCGTTTAGCGGAAGTCATGGTCCTCACTCCTTCTAAAATGTCCGATTCACCCTATCTAAATGTCAGTTCACACCATATAAAGCGCTGTCATTCATCGTAAAATGAAAGGGAGATAAATGCAAGCCAGCATAATCAAGGAAAGCAGGGGATATGGATGAATATGCAGACAGCACTCTCAGTTAAGCAGGCAACATGTGAGTATCGTGAACATTTTCTAGGTACAGACCAGCTTGTACCCCGTTTCAGCTGGAAGCTGACTTCAGGACGAAGAGGGACTAAACAGCAGGCTTATCAATTGGTGATTTCTAAAGATGTTATTTTCCACTCCTTGGTATGGGATAGCGGACAGGTTATCTCCGAACAGTCTATACAAGTGGAATATGGCGGTCCAAGCCTCACCTCGAGGACACGTTACTATTATCGAGTAAAGGTGTGGGATCATTTTGGTGAGGTGTCCGATTGGAGCGACATCGGATGGTGGGAAACGGCATTTCTTGATTCCAGCGAATGGCAGGCCAGCTGGATAACGACATCCGCAGCTTCTCCTGTCCCGCAAGCTGAAGAGTGGCCGGATTCCCCGCCCGTTACCATGCTGAGGAAGTCCTTTCAGCTCAAGGATAATATTGTCTCGGCTCGAATTTATGCCACGGCAGCAGGTCTTTACGACTTGCATTTGAATGGTAAAAGGGTAGGAGAGGAGCTGCTGGCACCAGGCTGGACCAGCTATCTCCATCGACATCAGTATCAAACCTATGACGTTACAAGTGATGTTCTTGCAGAAGGCAATGCAATAGCGATAAGGGCAGCAGACGGCTGGTATTCAGGAAGAATGTCTTGGGCAAAAGGACATCGTGCTTCCTATGGTGAGCGGCGTGCGGTTCTGCTTGAGCTGCATGTTCGATACGCAGATGGCAGTGAGGACATCATCTGCACAGATTCTACGTGGAAAGCATCGGAAGGCGCTCTTCGCTACTCCAGTATTTACGATGGAGAAATATATGATGCGAGACTCGAAGAGGAAGAGTGGAGCACATATGGATTTGATGATAAGGGATGGCAGGGAACAGTACTTGAAGACATGCCTTATACTCAGCTTATTGCACAAGAAAACTGGCCGGTTAAGGTAACGGAAGTGATACATCCTGTACAGGTGCTGCATACACCTCTGGGAGAAACTGTTCTGGATATGGGCCAAAACATGGTTGGACGCATGCGGCTTCAGTTAAGCTTAACAACCGGAACCAAGGTCGTTCTATACCATGCTGAAGTGTTGGACCAGGAGGGTAATTTTTATATAGGAAACTTACGAAGTGCGAAGCAGATGATGGAATACACAGCAAAGGGAGAACATGAAGAGAATTACGCGCCTGTTTTTACTTTCATGGGTTTCCGGTATGTCAAAGTTGTAGGTCTGGATGGTATGGATGATGAAGAGCTGATGAAGGGTTTTACAGGAGAGGTCATTCATTCCGATATGATCCGCACAGGAGAGTTTGAGTGCTCAGATGATCGGGTGAACCGGCTGCAGCAAAATATCATATGGGGACAACGCGGTAACTTCGTAGATATTCCGACGGATTGTCCGCAGCGGGATGAACGGCTTGGCTGGACAGGAGATGCGCAGGTATTTATCCGTACAGCTGCTTTTAACTATCAGGTTGCCCCGTTTTTTGCTAAATGGCTGCGGGACCTGGCCGCAGATCAGCGGGAAGACGGCAGCGTGCCGTTTACCATACCGGATCTATTTGAATGGAGTAAAGACACATCAGCGGCTTGGGGTGACGCAGCTGTTATTTGTCCATGGACGCAGTATCTTTGCTATGGAGATACACGGCTGCTCGCTGAGCAATATGACAGTATGAAGGCTTGGGTGAGTTATATCCGCGACCAAGGAGATCAGGAATATCTATGGAATACGGGCCATCATTTCGGCGATTGGCTTGCTCTTGATGCGAAAGAGAACAGCTATGTTGGAGCAACGCCTGTTGATTTGATTGCCACATCCTTTTATGCGTATTCCGTTGATATTGTTCGAAACGCAGCTGTTGTGCTGGGAAGAGCAGAAGATGTAAAGGAATACAGTGAGCTACTATATCAGGTTCGCAGAGCGTATAGGAATGAGTTTGTGACTCCTGCAGGACGCCTTGCAGCTCCGATGCAGACGGCTCATGTGCTGGCATTGATGTTTGGTTTGGTAGATGGGGAGACAAAGAAAAGAACGGCAAGTGAATTGAATAAAATGGTCGTGCAGAATGGGTATCATTTGACGACAGGGTTTGTGGGGACCCCTTATCTGTGTCTGGTCTTGTCTGAACATGGCTACCATGAAACAGCGGTGAAGCTGCTTCTGCAGGACAGCTACCCGTCATGGCTGTATTCGATCGCGAAGGGGGCCACAACGATATGGGAGCATTGGGACGGTATTAAGCCGGACGGGTCGTTTTGGAACGATGATATGAATTCGTATAATCATTATGCTTATGGTGCTATCGGTGATTGGATGTATCGATACCTTGCTGGTCTTGACATGGAAGATACCGAGACTGCTTATAAGAAAATACTTATTCACCCTCGCTTTGCAGCAGGACAGCTTACCTACGCATCGGCAAAGCTGGATTCTTCATACGGATTCATTGAATCCTCATGGAAGGAAGAGAATGGACGCAGAATACTTAAGGTGCAGATTCCAGTGAACACAGAAGCTCGGATTGTTCTGGAGGGTGCCGTACAGGATGAGCTCCTGGAGAGCGGAAAGCTTATTGAAGCTGTGGAAGGAATATATCAGGTTTCATGTACAGATGATTGTGTAGAGCTTAGGGCAGGGGCAGGAACATACGAGTTCAGCTACGCCTGTCCACAGAATTAAAAGCGCATAAAGATAGACATAAACGATATGACATTCCGGATGCAAATAAAGCATGAAGAAGACGTATAAACCTACTATTCATCAGTAGGTTTATACGTCTTGTGAGGATTTTGAAGCGCAGAGTAGCTGCGTCGATAGGCGGATGAAAGCCACAAACTCCGCGCTCCCTGTCTATCGCTTTTTGGTTTCTTGTTCCTCATCTGGAGCCTCCAGTATATCTTCGGTCAAGTTGGCCTTGGTAATTGAACCGGACTGATCAAGCAGATCAAATGGTTTATGGTTCTTATCCGAATCCGGTATCGGTTCCGCGCCAGCTCCGCGATCTGTTTTATCCTGAGTCACTAGAATCACCCTTTCCATGCTTGACTTATTATAAACGCTGGATAGCGTAAATATGTACGTCATTACCTCTTAGAATAGGAACTGAAACAGAGGACAGTTATATTTATAGACAAATTCAGGCTACAAGCTGACGATCTCAAGCAGTTGTTCGGACATATACTCCGGGCTATAGGTAAGCCCTTCATTAATCCACTCGATAATAATCCCGAAAATAGAATAAGCAATGTAGCTGGCATGAATGTCCAGATTGATTTTAGGATGGGGTTTGTGCTCAGCAATGCTTTCTAAAGCCAGATCTTTGATTACATTGCATATCCGGCTTTGAAATCCAGATAATTTATCTGACTTAACGATAAGAATATAGAAATCTGAGAATTTATACACATGATCAAAGACTTTAATGGCGGCGGAAGTTAACTTGCTGATTTCAAGCACCTCAACATGCAGATAAGGGTCACGGTAGGACATAATCAGATCTGATATAACGTCATCTAATATTTCCTCCAATATATCCTCTTTATACTGATAATGCTTATAGAAGGTGCCGCGGTTAAGGTTCGCAGTTTGAACCAGATCTGTAATGGAAATTTCCTTGAATTCTTTTACCTGCATGAGATGAATGAGCGCATCTTTAAGTGCTTGCTTGGATTTAACAATTCTGCGATCTAAGGAATCTAGTTTATCCGTCATGGTGAATTTAAGCCTCCTCATCGATATCGTTTATATTAATAGACATTCTTCTATGCAATTGTATGTTAGTATACAAATCGCTGCTTTTTTGCTGATTGAATAAACGCTGACTACTTCATTATAATATAAATGTAGATAGTTAATGAACATTTGTTCATTATTTATTCCGTGTAAACGTATTCAATTATTATGGGAGGTTGTTATCATGAAACTTCAAAACAAAGTAGCGATTGTAACAGGAGCTGCTTCCGGGATGGGTAAATCCACTGCGGTTCTTTATGCTAAGGAAGGTGCGAAGGTTGTAGTATCCGATTTGAATCTGGAAGGTGCAAACGCGACCGCTGAGGAAATCAAAGCAGCGGGCGGAGAGGCTTTCGCAATCAAAACCAACGTTGCGTCTCTTGAAGATATTAACACATTGATTGATACCACTGTAGAAAAATACGGTACCGTCGATATTCTGGTTAACAATGCTGGAATTATGGACAACTTCGAGCCAGCTGGAGACATTGAAGATGAAAAGTGGGAGCGAATTTTTGCAATCAACACGACCAGCGTAATGCGTGCTACTCGTAAGGTGCTGCCTATTTTCCTTGAAAAGCAAAAAGGAGTCATAATCAACGTTGCTTCGGCAGGCGGGCTTCAAGGTGCTCGTGCAGGAGCTACTTACACGGCATCCAAGCATGCAGTTGTGGGCTTCACTAAAAATACTGGCTTTATGTATGCCAAAGAAGGAATCAGATGTGTGGCTATCGCTCCAGGCGGCGTAGAAACAAACATCAGCTCCTCCATGACAGGTATCAGCGAGTATGGAATGGGCCGTACGCAACCAGGACTTGCTCTCAACCCGCGCACAGGCAAACCGGAAGAAATTGCACAGGTTGCTTTGTTCCTGGCATCGGATGAAGCAAGCTTTGTGAATGGTACGGTGATCACTGCAGATGCAGGATGGACAGCCTACTAAAATTGATGTAATGATATAAACTTCAGGTAAAAGAGAAGCCCGCTGAGAAATCAGCGGGCTTTTAGACTTATAAGAATAGTTTACATAGGAGATGATTTGCCTATTTCGCAAAAAATAGATACCAATACAAGCAGCTCAAGACAAAGTTTAATTTATTATTAGGATAGATGAAAGTAAGGGAGGTACACCGTCTATGAACTTGGCAGAATTAAAGGGACAATATGACGTTGCCTTCAGTCTGGGTCACAACTGTCTGGCAGCAAGTCAGTTAAATCACAGCAGAATTCGAACCATGGCGGGAGTCATCGATTGGATGATTACCCCGCAGCTGTCGGAAGTATGCTCATTGCTTCGAAACCGGTTTAATCATATGATGCAGCAAGAGAATATGTCGGTTGTCGGTATCAATTCACTGGCTGGATGTTATATTGTAAGAGATGCAGCTTATGAAATTTACTCGCACCATGATTTTCCCCTTGTTGATAATAATCCGGATAACCTTGCGAGCTATACAATTTTGCGAGAAAAAATCGATCGCAGAGCTGAGCGATTTTTGAATAGGATGAATCAAAACCACAAAACGCTGTTTGTGCGAACAGAAGCTAATCTCCATGAAACTGCTGAGCTGCTCGATGTCCTGAATGAAATAACGACAGGCGAATATAAATTGCTTGTGGTTAACCATGCCCCTGTTCAAGATGTAGTACAGGTTGAATGGCATCTCCCTAATGTGTGTACACTGCTTATTCCCCAAGTAGATAATATGTTTGAAGATAACCACATGATCTGGCGTAAGATTTTGAAAGACATTTATGCGACACAATATTGATTTCTATCCCTCTGTATATACAACAATCTCACTGTTATTAATACTTCGTTTAACATCTATTATTCTTTGATTACGGCTCCCCCGAAAGAGAAGACCTACGTCCTTTTGTTCTTTGATGAATTGTCCGTCAATGATAAAATCGCACAGTAAGGCCAGCTCTTTGCGTTCTTTATTCAGAAGCAATGCTTCAAAGGTGAAGCCGGTATAGGCCCAAAGCGATTTGTCCGGACATTCTTTCCTATAACGCTGCACGAAATTTATACATTCAGCTGCGGAGAAGAATGGATCACCACCGCAGAGGGTAAGACCGTCAATCAGCGGATTTTGCTTGATATCTTGAATAATACGGAACTGTTCAGCATCAGTAAAAGGAGTTCCAGCAGCAAAATTCCAGGAATCCACATTAAAACAGCCAGGGCAGGCGTGTTTACATCCGCTGATAAAAACAACGGCTCGAAGTCCTGCACCTTCATTTACAGATTCGGGGACATAACCGCATATATTCATTGATGCTTTACCCGGTCCCGTACTTCAGCTTGCTTGGCTGCATTAAATCTTACGGTATAATCGCCGGTCAGATATCCCGTAACCCGGCGCAAACGGCTGAAATGAACTTCATTTTCGGTGATGCCGCAGGAAGGACATTCTCTTCCAATAACGCCTTCATAACCGCATGCAGGACAACGGTCAATGGGATGATTGACGGAGAAGTAACCCATGTCCTGTCCAAGTGCGTATTGAACGATATGACGCAAAGCAAGCTGATTATTGCGAACATTCCCGTCCAGTTCTACATAAGAGATCGCCCCTGCATTACATAACTTATGGAAGGGGGCCTCAAGCTTAATTTTTCGAGCACTTCTAATAGAGTAGTAGACAGGGATATGGAACGAATTTGTGTAATATTCCCGGTCCGTGACCTCAGGAATCAATCCGTAACGCTCTTTGTCCATGAAGGTGAATTTGCCGGACAGGCCTTCGGCAGGAGTAGCAAAAAGCGTAATATTCAGGTTATACTCCTCACTTTTTTGATCGCAATACTGCCGCATCATCTCAATAATTCTCAGTCCTTCATGGTAAGAATGCTCATCCTCTCCATGGTGCTGACCCAATAGTGCTTTAAGGCATTCGGCAAGTCCAATAAATCCGATGGAAAGAGTCCCGTGCTTTAGCAGCTGCCCGACTTGCTCATCCGGCTGAAGTTGTTCTCCGCCCTCCCAGACGCCTTCACGCATCATAAAATCTGAAGCTTTTGCAGGCTGTACAGCCTGGATAGAGTATCGGTGCAGCAATCCAGCAAGCGCAGTATCCATGGAAATTTTCAGACTTTGATAAAAACTGCTTAGATCAGCAGTGCGCCGATGTCCGAGAATGACTCCGTGTTCAATTCCCAGCTTGACCAAATTCACAGTATTAAAGGACAAATTTCCTTTACCGCTTAGCCGATTTCTGCCAAAACGATCTGCAATGGTCCGCGTCCTGCAGCCCATCGTTGCAATAATCGTATCCGGTTCATTTTCACGATAGAATGGATGGTTAAAGGTAGCATCTACATTTACAAAATTGGGATAAAGCCTGCGGCTGGTACAGTCAATCGCCTTAAGAAACAGATCATAATTTGGGTCGCCTTCCTGTTGATTTATGCCTTGCTTGCACTGGAAGATATGCTGTGGAAAAACAGGGGTTTCTCCATGGCCCAAGCCTGATATTGCCGCATCTAAGAGGGAATGAGAAACAAGCCTGCCCTCTGGAGAGGTGCACATTCCATAATTAAGTGAGGTAAAAGGAATCTGACCTCCCGCACGGCTGCTCATTGTATTCAAATTATGTATGAGCGATTCGGCCGCCTGTTTAGTTTCGGATATCGTTTCTTCCTCAGCAAAATCATAGGCTTTCGGAGAGACGGCTCTTGCTTTTTCACTCGCCAAATGAATTTCGCTGTCTGCGATATCTGATGTCTCTTCAAATAACCGCAGTCCTTTTCGATAATGTTTAATGAATGAACGTCCTACATATGGAGCCAGGTCCCAGTCGATCTTGCTGGCTGAAACACCACCGAACTGACTATTTTGCTGTGATTGAAAAATAATAGCGACAAGCGCCATGGCTGACATAATCGACTGCGGCGTTCGAACCGAGCCGTTCCCTGTGTTAAATCCCCGTTCTAGAAGACGATCGAAAGGAATAAAAATACAATTTGTGGTGCCCAGTACATACTGATCCAAATCGTGCACATAAATATATCCTTGTTCAACAGCCCTCGCTACACGACGAGGCAGTACATTTTTTAGTGCATAGGATTTTGAAGCCTCCGAGCCGATTTTGCTCATCTTACCGCTGAAGGAGTCACCATTCAGATTTGCGTTTTCCCTAAGTACATCCTCATCACCAGAGGTAATAATGCTTTCTATAATATCAGGAAGATCACCGGTTTTCTTCTTCGTCGGAATTTCAGCTTCGATTTGTGCCATGCTTGTGCTCATCTCCTTATTTCCTTACTATTTTATAAAATGTAAATATAATCTCAATATGTTGGGTTTATCGATTATCATACCTACTATATGTGGATTTGTGTATGATGTATATCACACTGTTCAATGCCTCTTGCGACAGAACAACAGGTAAAAAATGATTAAATTTATTAAAGACCGATACAAAAGTTTTGAACTTATGGTATTGTAGGATTGCTTGTTAATTTCCAAATATGGAAACAGTATACTAAATATTTAACAATAGAAAATAGGATGGGGGAGACGATAGTGGAAACGAATGTTCGACCTGAAACCGAGGAGAGGACAGGGCAAATAAAGGTGCCCAAAGTCGGTCAATTGCTTGCTGTCCTGCTGTCAGGAGCTTTTGTTGCGATACTAAATGAAACCTTGCTAAACGTTGCACTTGTCCAAATCATGCAGGATTTAAGTATTGAACCGCATCTGGCTCAATGGTTGTCGACGAGCTACATGCTTGTGATCGGAGTGCTGATTCCTGTCTCTGCTTACCTTGTTCAGCGATTTACGACGAGGCAGCTGTATTTGTCGGCCATGTGTCTCTTTCTAGTCGGTACGTTGTTAGCTGGCGTTAGCCCTAATTTTGGATTATTGATAACGGGGCGGGTTATTCAAGCAATCGGTACGGCGGTGCTCATTCCTTTAATGACTAACATTATACTTGCTGTGATACCGATTGAACGAAGAGGGGCAGCCATGGGGCTGGTTGGACTTGTGCTTATGTTTGCTCCAGCGATCGGACCTACTCTATCCGGCTTCATCCTCCAGTTTTTATCGTGGAGATGGCTCTTTCTTTTGGTTGCTCCCATCGTTCTGATTACAATCTTGTTTGGAATTTGGAGACTTAAAAACGTCACCCGGACATCCAGACCTAAACTGGATATCATTTCGATCGTCTTATCGACCATCGGCTTCGGCGGATTGGTGTTTGGCTTCGGCAGCCTTGGTGAAGGCGGAGGAGAGGGAGCTGTCAGCACTTATGTTTATTACATTCTTGGTGTTGGTGCGGTTTCACTGCTGCTCTTTGTATTGCGTCAAATCAAGCTGAAGACCCCTGTAATGGATATGAACGTATTTCGTCATCCGATGTTCTCCATCGCCGTCGTACTCTCCATGATTGTCACGATGACGATGTTTGCTATGATGCTCGTACTGCCTATGTACCTCCAGCAGGTCCTGCTGTATAGCGCACTAATGACAGGACTTGTCATGCTGCCGGGAGGACTGCTTAACGGATTGATGTCTCCTGTAATGGGCCGCTTGTTTGACAAATATGGACCTAGGGTGCTCCTTATTCCAGGTATCAGTATGCTGATCTTAACAATTATAGGCTTCCTGCAAACTGATTTGCTCAGTTCTCCTTGGGTTGTTATGGTACTGCAGACGATTCTGATGATATCCATTGCCATGATTATGATGCCTTCTCAAACTAATGGACTAAATGCTCTTCCTGCAGAGCTGTATCCTCATGGGACGGCGGTGCTCAGCACCTTACAGCAGACCTCAGGAGCGCTGGGAGCTGCCGTGTTTATTTCCATCATGCAATCGGGTCAGAACAAAGCACTTGCAGGGATTGCGAGTCCGGGTGAAGCCGAGCAGGCTGCGGCAATGACAGCGGGAGTTCAGGATGCATTTATGATCGGACTGATTCTCGCGTGCGCAGGCTTTGTTATCGCTCTGTTTGTCAAAAGAGTTCACAACGGAGGAAGCTCTCCTCAAGGTCCAAAAGGAAGTGAAGAAATTAAAGAATTGCCCGTTCAGCCGGCAGTTGAATAAAAGGTATTGGCAAATATTGGCCGCGCAATCTGCGCGGCTTTTTTAGTTCGAGAAGCCTGAGGATTAGATGAATATGGTAATATGAAGTTTCGGAGGTGAAGCATCCATGCAAAGGGGAAGGGCGGCGTTATCATGGGGATTGTTTGCTTTTTTGCTTGTAGGCAGCTGGATTCTTAACGTTTGGTATTTTAACAGCAGTCAGCTGGCACAGCCTCTATTCTTGAAACATTACATATCAAAGTTAAATGAAGAAGGAGAAAGTATCTCCATCTTTTATTTAGAGAATAAGACAGCTGGCAAGAAAGTAACACATATTGTAATGGACGAACTGCCATATCTATCTTCTTATAAAAATGAAGAAACCACCTACGGACAGCAAGTATTAAGCCGCTTTATTTTCACTCTGGAAGGAGAAAGCATGGGAAATGAACCCATAACTATTCGTGAAGTTCAGGTTTATTACAACGATTATTCTTATGAAACGGTTCCCATCGGAGAGATTGTAATTGGACCATTACTAGACAAGGAACAACGAATCGACTCTACTGAAATGAATCAATTGGGAGGGGGTTCCGGGGACAGCGGTTCATTAGCGATGCAGCTGAAGAGAAACGTCGTGTTAGAGAGAATGGAGCTGTCGCTGCTTGAGAAGGTACGTTCACGTCTTGAACTGAAAATAAATGGTAAAAACATCGATGACATCATTTTTCCGCTGAATTTGTCTGTTGGAGATCAAATAAGTTTCACATACCAGTGGGAAAAGGCTCCATCAGGTGAAAACGAGTTGTTTGTTTACGACAGCTTCATTAAGCTTCATTTTCGCATGACAGATGACAACTCCGAAAAAACACACGCTGTTCATTTGATTAACAATTACTATTTCACCAATGAGGAGATTAAACAAATGGTGGACAGCAGCAAATAGAGGGATGAAAGGAAGAAAGCATTGCTTAAAACAAAAACAAACAAAAATTCAATCTTGAAATGGGGGATTTTCTTACTGTTAATTTTGCTAAGCTGGGTACTTAATCTTATTTACTATCACAGCTTGCAGCTTGATAAGCCTTTATTTCCAAAGCAGTACATGACGAGTATTAATTATCTCAGCAACATCAATGTTTATTATTTGGAGAATAAGCATGAAGGTAAAAAAGTAAGCAGTATTTATATAAAAGAGCTGCCGAATGCCAAAATCGGTAAAGGAAGAACGATAGATGAATACGATTACCAGGTTCTTAACAGGTTTTATGTAGACCTCGTGCCTGAAGATATTAAAACTGTGAACACAAAGCAGGATAAAGACATTGTGATCCGGGAAATTGAAGTGTACTACGATGATGGTTCTTCAGAAATCGTACCCATTGGGGAAATTGTTGTTCGGCCTTACCCGGATTCACATTATGTTTCAGATATGGGATCAATGGGCGCTTATCCCGACGGAAGCGGTCATAATTATCTGCGGATGACTGAGGACGCATTCCTCACCAAGGTGGAAATGACGCATGCGGATGAGATCTCCTCACTGATTGATATAACGCTGTATGGTAAGCCATATGATCAAATCACGTATCCGAAGAAACTGTCGCCTGAAGATAAGATCACCTTAAGATATCATTGGAAGCTTCCTGAGGTTCAAAATGAATTTATTATTTATGATGAGCTGTCACTATTCTATTTCGAAACACCAGAGGGAGAGGACATTGTTGATTTCGGATTTATGAGTTATAACCTTTACTATTCAGAGAAGCAGATACGTCATTTTGTACGGGAGGGTGTAAATTAATGTTTGAATCCATACGAAATATTGCTGCACCCTTGCGTAGAATCAGTTGGGGATTTATGTTTGTCTTGTTTGACGTGAATATAGGCACCTTTGATATTTTGCCTGATCTTATCGGTTATCTCATCATATTTTCAGGATTGTCACAGCTTGGCCAGAATGACATAGATTTTCGACGGGCAAAATGGCTTAGTTTCATTTTATTTATATGCTCTTTGGCTGGGATTTTTGCTCCAGCCGTAAATTACGTTAGCTTTGCTTCTATGCCATTATCCGTTCACATCTTTGGACAGCTGACCAGCTTGCTCACGTTCATCCTGCTTGTATTGATATTTAGAGGTCTCGAGTCATTGAAATTATGGGAGTTTTTTCAGGAAGAAGAGCAGCTTAAACAAGTGATAAGGTTCAGAAGGAACGGTCTGCTTGGCCTGCAAGCTCTCACCATGATTCTGTATCCTTTTGGATTTAACGTGGATTCTTCTGCGCTAACGGTTTTGTTGGTCTTAACTGTTATCCAATTTGTATTCTATATTCTGCTCTTAGCATTATTGTTTCGCATGGCTAAGCTGGTTGAAAGTGGAAGAGGCTGAGTAAGGGGATAGAAGATTTCATTTTAACATGACTGAGCTTACGGATATTGGTTTAAAATAACAGCATAAAGTCTGGATTGAGGAAAAAGGAGGATGAGGCTATGCCGCGTGAAGTCTACTCAGTACCTTACGGCTATGAACCAGCTGAAGAAGAGTCGAAGGGAACAATGATTTATTATGATGACTTTGAAGGAATAGAGGACAGCGATCTGTCTAACGCGTTAACTATTGCAGAGACCAAGAAATTCAAGAAGCTTGTCCTTTATCCCATCCATGAGGCAACAGTGAAGCGGATGATTAAGCATGGGACACAGCCATTTTATAAAAGAGAGGATCGGCTGCATGATTGGAAGCGTGAGCAGCAGGAGAACAAAATGATTGCCATCGAGGGCTGGGAAGGTAAGCGTAAAAAGTATACACCGATGGAAGCTGCGCTGAGGCATTTGATGGAACATTACCCTGCACCTTATTTTTTATATTTGTCTCCCGTTTACGCTAATCTCTTTGCTTCTTATTCCTTCTTTGAGGAATGGATCACAAAAATCAGATTGATTATTAACGATACTCCGAGGGAGCTTCATCCGAACCTGCAAAAGTATGAAAATCGCTGGGATATTGTAAAGTAGTAATAAACATAACAACTAAACCGTTTCTTGCTATGGCAAGAGACGGTTTTTTGTGTGTGAGTAATTAACTAATATTAAACGTTTCAGTGAACTAAACAGTGGAAAACTGGTTCATATCTGGTATAATACTTTATGATCATACGGTAATGGATTAAATCTTATTAACATAAAGCGTATTTCCCAACTTTTTAGTTCACGAGTGAGTTTATATAAACATAAAAAGTAAAAGAGGATAGGTGAATCAGGCCCATGGCGAAAATTGATCGTCATACGTTTCAAACGCGAACACGGCATATGCTTTCAGATCTGAAGCAAAGAATTAATTCCGGTGCATACAGTCCTGGCGAATACCTGCCATCGGAGCTTGCACTTGCTGAACAGTATAACTTAAGTAAAAACTCAGTTAGGTACGTACTGGATGATCTGGTTCAGGACGGACTCATTGTGAAGGTTCCACGAGTAGGCACACAAGTGGTGAAGCCTGAAACAAAGGAAACGATCCGTTTTGGTGTGTATCCATCTCTTTTTAAAGAAGCTGAAATGGAGGAGCTCATCACCAGATTTCATAAGCAGTACCCCCATATTCAGGTAGAGACCATCGAGCTCCCTTATATGAATACGGATAGTATCGCTAATCTGATCAAGCTGGGTATCGTCGATGCCATTACGATTAATCTGCAGGATATGTACCAGTTTCAAGAGCGGGGCTACAATGAATTGCTGGCTGATCTAGAGCTGCAGGAGGACTTGTATTCCTTCCTGTCTCCATATTTTAAGAAAGAATCAGGGAATCTGGCTGCTCAGCCTTTCATATATTCGCCTGTGATCCTATGCTACAACAAAAGTCATCTGCAAGAGAAGAAGCTTGGCGAGCCTAACAGCAGCTGGAACTGGGATGAGCTCGCATCACTTCTCCGCTCCTTAAAGGCTCCTCATCGGTACAGCATTGCTTTCCAGTTGTTCTCCATGAACAGATGGCCCATATTTTGGCTTCAGAACGGTTCTGGAGAACTGACCGAGCCGTATTTACCAGAGGTAGAATCGCCGGAACGAATGGAAGGGCTGCGATGGTTACGAGAGCTTGTAACTGAAGAGGGAATGTTTCCGCTTGCTCTGGCTCAAGGTGAATTCGAAGCGGAGAGATTGTTCAGAGAGCAAAAGGTTTCCGTCATCTTGACGACCTATTACATGCTCAATGAGCTTAAGAACGCAGACTTTGCTTTTGATATTGCTCAGCTGCCCCATTTCAAGAACGATAAGACACTGCTCTTATCCACGGGAATTGCACTTAGTAAAGAATCCAGTCATAAAGAGTCAGCCGCAAGTTTCGTCAATTTCTTGGTTTCAGAGGAAGCACAAACCTACATCAGAAAAAATACTTACAGTTTACCGGCCAGCAGATATGTTACAGAAACCGTTTCCGTTGAACTGCCGAATAAACCGTCCAGGCTAGAGCTGCATCGGGATTACAGCTCCAAATATTGTACTTATCTTGATTTGTCGATGTCCATGCAGACTCAAATTCAATTCGGCGAAAGCATAAAGCAATATATGTCTTATCTCACGGATGAGGAAGGGCTGTCGGAGGCATTGACCCCAGTTGAAAGAATGAGTTAGGTCGTACCTATTGTAATTGAAAAAGATGTAAACAAAGCATTGCCATGAGGCAGTGCTTTTTTGAGTTCTTATGAACTACAAAAGAACCAGTTGACAGTTTTTGTATGCTGTGCTAATTTTTTATTACAAATAAATACCACATATGATCCAAAGCTAACAGGACTTCAAATGTGAGGGGGATGTATGTATCAAATGAAGACGATTGCTGAATTGGAAGCGAAGCTGACCGAGCCTTCAGAGCAGCTGATTCATGACTTACATCATACGGATGGAGACCTGCTCATCTTAGGAGCAGGAGGAAAAATGGGGCCGAGTCTTGCGAGGTTGGCTCAACGAGCGATACAAGAAGGCGGTATGAGCAAAAAAGTAACTGCTGTTTCAAGGTTCCATGATCTCAAGGTGAAAAGCGAGCTCGAAACTGCCGGGGTGAATGCCATATCTTGTGACCTGCTGAATGATGAGGAGCTCCGGAGCCTGCCTTTTGCTGATAATGTCATCTACATGGCGGGCAACAAGTTCGGCACTACTGGCAACGAACATTTTACATGGGCAATGAATACTTACCTGCCTGGACGGGTAGCTGAAAAGTTTAAGTCTTCACGTATTGTGGTTTTCTCTTCTGGCAATGTCTATCCATTTTCACCAGTACAACATGGCGGAGTGGATGAATCCGTGGCTCCTGAGCCTGTTGGAGAATATGCACAATCAACCTTAGGAAGAGAGCGGGTCTTTGAGTATTTTTCTAGAAAGTATGATACGCCAATGGTAATGTACCGCTTAAATTATGCCATTGATCTGCGTTACGGAGTGCTACTAGAAATTGCAAAGAAAGTGTACGAAGAGCAGCCCATCTCGCTTGCAATGGGGCATGCCAACGTCATTTGGCAGGGAGATGCCAATGAAATTGCAATTAGATCCCTTCTAAGATGTCAGAGCCCTCCCGAAATTTTCAACGTAACCGGGCCGGAAACAATGTCGGTGCGGTGGGCGGCCGAGCAGTTTGCAAGACGCTTCGACCTGTCGCCCATATTTGAAGAGCGAGAATCAGACACGGCTCTTCTCAGCAATGCAGCAAAATCTTTTAGAGAATTCGGATATCCTCGCGTGTCTCTGCTTGAAACGATTGATCTCATTGCGGAATGGATCCGAAGTGGAGGAGCAACCTGGAATAAGCCAACTCACTTTTCCGAAAGAAAGGGGAGATTTTAGTGGTTGGACACCGTGCGATCTTATCACCTGAACTTTCTTCAGCGCTGCAAGACGGTCTCGTCATACCCGCCCATCCGCTGGCCCTCAATGAACAGAGGGAGCTCGATGAAACTTATCAACGATTGCTGACCCGGTACTATATGGCTGCAGGTGCGGGAGGAATTGCCGTCGGTGTACATACAACCCAGTTCGAAATTCGCGAACCTAAATACAATCTGTATGAACGGGTTCTCCGCCTTGCAGCTGAAGAAACAGCAAGAGCTGAGCTTGACCGCCCCTTTATCAAGGTCGCAGGTGTTTGCGGCGATATAAATCAAGCCATGGAAGAAACGGAGCTCAGCAAAAGCATCGGATACGATGCTGTACTGCTTAGTATGGGGGGACTCAACCATCTGAGTGAACATTTGCTGCTTGAGAGGACGGAGAAAATTGCTCAAATAATGCCGGTCATCGGATTTTATCTGCAGCCTGCAGTTGGCGGACGTGTATTCAGCTACCGCTTCTGGCAGGAATTTTCTGAGATAGACAATGTCATAGCCATCAAAATGGCCCCCTTTAACCGATACCAGACGATCGATGTTGTTCGAGCGGTCGCCTGCTCAAGCCGAAGGGATGCCATTGCGCTGTACACAGGCAACGATGACAACATTCTTATCGATTTGCTAACACCATACAGGTTTGAAACGAATGATGGAGTTGTAGAAAAACGAATCGTTGGCGGACTGCTGGGTCATTATGCCGTGTGGACACATAAAGCTGTCCAGATTCTAGCGGAAATCAAGGAGCTGCGCAGGCAGTCTAATCTATTACTGTCTTCAGAATGGCTGACCCGAAGTGTTGAAATGACGGATATGAACGCGGCGATCTTTGATCCAGCGAATCAATTTGCGGGCTGTATTCCGGGTATCCATGAAGTGCTAAAGAGACAGGGGCTGATGAGGGGAACCTGGTGCCTTAATCCGGAAGAGAAGCTGTCCGCAGGACAAAAAGAAGAGATCGACCGTGTTTACCGTGAGTACCCGCATCTTCATGATGATGAATTTGTAAGACAGCATCTGGATGAATGGCTGGGCTGTCAGATATGAACCTCGGCATCATAGGCTTAGACAGCTCACATGCTGCTCAATTCACGAAAATTATTCATGAATGTGAGGATGGACCCTTCGCACAAGTTGCTGTAACGACTGCCTATGCAGGAGGATCGCCAGACTTTCCACTCAGCATCAATCGAGTATCGGGTTATACGAACAGACTTATAAAGGATTTCGGTGTCCGTATCGTGCCCGATATGAGAGAGGTAGCTGAAAGCACGGATGCCATTCTTCTGCTAAGTGCTGATGGCAGAGTTCATTTGGAGCAATTTCAGGCCATTGCCGTATTCGGCAAGCCGGTGTTTATTGATAAGCCGCTCAGCCTTACAACTGATGATGCCAAGCAGATCATACATCTGGCAGCTAAGCACCGTATTCCGCTCATGAGCGCTTCGAGCTTACGTTATGCGGAGGCACTAGAGGGTATTGAGACAGGTAAAGTACATGGGACGGACATCTATGGACCGATGCCTATCCAACCGACACAGAAACATTACTTCTGGTACGGCATTCATGCAGCGGAGCTCTTGTTTAAGTTCATGGGCCAAGGATGTGAAGAAGTGACGGCAGTATCAGCGAACAATCACGATATGGTCATTGGCAAGTGGAAGGGTGGGAGAATCGGTACGATCCGCGGCTTCCGCAGTGGAATGAGCAGATTCGGAATGTGTCTTCACACGGAGACGGCTTCCAACCATTTTTCTATTGAACCGAGTTATAAAGGCCTTCTCATGTCCATTTTACACATGTTTAAAGACGGGAAGGCCGAGGTCAGCCCATTAGAGACGCTGGAAGTGATCCGTTTTCTCGAATGTGCCGAACAAAGCCGCTTATTGAAGAAGACCATAAATACAAATTGATGGAATGGATACAAATCAATAATCATTAAGATCCACCTAACCTAAGGAGGAATGTTTGATGAAGTTGAAAAAGAGGCTTTCCATCCTGCTTACCGCAGCATTATTTACTTCATTGCTCGCTGCTTGCAGCAGCAAAGGCAATGGCGAAACAGCGGAACTACCCCCACAAGAGCCTGGCCAATACGGTGATACAGGCGGCTTGACCCTCCCGTTGGTAGACAAACCAACGACTATTACTTACATGCTGCCAAGCAACGCTAAAGATCTTGGCCCCAGCAAGCTTGTCGTTCAGGAACTGGAGAAGCGGACTGGCATCAAAGTCAATTTTCAAACCTATTCGCCTCAAACCTATCAGGATAAATTAAAAGTGATCGTGGCATCCGGGAAGCTTCCGGATATATTCACCGGTCTGAAACCGGCAGAGCTGAAAAAGATCGGCAAACAAAATGGGGTTGCCGCTATCAATGAGTACGCAGAGCAGCTTCCCAACTTCACGAAGCTCTATCTGGAAGAGAACAATTGGGTCATCAAATCGTTTGGCGATGAAGGAGGCAATATATACACCTGGCCGATCTACCAGCTGAACCGGAAGGTGAATCACGGCTTCCTGTATCGTAAAGATGTGTTTGACGAGCTGGGCATTAAAGAATGGACGAATACGGACGAATTCTATGAAGCATTAAAAAAATTAAAAGAAGCCTATCCGGACTCTTATCCCTATGCCTCGAAAAGCTTAGCGGGCATTTTCAGAGATTGGGCTTTCGGCTGGGGAATGGGCAACACGGATCAATATCCTGCCTATTTCGATGAAAAAGACAGCAGCTGGAAATATGCTTCTGTACAGCAGGAACATAAGGAAATGCTTGATTTCATGAAAAAGCTGTATAGCGAAAAACTGCTTGATCCGGAATTTTTAACCGATACCCAAGACTCCTGGACGACCAAAATGACGACAGACAAATCGTTTGTGACCTTTGACTGGATCGGGCGGCTGGATCTCTTCTACAACCAAATCAAGGAGCAAAATCCGGATTATGATTTAAGGTATGCTAATCCCGTCGGTCCTACCGGCAATATCCGGACGCTGCCCGAGGTATCAGATTTCAGCGTTGCTGTAGCCAAGAACAAGAATACCGAAGCCTCGCTTAAGCTGCTCGATTATCTATCAAGTCCCTCCGGCAGTGAACTCATGACCATTGGAGTAGATGGTGTCAATTATGAGTGGGGTGAAGATGGTTTCCCTGTGTATTCGGAACTTGCAGATCTTCCGCTGATAGACATTACAGTTCTCGAGGACCGATACGGCATGTGGCTTGAAGGGGCTTACCTGAGACCAGACCATCGCAGTGTATATTATCGTTTTTCAGAGAAGGAGCAGGAGGCTCAGGACAAAATTGTGAACGATAACCGGTTTGAACCACTGGATCCGATCTTGAATTTTACAGATGAAGAGACATCAAAAATAGCGGAGCTCCAAACTTCTTTGCAAAAATCCGCCGAAGAATTCAACGCGAAATACATCCTTGATTCAAAATACGGGGATGCGCAGTGGGAAGAGTTCAAGAGCAAGATTAGTACATCAGGCGTAGATGAGCTGATCGCCATTTATAATGAAGCTCAAAAAAGATATGAAGAGTCTGAATAAGAGACTTTAGACAGATCATGGGAAGGGGCATATCTGCAGAAATGGCACCTTCCCATGACTCAGGTATTGGAGGCGAATTGCAATGGCAGACATCCGTACGGATCAACCGGCAGTCTACCAAAAGTCAGTCCCAAAGAAGAACTTCAAGAGCCGTATGACAAGGTCATGGCAGCATATAAAGCGTGACCGGCAGCTGCTTCTGCTGTTTCTTCCGTGCATCCTTTTTTACATTATCTTTCGTTATGGACCGCTTTATGGACTGATTATTGCCTTCAAAGATTACAGCGTATTTACAGGTGTATTAGGCAGTGAGTGGGTCGGTTTGGAGCACTTTATCAAATTTTTCACGAATCAGGACTTCTGGATGCTGTTCCGGAACACATTGCTTCTTGGTCTCTATTCATTAATCTTCGGTTTTCCCTTTCCGATCCTGCTGGCCCTGCTGCTGAATGAAGTCAGAAACCGCTGGTTCAAAAAGTCCGTTCAAACTTTTAGTTATTTACCGGCTTTTTTATCCGTTGTCATTATCAGCAGCATGATTATTGACTTCCTTTCTCCAAACCATGGCATATTGAATCAGATTTTAGCTGCATTTGGATTTGAGAAAAAATACTTTCTCGTAGATCCGGGCTGGTTCCGGCCCATCTATGTCCTATCAGAAATTTGGGCAAACGCAGGGTATGAATCGATCATTTATCTGGCAGCTATCGCAGGGATCAGTCCGACGCTATATGAAGCGGCTAAAGTGGATGGTGCAAGCCGGTTTCATATGATACGTCATATAACACTGCCGGGGCTGTTCCCCACCATGCTGATTATGTTCATTCTGAAGACGGGCTCAATGATTCGTGTTGGTTATGAGAAGGTGCTGCTGCTCTACAACCCAATGACCTACGATGTGGCAGATGTTTTTTCAACCTATGTATACCGCAAGGGGCTGCTCGAGTCCAATTACAGTTATGCTGCCGCTGTCGGGCTGTTCGAAGCACTGGTAGCAATGGTGATGCTGCTGTCTGCCAATGCAATCAGCAAACGCCTGGGAGGTAATGGCTTATGGTAGGAGAACGCAAAATATCTATGTTCGGCATCTTCAATACGATCCTGCTTAGTCTGGTTGCTGTAGCGACGCTGTATCCCATCATTTATATTACGGCGATTTCACTAAGTGATACCGCTGCTGTTGTTCAGGGCAAAGTGTTTCTATTCCCAAAAGGACTGAATTTCGATGCCTATGGAGAGGTGCTCCAAAACGATACGATTCCAAGAGCATATTTAAATTCCATATTTTACACATCGTTTGGAACATTCGTGAACCTGTTGTTCACCGCTGTTGCAGCGTATCCCTTATCACAAAAGGGCTTTTTCGGAAGACGCTTCTTTATGCTGGCGATCGTTCTGACCATGTTTCTGAATCCAGGCATCATTCCTACATACGTCGTCGTGCAGCAGCTTGGTCTGACTGATTCTGTATGGGCGCTTGTGCTTCCGAACGCGATATGGACGATGGAGCTGATCATCCTAAAAAGCTTTTACGAGAACATGTCATCCCAAATTCGCGAGGCTGCCCTTATCGATGGTGCATCTGAGTATCGTATTCTATTTAACATTGTCATTCCTTTATCCAAACCGGCACTTGCTTCCATTGGTCTGTTTTATTTTATGGGTCATTGGAACAGCTTCTTTCTGCCCCTTATTTATTTAAATGATCCGGACAAATATCCGCTGCAGGTAGTTCTTCGGGATATGCTTATCTACAGTGCAGAAAACGATGCCGGATTAGTGGATCGCTCGGCACTGGCCCCTCAATCGATTAAAAATGCAACGATTGTTCTGTCCATGATCCCAGTGCTGCTGATTTATCCGTTCGCTCAGAAGTACTTCGCCAAGGGAGTGATGCTGGGATCGGAAAAAGGCTAAGCAGATAAAGAGAGGAGCCATCATATATGAAAATTGTTGCTGCCAGAGAAGGAAAAGTGACGATCATTCAAGCAGATATTCCCGAGCTTCATCCAAGGCATGTTCAAGTGAGAACGGAATATTCGGGGATCAGTCCCGGGACAGAGATGAGTGCAATCAAAAAGTCAGGGGCAGCGCCTGTTTATCTAGGATACAGTGCAGTCGGCATCGTAGAGCGCATCGGAAGCGAAGTTCAGGATATCCGCCCGGGTGACAGAGTGGCGTGTTATGGCGTCCCATACGTAAGACATGCGGAAATCATTACTGTCCCTACGAATCTGGTTACAAAAGTGCCTTCTGCAGTTAAGCCGGAAGAAGCGGCTTTTACGGGACTTGGAGCCATAGCCATTCATGCCCTGCGGATTGCCGATATTCGCTTTGGGGACAAAGTATTAATCGTAGGACTTGGCATTCTCGGTAATTTGATAGCACAAATCGCTTCTGCTGCAGCCTGCCATACAGCAGCTTTTGATGTAAGCGAGGCACGGGTTCAGCTTTTGCGCCAGCAGATGGGAGTCCATTCGGCTTTTTGCAGTGAAACCGATGTCGATCGGTTTGTTGCAGATGAAACCCTTGGAGTCGGATTTGATTCAATTCTGCTCTGCGCTGGAGGTCCTGGCGAGACGTTAATTAATAAATCTTTGTCATGGCTGCGCGACCGCGGCAAGGTCATCATCGTCGGGGATTTAAGTATGAGCTTTTCACGGGAGCTAATGTTCCAGAAAGAAGCAGAGGTTTTGATCTCGAGAGCAGGAGGACCGGGAAGATATGATGCGAAGTACGAGAAAGACAATCACGATTATCCCATCGGTTATGTCCGCTGGACCGAGGGCAGAAACATGGACGAGTTTGTAAGACTGCTCGCAGCACAGAAAATTGTCGTCAGCCCTGCTATAACGCACACGGTTACTATGGAGCAGGCGAATGAAGCTTACGGCAATTACAGCTCTGCTGAGGAGAAAGGAACCGTAGCTACCTTGATCAAGTATTTTTAATTGCATGAAGAAGAGGAGGCAAATGATGAAAAAACCATTTTTCAAAATCGTCGCCATGTTCATGTGTTTACTGCTTGTCATTATTGCGTATCCGTTAAATCCTGCATCGGTGTCAGCTGCAGAGTCCACACTTTCACAAAAAAACTACGGTGAACCGGAAGAGCTGCTCGTTCCAAACAATTATACAGTGGCTGTTTTTAATGGGGCTGTTGGATATGAGGATGGAAAACCGGTAATGTATGCAACAAGCAAAGGAAAGCCGGGCTACTTGAATGTTATTGATCTGGAGGAATATAAGCTGCTAAGAACCGTTTCTCTTGCGCCGTCCGAGAGTTCTTGGGCACATGAAGTCGCGCCTAACGGTAACTTGTATGTCGCAAGTGAAGGTTCTGGAGCGAGATTATGGGAATATTCTCCGGTTACTCACGAGGCTGTCCAGGTTGCTGCTTTTGAGGGGCAATCCGTGTCGAACAGTATAACATCCGATGAGCAAGGCAGAATTTATGTAGGAACGTACCCGGGGGGCAAGGTGTGGCAGTATGATCCGGCCACGAAGCAAGTGAGAGATTATGGACGGGTAATAGGCGCACTCGATCAGGAATATGTAAGGTCCATCGCATATCAAGGAGGCTATATCTATGCAGGTACAGCCCATGAGCAGATCGTGCGGGTAGACCTGGAAACCGGAGAAAAAACGAACATTGCTGCTAATCTCTCTGTGAAGAACGATACCGTATATGACTTGAATACAATCGATGATCGCTACTTGTTCGCTAAATATACAGACGGTAGCGGTATACCTGGAGAGGGATATATTTACGATACAGAGACCGAAGCATGGCTGGATGCTGAGCTTCAGCAAGTTACGGGTCTTCATGCAGCGGATTCCGTGGATGGAAAGCTGTACTACATGTCAGAGAAAAAGCTGAAAACTTTTGATCTCACAACACATGTGGTCGAGGAAACCGGGATGACATATGAGAGCGGTTTCAGAGGGGCGGATTGGGTCGAATTTAAAAATAATCCAGAGCTTCCCGGAAAAACGCTTGTGACGGTTCGTTATGACGGCGGGGTTGCGATGCTGAATATAGAGACGAAGCAAGTGATCGTAAAGCCTCCCATTATCCCTGGACTGCCAGGGGTCGTTAACCGGCTTCAAAGCGTATCCGAGACTCAACTCATAACGACGGGTTCCCAGGCCAGATCCTCACTTGTGGATCTCGAAAGCATGACAGCACAGCCTTTCAGCATTGGCCAGGCAGACAGCGTGTACCCGATTGGAAGCAAGGTGTACATGGGTGTTTATCCTGAAGGGGGATTATATGTTTACGATTTGAACAAGGAGCCAGGCAGCAGCAATCCGCAGCGATTAGCCATTTTAGGAAACGATCAAGAGCGCCTCGTTCACATGTCAGAAGGAGACGGCAAGCTGTTTATTTCAACTATTTCCGGCTATGGGACATTAGGAGGCTCCCTAACAGTTCATGACACAGCGACAGGGGAGACGAAAGTTCACCGTAATGTAGTCCAGAATCAAAGCGTACTCAGTACAGCATATGTTGACGGCAAGATCTTCGGCTCAACGACCATCAGGGGAGGGCTGGGCTCGACGCCAACGGAGCAGGAAGCTAAGATCTTCGTGTGGGATGTGGAGGAGGAACGTACAATTAAGGAATTAACCCTCGACATTCCTGAATTAACCGATCCGATCTTTATTGGAGATCTATCTCTTGGACCTGACGGTCTGATTTGGGGAGCGGCTTATGAATACATTTTTGCGATTGATCCGGTCACATATGAGCTTGTAAAGTACAAGAAGATTTATCCAAAGTTATATTACACCCAGTGGCACCATCATCCGATGAGATGGTCGGAGGACGGACTGCTGTATGTCCTGTTTAATAACAAACTGACTGTTATTGATCCGGAAACACTGGAGTTTAAAACACTGACGGATGCTTCGAGATTTGACCTTGGGATGGACGGCAATCTATATTTTACAGATTTAGCGACGAACACGGTTCTATACAGAATCCAAGTAGATGGAGAAATCGTTCCTGAACCTCCCGGCGTGCCCGTGCCTGTCGTAAACGCGGGTCTTGAAGAGCTGCCGGGAGAGAATGGCAAAATCACGGGATGGTCTTCATTGTTCGCTGTAAGTGATGACGTTAATTTCATACAGACTGCGGAGCAGGCATATGAAGGCAATTACAGTTTGAAGACAAAAGATCTTGTCCGGACTGCATCGGTAGCGGTGCAAAGCGACCCAATCCACGTTGTTCCTGGTGAGGAATACACCGCGAGCACTCAAATCTATATCGAATCGGGCCAACCTGGATTCATGTTCCGTTTTTATAATGCGCAAGGAGGAACATTGTCGACGCTAGAAACGCATTTGGATGAATCGAGGCCTAGGCAATGGCAAAAGGTTTCACTTCGCGGGAAGGCACCGGAGGGAGCGGAATACGCAAGACTGATCGCGGTAACCAGCCGTTACAATATAGCCGAGGCTTATTATGATCATTTTGAAGTCACTATGAAAGAGAATGCAGCACCTAATGTTGAACTGACTGTGGATCCAGAGAGGAACAGCAATGGATGGAATAATACAGACGTGACAATCGGGCTGCATTCAGACTCCGCGTCGGCCTTATTTTATAATACTTCGGGGGCATTAAGTACTGAGGAGAGAAGGATAGAGGGCAGCCATGGCGAGTTTACCATTGAGGCAGAAGGGGTTACCACTGTTACTTACTGGGCATCGTCTATGAATGGTGTTACATCTGTTCCCGCTGTAGTCGAAGTCAAGGTTGATAAGACCGAACCTGTCATTGAGTTCTTAGGAGAAACTGCATATGAGCTGACGGACATGATTCAGATCGGATGCAGCGCGCAAGATGCGTTGTCAGGCTTGTCCGAGAATCCATGCGAAGCATTAGTTTCTGAAGCGCCGGCATATCTTCAGGGTGCAGGAACACATACGGTTACTGTGTCCGCAGCTGATGAAGCGGGAAATACGGCTTCGGCCAGCTACGTGTTCGAAGTCATCGTCAGCTATGAAGGTATTGCTGGTCTTATTGAGCAGTTTGTGATAGAAGATCCTGAGCTTGCAGACCGATTGACGGACCAACTGATGAAAATTAAAAAAGCGGAAGAAGCAGGAAATGAGGGAGGGAAAAAAGGAAGTTTGAACGGATTTATCAACCAAGTGAAGGCAAAGAGCGGAAAAGAATTAAGTGAAGAACATGCCGAGTTACTCATTCGGTTCGCAGAGTTATTGTAACCTAGATTCAAACCGCCATAACAAGCGTCAACAAACTAAAAAACCTGTAAACCTTATCTGACAAATAAGGTTTACAGGTTTTACTGTTTCTATAAAGACACTATATGAAAAATTGTAAATAGATACTGAATTATGTAATGAGCTTATTTTGGTTCGGATTCGCGTGAAAATCGAAGTATACATTAACCAAGCAATTATATAATTATTTCAACATATGAAAAATTCACAATAGTAAAGGCAAATAAAATATCTAGTTCATATCACCTTATCTAGCTACAATTGATCAAATCTAGATACCTATATTATGAAAAAAAGAAAATGCCATATATCAAAAAAGCAGTAAATAACAAAATCAAAAGCATGTTGCATGATTACTTAGGAGGAAGGAATTGACCCGCCAAGATTCATTACTTAGAATAGATAATATCCAAATATTGGTGAAGTATAGCGGGGGGAGAGTACATATGGAATTTGGGATTCGTGAGGGATTACCAAGTGATTATGAATCCGTCGCTCGGCTTGTTGCACAAATTCAAGCCATTCATGCAGAAGCCAGACCAGATATTTTTGCCGAAGATCCTTGCCCGATGAGTCAATCCTATTATTTAAAATTGCTTGATGACCGGTATTCCAAACTGTATGTCGTTACTGCGGGCGACATCATTACAGGCTATGCCGTGATCAGAATTAATAAGTCTCCGCTGCGTTCCATTTATCAAGATAGACGTTACATATCCATTGACGACTTATGTGTGGATGAGTCTTACCGCGGAAGGGGAATGGGAAGAGCCTTGCTGAAGCATATTTTTGATTATGCTAAAGAGATTGGAGCCGGTTCAGTCGAGCTCAGCGTTAGTGAATTCAATGAAGGAGCTATTCGTCTATATGAATCGATGGGGATGTCGACCAGAAGCAGAAGGATGGAAATAACACTGGATTAAAGGAGTGAAAGTTGATGAGAAATGGTTATGAGAAAGTCATGATCGTTGTATTTACAGTCCTTCTTGTCGGGGTACTTGGGATGGGAGCTTTATTCTTCTTTTTTATGGATGCCAATCTTGCTCCTTAATGTCACTATAATTCAGTATTTAGAAACGGTTAAGGATGTTTAATAGATGGAAAGTAATCTTTTCCAAGAAAAGTCAAGTAACTTCGATAGAAAGAAGGATGACCGATGAACTGGAAACGTATCGCCCAAATAAGTGTAATTAGTGCGCTGTTAGTTGGAGTTTCTGATCTGCCTAATCAGAAAGTATATGCAGATGTTGACCATGCTCTAGAAGTAATTATAGATGATCAAGATGAGAAAACCGTTACACAGCCATATCTCGATAACGGTACCGTGATGGTTCCTCTTAAGATGCTCCATGAACTGAACGACGTAAAAATTAAATGGAACAATTCATCCAAAACAGCGGTTGTCACTATAGGTGGACAAGTTTACTCTTTGAAACCGGGTCAGACAAGTGTGTCATCTGCATCTAAGAAGTTCACTCTTGACAAACCCGTTGTATTGGAAGATAACCGAATTGTGGTGCCGGCTTCATTTTTATGTGAAATCTCCGGAACGGAGATGAGACTGGATGAAATGGACCGCAGGTTGTATTTAACAACAAAACAGTACCATACTTTGGCGGTTCCTGGTCATGATGATATTAAGCTAGAAGCACTTGATGTGAAGAACGATTATGTTAAAGGAATGAAGCTTGAATTGAAAGGGAAAGAACATAACTTTAAGGAATGGGAAGGAATGTGGAATTGGAGATCTAAACCGGAAATATATGTAGGAGATCTTAACGGTGATAACCAAGAGGAGATTGCAGTGGTTAATACTTTGGGTTACGGTACAGGGCTTATGATACAAGAGGCTCATATCGTAGACCTGAAGACGCTAAAGGAGATTCCCATCCAGTCTGTTGAGGATGTAGCTGAGGAATGGATTGATTCTCAAATAACGAGCAACGATGATCATATTGAAGTAAAGCTTAAGATTAAAGGACAAGAGGAAGTTCAGCATATCCTTAAAGACTATGCAGGGTATCCTTCTGATCGACTTAATGATGAAGTAATGTTCGAAGCGATTGTTTATTATTCCATAGAAGACGGAAAGCTTACTGCACGAGCAGGAGGAAGTGTCGGAATAGCCATATTTTCAGGGGATTTAAACATTGAATATAATTTTGAGGACGGCGCGTTTAAGGCAGATAAAGTAAGCTATTCACCTTATAAGGATTAAACGAATACTCATGAATACATTAGACGGATAAGGGCACAGTATTCACATACTGGCAAGAAACCGGTGTTTTATATATGAAAAATTGATAATAATTACAGGAAATGTTTTCGAACGAGTTTCGTAAATATGTTAAGATAAACGATGGAGAGATTTATATATAATATAAATGTAAAAAGATGGATGTTCAGTTATTGGAGGAGATTTCATGTTTAAATGGTTAAAAGGCAAGTCAGCAGCAAAAGTAGATGTACTGGAAATTGCAGCCCCTCTTACAGGTGTTGTTGTTCCGCTTGCGAATGTTCCCGATGAAGCATTCTCTTCAAAAGCGATGGGAGAAGGCGTAGCAATCGAACCCTCTGAAGGGAAGGTTGTTGCACCATTTGATGGAAAGGTAGCACATCTGATTGAGAAAAGTAAACATGCAGTTATTCTGGAGCATGCTTCTGGAGTACAAGTGCTGATCCATATCGGTGTAAACACCGTTTCTATGAAAGGTGAGGGGTTCAAAGCTCATGTCAGCACCGGTGATGACGTTAAAGCTGGACAACTTCTTATCGAATTTGATATGGCTGCAATTCAAGCTGCAGGCTATCCAGTAATTACACCAGTCCTTATTCCTTCTGGTATTGATGCAGTGAAAAATGTAGTACCAAACGAAGAAGCCGGAAATGTAACTGCACAATCCGGAAGCGTTATTAAAGTGAATTTGAACTAATTTTGTTTTTAGAACCGGGCCCCTAATGGCCCGGTTCTTTATAAAAGATGTGCTGAAACGATAGGACTTATAAATGAATAGCTGAAGTTAGCACCTTGAACTACATCGTTTTTATAGCTGAAATCAATAGAAACATAGGTCTTCGCAGTTCTTCCTTGTAGGTATGATTATTTTGCAGCATCTCCTCAGTCGGTTTTAACTCCGATAATCGGGTCAGACGGAAGCCTGCTGTAAGGAGCTCATTTACATAAGTTTCAATCGATCGATGATATTTGCTGACCGGATGACCTAGAAAAATAGCTTCTCGCAAACCTTCATGATGATAATCATCAACAGGCCAGTGCAGCTTAATTCCGTCCTTATCATAATAGAAGTCCTGTCCCGGGAGGGCGGTAAACATTGGATGCTCAACCGAAAATACAAAGTGACCATCAGCAGATAAGGCTTCGAAGACTTTCTTACATACAAGCTCATATGATTCAATATAGTGAAGGGCAAGTGAACTGATCACGACATCAAATGATTCCTTGCTGACTTCTATATCTTCAATAGCCAGATGACGATATTCAATTCCTTCGTCTTCTGTCATACTCCTCGCACGAGCCAGCATTTTTTGGGATATATCAATGCCAAGGACGTACTCGGCACCCAGTCCTCTAGCATATCGGCAGTGCCAGCCGTAACCGCAGCCAAGATCAAGCACTTTTTTGCCGCGAAGATCCGGGAGCATCTTCTGCAGAACAGGCCACTCCCCAGCAGCTTTCAATCCAGAGGAAGAACGAGACATACGGCTATACTCATCAAAAAAATCGGAATCATCATATTTATTCTGCTTCATAAATGGACAGCTCCCTCATAAATGAAAATATGTATACATTATACTGATTTCGTATGTAACCTATCTTTATTAAAACCGATTATAATTGATTATTACACTAAGAATTAAGTCATATAAAAATACATAGAAAAACCGCTCTCTTTATACATGCCGCAGTTTCACGGTTTGGAAGGAGCGGCAGTTAATCTCTTAAATCTAATCATTAACAGAGGACGATCCGTGCGGATAATAATAATTAAAGGGACTTGCCTTTACCCAGCCATATTCTTCATTGGAGTAACCTTGTGAATTGTACGCTGACAGGCGGGAAAATTGCTGGGCAGCGACATAGCCAGTGCTCACTGTTTTCTCGTTTCGGTTCTTGCCAGGATGTTTTCCTTTACTGGAACCTGGAGGAGGACCGAGAATAATGGATTCCTGGAGAGGTGCGACGGCCTCCGCATATTTGTCTTCATCCACACAGTAAGCCAGCTTCATAATTTCTTTAGGTGTAAAACGCAGGAAATCTGAACCATATACGATATCCGGTGTTGCTTCATCAAAAATGGTAAGAATATGTGTTTTGTCCTTCATCGCCACAATCCAGTGAAACCAGCCTTGCGGGAACATGGAGACCTGACCGGGCTTTAACCGGTAAGACATCAGCTTCTGCGTATAGGGATTGAAGACGGAAGTGACAACTTCCCCGCTGATTACGAATACAAGCTCATTGACATTGGTGTGCCAATGGGGCTGAACGATTACATTTTTGCTCATATGGGCGTTAAAAAAACCGGTTTCGATCGCAGGCATCTGTTCTGCAAACATTTGAGTTATATAATTATGTGCATCTTTTTTGTAAGTAACGATTACGTTTGAGTCCCCGCTGAGATTAAGGGAAGGGGATTGTAAGACAGGATTTGTCTTCATAATCTGCTATTCCTCCACTTCTGCTGACTAAAAGTGATATCAGCATATGCCTATATTCAGCCGTTTGCTCCTAAAGCATCTAATTTTCATAGGGTTATGAAAAATGTTTGTCGAAATTGATATGAAAGCGCTATAATTGAAATTAATGTAAAAAAACCTATTCATATCTGGCAGGGGAGTGAAGTCATGAGGAAGAGCAAGACCTTTTACAACATATTCATTCCTGTACTTATCCTGAGTCTAGGACTCGTTATTACCTTCGGAAGCTATATTTATATTTCAACAACCAATTCAGTTGTTGAACGTATTGGCGACAGCCAGCAAAGCCTGATTACACAAATCCGGAATACGCTGGAGCAAAAAATTCAGACGATCGAATATGCATTTAATACGTACAGCACAACGAAGTCTTTCAGTGATGTCATCAACAATCCGTTAACGGAGCAGGATTTCGAAACTTATCAGGAGCTGAATTCTCAGCTTAATTATATTGCATCTCTTGGACTTGATGGTGTTCAATACTCACTTATCAGCCTTAAGCAGGACTGGAGCATTACGAATGGTTCGCTGTCTCGGCTGACCACAGAGGAGAAAGACAAGCTATACTCTGAGTACATCAATGAACAAGATGAGGATTTGTTCTGGGTGAAGACGGATGATGGAATTCAGTTTGTACATTCATTACCTGTCTTCTCGAGTAATAAGCAAGCGATCGCCCTATCTTCTATCTCGCTTAAGACATTAAACGATACGCTTCACTCACATCAGGACACACCGGTATATATATTGAACAAGCAAGGCGACTTACTGTACTCCGCTCGTACAGATCATGATGAACTTAACCGAGCTCAAATTGAACAAATTATGGATTCCTCAGCAGCTAGTTCGCAAACAGGGATGTTTACGCTTTCCGGGGGACAGTCCGAAGAGACGGTTATCTATGCCAAATCAGCTTATAATAACTGGACTTATATCACCCTCCTAGATGAGAAGGCAGTAAGCGAAGCAATGACAACTACGCGTATCGGTATCGTAATCATGGCATTAATCATCATGATCCTGATCTTCATCATCGCTTATTTCTTATCTGTATATTTATCGAAACCGATTCGAAAAATCCAGCGCAGTCTTGCTAACAGCTCGGAGCCCATGCTTAAAGACGAGGTAGACTGGATTATAAGATCAATTGATTCCATTGTGTCGGAGAAGGAAAGCCTGGAGAATTTAATGGAGCTTGAGAAGCCGAAGCTGGAAACCCAGTTTGTTCTTAATCTCCTTCATAACCGTTTGACGCCCGAAGAGGCATTGCGAAGTGTAGAGCGCTTCGGATATCGGATCAGCACACAGACGACTTTTATTACGATGCTTGTACAAATGGATCGATATGATGATAAACAGCTGTCCGACAAGGATGTATTGCTGCTTGCCGTAAACAATTTGGTTCAGGAAATTGTCCCTAGGGAAGGACGAATGCTTCCTGTTGTGATGAATGAACGAACTCAGGCAACCATTCTGCTGTTTGAGGGAGAAAGTGAACAAGACATTCGGAAGCAGATCATGGAATATGCCAAGCAAATCATCCGAAGTTCCCGAGAATATCTAAGGCTTCCTGTCAGTATTGGCATCAGTCAAGGCTATGCTGATATGCTGAACAGCCGAGAAGCTTGTGAGATGAGTATGGAAGCCCTTCATCAGCGGCTTAATTTAGGGAAGGAATCGATCATTTTCTTTGATGATATCTCTACTGTTATTTCTGGACCGATGGTGCTTCATTATCCGTCAGAGCTTGAAACCCAGCTGTTTGATGCGATTCGGCTGGGCGACGAGAATGCAGTACTTCGATCATTGTATCCGCTGCTCGCAGATATGATGAAACATAGTAAAAATCCGATGAACCTGGAAGTAACGCTCATGCGGTTTGTTAATAACCTAATTCAGCTGGAGCAGCTCATCGGAGCAGAGGTGCTATTAACCCAAGATAATGCTAATCTGTATCACCGTTTGCTCAAAATTCGCAACCCGGAAGAGATTGAACGCATCCTGGTTCATGAAGTTATACTGCCGATGGTCAAGTGTATGAAGGAAAAGACAAATCATCAGTTTAGGTCTATTGCCGATCGAATCGCCTCCATTGTGCGGGCTGAATACGACCAAGAGCTGTCACTGGAATCCATCAGTGAAAGACTGCACTACAGTCCCAATTATTTGAGCAGCATATTTAAGAAGGAATACGGCATGACCTTTACGGAATATTTGATGAATTACAGATTGGATATTGCAAGAAAATGGCTGGTGGATACAGACATGACGATTAAGGATATTGCAGAGCGCTTACAGTATCAGAATCCACAAAACTTCATTCGCTCCTTCCGCAAAAAAGAGCATGTCACCCCTGGAGCCTACCGTAAAATGAAGCTTCAAAGCTAAAAACAAAGAAGTTCGGATACGCGAGCCATGATCAGGTGCGCACCGAACTTCTTTCATGTAGATGTAATTATCCTTTCACCGCACCAAGCAAGGCGCCCTTAGTAAAATGCTTTTGAACGAATGGATAGGCGATCAGCATTGGCAGCGTAGCTACGACAATAACCGCCATCTTGATGGTTTGTGCAGGAGGAATAATATCTACTGCAGAGCTGTCTCCTTCCATTCCGCTCGAGACAATAACAATTTGCCGCAGAAGCACCTGGAGAGGCCACTTATCGGAATCGGTCAAATATAGAATGGCATTCGTGTAGGTATTCCAATAAGTAACACCATAGAACAGAGAAAGCGTAGCGATGGAAGGCAGGGCGAGTGGTAGCATGATTGTCCATAAGACACGGAAATCATTCGCTCCGTCAATCTTCGCAGATTCTTCCAGACTATCCGGCAGCGCTTGGAAAAAGTTTCTCATAATGATCAGGTTAAATGCATTAATGGCAACAGGCAGGATCAGAGACCAGTAGGAGTCAATTAGACCGACTGCTTTTACGACAAGGAATGTAGGAATCATTCCGCCGCTGAACAGCATGGAGAATACAACGATAAAGTTGATAAAGCTTCTTCCATATAAATACTTGCGTGACAGACCGTATGCCATTAAAGCGGTCAATGCCATACTCACCGCGGTTCCGACGAGCGTCGTTCCAATGGATACACCTAAACCTTTAAAGATCGTTGATGTTGAGAATATGTACTTGTACGCATCCAGAGAAAAAGTAGTTGGAAACAATACAATCCTTTTCTCAACCAGTTCTTGTGTAGAGGCAAACGAACTTGCAAGTACATTGATAAAAGGGAGCAGACAGGCCAGTGCGATGAGCGCAAGCAGAGTATAGTTAACTACATTAAATATACGGCTTCCAAGCGGCTCTTTTTTATATGCGGGTTTCTGTGTGGCTGCAGCCATAAGATGAGAACCTCCTTCTATTCGCTGTTAGATAAGTAAGACTTATAAACTTACCTTAACAAGGAGATTTGATTCCGTATATAATCATGTCCTACTGCTTTGAAACGGCTTACATAGCGCGGTTATGCTGGCCATAATCCTGAGATTGAATAATGATCATCAGCTACATCGATGCCCTGTAAAGCCGCGGTTTTACGGCAAATATAGCTGATGATTATATACGTAACGAATCCGAAAAGGGTATGCTTGGCTTCGAGTAAACGAAACACTTTCAAGGAGGTCGACAGCATTTGAAGGAAGCAGATACCCCGGCCGTTTCATATCAGGTCAATTCGGGCAAGAGAAAAGAAATGTTCCCACCATTAAAGTTTTTGAAGAAATACAAGCTGCTTTACTTAATGATTTTACCCGGATTTCTGTTTTTCGTTATTTTCAAGTACTTGCCAATGGGCGGACTCATTATTTCTTTTCAAGACTATCAGCCCTATCTTGGTATCCAGGGGAGTCCGTGGGTCGGATTCAAGCATTTCATCCGGTTGTTCACCGAACCGACATTTGCCATGCTCCTTAGCAACACCTTAATACTCTTTGCACTTGAACTTGTTATTTTCTTTCCATTACCTATTATTCTTGCACTCATGCTTAACGAGGTCAGACACAAGCTGTTTAAATCTTCAATCCAAACGATCATTTACATTCCGCATTTCATGTCATGGGTTATTATCGTCTCCATTACTTATGTATTCCTTAATGTAGACGGCGGGGTAGTTAATGAAGTCATTGCTGCGCTTGGCGGACAGAAAATCAGCTTCTTAACTTCTCCTGAATGGCTGCGCCCAATGTATATTGGTCAGATCATTTGGAAAGAGGTTGGCTGGTCCACGATCATCTATCTGGCTGCGATTACTGTAGTAGATACTCAGCTGTATGAAGCAGCAGAAATGGACGGGGCAAGCCGGCTAAGAAAAATATGGCATGTTACACTGCCTGCTATACGTCCTGTAATTATCACCCTGCTCATTCTTAAAATCGGTAATACGCTTGAGCTTGGATTTGAGCATATGTTCCTTCTCTTGAACTCACTTAATCGTGAAGTGGGAGAAATTTTTGATACTTACGTTTATACGGCGGGCTTGAAGAATGGTCAGCTCAGCTTCAGTACTACAGTAGGCTTGTTTAAGGGGCTGGTCGGACTTATTCTGGTTATCCTTGCTAACAAGCTGGCCAAAAAGTTTGGCGAAGACGGTGTGTATTAATCTTTATTTCATCATATATAAAAAGGGGATATGTACATGAAACAAAGACATTTAACAAAAATGTTAGCGCTTACTATTGCGGGAGGCCTTGTACTCAGTGCGTGTGGTGGAGAGAACTCCGGATCTTCAGCGTCATCCGTTGATGCCGACGGAAAGGCAAATATCACATGGCTGAACATTTTGCACACTGCATCACCACCAACAGAGACCATTTTGAACAAAATTGAGGAAGCGACGAATGCCAACATTGAATTTTCCTGGATTCCGGATGCCTCGAAGGAAGAGAGACTAAACACTTCCCTCGCTTCAGACTCTCTGGCAGATATCGTATCGATCACAATTATGGAAAACTCGTCTGTTCGTAATGCCTTGAAGGCAGGCGTATTCTGGGAAGTAGGACCTTATCTTGATGAGTTCCCGAATTTGGCAACGATTTCAGAGGATATGAGAAATTCCGCTTCAATTGAAGGTAAACTGTACGGTATCCCGATGCAGAAGCAGGTGGCTAGAAACGGTGTCGTCATCCGTAAGGACTGGCTGGATAATTTAGGTCTAGAGGTTCCGAAAACGACGGATGAGCTGATGGAAGTGGCCAAAGCTTTTGCGGAGCAGGACCCGGATGGCAACGGAGCGAAAGATACGACAGGATTCATGGACCGCAGCGATTTGATCTACGGTGCATTCAAAACGCTCAGCTCCTACTTCGGGACTCCAAGTGTTTGGAGCGTCAGCGAAGATGGAAAAGTGACTCCGGAATTTGAGACAGAAGGCTACATCAAGACGATGGACTATATGAAAGAGCTTTATGAGAACGGATACATTAACCAAGATTTTGCCGTAACCGCGAAGACAGATCAGCAGCAAAATTTTGCACAAGGCAAAGCAGGTATTTATGTAGGTGCATTATTTGACAGCAAAAATCTGCTCAACATGGCTAAAGGCGTTCAGGACGATATGGAGCTTACCCTTGTAAATGACATTACGTCTACAGGCAATGAAGCTGATCGAGCGATCTGGTCCATTTCCAACGGGGTTGGGGGATTGCTTGCATTCCCGAAATCAGAAGTGAAAGATGAAGCCGAGTTGAAACGCCTGTTGCAATTCATGGATGATCTGATGTCCGAAGAGGTATATACCTTGATGACGTATGGTATCGAAGGAACACACTATACAGTTAATGATGAAAAAGCAGTAACAATCACCAATACGGAATTGTGGCAGCAGGAGGTTCAGCCGTTTGCTTCATCCCGTCCAAACGAAACCGGATATGAAATTCATGATGACGATGCTCTGAAGAAGGAATCCGACCGTTTGATCGAGGAGAATACAACGTTTGCTGTTCTCAACCCGCTTTATTCCTTGGAGTCTCCAACGTTCTCGTCTCAAGGCTCAGAGCTGCAAAAAACAATTGTAGATGCAACCTATAAGTATATTTTAGGCAAAATTAGCCTTGATGAATTTAATAATGCCGTCAGCAGCTGGAGAAAAGCAGGCGGCGATCAGATTATCTCTGAATATGAAGCTGCTTACAAAGCTGTTCATGGACAGTAATCTCCTGTAACGAAGTACAATTCGAATGACAAATAGAAAGCCGCTTTTCGTCTATGAACTATAGCGAAGGCGGCTTATCTACAAAATGGAGGGGAAATCGGGATGAAGCATATCAACTGGGCAGAACAGACTGCACATTCCATTATGGAACGAACGCCTAAGCTTTATGAAGCGAAAGGCTATGATGGAAAATGGTCTTATGATTACGGTGTAATACTCAAAGGTTTTGAACGTCTGTGGAATATTACTGGTAACAATCAATATTTTGATTATATCCGCACTAATATGGATTATTTCATTCAGGAAGACGGCCAAATACGTGGCTACCGACAAGATGAGCATAATATCGACCACATCAATAACGGTAAAATTCTGTTTGTGCTGTACAAAGAAACCGGTGAGGAAAAATACAAGCTTGCCGCCTCGCAGCTGCGTAAGCAGCTTGCTACACATCCACGAACCTCAGAGGGAGCATTTTGGCATAAAGAAATTTATCCATACCAGATTTGGCTTGACGGCTTGTATATGGGATCTCCGTTCTATTTGGAGTATCTGCTGTCTTTCGAGCCAGAAGGTGATATCAGTGATGTGACTAAGCAATTTATTGTATGTGAGCGGAATACCAAAGACAGCAAAACAGGATTACTATATCACGCTTGGGATGAAAAACGGGTTCAGCCATGGAGTGATCCAAATACCGGATTGTCTCCTAATTTCTGGGGCAGATCGCTGGGCTGGTTTGTTATGTCCTTAGCAGATGTTCTGGAATTGCTGCCTGAAGATCACAGTGATTATGAAGAGTTAAAGCGGATATTTAAAGATACTCTTCAGGCTGTAATTAACTTTCAAGATGCTGAGACAGGTGTATGGTACCAGGTCCTCAATGAAGGAGGACGTAAAGGCAACTATTTGGAAGCTTCAGCCTCCAGTATGTTTACCTATGCCTTGGCAAAAGGGACGCGCCTTGGTCTACTTGGAGCCGAGTGGAATGAGCCGCTTGAAAAAGCGTTTAATGGTTTAATTACCGAATTTGTGCTGGAGACAAAGGAAGGATGGCTCAACCTGAACAAGACTTGTCAGGTGTCAGGACTTGGCGGGGCGGATCAGCGTGATGGTACTTACGCTTATTACATAAGCGAGCCCATTATTACAAATGACCAGAAGGGGCTAGGTGCATTTCTGCAAGCATGTGCCGAATATGAGAATTTGAAACGATGATCATGCATCCCTAATTTGAAAGGAGTTGTTTCCTATGAACATCTTTAACATTGATGATTACGGTGCAAGTAAAAATAGCAGTAAGCTGTCAACCGATGCCATTGCCGCCGCGATATCAGCTGCGGAAAAAGAAGGGGGCGGCACAGTAGTCATCCCTGGCGGTACATATGTTACGGGAGCAGTATTTCTTAAAAGTAACATCCATCTTCATCTAAGTCCGGGTGCTGTTCTCTCGTTCAGTGACAAGCCGGAGGATTACCCTGTCGTCATTTCTCGGTGGGAAGGCGTGAAACGTGAAGTTCACGCCTCCTGTATCTACGGTGAGCAGCTTGAGAATGTAACGATTTCCGGCTCCGGCAAACTCGAAGGAAATGGTCAGCAGTGGTGGGATAAGCAAAGAAACCGCCCTGAGGAATTGGTATACCCAAGACCGAAGCTGATCAGCTTTGACAGCTGCCGGCGCGTAACGATCAAAGACGTTCAGCTTACAAATTCACCGAGCTGGACGGTAAATCCGATCCTATGTAACGACGTAACGATTGATAACCTGTCTATTCTTAATCCAGCAGACTCTCCGAATACGGATGGCATCAATCCCGAATCCTGTTTCAATGTTAGGATCAGCAATTGTCATATCGATGTAGGAGATGACTGTATTGCGATTAAAGCAGGCACAGAAGATACCGATGAGCGGGTGCCATGTGAGAACATTACCATTACGAATTGTACGATGGTGCACGGACACGGCGGGGTCGTGATCGGCAGCGAGATGAGTGGAGATGTCCGGAATGTGGTCATCTCAAACTGTATATTCAAGCATACGGACCGCGGAATACGGCTTAAATCGAGAAGAGGCCGCGGCGGTATCGTTGAGGATATCCGTGTAAGCAATATCGTGATGGAAGATGTCATCTGTCCGTTTATTCTAAAGCTGTATTATTTCTGTGGTCCCCGTGGTAAGGACAAATACGTATGGGACAAAAATCCATATCCTGTAACGATAGAGACGCCGAGTTTTCGTCGCATCCATTTTTCAGGAATAACGGCTCGCAAAGTTCACGCAGCTGCAGGCTTTATATATGGGCTGGCAGAACAGTATATTTCGGAAATCACCTTTGATCAAGTGGATATATCCATGGCTGAAAATGCAACACCTGCCATACCAGCAATGATGGCCGGTGTTGAGGAGATGAATAACCGCGGTTTCTTCCTCGGCAATGTTAGAGATATCCGTTTTCGGAACGTAACCATTGAGAATCATGAAGGGCCTGCTTTTTACGTTGAAAATGGAGAAAAGGTCCAATTGGATGGATGCGAGTCCAGAAACACCAGCAAAGCAGAAGTACTGATTGAGGAAGTCACCGTGGAGCCTTCTCTGGAGAATCCGGTATGAAGAGTAAGGCAGAAGATAAATTGTGGCAGCTGCTAGGTGATCTTCCTGAGAATGGCGTGACGAACTCGCGCCTGCTGAATGAAGAGGAAAAAGACGGCTATCTCCTTCAAACGATACTCTTAGAGCTGTATGGAACGGAGCAGGTACCTATATCTGTAGCTCTGCCGCGAAATCAGGAAGGTCCTTTTCCCGTCGTGATCTTTAACCATTCCCATGGAGGCAATTATGCCGGTGGACGCAAAGAGTTCATATCGAGCAGCCATTACTTACAGCAGCCTTCATTTGCCAAAGCAATCACTTCGATGGGCTATGCTGCGTGCTGCATGGATATGCGGGGCTTTAATGAGCGCTCCGGCAGAACGGAAAGCGAGCTTGTCAAAGAGAAGCTTTGGCGCGGGGAAGTCTTGTGGGGAAGAATGCTGCAGGACAATCAATGCTTGGTGGATTATATGTGCACCAGAACAGATATCGATGCTAGCCGAATTGGTACAATCGGTATGTCAATGGGAGGCTTGATGTCGTGGTGGCTTGCGGCACTCGATGAGCGAATCAAGGTCATTGTAGATATTTGCGGTCAAGTCGATGCTCATACACTGATTAAGAAAAGAGGACTGGATCATCACGGTTTCTATTCTTATGTCCCTGGACTGCTCAAGCATTATACGACGCTTTCTATTCAGGAAAGGATCGTACCTCGTCCAAGGCTAAGTCTGAATGGAATAGATGACCGGCTGTGTCCTGCCGAGGGCGTGACTCTCTTGGCAGATGGGCTTAAACAGGCTTATGAGAAAGCTGGATTTCCGGAGCATTGGCAGCATCTAGATACCGGAGGCGGTCATATGGAGACGGCTGAAATGCGTGCTCGATGGCAGGATTTTTTAATCCAATATTTATAAATCTTATTAATTCATGATGTAGGAGGGTACAAAACTTGATTACAAAAAACACGAATATCAAGACGATCCAGAATCCGGTACTGCCGGGATTCAATCCTGACCCCTGCATGATACGTGTGGAGGATATTTATTATATCGCAGTTTCCTCATTTGAATGGCTGCCCGGTATTCGGGTGTATCAATCGGATAATTTGGCGGAATGGGAATTCTGCTCGGATATTTTAACGGATCAGGTAAATTTACAGGGCAATCCGAAGAACTGCAGTATATGGGCACCGCAGCTAAGCTTTTATGACGGCTTATTTTACCTAATGTACACCGATGTTAAGAGTACGAAGCGTCCTTTTAAAGACAGCCATAATTATCTTATTACGGCCCCTTCCATCAAGGGGCCATGGTCGGAGCCAATATACCTGAACAGCAGCGGTTTTGATCCGTCGCTTTATCATGATGAGGACGGACGTAAGTGGCTGCTAAACTGCCTGTGGGATTATCGGATTACAGAAGGGAATAAATCCAGCGGGATTGTCATTCAGGAGTATGATCCCGTGCAGCAACAATTAATTGGTGATCCGGTCAAGCTGTTTGACTGTACTTCGCTTAAGAAGACAGAAGCCCCTCATATCTATAAGCGGAATGGATATTACTATTTGATTACAGCAGAAGGGGGAACAGGAAGCGGTCATGCGGTTACAGTGGCACGTTCCAGAGAACTTCTGGGACCTTATGAAGTGGACCCTCATTACCCGATGCTGACTTCAAGCGATAATCCTGAGCTGGAGCTTCAATGTGCCGGTCACGGCAGCTTGGTCGAAACCCCAGGCGGTGAATGGTACATGGCTCACTTGTGCACGCGGCCGGTTGACGGAAAATACGCGATATTGGGTAGAGAAACTGCCATTCAGCAGGTATATTGGGATTCGGAGGGTTGGCTTCGACTTACTGCAGGCGGTCATTCCCCTCAAACGGAGGTTCCTCTTCCACAAGGGGCAGTCATTAAACGGGAGCAGGCTGACAATAGCTTCTTCGATGATTTTAATGAAGCACACTTAAGACCTGAGTGGAATACACTCCGTATACTAGCGGATGATAGCTGGTGCAGCCTCAAGGAGAGGGCAGGATACTTGCGAATTCATGCAGGTGAGTCGGCTCAAAGCCTTTTTAATCATCATATCCTTGCTGTTCGGCAGACGGATCAGCATTTCCGTGCTGAAACTCAGTTAGAATATGATCCGGTGATGTACCTGCAAATGGCAGGGCTGATGCTGTATTTGAATGAGGACAATTATTGGTTCGCTTATGTAACTAGGGAGAAAGAGCATGGTAAGGTTCTTAGACTGATGCGCTGTGAAAAAGACGAGTTCACGCTGGAGCCGATTATCGTTCATCTGGAGGATCATGAAAATGTTCAGCTAGCGGTTGATGTAGCGGGTATAAACGGACAGTTTTATTACCGTAAGAATGACGCTGACTGGAATTCGCTTGGCGATCCACATAACGTTGGCTTTTTATCCGGCGGCTTTACAGGTAATTTCGTCGGCATTGCAGCGCATGACATGAATCAATTTAAAGGGAGCTACGCAGACTTCAGTTATTTCCGGTATACAGGCAGGAAGGAATAGAATCCTATTGTAGCAAGATAAAAGGCATGGGCGAGCTCCTTACGGGAGCTTCGCTCATGCCTTGTTCCTTGTTATTTGACTTAACTGAAATAAAGTTTTGCCTTATGCCTTAGATCAGTTTGCTTTTTTGTCTTTGCCCGATTTCAGCGGTTTGCTGTACCGCTCTTTAATTAAGTCGGCGGTCAGCTGACCAGAAAGGGTCACCATCGGAACCCCGCCGCCCGGATGCGTTGAGCCTCCGACAAAATAAAGATTGTCAATGAGATCGCTTTTACTTGGGACTTTAAAGCCTCCATTCATTTTGCGATCAGTAACTACTCCGTAAATGGACCCACCATTCGCTCCATACAATCGTTGAAGGTCATCCGGAATGAACGTGTATTCAAATTCTATATGTTCTCGGATATCCTTTAATCCCATTCGTTCAAGCTTATTCAGTACCAATTCCCGATAATCCTGTTTATAAGCTTCAAAGCTTTTACCCGGCTTGAGCGGTGGAACATGGGTAAGGACGAATAGGTTATCTTTTCCCGCAGGTGCCTGAGTTGGGTCCGATTTGCTGGAAACCCCGATGTATACGGTCGGATCATCCGAAGGAATTCCTTTGTTAAAGATATCATCAAATTCCTTGGCTGGATTCTGCGAGAAGAAGAAGTTATGGTGGAGCAGCTGTTCATATTGTTTGTCTACCCCTAACAGCAGAACGAGCCCTGAAACGGTTGGTGCGTACTTGTTGAGCTTTTTGGCAGAGCTTAAGGAGCCGTTCTGATCCTTTAATAAGGAGTGGTAGGTTGGAATGGCTTCCAGGTTGGAGACAATAAGGTCCGCTTCCAATATGGTTCCGTCCTCCAGTGTGACTCCTGTTGCCGTCGATCCCTTGGTATTAATCCGGGTTACCTTAGCATTCGTTTTTACAATAACGCCTTGCTCATCCAGCACCTTCAGCATGCCCTTCGCGATGTTATACATCCCGCCATCTACATAATAAATTCCTAGACCGAGCTGTACATAAACAAGCTGAGAAAGCACGGCAGGAGCATGGTAAGGGGAAGAGCCGATATACATAATAAAGAAGTTAAACAGCTGCCGGAGATGCTCGTCCTTCATGTATTTGTCGGTGCTCTGCGCCAATGTACGAAGCGGGTCCATGGCAAGGAGCTCCTTAATGGAATGCATACCGCGAAGCTCATCTAGACCGGAAAGGCTTCTTGCATATATACTCCGGCGATTCAGATCGTAAAGCTTCTGACAGTATTGAAGGTATTTGAGGAACTCTGCTGCATCCTCCGTTGAAATCTCTTTAATTGTAGACAGCAGTTCCGGTAAATCGCTGGTGACGTCAATGGATACTCCATCCTCAAAAAAAGTTCTCCACTGCGGTTCAATTCTAACCAGCGACATATAATCGGACAATTTTCGTCCCGTGCTTTCAAACAGCTGTTCAAGTACCCATGGCATCGTTAAGATCGAAGGACCCGTATCAAAAGCAAAGCCTTCACCGGAACGGATATTCAGTTTGCCTCCGGCACGTTCATTTTTTTCAAGCACCGTTACTTCATGTCCATCAGCTGCAAGTCTCATTGCCGAAGAAAGTCCGCCAAGTCCTCCGCCGATCACTACTATTTTTTTGCGCATATGGTTATCTTCCTTTCTCCTTCGCTTGATCTCGTCATCTCGTCGTTAAAGTATAAATGGCCCTGTTAACGGATCATAATTGAAGTAAAAATCCTTAAATATCATACTTACCGGAAGTTTGAATAAATAAACGGCAAGCATTCTTTCTATAAGGGTGTTCCACATAAAGGAGCGATAGTTTTGTCACTAATTTGGATGATGGCAGGGCTCATTGCGGGTGCCTTGCTCTGGTTAGAGCTGCGACCACTGCCCGTGAGTTCAAGAGTTCAAGAGAATATAAGCCGAGAGGAACGAAGCAGAAGTAATGGAAGGAAGAGATTATCTGTCAGTGTTATTATTCCGGCACGAAATGAGGAACAGAACATTGGAAAGCTGCTGAAATCTCTAAAGGCCCAAAAGGTTCCTCCGGATGAAATCATTGTTGTGGATGATGACTCAACTGACCGCACTGCCGAAATTGCAAGAGATCGTGGAGCTGCGGTGATAAGTCCAGGCAAGCTTCCCGAAGGCTGGGCTGGAAAATGCCACGCATGCTGGAGAGGAGCAGCAGCAGCAAAGGGGGATCTGTTTATCTTCATAGACGCGGATACCTATGTTAAAAAGAACGGATTAGAAACGCTGGTGGAATCCTATGACACTGGGATGATGGCCGTACAACCGTATCATGATACGTGGTGCCTTTATGAACGACTATCCGCCGTATTCAATATTATCGTAGCCGTGTCTGCAGGCAGCGGGAAGAATGGGGCAGGTGCATATGGACCTTGTATTGTAACGAGTAAAGCAGCCTACGAGGAAGTAGGAGGTCATGAAAAGGTCAGGGGTGAAGTGCTGGACCACCATGCACTAGGGCTTCAATATGTGAATAAAGGTTATCCCGTTGCTAATTATCTAGGCAAAGAAGCGGTTCACTTTCGTATGTATCCAGGCGGGATCGTCGAGCTGTTTGAGGGCTGGATTAAAAGCATGGCCTCCGGTGCGGCGGCCACTCGATACTCTAAACTAGTCACGGTTGTCATGTTTTTGATAGGCGCGTGTACGGCCTTTACATCGTGGGATCTCGGGCTTCTTTCAGTCATTTGTTACGGAATGTATGCTGGAATGATGGCTGTGCTGCTATCTAAGGTGGGTAAGTTTGGAGCCATGACGGCAATACTCTACCCCATTCCGCTGCTAACTTTCTTGTGTGTATTTATCGTCTCACTGGTCAAAACATTTGTGAGTAAACAGGTTCGCTGGAAGGGAAGAGAGCTTGCTCTTGATCCTAAAAAGCAGAAACACTAATGACTAAGCAGGTGCATGAAATGCAGCCAGAGAGTATATCCGTTTTATGGAATGTGGGAGTAAACGCCATCGCTTGGCTTAGCATACATATGCTTGTTTCCACTGTATTTGCCAGATTGCCAAAGAAGTGGTTTGCCGGGCGTCAGTTTGCTGCTTCTGAGAAGGAAGTGTCCTTTTATCAGACTCAACTGCAAATTAAACGCTGGAAAAATCGGCTTCCGGATGGAGGCAGCTGGATGGGGCATGGCTTTTCGAAGAGCAGAATAGAACATAACAACGAAGCCTATTTACAGGCTTACCAGCTTGAAGCCCATAGAGGAGAATGGTGCCATCTGGTTTCAATACTGCCTGCACCCCTCTTTTTCCTATGGAATACGCCAATGATTGGGATGATCATGCTTGTGTATGCACTGGCCGTTAATCTTCCTTGTATATTTGCTCTTCGATATAACCGGGCGAGAATCGTTCGTCTCCTCGATAAAAAATCAGCTGTGATCAGCAAAGATTCTGTCATGCAAATAGACCCAGGCACATGATCTGTACCTGGGTCTTAAAGAACAACGGATTAAACCTCAATATGTTTAATAATACGTGCAGGATTGCCCCCAACAACAACATTGTCCGGCACATCTTTGGTAACTACAGCACCGCTGGCAACGACCACATTATTCCCAATCGTTACTCCTGGATTAATAATTGCACGCCCGCCGATCCATACATTGTCTCCAATGGTTACCGGAATTCCGTATTCCTCAAAACGTTCACAGCGGGATACCGGGTCCAGCGGATGGGTGGCTGTGTAAATATGTACACCCGGAGCCAGCATACAATTTTTTCCGATACGCACTTCACACACATCAAGGATTACACAATCGAAGTTGGCATAAAAATGGTCTCCGACATGGATGTTATATCCGTAATCACAGCGGAATGTGGATTCCACATAGACATTCTCTCCCACACTTCCGAACAATTTGTTAATGAGTTCTGTGCGATGTTCCCGATCGCTTTCAATAGATTGATTATACAGCCTGGTCAGTCGTCTAGCGTACTCGCGGTCTTTAACAAGCTCAGCATCCCAGGATAAATATAATTGTCCTGCGATCATTTTTTCCTTTTCGGTCATCATTATACCATTTCCCCCTGCAATATTATGTTCACTAGAATTATGGCTGAATAGGGTGCTCCATGCAAGGAGGAAAGCTGTTTAGTGCTGGATTTTCTCACTAGTCAGGTCAAGCCATTGTACTTCCTGCTGGGTCAGTTTAATCTCGGCTCCTTGGTCACAAGAAGCCAGCTCTTCCGGATTTCTAGCCCCAATTAGAGCACACGTAGGATAGTTCTGATTAAGCACATAAGCGAGAGCAATCTGGATTACTGTGACACCTTTATCACCCGCCAGCTGCTCAGCTCTTCTCAAACGCTCCCAATTATCGTCGTTATAGAACACACGAACAAGGTCAGCATCGTCTTTAATTTCAGGCGAAAATTTGCCGGTGAAAAATCCGCGGGCCTGTGAAGACCAGGATAGGAGAGGGAGCTGAGTTTCTTCATGCCATTTGCTCGTTTCTTGATCTACAGATACACAGCCTGGCCAGAATGGTTCGTTAGCTTTGGCTAGGCTTAGGTTTGGACTGCTGAACGAAAAGCCTGCCAGTCCGTTTTTGGCTGCATATTCATTGGCTTCTGTAAGCCGCTGCCAAGACCAGTTCGAAGCGCCTGCAGCTCCGATTCTCCCGGCATCGATATGTTCATTGAGTGCTTCGATAATATGTTCAACCGGAATGGACGGATCATCCCGATGAAGACCATACAATTCAATATGGTCAGTCTGAAGACGCTCCAAGCTGACGGATAGATCATGATCAATCGCTTGTTTGTTTACACGCGGGCCCTGTCTGTCATGATGAGCACCCTTAGTAAAAATAGCGATTTTATCCCGATTCCCGGATTCCAGCAGATATCGACCGATGACCTCCTCGCTTTGGCCGCCGGTATAAATATGTGCGGTATCAACGGTATTACCGCCAATCGCCAAGAATGCTTCAATATTAGTAACGACCTGATCATAATTCTCGTGGGTAAAATAATCCGAACCTTTAATTAAACGTGAAACCGGCTTTTTTGATCCTTGAATAGTGATGTATTCCATTTACTGTTCCTCCTCATATAGAAGTTTGGGATATATGTGTTACATGGCTTAGTTTATAAAGTAATTCGTTCTCGCTTTGTGGCAGATATAAGAGTGGACTCGACAACCCGCATATTGCGAACCGCATCGGATGGTGCAAATTTCGGAGCTTTGCGTCCGAAGACGACGTCAGCGAAATCATCGACCATCGTAGAGTAATGGTTAATGACTGGAACATCGATCTCGCGCTTGCCCAGCTTTCCATTCACGATAAAGCCTGCTTCACTGTCGCTACTGCAAACGAAGGCGGAAGGGACTTCGATTGTTCCGTCTGTTCCGAGCACTTCAAGCCGGTTACGGTAGGCAGCCCACATTCCACAGTCGAAGATGAGAGAGACGTCATTTGGAAACTCGATGAATCCGGAAGTCATCATATCAACATCGCCGTGCTTTGGAGAGAAGAAGGATTGTGCTGTCACAGCCTCAGGTTCAAGCTCTGTCAAGAGACGGGCAACACTGATAGGATAGCAGCCCACATCATAAATGGAGCCGCCGCCCATTTCCTTATTGAAGCGAATATTTTCAGTACTGCTTCCGCTGTTGAATGTAAAATTCGCATGGATGCCGCGGACGGTACCGATTTCTCCGGAAGCGATTACATCTTTGATCATTTGATATCTAGGATGATGACGATACATAAAGGCTTCTGCTAAATGAACTCCGGCCTTTTCACAAGTCAGTACCATTCGTTCCGCTTCTTCCGCCGTGAGGGCAATCGGCTTCTCGCATAAAATATGCTTGCCTGCTTCAGCAGCTTTGATTGTCCATTCCATATGCAGATGGTTAGGAAGGGGGATATATACGGCATCAATGTCGTCTGCAGCTAGAAGTTCTTCGTAACTGCCATAGGCATTCTTAATATTTAGTGCAACGGCAGCTTCTTCTGCCTTAGCCTGATCTCTGCTTGCTATTGCAGTCACTTCATTGAACTGTGAATGCTGAAGTCCGGGGATGACGGATTTTTTGCCAATATTGGCTGTGCTGAGAATACCCCACCTAAGTTTATCACTCATTTGCTTTTAATCCTCCTGGCGAAATATTATGATGATATTGTCATTGTATTGAATTTGGAATGAAATTAAAATAATACAATTTTGTGTTTCGATAACACAATATTGTTCTGTATAGGAGGAGTAGGTAATGCAGCGGCAAAGTCACCTTGTTACACAGCAAAATCCCCGTTTTTTTTGTTACCCGGAATCCGTAGGTATGTACTCTGATACGCCCAAACATTCTGTGACGAGGCAAAAAGGGGCACTGAATAATTTTAATATTCATTACGTCGCTTCTGGAAAAGGCTACATTGAGATTGAAGGGGTGCTGCAAGAATTGGGAGCGGGAGATGCCTTCTTGTACTTTCCGCACCAAGAGCAAAAGTATTTCAGCAGCCAAAATGAACCGTGGGATATCCGCTGGGTTCATTTTTACGGCAGTAATTTGACAGAGTATATGCTGGATCGAGGCTTTCAGCATCATAGGATATGGACATTAAGAAATCCGGCGGAATGGGAGAAGGCTCACATGGAACTGCTGTGTGAAGCAGAAAACAACAAAATGTTGAATCCGGTTATCTTATCATCACTGACCTACGCTGTGATTACGGAATTTATTCATCAGGCGGTTCCGCGGACAGGGGATGGAAGCAAGACAGGAGGTTCGGTCCAGCGTATTATGGAATTGCTCCCAGAGCTTCAGCAGGAGGCCGTAAAGCCGTTTGAACTTGAGGTGTGGGCAAACAAAGCGGGAGTCAGCGTTCATTATTTTTGCAAATTGTTCCGCAAGGCGATCGCCATGACGCCGATGGATTTTGTGACACAGTGCAGACTTCAACATGCGAAGCAGGCTCTGCTTGTGGAGGAGCAGCGCACAATTGGGGAGATCGCAGCAGAAGCGGGATATCCAAGCAGCAGCTATTTTAACCGCAAGTTCTTAGAGCACGAAGGAGTAACACCTACGGAGTATCGAAGATTATTTGGCGGTACGAACTGAGAAATAGGAAGTATTTACTTGATAACAGCACTGCAACTTTTCATATGATCAAGCGTTAAATGATATAGCTTCGTTAGCACACGGGAGGTTATGACATCGATGAGAACACGAAGACTCATTATCATTTCTGTTATTTTTGGCTTTATACTCACAACAATTTCACCTGTATTTGATTCAGTGACCGTTACGGGTTATGAACAGTTAGAGAATCACAAGTTGGGAATGCCTATGGCATTTCTAGTTCAGCACACAACTTTAACACCGATGGAGGATGCTTATCCATTTGAGCTCGGGCTACTGGATCCTAGAGAGCATCCAATCGGAATTATTCCTTTCTCTTATTTGTTAAGTGTGGTTATTGCAGCGGTTTTTGCTTTTCTAATTCTGTTTGTACTGAACAAAATTCTTTCAAAAATCATCTTATCTAAGAATAGGCAGTAAACAAAAAAAGCAGTATCTCATTACTTGAAATGACTTCTTACGTGTATTCATGCCACTCCACGAAAAGAAATGCATTCCAAAATAGGAGATGCTGCTTTTTATTGTTGTATAATCACTGCTCTGATGTTGGAGCAGGCGGAAACCAAACATGGCGAAGATCAACCCATCCCTGGGAGCCGGGCTTAATTCCTCTTACTGAGGGAAGAAATGCCGTTCCGAAAGGACGGTCGTACAAAATATGCAAATGATGTTTGTCTATCAGCAGTTGTTCCAATTTTTGAAGCATTGCTTCCCTCTGAGCCGAATCTTCGGCAGCCATGATGCGGTTTAACTCACACAAAATTTCTTCTTCAAGTGAGGCTTCTACGTGAGTGGACAATGTTAAGTAAAGATCGTGACGTCGAAGCGGCTCATCCTTATCTCTCAGCAATGAAAACAGAATCAAATCGGACTCCATGCGAATGGGGCCTTTAAAATCCTCCGGGAGAAATACCTTTACCCTCACCTTGTATCCAAACCTCCCCAGCCGTTCGGCAATATCCATAGCATCCGGCCGATACTGGGGAATTGTGATCAGGACGAGATAGGTTCCATCAACGGCTTGGGGACTTGTATGCTCCTCTGCTCCTTGGCTAAAGCTGCCGTCTTCCTCGTACTCTATGCAATTAAAGACATGCTCACGAACTGCCGGGTTTCTCAGAGGGCCTTCCTTTCTAGTGTTGCAGGTCAGAAGCTTGCGCACAACCGTATGGGAATTAGACCTGCTTAAATCCTGCCGGTTTTCTTTCGTACTGCTAAGCAGAACATGAAAGAGCGGGTCTGTTCCGTCCTGGGACTCAGCTTCCTGTTCCGGAAGAGTCCACGGAATCTGAATAATCTCCACAACATCCAGATGAGGCCTGGACCAAAAATAGGCAGGGAAAGCTTCAAGAATGCACATGCTTGAGCTGAGCTCAGTAACTCTAAAGGGACCTGTTCCGCTAATTCGGCCCTTTACATGCTCTGTGGCTTCTTCCTGGTCGGAAGGAACAATGACCGCCCGGCTCGTACATAAAAAAGCCAAAAAATGTTCGTTTGGAACTGCTAGTGTAAACTTCACGCTTGTGCTGCTCAGGGCTGTGATGGAGGCAATCGACTGTACCATAAAATTGTATAAAAGCGGCTCCTTGTGCTGCTGCATACGTTCGAATGTAAACACGATATCATCTGCGGTCAAAGTTTTTCCGTGATGAAAATGTACATCCTTACGAAGATAGAAAGTCCACGTCATCCGATCTGGACTGACATCAAAATCATGTGCAAGATGAGGGATGATATCGCCATATTCATTCCGGGTCAGAAGTCCGTCATACACGTGACTGGCCACAAAGGACTCAGCCAGCAGGTTCATATACAAAGGGTCTATCGTATGAATCTGCTGGCGCAGAGGGAGCCGTAGAATATCAATTTGTTCTTTATCCTCGTTCACTTTTGTGTGATGACCGAAATAACGCATCAGCCAGCCCTGCAAGCGTTCCGGAAGTTTAGTGGAATCCGTATAAACTTTTATATCATCCATTACTTTCTTTATCTCATGCCGGTCAATGGCTTTAATCATGGAGATGGCGGCAATCTCCTCCGGGTCGACCAGGAACTTGAGTTCTGACCGCTTTCCCCGGCCTCGTTGTGAATGCCATTCAATCCAGCCGTTTGCTTCCATCCTGCGTATAATGTTCAGCGCGTTACGGTGAGTGCATTCGAGCGTTTCTGCCATCTCATCTAGTGTTATCTGTACTGATGCTTCATTTCCGTAATAACCATGAAGCCGTAAGAATTGGGAATGGAGTTTCAAGCGTAATTCAACCCCTTATTAAAATACGAAATATATATCCTTGAAATTTCTATTTATTTTCTTATTTTAACACCTAAAATTAGGATTATAAACAGGATTTTGTATTGCTCATTTTTTAATTTTGGGGGAAGCTCTAATGAATTTGAATTTAACTGTATGGAAATCACCGGCGCGCAGCCTGTACACACTCATCGCTGCTTTAATGCTTGCTGTTATTCACCAGTATCTTTTTTTTGAACATATTCCTGGTATTTCTGTACCTGTGTTTGTTATCTTGTTCTACTGCTTTATGCTCGGATTTGCCGGAGACCGGCTTAACGTATTATCAAAATTCAACCTATTTATGTTTGCCATTATTTTTGTGCTGTCACTGACTTATTTGCTGTTTAATAATCCGATTTTTTATGTGCTCAACTTTTTGTTCATACCGCTGTTGGTTGCTTTCCATATGACTCTGCTTATGGGGTATAAGCCCAGACATTGGTCAGAGCTTGGAGTTATTAAAGACATATTGATGCATTTGATTCCAAGAACAATGAGGCATTTTGTTACAGCTTTCACCAGTGTTACTTCTTCGTATTCCAATAAAGTAAATGAGGGTTCAAAAGCGGTTACTCGTAAAATTTTTATCGGGCTGGCCATATCTGCTCCGCTGCTTGTCTTCGTTATTTCCTTGTTATCTTCTGCCGACGGATTGTTTGAGAAATTGATGGTGGGTATACCGGAATGGCTGGATCAAATTACATATAGTGAAGGCTTCTTTCGATTCATGTGGATCTTTATATTTACGTTGTTGTTTTTTGGGTATGTATATGGCTTTGTGCGGCCTACATTTAAGAAAAAGCCCGATCCAGCGACGTCCCACTGGAGGAAAGAAGCATTGCTGGAAACTCCGGAAACTGACACAGAGGGAAGTGAGGGTGAATTAAGGGCAGGAGCAGTTGAACAGCATGGCAGGTTAACAGGAGACGATCCTTACGCCTTAAGCCTGCGAATTGATCCAGTCATTGCCGTTACCGTGCTTACCATGGTGAATGTCGTTTATTTGATCTTTGTTACGCTGCAGTTTTCCTATCTGTTTGGAGCCTTTGAGGGGGCACTGCCTGAGGGAATGACCTATGCAGACTATGCAAGACAAGGCTTTGCCGAACTGATGATTGTTGCACTGCTTAATTTCGGTATTTTGATGACGGCTTTGCTGTATGTGAATGATAAAGGAACAAGATTACTTCGTTTGTTTAAAAAAGTGATGCTTTATATCCTTGTAATCTGCTCTATCATCATTTTATACTCTGCTTTTTCGAGATTAACACTTTATGAAGAAGCCTATGGATTTACGTATCTGCGTTTCTTAGTGCATGCTTTTATGCTGTTTTTGGCGGTCTTGATGATCATTGCCGGACTGCGCATTCACTTTGAACGAATCCCTTTGTCGAAATGTTATATCGTCTTTGGTCTCACCGCTTATGTTATTATCAATTATGCAGGCATGGACCATTACATTGCTGAGAAAAATATCGAGCGGTACCGGATTCATCAGAAGATGGATGAAAATTTCCTTACCTCGCTGTCCCTGGATGCGGTTCCGACTTTAATTGAGTTCAGTGATGAATACCCAGAGATTCAAAATGATCTAAAAGCAGATTATAATAGGCTTATTGAGGAAGAAAAGGCATGGCAGTCATTTAATGTGGCCGAGTACCAGGCTCTCAAAGCGTTGAAGCAGCACTTTGGAGAACAATAACTGATCTGTATCGATAAGGAATGAGGGTGTTAGATTGTATGGCGTATTTGTCGGAAGCCGAGCAGCATATATTGAAATCTGCCGAGGCATACGTAAAGCATGAATTAGGAAGTGAGAAGACCGGACATGACTGGTGGCATATCCATCGGGTAGTTCAGACAGCAGCCAAAATCGCCGCAGAGGAAAATGCTAACATGTTTATTTGCATGCTGGCTGCCTATCTTCATGACATTGCGGACGAGAAGCTGAACCCGTCTAAAGAAGAGGGGATGGCGAAGGTCGAGAAGTGGCTGCACGATCATGACGTTGTAGACGAGGACCAAAAGCACATCCTCCTTATTATTTCCACAATGTCTTATAATGGCGGACATAACCCGCCGATGAGTACTTTAGAAGGAAAAGTTGTACAGGATGCGGACAGGCTTGATGCGGTTGGAGCGATATCGGTCGCCAGGGCCTTTGTTTATGCAGGCTCTAAAGGTCATTTGATTTACGATCCTTCCATTAAGCCAAGAGATGAAATGACGAAAGAGCAATATCGAAATGAGAAAAATACGGCTATCAATCATTTCTATGAGAAGCTGCTGAAGCTAAAGGATTTAATGAATACCGATTACGGACGTCAGCTTGCAGCACAAAGACATGAATTTATGGAGCATTACTTAGAGCAGTTTTTCAATGAATGGGAAGGCAAGCTATAAACACACAAATATAAGATAGATAGAGGAGCCATATTAGATGGGAATTGAAATAGAACGCAAATTTCTGTTAACGGCATATCCTGCAGCTTTAATTCAAGCTGGAGAAATTGTGATTCAGAAGGAGCAGTTTATTGAACAGACGTACTTGGCACTGGATGGTGATCAGGAGATCAGGGCCAGGAAAATAACCGATCTAGCTACAAACGAAGTGGAATATACGCATACTTTTAAAAAAGGATTTGGTCTTGCTCGTGAAGAAGTGGAATATACCATTTCAGCAGGGCTTTATGAGCAGATAATACACGCCCACGGAACGATTGCCTTAACCAAAAAAAGAACAACAGCAGAGTGGAACAATACGATTATAGAAATCGATGAATATGATCAGATCAAACTTGCCGTACTTGAGGTAGAATTTCCATCGCTCCAGGAAGCGAAGGCGTTTGAGGCTCCAGCGTGGTTCGGACAGGATATCAGCACGAGCAAGGAGTACAGCAATAAAAAAGTGTGGAGAGATCTGCAGGAACAAGCCAAATGATGAATTGCTGAATTTATCAAGTGGCGGCATATGGATTGGGATTGAAGGAGCCGGCGATTGTCGGCTTTCTTTATTTTGCCGCAAATTATTTTTCTTGTAACAAAAAGCAGGATGGAGACGTCACTTTAATTGAGATACATATCTTTGTTATTGCAGGGAGGGTTTTGCGATGTATTCTACACGTCAAAAGACAGGAGCGGTATTTATAGCAGCAGTAATCACTTTATCTGCTCTCTCAGCAAATACAGGCACCGTAAATGCTGCTACCAATGTGAAATATGAGATGTATTTGGATACCAGTGAACTAATCAGCGGCAATGCCATTTTACAAAATGGAACCTCTTACTTACCATTGAAAAAGATTGCTGAGCAGCTCGGAGTGAAGATGGTTCAATCCGGAAACCGATTTTCAATGGCAGGACCTGCTTATTCTTTAGCTATCCGCAAGGGTAGTAAGCAGGCAGTACTTAATGGCCGTAGTGTAAAGCTGAGCAGTGCACCTTTCCTTAAAGACAAGGAAATATATGTACCTGCTAAATTTCTAATTGGAGCCTTAAACGGAGAAGGACTTGAATATAATGCGGATCTAAAGATGATTTTTGCGAGTAATCTAAATACAGGTAACAACCCTAGAAGCTTTGGTGGACTGCAATACGAATTAACCAAGGATGGTAAGCTGCAGGCTGCTAATAGTCAAGGAATGGTGAAGCAGCTATATGACTTTAACCTAGAAGTCTATAATCCGTATAAGTATGAGTTTACAAAAACAAATGAAGGATTATTCATCGTAAGTATATATGATATGTACGGGGAGCCGATGGTTCAGCAGCGAATATTTACCGTCATCATTAAAAACGGAGCGGTGATCAGACAATCTCATGTAAATTATTTCAAACGCTTTGAAGAAAATGCTGTCGTCTCCATTAGCGGGAATGAGCTGTTGCTAACAGACGGAATAAAGCTGCGTTTATTGGAAGACGGGACAGGCGGACTGGTTAAAACGTATAATTTGGAAAAATTAGGCGGGGAAACAGGTCATTATTCTGTTGAAGCCGTTGATGAGGAGTATTTCTTAATTCGTTCAAATGTTAAGGGGTTGCTGACCTATATTGACCGGGAGACGGGGGAACGGGTACCTTTATACAAAGAACTCCTTCCTGCCGTAGAGCAAGAATATGCGGAAAGTAACGATGTTCCTTATTATGGTGATGAAATTCATTTCAAAGGAAGACAAGGAGATACTTTAGAATTCACGGTTAAAGAGGGGCTAAGCGGAAAAGTATATACAAAAACGTGGGGAATTCCTTAGCTGTAGCTGTAAAAAGGCTAGGGACCGTTGCAGAAATCAACAATTTTTGCTGACGGTCCTATAGTATATGTAAAAGAGATTAAGGGCTCATTAATCATATTTTTTATATTGTGAAAACAATCACAAACATTCAACTCCTGCTATGTTAAGTTATGATCATAAGATCAAGAGGAGATGAGATCTATGAAGGAAATGATGCCGGATCAGATGACTCGTATGTATCTGCAGCACTGTTACAATTGCGAGGATGCAGCAGCCTGCACTACAGAAGAAGATTGTTTAACCTGCTGGACAGAGTATGGAATGTTTGACGCCAGGGATGAAGAACAGACAGAAAATTCGGAGCATTTCTTGAGACTCATGCAGGTATAGGAAACTAAATATACGGATATATGAGTGACTAGAAAGTCATAGGTACAGCTTATCAGAAGCATGAAGGCGTATGCGTACGACTTGATGCTTTTTTGTTACCTATTATTACACTTCTATAAGACATAGAAAAAGAGTATAATATAAAGCATTAAAGGAGGTGAATCCTTTTGCTATGGTTTGAGCTTCAAGATCTGCAGCATTTGATCCCATATTTAGCATCCGCAGGCTTGGTATTTGCGGTCACCTGTGCATCGCTTCTACATCTTATAGGAAGAATAGAGGAATTTGGAGTACAGGGTACTGCGAAATGGCCGGAATTTGTTCCAAGTCAGAGCTTGACGTGCGAAAAGCGAGCTGTGCGGTCCATTATAAGAATGATCCGCCGCATGAAAATATCGCCTGATGATGATTCGGATGAATGCCTTCTCTCGTTGATACAGCGTAAGAACGATCAACGAGGAGGATATATATGGAACAATCAAAAGGATTCGCTCGAAATAAACGGACGATTAGGCTATACGGTATAGTCATTAGTGTTTTTATGGCGCTACTGCTTTCTGGCTGCAGCACGAATGTAACAGAAATAACAAGTACGACGCCTGGTTTTTTTAATCATTATATTGTGTTTCCGATTTCTTATGTTATTCAGCATATGGCCGGCTGGTTTCAAGGAAGCTATGGTCTGGCAATTATCGTATTGACACTGTTGGTACGATTGGCGCTTTTCCCGCTCATGATGAGACAGGCTAAATCGCAGCAGAATATGAAGCGTGTCATGAAGGGAATGCAGCCTGAGCTGGATCAGTTGAAGAAAAAGTATGAAAATAAAAAGGATCCGGCCAGTCAGCAAAAAATGCAGCAGGAGATGCTGGAACTATACAAAAAGCATAAATTTAACCCGCTCAATATCGGCTGTTTGCCAATTTTGATTCAGTTGCCCATATTAAGTGGAGTATATACAGCAATTAGACTTATGCCTGAAATGAGCAGCCACACCTTCCTGTGGTTCAAGCTTGGTGAATCTGACGTCATTATGGCGGTCATCGTAGCTGCCATATACTTGCTGCAGACAAGAATATCGATGCAGAATATGGCTGCAGAACAGAGAAAGCAGCTTGCAATCATGGGCTATATCTCACCCATTATGATGGCATTCTTCTCCATTAGTGCACCGGCAGCCATTCCTTTATATTGGATGGCAGGCGGAACATTCCTTATTTTTCAAACCCTGCTGTTTAAAAAGATGTTTCCGATTGATGCTGCTGCGGAGGAGAATACGACTTCATCCCCAGCAAAAACGAAGGGAACAAATCCTGCTTAGTATGAATAAAACCTTTCTACTCCTAGATGAGAGTAGGAAGGTTTTTTCTTTTCTAGAATGGATGCATGCAAATGAATGTCGAGATTTCGTAGATTTTGCTATGATATTATGTTGGAGCCAACTATAATTAATATTTAGCCTATTATCTTAACGATTCCGCCGCATTGATATTACACACAGGAAAGATTCATGGAGTAGGAGTGAATAGAGTGAATATGCAAGGTGAGTACAACTACTATGTTGTAGTGCTCTCAGTGATTATTGCCATACTGGCATCGTATTCTGCGCTTAGCATTACGTCTAAAATATCAAACTCAAAAGGCAAAACACAGAGTTTCTGGCTTCTAGCCGGAGCGCTCGTAATGGGAGCCGGAATTTGGTCCATGCATTTTGTCGGTATGCTGGCGTTTCACCTGCATGCTGCCGTGAGGTATGATGTTTGGCTTACCCTGCTATCTATGGCAGCGAGTGTCATATCTTCGTTTATTGCGTTTTACATAACCATGCCAAAGAACATCAATCGAATTAAATTAGTGATTGGCGGATTTATCATGGGCACCGGAATTGTTACGATGCATTATGTAGGTATGGAAGCCATGATCATGCCGATGAAGATCAGTTATGATCGGACGCTTTGGGTATTGTCTGCGGTAATTGCTTTTGCAGCCTCATATGCGGCTCTGTTTTTGTTCTTACGATTCAGAAGCCAGACCAATGCAAGCGGAATGAAATGGGCATCCTCCATCGTAATGGGGTTTGCAGTTTGTGGAATGCATTATGTGGGAATGAAGGCAGCTAAATTTGAAGCTCATCATGATCATATGATGATAGAACAATCACCTCAGATGGACATGTTTTTACTGTATGGCGTGACAGTGTCCATCTTTGTTATTTTACTTGTGTCATGGGGAGTGATCTTCCTCGACCGCCATGTACTGGAAAGAATGGCATATCAGGACAGCATTACAGGACTGCCGAACCGTAATGAAATGAATCGATTTTTTGATACACATATTGGTGATGAGATCATCGGGGTATTGTTTCTGGACTTAGATCAGTTTAAGGCCATTAATGACACACTGGGTCATGATATCGGGGATCTACTTGTGAAGGAGGTAGGTGCCCGCTTAAAGCAATTTGAACGACCTCATCAGCAGGCCTTTCGAATTGGCGGAGATGAATTCTTGATTGTTATTAAGGATTGCACTCAGGAGCAAGCAGAGGCACTTGCAGAGCAAGTTATAAAAGAAATCAAACAAGTTTACCGAGTTGACGGAAATGAATTGTATGTTACAGGAAGCATCGGCATCAGCATTGGATCGATTCAAGATTCCAACCGTTCGATTCTGCTAAAGACGGCAGATACGGCAATGTACAAAGCTAAAGGACTTGGAAAAAATCAGTATTGTGTTTATACCGAGGATATGGGCGTCAAAGAAGTACGAAAGATGGAGCTTGAAAAAGACTTACAGCGAGCGCTGGAGCAGAATCAATTCTTTATCATGTATCAGCCGAAATGTAATGTGAAAACGAACAGTTTAGTTGGATTTGAGGCATTGATCCGATGGCAGCATCCTCGCTTGGGTTTAGTTTCACCAGGAGAGTTTATTCCCATAGCAGAAGAGACAGGAATTATTATACCGATGACCAAGTGGGTACTGGAAGAAGCGTGTCGTCAATGTAAAATGTGGCAGTCACAGGGGATAACCCAGCCCGTATCAGTGAATTTATCCGTACGCTTATTTCAGACAGATAATTTGACAGAATTAATCCCGTGGGTGCTGCGTGAAACAGGATTGGAGCCTCACTTACTCGAGCTTGAAATTACGGAATCTATGGTGTTTTACGACATTAATGATATCATTCAACAGCTTAAGGTGCTTCGAAAAACAGGAGTACGAGTTTCCATGGATGATTTTGGAACCGGGTATTCGTCCATAGGCTTACTTGATCGACTTCCTATAGACACGCTTAAGCTAGATCGATTATTCACTTATGATCTCGACACGCCAAGCAAACGAGCCATTGTTCATGCTATTATTCTTATGGCGGAAAAGCTTGGGCTTGATGTCATTGCTGAAGGCGTTGAAAATGAGGAGCACATCGATTTTCTGACGCAGTTAGGCTGCTATGTCATGCAAGGATATTTTTACGGAAAACCGATGAAGAACGAATTGGTAGAAGAGTGGGTAAATAATTATAATGCACCAGAATTAATTAGTACTTAGAAGTCCCATATCGACGATACTGACTAATGCCCAAAATACATAGACAGGCTGCCGTGAAAATGGCAGCCTGTCTTATTAGAGCTTCATTATTTTCAATGGCAACTATCCTCTATCATAATACGTCTTAAACCAAAAGGGGGAGAAAAAATGGAACAAAGAAGCGGTAAAGCTTCGGAGAGCTTCGCTAAATTCATGTTATGGACAAGCATGAGTTCTATTTGTTTTGTTGTCATCCTATACACTATCTTTTGGATTAGTCCCAAGGATGATTTTTCTGGGGGAATTTATTCATTCAGCGGACTGATAGCATTTACAGCTTATTTGATTGTTCCTGTATTTGTTTTTATTTTCCTGCTGAATTTTATAATGATGCTGATCCATGATCACTTGAGAAAATCATTATTGTTCAAGGCGATCTACTACTTATTCTTGAGCGGTTTATTGGGGTTACTTATGTATTCGTTATTAAAGCCGGATGTGTCAATATACTATGTTTGTTCTTTGTTTCCTCCATTTTTATTTGGAGTAATTCTGGAGAAGGGATTGTTAAAGAAACGTTGAACAAGTTATCAAAGATACATATAAAGTGAATAAGATAACGGGTAAAAGCAGGAGGAGTTTATGAAAACATTCAAGGTGGATCACTACGATGCTTTTAGTGATATCCCCAATATGGGAAATCCAGCTGGTGTAGTATTGCATGGAGATAACCTTACTGAAGAAGAAATGAGGCTAGTGGCAGAAAAAGTAGGTTTTAATGAGACGGCTTTTCCGCTTCCATCGGAAAAAGCTGATTTTAAAATTCGTTTTTTCACACCAGGTCATGAAATTAACCTTTGCGGTCATGCGACAATGGCGACCATTTATGCCTTGAAAACAAAAGGTCTGCTGGGTGATAAGACTGAATTGACCATCGAAACAAAAGCAGGAGTCTTACCAATCAGATTAACATCTAACAATGGACGACTATACATAACTATGAGGCAGGCAGCTCCTGATTTTCAAGAGTTTAACGGCTCGCGTGAAGCTTTGGCGAATTCAATGGGAATTGAAGAGAGCGATATCGAGTCGGAACTGCCAACAATCTACGGCAGTACGGGTACTTGGACACTGCTAGTTCCGATAAAAAGCCTTGCTGCCTTCAAACGAATGAAGCCCAATAATACGCTTTTTCCTAGCATTTTAAAGGAAATGCCTAGAGCATCTCTTCATCCTTTTTGCTTACAGACTTATGATGAGAATGCACATATGCACGCTTGGCATTTTTCATCACCGTATTCAGGTACGATTGAGGACCCGGTTACAGGTACTGCCTCAGGGGTAATGGGAGCGTATTATGCCAAATATATAAGTAACAATTTGAATTCTTCCTTAGAGCTTTTGATTGAGCAAGGACAAGAAGTAGGAAGGGACGGAAGGGTCCAGGTCCATGTAACTCATGGTAATACGATTGAAATTACGGGCAACGCTGTATTTGTTAAATCATTCAATGTTTCCATTTAGGTATATATTAACGTGAATTGATTTTGGAAAATGGGGGAGAGCAGATGAATCAATACAAAACTAATATTGTTATCGGATACAAAGAAAAGAAAATCAATTATTCACTATTAACGAATGAAAAGGGTTCAGACAAATTAGCTATTATCTTTCCAGGTGCAGGATATAGCGTTCATAAACCTCTCCTTCATTATTCAACTCAGATTTTTGTGAATAGGTCGTTACCCAAATATCGTCTCGAAATTATTCCCAAAAGTTAATCATAGCTTAGAATACAATAATAATCCTGTTAATTCTATCGATGTATTAAGATCTGTAATAACCGAAATGGATCAATTTTAAAAGCGTGGCAAATGCCACGCTTTTCTTGTTAGATGTCCAGCCCGTTAGGAAGTGCCTACTGGGTGCTTGATAAAAGATATTGATTAATGTAATACAGCTGCAACTTAAGGATTAAAGCTGTTTTCAAGACGGATATTGGAGAACTTCGCATAGTTTAGTTGCTCAATATCATTAGCGACATCATTGCTGTCGACAGCAAAACCAACGTATACCGAGCCATTCATGACTACATTTTTTTCTCCGATTTTTACCCAGTCCTTGCCATCGATCGAACCGTAAGCATAGAAGGTATCGCCTTTTCGTCCAAGCTTCAGCCAATAGCCCTGCTCTTCACCGTTAATTTTGAATGGAATGTCGGGAAGGAGCTGAATACCAGCTTTCTCAGCTGCAGCAGGACTGTCTAAGGTTTCAGTCAGCTCATCATAATTGCCGGCTTGTTCGTTTCTTCCGGCAAGATAGGCCGACCAGCTCGTATCTTTGGACAATTTTACCCAAGAGAGACCAAGGGAAGCGGCAGCGCTATTTTCCTTCAAATCCTCGCGGATCATCACTCCTGTAAATGCGTGGTTGTCAATCGCTCCAATTTCCTCAAGCTTAGCGGTGAGCTCCATGTCACCTGTTATTTCCTGATACACGAAATGAAAGTCATCCTTTGAGGCATTCTCCTCTAAAGAACCTTCTGTACTGCCTTCGCTCTTACCCAATTTGCCGTTGCCTTTGACAGTGAGTACGCCCTCTGCTAAACTGCTCGTTCCTTTAAGATCCGGATTACCGATATCTTGAGAAGTCCAACCGCTCCCATTAAGTGTACTGCGATCCGTATTCACATGAAGACTAACTGCTGTAGTTTGAGTCTCATTTCCATCCGAGTCGGTAACTCTGGCAGAAATAAAGTGGGAGGCGTCCTCAAGTCCTTTGAGGGTGTATTCATATGCATTTCCTTTCTTTACAGCCTCACCAAGGTATTGAGATCCGTTAAATAATTCTACCTTTTTAATCTTGTGCTTGGATTTGGTAGACGCTTTGACCTTTACCTTGATTTCTTTCCCCGTAGTAAATTGCTCATTATTTGCAGGGGATAGAATTTCAGCGTCAGGGTTCTCGGCGGCATGCTCCATATCGACAAGACCGTTAATGTACAGCTCTAGCCAAGTATAGCCACTCTTTGTTACCGTCTTATAGGCATCTTTTACGCCCCATATTTTGTTTTTCTTTTCCCATTTATCATCAATACCGTTCTGGTTGGTATCAAAATTTGCAGCGCGCTGCTCCTCAATGACCCCAAATTCTGAAATGTAACCTCCGACTTCGTGCTCGGTATTAATGTATCTTCCCAAGCCTTGCTCTACTTCCGCTACAATTCTTGCATCAATGGCGTCCCGACGCGGATAGGTGGCACCTGCCTGCTGTAAAATGTCTCTAAGCAAAGATTCGTTTGCTTTCTTTACGCCGCGCAGCACGTGATTGTCAAAAGCTTGATTCGTAACACCATGATTTACGCCAGTACTATCAGCTGATAGATAAGGCTTAGCAGCGAAGGTCGTTACATTTTCACCGCTTGTGTCCCCGGAGCTTTTAACATATTCCGAGGAGCCGTCCAGATATCCTGTAAGCTTGCCATTGATCCGATTACCTGAGATATAGAAGCCGCCCAGCTTACCAGATTCACCTGCATCGATGACTCGATTGATCACATTGTCTCTTGTGCCCGGTCCGGCAATTTCAATATTGTTCATAAAATTTGTAAAGTTAAAGCCGCCGCCATAAGTACCGTTAAAGCCCCAGTTATAAATGACGTTATTGGAGAATTGTACGACGGCTACATGATCTTTATCTGCTTTACCTGCGTATCCGCCGCCGAGCCGTGGATTACGCGAGGTATGATTGGTATACAAATTGTGGTGGAATGTGGTTTTATCTCCGCCCGCAATTCCGCCATATCCGTGTCTGCCTTTTGTATGACCTGACAGGGTCAGGCTTTCCGAAATAATAGACCATTGAACCGTTCCATTCTCGCCTCTGTACAATGAAAGGGTCTCATCCGTGTTCCAGCTAAAGGAGCAGTGGTCGATAATGAAGGTGTCATTATCTCTTCCCCAGAGTGCATCCATGGAATCACTGCCATTGTATACATTGGTTGCACCAGGACGGAAAGACAGATATCTAAGAATAATATTCTCAGAGTTGCTAATATTCGTATCCCAGCCTGCGATCGTAATACCATTGCCTGGTGCAGTCTGTCCGGCGATTGTCAGATTTTTAATATCTTTAAATCGCAGCGTGCTTTCCAGTTCAATCGTTCCAGAGACATTAAAGACGATCGTTCGCCCTTCTCCAGGAGTAGATGAAACCCCGTGACGAAGAGATCCCTGAATCGGATTTTCATTTTCTCCGTAATCCTCAAGGGTCGTTACGATGTAAACATCGCCGCCCCGGCCTCCGCTGGCATAAGCTCCGCCGCCTTCGGCGCCAGGAAAGGCGAGGACAGGTGCCCCTGTTATTTGTTTGTCAACAGGTTGTTGCGCAAATGCCGAGGGGAGAGTGGGGAATCCTGTGATTGTAAGCGCTACCGAAAAACTCAATAAAACAGCTGTTACTTTTCGAAATCTGTTACTGTTCCCTTTCATCTGTTAGCTGCATAACAGGGATGCACTTTAGAGCAAGACAGCGATCCTGTTATACTTCCTCCCTTCATCATCATCATTTCTGAAATACCTCTGCTTGTCACCTCAATTCGTCACTTACAGCTACTACTTTAACTCTATCAGACAGGATTTACCTGCCAAAACCTTGTTTTTTTATGCCAAATATTGCTTTTTTAATCTTGTGCAAATGTGCAAATTTATATTATGTTCTAAATATCTTACAAACTAACATGGCTTGGGGGCTTCAATAAAGGCAGAAGGGGTTCGTTATGAAAATTAAATATCAGCATCGAGATCAGCATTTTCATCTGTTTGTATCGACCAATAATACGTATCCTCTTCATCGGCACAAAAACGTTGAAATCACGATGGTTTTATCCGGTAGAATCAATATCTGCATTAACGGCAAAGATTACGATTTAAGCGAGGGAGACGTAGCGATTGTCTTTCCCAATCAACCTCATAGTTATAAATCCTTGGAGAATAACCAGATCCTGCTGATCTTTTTTGACGCCACATTTCCAGGCGATTATACAGGGGATTTGCTTCATCATGTTCCAGACCATCCTGTCGTTTCAGATCAACACAACATTACAGAACTCATATCAGCCTTGTACAGCTTATATACTGAACAATGTGATGATCGTTTGCTCAAGGCGTACACCTCGGTTATATTAGGACATCTTCTTCCATTGATTTCTCTCACTAAAGCAGACTACATGAAAGACATGGATATAATGCAAAAAATCCTCTCCTATATAGACATCCATTTTATGGAGCCTATCACTTTAGATTCCCTGTCTAAAGATTTGGGGATCAGCAAATTCCTCATATCTCGAATCTTTTCTGAGCAGTTTCATGTTTCATTTCGCGATTATATTAACGGTCATCGTGCTGCCTTTGCCCATATGCTGCTGCTCTCGACGACCCATCCCGTTACGGATATCGCATTTGATTCTGGATTTAACAGTCTGCGCTCTTTTTACCGTGTCTTCAAAAAAGAATATGGAGTCACTCCTAACGAATTTAGGCGGAACACGATAAAAACATAGCTTGAAGCGAAAACAACATAAGATGTTTAAGCTGATAACGATCTTACATTCAACATGCGGACTGGCTGCTTAAAGTATTTATGTCCAACAATAATAAAAACAAAGTGTTATTTTAAGTAGAAGCTAGTATGAATATCAAGTTTCTTGAGCATTTGAATATACAAGGGAGGGAGCTGTCTACGATAAAAGGGTGGTTCTACATTCTTTTTTTGCTAAGCTCATTAGTATTTACGGGGCTTACACATGATGGGGTCACAACGGGTGACTATATTTTTCATGCCATAGGTATACCGCCATGGAGTATTCCAGAATTGAATCAAGGGATTCATTATTCTGCTATATTCGGGATCATTATGATCATTCTTAGTGGCAAGCTGACCATAAATTATTTCAACAAGTTTCTATTCGTCCCATTGTTCAAGGCAATCATGATTTTATAGGCGTTGGGTCGTTTGCAGAAGTACCGCTCAAGGAAATCGCACTGAATCCAAGATCGAACGAAATCTACACCATGCATTTTGAGAGCAAGCCTGATGAACGGATCCGTAATTATAGTGCAGGGGGCACGAGAACTGATTTTGGCATAGAGATTGTTCAGGAAGATGAGTTGAAGGAAGTGTATATATAATTGAGCAACTATTGAATTTAGTGTCCACGATTTAATTATACTCAGAGAGAAATAGATTAGGTGGTTTATAAACTATGCGAGCACGAATCAAGAACAAACGAATCCGGAGTGCAATCTTGCTGGTTTTAATTTCAATCGCCTTGTTCTTTGCCGTTGTCTATCTTAATGAAAGAGCAGGCGGATTTGCAGACTGGCGCATGGCAAAGGCGCTAGGAATTAACGACGGTATTATCCGAATTCCGTTAGCGCAAACTCCTGAGGAGGCTGTGGAACTGTTTAGAGGAGATTCATCATCATCAGTACATCATTTCATTCATCAAGAACCTGTTGATGGTGGCATGCTAGTATTTCAAAAAAGATACAAGCAGGAGATTACAAGCAATCTTCAGGTAGAGTATGTGCGAAAAGCATGGCTCGGTTGGAAATGGGTTTGGGGTGGCGGATACTCTATCGGAGAAGGAACACGCTATGATACGGCAGTAACTTATATGAGCATGCCGAAGGTAAAAAACCTTTCCACACCATTTCCTATGGTATTTGGAGAGATTATAGATCCTGCAGTTAAAGGAGTAACCATTAATCTAAATGGAAACGGAGAATATGAAGCGAAGTTGGTTGAGGTGGATCAACAAACGATGATCTGGTTTGTGATTCTGCCTTCGACAACAAGTACTCCTTATGAGATTAAAGGATTTAATGAGGTAGGGGATATTATTTTAAATAAAATGATAACAGATCCTACAGATAGTAACCGTATAGAGCTAAATGCTAGTAAGGACCAACCATAATGAATATATGAAAAAGTGATTATATTTAGTGCGAATTTAGAAAGTGGACCAAATAAAAAGTTAAGTAATGGCCCTTCTTTTTGTAAGGATTTTACTATATTTTAAATGAAAAAGAAGGGGGAGCACATATGAATATTTTATACAAAATAAATACACCGCTTAGTTCAGAAGAGGTTTCTCATGTCTTTAAGAGTTCGGGAATTAAAAGGCCGGCGGATGATCTTGATCGAATTCAAAAAATGATTGATCATGCCAGTGTTACGGTTACTGCGTGGGATGGAGACCAGTTAGCAGGGATAGCGAGAGCGATCACGGATTTCTCCTATTGCTGTTATTTATCCGACTTAGCCGTAAGTAAAGAATATCAAAAAAAGGGCATTGGAACAGAGCTTGTAAATCATTTAAGAGAACATCTAGGAGAAGAAGTCTCCTTGCTGCTTCTCTCGGCTCCAACAGCGATGGAATATTATCCGCGAATTGGTTTTGAGAAGACGGAGAAAGCATTCTTGATACCGCGAGGGTTGTAAATATGAGGATTGTAAAATTATAGGGGTTCGATCAAAATGATCTACTGACCAATTAAGAGATTCTGCTTGGCGAAGGGATATGTTACGTTGAACAGGACAGAGTTCAGCGTGAGGGAGAGAGGCTCTTGCTTACAGCTTCTCTCCAGCTTCCTGCATAAGCTTGTATATTTGACGGGTTGTGTTAACGTTTCGGATCGTCATATGCTGATATATCGTTGTCCCAATAAGCTTGTTCATTCCACTTTTAGTAACATTCTCCTTGGCAACGGAATATAAAATTGCCCCTGGAGTGTATAGTAATGTACCAATTCCAGGCTTAAGCGGCAGCTTGTCCAGGATAGAGTCATGATTAATCTCGTCCCACAGAAACATTACATCACTTTTGGCCAGGGCATCGTTTGTCCAAGAATCCGGCAGTACTTCAACGACGGTCTGCATTTCTTCAAGACTTCTTACGACAACCCTGATCGGTAAGGCGAAGTCCTCAACAATGGCCTGTTCTAGAATCTGAGCTATTTCGGTGTTGAAATTCTCCTTGGGATGAGCAAATATAATATTCCCCGAGTTTATGTAAGTCACCACATTCAGCATGCCAACTCTTTCAAACGATTCCTTTAGCAGTTTCATATTGATTTTGTTCTTCCCGCCTACGTTAATTCCTCGAAGCAAAGCAACATATATCATAAATGTACCTCCGTTTCATTTTATATACCCTTATCAGTAGGTTAACATAATACTGAATATGTAAGAACGAAATATTATGGCATGTTAATTTGCATTATATGGTTTGATTATACTCCTTTCGGAAAGATTCAGCATTCATTAATGATAATGTATATAACATTCAACTATGTACTGTGTTCTACCAGGATTCCATCCCGGGGCTTGGCGAACTGGAAGGCTGGGAGAAATCTCCGAAGATATAATCCACGTAATAGATGATTTTAAATCAGGCACTGCCGCGTATGCGGTGGTGCTTTTTTACGGTTATTCGCTGCTAACAGCACATATTTCTGATGGGTAGCGCACAGCATTTGTTCAGCCGTAAAGGTGTTTTCATCCATTTTATGGAATAAACAGCGTATCTGTTTTTATCTGCAGCTGTTTTTTTGTTAATTTATTGGAAAAGGGAGGATGAAAAAAGATGCCGACTTACCTTGTGCAGCTTTTGCGCTACAGCGTTTTACTTGGCCTCATTCCCGTTCTGGCAATGGGACTGATATCTTACTATATCGCAGCGGACGATATAGAAGAAAAAGTGAAAGCAAGCAATACGCAGCTGCTTCGGCAAAACCAGCAGCAGGTAGATTACATGCTGAAAGGCTTGGAGCGATCTACTCTTCAGCTAGCGAAATCTCCTCTTATTAAACAGGCTTTGGAAGTAAACTGGACAGCAGATCATTTTCAAGAGATTAGAGAGTTGTCCTTAGCCTTAACCCATTTACAAACCTCAGTTATGACTTCTGAAGCTTATTTCATCAATTTTGAGCAGGAGTGGATTGCTGGAATGGACAGGTTTCAGGATCTCAGTCAGTTCAAGGACGAAGCTGTGATCAAGAAGTATGCCTCTCATTCCAGCAGCTTGTTTGTAGATACTGCTGGCAGTGATCCATACTTAACGATGGTTCAGAAGGTCCCTCTTTTTCCTGTGAATGCGAATCCCAAAGGGCTAATCGTCGTTAAAATTCTAAAAAAAGAAATAACAGAACGTTTATCTAGACCTTCTGAGCTTGGATATCAATACATTATGGATCATCAAGGAAATGTAATTTTGGGATCCATTCCAAAAGAATCAGAAGAAGAGCTTTACTCCAAAGTAAACGCAGACGTACTGAACAGAATGGTGATGGATCAAAGGCAAGTAGAAACTTATTCCTTTCGCACCCAAATGGGTAGCCAGAAATATACCGTGAATTACCTTGATCCATCTTCCTACGGTTGGACCTATGTTTCAATCGCTTCTGTGGAAGCACTAACTCGGCAAACGCAAAGCATTGCTTGGATTATGGGAGGCATATGCACGGCTATTTTTGTATTCTTTATTGTTACCGCTTACATTTGGGGTCGCCGTATGTATCGGCCTATACATCGCCTAGTGGAATATTCCAGGCAGTCAGAGCAAAGCACAGATAGATTGGCTGACCATGTAAAAGTAAATGAGCTTCGATTCATTGAGGATAGCCTTCGCAGATTATCGATATCCCGATCAGAGCTCCAGCAGCAGCTGTCCAGTCATATGGATCATATGAGTGAATCGCTAATGTTAATGCTTTTATCTGGAAGAATACAGAGCGAGGATTTCCTAAAGCGATCAGCAAGATGCGGGTTCCCAAAAGAATGGAGATCGCTGTCTGTCATGACGATCGAGATGGATGCTCTTCATCTGAGTAAATATGATGAGCACGACCGAGAAATCCTTCTATATGCCATAAATAACATGGTAACTGAAATCGTGAGGCCAGAGTCTAGATTTGCACCTGTCATTCTTGATCACCTTCAAGTGACGCTGCTTACCGATTCCCTATCCGATGATGAAGCAGCAGGTGATACTTTTGAAATGACTGCCGCAAGGATTAAAGTTCAAATTGAACAGTACCTGCAACTGCAAATCAGTATTGGTTTAAGCAGACCGTTTAGAGATCTATCTGACTCCGGACAAGCATACGGAGAGGCTACTGCCGCTCTTAGACAAAGAATTGTACTGGGTGCCGGACGAATCGTTCGTTTCACAGCAGCTGAATCTACGAAGCTGGATCGAAGGGCACCGTACGTCAAGCTTAGGGAAATCGAAGAACGTATGATGTACTTGTTCAAAAATAGAGACAATGAAAAGCTCATGGAAGTCCTAGAGAACTATTTGGACGAAATTACAGGCAATAATGTCTTTCAAAGGGATTACTACATTCTTTTGCTTAACCTGGTGATGAGAACAATAGAGGTAACACAGGAGCTGGACATTCCTCCTATGGATTCATTAATCGGAGAGAAGCTGCTCAAAAAATTACCAAAGCTGAATACAAAGGAGGAAATTAAGTATTGGTTTGAAACACAGCTGTTTATGCCATTGCTTGCATCAATGAATGAGCAGGCAGAGCGGCAGCAGGTGAGAATCGCAAGTCGCATACTGGATATGATTCATTCCAGATATGATCAGGACATCACACTTGATTCCTGTGCTGCAGAACTTAATTATCATCCGTTTTACTTAAGCAGAGTATTTAAAAAGGATGTTGGGATGCCGTTCAGCGATTATTTAACAACCTATCGAATGAATAAAGCGAAGCTGCTTCTGGAAAGCACAGACATGCTGGTGTCTGACATCGGACATAAGCTGAAATATGCCAACACCAGTGCATTCATCCGCACATTCCGCAAATCGGCAGGTATGACGCCTGGACAATATCGAGAGCATCATACACAGAACAAATTAAACCTGGAAGAATAATTATCGCTAACTCCCTCTATAAACGCTCCATTGCATTATATATTGCATATTTAGAGTTATCTGCGAAGGATAAGTGAATTCTGCCATGTCTTTCTTCGTCAAAAACCAGGTAGTTATGAAGTGATTATTTGCTGGCATCCATGGGCGGTGGATAATGAGGCCATATTCTCAAGCCGAAGGGGGAGGAAGAAGATAAAGATCCGTTCTAATGTTGTGGAAGTAAAACCGTCCCATGTCATTAAACAGAGACGCGGATCACTGTCGATTGCGGGACTTGTGAGAGACAAATGGCTTTACGTGATGCTGGTACCAGGCGTGCTGTATTTTCTTATCTTCAAGTACGTGCCCATGTACGGTCTAGTCATGGCCTTCCAGGATTTTAAGCCGCATCTCGGCTTTTTCGGAAGTCCATGGGTGGGACTAAAGCATTTTGAGCGATTATTCAGTGAACCGCAGTTTTTCATACTGTTTCGTAATACGTTTTTGCTGGCGCTCTATAATTTGGTGTTCTTTTTTCCAGCCCCCATTTTTCTTGCGCTCATGCTCAATGAGATTAGAAGAGAAGGGTTTAAGCGGTTAATTCAGACCTTAATCTATATACCGCACTTCGTATCGTGGGTAGTTGTCGTGGGGATATGTTATATCCTGCTTACTACTGAAAGCGGTATCATCAATGAGCTGATTTTTCAGCTGACGGGTCAAAGAATTGCCTTTTTACTGGATGCGGAATGGTTCAGATCTGTGATTATTTCCCAGCAAATATGGAAGGAAGTCGGATGGGGGACCATTATATTTCTTGCAGCGTTAACTGGTGTAGATATGCAGCTGTATGAAGCGGCTCGGATTGACGGAGCAGGGCGGTGGCGTCAGGTATGGCATATTACACTCCCTGCGATACGCAGTACTATCATTATTTTGCTCATCCTTCGTCTGGGAAGTTTCCTTGATACAGGCTTTGAGCAGATATTTTTAATGCTGGCACCGACGAACCGGGATGTCGGCGAAGTATTTGATACCTTCGTATATACAAAAGGGCTTCTTCAAGGTCAATACAGCTACAGCGCAGCAGTAGGTATGTTTAAATCCGTTGTTGCTCTTGTTCTGGTCGTTTCTGCAAATTGGCTTGCTAAGCGATTTGGCGAGGAAGGCGTTTACTAAGCAGGGAAGGTGGTGCAAACCATGGTTCAGGACAAGACCGCAGCAAGCCGTTTATTCGATGTCATCAATTATATGTTGCTCGCTCTAGCCGCTCTAGCGGCAGTATTACCTTTTATATACGTCATCGCGGTATCGTTTACAGCTCCACAGGAAGTAGCTAAAGGGGGATTGATTCTATTCCCTAAAGAATGGTCGCTGTCGGCTTATCGGTATATTTTTTCAACGAATACGTTAGTACGTAGCTTGGGTGTAACTATTTTTGTGACGATTGTCGGTACTTTGTTTAATCTCGTTTTCACTTGTCTCATGGCGTATCCGCTTTCGAGATCCAGGCTGCAAGGACGAGGGTACATTATGCTGGCCGTGCTTTTTACGATGCTTTTCAGCGGCGGGATGATTCCGACTTATTTTGTCGTACAGAACCTGCATCTGACCAATTCACTCTGGTCGCTCATCATTCCGAGTGCGATCAGCGCGTTCAACCTGATTGTATTAAAAAACTTCTTTCAACAGATTCCAAGCGAGCTGGAGGATTGCTCCAAAATAGATGGGTGCACGGACATGGGCGTCTTCTTTCGCATCGTACTGCCGTTGTCTGGTCCTGCCATCGCGACATTTGCCTTATTCTATGCGGTTGATCACTGGAACACTTTCTTTAGTGCGGTCCTCTATATTAACGATAATACGAAATGGCCGATCCAGGTGTATTTACGTGAAATCGTTATTCTTGCGCAGAGCAGTGTTGGTGACTCAACTGCCTTCGAAGATATGGACATTCAGCCGCTGACGATTCGAATGGCCGTGGTCGTATTTGCGACGCTTCCAATCCTTATTGTCTATCCGTTCCTTCAGAAGCATTTTGTTAAAGGCGTGATGCTCGGTTCTGTGAAGGGTTGAGGGACTGAAGTATAGCTTGATCATTTCATTTAACAAGGGAGAGGATTCTTTGATGAACGTAAAACGCCTGCTTTCAGCAACCTGTGCTGTATCACTTACCACCGTATTGCTTGCAGGATGCGGCAGCTCAAGTAGCAGCACCGCAGCCGTAGACGGAAATGGACCGTTTCCAATAAGTATGGCGATTGTCCAGGTCGGTGAAATCCCAGAGAGTGGAGGGGTAGAGAAAGCCATTGAGGAATATACGAATACAGATTTGAGCATTCAATGGGTTCCCTCATCTGCTTATGACGAAAAAATCAGTGTCATGATTGCTTCGAATGAAATGCCGATGATTATGAAGCTGAATTATGTGCCGATTGTTATCAGTGCGCTGCAGTCAGGGCTGTTCTGGGAGCTTGGGCCTTATATCGATGATTATCCGAACCTGAAAGCTCAAGATGCAAACCATTATTCGAACATTTCTGTCGACGGCAAAATCTATGGGATACCGCTATTCCGTGATATGGGACGTGCTTCTTATAATTATCGGAGTGATTGGCTGGAGACACTTGGCATGGAGCTGCCGCAAAATCTGGATGACTGGTATGAGCTGCAAAAAGCAATGGTACAGAATGATCCGGATGGCAACGGAAAGGATGACACCTACGGATTTGTACTGGACAAAGGGTACAATACCGGCCATTCCGCACTAACGACTCGGCTTGCTGTCAGCATCGGGGGAGTGAATAAATGGGGACTAGTGGATGGGCGTGTTACTCCAGAATTTATGACTCAAGAGTATGCCGATGTGCTCAATATGTTTAGACAAATGTATGCCGAACATCTCATTAATCAGGATTTTGCCGTAATGGATGGTACAGAATCAGGAAAGCTCTTTGACTCGGGCAGAGTAGGGCTCGGCAATGCCGTTGCTCAGGCTTTGAAAAGCCAATATGAACGGCTCACCGCAACCGATCCAAGCTATGTAGTTGATAATGCAGCATGGACTGGACCTGAAGGAATCAGACTCGCAGGCGAGCCTGGACATAACGGATTTTTGGCAATTCCTAAGCAATCTGTGAAATCAGAGGAAGAGCTGAAACGAGTGCTTGAATTTATGAATGGACTCCTCGATGAGTCGGCATCTACCTTGCTGTTGAGAGGAGTGAAGGACGTCCATTATAAAGAAACAGATGATGGTGGTACTGAATTTATAGATTTTGCGTTATTTCAGCAGCAAGTAAAGCCTTACCGGGACAATTTGCTCAATATCGAAGGCTACAATGTAAAACCGCTCAAAGATACGCCTCAAGGAGAAAAAGGGACGGCAATGGCAAAGGAAAATGCCAAATACGTGGTACCCAATGTAAGCCTGACATTAACTTCGGCTACCTATATGGAAAGAGGAAATGAGCTCGACCTGCTCATCAGCGACGCACAAACAAAGTATATCATGGGACAAATTGATGAGGCCGGCTGGCAAGCGGAAGTAGACAAATGGCTTAAGGCAGGCGGTTCGCAAGTGATCGAGGAATTTCAAGCCTCGTATGATAAGAAGTAATTTGAGAAGAGACTGCTGATATCAGCAGTCTCTTTTTTTAATTGACGTTACTTTTTCGTCTTTATAGCGTTTATATATAAGAGGGCGTGCTGCTTGAAAAGGAAGATTGCCAAGAAGTGGTATGCAGAACTCTAAAATGACACCAAGAGGAATGATGACAGATGAAACTAGTTGAGCTTTATACTTCAGAGATGAATGTGGATACGATCCTATTTTCGATATTCTTTGTTTTTTATGCGATGACGAGTGCTTTATTGATAAAAGGTCTAATCAAACTGTCCAAGCAGTACATTAGCAGGCTGCGTTTTATGACTGGTTTAATTGTGTTATATGCCGGAGGAGCAGCAGGCTTTGAAATTGTTATGAAGTATCTGCCTTTGATTGGACCAGATGTTTCGGGTCCCGGCGCTGGATTTCTGCTCATATTTATGGGGATTGCTGCATTTATTACCGTTGTGTTTACTTTTATTGAAAAATTCATTTTTCAATTCAAACAAATTCTAAACCCGACCATGCTATTTATCGCAGCACAGCCGATCCTTTGTATGCTGTTTATATTTATTATTACATTACTTTCGAAGCTTCAAATCGTTGGATTTTAAATGAATTAACTGTTTAAACGATCCCGTTATTTTGTATCAACAAAATAGCGGATTTTTCTATTCAGCTATGGTATCTTTGGACTGGAATAAAAAGACATAAAGATAAGGTGGTCTTATGAAAAAAATAGTGCTCGCTGGCGGGACAGGATTTATCGGTCAATATTTTGAAGAGGCATTTAAGAAGCTGGGATATCAAGTCTTGATCATATCCAGACAGCAAGGCCATATTTCATGGGAGGATCGCACAGGCATAGCGGATGCACTAGATCATGCTGAACTATTAATTAATCTTGCGGGTAAATCCGTGAATTGTAGATATAATGAACGAAATAAAAGAGAGATAATAAAATCGCGTACAGAGACAACGAATATTCTAGGGAAGGCAGTACTTGCTTGTGAACATCCGCCAAAGCTATGGATTAATTCAAGTACAGCGACGATTTATCGTCATGCAGAGGACAAACCTATGACTGAACAGACCGGTGAGCTTGGTACAGGGTTCTCCGTTGAGGTAGCTAAAGCATGGGAGGAAGCGTTCTTCTCATTTTCTTTACCCTATACAAGACAGGCTGCGCTTCGTATCGCTATCGTACTTGGACCTAACGGCGGTGTAATGACACCTTATATTTATTTAACAAGGTTTGGCCTCGGAGGTAAGCAAGGATCTGGACATCAAAGGTTCAGCTTCATTCACGTCGAAGATTTATTTCGTATTGTGATGTATTTAAGTGATCGTGAGGACCTTGAAGGAGTGTTTAACGCTTCTGCACCAAGCACAACCACCAATCGAGAACTGATGAAAGAGATGCGGGAAGCGCTGAGAATGCCTATCGGCATTCCAACACCTGAATGGATGCTGGAGCTTGGCGCATTTTTTATCCGAACAGAAACAGAATTAATCCTGAAGAGCAGATGGGTGCTTCCGGAACGATTGCAATTGGAAGGATTTGAGTTTAAGTATCCGACGCTACAGTCCACTTTAAAGGACATTTTATAATGCACTAAAATGAAGAAGACCGACGCTGCGTCGGTCTTTTTTTATTGTTAAGTTCATTAATTAATTTCCCGGGAATTATGAACTTAAATATTGGACGAGCATATCAATAAATTCCTGTCTCATCGGACTAACAAGCTCCGTTTCCTTATACTCAGTAATGCTTAGCTTTTGAAGAAATGCCATCATGGAAGTGAAGATGAAGGCTGCTGTACTCATAGGATCAATGTCCGCTCTAAGCGATCCGTCTTGAATACCCAAATGTAAAGCATCGGATAAGAAATGCTGTTCTTTGTTTATACGGATAAAGTCCGCATAGCGTTGTTTCAGTTCATCATTGGAATTATAGGATTCAAAGTGAAGATCGAAGAGCAGGATGTATTTAATATAACCTGGAAAAAGTCTTGCGTATTCAATCCATACGTTCAGCATGGAGGCGAGCTTTTGCAGTCCGCTCATCTCTGAAGTAACGTCGCGCTGTATAAACTGAGTCATATCCTGTAAAATTTCCATTTGAATCTCCAGAATCAAGTCATCTATGGAAGGAAAATGCTTATAGAAAGTGACCCGGCTTACCCCTGCGCACTTGCATATATCCTGGATATTAACGCTGAGGAAGCTATGATTCATGAAGAGATTTTTGCCTGCAGATATCAGCTCATCCCGGTTTTTGTTCTTAACACTTTGCTGCCAGTTCTCGTTCATGATGATAAATGCTTCCTTTCCGTCACATTCGTTTCTTTCATTCATGTAATGTTAAAGGTAATGGAAAGAGCCGTCAACAGAATCACTGCACCAAAAATATAAGGCAGGTGCAAATGCCAATCAAACAAGGTCCCAGCCAAAATCGGCCCTAATATGGTCCCTAGACTGGTATAGGTGGTGTTTAGTCCGGAGGCATATCCCTGCCGGTCGCCGGCTGCTTTCGAGATCATTGTGCTTAGCGTGGGTCTAAGAAATGCGTTAAATGCGAAAAAGAGAGATGAAACGACCAGCAGATAGGCTAAATTCGCTTGTATGAGCATCAGCAGCAAAGCGATGGAAGTCATGAGCAAAGACAGCCGAATCAGACGGATTTCACCAAGCCGTTTTATGAATCGATCCAACAGCCATACTTGCACAACAATTCCGATAATCGCTCCGACTGTAATGATAATTGAAATCTGTGCGGCATTATAATCGTATTTTTGCCCTACGAACAACGCATAGACCGTCTCGTAATTAACCAAACCAAAGGTTATGACAAAGATAAGGATCAGGTAAGGAAAATAAGGAGTCCGAAACGACTGGAGAATCTGCTGACCAATCGATTCCCGAACATGGCTTTTGGCAGCTAATCTTTTTTCTTCTGTTAAAGTTTCAGGCATGAAGAGAGTAAGCATGGCAGCAACAAGACCCAGCCCTGCTGCGAAATAGTAGGGAACCCGAATGCCAAACTCGGCGATGATGCCTCCGAGCCCAGGCCCAAGTACCATGCCAAGATTCATCGCTGCACCTAGATATCCCATGCCCTTAGCACGGGTGTCAGATGTCGTGATATCCGCTACATAGGCCATATTGGAAGGGACCATCAATCCAAGCCCTATACCTCCTATAAAACGAGCAGCGTATAAAAGCGGCAATGAAGTGGATATGGCAAACATGAAGTCGGAAATGACTGTGAGAAGCAGTCCAATCATAATCATCTTTTTGCGTCCCCATTGGTCTGAAAGCTTGCCCCCGATGGGGGAGAATATAAATTGTGCGGCGCCGAACGCAGCGACAAGATATCCTGCTGCCGCTCCTGCAGCATCAAATTGCTTCAGATATTCCGGCAGAATTGGAATAACCATGCCTTGACCGAGCAAGGCGATAAATAAATTGAGCATCAGTATAAACAGCGGAAATTTGGCAGATCGATAAAATGAACTCATAATCCCTCTCCTCAAGGTTTACAATATGTAAACTTTACTTTGTGTAAACCATTGTAGAAAAAAGAAGCACAATTGTAAATCATATTTTTACTTGCTCCTGGAACTTTTAGTAAACCAATACTGTCTTTATATGTAGTAGCTTCTATATTAAAAGGGGGCAAAAAAACGTGAAAATAATAATTTACCTTGTACTGTGCAGCTTTCTGTTGCTAACGGGGTGCGGAATGGGGGCGTCTACTGAGTCAGGGCTTACAGGAAGCGATCCGCCTAAAGCAGACATTCAAGTCAGAGACAAGCTTTACGAAACAGTGCTTGGCACACACTGCTGGTCATCCGGTAACGTAAGCAGGTGTGAAGATTACGCCGGACCAGTGGAAATGTTGGAGAATGAAGAACCACTAACAGTATCGCCTGGAGAAGATATAACATTTGTTATGGATTACGAGCCAGAGCCGAGCCAGTTCAGTGTTCAGCAATATACAAAGGACGGGAAACGTACAGAAGTAATCATTCAAAATCATACCTTTCAAGCACCTACCGAAAAAGGAGTCTATTATTATTCCTATGGAGTATGGTGGATGGATCCAGAGGAAGAGAACATATCTCATGGAGATGCATTTTACAATTTTGTTATTGAGGTAAGCTAGTTGTTCCCGTAAGCAGCTTACTTTTATAGCAAGACAAAACACGGATGAGATCAAGAAATATCATTGCTATGGTCACTTTGATGCGAGTTGTCGAAGTGGCTTTTTTATATGCGCTTGTATTTAACCTGAGGAGAAACCGCTGATTACCAACCACACTAACAGTGAAAGTGCCAGGTCGTGGATCTAGTGGTCTCCTCGAAAATATGTAATGATGAGGTCAGGAGGGATAATGTGATGTATTCCGATTTTAAACTCACGGATGACCGTCCGGCTTATATACAAGTTAAAGATTATATGAAAAGGCTGATTACAACCGGTGCACTTCAGGGTGAACAGAAGCTGCCATCGACACGCGAGCTCAGCTCGATGCTTCATGTGAGTCGCAATACGGTGCTGAGCTCCTACTCAGACCTTGAAGAGGAAGGCTACATTTATGCCGTTAAAGGTCAGGGGCATTTCGTTATTCCCTCGCACAGTGAGACCGGAACAGAGAAACAGCCGGCTGGCGTGCGGATAGACTGGGTATCTCGACTAAACAATTATGCAAGGCTCGCCGAAGAGCATGACTTAATGAAGCATGGCATTCGCGCACAGAAAGGCGTTATCTCGTTTACGAGTATTGCGCCGGACGAGAAGCTGTTCGATCTGCAGAATGTAAAGCGTGCGTTTCTTGACCGGATGTCTCTAGAGGGTGAGGTTCTTCTTAACTATGGCTACGCTAAGGGATATAAGCCGCTGATCGAATATTTGCTGCAGTACATGGAGAATAAAGGCGTTGATATTAAGGGGAAGGATTTGCTTGTGACGAGTGGTTTTACAGAGGGGTTAAGCTTAATTTTGTCTGCCTTCAAACAGAAAAACGGTCGAATCCTTTGCGAAAATCCAACCCATCATACGGCTATCAAAAATTTTAGAATGCATGGTTACGAAATTACAGGAGTTCCAATGGAGCCAGATGGAATCAGCTTATCAAGTCTTGCCAGTGAGCTGTCTGCTCGCTCCTACGACCTGGCATATTTTGTGCCATCTTACCATAATCCAACGGGCATTGTGATGTCCCACCCTAAAAGACAAGAAGTCTTGCGGCTTCTCAGTAAGTATCAGATTCCGATTATAGAGGACGGATTCAACGAAGAGCTGCGCTACTCCGGCTCGCATATTGCGCCGCTGGTTGTCAGCGCAGGCAGCGGAAACAACAGTGTGATCTACTTAGGGAGCTTCTCCAAAATATTGTTCCCGGGTCTGCGTGTCGGATGGGTGCTGGCGGATAAGGCACTGATCGATTACCTGGAAAGCGTAAAACGTGCCCGCAGCATTCATACTTCTACGCTGGATCAATCTCTGCTCTATCAATATCTCTACAATGGGAATTTTGAAAAGTATCTGAAGAGGGCCAAATCCGAGTATAAGCGAAAATATGAGCTGGCGATCAGCTGCTGTGAGAAATGGCTGCCGATGCAGCGCATGTCCGGCGATGGAGGACTCCATGTTTTTGTAGAGTTTGCCACAGGCTTTCGGACACGTGAGCTGCTTGAGGTCTGTTCAGAACAAGGTGTTGTATTTACACCGGGGGACATTTTCTATACGGATGGGGGCGGCGAGAACACGATGCGTCTTGGATTTTCCCGTGTTTCCGATGAGGACATCGAGTACGGCATACGCATCATTGGGGAAGCGGCCAGAAAGCTGATCTAGCAAGATTAGTAAGACAACGGAGGTGTACTCCGAGAAAAATAGGCTCACAACACAATCAGGAGGTATGACATTATGAAAGTCGGCGTTATTATGGGAGGCGTATCATCTGAGCGGGAGGTTTCACTGCTTACGGGCAGGCAGATGATTGCTCATTTGGATCCGATGAAGTATGATCCGATCCCGATTGACATCAACGACAAGTACGACTTGATTACCAAGACAAAAAATATTGACGTTGCTCTTCTCGCGCTTCACGGAAAATATGGGGAGGACGGGACGGTACAGGCGACGCTGGAATCTATGGGTATCCCGTATACGGGCAGCGGCGTGCTCTCCAGCAGCATCTGTATGGATAAAGACATCAGCAAGAAGCTGCTCCGTCAGGAGGGGCTGCTTACACCCGATTGGATTGTTGTCAGCAGCCTTGAAGAGCTCAGTACTGCAAATATGGATACAATTAGTTACCCAGTTGTAGTTAAGCCTAATAGTGGAGGCTCCAGTATCGGTACCCGTATTGTCCGTTCCCGCGAATCCTTGAAGGAAGCCGTAGCTGAAGCGTTAAAATGGGACTCTATTGTGATGATCGAACAGTGTGTGATCGGAGAGGAGATCACATGCTCAGTCTTGGATGGAAAATTGCTTCCCGTGATTTCGATTAAACCAAACGCTGCATTTTTTGATTATTCATCTAAATACGAGACCGGCGGAGCGGATGAAAAAGTAATAGAACTTCCTCATGAGCTGCGGGAGCAAGTGAACAAAACGGTGCTTCAATGCTGTAAGGCACTAAGATGCAGTGTATACGCGAGGGTCGACATCATAGTGGTGAACGGTATGCCTTATGTACTCGAAGTTAACACTCTGCCGGGATTGACGCAAACGAGCCTTCTGCCCCAAAGTGCCGAATCAGTGGGCATCTCGTTCGGTGCATTGCTTGACTCGATTATCGAGCTATCGTTAAAGGAACGAAAACAAGAATATAATGGATACAAGGAGTAAGAGAGCATGAATATGACGAAAAGCTTCTTGTCACCCGTTGTGCAGTCGATACCTCCATCGGGAATTAGACAATTTTTTAACGCGGCGGAAGCCGATCCGGAGGTGATCTCGCTTGGCGTCGGCGAACCGGATTTCGTTACGCCAAAACGTGCCATCAAGGCATGCGTCCAGGCACTGGAAAGCGGGCGTACAATGTATACGCCAAATGAAGGACTCTTGGAACTCAGAGAAGCAATTTCACTGTATTTGAATCGTCACTTCCAGCTTAACTATGATCCGTCGGGGGAAGTGCTTGTAACTGTTGGCGGCAGTGAAGCGATCGATTTGGCCCTGCGGGCAATCTTAACGCCAGGAGATGAAGTTATCATTCCTGTGCCGGGTTACGTAGCGTATTCTCCTCTTGTTCGACTGAACGGCGGAGTGCCGATTGAGCTTGAGCTGACTGCTGAACAGGATTTTAAATTAACAAAGGAATTACTGGAGGAGGTTATTACTCCGAGAACGAAGGTTATTGTCGTCAACTTTCCAAGCAATCCGACGGGCGCCGTTATGACGAGGAAGGACTGGTTACCGATTGCACAGCTTGCGGTTTCGCACAATCTGATTATTATCTCTGACGAGATGTATGCGGAGCTCACGTACGAAGGACATCATACCAGTATCGCAGCTCTTCCGGACATGCGGGATCGGACTCTTGTCGTCAGCGGATTCTCTAAAGCCTTTGCGATGACGGGATGGAGGATCGGGTATTTGTGCGGGCCTCGTAATCTGCTGCAGGGGATGATCAAAATCCACCAGTTCACTATTCTTTGCGCACCGATTATGGGGCAGATTGCAGCGATCGAATGCCTTAGGAATGGACATGAGGAAAAGGAAGAGATGAAGGATGCGTTCAATAGACGGCGAATGATGTTTGTTCAGGGGCTGCGCAGCCTCGGTCTATCATGCCGTGAGCCAAAGGGGGCCTTCTATGCCTTTCCGAATATCATGGCGACGGGACTAAGCTCTCAGGAGCTGGCGGGGCGCTTGCTCCGCGAAGCAAAGGTAGCTGTCGTGCCAGGTCAAGTATTCGGTGCCGGAGGTGAAGGATTTATACGATGCTCTTATGCAGCCTCAGAGGTGCAGCTGGAAGAAGCTCTGGATAGAATCGGCCGATGGCTTCATGCTTCTGGACTTTTGACTGAGGGAAACAATGGACAGCTGGCAAATTTTTAATAAAGAATGAAGTGAAAAAGGGAATCAACCATATAAAATTTCTAAAAAAACGGGGAGGAACCCAATGGTAATCGAAGCTTGCAAGATCGGTGAGATTCAACATCTCATGAGAGAATATCTGGAGATGTTGTCCTCACCGTTCGATTCTTTTTTGGAAGAGCATATTCTTTCATCCACTTTTTACATCTTTCGTGACGCCCATAACGATATTGGTTATATGGCAACTTATAGTAACGACCGCCTGACCCAGTTCTATATTCGTCGTTCACATTTAAAGCTAGCGCAACAGTTGTTCATTCAGGTAATTAAAAGTCATATGATTCATTCCATATTCGTTCCAACCTCTGATGAACAACTGATAAGCTTGGTTATAGACCATGAATTTGTCATCCGCAAACAAGCCTACCTTTTTCAAGATAGTCTTGTAAACTCGATGAAATTCAGTATAGGTAATGGTGAAGTGTTCCGTTCAGCTATAGAAGAAGATCTAAATGTAATAAGGAGGGTTTGCGGACAATTTCTTGATGACTATGAAAGCCGGATTACAAACGGAGAGCTGTTCGTATATTATAGAAACGCCGATTTACTAGGCATTGGATTAATAGAGCGATCACATTTGTTTAAAGAGGTGGCAAGTATCGGTATGTTCGTAAGCGAGTCATCTAGGAATCAAGGAGTGGGAAGAACGATTATTGTTGGGCTGCGAGACTGGTGCAATAACCATGACATCAAACCGATAAGCGGTTGCTGGTACTATAATGAAGCTTCAAAAAGAACGCTGGAAAGCGGAGGTATGGTAACCAAAACGAGGCTGCTCAATGTTGAAATTAACTTAGTCTGAAACACAGGAATTCATTTCTACTAAAGACAGCTGCAAAATGTAGTTTGCTTTATGGTTGAAAATGTTACTGGTATAAGAACGTATGTTTGTATTATAATGAATCCTGAGGTGATCGGGATGAATGATAACGAACTACAGCCAAAAAATATGACACGGATGATTCAAACAAAGGAATGGGATAAGCATGAATTTTCTCACTATGCAGTTGGGGAAGCCTCACAGAATTTAGGAATGGAAACTGTGTATAATGCTCTTACTGCGTCATTCCAAGAGCGGCTGCTGGTCCATGTTCGGCTTTTTGATGATTATGAGGATAGACGAGTGATCGGGATGGTTGAGGAGATGGACACACGATTTAAACGGTTTAAGGTTGATGGCGAATGGTTTGAAATCAGTGAAGTGTTTGGAGCGGAAATCGAGGGTTACGATTGATTACATATAATAGACAGTACGATGATGAGCGTTCTGCAGAGAACGCTTTTTTTAATTAGAAACGGATCTGATGCTCACACCATCATCATAATACATCTGGTTATGTCACAATTAAAAATAAGCAAATACTTAGATATAATGTATCGTGTAAAAAGATCAAATCTCGATCTTTGGTAGAAAAAATGAAGATTTTTAAATGCTGATATCATAATGGAACAAGCCACTCCCATAACATCTATTAGTAAGTCAATGTATCATAACGATAGGGAATGGAGTGATGTTAGTGTCAGATCCTTTTGTTATACGATCATTAGATGAGATACGTTTTTGGTCACGCATTATGAAGGAGCATTCCTTTTTCCTTCGCTTAGGTTTTAGGTGCGAGGATACTCAATTAATTGATGAGGCCAATCAATTTTATGCGATCTTTGAGGATATTGAGAGAAGAGCTCATTCATATCACGAAAACACCGATCCGCAAATCATCAGACAGTTCAACTCAGAAGTACATAATGCAGCTACCCACATTTGGGCATTTAAGCGAAAGGTACTGGGACTTATACTACGATGCCAACTTCCCGGAGGCAATAATTTTCCTCTGCTAGTAGATCATATTAGCCGGGAAGCAAGGTATTTCAGTAACCGATTAGATGAACTTAATAAGGGAAGGCTTGAACCATTAGCTGATGCAATTATTGATGAAAATGTATTTTTTCTTAGGATTATGGCTGACCATGCAAAATTTATAGGTCATTTGCTTGATCCATCTGAAAGAAAGCTGGTGGAGCAAGCAAGAGAATTTGGTCATGAATTCGATACACTGATGTATCAGGCTATCGATTTAAGTTCAATGCGCCCTGAATCGCAAACCCATCCCCTTTTAAGTCAATTTGTTGATGAAAATCGCGTTTCAGTGAAATCATTGCGAGATTTTAAGAAAACTGCACGTGACTTAATTGAAGAGTGTCGAATAAAAAGTATCATTCATCCTTTGTTAGCAGATCATGTTTTCCGTGAAGCAGAAAGGTTCTTATTTATTCTTGACATGTTTGATCGGTCATTATCCGGTATGAAGGTAAATAGAAAAGAAATCTTATTCTGAAAATGTCATCAAAGTCATCTATGGCGCTTCATTACAACAGTACGAAGGACCAACCTTGTTCAAGTTGGTCCTTCTTTTTTATTGTCTTCAATGACCTATCGTTGCGTATATTATTCTATCTGCTCTCAAATTAATCATTGGATATGCTTCTAACACAGAAGCATTAAAAGCGGATGGATTAAACAACGCGACAGATATTGTAGCTTCTATTGCAGTTTTAATTGGACTAAAAATATCTCAAAGACCTGCGGATGGAAATCACCGATATGGTCACTGGAAATCAGAAACCATTGCTTCTATGGTGGCTTCCTTTATTATGATGGCTGTTGGGTTGCAGGTATTATTTACAGCCATCACCTCTGTTTTTGAAGGTAAGGAGCACTCCCCAGATCTGATAGCTGCCTGAACTGGTATTTTCTGTGCTATAGTCATGTACTTTTTTTATCGTTATAACAGGTACTTGGAAGTCCTATTAAGCAGCTATAAAGATGTTGTGCTGAATGTGAATGGAGTAGAAGAAGTTAAAAACATTAAAGCTAGAAATTACGGAAGTAATGCAGTCATCGATATTACTTTAATAATCAAGGCTCAACTTAAGTTTGAACAAGCCCACGCGGTAGCAACACAAGTAGAAATAGAACTGAAAAAGATACCCGATGTTTATGAAGTCCATGTTCATTACGAGCCGCATCCTACATCCTGTTAACAAAGGACTAACTGAAGGTAATATAGCTGGATTTATGAGACCTTACTATTTTTCTGTTTTGCAGGTTTTATCTCTTTTTTAATTGTTTTTAAGGTGTACTTAAGATTAGAAGTGCAAAATAAAGGCAGTTAAGAGGACATATCTTCCAAACAGTGAGATTAGGAGGTCTAACGACATGAGCGACAATAACAACAATAACAGATTCGGCCGTGAAGAAGATGAGCGTGAACAAAGGGAACATGAATCCCGTCAATCAGAAAATAGCGGCTCCTACTATTATTCATACGGACCATTTCAGTCCATGAATTCCGAGAATAAGGAATCCGCTTCTGAGGCTAAAGACGTAGAGGTTACACCTCCCGATCCGATCAAGCCGGTACCTACCATGATTGAAAGAAATTCGAGCAATTATACCCGCTCAGGAAATGCATACACCAGCTCAAGCAGTGGCTCTGGTGGCGGAGGCGGAGAGCGAAACTGGCAGTATAACCGTAAGCCTAAATCCAACTTTAAAACCGGTGTCTTCTCCTTTATCGCCGGTATGCTGGTCATTGCCGTACTGATGTTCACATCGGATCGGATGAATCTATTTACTCCGGAAGCTGCACTTTCAAACAGCGCAACTTCCGCTGCAGAAGCATCAACTGAAAATTCAAACACACCAAGCAACAGCGGCAATGAAAGTGGTGTAACAACATCTCTGCCCGTTGGTTCTACAGACATTTCCTCTGTAGTAAGTAAAGTGAGTCCTGCCGTTGTCAAAATTGAGACTTATTCTAATTCAGCATCAAGCAGCTCCAATCAAAGCCCTTATTACAATGACCCGCTCTACCAATATTTCTTTGGGGGCAACGGGGGAGGCAGCAGTTCGAACAACGGCAATGGAAACAGTGACGGCTCCTCGTCGAGCCAGCTTACTCCGCTAGGAATCGGATCTGGCTTTATCTTTGAGAAAGACGGTTATATTTTGACGAATGAGCACGTTGTTTCCGGTGCTGATGTGATCCAAGTTACACTTGAAGACAATAATAAACCATATGAAGCTAAGCTGCTCGGAAGCAGCGCTGATCTTGACCTTGCGGTACTTAAAATCGAAGGCGATGATTTCCCTGTAGCGTCTTTGGGTAATTCCGACGATGTTCAAGTCGGTGAATGGCTGGTAGCGATCGGTAACCCAGAAGGCTTTGAGCATACCGTTACTGCAGGTGTACTTTCTGCGAAGGATCGTACGATAACAATTAATGACGAATCAACAGGTCAGCCTAATGAGTATAATAACTTGCTGCAAACCGATGCATCCATCAATCCGGGTAACTCGGGAGGTCCGCTTCTGAACCTGCAAGGTGAAGTTATCGGTATGAACGTAGCTGTAAGTGCAGATGCTCAAGGAATCGGATTTGCTATCCCGTCCAGCGTTATTCAGAATGTAGTAGAACAGCTCAAAAACAACGAAGAAATTCCAAAAGAACCGGTACCGTTTATTGGCGCATCCCTGATGAACCTTACTCCGGAAGTGGCCAAACAAATGGGAACAGAACTGACGGAAGGATCTGTCGTCATGAACTTGGTTTACCAATCTCCTGCCTATACTGCGGACCTTCGTCCGTATGATATTATTACAGGAATTAATGGTGAAAAATATGCAACAACGACCGATCTGATTGAGCAGATTCAAACTCATAAGGTTGGGGATCAAATTACACTTAATGTAAATAGAGACGGCAATACGATGGACGTCAAAGTTACGATTGGTGACAGCAACGATTTTGATACAACTCAGCAGCAAAATCAGCAAAGTACACAACCGTAAACTTATGTAACTATTAAAGTATCCTCATTAAGCAACGATCTCTATATAAGCTTTCATTGATTGTGGTAAGTTAATAGAAAGGTCAGTTGAAAACATGAAGGAGCAGGCTGCAACTTTGCGGCTGCTCCTTTTTTATTTAAGCTGTCTATGATGTGTTTGCTCATCGATCCTATTCCTCGAATACTTCAGAAATTCTTAACCTCATTGATCTAATACTGTCTTCAATTTTTGTCTGACCATCATTAAAATCCGCATAAAGTACAATTTCCCCATCGGAGCTCAGCATATGGTCCAGCTGCTCGTTGGTAATAGGTATTTCAATCGTTTCCTCCAGCCATGCTCCTCTTTTTAATATAGATGTTAGACCTATACTAGGAGAAGAACTTGGAGGTAGAAGCGATTTACCGTCAATCTGAAGGTCAATTCGCAGCACATTAAAGCTGTGCATGATTTCGAGCTCCGGCTTACTCCCAACATATCTAATTCTGGCTTGAAATTTGAGGTTGGTAGAACTACGAGTAATCTCACCCAAGCTCAGTCTCAGCTCATATTCACCATGAGTTTTAACAGCTGTCACGGAATCGCTTGTCTTCACGATTTCATCGGGTGGAGCAGAAGGCGATGAACTACATCCTTTAAGAAAAATAATCAGAATCATCAGTATAGGGACAGTTTTCATGATCAGACTCCTTGCCTTTAAATGATAATAGCTTTTATTGAATATAGACGCTGTAAAGAGAGGGAAGGTTCATTGAAACAAGATATTTGGCAGGAATACGTATGTGCGTTGGTTAATAGTTTTAATGCTAATCTATTGAAAAGGCAAAAAAAGCATATAATAAAACATTAAATATGTAATAAGACATTAACTATTATTATTTACTTTAAATGTATATTAATAACTTGATTGACATGATGTACCATATCTGTTATCTTGCTTGTATAAGACATTTCGCCGGTAAGCGGAATGTCTTAGTTCGTATATCCTTTTTTATGTATATATATCTTTTAGGAGGTGATGTCATGTATCTTGTGTTTCTCCCGTTAGGGAGCAATCAGTAGTGGACTTTCGAAAAATATTAAACGGAGTGTACCTTCTCTGACATCAGGTCATTTTTAGAAGTTTTAAGTCTTAAAACTGCAGCAAATTTGATATCATGAGTAAATTTTATTTATTAATAATTTGGAGGTTAACATGAAAATCAATTCATCTAATCTACTTCACATTCAGGGGGAGTATATTTACTATGAGCCATAGTTTGTTACTAGAAGGATCAAGGAATCAACTCATAAATCAGTTGGTATATCTAGACGAAGATTTACCTTCTTTTCTGGACGAATACTACCCAACTCTTAATAAACAACGAAGCATCGTGGAAAATACGCTTAAAAAATATGCTTCCATCATTGAAGGGATTCTTACAAACTTTACGGATAACAATTTGAATACGTTCGTCTTAATTGGCAGTAAAGTTACGATTCAGTACTTAGATGATAGTACCAGCGAGTCCTTTGTTATTGTTTTTCCTTCGAATGCGGAACCTGACAAAAATTCTATATCCTTTCTATCTCCTATTGGGTTGCAATTGCTTATGGCACAAGAAAAAGAGGTTTATGATTTGGACATTCCTTCAGGAACGATCCAAATTCGAGTTGAAAAAATTCAATTCTATAACAATGGAAACCTGGAATAATATTAGTCAATACGGAGTAGAACTCATTGGGATTTTTGCTTATTTGTTATTATTGTATCGTTCAAATACGATGCTAAGGGGAGATCGGAAAAACCTGCATAATTGGTTAAGGTGTAAGTGGATTAATATGACAGAAGAAAAGCTGGATGAGTTATTTTTCAAGGTGATATCCTATACGTCTGCGCTGATTGTAATCGTCATCATGATATACTATATTTTACATTGGCTGCTGTCCTGATTAATAGAAGAATAGTGATCATAATGTATGAAATGACTTTTAAGGGAACTGGATTAGAAATAATCACAGTTCCCTTAATTAATTGATTAGACTGGTTTTATTAAGCCGCAAGATAACATAACATGTAGCTTATGCCAGTGTACTTTATTGATATCCATGAATGAATCTTATAAAATATAGAGATTCATTCATGTTTATTGGTAAACCATAATTAATCGTTAAGGGTAAGGGGATACAGTAATAATGCAGGAAAAGGCCGGATATAAATCCATTGCTCTTGATATTGCTCAAAGGATCGTCAGCGGAGAATTTCCCCGTAATAGCAAGCTTTCCGGACGGTCTCTATTAGCTGGACAATACCATGTTTCACCTGAGACTATCCGCAAAGCTATCGGCTTGTTAAAGGAAGAGAACATCGTATCTGTATCGCAAGGCAAGGAGATTATTGTTTTGTCAGAGCAGCTAGCGCATGAGTATATTACGAAGCATAATTATTTAAAATCTGCATATTCGCTTAGACAGGACCTACAGTCACTGCTCGAAGAGAAGAAGGCAATTGACGAGAGATTTGAACTCCTTCTGAACGACATCATTGAGGCCTCGGATCGTTTGCAAAATCTAAAGCCTTACCGTCCTGTTGAGATCACGATCAAGGCAGATTCACATGTGGTAGGCAACACGATCGGCAACTTATTTTTTTGGCAAAATACAGGTGCGACAATTATCGCATTACGTAGAGGAACCGATGTTTCCATCTCACCTGGACCCCATGTTGTACTGCGGGAGGATGATGTGATCATTGCCGTGGGTGACGATAAAATGTATGATCGGACGGCCCGTTTTATAAACCAAAAAATAGTAACGGAACAATAAATTCTATTATAGTTATAAATGATCGAGAAGACGATTCTGTCCTTTTAATAGGCGGGAATCGTCTTTTTTGGTGTCATGAAATGGTAGTGAATAGTGGTGCTGAAGAACCAAGATTAATATTAACGTAAATATAGTTATGTAAACTGATTTGCAGATTACTATATCTTATGTTTAATTACAATATTTGAAATATCGTAATAATTACCACAATAATACATACAACTTATATTACACCTATAGGTTGTTAGTTAAAAAACATTCTGTTATAGTAGTCCATAGTCCTAAAACTTTCTTTTCTATATCTACTCACTATGCTGAGCAGGGGAAGAAAAGCATGTTTTCGGTATTTAACTGTAACGGGAGGTTAGAAGAAGTATTTATGCTCAAATTTGATCAGGTTAGCAAGAAGTACCCGAACGGTCATGAGGCAGTAAAGAATATCAGCTTTGAAATCGGTGCCGGAGAAATTCTGGCTTTGATTGGCCCAAGCGGCTGTGGCAAAACGACCACAATGAAAATGATCAATCGGCTTATTCCTCATACGTCCGGTCAAATTTTTATTAATGGAAAGGATATCACGAAGGAAGACCCCGTAACTCTTCGCAAAAATATGGGCTACGTCATTCAGCAGGCTGGTTTATTCCCCCATTACACGATTGAAGATAATGTTGGACTTATTCCTCAATTGAAGAAGTGGAATCCAGAGAAGAAAAAGCAGCGGGTTAATGAGATGCTTCAGCTGGTTGGGCTTGACCCTTCGGTCTTTGCTAAACGTTATCCTAAACAGCTATCGGGCGGTCAACAGCAGCGTGTTGGGGTCGCTAGAGCCCTGGCTGCAGACCCGGAAATTATATTAATGGATGAGCCTTTTGGCGCACTTGATCCGATAACTCGAGAACAGCTCCAGGATGAGCTGCTAAGACTGCAGCAAAATCTGAAGAAGACAATTGTGTTTGTCACCCATGATATGGAGGAAGCATTAAAGCTTGGCGATAAGATCGCTATTTTAAAAGATGGAGAACTCGTTCAAATCGATTCACCGGATCAGATATTAAGCCGGCCGGCGAATGAGTTTGTCGAAGGCTTTATCGGTAAAAATCGGATTTATCAGAACCCAGAATACATACCCATTACAGATGTAATGAGAGATAACCCATCTACTGCCTTGCCGGAGCGAAATCCTGCAAAAGCCATTACGATGATGCGGCAGCGCAGGACGGATACACTGCTCGTCAGTGATAAGGATGGAAGATTGCTTGGAATTGTCTCAGCTTATGAATTATCGAACCATATGGATGCGGCTTCTATAAGCGAGGTTATGCATCCGGCAGAGGTTGTTCTGGAAGAATCAGCAACGGCTAGAGATGCGCTGGCCATTATTAATGAGGCGCCTTACGGAATTATACCGATAGTTAACAGCAACCAAATCATTATAGGAATTGTCACTCGCAGCAGCCTGCTTACTGCCTTTGCTTCACAATGGGTAGGAGAGAAGGAGGTGCTCGCATGAGAGATCAATCGTTATTTTCGCAGCTGATGTATCAGCTGGAGGCGAGAAAAGACGATCTGTTAAGCGCCTTGTTTGTGCACATTCAACTTGTCGTCATATCCATGCTGATAGCTGCTGTCATCGGTATAGCACTCGGCATTATTATTACTCGTTTCAAGTTTCTGAAAGGTGTAACACTTGGTACAGCAGGGATTCTACAGACGATCCCAAGTCTTGCCATGCTCGGGTTTATGATCCCATTTTTCGGAATTGGTATGAATACCGCTATTGTAGCTTTATTCCTTTATTCATTGCTGCCCATTATACGAAACACTTACACAGGGATTACGGATGTAGATTCTGCAGTGATCGAAGCTGCAAGAGGCATGGGGATGACAGACCGGCAGATCTTGTTTAGAGTTCAGCTTCCACTTGCACTCAGTGTCATGATGGCAGGGATCCGAACAGCAACCGTTATTAATGTAGGTACAGCTACACTTGCTGCCTTTATAGGAGCAGGGGGGCTTGGCGAGTTCATCTTCCTCGGTATCCAGCGTAACATCGATGCCCTTACATTGCTTGGTGCGATACCTGCAGCTCTATTGGCGTTGCTCATTGATTATTTGCTGGGACTAGTTGAGAAAGGAACAACACCAAAAGGACTAAAAGTGTAAATTACTACCTTTAACAATAGTTTAAGGAACAGGAGAGGATGTAGATAATGAAGAAATTCAAATTCGGAGCGGGTATGACATTGTTGCTTGCTATCTCACTCATCTTAGGAGCTTGCAGTAATGGGTCTGCGGAGTCTAGCGGCTCAGGAGAATCAGCTGGAGAAATAACAATCGGTTCTAAGAACTTTACGGAAAATGTAGTACTTGCACATATGATCGCATTGCTGATAGAAGACAAGACAGATATTACAGTTAAGCGGCAATTGAATCTGGGGGGTTCGAATGTTGTCTGGACAGCTCTTGAGAATAACGAAATTCAGCTATACCCTGAGTACACGGGTACAATTGTAGCCAGCTACTATCAGGATGAGACCGGAACTGCGGAAGAAACACTCGCCAAGACTCGCCAACTGGTTGAACCTGACGGTCTAAAATTTCTAGAGCCATACGGTATAAACAATACCTATACGCTTGCGGTAACCCAGGAAACGGCAAAAGAGCATAATTTAAAAACTTTTAGCGATTTGGCGAAAGTATCCGAGGATATGGTTCTTGGTGTAGAGTTTGAATTCCTTGACCGCGACGACGGCTATCCGGGAATTAAAGAGCTGTATGGAATGAACTTCAAGGAATCCAAAGGAATGGATCACGGTATTATGTATCGTTCCATTGAAGCAGGAGAAACAGATGTAACGAACGCATACGCAACAGATGCTCAGATTAAAGTGCATGATCTTGTCATTCTGGAGGATGATAAAGAATTTTTCCCTCCGTATGATGCTTCAACGTTGGTTAGACAAGATACACTTGAGCAGTATCCTGAGCTTGAAGGTATTCTGAATGAGCTGGAAGGCTTTCTTACTGAGGAAGAGATGCAAGATCTCAATGCCAAAGTCGATGTAGATGCTCTGCTTGAGGAAGATGTAGCACGAGATTTTCTTATTGAAAAAGGTCTCATTGAAGGCTGATATTAAAATAATTCAATAAGATTCCGCCATGCGATATGGCGGATCTTTTTTTATTTCCATGTACTTCTGATAAATAAACTTAATGAGTATAGAACAATTTTTTCAGCATATTGAATGCAAATCATTAAATTTATCATTTTCGTCAAAGCTTGATATAATGGTTTACTCTAAGAAATAAGAATTTGACTTTGTTTGAAGAATAGGAGGGACCATCATGCTTGTTAGTGTATTAGATCAAACCCCGCTGAAAGTAAAGGGCTCTCCAGAAACAGCCTTTCAAGAAACCGCTGAGCTTGCAAAGTATGCAGATCAGCTTGGATATACCCGTTATTGGGTCGCTGAACATCACAGTACAGATGCGATGGGCGGATCTTCGCCTGAAGTGCTGCTTGGTTACTTAGCCGCTGTTACAACACGAATGCGTATTGGCTCCGGCGGTGTGATGCTGCAAAATTATAGTCCATACAAGGTTGCCGAGAATTTTAAAGTCTTGTCTTCGCTTGCTCCAAATCGAATTGATCTAGGGGTGGGCAGATCACCTGGAGGATTACCCAATTCAACTAAAGCCTTGCAGGACCTTCAGCTGCGTGACCCTGAAACCTTTACGGAGCAGCTTCGTCAGCTGCAGCAGTATCTTGGCCGTACGCTTCCTGTTTCTCATCCTCTTAGAGGATTAATGACGACTCCTCGAAGTCAAACCGCTCCTGATTTGTGGTTGCTTGGGACAAGTCCATCCAGTGCTAAGCTTGCTGCGACGATGGGGCTTCGATATGCTTTTGCATATTTTTCACCGGGACAGGAAGAGCAGCTTCAATCTTCCTTTAAAGAATACAGAAGAGTTTTTAAGCCCCATGAAGGTCTGCATGAGCCCTATGGCCTGGCTGCAATTCGGGTCATTGCGGCTGAAACGGATGAAGAAGCAGCAGAGATAGCGAGAACATCTATCCAGTTTACGTATTACCTCAAGAAGGGGAGGGTGCTGCGAATGGATCATCCGGAAGCGTGGAATGAAGAGGAATTGTCCCTTCAGGATCAGGAGTTGGTTCAATCCATCAAGCAAAGTCACATCATTGGCTCCAAGGAAACAGTGCAAAGAAGGATAGCGGAACTAAAAGAGCAATATCAATTTGATGAGCTTATGGCACTGTCTTTCATTTATGATTTGAACAAACGTAAGGAATCATTTCGTGTTTTATATCAGGCTGTAGAGGAAATGCATTAATACTACCGTCCTCAGGCTGTCAGTTTTATTAATTTAAGAAGATATGCTATTGTAAAAGCTGTGAAACTTTGCGAAACAACTGCTTTTGCAGACAAACAAATAACAGAAATCAATAACAAAGGTGGATATTTTCCTTGAGCAAAAAGAAAGACGAAAAAGCCCTGCTGTCTATGACAAAAGAGGGGCAAACGGTTGAGGTGCCGGTCAAGGCGAAAGGTAAACTCAATTGGACCGCTTCATTTAAACTTTTTTCTGCGTATCGTCAGCTTAGAGCGAGCAAGATGCTGGCACCGACGCTCATTATTCTTTACTTTATGTTTGCCCAGATGATATTACTCTTCTTTTCGATCATCTTGTCGGTCTCGTTAATTCCGTTCTTCCTGGCGGGCTTCTTGATCTGGGCAGTACTTAATAAATATTTGGTATGGATACTTAAAGAAACCACCATTCGCACCTTGCTAAAGGAAGGCTATTCTCCCCGGGATGCGGAAGATGAGAATTATATTAACGCGTTGTATTTGTAAGTTATATTTTCATAATCACCATTCGAGAGGTTGGCTTGTTCAGTTATCTGAATAGCCGCCTCTTTTTTATTGTAGAAATGGATTTTTAGAAGGATGAAAATAGGACGTAGAGCATTTAAAGCGAATTGTTAATGGGAGAGGGGAGACAAGTTGATTATATGACGCCGAAAAACAGTAATCTAAATAGGAGAACAGCTTCCTGCAGGTACGTTACAAAGTCTAGGTATTACAGGCTGCACATGTTTAGTCATACCTGCATGTGATGCAGTTGTTGTTCGAATGTACAATCAATTAAGAAATCCAGTTGGTTATGATTATCTGGACGATATCAGGAGGTTCGGTAATCTGGCATATGAGCTGATTACTTCAGATTAAAGAAAATTAACCTATTCTCTGAGTTATTATAGTAAAATATGGAACGTTAATAGATTCATATTTTTCTTACTATAATGACAGAGAATAGGAGATAACTGAATGAAACCATGGGGAAAAGTGCTGCTCAGCTGTGCAATTCTGTTGGGCTCTGCTGCAGGAGGGAATGCCCTCCAAACTGTAAATGCAGCTTCAACAAACCAAGTTAAAATTATGCTGGATGGGTATCCTCTGCCTTTCCCGGTAGAGCCGGTTGTAATTAGCGGAACCACGATGGTGCCGTTCCGTGCCATTTCGGAAGCGCTGGGAATTGACGTACAATGGAACCAAAAGGCCAAAAAGATTACCGCCACAAAAGAAATCAATGAAGTGAAGAAAACGGTAGAATTAACGCTTGGGAATAAGACAGCAAAAGTAAACGGGCAAAACGCTGCTTTAACACTTGCTCCGCGTACAATTAATAATACGACAATGATTCCGCTGAGCTTCTTCAGCCAGCAGTTCGGAGCCGGAGTAGGCTGGAACCAAGCCTCCAAGACGGTTTCGATCACATCGCCTCGTGAGGAAATGTACACGCTTGGATATTATGCTCTTCGGTCGATTGACGAGATTGGTTATTTGGACAGCTTTAATTCTGTCGCCTTCGGGTGGAGTCGTATTGACCGGGAGGGGAATTTCACCCTGACTGGGGATGAGTATAGGTGGCCGGCTTCTTTAGGTGAGATTACAGGTGAATCCATTGTAAGTGACGCAGCTTCGGCGGGAACGACACCTTACCTAATGGTTTATGCCGTGGACGGTATGCTCGAGCTCACTAAAAACTTGGAGAACAAGGAGCTTCAAAATAAAACGATCGATGGCATTATGGATACCGCAGTGCAGAAAGGCTTCAAAGGTATAGCTCTCGATCTGGAAGGTCTCGGCATGACTGGAGACAAATCCAAGGCGAAGAGCGATTACAATGCCTTCGTTAAACAGCTGTCTTCACGTGCCAAGCAGGAGGGCATCAAGCTGACCGTTATTGTGCATCCCTTGAACAGCGTTTATCAAGGCTATGATTACAAGACCTTATCAAGCCTAGCGGATGATCTGGTTATCATGGCATATGCTTATGGAGATGAGAAAAGCCCTGAGCCCGTTAATAAAGTCGATGAAGCAATACAGCTGGCCTTAAAAGTAGTGGATAATGAAAAACTAATCCTGGGCATCTCCCGTGGCAGCGAAACAGCTTCAAGCATTAATACCAAGATTGGTCTTGCCAAAAGATATGATCTGAAAGGAATTGCTCTGTGGCGCCTTGGTATCATCGGTCCAAGCACCTGGGCTGAGATGAACAAAACCATTGTGCTTGACTAAGGACAGGAGGTATTCAATTGAAAAAGTTGAGCTTCCTTCTTACACTAGTGTTTATATTGATCGTAGGCTGTAATGATTCCAGCAAAGAGGCGGATATTCAATACTTCCTGACAGATACACCAGGTACTTACCTGATTCATTTCTTTTACGACTCGAATACAAATACGGATCTTGAGCTGCTCGAATATATGAATTCAAGTGATGATTTACTTAAGGTCTTAAGAGGAATCCAGTTATATGATGTAAATCGAGAGGATAATCAAGCTAGAGCTGCTAAAGCAAGCGTGGACGATTTCCCTGCGATTCTTGTAACTGATGATAAAGAAGTGGTTATACTTACGAAGCACATGCAAGAAGTGAAGGACTTTTTTGATACGATTGTAAAAAAATCAAGTAATCCTTAATAAAGTGTACTGTACATGTACCTGCACCTGACGGATTGATTAAGAAACCCAGACTGTTTTGTTAAAGCATGAGGGTTTCTTTTTCTTTTTTTATAGTCAGTGATTTCACTTCATACAAGCATAACTGCTCCCTGTGTACCATTTCGTTGCCCAATGGAAGGATTTATGAACCAGCAGAAAGGGAGAGGTACACAGCATGGATAATTATAATAAGGTGGTATGGAAAAGCGAATAGGAAAGGGTGGATAGAATGGGTGTACCAACATTTCTTGAAACAGGTCATATGACAGAAGGTTTTCCTATCAGGGTTATTCATACAGGGGATCATTTTAATTTTGCAGCACATTGGCATGAAGAGGTAGAAATGGTGTTTGTAGAGGGGGATTGCGGACGTATCGGTGTGTACAATCATATTTACGAGCTTGAGAAAGGAGATGTACTTATAATTAAGCCGGGCGATGTGCATTATTTTCTGCCGGGGACACAGAATCTGACCATAATCTTGTTCCGATTGGAACTATTAACAGGCAGTCATATGGACGAAAAAGATCTGCTTGGTATGAAGGAGCTATTCAATAAAACAACAGTGATTGCTGCACCTGCTTGCAAAGCAAGGGAGCTGCGTGAATACGTCGGTGCGCTGGCAGATGAAGAAAGGAACAGGCAGACCGGATATAAATGGGCAATGATAGCGAGGCTTTATGATTTTATCGTGCAGCTGATGCGGACTAAAGCGCCCTGCGAGGAGTCAGAAGAGGTCAACAGCTGGCACATCACTCCCTCGAAGAAATTTGAATTCATTGAATCTGTATGTGAATTTCTTGAAGAGCATTATTCTGAAAATATTAAACTGGATCAGGTCGCGGAGCATATAAAATTCAGTAAATTTTACGTGTGTAAGCTATTTAAGGAGATCAAAGGCATTACGCTGATGGAATACTTGAATCATTTTCGAATCATTAAATCCGAATGGGCGCTCCTGTTCAGCGAAGCTTCTATACTTGATATTGCTATAAGTCACGGATTCAATAATATCAACTCATTCAACCGATTGTTTAAGAAATATAATGACTCTACACCATCGGAATTTCGTAAGAAGCACAAGACCAATAACGCAAAATATGAAGGATGATGAACAATATTTGAAGAGAAAGCCCAATCCAAAATCAATATAATCGAATAAAATGTAAGCGTTTCCTTATAAAAGGAGGGGGCTCATGAAGAAGCTAAAACGTCATTATTCAAAGCTAATCATGTTCTTATGCCTTGCCATGCTATTATCCGGTTGTCAGCTTCAAGCGATGGCAGAATCAAATGATAACGAGATTACCGTATGGAGTTTTACAGATGAAGCAGGTTATGCAATTGAAAAGTTTGAGCAGAAATATCCCGATATCAAGGTTGATTTTGTCAATATTCCGGGCAACTTTTATATTACCAAGCTAAAGTCCGCGCTTCAAACCAGCTCCAAGGCACCTGATGTATTCATGATTGAAAACGCTAACATTCGCGAGCTTATCGATGTTCCTTATCTGCAGAATTTATCTGAGGCTCCGTATAACGCGAATGATCTGCTTCCAGAGCAGTATCCTTTTGTTCAGGCCAACCAGAAAGACAGTGAGGGAAATGTGAGAGCTATTGGCTATCAGGCAACGCCTGGTGCAATCTATTACCGGCGTGATCTGGCTAAACAATATTTAGGTACGGATGATCCCGAGGAGGTCAGTGCACAAATTGATACCTGGGATAAAATATTTGAGATTGGTGAGCGGGTAGAGCAGGAAAGCGGGGGCAAAGTCCATGCTTTGGCTAACTGGAACGCCATCTCCAACTCTTATGACGGTATTCCTTGGGTGAAAGACGGAAACTTCGTCATGGATGATACTTATCTTGAAATTCTAGATCTTGTCAGAGAAGCGAGACAGCGAAAGGTGCTTGCCGAATTTGAAGAGGGGAGTGCAGGCTCAGCAGCATCCATGCAGAATGGAACAGTTATGTTCTATCCAGCTGCAACCTGGGCGCTCCAATATACATTCAAGGCAAACGCACCGGATACTTCAGGGATGTGGGGGCTTGCACATGGACCAACCGGATTTAGTGCGGGAGGAACCTATATCGCTATGTACAGCGAGAGTGATAAGAAAGACCTTGCCTGGAAGTTTATCGAATTCTATAACTTTGATCATGATTTCCTGTCTCAGCTTGCACAGGATCAGGATTATTTCACAAGTAATATGATCGTAAACGATCAGCTCGCGAAGACGGTAACCTCGGATTATCTCGGCGGTCAAAAGCATTTTGAGTTTTTCTCGGAGGCAGCCATGCAGGTTCCTGTCTATGAAAGAACGAAATACGACACGGTGATTAACGCCGATATATTTAAAAATGTACTCCAGCTGTACCTCAATAACGACATTCAAACGAAGGAAGAGGCGGTAGACAGGATTAAACGGGATGTCAAACTAAGATTTCCTGAGTTAGATGGACTGGACTGAAGTCGTGAAATCAACGCGGGTGATCATTCGACGATAGGGGGTACAGTAAACATGTTTGCGAAATCCTTACGTAAAGACCATTATGGATATTACTTTATCGCTCCATTTTTTATCATCTTTCTCATTTTTGGACTCTATCCGATTCTATATTCCCTATATATCAGCTTCACCAACTGGGATGGGATTACAACACCCGAATTTGTTGGTCTAGGCAATTACATTGCTGTGGTTCAGGATCCGCTTTTTTGGAAGACACTCTTTAATACCCTGTTTATTTGGGGAATCTCGGTTGTTCCTCAGCTTACCGTATCACTCGTATTAGCCTTTATTCTTAATGACAAGCTCCTCAAAGGAAGAGACTTCTTTAGAGCGGTTTACTTTTTTCCAAATATCGTAACAGCGGCATCGCTTGGCTTGCTCGTTAGTCTGATTTTTGATTGGCAGTCCGGAGGATTAAACCACTTCCTAGTTCAAATCGGGCTCATTGATGATCCAATCAATTGGAAGAATGACCCTTGGTTTATGCGGCTTATTGTATCTGCCATTCTATTTTTTCAGTACTTTGGTTACTCTATGGTGATTTACCTTGCGGGTCTCCAAGGCATCGATCCTTCCTTACAGGAAGCGGCTCAAATTGACGGTGCGGAGAAAAAGCATATCTTCCTTCATATCATCATTCCGATGCTGCGTCCGATTATTCTGTTTCAGATCATTACGTCCATTATCGGCGGGATTCAAATCTTCGACCAGCCGTTTACACTGACAAATGGAACAGGTGGACCAGACCGGGCAGCGATGACAAGCATTATGTACCTGTATAACGTAGCTTTCCAAAGTACACGCTTTGGCTATGGTGCAGCAATTGCATTCTGCTTGTTTGTTATCATTATTTTGCTCTCCGTTGTGTCCTTCATCATGACGAAGCGCAAAAGCAGCTCTTAAAGGAGGAGATACCAATGCAAACCGCTAAACCGCTAGAGCAAAGCTTGACTTATGAGAGAAAAGCAAAAATGAATCGGCTGACAGTCGGTAAAGTACTGATCTATTTCTTCCTCATTGTGCTTGCCATTATATGTATTATTCCGTTCTATCTCATGATGATCTATTCCACTCATAACAATGCAACCATTGCATCTACTTTTACGGTTCTCCCAGGTCAATTTTTGGCCGATAATTACGTTAATATGGCTTCTAAAATCAACATCTGGCGAGGGTTTGGCAACAGCTTGTTTATCGCTGGAGCTTCGACCATCCTGTCCTTGTATATTGGCGCATTGACGGCTTTCGGATTTGCCAAATACAAATTCAAGGGCAGGACCTGGCTGTTCTTGTTTCTCCTTGCTACGATGATGGTGCCCGGACAGCTCGCATTAATCGGGATGTATCGTCTGTTTAGTACACTAGGTCTTCTGGACAGCTATGCAGCCATTATTTTGCCTGCAGCAGCAAATGCCTTCAATGTCTTCTTTATAAAGCAATTTATCGAAAGCAGCATACCAGATGAGATTATTGAGTCATCTCGCGTGGACGGAAGCGGGGAGTTCCGAACCTTCAATCAAATCGTACTTCCAATTCTCGGTCCGGCTGTAGCTGCTCTCGGCATTTTCACCTTTATCGGTTCTTGGAACAACTTTCTTACACCGCTCGTGCTCTTCTTTTCACTGGATAAATATCCGCTCCCAGTGCTTGTTGCACTCGTTCAAGGCTATTACGGTATGGATTATGGTCTGCTTTATTTGGGGGTTGCGATATCTATTGTTCCGATTATTATCGTGTTTGCTGTCTTCTCAAGGCAAATTATCGGAAGTGTCGCATTAGGTGCAGTTAAGGGTTAGCTTGCATGAGTAAGCTAGTAAGCTTATCATCGCGTAGTAATTTTTTACTTGAAGACGGCCTGGCTGTATGCCAGGTCGTCTTCTTGCTGAAGTGGAACTAAACGGATTTATCCATTTGCTCTGTCAGTTTAATGCCAGCAGCCTGATAAGGACCAAGTCGCATGACTGTGGTTAACAGTTCCGCCATTTCCCCAGTCGAATAAAGCAAGGTTTACGTTGGCGGAGAAAGACTGAAGTAACAGCTATATTCATATAAGTTATCGCCTGTTATACTGGACGCTGGCAGGTAAAAACTAAAATTACATCAGGTTCAGACAGGGAGAGAAATATCGGTTGAATTACAACGGAATTGAATGGTTATTTGCGGCATGCGTGCTGATAGGATTCGTGATGCTGATTCTAATGTCGTCGATAGGACAGGGCATTGTAAATATCGCTCATAAACTCAAAAGAGACCCACTTGAAAAAAGCGGGAAATTCGGAGAAGCAGCTGATAACCAAGAAGATCTAGTGAAGGGCCTTCAACGAAAGCTTAGGATGGGTACAATCCAATTACGGATTTATTTATTATCTCTAATTTTGATGGTTGTTGGTTCTGTATTGTTTTTTATATTTAAAAATAACGATGATGCATTACCGGAAATGGAATTGACTGAGCAAGGGATTACCAAGCTCTTTTATACAGGTCAATGGGATCAATTGGTATGGAATGACTGGCTGTCGCTTGTCTTCACGCATGCAGGGGTGATTTGGTTCATGGTGACCCTTGTGTCTCCAGCTATACATTGGGTGAAAGACAAGAAAAGTCAGCCGAAAAAAGGACAACAAATCTCTGAGATAAACCAGTCTCATGATAGGTCCAAGGAAGCACGTAAGCAGGGCTACATCTATACGGTATTCATTCCGGGCATTCTCATTCTGATGGGACAACTCATAAGAGACTTAACATGAATCTTTAACTAATTTGCAGTTGGCAGACCTTAGCTGGGCGTGTATAATGGTAAAAATATACATAACTTCACGCGATGAAGGGGAACCGCTTCTGTAAGATGATGTTAGAGAGCTGCCGGTCGGTTCAAGGCAGGGATTCGAATGGAGGCTAAGCTCACCCCGGAGCAGCATAGCTGAACTGACTTGTCACTTAGGCTTTGCCGGCTGACCGTCGATATTCGGTTGTTCAAGATTCGGGTGCTCTTAAAGCTAGAGCTGTATTCGAATAAAGAAGAGTGGTACCGCGCGGGATTTCAGCCTGTCGCCTCTTTAGAGGCGACAGGCTTTTTGTGTTATTAAGCAGCTATATGAAACCAGTTGATTATGGGACGGGAGGCTACTACTCATGAAAGAAATTATTGATTATTATTCTGCTTTTGACGAATGGGGCAGACTGGACCGGGAGCCGTTAGAATTCATTGTGAATTGGCATTATATTCAAAAGCATCTTCCTAGGGCTGGCCGTGTATTGGATAACGGAGCTGGACCAGGTAAGTATGCAATGGAGATGGCAAAGCAGGGTTATCAGGTTACTTTGTCTGACTTGACGCCAAGGCTTGTGAGTATAGCAGAGGAGCAGGCTGTGAATTTACAGCTGGAGTCCCAGTTTGAAGGATTTCATGTACTGAATGCAACCGACCTTCATCTATTTTCGGATGAGACCTTTGATGCGTCCCTTATGCTCGGTCCTTTATATCACTTGCAGGCGGAAAGTGATCGATCTAGGGCAGCCAAGGAATTGTATCGGGTCACAAAATCAGGCGGAATCGTGTTTGTCGCTTTTCAAACACGCTCACGAATGCTGCTGAACTCACTGCTGAACCCGCAGCATTGGAAGCCTAATCATACAATGGAGGCACTTGCTGAGTTTAGACAAAGCGGTATATTCAACCATAAGGATGGGGGCAGATTTACCGGCGCTTATTATTTCGAGACAGCTGCAATTGAACCATTCATGAAAGAGCACGGATTTGAGAAAATCAGTCTTATGGGCTCTACCAATATGGGAGCACTGCTTAGCGCTGAGCAAATGGATTACTGGAGAAATCAAGGTGAAGAAGCATACAGAGAGTTTATTGACCTAATGATTTCGACTGCAGCCGATCCGTCTGTATTAGGTATATCTTCACATTTGCTATACATAGGGCGAAGGTTGTAATGTTTGATTCGTGTTGCAGTTGTGAATAAGCTATAATCGTGTCTAGAAGGAGGGACAATCTATTGATCGCTCAAATTCGTAAAACAGAATCCGGTTATACGGCAGAGTACAAGCGGGAGTTAGACCATTCTCGAAATCGGGTATGGATGATGCTGACAGACAACGAGCTTCTAAAGCAATGGTTCTCTGAGCTTGAAGTAAAAGAGCTGGGGGCTGGAGGAATGATCCAGTTCGATATGCAGGACGGCACCTACGAGGAAATGCCGATTCTTGATTATGAAGAAGGACACATACTCGAATTTACGTGGGGAGAAGACAAAGTTAGGTTTGAGATAAAGTCTAATGATGACCAGGAACGCTGCACACTTGTATTAATTGAGAAGATAAACACGTTGACCGGTCATACACCTAAGGATTTGGCAGGCTGGCACGTTTGTCTCGATGTCATTCAGACTCTATTGAACGGGCAGGAAGTATTGCAGAGACAAGAGGAATGGAACTATTGGTATCCTAAATATGTTGAAGCCCTTAAACCATTTCATTAGGAACTTGATTTGAAATGCCTTCTTAACGGAAGGCATTTTTTTACGTTTTATAATTTCTTCAATCCTTATAGTTTGAAAAAGATTCAAAAGGTTGGAAAAATCTCCTAGGATGTAAAATTGATAACGTTTACAATACGATTGACACTTCCCAGTGTTAGTAAATTATTGAGAGCAGGAGGTATGATGATGGACAAAAGAAAAAGGTTTGGCTTCATTTTTTTAAGTCTCACTATGTTATTAATGTTGATTGGCCCAGCAGGTGGAGAACCGAAAGCAGAAGCTGCTCCGGCTTTTGCGAAAGGAGCTGATATCAGCTGGGTCCTTGGTATGGAAGCAACCGGACATAAATGGAAGGATAAGAATGGGGTACAGCGAGATGTTTTGGATATTTTGAAAAACGACTATCAGATCAATTCAGTTCGATTGCGCGTCTGGGTGAATCCGAATATGAATGATTATGCTAATGGATATATAAATGCAGAAAAGGCAGCAGAGCTTGCACTTAGAGCTAAGAACCTGGGCATGAGCGTGATGCTAACTCTTCATTACAGCGACTCTTGGGCTGACCCAGGACAGCAGACTAAGCCGTACGCATGGAGGAGCTTCAGTTTCCAGCAGCTGATGGATGCCGTGTGGTCTCATACGGTTTATGTCATGAATACGATGAAGAATAAGGGTGTGACACCGGATTGGGTCCAGATTGGAAATGAAACGAATGATGGCATGTTGTGGAATGATGGAAAGGCATCAATCAACATGAAGAATTACGCATGGCTTGTCAACACAGGGCATAATGCAGTAAAGTCCGTCAGTCCGAACACAAAGACGATTGTACACCTGGCAAACGGCGATAATCGTGAAGTGCTTGAGTGGAATATTGGGGGGCTTGTTCAAAATGGAGCAAAATTTGATGTCATCGGATTATCGCTGTATCCATCTGCTTCAGATTGGTCTGCAAAGACAGATCAGACGATAACCAATGTGAAACAGCTGATATCTAAATATGGAAAGGACATCGTCATTTCTGAGATTGGTATGGATTACAATCAGGCATCGGCTGCCAAAAGCTTTATAGCCAAAATGAAAAATGAGATTCGCAATATTCCTAGCGGGAAAGGTCTTGGGGTGTTTTATTGGGAGCCTCAGGCATCTCCGGGCTACAATGGGGGATATTCAAAAGGTGCCTGGAATTCAGATGGAAGACCAACGATCGCTTTAGATGGATTTATCAATTAACTGATTATAGAGCTGGCATGTCTTTCGATACAAGGTGCCAGCTCTTATTTCCATTAGGAGGAAGATAATTGTTCTTCTCGTTCCCATCGATCAGCCAGGGTTTCGTTAAGATTTAGGCCCTGCATATAGTAGTCAATCAAAAATTGCTTAAATGCGAAGGCTGCTTTGGATAAATAGCGGTTCTTATGCCAAGTTAAACGAAATCGTGCTTTGGAATGCTCATCCAAGATGCTGACCAGCTTAACCGAAGGGGACCAATCTTTGATACAGGAAGAGACAAACGCAACACCCATTCCTGCTTCAACCATTCGCAGCAGAGTAGAGGGTTCATCGACCCGGCATACAAAGTCTGGAGATATTCCAGATCTACGACAAAATTCATTTTGAATGTCATATAGGGCATGCGTTTCCTTGTAGCCAACAAAGGGCTCATTGTTGACCTCAGAAAGCTGCAGCTGATCACGATCAGAGAAAGGGTGGTCCGGCGGTAACGCTAAATGAATGATTTCTTTAGTGAGATACTCCGACATCAATCCTGAAGCGTCAATAGGAAGGGAAGACAGACAATAATCCACTTGATCTTCAATTAAGAGGGATGCCATTTCATGATGTGTGGCTTGAATGATTCCAAATCGGGCGTTCGGATACTGCTGACTGAACAGCCTGAGAGGCTCACCTATGCGATCCGGATCCTGAATTGCAATCTCAATTCTCCCTTGATGAAGACCGGCCAGATCCGTAAGCTCACGTTTGCCCTCCTCAAGTGCTGTCAAAGCAATTTCAGTACGGTGCAGAAACGCTTTACCGAATTCATTAAGCTTAATCTGCCTTCCCTTTCTTTGAAAAAGAGGGACCCCTAGATCCTCCTCAAGACGAGCGATCGTCTTGCTGAGTGCAGGCTGAGCAATTCTTAATTGTTCCGCCGCCTTGGTCATATGCTCAAGTCTCGCAACGGTACGGAAATAATGAAGCTGCAGAAGTTCCAACTGATTCCCTCCTTTACTCACATATAATTAGGATTAATATACTTCAGTATATAAGGATATGGCAAAACATATATTTTTCTTCCTTACTCTTCAAGAATAAACTGAAGAAAAGTAGAGAAGAGGAGTAATCAAGATGGATGATATGAAAGTAGTTACGACCGATCAAGAAGAATCTGCTTCAGCCAATCGGCTCATTCGTGTTCTGGCATTCACAATGGTGCTGTCGGTTATGAGCGTCACGATGTTTAATATTGCCTTAGCTGATATTAGCATAGAGTTCTCGCTGTCTGTAGCTCAGGTAAGCTGGGTATCAACCGCGTATTTGGTAGTATATGCGCTCGGCACACTCACTTATGGGAAGCTAGTGAGCAGGTTTCATTTACGGCAATTGGTTGTGTTTGGTCTGCTGCTATTCGCAGCAGGCTCGCTGATTGGTTTATCGGCACAGACGTACTTTATGGTGGTGTTCGGCAGAATCGTGCAAGCTGCTGGTGCGGCCGTAGTGCCGGCAATGAGCACGATAATCCCGGTAAAATATTTTAGTCCGGAGAGAAGAGGGTATGCGCTTGGGATTACTTTTACGGGGCTGGCGGTAGGCAATGCCATAGGTCCTGTCATATCGGCAGCACTTGTCAGCGTTGCGGAATGGAGATGGCTGTTTGCAGTTCCCATGCTAACGCTTGTTACTTTGCCCTTTTACATGAAATATTTAGGGAAAGACGAGTTGAAGAAAGATAAGCTCGATTATCTTGGAGGCGCCACTCTTGCGTTGTTTATTGTTCTGCTCATGATGTCGATTACTCAGACTGAGGTTTTGTATCTGGTTTTAGCAGTTGTAATGTTTGTATTGTTTATGATTCGTTCACGTACGGCAGTTAACCCTTATATTCCACTCGAAATGTTTCGCTCAAAAGGATATGCTTTAGGATTGATCATTCTGGTCATTGTTCAGGGAATCGGATTTTCCTTGCCGTTTCTTACCCCCTTGCTCCTTCAGCAGGTTAATGGATTATCCTCGGGTCTCGTCGGGTTTATGTTAGTTCCTGCAGCGATTTGCTCTGCTTTTTTAGGTAGAAAGATAGGGAAGATCGTAGATGTACGGGGAAATCTCTTTATTTATTCTATATCGGCCTGGCTAATGGTATTAACGTTTTTGGGAATGTCGACTGCAGCGGGAGGTCATCACTTTTTCATTGCAGCTTTTTTGGTCATAGGAACCGTGAGCCAAATGAGTCTTCAAATTTCGCTTATAAACAGTGTATCCCGCTCGCTTCCATCCGAGTATACCGGTGTAGGCATGGGGCTCTTATCAACGCTCAATTTTATGTCAGGCGCAGTAGCTGCCTCCTTATATAGTTTGCTGCTTGATCAAGGATCCAGCACTGCTTGGAATATGGCTAATGTTCACTCGGAGGCATCGATCTTTAGCAATATGTACTTGGTATTTGCAGTCATTCATATTATGGCATGGACAGCTTTTCAATACTTATATAGAAGCCCTGCACCGAAGGCGCGAACGGCAAATAAGCAAACGCTCTAATTCGTCAAAATTCATCAATTAGTCGTATACTCCTATTCGCTCCTCGTGTTTCAGATCAAAATAGCAAATTGAATCATAATTGAAAAGACTAAATGTCGTTATTTTACTAACATTTGTACTATATTAGCTGCTTAATGAGATAAATCGTGCATCATTATACAATTAACCATGAGTAAAATAACCTATGAAACAGTGATGAGACAAATAGCTTGCAACCTGCATATTGTAGATATTTTTCTGGGGGCTGATTTCAAACAAAGTACACATATGATGCAGAAATGTAGGAACAATAGGAAGTTTTTCGTGAGCGAGCCGTGTATTTCACGGCTCTTTTGGTTTTTGAAAATAATATCGAAAAATGCATCTTTTATGTACAATGACATGTCGGTCTTAATTCTTAATTGACCTATGTAAAATAAGTATCAAGAACCAAATGTAATGATGTGTAAACAAAACGCTTGTAAGAGCTATTTTTTATGATTTATACTCACTACACAAAACAAATAGATGTTATTTGCTAGATTCAATTTCACGTACGCTTGGAATCGAATGATACGTTTATTAACACACCATTTTCCTTTTTTGATGTCGTTTCACCTCGTATGAGTGTTTTTACATCCCCTGATTCTACTCCTTTGAATTCATCCTTCTTCTCATCGAAGACTGACTTCAGCTCTATTCAAGCTTACACTTTCTCTCAAACTCTAAAGTTCATTTCTGGATTCTCCTTAAAGGAGGTGGTTATCAAATAACAGCTGGATTAATGCCCTATTGACTCTGTTGTATTCCAACTTGTTGTTTGCTGTTCGTTTATCGCTCTTTGGTAATTAAAAAGCAGGTAAAGCAAATTTTGGAGGAAACCCTATCGTTTCTATTTCAAATCAAAAGGAGTGTAGTAGACTTGGTCACAGCGAAGAAGACGAAAAAAACCATTTCATTAAGTATGGCTTTCCTCCTGGCAGTGTCTATTGTGAGTCCGGCTATGGCCGCACCTTCTACCTCAGCAGCCGGAAAGATCGATTTGCGATCCACGGCACCTGAACTTATCACTGCAAAAGTGGATTCTAAACTGAGTAAGCTGTTTGAAGAGGACAAGTATGTAACTTATCTTGTTAAAATGTCCGAACAGGCAGATACTGCGCTAGCTTCTCAGAAAGCGCTGGATCTTGCAACTGCCCAAAAGGCAACTCCTGCCGCAGCCAAACTCTCTGCTCGAACGTCAGTAGTGAGCACGCTTCGTGAAACGGCGACACGCACGCAATTGCCAATTCAGAAATACTTGGACAGACAGCAAGAATCAGGTGGAGTTAGCGAATACAAAAGCTTTTTCATTGTGAACTCCCTGGCTGTCACCAGTACCAAAGAGGTAATGGAGGAGTTGGCCCTTCAGCCAGGTGTTGAAAAAATCCTTCCGAACGAAGAACGGTTTCTGCAGGAAGTTACCGTGGATAAGAATGTAACTACTCCGAAAGCAAGCGAGCTTACGGTGAGTGACTCCGCTGATGCTAAGAGTTCAAGTGCCGAAACCTCGGACTTTGACCCAGAAAATATCGAATGGAACATTGCTCAAGTGAATGCTCCAGAGGTATGGGAACAAGGTATCGATGGTACAGGTATCGTAGTGGCAAACCTGGATTCTGGAGTTGAATATACACATCCAGCTTTGGCAAGTAAGTGGCGCGGATATGATGCTAGCGGGAACATCGTAGATCCAGAGCTTAGCTGGTATGATCCGCATAGCGGCGCGTCCCTGCCAGCAGATACAGATGGTCATGGAACGCATACAATGGGTACGATGGTAGGCGCTGAAGAGGATGGTACCAATGTCATCGGTGTTGCTCCAGGAGCGAAATGGATGGCGGTGCGGATTTTTAATCCTTCTACTACAGATGCCATCATTCTTGACGGGGCCCAGTGGCTGCTTGCGCCAGTGGACGATGAGGGAAATCTTCATCCTGAACTTGCGCCGGACGTAGTAAACAACTCTTGGGGCGGCGGTCCAGGCATTGATGAATGGTTCAGACCGATCGTTCAATCATGGCGAGATGCACAAATATTCCCTGAGTTCTCTGCAGGTAACACCACGTTGACGAATCCAGGTGGACCTGGATCAGTTGCCAACCCGGCCAACTATCCTGAATCGTTTGCAACCGGAGCAACGGATATTAACGGAAATCTGGCAGATTTCTCTCTCTTGGGACCTTCTCCATATGGAGAAGTTAAACCGGAGGTATCTGCACCAGGCGTAAACATTCGTTCATCGGTTCCAGGGGGAAGTTATGAAGGCGGATGGAACGGCACGTCAATGGCAGGACCTCATACTACAGCTATTGCAGCTCTCCTTCTGCAAGCAAACAGTTCTCTAACCGTAGATGATCTGGAGAATATCTTGACAGAGACGGCTACTGAAAGAACCGACAGTACTTATCCCGAATCACCCAACAATGGATACGGTCATGGTATTGTTAATGCTCTGGATGCTGTAGGCTCAGTCCTTCAAGGTGTAGGTTCCGTGTCAGGCCGTGTAACCATTGACGGAGATGACCTGACTGCACCTGAACTGAACTATGCAGTATTAGAGACAGTATATGCCGGACTTGATGCTGCATTTTCAATTGAAGTTAGTGACGATGTAGCCGTAACGGAAGTCAGTGTTCTAGCAAGAACAAAAGGATTGAGCCGCTATGTATACATACCAGCGGAACTCACTTCCGGTAATGCACTTAACGGTACGTATCGAGCAGTTATCCCTGCTTCACTAATTAAAGAACCAGGGCTTGAATATTACATTCGCGTCAACGACTATGGCAACAACGGTTTTGATACGGAAGTGCATTCTGTAGCCGTACTTGAAGGGATTGAACCAGGGTATATCCAAAATTTCGAAAATGATTATGTTGGATTTTTGCCAGATGAGTTAAATCCTTGGGTATGGGGAAGTCCGGAAAGCGGACCGGGTAGTGCGTATTCCGGAGATAATGTCATAGCTACAAATTTAACTGGAACTTACGCAGCAAACGCAAATACTGCGATCATTGCACCTCCAATTAACTTGGCGAACGCACCGGAGGGAGGACTGCTGTCCTTCAAGCAATGGTATGATCTTGAAGATAACAGTGACTTCGGAAGCGTGTATATTGCAACCGAAGAAACGGACTATGAGTTTGAACAGCTGCTTACTTTTACCGGAAGCAGTGAAGAGTGGGTTAATCAGTATATTGATCTGACAGAATATGCAGGTCAAAAAGTATACGTTGCTTTCTTGCTCACCTCTGACAGTTCAGTCCAAGGAGAAGGCTGGTACATTGATGACTTCTCCCTGCAGGTTCCGGATGAAGAAGCTCCAGCTGCTCCAACGGGACTGACAGGTACACCTTCTATTCTAGGTGATGTCACGCTTGAATGGACTGCACCGGAAGATGAAGACTTGAAGGAGTACAATGTATACCGTTCCACAGTCTCAGACTCTGGATATGAGCTTATTGGAACAACAACTGAACGGGCTTATGTAGACAGCATCACAATTGAAGGAGATGCTACTTACTATTACGTTGTAAAAGCTAAGGATTACAGCGGTAATGAAAGTGAGGCTTCAAATGAAATTACGGTAGAGGTAGCAGTTCCAGAGACGATCTTCAGTGATTCATTTGATGGAGAGGATGATAACGGCTGGACGCATACCGGTACGAATGATATTTGGGAACGAGGAGTCCCAGCTGCGCCAGGTCCAACCTCTGCAGTGAGTCCTCCAAATGTATGGGGAACAGATCTAAATGGTACTTATTTGGCTAATTCCAACTTCTCTTTGGTATCACCTGTTATCGATTTGACCTCCAACAGCACGGCCGCTCTTACTTTCAATCATTGGTATGAGATTGAAAGAAATTATGACGATGCCTATGTTGAAATTACTACTGATGGGGGAGCAACTTGGACAGAGATCGGTTATTACTCCCATGCAACGGAAGGTATGCAGTGGTCTCCTGTGTTTATTGACCTGACGAGCTATGTGGGGAATGAAATTCAAGTCCGTTTCAGATTAACAACAGACGGCAGTGTGCAAAAAGCCGGCTGGTATCTGGATGATTTCAGAGTACTTGCAGTTCAAGCTCCTGAATCTACACCAAGTGATACAAAGATTGAATCGAATAAAGAAAAAGTAATTGAGAAAGCTCCTGTATTAAGTGACTATACAGTGGGTAGTAAAAATGCTCCACAAAGTGACTCCGTGGCTAAAGACAGCAATGCAGGACTGTTCAGTCTTCCTGTACAGGCTACTGTCACTGTTGTGGAAACCGGACGCTCTGTTCGTACGGAAGCCTTCACAGGACGTTACAGCTTCAATCACGTTGCTGGCGACTACAATCTGAAGGTAGAATCTTACGGATACTATCCTCAAACGGTCCCTGTAACCATTGAAGATGGGAAAAACCGTACAGCGAACTTCCAACTAGAAGAAATTCCACAAGGTACCATTACAGGTACGGTCACAAATGAGCGTACAGGGGAGCCTATCGCTGATGCAGTCGTTATCGTGCTTGAGGATGCTCAAGTAGCTCCAGTCCGTACCGGAGAAGATGGAACGTTTACCCTGACGGTATACGAGGGAGAATACACGTTGTCTATTTCTGCACTGGATTATTACAGTGAAACGGCAACAGTTGTTGTTCCAGCAAACGATTCGGTAACACAAAACTTCGATTTGAAGCCGTTTATCGGATATGCAGGTGAGATTAAGTATGACGACGGAACAGGTGAGAATGCACGTGCGTGGAATGCGGCTGGCAATGCATGGGGGGTAAAAATGACTCCTGAGTCAGGAGCTGCACAAGTAACTGGTGCATCCTTCCGCTTCTGGAATACAGAGTGGCCAAACCCAGGCGGAACGGCATTTAAATACTCCGTATATGATGCTTCAGGATCAGGAGGAGCCCCTGGTCGTGAACTGGCAGGACCATTTGACGGTACTGCTCTCAGAAACGATCAGTGGACAACAGTCGAATTCCCAGAGCCAGTTTCTGTCGAAGGAGATTTCTACATCGTATATGAACAAACGGATGCAAATCCGTATGCTCCTGGACTTGCAACAGATGAAAGCAGCACACCGGCAGAAAGAGCCTGGCAGCGTGTAAGCGGGGCATGGACTGCTTCTCCTATTGAGGAAGGAAACTATATGATCCGTGCTTTAGTGCAGTACCCAATCACGGCACCCGTGTTCACTTCACCTGCAGAGGATACGTATACCAATGAAGAAAGCTTGACCGTTACAGGTACTTCTTCTGCAAACGGATCAACCGTTGTTATTTATAATGGGGAAGAAGAAGCAGGAACAGGCGTGGTTGAAGACAGCCAATTTGAGGTTGCGATTGACTTGAATCCAGGCGAGAACGTACTGACTGCGGAGGTGCTCATTGGTGAAGAGGTGACGGACAGATCTGCACCAGTTACCGTTACTCTTGATCAAAACGCACCTGAACTAGTTGTAACATCTCCGGAAGATGGAGAGGAAACAAATGCTGAAGCCTGTACGGTGAGAGGTTCAGTGAATGATGAACACCTTGATTCCGTGACGGTTAACGGTGAAACTGTCGAAGTTGCGGAAGATGGCAGCTTCGAGCATCGTATTCTAATTCAATCTGGTGAGAATGTAATTACGGTAACAGCAGTAGATTTGGCAGGAAATGAAACATCCATTTCACGTACGGTTACAGTAAATTGGGGTATTCCTGTCATTACGAATTTGAACCCAAGCTCAGATGTCCATATTGCAGCAGGCGAGTCGGTTTATGTATCCTTTGACAGCAGTCCTGGTCTATCGGCTTCCTTCCGTGTTGAATTACCTGGCAATGCTCCAGCCAGCTTTAATGAAACACCTCTTACTGAGACTACACCAGGTCATTATGAGGGGACTTACACAACATCAGAATCCTTGAGACTTGAAGGTGGAGTCATCGTTGTGAGAGTATGGGATGCAGCAGGCAACGAGACGGAAGTCACTGCACTTGGCAAAGTATATATCACGGAGAGCGGAGAAGAACCTGCTCCTCCAAACATTGCCCCGGTAGCTGTTATTCAAGGACCAAATTCGGCACCACGTAATCGTGAGGTAACTTTTGACGGCTCCGCTTCCTATGATGAAGATGGCAGTATTGCCTCTTACGAATGGAACTTTGGAGACGGCACAACTGGAAGCGGCGTTACTACAGTTCATACATTTACACGAGCTGGTAACTATAATGTAGAACTGACAGTTACAGATGACAAAGGAGCCACAAACACCAAAACCTTTGTGATTCGAATCCGCTAATTCAGCTGTTCAATCAAAAAAAGAGGGGTGCGGGCCTTAGGGCATGCACTCCTCTTTCTATGTTTAACATAATAGCATGCAAAACTTCATGCCTGATATTTGGCGAGATCGATTCTTCGGTCAAGTCCGATCTCGATCCCTTCCTCCTCAAGCCTTAGCTCTTGAATAAAACGATGCTCATCCTCCCGAATGGCAATCTCGCCAAACTTATTAACGACCCGATGCCAGGGAAGATTATGCTTCTCGCTCATAGAATGCAGGATTCGGACAACCTGTCTCGCTGCACGAGGGCTGCCGGCAAGGGCTGCAATCTGACCGTATGTCATTACTTTTCCTTCTGGGATCGATTGAATAATTCGAATAACCTCTGCGGTAAAAGGTTGCATAATTCATCATATCTCCTTTTTATGTACGATACCGATTATATCAGAAATACTTCAAAATTTAAGAGCTGCATTTACTTGAGTTTAGAAAAAAATGAATTGACGTCAAGCACGCAGGGAAGGTAATATATGGGTGCAAACGGTTTCACAAATTATGTTGTACGAAGTTAGTCAGTTATATCTAATGATTACAGGACCGAGGAGTATTTCGTCGGATAATGTCAGAAGGGAGGCGGATTTAAAGGTTTTTTTGATTGGTCTGCAAGTATGGACATAGGCAACTCCCTCTTATTGTTTTGTGCAAACGTTCCCAATTTATCTTGTATCGGAGGTTTGATGATGCCAACATTTCGGTTAGTGCGATCTGCACTATTTATGTTCTTCGTGATTACATTGATCTCTACCAGCACAGGGTTACAATTTGTTACTGCACAGAATGCCTTAAACAGTTCCGTTCCGAAACAGCATTTGAGAATTCATTATGAAGGTGACGGAGAAGGACTGGGCGTGTGGGTATGGGAGGACGCTGCAAATCCTTCCGCTGACTGGCCATCAGATGCAATACCATTTACTGCTGAACAGAAAGATTCTTACGGTTCTTACATTGATCTTCCTCTTAAGTCTGAGGCTGATAAAGTCGGGTTTTTATTTGTTAATCGGGCTACCGGGGAAAAAGATGGCGGTGACAAGTTTGTAGAGTTAAAATCGCAGGAAATTAATGAAGTGTGGGTGAAGCGCGGATCAGATGAAGTTCTTTTGTTTGAGCCTGTACGTTTGGAAAAAAACGTAATGCGTATTCATTATTCCCGTGCAGATCAGGACTACAGCAAATTTGGATTATGGGTATGGGAAGATGTGAAAGCGCCTTCAACGGATTGGCCTGGTGGAGCGATCCCTTTTACTAATGAACAGACGGATAAATACGGTGCTTATCTTGATGTTCCGCTTAAGGAGAATGCTGCAAAGATAAGTTTTCTAGTTGTCAATCGAACCAACGGCGACGAGAAGGATGGCGGGGACAAGAGTTTTGGATTGGTTCAGCATTACGATCATCTCTGGATAAAAGAAGGAGACAATAACGTTTACGTCTCTCCTTACGGTGAAATGGCTACGGGCATTACTTCCGCACAGGTAACATCAGAGGACCAAATAGAGCTCATGTTTACGCGGACGGAAGGACTTAAGGCAGAAGATCTGAATAAGGAAATAGAAATTAAGGACCGAGAGGGCACTTCTGTTTCGATAAAGAAAGTAGAGATTACGGAAAATAATACAGTAAAAGTTACCGCTGATTTAGATTTAAGCAAGCTTCCGCTCGCGATTTCATATACAGGAGTAACAGTTAAGGCAGAGCTTCATTGGAGTATGCTTGATAAGCTTTATGCTTACAATGGGAATGATCTGGGAGCTAACTACTCTCGTAATAAGGTAACGTTTAAGCTCTGGGCACCGACTGCAAGCTCGGTCACATTAAATGTGTATGATAAGCAGGATGCATCCGTTTTAATCGGCTCTAAAAAGCTGACCCTTAAAAAGCAGGGGGTATGGATGACGGAGGCTCGGCCGAAAGAGTTTGGAGTGTCGGATTTAAAAAACTATTTTTACCAATATGATGTTGTAAATGACGGAGTAAGCCGCAAAGTGCTGGACCCTTATGCAAAATCCATGGCTGCTTTTCAGGTAGATACTGCAGGAGTGATCGGTCAGGATGGCGATGCGGTCGGAAAAGCTGCTATTGTGGATTTGAAAAAAACGAATCCTAAAGGTTTTGGTTATGCAAAGATTGATGGCTATAAGAAACGAGAGGATGCAGTGATATGGGAACTGCACGTTCGAGATTTCACCTCCGATCCTTCTATTGAACATGAGCTGACAGCCAGATGGGGAACCTACAGCGCATTAGAAGATAAACTAGACTATATCAAATCTCTTGGAGTAACCCATGTACAGCTCTTGCCAGTGATGGCATGGTATTACGGGGATGAGACAAAGATGGGTGAAAGAGAGGATGAGTATTCAGCGGGTGGAAACGAATACAATTGGGGATACGACCCGCACAGCTATTTTTCACCGGATGGGGCTTATTCTGAAAATGCCAAGGATCCAGAACTTCGTATTAAAGAACTCAAAGCGATGATTGATGCTATCCATGATGCAGGAATGGGTGTCATTCTTGATGTGGTGTATACCCACATGGCAAATGCTGATCTTTTAAACGACATAGTACCAAACTATTATGCATGGAAGGATAAGAACGGTGCATATGTCGGGGGATTTGGGAACAATCTGGCTACGAATCATCATATGGCTGAGAAATTAATGGTTGATTCTGTGAAATACTGGTTTGACGAATACAAGATCGATGGAATGCGCTTCGATATGATGGGTGATGCGACCTATGATTCCATTCAAAAAGCATACGACGCTGCAGCCGAGCTTAATCCGAACGCTCTGTTTATAGGTGAAGGATGGCGTACGTTCAGTGGAGCGGTGGCGGAGCCAGCTCTTGCTGGAAAAGGTGCGGACCAAGATTGGATGGACAAAACCAACGAGGTAGGAGTATTTTCTGATGAGATTCGCAACGAATTAAAGTCCGGCTTTGGATCCGAAGGAGAGGCGAGATTTATAACTGGCGGAGCTAGAGATATAAATCTTATTATGAACAATATCAAAGGCCAGCCGACCAATACACCAGCGGATGATCCTGGAGATATGGTTCAATATATTGAAGCGCATGATAATCTCACGCTTTATGACGTCATAGCCCAATCGATTAAGAAGAATCCGGCAATACCAGAAAATGATCTCGAAATTCATAGACGAATCAGGCTCGGCAATCTGATGGTTTTGACATCTCAGGGAACTGCTTTTCTGCACGCTGGACAAGAATATGGGCGTACGAAGCAGTGGCATGGAGAAGGATTGCCGGAACAGAAGTATCATGCGTTTTCAGACGAATCAGGAGAGCTATTTGGTTACTTTATTCATGATTCCTACGAATCTTCGGATGCGATCAACAAATTTGATTGGAGTAAAGCAACGAACGCTAAACAGTATCCTGTGAATTCTGTGACCCGTGAATATACACAAGGGCTTATCGAGTTAAGAAAATCGACGAATGCATTTCGGCTTGATAACGAGAAGTTAGTGAACAAGAATGTCTCCTTGATCAAAGCTCCTGAGATTAAAAGCACTGATCTTCTCATTGGATATAAGAGCAAGTCAACGGATAAGACCGGAGTGTATTACGTATTTATCAATGCAGATAACTCAGAAAGGGTCATCAGCCTGCAATCGGATTTAACTAAAGGTACTGTTCTTGTTGATCAGAATGAAGCTGGGAGCACAGCTGTTTCGGAAAAGTCAGGTTTTACATTGACGAAAACGTCTATTGTTCTAGAGCCGCTTACTGCTGTAGTTATTAAAATGAAAGAATGACCCAGTTGAACTGTCAGTATCATTCTGGCTCGGTAATTGTATGAAAGTGAAGTATGCACCGCCCACAGATAAATAAGGAAGTAATAAACTCTCTTCGCATTACATGCGGGAGAGTTTATTACTTTTCAGACATGCTTCAAAGCTCCTTCATGCTATCTCCCGTTCATTTCTATTTGCCTGATGACAAGTAAATGGCTTTATCAGCTTTCCTAATAGATCTTATAAGATGATTCTAATTGACCGTCCGTCGACTCCTATGATAGTTTCAGTAGAGACATTTTAATTCTGATAAACTTACTGAGAATTATTATCAAAGCATCCGAGGTGGATATTATTGGAACTCCAAGTGATTAACAGCCCTTTTACTCAGGAACAGACGGAACTCTTAAATCGATTATTACCGACATTATCTGAGACACAGCGTATTTGGTTGAGCGGTTATTTGACAGCAATTCAAGGGAGCGGGGCCGCAGCTGCATTAGAAGCTCCAGCCGCCATTCCTGCAATTCAAGCAGCAGCGGTATCAGAGCCTGCTATCAGTAAAGAGATTACTGTACTGTATGGTTCTCAAACAGGGAACAGCAGCGGACTAGCCAAAAAGGTAAGCAAGAAGCTGCAAGAACAAGGCTTCGAAGTAACAACTAGCTCTATGAGTGATTTTAAGCCTAACAATCTGAAGAAAGTTCAAAACCTGCTGATCGTTGTAAGTACGCATGGGGAAGGAGAACCGCCTGACAGCGCGATTGCATTCCATGAGTTTTTGAACAGCAAACGTGCACCTAAGCTGGACAGTCTGCGATTCTCCGTACTTGCGCTTGGAGATACCTCCTATGAATTCTTCTGCCAGACGGGCAAGGATTTCGATAAACGGCTGGAAGAGCTCGGTGGAAGTCGTCTGACTGAAAGAGTTGATTGTGATGTCGACTTTGAAGAATCTGCCGCTGAATGGATGAATCAGGTATTATCCCAGCTGAGTGCAGCAAGCTCTCCATCTCCGGTAAGTGTCAGCAGCGTGGGGGCGGCAGCATCCTCCAGCACGGAATCAGAATTCACAAGATCGAATCCGTTTCAAGCCGAGGTGCTTGAGAATTTGAACTTGAACGGACGCGGATCAGATCGTGAAACAAGACATTTGGAGCTTTCACTTGAAGGATCCAATCTTACTTACGAGCCAGGTGACAGCTTGGGAGTGATTCCTCAGAACCATCCTCTGCTCGTTGAAGAAATGATTGCCGCAGCAGGGTGGAACGGAGCTGAATCGGTTCCGGTTTCTAAGAAAGGCGATACACTCTCCCTTAAAGAGGCACTCACTAAGCATTATGAAATCACTGTGCTGACTAAGCCATTGGTTGAACAAATTGTAAACCTGACTTCTAATCCTCAGCTGAGAAAGCTGCTTGAGCCAGGTAATGAACAAGAGCTGCGAGATTACATTAATGAACACGATCTGCTGGATCTTATTCAGGATTATAATCTGCAAGGAGTATCTGCCGCTGAATTCGTATCTCTGCTTCGTAAAATACCGGCTCGCCTGTATTCGATCGCAAGCAGTCCAAGCGCTTATCCTGAAGAGGTTCATTTGACTGTTCGTACTGTGCGCTACAATACAAATGGCCGCGACCGTTACGGCGTCTGCTCTGTGCAGCTTTCGGAACGGATTGAACCGGGTGATGCACTTCCTGTATTTATTCAGCATAATGACAACTTCAAGCTTCCTGCGAATTCTGAAGCGCCAATCATTATGATTGGGCCGGGAACAGGGGTTGCTCCATTCCGGGCATTCCTCGGTGAACGGGAAGAGTCAGGAGCTGGCGGTAAGAGCTGGCTGTTCTATGGAGATCAGCATTTTGCGACGGACTTTTTGTACCAGGTAGAATGGCAGCGCTGGCTCGCAGACGGTGTGCTGACTCGAATGGATGTTGCTTTTTCCCGAGATTCCGACCAAAAGGTATACGTTCAGCATCGTATGCTTGAAAAAAGCCGTGAACTATACGAATGGCTCCAGGAAGGGGCTTACGTATATGTGTGCGGTGACGAGAAAAAGATGGCCCATGACGTTCATTCCACGCTTGCAGCCATCCTCGTGCAGGAAGGCGGCATGACGATGGAAGCAGCAACGGATTATCTCATACAGTTACAGCAGGAAAAACGATATCAACGGGATGTTTATTAAGGAAGGGTTTCATACCGGAAGGAGATACTAGCATGGCATTAAACGAACTTTACCCGCCACAAAATGCACCCCACAGCGATGTGGAAGATATAAAGCGCCGCAGTAATTATCTTAGAGGCAGTCTTGTTGAAACGTTGAAGGATCCGATCACAGGTTCTATACCAGAAGATGATAATCGTCTGATGAAGCATCACGGCAGCTACATGCAGGATGATCGTGATCTTCGTAACGAGCGTGCCAAGCAAAAGCTGGAGCCGGCTTACCAGTTCATGCTGCGTGTTCGAGCTTCGGGCGGTGTAGTGACACCGGATCAGTGGCTTATGATGGATCGGATTTCTCATAAATACGGTAATGGCACGATTAGGCTAACAACGCGCCAATCGTTCCAGCTTCACGGAGTATTGAAATGGAATTTGAAGAACACGATCCGTGAAGTCAACGATGCTTTGCTCAGCACACTCGCAGCTTGCGGAGACGTTAATCGTAATGTGATGTGCAATCCAAATCCTTACCAATCTGAAGTGCATGAAGAAGTGTTTGCATGGGCATGCAAGGTCAGTGAGCATCTTGATCCGAGAACAAGAGCTTACCACGAGATCTGGCTTGATGAGGAAAAGGTTATTGACAGTCGTGATAACGATGTAGAGCAGGAGCCGATTTATGGTGAAGTATATTTACCGCGTAAGTTTAAAATCGGTATTGCGGTACCTCCATCCAATGATGTTGATGTATTTTCACAAGACTTAGGCTTTATTGCGATTGTTGAAGACGGTAAATTAAAAGGCTTTAACGTAAGCACAGGCGGCGGTATGGGAATGTCTCACGGCGATACGAAGACTTATCCGCAAGTAGGTAAAGTCATCGGTTTCTGTACACCAGAGCAAATGGTGGACGTAGCTGAGAAGGTTGTGACGATTCAGCGGGATTACGGTGATCGCGCAGTACGGAAGCATGCCCGCTTTAAATATACGATCGATGATCGCGGAATTGAGTGGTTGAAAAATGAATTAACTGCACGGCTTGGTTATGAGCTGGAGTCACCGCGTTCTTATGAATTTGACCACAATGGAGATCGTTACGGCTGGGTACAGGGCAGTAACGGCAAATGGCATTTTACAATGTTTATTCAGAATGGACGTATCGTTGATCATGAAGATTATCCTCTGATGACAGGCCTTCGTGAAATTGCCAAAGTACACAAGGGAGATTTCCGCCTTACAGCCAATCAGAATCTGGTTATCGGCAATGTAGGTCCGAAGAGCAAGAAAAAAATCGAAAAAATGATCAAAGACTATGGTTTGACTGACGGGCTGCATTACTCTGCACTTCGCAGAAACTCCATGGCCTGTGTAGCACTGCCGACATGCGGACTGGCTATGGCGGAATCTGAGCGCTACCTTCCTTCGCTGATGGAAAAAATCGAGCCAATGCTTGAGCGTAACGGCCTGCGCGATGAAGAGATCGTCATTCGTATGACCGGATGCCCTAACGGATGCGCACGTCCAATGCTGGCGGAGCTCTCTTTCATCGGTAAAGCGCCTGGTAAATACAATATGTATTTAGGCGGTGCCTTTAACGGGTCGCGTCTCAATAAATTGTATAAAGAAAATATTGGGGAGAATGAAATTCTGAATTCTCTCGAGCCTATGATTTCCCGTTTTGCCAAGGAACGTGAAGATGGTGAGCATTTTGGTGACTTTGTCATACGTGCAGGTTACGTTGAAGCTGTATATGATGGTCAAAGATTTCACGCATAAATCATAACATCAACAAAGTGAGAAGTGTCTGCTCAGTCAGGCGCTTCTTCTTTTTTTATGGAGTGGACTGTTCTTAAATGCATCCCGATATGCAGGTATTGAGGTGGAACAAGAAGAAAAGGGGGAAACACTGCACAAGCTGATCCAATCAAAAGGTCGAGATGATATACAGAAAGCTTTTTAGAAAAGGAGTTGTTTCATGAAGCTTATTCTGTCATGATAGATCTTATCCGGTATACAGAACATCCGTTCCCAGTTCATATCGATTTTCATCTCGGTAATATGCTCCCTGAGGGGCAAAGTGACTGGCATCTTGGATTGGTAAAAAATGTGAGAGTTTGAGATGAGGAGAATATACATATGGCCGAACCTTTAAAAAATATTTACAGTAAATCCTTTCTTATGGATTTTGGACATACGATGCAAGCTGCCTATCCTGATTTTCAGGTTGAATCATTTCTTGAGAAAGTACTAGATGACTCATGGGAAGAGCTTGCACTTAAGGGCCGAATCCGGCATATAACGCATGCCATGGGCGCATTCTTGCCAGAGCGTTATGAAGCTGCACTAGATATTCTTTTTGAGGTAAATAAAACCTGTTCGGGTTTTCCTTACTTGATTCTTCCGGATTATGTGGAGACATATGGACAAGCGGATGAGCATTTCGAGCTGTCGATGCGAGCACTTGAGGCGTTTACCCAGCATTCATCAGCGGAATTTGCCGTCAGGCCGTTTATCATCCGCAATCCTGAGTTAATGATGAAGCAAATGCGGATCTGGTCTACCAGCGAGAACGAACATGTCCGGCGGCTTGCGAGCGAAGGCGCTAGACCAAGGCTTCCATGGGGACAGGCTATCAATGCTTTTAAAAAGGACCCATCCCCTATATTTCCAATTCTTGAGCAGCTCAAAGCTGACCCTTCACTCTATGTCCGAAAAAGTGTAGCTAACAATTTGAATGATATCGCCAAAGATCATCCGGACAAGGTGTTAGAGATCGCAAAACAGTGGATAGGGCAGGATCCGCATACGGACTGGATTGTCAGACATGCCTGCCGTACCCTTATTCGATCAGCGAATCCTGAAGTGATGGCACTCTTCGGCTATACTGCCGCTTCAGAGACTGAGCCACTAGCTAAGGAGGCAGCTTTGTCGGCAGTTCCTGACATGGTGAAGATTGGTGATAGTACTACACTTAAGTATGAGCTGCTAGTTCGCACAGGACCTCCGGTTCGAATACGAATCGAGTACGGTATTGATTTTGTTAAAGCTGGCGGCAAGGTTTCACGCAAAAAATTTCTGTTATCTGATAAAACGGTGGACGGGGGTTCTCTGCTTACCGGGTCAAGAACACATCGCTGGGCAGATCTGACGACGCGGCGCCATTACCCTGGGCTTCACCGCATAGTACTGCTCTTGAACGGTCAGGAAATCGCGTATACGGAATTACAGCTTGAAAAATCCATAGAAGAATAACGCTGTTCTAGATATATCAAAGAAGGAGCGCCCGAGGTCTACAACTTTAGACTTTGGGCGCTTTTTACTGTCCTCAGAAGAAAATGACGACTTTTAAGCAAGAAAGCTGTAATATTAACTCACCGCATTTGAAAGCGCTATCAGTATTAGAGGGGGAGGAGATGAACAGTTAGTATGAGGAAGCTTGCCGAAACGGTATTTAAGCCACTGCATTCCATCGTTGTTCAGCTGTTTTTGCTCTTTTTTATCGGTATGGCCATACCGGTAATCATCATGGGATATCTGTCATATGAGAAATCAGCCTCCATTGTTGAGGAGCAGGTCAGCAAGGTTGCATCTCTTACGATAACCCAGCTGAGCGACAAATTGAACATGTTCTTCAAGAAAATCGATGATTCTTCCATGATGCTTCTTAACAGCAAGATTGTCCATGGAATACTGGAGGATCAAGAGTCGGGACTATACGAGAGCACGGCCAAGGTAAAAGAGGGCAAAGATCTGCTAACCTCCATCATGATCAACTCGCCGGAAATTCTGGATATTTATATTTTTGATATCAAAAAGCGGAACTCTGTACTCAGCGCAGACTCCTTTATGTCGATTCCCAATCACGAACAATCTGAATGGTTTAAGCAGATCATTCAGGCAAACGGGGCTTCTGTCTGGTTTGGTTTATCGGAGGAATCATATCTTAAGCAGACGAGTATGGGCTTTCCTGTGTTTGGATTTGGACGTGCCATTCGCAGCTGGGAAACAGGAGAAATCACCGGTATTTTATTTTTTGAAATCATGGGTAATGTGCTGATTTCAGAGCTGGATAAGGTCCAGTTTGGAGACAGCGGTTATGTTGTCATTACGAATGATGAGCATCAATATTTTTATCATCCGGACAAAACACTTTATGGTCAAATCAGCTTATTAAAGCTTCCTGCTCAAACGATGCAATTTCATAATGGAAATAAGAGTACACTTATGATCCCTGAAATAATGAACAACGGCTGGTATGTCCACGGTATAGTACCGCTTGAGGAGCTGACAGCTGACTCCGCAAGCATTCGGAAGTTTACGGTGTGGATTATACTCTGTGCTTTGCTGTTTGCTATAGGAATGGGGTATTTCGTCACCTTGAAGATCGGAAACCCGCTTGTGAAGCTAAGCCGTTTGATGCGTAAAGGTGAAGAGGGAAATCTGAACGTGCGAAGTATGGATGTAGGAAGCAATGAGATTGGACAGCTGGGCAAGAGCTTTAACAAAATGATCGAGCAGATTGATCTCCTCATTCAACAGATAGCAAGAGAGGAACGTGAGAAGAAACTAGCTGAAATCAGAGCCCTCCGCTACCAAATTAACCCTCACTTTCTCTACAACACGCTAAACTCCATCCGCTGGCTGGCCAAGCTGAACCGAACTAGGGAGGTCGATCACACAGTAACAACACTTGTACAGCTTCTTGAAGGGAGTCTTGCACGAGACGGTGTTTTTATAAGGCTGGGCGAGGAGCTTGATCTGCTAACAAAATATATGATTATTCAAAATTACAGATATGACTATGAGATTCATCTGTACATCTGCTGTCCAGATGAGCTTAGGGAAATACCTCTGCCGCGAATGCTGCTTCAGCCCATCGTAGAGAACGCTATTTTCCATGGAATTGCTCCAAGAGATGGGGGAGGAAGAATCGATATTACGGTTGCGTTAAACGGGGAGGATATAACGGTTTTGATCCGTGATGACGGTGTCGGTATGAGCAATGATCGATTGGAGGAGCTGTTGAACCGGGACAGGGATCGGCTTAACCAAGGGATGATGAATATCGGAGTCCGGCATGTGCATCAAACCATTCAATTGTATTACGGTGACAATTATGGCGTGCACATGAGAAGCAGGATTGGGGAAGGAACCGAAGTGAAAATCACCTTATCTAGACAAGGGGGAGATCTGGATGTGCAAGGTGCTGTTGGTTGATGACGAGAAAATTGCAAGAGTTGGACTAAGAACGGTCTTTGATTGGAAAGGACATGGATACGAAGTCGTGGGTGAAGCAGCAAACGGCGCAAAAGCGATGAAATGGGTCGAGAGCAGAGACATCGATATCCTCATTACAGATATTGCTATGCCGGTTATGGATGGGCTTGAGTTAACTCGTGCAGCCAGAGAGTTGTGCCCTTGGGTTCAAGTCTTGCTGTTGAGCTGTCATAGCGACTTCAAATATGTAAGGGAAGGGATCCGTCTAGGTGCCTCGGATTATATATTAAAGCCAACATTAACAGAAAGTACTTTAGTTCCCGTGCTTGATCATCTCCGCCAAAAAATGCACCAAGAAAAACAAAATCTTCGGATTTTGAACGAATATAAGAGAGAGGCTGTTCTGAAGCCGTACATAAAGAAGGAACAGCTGCTTTGCAAGGCATTATCGGATGATGACCAATCGTCAACCGCATTGTATAGGGAGATGTCAGCAGGATCATTTCGGGTGGCTGTATTAGATATCGACCAATCCCATATTTCATTAGAATTGATCAAGAAGCGATGGTACGACGAGTTTCCGGATACCGTCTTCAGTACTGCTGGGCCTAATCGATGTGCAATCTATTTGCGTAAGGATGCGGCGACATTGCTTTTACTTGAAGGGTGGATAGATAGGGAGCATGATTCCCTAAATTTTTCGACTTCAGAGCTCAGCCTGACTCTTGGACTAAGCAGTTTACATGAAGCTTCTCACAGGATTCGGTATGCATTTGAAGAGGCAAAAACAGCGCTTGCCGCGAAGTTTTTTACTGGTCCAGGAAGAGTGCTCTCTACAGAAACAATGGAAACGTATTACCCTGCGGAACCGGTGGATAACCAAGAATCCATTTTGCAGTTCACCGATATGCTCCGGTCAGGTTTGTATAGCAAAGGAGAGGAAATTCTCAATAATATATGCAAGTACTGGATCAAATCGAAAAGCAAGGATCAGGTGATCACGGAGGCGGAAGAGCTGTTAAGCCTGTTTGTTCAGCAGGGAGCTAAGCAAGAAATCGTCTCTCATATCAGGCAGCTGGACCGGTTAAAACAAGTTCAGGAAGTTATTGATATTGTCAAACAGGATTATCGGTATCTTACAGCTGCTTTAAGTACTGCTTTGTCTCCGGAAGAATCTCTTCATGAGCGAATTATAGGTCAAGCTGTCAGTTATATGCACACCCATTTCAGGAAGAGTATTTCACTTCAGGAAGTAGCAAATCACGTATCTGTAAGCCGTAATTACTTCAGTGAGATGTTTAAACGCGTAACAGGACATACCTTCATAGATTACCTGATTCATTTAAGGCTTGGGTATGCTAAAGACCTCCTGGGAAGCTCTTCTTTCAAAGTATATGAGGTAGCGGAACGGTCTGGATTCAATGATGTAAAGCACTTCAGCAAGCAATTCAAGAAATGGGTAGGCATGTCTCCCGCTGAATTCCAAGGCTTGTATCGAAAATAGGATCATCGGAATACAACACACTCTTTCGGAACATATCCCGTTCAATGGATAACTCTTCCCGATTTATAATAAAAGCGCTTACAAATATATTTCTTAGTGAAGTCATCTAAATTCAGCACCTAAAATCCATGGGAGGGAAAAATGATGACAAGAAAACAGGTTAGAGGAGCGATGATTGCACTTGTACTGCTGTTCTCCACATTACTTCAAGCTTGCGGTGGATCAGGGAGTGAGGGAACAGATGGAGAGTCGGGGGACAAGGTAAAGATTAAATGGGCAAGCTGGGGGAACCCGGGAGAACTCAGCCGATACCAGGAGCTCACGAAAGAGTTTAATAACACGCATACCGACATTGAAGCAGAGTTTATCCCGATACCCGGGGAGTATGATCAAAAAATTCTGACACAGCTTACCGGAGGAACTGCCCCGGATGTTTTTTATGCAGGAGATGGACTTATCGTTAAATTGATTGAGAATAACAGTATTGAGAATTTGACACCGCTCATGGAAACGGAAGGCAGTCTGATTAAGGAGGAAGATTATTTTCCAGGGTTATGGGGCGCGGCTCAGCGGGACGGACAGACATATGGTGTTCCGGTAGACTGCAACCCTATGGTGCTCTGGTATAACAAAAAGGTGCTTGAGGAGGCGGGAATTACGGAATTGCCTGCAGATTTGCAGGAGCGTGGAGAATGGACTTGGGATAAATTCGAGGAGATGACGACCAAGATACGCGAGAGCAATAAATACGGATATGTACTGGATAACAGCTGGAACACTTATCATAGCTGGGTTACTGCTAACGGCGGACAGGTTTACGATGAGAACGGTCAATTTATCGGAGCAACGGACGATCAATCCAAGGAAGCATTCCAATTCCTCTACGACAACGTGAGAGCGAAAAATATTACTTTCTCTGGGACCCTTCCCAAAGGACAAGGCGGGGATGCGATGTTCATGTCGAACCAAGTCGGATTTGTCGGTGCCGGGCGCTGGTACTTGCCGCTTTTTAAGAAAAATGCCAGCTTGGAATACGATGTCGTGACTTGGCCAACGAACACCGGCAACAAAATCGAACCAGCAGGGATTGCTACCGCCTATCTCGTGCTTAATAAAGCTTCAAAGAGTAAAGAGCAAGCCTTTCAATTCTTCTCCGAGTATCTCAACAGCGATGGTCAGAAGTTCCGTCTGCAAGGCGGCGGCAATGCAGTTCCTTCGGTCGGAGGGGTTGATGAGGTCGTGCTTGAGGGCAACCTGCCTGAACATGCACAGCTTTTCTTGGATGCTCGAGAGGTGGGCTATGCGCTTACTCCGGCAGAAGCTGGCATTCCAGGCTTAACGCAGGACATCGCATCCAAATTCGAAGCACTATGGCTGAAAGACCAGCCGCTGGAATCCTCTCTCATGGATATTCAGACGATGGCTAACCAGAAGATCGACGAATACAAGAGCAAGTGATGTGGATCATGATTTAGCAAAGGAGGTGCCTGTAAAGTGAACATGCAGTTGCCAAGACGTTCTGCACCCTCTTCTCCAAAGGGAGAAATGTCCTTCGGAACGACATGGGGCAGCAAAAGGACAGACAGCTTGTGGGGCTATTTCTTTATCTTCCCGCAGCTCTTAGGCTTAATCTGCTTTGCTCTCATCCCGCTGGTTTCTGCTTTTGCCATCAGTATGATGAACTGGGACGGCATGGGAACGAAGGAGTTTGTCGGCTTCGCCAATTTCGCATCCCAGTTGAAGGATGAGGAATTTCGGATCGCTGTCGTTAACACGGTCTACTACACGATTTTATCAGTACCAACGGGGATTGTGATCGCGATGCTTGTTGCGGTAGGACTGAACAAGGTGAAGGGCAAAGTCTTATATAGACTGATATACTTTATGCCTAATATTACGATGTCCGTTGCGGTTGCCGTCGTTTTTATGTGGCTGTTCAATGCGGATTTTGGCCTAATCAACCTGTACCTACAGGAGTGGTTCGGCATACAGGGACCGCAGTGGCTGACTGACAGCAGATTTGTTATGCCTTCTATCGCTTTGCTAAGTATCTGGATGGGGCTTGGAGGGAATATGGTCCTCTTTCTGGCGGGTCTCCAAGGAATTTCGCCCACATACTATGAAGCCGCGCAGATCGACGGGGCAAGTAAATGGCAGCAGCTCAGGTACATTACGATACCGCTGTTGTCGCCAACCACCTTTTTCGTGACCATCATGTCCGTTATCGGATCCTTCCAGGTCTTTGACCAGTCCTTTGTCATGACATCGGGCGGGCCAGCCAAAGCCAGTTATACCATGGTCTATCATATCTATGAAATGGCGTTTGTAGATTTTACTTTTGGAAAGAGTACGGCAGCTGCGGTCATTCTATTTATCGTCATCCTTACACTTACTTTGTTCCAAATGAAAATGTCGAAACGTTGGGTGCATTACGAGGATTAGAAGGTCCATCTTATGAGAGGGGGAACTAAGGATGCCGCTTAAAGGCATAAGGATCAGCACGCTCCTGCTTCATGTTGTGTTAATCATCGGTGCCTGTATCATGGCTTTGCCCTTTGTATGGATGCTGCTCAGCTCCTTGAAGGACTTGTCTCAAGTGTTTGTCGTTCCGCCGAAATGGATTCCTGATCCGTTCGTATGGACCAACTTCAGGGATTCTCTCACTGCGCTGCCTTTTGGCCGAGCTTATCTGAATAGTCTTTACATTAACGTCATTGTTGTCCTATGCCAGCTGATCACTTGCTCTATGGCAGCGTATGCTTTTGCAAAAATCAAATTTCCGCTGCGGGAGCCTCTGTTCGTCATGTTTCTCGCAACTATGATGGTGCCCGGACAGGTGACTATTATTCCATTGTATTTGATGTTTAAAAATATCGGCTGGCTGGATTCGCATCTCGCCATCATCGTACCTTCTGCGCTGCTGAATGCGTTCGGCGTCTTTCTGCTAAGACAGTTCTTTCGCGGTATTCCGAAGGATATGGAGGAGGCAGCCATTGTGGATGGCGCAGGGAGACTAACCATCTATGCTAAAATCATGCTGCCGCTGATTAAACCGGCATTGTCTGCCTTGGGCATTTTCACTTTCCTTGGTATGTGGAATAACTTCTTTAATCCGCTCATCTTTTTAAACAGTCCCGAGAAGTTTACCGTGCCGATGATGCTGAATTTGTACCGTGGAATGTACTCAACAGACTGGACGTTAATGATGGCAGGTGCTTCTATTGCCCTTATTCCCGTACTGATCGTGTATGTCATCGGACAAAGATACATTATAGAGGGCGTTACACTCTCGGGGATTAAGGGATAAAAAATTAAATATAACTGTTTACTCCCTTGCTTAAAAGCCGGCACTCTTATAGTAATAAAGAGAGGTCTTATATACGTGAGGGAGGGTGCATATTGAAGCCGTGTATTATATTGATTACCGGAGTCATGGCTAGCGGAAAATCAACGGTTGCTCAGCTTCTCGCTGAAAGGCTGCCAAAATCTGTTCATTTACGTGGTGATGTGTTCCGTAAGATGATCGTAAACAATCGACAAGATATAGGGCCAGATGCGGATGAAGATGCTTTGAATCAACTTAAGCTCCGTTATCAACTTGCCGCACAAGCTGCGGATACCTATGTAAGTGCAGGATTTACAGTAGTAGTCCAGGATGTAATCATTGGAAAGCTTCTGAAGGACTTCTTGTCTTACGTGCAGAGCCGACCTATGTATGTCGTCGTCCTATGTCCTGATCCAGAGACGGTAGCAGGGCGTGAAGCCGCTAGGGGCAAAAAAGGATACGGTGAATGGAGTCCGGAGACGCTTGATCAAGTATTAAGGGATGAGACTCCTCAAGTCGGCATGTGGCTTGACAATTCTTATTTGACTGAAGAAGAAACGATCGTTGAAATTCTTCGCCGCTTCTTGCGTGAGGCTGAAATTCAATCACAACTTTAAGGGTTATATGACACCGTATCGAACTGTAAAAAGAAATAAATGAGAAAGAAACACAGTGATCTTCTTCCAAGAGATCACTGTGTTTTTTATATTTCGCTAAGACTTTAAAATATAATTTATAATCCTGACAAACAAGATGTCATAATTAAACCGTTATGATAAATCTCGGATAACCGGGAATAGCAAGAGTTAAAGGAGTGCTAAAGATGAGGCTGGATCGCATGCTAGGCATTACGATGGAGCTGCTGACGAAAAAAAGAGTTACCGCCACGGATCTTGCAGCAAGATTCGAGGTCTCGATCCGGACGATTTATCGTGATATCGAACAGATCAATTTAGCGGGGATCCCGGTTGTATCTTTTACAGGAACGGAGGGAGGATTTGAAATCATGGACGGATTCTTCTTGTCGAAGCAGCATTTCTCCGTTCATGATTTCTCGATTATCTACAACTTATTGAAGGGATTGGAGGGAGCCGTCGGGGGGACGTTTACTACCTTAATGCATAAACTTGGCAGCCTGCACCCTGCGCTGCTGAAAGGGGAATGCGAGGAGCTTATATTATTTGATATCTGTACCTCCGAGCATGAGAGGCCGGTAGTTCGCTCCCTTTTTGAAGCGGTTCATCAAAAGAAACGTGTGATTTTCTCCTATATGGATTCGAAAGGGAATATGTCCCGAAGAGAGGTAGAACCGATCCGTCTATACTGGGAACGTGGAGTGTGGTATCTGGAGGCCTATTGCCTGTTAAGGAATGCCCTGCGCTATTTTCGAATACCACGATTGACAGAGCTTCAGGTTACGAACGAAATATTTTTGCCAAGAACACCATCTGCTGTTCCTCAGGATAATCCGGTTCAAGGAATGCAGATTCATCTGCGCTTTGATTTAGACACACGGCCTAGAGTGATGGAACAATTTCATGGAGAGTATGTGGCTAACGATACCTATATTGATGTCTTCACAATGGTTTACACCAAGGAATATGCGCTTTCGATGATTTTAAGCTACGGATCGAAGGTAGAGATCATATCTCCGGGTGAGTTAAAGGAAGATTTGTTAAAGATCATTTCAGAGATTCAATTCCGTTATAACCATTATGAATAAATGGAGGAAATCAAGAATGACGATTCTAGTAACCGGTGCGACAGGGACGGTCGGAAGACATCTTGTTCAACAGCTTGTAGAAATGGGCAAAGAGGTAAGGGGTGTTTCACGTCATCCGGGCAGAGCCGTTTTGCCGGAAGGTGTCCAGGTTGTATATGGGGATCTAACTGAACCAGAATCACTGGTATCTGCTTTGCAGAACGTAAGAGCCATGTTTCTTATTTTATCAAGTGATCAGGCGGGTGCTTATCTGCAGACCGATCCAGCGGTAATTAAAGTTGCGAAGGAAGCTGGAGTTAAGCATGTTACCGTACTCATGGACTATGAAGGGAATCCGATTGAACAAATCATTAAAGACAGCGGTCTTGAGTGGACCTTGTTAAAGCCGGTTGAATTTATGGCTAATGCGCTTGAGGATTGGAAGGAATCTATTCAATTGGAGCGAGTGGTGCGTGTTCCATTCGCCAATGCCCTTAGTGCCAGGGTACATGAAGCAGATATCGCTTCAGTAGCTGCTTTAACTTTGATAGAGGATGGACATCATGAGCAAAGCTATGTTCTCACAGGTCCAGAGACCCTGACACGACAAGAAGCTGTTCATAAGATTGCCGAGGCTACAGGAAAGGATATTCGGTTTGTAGAGCTGACAGAAGAGCAGGCAAGACAAAGTTGGAAGGATCAAGGGTTCGGGGAAGAAGATGTCGAGTTTTTCGTTCAAATGGGGAAAAATCCGCCTGAGGTCGGTTACACCGTTGTGCCGACTATAGAGCAAGTGACTGGACGGCCCGCAAAAACTTTTAACGAATGGCTATCTGAGCATAAACACCATTTTATGTAGGAGCTCATAAGAAGCATGGCAATTGATCAATATGGAGGAATTCAATGTCATTCGCAATCGATGCCCATAACCTAAAAAAATCGTTTAATGGAACAGAAGTTGTGTCCGGAATTTATTTGCAGGTTAAAAAAGGAGAGCTTTTCGCCTTACTGGGCCCAAATGGTGCCGGTAAGACGACTACAATTGAAATACTGTCTACACTCTTGAAGCCAGACGGCGGTTCAGCTGTCGTCGCAGGCTATGATGCTTTCAATCAGGCTGTGGAGGTGAGAAAAAGAATAAGTGTGACGGGTCAGTTTGCTGCAGTAGATGAATCCCTGACCGGTTATCAAAATCTAATGCTCTTCTCAAGACTGTTCGGTTACAGCAAAAAAGAAGCCTGTTCCATTGCTGAGAAACTCCTTCATTCCTTTGGACTGAAGGAGGCTGGGACACGCAAGGTGGAGCACTATTCGGGAGGCATGCGAAGAAGGCTCGACATTGCCGCCAGCATCGTAGGTCAGCCGGAACTTATTTTCCTGGATGAACCAACAACGGGGTTAGATCCCAAGAGTCGCATGCAAGTGTGGGATATTGTCCGTATGCTGCTCAAACAAGGTACTTCAGTTCTCCTTACAACACAGTACTTGGAAGAGGCGGATCAATTAGCTGATCGAATTGCCTTGATTGACAAGGGTAGGATTGTAGCCGAAGGGACTCCGAATCAGCTGAAGGCTTCGATTGGAGCCAAGACTTTAACCCTTCGCCTACATACGGAAACGGAAGTGCAGAGAATTAGCGAAATGCTGGAGGATTACTCATTGTCAGTGATTCAGGATGAAGATCTTCTTGTTTACAGGATACCTGTTCAGGAAGCTAGCCTTGCCAATAAAGTGATTAACACGTTTCTGAATCATGGAATATCAATTGATTATTTCACACTCGGTGAACCAAGTCTGGATGAGGTGTTCTTGGCGTTGACTGATTCCGACAAAGAGGGAGCTGTACGATGAATAAAGTAAGCAGTGATGCTAACCTTATCAATGATTTAGATAAAACTTCCCGGAAACATCTTCATGCCACTACAGCTGCACGTATTTTTATGTGGAGAGCTTTCCAAAACACGAAAAATAACGCATTCGCCTATTTTTTTGATGTTGTTCTTGCCCCTGTTATCATGCTGCTCATCTTTAACTATTTATTCGGCGGAGCTATTGCCGGTTCTACTGAGGCTTATCTTCAGTTTCTACTACCGGGTATACTCATACTTACTGTCATTCCTATGACCGTTTATAGCGGTACATCCATATGCCAGGATATTACCAAAGGGGTATATAAAAGATTCCGAACAATGCCGTTTTGGCAGCCATCCGCGGTTCTTGGTCCCGTTATTACAGACGGCCTTCGTTATACATCTGCTGCTATTGTGGCTGTATGCTTCGGAATGCTTCTCGGATTTCGGCCCGAAGCCGGGGTGATTGGCATGGTATCAGGGATATTATATGCTATCCTCTTCGCCTTTAGTGTAAGCTGGGTCTTCACGATGATTGGAGTTATTGCCAAACGTCCCGAGACCGTATCTGGTTCGAGCATGATCATCATATACCCGCTGTTATTTGGAAGTAATATTTTGGTTGATTCAGCTACAATGCCCAAATGGATTCGGGTGGTCGTTGAGCTTAATCCTATAAGTATTGCCTCTACCGCAGTGAGGGGGCTTATGAACGGTACAGCAACCACAGTAACGGTTATAGCTGGCATTGGGATATGCTTATTATTTATTTTCGTATTTGCTCCACTTACTTTTTATTTTTACCAAAAAAATCGATAAATTTGTGATAACGTTTACCTAAAAGGCATGTCCAATACAGTAAAAAATTGGTATAATCTGTTCATCCCAATAAACGAGGTGTAGTTATGGCTCTGGAGTCCAAGCAAATATTTGTTAACCTGCCTGTTAAAAACTTGAACGCATCCATCGAATTTTTCTCATCCATTGGCTTTGCATTTAACAAGCAATTCACAGACGAGAACGCAACCAGCATGATCATTAGCGACCATATTTATGCGATGCTGTTGACAGAGGAGCACTTTAAATCCTTTATCAGCAAACCGATTGCTGACGCAAAAGCTGCTGCACAGGTCATTCTATGTTTGTCTGCAGACAGTAGAGAGCAGGTAGACGAGATTGCCGACAAGGCTTTGGCGGCAGGAGGTAAATCATACAGCGAACCTCAGGATCATGGTTTTATGTACGGAAGAAGCTTCGAGGATCTGGACGGACATCTTTGGGAGATCATGTGGATGGACCCGGCAACTGTGGACTAATAAATAAGTTACAATACCCTCTGGGAAGAGCACATGGACATGCTACTTCGCAGGGGGTATTTTATTGTTTCTATAATCAAGACTGCTTTCTGAATCTGTTTTTAAAATGCATAATAGAACAGGTATACATAATTTCAACATGCTAGGATGTAATCAAGGGAGTGAGCACATGAATTACGTGGAGTCGTTACAAAAAGCGATCTCTTACATTGAAGAACACATGCTGGAGGAAATGAGTATTGCGGAAGTTGCTAAACAAGCAGAAACATCACTATATCAATTTCAGCGTCTATTTACCTTCTTGACAGATATATCTGTAGGGGAGTATATCCGGCGCAGACGTTTGACTCTGGCGGCTCAAGACTTAAGCAGAACGGACAGTAAAGTGATTGATATTGCACTGAAGTACGGTTATGACACTCCCGAAGCATTCACCAAGGCTTTTCGAAGACAACACGGTATTACTCCGAGTGAAGCTCGAAAGCCGAACAGTCATCTTATTTCTTATAATCGTTTGATCATTCACGTAAGTTTGAGAGGAGCGGATCCAATGAAGTATAGGATTGTAGAGAAGGAAGCTTTTGAAGTGGTTGGTGTTCATCGGAATTTTTCCCTATCGAACGGAGAAAATCTTGAAATGATTCCACAGATGTGGAATGAGGTGCACGAGAACGGAATTAATGATCGATTGTTTCAGCTAAATAATGGGGAAATTGATGGTGTACTTGGTGTCTGTGTATCCGATGAGGAGCAGCAGAAAGAGCAGATGATGACGTATTGGATTGCTGCAGATTATAAAGGTGAAGACGTTCCTGAGGAGATGTCTAAGCTGATCATTCCTGCTGCAAAATGGGCAGTTTTTGAGGTGCATGGTCCAATGCCGGATGCCATGCAGACGGTATGGAAGCAAATCTATTCTGAATGGTTCCCATCAAGCGGATATGTACAAGCAGGTTCCATAGAATTCGAGTATTATACAGCTCAAGATGCTTCCAGTCCGGATTGCTATTCAGAGATCTGGATTCCAGTAAAATAGAACTTTCAAGAGCTGGAATGAGAGTATAAGATATAGAGCCATAGTAAGCAGGGTACTGTCTTAGAACAGCACTCTGCTTATTTTTGTATCTTTATCGTCTTAAGTCTTTTTCATATGGAGGTGGGCAAACGGACATTTGCCTGCTGCTGGAGTTTCATCATCGCTAAGGAAATACTGCTTCCATTCAAAGTTGTCCTCATTCCCGTAAAAATTTAAGTCCGGATGAACTCCGGTTTCATCATATTCGGTAATTCGTTCTCTAATTTTTTTCTTGATTTGGGCTGCAGTTGCTGCATTTTTATTAAATTGAGTCAGAACCCAGCGAGGCGTAATAGCAAATATAAAGTAAGGGAAATGACGGCTCTGTCTTCGTTTGTGAGCAGGAGTAGCGCAGTACATAAAGTATTGCTCATCACCGAAGCAATATTCCCAAACATTGTTATCCGGATTCATTGGAATATGTTCGGGCCATGACTTGTCATCCCGAGCACTAACCTGACTGAGCACTTCCCAGAACAACGATTGATATTCATCTACTTGATACTTTGCTGCAAGATCTTCAGGAGTTTCAAAGAAAGCGATTAGTGAAGTGTAATTGCCAATATCTTTTGATTGTTCACCATAAACAGCAAGGCTGTGCGCAAGCTCTTCTGAAGCCTGTTCTTTCCGTGGATCACTAAGAAATATATAGCGAAAATGATTCAATTTATATCCAATGGTTGCAGGAATGCAGGGGAATTTATGGTGTGAAGCTGACATTTTCTCTGAGAAAAGACGATATGCTTCTTGTTTCCATCCACCGGGAGACGTAAGCTCCATTTTTTCATTATCCAACAATAGCATCGTATCTTGGCCTCCTTATGCTGTTACTTTATTAAAGAAGGCCTTAATGTGTGTTTGACTATATTTTCATTTCAAGATACTGTCCAGATGAATGGTGACGATGCCTGCAATATCATCTTGAGTCAGTAAATCAGGAAATGTCGTATGATGGAGCACCAGTCCGTCGACAAGCGCGTGTAGCCTCTTCGCTTCCGTTTCTACATGAATCCCCTCTTTCGTTAAATCCTTCGTTTGAAGGAGAATCATCATCCGCAGGAAGCCAATATAAAGCTCTTGATGAACCTTCTCTAAAATGTGACGCATGCTTTTATGCGATACGGATTCGCCTGCAAAAGCAAGCCATACCTCCGACTCCAGTTTCTGTTCTTCATTCATAGGTGTAATTTCCCGAATAATAAGCTCAACATCCAGCCTTGGATTTCCAGTGAACTGGATGTGCTGAATACGATAATTAACTCTTTCGGATATGAGCTGCATAGCGAAGGACAACAGATCTTCTTGAGAATTAAAATAATGTCGTAGCGATCCAAGTGAAATCCCTAATTCATCCACGATCCGACGGACCGACACACCGCTGATGCCTTCGTTACGAATAACTCTCCAGGTCGCTTCTGCAATTTCTTCTTTTCTTTGTTGGTGGTTTACGATTTTTGGCATGTTTTCATTATATACAGACTATTTATTTAATACAATTGTGCTATAATAAGTTTAAAAAATACAGTTGTATTAAAAAGGTGGGGTTTTGTGCTCATTGGGTTTATTATCACCTGTGAAATTTTGTTCTGGGTTATGGTTCTATGCGGTTTGGCATGCCGCTATCTATGGAAGCAAAAAAGATTAAGCAGTATCTTGCTTCTATTAACACCTTTCGTAGATCTTGTTCTGCTCACTGCTACGGTTATCAGCTTAAGAGGCGGAGCAGAAGCAACCCTTGCTCATGCGCTTGCAGCTGTCTATATCGGGGTATCCATCGGGTATGGTCATCGCATGATAAGCACGGCTGATGCCTGGTTTGCACATAGATTTGCAGGAGGAGAAAAACCGCGCAAAAAATATGGAAAAGAGCATGCTCAGCATGAAAGAACTGGTTGGTTATTTCACGCTCTTTCGTGGGCGATCGGATGTGCGCTGTTATACGGTATGGTTTTTCTTGTAGGCAATGAAGGGAAGACAGAGACTTTAGCACAGACCGTCCGTGTGTGGTCAATTATCCTGGCTATTGATTTTATCATCAGTTTCAGTTATACCATTTGGCCGCGTAATGATAATAAGAAACTTGGTGCATAAATACAGGAATCATAAAAGAAGGAACCGGTCCATAAGTACGGAGCCGGTTCCTTCTTTTAATCATGTTTAGCGAACACGTGATTCAGCTAGTTTGAACTGACTGACCATTTGATCGAGCAGAAGAGTGGTTCCCTCCACATTTTGTGAGGTGTGTCTTACTTTCATTATTTCAACGATCAGTTCATTAATTTTAACTTCCACCTCAGTCGAAACCGCCCTGTTCTCTATACTTGCGCCAGCTATTTTCTCCATGAGGATAACGACCTCATCAACGACCTGCGTCTTACGAGCATTCTCGATCGAAGCGGAAGATAATAGCTCTGCAGCTGCAGATACTAATGATTTGCCTTCATGCACGACTCGTGTTCCTTCTTCCATTGAGCGATATGCGTTCTGTGCATCCTCATGAATGTGCTTAATAATTTGATGCACTTCCGCCGTTGACTCATTGGTCATCTCAGACAGCTTACGGATTTCTGAAGCTACTACAGCAAATCCACGTCCGTGTTCTCCTACTCTGGCAGCTTCAATAGAGGCGTTCAGTGCCAGCAAGTGAGTTTGCTCTGATATTTCTTCAATCGCTTGTAAGACACTGCGTATTTGGTCTGTAGTTTGCATGAATGTAAGGATGGAAGAATTGGTATACTCTACTTTCTCATGAATCTGATGCATTTTCTCACCAATTCGCTCGACCTCAGACTGTGCGATGGCGATTTCTTTGGAGGCGTCCTGTTCAATGACATTCAGCTGTGTGCGCATTTGGTTGGTCACATCTTTCGCGACATCGATATCCTGAAGTTGGTTAAGGATGCGCTGTATCATGTCTTGTACATTCTGATGGACTTGCTGGGTAGAGCACTCTGTTTCCTTCGTCGATTCATTTAAGATGTGCTGGCTGGACAATACGTCTCCTGCAGCGGATTTTACTCTCAACATGATGCTTTCAAGAGAATCGATCATATTGTTAATCCATTTGGCGAGCTCGCGGGTTTCATCATTACCGAAGTCGCTTGGTGTAAGGCGCTGGGTTAAATCTCCTTTGCCTTCGGCATTAATTCGTATGAACTTGCTTAAGTTTCTAAGTCTGGCAACTACTTTGACAGTTTCTTTTTTATGTACGATTGTGACAATGCTAAGGATGGAGAGAAGTTGGAATACACCTGCTAGAAGCGCTGCAATCCAAATGGAAGAATAGGTTGCTGTAAAATATGTAAGGGCCCCGGTAATAATAGAACCCGCCACGGCAAGGATAATCTGTAATTTTAAATGATTGTAGCCGATACTTCGTATCCGGTATACCTCTTCCAGATCCCCTTCGCACATCATGCCCCAGGTATCAGGACAATGGGGGAGACGAAAAGTAACGCCTTTCCCAATAACCGGAATATGTCTGTAATCAGAATAACCCGGGAACTCTACAAATAAATTGCTGCCTTTTTGAATCGTATTCGCAACTCCGGGGTGAAGCTCATTCGTGGATGGATCAGTGAACATCAATTCAAGCTCTGTATGATCGCTGACTGTAACGGTTCCCCATTCCGTTGTAATACCGTCTTTTAAATTCTCTCCATGGGTGAACGTACGATCTTCAAATCGGCTTCGAGAAAGGGCAGTTCCGGGAAGAATGTGAGTGTTCAGCTCAGGTTTTGCCATAAAAATATAGTTATCTCCAGAATCAGGATAGATATGTCCTGACTCTCTCTGAATGAGATCGCCGATGACATCATTCGGTATTCTTGCACATAATGCTCCGGCGTATTTATCATGTATCATGATAGGTCTGATAAACAGAAGCGTCATTTGATCGTGAAAAGTAGACGAACGGGCTTCTATTTCTAACGTAAGGGGATCCTGGTAAGGGCCGAATAGACATTTATCACCTTGATGAGGAGAAGAGGAGACGTGCATTAAACCATTCCATATAGAATCGGATTCTGAATACTTTACTTTGGAATGCTGTGGATAGGTAGAATAGATGACTTGGTGATCGTCGTCCAGCAGGAACAGTTCAGTTACATCGGTTGCGCGTTGATATGTTTGGCTGAACAAGCCGCTCCAAATGCTAATGTGGGATTTGTCCGTGATGGAGGATTCCTTAGTCGCAGAGACCATTCTTGCTAGCAGCTGATCCAGATGATGCCAGTAATCCTCTGCCCAAGACATAAGAATATGCATTCGAGTCTCCGCAATGCCTTCAAAAATTTCTTCAACATCCTGCTTTGCTTTTTTGTTTAATTGGTACGAACGCCATAGTGGATACCCTTTTCTAAAACCCAGCCAATCAAACATGGAAACACCCCCGCCAATGATCTCTAAATTTTTTTTAATGACTATAATACCATAAGTTTTGAAGAAAATGTTAGAAATTTAATTCTTTAGTCGTAGTTCTTTTGGATCATGTATTCGGATTGTATTTTTTCAATCTGTTTGTTTGTAACAATGAGAGTTAATTTTGAATTTGAGAGGAGAACATATGTGCTATAATATGAATGGGTTTTGCAAGGATATAACAACTTAAAGGAGCTATTCGCTTATCATGTTGAACGAGACTTTAAGAAAACAATTAATTGAATTATCGGATCCTAAATATCAGCAGTTTACAGCAAGATTGATTCCTAATATTGCAAATCTGCTGGGTGTGAGGCATCCGGATTTGCATAAGCTGGCGAAGAATATTGCGAAGGACGACTGGCGTACATACCTAAAGCAGGCGGAGGATGAGTATTTTGAAGAAGTGATGCTGCAGGCGATGGTGATCGGTTACGTAAAGACCGATGTTGATGAGTTGCTGCAATATGCAGCTGATTTCATTCCGAAAATCAGTAACTGGTCGATCTGTGACAGTTTTTGCAGCGGAATGAAAATTACAAAGTTAAACAAAGAAAAGGTATGGGAGTTCGTTCTTCCTTATCTCACATCACAAGAAATTTACGATATCCGTTTTGGTGTCGTTATGCTTCTCACTTACTATGTGGATGAAGAACACATTGAGCAGGTATTGGTTCAACTGGATCGAATAAGAAGCAGTGAATACTACGTGCAAATGGCCGTAGCTTGGGCAGTTTCCATCTGTTATATCAAAATGCCGGAGCCTACAATGGACTATTTAAAGAGTAATTCTCTAGATAAGTTTACTTACAATAAAGCCTTGCAAAAAATTACGGAATCCTATCAAGTTAGCAGTGAAAATAAAGTGCTAATACGAAGCATGAAGAGGAAATAAAAGATATAAATAGGGCGTGAACGTCAATATGAATCTAGGGATTCAAATCTAGTTCACGCCCTGCGTTGTTGTCATTTCATCTTACAAATATTCACGTTGAAACTTGTCCAGTCGTTAGAAACGAACTTCACCTAAAGTCTTTTGCGCTTGTAGAAGGCTATGAACACGCAGGCTAAAATGAGCAAAACTAATGCGATGCTGGTAATTATCATTTCACTTGTGCTGCCTTGCTGTGTATTCTGCTGCTGACCGCCAGGGAATCCACCACCTCCTCCCATACCGCCGAAGCCGCCTTCCGGCCGTTGGCCCATTTGAGAAGGGTCAAATCCTTCCGGCATTTCTCCCATTTGGGTAGGATCAAAGCCCTCCGGAGGCTGTCCCATGCCTTCGCCAAATGGATCAGCTGTATTCCCTTGTTCATCAGTCGTCGTTTGATCCGCTGCGTTTGATTGTGCACCGTTAGAAGCGGAAGGAGGGACAGCTGTTTGTCCGCCATCTTCACTTTGCGCTGCCTGTGCAGCTCCTGTTTGCGGAGCTTGCTCAGCATTTGTACCTTGATTGCTCGGAACTGCTTGTCCGTCTTCGGCATTTCCTTGCTGATTACCTGCTGCAGCAGTATTCTGAGCATTACCGCGGCCTCCGAATCCGCCGCCCATACCTCCGCCGCTTCCAGAGCCATCACCGCTTGAAGCAATTGTACCGTCAAGCTGCTGAGAAATGTTGTTCACTTGACTTGCATTCGTTGAAATAAGACTTGTTACACCTTGCTCAAATTCATCATAGGTGTAGAATGCGTTAGGATCGGCTTTTACATATTCTGAGATCATCGATTTTAGTTCTTGGACCCGGCTCTTAAACGTCTCTTCAGCCAATAATCCGGTCACGGCTTCCTCAATAATTTGATGATATTGTTCCTTATATTGTTCATTGGCCAGCAGCTTGGCAACAAGCGGACGCTCATCTACCGCACCGGATGTCGGTTCATCGATGAGGAGGGCAGTACTTGCTTGCAGGGCATTTCCTGCGTTACCATCTTCCTGCATAGATGCATCTGTGTTAGCATCAGCATCCGTACTAGGATTTGTTTCGGCATTCACGTTGCCGTTGGCACTTAGGCTCGGTTTTGAATCCGTATTTGTAGTGGCATTTGCTCCTGCGTTTTGATCAGGTGCTGCATTGGCATTGTTGTCGGTATTTGTATCGCTATTTGAGTTGTCTCTTCCCATGCGTCCCATACCGCCGCCAAAGCCGCCACCGCCCATGTCGCCTCCCAGACCTCCGAAGGCCATATTATAATCCCATGGCAGGACGGAGTAGACACCATTCTCCTCGTATAAATAATAATTATGCTTATTCATTCCTATATAGCTGTCCGTGTTGTTAGTCACCACGTTCAAGGCGATATATTTTAATGCATTCTCAACATCGAGATATTGTTCAATATCACTGCCGTTATTGAGCTCATTGATCATTTTTACAAGTGTTGTGTCATCGGTTTTATCTGATTTGGCCAGCAGGCCCGAGTAGCTCTCTGGATCCTCTCCGTACCAAGCCAGATCTGTACCTTGTCCCGACATGTCGGCTTTGTACAGTGATCCATAAGAATTCTCGAAGTTCCGTTCGAGATAGGACTCGCCAATCTGTTCAACCGCCAGGTAGAAGCCCCATAGTTCATCATTTACGTATACATTTACATACGAGTATTTGGGAGTAGGTAGGCCCATTTGTTCCGCGAGCTCATACGCCAGAAATTCACGCATGCTGCTTGCATCGCTGTAATTGTTATTCAAATTGATTTTGCTGATGCCTTCAAATGTTTGGTTCACATACTCATCAAAGGAAATTTTAAAGCTGTAACGATCGGAATCCTCCATCTGAACGACACTGCGAAGACTCAGGTTTCCTTTGGTGCGGATCCCGACATTATCAAATTTATGACCGTTGTATTCAACGGAAGCAGGTTTAAATTCTTCTGCGCTTGCGTTGTCCAGCATATCCTGGAACTGATCCTCATCAATCGTAATTTTGACGTCAACAACCTTATCTTTTGGAAATATCGTTTCATCTATGATTTGCTCTTGTTCCGATACTGCTGTATCAGCGGTTTCGGTATCCGAAGGGGTGGACGAGCTGCCGAATTGGCAGCCGCCCAGAATAAGACAGATAGAGCAAAGGCATAGAAGAAGCGCTGTAAATTTAGACTTCATCTAGAGCACCGCCTTATCTTTAGGATACATAATCGCCGTTGTAGCTGATGAGGACGGCATTTTTAACCCCGCCGATTTCAGAGATGCGATTGACGAACTGGCCTTCGCTGTCTTTCAATCGAACTTCAAGTGTGACTTCGATATTGCCTGGAGTTACTGTTTTTTGTTTAACATTATAGTGTTTTACAACTCCTGAAAGCTGGTTGTGAATTTCTTTTTCCGTTGTATCCCCGTCGCAGTTAACAACCAGGAGATAAGGAGTCTCGGAGCCTGTCCGTTTGATGAAGAAGAACAGGACTAGACCAACAATGACAGAACCAACTGCAGCAAGCGTGTAAAAACCTGCACCGGATACGATACCTGCAACAGCTGCCCAGAACAGGAAGATCAGATCCGTCGGATCCTTGATTGGTGTTCTAAAACGAACGATGGAGAGCGCACCGACCATACCGAGTGACAATACGAGGTTGGAGTTAATGGCGATGATAACCATCGCGGTAATCATGGTCATTCCGATAAGCGATACGTTAAAGCTCTTAGAGTAGAGCACTCCGCTGAATATACGCTTGTACAATACAAAGATAAACAAACCGATCAGAAAGGCGACAGCCAAGCTGATAACAATTTTGGAGATGCTGATATCGGACGAAAAATTGTCCATAACGGAGTTTTTGATGATGTCCGTAAAATTCGTTGAGGTGCCTGCTGTATCTGTTGCTGCTACACCTGTTGTTGTCGTTGCTGTCATTATTAATAATCCTCCCAAGTGTTATATTTCAAAAATTTTCGGCAAATGACGTATTTGGAAGCCGATACTCGATTTAGCCCCTCAAGCTGCAAGGCAATCCGTATGTATTCCGGAATATACTCGTCAAACTTGATTTCAAGTATCATCAGATTTTCATCGATTGCCTTTACAGGGTTCAGCTCCTTGTTGAATAATTCAGTAGAATGTAGACCTGTGCGCAGATCCTTGTCGAACGTGATTCTTACGTTTCCGTTATGACACACGAATGGTTCACGCACATAATCAACAATGACTTTCGGCCGTAGCATCCGATCCCGCATTTCATGATAAATTTCATACATCAGCGGTTTGTCTGGAGCATTCAGCACCTCAAAGTCACCCGCCATAAGAGAATCGACCATGTCGCGAGTTAGTAGAACTTTTTGTTTGGCAATAAAATCGCCTTTTTTCACCTTCTTCTCGAAATGAATGACGTTGTCTTCTACGTTGTAGATCCGTATCCGATATTTGCATCGATCTCTAATACCGCCTAGCTTTTCATGGAGCGCTTTGTTATCCATATCGTCAAAGTACAGACTGCGTATATGGTATTCACCCGTGTCCCCAACGTTCTCGTCGTATCGGACGATATTCTTGAGACGCTGCCGCAAAATATGGTATTGATGCTGATTAATAAAAAACTTGAGCTCATGCCGAAATTTTTCCGGTTTGGACAGCTCTACCTTGGTATGTGCAAGCATGAATTACACCTCTCTTTCTTTGTATAGATCCGCGTAGCTTTCGAGTTGCTCTTGGCATGGAATTCATATTAAGAGGTGTATGTGAACTGGATTTGAACTCAACCTTAAAAGCAGATGAAATTTACACTGTTTTTACAAAAGTGAAGATTAAAATTAACAATCTTTCGTTTGACTTATTGATTTGGACGGGTGTATCTTATCAGACAGGCGAGCGAATGCTCTTGGCGTAGTATATAGATGAGGAGACAAGGAGATGAAGATCAAAGATACGATGTGGATAATCATACTGGCTATAGCAGTTGTTGTGGGTGTTATCGGTATTCAATGGCTATTTCAGACTCGATCGGTTACGACTCAAACTCCACTTGTTGTTACGACAATGAAAGGAGACCCGGCCACAAGCAGAGCATTTACTTGGCAGGGCAGCAGTACAAGCGCATCTGCTCAGGTGCAGATACTTGAAGGGAAGAGTACTCATTTTGACAAGGATGATGTTATAAACATTGAGGGAAGCACGTCTGTTATTAAACAAGGCGGTCAGAAGACTGCAGTTCATAAAGCAGAAGCTACAGGACTAAAACCAGGAACGCTTTACAGCTACCGCGCAGGGGATGGCACGGAGGAAGGCTGGAGCTCCGTTCGTACGTTTGTAACTGCGAAGAATAAGGAATCGGATTTCTCGTTTATTTATGTAACGGATTCACAAGGAGAGACAGAAAGTGATTTTGCCTTGTGGGAAAATACGATGAATCAAGCTATGGCACGTTATGCAAGTCCGGCTTTTGTTCTGCATGCTGGAGACTTCGTTGAAGATGCGGACAACACGAGTGCTTGGAGCTCCTTTTTCAACACTAGTGCTTCTTGGATCAGTCAGACACCTATTGTTCCGGTAATAGGAAATAATGACGTCATAGATGATAGCTTTGACCCATTTGCTTCCTATTTTAATCTTCCGGAGAATGGAGTGAAGGCTCTTGACGGAACAGGTACCAATTACTCCTTTGATTACGGAAATCTGCACATCTCTGTCTTGAATACAGAAGGCAGTATCAAGAAACAGACGGAGTGGCTTGAGAAAGATTTGGCCGGAACGGATCAGGAATGGAAAATTGTTGCCTTGCACCGTCCGATCTATGGAGGAAATATGTACAAGAAGATTCAGGATTGGTCTGAAGTTATCGATAAATATGAGGTTGATCTAGTGCTGCAGGGTCATAATCATGAGTACTCCCGCTCCTATCCAATAAAGGATGGGAAGGTAACCGGAAACAGCAGTGATACGGTGCAAAATCAAGAAGGAACCGTGTATGTCGTTGCAAATACCAGCGGTCCTAAATTTAACGAGCAGAAGGATGAGCAGTTCTATCATAAGGTTCACTTTCAGAACTATAAGCAGATGTATACTGGGATCTCGATTTCAGGAAAAACGCTGACGTATCAAGCCTATGATGTGGATGGTCAATTGCTTGATAAATTTACAATTAATCATTAAAAAGATAATAAAGAGGCTCGTATGAACTATGGCTCAGTGAATGAGCAGGTTCTTTACGAGCCTCTATTTTTTAATGTTGACTTTGACTTGATTTTTAAAGCTGCTAACACAAAAGTCTTTCGCTCTTCAAAATCTCCACTGCTTACTTATCGCTTAACCGTACGAACGGCAGCAACGGGAGCGACTTTGTATCCATGCTCTGAAGTAAATTTGATACGAATTTTATCTTTTCCTACTGTAACTTTTTCTGGCAGTTCATATATAAATGTCTCAAGCTGATTGAGCTCCTCCGACTCTAGCGTCCTTTGATCAAGGTTCGTTCCGTCTGCCTCCAGTTGGAAACGGATCTTGGAATCCGATGTCTTCAGATAAGTAATTGCTAGGCTTACAGGAGCATCGGAGAGCACCTTCATCGAGAAAGAGAACCAGCCGGAAGGCCAAGTATCTCTATATTTTCGATTATAGATTTTACCCAGGTTGACATGCTCGCCTTCAAATTCATGATCCCGCTCCGGTTGCATTTCAGCAGGCTGCATAAAGTCGATTGTTCGTTCCTCAAGCATCGCTTGGTATGCTGCGCTTTCCCGGTATTCCGCCTCCGTCTGTGTCCATTCTTCTGGTGTAAATACATCAAAGTAGACCGTATACCGGTGGTCATGCAGCTGATAGAATGGTCTGAGATATACGTCACTTTCACGGTCAGTCACATGAAAGACTTGGTTGCCAAGGGGCTTGATACGTGATGCAATGTCTTCAGGTGAACCGATAAGCACTGCCGGCAGCTCCCGTTCTGTATGGTTATCGGCGACATGATCATAGTCTCCAGCCAGTACCTGTGGACCATACATGAAGGCAACTCGTTTAGCATTATCAGGCATCGCTTCAACTCTTACGCTCATCGGAATGTCATATTCCACAATATCGCCTTCCTGCCATTCACGATCCAAAGCTACGTAAGTAGAAGGAGTTGTCTCCTGTGCAAGGACCTCACCGTTTACTTTTATACTCATCCCTTTCAGAGCCCAGTAAGGACATCTGATTTGCAAAGCGAATTGTGTTTTTTGCTCCGTGTGAATGATGATACGGCCGGTACCTACCTCTGGGAAACGAGTTACCTGCTGTAAGACGACTCCAAGCTCTTTCCATTGTACAGAAGATGACACAAATTGATTTACGAACAGGTTATTTGCTTGATGAAAATAGATTGCACTTCCGTACAAGGAGTGGCTCTCCATACTGGAACCGACACAGCAGGTGAAGTCCTCAAATTGAGAATTAAACGATTTTTGACCACCCATTTCAAGCGATACGAAATAACAGACTCGGCCGTCCACGGGATTCTGAGATGCAAGGATATGGTTAAACATGGCGCGCTCATAATAGTCTGCATAATGTGCAAGCGCATCCCATTTAAACATATGTCTCGTCAGCTTAAGCATGTTATAGGTGTTACAGGTCTCGCAGGTGCCTTCGCCAAGTCGATCATTCAAATGATCCGGTTCTCCGAAATGCTCATTATAGCTGTTCCCGCCGATGACATACGAGTGATGATGGACAACGCGATCCCAGAAGAAACGGGTAATGTCTGCATACTTTGCATCACCCGAGGCTTCAAATTGTCTAGCAGCACCGATGATTTTCGGGATTTGGGTATTCGCGTGTCTCCCAGCTAGAGTGTCATTTCCGCTTGAGATATCATTCAGCACTTCTCCGTGATAAAAGCGTTCCGCCAGCTTCAGAAACCTAGGATCTCCTGAATGTTCAGCCAGATCAGTCAATACTTCGTTCATTCCCCCAAATTCACAGTGCAGCACCTGCTGCATTTGCTCATCGGTTAATTCAGCGAATACATCCTCAAGCCACTCTCCAAGTTTTATTTCAATATTCAATGCCAGTGTATTGTCAGTAAGTGTGTAGGCATCCCTTAAACCGGCAAACAATTTGTGCATTGTATAAAGGGGGACCCATCCGCCATTCAGATCAAACCCTTGAGAACGAATATCACCAGCTTTAATTTCCTCGAATAACTCTTTTCCCCTAGGGACACCAGATACATATCCGTTACCATGAGCATCCTGGCATGCTTGTAGTTCTTTCACTACGTACTCGGCACGCTGTTTAAGCTCTTCATTTCCTGTAGAGGCGTACATGAGAGAACAGCCAGACAAATAGTGTCCCAGTGTATGGCCGCTAATCCCCCGTGATTCCCAGCCTTCATAGTGCGGTGCCTTTGGTGTAAGTCCTGCATATTCACGAAAACGGGATAGCAATCGATCTGCATCCAGCTTTAACAGATAAGCTGTGTTTAGATCCATCGCATGCTTAAGAGGGCCGGCTTCAACCCTGACGTGCTGTAAATCAAATGCGTTTGCTTTCAAAGTCATTCTCTCCTTATGTCTTGCCAATAGCGAGTAGCAAGTGTATATTTTTATCAATAAATTACCACTCAGCTCTTGATTTGTCGGTAGATTAAGATTGCATAAGGTGGACATTTCCGACAATCATACATGGGGGAACGGTCAATGGACTACATAAAGACAAATGTGAATGAGCCTGTTCATTTTTTGGCGGCAGGAGAGTTTATTTCGGAAACGGAATGGATTCATCTTGATCGTGTGATGGGTGTGTATGAACTGATTATTGGCGTCGAGCAAACAGCTTACATTGAGGAGGATAACTGCAAATATGAGATTGGACGGGGCGATATATTACTGCTGCATCCAGGACGCAGGCATCGCGGGTACCAGAAATCTATGCCAGGCGTAAAATTCTACTGGTTTCATTTCGAGTGTCCGCATCAGGTGGAGCTACTGACAGAATCCAGTATGGAAGAAGAGAGCAGGACTATCCATGAGCGCGGGGTGCTGGCATGGTCTGTACCGGATATTTATTTGCCGCAGTATGCTTCCGCTCCATACAGTGATCGAATACATGTTATCGTAAGTCAAATTCTTCATGTCGCCAATTCAAGCTATTATACGAAGCAAAGCCTACATTATTTAATGACCTCGCTGCTAATTGAAATATCGGAATTGACACTGCAGCGGCTGGTTGAACAAAGCTCCCGAGTCACGGAAGGGAAAGCTCATTTTATCAAAATGATGGAGTGGACGAAGCTGCATGCAGCTGAAGCCTTGACGGTACACGCTATTGCGCAGAAATTCAATTATCATCAGGACTCGGTGACAAGAATGTTTAAACAATATACCGGTAACGGACCGCTCACATTTATTCATCAAATCCGTATGGACAGAGCCAAAGGACTGCTCACCCGGACGGATATGAGTATCAAGGAAGTAGCAGAGGAATCCGGATACCTGGATGAAAAGTATTTCATGAGACGTTTTAAGAAGCATGTCAACATGACACCGACGCAGTATCGAAATGCGTACCACCAGACTTTTATGAATAATACGTAAAAACAGAGTCAATCCATCGCTAACTGTTAAAATATGTTAATATATGAGTTGTAGGAGGGGATTATTTTAAGAGAATCTAAAAAAAAGGTAATGCTGGCCGTTCTTTGTCTAGTATTCATAGTGCTTAGTATCTTAACTACCTGCTTAATACCGGAATCATTCCGATGAAGGTAAGAACCGTCAGTTTAGATGAATGGGAAGTTAAAATTTCCTACATCTACAATCGTGGTGATTACTTGGAAACACCTACGATCACTTATCACGGAAAAGAGTCTATTGAGAATGCGAGATTTCATATTTACAGCAAAAATGACAGCGGCGGAGAGTTTCCCATTGATCCTGCTCAGCTATCGGCACCAATCACGCTGCCGTCGAGGCATTCGGATCCAGATGATCTCGATTATATTGAGCTATTCTGGAATGATAGGTCTGAAAAATATAGTTTTGCTCCTTAACCCTTTGGCTAGATAGATGGAACTAAAGATGACTCTGTATACTCACTAACGAGTGCATTAATATACAGACCGTAATGATCTTTAGTAGAGCTATTTAGTAAAAAGGGTTTATTTTTTGAGATCCATCCATAAGTCCATTGATTAGATCTTTTCATGATGCTATTATTTAACAAATAGTTAAATATATTTATATATTTGTAAACTATTTGATGATATCGAACTCCAATGTAGAGTCATCGTATGCAATATTATTTACCTTTTTGTAAGCGGTTTATTGAATTCTTTAATCTATTTAACTGCAAAGGAGAGGAAAAGATTTGCGCAATTTATTGAAAGCTAGTAAAAAAGCAGCCGTATTGACCACAACGTTGACTGTATTGTGCAGTCTGATTGGAACTGGGGCATATGCAGATAGGGCGGAGGAAACATCAAAGAAAGGAAAACCAGCAACTTCGGCTCCGGTTTTTCAGGAAGGCTCTGTACATGATCCATCCGTTATCAAAGTAGATGATACCTACTATGTGTTCGGTTCTCATCTGGCTGCCGCGAAGACAAATGATCTGATGAACTGGAATATGGTGGCCTCAGGTGTTGCCGATGGCAATAAGCTGATCCCGAATGTGACAGAGGAGCTGAAGGAAACCCTGGAGTGGGCGGAAACGAACACCTTGTGGGCAGCAGATGTGATTCAGCTTGAAGATGGACGGTTCTATATGTACTACAATGCCTGCAGAGGAGATTCACCGAGGTCTGCACTCGGGGTAGCGGTAGCGGACAATATAGAAGGACCTTATGTAGACCAAGGTATTTTACTGAAATCCGGCATGTGGGGAGAGCCGAGTGAGGACGGAACCATTTATGATGCGACCGTTCATCCGAATGCAGTTGACCCTGATGTGTTCTTTGATGAGGAAGGAAAGCTGTGGATGGTCTACGGATCTTATTCAGGAGGCATTTTCATCCTGGAGCTTGACCCTGAAACCGGCAAACAGCTTCCCGGTCAAGGATATGGTAAGAAGCTGATGGGTGGTAATCACAGCCGCATTGAAGGGCCTTATATCTTATATAGTCCTGAAAGCGATTACTATTATATGTTCCTATCCTTCGGCGGACTTGATGCTGTTGGAGGATACAATATCCGGGTTGCACGTTCCAAAAATCCGGACGGGCCATATTTAGATGCCGAAGGCAACGATATGATTAACGTGAAGGCAAATCCTGAATTGCCTCTGTTTGATGATCGCACGATTGAGCCTTATGGTGTGAAGCTGATGGGAAATTATCAATTCACAAGAGAGCTTGGAGATCCGGGTGAAGGTAGTGGACTCGGCTATATTTCACCGGGCCATAACTCAGCGTATTATGATGAAGAAACCGGCAAACATTTGCTCATTTTCCATACCCGTTTTCCAGGACGTGGCGAGGAGCACGAAATCCGTGTACATGAAATGTACATCAACAAAGAGGGCTGGCCTGTAACAGCTCCTTACCGGTACACCGACATCGAGCAGAAAGAGGTAAAGAAAAATGAAGTCGCAGGCAGCTATAAAATTGTAAATCACGGAAAAGACATTTCTTCCGAACTTAAAACCTCCGTTATTGCTACACTTAACAAAAACGGAAGCATCAGCGGTGAAGTTCAGGGCACTTGGTCGCTTGATAAAAACGGAGACGCTGTTCTGAATATGGGTGGTAACAGCTACACAGGTGTGTTCACTCGTGAATGGGACGAGTCGGTGCAGAAAAATGTAGTAACCTTCAGTGTGCTATCCGAGTCAGGCGTTGCGATATGGGGCAGCCAGATGGAGGATATGAAGGACAAAGAAGTGGTTGCAGCAGTGAAGAATGATCTCGATTTAGGTGATACTTCAGCCGTATATCAGAATCTTCATTTGCCAGTGGAAGGAACAAGGGACAGCATTATTACCTGGACGACTTCTGATCATAACATCATCTCGAATTCTGGAGTTGTCACTAGACCGGCAGCAGGAGAAGATAATGCAGAGGTAAAGCTGACCGCTTCCATTCAAAAAGGAAAAGTGCGGGACACCAAAGTGTTTAACATCACCGTACTTGCTGAACTGGAAGGACCGAAACTGATTGAATATGATTTTGAAGGAATTACAGGGCAGTCTGTAGCAGATCGCAGTGGAAATGGGTTTGACGGCGTGCTGTACGGAGGAGTGGAGACACAAACAGCAGGTAAAGAAGGGGCAGCGCTCAAGTTTAACGGGACTGATGGTTATGTAGAGGTACCTGACCTGGTAACCGATGCTGAGGACTTTACTTTTGCCTCCTGGATCTATTGGAACGGAGGAGGAGATTGGCAGCGTATCTTCGATTTCGGGAACGGTCTGGGTAAGCATATGTTCCTTACTCCGTCACAGCATCTGGGTGTCATGCAGTTCACCATCCACAACGGAGTAGATCAGAGCTTGCTCGCTCCAAATAAGCTTCCGATCAATGAATGGACGCATGTTGCCGTAACCATGGAAGGGAACACAGGCAGGCTCTATTTGAATGGGGAAGTAGTGGCGTCGAGCAATCAGATTACTTTTAATCCGAATGAGCTTACGACTACAGACGCTTATCTTGGAAAAAGCAGGTATGCTGCTGACCCTTATTTGAATGGAAGTCTGGACGAAGTAAAAGTATTTAACAAGGCGCTGACCGAGGAGGAAATTCGTGCCTTAGCTGAATAATCCAAGTTGTGACAAATGACATAACAAAGGATGGGTCTTTCAAAGCTTTATGCCTTGAAAGCTCCATCCTTTTGCTATTTATGAGCTGTACTGTGATTTTGATCTAGGTCTGTATTCCGAAATAAATGAACCAGCTAAAGTGAGGATGGCTCCAATCACCATAGCCCAAGAAATCGGTTCTTTTAAAATCAGGGCAGAAGCGATGACCGTGATAACAGGGACTAAATATATGTACACGCTCGTCTTCACAGCTCCCAGAATGCCGACAGCACGGTTCCAGGTAACGAAACAAAGAGCTGAAGCGCCGATTCCAAGATAGAGCAGATGAGTGAGGTTCATAGGATCGGTTAACTTCACTAAGTTTAAATCTACATCAAACACAAATAATGCAGGCAGCATGAAGAGCAGGCCATAGAAGAACACTTTTCTGGTAGCTCCAATGGTATGATAGCCTCTTTGGCTGATTTTTCGCATCAGCACGGAATAGACCGCCCATATAATTGGGGCAAGAAAGGCTAGAAAATCACCGAGAGGATTTAGCTTGAGCAGGAAGCTCCCATTAAAGCCGATGATCAGGATACCGGAGAAAGCGATAATGAAGCCGACAACAAAAGCTGTGCTCAGTCTTTCGCCTTCTAGAAAGAAATGAGCTAAGACAGCTGTAAAAAAGGGTGCGACGGATACAATGACACCCACACTTGCGGCAAGGGTCAAGGTTAGTGCGATATTTTCCAGTAGAAAATACAATGTCACTCCGCACAGCCCAGCACCTGCAAACAGCAGCTCCTCCTTTACCGAGTTCGTTTTGACGGTACGAAAGTGCAGCAGCATAAGCACGAAATAGCCGATTAGAAACCGTGAAAATAAGACCTCGATCGGACTAAAATCCGTTAGCAGCAGCTTAGTCGAAACAAAGGTTGTACCCCAAATAAAGATAGTGAGTAATGCTAGTAAATGTCCCGTTGATGTCTTTTGGTGCCTTAACATGTTGTCTTTACCTCCGTTGTCACTCCTGCTGGAGACTGCTCCGTAAAAATTCTCATATACTGCTTCGGCGTTAGTCCAATCAGCTTTTTGAAGAAATTCGAAAAATGGCTCTGATCGCTAAAACCGGTGCGGATAGCCGCTTCTATGGGAGGAATCCCCAGCTGCAGCAGCTTTTTGGCATGTATCATTCGCTGTGTCTCCACGTAGCAGTAAGGTGAAATTCCTTTTTGCTTAGTAAACGAACGGAGTAAATAATACTTGCTGAGACCTGTAAGCTGACATAAATCCTGCAGCGTAATTGTTTGGTGGTAGTTGTTATCTATGTATTCACAAATCGTTCTGATTTCGGAACTGAGACCTGTTTCCTCTGAACCGACAAAGTCCTCGGTGTAATCTATTAACAGCTGCTCAATAAGGAAGAGGAGCAATTCCTCTTTTTTGAAGTCAGCATGACCTTCGGTAATCATTAAATGCAGTTCATGCAGGCCATCCGCAATCTCACTTCGGCAGAGTACGGGTTTAGTAAAGTAAGGCAGTTTGTCTCTGCCTGTAATCTCCAAAACGTATTTCTTCATGACCTCCGGCTGAATATTAAGACAGCGGTAATCCAGTGTCCGGCCATCTACTTGCTCGCACGCATGAGGATCGCCAGGGTTAAAAATGATAACATCTCCAGTGTTAATGATGTACTCTCCATTTTTACATGTCAGATATCGTTTCCCTTGTTCAATAAACCCTAATACATAATAATCATGAAAATGATTGGGGAACTTCTGCATGATACCTTCAAAACGATAAGCCTCCACCTGTAATTCCGTGTCAAAGCATACCGATCTATTTTCTTGAGCCATAAGCTGCACCTTCTCTCTGTACTGTTCTGCTGCCATTATATTATAGGGAATTATACGAATCTTGTAAGATGTTGCTCTTTTTTAAGATACATAAATATGAATTATGCATGTTTAGCGTTTATGTACATGGGATTTGGTTTAAATAGGAATACTGTAGAGAGATAGAATTAAATGAGGGGTAGAGGTGGAATTTGTGATTCGAAATTTATTGAAAAATCCAGTTTTTTCAATCTCCGCAGCAATAATTACGATTCTTGCTGTTATTGGTGCTGTATTGCCTGATGCTTTTGGAAATACAGCCAGTTTATTGTACAATTTCACGACAAGCAGCTTCGGCTGGTTTTATCTTTTATCCATATTCGTGATTATTGTTTTCCTTATATGGATTGCGGCAAGCAAGTATGGAACTATCCGTCTTGGCGGAGATCAAGCAAAACCGGATTATCCGTTCTTCACCTGGATCGGTATGCTGTTCTCGGCCGGTTTTGGCGTGGGGCTTGTATTTTGGGGAGTAGCTGAACCGATGAGTCACTTTTTTAACACTCCGTTTGCAGGGCTTGAGCCTTTGACGGAAGAAAGTGCGCGTGTGGCTATGGGATACTCCTTTTTTCATTGGGGAATCAGTCAGTGGTCCGTCTTTGCTCTGGTTGGACTAGTCATTGCCTTCCTTCAATTTCGCAAACAGAAAGATGGGCTTGTTTCTACCGCAATGGAGCCCGTTACCGGTCAAAAACCGGCTGTAAAAAGAACCATCGACATTTTATCGGTAATTGCTACAGTTATGGGGATCGCGACATCCATTGGGCTTGGAGTCATGCAGATGACTGGTGGGATTAACATTTTAGCGGGAACCGGCAATAATGCATGGATTCAACTAGGCATTCTTGCTGCTATCTTTGTTGCTTACATGATTTCTGCTACGACAGGACTTGATAAGGGCATTAAACATTTAAGCAATTTCAATTTGCTTATTGCCTTGTTATTTTTGTTATTTGTGTTCACACTCGGTCCTACCGTTTTCATATTGGAGACTTTTACCCTTGCACTAGGGGACTACATTACAAATTTCATTTCATATAGTCTACGGCTTCAGCCTTATACCGGAGGGACATGGGTCAGGGACTGGACCATATTTTACTGGGCATGGGCGATCTCTTGGTCCCCTTATGTCGGAGCCTTTGTAGCTAGAGTCTCACGGGGCAGAACCATCCGCGAATTTATCGTCGGTGTTATGGTCGTACCTCCGTTGATTGCCTGCCTATGGATTGCAACCTTTGGAGGCACGGCGATATGGTTCGATCTGCATCAAAGCACGGGGATTGCAACAGCCGTCCATGAGGACGTAACATCTGCGCTCTTCCAGCTGTTCGGACAGCTGCCATTTTCAACGGTTATGTCTGTGTTATCCATTGTTCTTATTCTTACCTTTCTTGTTACCTCAGCTGATTCAGCGACGTATATCTTATCCAGTATGACGACAGCTGGAAGCTTGAATCCACCAATGGTAGCTAAGATCGTATGGGGAACACTGATGTCTGCCATTGCCGGGGTTCTTCTGTTTACGGGAGGGCTGGAAGCTCTTCAGACTGCGTCCTTGATTGCAGCATTACCATTTACGATTATACTGTTGCTGCTAATCATTGCAGTAGTAAAATTGCTGAGGCGTGAACAGCTGCCTATTCGCAAGGCTGACCTGAAGCGATATAAGAGACTTGAAGAAGCAGCGAACAAACATAGGAAATAATAAATTGAGATCTGTTCCTTAATAGGAGCAGATCTTTTTTTTGATAATGAAAAACTAAATGGAGCTTAGCAATGTTTATTTCAGTGAACTGAAAATAGGAGGCTGTTGACTGATGCGAAAGATAATGATGCTGACCGTTTTGCTTATGCTGGCAGGTTATAGTATTACAACAAGCGCAGATGCAAAAGAAGTTTCCGTTTCCGCAACTGTAGAGTCAGGCAAATTCAAGGAGTTATCATCACTGAAAGAACCCGTGATCATTAGTGACGGGAGAGTATTGCTTCCAGCTCGTGAGTTAGGAGATGTTTTGAGTCTAAAAGTGTATTGGGACAGTAAGACGAAAACCACTTCTCTATATGGAGTGGATAAGGAAGTCAAAATAACCATTGGTAGTAAAACTGCATACGTAGACAACGAAAAAGTAAGCCTAGAAGCCCATGCGCAGATCATTCAAGGAAAAACCTACATCCCTCTTCGCTTTGTGGCATCGGCTTTTGGAGAAACCGTAGCATGGAATGGTGCTGCCCAAATTCTGACGATTTCGAGCAGCTATGCGATGGGGACGGATAAAGATATTACGTATTGGGTTCATCTGGAAAGCGGTGATCTCTTTCAAGCAGAAGGGAAGGAAACTGGTACTAAAATTGACCATCTGCAAATCCAGCTAGAGACTTCTCGAAGCTTCAGCGTGACTAAATTATCTGATTCCTCGGCTTATCTCCGTTTTTACGAAGAGGGCGGCCCTTCTTGGACAGTAAAAGAAGCAGGTCAGGCTTTTGTTTTAAAAGATAAAGTAGTAGATGAAGGAAACTTTATGGTTATAGGATTTTATCCTGATACAAACATAGGTCAAATCAACGGCCAAGTGTTTATTACAAACGGGAAAGTAATGAAGCTAATGGATAAGGAGGGGAAGGTTAGCGCTGAACATAATCTAACTGAACTCATGAACAAGGACGAGATCTATATGGTTGAACATTATGATGAACAGTTTATGGTCCTCAGAGAGTACAGCTCTCAACACTTAATCATCTACAGCTTCTCATCTGACAAAGCAACCTATGTACATGAAGTAATTAATCTTCCCTCAGCAGAACGTCATTATCTCGAAGCTGCCGGTTTGGATCGAAACAATGAGACGGAATATGATCACATCATATACTATGATTCTACCGAGCAGGACAAATTGACATTCAATTATAAGAGCAAGGAAACGGACCAGGTAAACAGTTACAGCCTTCAGCTTGATCAATTATGATAACGAAGTTTTGGACCTTCTCCATTACACCCAATGGTTTGAAGGTTCTTTTTTGTTGTAACCAACAATCGTGGTATGAGGCTAAGAAATAATGGATAACCTATGTGTCGAATATGTGTCGAATAATGGGTATGGGGGAATTGAATTGTGAAATATATAGAGAAACTGCCGCATATGCTGCAGCACATCTTAAATGCTTGCCTTCTGCTTGTCGGTCTTCTTCTATGTATATCCCTCCTAAGAGCGACTTGGGACATATTTTCTTATGTCGTTCTCCCAACGGAAAATGATAAATCCTATTATGAATTTACAAGTGATTTGTTAGTGTTTTTTCTTTATTTTGAATTCATTGCTTTGATTATTAAGTACTTTAAGACTGATTTTCACTTTCCTTTACGCTATTTTATTTATATAGGAATCACAGCGGTTATTCGTTTGATTCTGATTGAGCATGATCAAGCGACAGATACCTTTTGGTGGGCGGCTGCTATATTGGTCATGGCCGGGGCACTTTTTATCGTCAATCATCGAAGGCTTAAAAAAGAGAGCTGAATCCAGATTCTCAACATATGTTGGTCCCTCGTGTGTTTTCCTCCGTATTCGCACTATGCTATATTGAATGACAGAGAAATGGGAGGGAAGAGATGAACAACCTTTTTATGATCGGAGAAATATCCAAGCTCTTTCAAATCGACATCCGTACGCTTCGATATTATGATGAAATTGATTTGTTCAAGCCTGCTGAAGTCGAAATTAACACAGGTTACCGCTATTACTCAATAGATCAGTTTGAACAATTAAATACGATCCTGTATCTGAAAACGCTTGGAATTCCGCTTAAAAACATCAAGCAGTTTCTGGATCATCGCGATATAGATCATATTCTGCAGCTTCTACAGGAACAGCATCGGAGAACGGAACAAAAAATTAACGAGTTCATGCAAATCAAGAAGAAGATCGAAAGCCGGATGGAGCAAATCAATGATGCAGCAAATACGAGTGAGCTTTATAAGATCCGAGAGACTGAGCTGCCTGAAAGATCCATTGTACTCCTCAAGCAAAAGATCCATAGAAGCGATAATCTTGAACTGCCAATTCGTATGCTGGAGAATAAGACCAAGATGAAATCGACGATCTTTCTTGGAAAAGTAGGATTGTCCATTACAATGGACAGCTTGCTGGCCGGATGCTTTGATCAGTATGATTCCATCTTTGTTGTCATAGAAGAAGAAGCCCGAGGACAGAGTGAGGAGAAAAGACTTCCAAAAAATAAGTATGTCACTCTTCGATTTGCAGGTACACACGAGGATGCAGCACCGTATTATAAACAGCTGATGAAATACATAGAAGAGAAAAGGTACCTGATCTTAGACGACGGCCTAGAAATAACTTACATTGATTACGGCCTGACGCATGATGTCTCTAAATTCGTAACTGAAATTCAGATTCCTGTAAAATGACATTGACCCTCCAGTTACTGGAGGGTTTATTCTTTATTTATAAATTCATTCATAGGAGAGAACAACGTGATAGGAACTATTGTTAATGTGGCAACCATTTTGATTGGCAGTGCTTTAGGAAGCATATTTAAAAAGGGGATAGGAGAACGATATCAGGATATATTGATGCAGGCCATGGGTCTAGCTGTCACTGCACTCGGAATTAACTCGATAGTTAGGTATTTACCTGACAGCCATTATCCTGTCCTGTTTATTGTCAGTCTTGCCATCGGAGGATTAATCGGAGAAAGATTGAATCTGGAAACCAGCTTCAAAAATGCAGTCTCTCGCATTTCAAAAGGAAATCTGGCGGAAGGATTAACAACCGCCATTATGTTGTTTTGTATCGGAACGTTATCCATCGTAGGTCCGATTGAGAGCGCGCTGAACGGTAACCACACATACCTGCTGTCGAATGCAATGCTCGATGGGATTACATCGATGGTACTCGCTTCAACATTCGGTTTTGGCATTGCATTATCTGCTGTCGTACTCTTTTGCTGGCAGGGTTTAATATATGTTCTTGCGGGTGCCGTATCCGGATATATTACGCCAGAATTGCTTACTGAAATTTCAATCGTTGGCGGAGTACTTATTCTCAGCTCTGGACTCAGCATACTTGGGATCAAGCACTTTAAAACAATGAACCTGCTCCCAGCTCTCATCGTCCCTGTTGTTTTTATTGTCATTAAAAATCTGCTCGGGCTCTAATATACATTATCGTTATTTGAATCTATAAGCTCTCGGCTCAGTAAACCAAAAGCTGCCGTCTTTTGAAAAATCGATATAAGGGTTAGGAGATATTTCATCCACTAGATTTAGTTCATCTTCTGTGAGCTTAACTTCAAGAGCTCCCAAATTATTCTTGAGCTGCTGCTCGTTTCTTACCCCGATCACCGGAATAACGCTTGGACGATGAAGCAGCCAGGCAAGAGCGAACTGTCCTAGAGTAATTCCTTTAGCTTCGGCCAGTTCAGCAAGTCTGTCCACTTTGGCCAGCTTTTCTCGGTTAGCCGGAGCTTCTGTATTCATGCGTTCACCACGAGAATTGTCTGGAAGAGGCTGCCCTGTACGGTATTTACCGGATAACCAGCCTCCGTCCATCGGAGAATAGGCTAAAGTGGACAGTCCATGGCGTGTAGATGCAGGTAATATTTCCTGCTCGATATAACGATTGAAGATATTGTAGGATGGCTGATTTGTTACAAAGCGTTCCAAATTCATTTTTTCACTGACCCATAAGGATTCAACAATGCGCCAGGATTCGAAATTTGAACAGCCGATATAACGCACTTTGCCTTGGGTGACTAGATCATCTAATGCGCGCAGTGTCTCATCCAGCGGAGTATACGGATCAGGGCGATGCACTTGATACAGGTCAATATAATCCGTATTTAGACGTTTAAGACTGGCTTCCACCTGTTGCATGATTCGGTAGCGGCTTGCTCCTTCACCGTTAGGCCCTTCTGCAGTGCGTACCTTAAACTTGGTTCCGACAATGACTTTCTCCCGGCGTCCCTGAAGCGCCTTTCCAATGATCTCCTCTGTAGTGCCCTTCCCATATGTATCCGCAGTGTCAATAAAATTAATCCCTGAGTCAAGCACCTGATCAATGATGGAGAGCGAGCTCTGCTCATCCATATCCCAGTCGCCGTAAGTCATCGTGCCAAGACAGAACTTCGAAACCTGTAAGCCGCTTCTTCCCAAGTAAGTGTATTCCATCGTTTTGCCTCCTAAGATGTAGAATGTAGATCTATTTTACAATACTATTATAAAACCTTTCTGGGAGGAATCACCATATCAAGGATAGACGATAAGAGCAGAACGCCACAGCTGAGCTGCTGCTGAACGTAATCAATGGTATTATTTCCCTTACATGCTGCTTTACCTTACAATAAAGACGAATTATACTGTAGATCAGTTATTCATCAGCTCTATCTGATTCCTTCATACTAAACAGACATATGTTACCAGAGACAGAGAATAGGGAGGAATTATATTGTCAGTTATTTATGCTATAGCGGCAGCATTACTCATCGTGATTATAGCAAGAATCGTTATTCGTATTTCCAGAAAGAGAAGGCAACGAGAGCTTAATCCATACAAAATAAGCATTAAAGACATTGACCGTATGGAAGACGGTAAAGATTTTGAGGAATACTTGCACCGTCTGTTTCTCGCTTTAGGATATGAAGATGCTTTCAAGACCGTCAGCAGCCGGGATTTCGGAGCCGATTTAGTGTTTACGGATCGAAACGGGAATAGAGCCATCATTCAAGCCAAACGTTATGCCATGAGTAACCCAGTCGGCTTAAGCGCTGTTCAGGAAATTTATAGCGCAATGCCGTTTTACAGAGCTCAAAGGTCTATCGTCATTACATCAGGGATCTATACGGATGCATGTGTAAAGCTGGCCGGATACAACGGTGTAAAGCTGCTGGACCGTGAGGAATTAATCGATATCATACACTGGCTCAAAAGCAGGCAGGAAGATGATGCAATGGATTTGATCGAAGCGGAACCTCGGCTCATTTTGGATTCCTGGGATGATTATTTGAAGGATAAGCAGTTAAAAAAAGAACGCAAGGCAGACAAACGAATTACGGGGTAACGTACAACTGGAAAAATATGTTGATTATGCAGCTGGGATGTTATATGATCCATATAACTTTAAGTCTCGAGTACATACTAAATGCGATGATAAGGACAGTAGATTCCAAACGATGCGATCCAGAGAGCTGCTGGCAGGTGCGAAGCAGTGAGCATATGGAATTGAATATCCCCTTTGAGCAGGTCCCCGAAAGAAGCTGTATGTAGGCGGACCCGGAATCCTGCCGTTACTATAGGAGCATCATTGCTTGATGATGACTGAAGAGGGTGTTTATTTCGGTAAACGCCAAACAGGGTGGTAACGCGGATCAACTCCGTCCCTAATGGGATGGAGTTTTTTTGCGTCCTTATATCTATTTTTGAAGGGATGGAATGAAATATGGAAGAGCTGTTCACTGAAAGATTAGTCTTACGTACTTTAGAACCCGGGGATGCTGCTGCAATGGAGACACTGATCGCTGAGAAAGAAATAGCAAGCACAACGTTGAACATTCCACACCCTTATCCTGCTGGTGCAGCTGTAAAATTCATTGAACGCAGACAAGAAGTTATAGCAAAGGGAGAAGGCTGCTCATTTGCTGTTATGGATGCGGCGAACCAGGTGTTTATGGGCGTGGTTGGTCTGCATATAAACAACATTCATAGGCATGCAGAGCTTGCCTATTGGATCGGTAAACCCTACTGGGGCAAAGGTTATTGCACCGAAGCGGCGCAAAGAGTTCTTCACTTTGCGTTTCATGAATTGAATTTAAACAGAGTATGGGCAGCTGCCATGACTCGGAATCCTGCCTCATCCCAAGTTATGAAGAAGATAGGCATGGAGTACGAGGGAACTTTTCATCAGCATATCATGAAGTGGGGCCAATATGAGGATTTGGATTACTATGGTATCCTACGTTCAGATTACAAGAAATGACTATACAGCAAGTTTTCCATCATTTACAATAAGATCAGTCTATACACAAGAGGTGAAGAGGATGGCATTCCGTATCGTTCGAAGTAACTAATCATCGGGCTGGGTTTAAACGCGTACCAGCCGCTATGGGGGGAGTCTGCCCTTTAGCCGAATTACGGATGATTAGTACTCGAACGGTGCCAATGACCATTCTTACAATAAGTCAAGGGACACTGACTGAACACGACCACAACAGCCCTTTATGGAGTCTGTTTCGTCGTTAAGTGCTCCCTTGGCTTTTTATATTTCTTTTGTGGAGGTAGACAAATTTTGTTGAGGACATGTGTTTTTCTATTCAAATGGACCATTCTGATATATATACTGATTGGATTTGCGATCCAATTTACCGGCGCAGCAGGGATAAAGCTGTTTCAGGAACTGCTGGATGCCATCGTACTTGCCCAAAATGTAGATGATATCATGTTTCTTCTTATTTTATACGGTGCTTTGCTGATCGGATCTACAATATTAAACTATGTAGATGAATTTCCCAGCACATTTTTGTCAAACAGCATCTCTGAGAAGCTAAAGATCATCGCGCTCACGAAGGTGTCCAAAATTGATTATTCAGCCTATCAAATCACAGGAACCGGTCAGATGATAAAAGTCATCGAGAATGGAGCTCAAGCTGGAGGAAATATCCTGCATGCTTTTTACTTTACGATCTTTCATGAGCTGCTTCCCAAAATACTATTTAGTCTATTGTTTATCGGCTTATACAATGTCAATATCATGCTGCTAATCCTGGCTGGATATATACTCGTGTTTATACTGACTAATTTGCTGCTGCGGACACTTTACCGAGTTAAGTCCTCCTTGATTGAGAATCAGGAGAAGATGTCGAGATACTCCATCCGCGGTTTTATGGAGCTCGTCGTATTCCGGCTGAATAAGCGATACAAAAGAGAAATCGAACGCATGAGCGGTACATCCAAAACCATTGTAATACAAACTACCCAAATTCGACTTGTGCATGAAGCGTTCTTTGCTATTTTTGCTCTGATTGTCAATTTCATTAAGATCGGTGTCATTATTTATGGTGCGGAACAGATTATTTCAGGCGATCTCTCGATCGGTGTCATTGTTGCAATGATCATGTTTATTGATCAGGTGTATATGCCGATTGCGATCTTTAATGTATTGTACGTGGATTATAAGCTGGACCGTGTGACTTATTCGAGGTTTGAAGCATTTTTGAACCAGCCCGAGGATCGTAATTTAGAGACAGGAATAGAGGTAAAAGAGATCGACGGAGAGATTCAGTTTAAAAAGGTTAGTTTTGTTTATGGGGATATTCATATTTTGAGAGACATCTCTTTTTCTATCGAAAAAGGAACTTCAGATGCGATTGTGGGTCTCAGCGGCAGCGGAAAGTCAACGATCGTCAAGCTCATGCTCGGTCTTCTTAAGAAAAAATCAGGGGAAATATTAGTTGATGGGATTGACGTAGATTCGATTCAATTGAACAGCTTATACGATCACATAGCTTATATTTCGCAGGAACCGCCAATATTTGATACAACCATTCGAAACAATATGATGATGGGAACAGATATCTCTGATCATGAGTTATACCGTTTGCTGGATAAGGTCAGCCTTGCGGAAAAAGTAAAGAAACTCCCTGATCAGCTGGATACATGGGTAGGCGAACGAGGTACGAAATTATCTGGCGGAGAGAAGCAGCGGCTTGCTTTTGCAAGAATAATGGGTCAGCATCGGCCTCTTATTATCCTTGATGAACCGGTGTCTGCATTGGATAATATTATGGAAAAGAGAATCATGAATGAATTGCTTTATATGTGTAAGGGGAAGACCTTGATCGTAATTGCACATCGGATCAGCTCCATTAAGGATGTGGACAAAATTTTATTGGTCAAAGATGGAGCTGTTGTTGATGAGGGATCATTCGGTGAACTCATTCATAGAAATAAGTATTTCAAAGAGCTGTGGAGTATGGAGCATGCATGCACATCACTCCTCGAGTAAGGTCTAGATATATAGAAAGGCTGCCTTTATTGGCAGCCTTTTATTTCATCTCAATTGCTTGCTTCATTAGACACGGGCTTGCCCGCTTCGACCAGCACTTTGTTTCCAATCAGGAAAAAACCTAGAATAAACAGTACAATGCCCGTTCCAATAAGCAGCCATTCAATAGATATTACATCCGAGACAGGTCCAAAAACGAGCATCCCAAGCGGCATCATCGATGTCGATATCATGGTCAGTACACCGAACACCCTGCCTAAATAATCGGGTTCTACTTTTTCCTGCAATAGAACCGTAAAAGGGGTATTGAAGAAGGGTATGGCGATTCCGAACAAGCCCATGAAGAATAAATAAATGCCGAAGCCGGGAGTAACTCCAAGCGCAAACGTGCAAGCTCCCATGATCATTCCTGCCAAGGTCATCGTGTGAATTTTGTTTGTAAAGCCTCCCCATGAAGCAAGAAGAATGCCGCCGATCATCATTCCAATAGCAAAGGCAATTTCAATTGCGGTTAATCTCCACACATCACTTCCGAATGTTCTAGTAACCTGCAGTGGAGTCAAAAACGCTGCAGGTGCTGAAAGTACATTGAAACATGCGACAAATATAAAAAATCTTTTAATGAAATCATGATTTTTTATATAGACCAGCCCTTTTCTCAGATCGCTCATATAGCTTGTCGTCTGATCCTGCATCGCTTTGGAATGCGCAGGTATGCGCAAGTAAAACAGAAGAGTAAGGATGGCGACTAAGGCTGTGATCACATCAATAAAAAAGATAACCTCAATCGTTGCCATTGTTAGTAAAGCACCGCTGGCCATCGGTGATACGATCATGATAAAGGCCTGAATACTTCCGTTAATTCCATTCACCCTTGTCAATTGATCCTCTGGAACAATTTGTGGAAGGATGGCTCCGACTGCAGGGGTTTGTATGCCTGTACCCACAGCCCGAATGGCAGACATTAAGAACAGCAGCCAAATCGCATCATATCCGAGCAGGAACAAAATCGCCAAGATCAAGGTTGATATCGCAATGAGAGAATCGGCTAGAACGATCATGAGCTTCCGGTTGAAGCGATCAGCCCACACTCCTGCAAACGGTGATAAGAAAAAGGTTGGAACAAATCCGCAGATGATGGATATAGTCATCATGACACCTGATTGTGTGTTTAACGTGATGTACCACATGATAGCATACTGAACTAAAGAAGACCCAAACAAAGATATGGTCTGACTTGTTAAAAAGAGAGTGATATTCCTTTTCCATGAATTCATCACTACTTCATTTTTTTGCGTCATGTTTTTAACATCCTTTTATCTTTATACTTAATATGATGCATTAAAAACAAACAAAATTAAACAAAGTCCAATAATATATAAACATAATATACATTTGTCTAGTTATATTCAAGATGTTTATTTTATTGTTTTGCCTTTAACTTTCCTCTAATTTGCATTGTTATTAGTAATGTCTGGATGTTCATTGCTGATCTTGTTGTAAGGAGGGATGAATTTGAAACTGGGAGTTTTTTTACTTGCTGTTGTATTATTAATTGTGATTGGTTTGTTTGTTGTATTTGCATTTTTGGATGATGATCCGCCTCAACCCAAAATAAGAGTAGATGGAAAAGAAGTTACATCTGTGCGAGGTTCGTATTGCTGGGAAGGAAAATTTCGATCGTTATGTGCCGAATCCATTACTCCACCAGATCTGATGAAGCATCACGAGCTCCAGCCTACAGTGGTTCAACCAGAAGCTAAATTATTTATAGAATTTGAGCAGGAACCTCTAGATGGTTCTATGGGAGTTAATCAGTGGAGTGATAACCATAACGCTGTGGACATACCTCTGAATTATAACATGATCGCCGTACCCAAACAAAAGGGAATTTATATCTATGATGTCTATGCACACTGGAATAATGGAAGCTCAAGTTACGCATTTTCAGTTAAAGTTGAATAATGGACAAAAATAACAGTTGAAGAGAAATGTGTTCATAATTCCAATCTTAAAATTGCATACTATGGGTACTATTCAATTTTAAGGAGGCTATATTCGATTGGACCCAGCTATGAACAAATTACTAATTTCCGCTCTTGGGGGCGTGAATGAAATTGGGAAAAACATGTACTTTTTAAAATACGATCAGGACATCGTAATTATTGATTGCGGCTCCAAGTTTCCTGATGAAAGTCTGCCTGGCATTGATCTGATCGTCCCGGACTTTTCCTATCTCTTGGATCATCAAGAGGAGGTAAAAGCTCTTATCGTAACGCATGGTCATGAAGATCATATTGGAGGCATACCCTACTTGCTGAAGCAGTTAAATGTGCCAATCTATGGGACTGCACTAACCATAGGCTTAATCAAAATAAAACTGAAGGAGCATGGACTGTTAGATGAATCCCAGCTCTATGTCATTGATGAGAACTCAGTAATTGACGCTGGAACAATTAAGGCTTCCTTTTTTGCAACCATTCACAGTATTCCGGATTGTTTGGGTGTCGTATTTGATACCCCAGAAGGAACCGTAGTACATACGGGAGATTTCAAATTTGACATGTCGCCTGTTAACGGTCCTTACCCGGATCTTCATCGTATGGCGGAAATCGGCAAAAAAGGAGTTAAGGTATTAGTGTCGGAAAGTACGAATGCAGAACGGCCAGGATTTACTCCATCCGAGCGGGTTGTCGGAAGCCACATCCTGGATGCCTTTGCCAGCGCGAAACAGCAGGTGTTCATATCTACCTTTGCCTCTAATGTAAATCGGGTTCAACAGATCATTGATGCAGCGATTGAAACGAATCGTAAACTCGCACTTCTCGGAAGAAGCATGATTAATGTGGTAGAGGTTGCTCAAGATTTGGGTTATCTGCGCATTCCTGAGGGACTGCTGATCGATGCACGAGATTCTGAAAAGTTTCCTCCTGAGCAAGTAGCGGTATTATGTACGGGGAGCCAAGGAGAGCCTATGGCCGCTTTATCCAGGCTGGCAAGCTCGCAGCACCCTCATATTGAGGTATTGCCTGGAGATACCGTCATTATCGCTGCAGGGGCAATTCCGGGAAACGAACGGAATCTTTCAAATGTAGTTGATAACTTGTATGGAATTGGTGCAAAGGTGATATACGGATCAGGAAGTGCTTCAGGCATGCATGTATCCGGGCATGGGAGTCAGGAAGAGTTGAAATTAATGCTTACTTTAATGAAGCCTGAATATCTAGTGCCGGTACACGGCGAATTTCGAATGCTGTATAAGCATCGTCTGCTTGCAGAGTCTGTAGGTGTCCCAAGCGAGAATGTGTTTATTGTTCGGAACGGGGAGACTGTGCAAATCAAGGACGGGATTGCAGGACTTGGACCTAAGGTACATGCAGGCAACAATCTGGTTGACGGCCTTGGTGTGGGGGATATCGGCAACATTGTATTAAGGGATCGCAGACACTTGGCATCAGATGGCATGCTGATCATCGTTACAACCTTAAGCAAAACAGAAAGAAAAATGATGGCTTCTCCGGAAGTCATCTCGCGAGGCTTCATTTTTGTTAAAGAAAATGAAGAACTCATGGAACAAATAAATGAAGTGATTTTGCAGAGCATGGACGATCTGACTGAATCGGAAGCTAGTCAATGGAATTTGATCAAGCAGGTGTTAAAAGATAATGTCGGGCGCTTTATATATAGCCAGACCAAAAGAAGACCGATGATTTTGCCAATTGTAATAGAGGTGTAATTATTGTATCGATAAGAAGGATCGCATGTAAGATGCGATCCTTTTTGTTATCCTTTTTTTGTAATCGGTTATCGCATTCTCGAGGGAAGTCCATTATAATGGTTCTGGAGAAGACGGACCACATTCAACTTATCCTTAAAAAACTGAAAGCGGTGACAAGTCGTTGTCATTGGAGAGGGGTACATAAGATGTCGAAAACGATTAAGTGGGGAATTTTAGGTACAGGCTGGATTGCATCTCAGTTTACGAAAGATCTTGCTTTTGCGAGCAATGGGGAAGCTTACGCCGTTGGATCGAGAAATTTAGACAGCGCATCCAGGTTTGCTGCTGAATATGGAATTGAGAAAGCACATGGAAGCTATGAGGATTTAGTAAACGACTCAGAGATCGATGCCATTTATGTGGCTACACCGCATCCTTTTCATAAGGAAAATGTATTATTGTGTTTAAGAGCAGGTAAAGCAGTGTTATGTGAGAAACCGTTTACAGTGAACGCTGCTGAATTAGAAGAAGTGGTATCGTATGCGAAAGAGAACAAGATCTTTTTGATGGAGGGAATGTGGACCCGTTTTCTTCCAGCCATCCGCCAAGTGAGAGAATGGATTGCTCAAGAGAAAATCGGTGAAATCAAGCTTGTTAAAGCTGACTTCGGTTTCCGTGCTGACGACAACCCGGAGGGCAGACTATTGAATCCGAATCTTGGGGGCGGTGCTTTGCTTGATGCAGGCATCTATCCTGTATCTTTTGCATCCATGATATTCGGAGCAGAGCCTAAGCAGGTATGGAGCACAGCTGATATCGGCAAGACAGGGGTGGATGAGCAGTTTTCCCTGTTGTTCGATTATGGCTCTGGTAAAACAGCGCAGCTGAACGGGGCAGTAAGACTTGGTTTGACCAACGAAGCTTACATTTACGGCACAGAAGGGTATATCCGTATTCCTTCCTTCTTGAATGCAGCAACGGCTGTTCTCCATGTAAATGGAAATGAAGAAGTTTTTGAGGATAACCGTACTTCACTTGGTTACGCATTTGAAGCCGAAGAGGTCGGAAGATGCTTGAGTGAGGGAGAGACTGAAAGTTCTGTCATTCCGCTGGAAGAATCAGTAGCTATTATGAAGCTGCTTGATCAAATTCGAGGCCAGTGGGGGCTTCGTTATCCGTTTGAATAATTCAATTTGAATGCAAATAGAAGACCTGCGCCTGTAAAGGAAGCAGGTCTTCTTACATAATAAATGTAAATTAGTTGTTGTTAATCCTCAGTTCTGATAGCTGCGCATTCCAGGTCACTTGATATCCCATTTGTTTAAGTAATGAAGCAGGGATCATTACTGCATTGCGCTCGAAATAAGGTGCGCTGCTTAGTATTGTTGTTTGTCCATTGATGTTCACTTCTGGGTCGTTTAATAAAAAGGAAGCCGATGACTGACCGCTAGTAATCGTATATAGACGACCAGCAGGCGCGCTGTTCTCTATTAAGGAAGTGACAGTCAGCTTCGCATCTAATGCGTCAACCACCTGTCTAAGCGGAACACTGATTAGTCGGTTGCTCATGACTGCCGTATAAGGAGTGTAAAGGACATCCCCATCGACAATGATCGTTATACCCTCACGAATTTGCTCGGGGGTATAGATCATAGAGTCGCTAGTCACCGGAACTCCGATTTCATTCCATTTGTTACCCCCAAACCCCCATGCCTTTCCTTTTGAATCGATGGCCAGCACATGGTATTCTCCAGCGGATACCTGCTTCATGTTCTTCAGTGTTTTGACTTTTCCACCCTTGCCTGTAGGCCGCTTTCCATCGATCCATACGTCACCTGTATCCGTCAGCAGAACAGCATAATCTCGATTTACATCGAGACTTTGTATTTTTAATTCAGGATATACATTGGCGGGTTTACTTGTTAACCGAGCTTTTGAGGAAGAATTGTCTATAGACCATTTGATGGCCTTCCCCGAGGTTGTAATTCCATACATTTGGTTTAAATGAGCGCTGACTTCCTTTAACTTCGGTAGATCCCCCAGCTTCTTGGGTGCAGTAATGCTCAGCTCTTCTGTGGTGTAATAATCCAACTCAAAAATCCAAACCTTTCCCTCGGTATCAAGAGCATGCCCCATTTGATATGAGTTGGTTCCAACACTCTTAATATTCTTTAATCCTTTGATCGGATAAGGTTTGCTGGATTCGCCTGTTTGCAAGTCACGCTTCCAAACCCATACAGTACCATCTTTTTTTAATGCAAAACCAGTGTTACTATTTGTTGTTATGAATTCGATACCGGACAGGGAAGGAATTTGTTTTGCTCCTGTAGTGTTACCCTCTTCCTTTGGTTGGGAGCCCCATTCCCATACTGTTCCATCTTTTTTTAGGCCAAGCAGCTGAAGTCCGATATCTTCAATCATTACGAAGTCTGATGGAGTGTCTAATTTGGCAGGAGATACGATTCTAAATAGTGCAGGAGAATCCATCAGCCCGTAATTTCTGCCCCATGTCCAGACCGAACCATCAGCCCTTAGTCCAATCGAATACCATTGTTTTGCCTCTACTTGTACATAAGCAGTAGGATTGGTGTGAGATGATGTGGTGGATACAGAAGATGCTGTATCTATTTTCGTACCTGAGGCAGAAGCGAATGATCCGCCTAACAATGCGGCTGTAATCGTAAAAATAGAGACGATTGTTGCAGCAGATTGTACTGTGTTTCGTTTTTTCATCTATTGATCCTCCAAAAAGGAAATGTTTTACATAAAAGAAAGACGTATCTGTGACAAATAAAGTTTCGATAGCTTTTCAAATTTTTCATAGGAAGTAGATGAATTTTTCGTATAATAGAAGAAGATTTCATTAATTAACTAAAGGAGCGATAAAGATGGAAAAAGAGCAGATCATTCATTCTGTCGTATTTTCACTTAAGCACGAGAAGGGTTCAGCAGAAGAAACGAAGTTCCTAAATGATGGAAAAGCGGCGCTTAGCAGTATCCCGACCGTAAATAACTTTCAGGTGTTTCGTGAAATCAGCCCCAAAAATACATATGATTTTGGTTTTTCCATGGTCTTTAATAGCAGAGAAGATTATGAAGCTTACAACGTGCATACTAAGCATGTTGAATTTGTATCCAACCGTTGGGAGAAGGAAGTTGTACAGTTTTTGGAAATCGACTACGGGACACTTTAATCCAACGCGCAAGGACATAAGTTTTATGTTCTTGTGCGTTTTTTAAATTATCAAATGTATTACCGTCAATATCAATTAAATCTATTGCTCTATAATCCAGACTTCCTATATATTGAAAAGGTCACTATACTGCTTTCACATATAAATATAATGAAGAGAGGAAGCTAAAAAATCCATGAAATATAGAAGAGTTGGATCAAGCGGAATCAAGGTTAGTGAAATTGGATTGGGCAGCTGGTTAACGTATGGTACGGCTGCAGAACAGAAGGCTGCTGATACTTGTATAGACAAAGCTTTTGAATGCGGTATCAACTTTTTTGACACAGCCAACGCTTACAATCGCGGTGAGGGCGAGAAAGCAATCGGAGCAGCTTTAAAATCGTATAAGCGTTCTGATTATGTGCTGAGTACCAAAGTATTTTTCCCAATGGGGGATGGACCCAATGATAGGGGATTATCCAGAAAGGCAATCATGGAGCAGTGTGAGGCCAGCTTAAAGAGGCTGGGAACAGACTACATCGACATCTATTTTTGTCATCGGTTTGATAACGAAACCCCGACGGAAGAAACACTTCGTGCACTTGATGATCTGACCGCTCAAGGTAAAATTCTGTATGCTGCCGTGAGTGAGTGGAGCTCTGCCCAAATTGCAGAAGCTGCCGGAATATCCAGACGTCTAAATCTTCGTCCCCTTATCGCGAATCAACCTATATATAATATGTTTGAGAGATACATAGAAGAGGAAGTGCTGAGCGTATCGAACGAAGCAGGAATCGGTCAGATTGTATTTTCCCCGCTTGCTCAGGGAATTCTTACCGGAAAGTATAAATCCGGTCATCAGCCGCCTGCCGGATCACGCGGAGCAGACAACAGTGTGAACGGCGTGATCCGCAGTTACCTGCGTGATGACGTGCTGGAGGTTGTAGGGCAGCTTGAAGGATTGGCGAATGAGAAAGGCATTAAACTGTCTCAGCTTGCACTGGCTTGGACACTACGACTTCCTGGGATCAGCTCTGCATTAATTGGGGCTAGTCGTCCTGAGCAGATCGAAGAAAATGCATTAGCAGCGGAGATCGAGCTGGATTCTGAAACTTTAAACCGAATCGATCAGCTGTTAAAGCAGGTAGAAGATTTTAGACCGATGAGATAAGCTTCTACAATAGTGGTCTTATATAAAAGCACAAGCAGACTATGCTGCTTGTGCTTTTGATTAGGGGGATTGAACAATGAAGATCCAGATTAAGCAAGCGAAGGCAGATCAGCTTCACATCGTTCATCGGATGATGAGAGAGGCGTTTGAAGAATATCGGGATGTGTTATTTCCACCTTCCGGAGCACTCATAGAAGAAGTTGTGGACATTCAACGTAAGATAGAAGTCAACAATGGCGGTGCAATTTTAGTATGGCTCAATGATGAACCTGTCGGTTCTGCTCAATATTATGTGAAAGAGGATTATTTGTATATTGGCAGGGTCTCTGTTATCAAGAAAGCTAGAGGTAACGGAATCGGCAAGCAAATCATACAGTATTTTGAACGTTTCGGTGCAGACCAGGAGGCTGGCTGGTTACGAATCGGGGTTCGTTTATCAATACCTGAGAACATAACGTTTTATAAAAAGCTTGGCTTTGAAGTCACTGAAGAGCATGAATATCCGGAGAAGACGGACAGATGGTATATTATGACGAAAAGGATTGTTCATAAATCATGAAACTGGCTGCTGCACCGCTCTTAAAGCATTAATCCGCCCATGTGCCCAGTAGGTGCCTGTACCCGGAATAGGATCGCAAGTAAATACAATACAATCCCGGACATTTATGTTGGATCTGCCTTGAGATGCGAGCAGTGCTGCAAGTCCTGCCACATGAGGTGCCGCCATGGAGGTACCGCTTAAATAAGCAAAGCTGCTTCCCAAATAGGTTGATACAATCTGATCACCAGGCGCAGCTACATCAACCCACGAGCCGTAATTGGAGAAGCCTGATTTAACGTCGGACGCGTTCACGGATGCGACGGCTACAACGCCCGGGAGATAGGCGGGATAGACAGGCGACGATGTATTTTCGTTACCGGCAGCTGCGATGACGACGGCCCCCCGATCCCATGCATATTGCACGGCAGCTTCGAGAAACGAATCATTCGCCGGAGAACCAAGACTTAGGTTGACGACATGTGCTCCATTATTGGCTGCATAGACGATGCCGTTCGCCACACTGGACAGTAAACCTGAGCCGCTGTTATCTAGTGATCGGATTGGGATGATAGAAGCAAGGGGTGCCATGCCGGCGATACCAAGACCGTTATTGGTTGCAGCTGCCGCAATCCCTGCGACATGCGTTCCGTGCCCGTTGCCATCGCTTGGGTTAGGATCCCAATCTACATAGTCATAACCTGGTAGCAACTTCCCTGCCAATTCGGGATGGTTAAGCTGCACACCCGTATCCACGATTGCGATTCGAATTCCTCCAGCGCTTTGTGTAATATCCCATGCTGCAGGAGCCTGAACTTTCTGAGGACCATACTGATAACCAGGGTAAAACGGATCATTCGGAGTATATATTGCTCTATATTCATGATTTGGTTCAGCAAACTCGATCAGATCGTGCTTTGAATATTGGTTAAGCATTCTGCGCATTTTTCGTTTGGAATTTATACGAACCCAGCCTAAATCGTCATAGCTTTCCATTACTGCACATTTGGCTTTCTTGTGAAGAGCGTCCATATCTTCCTGCGATGTTCCGTCCAGAAACTTAATGATCAGCTCGTTTGGAGCGTGCGGGTGGAATTTGCTGTCCGCTCTTCTATCTAAAAATCGATATATAAAGATAGAAAGTAAGATGATGGCGGCAAGAGACAAGCCTAACCATAGCCACATAACAATTCCTCCTCTATGAAGAAAGTAGAAGACTCGGAATATTGTATGTGGAACATATCGATCAGCTTGGACTTCTTGGTATGAAGATGGTTTATAGATTTTACTAGCATTGCCGAATTTAATCGTAGCTTTTTTGACTTAAGTAACGTTTACTAAGTAGAAACGAATGCGTCATGGAGGAGAATACATGAGAAAAATACTGATTCTTGGCGGAACCCGCTTTTTTGGTAAAAGATTAGTTGAAGATCTGCTTCATAATAAAGATGCTGAAATTACAGTCGCAACACGCGGCAACACTCCAACCCCTTTTGAAGAAGCTGTAAAACATCTTGTCATAGACCGTGAGAATGCAGATAGCTTGCGGCTTGCAGCATTGGCAGAGGAATGGGATGTGGTTTACGATAATATTTGCTACTCCCCGGATGCTGCTCTTGATGCAGTAAAGCTTTTTGAAGGCAGAACGAAGAGGTATGTCTTTACATCCAGTTTATCCGTCTACGATGCTGGCACGAAGGATTCTTTTGTTGAAGAGGATTTTGATCCGTATACTTACCGCATACATTATGGCAGCCGTGACCATTTTACTTACCAGGAAGGTAAAAGACAGGCAGAAGCGGTATTTGTGCAAAAGGCTTCATTTCCGGTTATATGCGTACGTTTTCCTATCGTTCTAGGGGCAGATGATTATACGAAGCGGCTGCATTTTCATGTTGAACATATCGAAGAGGGTAAAGCCATCGGCCTGCCGAATCTTGAAGCGCATATGGGCTTTATTCATTCACCGGAAGCAGCACGTTTTCTGGCATGGGCAGGAGAGGGCAATATAGACGGACCAGTTAACGCAGCATCTAATGGCACAATTTCACTAGGGCAGCTCATTCACCTTATTGAGAAGGAAACGGGTAAGCAGGCTGAAATACAGAAAGATGCAGGTGAAGAGCATGCCTCTCCGTTCGGAATAGAGTCATCCTGGTTTATGGACACGAACAAAGCTGTCAAAGCAGGGTTTAAGTTTGATGATCTGAACCATTGGCTGCCTGACTTAATCCAACAGCTAACACGGTGAAGCTTAGTCTAAGCAAAAAACATACCATCCTTTTACTTAAAACAGATGATATTGCCTGTTTTCTTTTATTAGATAATTCAATAGAAAGAACACTCCACATGCGTATTTAGCAATGGGAGTGTTCTTTGTGTTTAAGATCTATTCATTTTGTGAAGCAGGTCCGGCTTGTGCCTGCTCGGAAGCAAGTGCGGCCGCGATCTGATCCGTAGGCTGGGTAAACAATTTATAAATGATAGCTGCACTTTCTTGAAGGATGAGCGGTTTCTGGGATAGGAAATCGGCAGATCCATCTGCATTCAATGTGACTTCTGGTCCGTAAATACCAAGTCCGACCATCATTTTGACTGCAGGAGCAGCCCATTCATCTGTACTGCCTGACAGCTTTACGTTAGTGAACAATTCATCCGGGTACTGAAGTTTGTAAATTCTCCAGAGCATTACAGCGGCTTCCTGTCTTGTGATGGTTTGATCCGGCTTGAATTGACCTTGATCCACCAGCATACCGAGCTCGTAACCTGCCTGGATGTAACCCGCAGAAGGATGGCTGGACCAATCCGTATTCGCCGGAGGTGCCGTTTTACTCTCAGGTATACCGCTGATCTCTAGAATCTGCTTCACGAATTCAGCACGAGTTACAGCATTTTTAGGGTAAAAAGCTGCAGTTGAATCATTAGGATAATATCCTAGTGATTGCAGTCCATAGATGGCTTCAGCATATGGGCTTTCCGGATTCACATCCTTGAATCCAGCTGGTTTATCACCCTTACGTTCATAACCCATAGGGTTTAGATAAGGTTCTTTCAGATAAATGCTGCCGTCTGGCTTTTCTGTGACAGCTGTAAATTGACCGCTGATCTCATCGACAAAAAGATTGTCATCTACTTGAATTAATGTACGAAGCCCTAGAAACGCATCGGATATCGCCATTTTTCCAGCAGACTCCTCAGTGCCTGATAACGAGGTTACGATTGTACTTAGCCTTAAATCCGAATAGAGACCAGTATAACGCTGCAGCTCTTCGGCAGATTGCGGCTCAAAATCACCTAGCTCGGCCGGTTCTGCATATTGCGGGAAGAACTCTCCAATAAATGCAGGGTAGAATAGATTACGTAATGCTCCTGCCTGATTATACGTAAGAAAGACACCTGTATTTTGTTCAGGAATAAGGAAGAGATAAGAGCTGAATCCGATCAGATCTCCTGCTTTCGTAATAATCTTGGAGCTGCTTCCAGCTCCCGGCAATTGGAATGGTGCTTCAAAGCCGTACGTCGTATCCGGCAGCAATGGATGGATCGATGAACGATACGTTTCCATGCTGTTTACTGTAGAGTCAGACAAGATACGGTAAGAACCGGCTTCTCCTCCGTTCAAGAAGGCAATCATAAATTTCCCGATATCCTCTGCTGTCGACATCATACCGCCATGTGGCATCGGATTTGGAGAAATAGCATACAGCTCAAGGGGGCTCTTCGCAGCATCGTATCCGGTTGCAAGCTGTTCCTTGAACTTATCATTAAGTAAGAAGCTGCTGTTCTCCATCTCGAGAGGTTTAAAAATATGGTCTTGCATGTAGTCCTCAAACGGCTCTCCGCTGACATTTTGGACAATCAGTCCTAATAGAAGCGAAGCGAAGTTATCGTACATATAGGAGCTTCCCGGTTCACGAACGACAGGAGGCATATGTTCACGGACATAATCCTCAATAGATATGTACTTGTCAAAATCGGTATGGATATCTTCCTGCTGTGGATCCCGGATCTCAAATCCGGTTGTATGTGTAAGCAGATGCTCTATCGTGACCGGTTTATCAAAAGGATTATCGAACTCGAGACCATCCACATACTTTTGAAAGTCAGCTTTAAGATCGATCTTTCCTTCTTCGACCAGCTGCATAATCGCCACCGCAGTGAAAGTCTTAGATACAGAAGCAACACGGAAGGCCGTTTCTTCCGGATTAACTGGAGTTTGCTTCTCAGCATCCGAATAGCCATACCCTTTCTGTGCAATGACATTGCCGTCTTTGACAATCACAACAGATGCTCCTACATACTGAGACTTAGCTTCAGGTGAGTTGAAAAACTTTTCCAGAAAAGCAGAAGCTGTCTCGGAATTTAACTCTGGTGCATTCTGGGATACGACAGTTGCTGTGGGTTGCTCTTCTGCCAAGGCAGAAGGGGCAACAGGCCCTAATACAAGCGCTGAAGCAAGAAAGATTCCAGCGAGTGATTTGCCACGCCTGTTGAGGGTAGATTTGAGTTTCATCTCATCACTCCTTATTTAGTTTGATATCCTGGAATAATCAGGAATCATGAACAAGTATAACAGAGCCTTGTTAGAAGAAGGGCGAAATAAAGAAAATTACTTTTCATTTATTTCCTTTTGGATGCTTCATAGAAATATACTGCTTTGTGAACCAGCCAAATGATAGACAGTAATATAATCGGGAATGGAGCAAATTGAAACATAAGGGAGTACATAATCATAGCGATGATCGATCCGATCATCAGATAGTCCATAATTCGGAAAGAGCGATAAGCTGAGCGGTAGACCACCCATTTCTCGCCTTCGTCCAATTTTTCGAAAAACTGTTGATGAGCATGGGAAGCGTTCAAATCGAAAGCACGATCAGGAAAATGAAGATTGTACCGTTTAACTGTTCTGTTCTGCAGGGCAATTGAAATAACGACACTAAGAACAGCAGCTATGAAATTGATTAGACCAAATAGTTCCTCCTCAGCTAAAACACCTTCAAGAGATAAGTAATGGGCTAGTGCTAGGGCAACCCAGGTAAAAGGAACAATTACATTTATGCTGCTAATGATCAGCATTCTACCGACAGCCCGTTCAGCAGGCGAGTATAACTCGTCAGATTGTATATCAGGAGTACTCGTTTGCCTCGGTATTTTACTTAATCCAACGATGTTCCAGACAGATAAGAAGACAAACGTCAAGGCTAGCATAGCAAACAGCATATCGTATTCATAAACGATGGACATGGTCCAAGTAAAATTAGCTGGAAGTTTAGGCAAAAGACTGGCACCGGTATAACCTATCAAACCTCCTCCAGCAGCGTATAATGGCATTTGAAGCCATTTTTTTATCTTTTTCTCCATTTACTTATTCACCTTTCAATTCAAAAATTTGTTCCACAGGTTCATTGAAAACTGCGGCGATCTTCAGAGCTAGTACAATCGAAGGAGAATAATCACCGCGTTCGATTAATGCGATCGTTTGTCTTGATGCTCCTATGCGTATTGCAAGATCGCTCTGGGACATGCGCTCCCGGGCGCGCAGCTCCCGAACACGGTTATGAAGTTCGGACACGCACTCACCTCCTAACAAGAATGGTAAATTATAACTGTTAATTTGTAAAGTATAATATACAAAATGACTATTTTTATTTGCATTCAGAGCTTTACACGCAGAAAAAATCAGAGCATCTTGGGTCAGATAAATGCTCTGCTAATTAGGCGATATTAAGATTAAGATGTCATCTGATTTAAATCAACCCCACATCCCGATAAGCAAAATGCCGCAGAATATGATGATGGAACAGCAAACCCGTCTAAACCCTTGCTGCTCTTTGAGCAGAAAAATTCCTAGAAAGGTCGCAAAAATAGTACCGATCTCCCTAAGCGGACCCATATGGGCTATCGGTGCATGCTGCATAGCGAATAAGAAAAGCAAATAAGAGCCTGGATTAAGCAACGCGCCAAGCATAATCGTCCGCTTATTCAACCGCCATTCCTTAGTGACCTGTTTAGAGGCCAATACCGCTGGGGTAAGTCCTGCAACAAAACCAATATTCGTCACTTCAAGCAGGGAAAGAGGGGAGAGGTGCTGAAGGTTGAGCTTATCTATAAATACGTAACAGGTCGTACATAGTCCTACACATAACGCCATGAATACAGGCTTCATATTCTCCTTGTTATTGTGATGCATTGACCGTCCAGCTTGTGATTCTGAACGGCTAAGGCCGACAAACCCGGCCAGCATGCATACAATTCCAAACCAGCCAAAGGAAGATAATGATTCCCCAAGGATGAGAACCCCGATGACAGGAACGAGCAAAGTACTGGTTCCTCTCATAATAGGATACACTTGCGATAAATCGCCCATGTTATAGGTTCTTGAGAGAAGCGAGGAGTACAGTGCCTGTAAAGCAGCCGATAAGAGCAGCAAAGCATATGCACTTGCTGGGAGCGGCTGATACAACAGTTCATGGATAAGCACTGGCAGCAGTAGAACAGAAGGGATCATCATAATGGTCCATAAAAACACACTTTTGTTCATGCTTTTCTTGGTAAACATGCTCCACACCGCATGTGCCATGCCTGAAGCAATAACGAGTAGTATCGATAATACCAATGTGCTGCAGCTCCTATTCTTTAGATGCGACTAAACAGGCACTTGGAGTATGCTCCGGCTGTTGATGTATGACAGACCCGTCCTCCAGTCGAAGCCAGGTTTCGAAATGTTTCTGTCCCACCCTTAACTGGATGATACGAGCCCCTCTTGGGAAGCCCTCTTTGCCATAAGTGTTATAACCTGTGGCACGTCCGTAGCTTAACTGGATCCCATGCAGCAAACCTGTGTAGTCGTTGATATGATCATGACCGCAAAAGGTTCCTGACACATCCCCGATCTCCAGCAGGGCACTAAATAATCCTGAATTGATCTGAGGTGAGCAGACGGCTTCATTTTTATACCCATAACAGGTTTCGGTTTCCCACATATGTTGATATTCAGGAATTGGAATATGAAAGAAAGCAAGAGCAGGCAGTTTCTCCTTCCGTTGAGCATTCCGTTTTGCCGATTCTTGCATTAGCCAGTTGATCTGACTGGGCTTGATCCAGTCATAACCTGGTACTTGGGGCTGCGATGAGTAACTGCCAGAGTCCAGAAAATAGAGATGAGCAGCCATATTGCCTTCCGCATCCATAATTTCAAGGACATAATTGCCCGATCCTGGAAGTTCATCGGGACCAGGCTCCGCAACGTTGTATTGTTGTTCTAAGGCAACGTTCATCAATTCATCACGACTAATGTACTTTTCCGTGTCATGGTTTCCGAAGACGAATGCCCACGGCGTACCGGTGAGCTCTACTGCAGCAACAGCATCGCGAAATGACTGACGCGGATCATTACATTCTGTGTTACCTGGTGAAACAGGACCGGTATAGATGAGATCTCCAGTAAATACGACCAGATCCGGCTGTTCAGCAGATATAATATTCTGCATTAAAATACGGGTCTTTTGATCTTCTTCTCTACCGTCCATCCAGTGCAGGTCTGTAAATTGAACAATTCGAAAATGCCCATCATCTCTAAAAGATAACTGATGCTTCATCAAGCAGATCTCCTCAATGTGGTAAATTCATCATTACCATTCGTGTTGTTTTATGTGCTTTAATGTGGAATTAGAATCGATTGTATATCTCTATGTAAAGGCTGTCAATCCCTTTCCGAACCCATTATCTAAATCCTTACTCTACTGAATACTAAATTTGACTTATAGATCCAGCAAATATAAACTTGTTAAAAAGCAACATCAATTCATACGGTCTGTTTAGGAATCCACAATACATATTAGATATAAAAATTACTGGAGGAAATAGAGATCCGATGTCTTTGACCTATGAAGAACGTAAGCAAACGATCTTGAGTCAGCTGAACACAGAGGGGAAGGTTCAGGTGTATGCGTTGGCTAAAATTTTTGATGTTTCAACTGAGACGATCCGAAGAGATTTAGATCGATTAGAGAAGGAAGGGAAGCTTCGAAAGGTTTATGGCGGAGCAGTCAGTGTACGGTCTGGTATAACTGAGCCAGCATTTCGAAATAGAACACTGCAGCACCTCGCTGAAAAGCAGGCAATTGGAACAAGGGCGGCGTCACTTGTCGAGGACGGTGAGACGGTATTGCTTGATAATGGAACAACTACACTTGAAATTATGAGACAGCTTATGGATCGTGCAGAAGTGACGGTTATTACCAATTCTGTTCCGATTATGGCATGTGCCCTCGATGGATTTAAAGGGAAATTCATTTTTGCAGGAGGGGAAATCAACCTGAATGTTCAGGCAGCTACAGGAGGAATTTCTCATACCCTGCTGCATCAATTTAAAGTGAACAAAGCCTTCATATCTGCGGGCGGAGTCTCCATGTCCGACGGAGTAACCGATTATTTGCTTGAGGAGGCGCTTCTATCCAGGACTATGATGGAAAGAAGTGAGGAATCTATACTTGTTGCAGATTATTCAAAGTTTGGACAGTCGACATTTGCACAAATAGCTAAAGTTGAGCAATTTTCTATGGTAATTACCGATCAGAATTGCACAAAAGAATGGAAGAATTTGCTTCATAAGATGGATATTGAACTGATTACAGTATGAGAGCCAGCGGCATAAGCTTAGCTGGCTAATTTTGCTGATTTTTTTATAAGACGCTCCATTAGAGAATATATCAATCCTATGAAAGCAAAAATAATGACTGAAGATTTCACCTGAAGTTCGTAGCCGCTGTAATGGGAATACTGTTCATAAAAGAACCAAGCTCCGAAAGACGCTCCAATCACAATCATAATTATGTGTTGAATCCATTTGGATTTCATCCATCTATGAAAGAGCAGAGATAACGGCAGAAATATAATAGGATAGACTGCAATGGAAGGCAGGGTAACAGTGATCGCAATTACGATTAAATAGGGCAGCCCCAAATTGCGCAATCCGAAGTATTCGGTGGTTGTTATCTTATATCCTTCGGTCATTTCAACTGCTAGGGCACCTGTACTGACTAGAGCAGCAAATATAACCCAGATAAATAGATAATGCTTATATTCCTTCATTGTCGAACACCGCCTGGATCTATTTAAGCCTAATATAACAAGTTTCGTTATTACTTCCAAGTAAAGTATCATTTGGTTTCTAAATTGTTATAGAGCTAATGCATGACGGATCTGCGGATTCCTCTCTCTTAAATGCTGCTTATTGCTGTTCTTTGTATGGGAGTTGGAATTAACCTCATGGAGAGACGACGTCATTAATCGCTTCAAGAAGTCAATTATAGCGTGAAAGAGATCAAAATACCGTCACTGGGAGTGGCGGTATTTTTTTATGATCATTTGTGAGGGCTGCTGTCCTGCTCTCAAATATCGTCTAAGCGAGGTGTCAATTTCATGAAAGGAAAGATAGCTGCCGCTGAACTAAGCCGGGGCACAGGATATGGATCTAAAAATCGAGGCCCCGGTCTTTCCCGCGGAGAGGAACTCTGGGGATGGTTCTTCGTCAGCCCCATGCTGCTTGGAGTTTCAATCCTGGTGCTTCTCCCTATACTAGCTACCTTTATCCTTAGTTTGGCAGATTGGAACTTTGTGCAGGGGTTTGACGGAATTACTTGGGTGGGGCTGGAGAACTTTCAGAAGCTAATGCAGGATGACCAGTTCTTACGTTCCGTAAGAAATAATCTGATCTTCCTGCTGGCTGTTCCAATCTATATGCTCATCTCTATGGTGCTGGCTGTCATCATTGACAGGCATGTGTATTTGAAAGGATTTTTTAAAGTTGCCTACTTCATGCCTTATATTTCTAACATTGTGGCTGTCGCTGTTGTATGGCAGGTGCTGTTTCATCCATCGAACGGTCCAATCAATCAAATGCTGAAGAGTATAGGTATCGCTGATCCGCCTCAGTGGCTTGCAGATCCGCAGTTTGCTCTTCCTTCGATTATGATGATCGTCATTTGGACATCCATCGGGTTTAACATGATTATCTACATGGCCGGCCTGCAGTCCATTCCCAGGGATTTGTATGAAGCTGCAGAGATTGACGGAGCCAGCGGATGGATCAAGTTTGCTAGGATTACGTTTCCATTGTTATCGCCAACTTCTTTTTTTCTGCTTATTACCGGAATTATATCCACTTTTAAAGTATTCGATATTATCGCAGTCACGACACAAGGGGGGCCCATCGGCTCTACTTCCATGATGGTTTGGTACTTGTACGATATCGCTTTTGTTAATCTCAAGGTCGGGTATGCTTCGGCTATAGCAGCTGTATTGTTTGTCTTTGTGCTGCTGATCACATTAGGCCAATGGGCGGCGCAGAAGAAATGGGTCAACTACTAAAGAGGAGGAAGGGTACATGGGCTTATCTACAGGCTTGAATTGGAAAAAAGGGCTGCTTACCGCTGCCATGCTTCTGCTCAGCATTTTGTTTCTGCTTCCTTTTGTGTGGATGCTGGTCACTTCCTTTAAGCGGGAGTCAGATGTTTTTATTTATCCGATCGAATGGTTCCCAAGATCCTGGCACGCCATAGAGAATTATAAAGAAGTCTGGTTCGGTGCTTATCCTTTCTGGCTTTACTACTGGAATTCAATCAAAGTAGCTGTCATCACAACAGCAATATCCGTATTTGTCTCAGCTATGGCTGCGTATGGGTTCTCTAAAGTACACTTCAGAGCAGGGAACTACTTATTTATTATCGTGCTTGCCACTTACATGGTCCCTGGTCAAGCGATTTTAGTGCCTCAATTTATCCTGTTTCGCAGAATCGGACTGTTTGACAGCCACATTGGACTTATTTTGCTGGGCTGCTTCAGTGTATTGGGCACTTTTATGCTGCGGCAATTCTTTATGGGCATTCATCAGGAGCTGGTTGAATCGGCTAAAATGGATGGAGCGAATCACTTAAGAATATTCAGGTCCATTGCCATGCCTCTTGTGAAACCAGCAGTGGCTACTTACGCCATCCTCAGATTTATTTGGACATGGAATGATTACCAAAATCCGCTTATTTTTCTACGCAGCGATTCCCTGTTTACCATTCCGCTTGCGATGCAAAAGTTCACCTCTATGAGCGGTCAATTTTATTCGCTGATCATGGCTGGTGCCGTCTCGGCTATTGTTCCGCTATTAATCGTTTTTATCATCGGGCAAAAGAGCGTTATAGAAGGAATAGCGCTTGGAGGAGTGAAGGGTTAAGCGGAAGAAGTAAAAATAGGATGATGAGGAGTCAATATAGCGGCACTTGGTTCAGTGTACCTATTACTATAATAAAAGCAAATGAATTGAAACTGCCAAAGGGGGCTTTAACAATGAAATCAAGTCGTAATAAATGGTATTCCCTTGCAATCAGCGGTACTTTGTTAGCCGGGCTTCTTGCGGGCTGCGGAGGCAGCAGTGAGGAGCAGAATGCAGACGGGAAAGTTGTGCTTCGATTATACACATACGGAACAGAAGAAGCGTACAATTGGGATCATACGCTAAGCGCCTATGAAGATTTGAATTCAAATGTCGATGTTGAGCTCATCCAGCTTAGTGAAAAGGGTGACACGATGGAGGCCATGAAGAAGATGGACCTGGCTGCTGCATCGGATGAAAAGATGGATATCTTAATGTTTAGTGATGCTGCCGGATATGCACAGCGTGTAGCACTTGGCATGACTGCTCCTCTTGATGAATTCATTGCTGAAGAAGGTTATACCGTGGAAGAGGATTATAAGGTAGATACTCATTTGAATGGAGAAGTGTATGCGCTTCCAGGAAAGTTCAATCCATGGTATGTTTTGTTAAATAAAGATCATCTCGAAGAGGCGAATCTTGAGGTGCCAACAGATTGGACCTGGGATCAATATGCTGACTATGCCAAAGCGTTAACCCAAGGAGAAGGACCATCCAAACGATATGGTACGTATTTTCATGGACCGCAGGGCGGAGGCTGGCTGGAGTTTCTTAAACTGATGATGGCCAATCAACCGGAGAACTCCGATTTTCTTAAAGAAGATGGTTCATCGAATCTGGATCATGAGAATTTCCGCAGAACACTTGAGCTGCGTGTAAGAATGGAAAAGGAGGACGAATCGTCCGTTCCTTACGCTGATATGATTTCTCAAAAACTTGCTTATCGGAACCAATTCTTTAATCAGTCTGCAAGCATGATTACGATCGGCTCTTGGATGAACACAGAGATTGGCGGTACGGATCAGGTTCCTTTGAATTTTAATGTAGGGGTGGCCCCTATTCCAAAGAATGATGCTGAGGATGAGAATGGATTGACTCCGGTAACAACGGATTATGTTGCAGTATCGAGCAAATCCAGCAATAAAGAAGAAGCATACAAGTTTGTCCGGTGGTATACGACAGAGGGTCAGATTGTGCAGGGGAAAAACATACCGGCATGGAACGGGGTAACCAAGGATCAAATTACGGAAACGATCGATACGATCCTCAGCGGCACGAAAAATCCAGAGCTGGTGGATAAGGAATCCCTAGTAAATACCATGATCGAATCCAAGGCATCTCTAATCGTTCCGCCGGCTGCCTATCAAAATGAGGTTTACAAGGCAATCAATGAAGAGTATGAAAAGCTCATGCTTGGCAACCAGGATATGGATACAACGATTTCAAATGCCCAGGCAAGAGTTGAAGATATCATCGCAGCAAACCAAAAATAAGAACTGAAAAAATAAGGGCGTATTTTCGCCCTTTTTTAGCATATTGATGGTAGAATCTAGAAATTAAAGGAGCATGGCTATGTACAAGGTGCTTCTTGCGGATGACGACTTTCCTGTGCTTGAGCTCCTCTCTGAAATTGTAGATTGGGAGCTGCTTGGCTTTGAGCTTTGCGGAACCTATGAAAATGGACTATTAGCTTATGAGCATGCTCAGAAGGAGCCGCCTGATGTTCTAATAACGGATATAGGCATGCCAAAGATGGACGGACTCACGCTGTCAGGACATCTTCGTGAGTTAAATCCGTCGATTCGTATCGCTGTTCTTTCCTGTCATACAGATTTTCATTATGCTCAGCAGGCGATGAAGCTAAGCGTTCAAGAGTATCTTGTGAAGGATGCGCTCGATCCCGAAGACTTATGCGAGCTGCTTATCAAGTTCAAGAACGCTTTGGACCAAGAATTATTAACCAGCTCGGAACAGCACAAAATGAGGCATCTCTTGGAGCAGACTGAGGATTTGCGCAAGCAAAAGTTCATACGAGAATTGATAGAACAGCCCTTGCTTCCTACCAGCCAGTGGATGAATGATGCAGCAGCCTATCGTATATTGAAACAGAGCCATAGCTGTCTGCCTGTCGCTGCATATATTGAAGATTACACAGAAGTCATGAATCGATTCTCGTCAGATGAGATGTTAAGCTTCACCGTTAATAATGCCCTTCGGGAAATGGTGAACGAATCACCTTTATGTATAACTCTAGCTTCCTTTAACTATAGGCAGTCGTTTCTATTTATATCTCATAAGCCGGATATACGAAGAAGCATTCAACAGGATGTTGAGATTGAGCTGAAGAGGATGCAAAGCGCGATATATAAAGTATTAAATATTCAACTGGCCTTTATCGCTGGCCACGCAGCTGCCGACCTGTTCGAACTAAAAAAATCACTCAAGCAGCTTGTTGAAGCAAGACAGCAGCGTTTCTTTCTTCCATGTGGAGCAGTACAAACGCTCGATAGTAATAGGCGAGAGTTTGATCATCTTTTTAGTTACTATGAACAGGCTAAGTCTGATGTTCAAAATGCTGTTGTAAGCAGAGATGTGGAACAAATCAAATTGAGCATTGGTAAGTGGTGCAGCTTTATTGAAGATAGGTATTATCCCGAATCTGTAATTAAAGATTGGGTTATCAAATTGATTTTGGATCTTAAATTAAATCTGAATGTAATGAGCTATTATACAGCTCGTGGAGAACACACAGCAGACTGGCTTCATCTGGAAATCTCTCTGCTGGATTCCTTGTGGACGTTAAAAAAGTGGCTGAATTTAAGTGTTCTTGCATTGATTAACAGAGAGAAAGGTGTAGTCACAAGCAGAAGAATGGAGGTGCTTGAAGCCTGCCGCTATATTTCCCTTCACTTAGAACGGAGAATTACCCTTGATGAGGTGGGAAAACATCTACATTTGAACACAAGCTACTTCAGCCGATTATTTAAGAAAGAAACGGGGTCCACTTTCATTGAATACGTTACTTTGCAGAAGATGGAAAGGGCCAAGGAACTGCTTGCTCAAACCATGCTGACCGTAGGAGAAATCTCGGAACGGCTGGGATATGACAATCAGAGCTATTTTATTAAGACCTTTAAAGCACACGAGGAGCTTACTCCTATTGAATACCGAATGGCCATTGATAAAGTTAGAAATCCGGAGCCACAGCTCAAACATATCCAATAGCACTTGGATCTTACTGTGATAGAAGACTTCAGGGAGAGAGGATAATGCTTTCCAAATTAAAGAGTAAATTTTCATTTCGTACGATAAGAGCAAAGCTAATGGCTGCGGTCATCGTATGTATTGTCATTCCAGCCACTCTATCTTTGGTTATATATAATATGCTTACCGAAGAAGCGGTTAAACAGCAGGCTCTCCAAAATTCCGAGGATGCTATGAGCCTTGCAGGCGGCTCTGTCGAAGGCTTGATGCAGGAAATGATCAATATTGCCAATTATATTCAAGTAAACCCGGACATGAACGGCTACTTCAAACAGTTTCTCCTGAAAACAGAGACTAGAAAAGCTCCGGATGTATACGCTGACTTTACGGCAAGAAATCGGATTCTCAATCAGCTGGACAGTCTTACCATCGTAGGGGAGAAGAGTTACATCAGCATTATTCTGACTAACGGAACCGTACTGACCAACTACTCGACGGATGAATACGATCCCAAGTCTTTTGAAAATGAAGCGTGGTTTCAAGCGTTAAGAAATCTCAAAGGCTTTCAAAGTTATTGGATAGGATCTACACCAACGGTGTTCCCATATGAAAAGGAGAAAAGTCCTTATCAGCTGTCACTGGCCAGAACGCTTCGGCTTGAGAATTCGCAAATCTACGGATATGTGATTGTTACAATGATGGAAAGCAAATTCCGCCATATTTTTGAAGGATTAGCCGGTGAACGAAGCATGATGCTTGTTGATGATGCAGGAGTCGTTGTTTCCGCTCCTTCCATAGATCAGATTGGAAGCAGGTATAATGGGGCAAGAGCTGAATCTATCTATCTCAGCAATAAGCCTGCTGCACTGGTTGCTCAAGTCGGGAATGAGAAAAACATTGTTACGGAAATGAAGCTCAGCACCAATGCCTGGCATCTTATTTCGATCCAGCCTTATGGGGAAGCCATTGTGAATATCAGCTCGATTTTTAATCAGGTATTTTTGCTGCAGATGGTTTTATTTGGAGCTATACTGCTTATGCTGCTTGCTTTTATCCGCAGACACACGAATCCGCTTGTTAAGCTGGGCAGAATTGCTAACAAGGTTCAGCAAGGCAATCTCCTCGTTCGGACAGGGATTAGAGGCCAGGATGAGATCGGAAGACTCGGGACCTCATTTGATCAGATGCTGGATCGCGTACAGGAGATGATTGCGGAGGTTACGGAAACTCAACAGCGTAAGCGAATAGCAGAACTTGCGATGCTGCAGGCACAGATTAATCCTCATTTTCTCTTTAACGTTATGAATTCCATTCGTATGAAGGTGCTCCGATTTGGGGACAAGGAGAGCGCTAAAATGATCAGCTCCTTATCTGTTCTGCTCCGTATGACGATAAGTGGAGACAAAGATCAGATCACGCTGCATGAGGAAGTGGAACTGCTGGGGCATTATGTTGAGCTGATGAACATGCGGCAAAAGGAAAAAGTGCAGATTGAATTCAATATAGATATGGAAGCGTTTTTATTACGGGTGCCTAGGTTCATTCTACAGCCGATCGTGGAGAATGCCATGATTCATGGACTGGATCAGAAAGCAGGCAGGATTAAGATTACCGCTATAAATAAATCCAAGGAGGTGATCATATCCATCAAGGACGACGGTGCTGGTATGGATCGTCAGACGTTGGTTGATATACAGAATAAATTATCATCACATCTGATGGTACATCAAACAATGAGAGGGGAGAGTCCTTTAGAATCCGGTTTTGGCATGCTGAATGTTGCAGAACGTATGCGGCTTGCTTTTGGTGAGGGATTCATCTTCCAGATTCGAAGTGAGCTTGGGCATGGGACTGAGATTATGATGCATATTCCTGTTACAAACGATGTTCTACAAATCTCTTAGAGGCGGTGCATAATGAACAGCGATATCAGAGTAAGTAAAGTAGCTACCGAAAAAGATTGGGCACATGAAGCATTTCAGCAAACGGTTCAGAAAGTATTACAAACTTCGAAGCGAATAGGAGCTAACTTTCCTCATGCAAGTCAGGACGGAAGGTATGTGCTGGAAGATCCGGCGTGGTGGACTGCAGGGTTTTGGCCAGGTATGCTGTGGCTGTTATACGAAGGAAGTGGAGAGACGAGTTTTAGAGAGCTGGCAGACGAGTGCGAAGAGAAGTTGGACCAGGTGCTTGATGGTTATGACCGGTTGGACCACGACTTAGGCTTTATGTGGACGCTGACTAGTATAGCGAATTACAAGCTCACCGGTAATGTCATCTCCCGTCGCCGTGCCTTGAAGGCTGCCAATTATTTAGTGGGACGTTTCAATCTAAAAGGCAGATACATTAGAGCATGGAATCCTTGGAGAGAAGGGGAAGATAATGCAGGACTAGCTATCATAGACTGCTGTATGAACGTCCCTCTCTTGTACTGGGCATCCCGGGAAACAAAAGATCCAAGATACGCGCATGTAGCGAACGCACATATGGATACGGTATTGTCCCATTTTATACGTCCGGATGGTTCTGTTCGTCATATTGTACGTTTTGATCCAGAGAGCGGAGAGGTGGCAGAGTACATCGGAGGACAGGGTTATGACCCGGAATCAGCATGGTCGCGAGGTACAGCTTGGGCTGTTTACGGACTTGTGCTTGCATATCATCATACCGGGAATCAAGCTTATTTAGACGCCTCCAAGCAAGCAGCACATTTCTTTATTTCCCAGCTGCCCGAGGATTCAGTACCTCATTGGGATTTCCGTGCTCCTGAAAATACGAAGCATTTGCGTGATTCCTCGGCGGGAGCCTGTGCAGCCTGCGGTCTGCTGATGCTGTCTAATGTAGTCAACGAATACGAGCAGCACACCTACGCACAAGCAGGTGAGAAAATTCTAAAATCCTTACATGAACAATACAGTACACTGGATAATGAACAGGAGGAAGGACTTCTTTTACATGGAACGAGTCACTATCCTGAGCAGAGAAATGTGGACGTTCCGCTAATTTACGGCGATTACTTTTTTGTAGAAGGACTGTCCCGTTTAAAGGGAGGTCAGACTATTTTTTGGGAATAGGATTGCCTGTTGACTATAGTACATAAGCACACAGGAATTTACTTTTGAACAGCGGGACAACTGAGAGTAGGATTAGAAGTTTCTAAGTGAAGACACAGCGACACTAGCTGTGTCTTTTTTGTGCAGCAGCCTTCTGGCATAATTTTGATTCGGTCACAAGAATAACGGGATACAAGATGATGATAAATAAAGTGAAATAAATAGAGAAACTGAACATCTCCGCAAATTTATTTTGTGACCATCCGTCTTAACCTATAATCCATCTTGCTATCTGGTTAGATACGGCAATGCCGTCACTTGCTCCTGGTATCAGGCTCACAATATAGTTCTGGGCTAAACAGACTACGGCCATAATTGAAAAGAAAAAAGCAAGTATAACACCTTTTGAGAAAGGAGATGAGATACGATTTATCTTAAAAGCGTAGATTGAAATGATGACAATTAATACACTGATGGACAAATATAACACGATGCTTCCCCCATTCAGAAATTTTAATATATGTTCTATGAAATATTTTCTTTTTCCTTCTCAGAGTATTGATTATCCTTGGAATTATAATTATTTTTTACCTAGGAATGGAAGTTGTTTTCATGTAGACTGTTAATGATTTACTGCCAAATGACCTTAGGTCAAATGTAAGTAAGCTATACATATATCAGCTAGTAGATGGGGGTGGGCGATAGTGCCCAAGAAAGAAAAATTATCGATGTCATGGCTGCTGCAGTATTTGAAACCAGTTAAAGGCCGATTGCTGCTACTACTCGTAATGCTGCTGACATCAACAGGATTACAGCTTATTAATCCGCAAATTGTTCAGCGGTTTATTGATACTGCTGCTGAAGGCGGATTGGTATCAAATCTCATCCAGCTGGCAGGAATCTATTTAGCGGTTGCTGTTGTAAACCAGCTGATTACGGTCGCCGTCAGTTACTTCGGAAACGATGTGTCATGGAGGGCTACCAACCGGCTGCGCGGAGATCTGCTGAAGCATTGCCTGCGCTTAGATATGAAATTTCATAACCTGAAAACACCCGGTGAGATGATCGAGCGAGTAGATGGAGATGTTACAGCGATATCCAACTTCTTTGCAATGTTTATTGTCCAGGTCGTCGGAAGCTTTGTATTGCTGGCGGGAATTCTAGGGTTCATGTTTACTCTTAATGTACCAATCGCTCTTGTCATGACAGCTTTTACATTACTGGCGGTCTTATTTATGGTCATTATTCGCAACCTTGGAGTGAACTCTTCGAAGACCGAGAGAGAAGCAAGTGCGATACTGTTTGGTTTAATTGAAGAGCGTATCGCTGGAATAGAAGACGTTCAGGCGAATGGTCACGTTCCCTATGTTATGAATCGATTTCATCGTCTGATGCGTGCTGTGTTCCTTAAAGGAAGGAAAGCTTGGATGCTTCGGGTAATTCCCTGGAATACGACTGTCATCTTATTTGCCCTTGCAGTTACGGCTGTGCTGCTGCTTGGTGTTCATTATTACTTAACTGGAGCAATCAGTCTTGGAACGTTGTATCTTATCTATCAATACACTCAAATGCTCAATGAGCCTATTGAAATATTGGGAGATCAGATTCAGGAATTTCAAAAGGCAAAATCCGGCATGCTTCGGTCACGGGAGCTCTTATCGCTTCGAAGCGAAATCAAGGATGGACAGGTAGAGAAGCTTCCAGAAGGAGCCTTGGGACTGGAATTCGATCACGTTTATTTTAGATATAACGAAGATAAACCGATACTTAACGACATTCATTTCAGCTTAAAACCAGGAGAGGTTCTTGGCATTATCGGACGAACCGGCAGTGGAAAGTCCAGCCTCAGCAGGACGCTGCTAAGGTTATATAACATTAACAGCGGAGTGATTAAGGTTGGCGGTGTTGATGTAACGAAGCTGACATTACCAGCACTATACAGGCGTGTCGGTATGGTGACCCAAGATGTACAGTTATTTGATGGTACGCTTCGTGAGAACCTGACCCTCTTTAACAGCGAAATATCGGATGATGAAATATTGGAGAAAACAGATCAATTAGGGCTCCGCAGGTGGATTGACGCACAGCCGATGGGCCTAGATACACGGCTTTCCACAGGTGGGACTTCTTTATCTGCAGGAGAGGCTCAGTTATTTGCATTAACCCGGGTATTTCTCACCAAGCCGAGCTTGGTCATATTGGATGAACCTTCCTCCAGGCTGGATGCAGCAACAGAAGCCATGCTTCAGACTGCCGTAGATCAGATGATGAAGGAATGTACAGGAATCATTATTGCCCACCGGCTTGCCACACTTAATCAGGTCGATAAAATTCTGGTGCTTGGCGATGGGCGTATATTGGAATTTGGAGAACGGAATGAACTGGCAAAAGACCCTGCCTCCCATTATGCAAGACTTCTGGTCACAGGCAGAGAGGAGGATTTGGCATGACTGTAGCAGGTTTTATCGGAAGATTGTTTAGATTTAAGCCTTTTTTGTTCATCATTAACGGATTCCTGTGGTGTATCTGTCACTCACTTCCTTTGGGCATTGGTCTTGCAATGCAATGGTTCTTTGATCGTGCTACAGCGGATACTGCTGATTATATGTGGCTTGCTGTACCGCTATTGGTAATGGTCGCAATCAGGGTGACAAGAGTTGGAACGGTACTCATGGCTTTTTACGAATGGGTAACCTATATCTATCATATACAAGCAATACTGCGAACCAATATGCTTGCAGGAATTATGCGCTGGCCTGGACGGAATCTTCCTGCATCGCCAGGAGAGGCGATGAGCCGTTTTAGAGATGACGTAGACGAGGTAGTAGAATATGTAGAGTCCTGGGTTGATTTCTGGGGAATGCTCGTATTCGCAGTGGTCTCAATCTCCATCATGGCCAGCATAAATTGGAAGATAACCCTGGTTGCTGTATTGCCTCTCGTTATCGTTACATTACTTAATAATCTTTCTGGAAACCGTGCCCGCCGTTATGGTCAACAGAACAGAGAGGCTACCGGACGCATAACGAGCTTTATTGCAGAAACTTTTGGTGCAGTTCAGGCTTTGAAGCTGGGGCAGGCTGAAGAGCATGTGCATACAAGATTTATGAAGCTGAATGAAGAGAGACGTCAGGCAGCGCTCAGGGATAACTTGTTCAAGCAATGGATGAGATCGCTCAATCAGCATATCCTCAGTATATGTACGGGACTTATTCTCTTGATGTGCGCAGCTGAAATGAGAAACGGAAGCTTTACAGTTGGAGATTTTGCTCTCTTTACAAGTTATTTAACAAGCATTGGCTTCAGTATTTCATTATTTGGTTATATGGTATTTCAGCATAAACGACTTAAGGTATCGTTTGACCGGATGCGTACGCTGTTTCGCCCCGGTGAGGAGGATCGGGTCATTGATCATCGTGAAATTTACTTATATGAAGATCCTCCTGAATTGCCTGTTGTCAGAAAAGATCCAGAGGATAAATTTAGGAAGCTTGAAATCAATAACCTTTCCTACCAATATCCCAATTCGGATAATGGTATTCAGAATATTAACCTCCGGCTGAAACGCGGCCAATTTCTCGTTATTACGGGACGAATTGGTTCGGGTAAATCGACTTTAGTCCGTACGATGCTGGGCTTACTGCCCAAAAAGGACGGAAAAATCTGCTGGAATGGTGAAGAGGTTAACCCGGCAGCATTTCTGACACCTCCCAGAGCAGCCTACACTCCCCAGGTGCCGCGATTGTTCAGCGATACCTTGAAGGAAAACATCGTTCAGGGCAAGCAGAACAATGCAGAAGCAGCACTGGAACGGGCCATGAGTCTCTCTGTCATGAACAAGGATGTAGGTGATTTGGAACACGGACTCGATACGCTTGTCGGGCCAAGAGGAGTGATGCTCTCCGGAGGGCAAATCCAGCGGGCGGCAACAGCTCGTATGCTTATGACGGATTCAGATCTTTATATTTTCGATGATTTATCCAGCGCTCTTGATGTCGAGACTGAGCGGCAAATATGGGAAGGATTGTTCAAAGAAGATGATGTTACTTGTATTGCGGTATCTCATCGAAGGGCAGCCCTCCTTAAGGCGGATCATATTATTGTGATGAAAGACGGGCGAATTGAGGCAGAAGGAACCCTTGATGAATTGCTGGAGAGCAGTGCAGAGATGCAGCTGTTATGGCAGGGTGAGCAAACACCCGTAAAAGTATCTTGATTGCAAAAAAACCTTTGGGTTCGCCCCAAAGGTTTTTTGTATTTAAGCTTGTTAAAGTATATTATTTTGCAGCTGCAAAAGGATCGGTTCCTTTTGGAAGCAGAGAAGTAAAGTTAAACGTGTAGGTTGGGAATCCATCTGCATACGACGCAATCTCATATACTTGGAAGAAAATAGTCAGTCCATTCTCCGTAACGAAGAAATCAGGATCTTCCTTCAGTCCGTTAAAACCGAAGTCGTATTGGTCCTCAGCCGTTTCTTTTCTCAGCATTTGATCCAGCTTTTGCTTGGCACTATCCGAGGAGTGCAGCAGATCGTCCAAGGAAAGCTGCTTCCCGTCTTTGAAAGAGAAGGTAAATCCTTCACGATAAGTGATACCATGGGCACCGCCCAAGTATTCATAGTGATCTACCGCAATACTGAGTACACCTTCACGGTTAAAGGTAACAAGGAAGGTGCCATGGAACTCGTAAGGACGTTCAACGTCAGCATCACGTTCTTTTGCTGACTTCTTCGCTTCTGCTGCAAATGCTTCGGCTTTATCCTTGAAGGTTTTATTAATGGCTTCCTGTGCTTCTGCATTTGCAAGTCCGCTTAGTTTAGGATAACGAATTTCTATGGTTGAATTGTTCTCACGGCTTGAAATGGTTTCTGAAGTGATGTTGACTTTATTCAATTGCTGTTTTTTAAGCGTTAAGGTCTTTGCGGATGAACTATATGACCCTTGGAAACCCAAATACTCCTTAAGTACACGGAATGGAACATACAATTTACCATTAATATTTTTTGCTTCGTAGTTCGTGCTGTTATCGCCGATATAGCGATCGTTTATATAAGTGGAAATGCCGTAATCAGATACCTCCAGCTTCATCTGCGTTACTCCACTGCCGACGCGGTATGTTTTGGACGCAGCATCATAATTGATCTTTAGACCAAAATGATCTCTTAACACTGAAATTGGAATCATGGTGTTTCCGTTAACGAGCTTCCCTGCAGCAGACAGGTTTTTATTGTTATATTTTAATAAGACATCTGAGGCTTTGACAGAAGTGGCAGCTGCAACAACACTTGCAGGTTGTCCTCCAAAAAAGCTTGCGTTCCCCACCAGAAGACCTGCGGACATCACAGCAGCGGCCAATTTCATACTCTTTTTATTCATTATTATCATCCTCCCAATCTAAGCTGTAAGCTCACGATATTATGTATTACCCAAAATGCCTTCTACTTAAAGTAAAAATCATCTTCGGTATGAATTGAAGTTTACATCCTGTTATTTGATTTCCAGCTGTCGGGCTGTCAGGCAATTTTTATTATAGTGAGGACGAGAGGGGAAATGTTTACAATGAGGGTTACAGTATTGTCGTCTAAATTGGGGAATCTGCACGGTTCAAATTGGAAAGCGACGATCAAGGAGATTTAAATTTCCTGAAACATCGTGTTTATGTATTTACAATTTTGAAAGAACAGGTGACAAACATACATTTTTCTGTAAAAAAAAAGCCGCACGAACACGAATCTGTTCATGTGGCTTATCTTTGCCCCATATTCAGTTAGGCTCCAGTTATTCTTGGCATAGGCATAGGTTCTTTGCCTAATTCTGCCCATATATATTTCAGCAGTAACTCCGCTTTCAGCTCCTGGCTGGAAGGATCATCCCATAAATTGTTCAGTTCCTTGGGATCCTCCTGAAGGTCAAACATTTCACCGTATGTTTGGTTGTAGTAGACCGTGATTTTAAATCTTGTATCGACATAAGTCTTCTGGTGAATAGTCGTAGGTTCATGTCTGAACTCACATATTGCGTGATCACGAACCTGAGCGGATTGTCCGAGCCATACGTTTTTCTGATCGACACCTGTCATCGCATGTGGGATAGGCAAATCACAAAACGATAGGAAGGTGGGGGCTAAATCAACCAAAGACTGAATTGCATCGCTTTGTTTATCTGCTGGAACATGTCCAGGGTATCTTACGATGAACGGCAGCTTAATGAGATCCTCATAATGGAAACCTCCTTTTGCCTGCAAGCCATGCTGTCCAAAGAAATGTCCATGGTCTGTTGTGAATACGACGATGGTATTGTCCGTTAAACCAAGCTCATCAAGCTTATCCAGTATTTTGCCAATATATTTATCCATCAGGCTGATCATGCCATAGTAGACGCCTACGAGTTTTCTTCTGTCATAGTCAGTAAGCCTCGCCCGCGTGCCGTACTCATAGTAATGATGAGAACGATATCCATGAATGCCCTGACCTGTTTCCGACAAGTAGGAGAAGTCAGGGTTCTCTTCTTGAGTTTTGCCGAAATGTGGCGGATTATGATCATGTTCGCCGGGCACTATGGCTGGAATGCTTAATTGGTCGGGATCATACATCGTATCCCACGGCTCGGGGGCTAAATATTCCGGATGCGGATCAAAGAAGCTGGACCATAAGAAAAAGCTCTCCTCCTTATCTTTATAATCCTCGAGTAGAGCGTTGGTACGTTCAGCGATCCACGTGTTGTAATGATACTTCTCAGGTATCGGCCATTTGTAAGTCTGAGAACGATCCATCGTTCCGATTTCCGGCAGGAAGTAATCTCTCCAGTTGCTAAGGCCTTTTTCTTCCATCCATAATGCATAGTGTTGACCGACATGACCCTCATTGGTATGATTTCGTGCTAGCTCCACATGATCAAAGCCATAAAAAGGACCGTTAAACCCTTTCCAAAAATCAAAATCATGAACGACCGGATGTGCTTCCAGCGAAGGGTAAGCATCAGTAGAAACTAAGGGCTGAAAATGAGCCTTTCCAATTAATGCGGTTTGAAAACCTGCTTCTTGAAAATCCTCTCCAATCGTGTGGCGGTCCTCCAGCAATTTGGTTCCGAGAGTCCAGGCACCATGCTGACTTGGATACATGCCGGTTATGATTGAGGCACGGCTGGGTGTGCAGGTTGGGTTAGGACAATAGGCTCTGTTAAACGTTGTTCCTTCTCGAACTAAGCGATCCAGATTCGGGGTATGTACTTCTTTATTGAAAGCACCTATGGTATCCCAGTGCTGCTGGTCACTCGTGATTAACAAGATGTTAGGTCTTTTCATCTGAAAAACCTCCTTCTTCTAGAATTATAAAAAAAGAGCCGCACAGGCGGAATAACTTAATGTATGATAGATTTAACATTTTGTTTGTTATGATCAGGAGGTAATCCAAATAGAGCCTGCTTATTTACAAGAATTCGATCATGAGTTTGCCGAGTTTCTCTACTATACTCCTATCGAAATGGACAAGAGAAGCCAAGCTTGGATTGTGAGATCCGGAAGCAATATTGCAAAGCCAAACTATCGGGTAGGACCGAGAAGAATCGAATGTTACAGTATTCATTTTGTTAGGGAAGGCACACTGGTGTTTGAATACGAAGGAGAGAGTACTCTGCTTAACGCGGGTGATCTGTTCTGCATGTACCCAGGTAGAACTTATCTATACTACAAAAAACCGGACGAGCAGACCTTACGTCTGTCCTGGCTTGCAATGGATGGTCCTGAAATGGAAGAGATACTAATAACTGCCGGACTAAGACAGAATAAACCGTACCTCATTAATAGATGGAACTCTAAGTTGCAAGAACAAGTGACTGGTATAATGGACATGCTCAGGCAGAACGGATCAGGAAGTCAGTCTGTAAGCTTTGGACTCAGAGGGCTGCTTTTTGGTCTGCTTGGACAGTTGATAAAGTCAGGAGAGGAACTTCCTGTGTATCCGGAAAAGTCATGGGTTAGCAAAAGCACGGACCACATCAGGCTGCATGCCACAGAGGGAATTACAGTGCAGCAAGTCGCACAGTTTGCCGGAGTAAACCGCACCTATTTTTCAACAGAGTTTAGTAAGGCTGTAGGAATTTCACCAGCGCAGTATATAGCACAAGTGAAGATGGACAAAGCCCAAGCTATGCTGCGTGAGTCCTCAGCCACGGTTACAGAAATCGCATATAGTATTGGATACACCAGCTTGTATTCTTTTACGCGAGCCTTTAAAACGTATTGCTTGATGTCTCCTTCCGAATATCGGAATAAGTATAAGTGAGAATTTGTAAATAATGAACCAGGAGTGAATTACATATGCGACCCATTCTTCTAGGCATCTGTGCTGCATTCTTTTTTGCTTTTACCTTTGTATTGAACGCTTCGATGGAATTGTCAGGCGGGAGCTGGATTTGGAGCGCATCTTTACGATACATGTTTATGATTCCTTTTCTTTTCATTATTGTGCTGCTTAGAAAAAATGTAAGACCGCTTTTTGCTGAAATGAAAAAACGGCCGAAAACATGGATCCTTTGGAGCTGTACCGGCTTTGGACTATTTTATGCTCCATTATGCTTTGCCGCTGCTTACTCTCCAGGCTGGCTTGTAGCCGGAACATGGCAGTTCACAATTATAGCCGGAATGCTTCTGGCACCATTGTTCACCGAAACGCTTCGAACCTCACAGGGACAGCTTCGGGTAAAAGGTAGAATTCCTATCAAAGGACTGCTCATGTCACTCATTATTTTGTTAGGAATTGTACTAATGCAGCTTGAGCATGCAAAAAGCTTTTCATTAGAAAACATGCTGCTGGGAGTAATCCCCGTATTCGTCGCATCCTTTGCCTATCCGCTTGGAAATCGTAAGATGATGGAATTGTGCGAGGGGAGATTGGATGCGTATCAGAGGGTGCTTGGCATGACGCTGGCCAGCCTGCCTTTCTGGATTTTGCTCTCAATATATGGGGCTGCTTCAGTAGGACTGCCAAGTCTGGACCAAAGTGTTCAGTCACTGTTAGTCGCTCTTTGCTCAGGTGTGATTGCAACGGTCCTTTTCTTCAAAGCGACAGATTTGGTCAGAGATAATATGCAGCAATTGGCTGCGGTGGAAGCTACACAATCGATGGAGGTGTTATTTGCACTAGCTGGCGAGGTTCTAATCTTGTCCATTGCCATCCCTTCAACAATCTCCTGGGTTGGCATGATTGTCGTCGTTATCGGAATGGTTCTTCATAGTTACGGGTCGCGAAGAACCGAAGATAGTGCACCGAATATTGTAATTAGTCAATCTGGCAGCGGTACAACTGTAAATAAAGATGGAAAATAATCTTGTTATCAAAGTCTTTTATTACTTAAATGGGTAAGAATAAAGATATCTTTACTTTTGGAAGTCAAAAATGATGACAAAAACAAGGAGTGATCGTTTTGAACCTTCGAATTCGTGATGCTGTTGAAACGGATAGTCGATTCATAGTTCAGTTAAGAAAGGATTATGATGAAGTTATTGCCGATCGAAGGCCAGATTTATACAAGCTGGCTGAGAACTATACAGAAGAAGAGGTTCTCCACTACTTAAATGCTGGCGAGTCATCGGTGATTGTTGCGGAGACGACCGATCATGCAATCGTAGGCTATACAATTGTAAATGAGGAACAGGTCAAGGAGCACAAGATCTACAAAGAAAGAAAGGTCGTATATATCCGCGACTTCTGTGTCCATGAAGAGGTTCGTGGAAAAGGCGTGGGTCAGTCTTTAATCGAGTATATTCTGAAGCTGGCTAAAGATAGAAAGGCAGATGCGATAGAAATCGATGTATTAGCAGAGAATGATCAAGCAGAGCAGTTTCTGGAATCCAACGGATTGAGTACAAAATCCAAAAGATATGAATTAGAATTGAATTAGAATGCTGCACTGTCACCTAGTAAAAAAGGTAGGACATTTCTCAAAGAATGTCCTACCTTTTTTTATATGATCCTTATTTCTCTGAAACGGTTTGACTTAAATTATTACTGTATTTATCTGCAAACATGATCTTCAGAAGCGGTGGAGTTACGAGAGTCGTTACAATCACCATAATGATTACCGAAGTGTAGTACTCAGGGTCAAGTAAACCTGACGCAAGACCTGTTCCCGCTATAATCAGCGCTACTTCGCCTCGAGATATCATTCCCGTTCCGATTGAAAAGGCAGAATGCATATTGAATCCCGTCAGTTTGGCACCCAGTGCCCCGCCAAGCAGCTTCGTTAGAACGGCAACTATACTAATTACAATAATAAATCCAATCTGAGAACCAACACCTTCAAAATTCACATTTAATCCAATGCTGACAAAGAACACGGGAACAAACAAGCTGTAAGCAATCGGCTCTAGTTTGTGTTCTACTGTATGCTTATAAGGTGTTTGTGAAATGGCGATTCCTGCTGCGAAAGCACCAATAATACCGGCAACGCCCATCCATTCAGCAAAGTAGGAAAAGGCCAGGGCGATGATGACACCTCCGGAAATAACCGTTTCCGACACTTTAAGTTTGCTGAGCCACTTCATGACCAGCGGAACTACCCATATTGCTGCTGCAATGATAACAACAAAGAACAATACTTTTTTGCCAATAAGAGAACCGATACTTACCGTTTCTCCTGTCCCAAGTAAACTCATCATAACTGCAAGCAGCACCACGACAAGAATGTCGTCAACAACAGCTGCTCCTAGTATCGTTGTACCTTCTCGTGAATTCAATTTGTTCATTTCTTTCAGGGTTTGGACAGAGATACTCACCGATGTGGCACACAATAGAAGCCCAAGGAAGAGGGCATGGTTTTGCTCAATCCCAAAGGACAGTGCCGCACTATATCCTCCCGCGAATGGAAGAATGATACCTCCAACCGCAACTGCGAGTGCCGCCTTCCAGTTTTTGCGCAGCTCCTCCAAATCGGTTTCAAGGCCGGCAATGAACATCAGTATAAGTACACCGATTTCTGAAAATTCATGAATAAAAGATGTTTGGTGTATCCATCCAAGGACAGCCGGTCCAAGAATTACACCGGCGATCAGTTCACCAAGAACTGAGGGCTGGCCCAATTTGAGGGACAGGTGACCTGCTAGTTTAGTGAAGATGAGGATGAGTACAAGATGCAAAATAAATTCCATATCTTTCTCCTTTCGTTTCCACATTATGTTGTTTCATTTTAGAGCGAAATATCCACTCTCAAAGCAAAAAAAGGCGTATTTACGCAAATTCCCCGTAAATACACCTTAAAACAAACAGAGAGGGGCCTTATGTGGCAGGCTCCTCCCAAAAACAACATATTTGGTTTTAACTATAATATTTATTATAACAGTTATGAGTTGATTTGTGAATATATTTTAATCGAAATTTTGTCTGCTGATGTTGTAAAGCAATAAAAGTAGAAGAGATCAATCGAACTATTGACAGGTGGAACCATCATTGTTAATTTAAGGTTTATGGTAGCGCTTTTACCTCATATAAAAGGCGGTGATTATCATGAAAGGAGAAATCCAAACTGCGGCTGATGTCATTCAAATGCATGCAGATGATCATGTAGCTACAGCACTTAAAGACATCAAGGCTGGAGAAAAGATTTCTTATGTTTTTAATGGTAACCGTTTTCATTTGGAAGTAATTGATGACATCATGTTCGGACATAAGATAGCCTTGGCGGATATACCAGCAGGTACGAAAGTGAAGAAGTATGGTGAAGTCATCGGTCAGGCGAGTATGGAGATTAGCGCAGGACAGCATGTGCACGTACACAACATTGAAGGTTTGCGCGGCAGAGGCGACCAAGCTGGCAAGGGGGCAAAAGCATGAACACGATCTTAGGTTATGAACGGCCGAATGGAGATATTGGAATCCGCAATCATCTATTAATCATTCCGACCGTAATTTGCTCTAACCAGGTATCAAACCGGATCATGCAGATGGTGCCGGATACCGTTGCCATTCCGCATCAGCATGGCTGCTCACAGATCGGTGCTGACAAAGAGCGCACTTTTAACATGCTGGCTGGGACGGGAAAGAACCCGAATGTTGGAGGCGTGCTTATCATCAGTCTCGGCTGTGAAGTGGTGGATCCTGCTGCACTGGCTGAAGAAATCAAGAAGACGGGGAAACCGGTCGAAATGTTCGATATACAATCTGTGGGTGGATCGGTCAAAGCGATTACGCACGGAATTGAGCTGGCCAAAAAAATGAAAGCTCAGCTGGATGACATGCCGAAAGTACCTGTGCCGATCAGCAAACTGAAGGTTGGTGTCAAATGCGGTGGTTCAGATGCAACATCCGGATTGGCATCTAATCCTGCACTGGGTGCAGCCAGTGATACGCTTATCGCCCATGGCGGCGGTATCGTTATTGGCGAAACAACGGAAATCATCGGGGCTGAGCATGTGCTTGCCGAGCGCTGTGCAACACCGGAGATGAAAAATAGGCTGTTTGGGATCGTAGACCGATTTGAAAAAGAAGTAGAGCGAATGGGCTCAGATATGCGCGGAGGTAATCCCAGTCCGGGAAATATAGCCGGGGGCTTGTCTACAATTGAAGAAAAATCGCTTGGCTGTATCAGTAAATGTGGAACTGCTCCCATCAATGGAATCATTGAATATGCAGAAGAGATTCCTGAAAGCGGTTTATACTTTATGGATTCCCCGGGCAATGACATTGAATGTGTATCCGGTATGGCAGCGGGAGGGGCACACATCGTATGCTTCACAACTGGACGGGGAACCCCGACAGGAGCTGCAGTGCTGCCCGTCATTAAGATTACAGGGAACAGAAGGATGTACGAGCAGATGAGCGACAATATGGATGTGGATGTCAGCGGAATGCTGTCAGGAGAACTTAGTTTAGAGCAAGCAGGAGAAGCCATCTGGAAGGAAATTATAGAGGTGGCAAACGGTAAGCTGACAACAGCTGAAGTGCTGGGCCACCAGGAATTCAGCATCAATCGCATTGGACCCAGTCTATAGGAGGAATGAAGATGGGAAGACTCGAGAACCGTGTTACTCTTGTAACCGGAGGAAGCCGGGGAATCGGCGAGGCTATTGTCTACCGGCTTGCTGAAGAAGGTGCACATGTTGCGATTAACTATTTATCGGAGACATATAGAGGGCTTGCCGAAGAAGTGGCTCGTAAAGCTGAAGCATTTGGCGTTAATGCCATGATCGTGGAAGCGGATGTCGGCAAGAAAGTGCAAGTTGAAGCGATGTTCGCAGCAGTCGAACAGCAGCTTGGAGAAGTTGAAATTTTGGTGAATAATGCCGGCATCGCTCCATTTGAGCCATTTATGAAGGTAACGGAGGAGACATGGGACCGGACCTTTGATACAAACGTGAAATCAATATTTCTTTGTTCTCAGCTGGCCGCAGGCAAAATGATACCCAAGCGGAGCGGTAAAATTGTAAATGTGCTCTCTACAGCCAGTCTTGTTGTCACGAGCCCAGTAATCCCTCATTACCAATCCTCTAAGGCTGCTGGACACATGCTTACGAAAGGTATGGCAATTGAACTCGGAAAATTTGGGATTAATGTAAATGCCGTCGGTCCAAGCACGGTTGAGACCGATATGTGTACAGATTTTCTAGCTGATCCCGTCATTCGTGCCAAGGAAATCGAAGCGAACCCAATGAAACGTCTTGGCACTGCGCGTCAAATCGGAGATGCGGTTGTATTCCTTGCTTCTGACGAAGCAATGCAGGTGAATGGTCATTTGTTGATGGTAGACGGCGGATTAACCGTTAAAGCGGCTCAACCGGAAGACCATATGGAAAGATAGTTGCCTGGAAATGGGGAGTAGAGGAGGAATTACCTTGCGGTTGGCTGATAAAATTGCCTTGATTACTGGATCAGGATCTGGTATCGGCAAGAGCAGTGCGCTGTTGTTTGCTAGAGAGGGTGCAATCGTCATTGTTAATGATCTGAATGAAGATAAAGGCAAAGAGACGACAGAGGAAATTGTTGCATCTGGAGGTAAAGCTGTATACTTGAAAGCGGATGTAACGAATTCCGAGCAAGTGAAAGCAATGGTTGAACAAGCCATTAAGGAATTCGGAAGGATCGATGTTCTATTTAATAACGCTGGAGTCAGCGGGGTAGGCATGCTGCATGAGGTTGACCCTGATGAATGGGATCGCGTGATCACCGTAAATATCCGAGGTGTTTATCTCCCCTCTAAATATGTTCTTCCCTATATGATGGAGCAGGGAGGCGGTTCAATTATTAATATGTCATCCTGTATAGCCGAGATCGGACTTGCAAAGCGTGCATCCTATTCAGCTACGAAAGGAGCAGTCCTTGCACTGACCAAATCGATGCAGGTCGACTACGCACAGTATAATATCCGTGTGAATGCACTTCTGCCTGGCACGATTCTTACCCCTTTTGTAGAAGATTATTTACGCTCATCATACTCCGACCCGGAGGAAGCAATAGAGTCACTCAAAACAAGGCAGCTAAGCGGAAAGCTGGGACGGCCGGATGATGTAGCCAACGCTGCGCTGTTTCTCGCTTCAGATGAGTCCAAGTTTATGATGGGTTCTCCTCTTTATATCGATGGAGGCGTGGTATTCGGTAAAAATGCATAATACATAAAAGGAGCGAAGTGATTAATGAAGCTGGTTACAATTCAAAAAAATAATGATCAACGTTTTGGCATTGCGACGGACAAAGGGATTATTGATATAGCGACGGCGGTTTCGCTGCTCCCTGATACGGATTCTGTTCCGATGGATATCCATGCTGCTATTGAGGCTGGAGCATCCGGGATACTTGAGCTGGAGCGTCTTGTGAATGCTCTTGGGGACAATGCAGAGGCTCAGACAAAGGCTATATTGGCAGAGGAAGAGATCACTTTCGCTCCATGTGTTACAAACCCTAGCAAAATCATTTGCGTAGGATTGAACTATCGCAGACACGCAGAGGAGACGAATGCCGCAATTCCTGAATATCCGATTTTATTTAATAAATTCAATAATACATTGGCCGGGCATGGAGACAGCATCCCGCTTCCAAAAGTAAGCAGTGAAGTTGATTATGAGGCTGAGCTAGTCATTGTTATCGGGAAGAAAGCGAAATATGTAGATAAGGAAGAGGCGCTGGATTACGTCTATGGATATTGTAACGTAAATGATTTGTCCGCACGTGATCTGCAAATGCGTACACCCCAATGGCTGCTTGGGAAATCCTGTGACAAATTTTCTCCGCTAGGCCCATATCTGGTGACAGCTGACGAAGTTGGTGATCCCAACAACTTGGATGTACGATGTATTGTAAATGGAGAAACGAAGCAAAGCTCAAATACCTCTGATATGATCTTCCATTGTGACGAAATTGTCAGCTATATCTCACAGCACATGACTCTGCTTCCAGGGGACATTATCTTGACAGGTACACCGGAAGGAGTTGTGCTTGGTTTACCGAAGGAAGAGCGTGTATATTTACAACCTGGTGATACAGTGACGATTGAGATTGAAAAGCTGGGTAAGCTGACCAATCGTATGGTGGCTGAATAGAAAACAAAGGTGACGATCGAATTTGTCTTTAAAATTCGATCGTTTTTTTGTATGTAAAGTTCGTATTTATGAATATCTCATAGCATAGGCTCAATAAATACCATCTATAGTCCTAAAACTTCTATATTATGGTGGTCAAACCATAATTGTGTTTAAATATTAATTGGGTATTTTTTCCGAGTAATATATTAGTTTGATGATTAAGGAGAGAGCAGATTTGTCTAATCGTATCAAAGTTACACCAGAGCAAATCGAACAGGTTGGAAAACAATTCGAACAGGGTCAAAATCAAAGCAGACAGATTGTAGAAGGATTGACACGGAGCATAGAACAAATGCAGAGTCAGTGGGAAGGAATGACTCGCGAACGGTTTTATGTTCAGTTTCAGGAATCTCGTCAGCAAATGAGTAAGTTTTTAGAATGCCTGCACAACGTTTCAACCGATCTTCACCAAATTGCTACGAAGTTCCGTGAAGCAGATATTAATAATGCCGGCGGTGGACTCGCATTAGTTGGCGCTGGGGCGGTCGCAGCAGTCGGAGCAGGCGGAGCAGCAGCAACCACAGCAGGCAGAGCAGCAACAACTACAGCTACAGTAGGCCAAACAGGTGAAAAACTGCTTAAAGATAGTACAGTCGGCGTATCCATGACAAACGGCGGGGGTGCCCCCAATATAACCGCAAGCCTGCCATTACATAAAAAAGAAGGATCATTGATTCATCACGAAAAAGGAAAACTCAGCGTTGATGCGCTCTCTGGAAGCTCGTCGTTTGACAATAACGGACTCAAGCTAGAAGGGGCTGTAGTCAAAACTGACTTTAATGGAGAGTATGTTGACGGTACACTGACGAAAATGGGCGGATCCCTTGAAGCAAGCTATAAAGATGGTAGCGTGAAATTAGGGGCTGAGGCAACACTGACCAAATATGAGGGCGGTGTTGATATTCCCCTTCCATTTACGGACAAGAAGCTGCATCTTGGCGGCTCCGCATCGCTTGGGACCGTTGGAGCCTCAGCGGAAGCAGGGCTTCAGGGGTTCAAATTCCATGTTCCATTAGGCCCTGGTGCAAGCTTGTTTGGACTTGGACTGGATGTAAAAGTTAAATAGAATATATTTAAATGGTTTAAAGGAGATCTGACTTACATGAATGAACAAAATCATATGGTGCAACAAAAAGAAAAACAAACGCAATCTGCTGAACGTACCCTATACCCGATTGGCTCTGTCGTTCGCTTTAAAGAATGGGAGCAGACGCTCATGATTTACGGAAGAATGCAGGTTGATTCCGATACGCTGGCAATTTGGGATTACGTTGCTTGTTACTATCCACATGGAAATATATCGAAGGATTCCAATGTGTTTTTTAATCATGAAGATATTTCGGAACTGGTATATAAGGGGTACGAAAACGAGCAAGAATTAGAGTTTCGACAAATGCTGCTTGAGCAAATTCCCTCAGATAAGAATGAAACTAAAGCGTAGCGGAATAGTGTTATTCACTGGGACGAAACCCAAACATGAAGAACTCTGAAAAAACAAAATGAGAAAGCCTTCCTGGATAAGGAAGGCTTTTCTCCTGATTGCAGTGGTATATCTGGTTACATTTCTGCACCGCGAAGATTCACTGAACTTCCTCAATTATTTTATTATACCTGAACCTTGCATTTTGACATCAGCATGGACAGAAAATTCGACTTGAGGATATAATTCTTTCCATTCCTGCTCCTCTCGATGACCATGGTGGCGGGTGGCGTAATAACGAAGTCCAAATCCTATCGGATCCACGTTATTTTGCTGCAGTTTTTTTAAAAGTTTTGTATAATCCTCTTCGACTTTTTTAGAAAAAGCCTTGTTTACTTCAGCCCAGGACTCGTCAAATAGATTTCCATAAGATTCTTCTGCCTCTCCAGCTGCCTTAACTTGTACTTGTATGAGAGGCTTTTGATTTGGTGGTGTTAATATTTTGTATTTTATATTCATACGCTCCACGTTCATCACAATTGCTTGTCCATTCAGCTCGGAACGAAGAGCAAAACGATGAAACCCTCGAACCAGTTGATTCAAGATACCTGTTTCTGAGGGTGAGAGGGTCAGGTAGATGTTTTCGTTTCTTACGACTGCTGTACGATTGATATCATATTTGTCTTTAGATGCTTTGACGATAGGCAAAAACGCATCAATACCCGGATTCCTCATTCTTCGGTGAAAATCAAACAAATATTGGCTGACGATATAGGGAGACTCTGTTCCGTCCTTTGACAAGCTCAGTACAAGAGCATTACCGGCTTCTCGTTCTGACTTTACCTTGAACTCCAGAACCGAATGGGCGTCCGGCTCCCCAATAGCCATGTAAGTAATTTGCTGAATATCCCTTCTGCGATAGGCCCAATCCAAGGTTTGATTTAGATTTTCATTTGTTAATTCCTTTCCAAGAATCAAGGTTTTGGCATGTCCAAAATCAAATTCTTTGTCTACATTGGATTTCATTAAACGGATCGTCTCAGCAATCGTGTCACCTTCTGAGCTGATCACTTGAAAATTGGAGCTTCCTGGCTCGGTTTGTGTTGAGTTTATAGCGACCTTTAATGACACTTTATATTTTTTGTTTTCTCCTTTATCCAAACCAATAGACGTGACAAAAAAACGATTGTCAATATCCTTGAAGCCGCAGCCGCTAAACAGTAAAGCAAATGAAAGCGCCATAAGAAAGATGGTGTATATCCTAGTTTTTTTTCGCATTTCCTTTCCTCCAGGCAATGGCGACCACGATGGCTACTAGAATAATTTCAGAAGAGAATCGTAGTTTCAACCAATTTTGAACATGAAATAACAAGGTCTTGTCATCACTTTGGATGCCAAAAATGAAGGTCGCAATGCTGATCAATATCCCGATAATCCACTTGAACAACTTCGTTTTTTTGTGAACAATGCTGTTTTTCTTCGTGAAGCAGCTTTTAATTAACTGAATTGCGATGTTCCATTTTACGGCGACATACATCAGAGACAGGAGCAGGTACACGAAGAGAAAGAGATACAGCACTCTTTCGACAAAACCAAATTTCATTCGCAGTGTGTCCGCAGTAATAATCCATGTGTATAAATAGTCTTCCACTGCTTCAATACCTAACAATCCTATAGGTGCAAAAAAAGAGATGAGCATCAAAACTGAGCCGATTACAGGAACAAGCCATAGATGCTTAATCTTCAGATTCTTATACATTCGATTGTAAATCGAAAGATTGATATAGCCGGTAAAAGGGTAAGTACCTGCTGCGATGTCCATATACATAGGCTTTTCTAGAGCATAATCTGTAAATACGGCAACAGAATCCCAATAAAACAAAGAGGTCGAGAGCGCTTTGAACACTATGAAAACCACGATAGGCAGTGTAACGATAATAATGATTTCTAGTCCATTAATAAGCGAAGTAGATCTCCGTGTCGCAGCCCAGCATCCGATAATACAAAAAAACAGAATGAGGATCATATTATTCATTTCCGGATTTAGAACCCGAGAAGTGACACCCGTAAATGTGATCAATACAATTGCCCCTGCTGTAGCCCACATAAAAGCTAGAAAGAGAACGACTGGGATTCGAATGTACTTATTCAGGGACTTTCCCAATACCTCAGGCAAGCCTTCTCCTGGAAACCGATTCATTGCTGTAGTAAAACATATGGCTAAAATCGAACCAATGAGGATACTAAGCCATAGTGCGGTTACCCCTCCATCATAACGATGATTTATTAGAATTCGCGGGACAAAAAAGATCGTATTGATCAGCATGACCAGCAAATACATGTAGTAGAAATAGCGGCTAATAGGGGTCGCCCTCCTTGTACCCGGAGACATCAGGTTCTTTAACAAACAGACGTAAATAATGACGCCCGTATACACGAATATCAGACATATAGATCAGAATACAAAAAAGTCCGCATACGACCCCGGCCATCCCAAAAAAAGAGGCGAGAAGAATAATAGGATACTTAACTACGCGGATTGCGAAACTCATAGCATTAATGGGGATAAGGAAATTAGAAATGGCGACTGCAGATGTAATGACAACCATAATGCTGCTGATCATCCCTGCTTGCTGTGCCGCTTGTCCAAGGATGAGTCCTCCCACCGTTGTTGCAGTAGATCCGATATAACGCGGCAATCGCAAGCTGGCCTCAATCAAAGCTTCAATAAGGAACATCATAATTAATACTTCTACATAAGAGGGGTAGGGGACAGCGGATCTGCTTCCTGCTATCGTTAAGGCAAACTGCGCCCGAAATATTTCCGGGTTGAATGAAACAATTGCAATGTACATCCCTGGCAGAATAATGGTTATGAGTAGTGCAATATATCTTAGAATGACAAGAGATCGTGTAACAAAAAAAGATTGATACAGATCATCCATGGCTGACATAAAATCAAAAAAAACAGCAGGAGATATAAGTACAAAAGGTGTACCTTCCAAAAGCAGCACAATTTTTCCTTCTGCTAAATTAGAAACTACTCGGTCTGGTCTTTCGGTGATGACCATCGTTGGAAATAGACGATACTTGATCCCAGTCATCAACGCCTCAATTTGTCCGACAGCCTGAACGACCTCTGCGTTAATTGAGGATAGTTTTCGGTCAAAGTCGGCGAGCATTTTAGAATCGATCTTAGCTTGATCGTAAACGAGATATGCCGGGGTTTTTGATCGTTTGCCGACTTCTCTTTTTTCAGCTTTTAGTTCAGGATAAGGATATCTTTGTCTCAGCAGCAGTAGATTTTTATCGATATTTTCACTAAAGCCTGTTTGTGAGCCTTGAATCGTCGTTTCTACCGAGACCTGAAGCGGTTGGTCATTAGCAACAATGGGAGCCTTCATTTTATAGATTCTATTCTCGTATACAATAATCACGTTACCTGACAATAACATTTCCGACAGAGTTGTTTTATCATCGATTAAAGAGCAGCCAAGAGTAGAAAAAAGCACTTGATGGAAAGTAGAGGCGGTATCACACCTCATAAAAGGCCGGCTAATTCCGTCTTTTACCAGTTCTGTATCAACCATTGTTGATAAATAGATTAACTTTATATGAAAAACTCCGTTATGAAGGTTTTCCTCCACAAAATCAGCTGACTTGCTCAGTAAATCCATACCCTTGTTATTCATTATGTGATTACCTCCCGCATTTCCATTATGGTTTCCATTCCGGCAGGAAGTATTCTTTAAGGTTACATGATTCAAGATGTAAGCGGTAAATAAAGAAAAGAGAAAAGAGAAAAGAGAAAAGAGAAAAGAGAAAAGAGAAAAGAGAAAAGCAAAAGACACACTTTTTGTATATGAAAGTGTGTCTACTGGAGAGTAGTATATTCAAAGCTTATCAGCAAACAGCTCTTCTGCTGTACGTACAAACATTTTCACAGCCAGGGAAGCTTGAGGAAGTGAAGGAACGGCGATGCCAATCTCGCGGGTAATTTTAGGTGCAACCTCCCGTACAGTCAGCTCATGAGGGAACATGGAGATAGCAAGCTCAGAAACGATGCCTATACCGAGGTCTTGACGTACCATATTCACTAATGTACTAATGCTGTGAGTCGTAAATTTAATGTTAAGCCGGGTGTTTTCCCGTTCAAAGGCTTCGAGAATGGCAACTTCATGACCTCCCTTACATAAGATCATATCCTGTCCATCCAGCATTTGAATGTCGATATATTTCTCATGATGAAGAGGGTGACCTTCCGGCAGTATGATGATCATGTGATCCTTATACAGTGGCACAACATCAACCTCCTGATCAGGGAGTAAAATAATACCGGCTTCAATCTTGCGAGTATGAACCCATTCCTTTACCTCATTTGTTGATCCTTCGTGCAAATCAAATACAAGGTTAGGATATTGCTGACGAATATGCTTAATTATAGGAGGCAGGAAGTGTGCGGAAGCGGATGGAAAGGCACCAATGGTAAGAGTGCCCACTTCAAGTCCTTTTTCGGATGCCACCTGTTGATCAATTCGTTCCATATACTGAAGCATTCCGCGGAATTCCGGCAGCAGCTTTCTCCCTAGATCGGTCAACAGCACGCCCCGTTTCCGATCCCGCAATAGGAGCTTTGCATCCAGCTCATTTTCAATACTTGCTATGGCGTGGCTAACTGCCGGCTGAGTCATATGCAGGTCCTGCGCGGTTTGAGTAAAATTTAATGTCTCCGCAACTCGAACAAATATCATAATTTGCGTTATCGTCATAACTAAATAGTTATCCTCTCTATTCAAAAGATTCATTTTATTTATATCTGATTTCAGTATACGCTAGATAAGCGGTTTTCACGAGCGTGAAATCATGGGTGTGACAAGAACTGCATAGCAGTTATGTAGTAAATGTACGGTGTTGATAGAAAGGATGAATTAAAATGAATAAACAATTGACACCCAAAGCGACGCTCCTATTGGTCGTTTTTTTGGTTGTAGTCTGGGGGATTAATTGGCCATTAACCAAAATGGCTCTTCCAGAGGTACCGCCTATTCTATTCTCCGGGATGCGCACTTTATTAGGGGGCATACTGCTGCTCTTTATTGCAGCTCGGCATATTTCCAAGCTTAGATGGAAGGAGAATAAAGGCGTATATATAATCCTAGCAGTATTTAATATTATTGGTTACTACGGTTTGCAGACGATCGGGATTGGATATTTGCCTGCGGGCTTATTCTCAACTCTTGTCTTTTTGCAGCCTGTGCTTCTCGGGTTGTTCTCATGGCTGTGGCTCGGTGAAAGCATGTCATGGCTTAAGGTGATCGGCCTGATTCTTGGATTTAGCGGAGTAGCAGTGATCAGCTTAGGTGAACTGCAAGGACACTTATCCCCGCTCGGTATCGTACTAGCTATTCTTTCAGCATTATGCTGGGCGATCGGCAGTATATATATGAAGAAAAAAAGCAATCAATTGGATTCCCTGTGGGCTGTTACGATGCAAATGCTAATCGGAGGAGTATTCTTAACATTGGCCGGATCAGCGACAGAAAGCTGGGCAGATATTCATTGGACATCTTCATTTATAGTAATTCTGCTGTTCATTTCTATATTTGTCATCGCAGCCGGATGGCTTGTATATTTCAAACTTCTGGACAGCGGGGAAGCAAGCACCGTGGGTTCTTATACATTTGCAATTCCGGTGCTGGCAAGCATTTTTAGTGTTTTTCTGCTGGGAGAGTCTATTACGTTTACTCTTGTGCTTGGGTTAATCCTGATTTCTCTTAGTATCGGACTGGTTAATCGGAAAAGTAAGCCAAAAAGTGCACCTGTCACTTCCATCAATCAACCATGTGAACAAAATTAAATAACTCATTACAATAATCTCTTTTACTGTCGAAGGTAAAAGAGATTTTTCATATTTATTCAATCCATCTATATCTTTGGTCATATGAAGAAGAGCTATCATGAGGGACATAACAACCAAATATGCGGTTTTCTTGGTGCTTCCACCAAGTGCTGTGCTATCATAAGAACGTATGATCTGTTTTGTTTTGATGTAGAAAGGTGGCTGCAAGTGCAATGGAGATGATTAAACCGCCCGCGGAGTCATTATACGATAAAGAACTCCGGGCTTTAAAGGAAGAGGATCAGGGGAAGCGTCCTAGTAACTGGCTCTTGTCGCCTGCCTATGTGCGAGATTTTATCATTGGAAGAGACAAGCCTGCCGTATTGGACGGTGAAGAGGTTCCGATTACCCGAAAGTTTTACGGAAATGATGTGCTGATCGAACGGGCGATTGTAACGCTGGCCGGGAATCGGGGACTTATGCTCGTAGGAGAACCGGGAACGGCAAAGACGATGCTGAGCGAGCTGCTGTCTTCAGCGATTGCTGGTACGAGCTTGAATACAATTCAAGGGACGGCTGGAACGACCGAGGACATGATCAAATATTCATGGAACTACGCCATGCTGCTGGATAAAGGACCATCTGAAGCAGCACTCGTTCCTTCTCCAATATATAAAGGTATGAAGGAAGGAATTATTACTCGTATAGAGGAGATAACTCGTTGTCCTTCCGAAGCACAGGACAGCCTGATCAGTATCCTTAGTGACAAGGTAATGAATATACCGGAGCTTGACGGAGGCGTTCTGTTTGCAAAGCCGGGATTTAATGTCATTGCTACTGCCAATATTCGTGACAAGGGTGTCAACGAAATGAGCGGAGCACTGAAGCGAAGGTTTAATTTTGAAACCATTCGTCCCATCAACAATATAAAAATGGAAGCTAAAATCATTGAGTCACAAGCTAAAAACTTGTTATTACATAGCGGTGTAGAAGCCGAAATTGATTCGGATGTAGTGGAGCTACTGGCCACAACCTTTATCGATTTGAGAAGCGGAATGACTCGCGAAGGATATAAGGTAGATATGCCTCATGCTACGATGAGCACAGCCGAAGCGGTCTCTGTTTATGTTCAAAGTGCGATGACTTCCTATTATTACGACAACAAAGCCGTTTCTCTTGGCAGAGTTGTTCAAAATATGCTGGGTACCATTGCCAAAGAAGATGAAAAAGATATGAACATCCTGAAGACTTACTTCACAAAGGTGGTCAGGGAAAGAGCAAAAGAGGAAGCTCTCTGGGACGCCTATTACCAGGAGCGGAGTTGGATCGGATGATCAGGGAAGCAGGGGCTGATTCACCATGGAATCTGCTAGAGGGAGAGCTTTTGCTTTCAGGAGATCAGACGAAACTGAACGAAATTTTTAGACGAAAAGTTTTAAATTATGACAATGACATTATTTATTTTCCTATTAGGCATCACAGTCCGGCGTGCTCATTTCAGCTAAAAAGGGTCATTGACAAATATAAACCGGAAATTCTTCTTATCGAAGGACCTGAAAGCGGGAATCCACTCATCAAAGTGCTTACAGATGAAGGTACCAGCCCGCCTGTCTGTCTCTATTACACCTATGAGAATGAAGTGGAACGATCAGCCTGTTATTACCCGCTTCTGGATTATTCTCCAGAGTATGTTGCTATACAAGAAGCGGCGAAACGGGGTATCAAGGCAAGCTTCATCGATCGAAATTACAGAGAACGTGCTGCTGGAAGAGAGGAAGCTTCTTATCAGGATGAGAGCTTGCTGGCGGGTTCAGAATTTGTTCGTAGTTTATGTCTCCGAACGAATTCCCGAAGCTTTGATGAATTGTGGGAAAAGTGGTTTGAGGTAGGAGGAATCTCACAATCTCCGGAGGATTTTGTAGAGGGCGTGTTTACCTACTGTACGTTATCGCGCATGTGTTACTCGGAGGAGAGGCTTCTCAGCGAAGGTGATTTGTCTAGAGAATCCTTTATGCGTGAGCGAATTGCTGAAGCATCAGCCCGTTATTCCAGAGTGATGGTCATAACAGGAGGATTTCATACCTACGGTTTGCTTCAGGACGAGCCAGACAGAACGGATGAGACGGCAGCATATCATGATCTCAAAGAACAAATATATCCGATGATTTACAGTTTCGCCGAAGCAGACCGACTCAATGGATATGCAAGCGGCATGCCATACGTAAATTATTATCAGGAGGCATGGTTACGACTCGAGCAAGGCTCTGATTCACCGTTCACTATCGCATCTCTGAATTTCCTGTCTCAACTTGTTCGGAAACTTAGGAGAGAGCAGGAGTCCGCATCAACAAGTGATGCGATCGAAGCTTACAGCATGATACAGGGTCTTGCCTCACTCCGGCGAAAACGGGAAGGCGGAGTATATGAGCTGCTTGACGGAGTCCTTTCTTCGTTCGTTAAAGGTGAGCAAAATCTGGCTCGCAACAAGCCGATCGAGGCACTGGAAGGACTTCTGACAGGGGAAATGATGGGTGTGCTTGCCGCCAATGAGTTTTCTGTTCCAATCGTGGAGGATTTCAAAGCACAGTGTGCCTCACTGCGGATTCAAACGAGTTCCACTGGTAAACGCAAAAAGGCACTAGAACTGTATAGCAAACGAAAACATCGTCAAATCAGCCAATTCATGCATTCGGTGCATTTTCTAGATACCGGTTTTGCGGTTAGGGAATCAGGGCCTGATTGGACAAAGTACACGGACATGAATTTGGTCCGCGAGACTTGGACCTATGGATATTCTGCCGGCGTTGAAGCGAAATTGATTGAAAGCTCATTGTATGGCGGTTCGATAAAGGAGGCTGCCATTCGTAAAGCAGAAGAAGGGCTCTTAGAACTTCCCGAGCATCACAGCGAAGCGGCAGCCGACTGGCTGCTTAAGGTGCTTCTTATGGGACTAGAGCATCTTGCGGAACCCATATGCACAAAGGTAGAGCAAGCGCTGCGTCAAGACGGAAGCTTCTTGTCTCTTTGTGGAACTTTGCATAAATTGTACAGGATTCATACCCATCGGAATATGCTGGGATTAACAAGAAATCTGCAACTTCCCGCGCTTATGGCAGAAGCCTATGACAATGCAGTGACGATACTGCATCACTTATCTAAACCGAGAGTAGAGGAGCATAGTGAAATTATCCAAGGTTTAAAGCTGTTAGCAATGCTGGGTGACAACATGAAAGATCAGGTTCAGCCTTCTGCATTCCAGAATGCCTTGTACAGCCTTCTTGCAAGCACAGACTTGGCGCCTCGGATTGAAGGAGTAGTCATTGCAATGCTTGTCAGCCAAGGTAAGTATGGACGAGCTGAAATCGTTGATCGTGCTAAAAGTTACATCCATGGTACTCCTGATAAGGTGCGCCAAACGGCAGAATATTTACAAGGTGTATTTGAGGCTGCGAGGGACATTTTCTTAATGGATAATGATCTTATTCAGGAATTGAATTTTTTACTGGAAGAGATGTCTTATGAAGAATTTATGCAGATGATTCCCGAGCTTCGGCTTGCATTTACGTATTTCACCAAGGAAGAGATCGAGATGATTGCCAAGCGTGTAGCCGGCCTTCATCAAGTGCATGATCATAAGCTTGAGTTACCTGCTATTGAAGAGAGTACAATCCAAAAAGCGAGCTTGCTGGATGAAGCAATTCGAAAGGAGTTTGCAAAATGGATGCTGTGAATCGAGAAGAAGACGGTATAGAGATAACGAAGCCAAAGCAGGCTGAAACATTGAATAGATGGCGCTTGATTCTTGGGGATACTGCCGATGCGCAGCTTGAGGATACGGATGCTTACACTGCGGATCATTTTCAATATACCGAGATCGATGAGATATTGGCCTATTTGTATGACAGAGAGTATGGTGAGGAGCAGGGATATCGAAAGTCAGGAGGAAAAGGTCCGTCCCAGCTTACCGTACCCAAATGGCTTCATAAAGTAAGAGAACTGTTCCCTGCACCTACCGTTGAAATTATTGAGAAGCAGGCGCTTGAAAGGTATGGTCTCAGCGAATTGTTGACGGATCGCAAGCTGCTAGAATCACTGCAGCCTAATATGGCTCTGCTAAAAAGCATATTGCAGTTCAAAGGACGGATGAAAAGCGATGTTCTGCGAAGTGCGAAGGAGATCGTCCGCCAGGTGGTGGAAGAACTGCAAGACAAGCTCGAGACCCACGTACGTTCAAGTCCGCTTGGAAAAAGAAGCCGTTATAACAGCAGTTCTGTTCGGACTTTGCGAAATTTGAATTTTAAGCGAACGATTCAGCGCAACTTGAAAAATTACGATAAGCAAAATCGTCGTCTGGTTATAGATCGTTTGTATTTTGACGGAAATGCTCAGCCTCACAGTAAGTGGGAGATTATTATTGCTGTCGATGAGAGCGGGAGCATGCTGGATTCCGTTATTTACAGCTCGGTAATGGCAGCTATTTTCTACAAACTGAGCAGTGTACGCACCCAATTAATCATTTTTGACACCGAGGTAGTAGATTTGACATCTCACCTGGAAGATCCTGTTGATCTTCTTATGAATGTACAGCTCGGCGGAGGTACACATATCGCAAAGGCGCTGAGATACGGCGAATCTCTCATTCAGAATCCCGAGAAAACCATTTTTGTATTGGTGAGTGATTTAGAAGAGGGCTACTCCTTGCCTCCCATGTACAGGGCTTGCAAGGATATTATTGATGCGGGCAGCAGACTGCTCGTGTTGACCTCGCTAGATTTTGAAGGGAACAGCATTTATAACGAACGAGCAGCACGCAGGATCGCGGATATGGGGGCAGACGTTGCTGCGATTACGCCAAACGAGCTTCCTGATTGGATCGGAAACATTATTAAGTAACAGAGAGGAATGGATGATGATGAATACTTTAGTTGATAATCGTGCAGTTCTTGAGCCGTTAATTGAAAAATTCGCAAAAGCATGCTCGAATGATTACTCTGCTTCTACGGATCGGAGCCAGCAGATTATAGATTATGTAACGGGTAATACAGAGCAATTTCCGGATATGCTGCCAAGCTCGAACCGGTACGCATACCAGACGCTGGATCTGTTCGAGAAGTTTGCCAAAAAGGATGACAGCGAGCTGTTTTTCCGAGCGGCAGCTATTTTATTAAAAGTAGCAGTAAAACCGAGCCGCAATTATTACATCCATCGAGATATCTTCAAAATTAGTCTGGGAGATCACATATCACCAATCGGCCAGTTAAGAGACAAAAATAGGAATGTAGAAAAGGCGTTTAAAACAGCAGTATATCGCCTTAAGCAAATTCAAAAGCATGCTGGTGATGAAGTCATCCAAAATGAAATCCAAAGCAAAATTAATCAATGCGGACTGGGTACCAAAAACTTGGGTAACTTGGCTGATGTAACGGATATGCTACTGCTTATCAAGCTGTATGGACAGCTTAATGAGGATTACATAAAGGAGGCGCTGGAGAAGCTGCCTCCTGTGCTCCAAGCCCTATTAACAAGAGATTCTATCAAGTTAGACCAGGAACTAAAAGCTTTAACTAAGGAACTGGTGCTCAGCAAGCTGCCTCTTAAGGACAACCCGTCGTCGCTGGATCTGGAACCTGAATTTATAGATTCTAAGCGAAATCAAGTGATTAGTGAGCAATTTTCATTAGAGGCTGGCAGCAAGAGAGAACCTATGACAAGAGAGACTTTCTACAGTCATCTTCTTCAAGTTCATGCGAGCTTCATGTATCTTTTGACATGGCATGGGGGAAAAACGGCATTCTTGTCGGAACTTGATGAGATTGGAGAGCTCGTACTGGCAGCAGTCCGTACTTTGCACGAATTTTTGCCGCTTGAAGTCAGATCACAGCTTCTGTTGCTGGAAGACAAGAACAAACAGGACGCTGCACTTCTTGAAGGGATTGTTTCTCAAGATGAGCCTTACGCCATTATTGAGACACTCACCTCTGAACTTAAAAGCTATTCGATACCCTGGGATATTCTTACGTCCTCTATTGTAAAGTCTCAAGAGAAGTCAGAGCGTGCAATTGAAATTGCACGTAGTCCTTTTATCAAAGCCTTCCTGCTTAAAGTATTAACTGATGCAGATGCACAGCGGGATTCTGACGGAAAACTTCTGGAGGAGTTTGTATTCTCTGTACTCCGAAGCAAGGTGGAGGGAAGCAAGTTCGGGCTCTTGCTCGGAAGATATCTGGCAGGTGAAATATCACTGAAGGAATTCAAAGATAGTGGTCAGTATGAAGGGATGGTTCAATTACGCAATAGGGATCCAAAAAAGAAAATGATGCTGCTTGCCGTCACTTTTCTTAGGGTTGATTCCGAAGCATATCGACGTCTATCTATTCTTGTGTGTCACAATGATTCGGACATCTTAGTACTGTTGTCTCAGTTCTACCATTCAACCTTTTTTAGCGGAAGCCGTATTCTGGACAACTATCGAGAAGATCATGAGATAGATACAGAAAAACTGCTGCTTGCTATGTTGAAGCTAAATGGGCAACCGGATTGGGAATATACTTCGATGCCTAACGAGGAATACAGGTTGGTTATTGCAAACCATTTGAGAGAAGCGCTCCAATGCTATAAAGAGCTTCCGAACGAGTCGCGGCTTACCGTGCTCGAAATTGCCTTTGAGGCGGTAGTAGAACATAAGGACAGCGAAGTACTAACCGAAGCGATTAGGCTTGGACTGACGGATTCTTCGAAGAAGGCGAATACACTCGCGCAGGCTGAATTCTCCAAGATACGAGACACTTCCCTGTATTTACAGCTATATAGAGCGGAGAAAAAGGCGTCCATCAAAGAGATGGTTCTGGATGCTGTTAGGACTCTCCCTGATGCGAAGTCTGTTTATTCGGAGCTTTACAGCAAGGAGAAGACAGCGGGTCTAAAATCTCTTATCGGAATATTAATGGAGACGATCGGTCAAAGTCCCGCAGCCGCACATGCCGCTCTAGCTGAAGCAGCTGACGTCAAGAAGCGCTCGCGGTTGGACTGGATTCCTTTACAGCAGCTTCCTGCGCTGATGGGTACAGATGGAGAAAGGCTCGACGACAATATCAAGCTTTACCTGCTTCTTCAATCGATTGATTATACTGCAGGGCCGAATGAGCGTCTTAAGGAAGTTAAAAATTATGCATCAGCAGCTTCACTCAGCGATTTGGTAAGGGAGCTCACTTTGCATTGGATTCAAAAGGATGCCCCATCGAAAGAAAAATGGGTGTTGTATCTCAGTGCTCTGTTCGGAGACGATCGACTGGTTGAACTGATTGCTCCACAAGTGAAGACCTGGGCTGATAACAGCAGGGGCGCCATTGCTGCAGAAGCTGTGAAATCACTCGCATATATGAGTGACTCGAGTGCGCTGATGACGATCGATAAAATAAAGCGAACCATTAAAAATCGTCAGGTTAAAGCTGCTGCAGAAGAAGCTCTTATAACAGCTGCTGAAAATCAAGGGCTGACTCAGCCTGAACTGGAAGATCGCTTGATTACATCGCTCGGCTTTGATGAGAAGGGGACACAGCGTTTTGATTACGGGAATAGATCTTTTGTTGTCAAGGTGACAAGCGATCTGGAATTGTCGGTTAAGAGTGAAGAGACTGGAAAAGCGATTAAAAATCTGCCCGCTCCTGGTCAAAATGACGATGAGCAGCTGGCAGCCGAGTCCAAAGCCCGCTTCAGCAAGCTGAAAAAGGATTTGAAGAGCATGATCTCTATCCAAAGCGCACGACTTGAAGAATCCTTATCGAAGCAAAGATTGTGGTCAGCGCCTGACTGGGAAGCCTTGTTCGTCCAGAACGTCATCATGCGTAATTTTGCTGTAGGATTAATCTGGGGAACCTATGAAGAAAATCAGTTAGTGGATACATTCCGATACATGGAAGACGGAACTTTTAATCATGTGGATGAAGAAGAGTACGAATTAGCTTCAAATGCTCGGATCGGACTGGTACATCCGTTAGAGCTTGATGAGCATGTCCTGTCAGACTGGAGACAGCAGCTTGAAGATTATGAGATTAAACAACCATTCGAACAGTTGAACCGCGCTGTTTACGCCGTTTCCGAAGAGCTGCAGAATGAACGTAAATACGCTGATCTTCCAGGCGAAGATTTCTCACCAACAGCCTTTCCAAAAGCGCTCGAGAAATTGGGCTGGTACAAGGGACAAGCTCAAGATGCAGGCTTCTATTATGAGCTTTATAAGGAATACGGAGATTTGATTGCTGAGCTTACGTTCAGTGGTACCAGCATTGTATATTACGGTGAGGCTATGGAGGATATCACACTGGAGTCGGTCAGCTTCTATACCAAGCAGAAGAGCCGTTACCATTATTACAATCCTAATAAGGCATGTAAGCTTGGCGAAATACCTGCACGGGTATATAGTGAAACCTTACATGACATTTTGAAAGCGGCTGGACGCTGAGCATGTCAGGCGATTCATTTACCGTACGTTTTAGAAGCTTCATCACAAGATGCACGGAAGATTACCTCATCCGATATGCTAATAAAGGACTATATAACCGTTCCCAGAAGGACATAGACAAGGGAACAAGTGTGACATACGAGTTTACCGACAGATCTGTCGTGTGCACGTTAAGCGATGGGGTAAGCTGCACTCTTGTTGACTCTTTAGATGAGTGGGAATGCAGCTGTCCCTCCGAGAAAATTTGCAAGCATGTGTTGATCTCTATTTTATATTATCAGCAGAACCACAAGGATCATGAAACTGAAGAGACTCCTACTGAGGTTCATCGTTTTGACTGGATGCTGAACGAGGACATCGGAGAATTTTTGAATGATTTTACGAGCAGTCAGGTTGATGAGGTTCTGTTTCGAATACGAATGAAGGAAGAAATGGAGATACTCGAAGACTCCCTGTTAACCATTCGGCTCCTTTATCAGGGTGTCGAGGTCTCTTATACAGAAGAGCACGATGCGGGAAAAGTGCTGTGCAGCCTTAAAAATAAGGAAGGGGATCTGTATAAACTCGAGGCCATTCTTCGATATCGGGCTTTGAACGGCTTGGATGACATAGAGACCTTGGGACAAAAGGCGGTTGTCGTCAAATACTCACACGAGATCATTCATGAATGCAAAAGTTTGCTCACTAGTATGATGCAGACTGGACTGGCGCGGCTGCCAGAGACGGTTCAGTATGAACTGGAAACCTTAGCGGTTTCCGCTCGAAGCAGTAATATGCCGCAGCTGGAGCGTGAGCTCAGAGGAATTCAAGGAGAAATGAAGTTGTTTTTTGCAAGGCATCTTCGATTCTCGATGCCCTCGATTCAGCTCCGCATCACAAGATTATACCTGATGATGGAAGCATTGGAGCGAGAGCTGCCGAACCATCATAAAGCACAGCTGATCGGTACTTTTCGAAGCAAGTACTATACGATTCCAAGGCTGAGGCTGTATGGTCTTGGTGCGGATCCTTGGGAAACAAGATCCGGATATAAAGGATTAACTTATTATTTTTATTCTCCAGATGATCAGGAGATCTATACTTACAGTGATGTGCGCGCGGTTTATTATGAAGGTATTCAATTCTCTTATCAGGATAGCTATGCTTCTTTTACACCGTGGATTTCATACCTTTCGATGCGACAGTTTGTCACAGGAGAGTTAGAGTTTCGTTCTGTAAAGGTGAACGGTGAACACAGGTTGTCTTCCAGCCAAGTTCAAGCCCTGCACCTACTCGAGCGAAAACCTATCGAAGATATGGATATGGGCACTTACTTGGTAGAGACCGTGCCCACGGATGAAGAGAAGGATAAGCCGAGGCTATTCGTCACAGGCGATGAACGACTTGTATTAATCAAACTCTCAAGAATTATCCAAACCCGGTTTATGAACAAGGATCAAACCCTGATTTTAATCTGTGAGAATGAAACAGGAGAGATGCTGGAACTCATGATTCCATACCATAAGGAATGGGACAAAGAAATCAAGCGTATGGAGAAGGGACAAGGTGCGGCTTCGTTAACATCATTCTATGCTTTTGTAAAGCTCGACAAGAGCGGAATTTATCCAATCAGTTTTTTGAAGAACAATAAAGTTATAAATCTAAAACTCGATGGTATATCCACAGTCTAACTAAAGAATAGAGGCTGCTCGCATGAATGAGCTTTCACAGCTGATGGGCCGGCTGCAGGACTGGTCAGAAGGAATTCTCCTCCGTGGATTTAATCAGTTAACTCCTGCTGATTTGGAGAGCCTTAAGGTCCTATCTGAGGATGCGGCACGTCTTGATATGGACTTTCTATGTTCGCTTCTGGATCAAACGATAACAGAAGGGCGAGTGACGCTGGAACAAAATCAATTCCCGCAGTCCTTTATGTTTCATTATTCTAGGTTATGTGAATACATTGCTATGGCTCAAGAAACGGACTACACTTAAAAAAGTGTTGCTCATAACCGAATGTATTCTTCTATTTAAAGCACTTTAAAAACCCAATCTCCTTGATGATATCTATCATCGAGGAGATTTTTTTGTTTCTGACGGGGAATGCTACGGATCTATTGAAAGAATGAAGGTAACAACGAACTAATCCAATTTAATAAACTTAAAATCTCGAATTGTGAAGAGTTTTATCGATTTCTGATTTTTTATATTTTCTACAATCCGCTTTGGCGTGTTATTATATTATTCAAAGGAGTGTAAAAGATGGACGATAAATATTCAACTAGAGCCGGTTTCGTTAAACCGTCCGAGACAAGAGAAATTTTGAAAGTAACTGAAAGACCAGAAGTGATTTCCTTTGCGGGAGGACTTCCTGCACCCGAATTGTTCCCGGTAGACGCCATTAAAGCGGCTTCTGCAGCTGTACTTGATGAAATGGGACAAGCATCCCTTCAATACAGCACAACCGAAGGGTATATCCCTTTAAGAAAAGCGATCTGTGACCGTATGAGCGCTATTGGAATTGACTCTAGCTATGAGCAGGTTCTGATTACTTCTGGATCACAGCAGGCAATTGACCTGACGGGCAAGCTTTTTATTAATGAGGGAGATACAATCATTTGCGAAAGCCCTACATATCTGGCAGCGATCAACGCATTTAAAGTGTATGATGCTAAATTCGTGGAAGTGGCTATGGATGATGACGGTATGATTATGGAAGAGCTGGAGAAGACACTTCAGGCACATCCGGAAGCCAAATTTATTTATACGATTCCGGATTTTCAAAATCCAACGGGGCGCACCATGAAGCTGGACAGAAGGCAGCGTATGGTCGAGCTTGCGAATCAGTATAATGTTCTCATTGTAGAAGACAACCCTTATGGGGCTGTACGGTTTGCTGGAGAAGCTCTTCCGCCGGTGAAGCATTTTGATACGGAAGGCAGAGTTATTTATCTCAGCACGTTCTCCAAAATCTTCGCGCCAGGCCTGCGTCTAGGCTGGATCTGTGCAAATGAAGACATTATTGATAAATACGTAGCTCTGAAGCAGACAGCTGACCTGCATACGGACAGCTTTGCTCAGATGATTACTGCGAAATATATGGAAAATAACGATCTAAATGCTCATGTAGAGAAGATCAAAGCTGTATATAAAGAGAGATGCGAGACGATGTTGTCCTGCATCAAAGATTATTTCCCTGCAAACATTAAGCACAGTGTACCGGAGGGCGGCCTATTTATTTGGGTGGAGCTGCCGGAAACGGTTGATTCCAGTGCATTGTTCGTTGAATGTCTGAATAACAACGTCGCTTTCGTTCCTGGAGCACCTTTCTTCCCGAACGGTACGGTTAAAAATACACTGCGTTTGAACTATTCCAACATGCCGAATGAGCGGATTGTGGAAGGTATGAAACGAATCGGTGAAGTACTGCATCGTGAATTAAAGGACTTAACAGTTGTTAAATAATATCATGTAAGAAGGCTGTATGATTTAGAAGAGATACCTTGAATTATTCAAGGTATCTCTTTTTTTGCTGGGATAAATTGAATATAGTCAGAAAATCCATTGTTAGCGTGGGGATCTGTAAATATAATGGGATTAATATCCAGTGAGGAGGCGTTAGCATGAGAAAAATGAAAACAACCGTACAAACATTTAAGGGTGGGACACTTATTTAATCAGGGTTTTTCATAATTCAATAACTGTTAACTAGGAACTATGCAAAGATCCTAAGTTTGTCACGGTGTTACCCTCTTAGATGTGTTCTTCATAACACAGTAAAGGGGTAAATCATGGGCTTTCCGCTGAAAAAGTTTTTTTCATACTATAAGCCGTATTTAGCGTTGTTTATTACTGTACTTGCCTGTGCTTTGATCGCCTCCGGTATCACTTTGGTATTTCCGCTTCTCGTCCGCTATATAACGAAAGACGTGCTTGCAGGGGATTTGTCTTCTGCATTGAATGAAGTCTGGCGGATTGGTGGACTAATGATTGTACTGGTCGTGATACAGAATATCCTGAATTACTTTGTGGATTACAAAGGACATGAAATCGGGGCACGAATGGAAAGTGACATGCGCAGCGAGCTGTTTTCTCATATGCTTACATTATCTTTTGATTTTTACGACAAAGAAAAGACAGGACAGCTGATGTCACGGATTACTCATGATCTGCTGCTGCTGTCTGAGCTTTATCATCATGGACCAGAAGATTATGTTAAATATTTCATTCGTTTTATAGGTGCATTTGTCATTCTGTTCTCGATTAATGCACCACTCACCATGGCTGTTTTCTGCTTTCTGCCTGTGCTGGCTGTACTAGCTGTGTACTTTAACAAAATTCTTAACCGGGAGCTTAGGTCCAATAAGGAGCGAATCGCGGATGTAAATGCTCAGGTGGAGGACAGTCTTGCCGGAATTCGAGTGGTAAAATCCTTTGCTAATGAGCAGGTCGAGACTGCTAAATTCGACCAAGAAAATCATCGATTTCTCAACAGTCGTAAAAGAACGTATAAAGCAGAGGCCTATTTCTATAATACCTTTGAAACATGGATACAATTCATAACCGTTACGGTCATCTTGTTGGGCAGTGCAGCCATTATTAAGACCGATTTAGATTTAGCCGATTTAATCACTTTTCTGCTGTATGTAGGCTTTCTTGTTGAGCCAATCCAGCGGTTGACGCATATGAGTACTCAATTCCAAGAAGGAATTACTGGATTTCAGCGTTTCATGGAAATTATGAATCTGAAGCCTGCCATCTCGAATACGTCTAGTGCCATGACACTTACGAAGGTGAAAGGTGAAATTGAATTTGAGCAGGTTACGTTTCGTTATGAGGAACCTTTAGATAATGTGCTTATGAGTATGTCGCTTCATATTAAGCCGGGTGAGTATATTGCACTCGTTGGCCCTTCTGGTGCAGGAAAATCCACGATGTGCTCTCTAATCCCGCGCTTCTATGATGTGAACGAAGGATCGGTACGGATCGATGGAATCGATGTGCGGCAACTAGAGCTTTCCTCTTTAAGAAATTGTATTGGCATTGTACAGCAAGACGTATATCTATTTGCAGGTACAGTCATGGAAAATATCCGTTATGGACGGCCGGATGCTAGTGAGGAAGAAGTAGTAATTGCTGCCAAGCAAGCGAATGCGCATGAATTTATTATGAGTTTGCCGAATGGTTATGCATCTGAGATAGGACAGCGGGGAATTAAGCTGTCTGGCGGTCAGAAGCAGCGTCTAAGTATTGCACGTGTATTTCTTAAAAATCCGCCGATTCTTATTCTGGATGAGGCGACGAGCGCTCTTGATAACGAAAGTGAGAGTATCATTAAGGATTCATTGGAATCTCTCGCCAAAGGCAGAACGACCCTTGTCATTGCTCATCGATTATCTACCATTCGTAATGCTGGGAGAATTATCGTCTTAACCGATGATGGTATTGCGGAACAAGGAACGCATGAAACTTTGCTGAACCAAAACGGTGTGTATGCTAGTCTATATTCGAAGCAGTTTGAGTTATAAGTGAAATTCCAAACAAGAATCAATATCAGCCGTTCCTTGTTTAAGGAAGGCTGATTTTTTTATCCAGTATATTACTTTTTAACTATGCTAATATGTGATATTCTGGCTAATATTAGAAACTATTTTATTTAAGCACTGGAGTATAAATGAAACTATTAAAAGAGAATAAAATCATGATGATCACTTGCCTGAGCTTGATTCTCCTTGTTGCAGGGTTGAGCATCCTGATGAATACCTACGAGCAGTCCCAAACTAAGCAGCAAATCAGCAGTATCGCATATACAAGCGCTACACTTGATGAAATTAGAGAGAGTTCTTGGGAGCAGACAAAGGAACATTGGATCGAGAACCCGCTGGAACAGTTAGAGCACATTTCTCAACTTCTTAATGAGGAGCAGCTGAAGACAGATGAAATCAAAGAACGGATGGATGATGTTGTAGATCATCTAGAGCAGGCTGCATTCTATTTTACTTTGATTGAAAATCATTTTTATAAGCATGGCAGAGTGACAATTACCTATATGAATACGGTAAACCAGAAGTATATAGATTACCTGAGAAAAAAATGGATTCCAAAGTTCGACATTGCTATAGAGAAAGAGAATAAGGATTTATTAGCGGATTTGAGGACAGAAGTAGATTTTCTCATCACAGACTATACCATGCTGAAGGAAGCTATTTCTCCCTATGATATCAATAGAGATGCGCCAGCTGAGATAGCGACAAGCTTCAAACGAGTAATTATAACGATAACGAATCAAGAAGATCGAAGAGAGCATTTTTTCTATAAGAAACTGCGCTGAGGCAAAAACGGGAGAATAACAGCTGCAGTTTAATTTATTTACGGATAAGAGGTACAGTATGAATCAAACACCTGAGAAAAAGAGTTGGGGAATTCCCGTCATTGTGGTATGTACTTTACTGCTGCTGGCGGCAAGCTATGTCTCATTTGAGCAATATCGTGACAAACAAGAGGAATTAAGCAGCCTTAAGAGTTCAAAAGCAGAGCTATGGGATGTTAATAAAAAACTGTGGAATGAAGCTAAGGAAGCCTGGATTGATGTTCCGATTAAGGAGTTGACTGCACTCCAAGTGCTCCTAAGCCAAGACACGGTAAAGATGGCTGACCTGCAGCTTCGTATAAATGAAATAGCCAATAGTATCGGGAGGGCAAATGAGCTGTTTTCGTTGATGGAACCGTATTTTAATGCCAGAGGCGGTGAGGGTGTATCCACCAATGAATTGATTCAAATGAATGAAGAATATAGTGATTACATTAGGGAGGATTTGCTGCCTAAGTCCAGTGCTTTGGAACTTAAGAAGGGAAGTGAGGAGCACGAAAATCTTTTAGATCATATCGAGCTACTTCTTCAAGATTACGAATTTTATAAATATTCAGTCTACGATCTTCATATTAATGAAGATGGTCCTAATAAAATTCAAACAGCGTTTATCCATGCCGTAAATTGGATGATAGGTGCAAATGGAAGAGAAGATCACTCGCTGTACAAATCCTTGCGTTCTTCTTGGGAATATTGAGATTTAGACTCTTGATAGCTCTGCGTATGCAGAGCTTTTTTAGCAGCAAATCATCTAAGTGTATCCCATGAAATCGATCATCGAGTTTACCCAGGCAGGCTGAATGATGGTTCATAGACTGTAGGTATGCGTTATCCGGTTTTTACCTAGGAGGATGAAACCTATGGCTAAAAAACTTCTTACGAATAAACGAAAAGCATTTGTTCCTGTAAGCACTCTGCAGAAGACTGCTCTTGTGATGCTGCACTTCTATCATGCGATTGCTAAGCAACCGAAATATGCAGAGGTGTGGAGCAAGGCGGTGGCAACAGCTGACCTCAATAAAATGCAGGCACTGCTTGGTATGATCACGACACAGGCGAAAAGACTGCCGCTCGGATCAAACGGTATCGGATATTTCATACATTTCCTAGTACTGGGTCAAAGTCTGATTTGACAAGTGGAACAAGCATCATTCCTGGGTCCACTCAGTTTTACTTCGAAACAAACGTGCACAGGTCCATCGCTCGCGCAGTCATTCCTTTCTATGCAGCCCTCGCCTATAATCGTCAATTCTCTGTAGCCTTTGCAAAAGCTGTGTGCGCGGGGGATGTAAAAATCGTCAGCAAAATGGTCCGAACTTTAATACGATCCAAAGCTCTAGTCAGGATGGATGCTGGATATGATGAAGGAGGTATTGCACTCAGCTTCAAATATAAGAACAGCAAATATATATATCGTCAATTGTTGTTTATTGAAGCTCTCTGATTCATAAACCTTGATATCAAATAAATCCAGTTTATTTGCGTTGCAGTCCATTGAGCAATAGGGGGCAATGCGTGATAATGAAGAAGCAAGATCTCTTAATAATTTAATAATAAAAAAAAGGATGATGCAATCATGCGTAGAGTTAAAGTAGGCGTTATAGGTACTGGTGTAATCAGCGCTGTCTATTTAAAAAATTTAACCGGCATGTTCGATAATATTGTAGAGGTAAAAGCTGTAGCTGACCTAGTTCCAGAGCTTGCACAAAAAAGAGCCGAGGAATATGGTGTTCCTCACGTTTATAGCGTGGATGAGCTCCTTGATGATCCAGAGATTGAAATCGTTCTCAATCTGACTGCACCAAGCGCACATGCAGCGCTTAATTTGCAGGCTCTTCATGCAGGCAAACATGTGTATACGGAAAAGCCCTTTGCTTTAAACCGTGAAGATGCCGACAAAGTGCTGGATTTAGCTAAAGAGAAAAACCTTCTTGTTGGCTGTGCACCTGACACATTTCTTGGTGCCGGTATCCAGACATGCATCAAATTAATCAATGACGGGTGGATAGGAACCCCATATTCTGCAAGCGCAACCATTATTATGGGGAACGCAACGAACGGCATGCACCCCAACTTCCGCAACTTTTTAAAGCTTGGCGGAGACCCGATCATGGATATGGGGCCATATTACTTAACAGCACTCATTGCCCTGCTCGGACCAGTAAATCGGGTAACCGGATCGGCTCGTCAGCTACATAAAGAAGTGATTATTCAAAATCCCAAATCTCCGGCTTTCGGGCAATCTGTTCCGATTGAAGCTCCAACCAATGTATCCGCGGTGCTTGATTTTGAAAGCGGTGCGGTTGGTACACTGACAGCAGCGAAGGAAGCTTTTGGTTACTCACCGCGTATGGAGGTCTATGGGACGGATGGGATTCTGTATGTGCCGGACCCGAACTTTTTTGGAGGCAACATATCTATCCAGTTTGCAAACGGGCAGACCAAGGAGATCCCGCATTCTCATTCATATGCTGAGGAAGGCCGCGGAATGGGAGTAGCGGACATGGCTTACGCTATTCAATCTGGACGGAAGAATCGTGCCAGCGGACAATTAGCACGCCATGTGCTTGATATCTCACTGAGCATATTTGAAGCATCAGAGCAAGGAAAACATGTTCCATTATCTTCATCATTAGAACGGCCTGCTCCATTGCCAATGGGACTGAAATATAACACTTTAGACATGTAATATAAATAATCTTGTTACAGAGAGGATGAAGATTGATATGACAACATTTCCAATCGCTGTACAGCCCTATACGGTTCGAGAACAGCTCAGCAGGGATTATGTCGGAACTCTAGAGAAGATTGCCGCGATCGGTTATCAAGGTATTGAAATTGGACGTCCGCCTGAAGGTATGTCGGTTGCAGAGCAGAAGGCCTTGCTGGATCGGCTTGGCTTACAGGTTATCGGAAGTCATGCCGGCTTCGATACGTTTGATTTTGACCCGGATTATATTGCGGACTATCTGGAAGAGGTAAATGGAGAAAAGTATGTGGGAATATCTCTACGGTTTGCTTCCCGAGATGAAGTGCTGTCTAAAGCAGCGAAGTTAAATGAAATTGGCAAACGCTTTCAAGAAAGAGGCGTTCAACTGCTTTATCATAATCATGATTGGGAATTTATCCAGTTTGACGGAGAGCTTGCATTGGATATTTTGCTTAGGGAAACAGATCCAGATTTGGTGAAGTTGGAGCTTGATACGTACTGGGCGAAACGAGGCGGAGTAGACCCTGTACAATACCTCAGCAAGCTTTCTGACCGTTGTCCGCTTCTCCACATTAAAGATATGGAGGCTGGTGAGGAGCAGTTTTTTGCCGAAATTGGTGAAGGAGTTCTTGATTTCAAATCGATTGCAAATACAGCTAGTCAAGTAGGAACAAAATGGCTGGTCGTCGAACAGGATCAAAGCCGGAGAGATCCTATGGAGAGCCTGGAGATCAGCTTCCGTAATCTGAAGAAGCTAGGCTTGATAGAATAATGGTCTTATCATTTTCGTATCTATAATAGAAAGAAGGAAAATAACCTATGGACAGGACCGATAGCAGCAATGGCCGGGTACAGTGCTCACATCATGTTCAATTGCCGCGTATCCATATTGTCGGCGATATCGTCAAAAAACCCGGTACCGCTCTTGGTCCGAGGAGGATACACGACTATGAGCTGCTGTTCTTTCCGGACAGCACTCATAGTGTCTACCGGGTAGATGAACAGGCTTTTGTTCTGAAGGAGCCGAGCTTTATTCTGACGCGCCCTGGTGAGCTCCATTCTTATGAATATGATCCTCATCAGCCTGCTCGTCATTTATTTATTCACTTTGGATTTCCGGGACTAGTAGAAGCGGAACAGAACTTGCCGCTTCTAGCTCCCGGTGGTCCAAGCTGTATATCACTGAATGAGGAGCTTCCGGTCGGAATGATGAAACAAATTATGCATATAGCCTATGCTTATCCGGGCAGACTTCAAGCCCGCGGAAGCTCTCTTCTCTGGTCACTGCTCACTGAAATTAACGGTCATCTCTATGATGAGCCCGTTATGAAGCTTACGAATCGAGTGCCGCCTCAAATCGTCAAAGCACTTGATTATATTGATCATCATTTGGAAGAGCCCATTTCTGTGGAGCAGCTGTCTCGGGAAATAGGCTGGTCTCATGAGCATTTTACACGTTCATTCGTTCAATTTATGGGAAGATCGCCAAGAGAAACGATTATTCACAGACGTATCGATCGAGCCTGTCAGCTTCTGCTTTATGAAGCGGGAAGCATTAAGGACGTCGCTTTTGCCGTCGGATTTTCCGATGAGAATTATTTCAGCAGGCTGTTTAAGTCTGTTAAGGGCCTTACGGCCAGTCAGTACCGCAAGAAATACTTTAATCCAGTATATCGTGATCTCGTTCCTGTTAAGGTATCGGAATCACAATATCCAATAAATCGGATTTTATATAACATAGGAGCTCAGTAGCTCTAAATGTAAGTAGCGAACATTAAAGGAGAGAAAGGAGAGGATACGATGAATAGAAGCATACGAGTAGGGTTAGTTGGCTACGGATTTGCGGCGAGAACATTTCATGCTCCGGTTATCTCTTCAGTTCAAGGTCTTGAGCTCGCCGCTATTGTCCAGCGGAGCGGGAGTTCCTGTTTGAACGAATATCCTAATGTTAAGGTAATAAAACAAGCAGACGAGCTTTACAGCGATCCTGAAATCGATTTGGTCGTCATTACGACACCGAGCACTAATCATTATGCTATTGCCAAAGCAGCACTGCTTGCCGGCAAACACGTCGTTGTTGAGAAGCCGTTCACGACAACAACAGAGGAAGCGGACGAATTAATATCTATTGCTGAGCAAAACAAACTTATACTCAGTGTATTTCATAATCGCAGATGGGATGGGGATTTTCTTACACTTCAGCAGGTCATTCAGCGTAATCTCGTCGGCGAAACGACAGAAGCCGAATTTATTTGGGACCGTTATAGTCCGAAGGCTAACCCAGACCGGTGGCGGGATGCCGGAGCAGAAGGTTCAGGGACCTTGTATGACCTTGGTGTTCATCTGATCGATCAGGCATTGACCTTGTATGGATTACCAGACAGCGTGCAGGCGAATTTGAAGATTCAGCGTGAGGATGCTCAGGCATCAGACTACTTTGACGTTTCTCTCAGTTATAAGAGCGGTTTATCGGTCAGACTCAAGTCGACCCTGCTCGCAGTAGATCCTGCACCAAGATATCGTTTATATGGTAAGAAAGGTTCTTTTGTAAAATATGGAGAAGATCCGCAGGAGAATGCTTTAAAAGCGGGCGGAGTGCCTGGTACTCTGAATTGGGGAGAAGAGCAGGAATCAATGTGGGGGACACTTCATAGCGAGATGGATGAGCTTTATTTCACTGGTCGTATAAAGACAGTGCCTGGCAATTATGGCTCCTATTATCGCAACATATTTGAGACGATACAGGGCATGTCTGAGCTAGCAGTTAAGCCCGAGCAGGCTCGAATGGCCATTCGTGTTATTGAACTGGCGAGGCAGAGCTATTCGGAACAGAGAAGAATACCGTTTACACCCTAATTACATACGGAAGGAAGGAGATCTGTTTGTTTCCTTTTAAATTATCCTTAAATACTTCTACACTCCTGCCATATCGCTTGGGTGTAGAAGAACAAATTCGTATCGCCTCTGAAGCTGGTTATGAAGGAATTGAGTTATGGGTTAAGGATATTGATGCATATCTGGATTCCGGCGGGAAATTAAATGAGCTTAGAAGGTATATTGAAGATCACGGTCTTGATTTTACAAATGCGATTGCATTCTGGAGCTGGGCGGATGAGAGCAGTGAAGAGCGCGAACAAGGCTTTAAACTAGCTGAAAAAGAGCTGCACATGCTGGCAGAGCTCGGTTGTACCGCTGCCGCTGCGCCTCCGTTTGGTAACGTAAAAGACGTATCGCTCGATGACTTTGCCTCCTCATTTACTAAGCTTGCAGAGCTTGCCCGAAATATCGGTGTCGAGCCCTATCTTGAATTCTGGGGAAAAGCAAAACGTCTAAACTGCATTAAAGAGGCAGTATATGTAGCTAAGGTTAGCGGAGTTAAGGAAGCAAAGATCCTGCTGGATCCTTTTCATATGTACACAGGCGGTAGTGAGTTAAAGGATTTGCAGATGTGGTCTGGAGATGGAATTGGGATCGTTCACGTCAATGATTATCCTTCTAATCCTGATAAAGAGCAGATACAGGATTCAGATCGCGTGTTTCCAGGTGACGGGATTTCAAATACTAAAGCAATGGCAGCTGAACTACACAGGTTAGGTTATTCCGGATACTTATCACTGGAACTGTTCAAGGCAGAATATGGAGCTTTGTCAGCACTTGAGACCGCAAAGCTGGGCATTGAGAAAATACGAACAGCTTATGAAATCTAATAAACAAGCGAAAGTGCCTGTAAGCAAGCTTTCGCTGTTTGCAATAACCTGGCCGATATTTGTTGAGTCGGCTCTGCAAATGTTTTTACGAACGTCTGATACGTTTATGTTAAGCAAAGTCTCTGACAACGCGGTCGCTGCGGTCGGAGTCGCTAATCAAATTATTATGTTCGCCATCCTGATGTTCAACTTCGTGGCGCTTGGCTCTGCGGTAGTTGTGTCTCAGTACTTAGGTGCAGGCAGAAAATCCGAGATCGGAAGACTTGCAGGCTCATCCCTGGCACTTAATTTTCTATTTGGAGTCTTTATCAGTATCTTAGTTGTTGCGTTTAGCGATCCGTTGCTCAGCTTGTTTAATCTGGATGCTTCATTATATGACCAGGCCAAAATCTATTTGATGATCGCAGGCGGCGGGCTGGTTGTACAGGCACTGCTGAGTGCGGCTACTGCAATGATTCAATCGCATGGACTAACCCGTCATACCATGATGGTAACGATCGGAATGAACATTCTCAATATATTTGGAAACTACCTGGTCATTTACGGCCCCATGGGATTCCCGAAGCTGGGTGTTGTCGGTGTGGCAATATCTACGATTATTGCTCAAAGTATCGGTCTCATTGTGAATCTTGTGCTGCTTCGCAGGGCGGCTGAAGTTCATATCCGGTGGAGTGATTTATATCAATGGAGCAGGGTCCATATTGAAAAAGTGCTGAGGGTGGGAGTACCTTCATCAGCTGTCTCTTTGTCTTACTCAGCCAATCAATTTGTTACAACGGCCTTTATATCGTCGCTCGGTGCCAGTGCTCTGGCAACCAAGATTTATACTCAAAACATGATGTTTTTTGTGATGATACTTGCAGTTTCCTTGGGCAGGGGAGGACAAATCATTGTCGGACAGCTCGTCGGAGCGGGCAAACGGGAGGAAACATACAAGACGGTGCTCCGAAATTTGGTTCGCAGCCAATTTATTACCCTTGCCGCTGTGTGCCTTCTCGTCTTGTTCCGAGAGCCGTTCATCAAGCTGTTTACGACAGATCCGGATATTATCAGCATGGGCGCTTCGCTTATACTGCTTAGCTTTTTACTGGAGCCCGGCCGCAACTTTAATGTGATATTGGAACGGGCCTTGCAGGCATCAGGGGATGCAAGAGCGGCCATGATGGTTTCTGTTCTGGTTACTTGGTGCTTCAGCGTTCCTCTAACCTATATATTAGGGATTCATATGGGCTATGGACTTTATGGAATATGGGTCGCTTTCATCGCGGACGAATGGTTGCGCGGAATTCTGCTCATGATTCGCTGGAAGAGCAAAGCCTGGCAAAAGAAAGCGCTCGTTCAGCTTGATAGTAATGGAAAGACGATGTGAATAAATATCATGGATGTTGAGAGAGGTGCTGAGAATAGCACCTCTTTTTTCTTTGTAAATGACAAAGTTTATTGTATTTAATGAGGAGTTTAGTGAACAATGTTTGACAACCTATTAAATTAGCAGTAGGATGATTCCAACTGTATATTAAAGGAGAAATTCAACATGACCATTCCAAAAACCTTAACTATAGCTGGTTCAGACACAAGCGGAGGGGCGGGCATTCAAGCTGATCTTAAAACTTTCCAGGAGCTTGGCGTTTACGGCATGACCGTTCTTACGACTGTTGTGGCAATGAAGCCGGAAACTTGGGATCACCTTGTATATCCTGTTGAACTCAGCGTCGTTGAGGCTCAGCTGCGCACCGTACTGGACGGCATCGGATTTGACGCTATGAAGACTGGAATGCTAGGCTCTGTTGAGATCATTGAGCTGGTTGCTTCTCATTTGAAACGTAAGGATCTCAAAGGAATCGTAATCGATCCGGTTATGGTCTGCAAAGGTACAGATGAAGTATTACAACCGGAGAATACGGAAGCGATGCTGAAGTACCTGATTCCAGGTGCCGATCTGGTAACACCTAATCTGTTTGAAGCTTGGCAGCTGGCAAAAACAGGACCGATTCGTTCCCGTGAACAAATGCAGCAAGCTGCTGCTATTATTCATGAGCATGGTGCAAAGAATGTACTCATCAAAGATCGTGGAGTCATTGAGCCAGGAAGAGCAGTGGACCTGCTATATGATGGTAAAACCTTCGAATGGCAGGAAGCGGATGTCGTGAAGACGAGCTATACGCATGGTGCCGGATGCACAACTTCTGCAGCGGTTACGGCAGGACTTGCAAAAGGTCTGTCTGTCAAAGAAGCCGTTCGTGAAGGAAAATCATTCATTACCAAAGCTATTGCTGGCGGCTTCCCTCTTAACCAATTTGTAGGTCCTACACTGCATGCTGCACACCGTCTTCAAGACAGTGTAAGATAATTGACATTCAAGAACCAATCGGATTGATTGATCCATACAATAGGAAGAAGCCGCGCTTTAGCGCGGCTTCTTTGTTTTGAAAAACGTTTGAATGAATTTTCAGCGATTAAAACATACTCCAGTTCATATTCTGAGAGACGGTCTCAAGTAATTGAACTCCTGCTTGACTGTTGCCTTTGTCATTCAGAGAAGGGCCGATCACGCCGATCCCGTAACGGCCAGGCACAAGGGATAATATTCCGCCTGATACGCCGCTCTTGGCAGGCAGACCCACATCAATAGCGAATTCACCCGAAGCATTATACATTCCGCAGGTGGTCATAAATGTTTTGGCGATTTGGACATATCTGCGAGGGATAAGAGTCTTGTTGGACAGCGGATCCACACCATCACAAGCCAGCACTAAAGCCATTCGAGCCAGATCAGAGCAATCCACCAGAATGGAGCAATGGCGGAAATAAGTATCCAGCACCTCTTCAACATCACCATGAAGCACACCGTTTTCTTTAAGGAAATAAGCAATCGAGCGATTCAGGTTTCCTGTTTCCAGCTCAGATTGGTAGACACCTGTATCATAGGTCAAATTGTTTTTGCCAGTCAGTTCACTAAAGAAATTTAGAATCCGCTTTGATTTCTCCTCCGGTGTACTGCCATGGATTAACGATGATACCGTAATCGCTCCTGCATTAATAAAAGGATTAAATGGAATACCTGGCCGCACCAGCTCCAGCTTAAGCATGGAGTTAAAGTTATCCCCTGTAGGCTCCATCCCGACTTTTGAAAACACTTTAGCCTCTCCATTGTCCATTAAAGCTAAGATTAACGTATAGACTTTAGAGATACTCTGCAGGGTAAAAAGTTCTCCACAGTCGCCGACTGTAACAGATTCTCCTTCGGGATTCAGCAATGTAATTCCTAATGCGTCCTGACGCGCTTTCGACAGCTCAGGGATATAAGAAGCAACCTTACCTGACGCGGCATAGGGGACGCTTGCTTTAACCCATTCGGGTAGTTTATTGTGTAATATTTCTATTTCGGCAGATGGCATTTCAAAACTCCTTTCCAATATGTACGATCTATCTATTTTTTAATATTGTACCCATGGAGCAAGTTTACCCTATTTAGGGAGTCGTGCAAACCTGAGCTGTATCATACTGCTTCAATTAAGAATTTGTTGTTATTTTACAGGCCATGTTTTATATTTACTAAGGACTATGAAGAGAATAAAATATTGTTATTTGATCAATGGGGGAGAAATTTGAATGAACAAGATGTCAAATTCAAGGACATCACTATTTTTTAGTTTATTTAGTGCCATCGCTTTTGGAGCAGTTGCGTTCTTAATGAAATCGGGTTCTATTTCAGCCTTTGAACGGTCTGTCATTCATGCGCTGCAGAGCCTTGAATCAGAGCTCTGGACATCTGTAATGAAACTATTTAGCTCGATTTCATCAGGCATACCTGTAGGTGTCATCATTGTAGTCGTATGTTTGTATTTTATTTTTATGAAAAGACAGGCTCGGGACGCAGTACTCTTTCTAAGCGCGCTGGCAGGCTCATTGCTTCTTAACTTGGTATTGAAAAATGTGTTTCAAAGAGAGAGACCTGACTTTTATCGTATCATTGAAGAGGATGGCTTCAGCTTTCCCAGCGGCAACGCGATGATCGCTTTCGCACTGTTCGGAATTCTTACCTATTTCATATGGCAGCATATCCATTCAAGAATAGGCAGAATCGTTCTGCTGCTGATGAGCTTTTGTCTCATTACAGCAGTTGGAGCAAGCCGAGTGTACCTTGGAGTTCATTATCCCAGTGATATCCTTTCAGGATATTTAGCAAGCGGATTCTGGATAGGCGTGTGCATATACTTTTACCAACAGAAATCAGAGAGAAAAGTAGTTTATACCGGGAAACCGATGTGATAGTTACATAGCAAGGTAAAGAGAGCTTGAGCGATCAGGCTTTTTTTGTTTTCTTAAATTTCGATTTAGACATTGACTTTTGATAAATTTTCCATTAATTTATATCTAAATGATATATATCTAAATGATATAAGGTGGTCTTTGAGGTGAAGGAAAATCAAACACCATATGCTGTTCTGGGTCTTCTTGCAGCAGGTTGTCATACGGGATATTCCATTAAACAGATGATGGACAACAGCTTGAATCACTTCTGGAAAATCAGCTATGGGCAAATTTATCCGGCTCTGAAGTGGCTGGTCGAAGAGGGATATGCAACCGTTCAAGCAGCCAAGCAAGACGGCAAACCCGACAAGAAGGAATACTTTATTACCAAAGAAGGGGATGAAGCTCTTAAATTATGGCTTAGTGATCCTGTTCGTCAGTTGCCGACAGAAAGAAACGAGCTCCTGCTCAAGCTCTTTTTCAGCCGTAATCAGGATCTAGATACCACACTGAATCAGCTGGATGTTTATTATGAGAAGCTTCGGGAACGACACCGCACATATGAAGGAATTAAAGAAATGATCAGTACTTGTCTAGCGGATCAGCAAGATGCTCCCTATTGGATGTTTACGATAGACTACGGCTTAAGCACTTCTCAAGCAGCGATAGATTGGTGTGTGAGTACACGAAAATGGCTGCAAGATCAAAAGGAGGAACGATAAATGGCATCTCAAGTCTATTCCGGAAGATATACAGTTGACAGCACTGAGGCAGATAACGTTGTTGTGTTTATCATTGGTATGCGTATAAATAAATGGCTCTCATTTAACAAATGGGTACCCGTCTTAAAAGCAATGCCTCCTATGATCAGGGAGCTGTACACACATAAAGAGCTGGGGTGTTTATCCATGGAGAACTTTTTCAGTTTGCGGACAACACTTTTAATTCAATATTGGAGATCCGAGGAAGATTTGCTTAACTATGCCAGGGGTAAATTGCATTTAAAAGCATGGAGTGATTTCAACAAGAAGGTCGGCAATAATGATGCAGTGGGTATCTATCACGAAACCTATATCGTATCTAAGGGGCAGTATGAAACTTTATACGGGAATATGCCAAAGTTTGGACTAGGTAAGGTGTTTGGAAACGTGCCGGTTACAGCACACATGAATTCAGCACGTGCACGGCTCGGAAGGATTTCTAAATGATTTATTAAAAAAGATAATGGATGGATTGGGATTACGACTTTTGAATTTCATTATGAATTTTAAACCATAGATTATGGATAAAATTTCTGGTAAGATAATGCCATGAGATGCCAAATGCATAAATTCGAGTTGCATAGGTTATTTATGCAAAGTCACTAAAGGAGCCAATAATGATGTGTACTCTATAAAGTCGATCTAAACAGAAGAAGGGTGCTGCGAGCAGTAAGAATACTGTTTTTTTGGCATGCATCTATTCTTAGACTTATAGGGTACTCGCAGACATAGACTACTATGTTTCTTTGATGCGGATACTTTTTTAAGTATCCGTTTTTTACTATGTGACATCTCAACAAATGGCTGCGTATACCCTTCATCTTAACGATATGGAGGCGTTCAAATGCATTCTTTAAAAAATAAAATCGCGATTGTAACCGGAGCAAGCAGAAGTACAGGTATCGGTACTGCTGTCTGCAGATCACTAGCAGGCTTCGGAGCAGATATATTCTTTACTCATTATTGTCAGTTTGATGAACAGGAAGGGAATGGTCTGGAGACGGATTGGCCGGAGCAGTTATGCAGCGAGCTGAAGACTCTAGGGGTAAGAGCGGCTCATATGGAAGCTGACTTTACAGATCCTAATACGCCTTCCCGAATACTGGATCAAGTGGAGAAAACACTTGGCTCACCAACGATTTTAATCAATAATGCAGGATATTACTCGCCAACCAATTATCACACTCTAACGATGGAATCACTGGATCGTCATTATATTATTAACAATCGAGGCCCGATTTTACTAAGTACGGAATTTGCCAAAAGATTCGAAATACAACAGAAAGCAGGAACTCCGGGAAGAATTTTATTTATGGTATCAAAAGGGCCGGATCCTGATAATTTAGCCTATTTGGCAACCAAAAGAACCCTTGTTGGTCTTATTGAACCTTTAGCGGTAGGTCTGGCACCACTTCAAATTACGGTTAATGGTTTTGATCCGGGACCCACCGATTCGGGTTGGATCGACGATGAAATGAAGACTCATTTTTTGCCTATGTTCCCTATGGGCCGGATCGGCCTTCCGGAGGATGCTGCCAAAACCATCAGCTTTCTTGCGAGTGAGGAATCAGGCTGGATCACTGGTCAAGTCATTTTGTCCGAAGGCGGTTTTCTAGGAAGATAACGTATCATCAATTGACTTTCAGCCTGTACTATGTCTCAATAAAATAGATTAGATTTACATGAATATGGGCATATTTCAGGAGGATTTATGAGAAAACCAATAGTTGCAGTAGATATGGATGACACCATCTGTCATTTCATTAGAAGAGCCATTTACCATAACAATAACGATTTTCCTACACATCCTTTACGTTATGAAGACATGACCCATTGGAATACGGATCATTTGCGGCATCCGAGCAGTACTCATGATGTATTTTTTAACCGGCCGAAAATATATGAGGAGCTTGAATTGTTTGATGAGCATGTTGTAGGCGAGATGGAGCAAATCCATAACGATTATGACCTCATTATCGTAACTGCAGGTGACCCAACCTCGGCTGCAGAAAAATGGAATTGGCTGCAAAGGCATATGCCTTTTATTCCATTACACAATTTATTTGTATGCAAACGTAAAAATATGATTGACTATGATCTTTTGATTGATGACGGGATGCATAATTTGCTGCCGGCTATTGAGAAGGGGAAAAAGGTGCTCTGTATTCCTCACCCATGGAACCTCCGAGATCTGGAGAAATATAAAGTACCTGTGATGGAGTCTTGGGAAGGCGCAAAAGCGCGAATTGATCAAATTTTGGCCAAAGGGATGTAAAAAGCATATTTAAATCATTAGAAAAGCCTGACGTCGTCAGGCTTTTTTAATGTTATTCGATTGTTAATACATTTAGAAGAACGATGGATTGTTTACAGCAAAAGCATTTTTCGACAAACACATATTCAATCTAATGTCTTATTATTTATTGGTACTGTGTTGTTTGGATGCCAGCTTATCACTAGGTGTGCCTTTGCCATTGTTTTTGTTATGGCGCTGCTTCTCCGCGTTTTCGTTTAATTTTTTCACGAAATCGTGTGTACTTTCCATGGAATAGGAGCCTCCTTAAGTTTCATCATTATCGAGAGTTACCTTGCTTAATATAACCACTGCAAACTCAATTTATATGCAAGTTCGACATTGTGGACCTTATTTATTTGTCGGTAACGAAGTCTGGTTTTCGACAATTCACTTTGTGTTCTCATGGCGATAAATTTATTACAAACCAGCACTAAGCTTGGAAAAACTCCATAATAACATGAGTCAAATTATATAAGTTTTGAAGGTATCAAGACGGTTATAGCTTAAGGCTATAACTAGGTATAGTTTATTCCAGTTACACTATAACCTTCTAACCGTGCTATCTTTTGTTTAACAATTTGTGAATAGGAGTGTTAGAACCATGGTGAAGAGCAGTGTATTGGGATATCCTCGAATTGGTGCACAGAGAGAATGGAAGAAAGCGCTGGAAGCATTTTGGTCTGGGAAGCTGGAGGAAGCAGATTTCCAGAATCAGCTGCGTGAAATTCGGTTGAATCATCTGCAGAAGCAAAAGGATAAAGGAATCGATCTGATCGCGGTAAATGATTTCAGCTATTATGATCAAATGCTGGATACCGCGGCTATGTTCGGAATTGTGCCAAAGCGATTTACATATGAGAATGGAAAAGTACCTTTGTCTACATACTACGGTATAGCTCGAGGCACAAAAGGTGCAACGGCAAGCGAAATGACGAAATGGTTTAACACGAATTATCACTACATCGTACCGGAGCTTAACGGCATCACTCCAACAGTTACAGAAAACAAGCCGCTGATTGCATATAAAGAAGCCAAAGAACAGCTTGGAATTGAAGGTAAGCCGGTGATCATCGGACCGTTAACTTTTCTCAAGCTGTCCAAAGGCTATAAGGAAGAGGAATTCGATAACTGGCTGGATCAATTGCTTCCGCTCTATGCCCAAATTCTTCAGGAGCTGAATGATGAAGGGGTTCAATGGGTGCAAGTCGATGAACCGATCCTGGTTACGAAATTGAGTGTGCATGACATTGAGCAATTGAAGAAGATATACAACTACTTCTCGACAGCTGTTCCTAATTTAAATATTATGCTGCAAACCTACTTTGAATCTGTGGAACACTATGAAGAGATCATTCAATTGCCTGTACAGGGAATTGGACTCGACTTTGTTCACGGATACGCAGGTAATATCAAGTCATTGAAGGATTACGGGTTTCCGAAGGATAAAGTGCTTGGAGCAGGAATTGTCGATGGCCGGGGAATCTGGAAAGCATCTTTGCATGAAAAATTGGAACTGGTTAAGGAACTCCACGATTGGGCTTCTAAGGATCGTCTATTCCTTCAAACGTCATGCAGTCTGCTCCATGTTCCTGTTACACTCTCTAGTGAAACAGAGCTGTCTCCTGTACTCAAAGGTGCACTCGCCTTTGCAGATGAGAAGCTGGACGAGCTTGTCTTGTTAACAAAAGGCACTGTCGAAGGACCGGAAACGATACAAGGAGAGCTGACAGCGTGTGATAACGCTATTAGAGCATTGGAACTGTCAATAGAACGCAAACGGGATGATGTCAGACAGAATGTTGCAGAGATCAGCGCAGTGGATCCTGAACGGAAGCTGCCGTTCACTCAGCGTCATTTCATCCAGCAGGAAAAATGGCAGCTGCCTCTGCTTCCGACAACCACTATTGGAAGCTTCCCGCAATCGGCTGAAGTGCGGAAGGCTCGCAGACTGTGGCGTAAAGGAGAATGGAACAATGCTCAATATGAGCATTTCATTGAGGAGCAAATCGATACTTGGATCCAGCTGCAAGAGGATATCGGTCTGGATGTACTTGTTCACGGGGAATTTGAACGCACGGACATGGTTGAATTTTTTGGAGAGAAGCTGGGCGGGTTTGCCTTCACACAGTACGGATGGGTACAGTCCTACGGTTCGCGGTGCGTAAAACCTCCGATTATCTACGGCGACATTCAGTTTGAAGAACCGATGACGGTTCGAGAGACGAAGTATGCGCAGTCAAAGACAAGCCGTCCGGTCAAAGGAATGCTCACCGGTCCGATTACCATAATGAACTGGTCGTTTGTCCGTGAGGATATTACAAGAGAGCAAATCGCCTATCAGCTGGCCTATGCACTCAGACAAGAAGTAGAAGCTTTAGAGCTTTCGGGGATCGGAATGATTCAAGTCGATGAACCTGCTGTTCGTGAAGGGCTTCCCCTTAAGGAAGAGGATCAGGCTGCATATTTGGACTGGGCCGTCAAAGCTTTCCGAATGACGACTTGTACCGTTCAGGATGCAACGCAAATTCATACCCATATGTGCTACTGTGAGTTTCATGACATGATTGATTCAATTAAGTCTATGGATGCGGACGTTATATCCATTGAGACGTCACGCAGCCATGGAGAATTGATCTACAGCTTTGAAGATCATACTTATGAACTTGGCATTGGTCTTGGGGTATATGATATTCACAGCCCTCGAGTCCCTCAAGTGGAAGAAATGACAAGTATGATTGACCGGGCGTTACGTGTACTCAAACCTGAATTGTTCTGGATCAACCCGGATTGCGGACTTAAGACGCGGGGAACTGAGGAAACCTTGAAATCCTTGCGAAATATGGTGGAAGCAACCGAGGCTGCTCGTGCTAAGTATGCTTTATCAGTAAAATAATCAGTTTGTATCTAATATGAAGAAGCCGTGTCTAACACGGTTTCTTTTTTGTCTTTTAAGTCACCATACTATTACCAAATCAAAACAGCTTTACAGTCCAGCTTCTTTTTCTATGTTGATACAATTTCTCACAATCCAAGAATAAGATAGAGATGAACACTTGACGCGAAGCTTGCCGATACAGAGGGTGTCTGGTTAAATTAAGGAATTCGTAACCTACCGGCTAATCATACGTATATAGAAACTAATAACATCCGTATCAACTAAATAAAGAAATTGAGGTAATTCATCTTATGAACAAGCAATATATAGAGCAGGCAGACATATGGTATCTTCAATCCGAGCAGAAGGCCGCTCATTATTTTAGATCTCTACAGAAGCAGGTTACAGATAAGAGCTATGTGTCTGCGCTGACAAAAGATATTCTATTATGGAAAAAAGATCATATTAAGAAGCGTTCTATCCTGACTAAGTTTAACTGGGGACAACAAAAAAGCGAGTTGGCTGATTATCATAAGTATTTATCGTTTTTAAATTATACAGGTAAATTGGATGCTTACTTGGATCGAAGTGTTTCATATTTCTACATGAGAGATTTGGGCAAATCGCTAGACAGCCCTGATACTCAAAGCCGAATACAGCAGTTAGCCGCTGATATAAAATCTCATCTGATTAAACCTAATAAGGAAAAGGGAGAGGAAGAACCGGATTTCATCAATTTATCTGCTTTCTATCGCTGGTCACAAAAGGAAAGCGTTGAATCCGCAGCTATTTGGGTGATGGAGAAACTCAAAAATGTATCCTTGAGCATACCGGATGGAATGAATGCCGAGCAAGCTCAGCGCAAGTTGATTAAGATTATATTTGGAGTTGTCATGCATGTCATGGATGATATGAGTAGTTCTGCCACACCTGAGGAGCGGTCTAAGAGAATTGATGAAGCGATACGACTAGGTTATTCCTATGGACTTACGTATCCTTACATAGACGATCTGCTGGATTCCGGAGTACTAAACACCCAAGAGAAAGATAAATATTCCTGGATGATCCGCACCGCACTGCTGACGGGAGCCGTACCTGAGCTTAAGCCGGGTGAGTGGTCAGAAAGCAATAAAGAATTAATCCGCTTTATCCATTCAGAACTGAAGGATGCGTTCGAGTACATTAAGAATTATCAACGTTCGGAGATGAAAAATACTTTCTTTGAACAATCCTATGTGTTCTTTCATTCTCAGGATTTGGACCGCACCAAAAATCTGTCTCATGCAAGCTACACGAATGAAGAACTTTACCTGCCTGTTATATTAAAATCCTCGTCATCCCGTCTCATTGTCCGTTCGGTCATTAGCGCTCCTGAGGATGAAGGCTTTGATTATAGAACATTCTATTATGGAATTTACAATCAGCTGGCCGATGATTTTGCCGATATGTTTGATGATTTGAACGAAGGTGCCGTTACACCTTACACTTATTATTTGACATACCGTAAAGAAAGAGAGGATCTGATCAATCCCTTTGAGCTTTATTGGGCCGTTATTTCTAACTTGATCCATAATGTATATCATTCTGACTCGAAGACACGTGAAGTGATATTGGATCGTGCGATAAACGGTCTGAAACGCTGCAAGGAGCGGGTTGGAGCTCCAAAATATAATGAAATTATGGACATCTTCGCATCCGGTCATCCGGAATTTAATCAGCTTGTTCAACAGATGGTAGATAAAGCCGAGGATGTGGACTTTTTTGATAAGCTGTTGCGTGATCAGATGCTCAGAGTCATGAAGAATGAGAGGCTGGAGAAAGAACAGTTCTCTCGAACACTTGAAAAGGCCCAAAGCGAAATCAATCAGGTGCTAAAGATTGCTAAGCCTGATGGGATATCACCGATGAAAGAGCCTCTTATTGATGCTGCCAACTATAGTCTGGAGGGGGGAGGCAAGCGCCTTCGTCCACTGCTGTCTTGGGTTATGGGAGTAAATGAATATGGATTAGAGTTCACCTCCATTATTCCGCTGCTAAGATCGCTGGAGTATATGCATACGGCATCCCTGATCTTTGATGATCTGCCTTCTCAAGATAATGCTTCTACCCGAAGAGGGAGAGCTACCCTGCATGAGGTCCATAACAGTGCTACAGCAGAACTCACAGGGCTGTTCCTCATTCAGAAAGCGACGGAAGAGCAGACTTCACTCAAGCAGTTTGATGCAGGATCCGTACTTTCATTGGTTCAATATTCATCGCAAAAAGCAGGAGAAATCTGTATGGGTCAGGCGATGGACCTGAATTCTAAGGGAAAGCCGCTTACACTTGAAGAGTTGAACATGATTTGTTTTTATAAGACAGGAATTGGATTTGAAGCATCGCTTGTCATGCCGGCCATCCTTGCCAAGGCTGAGGAATCTGAAATAGCCGCCTTGAAAAAATATGCTTACCATGCGGGCATCGCCTTTCAAATCAAGGATGATCTGCTTGATGCTGAAGGGGACTTGAGCCTGCTGGGCAAACCGGTTCTTCAGGATGTGGAGAATAATAATTCTACGTTTGTCACGATCCTTGGAAAGGATGGAGCAAGTCAGATGATGTGGGATCATTATTGTCTCGCAATGGAGACGCTTCGTACGATTCCACGAAACACAGCATTTTTAAAACATTTATTGAGTTATATCATTAACCGGAATAGTTAAAATCCAAATAAAAATGAGATATAAACGATTGAAAGAAGAAAGAGCCGCTTGGTCGGCTCTTTTTTGTGTTCAACAGAATGCCTTTTTATATGTGATTACAATCACAAGGTAGTTGATAAAGCCATGGTAACTTGAATATGAGAATGATTAAAGGGATAGAACAGGGGTGGAAAATATGAGTGAGTTGATTAATAACCGGGAGAACCGAAGATCAACAGAATCATCTGAGCGTATTGACCTGCTGAAAGAAATCATTAAAGAACTGCATAACGGAAAAAGCATCGAGGATGTTAAATCCAAATTCGATGATGCAGTCGGAGAAATTTCGGTTGCTGAAATATCTGAACTAGAGCAGGCGCTGATGGAAGAGGAAGGTATACCGGTCAGCGAGGTACAGCGATTATGCAGTGTACATGCTGCCGTGTTTAAAGGCTCTATTCAAGACATTCACAGACCTCAGACACCTGAGGAACAGCCCGGACATCCGGTACATACCTTTAAGATGGAGAATCGAGCAATTGATGAGCTTGTTCATTTTAAAATTGCTCTGCACATGGATAAATTTCGGAAAAATGAGGATGAAGCTCATCGCCTCAAATTACTGGAGGATTTCAGCCTTCTGTATGATGTAGACAAACATTACAGCCGAAAAGAAAACCTGCTGTTTCCTTTCCTCGAGAAATACGGGATCTATGGACCGACAAAAGTGATGTGGGCAGTAGACGATGGCATCCGAATCGGAATTAAGGAGATCAAGTTGAAACTGACGGATGGTGAAACCAGCGCCGAGAACATATTGGATCTGGCCGAACGCGTTCTTAAAGAAGTGACGGAGATGATTTATAAAGAAGAGAACATCTTATTGCCTATGGCTTTGGATAATTTGACAGAGGACGAATGGCTGAAAATTGCAGCTGAAAGCGATGAGATCGGTTATTGCCTGACCGCACCAGATGGGCAATGGATTCCTGAAAGAGCAGCAGAACCAGGGACAGAACATGGAAGCGGGCTTGCGCCGCAAGACGGATATGTCCGGCTGAGTACCGGCATATTGTCAGTTAAGCAATTGGAAACACTGCTGAATCATTTGCCCGTGGATTTAACTTTTATAGATGAGAATGATATCGTCCGATATTTTTCACACGGCAAAGAACGAATCTTTGCTCGTACTAAGGCAGTGATCGGCCGTACCGTTCAAAATTGCCACCCTCCGCAAAGTGTACATGTCGTCAACAAGCTGCTGGATGACTTCAAAGCGGGCACCAAAGATGAGGAGGATTTCTGGATCCCGGTCCGGGACAAGTTCGTATATATTCGATATTTCGCCGTAAGAGATGAGAAAGGAAGTTATTTAGGCACGCTTGAATTTACTCAGAACATCAAACCGATCCAGGAGCTGACAGGTTCCAAACGGATATTGTCATAACATAAGAGAGGAGCTGGCTAAATTGATCAAAACGAATCTAAAGCAATATCAAGAGTATCAAGACCTTAAATTTACGAAACGGATTGTTCATAAGGAAAAGGAAAATGTCATTTTTATACTGAACTTTAGCCCGGGTGCCGAACTTCCAGCCCATCAGCATCCAAATGCGAATGTATATATTCTAGTACTGCAAGGAGAGGGTGTAATAACGAGTAACGGAATAGAAACTCCGGTCGAATCCGGCGATATGCTTCATATTCATGGGGAAGAGATGCTCTCTTATCAAAACGGTCTTCATGCCCCCTCCAGTTTGTATGTAGTCATCACCAAAATTCCCAATGAGCAGTATGCCGTTAACATTTAATTGGATATACATGATTCAAGATATACTTTGTTTATAAATACCCTCGTTATTCCGATGCAGGAAGACGTAGGGTATTTTTTTGACTGTACATTTAACTTCATGCGATCCATTCATTGTTGTCGGATTTTTCCTTCAATTTTGGTAAACTTAAAGTAATGGGTTTGACATAACTTCTAGCCTAGAAATAGAAAAGAACAGCTACATGGGATAAGTTTTCTCTTAAAGATGACAATAATAGCTGATTGTATTGTACTGGAAAATAACTTTATGAATTATAGGAGACAGGATGACAAACAAAATGATTAGCAAAGATGCGGGTTGGAATTTGGATAACAGTTATTCAAGATTGCCGGAACTACTATATAAAAACATACTGCCGACAGCGGTTAATTCACCTCATATCGTTGTCTTTAACAAACCGCTTGCACAGTCGCTTGGACTAGATGCAGAGCTTTTAGACAGTGAGGAAGGAGCAGCTGTTCTAGCTGGCAATGTCCTTCCTGAAGCTGCATATCCTATTGCTCAAGCTTATGCAGGGCATCAGTTCGGACATTTTACTATGCTCGGTGATGGACGTGCTGTACTGCTTGGTGAACAAATAACACCAGACGGAAATCGGCTTGATATTCAGCTTAAGGGAGCAGGCAGAACGCCTTACTCCAGAGGAGGAGATGGCAGGGCAGCTCTAGGACCTATGCTGCGTGAATATATCATTAGCGAAGCGATGTATGGGCTTGGCATTCCGACGACACGGAGTCTGGCAGTCGTCGCCACTGGAGAACCTGTCTTCCGTGAAGACGAATTGCCTGGTGCGATTCTTACACGTGTTGCCGACAGTCATCTGCGTGTGGGAACTTTCCAATATGCAAGAAATTGGGGAAGCATAGATGATCTGAGAACGCTCGCTGATTATACACTGATGAGGCATTTCGCCGATATAGAGCAGGGTGAGGATCGTTATCTGATGCTTCTGCGGGAAGTGATTAAACGGCAAGCTGAGCTGATTGCAAAATGGCAGCTTGTTGGCTTTATCCACGGGGTAATGAATACAGATAATATGGCCCTCAGCGGCATTTCAATCGATTACGGTCCTTGTGCCTTTATGGATACGTATGATCCAGCAACTGTATTTAGTTCAATTGACCGAGAGGGCCGTTATGCATATGGCAATCAGCCTCAGATCGGTGCTTGGAATTTGGCTCGGTTTGCGGAAGCGCTGCTTCCTCTCTTGGATGAGAATGAGGAGAAGGCAATTCAGCTCGCAGAAAATGAAATATCCGAATTTTTTGGTTTGTTTCACCACAGCTGGCTGTCTGGGCTTAGAGCAAAGCTGGGTATTTTCAGTGAAGAAAAAGAAGATGAGACACTCATTGCTGAACTGCTGCAATTGATGGAGCAGCATAAAGCAGACTATACCCATACTTTCCGTTCGTTAACACTCGAGCAGCGAGTAGCTGAAGAACTGTTCGAGTCAAGTGAGTATCAAGACTGGTACTCCAGGTGGCAGAAGCGTCTTGAGCGGCAAGAAGAAAGCAAAGAAGAATCTCTGGCGTTAATGAAGAGAAGCAATCCGGCCGTCATCCCAAGAAATCACCGGGTAGAGGAAGCTCTGGAAGCCGCGGTAGAGGATGAAGATTGGACTGTGATGGAAGAGCTGCTTCATGTTCTATCCAACCCGTATGCTTACTCCAAAGAACAGGAGGAGTACGCCGTTTTGCCGCCGGGGACAAATTGCTCGTACCAGACCTTTTGTGGAACATGATATTAATATTGAGTCATACAGGGCGGATCTCTTCCGTCCTGTTTTTTGTTGGAATCTATAATATTTCAGTTTTAGTGTGTATTAAAAAGCTGCTTTCAAGTGACTTAGGACAATTTTTGTCCTCTGCAAATCATACAGACAGCAGAACATTCGCTGCCATTATCATAAAAAACAACCTTGAGAAATACGATTCCGCCGCTTTCTCTTACGTCATGCCAGTACGCCTCTAAGATAACAATCGGACATTTTTTTCCTGAGGGTTCGAGGTCAAAAATTGTCCCTAGCATGCCTATATTTCCCCCTATATCGTTAGTATCACCTTACAGCAAAGGAGGAGGAAGCGAGTGGAATGGTGGGCGGAGAACAATCTTCGTTTAATTCAGAACAATCTTCGCGAGATTGACGCATCAATGGATGTAGATCATTTAATTTCGGAGCTCAAGTCATTTGATGCTAATGTTCTGATGATGAATGCCGGAGGTATATTTGCGTTTTATCCATCTGAACTGGATCACCAATATGTTACACCCTATCTGACCAAGGATTTGTTAGGAGAAGCTGTTCAGAAAGCCCATGAAGCAGGGATGAGGTTCATCGCCCGGTTTGATTTTAGTAAAGCCCATGAATCGCTGTTTGCAAATCATCCTGAATGGTTCTATCGCAATCGACACGGACAAGAAGTAAATTATCATGGCATCGTGCATACCTGCTTAAATGGAGCGTATCAGCAGCACAAATCACTGCTAAGCATTGCTGAAGTGCTTGAAAAGTATGATGTAGATGGTATTTTCTTTAACATGTTCGGATATCAGCATTGGGATTACAGCGGCAATTATTATGGACCTTGTTATTGTGACAATTGCAGGAAGCGCTTTCTCGAAATGACGGGACATAATCTGAATGATTACACAGGTCAAGAGCATGAGCTTCACACGACTTATCGTCATTTTCAGGAAGTCACCTCAAGACAAATACTGCAACAGATCCATACCTTTGTTAAAAGCAAATGGAAGCATGTCGCCATCAGCACGTATCATCACCACCAAGTAGATATTGTGCGAAATGAATCAAACACTTCATTATCCCGTAAAGGACCACGCTGGATCTACTCGGCATCCGAGAATGTAGCCATCATCCAGAACAGCTGGAAGGATAAGCTGATCAGCAACTGCAGCATCAATGCGATTGATCTTCCCTATAGGTTCACAGGAGTTTCGTCTGAAGAAACATCGATCAGGCTGTACCAAAATATGGCGAACGGCTCTGGATTAGATTTTTGTATTATCGGAGCTTTCGAAGGCTACCCAGACCCATCCGGTTTTGAGGCCGTCAGAGGTATTTTTCAATTCCATGCAGAGCATGAGGATGTATACGGCAAGCTGGAATCGGTCGCTCAAATTGTGCTGGTCAAACCGATTCATCCGGCAGCTGCAGAGGAGTATTACGGATTATACAAAATATTAAAAGAAGCTCATATCGTATTTGATGTCATTATGGAAGAACAAGTCGAAGCCATGAGGACGAAATTACTTGCTGCGCGTGCGGTCTTGTTACCCGGAATACGGAACCCTTCAGAAGGCTTCATTCAAACCATTCGCAGTATTCAAAAATCGGAAACGGCAATCCTTGCTACAGGCATCGCTCTAGAGGATAATCCGGACCTGTTAGTTGAATGGTTTGGAGCTGCAATTGACCATAAATCAGATGAAATCGCGGCGTACTTTGATGTATCAAATGAACAGCATTTTCCTAGTCTGAAAAATCGAAAGTGGATCATTGCAGCGGGCTCCTTTGCCAGAGTTCAGTTTAACTCAGCTGCAGCTGAGCGGCGAATGAATTATATCGAATCCGCGTCTTTCGGCCCGCCTGAACGTGCTTATGGCCATCGAGCAGGAAATGACTATGGGGTTGGCCTCGTACACAATGACAAAGACGGAGTCGGACGAATCAAATCCGTATATTATCCATGGAGCCCAGGTGCCCTTTATTACAAGTATGGGTACGAGGATCACAAATTCGCAGTGGTCGATCTCTTGCATGAAATGATCCAAGAACCTTTGATTTCGACGAATGCTCCTGCTAGTACCGAGCTGTTTCTGCATCGTACGGCAGATGGATCTTACCTGCTCCAATTTATCAACTTATCCGGATTCAACGGTACAACCTACATGGAGCCTATACCTGTAATGAATTTAAGAATCGAACTGCATTTGGATCAGCTTCAACACATAGGTAACTCTTTGCTCTCCGGTACAAAGATCCATGCTCATACTCTTCGTACTGGGGAGGCGCTGCCTGCTGAAAGGAGCTCCAATAGCTTAATCATTACAGTTCCACAGTTAAACCGCTATGAGGCCATCGTTCTCCAGGCAGCAGACAGAGATCATTCGAGAGGGGAAGCTGACCATGAATTCACAGCTGAAGCCTAATTCGGTTAAATCAAGTCCATCTTCGATAAGTACGATGAGAAGCTCAAACAGACTGCTCACCCGGATTTTCCAGCATAGGACAATATATTTGCTTATACTTCCTGGTCTGTTGTTTTTTCTCATATTTAAAATTGCTCCTATGTGGGGACTCCTGCTTGCATTCCAGGATTATAATCCCTTCCTTGGGTTCTTCAGCAGTGAATGGGTAGGATTTAAGCACTTCAGTGAGCTGTTTGCCAGTTCGAATTTTTACATGATGCTGCGCAACACCTTTGCTATCAATATCATAGCCTTGGTTTTTCATTTCCCGCTGCCGATCCTGCTCGCCCTGATGCTTAATGAAATCCGGCACGAGGTTTTTAAACGAATTAATCAATCGATTGTATATTTGCCTCATTTCCTATCTTGGGTTGTAGTAGCCAGTCTGACCTTCTTCCTGCTGTCTACCGATGTGGGGATCATCAACAAGATCATCGCGGGGAATGGCGGAGAAACAATATCGTTTCTGTCTGAACCGAATTTCTTCTGGGGGATTCTGACTGCTCAAAACATGTGGAAGGAAGCAGGGTGGGGAACGATTATTTTCCTAGCGGCAATGGCTGGCGTGGATCCCCAACGTTACGAGGCAGCCGTCATGGACGGTGCAGGCCGTTTTCGGCAGATTTGGCATATCACCTTACCTGCTATAAGACCAACTATTGTTATATTGCTCATTCTTCAACTGGGGAGCATGGCAGACACGGGTTTTGAACAAATACTACTTATGATGAATCCTCTCGTCCGATCCGTAGGTGAAGTATTCGACACTTATTCCTATACTCATGGTATTCTCAAAGGGGATATTAGCGTCGGAGTAACCGTAGGTATGTTTAAAGGACTTGTGGGCTTAATCCTCATCGTTACTGCAAATAAAGTAGTGAAAAGACTGGGACATGAAGGAATCTATTAAGTCCAGTTAATTGGCTTGTGCTTATTAGGAGGTTATATCGATGAGCTTTGTTGCACGAAAAAAAGGACTGTCCCTCTTTGACTGGATAAATTACAGCCTCATCTTAATTATATCCGTATCCTGCTTATTTCCGTTTCTATATGTACTTAGTGTTTCATTCACGGATCCTGAAACCTATGTTCCGTTTCAATTTTATCTATTTCCTGAGAAGTGGTCATTGGAGGCATATCGGTACATCTTATCGACCAACAGTTTTGTAAACGCTTTTAAGAATACGATATTCATTACTGTCGTCGGTACTATTTTAAATATTATTGTATCTTTTACCATGGCCTATGGTCTAACGAAAAAGACCTTGCCCGGCCACAAATGGATCATGGGATTGGTTATTTTCACTTTGGTATTCAGCGCAGGTATTGTGCCGAATTACTTGTTGATTAAGGAGCTTAATCTACTGAACTCCCACTGGTCGTTAATATTGTCTGCTTTGACCAATGCATGGAGCCTGATTGTAATCAAGAGCTTCTTAGAGTCACTGCCTACTGAACTGGAGGAGGCTGCCAAGATCGACGGATCCTCAGATATGGGTGTGTTTATGAAGATCGTTATTCCTTTATCTATGCCATGTATTGCCACATTTACACTATTCTTTGCCGTTGGTCACTGGAATACTTACTTTAATGCACTCATTTATCTGTCTGACTCCAGCAAATGGACACTGCAGCTGCTGATCAAGACGCTCGTTATTGACTCCAATTCAATGGCAGTGGCACAAGCAGGAGCAGCCGATGAGCATGTTGTGCCGCAAGAAACGATTCGAATGGCTTCAATTGTCTTGGCGATGCTTCCCATCCTTGCAGTGTACCCATTTCTCCAAAAGCATTTTGCCAAGGGAGTCATGCTCGGATCTGTTAAAGGATAGAGAACTGAATGGACGCATTAGCGAACATTATCAAACCATTTTTGGCTTAGTTGGCTTGAATACCATGAACTATATCAAAGTAGATTTCATTTCAAGGGAGGATCTGCCATGTTCGACTTGCACAAAAAGAAAAATATTCGTTCGTTCATTATGCTGGTGTTAAGTACTGTTGTTATTTTGTCCGGGTGCAGTAATGATGCTGGAGGAGGCTCCACCAGCTCAGGTGAATCAGGAAACAGTGAAAATCAGCCCTTGACCATCAAAATGTTTGCCGGCCTATACAATGAAATTCCCGATATGAATAATGATTACTGGAAGGAATGGGAAAAACAAACGAACTCGAAATTGGACATTGAATGGGTACCATCCGGTGATTTGGATACCAAGCTCGATCTGCTGCTAGCGTCCGGTGATTTACCTGAGGTGGTCGCTTATCAAAATCCTATTCGGCCCACTCTCATTTCAGCTATTAAAAACGGAGCCTTTTGGGATCTAAAACCTTTCCTTGGTGATTTCAGTGAATATCCGAATTTAAAAAATAATTTGGCACCTGATGCTTTTAAGTATTTGTCCGTTGACGAGGGGATTTATGCGGTTCCACGTACTCGTTCAAGGGTTGATGGCGGCTTAAAAATACGTGAGGATTGGCTGAAAAAGCTGAACATTCCAACACCTACGACTTTTGATGAATACAAGGAAGCTCTGAAAAAGATGGTAGATGCCGATATGGACGGAAACGGTCAGAAAGATACAGTAGGCCTGCTCTACGTGAACAATCCTCCTGCTTCCCTTCAGGCGGGCTTTGGAGTCTATAACCCTACCTATGATGATAATGGGGGACTCATGAGTCCAGGCCTGACTCCGCAATATGTAGAGATGATTGAATGGGTGCATGGTTTGTATGCTGATGGTCTGATGTCTAAGGAATACGCCGTTATGAAGGAAAGCCAAGCAGAAGAGCTGTTCAAGACTAATCGTGCTGCCTCTTACGGTCGTCCGATATGGTGGGATCATGAATGGGAGCAGGCTATGAAGAAATCAGGTCAGCCTGATGCAAAAATTCTAAATGTAACCCTTACAGGACCTAATGGAGATTATGGGGTTGGACTAGAAACAGGAGTCGCAGGAGGCTTTTATATCTCCAAGAAAGTACCTGAGGAAAAAGTGAAGCAGCTGTTAAAATACTTCGATCAGTCCGCTTCAGAAGAAATAAGCGAGCTGGCTTATTACGGAATAAAAGATCTTCATTACACAGAGGTCGATGGTCAAAAGGTGCTGACAGAGCAGGGAATTAAGGAAGTCAATACGACCAGCAAGGGCGCGGGAGTGCTCTCCTATAACAAATGGGGCAAAGTGATCAGTGTATCGGGCGGAAAGGAATTTAACGATGCAAAAATTAAGGAAGTTGAGAATTACGACACCATCGGAAAAATTGATCATTATCGTGTAATTACCTCGGATGGCTGGAGAAATACTTGGCCGAAATATGCTGACGAATACTCATCTATGGTCACTAAAACGATCGTCGGTCAGATCTCGATAGATGAATTCCGTGATTATGTCGACGGCTTGAATCAACAGCCGGATATAAAGGATGCGTATCAGCAAATGGCTGAAGCATACGAAAAGTTTAACGCTAGCTAACTAGGGGGAATGGATATGGCGTTAAAGCAAGAAGCGGAGCTTCCATGGTGGCGCAAGCCATTGCGGGTGATTCAGCCGAACATGCAAGTGAAGGATACCCATCTCATTGAGCCCAGACGGATGGCAGCACAGCTGAAGAATATGGGAGCAAATACAATCGTCTTCAATACAGGCGGCATATATGCCTGGTATGGAACAGAGGTACCTTATCATACGGTTAACGAATTCCTGCCAAAGGATAGAGATTTTCTTTCGGATCTGATCAAGGCCTGTCATGAACAGGGCCTCCGGTTCATTGCCCGCTTCGATTTCAGCAAAGCAGAGGACAGCGTATACCTGCATCGGCCGGAATGGTTTGTACGCAAAGATGAGAATTCACCCGAAATTATCGGGGCAACGAGACCAGGCGCCTGGCCGCTGCTTATGTCTACCTGTATTAACGGCGCATACCGGAATGAAGCGGTAGCAGCTCGCGTAATTAAGGAAGTTATATCCCGTTATCCGATTGATGGCATATTTTTTAATGCGCCAGGATATATATATTGCCGGTGTGAGGGTTGTCAGCGAAAATATAAGCATTATTACGACAAAGATTGGCCGGATAACCCTGCAGCTATGGAAAAAGATTTCGCCTCCCGATGCTTCGACGAAAATATGAAGTATATGTATAAGGTCATTAAAGAAGAAAATCCGGAAATACCGATGATTATATACTACAATTTACATCACGATAACTTGCAGAATCGTGTTCAGATGAGTGATATGCTCTGTACAGAGCCGCAGGATGTGTTGTCATTAGGTTCAAAGCATATTCCGGATTTTTGGAAACCTGCCCTCAGTACAAAAGTAGGGCGATCTGCTCCCGGTCACTCGAGTCCATTTGGCATTGTACATTCTTGTCCAGGAATGGATTGGCGTCATACAGGACTTCCTGTTGCAGAGTATCGATTTTGGCTGGCGCAAATACCTGCCAACGGAGGTCAAATCTGGCACTCCATTACCGGAATACCGGATACGATTATTGACAAACGAATACTGAGTACCGTTTCCGAGCTTAACCATAACGCAGCAAAAGTCGAGTCTTTGATGCACGGCGCAGTCTCTCTTGCTCAAGTTGGTTTACTTTGGAACGCTTCCCGTGCGGCTGAGAGTTTGGCAGAAGCATTAATCAATAGGCAGATTCCATTTGATGTACTTCTTCCGGAATTAATGGATCAATGGAATTTGGAGAGATTTAAAACGGTGCTCCTCCCGGAAGGTACTGAATTTATTGCTGAATTGATTCAAATCTTACAGATGTATGTACAAGGCGGAGGTCAACTTATTATAGAAGGTGTTCTGCCGCATTCGACTGCTGATTATGTTTATGAAATGATTGGAGTAACTAAAGAAAATTTTACAAGTGAATATATGAAAGCCTCCTATCTTCGATTTCAGGGAGAAGACAACCCTTTACAACGTGGTATGGAGAACACACAGATTATTGCACATCAGGGACAGGTATTCTATTGTCGTCCGGTTTCAGAAGAGGTCCGTGTGCTGGCAACTCTTGTCCCGCCATTCTCACCTTTAGAAAGTGTTGGAGCCCCTCCGGAAAGAGCTTCTTTGGCTGCAGTCTCAACAGATATTCCGCTTGTGCTTGAACACTGCTTAGACAAGGGACGAATCTTGTACTTTACTTTTTCGCTAAGCGCATTGCTTAATGAATTTAAACTGGCAGAGCATGAGCAGCTGCTTGCTAATGCAGTGAATTATACCTTACAGGACAATTCACTCATTTCAGTGACCTCATACCAGGGCTTACAGGTTACTCTGTTCAGACAAGAAAACCATATTCTCGTGCATTTCGTGAATGGAGCAGGCAGAAGACCGCTTTCTTCCCAGCTCCCCCTCTACAACATCGAAGTCACTGTTCGTCCGGAGGGGAACGTTCCTTCCAGCAAGTTACATCTGCTGTTAAGTGGTCAAGATTTAGAAGGTAAAGTGGAGAACGGCGTATTATCCTTCACATTGCCGCGTCTTGATGTGTGGGAATGTATTCAAATTCCGCTTCTATCATGTACTAACTAGAATTCAGAAAAGCAGACAGGAGACTGCAGAAGAGGAGGGTCTATGTGTTGATGAACTTCATGAAGCAATTCTGGCAATCCGGAACTTCCCGTTTTCTTCGTTACTTTACGGTCAATAGCTATCTATATCGGCTCATATGGCTTGGTTTCCTGTCTGCAACCATACCTGTTATTCTAGCTGGCAGCGCTTACTATCATTTCTCCATGAATAAGCTGACCTCTGAGTTTCAGAACAATAACATGGCTTCTCTTATGCAAATCAAAGACAGACTTGAAAGCAGTCTGTCTAATATTGAGCATGACTCTCTCCAAATTGCGAGCAGTACTCTTATCCGTAATGCTCTGGAAAATCCTAATTATGGCACAGCCTATTTTCAGCAGCTTGATATTTTGGACTTATTTCAGCTTCACAAGAACACGAACGATTTAATCGAAGATATTCTGTTTTATGATCTGCGCAACGAGTTGTTATTGTCCCATTCTTATGGGCTTGTTCGCCTTGCAGACTATGATGGCAAAATGGATATCGAGACGGCGATCGCAGCAGAGTTTAACTCCAAGTGGACCTATCTGCCTCGTTCCAAAGAGAGGAATGGCTATATTTCATATGTCAGACACCTTCCTGTGATGAGTCCCGGTCCTCCGCAGGGTATCATCATCGTTCAGGCAAAAGAGAAGACACTGCGAAATCTTCTGCAAAACTATGCGATAGGCATGGATCAGCAATCTCTCGCCATTTTTGACTCTCAGCGCAGAGTTCTGCTCCACACAGAAGGACCTGATGCTTTGAGTGAAGATGAGCAAAGTCGTGATATGATACTGCGCTCTGTAATGGAAGATCAGGATACATTCAATCATTATCTTCTGAGTGGAGACAAAGGTAAAGAGCTTGTAGCCTTCTATGAAACATCTATGGGGCGTCTTTATGTTTCCAGGATGCCTGAGCAAGCAATGATTGACCAGCTTCAATGGATCAAAGTGCTTATTTTTTTCACAATCTCCATCTTTGTCTTCATTGCAATATTACTAACGGTATTCTCCTCACGTCTGGCCTATAATCCGATTCAGCAGCTGCTCGCTTATGGAAAGAATTTGGGCAGAAACCAAGTGGAGAACGGCGGTGAGATGGCTGTTCAGCCAAACGAAATTGAATACATTCGTTCTTCCTTAAGCTATCTCAACGAGCAGGCTGAATCACTTGATCGTTACATTAGGGGAATCGAGCCGGATTTACGTGATCTATTCTTACAAAGGCTGCTTACGCCTCACTGGTCATGGCGGCGCGGGATGCTTGATGAAGAATGCGAAAAACATGGGATTAACACCCTGGGGTCTTTCATTGTTCTTGTGATACGTACAGAAAACCTGGTTAATAAGCGGTTTTTACCCGGTGAAAGTCCTGTCATTGTGTTCGCAATCAAAAATGTAATGTCAGAGATTTTAATGGAAAATCATGAGTGTGAAGGATATATCACAGATAAGGATGAACGTGAAGCTGTAGCTATATTACATTTCGATGGGGCAAGTGAGCAGCATGTTCGCACGATGTCTGCACAGTATGCAAGAGCGGTTCATGAAGCTTTGGAGAACTATTTATCCTTCTCCTCGTTCATCGGAATTGGCCGTATCTGTAAGATAGATCAGTTAGCTGATTCCTATAAGGATGCAAAAACTGCACTGCAATATCGTTTGTTCTATGATACAGAGCCTGTATTGTTCTATGAGGATATGATACGAACTGAGGGCAACTCTGTATTCATGTATCCGAAGGATATCGAGAATGAAATGATAGAGCATCTGTGGAGTGATGAGCTGCAGCTCGCTGAAGCTTCGCTTCATGAATTTTACCGCCGAATACGAACCTCGGATTCATATAATATTGTTTTTCAGAGCTACCATATGCTGCTCTCTGCAATCATTCAATCCATGGAAGACAAGGGAGCCGGATTCCTTGATATTTTAGGAGGAAACCTCTTCGAGCAGCTGAAGGACAATCAAACCTCAAAAGAAATGCATGAATGGTTCATAGGAGTGTTATTTCCATTATGTAACGAAATCGGCAGAGATCTGAGGACGAACTCTACGCGTACAGTTGTACAAAAGGTATGCAACCACATCACGAATCATCCAGAGAGTACTCATTCTTTAGCTGAATGTGCAGAGCTGGTGAACATGAGTCCCTCTTACTTAAGCCGGATTTTCAAAAAAGAAACTGGGGTTTCCTTCATTGAGTATGTGATGAACTACAAGGTTCAGAAAGCAAGGCAATTGCTGAAAGATACAGATTATACGGTCACGGAAATTGCGGAAATGGTCGGATACTCCGAACGAAATTTGAACAGAACCTTTCAGCGTTTTATGAATATGTCTCCAAGACAGTACCGAATGTCTGTCAGATAACATCCTGGTCAGAATTAGAGTGAAATGAGAATCCAGAAAGGGAGAGATTTCGTTATGACGAATAACAACAATCCATCTGTAGCTGTTGGATTTATCGGGTTAGGGGTAATGGGCAGGAGTATGGCCAAGCATATTCAGAGTGCGGGCTATTCTTTACATGTATACACACGCACGAAAGATAAAGCGGAGGAACTGATCCATTCAGGAGCACAATGGCATGAAGGTCCAAAGACACTCGCAGCAGCCTGCAATGTGATCATTACAATGGTTGGATACCCCAAAGATGTCGAAGAGCTTTATTTCGGCACCGAGGGGCTGATTATGAATGCGAAAAAAGGAGCGTATCTCATCGATATGACGACCTCTAGTCCCCAATTGGCACAGCGAATCTATGATGCTTGTAAGAGTGAGGGGATTCATGCGATTGACGCTCCAGTCTCCGGTGGTGATATCGGTGCGAGAAACGCGGCTCTTTCCATTATGATTGGCGGAATAAAAGAAGATGTTGACGCGGTATATCCGCTTCTTACACTCTTAGGTAAAAATATTGTTTACCAAGGAGAAGCCGGAGCCGGTCAGCATACCAAGATGTGCAATCAAATTGCCATTGCCTCTAATATGATAGGGGTGTGTGAAGCCTTAGCCTATGCGAAGCATGCCGGATTAGATCCAAACAGTGTCCTTGAAAGCATAGAGAGTGGTGCAGCAGGCAGCTGGTCATTAAGTCAATTGGGTCCGAGAATGATCAGAAATGATTTCGAGCCGGGATTCTATGTAAAGCACTTTATTAAAGATATGGGAATTGCACTAGAAGCAGCGAAAGAGCTGGAACTCAGTACACCTGGACTATCCTTAGCTGAGTCCCTATATCAACAGCTGTCAGACACTGGATTCGATGAGAAAGGAACCCAATCTTTGTTTAAGCTGTATATAGGCTAATCGGATCATTTTTCTAGATATATTTTATGATTGAATGGAAAATGCCGATATAAATAGGAATCAATCAAGGAGGAGCACACTATTCACCTAATTGGTAAATGTGTGCTTTTTATGTTCTGGTCGTGAGAGGATGGAAAATCAATGATAGTTGATAAGATCAGTGAATTTGTTCTATTAGAAAGTCTGGTCATGATCCGTACAAAAGATAATACATTAGGAGGGCGTATTTCTTATATTGATGGTGAGGTATTTGAAATAGAGTTAAATGATAACAGACCAGTTTCTCTAGGAGAATCCATAGGTATAACCATTTATGCTGAAGGCTTGATTACTTTTGATACCTATCCTATAGGCTTCTATCGTAAACATCTATTATGTATTCTGCCTCCGCCTATACAAAAAAGAATATTTCAGCGTCGCAAGGATGTATTATTACCGGTACATCATCTGACATGCATCATTACAACAACGCATAAGCATTCAGCTGTTGGTATGGATACGGATGAAGCCGGTATTTTATGTGATATTAAAAATCTAAGTCAGCAAGAAGTCTTGTTTACATCAGATCTGCCTCTCGAGCTGAGCACAAGCGATACCGTGATCATGGCTATGGGGGACGATCTTATATTTGACGCAGTGATAAAGCATAAAAAGCTGTCCGGGGGAAATCCGTTGTATCTAGCAGAACTGCAAGGAGTAACCAAGTCAAAGAAGCAAATGCTCAGATCATTAATTATCAATCAATTAGCTATACATAGAAATGCACAAATTGAATCAGAGCTTGTACTGACAGAGCAAGATAGCAAATCGAGTGATACAAATTCCTACATATTTAATAACTATAGAACAAACAAAAAATAATAGAGTAAGCCGTGCTAAACCAAAGCCAGCCACTGTCATTATACAGCGGCTGGCTTTGGTGTTCTTAAGTTAATTTAACTTTTGAACATTAATCGAATGGCTACAAAAATAAGCGCGATGGAAAGAAAGCGCAGAATCAATTGTCCGGGAAGCTTGGAGGCAATTTTGGCTCCGATCTGACTGCCTATAAGAGAACCTATGGCCAGCCATAGCATTTTGACAAAATCGATATGTCCTAACGCCAAATGCGCAATGCTCCCTGTAGTTGCCGAGATGAGGATTGAGAGCATTGAGGTAGCGGCAGCGATATGAGCAGGGAAAGATAGCAGCATGACCATAGTAGGCACCATAACAGAGCCTCCGCCAATACCGAATAAGCTGGAAATAAACCCGACCGCGAGAGCTATAATTACACCGAATTTCATGTTAAATGAATAGGTATGCGTCACTCCTGAGGAGTCAGAGAATGTTCGCTCAACGGTTGGTTTTAACAAATGACTCTTTGATTTTTGTGGTTTTTTTAACAAGAAAAGCGCCATGCCCAGCAGGAAAATCCCAAGTGCAATGAAGAAGGCCTGATTACTTACCACATTAGCAGTAAATGCGCCTAGAATCGAACCTGGAACCATGGCTACAGCGAACAGAATACCGCTTTTAATATCAATTCGTTTCTGCTTAAGATACGCAATGGTGCTGGATAACGAGCCAAATACGAGCACCGCAAGCGAGGTGCCGACAATTTGTGAAACCGGCATATCATATGCAAAAGCGAGAAACGGAACGATGATAAATCCTCCGCCTAATCCTACGACGGCACCACATAAAGATGAGAGTGCGCCGACTAAAAGAAGTATTGCAATTTCAATCATAACTAGCCCTTCTTCCAATTTAGTTCTGTACGTATTTTTGAATGCGCGGGAATACATCCTTATTGTGAGCGCTCAAGAGCTGGATCGCCTGATCAACTTGGCCCTCTTGCAGGTAATGGACGATTTGTTTGTGTTCATTCAGCGATTTTTGTATATTTTTAATTTCCATAAAGGACATGGTTTGAATATTCAGCAGCGGAACACCCAGACGATTGTATGCATCCTTGATTACATTACTGTGCGCAGACAATATGAGCTGATAATGGAATTCATAGTTGAGCCGAGCATATTGTTCGGGGTCATGCTTGATTTTATCCATTTCCTCCAATATATCGTTCATCTTTGTCAAATAAGGCTCAAGTTTATTCATTCGAATACGCTGTATGGCCAGATCCTCCAAGTAACGGCGGATTTCAAGCAGATCCTCTGTTTCCTCCAATGTATAGCCTTTAATGATTGTGCCTTTCCGAGGGAACTTTTGTATGTAACCATCCAGAAGCAATAAAGAAAGGGCTTCGCGGACTGGAGCTCGGCTCGTGCCGAATTCTTCCGCAATGTGCATTTCTACCAGTTTGTCACCTGTACGCAGGTCTCCGGACATGATTTTCTTAATAATATGCTCTTTAATTAATTGCGGCAGTTGATGCTGATCAGCCATTTTATTCATACAGAACCTCCGAAACAATGCATATTGTCGATTGTCGACAATCATAAGGTAACATAGGTATTTGCAATGATGCAACCTCTGTAAGACAATTATCAACGTAGAAACCTTATGGGTTAAGGAATAAAGTGAATGAGATACTTGAGTTATATCAGATTCTATGTCTAATAAGATAATTTAAAACGATGGGGGAGAGCATTCATTTGGAAAACGTATCAGATGTAGATCAATTGGAATCAGTAAGATCTTTAACATCGACAATCAGCAAATTAGAAAGTGCCTTATCCCAGATGACTCAAAGCGGCGCAAATACTACCTTAGTAAAGAAACGACTCAAAGCTGTATCCATCGGCTTAGCCATGCTGGAAAACGTATGGAATCAACGCCCCCAACATTACACGCAGGAAGAATTAGCAGAAGCTCACAAAGTTATTACTGGTTTAATTCCATCGATTGAAAACAGTTATGCTAAGTCAAAGGCTGGTAGTCCTCAACGGACACTTTTAGAAAGAAGAATTAAAGCGTTGAAACTAGCTGGTCAAGCGATTGACGAGCTTTCTACTTAATAACTCTCAGTGTAAAACGAAGCTAAGAAAGAGCTTTAGTTAGCCTTACTGAACAATAACGAATGGTTGTCTTTGAAAATTCTGAAGTTATAAGCCCACTCAACTAAAGGGAGACGATAATTCTAAACAATAGGAGCAGTTGCCGTTGGCAGCTGCTCCATTTTCATTAAGCTGACGGATCAGGCTAATTCAATGACAAAATGAAACTAAGGGTGAATCGGGAGAACCCATATCTCTAGCATGAGCAGGTATATTCGTGCCATGTGCAGAATACTGTACAACAAAATCGTCCATGACGGATGGAGGGAAACGGATGCAGCGCAGTTGGGTGAATTCGCCGTATTCATTTTCGCTTGGCATGTTTGCCATGATGGTCCCGAGCCAGGCGTTCAGCTCGTTTTACATCTTTTTTTACGTGGATACGTTGGGTCTTGGTATAGGGCTCGCCTCTCTTGCGAGAACTGTTTTTTTGATCTGGGATGCCATTAACAATCCGCTCATGGGGTATTGGTCCGATCGCACAAAGACCAGGCTGGGACGTCGTAGGCCTTGGGTATTCGGAGCCATTCCACTGTTCATGCTGACCTTCGTGCTGGTGTTCTCTCCGCCGGAAGGATTATCACAGAACGGGCTGTTCATGTGGTTTTTGGTTGCCCTTATCCTGTATGAAGCGGTAGCAACCGTACTATGGGTCAATTATGGGGCGCTGTTCCCCGAGCTATTTCGTGGAAACCGCATTCGGGCGAAGGCGTCGGCCATTCAGCAGGGTTATCAGGTCATGGCGCTATTGATCGGCACTGCGCTGACCCCGATTATCTATGACGCGATGGGGTTTTCGAATATGGCGATTCTTTACGCGCTGCTGTTCGGCGTGTTCATGTTCCTCTGCATGATGAGCGTCCGGGAGCAGGAGGTATACAGCACAAGTGAGCAGCTTAAGCTTGCTATAGCATTCCGTGAAACCTTGCGCAACAAAAAGTTCTGGGTGTTTAACATTTCCAATTCATTTGGCCAGACGGTAAATGGGCTGATAAGCTCAACAATCCCTTTTTACGCAAAATATGTGCTGAGCATCCCGGACAATCAAGTATCGATTCTGATGGGGGCCGTATTTGTATCCGTTATCCCCTTGGTGTTCGTCTGGTATTGGATAATCCGTAGAATGGATGGCGTGAGGGCATGGCGACTGTCACTCGGCGTATACGGTGTATCCGTCATTCCCCTCTGGTTTGGCTACGATCTGATCAGCGGTATACTGGCAGGTATCGGCGTAGGATTCGGTTTAGCAGGATTTCTAGTAACGCCGGCTATGGTTAGCGGCAGCATCATCGATGAAGATGCCGAGCGGACGGGACAACGCAGAGAAGGGATTTATACGGCCATCAGCGGATTTATTACGCGTTCCAGCGGGTTGATCTCTGCCCTGGCCTTTTTTGTTGTGGGCCTGATATTCGGGTATGAAAGCGGCGACAATCCAGGGAGTGATCCGGAATCGACCTTCAGGTACTTGATCAGCATCGTACCTTTGTGCTTGCTCGCCATTTCTTTCCTGCTCTCGTTTGCAACCAAAATCGAATTCTCAGAAACCATAGGAGGCAGGCATGACACTGGAACGAAGACTCATCATAAACTGTGACGATTTCGGTCAAAGCAAGGCCATGAATGAGGCGATTCGGCATTTGCTGGAGGAGAACAAAGTCTCCTCGGCAACCATTATGACCGTGGCTCCCGGTTTTGAAGAGGCAGCCTCCTGGGCGGCATACAGACGTCAACAGAATGTCGGGCTGCATCTTACCTTGACGAGCGAATTCGAGGCTCTGCGATGGAGCAGCTTAACGGGACACCCCTCCCTTCATGACGATAGTGGTCATCAGTATCGAAACGTACAGGAGTTTGAAAGGGGGGCAAAAACGAGTGCAGTGTTAAAGGAGCTGGAGGCGCAGTATCGGCTGGCGAGCAAGGCAGGCATCCGCATCAGCCATGTAGATAATCACATGGGCAGCCTATACGGGATGGAAACAGGACGCAGTCTCATTCCTCAAATGCTGTGGAAGATTAGAAGTTGGCGTCTCCCCGCACGGTTATTCCGCTATATCGATCCGGAGGACCCGCTGCTCAGCTCGCTGGCGAATATTGAGCGTCCGGTCGCCCTCGCCTCGGGCCTTGCTGATACGTTTGGCGTACCGATCCCGGATTACCTGCTCTCACATCCGTTTCCTGTTGTCGAGGGGGAGACCTATGAGAGCTTCAAGCAATCACTGCTTGATAAGCTGTACAGACTCCCTGAAGGGGTCAGCGAAATCTATGTCCATCCCGGAGCGGAAGATGAATGGATGCTGGCGAATATTCCGAATTGGGAAAAGCGGGTATGGGAGTATCGGCTGCTGTTTGATAACGATTTTGCTTACGGGCTGCGAGATGCCAACGTGATCCTAACGGATTACCGCTATGTGGAGGAGCATTTGAAACGCTCCCGCATGCGCTCGGTCGTTAAGCTGATGAAGGTTGTGGCACAAAAATCGTGAACCAAGCTACATCTTGAATAAATTTAAGGCGGTATTTTAATGAATAAGTTTGAAATTAAAGTCGTTAAGTATAATCCCAAGTATGCTGAACTTACAGTGGAAATGTGGAGAGATAGTAAGGAACGGGCAATTGGTCAGGCTGAAATCCATAGCTTCGAAAACCATCTCTATTTTATAAATCATATATTATCTGAACAGTATCAAATAGATTTAGCGATAATTGATGAAAAAGTAGTGGGAATGATTGCCTATAGTAAAACGGAGATAAGCCAACTTTATATTCATATTGATTATCAAGGCAATGGTATAGGGCAAACCTTACTTAATAAAGCAAAAGCACAAGCAAGCGGAAACTTAACTGTATATACATTTGAAGTTAATAAAAATGCTCGAAAATTTTATGAGAAAAATGGATTCGAAATTATGGGTAGAGGGCATGAAAATGAAGAAAATTTACCTGATATTCTATATGAGTGGAAATTGTACAATTGATGCTATAATTGCGTAGGTTCTTAAAACCATCTTATTTACGCTAAATCATTTTATTGGTTGATAGATATTTATAATGAACTAGATCAGGAAAAATAAGCATGCTGTTTTATCCATTGGATAGAAAGAGCTTTTAGTCATACTGGGTTACAAGAACATATTTCTAGTGAAAGCCGCTGATTTAGCGGCTTTCTTTGTTTTATCAGTACAGCACCTTCCAGGTAGGCTTGGCTTTTATTGTTGGTAGAATCGCCGGTTACAAATAAACGTCATACAAAATGCAAAGTATGCTTGACATAAATTGCAAAGCAAACTATTCTAAAAATGCAAAGTAAACATTGCAAGGGAGTGGTCACTTGAAGACAAGAATTGCGGAACTGCGTAAGCAGCACAAGCTGTCCCAGGAAGAGCTGGGGCTGATCGTAGGCGTTACCCGGCAAACCATCACCTCGCTTGAGAGGGGGAAATATACGGCTTCCCTTGTTCTTGCCTACAAGATTGCCAAACATTTTGGACTCACCATTGAAGAAGTTTTTGATTTCAGCGAAGTGGAGGAATTGTAATGGATAAGTACAAGGTTCAAATTAAAACTCGCAAGAACGCACTGTCAATAGTAGCTGCTGCCACGTTATTGATCTATGTGGGGCTTGTGTTTTACCGCGGTGGTCTGCCCGAATTGCCCAGTTTTATAAAGGGGTTTCATACAGGCGCTTTTATCGGCGTTGAGTTATGTGTCGTTTTTTTTCTTGCCAAATACATAAAAGCCAGCAAAAATAACGCTGAACTGAAGAAGCTGTATATCGAGGAGAATGATGAGCGGAACGGACTGATTCTCCAGAGTGCCAGCTCACTTAGCATAGCCATGATTCTTGTGGGATTGGCTATTGCCTCCGTGATTGCCGGTTTTTTCAATCCTTTAATATTCTATACCTTACTAACTGCCCTACTATTTGTTTTGATTGTATTTTTTGCGTTGTGGAAGTATTACACGAAAAAACTTTAAAAGGCTAAATCAAAGCGGCGAAGAAAAACAATCGTCGTACTGTAAATCTAGTTTCGGGGGTCTCACTAACCTATATGTATAGTTTTTTCATTTCCCGTGATGATATATTTATAGCTTATTCTGATTAACAGAATATGAACGAACTTAGAATAGAATCATAAAGTTAATTATTGCCAAAAGGTAGGTGACGTGAAAGTAAGTTGGCAAAATGAAAAGGGAAAAACGATCGGTTCATCCGAACTGTAATCGTCAAGCAAACCAGAAGATGAGATATCAACGAGGGCCTATTCGAGTCAGAGAGCTAGAGATCTTCAGGGGGCTCGTCTGGTCGTCTCTGATATCATATAAAACCATTCGTAAATGTCTCCTAGGCGGATTCTGGTAGCACTAGCAAGCTGAAAATTCAGAAAGACCACTACATACTACACAAGCTATTCTGAGTCTGATGTTATTTGCTAACTTATTGTGACACTAGCAAAAAATGCGTATATGAGTTTTATGGAGGAATAATAGGTGAAAAGTAAACTGTCAAAGGTACTACTCAAAGCAGTGACCATTTTATTAGCTTTTGGGCTTTTAATAGGAGATCCATTAGCTGTTGAATTTCCTAGTACGGCGTCAGCAGCTGTCGGTTCGGTCACAGTTAATCTGACTGAATCACAAGAAGCTTTCAAAAATCCCTTTAAGGGATTTAGACCAACTCGGTTTATGAATGATACCGAGTTTCCGGATCATGAATACGGAACTGTATTTAAGCACTATATCAAATACACGGATTTGGAGGATGCGGCCTCAGACTCCGTTCAGAAAATCAAGGATTGGAGCAATACTGCATGGGCAGGCATTGAAGACCAAAATGAAAAGGTGATCCCTCGCGTTTTTATCGTATATCCGAACGAAGGAGAGTTTTGGCCGCAAGGCGTTCCTAGTGACGACGTGGCGTCGCGCTGGACAACGATTATATTGAAAGAGCGCCTTGCTGCTTTTATTGAAAAGCTTGGTCAAGCATGGGATAACGATCCCCGAGTCGCTTATGTCGAGCTGGGATTGTGGGGCAATTGGGGAGAGCATCATATTTATCCGGATCAACTTGCCGATGGGACTGACCGGATTCCTCTCAGTTTTCAGACAGCATTAGGCGACGCTGCTGCGCAAGTTTTCCAAAACAAGAAAGTTCAGGTGCGGTATTCCGATACATTCCAGAATTATGACTTCGGATTTCTGTGGGACTCATTCGCATTAATTGACGATCTGGAAGGAGGGGCAGGAATTGTCGCAAGAAATAGCTGGAGAACGCAAGTCAACGGCGGAGAGGTTGCTTACGATTGGGGACAGAAGCATATCCAGCCCGGCGATTCTCCGGATGACACACTAAGTGATTCAAGCCATCGGAATTACGTAATCGATTGGATCAAAAAGACGCATACAACCAGTCTGGGATGGATTGATCTGTACGATGCTGGAAATTCCGCTGTCTCTCAGGGAGCAGAAATAATGCAAAAGGAACTGGGATATCGGTTCGTCATCAATCAGGCGACATTCTCAGGCACCGTGCAGCCTGGCGAGAAAATGGATGTATCTTTTCAAGTTGTGAACAATGGGTCGGCCCCGTTCTATTATAACTGGCCCGTAGAAGCCAGTTTGCTGAGAAGTGATCGCACGGTTGCATGGAAGGGCATTTTCAACGATGTGGACATTCGAAATTGGATGCCGGGTGACGATTGGGACAGCTCTACGCGTCACTATAATCAAATGCCTGTGGTTCAGCAAATTTCCGGTGAATTTAATATTCCTTCTAACATGCCGGCGGGAACTTACACCTTGGCGCTTTCCATTCTTGACCCTTATGGCTATCAGCCAAGCGCTAGATTTGCCAATTCGAACTATTATACAGGCGGTAGGACACCGCTCGGAAAAGTGGGCATAGGCATGGAGCCCGCTAATCAGAACATCAAGCCATTCGATAGCTTGAAGTCTGATAATACGCTTTCGTATAGCTTAACCCAAACTCCATATGAGGGCGGCTACATCGGCGGAACGAGCGGCTTAGCTCTGGATAAATTTGACGACTTAGTTAGCTGGCCTGGAACCAATGGTCTCGGCAAATGGTCAGGTGCTAACGGATTCGTAAACGATGCTGGGGTCATTGAATCAGGGGCTTTGAAGCTTCAGTATAACAATAACGGATGGTTTGGTTCTGATATTAACCAGAACATCGAGAATTACTCGAAGATGGTGATTCGTATCAAAGGTGCAAATGGCGGAGAACAGCATCATTTTCAGCTCTCAATCGGCGGAGTGACTCAATCACTGGCGGATTTCAGCGAGGATACGGTAACAACCAGCTTCAAAGATGTTGAAATTGATTTGGCCGCGAATGGTGTAGATCGCAGCAGCCCCGGACAATTAACAATGTCATTCTGGCATGGAGGCAAAAGTACAATCTGGATAGATGAGATTAGTTTCGAATAATAAGTTAATCAACGATAAACTTCAATTCAAAACAGCAAGGAGCAGTTTGCCGGTTGGCAACTGCTCCTTCTCATTAAGCAAACTCGCAGGTGAGTAGTAAAGAAATTATTAAGAGGAAGGAGCATCTTAGTTAAACACATTTAGAATTAGAAGGGCCTCTAATAAAGAGACCTTGGAAAATTTATAGACTTATCACACCATTAATAATTAATTTCTAATCTTAGCGTCATACTGAAACAGCAAGCAAAACAGAGCGTTCTTTATCTATGTGAGTTCACTATTATGCAAAATAAAACCCTTTTTCGAGATCGGCAATCAGTCCGGGCTGTGTCGGTTTCCAGCCCAACAGCTCCCGTGTTTCCAGACTCGCTTGCTTAGTGTTGTACAAGCTTGTGATGTCGAATGACGCAACGGTGCTAAGAAAGCCGAAATGGGCGGTTGCTTCTTCAGGTGTTATACTGACGGCCGGAACGTTCAATTGCCGCCCAATGACAGCGGCGATTTCGCGGAGCGGAATGCTTTCATCACCGGCGCCAAGCAAACGTGAGCCCGCCGGGGCGGATTCAAGCGCCAGACGGTAAAGAACTGCCGCATCCAGACGGTGAACAGCGGGCCAGCAGTTCGTTCCTTCACCGATGTAAGCGGCGAATCCCTTCGCCCGGGCGATGTTGATCATCATTGGCACAAAGCCCTTATCGCCTTCGCCGTGCACGGACGGTGCAAGCGAAATAATCGATGTCCTAATACCGCGCTCTGCCATTGCGAGCACTGCATGATCCACAGTATGTCCATTTGCGTGAGCTGTGGTAATGAACGGCTTTCCGGAGCCTTCGAGCGCTGATCCCATGGCTTCAACGGCCCGCAAATCCAGAGCTAACGCACCATCAAAGTCAGAAAAATCGTTGGTGAACGCCAAATGAATCACGCCGTCCGCAGCCGCGGCGGCACTTCCTAGAATATCGAGATCATCCAGCGTGCCGTACAGCACTAGGGCTCCCGCCGCCTTTAATTCCGCGGCTTTCTCTTCAGAACGGCAAAGAGCCAACACTGTATGTCCCGCGCCGATCAGTTCCCGGACGACCGCGGAACCGACATAGCCTGTTGCTCCTGTAACAAAAACATGCATATTTATATCCTCCTTCATGAATTGACTGCTTGATCATATAAAGCATAAACTATAAAGTGAACTCTAGGGCAAGCGGTCCAAAGGAGAAATGATCATGAAAATTCAGGAACTTGCGGATAAGATGGGATTAACGATTCATACAATCCGCTATTATGAAAAAGAAGGCTTGCTGGACGACCGGCATGTCCAGCGAGAAAGTAACAATTATCGTAATTATTCTGAAGAGGCTGTCGAGCGGTTGAAGCTCATCAAGAAGTTCCAATCCATCGGCTGTTCGCTGGCTGAGCTGAAGGAAGTTCTGCAGGACCATGACACCAATACTCAAACTAACCTGCAAATTATAGATTGGATTCGCGGCAAGAAAAAGGAGATTGAAAGCAAGAAGGAAGAATACGACCGGATGCTGGATACCCTTAACAAGATGCTGGAGTATCGGACTCTACTCATGGATGATCCTCAGAAAGCTCAAGAGATGCTAATGACTTGGCATGCAAGCTCATCCGATTAACCTGCTTTGAAGCTTCTCCATTAGTCCATGCAGAACAACTGAAACAGGAACGCATTATAAAAGTAATCACGTTTGGCGACTCAGAATTGCTACCCCAAATATGAATATGATGCAAACTGTCCGCTTAAAGAACATTTTTGTTAGGGAACTATTTTGATAGATTGACCTTTATCTTCGAATAGTGAAGAATAGAGTTATCCATCTTGAGGAGGCGTTACAATGGTAACCATATATAAGCGGACAAATTCTAGAAGGATAGCGCCTATTCGTCCATAAACTGCGTGTTTCCTTCTTCATAAGGGGCACCAATACATGAAAGAATATGAGATTATTAAAATGGAGAATTTCTCAAGCGATCAAGTGGAACGGATTCGAAGGCTTGAGGAAATCTGCAAAACTAATGACAGGTCCGGTTTAAGAGTGGGGGTAGAAAGTCTCAAAGCAATTGGCGGAGACGAGGCTTACTTATGCTCTATCAATGATCAGTTAATTGGTTTTATTAGTTGGTATACTTCCGATGGCACTGAAGCCAACATTAACGGGATGGTTCATCCTGACTTTCGATGTCAAGGCGCGTTTAACGCTCTACTGAAACGTGTGGCATTTGAAATGCAAGTAAAACAAATTCAATCTTGCCGTTTTAGAGTGCCATCCAATTCAGAACCAGGCGCAGGATTTATCAAACATTTAGGGGCAAGCTTCCACACGTCGGAATTTTCAATGAATCTAACACAATTACAAGAAAATCTTTTGAATTGCTCGGCCATATCCCTCCGGTTAGCGGAAGAACCAGATCTACATTTTATGGTTACCTGCTCATCACAAGCCTTTGGCGATTCGGAGTCTTGGACTCGGAGCTACTTTGCACGTACAAAAGAGCCTGAACGAGTGAATTACATTGCTTTGGACGGTCTTACACCTATAGGGATGATTAGAGTTAAATACTTAAATGAGCACACTGCAGTCATACATGACTTATGTGTCCTTCCATCACAACAAGGTAAGGGATTCGGTCGTGAAATTCTTGTTGGTGCAGTTCAACTTATACTTGAACAACATTGTTCTACAATTCGCCTGGGGGTAGTGACAAGCAATAGACGTGCACTGAATCTGTATCTTTCCATAGGATTTGAGGTATCTACCGTATTTCATTACTATTTGACACCAGTGCAGGTTCTCCAGAACAAATTAAGGCATTAAACTAACTGGAAACGCAAGTAAAATAGTATGGAGCAGTTTGCCGATTGGTAACTGCTCCATTTTTCTTAAAGCATTCTGATCTGCTGCGGCTTGTCTTAATTGAATCGATAAAATCGACATCGAATTCTTCAAACTTGTTGGTATTTCAGGAATCTATCCGCGGGCTGCTCGAGGAAGCTATAGTGCAAAACACTCTCCGCATTCTCCATGACCTGAATGATTGTGCCTCCGTGCTCGCAGCTATCTTTTATCAAACACTTATTAGTAGTTCTGCGAACACCAATGAGGATGAAATAATCGCTGAGCTCCAAAGGAAAATTGATATTGCGTGGGAGGGGATTGCTGATGAATAGATTTAAGAAAATCCTAAGAAGTAAGCTATTTATCTTTTTTATTGTTCTGCTTGTCTTTATTATTGTAAACAACAGTTCTTTGCTAACGAAACAGCGCAATGATGACCCTCTTTTGTTGGCGCATCGAGGACTTGGACAGACCTTTTCATTAGAAGGAATTAAGAACGATACGTGCACCGCGGAACGAATCTATGAGCCGGAACATCCTTATCTCGAAAATACGATTCCATCCATGGAAGCAGCCTTTAAAGCAGGAGCAGATATTGTTGAAATTGATGTGCACATTACGAAAGACAATCAGTTCGCTATTTTTCATGATTGGACCCTTGGCTGCCGCACGAACGTGGAAGGAGTAACGAGAGATTACACGATGGCAGAACTCAGAAACGTGGATATTGGATATGGCTACACGGCTGACGGAGGCGCTACTTACCCTTTTCGGGGTAAAGGAGTTGGAATGATGCCTTCATTGACAGAGGTTTTAGATCGTTTTCCTGATAATCAACTTCTTATCGATGTCAAAAGTAACGATCCCGAAGAGGGAAGACAGCTTGCAAGTTATTTAATGATGCTTCCGAAGAAGCAGCAGGATTTACTCGCGGTATACGGAGGGGACGAACCTGTGGCTGCTTTGAAGGAAGAGATGCCTGGGATGCGTGTTATGTCGAAAGGGACCATGAAAGATTGTCTGCTTCCGTATCTTGCTACCGGCTGGACAGGGTATGTACCAGAAGCCTGCAAACATACCCAACTGCATATCCCGGAGGAGATGGCAAAGTGGTTGTGGGGTTGGCCGAATAAATTCTTGAATCGGATGGATCGTGCGGATACTCGTGTCATTGTCGTCGGCGGCGATGGAAGCAGCTTCTCAAGCGGATTCGATACGCCTAAGGACATAGAACGCCTGCCTTTGAATTATTCTGGAGTCATCTGGACTAACCGAATCGATCGAATCGCGCCGTTATACAAATGATCAAAGAAGTGCTTTATATCGTCCATTTGCCAGCGAGGACGGCTGTCTACGACTTTCGTGGTATAGATGATAGGGTGAGAAGTCAGACGACAAGAACATCAATACTTTCACAGCCGCAAAAATGCGGCTTTTTTATTTGAAGTATATTAATTTTTGTCGTAACTCAATAACAAGTGCTTGGTTATTTGGCCAATTAAGTAATTATCTAGCTATATTACAGTGCTATTTCATTTATTTAACGGGCAGGTTAGTATACCTAAAAATTGGTATAATGAAGTGAATACCATTGAGGGGAGTAGAGCAAGATTTGGAGTTTCGGCAAATAATGAGGAGGCGGGCGCTGAGTGTATAAAATCGGAAATATAGGAAACTTTGAAACCTTACCTAAAATCGGGGGTTATATTTATGATGGCAATGAATCTGCACTTACTGCGGTACTTGCCGCCGGCATGGATATTCATGAGGAACTGAAGCTTAGCAAATATTCCGAAGTATCTCTGTTGGAATTGGCGCTGATCTTGAATCAGCTTGGGGTTGCACAGCTGCTGGTCAGTTATGGAGCAAGCCTGACGGATAAAGACAAACCATCTATTCATACTGCCGTACGGTATGGGGATAAACAACTGGTAGAATATGTCCACAGTTTAGCCCCCATAACAGAACTTTCGGAAAAGCAGAAAGAAAAAGCATTCGAGCAGGCTTACTACGGAAACCGCTCGAACTTAACACTCATTCAAGAACTTGGTCTGGAAATAAAGAAATATGGAGGCAGCACTCTCCGAATGGCCGTTCAGGATGGGGAGTGGGATATTATTAGGTGGATGCTGGACCATGGTGCCGATGTGAACTATAACGAAGCAGATATGGTGTATTCCTATAAAGCAACACCACTTACGGTTGCCGTTCGAAATGGAAACACGGAGTTGGCTAAATTCCTTATTCAGCAAGGTGCGGATATTACCATGACAGAGAAGGATGGCGAAAGAGCCTATTCAATTGCCGTCACCACGAAAAATAAAGAGCTCATTGCCTATCTGAAGAGTCTTGAACCGGAAGAATTCCATGAACGGAGCAACAAGCTGCAGCAGCTACGAAGCTATCATCTTCCTACCGCACTTTTAAATTTCTTAAGCGGAGATAACTTGCGTCTTCATCTTCCGGAGAACGAGTATGGCATTCGTTACATCGACTTTTTTGCCTTGACCGATACGATCGAGATGAAAGTTGGACGAAAGAAAATGCTGCGTCTGTCAGCAGAAGTGGACAATTATTCTGATCTGCATATCGTTTGGCAGCCGGGGGATAAAAGAATCGGTTATTACGATATGGAGCATGAGACATATGCCTCTCTAGTCAAATACGATGTTTTTATGGAGGATCCCCTCGTTCTGGTCAACCTTATGATGGAAGGATAACGAACCGGTAGCGGTTAGGTGAAATGAGTACGGTCGTCTTATCTGAATGCTTCACAGCTTATGCGATATACGAACATCGCTATCTGCCAGTAGAGTCGAAAATGTAGAGTCTTAGATTTAGAGTAATCTCATTGATTATTGATCAGAGGGAGGGAATTATGGTGGATTCAAAAGCAAAGAAGATATTAACGAGCACCTTCTGGTCAGCGAGCGGATGGAGGCAAGGCGGGCTAGCAAACTGCAGCGCAGAAGATTTCGAATATGCGAAGGATAAGGGATTGATGTTTGATCCGCTGACCATCACACATGATGAATGTATCCGCAGATTGAGGCAGGTTCACGAAGAGACAATGACGCTTGAGAGAGTGGTTAAAGCTTTTCTACATAGTCTAACAACCCGGAAGGTCTATTTACGGAGCGCTTTATCAAGCTGGGCCTTGACCCATGATCTCTGCCTGCATGCCTACCGTGACAAACAAGCGAAGGAACCGATGTATAGCTCATGCACCTATTGTAATGGCAATCGTCTAATGTCTGATGAGCAATACATAAATCATAATCTAAATGTGCTTCAATTCGAAAGAGTCAAGTGGGGAGGCGTCCGGCTTAACAATCTCATCTATTGCTTAATGGATCTGGAAATGATGAGTAAGGAATCCGAGCTTGTAGTGACAAAGGATGACGTAAACATTCTGAAAGAAATGATCGGAGCCATTGATGAGTGCGACAAGCAGGATGCGGCACGCGGCCTCGAGAAGCGCTGGAAGAACGTGTTTCCATCGAATAAGCATGAACGGGACTCGGTGCTCGAAATCTGGGGATATGCCGGATTGCTTGTTGCCGGAAGTGATTTCCGTAAAGAGAGGGGACGAGGCACAGATTTTATGTCTGTAGCAACCTGGCGCGGGGAAGATGGTTATTCCCGGGAACGGATGGAGTATCTATTCGGAACGTATCTTTAGCAAACAGGAGGAGCGGTAATGGACGCAGCAGTACAGAGGTTTTTAGACGATGTGTGGAGCGAGTTGATGACCGTATACGACAAAGAGAGCCAAAGAATAAATGGATTCATAGGCCATCGTACGCTTCAGGCAGGAGTAAAGGATTATCTTCAGGTAGCTTGGCGGCACGGAAAAATACATGTTGATATTGAAAAACCTCTAGATTGGATGGACAGCTCTTATAAAATCGAAGCCGGTCCTTATATTGCTGAGCTAACAGATGATCTAATTAGATCTGAGCTTTATCCAGCATTACGCAAGCGAGTGGAGGAGCTCTTTTTATCGGAGAAACTGGGTCCACGGTTTTTTAATTACCGATTCCAGATCATACTTTCCTTTGAAATGGACCTCGAAGACTTAACGATATGCGAGCAGCTCGTAAACGAAGAGAAGCTGAGCCAACTCCGGCAAACATTACAGAAGTTTGTAGAGTTCAAAATTATGTCTGACCTTCCGGTATTGCCAAGTGCGGATGACCAGTTTTTCTTTTCACTTCATTTGATGAACCCTGATCTTATGAAGCAGGAAGAAGAAGCGGTTGACCCTGTGATCCGTCGTTTATCGGACAAGCTTAGAAGTAACAAGAAACGCTTTGACGAATGGATTGGCCAGTATACTTCGGCTATGGATGATTGGATTCAGAACGTTTATCTTCCTCGCTATTTTATGCGAGCAGACAGCTTTGAGATGGACTGGATACCCAAAGAGGATATGGCTCTTATGAATACAGATGCAGATAAGCTTTCCTTTTTTGTGTATGCCGCTCTTCAAATAGGAAAGACGAAACCAGATACTCGGGGGCAATATTTGAAGCTTGCTGTCCAGCTCGGTTCAAAACAGGCAGCGGAGTATATCCAGCGGGGGAGCGGAAAATTCGATCCAGTATATCAAGGTATCCGTGCTGAAATTCATAACAATGATGTAACCCAGACCATTGAAGTTCGGATTCTGGCTGAGGAGGAAGCAGCTTATGGAGAAGCCTTGGATCAAATTACTGAATTGCTGCAGAAAGGATTTCCGAAGGAATATAATTTAAAACTGAAAAGAAAACAAAAGAACTCCTATCTTCCTCTACGAAAAATGGCTAAATCGGGACTGCATCAGTTTTTTGCAGGAGCTTTTACATATCCTGCCCTTTATCCTAAGGTGGCTGCGTATGCGAATACCGCTATGGAACCCTATGCATGGTACAAGGACACTGAGCCGGGTGAAAAGTCAGTCATGCCTGGCACTTATGCGGTACTCGGACTGGGGCTGTTTAGCAAGGAATATTTCTCACTCGTCTCTCGTTATATGGAGATTGTGGATACGGAGCACCAAATGATACAGGATGGTTATGCTGAAGCCTTTATTCATGCGCACGGCGTGGAAACAGAGCTTATACCAGTCCTAGTAGACATTCTGCTTGCAGGAAATGAGGAAGCAAGACCCGTTAAAAACTTTATAATCGATCGGGTCGAGATAGCAGAAGTGCTGCTTCAAGAACTGTTACCTAAAGAAATATTTGAACGAGAGCAGGTTCTATACCGGATTTTCGGAAGCCGTGCAAAGCTGGCAAAAGCCGTTAAGTCAGAGCAAACGGAGGATGAGCTTAGGGCCATTCTTACAGAGTTGCTGGCTCTTGTCAGTTGATTGATGCTGAACAGGAAAAAAATGAAGCCAGGGTCTGAAAAGACTCTAGTTTATTACATTACTGACGACAAGAGCATAAATACTTTCAAGTCGCATATATTGCGGCTTTTTTGTTTAAGGTATATTAGTTCTTGGTGTACCTCAATGACAAGAGCTTATATACTTTGCCAAAATGAACAAATACCAGCTGCTCCTTTTTCATTAAGCTGTTTAGTTGAAAAGAAACTTTCTCTCTTATATATGACATGATTTGTCGTAATTAAGATCTAAAATAAAGGTATATCAAACGAAAGGAGTAACAAATCATGAAACGAAGAATAATTTTAGATTTAGCAGTGACATTAGATGGTTTTATTGAAGGCACAAATGGTGAAGTGGATTGGTGCATTATGGACTCTGAGATGGGGTTTAATCATTTTTTGAATCAAATTGATACCATTTTATATGGAAGAAAAAGCTATGATTTATGGGGACAATTCACCCCAGAAGTTGAACATAATGATGCGGATAGAGAAATCTGGGAATTATACCATAGTAAAGAAAAATATGTGTTTTCCAGGACACAAAAAGGAACAGATAATAAAGCAGTATTCATAAACGATAATATTCTTGAAGAAGTAAATAAAATTAAGAATAAGCCTGGTAAAGACATCTGGCTATATGGTGGAGCAAGTTTGATTACAACTTTTATCAATTTAGGGCTTGTTGATGAATTTAGATTATCTGTTCATCCAGTTATATTGGGAGCAGGAAAACCGCTGTTTGTTGATATAAAACAGAGGTTGAATTTAAAACAGGTTCATACTAGAACGTTCTCCTCAGGCGTTGTACAACTAATTTATCAGTTAGATAAGAATTAATAATATTGCACTTTCCAATGATACAATGGTTAGTTTCATATTAACAGCGGCAAGGCTTAGACTTTAATTCTCTGGTCTTTGTCAGCCGCTTTTTTTAAGCTATGATCTGTATAGCTTTAGAACCATAGTGTTATTATTGGGTAGGGGATATTTTGAAACGATATCCTAAGTTATGTCATACGGGAATAAGCATTCCGGATATTGGTTAAGGGATCTTTAATATTTGGAGTGACCAGAGGTTATAACTAGGCTATAGGTGGGAGGGACCAATGACTAACTCTATATATGAAATTCTTGAAGAGCAAATATACAACTGGGGACTTAATAAAGAGGAAATACTAAGTATTTACATCGTTGGCTCAAGAGCAAGGGAAGACAAACCATTTGATGAATACTCTGACCTGGATCTTGTCATCTTTTCAACCAACCCAGACTACTATCTTCGAGAAAATAAATGGCTTCTTAACATTGGTATAGTCATGACATCCTTTGCTTTCCAGACCGACCATGGGGATCCGGAAAAGCTTGTTCTTTTTGAGCAAGGTGCTCAGGACGATTTTTTATTTAAACATATCTCCGAGCTGGATCATTTACTACATAGTGATAAAATCCCAACGGGTTTCTATCGTGGAGTCAAAATGTTATTAGATAAAACGGGGTATGGACAAAAATTAATTCCTGAAAAATTTAGTAGACCTGAGAACAACCTATTAACACAAGAAGCTTATTTACATGTTAACAATATGTTTTGCTTTGCAAGTCTTTATGTGGCAAAACAAATTTTGCGCAATGAGATATGGATTGCTAACCAGAGAGATAAAGAATGTAAACAGCTGCTTCTTCAAATGATAGAATGGCAGGCTAAAGCTGTAAATGGGGAAACGTATGATACATGACATGCAGGGAAATTCATAGAGGGATGGGCAGGCAAAGCAGTGACTAAAGAATTAAAGAACTGTTTTAGCAGCTATGATCAGGAGAGCAGTTGGCAAGCCTTACTTTCATCGCTAAAATTATTCAGTCGATTATCGTCTCAAGTAGCAGATTCGTATCATTATACATATCCCTCCGAATTATTTAATAGCATTCAAAGATGGTTAGAAAATCAAGAATTATGGAAACTTTAGTTCAAAAACCTCATGAAGCAGTTGCCGATTGGCAGCAGCTCCTTATTCATTGAGCTAACGGCCAGTAGAGTTTAAATATAGACGTTATTTATAGACCATGAATAATTAAGAGGGGTTATAATAGTTTCAAATATTATTAAAATAAGGGGAAATAACAATGATCATTGATTATGCAAATGATTCAGACTATGAATACATAAGAGCCCGTGACCATCATATTCCAGAGAGCCTAATACTAACAAAAATAAAGGAAAATGAAATATATATCCTACGGAACCGAGATGGAAGTCATATCGGATGGATGAGATATGGTTATTTTTGGGACAATATACCTTTCATGAACATGATTTGGGTAGATGAACCCTTTCGAGGCAAGGGTTTAGGAAATAAAGTTGTTCTCTTCTGGGAAGAACAGATGAAACAAAAGGGCTTCAAAATGGTTATGACATCTACCCAAGCTGATGAAGGAGCCCAACATTTTTATAGAAAGCTAGGCTATCAAGATGCTGGATGCTTATTACTTGATACACAACCATTAGAAATTCTACTTACCAAGAAGTTAAGCTAACGAACAGGGACGTTAACTGAATAACACACAAACAAGTAGCAGCCGGTCAATGGGATCGGCTGCTTTTTTATTCAACTAACGGGTGAATCTAGATAATGAATTTTAAAATTGAATTTGAACAGCTTTTCTGGATTGCAACATTTTTGAATGGTTACCGTTATTAAATTAAAGGGAAATTCATCATGGTATAGACTTAGCAAAAATTCGAGGGAGCGAAATAAGATATATGGGTTACAAATTACACTTTAATAAAACAATCGCTGCAATTGCTTCAGCTATTACTTCGACCTTATATAGTTCATGGATGATATACACTCCGGTTACTGAAAGGCTTCCCCATATTGGTTATTCTTCTTTCAGTGGTATTTTTGCATTCAATTTCGTACCATTAATTTTCTTTTTTATAGTAATAGGTCTTATGTTATCTCCTCTGGTGGATAGTGTGATATATAGAAGATTTGATTTAAAAGGTATTAAAGGTATCTTAACCATTGCGTTGGCGTATTTGATATTAGGAGCTCTTGGTGGTACTATCTTAAGCATTTTCTTTTTAGGGACCGATCTGATACTCAACCACATCATTACTTCAATTTTATGCGTTATGCTTTTTCTGTCTTTTCAAACAGTTATACCATTTTTCTTTCATAAACTGATTAAGTAAAATTAATATTACGCTAATGGGAAAGGTTACAATCAAAACTTTATAATTCACTAGATAACCGCAGTTTAAGTAAGAGAAGTATGCAAATAATTTTCTTAATGGATAAAAGAACATGTAAACCTTCGAAGAACACAAACATTGAAAGTCGCTAAATTAGCGACTTTTTTGTTTTATCGTAAGTTATTGTCCCGATTACCTAAATACTTTGTTCATGTTCCGTTCATATTGCATTCATTGAGAGGACATTTTGGTTGGGTAAACTTGCGTTAGTGGACCGCAAGGCCATGGTACAGATAACAAGAGGGAGCTGACGAGTTTGACACAACCAGTAGTAAAAGAAGTAAGGAATAGTACTAAAACAAAGAGAGTGCTACATATTTTGCTTAAAGTAATCGTCGCAATAGTTATAGCCATCCTACTTTGTATCGCCATCGTGTTTACCGTAAATAAAATCAGCAGTTATTCAGAACAAAAAAGAATGGAACCATACGGTCAGCATGTATCTGTAGATGGAAAACAGATGAATGTTTACATTCAAGGTCAAGGTGAAGAAACCATTGTGATTCTTCCTGGTTATGGAACAGCGGCACCCGTACTTGATTTTAAGCCTCTCATATCAGAGTTAATACCTTATTATAAAGTCGTCGTGATTGAACCTTTTGGGTACGGTTTAAGCGATCAAACCCAGAAGGAGCGCAGTACTGCAAATATCGTTAGTGAAATTCATGAAGCGTTGCAAAGTCTCCGTATAGATCGTTATATTCTTATGGCTCATTCCATTTCAGGACTTTATAGTCTGGATTATGTGAACCAATATCCAAACGAAGTGATCGCGTTTATCGGGCTGGATAGCAGTGTTCCGACGCTGAGCGAACAGAAGGTTGAATCGTCAGACATAGAACCGATTAAATGGTTCCGTAACCTGGGCTTTGCCCGTATACAATTGAAACTGGCTGCTGACCCTTACGATGGACTATCCTATGATGAACAAACTAAAGAGCAATTGAACATTTTAACACGCAAAAACATGTATAATACAACACAATTAAATGAGGCAGTGAGCATGTATTCCAACTTTAAAGCAGCAGAACAGCTAACTTTTCCTCTCGATTTACCTGTCCTTTTCTTTGTTCAAGCGAATCACCCTGTGACGGACCAATGGATCCCTGAACATGAGAAGCAAATAGAGGAGTCTGTACATGGAGAAATGGTTTTATTGGACGCCGGACATTATTTATATCGTTCCCATCCAAAAGAAATTTCTGGAAAAATAAAGGACTTTACGGGCAGAATAAAAGAATAATCAGAATTTTAGACCGTTAATCTGAATATAGGTTAACGGTTTATTTATTATGTAAACAAACTAAAAGTGCAAATGGAAAAACAATTGTCAAGAGACAAGAACCGGCCTCATTGAAAGCTGCTATTTTAGCGGATAGGATGTTTTATCGACATCAATTCTTGCCCCAATTCAATTGTATAGCAAAAGCGCTGCTGCTCCATATTTCCTTAAGTTAATGGGCAGGTAAGTTCAGTATGTATTAAAAATACGAGATCTGAAATCGAGTACATTACTCTAATTGTAAGAAGTCACTATTTACAATAAGATAAAAATTTAATATAGTTATTAAAGAGTCATTATGTCTTTAATTGAAGGAGCAATCGATATGAATCCAAAATTACAAAAGAAAATTAGCAACTTAGAAAATATTGAGAGATTTCCAGCAGATGAATTATTTGAGTTCTTACCTGTGAAGAAAAGCGACAATGTATTGGATCTTGGAGCGGGTACCGGTTATATTTCACTTTCAATTGCTGAACGAGTTAAAACTGTGTATGCATTCGATTATGACCAAGATATCCTTGAATACCTGGAAACACTGGCAAAGGAAAGAGACATTGCAAACATTAAATCTGTTGTAGGAAACTTTAAAGATATTCCGTTAGATAACCATATCATTGATATAGCTATTGCTTCAATTGCTTTACACGAAGTTCAACCACTTTCAACAGCGTTAAAAGAGATCAACAGAGTGTTGAAAGACAAAGGCTTGTTCTTATGCATAGAATTAGAAAAGACGGAGACTTCTTCTGGCCCAAGAGTTTCTTCTACAGATATGGAAGTTGAAATCCTTGATGCTGGCTTTTCCATTGTTGATAAAATCTACCCATCAACCAAAATTGCTAACCAGTCTGTCTATATGATCCTCGCACAGAAATAAATAATATAACAATAGTAGTAATTTCATTTTCTTATCATAAAAAAACATTGTATCATCCGAAAATTCAATAAGCTTAACTAATCAGCTGAGTAGTCGGCTGCTTTATGCACTGCTATTCATAGAAATAAGGCATTGTTCATCTAATGGAGAACAGAACAGTAGTCTATGGCGTAGCTTCTAAGGCGTTGGATCAGAAATTCTATAAAGTATTCTGAGGAGATGAGCATAATGCTCGTCTCCTACTTTTTCATTATATGTCGATATAAGCAATTATTAATGTTTGTAAAATCTAGGAACAGTAATTATAATGAAGGCGAATTCAACTATTGATTGTTGAGGTGTACATATGATTGAAGACCTTTCAAGTTACTTAAGCGAATGCAATATTGAAGTAGTCGGCCACGATCATTTAACTCTGCCCACCCAGAAAGAGGGTGAACACAAAATTGTTATCGTTCCTAGCTACAATCTAGTCGAAATGATGGAAGAGATTATTGATGGCAAATCCTTAGCGGCATATGTTAACAATAAGTTGAACCGGGTTCAGCAGTTAACAGTCATTGAGACTTTTGCCAAAATAGTAGAATCCCATGTACTGGGTACAGAGTTCTCTTCTGATCTTAAGGAAGTCGAAGAATTTGATGAGTTGTACAGAATTTATTCGTCATTCTGGGAAGGTAATGAGCTCCTTGAAGAAACGATTATGACTTCGGATACAGAACCTTTTGAGTGGAATGAAAGCTGGATTGAGAGAAGGCAGGAAGAGGACGAAGGCGTCATCATCTTAACGTTACCGGAAGAAGCGGGTTATGAAGCACCATTGTGGGTTCCGATGGGTGGTTATAACGAATGTCCTTTGCCCGAATACCAAGCAGTTATCTTTAAGCATTATCAACAGAAGTACAAATTAAAAGCTCTGGCTGTTTCGGAAGATACATGGATTCTTCAAGCAGCTATTCGACCTGAAACGCACGAGGAAGCTTTGAGACTGGCCAAGGAGCACTTTATCTTTTGTCAATATGTGTTAGAGGGATTTTCGTCGATTGGTCATTATGCCGATTATCTAATGAAGCATAACATTTGGTTTTTCTGGTGGGATTAATGGCTAGTGTCGGAATACAAAAACGTGGTCCCATTGAAAGTCGCTAAATTAGCGGCTTTTTTGTTTTATCGGTACAATTTCTCGTCCCGGTTACCAGTTAGATGAGTATCTAACTATAATCTGCAGTTATTTATTAAGCTAACGGGCAGGTTGGCTTAACTTAAAACAATAGTACGGGTCAAGACTACCATTTTACAGAGTTGTAAAATCCAGTGTCACATTTAAAGCCGCTACCTCGTTCTATATGCAAACTACAGAAGGAGTGGATCTTATGAAAACATTGACTTGCGTCGTTATCGGTGCAGGGTATGCGGGAATTCATGCCGTGAAAGAAATCCGCAAACTGTTCAAGGATCAAGCAAACAAGCATCTGCTGCGGCTTGTCATAATTGACAAAAACCCTTTCCATCTGCGTAAAGTGTTAATGTTTAGACCAGCCGTTACGAATGAAGAAATACGAATCCCGCTGACTAATCTGTTTCCGGAAGGGGTTGAATTGGTACAAGGAATCGTCTCGAACATCAATGCGGCAGAGAAGAAGCTGGTGTATGTGAATTCTTTGGAAGTGGAGCAGGAGATGAATTACGATATGCTCGTTGTAACAGCGGGCAGTGTGATCCGGCAGCCCAACCCTGAACAGGGCGGAATTGCACTCACTTCACTGGAAAATGCGCAAAAGATTCGGAGCGCATGGCTTACTAATCTAAAGCAAGCAGCTTCTGAAAATAAACCTAAAGAACGTGAGCGATTGATGCAAATCGCAATAGCGGGAGCTGGAATTAGTGGGATGGAGACTGCCGCAGAGCTGGCTTACTATGTCCGCAAGGATGCGGAACGGCTGGGACTTGACCCGCAAGCTGTAAAAATCGATCTGTATAATGCACACCATCGTCTTTTTATGGACGGTCCTGCCAAAGTAGGAATGAAACTCGAGCATCTCCTCCAAGACATCGGAATAAGAATCATGCATAATAAACGTGTAATTAAGGAAATAGATGGGGTATTATGGTTATCAAATGGTGAAAGTCGGCCTGTAGGCTTATGTATTTGGACGCTTGGGCTGCTGCCTAATCCCATGTTGCACACGATCGGCTTGCCAGTTACGCCCGAAGGGTATGTACATGTTGACGTCAGTTATCGGGTAGCGGATATGCCCAGTATATACAGTATCGGTGACTGCGCCAGGATTGTGGACCCGGTTAACGGTCATGTCGATGGCAAGACATGCAAGGAAGCGATCCCCCAAGCGGCTCGGCTTGCCAAAATTATGCTGGCAGATCTCGAAGGGCGCCAAGCGCCGGTTCATGAAAGCTATATGAAATTGTTCAGCATCGGGCTGGGTCCCGACAAAGGATTAACCTGGGTGAACAAATGGGGGCTTGATTTCGTTATTACGGGCAAATTGAGCTGGAAGATTAAAAAATATACTTGGGATACAGCAAGTATGTTGGCAAAATGATCGGAATGAAGTCGGAAAAGGGTGGTGGTGAAGATGGAGGAACTATACAAACAATACAAAAAGTTATTGCTTACTCTGGCTTATCAGATGACGGGTACATGGTCCGATGCGGAAGACGCCGTGCAGGACGTATTTTTGAAAGTCTGCGATGTAAACCCGACTGGTCTAACCGAAGAGCCTAAGGCGTATTTGTGCAAAATGGTCGTCAATCGATGCCGCGACCTGTATAAATCGGCTCGCATGCGGCGGGAACGATATGTCGGAGAGTGGCTCCCCGAACCCATCCCGACTTCGGAGGACGATCCGCTCGATTTTGTAGTCCGCGATGAGCTGCTGTCCTATGCAGCGCTGGTACTGTTAGAGAAGCTGTCTCCTGCAGAACGGGCGGTATTCGTATTGCGTGAGGCTCTCGGTATCGATTATATAGGTATAGCCGAGATCATCGGTAAAAGTGAGGTCAACTGCCGTAAGCTTTTCAGCCGCGCTAAGGGGAAGATGGATATCGGTGAAGGGGAGCCGGATATTGCCGAGTCGGATAGAAAGACGTGGATTCGCCTCTTCGTAGCCGCGCTTGAGCAGGACAACACAGAACAGGTCATTTCCATGCTGGCCGACGATGTCGTGCTCATTTCGGATGGGGGAGGGAAAGTGTTCGCCGCCGTTCGCCCGATCGCATACCGCGATGCTGTTTCCAAATTCCTTTTTGGTTCTTTCCATAAATCATCCCAACACGAGGGCGGCATTCAGATAGAGATGAGCGAGATCAACGGCCAGACCGGAGTCGTTATCCGTTCGGGGGAGCATGTCGATTCCATTGCGTTGATTCATACCACAGGACATGCGATTCGCAGCATTTATCTTATCCGCAATCCGGATAAACTTAGACTTTTTATCTAACTTAATTTCACTGCGATTTCTTGAGCTACGGAGCAGGATCGATACAATATAAGGTGAATAACATCGAAAAGACATCGTCATTACCATTAATAAATTTAAAAGAGACCAAATGCTCTACAGCCTGCAGACAAATGGGAATGAATCAAGGCTAGGTTTAATAATTATTCTTAATATTGACATATATTTAACAATATGTAATTATAACCTTTGACGGAAATCTTGATTATTCAAGAAATGTAGCTGTGATCCCCCGATCATTTACTACTATATTTCCGTCTTTTTTGTGTATTTGTTTATGAAACTATTAAGGAAACTGAAGATATTGCGCCTGTTCATTTAGAGGAGAACAATTAGGTTTATATCGTACCAAAAAAGAGACGGAGATTTAATTTTAAGCTAACGGGAACGTTGAATATATAAAGCTCGCAACCTCTAGGTAACGTGTGTTCTCTTTATGCTAGCCGGTAGAATAGTTTGAAATTTGGAATCACTTGAAAAGTTGAAATAGTCTCCTTGACAAGAATATTCCAAAAATTGTATGTTCAGTTCATAAGTAAAACGATATTCAAATAGGGAGGAAACAGAGTGAATCAGGAAGTTACAGCCTTCATCGAAAATCTGCCGAAGTGGCAAGGTGGGATCGGTTCGATCCTGCGGGACATGGTTCATGAAACGATTCCAGATGTGGAAGAACGTATTCAGTACAAAAAACCGCATTTTCTAAAGAACGGGCATTATGCCGCCGTCATTTCGCCTTCAAAGGACGCCATTGCGTTCATGATCATGAATGCAAATGGGATTGATTTTCCGAGTGGATTTGAAGGACCTGCCGAACGAAAGTGGATTAAATTGCGAGAAGGCGACACTCCGGATGTTACGATGCTGTCTGGGCTTTTAAAACAAGCTTCCAGCTCATTATAACAATCATCTCATCGGAGACTAATGAAATCCGACATTCTTGTAAACGCTCGCAAAACCTAACCAATTGCAGATTATCCTACTGTTGCTCAAGGGTCTGCTTACGGTCTGAGAATAACAGATCGCTTGCACCTTCGCTAACCTCAGGCCATCCAAATATCTGAAAATCTTGAGAGACAGGATGAAGTACCGGCGGACATTTATGCTAAATCAGATGCTAAATAATCATGCACCACCTAAGGTTTTATATGAACTAAGTGTACCTGGAAGGTCATTAAAACTATTAGTACCACTTGGAATAATATGACCTTTAACCAAATTTTAGAGGGGAAAAACGTAGGTACGTATGAAGTCACCAATAGGGTGGCTTTTTTTTCTTGACTTTGACACAGTGTCAACCTTTTAGAATGAAGCAGAAGGGAGATGAGAAGTTCAAATGAAGAAAAATGAGCAAAGTAAGTCTAATGTAAGCCGAGGATGGATCACAGCAAACGATAACCTTCCACCAGTTAGTGTCATTGGTTTAGGTATGATGGGGTCCGTTCTGGCCCAAACATTCTTGAAAGAGGGACATCAGACAACCGTTTGGAATCGAACAGCAGGAAAAGCTGATGAGCTCATTAAACAAGGGGCACAGGCTGCGAACACAGTATACGAAGCGATTGCGGCGAGTCCGGTGATCGTGATCTGCGTTTTGGATTATGTTGCTGTACAAGAAATTCTTGAAAAGACGAGCGAGATACTTGAAAACCGGGTGATTATAAACCTAACTAATGGAACTCCGGAACAGGCTCGTCAAACAGCAGCATGGGTAGCCGCTCAGGGAGCCGAATATCTTGACGGTGGGATCATGGCAGTACCGCAAATGATCGGCAACCCTGGAGCCTTTGTACTGTACAGCGGTTCGAATAATGTGTTCCAATCTTATCACTCGACGCTGGAGAGGATCGGGGCAGCAAAATTTCTTGGGGACGATCCCGGCTTAGCGCCTCTTTACGATCTGGCGCTTCTAAGCGCCATGTACGGTATGTTTGGCGGTTTCTTTCACGCTGTTGCTATGGTCCGATCAGAGAAAATCAATGCGGAAGAATTCACTACGTTAGTGATTCCTTGGCTGCAGGGGATGTCAGCCTCTCTGCCACATATGGCAAAGGCAGTTGATACAGAGGAGCATCAAACGAATGTGTCCAGCCTTTACATCAATCAGATCGGTTTTTCGAATTTCATTAACGTCTGCAGTGAGCTGGGTATAAGTACTGAGCTGATGGCACCGATTCAAGGGCTGATTAATCGAGGTGTTTCAGAAGGCTATGGTAGCGATGGACTTTCAAGGATAGTTGAGCTTATTAGAAATCCAGTCCCCAGTTAAATACATGCTATGGTTAAAAAGGGCTGATCTTGGTATAGATCAGCCCTTTCTTGAAATTTTACTCAGAGAGATTTATTTGATCGCTTGGATAGGGGAGTCTCTCTCTATTGCTTCTAAGTTTTTCTGAAGTCTCATTTTTTCAATACGTTGATCTAATTTCTGCTGAACGATTTTCAGTGTTTGCATTTGCTGAAGGATCTCTTCATGTTTTTCCTCGTAAGCATCTAGCATTTCCTCACAAAACTCATCGCTATCGTAAGCGTCATATTCATCATGACACTTCATTATCTCAAGAATTTCCTTTGTAGACATACCAAGCTCTAAATAAATTTGTATCGTTTTGATCCTTTTAACGTCAGACTCGTCAAATTCACGATAATCATTATCCATGCGCCTTGCAGTCAGCAGGTTTTTCTGCTCGTAATATCTAATTGATCGAGCGCTGGCGCCGGTGGCTTTGGATAGTTGACTGATTTTCATTAGATCGCTCCTTTCAATGAGGTGCTACAACTTTCCTATATATAGTAACATAGGTAGCTCTTGGATCAATATTCTAAAAATACTTGTTTGACTCGATGTATATCATTACAGTAAACTGTATACATTACAGTAAACTGTATATGTATCAGTAGAGTGTTAAGGAGTGAGTACTATGAATCAGTATACTGCTAAGCGTATCTCAGAAATTCTTCAACAGGATGATATTAAGATGAATCTTAGAACGGTACGATACTATACGCAAATAGGCATGGTTCCACCGTTAGAGCTGATAGGTAATAAAAGAGTATATACCGACAAACACATTCATTATTTTCGAGCCATTATAACGTTAACAAGAACCGGTGAGAATTTAGCATCTATTCAAGAAAAATTACAGTCTCTTTCATTAGAGGAAGTGGAAAAAATCGGCCAATTGATGAGCTTATATAGTACTGATCGTGTTTTGGAAAACGAGACCTTAACAATAACGGATGATGTTGCGATTACGTTAAGTCCTCGAGTTTCTGCTGAATTAAAACAAAAGGTAATTGATTCTGTTTCACAGGTTTTAAGGGGTGAAATTAAATGAAGCTTAATTTGAGGCTGTCTAAAAAAATGATGGAAAATGAAGAAGGAATGAATCATTTATGGATTGAACTCCCCCAAACAAGTATTTTAACTAAAAATGCAATATTACGCATTTACCTCCCCAAAGGTCTTTATCGAGGGAGCAATTTAAATGGGAATGTTGAAACAAAATCAGGTGAAATCATATTAGCTTTGTCACAAGATAAGGACGTATTTGTTGAGATGTATACACAGTCGAAGATAGATTGTGATGAGGCATTGGTTAATGTGGAACTATGCTATCAAAATAGTCAATCCGATTGGAGAATAATAAAAGAAGAAATAACAGTTCACTTTGTAGACGAGGATGAGGTGGATAGTGAGTGCATCGACCAACAAGTGATTGAACGTGTGATAGAACTCGGAATTCATTCGTCCAGCAAGACTAACTCAAATAAGGATTTTTTAGTTATCAAACCAAGAACTTATGAGATAAGGGATAATGAATATACTTACCTTGAAAAGAACTATCGAATAAATTACTAAGAGGTAACCCATTTTATGAACTTAAACCCCTATGTTATCGAACAATCTGCTCGAGGTGAACGACCCTACGATATTTAATCACGATTATTCCAAGATCGAATGTTTTATGTCTGGTGAGATGACAGTTGAAATGATTAATACCCTAATTGCCATTCAACACAAGATAACTTTATGGATGCGCATAGAGTAATGGAATATGGGATTATTGATAATGTGATTAGTAGACCACAATAACAAACGGCAGGTGATTAAAATGGACAAAGAAACAATGGGATTTTCGGTAGAATATCAAGATTCTTATGGCATTATATACACCCGAGTATTGAGAGCAAATAGTGTTGCTGAAGCCAAAATCATCGTTCAAAATAACTATCCTGACGTTGTCATTCGAGCAGTTACCCTTATTCCAGAAAATGATAAGTGAATAAGATTATGAAAGACATTATTCATACAACTACACACCACTAACGGGAAAAGCTAATTCAATCTATAAGATTAACACCTCCGAATAGAAGCAAACTAGATTGAATAGCTTGGCGTATGATTATTTAGAACCTGTGTCAGATATGTTGAATAACTCCTACAAATTTATTAAATCCGTACTTAATCCCTAACCCAGCTCATCCTCAAACACGCTTTCAACAAATAACCGATATTTCGAAGTCCAATGCTTTCCAGCGATTTTATTAGCTCTTTGAAAGAAACTGAACGGAACAGAAGCTTATCAGCAAGGAGAAGAAGCCTTTAATTTCTGCGCCGATATCCTCCGCAATAGCGGACTTTACGAATTCTAGATACGTACCGCAGATTGAAAAGCATTCCATCCTCCAAAGAATGCCCCAGGATTGTAAGAGGCGGCCCTCCGAGTCCGCTTTTAAACATTTTGGAAAGGCCCCTTGTTATTCATGAACTCTATCAGGGATAACTTTAAATCTCTGGACTGACTTTTTAAATACATCCAAACTGACCATTTTAAGAAAGTCAGCTATTCCGTATGCTTACCTTTGTAAACAATTTGTTTAAAAGGATGTGTCGGTTATATGAGTGAATGGATAAACATGCAGCATAAAATTGGGCAAGGGGATCTCGTCTCATGCATTTATGGAGAGCATGGAGGAGCGAACAATGGAGCTTAGCGGAATATCAAACACGAGAGAGTAGTTTCACTTGAATGATGAGCTTTTTCTTTCGGATAGAACCTTACCCGAATACCGGGAGAGTCTGGACCGAGCTTATCAAGAGATCAGGGAACTCTATCTTCACGGCAACAAATATCAACAGGTGATGTTTCGAGAGTTGAGGGAGCTCTTTTTGAAATGGTAATGAATCGATTACCGTACGTCGCACTGCTGCTCCTTAGTATGATCTGGGGTAGCTCATATTACTTCATTAAAGTACTGGTTGAGGATTTCGGCGCTTGGACCATTGTATTTCTGCGATCCGGGCTTGGGTTGGTTGTCATCACGGCGATCATGCTGGCTACGCGTCGGCCACTGGGATTTCGAACCATGCCTTGGATATTCATGATGATTGTGGCGTTTACGAATACGATGATTCCATGGGTCATCATAGGATTTAGCGAGATCCGAATTTCCAGCAGTCTCGCTTCTATGTTAAATGCAACAACGCCCCTGTTTTCGTTAATGTTGGGTATTGCCTTTTTCGGAACTCGTTCTAACCGTATGCAGTGGATCGGAATGGGTACCGCGCCGTTGGAGTGATTTGTCTGGTGGGCTTGGGACTGGATTGGTCTGCAACGTCCCCCTTAGTTGGAACGGTTGGCATGCTTGTGGCTTCCATGTTTTATGGTCTAGGTTCTCAATTATCCAAACGATTTCTTCATCAGTTGACCCCTTATCAGGCCACTTTTGGCACGCTGCTTTTCTCCATGCTAGGAAGCGGAGTTTACGTATTATGGACTGAACCCATCTCTCTATCGCTGCTTGCGCTTCCAAAGTACGCAGCAGTTATAGCTGGATTGGGTGTCTTTGGCTCCGGCTTTGCTTATATTCTTTTTTATTGGATCGTACAAAAGTCCGGACCCGAATTTGCCACGATGGTAACGTATTTGCTCCCCATTATTTCGGTAATCTGGGGTGTGACGCTGCTTAGGGAATCCATTCATTGGTATATGGCTGCAGGCTTAGTTCTTATTCTAGGCGGCGTTTATATTGCATCTCGGAAAAGCAAGTCTCGATCAAAAAAGAGTTTGAGCCTTTAATTGGCTATGAACATGTAAACAAAGCGCTTTTTAACTAGTACTGCCCTTTTCATACCTGCTAGAGGGATGGCTAATCTTATGCTTTCTAAAGCGGACGAGAGGCTTGGATACTTGTGATCCCCCGAATTCCCTTAGTAATATGACTTTCCTCTAGGTTGCCATAACCTATATCGAGCGGTCTTCGTATTTCCCGCTAACAATGGCGCGTTTCTCCATGGGTTATACTTTGATGTCGAGCTCCTCAAGATTCCTTATGGTTTGACTATCAAACCGGATATTTGAATATACCGTAATCAGATGCAAGCCTGCGGCATCTCCCCAGATGTTTAACATTATTGCCGAGTCCTTGGAATAAAGGGGATACAATAAAGTTTCGCTTCATGCGGGCGATGTGGCGATCCGGAGTAAATTGAGAATTTTGATTAAGCAAACAATGGAGGCGATATGTATGAAAGTTTTCGTAGCTGGGTCAACTGGCGTAATCGGCCGGTTACTTCTTCCCAAATTGGTACAAGCCGGCCATGAGGTTGTCGGAATGACCCATAATCCGGAACATACGACTTCTATTCACGCATCGGGAGCCAGTGCCGTCATCGTCGATGCCTATGACCGAGAAGGGCTATTATCCTCAATCGTGGAAACGAGTCCGGATGTGATCATACATCAGCTTACTTCATTAAACGATTGGAACCTGAATGATAACGCAAAAATAAGAATAGAAGGAACCCGCAACTTGGTGGATGCCGCTCACGCGAGCGGCGTAAAGCGTATGATCGCACAAAGCATTGCTTGGGCATATGAACCGGGCGATCAACCTGCGAGCGAAGAAGTCCCGTTGGATATTCAGGCTCCCTTGCCGAGGAAAACTACTGTCGAAGGGATCGTTGCATTGGAGAAGGCGGTCGCCGAAATTCCGCATCACGTGATTCTTCGGTATGGCATGCTCTATGGACCTGGCACATGGTATGACAGGAATGAGACGATTGCATTAAGAGTGAAGAATCGGGAACTTCCTGCAACCAACGGAGTCACATCTTTTTTACATGTAGAAGATGCAGCAAACGCCGCTTTGCAGGCACTGGAATGGCCGAGCGGTGTGGTTAACGTCGTCGATGACGAGCCTGCGGCAGGTGTTCAGTGGCTACCAGGTTACGCGGATCTGCTGGAAGCCGCTGCTCCGGAATTGCTGGCAAAAAGAAACGAGTGGGAACGCGGAGCATCGAATGTCAAAGCACGACAAGTGTATGGCTGGGAACCGCTGTATCCTACATGGAGATTAGGGTTTGTGAAAGCGTTGGATTTGAATTAAGCCCTTGTGGCTGTATTATTTGGGACAAACGCCATACGTATTTGCGAACGCTGGTAGAATGGGCTGACGGGTCAGCCCTGGATATCATTAATAAGCTAACGGGCAGGATAAATTGAGCAGTAATACGAAGTATGTATTACATAGAAACGGTCCAGATAACTTTTTCTATATTTTGAATTAATTTTGTTCTGGAGGACTTAAAATGTCAGATCAATTAAATAAAGAAATATTAGAAGAGCTTAAGAAAATTAATAATAAACTGGATAGTTTAAACAATACTAAAGGGTTGTCTACCCCAATCAAGATTATCGCAGTAATACTAGGATTTATGGTTATTGGCCCGCTTATTGCGTTCCTCTTTTCTTTATTGGTATTTCACAGTTAATTAGAAAATTTCATTAGTTTCACCTAATGGTTAATCAAACGAGGAGGTTAGAATTGCCATAATATTTGAATATAAGTTTACGGTTCACCGCCCTGTATCTAACGGTAAGTTTTCTTTCGGAGCTTCTTATGTGAAGCAGTAAACGTTTATCAAAACCGCTGTCGATTCACCGATAACAATGACCACGTCTTCTGTGACAACATGAGCAATCCACTGGCGACAATCGAATGGGAATATGAAAAAGAACTCCGAAAACCCTCTATGTTCAAGGGTTTTTGAAGTTCTTTTTTTAGAGTCAACCCTGCACAGGGGTGTTCTTAATTTCATAGATTTTTTGGAACGTATGGACAAGTTTCGTCTTCTCGTCACCATCCTCTGTGTGGAGATACCACTCCACAAATCTGTACCCGAATACGAGAAGAATCATCTCGTAGACACAATGATCGGCAATAGGAGATACATCCGCATACTCCGAAAAACCTTTATAATACGCGGGGACACATCGCTGGTAGTATTCGACCATGTGATCGACATCCGCTTCATCCGCAATCAGGCTTGCGAGATCCTCACCTAAATAGCCCCATCCTGATGTATCCCAGTCAATGAGCGCGATTTTCCCATCGGCATAGATCAAGTTGGTCACCCAGAAGTCCCGGTGGCATAGCACAAGGGGCAATTTTTCGATGCGGGCGAGTATCTCGTCTGCTTGTTCATCGATATCGATGAGCATTTGCCGCACGTGCTGAGGGAATTCGCAGTCCTCCGAGCGTATATAATTGTAGACGACCGGCCATGACCGATAATGCAGATACGTATTCTTCATGAGATCCGCATGGCTCAGGTTGGTCAGGCTCTTCAGCACAGTCGGCTGCTCCGTATACAACTTGCCTTGATAGCGTCCTAACTCCAGCGCAGCCTGTTCATACATGTCACCGGTCAAGTCTAAACCTGATACGCCATCAATATATTCCAGCCACAGTTGGAATTCATTTTCTTCGGCATTCATCTCGGCATGATAACATGTCGGCCAGTGGAAGGCATCTGAGAACGTTGCTCCCAAGTCAGACGCATAGAGATCATATTCCCGGCGCCATGAACCCGGATCGCCGTAACGCTCCCATTTCTTCTGGATTTTCAGCACGATACGGTAGGGAAATTTTTCGCCATCCGCGGTTTCAGCGATCCCCGTTACAAGGCACACATTTCCCACAGTTCCTCCCTGTAACGGCGTGGATAGAAAGTCGGCTGAGATGATATCCTTCTTGAAGTGTCGACCTAAGGCATAGATCAGCGTTTCGAATTTAATATTCATTCTTCCAACCTCCGTTTTTCTTCGTTTGCTTGCTCCACATGGCCATCGTTTTGTTTTTCGCCCTCTTGTTGATGAGGTAGCTCGTTTTATTCTGGACATACTTGTTCTCATGCTGCTGGGCAACATAATGCTCCCACCGTTCACGCGGCAACGAACCGTCAGCAAGCGCGGAGAGAACGGCACAGCCTGGCTCGGCCTGATGGCGGCAGTCCGTAAATCGACACTTACTGAACCATTCCTCCACATCGGTAAAACTTGCACGTATGCCTTCACTAGCATCAAAAAGCCCAAGCTCACGCATACCCGGTGTATCGATGACCATTGTACCGGAGGGAAGCATAAACAGCTGACGGTGCGTTGTCGTATGCCGCCCTCGGCTATCACCTTCCCGGATCGCTTGAACCTTCATTACGTCCTGTTCTATCAACGCATTGAGTAGAGACGATTTACCAACGCCGGACATGCCGAGAAAGACGACTGTTTTACCAGGCATCAAGTAGGGAGCGAGTTCACTTAGCCCTTGGCTTGTATGACTGCTGATTGCGTGAACCGGCACATCAGGAATACTTTGTGTGACATCTGCGAGCGGGAGATTATAGTCTTCAACGAGATCAGCTTTGGTCAGAATGACGATCGGCTGGCCACCGCTCTGCCTGGTTTGTGTCAGGTAACGCATGATACGGGTAACGTTGAAATCCCAATTCAGAGAAGAGAGGATAAACACATAGTCAAAGTTAGTTGCAACGACTTGTTCCAGCACGGTTTTGGCATAGCCTGCGGCGTGCCCTGAGTAATCCGAACGTGAGAACTTGGAGCGGCGGGGAAGTACGGAAACGATGAGAGAATCTCCACTCTCATTGTTGCGCAGCAAGACAAAATCACCGACGCACGGAAAGTCTACGCGCGTTTCCGAGCTGTGATAGAACGTACCTTTGAGTACTGCCGTTACTTCTCCGCGCTCGGTCATGACAGTGAAGCGCTCACGCCGAAGCTCCGTCACCCTGCCGGGCAATAATCCGTCAGGAATTGCTTCTATTTCTGTGTAGCCATAAGTTTTCAAATCCATCATGTTTTTTGTTAGCTCCTTTAATGTTGTTTTTTGGACGCAAAAATGCCACGCACAAGCAGCCTCGAAAGAAGCTGCTGTTGCGTGGCATCAGGACGCAAAAAAGATACGACCTTCATCGTATCCTACAAACAGCAATATTCACGAAAGGTTACTTAGGATGGCATACCAAATAATACGGTCGTTTACCGTTTTTTAGCGTATGCCAGCTATTCAGTTTTAAGACCAAACCACCATATAAGTAGCTGCCATTCAAACACATCTCCTTTCGTGTCAGGAACTCGCTTATCACTAAGCTTTCTATAAAATAACCTTTTATGGGAAAATAATCAATACTGAATAAGGTGAACTACTTATAGTTCTATTTGAAGAATGTAGCAGAAAAGTTAAACATTTTGCTAGATTGAACCATCTAAATTTGTGAGAGTATCGATCGATATTCTCATGTATATTCACGTTAGTTTTGTAAAGCCTCAGTCTGCACATATGATCTCCGAGGTCAACTTTCATAACTGAATTTTTGAGAGAATAACTAAAAGAGAACTATACCAATTAAATGGTTGAAGATGTGGTAAAATTCAGGGGGAATTTACAACTGTGATTAGCATTATAGGGAGATTATGAATTGATAGTGACCCCAACGGATAATCCTGTGTAATGTTCATTTAACTAACGGATACATGTAGCTAAACCAGTCAATCATTGAGATCTGCAATTTCCTATATCACACCAAACGGGCAGTTTAGCACCGAGGATATATGGAGTAAATTCAACGGGAGTACCCGAAAATTGGAGGAAGGCTATGAGTGAATTATTTATGATAGCGTCTGAAAATGAAATAAAGAAAACAATTACGCAGTCGAAGCTGGTAGCTTTGGAGGCACTGAAAAATTACGATTTGGAATGGGAGCACATACGTTTTATCCAATTGTCGGATACATGCACTTTTCAAATTGATACAAGTAAGGATGGATCATTTTTACTTCGTATTCATTCAGGAATAAGTGAAAAAGAAATCATATCTGAGATCGATTGGCTTGATCATTTGAATAGAATGACCGATGTTACCCTTCCAAAGGGAATATTAGACTGTAACGGTTTTAAGACTCAAAGAATTGAATTAAAGGACGGTTCCTATAGTCATGCTTCATTGATGCGTTGGGTAGAGGGAAAACACGCTAGCGGAGGACTATCTGATGATCAAGTATTTAAAGAGGGGATTCTCTTAGCAAAACTCCATAAATCATCACAGGAATTTGAAATAACGCCAAATTTCGTGCGTCCCCATTGGGGTGAGCATAGCTTTAGACAAGCTATGAGCCGTTTGACTAAATATTATGATCGATTCCTGACAGATACAGAATTCCAATTGTACCAATCAGCAGCTGAAAGGATACTCTCTTGGATTTCTGAGCTTCAAAGAGATGACAGTAGTTACGGATTAATTCATGGAGATCTGCACCAAGGAAACATTATTTTTCATGATGGTGAACCCCGTCCAATCGATTTTGGAAGATGTGGGTTTGGATATTTCCTTTATGATATAGCACATACAATTTTAGGACTGTATCCAATGCAAAGGGAATTAGTAATCAAGGGCTACGAGACCATTATGATTTTAGAAGCTGACTGGCTCTCGTTGTTGGAAAGTTTTACTGTGATGGTCATGATCGAAAATTATTGTCATCATGCCCCTGACCCGAGAGAAACAGAAGGACTTAAGAAAGAGCAGCCATATGCACAAGCTATAATAAGTAATTATTTAAAAGGTAACCCTTTTCTATTTAACACTTTAGAATTATAATCGACAAGATCTTTTTTTAGACGTTTTGAAGAGCCTAACCGCTTTTAGTGTCATTGAGTTGTATTTGCCGGCGGGATAGCTCACAGCAATGAATGGTTCATGATTTAGGTTTTCGATTATCAATTTAGACCGTGCCAGTTCACGCACCTGCGCTTCGTAAGACAAGGTTCTCAAATCCACATGATGCTCCGTATGGCTTTGAAAATCGAAGTTTGCCGACTTCATGGCATTCATTTGCGAAGTTCGCAAATGGTTTGGTGTGTTGATCGTTTTTGTCACCAAAAACACTGTGGCTTTGAAATCATACCTACGCAGGATTGGATATGCTTGCTTAAACACATCTTCATAACTGTCATCGAATGTAATCACGAAAGGACGGGATACTTGACTACGCCCCGTCGCAAGGAGATTAGACAGCTCTCGCATTGTAATGCTTTCGTATCCGTTGTTTTTGAGCCAACGCATTTGCTTATCAAACTCCGCGGGATCAATAACCAAATTAGATTTCCCTTTTGGCTGAATCGAATGGTACATCAGTACCGGAATTGAAGAAGGAGTAAAAACCTTATCGTCTTCAGCTGTCATTTGTACCGCCACTGTCCGCGTTGGTTTTGATTGATTTGAGTATAAAACGACAACGATAAACATGTAGATACATAAGGTGTAATATGTATATTTTCTCATGTGGATAGTTTCTCCATGGGATGTTTATTTATCCAAGGGAAATGGGTTAAATGAGCCGCCCAAGGCAGAGGATTTGATCCACACGCATAGGAATGAGTATCCAATGGTCATAGATGTTGATTAGATGTCAGATGACAAGAACACAAATACTCTAAGAGTCTCATAAAATGGGGCTCTTTTGTTTGAAGAATATAAGTTCTAAGAGTAGCTCATTGACAAGAACTTGGCTACTTGGCCGATTAGGTAATTATCATAATATATTTTTATTCCATATCATTAATGTTCTATCAACTGTTAGTAATTCTACAATTTTGTTACTAAGGCTTTTAGAGTTAAAAGGATACTGTGGGCTAAAGTTCAATACATTCAATTAATCCGAAGTGAAAATTCGAAAGTTTCGTGCAAAATGGGAGGGTGTCTAGTATACGATAGGAAGTGGAACAGAGGAAGAGGATCAGTAATAATTTCGGTGAGGGGGAACAGCGATGAATGAATTTCAGATTATCGACGATAAGCGTGTACAGTTTGATTTTGAAGTGGACTTTAGCAATGGAGGGGGAATTCAAGGTCAAGGTTTCCGACTCGACATCGATGACGACGATATATCGGAAGATGAATTGGCAAATTACATCATTAAAGATCTGCGATTGCTCATGGTGGGGAAGGTACGAATTCTAAATAAAAAAATCATCCTTGAACGTCATTAGCGCAAATCCATCATGACAAGCAATAAAGGAAATCAATCGACACTTATTGACCTCAGTCATTTGATCATAAGCGGCATGGAAACCTATCCAGGCTTTCCCACCCCTCAGGTTTCCGATTATCTGACCTATGAGGAATCTGAAGATCTTTATGCCCCCGGTGTAACATTTCATATTGGCCGAGTCAACATGGTGGCAAATACAGGAACTGCCGTTGACAGTCCTGCTCACCGGTATGCTGGAAAACCAGATATTGCTGAGATGCCTCTCGAATCGGTCGCTGACCTTGACGGAGTTGTCATCCGGCTTGAAGGTATGAAGGGGGCTGCCGTCACTAAGCATGCCATAACCCCGTACAATATTTTTGCCGAGCTGTGCTTATCGAAACCGGACATGCGAAATTGTGGGGAACGTCAGAGTATTTTAAAGGATACCCATATCTTACCCGCGAAGCTGCGAAATACCTCTGTGACGAAGGCGCTAGCCTCGTTGCCATCGATAGCCTGAATATCGACGACGCACGAGACCTGCTTCGCCCCGCTCATTCCATCCTTCTTGAAGCAGGAATTCCCATAGTGGAGAATCTCTGTAATTTGGAAAAGCTTCCGAGCGAAGGATTTCGATTTTCAGCAGTTCCGATGAAGCTCCAAGGCATGAGTGCTTTTCCTGTCCGAGCATGGGCCAGGCTTGTCTGAAGCAGGAATTAAAATGAATTACCTAGAAGAAGAATCTATTGGGAAAAGAACTTATTAATTTCGTGAATAAATGCTTGAACGGCCGGAGATCTCCACTTTCGCTTATTCCAAGCTACTTGAGTAAATAGACTAGGATTAGAAAATTCGAAATCTAATGCAACTAACCGGCCGTCTGACTGTTCTGCAAGAACAGCCATTTCCGGAAGAACTGCAATTCCCAACCTATTGATCGCACACTGCTTGATAGCTTCAATGCTGGGAAGAACCATTCGTTTGGAAACGGAGCAGAGGCCTGCTTCAGCCATCGATTGCTCAAACACTTTACGATATCTGCAGGTGGGTGCGGTTAAGATGAAGGTTTCCTGTTCAAGAGCGACTAGGTTCATACCGGACTGCACCAACGCATGATCGGGATGTGCATACAGAAACACCCTTTCCTGAAGTAACGGCATAGCAACCAAACTGTTAGAATGTATACGAACATCAGTAATAATTGCTAAATCGAGATCTTCCTTTAAAGCGCGGTGTAGTTCCGAATATTCGCTTGCTTTCAATTGAACCTCAACTTCCGGGTGTAGATCATGAAACTGCTTTAACATAACCGGAAGCCGGTAGATAGATAAGCTTTCCATAATCCCAACTTTAATGATCTCGGATGACAGGTTTTTCTCCGAAACTGCACTTCTGGCTTCATTCATCAAGCTTAGCATTTGATAGGCGTAAGGAAGAAGCCTCTCACCGGGCCCAGTAAGCCCCACGCTTCTTCCATTTCGTTAAAACAGTGGGACCCCGATATCTTTTTCCAGTTGCTGAATATGCGCGGTAACGCTGGATGGAGCGTAATTCAGAATTTCTGCCGCTTTCTGAAAGCTTAATTCTTGTGCTGCTGTGCTAAAAGTTTCGAGGTATTTAATGTTCATCTGTTATTCCCCCGACATCATCTCTAAAGATGGATTATATTTAATTATCATATTATAACTTACATAGAGTCTATCTCATCGTCAAACATCAAAGAATCTCCATTTGCCAGATGGGGGTAGAAGTGTGATTGAATATGAGGGCTTTCCCTCATATCAGAAACCTTCCAGAAGAAAAGAATAAGCTAACGTGGACGTTAGTTCAAAAAAGCAAGGAGCAGTTCGCCGGTTGGCAGCTGCTTTATTTTTGTTAAGCTAACGGGCAGGTTAGTATGATGAAAATTGACTATGGTTTGTATCGAAGGGGTACAGAATATTTCACAAAACAACGAACTTTACACATATCATTTATGAAATATCTACAAAAAGAGTAACTATTCACATAGATTTTACGTCTTAATACTTGGGTACATTAAAGCATAAAATTACCAGGAGGTTAATCCATATGAAGTGGAAAACTTTACTTATTTTCATTGCCTTATTCTTTGTAGCGTCGGCGGTACAAGCTGCCACACCTATATCTCTAGTTATTAATGGAAATACAGTTAAGACAGACAGTGCTCCTTTTATTCAGAAAGGTACGACTTATGTTCCTTTGAGGAGTATTGAACAGATCGAAGGAATTACTATAAAAAGTTGGAACAACAACACTAAAACACTTGTAATTGCTGACCCTACTCAGCAAATGACGTTTCGTATAAGTGATCAAAAACAACCAGGATCGCCACTAATGAAAAATAATCGAGTAATGGTTCCTATTCGTTTTATTGCAGAATACTTCAATAGTGATATAGCTTGGAATTCAAATACAAAAGCTGTCCATGTAGCAAAGATAAATGAGAAGACAAAAGCAAATTTGACTTCAGCAGACTTAACTACAGCTCGTGTTGCTTCGATAACTATTCCGAAAATCTCTACTCTAAAAGAACTTACTTCAGGAGAAAGCAGTGCCGGTTCCTTTCAGTTGCTTTTCCCTGAAGGACAATCAGATTCATTCTTTACAGTAGAAAACGGACTTATCAATCATTACGAGGTTAAATCAAATTCAGCTTGGCTTACATGGAGTGGAAAAATAGGTGGAAGTAAAAATAAAGTTTCGTTTATTCCGAACACTGGCATATTCAGTGAAGTGGGGCAGCGCCCTATAATCAATGACCGATTATTTTTCTATAATGTTTCTGCACATTCAGGGCAGTCCCAGTATGGATACATCTCCACTGATGGAAAAGAGACGGTACTTGGAAGTAATGAAATGAATAGCTTAATTGATTTATATCCAATCGTGGAAGAAAATTAAAATAGTTTAGTTTAAATTGAGTGTACGGTATGATTCCTGTCGAGAGACAAGATTATTTCTGAATGTACCTGGATTCAGGATTCTTGCCAACATTCCGTTTAAAGGCCAAGTATTAAACCAGATTAGCGCTTTTTGTTTGAAAATAGCTCGGAAATAATCCGCAACCACGTAATAAAAATCCCGGACCCGAATGTTACTATAGGAAAAAAATGCAAGGTATTTCCGGTCGAATTCGTAATGAGAGCCTATCTTACTGGCTCGACTGATACCTCAGCTTGGCTCCAATACTCACAAGGTATCCAAGGCATGTGTGGCAACATCCTACCCGATGGAATGAAGAGAAATCAGAAGTTTGAGAAACCGATCCTGACTCCTTCAAAGAAATCAGCATTACATGACGAATCGGTTTCGGCTACCCATATCGTTGACGAAGGCCTAATTGACAAGAGACTTGGGAGTATTTCATAAAGATGAAATCCTGCCGTCCGCACCTGATGACCTTGTCATCGAACTGTCGCATCGTTATATCCGCCTCTTCGAAATGATCACCGGCAAGGAATTTGCCGTCGACGGCACGCATTCTGTAAAGAAGCAGCTTCAAAAGAACATAATTGCTTATCTAATCTAAGCGACATTAACTAGACAGGTGTTATTTGAATGCGCTCATGGTTGGCGCAGCTGACAAAGGAGAGCGAACAAATGAAAAAGTACATACTCTTCGATCATGATGGTGTTCTGGTTGATACTGAATTCTGGTATTACAAAGCGGGAGAACGCGCTCTGGCTGACATTGGATTTACCTTGGATAAAGATCAATACCTCCGCGACATGACCCAGTCATTGGGCACTTGGGCCCAAGCAAAGGCGGCAGGTATTGATGAACTGACCATCAGCAAGCAGCGTGAGGCCCGTAACGCCTATTATCAGGAATATCTAAGAACAGAAACCATAGAAATTGAGGGCGTAGTTGAAACTCTAGCCGAACTGTCAAAGTACGTACGCATGGCCATCGTGACGACTGCAAAACGTGCGGATTTTCAGCTTATTCATGAAAATCGCCAGATTACACAATTCATGGAATTCGTCCTTGTTCGCGAAGACTACGAGCACACCAAGCCGCACCCGGAACCATACTTGACCGGCCTAAAGCGCTTCGGAGTTACCAAAGGAGAGACTCTGGTTGTAGAGGATTCAAACAGAGGGTTGAACTCAGCCGTGGCGGCTGGTATCGACTGTGCGATTGTCCATAACGACTTCACAAAAACACATGACTTCTCACAGGCCAGCTATCGAATCAAGACTCTGATTGAACTAAAGGACATTATCCTGAATGTAACCTGAGAAAGCAATCGCCAGCGTGTCCCGTACTCGACTGGATTGAGCTAAAGGGAAACGATAGCTCAATAATATAAAGAAATCAGCTGATGAATGTTAAGGAGTGATTACGAGTGTGTATTGAAAATGAGAAATACCCCAATTGTGAAATGATTAAGAGGATAGTAGAGGTTGGCGGACTTACGAAAACACAACTTATCCGGAAATTGCAACAAAACTCTATCTTGATGAATGAATTGGGAGAGGAGCTAATAGCCGATGATAAATTTACAACTTCTGATACTAAGTACAGTCTGCAGACCGTAGAACTAACCGTTGGAAAACTTGGTTTTCCTGATGGAGCTACTACGACTCAGATCTTTGAAAGAGCAAGTGAATTAGATTTGGAATTGTGCCCGCTAGAGCTGGGGCCTCACCTAAGACTAGTTTATCTTGATCAGCCTGAAGGTTATTCGGGAAATCCTATTCAGCAACATAGAGCTCCAGTGGGCTCCATTACAATTGCATCAGGCATACTAACTGAAGACGAAGATTTTCCAAAAGGTTTTTATCTTAGACGAATTAATGGCGTATTGTGGTTACGTGGATACCGCGCTGATCATCTGCACGTTTGGAATCCTGATGATCATTTTATCTTTAGTCAAACTAATAAGAATTTGAAGGATTGAAATTCTTCAATTCTCGAAATAGTTACTTAATTAAACTAACGGGAAATTCAAAACAGCAACGAGCAGTTTGCCGATTGGCAGCTGCTCCTTTTCTTTAAACTAATGGGCAGGTTAGTTGAAGTGAATCCCTAATTTTACTAACATCGGATTAGTTAGGATGTTTTTTTAGGGTGCGCACGCTACTGATAATTTCGTGCAGGGAATGCAAGGTAAGTCATTTTTATTTACGATAGTATTTAACTCGAAGGGAGGGAGAACGATGGATTGGTTGGAGAGGATGAAAAGCGCCATGGATTATATTGAAACGAATCTGGCAGACAATATCTCATACGATGACATAGCAAAGATAGCCTGTTGCTCTACGTATCATTTTCAACGAATGTTTCCGTTCATCACCGGAATCACGTTATCGGAGTACATTCGACGTCGACGATTGACATTAGCGGCTTTTGAACTGCAGACAACCGATGCAAGAGTGATCGATGTGGCCATGAAATATGGATACCAATCGCCAGAAGCGTTCGCACGGGCGTTCAAGAATCTCCATGGGATCATGCCGATATCTGCTCGCGATAAAGGCGTTTCCTTAAAAGCCTATCCGCGAATGTCCTTTCATATCTCAATAAAAGGAGATGTCGAGATGAATTACCGGATTGAACAAAGAGGGGCTTTTGAGATGTTCGGCGTTTATGGTCTTGTTAGTCAGGATTTGCAAACCGCATTTACTGATGTTCCTCAGTTCCGTAAACTATGTGATGAAGACGGCAGTGTAGACCTAATGAACGAGCTGCTTGGGCGGTTTGGAAATACCGTGTTGCACGCTGCCTTATATGACCACACGGGAGAATCATTTAAGTACATGGTGTGCTATCATTTACCAAAGGGACTTGAAATTCCGGAGAGGTTTACAAAACTTTCTGTTCCAGGTTTAACATGGGCTATTTTCCCGGAGCCGCAATGTGATTTACAAAAACTATGGGAAAGAATATATACCGAGTGGTTTCCGATATCTGGATACGAACAGGTTGAGGGGCCTCAATTCGAAATGTATTATGGAATGCCAGGGTATACACAGGGTGAGATCTGGATACCAGTAAAGAAAAAGTAACGCTAGTCTTTTGGATACGATAGTTGAATATAGGGAAAGGGCCATCCCACAAAGGATGGCCCTAAAACTTGCCTTTACAGGCAGCGCGAAGAACCCATCACCAAAACATATGGTTAAAGCGAAGGAGTTCATTAAGCTAACGGTCAGGTTTGAGAAATATAATCTAATTTCTCGAAATGGTAGGCATATGTACAGTCAAGTGGTTATTCACCTACATAGAATAAATTAAAATTACATGTAAAATAATGAAAACTTCCGTTAGGAGTGAAGTTATGGTTCATATGGGAAATCAGAGACCCATGAGACAACCGCCGATGTCTCCTCCCTCATTCATCCCCCCGAAACCCGCTGTTTCTTATATTATCGACTGTGTTTACCAATATACCTATGTTTGGCTGAGGACTGGCGAGAACTTCTGGTTTTATCCGACATATGTCGATATGGAGGGGGTTGCAGGGTTTAGATGGAGTGGATCCTACTGGTACTTCTATGGTATTGATCCGCGATTCATTGATGCCGTATCGTGCCCTCCGATTCCTACCCCTTACTAAGAACTAAATAATAGAGTGCTGGTGATTATGTTCACACACCGCACTCTGTTAGTAATATTAGGACAACCTCTAATATAAAATATAATCCTAATTCATTAAGCTTATGGACAGTCTACATATGGAATAAATCCGTAGATAATGGCGTTATCGTAAATTAATATTGATCTAAAAGTTGGACCGAAGCGGAATGTATCTCTATTCTCCCAGATTTAGAATCGAAAATTGCATTAAATGCTGATTTAAACGCTAACGAGTCTAGACGTACAGAAAGAGACCCGTCCCTTAAACTTGCCGTTGCAGACAGCCCGGAGAAGCTTATCATACCATGTGAAATCAATGAATTTACGGGAAACGTTAATTTAATAATACACAGCTGGTCAATGTGGTTTGCTGCTTTTTTCGTTAAGCAGCGGGAAGGATAGTTTAATGGATGCACGAATATTTAGAATGTTCTGGTGTTTGCAAAGTTCGGTAAGAACAAGTCCTTATCTTATAATAAAATGAGGTATTCTTTTCGGGGAGGTAGGATATGGATTACACATCACGGAATGAAGCCGCATTAAAGGTGAAACGCTGGTCTAAAAATACTATAGCAGCAGGTCCTCGTCATTCTGTAGGTATTAAATCGGGCGGAACGGTAACAGCTGTGGGCTGGAATAAGCATAATCAATGTCATGTAAGCAGCTGGTGCGGTATCAAGGCAATATCAACTGGAAGTTATCATACAATTGGGCTTAAATCGGACGGCACGGTGGTTGCAGCGGGTAATAATGAGCATGGCCAATGCAATGTAAGTTCTAGGCACGACATTGTGGCTGTCGCGACAGGTTCCGCTCATACGCATGGCCTTAAATCAGACGGAACAGTGGTTGCTGTGGGTGATAATGAATATGGCCAATGCGATGTAAACGACTGGCATGGAATCCAATTACCCGGCAATTAGTTTTCAACGTTAATAATACATATAAAGCCTCAGATCAGGGGGAAGTAGAGACAGTCCCAGCTTATGTTTCATGAAGAGAGGGCAGTTGCTATAGACCTGCAACCACTCGGGTATTTAGGTGAACCATTGGCAATCCCAAATACCCATTTGTTTAAGTTGCTAAATATTCTTTGTACAGCTTTCAAACTCTTCCAGAACCTTAGTTTTTTCGCCTTGAACCTTTTCCAGGTGATCCTCTCCCCAATAACATAAAAGGTCTAGCGCGGGCTTTAATCCCCAGCCGTAGGAAGTTAACTCATACTCTACTTTAGGTGGGATCTCCTTATAAACCTTTCGTGCGACAATCTCATCCTTTTCCAGAGCTCTTAGCTGAGTGGTCAGCATTTTTTGTGTAATGCTGGGCATTAACCGTCGAAGCTCTGACGACCGTTTCCGTCCTGTCATCAAATGATAGATAATTATTGGCTTCCATTTTCCCCCCATTACTTCTAATGCCGCCTCCACTCCGACTTTATACTTCTTTTGAGCGCTATTTTTCCTTTCTTCAGTCATCGCTTTATTCCTCCGTTAAAAGGCTGTATTTTTGTTAGGCCCATAAACTCATTTAATTCAGTAGTTATTCAGGTAACTTTTTAGAGTACCTAGTTAGGGAACTTTCATGTTCCTATGGAACCTATTTCATCCTATAGAACTTGAAAGTGCGTACTTCCAGGTTATTTTATTACTGTTTATAATAGCATCAACAATTGATTATGAGAAAGGTAGTGAAGATACAAGTATGAGAGTATTAGTTGTTGTTTCACATCCGAGAAAAGATTCCTTGACCTTTAAGATTACTGATCGTTTCGTACAAGGTCTTGCTGAGGCTGGTCATGAATATGAGATATTGGATTTACACGAGATTGGTTTTGACCCCGTATTAAAAGGAGCAGATGAACCTGATTCGTCAGCTGCGGAACAGACCTTTACCCCTGAGGTAGAAATAGAAATAAGACGAATGAAGGAGCATGATGCCTTAGCGTTTATTTTTCCAATTTGGTGGTGGCATTTGCCAGCCATGTTAAAAGGTTATATTGACCGTGTATGGAACAATGGGTTTGCATACGGTTCGAACCAGCTTCATCATCAGCATGTCTTATGGATTGGTTTGGCCGGTGCTTCCAAAGAACAGATGAGAAAGCGAAATTATGATGAAAATATTACTCACCTGCTCAATGTGGGGATTGCCGATTATTGCGGTATTTTAAGTTCCAAGGTTGAATTTTTATACGAGACATTGGATTCCAATCCCAAACACTATGAGATGCTGTTTAACCAAGCTCATTACTTAGGGTTGAATTATGCTAAGGAACAGAAGTCTTAAGTAAAGTCTGAACTCTACAGCGTCTCTTCAAGGGAAGTGGGTTATGAATTTGCACCTTATTCGAGTAGAGAATTTTAAATTTATCTTTGAGCTTACTTGTCAGAAATGCCGGAGCTGCAACGTTCGGGCATTCTTTATCTTTAGTATTGGCATGTGGTTCGGACGAAGATGTAGGTATTGTGCTAACGAGAAACGTTAGTTAATAGGATGGAGCAGTTTTGCCCGTTGGTAGCTGCTCCTTTTTCATTAAGCAGATGGGTAGAATCGTTATAGTCGTTTTCTAAGTTTTTTTCTAAATGCTAAATGTTATAATTGCAATATTGACCTGGAACTTATGACATATAAAGGGTTTCGATATACTCAGATGAGATGAGGTTTAACAAATGGAAAGTAAATTGCCTTTATTTATAGTAACGGGTGCAAGTGGTTCTGGAAAAACATATGTCATAAAGGAACTACGGAGAATGATGCCTGATTTTGATATCTTTGACCCTGATCATCTTGTTGAATTTATTGGGCACGATTGGGAGAAAATGCGAAATATTTGGCTACGTGTTGCACGAAATATCGCTCAAAGTGGACGTATGACTATAATATGCGGAACAATGATGCCTTGGGATATTGAAAAATGTGCAGACTTTCCTTTTTTTAAGCATGTATATTACCTAAACCTACATTGTGATGAAGAAACTCGCGAGAAACGTTTACGCGAAAGAAATTGGTCAGAGGAAGAGATTCAAAACCACAAAAACTTTGCCAAACGACTGCTTGAAATTGCCGATGAGGTCTATAATCCACCTATGCCTACTATTGATACAACGGATACGGATGTAACCGAAGTTGCCTCTCATATAAAAGAGTGGGTTCACCAATATGCTTGAAGTCCCCCTAGTTATCGCTTGATACAAATTGCAACCAGTTGGGTGGCACGCAGAATGCCGTGTCTATATAGTCTGTCCTTGAATTCTTCACCACGCTGCTTGTAATGATCATGATTTGACAGATGGATAGTTCGGGATACGTGGCCGTCACAAGCTCTGGCTACTGTGGCAAGCTCCTCTGTATTCTTCAGATCGGGCTTGGACTCCACATATTCAACAGTACTGATGATCTGCACATTCAATTCCTGGATTAAATCAAGAATCTCCTGTTTCCGGAAAGTATGTCTATGCAGGATACCGAGTGCTGAATCGATGTCGGATTCAAGATGATGGTACAGGACATGATTCTGCTGCGCCTTCGTCTGATTATCCTGAAACATCTCATTGATTAACAGCAAACCGCCCGATTTTAATACTCTTAAGGCTTCATTTAATGCGCCGCTGGATGCAGGCAGGTGATGCAGGGTGTTGGAGATACAGACGGTATCAAAGCTCTGGTTTTCGAACTGAAGTTGCTCTACATCCATAGGAATAAAACGGATGTTTCTGTTGCCGCCGAATCGAAGCATAGCTTGTTCCAGGGCCGGGATGTCTGTGTCGATCCCAGTGATTTGCGTATAGTTATTCCGGAATACATATTCGAGAACGGGTATAAATTTGCCTGTTCCGGTTCCGATATCCAGTAAACTTCCAGCCGGGCGGTTACGTAGCAATTGCTTTATCTCTTCCATATGTAGGATTCCTCCAGTCTTTTTATCTGCAACTATAGGTTCTGATACTCATAGGTTCGCGCCATGGGCCGTTCAAGTAGGTAAACCTATTGAGGGCTTCTTCGACCATCCATTTCCTCATGTCTCCCATTATAGCGCATCCTCATACACATGTTCTGGTCAATTTGCTGGGGTAGGGGGGAATGATCGATTGCTTGTTCTTTAAAGCTAACGGGTAGGATAGTTCAATATTATTATGGAATTTAACGATAATTGAGATGGGGGGAACACACATGCTTTTTCACTTCAGTGAAGACGATAGTATCCATATTTTTGTACCAAAGGAGAAGCAAAATCGTCCGGATTTTCCTGCGGTTGTTTGGGCCATAGATGAAGAGCACGAGTTTTCGTACTACTTCCCTAGAGATTGTCCTCGAATTGTGTGTAGGAAAGATGAGGGGACGACAGACCAACATTTACAACTCTTCTTTAATAACTCAATAGCCAATACCATAGTTACAGTAGAAAGTGACTGGTACACGAGGATATCAAAGCAAAGCATATTTAGATATTGCTTTGACGATGAGGGTTTTGAGCTTTTTGATAAAACGGCTGGCTACTACATCTCTCACCAAACAGTGAAACCTAAATCAGTTGAAAAATATGAGAATTTGATGGAAAGATTACTCTTAAAAGGAATTGAATTAAGATTCACAACAAATTTATATCCACTTAGAGAAGCAATATTAGCTTCCGACTTCAAAGGATATGGGATACATAGATTTAATAGCGCAAAAAACACTCTAACTCATTAATCTATCGGGAAACGTTAGTCGAAAACAGCAAGGAGCCGTTGGCCGATTTGGCAACTGCTCCTTATTTATTACGTTAATGGGCAGGTTAGTTTAAGGCTGATTTATATAAGTTTCAGATTTAATAAAAGTATTTTATATGTCAGCTTTTTCCCAATTAGCAGGATTGGTATCATCTGGTACCACTTGATTGATAATATCAAGGTAATGAGCGGACTTCTTTTCCATATATCTCACTCTTTGGTTCGCTTCCTCAAGTTGAGCTTGAGCGATCTTTTTTTGTTTCATAATAATTTCATAGCGCTGCCCAATAGTACTATCACCTTTCAAACACAAATCCACATAAGTTTTAATGTCTTCCATTGTCATACCACATTGTTTTAAATATTTAACACCTGTAAGCCAATTAATAGATTTCTCATTAAAAAGACGATTATTATTTTTATCACGTTGTAACGTTGGAACTAATCCCTTATCTGTATAAAAGCGAATGGTATGTTCAGTCAGATCAAGCAGCTTAGCCACTTCTTTCACAGTGTACAATGCGACACTTCCTCTCAATGATTTATAAAAGCCACCGGAAACCTTGACTTCGTGTTGCACGAAGGTGATAGGCTTATACTAGCACAAAGAATTCTGTAATTGTAAGCCCTAGAGGATATATAGGAGGTAATTATGGAAAAGAGAAAACTAAGAGATTTAGAAGTATCTACGATAGGTTTTGGAGCTATGGGCTTCAGTCATGGTTATGGTCCTACTCCTGAGAAGAATGAAGCAGTTAACCTGATGAGAGAAGCATTTGACCTGGGCTGTACATTTTTTGATACAGCAGAAGGCTATGGCAACGGAGAGAATGAAAAGCTGGTTGGGGAGTCATTTAAACCTATTCGAAAACAAGTTGTACTTGCTACCAAGTTTAGAGTCTCAAAAGAAGAAGCCCAATCTAATGAACAGTTGGAGAAAAGTATTCGAAATCATTTAGAGGCTTCTTTGACAAGACTTGAAACAGATTATATCGACCTCTATTACCAACATAGAATCAATAAAGATATTCCAGTTGAAGATATCGCTTATGTCATGGGGAAGTTAATTAAGGAAGGAAAAATACGTGGATGGGGACAGTCGCAGTCAACGGTTGATGAAATTAAACGAGCCCATGCAGTAACCCCTTTAACTGCAATCCAAAGTGAATACTCAATAATGGAGCGTATGTTCGAAAAGGATGTGATTCCTTTATGCGAGGAGCTAAGAATTGGATTTGTTCCATTTTCCCCCTTAGCGAGTGGATTTCTATCTGGTAATGTTAGTGTTGAAGCACAGTATGTTGGAGATGACGTGAGAAGAGTTATTACGCGTTTTAATAAAGAGAATATTCAAGCCAATCAGCCTTTACTGAATTTAATTAATTCTTTTGCTGAGGAAAAAGGAGCAACATCTGCACAAGTATCACTTGCTTGGATGTTACACAAAACAGATTTTTTAGTTCCGATACCCGGTTCTAGAAAAATTGAACGAATCAAAGAAAACCTAGGTGCAGCTGAAGTGGTTTTAACGAATGAAGAATTTGACCAAATTGAAACACAATTGGCAAAAATAAAGATTCACGGAAATAGAACAGATGAAGACATAGCTAAGTTAAGATTTATGGATTAATGTGCTGCTATAAACGAACATTTGAATGGAAGAATAGGTGCTGCAATTCAACTAATGGCTCACGTTAGTTCAAAACAGCAAGGAGCAGTTAGTCGGTTGGCAGCTGCTCCATTTTGTTAAACTAACGTTCTAAACCACTTTTGCACCATAAGAAAGGGCCATTAATACACATTGTTCTCTATCCATCCTCATACCGTTAATGGAAAATGTCCTAAAATCAATTCCCTCCATAATAGCGCCTCTTACATCAGTTCCCTGCATATTTACTTTTGCGAGAATCGCCATTGATAAATCACTATTTCTTAGATCAGATTTTTCCAGATTAGCTCCAGTGAGATCAGCTTCAAAAAATTTAACACCGCGTAAATCCTGTTTTACTAATCTTGCATTTCTCAAGTTTGTATATGACCAATCACCTTGATTAATTGAAATTCCATCCATATTTGAGTTGAGGAATTCCGACCCCATCAATTTGCAATTATCAAATCTGGCAACAAAGAGATTGACCCCATTAAAATTACAATTTTCGAATGCGGATTCTTTGTGTATTGAGCCATTTAGTAAAGCTCCTTGGAAATCACAATCAATAAAACGACAATTCATGGAAGTAATCTCTTCAAGCAATCCGTTAGTAAAGGAGCACTTATGAAATGTACAATTTATAAGTTCGCCATACCTTAAATCCTGACGTCCGAAGTCTATTTCTTTATAAGTTTGATTTATGTGCTGAAACATTAGTAGCTCCTTCTTAGTTCATCTATATAATTGTGGAAACAGATTGTTTATAAATCAAGCTCTGTTTGCTAGAGTTTAATTTAAGTAATATGACGTAACTATCGTACGATTCGACTTGTTTTTTAATCATTTTTTCTTCCTCTCTTAAAAATTTTCACCTGAGAATACCCATTTTTAATATAGCATACGGAAGTCAAGTACCCGCACAGTCTCCACTTAAAGTCAAGATATATTTCTCGGTTTTTATCTTTGCGGAGATTATTACTCTGAGGGGAGAGCGTTGGCTCTGTTCGACTTACTCCCGAATAAATAGGTTGACATGAGGTGTATTGCACGGTGGTTCCTTCTCAATATCATTTTTGTAGATGAGGTTGCAAATCCCAATTACTTTTGCACGTATGTGCAAAGTCATGCATCTATTAGAAGAGTCTATAATTCCAGAAAAAAGTTCAACTTGTTTAAGCTAACGGGCAGGTTAGGATAATCTTGACTTTTGTAAAACGAAGATGGATGATAATACCAATTAGAAAATTGAGGTAACTATTTTTAGTTCAATCTTATTCTAGAGGCCAAGTTGTACATAGTTTAATACTCTACGCTCCCCATTCCATGAAATACATGACGCATTAAAAAGGATCGACGCTATTATTTAAACTCTCGAAACGGAGGAACGTAGAAATGGCAATTATGACCGATACAAAGGGTAATGTCTTTTTAGAATTTTTGAAAGTCGATTATGACCAAATCACTGAACTTACACTCGATGCTCCACTAACGCATTCTTTAATAGTGGTGAGTTATGAAGGAAGGTTCCTACTGTTATACAACAAATGGAGAAACAACTGGGAGTTGCCCGGAGGTGTTATTGAAGAAGGAGAAACAGCTCAAGAATGCGTGGTTCGGGAGCTATTAGAAGAAACCAATCAAAAAAGTGATAACGTAAACTTTGAAGGACTAATGAAATTTAGACTTCAACCAAGTTATCATGGTCCAGAAAGAACAGAATATGGTGCATTGTTTTCATGCCAACTTAGTCAACTTAATGCATTTATTGAGAACGAAGAAGCTGAGTCAATTATTCTTTGGGATGGTGTATCGGACATCGGAGAAATTGCAGAAATAGACAGAAAACTAATTGAATTTTCATAATTAGATATTAAGCTAAAGAAAACAATATCTTATACATATGACAGAGCAGTACGTATCAGATAACAACACGAATACTTTGAGAGTCGCATTTTATGCGGCTTTTTTTGTTTTAGATACTTTGCTGAAATTGACAAAAACTTGATTAATTAGTCAATTAGATGATTGTTCAAATTCCTGCGGTTGTTGGATATATCGCATGATGATATTAATCCATTCAACTATCAATCACCCGATCCTTAAACAGTATCATTTTTTGACATAATTTAAAGTTATTATAAACCCATCAAGCAAAGACAATTACTGGAATTTAAAGAAAAGGAAGGGCTATGGCAAATTAAAGTCTTGAGGGAAAACAGCTTTATCGTTTTAGGAATTAAGGAAAACAGTAATGATTCCGATGCGAGTGTTGCTTGAAGCAGGTACGAAGAGGGAACCTCATAAAAACTTTTAGGAGAGATGAACATGTCCAATATCGTTGATTTTAAAAATGTATCTACGGTTGGGTTTGAGTCTTCACCCGTAGCCGAAGCGCTTGCTGGTTTGCGAGCAAATGAAGCCCGTTACTTTATGAACAAATATAAGCATGAACTTACGGTTGTACCAGCTAGTGAGAGCCAGGAGACACTCAATTATGTGAAGCAAATTTTGAAAATGGAACGTAATATTGAGTTTGCTGCCAACCCTTTAGAAACGTCGCGTTTTCAAGTGGAAAATATCCTATTTACCTACGTTTTTTATGAGGATGGTCTTGGGCTAAACATCATGTATACAATTGATGATCCTAAGAAGCGAGCCGTTGGTTTTAAGCTTTCTGAAGGGATGGAGGTACCACAGGAGTTAGAAGGAAAGTTTAAGTTTGCTAAGCAGAAGTCTAAGTTGGCTGGAACCATTCGAGGTTCGTTTTTTGTAATTAAGAGAGATTATAATCATGGGGAGGAAAACAAATGAGTAAGATGATCGGTGTGGAAACAACCATGAAAGTAAATACCCAGTCCCTCGGAAAAAAGGTTGCTTATTGGTCAGTCACATTACTGCTCGCAGCAGCTATTATGTTAAGTGGTATCGGACAATTGATGCAATTTGGAGGAAACATCGAATTAGTGACGAATCTGGGCTACCCGTTATACGTATTAACCATTCTGGGGATTTGGAAAGTGCTTGGAGCTATCACTCTCGTCGTTCCAGGTTTACCTCGACTTAAAGAATGGGCTCACGCTGGTATCTTCTTCTTAATGACGGGTACGGCATTATCTCATGCATTTTCTAACGATTATGGTAATAACGGGTTTAATCTTATCCTCCCGCTTTCATATGCTGCACTAAATATCCTCTCATGGGCTCTACGTCCATCGAAAAGACGCTTGCCTTAAGGAGATGGTGCAATTCACAGTTATCTCTTCTTACCAGGGGGGAGGCAAAAGGCGAGAACAACTAGCTTACATGAACTCTCTATTGAGAGGAATATCTGAATTTAAGCTAACAGCAGGATAGGTACAAGAAAATAGAACAATATTTATTAGGTGTGTCGCGGGAGAATAATATGTTCCGATTAAAAGTCGCTAATTTAGCGACTTTTTTGTTTTATCGGTAGAAGTTCTTGTCCCGAGTCAAAGACAAGAACTTCTACCGATTGCTGATTAGATAAATACCTAACTGAAGTTTACTGCTATTTCTTTAAGCTAACGCGCAGGTTAATGTAATAAAAATTTATGAGGAACGTCTACTTATCATGAAATGGTGAGGAATTGATGTTATCAAAATTATAACTGTAATTAGGATTTCTCAGTAAGACTCCTGTATTGCAGATAGTCTAAAAACCGTTTGACCGCGAGAGAGGCGGACTTTTTATCTTTCATTGCAAGACCAATCTTACGGTAGGCCGGGAGTTCGAGTTCTTTTACAACAATTCGATAGGGGGTACGCTTTAAAATAAGCTCTGGCAGAATACTGATCCCTAACCCACTTTCCACCATCGACATGATGGCATAATCATCCCATGTCGTAAAGTGTACCTTTGGTGTCATATTATATCGCTCAAATATTTCTGAAATTTCGGCCTTTGCGCCTTTCTCTAAGAGCATAAACGGATCTTCGCCTAATGCTTTGACAGGAAAACTTTCACAGTCGGCGAGGGAGTGGTTTTCCGGCAGGATCACAAGCAGCTTGTCTTCCTCCAGGAAAATCGTATCCAGTTTGGCTTGTGTGGGGAGCCTTAGAAAGCCACAATCCACACGACCTTCCAAAATCCAGCTTTCAATTTCCGTATAATCGCCAAGTAAAAGTTCATAGTCAATGTTCGGATATTCTTTTTGAAATGCTTTGATTATATTTGGAAGCCAATGGGTAGCTACACTTGAAAATGTTCCAATCCGTATAATTCCAGATTGGAGTCCATGTAATTCGTCAATTTGGGATTGCAGCTTCTCATATTCATTACACACACTTTTTGCATAAGGCAGTACTTTAAGACCTTCAGAAGTCAGACGTACACCAGAGCGATCACGTTCTAGAAGAGATATCTTCCAATCTGATTCTAGATCGTTAATCATACGGCTGATCCCCGATTGTGAATAGTTTAATACCTCAGCTGCTCTTGTAAAGCTTCCGTATTCAACTGTTTTAATTAGGGCTAAATATTTCTGAATATTTTTATCCATATAAAATGTCACCTCTTTTGTATCTGGTTTTATCATGACAACCATGATAAACACTCGCTTTTGTAATGATAAAAACGATGATACACTTTTATTCAAACGAACTCAAATACAAAAAATCCTAGAAATGAAAGGGAAATTCACATGTTTTTTATAAGCAATATTCTAAATACAATGCCGGAGAGCTATCTGACGCAACTACAAGAAAGAACCTATGAGACATTAAAAAAACTAGAAATTCCTTTTGAACGTGTAAATACAGACGAAGCAATCACCATGGGGGATTGTGTTGAAATTAATCAAAAGCTTAACGTAAATATGGTGAAAACACTCTTCCTTTGTAATAGGCAACAAACCAAATTCTATTTACTTATTACTACTGCTGATAAGCAATTCAAAGTTAAAGACTTTAGTAATCAACTTGGCATTTCTCGTGTATCATTTGCTTCGGCTGATCAGATGGAAAGTTTGTTAGGTGTAAAAATCGGTGCTGCAACTATTTTTGGTGTCTTGATGGACAAAGATCAAGTAGTACAAGTTGTACTTGACGAAGAAGTAGTTGCACAGGAATGGTATGGATGTAGCGACGGGACAACTACAGGCTATATGAAAATTAGAACATCGGATGTAACCCATAATTTCCTGACTTACACAGATCACCAACCAAAAGTGATACAAATTTAAGAAAGTGAAGCGTAAATAAACAAATGAAAGAAAAAATATATTTCCTCATATCGATGATTATCTTCGGAGCTGTTGGCGTGTTCGCAAAATATATCGATTTGTCTTCCAGTAAGATTGCGCTATTTTTAAGCTTAGTTGGCGCCCTGTTTCTACTAATCGTTTTGATTAGTACTAAACAGAAATTGTCATGGCAAAAAGTAAAAAAAAATGCTGTCGCTCTAATCGTTGCGAGTATTGCCTTGAGCGGAAACTGGATTTTTCTATTCCAGGCATATAAGGAGACCACCATTGCTAATGCGGCATTGAGCTATTATTTTGCACCTGTTTTGGTTGTAATGCTCTCCCCTTTGGTTTTGAAAGAAAAGTTATCGTACAAAAAGACAATATGTATAGTCATTGCTCTTCTTGGGTTGTTTCTTATTCTGCAAAACGGAAGGATGCAGACAAATGGGCAGCATCTTCTCGGTATCTGCTATGGATTAGTCGCTGCTGGTTTTTATACCGGATTGACATTGATTAACAAATTCATCCACGGTCTAAACGGGTTGGCAAATACTCTTTTGCAGCTAGGATTATCAGTTATGTTGATAATTCCATTTGTGTTGATTACAGAGGGCAGCAATGTCAATTCGATCGACAGCAACACGGTTATATTGATGCTTGTGCTAGGTATCGTTCATGGTGGAGTTGGTTTTTATCTTTTCTTTGCCGGAATGAGAGGACTTAATGGTCAAAGCATCGCTGTACTGAGTTATATTGATCCTCTGACCTCTCTTTTTATTTCAATCCTAATTATTGGAGAGAAGATGACTTTTCAGCAACTTTTCGGCGCTGTCTTGCTATTGTGCTCGATTTGGATAGGGGAAGCTGGTGAAAAGAAGGAAAACAATAATCACCAAATTGATTATGAATAACTCTGTAGCTGACCAAGATATATGTGAACCTGACGGAATCATGAAGTTCGTCAGGTTCTTTCTGCATTTTAGATTATGATAAATCAAAGTAATGTGTTTAAAAGTAAATGTTTAATATGTTTTTGTAAAAGTATACTTTACTTTTATAAAAACTGAGTTTATAATTTGATTCATGAGGTGATGGTCATGAAGAAAGATTTTGGTGATTCGATTTCAAATAAGGTTTATGAATATCGTGTACTTGCCAGAATGTCTCAGCAAGAATTAGCAGAGCAAGTCGGGGTTTCCAAACAAACCATTTTCGTAATGGAAAAAGGAAATTACGTTCCGACTCTGCTATTAGCTTTTAGAATTGCCGAATTTTTTAATGTTGATATAAACGAAATTTTTACTTATATGAAAGGAAATGATCAAAATGAAAATTAATTCTTTCTCAGATATACATACCGTAATTTTTTACCCATTACGGTCTTGGGCTGAACAATCTACGGGAAATTGGAATATTCTCATTGGAGTTGGTTTTTTACTGCTCATGGGTAGTGCGATTTTTGCTTATGTTTTTTATAAGAAGATTGGAAAAGACGATGAACGAACAAATAAAATCTTTTTGAAAAGCAGTTATTTTACGCTGTTGGCAATTATTCTGTGTGACATGATTTTTCCTAGAGACTATATGTGGAACATTTTTTTCTTGTACAAATATGCACTGGCAATTTTAGCTGGAGGAATTTACATGGCCGTCCAATATAGAAAGGATTTTTCATAAGTGAAGATCCCAGAGAGAGGGCCAGCTAAGGCTGGAGGATTAGACACTGTTGATAAATAGGCGAATATGGAAGTGGATAAGTTGCAAGCAATCGTCAAGTAGGAGACTTTCAAAACTAAATTTTGAAAGAAAAACAGTTTTTTCTTAATTCGAGAACGCTAGTGATTACGCTAAAAAATGTTTTTCCGAAACAGAAAGAAGCAGTTTGCCGGTTAACAGCTGCTATTTTTCATTAAGCTAAGGGGCCATATGCTAAAAGATAGCAGTTTTGAAACCGTTAATCATGTACTAAACAAAAATTGTCTTTTGACTTGAGCATGATCCCATTGAAGCCGCTATTTAGCGGCTTTTTTTATTTTATCGGTACAAGTTCTAGACCTAAGCCAAGGAAAAGAACTTGTACCGATAACCGTAATAGAGAAGAACATACTCTTATTAACAATTAGGCATGTGCCTAATCAATTGTCGGCCGCTAATTCATTAAGCTAACGGGCAGGATAGTTTAAATATCCGAAGAAATAAGAAGATAAGAGGACTACCATCCATATAGTTTATTAAAGGAGGTGATTGTAACATGAAATATTTCATTGGGATTACCCCTCCAGATGATTATAAAGAAAAAGTAGTAGCATTTCGTGATCGTTGGGCCAGTAATCGTCTTAACGATGTAGTGGAGCCTCACATCACTGTAAAAGCGCAGGGTGGTCTTACAGGAGATCTATATTGGTTAGAAAGTGTAAGACAAACATGCTCTTTAATAGAAAGCTTTCAATTATCATTATCAGAACCGGGATCGTTTGGAAGTACTGTTACATTCCTTACTGTTGAAACGAGTAATGTAATCGATATACATAGAAGATTGGTAGAAGCGATTTCTCCATCGCAAGAACTGTTAGATCGTTATTTTGAAATGGATAAATATCATCCTCATTTGACCCTGGGACAAACCTATTGGGGTTTGAACGAGGCTGAAATTCAAGAGATGAAGCTTTTAGCAATTAACGAATTAGCCCCTTTTCCAATCTTTGATGTCAATTATCTACGCGTATATAAAGAAGTTGCACCAAATAAATACGTACCATTTGTAGATATCCAATTGGGAACTAAAAAGCAAAGTCATTCAATTAAGGAGAAACGTTAAGTAAACAGTATGAAGCAGTTTACCGGTTGGCAGCTGCTCCTGAGAAACTGCAGAGTGAGTTAGATCTGATGTATTTGTTTCATGCTGAAGGAGAGTAGCGGATGCAGAAAATTTCACAGAAAGATCGTAGTTATCACACTGTAAACAAAGTAATAGCTTGTGTTCTGTCCTTCATATTTATCATTATGGCAATAGCGATACCTGCCCACGCTGAAGAAGAAAAGGTTGAGACTACGCCATCCAGAATTCCTTTATCAGAGTTAGAGGAAACGATTGATTCTTATGTTGCCTCGTATGAGAAGTATACCGCTGCCGTTTCTGTTGTGGCTATTAAAAATGGTCAAACCATTGTGAATAAGGCATATGGCTTTGCGGATATTGAGAATCAGCGAAAGGCGGATACATCTACTGTTTTTGAATGGGCTTCAATCTCTAAACTGTTGGTCTATACTAGTGTGATGCAGCTTGTCGAACAAGGAAAGCTTGATTTGGAGACCGATATTAAAGAATATCTACCAGAAGTATTTTTTAAAAAGCTGAAATACGATGATCCCATTACCCTAATGAACCTGATGCACCACAATGCGGGCTGGGAAGATCAAACAGTTGCCGAGGTGTATTATTACTCCGAGAATGAAACTTTAGAATTAGGAGAAACCTTGCGTAAAAATGAACCGAAACAAATATATAAACCAGATAGCATAGTGGGTTATTCAAACTATGGCGTTGGTCTAGCCGCTTACATCGTGGAATTGCAAAGTGGTTTACCTTTTTATGAATATGTCAATCAACATATTTTCAAACCGCTTAATATGAAAGAAACTTCGATTCATCCAACGGGGCAAGATCATCCAGACGTAGTACGAAGAAGGAGTGAGATTGAAGGGTATACTAAAGATTTGAAACTGATCCCTCAGAACAGAGTATACGTAACCTTTTATCCTGCAGGGGCAGCTATTGGGACAGCAGAAGATCTAGCCAAATTCCTTGCAGTGTTGATGCCTGTTGATGATAGCAATTTATTATTTACAAGCAGGGATACGTTAGACGAAATGTTGTCAACAAGTCTATATTATGACGGGACTACTATTCCTCGATTTGCGCATGGGTTCGTTGAGATGGAATACTGGGTACCTACACTGATGCACGAGGGGAATTTAAAAGGATTTTCAAGTAAACTTGTCTTTGATCCCGAATCTAAATTTGGGGTGGTGGTAATGACAAACCAGTCGTTTGAAGAAATCTATTATTATGGACTTATTAGCGAAATCTTCGGTAAAAATGTATATGTTAATTCAATTACATCTGAGGAAGGCGGATATTTTCAATCCGCACGACGGGCAGCTTCTAGATTTACTGATTTATTTAGGGCTCTAGACATAACGAAGTATACAAAAGCTGAGTTAAGTAATTTTTATAATGTGGTCGAGCATAATGGTGTTGTTGATAAAATTTCCGTCACTCCTTACATTGATTTCTTGCCTGTATCGAATGCAAAGGTAAACTTGATTAAGATGTCTTTTATTCCTGTTGCGCTAGCTATTACTTACAGTTTCAGCGCTTTGATCGGTTATTTAATCCAGATGCTTCTTTACAAATTAAATAAACGAGGAAATCCTCCAACCAATTTTGATAAATATCATCTTGCCATTAATTTTGCAGGTGTGGCACTCCTTCTTAATCTTATAATCTTACTTACGAGACTTCCAAGCTATCCCTCTTATTCTTCGATACGTATTAATTTAATGTTTAACCTACTTTATGTGGTTCTAGCAGTGTCATATCTTGGCTTGCTTATTTACAAACTGTGGAAGAGCAGTCACGGCAAAAAGCAAAAGGTCATGTACATTATGTCTGGCATCTCGGCTTTCATACTTACTGCTTTTATTGTGGGATGGAATTTGTATTTTTAGATTAGTCGGTGATAACAATCAATACAACCAAACAACGCAGTTTTAAATTGTCGGACGACAAGAACATATATACAACAGAAGTCGCATATTCTGCGGCTTTTTTTTTATTTAATGTATAGAACTTCTATACAAAGCTGTATGCGGACAAGAAGTTATGTACAATTTCGTTAGTCCGATAGCGTACCAGTCATTAAGCTAACGGGCATGTTAGTTTAAAGAGGAGTTCCTACCTTGAAGAGGTGGATGCGCATTACTACTAGAATGAATTTTTAGATAACTATTAATTATTCTAGTCAAAGTTACATGGAATCGACCTTCAACATAAAAAAAATAGATTTTGTTGAAACTTCATTGCTCTCTGGTGCATCTAACATATGAACGAAAGGGGGAAGTTATGGACATCACAAAGGAAGTGAAAAAAGCTCAGAAAGGCAATCATAAATCCTTTGAGTACTTGATTAATGCTCACAAAGTTACAATGTACCAGGTAGCAAGAACATTGCTTGCTAACGATGCTGATTGTGCAGACGCTATCCAGGAAGCCATCTTAAAAGCATTTTCTAAAATAAATAACTTGAGAGAACCCATCTACTTCAAAACCTGGCTCCTTCGAATCCTGATGAATGAGTGCAATCAAATCCATAGACAAAATAAAAAAGTGATCGATTTCAATGAGCTGACCCAACCTTCAGCAAGTGAAAGCGGCTTCGATAGGGTAGAGCTTGAACAATTATTAGCTATTCTTCCTGAAGAAGACAGCAAGCTGCTAAAGCTTTACCATATCGAAGATATTTCCATTAAGGATCTAGCTGAAATTTATGAAAAATCGGATAACACAATAAAAACATGGCTGCGTCGTGCCCGTGAAAATGCGCGAACAATCTGGGGAGAACAGGAGGAGTTTAAATGGAAAAATGGGAGCAAGACATGATGAAGCATGTAAATAGACCCTTACCTGAAACAATTGATGACCGTGTGAGCTTAACGCTTGCTGGATTAAAACAAAAACGAAGTAGGTCATTAAAGCTGCGTTTGGGCGCTTTAGCGTCAGCATCCTTTGTCATCATTATTGGCATGTCGTATTTGTCTCCAAGCTTTGCGGAATCCCTGAGATCCCTGCCATTTGTTAAGTCGATATTCGAATTAGTCGGAGGGGTGGACATGAGGAGAGGCAGCGAGCTTCAACTTACAACGGAGCTGGGACAGGAGGTTCAGATCAAAGACCAGGTAGTGACTTTTACGGAGAGTCTGTATGACGGCTCTAAAATTAATCTAAGTTGGACAGTACCTTCGTATGATCCTGATCCATGGGCATTTATAGAAAATATCACTTTTACGATTGACGGCAAAAGGATAGGTTATGGTTCAAGCGCAAGCTATGAGAAGCTCGATAACGGAACCTATGCTGGAACAATTAGTATTGCAGCGGAGGGAGAATGGCCAACATCTTTTATGCTCGGGCTCTTGTCTCACGATGAAACTATTACATACGCCAATATTCCTGTCGAGCAGCAAGGAAAGTATCAAACCTATGAGATCGATCAAATAACAACCTGGAACGATATTCAAGTAGAGTATAAGGCTATTACTTTATACCCTACTACGACTGAGCTCTCATTCAGTCTTCAGAATACAAATTCATCATTTTGGAATTTTCAAGTGATTGACGATCAGGGTCGCGTCCTACAGCCAATAAGTATGGGCGGTGGCGGTTTTAAGGATGAAAACCACTTCAAAGCATTTTTTGAACCTTTTGAGACAGCCCCAAATAAAATTATCATCAAACCATACTTGCCTAGCCCAAGCGGCGAGACTAGGATCAGCGGTGAGTGGAATGGGGAGTCTATGACTCTTGATCAAGGTAAGGCTGGATCGGTAACCATATTGGATCAGCAATTGGAAAACGATAAGCTGACACTGACTTATGAAGCTACAGGGTACGGTATCTACGAGCAAGTTAGTCGTATCTGGCTTGAGGACAGCAAAGGGTTACAATATCATAGGGATAGGCCGCCGACTCGTATTTATGGTACCTATGAATTTCAAATGACTTTCTCTAACGTGAGCAAAATAGATTCCATGTATATTGTTTCGTCAAAATTTAATACTCAATATCTGGAAGGTCTCGAAGTTAGTATGGATATATATTGAAGGAAACGTATGGTATACAAATTTATTGAAATAGTCCCAAAAAATCAAGGAGCAGTTTGCCGGTTGGCAGCTGCTTCTTTTTGATTATGCTTACGGTCAGGTTAACTTTATTGGGCTAACAAATCAGTAAGTTTGTAGAATCACTCCATTTTGGAACTTTATGGAATGGTTCTCGTATATTTAGAAAGATATAAGGGCAAAGTTTTGGAATTGTATGAGATATATAATCTATTGTTATAGAGTTTGATTATAGTTTAGCTACTTTAGAGTCGTGTATATATACGAGGAGGGATCAAATTCCGATGAATTTAGCCGCCAAGTTGATACAAAAATCCAAAAACCGTGAAACACAGAACAAGCTGAGGACCTATCAGGACAAAGCAAAGCTCATAAGAAAAAGGAATTTGGAAGTATGGGACGATCAGCAGCTGAAAGCAGAATCTCTCCGGCTGCAAAAGGAAGCAAAATCGGGTACCCCTTTGGACGAGCTGCTTATCGATGCCTATACGCTAGTTTGCGAGGCAGCGAAGAGAACGCTCGGATTACAGCCCTACGATGTCCAGATCATGGCTGCCATCGCTCTGCACGAGGGATTTTTAATTGAGCAGCATACCGGCGAAGGAAAAACGCTCTCTGCTGTTATGCCTACTTATCTAAATGCGCTGACCAGCGAGGGCGTTCATGTGCTGACTTTTAATGATTATTTGGCAAAGCGGGATGCGGAGTGGATGGGCCCGATCTATCGTTTTCTAGGATTAACGGTAAAATCGGTTCAAGCCGGCATGAGCTTGTCCGAGAAACGGGAAGCGTATGCCGCGGATATAACTTATGTTACGGCTAAAGAGGCAGGATTCGATTATTTGCGTGACACGATTGCACTGGGCGAAGCCGATACCGTGCATCGTTCCTTCCATTACGTCATCGTCGACGAAGCAGATTCGCTTCTTCTGGACGAAGCACGGGTGCCGCTAGTCATTGCCGGCGAGCCGGGCTTCTCCAAGAGCGAAGGCACTCGTTTCGCAGAAGTGGCCAAGCAGCTCGTTCAGAATGAGCATTACGACTTCGACGAGTTTAAGCGGAATGTATATTTGAATGAAGCGGGATCTGCGAAAGCGGAAGAGCTGTTAGGATGCGGCAATTTGTACGATGTCCATAATAATCATCTGTTATCGTCGTTAAATTGCGCGCTGCATGCAGAATCGTTATTGAAAAAAGACTTCGATTACATCGTCCGGGACGGTAAAATCGAGCTGATCGACGAATATACCGGCCGCGTGGCGGAGAACAGGCATTTGCCGGAAGGGCTGCAAGCCGCGCTTGCTGCCAAAGAAGGGCTGGAGCTGAAATCTGGCGGGAGAATTCTCGGTACAATTACCCTCCAACACTTCATAAGTCTGTATCCGAAGATTTGCGGAATGACGGCTACTGCGCACGCCTCCGCAATGGAATTCGAAGATATTTATTCGCTGCAAGTCGTGCAAATTCCATCGAACCGACCAAACATACGGATTGATCATCCGCACCGAATTTATACCCATAAAGAAGCCAAGCTTAAGGCGCTTGTATACGAAATTTCGTCCGTTCATAGGACGGGACGTCCAATTCTCATTGGTACGTCAAGCGTTGAGGAGTCTGACATGCTGGCGAAGGCGCTAGCGATTTCCGGTGTACCTTGTCAAGTTCTGAATGCAAAAAACGACGCAGAAGAAGCCAGGATCATCGCCAATGCAGGAGAAATTGGCGCGGTAACGGTGTCTACGAATATGGCGGGACGCGGCGTCGACATTCGGCTTGGAGGCGTCAACCCCACGCAAGCAGAAGCTGTCACCAAGTTGGGCGGGTTGTACGTGATTGGTACGCATGTGCACGAAAGCGTGCGGATCGACGACCAACTACGCGGGCGTTCCGGCCGTCAAGGCGACCCCGGAGCTTCCGTATTTTTCGTAAGCTTGGAGGACGAGATGTTGCTTCGGTTCGGCATCGATAAAGCGATTCGCGCTCCAAGGCAGGATGAAGCTCTCGAAGAGCAGGTGCTCCGCAGCAAAATCACACATATTCAGCGCGTTATTATGGGCCAAAACTTCGATATCCAAAAGGAACTGAACAGTTACTCGGATATGCTGGAGGATCAGAGACGAATTCTATACGAGGAAAGGCTCAGAATTTTGAAAGGCGAGAAGCCGATGAGCCCTTCGGAGCAGCGGGTAAGGCTATTTTATATCGACCAGTGCTGGGCTGACCATCTAGAATACGTTTCTTACCTTCGAGAAGGTATCCACCTGGAGAGCCTTGCTAGCCGCAATCCGATCGACGAATTTCATGCGCAAATCACCCGAGCATACGAGCAAATTCCGGACAAAGTAAATAGTGAGTCTGCGAATATGCTTCTAAAACTCGAAGGTTCAAATGATCCGGCAAAGTGGGAAATGTTCGGTCTGAAGAGCCCGACTTCCACTCGGACGTATATTATTAACGATCAATACATCCAGAACAAGCGCAGCTCATGGACCACAACGACCGTAATGGCTTATTACCTTCGCAAGTTTTTGAGGCCGATGTTCGGGTGGGAAAAGTTATAATCAGGACGAATACGAGCAAACACTTATTTCATCCTGCGCTGAAAATAGTTAAGCTTATTGTCTAAACCAAAGAATTGATTGCCGGGAAACATCCGCACGGACTTTAAGGTGGGACTTCGTGAACATGGAAACATTTGAAAGGGGGGCAAGTGTCGTGAGACAAGAACACAATCCCATCCCATTAGAAGTCGCTAATTTAGCGGCTTTTTTGCTTTATCGGTACAAGTTCTTGTTCCGATTACCTATTAGATAAGATCTAACTGAAGTTATCAGCCATCTTCATTAAGCTAACGGGCAGCTTAGTGAAGTTATCAACTCATAATTTATTAGGTAGATAATGATTATATTTAATGTGTATAGTAAATGTAATCAATTATTGGTCATGAAAGTTGTTAAGACTTTTAATAGAAAAATAGAAATCAGGAGCATGTTATTTGACCGACTTAATTATTTGGAATTGAATACATAATTAGGAGACTTGAGATCCACTTAGGAAATTCTTAGTTAATGTTTAATAATATGTGAAATAAGGGGTGGTTAGGTGGAGTTTATAATACTTATGATTGGTCTACTTATTTTAATATGGGTTGTAGAAAAAATATCAAATAAGTTACTTAGGGTTGAAAAGAAGAAATTTTCGGAAACATCAGGCAAAAGTGTGGACCGCTGGGCTAAAGCTATTATACTTATAATCATTTTAATCACACTATGGTATGGGACTGGAAATGAATCAGATACTCTAAGAACTTTCTATTGCATGATTTGTTTAGCATTAATATTTGGATTTCAGGCAATTATGGAATTTATTTTTTTAGAGGGATCTAGGCAGTATATCACTACAACTATATTACTAACTATAGTTCTAGTTATTTTGTATAATATAAATCATTTTCCTTTTTGGATTAGACAAGATTAACGCTTGGCGAATCTCAATAAACTGAAAATAGTCAGGATAACCAATCAGAAACAACTAAAGTTGATGAATGCCTGTGTATGTTTCTTGGAACTTTATGGAATGTCTGTCGTATCTAATAAAATAGTAAAAAGGACATATACCTAATTCTATGGAGGAGATAATTTGAAGAAGAATTTAAATTGGATACTGTGGAGCAGTCTTACATTAGTGATACTAGGTATAGCTCTAAATTTCTATTTGAACTATTTTAGTCTCGCATATGCCTTAATAGGAGTATTTGTGCTTTTGATATCGGGATGGGGATATTTAGTTCAAGCAAAAAACGATGTGAATGGAGTTATGGATCATTGGAAAAGAGAATCATACCAAAGCGATATTGAGCAATACACCAGGTGAAATCTCACTCAATCAATGGAAAGCTTCAAATTGTATGGGTTAATTATAGTAGTGGGACTATCCGTGGTCATTTTATAACTGAAGCTGAAAACTAATGAAATAGGAAGATACATATGTTTGAAAAAATCCAGTTTGAACCGGGAAAAGTCGTCTATGATGATTTGAAAATCGACCCCAATAAATTATTAGAAAACCAAGTCGACAATTTGAAAGAAGATTTGTTGCAAGTTAACTATGATGACAAGTTTATTGTAGATATAGGATGGTTTCCTTCGTTCTCCAAAGACGGACATTTTCAAGTTGTAGCAATCGAAGATTTTAATTGGGAAAATCCCATATTTCAAAAAACATGTCGGACTCTTGTTGAATTAAAAGAGTGTATTGAAGAGGCTATTAATAAAGTTAAGACGAGACTCTAATCATTTGGCCTTGAGGACACAATTCCTCAAGGTCTTATTTTCACCCCAATTACTGTCATTCCAACTGTATTGCTCTTCGAAATGCAGTGCAAACCAATGTGGATATCTGATTCTATTTTATCTTTCATAGCTTGACTTTAAGTCTGCTCTAAGTTAAATGCTTAATTTATATCCAAGGATAGAAGTAGCTTCTTTATGTTGAGGGACAAGAACTTGTACCGATTACCGCAATAGGCATGAACCATGTTCCCATTACCGATTAGGCATGTATCTGAGCAATCTTCTCCCGCTAATTCATTAAGCTAAAGGGCAGGTAGTATAATAATGGATGATTTCTCCAAATGAGGTTAGAATGGTTATAAGCCAATATTAGAGGAGGAAATCCATGCTTGATATTAATCAAATTAAAGAGCTTATTCCCCATAGATATCCCTTTCTTTTGGTCGATAGAATCATAGAAATTGTTGAGGGAAAGAAAGCCGTTGGAATCAAAAATGTGACTTTCAATGAACCTTATTTCCTTGGTCACTTTCCCGATTATCCTGTCATGCCTGGAGTCTTGATTGTAGAAGCACTGGCACAGGTGGGTGGTATCGCTATGTCCAACGTAGAGAGCGATAACCATAAGATAGGGTTACTGACTGGTATTGATAATTGTCGGTTTAAAAAGCAAGTAAAACCAGGGGATCAGCTCCATCTTGAATTCGAAGTAACCCGAACCAAGGGACAGATTGTCAAGGGAACAGGCATCGCAATGGTAAACAATGAATTGGTTTGTGAAGCAGAAATAATGTTTGCATTTAATTCTATTGAGGCATTCAACTAACGGAAAACGTTAGTTCAATATAGCATGGAGCAGTAAGCCGATCGGCAGCTGCTCCATTTTTTTGTACGTTAAAGGATAAAACCCATGAATTATACTATACGTAAATTTTGTCACGATTTCTCAAGTTGAGATTGTTATATAGGTAAAGAGTGAAGGAGGTGAGCAGATTTGAAATATTCCATTCCTGAGGAAGAGGAAACAAAAAGAAATGCTATTGAAGCGTCTATAGAACAGGTCAAGGCAGGAGACATACATTCCTACCAAGCGATCATCATTCAGTTTGAACGGCAAATGTATACTTATTGCTACTATATTCTCAAAAATCATGAAGAGACTGAAGATGCACTACAGGAAATTTTCATTCGTGCCTACGAGCATCTTCATCAGTATAAGAGACAAGTATCTTTTTCTGCATGGTTGTATAAGATAGCCTACCATCATCTAATGAACATGAAGAAGAAACAAAGTCGTTATCTTAACCTGATTGAGCATTACAAAGAGAAGCAACCGGTAGCTCATATCTCTCAGCATGAGCCGATTGTGTACGAGCTGTTAGCGTATCTGAATAAGGAAGAGCAGCACATATTGTTGTTAAAGGCCGTAGAACAATACACTTTTGATGAAATCGGTGAAATTATGGGAATTAAATCGGCAACGGTACGAAAGAAGTATGAACGGTTACGTCAAAAACTGAAGGATCGAACAAAACATAAAGGAGAGATAATACGTGGGAAAATCGCCGGAACAAATGGAATTCACTGAAATGGATGCGATCGAAAAAATGATTCGTGAGTCATCCTTACCTCGAAATACCATGAGCTATCAAATTATAAATAGGATTGGTGATAAGAAGATGACAAGAGTAACGTCAAATGTTAAGCCTAATATGCTAAGAAGAACATTGCTGGTCGCATCGGCTGCAGCCGTATTAGGGGGAAGTGTGATCGGATCAGGATTTGTATCACCAGCAATGGCAGCAAGCTTAAAGCAGATTCCTGTACTTGGTTTGCTTTTTGAAGATACTAGTGATGAATCAGTCAATGCCGCTATTCAGCAAGGGAGCGTATACAAACCGGATTTAAGTGTGACACACGATGGTGTGACTTTAAAGTTAACTGAATTATTATATGATGGAGCCCGGTTGTCCTTTATCTTGGAGCGAGAGGGAGTGGACTTACCAGGTACGGCTTCTCCATATTTAAATGAAAATGCTCAGATTACTGGTAATGGTGATAGCGAATATGTAAAATCAAGGATCTTGGCCAATGAAGAACAACTAAAAGGATATATTGAGACACCAAAAATCCTGGTAAACGGACAAGCAGTGGAAATGAAGGAAGGTAAATTTGGGGACTATCCTCATCAGGAAAATGCTTATATCGCTGAACTCACAAGGCTTTCAAAATTACCAGATCAATTCGAGTTAACTATTCAAGCTAATGTAACTCAGGTAAAAGAGACATTTGAATTTAAGGTCCCTGTAAATATGGCTAATGCCCCGGTTGTTATACAGCCTACAAATGCTACGAAGTCGGATGGACAATTCAGTTATACCGTCAACAAGCTGGAAATCACACCGTTATCAACTCGATTGATTCTGGACAGCACAGGTGAAGTACCATCTTCTTCTGAGCAGAGTGGGGATTATAGTGCAAGTATGGTGTATTATGAGCTGGTAGATGACCAGGGGAACGTACTCGCACCACAGAAGTTTGAATATTTTAACAGTAAGCCAAAAACAGAGTATCATATTGATCAATTGTTCAGTCCAGCTAATGGTACTCCAAAATCGATCACAATTAAACCGTATACCTTAACTGTCAATAACAAGGATTGGAGCATTGTGGGTAAAGGGGAACACAGTACGGGAGATAAAACATATCTAAAAGATCTGGAACAGACCATTACTATACAACCATAAATGAACTATATGAAAAAGGCGAGACCCAAATGAGGTCTCGCTTTTTATTATTGGATATCATCACATTAATATAGTCAGTTTACCAGCATATGAAAATGAGTTATTAGTATAATAAATTGGATTTTGAGTCTAGCCAATCCCCTTCGCTAGTCAATGAATCACTTCTAATAAAAAGAGACAGAGGGAGTATTGTAGTTACTTTATGAGGATGAAGTCGCTTGTTAGTATATAACAATATTGGTATAATTCTATACTCTGCAACATTTTCTGTTGAGATTTCGTTTATTTAGCTGAAGGGAGCGTATAGCAAAAAACTAACGACAACAAAAATTGAGCTAGAAGAAGATAAAATATATAACCTTGGGAGGAATCCATCTATGAAAAAAACATTAATCATTCTAGCACTCTCTTTGGTGTGTACTTTACTAATCCATAATCCAGCGATAAGCTACGCCGATGACTTTTCGGAAACGATTGATAATGGCAAAATTGAAAATGGACGAGCATTAATTCCAATACGTGCAGTTTCTGAGAGATTCAATTCAGAAGTGATTTGGAACCAGGAAACCAAAAGCATTACGATTATTCGGGGTAATAAACAACTGCTGATGCATGTTAATTCTCGCAATGCTTTATTAAATAACGTTGCTTTCAGTCTTGATGTGCCAGTTAAAATTGAAAATGGAACAACTTATATACCAGCACGTAGTTTTGCTAAAGCCTTTGGCGGTACAGCGCTGTGGTCCAAACAAGAACGAAAAGCAACGATTACGATCGGTCTGCAACAGGTCTTTATCTTCACAGAGCCTCTCAAATCTTCGAGAATAAATCAGGAAAGAATAAAGGTTCTTAATACAAAGATAAATGAAGCCACCGATCTCTCAAGTTATTCACAGATTCGATCATATTTCAGACCTTATTTCACGGATTCATTTATAAACAAGATTATACTCAGCAATGGCATAGAAAATAATGCTATATTAACAAATTTGAATGAGGTTACCTACGACAGCACCACAATGGCGAGAATGCACCAATCTGCTTACTTTGAGAGTGGTCCTATCAATCTTGAGCTCGTTAATCGTTATGTATTCTATAAATTTGTAGATAACCAATGGAAAGTGGATGACGTGAACGTGGGCAGACAAATTATTAACCCTTAACATGGACTGCCAGTTTATTAAGCGGCTGTGCATTGCATAAATGGCCTAATTTCAGTGCCAGAAAGATTCAAGATGCTTTTAAGAAGCTTATACTTAATGATTGCAAGTATGATTGACTTGCGTTTATTGATGAAGGACTTATCTACAAATCAAAAAGTGTCGGGGGACAAAAACATGATCCCATTAAAGTCGCTATTTTAGCGGCTTTTTTGTTTTATTGGAATAAGTTCTTGGCAGTTATGTTGAGTGAATCAACTTTGGTGTAAGAGGTTTTTAATGGTATTTGTGCGAATGTAAATAAAAGTGAACAAACTAAAAATATTCAAAGGGAGGTAAGATTCATTAAAACAAACAGGCAACTGTATGTTGGGCTAATTTCCTTTCCTATCTTGATCCTTTTATCTTGCTTAACCGTTATTGGGACACCTCATCAATTTGTTAAAATTACTCATTTGATATCAATTGTAGCTTTGTCATGTAGTTTGGGAGCTTTCATAAGAGAAATCTTTGTGCAAAAGGAAAGAACAAAAAAGCCATAGGCTTATGAAAATAACGATCAGCCAACAGGTGGACTTGAACCTGGTGAAACACTTCCTGAGGCTGCTAAACGAGAGGCAAAAGAAGAGGCGTGTGTTGAAATAGAGGTTGGTCCAGTTGCATTCGTTTATGAATATCAACCTACGAAAAGCAATTACATATACGGGGACATTCATTCGATCGGAGTTACTTTTGAATGCAAATTAAAACCTAAATCTTACCCCAAGCTTCCGAAGGAGCCAGACCCTAATCAAATTGGAGTAAAGTGGGTTCCCATTTCGGAGTTACATTCCATTCAGTTATATCCAGAAATTAATCAGGATATTATTGATTTTTACGACGGAAAAACATACAGAAATTACGTCGAGGAGTACGAAATACAAAATAGTAAGTTATTAGGCTAACGGGAAACGATAGTTGACTAATCTAGCAAGCAGCTGGGAAATGCGATCGGCTGCTTTTATAAGCTCAAGGGCAGAATAATTCAACAAACAGAAGTTTCTTGCGTCTAATAGCTAATTGGAAAAATATAAGAGGAGTTGAATGAGAAAGATGACAGCATCATTTTCACATAAGCCCGAAGGATACGAATGCCCATTTTGTCGTATTTGGGGAATCGAGCGACCTAATCAGGGAACAAAACAAAGGGATATCGTTTATCAGAATGAAAAAGTAACGGCATTTATAGCGAGCAAATGGTGGCCAAACAATAAAGGACATGTTCTTGTTGTTCCTAATCAACATTTCGAGAACATCTTTGAACTCCCTGGGGATTACGCTGTTGAAATTCACCGCGCGGCTCAGCTTACTGCATTTGCAATGAAAAGTACATATGGATGTGATGGGATTTCTACGCGGCAACATAATGAGCCTGCTGGCAATCAAGACGTGTGGCATTATCATCTCCATGTTTACCCTAGATATATGAATGATCAACTCTATCTTTCAAAGGGTTCTCAGTCCGATCCAGATGAACGCTCTTTCTATGCTGATAAGCTGCGTTCTTGGATTAAGGAAAATAGTTAAGGTCCAGGAGGAGCAATTGATGTTTAAGTAGAAAAAGAATCTGATATTACGTGGACCCTACTAGAGAAAAAACGAGGTTCTTTCATTAAGCTAACTGGCAGTTTAACGGTACTATCCGTATATTTGAATCGTAATAAAATCAGTTGCAAAAAGAGTAGCATTTCCTATTTTGGGTCTCATATTAACTGTTATTGGTTATACGTTTTTGAAATTCGTTCGTGAAAATGAAGAACAGACGCAATTGCTTAGAGAAGAGCTAAGTCGTTTAACAAGAGTGGTTGAACAAATACAGAAGAAGCCTTAGCTTATAAATTATTCGCTGCAATAGCTAACGGATAGTTTAACACTAAAGTAGGTTTGGAAAATACTTGAGGAATGCTTTCTAAAACATAAAAGTACGGAAAGTTGAAGAATTAAATGAATAGGTATGCTCCGAGAAAAATACATATTATTGGTTCGAATTCATGTAAATGGATGCAACTGTTTAAAAGTATAAAGGGGGGGTACAAATGCATTTTTTCATAGGAATCGTTCCACCTGATGATTACAAGGAACAAATTTCGCTATTTCGTAATAAATGGGCTAAGGCATTTCGAAATCGATGGGATAATAACGGCTTTAGGGATCCTGTGGAGCCCCATATTACTGTTAAAGCTCAAAGCGGACTTACGGAGGATATGAATTGGCTTGAAAAAGTAAGAGAAACATGTTCTTCATTTCCAATCTTCCAGTTAACTTTGTCTGAACCAGCAACATTCGGAACAGCGGTTACATTCCTTAGCGTTGAATCGAAAGAAATATATAATCTACACAAGAACTTGTTAGATGCGGTTTCCCCGCCGCCCGAACTTATTGATAGGTATATAGAGTTGGATCACTTCATTCCACATTTGACTTTGGGTCAAACAAAATGGGGCATGAATGAAGCAGAAATTATAGAAATGAAATTGGCTGCGAGAGAAGCGTTATCTCCTTTTCCAAGCTTTGATGTAACATTCGTGCGGATATTTGATATCAAAAAAAACGCACCTTTTGAAGATATCAAACTTGCCAAGTTGTTCTAATTTGATCATTGAACTAACGGGAAACGTTAGATCAAAACAGAAGTGAAGGAATTTGTAAATGATCATATTAATCAGTTTTGGGAAACAGAAGAGGACTTTTTTTTAAAAAAGGTTACGGTTATGCTGCAATCGAGGATTCTGAAGTGAGCGGCGTTTGTTACTCCAGCTTTGTCATAAAGCAAAAACATGCGGTCTGATATAGCAAAAGGATAACACTTGATTTTGAAAAAGAAGAAAAAGCCCTGTAACAGGGCTTTTTTAAATTCAATCAATTAACTTTGTTATATTCCTCATCTGATACGGGTTCCAACCACTCCGGTGTACCTGCCGTGACGGCAATGTGCGTAAACCAGCTGTCTTTGGTAGCGCCGTGCCAGTGTTTAACACCGTCATGGGTAACAATAACATCTCCGGCTTTTAAGAATTGAGCAGGTTTACCTTCTTCTTGGTACCAACCTTCGCCGCCAGTAACTAACAAAAGCTGAAAGCCATTACGATGGATATGCCAGTTATTTCTGCATCCAGGTTCAAAGGTCACATTTCCTACACCAACACTCACTTCAGGGTCAGCGATTAATGTGTGAAGATAGCTTTGTCCAATAAAAAATTGTGCATAAGCTTCATTTTTTTCGCCTACTGGAAAAATGACTCCATTTTTTACTTCTTCATTCTTTGCCATTTTAAATTCCCCCCATAAATCTAATTAATTTTTGAATCCTTTAGCCAAAATCAATTGTGTTTACTTTAATTTCCCACCAAATACCGGGAAGAAGCTATGCTCACCATAATTTTGAAGGGGTTCTGCATTCTTCAAAGTTTCCATATCTGCATCGCTGATAACAAAATCAAGTTCTGCATTGATTCTCATGTGATCTGGATTTGAAGTCTTAGGAATGACGACAAGTCCAAGCTGAATATCATAACGTAGACAAAGCTGAGCAACAGATACTTCATACTTATCAGCTATTACCTTAACCTCTGCATGATCGAGGACCGCACCGTGTGCAATTGGTGAATATGCTTCTACAAGGATGTCATTCTTCTGGCAGAACTCAATTAGCTCCAATGGAGTATTGCTCACATGTGCCAATATCTGATTTACCATAGGCTTGATCTCACAGCCCGCAAGAATATTCTCTATATCATCCTGAAGGAAATTAGAAAGACCGATTGCCTTTACTTTGCCTGCTTTATAAGCATCTTCCATTGCTCTCCAAACTTCTTTGTTCTCCTCAAAGTAACGCTTCTCCTCACGGAATTCCTTCCAAGGCTGTGGGCTGTGAATAATAAGAAGATCAATGTAATCCAGTCCCATCTTTGCTAATGACTCATCAATAGACTGACTAACTGCGTTATAGTCCTTTGCTTCTGCAGCAACCTTAGTGGTAATGAAAAGCTCCTCTCTTGCAACACTGCAGGAACGGATTCCTTCACCTACTCCAGCTTCATTCATATAAGCCTGGGCTGTATCAATATGGCGATATCCGATGGATACCGCATCATGCACTGCCTGTGCGGCCTGCTTATCGTCAAGCAGCCATGTACCGAGACCCATTTTTGGAATTTCTACACCGTTTGATAATTTATAAGCTTCGTTAAACATGAGATTGTCTCCTCTGCATTATAATTTTTAGTACAATATTAGCCGCATTTCTGTACTCTTATCTTAAATTTCAGGAATAATTTCATTAACACATGCCAATGCGTTTAGTGTTCTTGGGAACCCTATATACGGAAGGCAATGAGTGATGGCACTGATCATGGTCTCCTTGCTATTGCCAACATTACTGTTACCTTGAATATGGGCTCTTACTTGACTCTCAGTACCACCTAAAGTAATGATGATGCATAGTGTTAGCAGCTCTCGTATTTTTAAATCTAAACCGCCGCGAGTATAGAAATCTCCAAAGCAAAAAGCGGAAAGATAATCTTGTATATGCTTTTGATTTGCGGGAGCATTCTCTTTCATTTTTTCTATAACATCACCAAATATCTTGACCTGAACAGCAAGTCCTTCATCAAAACGAGTTGACTCGTTAACCTTTGCTTGGCTTTCAACAGGTAACGAGATATTGTTGGATTTGAAGACTTCATTGACTTCCTGGATGGCGTTCAAAGTTTTAGAAAATCCAATATACGGAGCACATTGATAAATAGCCTCTTTAATTTCGACAGGAGTTAGACCAACATGAAGTGCTGCACCAACATGTGCTTTTAATTGAGGGAGTGTCTGATTAGTAGCCAGAACCACTAGAACAATCAGCTCACGTTGTTTATCGTCTAAATTTCCTTGGTAGAAAACTTCTCCAAAAATAAAATGGTTCAGAATATTCTGAAAGTCTGGATCCGTACTATAGTTGGCAGTTACTTGTTCACCAAATAGCTGTTTAAACTTTTCTTTACTTTTTTTAATTCGATCCAAAATCCCACCTCCTACAGTCTGGTATCCCCATATGGTAATTCTTGCTGATCATTATAATCGCATGTTGATACCTTATCGCACATCTGTGTATAATATTAAAATGAAAAGAGGACGTCTTCAATAATCAGAATGTTGGGATTTGTGCGTTATTGCACAGTTTTCGAAAAATGTACGATATGTATTAGGGGGCTTGGTGATACTAGAATGTCTAAGATCGATAGAAGAGTACAAAAATCTCAAGAGGCCATAAAAACGGCTTTTATTGAACTATTGGCTGATAAAAATTTTGATCAAATTACAATACAGGATATTTCCGACAAAGCAAATGTCGGTCGAAGAACCGTTTATGATCATTACATGGATAAATTTGATTTATTGAATAAGCTTATCGGAGAACATATTAACGAACTGAGAAAATTGTGCAAAGATGCAGCTGATTTAAGTTTTGCTGAAGGAAATCTGTTATGGTTTGAATACTTTCAGAATAATCATTCTTTCTTTTCTACGATTTTAGCCAGCAAAGGATCTCCTGTTTTTCGTAGTCAATTCCTTGAATTTATTATTGAAGAGTTAGAGGGAGAAGTAGAAGTAGGGGAAGGGATAAATCAAGGATTGAGTAAGGATTTGATTCTCAAATTTTTTGGTGCTGCCATTGTTGAGATCGTAATAGAGTGGATTAACAAAGGTTTATTAGAACCTACGGAAGTAATAGCAGAACAAGTGGGAATTTTATTAGATCGGAATTTTTAAACTTTTACACCAGAAAACGTTGCAATGCTTGTTTATGAATCTCCTTCTGTCAGACGACAAGAACATGAATACTCTCAGAGTCGCATTTAATGCGGCTTTTTTGTTTATCTGTACAAGTTCTTGTCCTGATCACCGATTAGAAAAATATCTAACTGAAGTTTACAGCTACTTCAACTTGGCGGTACCTGATGGAGCACCATGAACCTGATTTTCAGTGTTTGATGAAGAGTTCCTTGACCCTGACGTTAGGTCATAGTACATAATTCTCTCTAAGAATACTTAACTAGGAGTGAGAAATATGAACATAAACACATTGCGTTCAGACCGAGTTTATCAAAAAGTTACCCAAGCTGCGCCCGAGGAAAAACTTGAATTATTCAGAAACGAAATGATGGCCCCCTTTAGGAGACAATGGCAAATTCAACAGATCCCTTTTAGAGCTGAAGAGGCGAATGGTTTTGACGTTGTAACGTTTAACAGTATGATGCATCGATCCCCTGATCAGATTACCCAACAGATTTCACATGAGGTAGAGTTGATTTCGTCAGATTCTTTTTGGTTAGAATGTGAGCACGCTGTAAGGAAGAGCCTTCGTCTATTTATAGAACATGAAATAAGTCTCCCCGTATCCGAATATTTGTTTACCATTCAACTCGGAAATCCGGAAAGCACTGCCTTAACAATAAATGAAGGATATAGCGGTTTTGGGGGCATTCCCGGGTTTATCTGGGGTACACTCTTGCCAAATGAGTATACGATTCCTCGAATGAAGGCTGCGCTGGCACATGAATGCAACCATAATGTGAGATATCAATTTATTCCGTGGGATCACACCGTTAATTTGGGCGAACTCATTGTAAGTGAAGGATTAGCAGAAAACTATGCTACGTTGATGTTTGGAGAAGAATTAATCGGCCCATGGGTAACGAAAACAAACGCAGAAACACTTAACAAGCGAATAAAGCCTGTGCTTAGAGAGCAATTGCAATTAACTGGTTTTGATAAATTTGCTCCGTATCTTTACGGTGACGAGATCGCGAAGCTTCAAAATTTTGAACCTGTCAATATGCCTTATAGCGCTGGTTACGCTTGCGGATATTATTTAATTCAGTATTATTTAAGAGAAACAGGACGGACGATCTTTGAGGCGACAATAACGCCTGCAGCTCAAATATTAGACGAAGCAAAAGGATTTTGGGATGAAGAAACGATTATTAGCTGTTAAAGATATTGTTCAGATAACAGGCGTTACAGGTCGGACCCTGCATTATTACGATAGAATTGATTTATTTAAACCGACACATCTGACGGAAAAAGGGTATCGCCTGTATGATCGAAGCAGTTTGGAGAAACTTCAAACTATTCTGTTCTTAAAGGAATTGGATTTTTCCTTGAAAGAAATTGCAGACATATTAAAGCTGACCAGGGAAGAACAGAAACAAATACTAAAGAAACAGAAACAAACTTTATTATCTAGAAAACAAAGATTAGAAACCATCATGGTAGTTCTCGAAGAATACGTTTCGGGGAATGATATTAGTCAATTGCAAATCTTCAACAGTTCTTCCGTTTTACCATTGAAAGAACAATATGCTAATGAGGCAAGATTCATTTATGGTGAAACAGAAACGTATAAAGAGTTTAATGAAACGTTGGATAAATTATCACTAGATGATAAAGAGGAACGTTTTCAATCCATGGAGGAAATATTCAAACAAATTGCGTCTTGTGTCGATCAGGATCCTTCCTCCGATGAAGTTCAGCGATTAATCGAGGAGTGGAAAAGAAATCTAATGCAATTCATGACATGTGATGAAGAGTTACTGGCTTGCATTGCCAACACCTACAAATTCGATTTACGGTTCAAGAACTACTTTAATCAATATGGCAATGAGGATGTAGCAGATTTTCTTTACAGTGCAATAATGCATAATATCAACCGGTGATCATCATGGTAAATGCACACCCACTTAAGAAAATCAATACGGTTATGGGGTTAAACTAGGAGAAGCAATAGGTGAATAACGAGATGAAGGCAGCCGCTCCAGATCATCGGCTGCCGTTGTTGTTGGTCGGACAGTTTGCTCAAAGACAGGTTAAACTTTATTGTAAATACTCATGTTTGTATATGGAATTAATCCTTTCTAAGACGTGTTTTGCTTGGTCTATAAACTTTAACTCCGCAACCTGGTTTTTCAGCAAAAACACGCCGGACTTAGTATGGTGTTCCCCTAGAGCACCGTCATAAAGCTTGTTAGCACCATGAGTAGGAGGAGAGAAAAACAGCTTCATCATCAGTTTTACTAAAAGGGGTAGTCCGGGATCTTTGCTTGTTCTTAAGGTATTGTTGCTGCCGGGGTCAACACTTCGGATCTTGATGCCGTCTTCGGCCAGTTGCGGCGCGATCGCTTGAGTCCACAACGAAAGTGCAAGCTTAGAGGTCGCGTAAGGACCAAGCAGCTTCCGGAAGGTTTTAGGACGCTCCAGGATGCCGATATTAAAATCTTTCGTAAATTTTAACGCTGAAGATGAGGTGTTGATCACCGTTTTTAAGTCACTATTTTTGATGGATTCCTTTAATTGCATCAAAATGATATAAGGAACCACCGTCAAGAGCTCATAATGCTGTTCGCGACCTTGTTTCGAATAGCGTAGCTCAGGAAACGATCCGCCGGCGTTATTGAACAAGACATCAATCCGCCGTTCCTTTCTTTTGATTTCTTCCAGTGTTCTTCTCAAGCTGGCATAGTCGGTAAGATCCTCCGTTTTATATATTCGAAGCCATCCACCCTTGATTGCTTGCTGAATGTTCATGTCATCCGATGGAAAATCAGAACGGTTCAAAGCAACGACCTGCCAATTCTCTGACAGCAATTTACGGGCTAATTCCAGTCCGATTCCGGCGCTTGCTCCTGTAATCAAAGCGATATTTTTACGTAGGTTCATGTTCATCGTAAGTCTCCTTCTGATATTGGGATGTTACTCCTGATAGCGCAAATTCTATAACTTGGAGTCAGCTCCAAGTCAAGACATGAATTTCGAAGATTTTCCCCCTAGGAAGAGAGGCTTGACTTGGATACAACTCCAAGTTGTATAATGCATTAAACATAAATTTGGGAGAGAAGAGAATGAAGGAAAAGTCAACTTTTACGATTAAGCAAACCGCAAAACGAACGGGAATATCTGAAGATACCATCCGATATTATGAAAAGATCGCGTTACTCCCGCGGATAGAACGCAAGGATAATGGGCACCGCGTCTACCGGCAGGAGGACATTGATGCGATCCATCTGATATCTTGCCTAAAAAAAACAGGGATGCCGCTTGAAGAAATGCGGACTTTTATGGCAGTTTCCGCAGATGCAGATCCAGCAGAATATCCTGAACTGGTGGAACAATTAAGAAGCCACAGGGAAAATATCGCAAGCCAAATTGCCTCTCTGCAGCAAATCGTCGATTTTATTGACATGAAGTTGGAAGAGGGTAAATACCGTCGGGACTGTTCTACGGATATAATAGCTGAACCTAAACAAAAGTCCGTTTCACCTGTTCAAATGAGTTATTTTTCCGTATCGCCATCGATCAAAGCTGCCAATTCCCCTACCATAGAAAAATAGGTTTGGGCTACCGTCATTGCACTAACAGTTACAGAAATATCAGGAATACCCAAGATTGTTTCATAGCTTTGTTTACATTGTTCTAAATGGAATTCGTTGCTAAAATAGAAAGTAATCTAAAGCTTATATGTGACTGGCGGACATGGGGAACCATGAGGGAGCATATAGGTTAATGCCGTACGCCTGGGCGAGGTAAGGGGGAATTCAATTCTTCCTTACCTTTTTATGTTTACATTTGAGAAAAAGGAGTACGAGAACATGAAAACAGTTCAGGTTGACTTATTTCAAAAGCCTTACCCGGGACGGACGATTATTGTTGGACTAACCCCATCTGGATCACATTATGTACAGGTGTATTGGATAATGGGTAGAAGTGTGAACAGTCGCAACCGTGTATTTGAATTAGAGGGGGCAAGTGTGAAAAATGAAGCAGCGAACCCTGCTCTAATGGAGGACCCATCACTTATTATTTATTATCCAATTCGACATTGGAATGAGGTTCATATTGTCTCTAATGGTGATCAAACTGAAACCATTTATGATGGATTGAAGCAGCAGCGGTCATTCGAACAATCATTAATGCTAAGAAAGTTTGAACCTGATGCACCGCATTTTACACCGAGAATCTCAGGCACCATTGATACTGCTCTTAAAAAGTATCAATTATCGGTTCTCAAAACACATGAGAATGATCCATCTATTTGTGTGCGAAATTACTATAATTTTAGTGGATTTAAGAATGGCATTGGTCACTGTATTCATACTTACGAAACAGAGGAGAAAGGTGTTTTGAAACCTTTTGAGGGGGAGCCCTTTGAGGCACCGTTATTCAACTCCATTGACCAAATAGCAAATTTCTATTGGGATGGTATCAACGAAGAAAATAAAGTAGCGTTATTGGTAAAGTTCATTAATGTCGAAAATAATGAGATTCAATTTCAAATACGAAATAAGTATTCCTACAAAATAGTATAACTAGCGTTGCACTATTGAATTTACTTGCGTCAATATCGGACGACAAGAACATATATACAACATAAGTCGCATATTCTGCGGCTTTTTTATTTATTGTATTATAGAAGTTCTTGTTGTTACTCAAGACAAGAACTTCTATACAAACCCGTATGAGGACAAAAACTTCTATACATTCCCGTTGGACCATAAGGGCACGAGTCATTAAGCTAACGGGCAGTTAGTTTTAATTTATGGTACAATTTGGATGGGTAGGGATGTTCCACAGCGGTACAGGATAAAAACACTTTTGAAAGACAATGGCTTTGAAGTAGAAGCCCCCTATCCATATCGGTCAAGATAATCAGTTGCCATTTTTGTGCTAACAGTTTCCTTTACAGGGATGAGTTATGATAGAAGTGAAGAAAGATATTGGGGGGGATATATCTGTTAAATCACATGATGAGCGAGGAATTGAATTACTATTTAAATCTGAATTATACATTGGTTATAAAGGAAATGGACGATGATCTCGGCAGTTATTTCTATGGTTATTATGTGGAACTTCCAGGGTGTGAAAGTAAGGCTGATACCTTAGATCAATTAATTTCTAACATGGGTGATGCAAAGCTAGGATGGATATCTATTAGATTTAACCGTGGGGAGGCCATCCCTCAACCTCAATCTGCTTATAGTGGCCAGTTAATGCTTGAACTTCCTAGATCGTTACATCAGCAATTAGACCTGAAGGCAAGGCAAGAAGGAATTACTTTGAATCAGTACCTCATCTATAAATTAAGTCAGTAGTGAGGATATGTAGAAAAAATATGATGTGTAAAGGAGCCATGTTGGCATTAGCCAGCGGGGCTCTTTCTCGTTTGTGAGTCTCTGTTTAAATTTGTTCATTAAATTAACGGGAAATTTAGTTCATAACATTAAGGAGTAGTTTGCCGGTTGGCAGCTGCTTTTTTACTTTAAGCCAACAGGCAGGTCAGTTGCAGTTTGTGGTATCCCTACGCGAAATCACTAGAACAAGGCCACCTGTGTAAAATGACAACCTTATTGAGTAATTGGATAGAGAATGATGTAGTGAGACAGCGTAAATCGGGACAGCGTGGTAAAATATAGAAATGGTAATCAAAAAAATGGGGGAGGCAACAAGTATATTATGGTCAACACCTTATACCGAAAACTTGGACCTTTCTTTTTGAAGAAAAATCTAGTTGAGTTATCATCTCAGTTTTTTATATCAGCGATATTCGGAGTTATATATGGATTTATGATACTTGATGAAACTATAAGAGGATAAATTATCAAAGTATTACCGAGTAATACCGGACCGGATCTTCATCAATATTTGCCCCTTGTGATTATGGTGTTAATTTACTCATACTTCATTCAAAAAAAACAAAGAAATTTTCTGACAAAAATCATATTGAGTTGTCTTAATATTTTCATTGCAATAATAAGCTTTGTTTCTTCTCTTATCTTTTTATTTATGGTTTAATCCCAATTGGTGTAATGAAGAAGAAGGAGGTATCATGTGAGTTCCATTCAAAACATTATTAAAGAGCTAAAGTTGAACGTCTTGATTATAGAAGATGTTCCAGATTCATTTAGTTCACTCGTATACAAACTCACTCTTGTTAGCGGAGAAATCGTTTATGTAAAAATCCCATTTAATAAAGATAAACTATTTCGTGAATTTCGAGTACTTGAGACATTGAAGGGAGTAATTCCTGTTCCTAAGGTTTTGGACATTTGGTTTGGGGATGAAAATACTACTGGAGCTTTACTGCTTTCTGCAATTGAAGGTATGCCTTGTACAGAAGATATGGAGGAGAGGCTTTCTTTTCAAATCGGTATGTATCATGCAATGCTCCATGAGGTAAAAACTCCAGGCTACGGTTACCATACGACAGATGGATTTAAGTTGCTTGACCAAAATAATTGGAAACTACATATCAGAAGTAATTTTGAAAAGTGGAAAGAGCCATGCAAAGAGATCCTCGAACCAGAACTGTTTGAAAGATGTATTCTTCATTTTGATGACGCTTTCTCTGCTTTACCAATTTCTGACGGGCCGTGTATTGTTCATATGGATTTTAGGCCGGGTAATATTTTGGTGAATGGTAACATGGTTGCTGGCATTATTGATTTCGAGAGTGCTCGTGGTGGATCTTCTGAAATAGATTTTACAAAAGTGAATCGATACATTTGGGAAGTCAATCCGAGAACGAAGTTACCCTACATTGAAGGTTACCAGACGATTCGACCTCTGTTAGCTCTGGATACAGTGCTACCATTTTATGATTTTTACGATGCATTCAGTGCTGTTGTTTGGTGTAAAAACAGAGGCATTGAAAAAAACCAAGCGTTTCTTCAGGAAAATATTCTTATCTTAAAGAAAATCAGTGGTCAAGTGATAATGGTCATGATCTCTATCACACTTTGCCGCTCCATGATGAAGAACAAAACAATAGTCAAGGGAATCCCTAGAAAAAGAAGTACACTAAAGAACAACATTTAACTTCAGAGATTTTAGAAATTCATTAAGCTAACGGGCAGTAATAAAATAAGAAATTTCCAAGAAATTGAGTATAGAAATATTAGGCGAAATTAGCTTGGATACAATCTTCAGCCATTAAATGAAAGGGAGTCTGTCATGAAAAACATCTTTAATCAAACGGACACAGTGGAGATCTTAAACCGAATTGACAAATTGAGTCCAAATTCGCGCCCTCAATGGGGTAAGATGGATGTCGCCCAAATGCTAGCTCATTGTTCATCGTTTCAAGACATTGCAATGGGAAATACCTTCCCCCCAAGAGGTTGGTTAGGCGTATTAATTGGAAGGTTTGTGAAACCCATTTTTTTTAATGACAAGCCGCCTGCTCGCAACATGTCCACTATCCCTACAATTTTAATTGTGGAAGAAAAAGAATTTGAAACAGAAAAAGAAAAACTAAAACAAAAAATTATAACATTCCAGAACAATGGCCCGGAAAAATGCACCTCTCATCCGCATTCCTTTTTTGGAAAACTGACTCCAGAGCAATGGGGAAAAGGAGTATATAAGCATCTAGACCATCACTTAAATCAGTTTGGTGTTTAGTCATGAACTGAATTTATAAAGGTCTAGAATAAGGAAGGATTTTGCCTTGTGTTCTATAATGCAGTTTCTTGATCACGTAACAAGTGGTTCTCTTATGTTTGACAAGCAACCAATGGGTTGCTTATAATTCGTATATGAATTGGGACAAAGACTCTATATTTAAAGCGCTTGCCGATTCGACTCGGCGGCTTATTTTAGATGAATTATCCGAACGTAACGAAATGACGCTGTATGAACTTACCACACGTCTCATTATGAAGCACGACCTTTCCATTACACGACAGGCGATAGCTAAACATCTATCTGCATTAGAGGATGCTGGGCTTGTAAAATCAGAAAAAAAGGGGAAATATCGTGTGATAATTTTCAACAAAGAACCCCTAAGAAATTTGCTGAAAGGATGGGTGGAATAGCCCTGACTAATGTCTACTGCAGAATGTTAGATTTTGCTTTTTAGATTCAGAGCCAGAAAGTTAACAAAACACTAGCGTCGAGATATTAAAGGAGGTAAATAACTATGAAGATTATTGTTAGCAGTTTATTCGTTCAAGATCAAGCCAAGGCATTAGAATTTTATACTGAAACGTTGGGATTTGTAAAAAATCATGACGTTCCTGTTGGAGAATTTAGATGGATAACGCTTGTTTCTCCCGATGAACATGGTAGTATTGAGCTTTTACTCGAACCGAATAACCATCCTGCCGCCAAAGAGTATCAAAAGAGAATATTTGCCGATGGTATTCCAGCAACAATGTTTGGCGTTGAGGATATTAATCAAGAGTACAAACGTTTATTGGATAAAGGTGTACATTTTACAATGGAACCGACAAAAATGGGTGAACAAACCATAGCAGTCTTTGACGATACATGCGGTAACCTTATTCAAATTGTGCAGAGTTAAGTTTAGGTGAAATATACGTTAAATAAATGAGAAAACGTTCGATTTAAAAGAGTATGGAGCAGTTTGCCGGTTGGCAGTTGCTCCTTTTTCATTTATACTAACGGGCAGTTTAACGCAACCAATTTTTATCAAAAACGTCTAAACAGTTAGGTTGGAATTTTTCACTTTTCCGAGGGGGGAGTCCAAATGTGGAATAGAATAATTAAGATCTTGCTGACTTTTTTATTTCTCTTCACTACATGTTTTATGGTGGCGCCTTTAACTGTCAAAGCTTGTTCTTGCGCCGAGCCTCCAAGCATAGAAGATCAAATGAAAGGAAAAACCGCAATTTTCACGGGCAAATTATTGAGTTTGACAAAACCAGTTGAAGCGAAGATTATGTCTTCCGCAGATCCTGTAAAAGCACTATTCGAAGTGAAAACGGTTTGGAAAGGAGAATTGAATTCTCAAACGACTGTTTACACAGCAATGAACTCTGCAAGTTGTGGATATGAAGGGTTCGAAGTGAATGAAGAATTTATCGTTTTTGCATATGGAAAACTAGATCGACTTGAGACAGGTCTTTGTGAGGGAACTAAAAACCTTGAATCCGCACAAGAAGAACTTAAAAATTTGGGAACTGGATATAAACCCTTGAAAACAAGCCCTCAAGAAAATCGTCTAGAAATACATTCTGTTAACAATGAACTAAATAATCGATTCATAATCTTTTGAGTTCTTGTAATGATTCTAACCGTGTTCAGCTTGCTGGTGATATTCTTAATACGGCGACGCAGATGAACGCAGCTTATTCGATTGTCATTTACTTATTAGAGGGGCTTATTTTATGTTTATGCTTTAAACTAACGGGAAACGTTAAATCAAAGTAGCATGGAGCCGTTCGCCGGTTGGCAACTGCTCTTTTTTCGTTAAGGGAAAATTCAATATTTCACGATTATAGAAAGAAAGTAAGGTAGACTATGAAAAAGAATATATTAATTTTATTGGTAATTGGTCTAGCAATAATTACTGGGGTTTACTCATTAATGACAGCAGGTAATTATTATGCTCTCACTAGCAAGATTAAAAATCTTCAACAAGCGCAGCTTGTCGGCATTGATGGTAAAGCCGCGAGTATTAATTATCGGTTTTCTGCTTTAATAACTGATAATAAAATTACGGATCAGGAAAGGATTGATGCGGCTTTTCTCATTGAAGAATTCAGGAATTTAACTGAACCCTATGGTGCGCTTACCCCTCTCGATGAAGATGAGGGTGCAATCGTTGCATTATATGCAGTTTACGGGAAAGCTTGGAAGGCTATAAACTTTAAACCATCTGACATCACTGTAAATGATGTTAAGAAAATAAAGAATTCAATTGATGAATTTAGAAATGGTGTTAGAGCCTTAGGGCATTAATTTTGTAATAAAATAAGCAGGCAGTGTTTTAGCGCCCTGATCAATCTTTAGTTCAAAAGATTTTAAGCTAACAGGGAAACGTTAATTAAACACTAAGGAGCAGTTTGCCGGTTGGCAGCTGCTCCTTTTACATAAAGCTAATGAGCAGGAGAATCTTTTACTGAATATAACTTTATATAAAGGAATTATAAGGGGGCGATGATAATTAAGTTCAAGTCCATACTTTTAGTTTTGAAAAGAATCAGCTTGTCAATGACTTCGATGTGATTATCTTCGGAACTGTCCTTTCTCAGGAAGTACAAAAAGATTTTAAAGGACATCCTGCCACGGATACTTTCATTCAGGTTCAAACGGTTTATAAAGGAAAGCCTACTGAAACGGTAGAAGTGCGGGTAAATGGTGGGGAGACTGATGATATGATATACGTAGTGAATGAAGAGGATTCCCTTACGTTTGACATTGGAGAAGAAGTCGTTGTATTTCTGATTAACAATAAAGGGTCTCGACCGGATAAAGATGACTTTGGGTATTATGTAGTCGGACTAGCCCAAGGAAAATTCAGTGTCGATACTCAGTCAAATGGGATCATTGAAAATAGTTCAGGAACGTACAGTTTAAATTTTAACAATCTTCAAAGTGAAATTGATAATCTTGAAGAATATAACAAAATACATGATGTTCCAAGAGTGGTTCTGCCGGAAGGTCAAGAAAGTGGTATTTAATTTTAAAACAAAAGCAGCCTTGTTTGTGAGAGTCATTAAACTTGCTAGATGTTATCGCAACAGCTCTTCCGCGTGCTAAATTTTTTAAACTAGATGCTTCTTCAGATGCTTATGGACTAACTCTTCTTCATTTCGCACGTAAACCAGGATCAATAAGCCGACCATTGTTTACCCAAACCCAGATCGACAATCATCTTGAAGTTCTTACAAAACAACAATTGCCGGATGGCGGGTGGCCTATTAGCTGGGAAGCTCCAGGGCCTGCCTCAGAATTGGAGTGGCGTGGTCGAGTGACTATAGAGTCCATTTGTAGGTTATCTGCATACGGCGTAATATAAGAGATAGAACAAAGGCCATCTCTCACGAAAGGATGGCCTTAAAACTTGCCGTTTACAGACAGCACGGTGAAACCTTATCACAAATAACGGCAAGTTTTCAAAGTTTCAAGCGTGCTGCGAAACCCTGCCACCCGTAAAGCCCAAGTGACCCCGATATGCCGGTTCCATTGGGCTTTTTTGCTACGTATAAACCGGATACCCGGCGACACGTTGAGTGCGGAATCTTGGAAGGGGAAGATCAAAGGCACGGTAAGCTCCCCGCTGGCAAGACGAGGAGATTCGTATTCTATCCTGCTGTTTTTTTAGAACGGATCATGTCCAAACTTGCCCAGAACAGCAGAAGAGCGATCACGGGATGAAGTGCGGCCAAACCCCCAATCCGGGAGGAAAAGATTGCCGTCAGGAATAGGCCGAGTATCATTCCGAATAAGCCGACGCATCTCCAGATCAATCGTGATGGCAGGCGCGCGGTCCTTGCCAACACGGCCATCAGAAGAGGGAGGAATGAGAAGTATCTGGCGAAGCTCATGTGCGAGCTCCAGTTGGACGAATCGACGAACAACGCAAGCCCGGCAAGGAACACTTGAAGCGCCACCGAAGCCGAGAACAGCCATGCGAGCAAAAGAAAGCCAACTCGGGCAAAGTGAAGGGATGACAATTCAGTCCTCATGGTCGCGCACCCCTTCCATCTCGCTCTTCCCGGCGGGATCATCCATTTCAACGATCTTGGAAATTAGCGAAGGATCAGTCTCAGGGATCGCATATACTTGAGGCGTTCTAGGCAATCGCAAGCGGGTATGATCGTGATAAATGCGAAACACCAGCGTTCCGATGGGCAGCCCGTTTTCTTGATGAATCACGCTCCAGAACCGCCTCTCTCGATCTTCCCACGGTCCCCAATGTTCTACGGATTGGGGGAAGGCTCCTGGCAGGACGGGATGCGAGACGAAACCGGCCGCAACGATCTCTTTCATTAAGGGCTCAAATAATTTCAGGCAGAAGAATCCGTAAGCGGAATCCCCGGCTCTTGCGAAGATTCCTTCCGTCTCTGGAAGAAGCTTCTCCCATACTGATTGGCTATTGCGGTCGATATATTGCTGAATGTAATGGACCAGCATCTGTATCGTGTTCCCGTTGTAAACTTCGATTAGCGGGTTCATTTCGCCTCTACTCTCTTTTTTAAACTCGTTCATGATCAGCCCTCCATGTCTGAATGTTTCGTTTCAAGTCGACGGGAGGAGTGCCTTCGTTCGCAGCTTTCTCGCATAAGGCTAAGTATTCTTCGTCAGATGCGAAGCGCAGAGCAATGATCTGTTCCATCGTCAGGCGGGAATCGAGCCGTTTGCCGGCCAGGGCGAAGTAACGCAGGCTCTCTTCCGCCCGGATCGCGCGATCCTGAACTTTGCACGCGAATCTTCGGACAAACAGAAAGTTCATGAACGCCATAATGGAAAAACTCACGAATAGAAGGGAGACGAAGAGCGACAGTCCACTTTTTCCCGAAACAAGCAGATAGACGATGGACGCCGCCGTGGCGATCAAGCTTAGTGGAACGGCAACATAATGGAACGCGGGAACCATACGGACGTGATTTCCGTAATTCTGAGGCTTCATAATAGGAGGTTCCTCCTTCTTTTTAATTATGAGTGAGTGCACACTCATTTTACTAAAAAGTAATACGCGGACAAAAAGAGACACGACAACTTGACATTGGGTGAGCGCTCACTCATAATACAAAGCATAAATGACATTTCTTAACCTGTCAATAGAGAGAGGTATCATCATGGATTTAAAAAATAAAATCGCCGAAGCCGCGGAGCAAGTGCTGCTGGCTAACGGGCTGGCGAGAACGACGACGAAAGAGATCGCCCGAGCGGCCGGCTGTTCGGAAGGATCGTTGTATAATCATTTCAAGAATAAAGAGGATATTTATCTCTATGTCTTGCGAGGGCAATTAAAGCATCTGATGAGCGCCTTGACGGCGTTGCAGGGTTCGATCGGCAAAGAAACGGTGCGCCGCAACCTGGAACCAGTGGCTCTAGCCGCGCTGGAGGACTTTTCTGGATCCATGTCCTTGATCTGTGCCATCTTCTCGGAGCCCAATATTCTCCAGCGTCACAGAGAAGGATTCACCTTGCGCAACGAGGGTCCTCACCGGGCGAACGAGGCGGTAGAAGCCTATTTGTCTAGAGAGAAGAGCCTCGGAAGACTCCGCAAGGAGATGGATCCGAGAGTCGCCGCGGACTTGTTGCTAGGAAGCTGCTTCCAGCATGCGTTCCAGTCAAACTTCCTCGGCAAAGTTGAATCTCGGGAAGCGCAGAAGGTTTATGTCGATCGCGTTTTACATTCGTTGTTCCCCAGTGAATTGTGACTTGCTAAGTAGGACTCCATTTGAACATGAATTTCTGGTTTGGAAGGTAATTTTGCATATAACTAATCGTTACCAAGAACGATTACGGGAACGATGGTTGAAAAAGAGAGACAATGAAAGAGCCGCCCCGTAGAGGATGGCTCTAAAACTTGCCGTTACAGGCAGCGCGGAGAACCGTATCACAATTCATTAAGCCAACGGGCAGGTGTCTGTGATAACATTAACTCCACTGGACGAAACGCTGTGACGGATAAATTAAGAGGCACCCACCAAGGGATGCCTGGAAGTCTTTCACTATGACACTACTTTTAGCTTGCTGACAAGACCACTGATAATTAAGCAGCTTCTTTGGATATTTTTCGCATTTGTTGATCTATCTGAGTTTGTAACACTAAGAAAACTCCTAATTCGCTTCTAGTTTCTTGAGGTTTCGCTTGTCAAATCCCTTTGCAATCAACCATACAGACAAACTCAACTCATATACGCCAACCGGAAGAGCTATCAGTCCTTTTACTGCAGAAAGAGGTTCTATAATACCGAACAATTCTAATAGGCCGGCTATAAATACAAGAACAGCAGTAATTATACCAAACAGCGCTAACGTTCTTGGAACTAAACCTGTTCTAAAAAGCAAATAGCTATACAGTGCCGTATTAATACCCAGCATAAAATTGGGACCCAACATCGATGTCCAGCGATGAAAAGCTTGCAGCATGTAACCGATCTCGTTAAGATTTTCTACACTAGTTAAGCTGTTTGCTTCATAATATATACTAAGCTGTACCAGACCTAAAATACTTACCACACCTACGGCGATAAGCACAGCTTCCATGAATCGAAAGCATAGATATCCTAACGCGAGTTGTTCATTCCAACGACGAAGATAAGGGAACAGCATGACCGATGTACCAACTGCAGTTAGAACGAGCATGAGATCGTTAAGTACTCCGAACATGACCTTTGTTTTAAAACCATTTGCCACGGACAAATACCATTGTTCAGATAATACCGGCTCATAAGAGATAACAGCGATGACTGAAGTGACTGCAGCTACAATATAAAAAATTCCGATTAAAATCCCATTCCTTCTGTCTTGCGTCATTACCTTACCTCCTTAAGTTAATTACTGTCTAGGTATATAATTGCAGAGTTACCCTGAAAAATAGATTGGAGGTTATTATGGACCATTACGCAGTCATAGAGAGTGCTCTACTCCATATTGAGAACAATTTAGACCAGCCCTTATCATTAGAGTCTGTAGCTGATACAGTCAACATGTCGAAATATTACTTTCACAGACTGTTTTCTGCGATAACAGGTTCGTCCTTAAACAATTACATACTATCCAGAAGATTGAACGCTTCACTACAATTCATTGAATCCAATCAATTATCACTTACAGATGTTTCTTACCTGCTGAACTTTGGAGCCCAATCATCATTTACTCGTGCTTTTAAACGACAATATGGAATAGCCCCGAGCGCTCTAAGAGTACAAAATATGAAAATCCCTCAAATACCAATGCCTTCAGTGGTCAGAAGACCCGTTAAAAACATCAATGGTGATATTGTCACCGACTTCACCCTAACAGACTTTGAATCAATACGGGTAACCGGCATAGCTTTTGAAGTTGATCTGGCTGAAGATGATTACAAGACAAAGATTCGTTCTCACTCAGACAAACTGTTGCAGGCCATTGATAAAACAGTAAGTGGTCCATGTTATGTTATCTATTCAAATTGCCAACCTAATTCAACCCGCTTTAAAGTCCTGTTTGGAATTCCATATGACATTCAGATCAATAAACCTTTTTATTTTACTATTGATGTACCACAACTCTTCTGTGCTAAATTCAAGTATTTCGGTGATCTCCTTGAAATAGGAGATGTCCTTAAAACTGATTATGCAAGATTTTTAAAGATTTCTAGGCAGGAAACTGAGGATTCACATATCGAGCTCATTCAAACTTTTGATGATATTCACAATCTTCAATCTGCCTTCCACATCTATGCACCTATCAAAAAGCTACCGATTGATTCAGCATTTTAGCTACCATCGTTTTCTTTATGCCCTCCGTTCTGTTTCAATTTTTATTAATAATCTCAGGATAACCGAAGGGCTAAAAATACACTTTTCAAATCTTGCTGTAACGAAAAAAGCATCTATTTAATTCTTTAATCTTATCTGCAATTTCAAGTCGGGTCAGAATGTTTCATGTATGCTTGCATCATGGGTGTGATGATGGGGGGATCATGCTGCTAATGCTGCATGAACGCCGGCGCGCTCTAGGTAAGAAGTCAGTTTAAGGCGAATTTAATAAAATAAGTTTACTACCAGTGACTACGTTAAAGGGAAACGTAGAATAGCATGGAGCAGTTTTCCGGTAGGAAGCTGCTCTTTTTCTTTACGGGCAGGATAGATTAAGATCATTCGAGGTGGAACCATATCTTAAGGAGGGTGAGCTTCCAAGTAACCATTATCAGAGCTATTCTGCCTCGTGAAAGAAAACGTCCCATCTGGACCGACAGGTAATTGCTGCGCCCGTATCGATAATAACGGCTTCTCCTGTTGATTCCACGAAACCCTGCTTGAACTCGAAAGGACTCTCGAATATGCTTGTGGCAAACTTCTCGCCGGGTACCATCATGTCGGAGGGTACTTTGAATATTATTGCAGCCTGTCAGCGTATTGGAGTTAAACGCGTAGTCATGCAGAGCGGAATTGGTCTGAGCGACGGAAAAGAACTTTCCACAGTCAATGGTTGGGCAATGCGCATACACCAGCGCGTCTTCTCGAAGGCAATCAAAGACAAGGCCATTGCCGAGCGTGCAGTGCAACGGAGTGACCTGGATTGGATTATTGTACGACCGGCAGGACTTCATGATGTAGCTACCACTTTGAAATATATCGCTGGACCATCAGCTCGCATCGCTCCACTCCGGCCGCTACCCTTTGCAGACTGTGCCGATTGCCGTAAAGAACAAGAACATAATCCGATTACCGATTAGATGAATATCTAAGTAAACCAATGCTACTTCTTTAAGCTAACGCCCAGTTTAGCGTATAGATTATCAGGCACATAGAAGAGAATTGATATAAACTATGGAAAAAAGAATATCTCTTTAGTTTTCAACCACTAATTTCAGTGTAGAGCCATAAAATATTATTTAGGAACAGAAAGAGCCTATCAGTTAAGACGGGTCTCTTTTTTCTAAAACTCTATTAACGAACGATAAAATTGTCATAAATGGAAACCATATTTTAGATTGTGTTAATCTGTCTAATAGCGAACTCCATGTAGAGAGAGGGATGTTACTTGAAAAGAAGCGTGTTATATATTGAAGATAATGAGAAAATAGGCAGTTGGGTCAAAGAAGAACTGGAACAGCGAGGGTTTTCGGTTCAATGGATGCTTTCTGGGGAAGGCGCCGAGCGAGAAATAAATCAGCATGAAGTAGTTATTTTGGATATCATGTTACCCGGGTTAGACGGATTTACGGTGGGAAAACGATTAAAGAAGGCAGCCCCTGCTGTTCCTATTTTGCTGTTATCTGCTCGAACATCGATCGATGACAAGGTAGATGGTTTGCAATTTGCCGATGACTATTTAACGAAACCATTCCATACGGATGAATTAGTTGCAAGAATAGAAGTATTAATCCGTCGAAGTGGTGGAACGCATTCCGAACGCATTTCATTAGGGAATCATATTGAAGTAGATCCTGAAGTTCAAATGGTATATGACAAACGAACAGGAGAAGAAATTATATTAACAGGGAGGCAGCATCAAATATTAATGTACTTCTTACGCCACCCTAATCAAGTTTTGCCCAAAGAACAAATCTATGAAGCGATTTGGCAAGAAGCTTATATCACTGGTGACAAAACCATAATGGTACATATCCATAGATTGCGTCAAAAGCTGGAACGTCATCCCGATTCCCCGGAGATTATTGAAACGTTGAAGGGAATAGGCTATCGGGTGAAACTATGAAACAGAATAGATCCTTATTTCGTCGTTTTCTAAAAGTACATTTTCTATTTATCTTTTTACCTCCCATTGTGATTGTTTTCTTCAGTGCGTTTTTTGGGGTTTCTGACATCAATCAAAAAGAAATGAATACGTTAGATCAATTCTACATTACCGTGTTACTGTTTGGTTTTATTATGGTCGCATTTGTTGTATTATCTTGGCTGTTCTTCTTGAAACTTCGCAATCGTCTCAACCACTTACAGGAATACATGTCATTTTCAGCTAAAAATAACTCATTTCCCAAACCCGTATCGGTTCAAAGGGATCGCATGGATGAAATAGACCAATTAGGAACTTCTTTTAATTGGATGATTCAACAGCTTGAAGACAGTCGCAAGCGAGAATATGAAGAGGAATTGCTACGACATCGGCTCATTGCGAATTTATCACACGACTTACGAACGCCACTTACCATTTTGAGAGGACATGTCACCAGATTAAATAAAGAATCTATGACTTTAGATGGACAAAACTCGTTAACAGAGATCAACCATACAATTACAAGAGTTGGCGATCTAATGGATGATTTACTTTCCTATACATTGCTTACTTCAGGAAAACATCCTTTTGGGCCTGTTTCAACAGATATTGTACGTTTAGTAAGAGCATCTGTTGCTCAGTGGTATCCCGTATTTGAAGAAAAAGAAATTCAGCTGGATGTTAATCTACCGGCAGAGGAGACTTTTTATTGGAAAGCAGATCCTACATGGATGACACGGGTTCTGGACAATTTATTTCAGAATATTCTTCGCCATGCAGCAGAGGGGAAATATGCTAACATTGTGGTTGATGTAGAACAAGAACAGATCATTGTTGCGGACAGAGGTCCAGGTATGGATAACTCTTCCTATGATCGTGGGGCGGGGATTGGTTTATCGACATGTAATTATATGTTGAACAAAATGAAGCTGATGGCTGACATTACATCCAATGAAAATGGCACAAGAGTAACTATTGGTAGAGCTTAACTCAAAGGTAACCCAGAATTAAACAGGCTGATAAACGTGATGTAACTTTGCTTCTTTATAATTAGAACCATAACAGAAAGGGAGTGTTATGGTTGATTGAAATAAATAACTTAGTCAAACATCGCGGAACTCAAGAAATCTTATCAGGTATCAGCTTTAAAGCTAAACCAGGTAGAGTAACTGGTTTTTTAGGTCCAAATGGGGCAGGTAAAAGTTCTACACTTCGCATATTGCTTGGATTAGATCGTGCCACCTCAGGGAGTGCACTAATTAATGGCGAGCCATTTGCAAAATTACATAATCCTTTAGTAACAATAGGTGCTGCATTAGATGGATCTGGAGCTCATCGTAGGCGAACAGGGCGGGCACATTTATGCTGGATTGCTCGTGCCGCAGGATTGTCTTACTCACGTGTCGAGGAAGTTCTGAAAATAGTAGGTCTTACTAAAGCAGCTGACAAAAGAGTCGGGAATTATTCTCTTGGTATGGGGAGAAGACTCGGAATGGCAGCTGCGCTACTGGGTGATCCCAAAATATTGGTTTTAGATGAACCCGTGAACGGGCTTGACCCGGAAGGAATTCGCTTTATTCGAACATTTTTACGTGAACGGGCTGAGTTCGGCAACACGGTGTTACTATCCAGTCATCTAATAGGAGAGCTTGCAGAGACTGTTGATGATGTGGTGATTATTAAGCATGGGAAAATCGTTGCAGATGGAACATTAGAAGAAGTAATAGGTAACCATTCCTCGCTGGAGGAAGCCTTTTTTGCCCAGACATCTGACAAAGCAGTTGACGTTGTATGAGAGCATTCAACGCAGAACTATCTAAATTGTTCTCCCTGCCTGGCATGTGGCTTGCCTTTCTTATTGGAGCATTTGCCCCAGCGTTCATATCTGCCTTGGACAGTATAGCACAAAAAGAGGAGATTATAGCTGGAGTTAGCACACGGCTATTGGAAGTTGGCTATATTGGACTAGCTCTTGGTGTGCAAGGTGTCATTATTCTAGGTGTGCTTGCTGTCAGCAGTGAATTTTTGACAGAGAGTAGTGAATCTGGAGGAGGTCAACAGATTACAACAAGTTTAACTGTTGTTTCATCAAGGCTTTATTTTTTGCTGGCAAAAGCAGGCGCTGTGACAGTAATCAGCATACTGCTTTGTGTTGTGGCTATAATGACAACTTTGTCAGCTACGTATCTTGTTCTTGGTGAATTTACCCCTGCATTTGAATGGTCTAAACTGATCGGTGCAGTTTGTTACTGGACATTCACTGCTCTTTTGGCATTTGGGATTACGGTTCTAACTAAGAATGGCACTATTCCGCTTGCTGTGCTCATCATTAATACATCCTTAGTATCATTCAGTTTCCTGCTTACTAAGGTTACAAAGTTGGCGTTATATTTACCAGATAGGGCTGGACTTGAAATGTTTATGTTTCTGAGCGACAGATTTCTCACCCCGTTTACAGCCGGCTTAGTGATGTTTGCCTGGGTAGTCGTTCTTTTCATTGTTGCAGCTATTGTATTCCATAGGAGGGATGTTAACTCATGAGTGTCCCTTCTAGTAGAAAAAGAACACAGATCCTTCGTGCTGAACTGGATAAATTAGTTACATTACCATTGACATGGCTCACTCTTATAAGTACATTCATTCTTAATTTACTTTTAACCGCAGCTTTTACTTCGGTTGGACTACAAGGTGCAGCAGGGACGCAAAGTATACTGAATATAGGGCTTGCTACTATGGGATATCTTCAAGCAGGGTTCATTATTCTTGGAATCCTAGCTACTTGTTCGGAGTATACTGATGGACAGATTCGAACTACATTAATTACGATACCTTGGCGTGGACTTCAACTATCCACGAAGTATTTGGCATTGGCAACCATAACCATTCCTGCGGCTTTTATTATTACTGTATCAGGTGTACTTTTTACTTTTGTTAGGATGAGAGACACAGCAGTAGGGTTTGAAATAGACATCATGATAGAAGCATTAGTAGGTGCAACAGGCTATCTAACATTAACCACACTTCTCAGTGCAGCTATGGGAGCTTTATTAAGACGAACCACTCCTGCTTTAGTGGTACTGCTTGGTTATTATTTCGTTATCAGTCCATTGACGAGAGATTTTCTGCCTAGGTTTAAAAATTATTTTCCGGATACGGCAGGGTATTATATGTATATGTCGCCTTCTCTTGATGAAATATTTACCCTTACACCAATGCAAGGGACAGGTATTTCAATATTATGGACAATAATCTTTATTACAATAGCTATTGTATTTTACTGTAGGCGAGATGCTTAAGTTTAAGTTTCATCAATTCAAAAAATATAACGGTAGTGATTTTTTTAGGTACTGGGCAAATGACAACGGAGGCACTATTAAAACAAAAACAAGTTTCAAAAAATATGGAGATAGAGATGTATTAATAAATGTCTTTCTTACGATTAACAAAGGAGATTTTATAATTCTCAGGGGACAATACAAGAAAAGACAGTTATATTACTTGTCGTCCGAGTATTGTTGGAGGACAAAAACATTGACCCATTGAAAGTCGCTATTTTAGCGACTTTTTTATCTTATCGATACAAGTTCTTGTCCCGAGCCGAGGACAAGAACTTTTTCCTATTGCCGATTGTACATGTACCTAACCGGCCTTCACCCGTTAATTCATTAAGCGGGTAGGATAGTTAAATAACAGAAAGGGATTTGTAGTGGTTTTCACGAACCTAATCAATTGTAAGAAATTCATCTTTATATTTTTACGAAATCCTGATATCGAGGAGTGATTAAACTGATTCATGTGAAAAATATTCTGTCTGATCAGTTCTTAGCGAATGCTAATGACCCTAGTTGGTACAAACCATTTTTAGAATCCGTAGAGGATTTAACAGAAGAACAAGCATTTTGGAAGCCGAATGAAGATTGTTTCAGTATAGCTGAAATCGTATATCATCTTACTTATTGGAATCAAACCTGGCAGACTAGATATATTAAATCGCGAATAGACGCAGTTCCTTCAATTGGAAGTAATGAGCAAAGCTTTATAATTCCAGAAAATCTGACCTTTAATGAATTAAAAAAAATGTTGCTGGATGTTCTCCTCAAGTGGGACGGATTATTGTCTCCTGAGAAATTAGAAAGTGATGTGATTGGTTTTTCGGAAAAGGCTTCTTGGTGGCAAATCCTCGGAAATGCAACGACTCATAATGCCTACCATATCGGTCAAATTATATATATAAGAAAACTACAAAAAAGTTGGCATACTAATCTCTAAGCAGTTCGATTAGAAACAAAATGGCGGTGCCTGGAAGTAGTTTAGAATCCAAAGGGAACGGGGATCAGTATCATAGATATATTTAGCTAAATGCAAACTGCTAAGCATTAAGCTAATAGGAAACGTTAGATGAAGTTTAGATGAAATAGAATGGAGCAGTCACCAGATGGCAGCCGCTCCTTTTTTTCATTAAGTTAACGGAGTTAGGTTACTTTATTGTAGAGCATGTATCAGTAAAAGATTCAACATGGTGTAGTAGTTGGGGGATGGCTTTTTTTCTTTTTATAAAGCTATCGGGATACAATAGCTTAATATGAATGAAAGGGAGGCTGCCGACATTATGGGTGGCCTCGTTAATTTATGGGACGGGTTAGTCTGTATCGTCAGACTGTTTGGACTGGTGCTCAGTAAATACGGCTAAATATCGAACTTCTTCCGAAATTGGTATTACGATATGTTCCTGGAGCGAATTAAAATACAAGCTATCTCCATCACTAAGCTCATATTCTTTTCCTCCCACTTGATATTTCATCCTGCCTGATAAAACGTATATGAATTCTTCGCCTTCATGAGAGAAGGTGTGTTCATTAACTTCTCCTTGTCTTGCCACAAATATATACGGCTGCATAATCTTATTATGTCGATTGGAGGCAAACGCAAAGAACGAATACCCTTTATTCGTTTTAATCCATTTCTCAACATCCTCATATTGTCCCGCAGTAACCATGACCGTGTCGTTGCTGGATTGCTCTTCAAGCAGATCGGAGACTTTAACCCCAAGAGCATTTGCAATTTTCATCAAGGTCGACACGGCCGGCATCGCACCGCCATTCTCGATCTTAGATAGCATGCTTTTAGTGAAGCCGCATACTTCAGCAATTTCTTCTTGAGTCCTCTTTTGCTCTCTGCGTATGAGACGAATACGTCTTCCCAAATCCATGGTTACCTCTTTCTAATCTATGATTTGTATTAATGTACAATATACTTCAACCTAGTTGAATATTCAATATTCCTGCTCATTAAATTACCAATGAATCAAGCAAATTGTGACGGATTTTAACGAAATTCGCCTAAGATTAAGAGATAAAATAAATAAAAGAAAGCGCTTGCTTATGGAGTTTTCATGTTGTATGATGTTCTCAATTCAACTGTGTTGAATAAAAGTTAAATGAGTAAACTTTAATTTTATCTGGTTGATTCGATCTAAAGAGTCCATTTTAAAGGAGGGCTAGTGTGAAGTGGATCATTGGCATGATCGGAGCGATGGATACCAAGGGAACTGAGTTTGCATTTTTGAAGAAAGAAATTGAGCGCTGGGGATTCGGAGTATATGTGTTCGATACTGGCGTAATAGGTAAGCCACGCTTGCACCCAGACATTTCTCGCGAACGAATCGCTGCTGAAGGCGGGTTATCTTTAGAAAAATTAATATCTCTTAACGACCGAGGGAAGGCAATGCGGATCATGGCTGCAGGAGCTGCCAAAGTTGTCGCAGAGGCTGCTTCGTCTGGCAAAATTCATGGTTTAATCGGCATGGGTGGAACCGCAGGGACTGCGGTAGCGAGCAGTGCCATGCGGGCGCTACCTTTCGGGTTCCCGAAGCTGATCGTCTCTACTGTTGCAGCGGGCAATACGAGGGAGTATGTAGGGACAAAGGATATCGTTATGTTTCCCGCAGTTGTTGATGTGTCTGGAATTAACCGAATCAGTAGGGAAATCTTTACGCGGGCAGCTGGTGCAATTTGCGGCATGACGGAATCCGAAGTCATCCCTACAAGCGATCGGAAGATGATTGCCGCAAGCATGTTTGGCAATACGACTACATGCGTCGAAAGGGCGAAAGCGCAACTTGAGGCAGAGAATCTGGAAGTGCTGGTCTTTCACTGCACGGGAGTCGGTGGACAGACGATCGAAAGTCTGGCTAATGCCGGCTTACTCGCTGGTATTCTAGACCTCACAACGACGGAGTGGGCCGATGAAATTGCAGGAGGTGTGTTTGCGGCAGGAGCCGAAAGAGGAGATGCAGCGGCGAAGCGAGGCATTCCCCAGTTGATCGCTCCGGGTTGCGTGGATATGGTGAATTTCCATGCTAGGGCCACTGTCCCCGTCCAGTACGAGGGTCGGAATTTGTACGAATGGAACCCGAATATTACGCTCATGCGAACGACACCGGAAGAGAATATGCGGATTGGCCGAATACTCGCCGAGAAGGCCAACGCGAGTTCAGGTCCGGTTGCCTTCCTGCTTCCTATGAGGGGCGTATCTATTCTCGATAGCCCTGGACAGCCATTCTGGGATCCGGCTGCTGACCAGGCCTGCTTCGATGCAATCCGCAAACATGTGAAGGACAGTATTCCCGTTTATGAAATGGATGTTAATATCAATGATCCAGCATTTGCGGACAGAGCTGCTAACCTGCTGAAGGAAATGCTTGCCGATAGTCCGCAAGCGGAGCACTAGAACGGATAGAACTTATTCATTTAAGGAGGAGAACGGAAAATGAAAACGTATAAAGTGGGTCTTGTCGGTGCAGGCGGAGTTACAGAGCTACATCTGGAGGGATATAAAAATCGTCAAGATCGGCTTGAGGTCGTTGCCATTTGTGATCCAAATGTAGAGATTCTCACCCGAAAAGCGGAGCAATACGGCATTCAGCAGCAATTCACCGATCTTAATGACTTTATCCAGAACAGTGGCATAGACGTTGCTATTGTCTGTACCCCGACTTCGATCCGCAAGCAGGTCGTATACCCTCTGCTTGAAGCAGGACTCCCGCTCTTTGTCGAGAAGCCGTTCTCCGATACATGGGCCGATGCCATCGAGATTACCAAGAAGGCAGAGTTGCTTGGCGTGCCCATCTCGGTCAACCAGAACTTCCGTCGGCATTTCACCTTTGATGTCGTTAAGGATATTGTGTCTCAGGATACCATCGGTAAGGTAACGTCGATCGTGTTCAACAATTTGTTCTTCCGCCAAGACAACGGTTGGCGCCTTCAGTGCGAGCGTCATGCATTGTCAGTTATGGGCATCCATTGGTTTGATGGCTTCCGTCAAATCCTTGGTTCAGAGGCCATCTCCGTTAATAGTTTGATGCGTTCCTCCTCAGCGATTGAATGTGCGGGTGAGACTGATGCAACGGTTCAGGTTGCCTTCGAGAACGGTGCAATTGCGACATATGTTCAGAGCTTTTCGTCTCCATTCCCAAGAACAGAGATGATTGTCATTGGTGAAACGGGTACCTTGTACTGCACACATTGCAGCGTGGAGCTGTACCGGAATGGCACTAAGTCGCCATTACAAACATGGAACAATGATGTCTCCCGCGAAACGGCCACATTCGAAGGCTTAAATCAGCTGCTGTCTTCAATTGAAACCGGAAATGAGGCTCCTAACAGCGCGCAAGATAATCTAAAGACAGTGGCCATACTGGATGCAGCCTACCGTTCCACCCTCGAACAACGTCCAATTCGACTGAATCAAGGTGTACTCGTATGAACGTCAAATTTGCATTTTCTCGGCCGACCCAAACGGATGAAGAACGGGACCTTCTATTCAGAGGGTACCGTTCCGCCGGATATGCAGGCCTTCAACTAAAGCATGGTCAGTACGCCCCATATATAGATGAGCCAGAACGTTTCCTAGAGGAATGGGGAGCGCTGCCTGGGGCGGCGTCGGCGCTGATTGCAGGTGGGGACGTTGATGATGAGATTCGCTCACGCCTTGTCCCGCTGCTTGATTTCGGCGAAAGTATTGGTATCGAACGCATCGTATTCTGTCATGGTCTCTCCCGAAAGCATGTTACAACCGACGATATCCGCCGCTTCGCTCGTCAGTTGTCAGAGCTCGGGAAAGAGACGGAGCAGCGAGGTATTCAACTCTCCCTGCACCATCACTACGACCAGCCGGTGATGCACCGAGAGGACTTTGACGTCTTTTTCGATCGACTGCAGGAAAGGACTGTAGGCTTAACGATCGACACAGCACATTTGGTGAAGTCAGGGATTTCGGACGTCGCTGAGATCATTACCAGCTTTGCTCCGTTCATTGACAACTTTCATATGAAGGATTTTGCAGAAGGCGACTGGCGGGTGTTAGGAGAGGGAGACATCGACTTCGTTCCAATTTTCCGCGCTATCTGCGCGATAGGATATGAGGGCTGGATGTCGGCAGACGAGGAAAGCGGAGGAGGCGTCCAAGAGGGAATGCTTCAGTGTCTCCATTTTATGCGGCAAGGTATTCAAGAGGCGCAGGACAAATCTAGCCGGAGGTGATCATCTGTGAACTCCCATATCGCTAAGCATGGTAGAAAGTCCAGCAGACAAGAGAAGGCTCGAAGCCGGGGGCTATGGCTGGACATAAGACGTGATCGATACCTCTATTTGCTGGCACTGCCGGGTATCCTGTACTTTCTTGTGTTTAAGTATATGCCGATGTGGGGGGTGGTGATTGCCTTCCAGGATTATTCACCCTATCTGGGCATACTTCATAGCAAATGGGTGGGCTTTGAGCACTTTATCCGCTTTTTTTCTAATCCTGACTTTATTATTCTGTTTCGCAACACAATGATGATAAGCTTCCTGAATTTATTTTTCTTTTTTCCACTGCCGATCCTTCTATCCTTACTGCTCAATGAAGTTACCCATAATGCCTTCAAGCGGACGATCCAATCGATTGTTTATCTGCCTCACTTTCTGTCTTGGGTCATCATTGTGGGCATCTCGTTTCTACTGCTATCACAGTCGTCTGGCATTATCAACATGATCCTGCAGTGGGCTGGCTTTGCTAGCTACGATTTTCTTACGAACAAGGACACCTTCTGGGCTTTGCTTACCTTCCAAAATATCTGGAAGGAGACAGGATGGGGAACAATTATCATTCTGGCTGCTATTACGTCAGTAGATACTCAGCTGTACGAGGCGGCCAAGATCGACGGTGCCAGTCGCCTTCGTCAGACGTGGCATATTACGTTACCAGGGATCCGTAATGTCATCACCGTGCTCCTCATCTTACGCCTGGGCAATATCATGGATGTCGGCTTCGAGCAAATTTTCCTCATGATGAACGGGGCAGTGACCGATGTAGCGGACGTGTTTGAAACGTATGTCTATCGCAACGGGATCCAAAACGGGCAATTCAGCTATAGTACGGCTGTTGGCCTGTTCAAATCCATTGTCGGGCTGATTCTAGTCGTTATCGCCAATAAGCTGGCCAAGAAGTACGGTGAGGAAGGAGTCTATTAAAATCAGCCGTATTGGAAAGGAGGGGCACGTATGAAACAAAGCATAGGAAGCCGCCTGTCTAATGGAGCAAACTATGCGGTACTTTCATTGATTGGATTACTCACGCTATTCCCGCTTTATTATGTGCTCGTCGTTTCCTTCACCGATTCGCACGAGTTCGCGGAGAAAAATGGCTTTATTCTCTTCCCAACGAAATGGTCGATCGCGGCCTATGAATATCTGTTCTCCACCCCAACGTTTATGAATGCGGCGGCAGTGAGCACCTTTTTGGCGACAGTTGGCACGGCCTTAAGCCTCATCGTCACCGCAGCCATGGCCTTTAGCTTATCCCGTAAGCGACTGCGCGGCAGACAGTTCATGCTCGTCGCAATCGTGCTTACGCTGTTATTTAATCCAGGTATTATCCCGCCCTACCTCGTCGTCAAAGAACTCGGCCTGATCAATAGCGTTTGGTCGCTAATCATTCCTGTGTTGACCACCGGCTGGTACGTCATCTTAATGAAGAGCTTCTTCGACAGTATCCCGGTGGAGCTCGAGGAAGCGGCTATGATCGATGGAAGTACCGACCTCGGTACCTTTTTCCGGATCGTCCTGCCGCTGTCGGCACCAGCTCTAGCCGCATTCGGTTTGTTCTATGCCGTTGCCTACTGGAATACGTTCTTCTCGGCCGTTCTGTACATCAACGATTTTGCAAAGGTTCCACTTCAAATCGTGCTGCGCAATATGCTCGTAGACTCCTCGACCTCCACTGGAGGCGCAGCCGCTGCCGAGATGATTTCCGAACAACAGATCCCGACGCAAACGATCAAAATGGCTGCAGTCGTCATTTCCACACTCCCCATTGTGTGCATTTATCCGTTTTTACAGAAGCATTTTACGAAAGGCGTCATGCTTGGTTCTGTCAAGGGTTAAGCAACAGGCGTTTGGCACAATTGCGATTCAAACATTCGTTTAAAATCGGAGGTTGTCGAGGATGAAAATGACTCAAGTACGAAAGTGGAAAAGTACTATGGCTGCGATGGCGCTAATCATTGCGATCGGATCGAGTCTAATGGCTTGCTCGGGGAATGCGAATAATACGGGCACCGGCTCGGCAGGTGATGGCAATGCTACAGGTGGTAACGATTCGGAGGCACCAGTCACCATTAAGATCATGTCGGATTTCACCATCGCCCAGCCGCCTTCTCCAGATAATCCGATTGTGAAAGAGTTCGAGAAAAGCACCAATACGAAGCTGGATATCACATGGGTATCCGGAGCCAACTGGAGCGATTATGTTGACCGGATTAATGTGGTACTGAGTTCCGGTGACCTGCCTGACCTACTGAAGCTGAACGATGTCACCAATCCCTTATTCCAGCAGATGGTGAACCAAGGCGTGTTCTGGGATTTGACGCCGTATCTGAAATCTTATCCGAACTTGATGACGTATCCGGAATCCATATGGAACAATACAACGATTGACGGTAAAAACTATGTTATTCCCGTGGCACGGCCACTTAATGGCTTCGTATTCACCAACGTTCGAAAAGATTGGCTCGATAAGCTGGGGCTTGAGGTGCCGAAGACCGTAGACGATTTTTACAACATGCTCAAAGCCTTCAAGGAACAGATGCCCGATGGCAAAACTGATACGTACGGCTACACGATGCGCGGACACGAGGTATTAGATGGTGTGTTTACGAATTCGAATGGACGCTGGAAGGATATTGGCGGTGAATTAATCGATGCTAACTTTGATCCCGGCATGCGTGAAGCCATTTTGTTCAAGAAGAAGCTATTTGATGAGGGACTCGTTCCACCAGACTTCTCTGTCATGAAGGACAGTCAGTTTTGGGATCTGGCCACGACAGGAAGAGCAGGCGCGACCGCAGAGACGATCGAAGCGCAATTCCGCTGGACGTATGATCAATGGAAGCGCGACCCTCAGGTCGATTGGATGCCGATGTCCTCTCTTTCCTATCAAGATGGTCCTTACGCACCTGAGTATAGAGGATACATTGGCGTTCTCGCCATTCCAAAGAAAGTGCCTGAGGAGAAGATGAAGAAAATTCTATCTCTTCTGGATTTTGGTGCTTCGGAAGAAGGAGGCACCCTGTCTTTATACGGCATTAAGGGCGTTCACTATAACGACGAAAATGGCATGAAGGTGGCAACGGAGCAAGCCGTCGTGGACAGTGTAGGCGTTGGCGCATTCGGGAAGCTGTTTATGCGATATGATCCGTACATGTATGCTTACGCACCAGGCATGACGAAGGAAATTTTCGAACGCAATAAACAGGTAATTGACGAGCGAGCCAAGATCGCTAACCCGGATGTTGCTATCGGGCTCGTTTCGGAGACGGATACTAAGCTTGGTGCCGACTACACGAAGAAGATGGCCGATATGAAAACGCAGGTCATCATGGGCAAAGCCACGATTGAAGATTGGGATAAGTTAATCCAAGATATCCGGAATGATCCCAATTACAAGCAAATCACCAAAGAAATTAATAAGGCGTACAAGGAACGGTTAGCTCTGACCCAATAATGCATAGCGAAGTTCAATAAAAAAAATAAGCATAAAAAGGAGAGAGAGAACTATGGCGACAATTACAAGTTTGAGTGAGCAAGAGGAGCACCGTCTATTAGATATGGGGTGGGGCAAAATCCAGTGGTTGTGCGGGAAGGAGATAGATTCCGAAGCGGAAATGACGTTCGGGATGGTGTACATTGAAGCGGGTAAGGAAAATAATCGGCATGTTCATCCTAATTGCGAGGAGATCATTTTCATTATCTCCGGTGAATGCGATCATACGCTTGGGGACGAAACGTTCCACCTTAAGCCTGGGATGATGCTGCGGATTCCCCGCGGTGTACCGCATAATGCTAAAGTGACGAGCTGGGAGCCCTGCAGGATGATCATTGCCTATTCATCGGCAGACCGTCAAACGGTCGGCGAATAAGGGAGAGCTATCATGACCATATCGAGAGAAATAGCGTTACAGCGCTTAAGAAGCCAGGTCAGACAGGGAACGACGCTGGTTGGAGCCGGGGCGGGTACAGGATTATCCGCGAAGTGTGCTGAAGCGGGTGGAGCAGACCTCATCATTATTTATAATTCGGGCCGTTACCGCATGGCAGGACGCGGTTCGCTCGCAGGGCTGATGCCTTACGGAGATGCCAACAAAATCGTAGTGGAGATGGCGTCTGAAGTGCTACCCATTGTGAAAGATACACCGGTGCTTGCCGGTGTGTGTGGAACGGACCCATTCCGCGTCATGAAGGTGTACTTGAAGCAGCTGCAAGAGATGGGATTTACCGGCGTACAGAACTTCCCAACGGTTGGCCTATGCGACGGGGTCTTCCGGCAAAATCTCGAGGAGACGGGGATGGGGTACGATCTCGAGGTGGAGATGATAAGGCAAGCTCATGAGCTCGGTCTTCTGACCACGCCATACGTTTTCAATGAAGACGATGCGAGAAAGATGACTGAAGCTGGCGCAGATGTCCTGGTCGCTCACGTCGGTCTTACGACGAAGGGCTCCATCGGGGCGTCAACAGCGCTGACACTGGATGAAGCAGTTGATGTGGTACAACGGATCTGCGATGCGGGTAAACAGATTAATCCAGATGTACTGGTCATCTGTCACGGAGGACCGATCTCCGAGCCCGAAGACGCTGCTTATGTACTTAACCGTACAACAGGAGTTGCTGGCTTTTTCGGTGCTTCCAGCGTGGAGCGCCTGCCGACGGAAATCGCCGTTACCTCACAGGTACAAAGATTCAAAAGTATTAGCTTTTAACCGTAGACGATAAATGAAGAGCATTGTTTTCCACAAATAGCTTTTTAAGAACAAAACAAGTGAGAGTAGCATATCAAGTTCCAGTTCCATAGAGTATTATCACTTCGACCCTCTATAAGGAACAAATGAGGAGAGGTAAACTGAGGCTAGAGCGTGAAAAACTCAATTTATTGAATGTTTTGGATTAACTCTTGTAGTGGGACTATAACATGGGCCCATTAATAGTCGCTTAGATAGCGGCTTTTTTATTTTATAAGTACAAGTTACTTTGATAATAATGTCTATGCTAAAGTTTCAAACTCTGCATCCGCTTTATATGGGATCATGTAAGACTCTGTTCATTCTAACATCCTAAGCTCTATCCTCAGTTCCTTATCCTTTCGTGTGTAATGGAAGTCCATATCACCTACACCGAACGTTTAAGCGAATTAAAGGTATGACGCAAGCTGTATACTTTCAGCAATGTAGAATCGAATCGATAAAAAATTCCTTGCTTATTACGTTACGTAATGTGGTGTAATGGGAAAGAGGTGAGTTGCATGGAAGAATCAGACAAAATCTATTTAGCGGCGAACTAGCCGCTGCCACCGGTGTAACCGTAAGAACACTTCAACACTATGATAATATTGGTCTTTTGCCGACATCCGGCCGTACTGCTGGAGGACGACGTTATTATACCAAGGAAGACATGCTCTGTTTAGAGCAAATCATATTTTATAAATCATTAGGATTTTCGTTGCAAGAAATTCGCGACAAAGTAATTAAACGACCGACGACTTCTCAGATCGAACAAATCCTTCATGAGCAGGAGGTTGAACTCTATAGAAAAATAGAAGACGCTCATGCGAGCATTGCATTAATCAAGGCATTTCGGACTGCCCTCGCAGCTGGAAACTCCCCGTCGTGGCAGTCATTAACCCGTTTTATCCGAACCTTAAGGGGCAGCAATCTATTAGATTGGGGGGATAACATTTTCAGTGACTCGTTGATTGAAATTTTGGGAAAGCATTTTACCCATGAAGTTGCCTTCGATTTCTATCATACATGGAGGGAGATAGCTTTGAAAGCCATGACGCTAGCCAAGTCTGGGGTGGCTCCTGATGATCCAGCAGCACAAGAATTGGCCGAGGATTGGTGGGAAATCGTGCAGGAGGTAACCACTGGGGATGACGAACGAATCCATGCTTTTGCACTAATTCAAGAAGATCGGGCTTCATGGCCTGAGGGTGATCGCGATCTCATGGATGCATCCCAATCTTTTATTGATCTATCGCTAAAACACTATATAAAGTCTCGGCCCAACGATAGTAAAAAGTACAGTTCTTTAAAACGTAAGTACGATAAAAGCTAACTACAGAGAGAGGAGATTTCCTAACAATATGGAAAATATAGTATATCAACCAACAAAGGAGTCCCTCAATAATCATCGTGTTCCAGAATGGTTTGAGGATGCTAAATTCGGGGTGTTTATACACTGGGGGCTCTATTCTGTTCCCGGATATGCGCCTTTGGGCAGTTTTGCGGAAGTATTAAAGACAGAATATGACCGGTCCATGCTAGTCTATCCATATGCCGAGGGTTACTGGAATGCGATTAAAGACCCAAACACACCATCCGCGCAATATCATAAAGCTATGTATGGCAACATGCCTTATCAGGGATTCAGACAGATGTTCTTGGACGGATTGAACGAGTGGGATCCTTCTGCATGGGCAAAAACCTTCAGCGATGCTGGTGCAAAATATGTAGTAATCGTCTCCAAACACCATGAAGGCTTCTGCCTATGGCCAACTAAGGTTAATAATCCTCATGAGCAAAACTGGTTTAGTGAGCGTGATCTCATAGGAGAATTGGCTGAAGCGGTTCGTAAAGAAGGAATGCGCTTTGGCATTTACTATTCAGGCGGAATTGACTGGACTTTTCAGCGCAGGATTTCAAGAACACTTGTTGACTATTCATTCTCCACACCTGGAAGTGATTATTCAGCGTACGCCGATGCCCAGGTTCGCGAACTGATTAAGCGGTATCGTCCGGACATTTTATGGAATGATATATGTTGGCCTACTAACCAGGACAGCTTATTCCGCTTATTTGCATATTATTATGATGTCGTTCCTGACGGGGTGGTGAATGACCGGTGGAAGCACACAAGTTCCGGTAGTAAGTTTATGGGGCTTAAGCCGGTGCGAACCGTAATGGACATCATAATAAAACAGATGATAAAGAAAAATCCCGATATTCTCTCCGACCTTGTTCAACCAGCGATTCCACATAATGATTTTGCGACACCAGAGTATACGAAATACAAAAAAATACAAACGAATAAATGGGAGATGACCCGTGGAATCGGAAATTCATTTGGCTATAACCGCAATGAGCGCCATGAAGACTATGCCTCATTTGAGACATTATTAATAGATTTCATTGATGCTGTGTCCAAAAATGGAAATTTATTATTAAATGTAGGTCCTCGTGGTGAAGACGCGCAAATACCTGCAGAACAATTAAGCCGATTGTCAAAATTCGGAGATTGGCTAAAGCAGAATGGGGATGCGGTATATGGTACAAGACCTTGGATACAAGCGGAAGCTTTCACAGAGAATGGAGAGGCGATTCGGTTTACCAAGAAGGGCAATAATCTTTACATAATAATTCTAAGTAAATTCAGTGGATCTACAATGAAATTAAAGGGAGTATTCGTTGACGGCAAAGCATGCCTGCTAAGTGATTGGAGTCCGATAAAGGTAGAGCGAGACGGAAATGACATGGTACTCACTTTTGCCCAGCAGCTTGATAATGTATTTGTACCTGTTCTGCTTATTCAGAGTTTGCTGAGCAACTGACGTTCGGCTGAATCCAGCTTATTCCTGGCTCGGACGAAATGATATACCTCGTCTGTCTGTAGAGGTGCAGAAGCAAAGCACACGATGCCATTCAACTCCCTCCAGTTCTGACTAGCTCGCAGTGGTTGGCTCTCGGTTCTTACAACTGCTTTCTTGGAGTGTTGCTCCAGCACATATTAAAATTTAAACATTACTACTTAGCTCGTCCCAAACTGAATTTGTCCGCAGATGATCTTACGTATATACTCCAGTTTCTCAATCGTCTTCTTGATTAGATGTCAAAACTTTAGGAGGATGAAAAATGAAGATCAAACGAATTGTTGCAAATGTTGAAGCGCAGGACATTTCCAAAGCCTCATATTTTTACGGGGAAATACTCGGACTTCATCAACTAATGGATATGGGATTTATTACAACATACGGTTCGCATGAGATAATGGGCATTCAGGTTAGTTTTCTATCAGAGGGAGGCTCTGGGACACCTGTGCCTGATCTATCAATTGAGGTTGACGATCTTGATGACGTGTTAACTCGCATAAAAGAAGCCGGAATTCCGATTGAGTATGGACCAACTGAGGAGCCATGGGGAGTTCGGCGTTTTTTTGTTAGAGACCCATTCGGCAAACTTATCAATATTCTTATCCATCTCTAAATAATAAATTGAGAAAATAGTTGCATTTTAAAATCTTCTACACATGAGTGCGAGTGGATGGTGATTGACAAATATAAAGGTGGGGAATGCAACTATGTCGTAAGATGTGAAAAACAGGTGGGAGGCGTTTTTGAGTTGGCAACACGAGTTAGCTATCCGGTAGAAGTGAAGATGCAAGTTATTGAAATGAGATTAGTAGGTATCTCGACCAAAGAAGTCATTACAAGCCTGGCTTCGATCGCTTTTACATCCATAGTCGGATCCTTCACCGATTGTTCATATTGCCGATTTTCACGTAGACTAGATCATGAAGTGACGTAGCCATAGGCTTTCTGCTCCTGCAACGACGGGACTAAGCCCGGATCGTGAACGAGGCCTGAGACAGTGACGTTCATCTTTTAGCCGTTTGACGCTTGTATTCCGTATTTCGCCTCCTGCGTTGGTATGAAGAAGAGAGCACTCGTGCGCTTCAATAATAGGGTGCCTTCGGGTGGTGGCTAGATAGTGGGAGTCCATATTGAGAGGAGGCCATCATGTCAATCCAAAAGTACGGAAGTGACAGAGATAATTTTCTAAAAGAATTAATGAATTTGATGGTGCCAGTAAAGGGAGGAACCATTGAATTACGTGATTATCTTAATACGAATAAATGGCTTAGTTCTAATTACACGTTATCGAACCCTGGAAGTAATAAAAAGGAGATTACATGGACTGAAACGATCGCACCTTTCCACGTAATGAAGTATCCGGTAACACAGCAGTTGTATCATTGGGTCATGCATAAAGAAGATGTAGAGCCTATTGTGAATAACCTGCCCATTACGGAAGTTTCGTGGATGGATTCGCTTGCCTTTTGTAATGAATTGTCCAGAATGCTTGGCAGGACTGAATGCTACATAATCACAAATGAAAGTGAGAACACGATATATAACAAGACAGCGAATGGCTTTCGATTACTATCAGACGCTGAATGGCAATATGCCTGCAAAGCGGGAACCACGGGATATCGGTATGCAAGAATTGATCAAATTGCATGGTATCAAGAAAACTCCAATGGATCAGTCCATCAAGTTGGACAACTGCTTCCTAATCCATGGGGGCTTTTCGATATGATTGGGAACGTCTGGGAATGGTGCTGGGATCTATATGATACTGAACGATATGGGAACTATAGAGTCTTCCGGGGAGGCAGTTGGGCTGAAGTTGAGAACAACTGTGGTTCTACGAGTAGAAGGAAAAGCATGCCCGATTTCAAGATAGATGATCTTGGTTTTAGAATAGCACTTACGAGACCTTGAAAACACGACATCGAGCATGCCGATATTGACTTAAACTCGCCGTGAAGGTCATTCTGCAATGGATGGTTCTCAAGAAATTAGGAGGATGGATTATGGGAGGCAAGATAGTCGTAGTTAAGTACAATCCTAATTGGGTTAGGAAATTTGAAGAGTTAAGGGATTTTGTGTTTCCAGTACTAAGTGATCTTGAAGTCACTATAGAGCACGTCGGAAGCACGGCGATTCCGGGAATAGCAGCAAAACCAATTATTGATATGGATGTGATAGTTACTTCACAGGCAGATGTTCAAACGGCTATTAATAGACTTTCAACTCTTGGCTATGTACATGAAGGGGATTTAGGGGCAATAGGAAGAGAAGCTTTCATTCCCCCAAAGGATGTAGATTGGCATCACCTTTACTTATGTACTGTTGACAATGCTGAGTATAGACGTCATATTCTTTTTCGAGACTATTTGAGAAGTCATCCGGTAGACGCAAAAAAATACAGTCAGTTGAAACTAAATCTTGCTGAACAGTTTAGGGATGACCGTTCTGGATATACAAATGCAAAAAGCGATTTTGTAAGAGATATATTAAAGCGTGCTGGATGGGAATAATCTAGTAGTAAAATTGTTCAACTAACGGGAAACGTAATTTGATTTTTTGGAATGAGTTTGAATTGACACCAGAGCAGATTGTCGAGCAGGCGTTGAGTTACAAGCCAATCCAACTATAATTATCGTTTCAAATGATTGAGGTGAAACGTTAATTCAAAAACATCATGGAGCAGTTTGCCGGTTGGCAGCTGCTCCTTTTTCATTAAGCTAACAGGCAGGAGATTAAAATCATTCACGGTGAACGGTATGACGGTATCATAAAAACGACAAGTGAAAGGGTAACGGGTGGATTTAGAACTGAATTATCACATTACCTTTTTTACGTTCGGTCTCTACATATTTGTGGGCATCTGGCAGACGCTCTAAAGGATATAGACGATCGATCACAGCATGCAGTGTTTCATTGTTGGTGAGATCCATCAGGAACTCCAAATTTGATTTGTTTTGCATAAGCCCGGCTGTGGCCCAAATAGCTCTTTTGCCTTTAAACATGGATGTCCACATCATTTGCATTAGGGTAGACAATCTGGGTGCGGTAGTCAGATAAATTCCCTGGGACATAAGCACACGCTTGCATGCCGAGAAAGAGAGTTTGCCCACAGCATCAAAAACGACATCATAGGCTTTGTCTGCCTTCGTAAACTCCTCTTGGGTATAATCAATAATGAAGTCAGCCCCAGCTTTTCTTACCAGACTTTCGTTGGCACCAGAACAAACACCGGTTACTTCAGCTCCATAATATTTGGCCAATTGCACAGCGTAAATACCGACTGCCCCTGAGGCACCATAAATCAGCACTTTCTGTCGTTCCCGCAATCTTGCCTTGTCTCTCAAAAACGTCAATGCGGTGGCGCCTCCGTCACAAATACCGACAGCTTCTTCTAAGGTAATATTGTCCGGTATAATCGCAAGCGGGCTCTCTTCGGAAAGACACTTATATTCGGCGAAAGCACCGAAGTTTTTGACGCTCATACCCAATACGCGATCCCCTGGTTTAAAATGCATTACTTCCTCACCGACTGCTTCGACCACACCTGCTAGTTCGGTTCCTCCTATTGAAAATTTCGGCCTGGATAGTCCGTATAACAGTTTAATCATAAATGGATTGCCCTTGCGAAAAGCGCAATCCGACGGCCCTACTTTGGCAGCTTGAATACGTATGAGAAGCTCCTTGTTTCCAGGCGACGGCTTCGGAACGTTCTGCATAACAATCACTTCCGGTGGACCATACGAAATTTGAACCATGGCTCTCATAGGTTTGCCTCCTAACGGTTATTTCACTGTAATGGATATTTACAAGAGGTTCTTTAAACGTTGAAAACGGATAGGGAAAGTAACGACGGATAAAGAGATGCGAACAAAAGTGGAGGACATCTCCCTTAGTCGACCGGGTACCCCAACATCAACTAACCAGTTATCTCGGCCCTTACTCTATAGTCGCTAAGCCGAATTAAGGAGAGGCTCCAGTAAGGTCTTAACTGGTTTCTAACACTGTAATTGTAACTAGGGTGATGTATCCTTGCATTGACTTAAGTCAATAGATGAGCCTGGATATACAGAAAGGGCATTCTCCCAGGCGCCCTAAGTATGCTCACCGATTATGTGCTTGGAAGCGTACCTGTGTCCTAATAGAGGCTCTTTGATGTATGTACATATAATTGAACATGTTATTGAGCTAACGGGAAACGTTAGTTGAAAATAACACAGAGCAGCTAGCCGGTTGGCAGCTGCTCTTTTTTTTATTAAGCTAACAGATAGTTCTAATTTTAACGAGTTTAGCATAAGAGGTGAATGAAGTTGAGAACTGCTTTTTTAGTTCAACATTCTTATGAAGTTGGGGAAGATGGGATGTATGATGAGACAAAACTAATAGGCATTTACTCATCATTCGAAAGAGCAAAGTTAGTTGTGGAAACTTACAAAAATCTTCCTGGTTTTAAAGATTACGCTGATCATTTTTTCATTGAAGAGTATGAACTAGATAAAAATCATTGGGAAGACGGTTTTGTTAAGATGTAATTTGACTCAAATTGCATTATTAAGCTAACGGAAAAAGTAATTAAAAATAGGCTTAAACAGTTTTGCCGATTAGTAGCTGCTTAAGCGACGCTCATATCTCTATCACTTGAAGTTAGCCAAGCACTGGTCGGTGCCCCTTTTTACTGCAATATCCTATTTCGTCCAAAGCAGAACGGCCGTCGGTGTCGTAGTAGAATCTACGCTAATACCGTTAGTGGTGCAGAAAATTGACGTGAACTGGGAAGTGCCCTTTTACCAATAGGATTCTTAAGACTACAAGGGCACGACGACCAGACGAGATCTTCGACAAGATTGCTCATGCAAATCGTAAGAGGAAATGGAACGTTCTGACGTTAGATACGGAGAGCCGCCCCATAGCGGAGTACTTCTGAAAGTCCCAGACCAGTTCGCGAGTTATATAAACGTAAACCGGATCCATACGATTGAGTAATTGAAGCACGGCGGTCTTCATCACCGAGCCATTGCTTTTGAAAGGGCATCCGGAAAGTATTTGCCGGCAAATCGTAAAAACTTGGAGAAGCCCGGAACAACTCTCTTTTTGTTATTTTCCATTCCGTGGATCCCGCGCTTCAGGAGTGTATCCAGGCTCATATTGGGAATACGACCGCCGCTGTGCATGACTGGTTGAAGATTGGTTTCCGCAACAAGGGGAGGGACGAGCTCCATAACATGGATGTTTTTTGCAGACTTAAGCTGGATTCGCAGCGCATTGGTAAACATATGCACTCCTGCCTTAGTAGCTGAATAAACGGGATGGATGGGCGAAGAGACGTAGGACAGACCGGAGCTTACGGTTACAATCATAGATTCGTCTTGTTGAATTAATTGCGGGAGTAAGGCTTCTGTCATCCAGATGGTGCCGTTCAAGTTCGTTTCAACCTCTGAGGTAGTATGCTCCAAATCGAGGTTATTGTCCATCAAATCGAATGCACGCATAATACCAGCCGAGTTGAATAAGATCGAGGCTTCTGGATAACGATCACGAATAAATGCAGCCATTTCACGAACGGAGCTCGCATTGGAGACGTCGCCTTGCAGCCCGATAAGTCCCCTATGTTTGTTCGTTACTTGATCAAGTGTTGCTTGATTTCGACCGATAACAATGACTTTATTGCCGCGATTCAAAAACTCCAAGGCGAAGGCAAGACCGATACCGGACGTGCCGCCTGTAACGACGATGGTACGATTTGAAAGCTTCATCACATCATTCTCCTTTGCAAGTTACATATTTTGAAATTTGTAACAAACGAGCAAACTTAGCATACAATGCCTAGTTACAAAAATCAATAGTTGTAACCTATATTGGCAATCTGTATAATAGAGCTATGAAAAACTTAAGCAGAGAACTCATTTTACAAACCGCACATCGAATGGTCGTCGAACACGGGATGGAGAAAGTGAATCTGTCCAAAGTCGGATCAGAGCTGGGGACAACTCATGCTGCGATCTACAAGTACTTTTCGGGTAAGGAAGAGTTGTGGACCGAGCTTGCGTTATCATGGCTGGACCATGAACTGGCGAGACTTTTTCCATTTGATACGGACAAATACTCATCTAAGAAGGACATCGTGCACGACTGGCTATGGGTATTAAGTCATTCAAAATATGAAGCTTATATGCGTGAGACAGAAATGTTTAAGCTGTATACGGCCTATATTGACGGGAATCCGGCAGTCCTTGTTCGGCATATTGGCGATTTAATAGGCAGCTTGAAGGCAGCGAGCGGCATAGAGGACACTGAGCAGCTGCAGGCTATTTTACTAGCGTTTTCTTATTTCTCCGCGCCGGCTTATGCAGACAACTGGCTGCGGATTGATTTCAGAGCTGAGTTTGAATCGGTCTGGAAACTGATCGAAGCGGGGATTATGCCGTAGTCGCATACAAATTTTGTGTAACATCTGTATTGTGGTATTGGCTTTATGTTAGAGTAGCGTGGTTAGTTAAGCCCCTATATGTCATACCTAAATCCATGCGTGCTAAGGAAATATGAGAATGCGATGAGGACAAAAATTCATATGATAAACGCAGGGCTGTCCCCGAAGGTCATCTATCCACTATGACTTTTTAGGACAGCTTTTTGAGCTTATGGTGGCACGTTGTTCGCAGGAGTTATTAATAATAGGGGCTTCCAGAATAGTAGATGGAATAGCGCCTACAGACCATAGGTTCATGGTATGATGGTGCAGTATGTGTTATAGATGTTGAATCGTCATTAAAATCGAGATAAAGAACACTCACGAAGGAAGGTCACGAATGGGAATTAAAGAGGAATTTAAACGCGAGATGCAAAATGCGATGAAAGATGTAGAAAAAGAAGTGCATCGAACGTGGAAGGTTGATTATAAAGGGCACTCCATTGAGGTCCATCATCAGTTAAAGGAAGAGCAGCTCATTATTGATGGCTTTACAGTGGATAAGAAACAACGAAAATATATATTTTCTCATATCAAGCCATTCTCCAAATTATCAGGAACTCTTACAACGAGTGATGGTCTTAAGCAGAAAGTTACGGTTAAGCTTGGAGGGTTTATTAACTTCAATTGTGTGATCAAGATAGACAATGCTACCTTATTGAACGATTCACTTCAGCTGAACTTCCTTCCCTGGGAGCATAAAAAGGCGATCGTCCCTTATTTACAAGAACAAGTTAAGACGCATGGCATGATCATAGACGACTACTTACCCGATGATCAGTATTTATATGACGAGAATCATCCGCGAATGGCGGCGGGTTATGCTGATTATGGTGTAGTGGAGATGCCTAATCCGTTACATACCAAGAAACTCATCGAACGATTCGAACAGCAGCTTAAAGATCCTACGAATAAAACACGCAAGGCAACCTATGAACAAATTACGTTTGACCATATGGCAAGCAGCGTTTCAGAGTTCATGAATCGATTAGAGCAAGCCGAGCTGGATGAAGCTCTTGTGGAGCAGGAGGCCGTCTGGCTGCTTGAGCATGCAGCGCATCGGGAGGTTGTGAAATTCGCCATTCTTGTACTTGGCAGTATACATGGTGAGAAGTACAAGGACCTCTTGTTCACGATTGGCTTGCATTCAGAATTCACATCATATGTCATTATGTCACTGAAGCAAGGAACCAGAGAACCAAATCAGACAATCTTTCAGCTTGCCAAATCGGTCCAAGGCTATGGCAAAGTGGCAGCTATTGAACAGCTTGAAGCAACTACACCAGAGATGAAATATTGGCTGCTTACAAATGGCTGTGAAGGCAGCTTAGCTGATTATCTGTCTTATACCTGTGCAGTCAAAGGTGAACTTGCTATAGCTCTATACCAAGAGGAGATTTCAAAAGAGCTATATGATGGAGCAGGTCGCATTATTGTTTCGTTGCTTGGTGAGGCAATGGACCATGATATTAATGATTATTTATTTGAGACTGCGACACTATTTCGCTTTGTGTCCCATGCACGTAATCACTGCCAATTACTTAAAGACTTTTACCCACTTATGACAATAGACGAATACTTAAACTCTGAAGAAATCTGGGAAGACCAATCAGATGATGAGTGGAAGCAGCAGGAGCGCCTATCAATTCAGCAAGCGATCCTTCCTGTTAGTAATGATCCCAAATGGCCGCAGCTTGCTATAGAAGCTATAGAGAAAAGGATCGACGCAGAGGCCATCGAAATTGCCCGCTACTACAAGCTGGACATTCGTTCCAAGCTATTTGAGCTTCTGAAGGTCAATCCAACAAACCAAGACTTATACCGTGCCGTGATGCAATCGAATCATCGACAGGATATAATCGATCTTTGCGTATTTGCAGAACACTATGTAATACACTCTGAGCTCTCTACAGAACAAGAAGACTGCCTGCGATGCATTGTCCAAGATCTTTATGATTATGAAGGAATAGGTCTTCCATTGGTGCAAACTGCTCTTGAGTCAGATAAAGGGGATCTTCAATACTTGGCCCTGAGCGTATTAGATTATTGGACACCTTCCGTCTGGCAACAACAGGGGGTGCTGGATGCAGTGCAGAACATTTCGAACACGAGCAAGGATAAAGAAGATCGCAAGCTTGCGAAGCAGTTGTTATCGAAACATTAAGTTAGAGCGGCGCTGCACCTGACTTCTATCTCTTTACTCCAGCGGACTAATCAACGGTAACACCATAATTATTGTCAGGGGAAAAGAACATATTTTCATTTGAAAGTCGCTAATTTAGCGGCTTTTTTGTTTTTCGAATAAATAAAAGAACTAAGTTTACTGCTGCTATTCATTTAGCTAACGGGCAGGTCAGTTAAAAATAGATTAGTCTCACTAAGCGAGAAAAACCAACTGATGATTTGCGCCTCCCGGCAGCCCCTAAGTTTAATTTTAAGAAGGCAGTGTAGGATGAAGTCCGGCACTTGGAGGATGCAAAAAGGTATAAACGTTGCAGCCCATATTCTATGCTCTATTTATTGATTTGTAGATCATGTTTTTCAGTTATTCAATTGACAAAGGAATATGAAATATTATAATTAATTGTAATTATTACGAATAAGGAGATGGAAGAATGGCTAAAAAATCGAAAGTAGTCAAAGAAATAAAACGCCAGGAGATTGTTAAACGCTATGCTGAAAAACGTAAAGCTTTGAAGGAGAAAGGGGATTATGAAGCTCTTCGAAAATTGCCGAGAGATTCTTCTCCCACAAGATTGCATAATCGTTGTGAAGTATCCGGAAGACCAAGAGGGTATCTGAAAAAATTTAAAGTTTCCCGCATTGTGTTTCGTGAACTTGCTCATAAGGGGATGATTCCAGGAGTTAAGAAATCCAGCTGGTAACTAGAATTTCTTAAGTTAAGGCGGTTTACTTATGAATATTTTCAATGAAGAGGAAATGAAGAAAATAGTCGAAAGCTATATGCGGAAGTCTCTCAAATTATTCGAAATTCCAAAACTAGCGAATCATTTCAAAAGATGGGCTGCAATTAAAAGTGATTAAGGTTAATTTTTTCTTTACTAAATGTAGTGTTTGAGTATGGCTAGTTCAATCCTTTATGGAGTAGTTTTGTTGGTTGGCAGCTGCTCCATTTTGATTAAAAACAAGTGCTTTGCCAAAATAGTAAATTTACTTCTTCTAATATTTTCATAGATCAAAAGGTGATGGACATGAATGCGAAGTTTAGAGAAATAGTAAAAACTATGGATGATCAGGGTGTTAGAATAACGAGTCACCGTATATTGTTAGCTGAATTCTTTGCTTCCACAGAGGGTTATTCGGCACCTAATGAAATATATTCGTTTATGTCTTATCTCCACCCTGGTTTAAGTTATGATACGGTTTATCGTAATTTGAGGTTATTTGTCAGTATTGGATTGCTTGAAGAGTGCTTTCTTGCAAGAGTTTCCCACTTTATTTTAAAAAGCGAACTCGAAAACAACATCACGTTTATTTGCGATACATGTAACGAATTGTATTTATTAAAAAGTGTTCCAATAATCCATATAGAAGTGCCGGAGTCTTATACAATTAACTCTAAAAAGATTGAAATACATGGCATTTGTTCAGCATGTTCGAGAACAGGAGCCTGAAAGTGAATTAGAATGAAAGCGTTTGCTATATAAGGTGGGAATCAGAAATATGCAAGCGAGCGCCTATCATTAGTAAAGGCAAGGACACATCCCGAGTGGAATCTGGGCTGAGGCAAAAAACGGTCAAGGTACACACACAGGATTTAAGGCTGTTTTCGTTAGACCACCGGGAAAAAATAGCCTATGATGCAGCGAATAAAGCTGAGCTGTGCTGTTATCAAACTGTTCTTAAATGCTTCAGACTGAATAAGAGATGATAAGTTTTGTTGACATAAATGAAAAATAAGATTATAGTCTTTCTTAATCGTAATTATTACTATTAAAATTTGATTAATGCTTTCTAAAAGGAGTAGACAAATAATTATGAAAAAGAAATCAGTTTAACGGTTCTCAGCGCTTGTCTAGGTTTAAGGCATACAACTGTTATATAGCTGCTAAGTGATGAGGAGACGGTTTACTGTGTTAATAGCGCAAGTGAAGTCGCACTAATCTTATGACTTATGTTGAGCGTATAGCCGTGATCATTATTAAAATATATCTTTGTTATTTTAAAGTCAGCACAAAAGTATATTTAACCTTGACAAATAGTATAAGTCCGTGTAAATTTTAAAACGTAATAATTACGATTAAGCTAAAAATGGAAGGAAGAACACACTTGAAGAAATTATCTTTGTTTATTAGTTTATTGGCTTTAAGCGTAATGTTAGCAGCATGCCAAAATACAAAAGAAGTGGCAACTACTAATAATAACGCGGCAGAAACAGAAGAGACAAACGTACAAGAGACAGAAGTACAAGAGGCAGGAGAAATTGCGATAGAAGGCTTAGGTGCCCATTATCATACCGGAGATACAATCGAATTAACTGCTGTACTCAGTGAAAATGTTGATTATGACCACTGGCATTGGTACATAAAAGAAAGTGAACAAACGGATTGGGAAGCGGCTTCTGGTCAACAGGGTGAAACCTTTAAAGGGGAGGCAACAACTGATGGCTTAGAAATTAAAGCCACACTTTACAATGATGATCATGAAGTGTACGCAGAGTCCGAACCCGTTACGATCGTTATCGATGACCACCATGGTCACGATGAGGAAAGCAAAAATATTAATGCAGGCATTTTTGAAGATGAACAAGTAAAAGATCGTGAATTATCTGACTGGGAAGGAGATTGGCAGTCTGTATACCCTTACCTTTTAGCTGGTGATTTAGACGAAGTTTATGAACACAAAGCAGAAGAGGGTGATATGACACCGGAAGAATACAAAGAATACTATAAAACTGGGTATGAAACAGATGTAGAACGAATCATTATTGAGAATGGTAATGTAACGTTTTTCCGTGACGGACAACAATTTGAAGGTGACTACGAATATGATGGATACGAGATTCTTAATTACGAAGCAGGTAATCGAGGCGTGCGTTTTATTTATAAACTAGTGGATGAAAATGATGATATGCCACAATATATTCAATTCAGTGACCACCTCATATCCCCAACGGATTCACATCACTACCATTTATATTGGGGAGATAATCGTGAAGAATTACTAGAAGAGGTTACACACTGGCCAACTTATTATCCTTCGAATTTAGACGCAGATGGTATAGTTCGTGACCAATTAGCGCATTAAGCACAGCGGAGAAGAGAGGCAAAAAGCTTCTCTTCTCTCTGCTTTCGTTTTACTTTTTTTACTATAGCAAAGGAGAATTTATAGATGAATCGAAAAATGCTCCAAACCATATTAGTTTTTTTTACTGTAACAGCAGTTCTTTTCGGATGTCAGTCACAAGACACAGAAGATTCCACTAACAACGAGGGAACCAAAATTTCTGTTGTAGCTTCTTTTTTGCCTATGTATGAATTCACTAAAAACATTGCTGGAGACCGAGCGGATGTGCACCTAATGGTCTCCGAAGGGCAAGATGCCCATCATTATGAACCTAGTGCACAAGATGTTGCAGCTGTAAGCGAAGCAGATGTATTTGTTTACAGCAGTGATGAGATGGAGTTTTGGACAAAGAGTTTGTTGAATACCGTAGAAAATGACAATCTCATCATTGTACGAGCAGCAGATGGACCTGAAAAATCGGATGCAGAAAGTGTACAAGTTGAAGGTGTAGCTAATCACTATCACACGGGTGATGAGATTGAGCTTACGGCAAAATTAACAGGAGATGCAGATTATGATCACTGGCATTGGTATCAACGAGCAAATGCTGATGAAGAATGGGTAGCTATTTCTGGACAAGGAACAGAAACATTTACCTTCGAAGCTCCGGAAGAAAGCTTTGAAGTTCAAGCCGTTGTTTATGATAATAATCATAATGTTTACGCTGAATCGGAGCCAGTAGAACTTAATATTGATAATCATGATGCCCATGTGAACGTAGATGAAGGCCACGTAGGAAATGAACATGAAGATCATAGCGATGCACAAGCCGAAGAAGAACTATCGATTGTGGGCTTAGCAGATCATTATCATACAGGCGATGTTGTTACACTTGTTGCCGAATCTAATGAAGAGACAAATTATGAACAATGGAATTGGTTCATCAGAGAAGATGCAGACCAAGATTGGGAAGCTGTACCCAATCAAGAGTCTGAGCGTTTTGAATATAAAACAACAGGAGATAGTTTCGAAACGAAGGCTGTACTTTATGATAATGAAAATAATGTCCATGCAGAATCAAATATTGTTTCTGTATTGATTGATGACCATGAAAATCAAGACCCTCATATATGGCTTGATCCGGTATTGGCGCAAGATCAGGTCCTTGCTATTCGTAATGCCTTAATTGAGGCAGATCCAGATGGAAAAGAAATATATGAAGAGAACGCGGAGGCTTTTGTGAAAGAGCTTAAGGCGTTAGATGAAGAATATCAGACTACATTGGAAGATGCAGAACACAGAGCCTTTGTCGTACAGCATCAAGCATTCGGCTACCTTGCAGATCGTTATGATTTAGAGCAAATTGCGATTGGTGGACTATCTACTGAAGTAGAACCAAGCCCTTCCCGAATTGCTGAGATTGCTGAGTTAGTTCAAAAATACAATGTTCCCGTTATTTATTATCAACAAGGGGCTAGCTCCGCTATCGCTCAAACCGTTGCTACAGAAACAGGGACAGAAACGGCTGTCTTATATGATTTAGAGGTGCTTTCTGAAGAATTATTAGCAAACGATTTAGGATATTTGGAAGCAATGCGCCATAACCTTAAAGCATTGCAAGCCAGCATCTATTAAGTAAGTAATAAGAGGAACAGGCTCTTAAAAATGAGATTGACCATCGATGCTACTAGACAAGCTTATCTCATTGTTAGTGTTCGTTTGTCATGTATAGATAAGCGGAGTTTGACAGATGTTTAGCAGGTGATAATTTTTTATAGAGCTTGTTCCCTTTTCCATGGAATGAATAGAGAGGTAGATATAATCATGTACTATATTAAAGTAGATGAACTTGCTTTTCATTATGAAAAGGAACCTGTCCTAACAAATATTTCATTTGAATTAAACCCAGGGGACTTTATCATGCTGACAGGAGAAAATGGGGCTGCTAAAACCACCTTAATACGGAATATTTTAGGCTTACTTAAGCCTACAACCGGGCAAGTGAGCTTATCACCCAATAATCGTTTCGGAGAGAAGTTGATGGTTGGATATGTTCCTCAACAAGTTGCTTCGTTCAATGTCGGTTTCCCCAGTACAGTATTGGAATTAGTTCAGTCTGGTCGCTATCAAAGAGGCAAGTGGTTTAGAAAATTAAATAAAGAGGACAAAGAACAAGTTAGGCGCGCCCTTGAATCGGTGGGAATGTGGGATATGCGTTATAAAAAGATCGGCGAATTGTCGGGGGGACAAAAACAAAGAATCTCTATAGCACGTGTTTTTGCTACAGACCCAGATCTGTTTGTATTAGATGAACCTACCACAGGAATGGATACTAAATCACGCGAGGAATTTTACAAGTTGTTAAAGCATCACAGCGAGTCGCACGGGAAGGGGATCCTAATGGTCACACATGATCACGATGAACTTCGAAATTACTGTAATAAACATATTGAACTTGTACGAAAGGTGGGCTTACCTTGGAGATGTTTCTCTATGGATTCATGCAAAGAGCTTTCCAAGCCTCACTAATCATCTCATTCATTGCACCAATGTTAGGATTGTTTCTCATATTACGTAGGCAATCACTTATGGCAGACACCTTATCCCACGTTTCATTAGCTGGAGTGGCATTAGGACTATTAATCAGCATCAACCCAACCTGGACAAATATCTTGATGGTAGTAGTTATTGCAGTTTTACTGGAATATATGCGTATGTTATATCGGACTTATTCTGAAGTTTCTATTGCCATTTTGATGTCAGCCGGGATGGCTTTAGCATTGTTTCTAATTAGTTTGAGTCAGGGGGGGACAACACTAAATATCAACCAATTTTTATTTGGATCCATCGTAACCATTAGTATGGAGCAGGTTTGGATACTCTATTTATTGGCGGGTATCATTTTGAGCTTATATCTAATATTTCGTAAGGCAATGTACGTAATGATTTTTGATGAAGAAACGGCATTTACTGCTGGATTACCTATAAAGATGATGTCGATTCTATTCAATGTGTTAACTGGGGTAACCATTGCTATTATTATGCCAATTGTAGGTGCGTTATTAGTGTCAGCAATTTTAATTTTACCTGCAGCTATTTCTATGCGCATGAGCAGAAGCTTTTCAAGCACAATTTTAATAGGGATACCTATTACGTTAACTGGTATGTTAAGTGGATTAGTAACTTCATATGAGTATGGTACTCCACCGGGTGCAACAATTACCTTGATCCTTGTTACAATCTTAGCAATTATAACTATCTGTAAAAAATTTGCACAGGTATTCAAGATGGACAAAAGTTGGTATAAGAAGCAGACCTAAAAAATTGAAAGCAGCTGTCGTACGACAAAAACATATATACAACAGAAGTCGCATATTCTGCGGCTTTTTTATTTATTGTATAGAAGTTCTTGTCGTTTACACAAGAAAAGAACTTCTATACAATCCCGTTGGGCATAAGGGCATGAGATATAAAGCTAAAGGGCAGGTTAATTCTATAATCGGAAGGAAAAGGTATATAGAAAGGGAACTATTTGATATACCGGATTAAAGAAAGGAGAGAAGGCTATGAGTAAATCATTTATTGAACAAGTACATTATATTAGAATTCCTGTTAAAGATTTAGAACTGTCTGCACAATGGTATAGAGATGTATTAGGGCTCCAGTTACTAAACAATACTGAGGAACTTGCAATTTTAAAAGTAAATGAAGGACCTTTCTTACTTATCTTAGTCCCTACCGAAGATGAAACATTTGCACATTTTACAATTGATAATGAACAAGAATTTAGCATTGGCTTTACAAGTCCAGAATTAACTAAATTTCATCAACACTTAATTGATAATCAAGTTAAGGTCGAGGATATAAAAGAAGATAATGGTCATGCCTTTTTCCATTTTTATGACCCAAATGGTAATAAACTTCAAGTACATTGGTAAGATTATAATAAATAGATTACCTTATTTCATTAACGGGTGTTTTAACGGAATAAGACCCTATTACGACTTGTCCATTATAAGAGAGAAACTAGAGAGCATATTTCCAAATAAACCAGCAGATAAGTACGGACGCCCAAGAAATGAAACCAAATACCATGACGATTTTATTCTCGCTCCAGCCATACTTTAAGCTGAAATGATAATGAATCGGGGCCATTTTAAATAGGCGCAATTTCGTGCGTTTATAGTACCAGACTTGCAGAATGACCGAAAATTGTTCAACCAGATAAACAGAAAACAGGATTGGGATTAATATTTCAACCTTCTCAATAACCGCCAAGATGGAGAGTGAACCTCCAATTGCCAAAGATCCTGTATCCCCCATAAATGCTCTTGCGGGATAGATATTATAGAAAAATAATCCCAGCAGACAGCTAATCATTATGAGCGAAAATGTTTGGACTTCTTGCTTGTCTGAAATCAGAAAAAAGAAAAAATAAGTTGGGATTGCAACATTTATCAATAGCCCATCAAGGCCATCTGTAAAATTAATAGCATTCGCTGATCCAACCACAAATAGTAACATGATAGTTATGTACACGTAAACGGGCAAGTGTAGTTGAAAACCATTGAACAACAATATATTGCTTGTCAGAGCAAACGAATGGAACAAAGTAATAAGCAGAATACATGTAAATGCAAATTGAAACACAAGTTTCGTCCGTCCAGAGATGCCTGATGGATCTTGCCAAGCTGCTTTTTTGAGATCATCCATAAACCCGACAGAACTGAATAAAAGAAACGTAACGCACAAAAAGATCATCAATGGTGCAGGATAAAATTGTAGAGATGTTATAACACCAATAAGTAAAATAAGACCGGCCATGAGAGGAGTCCCTTGCTTGGCTTGATGATCTGGGGGTAGCTCAGACCGAATGGGCTGCGTTAGCTTCAGGCTGCGTAATCCCCATATGAGTAGTGGTGTAAAAAATGCCACAAGCAAAAAAGAAAGACCAGATATACCTAACATTGCAAACACTTCGAGTTCACCCCTTACCTGATATATAGTATATAAATATCTTGCAAACGACTCAGTTATACCTTTAAAATCCACTATACATAAGGTTGAAAATTCATTAAAGCGAAAGTTTTTTTTGTTTTTTTCTTATTTTTAATATGAGTTGTTTAACTAACGGAAACTGTTTATTAAATAACACAACTAGCAGCTGGTCAATGGGTTCGGCTGCTTTTTCGTTAAGCTAGCGGGCAGGTTATTTAAGTCCCAGATTCTTGGTAAATATGATATTATTGTATGATTATATTCCGATACATGGTATCTACTTATAGGGAGGGGTAATTTTTGTACAAGGCATATATTGATGAAAACACGCACATGTCTATCCTTGAGGAACGGCATTCTGAAGATTTATTTAATTTAGTCAACAACAGCCGTGACTCCATAACTCAATGGTTGGAATTCCCTAATAAAACTAAATGCGTCGAAGATACTAAAGTTTTTATTAGAAAATCATTAAATCGGTTTGCGAACAACAATGGATACTGGGCTGGGATCTGGTACAGGAAGCAGATTGTTGGGTCAATAGGTTTACTGTATATAGACTGGGACACGGGACGTACTGAAATAGGTTACTGGTTAGGATCAACATATGAGGGTATGGGTTTAATGACAAAAGCGTGTAATACTATGATCACTCATGCTTTTAATGATTTGGATTTGCACAAAGTAGAAATTGGAGTTGCTACAAATAACACTAAGAGTCGTGCGATTCCTGAGCGTTTAGGATTTACCCAAGAAGGAGTTATTAGAAGTTATGAAGTGTTACATAATCAGTTTCATGACAGAGTAATTTATGGAATGCTTAAAGAAGAGTGGGCAACGATACATCCAACAAATAGGGAAAGCTAGTCAAAAATATAATGGAGCAGTTTGCCGGTTGGCAGCTGCTTCATTTTCATTAATACAACTATGTATTCTTTGGTTCATTGCTTTCAGATTGGGGATACACGGTTATCATACCTGAAATCCCGTACCACGGAGTGAGGGGGAAGTTAGACTATTATGATTCGAAAGTATTACAAAAAGAGTTTTGGAACGTTGTAATTCAGGCGGTAGAAGAGTCGAGGCTCATAATTGATGAATTAATTGATGCTGACAAGCTAGTAGGCGTTATAGGGAACTCTGCAGGTGGATTTATTGCAGCAGGAGTTTTTTCAAACAACGAGAAATAGCAATCTGTTAGTAACTGATTCGTCTAAGATGGCACTTGGGCAGGAGAGATTTCGGTGATTGATCAGGATCCAAACGGAACTAGATCAATCACCTTTTTAATTCCTGAGCATGGTTTAGCGCTCTTGGACGCGCGGACCCGCTACAATTCGCATGAGTATATCCGCATCCGGCAGCTGATGATCGTCATCGATAGGCATGTTGAGTGTAATCAATGCGGACAGTATGGTCAAAAATGCGGAGATGAGCTGGCGGGCATTGCCTTGTGCGAAATCCCCAATCTGCTGGCCTTCCTCGAACAAAGGAAGCAGCTGATCAATATAGCGATTCACAGAAAAATGCTGCAGCAATTGTTTAGCTTCAGTCGGCACATCTTCAGCTGAATTGGCGTGCTGGATCAGTTTAAACGGATATTGTGTGCTTTCCTCCTTCAGAATGCTCGCAGTAAAGATGCGAAGTTTGTCAAAAGGGGAACCAGAGATCTCGTAGATCCTTTCCATCTCCTCAGCAGTTTCCTCGGCAACTTGCCGGATCAAGGTGACGAACAGCTCTTCCTTCGATTCGAAAAACCGGTAGAGCTGGCCGGCACTAAGATCGGCTTCTTCAGCGATCATGCTCATCTTGGCTCCATGCAAGCCACGTTGGGCAAATACTTTTAAGGCAGCTTCTAAGATTTGCTGTCTTCGCGTTTCTCGCCGTTTAATCAACTGTTCTTCGGATAATGGTGTCACTGGTTAGGCACTCCTTTTACTCTACTTATTTGTTGTATATGATCATGATGATGATGGCATAAGTTGCTCTATGGTTGCGAAGGGAGCTTGCTCAAATGAGGGAATCGTTTGTTCCAATCGTTCATGCAGCGGTCGATCCGAATCCTCGATCCATTGGTCTAACCATTCCTTAGCTTCACCGGAACCACCCGCAGCCAGCAAGGATGCGACCATATCCGCATTAAACAGTTCCCGCGGGGATAAGAACAAGGAGTTGACGAGCCAATATAATCCGAAAATGTCGTAATTGTCATTCTCCGTAGACCATTTGAGGGCATGTTCAAAATAGTGCTGCGCGAACGTCAAACCTTGAATCGGTTGTGCACCGATGTGCTCCACGCCTTCCCAGCGAAGATCAGACACGACATTTAACCACCAGGCCGGCTTAATGATTTCTTGCATCCGATTAAGGACTTCGAGTTCGAAGTCAGGTTTGGGGCGACTCAACTGTTGGTGAAGACATGCTTCAAGAATCTCCGCTTCAATCGCCGCAAGCGTCATTCCTTGTCCGTAAACAGGATCAAGTTGACAGAAGGCGTCTCCCATGACCAGCAATCCGGAAGGCCATCGTTCCATCTGTTCAAATCGCTGCCTTGACAGTTCTGGAACCCGAAAACCACGAGGTTGCCCGATCGGTTCCAGTCCTTGCAGCGCTTCATTCAATAATGGGTTCCCTAGTTGCCGAATTTCTTGTTCGAATAATGCCGGGTCGGTGGAGGGATATCGACCGTTCAAATTCCAGAGTACCATTTCTGCTATATCGTTTTCAATGATCGAAAAAGCGCCTGCATGTGACGCTGCGAGAGGATCGCCTTCCATGCGAATCCCATCCAGCTTTTCCTTGCGACCTCCAGGGATGCGATAACGTCGTGTGCTGTACCCCAGAGATACTTTTAATCGCTCAGCTTGCGGAACTTCATACCCGAGCTCGGATAGCCATTGAACGGTTTTGGAGAAACGGCCGCTAGTGTCGATGACAAGGTCTGCCGACATCGTTAACTGCTGACGTTCACCCGAGGTACGCTCCCTGACAACAATGCCTGTTACTCGTGAATGATCTTCTGTTGTTTGAAGATGAATCACATCATTCGAGCCAAGCAAAAGAACATTATCGATACCCTGAATATAGCTGCGCATGACCCATTCGAACAGGGCTCTGCTGAATGACGCATCGTGATTTTGTTCGATTGCGATCATCCGGCCGTAAGGGCTGAAAAGATGCGTGGTCTTCCCAAGCGTGGGGTGAGCTCCATTGTTGATTAATTCATTAATAAATCCAGGGAATAAACGGTTTAGAATAATTCTGCTGCGAGGCGTAAGTCGGTGGGGCTGGAAAGCCTGAGGTGTTCCGGGACGGTTTTCAGGCTCTTCAGGAAAAGCGTCTCGGTCCACAATGATAACCTCGACATATAATCCAGACAGTACTTTAGCTGCCAGCAGCCCGGCGATGCCGCCACCAATAATAATAGCGCGTTCCGTGTTCATAAATTCATTCCTCCTATTTTAAAATTTAGAATGATATTTCAAAGAAATGTCGAAATGGGCCTTGGTCCTATCGAACGGAGTAAAAATGGACGCGTGAGTATTAATTTCATGAAATTACCTCCTTTCAAAAATGCTGAGTACAAGTAAAGTAATCCTGAAAAAGCTAAAAAGAAAGATTGAATTTTTGAGAATGAATGGTTCATTCATAAAATATGGTATTTATTTCGTATTGTCAATCCCTTCGAGAACTTTGGAGAGAATATGTAATTATCTACGAGATAATACACGATCAGTTTGTAGTACAGGTATTTGGTGGGGGGGGGAAATACAAGATAGCATCAGTGTCACTCGTAGGCATGTTGAAGATCATCCTCAATGAATGATGTTGCTGAAGCGAGAGTGGGTCTGTGTTGGCTTTTGTGAGGCAAGGCAGGAAGATGTGTCTTTACGTTATAGGCATTGTGTCGGTGATCTAGAAATGGAGGGTGGGGAGGCACCACGCTTACCTCTCATAGACTTGGGAACAAGGTAAGCACATCCGTCGCCCTTCTATGAGTAAGATTTGAGCCGTTGCGAGAGATGCAGCTAAAGGGAAGGATTCTTTTAATATGTGCTAATATTGTAGAGAGCTACTTCTAATTCATGGAACATATGATTCATTAAGAACTTAAAATTATTAGAAAATCCCTTTATATATTGTAAAAAAATAATAGGTATGAAAGTCTATGTTTGATAATTCGTATAAAGTTTAGAGGGGGATTTAATATGATGTTTCGTTCGAAAATAGACAACTTTTTTGTAGTGACTATATCCATCACGTTATTAGTATTACTTGCTGTATTTATAATCCCTCTGAGTGTAGATAACGAAAGATCAATTATTGAAACAATTGTTGTACTGTCCCTTTGTGCTTTATCAGTTGGGTTTATTTTATGGTCTGCATTTTCTATTAAATATGTTTTCTATCAAGACCATTTATTTGTTAAAGGTGGACCCTTTAGAAGTCGTATTTCCTATGAAGAAATAACAAGAATATCGACTACAAAAGAAATATTTACAGGTTATCGGCTGTTATCTTCAAAAGATGGAATTGAAATTTTCTACAAATCTTCTTCTTGGGGTAGTGTGAAAATTTCGCCTAGTGACATTGAACGTTTCATTTCTGAAATAAAGTTGTCCGAACGTACAACTTGATAAATAATCTTTTAAAATACATAGATTTCTACATGAGTAAAAAGGACTTCAGAATATGAAGTCCTTTTTTAGCATTTTATCAACATAAATGATTAACAGAGTCTTCTATTTAAACAATTTCCTTTATGATCTTAAATATATCAAATCACATTAATTTTAAACATTCTTCAGGTGGTCATCCGGTATGAGTAGAATGACAAAATAACTCCTTATGATGTAGTTAAGCAGGATATTCCAATCGTTTCTCGAATATTTTCTGAGTTGGATAATTTTATAAACTTTGTGAATATAACGTTATCTGAAATACGTAATGATTTTTTTGAAGGGATGGTTAAATTGAAGCAAGGGATATTAGTTTTTCTAAATGGAACTTCAAGTTCTGGAAAGACTTCCATATCGACTGAATTGTTAAATCAGAAAGAGATTCCTTTTTATCATTTATCAATTGATGATTTTTTTAATAATTACAATGACTTTGTTAATAATAAATTTCCAGATGAACCTCCAAGAGAAATAGATCATCAAGTTGTCTCACAAATAGTTGATGATTCCATAGTCTCAGTGTACCATTCGACAATTAAATTGTTATCCGTATTGGGTTTTAATGTAATAGTAGATAGCATAATCGCTAGTGACAAGAGTTTTAATGAGTTTCTTGATCAATTTTTCGATCATCCTACGATATTTATAGGTGTAATATGCTCGAAAGAAGAACTCATAAGAAGAGAGCAAACAAGAGGAGATAGACAGATTGGACTAGCAGCTTCACAGTTTAGCAAAGTATATTGCTTTGATGAATATGACCTTGAAGTAAATACGGAAGAGATGAATCCAACAGAATGTGCCGAAAGAATATTAAGTTTTATTAAGTCCAATAAGGAATACTCGGTATTTAAGAAATTACGTAAAAGAAATGTTAGTGTTTCCTAGATGGCGTATCCGTCAAACAACACCATATTCAAAATAACCCCCAATCAAATAATTTGATTGGGGGTTATTTTGTTTCTGTCGGGGGACACGAACATAGTCCGGTTACCGAATAGATAAGTATCTAACTATATTTCCATGCAAATTCATTTAGTTAATGGGCAGGATATTTCCAATATGTGGTGTATATGATTTGATGACATTATCAAAGCGGAGGTCAAGAATGACCTGAGGCAAGAAATTTAAAATCGGCTGTGTTTGCAAACAAAGAAGCAGATTTTCTATGAATTATTTGTCCATCATGAAGTCCGGCGTAGTTAGGTTAATTGAATGTAATGATCTCAGCGTTGATTAATTCAGCCCTTACGCGGTCTATTACTGACCTGTATCTTTTATGATTTTATAATTATCTTGTGTTCTTGGGGCAAACTGTACCGTTCGAATCTTTAGTTGGTTAGGTCAAATATCTAATAAATGAGGTGCGAGAATGGAAATAAGAAAATACCAATATGGAGAAGAGTCTCAATTGAGGGAGGTATTCGTCTCATCAATCAGAGAGAATGCCAAAAATGATTATAGTGCACAGCAATTGGAAGCGTGGGCTCCTGATCATATAAATTCAGAAGCATGGAAAGATCGAATTAAAAACATTAATCCATATGTTGTAATCGATGGAAGTGAGATATTGGGGTATGCGGATCTCCAAGACACTGGCTACATAGATCATTTCTTTGTGCGTGGTGGACATGCCGGTAAAGGCATTGGAAAGCTGCTGATGAAGCATATTCTAAAAGAAGCGAAAGAAAAAAAACTTTTACAATTAACCTCACACGTCAGTTTGACTGCACAGGATTTCTATAGAAAATTCGGTTTTGACATTGTTGAACGTAAGAAAGTGCTAAAAAGAGGAATAGAATTAGAAAATGCATTAATGAGGAAGCGACTTACTGATAGTTAATCCCGAGCAAGATTTAACTGCTTTTTTATCTAATGCTGACTACACGGATAGCATTGGTTCGTTTGGATATTCCAATATCGGTGTCGCCATACTCGGAAACATTCTATGTAAGGTGTCAGGAAGCAAGTATGACGAACTGTTAAAAAAATATATAACGAGTCCATTAAATATGAATGAGACAGCCGTTATGCTTGATTCAGAACAAGATGGCAGGTTTTTGAATGGACATGCTTCAACAGGGAAAAGAGTCCCTCATTGGGATCTTTCTATACATGAAGGAGCTGGGGGGATTAAGTCATCTGTTAGCGATATGAGTTTATTTGTCCAAGCCAATCTAAATGATGATAATCCAATAGCCTCTACACTACAAAAAAGTCATCTCCCTATATGGATCGGAAATTCAAACCGTTATTTTGGCTGGGGTGAGGATAAACTTCTAGATAAAGGTATCCTCTGGCACAACGGGGGCACAGCTGGTTTTAATAGTTATCTAGCTTTCAACAAGGAACTCCGTGTAGGGGTTGTATTGCTATCAAACTATTCTTTTTTCTCGAATTCTCTTATGGATTATTATTTTGCTCAATTAATAAAATGGATTACTAAAAAAGAGCCTTCTCAAGGAACTATGATAGACTCTACAGGTAAAAAAATATTTGAAGCAATCATATGTAGAGAAAAGTCATTAAAGTAACGGAGACGTGAAGAATATTTGTATATATTGAGGGCAAGCGGGGTACATAGAAAGGTTAAGCTAACGGGAAACGTTAGATAAACAATGACATAACTGCTGTCAGGTTTCGGTTTCTATTATATGGGGATGGTATCAGCGTATCTACGACTCGTAAACCCATGGATATAAATGTAAGAACCCTCTAATTTAGAGAGTTCTTTTCTCTGTGATTATGATTGCCATTGGAATGGCTAATTTTGTTCGTTGTCAAGAAGCTCCAGCGCATCAAGCTTATCGGACCAGAAATGACGGTACAATTCCAGCCAAGCGTCGATTTCTCGGAGCGGCTTAGGGCTAATGGAATAGATGTTTTTCTGGGCGTCAGATCGCACGTTTACTAATCCGGCTTCCCGTAATATCCGGAGATGTTTGGAAACTCCGGGTTGACTCAATTGACTCTCCTCGACCAGTTCCCCGACGGACCGCTCGCGAACTCGTAGGAGATCCAGCATAAAACGCCTGTGAGGCTCTGCCAAGACCTCGAAAATATCCATGTTCATCACTGCTCCATCTGTTTTCCTTAATGCTTTGCTATGAAGTTATTCGTTCGTTTCACGTATTCATCGGTCATTGTTTTGTCTAGATAGTGTCTGGGTACTGCGCCGTATGTGATTCCATACTCCAGATAATATTTCAGAAGGGTCAGCGCTTCCCCCCAACCGACAGCGCAATCTCCGAATGCCTTTAGATCCTGCTCTGATCGAGTATATCCCGACTCCAGCACAGTAACCATGGTTCCCTCACCCAAGCTCGTTAATGTGAACGAAATGGTCGTTGTGGATTCCCCCGGTGTCCATTGGAATACAAATTTCTCGCCTACGAGAGCCTCCAATACGGTTCCGCCATCCTCCAGCGTAATATGGTCCGGTCCAAAATCTTTAAAACGAAGATGAATATGTCCGCCCGCTCTTGCGTCAACCGTTGTACCCTGGGTAAACCATGCGTCCCAGCCTTCACCCGTAGTAAGCGTCTCATACACGACAGTCGGTGAGACATTAACGAATGTCCGATGCTGAATCATGAGCAAGTCGTTCATACGTCTCCTCCTTTTAAACTCATTTTGGAATCATAATAATTGCGAAATTCTTTCACTCGTTCCCAAGGAAAGTCGATAAGCCTGTCTTGAAGAATCTGATCCAGCACATCCAGGTGCACATGCCACCCTGCGAGAAATCCGGAGATCATTGAAGCCTCATTGAACGTGTGGGTAAGATGTACCCTGCATCCTTCACCTTCCTCTCGCAGCTTCCAACGTACTACGGAGTCACCGGAAGCCTGTTCAACCCACGTAAACGCAAGCTCATAGGGAGGATTGATTTGAAGGAATTCTCCATTTACAATATCCCCATTTTCCCAACGTAACGTAATCTTACCACCCACAATCAGTTCGAACTCAGCCTGTGCGGTTAGCCAATCCGCGATACGTTCAGGCGTGGTAATGGCCTGCCATACTTTTTCCATGGGGTGTTTTAGATAGCGTTCAAAACTTATGATGCGGACTCCATTCAATTCTTTAAGCATGCCATCCATGTGATGATCATCCTCCAACTTTGTTTTTTTGAATGTCCTGAATTTATATTACCTTATGGTTATATAACTGTAAAGCAATAATAAGATTTTATAAAACCACCTCCTATTTTTAATAGAACTCAAACACATTCTTAAGCCAAGTAATGCTGAATGTCCTTACACAGCGCCGATGAGCCGCTAACGAGCAGGTTAGTTGAATATGATAATCAAGCTTTATCTTTTAGAGATTGGATGTAATTAATATCGCCAACTTTTTTGGTAGCCTATGTCAATATTGGCTTAACCCAAAAAAAGAATAAAAGGATTGGAATTAAGTGTTATAAATAGTTATAGGGGAGGTGGAGAGTGAATTTATTATTTTGGATTACTTTTGCTTTCATCATCATCGGATCTGTTATTCTTGCTTTTATAAGAAGAAATGTGAAAAGTAAGAAAATTACATCCCCCAAAACTATAGTTTGGTTTATAGTGGGGACCACAGTTTGGGGGATAACTAGTATCTTTCTTGTTGTGAGGTTGTTTGGTGCAATTTAGTGGGTTTTGACAATGGTATTAGGGAGAAGTATTTCATTTTGGTGAAGGAATGTACTTATACTATCAGGTCCGTTAGTTGAATATCGGAGACAGCATAAAAGCTGTCTCTTTTTTACCATTAGCAACAATCTTTACGAACAGAGCCAAATTTAAATTAACACCAGTTTCATAAATTAAATTAGAAAGAGTTGTAAACTATGAGCAGAGTAAATTATGAAGTTCCATTAAGATGTAGTGGTATTGCAGTAGTGCTACTTAAAAACACACCTCGTGGTCACAAAGTGCTGTTATTAGAACGGGCTAGTTCAGTATTGAGTGGTATTTGGTGTTATATTGGTGGTGCTATTGAGGAAGGGGAAACGGCTTGGGAAGCTGCGATAAGAGAAATTCGTGAAGAAACTGGTATTACAACTGTTTCCTTGTTCACTTCAAATAAGTTTGATCAATTCTATTCAGCAAAAGAAAATTATATTTATATAGCGCCAGTATTTGTGGGATATGTGGATGATGATCAAGATGTGATTTTAAACAATGAACATAGTAAATACGAATGGTTGACATTTAATGAAGCAATTGAAAGAGTTACATTACCGGGAAATGACGAAGTCTTAGAGTTTATCGAGAAGCATTTTGCAAGCAATTATCCTTTAGAATGGTTACGTGTAGGGATATAATTAACGGCGATCCTGTTAATTATGGAAAATGAAATACCTTTAAATGTTCATGGTGAAACAGAGTACAGCTTATCAAGTAAAATAATTCATTAAGCTAATGGTTAGGTTAGTATAGATAGCTTCTTTCCGTTATTATTAGATAAGTAAGGGACACTAAGAATAATATATTATTCGAATTGGGGGACTAAGAAATGATTCAATCCATTGTACATATCGCTTTGGTTGTTAAAGATTATGATGAAGCGATAGAATTCTATACGAAAAGGCTGAAATTCACATTAGTTGAAGATGTTTATCAACCAGAGCAAGATAAGCGATGGGTAGTTGTTTCTCCTCCTGGTTCTGTCGGTACCACAATTTTACTCGCTAGAGCATCAACACCTGAACAAGAACAGTTTATTGGTAACCAAACAGGTGGTCGGGTATTTCTATTTCTAAATACCGACGACTTTTGGAGAGATTATAATGAAATGGTCTCCAAGGGAATAGAATTTGTTAGAGACCCTAAAGAACAATCTTACGGAATGGTTGCTGTGTTTAAAGATTTATATGGGAACTTGTGGGACCTGCTAGAAATAAATGAGGATCATCCAATTTCCAAGCAAGTTAAGTGAGTTCTTATAGACTTTTCCACTAGAGATGAATCGGAGATTGAATGTTTTTGGTAGTTGAAAATAGATATTTGAAAAGGCGAGGCCAAACCAGGTCTCGCTTTTTATTATTCGATTAATATCATCATTTAATATAGTGAGTTTGCATCGTTATAATTTCGTCATGACAAGTCATTCATTTTGAATGAAAATATCTTTCTCTGAACTCTAAAAAAAAGTGAATAAAATCTGACGCTACTTTGTCTATAATATATCCCAACAAGAAAGGAGTGCCAGAAGTGACCGAACATGAACTATTCCATACGTACAACAAAGATGTGTATCGCACATGTCTGTATATGCTCAAGAACATTCAGGATGCAGAGGATGTGTGTCATGATGTGTTTGTTACCGTGTTCCGCCAGGACTGGAGAAATGTGACGCACCTAAGGACCTGGATCATGCGTATCGCCATGAACCATTGTCTGAACATTATTCGAAAAAACAAAGTTAAGAATGAAAAACAAAACAAAATACAATTGCTGCATAAACAAGAAGTTCTATCGAATGATCCGGTGGACACCATCGTAATGGCTAAGCTCTCTTTTGCTGAACTGGAGCAACAGCTGCAGAAATTACCGGACAAGCTTCTTAGCGTTATGACTCTGAGGTATATTGGTGATCTTTCCATATCTGAGATTGCAGAGACTCTAGGCATTCGCCAGGCTACAGTTCGGACAAGGTTACATAAAGCTCTTAAACTGATGCGAAAAAAACTGGAAATCTACGAAAAGGTTAAAATGAGAGGAGACAACACTTATGAAATCAGTAGAATACAAGGTTAAAAATCATATGAATCACTCTGACCAAGTGAAGTATCCAGACTTCGAAAAAATGTATAACAGCATCCAAACGGGGGAACTGCGGGTGATCAGTGAGGTTAATAACAGATCCCAACGGCGTAAAACGAAGGCAGCAATTGTCCTTGGTGTATCCGTAGCAATCATGGCAACTCCTGTTTATGCAGCCTTTCAATATGATTGGAGTGATGTCTTGTCCAATAAGTCGGGCATCGAGTCGGCTCTTCAAGCTGGGTATGGCCAACCCATTGAACAAAGCGTAACAGCTGACGGAGTTACATTGACGGTACACACTGCATTTGTGGATGATAACCGAACGGTTCTTCTATATACGGTCAAGCCAGAAATGGAAACAGAAAAGCAAGAAATCAGATACGATCAAATAGTCCTAAAGGACAGCAATGGAACACCAATTGAAGGGCGCTATTATCAAAAGTGGAATGCTGGGCAGGGCGTTTTTCAGGGATATTTTGAGACAGACTGGGTCATGGAAGAGAACCAATCCGATCTTCAGTTCTCTATAACCGATGTTCTTTATTTAGAGGATCTTCAAGAGGAAATTAGCCTAAACCCTAAAGATGTAAGCACGCAGCAATTTAATATACAAAAGAATGGGATTGATACAGTAGAAGTACAATCATTCAAATACGATGAAGGTAAGATCATGATTAATTCAAACGTAGCCTTTTCTGATTCAGGGATACAGGAACAATCTTGGGCCGGAATTACAGCGTACGATCAAGAACGGGAGATTATTAAAGAAACGGAAAGCTCGGTGTATGGCACAGAGGGAGTATCTGGAGACTATTCAAGCAGACAAATTTTTAATGAACAGCAGTTTAGAGAAGGAGAGAGCTTTACCTTTACTTATACACATGAAAAAGCACGGACAGAAGGCACTTGGAACCTGGATTTATCCTTATCTCGCCAACAGATGGAGACGGGCACGTATAAGAAGGAAGTGGATATTCCACTACATTCTTTGCCAGAAGAGGCCAACATAAGTGGGATAGTTGTAACACCAACACAGATTCGGGTAACGATTGATCATGAAGAAGACTATTTTAGATTGCCGTACCGGACTTATCAACTTGAAGTTGACGGCAAGGTAATGGATGGCTATGTCTCGGTGGATGGAACAATAGACCCGAATCAAACCGAATTACGATTTGAACAATCGGATACTCTCCTCATGGATGTTAACTCTTTAGCGGACAAACCGATGATCTTAATTGCAAAGAATAGAGTAGATGAGCATGAAGGAAGTAAAGCATCCATTCGTCTAACTGATATATCTACAGAGCCGAAAACCATTACAAGTGATTATGAAGGGTTCCCTATCAACTGGACCTATTATATCAAGGACGATAATCTATACGTAGAGTCGGATAGCCCAGACAATGCATTTGGAGGGATTAACCAAACCTACTTCCTTGATGGAGAAAAAAGACATTACTTAGTGCCCCAATTCTTCTCTGACTCGGAGAACAAGCATATGGACGTTTATAAGGACTTTCAGGGTACAGATTTAGATCTTTACGTTTGGAACTATACCACAATAGTACAAGATGATGAACTCCGATTATCACTCACTAGTAGTAAATGAATACTAAAATAAAAATGGAGCAGTCTACCGATGGGTAGCTGCTCCATTTTTATTTTAGCTAAGTACAAATGCTCTATGTTTGATTTACAGAGGATTCCCCCGCGATCTTTTTGTTCCTGGAACGGATTCCGAGCAGAAAGCCAACGATTGAAGCCAGGAGTTGCTGGAACACCATGCCAAGGACAACCGGAACAGCTACCGGAGGAGGAAAGTAAGAAACAGCAAGAACTGCGCCAGCGCTAATATTACGCATGCCTCCATTAAAAATAAGAGCGACTTCGTCTGCTTCATTCCAACGTAGTATCCTTGCCGTAAGATAACAAAGCGCGTATCCAGTAGACGCCATAGTCACAATAACGACAGCAAGCCCAACCAATTGCAGGTTGATGTCAGTGAGATATGGAGAAATGACAGACCCATTAATCATAATTACAACAGCCATAAAGAGCTTGGAAAATGGATTTAGTCTTGGACTCCACTTGGGAGCAACCTTGCCTTTGCTCCATTCATTAAGCACCATGCCCAGTAGTGAGGGCACCACGATCATCCAGAAAAGGCTGCTCATCATGGCCCAAGTGTCTAGCTCAACACTAGTTCCGATCAGCAATGATAGAACGCCTGGTACAACAAAGGGAGCTAACAGTGTATCGATCAAAATGATGGATAGCGTGAGCGCAGTGTTTCCTTTGTAAATACTGACCCATATAAAGCTGCTAATTCCTGTAGGAATAACTGCAGCGAGCACAAGTCCGGTAATTGTATATTCATCGGAGGAGTATAGTGCATGCCCAAAACCAAGGGCAACAAGCGGCATTGCAATGTGAAGAATAAAAATACAGATGAACAAGGGGAACGGATTTTTAAGTACATTTAAGAAATCTTTAAATCCAAGACTGATGCTTCCGGTGAATGTCATAAAAGCAAATAGCCATGGAGTCAAGAAAGTGTAAGAGGAAAGTGCACTTCCGCAAAGCACACCAATCAGGACACTAAGCGGAGTAATCAGCGGCATCATTCGGTTAAGTAAACGGTTTACAGTAAGTAGCATGTCATAACTTCCTTCTTTGATAAGTTCTTTACATTATACACTTTTTAATGGACTAGACATTTTCAAATCTAGAGAAGTTACAGAAAAAGGAGTTAGTTACGTTTTACGGCAGAGGTCTGGAAGGTATCGATTTATTAATCAACTAACGTAGAAATGATAGCTTAAGAAAATCAAGGAGGCAGCCGATCAACGTGATCGGCTGCCTCTGTTCAACTAATGGGCAGAATAACGGACAAAGTCATTTAATTAGCATATATTTATTACATTGGTAAAAATCCAATTGCCGATAAAATGATTATCTTAGGTTTTTATGTCGTTGGGTCAATATGAAGATCTTCATCAGATTTTTTAAATTCCCAGCAAGTGAATACAACTTCAAATCCTTCTCGAGTTGGAGAACAAGCATAAGGGCCGGCCTGATTTCCGGATGGATAAGGAAAACGAGCTACACGGATTGTTCGCCATGGATGAATTTTCGTTCGTGCACGAATGATAACAGCATTGTTCAAAATGGATGCTCGGAGCGTGACTTCCTCTCCAACCCAATCAGTAACAGCCGAACATGACCAGTCAGAAAAACCATCTGTTACGACAGCTGAGAGCTGGGGGATACCATCGTTGATTTCAATTCCTGTTTTAATCCATTGTTCGGGACCGTGATATAATAAGATACCCGCCTGATCATAAAGTTCCGTAAACGACGAAAGTACGAAGGATACTTCTACTGCTGTTTCTTTATCCCAATTCGCTAATAATGCAGCTCCATCCTCAAATTCAAATCCATAGTATGTCTTTTTCCAAAAGTCAGTTCCTTTTTTTGGAGATACTCTTAAGCATTCCCCTTCTTCTTGAGCAAATAAGGGCTGATTGAGCCACTTTCCCGCTCCCCAGTCCATTCTCTTATTTGTCATCATTTTTCCTCCTCATAGAAAATATCCTACTTATTTAATGAGTGCTAGCTCTCCATTTCACCGCATTAAATTACAGCTAATAATGTGATTATATTGATATATTTTTATGTTATCTCTCTATATTTTGACTTGAAATATCATAATTATGATATTCTTACACCTTAAGCATCGTTGTATCCGATCAATCTAATATCTAAAAGGGCCCTTAAATCGGTGAATTAACTATTCCTTTTACGAATATATCATCTTGCATATTCAACAACTTCTAATATTTTTCCGGATAATATTAAAATATGGTCTTCATACGAAAAGAATCTACTTGTTATGAAGTATTCAAAACCATAAGAAGTTAGCCGGACTTGCTTACGAAGCAATAAACTGTTCAGTCGAATTTTCAGTACTGGACGGAATATTGATATGGGTAAGAAATTAATTTCCCTCCCCAATTTATTTAGTAGTCCAATTTAAATACCTGACAACAAAAAAGGACTCTGCACAATAGGATGCAGATTCCTCTTTTGTTGTTTATATTTTATTGTAATTTAAAGGTCAATTTCAAAAATCTGTATCCACTTCTTGTTGTGCTTCTTCTTCTTTTGCTTTAACTGCTGTAAAAACAGCTATGACATCAGCTATTGTTTTTAATACTGTAGCAACAATGGCTAAATCGGTCGCAGAGAGCTCGCCATTTTGTGGCGGTTGCTGTACATTTACAGCTTCTCTTTTGGGCTAGGGAAAAAGAATAGACAGGTTCTAACTATTTTGGACCTGTAAATTTTTATTGATAGAGTCATATTATTTAAACTTGAGGTAAAAACGTTTCTCTAGACCCACACGAAATTGGGATGATAGCATATGTAAGGAATTAAAATAAAGGAGATTAACGATGGAATTACAGAGATATGAAAACTTAAAGTTAGGAGAAAGAGGGGCTATCGTTAGTATCGTAGCGTATATTATCCTATCTACTCTAAAGTTAATCATTGGATATGCTTCTAACTCGGAAGCATTAAAGGCAGATGGATTAAACAACGCGACTGATATTGTTGCCTCTATTGCAGTTTTAATTGGATTGAGGATATCTCAAAGACCTGAAGATGGAAACCATCAATATGGTCATTGGAAATCTGAAACGATTGCTTCTATGGTGGCTTCTTTTATTATGATGGCTGTTGGATTGCAGGTATTATTTACAGCGTTTTTCAAGGTAAGGAGCATTCCCCAGATCTGACAGCAGCCTGGACCGGTATTTTCTGTGCTATAGTCATGTTCTTTGTATATCGTTATAACAGAAATTTGGCTCAAAAAATAAAGAGTCAGGCTGTTATTGCGGCAGCAAAAGACAATCTGTCCGATGCTTTGGTGAGTGTAGGTACAGTTATTGGTATTGTTGGGTCTCAATTGAACTTGCCCTGGCTAGATCCCCTTACAGCTGTAATCGTTGGATTAATAATCTGTAAAACAGCTTGGGATATTTTTAGAGAAGCCACGCATCATCTGTCAGATGCCTTTGATGAAGACTTATTAAGCGGCTATAAAGATGTTGCCCTGAAAGTGGATGGAGTAGAAGAAGTAAAAAATATTAAAGCAAGGAATTATGGGAGCAATGCGGTAATAGATATAACTTTATTAGTGGGAGCCGAACTAAAGTTTGAGCAAGCTCATGATGTTGCTACCCAAGTAGAACTGGAGTTAAAAAAGATACCCGATGTCTATGAAGTTCATGTTCACTATGAGCCTAATCGTTTATCCTATAACTCATAAAATACTTAGCTAACGAGTTAATAAACAACGTTGTTTTAATCCCCACCTTAGTTAAAGATGGGGATTAAATTAATTACTACACTGTTATATATTTTATGATTTTCAGTAATTTTTGAAGGCTTTTGAAATAATAACGAGCAAAATAAACAGTACTAGAACGGCAGCGATACTGTTACCGTCTTTGTGAGAACCACTGTTGTAAGAACCGCCATTGTAAGAACCACCGTTGTAAGAACCACCTACATATTCATACCCACTCATTTACTTCACCTCCCTGTAAGTCATGCTAGTATACTATGCAGCTAAATTCATATTGCTTGGATATTAATCCTTGAGAGATATTCATCTAGAATAGAGCAGAATTAAGAAGAGGAATTATAACAAAACTGTGGAATGAGTACACTAAGACAAGCATATAATATATTGTTTTCGGTACCCCTTCGCATAATGGATTTATCACCAAAAACCCCGGTTTTCCGGGGTTTTTGTGTGTCAATAGAAAGTGAAGCACAACTAAAATCTTATAAGTCTTATCCGAGATATGTTGGTGACCAGGATCTAGGTTGAATAGTTTGGATTCGGTTCATGTTGAGAGCTTGATCGAGTTTCCTTCCAATTGTCAGTTTGGAATATAACTTCTTTTCCATGTAATCACATTGGCGATAATTTCTATAACATCCAAGTGGTTGACCTACATCTCGAAAGGTGACTGGATAAGCAATATGAAATTCCTGAAATTTCTTGGAAACATGAAAAAAATGGACAGCAACTTTTATGGGTAATTAGCGTCATTATCATTAGACACCAGTAGAAGAGGGGAGATAGGAACGTAATGAATAAGGTTTTATCAGGACTAGTATTAGTTTTAGTGATTTTGGTCAGCTTACCAGGAGAGGCATATATGGAGCAGGCTTCCCTGGAAGTAAATTTTCAGGACGAGCAGTTGGAGCAAGCAATAAAGCAGATTTTAAAAAAGGATGAAAATGCGGCCGTTATGCAGAAAGATATGAAATCATTAACCTTGGTTGATCTTTCAAATCGAGAAATTAAAAGCATTCAAGGCCTGCAATATGCTTCAAATTTGACACATCTTGACTTGTCCAATAATGAAATTGACGATATTATGCCGCTCAAGCCATTGACAAAGATTCGCGAACTTGATATTTCGGGTAATCAGATCGCTTCAATTCAGGATTTGTCCGCCATGACGGATATGGGAATGTTGATAGTAAACCGGAACCAAATTTCGTCGATTGATGTGATCAAGCAGCTTGGGCGTCTGCATACATTCGAAGCGAACGATAATCAAATCTCGAACATTACGGCATTATCGTCGGCCACAGAATTAACATGGTTACAAATGAACGGGAACCAGATAGCGAAAATCCAGCCCTTGAGCAGATTAACCAAGCTAAAGAATTTGGAACTAGCGAGCAATCGAATCTCGGACCTGAGTCCACTTAAGCCGCTATCCAAAAGTTTAATATACCTTAACATCGGAAACAATCGAATTTCGGATCTCCGTGCGCTTGAAGGGATGACGCTAATGAGAGGTCTTTCCGCGGAAAACAATCAGATCAAGAAACTAGATCCACTGAAAAAAATGTCTGACCTGTCTTCCTTGAATCTAAACTCTAATTTGGTTTACAATCTTGAGCCTTTGGAATCCCTAAGCGAACTTCATTATTTATATCTAGCGGATAACCGTGTTTGGAATTTGGATCCCGTTCGAAATCATACGTTCGATCCTCCTCATTTTGACACGGGAGCAATAAGATACTCGTTGCAATTAAGCGGTAACTATTTGGATTTAAGAAATACGACCAAAACGTATCAACTCCTCAATAAGCTCGGTGGAGAAGGCTCCCTCTATTCCCAACTGAAAGCCCAGCGATTAGTAATAGGGAGTAGAACTGCTTACGTAGGAGAGAGTTCCTTTAAATTAAGCGAAGCTCCGTTTATTGCATCGAGTAGAACGTATGTCCCAATTCGATTCGTCTCAGAGCGATTGGGTTCGAAGGTAGGGTGGAACCAAAGCGAAAAAGAGGTAACGATTAGCAAAGACAACACGGTAATCCGTTGGAAAGTGAATGAAAAGAAAGCAAACGTGAATGGAAGAACAGTTTCATTTGATACGCCGTTACTGTTGAAGAGAAATAGCTCGTTCATACCAGTACGCTTAGTGTCGGAGTTGTTAGGATCCCCAGTAGAATACATGGAAAATCCTAAAACTGTAATCATATTTGAACAAAAGTAGCTACATTAATTACTACCCGATCCCTCCGGCATAAATTACTGGAGGTTTTAAAAACAGCAGATCCACGTGGATCTGCTGTTTTTGTTCAACTAACGGGCAGGATAATTGAATTATACTTTTCCGTTGGATTCAACGTTGAACCACGCTTTGCTGCTAATCCTAAGCTTGCATCTTTATATGTTCAAGTCTACTTTAGTGTATTATTGGTTTTTCAGTAGCCCAATGAAACCCTTGGCATTGTTGTTTCTTTCCTTAGACTTACAAGAGGCCACTGCCATCTTACTCAGATGCCTCTTATAACTAGAATAAAGTCGGTTTGCCGCCAAGAGCAATCAAATGTTCTGACCACCAGAGATTTCGATTCTCTGTGCATTAACCCAGCGATTGTCGGGATCGAGTAGACTGGCGACGGCGGGACCAATGTCGTCAGGCACGCCGACACGACCAAGGGTAACCATCGCTGCAAATGCATCATTGTAAGCTGGCGTGTCACGCACAGCGCCGCCTAAAAAATCGGTTTCAATTGCACCAGGTGCAATGGTATTAACGGTGATACCGCGGTGGCCCAGCTCTTTTGCCATATAGATGGTTAGAATTTCTACTGCACCCTTAGCTGCAGAGTAAGCTGAGAAGCCAGGATAAGAGACGCGAGTCAGACCTGTTGAGAAGTTAACAATACGACCACCATCTGTAAGAAGCGGCAGTAGGGCTTGAGTCAAGAAAAACACGCCCTTAACATGCACATTGAACAGGCTATCGAATTGAGCCTCTGTTGTTTCGGTAAAGCTGATCATTTCTCCGTGACCGGCATTATTCACCAAATGATTGAAAGTGGAGCTACCCCAATTAGTTTTTAAAATAGAACCAACCGTCTCAGCAAAGTTAGCGAAGCTGGATGTGTTTTCTATATCGAGTTGTAGAGCGACCGCTTTACGCCCCAAAGCTTCGATCTCAGCAACGACTGATTTAGCTTCTTCTGCTTGGCTACGATAGGTCAAAATCACATCACCACCATGACGTGCAATACTAATGGCAGTATTACGACCAAGCCCCCGGCTGCCGCCAGTGACGATTGAAATAGTGGTCTGTGTAGATCCATTTACTAAAAGTTTCTTTTCCAACGTATACATTCCTCTCAAAAATCGTTTTTTAATTACCTTGCTATCATAATTTATGAAGTTCACTTCAAGTCAAAGGTTTTTTTCGGAAAATAAAAACAGTATAATAGTACAGAAAAAAACTGATTTAATAATATTTTTTTTCTTTTGTAGCAAGAAATCAGAGGATCCAATTAGCAAAGTTGAAGAAATCATTTAAAGTACACTTTAAGAGGAGGCTTAGAAGGTTTGTTATGTTGACTATAAAAGAAGTTACTGAAATAACGGAAATAGCTGCACATACCCTTCGATATTATGAAAAAGAGGGACTGCTCCCACATGTTAAAAGAAACGAAAATGGAAAGCGTATGTACGACGAAGAAGATTTAAGCTGGATTCACTTTGTTACAGCACTTCGGGCAACAGGAATGCCTATTGCTCAAATTCAGAAATACGTTTACTTATACAAAGAAGGGGACTCAACAATTTCAGAACGAAAATTGATGATGCTCAATCATAAAAAAGAAATAGAGCGAAGCATAGGAGATCTCTATTTTAACTTGGATAAAATAAATTATAAGCTTGCTCTATACGATGTTTTAGAGTCTCAGATTGAACGAACTAGTATTAAAATTTAGGCTCAATTTAAGTATCAGTGGTTAATATTTTTATTCGAATATACTTGTTAGTTCCATTCAAGTGGCTGGTAGGTTCCATGACTACAACACTCAGTTTATATGACTTGAGCAGATCTTGACTCCAGCAGTTGAAAAGTTGAAAACCGTCGTCGTGGTTCTGAACTAGAGCGACCTCGTTTACAACCTCATCGCACCAAGGCGCTTATTTTAAACAAAGACTCCAGATAGACCCATACAAAAACCTCTTAATAGAGCAAATATTAGAATTAATTGCTTTATTAAGAGGTTTTATTTAATTTATGTTACTAAGCGAACTTTGGATCGATAATGAGGTAGATAATTGAACGCGAGGGTTTAGCACAATACATTGCGAGCGTATGCTCTGCAACTCAATAAATTGGTTGCGGACTTCGCTGATGTAGATATTTCTGAGGTGACTTTGAATCTCTTGTAGGAATACTTGGTGTTTGAGCAGGTTGCCTATTGAAGTTGAATACATAGTAAACAAGAGTGAAAATCGAAATGAAGCGGATAAGTAAGAATAGTTTATACGATTGATTTGCCATGGATGGATATCAGCCGATCCCTAGTCTGTATACTTTAAAGGGTGTAATGATCTGATCTATCTTTTCTTTTAGTTACTCCGGGTGCTGGGATGTTTTGAGAGTGTTCTGTAATGCGTAAAGACTACACATTAGTGGATCTGATCCTCAGATAAATACAGCTCTCTTGCAGTCCGAAGGAAGAGTTTTACCCCGTGTGAAGACTCGCTGAATGAAGGAACAGCTAGGTGAATCTCTCTAAAGGGTTGAGGGTCAATCGTCCTGATGCGGACATTGGGTGGTATTGATGATAGTGACAAAGAAGTTCTCGAAACGATTGAGACGCCGAGCCCTTCTTGAATCATACTCAACGCCGTGTTTATGTTGTGGCCATTATATTTGGCATGCAAGGTGATTCCGAATTCTTTAAATAGCTCGATAATTGGCGTTACAAAACCACCTTGGCACACAATCATAGGCTCATTATCTAAATCTGTAATATGAATGGTCTGACGACTTTGCAATGAATGATCATCCCGATGGACTAGACATAATTCATCACGAAAGAAAGGAAGCGTTTCAAGTTCGTTGCATGGCGGAATAATCCATCCAACATCGATTATTCTGGATTCTAGCCAATTCGTAATTTCTTCAATGGTTCCCTCAAACAGTTCGAATGTCAGCCCCGGATGTTTCTCCCCAATACTTCGTAGTATTTTCGGCAAGAAGTGCGCAGACACAATGGGGAATACCCCAACACGGACGGTACCCACATCAAATCCTTTTTCAGCGGTAACCTCCTGCTCAACCTTATTAAATCCATTAATGATCTCTCTGAATATGACAAGCAGGCGCGTACCAATATCGGTAAGGTGAATAACTCCGTTTCTTCGTTCCCGTATCATGAGAGTAACTCCTAATTCGGATTCAAGTGTAGAGATGGCACGGCTTACAGCAGGTTGCGACATATGCAGTTGTTCCCCAGCCTTGGTAAAGCTACCGGTCTCGACGATCTTCACAAATAAGATGAGTTGAGAAATATTCATAACAAATTTGATATCTCCTTAATAAAATTAATGCATTTTATTTATTTTTCAAAGCATTGTACCATAAGTGAACATCATTATACAAAGGAGTCTGATGCTTCATGCAGCTTTCAAAAACACATACTTTTTTGCTAATAACGTTTTTAGTAGCGATGTGGGGGGTGAACTGGCCATTATCTAAATATGCGCTCCAATTTGCAACGCCATTGCTCTTCGCCGGTTTGAGAATTACAATCGGAGGTTTCATTTTGCTACTGTTCGCTTTGCCACGTTATAAATACATTAATTTGAAGGATACTTGGCGTATTTACCTGATCTCCGCATTGCTAAATATTATTCTTTTTTTCGGCTTTCAAACGTTTGGACTGAATATGATGCCTGCCGGTTTATTCTCGACGATCGTGTTTATGCAACCCGTTTTACTTGGAATCGGAGCGTGGCTGTGGTTGGGTGAAACCATGAATGGTTTCAAAATCGTTGGTCTTATTCTAGGCTTCATAGGAGTTGCTGTTATCAGCATAAATGATAGCTCTAGTCATATTTCAATCCTGGGTATCTTGCTTGGTTTAGCCAGCACAATTACTTGGACATTCGGTACAATTTATATGAAGAAAACATCTACTAAAGTCGATGCGATCTGGTTGACTACTCTTCAGATGATCTTTGGTGGAATTGTGTTGTTAGTTGCGGGGACAACCGTCGAAAATTGGACGGATATCATTTGGAATCAGCAATTCATCTCGACTTTGTCGATTATTGCAATCTTCTGTACGGCGCTAACTTGGCTTGTTTTCTTTTGGCTTGTTAGATCAGGCGAAGCCGGAAGAATCGGATCGTTTAACTTTCTGGTCCCACTCATTGCAATAGTGATTAGCGTTATCTTTTTGGGAGAAACGATTACTACGAAGATGGTGGTAGGACTTGTTCTAATTATCATTGGTATTGTGCTGGTAAATCTTAAAATAAATTCACTGCAAAAGCATAGCAATATGCATAGGGGATAATAAGAATGGGACAAATATCAACAACTTATTTTGAGTTTCACATGTATGGATAGGGGAAATATTCGCAAAAAGTTACTTGAGGATATACAAAACAGTGTTCCAATAGCTCGTGAGAAAATTTCCGAAATTTTTATCGGAGTGATCCTTATTAGCTATAGTTAAAAATTACATGGTTTAATTGAACATCCTGAAATAATTCCGTCCCTTGACGGAGGTACACAAGAACATAATGCTAAACAAAGTCGCTAGCTAGCGACTTTGTTTTTTTGGATAGTCGTATTTCTCCCGTACAAACATTTCAAATATCTTTACTGATAACGTCAGATACTACTCAGGTAAAAGATGTTGACAATATGTTGTTAAAAAAATATCATCCAAATCTTATTCAATCCAATCCACTCCACTATTTACCAAGTCACGACGCCATGATTATCAAAAAAACAACAGTTGGCTCATCGCTATTTATTGTGGCAAACCTCTGGGGGATTTCGCCTCGGCTTCTATCAATAGCCGTACTTCAGGTATTGTGAAGTTTGATTAGGACAGTATAAATCAACTTGTTCTAGCGGTATGGAATTTTTATCAACAACCGAATATTGAATGTCGTAGCAGCTATGGTGGCTTGGTATTACCTTAAATGAAAGAAAAAAATACTGAATGAATTGAAGATTTTCTTGTCAAAAAGTTTGGAACATATTTATACAGATAACGAAAAGAACATGGTTATACCAATTTTTCACAAATCATCCATGAAGGAGCTTTGCAATTGGCTAGCGGTAATATCACTATGAATAAGGAGGAAGTCGCCCAAAAGATTGCATTATTTGTAACAGGCGGATCTCATATTTTTTGAGAGAACATTACGCTAACAGATAAGTGCAGGAAGGAACTGTAAGAAGGACAGTTCCTTCCTTTAGTCTCATTTTTCGGCATTAAATAATTTGAAAATAAAGGTTTTTATAAAATATAAGTTGCATTATAGGAAAAGATATCATACAATACCAACATGTTAGTGATTGATCAATCACAAACTTTTGGAACCAGAGGAGTAAGAATAAACAGTTACTACCACTCATTGAACAAGGTCAAACGATTTATCTCGAAGCGCTTGTCGTGGACCATCCATCGTTCTCACTGACTCAAGCTCACTGAAACTTCACAACAAACAATTGATGAGAAGGGTTTGAAAAGAGAAACTCTCTTAACATGAATTCAGGTAGGAAGTTCTTACAGATTTCATACGAAATACTCAATTTTTCATTAAAAGTAATTGATCAATCGATAAAAAAATACAGTTTTTGCAAAATGAAAGGAGACATCCCTATGAACCATTTGATTGTGTATGCCCATCCAAGAAAAGAGAGTTTTAACCATGCCATACTGGAGACTGCTGTCCGAGGCCTTCAGGAAAAAGGACATGAAGTAATCGTGCGCGACTTGTATGCGATGGAGTTTCAACCCGTTATCAGTAGCAGTGAAATTTTGGGCGGAGTAGGCGAAGACATTGAACAGGAGCAGGAATATCTGAAGTGGGCGGACGTCATCACTTTGATCTATCCAATATGGTGGACCGGCCTGCCTGCAATCGTCAAAGGCTATATTGAGCGGGTCTTTACTTACAGATTCGCCTACCGTTACGTAAATGGGGAGCAAAAAGGATTGCTGAAAGGAAAAAAAGCCATAATCATCAACACGCAAGGAAAATCGCATGCCCAGTATGCTGACAGCGGCATGGATAAGGCGCTACTACTGACTTCCGACAAAGGAATATTTGAATATTGCGGCATAGAAGTGTTGCATCATGAATTTTTAGAGTCCGTACCGAGCTCCGACGAGGCGACGCGAACGGTTTGGTTGAAACAGATCGAAGAGATGGTAGGCAAAGCGTAAGTAACATTATTATTGTCGCAATCATAATCGTATAAGTTCCCGTAAAAATCATCAGGTTCTAAATGAACTGTTAACCTAACGGAAAACGTTAAGTTAAAATAGAAAGGAGCAGTTTGCCGGTCGGCAGCTGCTCCTTTTTTTGTTAATCTAACGGGCAGGATAATTAAATCATGTCTTGAATACATTTTTGATAAGGAGGATTTACGAACTTCCTTAATATCACGGTAGCTGAAATTGCAAAAACCACATAAGATAATGATCGAATTCAGAGACAGATTGATAATGCCGATGAAATTATGACTGTTCGTAGATACAATAATGTTAACTGATATTGCAGTAAAATTGTATAAAAGAAAGGAACAACCGTCAATGAACAAATCTGCATTCACAATTGCGATAAGTGGACCCTCTGGTTCAGGTAAGACTACGGTAACAAAACAATTAAGAGATAAATTTGACGATGCAATATCATTCCACTTTGATGACTATGCTTCTACTAATAAATATCCAGATGATTTTTCGGAATGGTTGAAAAAAGGTGCCGATCCTAAATTGGTTCAAAATCCAAAATTTAATAGAGACTTATTTGAGTTAGTTCGAGGAAGGTCGATAGAACTACCTAACGGGCAAATATTAAGATCAGAAAAATATATTATAGTTGAAGAACCTTTTGGTAGAGGTCGGGAAGGGATGGCCGAATTAATTGATTTTGTAGTCTGTATTGATATTCCATTAGAAGTAGCACTAGCTCGTAGGGTTTTAAGAGAGATACAAACAGCCGAAAGAAATCCAACTGAAACATTAAATACCGTCGGAGAATATATGTCCCAATATCTTAACGTTATAAGAAATTTATACCAATCAATTAACTCAAAAGTTATGGCTGAATGTGATTTAATTGTATCTGGCCTTGAACCAATCGATGCAATTACAGACAAGATAATAATAGAACTTGAGAAACGAAATTATAAGTAACTCAAAGGAGATAGCAACACTTAAATTAACGGAAAACGTTAGTTCAATACAGTATGTAGCAGTTGCCGGTTGGCAGCTGCTCTTTTTCATTATGCTAACAGCGTTAAGGATTTGATTTTTTTCTAGCAGTGCCCACAATTCGCGAGCCTGTTCGTTTGAGGGACAAGCATTTTTATTAAGAATACGTTCGTTGACGTCATGAATTAAATCAGTATTTCTTTTTTCAGTCCTTTATTTATGTATGTAGTTCATATGATGTCATTCATATTCTCCTGATCGTGAGGGGCTCCATTCCTGCTATGAAGTACACGCTAAGACTCATAAATTGTCGCGAGACGTCTTGATTATTTGACAATTTTTTTAGAGGCTGCTGCATAATACGAGTAAGGGGCGTCTATTATACAGGCGGTTTCTTAATTAGGAGTTTCGTATAATCGGTTCTACTGCAAAAATGGAGGTTTTTCAAACATGGATATTCAAGGAGTAATCAGCAAACTATTGCCGATTCTGTCTCAGGTACTGATTATGGGGCTAGCGGTTTTAGGAGTTCTCTGTCTCTCTTATGCTTTATATCGGAAGAAAGGCGGGATAAGAAGGTTCTCGTATAAACAGTTTATTACAGCTTTATTGCTCATCATGTGGTTTGGCATCGTATTGGTATTGACCACAATCAGCAGGGGCCCAAACTTTGAAGGGTGGTTCAATTTTCGACTGTTTAGCGGCTATCATAGTGCCTGGCATCAATGGTCCCTCAGCGAGTTTCAGCTCATTATTTTTAATATGCTGATGTTCATGCCCCTTGGATTTTTTATGCCGCTTCTGGGGAGGAGAACTCGGCGTTTTGCGCCTGTGCTTTTGATTTCTCTGGTCGTCACCATCGGCATTGAGTTTACACAGATGATTAGCCGCAGAGGCATCTTTGAGCTAGACGATATTCTGCACAACACCATCGGCAGTGTAGCGGGCTACTTGATCATGAACGCCATTTTAGACAGCGCAAAGCAGAGAAAGCTAGCTATCCGTTCAGCAGGGCTTGCGCTATGCATTCCACTAGTTTTTGTTCTATTGTTCACCTGTGCGCTAGTCGTTTATCAGGCTAAGGAGCTTGGCAATCTTTCCATTCGTCCGGCAATAAAGCAGGATATGCGCGAGGTCGAGGTTGAACTTGATGTCGAGCTTCCGAACGAGGCAGAGCCGGCGTCACTCTATTTCAGCGAAAGGGTCTTTAATCCTGGGTTTGGGAAGGAGATGGCGGCGCTTGTCGAGCAGTCTTTCGATCTGCAGCGGAAGTATGGAAGCCGAATTGATGGAATGAACCGGATCTGGTCATTTATGGACCGCGATGGGAATCCCTACACGTTCAACTATAACTTAAAGGACGGCTGGTGGCAGCTGTATATCGAGGGCGGTGAGAGTGTCACGATGAGTGAAGAAGAGACAGCGAAGCATAGACAATTCTACGAAGGCTGGATGCTTTCCAACGATATTCTGCCTGCGGACGCCGTCTACAGCATACAGAATGAGGATACGCTGAGGTGGGATATTAGACAACCCATGACCGCAATTGCGAAGGACGAGAAGGATTTTGCAGATGGAATGATTATGCTGATTCCCTCTTCTGATGATCAGAAGGCGCCTCGTGATTTGTTCCATTCTATGAAAGAAAATAAGTATGTGCGTAAAGTGGAGTTAACAAGCCCCGCACAGGCTTACGAGGAAGTCCTTAAAGGGAGCTTCTACGTGTTTAATGATCTACAGAAAGGCGATTTGCTGCGCATTGAACAATATGAGCTTGCGTACACCTACGATTCGAAAGGGTATTACCAGCCGGTTTACCGCTTCATCGGCACGGTGAATGGAGACCCTTGGGAAACGCTAATACCGGCTATGTAGGACATTGGAGTCTTAAAGGAACTCTTGCCGTACGAAATACGGAAGAGTTGCAGACAGTCATCCCCATATTTAAAGAAAGTAGGGAAATAAAATCTTTAAAGATATTGAATTGGATAGAAGCGTGAAGTGGTTAATCAGGCAAAAAAATGTCGAGGGACAAGGACATATTCCCATTGAAGTCGCTATTTTAGCGGCTTTTTTATTTTATCAGAACAAGTTCGTGTCCCGAGCCAAAGACAAGAACTTGTTCCTATTACCGATTAGGCGTATATCTGATCGATTTGGAAGGGTACTTCAACATTGCGCTGGCCAAGGCCATGGGGATCAGAAATACAGGAAGCAAACAATAGATATTCGGATTATATTTGTTGGGATAAACTCACAGAGGACGGCAACTGGGGGTTTTTATCAAAAGACAATACAGTGATGAAGACACCCTATGGATTTGGTTTGAATGACAGACTCATTCTTTAAAATAGGGCGTCATCCCTCTTGAATATAGGTTCTCTACTAACTCGAAAAATTCTTCTGACGACAAATCCTTTTGACGCTGGAGCCAAAGACGAAATAAAGAAAGGGAAGTTGTCAGGTAGAACTCAATTAAATATGGCGTTAAGGTATGGTTTTGTGGAACGTTTAATTCTAATTGGTCTAAAGTGATTTCTTTTTTTAAGCGTTTTAAAAAACGTGAACTTCCATAATCACCCAAAAGAGCATTAAGAACCAGAAGATGTTCTCTTTTGTCCAGACAGTAGAGCGTATCTTGAACCGTATGCATCGATATTTCTTTATTCGCCAATTCTTTTTTAATGTCATTTAATAAGTCATTTTCAACAGAGTCTAACAATTCGTAAATGTCAGTAAAGTATTGATAAAAGGTGCTGCGGTTATATCCTGACTTATTCGCAATTTCTTGAACCGAAATTTTCTCAATCGGTTTTTGGCTATATAATTCACAAAAAACTTCTACAAACTTTTGTCTTGTTTTCTCCGTTATTTGGGGTTGCTTGTTCATGTTTTCCTCCTACTAGCAAATAAGAATATCATCCGACAAATCATAAAAAACTGATGGTTGATCAATGAATAATGAAAATTTATAATCACATCATACAACATGTTGTCGGATAATCAAAAAGAAATGTTAATAAGTAGGGGTGGTTTTAATGTCAGCAAAACAAGATAGAATTTTAATTTTTGGTGCAGGTGTCATCGGGAGCATGTACGCAATTAAGCTTATTGAAGCAGGTTTTGACGTTACCCTGTTTGCACGTTCTAATAAATATAAATCATTAAGAGAAAATGGCCTGCAATATAAAGAAAAAGATACAGTTAGATCTATACAAGTGAATGTCATTGATAGGCTCGAAAATGACGATGTATACGATTATATATTCGTTACCGTTCGTTATGATCGGTCTGAGTCAGCGTTGTTAGCGCTACAAGATAATCAAAGCAAAAATATAGTTACGATGATTAGTAACTCAATAGGATTTTCTTCGTGGCTGGATATCGTGGGGGATAGACTTTTACCAGCTTTTCCTGGCTTCGGCGGACAGATTAAGGATGGAGTATTGCATGCTCGATTTCTACCAAAGATTATAGCGGCAACAGCATTTGGAGAAATTAATGGTGCAGTGACAGAACGCATAGAAGACCTCACAAAAATATTTAAAACAGCAAAGCTTCCTTACGTTATTAAAAAGGATATGCAGTCGTATCTAATCACACATTCCGTATCAGACATTGCCATGCTGAGCGTTTTACAATCCGAGAATAAGATAATTGACAAAAAAACAGCCAGAACCAGAAAGACGGCACGCAAAATAACAGTCACTCTAAAAGCATATCTAAGGGCAATACAAAAAGCTGGCGTTTCAATTGATCCACCAATGCTTAAAATGGTGCTTAAATTCCCAAACTTATTTTTGGATCTTTTCTTTATGACATGGCTACGAACTAAAATGGTTAGGGATATGATGTTGCCGGATTATGCGAATAATGCTAACAATGAGATTGTGCAGCTGAGTCATGATTTAATGAAATTTTTAAGTCAAAATGATATCAAATCGGAAATCCTTGACTAAACTAACGGGAAACGATAATTGAACAACAGCGACAGAAAAAGACTTCATTTATCAAGTCTTATTCTGTCGCTGCTTTATTTAAGGGACCCAGTCTAAAACCTATTTTTAAGAAGCTGTTGATTTTTTAATTCATAAACGTTGTTAACTCAACGACTCTAGTCTAAGACGACAATCGAATTGAGTCTTTATCATTAATCAATTTATAAATTTTACAACTTATTATCACTCAATAAGTGTCTAAAGGACAAACTAGCAGTTTCAACATATTCCTCTGGTGATTTACTACTATTATGCTTCCAATCCATAGATGCTCCATATATCATCCAACTTAATAAGGTGGCTAATATTCTAAGCTTCTCATTACTTTCATCCTGAAATTTTTTTAATAGAGCTTGAAGAATAATCTGTTCTAGCTCTTTCTTGAGAAGGGTTTCTATGTTCACAGTCATTTCATCATAACTTCTCTGGCATCGATGAGATAGACTCATATGAAATTTTGTTAGGGAAATAAATAAACTTTTCAGCATTTCCACATTGAACTCTTTATTATTCGTAAGCTCCTCAAGAACACTCGTTGTTAAATATTCTTTAGTCACTTTTTCAAGCAAGTCAAACTTATCTACGAAATGGTGATAAAAGGTTGCTCGATTAATCATGGCACCTGATGTAATATCACTAATCTTGATACTATTGAAATCCTTCTTTTCCAAAAGTTCAGCAAATGAATCAATGATAAATTTCCTTGTTCGAATTGAACGAAGGTCTGTGTTGCTCTTAACCATAAAGATACCTCCAATTCAGAATAACATTAGACATTTTATTTAATCTGTATCTTATGCAACAAAGTCTTGTTTTTGTTGTTTGAATAGTGAGCTAGTTATATCTATAATCTAATTGTACAACAAATGTTGCTTAATACAACAGATGTAAAATTGATTACTTGTATATAATAGGAGGACTTGAGAATGAATTTATTGGTAGTAAAAGCAAATAATCGCCCGGATGGCGTATCAACGAAAATGTATGAAACGTTCATCGCAGCAGCAAATGAAATTGAAGCATTAAATGTTACAACATATGATTTATATAACGAAGATCTACCTTACTTAGGGCAAGACTTGTTTAGTGCGTTCGGTAAATTACAAAATAGTGAAGAATTAACAGAAGTTGAACAACGTATTTTAGCAGCAAAACAAAAAGCGATGAATGCTTTTGAAGCTGCAGATGTTTTAGTATTTGCCTTCCCACTATGGAACTTAACAATTCCGGCAGTTCTACAAACATTTATTGACTATGTTTACGCAGCAGGATTTACATTTAAATATAATGCAGACGGTTCAATGGCCCAATTAATGAAAGATAAAAAAGTTGTTCTATTAAATGCACGTGGCGGTGTGTATTCAATCCCGCAAACAGAAGGCATGGAAATGTCAGTTAACTATATGCGTAATGTATTTGGTAATGTGTTTGGTATGGAAATCATCGAGGAAGTGATAATCGAAGGTCACAACGCGATGCCTGATAAAGCACAGGAAATCATTCAAGAAGGATTACGTCAAGTTACTGAAGTTGCTTCTAAACTAGCATATCAACAAGTATTAAAATAAGTTTTTACAAGGGAAAGGCTAGAGTTTCACGGGGAAAAACTATCTTAACATGATAATTGATCACAGTAATTATGGAGCTAACGGGAAAGTTAGTTGAAAAAAACATGGAGCAGTTTGCTGGTTGGCAGGCTGCTCCTTCTGTTTTTTTACATTTTCTGATAAATGACTAGCTCTTATCCACTGTGAGGAATAACCTATTTTATAGGGAAACAAGTTGATTTTACGTCTCCAACGTATGAGGGTTCATCAGAAACATAAGGCTTAAATGCTTACACACAAGGAAAAGTACGTTCTTGTAACGAGTGGCGGATATATGCAGGCTTCAGGTGATTCATCGTGATAATTTTCAATTAGTCGATGTCGAGATTAATGTGAAAGTAAGATAAAAGGCGTATTTCAAAGGAGGAAAATAAAAAAAAGCTAATCACATAGCATTATGATTAGCTTGGAAATATGTATTTAATTATGTTTAGCGACCTGTATATTCCGAACCATGATCTAGTAACTTCATCTGAGTTGGAGTGTAGCTAGGATAAATAGTTACGATTAACAGACCCAACAGGATTGCTGCTGAAAGAATGGTCTTTTTCATTGGATAGGTCTCCTCTCATAATTATATCGTTTAGTATATCATAACACGACTTTAATTGGGAGACTGTTCCATATTTTTTAATTACTTCAAATAAAGAGATGGCTTTTTTGAAAAATTTGTCGTTATTTAATAGATCAGAAGCAACTAAAACATGGAGAGCAATATCAATAGCAGCAACGTGTTCTTGTTTTTTGTGTTTGTATAAAGCGAGCTGATACTGGTACGACAAGTAATGAGCAGATCTAACTTTGTCACCACTGTACGCAATGTAATTTTCAACATGTTCTGAGAGTTTAGTGATGTCTGAATCAACCCTGTAATTGAATTGATTAGCGGATCGAAGAATGTTAATCAATCCTTGAAGTACTTGTTCGGGATTTTCATCTAAGAATTGAACATATTCGGGAACTTTATCTTTGTTACCATCTAATACATCTAGCTGTATTTCATTCGCTGAGGCAAAGAATTTGAAATCTTGAATAATTAGTTTACCAGTCTCGCTTTGGTCGTTAAGCCAATCAAGATCAGCGTAGAAAGATATGTATTCTCTAGACTTGTTGTAATCGCCTAGTTTTTGATATGAGAGACTAGTCATCAAGTAACTATAGCCAAAATAATAAATTATATGCTGTTTGAATATATGAGTGGTGGATTCAGTTTCAACTAGTTCCTTATGCACTTCTTTTGCTAAAGCCATCAGGTCATCAGATAAAGAAAGAACTTCTTCCCAGTTCTCAATGGTATAGTTAATCTGAGTTAGCTTTACTAGTGTGTCTAAATCTAGAGGTTCGTTAAAAGAAAAATATCCACTCATTATTTTCTCTCCTCACCAATAATATCGAATTATTTACTTAATTTTACAGTAACATCAACACATGGTCAATAAAATGTAAAATGATTAAGATTTTTGTAAGGAGATGAGCTTCTGTGGGACTGATTTCTTTGAAGAACAATTCGACTGGGAAACTTATGAAAAAGCTAAAGAGTTTATCTTAAAGCATTATAAGCATCAAATAGAATTTTTTGATTCTCTGCTATATTATCACGAAACTAAGACTCACATTTATACTCATGCAGGAGTTAATCCATTCTACAGCAGTTAGGAAAAAACTCCTGATGATGACTTTCTATGGATCAGAGACATCTTTTACAGAAACAAAATAACAAATATAGACAATAAAACAGTTGTATTTGGACACACACCAACTATCTATCTACATGAAACTGAAGATATCTGGTTTAGTCCTGATGGGGACAAGATCGGGATTGATGGAGCGTGTACATATGGTGTGCAGTTATACTTATTGAAGATCACTGAGGAAGGTATTTGCTTTGAGCATTTGGTTAGAAAAGGTGAGAAACCCCTCCCTTAGTTTAGAGGAGGGGCAACAAGAAAAGAAGAACGACGAAATGAAGTATATTTTGCTCTTGCTCACAATGACAGCCATCATTAATAAGCAGCTTCACCATCTTGATAATTTTACCATACATAGAGCAGATCGAGTATTACAATGAAAACCATATTTGATTAGAAATTATAGTGGTTGCTATGATATAGGAAATCTAAGACTATACGCGAAACTAGGAAATAAGTAGAAACATCTTGGGATCTGGGGAAGTAAACCGAGTGCAGTACCTATGGAGAAACAACCATGTGGAAGATATGTGCTGATTGCTTTACACCACTCAAAGAGGAACTCATTTTGATTGATTAAGTTCTTTATTGATCTCTCTATAGCGACCAAAAGCAAGTATGAAAGAAGTGATAATGCCCAATATGGGAACGGTAGGATATTGTTTGTATTTAAATAAATCCTCAAACAGTGACATAACTCCAAGGAAAAAGACAGTTAGAATCATGATATCCATGAATGTGGGTTTTATATTTAAAAATTTCTTGAATAACCAATTCAGAATTATGGCACTAAGAATGGCGAAGCCAATAACTGAATAAAGAAACATTAGATCACCTCCAAAAATAAACGTAACATAACATACAGTATATGTAAATTGAAACAAAAGACGACTTTCATTAGCATAGGAGGTTATGGAGGTTCAAGTCGCAATTGAAAAAGGCGTCGGACGACAAGAACATATATACAACAGAAGTCGCATATTATGCGGCTCTTTTATGTATTGTATAGAAGTTCTTAGCGTTTGCTCAAGACAAGAACTTCTATACAATCCCGTCGGACCATTTCGCACGAGTTATAAAGCTAACGGGCAGGTTAGTTAAATCGATTCGCAGTACCTTCGAGCATATAAATAAAATAGCAGGAAAGTATAGGAATACAAATAGAATAATTAATATACAACTTCACAGTAAGCTACTGAAGAGTCTAAAGACTTTATGGGAATGGCACTTAATTATTTTTTTGTAGAAGTTGTTAGAGGTTCAACTGGACAGTGAAGTAAGTGATTGTCATGTCGATTAAAAAAATGAATTCGCTTTCAAATCGAAAATCCGATCTGGGAAAGGTGGAGTTATTGCCATGGATAATCTTTTATTTCAAGATACCATCCCCCAATGGGGACGCTTCGAACTTCGGTTGCCTGGGACGACCGAAGGTAATCCATATGTCGATGTTGATTGGACCGTCATTTTTCGTCTTAACGAACGGGAATTAAAGGTTTCCGGTTTTTACGCGGGAAGCGGCGAGTATATCGCCAGATTCATGCCAGATGAAATCGGGGAGTGGAGCTACGAATCGTTCAGCGATAGCTCTGAATTGAATGGATTACAGGGCAATTTCACTTGTTTGCCTGCACTAAACGAGATTCACGGCCCGGTTAGGACAAGAGATGAAGATCGTTTTGTTTATGCGGACGGCACGCCATACTTTCCATTTGGAACTACAGCTTATGCCTGGATCCATCAGACCGCTGCTCTGCGTTTGGAAACATTGCAGACACTTGCAGAAGGGCCTTTCAATAAAATCCGCATGTGCTTGTTTCCGAAAAATTACTCATTTAATGCTCAGGAACCTGAACTGTTTCCTTACTTAGGCTCACCAGAGGAAGGCTTTGACAAAACCCGGTTTAACCCGGCGTTTTGGGAACATGTCGAGCAATGCATGGAATCACTGCTTAATTTACATATTGAAGCGGATATCATTTTGTTCCATCCTTACGACAAAGGGCGGTGGGGTTTTGACTGCATGACAGCCGAGGAGGATGATCGCTATCTCCGTTACGTCATTTCCCGCTTAGGTGCTTATCGGAACGTCTGGTGGTCTATGGCGAATGAATATGATTTTATGAAGGGAAAATCGATGTCAGATTGGGACCGACTAATTAGCCTTGCTTCAGAAGAGGACCCTTATCATCATCTGTTATCCATCCATAATGGCACTGCGATGTATATTCCTGAAAGTGTAATAATGTATGATCATGCCCGTACGGAAATTACCCACTGCAGCATTCAACAATGGGATGTCACGTTGGTATCATCATGGAGAAATCACTACAAAAAGCCCATTATCGTCGATGAATGTGGTTACGAAGGGAATTTGCAGCAAAGATGGGGTAATCTAAGTGCCGAGGAAATGACGCACCGCGTATGGGAAAGTTTTGCGCGTGGTGGATATGCGAGCCACGGAGAGACGTACCTTCATCCCGATGACCAAATCTGGTGGGCGAAAGGTGGCAAGTTATACGGACGGAATCATGAACAAATAGGTTTTCTTCGCGGTATCGCGGAAGAAATGCCAACTAATACGCGGCCAATCTCACTCCGTGACGTGCCCGTAATTGGTGTAGAAGGAAAATACTATTTATATTATTTTGGCCAGCACCAGCCAGGATACCGAGAAGTGGAACTTCCGGAGGGTCTGGAATTCTCGGCCGAATGGATTGATACGCAAGGCATGACCCTAACAAGGTTGCCTTCAACTTTTCAAAGAAATAGCCGAATTCCTTTACCGAGCCGTCCTTACTTTGCGCTTCGTATTCGTGCTTTGACAAAATGAAAAGGACCAGAGATAGTTAAAAGGTAGATTGTCCCAGGACAATCCTTCTTTCTATTAACTAAATACTTGAGATAGCAAAACTAAAAAATAGATAGTTGAAAATAGCACAGAGCAGCTAGCCGGTTGGCAGCTGCTCCTTTTTCCATTAAACAAACGGGCAGGTGAGTTATTAAACTTACAAGGAGAATTGCTGAAAAGGATGGTCTATTTTTTTGGTCGATCTTGATTCATAATCTGTGACCATATAAATATCACTAATCCAATCGCTAAAGCGATCAGCTCGCCCATCCATACTTCTCCTGTCACAAATACCGCAGATACACTATTTAAAATCGCATGTGTGATGATGCACATAAATACACTTCTTGTGCGTTGATAAACGACACTCAAAATAAAAGAGAAGGCAATTGTACTTATCGAAAAATTAAAAAAGTTTAGATACAACTCCTGATAAGTTCCCACAATGAAAAACAACGGTAAATGCCATAAACTCCACACTACTCCAACTATCATTGTGCTAACAAAAGGGGACCATTTCTTTTCCAGTTCAGGCTGCATCAGGCCGCGCCAACCTATTTCCTCCATTCCACCAATCAAAATATATAGTGGAAATTGTAATGCAATAAGGTATAGTGGTCCGGTGCGTTCCCCGCCGAATATGACGTAAGGTAGTAATTGAAAGATTACAGTGACCACTAGAACAAAAACATACCAAGTAAACTTTTTAGGAGGCGTGAAGCAGTTTCTGCAGAAAGAATAGAATTCCTCTCTTGAAACCATTCGTTTATTGATAGTCAATGCGGAAATAGCAGGACTTAGCACGCCTAAAACGTATAGCAATATCAACGGTATCGAAGATCCAAATGTTACATCCCTCCATTGTGTATAGATCGCAACTATTCCCCATAAGGTGTAGGTAATCAGAAATGTTAGAAGACTATAGCGATTTACTTTGATCATCTTTTACCATCCTACTATCCTGCAATTTATTGGTATCTTGGGTGATTATAACACTGGAACACCTACATTGTTAACTCTACGATTAGGATACCTTTATCTTTAATATCCAAATAATTCAATATTTAAGTTTATTTATACTTGTTAAGTTAACGGGGAAGTTAGTTTAAGGTCAATTGCACTGAACCGTATCACAAGTAGTGGCAAAGTGAATGGTTGAATGAATGGTGAGTTTAAAATAGATCGTGATGATAAAACGACCGGAGCATGTAAAACACATCCGGTCTTATCTTGGATAATCCAGCAATAAACTTACGGGAAGATTTGTTGACTTATTAATAATAAAACCCGACACATCTTCGTGTCGGGTTATCTTTATCGATATAGTAAGCATACATCTAAAAATGCCATAGATACATATTAGTGTATAAAAAAATTCAACATAAGTCTATTGTTTTCTTCCAATACCCAGTATGTTTAATTTAGCGACCGCGGCGCTAATATAGCTAAGGAGATCCGTTATGGAACAATATTATTGGGATTCTCAAATTGAGTATTTATTCAAGTCAGTAAACTTGTACTACAACGATGATTATATAAATTTTCTGGTCGAGAAAGTATGGAAGATTGAAACGCCTGTAAATATCATCGATTTTGGCTGTGGTTTTGGACATCTAGGGCTTCGACTACTTCCATTGCTGCCCGAAGGCTCAAGATATACTGGCATAGATGCTGGTACCAAACTTATAGACCAAGCACGCGAGTTGTTTAAGCGCTCACGATACGAGACTGAATTTATTATCGGTGATTTTCATTCCGTTGAGCTCGAGAGAAAATATGACATCGCTCTCTGTCATGCGGTGCTGCTCCATATGACTGATCCGATGCTTTTGCTTCAGAAGATGGTCAATAGTGTGAAGCAGGATGGTAAAATCATTTCCTTCGAGCCCCACTGGAACGGTAATCATGCCGGCTATTATTTTGAGGGCATGGAGCTGTCTAGTGTCATGCCCCTTGGGCTGCTGCAAGAGCTATTCGAACGCGACATGAGAAGGACGGGTAAGGATGGCAACTTTGGTATGAAGCTTCCTGTATACTTTAATCACCTAGGATTACGCGACGTTCAGTGCCGAGTGAGCGATAAGGTGAATGTATACGAACCCACAATCGGTGGTGACAAACTGTCTGTAATCTATGACGCAATGCGTTTCACCAGTCCAGGAGAGCGTGAGCCTTACATTCGTAACCTTGTGGAGCGTGGTATGTTACCTGAAGAGGCGGAGAGGCAGTACGAGGCAGAAAAGCATTTGGCAGCAGCGTTTACCAGTTCAATGGCTGCTACCTACGCACCCGGGATGAAGATTACATTTGGAACAGTGGTTTAACTTCGTTGAACTGATAGGTGTCGGGGGGCAATTAAATAATATTTTGCAGATTGAGTTAGCTGGAGGAAAATTCATCAAACTACAGAAGGCCCAATAGCAAAAATACAACTGATTAATAGAGGAGAAATGTATTGAAACAAGCAAAACTAATTTTGTTGTCATTAACAATCATTTCCTTATTGTCAGCATACTGGATGAGTAGTGACAACTCTGAGAAGCCGGTAGATTCTTCAGTGGAAGACCAAGAAAAAGGCCAGATAGAAGTCCAAAGTGCTCTGACTAAAAAATCTGGTAATAAGAATTCCGATGAAAGGTTCTCTTATCTGAAGCAACTATCGATTGAGAACCAGGAAGCATTTAATAGATTTACATCTGAGAGGAATTTGCAAGAACTTTATAAGTTTGCGCCCGAAGATATGGTATTGGTTTACCTTTACTGTATCTCAATAGGCGACCCAGGTTTGATATATGAGATTACTTATAATGGAGGGTACCTTCCAAATAAAGATAAGTTTCGAGAGGATTATTTTGATTATGCAATGATTCATGATTCGGAAATAGCAATGCATTACAGATATCTTGATTCTATAAAAGTAGAGGAGAGTACGGCCGAAGAAAACCAAGTTACTGTATTAGTTACGGTCGGATTAGAATCTTTAACACACTCTCTAGCTTTAGGCCTCCAAAAAGAAGATCAGACATGGAAACTTGATATCTACCATTCAATAAAAGAATATAAAAATAAAGCGCTTAAAAGTAAAGATTTGATAGATTGATTCTGAATACACGTGTTAAGCTAACGGGAAACGTTAATTCTATACAGACTGGAGCAGTTTGCCGGCTGGTATATGGAATTGGTTGTAGTGAGCAAAAAATCGGAGGGGTTTTTTAGAATTATGCTAGAGTTCTTACCTTCAACTGGTAATAATTATAAAAAATCAATCGAGCGTTACGGTGAGGTATTAGAAACTGTCATAATTGAAGATGTTTTCATGCCTGGGATTATAAAGCTGCGAGAATAGAAACATCAAGCTGTTAAAAATTATTTTTATGGGACTTAAAACCATATAACTTCAATTAGAGACTGATATAGGACTAGTAGGTTTCTGTTCGACTAACGGGGAACGATTGCGTATTCAACAACAATACGAGGCTGCTGAACGAACGGGCGGCCTTGCTAAGTACCAAATATTGAAAGTTGACAAAGGAGAACGATTCTATGATCCAATATACCGATGAGCATGTTACGATATTTCAAAGTGCGTTGTTTCAGACAACTTCTACGGTCATCAATTTCGACGAGTTTGTATTAATCGTGGATCCAACGTGCCTTCCCGATGAAATCCGAGAGATCCAATCTCATGTCGAGGCGTTCCGAGGGAATAAAGAATGTTATCTTTTGTTCACGCACGGTGATTACGATCACATTATTGGTTACAATGCCTTCCCTGGGGCAAAAACAATTGGAAGTTTGGAAATGCGAAACCATCCTAGGAAAGAGCATAAGGTCAGATTAATCCACGAATTTGATGCTACATATTATATTACTTGGAACTATGAAATAGAGTTTCCAAAAATTGATCTTGTCATTGAGCAGGACGTCCAACAGGTTGCGATTGGATCGACGACTCTGACATTTTTTAAAGCCCCAGGACATACACACGACGGATTATTCACGATTGTCGACTCATTGGGTTTATTCTTGGCAGGGGATTATTTATCTGACTTTGAACTTCCGTTTATTAATCACAGCGCGATCGCATATGAACAAACATTGAATAAAGCAGCGACTATAATTAACGATCATGATATTAAAATTCTAGTTCCCGGACACGGTCAACACACCGTTAATTATACAGAGATGATCAGCAGGGTAACTACGGCCTTTGACTATTTAACACGGTTAAAAACAGCGATAATCAACAAGGATGAGCGTACAATTACTGAACTTGAAAGAGAATTTGCATTTTTATCGCCGTCAACAGTAGAGAGTCACATAGAAAACGTTAGAATTATGCGGAGTGAACTGAACGATAAAAGCTCTAGGAATTAAGTGGTTTTGTCTGGGGACAAGAACATATTCCCATTAGAGTTGCTAATTTAGCAGCTTTTTTATTTTATCGGTATGTTTTTTTTCGCAGCGAGGAGAGTTTATTAGTTGCTCCTGGCGAAGAGCAGTATGTAAGTCTTGATCTGCCGGAGCAAGCGGAAACAGGGGAATACACGGTAGATGTATCGCTTGTACTGAGAGAAGAGGAGCTAAGGGCAGAGGCAGGATTTGAAGTGGCCTTTGGACAGCATATCTTCCAAGTGGGAGCGGCCGAAGTATCTAATTCTCCTGCAGCATGCAGTGAGGTCCGTGTTGTTGAACGCGACGTGAATACCGGTGTGCATAGCAGAAGCTTCTCGATCATGTTCTCGAAGCAAGCAGGTACCCTGATCTTCGTGAACTCTGGAGGAAGCGATGACGGATAATGATAAGGGAGCATACGCAGCTGGTCGAAGCGAACATCTCGCCATTCACTGCATTCGAGCTGGAGCATGCGACGCATCATTACGATCTGCCGAATGTGCATCATACGGTTGTGACCATTGCGGGACGCCAGTGGGTCACGGCGGTGATGACAGGCGCGTTGAAAGTTTCTGGAGCATGTAGCTGTAGTATAATTAATTGGAGTTCGTTATATATCTAATAGTCTCATCGTTAAGATCCATTAATCCATATAAGGATGTGGGAAGCACGACTTCTTTACTCTGACTATTCATTGTATAAACAACTTTCGGGCTAATAGAGTAAAATTGATACTGTTCTCTATTTTCTTCAACTTTTGCAAATTTATCACCAACAAATATAAAATTAAATGGATAGTTATCTCCAACATTACCTTCAAAATTATAATCCCATTTCCCAAAAATAATACTTGAATCATTTTGCTTTTTCTCTTGGCTATCACCGCATGCAGTGATCGTTAGAATAAATATTAATGTTAATGCAAGATACAACTTGGATCTCATAAATATCAATTCCTTTCATTAAAACGAGATACTCCTATAACAGATACTATAGGGATATCTCAAAAAAAACAATTCTATGATTTACTTATAAACTTCGGTTAAATATTGTACATCTGTAGGCTCACTTACATTATAAAATGTTACATTTTCCATAACCCTTGAACTTACATAATATCAATTAAAGTCCCCAAACAAACATCTTTGGGGTTATCGTACACAGCTAAGCATAGTTCTCGCATTAAAGCATTTATTTATATATCGGGAACAGGTATTAATTCTGAATGACATTCTGAATATCGTGTAAATAGGCTCAATAAAGTTAGCGATAATGATCGAGAAGAGTATACCTTTTTTCGTTCAATCGTAGATACATTAACTGGTCAAGATAAAACAGAATACGAGAGATAGGTTACGGGAACTTAGTTTAAGAACTGATTTGTTTAATCGGGAAAGCAACTTGCGAATAAATTGAAGAATAGCAAGTTAAAATTAATCCCTCAAGCAGGACATTATCCTTGGCTAGATAACCCAGTTTTTCTTAGGGAAATAATACTTGATTATTTACCCGTAACGTTTCATTGAGCTAATTGGAGATTATTACACTAACGGAAAATGTTAAGTTGATCAACCTTTGTAGCAGCTAGTTAAATTCGATCAGTTGCTTCTTCCTTAAAGAAACGTACAGTATACTTAAAGCCAAAGACAGAAGTAATATACAATTAATTCTTTTACAAAAGAAGTGGGGGCTATTGGTGAGGGACTTGTCTAAGTATCATTACATTCAATCGATTGCTAAATCTACAATAACTGAGTTGGAAAATGAAATTAAAGAAGGTATTTCTGAACGAGAAATTGTCCGTAGAGCAGAAAATATTATGAGATCCAAAGGTGTTGAACGTTTTTGGTATTATGGAATTGGAGCATTTGTCCATGTTGGAAAAAGAACAGTCATTTCTGAATCAGGTAAGGATTACAAGCCATCAGATAATTTGGTTCGCAGAGATGATATAGTTACAGTAGATCTTAGTCCAGAATTAAACAATTTTTGGGGAGATTTTGCCCGAACTTTTATAGTCATTGATGGAAAAGTGAGTAATGAAACTGTACTCGAAAATAATAAAACTTATCCTGCTTTAGAATTTTTGGAAGGGATGAGAACAGAAAAACAGCTACATATCATATTTAAAGAGGTTATAAAACCAAACATGACTTTTGAAGAAGTTTTTTTGCACATGAATAAGGTTATCGAAGGAGCCGATTACCTTAATCTTGATTTTTCAGGAAACTTAGGCCATACAATTGAATTTGATAAAAACAAAAGAAAATATTTTGAGTTGGGAAATAAAGTAAAGCTCAGTGATGTATCTTACTTCACTTTTGAGCCGCATATTAAGCACAAGAATGGAGAATATGGATTTAAGAAGGAGGATATCTATTACTTTAGAAACGGTAAACTGAATGTTTTATGAAGATAAGAATTTGCTAAATGGAAGTGATAGGTATAAAGAGTGCAGCTCTCATATATTCAGCAGGTTTGAACAAAGGAGAGTTGATGTGACTAATTACGAAATAAAGTTAATAGAAATTATAAAAAATGACGAGTACATAATGTCTATTTTAGAAACTGTTGAGAAATTAAAATTAAATGATGCTTGGGTTGCAGCTGGACTCATTCGAAATAAAGTGTGGGATGTTTTGCACAACATCAATACAAGTATAAATGACATTGATGTTATTTATTTTGATACCACAGATACTTCATGGGAAACAGAGAAATATATAGAGAAAAAACTTGAGATTTTAATGCCAAATCAGCCTTGGTCAGTAAAAAATCAAGCTCGTATGCATTTGAAAAATGGATTTGAATTGTATACTTCTTCCTTTGATGGTGTTGCTCATTTTACAGAAATACCAACTGCAATAGCTGTGAAAATGTGCAACAGTGAACTTGAAATAATGGCGCCGTACGGACTAGAGGATTTGTTTGAAAAGGTTGTTAAACCTACTCCATATTATCAAAATAATAGCAAGTTGAACTCAATATATACTGAGCGTATGCAAAAGAAAAAATGGGATGAAATTTGGATTGATCTATCTGTAGAAGCTTGATTTTTTTATTAAACTAACGGATAGGTTGGCTCAACTAGCTACAGTATCTGATGATCTCACATTACCTGTTCAGATACTTATGTATACGTAACAATTTACTGTTTCTCTATAGTCTACTCGCACTATCCAACCACGTTCTTTTTCTTCTTTTTTCATAATCTTTAATTTGTGCATAAAGACCGACAAAGAAATCCCATAAGGAAATACGTGACAACTCATTTATCAAGTATTAATATGTTTTTAGTAGCTAATCTTGGTAAAAGTTAGTTGCAGTATTTCATCATAGAATCTACAGAAAGAGGTAAAAGGAATGCGTAAGATTAGTAGAATTGGGTTATCGGTCTTTTTAACACTTGGGTTGTTTGGGGGAATTGTAAGTGCTGAACCTATAACAAATGACGAAATAGCAGTAATATCTACAGTTAACAAGGCCTATCAGGCAGCAATTAACCTAGATGCTGGGACTTTTACAGGTGTAACTATTGATTTAAGTATGAATTCTGAAGAAAAACAACTTCAACAAATGACTAAAGTATATGACATTGTTAGAGAAGGTAAAAGGAATAAAAATTCTGAAGCCGACTATTTAATTTCCTTCGAAATTGGGGAAATTACGAAGATAAGTGACACTGAATATTCAGTATATATGACTCAAACATTTTCAAAATCTGGGGTAAACCCAAGCTACAATATTCCTGTTGTAAAAAAAGAGGGGCAATGGATTGTAGTCCTGGAGAATATTGTAGTTATCGATAAGAGAAATCCAGAAGCGGTCGCTTATATCGATGAGATGATACGATTATCAGCAATCAGAAGCGCTAATCCAGTTCTTACGGTTGAAAAACTTGCTGACAATAAGGAAATTGCAATTTATAAGGAATCGTATAAAAACCAATAAGATGAATCGTAAGTGACTAGATTTGAAAGAAACGCCGAGTTAGCTTCATGGAAGCGATATGTATGTAATGTTGTTGAAATACCTTATCTGAACCTCACGTTCAGCTAATGGGAAAAATAGCATGGAGCAGTTTCCCGGTTGTCAGCTGCCTGTTCCTTGCAGCTTCTCGTGGAGCGTTTTTCCGATTCCGAAGGTTCATCGCCCTCGGAATCTTTTCTTTTTACAGACTCAGCAGTTGATAGAGACAATGATGGAATTGCATGCGAACGTTGATAAAACGAATCTTTTATTATGAGGAGAATTTAAATAATGAAGCTCACACCTAAAGATGAGATTAAAACATCGTCAAGTTTCGAGTGGGATGAAGAACCAACGATCATCGAGTGGAAATTCAAAAAGTTAAATGATAAACATTTGCAAGTAACCATCATTCAATATGATGATGGTATCAAAGAAGAAGATGGAAAAAACTTGGGGAAAGTAGTGTTAGAAGAGACCTGTAAAACACAAGATATGCTAAGTCAATTAGTATCAAGCTTAGATACTATAATATTGAAACACGGATTTGTAGGTTATAGAGAGAACTGGTATGCAGGTGAATTCCTAATAAGTCGCTACTTGAAACTGAAGCATCAACTGCATTATCAATCATCTATACAAATAGAAAATGTTGGTGAGAATGAATACATTAAATCAACTATAGAAGAAGAGTTAAAGATGCTAAATGGACTTCTTTAAAAAGTTTCTGAAATGGGAGAATTGTTTTGAAACCAAATGAATGGTTTTTGGGGGGAATATGGAAAATTGGTATGAACTAAAAAATTGGGTTTTAAAAGAGGGATTCCAAACAGTTCTTAGAAAGATGGATGAACTTGAAGAACAAGATTACTTCACTGCATATACAAACCTAGATGGTTATGAATTAATCAAAACTAATTCAGATGAAGGAGTCATAGTATGGACCTACGAACATCCAGATAATAAATATAAACTTAAGGTGAAAAAAGCGGCCATTATTTACTATGATGAAATCGACGAGTGCTATGATTGTAAAACAAACGGTGTTCACCTGATTGAAGAAATTAATACATAAAATATGACTTTCATCCGAAGGAGGAGAGTAGTTACTTGGAATGAAATTGAGAAATTGAGAAAATGAGAGATCGATCGTTTCCAAATGTCGCGTATAAAGATTATGGTATGTAGTACTATTTTAAATGAATTGATATTTTTAGAAGAAAGGATGGTAGAAATGTCAAATGATAACCAAGCTAATCCTTCCGTTGGATCTGTTAGCGAAAATGGCCGTTTTCCCATCGACTTGACTGGTCCGGGCAGTCACACTCTAGTTAGACAGGCAGGTGTGGGCAGTCTATCGATTGGACCGTCGCATTTGGGGAAGAAGGTAGATCTTCACGTCGCGCCTGATGTGCACATCGATTGGACAGTATTCGATGTTTTTTCCACGCCCGCGGGCTCGCCTTGGCCACGATTTCTGCACTATACAGGAAGTAACGTTAGCTTCTTTGATTGGGCGAAAAAACGTCGCATCGAGGAGATGACGTGGGCTCCAATCTTATCTACAGACACGCTGGTGGATGCTAGCAGATCTGATATTCATGGCTTGCATATCGAGTTGAATCAGCCTGGTGGTCGATTAAGCCTTAAGCTTTCAAAGGGATGTTTCCATCTGAGTGTATCCGGAGATCTATCACGTTTCTCGGCCACTGGCGATATGCCATCTTCTCTGACACTAACGCCGCGTACCAGCAGACGAAAGAATGACCCTCCTTTCTTGATTCCCGATCTAGGTGAGTTGCACCAGGTGACCAGCCTGGCGCTTCAGAACGCCCCGTTGGGACAGCCCATCTCACTAGAGTGCCTGAACCAGTTTCCAAACCTAAACTCACTGAGTTTGTGGGGGAACTTCTGTGACGTGGACTTACTAGCTCGGCAAACAGGCTTAACCAACTTAGAGCTCCGCTTCATGCCTGATCTTGGTGACCTTCCGTCCTTAAACGTGTGGCCGTTGCTTGACAGTTTTATTGCTTACAATGTGGATGAGTTTACGGGTAAGCGTCTGAAGCAGGAAATGAAAAAACGAGCTGAAACACGCCCTTGGATAGGCCATGCTTCAGTTAGCAAATTACGTAAGCACGAGTGGTGGTCAACCGAGTTTGAACGCCCCTTCTGGGCCTGGCCTAAACGTCTGGCCAAGCTGGCTAACGAAGCTTTCAACGTTGCACAAACAAACTTAGCACAGGCTCGTAACTTTGCCGATGCAGAGGCGGTTATTACCGCTTTCACCGTGCGTTTCAACACCCTCAAAGGCATCGAAACTACTGAAAGAGAAGACCTTGGTGAAGCGGTTTGGCAACTCTGCCAATCAGATCATATGATTGGCCAGCCTATAACAGAAGATATAGCTCAACGCTGGTTCGATTCAGCACGGAATTACTGATAGGAAATGAGCATAAGTGGTCATGAGTCGAAGTAAAAGCAGCTTCACCGGTGGTTGATCTCGCGTCAAAGATGGATTGGAAGTACGATATCACCCAGATCATAACCATTTATTGAAGTGGGGCAGGTGATCAGGGGTATAAAAGAAATCTAAAACTTTATTTTATTGAAACTTACCATTCCATAGATAAATGGTGAGAGATAGGAAATTAGTTATTCAATCATCAAAAACGCGTTATAGTCTAATGGAATATGAAAACGCGATTAAAGAAGCTCAACAAAGTGGTTACAAAGGAAAAGTAATTTGGGAACCATTTAAATCATTAAGCTAACAGGCAGGTTAGTATAATAAGAACGACGAAAACATATTGCAAACAGAAAATTCCAACCAAACAAAATTGATTTACAGGATGTAGAGTAGAGGGAACAATCAAGCGAAGATTGAAATGATTAAGGGAGTTTACTAATAACAAGGGTGGATGTAGATGGGGATAACTGGATGGGGGAATAAAATTACCGGAATCACATTATTTGTGTAAGATCTGCAGCGATCTAAGACGTTTTACCAAGAGTCGTTTCAACTATTAATCCAATACGAAGACGAAAGTTGCGCGATATTTGATTACGGAAATACATGCATTAATCTCTTAAATCAATCGAATGTCTGAGAGTTGATTGATCCGGCCCAAGTTGGTCGTGTCGGGGATGGTGCAAGGTTCCTGTTTACAATCCAAGTGCCCGACGTTGAGCAGGTATGCAATGAGTTGGAAATGCGGGGCGTTACATTGTTGAATGGGCCGATAACGCGTCCCTGGGGCGGCGGACGGCATGTTTTGCCGATCCTGATGGGTATATTTGGGAGATTGCGCAGGTGCTTTAAAGACTCTGACGTGAGGGGTGAAAATCGTATGTTAAAAAATGATTCCCCGGCTATTATCGAGCAATATAAGCGAAGTCTGGCTGGGTATACGATAGACCAGTTGCGGTATAAATCCCAGGAAGACGTTTGGTCGATTGGACAAATGTATATTCATGTGATCGATGTGGCGAAAGAGTACATCGATCATATTCAAACTTGTACTATGGCGACACAAGAAGAACATAGAGGCAAGACTGAAGACGGAACGAAGGCGTTTTTCGAAAAAGCGTGGCCCGATGTCCGTGTGAAGCTTGAGGAACCGGTCAACAGAACCCGTAACCCCGATAGTAAGGATGAGATCATAGACGGCTTGGACCAGGTGCTAAAAAAATTGAAATACTGGGAGGAACACGTTCGCGGGGCGAATCAGGCTGGCAAGGTGCGTCATGGATGGTTTGGCTGGCTTAATGCACGTGAATGGTTTGAGATGATTGGCATGCACAGCCAGCATCATTTGTACCAAAAGGCAAGACTAGACGAGAAGCTTGCGGAGGCTGGCTTATGTAATAATTCACTAAACTAAACGACAGGATATTTCGAACGTGGCAAGAATTATAACCATGAAACGTTTATTGAGAAAAAGTAGGTTTTTAATACGTGATGTTTGCACATCTCATTGTGGAGTTGCATTGTCTTTACGGATAGGTGAACAAGATGAGATTAATCATGTTCCACCTTTTTGCGTAAACCAGGGTACCATTGTTTATCGGAAATTGTGAGTTCGCAGGGCGTGCACCAGCGCCTCTTGAAATAGCCTATTCAGATGAAAAGGATGAAGTAGCCCCTGATGAATATATAGGATTTGGAGGTGATATGGACCTAATCCTTGTTAAGGAAAAGATGGTATTCGAACTAAAAGAATTATGGGGAAATATTTTTTTAAAAAGTAAGTGATGCACATAAAATTAAAGAATGAAATTCAATTATACGAAGAACGTTAGTTCAACAAATAGAGAATGGCAAAAACGCAAATAAAGGGGGTAACTCATGGATAAAATGGTTCATGAATTGAAGAGCATTGAATTAGATAATCCATTCCCGCATAGAGATTCTGATAAAATTCAAGAGGATTTTCGTTCTGCTTTTATGAAGCTAAGAGATGAAGAAAACTCATTGAATTGCGATTTTAACACCTACTGTATGAATATTGCGGGTACTTTAAGCTATGTCTTGACTGGTAAAATAGAAAATATTCCTCACCGACAAAGAGAATTGTTAGAGCATTCTTTCTTTAATTGGTACCCGCAGTATAAATTCATCGAAGGAAGTATCGGTAAGTACACGGAGTTCTTCAAAGAGTACGAGAACTTCGAGAAAGCTCGACTGCTGCTTCTCGACTATTTAGAGGCAGCAGATAAGGGATTGCGCTAACGGGAAACGTTAATTCAAAAGAACAAGTAAGCAGCCGCTCAAAAGACCGGTTGCTTTTTCTTTAAGCTAATGGGCAGAATCGTTCCAATTAGTTGTATGATTAGGAGACGTAATCGTGCTATCTAATCACAAGGAAAGGAGCAGCAACCAGAGATACAGATCGGCTGCTTTTTTATGCTAAACGTGATGATATTTTGTGTAAAATTGGTTATATACGTGTCAGTTCAACTACATACGGAGTAAAAAGGCAAATTTAAAATCCTTAAAAGATACTTGGCTAGATTTATCAGAAGATAATCCCTACAGCCAATTCTTAATTACGGTTATGGCGGGTGTAAATCAATTAGAACGTGATCTTATCCGTATGCGGCAGCGTGAAGGGATTGAACTGGCTAAGAAAGAAGGAAAGTTTAAAGGTCGGTTAAAGAAGTACCATAAAAATCATGCAGGAATGAATTAAGAAGTAAAGCTTTATAAAGAGGGAGATATGACTGTAAATCAAATTTGTGAAATTACAAATGTGTCTAGGGCCTCATTATATAGAAAGCTATCGGAAAGGAATAGTTGATGAGTTATACCAAAAATCGGAAATATATAATAGGAAATATAGAGGTGGAATCATATGCCTAAAATTGACAATATGTTAGCAATTCTATGGATGCTTCGTTCAGGTGAAAAAATTACTGCAAAACAAATCTCAGAAAAGTTAGAGATGAATATAAGGACTGTGTATCGTTATATTGATACAATCTCAACAAGTGGCGTACCTATAATTTCAGAACCAGGACATAACGGTGGATACACTTTATTGAACAATTTTATTGAGGCTCCTCTTTTTTTTGATTTTGAGGAGCAAACTTCACTATTTCATGCTGCGGTTTTTGCAGAAGAAGCCGGATATTATGGAGGTGATGCACTAAATAGAGCCATCTCAAAACTAAGTAAATACTCAAATCAAGAGCAGGAAACAAAGATAAACCAACATTTAACTAGTCTTGAAGTAATAAGTCGATTAAGTTCACTCTCTATAGAACCTTTTTTGAAGGAGTTGGAGCAGGCCGTAGCTGAGGGGTACTCAGTAAAAATTCTTTACCATAAAAGTGGCGAAAAGCAATTAAATTATAGATTGGTCGATCCGTACAGAATTATCTATTGGAATAATAAGTGGTATGTGATTGGATTTTGTCATCTTAGGAATGATATCCGTAGTTTTAGAGTAGATCGAATTGAAAGTCTAATGCTAACCGAAAATAAGTTTAACCGGCCAGAAAATTTTTCAGCACGTGACTTTTTTATAAAAAATCTTCTTCCAACTTTAGAAGATAAGGAAGGGATTATTTCTTTGGTTATTAATGGGGATAAAAGTGTATTGGCTGATATTTGCCAACATTGGTTTTTAGGACATTATTTACAAGAGCGGACTTCAAATCAAGCAGTATTTCTTCTTGAGAAAGATATGATACATACATATGTACCTTATTTACTTTTAACGTACGGTAAATCTATTCGAGTTATTGAGCCAATCAGCCTTAAGAAAAGAATAATTGAAGTTTTGTCGGAATTAATAAAATTTCATCAAATTTGATTACTTCCCTGACGCTAGGTGTCAGGGAAGTAATGTTATAGTTGGCTATATCAATTGTGATTGGAGTGTTATTGGATGCAAACGAAAAAAGTTTTTCTATATGTATTTAATACAATGTCGGACTGGGAATATGGATATTTAATTGCTGAACTAAACTCAGGAAGATATTTCAAAAAAGATTTATTACCTCTAAGAGTAATTACAGTAGGAGCTAATAAAGATATGATTACTACTATGGGAGGACTGAGCATAAAACCAGATATTTCCTTTGGCGAATGTACTCTTGAGAGTAAAGATCTTTTAATTTTACCAGGAGGGACTACTTGGAATGAAGAAATTCATCAACCTATTTTGGAAAGAATTGGCCAAGCTTTAAAGCTTGGCACTATTGTTGCTGCAATTTGTGGTGCAACTGAGGCCCTTGCAAATATGGGATACTTAGATACTAGAAGGCATACTAGTAATAATTTAGAATACACTAAAATGGTATGTCCTAACTATAAAGGAGAAAAGTTCTATGAGGTGGGATCTGCGGTTTCTGATGCGAATTTAGTTACTGCATCAGGAATAGCTCCTCTGGAATTTGCGATGGAAGTACTGAAAATATTAGATGTATTTGCACCAGATACATTACATTCATGGTATAACCTAAATAAGACTCATAAACCTGAATACTTCTTCCAGTTAATGAATTCAATAAATAGCTGAGCTAAAAAATCAACTTTGCAGTTTTATATTAGTTCAAATAAAAATAATGAAGTAACTAAAAGCTCACTTTCTCTATATTGTTATGCAGAGAAGTTGAACTTTTTAATTTGGAATTTCCTTATCGTTGTAAATCCGCATTTTCCTGTCGCTATCCCTACCTGAGCATGAGTTTTTCATTGGTATGTTATTTGTTCCTCAGTTAAGTTCTACCGTAGATTACTCACACTGCATCATTGACTCCTTTTTTACCACTGTGGTTAAAAGAGAGTTTAGCTGACGTGAAACTTTAACTTAATATAATATGCACTAGTTTGTCCGTTGGCAACTGCTTTTTTTGGTGGTCTAACAGAGAGGAGTTTTTAAAGGGAAAATTAAATAAAAGAGGAGTTATTTGATGGCGAAGAATCGGGTTAGTACGTTTATTCAGGCCTTTAGAAAGCTTACTTATTACAGAAAAGTCTACTTGTAACAATCCATTTTGAATATAAATAGACGTCTTGTGTAAATGATTTTACCGCTTCCTCGACAAAGGAGTAAAAGGTTGTGAATTGTAAATTGGCACCAATCCACGCCCCACCACTTGTCGGGGGACAAGAGCATATTTCCATTGAAGTCGCTAATTTAGCGGCTTTTTTGTTTTATCGGTACAAGTTCTTGTCCCAAGCCAAGGACAAGAATTTGTACCGATTACCGAAATGGACAAGAACATAGTCCGATTGCCGATTAGATAAATCTAACTGAAGCATATAGCTAATTTATTTAGCTATCGTGCAGGATAATCCAATATTATCGTGGAATCGGATGAGTGTGATACACATGCTTTTTACTTCAGTGAAGATGTTATTCGGCGAGAAGAGATGTATCCGTTGCAGCTTGTGCTGCGCGAAATTTTGTTGATCTGCAAAAGAATGCTGTGGATGGCAGCGTAGGATTGGAGGTCAAGATGCTGCTCGCCGAGAGCATCAAGGATGCGGTCATTATCGTATCCAGCTTGCCGGTGCTCATCATGTATCCGTTCGTTCAGCGGCATTTCGTCAAAGGAGTTATGATAGGCTCAATCAAAGGATAAACGGAAAGGAGGAATTGATTTGAAGGAAAATGTTACGATAACGATCGACGGCACGAGACCAAGTGTTCATACGATAAATCCTTATCTATTCGGTCATTTTGTGGAGGATATCCGTGATCATATGGAAGCGATGCTGGCATACCCGCTGAAGGACATGGATTTCGAAAGCGAATCCGAGGGCAGGGCGACGGTATCCGGATGCTGGAATCCTTATACGAACGGCCGGAACACCTCATACGCGATGGAAGCACCTGCTCCGAAGCATTCGGGCAGAGGACAGAGGATTCAGATGCTCAGCGATGACGAAGCATATGCAGGGATCGTGCAAAAGGCTGCATTAAAAGGTCCGATGGTATACGAAGTCCGTTTGGTGGCGAGGGCTTCCATCGAGCTTCAGTACTTGATCGTAGAGGCGGCGGACCGGCGCAATGGGGAGTCGCTGGGCAGCGTCCATATCCAGCTTGGCAGCCATAACTGGCAGGAATATGAAGCAGTATTGTCTGTCAGCAGAACTTGCGAAGACGCCGAAATCCGGGTATACATACCGGAGAAGCACCCAAGATGGGCCGATCATGTATCCACTGGCATGCTCTGGCTCGATCATGTGTCCCTGCTTCCCGCCGACCACGTCGGCGAGGTGAAGCGCGAGGTGATGGACATGACGCGCGAGCTGAACGCCGGCATGATGCGCCTGGCCGGCAATTACATCAGCGCCTATCACTTCGAGCACGGGCTGGGACCTGTACTGGAGAGGCCGGTCATGTTCAATGAAGCGTGGGGTGGCTGGACGTGCAAATATTTCGGAACAGACGAATTCATTCGGTTTTGCCGGGAACTCGAGGTGGAGCCGCTCATCTGTGTCAACGACGGTTCCGGCACGCCAGAGGAAGCCGCGAGCTGGGTAGAGTACTGCAACGGTAGCGTCGATACGCCGATGGGGGCAAAAAGGGCTGCTAACGGCTATCCGGAACCCTATGACGTGCGTTACTGGGAAATCGGAAATGAGGTATGGGGAGGATGGCAGGTAGGGACGTGTTCTGCCGACCGTTTCGCGGAGCGGTGTATTGCCTTTGCAGAAGCGATGAAGGTAGTCGATCCCTTCATCGCGATCATGGCTTGCGGCCATACGGATCAGCTTTGGAATCGGGCTGTGCTGGATATCGCAGGGGAGCATTTCGATTATTTGACCTTGCACTTATACCATGGACTAAACCGATTCGGAATGAACCGGGATACGCCGGCGGAAGAGCGCTACAAAGCGATCACCGCTTATCCGGAATGGACGCGGGACGACATTAGCCGGACGGTGGAACAGATTAACATTAACGAGAAGCATCGCCATATTAAGCTGGCGATTACCGAATATAACACGATGTATTACGCCAACACCGTGCGTAAAGGCCTGCCGGATGAGCATACGCTGGGGGCCGCGGTCGCGAACGCTGCCAATCTTAACGAAATGCTGCGTTCCAGCGACATGGTGCAGATCGGCAGCTATTCAGATCTTGTGAACGGCTGGCTGGGGGGCTGTATCCGCGTCGGTGATTACTATGCCGATCAATACCGCGGCAAAATGCCGGGATGGAGCGGCCGTCCGTTGACGGTGTACGGAACGCCGACCTATGAGGTGATGAAGCTGTATGCAAACCGTGACATTCGGCGTGTGCTCAACGCAGATGTGGCATGCGGAAGCTACTCGGTCCAGGCGAACAGGCAGGCTCCATTCGATCTGGACGAGCTGCCGGATCTGGATGTTGTGGCGTGCGCGAACGAAGACGGGAGTACCATTACCGTCTTTATTGTGAACCGCAGCTTGCAGGAGGTTCATGCCAATTTGGAATTTCAAGGAAAGGTGCCAACGGGTGAGGTTCGGCTGCATGAAATTACGGGAGATTCCTTTGAAGCGATTAATTCGGTATTTGAACCGGATCGTGTTCGCTGTACGACGAGAACAGTTTCATCCGAGGTATGGAAAGGCGGTTATCCGCTCCGTCCTGCATCGGTATATGCCTTGGAGTTTAATATCGTTTAAGTAATAGGATGCAGAAAAGAAGTGAATGAGAACTGCACATTTTGGATAACAAAAGAGCCGGGCACCCTATTCGGGATTGTCCGGCTCTTCTTTAAATATTGTATTTTTGCTATTGACACATTACCATTTCATTCACTGTCATCAGACATGTGTTTATGAATAGGGGAACGATCGTGTCAGTTTCTGAAAAATTCGACCTGATCGATATCCGCCCATTGGGAAGAGGTGGAATTGGACACGTAAAACCCGATCGTCGCTTTGCCGCTGGTCACTTGAATATTGGAGATCGTCACTGGCGTCCACGACGTAGTAACCGGGCAGTCCGTTTGCAACATACTGCCGCCATGGTCCTTCACTTCCATAACGCAGCTGTTCTGACCTCCACTGCTGCGCATGCGGGCACGCATCGTATATGTGCCGTTATCAAGGCCAGTGATCGTCTGGCCGACGTACGCGGTCGCAGGTCCGGATGTCCCTGCGAGTCCGACGAAATACGAGCCTTCTGCTGCGGGGACCCCAACTCCGTCATTGGCTCCATGAATCAGGATGCGATTCGGGTAATCGTCTCCGTACGTCGTCCAGCCCGTGACGTTTGCCGTTTCGAAGCCGGGATTCAGGACGAGATTCGACTGCGGAGGCGTTGCGATATGCCCGAAACGCAAATAGATGCCGCTTGAAGGATAAGTTGCGCTGGTGATGGCAGCTATCCGTGTCGTATCGACCACCATCATAGCGTTCCAATTGGAAGATTTCGTATCGGAAACGGGGAAGACGTTGGTTTTATGCTGCCACGTCGCGCCGTTGTCTGAGCTGATCATCGTATGCATGGAGGTGTAAGGATCTCCTGTGTTGGCGCTGCTTTCGTCAGTCTGGAACGCTGCTATCAGGCGACCGTCGGGGAGCGTCATGACGAATGGAGCTCCGGCCTTTTTGCCATTGCCGTTCGGCACGTACATTGTTTGGCGAGGGACCGACCAATTCAACCCGTCCGGTGATATTTTATATTTGATCACAAAAGGATGGCCGGGAACGTCCGAAGCTTCAAATATTGTCATGTACCGGCCATCGTTCATCCGAGTGATGACCGGCATGCCGTCTCTCGAACCGGCGGCGACGCCGTCGCTGACGGTGATTCTGCTGCCCCAGCCGTTTCCGTTCCATGTCTTCATATACAAATTTTGCCGACCGGTCGTTCCAACCGCCGCCGGACTGTCATCCGCATAGAGCACGGCAACCGTGCCGTTGATCAATTCCAGATGCGGCTCCCATAATCCTTTAAAGCTGTTCGCGGTTGAACTCCCGATCAATCCGCCCGGGAGATCGTTCCAGGAGTACCCTCCATCAGTGCTTCGCCGGACGCCAAGCTGTATGTCATAGGTCGAGCCGTTCTGGATAACTTGCCGATACGCAAGCCATATTTCACCGCTCGGCAGCCGCAGCATTTGTCCATTTCCTACATTACCGGCAGCGTGGGAGACGGCCGTGACCGGAGCGCCCCATGTGCGGCCGCCATCCTGCGTTCTGGTGACTACGATGCGCGTGTTGCCTCCGCCGGCATTCGTGTCGAAAGACATCAGCCATTCATTAGATGTTAGCTTGAGGAGCCTCGGATACCATACACCTCCGGAGGGCGGTGCATAGACAGTGATCTGCTGCGAAGACCATGCCATGCCGGACGAAGCCGCATGAGCTGACGGCAGCGGAACCACCGTTAGTGCGAGCATGAACATAAGGCTCAGAGCCAGCGGTTTTTTCCACAAGTCAATGTTCCATTTCATAAGCGATGAACCTCCTAATATCATTTTAGACAGCGCTTTCATTTTGGATTCTATCGCAATTAATATAAATTAAGATATACTAAATATATGATATTTTGTGTAAAACAAGGGTAGGAATAGAGATAAAAAGCGAGGTTCAAGATGGGACATCCATTGTATAAACGCATTCAAGAGGATCTACGCCGCCGCATTCACAGTGGCGAGCTTAAGGAAGGAGACATGGTTCCTTCGGAAAAAGAACTTGCCGCGCAATACGAGGTCAGCCAGATCACGTCCAAAAACGCGCTAAACGGCTTGGTGGAGGAAGGTCTGCTGGTTCGGTACCGGGGAAGGGGGACTTTCGTTCGAGAGCCCGGCGAACAGGAGGAGCGGATGCTTCTAAAGAAAATGAACAAGACGATCGCGATGATATTGCCCTCGATGAAAACAAAGATCGATCAGCAGCTGCTGGACGGGCTTGAGCGATATTGCGCCGAAATGGGGCTCGATCTGCTCATCCGCATCACGCGTGAATCGCAGGAGGAAGAATCCCGAATTATCGAACATTTCCGGGAGCGCGGGGTCGACGGATTTATTGTTTTTCCTGTTGAGAAGGTTACTTATAATGATGCAATCTTGCGCTTGACGCTCGACCGGGTGCCACTCGTGCTCATCGACCGTTTCTTGAAGGAGATCAAGACCTACAGCGTCAGCTCGGACAATTACGGGGGCTCACGAGAGGCCATCGGCTCCTTGCTGGCCGCAGGGCACAAGCGTATTGCTTTTCTGTCTCCGGAAATTACGAATACGGTGACGGACGAAAGAGCCAAAGGCTTCGAGGCCGCCTTCATGGAGCATGGCTTATCGATTGACAAGACGCTGTGGTGCATGCTGGATTTGGATACGATCGCTCAAGGGGGCGGAAAAGAAGAAATCGCTCGGTTTCTTGGCGAGCCTGGTGATGTCACGGCTGTTTTTGCCGTCAATGCAGAACTGGCACGCTATGCCCATCACGCGATTGAACAAATTTGGCCGGGAGAAGGGGGGAAGCCTCAGCTTGCTGTCTTTGATGATCCAGATATCGAAGGCATACCGCATGTTAGGCAGCAATTAGATAACCTATGCCGGCGTGCAGTCCAGCTCCTATCAGAGCAGCTGGCTGGATCGTACGAGCCCCGCAGAGAAGTCCTGCCGGTCGATTGGATATGGCCCTAATTACCGTCCAGCCTTTAAATTTTGAAGCAAATACCAGAATCATTTACTCCGAATCGGCCTGAACTTCGTTCAGGCTTTTTTGGCTTTAAGAATAATGAAAATGGAGTTGTGTTAGATTCCTGCTTTACATTACAAAAGTTATATTATATTAATATACTAAATATACTATTTAAAATATAAAGGTTGTGATGGAGTTGAAATCTTTGCCGTTATATAAAAAAATCCAAGAAGATATTAAGCGGCTGATTGCCATCGGGAAACTGAGGGAAGGCGATCGGGTCCCATCCGAGAAGGAATTATCCGAACGCTACCGCGTCAGTCAAATGACGAGCAAAAACGCATTGATCGGACTGATGGAGGAAGGCTTGCTCGTCCGAATTCAAGGAAAGGGAACCTTTGTCATGAGCAGGCGGGAGAACGCCGTTACGCTCGGACCGTTAGGCGTATGGACAGAAGGTTCGAGCCGAAGCGGCCGGCTCGGGTTGGTCTTGCCGACGATGAAAACGAAAGTGGACCAGCGGTTTCTGGACAGCATTGAGAAATATGCCACTGCTGCAGGCTATGAAATGATGCTGAGAATTACACGCGAGTCGCAGCAAGAGGAATCAAAGGTCATTTCGTCCTTTCTGAAACAGGGGGTGGACGGCATGATCATTTTTCCAGTTGAAAACGAGACGTACAACGACTCCATTCTGAGGCTTTCGCTGGACAGATTTCCCTTGGTCTTGATCGACCGGTTTTTGAAGGAAGTCAAAACGTACAGCGTAAGCTCGGATAACGTTAACGGCATGAAGGAGGCAGTCCGTCACTTGCTCGAGAAAGGACATACCTCCATTGCTTTCATCTCTCCGGAAATAACGAATACGGTAACGGACGAAAGGTCGCAAGGGTTTGAGCAGGCTTTCCTTGAGCGAGGCTTGTCGATTGACAAACGCTTATGGTGCCTCCTGTCATTAGAGGAGATTGCATCAGGACAGTCTGCCGATAAAATCAAGGAATTCCTTGATTGCAACCCCGACATCAGCGGGATGGTTACGGCCAATACCGAGCTGTGCAGAAACGCTCTTACAGCTGCCAAGGCATGCAATAAGCAAATACCGGACGATCTGGAGTTGATTACGTTCGATCCACCGGACCTGCCAAACATCTCGTATATACGGCAAAACGAGGAGGAGATGTGCAGGCTTACAGTCGAGCTGTTGATAGAGCAAATCGAAGGCAGCCACGAGGCGAAACGAATCGTTGTACCTATCAAACTCGTTAATTATTAACCTCCGTTTGGTCATCGTACAATCGTCAGTATTTTATATTAAATTTAGTATATAAAAATATAATATTATACTTTATGATGTTTTTGTAAAGCGCTTACAAAATACCTTTATGAAGAGGGGAATCGCATGAAATCGAAGAGAAAATTCGTAGGTATGATCATGCTGCTGCTCATGTTTGTGTTATCCGCTTGCAGCGGAGGCAGCAATGGTTCAAGCGGAGAGGCTTCCCCAAGTTCGGACAGTACGGCACCGAGCAGCCAAGCTTCCGACGATGTGAACTCCAAAGAACCTGTTACGATTGAATTTATGGGTCACGGAAATCCCAATGAGAAAAAGATTTTCGAGAAACTGATCTCCTCCTTCGAGGAAAAGTACCCTCATGTCACCGTCAAGTATACTTCGGTGCCTCCGGGCGAGTACTCGCAGAAAATGACGACGTTAATCAGCTCCGGTAAGGCGCCAGATGTATTTTATGTCGGAGGATCTGAATTTTACCGGTTTGCGGAAGCCGGCACGCTTCTCAACCTTCAAACCTATCTGGACCAGACCACGCTGTTTCAAGCGGACAACGTGTGGCCTCAGGCACTCGATCGATACCGCTTTGATGGAAGCAAGGTTGGGGCAGGCGATCTGTACGGTCTTCCAAAGGATGTAGGACCGTGGGCGTTTGTGTACAACAAGGATTTGTTCGACCAAGCGAACGTTCCGTATCCTTCTACCGTAACGGGAGAGTGGACCTGGGATGACATGCTGGAAGCGGCCAAAAAGCTGACTGTGGATCAGAACAGCGACGGAAAGGCGGATCAATTCGGAGTAGGTGCATACAGCCTGGAATCCGCGGTATGGGGTAACGGCGGAGAGTACATCGATTACGAAACCGGAACGGTGAAGGTTAATGAGCCGGCTTTCTACGAAGCCATGCAATTCGTTGCAGATCTGAACCTGTTGCATAAAGTGAGTCCAAATCAGGAAGCGGAGCAGGCCATGAATGCATATACCCGTTTCGTTAATGGCTCGCTAGCTATGTTCGCGATGGGACCTTGGGATCAGCCGTCGTTCTGGGAGCTGCCGTTCGATTGGGACATTGCGGCATGGCCGGCAAGCCCGAATACGGGACAAACGGCAACCTGGCTGGGATCGATGGGCTTTGCCGTATCAGCGAAATCGGATCACCCGCAGGAAGCCTTTGATTTGGCGGCTTTCTTATCACTGGATGAGAATGGGCAGCGGGAAAACTACCAGCTCGGGCAGGCCGTGCCCAACCTGATTGACATGGCGGAAGGCGAATTTTTGGAGATGGAACAAGGACCGCAGACGCGTCAAGTCTTTCTGGATATTATCAAGGATTATGGGCGACCGGATGTGATTGCCTTCTCGAAAGATACGCAATGGATGGATGCGTTCAACCAGAATGCGAGCAAAGTATGGAACGGCGATATGTCGGCAAAAGACTTTACGGCAGATATTCAGCCAAAGATGCAGGAACTGTACGACAAAGGCAACAAGTAATGGCAGAGGGGTTGTCCGAGGGTATATGTCGGCGCTTCCCCTCTCTCTCGAACAACGTCCTGTCACAATGAATACAGGCGAAGGTGGAATGTGAGTTATGGGAACGAAGCTGCTTGGCGGATATCGCAGAAGAGAACTGTTGTGGTTGTATCTGTTCGTTGCACCGCCAGTTCTCGGATTTCTATTGTTCGGCCTCGCGCCGATCTTGTACTCGATTTATATCAGCTTTCACAAATGGGATATGCTTTCCGATCCGCAGTGGATAGGGCTAGCCAATTATAAGGAACTTCTAGCCGACGAAAAGATGTATAAATCGCTTTATAACACAGTGTATCTGATGATCGGCATCCCGATTGGTATGGTTCTGTCGCTGTTGCTGGCTATTTTGATGAATCGCAAATTTACGGGCATTTCATTGATGCGCACGATCTATTATCTTCCTGTCATTTCACCGATTATAGCGGTCTCTTTGTTATGGCAGTGGATATTGAACCAGGACTACGGGCTACTCAACAACTTCTTATGGGAAACGTTCGGGATAACCGGTCCAAACTGGCTTGGCCGACCGGAATGGGTAAAGCCTTCGCTTATCCTGATCGGACTGTGGAGCGGCATCGGGGGGAATATGGTGCTCTACCTTGCCGGATTGCAATCGATCTCTTCGACGTACTACGAAGCTGCGGAAATCGATGGTGCCGGCGCATGGCATAAGTTAACGAGAATTACGATTCCTCTGCTGTCGCCAATTCATTTTTTCGTCATCGTGATGGGTATCATCGGCGCGTTCCAGTCCTTCAGCCAAATTTACGTGCTTGCGGTAGACGGCGGACCGGAGTACAGCGGTGCCACGATTGTCTATTACATATTCCAGCACGCTTTTGAGTATTTCAACATGGGATATGCCAGTGCGGTGGCATGGGTATTGGGCATTCTGATCTTTATTGTCACGCTGATTCAATTTAAGCTTTCCAATCGCTGGGTTTACCAAGACTAGGGGGGATTCTTGTGAAACGGGAAAAATGGACCGACCTCTGGTCACTATTGCTGCTGCTGTTCGGTTCGATCTTTATGGTTGCGCCGTTTATCTGGACGATATCGACTGCGCTGAAGGATCGGCGCAACATATTCGAAATACCTCCTCAGTGGATTCCCGATCCGATCACGTTCGACAACTTCATAAAGGTGTGGCAGGAGTCGCCTTTGCTTCATGGATTCATGAATAGCTCTATCATCGTGGCGATCGTCTTGACCGTCGGCATCCTGGTGTCAGCGATGTCGGCTTATGCCTTCGGAAAATTCAATTTTCCGTACAAAGGTGTGCTGTTTCTGGGGCTACTAGGCACGATGATGATTCCGTATTCAGTCGTGATGATCCCGCAATATATCGCCTTCTCGAGGCTTGATTGGGTCGATACGCTGCTGCCGCTCATCGTGCCGGGTTTGTTCGGCAACATCGTCGTCATCTTTTTCATTCGACAATATTTGCAGAGCGCGATGCCGACGGAATTGATCGAAGCGGCGAAGATTGATGGGGCAAGTTTTCCACGTATTTTCTTCAAGATTGCGCTGCCGATCATGAAGCCTGCTCTTGCCGCCCAAGCTGCTCTCAGTTTTATGGGGATTTGGAATGACTTTCTCGGCCCGCTGATCTACTTGCATACGCCCGAGAAACAAACGATACAAGTGCTGATCGCTTCCATGCAGGCGATGTACATCGGACAATCGGATTATCCCATGATCATGGCCGCCGCCATCATGGCGATGGTACCGGTAATCGTCGTCTTCTTTTTCTGCCAGAGATATTTCATTGAGTCGATGGCTATCAGCGGTATTAAGGGGTGAAGGGCATGCCCAAACCAATGACGCGCCTGGCGAAGATCGCATCCGGTTTAGGAACGACGATAGCAATGGCGGTCATGATGGTCTTGCCGGGATGCGATACCATCACGAAACCGGAGGCAGTTGAGATGGATATCTACAATGATAAAGTGTATGCCAATCCATTCCCTTCATTAGATGAAGAGTGGGAGGATTATGGCAATGGGGATCCATACGTGCTGCGGCATGATGGACGATATTATCTGTATGTCAGTACGAAGGATCACAGGTTAGGAATCAAAGCGTGGGAGTCGGATGATCTCGTCGATTGGCGTTATGCCGGTCTGGTCACAGAAGATCCGGTTTCGACCGGAGCCTATGCGCCCGAGGTCATATACTGGAACGGATGGTTCTATTTATACACCTCGCCTGCGGGCGGGGGTCATTACGTGTTCCGCAGCGAATCGCCGACAGGCCCGTTCGAGAGAATGACCGATAACGTCGGCATGAGCATCGACGGCTCAGTGTTTATCGACGATGATGGCTCCTGGCTGTTTACCCATGCGGGTACGTCCGGCATTGTCGGTGTTCCGATGAAGGGACCCGTCGATTTCGGCGTCGGCCAGGCGATTCCCGGAGCGTATCTGGGGCATTGGACGGAAGGCTCAATGATCATCAAGCGGAATGGAGCCTACTACATGACGTATACCGGCAATCATGTATTCAGCAAAGGCTATCGTATTCATTACGCCGTGTCTCATGATTCGCCGATGGGACCATACACGACACCAGTCAACAATCCGCTTGTGATCAGCACAAAGCCGAATTTCTTCGGGCTGGGGCACAGCTCCACCGTCATGGGACCGGATCTGGATTCCTATTATCTCGTGTACCATAATCTGATCGGAAGGTCACAGGAAGGCCCCCCTGTGCGTCAGATGAATATTGACCGACTTGTCTTCAATGGAGACAAGATGGAAGTTCTGGGCCCTACAAATTACGATCAGCCCGTCCCGAACGGACCGGATTTTGCCGACAGATTGAGTATAACGAGCATCGATCAGGCGCACTGGGTCGCTGAAACGTCAGATTCAAGCGGCCGCATCGTCAGCAAGGCGAGCACGGATGGAACTTATACCGCTGAATTCAATTTCACACCGCACTCGGCGAGAGTCGAAGCATTAATCGCATATGTGGACGAAAGCAATTATGTAGACATTGCCATCGATCCGAAGCAAAACAAGATCTTCTTGAGCAGGATGGAAGACGGCAGTCGCAGGACGCTTGCAGAGTCAGGTCTTTCTGAAAATATGGACTGGTCTAAGCTTCATACTCTTCGAGTCGAGCGCGGGGAAGATAAGCTTCACGTGTACCTTGATGGCGGTTTGAAGCTAACCGATTCATCGTCATTGTACGGGCCGGGAAGCATCGGATACCAGTATGAAAACGGTGAACCGGAATTTTCCTATACGGCATTCTCGAACTACGCTTCCGGTACTAGCGATTTCGAAACAGCAAAGCCGCTTCCAGGCAGCATTGAGGCTGTACATTACTTAAGCGGCGAAGACAGGGGGTACTCGGTCCGAAATTCTTCGGAAAATGGCGAGTGGCGCAATAAGGACGGAACAGCAATCCGGCTTACGGAGGACGGCAGCTATTCGGCTAGGCTCACGGATAAAGGAGACTGGCTGCGGTATGTGGTAAACGTCTCAGAATCCGGAATATATGGTGTGGACATGACGATCAAGGCCGGGGAGAACCCTGCCGCCTTCAAGCTGCTCGTAGACGATCGTGAAGCCGGAAGCTTTAAAGCTGCCGGCAGCAATTATGTCGGTGAGGAGTCATGGATTAAAGTGCGGGTTGGGTCCATACAGCTCGAAAAAGGATTCCACACGATTGCCGTTCAATTGGACAGCCGAGATGCTCTGGAATGGAAAACGCTGGACTTCGAGCGGGCAGACGAGCAGCCGTTCATGGTGGAACGCCTGCTGGAGCAATCAAGTTCCGAGGACGTTCATGGCCTTTGGAGCGAAACTGCCGATGGTTATGCCGGAGCAGCGGATGCCGATGCCAAGATGTACGGAGGAAGCCCGCTCTGGAGCGACTATGCCATCCGAACGACCGTCAAACTTGGAGAAGACCCGTCAGGTCGGGCCGGTGTGCTCTTCCGGGTCGCGCATGAATCGGATTTCCCAAATCAAGTGGACGATGCGCTGACGGGATATTTCCTTTCGGTCAGCGCTACCAAGCTGGAGCTGTACAAACATAATTATGATTCGGAATTGCTGCAAAGCGTCAAGGTAGATCTGGATCGGAACGAAACTTCGGCTCTGCGAATCGAGGCTGTTCGCGGCTCCATCCGTGTATATGTTCAGAATGGGGAAGAGCCGGTCTTGTCGTACGACGATCCCCGTGCATTCTTGCAGGGAAGGGTCGGTATTCGGTCGGTTTATGCGGAGCAGATCGAGCTTGGCGATCTCACGGTGGAGTCCTTGGAAAAGAAATAGAAAGAATAAACTAAACAAAGATGGAGAGTGGAACATAATGTCTAGCTCGCACAAATATATAAAGGATTATCCCAGACCGCAATTGGTGCGCGAGGAATGGGATAATCTGAACGGGGAATGGGATTTTCGCTTCGATGACGCGCAGGAAGGAGAACGCGGCAAGTGGTACGAGCTGCTCGAACCGGACCGGAAAATTACGGTGCCTTTCACGTACGAGACAAAGGCCAGTGGCATCGAGGATGAAGCGTTCCATCCTTGCGTATGGTATGAACGGATGGTTGCCGTCCCTGCAGACAAGTCAGATAAACGAATCCTGCTCCAATTTCAGGCGGTGGATTACTCGGCGACCTTGTGGGTTAATGGCAGCAAGATCGGTACTCACGAGGGAGGTTATTCAGCCTTCTCATTCGACATTACCGAAGCGATAAAGTTCGGACAAGAGAATAGGATTACCGTTCGGGTCTTGGACAGCAATAGCTGTACACAGCCGCGCGGCAAGCAGCGCTGGGCCAAGGACAACTTCGGCTGCTGGTATGTTCAGACGACGGGAATATGGCAGACCGTATGGCTGGAGTACGTGAATCCAATTCATATCCACCGGATTAAGATCACGCCGGAGCTCGAACGCGGGTCTGCCAACTTCGTTTACGAACTGGGCAGCTCCGGTCAAGATTTCGAAGGATTAACCCTGCAGACGATCATACGATTTGACGGAAAGCTGATCCGTTCGACGGAAACCAGCGTGGAGCGGGCTACAATTACGGTGGACGCAAGCGTCGTCAACGAAGCGGCGGGAGAGTGGAAGATCAAGCCATGGCACCCGAACCATCCGAATTTATATGACGTTGAAATCGTATTAAAGCATAACGGACAGCCCGTTGACATCCTGTATTCCTATTTCGGCATGCGTAGCATCCGGATCGTAGGCGATCAAATTATGCTCAACCATACACCGATCTATCAGCGTCTGCTGCTAGACCAGGGGTATTGGACCGACACGCATCTAACACCACCGTCGGAGGAAGCCCTGCTGGAAGACATTGATAAAACGATTGCACTCGGTTTTAACGGCGTGCGCAAACATCAAAAGCTGGAGGATCCCCGTTACCTATACTGGTGTGATCGCAAAGGGCTCCTGGTATGGTCGGAAATGCCGTCGACTTACGAATTCGGGGATGATGCGATCGAGCGGTTCACAAATGAATGGATGTCCGTCGTGAGGCAGAATTACAACCATCCTTCAATCGTTGCTTGGGTTCCGTTCAACGAATCTTGGGGGATCACAAATATCTTCACCGACCGCAAGCAGCAGCAATTTACAGAGTCCATCTATCATTTGACCAAGTCGTTCGATCAGATGCGGCCGGTCATCGTAAACGACGGCTGGGAGCACACGGTTTCGGATATCATTACGCTTCATGATTATGAAGAGACAGGTGCCTTCCTGGAAGAGCGATATCGGGACAAAGACGCGCTCATGGGCAACGAAATCGCACATAACACGCATCGCTTTCCATTCGCGCTTGGTTATGGCTATCGAGGGCAGCCCGTAATCATCAGCGAGTACGGCGGCATCGCTTTCACAAGCGAAGAGGGCTGGGGCTATGGAAATCAGGTACGCAATGAAGAGGAGTTCTTGACGCGGTACAAAGGAATTACGGAAGCGATCAAAAATTTGCCTTACGTAAGCGGATTCTGCTATACGCAAATTACGGACGTGCAGCAGGAAGTGAACGGCTTGCTGACGGTGGACCGCAAACCGAAGGTTGACGTCGACGCAATTCGAAGCATTAATTTGGCTTGAGTATCTCATCAAACGGATATAAGATTACAAATGAACTTCAACCTTATACATGAGACATATGGTGTTAAATCTGTAGAGAGGCGGGCATTTCTGCTTCTCTTTTTTTCTTTATATTAAATGCACCCCCTAAAATTCATCGAAATAACCAGGGGTTTTCCAATGTCTAATTAAAGGGGTGCATTTGAGGCTGGCTTATCACAATGCTGCCGCTGTTTTGAGCGGCAGCATTATTTTGCTAATCGGAAAATTTACCTATAGCAATAACATTAATTGTCGAGGGACAAGAACATATTCCCATTTAAGTCGCTATTTTATCGGCTTTTTTATGTTATCGGTACAAGTTCTTGTCCCGAGCCAAGGACAAGAACTTGTACTGATTACCTAAATGGACAAGAACATGGTCCTATTACCGATTAGACAAATAACTAATCGGTCTTCTCTTCGTTAATTCATTAAGCTAACGGGCAGGTTAGCGTATCGGTTATTGATCCAGTTCTCAAAATAAAACTATAATAAAAAAATTTATAAATGAATGACATAATGTTGTCAGCATTTCTGCCTTACAATAAGGTTGAAGTTAATTAAACGAGTGAAGGTACTACGATGATCCCTTCAAACAAAGTTACGTGGTTTAAACTTCCCGCTGATGATGAGCAATGAGCATGGAATTTTTATGGGCAAATTTTTGGCTGGAGCCAGGAAGAAGTCTACGCAAATAAGACTATAACTGGCGCTATAAATGGTGAAATCGTACGGCAACGAACCGAATTGCAGAGATCGGTATGGTGTATGCTTCGTTTGAGGACACGGAAGGGAATGTAGTAAATATTGTAGGAGATATGAAATAATAGAACTCTTGTATATCTGATCAGGGACATTTCTGTGAATGACTTCATTCAACTAGCGGGCAGGATAGTCAGAATTAAGAAATCTAAAATTAGAAAAAGTTATATGGAGGGCTGGATTTGAGGACGGATATAAGTAATTGGATGCCATTAACTGTATCTGAAATCAATGATATTTTTTCTGTCATTCCGATACGTTGGTGTATTGCCGGAGGCTGGGCATTAGACTTGCATTTGCGTAAACAAACTAGGGAGCATAGTGATATAGATGTTATTATAACTCGTGAAGAACAATTAATCGCTTATCAGTATTTAAATCGTGATTGGATGTTATACAGGGCTGAGGATGGCAAGCTCACTCTTTGGGAAGATGGAGAATATTTGAACTCGACAAATGATGTATGGATTAGTAAGAGCGACGAGTCGCCTTGGGCTTTTCAACTTATGATCATTGATACCGTAGAAAATACTTGGACATATAAGAGGGATAAATCAATTAGAAGGCTAATGGATGAAATTTTTTTGAGAACAGATGAAGACATACCTTATTTGAGACCCGAAATCCAACTTCTCCATAAAGCAGGTGGTTCGCAAGTACGAGAAAAGGATTATAATGATTTCCAAACAATGCTTCCATCACTTCTACCACAAGAAAAAGCATGGCTGAAATCCTCTTTAAACCGGCAATTTCCTGAAGGTCATGCCTGGGTCAAATTACTGTGAATTAAATAATTTCATGATTGTATTGCTCTTATCTAAAGTGGTACGAGAGTTCAAATCCAATACCATGAGGCTGTCGCGGGAATTTGTCGGGTCCTCATTAAGCTAACGGGAAGAATACATATATTGCCTTCAAAGAATGATTTGGTTGAGGCAGACGAATTACTGAGAGGATCGGAAACTAGAAAGGAAAACAATATCCTGCAGAAATTGATCAAGTTGTGCAGGGTGCCTGCAATAAATTCTTGCTATTCTACAGATGAAAGGAGGTCATTGGATGAATATGCTCGAACATCTGAATGGAGCATTAGACTACATTGAACAGAATCTTCAAAATGAAATCGATGAATATGAATTAGCAAAACGTGCTTGTTGTTCAATCTTTCATTTCAAAAGGATGTTTTCATACTTGGCAGGAATTCCTCTTCAAGAATATATTCGTAGAAGACGTCTTACACTCGCAGCATTTGATTTTCAGGATAGATCTGTCAAAGTGATTGACATCGCAATTAGGTACGGTTACAATTCGCCAGATGCTTTTACACGTGCCTTTCAATCTTTACATGAAATCACACCAACCGCTGCGAGAATGACAAACCGTCCACTCAAAGCATATCCTCCATTGACCTTTCGATTATCAATAGGAGGTAGTGAGCCAATGAAGTTTAGAATTGAGCAAAAAGAAGCTTTTCCAGTGCTAGGGGTTAGTAATAGAGTTACACCAATAGATTCTGGGGAACATCCTGGAGTAGAGCAGCTATGGAAATCAACAAACAATAAAGCATATGCAAAATTAAAATCACTTAACAATGTAGAGCCTTACGGGATTTTGCATGTGAGTTTCGGAGATGTTATACGTGAGAAGCGTGATTTTGATTATTACATGGGAGTAGCTTCAACAGAAGCCTATCCAGATAAATTTTCACAAATAATCATACCAGCTATGACATGGGTAATATTTAACGTGAAGATTCCCTGGGAAAAAGAAAAATGGCACCGTATTTATGGAGAATGGTTTCCTTCCTCAGGATATGAACAAACTGAGGGTCCAATGATACAAGTTGGCCCTGAAATAGAGGTGGGTTTAGAAAAACAAGTATATACTGAAGAAAAAGATATAGAGCTATGGATTCCTATTGTTAAAGTAAGTTAGAAATAATGGGGATTGAAGTGGTAACAGAGTTTTGCAGAAAGGGACCGTCCCACAAGGAGCAAAAGTCGCTATTTTAGCGACTTTTTTGTTTTATCGTTATAAATTCTTGCCCCGAGTAGAGGAAGGAACAACATGTTCGGATTAACGATTTGATAATTGTCGGAGGACAAGAACATATGCCCATTGAAAGTCGCTATTTATAGAAGGAGGGAAACGGATGAAGAAAAAATGGAAGATTATTTTATTTAGCTTTATTGGGGTAATTATTCTTTTAGTCATATTAGGAGCAACATACATCAACAACGTTGGTTATAACAATGTAAAGTTTATGTATCAGTTAAATTCAACGGATGTATCAATTGTTCAGATGGATGAAGAGGGGCAGTACCTTGGACGAAAAATGAACAGTAATCAAATTCTTAAAGATCGAATGGAGAGGGAAGGCTGGCAGTTCAAGAAGCAGGAAGGGGCTGCATTTTTCTTTAAGAAAGACAATAAAGAAGCTGTTATTTCTACGGAAATATGGAATAGTAATTATGTCCTTTATCGTGTAGATGATAATGTCGTCAATCTTGCCGGCAAATAAAGCAACCAGCCTGTTCACTTATATGTGGAGGCTGGTTTTTATTTAATTAGTGGCTTTGTCTATTTCATTATAAGCTCCCGATTGCCCGATTAGATAGTTATCTAAATAATAATCGATTGTCGAAGGATAACAAACCTTAAAGTTGACAATAAATAAACGATCATTTATTATTGTTTCATGAGATATAGAGATGATAACAAAGTCGAAGCAATATTTGACGCGACCATACAGCTAATTAATGAGATCGGTTTCTCTGATACGTCGATATCAAAAATTGCCAAAAGAGCGAGTGTATCGGCAGCGACGATTTATATTTACCATGAAAACAAAGAGGATCTGCTCTACAAGACCTACTTAAAGATTAAAGGCAAGATGAGCGAGAAAATGTTTCAGGGAGTGGATCATACCCGAACAGTTTACGAACGATTTGAGGCTATCATCCGCAACTATGTTGATTTTATTCAATCCTTCAAAGAATACTTTTTGTTTATGGAGCAAATAATGAATTCGCCTTTGCCCCAGAAATGGTGTCTAGAGGATACGGCAAGTCAGTTTCAACCGATCTTCGAGATGTTTGAAGCCGGTGTCCGACAGGAGATCTTGAAGAAGGAGGAAATTAACATGCTAGTTGTTTACTCCATCTTGCCAATAGCCGAACTGATGAAAGCACATTTGAAGAACGGAACCATATTGAATAGTGAACAATTAGATTCTGCCATCAAGATGAGTTGGGACGCTATTAAGGCATAGTAAAGTATTTAAGCGATGCTTAGCATCGCTATTCTTTCCACCATAAGTAAATGATTATTCATTTATTATTGATGGAATATAAAATAAAAGAGGGGTAAAGAACAATGAAGTTTACCATCTTTGGAGCTAGCGGGGGTACGGGCTTACAGCTAATTGACCAAGCGATCAAAAAGGGACATACCGTAAAAGCCTTTGTGCGTGCCGCAGATCGAATCCCGTTTACCCGCGAGGGATTAACAGTTGTAGAAGGTAATGTTTTTAGTGAAGAGGCAGTAGGATCGGCTGTTGAGGGGCAAGACGCGGTGTTTGTAGCTTTAGGAGCCACAGCAGGAAGTCCTTCAGATCTATGTTTACGTGGGACTCGTTCAATTGTGAACGCGATGAGAAGGCATAAAGTAAAGAGACTGGTGGTTCTTACGGGCTTTGGGACCAGCAGAGAAAGCAGGAATCAGCTCGGAATTGGGATGAGGATGATTGTAAAACTGGTTTCTTTAATAACGTTCCAAGAGTTTTACGATAAGGAAAGGCAGGATGGTATTGTGCGGAAAAGTGGATTGGACTGGACTATCGTTCAGCCTTCAAGGCTCACCAATGAGCCGGGCAAAGGGCGATATAAGCACGGTGCTTTTACTCCTTCCATGCTAGCTAAAATTTCTCGTGACGACGTGGCTAGATTCATGATCGATTCAGTCGAACATGCTCATTATATCAAACAATTTTCGTATATTCACGACTGACTGAAACAGCTTTGCTTGTAGTAATGACCCAATTACATTTTAAAATTTAAGCTTTAGGAGGAAAAAATCATGAAACCAAACTGGACGCCTGACGATCTCCCAAACTTAAGAGGAAAAACCGCTATCGTGACGGGAGGCAATGGCGGGGTGGGCTATTATACGGCATTAGAGCTAGCGAAGCACGGTGCCAAAGTAATCATTGGAAGCCGTGATCCTAGGCGCGGCAAAGAAGCAATCATAAAGATGAAACAAACTGCACCGAATATAGATGTATCAGTGGAGCCATTAAACTTGGCTGATCTGAAGTCAGTTCGAAGCTTTGCCGACACGATCCACGGGAAAGTGAAAGGAATAGACGTCCTTATAAACAACGCTGGGGTAATGGCAGTTCCCACTCGTGAACTGACGGCCGATGGTTTTGAAATGCACTTCGGAACCAATCATCTTGGACACTTCGCGTTGACAGGTCTGTTATTGCCGTTAATTGGAATGAACCACGGTCGAATCGTTACAGTAAGCGCTCAGTCAGCTCAAATGGGCGATATAGATTTTTCTGATATAAAAATGGACAAGAAATACAGACCAATGGCAGGATATAATCGCTCGAAACTTTCAAACATACTGTTTGCCAGAGAATTAAATCGACGTGCGAAGAAGAAAGGGATCACTTCTATAGCAGTACATCCTGGTACAAGTCCTACAGGTATCGGGAGAAACGCACCGAAGGGAACCAAAGCATTCGGACTGCTATTAATGAAAATATTCGGAACTCCTCCTGATCAATCATCTTGGCCATCACTTATTGCCGCGACGGATTCGACAATCACCGGAGATATTTACGTAGGGCTAGGAATGAATCCTCTAAAGGCTAAGAAACCGAAGTTTGTAGATTTCCCCAAAAAGGCATCGGATATGCAGCTTGCTGAAAAACTTTGGTTACTATCCGAGAAGTTAACCGGAGTACATTATAACTTGTAAAAAACTATCAAAGATAGCTCCTTTTATTTCGCCTATAGACCCGTTAAGATGAACTGTATCATATATGCCAGGTCATTACGCAAATGGGAGACTTTAATTCAAAATAGCATGGAGCAGTTCCCGGTTGGCAGCTGCTCCTTTTTCGTTAAGCTAACGGGCAGGAAAGGATTTGCATGCAAGAAAGGAGGATAACATTGGACAATCCACTTACCTTATAAAGGTAATAATGGAATTAAATTGACGTAGCAGGTTTAGTGTGATAGCATTGCTTTAACTTAAAACGAAAAGGCTATGATGAGAAATAGTAGGTATTAGGGATCTCACAGAGAGAAGATGGTTGGTGCGAATCTTCATTGATCTAATAGTGAAGCAGTCTCGGAGCTGTGAACCGAACAGAGGAATCTTAGTAGGCTTCAACGGAGTTCCACCGTTATTCAGGAAACAATATCGGAGATATCCCGTATTGATAGAGTGCAGAGAAATCTGAAATTAGGTGGTAACACGGACATAATAGTTCGCCCTAAGTTGACAAGAAATATGTCAGCTCAGGGCTTTTTTGTTTTATTTAATAATAATTGAAATGGAGGTATGGTGAAAATGACACCAGATGAGTTAAGAAGATCATATATTGAGTTTATGAAAGGAATAGGGGCTAGCCAAGTACCCTCTTCTAGCTTGTTACCAGAAAATGATCCCTCAACGTTGTTTACAGGAAGCGGAATGCAACCTATGGTTCCATATTTATTGGGGGAAAAGCATCCGATAGGTAATGAAATTGCTAATATTCAGAAGTGTTTAAGGACAGTGGATATTGATGAAGTAGGAGATACGTCGCATCTGACATTTTTTGAAATGATAGGTCGATGGGAGTTTAAAGCAAATGAAAATAACTATAAGAAAAAGCAAATAGATGCCATTTGGAATTGGCATATTATTGAATTAGGAATTGATCCTGGCAGGCTGTATATCAGTGCTTTTATAGGAAGTGATGATTTGAATATAGAGAAAGATACGGAAGCCATTCAAATCTGGTCAGAAAAATTTAAATCAGTTGGTATAGAACCTATCATTGAAGATGATCCCTATCAATATGGGGCATCTAGAGGTGGAAAAATATTCTTATACGATGAAAAAGAAAATTGGTGGAGTCGAGCCGGAAGTCCACTCCATATGCCTGTTGGTGAACCGGGTGGGCCTGATAGTGAAATGTTCTATGATCTTGAACCAGGCGGTGATTCACTGGATCATCCTGCTTCTGTAAGCGAGAGGTTTTTAGAAATTGGGAACAACGTATTTATGTGTTACAAAAAAGAAGACACTGGATTTGTAAAAATGCAAAATCCCAATATTGATTATGGAGGCGGATTAGAAAGGGTTGCAACAGCCCTTAATGGTGACAAGGATATTTATAATACGGCTTTCTTCCTTAATCCCAAGAAAAAATTGATGGAGTTAAGTGGTAAACAATATACTGACGATTTAAAGTCGTTTAGAATCATACTTGATCATGTGAGAGCGGCTACTTTTCTAATTAATGATGGTGCGGAGCCAGCTAATAGTGATGCAGGGTATATAACAAGAAGGTTATTAAGAAGGGCGATTCGTGCAGGTAAAAAAATAGGTATACAAGGAAGTTTTGTAGGTGAGTTGTCTGAAGTTTATATAGATGAAGCAACAGCTTATGAAGATTTGATCGGTAATAAAAAGAAAGTTATCGAAATAGTAAATAAGGAAGAAAATCTATTCTATAGAACTTTACAGCAAGGAGAACTTGAAATACAAAAGCATCTTAAGAATAAGGGTAAAGTTACAGGTGCAGATGCCTTTTATTTTTACGAAACATATGGGTTTCCCTTGGAGTTGACGGAAGAGTTTCTAACTGAAAGTGGATATAGCATGGAGGACAAGGCGTCTTATATAGAGGCGGCAAAGAAACATGCTGAAAAGAGCAGAACTGCTTCTGCGGGTAAATTTAAAGGAGGACTCGCTGAACATTCAACTGAAACAACAGCGCTGCACACGGTATCTCATTTATTACTTGCTGGTTTAAGGGAAGTTTTAGGTAATCATGTTCATCAACAAGGAAGTAATATTACTTCAGAACGATTACGGTTTGACTTCAATCATGATGAAAAACTTACGCCAGAGCAAATAGCTGAGGTAGAAAAGTATGTGAATGACGCGATTTCATCAAAAGCAGTTACCTATATTTTAGAGATGCCCAAAATTGAAGCGAGAGAAAGTAATGTTGAAGGGAATTTTTGGGACAAATATCCGGATATCGTTAAGGTCTATACAATCAAAGATAACGAAGGGAAAGTTTGGAGTCGAGAAGTATGTGGAGGACCTCATGTAGAAGATACAACAAACTTAGGAAAGTTCAGTATTAAAAAAGAACAATCTTCTGCTGCTGGAGTTAGAAGGATTAAAGGAGTAATTGATAAATATTCCCAGAGCGCGGAACAATAGCAGATGTTTTAGGATTGCCATTTGTAACAACGTTATGAGTTGCCGGGAATCCAGGATGAATGAAGGGGTTGACATCGCTTGGCCTTTCCGCTTGCGGTACCAAGAGCACAGTATTCAAAGAAAAAGCAATTCGGATTAAATCCGAATTGCTTTTTTACTGCAAGAAAGGGGAACTTATAAAAAACAGAACGAAAATTGAGCTATATGGTGTATGACTTTCGGGGGACAAGAACATGTTCCTATTACCGATTAGGCATATATCTAATCGGTGGTATACTCCACGTTAATTCATTAAGCTAACGGGCAGGAAAGTTCGCTGCCGGCGACAACCGTGTGGCCCCCAAATTATAAGTTATTATACATATAAATAAAAAAGGAGCCTGTTTAAGGACTCCAGAAGTCTTGTACCGTGTTGGTTCTATTAAGAATATACCCAGTCAGGAATTTCCGTTTTGGTGTAATTGTATGAAACGACTTTCCAACCAGAGCTATACCTGCTTACGTTAACCTTGTATGAGCATATGTAAATGTATCTTCCGTACTCGTCTTTCTGTCCAGTGCTAACGGTAACTACTGCTTTATCAGTTCCAGAGTAAGAGATTGAAAGACCGTAGTATGAGTTGTCTTTATCTTCGAAATATTCCTTAGAATCTTCGTGTTTGCTGAATAAAGGTTTCACCAATTTGAAGGCTTGGGCATTATCCAGTGTTCCAATATCGACAGTGATGTGTTCTGAACTAGCAACCAAATCAGTTGGATGCCAGACGATATGGTCTTGCTCAAAGAATGTTTCGTTAAACTCTCGGAACTGGACGTACACTCGATTGTCAAACATTTTAACGTATTCCCCTAGCTTTACTTCCAACACTTTGCCATCTTTTTTAACAGTTGCGGTTTGAGTTTTCTGATTCCAAGTTGTTACTGCTCCGATCTGATCACCCGCGGCTCTCAGAGGCATAAATACTCGACCATCAACCAACTTCCCATTGAGATGAACTCCCTCATCTGCATGAGCAGCTATTGGGCTAAATAGTAAAGCAGTTGATAGGAATCCGGCAATAATTTTGTTCTTCATGTTGATTCTTCCTTTCGAAATTGGTATCTATGATACTTACACTATCTTTAAATCCGATAATTATTATAGAGTATTATATTGAAGACAACAAAGGCACTTCTTTTCACCGCACTGCGAGGTTACTGAATTAGGTGGTGTCCAATTTAACCTACAGTAAAGATTAAGCTAACGGGAGACTTTAGGTCAAATAAAAAAAGAAATCAACCGTTCAACTTGCTAGATTCAGCAGAAAAAAATAATCTTTATCTTGCAACAAGCCTCTATCCTCAAACGTTAACTTAATCAGAGTGATTGTTATCAAATGTTTGCAATATTACTCATTAGGTGAAATTGGCGGAAAGGGGATAGTGTAATGTCATATAAGAGGATAAAGATATGTATAAAATCTACATTAATAAGTTTTTTAGTATCAATGACTATTTTCACCATGACCGATGTCTTGCACGCGACAAAATATTCTAGTCAGAATCAGAAGCTGTTATCTGATGTTACTGCAATCGCCGCAGGAGAATGGGCCGTTTATGCAGTTAAAAAGGACGGCTCAGTTTGGGTATGGGGTGGTATGCGTAATAGTGGTTTAATTGGTAATGGTTTAACGGTTCCGTCTGAGTCTCCCATTCAAATGAAGATTGATGGTGTAATCGAAGTCGCCAGTGGATCAAAACATGCGCTTATCTTAAAACAAGATGGCACTGTTTGGGCAACTGGATCAAATGTTGATGGGCAGCTGGGACTTGATATCGCATCAGATGAAACAGTACTGGAACCTGTACAAATAGAAGGGTTGAGCGATATTATAGCCATCGCTGCCGAAGGTAATCAGAGCCTTGCGTTGCAAGCAGACGGTACAGTATGGCAATGGGGACGGACCGACCGGGTTAATACTCCTTCCTTCAAACCTATAAAGATAGAAGGGCTTCCTTTAGGTATGTCGATTGCAACAGGTTATGGTTCCTCGATGATGCTTGATACCGAAGGAAATGTACATGTTTGGGGAACTATGCTTTACGAAACAAACCCAGACAAATTAAGGAAGCCGACAATAATAAGCGGATTGATGGAGTCTACAGAAATTGTCACATTAGGACAGAGAGCTGCTGCTCTAACAGAAGACGGTACTTTGTGGACGTGGAACAACTCGAAGATGTATCCTACTCCTGGGAAACTGCTGAGTCCAACCAAAGTACTTCGTGCGGATGGTGTCCAGAAAGTTGCTGGCGGTTCCGGATCCTCTTTTAGCCTAATTAAAAATGATGGCACAGTATGGATGTGGGACAGTTACTGGGATAAGCCTACATACACGGCTGTACAAGTACCGGGAATTAATAATGCTGTGGACATTGCAAACAGTCAATTCCGGGGTCAGTATGCATTACTTGAAAACGGAACTGTCATAAAATGGACGGTAGATCCGCTTGGCATGCCATCCGAGCCTGAGCCTGTTAAAGCACCCATCAAGGTGCAGTTAAATGATGAGACACTAAGTTTGGTTGTACCACCGATCATAATAAATAATATTAGCTATGTGCCACTGCGCGGAATTTTTGAGCACATAGGAGCTACAATTAAATGGGATCAAGGCAGCTTCACTAGTGTTATTAAGAAAGATAATATTGTCATTGAAATTCATGCTCCATCTGAGGAAATTCAAGTAAACGGTAAGTCACTTCCGAATGAGTTAAAGCCAAAGATCATAAATGATGTAACGATGGTGCCAGTTCGCTTCATTTCTGAAATATTAGGGGCGAATGTGAAATGGATGTCCGATAATAATACGATTAATATTAGAATCCCTGAAAAGCGTATTAATTCTGAATTAGACAGCTAGTTAAAAGTTGCCTTACAATCTGCAAGAATCAATACGATGAAGCCGGTAGATGGGACGGGTACTTGTTCGTGAACTGCTCCATTTTTATTAAGCTAACGGGCAGGTTACTTTTAATTCACTAGAAGCGTTATATTCTAGGGAGTTAACTTGGGAACGACGAATTATAATATTGTGTCACTAAAAAGATACTTAGATATGAAGGAACAATTATTCTCAAACGATCGCACTATGGAATTTATCAAAAGTTTAACAGAAAGAGATGCTAAGACTTTTTTAAACCTTATATATGCAATTTTGAAAGATAACCAAAATCCGAGCGAACAAGTGATTTCAAATGTAGTATCCATTTATGAGAAACAAATACCTAGAGTGGTTAAAGCAAGGCAGAAAAATAATCACCAAGCGTATTTGATACGCTAGTTAAGTTGATACAGTTCTTGCGGAGCGGGGGGTAAAGGTGAAACTAACCGATCATAAAGGTTATATACGTTTTTGGATTGCCTCAACTACATCGGACTTTGGCACTTATATTACCACACTCGCTCTCCAGGTTCTGGTGGTGATGAACATGCAGGGCAGCTCAGTCGATGTGGGTTGGATTAATGCGTCTAGGTGGTTGCCGTACGTACTGCTTGGGTTAGTTGCGGGGGTGCTTCTTGATCGTGTTAGTCGTCGGTCCGTTTTGGTAATGACCGATATTGGCCGGGGTATGCTGCTAATGATTATTTTCTTGATGGCATCATTCCATATAATCAACATAGGCTGGCTAATTATCATCATGACCCTTTTTGGGTCTATGTCATTAATGAATGATGCTGCATATCAGTCCTTTGTACCTCAATTAGTACCGAGAAAATTGTTAACGCGGGCGAATGCACGATTGGAACAAAGCGCAGCCGTAGCCCAAACTAGCGGTCCATCTGTCGCAGGTGCATTAGTCTCATTAATTGGTGCTCCGTTCGCGATCTTGATCGATGCAGTGACTTATGTGTTTTCGGGATTAATAATGGCTTCAATTAAGCACCAGCCCTTACGGGAAAAAGTATTGGAAGAAAGCTGGAGTGAACAAATCAAGGAAGGTTTGCGCTGGGTGTACCGGCATCGCTACCTTGGTCCTTTAGCTTTAAATACACACGCCTGGTTTCTTTTCAACAGCATGATAGGCGCTGTGCTCGTGAATTTCGCCCTCACCGAACTAGGTTTAAAGGTATCCACCCTAGGTCTGGTGCTGACATCAGCCGGTATTGGTGCTGTACTTGGCACTTCATTTTCTACCCGTGCTGGCCGGCGCTTTGGAATCGGACGCAGCATGGCCTACTCGCGGATCCTATATTGCCCAGCGTGCATATTGATGGTTCTAGCACCATCACCAAATCATGGAATTCTTCTAAACAGCACATTACTCATAGTTAGTCTAGGACAATTCCTTTATGGTTTTGCCTTAGGAGTTGAAGGCCCGCTTGAAATGGGCTATCGACAATCCATAACACCAGCGAGATTGCAAGGCCGTATGAATGCTACCATGAGGTCAATCAATCGAAGCATGATTGTCATTGGAGCACCTTTGGGTGGTATTATTGCCGATGTTTATGGATTCCGTACGGCGTTGTGGGTAGCCATTGTTGGATTGGCTCTTGTCGGGGTTTGGTTTAGCCTCTCACCGATGCGCGATGCTCAAATTGACGAACATGACTACTCATGATTAGTGGTAACAGATTACGTTAGTTAAAGAATTTACCAACGGAGCATGCAAAACTAGTCGCTAAATTGTCAAACGACAAGAACATTAATGCTTTAAGAGTCGCATAAAATGCAACTTTTTTTGTTTGAAGTATATATGTTCTTGTCGCAACTCAATTACAAGTACATATATTTTTGCTGAAATTGATAAACGTAAAAAACGTCCTTTTCTGAATAGTCAGGGCCGTTTTTATGCAATTGTAGTACGTTACGCTAACGGGAAACGTTAATTGAAAATATCATGGAGCCGTTTGCCGGTAAGCAGCCGCTTCTTTTTAGTTAAACTAATGGGCAGACTAGCTTAACAATACCTTATGAATTAAGTATTAGACTGACCCTTGAAATTGAAGAAGCGAAAGCCAAGGAAAAGAAAATAAAGTCCTAGACTGTCGCTTTTCAGCCAAACGTTACCCAATTGTTGAACATCACATTAAATTATCCATAGGTAACTAATTATTTTGTCGTTTGTTAACTTCAATCGTAATAAACTCCGGTAAATAGCTGGGAGTACATCCTTTTGCTACTATTTCATCTTTGTAAAGACCCGTTTTCTCACCAAGTTTAATACAACGTGCACGATTCTTTTCATCATAAACGCCTATCCAGCCTGCTGTGAAATTCATAGCCCATTGAACTTCCGGTTCCTCCTGTGAAATATTAGCTTCCAATATAGATAGTAAATCTGCGGTGTTATCAGGCGGTGTTTGTCCAGTCCATCTCAATCGCGCTTGATAATACCAAAAAGCCCTCCTTTGAAGAGTAAAAGGGCTATTTTCCCATGACTCCATCAATCCAATTGTCTTTTTGTCTTTGGTGAGCTGATTAGCCATTAACCAATCCATTAAGTTATTTCGCTCATCAAAAGTGTGAGTCTGCATATCCTTATCAAGCTTATTTAGCACTTCTTTTGAAAGAAGTTTTTTATCCATGATTAAGATTGCTAATAGCCTGGGTAAAAACTCTTCGGTTGACCAAAGTTCCATAGCTAGTTCGTGATTTTTTCTAATGTCCTTTGCGATTTTTCGTAATTCGCCTAGCTTAGTTTTACTATTGATCTGAGTTAGAATGTTTTCTGCTTTTGAAGAGCGTTTTATTTCTGTATCTTTATTTTCATTCATTTTATACAACTCCTTTATTAAAGCACTGTTTCATAATATATCCTTGATGGGATATATCAAGAAATTAATTTCGTTAAGTCTTCCCTCCTTGATAATAAAATTACCGCATAATGGAGGTTGCCCTCATCCCACTTTTAACTAATCTGCCCAGATAGTTTAATACCTGCGGCCAGTCTAAAACTTTATTTTCCCGGTCTAATACTTTATTTTTCAGTCTAATACTATTTTTTCTCTGGACATCATTAAACTTCTGGAGGCTCAGATGAGAAAACGGCTTGGCTCACGGAGGAGCTTGGATTTGATGCTGCTATTAACTACAAGAAGACTTCTGACTTGAAGCAAGAGCTAGAAAAAGTATGCCCTAACGGAGTAGATGTCTACTTCGACAATGTAGGTGGGGATATTTCTGATGCAGTTATGACACAATTGAACGATGATGCACGGATTTCCGCTCTGTGGAGCAATTTCCTCTTATAATCTAGAAGAAGACCAAGATATCGATTCTATTAATGAAATTATTTTAAAAAATGAGTAACGGTGGTTAGAAACAACGACTGCCTTTACTTAACTAACGGGCAGATTATTTGAAAAAGATATTAGATATATGCGTACATAAAATGAAAAGTCGCAAGGATACCGAAACCGAGTTAGGTGGGTTAATAGAGGGATTCGCCCAATTCCGCCCATTACTAGGATGCAAGACGAAAGGACAGGAGCACCCGCCTGTCCTTTCTTAATGGAGAACCGGACCAAGGTTTACAGTTCGACTCTCCAGTTGCCCATCATCTTGGCGACTCCCGGATCGCGGTACGATAAGAATAGACTCTCCCGAGTATCGAGGGTGGAAATGCGTTCCATATCATCCGCGCTCAACTCAAAATCGAAAATGGTAAAATTTTCGACGATTCGCTCTTTTTGTACCGACTTTGGAATGACAACAATTTCTCGTTGAACAAGCCATCGCAATACGATCTGGGCGACAGATTTGTTGTGTTTTTCCGCGATTGCGGTCAGCACTTCGTTGCCGAACATATTGTTTCGTCCTTCAGCGAACGGCGCCCACGACTGGTGTTGCACGCCATGCTCTTGTAAGAAAGCAGCGCTCTCAGTCTGCTGGTAGAACGGGTGCGTTTCAATCTGGTTGACGGCAGGCACAATTTCGTTATGCACAATGAGGTCCATCAGACGATCAGGCATAAAGTTGCTGACCCCGATGGCCTTGATCTTGCCGTCACGGTACAGCTCTTCCATCGCGCGCCAAGTGCCGTAGTAATCGCCGAACGGCTGGTGAATCAGGTACAGATCGAGATAGTCAAGCTGCAGCTTCTTCAGAGATTTTGCAAACGCAAGCTTGGTACTCTCGTAGCCCGCATCCTGAACCCAAATCTTGGTCGTAATAAAAAGCTCCTCGCGCGGTACACCACTGCGCTTGATTGCGCGTCCGACCGCTTCCTCGTTAAGGTAACCGGCTGCGGTGTCGATCAAGCGGTAACCAGCCGACAGCGCTTCGTACACCGCGTTTTCGCACTCATCAACATCCGGAATCTGGTAGACACCAAAGCCTAGGATCGGCATTTTCACACCGTTGTTCAAAGTTATAGTTTGCATTGCGATTCCTCCTATTGTTCAAATGGTTAACAGCAACCTGCGCGTATCACCAACATCGGGGCTGGAGCGGGTATTCCGATTACGGCACAGTTGCATTACAATAAGCTTAGTACCTTCGTGTAACACGAAGGCAAGAGGTAGTTATTCTTTTTTTTCCAAGGGGGATTCCATATGTATACGGTCAAAGAAGCCGCTCAGATCACGGGACTCACTGAGCACGCCGTGCGCTTTTACACGGATAAAGGTCTGGTGCCAAGCGTACAGCGTAATGAGAATAATATTCGATTATTTGACGAAAAATCGATTAACTGGCTGCATGGCATTAAATGCCTCAAGCAATCCGGGATGCCGATCGATGTCATTAAAATGTATATTGATTTATGTCTCGAGGGGGATTCGACCATTCCGCAACGCTACACACTTATGATGGAGCATAAAGAAGCTGCGCTCGCTAAGCTCGAAGAAGCCAAACAGCACGTTGCCCATTTGGAAGAGAAGACAGTGCTGTACCAGGCCATTCTAGAGAACCGCTCTCCAGACACGACTAATCCCGCCCACTGGGACAGAATTCAGCATATGCATGGGGACGTGTTTTACTCGCGCTCTGCTCGTAAGGCGTGAGATAGTTATGAGCATCCCAATAAGATTATTTGGTAGGTATTGACAAACTCATCTCGTACGGGATATATTGTGAATGCACGATATACACAATTTTTTTTGAGGAGGGATGTAAGAAGTGCTTGCATTAGACATTCGAAACGTAAATAAGAGTTACCCCAATTTTCAACTTAAAAATGTATCGTTTCAATTGGAGAAGGGCTACATTATGGGTTTTATTGGTGCCAACGGCGCAGGGAAGACAACGACGATAAAATCAATATTGAATATGACTCGCATGGATAGCGGGGAAATTCACGTATTCGGGAAAAATATGGCCGAGTATGAACTTGAGTTGAAGCAGGAAATTGGTTACGCCATGGGCGGTGTAGACTTCTATACTCGAAGCAAAGTGAAGACCTTAACCGACGTGATTAAGAAGTTCTATGCCAATTGGGACGAGAAAACGTACCGCAATTATCTTCGGAAATTCAAGCTGGATGAAAACAAAAGGATTGCCGAGCTATCGACGGGAATGAAGGTGAAATACAGTATTGCCATTGCTTTGTCCCATGCGGCAAAGCTTCTCATTCTCGACGAACCGACAAGCGGGCTTGACCCGGTTGCCAGGAACGAACTGTTGGATATTTTCCAAGGACTCGTCGCTGACGGCGAGATCAGCATTTTGTTCTCGACGCATATTACTTCAGATTTAGAGAAATGCGCGGATTATATAACCTTCATTGCAAATGGGCAAATCGTCCACAGTGGTGAGAAGGAAGAGTTCAAAGAATCCTATCTTCTCCTAAATGGTGCTGCAGCTGAGCTGAACCAAGTGAAGGACAGATTGATCACCTATAAGATGAATTCATTTGGATTTACGGGGTTGATTCTCGCTAGAGACTTTGATAACTCCTGGAATATGAAGGCTGCCACGCCGAGCCTTGAGGAGATTATGGTCTATTTTACGAAGAAGGAGGATGTGTATGTATAACCTGGTGATGAAGGATGTAAGGTTGGCCGTGCCCCCCTTTTTCTTTCTGTTTCCTTTCTTGTTTGGTGCCTTAATGCTCATTCCCGGTTGGGTTTACTTTATTGTTCCGCTGTATTTCTGTTGGATCACGATTCCGAATGTGTTCAACCAATTTAAAGCGCAAAACGATTTGATGTTCACGTCAGTGATGCCTGTTGCAAAACGAGATATGGTAAAGGCAAGGGTAACACTTATCGTCGGCTTAGAGCTCCTGCATATCGTGATTGCCGCGATCTTCGGTTTCATTTCGATGAGCTTATATCCGGACGTAACGTATTATTTCTTCCCGCCCAATATGGGTTTCTGGGGGTTAAACCTTGTTATGCTTGCGATCTTCAACCTCATCTTTATCCCGATGTTTTATAAGACAGCTTATAAATTCGGCTGGGCGCTGCTCGCCGCCGTTATGGCCGCCATACTGTTCGCCGGAATCGCCCAATGGTTCGGCATTCAAAGCCCGGTTGTGAATGATATTTTCTACGGCACCGATGTGCAGCAAGTGACGCTCCAAACCTTCACCCTGATCATTGGAATTGTGATTTTCGCTGCGCTTACCGTCATGGCCTATCGGCTCGGGGTCAAACGATTCCTCCAAGTGGAAACTTAATGAACATCGCGATCTCGAACACATCTGACAAACCGATTTACCAGCAGCTTTTTGAGCAAATCAGCGCCCAGATTTTGAAAGGGGAATTGGAAAACGGCTATTGTCTTCCACCGATCCGACAAGCGGCTCAGGAGCTGAGCATCAGCGTGATTACCGTCAAAAAGGCTTGGGAAGCACTAGAAAGATCCGGATTGATCCATACCATTACGGGAAAAGGTTGTTTTGTCGCCGAACTGTCCTCTGATCAGAAATTGCAAATTCGTAATGAAATGATCCTTAAGCAAATGCTTCTCGACACCTCCTATTACAAATCCTTCGGTCTTACCTTGGATGATATGATTGAGATGTTGAAGAAAGTATATTAGGCGAAGGGGGAGCTTGTAGGGTCACCCTTTGCCAGCTACGCTAGTGTACATTAATCCAACAGCAGGTAGGTTAAATGTACATACGTCATTACAAGCAGAAGTCGCCATATTGGCGGCTTTTTGAGTTCTTCAGATTAGTTAAATGATCCGGATAGTATTTTGATGAGTACTCGAAATGTAGTTATCGAATCTGAGTCATATTTTTACCCTTTAATGGAGGTATCTTCAAAAAAATCCCATCCATAATTTAATACATAAAAATAATGCCAGTTGGAAACAAATAGTACATATCGTATGAAGGTAAATTAAGGATTTAATAGACATTAGAAACCAGCAGTAGAGGAGAAAAATAAAGGAATGAGTCGAAACCAGATCAGTTCGGGGCAGATGATATCCTTAATGATATTGTTTGAATTTGGAGTTGCAACGGTTATTAATCTTGGATATATAGCAGGCAAAGATACATGGCTTGTCTCGATAATCAGCACGTTCCTCGGGGCATGTTTGTTTTTAGTATATACATCCATATCCCGGCATTTTCCCAGATTACCGTTAACGGCCATCAGCCGCAAGTTATTAGGCAGATATATTGGAAGCACAATTGGTATGCTTTATATTACATACTTTATGTATATTGGATCCCGAAACCTGCGGGAAGGAGCCAACCTAGTAAATATAATCTTACTAAATAATACACCGCTTATGGCACTGCTGGTATTGATGATCACAAGTGTTGCGTACGTCACTTATTTAGGATTTGAGGTGTTAGCACGAACTGCAGTTTTATTATTCGCTTTTATCATTGTAGTTATTGTAATTTTTACTGTTCTGATGTATGTTTCGGATTCAATACATATTGATTACGTGCTTCCGGTTCTTGAAAACGGATTTGGAGACGCGATTGATGCGATTAGCTCAAATACACTTATTGTCCCCTATGGGGAAATGATTCTTTTTCTGATGTTGCTACCTTATATGCGTAGACCTGAAAAAGGTGGTTATGTTGGTGTCATCGCCATACTGATTGGCGGCCTGCTAATAGCGCATACAATGTTTGTAGACGTTGCTGCTCTCGGGACAAATATTGTACATAGATCACCTTTTCCACTCTTATCCACCGTTAGTACTTTACAGATCTCGGATTTTATACAACGCATGGATATTTTTGTAGTGGTGACCATGATCATCACAAACTTTTACAGAGTTGCTCTTTATTTTTCTGCAGTGCTTATCGGAGCGTCTGACTTTTTCAATATTCCATATCGAAAGCTGGTTATTCCTGTCGCATTTATTTTCCTTGTGTGGTCCTATGTCATGTCAAGAAGCTATATTTTTCAAATTCAGTTCGGCATTCTAGCCTTCTATTATATACATCCTACATTTCTTTTCTTTTTCCCTAGTCTTATACTTGTAGCAGCTTGGATTAATAAGAGAAGACAGAGAGGGAATGGGCTTAAAGCTGATTAAATTCGAAGGGTAGAATCGAAGTATCGCTAGAAGTTAGGTTCCAATTACGTACGTAAAAATCTAGAGGTTGAAAATTCTAGTCAACTATGGAGTGAAGATGCAATTACTACATTAGAAAACTAAGAGTAGGGTTACGTATTCTTTATTGTGAAGCAACTTCCGAGCAGTCCAAGCAACATTTAGACAGTGGATATTCATAAAAGAAACCTGTCTTTAAAAGTTGAATGGCTTTAGATTTAGGAATTACTTTGTTACATTGTAGACAAAAGGCTAGTGGTTCTATTTTAATATTGGATTTCATAAAATTAACAGCTTCTTTCTATTCATTCATAATTACATGCCATTAATCATTATGTCGTTTAATGTCGAAGTTTTCAAAGGTAATACTTTCATCTAAATAGATGCTATAGAAATTATGGTGAGTTGGATTAAGTTAGTTGCTTGAAGAGTAGATGCCCACATGTGGAATCCTATGATAGAGAAGGGTTTACATAATTATTCTTATGTGTCAGGAATTTTTTTGAAGTTATCCTAAACTACATTTTTGTGGAAAAGTCTGAATAAAAAAGTCTTCTCTACTGTCATTGTCAGGCGATAGGAATACTTCGGCAATTAGATAAATATCTAACTGAAGTTTACAGCTATTTCATTAAGCTAACGGGAAACGTTTGTTCAACAAACAGAATGTCCACAACACCATAAAGGGGGACCTCATGGATGTATCGCTAAGTATGAGGAGTTTTTTAATGAGTATGAGACTTCGAGAAAGCACGACTGTTGCTACTCGACTATTTAGAAGCAGCAGATAAGGAATTGCACTAACTAGGAACGCTAGTTCAGAGCATCCAGGAGCGGTTAGTCCTTCACTCAGCCTTTGTCGTTAAGCTATAATCGTTAAATATAGGGATAAATCATAGAACTTCAGACAACCAAATGGCTCACTAAATCAGTAGGGGCACCTGATGCTATTGAATGCATGCATGATTTACCGTCCTCGACCAAAGTCCTGCTTCAATATAGCCTCGGAACAGTCAAATAAATTAGCTCATCGTGATATATTGATTCTAACGAATTCCAGTGAATGGAAGACAGGTGCCGGTTGGATCAATTAGATGAGGATGTGTAATATGTGAAAAGGATTCGAAACGTGTTTGCGGGTTACTCGCACTCGTTATTTTGGTTATTACCGTTGGGACTTGTACCAGACCATTGGGTTACGCCGCGATTTGGCGTCTTATCAACCGCCAGGCAAGCTTTATAATATTGATGGTCATGATATGCATTTATACGTTGCTGGGAAAGAAGGGCCAACCGTAGTATTGGCATCGGGATGGGGAACGATGAGTCCTTACGCAAGCTTTTATCCTCTATATGAAGGACTAATCCCGCATGTAAAGATTGCCGTATATGATCGCTTTGGGTATGGGTTCAGCGATCAAACCACAGAAAAACGAGATATTGATAAAATCGTTGATGAAATACATAAGCTTTTCGTCGCGTCGGACTTGAAAACGCCCTACATATTGGTTGGTCACTCACTGGGCTCGCTTGAAGTTATTCGTTATGCGCAATTATTTCCTGATGAAGTAAAGGCTATCGTTCTCCTTGATGGAGGGAATCCCGAATACTATACCGCATCATCCCCGGTGACAACGATATCGACTGTCGGAAGAGTGCTTAGGCAGTTGGGAGTAGCTAGAGTTTTATCGCATACGTCGTTACTTGTGGACGAGACGGCAGCCAATCTACCGGATGAACTAATGGATATAGACCGAACTGCAAGCCTGAAGAATCTGGGGAATCGTAATATGACGGACGAAATGAGGCAACGAAACATAAATGCGGCTAAGGTAATAAAAGGCAAGCTTCCCCTTAAGATTCCTTTTATCGTTCTTACCGCGGACCGGTTTGGAACGTTAAATGAAAACTAAGCTTGGAGTGAATCCCAAGCTGATCTTACCGATTGGTTAACGCTCGGTAAGCAGATGATTGTTTAAAATGCGGACCATTACATTCAGAACTTCCAGCCCGACGTTGTCGCCGATGAAATCCTTAAAGTCACGAATGCGACTCCATCTAACGAAGAACGATATCAATAACATAAAGTGAGCAGGTCAAAGCGGCGCTGCTCATCTTACGGTCTTGTTATATTTAGTTGAACAGTATATAGATCGAAATAATGAAGATAAGTTTTGAAAAAATAAAAATTGGAGTGATTTATTTTGACAACAAACAGAATGATGGAACTTTTACAAGACCCAGAAATTAAAGAAGCGATAGAACAAAGGGATCACAATAATTTTCTTGAATACAAGAAAGGTTTATTAAAGAAATATAAGATGCTTAATCAGGATATTAGAAAAGGGCAGATTGTATTTGTCGGTTCCTCTTTAATGGAACATTTTCCTATCGATGAAATGCAGTCTGTTTTAGGCCTGAACCGTGTAATCTATAATCGTGGAGTTGGCGGTATTACTACAGATGAACTGCTAACTATAATGAATGAGTGTATTTTTGATTTGGAACCATCAAAGATATTTATAAATATTGGATCAAATGATATTGGTGGTGGCCTGGATGACGGTAAAAAAGAAATACTTTTAGAAAACTATAATGAAATTTTGAGTAAAATAAAAAAAAGATTGCCTGAATCTGAAGTGTACGTCATGGCTTATTATCCAGTAAATTCAAAGGGGGATTTTGGGTTAGAGCCGGAAAGACAGAAAAATATGTTTGCTTCACGTAATAATGCCAATATTATCATGGTAAATAAAAAGGTGAAAGAATTAGCCATAAAACTGGGACTTAACTTTATAAACGTTAATGAAGGTTTGACAGATGAAGAAGGACATTTAAAAGAAGAATTTACGGTGGAAGGCGTTCATATGTGGCCAAACGCTTATTCAGTCATACTTAAGAATATGAAAAAGTATTTATAATAACTCTATTTTGTACCTTGAAATCGGCAACTAAAATCTGATTTGAACTACGTTGAGATACATTGGAATATTGCTGTTTCTGCTACTGACAAGTCATTACGTTTGGCGGGGGGATTTACTAAGCCGTGTCAAATCTAACCAGTCTGGTGATAACCTCAAAATACAAAGTCGCCAGTTAGCATTGATGCATGAACAGCGACAATCAGATTGTGCAGCAATTTTAACGAATAGTAGAGTCTTAACACATTCTCGGAAAACTTCGATTTGAAGAACTTCGCCATTATGATGCAGATCGGCTGTTAAGGTGCCCTAAGAGGGTACACACTGCTGACTGCGGACAGTCAATTAATGATCTGGTTATAGGAGAACGGTTAATGAAACATATTCCTATTGAAGTCGCTATTTTAGCGGCTTTTTTGTTTGTTGTCCAAAGTGTCATTTGACGGGGGACAAGAATATATCCCAATGAAAGTCATTTCGTGTCGCGCATATTGCATAACTTCAAGGAACAAGCCTTGATGACAGCAACCGTGCAGAACATGAAGAAGAAGAAGAAGATCCACCTGGATCGCTTAGGAAAATAGTGGCCTGAGAAACACGAGTCTTTGAAAGAAACTGAGTTTCTCGAAAAGATAAGAACCAATGTAATTAGGATCATTTTTATTGTTGAAAACATGATCCAAATGGAGTATATTTGGATCATAAAACTTTACGAATGGAGTGATACAAATGGCAGATGATACAGAAAAGGTTTCCATTAATGTTGGTGCAATGGATTTAGCTAATATTGACTTGCTGATTGAAAAGACCGTGTATAAAGATCGTACAGACTTCTTCAGAACAGCAGCACGTAATCAGGTTGATAAACATGCATATCTGATCGAAAGTTCAATTAAAGACTATCAAAAGGAAGATGACATAGATGCACTTTTAGTTAAGTGTCTATTTTGGATCGGATCACAAACTCTTGACAGACAAGAGTTAAACACTATTTATTCGCAAGCAGAAGCGATAAGCAAAAAGAAAGGAGAGTCTACTGGTCAAGTTAAAATTGTTGTATTTGGAAAATTGGAAATAGACAAAGATATAACCTTGTCTGAAATAAAAGATAAAATACAGTCCATTAAAGTATTCGGTATATTTAGAGCAAGTCAAGAAATAAAAAACTTCTATAAATGAAAGTAGGGAGTATTAGATTGCGACTCATAAACAATCTTGAATGATGAACAACCAGATAAATCAAAGTGGGAGCCATTTGCAGAAGGATTAAATACAATGATGCGTGTATCTAAATAGAAGGGTCTGTTTATATTTGTTTTATCTCCGGCATTATCTTCAGCGTAAGACAACCATCGATCCGGTTCATATGATTCGTAGATTTGAGCCGATTGACGCGTATGCTTGATTTTCGTCATGATGAATATTCGGACTTTAAAGCTACCGAATGATGTCAGGGGACAAGAACATAGTCCTATTTTCTATTAGATAGATATCTAATTGAAGTTTACAGCTTTTTCAATAAGCTAACGGGCAGGTTGATCAAATAGTAATATATACTGGGTAATGCAATGATAAGAAAATTGAGAGCTTAACAAGCTTACAATTGTAGCTACAATGATAATAGAATAGTTACAAGGAGAATAACGATGAAAAGTGGCTTTCAAATGGATAGCGCAAAAAATCGACGTTCTTGTTGAATTTGACGATCAAACCTTATACGCAGTTGATCAATTTAAAGTAATAGAAGGAAATAAGATCACCTCAGCAATGTGGATACCAATTTATAATTTTGAGATTGGAAAACGTATCTTATATCCTAACGGCTTAACAGAATTACTCGAAGATCTTTAAAGTATATACCAATTGAAAGCTGCTAATTTAGCTGCTTTTTTTTGTTTTATCAAAAAACAAGTTCTATACAAAGGACGCATTTTAGTGATCTTTTTATAAGTTTATTAATTTGAAGATTGCAAATTATGGAACAGATCGTTATAATTTCAGAACATTATATTAATTCACAGCAGGGAGCAGACATCATGAAAAAAATATTCATATCACTCGTGATAGCCATTTTATTATTCTCCATCCAATTACCTCGCACCACATTTGCAGCTTCTGAAGAATCGCCGATTGTTATTGATACGGGCAAAATAGTAAAAGGCAGGACTTTAATACCGATAAGAGTTGTTTCTGAACAATTCGGCTTTAAAGTACAATGGAATCAAAATCTAAAGACAGTTGAAATTAGTGATAAAACAACAAAAATAACTTTAAAAGCGGATTCTAATGAGGCAAGTATCAATGAAAACAAAGTTTCCTTGGATGTTCCTGCTCAGATACTTAAAGGTACGACATATGTACCTCTTAAATTTTTGAGTCAAGCGTTTGGTGCGAGCGTGAAGTGGGATCAATCATTCAAGGCAGCTCATGTAATGTTTGAGAAAACCAATATCTTAATTTACACTCAAATAAAGCCTATTCCTTTAGTGACGGATGTACAGTTTAAAACCTTTTCTCAAATTGCAAATGAGGCTGCGGTAATAACGGATATCCGCCAGGCTAAATCGTATTTCAAACCATATTTTACAGACAAGTTACTTGGGAATATTATTTGGTATAAAGGGCTTCCCTTTGATACACAATTTGATGCTGAAAAGCATAGTGGCATTACTTATAAAGATATGTACAACTCTGAAGCAACGATTACGCAAAACACTCACTTTGTTGATGTTGTTTGGCTTACACGGACGATGCAGTTGATATTTACAGATGAGGGCTGGAGAATACAAAAAATTGATTTCAAATATTTATATTTGTAAATAATTTTTTAATTATAATACTCCTGAATAAAGGTATTCCACATGGAGAAGTAATTGAGCACATAGGACAGGAAAGTATGGATTAACGGGACTTCCTGTTTCCGAGGAGTAATGCATAACCGCCAGCTATTTTGCTTTGGCGGTTTTATTTTCCTTCGCTAAACAGTTAAGATTCTGCATATTATTTATCTGACTTTTGTCAGGCGACAAGAACATTATACTTTTGCCGGCTTCTACAGATTAATGCCGTGATTTAAAATACGAATGTGTATTTAGTAAAAAATGTGTTTGATTGTGCATTAACTAAATCTCCCCACCTTAATAAAGATGGGGAGAACCAACTAATTATTTATTAAATTAATATCCTTTGAAAGCTTTGGCAATGATGACGAGCAATATAAACAGTACTAAGATGGCAGCGATGCTGTTATTGTGAGAACCTCCGTTGTAAGAACCCCCAACATATTCATATCCACTCATAAGTTCCACCTCCTTAGTGAGTCTTGCTAATATTCTATGCAGTTCAAAACACATTGCTTGGATATTCATACCTATGTGATAAGTAACCAGCAGACTTCAGCCTGGTTTTCTCTCGGTTCTGAGTTGAATAAAAGAGAGGTTCGTTTTGATTACTAGGATGCTGAGGGTCTACAAGCGGAACACTTCCCGGGCAGGGAGCTGCTCATTTCATTAGGCTAAAGGGATGGTTTTTACATTTATATAAAATGTAAGTGTGTTAGGTTTGTTTCTGGAGCTGAGTTTATGTTTCTTAATGGGTTATGTAGTTACTATGGCCTTCGTACCATAAAACCTCTACAAGAAATCATGATATGGCCAAACAAATAGTAGAAGGTACATTGGCAAACATTTAATAATTAAATTTGTTTTTTTGCATACTTTTATCCCAGTTGTTAAAAATGAGTAAGGATAATATTCTTGAACACTAAATGACTAGATATAAATAGTTAATCTAGAATAGTACCTATAAGGCTATTAGCTTAAAGGAGTGTTATAAAAATGAAAGCAGTTGTGATTAATCAATATGGAAGTAAAGAAGAGTTAGTTGAGCAGGAAGTGAATAAACCAAATGCTGAAGCCAATCAAGTGGTTGTAAAACTAGAGGCTACATCCATCAATCCAATCGATTGGAAATTAAGAGAGGGTTACTTAAAAGAAATGTTTGATTGGGAATTTCCTATTATCTTAGGTTGGGATGCAGCTGGAGTCATAACAGACGTTGGTTCAAACGTTACTAAGTGGAAAGTTGGGGACCGAGTATTCAGTCGTCCTGAAACAACTCGTCTTGGTACGTATGCTGAATATACAGCAGTTGATGAGCACCTACTAGCAAAACTACCTGATTCAATCTCATATGAGGAGGCTGCGGCTGTACCTTTAGCTGGTTTAACGGCATGGCAGGCATTGTTTACTCATGGCCATTTAAAAGAAGGTGAAACTGTACTTATTCACGCTGGCGCTGGTGGTGTAGGTATTTTTGCCATTCAATTAGCAAAGTATGCCGGCGCTCATGTTATTACAACAGCAAGTAAAAAAAATCATGAACTTCTCTATTCATTAGGTGCTGATCAAGTCATTGATTACAAAAGAGAAAACTTTGAAGAGATTCTAAAAGATATAGATTTAGTGTTTGACACGATGGGTGGAGAAGTAGCAGAGAATAGCTATAAGGTACTTAAGCACAATACAGGAAGATTGATTACCATTGTTGGTGAACCAAATCATGATACTGCTAAGTCTCACAATGTATCGGCAAAGGGTATTTGGCTACAGCCTGATGGTGATCAATTGCAGAGAATGGCAGATCTGATGGAAGAGAAAAAGATTAAGTCGATTGTAGGAGCAACCTTCCCTTTTAGTAGACAGGGTATTTATGATGCACATGCTTTGAGTGAAACTCACCACGCTGTAGGTAAAATTGTCATTACATTTTAAAAAAGGAGACTGTCGTAAAAACCGATAAATATTAAATCAGGCTCTTTCTAAATGGAAGATGTCGGGGGACAAGAACATAGTTCTATTAGAAGTCGCTATTTAGCGGCTTTTTTTAACGGTACAAGTTCTTGTCCCATGCGAAGGACAAAAACTTGTACCGATTGCCGGAATGGACAAGAACATAGTCCGTTTGCCGATATTAGATGGTTATCAAAATAATAATAGATGTATTTAAAACCTCAATAACAAGCATAATGCAGGACAGTTTTCACATTTTTTTGGTGTAAGCTCCTGTTGCCTCTAGAGATTCTTTCGTTGCTTCTATGTAATCTCGCTAAACACCATTGTATGGGAATTTATAATCGTAGCCCTCGCTATACAGCCATCGTTATTTCATTAAGCTAACGGGCAGGTTAGTTGAAGAGATGGGGCAGCCGACCAGCCATTTAATAGTCCACGATTACAGGAAGAAAGTATAATAAAATAAAGGAGATGCTTATGTTTAAATTAATCAAGGTGCATTGTCAGAGAAATTCGAAAAAGATTTTATTTATATGTTTTACAATATTTTTTTTACTCTATTTGTTTTTCTATAGCTCAAGTGTAACGACTATTACAAAGGTAGAAGGTAAGGAAGTTGGAAAATTCAAGAACTATATCACTATTACTAGTGGAAGTGGCGAACGAGAAAAGATATCTGTGCCTGAGTCTACATATAGTTTAGTAGAGACTAATCAAACTTACTTCATTACGTATTACCATAATTTTATAAGAGGTAATTATATCAAAAATCTTGAAATTACTGAGCCACTTAAAAAATCATAAATTAGATCAATATTTAAAATGAGAGGTTGAGTAACCACAGGAATGAACAAACTATGTTATGCTGGATACAACAAAGTGCCTTCATTTCAAGAAAGGGGTTTAAAATGCCATGTGCCGAAATATCAAGACCTTATTTAATTTCGACCCGCCTGCGACGGATGAAGAAATCCAGGCTGCAGCGCTGCAATTCGTAAGGAAGCTCTCGGGCTTTAACCGTCCATCCAAAGCGAACGAAGCCGCGTTTAACCAAGCGGTGCAAGAGTTCACCGTCGTTGCACGGCAGCTGCTAGATTCTCTGGTGACTCAAGCCGAACCTCGCAATCGAGAGGTCGAGATCACTCGGGCCCGGGCACGAACCGCAAAGCGATTCGGGGAATCCTAAGCAGTTATAGACGGAATCGCATTAGAGTTATAGAATTATTTATAAATTTTGTAAATTAAAGAACGCGATATTAAATAACTCAGACGACAAGTGTCGAGGGACAAGAACATGTTCCCATTGAAAGTCGCTATTTTAGCGGCTTTTTTATTTTATCGGTACAAGTTCTTGTACCGATTGCCGATTATATGTCCGATTAGATAGATATCTAATTGAAGTTCACAGCTTTTTCATTAAGCTAACAGGCAGGTTAGTGTTATGCTATTTCTCAAACATAAGAATGAGATATAATTTTTATAATACCAATTGTTTTTTATTAGGAGGTATTTTCATGAGTAATTATCATCTACTCGACATCGATTTTGAAAATAACGGACTAAAACAGGTCATTACTCCGATCCTTATTCAAAATGAGTTCGATACGATTCTCATCGATTGTGGTTATCCAAATTTCATGCCTCTTATTGAAGAAGCTGCTAACCGGCATAACGTTACTCTCGATTCGATTACTAAAGTTATCGTGACTCATCACGATGTGGACCATATTGGATCGCTCGCTGCGTTGAAGAGGACGTACCCGCACATCGATATCATCGCTCACGAGCTAGAAGCGCCCTATATTGAAGGGGCGAAAAAGTCGTTGCGGCTTGAACAGGCTGAATCAACGTTTAATGCATTGCCGGATGAGGCAAAGCCAAATGTAGAGCAATTTATTCGCTTCCTACAGTCAATCGAGCCGGTTCCAGTTGATCGAACGGTGACCAATGAAGAATGGCTTCCTTGGTGCGACGGGATTAAGATCATCCACACTCCAGGGCATATGCCTGGGCATATCTCATTGTATTTGCCCGCCAGCAAAACTATAATCGCTGCAGATGCCATCGTCATCGAGGAAGGAAAGCTCGACATCGCTAATCCCCATTATACAATGGATCTGGATGAGGCAATCCGCTCCGTACAACGATTGCTCGACTACGACATTGAGCAGATGATTTGCTATCATGGAGGTTTATTTCATGGCGATGTTCAACAAGCGATCCAACAACTAATTCATAAATATAAGTCTTAAATATTTTGAACTCGTTAAGCTAACGGGAAACGTTAATTCAAAATAGCATGGAGCAGTTTGCCGGTTGGCAGCTGTTCCTTTTTCATTAAGCTTACGGACAGGTTAGTTCAACAACTGGGATACATAAATTTTATTTTTTCTAGCTGTCTTTTAACGACGATTGTAACTTCATTGTTATTCGGTGGGTTAGCATTGTGCTTTGCGAGTTTTTTAGTAAGTTGATTTCCTTATAGAAGAAGGGCTGAATTAAAGGGAACGATAACTTATAATAAAGATATGTGCTATGATTTTTATATTCGCATACATAGAGAGGGGATTCCGCATGAACCAAAGGCCGTCAAAAGAAGAATACGCCGGGGACTTCGGCGAGTATATCCGGTTGGTGCCAGAAGGCAACATCATCGACATTCTGCTAGCTCAGGAAAAGCACATGACCGAGCTGCTGGCATCGCTGTCCGAAAGCCAGGGTGTGTATCGGTATGCGGAAGGAAAATGGACGCTAAAAGAAGTCGTGGGGCACATCACGGACGGGGGAACGCGTTATGTCCTACCGCTTGCTCCGGTTCTCAAGAGGGGACCAGACGACGCCTCTGCCCGGTTATGACCAGGAGTTGTTCATCCCTCCTTTTGGAAGCTGGACAATCGAGCAATTGGCCGAAGACTACCGGGCTGTACGGCAATCGACGATTACGCTACTGCGCGGGTTGCCGGCGGAGGCGTGGTCCCGCAAGGGCACAGCCAACAACGTAAGCATTACGGCTCGCGCCCTTGCGTACGTCTGTGCGGGACACGAACTTCATCACATGGGGATCATCCGAAATCGGTACTTGAGTTAGTCGTCTGGTAGATCAGGACGGAGGCTGCACGGACAGGGCGGCTTCCGTCCTTTCTTTATGGCATACTCCTCCCACCCCGTTCTTTCATAAACTGATAGGAAGAGAGCCGAGCGGCTTGGGGCGGCGTGATACTATATTCGATACTCTTGCAGGTAGCATGTATCGATTACAGTATTCCGCTCGGGCGAGATCGAGCAATTGCCTGTTTCTGATGCCACTCCTTTTTGAGGGGTTTTGGATTAAGCTAACGGGAAACTATGCTCAATGATGCCTTAGCTGCATTAACGTGTGCAGCACTAAATTGTTAATTCCAGGCAGCAAAATCGCAATCAATAAGATCCCAATTTCATGTATAGAAGGTATAATAAAATCATGAAATTTTGATTATGGATTACCAAAGAAGGAAGGAATTGGGAATGCGATTCTTAAAGCGGCTCAACTTACGATTCTAGTGAAAGATCAGGAGGAAGCCAAACAATTTTATACGGAAAGACTCGGATTTGTTGTCATCTCGGATATGGAGTTTGGTCCGGGATCTCGATATCTAGCGGTCGCTCCGAGAGAGAGTAACGAAACGTTATTTGAACTGGTAAAGGCGGACAACCCGGCCCAAATTGCTTTGATCGGCAAACAGAGCGCTTATCAAGTCCTGATCATGTTTGAAACAGATGATATCGAAGGCGACTACTTTGAAATGAAAAAACGTGGTGTCGTGTTCCATGGAGAACCGAGCTTAGTTCCGGGAGGAAAAGGAGTCGGTTTTGAGGATATGTACGGTAATCAATTTGACTTGTTTCAAGCGGAATAATCAATAAGATTACACGACGGTTTGATTTTTTATAGAAGGTTGTAATTCGATGAATTCAAACCGCACCCTATAAAATTAAAAAAGGTAGACCGTGTTGAAATTAAGCTAAGGGGAAACGTTAATTCAAAATAGCAAGGAGCAGTTCGCCGGTTGGCAGCTGCTCCTTTTTCGTTAAGCTAACGAGCAGGTTACACTAATGAACCTTTAAATTAAATATAAGAATAAGGCTAAAGCCAGAGCTAGTGCTCAGTCTTTAGGAATTTCCAATCATCTAAGGTGACATTTTCAAGAGGCCGAAGATCTTCCACCATAGATTTTTTTACAGGATCGTAGATTCTGCGACTTTTAGAAGCCTGAACCAACCGCATTATCTGAGTTTAGTCTGTGTGTGCGACGCCGCTGATTTCAATAAGTTGCTGAGGGGATGCAAGGTATGTCACGCCTATGCAGCTGCCGGCCGGCCGGTGTTGCCCCATGTACTCCTTGAATATCCGGATGCATGGCTCGAAATGCTCTTGCGCGTTTGTCAGATAGACCTCCACATAAGCGAGGTTGGACTTTGTGACACCAAACCCTTCCAGTACACGATCGAGATTCTCAAGCGTCTGTCGGGTCTGTGTCTCGATATCGCCATCGCCAACGAACGCGCCCTCCGTATCGTGGGAAAATTGTCCGGAAATGTAAATGGTTCCGTTGACGCTGTAGCCTTGAGTAATACCGTGATCCCAAAGATTATGATTATAAGTTTTGACATTAGCCATTTTTTTCTCTCCTTTATTTCAAAGTAAGGTTAGTATAAATGAGTGATTACTTTATTCAAGTTGGTGTATAATCATGATAATAATTTTGAGAGGACGGGAGTGGATACTATATAACATTGGGGGAGTAGGAAGTGGTAAGTCATAAATAGCAGAAGAGTTAACTCGACTTAATATTCCACATTATGATTTAAATGATATATTTCAGAACAATGAACAGCTACCTTACAGGGATTCTACTTCTAAAATTGAACGCTAAAAGGCTTTACATCATAAACAGGAGCTTCTCTGGTGACTTCAGTTGATAAGTGGTGGAAATAATCGAGGTAGCGCTGATTGAGATGATATTCATATAGAATTGAATCCTTATTATTGTAAAGTCATAGACCGTAACTAAAACAGCAGCATTTTGGAATGATTCCAAAATGCTGCTGTTTTTAAATTTGGCACTTTTCTGACATTTTGGTTTTGATTAACTTTTGGATTTCTGCTGTGGATTGCTTCTGCTCAGGGGAGCCATGTCTAGATTGCATTTTCTTGATATCCTTGTAAGAAATTTGGTCTGTATTCCCCCATTTCATCCATGGAACTTTGTCGTACAGGTGATGCTGATAGTACTTCCAAGGAATAATGCTTCCCGGAGCATAATTATATGTTCCCATGTTGACTGCATCACTTATTTTAAGTCCATTCTCTGTGTTGTAGACAACTTCAAAACGACCATTTGCTGATATAAACTTCACATGATAGGCAGCATCAAATCCGGTTACTTCGTACCGGTGATATCTTGCACTAAAGAGTTGCCATTTACCGCATGCAGCAAGTTTGATCATCTCATCTATTTGCTCTGGGGCATTTCCATAACGATTCAGTTCATTACGAAAAAAATGGATCTTCTCAGTGATGTACGGCAGTTGTCTGACGTGTTGATCAAATGTCTCAAAAAACAAATCAGAATGCATGTGCTCAAACAGAATGTCAGAATGATTCCCGAAATCATGCATCATCCGAGTAAGGATCGCATGGGCTGCAATTGCTTTAGAATGGTCAAATACATACCATTTGCGATGTCCTGATCGAATTTGAGTATATTGCTGTGAAAGCTCGGAAAAATAGCTCTCGCTTAAAAAATCAGCTTCAATTTGGACATGCACATCAGGATAGATCACATTTTCAGCAATACGTTGGGATCCATATATGGACACCAGAAGCATAATAAGAAAAAGGATGGCAAGTATTATTTTTATTTTTACTGGTCGATTATTAGTGATTACTTTAATTTTCCAACCCCACCTTTTCTTAAGCTATTTCTCTTTATATTTTTGTTACGGATAATACAAAGAGTAATATACACAAACCATAAGGTGAACGACCCTGTAAACATGATTAATCCTATAGCTAGATCATAAGGATAACCGTAAAATCCCATGCTTGTTGGTCGTATTTTAATAAGTAGATACCAACAAGAAGCTGCAACTGTTCCATATCCGAACCAGGATAGGAATAATTTTGGGGAGCTAGTGAAATAAAAGTAACTATTTCGAAATTTCTTTACCAGTAAAACAAGACTAATCATTCCAATCAACAAAAGAATTATAGATACGATACCGAGTAATTTTCCAAACGTAAAAGGAGCAGAGTTAAAATTTGGCTCTTGTCCTAAAAGAATGGCTGCAATCCCCTCAGTAATGGGTAGTTGAATCTCAGGATGAAATTCTCCGAGCAGTAGCGAAATGCCCAGTTCCCGTTCGGGAATAAACAGGAGGGCAGACGCTGATCCAATACCATCTCCTGATTTATAATAAACTTTATGTTGATGGAGCTCTTTGACTTCAAACCCACTGGAAGTATATAGTGCATCAAGGAGTTCTGTAAAAACATAACCTGATCTAGAGTCTGTGATACTTTGAGATTTCATGAGGGCTGACTCTGTGAAGCCCAACTGCGCGGACAGGAACTTACTCAGGTTCTCAATTGAGCTATATAGTCCTCCGTCTGGATCTTGGGCATGGCCAAATGCTTCAAAAGATCGGTTTATGTGCACTTTATGAGTAAAAAACCATGTGTATTCTTTGGCCACATGCGCAGCTGGCAATTGATTAAGATCATATCCGAATACCGTTTCCTTCATCTGAAGTGGCTCTAGGATATTCTGCTGAATGTAATCAGAATAATTTAGACCTGACACATATTCAATAACAAGTCCCAATAGATCATAGCAACCATTACAGTAGTTGCCGGCTTTACCTGGTTTCTGTTGAACCTCGATATGCTCAAAAAGTCGGATATAGTCCTCCAGTGAATCACGGGCTTTTCGATCTGCAAAAATAAGGCCATCGGTTTGAAATGAACCGATCCCTCCAGCTGAATGGGTAAGGAGATGACGCAGTGTAATATTTTCAGTAGATTGTTTAAAGCGGAACCAGGGGATATATGTATTGACAGGGCTATCGACATTTAAGAGACCCTTATCTTGGAGTTGGTAGATAGCCGCAGCTGTAAATGATTTTGTAACGGATGCGATAGAATATATTGTTTTTTTATCAGGGGTTTTATTCGACCTCTTGTTTATCTTTCCAAATCCTTGCGATCGGATCAGTTGATCCCGATGAGTAATTCCAAAAACACCACCGATAATGTTATTATTTTGCATCTGCTCGTTAAAATAGTCTATTGCCAGCTGTATTCTTTCTTCACTAATCTCTGTATCTTGCACTTCTCGTGTTAATGCATTTGTTGTAACAGGGTCAATTAAGATCAAAAACACTAAGCATAACATAATTGGTTTGATCCAACCCAATTATATCCCCCCTCTTCGTTCATTAACTTTTTCTATGTCATACGAACAATCAAAGTATTTGTTTCAGTGTTTGTGTGTAATCTATAGATTTCCTTACTCGAGAAGAGCAGCGAGGCCCGTATTTGCTTCTCCCTATCTGGACGATGCTATAGTCGGTTCTTTTGCAACCATTGAAAAGATCGGTGGTCACAGGATGATTTTCAAGAGGTCTTCAGTCAGCAAAGGGCAAGCTCATGGAAGACGAATTCAAGGAGTATACAGAGCTGACCAAGCAGTTGATGCGATTAAAGCTGAAGATTACCGATGAAAATGGGGTCGGAGATGAAGGAAAGCTGACTAAAGAAGAACAACGGCGGCAGCTACTTCCAAGCTGACGCCGTTGTTCGAGAAGATTGATTATGGAACCACCAAGCCGTAAAAAAATGAGGGAGGGACTTGTGGTTTAGTTCTCTTGTTTACTATCTAACATACATTTAACTAACAGGAAACATTATATCTAAACAGTAGGGAGCAGTTTACCAGTCAGCAGCTGCTCTCTTTTTGTTAAGCTAACGCGCAGGTTAGTTCAATAACGACATGTTATAATTTGTATAATTAAATTGCTTAAATTAAAAAAATCAGGAGTGGTACTAGAATATGATAAGAGTAGATGTCGTATATGCATTGATTTATAACTTAGATACGGAAGAAATCCTGATGGTTAATAACAAAGGGAGCAGTTGGTCCCTTCCTGGTGGTGCAGTTGAAAAAGGAGAAACTCTCGAACAAGCAGTAATCCGCGAGACTAAGGAAGAAACAGGACTAACCATTGAAGTTGAAAACATTGTAGCAGTAAATGAGGCTTTTTTTAAGGAGAAGGGGCATCACACTTTATTTATTACTTTTAAAGCGAGAATTATAGAAGGGGAAATTTCAATGCAAGATGAAGAAGAAATTTCGGAAGTAAAATGGGTAGGTATACAAAAAGCTAATGAGTTAATGCCTTATTATACTACTGGTGTAGAAGAGTTACTTAAATTCTCATCAGTTTATACTTTCCAAGGCTAAGTTTAATCCTTTCCTCATTAAACTAACGGACAGGTTAGTTTAAAAACTGAATAATATCTTTTAACATTCTTAATATTAATTATTTCAAGTAGGAGAAGGAAAATGGTTCAAATACTAAGGAAGAGAGAGAACTTGATTATAGTGATACACGAAGTGTATGGAATTAATCAACATATAGAAAGTGTTTGTAAAAAATTATCAGAACAAAATTTTGATGTTATCTGTCCTAATCTATTGGGACGCGAGACTTCTTTCAAGTATTCTCAAGAGGATGTGGCTTATCGCCATTTTATGGAGAACGTAGGTATCTCTAATGCTATGCATAAAATCAAAAATTTATTAACTGAAGTTAAAGATGAATATGGAAAAATATTTATCATTGGGTTTAGTGTAGGGGCAACTGTTGCTTGGTTATGTAGTAACGAAGAATGTGTCGATGGAATAGTTGGCTACTATGGTTCACGTATTAGGGACTATGTGGATTTAACACCACAATGTCCTACCATTCTATTCTTTCCGCAAGAAGAACAATCATTTGATGTGGACGAGTTAATTTCAGTTTTAGAAACAAAGAATGTTGAAATACATAAATTTAATGGAAAACACGGATTCTGTGACCCGTACTCTTTACAGTATGATGAGATATTATCGCAAAAGGCATTTAGTAAAATGGTGAATTTTTTAATGTCACATTAATTAAATTTAATCAAGTGTTCTTCGACTAATGGGAAACGTTAGTTGAAGTTCTTCCCAAAGGAAAAAAGAGAGGTGTTGAAGATTGAAAAAAATTGATAATTTAATGCATATCAGTATTGTTGGCATTACATTATTCAGTGGCCTTTTTTTATTTCGTTACTTAATAAATAGAGAGTTTTCAATACTTGAACTAGTTTTGGCGTGTACATTTCTTTTTACTCTAATATTTATAATCATATGGAAAACAAGAAAGAGCTAATAATATAGGGACTCTCTTTTTATAAGAAAGGTGTTGAGGGACAAGAACGATTCCATTGAAAGTTGCTATTATAGTCACGAATTCATCTTGAAGATGTTAAAGAAGGCCTCTTCATTCGCCAAAAACTTGAGAAGGAAATCATCTCATTGGCATGCGATTACTTTGATAAAGATCTCATGTATCGTCTCGAGGTTAATCTTGCTATGCAGGCCATGTACACCTCACAAAAAAACTATGATCAACTGATTAACTTGGATGATGAATTTCATCAAATCTTTTTTGCCGCGACAGGAAAAATGAGAACTTGGGGGTTTCTTCAGAACCTTAATATTCATTCTAAACGAATGAGGTTGTTACAACACTCAAGGGGCATCAACCATCAAAGAATTGTTACCGAACATAAAGAAATATGTCATCTAATTAGCCGAGACGAGAAAGAACAGGTGATGAATTTAATGGAACATCACCTTCAGGTTTTAGGTGTAGAACAGGATAATTTTAAAGAAATGTATCCCAACTATTTTGTCTAGACCTTAGAGACTGATATAGTGGTTATTACTGGACGTAAGGGTTCATTAATTCACCGGTAATGTGAAATGCTCGAGTAAGAATTGGTTAGAAGCTTTAGACCTCAATGCTAATTTATTACCATATAGAAAACCCTCAATTACTACGAAATTAGCCAAGCTAATTCTTCAGGTATTAGAGGGTTTTTATTTGTTCTTATAATCGAAACAAAGGGAAGACTCGTCAAAGTAGTTTATCGGTACAAGTTCTTGTCCCGATTGCCGAGTAGGACAAGAACATGAGCCGATTACCGATTAGATAAGCATATAGCTAAGTTTCCGTGCAAAATGCACTACATGCTACACGCGTAGGTTCTTTAATAGGTGATTGTAAATGGAAATATAATAAGGAGGACGTAACCCGCGAAGGCGGGAGCGTTCTTTTTATTGAACTAACGGTCAGAGCTTAGACTTTTATGAATAAAAGAGGTATATGTGGTATTATATGTAATTATGGATTACGAAATAAATGGATTATTTGAAAATGGGGGAATCAAAATATGGAACGTAAAATTCAACTAATGGAAACCTACGTAAATATCGACTTTGGAAACTCACCCTTTTTAAAATTAGATAAAGGGTTGCAAATTCCATACTCTTCGATCAAGGGAATAACAACAGGTAGACCGATACCAAATGCTTTTAAAATATATGGTGCTTTATTAGGAGGAATGAGAAATGGGTTATTTAGATCAAATGGTGGTTATCAATTGCACTTTTTTGAAAATGAGCTTGAAACTCTTCATTTAGATTTGAATAGCTTTAAAGTTGGTAAGTTCAAAATATCAAAGTTGATCATTGGTGTTGAAAATCCTGAAGAAATAAGTAAAAACATTTCCGAAAGAGTGAAATGATAATTTGTTGATGAACTGTTCTTTGAACTAACGGGCAACGTTAGTTTAAAACAGCATTGAGTAGTTTGCTGTTGGCAGCTGCTCCTTATTTATTGAGCTGAGGGGCAGTCTTTAGAAGGTCCGACCTGGCAATATTCAGCCACATCTGCTTTGATACTATCATACCGTGGTTCTAGCGAATTCACAAAATAATGTCATGATTGTAGTGAAGAAGACAAAGGGCTCGCGGATAGTTGTGCGGATTATATATCCCAACATATGATTTTATGGCACTCTATACAGCCAGAATTCGGCGTTTACTGGCGAATTGATATCCTTCAACAGTATCTAATGAAAATTACTTTTAATGGGAGAGTAGAGATCATGATTAGAGCGTTGAGGATGGGAAATGTATATCCAACCTTTTAATGCAATTAGGCTACCCAGACACCGAATTTTTCATTAAAGATAATATACAACGACTTCTTAATCACCCTGACGAAGAATTAATGGTCTATGAAGATGAAGGATGTATTGTTGCCTGTATTTCGCTGCATTTTATCCCGCAATTAGGTATAAAAGGAGATATTGCATCGATTAGTTATCTAGTTGTTGACTCCACTACTAGAAGTAAAGGGATCGGAAAGAAATTGGAGGAATTCGCCACTGCCTCTGCCAGAAAAAGGGGATGTGACAGAATCCAAGTGCATTGTCATTCCAGAAGAATAGATGCTCACCGATTTTATGAGCGTCAAGGTTATAGGGAGGCTCCTAAGTATTTTTCAAAAATGTTAGACAACGACTAACCAACAATTCATTAGAAACAATTGTAAGAGTAAGTCAAGCGCAGGGTAGTGTTCATTTAAGCTTGTTACCATTCTCTTTGTCTACACAAAAAATTGCGATGCTGCACACGAGCAATTCAAGTAATGAAAATATAACACTTCAAAAAACAGTAGATACATACGTGAAAAAATTGAATTTTTAAAAACCGTCAATCTTATAACATCGACGGTGTTTTGTTGTTTATATTGTTGACTGGAAAGGGAAACTGACGGTAATCGGTACAAGTTCTTGTCCCGATTTCCGGAATGGAGAAGAACATAGTCCGATTGCCGATTAGATGAATATCTAAATAATAAGTACTAGTAGTTAAAGCCTCGATAAGTACAATGATACATTCATCGTTATGGAACAATTGCCTTGAGAAGAGGTAAAAATCATGAAATTAAAAGAAGAAAACAAACAACTTGACTATAACAACCTTAGATGTTTGAGTTTATGAAGAACGGACAGAATGTTCAATTATCAGTTTCCAAATCTATCCTCTGAAATAGTTCAAGTCGTAAAGCTACATAAATACATCGAAATACTTATTCTTTTCACCAAGGTTGTGATATGCATGTCATTCGTTCTGGAACCTGCCAAGGTCGTTATAATATCGGGGCAGAAAATATGGCTTGTTAGAAGTCAGAACTCTCAAGCCATACCATTTATCGCGAACTTTTTTATTACAATTATTGTAATTTATAGGGTGATGGAGTAATATTCTGATTGTATATATCTCAAAGATATATTATATACGAGGAGGAACGTATGAAAAGAATCAATACCACCCATTTTGCCATTCTCGGATTACTTCGTATTAAGCCCATGAGCGCTTATGAACTTGTTAAGTTCTCGAAGGAAAGCATCGGCTTATTCTGGAACGAATCCTATGGACATATTCATAAGAGCATAAAACAACTTGAGCTAGAGGGTTTTGTGTCGGTCGTGGAAGAAGTAGAGACGGGAAGGCGTAAAATCGTCTATAGTGTTACGCAACAGGGATGTGACCAACTTGATTCGTGGTTAGCCCTGCCGCCTGAGGAATCTGTGATGAGGAATGAATTGCTCATGAAGCTCTTTGTTTCCGATGAACGCCATATCCCCCAATTAGTCACTTTTCTGAAGGAAGAATTAGAAGCCAGTGAGCGATTAACAGCGATGCTTGCAGGAATTAAAGCGAGTGTTCCTAGCAGGGAAAGCAAACAAGTCCAACTCTGGTTGTTGACCCTCGATTACGGTGAGCGATATCTACGAATGACCATCGAGTGGTGTCAACATGCGTTGGAATCGTTAAACCATCCAAATAGGGGACATAAATAAATGAATAAAAAAAGGTTAAATATCGTTCCCATCCTGTTGATTACGATCATTGTTATTGCTTGTGCCCCACTCCTGTTATGGTTCAGAAGCAGACCACCCCTCACATTAAAGATATTTGAGAGCACTGTATACAATTTGGAGATTAGTTATCAAATCACGGTTTTGTTATTGGCTGTTATTGTGATAGGCATTGTTTATGGGATGGCGGGTAAAGAGGGGCTTGCGTATTTAAACCTTATAAAGCGAGATGGAATAATTCGGCCTGAACCGTGGATTGGTGTTAAGCCAAAAGAGACGGAGACGTGGAAAAAATTAGGACTTAACTTCGCAATCGTGATTACTGCGGTAACGATGATAGTTATCTACTTCCAACTGGTTTATGGGGGAAGTATGAGACTAGAGCTATATCCTGGGATTATATTTATCCTTGTTTTTTCGCTTATGAATGCATTTTCAGAAGAAATCATCTTTCGGTTTTCATTTGTATCCGTTGTTAGCAGATATGGATTCTCCCCATATGTAGCACAAGGATTAGCAGCATCGACCTTTGGTATTGTTCATTATTTTGGAAATCCAGGCGGGGTAATGGGGGTATTAATGGCTGCTTTTATCGGATGGTTTTTGGCCAAATCGATGTTAGAAACGAAGGGATTCTTCTGGGCTCTAACGATTCATTTCTTGCAGGATGTCGTGATTTTCAGTGCCTTATTCATGAAATAGCTGTTCAGGATTTTTCCAGGTTGAAATCCGTTGATTATGTAAGCAGCTCGTAACAGAAGATAAGTACTAATGGTTAGTTGAAAATAGCATGGAGCAGTTTGCCGGTTGGCAGCTGCTCCTTTTTCATTAAGCTAACGGGCAGGTCTACTAAAGGCATGATCAGACTAATTAGTAATGATAAAGGGAGCAGCAAAGCTCCCTTTGTCGTTACTCTTATTATAATCCTGTTTCAACAAAGTTTTTAATTCTTAATTTTATTGAATCACGGACGTTTCTAAATTGAGTCATGATTTCTTCCTCTGATCCAGTTGCTTTTGCCGGATCATCAAAGCCCCAATGCCATTTTATAACGTTTTGATTTGAGATCACTGGACAATGTTCATCTGCGTGACCGCACAAAGTAATTACATAATCAGCACGGTTAAGAATTTCTGGATCAATGACATCTGATGAATGACTACTAATGTCTAAACCTGTTTCATTCATTACTTGGACGGCTCTTGGGTTTAAACCATGAGCTTCTAGACCCGCGCTTTTAACTTCATACTGATCACTGCCAATTGCCTTTAAAAACCCATCAGCCATCTGACTGCGACATGAATTCCCTGTACATAAAAAGTAAACAAGTTTCTTCTCCATTTTGTAAGTCTCCTTTATATTCAATAAATTAAGTTCAGCCATAAATAAAGACCGAAGAGTGTAAATAACAGTACTGGTATAGTTAGTACGATACCGACTTTAAAATAATAACCCCATGTGATTCTGACATCTTTTTTAGCCAGTACGTGCAGCCACAACAGGGTAGCGAGAGAACCAATCGGTGTAATTTTCGGTCCAAGATCAGAACCAATGACATTTGCGTAAATAAGTGCTTCTCTCAAAGCTCCTTGCGTGTTGGTTCCTTGGATTGCTAAAGCATCGATCATGACGGTTGGCATGTTATTCATAACAGAAGAGAGTAGAGCTGCTACAAAACCTGTTCCTATAGTTGCTAGAAAGAGTCCTTGGTCAGCAAGCCATTGGAATACGTGGCCAAGCTGATCAGTTAAACCTACATTCCGAAGCCCATATACAACCACATACATTCCAATTGAGAATATAACTATAGACCATGGAGCTCCTGTAATAACCGATTGAACTCTAACAGCTGGACTCTTTTTAGCACATAAAATAAATATAATTGCAGCAAGACCAGCCATGATGGAAACGGGTACCTGGATAAATTCACTGGCTAAGTAAGCAACGAGTAGAATGGCTAGAATGACCCAAGAGAGCTTAAACATGCGAATATCTTTAATGGCCTCTCTGGGATGCTTGAGTTGCTGGAGATCCACTGTCTTAGGTATGCTCTTACGAAAAAGAACAAACAAAACAAGCAAGCTTCCACCGATAGAAAATAAGGTTGGTATAATCATTCTGCTAGCATACTCCGCAAATCCAATACCAAAGAAGTCCGAAGAAACGATATTCACTAGATTACTTACGACAAGCGGAAGAGAAGCTGTATCCGAAATAAAACCACTAGCCATTATAAAAGGTAAAATCATTCGATCATCAAACTTCAATGCTCTAACCATCGCTAAAACAATAGGTGTTAAAATAAGTGCTGCTCCATCATTAGCAAAAAATGCGGCAACAGCGGCACCTAATAAAACCACATAGGTAAACATCACAGCTCCGTTTCCCTTAGAAAACCGAGCCATTTGGAGTGCGGACCACTCAAAAAATCCGATTTCATCCAGAACTAAGGAGATAAGTATAATGGCTACGAAGGCAAGCGTCGCATTCCAGACAATGCCGGTTACATCCCAAACATCTTGAAAAGTTACAACACCTGAAATTAGTGCTAAGACTGCGCCACCCATAGCAGAATAACCAATATTTAATCCTCTTGGCTGCCATATAACGAAAATGAGAGTAAGAATAAAAATGACGGATGCTGCAAGTAACATATATTCCTCCTTAACTTACCGACAACAATCTGGATTTAGCTTCTGCATTTGATCCTTCATAGAAGGCATCTCATCCAATATCCCCTTTAGATAGGGCTTATCTTCTACATTTAGGGAATAATAAATCCATTGTTTTTTTCTTGTTTCGACCACAAGGCCCCCTTTTTTCAACTTTCTTAAATGCTGACTTACATTTGGTTGAGTTGTTTGGAGAATGTCAACAATATCGCACACACATAATTCTTTTTCTTTGAGAAGTGCTAAAATAGTTAACCTTGTACCATCAGAAAGTAATTTTAGTGTGTCGGCTATTGCTACTATGTCTTGGGGCAAAATTTTCACCTCTCTTGTAAGATCCAAAATATATTCACCACGCGATGTCTATTATACATAAACTTTAATATAAGTAAACAGTTATATAATCAATTAATTATATTCTATATATCAAATTATTTTGATTTAATGTTGACTCCTAATTATTCCAATGATATATTGTTTGCATAAATCAAATTATTTTGATGTAAAATACAGAAAAGGTTAGGAGGAGAGAAGATGATCAAAGAGATTCCTATAATTAATCAGCAAACATCTTCTGTCGACTTTTCTAAATACGAAGCAAAGTTCAAAGCACTAGCTGATCAAAAAAGGCTGCAGATTATGTATGAACTCACACGGAGAGGGAACACATGTGTATGTGACCTCGTAGAGATTTTTGATATGCAGCAATCCAAGTTATCGTATCACTTAAAAATACTCCTTGATGCGGGACTGATCAAGCGAGAAACAAAGGGAACTTGGAGTTATTATGAATTAAATAGTGATGAAGTAAACAGTCTCCTTTCACCGGAGTTATGCTGTATATTTCGAAATGATGAAATTAAAACAGGCGATTGTTGTTAAATCGCTTTGTTTTTACTTAATTAATCAAAAAAAATTGATTTAAGGAGAGCGTGAGATATGAACTTACATTCTTATGTATCAGAGAAGTTAATGCATCACAAGGAAATGAAACTAAATCAAATGGCTCGTCAGGCTTGGCTTTGGTCCCATGTAAATCGTACATATTTTAAAAGTGTTTTGAAAAGAGAAAGAGTAAAGATCATTTCGGTTCCTGTTGCTTGCTGTCAGTTTTGTTAATGCATTTTAAAATAAGGAGGTTTTTGTAATGGGTGGATGTTGTGGGGTTCAAATCATTAAGTCAGCAGAAATAAATGACCAATCTAAGGAAATAAAAAGTAAACTTCCAGTTGCCATTATTGGAGGTGGTCCAGTTGGATTAGCTGCAGCTGCACACTTGGTTTCAAAAGGAGAGTCATTCATTTTATTTGAATCAGCTGGAAAAATCGCCGGCAGTGTCTCAACCTGGAGCCATATACGTGTATTTTCACCTTGGAAGTACAATATAGATAAAGCCGCAGAGCAGTTATTAGAATCGAGTGGATGGAAATCTCCCAGTGAAGAAGAACTTCCAACAGGAGGTCAGCTGGTGGAACAATATCTTGCCCCTTTGGCTGATTTGCCTGAAATTAAACCTCACATTTATCTTAACGCTAAAGTCACTGCAGTGAGTCGAAAAGGAATAAGTAAAATTAAAACAGCAGGCCGTGAGACGCTTCCTTTTGTGCTGCATGTCCTTGAAAATGGAAAACAAAAGGTGGTTGAAGCTAAAGCGGTTATAGATGCATCGGGAACTTGGACATCTCCTAATCCAGTGGTATCCGAAGGCATTTGGACAGATAGCGAGCTTAAGTTACAAGACAAGATCTTTTATGGTATCCCTGATGTGCTAAATAAAGATCGAAACAGATATGCCGGTAAACATGTGCTGGTCGTTGGTAGTGGCCATTCAGCCATTAATACATTGTTAGATCTCGAACGGTTAAAAGAGCAAGAGCTTCAAACTAGCATTAGTTGGATCTTAAGAAAACCCAATCTCAGTGACGTATATGGCGGCCAGGAAAATGATGGTTTAGCAGAGCGCGGGGCATTAGGCATTCGTTTGGAAAAGCTCGTGACTTCTGGTAAAGTTCAAGTATTTACTTCATTTCAAATAGAAAGTTTTCAAATCTCTGGGGACGAAATTACTGTTGTAGGTAATCGTCACGAAAAAGAGATTAGAGTTAATTCGGTTGATGAAATCATAAGCAACACAGGCTCTCGTCCGGATATGAGTTTTTTGAGAGAAATAAGAACCGATATGGATAGTTCTGTAGAAAGCGTAAGTGCCTTGGCACCGCTCATTGATCCAAATATACACAGTTGTGGTACTGTAAGACCTCATGGAGAAAAGGAGCTTCGACAACCAGAATCCAATTTTTACATTGTGGGATCTAAAAGTTATGGTCGTGCACCGACCTTTTTAATGACTACTGGATATGAACAAGTTAGATCCATCGTCGCTGCACTAACAGGTGATTACGAGTCTGCAGAAAAGGTCGAACTAGTTTTACCTGAGACGGGTGTATGCAGTGTAAGTAATTATGGTAAACAAAATGTAAATGAAATAAATGAATTGGAATCATCCGGTTGCTGTAACTCAAATAATAGTGAGGATACAGCTAATTCTTCAACTTCATGTTGCGGATAAGAGTAAGTTTTAAAATAGCCGTAATAGGATCAGATTGCCTATTACGGCTAATTTCAATACCACAGATTGGAATTGAACAAGTTGGGGGATGAAAACATGAATATTGTAGTTCGTAAAGCCATTATTGAGGATGCTGCTGACTTAACTGAAATTTACAATTATAACATCGTTCAAGAGCGGAACTCGACTTTTGAGACTGAACCAAGAACAATCGAAAGTAGAATCCAATGGATTCAGAATTCGAGTGAATATTATCCTATTTTAGTTGCTCTATTTAACGATCAAGTTATCGGATTTGCATACGTATCTGCATATAGATCACGAGAGTGTTATAAAGGAGTAGGTGAGTTTTCTATTTATCTACATAAGAATCACAGAGGTAAGGGCATAGGTGAAAAATTATTAAGTGGATTAATTGAAGAATGTAGAGAGCTTGGCTATTGGAAACTGCTCTCCCGGATCTTTGATTTTAATGTTGCCAGCCGTAAGTTATGTAGTCGATTAGGTTTTCGTGAAGTGGGGCTGTATGAGAAGCATGCACAATTGGACGGAAGGTGGCTTAATTGTGTTATTGTAGAGAAATTATTAATTAACTAAATGGACAGAATAAGTAATCAACTCAATAGGCTAGGCTTTATTGAACTAGCGGGAAACGTTAGTTAAGGAGCAGTTTGCTTATTGGCAGCTGCTCCTTTTTCATTAAGCTAACGGGCAGGATAGTTCAATGTTCTTGTATTTAACAAGCTCAATAATTACTTGAATAAAATGATTTTGATGGATCGTATTTTATAGAAACGTAGCCAACTAGAGAGGCTTCCTTGCACAATGAATATCGGTGGATATCACTAAAATATCAACTTAATACTTGAAATAATATTTATTATAAATCAATTATAATTTTAATATTATTTATTTTTTTCTTTACATTATTTAATGTTGTCTTTATTATATTTATAAAAGGAGGGAGACTATGGATATAAAAAGCGTTCCTAATTGGGTTTTATCCTTGGAAAACGAAGACCTAGAATTCATCAAAAAATTCATTCTCAATTCAGGGTCATTAAAAGAAATTGCGAGAATTTATGAAGTTTCATACCCTACAGTAAGAATAAAGCTGGATAGATTGATCGAGAAAATAAAAGTCAATGAAGCAGAAGATAACGAAGACTTCATCAAACTCATCAAGAATTTAACCATTGATGACCGTATAAGCATAGATGATGCAAAACTAATTATTGAAAAATATAAACTAGAGAGGAAGAAATAATCTATGAATGACGTTTATAAGCTATTAATCATAGTCGGAATTCTAGCAGTTCAATACTTACTTTCAACCAGGAACAACGTTTATTGGGGAGCGGTTGTACCAGTAATTTATATTATTCTCTCAATATGGATGTTTGTACTGGATGGTTTTGGAAGCATTCTAGGTTTTATCCTTTATTTATGCTTAGGATTGCTTTTCCTTATTGCAGAGTGGAGAGCAGGAAGAAAATCACTCAACAAGAAGAGAAATAGGGAATTAAGTAAAATGAAAACCCACGACATTTACTGACATCCTAGTGTTAGAAACTTGTTCCTATAGTTAAAAAGCGAGCAGTAAAAAGGAATGTAAACTTTTACGAGTAAATCAAAACGGTTTGCAAGAAGTTAAGCAGTTAGCCTCTGGAATGTGATTCGAGGGATTGAGGATACGCCGAAAAGTATCCAGAGAGGTCAAGGATCTGGACAAGGACGCTTAGGTAAGTAAAAACGGCTGATTTCCTACGGCGGTATCTTGAAGGGAATTCATAAGGAGTTACAGCCGGGCTAACTGAATCATATTGACGAGGATTTCAGTTGAGGTGACAAATAGGACCCTGATGCATAGCGTACTTGATGTTGGGTTGAATTATTATAATGTGATTAAGTAAGGCTGATGTTCAGCAAATTGGCCAGACTGTAGGAATCTATCTAATGGGTGAGGTGATGAGAATTTTTAATATAGTCAATAAAATTGCTTTTAAAAGGGCTGTAGTTTTCTTTGTTATGGCAACGATAGTGTCAGTATTGGGAACAGCAATAACTTACTTTGTCAATCCTGATTTAAAAGCAATAATGGAATCAATCGGAGATAGTTCTTCTGATCAATTAAAAGAATCTGCAGGAATTAAAAAGGTATGGGCGTACATTGTGAATAATGGGTTCATGGTACCTTTGCAAATGTTTGTATTTGCTTTAATTCCTATACAGTTTCTTTATCTCATAAATGTAATGTCAACTGCTCTGATCCCTGGTATCCTTTTTGGTGTTGTTTTGCATATGGACTTTATAAAAGGCATTGAGATAATTGCGTCTACCATTCCTCATTATTTTGTTGAAATTTTTGCATTTTGTTTATTTGCAGCAGCTTTATTTGATTTAAATCAAGTCATTAGAGCAAAATTAAGAAGTTTATTCAAGAAAGGTAAAGATCAGGTTCCTTTTGTTAAAGGAATTTTAGGCACAATAAAAATTTATGGATTACTAATATTACCGATGATGATTGTAGCTGCATTTTTGGAGACTTACATAGCTGATATTTTATTTAAACTGTTTCAGTAACAGGTTCGACAAAGGGGGGAGCAATGCCCCTCGCCTCCAAGAACTCAGATTTGGATAACACGACTGAGGGGGAATGGGCTTGTACTAACTTCACAAAGGAAGTCCAAATTCCTTATTAAGCTGACGGGAAACGTTAGTTCAAAAACAGAAAGGAGCAGTTTGCCTTTAGCTAGCCATTTACCAGCAAATAAAATGTCGGGGGACAAGAACATATTCCCATTGAAGTCGCTATTTTAGCGGCTTTTTTATGTTATCGGTACAAGTTCTAGACCCGAGCCAAGGATAAGAACTTGTACCGATTGCCGAAATAGACAAGAACATAGTCCGTTTACCGATTAAGGTATTCATAAAGCAAATTATTGGTTCTTGAACAAGCTGTCGAGGAGAATAACTTGTACTTTACCAATTAACGTGATGGACAACATGGTCCGATAATTTATTCAGCTAACGGGCAGGTAGCGTAACGACTAAGTTCTTAATGTTATCTTTACTCTATCTATGAACTCAAACTGAAAACCAGAGGAGATTTCGTTAGCAATATACAGTATTTTCTTTTATGATTCTAGATTTCTTCAACAAAGGAAGGTATTTCTCAACAGAGACAACGAAATCCCGCGAGCTTGATTAAAAAAATCATTCATAAAATGATGAATTTTTACAGAAGTATTCTTGAGTGTGGAGGTTACACTTACGCCTATTGAGTATTTAATCGAGCTTTGAAGCCATTCTCATAAGTGTTCATCCAAAATCCAAACTATGTAGGTATTACAATACTTTTATTAATAAAGTATAACACCCAATAGACTTTCTTTAGGTTGTGTATCATCACTTACATTAGCTGTATAATTTTCTTTAACAAAGAAGTCAGTCAAAAAAGTTATACCTGAACGTATAGGAGCAGATATTCTACTTCTATCCCCGTATAGATTATAGTATTTCGGCATACTAAATTAAAAATGAGGAGTAGCAATATGAATTTAAAATTAGAACCATTCAATAACAACTTAAAAGACTTTGAAAAGGTATGCGATTTACTTTATGAAGCGTTCCCTGAAAAAGAACGACTTCCATTGGATTTGTTACTATACAAATCAAAACTAGATCTTGTAGAGTTTTTTGCTATTTATGATAAAGATACCTTTGTTGGTTTTACTTATTTAGTAACTCAAAAGAAACTGACTTATGTTCAGTACTTAGCTATAGATGGTAATTCTCGATCAAAAGGATATGGGAGCTTAATCCTTTCCCTAATTAAAGAAAAATACTCTAGCAATCAAATAATACTCAATATAGAAACTGTTGATAAAGGTGCAATAAATTATGAACAAAGGGTAACTAGAAAAAAGTTTTATATACGGAACGGTTATAAAAGCTCAGGACTCCATTTTAAGGATCGTTGGGGCGTATATGAGATTATGGTGAATGGGGAAAAAGAGGTCTATCCAGAAGAGATAACCGATTTAATGAGGACGTTTATCGGCACTTCATTATTCCTTTATTTAGAGATACAGATAAGCTGAATTAAAAAAATAAAGAATGAAAAAAGAAAGCAGCCGATCAATATGATCGGCTGCTTTTGTTCTACCCAAAAGTCATCTATGAAAGATACAACTCATGTTATCGATTCTACTCATTCATCAAGTCGTACAAAAACCAAAGGAAGCTTATAGTTCAAAAGAAATTACATTAATTTATTTATTACTGTAGAGATCTTATAGTTTGCATACTTATTTAGACCCTGCAAAAACAAATCCAATACTTCGTTAGATGGAAATCTACATTCTAGTAGAAAGCAACCGTCACCCGTTATTTTATAATGCTGTAAAACAAATTCTTTCTGAGTCTCCATAAATGAAAGATAAGGCTGATGATTAATGTTTAAGGTATAGATCGTAATAAATGCGTAAATATAACATCCTAATTTGCCTTGATTAATTTTGATTGTATAACCCTCAATTATTCCGCTTTCTTCTAACTTCGCAACTCTTGAAGAAGCAGCTGGTCCGGTCAAATGTACTTTTTCCCCTAATTGTTTCATTGTAATGCGGCTATTATTGATTAATTCATCTAAGATAATTTTATCTGTGTTATCAGGCATTATAACTAACTCCTTCAAAAATAAAGTAAAACAGCTAAAACACTTTATTTGGTCTGTGTATCAGCATTTGATTCTTATATACAATAAACAATGTCAAAAGAAAATACAATTCAAAGGAGAAAAGACATGAATATAAGATTAATTCGAAATGCAACAATAATTGTTGAATACGCAGGAGTGAAATTTTTGGTGGACCCATTGTTGGCTGAAAAGGGAACTTATCCAGGTTTTTCGAACCCATGTACAACTGCACCAATGGGACATTTAAGCAATCCAACAGTTAGTTTACCCACATCATTGGAAAATATTTTGAATGTAGATGCCGTGATTCTCACTCACCTGCATGAAGATCACTTTGATGAAGTAGCCCAAAAAGTACTGCCGAAAGATATCAAAGTGTTCGTCCAAAATGAAGAGGAAGCGCAAGAAGTAAAGAATGCTGATTTTACTAATGTAGAGGTATTACAAGAAAACACTACCTTCGCAGGTATCCAATTAAGTAAAACAAACGGTGAACATGGTCGAAGCGAAGAAGTAACAAAATTAACGGGTCCTGTAAGTGGGGTTGTTTTCAAACATGAGTTAGAGAAATCGTTATATGTTGCAGGAGATACCGTATGGTGTGATGCTGTTCAAGAAGCCATTGATACACATCAACCAGAAATTATGGTTGTAAACGCTGGAGGGAATAAATTTATTGATTATGATTCCATTATTATGGAGGAGAAGGATGTCTTAGAGGTATATAAAGCGGCTCCAAATGCGAGAATCATCACTGTTCACTTGGAAGCTGTAAACCATTGGACTGTATCCAGAGAAAGCATGCAAAAATATGCAGTCGAAAATGGAATGTCCTCAAATGTACTCATTCCAGCTGATGGAGAATCATATTCATTTTAAACATCAAATATTGTACTTTGTTACAAAGTAGAAGGAGGAGGAATAATGGAACAATCTAAACCTACATTATGGACAAAGGATTTTATTATTCTCTCGTCCGTCAATTTCTTTATGACCTTAATTTTCTTTTTATTAAATGCAACAATTTCCATGTATGCTATTAACGAATTCAGTGCATCTTCCGGTCAAGCGGGTATAATAGCAGGCATTTTCATAATTGGCGCATTAATAGGGCGCTTGTTTACTGGACGTCTTGAATATTCCAAGAAATTACTAGTAACGGGATTGATGTTCTTTATCCTAACTACACTATTGTATTTTGTTCAATTTAATATAAGCTTTCTAATGCTATCTCGATTTCTCAATGGAATCACTGTAGGTATTGCTACAACCATTGTGGGTACAGTTGTATTTCTAACTCTTCCTTCATCACGTAAAGGCGAAGGGGTCAGCTATTTTGCAGTTAGTACAGCACTGGCAACAGGCATCGGCCCATTCATCGGCTTATATCTAAGTCAGAATTATAATTTCATTATGATCTTTTTATTTTGTTTATTACTTGGCATTATCAGTGTAATCGTTGCTCTTATTATAAAGTTTCCTAAAGTGAACAAGACTAATACAAAAAAAGTAGGAAGCATTAAGATTTCAGATTTTATTGAGCCGAAAGTTATACCGATTGCAATTATTACTTTTGTAATGACTTTCAGTTTTTCTGGCATCATTTCATATTTAAATGTGTATGCGATAGAATTGAATTTGGTTGATGCCGCAAGTTTCTTCTTTATGGTATACACCGTATTTGTTTTAATATCACGGCCTCTCACAGGTCGGCTGATGGACAAAAAGGGAGCAAATATAATTATTTATCCAGCACTTATTTTGTTTGGAGCAGGCATGCTTCTTTTGAGTTCAGTTACCACCGGAGGAATGTTGTTACTGGTAGCAGCTTTGGTTGCTTTGGGTTTTGGAAATATAACTTCAATTTCTCAAGCTATTTCGATTAATATGGCAGAGCCTCATCGAGTAGGTTTAGCAACCGCAACTTTTTTAATATTTTCTGATTTAGGCAATGGATTTGGGCCGGCTATTATCGGACTGATCATTCCTATTACCGGATATAGTGGGTTGTATATTTTATTGGGAATAATCATTCTACTCACAATTGTTCTATATTACTTTTTGTATGGAAGTAAAGAGAGGAAACTCCGTAATCAAATGTTTCCTAGAGTAGGGAGTCATTAACTTCAAGAAATGAATGAAGAAATTCTCAAAAACACATCAAAAAAGCGATGTTAATCAAACTGGTATTCAATGGAATTTAGTTGAAAATAAGTTAGGCTATATATGAGATGATTCCTGTATCATACAGGGATCATCTTTTAGATACAAACTAAGTCACCTATGAGATGTAGGACCAGAAGGTAAAAGAATGAAGAAAGAAATCAATATAAGAGTTGTTCGTGGGATGATGTCGGGGGACAAGAACATATTCCCATTGTCGCTATTTTAGCGGCTTTATTATGTTATCGGTACAAGTTTGTGTCCCGAGTCAAGGACAAGAACTTGTACCGATTGCCGGAATGGACAAGAACATAGTCCAATTGCCGATTAGATATATATCTAATCTGTCTCTGCCCGCAAATTCATTAAGCTAACTTAACGGACAAATTAAGGTTGTAGAGGTTATTAAGATTTCTTTCTGTTAAGTGATTGTTGAATGTGTTCTGATTATATTAGTGGTAAAAACATTAAGCTAACGGGAAACGTTAGTTCAACACAGTATGGAGCAGTTTGCCGATTGGCAGCTGCTCTTTTTTCTTTAAGCTAACGGGGCAGGTTAGTATAAGGAGGAAACAAGAAGTGAAAATTTAAAGCTGGCAGTTAGCCAGCTTTATACTTAAAGTAAGGTTAGTCGAAAAAAGTAAGGAGCAAGTTAACCCACTGCTCCTTTACGCTACAACAGGTAGGGAATCTAATATCAAATGCGGTTATTTCGATCCTCACCCGATTTTTGAGAAGAATTTTTTCTTTTAGTCTTGCGGATCAACATAACGAACACAAGTAAAACAGGTATTACTATTTGGAAGAAGGGAGAGATCCACTTAACGGAAAAGTTTAAACCGAACCATATATACTCTGTATATCTTGGGGACAAGAACGATAACGAGTAAATGGCAATGCCCGTAGGTATGATAAGTATTTTATACCTTAAGTTTATAATTCTACTTAATCCGGTCACTGCACCGATATAAAATGCGGATAATTTGATGCCTAAGCCCAGAAAAAGAAGTAATGCAAACAGGGCATCCGTTCTTTCCAGCACTTGTGAAACTTGGATGAGCTGAACCGTCTCGAGTAGCGGAAATGTGGAGTTGGCAGCAATGGCAGGCCCAAGCACAAGAATGTTAATTTGATTTATTATTGTGAGTATGATTGACACAATACAGTAGAAGACCAATAAGGATTTGTTAAATTTTGGAGTATATTCAACAAGTTTAAAAAAAACCAGAAACAGAACAGCTTGTCCAAAAGGAAATGAGATAATTTCCGGGATAGCAGCGTTCCATACCGGTACTATGCCGTTTTCGAAAAATGGTTGCATATTTTCAAAGTGAAGTAAACCTGATGCTGTAATGTATAGGACTAGAAAAAGATAACCTAAAATGATCACAGGAAGAAGAGCGGTACTAGTCCTCATGAGCACCTCTGGGCCATATCGCACCGTATTCGCCACAACAAGAATGCCTACGAGCATAATAATTGCTATGGGAGTCCTATTCAATAAAGTTATTTCAGTTAGTTCTCCTAAATCGCGTAGATTGCGAGAAGTTTCATAAATGAAATAACACGCAAATAGTAGTCCGAACACTCCCCCTAGAATCTGTCCCATATAATATTGTAGTAACTCAAACAAATCTTTACCTTTATCTAAATAGTGTATCCAAAGATATAGCGCAACTAGAAAAAAACCTATGAATGCACCGATAAGCATCGCAAGCCAAGCATCCTGCTTAGCTTTCCCTCCTATTAAAAACAGAGTAGTGCTGCCTATTTCAAACAGGGTTAAGGTGATGACTAAATCTGATAATTTGGGGGTTAATTTGCTCAAGTTGGTCACCTCACCTAGTTGGCTTATAGTCCTTTTTTACTCTAAGTTTTGAAACGAGTTTTGGAACATGCCCGGACGCTTTATGACCACTTCAACCTGAACGTTCAGCTCGATTTTTTTTAATTCGCTGTTCCAATCTTCTTTTATATCGTTCCAGTCCTTAGGATATTCACGATGGATTAGATCTGCAAATCCACCAAGGTCAGCCTCCATTTTACGAATGGCATTCCAGCTGACGTTAATTTCTTCTGTGATTAGTTTCGAAGCTTGTGCTTCAACTTGTTTAACGTTAGCCTCGTTAGATAAATTAAGATCGGATCCCGATTCACTTAATTCTGCCTTAGCCTTAACAATAACATTCATCATATAGTGGTATCCTTTCTTTACCGGCCTAAGCTTCGTCTTGGAGGCAAAAATGGTTAGAGAAATTCTCTGTTTATTTTCCTTTTCAGAAGAGGGCAGAGACAAGACTGTACTCTTCACATTATTCGTCATCCAGCTAAGCCCTCTGCTTTCACGTAGATTCATCTGGCCGATCCATTGGTCATCCTTTATGACAGCTAACCCTGTTAACCGTACGTTATGTGATTGAGCAACATCCTTAAAACTATCTAATGATTCAAGCTTTTTATTGTTTTTTGAATTTATATCGCCTGAAGTTGTAATTATCGGTATACCGATAGCTTTAGCATCTGAATTCATTTTATAGGCATAATCAAACACAGTAACTGGAGTAAAAATAGAGGAAGATTTCTTTTCTTTACGAAGAATTTCCGACAAGCTAGCTCCAGGTATCTTCTCAGGAGGGATCAGTTTTCGAAGAATTTCACTTGCAGTTTTATCGGTTATAAGCACCCATACCGATTCTCGCTTATCAGAACTTCGAAAATACTGGTCAATCAGTTGGTTAATTCCTTTTTTCATAGCCTCCTTCCCAATGACAATGACGTTATTATGGGAGAAATATAACGAACGAGGATTTTCTAAATTACTTAAATTAGCTGCTTCCGTGATGGTGTTCGCAGTTACAGAGAATACATTAACTGCAGGCTGGGAAGAACCTGATCCACCTCCAGTATTGGAAGTAATGGAGGAAGGAACGATGACCTGGTATGTAGCCACCCAGTTGTCACCCGAACGATCATATCCAGTAGCAGATGTTATTCCAATTTCATTTAGTTCTATTCGATTCCAACACCCCGTAAGAAATAGTACTAGAAATAATGAACAACACATTCTTGCGATCCTGATCATCCGTCTCCCCCTAATTATTATCTTGTTCATTATCGCTGGTTAATTGAGAATTTGGTTTCTGATTGGGGGCCTGTCTATATCGGTTGTGCCCACTGATCATAGTAGGCCTTGTCCGCATTTTCCACCACGGAAAACGAAAGATAAAGTCCTTCATGTTCCCACGTACAAACGGAGAGACTGGAAGAAGATAAGGGACACCAAAAGTTTGAAGCGAGACTAAATGAACCAAGATAGGTACTATTCCCACTAATATGCCGAATAATCCAAGTGAACCCGCTAACAACATCAACGCAAAACGCAAAAGTCTGACCGCAGCAGCCATATTAATGGCAGGGAGCACAAAATTAGATATGGCTGTAAACGAGACTACAATAACCATGGCCGCAGACACAAGCCCAGCTTGAACAGCTGCCTGACCTAGTACGAGTGCCCCAACAATAGAAATAGCTGGGCCTATCGCCCGTGGCATACGTACTCCAGCCTCTCGTATAACTTCAAAAGTCAGTTCCATTAAAAAAGCTTCTAATAGTGCCGGTAAGGGCGTATTCTCCCGCTGGGCAGCAAGAGTGACTAATAAAGTGGTAGGAATCATTTCCTGCTGAAAGGTCGTAAGTGCGATAAAAAACGAAGGCAATAGTAGAGCAACTGCGAAAGATGAGAAGCGAATGAAGCGCAAAAAGGAGGCAATATCATACCTTTGGTAATAATCCTCACTGGAGACAAAAAATCTAAAAAAGGTTACAGGAGCAAGGAGTGCAAAAGGTGTGCCATCAACTAAAATTGCAACAAGCCCTTCTAATACACCTCCAGCAACTGCATCTGGACGCTCTGTGTTCATAAGAGTTGGAAAAGGGGTGTATACTCCGTCCTGAATAAACTCTTCGATATATCCGCTATCCAGGATACTATCAGTTTTAATGGATTGAAGCCTCAAAGTTACCTCTTTAACTACTTCGGGGTCTGCAATGCCCCTAATAAATGCAACAGATACTTTGGTTTGTGTATACTCTCCAATCGTCATCGACTTAAATTGCAGCTCGGGTGTTCGCATTATTCTTCGTAAAAGAGCGATATTTGTAGAGATATCCTCTGTAAATCCCTCTTTCGGCCCTCGTAGAACCGTCTGTGATGTGGGTTCTTCAACAGATCTACGAACACCGCCCGAGATAGATACCGTAAATGCTTTATTCATTCCGTCAACAAGGATGGCAACGGCTCCTGCCAAGATTGACATCAGTAGCTGATGTTTATCGTCAACTGATTTTAAGCTTCCTATAGGTAGGTAACTTTGGATCCATACTTCCGGGCTATCAATATCTAAAGAGGAATCTTTATTAACCAAAGAGTCTAACAACTTAGTCAGAAGCTGTTGATCAATTAGGCCATCAATATAGATAATTGTCATTTGAAAAGCAGAGTGTTCTCCGAACGGTGCAATCGAACGAATAATTACGTCTGAGCTGCCGCCTATTTTTGCCTGAATCCACTCAACGGTATCTGAATAGGAAAGAATAAGCATGCTATCGCACTCAATATTCGTGTTGTTCTGTCGTGTATAATGATGCTTTGTTCTATTATTAGAGGAATTGACTAATACTTTTTTAAGAAATGTAAATATACTCATTCAGATACCTCTTGACCATTTTCTATAACTTTTGCAGTTTAGTGGATTTTTATTCAAATTAAATAACTCGTACAAGCTTTGTATTTGTATGCGGGATTGAGTGCGATTGAATGTCAGTCTTTTGATTAGTTATATTATCTTGGGTTTAATACTAGCCACTCCGATAAGTCCCATGCTTGGATCATGTAAGCACCTTGCACAACTTAAGAACAAAAAGAAACCCTAGTCTTAAAAGACTGGGGTTTCTTGGCAATCCGCTTGCCTACCGAGGTCAAGAATAATTTCTTGAACATATCGTTTCGTTATGAAAAGCCATAGGCTCATCTGTTTGCTCAGGATGAGAATTTTTAATGGATGGCAGGATGATAAAGCTTTATGCATGTACGGCTGCATGTTGTGTGAACCGCTAGAAACGTTTAACGTCACGGGTGACATCTACAGTTGGGTGCCGGATCGTCAAAATCAGAAGGGAGGTTAGCGCTCTAATGTCCTCGTTCACTGGGAATGGACTGGTATGAATCGGAATGCTTTTAGTTGGCGCACTTCCATCGGTAAGAGTAGGCATATAAAAATTATAGGTACGGTCTTTTGGGTATTTATCTTGTATGTGTTCTTTCTTATTTTCCAGATAGATGTTTACGGACTCGTATTGCAGCATTCTAGTTGGAGTTATCAAGGATACAACAACACTTTTCATTATTATCAGAGAAACGGTTTTTATATTTCTCAACTATACATTTGTTAAAACCGATATTTAGTCCTATAGAACTAGAAATTAGAGTTATAACAAAGAGGGGAAAAGCGATTTATGAATAGTACAGACTAAAAGTTCTATAGGTTTCCATACAAGTATATTAGAGAGGGTTTTTCCTATGGCTGAAACAAATAAGCGTATTGGTAGAGTAGATAGTTCACAATTAAAAAGGCTTAAGAGTTTTTTGCAAATCAAACACTTATTTGAAGCTGTTTCAGATGCAATTGATGAAGCAATTATTATTCACACGGATACCGTTGTATTATATGCCAACCGAGCTGCCCACAAGATGATTGGTGTCGATCAGCCATCTTTGACCGGCCAGCCTTTTGCCAAATTTATACTTAAAGATCATCTCAATGTGGTCAGTGATTGGATACACTGTATGTATAGCGAAGAAAGAAAAACGGATTCAAGACTACAAATTAAATGTATCCGAGATGACGGTTCTTTATTTGATATCGAAGTAATCAGTCGTTTATTGACGTGGAACAGACAAAAAGTTGTATTGAGCTTAGCAGGAGATAGAACTAATCTTAATAATCTTCAGTCTGAGTATAATCGAACACAAAATTTACTGGAAAAAATAATAGATAATCTAGAAGTAGGCATCTGGTCGGTTGATGTCTTCCGGGATCAGATCATAACCGCATCTAAACCAGTTGCCAATATTTACGGAGTAGACTTAGAAGAATTTTTAGAAAATCGGAATTTTTGGCAAGAAGTCATTCACCCAGACGACAAGGAACGAGTGAAGAAAGCACAAAACAAATTAAATAGCGGTGTATTAAGTCATCAATACCGAATTATTCACCAGGAAAGCTCTGAAATAAAGTATATTCAAGATCTAACCGTCCCCGTGTTTAATGAGAATAGAGAAATGATTCGACTGGATGGGATTGTTATAGACATAACAAAACAAAAACAATATGAGGAGCAATTACAACATTTAGCTTACCATGATGATCTAACTGGGCTGTTGAATAGAAAATCACTCGAAAAAAAATTAGCAGACATGCAGGAAGCAATTGAGGGGGATATTTTACTCCTCTATGTTGATCTAGATCGTTTTGGAAGAATTAACGATACTCTAGGTTATGAAACAGGAGATATCTTGCTCCAAGAGGTTGCCGAAAGACTTAAGACAATAGTAGGGGAGCAGGGTTTTGCTGCGCGTATGGGTGGAGATGATTTCGCCATTGTAATTTCAAATATAAATGAAAATGAAATAAACAGTTTTATCAATGAATTATCAAAAGAGTTAAAAAGAGAAATCCTAGTTAAAGAAATGAATATATATATTACCGCTAGTATCGGTGGGTCAATTTACCCAAAGGATACAGAAAATGTTCAAGAGCTACTTAACCATGCTGAAATTGCCCAGATATCTGCTAAAAAAATGACCGATTATTATGTATTGTACAACAAAGATATGTCTCAGTTTAAAAGTAATATTATTTTAGAGAGTAGTTTAAGAAGCGCGGTTGAGCGAGATGAATTCGAATTATATTATCAACCTCAATATGAAATCAAAACAGGAGAATTAATAGGAGCAGAGGCACTTATTCGTTGGAACCACCCAACTTTAGGGCATCTAGGGCCAATTGAGTTTATCGCAATAGCTGAGGAAAGCGGATTAATTGAAGAGATTGGACGGTGGGTCATACATAACGTATGCTACCAAATTAAATACTGGAAAGAAAAACGGTATCCGGTTGTGCCTGTTAGTATTAATTTATCGGTTAGACAATTTTACAGCAAAAATTTAATTTCAGATATCAAAAATATTTTAGCAGAGACTGAAATTGCTTCAGAGCTTCTCGGATTTGAAATAACAGAGAGCATTGCTGTTGACTTCAAAGTAGCTAATTCAGTTTTAGAGGAACTTAGAAATATAGGTATTGGAATAAGTGTGGATGACTTTGGTACGGGTTACAGCTCCCTTGCTTACTTGTCTAAAATGCCGATAAGCTGTCTAAAGATTGATCGTTCTTTTATCAATAACTTAGGATCTGAGGATGGAAATTCAATTGTGAAAGCGATAATTACTCTTGCTAAAGGTCTTGACTTAAAGGTGGTTGCTGAGGGTGTAGAGACAGCAGAACAAAAAATAGAGCTAGAAGAACTAGGGTGTGACTTTGTTCAAGGTTACTTTTATAGTAAACCCTTAAGTGTTAGTGTGTTTGAACGTTCTATATTTTATTAAGACTTGTAATATGAAGTGGGGTCCTCTGCAACACCAGATAATGAATTAATACGTGAATTGATAGATGTATAACAAAGCTATAAACCGAATTTAAAAGGAGCAAGGCATCTTCGTACCAAAACGTTAGTTATGTAAAGGGACAAGAGCATAGTCGCTTTTAAAGCCGCTATTTAGCGGCTTTTTTATATTATGGGTACAATGTGTGGTTAAAAAATATGTTTGATTGAAGTCTACGTATCGGCTCAGTTGGAAGCATTTCAAAAAAACAGGGGACAGACTGCCTTGTTAGAAGCTGCCCCCTGTTTCTTTACCTTTTGCTAATTCCAAATCTAACGGTGGCTTATCGGAGTTCCTTGCGCTCCGTTCGAAACAGCTTCCCATTTCTCCCAAGTGGCTAAACGATCAGCATAGACTCCGCGCACCAAAGGCAAGACCCCTGCGCCGACCGCAAACCGCAAAGGTGGGTCCTCGGCGTCTATGATTTGAAGAATCGCTTCGACCGTCGCAATCGGATTGCCTCGTTCTTCTGTCGATAAACGAACGGACACCCGATTTCGAAGTTCAGCGTAGACTTCCAATCCTTGTGATGTCTTCATGGACAGGGGGCTTCCGAAGTCAGTTGCAAAGGCGCCCGGTTCGAGCAACGTGACCTTAATGCCGAAGCTTTTAACCTCTTGAGCGAGGCTATCGTGCAATGCTTCGACTGCCCATTTGGACGCGCAATAGAAGCCAATGAGCGGCGCCGCAACAATCCCCATGGCACTTGAGACGCCGAGAATGTGCCCGCTGCCTTGTAGTCGAAGCAGAGGCAGGGCAGCTTGGATGACACGAAGCGTACCAAAGTAATTAGCGTCAAATAGTTCGCGGACGTCGGATTCGTCAGCCTCCTCAGTCGTGCCAACCAGTGTGTATCCGGCATTATTTAGGACGACGTCCAGCCTGCCGAAATGCGCATGAGCCTGCTGAACGACATGTTCGACCTGCTGGGAATCTGTTACATCGAGCGCTAGGGGGAGAACAGCGTCTCCAAAACGTTCCTTAAGTTCGGCGATGCTTTCCGGTGTTCGAGCGGTCGCGGCAACCTTATCCCCGCGAGAGAGTGCGGCCTCCGCCCAAATGCGCCCTAATCCGCGAGAGGCTCCTGTAATGAACCAGACTTTGTTTTCCATAGTATTCTCCTCCAATACAGTTCCTGTGTGTAGTGTTTTTAAAGCTTCTGTTTTCTCTTTCGTTCTTCTATAATGTTACGGCTTAGCAGCTTGATACGGAATTTCAAATAAGTTAGCATGGTATTAACTTATGGTTTATGCAAAAGGAGGAGCCTGCCTGAATGTTTGAGCAACTGAAGACGTTTGTTCAAGTGGTGAAGTCCGGAAGCTTTTCTAAGGCAGCCGAAAAGCTTTTTATTTCTTCAACCGCTGTGATGAAACAAATGAATTTGTTGGAAAAGCAAGCCGGAGTCCCACTTCTTATCCGTACCAACCACGGTGTCAGCCTCACAAAGGCAGGAACAGCTTTTATCAAAGATGCGGAATATATGCTGCAGTATTTTCAAGAATCTCTTATCCGCATGCATCACTCCGCACAGGCCAATCGGCATATTGTTCGGGTGGGTACTTCTATGCTTAACCCCTGTAAGGTTTTGATTGATTTGTGGAATGGAATTAGCGACCTATACCCTCAATTCGGAATAAACATCGTTCATTTCGAAGATGACGCACATACACTCCCAACCACTTACCGCATGATTGGCCAATCGCTCGATATCATTGCGGGGCCATTTCTTACAGATAACTTGAAGGATTACTACCGTGTGCTTGAACTGGGGAGTTACCGCGTTTGCTTTGCCGTATCTCGGCAACATAGGCTGGCTTCAAGAAAAACACTTTTTATTAAAGATTTGTATGGGGAAAGATTGGCTGTAGTGAATGGTGGGAATAGTGCCGTCATTCATAACATACGAGATTTCCTGAAAATGAAACATCCTCAAATACAAATTAAAGATGTTCCGCGTCTCTATGATCTTGATGTGTTTAATCGCTGCGAGGAAAGTAATACGGTTATGTTATCATTGGAGGCGTGGGCAGATATTCATCCATCCTTGGTGACGATCCCTAGTGATTTAGATTTCGCAGTTCCATATGGTTTAATATATCCATTACATCCATCCAAGGAAGTTGGTCAATTCTTAGAAATCATAAAAGAAATGTAAGGTAATGTTTTACCTAAGGTTGAGTGATGTCGAGGCGCGCTGTGTAAAAGACTGTTTTCGTCAAAGGTTACCAAGATAAATATATGTCGTTAGTGAGTAGGGAGGCACAAAGTAAGTTCAACTAACTGGGAATTATAGCTCAATAAATTAAAGGAGGCAGCTGATCAACAAATTAAAGGAGGCAGCTGATCAACAAATTAAAGGAGGCAGCTGATCAACGTGATCGGCTGCTTTTGTTCAACTAACGAGCAGGTTAGTTCTATTATGGTATTATGAGGAGTTATACTATCGGTGAGAATCTGAAGTATTGGGGAGGTAGGTGGGTATGGAATACAGCATACGCTTGGCAGAGAAAGAAGATATCAGAGTTTTACTTGATGTGAGAAATAACAAGGATTTATTTACAACGTATTTGAACCAACAAGAAAAAAAGGAAATGTATCTCCTTGTTGCTGAGATGGATAGATCAACAATTTTGGGGTTCGGTCTTCTAAAACTTAATAGTAACTTATCGCCCAAATTGAGCGACTTATATGTAAATGAAAATTATCGTGGCAATGGTATTGGTTCGGGTTTAATTAGACATCGTGAAAAACTTGCAAGAAAACTCGGCTATTCTGAAATATTCGTTAGTGTTGACCCAATTGGGAATCCGAAAATGTTAAAGCTTATAACCAAGCTTGGATATAAAAGAATTACTGAACCATACTCAAGAACAGCTCTATTCCACAATGAAGATGGGACAACATATGTGAAAACTTATACAAGAGTTGATTTGAAGAGGTCATTGAACTAACGGGAAACGCTAATTCAATCATCTATAAGATTAAAACCTCCTAATAGAAGCAAACTAGATTTACTTCTTTAGAGAGAGGGTAATAGAATGAAATATTTTACCAAAGAATGGTATGAACTGTGTCAAAAGTCAAGTTTTCATCTAGCTTTAGAGGAAGAACAGCAAGCTGAAACTTATTCAGAAAAGTATTTTCAACAATTGTATAATACAGAGTTAAAGAGTTGGCTTGATTTACAAGAAGAAGTTGCTACTATAATGAAAAACAATGAAACAATAAATACAACTGATAATAAGGAAGAGACCTTTAATACAGAGAAGGCAATCGGAAATTTTCATGATGGTTTCATTTATAATCAAGAGCAGTTACAAGAGAAGTTACCAGAAACAATTGGAATAGCCTTGGCAAAGCTCAAGGTATATCTGATATACCTTTAAGCGAAGAGGGAACAAAGCAAGCTTATGCTTTGGCTTATAGGATTTCTGGGGAAGATTGGGATATTATCTTCTCCAGTAATCTGACGAGAGCGATACAAACAGCTGAAATAATAAGGGGATCTTTGGGAGTAAATGAAGTATTCACTGATGAACGTATCAGAGAAATTGATTGTGGGATAATTGAGGGAACTACCGAGGAAGAACGCATAGCTCGTTGGGGTGTCCATTGGCGTGAACAAAATATTGGTATGGAAGATTTCCAAATGGTCGCAAGGCGTGGAGTAAGTTTTCTCGAAGAACAGATTGTAGTACATGCCAGCAAGAGGATTTTAATTGTGAGTCATGGGGCATTGATTGGATTGTCATTGCAACATCTTTTACCTCATTACTTCAAAAAAACGTACATAGATAATACCTCTTTAACTATTCTCACGAATACTAACAACGTTTGGTTATGCCAAATTTACAACTGCACGGAACATCTTAGATTAAACTAACGGGAAACGTTAGATCAAATTGCATGAGCAGTTGACGGTTGTCAGCTGCTCTTTTTCATTAAGCTAAAACTGTCGAGGGACAAGAACTTGTACCGATTACCGATTAGATAAATATCTAACTGGAGTTTAGGAGAGTAGGTAGGTCAACGTGTCGGGTAAACAAAAATTAGTTGAACAGTAGTTATTTTAACGAGCCAAAATCATCAATCAAAACAACTACCTGAATTTTATTCAAGTTCTGCTGATTATTATGAAACGCATTATAATTACAACTGCACAACGTAACGGGAAATGCTAAATTAATCAGATTATGAAGCAGTTGGCTACATTCGGCTGCTTTTCAATGAGATAATGAGATTCACCTATGATAGGTAAAAAAACTCGGACTGTAGACTGAGCTATGAATCAGACTCAAGATTGTTTGGTGCACGCCATTCTCCAAGTAATATAAAGATAGAAGATACAATTCAATGCCATGCAGGGTAGTACCAGCGAAGCTGTAACCACTTTCAATAAGGGGATACCAAGATTACAATAAGTTGTTTAAGTTTAATACTTCCAACACGCATACCCCCATCCTGTTTTGGAAAGGGGTAAAGTCATTTAATTCTTTTCAATTTAAAAATCTTTTTATAAATTCCTTTCAAGTAAAATACTGACTTGTTCAGCTATTGAATTAGTACTTTCAGGTGTTGCATTTAACATATACAATTCCATTACCCCGACAATTGCCATCCCTAAAAACTGGAGAAAAACTTCCTCACTAATTCCTTTATTTTTTCCGTTTTTTAAATCTATTTTTTCTTTTATTTCCTCAATCACAAATTGTAAGAAACGATTTCTAAATGTAATTGTCCCGTTACTTGAGAATAAAGGAGAAAAGAATGACTTATTTCGCTCGAAATATTCGAACCAAATCATTGCCCCCTCTACTAAACCCTTGTCTTTTTTTTGCTGGCAAATAACTTTCAACTCAGCTAAGTGTTCTTCAATGAGTTTATCGAGTAAATCAAATTTATCGAGGTAATGAAGATAGAACGTTCTGTTCCCCACATTTGCTCCATAGCAAATATCCTTTACCGTAATTTTATCAAAATCCTTTACAGACATGAGTTCCATAAAAGCGTTTTTTATGGCTTCTTGAGATTTAAGTATCCTTCTATCGACTTTAGTCATTGTCATAGTCACCAAACTTTCTTGAAAATTAATGCACAATTTAATTGAATTCGTGCATTAATGCATGAATTCAATTAAATTGACGTTTGAAAACACTTTGTTTTTCTTTTATGTTATACACACAGACGAAATAATACATCAATATGCATTATTTCGTCTATAGGTTATTTAACTATCTGTAGCATAATAAAACAGGTAAATCTAATCGAAAGAAGGGATGAAAATTTCATTGAATAAAAATTAATTTCCTTACTATCTATGGAGATTAAGTAAATGTCATGGTTGTCATTATGGTGACTAAAAAAGTATTATCTAAACAAAATATATATGGTCATAAAAGTATTACTTTTTCAGTGTATAGGCTGTAAGGTAGATGCTAAATTTATGATAAAAGGATAAAAAAACATGAAAAAATCAGTAACGTTTAAAAATGGTCATTTAAAGATGGCAGGTAACCTTTATTTACCAGAGGGATTTGACGAAAGTAAAAAATATTCTGGGATTGTTGTTGTACATCCTGGTGGAGGAGTAAAAGAACAGACTTCAGGGGTATATGCACAAAAGCTTTCTGACAATGGTTTTGTTGCATTAGCATTTGACGCGTCTTGTCAGGGAGAGAGCGAGGGAGAACCACGTTTACTTGAAGATCCGAATGCCAGAGTAGAAGATGTGCGTTGTGCGGTGGATTATTTAACGACTCTTCCGTATATTGATCAAGAAAAGATTGGGGCACTTGGTATTTGTGCGGGTGGCGGTTATGCCATAGCTGCAGCTCCAACTGAACGCCGCATCAAAGCAGTTGCGACTGTGAGTGCAGTGGATATCGGTGCTATGTTCCGAGGAAAGGGTAGCATTGAAACACAATTGCAAACACTTGAGGCGGTTGCGAAGCAGCGTACTGCAGAAGCAAATGAAACAGAAGCTCATTTCCTTACTTATGTACCTGATACGCTCGAAGAAATTGATGATAATACACCTTTGCTTATGCGTGAAGCATATGACTACTATAGAACGCCTAGAGCACAGTACCCTAATTCTCCAAATCGATTCCTATTTACAAGCGTTGACAAACTCATGGCTTTCTCCGCAACAGGCCAAATCAGCACTTATCTAACTCAACCGATGTTATTGATTTTTGGAACAGAGGCTGACACACGCGTTTACAGCGAACAATTCTACGAATTGTCGAATGGACCAAAGGAATTGTTCTGGGTTGAGGGTGCAACGCATGTTGCTATGTATGATATCCCCAAATATATAGGTCAAGCTGTACCTAAGTTAACAGATTTCTTTGGCAAGAATCTTTAAGAAATAAGAAAGTAGCATCCAACGTGTTTTTATAGAACGGAATCTTGGTATCATTAAGAATAAAGCCGTTTTCCTAGTCATTTTAGGAAAGCGGCTTTATTTTGATATTACTGGACTTGTTGGGGTACAAGAACATATGCCCATCGAAAGTCGCTATTTCGGAGGGTTTTTTTGTAAATGTCGTGGGACAAGAACATATTCCCAATGAAAGTCGCTAATTAGCGGCTTTTTTATGTTATCGGTACAAGTTCTTGTCCCGAGCCAAGGACAAGAACTTGTACCGATTGCCGAAATGGACAAGAACATGGGCCGATTACCGATTAGATAAATATCTAACTGAAGTTTACAGCTAGTTCATTAAGCTAACGGGCAGGTTAGTGGAATTAGAAACAAAATAACAGTGATTAGGATTGATTTCTCATATATATTTGAAAAATATCTTCAATTTTGGAACATATTTTCTTAAATCCTCGTATTAATTTTAGAAAAACTCTCTAAGTCTAAAACCCTACTCTCAAAGCTTTACATTTGCTGGTTTTGAGCTTGGTAAACGTATTGTAACCTATTGGTTTTAACAAATTACGCTAAGATCATTGATGTATATACATATAAAGTTGAGGCTAAAGGGGCATGAACTGGCCTATAGCTAAGTTGCTAATTATGAGGAGCATTTAATTCCTCATATTTTGGCTTTTTAAAGACAACGGATGGCAGCTGGCTGGATAAGGAACTGGAACATTATTTTTCTAAATATGGGTTGACTGAACAAGGCAATCTGAAACTTAAAAGCAGTGAATGCTCATATGAGGGTTATCCAGGGGATAATGGAAAATTTTACGGTGCTTGTTGAGAGAAAAACGCTAAGTTAATACAAACTGAGGAGGAGCAGAGTGAAAAAAGAGATGGAACAACAAATCAACGCATTATTTGAACAAGTCAAACAGCAGGGGAGTTTTAATGGTGTGGTTCTTGTAGCTGTGCAGGGAGAGCAATTGTTATGTGAAGCGATAGGGACAGCCGAATACATTGGCGGTAGCGCACGCCATTTGACGACGGATTCCATGTTCGAACTTGCCTCTGTATCCAAACCGATTACGGCTCTAGGCATTGTCCGTTTGCAACAATTGGGGCAATTACATTGGGATGATCCAATCGCTAACTGGATACCCGAACTGCCATACCCAGGGATCAAGATACGGCATTTGTTATGCCATACATCGGGTTTGCCTGATTACATGGAGTTATTTGCAAACGTGTGGGATCCTGCGCATTATGCTCGCAATGAGGATGTATTGCGTATGCTGATTGAACATCAGCCCGATCCACTTTTTGCCCCCAATGAGAGCTGGATGTATAGCAATACGGGCTATATTGTGTTGGCTATCCTAATCGAGAGAATTAGCGGTCAACGTTATGGCGACTTTTTGGATGAGCAGATCTTTCAGCCACTCGGGATGACGCGAACGAAAGTGTATAATCGGAGGGTGGAGCCAGGCCTTGTACCAGATGACTATGCCTGGGGATACGTGTACCGAATTGGACATGGCGGCTATGTACTGCCTGATCAAGTGCCTGAACTGAATTATGTAAAGTACTTAGATGGCTTACAAGGGGATGGGATGGTTAACAGTACAGTCGGTGATTTATTACGACTGGATCGGGCTTTGTATGATGATAAGTTCGTCAGTTCAATGCTGCGTCAAGAGATGTTTTCGCCAGTATTGATGAATAGTGGTGAGACCTTCCACTATGGAATGGGCTGGCTGATAGAGCATGACGATCGGTTAGGAAGCATCGTCCACCATACAGGAGGATGGCCGGGGTACTCAACATGGTTCAAACGATATATTGACCGAGATTACACACTAATCATGCTGCAAAATGGTGAGCGAGATCATGCTTATACGGAACAGTTGGTGAAGAGTCTCGAACAGATAATGGTTGGAGAAGATTACGATATACCGAGCCCTTTGGAGATTAAAAAAGTCATTCCGCTTGAGTCGAAAAACGTTGAGGCGCAGCTTGGGAAGTACAGATTTGCCAACGATACTGGAGATTCCCTTGAAGTAGAAGTATATTTGGAACAGGATAAGCTATATATGAAACTGGGTAATGGGATGGTATTATCGTTGCTGCCATTGACATCAACACGTTATTTTGAAGAACAGACAGCAACGGAGCTTGAGTTTCTCATTGGTGAAGATGACAAAAGATTACGTCTGGCCTGGTATACACAGGATGAGCCGGAAGTGGCTGAACGGGTGGGCTATTGATAGAAGAGGAGGATTGTAGCCATTCATCAAATTCTAAAACTGCGATATATAACCTTAATAGGAGTGTAATGACACAAATCGGTTGGTATCCGGTCGTAGAAGGTTATCACTAGTGTCAGTGACCTCTACCTCCTCGGGATGTCCATCACTCAGATTAAACAGAGGGGGAATAAGTGTGAAGCTTACAGCATTGTTTGATGAAAGTTGTAAGTTTTGGAGGGGTATATGATTGAACAGGAAGATAGGTACCGATGCAAAACGAATAAAAACACTTGAGAAAATCCCAAAAACTTAGCTCGCTAGGCTAGTTCATTGAGCTATCGGGAAACTCTAGTCGGAAATAGAATGGAGCAGTTTGCCGGTCGGCAGCAGCTCCATTTTTCATTATGCTAACGGGCAGGATAACGTAACTTTCCAGGCATTGGAAACGTATTCGATAATGTTGTGAATATTAAAGCAGAGGGGCGTGGGAACAATGACTGATTCGAAAAATATAAATCCGCATTAACTGGGGCTATTCTTGAAAGCGGCCTTCGTGATTGTTCATACTTCCACGCCTCAATCCACGTTATCTGAATCTATACAACAAAAAAAACTGCAGACCCTGATCCTTGCGGAACTTTGTCTACAGGCTATTGCGTCCAAATTAGGCGCGTTTTCTTTGCTTAATGATTATTGTTTAGTAATCATCCAGGTAACGCCAAATTTATCTATGACCTTATTACAAGAAGGTGATAAAGTCCGGGAAAAATAAAGATATATACATGTGTACAAAATACGGGTTTTGTGAAAATGTACTAAAGAAAAACTAAGTTCCGTTGGTTTTTTCATCGTTCATCACATTTCACCATCAATCATAAATATGTATTAAAGTGACTTGATTGAATTACTACCCCCGTAAATTTTTCCATTTTGCATGGATAAATATGTACATAGTTTTATTTTTGCGATAAGTTTTTTGTTGTTTTATCAAGTTAGATATTTCAAATAATTTGTATTGTTGTTTTTTTGTTGTTCATTACTTTGAGTTGCTTATATATTATCGTTGTTTATTATCATGTTCACATCATTGATCTCATTGATCAACTCAACTATTATTTTAAATATTATTGCTCCGAAGAACTTTCTCATTTATGAATTCTTTCATTTCCTTGATATCATTCATCTGGATAATCAAATTACTACAATTTAATCAAGCTCATATCACATTACTAATTTTCTTCTATACGATCAGCATTCAATGATTATCACAAAACCAGCAATCTACGTTTCCATAGCTGCTGGCTTATGTGATTAGTTTCTCATGACTTTATTTATATCCAATGCCTTCATAATAATAACCTAACGATCTCATTAACTTCGTATCAAGCATATTCCGACCATCGAAAATGTTTGGATGTTTCATGGTTTCTTTCAAATTGTTCCAATCCAGCTCATTAAACATTGGCCATTCTGTACATATAAATACTGTGTCTGCATCGACAAATACTTCAGCGGCTGAATCAACCATATTTACTTTGTCATATTTCGCTTCAGACGGTAGTTTTGCGATCGGATCATATAACTGAATGGTTGCTTCTTTATCCATCAATTGTTGAATCAAGCGCAATGCTGGTGCTTCCCGTATATCATCTGTATCTGGTTTAAATGCCAATCCGAGAATTCCTACCTTTTTGCCCTTCATGTCACCAAGCCTTTTCTCTGCTTTATCATACAAGTATAGGTGCTGGTTATTATTTACATTTACGACCTGCTTTAATATTTCCAGCTCCATCCCTTCTTCTACTGCCTTATAAACCAATTCTGCGACGTCTTTAGGAAAACATGAACCTCCATAACCGATTCCGGCCTGCAGGAAGCTTGCTCCAATCCGGGAATCATACCCCATTCCTGTGGCTACTTCTTTGATATTTACACCGAGTTGGTCACTTAATCGGGAAAGCTCATTCATAAAAGATATTTTCGTGGCGAGAAACGCGTTAGATGCATATTTGATAAGCTCTGCCGTGCGGGGAGTCGTTTCGAGAATCTCACATTTCATAGAAGAATATAACAATCGAAGCTGCTTCGCTGCTTTTTCACTAGTTGTTCCTAGTACGATGCGATCAGGATGTAATGAATCCTCTAACGCTTTACCCTCGCGCAGGAATTCAGGATTAGAGGCCACATCATAAGGAAAAGACTTCTGAACCTCCGAAATCCACTCCGTAACCTTCTCCTGTGTTCCAACAGGAACCGTGCTTTTGTCTACTACCAGCTTATAACCGTTCATATACTTACCAATATCTTGGGCCACTTGCTTTACATAAGTCAAATCCGCACTTCCGTCCGGACGTGAAGGAGTTCCAACGCATATAAATATGACATCGTTCTTTTGTATGGCTTCCGCCTTATCTGAGGTGAACTGTAAATGACCTGAGCGGTTGTGCTTTTGCAATAGTTCTGCAAGGCCAGGTTCATGGAAATACAGAATTCCTTGCTTTAATTGATCGATCTTCCTCTTGTCTGTATCAAGGCCTGTTACCTGCCATCCCATTTCAGCAAATACCAAGGCAGTTGTCGTTCCAACGTATCCTGTACCGATAACCAAAATATTCATCCTTGCTCTCCTCCCTTAGCTTTCGTCCCTGTAAGTGCAGAGCCCGAACCAACCACCATCTTAATCATTGGATGTGTCAACTGCTTTAAGTGAACGTGGCTTAGGAGGATACTGTCCTCTATCGTACAGTCTTGTATGGTCGATCCTTCGCCTATCGATACATAAGGTCCAATCACAGAATCTTCAATTATACTTCCTTGAGCAATAGAAACTGGCGGAATAATTTTGCTATTTTTTACAGTTACAGAAGAGTGTATATGGTTTTCGCCTGGCATCTCTTTCAATACTTTGCGATTGGCCTCTATCCATCTCTCGATCGTTCCGACATCAATGTTTGAGATTTCTGCCTCATGGTAAGATACCGGATAACTGTTCTGAATCAACCATTGAATGGCATCTGTAATTTCATACTCTCCTCTTGCCGATGGCTTGACCTCTTGACATGCTTTAAAAATCATAGAAGAAAATACATAAGCTCCCAATACAGCGAGATTTGATTTTGGAGTTTTAGGCTTTTCCTCCAGCTTCACGATTTTGTCCTGCTCCACCTCTGCAATCCCATAGTCCTGCGGATTCTCTACTTCAGCGAGAAGCAAGGCAGCATGATTCCCTTGTTGTTCTACTTGCTCTTTCAACTTGGTTAGCGGAGTGGAGATCAAATTGTCTCCCAGCAGCAATATGAAGGAATCCTGACCGATAAAATCCTGCCCCTGTAGCAATGCATTCGCAATGCCAAGCGGTTGATTCTGATAGATATACGTAATGTTTATATTCCAACGGCTAATCCTTTGCAGACTCTCTTTAATTACAGCTTCCTGTGATGGATGAATAACTATCCCGATTTCTGATATGTTTTGCTCTATTAATTTGTCAATGCAGCCGTGAAGAAGCGGTTCATTCGCTACGGGAATCAACGTTTTAGGATAAGTTATCGTGAACGGGTACAAACGAGAGCCTTTTCCTGCACACAATATTAAACCCTTCATTATATAATCTCTCTCCTCTCTACTACATGCTAATAATCTATGTAAATTAAGTAGATTTGGATTGGATTTTCATCTAATTTGCAAACATGGAATTTCTATATATACAAAAGCCTCTGATTCGGCCCATTCCTTCCTGTATATGCAAGCATAAGATGATGATTATCAAACACTATGGCCTAATGAAGGAGGTTGTTTTTGCTTGAAGATCGTGCAAGTATCAACGAATACGCTCCCTGTTCCACCCGAAAACTACGGCGGTACACAGCGGGATATTTACTACCTGACGGAGGAGTTAGTTCGGCGGGGGCATGAGGTCATCTTATTTGCGAAAAAAGGTTCAAAAACACGGGCAACTCAAACATTTGAATATCCTACAGACGATAAGGAAGAACAGCTGGATTTTATCATCAAAAACATGCCCAAGGATGTCGATATCATCCACGACCATTACGGCATTGTATCAAGAGCCCATCCCCCTATTCCTACCATTCGAAATTCGCATTCAAAAAAAGCCAGTGGAGTTCAAATTCCTGTCTTCGTAAGCAAGAAAATACGGGATAAGAACAAAAAAGGATATTTCGTGCATAACGGAATACGCGTCAAGGACTACCCTTATAGACAGAAGAAAAAAGGTTATCTTCTCTTTTTAGGCAGAATTATGAGTGAAAAAGGAGTTCATCTTGCCGTCGAAGTCGCGCAAAAAACAGGCAAAGAACTGATTATCGCTGGAACATTCAATGATAAACCGAAGTATGAACAGTATTTCAATGAGCAGATTAAACCCCATCTCAACGATAAAATCAGATATGTTGGACCTGTTGGCGGTGCAGAGAAAATGAAGCTTTTGTCTGAAGCGAGCTGTGTGCTCTTCACATCAACGTGGAATGAACCCTTTGGGCTGGTTTTAATCGAAGCTTTAGCCTGCGGCACACCCGTTCTTGGCTTCAAGGCAGGAGCCGTTCCAGAGGTTTTGGTGGGCATGCCGCAGCTGCTTTGCGATGACGTCAATGAGATGATTCGGAAAGTACGTGTTAAGAAGTTCCCGAGTCCCAAAGCATGCAGATTGTATGTAATCAAGCGTTATTCCGACAAAGTCATGACGAACAACTTTCTAAAGCTCTACAAGAAAATTATCAAGAATAAGGAATATAAAATAATAAAAGATTCAACTTGGAATCAACGAAAAAAAGCCCTGAAGAAAGGAGCTGAATAACTGAAGATGGCTTCGATCATAGCGTGCACGATAAGATCCGAGTGTATGGATAACATTTTCTCGAATTACGAACGGCAGGAATGGCCGAATAAAGAAATGATAATTATTTTGAACAAGAACAGCATGAGTCTTAAAAAATGGAGAAAGAAAGCTAAAGAATATGACAATGTGAGAGTCTATAAGCTTCCAGAGCGGTATAACCTGGGGAAATGTCTCAACTGGGCTATTGCACGTGCTAAGGGCACATTTATAGCTAAATTTGATGACGATGATTATTATGGACCTCATTATATGAAAGAGTCCTTGATCGCTTTGAAAGCGAAAAAGGCACCCATCATAGGAAAGCGCTCGACGTATTTATATTTTGAAGAGAACAAAGCACTCATGGAATACCGTGCTGGGAATGAATTTAAGGAAGGAAGAAGAATTAAAGGAGGAACTTTATTTTTCCGCAAAAGTGTGTGGAAGCATGTTAAATTTCCGGAGGAAACCGTCGGTGGATCTGATGCCAAATGGCTCAGGGCTTGTGATGAGGCTGGATACAAAGTTTACGCCGTTTCCAAAGAAAATTATGTCTGTATCCGCAGAAAGAACCTCCAGTCCCATACCCAAAAGAAACCACCAGAAAACTATATGAAGCAGTGTAAACATATTGCTTACACGGATGATTACACAAAGCTCGCAACCGTTGATATTGAAGATGATGGAACTCCTATAAAAGATCCTATAAAAATGAGCAGCTTCCCACCTACACCACAAGGTTTCTTCTGGTAATTCATATTATGTAAAGTTCTTTATGTTCTAAAAGCTGAGCAAAGCGGCTGTCCTTTCATTAGAAATTAAGCAAGAAAGGACGACCGCGCGCTTGGTTAATTCATTTCATGTTCCATGGCTTTTTATCTGTGCTTTCGAATACTTTCATATTCGATATACTCCCTTAGCCAGCCAATATCCTGGCTTTTATATCTCTGCAGCAGCTTGTATTTTTGCTTTAGCATCTTTCTATCCAGCTTGTGTTTAGAACGTTTAAAGATAAATAACCTCTCCTGAGCGATCTCCTTGACGATCTCATGCAGTGCCCGATGCTGGGTGTGTCCGTACTCGCCTCTTTTATTATGAGTAACGATCTTAATAATTTGGGGATGATCCTGAAGAACCTTAAGAATGTCTTTTTTTAAAGCTTTGCGGTCGAAGCTGCCTCCCCATTTATCCTTGTAACTCCACATTTCATATTCGGCACCGACATCTCTCATCACTTTAGAAAATTCTTTAGATCGAACTTTATTACCGCCATTGGTCACACAAACCACTTTCCAGCCCTTTTCAGAGATGAGAGAAGCTCCTCCAAATATGATCTCGTCATCCGGATGGGCCACGATCATTAATTTATCTATCATCATCAATTTCTCCCCCTCCTGCTAAGATCACAATATGGAGCGGTACAACGTATTCAGCTTGTCGACAATCTTAGAAATATTGAATTTTTTTGCTACGAAATCCCGACCTGATTCTCCCCATTGTGCCGATGATTTATTTGAACGCAGTGCATCAACAATAAGGCGTTCGATGGTTCGGCTATGCACCGTTTGTTTAGCCTTGTGGTCTCCGAAATAATATTTCCAGGCCTGCTTATAATTTTCAGGCTTTATAATACCGAAGATTCCTTTACTGCCAATAGCGATAACCGGGCGTTTACATGACATGGCTTCAAGCGCTACGCGCCCTGTGCCTATTACTACATCACTAATGGAAAATAAGGACGCCGTATCAAGCCGCTCACCCAATATGTGGATACGCTGATCGTGTTTACGAGCTGCAATCTTTTGAATACGACCGAGATCGGGTCCTCCTCCTGCGACGACCACATGTACGTCTGATCTCGAATCCATCAATCGTTGAGCCGCCCGAATAAAAAGCTTGCATATTTCCCCTTTCGCATCGTCCAGCCGGCTAACATACAATAGAACTTTCGAATCTTGTGGAATGGACAGCTTACGAAGAAGCCGCTTGTTTTTATGGTAAATGAAATGCTCCATATTAATGCCATTGGGGATTACAATGGAGGATATATTTTCTTCTTCCAGCCAGTTTTTTACGGGTAAACTGACACTGATCACCGCATTGCGGTCATCGCATCGAGTCAGTGCGTTAGAAATCAAAGAGCGGGGATAATAGGTACCGTGTATTGTAAATACAAACGGGATCTTCAGCTTCTTGCTTAAACGGCTGCCTAGAACGCCAGTTGTCTCATGGTGGGCATTAATCATATTAATCTTGTGCTTGATAATCCATCGTTCAAATTTTCTTCGATCATTGATTTCCGTAAATGTAGGACATCCCATCGCTTGAAATTTAGAAAGCAAGCTTCCTTTTTTACCTGCAACATAGACAGGAAGGCTGCGTTTCATCATCTCTTCAACGACTGCCGAAACATATGTTTCAGTTCCGCCTACTTCAAATCGATCAATGATCATTAGTAAACGAACAGCTTCCTTTTTCATACAGCCCCCTCCATACTATCATCTCAAATTCTATGCAATATACTATGGAGATAAGGTAGAATGCGTTACGTAGAAAAGTCTAAAGTTGATGAAATATTTGAAATTTGCGTTTTCATGAAAAAGACGACCCCGAAAGGTCGTCTATCCATTATTATTTTAGTTTAATGGTTTGGTATTCTCCACCAGACCATCCCATTCCGGAGGATACTTGGAGATCATAACTATTTACATCCCCACCAAGCTCAAAGGCTACAAAACCTGTCTTGGACAATCCTGGATTAATAGATTCGAGGAAGAAGCCAAGTCCATCATCATTTACATACATATCGAGTTCGGAATCTGGTTCATATTCATTCCCGTTAGCTAATATGCGGAACATGGAAGTATCGGCATAACGTGCTTCCTTATCATTGTTCTTCACGTTAAGCTCTACAACGACAAACTTGCCTTCCGTAGTTTTATCTCCGAGGATGTTCTCGATTTTAGTTTGTTCCTTCACAGACTTAACTGTGTAAGTGAAAGTCCCTGCTTCAACTTGATCGCCTACTTTAAAAGCCTGTGCAGGTTCTTCTTCCGATTTATTTGATGCAGTGCTTTGAGCTTCCGTTGAATCTTGACTGCCAGAAGTGGTTGCTGACGAATCAGCTGTTTTCGATCCTTCTCCTCCACTGTTTACCGCCGCAATAACAATAATTACGATCAGGACCCAGAACCACCATCTTTTCCAGATTGGTTTCTTGGTTTTTTTCTCAGATGCAGATGACATGATGTTTTCCCCTTTTTTTCAATTATGTAGTAATATGCCGGCTTAAATATATTACTTATAATGTTAATATTCGTCAACTACTATTTTACAATTTAATTTATAATTCAATTATAAGTTAAATTATTCCATATTCATATACGTTTTTCACAATACTAATTAGTCGTCTAGCAGCTTAACATTAAGACTAAAAAAACTGCCTCCAATAAAGGGGATAACCCTGGAGACAGCTTCTTTGCTTAAGTATAATTTACGTTTTTATTCTACTTCAATGATCTCAATATCATCTACAGAAGTAACCTTGGATATATCAAATACCCATAGAGTATGACTCTTTCGGTCAGGTTCATTAAAAGTATCAAAATCCTCTTGTATCTTGTTTACATTTTTGTTGGTATTCATCGAAGCGGGATAATAATCGATTTGAAGATCCGTCTCCCCCGGCAGCATATAATTTGGCATGTGCTGAATAAGCTCAAACACTCTTTGCTTCTCTGTCATAAGGCCATCAGAGAGATCCACGAATACTATCATGGTTACATATTGATTATTAATCGAAAGTCCAAGCTGCTCATAATCTCTTTCCATTGTGTCACTGCTGCTCGTATAAACCCCTGCACCAATGAAAGCTTGATTGGGGTACAGCTCCTTGATTACTGGAGACAGCTTGTCCTCCAGCTGCCGGCCCCATAGCTTATTAAGGTAATTCTCCCCTGAAATAACAGGCGGATCACTAGTATCACTACTCAGTATAAACTTCAAATGAGGATCCTGCTCTGGAAATGCCCTCAAAGAGTAGCTTCCTGCCCCCCAGGAGTAGCTAATATCTGCTATTTTAAACGGTTCATCGTATTTTTGCTCTAAATAGCTCTCAGCAGTTTCCTCAACCAATTGCTTCTCCGCATTGGATCTAGTAAATGGAGCCATTCCTAGTGAATAACTGCTGTATACAATTCCACTCAACAAGAGGACACCGATGAGGGTACGCAGTGCTAATTTCCTTCTGGAAGTAAATCGTTCCTGCCTTTTCTGATAGACTGTCGGATTACTCATTGCCCTCTTGTTAAAATAGAAGATGGGAATAAGTATGCCTGCCAGATGAAGAACAATCATGATCGGAGCAATAAAAAATGCAAGAAAACCTAAAGTGTAAATAAATGCTGCCAGCATTGCCCCTTGAAGCATCATAAGTAAGGCTCCGCCTATCATCATTGCAGGTGTACCTATGTAAAACATACCGAGCCCTGTAAATAGCAAGGAAAGCCCTGCAGCTATACCTTGATGTCTTTTCAAAACAAATCAACCTTTCTTTTCAACCGTCCATGATGTACTAGCTAAGAAATCGTATCATTACTTAAGCTTGTCGGCAATAACAAGTTCATTGATTTGAAAGTATTGATGGGTGTATAACAAAAGGCCTTCACAATGGAAGGCCCATAATAAGTCTATTTTATTTCTCTCAATTTCTGGCGATTACTCTTCAAAATCGTCTGTTTCGTCACCATAGTACTCATCATCGAAATAGTCATCGTGTTGATGATCATGTTTAATGCGTTTTTTACCTTTGAGCCATTCAATTTTGTGAATACTGTCCTGAAGGATGGTAACGACTTTACCGTCTGCTTTTCGAATATCTACATAATTCGTTCCAATTTGGCACAGAGTACCCTGGATCTTTTCTATTTTCTCACCGGATACAACCTCAATGATAACGGGTTTCCCCTCATTCCGCAGCAGCTCGAAATTAAGATTCGTGTTTAACCCTGCCAAACGAAGCTGAATAAGCGGTTTAACTCCCTTAATGATTTCAAAGCAGCGATCACGATCGAATCTCTGTTTAGATACCGGTTTATGACATGCACAATCTTTAGGATGATGAATGACCTTCACACCACAGTCTTTTCTAACTAAAGCCTTTGACTTCTTTTTGAATTTATATTTTCTTGAAACCGACACTTGTTTTTTTAACAGAACAGCACTATGACTCATGGTTTTGAACACCCTCCAATTTCAAATCGTATTTGTCGTATGTATATGCCTACTTGGAGTGCTGTGCCTTAGACGAATGCCCAACAACAGATAATTTCGCGAAAATGGGCTATTGACCAAACGCCTAAGGCGATGACCCATATAATGTTCCTAAAACATGTGTAGGAGGCATCTTTCGTGAAAAAGAGAATTGGTATAAGTTCACCGACAACATCTTTACCTGAGAAGCAGTTTATTGAGCTGCGGGCATGCATTGAGGAAGCCAATCATATATTGCAATCTCTTGGGAATCCCCCTCAGCCAGAGAACCCAAGGCAATTACAGCTGAAGCTCGATTCATTAATGGGTGACCACGTTAGACTTAAACTTGCGTTCCGGGGGAAATTCAGAACCGTTCGTGGAATTCTTGTTCAAGCAGGACGAAACTACGTACAGGTGCGGGAGAATCGCATTCAGAAATATGTATTGTATGATGATCTCATTTCCGTAACAGCGAATAAAAAGGCCTCCTCATTTCCTCATCATGAGGCGGAAAACCCTTACTTTAATGAAGAATTAAACTGTGAGCTTTTGTATCATTTCTCTGAGACAGTATCTGGTAGTGTAAAGCTGCTGAATCGTTTTTTTGGTATCCCTCTAAGTATTGCATTACTACAGCAAGTCGGTAAAAAGGTTGAGATTTTACGGGATGAACCTGCGGATGAAGTTTCAGGCATCCTGATCAACACGACGGACAATGCGGTCATTGTTCAAACGGCAAGTACACAAAATAGCAAATCATTTGAGACGATACCTTTTAATGATATCGAACTTATTCGTGTTATGAATTCTTAGCATGAATTCCCTCTTTGGCGACATATATATAAAATCGATAAATCCATTAAATGTCATTTCTTATGCCAAGGAGGGAATAATATTGAGTCCACGACGCACATCTGGCAATGACTCCACTATCGAAGACATCAACGGTACTTTTGAGGAATTGCTGGGCGAAGAGATTATCATCGTACTGGATGCCTCTCAGCTCAACATATTAGGCCAGACATTCAGGCCGATCTTCACGGGTGTTCTTGAGGAAGTAAGAGGCGGCTCCATTCAACTTAATCCAGTGATTATCAAGATGCCGAATGCGCCAAACTTTGTCTTTCCCACACCGCTGAGTTTTCCAATTGAGAAAATAGCCGTCTTTGCTCCATTTGATCTTGATACAAGACTAACGCTTAGCTAAGGAGGTGGACCCATGCTGCAACAAGTAGATCAAAATGTAAACCATATCAGGGAAGCAGCTCTTGTAGAGGAACTCAGTCAGGCTGTCGGGAATCGTATCCTGATTCTTATTGAACCTTACCCTTTCTTCTTAGTCGGGGAACTCGTCGAGGTAAGAGGAGATACGATATTTGTACTTGTCGAACTCTCTAATATACCCGAGTTTGATAACATCAACGTACGCGTGCACATTGATGATATTCAAGTATACTTTGTCGAGACTCCAGATAATCCAATTCCCGAAATTAGGTTATAAGGAGGCCGACTGTGAAGAGACGATTTCATATTGTCGCGATTTCCGTGCGGATCGTCATTAATGACTTTGGTGATCATGACCCCGAGGGAAAGATGTATGTATTGAAAGAGGATGAAGACAAGGTACGGAAGCTCATCGCTAAAAACCCTTTTACAACCGTTGATTTAGTCCAGCCCCTCGTTATTCGGGCCAACGAAGGGGACACCGTAGAAGTATTGTTTGAGAATAAGCTCGATCACCCTGCCTCCATTCATATTCAAGACGTTGATTATAACGTCATGACCTCCGATGGCGCAGCTGTCGGCTTTAACGAAAACACGACAGTGGCTCCGGGTGATTCTATTACCTATAACTGGAAACCGACACATGAGGGGATTAGTTATTTCACCGATATGGGGAATACACTTTCAAGTGAGCTTGGTACCCAAGTACATGGGCTATTTGGTGCGCTGATTGTCGAGCCTAGAGGATCAACGTGGACGGATCCGATTACAGGAAAGCCGATATCTTCTGGTATATATGCTGACATACATAATCCTTTCCTGCCATCGTTCCGTGAATATGCTTGGATTTTCCATGATGAAATGGAAATTCATGATCTGACCGGCGATACCCCATTTAGTCCGCATACCTTGCAGCCGGAAGCTACGCATACCGTTAACTATCGGGGAGAACCCATGCGTAACAGACAACGCCTTATTATGGAAGGTGTGGTGTCGCCTGAAACCGAAGGTGAAGAAGTACACCATGATTCATGGATGTTCGGCGATCCGGCTACCCCCATATTAAGAGCTTATGTCGGAGATCCCCTTAAAATCAGACTGCTGCACGGCGGGGTCAAAGAAACGCATGTGTTCCACTACCATGTTCATCAATGGCTGTTTGAAACAACGGACCTTGATTCTGAAATCAAGGATTCTCAAGCGATTTCTCCGCAATCATCTTATACCGTCTCTCCATTATATGGTGCAGGAAGTCTACAAGGTGCCTTCGGAGATATTATTATTCACTGTCACTTATATCCTCACTTTGATGAAGGTATGTGGGGTATGCAGCGTATTTTTAATACACTGCAGGATGGAAGTCAAAAGTACCCTAACGGTAAGCCAATTGCTGAGTTAAAACCGCTGCCTGATCGGCCAGCTCCACCGAAGCCAACCAAGGATAAACCGGGGTTCCCCAATTTCATACCAGGCATCATCGGGAAAAAGGCGCCTCGTCCTCCGCTCGGCATCGTCGGCGGCAGACCGTCTACTCCGCTAGAGATCAATCAGTTTGCACCAAACGCCGTACCAGGTGCCGTGTTTGTCAATCCGTGCGATCCGGCAGTAAATCCCGAACGCGAATTCCACATTGTTGGCATTCAGCTTCCTGTTGTATATAACGATCAAGGCTGGAATGATCCGCAAGCACGGATGTTCATTCTAGCTGAGGATGAAGAAGCGGTATGTTCAGGGCAAAAACAACCGGAGCCATTGACTATCAGGGCCAATGCAGGCGACTGTATCCGATTAAAATTCACCAACAAGTTTCCTGAAGTTATTGGCGGAAATGCATTTCAGCTAGTTAATCGTACTTACGAAGCCGGCTTGCATGTGCACTTCGTGAAGTTTGATCCGCTGGTTTCAGACGGCGCCAATGTTGGCTGGAATTATGATTCCGGCATTCTTCCAGGTCAAACGATCGAGTATCAATGGTTTGCGGATGTCGAACTGAAATCCACCTTCTTCCACGATCATTTATTTGCCAATGCGCATCAGCTGCACGGCGTATTTGCCGGTGTTAACATTCAAGCACGCGGCTCTGAATTTTTATCTTCTGAAACGGGGGAAATAATCAATTCGGGTACGCAGGCGACGATTGTGAATCCGTTCATTCCGGATTTCAGGGAGTTTACGCTGCTTGTGCACGATTTCGCCCTCCTGTTTGATAAGGATGGGAATCCACTGAATCAGCCTCCATTCCCAGGCTCACATGATGATCCTGGCGTTATGGGGATCAATTATAGAAATGAACCACTTCAGTTCCGACTGACAGACCCGGATATGGATCCTGCCTATGTTTTCAGTTCATGGGTTCATGGCGATCCAGGAACGCCAATCCTGAATACGTATAATGGCGATCCGGTTCGTATTAGGCTTCTGCAAGGGGCTCATGAAGAATCCCATGCTTTTAATCTTCATCGTCAGCGCTGGAGAAGAGAACGCGGCGACCTGGATTCGGATCTTGTAGATCAGCAGCATATCGGAATATCGGAATCCTTTACCTTAGAGTTTGCCATTGATGGAGCAGGCGATTTCGACATGCTGTACCACTATGGTTCCATCGATGATATTTGGCTTGGAAACTGGGGCCTTGTACGAACATTTGAAGAGCGTGTTCCCCATCTTATTCCGCTGCCAGATCGTAAAAAACCGAGAAAAAGAACAAAACCGCTGCCTGAATGTAACGGAAAAAGACCGCCTAAGCCTGAAGGTTTAGATCAACCTGCTCCTCCGGGTACTCCAGTGAGGCATTATGATGTCGTTGCTCTTCAAACACCAGTAGTCTATAACCAATTCGGAGATCAGGACCCCTTTAGTATCATTTTTGCATTAAAAGAAGACGTTGAAGATATTTTAAATGGCCGAATTAATCCTGAACCTTTAATTATCAGGGGTAATGTGGGAGAAATTGTTGAGGTTACACTGTTTAACACCTTAGAAGATCAAAAGTTCCCGCCAGATGATCAGCTATATCCGGATCTGCCGGTCAATGTCCTGCATCGGCCGTCTAAACGGATATCCTTACATGCCCAGCTTATGATATATGATGTTCGCTTCTCAGACGGCGCCGCTGTCGGATTTAACCCTGATCAGACCATTGCTCCAGGTGAGCAGATCACCTACCGCTGGTATATTGACCAGCAAATTGGTGCCACCGGTCTCGTGGATATGGCCGATATCAGAAATCACAGACATCACGGAGCCTTTGGTATGCTCATCACGGAGCCAAGAGGAACCGTCTACCTTGACCCTGTTACAAGAGAGCCTGTCAATACAGGTAGTCAAGTCATCATTAGCAGCGGCGGTCTAGAAACAAGAGAATTCTGTGTAATTATGCATGATGGTGTAAGACTCTACAATAAGAATGGAAAGCTTATAATAGATCCGGAACCTGTTATTCCTATTGACCCAATAGATGAAGAAGAAATTGAAGATTTCGAAGATCAAGGATCCAGAGGGTTTAATTACCGGGCTGAACGTTTTAGAAACAGATTATTAGAAAATCCTGATATTTCCCTTGTCTTCAGCTCGAAGGTTCACGGTGATCCGGCTACTCCATTGTTCCTTGCGTACGCCGGAGATCCGGTCGTTATTCGTTTTATCTTTACGGCAGACCGGGCAAGAGCACATACTTTTGTCGTTCACGGTCATGAATGGCATCGCAGCGATGATGATATCAATTCACAAATCGTATCATTTCAAGGGCAAGTCAGCGTAGGGCACACAGACGATTTCCCTTTACTCTACGGTGCAGGAGGTGCGCTTGGCATCGCAGGCGATTACCTATATCGATCCGGAAATATCAGATGGGATATCGAGCTCGGCGTTTGGGGGATTATTCGCGTTCTAGACGAACCAACCCCTAAGCTAGCACCGTTAAATAATTTGCTTCCCCCAGATCAATCGTAACATCGAAGAAGACACCTCTAACTTTTGAGGTGTCTTCCAATGTAAAAAAGTAATATTTAAAAAAATCGCTGCTTCTCTATACAGTAGACCTCATTCCACGTTGCTGAACTCTTTATTCCTCGATCAAGCCATTCAATCCCATTCGAGCTTACATCCGTAAATTTTCCCTTTATCCTTCCTTTTTCTGTCTCAATACTTACTCTGTTATTCTTTAGAATTTGCAGATTTCCAACTAAGGTTTGATCAAAAAATTGCTGTTTAAGAAACTCCTTTTGACTCACAGTTTTCCCGAATTTCAGCAGCAGCTTTTGTTTTAAGTCGTCATCAAGGGCCATTTGCTGATGCTGCTGATGAGGCACATTCACCTGGTCATAGGGTAAATCTGCTGAAACGATATGACGATAAGGAATCCAATACTTTGTAAGAAGCGTTGTTAATATGACAAAGTCCCTTCCAACGGCTTCTGTCTTAGCTATGAGCTCATGGGTCCCGTTACTAGATTGTTTCTTAAGTCTTATGGTTTGATTTTTATGAGATTTGAAGAAAGAAAAAAGCATAATTTCATTACGCCGCTTTGGATTCACATCGCCAATAATTTGCACATTTTGATGATGAATGTATTCCTGAAGCACCTTCAGCTCATGCAGCGGCAGGGGGCTTGCAGGAGAAGTGTACTTAGAAGAATCCGGAGTGATCAATCTATATTCACCTCCAACAGGAAATAGTATAACCCATCTTATGAGGCCAGTTAGAACATTATTCGATTAGAGGAGGGAAAATTCATGGATATCATTATATTTAGTCTGGTCAATGTATTACTAGGGGTCGGAATAGCGGTTGGCTTTATTTACTTAAAAAAACTAAAAAACCTGATCGGGTATCATTTGGGTATGAACATTTCGATGACCATTAGCACCGTCAGTGCTTTATCGTTTGGAGCGTTATGGGGGTTTCAATATCCACAGCATGCCGGATGGGTCACGATCTTTGCAACGATTGCTGCGATGGTGATCGGGCTTATTTTTGGTACACTCGTTGATTATCAAACGATCGTTACCGGTGTTACCAGCGGCATGATGGCGGGCCTTATGGGACCCATGATTGTAATGCACAGTCCAGATCCGGTTCCACTTCTGCTGTTCTGTCTATTCCTGTTTTTCTTCTCAATTATCATGCTGTGCAGCTCAGTTAAAGTCTAGTGAATTCGTACAGTTTATATAAAAATAGATACATGTTTAAGCAAACCGACAGCTCGAAGAATAAATTGAAAGTATGATACAGGATAGGAGGTGCGAAGGATGAGCAATAGTGTTCTGGGATCTTATGATCATGGATCTTCCAAATCTATCGGAATCATTCTCGTATTGTTCATATTGCTTGTTATCATTATTAAAACATTTAAATGGTCTTAATAAAGAAATTTTGATCAACTCTTCTGTTACTGTGTGAGGAGGTGAATAGATAATGAATGAAATGGTGAGAGGATTCCTTAAGAAAAAGAAAGTGAAGGTTGTCGTTCTAAAACCAGGTGAAAAAGTCCTTGTCGTATGTAAACACCGTCATCATAAAAAGCATAATAACCATAGAAGATTTGGTTAATCATTAACACTTCAAAGATCAGGGTATTTCCGCAGCAATCAAAGCCTTAAAATAATATGAATACGGTTTATATCCTGATCTTCTCTTTAAAAAAGCTAGCTGAAGGAAGGCCTTATGCCTTCCTTCTTTATTTGATGCCTGCATAACTAAGTCGTCCTTATATAATTTATACTCTTGGTTCTATCATTTCCTCGTTCGTGCAGCAGCTCCATAAGTCCATCAGGCACCAGCTTCATCTTAGCTTGGTTCGTCAACATGTCAATCGATTTCCATACTGCTGTATAGTCCTCCTCCCCTTCCATACCACTTATAGCTTCCAATTCGTACAAAGTTGGGTCAGTAAGATCGGCACGATAGATGAAGTCAATTTCGTGACCAAGCTGCTCCTGAAAAGTAAATATATTCTCAATCACATAGATCAGCTCAGGATCTGTAATTTCTGCATTGATTTCTTCCTTTATTTCTCGAATGATTGTCTGCTTACTATTCTCCCCGGGTTCAATCGTCCCTCCAATGGGTCTGTAGTAGAACATATCCATCTCAGGATAATAGGTCTCTTCCAGCAAGAATTCGTCATTCCGCTGGATCAAGCATAAAGCAACATTTCTTATCGGCATCTTTACGCCTCCTTTACGATTTATAATTACATAGTTAGGTCACTGAGGTAGAAACCAAAGTCGTTTCATTTACATCCTTAGAATTTGGAAGCCCCCGTGTCGTTTTATCAATGGACCAGTAAACACCGACGAGAAATACAGCAATGCCGCTGAAGAGAATGACCATTGGGGCACCTATGATTTGACCTAATATTCCTCCGAGCAAAGAACCGATCGGCATTGCAATTCCGCTTAAGCTATAGGACGCGGAGAATACTCGGCCTAACAGGTGCTGCGGAATTCCCTTTTGCAAGTAGGTGTTGATGAGTATATTGGTTACACCGCCAGGAAGCCATGCCAGCCCATAGATCGTAACAGATAACAACACGCTTGAACTTAGCATGGAAAGCGACCAGAGCAGACCGCTAATTAAAAAGGCACCCGCATAAACCTTTCCCATTCCGAAGCGTTCCAGCTTTAAATAAGGTGCCAGCAGTGCGCCTAACATGCTGCCCATCGCTTGAGCCATAAGGAGATATCCATATATCTCCGCACCGCCGTGAATTCTTCCGAACTCTGGCAGCACAACAAAAGTAGCGCCTCCGACAAAGTTGATGACGATCACACCCAGCAGCAGTCTAGAGAAAGATTTGCCAAGCAGCAATCTAATTCCTTCTACGAGTTCGATTTTATAATTACTGAGAAACAGTTTAAGCGCCATTTTTTTCTCTTTTTTATTGATTTGTTCTTTGTCGGCCGATTTAGGCAAACGGATCAGGGAAAAAATCAACGTTCCTGCCAGAAAGGTGATGGAATCTACCAAGTATATGGAAACAGCACCGATCGATACGATGAGAATACCTGCAATCGCATTGCATCCGGTATCGATTCCTTGATTGGCAAAGGTGAATAATGAGTTCGCTTTAGATAAATCTTTAGGTTCTACAAATTTGGGCAGCGCAGACATTTGCGCCGGATAGACGAGCATATTAAGCGAGGAAAGGATAGGAAAGATAATAAGGACAAGGCCGACGGTTAAAAACCCCATATAATCAGCTAGCGGAATAACCAGGACTATTGCTGCTTGAGTTAATTGGGAAATAATTAATAAAGGACGTATCGCAATTCGATCAATAAAGGGACCTGAGAAAAACTGAATAAATCTTGGAACAATCGATAGAAATCCTGCAAGTCCGGTAAAGAAGGTGGAGCCTCCCAGCTCCGCCACCAGCCACATGGCAGCGACGGCATACAGGGAGTCACCAATATTTGTCACCACTCTGCCGAGAAACATCATCCAAAAGTTTTTATTTGTCCACAGACTCATCTGACTCATCCTTTCCTTCAACCGCTTTAATCATAACGCCAATACTGAACTCTTCTTGCTGGACGCCTTCCTGCTTTACCGAAGTTTTTTGCAGCCATCTTTCTAAAAAGGATTTAAATTCTGCAGTCATCTCTTCTTCCTGTTCTTTGGAAAGACTCATTCTTAGATTGATTGTCGTCGATCGTTTGGATTGATAATTGCTGCTAAGAACCGGGTCAAGTGCGTCTGTTGAACTGGAATTGAACCATTTGGATTTCGATTTGTAATATTTCTCGGTAACTCCGCCGTTCTTCTTCTCCTCCACCATTTCAAGCAGTCCGCCATCATAAAGCTTCATCATGTGATAATGAACATTCCCTCCGGATTCACCTAAGATGTCCGCTACTTGCTTTGCTGTTCTTGGAGTAACTGTGAGCTGCCCAATAATTTTGACCCGCAGTGCATGACCAAGCAGTTTAGATTGTTCAACAGAGACATTCAGCATTTGTTCGTCCATCGATCTATACCTCCCGAATTACGTTCCAATTTAACGATCTAATTATTTAGATCATCGATCTGTAAAGTTAGATTATCATGACACATCTGAATTGTAAACATATTTTTCCATAATTTTAAAAAATAAAAAAACATCCGCTTCAGAACAAGCTGGCCCGCAAGTTCTAAAGCGAATGTTTTTAACTATACTCTAATTTTGATTGCTATGCTTATTGAAATTCATATCTAGTACAGCGGCCAATCCTTTAACATCCAGACCATCAACACTAAAGGCATTTCGTACGAGCTGCGGTGTAACAAACTCATCGTACTTACCCAGGTAAGGAGCTTCATCCGGTTCAAGCAGAGAAGCAGGATCTTCACTCAAAGCAAGCTCTTCACGGATGGATTCAAACAACGTATCTGCATCTGTCTTCCCTGCTACGACCATGTAGTAAGGCTCCATAGGTACAATCGAGCGCAGGCCTAATCGGCCTGACAGGTTATGCTTAAGCAGACGCTCCAAGGTACGATACTGCTTGCTTCCCGCCCAAGGGAGGATAAATAAAGAATCTCCGCCGGCCGGAATGATCATACTTGTCAAAAGTCCGCTCTCTCGAGCAAGTCTTCTTGCTCGTTCTAAACGTTGAACAGCACCTGCTGCAAGATAAGGGTAGATGGTATGTTCAGCGAGCACCTGTCTCATCTTCTGCATCACTTTTGTATGAATATCTCCTCCTGCACCTAGCCATAGGGTATCCACTTTCCCTTTTGCAGACTTTACATAGAGTGCCTTGTGCCTCGTATCTACTTCTTCCACCTTCCAGAGCTTACCTGCCAGCGAGAAACAATAGCCCGGAGGCGGTACCGTCGTAATGGAGCCAATTTCCTCAGAGCCGTTGTATACGACATGCTCTTCATCATCCTTGAATACAGCATAGAAGCGGTAATTATTTACGATCTTTTCCCCGTCTAGTCCAATAATCAGACTTCCTTCTTCAGTCCGCTGAATATGATCGGTTTGAAGCAGATATTGAAGAAATTGTTTGTACTCATCCACGTTAAAATCCTTGAATGAAGGCAGTGTAAGAACATTTCTGGCTAGCTCGGCAGGCGTCGCTTCCCCCATGCTCTTAAGTGTACTCATCGTTTGATGGTACAGAACGCCTATAGGCTTCTTTCGGGTGGCTACGGGTTCAACCCATTTATCACGTAAATATAATTCAATGACTGCAATAGCTCTCAAAAGTGTCCATGGCATACGTGCAGGCAGCTGTGCTTCCTCGTCTTCCTCCTCTGGAATAAAAAACAGCATTTCGGAGGCTTGATCTCCTCTGCGGCCTGAACGGCCCAGCCTCTGAACAAAGCTTGAACTGCTGTAAGGTGCACCCAGCTGAATAACTCGTTCAAGTTCGCCTAGATCAATTCCAAGCTCGAGTGTCACAGTTGCCGCTGCAACCGCAGGACCCTGCCCCGTCCTCAAAGCGGCTTCGGTCTCTTCACGGAGCATAGCGGAAATACTGCCATGATGCACATGGAATACGTCTCGTTCTTCGCGTCTCGCTGCGATGCGTCGAAGCTCAAGCGTAGTCAGCTCAGCATCTGAACGGCTGTTTGTGAAGATGAGAGCTTTTTTTAAGCGAGTAACGTCATATATAAACTGGTGATAATTCTGCTTTGCCAGCTCCAGCTGTTCTGCCTGCTTCTCATCCCGGGCATCCGGAAATGAAAAATGCTCCACTGACAGCCGCAGCTTTCTCCCGCCTTGGGGAGCAATGACTTCAGTGGATTGCTCCGTTCCGGCACCGAGCCATCCCGCAGCAGATTCATAATCGCTGAGTGTAGCCGAAAGACCGATCCGCCGGGGCAAGCATGCTGCCATACGTTCAATTCGAGTGAGTTGACTAAGTACCTGAATCCCCCGGTCCGCGCCCATAAATGCATGAACCTCATCAATGATAACGTATCTTAGATCATGAAAAAGCGCAGGAATCGCATTCGGACGGTTCATCAGCAGTCCTTCCAGCGATTCAGGCGTAATCTGCAGCACACCCGATGGCTTCTGCATGAGCTTTGTCTTCTCTGCCTGAGACACGTCACCATGCCAGTGCCATACAGGCACATTACCTTCTTTAAGAAGCTCACGAATTCGTTCAAACTGATCATTAATGAGTGCCTTGAGCGGACCGATGTACAGAATGCCGACAGACTCTGCTGGATGGTTATACAGCTCCGTAAGTGCTGGAAAAAAAGCGGCCTCTGTCTTGCCAGAAGCCGTACCTGAGGCAATCAACAGGTGATTGGATGTATCGAATAAGACGCGCGAGGCTTCCACCTGTGCCTCACGCAAAGTATCCCATCTTTTTCTATAGATAAATTCCTGAATAAAAGGAGCTAGTCTCGTAAAGGGATTAGGGCTTGTACTCATAGATCAAACTCCGCTAGAAAATCATCAAGCTGATCATCCGGCTTCTGTTCCTTTGAAGACGTCGTTTGCATTTCCAGCTCCTTCTCTCCAAGCAGTTCCTCAAAAGAAGTGGTTGGATGCTGATGAAGTGTATGCAGCATATCCATAATATCACGAACGACCTCTCGTGTTGTCAGCAGCTGTTCAGCTCCAAACCGTCCCACGGCAGATTGCATGAAAGCAATCAGCTGATCGTCAGTTAGAATGGATTCATATTGAAAGTGCATGGCATGAATATCCCGTAATTTTTGCAGCAGGATCAGGATCTCTTCATGAGAAAGCATATCCAGCTTTAGAATAGGCGAGGTATACGTCTTCAGGCTCCCACCGCCATACCGGCCGTCCATAAGACGGGTCCGCAATGCGTCGTAGCTGAATAGTCCCCTCCGTTCATCCTCTACAAACTGGGGAGTACCTCCCAAATAGATGCCAAGATGCTCTGCTTTGCCCTGCATCGTATCGTTAAACATGGTCAGCAGCTTTTCGTAATTACTCTGACGAGAAATGCTGTTCGTTATTTTGTAAAGATTTACTCCTTCGTCAATGAACAGCAGCAGTCCCTTGTAGCCGATCTTGGACACGAATTCGCTCCACAGCTTCATATAATCATACCAGTTATCGTCATCGATAATTACAGCGACACCAAGTTCCTTACGGGCCTCGGTTTTGGTTGTAAATTCACCACGAAGCCAGCGCATCGCAGCACCTTTGCGATCATCGTCAGCAAGCTTATATCCATTCCAGTAAGCCGCAAGCACCTTGGCAAAATCGAAGCCGTGCACCATATTCTGCATTTCATTAGCTACAGCATAGATTTGGACCTCAACCTTACCAGCGATTACCGGATCGTCTGGGCGCAGACCGGTTTGTGCTATCATTTCCTGCTGAATCGCTGCAATCCATTTCTGCAATATCGTCTCGAGGGCTCCTCCATCCGGACGAGTCCGGGTCGAGAGATGGGTCATCAGCTCGCGATAGGTAGCGAGTCCCTGGCCATTCGTTCCGACCAGACGACGTTCCGGAGACAAATCAGCATCAGCTACAACAAACTCACGATCCATCGCATAGTTTCGGATCATTTGGAGCAAAAAGCTTTTACCGCTACCGTATCGGCCTGTGATTAGACGAAATGCTGCACCGCCTTCAGCGATATTGTCCATATCTCTCAAAATGGATTCAACCTCGGGCTTACGTCCGACCGCTATATGTTCAAGTCCAACTCTTGGAACAACGCCTGCAGTCAAAGAGTTAACGAGGGCAGTTGTCAGTCGTCTTGGAATTTTCATTTGCTTCATTGTATCTTTACCTCGTTTCATTCATACATAACTTGTCCAGCATGCTTATATATTCTTCTGGGATAGCCCCATTATCGATAATTAAATCACCGATATGCTCCATGGACGCTTCATTAATTTCTTCGATCAGCAAAGCGGGCATGGATCCCGCTTTATCCGCTGCATTCTGCAGTGCAAGCTCCCCCTGATTGTGCTTTACCGCATAGAGGATTTGAAGATGGATGGCGGTTAAACTCGAAGCGAAATCCTTCCACTCCTCATCCAGTTCCTCTACGTTCCATATGAACAGACTTGCATCATCCATACTCTGCGTAATTTCCGGTTTTTCTTGACTAACTGCCTCTAACTGTTCCGATGATACAGCATCTGAATCCAAATCCTCATCCCGGGAATAATCCAAATCCTCATCCCGGGAATAATCCATATTCTTAGTCAAGGAAGTTGGCGTAGGCATAGGAGCCGGTGCAGTGAAATCAAAGTTCATGACAGTTTGAGTAATATCCGATGCGGGCTGTTTCTTTTTTACAGATGGCGGTATAGACTTCGATACCTCGTCAGTGAGGAGCATATCCCTAACCTCATCCGATTCACGCTGCAGCTGAAGAAGCCTGCTTCGGTTGATTTGGACTTGGGGACGTACCGCCTTGGCGGTCTGATCTTTAAGAGTCTGCATTTCTTTTTTTAAATATCGGGTAACGAGCTCTCCTACTTCATCTTCAATCTCGATCCCGCGCAATCTGCCTTTGTATCCCTTCAGCTCCCGCAGCTTATTCTCAGTGAACCGCACAAGCTGAGTAAGATAAGCCCGCAGCGGCTTGTGTTCACTAATCGGAATAGAAGTGACTACTTTCGTTCTGCCATATAGCTGATGATCATACAGCGCGCTTCGAAATAAGGTCCGACTTAACCGTCTTGGTCTAGGTTCAAATCGGGAAATTAAGCGGACACCTTTTGTCTTATATAAAAACTGATCCACCAGTGCAATAACTTTTGGCGTAAAATTAGTCATCTCATAACGTCCGCTCTCTATATAAAAGCGGCTTCGTTCAGGATCATAGTCCAGCAGTTGAAAAAGAGACTCCCATTTCAAATCCACAGGGTCTGCATGAAATCTTCTCTGCCATTCCAGTTCCTTCAGTTCGTTAGACATATTACGAGGAAGCTTCTTAAACGTCTCCTCGTTCGTATATTCCAGCTCGTGGATCATAGAAAAATCATACAGCCATTCCCGCATGTACGTATCCAGTTTCGGATGTTTTTTTCGGTACGCTTGCCAGGTCCGGTTCATTAGATCATAGCCTTCGGATGGGTTTCCCCACCCAATTCCATTAATGAGCTCATAGACATACACAAACAGATAAGATAAGTCTGTATCGGGATAATTGCCTGATCTTACTTCCGATCTCCAGTAAAAATACCATTTATATTGCTCAGATGACATTTGATCATATGTAGGCCAGTAGCTGTGAAATGGAGCAAAGGGGGCCTTCTCTTCGGTATGATGGCACAGCTGTCTTGCCCTGTAAGCAAACTGCTGCTCACGAGAAATATAACGGAAATCTTGTTCCCAATTCACCTCATTTACCGCATCCTTAGGTGCATAAATTTGACGATTGGGTATACTGCGGGATGAATCATCCATTGCTGATAAGCTCTCTTCATGCATCCCAGCCAGCAGAGCCTGATAGTCTGATTGGCTTTGTGCTGAGTCTTTATGAACAACGGGGCTGCTGCCGGAATCCCCCCATTCAACATGATCGGGAATATCTAAATCTACCGGATCATTGGCAATTGTATACTGCGAAGCAGCGTTATTTATGTTGTTATCCAGTTTATCTTCATTATGTGGAATCGGAACATCTCTTTCATTTCCGGACAAATTGAATTCAGCAAAACGGAGCTGGTCGTTTTTTTTCATAGATTATAAACCTCCATCACGACTATGATTATAACATTTCAATAGACGGTTTAAACACTATTCGACCATTGTCGTTAACTTCGGCAAAAGCTTCCATATAAAAAGCCCGCGTCTTCATTTGACGAGAGCTTTTAGATCCTATATTTCTCCTGATTCTACTATTTTCACTAAATGTCAGATTGTTTTATTATTGTTTTACACTAATGAGTTATTGATTAATCAATTACTTAATATTAAACTACCTTTTTTTGCAGACTCCGTATTGTATCAACGATTCCCTTATCATAAGACGTGGCAGGTATCGGACCAATAAGTCGTTCATACTTCTCTCCGCTAAGTGTTAATGGCTCTTCAGTTAAATACAGCATTTCAACGATTTCCTTCATTACTGGAACACCCATTCCTAACAGTGACAATCCAAGCTTTTTTAATGAAATAACTGCATTTTTCGTTCCGCTTGCTCTTCGGGCAATACGCACAATCTCTCTTCCTGAAATAATTCCAGCACCGGGAATATTCCAATTCTGATCATACGCAAATTCTTTATCCGCTAACTCAGCAATCATAACCGCTGCATCAGGCAGATACACATATTCTCTAGGGACGTTCATATTCCCAATGAAAAATGCCATTTTTCCTTTTGCGATGGCTTCTAGTGTTGAACCCAAATAAGAGGCTTCGTTAGCTGTCGGTCCATAGTAATCTGGTAACCGTACAATCATAACCTTGGTTTTGTTCCACCGAGGATGATACAGCATTTGTTCATAGCCTAGCCTCACTTTTCCTTTAATCGTGTGTGGCTGCTTAGGATGCTCCTCAGTAACGAATTCCGTTTGCCTTCTGCCGTAAGGGTAAATACCATCAACCGCAACGACTTTAATACCTAGTGCAGAAGAGGCTTGCATGACGGACTCCCCTAATGGAATCAGTTTCTGAACCATTTCATTGTACGGCACGTTCGCACATTGGAACAGCACATCACATCCCTGTGCAGCAGTTATAATATCATCTGGTCTAAAAGCATTTCCTACGGTTAATGTTAAGTTATGAGGTTTACCCAGCTCGGTCTTCAATGCTTCCAGTTTTGCAGCATTTCTTCCAAATGCTACGGTAGGTATGCCTCTTTTTACAAGCTCTGCGACGATTGCAGCTCCTGTACCGCCAGTTGCTCCTAATACAATCGCTTTCTCCATCTTGATCAGCCTCTCTATTTTTATGTAATTAGTGATTGATCAATCACTAAATTAACCACATCATAGCATCATGTTATTGATTGGTCAATCACAAAATAGAGCATTTTCCCAAACCTATTCATATCATTAGCTACATGTGAATTTCATTTTACTGGAATCAAAATTATGTAGTAAAGTGATACGGCTTCTATCACTAACCTGCCCGTTCACAAAAAAACAGCTGCCAACCGGCATGCTGTTCTTTTTTTGCATTAAGTTAATCTGACTTATAGCCGATAGCTATTTCGCCTTCGTGATAAAATTCAACTGCGAATTTGGGCTTCATTTATAAAGTTAGAACCGGCCCATTCTGCTTCCATCTTAAACAACTCATACACAACCTTACGGTCAGCAGGGGGTTCATCTATCCAATTTAGCAAAGTGTAATTGTTGATGAAATAAATGTTTAAGGCTCTCGATAGATTCATGAATGCAAGGCACATAGGCATCATCAATTTTGTCTTTACTAACATCGCTTACTATAAAACCATTTTGGTCCAGACCATAACCCGCTTTTAAAATTCCTATTTCAATCAGCGCCTTTTCTTTTAACCTAAGATTTCTCTATTTATATCACCAAACCTCTTAATTCTAATTCACCTAAGTTATTTAAACTATCCGCCCCGTTTGCTAAGTAAATATTGATATGCGACATAAGAAATCCATGAGAAAGCCACGATCCATACTAAAATAATTAATCCTCCTACAAGCCAATTCTTCGGCTTTCCTTGCTCTGTACGTTCCTCGGCTTTAACTGTACTTTCCTGGATTACTGCTTTTGGCAGCATTTTCAATGTTAACGCAACGCCAAGTGGTACTAATATTACATCATCCAAATAGCCTAAGATGGGAATGAAATCTGGAATCAAATCGATTGGACTAAAAGCATAAGCAACAACACACACGGCAAATATTTTTGCATACCAAGGAGTTCGTTTATTTTTATATGCATAATAAAGTACAAAAACCTTTCTTTTTAGCTGCTTAGCCCAAGCTTTTATTTTCTCGATCATGATTGCTAGTTCTCTCCTAATTTGAGTTTTGCTTTATGATACCACGCTTTACTTCCAGTTTGCTTAACAGGCTTCTGATGTAGAATAGAGCACTTAGATTCACGATACATACTACATAAATTAGCCGCTATTCTTCTCTTAGGGACTCATCTTTATGGAATTCATGCGGGGGTTAATCTTCATGCATTCTGCGATATTCAGTCGGAGAGAAGCTATTGCGCTTCTTGAACGTTTTGCTGAACTGGTAGACGTCAGAGTAACCACATGCTCTCGCTATATCCGTGACGGAATCGCCTGTAAATCGAAGTCTGCGGATCGCATGTTCATTGCGAAGTTGGTCCAGGTATTCCTTGGGACTGCACCCGTACCTGGCTGCAAAGGTTCTGCGTAAATAAACAGGAGAGAAACCGGTTTGCTCCGCTAATTCAGTGATGCGCAGCTCCGAGGCAAATCCCATGTCCAGTTTCTCCTTAAACTTGCGAAGAGCTGCTGTTATTCCTTCCTCACCGCTATGTCTTCCCCCTGCTTCCGCCGCCTCGTGCACCTCTTGCAGCAAGCGGTACCATACAGATTTCACGCGGGCTTCTCTCACAAGATCACCAGGTACCCATTCCCTTTCCGCTTCCCGGAATAGTTCGCCGATCTTTCCCATGCGCTCACTCTGCAGAGGCAAAAGAAATGGCAGCTGCATTCGTTCGATAGGCGCCGGAGCCTCCCATTCATTCTCATTTTTCCTTAGCGAAGCGCAATCGAAGAGCAGCATCGTCATTCGGAGTGGATGCGACTCAGAGGACTTCATATAGAGAGGCAACCCTGGCCAAAGGTACACTAATGTGCCTCCACCCACTTCCACGTCCCTTTCCTCGCAACGGAAAATCCCCTTGCCGCTGTATATGTAGTAAAAGGTATGCCCGGAAACTGTCTGCCGGATATCCTCCCAACCTGGCAACGCAGGCTTGGCGAGGACCCAATGTAAATGCACCACCATATTTCCCAACGCATACTCCATAGATCTTCCCCCTATCATGATTTGGATCATTTATGACAAATGAATAGGATTGTTTTTGCCATTGTCGCTTCCTCACTGCCAATGCTAAACTCCCAACATACAGACCATCAATTAGATGATCTACTGCAAAAATTATTGGAGATGATGAATATGATTCGAACGTTTCAGCAGCATCGACTTAGGGAATGCCAATTGCTTGACGGATTATGGGATTTCGTTTTTGACAAGGATAATGTTGGATTATCTGAAGAGTGGCACAAGAACTTCCCTGTAAACCACGATCGTATACCCGTGCCGGCCTGTTGGAATAATGAGCTTGGCAAATTCGACTACGAAGGAGTAGCATGGTACCGCACTTGGGTAACACTTGACGATAGCAGCCATTTACGTCTACTGTTCCACGCCGTGATGGGGCATGCCGATGTGTACTGGGACGGACAGCATCTAGGATACCATTATGGTGGTTTTACTCCTTTTGACTTTACGATTTCTAATGTCACTGCCGGAGTTCACGAACTCGTTGTTCGCACAGACAGTACACTTGGGCGTAACACTTTGCCATACCATATTGTGGACTGGTTTCATTACGGCGGAATCATTCGACCCGTAGAGGTTCAGCGCTTGGCTGATGTTTGGATCGAGGGGATGCGCATCACCTATGACATGACAGGAGAATCCAGTGCGGATGTCCGAATCCTTCTCAAGCTTCACTCCATGTCGGATAAGCCAGTCGAAGTGCCCGTATCCCTCTATAAAAATGGTGAGCTATTCCAAAATGATAACGCTTACCTTCCTGCTAAGGGTAGCACGGAACTAGTCTTGGAACAAGCCTGGTCAGACCTCCAGCGGTGGGAACCGCAAGATCCTGCCCTCTACCTGATCAGAGCAGTAGTCGGTCAAGACGACCATATAGACCGCATCGGGTTCCGAACCGTGGAAGCCCGGAACAAGAAAATTTTGCTGAACGGCAAGGAACTCTATCTCCAGGGGGTTAACCGCCATGAGGAGCACCCGGAATGGGGCTTCGCTTTTCCCAACAAATTGATGACGAAGGAACTTGACATTATCCTGCAAATGGGATGCAACACCGTACGAGGGTCACATTACCCCCAGAGTGAATACTGGCTCGATCTGCTGGATGAGCGAGGCGTTCTCTTCTGGAGCGAGATTCCAATATGGGGCGCTGCATTTCCGGCTACAGAAACGGACGACCCGCTCTTCGTAGAACGCGCAATGACTATGATGGATGAGATGATAGAGCGAGATTTTCACCATCCCTCGATCCTGTTCTGGTCTGTCCATAATGAGATTGATACGCGCTCCAAGCAGGCCTATGAATTGTCCATCAAGATGACAGGACTTGTTAAGAGCAAGGATCAGTCAAGGCTGGTAGCCTACGCCACCATGCACCCTATGAAAGACATCTGCCTCGGACTATTTGACGTTATCGGAATTAACTATTATGGCGGATGGTATTTCGGACATGCCGAATTCAAAGAGATGCTGGAAGTCTTTCATGAGCGCTGCAAGGAATATGGAGCGGAGAACACCCCGGTGCTTATGACCGAATTTGGAGGAGCAGGCGTATACGGAGATTCCGGCTGGGAACCCCGCCTATTTAGCGAGGATTACCAGGCTGACCTACTCGGCAAGTCCTTGAAACTCTTCCGAGCCGATCCGAAGATTAGCGGAACTTACGTATGGCAATTTGCAGATACGAGAGCACAACTTCAGAGTCATCTTCCCCACTTCAGAGACCGGGCACGTTCTTTCAATAACAAAGGACTGGTCAACGAATATCGCAAACCCAAGCTTGCTTATCGTGTAGTCAAGGGGATTTACACAAACCATAGTGATCCCTACGATTGGGGTTCCACACTGAGCTAACCTATTTGGGCCTTCCGATTGGGATGGCCTCTCCAGATGGAGATCCGTCATTTCGAATTGCAGAATATAACTTTTGAGAAGGGGCGATTTGTTCATGTTCATGCACACACGAAAGATGAGAAGGTATGCCGTTGTCTTCACCATGCTGGGACTGTTTACAACTACACTGGCCGCGTGCAGTGGAGGCGGCTCGGAGTCTGCAGAACCCACTGGAACAGAGCAGAATGAGCCATTAACGAGTTTAACCTATTGGGTGGATTTGTTTCCCGATGCTGCTGCCATTATGAAGAGTTATGGAGAAGTTACTGCCTGGAAGGAGATTCAGGCCAAAACGGGTGTTGAAATCGATTTTCAGCACCCGGCTCAAGGCCAGCTTGGCGAACAGTTTAATCTAATGGTCGCATCCAATGAGCTGCCAGATGTTGTAGATTACGGATGGAACGCCTACCCCGGTGGAGCACAAAAAGCGATCAGAGATGAGAAGCTCATCCCATTGAATGATTATTTGGAGCATGCCCCCAACTTAACCAAACTGCTCGACGAGAACCCGGAATGGAGGAAGATGGCTTCTACAGACAATGGAGATCTTATAGGCTTCCCGTTCATTCGTGAGGATGTTACACAACAGGTGTTCCTCGGGCCTGCCATACGCAAGGATTGGCTGGATAAATTGAATTTGTCTGTACCCGAGACCATCGATGAATGGTACACCGTTTTGAAAGCGTTTAAAGAACAGGATCCGAACGGAAATGGGGAAGCGGATGAAATTCCAATACTCATACCGGCTGGAGAGTTAGCCTTTGCCGGTGCCTTCGGAACGCCTAACGATTTCTACCACGAGAATAATACTATCAAGTACGGGCCAATTGAACCCGGTTTCAAGGAATACTTGGCCACAATGAACCAATGGTATAGTGAAGGACTGCTCGACAAGGACTTCGCGACAACAGATGCCAAAATGACAGACGCGAAAATAACAGGAAATCAGGTCGGTTCGACAGTAATGTTCCTCAATGGAGGAATCGGTAAATATATGGATTTGATGACACCGAACCAACCGGATTTCCAAATTGTCGGAACCCCTTATCCGACGTTAAATTCTGGAGAACAGCCCGTATTCGGGCATATGGATAACCCTGTTACCGGGATCTTCGCTGGCATCACCGGAAGCAACCAGAACGTAGTTGAAACTGTAAAGTTCCTAGATTACTTGTACGGTGATGAAGGCAAACTCATCATGAACTTCGGTAAAGAAGGCGAAACCTACACATTAGTTGACGGCCAGCCGCAGTATACGGATGCAGTCTTAAACAATCCTGATGGTCTGCCGACTTCCCAAGCCTTCAGAAAGCATATTATGGGCGCGACATCAGGACCTTTTGTGCAAGATGTACGTCACTCGCAGCAGTATACGACTAAGCCAGAACAACAAGAAGCTATGGAACTATGGTCGGGTACGACTCAAGAGAAAAAAATGCCTCCTGTTACGATCGCGGCAGAAGATAGTAGTCGATATTCCTCGATCATGACGGACCTAAATACGTTCAAAGATGAGATGATTCTGAAATTTATTATGGGTGAAGAGTCACTCGATAATTTTGATAATTATGTAGAAATGCTAAAAGGTTTAGGAATCGATGAAGCGATACAAATTCAACAAGAAGCTTTAGATCGTTATAACAACCGATAAGCATTGCTCTGCTAACAATGCCGGAATAGGGCGTAAAGACCTCTTGCCCTATTCCGGATAACCGGGAGGGAGAATTCATGCCTGATTTAAACAGAAGCTCTGTACAAGCAGCAGCCAAAATGCCTGGGGATCGCAAACGGACGATCATCATGAAGGACTTAATACGTAATCGTTATATTTATTTAATGCTGATTCCCGTTATTGTTTACTACGCCATCTTTCATTATGGCCCGATGTATGGGCTACTTATTGCCTTTAAGGATTATGGCATAGCCCAAGGTGTGTGGGATAGTCCTTGGGTTGGCTTCACTCATTTCCAGAACTTTTTTGAGAACCCTTACTTTTGGCGACTTCTCCGCAACACTTTAATGATTAGCTTCTATGAGCTGTTGTTTGCTTTTCCTGCCCCTATCATCCTGGCTCTCTTACTTAATGAGATTCGACAGATCATGTTCAAGCGTGTCGTACAAACCATCAGTTATCTCCCACACTTCATTTCAATTGTCGTCGTTGCCGGAATGATGGTTGACTTTCTTGCTCGCGATGGCTTGATTAATAATGTGCTTGCCTTTTTTGGGATGGAGCCCATCTCTTTCCTACAAGAGTCTGAATGGTTTCGATCAATCTATGTATCCTCCGGGATCTGGCAAGGGATTGGCTGGGGTTCAATTATCTATCTAGCCGCGATGTCTTCCATTGATCCTACGCTGTACGATGCGGCTCGGATTGATGGTGCAGGACGCTGGAAGCAAACCCTGCATATTACAATACCAGGCATTATGCCTACGATAGTAATCCTGTTTATTCTGAACATAGGATCCATCCTTGCCGTGGGAAGTGAAAAAATCATACTGCTATACAACCCACTTACGTATGAAACTGCTGATGTCATCTCGACCTATGTATACCGGAAGGGTATCCTTGGAGCCGATTTTGGGTATTCCGCTGCAGTAGGCTTATTTAATTCTGTCATCAGCTTCATTTTACTTGTAATGGCCAATACCATTAGCAAGCGTGTAAGCGAACATAGATTGTGGTAAGGGGGACGTGAACAATGACCTATAAACGTTCTTTGGGCGAAATCATATTTGCCTGGTTTAATACTTGCTTTATGATATTACTTTGCTTCGTTACACTATATCCTTTTATCTATATCCTGTTTGCATCTCTTAGTGATCCTACGGAAATGGCACAATTTCGCGGCATGCTGTTCTCACCCCTGGGATTTAGTCTGGATGCCTACAAAGCAGTATTAGAAAATCCAATGGTGACAACAGGCTACCGGAATACGCTGTTCTATGTGACGGTAGGTACAGCGATCAACTTGATTATGACAACGCTTGGTGCCTATGCTCTCTCCCGTCGTAATGTGTACTTTAAGAACCACATCATGTTTTTTATTGTAATCACAATGGTGTTCAGTGGTGGACTTATTCCGTCTTTCCTGCTGGTTAACAATCTCGGAATGTTAAATACACCCTGGGCACTTCTCTTACCGGGAGCAATCAATTCGTTCAATTTAATTATTATGCGAACCGCATTTCAAGGCATTCCAGCCAGTTTGGAGGAATCCGCGCGCATTGACGGGGCAAATGACTGGGTTATTATGGCCAGAATCATTATCCCCCTGTCCATGCCCGTCATTGCCGTGATGATCTTATGGTACGCCGTCGGACATTGGAATTCCTATTTCAGTGCATTGATTTATTTACGTGACCGTGAATTGTTCCCGCTTCAGCTGGTGCTTAGGGAAATTCTGATTTCAAATAGCACAGATAGTATGATGACAGGAGCAGCAACCGGCGATCGTATGGATATTGGGATTACGATAAAGTACGCCACGATCATTGTATCTACATTGCCAATCTTGATCCTGTATCCGTTTTTGCAAAAATATTTTGTACACGGCGTTATGATCGGTGCGCTCAAAGAATAAAGTAGAGGACCATAACCCCGGTAATAACTCCGGGGTTATTTGCATTTAGATTTTATTGTAGGGTTCTTTAATGTTTATAGCCTACCTTTATACATTTCTTGCTCAAATTTAACCATACAGAGCTGGTGTAACAATGACATGTGATTCTTCTCAGAGCGTATCCAGCCAACCTGCATGGCAGGGTATACGAAAGGCTTTATCTTAATTAAGGCAAACTGATCGTTTGTTAATCCCCCTTGCCCAGTAAAAGAGAAATCATGACCTATTGTAGCGGCCATATCTTCCTGAAGTGCAGTTCTTATTGCTTCCCCGTTATTCGTTTGAAAAAGAATAGGCAGCTCCCCAAAGTTTGACTGGTATTCTGTTAAAAAATCCTCCACAAACATATCTTTGAACAGCGCAAATTGATATTTTCTCAGTTCCTTGGGATGTAAAGATTTGTTTTGGGCTATCGCTGAATTCTTGTTCGCGCAAATAACGAATTCTCCATGAACGATGGGCTCAAATACAAGTCCTGCAAGCTGTTCAATGTCTTTTTTATACATTGCGATCAGCCCGAGGCTGATCTCATTGGAGCGTACATCCTCCAAGATACATTTTGATGTGCTTTCTTCAATATTGATCTTAACCAATGGATAGTCTTGTTTAATTGCCGCTAGACAGCGAACAAGCATCGGCATTACTCCTGGGAAGGCAGACACATTCAGTTCACCGCTGATCCGATTTTTCTCAAATAGTGAAAGCTCTCTGATCTCATCTATGGTTTGAATGGCTTCAATCGCCTTGATCAGAATCTTTCTGCCTTCTGCTGTAGCCTGTGCTCCCGCATATGATCGCTTAAAAATTGTAATTCCAAGTTCCTCCTCCAGTTTGGAGACGGATTGAGACAATGCAGATTGAGTGACATGCAGCTGATTTGCAGCAGCAGAAAATGAACCTGATTTAGCGATCTCTACGATATACTCTAGTTGCTCAATATTCATCATTTGCTCCTTAGCTATTAGCTAACCTTATAGGGTTATTATAAAGGTTAATTATATCTTATTATTCTCCAAGCGGTATAATCGTATTGTAAATCGCTTATATAATTACATTTAAGGGGATGGCTCATATGAAAGCAGCAGTGTTCTATGCAATCAAAGACGTACGTCTTGAACAATTAGAGGTTCCTTCTACACCCAAGGACAAAGTAAAAATTAAAGTTAAATATGCTGGTATATGCGGTAGCGATCTGCATGCTTATCACCACGGAATCGGAGTTCAGACAGGTGTTCCCCATCCTATATCAGGAAAAATGGCTCCGCTTACACTTGGACATGAATTTTCAGGTATTATTGAAGAAATTGGCGAAGACGTAACAGGTTACAGCGTTGGCGATCGAGTAGCCATTGAACCACTGATCTATTGTGGTAAATGTGAGAATTGTAAAAAAGGAAACTACAATCAGTGTAATCAGTTCGGATTTATTGGTTTGAATGATAACGGAGGGTTTGCTGAATATGTCATTGTAGAGCCATACATGCTGCATAAGCTTCCAGACGAGGTTTCATTCGAGGAAGGTGCGCTAGTGGAACCAACTTCAGTCGCTCTTCATGCGGTTCGACAAAGTCAATTAAAGGTTGGTAACAATGTCGCTGTATTTGGAGCAGGACCTATTGGGCTGCTCACCATTCTGGCGGCTAAATCAGCTGGAGCTGCTAAAATATTTGCCATTGATGTTTCAGACGAACGCTTGGAGCTTGCTTCTTCGTTAGGTGCTATTACGATCAATAGTTTGAAAGACAATCCGAATGATATCATTGCTGCCGCAGGTGGTGTTGAAGTCGCTTATGAAGCTGCAGGGGTTCAGCCAACCTTCTCAAGCGCTTTATCTGTTGTCAAAAAAGGCGGAGAGGTCATGGTCATCGCAGCTTTTGCAGAAGCACCAAAAGTAGATATTATGGAACTTATGACGAAAGAAGCGAATATTACCTCGATCCTTGCTTATCGACATATTTTCCCTGAAGTCATTTCACTCATTGCTGAAGGAAAAATGGATGTGAAGAAAGTTATTACTAAAAAAATCACACTGGATCGTATTATTGAAGATGGGCTTGAGCTTCTGTTGAAAGATAAAAGCCAAGCTAAAATTTTGGTTGAGATTCAATAATCCTGGGGTTAGGCCGCTACGATAGTAAAAACCTTCGCATGTTTGTGCGAAGGTTTTTTTAACATCATAGACCTAGTTCTTCATCAAGTTTAATAAAATCAATTCTAAACTATCGCTCTACTCCCCTGCTCGTTAGCTCAATCATTGATGGAATCTTGCTGGTTGAGTAATAACGAACCTCTTTTCCCTTCTTTTTAGCGTACTCAATCTCTTTCATTGTACTGCTTCCTATGTAACCTCCAACATCCACTACAAAAATCTCATCTGATAAGTCAATTTTCTTCAAATGAAGGTCTGCAAGTAAATCAGCTTGTTTGTCTGTAATCTCAAATCCTTCGCTTTGTTCAAAAAAGGCCAAGCTAATGACGATGTTACCTCGGAGAGTTAAGAATGCATTCGCTTGTTCAAACTCCTTTTTAAACTTAGTGGAGCCACATAGAGTTATGATGCGCATCATTTCCCCTTCTTTCTGAATAAGTAATTCATTATTAGCTTATTTTTTGCGATCTGTCTACGCTAACCTGCCCATTAGCTTTAATAAAAAGCAGCCGAATTTTCCGGCTGCCTCCTGTGCATTCTTCATTGCTATGACTTAGTGACTATTTATTTTGGCGATCCAATCCTCTATGGCAAGAAGAACCTTTTGTAATTGCTCCTCCTCTTTAATGGTTGGATCGTTATCCCCTTTTTGCTTTCCATAGGATCCGAATTGCCCATGGTTCCCTCCTTCTACACTGACATACAAAGTATCTGCAGGCAGATTGGTTTTAGCATTTTCCCAAGATTCTCTATTCAGAACGTTATCTTCTGTACCTGTAATTTGCAGAGCTGAAAGATCTGTATCTTTTAATGATCCACCCTCATCTGCATATGAAGCCAGGAAGTATACACCATCAAGCTCCTCACTGTGCTCAGATGCATATCTAGCTGCAAATGATCCTCCTAAAGAGTGTCCTCCAATAACAAATGATTCATCTGGGTGTTCTTCAATAAAGGAATCGGCTTTATTTTGACCGAAAATGGCTAGATTCAGCGGCATGTCTGCAATGTATACGCGATGTCCCAGTTCAACCAGCCCCCTTGCAAAGGGTGAGTAGCTTTCCGGTTCTACCAGACCTCCTGGATAAAAAATGATATTCGGTTCGATGACATTCCCTGTTTCAGGCTCAAATTTGTAACCGTCTTTGACTTCTGTTACTTTGACTTGACTATCACTCTGAAAAGCGAGTTCTGCTTGATGGGAAGGACTATAAGTTATCGAATTAAGGTATACCGATAAGCCAATGACTGCAATCACGATGAGCGAGCATCCCCATATCAGAAATTTAGTCCATTTGTTTTTTTTCATTGTCTTTGTCAAAGTTAAAACCCCTTCTCGATGATTAAATTTCATTTTAGATGATTAAACGGCAGGCTTTGCCAGTCTCCAGACGATATAGCTCATGTAAGATAGCAGTCCGAAAAGAACCGCTATGCTCGTCATATGAGCGAGCACCACAAACATATACACTTCGGGACGATGCATGGTGAGCATGAGCCCAGCGCCGGAAAGAACTTGAAACAGAATAAGGACAACTGAGATATTGCCAAGGACCTTCAGCTCTCTATTATTCTTATATTTTCTGATAATTCCTAACCAAAGAACCAAGATAAGAAAAACGAGAATAAAACCTGCTAATCGGTGAATGAATGCGATCCCCACGCCCCCAGACAATTCTGGCAGCATCGATCCATTGCACAGAGGAAATCCAGAACATGCGCCTGCTGAATCGGTATGACTAACAAAAGCTCCAGTATAGACAACTACATATGAATAAATGGTTAAGATCCACACGAAATTACGAAAGCTCTTACTCGTTCTTGGCATTTGGTGGAACACTGCAAGCCCGCCCAGCTTCTCCTCTTGCCTTAGTCCAAGACTCGTCATTAATGAACTGGCAAGAGAAATGAAAGCAAACCCTAGATGAAGCGCCATAACTGGAGGAGATTGCGTAAATACGACAGCTAGCGCCCCCATTGCTCCCTGAATACTTACAAATATGAAGGTAAGCAAAGCGAAAAATTGTAAGTCTCTTCGTTTTTGGCCATACAAAAGCAATAACACGAGCGTAACTACTGCTAATATTCCTGCTGTCGTACTCACCAATCGATGCGTGTATTCAATGACCGAAGCAATGGTATGGGCAGGAACAAATTTCCCGTGACATAACGGCCATTCGTTTCCGCAGCCAAGCCCAGACTCAGTACGAGTGACGATGCCGCCCCCAAATGTGGCAAAGAACATAAAAATGGTGGTTACATAACTGAATCGTTTCAAAAGTATGATATTTCTCAACTCAAATTCACCTGCTCGCTTTCTTATTTATCATTGAATTGCTGACTCAATTCTAGTAAATTATATTTACCGGTAAGTATAATTACAAGATGTATTTGTTCAAATAGACAAGTTGTCATAAAATATTCACGGAGGTAATGATAATGAGTAAAGATATTCAACGTTCACCAGGAAGACCCAAACAAGCAGAATATGATCTACCCATACAAGAAGTTATTCTTCAAACGGCAGCCAAGTTGTTTATGGAGCATGGTTATGAGCCTGTGTCGCTTCAACAAATTTCTAAATCATGCAATGTAACTAAACCATCCATTTATTATCATTTCACTAGTAAACCAGAGCTTTTTAAGGTCGCGGTTACGACCATGTTTAAAAATGTGCACCAAAATACGTCAAGATTGTTAAGAGAAGCAGAACATTTGGAAGCAGGACTGTTAAATTTGGCTGAAGTAAGATTATCTAATCCGCATGCGGAGATTGAGACCATTCTCAAAGAAGCGGAGAGATATTTAAGTGAGGAACAGATACAGGAAATTAGGAAAGCTGAACATAAGATATATTCAGAGCTAGCTGACTATTTTAAAGAAGCGATGGATCATAATATACTTCGTAGGAACGATCCCATGCTACTTGCTCAAGCTTTCTCAACAATGATGGTCATTGGTAACAAGGAAGACACTATAAAGAAGTTTGGTTCAACTTTAAGTTTAGGCAAGGAGATTGTCGAAATTTTTTTGCGAGGTACTTTGGTGAAATAACTGGCTAGCGAACTCATTTTTTAAAGATGACGGTCAGCTATTTTTAATTCCAACAAAGACAAAAAACGCCCAGTTATCTGGGCGTGTACAGTAAATACCTTATGGGATACACTCTCAGTCAGCTTATCTCGACTCCCAATGGAATTTAGAAGTTAGGAGATATCACTTAACGAATACATGTATTTAACGAAACTGCTTCTATATGAAACTAAAGAAAACATTGCCTCTAATTAAAATCTCCACTATTTATTTTTCGATCTTTAAAATAATACTTTTTATCTTGCTCATTAATTTCACGAAGCACTTTGCATGGATTACCTACGGCTACTACATCTGAAGGAATATCCTTAGTAACCACACTTCCTGCTCCGATTACTGTATTATCACCAATAGTAATACCGGGAAGAATAATTGCACCCGCTCCAATCCAACAATTCCTTCCAATAGTTACGGGGGCATTGAATTGGTACGCTTGTTCACGAAGTTCAGGTAAAATCGGATGACCCGCTGTTGCTACGGTTACATTTGGACCAAACATAGTGTAATCGCCTACATAAATATGAGTATCGTCAACCAAAGTTAGATTGAAGTTTGCATATACATTTTTTCCAAAGTGTACATGTTTACCGCCCCAATTAGAATGCAGAGGCGGCTCAATATAACACCCCTCACCCATTTCGGCAAACATTTGATTGAGTAATTCCTTTCTTTTTTCAAACTCCAACGGTCGAGTCATGTTAAAATCATACAATCGTTCTAAACAAACGACTTGTTCTTTACTCAGTTCTTCATCTCCGGGTAAATACAAACTCCCATTGTGTAGTTGCTCTTTAATATTCATGTGAATAAACTCCTTAGTGTAGTGTGAATGTCTTGTTTGAAGAGTAATTAAGCATTTTAATAGAACATTACTTTTAACAATAATGCTGTTGTCATCATTCGTTCAACTTGGTAGGGAGCAATCAAACCAGCTTGTATTGTAAGCGATTTTAATACCAATTTTCAAGTGTCATGCTCTATATGATACTCTTGAGATACAACAAAGATCTTTTTAAGTTGGAAGGTTGATATCTCTATACTCGGCTAGTAGAGCTGAAGATATTAATTAACTTGTTCAATGGAGTGAACTGGTCTCGATTAATAAGAACGACTAATAGTTCATTACCGGTATCCGCGTAGAAGAATCTTTTATTACTACCATTTGCAGCAAGCAGTTCAGAGAAAATCATGAAGATTTCAAGGCTCAACCAATCGTCCTGTACGGAAAGGGAATATCGATAGTTCAACCCGTTCGCGCTAAAAGCGATCCACACCTCTTCCGATTCAATGTCCACGTAATCCCGAATCTCTGTAACGTTTATCGTCGGCTCAACCATATCCGCAATCCGTTTTACTATTTGTACATAATCCCCGTGATCCTCGATACATTCGCGATCGAAGCACCAAACGTCATTAGTCAAGTATGGATTGCTGCTGATTTTCACGTTGTTTCTCATCCTTCCCATACTCATTAGGAGATGAATGTAAGGGCGTTCCTCATAATCTCTAATTTTGAAATCTAATATGTCCCTTATTTTTATTTTTCCATTCATCGTAATGCCCACTCTACCTAAATTTATGAGCTGCTCTTCAATTGAGATACGGACTTGTGAAGGCTTAAAAAAATTGTATTTTCTCTTTAAAAAACTAAACATGTTGTTGATATTTACCCCTCGTTGCATTTCAGATTTCATTACCTCTAGTTGAAGCTCATGATCTTTGGACAATTTTTAGTTGAAGATGCTCAGGGAGCTTGATTTTGAGCAATCATCTTCGGCAAGTGATTACACCACAAATCTCTCAATGGCAACAGCAACACCATCATTATCATTTGAATCGGTTATGTGAGCCGCACAATTTTTTAGTTCAATTATCGCGTTCTCCATTGCAACTGGAAATCCAGACATATGAAATAAGCCTAAATCGTTAAAATCATCCCCTAATACCATTACATTTTCTGATTCCACTCCGATCTCGCTTAATATCCATTGCACGGCACTTTCCTTTGAGGCTGATTTATGCATGATTTGGACTAATACTCCTGCATCGGTTGCGATTACGTTCACATGGTCACCGAATTGCTCGCATAGATCCGTCCATGTGCTGCAGCCTAGAACTAATATTTTTGTTGGTGAAAGTGATCTAATATAATCTTTATCAACAACCTGGGGTTTTGGATCATTCGAGCGGATGCCTAATTGAGCGTATTGAGAGTCGAGAACGGGGCTGCACGTGTACCATGAATCATTTACCTCATATGAGATGGTCGATTGAGGTACCCGTAATTCGATGAATTGGTTGATCTGTTGGCTGATCTCCATAGGAATACTTATGTGCTTCTCATTTTGCTTAGATTTGCAAGTAACTAAAGCACCGTTGTAATAAACGATGTAGTCTACAAATGGGAAACTCTTCAAAAATTGATTTGCCGCTCTAGGCGGCCGCGCTGTGGCAATTATAATATGAATTCCGGAATCAAAACATCTTTTAACTGCCTCATAATTTCTAGGAGATATCGATTTATCACTTCCGAGCAAGGTTCCGTCCAGGTCCAGTACAATTGCCTGAATATTAGACATCTATATCCTCCCTATAAATAAGCTAAATTGGTAAAATGATACTACCTAGTAAAGGTGTCGTCAACAGAAAAGTTGCATTGTTCCGCCCTTTAGCTAAATGATATATCTGTAAGATTCAGATGGATTTATACCTAATCGGCAATCAGACAAGAACATATTTCGACAAAACAAAAAGCCGCTAAATAAGCGACTTCAATTGGAGTATCTATTCACTTGTAATGTTTCACACAGCCTATAGCTTATTCTAACGGTCTTTTTAATCAGCCTATTCACTTCTTGTTGTTCCTTTTGTACATGTACACTCCCCATATCACTAGTGCCACACATAACAAAAGAGCACAGTATGCCCAAGCAAATAGCATGGCAAGTCCCAACCCGATGTTGGCATCCAGACGTTCGTAGGTGATCTCTGTATACAACGCAAAACCGAGTGGCACTGCACCCACAATGAAAAGTCCAATCAACCATCCGCCGCCACTGAAGCTTGAGCCCGCTCCCGTGCTAGAAAGCTTACGAATCCCTTTAACCAAGAGGAATAAAATTAGAATAAATAACACCCAGGTAATGAGGATTTTCAGCATCTCTTTCACCTCCTACGACATTTTTTTGTATAAAAACGCCCCACTTTATATCACATCCCATTTCACAGGAAAGATGCGAGAAAGATATAAAGTACAACATATCATAAATCTTAAGTGCAAGCTTAACTATAATTACCCTGGTAGAGGCCTCATGATCCGGAAGTGAAAATAAGGCTGCATCTAATATGACAGTGATATTTGTAAGGATATGTTAGAAACATCTCAAATCATTGTTATTCTCTGTATGCACAATCTAGACTTGTATGCTATACTCGCCGGTAACTTAAAGAAAAATAGAACAGCTGCCAAAAGCAGCTGCTCTATTTATTTTTCGAACTAACTTTTCCTGTTAATGCATCCACTATAATAAAGGGGCCAAGATACAGAGATTTTGGGTAAGGAACTAGCGCAGCTTGTTAAAAAAAGCTCGAATGTCTTCGACTAACAAATCTGGAGCCTCAAGCGCCGCAAAATGGCCACCCCTGTCAAATTCCGACCAATGCACCACATGATGATCACGTTCAACCATCCGACGGATCGAAGTATCGTTTGGAAATACTGCAATGCCTGTCGGAATGGTAGTGCGCGACCCTGGTACGCCCCAAGACACTGAATCTTCCTTGTATATGCGGGCTGAGGACCCTGCAGTCCCAGTAAACCAATATAACGATACATTAGTAAGCAGAAGGTCACGATCTACCGCTTCTTCCGGAAGTGAAAAGGATGGATCGGTCCATTCTCTAAATTTCTCAACAATCCAAGCCAACTGCCCGACTGGAGAATCGGTAAGGCCATATGAAAGCGTCTGTGGTCGCGTAGCTTGAATGATAGCATAGCCTGACGTTTCAAAGCCTTCAGAGGTTAGCCTGTTATAGCGATCCATTTCAACATCTGTTAAACCGATGCTTTCTGAAGGATCTCCTAAAGGGAACGCTGTCAATCCGTTGGAATGAACGCCTATCACACGATCCGGAGCAACAGCTCCAAGTTTCGGAGAAATAATTGCTCCCGTATCCCCGCCTTGTGCGCCAAAGCGTTCGTAGCCCAGTCGACTCATCAGTTCCGTCCACGCCTTTGCTACTCGACTGGTGTTCCAACCGGGTACTGTTGTCGGACCGGAAAACCCGAAGCCTGGAATCGATGGGATGACCACGTGAAAAGCATCTTCCGAGCGACCTCCATGCGCCCTAGGATCAGTTAGTGGACCGATAATATTTACAAATTCGACAATTGACCCTGGCCAACCATGGGTAAGAATCAGCGGCATGGCATCAGGTTCAGGAGATCGCACATGGAGGAAGTGTATTAGTTGTCCATCAATTGTGGTTGTAAATTGCGGGAATCGATTTAACATCTCTTCATACTTTCGCCAGTCGTACCCTGACCGCCAATATTCCGCGAGTTCGGCAAGATATTGAACAGGTACACCATAATCCCAGTCAACGCCGCTAAGTTCATCGGGCCAGCGAGTATGTGCTAATCGCTCTTGTAAGTCGTCTATCGATTGCTGGGGAATCTGAATTCGGAAAGGCTTGATATACAAGCTATCGTTACAACTATTAGCCTCTAGATGCTGTTTAATATTATTCATTTGGATTACCTCCTCTAATGTTCGAATCACTGGATGAAGCATGATTCAGAACATAGGATAATCCATCTTTGTTGACAACGGGCTGTCAACAACCCCGATACATTTCACTAATCTCGATTGCTGCTTTTCTTACAGCAGAAGCGATTCTCATTGGTTCTAACACGCAAACTTCTGTTCGGAAACTGAGCAGAAAACCAATCAACCAGTCGTTTTCCGGGTACTGTACACGCACGATAAGCGATCCATCGGACTGACACTCGACTTCGGTCTCATCGAAATAATCTTCGACTTGGGCTCTTGCAGTCCCCTTAAATTTTAGAATCAAATCGATCAAGTTATCCTCACGTTTTGGACCCCATTGATCATTCAGTTCGGATAAAGAGATTGCTCGACGATCAAACCTGTCATGAAGCGAAGTTAATCCGCGGATCCTCGATAGCCTGAAGTTGCGAAAATCGTCTCGTTGTAAGCAGAAACCGTATAAATACCATGTATATCCCTTCAAAACGAGACCCATCGGTTCAATTTGCCTTTTGGTTTCATTCCCCCGGATGTCTGTATAAGAGAAGGAAATCAGTCTGGATTCATTAATGGCTTTGTTCAATGCTTCGTATTTTAACTTTTCGGTATCACTGTTCCGCCAGGGGTCTAGATCAATCATGACGGGTTCCGTATTAATGAATCCCTTCCCTTCTGCTTTAGAAACTAACGCACCGACTTTCTCCAATAACACGTCAAGCTTCCCGCCATAATATGCTTTTGATGATTGGAGTCCTCGCAAGGCAATCGTGAGCGCGGTGAGATCATCCATCGATAACACCTGCCTGTCCAGGCGAAAGCTTTCCATAATTTCAAAGCCACCTTCTCCGCCGGTATAGGAAACGATCGGGATGCCCGCCATATTTAACCTGTCCAGATCGCGGTAAATTGTACGCAAAGACACCTCCAATCGGTCGGCTAAATCCTGTGCTTGCATCCGTTTTCGATTTAATAACAAGATAGTAATCGCCATAAGTCTCTCTATTTTCACTACTTCTTCCCCCTCTGACTTTCTTCCTCAACTATGAAAAGGAGTCTTTTGATTAATAAAGATTATTATATAAAGCCATCTTTAAGTAAAAGGAAATCAACTTGGTTAATAAGTTAATCTGCCCAATAACTTAATGAAAATCTGAAGAGTTAGTGAATGCTGGATGAGAAACTTGTACGTTTCTTTATCAAAGAGGAACTCATTAGCCAATTTGTTGGCAGACGTTTTAAATCTGCTGACCGAATGGTCGCAAATAGACTGTTAAACACATCCACCGATGTGGAGGCGCTGTGGACGGAAATTGGAGTCATTTCCCATCGTCTTATCGATCGAATGTTTTTTCCGAAAAACGATGCTCAGAATAAATTGAACCGAAAAGTGCTGTTATGGTGACTTCTACTCATTGTGTTGTATACCCTAATCGTGATGTTTATCCCTTAAGGACTATAACCCAATCATCCTGAAGTAAACTGCATAGAATGTTAGCATGATTCAGCAAGGAGGTGGAACGAATGAGTGGATATGAATATGTTGGTGGTTCTTACAGTGGAGGTTCTCACAAAGACAACAACACCATCGGAGCTGTCCTAGTATTGTTTATTTTGCTCGTAATCATTGTCAAAGCTTTTAAAGGGTATTAATGATATTAGGTAATATGAAGATGGCCCATTTTCTTTAAATAATCAATTCGTTCGTTTGATCTCCCCATCTTTTTCAAGGTGGGGAGAATCTAAATTGAAAAGAGTTTTGAAGTTTCGTAATTAACGCATATCTATCCGTTAGATTAAGATACATATCTATCGAGTCTAATTCACTTTAAAAGCCTTAACTCCAAAATTCCGGGTAAAAGGTTTTTGTGCGTCTAGGAGATAACGTAAATCAATCCCCCGATGGACTTGTCCATTTCCTCAAAGTAAAAAAGTTCTTGTCATTGAGTTTTGACAAGAACTTTTTTACTTAAGACGAATAGGCTGCAACTTTTCCGGGTTCCCTTGCGGTTTTCAATTCTATATGTTCGTAATGTCTGAAATTTACGGCAGCTTTCGCGTTTTTGGAAGTAAAAAGGGCAGCTAATAATAATAATTGCACTATTATTCTGTAATTAATCCGTAAGCGGTAATCCTTCTAATCCCCCTGGACACCAGCATTGAGATGAAGTAAGCGAACACGATCAGGCCGGCACAAAAGACGAAGATGAGCGGCATATGAACGATAAAATCCACCTTCCGGATGCCTGCTCCCGACAAAAGCAACGTTAGTACCGAATTCGTGAAAAGGCAGCCCAGCAATCCACCAACGAAGACACCCGTGATAACGACGGGCACAAAGCTAAACGATATCTGCGTCATAAGCTGGAACGTCGTATAGCCGATTGATTTCAGAATACCAAGTTCTTTCTTCTTTTTCAGTATCATCTTCTTGATGACCAGATACAGAATTAAGGTGACAACTAGAATCGTAATGACCAGCACGATGACCATCACAGCGAATACAGCAGTAGTATACATGCTGCTCTGTCCGTTGATCATTTCTTCCACATCTACAATATTCCCAACCCTATCGCCATACTGCTGTTTGACTTGCTCCATAAAGCTGCTATTATCCACTTCGTCCAGATACACTTGGATGCTCGTTCCTTTGTAACCTGGCAGGACATGCTGCATCCCCTGCTCAGTAATATAAGCGGTCTGTCCTAAATTGCTGATGGACTGGCTAAGTCCGGTTATGAGGTACTCATAAGAGGCATCTCCGGCCTTCACTTGAAGCGTATCGCCCACCTCTTTGCCTATTAGCTCCGCCACAACCCAGGTGATCGCGATTTCGTTGTCGTATTTCGGGAAACGCCCATCAAAGACACTTTGATTCTCTATCTTTGCAAAATCGTCCGAGACCGACGTATATACGCTATGGCCATCCAGCTTCAACGTCGTCATATCCATCAGGGCCACTTTGCTTACGCCATCCATCCCGCCGATTTCCTCTTTCAGCTGCCCGCTATCTTCCGAAGAGGCTGCATGCACCATCACATTCGATGTCTCCGCGCCTACGAGCTTAACAAAAGCGGTCTTATCTGATGCGATATTGTAATACAACACGACAGAAAAAATGGACGCAAACGTAATCGCGGCAATGATAACAGCGATCATCACGTTCTGTTTTTTGTTCACAATCATAGCTTTACAGGCCAGCAAGAGCTGAAGTCCTCCCGTCGTCCGGTCAAGCGGAAACCGATTGAACCGGAAGCTGTGCGTGCGGATGCCTCCGCGTAGTGCTGTCACTGGATGAAGTGAACGGACCCGTGCGGAAGCGATCAACATAACGGCTAGCACTAATAGTATTATGACCAACAAACTGAAGCCGTTAAGAGAGGCATCGACTCCCATCTGCCATCTCAAGCCCGATAAGGTCGTGACGATGCCTCCGAATACGGGCAGTACCGCATAGGAGAGGGCTGCCCCGACGATGCCTGCGGCTGCAGTGACTAACAAGAATTGCAAAACGGTGGAAGCGATGATTTGCCCGCTGCTGAACCCCATCGCCTTCAACACGCCAAGATTGACAATGCCATCCTCGATACTATTCGCTACTCGATATTGAATAACTAACAGAGTTACCAGAACGATGACAGCAGCGAATGCAACCAGAATCATGGCCACGATATTGATTGTCATCGAACCGACGCTTTTAACGAGATCACTGTCGATTTGCCAGTACCTTGGCTCGTTCACGTCCAAGCTTGTATCCGGAAATTGTCTCTCGAAGGATTGGCGCTGTTCCGATGATACGCTAGAATCATGGAGACCCACTGAGATGGACATCCCCGCCGCTTCAGCTCCAACTGTTTCGGACAGATAATCATAAGAAGCTTCCGGTACAAAAAATTTCATGACCCCCATATTCGGAGTTCCCATCATGGACGTCTCGAAAAAACCTTTAATTCGATAATGTAACACCTGATCCCTATAGGTAAGATCGAACGAATCACCCAGCTGATAGCCTGCGCTTACCTTGAAGCTGAGCGGAACGTAGATGTCTCCTTGCTCAGTCGGACCATCCAGCTCCTCTACCTTCGTTATCGGGGCGAAGCGGCGCTCAGTGTCGGCATTGAACAGGAAGGCGGCCAGGCTGATGTCACTGTCTCCGTATAGGAATTTGGCCGCGTTCAGAACGATGACGCCTTCCTCCTCCGTTGCTCTTACTTCCGGTTGGCTCTCCAAATACTCACGGTAATCCGGCATGTAGTTGCTCTGAGTCGTCACGATACTGATTTGCGGTTCGCTCAGCATCGCAGATTTTTCATCGAAAAAGGTTCCCATCTTCGTCAGCACGGTTAAACCGACATTCAAAAGCAATGCGGCAATGACGATTAGAATAAATAGCGAAAAGGTCGCGCTTTTTCCATTTCGAATATTGGCTGAGGTGATATGCCAGATCTTCATCTTACCACCCCATCTCGGCCAGGAAAGCCGTCAGCTTTTCGTGCCGGGAATGCTGTTGCTCGTGCTGATACGGTTCTAGCTTTAGATCACCGCAGATGACACCGTCACGAAGGTACAGCACACGGTTGCCGCGAAGGGCCGTTTTCAGATCGTGTGTTACCATTACAATACTCTGTCCGTTCTGGTTCACATCCGTCAGGACATTCAGCACGCTGTCACTTGACGCAGAATTCAGGGCCCCGGTCGGTTCATCCGCGAAAATAAGGTTAGGATCGTTAATGAGCGCCCGTACGATGCCTGCCCGCTGCGCTTCGCCGCCGGAGAGCTGGGATGGAAATTTGCTCCACGCCGATTCGTTCAGCCCCATTTGGGCGAACAGCTTCTTGGCCTTGGCTGTCAGGGTTCGGCGGTCCTTACTCACAAGTAAACCGCTCGCCAGCACATTGTCCAATATGCTCATATTGTCGAGCAGATGAATCTGCTGGAAGACGAAGCCGCAATTCCGCCGCCGGAACACAGCCAGCTGATCGTTGTTCATTTTGGATAACTTCTGCTCGCCGAAATAAATCTCGCCAAGCGTAGGTTTATCCATTCCGCTAAGCGCGTAGAGCAAGGTCGACTTTCCTGATCCCGAGTTGCCCATTATGACCGTAAAATCACCCCGCACGAGGGAGATATCCAAATTTTTGAGAACGTGCTGCTGAACGCCGCCTCTGGAGAAGGTTTTGCATAATTTTTCGGTTCGTAATAATTCGGTTTCAAGCATCGATAGTTCCACCTTTCCGAACCTTCCGGTTCCATACGAATGAGACTGTAATCTCGATTACAGTCTCATCATACCGCGGCAATTATTAGTTAATCTCTATCCGTTTCTTAGCTAATTCTTAATTCTGTTAAGCCAAGGGTATGGTCAGCGTCACCGTAAAGCCGCTCTCCCGGTTACGGCAGGCGATATCTCCCTGCATGCGATGCATCAAGTATTTTGAGATATAGAGCCCAAGCCCTGATCCGCTGCGTCCTTCAGCATTGCTTCCCCGGTAAAACTTGTTGAATAAGAGTGGAAGCTCATCATCAGGAATACCAGGACCGTTGTCATTTATGTGGAGCTCTAGATGCGAATCTGTCAGTCGCGAGTCGATAGTGATTGGCGTGCCCGCATATTTGTGGGCATTACTCACGACATTGTCTAACACCTGTTGGAAGCGGTGGATATCAGTAACAATCATACAGTCCGGGATCGGCTCGCAATGGATCTGACCGTGAATGTTTGCACTGCTAATCATCCCATAGAGGAAAGAGCTAAGTTCCTCGGCAGGCTTGACGCTGAGCTCGTTCAATTCTTCTAAGGTCGCATGGAACATGTCCGTCACGAGCAGATCGATTTGCTCCGCCTTCCCATAGATCGTGTTCAGCTGCTTCTCCGACTTCTCGTCGATTGCCCGGAGCAGCATCAGCTCGCTCACTGCCTTGATTGAGGCGACCGGCGTCTTAATATCGTGGCTGAGGCTGGCCACCAGCTCCTTCTTGCTGCGATTCGCTTCGTATTCACTTTGCCTTGCAGCTGCTAACTCCTCGCGCATAATATCAAAGCTCTCCGTAAAAGCACCGAACGGATTATCACGACTCATCGTAAGCGGCACATCCAGTTTTCCGCTCGCCACATTCGCTGCGAAAGCTTGCAGCTCGCGGAACGGGCGAAAGATTGTTCGATTGAGAAAGACTACGTACAGCGCACACAGGATGGTAAGAAGTGTGAAGGATGTAATCAGGATGGTGGCAATCCTGTATTTAATGAAGTATAGCGTTTGCGCATCGTCATGCTGCATAATCATCTTTCCAACGATAGTGTTATCGATCCGAATATCGACGATCGTATCGCGGTTTTTTAATGCTTCGTTAATGGACATGGTTACGGAAGGACTGCTCTGGTAGATCAGTTCCCCTTTGTGATTAAGCACGGCGAATTGCTGATGGATCTGACTGAAGTCACCTTCGTCCAAGCTCCCCCAATGCTGCTCTACGGTCTTCACCGTCTCGTTCACCACTACGACATCCACTTTGGTTTCAGTTTCTGTTTGGAGTACGAAGATAGATAGTAAAATGCCAGCAAGTATGATCGTGATCAGGGTTGCGAAAATGCCCCTCTTCCTCATCGGGTGCCGTCCTCCAGCACGTACCCTGTCCCCCAGACAGTACGGATATATGTAGGCTTGTTAGGATCGGGTTCAATCTTTTCTCTTAAGTGACGAATATGGACATTAAGTGTTCCATCGCTTGTGATTGAGTCTTCCCAAACGTTATAGAAAAGTTCTTCCTTAGTTATAACTTTGTTTTTGTTCTTTACCAAGTAGCACAGCAGCTTGTACTCCAAATTTTTCAGCTTAGTATCTACTCCGTTCACGCTCACGCGGTTAAGCGATAGATCGATCTTAACGGGTCCGAATTCCAACATTTCGGCTGCCTTGTCGTTATACCCCCCGCTTCCATACCTTTTCAGTACTGCTTTTACCTTCGCCAGCAATACACTTAGCTTGTACGGCTTTTGAATATAATCGTCGCCGCCGATATTAAGCGCGATCAAAATATCATCATCACTGGATCGTGCGCTGATGAACATAATTGGAATCTGTGTCTTCTGACGCAGCCTTTTACACAATTCGAAACCTGAGGCGTTTCCGAGGTTAATGTCCAGCAGTATGAGAGATGTATCGTGCTCCTGCAAAAATTTCTCACACTCGTCAGCGGTGGTTACATAAGCTGTGTTTACTTCGAACATGTTGAAGTACTCACTTGTGGTCTCCGCGAGTACGATCTCGTCGTCTACAATTAGGCAGTCATATTTCATGAGTTGAGGCTCCTAACTAGTAATGAATTGCTAAGTTATGTAACAATAAATTTGCCTTATCTCCTAAAGATCATATGGTTAAAAGGAAGATTTATCAAGTATTTGGGGAGAGTTTAAAAAATCCACAGCCAAGTGTGGTTGTGGATTATCTATTTAAATAGCAACTTACAATGGTATTATTTTTTGTCCTCCGACATGTGTGTTATAATATGCCTGTCGGGCATGCTGCAACATGGCGACTAGGTATTAAGTTATTGTTACTACATGCGCTCGAAACTGGAGATATTAGATCTTTATCTTCAGTTTCGAACACTGTACTCTTTTCTCTTGGAAGACGAATGTCCTCTACAAACTCGCTCTACTTATTACTCCTCTAACCATCATACTGGACCCCATACATTCGAATCGAATATCTTCTCATTCTGAACTACTGAATCTAAAAGTTTCAATTTTTTTCCTTAAACTCATGCAAAATAGTCCATGAGACTGCGCAATATAGAAATTTCCTGTAGTATCTCTTTTCCTACATTTGTTTCTCTAACCTTTTTTCTGAGTAGTTCTTTATCAACCAATCTTTTTACAGATAAAACGTCAGCGCCATTACGTAAAATTTCTTCTTTTGAATTAAAATGCTGATGTGCTACAAGCTGCATTCCATATGAATTAAATAATAACGTGTAACCAGCTATACCTGTTGTTGATTGATAAACTTTGGAAAACCCGCCATCAATAACGATCATTTTACCATTAGCTTTTATTGGATTTTCTCCATCAATTTCTTTAACTGGTGTGTGTCCGTTTATTATGTGGCCTTGATCCGTATCTAGGTTGAATTCCTTTAAGATTTTCCGACAGATTTCTTCATTCTCTCGCAAATAATAATATGGATTTTTTCTCTCCTTATGGGTTGCCTTGTCTTTAATGAAATACCGCTCAAACGTTGTCATTTCTCTTTTACCAAAGAGGGAAGAATATTCTCCTGTCCATATATACCACACCATGTCGGTTGCTAGATCATCTGTCTCTTCAGGATGGTCAAATGATTGGCGTATGAAATATTCAAATACATCGAGCAATTCACGTCCTGAATAAGTTTTATCTTCGATAACCATTTTCTCCAAATTTCCTTCATTATCTAAAGGAATGCAGCCATGTATCAATAAATTCCCATTATATCTTAAATAGAGGCTGCCTTTTTTCATGAGGAAATTCATATGTCTAGCCAATTTTTCAGAATGCTGAACAGAGAATAACAGCTTATCAAGTACCTCTTGTTCTTCCTGTAATAGTTCTTCTGGACAATTTGGATTTACAGTTGTAAAGCAGGTATTCTCTAATTGATAGGTTTTCCCTTGTATAGTTATTCTGTTCGTTTCATAATCTATTTTTTCAAGCATTAATCTTTCAGACATGTTAAAGTATGAGCGTCTTTTAATGATAGGGATCTCAAGTTTAAATTGCAGAACGGCAATGGCTTGATGAATTTTAGTAATCTGCACTAATTCATAATCCGATAAATTTCTGTTTGGCTGTATCTTAGGTCTAAAGGCAGGATTATCATTATAATATTTTTCAGCCAAATTAAGTAATGGGCGAAGATTTATTCCGTATACATCTTCGATAATATCTAAATTATCATATCTGGCACATATACGAAGAATATTAGCAAGACAAACTCTCGAACCAGCAAATGCACCTATCCATAGTACATCGTGATTACCCCACTGAATATCAACAGAATGATAATTGATCAACGTATCCATAATTTTATCTGGAGCAGGTCCACGATCGTAAATATCTCCTACTACATGTAAATGGTCTACAACCAATCTCTGTATCGTATAAGCAAGACCTATAATGAGCTTGTCAGCCTGACCTAATAGAACGATCTGTCTGATGATTTCCTTATAATAAGATTCCTTATCTTTAGAAATATCTGTTTTGTATAGCAGTTCTTCAATAATAAAAACAAACTGATCCGGTAAAGCTTTTCTTAATTTCGAACGCGTGTATTTTGAAGAGGCATACGTAATTAGCTTTATTAGTCGTTCTATGGTTTCTTTGTACCATTTTATTAGGGATTGTTCATTACCTAAATTATCCTTAACCAGCTGTAACTTTTCTTCTGGATAATAAACTAATGTCGCAAATTCTTTAATTTCATCTTCACTTAATACATCTTCAAAAATATCATTAATTTTTTCTTTTACTCTTCCCGATCCATTTCTTAAAACATGTTGAAATGCCTGGAATTCTCCATGCAAATCACTTACAAAATGCTCTGTTCCTTTTGGCAAATTAAGAATAGCTTCTAGATTGATAATTTCGGTCAACACCTTTTCTTGACCATCATATTCTTTAGCTAACAAATCCAAAAATCGTACATTCAAAATTATATCCCCCTTATTTTAAAGAATTATATGTTCTCAGCTCTCACCTGCAGATAGAATTCATGATTTAACATGATACCCACCACCTCCGGTAGTAGGTACTATAAAACTACATGTTAACCTAACCTTCCGTAAGCTTAACGAAAAATAGAGCAGCTGCCAACAGGCAATCTGCTCTATTTTGTTGTTGATAGTTGAACATAACCCACGAGTTTGGGGAATTTTCCACTACTCTTATCCTGGCTTAAGAGAAACCAGATGGAAACATCTAATTGCTAAGTTTGGCTTTAATGGTGTTTTAAGAAGTTTTATTCTCCGTTAACGGAGGTCTCCCGTCGATCGATGGTTTCTTCAGGAATTTGCTTAGACATGCCTGGTACGTGTCGTGGTCGATATTCGATTAGCTCCGAGGAATATACAGAAACGGCGATTTGTCCACCGCTGCTGTAAGCTCGAATCAGGATCGGCTGATTATAGACGTTCTGGAACATGAAATCCGGTCCACCCCAGCTGACGGTTGCGTCCCGCCCAGTCAAAACGTAAGGGACGTTCCGGCTGTGGGAATACCGCTTCACGATCTGCAGCCCTGCTCTGTCAACCGCATTGAACAAAGTGGAGGATACTTGGCATATCCCGCCTCCTACACCCTCGGAAAGTTCACCCCTAACGATGACGCCAGCTCGTTTATAGCCTTTATCGACAGTTCTCATACCCACAACATCGTTGAATGAAAATGACTCTCCAGGAAACACCACTGCGCTATCAATTGCCTTGGCGGCCAAGGCAATGTTGTGCGACCGGTTTTTGTTGTTAGAATTAAAATAAGTAACGTAATACCCGATCGGCTTCGTTCGAATCGAAGACAGCACTTCGGCGTCTACTTTAGGATATAGCGTGTAGGTCGGCACTTCAACCGTCGCTGCCCCTTTCCCATAGTAATAGTCGTAGAATAATATCATCATTTTGCGCCGATCCAAGCGATATCCGTTCAGGCCCTCCACAATCTGACCATCTGGTGCAATTCGCGCGTTTTCTGGCTTTTTCATACTTATTCGATCTAGTTGATCCGCCCACTGGTCGTAAGTATCCATGTTCAGGAGCGGAAACACCCCAAGATTATGCTCAGTCCGATCAATCGTACTCAGCGAGTTTCCATCTTGGGTTACCGTCAGCAGATCCGCTGGGTTCACCTGGGTCATGAGTAGTCCAAACAAACTCATGATGGATAACCATTTCAAATTGCATTCGCCTCCTTCCCTAATCGATTCCATATTTGTCCTTCTGATATTATGGTAACCTTTTAAGAAAATCATGCATAAACAACAGAGACGGTCGTTCTTCTCGCGCTTGTGCGTGAGAACGACCGTCTTTTACCATGTGGCTCTTTTAAATTTGTTCATTATAAATTAATAAGAATTGAAGTTCATTCGATTCTTTTAGCAAATGTACCAGATTATTCTCAATCTTAGTTATCGAGTAGCTCCACTAAGTTATACATCATTTGTGCGCTTTCCGCACGTGTGCCTAAGCCAAGCGGTCTGAACCTTTCGGCCGAGGAGCCTTCTACCAAACCTAGCCAATGGGCAGTCTTAATTGCGTCCACAGCCCATTCCGGAGACAATGTCAAATCATTAAAGGCTGCCTCGCCCGCCTCGGGAGTTATGCCGGTTTTGTAAGCATAAGCCCTTACGATCATAGCTGCCATCTCCTGGCGTGTAATGGTTTGTGAAGGAGCGAACGATCCATCTGCATAGCCACTCAAGATACCTGCTTCAGCAGCTAAAGCTACCTCATCTGCAAACCAGTGATTGGCTGACACATCTGTAAACGCAGCTTGCGCTTCCCCTTCAAGACGAAGCAATCTTACCAACATAGCTACAAATTCTGCTCGTGTTACATCTCGGTTCGGTTCAAAGCGTTCTACACTAACACCTTCGACAATTTGCCTTGCAGACAGCTGTTTAGCGGCTAATTGTGCCCAATGGCCAGCAGGTAAATCAACAAACGTTTTGTCAAATTCCATAGCGGCATAAAAGCTAAAATGATTCAGCTCAGCTGTAATCCAGCCGTTCTGTACATTTCCGCCTACATAGGACATGGAACCATTGCCTTCGCCATAGTAAATGCCAGTTAACGCCGGATTAACGTCTGCCGGAACAGGAAGCGAAATAATGATAGGCTCTGCAAATTTATCGAGTGTTATCATGCTTCCATCACTTGCCTTCAGCGACATCGTAAACTCATATGCGCTTGCCAGCTTCAACGATGCTGCATATCGACCTTCTACATGTGTTAGCCATGCCGACACATCCGTTTCATCGACAGTTGCTGCTTTCAGTACAATTGTGGCATCATCGAGCTGTTCACCTGGTACAAGATCAGCGAACGTTCTTAGCACCTCAGCAGGAATTTTTATTCGTATATTGTCGGCTTCAACTGTAATCGTCTTGCCTTCTGCAAGCTCCACCGAATTACCCGGCAATACTAGCTCTGTTAAATCGTCTCCAGTCATGGAGAATTGAATATTGTCCTCTAGGCTGAGTTCATTTATTTGTTTTTCCGATACAATGAATTGACCTGGAGCTTCAGTTTCTTCAAGTTCTTCCTCTCTTACTTCGTCATTACTGCCATTCTGACCAGGGTTTGATGGTTCCCCTGTGTTTGGTGGTGACCCTCCAGGGTTTGTTGATCCGGAGGATTCCTCTACAAGCAAAGTGACACTTGCGATCTTGTCTTCGTATACCGCTGTTATCACGGTCTGACCTGACCCGTATGTTTGAATGAAGCCATTCGCATCAATACGAGCAACTTTTTCATTGCTGCTGCTGAATGTGACCCCTTCCGGAATGACGGATTCAGTTCCATCGCTGTAAAAGCCATTTACGACTACGGTTGCCGTCATACTAGGTTGAAGCTTGGTTGGAATACCACCCAGCTCTATCCGTTCTAGTGTAACAGCAGGCTTATCTTCCCCTGTTATAATAAGAGTGAAATTCGTGCTAAACTGCCCATACACTGCTGTAATAACAGTTTCACCTTCACTAATTGCTGTAATAACACCTTCTGCGTCAATGGTTGCCACCGATTCTTCGCTGCTTAAGTAATGCACGCCTTCCGTTAGGATTTCTTCAGTTCCGTCACTGTAAAAACCACTTACGACGGCTGTTGCCGTCATACTAGGTTCAAGCTTTGTCGGAATACCAGCGAGCTCAATCCGTTCTAGTCTTACAGCAGGCTCATCCTCTCCTAGTACAGTAAGAGTAAAATCACTGCTAAATTCCCCATATACCGCCCTGATTTCAGTTACACCTTCACCGATTGCTGTAATTACACCATCCGCATTGATTGTTGCCACAGTTTCCTCGCTGCTTAAGTATTGCACGCCTTCCGTCAGGAGTTCCCAGCTGTTATCGGTATATACAGCCTTCGTGACGGTTGAAGAGGTTTCGCCTGCATACAACTGTTCTGGGCCGGTTAATTGGATATTAGCAAGCACCGGCTCTGGTTCAGGATCAGGATCAGGCAGATCAGCTTTAACCTGTAGATCATAGTAATCTGTCAAACCACTATATTCTGCCGTGATTTGAACCGACCCTTCTGCAAGGGCAGTTACTATTCCACTCTCGTTAACCGCCGCTACTGATGGATCAGAGCTTTCATACACTACACCCTCATTAATCGGTAAGCGAAGCCCTGAAGCATAAACGGCATGGACTACCGTAGCATCCGTTTCTCCAGGCTGCAGCCATGGCTTCCCTTCAAGTTCAATCCCCGTTAGTGTTTTCGTCTCGAGCACATGAATCTTGCTTTCGCCGAATACATTCGGCGATAATTTACTAGTCGCTCGAATGACAACATCGCCTACAGCTGTTCCTTTAATTACGCCGTCCTCAGATAGTTCTACAACATGATCTGCGGATTCGCTTTCTATGGACCATTCGATTTCTTCCGGCAATGCGCCGTTCACAGCCAGCTGAAGCTCTTCGCCTACTTGAATTTCTCTGTTAGCAGGCTCAACCACAAGAGTCGGATTCTCTAGTATGACAGTATCCACCGTACGTCCATCCACTGTCTTCGTCGTCACAGTTAGCGTATCACCGTCTACTTCGACGGAGGAGAACATTTGAGTCTTTTCATCGTCTACGACATCTTGGAAATATCGCTCGGTCAGATCATAGAACTTTGGACCGGTAGAACCCGGAATAATATATGTCGTGCCTTCACGCTTATCTACGATCTCTTGATTTTTTAGCGGGTGGGTACGTAAGTAAATATGATCGTGGCCGTTCATGACCAAATCTACTCCATACTCGTCGAACACTGGTGTCCATGCAGTACGTACATTCTCTGTATCGTATATGCTCGCATACGGGCCGCGGTGGAAGAAAACAAATTTCCACTGTTTATCGGTATTTGCCAAATCAGCCTTGAGCCATTCCTTTTGCTCATCAATATCGTATTCACTGTTTAGAACGGAAATATGAATGTTCTTATAATCGAAGGAGTAGTTCGTTCCTTTCTGATTATCCGTTCCGTTCTTAGGATGGTTAAAGTGAGCAAGGAAATCTCCGTTCTGCTTTGTACCCGTCACCTCATGATTTCCCACGACTGTAACGGCTGTGGTGTTCATCAGTTCCTCCTGAGCCTCTGAAAACCACCAATTCCATTCCTGTTCTTTAAAGCCATTGTCAACCATATCACCTAAATGAACCATAAATTCTGAATCCGAATGTTCTGCTGCAGCGGCGTCTAACGTACGGCCCCATATTTCAAAGCCTGCAAGATTAGAAGCCTGAGAATCCCCGAATACAAGAAACTTTGTATAATTACCCGTTTCTGAGGCAGTTGTGAAAGATCCCTGTTCGCTGTAGTGTTCTATTCCATCGCCTACGCGGTAAACGTAAGCAGTTCCCGGCTTCAGCCCGTCAGCCGTCGCTTTATGAACACGAATCGTCCCGATGTCCAATGTATTAAATATATAGCTTTCGCCACTCATGCGGACAACATCCGCTTGATCAAATCCTGAGAATCCCTCCGCTTCCGCAATTTCTACGACTGTTTCAGACGTATTCGGATTTGTGTGCCAGTTAAAACTGCGTGAGGCGGTCGGGTTATCACCCATCGCTACGGTAATATTGTATGGTATATCCGTTCCTGCAAGCTCAGATGTAGTAAATACCGAAACCAAGCTGTGCTGCAGCCCTTTGATAGCTTGCACATCATAGCTCTTCAATTCTGCAGTGAGAAGATCTGTTCGGAGTTCACCAGATGCATCTGTAGCAAGCGTTCCGTCTCCTACTTCAACACCGTCTGCAAAAAGCCTGGCGCCTTCCACCGGATTGTCGTCCTCATCGGTCACTCTAAAAGCAGTAATAAAGTTTTGTCCAACATGATCGTCCCAGCTCAGCTGCAATTCCTGTTTGATCTCGGATGTCAGGGATGCGCCAAGATATGGCTTCGGTTCATCTGAACCGGCAACATTCAGCTCCGAGGACAAGAAGGTAATCATGTTCATATCGGATGCTGTGCCTTTTACTGTATACGAAATTTGAGCAAGGAGATCTTCGTCGGTGAGAGTAGCAGATTCCAAGTTTTTAAAGTCTACGCGGACAACACCCGACTCATCGTCAACTGTGGATGTGAATTGTGATTGTTCCAGCTTTTCGCTCTTTTGGACAGATAAGCCGTTGACAATATCCGTATCAAATTCAAGCTCCAAATGACCTCCGCTGAGCTGGTCCGCTTGGTCAGCTGTAATATCAACCGTATACGTATGGCCTGCATATACTTGCTCAGGTGTATCGTAACGGAACTTGGAGGCGCCTGTATCAACGATAAAATTCCATTCCTTTATCGTTTGGTTACCAGACAAATCACGGACGGCAAGCTTAACGGTATGGTAACCATCATCAAGCGGAAGCCCCGGCGTATAGCTAATGCGACCTTCTGGAGGATACAGCGTATGCGATACTTGCTCTCCGTCGATATACATCCGAATTTTGTCTGGATCAATAAGTGTGGTTCCCGGATGTTCCGACGGATCCCATCCAGTGTCAGCGGCACGCGCACCAATGACCGGGGTGCCTGTCGTCACTTCCGTGTCCTCAGACGGAATGATATCAGATATGACTGGAGGCTCGTGATCCTCTTCAAGAGGTCCATAGACCGCGCGAATCTGATCAATGTAGATGGCACCAGATGTCTTCTTATTATTGTTGGTTTGCATGTACCGAACCGGCATGTCCATGCTGAGCGGCGTCGTTTTGCCAGGCTGTACAGCGGCTTCAACATATTTCCAACCCGTCCAGTTCACGCCGTTATTCGAGTCCGTAAAATCAATGGCAAAGGCTGCATTGTTCCCGTCCCGTACTTGTGCCCGGAGCCAGTGCCCTTGCCCATCACCGTATACCCACATTCCGATTTTCTCAGGATAACCGGGAATCTGAATGTTTTCTTCCTTGCTGTTAGATGAAACATAGGCACCCGAAGTCCCTGTCTTTCCGATAAAATCATAAGACAGCTTAATCGATCCATCACCCGAACGTATATAATCGGGGTCTGTATTCAAATCAACGGCTACCGTATTATAACTGGCACCACTCGCTTTATATTTCTCAATGGTGTCAAACTCTTCCAGTACAACTGGGGGTACCCCAACATTAACCTCCATCGAAGTCTCTATGCCTTTGTATTTGACATAAATAGCCCCCGATTTCCCGCCTTCGTTTGTCGCACGAAATACGCCTTTTTCATCGACTGTTCCGATATCACCTTCTACCCGCCACTCGAAAACATCGTTGCTCGACTGAATCACTTGACCGTCTCGCAGCGCTGTAACCATCAGGGTTTCGCTTACCCCGGTATTGAATGTCTTAATTTCATCTGGGAAACGCAGCCCGGTAATTTCACTTACGACTTCTACATCCGCAGTGCCCTCAATACCTTCAGAGGAAACGCTCACTTGACCGAGGAAGGCGCCTTGTCCTGCTCTAAATAAGCCTTCTCCTTCAAAAGTGCCTAGTTCCGGGTCTGCAGACCATATCAATGTTCCTTCATGTGCTGCTGGATGACCCGTCGGGTCAACCGCTGCAGCTGTAAATGTATAGGATGAACCTGCTAATAACCGCTCTTCTCCTGGCGTTATAGCCAATTTCGAAGCGGCCTCCTCCGAAGCTGTATTTACAAGTAAAAGTCCGTTTCCTGTCGCCCGTTCGCCGCCGTCGGACCCTTGATTCATCATTTTCACATTAGAAGTGCCCGGCATCCGTGCTGCAAAAGTTGAAGAACCTCCACCGTCCAAATTCATAGCGTCAACGACACCCATATCCACTAGAATTTTGGCAAGTTCCTCTGTCGTTACACCTTCACTAAAGCCCGGCGCTCTTCCGTCAATCTCAAACAAGACGATGGAGCCGTCAGCTTTAGTCCCGATTGCCGTACGCGGATGTACACCCTCCGGCCCTACGTTCGATTTCACGACGCCGTCTTCCACCAGCGGTCCTTGGCCGCCAATGACCATACTCACGTCCTGCCATTCGCCATCCAGCTGGAAGCTGGCGGTTAGTTCATCTCCGGCTGCTAGTCCACTGACTGCCGGTACTGAAGTACCGGAGGCAGACAAGACAACCGTACCTTCGCTAAGAGGTGTGTCGCCTTGATTTGTACGAACCTCCAGCACCTTTAACTTCATCGTTTCTCCGCTTTTTACGTCGCCTTCCAGCACTTGCAGTACAATCTCAGTACCAGCTGCCGTCGTTTTCGTCGTTGTATAATAATCCGGTGTATAGAGAACCAAATGATTGTTCACCCGATAACGGTTAATGCTGTTCAAGTTGGTGTTCTTGCCGTCTATATTTACAAGCATCGTCAATTTTGGTTTTCCGTAAATCGAGGTGCCGTCTTCCTTAAGACCAAAGGCAAAAGAGCTGGAAGCACTGTTCAAAATGCGGCCCTCGTCAATGAAGAGTCCATTGGGTACGCCAGTTCCGTAACCTGACAGGTCATAGAAGTCGCCGTTAATGCCGGCTATTACACGGCTGCCTGGGGCATCCGTATGCGCGGCCATTTTCGTCACGCCTTCCATGCCATATACATATCCCCCTTTCGTTCCTGCACGCAGCTCCAAATTTGGAGTGTCAGGATTAAATTCGACGAAATGCATTTTTTCAAGACCACGCTCAATTTCCATGTCATACCAGGTGTATTCTGCGCCTGGTGCAAGCTCCGTCTTCCTAACATCAACAATACGGCCGAAAGCAGTATCCGGCACTTCCGACATGGCTGCGTACACACTATGTAGTGGCTGAAGCAAGCAGAGTACTGCCAGCAGAGTGGCAAGCAAAGCTTGTCCTGATCTGCGGTACCATTGAATCATGTGATATTTCCCCTCTCCGATATTCCATTTTTTTCTATCATTATAGTAATGGGATGTTAATTTATGTTTTAGATCTTATGTTATTTGTATAAAATTTCATGGAGCATGAAAGGAAGCAATGACTATTTCATCTCGCTCAATTAATAATTTGGAGTCATATATCATTGGATTACCATTTCTACTAGCTTAAAACCTTGATCACTGCTTTATGAGATTTACGAATAATCACCTCCTTTTTGAGAGATTCCTGCCTCAGTCAAAATCATTATTTTTCAGAGCTATCTTAGAAAAAATACTATGTATCCTCGTTCCTGGTAATTATCTTTTTTTAAGATTCTGAGACCTTTTTTCGTTTTTTGCAGAAAAATTGCGGAAATTACTATCATAATCAGATTTATTTTTTAACGTGAAACTAGCCAAACTTAAAAGACCGATTCAACAAGAATCGGTCTTTTTTATATGGTAATATCCAATTGTGAATCATTAGCTAATGTCTTCTTAATCCGGCAAGTTCCCAGACAATGTCCCTGTTTCATATGAAGGAAGCACATGGTCATACATAAGATGCAGGATCATGCCTGTCGAAGCATGCTCTAAATTATGGCAATGGTCCATCCACATTCCGGGATTGTTTGCGATGAATGCTACTTCGTATGTTTCGCCTGCATAGATATTTAACGTGTCGGTTATCCAGGGCGTTTTCACTTGTTTGCCGTTTTTCTTTAATACAGTCATATGATGGCCATGAAGATGCATGGGATGCTCGGTAAGTCTTCTATTCACAAAGGTTGTTTTTACTTTATCTCCTTCTTTGACAACAAAGGTTGGTGTGTTGGGATACACTTCTCCATTAGGTGGAAGATAAACAAATTCAATTATCCTTGCATTCTTCAGCAGATGAAATTTATGTGTTTGTTGATAAACAACGAATGGTTCAGGCACTATATAACGTTATCATTAATTCGATTCAGTACACGAACAACGGAGGACAGATCCAAATCCGAATAGAACAAATAGATAATAATCATCAACAGAATGAGTTTGTCCAAATTATAGTCGAAGATAACGGAATCGGAATACAGGAAGAAGATATCCCTTATATTTTCAATCGATTTTACAGGGCGGACCATTCCAGAACTCGTCCTCATGGCGGTACTGGGCTTGGTCTTGCTATTGCAGAGCAAAATATTCTTGTACATCAGGGTAATATCAAAGTAAACAGTGTGGCAGGTAGAGGAACGGTGTTTACTGTAAATCTTCCAACATCAACAGTAGGCAAGTATAGAGCTATAGATAATTTATAAATTTGGATGCTACTAATGATGAATTCCAAGGATAGAAATCTACGCACAATCGTAATGATTCGCATAAAATGCATTATGAATCAACAAGGAGGTGAAGGCTATGTTGTTTCATAACCGCAAAAAGAAAATCAAAGTGGTTGTACTCAAACCAGGTCAGAAAGTACTGGTGGTGTGTAAACATAAACATCACAAAAAAAGAAATCATGGATGTGCGTGACTTGAAGCTTCAAAATCATCTTGTAATGCATCTTCGAGGTAAGCATGCCTGAATTAAACTAAACATTAAAGATATGATTCTTCTACTTTATAAAGGCTTAGCTCTGGGTAAACATCAGGAGTTAAGCCTTTTAAGCAATGAAGATGAGAAGAATCTATTTTTGTCAAGAAACACAAAACCCTAGGTCATTATTTGAAATAGAATTTAATGAGGGGGTGAATGATTTGAGACAAATTAAAAGATTAAGTAAAGGAAGTACTAGACAGGTTTATGATTTAGGAAACGGTACGATTCTGAAATTAGCTGTGAATAGTAAAGGGTTCCAATGTAACAAGTCCGAGGTATTAACATATTTAAAAGCCCCTATACAACTCAAGAGATACTTAGGTTATATTATTTCGTATGAAGAGAACTATCAATGGCTCATAATGAAGAAATATTATTCCCCACTCCCTCAGAACAATATCTCACTGAAACGAGTGAAAAGACTACAGCATATATTTCGTGTCTATGGTATTACCCCTCGCGATATCCTTAGGAAAAGTGGTCCAAATTATAATAATCTCAGGATGAATAAATATAAACAGATCGTCATTATTGATTATGGTAAATTTATTACGGAATAAAGAATGGAATGACTTTACATTCATATTCACAATCGTTCATCTAAAATAGCCACTAAGGACAATGCTCTTAGTGGCTTCTTATAGTCATTACTGCTTCTGCTCGAGTGGCCGTCTGCATTGGTGCAAATCCGTCTCTGCCAATCCAACAAGTATAACCCTTGCATTCAGTCGAATCGGCATGGAACGTCTTTTTCCTCTGGTTTTGGATTTACTCTGTCATTTGATTCAGAAAGGATCAGCGGTTGAAGGATGCCACCTAATCTTCTTCTAACATGGCAAGTGGACTAAAAGACTCGTAATGGATATCTTCTTTAGGAACGTTAAGTTGCCGCAGCAATTTTGCAATGCTTTCCATAAAGGGTACAGAACCACAGAAGTAATATTCGGCCGATCCGGCAGGCTTAACGGATAACAACACATCAAGGTCAATACGCCCTTCTTTATCGTAAAGATGAGCTGTCCGGTCCTCTTCGGTTGGCGAATCATAACATACATACGACCTTACATGGTTTTTTGTCCTTGCAAGCTCAGCAATATCGGTTTGAAACGTGTGTCTTTTGCTATTTGATGTTGCATGCACGAAGGTGACTTCGCGCTGCGGCCGCGTGTTAACAATCTCGTTCAACATACTATATAGTGGGGTGATCCCGATTCCTCCACTGATGAGAACAACCGGTCGTTCATTCGAGTGCAGGATGAAGTCGCCTGCGGGAGCGGAGAATAGTAAGGAGTCTCCTTCCTGTACTTGGTCATGCAGATAATGAGATACTATACCTTCCGGATCTTGATGGACGGCATCTTCCCTCTTAACGGATATACGAAAATAGTTTTGGCCGGGCGCTTCAGACAGACTGTAGTGGCGAAAATGAGTATAAGGTTGTCCTGGGATTTCAGCTTTTATCGTCAAGTACTGACCTGCCTTAAAAACGGGTATAGCCCTACCATCTTCTGGCTTGAGATAGAAGTTAGCAACCTCTTCCGTCTCCCTTTCCTTCTTCTCCACGATAAATCGGCGAAAACCAGACCAGCCGCCTGGCTGGGATTCCGCCTCCTTGTACAATTCATCTTCCAGCCGAATAAAGGCATCCGCAATATAGCCATAAGCTTGTCCCCATGCATCGATAATCTCATCTGTGGCAGCATCTCCAAGGACAACTTTCACGGCTTCGAGCAGTGTTTCTCCAACGATCGGATACTGATCCGCTTTAATCCCTAATGACCTGTGCTTCTCGGAAATCCTTCTGATAACCGAATTAAGGGACTCAAGGTCAGTAATGTGTTCACCTGCAGCATAAACGACATAACCTAAGGCTTCTTGTTGAATACCTCTTTTTTGATTGGACTGATTAAAAAGATTAAGTAAGTCAGGCACCTTGTTAAAAAGCATTTCATAAAACTGCTTCCCAATTTCATGGCTATGCAATTTGAGAACTGGTGCTGATGATTTCACAATTTCAATAGTTTTGGCATCAAGCATGTATCCTAAAGACCCCTTCCACTTGGATGTTTTACCCAATATGTAGTATTGCTATATAGGATACAGGGTATTCCTTATTAAATACTTGTATGGATATTAATTCTTTGGATGAAAATCCGAAATCCTTCTCTCCATGAAACCTTGTACTTTTCGTCTTCCAAATGTTTGTTCTCGAAATTGCTTAAATGATCTGCCAAGACTCATTCATGCAATAATTCAAGATCACGTAGTCTCTTTTAAAGAACTATAAACTATAATTGAGGTTCTCAAAATTTGTTTTTGCCATAAGTACTTGCTCCATCGTTTCATCAAATCCCAGTCTCTCGAGCAAGCTGAGCTGCAGTGTTTTTGAAGCCGGAATGTTAAATGCCGTACGTTTGCAGACAAGCCCCGGCTGCCATATCTCCTTAAGAATAGCGGAGAGGACTGCCTTTTCGTCAACGTCTCCTGGAGCTGTTTCAAGACGGTACAGCGTAATTCCCGCTACGTTTCCAGTAGAGTCGTAATTTCTTCGGATTAGACCGTAGCCGACGATTTGATTTTCTTTGGCAGCGAGAACACATTCCCCGCTCCTTAAGCTTTGCAGACCAGCCTGCCAAACATCAGAGGCTTGGTACCAAGGAATTGCAGCTGCTTCTGCGGCAGGGCATCTGTTAATGTCATATGTATTATCTTCTGGCACTAAAGCAATCGCATTGAGTTTATTGCAAGTAAGCAGCTTTAAACGATCAATAACGGAATAACCTTGTCCCTTATAAAGTTGAATAGCGCTCCTATTGCTGCTAATGGCTTCCAATGTTGCGAGCTTGACCTCTTCCGCTTTGTAAAGCGCTTGATTGTACTCCATGAGAGCTTTACCCATACCGCGTCCTCGGAATGCAGGCATGACTGCTGTCCCTCCATTCCAGGCAGTCAAGCTTCCTCCGACCTGACGAAATCCATTCATTACAATAGCCGCTGGCACCTCATCAGCGTAACATGCGAATGATCGTTCCAATGACAGTCCTTCGTTTGCGACTCTGTCGATGAACCGGTCCAGCGGCATGGAAGCGTCCACCAAATAATCCTTAAATGATCGATTCCACAGCTCAGATACCATATTAACCGATAGCTCGCTTAAAGGTTTATATGTAATCATCTTATTTGCTCCTTCTTTTCTTACATATTTTCTTGCGACAGTTTATGAGAATCGAATTTTAAGCCTTAAATGAATCCTTACAATACATTTATTAGAGATAACTATTAAACTTACCTGCCCAATAGTTAAATTTAAATGGAGCAGCTGCCAACCGGCAACTGCTCCATTATGTTCTTTACTCACGTTCCCGTTAATGGAACAGAAATCTCACTTTGAGAGGACCACTAAATCTTCACCAATCATCTTTGTACCTTCATAGATAACACCATGGTCATAACTGTTGATATCAAAAAAACCATTGTAATAATCCCAGACATCTGAACGATTCGAAAACTTAGCGGTAGCGTCTAGAATACGTTGGAATAATGTAGTTGCTTCAGCTTCTGTAACATTCCCCTCAACCATTAGTCTGAATTTAATATCTTTATTACCATCAAAAGAAGAAGCTGTAGTAGTTATCTCTTCAAGATTTCTTAAATAGTCCTCGGACTTTCCAACTGCATCGCTAATGTCAATGCTTGTATCCTGACTGCAGGATATAATTATAAATAATGAAATTACTGAGAGGATGGACAATATCTTTCTACTCATCAATTTAGCACCTCCATTTCTCTGGAATAACTATAAGTTTTTTGAAAGAGGGCTCGATGAATTGCTCACCATATGATACCACATATTGGAACTAAACTACCTGTTAGCTCAGTGCAGTCTGTTTCTACTACACGTATTTAGAAAGAACTAACCTACTCATTGTTTAACTTTCTGAATTCTTTAGGTGTTATCTTATACTGTTTTCTAAATGACTGGATAAAATTATTGACATGATTGAATCCTACACGTTGTGATATTTCAGTAACCGAATAGCCCGTTGACAGTAATAACTCACTCCCCTTTTTAATGCGATACTTAATTAAATAATCATAAGGGGTGATGTGAATGGTTTTTTTAAAGCTGCGGGAGCACTCTGAAACACTTAAATGTGCCACATCAGCTATTTCCTTTAATGTAATGTTGTCGACGTAGTTTTTATGGATAAAGCTCAGCATTAATTGAAGTCTCTCCTGCTGAAGCTTGTTGTACTTAGGCACTTCTTCCGAAGTAAGTGAAATATTCGAAATGAAAATGAACCATAATTGAGCGGTTTTAATGGATATCTCATATTCCCATCCCCATTTTTTTATATCATATTTCTGTTTCATCTCCCAAAGCAATTCTAGTATTTCATCCTGCCATTGGATCCCCCCATTAATGACATATGACAATAAGTATGAATTGGTATAAGGATATACATATTTCTTTTCCATCGCGTTGTTTGCATACAAGGCCAGATGCTTTTCTGGAAAAGCAAAGCTAACATACTGACCATTAGGTGTAATTTGAGTGGCTATGTGAAGTACGCCCTTGTTGATTAGAATGGCCTGCCCCGTTTCTAACTCATGATCAATACCGTTCACTTGCATGATGAGTTTTCCATTTGTCACTAAAGAAATTTGTAATTCTTCATGCCAATGCAGGTCGTTAAAGCCTCTGCCTTCAGGGATCGTTTCATGAGCAGAGACGTTATAGACGATATAGGGAAATGTTTCGTCTGGGTATAAAATTGTATTGTGTAATGATTGTTGTTTCATCATGTTGCTCCTTCTCTTATGACGATATATATATATTATTTAAAGATATTATTGAAGAATATGTTCATTAACAGTGATATTATTATACCCAGCTTAGGCCAGCAAGTTACAATTCTGTGCACAGATATCGATCATCTATGATACGTAAAATTTCAGTGAAAGAGAGAGGAATACACATGTTAGACAAACAAGGCTTCTATGATCTTTTAAATCGCAATCATATAGTTTACGAGAGCTATGAACATCCAGCAGTATACACAATGGAGGAATTATACTCACATGATATCCCGCATACAGAACATATCGTTAAAAACCTCTTCCTACGTGATGATAAAAAGCGAAACTACTATCTGGTTACAGTAGCTGGAACTAAGGGAGTGGATTTGAGAAGTTTAAGTGAAAAGATACCCAGCCGAAAACTAAGCTTTGCTAGTGAAAAATATTTATTAGAGTTCCTTGGATTAGAAAAAGGACATGTAAACCCTATGGGAGTCTTTAATAATATACAGAAAAACGTGATCGTCGTCTTTGACAAGGATCTAGTGGGTCAAAAAATTGGGATTCATCCTATGGAAAATACTGCGACTGTATTCCTTAACTTTGAAGATGCTAAAAAGCTGATAGAGGATAACGGAAATAGTGTTGTAATGTGCGACCTTGATTAGTTAATTAAACGACAACCAGCTCTATCTCTTTAGTCCATCTGAAGATGGGTCCAGACGAGCACATCTCCATTAGCTTAATGAAAAAGCAGCAGATTACGTAGATCTGCTGCTTTCCTAATTTGTTCAATTGGGTTCATTCCCAGTTGATCTTACAAAGCTCCATCCGGTGTAAATGCCATATTTTTTACCGTACATACTCATGAGATGCGTTTGATAATCAATAAGCGCTAAGGCTTCCGTTTTGGTAACTTTATACGTGACTTTGTCATTCGTCATGGCAATCCTTTGAATCTCGAACGATGTGTAGGCGATTTCTTTTACAAACATACTGGCGTTTACGGTAGGGATCTCGAAATGATGCGATATGTGACAGGTATTATCTCGCTTAAGATTGATACCGGAATCAGCAACTTTTTTTTCATCAAATTCCCATCGAATCTTTCGTTCTTGTTCTGTTTCAACTATACCTGCGAGCCCTTCGGCAAATAGGCAGTCAATTTCATATCGGTTATAGTCCAAAATCCAATTTCGGTAACAATGGTAAAAAGGCAAAAGAGTTTCCTTGTCGGAACTTAAAATATCACAGCCGCGATCGTCATACATATTAAACATAATGTCTTTTGTTTTGTTGTACAGGTAAATCCGCCCGCCGGGCATCGGTTTACGCATGAAGTCCGAATTTACAATGCATTCAAGTACATATGGCATTCGGATTTCTTTCGCTTTAACTTCAACGGTCGATTCTTTTGTGTTGAGATCATCATCTGATTCATCATATTCATATGGCAAAATACACAATCGCATTTTCTTTACTTTTGTTTTGAAAAAACGCTTTAACCTTATGTGATTAACATGCACTTCATCCTTGCCGCAGCTGGAGCGATGGATAAATAACACATCATCCTCAGAATTAAAGATTGAACGATAAACATCACTCGCGCGACGAAGACTTTCGTGCCGATACTCCTCATCTTTTAAATTCTCAAGACCTAATTCAAAACGTAAGTATGGATCATAATCTTGTATTTCTTTTAATATATTCAATACTGATAATCCCTTCTAGATGTAACTTTATTTACCTTACTATTAGTCCCCCAACAATCGTTTACAGTTAACTTGATCCCAACGTTCTTTCCGCATAAAAAAATAAATCAACTGATCTCTTAATTCTGCTTCTTTTTCAAAATCAAGCTTTTGCAGTAAGTTATACTGAAAAACCTAAGCACTGATATTGATGGATCCGTTTAAATTTCAATCGGAGTGCTAACTTATTAGACGCTTCATTGCTGAGAGAACAATCCCAATAGCAAGAATAGCCATTTTGGACAATATCATTAACCACCAAACTTGCTAAATGAGTTCCTACCCCTCTTTGAAGACGCTTAGGAAGTGTTTCGATTCCAACTGCATGCTTTTCTTTTGTGACAAAGCTGGAGTAACAAACACCAACCACCTCAGAATCCTCGATTGCAGCATAACCATAACCTTTTTGATCGAAGTCCCCTTCTGTCTCCCAAAACTGATTAATATGATCATACACAAATTTCTTATTTGCGAAATCACGTATCTTCCATTCCTGAGAACGTAAATTCACCGCCCGAAAATCACCAGAAGGCTTCATCATGTTGGCTTCAAAACCTGATGATTCGTATACTATTTGATCCCAGGACTGCTGCGGTTCTCTTGAAGCAAATAACGAACTCAGATTCCAATTAGCGTGATGGCCCGAAACCTCAAAATAGTCCATACCAAGCTGCTTCATTCTAGGTCCAATATTTGAAGTAACAAATTCATCAAGCTTATTGAGAGAAAAGCCTCATTTGTTTCGTCTCCAATAAGGTAAAACCCCTGCATTCCCTTACTCCAAACCAATGCAGTCTTTGGTGCGTCTGCTCGGTCCGAAAAAACCCATCCGGGATTATTATTCTCCAGAATGGACAGTACTTCGGGGTAAGGATGTCCGTTATCAAGAAGGGAAATAGCTTTATAAAATTGACATCGTGTCAATTCAAACATAACACGTACCACCTTCACTAGTTCAATAAACGATTTCTAGATCCAATCTTTAAAGTGATTTTTCACAAAACTAATTTCGTTCTCATAGTGAGCCAAGTGACCCTCATCTATCATTTTTTGAAAAGCTTGGTTTCCGTCAGCAGCAAAATTTTTCATCGTATTACACAGAACAATTAGTCGCTCAACAATCCAATCCTGCAAATTATTTGGGACGGCAATTCCATAAGCTTCAAAGAATAATTGAATTCGCCGATGGCGCTCTGCAGCATGTTTTTCACGCTGATATGAAACGACCTCTGTTGTTCCAGAAGAATGATCAGGTGAAAAAACTCCGAGCGGAACTGATGTGTAGAGGGTATACGCAAGGTCCCACATGCGCGGGCCTGGGCCTGCCATATCAAAATCAATCAGAGCAATGGGTTCTCCATTTTGAAAGACAAGATTATAAAACGCTGCGTCATTGTGACAGATTACTTCGTACTCGGTATTATTGCCGTATGTAAGCTGCCATTTGTCCTTGCTACTTCGAGTGAACGATTGGCTAGCATCATGAAACTGACGTAAAAGGCGCGCTAGACCAGCAAGCGTTTTATCCGACCACATATATGGCTCGACTTCTGGTTGAGCAACATCTCCGCTAATAAATGTCAATATTTCTCGGCCAGAGTCATCCATTCCAAGAAACTTTGGCGCTCCATCAAAGCTTTGTTTTTCTAAATGTTTCAGCAGTTCATGAACACTTGAACTCCAATACCCTGTTGGTCGGCGAACAGTGTCACCTATACGGACGATATGATTTACATTTCCGCCTTTTAGTTCTTCTTCATGAGTCATAAGGTTCTTCCTCCCTTTTCAATGACCTGTCGATTGCAGTTTTATAGTTAAAGAGGCTTTTATTAAGAATAACAAAATGTGACCGAGTACTGCTAAATAAAGAACAGTTTTAATTAACTTGACCGTAAGCTTCACTACTAATTGCTTCTTTGACAATCCTCTAGTATTTCGTTCCTTTTGTTCAATTGATGTATTGGAGTTTAGCTACCTGCAACTGAAAAGCAGCCGAAGTATTTTGGATCGCCTCTCCATTGTTTGAAATGAATAACAATTGGACGTGCGTCTCAAATCTACTCGGCTGCTTAATTATGTGTACTTTTATTCGTTTGTTGAGGATTCTGTATTTTCTGTAGAATCTGTTGAATCTGTTGAATCTGCAGCATCTGAGCTTTCCTCAGCTGGCTCAAGTGTGTTCGTAATTGTTGCGTTCGAACGCAATTCTGTCATCCAATTGGTGCTGAGTTCACCTACTTGCTGATCTACTAATGTTTTACGGATCTCTTCTTTTTTATCTTCCAGTGTTGGGTTCGTTGCTTCTTTATAATCTGTCTTCATAATGAGATGATAACCATAATCAGATTGAACCGGTTCACTAATATCATCGATTTGCATGGCAAACACCGCTTTTTCAAATGGCTCTACCATTTCCCCTTCTCCGAAAAATCCAAGATCCCCACCGTTGGCTGCAGAACCGGTATCTATGGATTTTTCTGTTGCCAGAGCTGCAAAGTCTGCTCCTTCATCCAATTCTTTCTTAATCGCATCCGCTTCCTCCTTCGTTTCCACAAGGATATGGGAAGCTCTTACCTGCTCCGGAGTTGCATACGATGCTTTGTTCTCCTCGTAGTAACTGCTAATCTCCTCATCTGTTACTGTCGTTTGCGGCTCTAGAATTTTACGGATTTGTACTTGTACTTCTGTGTTCTCCTTAAGGTCATCTATTGTCATACCTGATTGGGCGAGAACCATGTTAAATGCATCTTCCCCACCATATTGTGTTTTTAAAGACTCGATTTCGTTATTCACTTCTTCTTCAGTAACAGAGACGTTAGCTTCAGCAGCTTTTTGGTCTATCAATTCCATCGTAATCATGTTATTCAGTGTACTTTCTCCTCCAAGAGACACCAATTTGTTATATAAGTCGTCCTTGGAAATGTCGGTACCGTTGACCGAAGCGACGGGCTCTTTGCCCCCTTCAAACGGTGGATATACGAGAACAATGATGAGAGCAGCAGCAAGAACTCCTGATATAACCATCCATACGACACTGCTCTTCCCTTTTGATGCTGCTTGTGGATCATCCTCTAATGACCCCTCTTTTAACATTTCTGGCTCCGAAGTAGTTCCCTGATCTTCTTCCAAAAAATCCTGCTTATCTTCTTCATTGACATGTTGCGACGGCTTGTTGTTATCCATCTAGTTAAAATCCCCCTTCATATCTTTTCCATATAGATCTTTAATTAAATATAAAGGATTCAAGAAATAAAACCTTAAAATAACATAAAAAAATGTGTTTCCTTCAGGATTTTTTTACGAATTCGATACTACTAATCAACTCAACGTTACTTCTCAAATGAAGTTTTATCACCGGCAGTTCAATCAGTATACGAATCGGCGTAATCAATGGAACTTGCTATAAATCTTATTTTAATAGGCATTCCCTTCATTTCCCTCCTTTGTTATACTGGGTCAGAGAGGAAAAATGTTTAAATCTCCTACAGTACCGATCAAGTATTACGGGAGAGCGAGTGTTATTCGCCCAGCGATTATTTCTCTACATCCCCTTACTCTAAGGAGGAATTACTGTGTTAAACTTTTTCTCCAAACTGTATTCAGAGTACTTAGTAATTCCTAGACCGCTACGTCTATTGATCCTGTGGGGGTGGATTATTTTATTCTTCGCAGCTGGTATAAAGTTCAACTGGTTTATGTTTTAAACCCGCTTATACCTCTCCTCTTCTCATTAAAAAAATGAAAAAAGCCGCTAATATGCGACTTTACACTAGCTTGAGATATGATTTATCGATGTCGATCTCTTCTACTTTTACATGAATTTCCCCAACGGATACTCCAGTCAAATCTTCTATAGACTGCTTTACTTTCTTTTGTAATTCCGTGCAGGTATGGTGAATTTTCACTCCATAATTCACAACAATTCTTAATTCAAGATTGGCTTTGGAATTTGAATTCGTCGTATCAATCGATATGCCCTGTGACTGTTTTTTATTGCTAATCTGATTTAGAATATCTTTCATTCCGGAAGATACTGCTTTAATTCCATCCATCTCATTTAATACTTTGTATGCAATCTTTGAAACTACTTGATGTGAAACATGGATGTTACCTTGAGGGGTTTGGATGTTCATATCGCTATAATCTCCTTTTAATTCTTAGGCTAGTATATGGAGCCTATGTTATTCGTTAAGCTTTTTCCCATTTATCTTTAATAAAGATATGGTAAAGTTTCATAAGAACAATTTTGGTTGTCGTATATAATGGAATTGCTATCAGAACGCCAATAAGACCACCGATATCTTGTCCTACCAATACAACTACAATGCTCGTTATTGGATGAATACTTATGGATCTTTTAAATATATAGGGTGCAAGTATATTATCTTGTATTTGCTGGGCACAGAGGATAATTACTAGAGCCCATACGGCTGTTGATGGTGACTGGATAAACCCTATGATAACGATAGGAATCGCTGAAACGATCGCTCCTATAAAAGGAACAAAATTCAATATGACAGAAATCACCGTCAGTAAAAGCGCATACGGTAAATCAATTATCAAAAATCCGATGTACATTAACACACCAAGTGCAAGATTTGAAATCACCCGTCCAACTATAAAACCTCCGAGAGATTCATCAATTTCTTGAATTAATTCCCGTCCTTCCTCTCGGAAGCGTTTTGGCATAAAACGGATGATTGCATCTCCAAATTTGCCACCTTCCTTAAGCATAAAGAATAAGAAAACGGGAGTAATAAACAAGACGATAAAGAAATTGGAGAGAAAAGTGACAAGACCGGACAAGTACTGCCCAAGTAAATTGATTCCCTGTTTTATCAAATCAGCTACTCGTGACAATAAATCGGTACCCTCAGGCAGAATCCCGGATAAAGTACCACTCTTCTCCAGCTCTTCGAGTTGCTGTGACAGCTCCGTAATTAGGTTAGGTAAGTTACGGATCAATTCGTGCAATTGTTCTCGAAGCGATGGCCATACTCCGATGATTAAGCCAGAAAAAACAACCAAAAATACAACATAAATCAATACGATCGCTAATGTACGGTTCCCCCACTTCTGATGCATAAACTGAACTAAAGGTCTTAAAAGATAATAGAAAAATCCAGCGAGCATCAATGGGACAATAATATTATTGATCAAGGAAATGAAGGGGATAAACACGAAGTTAACCTTATAACCTAGAAAAATAATAAGCAGAATCAAGATTATACCTGTGAAAAGGCGTAAAATCTTGTTGGTTTGGAACAATGAGCACCCTCCATCCAAGTAAATCATCTTTATTTATTCAATTTTTTATAAACATATCTTATAAAGGAATTTCAATCGTAAATACGGTCATTTCTTCGTTATTGCGACTAAGTTTCAGGCTTCCCCCCATTCGTTCCGTATTTTTCAAAGCAATTGCAAGCCCTAACCCTGTACCACCTGATGCCGTTCTTGCTTTATCGCCTCTTACGAATGGATCAAAAATGGTTGTTTGCAGTTCTGGTGGAATTCCAACCCCATTATCTGCAATTTCGATAGCTACGCTCGTGGGCTTTGGAATGATTTCTATCCGTAAATTCGTGCCGGGCTGGTTGTGTATCAACGCATTACTAATAAGATTGTGCACAACACTAGAGAATAACTCTGAATCAAACTGGGCGTATACTGCATGATCCGGGGCACGAAAGTCCAAACTAAAGCTTTTTTTCTCTATTTCCCCGTAGTTTTCAGCGATCAACTCTCTCAGAAAATCTCCTACTTCATATCTATCTGTTGTAAGATGAAAATCCGGTGAATCTGTTTTAAGCAGTTTTACCATATTTACTATCAATTTAGTCACCTGGGCAGATTTATTGTAAATATACGTTAGGTACTTTCTTTGCCGCTCAGGATCATCGACGCGACCTTCGTACAAGGCTTGAGCATAACCTTGAATACTGGTAATCGGCGTTTTTAAATCATGGGAGAGGTCCATCATCATTTGCTGCTTGCTTTTCTCGGCCATACGCTTGGCTTCTGTTGTTTTCTCAATCATGTCTGCCATATAGTTAAACTTTTCGCCCATCTGCTTAAATTCTTCCTCAGCATCAATTTCGATCCGCGTGCTGTAATTGCCTTGAATCATTTCGTTTAACCCTTCGCTAATGGTTTTGAGTGGTTTTTGAATTCTTCGAGCCACTGTATAACTGTAACCCACGATCACCAGAAGTAGAAAAATAACACCCATCATAATATACAAAGCAAGCGGCTCGCTTAACTGAGACATAAAAGGGAAGCTATTAACAGTAATGTTTATTCGATCTCGCGGAACCTTAAGTAAAAGCCAATCCGCATCCTGCATACCTGTATAACGAGTTAGAGAGTAATAGTATTCTTGATCAACGCTATTCTCAAGAAGTCCATATAACTGCTCTTCCGTGTAGGTTTCGGCTTCATCTCTTTTTGTCCCTATTACTTTTATGATGTGTTTACTCTCATCTAACAGCTCTAGCCAGCCGCCGCTAAAAAGCAATTTCTCAGTTTCGGGTCCGGTCTCAACGTTTGGCAAGTAAACACTGGCTTCCACTTCTAAGTCAGGATCAGCTAGCTTATAGTTTTTGAGTTGTTTGGATACGTCTAGCTGTATAAACAGATAGGCACAAAAAGCTACAAAAACAACAATGAGCAAAAAACGAAAAAAATCAAAAGCAAGGGACGTTTGCAGGGGACGTTTATTTCTAGTTTTCCATAGGCGCATCCATCTTGTACCCCAATCCTCTAATCGTTTTCAAATACTCCGGTTTCTTGGAATCCAGTTCAATTTTCTCTCGAATGTTGCTGATATGCACCATAATACTGTTGTCTTCATGCATGTAAAAGTCTTCCCATACGGCCTCATAAATGCGTTTGCGGGTAAAGAGTCGTCCTGGTGACTCCATCAATAGCTTCAAAATTTTATACTCCGTAGACGTCAAAGTCACCTGTTCTCCTGAAACATAAAGCATACATGCATTCGTATCCAGCACAAGGTTACCCATAACCAAATTTGACTCCGTCTCCTTCTCTACTGTGGACACATCAAATTGATGGACTCTGCGGAACATGGCTTGGACACGAGCAACAACTTCTAGCGGATTAAACGGTTTGGATACATAATCATCTGCTCCAAGCTGAAGGCCTAAAATTTTATCATGATGCTCACTTTTAGCGGATAAGAGCAAGACAGGAATATAATGATCTTGTCGTATGATTTTCAGAAACTGCAAGCCACTAAGTTCAGGCATCATAATATCCAAAATAACCAGGTCAACAGGTTGCGTTTGGATTACATATAAGGCTTCATTGCCGTTGCTTGCTGTTACGATATGATACTCCTTCTCCAAGTAAAGCTGCAGCAGTTCTACGATTTCAGATTCATCATCGGCAATAAGTATCGTATAAATATAAATCCCTCCTACTACAGTTTTATCAGATTAATCTTTATCAAGCCTTTCCTGAATCTAAAGATTACATAAATTTTATAGCAGTATTCATCATTTAGATAGATACAGCGCTCGCGCAATGCTGATAACTAATCCCATATCCTTCTGATTTCATTACAATTGTAACTATGAACCCTCTCCTTCGATTGTCATAATGTTTTTAAGTAATCAAACAAAGGAGGATTCGGATGACAATCGCTACCATGAGCAATATCATTAAGCGCTATGGAAATCATCTTGTCCTAGACCACGTTAATATAGAGATTAGGCAAGGTGAAATTTTAGGTTTACTTGGCCCCAACGGCGCAGGCAAAACTACATTAATCCATGCATTGTCCGGTTTAATTGGCATCGATTCTGGAAGTATAGAGCTGTTTGGTGAACGGCAGAGCGGTTCTATGCTGGAGGTCAAACGAAAGATAGGACTGGTCACGCAGGACATTACCGTATTTGAGGATCTTACCGCGAAAGAAAATCTCGCCTTTTTCGGTGGAATTTATGGGCTCAGTGGCGCTGATTTGAAACAGCGAATTGCGGAAACGCTTCACTTTGTCGGGCTAACGGATCAAGCTAACAAACGCCCTTCCAAATTTTCCGGGGGAATGAAACGGAGACTGAATATCGCCTGCTCAATTATTCACAGACCCAAGCTTCTGATCATGGATGAACCTACGGTCGGCATCGATCCCCAATCCAGGAATCACATTCTCGAATCGGTACGTGATTTGCAAAAAAAGGGGACAACAATCCTTTATACAACCCATTACATGGAAGAAGTGCAGTCTCTCGCGTCCCGCGTTGTGATTGTGGATCAGGGTCACGTGATTGCTCAGGGTACTATTGATGAGTTAGTTAAGAACATTCGCCATGAGGAGAAAATTAAGCTGGAAGTTGTCGAGTTGACCGATGCTCTCTTAGACAACATCAAACAGCTAGATGGAGTCAAGCATGTGACTTTGACAGGAACACTGATTCAGATCATTTCGCAGGCAGGGACAGGGAATCTGGATCGAATCCTGTCCTTGGCGAAAGGCGCGGGCGGCGTCATATCCATTCATGCGGAGAAGCCTACACTTGAGGATGTATTCCTTACCCTTACAGGCAAGCAATTACGTGACACGGAGGGGACATAACATGACTATATTAAGGATGACGTCCTTCTCCTTATTACGCCTGATACGTGAACCCATTGGGCAATTACTTCTGGTGGTCCTGCCGCTGGTCATTATTACCGTGCTGGGTCTCGTTATTGGACCCTATGAAGGCATGGAAGGAGTTCCTCCGCTCGACTTGACTGCAATTACGACCATCATGGGCGTTCAGTTCTTTGGCGGCACCTATCTAATGAGTTATTTAGACAGCGATTTGCTGAAGACCCGAAGATGGAGAATCTATTCACTGCCCATCAATGTAACGGTCTATTCCAGTTCCCTTATTCTTGCCTGCACAGTCTTTAGTACCTTACAAGGATTGGTCATGGTGCTGTTCACTTCATGGGTATTCGGTGTAGCTTGGGGTTCACTTGGCTGGGTCTTGCTGGTGTTTTTTATTTTTTCCTTTTTTGCACAGTCCGTACATCTCTTGCTGACATTATCCGTAAATAACATAAAATTAGCCGAAAGAATATCTGAAATCATCGGATTGGGGTTCCTAATCTTGACCGGATTAATGTTCCCTCTTCCAGATCATCCTTTCTTTCATTTCATGTCATCTTATGGGAATCCGATATCCCTCGGAAAGATGGCTGTCATGGAGATGTTTGAAGAGGGTGGGCAAGGAATAGCGTACCTTTGCATTGCAATATTATTAGTCGTAACCTTAATATGTATGGTAATCAGTGCATGGCTCGGGAGGAGGAAGCTCGCTTGACGATATTTAACTTTGCGCTCCTTCGGAGTGTCCGCAGCTTACCCAACCTCATTTTATTATTAGGTGTTCCCTTAGCTATCATTTTCCTTCCTGTAGGCGGTTGGCATGCTTTGCCACTAGGATATCACTTCAATGGAATTCTGTTGTTATTTTCCGCCTCGAAACTAGTTCATATGATCATGGAGGATCGGAAGAATAAAATGATGACCCGGATTGGGGTTGCACCAGTGACCCATTTCAACTATTTATCGCAGAATTTGATGGCCTTCGCTTTGCTGCTCGTAGGACAAAGTGCTGTGGTAACGTTAGGCGCCTGGTTGCTGCATGACAATGTTTTTAGCAGTGTGATTCAATTATTTACTTTTTTCAGTGTTTTCAGTGTATTCTCGGTCACTGCTATAAGCTTTTCGCTCGCTTGGTGCTCCATGTTCCGTCAGCCTGAATCTTCTACAGCCGTCATGCTGGGAATCATCATGGTGATGGCCATGCTGGGAGGAACTTTATTTCCTATTCAGGCTATGCCAGCACCATTACAGAAAATTGCTATGTTATCCCCTGTCTATTGGTTTCATGAAGGAATTATGCTTGTTAAAGGCGGTGGCATGTTAGCAGAACAACTCACTCCATTAGGCATTCTTCTGTTGTTTGCAATAGCTTTTATGCTGATTGGCAGCAGAAGAAGACTAGATTAAAGAATATGCTATCATATGGGAAGAACATCGCCTTGGGAGGTTTCCATGAAAAGCTATACGGATACGTGGTCCCCTAAAATAGCCATATTGATCTGGAGAATCTTTGCCATACTAGTTCTAGCTGTGCTTTGGTTTAAGGGAAATGCCGGAACCGAGGGATTTGCGCTGGTTTTCGTCCTAGCAATCCTGTCTTTAGCCAGATGGCGGTTTATTCTGCCTGCATGGACAACGTTAGTCGATCAGATCCTATGTATGACGATCATTCCATTTTGGCCGGAAGCCAGCTTCGGACTGGTTCTGCCGCTATTTGAAACCATGCTTGCTGGTAAACCACTATTTTCCCTACCCATTCTGGCTGCACTAGTTCTCGGTTATATCCATCTAGATTTCCCCCTTCTTCTCATGTTCCTTCAAGCTTCGTTTGCGGGATGGATCGTTTTATATTGGTCGAAGCAGATACATTACTATCGATTGGAAGCAGATCAGGAGCGACGCGAGAAATATGAGTTGGAAATGCTGAAGAGTGAGCTGCTCATGGCCAATGTACAAACGGCTCAGCTAGCGGAACTTAAAGAGCGCCATCGTATCTCTCAAAAGCTGCATGATGAGGTTGGTCATGAATTAACAGCAGCGATCTTAGCCTTGCAAGCTTTTGAAACACTGTGGAAAGAGAATGACCCTCAAGCGAAAGACATGTTTGCCCAAGCACAGATACGTTTGTCGAACAGTGCCATGGAACTCCGGGAAACGGTCTACAATATGCAGCCTGTCCAAGCAACCGGTATACGAAACTTAGAGGAAATCTGCCGTAATTTCAAAGCTTTGCCTGTCCAGCTTCAAATTTATGGAGATACATCACGTATAGCCGCACACCTGTGGGTTATCCTGAATTCTTGTCTCAAGGAAGCTTTGACCAATGCGGTTCGTCATTCCAAAGCTGAGCATGTTGAAGTATCACTGGATGTCAGTGAACATATCGTTCGGTTGAGTGTCCAGAACGATGGTGTTTTGGATTCATCCAAACTGCCTGGAACCGGACTTCGCAACCTAAGACAAAGAACCCAGGCTGTAGGCGGCAGTATATCCACCAACACTTCCAACGGCTTTCAATTGATCTGTGTACTACCTATGGGAAAGGAAGGCATTCGATGAAAATACTTATAGTGGATGATGATCCATTGGTATGCCAGAGTCTCCGGCTGCTTCTCTCCAGAGAACCGGATATGGAAGTGACCGCAACCGCGAATGACGGCACTGCTGCTATTCAATGCTGTGAAGGAATTTTGCCGGATATCGTACTTATGGATATTCGAATGCCTGGTATGGACGGAATCCAAGCTACGAGGCTCATAAAGCAGAAATGGCCACAAGTGCAAATTATGATGCTGACCACGTTTCAAGATGAGCATATTATCCGTATGGCCTTACTTGCCGGCGCTGAAGGCTACATGCTGAAATCGACCCAGGTCTCCAGTATGGCACAGCAGCTGCGTGCCTTGGCTTCCGGTACATCCGTTGTGGATGCCAATGTGCTGAAAACCTTGATGCTGCCCGAAAAAGAGAACCTTTCCGACCTTACCCCAAGAGAGAACGATATCTTGGAGTTGGTAGCCTTAGGCTGCTCAAATCGAGAGATTGCAGCGCAATTGTGTATTAGTGAGGGAACCGTGCGCAACACCCTATCGATTATTCTTGATAAACTAGAGCTCCGAGATAGGACACAGTTGGCTATTTATTATTGGAGGCGATCGTTGTAGGTCATATAATGATTGATTACTCCACATCGAGCTGAAATCCGCAGCTCTTTCAAGGATCTCCGATATTTTCTTTCATGAGATACGTTAGGGACTTAGGGACTTAATTATACTAATCTCCACACAGCTACATTAAGTTAAGTAACTCTTTAGCATCTGAGTAATCGTAGTGCGATTTGCTTGCAGCCAGCTAATTCTTGACTGTAACTGATTTAGAATATAATTAAAATTTTGCTCGATATTCATTCCATGATAGTGCTGTCCAATATAAATATGCAGCACCGCTATATGGTAAATCTGAGTAAGTAATTTTAATTGTTCTACTTCTAAATGTGTGCTTTTTCTAAATCCAGAATACCCCTTAATGAATGCTTCTGTCATTTCCCAAGAACCATTTGTTAATTGCAAAATATGATTCAGTGAAATGGCAAATTCCATAAAGCTAATATCAAATGATGTAAAATCAAAATCTAAAAGCCCAGTAATTTTGTTGTCCTTTGCAAGCAGATTATAAATTAAGACATCATGATGAACTAATTGCTTAGGTAATTTTAATATGTTCAACATTTGTTCTTCTAAGAATGCGATCGTTTCTTTATATGTAATGAGTCCTGTTTGAGATACCTCAAATGGTGGTGACTCAATAAAAGATTGTATTGCTTGATAATCAGCTAATGGATGCAATGCGTAAATATCTGTAAAGGATACTCCTTTATAATCATAACAATCAATCTCAAATTGGCTTAATACTAATGAGACCTCACCCACTATAGCACCGAACTCTTCAGCTTTCTCACGAGTTGTTATTTCCGGAATTTTTCCATCAATAAATGAAACGACAGATGCTAGAGTCCCATCATGAAGTGTTACAAATGGTTCACTATTCCTCGTTTCAATAAAAACCGGAACAGTAAAAGAAAGATTTTGGTTGCTTAAAAACTTCGTTATAGCATGTTCCAATTTTATACTTTCGGTATTTTTCGTGTGAGGGTTATACATACGTGCTACATATTTTTTATCTCTGATATTTAGGATCTTTGTAAAATTAGTTAATCCAAAAGGTACCGATTCAACGTTGTAAACAGTATGATCAAAGTAGTGACCCACAAGTTCGTCCAAGTTTTCTTCCATTCAACTCTCCCCTATTCATGTTTTCTTAGTTGATTTCAATTCGATTTTAATAGTTACATTCCTCTTTGCACACATAAAATATACGCATCTGCCCATTGGCTACAGCTAGTACCTTATGTTTCCGTTGCTACAATGAAAACAGCAGCTGATCATCATGATCTGCTGCTGTTATGACTGATTTAACTAACCAGATATACGTCTAGCCTTCACATAACTGTTTTGCCAATACGCTCTATTCTGCCAATCCCTTATGTTTACACCAGGCGGAGCGAAAGTGTTAATCATATCGCCGGAGCCGATGTGCAAACCAACATGCCCAACCCGTCTGTCAGAATAACGCGGACTGGTGAAAAAGACGAGGTCTCCTCGACGGATTTGACTGCGAGTTATTGCAGTCCCTCTTCGTGACTGCTGGCTTGATGTGCGTGGAAGGAAAATTCCGTTTCTGCCGAAGATATATTTCTGGAAGGAAGAGCAATCAAATGTACCGGATTGAGGGTAAGGCGCAGCCCCAAATTCATAAGGTGTGCCTAAAAATCGTCTTCCTAATGAAATAATGGCGTTTGCTTTTGTTGGCGTCAAATTAATATATGCTTTTGCTTTAGTAGGCTTATTACGAACCGGATGTGCTCCGGGAATACGCAGCTTTACATTGGCCGGTAACGGATTACGGAGGCAATAGCGTTTATTGGCGAGTCTCAATTGAGAAACTGTCGTATTCAAAGCACGAGCTACGCTTTGTAACGTATCGCCACGCATTGTGATGAAATAGAGTGCCGGCTGACGAACAATAACCGTTTTTCTAGCCTTAATATAGCGGATGTCTACATTAAACAAGCGATTAAATGTGCGCAAACTAATAAATGATTTACTTCCTTCATAATACATGGGATCCATTCTCATCGATACGAGGCCTTTTCTTCCAATAGTTCCAGACTTCGGGAGTGTTACCCACAAAGATCCGTCGGTTCCTCTGTATCTTCTTGAATTACTCTCAATATCGTTATAACCAAGAATTTTAAGCATATCGTAAAAGCCCATATACGGTTTTTTATCTTCGAAGATTAGTTCCTGATTTTTTATAACTTTATCTGTATACCCGTCAAAGCTTCTTGATCGTATGCGAACCGTCACCTTCATGAAGACATTGCTCCTTCTTAATAAAGTTATGTTTCATTGATAAACATAGATAAATAACCACGTAACTTACACCTACATTATGAATAAAAGCCTTGGTTTGATTGTGTTATTGTACCTGTTATTGCTCAGCAGATCGTTACCTAGGACAGTGACAAAGAGTTCATACTAATTGCGCGTTCGTTTATCTATTGCAGATGAAATCTTACTGTTTGTTTAGAAAAAAAAGCAGCCCTCCAGATGAGGGCTGCAATAGTTGATTATTAGAAAAATCAAGGCGTTTGTTGGTTGTAATATTGATAGGTTCCCCTAGGGTATAAATTCCACTCGCCTGGCGGGTTCCTTTTTTTAAACAGTTACAAGGTGTTTGCTATATTAGTGATGAACTCGAATTTCACTTTGCCACTTGTTAGGAGACTATCGGAACTCGAATATTGACTGTCGCCATTGCTTGCTTCTTCTGATCATCATTTACGTGAGTATATATCATCGTCGTTTCTATAGATGAGTGTCCTAGCAGTTCTTTTACTACGCGAATATCCACACCGTTCTTAAGTAACATGGTTGCAAATGTGTGCCTTAACTTGTGGCAAGAAAGGTTCATCTCTGCTAATTCAGGTCTCTGCTCTTTAAATAACTGGAACATTTGAGAAGCAATTTTTTGTATCTGTCTAATTGAAAGTCTTCTTCCTTTTTGCGAAACAAAAAAGGCTCCTTCTTTTTTATTGTATGGAGTGATCCTTTCTTGTTCTACTTTGTCCAAGAAACCAATTAATACTTCAGGCACTGGTATCTCATTCCACTTTCTTCCTTTTCCAAAAATTGAGATGGTACCTCTAGATTTATTGAAATTCTTCAAATCTAAGCGATGTACCTCTCCTACTCGCAATCCACAATAGCCCATTAGAAGGAAGATGGTTATATTTCGATTACGGTAGCGGCCATCAATAAAATCGATTAACTCTTTTAAATCTTCTTCTTCTAAATAGACAGGTGATTTATTCTTTTCAGTTCTGGATTTTTTCACATCTAACGCTGGATTACTTTTAGCCATTTCAAAATCTATTAATGCTGTATAAAAAGAACGGATCGCGGACAATGTTCTGTTTCTAGCTTTGTCACCCGCTCTCTCTTGTTTTAAGTACAAAAATTCTATGATATTCAATTTGCTTGCTTCATTTACCGGAATCCCTCTAATTGCTTTGAGGTAATTGATCACTTCACGCATATATTCTTTTCGAGTGGTTTCTGTATAACCTTGTTGCTGCATCCATATTCTAAAAGCACGTATTTGCTCATTATAATATTCTTCTAATTCATAATCGCGTGGCACTTCAATTCTCCCCTCAAATCATCCATTATATGGGTTTTATTTTAATGGATAATTATCCATCAGTGCTTACAAAATTCGATCTGAAACGAAAGTGCGCAAAATCTGAGTTTTGCGCACTTATTATAGCACAGATTTTGCTAGAAAAAAATTCACTATCATAGTAGTAGCTCTCTCTTCTTCTTAATATCCCTTGTGATGCAGTAATGCGCACCATTGCAGATACGAGGCGAGCATTTCGCCAAATTTTACTACTGCTGGTTATCCCACCCTTCATCCGAAATCCTGTCTATCGTTTCGTGGCTAAGCATCGAAAAAAATTGGGATAACGATAACCTGTCCTTTACCTTCAAAGAACTTCAAACAGATGTATTTGCCATAATTCAGTTGTCAGATGAATAGCGCTGCGTAGCAAAAAGATCTGGATAAATGTTAATTTCACCCATGTTGTCACTAAATTCGATTATAATTAATTTATGTTCAAGTTGATTACCTACCCTAAGTTAAAAGGATAATCATACGCAAAAAGACATAGTGATGCATCGCCTATGCTATAAGGGGTATAGAGTTTTCGAATACACACTTATGTATAAGAGGAGGGGAATGATATGACGATAATACCTGTTATAATAATGATCTTTGTATTTGTACCTTCCATTGTACTCATAGTAAGCATGCCTTATTTAACAAGAGAGACGATTAGTTTTGGGGTCACCGTCAGCGCTGTACAATTTCACAGTGAGCATCTGCGCCAGATGCGGAAGTCATATGCTAAGATTAGTGCTACCTTACATACCATTCTATTCATTGTTTGTATCATTTCCCTAATATACGGTGATGAACATTCCAAGCAACAAAGTTGGATCATTGTCACTTATTCACTCGGCATGGTCGTAATCTCTCTAGTCATAAACAAGCTATCATTACAAAATGAAAAGTTTACTACCTATGCTGCCTATTGCTACGGAACAACCGATCATGGCAGTGGACACTGGTTTTCGGAAAAGAAACATTAGCTTGTCTAGTAATTGGTTCCTCATTCATGTTTTAATTATTGTTGTTGGTATTGTAACTGTGCTACACAACTACGATCAGATTCCTGATCAGATTCCGATCCATTACAACAGCAGTTTGGACGTAGATGGCTATGCAGCTAAATCTTATAGTTCTGTGTTTATGCCTACGTTCATGCAAGTGTTCATAATACTTGTGTTCATATTTGAGAATTGGAGTATTCGCAGAGTGAAGCAGCAGGTTCAATCCACTGATCCGAATCGTTCCAACAGACAAGACGTAACTTTCCGCCGTACTTGGTCATGTTTTATGATTACAGCAAGCTTCTTAATAGTTATCCTGTTGTCCATCGTGCAACTAAACATGATATCTCTGCTTAACAGCAATTTCGCTATCCCCATTATCCTAATTATAATTGCCTTTATCATCCTATACGGCCTCGCCTTATCGTTCTGGGCTGGTCAGGGCGGAAGCCGTTTGGAGCAATCGGCAGATCGCTCCAATGTCAGACCTGTCCATGATGATGATAGATGGCTATTAGGTATGATTTATTTCAATAGCAAGGATCCAAACCTATTCGTCGAGAAAAGGTTCGGAGTCGGCTGGGGATTAAATTTCGGTCACCCAGTAAGCTGGCTGATTTTGCTCGGAATTATCGTACTCTTAATTGTGGTGTAACAAGGCTTGGAGGTTAGTACTCACCGGAGTATTCTAGCTTTCAACAAATACATATCTTGACTGTTGCATGATTCACACCTAATTTATACAATTTGACATATTAGTTAGATAATCTATAATCGTATCCTCAGAAGTTATCTCATAGGTGAAGTCATTATATTTAGGAAAAAGACCACAATCAATCAATTCTTCATCTCTAATGACAACAATTTTTTTTTGCAGTTGTATTGCTATTCCTAGCTCAATATAGGCATATGGGTCCCAGACGTTTGTAACCACAACCTGATCCGCTTTTTCAATGTTATTTCTTGCCTCATGAAAACTATGCTTATTCGTGTTGGTTATTTTTAATTTCTCGGATAGGAATAAAACTGCATCTTTTTCTTTACCTGGGAGAGTGGGGAAGGCTGGACCTGTTGCTGTTATGATGTGTAAAATCATTAGGTAACTTCAACTCCTCTTGAATTATTTCATCAACATAACCTCTTATTCAATCTGTTGATCCAGATTCTATACTCTAGCTAATAATCGCTTCTAACACGTGAATTCCACTATTATCCTTTATATTTGATTCAACATGGTGTATAGTGCTTTTGTTATTACTTGATAAGTATTAAAGGAGCAGTTGCCAACCGGCGAACTGCTCCTTACTGCTTTAAACTAACGTTTCACGTCAGCTTAATGAGGTATGCATACCTTTACTCTTTATTTATATTCTCATTTGATAGAACCATGTGACAATACTGCATGAACTCCACAAACACCATTTACCAATTGTGTAATGCGCAAATCGACGACAAGACTTGCTAGAGCCAATGCTTCTTTACGCTCGAATCCGTACATTTCACCCATTAAGTTCAACATTCCTTCTAAAGCAATCATTGATGCTTCATTTAAATCTTCATGAAAACCCATTGTGATCCAGGAAGTTGGAGTTTTTGCTCGTGGCATGTTAATGCTAATCTCTTTATGTACGACAAATTCGAGATCAACGATATCCATTGGGCACTCTAATGCTGGGCATCCTACCTCTCCATCTCCTTGTACTGCGTGTCCATCACCGACTGAAAATAAACCACCTTTTACTGGGATTGGCAAGTATAATGTACTCCCCGCAATTAGTTCTTTACAGTCAATGTTTCCACCACAGTAGCGCGGTGGAAATGTAGAATGAATTCCAGGCTCATCCGGAGGCATACCCATTACACCCATAAAGGGGTTTAAAACTAACTTATGTCCTTTATTACTTGTGCCAACCATTAAATCGCTGTCTAAATTCCAATTCAGATGAAATTCTTCACCATCAGCTACCCCTAATCTCTTATTAATTGGATGTTGAAACCCACCCGCACTATTCCAACCCCAAGATCCTGGACGTAGTCTATTAATTTTTATTTCGAGTGTCATCCCAGGTCCTGCACCACGTATGGCAATGGGCCCACACAATGCATGTCCTCCATCTCGTGGACGTTCTCTAGGCTCAAATCTTTTCCTAGAACCTGAAGAGGGAAATGGTTCCATTCCCCAACCTGCATCCAAAGTTTTATAACAAATTGAATCTCCTGAGTTAATTGTTAAAATCGGTTTGTATTCCCTTGAGAATGAGCCATGAAGTGTTGATCTTTCAGGATGTATCGAAAATTTAGCCATCGTACTCCTCCAGAATTTTATTCACTTACAAGACTATAATAATAGAATTATATGTAAAATACCCATATCATATCACTCTATTAGATTGCAAATGCATTTAACTAGCCTGCCTGTTAGCTTAATGAGATAGCTGTAATTTTTAATTAGATTTTTATCTAATCGGTATCGGGACAAGAACTTGTACCGATCAAACAAGAAGCGGCTAAATTAGTGACTCTCAATGGGAACAAGTTCTTGTCTCCCGACAATTGCATTTAGTCAATTTCCATACGGTTGTCTCGATAGTCTTCGGTAAAGGAAAAGGTCGCCTTTCGGCGACTCTGATTAGAAACCTAATAGCTTAAAAATATACTCCTCAGTTGCTTTGTCGACCATATCCTTCCATCTATCAAATTTCGTGTGCTCAGATACATAAGCATCGAACTCTTCTGACTCAATGACTTCGAAATCCTCATCTGTTTCAGCTTTCAATCCACTTTTATCGAAAAACTCATCTATACTCTCGAAATTTGTGAATCTTGTCATGAAAGATAAGTTAAACAATTCTTCAAAAGATACTGAACGATTATTCTCGAGATTACGAGCATTTTCTTTTATTTCATCTAACCTACTATTGCTCATCTCATTTAATCCGTCAATTTTCATGATGTCACCTCCCTCCAGCTTCCAAACATTCGCCAAAGAGAGATATTATTCCTGCTGCTATTCAATTATCTCAATTTCTCAAACTGGTCCGGAACGATGTCATATGTAAATACGTTAACTATCATTCTATGTCTATCACAATTTATAAAACTTTTTAGTTAACATAATAATTGTGATGTTAACTAATTACTTAGTTTCTATGAAAGTAACTTTTTATATTTAAATCCATTGTCTGTTAATACATTTAGATATTATTATTTTTATCGATTAATTAGTCTATTTCCTGTATATGGTTATGTAAGTCTAGGTGTTTGCACTTGTCCTTCCACTTGGATTGCAATCTGGTTTAAGAATTGATTTCTTCAGAAGAGCGTGAAAATTAAGCTGGTTAAATTAGAGACTGGAACTAAAAACTAAGCCTCACCATACAATAGTGGTAAATTAGCTAAGCAGGTGAACAAATGAAAAAGAACGGTAAAAAGTCACAAAATGGCGAACTCTCCTCAACAGATTTAGCCATTGTTGCAACAGTATTAACAACAATTGCAGATGCCATTGCTGTTCTTGCAGCAGTTAAAGCTAAAGAAGAAGAACAACAAGCGGATACAGACTTTTGAAAGCCTCGACTCATCTGACTTTTATCAGTATTAATTTCAACTAATTTGTCCGTTAGCTAAACGAAAAAGAGTAGCTGCCAACCGGCAACTACTCCATTTGTTATCACTTAACGATCCAAGTTAGTTTAACTGAAGATATGCAATCACATCTCGACTAATTCGATTTCTGATTATTAGAGAAATTATCCTACCAATCTGCAGCTGCTAAACCTAGTGTATATGAACAAATATTACAGTTAACAGCACACATTTAACTAACTCAATAATTTGTTCCTTCTTGTGCTTTTTCCATCTGTGCATCCTGAGACCATTTCTTGTCTTTCAACAGAGGTCTTACAAATAAAATAAAGAGAATTAAGGATAACCCCACGGATACTGCACTTACTGTAAACAATGCCTGATAGCTTACATATTGAGAAACCCAACCCAGCATTATGGACCCGAGTCCAATACCCAAGTCATTAGCCGTAGTGATTGTAGCGTTGGCAACTCCTTTACGGTCCGAACGGGCAACTAACAACGCTGCTGATAGGAAAGTCGGCTGTGCGGAACCGAAGCCTATACCATATAGAACCGCTGATACTAGAATGCCGACCATACCATTTGAGAGACTTAGAACAATTAAAGCACAGACTGTAATTACAAGTGAAGGTGCAATAATATTTATTTCCCCATATCGATCGGATAGCTTTCCCGAAATGGGTCGACTAAGTGCAAGTGCTGCAGCAAAAACCAGGAAAAACATTCCTGAATTCACTTGGACAGAGTCAGCAAACAAGGGCACAAAGGTCGTAATGCCGCCATAAGCGATGAACAGAAAAAGTACTGATGCCGCAATCGGCAATACTTTTTTCTCATACAATTCAATTTTTCTTTTACCCGTCTGCGGCTTGAAAGGTATTTTTGCACCAAACGTTAACAGCAAAGCAATGACAGAAAGAACAAGGCCGATTAAAAATAAATTGCTATATGAATGGTTCTGTATAACCCAAATACCGAACATCGGTCCAATCGCCATAGCTACAGTCATGGATGTACTGAACCACCCCATTCCCTCTCCGCGACGATAATCAGGAATTGTGTCTGTTACCGAAGTAATCATGGCTGTCGTCGAAAGAGCCCAACTGAGCCCGTGAATGATTCTTAGCCCAATTAGCACGGTAATGCCTCCGACCCAGTTATACATATACATCGTAAAGGTAAATAGGATTAGTCCGGTAACAATGAACAGACGCCTGCCGAAACGATCCAGCAGGCCACCGACAATCGGCCTAAAGAACACGGCGGAAAGTGCAAACGCTCCCATCGCCAGTCCAACCTGAGACTCGTTGACACCCATCTCTTTAATAAATGAAGGCATTGTTGGATACAGCATATAAAAAGCGATAAATAGAGAAAGATTTCCTGCAGTCATGAGAATAAATGGCTTAGTCCATAAACGTTCCACGATGCTCAAGAATGATGTTCTCCTTTTCGCTGATTCATATTTTATATTCTCCTACTCACTCTCTAACAGAATTAACCTCCAACTAGAAGTGATAAAACAAACGGCTGCTTTTTTCAGCTGCCCAAACCGCTATCTTTGCTGGCCCCATGCCAATGTTTGACGTGCGGTAGGATGTTTACTACATTGGGCTGGTTTTCCTTCTTCTTGATATCAGCCCTCGCCTCCAGTAGCTAACAAAACTTGCCCAGCATGATGAGTGTGCGAGTTGTTTCGAGCACCTGGATCAAAGATTACATTACCTATCGCTGTATTGAGGGGGTGAGATCAGTAAACAGACCTTTAGTTGAGATCATTCAAGCCTGTCTTCATTTCGAGATCTGGACTAATTGAACATTGATTGTTTAATCAACTCGTGTTTATAATTTTAAACAGAAACCAAGGGGTAGCAATCGTCAATTTACAGCGATGTGTCGATTACTCAACAAGTTGATAATAATTGTTCATTATCTCTGAAGGAGGATTATTAAAATGACTAGAGTGGATCGAAGAGTACTTAAATCTCAAGAAGCTATAAAGAAAGCAGTTCTTGAACTAATGACTGAAAAAAACTTTGATGACATTACAATCCGGGATATTTCCGACAGGGCAAATGTTAATCGAGGAACGATATATCTCCATTACATGGATAAGTATGATTTACTAGATAAAATTATCGAAGAACACATAATCAATCTGCGTGAACTTTGCCACTCTGCATCAGAAATGAGTTTCCAAGAAGGAAACTATGTCTGGTTTGAGTACTTTGCTAAGCATCATTTGTTCTTTTCAACCATGCTAAACACAAAAAGTGCAGCTCATTTTCGAAGTCGATTTCTTGATTTAGTCATTCAAGAGTACAAGGTTGAAGTCGATATAACTGAAGGAAAGAATCAAGGCTTAAGCAAGGATATTATTCTTCAATTTTTTGGGACAGCCCTTGTAGGAGCAGTGGAATGGTGGTTTAAGAATGGAATGTCTGTACCCCCTCGCGTCATGGCGGAGCAAACAGGAATATTGTTAGATAGAAATTTCTAACCTTATTTCCACATCAGTCCAACATAATCGAGAAAAATGTCTGCTGTTTTATAGAATATTAAGCTGAACATCTTATTATTAACTGGTTATAAACCGTATAAGCAAGTAAACCTACTGACAAAGCAGCCGATCCATTAATCGACTACCTGACAGTAATTTTCTAATTACCTTTATCAGACCTATTCTATTTTTCTCTCACTGTGTCAGTTTATCCAGATAAGAGTTGTACAATTTCCTATAAGTATCGTTCTCTTCAAACTCAATTAATTTAACCAATCTTTGTATTAATACTTCTCTGAACCAATGATGCAATGGTCATCTACTCCTTCACTGTATGGTGTAACAATCTATCAAATGGGTGAATTCACCTGCTATAAATCGAATGTTACTCCTAAGATTAGAGAAAATATACACCTATTCCGATTTTAGTCCGCATTAACAAAGATTGATATTTGTTACATATACGAAACACAGTGTTTCAAAATGAGGTATAATAAAAAAAGTCTTACTATATCGTATTCTATTTAACGTTTCTGAAGGAGCTTACTTACCATGTTCTCAAATGAACAGATTTCATCATTTAATGATTTAGAATTATCTTTATACAACTATATCTCGCAGCACATGGAGAAAGTAGCTTATATGCGTATAAGGGAATTAGCAGATGAAACTCATGTATCTACAGCAACGATTCTGCGTTTTTGCCGAAAAAATCAATGCGAAGGTTTTTCTGAATTTAAAGTAAAATTAAAAATGCATTTAGCTGAGCACAAGAAAACATCGTTAAAGAATCCTCACCACGCCATATTCGAATTTTTTGAGCGGTCTTTAAAGCCCGATTGGGAAACAAAAATTAAGGAAGCAGCCCAACTTGTAGCAACAGCTAGCTACGTTATTTTTATTGGTACGGGAAGCTCAGGGATAATGGCCGAGTATGGAGCAAGATATTTTTCAAATCTAGGAACTTTTTCTATGTATATCAAGGATCCTCACTTCCCTCTTCATGCCAAAGTACGGAAAAACAGCATTACCATAGCACTATCGACTTCTGGTGAGAATTCATTTACTATCGCTCATCTTAAACAATTAAAGCAGGAACAGAACAAAATTATTAGCATTACGAATAATAAACAATCAACTATTGCTAAAATATCCGACATCAATATTCCCTATTATGTAAGTGAAGAGTTTTACGAATCAGCGAACATTACCACTCAGATGCCGGTTCTGTTTATTTTGGAATGGATGGCACGGGAGGTTCACAGACAAAACGAGCATTAAACAAATTAGACAAGCCGATAGACCGACTTGAAATGGGATAGGTTTTTGGCCTCGAAAAAACGCTGCATCCGGAGCACCGATAGCCCACGACCCCAAATAATAAAAAAGCGAGCAAAGCACATTCGTGCCTTGCCCGCTCTTCTCATGCTCCTTATCGCTGGTTTCGCCTTATTCGCTCAGGCTATTCCAGAACGCTTGGAAAGCACCTTCCTCGACCTCGAAAAATACCGGTACGTTGTCGTAACGCACCAAACCTTCGCCGAACAAGACCAGTTGGACTTGTGTCTTATCTTTCAGCTTCAGGTAAATAATCTTGCGGTCTTCCTGGCCGTAAAGGCGCTCCTCCAGTTCCGGGCTAGTCGCTACCGGTTTAGCAGCATATAGTGCTGAAATAAAGCTGTCCAGCGACTCGTCCGCCGGAAGCTCCTGCAGCTGCAGCAAACCGTTGTTCCAGCTATCGAAGGTCTCCCACTTTGCCGAAGTCACGTTGCCTTCGAGATGCAGCTTGCCGATCAGGTCGGCGCCGCTGGCAACGTTAATCCCATTGTTCTTGTCAAACAATTGGGCATACACCTGACCGTCAATCTCGGTGTAGGACATGATGCGGAAATCCGTGTCGTAACCGTTGACCGCATAGATGTCTGCTTCGCCGATGTTGGAGGCCAGCTCCGTATACTCCTCCTGGCTGCTCAGCTCATGGATACCGCCGGTGGTGGTTCCGAGCTTCTCGCCGCGCAAGGCAAGTGCATCGGTGCCGTCAAGTGTTGTCGCGGACTGTGTGTAAACATTGCCCTGATAAACAACAAGTGGGAGCATACTAGCCATCGGGCCATTGCTATTTGAATCTGGCAGCTCCGTCTTCGGAATCACGACCGGGTCAAACGACGTTCCCGGGGACACTTGTGCCACTTCAGTCGGCGGTGCCGCCGGTTTACTCACTTGCTGCCATACGCTCGGCGCAGCGAGTCCGATGCTTGCGGCGATGACGACGCCTGCAGCAATGTAAGGTGTCTTACGATGGCGTTTCTTCTCCTGACGATGCGTATTTAAAGTTTGCTCTAACTTTTTTTTCATTTGATCATTTGTTTTCATATGATCCACCGCTTTCTTATAGTTTTGTTTGAATTGTTCCTCGTTCATTGAATTTCATCTCCTTCCAGCTCCAGTTTTAACAGCTGTCTTCCCCGCTTCAATCGCATTTTCACCGCAGACTCGCTGATCTGCAGAATCTCGCCGATTTCTCGGATCGGATAATCTTCGTAATAGTACAGATGAATTACGGATCTATACTTAACGGGCAGTGACAGGACTAGTTCGATCAGCTCCTGATCTTCGGGGTCGTCCGTCGTAAGAGGATCTACTCCCTCCAGCTTGACCTCCCGTTTACGCCAGCCTCTGCCTAATAAGGATTTGCAATGATTGGTTATGACCCGGATCAACCATGCTTTCTGATGCTCTGCATCGTTGAACGCAGGGGCTTTTTCTATAAGTTTGATGAAGGTATCCTGAGTGGCTTCCTCTGCGTCCTCTCGTCTGCCGAGGTGCACCATGGCAATACGGAACAGCGTATCCGCGTAAGTCTCATAGACTTTCATCACATGATCGCCCGGCTGGGGCACTGATCGTTGCATGGTTGTTCTGCCCTCCTTTATATCTCTAACACTCTTAAGGACGACATTTGGTCACATTTTGTTCTGTGATTTCCAGGGAAGTTTCCGAATTGCACATTCGGGGTACAGCTCTACAGTATAAAAAAACAGTCGGCCAATTGGCCGACTGCAGTTAATGCCTATTGAACAAGCGTTACTCAGTAGTTTAAATAACATTTTTATTTTCATATTCATACGAGTCTTCCACGGTTATTCTTGTTCTTCCTCACTCTTAGGAAGTCTCCACAATAAAAGAGTAATAAGGATAAATGCAACAAATGCCATTACAGGTATAGTAATAAATCCTAACCAAACGAAATAATTAGTTGCACAAGGTGTAGGTCCACAAGCTACAATAGAATGATCCTCGAAGAAGGTATGAAATCGTTGATATAAAATATGAAACAGTGATATACTTCCTCCAATTATTGAAAGTGGAAGTACATAACGTGTGACTTTGCTATCCCTATGATAACAAGCTATGGCAAGAATGATCGTCAGAGGATACATAAAAATTCGTTGATACCAGCAAAGATCACACGGAGTATATCCTTTGATTTCACTGAAATATAAACTGCCGAATGTAGCAATCATAGATACAATCCATGCCCCATACAAACGATACTCGCTTTTAATAGATAATTTCAAGAACAATCCCCTGTCCTTTCCCATCTTTTTTCTGTTAGATACTTAATTATAGTAGCTGCTGTCTTTTATGAATATAGCTACATATAGCTATTGCATATACAAAGTAAGCTGAAATGGCATAGGTTTAGATCCTTTTTTTTGTCCCCAACTTACTTTAAATAATATTATAGTTGTAGTCTAACCTCATATAAGGAATTAAAATCCAAAAATACAGAAAGTGGGCATTCCAATTCACTTGAGTTGGAATGCCCACTTTTCAATGACATTTTCTATACGTTTTGTTTTAGTCGATTTAACTCTTTCCGAAGTTTTCCTCTAAATCCTAAATTCACTGTCGACACTGCTTTATCAGCAGTTTTCACGTTTGCTGAACTGCATTTTTTGCAAACTGTCACTAGCTTTCCGTCCGAGTTAGTCGCAGAATAAAGCAGCTTTATTCGAGTTGAGAGGCAAATTGGACAGGTGCCTCTACCTCTAGAAGATGTATTCCATAAGCCTTTCCCGCGTTTTGTTTTGGCCATTAAAAGCTCCTTTCACTTTTCAAAAAATAAAATTTAATACCATTTATGTAATATATTTCGTTGTAAATTAATGATACCAATGAAGCTCATCAACATAAAGGTAAAGAACAATTAAGGTCAAATAATCCTCCCAGTCATAGAAGAACAACGACGCTTAACCAATCGACTAGACCTCTTTCTCAATCATCTTCAGTAAAGATAGTCTGAGTTTTAGTTACGTTTGATTTATCATATGTATGACTTCCGGAATCTGCATTGCAATTATGAATAATTAAAGGGTTTATTCTATCAGATACTGGTTAAAAATAATTGGGAAAATCTATATTAGAGAGGAATTTATATCCATGTTAAGCCATCATAACCTGAAGGGTAAGGTAGCTGTAATCACAGGCGGCGGTTCTGGAATAGGACGTGCCGCAGCATTACAATTTGCTGGAGCAGGCGTGAAGGTGTGTTTATTAGATCTTGACTTTGATCATGTGAACAAAGTGAAGGCGCAGATTGAGGAATCTGGAGGTCATGCCCTAGCCAAAAAGTGTGATATCAATTCACCACAAGACGTCCAACAGGGAATTAGTGCTGCTAGTGACCTTTGGGGAGGAATTGACATTATATTTGCCAACGCCGGCATAGCCGGAGAAATGGCGCCTATTGAAACAATGAAAGAGGAGGATTGGGACCGCACCCTCCATACCAATTTAAGAGGAACATTCTTAACGGTTAAATATGCAATTCCTTTCATGAAAGAACATGGCGGCAGTATGATTATCACTAGCTCCGTCAGTGGAAGCCGCATCTTCTCGCAAGCCGGTTATACCGCATATAGCACCTCGAAAGCCGGACAACTTGCATTTATGAAAATGGCCGCATTAGAATTAGCTCAATATAAAATTCGCGTGAACGCAATTTGCCCAGGTGCAATCGAAACCAACATTGGGAACTCGATTCACAATTCCTCCGATGTGAAGAACATTGAGATCCCGATAGAATTCCCTGAAGGAGATCAGCCACTAGAACATGGACCGGGAAAAGCCGAACAAATTGCTGATTTAGTTTTATTTTTGGCTTCCGACTTATCATCACATATCACAGGAACGGAAATCTTCATTGATGGAGCAGAGTCACTTCTTAGATAACAGAATAATACGTGAACAGGTCCCTCCCTGGCAGCGATAACCTGTCTTCCAACTTAATAAGGGCGCCCAAATCACTTACGAGGCATTCTTAATTGATTCACAATAGACGGAATTAATGTATCCATAGGATTTATGATAGCCTTAGATGTCATTCTCTCAAATTCCTTGGATGCATCAACCATAGACAATTGAGCAACAGAGATAACTCTTTCTTTGTAAACAATGTTATTCAGAAACTTTAAAATTTCTTGATTATATTCATGTTTTAAACCTTGCATGATCAATTCAAATGTATTGTTAATGACTATAGCCTCAATATCTATAGATTTTTGATGATTGTGTGCATAGCGGTTGAGGCGTTCCATTGTTCCATTCACGGTTGCCGGATTGGTAAACAGGATCGTCTGAGGCTGCTGTACATTGCATATAGAACCAAAGTAAGGCTCATCAATTTTGATAATGGGAACAGATATTGAAAGCTGTTCATCTTGTAAGAGTGCAATGTATTCTGTACAAGTAATTAGTATGGCATCAACATTACACTGAGCAATCCACTCTATTTGTTCTTTCACTTTATTCTGAGCGGCTGCTTCTTTAAATTTCTCATTAGATCCTGCAAGATATGTTAATCCGGGGTCAACAAAATGTATTACTTCAATGTCATATGAGGCAAGTGCGTTATTAATATATTCAATATTCGAATAATGTGCATGTAAGCATCCTAGTATTTTATTCATTTCATATCCCCCTTCTTCACTATATTTCAGACTGTGCTGCTAGATTTATAGGCTGGCTAATGGTTTTCATCTCCTCCTCTATAGCGATAACCTCCCTTGCTGCTTTTATAAAAGATAACATGATTGGTGAAAGCCACTTGTCTTTATGCCATAACATCTGTGTATACACGTGCAAGTCGGGAATTTGCCATGGAAGGGCAACAAGTTCTCCGCGTTCAACTTCGGCTTCCGTTACGATTTCAGGAAGAAAGGCAATACCGATTCCCGAAATTGCACATTGCTTAATGGCTTCGGCACTTTGAAACTCTAAATATGTAATGCTATCAATGCCCTCTTTCTCAAAAGACCGGTCAAACATCATTCGATAGGGACAACCCTTCTCATTCGTCAGAAACACTTCTCCGTGAAAATCTTCCAGCTGTAGTTCAGTTCGTTTCGCAAGTGGATGGTCTGGAGCGGCGAAAAAGCGAAAGGTTTCTTCCAGCATCGGTTCTACGGCAAGTGCACTCGAGCGTATGGGTTCGTCCAACATATAGACGATATCCGCGGTTCCTTCAGAGAGTGTTTGCTTGAGCTCTTGATTGGGAACAGAACGAAAGATCAGACGAACTCCCGGATGCTGAGAACGAAACCGTTGAAATACAGCTGGAAGCCGATAAGCGCAAATCACCTCATTGGCACTAATCGTGAGGGTGCCGCTTAGATCATTTTCATTGTCATGAACGACACTGCGAGCTTCGTCCAATTGGTCTAAAACGTCTGCAATATGAGTTAAAAAGCGTTTCCCCGCAGTCGTAAGAACAAGCTGCTTGCCCAAGCGGTCAAAGAGACGAACACCAAGCTCATCCTCCAATGCTTTGATTTGCATCGTAACGTTAGAGGGTACATAGTTCAGCACTTCCGCGGCCCGGCTGAAATTTAAAGTGGATGCAACCGTGCGAAATGTTGTCAATTGTCTCAATTCCATCAAATTCTCCCCTTCACTTTCAAAATTTTTGAACACTGCGTTGAATTCTATTCACTTTTATTGAAAGTATCACAGCTTTATACTAAGCACAAGAAATCACACAATAAAATTTATGGTTTCATTTTGAAGGGAGCAAACAATATGATGGATTATGAAATTTTTAATTTAGGGGACGTAACTTTGCAATCAGGGGAGACGTTGCCAAACGCTTTTCTTGCTTATAAGACTTATGGGAGGTTGAATGAAAAGAAAGATAATGTCATCGTTTATCCAACAGCTTTTGGCGACCAGCATGTTCAGAATGAATGGTTAATAGGAAAGGGTATGGCACTAGACCCGCAGAAATATTTCATTATCGTTCCAAATCTGCTGGGTAATGGATTATCTTCATCTCCGAGTAACACGCCTCCCCCATTCGACCGGACTAAATTTCCGCAAGTAAGTATCTATGACAACGTTAAATTGCAGTATCGGCTGATAACCGAAAAATTTGGCATTAAGAAGATTGCTCTCGTAGTAGGCTGGTCAATGGGAGGCATTCAATCATTCCAATGGGGAGCAAGCTATCCGGATATGGTTGAACGAATTGCACCTTTCGCCGGAGCAGCAAAGACTTGGCCCCATACGTATGTAGTCCTGGATGGAGTGAAAGCTCCGCTTATGGCTGCAGCCCACTTCGATTCAAGTAAACTGAACCAGTTGACTTCCGCAGACATGCGAGCCGTTGGCCGTGTCTATGCAGGATGGGGCTTATCGCAGGCATTTTACAGAGAGGAGCTTTATCGTGAGCTGGGATATGAATCTATGGAAGACTTCGTAACTGGTGTTTGGGAAGGAAGCTTTATGCAGATGGATCCGCACAATGTTCTGGCTATGTTATGGACTGGCCTAAATGCAGATATTAGTGCTGACCCCTCCTATAACGGGGATTTTGATAAGGCGCTCAAAAGTATTAAAGCGCATGCCTGTGTCATGCCAGGGAGCTCGGATCTCTTTTGCAGGGCGGAGGATAACGAATACGAGGCAAAGCTTATACCTAATGCTGAGCTTCATCCAATCGAATCGATCTGGGGGCATTTTGCCGGTCGCGGAATCAACAAAGCCGACAATACATTTATTGATGATAACCTAAAACGCTTATTGGCGCTTAATACAAGCGAATAATCATGATTAGCATCAAATCCTAACCGAGATTGAGGTCACCAGAACTAACTGGTCGACCTCTTTTTTATGGAGCAATTCTGCCCCTCAGCTTAGTCATTTATAGTGTTAAATTTAGAATATAACATTACGGGGTTGCTGCATCCCTTTTAGGAACATCATATCCAGACCGATTGCGCTGATCAGCATTCGTTCCTTCTTGTTGTTCAATAGTTGCTGTGGCCAATCAACGAAGCCCCCGTCCCCGATGGGGAAATGTTGTCCTTTTATATTCACCATTATGTTAAACTGAAGGCCTTTGTAGTAGTGATTCTCTTCTTTGCCTGTGCTTTCAGAAGCAGACACCCGAATGGACGAGTGTTCTCCGTGCTTCATCATTCGTTCAATTAACCCTTCCGGATCTTTGTAACCTCCTCGTCTCACATTCAATACAACTTCGATTTCCAAGTTACAAAGAGATTGAAAAATATCCTGATAAACGTGAATATGCTCCCAAAACGCCTGCTTTTCAAAGCTGTATGACCCTTTGTCCTTGCCTGATGTCATCATGCAAAACACGTGAAAGTGCGAGTTCATACCCGGAGTGTTGCCAAAGTGCTGTGCCCTTACATGATGATGAGTCGTGGAAAAACGAATGAAATCATCTTCATTGCTGGCTTTAAGAGACTTTATAAGGTCACATATGTGAAGTGCAAGGAGATTCGTCGCATCCGCAACAACCTCCGTCCCTCTCAATGCAGAAATAATCTTGTTCTGATCAGCCGGAGCAATGATGGAGCAAGAGCCTAACGGAGCTACAGGAGACAATTGAATAGGAGTGAATGCATGATTGCCGGCAATTTGCAGAGTATCAATTTCAAGATGCTTCATCTCGATCGGATTCACAGCGGCTGGATGCACGAATCGGTTCGATTCATACCTTCTCATCAGGTCACCGGCAGTCGATACCCGATTTCTCTCACGAAACACTTCCATCAGAAGTGTATTTAAATCAGAGCTGGATACGTTTTCAGTTATTAGATGAAGTATGTTTTCGAGCCCAGCATCCCGAACGATCCGTTGAACCTTCCTTTGTTCTTCTGAATTCGATGTCATCGCCTCACACCCCACTTTTGTGGTATTTCAAGTTTATGATTTGAGTAATTACATTCATAACGTTTAGTCAAATATATAAGCACAGTTTATAAATAATTCAACAGCAGTATTAACTATCCTGTTATTTAATCAACAAAAATCACCAACAAAAAAAGCCGCTTGTTATGCGACTTTTGAGGCATGCATGTTATTGGCTCATTTAACCGCATTGCAGGAATTAGGCTAAATCTTGTCATGCCCATCAAAACTGCATGTCCATAACCGGATGAGCCGTTTATAATATCTACATCTTCTCCTTTATAATTTGATCAATCCCCAACAAAATCAGCTTCAAGCCGAACTCAAACGACACGTCGGTCCCCATCAGCTCAAACAACCCGCTCTTGTACAATCTCCGGAATAGTCCCGCTTCCGTCTCGCTCATGGAGTCCAGAAGACGAACCATCTCCTCGCCTTGTAATACTCCCTGCTCCTTAAGAACAACGGAAATATTGCGTTGATGCTGATAATCATCCAGAACAAAATAAAATACATAATTCACAAGTGTAAGAACAGCCTGTAATTTCTGCTCTTGCTCAAGTGGCGTCGATTCCACGCATAGAAGCATACGGTTGGTGAACCGGATCATGTCCGGCTCGTGAGGCAGTGTCATCATCATGAGCTGTGTAGAACAGGGGTGCCGTTGGAGCACACTCCGTACTGTTACTGCAAGCTCTTCCATTTGCTCCTTCCAGTCTCCCTCGGATTGAAACTCCTCTAGAATAATTTTCGATATTTGGTTGGCCAGACGCTGGTAAAGATCCTGCTTACTCTTGAAATACCAGTACAGAGATGGAGCCTGAATCCCCAGTCGGTCGGCCAATCGTCTCATGCTGAATTTCTCGATGCCCTCCTCCCCAAGAAGCTCCCATGAGGCTTCTAATATTTTATCCTCTGAAATCTGAGGCTGTTGTTTTTTCATTGGTATCCGCCCTTTTATCTAACAGTGTAAGTTTATGCTTTACAGGTTCATATGTTCATGATATCATCTAACACTGTAAGGCACAACCTAACACTGTTAGATTATGATTAGGAGAGGATTTTTTATGATTCTATCAACTCGAATGACCAAATTAAATAAAGAAAGTAGTGACCCACATGGATACTGAAAACCTCCATTACTTTGAAAAAGCGCCTATTGCAAAGGCCGTAGCTCACTTCGCTTTACCAATGATGCTAGGCACGTCAATGAGTGTTATATATGCCATCTTGAATGCACTTTTTCTTGGTACTCTCAACAACACTGCCATGTTAACAGCACTTGCACTAACCTTGCCGTTATTCGCGGTCATTATGGCGCTAGGCAGCTTGATTGGCATGGGTAGCGGAACATTCATTTCCCGTTTGCTGGGAGAGAATAAATATGATGATGTAAAGCATGTGTCCTCATTTGCCTTTTATAGCAGTTTAGTTCTCGGTCTTCTCGTCATGGCCGTAGGTCTCCCTTTGATTGATCCAATCGTTCACGGTCTGGGAGCTACGTCTGAATCCTTCGGATTCACGAAGGACTATGTCACCATCATGCTTATTGGTTCGCCATTCATCGTATTATTTTTTACGCTGGAGAATATCGTGCGCTCGGAGGGTGCGGCAATCACGTCGATGATCGGTATGATTCTCAGTGTTGTCGTAAATATTATTCTGGATGCGCTGGTCATCTTCGTCTTTCACTTTGGGATAATCGGCGTTGCGTCAGCTACGGTCATCTCTAACTTGGTTGCGAGTGTATTTTACGCCTACCATATGGGATATAAAAGCAACTTTTTAACCGTCTCTGTTAAATGGTTCAAAGCCAATAAGGTCATTCTGGGCAATGTATTTAAAATCGGTGTTCCCGTCTTTATTATGAGCCTCTTCTTGGGCACAATGTCACTCGTCTTGAACCATTTTCTAGCCGATTATGGGGATCAGGCTATAGCGGGGTTTGGAATTTCATCGCGTTTACTGCAATTTCCTGAGTTTATTCTGATGGGCTTATGCGAAGGAGTCGTACCGCTGATCGCCTTCACTTATACAGCAAATAAAATGCGAATGAAGCATACCATTGGATTTATGATCAAAGCCATTGTCGTGTTAGCCATCGTCTTCGGTGTCATCGTCTATTTGACTTCCGACCACTTAATTAGTTTTTTTACAAATGATCCGCAATTAATAGAAATGGGCAGCTATATTCTTCATGTGACCTTCTTATCCCTGTTCATTTCAGGAATGACCACGTTATTTACAGGGATCTTCCAAGCAACAGCACAAGGAACCGCCGCCTTTGTCATGTCGGTCATTCAGGGAATTACTCTTATTCCTGTGTTGTTTATCGCCAATCGAATGAACGGTTTTCACGGTGTGGTCTGGTCGCTTGTCATTGCGGATGCCGTGGCTTTCCTAGTAGGTGCGATCATGATGTATGTTCTGCGGACTAAATTGCAGCCGGAATTGGATCATTTGGTACAGTAATAAATATAGGGCGTTATGCTGGAGTGTATTGCAGGGTGAGTAAAATGGAGCAGCTGCCAACTGGCAGACTGCTCCATTTGTCATTAATTGCGTCTGCTAGCGAACCTGATCCAAATAAAACAGCATGGCTAACATGCCGAATTTACGTGATGGCTTCAATAGCTTGCGGCAACTGTCTTTCGTATTCCTTATAGAGCACATAACGATGGACACCTCTTGAGGAGTTCATGGCTTGTCTAGCATGCTGGATGGCGGCTTCGTTTCGACCTGCTTTGCGCTCCATTTCCGCAAGCAGCGCAAATCTCATCCAGCTTTTCTTAATTGAAGCAAGGGTTTCTAGAGCCTGATCACTTTTCCCTTCCTCCAATAGTAAGATCGTTTCGTAATAAGCTCGGTAATCAGATATACGGATATAGGGCACGGCATCCCGAACGGCAGCCATGTCATTGCGATAAACACCGTAAGCCGCCTTGAACTGTGCTTGCGTCTCTGCCTTCTTATACTTGTTCATAAGCTGCTCCATGATCAACCCTGCCTCATCCTCAAGTCTATTCGCAAGGACAAAGTTAATGTAAATTGCAGGCGTATATTTCTGCTCTCGCAAATAAGATTCTACGCGATTTATGCGCTTTTCCAACATTAATGGATAGAAGTATAGCGGCAGAAATGCTAGTAAGCCCGCAACGATAACAATGCCTAACGTCAGAAGTGGAGAATAATGATTAAATGTCATGAATATGGCAAATACGAACACTATGAAAAAGAATACAACCTTCCACCTAAAGTACCCCATTTTTATTCTCCTTTAATTAATCATTTACAGGCAAAAGTCTATTATATCAATAATCTCTTTTTTGTAAATGTTAGGAAAGAGAAGCGATGACATTAAGATGCCAGCCCACACTAAATACAGAAAGCCGATTGCTCGATCTAGGCATTGACTTGCCATTTACCTTAAATTGGAAATATAAAAAAAGGCCAACGAACGGCCTTCGAGAGAGATTTATGTACTGACAATCTATTCAGTAAACGAGCCAAGAAATGATGATGAATTGCAGCGTCCCAATGATCTCCATTATTCCTGCTTTCATCGGTCTCATTGATTTTCCGGAAAAGAGAAATGTACGTATGAGTGGATATAAAAAGGGCAGGATCATCCATGGCTGACCCAATATCCAAGGTACAAGCAGAATGAGCACATGATAGATTAGAGCCGTATTTTTCCATACTGCTTTGCCTCTCTCGCGGAAGATGGTCTTTACAAAAAAAGCAGTTCCCATGAAGTAAATGAAGTTATAGATTACAATCGTCAGCATTTCAAGATTCCATCCTCCGCCACCAAGCAAATAGGATGCTGCTCCGCCTAATGAAAAAATAAGAATGGCACAAAAATCATTGAAGATCGCTCTTTCTGATTTATGCTTTACGTGCCATATGTTCACACTTAATAGCAAAATAAGAGGTATTCCGAAATAAAACAGATCAGGTTTTACTATAAGTGGATATATCATAGCTAATATGGCGATTACCCCATAAATGACTGTGAATTTCAATAAATACGCACGTTGTTTTTTTCTTTTTAAGGCTTGTAGCATAGGATAAGAAGCTAAATAAAAGAACAGCCAAGCTATAAAAAGAAGAATATGACTTAAACGCGGTGTTCCGGCTAGCACCCCAAATAGGTAAGGAATACTAATCATCCCCCATCCCCCATGTTCATGAGGGATGATTATGTTATTTTGCTTCTTCAAGTGACTTTATCACCTCTTTTAGACACTACTATATTTCAAAATCAGTCCATCATGGCTAGCCGCCAATTTGCGACATTCTGCGCCGGGTAGGTGTATGGGTTGTCTCTTGTCCAGCTCGCAAAAATGTGTACATCTCATGATGCTCAGGCTTTGTATCAAGCGCCTCAAGAAACATCTGCTGCAATGCTTCATCATTCCCCATGACGTTTCGCACTTGAAATTGTTCCGTCCATGCCAGACAAGGCTTGATGTATCCGTCTGCTGTGAGCCGCAGGCGGTTGCAGGTCTGGCAGAAGTGTTCACTCACAGGATGAATGAGTCCGAAACTTCCTACAGCACCTTGTAGACGATAATTCTCTGAAGGACCGTTACCCTTTATATGGCTGTCAGCTTCATACTCCCATTGCCGCAGCGCACATACTTCCTTAACCAAGCTGAGGGGCTGGTACAAATTTCTCCACTGCTTATCACTATGTCCGATCGGCATGTATTCGATAAACCGAACATGGATATCACGATCTTTTGTAAGGGAAATAAAATCGGCGATTTCATCATCATTAATCCCTTTCATCAGTAGTACATTGAGTTTAATGGGAGTAAGTCCCGCCTCTATGCAAGCATCAATGCTGTCCAGTACTTTCTCTACATTGCCCCCGCGAGTAATCATTTTGAACCGATCAGAACGCAGAGAATCCATACTAATATTTACACGTGTCAGCCCCGCTTTTTTTAATCCTGCAGCTCGAGGTGCAAGAAAAATTCCATTGGTCGTGAGTGCAATATCTTCAATTCCAGAAATTTGCGAGATCATTGCCACCAGTTCCTCCAGCTCTTTTCGAACAAGCGGCTCTCCCCCAGTCAACCGCACTTTGGAAATCCCCATTTGTGCAGTGACCCGTACCACATCAGCTATTTCTTGATAAGAAAGAATCTTATCTGTTGGTTCAAATTCCATCCCTTCCTCAGGCATACAGTAGATACAGCGCATATTGCAGCGATCCGTCACAGATATTCTCAGGTACTGATGCTGGCGGCCGAACGAATCCACGAGACGAGGTACTTCCAAGGGCTTCATCTCCTTTCTAACGAAGAATGAGATTAATACCTGCAAATTAGAACACGAGGCATTAACGACGTTTGCGATATACCACATAACTGCGGCTCAAATATTTAACAGGGAGGCTGAGCATATGCACAAGTCTAGTAAAAGGAAATACAGCAAATAGCGAAAGCCCTAATAGGACATGAATCTGAAAAATAACTGGTACCGTGCTCATTAAGGTATAATCCGGTCTAAAAGTGAGAACACCTCTAAGCCATGGGGCAATCGTCTCACGATAATCAAATTCACCGCTGCCTGTCATATTGAATAGAGTTGCCAGCATACCAACCACAACAATTAATGTAAGGAGAATAATGGACAGCATATCCCCGAAACTGCTCGTTCTGCGAATCCGAACATCCGAAAATCGGCGAATGACAAGAATAATGCAGCCTATTAGTGTTAAAATCCCAGCAATCGTCCCGATGGTAAGGGCCATCAGATGATAAAAATGTTCGGATACTCCCAAAGCTGACATCCAAGATTTAGGGACAAGCAGTCCCCCTACATGACCGAAGAAGACAAGAATGATGCCGATGTGGAATAAATTACTTCCGAGACGAAGCTTTTTCTTCTCAAGCAGTTCGCTGGATTTTGCCGTCCAACCAAATTGATCTGTCTGATAGCGATAATATAAGCCGACTAGAAACAGGATCAGTATGAGATAGGGATAAATAACCCATAAAAATTGACTTCCCCACGTCATGAGGCTCCCCCTTTACCTTGACCATATCCAGCAGCCGCCCACATTGGACCACAGCCCATGGACGAAGGTACATTTCCTTGAGCGGTCAGCTCAATTAAACCTTCTGTAACTTTAGATTGATCAAGTATTAATAGTATGGCATCCAGAACATTCCGATAGGGGCTGTCTTGCTGCTCCAGTGCTGCTTTGAGCTGCTCGAGTGCTTTGCGGAAGGATACCAGAAGTGATATCCCCCGATCATTTTCTGCAACGGCAACATATTCAAGCACAAGCGGCAGAAAATCTGGTAATTCATCTGTATCCAGAATCATGTCCTCTTCTTCGTACAACTGTTTTAAGCGAAGTAAGGCAGGACCACGCTCCCGATCTTCACCCAGTTGGCCGTAAGTTAAATACAAGTTTGATTTCTTACTGAAGTCAAAGGTCTTTACGTAGATCGAGGTAATTGCCTCTGCGTCCATTCCAGCAAATGAAGCGATACATTCTCTAGCTAACATTTGAAGTGTATTAGCCTCTTCGTCTTTTTCATTTTGAATTAAGTGGCACCAATTGACGTACATCTCATCCGAGTCTTCCTGCCATTCATGATCAGGGTATTGCAGCAGCTGTGAGAACAGCATCCAGCTTGAACGCAGTGTATTCTCTTTCATTTATTCATCACTCCTTTTGGATGGAAGGCTTAAGGTCAACCGCCACATGGTCCAGGTCCGCCCATCATATTTGTAAAACCACAAGCACCCTGTTCGGTGTAGAGATCTGAAAATTCTTCTCGATGTGCAGCAGGAATGACAAAACGGTCTTCATATTTGGCAATAGCAAGCAAACGGTACATCTCTTCCGTATCTTTCTCTGTCATACCAAATCGGTTCAAGAGATCAAGATCAGGAGCCTGATTCAGGTTGCGAGAACGCATATGTGAACGCATGATAGCCATCTTTTTCAGAACATCGGTAATCACATCTGTATCTCCAGCAGTCAGTAGGTTAGCGAGATACTCTACCGGAATACGCATATCATCAATGGCAGGGAAAATATCTTCCGGAGCGCAAGACGCACCCTTCCCCTCAACCATGTTCGTAATCGGGCTAAGCGGCGGTACATACCATACCATTGGCAAAGTGCGGTATTCAGGATGCAGTGGAAGTGCAATTTTCCAGTCCACTACCATCTTATAGATCGGTGAACGCTGTGCATGCTCGATCCAATCCTCAGGAATATGAGCAGCTCTTGCCGCAGCAATAACCTCTGGATCATGAGGATCTAGAAATACACCAAGCTGGGAATCATAGAGATCACGCTCGTCCTCAACCGATGCTGCTGCTTCAACACGATCTGCATCATAAAGCATGACACCAAGGTAACGAATTCTTCCTACACATGTTTCGGAGCAGATAGTAGGCAGTCCCTGTTCAATCCTTGGGAAGCAGAGTGTACACTTTTCTGCTTTATTTGTTTGCCAGTTGAAATACACCTTCTTATACGGACAGCTCGATACACAGAACCGCCATGAACGGCATGCGTTCTGGTCAACGAGGACAATCCCATCCTCTTCCCGCTTATACATCGCTCCCGAAGGGCAGCTGGAAACGCAAGCAGGATTGATGCAGTGCTCACAAATGCGAGGCAAATACATCATAAATACCTGTTCAAATTCCATTCGAACCGCTTCTTCGATGCCCTTCATATTGGGGTCCTGATAGCCGGATTCATGTACTCCAGCCAGATCATCTTCCCAGTTGGGACCCCACTCCAAATTCATATATTCACCAGTGATCTTCGATTTAGGACGTGCTACTGGCTGGTGCTTGCGTTCTGGGCTCTGCTGAAGTTTTTCATAATCATAGTCCCAGGGCTCATAGTAATCATCAATTGTAGGTTGATCCGGATTATGGAATATATTTTTCAGACGATTGGCTCTGCTGCCTGAACGAAGTTCAAGCTTGCCTTTCTTCAGCTCCCATCCTCCTTTATATTTATCCTGGTTCTCCCATTGTTTTGGGTAACCGATGCCTGGCTTCGTCTCTACGTTGTTAAACCACATGTATTCTGCACCTTTACGATTTGTCCACGTGTTCTTACATGTAACAGAACAGGTATGACATCCAATACATTTATCTAAGTTCATGACCATTCCGATTTGTGCTTTAATCTTCAAGCCAGTTCACCTCCTCAAGTTTGCGGATAACAACATACAGATCTCGTTGATTTCCTGTTGGTCCGTAGTAGTTAAATCCGTAGCTAAGCTGTGCATATCCGCCAATCATATGTGTAGGCTTCACGTGAATTCGCGTTGGGCTGTTATGTGTTCCGCCGCGAGTCGTCGTTACATCGGTTGCCGGCACGTTAATGGTTCGGTCCTGCGCATGATGCATGTAAGCCATTCCGCGCGGCATTCGGTGTGTAACCACCGCCCGAGCTACAACCGCACCGTTCTGGTTAAAGCATTCAATCCAGTCGTTATCCAACACGTCTGCATCTGCTGCATCATCTTTATTTATCCAAATGGTCGGCCCTCCTCGGAACAAGGTGAGCATAGGAAGAGAATCGAAATACATGCTGTGTATGGACCACTTGCTGTGTGGTGTCATAAAGTTCAACACAATTTCCTTCCCTTTTGCCGCAGGACGCTTCTTGTTCGTATGGAAAGGCGCGTGCTTCATCGTAGGCTTGTAAATCGCCATGTTTTCACCGAATTCAGTCAGCATTTCGTGGTCCAGGAAGTAATGCTGGCGTCCCGTCAGTGTGCGATAAGGAATGAGCCGCTCCACGTTTGTTGTAAACGGTGAATAACGTCTTCCGTGTTGTTCTGAACCGCTGAAAGCAGGAGATGTAATAACGGTCTTCGGCTGGGTCGTAATTTCGTTAAAAGTAAACCGCTCTTCAATACGATCCTCAGCCAGATCTTTCAGCTTAAGTGCTGTTTTTTGCTCAAGGGATTCCCAAGCCTTTACCGCCATTTTCCCGTTACTAGTGCTGGATAGGGTCAGAATCGTTTCCGCCATCTGCCGGTCGGTCACAAGCTTCGGACAACCTTGGCTGATCCCCGGTTCGTCCACTACGCCGTTTATTTTTTTCATCATTTCATATTCATCTGCTGCGGACCAGTTAATCCCTTTTATCCCATAAGGTTTATCTTTGATGTTAGGTCCTAGAGCTGTCATTTTCTTGTACACAGAAGCGTAATCCCGTTCTACGACAACAAATTTTGGCATCGTTTTCCCTGGAATAGCATCAATCTCTCCCTTGCTCCAATCGAGTATCTTCCCGAAAGGCTGGGACAGTTCATCCGGTGTATCATGCTGAAGCGGAACAGCTACAACGTCACGCTGCGGTTCTGTAAACTGTGTTTCTGCCATATCGGAGAACGTTTTGGCAATCGTTTTGAACGTATCCCAATCCGATTTGGATTCCCATAGCGGTGGTACTGCCGGATTAAACGGATGAATGAATGGGTGCATATCTGTAGAAGACAAGTCACTCTTCTCATACCACGTTGCTGCCGGAAGCACGATATCGGAATAAACAGCTGTTCCAGACATCCGAAAATCGATATCTACCATTAAATCGAGCTTTCCTTCCGCTGCTTGATCATGCCATTTGATTTCCTGTGGACGAATCGTCTCGGAATCATCATTTAACAGACCATTATGTGCTCCAAGTAAGTATTTCAGGAAATATTCATGGCCTTTGCCCGAACTTGAGATCAAATTTGCCCGCCATACAAACAGTACTTTGGGATGGTTCTCTACTGCATCAGGATCTTCAATCGCAAATTGCAGTTTTCGATTCTTAAGCTGTTCAGCGACATAACTCGCAACAGCCTCCTGTGATTCATGGCCTAGTGCAGCAGCTTCTTTAGCTACGTTAATTGAATTTTCATTAAACTGTGGATACGAAGGCAGCCATCCTAATCGAGCAGCCATAACGTTGTAATCTGCATAGTGAGCATAACGGGCTTTGTCTACCAATGCGGATGTATGACCATCGACTGGATTCGATTCAAATCTCCACTGATTTGTTGCAAAATAGAAAAATGAAGTGCCATTCTGCTGCCGTGGAGGCATAGTCCAGTCACGTGCAAAGGCAACATTTGCCCAGCCTTCTGCAGGACGGAGCTTCTCCTGTCCAACATAATGCGCCCAGCCGCCTCCATTCACGCCTTGACAACCTGTCATCAATACAAGATTCAGCACACTGCGATAGATCGTATCCGAGTTGTACCAGTGATTAATACCGGCTCCAACGATAATCATCGAACGGCCTTTACTATCAATGGCATTTTGAGCAAATTCACGGGCGATCTGAATGACAGAATCACGGTCGACACCTGTAATTTGTTCCTGCCATGCTGGAGAGTACACTGTATTTACATCGTTGTAATCACTACCGTTCACCGCATCAACACCATACTGTGCAAGCATAAGATCAAATACACTGGTTACCCGGTACGTCTTATGATCTGATGTGGTAATAGTGCGATACGGAATATCACGAGTAATAACGGTATTTCCATCGTCGTCAAAGTAAGGAAGCTGAATCGTAAGCTGACCTTCAGCTGTCCTCTGAAGTCCCAGCTGTGGTAAGATTTCCTCGCCAGTCATCGTATCCACCATTTCAAGATTCCATTTACCTTCTTCTCCCCATCTGGAACCGATGGTTCCATTAGGTATCCGAAGCTCGCCTGACTTCTCATCGATCAGCACGGTTTTCCATTCCGCATTATTGGTTTCAATCCCAAGATCCTTAGCAGTAAGGAAGCGGTCAGCCGTATATGCACCCTCTTTTTCGTCCAGCATGACAAGGAAAGGAAAGTCGGTATATTTTTTAGAATACTCATTGAAATAAGGTGTGCTTTGTTTCACATAGAATTCGTTTAGGATGATGTGCCCCATCGACATGGCCAGGGCCCCATCTGTTCCTTGCTTGGCTGGAAGCCACTTATCAGCAAATCTTACAAATTCGGCGTAGTCTGGACTTATGGACACTACCTTTGTGCCACGATACCTTGCTTCTGTCATAAAATGTGCATCTGGTGTTCTGGTCATAGGCAGGTTAGAACCCCATACCAGCAAATAGCTTGAATTGTACCAGTCACTGCTCTCCGGAACATCCGTCTGGTCTCCCCATATTTGCGGAGAGGCTGGCGGCAAGTCCGCATACCAGTCATAGAAGCTAAGCAGCGGTGATCCTACTAGGGATAGAAAACGGGAGCCTGCAGCATAACTCACCATTGACATCGCAGGGATTGGAGAGAATCCAAGAATTCGATCCGGCCCATTCTGCTTGATGGTATGAAGCATGGAGGCAGAAATAATTTCGGTAACTTCATCCCAAGTTGCCCGAACCATTCCTCCTTTACCACGTGCTGATTTATAAATGTGTTTCTTCTTCTCATCATGAACAATCGAATTCCAGGCCTCTACAGGATCGGAGTATTCTCTTCTCGCTTGACGCCAAAGCTCAAGTAATTTACTGCGAATATAGGGATACTTCACCCGAAGAGGACTATAGAGATACCAGGAAAAGCTGGCACCACGCGGGCAACCGCGAGGTTCAAATTCCGGCATATCGGGTCCAGTCGTCGGATAATCCGTCTGTTGGGTTTCCCATGTCACAATGCCGTCTTTGACAAAGATTTTCCAGCTGCATGAACCTGTACAGTTTACGCCATGAGTTGAGCGAACGACTTTGTCATGCTGCCAGCGATTTCGATATAACTCTTCTGAAGTACGGTCGGCAAGGGAAACCTCGCTCCAGCCTTCGGAATTTTTTTCGCGTTTACGGAAAAACTTCAATTTTTGTAATAGCGGATTGGCTTTATTCATCATCCCAGCTCCTTAACGCCTTATGTTTCTTTCATTGTAAAGCTAGGCTGGGGCTTTTAAGAGGGGGGAATTCCCTCATTTACGGGGCAGGGATTCCCCGATGTTTGATAAAGTGCAGAGTTATAAAAGAGATAATGCGAGGGAAATAGCCTCTTCCATGACAAAAGCTTCGTTATGAATATACAAAATAGGAATTCTTGGATATCCATATGATTCGAGTTGTAGATTGTACGCTTCTTCAGTTATAGAAGATTGCCAGCTCACCAATAACTTAATGTTAGAGGTATGTGTAAGAAGACTTTTCAAATCGTCTTGATCTCGCAGCAGGGCGATTTTGGGGTAAACTGCCGTTTTGAAGCCTTCTGCAAGCAAGAGGTCTACTCTCCCGTACATTTGCTCAGCGATTTCATCCAAAGATGTCTCAGATGGGCGCATAATGCGGGTAGCCGTCTGGGATGTAAGTACGGTTTCTACGGATCCGCTCAACAGATGGTTGGAGCTATCTGTTCCTGCTTCATCAAGCTCAAATGTATGGGCATCATGCTTTGCTGATCCCATCCGAACTCCTCTTGCAGATAAAGCGGCAATTAACTTGCAAGTGAACGTAGTTTTACCACTGTTCTTGTAGCCAACCACCTGCAATACAGGTACTTTACTGCTTATACTTGCTTGATGCACATGGGTGCTCGCTGAATCTAAATGCATCATTCTACCTCCCATAAAAGTTTTCTATAAGGATTTCGGTTTTATATACACGCTCAATTAGGCAATTAGAAAATGCAGAATTGGCTGCAGAGCACTAAGGGCTCCACAGCCAATCCTTTCTGGGGCTCATTGTTATGAGCGTCGTTGCCTCCATTAATAATTAATATTGGTTTCCTTGCTCGTCGGCAAATATTATTTGGTTCCCAGCCCCACCTTGAGCGAAGCGCTTTGAATCTCGGCTGGATTAAGCTCGCTGAATACACCTACGTAATAGTTCGTCTCTCCCGTATCATTCTGAATCCCATTAATCGTTAAGAACTGTAAGTATAGCTCTCCATTACTTTTCCTGTTCCAAATGTTACCGGACCAAGCATGCTTCTCTTTGAGCTGATTCCACATTACATCATAGAAGGCTTTGTCATGTTTTCCTGATTTCAAAAAGCCCGGGGTTTTCCCTATGGACTCTTCTGCTGTGTAACCCGTAATCTCTGTAAATGCAGGATTAACATTCTGAATAATACCTTTCGCATTCGTGACGAGTACCGCCTGAGAAGTGGTGTTCACAATCTTTTCAGCAAGCTTCACACGATCTTGCCAGTGCATGTAGAGAACGAGAAGTATACTGCAAAGGGATACCATAGCAAGTGCCATGAATCCTATTGCATAATGACCGGTAACAGCATAAAGCATAGAAAGCATAAGAGGCGGGAAAAATCCGCCGAGTCCACCCAGTGAAGAAATGAGACCATTTGTAATTCCGGATTGTTTGGAGAAATAAAGAGGAACCAATTTAAAGATCGTACCGTTCCCCACTCCTGCGCATAATCCGATTAGCAAGCATCCAATTGTAAACAGCAGGATCCCTGGGGAGAAGGCGAGGATAATACCGCCTGTGGTTAAACCAGTAAATACAAATAGCAGGATTGTAAAAGGATTAAGCTTATCACCGAGCCATCCCCCAACAGGACGCATAAATGTGGCGAGTGTAATAAATCCAGCAGCTCGCAGGCCTGCATCTACCTTGCTGATTCCAAAGTTGTTTACAAGATGATTTGGAAGGAAGACGGTAAAGGCTACAAAAGCTCCAAAGGTAATAAAATAGAAAAAGCATAATAACCATAACTTTTCATTCTTGTACACACCTTTTATTTGCTCTGTTAAAGAAGCTTTCAATTTCGCTTCCTTCCGATCGCCAAGCAAAAAGTTAGCGATAATAAAGACAGCAAGCAAAATCAAATATACTTGCACAGTAGAGCGCCATCCAATTTGTGTCGCAAGGACAGGAGCGAAGAACGTGCTAAGCGCTGACCCCAAATTTCCAAGTCCATATATCCCGTTGACAAGTCCATGCTTCTCCTTAGGATAATACTTAGGCAGCGAAGTGACACCAACGGAGAACGTTGCACCAGATACTCCTAAGAACAATCCTCCGATGATTAAATCAGCAAAGCTGTCCGCTCGGCTAATGAAAAATACAGGAATGAGCAGCACGATAAAGCTGATCAAAAACATATTCCGTGCCCCAAACTTGTTCGTCCAAGGACCAAACGGAATCCGCAAAATGGAACCGAGCACTACAGGTACTGCTGTAACAAGAGACAGCTGTCCTGGCGTTAACGAGATTCCGTCCTGAATAAACGCAATTAATGATGACAAAATCCCCCACACTGCAAAGCCCACAATCAAGCTTGCGGTTTGTAATGGGATTAGCGTTTTGGATGGTTTCATACCTTTCCTCCTCATGAATTTATCTGCTATTGAATTCATTATCCTCTGAGAAAGGTATAAAAAAGAATTGGGGAATTCCCTCAATTGCCCTCTAGGAAATCCCCCCATGTAATCGTATCTTTTATATTTTCCAGTGCATCTCATCCAAGAGCTGACGTGTAGGAATTGTAAATCGGAAAAATTGATGCTGCTGCTCTACCGATATTTCAAGATCTGATTTTAATGAATGGAGCAGGCTTTTCATTGAATTAAAAAAATCATCGGTAAGATCACAAGTTCCCTTACCCTCATAAATGACAACTGTATTTCCTATTTCATCTTGTTCCATTGAGACGGTTACATTTGTAAGTGTTCGAGAACAATGCGGTGCCAAAAGCTCTAAAATACCTGCGATTTCTTGCTGCCGATGGGGTGATAATCGGGTAACTCGTTGGTCAAGTAATTCACAGGTAACTCCTTCTTTATGCAAGTTTCGTAGTCTCTGGAACAATGGACTTATCAGCTCCACTTGCTCCGGCTCATCTGTATCTTCTGTGATAGGAGGTTTGGCAGTATTATCATATAAAGAGGCAAGCACGGAGGCACTTTGCTCCACCCTCTCGATTTCCTGCCTGCTAAATACTCGTTCTTTTCGTTCACCGACAAGTAATACACCAGAAGAAGACCTTTGCTCTGGACGCGTTGAACTTACGGACACACCAACACCAGAACGTAAAGACTCAATAAGAAAGATCGGATATTCCAGCATTTCATCCTGGACCTCCTCGGGAAAACGGGTCACGATATGAGGCGATTTTGACTTCAATACTTTCCCTGCCATCCCCTTTCCCATTCGAACCATAATCTTTCGGTAGCGTTCTGTTCTTGCACCAAGTGCTATTTTCCAATAAATATCCCTATAATCTCCATCTGCGATGGCTACGGAAACAAAGTCCAGCTTCATTTCAGATTTGAGCTGCTGCAGCTCAGCTTGAATTTGCTGCTGAATCGTAAAAGGGCGGCTGCTGAATTCAGTCAAAATCAATGAGCCCCCTTTTAAAAGCAAACTCCAGCAATTCACGGCGGTTACCTATTTGAAGCTTTTCCATAATGTTTCCTTTATGATTCTCCACTGTTTTCACGCTAATGGTGAGAAGCTCGGCTATTTCTTTATTTGTATATCCTTTAGCAGTCAATGTGAAAATTTCCTTCTCCCGCTCCGTTAACGTCTCAAATCGATCTAAATATTCCTCCGAATGACCATGAAGATAAGCTTGAATGACCTTCTTCGTATCTGCGGGTTGCAGATAGACCATACCCTGGTGTACCTGTCTTATAGCGGTAACTAGCTCTGTAATCGGAGCAGATTTCAAAACATAACCAGATGCTCCGGCTTTTAATGCTCTGAACAAATATTGCTCTTCATTATGCATGGTTAGAATAATAACTTTCACCTCGGGCAAGGACTGTAAGAGCTCAGTGGTCGTGTAGAGTCCATCTCGACCATTGGGCATGCTGAGATCCATGAGCACAAGATCAGGAACAAGTTCAAGTGCCTGCTTTATACAAGATCTTCCGTCCGCCGCTTCCCCTACCACTTTAATCCCCTGCTTCGTATCAAGGACTGCTCGAATCCCGCTGCGAACAACAGCATGGTCATCTACGATCAATACCTTTATATCCATATCTATCACCTTAACTAACCTCTCTTCTTAGAAGGTAGATTCATTGATCGGTACTTTCACTTTTATAGTGGTTCCCTTTCCCGGATAGGACTCAATCATGAATTCACCTTGAAGAATATTAACTCTCTCCTCCATACTGTACAATCCGACACCTTGTCGAATTTCAGAGGTCATCTCAAATCCCACTCCATAATCGCGGATCACAAGCTCCGCTGCTGCGCTTTGAAGCCTCAGATTTACTTCGATCACTTCCGTCTGCGAATATTTCGCTGCATTTGTTAGAGCTTCCTGAACTATTCGATAGAATGCAATATCATGGGCTGAGTGTAACTGTCCACTGTCCCCTTCAATTGTTAGCAGGACCTGAATTCCAAAATTCTGACCATAATGTCGAACATAATTTCGAAGTGCAGCCACAAATCCAATATCATCAAGTGCCGATGGTCTAAGCTCTCCAGATAAATCCCTGATATCTTCGATCGTATGCCGAATTGAATCCTGTAAAGCATCCATTGGCTCATCTATGGGACAATGCTTAGAGTCTTCTAATAAAGATTTCAGCACTTCCGTTTGAATCAGAATACTGTAAAGGGATTGTCCAATCCCATCATGTAATTCACGTGAAATCCGTTTTCGCTCATTCTCTTGAGCAGACAAAATGGAGTGAGTGATCATTTTAGAGATTTTATGCTGCTCTTTCTGCCTTGTTTGCTCTACTTCCTGGAATCGAATAATGTTTAATACGCCGTACACTGGATCACTATAATTTGATACTCTTGCATTCATTGACTTGGTTATTCCACTAGTTGTCGTCAGTTGGACTTCAACGGATTGGGATTCCGGCTCAGTTATAAAGCATTTCTGATACGAGCACAGCTTGTTAAGTCCAGCATAATTAGAACAATGACTACAGAAATTAACGATCTCGGGATCCTGCTCCACTTTAAGAAGCTGTCTTGCTTTGGGATTCATCCGGATAATATTCAGTGTGCTGTCTGTCACCATAACTCCATCTGAGCTATGCTCAAATACATTGGAGAATAACTCTTGCTCTGAGCGCAACCTGCGACTTTGCCAATAAATGATGAAAAAGAATAAGGTTGTAATCACAAGCACAAATAAAAATACAGGGAGATCTTCAAGCAGCGTTCGGTCTTCTTGCTGCAGCATAGCCCTAATGGCAAGAACGATAATAAGCGACATACTCACCGTTATCAGACCGTTCTTTACCATAAATTTCACAAAAGCTTTTGTCTTCTGAGCCGTTGTTGACATCAAAGGTATTCAACATCCCTTCTGCCCTTACTTCGCTTAAATGTTAACACTGATAATCACTGCTTAATTGTGATATATATCACAATACGTTAGGTTTTTACGCTGAACAAAAAGAAGAGCTCGGATGAACCTGTCATCCTCACTCTTCACATTTGATTATTGTTAGGTCAGTATCTGTAAGCTCGAATCTACCGAGCTGTTAAGTGTCACTTTGTACGGTTGACAGGGAAACAAGCACTGGTCCGGCGAAATCGGAGGCTTCCTCCCCTTTCGGATTATGAAGACGGAACAGAAAAGCGTCTCCTGCTTCTGATGTCCACACCATATAATCGCTTATGCCTTCCGCTCCGGAAGCTTGAAGGTAAAGCTCTGCGGAGCCAAGAGGATGCTCAACCAACTCACCGCTATAATTGGACACCTCGCCGACTTGACTCAACTCCTCTATACCCGCAGCTTCAAGCTGTGCCAAATCATAATCAGAAGTCAGGGGTTCAATATCTACATAATAACTTGAATTGCTGCTTAACGATAAGCGACCCGCAGCTGGATCAAATGTAAACTTCTCAAAGACATACAAGGAAAATCCTTCACCTTGATGAAGTACCGCCTCCAGTGACTGATTTCCCTCAGAAGTCATGAGCTCAAAGCTCTCCGTCTCTGGGCGAGCTGCTTCTTCGGCCGACTCCTCTTCTGATGAAGGAGGCGAAACGATTCCGCCTTCTTCTGGTGCTGAGGTTTCCGGGGCAGCAGAAGGCTCTGTTTGTCCTGTACAAGCGGAAAGCATGAAGACCATGACGATAATCGTCATGTTTATCCAAAGGGGATACCGACTTTTCAATGTGATCGCTCCTTTCGAACTGGTTCTAGATATACTACGCCCAACGATATGTTATTACCCTGTATGAAGTTAACACACTCATACATTTTTACCGTTTTTAGCATATGCACCTGCAGGTCAGTGATGACATTAGCTTAACAAGCATTTATTGTGATACTGTTGACTATAGCTTTGCTTTGACTTCATTTGAGATATTTCATAAAAGGAGAAGAGTATGAATTATTCACAACGCCAGCTCATTCAACTTATCTTAGCAATCTTCAGGTGAATGTTACTGCCGCTGACTTCAACCAAGTATGGACGGACTGGCAAGATTTTAACTATACACCGGATTACAACAAATTTTACTTGATTAGTGATGGCGAGGGATGGCTAAAAATTGGTGATTCAGAATACTATCCCAAACCGGGACAATGGTTCCTAATGCCTCAAGGAGTTGAACAATCCTACTCCTTTACAGATGGGCCAAGGTATATGAAGTTTTGGTGCCATTTCACAGCTAAAATCGGACAAACCAATTTATTCGATCAAATAAAAACTCCGTTCTTTATTGAAACGGGAAACGATGACAAGCCTTCATTGTTATTTCAGGAGCTGCTTTCTTCGCAATCGTCCAAGAAATTAACTTCACCTCTTTCGATGAAGGCAGCCATGCTTAACCTTATATCCTACTATATCGAGCATGCCACCCTTGATCCTGCATGTTTACAAAATGAGGCCATGTCTGAACCTCTCCTAAAAGTCATTCATTATATTGATACAAACTATCGCAGGACAATTACCATTTCCGAATTAGCTGAGCAAGTACATTTACATCCTAATTATCTCATTAGGATTTTTAAACGGCATTTAGGAACGTCTCCAATTCAGTATATCAACCGAAAAAAAATAGAGGAGGTTAAGTGGCTTTTGGTTTCCACTAACCTCCAAATATCTGAAATTGGTAATATGGTTGGCATCTCAGAAATTTCTTACTTATATAAATTATTTAAAGCTTATACGGGTTTTTCACCATCAGCTTATAGGAAAATAAATAGTTCAGGTTGAAGTTGATATTATTCTTCATTCTTACAGCCCAACTGTTCAGCTACATCTACTGAGAAGTCTGGGTGTGGGGCAATGATTTCTATGGTCTTGCCTAGATAGGATACTGTAAATGTACCTGCAAGAAGTGAATAGATCTTTGCTTTCTGCAAGTGACCATCTTTCCATTCCATATCAATTTCAAACCCTCCGCGTGCTCTGAGACCCCGAACATGCCCATGCGGCCATTGCTTCGGCAATGCTGGAAGCAGTCGAATTTCTCCAGCATGACTTTGCAATAGCATTTCCGCAATACCTGCTGTCCCGCCAAAGTTCCCGTCAATCTGGAATGGCGGGTGGTCGCAAAATAAATTGGGTAAGGTGGATGATCGAAGCAGCTCCATCACATTTTCATAGGATAACTCTTTATCCTCCAGCCTTGCCCACATATTTAAAATCCACGCTCTGCTCCAGCCGGTATGTCCCCCTCCATTTTGTAGCCTTCGTTCCAAAGTGGTTCGAGCCGATCCAGCTAAATCCGGAGTTGACTTTAATGTTATCTGGGATCCTGGATGAAGCGCAAACAGATGAGATATATGCCTATGCCCAGGCTCTAATTCCTCATAATCATTGCTCCATTCTTGGATCTGACCGAACTTTCCTATGGCTGGCTGGGGTATCCGTTCCAAAGCTTTCTTTAAGGTCTCCCCAAACTCTTGATCAAATTGTAAAATGTCTGTACTCTCGATGCACCGTTTGAAAAGCTCCCGAATAATTTGGCTGTCCATTGATGGGCCGTAGCATAAGGCTCCTGACTCCCCGTTAGGAAGAAGATAACGGTTTTCTGGTGACGAAGAAGGACAGGTGACCAGATTTCCAAGCGGATCTTCCACCAGATAATTCAGAAGAAATAGAGCGGCTTCCTTCATCGTAGGATATGCCTTGCTCAGAAACTTAACATCTCTTCCGTACTCATAGTGATCCCATAAATGCAAACTTAGCCAAGCTGCACCCATAGTCCAAAAGGTAGAAGTGATGCACACGTCCTGTGGAGCAGTATCGGCCCAGATATCTGAATTATGATGAGCGACAAAGCCCCTGCATCCATACATGACTTTGGCAGTCTCCGTTCCCCTTTCCCGTAAGCGTTCAATAAATTCAAACAGTGGTATGTGACATTCAGACAGATTACAGCTCTCAGCAAGCCAATAGTTCATCTGCGTATTGATGTTAATTGTGAACTTACTGTCCCATATAGGAAGCATATCCTTATTCCAGATTCCCTGAAGGTTAGCTGGTAACGAGCCAGGACGACTGCTCGAGATGAGCAGATAGCGACCAAACTGGAAATAAAGAGTGACTAAATCGGGATCTTCAAGTCCTTCTTTCACTCGATTGAGTCGTTGATCTATAGGAATTTCAGAAAGTGATGTGTGGGTTTGATAACCCTGAAGAGATAAATCAACCCTATTAAATAAATTCTGGTAGTCTTTCACATGATCTGATCGCAGCTGAGCATAGGATTTTGCAGAGGCACGTTCTACCCTCCGTAAACACTCTGTTTCCAAATCACCCGTCGGGATCCGAAAGTCTGTACATGCTGACACCAGAATAGTTGCTTCGTCTGTTTGATTTAAATTCAACTGTCCGCCTGAAAAGGAAAGGCTGCCTCCTTTTGCCAACACTCGAATAAGGCAGCAAAAGCGAATGCCTCCTTCACCTCCGCTCCTGCCGGTGATAACCATATCTCCATATTCGTTTTTTCTTATGCTATCTAAATAAGAATGAAAACCTACAGGGCGCTTCAAAATATCCGACCATGGCGTTGGCTCCAGCACCGATCCCCTGCCAAACAAAACAGAATACGTTAGACTATTTGGAACACTTGAGGTTAGTCGTATAGCTAACACTTGATCAGGAAAACTCGAGAAGTATTCACGAAAATATTGTGCTCTATTATCCGTGTATTGAACACGAGCCACTCCTTCTCTTAAATCTAATTCTCTACGATATTCTCCTATCGGGTCGATATCGCCTCCACTAACTAAATAAAGATCACCCAAAGGCTCATAATGCCGCTGACCATCTGGAATACCGACCAGAGCTTCCGCTGCAAGTTCTTCTGCTCTTTGAATTTGGCCGTTAAATATTAGCTCTCGAATTTCACTTAAATTTTCAAGGGCGCTTGGATTATTACGGTTGATCGGTCCTCCATACCACAAACTGTCTTCATTAAGTTGAATCCGATCCGTATCTGTCTTTCCAAACACCATGCCTCCAAGTGTTCCATTTCCCAGTGGCAGAGCTTCTTCCCAATACTCAGCAGGATTTTCGTACCAAATTTTATATTTGTTCATACTTTCAGTCCCCTTATGTAACTAAACTATTTTACTAACTCTAGCCTGAATAGCAGAAAGAGTGAATTTAGATTCTTAACTTATATATTGATAATTCTATCTTCCTTTTAATTTAAAGCGTTGATGAACTCTGCAGAAACTCATTCAATTTCCTCTAGATATTGTTGTTGTACTAACCTGACCGTTAACTTAATTATTGCGTAAGCAAAAAATCAGAATTGCCCATTTTTTTCAAATCGGGTATTTTATTTGAAATACTACCTTGACAGTCACAGTAGTGTGTCGTATTATACAGATGCGAGGTGATTGTATGAGCCAGAATAAAATTACATCCGACCTACTGCGCGGACACACCGATACGATGATTTTACGGCTCTTATCCGAAGCTGACCGATATGGGTATGAGATTGTCAAAATGATTGCTGAGCGCTCGGGCGGTGACTATGAACTAAAGGAAGCCACGATGTACTCCAGCGTTCGACGACTTGAAGCGGATGGTGATATCGAGTGGTATTGGGGCGATGAATCTCAGGGTGGACGACGTAAGTATTTTAGGATTACCGAAAAAGGCAAAACAACTTATGCCAATAACAAAAGTAACTGGGAGTACGCAAAGCGCGTGCTTGAAAACTTATTATGAGGAGGTTTCAAGTTATGAATGAGAAATTGACCAATTATTTAAACGGTGTATTCGCACCCTACGATGGTGTAAAAAGCGTTAGCGAATTAAAGGCCGACCTGCTATCCGATTTGCAGGAGCGGTTCCGTGAACTCAAAGCGGAAGGCAAAGACGATGAAACAGCTTTTGAGATGACCATTGACAGCATCGGTGACATTGAGCAAACGGTCCAGGAGGTCGCTAACCTCTCCCGTACACTGGAACGTCAGGTGGTGACAAACTTTAGCGGAAGCAACCTGCCGAAGAGCGACTTTGCAGGCGTTACCGTGCATAAAGGCCAGTTTAAAGGCAGCGCGCTGCGAGGTTCTGACTTTTCGGGTTCAGATTTAACCGGCAGCTCATTTAAAGGCAGTGACGTACGCGAAGCCAACTTTGATGGCGCAAACCTGACTGACTGCAGCTTTTTCGCCCTTGACCTTTCGGATGCGAGCTTCAATAAATCGATCCTTGTACGCACGAATTACAGCTCGTCGGGGCTAGTCGGAGCAAAATTCTTAGGCGTTAAACTGACCGACGTCAAGCTGACCACGACCGACCTTAGAAAAACCATCTTTGAAAACTGTATGTTTGACGGCGTTGACTTCACATCTTCCGATCTGAGCGGGCTGAGTTTTGAAGGTCTAACCTTCATCGGCGTCAAGTTCGATAAAGCAGGTTTGAACGAAGTTTCGTTTAAAGGCGCGACACTCAAGAATGTGTCTTTCCAGGGATCTATATTGTCCAAGAAATATTACCGATCTATCAAAACCGTCCGCTTTGACGGTGCAATGATGGATAAGTTGACCTACGCTGCCCTTAAAGGCATAGAGGCTAACTTGTCGGGAGTTACTGTTATTTAAATACCAAACGAGGAGGAAGGAATATGCAAAACATAGCAATTCAAGTGAAAGGACTTCAAAAGTCTTATAAACAGCTTCATATCCTCAAGGGCGTAGATTTCGAGGTGGAAAAGGGCAGTATTTTTGCCCTTCTCGGCTCCAACGGTGCAGGCAAGACAACGACTGTCAAAATCCTCACCACACTGCTCCAAAAAGACAGCGGAACCGTCACGGTAAACGGATTCGATGTGGCAACCAAACCCGACAATGTGCGGCATGCGATCAGTCTGACTGGACAATTTGCCGCAGTAGACGAGATTTTAACCGGGCGAGAAAACCTTATCATGATTGCGAAGCTGCGATATCTCAAAAATCCCCGTCAGGTTGCAGACGACTTGCTTAAACAATTCGGCTTGACAGACGCCGCAGACCGTAAGGTTTCTACTTATTCGGGCGGCATGCGCCGCAGGCTTGACATCGCCTTGAGCCTTGTGGGAAAACCGCAGATCATTTTCCTCGACGAGCCGACCACGGGGCTCGACCCTGAAGCGCGTATTGAGGTTTGGAAGATTGTCAAGGAGCTTGCAGGCAGCGGCACAACGGTATTCCTGACTACTCAGTATTTAGAGGAAGCTGAGCAGCTTGCCGACCAAATTGTCATTCTGCACGAGGGCAGGATTATCGCCAGCGGTACGCTCTCGGAACTTAAAAGTCTGTTCCCATCTGCAAAAGTGGAGTATGTTGAAAAACAGCCGACCTTGGAGGAAATATTCCTCGCCATCGTTGGCAAGAAGGAGGAAAAGTAAATGGAGACGGCTAAAAAACACTTTTTTAACGATATGGGCGTTATGCTTGGACGTTCCATGCGCCATATTACCCGCAGTATGGACACCATCTTCACGGTCTGCATCACTCCAATTGCGATGATGCTGTTGTTCGTCTATGTATTTGGAGGTGCTATCCAAACCGGTACGGATAACTATGTGAACTATTTGCTGCCTGGTATCCTGCTGATTGCGATTGCTAGCGGCATATCCTATACGGCTTACCGCCTGTTTTTGGATAAGCAACGGGGAATATTCGAGCGGTTTCACTCGATGCCTATTTCACGTTCTACTTTACTGTGGGGGCATGTGCTCACATCACTGGTATCAAATTTTATATCCGTTGCTATCATAATTCTCGTAGCGCTCGTTATGGGGTTTCGTTCATCGGCGGGGATACTGTCATGGCTTGGCGTAGCCGGTATACTCGTGTTGTTTACACTAGCATTAACTTGGGTCGCAGCGATTGCCGGCCTGTCCGCAAAATCAGTAGATGGCGCAAGCGCCTTTTCCTACCCGATCATCTTCCTGCCGTTTATCAGCTCGGCGTTTGTGCCGACTGAATCAATGCCTTCGGTTGTTCGCGCTTTTGCCGAAAATCAGCCGGTCACCTCAATCGTGGAAGCCATCCGTGCGCTGTTGTCAGATCAGCCGGTAGGCAGTGATATATGGGTCGCTTTAGCATGGTGTGTCGGGATCTTGTTTGTGGCATATATCCTTGCAATGAGGGTGTATAAGAGAGTCTAGTAACAATGGCTTTCAGTATTGATCGTTGTTCAAACCATTAGAAAACTAAATCTAATCACGCAGCATGGCACGGAAACCGTTATTTGACGAGATTTAACAGGTTTAGCTTTATGAAAAGTGGAGCAGCTGCCCAACTGGTCATCTGCTCCATGCAGGTGTCCACTAACGTATCTCGCCCTACTACTCTATTGAAGATCCAGTATCCATAATTTCTAGGTTTATATCATACGTAATTCGGGTTTTAGAAAACACCTCATCCCAGCGCTCCTTTATCTTGTTCCATTCCCGTGGATATTTAATACGGACCTCTTCCCCAAATTCGATTGCATCAACATGGTATGTATGCTGAAGTTTGTATAACAATTGCTCTATCTCAGCTCTGACTGCTTTGGTAAATGTCTCCTCTAACTCCTCGATATACTTGGAATTGCTGGAAGGCTCTTTTGATAAACTCCAGTCTTCCATCAGTTCACCCTTTGAATTCACATCAATATGAAAAGAAAGCTCACCATCTTCCAGAGTGGTCGTAATCTTGCTGTTTACTGAGGTAATTTCATACAGAATCGTTGTGCCTTCTCCCTCTTTGTAAGTTTTTAGAACTCCGCCACTTCTCCCTTTAATCCAGGAAATCCCTTCAATATCTGTCTGATTGATTTGCCCAATGAAATTGTTATGCTTGTTAAATAGCGCTCCTCCTGCAAACTTCAGTTCGTTATTGGCCACGATAGCATTTTGTAATACAAAGCTTCGTTCTGACTGCATTAAGCCTTCCAGCTTGCTAAGTGATACCGCAGGTAAAATCCGATTTGTACGGGTCTGGTTTCTGACTAGTCCGCGCAAATTCAATGCAGGAACTTCTCCAGGCTGACTTGCGTTCAGCACATCTATTGCTTTGTTCTGACTGACTAATATCAGAGCACTCGGCCTAATATCATTATCCCGCAACATTAAATCCAGTAATTGCTCAAGAGGAAATTTCGCGGCGAGTTCACTGGAGATCACAATCACTTTCAGATGTTGACCAATAATAGGTCGATCCCTTCGAAGAGAAAACTGTCTAAATATTTGAAATATCGAATCACCTGTCAATCTTTCGTTTAGGAAACTTTCTGAAGTTGTGTCTTGTTCTCTAGTAGAGGTCTGTTCGTGAATTGTCCCAGGCACAATTTGTACGGTAGCAGTTAGTAAATTCTTCTTAGGATAATGACCCCCGAGATGATTGATCTCTTCTTCAAAATTGGTCTGATCAGCTACATCAAGTCCAAGACCTACAGCTACTCTTACATCTTCAATTTCTTTACTGCTCCAGCAGCCTGTTAAAGAGACCGTTATAGAAAAAATTAAAAGTAGCTTGTAGATCTTTCGCAGGAAAAGCCTCTCCTTTCTGAAGCAGTAGCATTAAAGGATATTATTACCTTCAGTTAGAAAACTATCCTGCCTTTATCTTACCGAAGCCATCCAATTGATGGGATTGTGACTGGTGAATACAAAGATATTGGACAAATCCCTTTAGTAGTGAATTCATTCCATACTTGGATTGTTTTCTAAAGATGTGCTACATATATTTATTTGCCGGAACGGATAGATTAATTTACATAAGGAGGATTGATCATGATTAAAATTAACAGCTGGCTTGGACACCTCGCACATAATTACTTACTAATAGTGATTGCAGCTATCATATTCTTTGGGGTTAAGTCTGTTCTTGGAATATTGACATACAAACACTACAATAAGAAATTAGAACAGTTAGACAAGAAATTAGATCTAATTATTAAAAAAAGATCGGATAAATGAAGGTCAATGTCTCCTAACCTTCCTTTGAGTTACATTATTAACTATTCTTTGAGCATCATATTTAACCCAGCCTAACAGCGCTGAACCCCGGGATGTTTGCCACGGTAGTCCAACAAAATATAATCCGCTGATTGGGGATACTCCTTCTTTATGTAATATGGCACCTTTTGAATCAAAAGCTTCTTTCATATCAATCCAATGATCATTTCGCTTGAATCCTGTTGCCCAAACCACGTTATCAACTTGCATCTCACAACCATCCTCATAGATGATACGATTATCTGCTGCGTTGGTAGCACGAGGATACACTTTAACTTTCCCCTCAGTTATCAATTCCTTTAATTCATAGCCATATACGTATTCAGGCCTGCTTTGCAGCCATTTGCCAATTGAACGTTCAGTACTTGCCATAAGTAATCCAAGCTTTTCAAAGAACCAAAAAATACTTCGATTCATGATATACAGTGGCTTAAATGTAATGTTTCGAGATACGGATATGTATACTGATTGCTTTTCCTCTAATGCTAATTCAGCAGCAATTTGGGCACCTGAATTACCTCCTCCAACAACTACTGTTGTTCCAGGGAACAATTGCAACGGGTTCTTATACTCCGAAGAATGAAGCTGAAGTACATGATCGGATAATGACTTTGAAAACTGAGGAATATTTTTACTTTGAAAAGGCCCTGTCGCAACTATAATTTGTTGTGCTTCAATGATCCCCTGTGTTGTTTCTGCATAGAAAATCTCTTCTTTCTGCCAAAGGCGGATTGTAAGGCATTCCAAACTTAAAGGAAGATCCATCTGCTTTACATATATTTCAAGATAGTCTGCTATTTCATCTTTACTCGGAAGACCATTCCGATCACCTTCTAGCGGCATACCTGGCAAATCATCGTACATTCGCGGAGTAAAGAGATATAAAGAATCGTAACGTTTGCGCCACGAATCCCCTATGGACGAAGCAGCATCAATAATCAAAAAGTTTAAGCCGGATTGCTTTAAATAATATCCAGCCGCTAATCCTGCTTGCCCAGCTCCAATAACCAGTACATCATACATCTATCTGTCACCCTCGCTATACTTTATATTAACATATGAGCATCCATTCATATGTATTGTAATATAGCCCCCTCTAAATGGCAACGAAAAGGAAAACACAAGGAAGCGGACTCCTATGGTCCACTGCCTTATGTTTTATTAGTATCTTATAAAAAAAGCATACTAACCGGCAAAACAGTAAAAGAATGTGTTAATGGAGCAACTTTACATTAATCTTGACTAGTCAATGAAATTTCGAACCTTGAGCTAGGCTCACCAGCGAATACAAGGATACCATTCTCAGGCAATACAACTTCATTTTGATCGCTGACCACAGTGTAATTTATGTTGTTGCCAGCCTGGTCGTACACAGCAAAAGCACCATGGGAAGGCATGTTAATCGTCATCACTTTACCTGCGGCTCCCGCCGGTACCGAATACCATGTAGCAAAACCGTTCGCTTGGATCGTTGTATTTGATTGATTTCCTGAATAGAGCACCTTCACAGCTTCTTGACTTGCGTAGATCTTCCCTCCTGATGAAACGTATTCTACGCCATTTTCCTCATAGAAATCATATTCCATTGTATCTCGGCCAGCCAAGCCAGGAATCTGCAGATGGTTAGCGGCTAGGTTAGCATCAATGATTTTATTGGTGTAAACATAGCCTGGCACCTCGTTGAACATATGAATGGGAATAATCGGCATAGCACTGTCATATACCGTTGATGTATATTTCTCATTCACCAAGAAGTAATACTTCCCTTCGCGTTGCTGCCAGGCTGCTGTTATATCTTCCGGTAATTCGTTAGTTTTCAGCTTTTCAGCTTTGTATTCTGAAGAGGCTATCTGTCCGAGCCCGGGTACAGACTGATAAGAGCGGGACCATAAGTAAATATTTCCGTTGTCCTCCTCAACGAATTTCAACTTTTCCAAACCTGTATCGTTAACAAAAGAACCGTCAGAGGTATACGTATATTTTTGGTCCGGACTGTTAGGAGCTGTAAGCGTGGATACTATTAATTCCCCTTTTTCCTTCACTTCCAACTTCAGTAACGAACTAGCTCCAGCCCCATAGATGCCTGCATACTTCGATACTTCCTTCGGCATCGTTGCTTTACTCAGGGCGTCATTTGACTTCTCCGGATTCCGCACTGGAATGATATCCTTCTCCTGCAGCGCGGTAAGCAATAGTTCACTTGCAATTAGTTGATCAGTTGTACTCGAACCTCCTGAAGAAGTAACGGCTGCAGCCATGTTATGCTCAGGAAGCACAATGAGGGAGGAATGATACGATATTGTATTCCCGCCTTTTGCTATTGCCTTGATGCCGTATTCATTAAAAGGAAAGAGGTTCACGCTGTCCCAACCAAGGCCGAAGGCGATGGACGAATCGGCATCCTCCGGCCACATGCCTCTTTTGTATTCTTCTTGCGCCATGGCTTCTGCTGACTCACTCGAAATAATGCCCTCGAACTCCCCTGTGAAGATTTGCGAGAATTTGACCAGGTCTTCAGCTGTGGAGTAAATACCTCCGGAAGCAATCATGTTTGTATTCTCTACCGGAAGTTGTACTCCATGAAGAGAGGAATACGTTACAGCCATTTCGGTCGAGTCTACCAGATCCTGCGGCGTTTTGGTATGACTCATGTCCAAAGGTTCGGTAATAAATCGATGCATGAAAGTGGTAAAGCTCATGCCACTGACCCTCTCGACCAGAATCTCTGCTAACGAAAATCCATCGTTGCTGTAAACTGAATAAGCTCCGGGATCAGCCTTCAGGCTTTGCACTGCCAATTGCTCCAATAACGTATCATGTGCATAGGTATCATTATCATCGAATAGTATTGCGCTGCTGCTTGAAGTTCCAGGGAGCCCAGAGGAATGGTTCAGCAGCATGCGCGGCGTGATCTGTTTGTAACGATCGTCCTTCATCTTGAAATCAGGGATATAATTCACTACAGGAGCATCTAAGTCAATCTTGCCTTCATCAACCAGCTTCATCACGGCGGTTGTAACCACCATTTTACTCGTTGATCCTATGCCATAGATTGTATTTGCAGTAAGAGGTACCTCAGCCTCTTGATCATTTTTGCCTGCCTGTCCGGAGATTACAATCTCTCCCCCGTCCATAAGCGCATATTGCACACTTGTCGTGCCGTATGTACCGGTCAATAACTCAGCTTTCTCGATGACGGCTATCTTGGTTGCATCGTACGTAAAGGTACTTCCGCTGCCTGCAGCCGGTGCCGCCATGACAGACATTGGGGCCAACATGGCGTACACCAAGGTAATGGCTGTAATTGAAGTTCGTTTTTTCGCTGTCAAACTCTTCATCTCCTGTCTGATCTGTTGATTAGGGATCTCCTCATTGTTAAATGAGGGATCTCCTCATTGGTGCTTAAATAAGTTTAATCAACGGAGATGTACAGGCTGTGACGTCAATATGAACTGAACATGAACAAATCAATAAAGAAATTAGAATAGATGTTGAGGATATTGTTGTTTTGCAATTCAGTTGATGTAACAAAAATCTTAATCATTCTGTCAATGTTGTGATTGGCAAGGTGACGATGAAGCTTGTTCCACGACCGAGTTCGCTTTCTACTCGAATGTCGCCATGGTGAAGCAATAGGATCTGCTTAACTATAGCCAGTCCCATACCACTGCCGCCATACTTACGACTATGGGAGCGATCAGCCTTAAAAAACCTTTCAAATATACGCTGCTGGTCCTCTAGGGAAATACCGATACCCGTGTCGGTTATTTGGACAATGGCGTTTTTGCTATCCTGTTTTATACTGACGTTAATGACATCGCCATCATTGGAGAACTTTATGCTATTACCCAGAATATTCGTCCATACCTGATTTAGTAGATTATGATCTGCTTTAAGTTCTACAGCATTCAAATTGAGATCGAAATTGATGTTACGTGCCGACCATTGCGGTTGAATCGCGACGATGACTCGTCTGATCTGTTCATCAAGGTCAAACGTTGTGAGCTGAAGCTGCTGTGACTGCGATTCAAGCAAACTCAGTTTCAGGAGACTATCGCTCATCTTGGACATCCGATCTGCTTCAGCAATAATAATATCGAGATATCGGTTTCGCTCATGCTCTGGAATGTTTATTTGCTTGAGCGCTTTAGCATAGCCAGATATCGAGGTGAGGGGTGACTGGACTTCGTGAGATACGTTTGATACAAAATCCCTGCGCATTTGTTCCACTTGCTGCAAGTCGTGTATCATTTCTTCGAAGCTTTGAGCCAAGGTACCTAACTCACCCTTTTGCTTAATGTTCAGCTTGACGTTGAAATCTCCACCCGCTATATGCCTCGTTGCTTTAGTCAGCTTTTTGATCGGTTTGACGAGAAACATAGTAGCAATTAATATCACTAAACTTCCTGTTATCAACGAATAGGTTAAAAAATTCAAAATCCATTTTATTGCCAAAGGAGTTGAAGGGGAAGTTATCGGCTCTATAAACATAGCTTTCGTACCTACTTCCGTAGTAAACGGCATACCTAAGGGAGTCATATTAACACCGCTTCGGTTGACTTGTAAAACTTCTCCATCAAGTACTTTATTCACTTGTTCCTTTGTCACAGTAGAAGGTAAGTGACCATTAAGCTCCCCGTATGAACGGTAATTGCCGGTTTCTTCGTATATTCGAAGATGATAGAATTTAAGCAGATTCATTCCACTTACAAAGTTCTCCGCTTCATCTATAGGGAGTGTCTCGTAGATCCGGGCAATATCCTGGCCAAAATAATCCAAGGAGATTTCCAAGTTTTCGGTCAATTTATCTTCTAACACCCAAGTGGCCACAAAAAAGGAAATGACTGTGCCCCCGATGACGGAGACTAGAAATGTCAGAACGACTCGTGTATATAATGATTTAATCATTCGTTAACCTCAAGCCGGTAGCCAAGCCCCCGTACAGTCTCAATGCGAAAATCGGGTGTGGCTGCAAATCGATCGCGCAGGCGTTTAATATGTACATCTATTGTTCGATTATCACCCGAGAAATCAATCCCCCAAACCTGATCAATTAATTGCTCCCGCGTATAGACTTGTCCTGGTGTGCCAGCGAGTTTAAACAGCAATTCAAACTCCTTGAGCGGTAAAGTTATCGATTCACTCTCCTTCATCACTTTATAGGTTTTCCGGTCAAGGATGATGCTGCCGCATTGAACCATCTGGGTGGTGCCAATCCGATATCGTTTTAATAGTGCCTTGACACGCGCCGTTAACTCCAACGGGTCAAATGGTTTTGTTAAATAGTCATCTGTCCCGAGTTCAAAACCCTTCACCTTCTCCCATGTTTCCCCTCTCGCAGTCAGCATGAGTAACGGAAGATCCGCATTTGTTTTTCTGAGTTCCATGCATAAAGTCCAGCCATCTACAATAGGCATCATGATATCAAGCACGACAAGATCAACATGCGCTGAAGCATATACGTTCAGTGCTTCCCTTCCATCTGCTGCTTCTATCGTTGTAAATCCTTCGTTATGTAAAAATAAACAGACGAGCTCGCGAATGTTTTCATCGTCGTCTGCAACCAGTATTGTAGGCATCTCTTTTCCCCCTATTTCCACTCTCTGTTGATATAACTAAATTGCGTTTTAATAGTTTGTTTACATAACTTTGATTATGTATACTTATGCTCATTTTAATAGATATGTTCATAGTACATACGATATCATATTTAATAAGTTACAAATAAACAGTTATAATAGCTGAATTTTAATATACTAATATGAAGTGGGTTTTCAAGAAGGAGTCAGACAACAAGAAACAGCCGGCAATTAGGCCGGCTGCAAATCATGTTGGTTCTTTAAATTTTATTCCAAAATGCAACATCCTCTAGAGGAAGACGTACCGTTGGACGTCCTGGAGTCGCTGCCTTTCCGATCGCGATCAGCATGACACTGCGGTAATCTTCTGGGATATTAAACTCTTCCTTAAATTTAACCTTGTTATATCCACCCATTGGGACCGTATCATAGCCTCTGGCACGGGCACTGAGCATTAACTGCATGGAAATTAATCCAGCATCCACATCTATAATACTTTCCTTTATAGATGGATCCAAATTAGCATAGAAGTTCTCAGCTGAATTAATAAAGTAATGTTTTACCTCTTCTGTCATAAAACCGGCTTCTTCAGACATCGTATAAATTTTACGACCCTTCTCGTACCATTTTAAATCTCCAAGCACTGCAATGACGGCAGAAGCCTGAAGCACCTGCTCCTGGTTGTTCGCAATAGGGTGAAGCTTTTTTAATAATTCGGGCTCATCGATGACAAGAAACCGCCAAGGCTGCAGATTACTTGAGGATGGTGCCAATACGGCTTCATTTAATATCTCTTCCATCTCATGTTTTGAAATCTTTATAGTTGGATCATACTGTCGAACTGATTTACGTTCTCGAATCACGGTTTGATAATCTTGATTTGTTAACGTTGACATGGTTTATCCCTCCAAAATTCAACTATGCAATTTTATGCACAGTTTAAAGTATAATAAGTGCTCAATCACTACAGCGGGTATTAATTACATTACCGCTAATTTGCTGCAAATACTGTGGTGATTGGTGCACTGTTTTGTTCAAGTTTTAACTGTGCTGTATATTGCATAGTATATGGAGTCATAATTTGGTTGTCAACAGATAATTTTAAACGGACTTCTCAACCAAATCACCTATGGTATGTGTCTCCAATATAGAGAGTGTACTTTGCTCGATCTCAGATAAAATATTTTTGAATGAATCCCTGATTTGATCAGCAAAGCAGTGCTTTTCAGTTCCATCCAGCATACTTTCGCTTATAGAATTATGAACTTCAAGCAGAGAATAAACTTCAGCTAATGTAATATCTTTAACGTCTTTCTTTAAACGATATCCACCATCTCTTCCTTCAATGGATTCAATTATTTCTCCGATGGTAAGCGTCTTTAGAATTCGGCGAATAAGTGTAGATTCGGAATGAAGATAATTTGCAATTTCGCTGCTTGAGCATTTACCTGAATGCTTTTCAAGTGTTACTAATGCTTGAACTGCTAGGCCGAACGATTTATAAGTAGACGGACAGGTCATTGCTGGTCTTGTCGATTCCTTCTGAATTCTCATACCCTTCCCCCTGTATCAAATTGTTTTAATACTCTTGTTTATTATTGTAAACGAAACGATTTTTACCATCAAGTAACATAAACCACAAGTAATAATCTATGCAAGACCTTATTCTGTAGTTGCGCTATCTGTAAGCTCCTTTTCTGATGTTTCAGTCTATCTTCACGCATATCAAGCGTATTACTCATTGGAAATTAGCTCATACTGGGTTAAGTAAATCAATATACAAAGGTTTTACAAATGAGCTGGTTTCCTTTCTAAGTGAGAAATTTATTAATTTAAGATATAAAAAATGTACAAAGGAGTTATTAACGTGAACAAAGTAGCGATTATTACGGGTGCAGGCAGTGGGTTGGGTCAAGCAACAGCAGTACGATTAGCTAAAGAAGGAGTGGACATCGCTGCAGTAGATGTTAGCGAAAAAGGCGGTAATGAAACCGTAGAAATGGTTAAAAAGCTTGGGGTTGACTCCATTTTTATCAAAGCTGATGTTTCCAAACATGAAGAAGTGAAAAACTATGTCGATCAAACCGTTGAACGTTTTGGCAAAATCGATTACTTCTTTAACAATGCCGGGATATCTGGAAGCGGCGATTATTTCCTGCAGTCTTCAATTGAAGAGATTGACCGAATTGTTGGGATCAATTTATTAGGTGCTTTATACGGTGTTCGTTATGTTGCTGAAGTCATGCTTAAGAATGGAGGCGGCTCCATCGTGAACACATCCTCAAGTGCAGGCGTCATTGGACAGGATTCTGTTGTGACTTATTCTGCTACAAAGCATGGCATTGTCGGATTAACTAAAAGCATAGTAGCTGAATATGCTAAAGATGGTTTACGTGTCAATGCCATTGCTCCTGGCCCTACCGAAACACCAATGGTTAAAGCATTCTATGAAGCAAACCCTGATATGAAAGCCAATGCAACGAGCGGAATACCTCAAGTACGACTAGGAACACCAGAAGAAGTGGCTGAACTGGTAACATTCCTGCTAACTTCAAAAGCACAGTACATTAATGGTGAAGTTATTCGAATTGATGGTGGTTTTACGAACACAAAATAATAAAATGGATTTAAAAAAACAAAGAACCTTGGTGCTAGTTCCAAGGTTCTTTGTTGAATAATCTATATTGTCTTTACCTAAGCAGCTTCTAAGTTATATGTAAACTTCTGCAATGGTAGAATTTACGATCATGATAACCTTCCTCCTATATATGCCTGCTGTTTCTCTACTGTTATAGCTGATCAAGCACTAGGGAGGTAAGCAAGCCAAGTGCAGAGACAAGTCCAATGAGAGATCCCCCTTCTTCATACGCCTCAGGCATCTCACAGCAAAATTTGTGCTGATTCATTTTGCTCCTCTTCCATCTCATCTCTAGAAGGAGGTTCACCCTGCAATTGCTTGAGTAGCTTCTTCATCATAACAGATGCCTTAACCCTCAGCTCCAAAGAATCCGAAATTTCAATTTGGTAAGCTCCTTGCTTAATGGCGTCTCTAAGTTCATCCACTGTGTTCACAGATTCATTCATCCGATTTATCACACTTCCAAATTGCAGACACTGATGACTGTCGCTGCCGGCAACTATAGGAAGTCCCAGCGCATCTGCAAAAGGACCTATTTTCTCTTGATACGCTGACACCCCTTGCTTGTATAAATCTTTCGCATTTAGATCCAGCGCATCAAGCCTTCTGAGCAGATCGAAATTCAAATGATGAAGCGGAGTTGATGTTCTGTATGGATGTGCTCCGATTTTAAATACATTATGATCTTCGGCAAGCTGAAGCAGCTCACGGAAAGGAATAAAGTGATCTTTCAATTGATATGACTCTAGCTGTGTGTGGAGGGTTAGGATCTCCTCTCTTTTGCCGATCAGAAGAATGTGCCCTGTTTCTCTAATATCAACCTCCATACCCGGAAATACACGAATCCCTTCTGCCTCATAGTAGTGGCCATTATAGGGATAGGACTCATCTAACACTTGATATATTTGCTTGAAATTCTTCGTATTAAAATGCTCCGTTAACGCTACACTTGAAAGCCCCGTTAACCGAGCTTCATTCATCATTTCTTTAAAATAAGCAAGTGAAAAATCAGATTTTTTTGATAATTTTCCGTGAGTGTGTAAGTCTATGAACATTTTCATCTCATCTCCCTTAAGTCAAATCTCCTCATCTAATCCTTCACTAATACAGCAGGTATGGGAACTGCTGTCCAAACCAAAACAGCCAGCCAATATAAGCTAAGGAGAAAATAATGAAATAAATATCGATGGCTTGAATTTTAAGATAAGAAAGCCTAAGCTTTTTCACTCCAGGATTGTTCATCCCATAGGTAAATCCTCTCGTTTCAAGAGCCTCTACCGTTGTCCTGGAACGTTTGGCCGTATTTAGCATGAGCGGATAGAAACAGAGCACTAGCAGACGTAAATAATAGATGATGTATCTAAAGTACAATATTCCTGGTCTTTCAGGTAACTTCCCTCTTAGCCGGTAAGATAGTAAAATTTGATGAAACTCGGATAGTAACGTAGGCAATATACGGTAACCGTATGACAAACTGAACGAGAATGCTTCAGGTACTCCAAGTGCAGATAAACCGTCACTTAATTTTTCAGGATCCAAGCTCGAAAATACAGCAATGCTTGCAAGTGAGATAACTGACAACTTAATTGTAAGGGTCAACAGGGGCAGTAAAGAATCGATACTGCCTCCAAACAGCATGGAGAACAGAAACATCCATCCCACCTGACCGATCAGCCCGAGTGTTAAGATGATTAATATGATGTAGCTGACTCTTGCCAGCGCAGTCATACATACGATAAATATAAACATGCCGAACAAAATAGTAGTGTTATGTATGAACCATGGAACGATTGCAAAAAAAAGATACCACAGCAGTAAAGTCCTTGGATCCAATCTTCCGATGAACGTCGATGTTCTTCCATATGCTGTTCCCAGAAGCTCCAGCTTAATCCGTTCTACGGAGATGCGGTCAAGCGTCCTTCGAACGATGTCCATGCTTTCTCCTCCTTCAGCTCGACTTGATTACTTGCAGAGAAATATGCCATAAATTCATCCAGGGTATAGCAAATTTCAGGCAGTTCTAGAGCAAGGCTTAGCTCCATCAGCTGAGTTGATACTAAACCCGCACGCTCTAACAATCTGCTATCAGCAAAGATTTGCTCCTTTGTCCCGTCTGCAATGATATGCCCTTGATGCATTACGATAACTCGGCTGGCCCATTCTGCGACCAGCTGCATATCATGAGTTGCAATCATGACCGTCCCCACCTTGTCTTTCAAGGAGGATAATACATGCAGCATTTCCTGCTTGGTCGCGATATCCAAATTCGCTGTGGGCTCATCGAGCAGCATGATGGCAGGCTGCATGGCTGCACCGATAGCAAGAGCAGTACGGCGCTGCTGTCCACCGCTCAATAAGCGAGCATCCTTGTCCTTCAGCTCCTGCAGTCGGAAATGATTCAACATTTCGTGAAGACGCTGCTCACTATTGGGAACTTGATGGGCATTTAGATAGTATGCAATCTCTTTTTCCACGGAATCTTCAATAAACATCTCTTCTGGGTTTTGATAAACATAGGCTGTATGCCGGGCCATTTTCTCAGGTGACATTCCCTTCAAGGATTGTCCGTTTACCTGCATGTATCCTCCTGTCGGCTTAACTATGCCAGCAATCAGTTTAAGAAGAGAAGATTTACCCGCACCATTATTGCCTACGATAGCAACTGATTCACCGGAGTAAATATTGAGATCTACTCCATCCAGTACAGGAAGCAGCTTTTTTTGTATCGTTCGGTAGGACAGGTGGATATCCTCAGCCGTAACGATTGGATTAGACACATCCTTTTTTTCTCCCGGCAGCTTAAGCGGTTCTTCATTAGATTTCGCAGCTGATCTCTTTTCAGCAATGAACCAATCTATTGCGTCTTTCAGAGTAATGGGCAGCAGTGTCTCTTTGGACTGATTAATTCCGAGATAACGGGTAATTTGCCATGCAGCTTGGGTTACTTGAGGCGGGAATATACCTAGTTCAAGCAATGTTTCCACGGAGGACAACGCCTCACGAACGGTCTTTTTCCACTTCACTTGGCCGCAATCCATTAATACAACTTCGTTGCAATATTCAGCAATAAAATCCGCATGATGCTCAATGACGATAATTGTTTTGCCATGCTCCTCATTCAGGCGCTTTAAAATATCGTAGATATGCCGGGCATGATGAGGATCAAGCTGTGAAACAGGCTCGTCAATAACGAGAATCTCTGGATCCATGGCAAGTGCGCCGGCAAGTGCTAACAAATGCTTTTGACCACCGCTGAGAGACCAGATGAAGTCATCCTTGACACCGTAGAGTCCCATCATGCGCAGCGCTCTTTCCCCGCGTTCTTTATAGTCCTGATATCCATAATTTAAGGGAGTAAACATTGCATCATCCATTACCGTAGGTCTGACCAACTGATTTTCAAAATCCTGGTATACATAGCCAACCGCCTTGGATAGTTCAGCTACAGTTGATTGCTCAGTAGACAATCCGCATACCATCGCCTCTCCAAAGTAATCACCGGAATAATAATGCGGAATCAGGCCATTGAACAATTTGCACAGTGTTGACTTTCCTGAACCGTTGCTTCCGATAATTGCGATAAAATTCCCTTTGTTCAAAGTAAGCGAAACCTCATTTAATACTGGATTTTCTTCTCCAGGATAGGTAAACGATACGTTAGACAGTTGAATAACAGGCTCACACATTTTTTGTCTCCGATCCTTCAGCCTTTTTCCCAGCTTTGCTGCGTAATACGATCATAGTCAGTATCGCTATAAGTGCAGCAGCACCAATACTGATCCAGATTAATTGCTGCTCAGACAAGCTTGCGAAACCATCCTCCCATTCTGCAATATTCCACTCCGTTTCCGAGAGGATCTCAGCTCCCATCGCAGCTGCGGCAAGGAGAACGCTGGTAATAACAAATTTTGGCGAAAGCCATACAGCTGTTTCGTATTTCATTCCTTTATGGCGCGGTCGCATGCCGAGTAGTGGTTCAATCTTTCCGTATAGTCTTGGAACAAGATAAAGTGTAGGCAGCAAGGCAAACAATATACCGGAGAACAAAACATCATTCAAAAAACCAACACCTTCAATGACAACGATACTTTCTGCCAGCCCCTCTACGGCTTCAAGTTCTTCTACACCAACCCATACCTTCATAATATCCACGATAGAACTTAGCAGTTGATGAATAACTACCCCAGTCATTGCGGCAACTCCAACCTGACGTCGATTCGTAGGATCTGTTACCATCCGCCCCGCAGTGTACATGGCCAATGAAAAGGTAATAAATTTCTCTACCTCTCCTAGTCCGCCAAATTGCCCGAGCATCAGCTCACCAAATATGATTTCTCCTACCGATGCGCCTACTGCAGCATAAAGCGGGTGGAATAACATGCAGAGCGTTAGCGGAATAAATGCAAAGTACTCCACCGATAATTCAATCGGTCCAAGCTGAACACTCGGGATAAGCTCAGTAAACATGTTGGACAAACCATACAAAGACATGGATAGTACAAAAATCATCATTTTTTGTGATGAAGTCAGCGTGTAGCGTGATGACAATGTATTCATTTTTTATGTTCCTCCTTTAATCTTGAAATTTAACACCATTATAGGAAGGTCTGATTATCGCAAAATCCCAGTTTTATTAACACTAAGTAAACAATTTTACATAAATTTTAAAGGTGTAAAAATTTTTACATAACAATAAAGCCATATATTAATAGATAGGCTTCATAGATTATGAATGAAATTAGGAGGCAACCAGGTATGTATGACGATTGGAGTAAAAAGCAATTCTCAACGAATCAACGACTGTTAGCTGATTTTATTCAGCGAAATGAGCAGCGGGTATTATACATGACGGAGCAGGAAATTGCGGATGAGGTAGGAATTAGTATCGCCTCGGTATCACGGTTCTGGAAATCTGTCGGCTATGTTAATGCCAAGCAGTTCAAAGCAAAGCTTCGCTTTCGACTGGAATCGGCACCTGCCGTAAAGTTAGAGGAAACGATGAGCAAAATGGGAGGATTGCCTTTGCCGCAGACACTGCTTAATACCGTATATCAGCATTTAGAAGAAACATGCAAAAGACTTGATCTAGACTTATTGAAAGAAGCTTCCGAAGCGATACGGCATGCTAGAATTATCTTTGTTTTTGCTCCTGGACCATGTGTATCCTTAGCTGAGCTGTTTGCATTTCGGATGAGAAGGTTTGGGTTTCAGATTCAAATTATGGCGCCGAGTGGTCATGAATTGATGGAGACTTTAATGCATGCTGGTTCAAAGGACGTTCTTCTTATTTTTGGCTTTGTACAGCTTAAGCCCGAAATCGAGGTGATCTTGGATTATGCAGAAGAAGCGGGCATTCAGGTCATTTTAATTACGGACCGTTTGTTATATCCGCGTTCGAATCAGGCAGATCTTGTACTGTATGCCGGTAGAGGGGAAGTGTGGGAATTTCATTCTATGGTTGGACCTGTGTTCGTCATCGAGAATCTGATTCTGAATGTAGGCATTTCGATGAACGAAGAAAGTCTTGATAAATTAAGACACCTGCAGCAACTAAGGACGAGATACCAGTCTAAGCTTCCGCGTTGATATTACTGACCTCAGACAAGAAGTGTTCGCGTAAAACAAAAAGCCGCCATACAGGCGACTTCTAATGGGACGAGCTTGTTATCTATATACTAATGTTCTCCCTTAATGACAAAGAACGAACCACGGATTGTTCCGGCTAGTTTCGATTTCTGTCTGGCAAACTTAAACTTCCCTTCCAGCTCACTTGGTACCTCCATCCCCTCAGATAGCTTAAAGCCAACAGCCCGCTTCTTAGGGTCATCCACCGTATACATGACGTTGACCACAAGACCGTCCTCATAAAAGACATAGGTATATTTAATATTTTCCACTTGAAAAGAAGATGTTTCTAACGGTTTGGCTGCAAACGCAAGATCACGTTCTTTTTTCAAAACTTGGTTGACATAATCGAGAGTCTTCTGGCTCTCGTTCGCAGGACTAACTGTAAATTCGTGCTTATATTTGTTCATGAAATAGCGGGCTTCACTGGCTCGTAAACCAGCTAGCGCTTCTGCTACTGGTGAAGGCTCGAGCCCAACCTCGGATACACTTTTAAAATCAACGATATAGGACATTTACATCCCTCCTAAAAGTTTGAAAGTTTTACTTCATGGAACAGATTCGAGAAAACTCGTATCGGAAATATTCACTTATCTCATTATTTTCTTACAACAGGAATCCACATTTCACCGAAGACTTGGCCATCTCTCTGCCCCATCTCAACCGTCGCATTAGGGCCGCCAACATAAGCGATGCTATTGGCTTCTGGCAAGACTTGACCAAAGGCAATGCCAGTGAGCATATTACTCAACTCATCAGCCGTCTTCCCTTCTCCTTTAACGATTAGGTATTCACCTTTTGGAAATTGGATAACTCTTGTTTGTTCGGGCAGCGATGCCTCTGTCATGACACCGGCATAGTACATCATCTTGTTATTTACTGCTTCGCTCACAGCAAAAATATAGTTATTAGTAGCTATACCCTTTAAAGTATCAAGCCGTCCATCTTGTTCAATGCTCTCCCAAAACTCATTTTTTTCCTTGTTAATGCCTGCATAATCTGTGTAATCGCTCTTGAGTTCAGTTCCAATTCCTAAAACGATAAAGCTGTCTTTTTCCTCAATAATAAAATCTGCCATAACTAAACACCATCCTCTTTAAATTTGTTATTGAATTTGCTTATTTACTTGCTGGGTTTATAATAACTTTAAATGATGTCAAAAAATGATACTGTTTAGGGGACTCAATGAAAAAAGTTGAACGGATTAATATCATCATGAGGTATATTAATAATCGTGCCCACTTTACCATTTCTGAAATCATGCGGGAATTTAATATTTCTCGCTCGACAGCTATTCGAGATATCGGGGAAATTGAGGCCATGGGAATGCCACTTGTTGCTGAAACGGGGAGAAGTGGTGGTTATTTTGTAATGAACAATTCTGTTCTTCCCACTGTCCGCTTCACGGATAATGAAATTAAAGCTCTTTTTATTGCTTTTATGGCCACAAGAAATCAGCAGCTCCCTTATCTAACAAGTCGTCAGTCTTTAGCTGAGAAATTGCTGGGCCTCATTTCAGAGAACCAACAGGATGATCTTGTTCTTTTAAATCAAATACTGCTTTTTGAAGGGACCAATCCGCATAATCCCGACCTGCTTGATCTGTCAGACCTGCCCCATCCTATGTTGGAAAAACTCATCCAGATGCTCCTTCTGGACAGCTATTTAATAGCTACCGTCACAGAAGGAAGAGAAAGTAAGTCTTATCCCATTTATCTTTTACACTTATATCGTGAAAAAAGCCTGTGGCAGATTGAAGGCTTTGACTTAGAAGATGAAAAGAGAAGAGTTATTCCAGTCGACAATCTCACCAAAATAGAACCCTACCCTGTGAAAAAAAGAGTAAACAAGAAAAGAATCTTAGAAAAACTAAGGAATCAGGAAGAGATAACCAATCTTGTCATTGAACTCGGTCCGAAGGCGATTGCGCAGTTCAAGAAATACCATCCATTAAAAGTTTCAATTTCATATACAAACCCTTACCAAACTACAGCCATTCTAAAGACTTTTATCAATGTTGTTAATAACGAAGAATTAACCGAAATAACCAATTGGGTGCTTTTTCTAGGTGAAGATATCAAGGTCAGAGATATGCCACGAGAGATGTTAGAGGGGCTGCAAGCGAGGCTAGACTCATACTGCCACCGCTAAGTCTCTCAATTTTCTGCTAAAATCAAGCACTTCAATGTCAATATAATTGGCTTTGTTCATTATATCTTCAATATATAGCAGAAAGAGGGCTCTACCCTTATATGTAGAGCCCTCTTTCTATTAAATCTAATAAATACTTTTGTACATTAGTATATCTAGCTGCTCAGCCAATGCTATTCATTACTCATGACATGCAAGTAAAAGTTCAAATCATTTTCTAAATGTTTTTTCATAAGAGCTTCTGCTCTCTCACCGTCTCTATCTCTAATCGCCTCATAGATCTCTTCATGCTCATCAATAAGGTGAGGACGGTTATAGATAACAACCGTTTTCCTAAACAGATAAATAATAGCCTGCATTCGGTCAATAATATCAATCATGAGCGGATTATTGCTTGCTCTTACAATGTCATTATGGAAACTTTCATTAGCTGACATAATCTCATCTTTTGTTCCCTTTCTCCCAATCTCCACATACTTATACAGCTCTTCAATCTCATTTTCTTTGAGAAAATTCGCCGCACATTTAGCAGAATATCCTTCCAACAATATACGAACATTAAATAAATTTCTTAAGTCCTTTTCCGTTGGCTTGACCACTTTTTTTTGAACAATTAATCCTTCGTTCTCCAGTTTCCTTATAGAATCCCTTATGGGAGTTCTGCTTACTCCAAGCTCCGTAGCGAGCTTTTCTTCAACGATCTTAGTACCGCTAGGAAGTTCACCGTTTAAAATCTTGTCTCGAAGAATTTCATAACACTGATGATACGCCGGTCGTGAGCTGTTACTTTCAAACACAAACTTCACCTCAGTTTCGTTTCTCATAATAAACATAGTACCAAATTATGTTCATAAAATCATTCCAATATACTAGGATAGCAATATAAAGTATACGTCAATTCATAAATTGTATACATTTTTATATTTAAATGTATACAATTTTATATTTTTAGTATACAATGAAAACGCAAACAACGATGTAAGCGGTTGCCTAAAGAAACATCATTATTTTCAGCAACCCCATTTTAGTTCAACGTTGTTTGGCTCTAGTTTACGGATAGATATCAATTTATGGGCATAAAAGCCTTTCTTAGAAAAGTTATTGGGAGGAAAACAGCATGACTAAAAAAGTGGGTTTTATTGGATTAGGAATTATGGGAAAACCGATGGCACTAAATCTTAGAAAAGCAGGACATGAATTAACCGTTAATGATCTTAATCAAGAAGCGGTTCAAATATTGGTAGAATCAGGTGCAACTGCAGCTTCCTCACCAAGAGAAGTAGCTGAAAACAGTGATATTATCATTACCATGCTCCCTGCATCTCAACACGTGCAAGCTGTTGTTTTAGGTGATCAAGGGATATTATCTGGAGCAAAAGAAGGCTCTATTATTATCGATATGAGCTCCATCACTCCTGCTGTTTCAATTGCTCTGGCAGAAGAAGCTGCAAAAAGAGGCGTCGGTTTTTTGGATGCACCTGTTAGCGGCGGAGAGCCTAAAGCCATTGATGGTACTTTAGCCATTATGGTAGGCGGTAAAGAAAGCGTATTCGAGGAAGCCAAGTCCGTATTGTTCGATATGGGGACTGCTGTAACTTTAGTTGGTGACAGCGGCTGCGGGGTTACGGCTAAACTTGCGAACCAAATTATTGTTAATTTGAATATTGCTGCTATGTCCGAAGCCCTTGTCTTGGCAGCTAAAGCTGGAATTGATATCGAGAAAATGTATCAAGCCATCCGAGGCGGGTTAGCAGGCAGTGCAGTGCTTGATGCCAAAGTTCCACTGATTCTGGAAAGAAATTTTGCTCCAGGTGGTACGATCGCTATCAATATGAAAGATATTACAAACGTAATGGATACTGCTCACGAGATTGGTGTGCCTCTTCTACTATCCAGTCATCTGTTAGAAATCTTCCATGCGCTTAAGGTTGATGGGAAATTAATGGACGACCACGGCGGGATCGTACAGTATTATGAAAAATTAGCAAATGTCGAAGTTAGGGGTCTTGGCAATGAAAACAAATAATCGTTCTGTAGAAGAAGTTTTCAGCAGAATTCCTTCTCTTGATAGCACCCTTGTCAATGAATTGCTTGAAAAAGAGCTTCAAAACTTTAATCAAAAAATTATCGTTTTGGATGATGATCCAACTGGCGTTCAAACGGTACATGGCATATCGGTCTATACGGACTGGTCCTTAGAAAGCATCGACAAAGGCTTTAAAGAAGAAAGCTCCATGTTCTTCATTCTCACCAATTCACGTGGATTTACAGCTGCTGAAACTACAAAAGCGCACCAAGAAATTGCTGCAAATATCGTAGAAGCTGCAAAGAGAAACCATCGCGAATTTACAATTATTAGCCGCGGGGATTCCACACTAAGAGGACACTTTCCACTGGAAACTGAAGTGCTAAAAGATACAGTTGAAGCAAAGTCAGATATACGATTTGACGGTGAGATACTCCTCCCTTTCTTTAAAGAAGGCGGACGCTTCACCATCGATAATATTCACTACGTTCAATATGATACGGAACTGGTCCCTGCAGGGGAAACCGAATTCGCTAAGGACCGCACCTTTGGCTACACCAAATCACATTTAGGTGAGTGGGCTGAGGAAAAATCAAATGGTCAATATAAGGCTGAAAATATGACATACATCTCGCTTGAAAGTCTGCGTGCTATGAATATTGAATCCATTGAACAGCAGCTGTTGAATGTTGAGAATTTCAATAAAGTTATTGTGAACGCGGTTGACTATTCCGATGTACAAGTTTTCACCATTGCTTTATTTAGAGCCATAAACAAAGGTAAGCAATTTATGTTTAGAAGTGCTGCTGCACTTACAAAAGTCATGGGAGGCGTCAGTAACAAAAGCCTGCTCACTCGTGAAGAAATGATGAGTGACAACACAAACCATGGCGGATTAGTCATCATTGGATCCCATGTTAAAAAAACAACCGAACAGTTTGAAGAACTTAAGAAGTCCAGTGCAGTTGAATTTGTTGAGTTTAATGTTCATCTTGTTCTGGAGCCTGATCAATTTGAGAACGAGCTTAACAGAGTGGTTGAAACAACCAACAAACTGATTCTTCAAGGCAAAAATGTGGCTGTCTATACCAAAAGAGAGCGATTGGATCTTGGAGAAGACAGAAAAGAAGAAGAATTAAAACTATCCGTAAAAATTTCGGATGCCGTCACGAGTATTGTAAAACGTTTAGAAGTACGACCATCTTATATCATCGCTAAAGGCGGTATTACCTCGAGTGATATTGGAACAAACGGTCTTGAAGTAAAAAGAGCTACCGTTGCTGGGCAAATTCGGCCTGGTATCCCGGTGTGGACAACAGGTAGTGAAAGTAAATTCCCGGGAATTTCCTATGTCATCTTCCCTGGAAACGTGGGTACAAAAACGGATTTGAGAGAAGTCGTTGAAATGCTGAGTACGAAGTAATTAAAAGTATGTATTGTATGGCCTGGCTGTAAGGAGTAACACTCTTAAATGGATAAATTAAATATTGATTTGAGTGTACTCCTTACTTAGTGGTCCCCTTTATTAAAGCAAATAAGGAAAAGAGGAAAAATATATGCCAATTATCTCCGTTACGATTGGGGTCGCTTTATTACTCATCTTAATGATGGCTTTTAAATTAAACGCTTTCATCTCATTGATTATTGTTTCCCTGGCAGTTGGAGTACTGGAAGGAATGACACCGATTGAAGCTGTTGAATCCATCGAATCCGGCCTAGGCGGAACACTCGGACATTTAACGATGATCATTATTTTTGGAGGAATTCTTGGGAAGCTAATGACCGATTCTGGTGGTGCACAGCGTATCGCAACAACCATGATCAGTGCCTTTGGTCAAAAACGAACGCAGCTGGCTGCAGTTATTACAGCCGCTATTGTTGGAATCGCTTTATTCTTTGAAACCGGAGTCGTCGTTTTAATTCCATTGGTATTTACCATTGCTACAGCTGCTCGAGTACCCGTTCTTTATCTGGGAATGCCCGTCATTGCAGCACTTATAACCATGCATGGATTTGTTCCTCCGCATCCTGGCCCTACGGCCGTTGCAAATGTATTTGGAGCAAATATCGGTTTAACGATGATCTTAGGGATTATCATTGCCATCCCTGCTTTCATCCTTGCAGGTCCCGTTTATACAAAGCTGTTTAAAAAAGAAGCTTTGCAGATCGATATCCCTAAAGGTCTATTTAATCCAAGAGAATTTAAAGAAGAAGAACTTCCTAAATTCGGAATTAGTCTTTTCACAGCTCTTTTACCTGTCATTTTAATTGCGCTTCAAACCGTTGTTGAGATATTTGCGCCTGAATCCGCAATTTCACCAGTAACTGATTTTATCGGAAATGCAAACGTAGCTCTATTAATATCAGTTATTGTCGCTATTTTTACTTTCGGATTAAATCTTGGCAAGAAAATGCCTGAAATTATGACCTCATTAAGCGAATCTGTAAGCGGAATTGGTATGATTTTGTTAATTATTGCTGGTGGTGGTGCGTTCAAGCAAGTTTTGATCGACAGTCATATTGACCAATACATTTCTGATATAATGTCAGGCTCAACCCTTTCTCCACTCCTTTTAACTTGGCTTATCGCAGTAATCTTAAGGATTGCCGTTGGTTCTGCAACTGTAGCCGGTATGACAGCAGCTGGTATTGCCGCACCTTTGGTTGCTGCAACGGGGGTAAGTCCAGAATTGATGGTCCTGGCAGCGGGTGCAGGAAGTGTTACCTTCTCTCACGTAAATGATGCAGGATTCTGGATCTACAAGGAGTACTTTAATCTTAGTATCGGTAAAACGATAAAAACCTGGTCTATCATGGTAACAATTATTTCGCTGGTAGGACTTGCTGGCGTACTGATCCTGGATATGTTCATGTAAATATGTAATAAAGGCACGTTCTTAATAGAACGATGCCTTTATTTTTTTCTTGTATTTTATATACGAACCTTCTGTATAATGTCCCTAAACCTATGATTAAATGCTTATAGAATATCTGAAGTATATCCTCTAGTTAAAGGCTTTGCACTGACTAAATAAGGTCGTTTAACAGGAACAAGCCAATGGATGCCTGAGGACAAATCAACTAAACTTACATAGTGTCCATGTCCAGCTCCCGTATCTATCCCTATTTTTCCGTTACCCTGCCATATTTCATCAGCAGCTAAACCCATTTTAAACGTGGAAGTGTGACCAAACACTACAACCTTCTCTTTTAGCGGAGGAGAGTGATGAAAAGTCTCTCGAATCTCAGTCAAATCCTCTGGACTTTGAGCAGATAATGGAACTCCTGGACGTATTCCAGCATGCACGAACAAATAAGAAGTATCTTCTGCCCATAAGGGAAGTTGTGAAATAAATTGGCGATAGCCCAGCATAGTCTGATCTGTGAGCAAAACCGTCGTTGGGCCTTCCTTCAGCCACTTTCTCTCATTATTTCCCTGAAGAGCGATGGCTCCATTATTACACAGCTGCATAACAAGATCCAACGTACCGCAGGAATCGGGTCCTTTGTTAACATAGTCGCCAAGGAGGTACAGTTGATCGTTCTTGGCGTCATACTTGGCGGCGTACAATAATTTTTCCAGCAAAAATCCATATCCATGAATATCCGAAGTAACAAAAAGTCTACCCATATTTAATCAGACTTTTCCTCGTACAGCATTGTATGCCTCATGCTGAAACCAATGAAGATGTTCAGGTTCCCAAGTATAGATTCGCTATGAAAAAAATGAACCGCCTGTTGGTCTTTCGTCTCTGCAATAATCCTCCAGCGAGTTCCTTCGTAAATTGACTGTACGATCGTCACTTCAAGAAGATTTTGATCCTTGTTTACTTCAAGCTCTCCCACTTTTATATGTTCAGGATGGATCATAACAACGGCTTCTTTTCCGGAACCATCTCTTCCCACTCCGGTATACTCTCCTCTTATCGTCGTTCCCGCTATGTCAGCGGCTGAGTTGTCATTGTGGATCATCCTGGCGCTAATTCTATTATGATACCCCATTAATTGAGCTACCCAAGGGCTTGCCGGACGCTCGAACAATCTTTTGGGCTCATCGAACTGATCGATTTGTCCTTCCCTCAATACAAGAATTCTGTCTGCAATGGTGAATGCCTCCATGCGATCATGAGTCACGTACAGGGTTGCCGTTGATAATTCACCAAGAAGTTTTGCCAGTTCCCCTCTCATATCCGTACGCAGCTTGACATCCAGATTGGATAAAGGCTCATCCATTAATAGCAGCTTCGGCTCGGTCGCAAGTGCTCTTGCTATCCCTACTCTTTGCTGTTGACCTCCTGATAATTGTGAAGGCAGCCGATTCATCATGCCCTCCAGTCTCATTAAAGCCTGCAGCATCTCGAGATTTTGCTTTCTTTCTGAGCTGCCCAATTTTCTTCGCTTCATCCCGTATTCAATATTTTGAGCTACGGTCATATGCGGCCATAGAGCATAGTCCTGAAAAACCATATTAATAGGTCGTCGTTCAGGCGGAGTATAATGCTTCCCTCCCTCGACTTTTGCTCCATCAATCTCAACACTTCCACTGTCGATTCGCTGCAATCCAGCAACCATTTGCAGCAAAGTAGATTTCCCGCATCCTGAAGGGCCCAGTATACATATCCTTTCCCCTTGCTTTACCTCAAATGTCATGGGTTGTATTACATTTTCACTACCATATGACTTAGAAACCTCGTTTAATTTTAGAATCAATTCCTCTTCTCTCCTTTCCGGAGGTCCAGCCTATAAAATCCAAAACGTACTGCTGATTGCAATAAAATGACAATCAATGCTACGCACACACAGCTGACCACTGTAGCCGCCGTAGCATATCCATACTCTGAAAATTCAAATGCATGATCAATTACAAGCGGCATGAGCGAGTAATTAGCTGGTCTTAGCATAGAGGCTAACGCCAGATCAAATACGCTGGTACCAAATGAAGCTAGCATGGCAATCAGCAAGGATTGCCTTACTAATGGAAACACAATGTCTTTCATTCTCGAAAAAATACCCGCGCCCTGTATTGCTGCAGCATTCAGCATAGAACCAGACAAATTTCCGAAGGTTCCTAGTTGCACCCTTACTGCATATGGGATTGCACCTGCTATAGCCGCAAGCACAAGTAGGGTAGGCGAGCCATACAAATGTAATCCGATCGGCTCAAGCCATTTTTGATTCCAAATAAAAATATATCCGATTCCGAGGACAACACCCGGAACAGCGAGTGAAATAATAGAGAACAACTGGATAAATGATTTAAGCCGTGTTTGTGTAAAGGTAAGCACGTACGCTGCAACGAATCCGATCAGCATGCTAAATAAAGCAGCAACTCCTGCAATGACAAGAGAATGAACCATTCCATCTAGATATCCTAAGAGGCGATGATCCCCTGATTGAAATGATAATAGAGCTCGATAATGATCTAAGGTTATATTGTCGAGACGGATCCCATCGCCTGATCTTTTCAGCAAAGAAACCATAGCACTTGTACCAAGCGGGATCCCTAGACTCATGAGCAAAAATAATCCTGTGAGCAAATTCAAAAGCCATGCTCTTCTTGGTTTGGTCCGCTCCATTCTAACTGCCCTTGCATTCAAAAAATCAAATTTCGATTTTTTAAGAGAATACATGAGCAGCCCCATAGCACATGCCAGAATAATTACCAGATAAAAAGCAAGCACACCTGCCATATCAAACCGGACGGGGGATTGATAAATAGCTGAATATATAGAGTACGTAAGCGTAGGAAATTTAAATACGGTTGAAAGTGCTGCCGGTAAACCAAAATCTCCTACAGTATCCATAAATACTAGAGTCGCCCCAGCAAGATAGGATGGCAGCGCGAGCGGCAGCTCTACCGTTCTCCACACGACGAAGGGACTCGCTCCATTCAATCTTGCAGCATATCCGTACTGACGCATGTTCCACTCTGATGAAGCTACAATGGCCAGATAAGCAAGTGGAAATTTACTGAGGGACATCACAAAGATTAAACCTGCCGGCTGAAAGATAAAGGAGGTAACCCATGTTCCGCCGGTAAATTGCTGGAATAGACCATTTGCGCTTGCAAACAGAACCCAGCCTTGAGCTATCATAAAGGAAGGAGCGATGAGTAAGAGCCATACTGCGATATCGAGCCATTTTCCTGCCGCAAATTCCCATCGGACTCTTATGCTTGCAAGAATTCCACCCATCATTGTACCGATTAACGCTGTACCGATTCCTAGAATAGTCGAATTAATCAAAGACTGCTTCCATAAAGGACGATGAAAGATTTCCATTAGTAAATTTGCATTACCGACTTGCCAATCACCGAAAAATATTCCTGGTAAAAAGACATTTAGGAGGACGGCTAGCAGTGGTAAAAAGATAAGCACAAACAGGAGGAGGGTAACCCCGCCTCCATAGCGAGCTTCTGATTTCATATGCATATTCCTACCTTACATTTTGGTCCGCAAACCACGTTTTGATTTCGGTCTCTTGCTCTGAGGCCCAGTCAGCAGAAGGAAGCAAAAAGGTTCCATCTGGCTCACGCTCTGTTCTAGGGGTTGTCCCTTCAGCAAGCGGTGTAAAGAAGCTATCGGTAGAGTCAAGATCTGCCAGCATTTGCTGTGTCTCCGGTTTAAGCATAAATTCCACAAAAGACTTGGCTGCGGCAGGATTTTTTGTTTCACTGCTAATAGCAGCAACTCTTAAGCTCCCTGGTGCTCCCTCTTCCGGCCAAATGACTTCCACTGGCTCTCCAGCAAGCTTTAATCCATATGCATTATGTTCTTGTAATGCAGCTACTTCAATCTCTCCACTGAGCAGCGCATTTCCGACAGGACCATTTTTGGGATAAACTCGCAGCCCATCTTCAAATCGTTTCGTATATTTAGCTTTTGCAGCCTCCTCGCCCCATAAATCAAAAAATGCAGATACTAGTGGATAAGCAGGTGCTGCAACGGCTGGATCTGCATGACCTACGGGACCTTCATATTCAAAAAAATCTTCCCATGTTTTTGGAGCTTTGTCAGATGATACGAGATTTGTATTGTATGCGATAACTCCAGCTGCATGAATTCCAATTGGAAAGTAAGATAGATCCTCCGGCAAATAAGACTTCCCTTCTTCTGATAGGCTCGCTAAATTCTCAGGCTGCCATCCTGTCATCAGAAAATCGCGATCGGCCAAACTACGAACGGAACCGTGCCCATCCATCATGAGAACATCCCACTGAGGATTTCCTTGCTCTGCCTCAATCTTCGCTAACGCTTCTCCTCCCCCATAATGAACAGCTTCCATTTTATATCCTGTTTCTTCCGTAAATTTCTCGGCGACGGTCTCCACAAAATCATTGCCGTACAAATAAATCGTTTCACCTGTGTCTTCAGACAGATTTCCGGTTGCTGTAGATTCAGTGTTGTTCGCTGCCTGCGTACTGCTGTTTGCTGCAGACCCTTCTCCGGCTGAGGCACCGTTGTTGTTTTGAGCCCCCCCTGATGATCCGCAAGCCGAAAGAAGCAGAATTACGGCACTCAGCATGATACTGAGATTTTTTTTACCTTGTTTCTTCAATGTTTCTCACTCCAGTTCATTTTTAATAATCTATCTAACTCTAGGTTAAACCTCTTCAATAAGTTAAAAATTATCGCTGAGTTAACAATTAGTTAAATAAAATCTATGAAATGAAAGGTAAGATAGATAGTATGAATGAAGCTAATGGAGGGATCAAAGTGAATTTGCAGCAGTTAAAAATATTCGTGCTTACTGTCGAACTCAAAAAATTGTACCTGGTTGCTCAAAAAATGAACATTACGCAGCCAACGGTAACTTTCCATTTAAATAAGCTGCAGGATGAGCTCGGCTTAGCTTTATTTCATACGAAATCATACCATGTCATCAAACTCACTGAAGCAGGAAAAGCATTCTATCATTATGCTTCTAAAATTCATGCACTTTCGGTCGAGGCAGAATCAGCCATGGATATTTTCAGAGAAAACTCTTCCGGGAAAATATCCATAGGCAGCACACATACTCCCGCAACTTACCTTCTACCGCCATTACTTAGCGAGCTTCAGTTAAATAACCCTGGGATTTCGATCGCTTTAGATGTACGTCCCGCTTCTTTCATTTTGGACAAAATTAAAAACTATGAGTTGGACCTTGGTATCATATCCAACACATCATTAGACGATGACGATCTGATTATCCAGCCGCTCCTAAAGGATGATCTAGTACTGATCTTCCCTCCTAGTCATCCATTTGCTTTACATCCTTTTATACAACCAGCGGATCTCGCACAGGAGGCTTTAATATGCCATGAACCCGGGTCAATGAGCCGAGATTTAATTGACGAATGGGCAGATTTACATCGGGTTAAACTCAACATCTCCATGGAAGTCTCCGGCACGGAGGCACTCAAATCTCTTGTAGAATATGGACTGGGATATGGAATGATCTCAGAATCTTCCATTAAGGCTGAGCTGATTACAGGAAAACTTATGTCTAAACCCATTCCTTCATGGTCTGCGAATCGGCAAATATACGCAGTAAGGCATCGCAATAAGCTAGTGACTCCTGCTCTACGATTGTTTTGGAGGATGATCAATGATCATTTACAACAATAAAAAAAAAGCAGCTGATCATATTGATCAGCTGCTTCCTATTCCAATTCATATAAGGGCTTTTCATTGCTAATGAACAAAATATTAATTAATAATGTTTTAATTTAGCTATCTCCAACATTTGTTCTGTCATGTATTGTGCTGAATACATATAATCCGATTTAATCCAATACGAAATTAAACCCAGTACCGAATAGACACTTTGATTAATAACTATTTCTCGGTTGATATACTTAGGTACTTCAGGAAACAGAAAATCAAACTCTTGATTATATAGATCTCGAATTGCCTCCGTTAATTTCTCTTGAAAGCCCATATTTTCTCTCTTATAAAACAAGCTAAAAGCATCGGAATTTTCACTAACAAAATGAAATATTTTAACTGCCGGATAAGATAAAGAGCGAATATCATATTGTTCTCTCTTACCATCATACGGTTCTTTAAAAGCTAAGATAAACCCATCTATTGTATCCTTGATAATTTCGTCTAGCAGGTCTTCCTTATATTGATAATGAGCATAATACGTACCCCGGGTATAACCAGCGTTCGATACAATTTCCTTTATAGTTATTTCTCTAAGCTCTTTCTCATTAAGCAAAGATACTAGTGAGTTTTTCAGTGCTTTTTTTGTCCGGATAACACCATTATTTTCTTTCAAAAATATTTCTCCTTATTATGTACGATTTACTTATTATTTTGAACATATTTCAGACAGATGTCCAACTTTATACAAATGCTTGTGAGTTGTCAATTGAAGTAAGCGCTATCTCAGCAGTAGAATGAGTTGTGTCTAAAGCTTGAACATCAAATATATCAAAGGAATAAGGAGTGTGCTGAGTTTGAAACTTCAAGGAAAAGTAGCGATCGTTACGGGTGCAGGATCTGGCATGGGGAAGGCTATTGCAATGTTGTATGCACAAGAAGGCGCTAAAATAATTGTCGCTGACATTAATAGAGACAGTGTGGATGCTGTGGTATCGGAAATTAAAGCAAATGGCGGAGAAGCAATAGGCGAAGTGGTTAATGTTGCAAAGAAAGAAGATATCGAAAAAATGATCCATGCGGCGACTTCGACTTATGGATCTTTGGACATTCTAGTCAATAATGCAGGAGTCATGGATAACTTCACACCTGTCGGGGATGTTTCCGATGAACTATGGGATCGGCTTCTTGATATAAATCTGAAAGGTCCATTTATGGCATGTCGCGCTGCCGTCAACATTATGAAGGAACAACAAAATGGTGGTGTGATCGTTAATAACGCATCAGTCGGAGGGTTGTTTGGGACAAGAGGCGGTGCGGCCTATATCGCCTCAAAACATGGTCTTGTTGGATTAACCAAAAATATTGCATCCACTTATGGCCGAGAAGGCGGAAATATTCGAGCTAATTGCATAGCACCAGGCGGGGTTAAAACAAATATTCAATCCACCATCACAGCTCCGCACCCTTTAGGTTCTGCTGCCCTTTCGGATGCAGGTTCCGGCAAACTGGCTGATCCTATGGAAATTGCACGTGTCGCTCTATTCCTAGGTTCTGATGACTCCAGCTTTGTTAATGGTGACATCATTAAAGCTGATGGCGGATGGACAGCCCGTTAAAATGAATATTGTCGATTGAAAATTAAACTTTAAGACACCACCCGTTTTGAGTGGTGTCTTTTTAGATTATTATTGAAGAAACCTGCTAGTTAGCTAAACTGTCGTATTCATCGTCTAAACATCTTACTTTCACCTTCCGCAGAGGTTATAAAAATACCGAATGTTTAAAGATCCATTGAACCCCTTTAATCCTCCTCGGTAATCCCCTAGCCACATATAAATATATATGTTTGCTTATATCGAATAATTGGGCGTCATTTTTTCTTCTAAACTACGGAGTTATGATTCTATTAATTCACTATTCTTAGTGAAAATTAAACGTACAGCAGCTGATCATCAGGTCAGCTGCTGTACGTTTATAAATATAGAGATGCACATCGTTTTAATCATGAATTTCGTTATATGTTATTTGACAAGATGCCGCCTATAGGTCAGGGGGGTTACCCCCATAATCTCACTGAAAATTTTACTGAAATACGACGGATTAGCAATTCCTACGCGGTAGCCAATTTCTGATAAAGGCAGCGTGGACTTGCGCAGCAATGAGCAGGCATGACGGATCCTTGTCGCCCGGGTATAAGCAACAATGGTCGTACCGGTCGATTCCTTGAAGAGATGAGCAACATGGTATGGCGACAGATGAAGCTCACTCGCCAGAACCTCCAATCGGAAGGACTCCATATAATGTTTCTCAATCCACTTGATGACATCTTCTACGTGATGATTATGTTTTTTTAGAAAAGCCGATTCACCGTCAGGACTTTGCTTGAGCTGATGCATTAGACTGAGCAGAAAGATGCCCATATTCTCCTCGAAATTAACCTCACTCGTGGTGCGTATCGCTGAGCTGAATTGTTTAAACAGAACCGCAACCGGCTCAGTCTCCGCCATAGCATTCACAGGGTGAACATTTGCCTGCTGCAGCGTTAACCGCTGATAAAAATCCTTTAGGCTCGGAAAATCATTTAAATAACCATGCAGCACAGCCGGCTCAAATTGAAGCACACTCCGTATAAAAGGCTCCTCCTCTGTCACCTGGATCTGAACCCGGTGCATCTGAAATGGCGGGAATACCAGCAGCGTGCTCGGCTCGATCGAATACGATTTTCCGTCAATAATGAGCAGCCCCCTGCCCTCATGCACATAAGTAAGCTCCATTTGTGAATGGGCATGAAAGACCTCGCGAAAATATTTCGTTGACATTCTGCGATACTCGTACTGAAACCACTTTGTCTGTATCATTCATTCTCCCCGCCATTTCATGATAACCACAAGATATGAACATTTTAGCGCAAAATCGAACGATAAAAAATGACTTTTTCCATATATTCTAGTAACAAATCTACTAAAGGAGATGTGACGCGCTTGAATAAAGCAGATGGAATGAATTACGCGCCGCAAGGCAAACCCAATCCGGTTGTGGCTCCAGGAGAATTTCAATTCGCAGCCATCGGACTGGACCACGGGCATGTCTATGGCATGTGCAATGGTCTTATCGAGGCAGGCGGAGAGCTAGTCTATGTGTACGATCCCGATCCCGAGAAGGTTGCCCGCTTCCTTCAGAATTATCCTCAAGTAAAAGCAGCTCATTCTGAGGAGGAGATTTTCCAGGATCCTCGTATCCAGCTGGTCGCTTCAGCGAACATCACCTCTGAACGTTGTGCACTGGGTATTCGTGTAATGAGTGCAGGTAAAGATTATTTTGTAGATAAAGCACCGCTGACGACTATGGAACAGCTCGAAGACGCCAAGCGGGTTGCCAAAGAGACCGGATGCAAATACATGGTTTATTACGGAGAAAGACTCCACAATGAAGGTGCAATATTCGCTGGTCAATTGATCGAGCAAGGGGCGATCGGACGGGTCGTTCAAGTCATGGGCTGGGGCCCTCACCGGCTCAATGCAAAATCCAGACCGGAATGGTTCTTTGAACGGGAGAAATACGGAGGTATCCTCTGTGATATTGGAAGTCATCAATTTGATCAGTTTCTGGCCTACACAGGGGCCAAGGATGCACCGGTTGTACAGTCCCGTATCGCCAACTACCACAATAAACAGTATCCGGAGCTGGAGGATTTCGGGGATGTTATGCTGACAGGCGATAATGGAGCGGCTGCTTATTTCCGAGTAGACTGGCTGACACCAGACGGACTGAGCACTTGGGGAGACGGACGTACTCTTATTCTTGGAACGGATGGATATATCGAAGTCCGTAAATATGTCGATCTTGCCCTCAATTCAGAGGGGGATCAGGTGTATATGGCCAATCATGAAGGAGAGCATCATTTCTCCGTAAGAGGTCAGGTTGGATTTCCGTTCTTCGGACAGTTGATCCTTGATTGTATCCACCGCACGGAGAATGCGATGACACAGGAGCATGCCTTCAAAGTTGCCGAGCTGAGCGTATTAGCCCAAAATCTTGCGGTCCGCATGGAATAGGAGATGATGTTACAATGCTGAAAATAGCCATTATTGGAGCTGGAGCGATCAGCAGAGCTCATATCGAATCTTACTTAGAGTTTCCGGAGAGATGCACGATCGTTGCGATTTCGGATATTTATAAGGACAAGGCGGAGAACCGTATTGATCAATACCAGCTTACTGAGGCAAAAGCTTACAGCGATTACAAGGAACTGCTTGATCTCGATATTGACCTAGTCTCGGTTTGCACTCCACCCTACACTCATGCAGAGGTTACCGTCAATTTCCTTAGGGCTGGAAAGCATGTTCTGGTTGAAAAGCCAATGGCCTCTTCTTTGGAGGAATGTGATGCAATGATTCAAGCAGCAGAGGAAAGCGGCAAGCTTCTATCAGTAGTCGCTCAGAACCGCTTCCGCACACCAATGATGAAGCTGAAATCTGTGCTCGACAGCGGGCTGATTGGCCCTGTCGTTCACTCACAAGTTGATTCCTTCTGGTGGCGCGGTCATTGTTACTACGATTTGTGGTGGCGTGGAACATGGGAAATGGAAGGCGGCGGCTGCACGCTGAATCATGCCGTCCACCATATCGACGCGCTGCTATGGATGATGGGCCGTCCAACCGAGCTGCAGGCCTTCATGAGCAATACTGCTCATGATAATGCGGAGGTTGAGGATTTGTCGATTGCAATTCTAAAGTTTGCCGGCGGCAGCCTTGGCCAGATTACAAGCTCTGTTGTCCATCACGGTGAGAAGCAGCAGATTATTTTCCAGGGAAAAGACGCACGGATTTCCGCACCATGGGAGCTTGTCGCTTCCAGTTCTATGGACAACGGGTTTCCAGCTCCAAATCCATCGCTTTCTGCAGAGATCCAAGCTTTTTACGACAATCTGCCTGAGGTCGCCTATGAAGGACATGCTGGTCAGATTGACAATGTGTTATCCGCTATTGAAAACGGATCTCCCCTGCTCATCGACGGAGAAAGCGGTCGGGCAACGCTAGAGCTGATCCTCGGAATCTACAAATCCGCCAGCACGGAAAATAAAGTGCAATTTCCGCTTGAGGCTGATGATCCGTTCTATACACGTAAAGGCATTAAGGACAATGTACCTCATTTCTACGAGAAAAGTGCTTCAGTCGAGAACTTTAATGACCAGACTATTACCACAGGCAGCAGCCTGAAGGAATCTTAAGCAGACAAAAACAGAGCCGTTCAGTCTTATGGGGACTTAACGGCTCTTCTTCTTAATTTTACTAGGTGAGATTCTTTAATTAGAATAAACTCGCGCAATTCATGCTTTTGCTCCTAGCCCTTTATCGGTAAATGCTTTATATGAAATGAAATACGACTTACCTTCTTCAATCATGACTCCGTATCGATTGCCGCCTATCGGACGAACGGTTCCTTCAGAACAAAAGGGCTGTTCGCTGCTAGCAAAAGTGAGAAGTCCTGTCCCAATCGTGCCTTGGATACGCATGCTCGTCAGATCTACCTCTATATAGACCCGTCCTTTTCCCGTAGGTACCGTCCCTTTCATATACTCGAGGCCCCCAAGATTCGGCTGAATTCGATACGTCTTATAACCCGGTGAGGTCGGCACAACCCCAAGAAAGTATTTTCCGAACAGGTAAACCGGCCCTGCTCCCCAGGCGTGACACAGGCTTTTGCCAAACTCCATCCCGTACATTCCATAATGAGCATCATCCGCAAGCGACGGGTCATACTCCTCCCAAAATGTCGTCGCACCGAGCGAGATCATGCCTCCCCAATAGGACAGAATATGTTCCCTCACCAGATTGTGCTGTCCTGCTTCACAAAGTACGGCCATCTCGTGAAATCTCATATAAGGTGTGCGAATTTGTGGCACTTCCGGGTTCAACAGCACGTTTTGCACCACGCTGTCGCGTTGTTCTTGCGTGAGATAATCGTAGGTCATAGCAAACATGCTGGCGTGTTTAGTCAGCACAGGCTGTGTTACTCCTTCGATTCGGTGGTGCAGCAGCCCGCCCCTCTCTTCGTCCCAGAAACATGCAAAGGATTTCCTCTTGATCTCTTCAGCGAGCCTTCCATAAGCATCTGCAGCCAGTTGGTCATCCAGCTTTTCGGCAAATGTACTCATCGCCTCCAGGCTGCGTACAAGCAACAATTGAATCGTGCTCACGGCTCCCGTATTTTTGAAATCCGCCCAATCTACGAACACCCAATCCTGTGGTCTTCCTTCCAGAAATCCTTCTTCATTCTGCTGCTTGAGACAGAAATCCATCAAAGAGACGGCACGGTCGTAATATTGATGGATAAATTCGAAATCACCAGTATAGAGATAATAATCATAGAGCGAGATAAACCAGTACAACGAATAGTCCAAAATGGTATTAATATGTCTTACGAGCGGGTCTTTACCCCTCAGTGCCACAAGAGTTCTGCGGGTGACGTCCACGTCAAAGAAGCTGTAGAAATTCATCAAGAAAGCCTGGTAGGCATCACCTCCCCAAACCCATCGATCCCGCTTGATCCCATCAAGGAAAAACTCACGCGTATTCAGATGCAGCGTATACACCGACATGTCGTAGATTTCGTTCAGCTTGGGGTCAGAACATTCGAAAGAGCCATGATAGGTAAGAGGAACATACTCGTACAGCATGGACACATGATCCCAGCTCACACCGGGATCGGCATGAACCCACACATAACGGAAAGCCTTGGCATCTTCCAACGTATACATGCCCTCTTCTCCAAGCACTCCTGCCTCTTCGGTATTAAAATGATCAAGACTGTAACATGTCTCGGTCGATAATACCTCTGCCATGGATTCCCCGAAATAGATGTTGACGGAACCTGAACCCTTTAAATTGTGAAAACGTAAATACCCGAACGTCTCCCGACCGAAATCGAGAAGCGGGAAGCTATCCCGCAGAACTACTGAAACTGGCTCTTGCGGAGTTACCGTCAGACGAAATTGGGACGGCCGTTGGTCGGAAGAACTGAATGTCCACGATCCCGCCTGATGCCAGTCATTCTGATAGGAGGTCACCTCCCAATTGGAGTTCGTTCGCACATTTAGACCTTCGATGAACAAAGCCGGCATTTCTGCATCATTGAATACGCATACAGTGATTTGATGTCGTCCTGCCGGAAGAGTAATAAAGGGATTGTCCGAACGAAAGTTTTCTTTTCCGTCGAGAAAAAACGAGAATGTCCCTTCCGACACAATCTTGATTTGTTCCTCGTGTGGAAGTTCATAAGTATAACGAAAACTTACGCTGGAATAATGGCGATCGAGCCGCCAAAAAGCCGGGAACATGACTCCTCTTGATCTGCGCTTGACTGACATCTTTTCATGAAGACGTATTTCAAAATCGCCTGGATACCAAATCCAAACCGCGGAATGATTGCTTTTGTCCTGCTTCATTATGGACATCCCCTTTCGCATTTTATGGCTATGATTGTATAATATTTACAATGTTTAAAGGGGAGGGAATCGTGCCAATGATGGTTGCAGATCATGACAATTTAAACTCAAAAATACAAAAAGCTAAAAAAGCAACGGTACATCACTCTTCAGTTTCGGAGCATTTTCGCGGATCATTCCCGCTTTTTGTTAACCGCTATAATGAAGGCTTTGACCTTCGTGAACATGATCATGAATACATTGAAATCGTGTATGTTATGTCTGGAGAAGGCTATCACTACGTTGGAAATCAAGTAGAACGAACCTCTAAAGGCAGTATATATGTATTGCCGGTCGGAACATCCCATATTTTGCGTCCTCGGGACGCTTTTCAAAAAAATGGACTTGTGGTCTACAATCTTTGTATACGTTCGGAATTCATTCTTACCCTTCAGAATTGGTTGTCCCCATACAACACTAGTATAGAATTGTGCTCTGTTTTTCTTAGTGAGCCAGGGAGTTATATTGTAATGAAAGACAAAACTTTGCGCTTTGGAAATGTATTTGAACAGCTCTATCGAGAATTCGAACAAATGAAACCCGGTTATGAGGCAAGCATGTTCTCCAGTCTGCTCCAGCTGATGGTACAGATTACTCGAGAAATTGAACAAGCGTCAGATCATGAATCTGAAGCGAAATGGAGTAGATCCAAACGAGCGGAAATGTCAAAGATCATAGACTATGTAAATCAACATATTACGGAGCCTCTGACAATTGAGCGGTTGGCTGCTGAAGCCGGTTTAAGCCTCAGACATTGCATTCGGTTATTTCAGCAGCAGACGGGGATGGGATTTTCAGAATATTTACAGCACAAACGGATTGAGCTTGCGAGTGAATTGCTGCTGGAAACGGATCAGAAGATTGTAAATATAGCTAAGATCACAGGATACCGTGACATAGCGCATTTTCGGCAGGTATTTCGTAAAATAATGGGGACAACTCCTAACCAGCATCGAAAAAGTGGAAAGTAAAATAAGAGAAAGTACATGAATATTTACATTAGGACTTGGACATCATAGTATTTGCTTAAGATTTGCAATAGAATACCTGAGCGAAAGAACGAGAAACTGCACAACATATTGGTTTCTTAGAGATCAGGCAATCTCCAGCAACATGGGTATAAGTTTCATCTCACCTCCAGAACTGATCTATGCGTATGTAAAGGCAGCCAATTAGGCTGCCTTTTAGTTTTCTAAACACAAATTAACAAGTCTTTTGTTATTTTGGATAAATATTTAGTTCTAATTTTGGAAACGATAATCATCGACATTCATTACTAGAAAAAAGGAGGTTCTCAAAAATGAAAAAGCTTTGGATGACATCTTTGGCTTCTCTAAGCATTGCATTGATGGTAGCTGTTCCTGCATTCGCAGATAATAGTGATACGAATGGTACAAACCGCATGAATACGAACGGCTACAATGCAAACGCTGCAGACGATAATGATATGGATTGGGGTTGGCTAGGTCTGCTAGGACTAATTGGCCTTGCGGGTATGAGACGACAAGAAAAAGGTCATCGTTAATAAAGACAGCCACAACATGTTGTTGTGGCTTATTTTCGTTTATCTTCCCATTTAGGTTGATCCAACTTCACAAATCTCCCTCACTTTGCATGAAACCTAACCAGGCGATAGAACCATGGTTTTTAAGGAATTAATGAGTTTTATCATATACGTACTTAGAAAAAAGGCCCCAATAATCATAATTATAAGTATTGGGATGCTGTATAAGGTTCCTGGATCGTCTTACCCAATTTTTGAGCTCGTCCGACTTCGCAGTTTTCTCCACCTTTTTAAGTAGATCAGATAACTGAGTAATCTCTTCAAGTTCCCCTGTACTCACGATATCTCCTGTATATACATAAAGACTGCTAAGAAAAAACGAAGTTTGATTACAATTTTTATCATCAACAAAAGTGCAGATCATCGGTATATTTTCTGTACTATTTACAGCTAACTCCCAATCCTGCGTTGGGATACGCTCATTACTGTACGCCCATGCCCTAATTTCTTCAGTCGAAGGGTTCCAAGCATGTAATTCATCTCTAAAAATCCCTTTCATCTTCTACTCTCCTAATATGTTTTCTTTGAGATAATGCAATTCAATTATTCTACTATAAATTAACTGCCTTTCTGTTTAATCATTTTATTAGCTCCTTTGACGTAATTGACGATTTAACTACTATCCTTATTGTGGTAAAATATTATGTAAACTGACCAGAGAGGAGCTATGATGATAATGTTTAAGTTCAAACACCCCTTTGGATCACAACTCGTATTATTATTACTTATTTTAGTAATATCTGCATGCTCAGATTCAACTAAAACTGTTTCAGGAGTACCGGAAGCTATTCAAGTAGCTGAAAAGTATAAGGTTGCTGAATTAGAAAGTTCGGAGCTAAATGATATTACTCTAGAATTAATAACCGAGAAACAAGAATTTATGCAACCTCTAACAACGGAGATTTTCTTTAATAGATCAGTAGCAACCCGAAATTTTTACCATGGATACCAATTAGCACTGATTAAAGAAAGTGAAGTTCATGTTTCTAATCTTGAATTTACCGAAAGAAATGTAGCTGAAACACAAATTGAACTGAATTATACTGGCACTCTTTCATTGGCAGAAGAAACGCTTGATTTGAAAGGAACGATTTACCTTTTGAAGGAAGCTGATGAATGGAAAGTAAATAATGACGTATATAATACCGAAGTAATCATGAATATTTTCGATGAAAATATGCTTAAACACGATGAGAGACCATAATTAATGGTCTCTTTTTGCTATCTGAGTATCTAATTACTGTAATCATTAAATAAGATTTCCACTGCCTTGCTCGTTATTACTTATCTACTCTGGAATTGATCCATGGTTTGCCCTTTACAACTAAAGGACCATAGATGCCTCCTATCCATCTGTTGTATGGACGAAAGTTCCCTGCGTATAGTTGATCGTTTATACGGGCCAGCACTGAGCGGAATATTGTAGAAGATGAACAGCAGTATGCACACCCTTATAGAAAGAGGGAATTGCTTTGAGAATTGATTTAGGCTGCGGAAAGCATAAATTTCCTGGGTGCATCGGCCTTGACATGAAACCGTATGATGGGGTCGATATCGTCCACGATATGAACGACCCCCTTCCGTTTGAAGATAACTCCGTTCATTTTGTTATCGCTTCACATAGCCTGCAATATGTAGTTGACCTAGACACAGTTATGCGGGAGATCTATCGGATATGCAAGCATACCGCCATTGTCTGTATCATTGCTCCCTATGCCCATGTATCGGCACATATGGTAAACCCAAGGTACAAACAGTATTTCAATGAACATTCTCCTCGTTACTGGACTACAGATCATCTGAAGCACATCCGTATGGAAGAGCCTCTTTTATCATGGTCACCTGACACATGGTCGCTCGCAGACATGTCCTCTGATATAGCCCCTCTTGATTTAAGGCTGATTCGTATGGAATTTTTTTATTTTCCGGAGTATGGAGCATATGATGACCTGGAGCTCGGATTGCTTCGACAAAGTCAAATGAATGTAGCCTATCAGATCATGTATCATCTTATGGTGATTAAGAAGCCGACATCCAAGGAACTTATTGAGTCACGGAATGCTTGGGTGCTTGAAGAGCCTTCATTTGTGAAGGAGCAGCGCCAAGCTTTTGCTAAAGAAAGGCACGTAGAAAAATGGGTACAGACAGAGCACCTCTCTCCTCTTATAGAAGCAATGGAAGAAGATAATTCCGTTGCGAGCAGCGATCCACAACCTGATGATCATATTCGAAAGCACACGGTCAAAAATTCCTCGACTATGTCTTACCCAAAAGTTATTAAACATCAAAAAGGAAGCCGCAGAACAAGAGAACCCAGACCAGGCATAGCATCGAAGAAAAACGTGATGACCAAAAGCAGCCATACCCAAAAAAAGAAACCCGGGAAAAAGTAAATTTTCCCCGGGCTCTACCTTATTCGTTCCCTCCTGGAACGACTAGAATATTTAAAATGACTGTATAAATTTCGCCTGATGCCGAGGTAACTATGAAAGTAATCTGATCTGGACCCATGTAACCCACATCCGGTATATACGTGAAGGTTCCATTCTGATTCAGTGTAACCCTTCCGTTGCTTGGTACATTGACAAGCTGTGCTGAAGCTACCCGTCCTAGACTAATCGAATTGAGATCACCAGATACTGGATTGTTCTCCACCGTATTTAAATCGATAACGACAGTATTTGATAATGCGACTACGTTAACTGTAACTATATAGAAGTATACCTCGCCTGATGCAACTGTGTATCTGATCGTAAACGTATCCGTGCCGACAAAGCCTGGATTAGGTATATACGTAAATGTGCTGTCCGTACGAAGTCTCAGATTTCCGTTTACCGGCTCAATGAATATTTGATATACCGCACCAGGTCCGCCATCTGCCGTCCCGCTTACTACTCTGCCCTGAGGTGTTGACAGTTGGATCTGTATCGTTGTCTCTCCTCCCGTATTTGCAGGAGCATATACAACGACAGTAACCGTTGAAACGGCAGCCCGGCCTTCACTGTCAGTCACTGTGACCAAGAATGTATCATTGCCATTGAACCCTGGATTCGGTATATAAATAAAGCTTCCATCCGGATTCAGCTCTAACGACCCATTAGCCGGTGATTGAAGAATAGAGTAAGTTATGGCAAGACCTGCTGGACTGCTGGCCAGAATCTGACCTGTTACAGATTGACCCTGGTTTGTTCCAATGCCGATATCCGTTGTGATTGGACCGGCATTGACCGTAGCCCCTGGAAGCACAGTTACTGTAGCGAAGGCCACTGTAAACAGTCCTGCACTGTTCGTCACAATAACTGTAAAGGTATCTGTACCCACAAAGCCTGGATTCGGTGTATACGTAAACGTACCATCCGGATTAATGAACACCATTCCATTTGCCGGGGGCAAACCGACTACAAAGGTAAGTACCAAACCATTAGGGTCGTTGGCAACAACCGCTCCGCTTACAGGCTGATCCTCCGACGTCCTGACATTCACCGGGGATGCCACGGGCGCATCACCGCCAACGATGACTCTAACAGGTGCAACCGTTGATACACCTGCACTGTTGGTTACAACTACATCAAACGTATCGGTTCCTATAAAACCAACATTTGACGTATACGTAAATGTGCCGTCAGCAGGATTTAACTGCACTGCACCACTCGTTGGTGAAACGAATACTGCATACGTTAGTGTCTGTCCTTGCGGATCAGCAGCAACAACCTGCCCATTCACCACTCGCACTGACGTATTTAATGTACTGAAAGCACCAATGGAGCCTGTATTCCCCTGATTGTTCTGATTGGTTACCTTGTTAAGCCCGAGTGTATTGCCTGTAAAAGTCACGGCCCCGTTTATTGTTGTGTTATATCTTAATATAAAAGGCATTTGTCACCTCCAGACTTCATAAAACCCCTTGTAATATATTTTCTGGGGAGTTGTACTATTCGGCATATTTGGAGGTCAACAAAAAAACATGACCCTTCTCGGATCATGTCTCACAATACAATATTTTTGTCATCTTAACTCCCACTACAGATTTTATTGAGTTGATGATTCCACTATTTTATGAACCAGTGAATTTGGAATTTGTAGAATACACTAAGATCTAGTAATTCAATGACATGTTAACTGATATTAGTGTGTTCTTCTCATAGTAAAAAACCAGCCGCCCGCCAAGAAAACCAGGAAAAGCACAAGATTAAATCCAACCCCGGCCAGTAGCGAGTCGTTGAATAACAAGGCTTCGAAAAATGACTCAACGTGAACACGCAGCGAAGGAACCGCTGTTCCAGTCGGGATTGCCACAATGAACAACGCCCACAGCAGCCAACCTACAAGGTGATAGTAACTGGAGACCAGCATGCTTAGCAGCGCCATCGTCATCAAATAGAAAACGGTTTGGTAGAGAAAAGAACCTGCTATGCCAAATTCATTCCAATGAAAAGCTTCAATAAGATTAACGGTGTTCCTGTTGAACACATCCACTTCAAGTAAAGGCCACAAAGAATTGAATAATGCGATGACTACTGCCCAGACGGCATAGACGAAATGAAGTCCCCAAAAATATTGTTCACGGCTTGCACCTAAATGGACGATACGTTTGTAATAACTGATAGGAAGTACGATTGCAATAAATAGTAAAATGAGAAGCAGTAGGTTGCCATCCGAAAGGACTGTGTCTTGACTGCTGTTTGTAGAAAGTCCAACAATGAATTCAGCCAACCGGCCAAGCAGTATGAAAATAATGACCAGCCAGATATAAACCCTCAATTGAAAATAGGTTGCCTTCAGATGAACGGCCAATGCATTCAATTTAATGACCTCCCTCGATTAAATACGAGAAAAACCTTTGAAGCGTCAAATTTTCAATCGTAATATCTAGCTGGCGCGCCAGCATCCTGTCATTATCATTTAATCTTTCGAAAATGGCGGCAAGTGTTCCGTGACCATAGGACTCCTTATGTAAGACTCGCTTCCCTCCCGTAAACGTTTCCACTGCGTTTGAATTTCCGCGAATCAAAAAAGCAGCCATGCGGATCTGATTTATCTCGTCATGAAGCAGAATCGAGCCCTCATCAATGATATAAACCCGTTCTGCGATTGGTGCAATTTCGTCAATCAAATGCGTTGATAGTAGAATTGTACGAGGGTGATTGGCGTAGTCTTCGAGCAGTTCCTTGTAAAACCTTTCCCGCATCAAGACATCAAGTCCAAGCACAGGCTCGTCGAATAATGTCAATGCTGCCCGGCTGGCCAGACCGATAATGTTTCCTACGAGCTGTTCCGTACCTCTTGAGAGCTGCTTGATTTTTTTATTTGGATCAAGTTGAAACAACTCCAGCAGCTTATGAGCAAGTGTCCAGTCCCAATTAGGATGAAAATTCGCAGCAAGCTGTAAATTCTCGATCACTCGTCCTCTTCCGAATAGCTTGTTATTATCCCGAACAAAACAGAAATCCTCCGGAAGTTCTCCCTTACCCTGCCTTTTTCCTCTTACCTCAATGGTCCCGTCGTTCGCTGTGATTCCTCCTGCGATGATGTTAAGCAAGGTCGTTTTGCCAGCGCCGTTCCGTCCTAGCAATCCGTAAATGATGTTTTCCTCCAGCTGCAGATCCAGATTACGTAATGCGTAAGTTCGACCGTATACTTTGGTTAAATGGCTACAGGTCAATGCCAAGCCCACGATCTGTTCATTCCTTTCTCAACTGTTTAATCATGTCCATGATTTCTTCATTTGTCAGCCCAAGCTTATCGGCTTCATTCAGAAGATTCGTCAACAGTTCCTTGTAGAAACGATCTCTCCGTTTAATCTGAATCCTCTGTTTCGCGTCAGCCGCTACATACATGCCCAGCCCTCTTCTTTTGTAAAGGATACCTTCATTTACGAGCAGGCCAAACCCCTTCACTACGGTTGCCGGATTGATCTGAAACAGCTGAGAAAACTGAGCGACAGAAAGAATTTGCTCGTCTTCTTGGTAAGTTCCATTCAAAATATCATCTTCAATTATGTCTGCTACTTGTTGAAAAATCGGTTGCTTATCATCAAAAGTGACGTTCATAGCCTCACCATCAGCATATTAGTATGTTATTCGTCTAGCATACTGTAATTCATGAAAAATAACTTGTCAACGATCAATTACCCGAAGAAAAAAAGTTTGAGATTTCACACAAAAACCAGTTATTGACAATTTTTTGTTCACGAATTATAGTCTACTACATGAGTAACATACCGACATACATAAGAATATATTTATCCAACAAAGGACTTCAATCTTTTAAAAAAACAGTACGGGAGATGGGCATATGAAAACATTCATTGAATTCAGGAATGTAACGAAAGAATACAAAATAGGCGAAGTGCCGATCAAGGCGTTAAATGGTGTTGACTTCTCTATAAGTGAGGGCGAATTCGTCGTTATTCTGGGGGCAAGCGGGGCTGGCAAAAGCACAATTTTGAATATCCTTGGCGGAATGGATACAGTAACTTCAGGTAAAGTTGTTGTCGATAATCAAGAAATTACGAGCTTCAATGAGAAAAAGCTAACAGGATATCGTGCTGAGAAGGTAGGATTTGTATTTCAATTTTATAATTTAATGCCAAATTTAAACGCCATGGAAAATGTTGAATTTGCTTCTGAAGTATGTAAAAACCATCTGGATGCTAAAGATATCTTGCGGAAAATGGGTTTAACAAAGCGTATGAAAAATTTCCCCTCTCAGCTTTCTGGAGGAGAACAACAAAGGGTGGCTATAGCTCGAGCTGTTGCCAAAAACCCTGCGCTTTTACTCTGTGATGAGCCTACCGGCGCGCTGGATTACGTGACAGGCAAGTCTGTATTGAAGGTTCTTCAGGATTTGAATAAGGATATGAATAAGAGCGTTGTCTTGGTCACACATAACTCTGCAATTGCTCCTATGGCAGATAAGATCATTACGGTGAAAAGCGGACGAATCGAAAGCGTAGCGATGAATGAACACACACAAAGCGTTGAAGGGATTGAGTGGTGATGAAACTATTCAAAAAATTATTAAGGGATATCAAACAATCAGTCGGTCAATTTCTGGCTATTGTTTTGATAATTACCGTAGGGGCTTTTTTCTACTCGGGACTGACCTCGTTAAGCGATAACCTTGGCACTTATACTAAGAGTTACTTCCAAGAACATAATTTAAGTGACTTAAACATCTATTACAACCAAATCTCCGAGCAGGACATTATGGAATTAAGTGCAATTGAGGGGATAAATAAAATTGAAGGACGGTTCACCGTCGATGCAACACAAGAAGATACGAGCGCCGTCTTACAGATCCACTCGATACCTCCAAACAATAGCATCAATACACTTACGGTGATTGAGGGCAGCATTCCGCTCAGTAAAAATGAAATCTTACTGGACTCCCATTACGCCAAGGAGCACTCATACCAGATTGGAGCTCCAATCGAAATCAACGTGAACGACATGAACATAGTGTTCACCATTAGTGGTTTGGGCGAAAATGTGGAATATGCCAAAAAGAACGAAACTCAAGACCATAAAACCTCCGGATTTGCTTACCTGAATGAAGCAGCAATTCCCCAAATCGCAGGCAGCCTTTACTATAATGAGATCTTGATCCGTGCTAAAGAGGGGTACGACGTAGATCAATTAGGCCAGACCATTAAAGAACAATCCAAGGAATTATCCTATGAGAGCCAGATGAGTAAAGAGCGTTCATTTGTTTATTCTCAAGTTCAGCAGACGATCCATAATAATAAATTGATGAGCAAGGTTATCCCGCTGGTTCTTTTTATTATTGAAGCAGTTATCCTCTTCCTTATCTTGTCGCGGATCATTGATTCGCAAAGAAACCAAGTAGGAATTATGAAAGCATTAGGTATTAAAAATAGAAGCATCATGCTTCATTACATGGGTTTCCCGGTGCTTGCAGGGCTCATTGGCTCCATTCTTGGTTGTATCATTGCCGGCAGCGTATTTATCCCGTTCATTGAGACGTCGAATGCCAGATCCTACTCGCTTCCTGGCATTGCATTCTCTTTATCGCCCTTTTCTGCAATCCCCCCCTTCCTGCTCTCGAGTACGTTCGGCATCTTGGCCTGTTACTTAAGCGGCAGAAGCATACTACAAGAACGTGCAGCTCAAGCCATGCGGCCAAAACCTCCGAAGAAAATAAAGAAGCTGCTTATCGAACGATACCCAGGAATCTGGGAACGTATTTCCTACAGCTACAAGATCATATTGAGAAATATATTTTTAAACAAACAAAAAGCGATAGCAAGCTCCATCGGGGTTGGCGTAAGCACCGTGTTATTGATTACTGCATTCGGAACGCAAGCCTCCCTGCAAAAGGTTGCTAACCAGATCCAAGAGGTAAATACTTATGATTTAAAGGTGGATTATGCGAAAGATGCAGCTGTGGATGCGATGCTGCCCACCGGCATAAATAGCAGTTATTCATTAACCACCTTTCCTGTGAATTTCATCAAAGGTGATGAAAACGAAAACGCCACGTTAATTGTTACAGAGAAGGACAACAACCTCCTTCATTTCTTTGATGAGGATGATAATAAAATCGCTCTGGGGGACAATGGTATACTGGTACCCAAATCGTATGCCGACCATTATCAGATTAAAGAAGGGGATAGCATTCAAATCCAATTCACGGATCTGAATTCCACTAAGAAAGCAGTTGATATGAAGGTTACGCAAATATCTAATCAGTATTCGAAACCGTCATTCTATTGCACGATTGCTTATCTAGAAAGCTTTGGCATCGAATACCACCCAACCTCACTTCTAGTGAAAGCCAATAGCTCTGAAGAACTGACTAATGTCCGTCACTTCTTCGAACAACACAAACAAGTAGTTAAGATTGAGGACACAAATGATTTGAAAGAGTCGGCAACATATATCCTGAGACAAAACAGTTTTCTTTTTATCATGTTTATCATCAGTGCGGTCGTTCTTTCCTTTGGAGCGATCTATTCGATATCCTCTATAAACATTTATGAAAGAAATCGCGAATTAGCCACACTAAAGGTATTAGGTTATCCTAAGCATAAAATAAACCGGCTAATATTCTTTGAAAACATCATACTCACAGCCTTTGCGGTTCTTGTTGCGTTACCGATCAGCGGATATGTATATGACCTAGTTGTCAAGGCGCTCTCGAGTACCCATCAGCAAATCCCAGATCAATTAAATCTGTTTGTTATATTGGCATCTGTTACTCTTGCATTCTTACTCACCCTTCTCTCTAACTTACTGGTTCGGAGAAAAGTGTCCCAAATCAACATGATTGAATCCTTAAAAAGTATAGAATAAATTGAAGCTATCGTTCCCGCAGCATAGTAAGCTTTGACGCGTCATCATGCTGCTTCAAAGCTTACTATTAAACGTCTTTCTTATATGACAGTAGTCAATTAACGAAAAGCCATTCTCAATTCTATTTTTTCTTTTACTCCTCTAAAATCGGCTTGTTGGTATATATGAAAGGCTGCTAAGTTCGTGTCGGCAACATGGAGCTGAACTGCATTAACGCCAGCTTCCGAAAAGTACTGCAGCGCTTTACTCAACAATACACGACCGATCCCATTATTTCGATATTCTGACAAGGTAAAGATATCATCGATATAGCCTTTTTTGACTTCAGGATCGTAGTGCATCATAATCAATCCAACGATATCGGAGCTTGAATTGGTTGCTATATAGGTCTTCCACATCGGTAAAGCTTTTAAAGCGATTAAATTCTCAAGAGTCGGCATCTCCTCGGGGAAAGCCTGTTTCTCTAAACTTAGAAACAATTGCTGCTCCTCCCATGACTCTAGCTCCCACTGCTCCACATTAAAACCATGAACCTCTCTTTCGCTCTGTTCCTTCTTTTTCAGACTTTTCTCAAGCAGCCAATAGCTTTCCGTTTTATGAAAACCTTTATTCTGCACAAAATCTAGTTGGGGTTCTACAGTTCCATAATGCTGAATACACCACTCTGCCCGGCGTTGTGGGTATGCTTCTAGCAACTCATTTCCTCTTATTTCTAAAGCTTGGAATAATGCTTGATATACCTCACTTGGATTCAGAATTTCTGGAGATACATTCATATCGAAAAATAAGGTGTGTGGCATTTCGACTGGATCATCCTCAAAAGCCGGCCGTGGAATAATATGTCCATAACCAGTGATTCTGTCTCCGGAGAATGAAACCCTTATATTTTCTGGCTTTAATTCAGGATTATTAGAATAGACCCAAGTTGCCCACACTGGGAAATCAGTATACAATTCACGAGATTCACCCTCTATTTTCTGAAGATCCTGCAGCATGTTCATTTCAAATGGTTTTACATTTGCTGACATTTCAGATATTCCTCCTGTTATTGACACCTTTATCTGTCATGTTAATCACACTAACTTTTGCTGCATTGAGATCCTTGTATGTCAATTATAACAACTGCCAAGCGATATGTAGGGTAGTAAACAACTATAACGATCCTGCCCGTTGTATAATAAAAAAAATGAAGCAGCTCCAACCGGCATATTACTTCATTACTACAACATTTAATTAACGCCTCATTTCATTCCGCATTAAATACTTGGATGCTTCTGGGTTTTGTTGATTTGTCATTAGAATCACTCCCTTATACCTTTAACTTCTCAAATTGTAACAAAACAACTATGACTCCTATAAAGAATGTTTAAGTATACATTGGATATTGCACCCGTTAACTTAAAATTTCGAATTGCATCACATGATGCTCCCCGCCTAAACGAAAACAAATTCCGTTTTAAAGATTGACAACAACCAGAATGTGCTTTTATACTGTTACCGAAACGATGATACTAAAACCTGTTAAGGATCAGTGGACTTTTCTAGAGATCGATCTCTATTTTCGCCACACAATGGCCAGATTGGCTGTTTGTGTGGCTTTTTTGTGTTCAATAAAGGAGGATTACAATGAAATTATGGCATTATGCATTAATTGTTTTTTTAGGAGGCTGCTGTTATGGGGTATTGTCCACATTTGTTAAATTAGCCTATGCAGCTGGTTTCACAGTGTCGGCAGTAACTGGAGGACAGTATCTTTTTGGAGCTGTGCTTACTTGGCTTGTTTTCATATTTACCAAAAAGAAAAAAATATCGATTCGACAAGCTTCACAGCTGCTTCTATCTGGGATCCCATTTGGATTAACAGGCATTTTCTATTATCAAGCCTTACAAACCCTAAACGCTTCGTTGGCTATTGTTTTACTGTTTCAATTTGTTTGGATCGGAGCTCTGTTGGAATGGTTGTTTCATAAGAAAAAGCCAACAAAGAATAAACTGATTTCTATTGCCTTACTTCTAGTCGGTTCCATTTTGGCTGCCAATATACTGTTTCAGGAAAGCATGATGCTGTCATTGGAGGGATGCCTTTGGGGATTGCTTGCTGCCATAACCTTCTCTTCATTTGTTTTTTTGAGCGGTTCTGTTGGAAAATCAACGCCTCCGATTCTAAAAAGCGCCCTGCTTTCGACGGGGGGATTAATTATGGTATTTATTGTGTTCCCGCCAACATTTTTATTTGATATAGAAGTAATATCGGGGTTAATTCCTTATGGATTAGCGCTGGGTATCTTCGGGGTTGTCCTTCCTCCCCTTTTGTTTTCCATTGGAATGCCGCAGGTTGGTTCGGGTTTAGGAACTATTCTAACCGCATCCGAATTGCCGGTTGTCATTACCTTGTCCTCATTGGTGCTTGCAGAACCTATAAGTTTGCCTCAATGGATTGGAGTTATCATTATCCTTGGCGGGATTGTCAGCAGTAACATTCGATTTAAAAAACCAGACAAGAAATCTTTAGCAGTTCAGAAAACTGCTAGTTAGATTAGCAAAAAGCAGCCGCTCACCTTGAAACTAGACCTAATCTAAAGGTACAGTCCAAAATGAACGGCTGCTGGTATATTGGATGTGTGATATATTTGCATGCCAGACGTTAGTCTAAAATACAAATAAGGCTGTCATTTTTGATTTTTTAATTCCATACCTCTAGTAAAAAACACAATCCCAATGGCTGCAAAAGTTACATAATTACTTATTTTCGTTATAACTGCTTCATCATTTTCATAGTTGATCCAGTACAACAGTGCAAATGGCGAGATTAGCATGAATACTTTCATGACTAACATAAAAACATACTGGATTTTTTGTTTTTGTGGATTTCCTGCCTTGGCAGCTATTGTATAACCAACTTTTGAAGATTCATAAATAGTAATAAATAATGCTATGACACTAGAATATGCCGTAATCTTTGTACTAACCTCTATCCATGGTATAAATGAAACTATTGCAATACCTATGTATATTCCTGCAGCTAAATAAAAAAAGTTGATTTTAATTTTACTATACAAAATTATATTCTTCCTTTCATGAAAGTCACTTCTATTAGATTTCAGTTATGAACACAACATTTTTCTACCAATTCCCCCCAATCAAACTGCGTCCATCTTATAATCAAGCTGAGTTTCAGATTGCTAACCAACTGATTTATTTCTATGTATATATTATACTATCCTGCCTGTTAACTTACCTAGAGACAAGAACTTGATCCCCATTCAAAAAAAGCCGCCGTATTCGCGACTTCGGTTACTTATAAACTGCTTCTCATCATCAAGATGATGCAGCTTTCAGCCCTCACTAACACCCAAAAAAAGCATCCGAATAGAATTCTATCCCCTCAGATGCATTTTTGCTTCTTCTTAGATCACCCTATTGACATTCACATCAGTGTGAACGTTTATGATGGTCGTGTCATCTACTCAAGGATATTTTCTTATGAGTTGTGGTGCGCTCTACTATCATATAATGGAGGTATTTACATGAATCGTTATCATGGAAACAAAGCAGTTATTATTGGAGGAACCCATGGAATGGGTTTGGCTACTGCTAAAGCATTGGTTGAAGGCGGGGCTCAAGTCATTGTAACGGGCAGTAATCCCAGCAAGGTGGCAGAAGCAGCGCATGAGCTCGGTGAACGCGCGCGGGTGATTGTTTCAGATATTACATCGATGGCGCACATTTCACAATTATTCAATGTCGTTGAGGAGTTCATGGGTACGATCGATTTTCTCCATGTGAATGCGGGTTTAGCAAAGTTAATGCCTTATCATGAAGTAACGGAAGATTCCTATGACAAAGTCTTTTCCGTGAATACAAAAGGAGCATTCTTTACCGTACAGCGTTTAACGCCGCTTCTAAATCAAGGAGGGGCCATTGTATTCACGTCCTCCGTCGCAGATGAAGGAGGATTCCACGGAATGAGCGTGTATGGAGCCTCCAAAGCGGCATTGCGTTCACTTGCATCCGGCTTTGCTACTGAGCTGCTGCCAAGAGGCATCCGAGTTAACGTAGTCAGTCCGGGTTTTATCAAGACACCAACGATGGGTGTAACCGGATTTACGGAATCGGAGCGAATTGCATTTGAGGAGATGGGTGACCAAATCACACCTATGAAGCGTCATGGTGCGCCAGAGGAAGTGGCCAAAGCGGTATTGTTCATGGCTTTTGAAGCCACTTTTACAACAGGAGCCAGACTAACGGTCGACGGTGGACTTGGACAAGGTATACAGGCTCTATAATATGAAAGAAGCGTATCCTCAGCACTGATGCTAAGAGGATACGCTTTTTTTATTGTTGGTCAAGGCAATTTGTCTCTCTAAACGTTTCTTCAATTCCTCTAAAGCGTCGATTTGATGTTTTACCGTGTTCAGCTTTTCTTTATACAGGGAAAGCATTTCTTCGCAATACTCATACTCGTCCGGCTCGGCTACTTCTTCTCTGAACAAAGCTTGAATCTCATCAGCGGTTAGACCCAGTTTTAGATAGAGCTTGATTGCTTTAATTCGAGGGATGGCAGATTCATCAAACTCCCTGTAGTTATTCTCTAGCCGATATGCTTGAAGCAGCCCCTTCTCCTCATAGTGTCTTATCGATCTGCTGCTTATATTGGTTAAACGTGATAACGTACTGATCTTCACTTCGTTCAGCCTCCTTTCAATATATGAAAATTATAGTCTAACAGGAAAAGGAGGTGAAGCTTCATTATGTTATATTGACAAAAAGAGCCTCGTCATTTGGGTACAAGGGTTATCAGATGTAGTTACTCTACTGCTCCGCTTGATCCAATTCGAAGGTGGACCTCCACTTCAAATTGAGCATCAGATAGTTCATCGCCCCATCTATTCTCTGCTTCTTTATAAAAAGGATACTGATACGCTCTAGAGTACAAACCGAATCCTACGGGATCTACTTTCAGCTTTTGAAATTTTTTGATTAGCTTTTCAATGCTTCTTTTCATTTCCTCACTTAGTCTATAAGCCATTTCTTCTGAATTTTCAATCAGCTCAAACTCAAGAAACTTTTCAGTAATACCGATTTTTGAATCTACTTTAACTATATATTTAAATCTGCCATTTTCATGAGAGGATTTAATCTTCGCCGATATGTTATCTGCGCTGAAACTAACTAAGTCCGTATTAAAAGGCAGCTGTTCTTTAATTCCTTCAACCGGAAATGTAAGGCTAACTCCTGGCTCGACTTCATTTTTTAAAATTTTAAGCAGGGTTGTTTCCTGATAAGTTAACGAACCTCTGTATTGTCCTTCTTGAGATAAAAGTGCGGTGCCCTTCAGCTGAATCTTTCCATTCTCAATCATAATCTCAGAGATCGATGGGGTCATACCTCGATCATTCAATTGTCTATGCAGCTCTTGGGCTGTTGTCTTCACCGTTGTTGATCTTTTACTTCCCGAATCAATGAGTGCTCTTAAGAACACCGAAATAGGGGGCTGATCCTTTGCTTGAAAGTGGATAACGTCCGCAACAGGACCGTTATAAGCAATAATTCGATCCGTAACCGTATTCCGTGGTTCACGAAACGTAACATCCAGTATTTTGAACCAATTCTTATATTGCAGCAGCTGTTGACCGACTACAACGACTTGGAAGTTCCGGCCTGCAACGGAGCCTGGAAACTGAGAGTCCTGCTGATTCCTGGACTGTCTTAATCCTTCAGCTATTCCCTCCCCTTCTCGGCTCTTCTTCTGAATGTCTTTACTGAACACTGGAGCGGATATATAATAATGCAGCTTGTCCTCGATCACATCAAGACCCATGGATAAAGGAACGGTTGCTTCATCGATGTTCGTTTTATCGTTACTGCAGCCCGTCAGCATAAAAAACAATACGAAACACATACTGGCGGTAATAAATCCTCGAATTATGCTCATGCCTGCTTCCCGCCTTTTACCTTGTTTTTGATCATCACGTATATCAGAAGGCATAAAGGTAAGACAAACTCTATAATGAAGCCGATGAGATTAAGAGCGTTATTGATTATAGCGGCATCGAAAAAGCTTGGTCTGTAAATGAAAATACTGACTGCAATGATGATACACCATACGCCAAGGTAATTTCTTTCTTGACCTTTCCCTATCAGCCATGCAGAATTCATGGACACCAGATACATCGATGGAATCCATATACACGAGAACATAAATAGGTAAACGGCAATAAAAGGCACCTCCACCCGCTCGATAAACTCAAATTCAATGGTCTTCATTATGCTAATGACCGGATCATTATACTCTCTAATCTCATCAGGACTAAAATAAACAAAGCAAACGATCGTGATTCCAAGATAAATAATGCAAGTAATTGTATTAGAAATGAGCATTGCTGGCAGCGCTTTTTCTTTTTTTACGAGATGGGGGTATAGAAAAAACACAAGCCCGATACCCAGCATCGGGTAAATCATCATTTTTATAGTTGAAAAAATAGGAAGCCAGCCCTCTTTAATAACAGGCAGTAAAAAAAGCCAGTGTGCATGGCGCAGTGTGGATAAATACACAAAAGGAATCCATAAGGAAATAAGCACTACAATTTCACTATAGCGCCCGATCGCCTGGAACCCATGCTGTGCAATTTGAAATGTTGGGATCAGCAACAGCAGAACCAACACATAAATATACGTGTTTGGCAATAACCAAAGCTTGATTACAAGAGAAGCGATGATATAGCCGTCATAGGCCAGTATCAAGTAATATGCAATAAATACAAAAGCAGCAATTTTAGATGCCCATACACCCATATATTTTTGTATTAACTCGAGAATTGAACCATTTGGAGCATATTTCATCAGCTTAACGAGTGCCACGGATGCTAATGACGCCAGGCCCCATGCAAAAAAAATGACGATCCATCCATCCGTTCCCGCATGTCTTGCCAGCTCTCGCGGAAGGTATAAGAAAGCAACACTGATTTGAAAAGTTGATATAATCAGCACGAATTGAAGCATGGATATTGGACGAATCCTCTTCATTTATTATTCTTTCTCCTTCCAGCCTCGGTTCCTTCCCTGCCTTCTTGATTGAGTTGCTCTTGTACTTACAGGTCGACTGTTCATCAGCCACAGAGGAACCCGTATCAGGGTATCCTTCCAATCTGCAATTCTAAAAGGAGCAATAGGCGTACTATAAGAAGTATCAAGCGAATTAAGTGTGATGAGTCTTCCTACGATTGTCATCATGCCCACAACCAGACCTACAAAGCCAAACCAGGACGCAAGGACCATCATCATAAATCGCATGAGACGGACTGCGGCCATCATATCTTGGTTCGGGATAATAAAAGAGGAGATTGCCGTGAAAGCTACCACAATAACCATGACGTTACTGATCAGTCCTGCTTGCACCACTGCCTGCCCAATTACGATACCGCCGACAATCCCTACGGTCTGCCCAATGGGAGCAGGGAGTCGGACCCCCGCTTCTCTCAGCATTTCAAGCGTAATTTCCATGATAATCGCCTCTACGAAAGGCGGAAATGGTACCTGCCCACGCGACTCGCCAAGTGTAAGCAGCAGCTTCATCGGTATGATTTCAAAATGATAAGAGATAACCGCTATATAAAACCCTGGTAAAAGGATGGCTATAAAAAAGGCAAAAATTCGCAGTATCCGAAGAAAAGAAGATATTGACCAACGAGAGCTGTAATCATCTACAGTTTGAAAAAAAGACATAAACGTCACAGGAGCTATCAATACACTGGGTGAACCATCTACAACTACGGCGCAGCGTCCTTGTAGAATTTGTGAAGCAGCCGTATCCGGTCTTTCGGACGTAATAATCTGTGGAAGCAGAGCTAACGGCTGATCTTCTATAAATTCAGCCAGTTCACCTGTATTTATTATGGCATCCACATCTATGGATTGAATTCGTTCCTCAAGCACTTGAACAATCTCAGGCTGTACCACATCTTCTAAATAAATTAAAGAAACAGCCGTTTGTCCTCTTTTTCCAATAATATAACGACGCAGCTTTAATTCTTGATCCGGGATGTAACGACGAATCAAGGCAATGTTCTGGGAACCGATCTCTACAAAGCCTTGATGTGCTCCTTTCAAAGAAGGCTCCTGCTGCGGATCCTCGATAGCTCGCTGTGGTATCCCCTTCGTATCCAATACATAAGCAGTGTTTCGTCCATCAATTAACAGCACACTATTACCGATCATAATGTTCAGTCTCAGACTAGCCCACTCTGCATCTGGCATCACATAACCTACATTTGTAATAAAGTCTCCCGAAGGGTTTCCCGATTCAAGCTGAAGTGGGGCAAGAACATCATGGTTAAGACATGTCTTATCAGTCAATACATCCAGATAAACAATTGCAGCTTCTTCTCCGGTTTGTTTAATATGCAGCTTGCGCACGATGAGGTCGGGAGTATCAGTGAACATGGAGTTAATCTTACTAATGGATTCGTCTAAACGATTATTTACATAACCCTCATGCTGATGATTCTTAGACTCTTCCTTCACTGTTTACTCACTCCTTCATCCTTAGTTTTCCTTATTATGAGCATTTTGGACTTAGGTATGCATCGTAAGGTTATACCTCCTAATAATGATGACGAATTTGAACTCTACAAAAAATAAAAACCTTGCTACGTTGGATTGCAGCAAGGTTGTTGACTCTTAAATCTATATCTGTAAAACGTTTCTCTGTCCATTTATGAAGAAATCATTTGCAAGATGACTCAGCTATATACTTAAAACTGTACGCTAAAACCGTCAAATTTAATTAATCCAGCTCCAAATTTAATAAGATTATTATCCCGCATATATGTAACTGCATTTTTTACTTCTTCTAAAATAGCAGGATGAAGCCCTAAGGTGTTATGAGATCCAAATACCATTTTGACATGAGGTATTCCAGCAATTCTTTCTAATGAATTAACTAAATCCACAGGGTTTGTCGAAGGATAAAAAGCATAAACAGGGGTTTCATCATAAAGCAGATCTCCAGTGAATAGATAACCGTTGGTTTCATCAAATACCGAAATGTGACCGGGAGAATGCCCTGGGGTATGATAAATAGTCAATCTTCTATTCCCTAAATCAAATAGGTCACCATCATTCAATAGAGCGGATGGCTCACCTTGAAATGGCAGGTATGTATCAGGATTAAATGTTTCTGGTGTAGGGATAGTGATATCTCTACTGATGTCTCTCCTTATCTGCTCGATCGTCAAGCCTTTAATTCCATTGATTAACCAGTCTTCATCTCCTTTATGAACGAAGATTCGTTCGAATTGTCCGTGGCTTCCGATGTGATCCGTGTGTACATGGGTTGTAATCACCTCGATAGGTAAGGTAGTCAACTGGTCTGTCATTCTTTTAATGTTATCAATCCCAAGACCTGTATCTATTAATACAGCGCTCTTATTCCCTAGTAGTAGAAATGAATGTACCTTCTCCCAGTGACCATATTCACTAATTGCGTATGTATTACTATCAATCTCTTGAACTGTAAACCAATCATCCTTAATCATAAAATCCTCCCTACTTATTTCCTAGCATTCCCTCTATTGAATTATACAAATTTTATATTGATATTCTATCTTATATTGACTTAAGCGAGAGACCCCATTAATCTTAGAAAAGTCAAATCGAGTCTCACATTGTGTCATAAAGAAATGAGGTGTTCCATTATGGAAATTGAAGTATACACGTTAAATGCCTTTGCCAAAGAAGAACATGGCGGAAACCCAGCGGGCGTTGTGCTACATAGTGATACAATGGCGGCAATGCCAGAAACGATCATGCAGGAAACAGCCAGGATCGTTGGTCTTTCGGAAACCGCTTTTTTTGAAGAAACAGATGAAGCCGATTATAAAATTCGTTATTTCACACCAAATAGCGAGGTAGACTTATGTGGACATGCGACGATTGCTGCATTTTACTTGCTGTGGATCCAAGGAAGGATTGACCTTGGTACCCATACCCTGCTAACTAAAGCAGGTATGTTGGAAGTTACGCTTGAAGAAAATGGCGAAGTATTTCTAACGCAGACCCCGCCTCGTTATTTCGAACATGTCGATAGAACCCTAATTGCCGATTCCTTGCAGATCAGTCCAGACGATTTAGTTCCCGACTTGCCTGTGCAGATTGTCTCCACGGGTCTTCGTGACATACTAGTTCCCATTAAGAGCAGTCAAGCATTGAAGGACATTAATCCTAATTTCGAACAGATTACCAAGATCAGCCGAGACTATCAGGTCATTGGTTACCATCTGTTTACTCTTGATGTAGAACCGGAAGTTCTGGCAGAATGCAGAAATTTTGCGCCGCTATATGATATCCCGGAAGAAAGTGCAACGGGGACCTCCAACGGAGCTCTGACATGTTATCTCTGGAACAACAGTAAACTTCCCGACTTCTCATCTTCTGAATATATGATTAAACAAGGGTTTACGATGAATCGTCCATCTGAGGTTAAAACAAGGTTAATGATCGACACAGTAAACCAGGAGATTTCTAAAGTCCAAGTTGGAGGTATGGCGACTAATATCGAGGTTAGAAAAATTAGTTTTTGATCATCTATCATATAGAACATTCTTATTATGTAGAAATGCAGCCTATCGATTATGATGGCTGCATTTCTGCCTTAAAATCAATTGATATCCTCTTTTAATTTGACCAAGTTATACCAGCTTACTCCACCATGCTTTGAGTCAGACATGCCATGGTTTATAAATCCTAGTCTTTCATAAAAAGAAACTAGTTCCTGTTTACACGTTAAAGTCATTCCTTCTCTTTCGTTTTCTTTTACCAGCTGTTCCATCTTCTCAACTAATATTTTTGCGATCCCTTGATTTCTAGCTTGCTTGGATACCGCTAACCCTAAAACACTCTGATAGCCTCCACTTTCCGGATTCTCCGAGATTTCTTTGAAGAGATTATCTGTTATATAAAGCTGATTAATAACAGGGCCATTAATATAACCAAGCATCTCCCCTTCCTTTTCCGCTACAATAAAGGTATCAGCTATTAACTGTATTCTCTCCTCAAATGCTTCCTTTGTGGCTGCTTCCTCTTTTGAAAAACCTTCATCTTCAATAATTAACAATTGATCTAAATCTGTAGGTTGAACATTTCTTAAAGTAATCATCTTTTCTAATTGGCCTCTTTCCTAACGAACTAACTGACTTAACTAAACCATTACAAATTTATAGATAATATCACTTTAGCATCTATTTCATTATACATATTACATGACATTCTCCTCATCTATAGAATCAAATAAAAAATTGAATTCAGCTTAGGCACGATAATTCCTGGTATTCTTGATCGATATTAATATTAGGGATTTTAAGTAGGTTTGAAAAAATGATAATTTATTCCATATTAGTTTGAGCAGTGTTATACTTTATTTAGACATACAATACTTTAACTTTCTTAAGCGAATGTGAGGTGAAATACAGCTATGAAAAATAGAAACGTAACAGGTATTGTATTGGCCATAATTTATTGCTTTGTCCTTTTTGAGATTTTAACTGATGCACCCCCTGGTGAAACTCCAAATAATCCGCTATGGGTATACTCAATGATTCCACTTGGAGCTGTTGTAATTACCCTTGTCTTTGATTATGTGATCAAGTTCGATTTCTTCAAAAAAAAGAAATCAAAAAAAGAGAATTAATGTATGGTGGATAAAAAATGATAAAGTTATAAATTTGCTAACACACATTTATTGCATGAGTTCCACTCTCTACATCTATTTCAATTCCAGCCTTCGCTATGGACTAATTATTTAGCGGACAAGGCGTTTTTTATATACAGGGAATAGCGTGCAGCAGCTAAATATTTTCCATCATTAGAGAAACGGGTTGCTAGCTGAATTTTAGTAGTATAAAACTCGGCAGAGCTTTGTGATTTTGTTAAATGGTACTCTTCAAGCCCGTCTTCAGTTTCTTCATATAATCGTATAGCATCATTGTAGTTTTCAAAAATACTGCTACTAGTGTCATCTGTGTATTGCCCAGCTCCCATACCTAATTCGTTATTGGTAATAATCAAGTGATCTAGACTTTCACTTACTTTAGATATTTGTTCAACTGCATCGAAACTGTCGATGTTAACGGAGTTAAAAGCATTTGAATACAAGAAGGACAGATTAATCAGTCTATCCCCTAGAGTTTCAAGAGAATGAAAGTAGTCAGCGTAAGAAACAGCATGCGTCCTAACATGTGGAACGGAATCATCGTCCTACTCTCATAATTCATTGCCGGAACATCGATCGTTTTCAAATCCACTCCATGGAAAGTAATCTTTACTATGTCGTTACCTTTGTATGTACCCCACAAATTTGCTGCACTTACTACCCCACCAGCCATCATACTTGCTGCAATTAAGGCAGTTATCATTTTCTTTTTCATATATACACCCCTCTTGTTCCGCATCGGCTGCAGTATTTGACTATAAGTCAAAGAAAAACACCTCCAAGATTGTCTACATATCTTACGACATGGCAGCATTCTCTTGAAGGTGTAATAACTTAAATTTTATGAGTTCATCTCGACAACCATAATGTCTTCTTTATTTGCAGTCGTTTGAATATTTGTATTTACATTTATAGCTGTAACCTGCTCTGACCCCGAAGGAATGATCACTGGAGTAATGGTGGACAGACCTGCTTTTGTGATGTATTCCATATCGAACTCAAGGAGTAACTGTCCAGCTTTGATCGCATACCCTTTAAGTGAAACCGTATCGATACCTACATGAATCAGGAGTTGGACACCACTTCCATGCTCCAGTATCACTGCATGTTTACTTTTGTCCATCACATGTGCGACAACACCGTCAAAGGGAGCATATACTTTACCTTCTGAGGGTTCAACAGCATATCCTTCTCCCATGTGTTTTTGAGAAAAAGCGGGATCCAGGACGGATTCAAGTGCTAGCGTCTTCCCCGTAATAGGCGATGGAAATGCCAGAGTGTATCCACCCTCTTTCTTTGGGGCCGCTTCAGATGTAATAACACTTTCTGTTCTTGAAGTGTCCTGAACATTTTCCTTACTTTGTACGCCCTCCGAGATTGCCTCGATCTTGTCATCTTTATAACCGAACATCCAGGTTAACATGAAAGCGATCGCTATCGAAACAACGTTGCATAAAATGTACAGAAACAGTTGATTGTTTAAATATAACAGCGTTCCGGGAATTACGGTTATGGCCATTCCTGTTCCTGCTAAACCGAATATGGATGCCATGAAACCGCCTACTGCTCCACCGATGAGTCCCATAACAAAAGGTTTCATATATCTTAAATTCACACCAAAGATTGCGGGTTCCGATATTCCGAGAAAAGATGAGAACGATGAAGGCAATGCCAGTGCTTTCAGCTTCGCATTCTTCGTTTTTAATCCAACTGCCAAACAAGCGGCCCCTTGAGCAGCCATAGAACAGGTAACAATGGCATTGAACGGATTCGAACCGGTATTCTCTAGCAGCTGGATTTCTAAAAAGTTAAAGATATGATGTACACCAGTTACTACAACGATTTGATTGAAGAATCCAATAACCAGACCTGAGATACCAAAAGGAAGATCTATTAAAAACATCGTTCCGTGAAGCACCCAATCTTCGATCGAATGAAACACAGGTCCGATTGCAAACAAACCAAGCGTGATGATTACAAGCAGTGTAATAAATGGAGTTACAATGAGATCAAGGGATTCGGGTACCCGTTTTCTAAGAAATTTCTCAAATTTGGCTCCAAGTAAACCTACAAAGAATGCAGGGAGAACAGATCCCTGATATCCCACAATAGGAATTAGTCCGAACATTAAGAGCGCTTCTTCGGATCCGTTAGCAACATTGTAGGCATTGGGGAGAGCCGGATTGACCAACATGAGACCAAGTACGATCCCCAGTACCGGACTTCCACCGAATACGCGAAATGCAGACCATGCTACAAGAGCCGGTAAAAAGGCGAATGCTGTATCCGTCAATACCTCTGTATAAAGCAAGAAATTTGGGGGAATGTCAGCAGCAGTTATTCCAAACAACGCCAGAACCTGCTCTTGAGTAAGAAGTCCACGCAATCCCATAAATAAACCTGTTGCAACAAGTACCGGAATAATCGGGACGAAAACATCTCCAAATGTTCTTATGGCTCTTTGAAAAGCATTTCCTTCTTTCTTCCCCTGATTTTTCACTTCTTCTTTCGAAGTACCTTTAATTCCAAGCTTCTCAACCTCATCGAATATCCGATTAACGGTACCGGTTCCAAAAATGATTTGAAATTGTCCTGAGTTAAAAAATGCACCTTTTACCTTATCGATGTTTTCCACGCGGGATTGATCGATAAGCTCCTTATCGTGGACCATAATACGTAGACGGGTAGCGCAATGGGCGAATGAGGCGATATTCTCCTTGCCGCCAATGGCCTCAATAACCTGTTTAGCTATTTCATGATTCTCAGACATCTAGCACTGCTCCTTTACTAGTTGGTTTACTATAAACCTTTGCACTTCCTCTGCATGAGGTAATGCAGGAATGGCACCCTTCCCGGTGGTTGTTAATGCACCGCTTCCATTGGCAAACTGCAGAATCTCCTGATTTGACTCATTCATAATATCCAGCAGATTTGCTTGTACTGCCCCCATTGTCAAAAGCTGAAACAGAAATCCGCCAATAAACGCATCCCCGGCCCCGGTGGTATCCTGGACAGTCACTTTAAAACCCTTGCCTTCATATCTCTTTTGTGGAGAAACATATATTTCTGCTCCATCTTTTCCTTTGGTATAGACTACAACTTTAACATCTCCATGAAATAGTGAGGTAATGGCTTCTTCCGTATCTTTAATTCCTGAGATGAATTCCAGTTCCTCATCCGAAATCTTTAAAATGTGTGCATACGGAATAAACGATTGTATCGTTCTGCGACAATTCTCCGGGCTTTCCCATAAAGGCAGCCGGACGTTGGGATCAAAGCTGATCAGCCCCCCTTTGCTTTTAACTGATTTAATCGCTTTCAAATGAGCATGTTTCATAGGGCTTTCCACCAAATCTACGGAGCCAAAATGTAAAATATCGTCTGCTTGAAAGATATCAGGATCAATTTCATCTTCTGACAAAAGCAGATCAGATGATGGATTTCGGTAAAATGAAAAGTCTCTCTCCCCGTCTTCCTTCAGAGACACAAATGCCAATCCTGTATTGGCTTCTTCTGTCCGCTTGATTTGCTCTGTATTTACCCCGACCCGCTCTAGCTGCTCCATTAAGTAATCTCCGAAGGCATCGCTCCCCAGCTTTGTAATGATGGAAGCCTTACCACCGAATTTTGAGACGGATGCTGCTACGTTTGCGGGAGCTCCTCCGGCAGCCCGCTCAAAAGCAAGTACGTCCTTTAGAGAACATCCTTTCTGTATAGGGATAAAATCAATCAGCACCTCACCAATGGCATATAATCGCCCCACAGTTGTCACCCTCCAATGCATTGTTGTCTACTAAAGTGCTTAACGTTAAATCCTCCAAAGCGATGCTTCCATAGAAACGGCTCCTCCGCTTGAGAAAAAGCGAATTTCCGTACTGTCTACACTAGGAAAAATTCGACTCGTGAATACTTCCTCTCCATCGTTAACAAAGACTTCTACAGAGGAGGTATCTACAAACAGTTGGAATTTAACTTTGTCAGCATCTAATGGGCAGCGCCGTACACTTCCGTGGGCTGATTCGATGAGTTGACCGGACGTAGAGCGATCTAATATCACCTTCTTGTTGAGTTGATCATACCACAATACCGTTTTTTCATTTTTTCCCGCTCGGAACTCAACACCAAACCGTTCGGCATTAACATCAGAAAATTCACAAATCAACTCATATGTTGTGCCCGTGAAATCTGAGAACATTTTTGTTTCATCTCTCAATAGGTCTTGAACATCTGACTTTTCCTTGCGTAACAGTTCTAGTTCACGAACCGGACGCTGAATAAGTCTGCCTTGATCCAGTGTTAATTCTCTTGGCAGAGTCAAGCAATTCGCCCAGCCTTGATTGTCTGTCGGGTATTTTGTATCCGGGAGTCCCATCCATCCAACTAAAATTCGGCGGCCATCCGGCGTTTCGGTTGTCTGCTGTGCGTAAAAGTCAAACCCTCGGTCCAGCTCTTGAAATGGGCCATGGTCGAATATTGTTGTTGACACATCAAGCGGCTCTCCGATGATGTAACCCGATTGATAGATATTATTGAATGTATCTGCTTGAGGACTAAGACCTTGAGGAGAAATTAACAATACTCCCTGGTTGTCCAGTTCAAAATAATCTGGACACTCCCACATATACCCGAAATGATCTAATTTTGTAGATATTTCTCCTTCAAATGTCCACTTTATTAAATCAGCAGAGCTATACACAACCGCACATCCGGTCATGTTTGTTCGTTGTGCACCGATTACACAATAATATGAACCGTCGCTTCCCCACACCTTGGGATCTCTGAAATGCTCGGTGTATCCATCGGGTACCGAATCAATAACAGGGCTGTTCCTTTTGATAATGCTGCCCTCTTTATCCATTACAGCTATATTTTGATATGGATGTCTAATCCACTCCTCATCACGAGAGTTCCCTGTATACATGAGGTAGAGCTTGTCATCTTTAACAATACCGCTCCCGGAATAAGCACCATGTGAATCATAGGGGCCTCCAGGCTCTATTCCAATCCCGACATTCTCCCAATGTACCAAATCTTTGGATTTAGTATGATACCAATACTTCATCCCATGATCGGTTCCAAGAGGAAACCACTGATAGAATAAGTGATATTCTCCCTGATAGAAGGCAAATCCATTGGGATCATTAAGAAGACCGGTAAGCGGCTGAATATGAAACAACTGCCTCCATGGTGACTTCTCAACAAGAGCAATAAGGTTGTCCAATTCTCCGGGAGAAGCTTGTTCAAGCTTCCTGTACTTTTCTTCCCTTGTCATTTTCATCTTATAGATCTCCATCTAATTAATAAGTTCAGCTGTTTAGAACCGGTTCCAAAACAGATTAAAAAAAGGAACCGGTTCCAATCAACTCGAAAAATAAGTTCCATAATTCATTCTTGAGTAAGAAAAATTATGAAACTGATTTTTTAGAATTATAAAGCAGGAAATTAGCGTTTGTCAACGCTCTCTCGATCAAGCAGCTTGAAGTCCATCATCGTAACGTCTTCAATCTTTTCCTCTCGCACCAGCCTTACAATATTCTGAGCAGCGAGCTTTCCTGCCTCTTTATAGTGAAATTGTACCGTTGTTAAGGTCGGATGAATAATTTCAGTGACATCATAGCCGCCAAAACCTGTGATGGATAGATCCCCAGGAATATCAATTTGCTTTAAATAAGCTGCCTTCATGACGCCAAGGGCAATGTTATCCGTAGCACAAACAATAATTGAAGGATTATATTCTTCTAAAATATGAGCAGCGGTCACCATGGCTTCGGTCATTTTAAATCCTGTTTCATAATACTGTACGTAACAAGAACTGCCTTCCAAGCTTTTTTTAAATCCTTCTTTTCTCCGTACACCAACGGAGATATCTTTTTCGGTCACACCCAAATATGCGATTTGACGGTGCCCTTTTTCTAGAATATGACGTCCGATCATATAGCCAGCCTTATAGTCATCATGTATCAAGCTGTGAAGATCAGGATGCTGCTGGCCAACTAGAAGTACTGGAACCCCACTATCTTTGACCGCTTTCAGATGTTCATCCATAACCTGTGCTGCAAGCAAAATGATCCCGGATACCTTTTGCCTTGCAAAATTGTAGATTGCCTCGATTTCTCTCTCAAAATCCTGGCTCGTATTGGAGATTAACATATGATAGTTAACGTTTCGCAACTCTTCATCGATGCCGATTAACGTTTGTGAGGATGCAAAGGAGTCCAATCGTGGCACTACAGTCCCTATAATATTTGTTTTTCTGGCCTTTAAGCTTTGTGCAAAGGTATTGGGGACATAATGATGCTCCTTAATGACGTGTTCAATTTTTCTGCGAGTGTTTTCGCTTACTGAACCTCCGTTCAAATAACGGGATACTGTACTCTTCGCTACACCAGCAATCGAGGCTATATCTGATATGGTTTTGATCATTAATTATCCCTTCTTTTAACCTATAAATCGCGACGAATATTTATAAACGATGATAACAGTATACTTGCTTTTTCTCCTCTATGCGATCTTTTGAGTTCTTTGCAGTGGAAAAAAGCAACCGACTCGTTATACGGCTGCTTACTTTTTTATCGTTTGTTATTTGTTAAGGATAGATCCACCTGCTGTTTTGTGTGAATCTTGCCCATCCTTTTATGCTGCTGTATTTTATTAACTATCATATTTCATTTGGCGCAATCCACCTTACAATATTTCGATGTACCCTTCTGTACCATGCACACGAATACGCTGCCCGTCTTTTATCAGTTTGGTAGCATTCTCCACTCCGACAACTGCGGGTAAACCATATTCACGTGCAATAACGGCTCCGTGGGTCATCAGCCCACCAACTTCTGTGATCAGGCCTTTTATGGATACAAACAACGGTGTCCAGCTAGGATCAGTAAAGGAAGTGACTAATATATCCCCATCTTCCAGGTTCGCATCTTCCATGTTCAAAATGACACGCGCCCTGCCCTCTATAACTCCGGAAGAAACAGGCAGACCTACTAAAGCTTCAGCTGGGAGATTTTCACGTTTGTACTTACCTGTAATGATTTCGCCATCAGACGTGATAACACGTGGTGGTGTTAGTTTTTCATATAATTTATACTCGTCTTTTCGTTTGTTGATCATCTGATAATCCAGTTTATTTATGCGGACGGCTTCATGAAGCTCTTCAAAAGTGAGAAAGTATATATCTTCTCGTTCATGAATAACACCCGTTTGGACAAGCTGTTCGGCTTCTTTAAGTAAAGCCTGCTTATAAACGAAGTAGCGGTTCACCATACCGTATTTGGGATATTCTCTATACCCGCTAAAATTTCGGATGAGGTCAATCATTCGTTTCGTTTCTTTGGCTTTATGCTCACCATCCGGTAATTGCCTCAATCGATCTAATAACTCTTGTTCTTTTTCTAAAGCTTCCTGTCTCCCTTGCTCAAATTTTCGATGGCTGGCATTAGGCTCGAAGTTTTTGATGTTACCCAGAATTAGCGGGACAAGTGTAGTTGGTTTTTCGCTCCAACGGGTTTTGGTTATATCAATTTCTCCGGCACATCGCATTCCGTATTTTCTAAGATAATCATAGAATGCATCTTGGGTTTCCCTTCCACCTTCAAACCTAACCAGTTCATCCAGAAAATTATCATCTTCGACTCGTTGCAGATAATGAATGACTTCTGGATAAGGACGAATTACATCTGCAACATCCAATAGATCTAGACCCATCTCCGAAGTGATATTGTTTGGTACGGATTGAGAAAGGGTATCCGCTGCGTTTTTTTCACCTAACCACTCATTCATTTTATCATTGATCCATGCTGAAGCATTCATAGCATCCATAATTACACTTATGCTTTGAGGGTCAAATAATATCTTCTTTAATTGCTGAATATCTTCGAGAATAAAATCAAGTAACGCTGATCCTGATTTTATTTGAATGTTTTGTTTTAGCTCCTCTATCGATGTTTGACTATTCTTAATCAAATCAGAAACAATTGTCGTTCCAATTTCGACTTGCGATTGAAAATCCTTAGACGGCGTACTTTTATTGCTTTTGCCGGGATTCAGTTCATTTGTGTCACCTGGTAAGGATTTAATATAATCTCTTTCAATTATCGTCATAAGTGCATCTTTGATGAGCGGATCGGATTGTCCTAGAGTATTTAATATTTTCTCTCTGCCGACAGGTGAAGCCAGCATATGTGTGGCATCCACAAACAACCTTCCACCAGCGATTCGCATAGGTGCGGTCGTCGTTAACAAGTAAAAAGACAATCCCAGTGGTTTGATAGGATCGGTCATCATCTGTTGATGACCAACAGATACATAGACGTGATTATTTTGATCATTCGCTTCAGGAGTGGGATATAGAGTCGTGATGGGACGACTTTGGACAATATAGAATGTATCATCAACTAAGCACCATTCGATATCTTGCGGGTAACCAAAATAAGCTTCAATTTTTCTTCCGATGCGTGATAACTGCAAAATTTGTTGTTCTGTAAGTGTTTGAGTCTTTTGTTTATCGGTATCGATCAGCTTGGTCTCTGTTCCACCTTCTTTTCGACCATAGATGGCCAGTTTTTTGGCTGCTATCCTCTTATCAACAACTTCCTCATCCAGTACCTTATAACAATCGGCAGAAACCAAGCCAGAGACCAGTGCCTCACCTAGTCCATAACTGGCATCAATTGATAGAAGCTTTCGATTGGAGGTCATTGGATCAGCGGTAAATAAAATCCCGGAAGCCTGTGAGAACACCATCCTTTGAACGATAACGGATAAATAAACTTCACTGTGATCGAAACCATTTTGCATACGATAGATAACCGCGCGATCTGTAAAGAGGGAAGCCCAGCATTTGCTGATATGCTGCAAGATCGCTTCTTTGCCTATGATATTTAAATAGGTGTCCTGTTGACCAGCAAAAGAGGCATGTGGTAAATCTTCAGCAGTCGCACTTGAACGCACAGCATAAGCATGTTCCTCGCCAAACTGAGAGAGATAGTGAGTCACTGCTGTCACAACATCGGCGGGTACTTCCGCTTCCATTATAATTTGACGAATCTTCCTGCTGATCTCACTGATTTGATCTCGATCTTCAACTTTTAGCATATTCAACTGATCCACCAAAGTATGATACGTATGGTTTTGTTCAATAGCTCTTTGATATCCCGCAGTTGTAACACTAAACCCTTCAGGTACTTGTATCCCCTCTATTTTTGATAACTCGCCTAAGTTAACCCCTTTTCCACCAATGAGTAAAAACTGCGACTTTTCAATTTCCTGAAAGCTAAGCACCAACGAACTCATCCACATCTCTCCTAACCATTAAAATTGAGAAAAAACATTTGACAAGAAGTTAACCAGCATGATAAGATTAAATTGTAAGATAAGATTATTGCGTCTATTTTTACAAGACAGTCTTAGACTGATTATATCATCGTGCCTATATCTGTGCAATATCTAAGAATCTGGTGAAACTTTCCAGGTTCTTTTTTGATTTTCCGCTCCTTTTAAGTTACTTCAACAACCTTTATTCTAACCGACTCCGTCACCTATCCTCGATAATTTAAATTACTAAATCCAGCTAACCATAGATAAAACAAAAAGGCTGCCAATGCGGCAGCCTTACATCGTATATGATCCAGAAAGCATCATTCTTTTACTGACCCAAGTGTTATTCCAGTAATAAAGAAGCGCTGCAGAAATGGATACACTACAAGCACTGGAAGCATAGCAATAAATATTTTAGCAGCATTTAGGGTTTGGTTGGAGAGCTCATTGAGTCGTTTATACTGGTCCTCTGTCATGTTGGATGAATCAATGACAACAACAAACTGCTGAATAAGTGTCTGCAGCGGATAATGATCCTGCCCCGAAGTCAAGACAAGCCCGTGAAAAAATTCATTCCAATGATACACGATCGTAAACAAGGTAACGGTGGCTAGTACGGGTACAGCTAAAGGAACATAAATGGTAAGCAAAGCTCTCCAGGGTCCCGCTCCGTCTACCACCGCTGCTTCATCCAATTCCTTCGGCAAATTCCTAAAATAGTTTACGATCAGAATAACGTTAAATACGGGAACACTGCCGCCGAGCACCAGCGCCCAGATGGTATCATATAAACCGAGTGCTTTTACCGTCATATACCATGGGATTAACCCCCCATTAAACAGCAAAGTGAAAACGAGAATCCACATAAATACATTTCGCAAGCGAAATTCTTTCGTGTTTTTGGAAAGCGGATATGCCATTAAAGTAATAACAACAATCGTTATTATACCGCCTAACACTACACGCTGAATGGATATCCAAAAGGAGTTAAAGAAAGATCCGTCACCAATAATCTGCTTGTAAGAATTAAAATTAAATCCGACCGGCCATAACCATACCTGCCCTGCTGCAGCTGCGGATTTCTCACTGAGAGAGACTGCCAATGTATACCATAGCGGCAGAATACACACGAAAGAAATCAGAAGCAATACGACCAGGAGGGAGATATCGAACAGTTTAGATCGCAGTGTCTTTTCAATCATGGAATACTCCTTTTCAGAAAATACGATAATTGGCAAACTTCGAAGCAAGAACGTAAGATACAATAATAAGGATAAAGCTAACAATTGATTTTAGTAGACCAACCGCTGTTGCCAAACCGTACTGCATGTTTAATAATCCTTCTCGATAGACCCAAGTATCTATAATATCCCCTGTCGAATATAGGAGCGGGTTGTATAGGTTAAATATCTGATCAAAGCCTGCATTCAACACATTTCCAAGACTTAATACGGCTAGAAGAATGACCGTTGTTCTTAGACCTGGGAGTGTGACATGCCAGATTCGGCGCATCCGTGACGCCCCATCTATGGAAGCTGCCTCGTAGAGAGATGGGTTGATCGCTGTTAATGCTGCCAGATAAATGATGGTATTAAAACCAAATTCCTTCCACACATCACTGCCGACCACAATATAGGGAAACAGGTCTGCACGGGCAAAGAACAGGATCGGATCAAGTCCAATCCACTGAAGGAGAATATTCACCGGACCTTTGTATGAGAATACATCCAGCAGAATGCCGGAAAGAATAACCCAGGACAAAAAATGTGGAAGATAAACAATGGTTTGAATCCAGCGTTTGACTACCATAAATCGAAGCTCGTTTAACATAATTGCAAATACAAGCGGTACGATGAGGTTGCCTGCCATCTTCATAACAGCAATAAAAATAGTGTTAAAAAATATGGCTTTTGTATCGTTTAGACTAAACATGTATTCAAAGTTTTCGAGTCCAATCCATTCTGATTTGAAAACGCCTGTTCCAGGATTAAAATCCTGAAAAGCGATAACAATTCCAAACATAGGAATGATACTGATCAGAAACAGCCAGACAAAGCCAGGCAGAAGCATGATGTAATAATGTTTGGTGAAAGATTTATTCCTCAAGATTTGCCTCCTCCTCAAAGCCTGCAAGAACGCGTCAGCTTGGTACTGGCGCGCCCCTGCTCACCAAATTTCTTTACTTCATATACTCCTTCACTTCTTCTGTGATTTTGTCACCGCCCTGCTTCTTCCAGTCAATTACAAATGTGTCGAATTCATCGATAGGTGCTGCCCCCATAATAATCTTCAGGAATGTTTCGTCTTCCAGCTTTCTAAGGTTAGCCCAGCGGCTTTCCATCGTTTTTGTCTGAGAATATAAGACACTGTAGACTTTGTTATAATCTTTCTGTAATGAAGAGGAACCGACAAGGAGCGAATAGATGCGGCTCCACACCCCGAGATCAGCCTGCGGATCCCAGTACTGTATATCCATATTGTCATATGGCTCCTTCTTTACCTTCTTGACGTTTGCTATATCTGCTGCAAGGAGCTTATATCCCGGGTCTGTAAAATCCTCCGGTTTTTTCGAGCCTGATAAAATATCCTGTAATGCCGCAGCTGAGTACTCACTTTCGTCCGTATAGGACATAGGAACACGCAGTGGATAATGGCCAATCGGAACAGCGATATCGAATTTTGCTTCATCACGAATAAGAAGATTCAGCATTTTTATTACAGCTTCGGGATGATCATAGCCCTTTCTGACTACAACAAATGATGTGGAAGGCGCGCCCATGTGAGCGTTGAATTCTCCGTCCTTATCGAGTGGAAGCAAATATGCCTGCCAATTCGCCCCTGGATCATTTTTGATTGCATCCGGCAAAGGTCCATAACCCATCCACCATGGAGCAAAAAAGATGCCTGCCTTGCCGCTAATAACAGGCTCGCTCGCGCTTTTTCGTATACCCAGCTCCTGATCAATGAGTCCGCTTGCGTACATATCCCGAAGCTTGGCAAGCGCCTCCTTGGTTTCCGGAAGAATAGAGCCATATACCGGATTCCCTGCATCATCCTTCACCCAGAATCCAGGATATGATTTGTAAGCGCCGAAGATCGGATCAAGCCCGTAGGTATTGTTCGTTGATTCAAGAAAATTCGCGTACAACCTGTCGCCGTTCTGCTGTCCGGCAATGCCGATCGTATCAGCCTGCCCGTTACCATCCGGATCCTGCTCTACAAACGCTCTTGCTACTTTTTCAAGATCCTCAATCGTTTGCGGCGGCTCCAAACCAAGCTTCTCTAGCCAGTCCTGACGAATCCACAATTGATGGACACCATCGGATTGAACTTGAATGCTGGGCATCGCATACATCTTTCCGTCAAAAGTTACAGCATCAGCTGAAACTCCTTCTGTTCTCTCCATATAGCTTTTCATGGCGGGTGAAGCGTATTTATTATAAGCGTCAGTAAGATCTTCGAGCTGGCCTGCCTTCACCATGGCCCGAAGCTGTGTATCCTTCACTACAAGCGCATCGGGTAAGTCATTGCTCGAAATCGCCAGATTTACTTTTTGGTCATAGTTTGTACCTGTTGCTGCCTGCCATGATACTTTGGTATCGATGTTCAGCTGCTCTTTCACATAACGTGAATACTGATTATTCTCTGGTGTATCGCCAGAAGGCAGACTATTGTCAGTAGGATCGACCGATTTCCCGTAATTTAAAGTTATCGTTTCTGAGTATTTACCAAACGGGTCGGTGTTTTCGTTACCTTGATCTACAGCGGTCGGTTTCTTATTCTCTTCCGCTACATTTGTGTTACTGCAAGCACTTAACAATATAAGCAAGAAAGCCATTCCAATTAAAACATATTTCTTGACCAAACCATTCTCCCCCTTTAAATCATTGTCAGTATAGTGGAGCAAAATGAATATAACATGATCTGAAAGACTTCATGGATGGAATCAAGAACGAAAAGAGGGGGACAAATGAACAGTAATTAAAGCGCTTACCATCCATTTGTCCCCCTGCTTTAAAGCCATGACTCTACCCTTGGCTATGTTGCTGCCGGTATTCACTAGGGAGCATACCTGTTTGCTCGCGAAATACTTTGCTGAAATATTTCTCATCTGCGTATCCGGTGTGTTCAGCAATCCAAACAATCGGTTTCGCCGTCTGAGTAAGATACTCCCTTGCCTTGTCTATTCTTACTTTACGAAGGTATTCATTAAATGAACGGCCGACGATCTTTTTAAAACATTGATTAAAATAGCTCCGGCTTAAATTGACTCGAATTGCGACGTCTAATGCAAATAAAGAAGAATGAAGCTCATTATGAACAATTGTTACTGCTGCCAGAATGCTGCTGCTGACTTCCCGGCTAAGCTCTAGTCTTCCTGACAGCTCTAATGCGATGTCTCTGAATGACTTCATCCAGTCAACGACCTCTCGGAAGCATGAAAAAGTATCAGGTAGTGCAATGACGGTTTGTTCATACATTGTAAAAAGCCGATTCCAATCCAGCGAAAAACCGTATAGAAGCTGTAACAATTTAGCTATGGGAAGTCTTGCCTCTCTTAATTGAGTAAGCAGACTGTCAAAGCTATGATCATCATATATCCAATGAAAAGCATGCAGTCCTTTCTTTATTGAATCCATATGATCATGGCTGGATTCAGACAAAAGTGCATGCAATTGCTGGACTGACTTCTCCATTGGATTTTGTGCACCTAGATCCACATCATAAAAAAGATCCTTTTTTGTATAGTGCTGGAGCAATCTAACCAGTTCAGTAAGCATCATGCCTTGGGCTTGTGTGATTCGCAGCATTTTCCATTTGCCTTCAATTAGAAAATTCGGAGCTGGGGGTGCTTCCTTGGAGTGAGTTTGATTACATGGATTGCTCTCATTGTCACTTGGTTTCCATAATAAGATTAGTCCGTCAGATTCCAGCTTCCACGGATCAAGAAAAGCTGCATTCTGCCTTATGTTGTCCACAAGGGGCTTGTTCTCTAGAGATAGAATAGCGTATGCCGATTCCGATGAATATTGATATTCCGTTACGGAAGGATGTGACCGCTGTTTTTGCTGCTCATTAACGATTCGCTCATGAATACGGCTCAGCACTTCTTCAAAACGTTCTTTCTCAAGCTGAACCTTAGCGATATAATCAATTGCCCCCAAGCGAAGAGCTTCCTGAATATATTCAAAATCCTGGTGGAGCGTCAAAACGGAAATGGCAACGTCAGGATATAGCTTTCGCACCATTCGGATCAGTTCAATTCCCGACATGACGGGCATTGCCAAATCTGTCATTAGCAGATCCACTTTGTGGTTGCCCAGAAATTCGAGCGCCTTCTCCCCATTCCCTGCTTCTCCAATGACCCGCATATTAAAGGAGCTCCATGGCATTGCTGAAATCAGTCCTTTTCTCACCAGATTGTCATCGTCAACAATGAGCACATCAATCATAGAATTCTATTCTCCTTTTCTAGTTATGGGCAGCTGAATGATGACTCGGGTTCCCTCGCCAATTTTGCTTAAAACCGTGAGACGCGCCTTTCCTTCATAGTAGGACTCTAACATACGTTTAACATAATTCATTCCAATTCCCATTCCGACCCTGTGCCGCTCGGTGACCTCCTGCTCAAGCAGTTCCGATATCTTCTCCTCCGATATACCTCCCCCATTATCTTGAATGGCAATCTCAAGCCAATCTGTTTGACTGACTTCGACATCAATTCTCCCTTGATCATCCAGCCCATGATATAAGGAATTTTCTACTAAAGGCTGCAGAATAAATCTGGGAACAGCGATCTCAAGCAGCTGATCGTCCACTTTAATGTGGACGTCAAATTGAAAGTTATATCGAATTTGCTGGAGTGTAAGATAATGACGGAGTGAATCCATTTCTTCTCGGATCGTAGAAGCCCGATTATCTTTGCGAAGATTATAATAAAGGAGCTTGTTCAATGAAGTGACAAGGCGATCAATTTCTTCTTGTCCATTCATGACAGCAAGCCAGTGAGCCGTGTCCAAAGTGTTCATTAGAAAATGCGGGTTAATCTGATAAAGCAGCTTCTCTATTTCTAAATCTGCTCTCCGCTTTTCCTTTATCTCCACCTCCGAATACAATTGGACAATTTGGGATTTCATATGTTGAAACTGGGTCAACAGCATTTCAAACTCTGGAATTCGTGACTGTGTATTTACTGTGCTGAAATTGCTGTCTGCCATTGATCTGATTTCCTTATTGAATTTGGATAAGGGCAGATATACCATTTTCCATAACAGCCAGCCAAACGCGATACTGACCGCGGTGAACAACAAAAATAGGATAAACATTTGCAGAATCCAGCGATTTTTTTCTTGATTATAGTCCGCTTTGGGAATGAGAGATACGACACTCCAGCCCTGATTTGTCATATCACGGTACCAATAATACTCAGAAGTGATTCCGGATAGTAAAGAAGGGGACGTCGTTAAACCTGCAAACTTTTTGTTTTCAGGAAACACATGATTCAGCTCACTATATGAAACCCGGCCGTTATTATCCAGAATGAGATGATCCGTATTTTTGCTTACGCTATCTAGGTCAAGGATGCTTTGAGTCAATTGAAATCCAGATTCAATATAGACATATGCATCCTCCCGCTCCGGTAAATCTACTTTTCGAAGAGCAGAAACTACGTATTGATTACTAAGGCGGTCGTTGCTGACATGAGGTCCATAATAAGTAATGCCATAATACTCAGCTATCACGGGGAGTTTGTCGATGCTGAAGTGATCCTTTACACCGCTGGTCTCAAATTGATAAGAACGGTCGTTTTCGAAATAGTACATTGTCATGCCGATATTGGGGTTGGTAAATGTAATAAGATTGATCTGATACTTGATTTGATCCATCAGATAACTGCGGTTATACGGCCTGCTCTCTATCATAAACTGCTCCAGTTGCTGTCCGATGCTCCCTTCAAAAGCAAGCTGCTGTGATACATGATTCAGATTGCTTAATGTGTTTTCAAGCGACATGGTAACCTGTTTGAGATTACTTTGAATACCGGATTGCAGTTTCGTGTGTAGAATGGTATTTATTGTCCTATAGGAGAGGTAGCAAGTGCATATGAAGGGTATAAGTGTTGTGGCGACAAACAATATGAGAATCCGATTTTTTAAGGACATTCGTTCCATACGAGCCTTCTGTTTAATCTCCGGGTTGATCACATGACATCCCCACCGTTCTCACATATTGATGTTCGTTATTTAGATCTTTATCGTGAGTATACTTGGCTGGTGTGCGGGGAGACAATCTTTTTATGGAAGAAAAACTATCTCCAATTCTCAAATACATTTCTTAAAAGATCTAAGTCCCTGATCGTTTATTTCGATATGAAACGGAGAATCCTTATCATAAAGTATACTTCTATGAGAGAAAGGCCTGAATATCGTGATCAAAGTTGTATTGATAAGACATGGACAAAGTGAATGGAATTTGGAGAACCGATTTACCGGCTGGTCAGACGTAGATCTCACTTCTGAGGGAATTGAAGAGGCTAGATCAGCAGGACAGATTTTGAGAAAGAATGGATACATATTTGACGAAGCTTACACCTCTTTTTTAAAACGGGCCATTAGAACTCTATGGATAGCCCTTCATGAGATGGACATGATGTGGATTCCCGTTTACAAGACATGGAAACTTAATGAGCGACATTACGGGGCTCTCCAAGGACTGAACAAACTGGAGGTTGCAGAGAAATACGGGGAGAAGCAGGTGATGGATTGGCGCAGATCCTTGGATGTTCGGCCACCGGAGCTCGGCACATCGGACCCGCGCTACGAAGCTGATTTACCGCAGTATAAAGAAATGAAGACTGGAGAATATCCGCGTACTGAAAATTTGCTCGATACAGAGAAACGAGTGATTTCCTATTGGAAAGATCGAATTGAACCTGATTTATATAGTGGAAAACATTTAATGATTGCAGCTCACGGAAACACGCTTCGTGCACTTGTTCACCATCTGGATCATTTACAGAAGGATGGACTGATGGATTTGAACATTCCTACGGGCATTCCTCTGGTGTATGAACTTGATGATCATCTTCAGCCCATTACACATTATTACTTGGGAATGGACGGACCGCTTCCAGAAGGCGAAATTCCCAAACGTATTCCGATTCATCATGAGCCTCTATCTTGAGTAAAACACTCCACCTCTATTACACCATTTCTCATCACTGCTCATGAACGGGTAACGCGATAAATTCAACAAAAAGAAACCAACTAGGACTATTGTTCTTGTTGGTTTCTTATATTTACTGCATTTTTAGCAAAAGAATACTAGACTAAATATGACGCTGTTCATATTCAAATGGCTCTTCACACGAGTAAATATCATGGAAAAATCCTATATACGAAATATCGTCTTCCAAGCATTTGATGAGATACGACAGCTCTTCATCACACTCCGGTTGTTCACCATTGTTCCGCATTTGCTCGAATTGATCTACAATTCTCCATCAGAGTTACTTGAATAAATAAGGGGAATTGGTCCAAAATTTAATTTTCAATTCGGGTCTCGGACTTGTATCCCTCAAGAACTGTTCCCTTTAAGACAGATAAGGAACTGGGTATCAGTTTTGTTCATTCCATCATTTTCTTCAGCTTTTCTTCTGTTCTTAGGTCAGGTGTATATATACTGCAGCGCAAGTCGTGTTCACCATAAACTTGAAGAGAAGTAAGCTCAAATATCATCTTTCCTGCCTTCGCATGCCTAAACTCTAAATGCACATCTGGAGCATAATTAACCGGACTTCGCTTCCACATTTCATCAAAATCTGGATGACGCTCCTTCATCCCCTCCAAAAACTGATCGTACCATTCATCTTCAACATACTGTCCATAATAGGAACGAAACATAGCTAGGTAATCGTTAGCAAAGTGCTCCCAGTTCACTGCCAAACGTTTAAATTCTCTACGGGAGAACAGTAAAGATATCATATTGCGTTCTTCCTCAGGAATTAGATTAAAATCTAAAAATATATAAGCGGCAGCTTGGTTCCAGCCAACAATATGACACGTCCGATCTGAAATGATGGCTGGACAAAAGCTTAGCTCCGTAATAATTTTTTCAAGTGATGGACCCACAATAGGGGTTCCTTCCCTTTTCGGTGATGATACAGCAGATCCCGTATCCAATGACAGCGAATATAGATATTTTCTTTCATCAGCCGTTAACTGGAGTGCAAAAGCTACACTATCCAGCACAGAAGAAGAGACCTTAATATCGCGACCTTGTTCCAGCCATGTATACCAAGTAGTGCTTACCCCTGCCAGCTGCGCAACCTCTTCTCTTCGTAGACCCGGAGTTCTTCTTCTTAATCCCTCTGGAAATCCAGCTGCTTGAGGAGAGAGTTTGGCACGTTTCGCTTTTAAAAATGCTGATAATTCCTGAAGCCTCACTTGTTGATTCATTTCTTCTCACCTCTATCCCTTGAGATAACAAATATTATAGTAGTAATTATACTAGGATAAACAACAACTTGTAATAGGATATTAATCATGACATTATATCCGTAGTTCATTAAATTATCCGTTTCGGAAGGAGCACTTCTATGGAAAGAGTAGTCATTACCGGCATGGGCGCGATTACGCCCCTTGGCAATAACGTGGAGCAATTTTGGTCTAATCTTGTTCAAGGCCATTCTGGAATATCCTCGATCGATACATTAGATACGTTAAATCATAAAGTGAAAATAGCCGGTGTCATTCGTGATTTTGACCCAACTGCGCACTTCGGTATGAAAGAAGCCCGCAAAATGGACCGTTTCTGTCAGCTTGCTTTAGCAGCTGCAGAGGAAGCCATTCAAAATTCTGGTCTAAATCTGGAAGCTGTTAATAAAGATCGTATGGGAGTCTACGTGGGATCTGGAGTAGGAGGCATTCAAAGCTTAATGGATCAAAGCATGATTCTTAACACACGCGGACCGGGACGTACTAGTCCTACCCTAGTACCCATGATGATCTCAAACATGGCGGCAGCTCTAATAAGCATTCGTTACGGAGCGCTGGGTTCTTCCATGTCGCCTGTAACCGCATGCTCCATCGGAAATACAGCGATAGGTGAAGCTTTTTATAATATCCAAGCTGGACGCTCAGACATCATTATCGCAGGTGGGTCAGAAGCAGCCGTAACGGATATAGCTTTAGCCAGTTTTGCCAATGCGACCGCCCTCTCAACCAGAAATTCAGATCCAGAACGGGCAAGCCGCCCCTTTGATGCGAACCGTGATGGATTTGTCATGGCGGAGGGTGCAGGAATTCTTATTATAGAATCCCTCACCCATGCCCTTAACAGAAACGCTGTCATTCTTGCAGAAGTCGTAGGTTATGGTGCTAGTTCAGATGCCTATCACATGGTAGCCACACCGCCAGATGGCCACGGTGCAGCTCAGGCTATGAACTTAGCATTGTCAGAAGCTCAAATTTCTCCAGAGCAAATCGATGTAATCAGTGCACACGCCACCAGTACACTCGTCGGTGACCGTTCGGAAACAGCTGCTCTAAAAAGGATTTTTGGCGAAAATGCATACAAAATTCCAGTTACAGCAAATAAATCGATGACCGGACATATGCTCGGAGCTTCAGGTGCTGTTGAAGCAATTGCCTTAGTAAAGTCCCTCCATAATGGCATAATTCCTCCGACGATTAATTTAGAAACACCTGATTCTGAATGTGACCTGGATTACGTACCGAATCAGTCAAGAACTGCTGAATTGAAGATCGGTATGTCAAATTCCTTTGGATTTGGCGGGCATAACTCCTCAATAATAATTAGAACTATAAATGATCTGTAAATACAAAAATAAGACCGGGTAATATCGGTCTTATTTTTACTGGTATGTAATTAATTCGGAGTAGAAGACAATATCAGAAATATATGATAATAGCAAAATTTCTTAGTGAGGAAAGTAGTTCTCAATTTGGTCCAGATCTTCTTTATCTAACTCCCAATTTAAAGCTTTCAAATTTTGATCAATATGCTTTATGCTTGATGCCTTGGGGATGGTAACTATACCTTCCTGTCTTAATATCCAGTTTATCGCAACCTGGTATGCAGTTTTGCCATGCTTGCTCCCTATTTCCTCCAGTATTTTTCTCTCAACGGAGCCCTCTTGAGGGAAACCCTTCATGCCGAATTTATGTGGTGCAAATCCAAAGGGTGAATAACCCATTATTGTTATTCCGTTGTCATTAGCAAACGGTAACATTTCTTTCTCTATTCCTCTATCGTTTAAATGATAAGCTAACTGATTACATACTAATCGAGTGCTGCCCAGATAGTTTTGAGCTTCCTTTATTAATGAGACAGTAAAGTTACTAACCCCAATATATTTAACGATACCCTTTTTAACCAATTCAGCCATAGCTTCCATAGTCTCCGAAATATCATAGTGCTGACTTGGCCAATGCTGTAAATACAAATCAATGTGGTCAGTTTTTAATCGATCTAAGCTTGACTCTGCCGCTTTAAGGACACCTTTGTAGGAACAATTTTTTGATGAAACTTTAGTGACAAGGAATACATCGCTTCTGATATCATGAATTGCTTGACCCACAATTTTTTCTGCCTCTCCATTTCCATACTCTTCAGCAGTGTCTATTAGAGTAAGCCCGTTTTTTATACCGTATCGCAATGCCTCTATTTCTTCTTTTTGTTTCTTTATGTCTTCACCATATTTCCAGGTCCCTTGCCCAATAACCGGAATGCTTATTCCCGTATTTCCCAGCTTACGATACTGCATAAATACCTCCTGCCAAGAAAGATTGTAGATTCTTTGTTATTTATAAATTATATGTAACTATATTCATAATAAATAAGTTAACTTGATCCTAATCTTAGAAAATGAGTATCGTATTGCGAATTAACCTTAACAGAAAACCCAAGGGACCGATAAAATATATAAGCATCAGGGTTATCTGTCCTTAACACCAATATTTTATAATGATCGGCAGCTTCTATCATTACTGAGTTCATCAGCATTCGTCCTACACCAAATCGACGTACACTTGGTGAAACATATAAGCGCCGAACACGACCTACTTCTTCTTTTACGGAATAAGGGTCTTTATTTAATCCGCAGACTCCTACAATATCTCCGTTTTTGCTGGCAAGAAAGAGCGCTTCGCCATCCGTATCAAACCTATTCACCTTAGCTTCATAGTCAGTTACCAATCTTTTAATGTGACGGAATCCTTCATTAGTGCTCTCCTCAACCAGGGGCATAAGTTTAAGGATATCTGAAGACTTCATTCTCAAGATTTCGATTTCTTCCATTCTAACCACTCCCCTTAGAACTAAAATAAAATCATTAACCGATAAGAACATACTGAAAAGTGCTGCCCCTGACTTAACCATCATCTATCGTTTCTGTATTAATATGAAAATGTTGGAATTTTTGAATTTTGAAGTAGAAAAGTTAATACCTTTCCTTAATGAACAATGTAAAGAAGGAGAACAAGGCGAATGGAATATCTGGTGGTATTTTTCTGCTTAGCTATTACACTACATAATCTGGAGGAAGCCCTTTGGCTGCCGAAGTGGTCTCAACAATCTTCTAGGTTTCAAAAGCCAGTTAGTGCTGGCGAATTTCATTTTGCTGTCTTTGTAATAACTATTTTAGCTTATCTATCGGCATTTAGTTATTTATATTTACCTGAATCCAATACTGCAAAATGGCTTTTTATTGGCTTCTTAGGATCAATGATTATTAATGCAGTTTTCCCACATCTTATTGCAACCGTTCTAATGAAAAAGTATGCGCCTGGCCTTCTTACTGGTGTGTTGCTGAATATTCCGATTAATTCAATAATTATTTATCAAATGTTCTCAGAGAATTTAATTATATGGAAAGAGCTAATGATATCTACAATTGTTGTTGGATTTATTTTATTAACACTTATTCCTGTATTGTTCAAAGTGGGTAGTAAAGTAACTTCGTTTGCATCAGCAAAGTAATTATGTGTGCTGCCGCTCAGTATCTCTTCTCCACTGCTCGTGCAGACGAAATAACTTCTTCCATATTTCTTCACGCTCTAAACTAGAATATAGAATAAGATCTTCATGAAAAATATCAGCCAGTATTTCTATCCATTCCTTTTTACTCACAATTTCTGTCTTGTGCACGCCGTTCTGGTCCCATTTTTTCCATATACAACCTTTGAGCTCATGGATCTCCTTCTCATTCCTTAGCCTAAGAAGAAATTGATTCAACCAAGGAGACTCAGGAGAACGGCTGTAAAAGTTGTGGTTCTCTTGAAATCCCATCAGACTCGAAGCAGTATTCGGTGCATAGTCTACACCTTCGTACGAGTTTAGAGGATCATGCGTTAGCCGCCAGCCTCCATCCATCACTTTCGATTCCACAAGTTCATAGACGAAGTGACCTTGGGAGTATGTCCCGAATTTTAGGGGGATGGGCTCATACAGCATATCACCTAACCCTACATCTACGATCCAAGGCTCTTCTATACCTTCATCATTAGGCAGCGTTACAGTCATCCCTAAATGAAAACCATTAATTCTTGGCTCCTGTCCCATGGGCTGAACTCCAGCTCTATGCCAGTTCACCTTATATCCTAAAGCTTGTAAAAGCGTTCCAAACGCGCCGTTTAAGTGAAAGCAATAGCCGCTTCTACGGTTTATCATGAGCTGAACCGATGCTTGAGTGTCTATAGAGCTTGGTCTTCCCGCAAATATATCTAGAGTTTGCCAAGATATGTGTGCCAAATGTGCTTTATTTAACTCGAACAAGTATTCTTTTGTAGGTGCTTGTATATCTGTAATTCCCAACCTGCTTAAATACGACTTTATCTCTTCAAGGGTAATCATATTCTCCACTCCTTCTACTTCACGATCTGTTTGAAATCATTTTATATGAAGTTTACCCCGTACTAAATGGTCATTTTTCTTTAAAATAAAAAGACAGTTTACATATGTAAATCTGTACTAGGCACTGGATGACACTAATTCAATTCTAGCGACCAAGCTTGGCTCAGCAGCTTAATTCCTAGTTCCATATCCTCGGTACTTAATGCAGCGAATCCAATATATAGTCTTGGGTATGCTCCGGAAGTCTGTTGTTGACTGACCCACATTTTTCGCAAGTCATAAAGCTTTACGCCCTTTTCCGCTGCGAGCTGAATCAGCTCTTCTGATGATTTTGAGGTTCTAACCGTAAGCTGAATATGGAGTCCTGAATATTGACCGGAAATCTCTACATGTCCACCTAGATAGGTCTGGATGATTTCGATCAAATGTTGGTGCCGTTTACGATACACATTCCGCATTTTACGAATATGCCGATACCAGTGCCCTTGTAAAATGAAAGACTCCATAGCCCACTGCTCGATTCGTGACGGAGCAAAAAACACATTTTGCTTGCCCTCCGACAATTCATGCATTAAATGAGACGGTAAAACCAAATAGTTCATTCGAAGTGATGGTGTCAACACTTTAGAGAACGTGCCTGCATATATGACTCTCTCATTCCGATCAAGGCTCTGAAGGGAAGATATCGGCTTGCCTTGGTACCTAAACTCTCCGTCATAATCATCTTCGATAATATATGCATTATTGTCTTCAGCCCACGCTAGCAGGCGTTCCCTCTCAGGATATGGCATAATACCTCCTGTAGGAAATTGATGCGAAGGTGTTACATATACGAGATCTGCCTGGCTTTTCTCGAGCACATCTAACGATATCCCGTGTTCCCCCACCGGTATATTTATAATGTTGAAACCGTTCATTCTAAATTGTTCTCGAACAAGGCTGTAGCCTGGCTCTTCGAAGGCGATATTTTTAATGTCCTTTAGTAATTTTGAGAGACTTCCTAGACTCGGAGCTGTACCTGCTCCTACAATAATTTGCTCTGGCGTTGAATGGACTCCCCGTGAATTTAGTAAATATTCTGATATGACCGAACGCAGACCATATTCACCTTGCGGATCACCATAATCTCCAATCTCGTTTAGATGTTGATCTACGGACTCCTTAAGCAGCTTATTCCATACACGTACCGGAAAAAAGACAGGATCCAGAGCTGTAGGATAGAAATCGATTTTTACGGATTGGGAGCTTCTTTCTAACTCCTGTTTAGTCTTATGTATCGTCTGCTGACGAGGCTCCTGATAAAGATTTCGGTTAGTTTGTCCGTTACTCCGATTTACAACGTACAATCCTGACCGGGGTTTGCTGAAGACATAACCTTCCGCCATCAACATTTGGTATGCTGTTTCAATCGGTGTCTTACTGATATTTAATTGGTTTTGCAGGGACCGAACCGAGGGCAGACGCTGACCATCTGCTAATGATCCTTGTCGAATGCCGTCCCGTATGAGCAAATATAACTGTTGATACAAAGGAATTTCACTTTGATCAGGAAGAAGAATGTCAAACACGAGACCCACCTCAATGTTTAAATTTTAATAAGTTTTTATTTCGTATATCTAAACGACACATTGTAATTAATCCCGATTTTTTTAGCTAGTTTGATGGGGAACAGTTTGCGTTTATATTCTTTAAATCCTAATTTTGAATAGAGCTTCATAGCTGGAATATTGGTATCCGCAACTTCTTCAATCAAGTAAGTATCATGAGAGGTATGCTCCAGGATGTAAAGAATTAAATGGGAAGCAACACCCCGCCCTCTGAATTCGTCTGCAGTCCCTACAAATTCGATAGAGCCAGCACCGTTTAAAGGCTGAGAAAAGGGCGTTTCAAATTCTTTCTTTAAGAAAATACTAGCGAGCGTACCTTTGTAAAAACCTAAATGTTTACGAAGTTCCTTTTTATTCAGTTTAACGGAGAGTGAAGTTCCATCCGTACAGGCGGCCATTCCAACGACCTGCCCATTGTATAGAGCAACATAGAATTGATCCAGCGTAAACATATGGGCAAAAGCAGCTGAAATCTTTAATGGATCCTTGGAGAAGAAGCCAAGCCATTGTGTGAATCCCTCTGCGAATATTTTAGAAATTCCTTCTCTCACATCAAACTCGGCTTGATCTGCCCTAACGACTTTAAGCATACCCTGATCACTCCCTTTACTTAAATAGAAATGCAGTGATGATAGACGGTGAAGGCACAGTGAAATTATGGTTAAGCAATACTTTCATTTCAGCCAGACCTTGAATCGAGGCGTAAAAAAAGACCGCCATTTCTTCGGCATTACCCTCTCGTAATTCTCCAAGCTGCTGTCCTTTGCGAATGAGCTCTGTCGTAGAATCAAGCAGTCTGGAGTTTACCTCAAGAATCTCTTTATTTTGACCAGAGGTGGTGTCAGTACCAGCTAATAACGATTGATTAATAAGGATGAGCAGATTAGCCAGCTCTTCTCCCTGACTCAAATCGCTGTAGACCTCGTCGACAAACTGTGCGATTAACTCCTTAGGCGACAGACCAGATTCGTTAAAAAAAGTAATATTACGTCTCAATCCGTCCACTGCGTAAGCAACCAATTCCTGAAACAGCTCATCCTTTGTTTTATAATGACGATACAATAGCCCAATGCTAATACCAGCCGAGTCGGCGATATTTTGAACATTAGTTGAGCCGTATCCTTGATGGACAAATAAGTGCATCGCAGACGAATGAATTTTTTCCCTAGTTGCTTTGCGCATCTCTTCAAACTGTTCTTTACTGCGTGGCAAGAGACTCCCTCCTTTTTTTTGAGTGAATTTTCACTCATTATAAAATAATTGTATAAAAATAACAATACTCAAATACTACAAGTGCAAGTGCATCTGCTCCCTAGCTCAATAAAAGACAGCCGATCAACTATTGACCGGCTGCCTTAATACCCTTTCGGGGTTTTAGACTCCACAATATAAAGAACGTAACGATAACAATGGCTAGACATACCCAATAAACGTCACGAACTCCCGCAAACTGAGCAATGACTCCGCCACCTAAATTTCCCACTAACCTTCCAATAATGGTTCCGTTGTAGTAAATCGTTGAAGACATCCCCGGTGAATTCGGCAGCAGTTCTGTGAAGTAGCTAAGTCCATTGCCCATAATAATAGCTACAAACACTGCCTGCAAAACCTGTGCCCCAATAATCTGCCAGGAATGGGTAGAAACACTTAATATAATATTGTAAAGTATTGCGATAAAGCAGGCGCTGATCATCAATGAATGGTTAGATAACTTTCTCCCCAATGCGCCTAGCACAAACATAATGGGAATCTCTAAACCGGCACAGATACTAACCACCCATCCGACATCAGTGTGCGTACCTTGAAGTTCGTTTACTATAAACAAAGGCGTGATGATCCCGTTTATGGCATTAACCGCAAATAGAAAGATGAAGGCGATGAAAGGAAGCCAAACCGGCCTTCGGCTGACTGATATGGGTACAGCATTAGCTGATCCCTTCTTTTGAACAGCTCTTCTTTTAGGCAAAAAGAGAAGCACCAGAGATGCAATGATAAGAAATATGGCTGAAGTCCCTATAAAGAGCCCCTCGTATCCAATAGTCCCTAAAATTACTGTTCCAATTAAAGGTCCACCCAGGAATCCGAGAGATACAAGTGTGCGCAAAGTCGACATCGCAAATATCTTGTCGTCCGATTTGCTTTCTGCAGCCGATTCCTGAGCATAGGCATAAATTTGAGGCATAGCGGCTGCCCCTATTCCACTAAAAAAACTAACGAGCATGAGTAAAACTAAATAATGATCAAACACTAAATAGGAAGTATAACCCAAAGCAGAAGAAACTGTGGCTAAAATAATTATCAATTTTCGTTCCTGCATACGATCAGAATATCTACCTATGAACGAGTTTGCCACCACACCACTTAATGAGCTCACAGCTGTAAAAATTCCAAATGATCCTGCACTCATTCCCAATTCCGTTGTACAATAAAGAGCTAAATAAGGCAGCGTTATTGAAATTCCTGTGCCGACCAATAAAACACAAATGACAAATAAACTATATCCCTTGATTGCAAACAAATTTTTTAGTCTTTTGAACAACTCTATCCTCCTTCAACCTGTCGAAGGTCACTCTATGTTTATTCATATTATGAAGTAAATACAAAATGGCCGTTATCCCATTCATGTCAAATCATTGCCTAATTCTCTCAACACTCTTTAGCATCAAATTGCTTACATATTAAAAAGACAAGCCATAAGGCTTGCCTTTAATGGTGTATGGATCGAACCTTTCTTCAACCTCATTGTCGATATCAGCTTTTCATTGGTTACATTATGTTTTTAGGCGCTTTATATCTTGCCTAGGCGGGAAACCAAACATTCGGGAATACTCACGACTAAACTGCGAAGGGCTTTCATAACCTACTCGAAATGCCGTCTCAGTGGCATCAGCCGACTCGGTTAATAACAGACGCCGGGCTTCCTGAAGCCTCAACTCTTTTTGGAACTGAATAGGACTCATAGCGGTTACCTCTTTAAAGTGTCTATGCAGCGATGAGACACTCATATTCACTTTCTCTGCAAGCTCCTCAATCCGAAGTGACTTATTAAAGTTATTCGTGATGTGTTCGATAACGTCTTTTATTTGATGAGCAGAGCTGCCTTCAACAGCCATTTGTTCCAGTCTTGCTCCGTGCTGACCTTGCAACACTCTATACAAAATTTCCTTTGTAAACAGCGGAGCAAGAATTGGAATTTCCTTCGGGTTGTCCAGCAATCGAGCTAACCTGATGACCGCATCCAGTAGAGGCTGCTCCAGACGGCTGACATACATACCTCGCTTTGCGTTTTCTTTAGGTCCAGCTTCGATTTCAGAATCTCGCAAAACCTCAAGAATTTGATTCGCCGTAAATTCAAGTTTAAAGCCCAAATAGGGAACTTCGGAGGAAGCTTCAGTGACTTGAGCAATAACCGGCAAGTTGACAGATGCAATTAGGTAATCTGCTGGATTGTACTCAAAGCGTTCCTGCCCCAGCCATACCTCCTTCCCTCCTTGAACCACAATGCAAAAGGAAGGTTTATATACTCCATGGCGCGGCACGAATGCATTAGAGTCACGTATGAAAAACAATGAAGGAATGGCAGTAGCGTGAACACCATTAATTTTTGCATAACGATTAATAATTTGGGTAAGTTCATTTTGCCGCTTAGCAATTGTTTGAGACATTTAATCCTCCCCGATCCATCTTTCTTTGTAGTTTGATTATAAATCATATTTATCTGTTAAATAAGTGCTAGTGAGAGGATTAGGCAAACATTTGACATGAATAGGATAACGCTCGCTTTATCAACGGGTACATAATAAGAATGTGAAAGATAAAGGTGTCGTTATAGATACAGATTAGATTGATCTACACATAATTATTAATAATTGGAGGATTTCATATGCAAAAAGTAACGTTGAACAATGGAGTTGAGATGCCTATTCTGGGTTTTGGTGTCTATCAGATTGCAGATCAGAATGAATGCGAACAAAGTGTTTATGACGCTATCATGGCAGGATATCGGCTCATTGATACTGCTGCCTCTTACTTAAATGAAGAAGCAGTTGGCAGAGCGATTAAACGAAGTGGTGTAGCAAGAGAGGATTTATTTATCACTACGAAACTTTGGGTTCAGGATACGGGTTATGAACGTACTAAAAAGGCTTTTGAAAAATCACTGGAAAGATTGCAGTTGGATTATTTGGATTTGTATTTAATCCACCAGCCCTACGGTGATGTGTTTGGTTCTTGGCGCGCTATGGAGGAACTGTATCGTGAAGGAAAAATACGTGCAATCGGCGTCAGTAACTTCCATGAAGATCGCCTGATTGATTTGATGATTCACAATGAAGTAGTCCCTGCCGTAAACCAAGTTGAAACACACCCATTCAACCAGCAGATCGATAATGCACTTTTCATGAAAGAGAATAATGTGCAAATCGAATCCTGGGCACCTTTTGCTGAAGGGAGAAACAACTTATTCGAGAATGAGAAATTGGTATCTATAGCTGAAAGGTATAATAAATCCGTTGCTCAAGTGGTTTTACGTTGGTTGACACAAAGAGAAGTTGTTGTGATTCCGAAGTCTGTACGCAAAGAGAGAATTATCGAAAACTTCAATATCTTTGATTTTGAATTAAGCCAAGAGGATATAGAGTTGATGACTACGTTAGATACGAAACAGAGTTTGTTCTTTTCACACCGCGATCCTGAGATGGTGAAATGGATTGGTAACCGTAAACTCGACATCTGACCAATATTCTTAAAAGAACACCAGTTGATTCTCTCGAGTGTTCGAAGAACGAACAACCTTAACAATAAAGTAAGGAGTAGATGACTTAGGATCATCTACTCCTCTTTTTCGTAAACCGTTATGATTTTTCTCTTATATTTTTGGGCAATGTAATGCCTGTAAATCCGTAGAATATGGTGATTAACGGACATAACAAACAGAAAAAGGCAAACGGTGCATAGTCAATCACAGACACTCCTAGAACAGAGGTTAAAAACACACCACAGACACCCCATGGTACAAGCGGGTTTACGACCGTCCCCGCATCCTCAAGCACGCGTGAAAGGTGCCTCGGCTCTAAGCCGGCTTTTTGATAATATTCTTTAAATGCGTTTCCGGGCAACAGTACGGATAAGTACTGCTCTCCAATAATAAAATTGACGGCTACCGCCATTCCTGCCGTTGAGCAGATTAACAAAGAAATTCGATTTAATATACTTTGAACGCTCGATAACAATGCAGAAATTATGCCTAGTCTAAATAATAATCCACCCATGCTTAGAGCAAGCAGGATAACGGATACGCTGGACATCATACTTTCTATTCCGCCTCTAGACAGCATTGAATCCACTTGCTCTACACCACTAGTCGACTTGTAACCTGAGTATAGCAGATCAAATATACCCTTTGGTTCGATTCCGTTATTCACCCATAGGGATATGATTAGAGCGGATAGAGTACCTGCAAATAAAGTAGCAAGGACAGGAACTTTTTTAATCGCAAGTATGGCTAATACTAAAAACGGCAGCAGTGAGTACCAGTTCACAAGGTCCTGATTTAGCAGCGTCTCTTTCACAATCTCAATTTGCTCAATACTTTTAGCTGTATCCTGCGGTGAAATAAACAAATAAATAATAAATGAGATAATAAACGCAGGTATTGTGGTCCATGCCATATTTTTAATATGATCAAACAGATCTGCACCAGCAACGCTGGAAGCAAGGTTTGTCGTATCCGATAAAGGCGACATTTTATCCCCGAAAAATGCTCCGGAAACCACAGCCCCCGCAGTAATAACAGGGGAAACATCCAACGCCGTGCTTGCCCCTATGAAGCCGACCCCTAATGTTGCTGCTGTCGTCAGCGAACTGCCAATACTAAGACCTATAATTGCTGTAACAATGAATGTAATCGCATAATAGAATTTCCCTGAAACCATATCAACAGATAAGTAGATAAAGGTTGGAATCGTACCGCTCGCCATCCAAGAGCTGATCAACATACCAATAAAAAAGAAAATCATGACGGCTCCTATTCCAGATTTAACCCCCTCTGTCATGGATCGTTCCAATTCATTGAATGTGACTTTTTTTATAACCCCGTAAATCAGCAGTAGAGCAATTCCTGACATAATTGCGATATGAGGAACAACCTTCATTCCTATGATCAGATATCCCAGCAAGCCCATTAACAGCACTGTCACCAACACTGCTTCAGCTGAATGGATCTTAAGCACTTTTTTTTCTTGATCCATACTTGATTCCTCCAACAATGATGTTTTTCGATTTTCTGCTGCAAGCTTTAAAAAGAGGAACCCAATAAAAAAAGCCCCTTCGTTTTAGTGACGAAAGGACTTAGCTTTAACACCAAATAATAAGTGTGATTCATGCCTTCTTCTAGAAATTTGACCTTTACATGTAGATATGATCTCAGTAATGCTATTACAATGACTTTCAATAATGTCCAGTCTATTTGCTTAACATGACACCATACTAAAACTACAGGTTCATCATTTACTCTTTCACTAAAATGCTTTTAAGCGTTAAATCGTGTATGCAAACACATTACAACACTTTCATACATATGTCAAAGCGATGTTGAAGAAAAAGCAGCCGATCACGTTGATCAGCTGCTTTCTGTATATCAATTTTATCCCATTACTGAGAGTACCAGCTGGCAGGCTCAGGCATATACAAGTATCACTTCACGTTAGTTATCTTTTAGCTTTCGACTTGCTCTCCATTTTTGAATCCAATAAATGATCGCAGAGGTGATAACCGTCAAAGCTCCGAAGCCGATTATGGCTGCTCCTAAGAAGCCAGCTCCCAGCGCGCCCATGCCTTCGATCTGTCTTGCTCTATAGACGTAATAACCGCCTAAAGTAATTATTAAAAAACCAACGATTTGAAAAATAAATAATGCTAGTTTCATATAATAACTCCTTGCAATTTTAAGCGTAAATAAAGATCTGTGGAGTATAACAATAGAGTAATTATCTTCAGTTCTTATCAATAAGTTTTGCTACTTTTTCTAAGTAATCTATGCCAATATCATTAAAAACAGTTAGTATCGTATAAGCATATTTATCCGATATCAGATGAATTGCTTTTCTATTCTCTCCATTAACATAGATTGCTTTAAACTCATTAATTTGTCCTTTAGTTACTTCAGCATCAGGATACAATTCTGAATTATATAATTCAACAGCTGCATCAGGAGATATATTCAATGGCACTTGAATAATATCGACAATGGAGCCGCTTTCTAGAATGTAGTTAGCATGGAGTTCTAAATGTCCATTTCCATAATCAGTGGTATATGCTCCTAATAACTGAGAGATAGGATTACTCGAATTATTTTGAATTAATTTCATAAGATGGGTTATTAGCCAAGTCCAGCGGAATATGTATCTGATTAGCAGGAACATCGTCAATATTATTAATTGAAATATCTGGGACCGCTACTTCACTTAGTTCTATCTCCTGCAAAGTAATCGATTTAAACTACCCCATGGTCTGCCTTTTCCCCACTTTTAGTTTTATAATTTAGAGTATTCATAACTTTATACTTCTGTTGGTAGGCTCTAGTCAGCAAATTCAAAACAAAATTCAAAGTACTCTATAACTAAACGTATAAAAAGTACATTAGGTTTAAGAAAAACGCAATTAACAATAAATTTTATAAAGGCATGTGATATTATGGCTGTACCAATACGGAAACTACGTTACATTTTCACTCTACTAATCATAGCGTTAGATATCGTTTGGCTTTTCTCTTCAGTAATAGATTATGATATTACGATCTTCAGACAAAGCAATTACTTAGTCCCCATCTTACTGTATATGATTTTGTTTTTTTGGCTAGCTAGAAAAAGTGAAGGCAACAGGCTTATACTGTTGGTTATCGTAACTACCCTATCTTTTTTTCTCTTGATTAAACATTCCTTCACACCCATATTCAATCCATTCAGTTATGAACATGTAACTGTTCCAGGGAATAAAGGAAGCATTATAGTTGAACATCGAGCTAACTTAATGGATCAAGGGATAACACATTATCGTGTATTCCAGACAAAATGGTTTGGGCTGTTTCTAACAGAGCTAACCACTAAGGAGGTAACCCTGGAAGAGCCCTATGACTTATATCTCTCCCAAGAAGATATTTTTAATTATAATTCTCCAAAGTGGACAAATGAGACCGTGAGCTTTGATACATACAATGGAAACCTTACTCTTGACCTTAAATAACAACGCACGATCCCTTATAGCAAAAACCATCCGAAATATGTTGAAAATTCGATCACAGAGGTGTTCATTCATGATTCCTTTTTATGAAATAAGATCGGGTGATTTAATCATAAAACATAATGCAAGACAATTGACGTTTCCTGCCCATTTACATGGACATATCGAAATATTATATGTGTTTTCCGGGGTGCAGCACATGTTCATTAATGAAAATGCATTCTCGGTACATGAAGGTGAAGCAGCGCTCATTTTGCCAGACATTGTTCACAGGTACTATAAAGTAGGACAGAATGCTGCGGATGCAATGCTAATTATATTTAACCCGCGCATTTTAGGCGGTATTTTTCCTGATTTAAATCTTTTTCAACCTGCCACTCCTTTAATTACTAGAGAACGCATACATGAGGATGCGGTCTACGCATTGAAACAAATTAATAAGATTGAGGATTTTGCAGCGAAACTAGGCTGGACCTATATCATTATGTCTCATCTGCTTCGTCATATCGAATTAAGGGAAAGGCCCCGGATACCTGTACAGGACATGTCCAAAAAAATAATGGAGTACCTGGCTAATCATTTTACAGAGCCGATTACTCTTGATTCCCTTGCCTCCGAATTCTGTGTCAGCAAATACTATATCTCTCGTATATTTTCAGAAAGAATTAAGATGAATTTCCGTAATTATCTTTCCCTGCTTCGAGTTGAATACGCTTCCAATCTTATACGTACAACGGACGCATCGTTTACCACCATTAGCAGTAATGCCGGATTTGAGAGTCAACGAACATTTAATCGAGTTTTTTACAGCATTTACGGGATGTCTCCAAGAGAGTTTAGAAACAACGTTAGCAAGTACCTGAAATAACTACGTATAAGAAACAATCAAAAAAAGGGAGTGCCTATAAGGTAGGCACTCCCTTTACCTATCAATGCTCAACGGTTACGGTAACATCCGCTGTAGTTCGATTGCCCGCAAAATCAACCGCTTCATAGGTTATTGTATATACTCGCCCTGAACCAGCTCCTGATCGTTCAGCTCGCAATTGGAATTCATAATCTGGAGTTCCGTACTCTGCTCCCTGTATATCGTCTTCCGTATTCCCATCACCTTTTCCGTTGTCAGGTTCACTGCTTGTAATAGATACAAGTACGATGGATGCAACTCCAGATCCATTGTCGGTTGCGTTAGGAGTAACACGGATGGTCTCCATTTTATGTCCTCTTGCTTTGAGGACCGGCTTATCCACTTCAAGCTGAAGAACGGGCGGGTCGACATCAATGATTTCAGTCTCGCCGATTACAAATTGAATTTCATAGGTTTTAATGCCTCCATCTTGGGAAGTCACTTGAATCATTGCACTGCCGGGGACACTCTCCGCTTGTTCGATTGCAACAACCGACTTATCCGATGTGGCAATTGCAGAAACGACCGGGATAGGACTTTGATCTTCGAGCTCAACTTGGTAAGTTGTAACCAGAGGATTAAAATCAGGCAAAGCTGCACCGTCTAAGTTCAATTCTGCGAGCTCCCGGTTACTGTCAACCATGCTTATTGGTGAGGTAGGATCCCAGTCATCATTTCCGCTAAAAATGTTAGCTGGAGTATACCATGCAGCTTCTTCAATAGTTAGTTGTTTAGTCCAGCTGTGTCTGTTCTTCGGATTTCCCCCCGGCCCGAAGCTTGCATATTCGCCGTAACGGGCGGTTGATTCATTATTAGCATTCCCCCAGTTATTCCAGCCTTCAGGCGAAATATGATCACCCATAAAGCTGTTCACGTAAATCACATTCGCATCCCCACGCCATGGTCTTCCCAATGCTACACCTGTAATGCCTGGATCTGCAGTAATCCGGCTATTAATAAATACATAACCCGGCTTTCCTGCTCCAGTAGAAGCAGCCGTCACATAACCGCCTCTGAGACTATGGATCATGCTATTTTCAAACACAGCAGTTGCATTTCCAAATATAAAATCTACTGTGCCTTCGATATAACTATTCGTATAATAGTGACGACCATTATTGGCGTATAAAGTATCCTGATGTCCTCTTAAGCTAACGTCACGGAATAAGAGACGATCTGCGTTAGCGTAAAGCGCAACAGCTTGCCCAGCATCTATTCCTGCATCATTTTGAATAGTGAGACGCTCTGCAGAGAAATCATTCGCCAGAACTCTGAAGCTGTAGCTATTTGAAGTTCCCAGTGGATTTCCATTAGTATCTAATGTACTGGCAGAGTCTCCATAAATCAGAATTGTACCTTCTCTGCTTTCTCCAATGATACGTAAATTAATTTTATCGGAAGGCACACTTATTTTTTCTCGATAAATACCGTCTTTAATTTTAATCACTGTTGGAATGGAGCTCTGGCTTGGAACAGCATTAATGGCATCTTGAACTTTTGAATATTGTCCAGTGCCGTCTGTATCAACAGTTAACACCAATGTAGGCACCTCTGTAACGGTCAGAGAAGACGCACCCTCTCCCGCTTCATTGGATGCTGATACGATATAGAAGTAAGGAACCCCATCTGTGAGACCGGAATCCGTATAGGTTGCAGCGGTAACATCACTGACAACCTGCTCGAAAGGACCATTCTCTGAAACACCTCGCTTAACGGAGTAAGACGAAGCCCCCGGCACAGGATCCCAGTTCAGTATTACACTCGCCTTGTCTGGTTCAGTTGATAATCCTGAAGGTGCTGCAGGAGTACCGTCATCAGCGAAAGGACGAACACCCGCTGGAGAGGAATCAAGACTGTAAGTACTGCTGTTTACAGCAGCGACCTTATAATAATACGGCGATCCATTTAGAAGAGCTGAGTCTAAATACGTCGATTCGGACACCGTACCAATAACGGTATAAGGACCGTGTATAGAATTTGACCGCTTTATTTCGTAAGACGTTGCGCCATCTACAGTCTCCCATTGAAGCTCTGCAGCATTAGGCAGAGGAAGCACAGACAATGATGGTGTAGAAAGATGCGCTGTAGGTGTGATGGTGACCGGATTGGAGTTCTCCCCTTCTCCTCCAATACTTACAGCAGAAATGACATAATAATAGGTGATGCCATTATCTAATCCACCGTCTCTGTATAATGTTGATGACACTTTTGATGCAACAGGCTCAAAAGGTCCTTCGGGGTTTGTGCTTCTTTTTATTGTGTAGCTAATGGCATTCTCAACAGGCTGCCAGGTTAGGTCTGCTTGTGCGCTTCGAGCTGAGGCAGTAACCCCTGAAGGAGCCTCAGGTCTGACTGCTGCGGGGGAAGGAGTTACCGATACTTCATTTGAAGGACCACTCTCTCCCGTAGATCCATTTCCCGTCACCACATAATAGTAAGTTGTATCGTTAATTACATTTTCATCAATATAGGAAACATCCGTTATTCCATCTGCTACGGTCTCATAAGGTCCGCCTTCTGTTAGACTCCTTTTCACATTATAGGTTGAAGCACCCTCCGCAGCCGTCCAATCAAGTTGAACTTTCTCGTTACCAGGTAACGCGATAAGACCTTTAGGACTCTCTACCGGCTCAACGTAAACTTTGAGATTATCATAATAGATCGTTCCCTTACCGGTTCCAGGAGTTTTTGTCGCGATTCTGCCTATGCCTGTTGCTGTCAGATCGGACTCTAACGGTGCATCATCTTGGACAAGCGTATGATCGATGTAGATATCCGCTGTCATCGCAGCTACGTTTACAATAAGTTTCAGATTGTACCACTGGTTATTAACAAGAGGATCCGTTAGTTTGTAATCTGCTCCATTTCTTTTATACACTAGCGTATAGTCAGGCTCCGCAGCAGGGGCTGTTGGTTTGCGTAATTGGAGGGACAGTGCCGTTTTGCTGCCCGTCTCATCCTGCAGGTTCAGAACTGTCGAGGTACCTGGCCAGCTTGGTGAGGTCATGTCGACTTCCATAATAAATTTACCTTTTTGCGGTGCAAACTTACGGAAAAATTCCGTACTGCCTACCCCATTATCGTATAAGAGAAGTGCCTTACTGGAGGTATTTCCCACAGTTTCTGTAGGAATGTTTGTCACCACGACCTTATGTTCGGGATCCTGTGGGCTCGGTGCAAATGTATAACCCGATGGAGTCGTGTCGTTTGCCACGTCTTCAAAATTTTCATCGATATAATAGACGGTTTCCCGATCTCCTTCCGGTACAGCACTTACTTCATTTGAGTTAAAGCTTGTGCCCTTGCTATTCTGAGCTGTGACCGTGTAATAATAGGTCATTCCCACTATGACTTCCGAATCGGTATATGAATTATTCAACACTCCTGTCGCAATTAGCTCATATGGACCACCGGGAATGATACTGCGGTACACGTTATATTCATCGGCTGCCGTAACTTCATCCCAATTAAGCTCTACGGAGTTCAATCCAGCTGCCGCATTAATACCTTCTGGAGCCGTAGGAAAATCAATGTCTAGTGGGTTTACTGAAGCATTGGAGAATACAGAAGTATTGTACTTATTGACATCATCATCCGCTTTAGATGCATCAGCTGCAAGTCCGAAATAGACGGTATCCTCCATTGGAATGACAACCGAATCGACGACCTTCCATTCGGTACCATTTTCAGAAATAAGCGATGTGAATTGGTCCCCCAATCGAACCATTTTAACCCAGTAAGGAGTATTAATAAAATCTTCCGGCTCTTTTTTGATTAAGCTATCACCCTCAGCAGCTCGTGTCATTGCGATGCTTTTCTTGCCGTATTTAACATAAGAGACCAACAACGCCGCCATTTTAGAACTTTCTTCCAGATTATCGCGGATCATTACTCCCGCTTCGGCTCCATCATCCGTACCCGTAATGCTCTCGACTCGAGCCACGATTTCTCCATTACCGCTGAGCTCCTGATAGGCATAATGGAAATGATCAGCTTTATTGTCAATATCGCCAGCAGACTTCACAGTTACTTCTGTATCCGATTCTCCAAGCTGTGTATGACCGGCAATTCCAGGTGTTCCGACATCTGCTGATTGCCATGGGGTTATCTCCCCTAATTTATTTACATGAACGGCAACATTACTTGATTGTGTTGAAGTCCCGGAATCATCAATAGCACGTACCGTCAGAAAATGAGTTCCATTCTGCACATTCTCCCACTGAAACGAATAAGGCGCTGTGCTGTCCTCACCAAGCTTGATATCACCTTGATAAAACTCTACTCTTGAAACGCTGCCATCGGTATCAGAGGCGACAGCTTGAATCTCCACAGTCGAGCCTTCCTCTACAATGGCATGTTCAGCAGGAGAACTAATAGAAGCAGTCGGATTAACTGATCCATTACCCGTGATGCTATTTAGATACACCTCCAAGTTTGTATACCCTGAGGAATGAATACCATTTCGATCCTCTGCATCAGCCGGATTAAGACCGTTCGCTATTTCCCAATCGTTCGGTATTCCATCATGATCATCGTCGGCAAGCGGGGATACAGTTTCTTCAAACTCAAGGTATCCTCCTACTTCTTTTTGTGAATTAATGTGCTTGCCTGACTGGTTTTTCACTTCCTCGACAACTCGAGCATCAATCGCATCTCTTCGCGGCAGAACGGCCCCTGCTTCTTCAAGCACTCGCTCATAAGCAATCTCAGCAGAGTCCAAGTTGACAGGATTTGGCATCAACACAGGTGAATCGAGCTTGGATTCGGGATTCGCTAGTTCTCCCACACCAAGCCAATTATTAGCAGTCACTTCAGGTGAACCGTCCATAATGTTTCCATCTATAAATAGACGAGTGTTCGCACTGACATCTAAAAATATTTGGTCTCTTACGGATTGATAAGTATTCGGGCCATATTTATAGTAGTTATTTCTCAAATTATAGTTGCCTTCCTCGCCGCCATAAGCAGAGAAAAATCCCCAGTTGTAAATAATATTGTTATAGGAATCTGTAGGGAAATCCGGAGATCCAGCAAACCTTGGGTTACGACTGACATTATGTGCAATTAAATTATGGTGAAACGATGCATTATTCCCGCCCCAGATACCAGCATAGCCATGTCTTCCCTTTTGATGGGATGTCATCAGCATACTCTCTGAAACAATGGACCACTGTACGGTTGTGTTTTCATTAACATACATGCTTAGCACTTCATCAACTGACCAACTGAACGAGCTGTGGTCAATAATAATATCTTTATGGTACCTTCCCCCGAAAGCATCATCTTCGCTCGGATGTCTGTCCCCCAGTCTAAAACGCATATAACGAATGATGACATTATCCGCTTCGATCGACGTTGCATAGTCAGATACTGTAACACCTTCTCCTGGTGCTGTCTGGCCTGCAATTGTAAGGTTAGAACCCGTAATCTTAAGCGGTGATTCCAAATGTATAGTTCCGCCAACTCTGAACACAATTGTCGTATTGTCTCTACTTACAGCCTCCCGAAGTGAACCCGGCCCGGAATCTGCAAGCGTAGTTACTTCATATACCTCTCCGCCTCTTCCGCCCGTCGTGTACATTCCCCCACCCTCAGCCCCTGGAAATGCAGGGAGTCGATCAGCTTGCGAAGCAGGTGCTGTGTCTGCAGATGTCATACTTGGTATTGAAGACATGAACAGGGAAACAATCAGTAATGCGGATACGAACTTTTTCATTACTTTCCTCCTTATAATTAGAAATGCATACACTGCTATGATGTTATTGCTAGTTCATAAAATCACCCCTTTCAAAGGGTATTTTGTATGCGTTATCATAATAAATCAAATAAATAGACGCCCGAAAAGTTAGCAGACTATCACACCATTCGGGCACCTTTTAGGAAATTACTAGGACATGCTCTTAACCGTTCACAGCTTTATATGCAGCTTCATACTCGGTGATGATCTGATCTCCACCTGATTTTCTCCATTTTTGAACCTCTTGCTTATATTTATCCAAATCCATTTCTCCGAGAATATACTTATAAGTAGCATCCGTGATGATTTTTTGGAGCTCTGAACCTTGTGAGGAATACGTTTCGGACTCTAAGGAGTACATAGGGTTGAGGACAGCAAAAGTAGCATTTTCTTGAATGAGTCTTCCAGCTTCAGTTCTTAAAGGATCATTATCATGGATTTCATAACCCGGCTCCTTTGGCCTGGAAGAGGCAAAAGGCTGAACTTCCTGCTCCCACAATTTTTGATTTGTAATCGTTACCGACTTGTCTGCACTCATCGAATAGTGAGTCCCTTCAATGCCATAAGTCATAAGTGCATACACTTCTTCAGACATGAGATCATTTACAAATTGAAGAATACGCTTAAGCTCCTGCTCATCCTTTACTTCCGATTTGGGAAAAGCAAGGAGTCCGCCAACCCCGTTACTGGTTGACCAGATGGCACGGTCACTTTCATTTCCCGTCGAAGTTATATCGTTTACCATAACCAGCTCCATATCATCTTGAATACCTTTGGCAGAGTTAAGCATGTTTTTACTGTCAAACAGAGCTCCTACATAAATGCCTGCTTTTCCTTGTGAAAAGCCTTGCTGCTGATCCGTCTTGGCAGTAACAGGAAAACTCTGATTAATGTAACCGCCTTCATATAACTCTTTCATAAAATCCATGGTCTTTAAGTAGCCTTCGGTTTCAAACTCAGGAGTGACCTTTCCGTCATCACTAACGGCCCAGCTGCTAGGCGTTCCAAAATAAGATCCGAGCGTCTTGAATGCCCCAAAGACAAGGTCAGCTCGATCAATAAACCCCGTTGTATCTTTAGCTCCGTTTCCATCTGGATCTTGTTCCGTGAATGCCTTAGCAACTTCCATCAATTCATCTGTCGTCTTCGGTACAGAAAGCCCTAATTTGTCCAGCCAATCTTTACGAATGATGACTCCGTTTCGGGCAACGTCCTTCTGCATGGGTATACCATAAAGCTTTCCTTCAATAGAGGCTGAATTACGCATGTCTTGAGAGATTGCCGACAAATTTGGGAATTCGTCTAAATAGGAGCTAATCTCCCAAAATACTCCTGCCTTTAGCGCATTACGGACAGATGAATTCTCCAGCATTGTCAAAGATACAATGTCGGCCATGGAGTCAGAAGCTAGGGATGTATTGATCCGCTCTTCTTTCGAGGAGTCCGGAACCCAGGCGAATTCGATGTTGGCGTTCGTTACTTCCTCAATTTTGGTCAGTACAGTATCGGTCGGAGGCGAAGGCGTATGCAGAATGTTCATCCAGCTAATGGTTGCTTTACCGTCTGTACTATCCGTTGGCTCCCCAGCAGAGTTTGACTCACCGCATGCACTTAAAAATAATGAACTACATAAGGTCAGTACCGCAAGATTTATCATCTTCTTTTTCATCTATACTCCCCTTTTCTTTTTTTGAATTATTCTCTTAATTCAGCTCTAATGCCAGAAAATAATTAATTGGATTTTATCATAGGGTGAGATGAGAAATTAGACATAGAATATTTAAAATTAGCCAAAAATTGCACTAGATTTCATTTGATCTAGCAGCACTGTTGAATAGATTGCATCATAAAAAAAGCCGCATATTATGCGACCTCTCAGAGTTTATTCTTTTTTTATATAGCTCCAACGATCGTTCCGGTACCCTCATTCACAATAAACAAAATAAAGGTGTATTAAAAGCGATCGCTTTTAATACACCTTCATAACCACTTGTAGAACTAGCCAAAAACAACTTACAGTGTGCTGTTGTCAATGACAAATCGATATTTAACATCTGAAGCTAATACACGCTTGTATGCTTCGTCAATCTGATCTGCTGAAATCACTTCAATCATAGGAACAATATTGTGCTCTGCACAGAAGTCCAGCATTTCTTGTGTTTCACGGATGCCTCCGATCATTGAACCTGCAAATGAACGGCGATGGCCGATAAGGGACATTACATTCAGCGACATCGGCTCCCCAGGAGCACCAACGTTCACCAAGGTTCCATCCAGCGTGAGCAGCGAGAAGTAAGCATCCAGGTTGATATTGGCACTGACGGTATTAATGATCAAATCAAAATGTCCAGTAAGTTTTTCAAATGTTTCTGGTTCACTTGTCGCATAGTAGCTGTCTGCGCCAAATTGTAAGCCGTCTTCTTTTTTCTTCAACGATTGTGACAGAACAGTTACTTCTGCGCCCATCGCATGCGCAATCTTAACGGCCATGTGACCAAGACCGCCCAATCCTACAACCGCTACCTTCTTACCTGGACCAGCTCCCCAATGGTTTAGCGGCGAATACGTCGTGATACCTGCACAAAGTAATGGTGCAGCCGCATCAAGCCCAATATTGTCAGGAATTCTGACTACGAATTCTTCAGTTACAACGATATGGGAAGAGTACCCACCTTGAGTAGGTTCACCGTATTTGTCAACGCCAGCGTAAGTAGGGATATTTCCTTTGAGACAGTATTGTTCTTCTCCTTTTTGGCAGTTCTCACATTCGCCACAGGAATCAACCATACATCCAACGCCTACTCGGTCACCTACGCTGTACTTTGTAACTTCTGATCCTACTTCCGTTACAATCCCGGCTATTTCATGACCAGGTACGAGAGGATAGTTAACTGGTCCCCATTCACCGTGAGCTGTATGGATATCAGAATGGCATATGCCAGCAAATTTGATTTCAATCAATACATCGTGTGAATCAAGATCACGTCGTTTAATTTCAGCTGCCCGAAACGATTTATCTGGACCGTCGACAGCTCGTGCTTTAGCAGTAATCAATTTAGTAACCTCCAAATATAATAATTTTAAGAGAATATGCTGATCGGGAATAGCGCACTTCACATTCGCATTTTTATATGACATTTCCCTACAATTTTCTCTTGCAATCAATCATAATCCTTATAGTTAACTCTAAGTCAAATGGTTGATTATTTTATAATGGGTCATTTGACATCTGAGTACTAGAATGATAACATCACTCAAATACTATAGAGTTAGCTCGAAGTCTAAGTTGTTAAAATTGGAGGGAAATGATGACCACATACTCAATCTGTGAAGTTGCCAAAAAATTGAATCTCACTTCATATACTTTGCGTTACTATGATAAAGAAGGACTCATGCCATTTGTTGAGCGTACTTCCAGCGGAATTCGTATGTTCAAAGAATCCGACATCGATTTTCTAAAGATTATTCAATGTTTGAAGTCTACCGGGATGCCAATAAAGGATATTAAAGAATTTATTCAATGGTGTTCTGATGGCGATTCTACCTTGGAGCAAAGATACAGTATGTTCCTAGAACGAAAAGCTAGCGTAGAAGCACAACTTGAAGAGTTAAGAAAGACAATGGAAGTCATCGAGCATAAATGCACATACTACAAAACTGCATTAGATGCCGGTACAGAAGAGATTCATAAAAGCAGTAAAATAGGAAATTTTGTTGCGAATCAAGGATGAAACCCTTCACATGATTTCTAAGCCTAAAAGTCTTCAGACTTTTAGGCTTTTATGTTAATATGTGCTACTCTTCTATTGTTTTTATTACTTTTGCAGGTACCCCAGCCACAATCGTGTTGGCAGGTACATCCTTGGTCACTACCGCTCCCGCCGATATAATAGAATTCTCTCCCACTGTTACACCCGGCATAATGGTCGCGGCAATGCCGATCCAGGCTCCTTTCTTAATAACTATGGGATTTGAAACGGTCGATCTTCTTTGGGAAGGGGAGACTGGATGATTAATGGTGACAAGATTGACTTTGGGGGCGATCAACACATGATCTTCAATGGTTATGCCGCCTCGATCCATGAATGTGCAGCCTTGGTTAATAAATACCTCTTTTCCGACTCGGATATTTTGACCATAATCCGTATAAAAAGGGGGCAGCAATTCAAATGTTTCATCAACTTTTTCTCCCGTTAACTGACTGAAGAGGTCTCTTACTTTGTTTGTATCATGGTACCCCATATTCAATTCTGCAATCAGTTTTTGCGCACGTTGAATAGCTTCGGCAATTTTATGAAATTCAGGGTCATGAATCGAGATGACTTCACCTGAACGATCTCTTTCAAAAATATCTTTACTCATTTGTGCGTTCTCCCTTCAAGATTTCTTTTTTGTATAGTGACTATTGTTACCGTACAGGTTAGATATAGCTCTAAGTCAACCATCCATTTTATAAAGGTGAATTTATATTAATCAAATTAAAAAGCAGCCGATCATTATAGATCAGACTGCCCTTTTCGTAACTATATATGATGTGAAATGTTGATTGTCTGAGCATATCTTTTTCGCTTAATTAATTTCATTTGCTCCAGCTTACTGTAAAGTTGCTATCAATTAACATGTGCGACGGCTCTGATTTCAATTAGTTGGTGCGGGAATGCCAAACCTGATACACCGACTAGGGTTGCAGCTGGCCTATGGTCTCCTACATACTCCTTGTACAGAATGATGCACTGCTCGAAATGCTCTTTCGGGTTAGTCAAAAAAACTTCAATTTCAGCGATATGCGATCTTGTTACACCAAAACCCGCCAACACGCGATCAAGGTTCTCCAACGTCTGCAGCGTTTGTACCTCAATGTCATCTTCTCCAACGAACTCTCCCTGCATATTGTGCGAGAATTGTCCTGATATGTAGATGGTTCCATTGACGTTATAACCTTGCGTAACGCCAAAGGTTTCTTCCCATGCAACACCGTGATCATAGGTTTTAAATTGACTCATTTTTTTCTCTCCTTTATTTAAATGTAAGGTTAGTATAAAATGAGCACAATTAAAAAAGTAGTACGCACTTTATTGATAGGTACTACCCGAAAGGATAGTGTGAATATGGGAATAGCAGAATATAATAGCAATAACAGAAATATTAAAGATACATCCTTTGGTTATACAATGTCAGTGATCGGCGGCAAATGGAAATTGGTGATTATTTACCTTTTAGCCGAAAACCAAACTGTTCGTTTCAACGAACTGAAGAGGCAGCTTGGGGCTATTACTTATAAAACATTGAGTTCACAATTGAAGGAATTAGAATCGGATGGTTTGGTAAAAAGAAAAGAGTATCCTCAAATTCCTCCAAAAGTGGAGTACAGTCTCACGAATAGGGCGCAAACTTTATTACCTGTTTTGGAACAGTTATGTGAGTGGGGAGAACAAAACCGAGATTGAATTTCTCGGGCTTTTCCCCCGAAACTTTAAATAATGGAATCCCTGCTTACCTTAAACAGATCAACATTCTTCTCTTCAAGCATGTCTTCAAATCTCTCTGCTTAAAAAGCCACTTAATCTGCTTGAAGTCATTCCTGTTACGAAAGTACTTACCCTTTTGCAGCTAAAGAAAAAAGCCGCCTCAAAGGGCAGGCGACTTCTAATTTACTTGATCTAGCAATTTTAACTTTATACTTACAATTCTCTAACCAATAACTGTTCCATTGGGCAGCTCTGTATCTGGTTTAAGGAGAACCACATCACCTTTTTCCGGAACCCCTCCAAGAACCAATACTTCTGATTTGAAACCGGCTATTCGCCTAGGAGGAAAGTTAACTACACAAATAACTTGTTTTCCTATAATTTCTTCAGCCATATATCGATTCGTTATTTGTGCACTCGATGCTTTAACTCCAATCTCTGTTCCAAAATCAATTTGAAGTTTAATTGCAGGTATTTTGGCCTCTGCAAAAAACTCTGCATTAATAATCGTTCCAACACGGATATCAAGTTTCATAAAATCATCAATTGTTGCCATCGTGTATTCTCCTATTCAGCTATAATTCATTCTCAATTCTTCTGTTATTACTTTGAACATTATACTTTAAAGATTTTGACCAAAAGTACATTCCCATACCCAATAGAGTCAACATTCCGCCTATGAACTGAAACAAAGAAATCGTTTCTCCTAGTAGTAAGTACGCAAGTACAATGGCAAGAACAGGTTCTCCGATTATACCTACTGAGATCGTAGTTGCACCAATAGATTTTAATAATATATTAAAAATATATTGACCGAACATAGTTGGGATAATGGCAAGCAGCAAAAAATAAGTCCAGTCAGATGAGTTGTAGTTGGTTAGTGAGTAATTATTAATCAAATTGTAGATGAGCATGACAGTGCCACCAATTAAAAAGACAATAATGCTGTATACATTGGCGTCAATTTTGCGGCTAACTTTCTGCCCTGCCAAGAAATAAGCTGACACAAAAAGTGTGCCTATTAACGATAAACCGTCACCGAATAACGCTTCTGCTGAAACACTAATATCTCCCCATGCTATAATGATTGACCCCAATAGAGCAACGATTAAGCAAAAAATAGTCAGCAAATTAGCTTGTTCCTTGAATAGAAAATACGATCCGATCATTACAAATAATGGCTGCAGCGCCAAGATGACCATGGAGCTTGCAACTGAGGTATAAACCAGTGATTCCATCCAGAATAGGAAGTGCAGTCCTAATAATACACCGGCTAAAAAAACAATACTCCACTCTTTCTTACTCATCCCAAAGGAGCGAAGCATTTTCCAAGGTACAAATGGAAGCATAATGATTACGGAAATAAATAACCTATACATCCCAGCCACAGAGGTAGGAGTATCTGAAAATTTTATCATGATAGAAGAAATTGAAACAGACAATATACTGATAAATAACAAAATAAACGGGTGAGAAAGAAAAGAAGATTTATTTGAATTATCCATAGCTCCTCCAAGTTGTTAGACGATTACCTGTGCACAGATAAGCCGAAGCTGGATATAATAATATCATCACCATTATCTATTTTGTGTAAGAATATCTCTAATTTATATCGAAATATCGTCAAATAAAGGAGCAGCACTTTGAAAAAACAATTGCATGAAACGATTCAATATCCTGACGCGGGATTTCCATACATTATGTACACTCATACCATTCACGAATCCATTCCTATAGGAAGAGGATTTAACGATCTGCATTGGCATGAAGATTTACAGATCACTTTAGTGACTAGAGGAAAACTAACGATACAAATTAATGGAGTGAACTATGCTTTGGAAGCAGGCCAGGCCATTTTTATTAATAAAAGTGTCCTTCACATAGTTACACACCTCACTTCTGACGGCCAATATGTCAGTTTTAATTTTCCAGAGAAGCTGCTCGCTTTTTATTCCGAGAGTGCTATGGAAAAGAGCTATGTACATCCCTATACGAATTCGTCCTTATTATCAATAGAACTCAAAGGAGAGACAGAGTGGCAAAATCAAATCCTGCAAATCCTTTGGAACATGAAAAAGGACTTTGATATAGAGAAAACTTGGGGGTGGCAGTATGAAATTTCCATCAAAACGGTACAGCTATGGTTAATTTTAATTTCTAATATTTCCCTAGATTCTGAAGAGTCCTCTAAACATAACAGACTTCAGCAAGAGCGAATGCAATTGATGCTCAGCTTCATTCATCAAAATTATACAAACAATATAACTTTGAAAGAAATTGCTGACGTAGCCCATTTGAGTGTATCGGAATGTACCCGCAGCTTTAAAAAGAGCATACATATGACACCCTACTTCTATTTGGTTAAGTACCGGATTAAAAGAAGCTGCGAGCTGTTAGAAACGTCCGAATACACGATAACAGAAATTGCCCAGAAGGTCGGGTTCAATCACGTGAATCATTTCATTCAGTCATTTAAAAAACATCGTGACATGACACCTAAGGAATTTCGGAAAATTAAGTATGAACAGCTGCACTTAAAATGAAAAATGACCATTATCATTGCTCACTTTTCGAATTAAGTGTTGATATTGAAAAAGGACTCTACCATCAATATGGATAGAGTCCGATATGTTTATGTGCTCACCGCTTCAAATCCTACTTAGCTATTTCTCTACCAGCAGGGCAATGGTATCATTGCCTCCATCAACCTTTTGACCGCTTACATCATTGTGTATCGATATTAAAGAAAAACCGGCTTCTTCCAGCTCAATTAATAACGCTTCTTTAGTAAAGTATTGGTTCCAAATATAGTAGGTTTCCGTATTTTGTTCGGTTATTATAGTTGTATGTTCGAGTGAAGTGAAACCATCATACTTTAGATTTTGAGTTAATTCTACATGTGGATCAGGAGACCAAAAACCCCCTTCTTCTTTTAAACTCCAATGATTACCTTCTAAAAATGCATGATATTTGTGCTCAGTAAAAGCATCTAAAAGTAATCTCCCACCTTTATGCAAACTCCTCCAAATGTTTAGTAAACATTTCTTTCGGTCATCAGGTGCTAATGCCCCATAATCACAATAGATAAGTATCGCAAAATCATATTGATTATCGTCAGTTAGATTCAAATAATTTTCGTTACGATAGTTAATCTTTAGCCCATTTACTATGGCATTCTTTCTGGCGTACTGAATTGAATTCTCAGAAAAGTCGACCCCTGTAACCACATAACCTTTCTTTGCGAGCCGCTCACAATATAGTCCTGGTCCGCAGCCATAGTCAATGATTTTTTTGTCGTTCTTTTGGGTTGCTATTTGATCAATGAATTGAACTGAGCTATCCAAAAAATTTGGATTTCTGCTGGCTAAATCGTGATCTGGATTAAGATGAGCTTCCAACAAAAATTTCGCGATATGTGGATCTCTCCAGAACATTTTATCCGATTGTTTAAATTTCTCAGGCTTTTGTAATAACTGCATTAAATCAATAAGCATGTTCATTCCTCCTCAAATTTTCAAACACAAAAACCCGTAGAGCTTTAACTCTACGGGTTGAATGTGAATTCATCCGGAGAGCAAAACATCAATTTTAAGCATCACAAATAAGCATTGAATTACGCCTATTTTATTTTGCTTCAAATTGATTGTTCTGCTCTTCTCCAGTCATAATAAAGTTCATGAAAATCAAACTTCTATTATGCCGAACGTCTTCACCCAGCCTTCTTGTGTTTTTATATATATTAATAGTTTATTTATTTGATTACAACGATGAAACAAAAGTTTTATGTGAGAAAAAAGACTTTCTTACATACAAGGTATAAACTAAAACCATCATTGACCAGATAAAATTACCTATAAATGGTTCCCCATTTTTTTAAATTGATATACCCATAAATTATAATGAGTGTGATGATTGCAACTATTATTCTTACCATTTGTTCTGGGTAGTTTGGAACACCAAACCTGTCTGCTATGCCTATTTCATTTGCATCCGCATTATATAATATTGCTGATACCATCAATACTCCTGCACCAAAAATGTAAAAGTAACTTATCAAAGATACACCCAGTGGTTTTTTCATTTCTCACCCCCGTAAGTTCCAACATTTTCTATATTTATTATGCATTAGAACTATCCAGTTACGTTACTCAAGCATAAATCTACTGGATTCGTTGATTTCTTTCCTTTATTAATACGTTGGGTTGGTATAAAATGAGCACAATTAAGTACATGACCAAAGCATATAATTCAATTCCATGGAAATAGCATTAGTGAAGGGATAGAGGTGAATTATGCGATTAGAAGAATTGTTACGCACAGACATTTATCATAGCTCACAGATCCTTGCCGGTGCTGACGGATTAAATAAACCGGTAGAAACAGTCAACATTATGGATGCACCTGATATTATCCACTTCTTGAAGCCAAATGAGCTGTTGTTGACGAATGGGTACTTTATACAGAACCATCCCGATTCTCTTCTAGAGCTGATCCATGATATGCACCTGATGAAATGCTCCGGCATTGCCATAAAAACAAAGCGTTTTGGGATTTCCGTCCCTGATGAAGTCATAGCTGAAGCAAACCGGCTGCGATTTCCCATCGTTGAGATCTCTGAATTAAAATACTCTTTAGGTGAAATACTGCAGCGGTCCACCAGTCTTATTCTTGATAACAAAAATGAGGAACTGCAATACGCACTGCAAATACATAAAAGCTTTTGTGATATGACGATGAAAGGCAAAAGTATACCTGATATTGTTGCCACTCTTTCGAAGCTTCTAGCATCCCCAATTATCCTGCTGAACAGCAAGCGGCAGCTCATCGCCAATTCAAGGCTTCCCGCCTCACAGCTTAAAGAAGTTATATCCAGACTCTCTTTGTTGATGGAGGACACATCTACTTTAGATCCATCCATTTCTTTTTGCTTCATTGAAAAGGAGTTTCGCAAGTATTCTCATGTTCTCTCTTACCCTGTTCATACCTATCGCCATGAAGGCTGGCTCCTATCACTGCATGAATCTTTATCCAACTCAGATCGATATAGACTTACGATGGAACAGGCTGCCAATGTCATCGGCATGGAAATGACAAAAGCCTATGCTGTCAAAGAACGTTCCCGAAGATACAAAAATGAATTTTTCTCCGATCTGATTGAAGGATATTTTGTAACAGAGCATGAAGCACTCCACTCCGGCAAAAAATTTGGACTTAAGCCTGGAGGTGATTGGGTTCTTCTGGCCGCTCGATTGGATGAACATACCAGCAGCCACTCCTTAACCAAAAATGTATCAAATTTGACTGAACTATCTATTTCTGAAAGAGACATGCAGTATGAGCTCATTAAATGGCACCTTGCCAGCATCCCGTATTCCTTCATCATGTTTACCAAAAACGACAGCTTTGGCTTACTTCTTGCTATAGATAGACAACAATGGGATGATTATCATTTGGCAGAAATACTAAAGGAAAGAATTGAGTACTTGTTCAAGGATTCAAAGATCAGTCTGTCTATTGGAATTGGAAATCCCGTAGGCAGCGTACTGGATATCGGTCATTCCTTTACTGAAGCAGCTAAAGCTTTGCAGCTCGGTTATCACATGAAGAAAACTAGGTTCGTTGAATCCTACCAATCCAAGGATGTAGCCTATCTCTTTCGAATGCTTCCCCAAGAAGAGCTTCGTCAATTTTATGAGGAGACATTTCGCGCCTTTAATCAGGTTGAAGCTCAAGAGCGTGAGGAACTGCTAAGAACCCTGAACATATTTTATGATACCCAGTGTCAGTTGGTAGAGACATCCAAGCAGCTCTATGTACATCGTAATACTGTGGTTTACCGGCTAGAAAAGTGCGAGAAAATTACTGGATTAAATCTCAAAGAACCTATGATCAGTCTTCGCTTTAGAATCGCGTTTGCCATTGAAGCCATGCTGTTCAAAGCAGACACTTAAAGCACATGCTTCATAACAGTATAAAAACCCGCTGCCAGACGTTGGCAAACGGGTTTCCTCTTTTTTTAACCCTATACTAATGCAGCTTATGTAGTGGATAATATACGGCGTTCAACTCTGTTTCCATTTTTCCATACAGCAAGAGGTCGAGGTCGTTCAATTAACAACTCCCTTTCTGACTTGACCGGAAATAATACAAGATCGGCTTGCTTTCCAGAACGTATTACATAATCAGATACACCAAGGACTGCAGCAGCGTGCTGCGTTCCCATATCCACCAGAAGCTTCGCATCCTTCTCGCTTCCCATATATGCTGTATGTGCCAGCAGCCAGGCTATATCCATTACATTCCCTGTTCCAAAAGGCGTAAATGCATTACAAATGTTATTAGCACCATAAGTTACATTAACACCATGATCATGCAGTAAACGAACCGGTGTCAGCCCGCGGCGGACATTATCTTCATCGTCCCTTCCATTTATATAGAGATCCGTAGCAGGCAAGGTAATAATGTGAATACCCGCCTCTGCAATCTGCTCTGCACAGAGAAGTGCTTCTTCCTTCGGTATCGCTCCAAGCGATGTGACATGCCCAGCTGCCACCCGCCCCTGATAACCGTACTCTTTCGTTTTTTGAGCAATTTGCAGAATGGCACGGTCATTCGGATTCAATGAGAAGTCAGCATGAAAATCAAGCGGCAAATCATTCGCTGCTGCCAATCGGAATACATAGTCCAAGTGCTCTTCCAGACTCGAATCCATATAAGTAATTCCTCCAACAGCATCTGCACCCATCTTCACCGCTGCCTTGAGCAGTTCTGAAGTGCCTAGTGCAGCAAAAATACCTTCCTGTGGAAAAGCGACAATGTTCAAATCTAAACGATCCTTTATCTGAGCTTTAATCTCGAGCACACTTTCCATAGCTGAAAGACCGAGTACTGGATCTACTTCGACATGACATCTAGCATGAGTAACTCCATAGGAACTCAGTCTGTCTGCAACCTCTAGAGAGCGTAATATCATATCCTGCTTTGTGAAGCCTTCTTTTAATTTGACCGTGATCTCAATCGCTTCCTGAAGGGAGTGCGCTTCTTTAGGCATCCTGGAAAGCAGCATCGCTTTTTCCATATGAATATGGGGCTCAATTAATCCAGGAAGCAGCAAGCTGCCATTTGCGTTATAAATAGACTTCTCATCCATACCATGATTCGCTATGTCTGTGCTGCTGTATGTTTCATTAGAAGGCAGTGGTACTACAGCATGAATGTGCGCCTCTCGTATGATAACATCATATAAACCCGAGACGTTTGGCAACCGGCAGCGATGAATGATTTGAAAGCCCAAATCTGTATCACCCCTTATCAAAAATCAAGTTTTTTGATAGATCTAACCGCTTCCCGCCTACTATCCTTCCATGCGAAATCACCCATTCTCGATCCGGCACTTTACTTAGTGCATGTTCTAGGTTCAGAACCTGATCTACTAATATAAAATCAGCCCTATCACCGACTTTTGGCGTTATTGAACCAACCGTAGAATATTGAAACGCCTCAGCCAATTGCTCGTCCTCAACCCAGTTGTATCGCTCAGCTAATCTGGAAGTACGCTGGAGCATATCTCCATTACCGTATGGAGACCAGGCATCAAGAACATTGTCCGTTCCGATCATGACTCTTACACCAAGGGAACGAAGCAAAGGAAGGTTAGGCATGGGTCGATCGATGGGTACACTGCTAATGATCCCAACTCCCGCCTCTTTCATTTTCCCGCCTAATCTCATTAATGCAGCTTCTGAAATGTGTCCAAGCCCCCATGCATGACTTACGTCCACCTTATCTTTGAGCCCAAACTCGGCTGTAAGCTCAGTCATTCGTTCAATCGTATATAATCCAAGATGCCCTGGATCGTGAAGATGAATGTCGATACCGGCTTTATATTCAGCAGCTAGACTAAATACTTCTTGCAGGCAGGGATCAAGCGCTTGATCAAGACCTCCAGGATCAACTGCTCCCACAAGATTTGCACCCATGCGCATGGCCTCCTTCATTAAAGGAAGTGCGCGTGAGCGAATAAGACCTTGCTGAGGAAATGCTACAATCTCAATATCCATCCGCTCCCGATAGTCCTCCCTAACCTTAAGCACGGCCTCGAGAGATTGAAGTCCGATTTCATGATCCACATCCACATGTGTTCTAATTCGGGTCGTTCCTTGCTGAAGCATAATATCTAGCATTATTCTTGCACGTTCCTCAACAGTTAAGGACAGCATACCGAGCAATTCTTTCTCTCGTTTCAGCTGATTCGACAGGGTGTCGATGGACCTTCGCGAAAGCCATCTCGGTTCTCCGATAAAATGCTTATCCAAATGACAGTGCATATCACGCAAAGCAGGTAAATAGAGCAATCCATTTCCATCGTAGACATTTCCCTTTGATAACTGTTTATCCAATGTACTATTATCAGGAATTACATTTGTAAAATGTCCATTTTCAATCTCAAGTGAGAATAATTGATTACCAATTCTGACTCTTTTCCAAGTTGTGAGCAACGCGGTTATCCTCCTTTGTCAGCAGCTTGCCTTTATGTATGATTCTGGTTATGGGTGACCTTCTGGCAACAACTTCTGCAGTGCAGCTTGCCTTTGCCAGTACAAGGGAGGCTTCATCGCCTTCCAGTGGCCATACTCTCTCTCCTAACGGGCTCAGCGGTGTCACTCCTCTCGTTATGTAAGAGATAGCCTCTGACAAAGTACGCTCGTCACTCCAGCTGTTGTATTCAGCAAACCGGCTGAGCCGATCCATAATGCTAGCATTTCCAAAGGGTCCCCACCAGTCAAAAATACTGTCACAGCCTAATGCTACCTTTACTCCTCTGGCCTTCAATTGCTGTAGTGGAGGTATTGTTGTTCTTACACGTATTGGTGCTGTTGAGATAAGAGCAACCCCGGAAGCTGCCATACGATCTGCAGTCTCCTCTGCTTCCGCTAAAGTTACTCCGCCAAGAGCAAATCCATGGCTGATCGCCACTTTGTTCTGCCAGCCTGCTTCTTCTGTTAGACTAAGAAGTTTGTTAATGGTGTACAGCCCCATGTAATCAGGTTCGTGCAAGTGAATATCAATATCGGCTTTAGCTTCCACCGCGATATTCATCATGAGTTCTAAAGATTGTTCAACGTTACGGTCTATCGCTCCTGGATCTAGCCCTCCTACATGAGTAGCGCCCAGCTTCATTGCCTCACGCATCAGACCTGCAACATGGGTCCTCAGCAGTCCGTGCTGTGGAAAAGCAACAATCTCAAACGTTAAGCGATCATTATATTCATCCAGCACTTCCTGTATCATCTCCAGATGCTTAAGTCCGACATAAGGATCGATATTTACATGTGTTCGAATATGTGTTGTTCCAGCCTCCATAATTTTGTCTATCAGCATTCGGGCTGTTGATTTAACTGTTGAAAGTTTTTCAGGCAATATCTTTGCTTCATAATCAAGGCGTTCGAGTAAATTCGCTACTGGCTTCACAGCTTTCCATTCTCCACCGTAATAGGATTTATCTAAATGGAAATGGCTTTCTGCAAAAGACGGCAGCGCAAGCTGCATTTCTGCATCTATTTTTATATAGTCATCTTGGATCTGCTCATTCGCATTATAAATCTTTGCAATCTTCCCACCATCAATAAAAAGATGATACAGATTCGTCTTTGTACCGACAACCGAATCATTCTCATATTCGTAACCGTCCTCCAGCCTTACATTCATTAACCAGTACATTTGTTCCATTGCTTTAGTTCCTCCCCTTATGTTCTGTCCATATTACTCCTCGGACAAATAAGCTGTCGTAAACATATCAGATGCATTAAATTTTTCCTTTAGCAAGCCGGCTGTGTGAAGCTGATCAATAAGCGTCATCCACCGCTCTTCCGTCATATAACCTACTCCATGCTCTGCTGCATCGAAGCCATAAATGTATTCCCTGAATGATTCTTCCTGATGTTTTAGTGACTCGAAAGTCATATCTGGATTAAATTCATTAATGATTTCCAAAATCTCGTCCGGTGATTTTTTGTAATATGACCAGCCTTTTACCATCGATGAAACAAAGCTGCGAACCGTTTCCTCATTCTTGTCGAGATAGTCTTTCGTAGTGTAAAGGACATAGTTATACGGATCGTATCCAGAATCAGAAATAAACTTTACTTCCGTTTCAATACCTTGCTCCTTCATAAAATACGGTTCTCCCATCACATATACCTGTTCTGCGGACTCCTTATCATTAATAAAATTTGTTGAATCTCCGAGATATGGGAGCTCCTTGACATTACTGAGATCATACTGTGTTTTTAAATAATCCCAATAAGGAATACCTGTCTGGATAAAAGCCTTACGGCCGTTTAGTTCCTCGAAACTTTCTATGCCATGTCCTTTATGAAACATAAAAGCCTGCGGGCTTCGCTGATTAATCGCAGCCAAAGCTACAAGCTCGATTCCTTGATTTCGTGCGATCAGCACCTGATCTCCGTGTGCAAGGCCAAACTCTGCTTTCCCAGATGCCACAATCTGAATCGAAGAAACCTGCGGCCCGCCAGGCTCAATCGTGACATTAAGTCCTTTTTCCTCGTAATAACCTTGCTCCTGTGCAGCATAGATACCACCATGTCCGGGTGCGGCAAACCAGTTCAATACAACTTTTACATCCTCCAGATCTGCATCGCCGGATGCCCCGGAATTACCACAGCCGGTTGCAGCTAAAGCAATAGATACACCCGTCAGCAGCATTGTTAATGTTCGCCCAATTTTTCTTTTTATCATGGTTCCCACTCCCTTTGGTAATTTTAGATCTGTTACTTGTCGGTAATTATATAATGTTAAATTACATTACGTCTTTAGACTATGAATACAAAAGAGAGGATTGATTTTATTGTTTAAGTACAAAACTTACACGTAACAGCCTTGATCATGTGATATTTATTCACAAATATTTTTTAAAGTTCTAACGATAACAAGCTGATCGCAAAAATTAATGTAAACAGCACAAAAAGCGCCAAGGTATTTAACCTCGACGCTCCTACAATTAGTTTTTTTATGAATATAAAAATGTTAAATAGCCTCTATAGTTTGAAAACAGATCATTGTTTATCCTGTTCCTGCACTCCCAGTCCTCGAAGTACGAACTGAATGGTCTGTTCCACTAGCTTATCGTGATCCTGCTGTTGATAGTCTCCAATAATTTTAATGTTATAGGCTCGTTGATGTGCCAAAGCTACACTTAACACCTGAAGCATACCATAAGAAATGGATTCGATGCGAAAAAAACCCTGCGCCTTTCCTGCCTCTAGCAGCTCAGTTAATTTGGCCCAAATAGGCTCTAAAAAGGGATACATAATAGCGGTACGGTTGTTCCGTAATGCCATCTCCAATTGCACGATGTCACTCATCTCCCGATCCGTCATAGTAAACCGTAAAAGCTCTTCGATAATATGGGCGAGACCTTCAACAGGTGACATGGTATTCGTCACATCATCCTTCCCAGTTGAAATACGTATGAGGAAATAACGTTCAAACAACGCTTCAAATACCTTTTCTTTTCCGCCAAAATGATACGAAACTAACGATATATTGGCCCCCGCTTCGTCACAGATTTGGCGTACGCTTGTCCCGTCATATCCCTGCTTGGCAAAAAGCTTTTTTGCTGACAACAGGATCCTTGTTTTGATATCTAATTCCGATTCGGTCATACCGTTCTCTCCTCTTGTCCGCTCTATTCAGGCGCCCAGCAAAGCTCGGACTGTAAGCTGGAAATTCTATTTGTTATTATGAAAGTTTATGTCGAAAAGCGCAAGGCAGATACGTTTCTGCACAAAGTTCAGATGGTTAATAACAGCAAACACCCCGATGATCTCCATCGGGGTGTTTAATTCAAAATAACACTATACAAGCAAATCAATCATATTAAAGCTTTAATTCAATTAGCTGTTCATCGGTGCCGGACTTGGGACAGGCGCAGTCTTACGGCCTTTCTTAAGCAAAGTCACCAGCAAGGACAGTGCAACAGCAACGACCAGAATGATCGCAATCGTTCCGGCAGCCTCTTGGGCTCCAGGACCACCAAGCTGAACGCTCAGAATACCCTGTACTGCATACGTTGCGGGCAAGTATTGTCCCAAACCACTGTAGAACCCGTTCAACAGCTCACGCGGTACCATTGCGCCGGAAGAAACGAGCTGCAAAGACAATGCAATGATGTTGAACATACTTCCCGCTGGTCCAATCAGAATCAGGAAGAATTGGGAGAAGAACATGAATGTGCAAAGGAATAGCGCCTGGAACATCCAGAAAGCGATAAATCCTTGCTCAAACTGCCCACCAAGTGCCATGATTAACGAGGAACCTACTAAAGATACAACTAGAGCAGAAACAATGTTGATGACTACTCTAGCTCCAAACAGCGACAAGCGCGAATGCGATGCAGCGAGCATGCCCATAGCCACCTGCAGGTTCATTCCCATGATCATCGCTCCCACATAGGAAGCAAGCACCATCATCATCGGTACCATCTGGTTGTTCATTCCGTTCACTTGATTGATGGATGTCGTTGCACCTTCCACGCGGGAAGTCAGCGATGCAGCCGCAGTAGCCGCTTGATCAGCCGATGAGCCGGAAGCGGTCAATACCGCTTGTACACCTTGCGCAGACGCCTGTTTGTTGATCGTATTTGTCACGCTTTGGGAAACACCCTGCATCATGCTTTTGATCGTAACAGGGTTAGCTTCGTTAAGTGTATATTGAATTTGCGCTGTGGAACCCGCCGTTTGAAGAAGCTCATTAAATCCTGCCGGGATATTAAGTACCATATGAACCTTGTGATGTTCGAGTTGGTCCATTGCATCCGCATTGCTCAAATTAACTAAGGTATGAAACGGGAGCGTTTCTGCTACGCTGTTTGCAATTCCTTGGGATAGCTCACCGTCCTCATTGACGATAGCCACCGTCAGCTCGTTCGTGCGATCATTGACGCCAGAGTACGCCGTCATCCAGATCACACTAAATATGACTTGGAACATTAACGCCGTCGCAATACCGATAATGACTGGCGGTTTCTTTAAAAGTATGCGTAAAGCCTGAAGCATAAAGTAGGTCCTCCAATAATAATTAGTTCTCATTTAATTAAAACAATCGTTTGAATCAAACGGTCGTTTAAACATTAAATTGAAATGGCACTATTGTCAACTAAAATTTTCAGAAAAGTTTTGAAATACAATTGGCCATTTTCATATCAAGGTCCCTCCACTCAATCTATTAGAAAATTTATGGTTATTGTTAAATGAATATTGACATATCGAAAAAAATGAATATATAATGCTAAACATGAAACCAATTGACATATTTAAGGCACTGTCAAATGAAACCCGACTTCACATCTTAGAGTGGCTGAAGGAGCCGGAGAAGCATTTTCCCAAACAAGGTGCTCATCTACCGAAGGAGGTAAGTTTTAAAGGTGGAGTATGTGTAGGGGATATTCAAGAAAAAGCGAACGTTTCTCAATCTACGGTTTCCCACTACTTGAATTTGATGCAGAAGGCTGGTTTGTTAGAATCGGTTCGTCATGGTCAATGGACCTATTATAGACGAAACGAAGAAGTGTTAAGTCAGTTAGCTGAATTTATAAAAACAGAAATATAGACTTAGATACAATTTCTGTTTTTTTAATATTTAATATCGATTTTTCTCGATATTTAATTAAAAGGAGATTAGGAGAGATCAAATTATGCTTCGTTACTTCTCGTATGTTCTTGCACTATTAGCAGGAGCTGCACTCAGCTTTGAAGGAGCAATCTATGCTGAACTTGGAAAAACAATTGGTAAATTAGAAACAAGTTTTTATAACTTCTTTGTAGGTGCCATCATCATGGGATTAATTTGGCTGTTCTTTGGAAAAGGAAAGCTCTCCCTTACAGTTGAAGCACCTAAATGGTCATTGCTCGGGGGTGCTTTAGGCGTCGTATATTTAACATCCATAGTCATTAGCGTTCCATTTGTCGGGGTAGGAATAACAATGGCTGCAGTAATTATCGGCCAATTGGTAATGAGTATGATTATTGAGCATTATGGCTGGCTTGGCAGCAAAAGATCTAAGATCAATAAAGAAAAGGCCATCGCACTCGGATCTATGATCATTGCACTTATTCTAATTAACTAGGAGGATTTTTCTAGAATGGCTATGTTTATGATTTTATTTACATTAATAGGCGGGATCACATTAAGCGCGCAATCGTCTATTAACGGTACACTAAGCAGAAAAATAGGTACACTCGAAACGACCCTTATGACATTCATAACTGGAGCCATGATTCTTGCTCTTGTCATCCTTTTCTTTGGGCAAGGTGATCTACTTGCAATTCTATACGCACCAAAATGGCAATTAAGTGCTGCGTTTTTAGGAACACTGTACCTGCTTCTCACTGTTATGGCTGTTCCTAGAATTGGAGTCATTGCAACTAGTATCGCCGGTATTGTTGGTCAGTTAGCAGTTGGGATGCTCATTGATCATTTCGGCTGGTTTAACAGCTTAGTCATTTCATTCGATTTAAAACGGTTCTTAGCACTAATATTTATGATTATCTCCCTTTACTTTATATACAAAGGTAATAAACGGTCCAGTGAAAGCACCACTGTACAACAGGTGTAATCCACTGAATAACGCTGTTAGCCTAATATGGTTAGCAGCGTTTTGCATTCTCTATTATTGTTGAAATTTATTACTTTATATGCAGTTAGTTTATGAATTTCTATTACAAAAAAAACTCCGCGCTTAGCGCGGAGCATGTTCTACTCATTCGATATAAATTAAATACACTAGTCATTCAAACCTTTTCCTTCGAGGATATGTGTTAAATATTTCTCAATCCGTGACTCTCGTGTCTTGGACTGCTTAGGTGCAGAAAAATATAGAATATACGCTCTTCTCCGTCCCGGTGTCAATTCCTCAAATGCCGTTTTCAGGTCAGGGATTTCAACGAATTTATTTTCTAATTCTTCTGGTATGGTGTATTCTGTATCTTTTTTGAGTGGAACCTGCAAACCAGATTTCTCAATTTCAATAGCTTCAGCAATATATGCTTTTAATATGAGCTGCATCTGATCTATATCTTCGGCGTTGGTGAATCGAATCTGACGAGCTGCCTGAACATTCTTCGTCTGTTGAACTAATATGCCATGTGGATCTTTTAACAAGGCACCTTTATGAAACAGAAGCGCACAGTAATCTTTAAAACCATGAATTAAAACAATATTTTTATTGTCAAAGGTGTAACAGGGATGCATCCATTTAAAATCCTCAGTAAGCTCACAGTCTAGAATGATTTCTCTCAGCAGTTCAAACTCTTCTTTCCACTTCTTAAGCTTATTAAAATAGGGATCAATCTTTGAATTTCTTTCACCGTTTACCATCAAGCTGCTCCCTCCTGCTTTTAGTTTTAATAACATTTCTTAATTTAATCTCCATTTTCCTCTAATAGCTTGCCCAGACGCATCATATTCACGCTCCAGAACTTGCTATAGAATGCCACCCAATCTTGAACCTCTCTTAATGGAGAAGCATTTAGTCTAAATCGAGTTTCTCTGCCAACTTTTCGATCAAGCACCAGTCCGGCTTCTTTCAGGATGGTCAAATGTTTGGACACTGCAGTACGGCCCATTTGAAACTGTGAAGTTAATTCATGAAGAGGTATCTTTTCTGTCTTTGGTAACAGGCGAATCAGCCCGCGTCTAGTTGGGTCTGCAATCGCGTCAAATACATCTCGCGACACATTGTTCTTGCTCACAACAACCTCTCCTACAATCTTATACTTGAATAATCAGGACCACCCGTCCAACGGGTGGTTTGCTCTGGGGGTATAACCCCCTGTTGCCAAACTGCGCCTAAAGACGCTAGCCTGACCATAAATCTGTTCAGGCTCAGTGTTATTTGTCACTTTCTCTTACCAGTTAAACTGGTTTATTTCTTTTTGCTCCTGTTACTGATGAATGGATCTTCATACTCTTTTACACTCAGTTTATCTACTGCTTGGTCATGTGCTTCTTGTTCACGGATGTACTTTCTTACCGTTGCTTCATTTAAACCCACCGTGCTCACATAGTATCCTTCTGCCCAGAATTTTCTGTTTCCATATTTGTACTTTAGCTGGGCATGCTTCTCAAAGATCATTAATGAACTTTTACCTTTTAGATACCCCATAAACGAAGAGACTGCAATTTTTGGTGGGATCGCTTACCAACATGTGCACGTGATCTGGCATCATGTGACCTTCTATGATCTCTACACCTTTGTACTTACATAAACGTTTGAAAATTTCAATCAGATCTTTTCTCACTTGATTATAGATCTCTTTCCGTCTATACTTCGGGGTGAATACAATGTGGTATTTGCACATCCACTTTGTGTGAGCTAGGCTGTAGCTCTTGTTTACCATCTAAGACCATTCCCTTCGTTGAGCCTGAACATCTCAATTCTATCGGAACGGTCTTAGTGGTCAAACCTTTCGATTCCTCCACCCGCATAGCGGGTGGTTTTTTGTTTCGCGCGTTTCACGCACTCAACTGGCTAAAGCCATAATAAAAAAGCCCACGAGTTACGCGGACTTCAGTGCTAAACTGTCATTAGCCTTCTACTATATCAGCCTGAAGATCAGTCGCAATTTGAATCATTACAGGCACCACATCTTCATGAGAAACGGCTACATACAAATCTCCCACGTAGTGACGAAATGGAATAAGTGTTCCACCATGCTCCCACATAAAGAAATCCCCTTTGATGGACATCGTACTCTCAGGCCCTTTCACAGTTAACATAGTCTGATAAGTGAAATCAGCTTTTGATGAAAAATAATCTTTGCATTCTTCCAGCGAAATCTCTTGAGCTTCATTATTTTGCTGCATCGATCTTGTAATTCGAAAACGTTGATTCATAAATATCCTCCAAAAATAGGCTGAACCTTTATCCTTACATCACCTTAATCGTTTAGCTGAACCCTGTCAATGGAATGGACCATCTATTTAAAGAAGAAATAAGACTCTTTCGACTATCCCCACCCATTTTTCTTTCCTGACTCAAACTGTTCCTTTAGTGCATCTCTTAATCCTTCGGAAAGTTCCTTCACTTGTAAAACTTGATTTACTTTATCTTCATTAAAACGGTCATGAAATTTTACGTCGTTAACCAGAGCAACCGAAACTTTATGTTCATTTGGCTCAATTAAAGTCAGGCGATCCTTAGAAGAAACCATCCCTTCCTTTAATACTCGCATAAGAAAACCTGTATAACCTGTATTTCGAACTTGCACGATTAGGCTTGGGATTTCATATTTTGCCGCAAGCTTATAGCATGGATTACGAGGCTCCGAGATTTGGACTATTGCTTCTCCAAATGAAAAAACATCTCCAATATGAGCCTCTTCTTCAGTTAAGCCAATCACAGTTAAATTTTCTCCAAAAAGAGCTGATTCAACCATATGTTTAAAGGATAGTCTCCAATAATCATAATAATCATATGGATAGACACATAATGCTTTATTTTCACCACCATGATATTTATAAGCCTGTTCATCCTCAATAAATCCTAACTTACTCAAAAATAAAGGGGTATCGATCGGCTCTTTCTTGATTGCGGATTGATATACTTTTTTGCCGTAAGTGTATGTATCTATTTTACCTACATTAATAGATTTTATTAAATACTCTTGCTCATCCACGTTCATCAACCCTTCGTTCCTAGCTATTCATATACTTGCCCTAATTTCAATCATAATAACATATGATGATTGCGAACATCACTCTCTCTCCAATGTGCGTTAGCTTAATAAAGCAGCCTACCAATAATATGATAGGCTGCCGAGTTCACTTTGAAATTTATAAACACTTGGTAGTGGTGAACGTACTACGCTTTATCATATATATCCGTGGGCACTGTCTGCACGAACGGCGACCAATCGCTTGTCGTATAAAGATGAAGTCTGTGCATGGCCCGTGTACATGCGGTATACAAAAGCTTGCGTTCGTTTTCCCTGCTGTAAACTTCGGGCGAAGCATCATAGATCAAAACGGCATCGAACTCAATACCTTTGGCGAGATATACAGGAATAACCATGATCCCCTTCTCAAAGGTGACTGTCTCCTTCGTTATGAGCTGCAATGCTTCGCTTTCTTGTTCTTTCCTTAAGGATTCAAAGACTGTGCGGCTTTCAGCCGCAGTCTTTGTAATGATAGCAATAGTGTCGAAGCCTTCTGCTTTAAGTGCCGTGATGTCTTTCCTTATTTGAGTATCACGCTTCACATTACTTACAAGCTTAGAAAGTAGAGGCTTTGGTCCGCTCCTTTCAAAAGGCACAATCTCTGACTCGTCAGAGAGCAGCATTTTCGCAAACTCTACTATCTCCCGAGTTGAACGATAACTACGCACAAGCTGGATCAAGCTTGTTTCGTCTTCGCCATACAGATGAACCAAAGGCGAATCGCTCCCCTGCAGCTTTGTAGCCTGCGTAAAGATCGCCTGCCCAAAATCGCCAAGTACTGTCATACGGGCACGAGGAAAAAGCCTTTTGAGATACTCATATTGAAATGGAGAATAATCCTGCCCTTCGTCAACGAAGACATGACGAACCTCCGTGTTCATTCGCACACCTTCGATCAGCTCTTTTAAATACAAATACGGGGTTGCATCCTCATAGAACAATTCATGTCGGTCCAGACTTTCTTTCGTTTGCTTACAAATTTCAGTCCATAAAATAGGGAGTTCTGACTCAATCTTCTTCTCATTATATGCAGCTTCATCACCAAACAATTGAGCGTAGAGACCTTGGACATCGATAAACGAGAATCTCCTAACGAATTGTCTCAATGGCTTGAAGCTCTGCTTTACGATCCTTTGACTAAGCAATTCTTCCTCTCTTTCGGCGAAGTCAAAGTCACCTTCATCTCCTCGACGCTTATTGCTCTTTTTCTCGTTAACTACGGCGTATTGCTCGGCAATGTCAAAGACCTCCCTGTCCTTATGCAGCATGCCGAATATTTCTTCATATTGCTCCCTATCAAGATAGTTCAACTCCTCCTCTACCCAGGCCGCCTTGCGCTCCTTACGTTCCAGCAGCGAAAGTTCCTTCAGAAGCCATTTCTGTAAGAGCTCAACACGATTGGCCAAGCGCAGAGAAGGATCATAGCTGTAAAATTGTGAGCTTATTTGTTCAGAGCTGATCAGATCACGGTCACGGAAACGAATACCTTTAAAAAGCATACCTTCTCTCCCCAGCCACTCCGCATAGTTATGCAGTGCTCTCATGAAAGCCTCAGATGCCTTATATTTTATTCCCTGAAGACGAGCTTCATAATTCGGAGTTGATTGTGCAGTCAGCACATATTCGATCTGATCAAAAGGGTCCTCCAAACACAGAGATGAATCAATCCAATATTCAAGGTATTCCTGCAAAGTCGTCTGCTGCATGTTCTCTTCACCAAGCTCGGGAAGGACGGAGGAAACATAGCTGTTAAATATCGGATTTGGAGAGAAAAGAACAATTTGATCCGCTTTAAGCGAATCTCGGTTTTTGTACAGCAAATACGCCACACGCTGCAAGGCCGCAGAGGTCTTTCCACTCCCAGCGGCCCCCTGCACAATAAGCAGCCGGCTGCGGTCATTTCGTATAATTGCGTTTTGCTCCTTCTGGATGGTTGATACGATACTCTTCATTTGCGAATTTGCGCCCTTAGCCAGCATTTGCTGTAGCAGCTCGTCTCCGATCGTTACACTTGCATCAAACATATTATGGATTATTCCATTATGGATTTGATATTGTCTTTTCAGCTCCATCCTCCCCCCGATCTGCCCAACCGGTGTGGAATAAGAAGCCGTTCCGGGAGAGTAATCGTAATATAGACTTGCGATGGGAGAACGCCAATCATACACCAGAAAGCTCAATTCATTTTCATCCACAAAGGAAGATACGCCAATATAAATCTGCTCGCTCAGCTTCAGCCCATCCTCGAGAAAGTCGATGCGTCCGAAATATGGGGACGGGAACAGTCGATTTAAGCTCCTGAGTTGCTGCGTCAGAAGCCGATGACGACGTTCTCGTTCCGATAACACCGCAGCCTGCTGCTTAATTGTATAAAATGTTTCTTCAAAATCCTCGTCTGTGCTTGTATTAACCGTAACTTCTTCCCAAAATCTCTTTCGAATATCGGCACTTTGATCGTGCAGGCCGTCAACCTCCGGTTCCAACTCGTCGATCCTTGCTTTCAGTTTTTTCCTGACATGCTCCAGCCGCTCTTGCTCTGTCTTCCATTCCTTCGTTTCCAAGTAATTCATAACACACTCCCTTTTCAGTCTTGTCTTAAAAAAGAGCATTGACAAATCAGTGGTCACTGGTATAGAATTAAATTAGGAAAAGTAATAATAATACCAGATATACTTGATTTTTTAAGTGCGCTATTGATTATAACATAGCGTCTTTTTGCTGTTCAATTATTTTTTTCGTCGCTTGGCTTTTCTGCCAAGCTTATCCATACCCTCGGATTTCGTCGACTCCACTGAGATAAGAATAAAAAGGCAGGTTCTGTAAAGAACCTGCCTTTAAAGCATAGAACTATATTTTTGAGATCCCAAGCAATATAGCTGAAACGATAATCATTAGGATCCCAATTGCAATGAATATGAGTTGTTTTTTGGTCTTTCTTTCTTTCAAGATAAAAATACCACCGATCGTTGCCACGACGACACTCATCTGTGAAAGTGTATAGCTCGTAGCTACCCCGACCTGCTTCTGGGATATGAACATAAACATATTACCTGCAGCCCATATCAGCCCGGGCAATATATTCTTCACTGTATAGTAATTAAAGGGTCTTTGACGCGATGTCAAAACTAATCCTCCAACGAACATCCCAATGCCTTGCGGCAATAGTGCAGACCAGCCATCCACGTCGAACAATCGAATGACAACGGCATAGGTTAGGAAGCCCAGTGTAGATACCAAAAGGGTGAGGATTCCTTTTTTAAAGTTACTCTGCCCTTCACTCTTTTGCTCACTTTTGTCAGAGATAGACGTGAGTACCACTCCGGCCACTATAAAAATCATCGCAAGAATACCAAGAACGATTGCTTTATTGGAGCTCCACTCACCAAATACAAGTGCACCGAACAAGGTCGTTGCAATAATTTGCATTCCTGTGGAAATCGGAAAAGCTTTGGAAACACCGATTAAATCCACTGTTTTAAGCTGCCCGCCTTGACCGATAACCCAGAAGAATCCTGATATTAAACCAATAATAATGGTCTTCGCATCCAGGTCCATCGGATCGTATATGTACAACCCAATCGAGAAGAGCAGAGCACCAATTGTGGTACCAAGCGTTTGACTGTATGGTCCTCCCCCAATTTTAACATTGAACAAGACAATACTTCCCCAAAATAAGGCAGGAAGCAGCGCAAACAATATATCCATATTAAGTTTCACTCTCTTTCTTTACCACCACAGTCTTTGTTACCATGCGGTGGATAAAAACAGAACGTGCTCCTAATATAGACCTATATGTCTTTATTAATTCAGACAAATGATTATATCCGAGAAATCTTTTTCTATACCGCAACTTGATGTAACATACTTAAGATTTAAGTGGTTTGTGACTAGGTGTTTCTGAGTTTTTTACAACTGAGATATTAATGTTAATACAATGACATGACGATGTAAATAGCCTCATACCAAGCAACTCAAATGTAAGCGTATCAATGTTTCGCGGTGTTCTTCGGCTGTATTTCTTCTTGTTTTTAAATGTTTATATTATCCATAATTATAAATTTATTCGCCATGGACTGTTAGTAAAAAGGATTCAACTAAGCACCTTCTTCAATTGTTCTCAACCATTACAATGTCACTATTTTTTTATCTTTTATTAATTCTTATATGCTATCGTCTTGAATCTTATTTTTATATCAAATAAAAAAAGCCGCCTGAAAAATGCGACTCTAGTATCTTTGTTTATACAATATTAGTTCCTACTATTTCATTATTTATTCCGTTTATTTACAAGTATTTATCCGTTTCGGGTTTAAAAGAAGCGCATCGTTACCCAGCTCGAGCAGCTTCTCCATCAAAGCCTCCATGCCATGCTCCAGCTTGTAGTCCATCTCCTCTTTGTATAGCGGGATTAGAAAATAGGTATGAACCTTATTTCCATCTTTCGTAGGAATAATGCTCAAGTTGTCGTTAAGCTGATAGAGCACCACACCATTTAATCCGGTCTCCTCCGCATACGGTTCATAATCCTCGTAGTTTGGAATCGTATGACCATAGCTCAGCCAAGTGTTATATTCATGTGGAAAACGTGCGAGCTGCTTCATCAAACGAATCGGCCAGTAATTATTTTCATTTTCAATCGCCTTCTCACTCAATTCCCAGGAGGCGGGTAAAAATATCATCAGTTCAGCTCGGTCAAAGCTGTCATCAAGCTGCTCTAGCATCTGCTCAGGTAGGGTCATCGGCAAATCGCTCATACCTGTTGTGTACAAAATCCAAAAAGGATCCTGCTCCGTTGGCTCCATAATATTTACGTCAATATGTACGATATCGGAAATAATCTCGTGAAAAACGCTGCTATTTCTGCCCGGATACACACGCTCGAAATGATCATTGATTTCCTCTGTGTATTTCATTGGGGCCGGTATCTCAAATCCCTTATCCTCTTTTGCCTCATAGCTGTAAATTGTCGTACCGTCCTTTGCTGTCTCTCCGTTGTTCTTGCCGCCAAACAGCTTTTTTAAAAAACTCACTCTATTACCGCCTTTCTCATTCAAATAATCAGCTGTATCGCAGGGTACTCTACCAAATGCTCTATGGTTTGCGATAATTATATTGTCTAGCCATAGACAAGTTGACGTGTAAAGGTCATGATCTTCCACAATTTCAGTCATTAATCATGATCATTCGACATCTACTATAACACCACAATTATCCATCATTCAATCTGAACTCTTCTTTAAGTAAATCCAGTCAACTAAACAAATTAAATAGCCGGATCTCTGCTGATCCGACTACCAGATGTCTTTATTCCGTTTTCCTTTAGGTCTACTTTATTTGAAGAATTGTCTCTCTTGCAGCTCCAAGATCACTGCTTCCATCTCTTCAAAGGATTCTTCCAGTGTAGATTGCGGATATCTTTTATTTGTCCATATAATCTTAGCCTTACCATTCTCATTAACTATTTCAGAAACAGCGTTTAAATTAACCAATCTTTTCTCATTTGATCCATCTGGTGTGACTTTGATAAACATAAACATCTCTCCGTTCAATCATCAAAGAAATACTATAACTGATGTTATTTAACCCAGAAACAAAGGTAGAATCTAATATGATATAAGTACCCAAATTTTATTAATAGTGATATATAACATTTACACCAAATCAATTATTTATAACAGGCTAGTGAAAGAAGCTGGTCTTTGATACATCTATAGAAATCTATAGCTTGGAATTGTTTTACTCCTGCTCTGAAATGTTACTCGTTAGCTTAAATGGCTTGCACCAATTAAGAACAGCGATGTCAATCTCATCAACATATCCGACATCCTCCGTTAAATCCCAAAACATAATTTTATCTGTCTCATCGTTTATTCTAAAAGGCAATACATACTCTAGCTCTCCAAAATAAATGGGATTCATCTTGATATGTCCGTCCGGTTTTCTAACCTTTAGGATCCCCTTAAGACTCATATTATGTACAACTTGACCGGTCTCTTCATAAAGCTCACGCATGGCACATTCTTTTGGAGTTTCGTTTACTTCTCTTCTCCCGGCAGGTATTTCCCACTGATTTCTCCATGTATTAAAACAAATAAGATACCTGTCTTGAAATGTAACTACAGCGTATGAACCAGCTAATGGTTCGAAGTGATCCAGATCTTCTGTACTCATTGATACACATTCTAAAAATTCATATCCACTTTTATTCACCGTTTATTCCTCTCCTTTTTGCTGGTGAAATGTCCACCTCCAAAGATATAGATCATTTTATAGTAAACATTCAATTTCCGGTTTATTATAAAGGTAGCCATTCGGCATAAATTCGTTCCCAAGTTCTCAATAATGTTTCAGGTTGTGGACCTGATGTCTTAAAAACTGCCCAAGTAGCTTCCGGTATGATAAGTGACGTGAACTCTGAAGGAAATTCTGTCTCTGTAGATGCGACTGAGAAATAATAATCTCGACTATTAGCCGTGATATTCGCATTCACATGCAAAACTCCCTGTAATTCCGTGTTGGAGAGTTGGTCCAGCTTAGCAAAAAGATCTTCATTCTCAAGCTCTTTCCAGATTTCTGGTTGGAAATTACCGTCTGTTGTATCTACTGTCTCTCTCATCCCTACAATATGAAAGGCTTTCTTCTCCACGAAATGAAAATTCATTTCTACACCACCTCTGATAATTAGTTGGAAGGTCATTGGTGGGTACGCTTTGAGCTGAATTCCTTTTTCCTTTGCCAATGATGGCATGACTCCGTGCACATTATAAATGGACCTTGAAAATGAATCTGGCGAATGATATCCGTATTTTATAGCAATATCGATTACTTTGGCATGAGTGGACTGCAGTTCCATCGCCGCCAACGTAAGACGTCTGTAACGAATATATTCCGCTAAGCCTACTCCGGAAAGAAAAGCAAACATCCGGTTGAATTGATGCTCTGAACAGCATGCAATTTTAGCCACTTGTTTAAAATCGATGTCATCTTCAAGATGTGCCTCAATATATGCCAACGCTTTGTTCATACTCTGGATTGAATCCACTTTAATGACCTCCCCTCTAACTAATCTTAGCAGGCAGGGACTTCTGCACCCGACAATATCCGAACAACAATTGCAGGGATATTTTAATTCTTCATATAGACAACGATTTTCCCTTTAGCACGTCCTTCTCCAATATCCCGCAGCGCCTGAGCTGCTTCACTTAATGGATACTCTTGACCAATAATCGGCAATACTTGACCAGATTCAACAAGCTCCTTCCAGACCATTTGATCCCCTTGGTTCGGTTTATGAACAAGCAGCCCTATTGTTTTCTTTTCAAGACGAGAAATGAACGGTGCAGTTAGCAGAGCCAGGAGAATACGAGACATACTGCCTCCGACCATGACATACCTGCCGCCAGTCAATAAAGCACGCTTCAGTGCAAAAACCGAACGGTTTCCAACAACATCGAGAATTAAGTCATATTTTTGGCCCTGTGTTGTGAAGTCCACTTTCATATAATCCAACACATGATCGGCCCCTAATGCTCGCAGCATATCCAGCTTCTCGGCACGATCAACACCCGTCACTTCTGCCCCGTGCAATTTGGCATACTGTATTGCAAACGTTCCTACTCCGCCCCCAGCACCATTAATAAGGATACGCTGCGCTCTTTGCAGATTTCCTATATCGCGCAGGCCTTGCAAGGCTAGTACGGCAGCTTGAGGAATCGCCGCCGCCTGCACGAAGGTAAGTCCGGTCGGCATTGGTGTTAAGGCATCCTCGCTGGCACATACGTATTCTGCAAATCCTCCCCAGCCACAACCGGAGAGATCCCCAAACACCTTGTCTCCTGGTCTAAATCGTTTGGCAGCCGCACCAACCGCAATTACACGCCCAGCGATATCTGCGCCAAGAATTCGATAACGTGGCTGACGGATTCCGCCAATTCGATTTACGAATGGTTTACCACGGAGGAGATCCCAATCCCAGGAGTTCACCGAAGTCGCATGGACCTCAATCAATACTTCGTGATCTTTCGGCACGGGGATATCTACTTGATCTATACGAAGAACTTCCGCTGTTCCGTAGGTATCATAGACCATCGCAATCATCAAGTTTGTGTCTCGTTTGTCAGTTAAGTCTGTCCGCTTCACTGTTTCGCTCATGATCATTCTCCATCCGTCATCGAGATGATTTTAACCATTTATTATAGTTCCCGAGCTATTTATATATTCCCTTCTAAACAAAGGACTGCTGCCATTTATATTTTAACCGACCACCAAAAATAAAGAGCATTTGTCCATAGGACGACGGCTGATCCAAAGCCTAGTAATGATAAAGGAACAATGATGTTATACTCGCCTAGTTGAAGCTGAGCCGAACCGAGTAACAATGCAATGCAATACATGGAATCAAACATAGCAGTCCTCCTGTAACATAGTAGAGTCTGATTTGATAGAGTACAGCTAAAGGAAAAAAATGGAGTCCTACAATAATAGCAATGATAAAGGGGATAAGGTGGGTTTGATGGAGTGCATTACATAAAGCAATCGTAATCCCTATTGAGATACCTTGTATAATAAATATGATGTTAAACCAAAACCCCATTTTCTTTTTCATCGTTACTGCTTCAACCGTTGTCTGGGTAGGTAATTTTTTTGCTTTGAGTAACAAGGATATTCCCCCTGCAATAAGCATGCCACCTATAAGGGTGGGTAAGATCAATACATAAGGGTATCCCAGCCCTGCAATCCTATAATCCCGGTGACGGCCCATAAAGCACCGAAAAACGCCATGAATAAAATTCCAAATCCCATCCCGAACATTACAGCTTTAGAATTAGCTAAAGATGTGTGAATCGACAAGAGTTTCTCCCTCCAGTTTATAGAAATCATTCATTTTCATATTAACGGACTGTTTCAGATTCCATATCCCTCCCTGAGATGAAATATACTCCGTCTCAAGTCTGAAATGGCACACACAAGCTGACTCTCTTATTAATACCTTCGAATTGTGCATGTATTGGTTTTTACAATTGCTTGTAGCTATAAGAAAAAAAGCCGCCATCAATGATGACGACCCAGACAGCTATATAATAAGGCTGCCGTTAGCATCCTATAAAGCAAGGAACTAGCTTCAAAACAACCTATTCATTCACCTTTCTTCTTTTTGCTGTAAATACTAATGTTACAAGACCGTATACTAGTAATATGGCGACTACACAATAAATCAGGAATTCAACGTCTGGCAGGAAAAGCCCCACTGTCCTCCATGAAATGTCCATGCTTGAGGTGAAAATAGGGATCAATCCAACTGCCAGCAAGACAGAGATGACACCGATAGGTAGGAATACTGATTTATTTATTGAAGTTCTTTTCCTCAAACGAATTAAACTCACACTGGATAATGCTGCAAGTAGTATTACAACGATTAGTATGATCCATTGTGTTTTAATACTTAATGGCGCTAAATTAGGTTCCTCCCCACTCATGATTGCTCGAATACCCTCCATAATACTCAGGTAAGAGACCGCCTCTAACTCATGATATTTATTAGTTAACAAAACAGCTCCTAATTCCTGCTCGGGTATATAGAAGATTTCCGATTTGTATTCTGTCGTTGCACCGGTGTGGTAAGGATATTGATCTCCCGATCTAGGAAAATGCCATCCCAAACCGTACCTTCTGCCATCTGTTGGAGCCGTTTGCAATAGCTTTAAATTTTGATCCGTAAGCAGCTCTCCACCGGTTAGCATAAAATTTATAAATATTGTAAGGTCCTTGGAAGTAGAGGACATATAACCGTAAGGTGCTCCCGAGTGATCATACAGCCCTTCTCCCTCAACTGCTTTGCCCAACCACGATTGAAACCCTGGGACAAAGCCTTTATCATGCGCACTGGCATAATCGGCCGTTGTATCGTTCATTTCAAGCGGCTTGAAGATGCGTTCGTTCATAAACTGGGAGAACGACTGGTGTGACACCTCTTCAATCATAGCTCCGAGCAATAAGTAGTTTGCTGAGTTATATTCGTATTTTTCTCCAGGCGTGTTTCTTAGCTCTACTCCGCTCAGTTCGGCCACAGCCTCAGTTATACCTTTTTGCACATCACGATCTTTTTGATCGGCTACCTTCATTCCGTCATAAGCACTAATGCCGCTCGTTTGTTCTAGAAGATGCCGTACGGTTATTGATTTTCCGCTGTCTGTCTTATATGTAAACCAAGGTATATAATGTTCTATCGCTTCATCTAGCTTTATTTCGTTCTCTTCTACTAATATCATTATTGCAAGAGATGTTAAGGGCTTACTAACAGAACCAATTAAGAAAGTTGTATCAGGGGTTACGGCTGATCCATCGCTCATGCTCCCCCAGCTATTTTCAAAGACCGTTTGTCCATCATGAACCACAGCCAGTGAAGCTCCGGGAATACGATATTCATCAAGCGCTTTGATCATGAATGCTTCAATCTGTTGAGAAGTGTCACGATTTTCAGCAGCTTGAGAGAGTGATGGGTGAACTAGCATAAAGATCATTAGGCAAAATATAATTCTTTTCATAGAAATCACCTTATTAAGAATTTGTTTGTTTCCGGTAGCTGGATTAACATCTAATCAGATTGGGAATATCTTGCTGTATATAACTCAATCAGTTCAACTAATAATCGATATGCATTATCAAGATCAAAGTCCTCATCTATGATCTTCTGAAGTGCCAGCCCATCAAAACAAGCCAACAAAACGCTGGCCATCGCACTAGATTTTTCGGAATCTCCTACATATTGTTGTATTGGCGTTGAAAGACTATTTCTTCCGTTCTTAAGAATGGAGGCTGCTTCCTGTTCCAACTTTCCACTGTCATCTTTCATGCCTAATGAAAAAATTTCATACCGCCACCGATACCAATTCGGGTTGTCCTCCACTCTAGATTTAATTTCGTGTACAGCTTCTTCAATCGTTATGGTTTCATTAAGCTTTTCGTATTTGCTTTGGTATTGTTTTTGAACTGCATCTTGCACGGACAGCAGCAATTCCTCTTTATTCTTAAAATAATAATGTACAAGCCCGGAGGTAATCCCTGCTTCGTTAGCAATGTCTTTTATTGATGTGTTTAAGTACCCTTGTTTGACGAACAAATGATAAGCTGCTTCAATTAATTGCTTCTTTTTGTCTTGCCGTACCATAGATACCCTCCTTTTTAATTGGTCGACCAACCAAATTATAAAAAACATAGATAACTTTAGTCAATAGCTTTTATGAAGCTGCTATGTTGCCAATACATATTCAACAATACTGACCGTTAATTAGATAAAGTAATAGACGAATTTATTGCTGACTGCTTACTTGCTTTTCAGACAGAATTATGCGATAAAAAGCACTATAATGGAAAAAGGGTCGAGATCAATCTATACTATAAATGATTGGCAAAAAATCATAGTTGTTTCTTCCCTAACCTATTTCCATCTTATAAAGGGATACGCTGATATTAGGAGTGACCTGCGATGTACACAACATTAGAAGCATGTATAAACGATTTAGAACGCAATGGCCATCTCGTTAGAATTCGAGAAGAAGTAGATCCTCTGCTAGAAATGTCCGCTATACATTTAAGAGTATTTGAAGCAGGAGGCCCTGCTTTATTATTCGAGAATATTAAAGGCTCTCGTTATCGGGCTGTTTCGAATCTGTTTGGAACCGTTGAACGAAGCAAATTTATTTTTAGAGATACGTGGGAATCGACACAGAACGTCATTGCCCTGCGTAATGATCCGATGAAAGCGCTAAAAAGTCCCTTTCGGCATGTTCGTGCGGGGACATCAGCAATAAAAGCCCTCCCCCTTCAAAGAGGGAATAATATGGCTGGCTTTAAAGAAATAAAAATCACAGATCTTCCGTTGATTAAACATTGGCCAATGGATGGAGGCGCCTTCGTTACGTTACCGCAAGTATATAGCGAAGATCCTGATAAGACGGGTATTATGAAAGCAAACCTGGGAATGTACCGGGTTCAGCTGACCGGTAATGATTATGCTCCTGACAATGAAATCGGCTTGCACTATCAAATTCACCGCGGTATCGGAATTCACCAGCACAAAGCAAACCGAAAAGGTGAACCGCTGAAAGTGAGCATCTTTGTTGGAGGACCGCCAGCCCATACATTATCAGCTGTCATGCCGCTGCCAGAAGGACTTAGTGAGCTCCTGTTTGCGGGTCTATTAGCCGGCCGAAGGTTTAGATATGGGTATGATGCGGACGGATTCTGCATTAGTCATGATGCAGACTTTGTCATTACGGGGGAAATCCATCCCGGCGAGACGAAGCCCGAAGGTCCGTTTGGCGACCATCTTGGCTACTATAGCTTAGTCCATCCTTTTCCGATGATGCGCGTTCGTAAGGTTTATGCAAAACAGAATGCCATCTGGCCATTTACTGTTGTCGGACGTCCGCCTCAGGAGGATACTGCGTTTGGAGCTCTCATTCACGAGCTAACCGGGGGAGCCGTAAAACAGGAGGTTCCAGGAGTTAAGGAAGTTCATGCGATCGATGCTGCAGGAGTCCATCCTCTTCTGCTTGCGATTGGGTATGAGCGCTATACTCCTTACACCAAGGTTAAGCAGCCTGCTGAATTGCTTACTATTGCTAACCGGATTCTCGGAACAGGTCAACTTAGTCTTGCAAAATATTTGTTCATTGCAGCAGAGGAAGAACAGCCGCTCAGCACGCATAATGTATCTGAATTCTTTTCTTACATACTAGAGCGTATTGACCTGAAACGCGATATTCATTTTCAGACGAACACTACAATTGATACATTAGACTATTCCGGCAGCGGTCTTAATCAAGGAAGTAAAGTAATCTTCGCTGCCTGTGGAGACAAGAAGCGTGAGCTTTGCATCGAGGTTCCAGAACAGCTTAAGGAACTGAGAGATTTCTCAAATCCGCGGATCGTCCTTCCGGGTATTGTCGCTATCGAAGGTCCCGTATTTGATAACTACGCAGATGCAGCCAAGCAATTACAAGAGTTATCGGAAAGCATTCGTATGCGCGGAGCCATGTCTGAGTGTCCTATGATTGTTCTATGTGACGACAGCTCTTTTCTAAGCGAATCATTAGATAACTTCCTGTGGACAACCTTCACTCGGAGCAATCCTTCCCATGATATGTATGGGGTAAATGATAATTTCGCATTTAAACACTGGGGCTGTGACAACGTTATTATTGATGCTAGAACGAAGCCGCATCATGCCCCTCCGCTTATTTTAGACCCAGCCGTGGAGAAACGGATCGACCAACTTTTCACTAGCAATGGCAGCTTAAGCGGTTTGTTGTAATCATATCAATTGGCAGAAACATTTTATGGGGCAAATTTGTTTGCCCCTCTTACTCCTCTCTTTTTGTAAGATAGCCCTCTCCTTATTTGCTATGTGATTTCCGGTGTCTGTTGATATGCTAGATGTTAACCTCTTTATAAACTCGCTGATCCTCACGCTTTATATTTTTTGGATGAATGATCCTTATGTCTTTTGTCTTCAAGGAAGCTGACTGTTAGAATGGAAGATATACAAAATCATTATGGAAATGGGGCCTTTGGTGATGTCGTCCAGTGTCATTGATGTACTGCAGCTTGAATATCAACGTTTTTCCGCTAAGGAGAAAGAAATTGCTGATTACGTCATGCGAAACAGATTGTCCATTAACAATATAAATATTAAAGATTTGGCTGCTCACACAAATGCTTCAACCTCGACGATCACTCGATTCTGCAAAAAAGTGGGCTGCGATACCTTTGTCGATTTTAAAATCCGATTGAATCGAGAGGTGCAAAAGCCTCGTAACGATACTGACTTTTTCATCAAGACACAAAATCTGTACAACGATATCGTTAATGCTACAGCTGAAATGCTCGATACCGCTAGAATTGAAGAAGTCGTTAAGCTCATCAAAAATTCTCGCAGAATCTACGTCTACGGTTTGGGCAGCTCAGGACTCTCCGCTTTGGAATTCAAGTACAGACTCACCCGAATGAATATTGTAGTCGATGCCGTAACGGATTCCCATATGATGATCATGAGCGCTTCTCTCCTGGAGAAAAATGATCTTGTCATTGGACTATCTAATTCTGGTCGAACGGCAGAAGTCAGTCATGCATTGGAGGAAGCCAAGAAAAGGGGGGCTACCCTTATTGGAATCACCAATTTTGATCATACTCCTCTATCTGAAATATCAGATATTTGTCTATTTACTCCTGATGTCGGGCGATCGGGTGACGTGAATTTCATCAACAGTCAACTTGCCATCATATATATTCTGGACGTCCTGTCTCTCCTCTTGCTTGAAGATCAGAATTTACTCAGCGCACGGCAGCAAACTCTACAGGCACTGTACTCAGGAGAATAACAAACAGCCAACTTAATTAAAGTTGGCTGTTTGTTATTTTGATTTATTTTCCTGAAGCTGCTGGATGGACCTTCGATATTTCTGACACAAAACGTTCCGTAATCTGCTGTGGACGAGTGATTGCTCCCCCTACCACCACACAATAAACGCCTGCTTTGAGACAATTAGCTGCCATCTCCGGTGTCATAATATTCCCTTCTGCAACAACAGGAGTCTTTACATGGGACAAAATATCTTTTAGTATGGCAAAATCCTGATCATAGACCTTCAGTCCTGCAGTCTCCTCTGTATAACCAACGAGTGTGGAAGATATCAAATCGAAACCCAGTTGTTCCGCATTTACGGCTTCCTCTTTAGTCGAGATATCTGCCATCAACAAGAGATGAGGATATTTGATTCGAATCTCACTCACGAACTCTTTCAGAGTCTTGCTATCAGGCCTAGGACGCAGTGTGGCATCAATGGCTACAATTTCCGCACCTGTCTCTGCAAGCTCATCGATTTCACGCATCGTTGGTGTAATAAATACCGGGTTCGTACCATAATTTCTTTTTACAATTCCGATGACAGGCAGGTTAACCTGTGCCTTAATTTCCTTTATATCCTCTGCCGAATTGGCTCGAATTCCTATTGCACCGCCTTCAGCAGCTGCTACCGCCATTCTACCCATGATATATGAGCTGTGCAGAGGTTCCTGTTCTAAAGCTTGGCATGATACAACGAGACCGCCTTTTAATCCTAATGTGTTTAAATCTTCTTTCATTGCAATTACTCCGTTTCCAAATATTCTTCAATTTCATTCTTGATTACAGTAACCTGAGGTCCGTAAATCACCTGTACTCCATTCCCAACAAATACGACCGCTTTGGCACCCGTAGCTGTAAATGCATCTTTCTGCACCTTATCTTTATCAATGATGGAGACCCGAAGCCGTGTAGCACAGCAATCAAGCTCTGTAATGTTCTCGGCTCCGCCCAGCGCATTCAGTATAGCAATTGATCTGGCGTTTCCAGAACCAGCAGATGCACTATTCACGCTTTCCGCCTCTGCTTCTTGATTTGAAACCACTTCATCCTCACGTCCTGTTGTCTTCAAATTCAGCTTTGTGATCAAAATTCTGAACGTGAAGTAATACAGTAAGAACCATACAGCACCGATGATCGGTACCCATATCCAGTTCGTTTTATCATTCCCCTGCAAAATACCAAACAGGATAAAGTCGATAAGTCCGCCGGAGAACGTCTGCCCGATTGTAATCTCAAATATATGAGAGAGCATAAACGCGAGACCGTCGAAAACAGCATGGATGACATACAAGATGGGAGCTACGAACAAGAATGAGAATTCCAGAGGCTCCGTAATACCCGTCAAAAATGAAGTCAGAGCAGCAGACAGCATGAGTCCGCCAACCACTTTTTTACGTTCCGGTTTAGCTGTATGATAAATAGCCAGCGCTGCACCCAAGAGACCAAACATCATCGTAATAAAGCGACCTGACATGAATCTCGAGGTACCAGAGAAGAATTTCTCGGTTGAAGGATCTCCTAACTGTGCAAAGAAGATATTCTGTGTTCCTTCATAGACATTACCCGCAACCTCCATGACACCGCCAAGTCCGGTTTGCCAAAAAGGAAGATAAAAAATGTGATGAAGCCCAAGAGGTCCAAGCATCCGCAAGAAAAATCCGTAGAAAAGTGTACCGATATAACCCGTTTTGTCGACCAGACTGCCCAGTCCAGATATACCAAGCTGTATCGTTGGCCAGATCAAAAATAGAATAATTCCGATGAATATGGCGGCAAAAGATGAAACGATGGGAATAAATCTGGAGCCGCCGAAAAATCCGAGAAACTGAGGAAGCTCGATCTTGTTGTACCGATTATGCAGCCAAGCAGTAACCAATCCAACAACGATTCCTCCTAATACTCCTGTTTGTAAAGTCTGTATTCCCAGAACCATACCCTGCCCTGCTCCTGCCAAGTTGTCCTCGACAAGTTGACCGGTGTTGATCAACATCGCATTGATGGAGGCATTCATGACGAGGTAGGACAAACCTGCAGCCAAACCTGCTGTTCCCTTATCGGCTCTAGCCATCCCCACGGCTACGCCAATAGCAAAGATTAAAGCGAGGTTATCAAATACAATGCTTCCTGCACTGCTCATTACAGTAAAAACCTGCTGCAGCCAGCTTATTTCCAGAAACGGATACGATTTAATTGTATTTGCATTAGATAATGCCCCGCCGATTCCTAATAACAATCCTGCCGCAGGCAGTACTGCAATGGGAAGCATGAAGGACTTACCAAATTTTTGAGCCTTCTCAAAATATCGTTTCACTTGGGTGACCACCTTTCTATAATCATTTTCAAATAAATAATAATTATGAAAATGGTTTTCGTCAAGATAAAAATAAATCGCTTTCATTACGTGTAAGCTATTATCAATCCATCTATGGTTTATGGCTGAACAAAAAAACAGCCCATTTTCTAATTGGCTGTCCTTTTGTTCTTATTCTCTTATTGTTTCCATTAGTCTAATGATCAAACTAGAGTCAAATGACACCATATTTTGTTAATGCATAGTATATGCCATCCTCACTTGCCTTTTTGGTAACGAAATCTGCCTTTTGTTTGACAAATTCATTACCATTACCCATAGCAATGCCGAGACCGACTAGCTCTAACATATCCAGATCATTTGCACCGTCACCAAAAGCTATAGATCTACTGACATCGATGTTGTAATGATCCAAAACCTTTTTGATCGCCTCTGATTTAGAGACGACCTTAGCTTCTAAGACGTTCATTACATAACTATGAAAACGTACAAATTGAAGCTGCGGAAAGTTATCCATATATTTTCTAGTCTCAATCTCATCAGCATATAAACACATACAGTAAATCTCTTCTGGAAGTACCTCTAATTTGTTGGGATACTGGCTAAGTCCTAAGGTCTCTAACAGTGCATTATTGATACGTTCTTCCTCTACTCCTACGCCGTTCATTGAAATCGAATCTGTTAAATAGGAAATACCGTGCCCATTCAACTCAGCAAAATTTGATAGTTCACGAACGGTTTGCTGGGAAAGAACCGACTTGTGAATGACATTGCTTTGGGATTTAACAAGTGCTCCATTTGCGGAGATGAAAGTATCAATGCCAAGCGATATGAGTTCTTCACACAAGCTGTGGGGCCTTCCTGTTGCAACAACTACCTTAATACCATTTTCATGAAGCATATGAATAGCTGTTTTGGTACTCTCAGGAATTGTTTTATCCGTTTCACTGTATAAAGTACCATCAACGTCAAAAAATACAATCTCATACACTATGCTGCAACCTCCGCCTCATTGGAATTGGTTAGTTTACATACCCTGAGAAACCTAAGACTGTAGTTACTTTATTCAACTTCAACATTTGCAAACCATCAAATGGTTGCCGTCAGGGTCTTTAAAATTAAACCAGTGTCCATGCTCAACCTCTGTTGTAAGCTCAATATTCTTAGCTTTCATAAATTCGTATGCAGTATGTATATCATTGGCATTAAAGTGAAAAAATGGGGTTTTAATCATATTGGTTTCGGAATAAATTTTGCTATCCAGCACAATACCTGTCCCATTTATAGGCAGAATATATAGATGACCAAACAAGATTTCTCCATCATTTGCCAGCCCTAGCAGTTCACAATACCAATCTCTAGCCTTTACAATATCACGAACAGGAATAAAAACAGTGCCAATTTGATTGAGAATTGGATTCATACTTACCTCCTAAGAAAAATTAAATTACCTATCAACAAAGTAACGTTCAATTCTAACAAAATCATACAACCTTGATAAAATTTTTGAATTCATTCTGATAAAATGCTACCGTCCTTCAGAAGAAAAGGCAACTTACACTTCAAGTTCTATATATTCTCTTAGCAGCTTCCACTCACTCTCTTCTTTTCTCCAAATAAACATGCACTCAGCGGGATAAGGTTCTCCATTGATCGTATTCGTTTCTTTCCCCTGAATTATATATTCATGGCCATTGTTCCGTTCTGTTATTGTAATAGGTTCAAAGCTTTTTACCGCAAGCTCATATTGCTTCAACACTTCATGCAGATCGTAATCATAGTTATATTGATCAGGTGTATCTAATCTGGAATGAGCCCAAAAACCTTTAAAATCCTTCGACATAAAGCTGCGAATTTCATCCGGGTTCTTGTTTTCGAATCCTCTATTCCACGCCTCGAAATAGGCATGAATTACCTCTTTTATCTCATTCATTTCGTAGCTCCTTCATTTCCTAAGATAGTATTAATCCGCTGCTTCTCTTCATCCTTATTGTGGTATTCATAGATGCTCTAAAATCAGCGACTCGAACTTGATAGGTTATTTCAAAAAACATGCAGCCCCTCCTATGTACTTTGCTCTATCCTCTAGATGCCATCATATTGTCAGAAATTACAGAACAAATGTTCCTTGCTTGTAAATATATTCTTGATAAATCCGGGCTTTCCTGCCTGTTCTTCAGCAAAATATCCGATTTTTTCATAAGAAAAAGAACCTTGATTCATCCACAAGGCTCTAATAAAATGTTGGTTACATTTTATAAAAACTGGTCTCCTATGTAATCGTTTGATTATAAGACTCCACAAAAAATTGGTCCCTAAAATCATTCATATCATGGTGAATCTGATATACTAGCTTGTTTACATCCATGGTTACTTCAAAGTCCGAAAGAGCTGCAAGATCTTCAAGTGACTGATATAACTTGTCAACGTCAGATGGATTATATGTCTCCAGTTTGAAGTACCCTAGCGATACATGGGGAATATATGGTCTTTCCAAAGGATAGATACGTTCAAATCTAGTGAAAAGATCATACAAAACTTCAAAGTCCTTCTCAGTAGAGGGCAATAATTTTATACTGACTACATCGTTTCCGTTCGTACTTGGACCAAGTGATCGAAGTCGAATGACCTGCCCGCCATATGCCTGTTCAATGGCTGTAAATTCTTCTGCAACTTTATCCTCAAGCCGGTTAATTTCAGTCTGGATTTCTCCTTCTGGAACAGTATACTCGTTGCTTAACGCATGAACGGTGACATGAAAAGTGTCTTTGTTCAGAGGTATCAGCATATGCGGCACCTCCGATATTAGTCGCTCTTGAATCAAGCCGCATGTTTCTATATCCTGCTCGGTCAATCCGATCACCGTCGTAGCTCCGTAAAAGTGATTAAGCTGCCCATCGGGTGTTATCTTTTTGCCAAGTGATTCAGATACTCTCCAATTTTTCGGTTTTGAGTTCATATCGGACTCATAATTTGCCACCAAAGTCTTTACAAATGTCTGATAATCCATAATCTATAGTTCTCCTTGTGCAATATTTATCGTATTTGATGAATCCTTTGCAGAGCACTAACACTTAATCGATTATCCCTATCATAAAAGCACTATATATGTCTTATACATGTTTGAAGTTAACTCATTGTAAAAAATAATCCTAGTAAAGAAAAAGCAGCCGAACACATTGGTCGACTGCTTCTTTACTGGATTCGTAATGAATCTCAAGTTATAGATTACCCTTCTATAACTCCTTTTTTTAAGATGATATTTGCGTAAAGTGCGCTTTCACTTGTAGCCACAATGGCATAAGCTTTTTTCGCTCTCTCATAAAATTCGAACCGCTCCATCAGTTCAATGCTAGAATCTTGATTATTACTTGTGGTCAATATATCGCGGTATTCATCCCAGATAGGAGTTTCCACTGTATCTCCCGGTACAACATCCATCAACGCGACAGGCTGACCGGTGTATTGATCCAGCGGGAATAAAGTTAGAATACCTCTGAGCAAATCTGGGATGTTTAAACCATCACCACGAATAAGCCGTACACCGTGACTGGCAGCGGGAAAATTACCATCTGCGAGCACAATCTCATCTCCATGACCCATTTCAGCAAGAATTTTCAGCAGTTCTGGTGAAAGTAAAGAAGGAATTCCTTTTAACAAATATGAAAACCTCCCGTCAAAAACTTATTAGATCTGAAATCTCATGCAACTTGCCGTACTCCAAATGATGACTTTCGATGGTTAAACACTCGTTTCTTTCTCGATATCGCTGCGAATCTCCTCAGTCGCGGCTTCCTTTTCCTGCCTTTCAGTCGTCTCGATAACCGCGGCGAGAAAAGCAAGAGCAAGTCCCTGTCCCCAGCCTTGTGCCCACTTCCGGTCAATTTGGAGATAACCCTCAATGTCGTTCATTACGGCTGTTCCTCCGGATACATTCAGGACTCGTCCGTTTTCTGAAATATTGGTCAGTACTCCATCTAACGCCTTACTAACATACTTCGCATGAAGAGGATTAGCCTGCATCACCATTGCAGCGCCGATGCCTGAGGTTGCCGATACTTCACCATAAGCATCAGGGTAGTCCAGTACGGTTCCCCATAGGCCATCGTCCTTCTGAACCTTTTTAATTGCTGCAAGCTGGTCTCGCAGTGAACTCCAGATATGCATCATTGGGGGATACAGGTAGCTTTCCGGAAGACCTCGCGCTGCACGAGACATCGTATAAGCAGCCCAAGCATTAGCACGCGCCCAGTGAATGCCGGACATGTGATTCTTGTTAATATGGTTGTAGCCATGGTACCAGAGCCCGTTGTCTTCGTCCTGCAAGTAGTTGATATGCCAGAAGAACTGATGCAATGCATCGTCAATCAATCGCTTTTCCTTCAGCTTGACACCAACACGCAGCATAAAATAGGCAGCCATAAATAGGGTATCTGCCCAGCATTGCTCTGGAAAATCGTTCTTAGAGGATACGGTATGCTGAAGCACACGGTCCCCGAAGCGTAATGCCTTGTTCTCCAAGTAGTCCACTTTGCTGAGGATGAGATCGAGGTATTTCTGATCGTTGGTTTGATCATATAGAGTGAACAGCATATGTCCCATGGCGCATGTGTTTACCGTCCATTTTGGTAGCCCTACCTCCAAATATTCGTCAACCCAATCCGACATTCGTTCCAAATAGGCCTGCTCACCTGTCACTTCAAATGCCCGGCTTACGCCATAGAAGGCTACTCCTCCCGGCCAATCCCAGGTTAAGTCCATGCCAAATGTATAGTCCACCACCCGATCAGTGATTTGTTTTAATTCAGAAGTTGAGCTTGCAATATTTAATTTCATATATCCTCCATTTCCGGAGCCCGCCTGCGGGAAAGACTCCAGGGTTTATTATTTTTTAATATATTTTTTCCTGTCGAACACTATAGCTGAGAAATTTGGTTACAATTCCACAATTGCTTTTATAACCTTTGACGCCGGATTCAGCCATTCATCAAATGAATCTACCATCCTCTCCAAAGATGAACGGTGTGTGATATATTGGCTGATATCCAATACATGGCTGCTTAGTACATTCAATACATGATGAAAATCTTGAATCGTGGCATTCCGGCTGCCCATGAGGGTCAGCTCTCGCTTGTGAAATTCAGGATCCGAGAATGTAATGTCCCCTTTCACAAGACCTACGAATATTAGCTTCCCTCCATGAGCAACCCAGTCGAATGATTTTGCCATCGATGCAGCGTTCCCCGTTGCGTCGAACACAGCGATAGGCATTTCACCCTTGGTTAATTCCGATAGATGAAGCTTCACATCGTGCTGGATTGCATGAATCGTCTCATCCGTCTTAGCCCAGGTCTTGCAAAAATCAAGCCTCTCCTCATTCGTATCCATAGCGATGACACTAGCTCCCGCATGTTTGGCGAAGGCCATAACACCTAGACCAATTGGTCCTGCGCCAATAACAAGCACGGTATCGCCTGCTTCCACTCCCGCACGTCGTACGGCATGCGCACCGATCGCTAAGGGTTCCACCATAGCTGCCTCATCAAAATTTAGTCCGTCCGTTTTAAGAAGATGGGAAACAGGAACGGAAATTCGCTCTCGCATTCCCCCGTCCAGATGCACTCCAAGCACCTGCATGTCCGTACAGCAATTTGTCCGGCCCCGGCGACAGGCAGCGCAGCGGCCGCAATGTATGTAAGGGATAATCGCTACTTGATCATCAGGTCCAAATCCTTCCGCATTTTCTCCGATTTGATCTATTACTCCAGATAATTCATGCCCCAGAATTCTTGGATATTGAAAGTAGGGCTGATTGCCATTGAAAGCATGATAATCCGTCCCGCATATGCCAATTCGTCGAATGCTTACAATTGCATGCTCTTTAGACAACACGGGTTCAGGTAAATTGTCTAAAAATCGGAACACTTCCGTCTCTTCACACACGATCCCCTTCACTTCGATACCTCCCTTCTCTTAGGTGTGTAGCTTATAAAATCTTCGTGCGTTTTCACCAAACAGCTTGGCTTTCTGCAGTTCAGTCCAAGACTCATGAATTGCTTTATCAAGGACTCCCACCACTTCATCGTAACTAGCAGCAAGTAAACAAACCGGCCAGTCCGATCCGAACATCACCCGTTCATAACCGAAAACACGAATAACATGCTCGATATAGGGCTTAAATTGATCCTCTTCCCATGCAAGATGATCAGCTTCGGTCACCATACCGGAAATTTTGCAATATACGTTCGGATGCTTTGACGCTCGTTCAATTTGGGATGCCCATGGCTCGAAGACCTGTTCTGCAATAAGCGGCTTACCAATATGATCAATAACGCCTCTTACGTTCGGTACAGCATCGAGCAGCTCATTCAGCACATCCAACTGATTTGGTTTCACAAGCAGATCTACCGGTATATCCATCTGAGCATAAGTTTGAAGCGCTTCCACAAAAGAATGCTCAAGCACACGGCTAGCATTGGACATATCCTGAATCATGATACGAAAACCAACAAATTTCGGATGTTCTCGGAAACGATCAAAATGATCTCTATGACTAGGATCAAACAAATCCAACCATCCAACTACGCCAAGTATGGACTCCGACTGCTCGGCCAACGTAAATAAATACGCAGTCTCTTCAATAGTTGGGGCAGCCTGAACAACAATAGTGCCGTCAATATGATGCTGCTTCAAATGGATATCGAGATCTTCAGGCATGAAATCTCTGTACAACAAAGGCATATCCTTGGTGATCCAGCCGTAATCGTTTCGTGACATTGACCAATAGTGTTGATGAGCATCTATACGCATAAGAAGCTCTCTCCTCTCTTGATGATTTTGATTTTACACATATAATAGGGAATAGAAATGTCAAATTTCTACATTTTTATGTCCGATTATGATGTTTAGCAACGATTAGATTCTGAGAGGAGCGACTGCAATGCAGCCTATTCGGAAATCATTTTATCTCGATCCGATCTTTCCGTTTGAGCTGGTCTATAAAAACATTCGGCATACGGAGAATGAATGGCCTGCCCATTTGCATGATTTGTACGAACTGGTATACATACACGAGGGTAAGGGAACGTTTTTTATAGATCACGCTCTGTACGACAAAGAACCTGGCGATTTATTCCTTATCCCTGGCAATACCGTGCATCGTTCGTTTCCATCTCCATCTGAGCCTATTGTTTCTACTGCTATATTTTTTGCGCCCTCCCTCGTACAGACTTATTCGTTGAATGATGGGTACGAACCTCTTAAGTGCTTCGAAATAGTGGATAAAATGAAACAATATAAAGTTGTTCTTCCAGAACCCATTAAGATCAGGATTGAAGCGACAATTCATGTTATGCAGAATGAACTTGTCGAGAAAAATTCCGGTTATCGCCATGCCTTGTGGCTTCAATTGCAAAATTTGCTGCTTGAGTTGTATCGGCATCCATTTGCGAATGAAGCATCTACACCGACAACTGGGTTTGGGCCGCAATGGATTCAATCGTCTTTGCAGGATATTAATCGTAACCCAGTGCAATGCGGCGGTCTATCAGAATTAGCGGCAAAGGCATGCGTAAGTCCGGGCCATTTTTCACGCGTCTTTAAGCAGCTGACAGGCATGAATGTGACCGATTATGTAAATTCAAAACGGCTTGTCCAAGCAAAAGAATTACTTATTTCGACGGATGATACGATTGAAACCATCGCTCAGGTTTGCGGCTTCCAAGGTATGCGGCATTTCTATCAGGTATTTAAAAAGTTAACAGGAGTCACGCCCAAGACTTATCGCCGCCAGATGTATAGTTAATCTTCTCACCTGCCAAACTTGATTTCTTACAACAAACTTCTATCTATAGATAACAGCAGCTTAGTTTTCTCCTCAGCCATCCAGCAAAAAATAAGGAGCAGCTTGCTGACAGCAAACTACTCCTTGTAGATAATCTTTTTTTCTTTTACTTGCGATCTTACTCGTGTAACCTTATCTTTTCTATTACAGCTAGTGATTCATTGAGATGGTCTAGCATCATCTGCAAACATTCACAAACGCTGAAAATAGTTTACGACTATAACTGTCGACTGTGTAACTGAACTCAGGATGCCATTGGACAGCTAAGATGAAACTCTTATCTCGCATAACAACAGCTTCAACAATTCCATCTTCAGCTTTAGCCGCTGCTGTTAACTTGTCTGATAATTTCTTAATTCCTTGATGATGATAGCTATTTACTTTTAAACGATCCGTTTGCAGTATGTTATGAAGCAAATTATCTTCTTCTATATGTACCTCATGGACAAGATGGGTATATGGGGGATTTTGCTTGTGATTCACTGAATTTTTCACATCGAGCTGTGTTGGAATATCTTGATATAAAGTTCCACCTAACAAGACGTTAAACAATTGCAATCCACGGCATATGCCAAAAACCGGCTTATCCAATTCAACTACGCTGTTAAATAGATGTGATTCCATGATGTCACGTTCATTACACAATTCTCCACACACTTCTTCTACTTTCTCATCATATAGCTCTGGATTGATATCATGGCCGCCTGTAAATAAAAACCCGTCAAATTGATGAGCGAGCGTGTCAATCATATCGACATCTGTTGTTAATGGCAGCATGACCGGAATGCCTCCTGCATCTTCTATCGCTTTCATATAAGCCGGAAGCATCCAGTAGCTTTCTTTGTTTGAATCGTACAAAGGCAACACAGCAATCATCGGTTTCTTCATTGAATACCTCCATAGTTGAGTTGAGATTATAGTATAGGCTGTGCCAATATTGCAAAACACCGTAAAACCTTATGACCTTGGTTTTCTTGCAATATTATATCAGTAAATATTAAGGATCGAACAGTAAATGATTTCTTGTATCCGCTTCTTACATCGACAATTGTTACAGCAAACAAACCGAAGACATCAGTCTTCGGTTTGTTTAAATTCATATATTTCCCTTGGATTACTATAAGCTGAATTTATCTGTAAGACCCTATTAAAGAACAGCCGCCTTACCGCCATCAATATTGACTGCCGTACCGGTCACATAAGATGCTGCGTCTGAGACGAGGAATGCAATGACGTTCGCGGCTTCATGTGCTTCTCCAATTCTGCCTAATGGGATATCGTGACGCGGATCGGATGCGAATTCTTCCCAAGATTTTTCCGGAGCCGTCGACTGCCATGACCGCTCGATCTGGTCACTGTGAATCAGTCCAATACAGACTGCGTTTACTCGAATTCCATCAGGTGCCAAATCCTTGCTCATCGCTTTTGTCAGAGCAAGCCCTGCCGCTCGGCTGACGGAACTTGGAAGAGAGGATCCAAGAGGAGTTTTCCCTCCTACTGCTGTAACATTAACGATTGAGCCTCCCCCATCTTTTCGTAAATAAGGGAGTGCAGCCTGAGCGAAATGTACAGCGCCCAGCAATTTTAAGTCAAGATCAGCAGTCCATGCAGCTGAGTCTACATTCTCAAATGTACTTGCAGCCGATGTACCTGCGTTATTAATAAGAATGTCGATACCGCCAAATTTCTCAGCAGTCGCAGTCACAGCGCGTCGCACGTCATCCTCCACGGATACATCCCCTGCAATAATGAAAGGCTCAATGCCTGTTTGTGAGGCAATTTGTTCTGCTGCTTCCTTGAGTGATCCTTCATTTCGTGCGACCAGTGCCACCTGAGCACCTTCCGATGCGAGCAGCTTCGCCGTTGCTAAGCCAATCCCTTTACTGCCCCCAGTAATAATCGCTATTTTCCCTTTTAATCCTAATTCCACAATGAACAGCTCCTTTATATTTCGCTTCTCTGTATGTAATTACTTTAGTCAGATTCCTTCAGGTTGAAACCATACCGAATAATGAGCAAAGATTGTTGCTCTGTAAAGTATCTTCGTTATGATCGTGCAGCTATCCTGCCTTTAGATGAAAACAGAGCAGCTGCCTAAGCGGCATACTGCTCCATGACGTTTTAAACTGTCTGTGCAAATCACCAGTTAAACGGTATCCATTACACTTCAAAATCTTTTAATTTAGCATTCGGTCTTAGTACCTTTTCCTGATCAAAATCGTTTAACGATTCTCCAGCCCTAACTTTCTTTACCCAATCGTGATTTGCTAGGGCTCCTTTGCCTAAAGTAATGAGATCTGCTTCACCTCTTATCATAAGCTCGCTTGCTCTTGATGGCTCTTCAAGATGTCCGTTCGCTATTACTGGTAACTTCCCATATTCTTTTGCAAGTGCGGCCAATGTTTTATAGCTGTTATCACCAGGTATATCTGAAAAAGCAGGCTCCCAGGCTTTGTACTCTGTGACATGAATATAATTTAGCCCTGCTTGTCCTAATGACTCAAAGATTATTTTTGCATCTTGCTCTTTTCCATCCCATTTATGCGCATAATCATTTACCTTACCTTGAGAGATACGAATTCCAACAGTAAAATCATCTCCAACCGCTTTCCGGATCGCCGTAGACACTTCAACTAAAAAACGTACACGGTTCTCAGCACTCCCGCCGTATTCATCTGCTCGATGATTTGTGTATTCGGTAAGGAATTCATCAAGCAGATAACCATTTGCTCCGTGAATTTCGATTCCATCAAACCCTACAGATTTTGCTCGAACAGCCGAAGATACAAATCCATCCAATACTTCCATAAGATCTTCTTTCGTTGCTTCAACTGGTTTTGGAAAAGAAGTGGCTCCTAAATAGAACTCAAGTGGCTCCCCCTTAGGTTCGATCGACGAAGGAGCAAGCGTTTGTTTCACGAAGCGGTTACCTTGTGATAATGCGCCTGCATGCTCTAATTGAATGACAATTTTTGCTCCTGCTTCATGAACAGCGTCAACGACTTTTCTCCACGATTCGGCTTGCTCATTATTAGCGATTCCAACCTGATCGAAATAGCACTGGCTGTACAGTTCATCTGTATATGTTCCTTCAGTAATGATGAGACTAAATCCTCCATGTGCAAACGAAGAATAATATTTGCCCATTTGCTCTGTTGCAAAGCCGTTAGGAGTTGCACTGATGCGTGTCATCGGCGCAACGCCTACTCGATTTTTTAGAGTGAGACTGCCTATATTTACGGAATCGAACAAAATATTTTTATTAACCATGTGATCCATACCCCCAAATTTATCTAGACAAGCCATAGCTTCATGCTTGAATCTTAATTGCTATCGAGTAAATTATAGGACATAATATTCTTACGGTAAAATTGATATATTCGAACGTTATGTTCATTTTTTTTGAACCCTAGAAATTAATAAAAGGAATTGATCTAAATGGAGCTTCGACATCTCATCACATTAAAAACAATTGTAGAAAAAGATGGATTCAAAAAAGCTGCCGAGCATCTTGGCTACGCACAATCCTCTGTTACCACTCACATAAAAGAGCTAGAAGCGGAATTAGGGAAACCCATTTTTGACCGATTAGGTAAGAAGGTCGTACTTACTCATTTTGGACAACAATTTTTCCCTTACGCATTAAAGATCATTGACTTGTATACTCAAGCGTTAACTACCGACGACGAACCGACTGGAAACCTTGTACTCGGTATTTCCGAATCTCTTATGATCGGCCGAGTCCCGAGTCTGCTAGTCGAGTATCGAAATCTATATCCCAAAGTTAATTTATCTTTGAAGTCGCTTGATTATCTGGATATACTGACATGTCTGCGTACAGGAGAGATTGATTTAGCTATTGTTTTAGAGCGGGATGAATGGCAAATAGCCGAGCTTTATTGCGAGCAATTAATCAGAGAAAGAATGGTTATTATCCGGCCGATTCATGACAATAGCTTGGGTTTAGGAACTGCACTATACACTGAAAGAAGTTGCAGCTATAAGGCCGTCTTTAATGACTACATTGATTATAAAAATATGGATGTGAGAGACAGCTTGGAATTCCAGAGTATAGAGGCTATTAAACAGTGTGTTCGGAGCGGTTTAGGAATATCCATGGTCCCTTATTTCTCAGTCAAAGAGGAATTAGAAAGTAACAAATTACAAATTGAAGATGTAGGACCGCATCGCCCTGGCATTTCCACTTATTTAGCGCATCATAAAGATAAGTGGATCTCACCTGCCATGAAAGGCATGATTGAGTTAATTCGAAGCCAGGCAGAGAGCTGGACATAAATAAATGACTTCACAAAAAGACTTTTATTCGAGTAAATCTCATAAATAAGAGCTGTCTCCTTAACGGATACAGCTCTTACAATTTTGTTATGGTCGAACGACAACACCATTTTTAAATTTCATCTGTGGAAAGCTTCCACCCGCAATTTCAGTTTCAGGTATAGCCTTTTCAATTCTTTCAACATCACTTTCATCTAGGTGAACATCTATAGACTTAATGGATTCATGCAGTTGATTTACTTTTCTGGCCCCAATTAACGGGATTATGTCTTCTCCTTTAGCTAACACCCACGCAACAGCAAGCTGTGCTACTGTCAGTTGTTTTTCTGCAGCTATTTCACGCAATGCTTCAACTAATGAAAGATTCTTGTCTATGTTTTCTTTAGCGAACAATGGAATATGAGCATTATGGTGATCTAGTTGATTTCGTCCTTAATAGAATGCTGTCTTTTGATAAAACAACAAAACTGACCATTTATAGGTGGTCAGTTTTGTTTTATATTCGCAATATCTTATATTTAGAGGTGAAGGATCATATGACTCAGCAGTTCAACCTAAAGAATGTTGTTGGTAAAGGAATTCCCCCTGAACAGTTCATGGAACACATGAAGGTGCGGGAGATGCCTTTAAATGGATTTACGAATACGAAGGAGAGCTTTAAGGAAATTTATACGGACTTTGCTTTTAGCAGCGAAGAATATAAGTTATTTTTCTCTGATCTTGGTGTCCGTACTAAAGTTACTTGCTTCATACTGTGTACGGATTGGTGTCCAGATGTCATCTGGAACGTCCCTGTTCTGTTTCGAGTATTGGAACATGCAAATATTCCAACTGAAGTATTCCTAATGGAGGAGCACCTTGAAATAATGAACCATTTTCTTACGAACGGAGGACGAGCCCAGCCGATTGCGGTATTCCTGGATGCTGAAGGCAGCGTATTAGGCCGATGGGGTGCTCGTCCAGCTTATATTCAAGCCATTATGGATCAATTCAAACAAAGCCATCCGGATTCTCAAGCTGAGGATTACCAGACAAAACTGGATCAAACATATAAGATCATCGGTGACTTGTATCGATCTGGAAGAACTTATCAGGATATAATGATACAAGAATTAAGGACAATTTTCCCTCAAATTGAGATCGAATCTTCGGACAGGAACTACCAGAAATAAGCAACTCGTTAGAATTATCTTTACTCTATCCGATTTATTTGGATGTCCGAGTCTTCCCTTCTCGTAAATCCTTTAATATTGCCGGATATTCTTTATCTAGTTTATAGAAAAATAGCGTCAGTATTTGCAACAGTACAATGACGATAGGAATGACGATGTAAATCGCCTGAATCATGCTCAGAGCGGAATCGGACTGGGTGGCTGCTCCCCCAATATAACCTCCCAAGCTTAAGAACCAACCAAGCAGAGCTGTCCCCAGACCCATACCGACTTTCTGACCCAGACTTCCTGCACTAAATAATATCCCCTCCGCTCTGACACCGCTTACCCATTCACCATAATCAATCGTGTCTGCCAAAAAAGCAAACATAGTTGCCCCGATCGGTGCGCCGCCTATACCTTTGATAACGGTTGCAATAATAACAAGCGTGGCATTCGTAGGATCAATAAACACAATAGCTGTACCAATAAAGAATATGATCAGTCCAATCATAGCTGTATTTCGTTTACCTAATTTCTTAATAACCGGAGCTATGAAAAATAGACCCAACAAAGACGGGATTGACAATGCTACAGTGAGTGAACCCACGTAATTGGAGTTCCCAAGGATGTAATTTGCATAATAAACATTGACACCTTGATTTAAGCTGAGCAATGTAAATTGAAGCAGCAAAAACATAAAGATCATGAACCAGTACTTGTTCTTAACCACCGCATGGAACCATACAGACATCTTTAGCTTTGACTCTTGTGTATTTACAGGTTTAACCCGTTCCTTAGTATTGAAAAAATTCCAGAAGAACAATAGTGCAGCAAGCACACCATAGATGGAGAATGTAATAACCCAAGCTGTCTGGTTGTTCCCAAAGAATGCAATCATAGGTAAAGTGACAACACCTACAGTCATCGAACCTATCGTTGCCGAGAAATTTCTGAAGATTCCTAGAAGTGATCTCTCATACGGATCCCTCGTAATGAGCGAGACGAGAGTTCCGTAAGGAATATTGGATGCCGTGAACACGATATTCATTAATAAATAGGTCACAATGACATAGATGACTTTACCGTTATAGCTGAGGTCTGGTACGGTAACCAGCAGAATGGCCGATATACCAAAAGGAACGGCAGTCCACAATATCCAGGGTCTAGCCTTCCCGTGTCTGGTCTTTGTCTTATCTACCGCAAATCCCATTACAATATCCAGCACAGCATCCATGATTCGCGCAACCAGCATAATAGTTCCGACAATTCCGGCTGAAATGCCTACCGTGTCTGTATAGAAAAAAGTAAGGAAGGAAGCCATCGCTGCATAGACAAGATTTGTTGCCAAATCTCCTATCCCGTAACCAACTCTTTCTTTTATACTAATTTTATCTGATAACTCGGATTTATTACTTGTTGTGGCCCCACTAATTTCTAGCACTGTCCTTCCTCCTTGTAATACTCATTTTAAAACCTTTGCACTGTACCCATCTTTCAACTTGAAAATTGGATGGATACAGTGCATGTTTGAACTGCTATTGTTCTACAATAATTACAACGCCCCAAGGCTCAATTGAAATGTTTTCTTTGGCTTTGACGGTAACATCGGTTAGCAGCGAGTTGCCTGTATTGTAGGAATAGGCAAACTGTTCAGGTTGGCTTGAGAAATTCAAATAAAAATGAACCTGCTTCTCTTGCCTATTCACACCGTGCTTAACCACTATGGAAGAAGGCAGCGCTTGATCTTCATTCCAAAGTCCGACGTCTTGTATAACTGTCTTTAATGTTTGGTAGATGACCTCATCGGTTGTCAGACATCCTATGTAGGTTGCACTCCCCTTGCCGTAGACATTTCTTGTGATGGCCGCATATTCGCCCCAGTATGGATGATCGTAGCTTGCCAGTACCTCCGCGTCGTCAGGGCATAGCAGTTCCATCCACTCAAGCACCGATGTATCACAATGGTTCAGATCAAGCTTATTACTGACTAGCTTCACATCATGCGGTTCAACAAACAGCTGATACGTTGCTCCTACTGCTTCACTAATAATACCTGGCTGTGACACCGTACGAACTTTAATATTCTCATCAGCAAACCCTGATCTAAATCCATAAATAATATGTCCGCCTGCTTCTACATAGCGGTTGAGTCTTTCAAGATACTCGTCAGCGACCGTATATAAAGGAGGAACAATCAAAAGTTCATATTCTTCTAGATGTCCATTTTCAGGATTAATGATGTCTACTTCGAAATTCAATTTATAGAGCTGATCATAGAAAAGACGGAATACATCATTATAATTATATGGAATATGTCCTGAGAAGGATCTTCCCGAAAACGGGAACCACTGCAGGGCAGTATAACTTTCGTTACTTACAACAATCGCGATTCGGTTTTTCTTATGTAATCCGGCCAGTTCTTCTGAAATCCGCTTGAACTCAGCCCCTATCACCTTGGCCTCGTTATAGACCGGATTAGGTTTGAGATCATGGCTGAGTAAACCCTTCCAATACGTTTCTGCCGAATTATGAATAGAATGCCAATGCCAGTACTCTACCATGCTTGCGCCTGAAGCGATGTGACTGAAAGCTTGCAGTCTGAGCTGACCTGGAAACGGAACCCATTGCTTAAATGCTTGAGCTTGGGTCTCTAAGACGAAATAATTCTTACCTTTGGTAGACCGTGCAATGTCCCCTGCAAATGAAATTTCTACACCCGTAAGCTCTTCTTGGCTGGGATGATAGACATCGATTCCTGTTACATCCAGTGATTTAGAAGCTTCGAAATGATTAACATCCGGCTGGATGCCAAAAGAGTAGCCTCTCCACTCAAAATCAAAGTTGTGAGTAACAAACTGATGTCTCTGCTTATACTCATTTACAATCTGTACCTGCCAGTTTAAAAACTGAGTAACGAGTTCCCTCTGAAACTTGGAAAACTCAGATCCCAAGCTTCCATTAATCGTACCGACGACAGACGGGAAATCCTCCCACGCATTAATGCGATTACTCCAATAGTCCAAGCCGTAATCTTTGTTAAGCTTATCCAAATCACCGTTGAATTTTTGTTTCATATATTTTACGAATTGAATTTGAACATTCTCTCCAACAGTTCCATAGTGCTTCGTTTCATTGTCTACTTGAAAACCAACAACGGCAGGATGATCTGCTACATGAGAAATGAGCTTTCTAATAATTCGCTCGGCATACCTAAGATATACAGGACTAGTAATGTCCATGATCTGTCTGGCTCCGTATCTTCCCGGTCCGTTCTTCGTTACTGCCAGTACTTCCGGATATGCTTTAACCAGCCAAGTAGGCACAGCATAAGTCGGAGTTCCAACAATGACATCGATTTCAGCTTTATGCATAGCCTCTAGCACTCGGTCAACTGAAGTAAAATCAAACACTCCGTCTTGTGGTTCATGAGTGCTCCAAGTACTCTCAGCTATTCGAACCAGATTGATTCCAGCTTCTTTCATCATACGGATATCCTCGTCTAAACGGTCATAAGGCAGGTATTCATCGTAGTAAGCTACGCCGTAATAAATTTTGTTCATCTTTAATTTCCTCCTGCTTTAGTTTGTAAGCGCTTAGCTGACAACTCTAATTATCACCTTTATAATGTAATTTAGAAATAGACATTAAAGGGATGTATTTACCCAAATCAAAGGTGATTTCATGTCAAACACTAATCATTTTCTAGCTAATGCTCATCGTCTTCCTGTTTTAGATTGGAATGTCAATTTTTTTGGAGCACACTCGCAAAGCGTACAGTCCGGCTGGCATGTTCCTTCGGATTCTCACAGTGCATTCGAAATTATTTACGTACTCTCGGGCAGTCAGCATACTTCATTTGATCATGGATTGTATCATGTTCAAAAAGGCGATGTACTTATTATTCCTCCGGGCTTCGTCCATGAGATCCTATGTAATTCTACAGAGGGAATGACATATTTCTGCGCTCATTTTAAGTTAGACGATCCCGAATTTGTAATGGATATGATACAACGCTGCGATATTTATTACAAAAATGGATCCATTGAGAATGAGAAATTGCAGAATATATTAATAAAGTGGATCAATATTATTCATTCGAGCGACAATGAATCCAGCTTCTATATCAAAATGCATATTCAGATTGTACTATCGGAATTGTTGCTGACTCTCCATACCATAACCAACACCATTGATGTCGTTATACAACGAGCAAATATCAATACATCTTTATATGCCAAAGAAATTGCAGAACGCATAAAGTCAGCATTTAAAAAGCAGGGATTGCAGCCTGAATATTATGAACTTACCGAAACGCTGCATATTGAAAACATTATGCGTTCTATCGGACTCAGTCCAGGGTATGGATATGAAGTTTTTAAAAATGTGTACGGCATATCTCCACGTCAATATTTATCTCAGCTGAAATTAAAAGAAGGAAAAGCGTTAATTAAAGAAACGGATTTATCGATTCAAACGATCAGCAAGAGATTAGGGTATAAAAATGTCTCTCACTTTAGCAGACAATTTAAGAGGTGGATGGGAGTTTCTCCCTTGCAATATAGAAATGAACCTTTATAATGTGAGGACAAACTCATAGTGTAACTAGATATCAGCTTATGTGAAAGGAGAAGTTATCCCTTGAATACAAAGAGCAAAGTATTACACCTTGTTGGAGCATTTATATCTTTGATTATGTTTGTTATAGGTATAATTTTCTCGAAAGAGATACCTTTACTGATCCTAGTAGGAATTTTAGGTTTAACGTTCTTTTCTTTCCTCCTATTTCGAATTTTCACAAATTTAAATAACAATAATGGAAATGAAGGCAAGCGATCAATCTGATCGCTTGCCTCTTTTCTCTCGAAATGTATATAACTTTTTTGAAAAACGCTTCATGTCTGCTGATAATTAACGGCAGCCATCAGACATTCCTCACAAAGAAATGCGTAGTAGATCCCTTCACTGTCAGCCACTTGCTCCATGTCTATCTGTCCGATAAACATCATCGTCTTGGAGCAGCAAGGACATGATGGATAATCGAAATCCTGAATCCAGGCCGGATGTCCTCCGATCTTGGAGGTGGGATTATCAAGCATCCAATAAGCCCCATCGTAGGCACTCTTCAGATCTTCAGATAGCCGGATAGCATTCCATGACCATTCTTCATTCAAATCCGGCTCTGGCAAAAAATCCGGCTCAGTATTATACTCGCTCCAAGAAAAACTCCCATCCAGCTCTACTCTCATAAACACAGTGCCGTAACAGTTACAATGTATACATGCCGCAATTCTCAATCGCTGACCGGAAAGCTTTATAAATTGAACCAACGGATCTTGTAGATTGATATCAAACATCACCGTTAGTTTGCTATTACACCAAGGACAAGTTTGATCATCTGTCTTCAAAGCCATAATTGCCGATTGCACCGATTGATCTTCTTCGATTTCACTGACTTTAAAATGATAGCTTTCAGAATGATACAGCAGCCTCTTTTGCCCAGCGAAATCCAGTTCCCAACCCGCTTCATGAGAATAAATAGCCGGAGGAACATGTAACTCAGATGCCCAGGAGGGAGGATTCAGCCGCCACTTTTCAAACAACTGAACGACCTCTTCATCCCCAATCCAGGCCAAGGCAAGCAGCAAATGATTCCGATTATCTGAATCATCAGCCAATTGATGAATTAGTTTATCCCGAATAGCTGCATCAGCATCTTTAAAAAGAATGTCTGGATCATACTTACCGTGGTGTAGGAGTGCAGTAAGTCCGCGATCGATCCGGGAATTACTATAGCACACCAACGACAGTAAAATGTCATCCGCTTGGTCAATGTCTTCATTATTGATCAGAGTAATTGCATAGGTCTCAAGTTGGTCCCTTTCAGACTCCGAAAGCTGATAATACAGCTCTTGTGCGCTTTTAGGATAAGGCAGATCATTCTCGAGTGGATTGTACTGTCTTGGGGCATGCATAACTTTAAGGATTTCTATCGGTTCCACTAAACCAGCATATCGATTTATATCTTTTCTATTTTTTAAGATATAAGCTTCTTTTTCTAAGGAAAGCTTCTTCTGTTGGCATGGCATACAAATCCCGCCTGTTTTTAGTGCTGTTGCAGGAAGTATCCGGGCTGTGCAGCCAGGGCTTTCACAAGGCAGTCGTTCGGTCATCGTATCCTCTCCTAATATGTATCATTGTAGTTACAATTCTAGCATATTACAGCGCTATACCGCCCGTTAGCATAGCACATAACATACATTACACAAATGAAGTTCGAATAAAAAAACAGCCGGTTCTATGAACCGACTGCATCTTTTGTTTAATTTGGTAATTATTTTTTCCTAAAAGAGAGTATTCTACTGCATATAAACTTATAAAGAGATTTTATCATTTTATCTTTAGTGCAGGACCAGACTGACTGTGCTTTTGAATATTACAATTCAAACCGGTTTTGAATTTAATAATGCTCTTGATTTTGGAGAATTTAGAGTTACTTCTTCGGTTTATTCAGATTCATATCTCCTAACTCTGCCCTTCATTTATTTATGTTCTAATATGAATTGGTTCCAGGTGCGCTGCCAAGCGATATCATCCCAGAATGGATGATGAGGTGCACAATTAGAGCATAGTGTCATTCCCCAGAAACCAAGCGCCATCCCTTTACGTATCGCATATTCTGCAATGAATTTGCCGACGGGTCCTTCTTCAAATCCGGCATGCAGCGGAGTATAGCCGACGTACCCTTCACCGATGACAACAGGAAGACTACTATGACGCACCCAGTCGCTGACTTCCTCAAAGCGGAGATCGGCTTTTTGCAGCATCGCAATTTTATGGGCACTGTATCGCTCGTAGAGAAATAAGTCCCATTTATCCGGGTCCGACCAGTCATGTAGGTAAATGAGCTTAATGCCAACCGGATTGCCTTCCATTCGCCATTCCTGCCCCTTGGGTAATATCCACTCCGTAAACGGCGGTGCATCGTCCCGAAGCAGGGACTGTACAAACTGGTTGGGGAACGGCTTATCATCGTTTAGTCCAGTTAAGTCCATCAGCTCACTCAGCACACCTTTAATGTACAAATGAAAATGCGCGACCTGAAGATTGCGGGCGACATAGCTTTTCGGATAGGCTTCGTTCAGCGTGTAGCTGGCTGTTATTAAAATGTCAGGGTGCTGATTGCGAAGATATCCCACTGCCTCCTCGATATAAGGCTGCATCACTTCCACGAGCTCAGGCGTGTTTGTCTCCGATATCCCTTGGCTGGTGCCAATGGCAGCCAGCTGGCCAAACTCTACTTCGTTATGCAGCTCCGCATATACAATTTGGCTGCCATAGCCTTCTGCTTTGACGAAACGGATCAGCTGATCCAAGGAAGCGGCAATTGCCATGAACCGCTCCTCCGGAGGGATCGCCGCCAGTTCGTCCCGAAGCCCGGGATCTGCGAGAAAGCTTGGGCTTTGCTGGTACTCCCATGAGGAAAGCATAATATAACAATTATGGTCTCTCGCCTGCTTGAATAACTCCAGCAAATGAGCATGCCCATCCAGCTCTGCACCACCGCGGCAATTGTACCAGCGGGTGCGCTGGCCGACTTTCCCTAGATTGCCGAATTTCAATGGGCCAGGACGCTTTCCTTCACCCGAGAATAACATAAACGGCATAGCACAGATCCTTATCGTGTTATATCCTCGCTCTACTGCCTCTTTAAACCGAGCACCCAAGTCACTGTACGGCTCCCCCGGAAGTGTCATCGTATACCAAGAAAAATCCCACATCGTTATCGTCAATTTACGGGGCAAAGCTTTCATCATCTCGTTCATACCGGCATCACGCTAAGAGCGACCTCATAATGAGGTATGGCCTCAATTCGGTTAAATTCAGCAATTTCCCGGCCTTCGAACCGTTCCACCAGCGCCTGGTTAACAAAGGTATGAACCGTACCTTGACGTAAAGGCGTTATCGACAGCGTCAGAGATTCGTCCTCCAGTTCGTTCCGAAACTGCTTTAAACCAATCGGCCATGCTTCTCCGTAATGGATATGGTCTGTAAGCAGCTCGCCCTTCAAATACGCAGCAGCAACATCGCCGCTGTAATTAATGGACAGGAATACGTCTCCGATCTGCTCGGGCCATTCGGTGGCTATTTTTAATACAGCATGTTTGTCGGACAAATAAGCGATCTCAACAGATGGAAGATAAGATGATACGTTAAGCTCGTAGAAGTCAAAACTGCCCAGTGAGGAAGCCTTAAGAGAACCAACAGTTGAATGCAGCTTGGACGCTATAGGAGGATAGACGGCAATCTGACAGCTCTCTACTCCTTCAGAGGTGCAGACAAGACGCTCGTCTCTTGCATACAGATGACTGCTGCTGACGACGATTCTCTCTTGTCCCCACAGCTCGAGCTTATACGTCTGCAGTGCTTCTTCCCTGGAAAATACAACAATTTTAACGTTTTCTCCATTCGGCTTCCGCACGTCAATCGTGTATTCCTTGCCTACGGCAGGCTTTACAATCCAAACCGACTCTGCTTCTATTACTCGACCCCCTTCTGCGTGTATTTCAGCCGCTGTCCGTTTATCCAGCACCAGCTCCGGCTCGATATGATCCAGCGCTTGAAAGACAACCAACGGAACGTCTCCTATTTCAAGCTTTGTCAGTGGCTGCACAGTAGCAGTTACAATATCGATGTTACTTATGGTCATATTGAACGGCAGGACAGCGCCCATTCCCCCTTTCATCGTTAGGGTTCCTTCTCGCGGAAATGCAGCGATTCCTTTGCCTGTATCAAGCTCGATGCGGATATCGTGATGATCCATCATATCAACATGGTCTTGAAAATTGTTTAGAAATAGAAAGCCGCTGCCGTCCTGCTGACGAACACACCAGCGGATCGTTTCCGTGTCCACTGGGTCGATCTCGGATTGTCCAGGCGGCAGCTGAGTTCCAAGCGGCGCGATAGTTCCTCCAAAAGCGTCCAGCATAAGAGCAATCGATCGGATGCGGTCATATGATTCACCCACTCTGCCAAATTCGCCAAGCGGGGATTGATAGTCATAAGTAATTTTAGGAAGCCCTTGTTCATTTAAATAGGTATGTTTACCCTTTGGATTGGAACCGCCGTGATACATATAATAGCCAAGGATATTGCTTCCGCTTGCCAGCTTGACGAGCGTCATCGCCTCTACACTGCCTGGTGAAACATTGGGCCGGGCCGTATAGCTCACCTGCATCCCGCCTGCCATTTCGCAATAAGCAACCGGATATTGCAGTGTATCATAGCCCACAGGTTCCATCGGCTTCATATGCAAATCACGATAAATATATTCTCGGCTCGGCGGCTGATCTGGAATCCACGGCGTATACGCATAGCCTGCAAGCATCGGCAGCGTTCCATTCTCTGGAACCGCTGCATTGCCCCAAGCTGTCGCTGTGAAGAACATCGGCTTCATTCCTGATTCCTCTGCCAGCCGGCGGAGCTCATCCAAATGCTTGTTGCCTTCTTTACCGGCAGTAAAAAACACACCTGTTTTGTAGCCCCATGCGTCAAGCGGGGCACCTGCATGCATGTATTCATTTTCAAGCTGGATCCCGATAATCGGTCCGCCCTCTTGGAACAGAGTGCCTTTCACCTGCTTTGCGATTTCTCTGTAGAGTTTGCGGGCAAGCGCTAAATACTCGGGATCATTAGAACGAATCTCAATCGGCTTGCGGAACACCCAATCCGGAATGCCCCCATTGCGCACCTCGCCATGGCAGAATGGACCAATCCGCAGAACAAGCGGGATTTCGACCTTCGCACACAAGTCAATGAAATGGCGGAGGTTACGCTGACCGCCCCATTCGAAGACACCTTCTTCTTCCTCATGATAATTCCAGAACACATAAGTTGCGATAATATTGACTCCGCCTGCCTTCATTTTAAGCAGCTCTTCCTCCCAATGGAGGGGAGAGAAACGCGAGAAATGAAACTCCCCCACCACAGGAATGAAAGGTTGTCCGTCTTTCGTCATGTAGTAATTCGTAAATCCATAGCTTACACCCTTTGGATTTATCGCCTTGCAATCCCCCAGCTTACCCGGATGTATAACCTTGTTCTCAGAGTTTAGTTTCATTGTCAGCAGCTTCATCTTTTTACCCCTCCCTATGAATAATTGCACCTTGATGATTAGGATCCAGCTCAAGCACTTTCCGGAACTGCTCGGAAGCTTCCGCTGCCCTCTCCATGCCTAGCAAGCCTAAAGCCATCATATATCTGCAATGAACAACATTGCGCCGGTTTAAATCATCTTCAAAGACGAGAAAATCAGGCAGCGACACAGCAAAATAATCAATTTTCACATCATCAAATAAATGCTTCTCTGCGTAATCGATCAGCTTGTTGAATCGCCTTCCAGCTTCTTTGGCGTTTTCGAGCTTTTTCCAAGCGAGGCCTTGATAATAGATCATCTCAGGAGGCTGATCGTTGTAATATACCGCACTGGCCGGTTCATCGAGCCCGTGTGATGCAGCAGCGAATGCTTCCTTCGCTTCCTTGCTTAAGCCGAGCGCAGCATATGCACAGCCCAAGTAATAGTAAATATGATTTTCTTGCGTACCCGTTAGTTTTCCTTCTCCCAAGTGAATGGGATAAACTGTTGCCTCATGCAGCCCTTCAATAGCTTGTTTGTATCGGCCTTCAGCCAGAGCCTTTTTCGCCAGCTCCACTTTAGCCAGTACATATTGCCCGGTCACTTTGCCTTCGCCGCCTTCCCACGGATGGAATATACGTTCAGCCAGCAGCCGTAATGCCTCTTCATGCCGCTTGACTGTATTGTGGAGCGTCACGTATTCCAAGTACAAATCATCTCGCTCGCCGACTAGATCAGCATGTCCTTCCAATAGCTTCAGCCTTTTCTCAGGAGTAAAATCCAGCTTTTTATGCAGCTGGTCGAGCTCGTATAACACGCGCGAATCGGTAGGGCTGCAGGATAAAGCCGCCTCAAGCGAGGCAAGCGCCTCATCCCGATTATTCTGCTTGTTGTAGTAAGCCAGAGCCAAATTCCGGTGCACGACAGAATAGCTGTCGTCCAGCTTCCGTGACATTTCCCAGCTTACAATCGCATCCCCATGGCGTTTTTTATCATACAGCAGATTACCCAAATAATAATAAGCTTTGGAGTCTGCTGGGCTCGCTTTGACGGCGAGTGTCAGTACATCCAGATCAAACAGGCTGTTTGGGAAGCAATAGTCCGGATCCGAGTCTTTTGCAGCTGCGAGCGCCAGCTTCATCTCTTCTTCCAGTGCAAGCTTTCCGCAGAAATAAGCTTTTGCATAATGTACCATTGGATACCTTGCTGCCCTCTCCGGCGCTTCGTTCACTACAGCAGCCGCGTCTGCATATAGTCCAGCCGCCGCGTAATCAGATGCCAGAGCCAAATAGTTATGTGCCTCATCCCGTAGAAGAACAGTGAACTCTTGTTTGACGGCTGCTGCCTCGTCATTGCGGTCAAGTGCTGCAAGCGAAAGCGACTTCTCGTAGTAAGCACCAAAATCAGCGATATCGATGGCGACCGTGCTGTCTGACCATAGGACTGCAGCTTCATACTGTCCCAGCTTACGCAGCAAGGCAGCTTTTAAGTTACGAGCTTTGAAATTGTGTGTGTTGCGCACAAGGGAACGCTCAACAAGTTCCAGCGCCTCGGCGAATCGCCCTTCCTCCGATGAAATTTGAGCAAGCGAGAAATAGCCGCTGTCCTGCCAGGCGACAGACCATACCGATTTGTAGAAGGCGGCAAATGACTCCTGCAAACGCCCCTGTGCTTTAAGCGATACACCGAGCTGATAATACGCTTCGCTATCGTAAGGATTCGGGTTAGTCCTTGTGAGTGATTTAATGGCTTTGCGAAAGTGCTGCTCGCTTTTTTCGTATAACCCTCTGCGGAACAGCAGCGTTCCGTGGGCGACATTCATGCGAATGTCGTTGTCATCACGCTTCAAGCCCTCCAAATAGTAAGCTTCAGGCTCGAACGTAGCGTGACGGTATTGCTCAAGATGCAGTCCTGCCAAATACAGCTGCTCGTTAGTCTTCAGCTCCTGCGGCTCTGGAAGCGCTTTAGCAGCATCCGGTATTTGTTCCAGTTCAGGCTTTTTAGGCTGGTAAGCAATAAGTAAACGCCCAGTAGAATCCGAAACTGTCACGCGCAGCTCGTAATCTTCATCATTTTCGTAAACCGGTACTTCTTTCATATATGTCATGGCTGGTGATAGGTCAGCCTCTTCTTGCAAATACGTTTGGTTATTGCTGCTCAGCTCGATGATCGCACCCTTCAAAGCTGAAGTAGCGTATACCTGCACAGTCGCCGTTCCTTTGACCCGGTTGGTCTCCAAATTGACGGCTGCGTGAATGGAAGCATTTTTGACTACCCCGATATGTTTGTAAGGCATGAAATATTGAGTGAACGATTTCTCCTCATACGGCGCTAGCCAGGTAAAGTCCGGCTGGTTGTCTGTATACACGCCAGTCATCAGTTCAATATACGGACCGTCCTCATCTGTAAGGTTGCGATCCCACGCTTGACCGAATTCACCGTTACCCCATGTCCACTGTTTTTTGCCGGGTGAAATATGATGATTGGCTACATGAAGCAAACCTGCCTTTAAACGGTGATCGTATCCTCCAATGAAATCATAATCGGATTTGTATGCCATATATGAGGTCGGAACCGGAATGTTCTTATACCGGGAAATGTCTACACCTTCCGAGTAGTCCATTTTGTAATAGGTACCCGTTGCGATGGGAAATCGTGAGACGTCCCGCTTGCCATGATCAAATACGGCGCTGACGTCAGGCGGGAATATGGACTGTGTATAGTCGTTAACTGCTACCGCTGGATTGGCCCACCAGAGAAAGGTTTGCGGTTCGCTTGTCCGGTTGTATAGGCTGGCTTTAATCTCGATATAGGCTTTGTCCGAATATAACGTAAATCCTGTCGTAACCTTCGTCCCATACATTCGGTCGATTTCACTAACCCATGCCGTTGCTCTGCCGTTTATCTCCTCCAGCTTCGATTCCACCGCTCCAAATGTATTCGGACGATGATGCTGCGGCCAGTTGAACTCAATTCCACCCGAGATCCATGGTCCCGTAAGTCCTACTAATGCGGGCTTAATTACCTGATTATAGTAAACAAAATCATAATTGTTCGTTTTGTCCAGGGCACGGTAAATCCTACCACCGAGCTCCGGCATAATTTCAATGCGCAAATAATCATTTTCCAAAATGATCATGCGGTAGTCCTGCATTTTCTTCTCATTTTTAATCTTGTCGATGACGGGATGCGGATAAACACGTCCAGAGCTGCCTTGATAGACACGCTTCTCAAGGAACATCGGATTCTTATCTGGTTTGCCAACACCATATGTAGGAATTTGAACGACCTCTTCCCTTACGGTTGCTTTGGACAAATGATCTGTCAACCTATTCACTCCTTTTTTCAAACCGAGGTTATTTAAAGTTTACAAGGTTCGAAGTACGGGAACAATTGACAATTCTCTGTTTATGATGGACTATATTCTTATTTAACTTCATTAAAATTCCCATATCAAAGGAATGGATTCGATGAATAAAAAGGCGGTCAATGATAAAAAAATACAGGGGTTCGATCTAGAAAAGCTGTATGTCTTACCCCCATACGTATTGGACGAGCTTCGCACGCTCCCTTTAACGAAAGACGTTTATATTACGGACATCGGATGCTTCCCAACAGCAAGGCATCATTATCGGGAACGGCCGAAAGGCTGTGAGGCTCATATTCTTATCTATTGCAGTAAAGGAAGTGGCTTTATTCAGACGGGGAACAAGGATAGAGTAATGCTTACTGAGCAAAGCTTTGCTTACATACCTGCCGGCGTTCCTCATGTTTACAGCGCGGACGAAGACGATCCATGGACGATCTACTGGCTGCACATTCAAGGAGCTCAAGCTGCAGAATTTATCAGGCTATTCGCTGCTGTCGATACACCCATCCAGCTTATGGCAGCAGATGAACAGAAGCTGCTCGAGCTGTTTCACCAGTGCTATGACCTGTTATTGTCCAAATCATATTCCGAAATTCACCTTGTACATGTATCACAATCGGTTCAATATATGCTCAGCCTTCTGTTAACCGCAGCAGCACGTAAATATGACACGAATAAATTACAAGGACATGTGGAGATAGCAATCCGCTACATGAATGAGCATTTGGAATCACAGGCGGTTACACTTGAACAAATTGCTCGTTATACTAAGGTGTCCAAGCAGCATTTGAACTATATATTTAAGCAATCCACAGGGTACTCTCCGGTCGATTATTATTTGCGAATGAAAATGCAAAGGGCAGGCCAGCTGCTCGACTTAACTGATCGTTCTATTAAGGAAATTAGCGCTTTGCTTGGCTTCAAGGACCCTTATTATTTCTCCAGGCTGTTTAAGAAATTAATGGGCAGCCCTCCGTCTGGTTACCGGCAAAAACTAAAAGGATAAATCCAAACTACCTAAGAGTATAGTGGTGATCCGGCCCGTTATCATTTGTTTTATACTTTTCGAGGTCGATAAATGAGATTTCTTAACAAAGCATCGATAGGGCCGTTCCACCCCCTCCTTTCCAGCCATATGGCCAAGCAGACACCTGAGAGCCAGATCAACACGGCAGTTGCAAATACTCCAGCACTATTTAATACACCCCCCAGTCCCAGCGCGACCGGCGAGAGCAAGAGGACAAGCATAGCTTCCTGGTAAATGTAAAACGTAAGTGATCGTTTGCCTACTGATGCAAGCAGCTCTGTCACCTTCGGAGCCGTACGGCGGGCCGATATGCTGAACAACCCGATAAGCGCCGTATAGCCTAATCCGCCTGCAATGCCAGTTATGATATGAAGGATTACAAACCAGCTGATAAAACCAGATTCTGGATTCCACATGTTTGCCCCGACTAAAGCATAAGGAAGTGCCCCGATCAGAGATATCCCGATTCCTCCCATTGCGATTCGCTTCAGCTGGAGACGAAAACGCTCAGGGTTATTCAGCCATCGTTTGTGGTTAGACCAGATTCCAACTGCAATAATGAGCAGCATGGGATAAAGCAGTAGATTAATTAGAACTACAATTGGAAATGCGATTAAATGCTCCGAGACTAAAAGCAAATAGGTGTGGGATGGAGTTAAGCCCATGTCCAGCTCTTCTCCGGTCAAAATAGGATATAACGTTACCCATGCAGGCGGAATAATAACCAAATACACCAAACCAATCACGATTGTAATTCGACGCTGCAGCCGCTCCGGCTTAAACAGCATCCATCCCAGGATTAGACCGGATATACCGTACACAGCAAGGACGTCGGCCCCCCCAATGAATACAAGATGAATGAATCCAAAAACAATTAAAAGCCATGAACGACGCCTCAACAAGCGCTTCACTTGCGCGTCAGGTACACCCTTATCCTTTTGGCGGGCTACCATAGCCGCCAGTCCATAACCGAACAACGCTGCAAACATCGGATAAGCACGGTTATCCACGAACAGCAGACCAACAAAATTAACAATGTCATCCAGCAGAGTCTCTCCCAGTGGGCGGGTCAGCATAAACGTCTCCGAGTTAAACAAATATACTGGCGCGTGAGCAACTACGATTAATAGAAGCATAAATCCGCGTCCCAAATCCGGGGCAAGCGATCTTTCCTTGTTTGAAATTGGGTTCAGGCCCGGCAATGTGCTCTTTCCTCTATTTTTCAATTACACCAAACTCCTCACTTTACAAATTTTATTGATTGACTTGATCAGTCAATAATATAATTGGTGATGCCAGTTTTTGTCAACACGTAAATTCCAAATATTCACTTGCCTAAACATTTCTATCTATCATTCTGTAAAAACAAAAATACCCTTTCGCTTTCCTACACGGAAGCAAAAGGGCTGGATATTTGACTATTAATTTTATGTAGTACTGTTCAAATTACCTAGGTGTTTTTGTCTAACCAATATGGTCGACTTTCCATACTGCCGGCTGCAATTATTTTTGAATAACTCTAAGCAGCATACGAATGTTCCAATCCAAATTTTGATGAAGCCATCCCACATCATCAGCGATCAATCCGGACAATATCGTCAAATACAGATTGGCCAGCATCTCAGGTTCTTCTTCTACGATTTCACCGCGGTCTTGCCCTTCAATCAGAATTGGCACTAGCAGCAGTATGTATTTTTCACTTGTCTGCAGGATTAGATTTTTCGTTTCTTCATCAAGATCGGGATGCTTCATGCAGCTTTGAATCATTCGAAATACATCATGGCTGCCTGCTGAGATGGCTGAACGGGTAAAGTGAGCTACTTTCTCGAGCGGTGTCGCCGAAGAGCCCTTAACCTCTTCAATTAAATGCTCAGCACCCTCCATTGCCCAAAGTAAGCTCGTGGTAAGCAGTTCCTCTTTGGAATCGAAGTAATGATACATAAGACCGTGGCTTAAATCAGCAGCCTTGGCGATCATGCTCATCTTCGTGCCCTCTACCCCGTATTCCGAAAACACTCTTAGAGCCGCTTTTAAAATTTGATTCTTACGTGCCTCCCGGATAAGCTTGGTCTGTTCTTCCTTATATCGTGCCATATATGAGACCTCTTTTTTGAATTATGATTTAGTATAGCACATATAAATTTACCATATATTTTTTTGTAATAAAATAAAGACAGCTCATAACCTATCAGGTTTACAGGCTGCCTTTAAAAAGGTTACTGTGCTAACTCAAGGCCTTTGATCCATTCTGCATTTAAATCTTGTCCAAACTGTTTGACTTCATCATCAACTACAATTAATGAGAAGTCTTGCTGAGAATCATAGAAGTTAAGTTTATATGTTTTAGGATCTTTTAGTTTCGTCCATTCCAAGCTATAAAGATGTTTTTCAAATGAAGTATACAAGTTATTTAATATAAAATTGTTTAACATCTCAAGTGGAAAGTTTGATGTTACCTCGACATAATGTTTAATCGTTATATTGGTCCATCCAAAATTCAAATCATAGAACAGTTTATTTTCTTTGTAATATTTAAAATTAAGCTGGCATCCTTCTATTTCACCTGGTATGCATGTTAAGAAGGAAAATTCAACAAACGTACCGTTATTCTTCTTATCTCGAAGTATCGCCATTTATTCACTCCTTTGTTTAAATATCAAGAATCTGATATATAGTCATAAAGTCAGTAACAAAAGGATGAAGGCTGGACCAGACTATTGAATGACCATTTAATTGAGATGAAAGAGCTGACTATAAAATAACAGATCTACTCTTAGCGGAACCTAATTCTGTATGCCTTGATTTAACTAATTACTTCATACAGAACTTTGGACTCCTGCTCAGTAAGTTTACGGTATGAATTGTTTGCTTGTATATAAACCTCTGCTGCTCCATTAGTGAACCATACGTCATACAAGATCGACTCCATATTTCCTACATCAGTCTCGTCAATATATAGCTTGTAATCAGGCGGTCTGATCATATTAGGCTTTACCTTTTTCCATTCCTCTTTATCTCCAAGTACTACTTTGACTGTTATAATTGACTCTTCTACTGACGTTTTGTTATCGTTTTCGAATTTGTTTTCGCTTCCTGCTCTTTTAAGTACTACTAACTTTTCAGCTGACTTTGCTTCATTCGTTTCGTTACTTTGAAACCCAACAACTATCGACAAAAGCATAAATATAATAATAGTGAGCACTGCTGACCTATGCATTGAATCACCTCAATGTTTTAACGCACACTAATCATTAAATGTTACACTCTTTCAAGATAACTCTTCGTTAGTTGAACACATTCAGAGATGCAGCCCAAAAAACACCTGCTTAACTCAAGTGCACTTTTTCAGTAAATCTCTCCATTCCTGCTCAGGCAGAATTAAATTACCTCCATATACCATATCGATATGAAAATCCCATTCCCCCATCGCGATAAGATGATAATTCCCGTTCGTTTTTCGAACCAATCCCCATACCCCCAAATTCCCTTGAGCGCTGGAGTCGATCAAAAACCAATCCTGCCATTCAAAAACACTTGGGTTCCCATAAAGAATCAACTGTTCCGTAAATCCGTAGCCATCACGTGGCGGTATTTTCGCACAAAGGTCCTTTAATAGGACTACATCCTCAATTATGATTGAGATCCACGCTTTATTCTCGTTCCGAATTAACACTTGTTCAAAGCAGCATTTCACAAAAGCGGATGTATCTATTTCCTCTGGATGGCTGTCCCAACCGTTAAAGCTGGACAAGGCAGGGGTATATAATACCCAAAATGATTCTCCTAGTGACATATGAAAATGAGAGTGAACCTGCACAATTCTGTACTCTCTCATTAAGGGAAGCTTATCTGATCTGACCCAATGCTCTTGATCCAAGTCGGGAAGATCTTCCTTAGATTTATAATCAGACCACTCCATCACATGATCGAGTCCGGTTATTTCAAAGCACTTATGTTCTTTTTTCGCTTTTTCATAAATTTGGTTACACACAGAGCAATGAAATGCGATCACTTTTTCGTCCATTTTTGCTTCTCCTCTACGACTTGATTATACAAGCTTGTAAATAGGATAACTCTAATACAAAAAAGCCGCCATTGGCGACTATTTATGCTGCTCGGTCCGATGTCGGTAGTAAAATAACATGATGGCAAGGGGCGCCGATAGAAAGACGATTTGCATGAGCGTACGGGGAACTAACGCATCTTCCGGTTCAGTCGCAAGTCCTGACAGGGCATAATGTACATTTGCAGGAAACATTAGAATCAGTAGAACTGCGAGACCTCCAGCTGCCCATGGAGCAGTTGAACGCCGCAGCAATCCGATAGCTCCTATCAGCTCTAGTATACCGGTGATTGTAACGAGTAGTCCAGGATAGGGCAAGCTGGGCGGCACCATATGCAGCATCTCTTCTCGCATTCCAACGAAATGAACTGTACCGGTCAACAGAAACATGGCAGAGACTCCAGCCCGAAGTGCAACCGGCCAAGGACGTAAACGTTTCACTCCCGCCCTTCCTGCAATGAACACGGCAAGAGTAACAACAATGAGAACTATAAGGGGCTCCATCACATTACCTCCTAAATAAGCTGTTTTAAGATCACAAAGCTTAAAATCCTTTCATCACCATCAGATAAAGAATGACCAGCGGAAGAAAAGTCGCTGCGACACCGTATACGGCCCATTGGCGGGAAGCAAGACGATATTGTGCAGTTATCGCACCTTCTTTTACACTATCCATGCTAAATCGGATCATTCTGCGCTGTATCGGAATGAGAATGGCCGCCCAAACAAACCCGGTTATCCCGAATAAAATGAGTGAAAGCGTAAGCCAGTTTAGTCCTGACAACGAATATCCGCCTTCCCCTGCCATTACAGCCCCTGAGATGATGATGAGTATAAGTCCCGGAATGGTAAAAGAATAATCAGCGAGCATAACATTCTTTACAGCATGAAGGATGATGGATGGATTCCCGGTTCGATCAGCTCGAATTTTCCAAAACGCTGCTGTGATGATATTTCCAACCATCAATAAGACACCAAGCAAATGCAACGTTAACCAGATGTTCACGTACCCTCATCCTTTCTCTCTTCACTGCCTTGATTTAATATATCGCTAATAAACTTTGATAAATCCTCAGCTTTGAAAACGGACTTAGCCTGAGGAATACTTGAACGGATCCTTAATCCAAAAGTCATAAGTGTGAACATATCTGCAATCTTTTCCGCATTCAAAGCTTTAGAGATTACGCCATACCTCTGACCGGTTTCAATCCATAGCTTGGATAAATTTATAGACCGATCGTAGTACTGCTTCAAAGCTTCAGCGACAATAGGGTCCTCCTCTTTTCCCAGCAAATACAGCAGAATCTGGTTTGTGACGTCATTTGGATTTTCATAAGCAATGATGCTCTCTTTGATCTTCTGCATCGGCTCATCAAAATTGTTCCGTCCCTGTTCAACCTCTTTCATAAAATTATCATTTGTTTCTTCAAGACGTTCCTGAAGCACCCAAATAAAGATTTCATTCTTACTCTTTACATAGTGAAAAATGGCGCCTTTGGACATTCCGGACCGCTGCATGATGTCCTGCATCGTAGTGGAATGACATCCCTTTTCTATTATTAGTTCCTTGGTCGTGTCCATCAGCCGTCTAATCGTCTGTTGTCTGCGTTCCTCCTGTTTCAATATGTACCCTCCCTGAACTTAAAATCTCTATATACACATAATATAAACCGACCATCGGTTTGTAAATAGTTTTTTTTCGATTTTTATAATTTTTCTGCTTTTTATTTGAGATTCACCTTACTTATTCATTTAGTTAATCCTTATCAATCGAGTGTCCGTTGATTTCTTCAGCAATTTCTTGCGGCGGATTCGATTGCATTTGATATCCTGTGCTCTTTACAGTCACTCTTTCACCTATTTTTAGTTCATTATATAAATCAACATCCAGTACATGATAAATCGTTACATCATTCAGATCATCATTCCTTAAAAATTCTGACAACGACCTATTATTAGCTTCTTGTTCAGAAATAGAATGAACGACTGTTATTTTGGGAACATCCCCCTTATTTTCTTTACTGAAAATATAGTCTCCTTTTTCCGAATCAGTACTGCAGCCCATAGTTAAGTTCAGCAAAGATGTCATTAATAATAAACGAACTAACGATATGTTCATCGCTTATTTCCTCCTAGTTAATCTCCTTTTTACTCTACAAACTTAGACGTGATGCTCATATATTTGTTGCGACTTCCCTAAGTAAACTAAAAAAGACAACCAATCATTCTGACCGGCTGTCCGCTTTGTATATCTTTGTATATTCTTATTCGATCTATCATTATTTCCGCCAAAAAGTAGAGCAATCTTCCTTATCCAAAATGTTAAACTGAATGATTCGCTCAAGTAGTGAGTAATCAACCGGGTTATTCCATTTCATACGTATCAATTCCTTAGTATGACTATAGCCAGCTTGCGCTATTTCTTCCGAAAATTGATTTATCCCTGCCCTTTCGGGAGCAACAGCCAAATGCTGTTTGGATACGCTAAAGCCGATTATAAATGTTTCATGATCGGTAAACATAGGCTGATTCCACGCAATTTTCGGCTCTAAACTTGGGAATGTCTTGGCAACAAAGCGAAATACTTCTTCTACTCGGGCACGATGCTCCGGGTTAATAATACTCTCTAAATATTCTGCGAATACTTCCATGTTGATTCCCCCTAAAAATTATTAGTCATTGCAATCGCTAGACTCGTCCCCATCTACACTTAGATCAGGATGCCAGTCTAAATTCATCATTTCTCTTTCCTGACCTTATGAAAGTAACCCATTCCATTAGATTATCTCGTTTATCATAACGACATTTCAACATTAAATGCAATTTTAAAAAAAGCGAAAGCTGTCAGTATGCCTGCAGTAGTCTCTCGCTTTTTAAATCTAACATTGTATAACATGGATTCATAAATTATTTAAGGTATCTTCCCGTGATCGATTGCTCCTCCTCAATAATCTGTGAAGGTATACCCTCAAACACCACCTGGCCTCCCTTACTGCCCCCGTCAGGTCCCATATCTATGATCCAATCCGCTTGGCTGATCACATCGAGGTTGTGCTCGATAACAATCACTGTATTACCGGCATCCACAAGACGATTCATGATCTCTTGAAGGTGACCGATATCTGACATATGCAAGCCGGTAGTTGGCTCATCCATAACGTAAATGCTGCCCTTTTTGTGCAGCTCGCTTGCCAGTTTAATACGCTGGCATTCCCCGCCGGATAACGTGCTCAGCGGCTGGCCAAGTGTAATATAGTTCAGTCCTACATCACTCATCGCCTGAAGCTTGCGCACAACTTCTTTTAGCTGAAAAAAATCCAGTGCCTGCTCCACCGTCATCTCCAGCACTTCTGCAATCGACTTGCCGTTAAGCTTGTAGCTTAACACCTCTTCCTTAAATCGTTTACCTCCGCATACATCACATGGCAGCTTCACGCTGTCGAGGAATGCAAGGTCTGTATAGACTACACCTAGCCCTTGGCAGTTCTCACAAGCTCCTTTGGAGTTGAAGCTGAACAAGCCCTGGTTTACCTTATTCGCGGAAGCAAACGCCTTACGCACATCATCCATAATGCCAGTGTAGGTCGCGGGATTGGAGCGTGTTGATACGCCTACCGCCGATTGGTCGATGACAATGGCTTCCGAATGCTGGCTGAGGAATACCTCGTTAATAAGCGTACTCTTACCTGAACCGGCTACACCCGTAACGACGGTAAGTACTCCGGCTGGAATATCCACGCTCACGTTTCTCAGGTTATGTAATGAAGCGTCTTTGATGGACAGCTTTCCGGACGGCTGCCTGCATTCTAGCTTCAACTGAAGCGGACGCTTCATAAAATTGCCTGTCAGAGTACCCGACTCCAGCAGGCCTTGAAAGCTTCCTTCATACACAATAGTACCGCCGCGGCTGCCGGCGTATGGTCCGACATCAACGATATGATCTGCTACCTTGATCACATCCGGATCATGCTCAACTACAATCACAGTATTGCCCTTATCACGCAGTTTCTGAAGCAGTTCGTTTAACCGGTGTACATCACGGGGATGTAAACCAACGCTGGGTTCATCGAAGATGTATGTAACATCCACCAGACTCCCGCTTAAATGCTTCACCATCTTTACACGCTGCGACTCGCCGCCGGACAATGTATCGGTTTCACGGTCCAGAGTCAAGTAGTCAAGGCCGATATCCACCAGATGCTGCAAACGCTCTGTCAGTGATTTGACGATCGGCGCAGCGACTGCGTCATCGATCTCCCGTACTACACGAACAAGTTGTCCTACTTCCATGGAGGATAGATCCGCAATATGAAGTCCATTAATCTTGCAGCTGAGCGCGGCCTGACTGAGTCTAGCGCCTCGGCAGCTTGAGCAGGGGCCCTCGGAGATGAACGGCGCAACAGCTCGTTGTGTGCGCTCGGACTTCGTCTTCACATCCTGCTTAATGTATTTGTTCGTGAACTTCTCAATTACACCTTCCACTGTTATATTCGTTGCCTTACCGGCAAAGTCCATCTTCACTTTTCTCGCCTTTGCATACAGCAGCTGCTCCAGTTCTTCATCTGAATAATCACTCAGCTTCTTATCCGGATCGAAGTCCCCCGACTGAACGATCATGTTCCACTCCCAGCCGTTCACCGAATAATCCGGCAGCATAATAGCCCCTTCATTGAGTGATTTAGACATATCCAGCGCCTTACTCATATTGACACTCAGCCTGCGGCCGATTCCGTTACACTCGGGACACATCCCTTGCGGGTCATTGAACGAGAACATGTGAGCTTGTCCAACATAGGGTTTGCCTACTCTAGAAAATAGAAGACGTAAAATGGGCGATATATCGGTGATCGTACCCATCGTTGAATGAGAGCCACCACCCAGCCGTTTTTGATCCACAATAACTGCCATGCTTAAATTCTCAATCGCATCCGTATCCGGCTGTGGAACTCGGGGAAAAAAAGTACGCACAAACATGCTGAAGTTCTCATTCAGCAATCGTGTAGATTCTGCTGCAATGGTGTCAAAGACGATCGATGACTTACCGGAACCAGATACCCCGGTGAAAATCGAGATCATTCGCTTGGGAATACGTAAGGATACGTTCTTGAGATTATTTTCCCTCGCACCCGAAATTTCGATATACTCCTGATTAGATTGACTCAAATTTAACACCCTTCCGAAATGGTTAATTTCTTCCTATTCTCATTCTAACATTCAACCTACATAGCTAGTCGAACAATTCAACCAAAAGTGGAAGCACCTACATTATTCTACAACAGTAATCCTGACAACAAGATTGTCAGGATTAGCAATACACTCAAGTTATATTTTTCAAAAATTGTTTAACACTCTTGGGCGATTTCAGGATTAGAATCTCTTTTTCTTCAGACAGCCTGCGAAGCTTCTCTATAATAACAGGCTTTTGTTTTTCAGGATAATCCCATACCCATCTCAGAAAGTGCAGACTGATTCTTTCCTCACAGCCTTCTGCCCTGTCTAATCTTTTTTTATTATGAAACTGGAATCTTCTCTTTAATACACAGTACAGACATGTCCACCTGGACAGGTCAAGAAAAATGATCGTATCTGCGGCTTGCAATCTAATATCCATCGTACCGCCGTAATTACCATCAATAATCCAACTCTCAGCATTTACAAGCTCTGATTGTACTCTTTTTTGTTCTTCTTTAGGAGCTGCAACCCAGCCTGGATTCCAGAAAAGTGCGTCCAGATGGTACACTTCAATTCCTAACACATCACCTAACTGGCGAGCTAATGATGACTTTCCGGAACCGCCAGAACCAATAAGCATGATCTTTTTCATGCAACCCTCCAAAGGTTAAGCCTTCGACCACTCGCTTCAGCTATGTATTAATATAGATATTTCTGAACATGTTCTAACTCAAACATTCCACTTTCATGTAGAAAATTCGATTTTGAGCTTTTGTTTATACATTCTCTCTCTCTATGTAGTTTCCTTCACTATTCAATCCATCTACCATCCATTGCTAAACACCGTTGTGTTACTAATGCCGGCAGCCTTCTTTCGCCGCAGAAAGATTCCTAGTCGGTTTTATTACTACATGACATATTAAAAGTTATGTAAACTAAGAATAGTTATTCAACATAAATTAATAGTTGCATTATTACTAACAATAGGACTCTCTCCTTTTTAAATTTATTTGTAACTAGGTTCGTGAATCGTTGAGGTAGAAGAAAAATGAACTACATTTTGAGAATGATTTACTATTATGAATTTTTCATATGTTGAAATTTTTAATTTTAGCGGATCTTCAGAGGTTCCCTTTTTATCCATTAAGAAAATTAATCGCACATTTTTTATGTACATTTTTACATAATCATCACTTTCACAAATGTGCGATTTCCCCTTCACGTTTAGCACAGCACTATGTCCTGACGCACAGAGACTTTAACCGACAGGCTTATCCATACTTTCTTTCTTAAACACGTTCCAAGCAGTATAGCTTTCTGACAATAAGTAAGCAGTAATAGTCAGAATTGCAAGGATACCATCAATTAATGCAACGCTAGCTGCATCTGAATTATTGTCTGAAACAAGAGTTAAAGCAGTAACTGTCATAGCCAATTTATGCAGGATAGCAATTTCCCATATGCCTGGATACTGTGAAGGTTTAAAAGCCAATAAAATATAGATCGCAGCAAAAACGATAAACCCATATCCCCTCCACATTTCAACAATTCGTTGATCGCTTGGAACTGACAAAGCAGGTCCTATACCGGTAACAAATGCAATCAATGCACCTAAAGCACAAAATAACATGATCCCTCTTACGATGTTTTTCACCATCTCTCCTAACACTCCTTTACGGCATTATCTTTAATAAAATGTTGTTCACTTTTTCGTTTAGCCGGATGCCTGCTCTTGCTTTACTATCCATATGGCCCATCGCTTAGCATCATGACCGATGATGCTAATTGATCGACATACTTTTATAGTAAATAATGGTATGGGAATCATCCTTATGTATGGATTGTAGGTAATTCGCCAAGACAGGTGCATACATTCAGCAAAGCATTTTCTCGTTTTAATTTGACGGTGAAAGGAAACTACTAATGATCGATCATATTGATATGGAGATTATTAATTGTTTAAAGAACAACTCAAGAATGCAGTGGAAGCAAATTGGTGAGATGGTCCATATGAGCGGCGTGGCGGTTGCGAACTGGATCAAGCTGCTTGAAGATATTCTTGAATACGGTCATTATAAGCTGAACGTTTCGATTGGACAGTATAAATAGTAAAGAACACTTCTACTTTTTCTTTCGATAATGCATTGGTGTATGTCCTGTGACGGACTTAAACACTCTGCCAAAATGCGTCACACTGCCGAAGCCTACTTTTTTTGCTATTAGGTTAACCTTCATTGCGGATTGCTCCAGAAGCCTCTTCGCTTCCTTTACTCTGACGCTGTTCAAATACTCTACGTATGTAAAGCCAGTTGCTTCTTTAAAAAATCGACTTAAATAATAGGGACTGATAAAAAAGATCTCCGACAGCATATGAAGCGAAAGCTCATGCATATAATGGCCGTTTATGTACCGAACCACCTCAGACATACGATCATGCATCGGACTTGACGATTCAGTCGGTTCTATACTGAACTGGCTGACATGCCGGCAGCACATAATAAGCAGCTGAAGCACCAGTGTCTGCGAATAAAGCTCGAATCCAGGCTTTTGATCCTGCATTTCCTGTATGATGCCAGATGCAAGCGCCTCCATCAATGGAAAATCGTGAGGAGGACATTTTACTATAATATATTCCCTTTCACACAACGGCTTCAGTACCTCATGATAAGCATTGTCCATGGAACGCATATGGCACTCATGGATATTTACGACTAAACGCTCATGCTTGGGCATAGCCGTATTGGCTGTACGGTGCAACGTATTGGGGGAGATTATAACGATATCCCCTTCACTAATGACCAATGTGCGGTCCTTGATGAAGAACTCTCGCTTCCCGGACATAAGATAAAAGATTTCATATGTACTATGAAAATGATTATCCGGCATGTGATGGCTTAACGTCTTCCGATAGGAAACGGAGAATGTCCTCTCCGTATTTTCATAATTCAAATCCCCCATCTTTGAGCCCCTTCCCTTTGGTATTTAAATCCAAGCAAAATATTACCGCAAGATATAAGAAGAATTCCAGTGATTCCGCAAAAACTGTACATTTTCTTATGTTAACCTAGGATCAAGAACAGAGCACAATAAGGAGGTATGAATACAATGAACGCTTCAGATTCCCAACAAACAGCAAATGTACAAAAGACCTTAACGCCACTTCAATGGGCTGAGCAAGCCTGCAAGTCACTGATGGCCAAATACGAACCGGAATTACTTCCGCCAGATCGGTTTCACTATCATCAAGGGGTCTTTTTGTCTGGAATGGAAAAGTACTGGAAAATCACAGGTGAAGAATCCTACTTTTCCTATATCAAACGCTGGGTAGACAGTCAAGTTCTTGCTGATGGGAGCATTATAAATTTTAAGCCTGATGAATTAGATGATATTCAGCCGGGCGTACTGCTTTTTAACCTATATGAGCAAACGGGTGACGAACGTTATAAAAAAGCCTTGTACAATCTGGTCCCTCTGTTGGAGTCATGGAGAACGAATCCGTCAGGCGGCTTTTGGCATAAAGGACACTATCCAAATCAAATGTGGCTGGACGGGTTGTATATGGCTGGACCCATTGCCGTACAATTTGGCAAAACGTTTGGGGAAAGCGATTATTTTGACCTGATGACCTACCAGGCAATCCTGATGGAAGAGCATACTAAGGACCCGAATACTGGTTTGCTTTATCATGGATGGGATGAAACCAAGGCAGCCGCATGGGCTGATCCGGAAACTGGTCTAGCTCCAGAGTTTTGGGGTCGTGCGATCGGCTGGTACCCTGTCGCTTTACTGGAAATGTTCGAGTATCTGCCTGAATATCACAAGGACAAAGACAAGCTTACAAGTATCCTTCAAGATCTGCTCATCGCACTGACAAAATATCAGGATGCGGACACCGGTTTATGGTACCAGGTTATTGATAAAGGTGACCGGCCGGATAACTGGTTGGAAAACTCATGCACCGCTTTGTACGTACACGCCATCGCCAAAGCCGTACGCTTTGGCTACCTGGATGCCCAGTATTTATCTTACGCCTGGAAAGGCTATCAGGGAGTAATCGATACACTAAAGTCCGATGATAATGGTAATGTTATTATCGGCCAAATCTGCATCGGTACAGGAATCGGGGACTATGCTCACTATATTGCACGTCCCACGAGTGAGAACGATTTGCACGGTGCAGGCGCCTTTATTCTCATGTGTGTTGAAATGAGTCTTGCGGAGAAGCCTGTATCGTAACAATACAGCAAATTTTACTGCCTGGGTTATACATTCTCATTATTGAGTTAGACCTAAAATATGCTTAAGTTAAAAAAGCCGCATGATTGGTATTATCCCCTTTTAGTAGACAAGAGTAAAAAGACATCTGGTAAGATGGATTTATCTTGTTGAACGGAGGGCTTTTTTGTGGCTAAAAAAGGACAAACATTCAGACAGTACTCTTCTGAAGTAAAAATGGAGTCAGTTCGGCTCGTTAATGAAGAACATATGAGCATTCGTGAAGTAGCTAAACGGTTGGACATCCGTAACAAATCTCAAGTACAGACCTGGGCAGCAAAGTATCGATCAGGTGAAACCTTAGAAAAAGCTGATCAAAGAAGAGGAAGACCTAAAACCAAGTTCTCTAGTTTGGAAGAAGAAATGGCATACCTACGAGCGGAGATTGAATATTTAAAAAAGCAATATCCAAATCTACACAAGGAGTGACGAGTAAAGAAGCAAGATTCGGAATTATTGATAAGATGAGGACGCGATTTCCACTCCAATGGTTATTTGAACTAGCTCAAGTTTCCCGTACGGGTTATTACAAGTGGAAAAAAGCTCGACAGACAATGAATCAACGTAAAGAAAAAGAAGTACTTCTAGAATCACACATGCTATCTATTCATCGTCTTCATCCTTATTATGGTTATTTACGAATGACCATTGCGTTACGTAAAGAGGGTTTCTTTGTTAACCATAAAAAGGTATATCGATTGATGAGAAAACTAGGAATTCGTTCAGTCATTCGTAAAAAACGACGCTTCTTTGGCAAGCAGGCATCTGTGGTGAATCCTAACCGATTAAATCGTCAGTTTCATGCGGACGTGCCTTTGTACAAGCTAGTTACGGATATTACGTACATTCGAGTCGGTGAACGATTTGCGTACCTTTCGGCGATCCAAGATCTATTTAATAATGAAATTGTAGCTTGGCGTATCTCCGAACAGAATGACCTCGCTTTGGTCAGTGAAACATTAGATGTACTAAGTGAACATGCAGACCTCAAGGGAGCCATTCTCCATTCAGATCAGGGCTACCAGTATACTTCAAAGCCTTTTAACCGTAAGCTTAAACAACTTGGGATGCTTGGAAGTCATTCAAGACGGGGAAACTGTCTGGACAACGCCTGTATAGAGTCCTTCTTTTCTCATCTTAAAACGGAAAAAATCTACTTGAATAAACCAGAAACCTTAGCTCAGGCAGAAAAGCAAATCGAAGAATACATTTCTTTTTATAACCAGAATAGATTTCAAAGAAAATTAAGCAACCGTTCCCCGGTTGAATACCGAGAAACGGTTGCTGCTTAAAAGTGACTTTTTAAATCTGTCTACTTGACAGGGGTATGACCAGATATGCGGCTTTTGAAGTTTATAGTAGTGTGTCAATGTTTTGTTATCAGAATTAATTAGGTCTCATCATTTACTCTCTGTTTGAATTCCATTCCATCTCAATCTAACGTTTATTTCATGTTCAACAATAACCTTCGCCAGAGAAATAGGGGTTAACAGTGTTTCAGGTAATCAAAAGTTCAATTTAACAAAAAACTCTCGCCCCCAAGACTATTCATCTTGAGAACGAGAGTTTATACTACATCAGTTTAATGATATATCATCAAATGAACCTTACCCTTTAAGAAATTGCAGCATGGCGTCATTGAACTCGTCCGGATGCGTGGCATTAAACCCATGAGGACCGCCTTCTACGACAACTAGCTGACTGCCTGGAATAGCATCATGTGTCCTTTTTCCACTCACCTCAAAAGGAACAATGCCATCGGCATCACCGTGCAAGATTAAAGTCGGTATATTGATTGCTTTCAAATCCTCTCGGAAGTCAGTAAGACTGAAGGCAGAAATACAATCTAACGTCGCTTTTGGAGAAGCAAAAGCTGCGATATCCCGGTTAAACAAACGAAATGGCTCGCTAACCAAATCTGTCTTCTCTCCTGCACTGAAAAATTGTTTAGTAAAATCATCTAAAAATGCAATTCGATCTGTCTTGACTCCGTTTTTAAACTCCTCGATAGTTGCATCATCTAATCCTCCATCTGGATTATCATCAGATTTATAAAGATACGGCGGAACTGCTCCTGCAAAAATCGCTTTACTCACTCGATCCGTGCCGTAATTTTTAATATAGCGTGCCACTTCACCTCCGCCCATAGAGAAACCAACCAAGGTAACATCCTGAAGATCAAGGTGTACAATCAGGCTGTGCAAATCTGAAGCGAGTGTATCATATTCGTAGCCAGTCCAAGGTTGAGACGATTTGCCAAAGCCGCGGCGATCATATGTTATTACTCTATAACCTGCTTCAACGAGACTAGGAACTTGTTTCTCCCATGATTGTCCACTCAGCGGCCAGCCATGGATAAGAACGATCGTCTTACCCGTTCCATTGTCCTCGTAATACAACTCAATAGTGTTATGATTAGCTTCCTCTACTGTTACAAATGGCATATAGTTCTCCTCCTCATAGATACCTTATTTCTAATTGATAATTTCTATATAAAATATAGATTATTACTTGTTCATACAATACCCTATTTCGTAGGACCTGATTCACTATCAGAGATGGATGTTATTTAAGCTCTCTATAAAAGACTTCACTATTAATGAAAAGTGTAGATTATAAGATTGAAATTGCTAACGAAAAAAGGCCAGCTGGTATCCAGTCTGGCCATAAAAAAAGTTATCTTCGTTTGTATTTAGATTTTTGTATTTATTTAATAACTCGATCATTTGATAACATTAATTAAGAAAACTCGACGGAAACTGCTGAATGATCCCCCTTGTCATCATATCGGCCATCTCAAGTGCCTGTGGTTCAATCTCATCGTTAAGTGCAACGTTTTGAACATAATCCCCTGAAATGCGTGAAGCGACCTCGCTAGTCAAAAGTCTCAGATGTTCATACAGCATATGTTGCCACTCTATTTTAGACCAATAGGGGTTAATTCGACTCAGAAAGTCAGCAATTTCGTCTGCATTTGCATACCAGCGTCTTTGAGCATCCTCCGCTGCTTGAGTGTTGCCTGACTTTAGATCCTTAACCAGTTCAGCAGCGATCGTAAGATGTCCCCGTAACAGCCTAGCAAATTCATTCGCAATGTCAGGACCATATACTGTAGTCAGTACCTCCGCAAAATCGTCTGGGTTCCGAAGAAGCCTCTCCGTTGTTGGAGTTACATCCGGCAGATCGCCTACTATGCTGTTTACCGTTAATCTTGTCCAATACACATGCTGCTCCCATAAAGCTCTCAATGTTCTGTCTAACTCTACTTTTGATGTCGTCCACTCACATTGATAATTGTTTCGGTAAATCGGACGATAGACCTTCGGGCAATAGTAATACATATGAGCTAACTCCTTTTGTTTTGTTTTTATACAGAGTATGGGCAAAGTGCTCAATGTGTGCTTTTCTCCCGCTTGCTCGACCAAAGTCGAGTAATCATCCCGCCAAATTACCAGGTAAAGCCTAACCTTCGGACTGTTTCTCCATCCGTGTCCCATCTTATAACATAAAGTGGAAATAAAATACATTAGGAGACGAGGTGCAACATTATGAATCATAGTAAAAAAAGGAAGACAAATTCTCTTCGTGTGCTGACGGCAGCCGTGCTTACCACAGCTTTGCTGGCCTTTCCTGCAAGCATGTATGCCCAATCATCAATATCTAGCTCCATCGAAAGTGCTTCACTAACTGCCAGTACACCCGTACTAAATGCTGCAAATGTCAAGGCTTTTGCCGATGCGTATTTTGCAAATCCTGCGTTATCCGGCAAACTTGTAGGTGGGCTTGCAGTAGTCGTAAAGGATGGAAACGTGCTGCTTAATGAGGGATACGGTTATGCTGATCTGGAATCCAAGACAAAGATTGATCCGAACCGTACGTTATTTCGGATGGCTTCCATTACGAAAGCAGTTACCGCTACTGCTGTTATGCAGCTTGTTGAGAGAAGAGAAATCGACCTTACACAGGACATAACTGCATACATGCCGGGTGTAAAAGTTGTTAATAACACGGGCACTCCCGTTACTATTGAGCACTTATTAACTCATACAACCGGTTTTGACTTTACGGATATCAGCTCGGTTCCATTACATATTATCAAGAATGGTGAGGTATCACTCGCAGATTTCATTCAGGAAAATGCTCCTTCTGTCGTTCGTACTCCTGGAGAGGCATACCGTTACGACAATCTGGCCTCATCCATGCAAGGCTATATCGTTCAAAATGTGACTGGTCAACCGTTCGAAGATTACGTGAAGGAGCATATTTTCAACCCGCTTGAAATGAAGCACGCATCTTTCCGCATGGACCAGAACGTTCTTGCCAATCTAGCGACAGGCTACGATATCGATCAGAACCCTATTGAACCTTATGAGAATATACCTACGATCGCACCTGAAGGCGGCATGTTCGCCACCGGGATAGATATGGCAAACTTCATTATTGCACATCTGAACGACGGCCACTTCGGATCTTCACGTATTATGAAGGAGGAGACGATGGAGCTGATGCATCAGACGCACTATGATGCAGCGGGAATCCCATTGATGTCATACGGGTTTGAATCTTTTTTCCAGAGCAGCCATAACGGCCAGACCGTAATCGGTAAAGGCGGGGATTTGCAAGGCTACCATTCATGGCTTTGGATGCTTCCCGACCAAAATGTCGGAGGTATGGTCATTGTTAACAGCGACGTAAGTGCTTCCGTCCGGGAACAATTTTTCATTGCGTTTATGGACCACTTTTATCCGAAAAAGCAGAGTGCAGAAACAGAACGAGTTTCTCTTAATCCAGATCAGCTGCAGAAATTTGACGGGACCTACAGAAGCCTCAGGACACCTTTTATCGCCACACAGGTAACTCCAGGTCAACAAGGGGAACTGCTAGTCTCGGATGCTTCAGGCGAGCACACGCTTCAACCAATTGGACCATTGCGATTTGTCGACGAGAAAGGGAATCCAGCTGCGTTCAAAGAGGACGAACACGGAAATGTATCCTATATGTACTACACGGCGATAGACAGTATGTCAGAGAAATTAGCAGAGCCAGCCGCTTATATCGATGTTCCGGAAGACCACCCCTATGCTGATGATATCTATTTTGTTCGGTCTCTACAGGCTTTCGGTGATGAAGGAAAAAGCCATTTTGAACCGGATGCTTCAATAACACGGGCTGAGTTCGTCAGCGTCATCAGCAGGTTGGCCGGACTTAAGCCAATTGTCACCGCTAGTCCATTTAAAGATATGGAGGGCCATCCGTTTGCAGGTTATGTCCAGAATGCAGCTGAACTTGGAGGAATTGTTGGCACTCCATCCCAAAACTTCGAACCGGACCGCCCCATCTCACGGCAAGAGGCTGCAGCGATCATTTGGCGGACCGCTCACAATGCGCTGGGAATGACAGGAGTTCCGGCAAAGCTTAGCGTCGAACCTGCAGCCTGGGCAGATGAGGCAGTTCAATTCATGGTTGGCATGGGCATTCATGGTCCGGAAGTAACCAAAGACGAGAATGGGTCTGCGGATTACCGTCCTACCGAGCAGCTTCTCCGTAAGGAAGCGGCCGCAATCTATGCGAAGTTAATTCAGCAGATTTTTGGCACGTAAGTTAAAGAGGCAGCTGGTCTTTCTTGACCGGCTGCCTTCTTATTATTTTTACTATTAAATTGTGACTGATCACTACAGCTCTTTTATAAGATAAATGAGCAGCTCATCATCAACCATTACGGATTTACCAGGCTCTACTTGTTGATTATTATACGTCAATCCGTTTCCATCCATTACGTAGCCTCGTTTATTATAGAGCTGCTGAGCGTTTCCGTAATCTTTATAAAGTCCAACTCCCAATCCTATATATTTATAAGATTCCGAGGCATTTTTCTCAAGCTCATCCAGTAACTTACTTGCTATACCCTGTCTTCGAAATTCCTGAAATACATTCAAATCATTAATTTCAGGTATATTTTGATTAGTGAAAAAAGGATACTTTGAGTTGTGGATCAAGTGACAGCAGCCAGCTAATGAACCTCCATCGAAGGCCATCAATGTTATACGTTTACCATTATGATTCTCTTCTAGACATCTAATATAGTAATTACTTTGTTTGTACCACGGGAAATGAGCAGAGAATTCACGATCTAATAATGCTGCTTCATCCAGGTTCGACAGCTGCTTTAATATAATATCATTCACTGATTATCCTCCTGACTCGCTTGCCTTTGGAAATTCACCATTTAGATAGAAAGCCCACAAATCATTGATAAATGTATGATCAATTTTGCTATCAAACGCTTTGGAAATCAGATCTAAATCGTCCGACGCATAAGCTGCCAGCTCTGAATTCTGTGTTATTCTAAACGTTTGCTTGAATGTAAATTCTCTGATATCTCTAATTACCTTACTATCTGAATGAACCCTATCGTTTAATAGTTCGTAGCTGGAATTCCATGCAGTATCAAATTCAACTTCGTCTCTTGCATCTAATGCTTCATCCCAATCTACTTGTTTATAAAATACATTTTCAAAGAAATTGTCTTTTTGGATGATAGAAAAAATTTCATTTGCAGTGATCAACAGAAGCTCGCCTCCTTCTAATCATGATCCGATAAACAGCTTATGATTTGCGAAGATAGCAGAATACCCGAGTCTGTACAACTCAAAAAATGGAGCGAATGGATCCCCCATAAGTCCATAGCGATGCCATTGTAAATAATATGAAATCCAATAATCGCAGGCAATCGAGTAATAGGCCTCATCCAGTATTTCAATCGATTCATCGTAATCCTTGTGCTCACTCACAATGTCAAACAGCGCATCATAGACTTCGGGGTCATAGGATTGCCGTATGGTGTCTATCTTTCCCTGTGGGAGAAGTTCAACTTCTTCTATTTCAGATAGGTATGCCGCTGCTTCCACCGCACCATCCATTCCTGTAAACTCATCTAGTAATTCCTTCAGCTCTTTGATGAACTGTTCGCCGTAACCTTTTAACACCTCTTCAGGGACTTCTTCTGCTTTGGCGACAAAATAACCGGGCACCGTTTCTCCGCCAAAATCCTGAGCATCCAGCATTTCATAAATCCGAATAATTCGCTGCAAATAAGCATCTCCATCTATAAGAGGCTTAAAGGTAGCTTCGACGCCTTTACCATTAGGCATGTACATTTGAAAATATCCATACAGCGACACTTCTTCAATGTCTTCTTCATCAGATTCCACTTCTTCATCCATCAACTGGAGCAAATACCTTGCATACGACTGCTTATCCATATGTATCTCTCCTCATATATGCAGTATAATTTCCATCTTTATATTGTAGTCAAAAAATGGACCTAATGGGAAGAATACGGCTTGTTTTTTACATTAGATTAAGAATCAATAGTAATGGAGTGTTCTCCGACTAATATTTGCCTTCTGGATCACCTCACCAATGGAATAGAACATGAGTATTCCCCTTTCCTGTTAATAAGAACATTCATAACATGAACGTAAAAGTAAAGGTCAACTTAAATCAATATATTTGTGATAGTAAGCTGCAATATATTTACATACATTCTGTATGTATGTTATGATGACGATGAAAATAATGCTAAGGGAGGATTATATATGAAATGTTCAGGCTTTTATCCCGTAATTATGACAGATCAGGTATCCGATACTGCTCATTTTTATCGTCAGCATTTTGGCTTCGAGGCTGTTTTTGAAGCCAATTGGTATGTTAGTCTGCAATTATCCCGAGATGCTCAAAGCTCGTACGAGTTAGCCATTTTAGATTCGAGTCATGAAACCATACCTGCGGCTTTCCGTCGATCAGTAAATGGACTCATTCTCAACTTTGAGGTGGATGACGTTGACGCGGAATATGAGAGATTAATCTCTCATGAGGGTCTTCCCTTACATTTAGATATTCGAGACGAAGAGTTCGGGCAGCGGCATTTTATTACGAGTGATCCTAACGGAGTTTTAATTGATGTGATCAAAATGATCCCACCTTCCTCCGCGTATAGCGATCAATACCATGAAAAGCTGTGGGAGGATAACGACAACCAAGATCGTCGATAAAAATGGATGTGTGTTAACTTCTAAATATTACCCAGCAACATAGTAAAACAGGAGAATAGTTAAGATATGAAAAGAAAAAAGGAAGAAGCGAACGAGACAAATTCCAAGCTGTTACTCGTCGGAAGAAAGCATTTTATAGAACGAGGCTATGCAGAAGCGACCCTGGAGGAAATAGTCAGTGAGGCTCAGCTGACACGCGGTGCTCTCTACCATCATTTTGGTAACAAGAAAGGCTTGTTTACAGCCGTATTAGAAACTATACAGACGGAGATCGGTCATAGAGTTGAATCAGAGGCTTCTCTAAGCAATGATCCATGGGACCAATTAATTATGGGATGCAGAGCTTTCGTCACTTCAGCTGTTGAGCCTCAGAACAGAAGGATTCTGCTCATTGATGGACCATCCGTTCTGGGCTGGGAAGTCTGGCGTAAGATGGATGAGGAAAACTCCATGCAGCATCTTCGTGAACAATTACAGATCATGCAGCAGCAAGGTCAACTTAAACCAGTGCCAATCGAAGCCATGACTCATTTTCTTTCAGGTGCGCTCAATGAATCTGCTCTATGGATCGCACAAAGCTCAGATGATCAGTCCTTGGAGGATACGATGACTGTCATTACTCATTTTCTTCAAGGGTTTAAAGTTCATCATTAGCGAATAAGGGAACAGCTTCGGGAGAAGCCGTTCCCTTATTCGTACAACTATCTTCTGTTATAAATTAATCAGAGAATGACCAACACATGTCTTTTTGCTTCCCGACGGTGCTAGACCGGATCGACAGGCGCAAAACGGTATTTGCTCGCTTGTTCGTAGGCATAAGCAAGTCGCAAAAGAACAGACTCGCTATAGGCTGTCCCTACAAAAGTGATTCCCTGTGGACCTTTGGTCGTAAAGCCGCCTTCTGCGATAATGCCTGTCTCAGCATAGCCTCCCGGCACAGTAATGACCGGATACCCCGCACGCGCCGATAAATCGAGACCTTCCTCGTTGCCTAGAAATAACAACGCGTCTAGCACATATGTTCTAATCGCGTAGTCGATGCCTTGTTCCCGGGATAACTCACGATTAAGGCGCAAGTTTTCGGCGTACTCCGGTTCGGACAAGGTGCCGCTGGTTTCATTCGACCAGGTCAGCGTGTCTTGTCCGTATTTGAGCGCGGTGTCCCAATTCGCTTCGTTATAGGCGATAAGTTCATCCAGTGATCTAACAAAAGCACCTGAACCTGCTTTAGCGAGATAATCGTTTAGTCCTTTTTTGAATTCAAACTGCATTACGCTCCAATCCCACTTCGCACTCTCACAAGGTAGTGTTACCGGGTCGACGATAACCGCTCCCTGTTCCTTGCACAAGGTGATGGCCCGTTCGATAATCATTGCCCTGGCATCGTCCAGTCCTTGATAATAAAATCTCGGTACACCAATTCTAGCCCCTTTTAGGCCATTCACATCTAAGAAACGTGTATAATCCGTATAAGCAGTTCGCTCATTTCCCTGCATAGCTGCATCATCTGAATCCAAAGCTGTCATGGCACCGAGTAAGATTGCGGCATCCTTGACGGTACGAGTCATCGGACCTGCGGAATCTTGACTATGTGTAATCGGAATGATTCCTGTTCGGCTGACGAGCCCTATCGTCGGCTTTAGCCCAACAAGTCCGTTTTGCGAAGACGGGCTGATGATCGAACCCGAGGTTTCTGTGCCAATGGCTGCTGTACATAGATTTGCGGCAACCGCTGCACCGGAGCCTGAGCTCGATCCGCCTATGAACAATTCGCCGGGACCATAAGGATTTAGCGTCTGTCCTCCCCTCGAGCTATACCCCGACCACATCGTGCTCGACATAAAATTCGCCCATTCCGTCATGTTTGCTTTTCCAAGGAATACAGCTCCTGCTGCCCTTAACTGTGCGGCTACAGCCGAATCCTTCAGTGCAACATGTTCTGCAAGCGCGACCGAACCGGCACTAGTGTGCAGCCGGTCGCCCGTATCAATATTGTCCTTAAGCAGGATTGGAATACCGTGAAGAGGTCCGCGTGATCCATGTTCCCTCCGCTCAGCGTCGAGCGCCTCAGCTTCGGCGATTGCATCTGGATTGACTTCAATTACTGCTTTCAGCTTCGGATTGATTCGTTCAATGCGCTCTAAATACCAGCGAACACAAATCGCCGACGATAATGTCCCTGTCTCCATCGCTTCCTGTAATGACACGATATCTGCTTCGATTAAACTATCCTTTATCGCTCTGTCCACTTCAAACTCTCCTTCTATGTAAAGTACTGCGTATGAAGTGTTCGACAAGCGGATCTCAAGTCCTTCTAGATGGCACCTGCATTACAGAATGAATTATTGTGGAACGACTCTATATTTTTCTCCTCTTTCGGTTGGTAGCTCTATGATATGACCATAGCGCGTACCAAGAATATACTTTCCATCCATTGCGTCTATACTGACGGGTTCTTCAGTGCAAAGACGCAGCATCATTCCCTTATTCGAAGTAATGACTGCTTCCAGAAGCTTATGCTCGGTCCATTTTAGATCAACACAGAAACCGCCTCTGGCTCGAAGTCCTTGTATACTTCCTTCAACCCATGCTTTCGGGAGCGCAGGCAGCAGGTGCATATAATCCAAATGGCTTTGGATGAGCATTTCAGCAATACCAGCCACAGCCCCAAAATTACCATCGATCTGAAATGGCGGATGATTATCGAACAGATTGGGCAGTGTCGATTTTTTCAGCAATTCCTTCGTATGATGATAGGCCATGTCACCATCTAGTAAACGAGCCCAAAAGTTGATGATCCACGCTCGGCTCCAGCCTGTATGTCCCCCTCCGTTTTCCAGTCTCCGCTGGAGTGTGATTTTAGCCGCCTCTGCTAATTCGGGAGTCGAACTAGGGCTAATCGTTGTTCCGGGATGAAGCGCGAACAAATGAGATATATGCCGATGACCTGGATCTACCTCCTCATAATCCTCTAGCCACTCCTGAAGCTGACCATGTCTTCCCACTTTCATTTTAGGTAAGCGAGCTATAATTTCGGTCCATTCCTTACGAGTACTATCATCCGTGCCCAACTCCAGGCTTGCTTCAATGCACGCATTGAACAACTCCTGTAAAATCTGCGTATCCATCGAAGGACCATAACAAAGCGTACCTGATTCGCCGTTTGGCAGCCTATATCGATTTTCAGGTGAGACCGATGGGCTAGTTACTAAATATCCTTCCGGACTTTCCACCAGAAAATCTGTAAAAAACAGAGCGGATTCCCTCATCGTTTCGTATGCTCTTTTTAGAAATTCAAGATCCGGGTTAAATTTGTAATGTTCCCAAAGATGAAGGGTCAGCCAAGCAGCGCCCATTACCCATTGGGTTGCGGGTGGATAGATATCCTGGGGGGCCGTATCGGCCCATATATCCGTATTATGATGTGCTACGAAACCGCGGCATCCATACATTTTTTGTGCTGTATTACGTCCATTCTCCCTCATTCGCTCAATGAGATCGAACAATGGCTCATGACATTCAGATAAGCTGCATGGCTCTGCTGGCCAATAATTCATTTGAGTATTTATATTAATAGTAAACTTGCTGTCCCAAGGCGGAGACATGGAATCATTCCATATCCCTTGCAGATTGGCCGGAAGTGATCCCGGACGACTGCTGGAAATGAGCAGATACCTGCCAAAGTGAAAGTACAAGGTGTACAAGCCGGGATCTTCCACTTCTGAGCGCAGCCGTTCCAAACGCAGATTTACGGGTACCGAATGACTCTCCGAGTCGGAGGAAGCTTTAAGCTCAAACTTCATTCGATTAAACAGCAGCTGATAATCTTGAATATGCCGATCCATTAACACACTGTATTTATGGGATGCCGCCCTCTCCAACAATTCATTACAGTGCTGACTTGGATCATCAACACGGAATGTACTTGCCACTGCAAGGAAAATGATGACTTCGTCGGCTTGATCAATCAGCAGATGCTCACCGACAACCTTGACTGTTCCGCTCACAGTTAGCGCTTTGGCTGCTGCTGTATAGGTCAGTCCGTCTTTTCCACCGCAATCATTTGTCATCGCAATCGTGTCTGTACCATATCGATGGGACACATCCATGTGCTTACCCTTCTTCCGTTCAAATCGTGATGAAAGGGTTAGAGTTCCAGGATGATCAGTTATCAGGCGTATAATCATCACTTGGTCTGGATAGCTGCAAAAAACCTCCCTACGATACGTGACGCTTCCGCATTGGTATGTCGTTACTGCCACTGACCGTTCCAGATCAAGCTCCCTGCGGTAATTTGATAACTCTCCCTCTGGATGCTCCATATGGATAAACAAATCACCAGCCGTTAAATATTGTCTTTGACTTCGCGGGGTTCCAGAAAAAGCCGCCTCTGATAACCGGTGTGCTTCTCTTAGCCTTCCTTCAAACAACTGCTTGCGAATAAGCGAAAGATGCTCAAGCGCATCCGAATTGTTCCGATCTCTTGGGCCCCCGTACCACACGGAATCCTCGTTAAATTGGATCTGTTCATGTTCAACCTTTCCAAATACCATTCCGCCCAGTCTTCCATTCCCTATGGGTAATGCTTCATTCCAATCCTCGGCTGGCTTGTCAAACCACAACAAGGTTTCTGAGGTTAACGGCATTTCAGGCCTCCTGCATTCATAATTTAAATAGGTTGATCTGAATTAATTTTGATTTTCATACGCCTCTTTGTACTCCGCGGCCATCTGATCTCCGCCGCTCTTTCTCCATTTTTCCACTTCAGCCTTCCAGCCGGCTTCATCGATCTGCCCCATAATGAACTTCGTTTGCGCATCGGTAATGATTAATTCTAACTCTCCTCCGCGTTCGTTATAGGTCGTTGAATTAAGTGTAAGTGCCGGATTCGGGACGATATACTTTTCGTTGTCCTGTACAATTTGTTTGTTCAAGTTGTGCAGTGGAGTTCCTTTAGCCTTCCTCTCCATGTTGTACAGCTCTCCACGTTGAGGCAGCGAGTCTCGATAAGGCTTCACTTCCTGAACATCTTTATCTGCATCCGTTGTTACGGTGTATTCCCCATCAATTTCGTAATGGACACCCTCTATTCCTTTGTTAATTAAATTGACCATTTCAGGATCGAGCAGCTTATCGATGAATGTCAGTACTTTATCCAATTCTTCTTCGGAAGTAACAGTGGATTTAGGTATGGCCAAGAAGCCTGTATTGCCGCTTTCTCCAGGTACCCGAATCCCCTCAGGTCCTTGGAGCGCTGAGACGTTAACGACGGCATCCGGCACGACCTTATCCAGCTTCGTTTGCAGAGACTGACCATTTCCTCCAGAAATACGGATGTTGGCACGTCCCGATTCATAAACCTTATTGAGCTCAGAGGAATCAACAACAGCAAAATCCTGATTGATCAATTGCTCTTCATATAATTTTCTAAACATCTTCATCACTTCAAAAAACGGTTCAGATTCAAACTCCGGATAAAAATTGCCTGCTTCGTCAATGCCCCACTTGTTTGGAGCTCCTTGTGATACGGCTAGCCGGGTTAGAGTTGATGCGGTTCCTTGATTGTAGGCTTTATCCAGCATCATACCGTAAGTGTCTCTCTTCCCGTTCTTATCAGGATCTTCTGCCGTGCTGTACCGAATAATCTCATACCAATCATCAAGCGTAACTGGCGGCTTTAAGCCTGCTTTATCCAGCCAGTCCTGCCTAAAGCTTACAACCGCACGTCCCATATCCCGAAAGAGAGGAATACCGTAAACTTTGCCATTCACACTAATATTGTCATAATACGGCTGAGGCTGTGCAGCTAAATTAGGATAGTTTTGCAGGTGAGAGGTAATATCCCAGAACAATTCGGCTTCAATAGAGCTGATGGTTGTAGGTGTATAGTTCAGCTTAATTAGCTTGGGGAGCTCATTGGAAGCGACCATGACGTTAATCTTCTCGTCATAAGCTGAGTAAGGAATCCATTGAATCCTTAAATCTGTATTCGTATATTCGCGTATTTTTTCCTCTATCGGATTTTTGGGATCAGGAATCTCTCCCACCTGGTTGATGACAAGGGAAAGCGGGTAAGGCCCATCTCCTAGATTTGAGCTTTCACTTGAATTTCCTCCGCATGCAGTCAAGACCATCGTCCCCGCAACTACAGCCAGAATTGCACTCATCCATTTTTTTTGTTTCATGTTTAGCCTCCAGTTCATTTTATTGGTTGAACTCTTCTTGAGTAGAGAAGAGTGATGAACCCGAACCTCGTTATCCTTTCACAGACCCTAACATGACTCCTTTTGCGAAATGCTTTTGTAAAAAAGGGTATACGAGTAAGATAGGCACTGTAGCGAACACAATGACCGCCATTCGGATAGTTAACGGCTGAACGTCCATTTCGTCAAAGCCGGCATCCCCTACTCTGCTTTGAGCTAGAATAACGATTTCCCTAAGCAGCACTTGTATGGGCCATTTTTCATTATCATTGATGTATAAAATAGCATTAAAAAACGTATTCCAGTGAGCGACTGCATAAAACAATCCAAAGGTCGCCATAGCCGGAAGTGACAAAGGCAGCACAATTCGAATAAGAACTCCCAAATCATTGCAGCCATCAATTTTAGCGGAGTCCTCGAGTCCATCTGGAATTTGTTGAAAAAAGTTCTTAAGAACAATCAGATTGAATGCGCTGATTGCGCTTGGAATCATTAAAGACCATAAGGTATTTGTCAGATTTAGCCCGCTTACAACAAAGTAGGTCGGAATCATGCCACCGCTAAAGAGCATGGTTATCAAGACCCCGAGCAAAATGGGATTTCTGCCTCGGAGATTCGGCTTTGACAACGGGTATGCCATCAGTGAAGTAAACACTAAATTGATCAGTGTTCCGACTACCGTAATGTATACAGATACTAGCAAGCTTCGAGGGAGAGTATCAGAAGAGAAAATATACTGATAAGAGACCAGCGACCATTCCTTGGGCCATAGGATCAATCCGCCCCTGGCGACTTCTGCCGGACTCGCAAAGGATACAGCCAAAACATAAACGAAAGGTAACACACAAACGATGGCAACGATGAATAAAACAGCATGATTGATGATATCAAATAACCGATTGCCCCATGATCTATCTTGACGCACCTTCTTTACCTCCTATCATCTTCCGAGAATTCACTAAGCGTTATTAATAAACACCTTCTTCCCCGAACCTTTTGGCCAGCCAATTAGAACCGAGTACCAGCACCAAGCCTACAAAGGATTTAAATAATCCAACGGCTGCGCTGTAACTGTACTGAGCTTGCGTCATTCCTTTGGTATACACATAGGTATCAAACACTTCGCTCACTTCTCGGTTGGTCGGAGTAATCATAAGGAAGATCTGTTCAAATCCGGAGTCCAGAAAGTTGCCGAGTCTCAAGATCAGGAGAATAATGATTGTGCTGCGTATTGCAGGCAATGTAATATGCCACATCTGACGCCAGCGGCCCGCCCCATCGATTCGAGCAGCCTCATATTGCTGCAAGTCCACTCCCGCCAAAGCCGCAAGAAAAATAACGGTTCCCCAGCCGACCTCTTTCCAAATGGACTGAGAAACAATCATCGTTCTAAACCAATCGGCTTCAAGTAAAAAAGCAATTTTCTCTCCCGTAATTTGATAAATGAGTTCAGTAATAATCCCGTTTTCTGTTGTAAACAGAATATAGAAAATACCTACGACAACAACCCATGACACAAAATGAGGAATATAAATTAGCGTTTGTATAAACCTTTTGAAGCGCTCTCTTCTTAACTCATTTAACATCAGTGCCAATACAATGGGCAGCGGAAAGAAAAAGATTAAATTGTACAGCGCCAGAATGATCGTGTTCCGGAACAGCGTCCAAAATTGCGGTTCACTAAAAAAACGTTCGAAATGTTTGAAGCCTACCCAAGGACTTTCCAGAAACCCAAGATGAGGCTTGTAGTCCTGGAAAGCCATCGTGACACCGTACATGGGCACATACTTAAAAATGATAAAGTACAGTACACCTGGCAGCAGCATGAGATACATCCATCTGTCCCTAACCAAATCACGAATGAACTCCTTTCTCTTCTGCTGACGGACCTCCTTCAACACTTGATTTGAATTCATATCAGCTGTCCTCCTGTCGAATTGAACATCACAAGTGGATGTATGCGCTTTCGTGAGTCCATTATTCAACAGCTCATTTATGTAATGCTATAGTCTGTTCATGACTTCATCCGTCATAAGGTATAGTGGCTTGATGAACAGGCATGCTCGATATGCCGCATTTGATCTGCCATATGCTGCACATGACTTCTCCTTTGCCATATGGAATGGATACTGAATTTTGCTCTATAAGTATAAAAACCGAACGTCTCCGTTCGGTTATCTTGTAATTCCTATACTTCGCCTTCTTTGCTGTGTGATTGATCTCGATATTGACCAGGTGTCATGCCAAATGTACGGCGAAATGTACGAATAAACGCGCTAATGTTGGTATAACTAACCTTTTGTCCGATTTCGGAAATCTTCATATCCGTTGTGAGTAACAGATTCCTTGCGTAATTCATTCGATACTCGCTTAGATATTCACTGAACGATACTCCCATTTCTTTCTTGAAAACCCTGCTCACATAAGCCGGATTAAAGTTTAGTGCAGCTGCACAATAATCAAGTGAAATATCTTTATCAAATTGCTCATGTACGATTTCCACTAAGCGCTGAGTAATGCTTACAAATTGTTTATCCTTCATTTCTGCCAGCGTTCTAATGATAGGTTCAAATAATTTAAAGTGGAACCAGTTAGAGATTTCAATTCGTGTTTGTAATCTGAACAAATGCTTCAATTCTTCCTCACCGTTCCATATACTCTGTATGGATACTCCCTTTTCCTGCACTAAACTTATAACTCCAGAAGCCAGCTGCACCAGCAATAAATGATGCTCTTGATGCAATCCATCCTTTACTAGCAGCTCATCCAAATATCGCTGAAATAATTGATTTACTTTTTCGGGCTGCCGTTCTTCCAGTGCAAGTAAAATCTGGTCTGACGTCAGCTTAAATTTTGTATATACGCTCTTTTGTGTACTGCCTTGATCCGCTATATCAGCATAACGGACGATAATGTTTGCTCCAAGAACAAAGCGTAATCTGAGTGCATCCTTGCATTCTTTATAGGCCTGTTTAGCCTCCGTTAACTGTTTAAATGGACGACTGATACCGATGCTGCAATCCAATTCCAGAAACTCTTGTACTTTAGACTTAATAAGCTGAGCCGACTGATAAAACAAGGGATCTGCAGAATGGATTTCCCCCTCTTTACAGGTTAGCAGCGTAATTTGGGATTGGTTCAATACAATGGGACTGAAGCGATCTTCTTCGGTGAGTATTTCGGAGACCATATTATTTACTGCGAACAAAAGAAGCTCTCGGTCCTGCTCTTGAAACCGGGACTGCTCCAGATTGTCCAGCTCTAACGTCAACAACCCAAGATATTCCCATTCCCAAGGATACCCGTATCTTTGGGAAGCAGACTTGTTATACTCCCCTGATATTTGCTCTGTAAATAACTTTAATACATAAAATTCCCGCAAATGTGCCGTTTGCGATTTCATTTGTTTATCCAGCTCATTTCTGGAAACAGAGAGCGAGAAAAGACTGTCGTGTATGTACTCGAATTCATCCTTTCGAGTTCGATCGATTTGCTGCGGCAGCACACTGACGGCCATCTCATGGAGTCTCCGAATCGGAGAGTACATTTTTCGGCTGCCAAACAAAGAAACGATGAACACCGTAATCATAATGCCGAAGCAAGCGGAGGCTGTAATCAGCGCAATGGCCCTCGTCTGACTTGTTACTTTGTCTAAAGGCACTACAGAAACATAAGTCCATCCGTTGTAATCCGATGTTGAGTAGAGCACACTGACTTTCCTGCCCTCGCTCTCAGCGTGAAATGAGCCTTGGTTTGACTCTGACTGACTAATCTGTGCAAAAACCTGTTCATTTATAGATTGAAAAGCCTTCTTGTCCTGGGCAGATGAAAGAATAGGGTTACCCTGTTGGTCTATCATATATTGAGCAGCAAGCAAGTCACCGGGCTCTAGCATGCTTCGGATGTCCTTCGCGGTAATTTGCAGGATAAGCACCCCGGATGGCTGGCTTTGCTTTGATAGCAGCGGAATTTTATGTACCAGTCGAAGGATAGTTGCCGTCTCCTCTGTGATACTCCAATTATCCATTTCTATCGCATCGAGACTCCCCGAAATTTCTCCTGCACCAGCGACCCAGAATATGCTTTCCTTATTATTCAAATATTTGTTAATCTCCTCATTGTTCATGCCTTTCAGTGATCTTAATGAATTTAAGTCAACGATCCATTCATGACGCAGATTAATAACATATACTTGATTCAAAATCGTCTGTGTTTGCAAGTTAAACATTTCATTCATAAGTTCTCTAACCATAATAAAATCCTGTGCGCCAAGCTCCTTATTCATCACTTCTTTGATCAATGAAGAGTTCTCAAACTGTAATGCTGTTCTTTGCATAGAATCCAGGACTTGTTCCACTCTCATTCTTGTTTGGTTAAGTAGATGCATATTTCCCTCGTTCACTTTTTCTTCCACATCATTAGCAGCTATATAATAAGAAAAGAAGCCAATGAGGATCGTAGGAGCCGATCCCAGCAACAGACTGTATATGAGAATTTTAGATTTGAATTTTCTAAACATCATGTGCTCCTAAGTGGAATTTATTATTCTTTATGAATGATGATCAAGATCTATAACTAAAACCAAACATCAATTATGTTACCGCTTTCAAAATAGTTTGTATGAAATTATACCATTTACATCCTCTTATACCAATATATATTATCTAAAATAACAATCACGCCGATTCCAACATGGAAACGGCGCTGAGTTTTTGTACATAACGTACTATATTTAGTTTAGTTTAACATTAGTTGTTCACCTGTCGATAAGCAGATTCATACTCACTGATTATGTTGTCTCCCCCGGATTTCTTCCATGTGCTTACAGCCTCTTTAAATTCGGCGTTACCGATTCTGCCAAGAATGTACTTATAAGTTGCATCGGTGATCGTCTTTTGCAGATCGGATCCTTGGGCTGTATAGGTAGGAGATTCTAGAGAGAACATGGGATTCAATACGGCATACGCTGAATTTTCTTCAATTAATCGATCGGCTTCAGCTTTTAATGCATCCGCGTCATGAATTTCATACCCCGTTTCCCTCGGTCTTGTAGCTGCATAAGGCTGTACCTCTTGTTTCCACAATTCAGTATCCGTAATCGTTACGGCGTTATTCTCATCTACAGTGTAATGAACTCCTTCAATTCCGTACGTCATCAGAGCATATACTTCATCTGACATCATATCGTCGATGAACTGCAATATTCGCTTCAATTCGGCTTCGTCCTTGACTTCAGATTTAGGGAAGGATAACAGACCTCCTACTCCGTTGTTTGTAGACCATATTGCCCGATCAGCAGCATTTCCGGTCGAAGTGATATCGTTGACCATCACTAGCTCCATCCCATCCTGGATACCTTTAGACATATCGAGGAGATTTTTGCTGTCAAAAATGGCTCCTACATAAATACCTGCCTTGCCTTGAGCAAACCCTTGCTGCTGATCGGTCTTAGCTGTTACTGCAAAATCCTGATTGATGTAACCGTTATCATAAAGCTGTTTCATATAGTTCATGGTTTGTATATAACCCTCGGTTTCAAATTCCGGGATCGCCTTACCGTTGGAATCCACTCCCCATATGTTAGGCGTACCGAAGTAGGAACTTAATGTCTTGAAAGCACCGAAAGTCAAATCACTCCGATCTATAAAACCCGTTGTATCCTTTACCCCGTTTCCGTCAGGATCTTGCTCTGTGAATGCCTTGGCTACTTCAAACAGCTCATCGGTCGTTTTGGGAATGGATAATCCAAGGTGATCAAGCCAGTCTTTACGAATGACTACGCCGTTTCGAGCAAGCTGCTTCTGCAGCGGAATTCCGTAGAGCTTTCCCTCAATAGATGCCGATTCTCGCATTTCTTGCGGAATGGATCCCAAATTGGGGTACTCGTCCAGGTAAGGACTAACCTCCCAGAACATTCCTGCCTTTAGTGCACCACGGACCGATGAATTTTCAAGAATGCTAAGTGTAACGATATCTGCTAGGGAGTCGGATGCGAGCGCAGTATTAATTCTTTCTTCAACCGATGCTGCAGGACTCCAAGTAAAATCGATATCTGCATCCGTAGCCTCTTCAATTTTATTTTGCACCGTATCCGTAGGCGGAGATGCAGTGTGAAGAAAATTTAACCAGCTGATCTTCGTTTTGCCGTCAGTTGCAGCATTTGAAGCACCCGAGCTTTCTCCTCCACATGCAGTTAAGAGTAAGCTGCAGGACAGTAAAAATGCCGCTGTATTTTGAAATCTGCGCTTCATCGGCCTCGCTCCTTTTTTATTCGATTGATCAACCATATAAAGCAGTGCCAATTAGACTGAACTTTACTTGTTCTGATTGACCTCTTATATAAATCAAGCATATCGTCTAATGCTCATTACAAATATAATCCTCTGCTATTCATTATCTGCCCTACGTAATTGAATTGGTTTATGTACTAATCAGTGATTTATACGGATATTTATTCAGTTATTATTTGGCATAATGTCATATTCGGCACATTAAAGTATAATTTGGGCGATGGAGTTATTTATGTCCTTAAGCAAAACATAAAGCAGCCGGTCAAGCTGACCGACTGCTTTAATTGAATATGACTATGAATGAATTCTTATAAGTCGTAGTGCTATATAAGGTCTGCCTGGTAAATGAACACAAAACTTCCCTTCCAAAGCACCTGGTACACTCTCTATGGTCATATTCCAGGTGTCAATAATCTCTGCTTTAAAATGATAGCCGGGTGTCATGTTGAAATAGCGGAATTTGAGCTGGCTTGATCCAAAGTAATATAAATAATATTCTCCCTCAATACCGGCTCTAGGCACATCCCAATCTGATTCGAGCGGCTCCAGTCGCCCTGTTGGGGTATGCTCGATTATTTTCTTTAAAAATGCAATTCGTGAAGGACTTTCCCCTGACAACGCCCCTCCTTTGGACCACCAAAGAATTTCATTTTCGTTGTAATACGTTTCACCATGACCAACATATCCGCCCCGTACAGCCCCTTCCCAGAAACGTCTGACCATTTCTTCACCTGTAATGTTACCCCAGCCTTGATCGATATCACCCTCATAACCGCATTCATCAATTAGGACTGGCTTGTTCCATTTTTTGCGCCATTCTAAGGTGGATTCAGATGTCTTGTATACATCAATGCGCTGGATGCTGCAGTGTGTAACCCAAGACTTGCTATAATCATAAAATGTCATCATGTTGTGGTTGGATAAAAGATGACCATAAGGATCGTTATCCTTAACAATAGCCCCAAATCGCTCCCAATCCTCCTCCCCTTTCGCCCACATCACATCATACTCATTGGCCAGAGACCACCACACATTTCGGTAAGCTGCCAATCTGGAGACCATGTATTTTAAATATCGATCATCGGACGAGCTCGGCATCTCAGCATATCCCCAGCGATCATAGGGGTGAAATAATATAATATCCGCTTCAATGCCTAACTCGCACAATTGAGAAATTCTTTTCTCCAGATGATGAAAAAACTCCGGATTAAAGGTATGAAAGTCCCAGCCAGATGTAATAGATCCTTCAAAAGGATAAAAGCGCGGCTCATTTGAGTTGAACTGAAAAGACTTCGGAAAAACACACATCCGAACTTTGTTAAAACAATGTTGCGAAAGTGTGCGGATTGTCTGCTCTTCCAAATCCTCATCCTGATGAGTCCATGCATATAACGTCGTTCCGAAAGGAAGATACACCGTTCCATCTTTATATGCGAAATGATATTGATTACTGACTCGTACGGGTCCATGATTATTCGGACTGGGTCCAACCACTTCAAAATTCCCTTGAATAGAATGTAAAGAACGAGCGTTAGATTGGGACATGAATCCCCAGTTCCCCTCTGTTTCCGGCATAAAACGAATACGATAAATTCCATTGCCATCATAAAATCCTGGAACGCAAATCTTTTGATCATCTGAGCTAAAGACCCCTTCAATATGAACATCAACAAATGGATTGCCGTGGCTTGGTCCTTCGAACGAAATTTCGATGAAATCCCACTTTTCAACCTTAATTTCATATCTTACTTTCGCTGATCCCATCACAATATCTTCAGACTCATATTGTTCGGAAGGTTGTATACTGGGCTCCTCCTCGTTTATTTTCACAGCCAACAAATCCTTTAAAATTTGCTCCAAAAATGCATCAGGCAACTCTTCTTCATTCATCCTCTTGCTTATGTATTGAGGTACCGTATCGAGCTTAATATCAAAAAACTGTGACATTTTCTTCTCTATATCAGGAAAATATTTTATCAAAATGCCTCGCGCATCATCATTTGTCCACAGTGCTCCGATTTTGCTGTATTCATTAAACGATTTCATCAACCAGCAGCCCCACTTTCTTCATCTTTGTCCTCAATATTCTAGTTCTTCTCGTCTTGATTCACCTTAATGATGAAGTCATGAGTGTAGTACGATTTGGACGTATTTTGAAGTTAACTTACGGATGAGCTATAGCCTGAGTAGGCAGCTTAAACAAAAAAAGCCGCCAATGCGGCGACTTCATACATTTAATATAGCGGCGAACCCGCTCTACGTTGTGAAAGTTGTGTAGTAAATTGCTTCAACCATCCACTTTACTTCTTCATATCGAATCATAAGCACTCAAAGAATGTTTCTGGCTTTGTCGTGAACATTAGCATTGAGATATTAGGATTGCCTCTCAAAATCTCACTCAGTTGGCTCATCAAAGCGCAGAGTGAATATGAGTGCCCACTCTGTTTGGCTTAACGATTCTTCGGAAAGATCGGCCGTTCTTATAGAATTTGTACTTGTAGCTTGCACGCCGAATACATGAACAGCCTGATCGGCAGTAAACGAAAGAGGCTCCATAGTCTCAATCAACCCTCGTGTAGTCAGCTCTTTATTCCAAGGGAAGCTAAAGGTGGATAGACTTGTTCCTGAGTCGCTAACTCTGTTGATCTTGATAATGTTCATTTCTCTTTGCTCCTCAATATGTACTGTATCTACTGAGATGATTAACTCGATCTCGTCGCTCTTTTGCTCTCCCGAGTCAAAAAACAAATCCCCTATCGATCCATTTGTATCAACTCTTCTCCCGTTTTCCCAGATATCCATATCCAGTCTCGCATTTGGTTTGCTACCCTTATACTCTAATTTAAAACTGCCAGACATCATACCTAGGAATGGTCTAAACTTAGCTGACTCTCCTTGAGATAAATCAATAGGTGTCAAGACTAAACCAATGGGCTCCGGAATTTCAGGGACAATAGTCTCCTCATTTCCATTTAGACATCCAGTTAAAACTAATAAAAATAGGAACAGGCATATTCTGAAACGCAATTTAACACCTCCAGATCCAGAGAAAACACTGACATTGAATCAACTACTCATTAAGATACATCTCAGGAATTTTGAAACGTCTTACAATCAAGCCTTCATTCGTGTTGAAGCTATATATGTTTCTTTGTTTGTATTCCAATAATATTGAACTAAATATCCTGCTAATCAAAACACAATCACCTAATGCATCATGACGTTGTAAATCTTCTGTTTCAATTTTATAGTGCTTGATAAGATAATCTGTACTAAAAACATCTTTGAGCTCAGGATGCAATATGGTGAACAATGCTTTTGTATCGATAACAGGATTTTCAAACAATGTTTGGTGACTCATTTGGCAATGTTTATTGAGCATTGGGATATCATACTCATAACCTGCTTGAGTAACTAGTACGTTCGTTCCACCAAACTTTAAAAATCGCTGATATACCTCAGCAAATGTTGGAGCAGCTAATAAACTCTCATTCGAAATTCCTGTTAATTCTTCTACTTTTTTAGGAATTACTTTCGGTGATTTTACTAAGGAGCTGAACGTTTTTAAAATCTTGCCTTTATGAAAAATGATCGCACCAAATTGTGTTATATATTCATGTTCTACCATTATTCCTGTTCCTTCTAAATCAAATATACAAACCGGACGCTCATGGATACGATCAACCAAAACATCTCTAACTAGGTATTCGGAATCCGATAGGTATTGTATATACACTCCTTCACTTCCTTTTGTTTTCATAGTAAAACCAAAAAATAATGTAAAACTCGGAGCTAGCCATCAATTGTCCTAATTAAGATTCAATAGGATGCCATTTAAGATCTTCTAAACGTATATGATTGGTTTTCGCATACCGATACTCATATAACATTTTGCCATTTTTATCAAAGGCCTTTGGATACAACCTGTCGATTTGAACTGCATTTTCCCACGATAATGTGATGGGTTCCCCTATTTCAGCTTGTTCCCTTCACTCTGCTGCCTTCAGGGCCAGCTTCAATGTAGGCCACATTAGAATCGTTGACTAATATACTTATCACTGAAGCCTCCTTATTGTAATCACTAAACGAAATCCCCCCCTCCCCAGTCATATTCGACTACATCTATTAAAACAGAATCGTTCGGAATATATGTATTGGCTCTGGCCGCACTTAAACCGTCGAACCTGTAACCAAAAACGTATCCAATCAATAACAAAACTACAAGCAGCGGCACCAGCCCCAGCGGCTTCTTTTTGGACAGTTTTACTCCCTCCCTCTATTCCTGAGTATTTTAAATATGTACTGCAATAAACAAATGGCTTCAATAATATAAACGCACGAATAATTGGTTAAGTTTAAAATTGATGATTGCAGGCTAGTCTTATACACGTTTCTTACTAGAAAATATCCATAGCTGTTGTCTGTAACGTAACTGCTCAGGCTTGGAATCAATAGCTTCATTACAAGTATGTCGGTAAACTTTTAGAGTTCGCTTCTTATTTGAGCCCTCCATTTCATTATATTGAAAATTGCATTTTTTTCGCCGCCCAAGTAGATGTCATCGACTGTCATTGTCCAAAGTTTTAATTTTCGTTGCCTGTCCTTGCTAGGAAGAGGATTGGTTATTTTACCTGCATTAGCTACTCTCTCCTTATTAATTTTGAGAATATAGGCGGTCTCCCATTCGTTGTCATAGGCGTCTTTAAATAACTGAACTGCTTGGCGGTATCCTTCCTCTGTATAGTTAGAGGGATGCTGAATCATGTAACAGGAAACCAACCAAAAATGTAAAGCGTATAATTCCGGATCATTATGCTCCCATACTAGGGGGAAGCCGAATAATTCATAGCAGGAATACCCGTCTATTCCTTCAGCCCCGCATTCAATACATCTGCCAGATTCCATCACTGTGCTGTTATCAACCACTACAGCCACCTCTTTAATTGTTAGTTTTCTCTAATTTATATCTTACTCAGTATCATTTGAGCAGTCTCGTTTACCTCTTCAAGCAGTTCACCTTCTGTCGGTGTAGTAGCCATTCTAATGAGCTGTGGAGTAAATTCCTTAATTAGATCAGATGGAAGCTTCATAACAAAATATCTAAGGCACCATTCTTTCCAAATATCATCATTTGTGTTCAACACAGCTTTAATATACGGTATGGTATCCTCGGGATACTCAAGCAATAAATTTGCTATCTCTTTAGATATAGGCCAATTCATATCTTGAAGCCACTCTACTAGACTCGGAATAATCGACACTAAGATAGAAGGATCTAAACTATATAATTGGTTGGTCCTTTCAAAATCATGTTTATCTCTAGGTAAGTAAACGCCGTATTCCTCCATTACTATCCTCCATTCAATAGAATACATTATCTATCATACTAGGTTTTGGAGCTGCACGGTCTGTCATGAGAAAAAAAAGACAGCCACTCGTATGAGCAGCTGCCATCAAAAATGTGTAATGAAAACAACTTCACACGAACGGTACTTCAATCATACTGAAGTCGTCTAAGTTGCTACTCGCAAACTACTGGTTGCGGTATCTTATACTGAACGTTCTGACACATCCAGTTCCTCATCCATCGTCTCCAGCAGCTTATGAGTTGTATCACATCGATATTCCCAAAACATCACTCCGGCAAGATCTTGGCCTTGAACATACTCACATTTTGCTTTGATCGATTCAGGATCATCATAAGAGATAAACGTGTTCCCGTTGAACAGATAAGGCGCTTTCGCCTCGTCATCCCAATATCTTGTATATTCGTTATGACCAATATAACTGGCACAAAGCTCTGTATAATCAGGGCCATAGCCTCCCGTTGTCTCTGCCATTTGATGCAATCCATTGTTTCGGTCGGGCACCCCTTTCCACATGCGAGAGTAGAATGCGGCTCCAATGACAATCTTATGTTTTGGCACTCCTGCTTCGTGAAACATTCTCACTGAAGCATCTACACTGATTCGGTATAAATCACCTGTCGGAGTAAAGAGGTTGGTATGATGCCCGGTCAGCACCTGGAAGCCTCCGCGCATGTCATAGGTCATCAGCTGCACATAATCGACATACTTCTGAACCTGATTCATTTCCGTTCCGTCAATATAGTATTGGTCAGCTCCAGCCGCAATCGTCAGCAAGTAATGCTTGTTATTCTGCTCACCCTTCTGATCCAGCGCTTCCCTAATCGACTTCAGCAGCAATGTAAAGTTCTGCTTATCAGCCGGAGAAGCTGCTATACCTGCCTCTCCATAACACGGGTATTCCCAGTCCAAATCAATCCCATCCAGTGAATAAGTCGTAACTGCAAGAACCGCTGATGCAGCAAGCTTTATCCTGCCTTCCTCTGTGGCAGCTGCCTCCGAAAATCCGCCTGAGCTCCAGCCCCCGACAGACAAAATGAACTTGAGCTCAGGATGAACCTCCTTGATTACAGGAATTCGTTCCATGTTTTTCAGATGACTGGTATGGATAACCCCGTCCTGAATATATGAAAAAGCGATATTGATATGTGTCATCCGACTAAGATCTGCTTTTGTCACCTCGTGCAATCCGTTATGACCGACATATCCGATGATCCATTTTCTCTTCATAGTCCCTCAGTCCTTTGCTGCATATCTTTACTATGCTGTCTGTTCAACTGATAACTGACTTGAGTCGCTTCCTTGACAGCACCAATCCGGTAACCGGAAGAGACGTAACGAATCTGATATTCATGATCCAGTACGACAAGGTGCGGATACCCGGACTCCGCTGCTCCATGGTTCCGAAAAAGTTCAGGGAATGCTTTAGCACCTGCTTCTGCCAGCAGGACCTGGGGAGGCAGCTTCTCCAAAAGCTCACTTTTTAAGGTTACTGCTGAACCGGTGATACCTGTAATTAACACGATTGGAGCGTTTCCTTCGGTAAGCTCCACCTTCAAATCAGCAAGCTCCTTCAGCAAATGCATCGTCGGTTCTCTCTCTGGCTCAATCCAGGCAGCCAGAATACTTTTTGTGTTAAAGCTCTTGTGATCAAGATCCGTTACTGTACCATCCTGCCATCGCAGTTCCGTATTCTTGTCGACCTTTCCATAGACCGGAATTTCCTCCTCTGTACTGCGAAAGGTTACATGGACACAAGTCTCTTCCCCTTCCTTCAACTCGAAGTAGGTAAATCTCACTCTTACCGAGCCATTTTTCAATCGTACTCCTGTTGTCATGCGGTAAGCGCCCTCCTCGGCTTCCAGAGGCTTTGCAAACAGCTTTTTCTCCCCATAAGGAAATTGAAGAGTCACGTATTTGCCTTGAACAAGACGGGCTATGGAAATATTCTCGTAATAAGAAGCTTCAGGTGTGTCGTGATCTGAATCCTCTTGCTCAAGACGGATGAACCCTACGCCCTGCTTTACCTCTTGTTTACCGCCAAGATCTGCAAAGATCCAGCTTCCATTCTGCCAATATTGCGGCTTACGCTCGCTTGGATGCAGACGAGCGGGAATGCCAAGACTGCGGCAAATCGATACAAACAGGATCGCTAGTGATTCCTCATCACCTGTCATTAAACGAAAGGTTCCGGCCGCTGTGCCCTTGCCTTTTAGGTTCGGAAGATCTTCCGAGTATACGTACTGCTCTCTCAGTCTATCCGCCAGAAGAGACGGCTGTTTAATAATGAACTCTCGCTCTTCAGTGTTAAATGCCGACCGGAACTGATCTCTATATAGACCTAGCATTTCATAGGAAACACGCGGACAGAGTACATAGGGAATAAACAAGGTATCCGGAAGCAGACCGCGCAGTGGCAGCGCATAATTCATATGCTCATGAAGCACAGGACGGAACGTATCGATTAAATCCTTACTGTTCAGCGATTCCAGCAGCAGCAGCGGCCACTCCCCAAATTCAGGAGAGCTTTCCATAAGAAATTCGGCGATTTCATGACTGTTGCCGCGTGCTTTTTGCATCACATCCCATACTCTTGCCTCCGGAAGACTCAGCCGCTTGGATAGACTCAAGCTTTCTGACTCCGTAACAAATGTACCTTCAAACGCTGCGCGAATGGATGCACCTTCCTTTAACCTTCGCTGATGCAGAAGCTCGGCTTCTTCGTTAAGCTCCTCCAGCGCATCACCATCCAGCTCAGGGGGAGGGATCATATCGAAATCTGTCACACCGCTTTCTTGTTCCTGTTGACCCGTAAGGTTTAGAACGAAATCCACCTTCTCCATTTCGCCAACCGTGACCTTTTGCTCCTGCCACCTGTCTTGAAACACAGCCCGAATGAGCAGATCACCATAACCGGTCTTAAAAAATGCTTGCCCATCTGCATCTGTCATCAGCTCTGCTAACGGATAGAACTCCGCCATGTTGTACAGCTCAAATCTTACAACAGCACCCTTTACTTCCCTCCCGTTTTGGTCTTTGACCGACACCGTGAGCTCTTTTGCAGGAGCATAATTCTCCAGGAGATTCAGCTCGGTGTACCATTCTTCCGCAAGCGTAATACCCTCGGGTCCACGATAGTTACCCAGTACTCTTGTATTCATCAGCATGGAGCGCCGCGCCGGTGGTGTAAACCACCCCCGGTTCAGTTGTGCTTCAGGTTCACAGGCACCGATATAATACCAGGTACCGTCAGCCCAAGCCTCTACCCAGGCATGATTATCATCACAATGGGCCCAGCGAGGAGTGTATACCTGGCGGGCAGGAATACCAATGCTGCGCAGTGCTGTCACCGCAAGCGTCGATTCTTCGCCGCACCGTCCCCGGGCGCTCCGAATCATCGTAAGTGGAGAAGCCGTTCTCAGATCGCTGCCGATATATGTCGCCTTTTCATGACACCAGTAATTGGCTTCCAGAATCGCATCTGCCATGGAAAGATTGAGGGTACGATCCGCTAGTTCTGAATAGAAGACGCTGCGGCAGTCCTCAATATTTTCCGTGTTGACTCTTGCCGGCAATATAAAATGCATAAACAATTCATCCGGCACCTTCTGACCCCAAGGAACCTCACGCCGAATCTGCAGTGTTGACCGAACATGACTTAGAAACAGCGAGCACGGAACATCTGCCAGGTCCTGAAGCGGACTGTAAGCATACACATATTTGAGGGCCCATTCCTCTTCCGGTGAAAGTGACTCTTGAAATACGGCAAAGATCTCGTCAGCCTTTGCACCGACAAGCTTCTGTTTAACACGCAGCTTGTCTTCAATGTGATTCATCTCCTCAGGGCTAAGTGAAAAAACGGATGTTTGTACACTCATATTGTATTCCTCTCCTTCCACAGTTTGCCGTCCTCACGAATGATCCATTTACCGGCTCCGTCTGCTGTTACAGCAGAGATTTCAAATAGCCTGTCCCCGGCATAGACAACAGGATTGATGTTCAGCTCAGGGCTCCACTCTAATAGCGATAAGTCTTTAGCGAAGTTGCCTTTCAAAGCTCCGTAATTACGCTGCAGATAGTAAAGCTTCCTAAGCTCCCACTTGATTTGTTCATCCTGGGAAATGGCAAACTCGCCGGGACTCTCCTCATCTGCAAACACAACATAGCCCCACAGCTCGGGATAATGCATATTGATCAAGCCCATCGACGACCAGACCCAATTATCCTCAGGATAAGGCTTACCTGTATCAGGATTGATCACCTTGCGGTAAGTCCCATTCTCCACTTTGCTCTGCCATTCGACTCGAGAGAAATTCACTCTCCAGAATTCTCCAGGCAGTGGCGGACGATGTTCCTTAGCGCACTCCTTCAGACTGGTCCATGGGATGGCAACCTCAACAGACCATTTACGGTTATCTGCATCCGGTCGATTCAGCTCACCATCGATATGTACTGCGGTCTTCAGTCCTTTCATATCCCAGCTGTCAAGCGGCGGCCCGCCATCTCTGTATGGCTTGATTAAGAGCAAATCCCATACCGTATTCAGTGCATTGATTTCAAATTCGTAATAGCCGTGGCTGTCCCCGTCAGGATCTATAAAGATTTCAAAGTCATTGTCATAAAAAATGACGGAATCTCGCTCTGTCAGCGTTGCCCAAATCTGATCTTCAACAAGCTCGGCTCCGAAATAAAAATATTGATCATCCCACAGCATCTTTACTCGTGTATCCTTAGCCGGCGCTGGCTTGAGATCTCCTTCAATATCGACAAACTTATCGGTCCATTCCGCCGAATCCCAAAAGGACTTGTCAAGCCTTCCATCAAGCTCCAGCACACCTTCTGCACGGCGGCAAATATAGTGCTTAGGCTTATAAACAGGAACATGCGGAAAGGGGACTCCGCTCAGCATCATTCGTATCCCTCCTGGTCGAGAATCCCTTCCTGCCATGCCTGATAGATGAACTGAGAGAACAGGCTGTTCGACCAGGCAAACCAGGATCTCGTATAATTGTGCGGGTCATCCGCATGAAACCCCTCATGCATGTACCCCGTCTCCGCATCCGTTGCTTCCAGCATTCGAATAACGGACAATTTCTCTTCCGCAGTTTGGGCTGTAAGACCCTGCATGGACAGCGCCATATGCCAGATAAATCTATCCGGCGTGTGCGGACTCCCGATGCCTCGAGCAGATTTCCCTTCATAATAGAACGGATTCTCCTTAGATAGAGCAAATCTGCGTGTATTTTGATAGACCGGATCGTCAGCGCCTGTATAACCAAGATACGGAATGGACAGAAGTCCTGGTGTGCCTGCATCATCCATTAAGCAGTAATTCCCGTAACCATCGGTCTCGTAGGCATAAATCGGACCGAATTCCGGATGACGATAAATTCCGTATAGTCGAATGCCCCGGTCAATTTCCGCTTCGAGCTGCTTGAGCTCCTGTACAAATTCAGTGTCACGATATATCCACTCTGCCATTTCCTGCATATAGCGGAGTACTACAACCGCAAACATATTGCCGGGAATATTATAGTGAAAATCGCAGGCATCATCACTTGAACGAAAACCGGACCATACCATCCCGGTGTAATTGACCGGCATACCGAGCCCTTCGTTTGCAAGAGTGTCTTCCTGAATACCATTATGTCGCATAAAGCGGTAAGGGGATCTCTCTTCATGTCGCTGCTCCGTGCGAAAGAGTTCGTAGATGATCCGCATCGCCGATTTGAACTTGGCATCAAACACTTCGTTATCTCCCGTCTCCAGCCAGTAAAGGTAGGCAAGACGCATCGGGAAACAAAGCGAGTCAATCTCGAACTTCCGCTCCCATACCCATGGCGACATTTCAGTCACATCCGTTTTGTTCCAGTGCCAGTCGCAGGCGGATTCATTAAATGCATTAGCGTAAGGATCAATATGAATATAATTGACATGCCTTTTAATGAGGCCGCCGAGAATTTTTTTAAGATCTTCATCCTCCCTCGCAAAGGGCACGTAATGAATGACCTGCTCAACCGAGTCGCGAAGCCAGGAAGCCGGGATATCTCCCGTGATAACAAACGTCGTTCCGTCTTCCATGAGCTTTACGGTTGTCTCCAGTGTATTCGGGAAGCAGTTGCGAAACAGGTTGGAGAGCTTTGGCCTGTGGGAGAGTGCCTGTTCCGCCTCCTGAAGCACCTGCTGGATGCTTGTGGGCAATGATAATTTCGGTATGCTGATCTTAGGCAGTCGATAAGATTCCATAAGGGGGTGAGGCTCCTTCCTCAGAAATTAATGATGACTTTATGTTTTATGACGATATAACACTGCTTTCGTATTAATTGTGAGTAACTACCGCTCCAGATCCGCCGTACATTTCAACTTCTTCGTTGAACTCCAGCTTCACAACTGTTGTCAGTTCATGGGTATCTTCCTGCGTCAGATGGATCCAGGTTGTGCCTGGGATTTGGAACCACGGAACTCCTCCATGAATGGTATATGTCAGCTCCTTGCCGGAATGAAGCACCGATGCTTTCTGTATTTTGTTACACAGTCCTTTTAAGCAAATGCTCTCTTTGGGATCTCCATGAACAAACAAATAAAGGGTCTTTCTATCTGCAGAGAGCGTGCTTCCATCTCCGTAATAGCGGCTCATGATACCGTCCTGCGTCCCGTAAACCGCTTCCTCATGGGCTCTGATCCAGTCCCCGAGTCCAAGCAAAATGGACTCTTGTCTTTCATCAATCGTGCCGTCTTCCCTTGGACCGATATCCAGCAGCATATTGCCTCCCATGGAGATACAATCACAGAACATGCGCACAATCTGATGCAATGATTTATAATGCTGATCGGTCGGTACATATCCCCAGGAGGTATTGATCGTTGTACAGAATTCCCACGGACCCTCCGGCCGGGTAATCGGAAGCCCCTGTTCAGGTGTTCTATAATCCCCATGGCCCGCAAGGCGTGAATTCATAATGAGATCCGACTGGAGTGATTTCAAGAACTGCTTGAATTCAGGCAGGTTCCACTGTTCTGCACTTCGTTCCCAATCCCCGTCGAACCATAGCAAGTCCACCTTGCCGAACCCGGTAAGCAGCTCTGTCAGCTGATGATTGTTGAATTCAAGAAACTTATTCCATTTAGCCTCGTCCTGAATCCCATTTGCTGGATAGGAATATCTGTTTACAGAAGCCGGATCCTCAGGAAATTTACCGCCTTCGTACACACTTGGGTAATCCGGATGGGACCAGTCAATCAGCGAATAGTATAATCCTAGCCGGAGTCCCTTTGCCGTGATGGCATCTGCATATTCTCTTACAATATCCCGCCGAGCTGGTGTCTTTTTAACTGTGTTTAAGTCACTGTACTGCGTATCCCATAGGGCTACTCCGTCATGATGCTTGGTCGTCAGCACCGCATACTTTGCTCCTGATTTCTCAATCAGATCTGCCCATGCTTCAGCATCAAACTTAGAGGCAGTAAATCCGTTCAGCTGATTCATATAATCATTGTAAGACATACGTCCGTTGTAAAAAGACCACGATTCCGCTACTCCATCAACTGCATAAATTCCGTAGTGAATAAAAATTCCCAGCTTTGCATCCTCAAACCACTTTTGCATACGGATACCTACTCCTTTCCATTAAGAGATTTTGAATACATGAGCGATCGGTGCTCTGCCGGACAACTCGCCTTCTGGCAGCTCTACTTCGATTCCTTCATCTGTTATTCTAAAGTCCAAATTCTCTTGACCCTGTACAAGATCAATTCTAGAAATTTCCTTGTTGATTGGAAGTGTAATTCTGCTCTCTATTTCCTGATGCTTGTCAGCATAGAGATAAAAGGCATAGATCTGTTCATTTTTCTGCGTAAAATGTACGTTGCGAACGGAATAAGGCTCACAGCTCCGTGTACCGTAGATCGCTTCTCCATAGACCTTCAACCATTCTCCCATTCCTTCGATTCTCGAGATTGCCGTCCTGGATAGTCTGCCGTCTGGCTGCGGACCGACGTTAAGAGCCAAATTGCCGCCTTTAGCAACGATTTCAATCAGCAAATGAATCAGCTGACGTACAGATTTATAGTCATCCTCATAACGGAAAGAAAAGGACGTTCCCATTGTGATGCAGCTTTCCCATGGCACATGCAGTGCACGCTCCGGAAGTGTCTGCTCTGGGGTGATTAGGTTCTCATACGGTCCTCCGATCGTCCGATCAGCTGACAGAAGCCAGGGCTGGATTTGACGGGCTTTTTCTACCACTTCGCCGATCCGGATATTTTGCACCCTGTAATCGTTAACCCATCCTGCATCAAGCCAGAGCACATCGATTCGTCCGTAGCCTGTCATCAGCTCCATAATCTGATTATGAGTAAACTCTACGAACTGTTCCCACAGCCAAGGATACTCCTTCGGGTCATAGCTCGGACCGCGTGAGGTCTTGATTCCTCTCTCCATCCCTTCTGCCCAGTAGTAAGGAGTATGCCAGTCTGCTTTGGAGAAATAGGCTGAGATCCCGAGTCCTCTTGCACGGAAAGAATCAAACAAACGCTTCGTAATATCAGCGTGTCTGTGTCTGGAGAACGGGCAGTCGGGTCCGGTAATCCGATAATCAGTCGTGCGTGTATCCCACATGCAGAATCCGTCATGATGCTTTGTCGTAAAGTTCAAATATTTAAATCCGTTATCTGCTGCAAGGTCCGCCCATTTCTCCGGTTCAAAACGAATCGGATTAAATGTCTTGTTCAGCTCAAAATACTCACGCTTCATCTCTTCACCGTCAACATCCCACTCAATATCTGCGCGGGACCACACTGCATCTTCATCGCTAAGCGCCCAGGACTCCACGACACCAATTTGGGAGTAAGGCCCCCAGTGCATCATCAATCCAAGCTTCTGGTCTTTAAACCATTCCAGACGTTCCAAGAGCAGCGGATCCTCAGGTCTCACCCATTTATCCTCACTGCTATAATTGTGTACTCCTTGCTCTACTTCATTTTTCACTTCTGTATCGGCCTGATCATTGCTCATCTCTTGATTCCCTCCCGCTCAATCAACCTATTTCAGATAAGTTTTATTGGATATAATCTTCTGCTAAAACCGTACATTCTATGTCATAAACATATTATTGTTCGTTTTATATAAAATGAAAGCGTAACCTTGCACAAAATTCGGCAAGAATATGAAAAAAATATGTCCAAATTGTATTTTTATTGCTATCATTTATAAAAATGACCCATCCCAAAGAAAAGGAGGCGGCATTTCATTTTGAGAATGAACTATTTTAAATCCAAACTATTCCTGAAATATATTTGGTCCTATCTGTTCATTCTGCTTATACCTCTTGTCTTCATGACTGTATTTATTTATGAAAATGCTGTACAAACCCTCCGCACGGAAATTGAAAGCTCACGTCTATCCCAGCTCTCTCAAACCAAAGTAACAATAGACGGACGCATGAAAGAGCTTAGTGAAATTGCTTCAAGAATTTCTTATGATGACCGGCTCTCGTCTTATCAGGTCACCAATCCGTACACCAGTCCAGAAGCCATCCGGGCTCTGGATCAGTACAAAGCTACCAGCTCCATGATTGATGAAATCTATCTTTATTTTCACGACGACAAACGTATTTACTCCAGTAAAGGCTTAACCGACTTTGAAGTCTTTACCGACAATCTCAGCTTTGCACGCTGGGACAAGCAGTCCTTGTATAATGACCTGAACGACGTGAAGCATCCTACCGTAAGACCTGCTGATCTGGTAACCAAAACCGGAGGCATGCAGGACCGCAAGCTTGCTTTTCTTGTTCCTATCACTCCCAACAGTCTTAATCCGCATGCAACGGTCATGTACTTTATTAAGGAGACCGAAATTACAAATCTGATCGATTCCATACTCGGAAACTATCAAGGTTTAACCTTTGTTCTTGATGCGGAAGGACAGGTGCTTGTTGCAAACCGCCAGGGTGATACGCTGAGTGAAGAGGCTTCACAAATTTTGTTCAATCATATTGCACCAGGCATACAGGAACGAACTCTCGACGGAAATGAGCATTCCATCGTATCTGTCCAATCAGAATCAAACGGCTGGACGTATATGACGGTCATGCCAAGCTCTCAGTTCTTCAGCAGTGTACTGGATGTCCGCAGTTTTATGACCTTGATCATTATCATCGTTCTGCTTGTGGGTGCTGCGATCGCCCTCGTCCTAGCGAGAATGCAGTATCAGCCGATCTCAACTCTAGTAGAATTTGCGTCCTCCCGCTCTTCGGAAAAACAGGGGGATGGGACACAAGGCTACACAAATGAGCTGGACAGGATACGTTCTGCCTTGGAGGATTACAGTTCCCGTATCGATTTGCAGGAACCCTTCGCCCGTAATCATTATCTGACCACATTGATCAAGTTCGGAGATACAGATTATTTAACTCCTGAGCTGCAGCAGCTGTTTGACCTTAAGCTTAACCTAGGCTATCTGTTTGTCATGGTCATCGGCTGGAATGAACCTGAGCCTTTAGATATGGAGCACCGACGCTGCATTATCAACAGCCTCGCCCGCATTGACATGCCCGAACACCAGGCAACTGGATATGGGGTAGAATTGTCACAGCTGGACCGGCTGGGCATCATCATCAATTTTGATCCTGCCGAAGATCTAGATAAGATCATTCAAATGAAGCAGATTATGGAGCAAGTGCGAGGCCTGCTGATGAACACTTTGTCCATTACGCCAATGATTGGCTCGGGCAGCTGTTATCAGAACCTGAACGAACTTAATCAATCCTATATCGAGGCCTGCTCTGCCTTTGATCTGCTTGTTCCGGGTGAATATGGAACGGCAGCGCTGTTTCAGGAAATATCGAAAACACCAAGCCATTCCTTCTGGATTCCAAACCATGTGCAGCTCAAGCTGGCACAGAGTCTGAAGCAGGGCAACTATGACATCGCCTCCCAGATGATCCGCTCGTCAGTGGACAGTCTGCAGTCTTCTATGCTGCCGGCATTACTTGTCCGCTGCATCAGCTTTGATCTGCTAAACACGATCTTAAAGACAGCCTCAGAGCTGGGAGAGCATCATATGCTTCAAAGAATCGCCCCGAGTATGGTGTTCAGCAGCTCGCTGGTGGAGCTTGAGTCGGTTCTTCTCTCTCTTGCCTCACAGCTATGCAGTGAGGTTGAACAAGAATCCAAGCAGGAAGAACAGTCCTTAATCGACCGGATTGTGGTGTATATTGATGATCACTTTACAGATCACAATCTCAGCCTTGATACTGTTGCTTACGAGTTCGAAATTTCACCGTCCCATGTCAGCCGCTCTTTTAAGGACAAGACAGGGATTAACTTCGTCCAGTACATCTGGCAAAAACGACTTGATAAAGTGTTCCAACAGCTGAAGACGACAGATACACCGCTGAAAGATCTCATTCAGGAGGTCGGATACTTGGATACACCAAACTTTATCCGAAAATTCAAGAAGGAGACCGGACTTACCCCAGGACAATACCGTAAAATGCACCGAGTTACGGCTAGTGATGATGAAGAGACCGGCTCTGCCAGCTAGTGAACAGGAAAGCCAACATCCGGACTGTACATACTTGTACATACTGCCGGAGGATGTTGGCTTTCTTTTTTTACTTCAAATTGTCAGCGGAATGATGTTTTGTTTAGGTTTATTGACCTGCTGCATTCCATGTATCATAAACTTCCTGATAGATTTCCTGTATCCGGTCTCCACCCATCTTCTTCACTTGTTCTACATAGCTGTCCCAATTGGACATAGGCTCTTCCCCGGTTACAAACTTCGCCTCCATCTGTGTTACATACGTATTGAGGTCTGAGAGAAGTGCTGATGCTTCATCCTGCTGCTCGTTGTTCAAATAAGCGTTCGGGAACGGTGCTTTACCAATCGGTACAAGCTTCTCTTCGTTTTCTTTTGCAATCCAATCATCAAATTCTGTTCTAAGTCCATTGGTCAGCTCAGGAGTGTTATAGCCTGGAGTCAGCATGCCAAAGTTTGGTGTGATGGTGCCTCTGTACTCCTCGCGATCCCCGCCGCCTGGAACAGGAAGCCACTCTTTTTCATAAGTATCTGCGTTCGTATACTGCCACAGTGTCCCTTCAGGACCTTGGTTGAATAAGGTTTGTCCTTCGATCGTATACAGATAGTCGATCCAGCGCATCGTTGCTTCCGGATGCTCGTTCACACTGGTGACGGCAAATGTTCCGTTCGCTGAAAGGCCCGGGTGCATACCATAGACAGGTGATCCCTCGATTTCGCTCGCCACTGGTGTCATCAGCGGGCTGCTCATCGCGTCATTCGGATCTCCGCCCAGTGTAAAGTAGGAGAAGTAGTCGTTAAAGACAGCAATTTGATTGTTCTCACCCTTCGCTTTTTTCTGCTCAGGTGTTTGGGAGAAGGTCTCATGGTCCAGCAAATCCTCTTCCCACAGACGATTCAAGAATTCCAAATAACCTTTGTAGCCTTCCTGCATTGGACTGTAAAAAACTTTATCCTGTTTATCTACATACACGACGGGATCATAAATTCCCCAGAAGCCCAGGAAGTACATCCGTAAATCATCCAGCTTCACCGAGGTCAAAGGAATTTCATCAGCTTGACCGTTGCCGTTCGGGTCTTCTGTCTTCACTCTCTTGAGAAATTCGTACAGTTCTTCTGTCGTCTTTGGAAGCTCTTTTACACCAAGCGCTTCGAGCATTTTACCGTTATACCACATCGGGCTCCGATACCAGACGGCGGCACTGTCGATGAATGGAAGAGAGTAAATATGCCCGTCCGGAGTTGTGAACGATTTACGGATATCCGGGTTCTCATCGAACAATTTTTTAATGTTAGGTGCATATCCGCCATCAATGTAAGGTTCAAGCGGAATGAGGGAGCCCTGTGTTCCATAAGTCACCTGCTCTGCCGGTGTGAGATCGGCTGCGTACAGAACATCAGGTAGATCACCGCTTGCAAACACAAGGTTCTTCTTCGTTGCAAAGCTGTCAATCGGAGTGAGCTGGTATTCGAACTTAATATTCGTGAGCTTCTCTGCTTCCTCAAGAACCGGCATGGTACTCCAGTCTGCTACACCGGCATCTTGAGACATCATGGTCAAAGTGATGGGCTCGTCCACAATAGGGAAGCCCTCTTTCTTGACACCCGTTTCCTCTGGGGTACCGGGCTCTACCGTTTCGCCTGTTTCAGAAGATGAGGTTCCGCACGCGGCAAGCATGCTGGCGGAAAGGATCAAACTGAGAAGAACCGTTGACTTCTTGTGAACTCTCTTCATGACAACAACTCCCTTTTATGATTTATATGGTATTGATCAGCCCTTAACGGAGCCAATCATAACACCCTGAACGAAATAGCGCTGCAAAAACGGATAGACAATAATGACCGGCAGCGTGGAGACGATGATGACCGCATAGCGGACGAGTGCCGCAATTTCGGCTTTGTTATTCAGAGCTGTCGCGGAGGAGCTATCCATCATGCCTGAGCCTTGAGCCGACATCTCCTGCAACACAAGAATCTGTCTTAATACGAGCTGAAGCGGATATTTTTCAGAATCATTAAAATAAATCATCGCTGAGAAGTAGCTGTTCCAGTGTCCCACCCCGTAGAAAAGGGCCATAACAGCAATAATTGGCATGGATAGCGGCAAGATAATATTGAAAAACAGCTTCAGGTTGGAGCATCCATCGATCTGCGCGGCTTCCTGGAGCTCAGTAGGAATGGTTCCCTGGAAAAAGGTACGGGAGACGATAATGTTCCATACCGAGGCTGCGGAAGGCAGAATCAGAGCCCACATGCTGTTGATCATACCCAGCTCCTTGATCAGCAGATAAGATGGTACAAGTCCACCGCCAAAGAACATCGTGACCATAAACATGCCCATAAAGAAGTTCCTTCCCACAAAATCCCTTCTGCTGAGCGCATAGGCCGCAGGGATCGTAACCATCAGGTTTACTGCAGTACCGACCACTGTATAAAGAATGGTGTTTGCGTAACCTGTCCAAATGCGGGTATCCTGAAACACTCTCTGATACCCTTCAAAAGTTATATCTTTAGGAAAGAGCCACATCGCACCGGAAGCGACTGCTTTCGGATTACTGATTGACGCACTGATCATATAGACCATCGGATAAGCGACGAGAAGAAAGGCAATCGTGACATAGATATAATTTAATGCCAGAAAAATTTTGTCTTGTTTCGTTTCTTTAATACCGGTTAGCATGATTTCGCTCCCTCCTTTACCACAGACTATTCTCGCTTGTCTTACGTGCTATCTGATTGACTACAATAAGAAGAAACGCATTGATTACGGAGTTGAACAACCCGACCGCCGTAGAGAAGCTGTACTGAGCATTCTCAAGACCTGAGCGGTATACAAAGGTCGAGATGACATCTGATGACTCCATATTGAGCGGATTCTGCATCAGAAGGATTTTCTCAAATCCGACGCCAAGCAGACTTCCCATGTTTAGAATGAGCAGAATGGTCATCGTAGGCACAAGCACCGGAAAATTGATATGCCGTATCCGCTGCAGCCTGTTCGCTCCATCAATAATGGCTGCTTCATGCAGACCAGGATCCGCTGCAGACAGCGCAGCAAGATAGATAATCGTACCCCAGCCGGCGCTTTGCCATACTCCAGAGAGCACATAAACGGTCTTAAACCACGCAGGACTTGTCAGAAAAGAAGGTGCATCAAATCCGAGCCATTCGATAAAATTGATGATGATCCCGGTTGATGGTGAAAGGAAAGAAATGATCATACCGACCATAACGACGATCGAGATAAAATGAGGCGCATAGGTTACCGTCTGGACCAGCTTCTTGAAGCGCTTGTGCTTCAGCTCGTTAAACGCCAGCGCCAGTATAATTGGAATTGGAAAGCCGACAGCGAGCTCATACAGACTGATCGTCAGCGTGTTCCACATCAAATCCCAGAAATAATAGGAATCAAAGAAGCGAACAAAATGATCGAAGCCTACCCATGGGCTGCCGAATATCCCGCGAGCCGGATTATAGTTCTTGAACGCAATCTGGATGCCATACATAGGTCCATAATGAAAAATGAGAAAATACAGAAATGCCGGTGCAATAAATAAATATAACTCCCAGTTTCTCCAGACTTTTTGCCAACGCTTTTTATTGCTTTTTGGCTTGTCCATCGTATGTTGTCTTTTAACTGTGTTTACCTCCTGCACACAGGATCGCCTCCTTCTGTCTATACTTCATCTTGGTCTAGCGCCAGGAGCAAACATCCGAATATCCATCCTTCATGTCAGTTTAGTTGGCGCAGCTTTAGGTTAACAATAGTGGATAAGGCATTTCTTCGTAAATATGTCATTTTGGATTGTTGAAAAATCGTTGATACATAAGGGTTTTCCTTTGTTTTTACCAGGCAATTACAATTATAAAATGTGTCATTTTCGGCAAAAAGTAAGCGATTACAAATTAAAATACTGAAAAATACCAATTGATTTTTAAGTATCTTTTGATCTTTACTCGCGTTATTTTTTACTTCCGAGTCATTGTAAGCATTTTCACAATGTAAAGTTATTTCACATATACCTACAAAAAAATATCTTCCGCCAACGACTAACTTTAGCATGGCGGAAGATATTTCGTCTTGTCATCATTTTATTTTGATCGTTTTAATTTCATAAGGCTGAAAGGCAAGCTCGACACGTCCTTCACTGTGCTCGATGGCTGCTCCATCTCTTTCAAGTGCATCAGACTCTATCACCTCTGTCAGGGAACCCGGCCACGTAAAGCTTACCTGTTCACGACCCCCTGAAGACTCGTACATTCTGACAATCCAGCCCGTTCCATCTTCGGCAGGCTTCAGTGTGTCGAGTATGACATGCTGGCTGTAAAGTGGCAAGAAGGAATGAACAGGAGGTAAGGTACCGCTGGAAGAATCTAAACAGGCCTCAGTCACCGGAACCTCTGTATTGAGCTCCATTGCCTTGCGAAGTGTTCCTGCTTCCTGCCAGCTGCCTTCATGCGGGAACAGTGAATAGGTGAATTGGTGCTCTCCCAAATCTGCCGTAATATCCGGCCATTTCGGTGCACGCAGCAGAGATAGACGAATCGTACTCTCCTGAATGTTATAGCCGTATTTGCAATCGTTCAGCAAGCTGATTCCGTAATTAAACTCAGACAGATCTGCGAAGCGATGACCGCATACCTCAAACTGAGCCTGTTCCCAGCTGGTATTACGATGAACCGGACGCTCAATTGTACCAAACGGAATTTCATATACCGCTTTATCTGTCACTACTTGTACAGGGAAAGCGACCTTCAGCAGTTTGTGCGCTTCATTCCATTTCACTTTCGTTTCAAAATCAATCCGTTTACTATGATGATAGAATATTACATCCTGGTGAATAGTGGACTGGCTCAGCTGCCAGGTAAACCGGAATATATCGCTGACCTTTCCATGACTCAAGAGCTGGCGTTCAACGAGCTTAGGATCTTCTGCCCTCTGCTGCTCATAACGAGGGTCAATATCCCATGCATCCCAATATGTTGGGCGGTCGTGAAAGAGCTCTAACCGGTTTATTGCTTCCCCAGGCTGTACAATTTCCCGGGAAGCTTCATTATCCCATAAGCTTGTAATCTCACCATTTGCTCCAAAAGTTATAGAATAAAATGCTGTTTCCCATCGATCAGGAAAGCTTGATGCCAAGGATACTTCATTGTTCTCAGACAAAATCGCTGCAGAGTCTTTTAACCAAATGGTTTTATAGCCAAACGCAGGAATATCTTCAACATGTACATTGAGACTAAGCAACTTTTGCCCCTGCTCATCCTGCTCCATGTGCTGGTCGAATGCAAGAGGTTGTCCAGTTTCATCATGCGGGATTGCATGTTCAAGATTCGTAATATCAATAAGGACATTTGCGTCTCTTGTCCATCCAAGACTGTTAAATACAATAAACGGGGTACCTTCTCCCTCTAGCGCAATATTTTGCGTGATCTGCTGTAGACGTTCTTCAAGTACTCCACTGCCGAGCTGAAATATTTCCTCGTACTCCTGAGAAGAGGTTACATAGGTTTCTGTAATTGCAGATCCAGGGATAATATCATGAAACTGATTCAACAAAATAAGCTTCCAGCCCTTTTCCAAATCCGTAGATTCGGAATACCCGATGCTACCCCCTCCAATCGAGGCCAAATCAAGGCTGTGCCACACTTCAGCTTCTCTGAACAGCACTTCTGCCTTTCGGTTTGATCGTTTGTTACGTGCATGTGTAGTGTAGGTGCCTCGGTGCAGTTCCAAGTACAGATCCCCGTGCCACTTCGGCAGCTTGTCCTGAATTGTGTCCGTCGTGCGGAAGAAGTCTGCAGCCGTACTGTATCTAACCTCTGGCTGCCCGGTCATCAGATCAGCCCGGTCGATATACTCCAGCATTTCCCGGGTCACACCGCCGCCTCCGTCTCCATGTCCGTAAAGCAGCATTTGCTGGGGATGAACGGCACGCTGCCGGTAGGACTGCCAATGCTCCTGTACATCCTTCGGCGATGTATCTTCGTTCAGACCGTGATTAAGATAGGACAGCATCGGCGTGCCGTCGATGCCAACCCATTGAAACAGATCAAACGGGAAGACATTCGTATCGTTCCAGTTGAGCTTCGTCGTCATGAAATAACGGATGCCGCCATGCTTCAAAATTTGAGGCAGGGATGCACAGTATCCGAAGGTGTCCGGCAGCCACTCAATTTCAGATATGAGACCGAATTCTTCCTGATAAAACCGCTGTCCATACAGCATTTGCCGCATCAGCGACTCGCCGCTTGGTATGTTCAGATCCGGCTCAACCCACATCCCGCCGACCAGCTCCCAGCGTCCTTCCTGAATTCTCGCCTTCACCCGGTCATAGAGTTCAGGGTCGTTATCCTTCAGAAATTGATACAGAATCGGCTGACTTTGTGCAAACTTATACTGAGGGTACTCCTTCATTAGCTGATCTACTGTAGAGAAGGTTCGGCTCACCTTACGAACCGTTTCCCTCACCGGCCATAGCCAGGCAATGTCAATGTGTGACTGCCCGACCATGTGCTCGATCCCTTCCACGCTTCCGCCGACTTGCTTTACTTGCCGCTTCAGCTGCTTCTCCAGCTCCGTAACAGGGTTTCCTTCACGAATTTGTTCATCAGATAAGCCTATAAATCCATCAAACGTACGGAACATAGCTTCGCTGAGCCGTATTCTTCTCATATCATTTTCTGCCAGCTGAAGCGCCGTACCGAGGATCGTACGCAACGTGTACATCAGACTTTGCACTGGTCGGTTTACCTTAACAAGCAAGCTGGTAATACTCGAAATAGGTGCAGGTATATTGGCCTGATGATTTAACGGGTCAACAGGTTCCGGAATGGGATCAAACAGCTCAATCTCCAGCTGCAATCTGCCTCCATTTTCGTTATAAGCCGTATCGAGTGTCACAAAGGTGTGATTACGATCCAGCCCCTGATATGAATTTCCATTTACTCTGAGCAGACCTTCACCGCTTCCTGATCGCAGTACGAGGCCAATTCCTTCTTTACCCCATATCTCTGGCCAATCCAGCTCTTTTCGCAGAAAATAGGTTATCCCGTGCTGCCCCGGAAACCTGGATAGCTCGGTTTCTTCCGGGAGCTGTGTTTCTTCATTATATTGACCAGGCATTTGATACGTCGTACTCGTCATATTCCAATCGCTTATTTCTTTACTCTCAAGCCATTGCTTCTCTGACAACTCTCGAATCATTCTCTGAATTCGCTGCATCTCCTTAGCCCTCCAATACGGTAAGTTCTGTGCTCAATGTGTCACGAACATTTCTGCCAATTCTGATATGAAATAATCCTGGCTCAAGAACCAGCTTATAGTCCTCTCCGATATACTCCAGTTGCTTGCGTCCAATAGCGAAGGATACACGCCGCTCTTCTCCGGGATCAAGCTCTACCTTGCTGAAGCCTTTAAGCTCCATTGCAGGTCTTGTATACCGGCTTGCCGCATCGGAAATATACAGCTGCACCACTTCTGCACCTCTGCGTTTACCGGTGTTCTTAACAGTAATTGCTATCTCAGCTGCTTCTCCTGGTCGAATCTCAGAAGCGGACAAGCGAAGTTCACTGTATGCAAAGGAGGTATAGCTCAGCCCGTAGCCAAAAGGATACATAGGCTTGCTGTCTTCCTCCAGATATCTTTTTCCGCGTGAACGCTTGCCCCGGTAATGCACCGGAAGCTGTCCTACGTGCTTAGGCAGGGATATCGAAAGCCGACCTGACGGATTCACATCACCAAACAAGATGTCAGCAACGGCATGCCCCCCCTCCTGTCCAGGGTACCAAGCTTCGAGAATAGCATCGGCATTCTCATCCAGCCATGGCTCTGTAATAGGTCTGCCGTTGATATATACAACAACCAACTTCTTTCCAAGCTTATGAATTTCCTCAGCCAGCTCCAGCTGAACACCAGATAAGGACAAGGTCATTCGGTCAATGCCTTCCCCGCAGTCCATGTCGTTCCATGAATCCGTTACGACAGAAGCACCGGTTCGAAGATCGATGGTTCCTTCTCCAAAATCCCGGGCACTCGAACCTCCAAGCACCAGTACGACGGTATCTGCCTGTGCAGCACAGCTGAGCGCTGCCTCAAAACCATCGCGGTTATCTCCTTGTATACGGCAGCCCGGAGCATATAGAACTCTTTCAGGTGCTGAGGTAAGCTTTGACTTTATCCCCGCAAGTACCGTGGTCACGGCACCATCTGGCTGCGGAGAAGTATAATCACCCAGCTGGTTATAGCCCTGATCTGCATTTGGACCAATGACGGCGATAACGCCACTCTCCTTCGTAAGTGGGAGCGTCTGATGTTCATTTTTAAGTAAAATGATTCCTTCTGCTGCCACTTGCCTTGCCAGCTCTTTGTGTTCCATTCTCCCTATGACTTCGCCAGCTTTCTCAGAATCGCTGTACGGCCGTTCAAATAAACCCAGCCTAAATTTCAGTGTCAGTACTCTTCGTACCGCCTTGTCGAGTACTTCTTCTTGAAGCTTCCCGGACTCCACTGCCTCTCCTAAATATTTGGTAAACATTTCGCCTGACATCTCCATATCTATACCGGCAGTAATGGCTTGAACCGCTGCAGATTGGCCGTCCTCCGCCGTATCATGACCCCAGGCCAGCATGTTGATTGCACCGCAGTCTGTAATAACCATCCCGTCAAAGCCCCACTCTTCACGAAGGATGTCATCCAAGAGCTCTTTATTCGAAGTGCAGGGAACTCCATCAATTTCATTATAAGCCGGCATGATCGACGCAGCTCCTGCCTCGACAGCCCTGCGGAACGGATACAGATCCACCTCGCGCAGCTCACGCATCCCCATATGTACAGGACCCGCATTTCTGCCGCCCTCCGAGCTGCCATACCCGGCAAAATGCTTCAGTGTTGCAGCAACGGATGTTTCACTATTCAGCGATTCGCCCTGCAGGCCTTCAACGGAAGCGACCCCGAACTCGCCGATCAAGTAAGGATCTTCGCTAAAGCATTCTTCTGTTCTTCCCCATCTTGGGTCACGCACCACGTCAAGCACCGGAGAATAGGTTACCGCTCCGCCTTGGCTTCTCGTTTCCAGGGCGACGACTCGGCACATCTCTCTATAAAGCTCTGTATTCCAGGTGCTTCCGATCAGGAGCGGAACTGGAAATACCGTCGCTCCAATCGCCATATGACCGTGAGAGCATTCCTCACCGATCAGGATCGGGATACCGAGTCTGGAGTTCTCAATCGCATAACGCTGAATTTCATTGACAGCTTCTGCACCTTGCTCGGGTGACAGGCCGTTCGCAAGTGTAACTTCTGTCCATGGATCAGCTCTAAGAACACCATAAAGAGAGCCCATACCACCTTTTTTCACCTGTTCCTGAAACGCTTCTGTTAACTTAACTCGGCCTTCATGTGCTTCATATACCTTCCAACCAAATGGCTGTACCAGCTGCCCGATTTTTTCCTCTACCGTCATTCTCCCGAGCAAATCCTCCGTACGCTCTGAGATAGATCTTGCTGCATCTTTATAGATCATGAATCCCTTCTTCTCCTTCCGTCTTCTCTTTAACATGCTGCGCTAGGTTAACTTGTGAGAAAGACACAAGAGTCGCCTTGCGAACACCATATCAGTTTTGATTTGACAGTAGAAGATAAGAGCAAAAATGACATATGAGTCGAAAATGACACACTGAATAAAACAGGTGCTGTATTCGTATTCCATACAATTCTATTCTCAGCTAAAGTACAGTTTGTCTATGAACAGTTCTATCGTGTGATATCCTCCTGCACAATTTTCTTCATTAATATACAATTCTTCTAGAATCTCTATCTTTGTTTTATCAGTCATTTATGATATAATCGAAAACGTTTTAGAAAGCGTTTACCATTATACATATTGAGGTGAAAGCATGAAATATAATAACCCCGTCATCAAAGGATTTTACCCGGATCCAAGTATTTGCAAAGCAGGCGATACCTACTATCTTGCTTGCAGTTCCATGCAGTACTTCCCTGGCGTTCCGTTGTTCGAAAGCAAGGATTTGATTAACTGGAAACAAATTGGTCATTGTCTAACAAGAAAAAGTCAAATTATGCTCGATAAGGTGAATAGTTCAGGCGGAGTTTTTGCCCCTACGCTGCGACATAACGATGGACGATTTTACATGACTACAACGAACGATACGACTCACCAAAACTTCTTTGTATGGACTGACAATATTTATGGTGAATGGTCTGAACCGATCTATATTGATCAGGGCGGAATTGACCCAGATCTGTTTTTTGAAGATGGCAAAGCCTATTTTCTTAGTAACGGAACGGATGAAAAAGGATTGGGTGTAATTCTCCAATGTGAAATTGACATTGAAACCGGCAGTAAACTGACTCCGAGTCGTCCAATTTGGCAAGGCACAGGCGGACGCTTTCTGGAAAGCCCGCATATGTACAAAATTAATGACTGGTATTACTTACTGGCAGCAGAAGGCGGCACAGAATTTGGTCACATGGAGACTTATGCTAGAAGTTCTTCACTTCAGGGTCCGTTTGAGCCATACCCACATAACCCTGTTCTGACAAACCGCAACCTAGGTGGATATGAAGTACAAGCAGTCGGTCATGGTGACCTTATCGAAGATCAAAATGGAAACTGGTGGATTTTCCATCTTGGATTCCGTCAAATTGGCAAATGGATTCCGTACCATCATTTAGGTCGTGAGGTCTTTCTTGCTCCAGTCACCTTCGACGAGGATGGTTGGTTTACGGCAGGACATAACGCTACAACTTTAACAAGCTTTGAAACCGATCGTATTCCGGAGCATGTTGTTCAAGAGGAAAAAAAGGTCTTCACTTTTGACAATACAAAATGGAATTTGGACTGGTGTTATCTGCGTCATCCTTCTACTGAAAACTATGAGCTGAATGATAACAGCCTTAAATTATCGGGGACTGAGCTTACACTTGATCAGGCAGACTCCCCTACTTTTATTGGAATTCGCCAAAAAGATTTCAACGCTACAATTTCTTGCGATATATCCCTCTCCGAAGGTAATGGCGAAGCAGGAATTTCACTCTACATGGATGAGAATCATCATTATGATTTAGCTGTCCGGAATAAAGGTTCTCAGTATGAGGTTATTGAACGCCTGAATATCGGTGATATCAAATCTATTGAAAAATCTGTACTTATTGAGAACAGCACTCCTGCTGCTCTTGTTATACGAGCAAAGCATGAGCAGTACAGCTTTTCAATTCAAGCAGGCGGCAAAGAAATTCAACTAGGTGCTGCACAGACAAAATACCTTTCGTCAGAGGTAGCGGGTGGTTTTACAGGGGTAATCATAGGCTTGTATGCAACTGGAGCAGATACATCAGCTGAGTTTACCAATTTCAAGTGTGAGTATCTATAAAACATGGGATAAGCAGTAATGATCCGTTAGCAGCGGGTTTACTGCTTATTTTTTTGTTTTTAGCTTATAAAGCTGTTTTGCGACTAGCTAACGATACTCTTAAGAATATTTTGAATATCCCCAACAGGGAAATCCGAAAAAATGAACCCCAACCCAAAATATGAAACCTATCCACCTGACAAGATAATTCGTTAAAATAAAGACCTCCCCTGTGTAAGCGTTTCCCAATTGTCCCATCGGCTGGGAGAAATCCATTTCATATTTAGGGAGGTTATTTATGAGGCGAAGTCGTACTATGAAAAAAAGATCTGTTCAAAAGGTGCTGAGTTTGTTGCTAGCAATTGTTGTGATGGCAGGCTTAAGTCTGTACCCTAACTCAACGCTTCAAGCAGCTGAAGGATCCGGAACTACCATTTCCTCTATGTCCTACTTCTCGGCCGCAGACGGGCCTGTCATTACAAAATCAGGGGTTGGGCAGGCTAGCTACGGTTTTGTGATGCCTAAATTCAATGATGGTTCAGCCACCTGGAATGAAGTTGCTCAAGATTTGGGTGTACATGTTAAGGTAAATGGCAACTGGGTAGATATTGATGATGTCGACAGATTTGTTTATAACCAAAATTGGGGGCATTGGAGCGACGGCGGCCTTAATGGCTATTGGTTTATCATCTCCACAACGACAGAGATTCAGCTATTCTCCAAGTCCAGTGGAGTTACGCTTGATTATACGCTTGTATTTCAAAACATTAACAAGACAACCATTACGGCTATGACGCCTACACAAGGGCCAGAAATTACTGCAGGATTCACAGGCGGGGCAGGCTTTACCTATCCTACGTTCAACAATGACCCGGCAGTCACCTATGAGGCAGTAGCTGATGATTTGAAGGTATATGTAAAACCGGTAAATATCAGTAAATGGATCGATATTGACAACAATGCGGCCAGCGGCTGGATCTATGATCATAACTTTGGCCAATTCACGGATGGCGGCGGCGGCTACTGGTTTAACGTAACTGAGACAATCAACGTTAAATTAGAATCGAAGACATCCCAAGCAAATGTCGTATATACGATCCGTTTCAATGAACCTGTAAGAAATTCATATATCCTTACGCCTTATGAAGGAACAACCTTTACAGCTGATGCTAGCGGTGCTGTTGGGATACCGCTGCCTAAGATTGATGGCAGTGCGCCAATTGGAACGGAGCTTGGCAACTTCGTGTACCAGATTCAAATCAACGGGCAATGGGTTGACTTGGGGAATTCGAATCAGAGCAGTTTTGTATACTCAGCCAATGGGTACAACAACCTGTCTGATGCCAATCAGTGGGGGTATTGGTCCGACTATATCTATGGTCTTTGGTTTCAGCCAATCCAGGAGGATATGCAGATTCGTATCGGCTATCCGCTAAATGGGCAAGCGGGCGGTAACGTCGGCAGCAATTTTGTCAATTATACCTTGATTGGCAATCCAGATGCTCCCCGGCCAGATGTAACGGATCAAGATGATATTGCAATTGGTACTCCGAGCAATCCAAGTATCGAGGGCATGAATCTCATCTGGCAGGATGAATTTAGCGGAACAACACTTGATATGAACAAATGGAATTATGAACAGGGCTATTATCTTAATGATGACCCCAATACCTGGGGCTGGGGCAATGCGGAGCTGCAGCATTATACAGATAGTACAGAAAATGTGTTTTTACAGGACGGCAAGTTAAATATCAGAGCTTTGAACGACTCAAAATCCTTTCCGCAGGATCCTAATCGATACGCCCCCTACTCCTCTGGTAAGCTGAATACCAAAAATCACTTTTCCCTGGAGTACGGCAGAGTCGATTTTCGCGCAAAGCTGCCTACAGGCAATGGCATTTGGCCTGCGCTCTGGATGCTTCCTGAGGATAACGCTTATGGTGTATGGGCTGCGTCTGGCGAAATAGATATTATGGAAGCCAGAGGACGATTACCCGGCTCGACGAGCGGGGCTGTCCACTTTGGAGGAACATGGCCAGCGAATCGATACTTATCTGGCGAATATCACTTCCCAGAGGGTCAAACCATTGCCAATGATTATCATGTATACTCTATCGTTTGGGAAGAAGATAGCATCAAATGGTATGTGGATGGCAAGTTCTTCTTCAAAGTAACGAATGATCAATGGTATTCTGATGCGGCGCCGAACAATCCGAACGCCCCTTTCGATCAGCCTTTCTATCTTATTATGAATCTAGCGATCGGTGGAATGTTTGACGGCGGTATTTCTCCGGGACCTTCTGATATTCCTGCAACCATGCAGGTGGATTATGTACGTGTCTATAAAGAAGGCGACAGCCCGAATCCCGGAAATACACCGGTTAGCAGTGTAGCTGTGAATCCAGCGGCAGCACAGGTAGAGGTCGGACAGAGTGTACAGTTAAATGCAAGCGTGACACCATCTAATGCAGCGAATAAACAGGTCACTTGGTCCGTGGCTAATGCCAGTGTCGCTTCCGTAAGTCAGAACGGGAATGTTACGGGGCTCGCTCCAGGCACGACTACGGTTACCGCGACAAGCGTGGACGGCGGCAAAACAGCCTCTTCTACGATTACGGTCGTGCCTGTACCTTCCACCGTCATCGTCATCGGCGATGATATTAAGGGCTTGAAAAAGACCGGCGATGACTTGTTGTTTTATGTCAATGGCGCTACTTTTGCTGATTTACACTATAAAATCAATAACGGTGTTCAGTTAAATGTTGCCATGACCGCAACGGGGAATGGTAACTATACCTATCCTGTAAACAATTTAAAGCATGGTGATACTGTCGAGTACTTCTTCACCTATAATCCAGGACAAGGCGCACTCGATACTCCATGGCTCACCTACACCCATGGGGTTACTCAAGGAAGACCCGAGTAAAATAAGGCGATTTCAAGTTAGATCATAGTTATTTATTAAGCCCTACTTAATGATAAGGAGGGCTTAATTATATAGACGGTATGGAATGTTTCTTAAGTCAACTGTTCTTCATTAAGCGCATGTATAGTGAATCCATGGATACATTAACATACTCTAGCTGCTTCATACGCTTTAGAAAAGCAGGCTTTTTCTCTATTAGACAATTTTCCACGTCAAGCATTTTGAGACGCTTCAGCTTTTCCAGTTCAATGGGAAGATCTTTAATAGAGGTGTATTTAATGGTGAGCTGCTCCAACTGCTCCAGCTCTCCGATTTCTGCTGGAAGATGGTTTATACCGATCTCTTCTTTCGGCTTTGGGCGCCATCCGGAAGCTGGGCGATCCGAACTGGCACAACTTATGTGAAGTTCTCTAAGATTCTGCAATCTGGCAATGGAGGCGGGTATACTTTCCAGGTCGGCTGTCATTATTTTTAAGCGTTCCAGTTTACTTAAATCAAATAATTCCTCTGGCAATCGATAAAGATCCTGTTCAAAGATTTCTAATTCGCGTAGTTCCGTCAGTTCTTGAATTCGCTCGGGCAGCTCGGACAGTTTATACCCGCTTATGTACAGCCAGTCCGTGCTATGCTTGATTGCATCATCCAACAGACGTTGAAAGTCCCGATGAGCATTAATTTCTATAAAAAGTCCTGTGATCTGGTCCATCAATTTAACTGCTTCTTCTTCAGTTACCTCTATTCCGTAGGTACGTTCATGTACTACCGAATAAAGATAGTCTCCGCCGCCCGCTTTTATGAAGCACAGATCCTCCGGCAGGTTAGGATAAATCCAATCCGAAAAGCGGTCTGCAAATTTCTTTAGCACTTGCCCGCTTTCTTCGCAACTCTTATAAAAATAGTAGGTTCCTGAGCTATAAAAGGCGTGACTACGATAGGTTTCTCTAGTTTGTATGACTTCATCCATATCGCCATCTTGAATAACAATTGACTTCATTAAATAGGGTTTGAGAGCTTCCAAAACGCTTAAATAGTTTTGATCATTAACTGATGAAATCCCCGGCTTTTCTCCAAGTACAAAACATTCGGAGTTCTGTATTGCCAAGTCTATGACTTGCGGGTAGGATTCACCTCTTGGGTCCGTGTACATTCTCATTTCGCCTATCCTCCCTTCTATTAAAATAGTACTTTCTATTATAATAGAGTGTCCCGCTCATTTTGGACATGAATCATTTTCGATTCTTAATCTCATGTTTCCATAAACCATGCTGACTGCAGTTAAAATACAGCGTTCCTCCTCCGTACATTTTAGGAAAACGAAGTTCAGAATTTTGTTCCGGATACAATTTTACGAACAGCAGTCTGTCATAAGAAACGTATGCTACAAATGAAATATAATGGCCTTTGTTCATCTCATGCTGAAAAGTTACATAAAAATCATTCTCAATTTCTTCTAGGGTCAGCTTATGATCCATATCCTCCGATTTTGCACTAAGCGGCTTTAATATTCGCCCGCAGCAAGAAATATGACCTGCTCCCGTGCTCGTAATCACATTTCCACAGCTTTGGCAGTTGTAAAAATGAATTCGTTTCAAATTCCCATTATCCTGGTCGTTAAGCTGCAGGTCTCCTGATAAAATCTCCTCAATATTGACACCTAATACGCTGGAGAGCTGGCTGAGCAGCGTAACATCTGGACACCCCAGCCCGCGTTCCCACTTAGAAATGGTCTTGTCACTAATATTTAACTGAAGGGCTAATTCGTTTTGAGTCATATTTTTTTCTTTACGAAGATTTAGGATCAACTGTCCTACTCTATTACAATCCATATTGTTCACCTCTGTTACCAGAGTAGTATTTTAGGGCTTAATTTACAATAAACGCTCCGTAGAGTCATACATCTCCCCGCCCAATATTTTTCTATTATCCATTAACTGTACCTGTACTGTACCCCATCTTAAAGCAAGTGTCGAATGAACCAAGGCTTAATTAATGGTAACACTGCAGCTGGCTGCATGGCTTGTGTATGATCCATCTGATTGCCCTTTAGAAGCTCAACATCCCAGCCTAATTGAATCAAATTCTCCTTATTTTTATTTAGTAAACCCGCGATATCAACCGTAACATTTCCAAAATTTCTACCGTAAACAATTGTGTCTTTTTCACCAGCAAAGGCGAGCCTCGGTAAATTTAACTGGTGCTGAATACTATGATCATTAAAAGTCATAAGACTCTGGTACAAAGTAACAAATTGAGAAGTGACACAGGAGTCCATTGTTACCGTCATATTGTCCCAATCCAATTCATCAGGATATTGTGGATTTCCGGCATCCTTAGCGTCTTTAGCTGCTTGTTTCTGATTGTTCAAGGCTAGTGTGTGAGTTTTATTCGTTACAATCATCATTTCTTTATAGGGACCATCATAAGGGGGAAAGCCCCCCATCACCAAACTGTCCAGACGACTTGTTCTGATGGCTAATTGTAATCCTATGAGTGCAAGCCATGAATATCCGTAATAACTAAAAGACTTAACATTCATTTCATCTGCGATATAGAGAAGATCCTTCACGATCTTTTCTGCAGTTAGATTTTCCACTGGATGCTGAAATAAAAGACCTTCATAATCGAAATAAACAACCTGGAAAGTATCAGCAAGACCTTCAACAAAATGTTTGCCTAACTCAGGGTCCATCCCCCACTGCTTTAAGCTCTCTGCTTCCTTACCGTACACCGATTTTTTTGCGATAGGTAACATGATCGTCGGTCGATTTGGTACTCCGATTACACCTGCCTCTATTACCGAATGGTTACTTAAGCGTATCCTCTTTTTCAATAGCTGTCCTCTCCTTTGCATCTTATAGATTAATCGTATAACATTCATGCAATATTTCGGTTCGCCGCTTACTAAGCCTTGATTTTCCCTCCATATTTCGTTTCAATATTGTTGTAGCACTTGAAGGTTTTACTTTAAAGTTATGGAGTGAATATAGATGGATACGATGTATACACCGATGCAGATTGCTAAAAAACTGAATGTCAGCACGACAACGCTGCGAAGGTATGAGGAACAAGACTTAATTCCCTCTGTACCAAGGACTGTCAGCAACCGCAGATGCTACACAGCCATTCATATACAGGCATTTGTTACCATTCGGTCGTTATTAAAAGGATATGAGATTCCGGTTGTATACGATGTGATGAGAGAGATTAAGCATGGGAATATTGAGCATGCGCTATGGATTCTTAATCAAGAGCAGCATAACATTCAAGCGGAAAAACGAAGGTTAGAGGAAGTATTACTTATGCTTCAGAATACGGATTTGTCGAAATATAATGACTACAATACAAAAGATCTCATGACAATCGGAGAAGCTGCAAAATTCGCGGGGGTTAGGCCATCAGCCATTCGGCATTGGGAACAAGAGGGGTTAATTGACTCAAGAAGAATTAAAGAAAACGGCTATAGAGTGTTTACTCTAACGGAATTAAGAAAAATCATTCTTATCAGCAGCTTAAGAAGGACTGTGTATTATATCGAAAACATCAAGCAGCTATTGAATGAATTGGAAACTCAAAACTACAAAAAAGTAGAACAAACCTTTCATCTGGCTTCAGAAAAGTTAAACAGTCTATTAATGAAGCAATTTTTCGGAATTGCAGAGCTCATGAAATATGTAGAATTCTATTTGCGAAATTAACATAATAGAGAATCCAGCTCAGACAATAACCTCAAATAAGTCTCTACTAATTGTTCTTTTTTATCATTTGTCCAGTTATAGGCCGGGTGTTCTTTATCCTTCTCTAGGATACTCAATATATACTCTTCAATTTCCTCTTTTGTTGGGTTAGAGTCACAATCCTCCTTCATTACATTATAAAAGACAATCAAGAGTGAATTTAAAATATCGACGAAAACCGTTAAAGAAACTTCTCCATTTATATTGATCTTCGTTGAAGAGCTATTGGACACAGAAAAAATAGCAAGCTCGCAAAGGTTGCTAAGTATATTGGAGTATGTATTACCTATTACCACACAATAGCGGATATCAGCTATCAAGAAAAACTCTGGCATTACATTGTACATATATTGATTCGTTGAGGAGGTAAAAAAAGCAGCAAGATTTGTGTATGACTTTCTTATCGGATCTAGGATTTTTTGAATATCGATCAAAGCGCTTTGATCGTTCGTTTCTTTAAACCTAATAAGATTAGCTTTAAGATCACCAAGAACCTCGTCACTGCCTAACAACATCATATTGTCTAGGTTTTTCTTAAGCTTGGCTTTAAATTCTTCTAAGTAATCCATCATTCATTCCACCTTTATGCAAAGTTGAATCTGCTCTGTATCATCATCAGGATTGTCTCTTTATATTCTAGCATGAAAGGCTCTGCCGAGTCTTTTACCGACTTAGCAGAGCCTTATATTTTCAACCTGTTACTCGTATAATCATAAATCCAAAGCCAATGATCTTGAACTGCTTAGAGTGCTTTAATATCTTGTACTAATTTGTCGACATTTTCTTTTTTCGTTGCCCAGCTGGTGCAGAATCGCACCGCACTATGGTCAGCATCGATCTTTTCCCAGAATGTAAAGGAATATGCTGTACTTAATTTCTTAAGCACATCATTCGGTAAAATCGGGAACTGCTGATTGGTATAAGAATCGAACAATAAGGAAAAACCTTTGTCTAGAAAAGCTTCACGGATCTTCATAGCCAGATCAACCGCATGCTTCGATATTTCGAAATAAAGGCTGTCTTCAAACAAGGTTTCGAACTGAATGCCCAGCAGTCTTCCTTTTGCAAGCAGACCACCCCGTTGTTTAATTAGGTAACGGAAATCCTTTTTGAGTGTGTTATTGGTGATGACCACAGATTCTCCGAACATAGCCCCGACCTTCGTGCCCCCGATATAAAACATGTCGCATAGTCTCGCAATATCAGCTAGCGTTAAATCGCTTCCTTTAGCAACAAGTCCATATCCCAGCCTTGCTCCGTCCAGCACCAGAGGCAAACCGCATTCCCGGCACACTTTACTTAATGCTTCAAGCTCGGATTTGCTATAAGTCGTTCCATTCTCGGTAGGATGAGAAATATACACCAGACCTGGCTGCACGGTGTGCTCAGGAGCGGCATCGTTATAATGAGCATCATACAATTGTTTGACCTGCTCTGCCGTTATTTTCCCATCTTCGCTCGGCAAACATAGCACTTTGTGTCCCGTGGCCTCGATGGCTCCCGTTTCATGGACCGCGATATGCCCGGATACTGCCGCCACTGCACCTTGATATGGTCGTAAAATCGAAGCGATCATCGTCGTATTTGTCTGTGTACCTCCAACAAGAAAGTGTACATCCGCATCAGGAGCCTGGGATGCGCTTCGGATATAATTCCTCGCCGTTTCACAATGTGCGTCCGTACCATAACCGGATGTTTGTTCCTCATTCGTTTCCCACAATCTTTTCAAAATGCGCTCATGTGCGCCTTCCGTATAGTCGTTCTCAAATCGAATCATCCTGTTTCCTCTCCGCCTTGTTTAATGTATTTTGAATGAACAGCATGGAACTATGTAATTCCTCAATTTCTTGTTGTGACAACCCCTGCAGGATATGGATGATTTGTTCGTCGGATTTTTCATTTAGCTTCTTGAAAAGGGCATTTCCTTTGTCCGTCAATCGAATCAGGCTTATTCTGCTGTCTGAAGGAGAATTTGACTTGTTCAGCAAACCGTCTCTCGAAAGCTTTGCAACAATCCTGCTCATGTAGCTGCGATCTATATCCAGCTTATCGACCAGATGATTCGCAATGCACTCTCCTCTGAAACCAATCTCTAAAATGACGCGTGCTTCAGTTAAAGAATATCCGGTTTGAAAGACATGTTTATCAAGAATCCCCAGTATATTGGTATAGTACCTGTTAAATGTACGTATATCCGAAATCATCTTTTTGTCCAGATTCATGCCTTCCTCCTTCATTAGTGGACTTAGTCAACATTAGTTTAGATGGTTTAGTGGACTCAGTCAACAATTCAATTTTAATACTAAGCATATTTCTATATAAAAAGAAGCAGCTGCGCTTGGCAGTCTGCTTCTCATTTATCGTTTAGTATATTAAATATCTTTTCCCGTCCATAGTCTTACACGATCTTTAATCCATTCTGTATATTGCTGCTCCATTTCAACTGCTCCTGCCTTATCAAGCTCAGAAAGCATATTATCATAAATGCTATCAAATTGGTCAGGCGAGGAAACAATGGCTTCTGGAATTCGTTTTTGGATAATGTCCTGGGTTTTCTGATAAACGACATTGTAGTTACCGCTGTCCGTTGGGATCGGCATGTTGTAAGCAGCTCCCCACTCTTTTACCGGGAATTCATCTCCTGATGGGAATAGTTCCTTCCAAGTGCTGACCTCGTATCCTGCAAGAACCTCCTTCTCTATATCAGAATAGTTCTCTTGAATGGCTTCAGGGAAATTGGTTGTGTAATAGTTATCTGTAGAGTCTTTAACCCCGTCGCCATAATGTGCTCCGAATATAGTATAGAGACTTATGCCTGACTCTTTGGTAAAATTGCTGTTATCTTTGTTTTTACGCTCCTGAACGTCTGCTGGAATGGTGCGCACTCCATCTTCTACGACGTAATGTTCGCCTTCAATTCCCCAGTTTCTTAAGATCTGCCCTTCTTCAGACGACAGCCAGTCTAAGAATTTGATGGCACGCACAGGATCTTCACAATTCACTGTGATTCCAATTCCATAACCGTCAAAGCCCATATCCTGAAAATCTGCACGTTTATAATTCTCATTGAGTGTAACAGGATAGTGACCATAGGTCATGTCATCCATGCCAGCACTCTTGAGCGCATTCTCAGCGTCACTGTAGCCCCATCCTGGATCGATTACGGATAGTACACGGCCGCTGGCTATTTTGGCTTTGTACTGGTCATCCTTTTGAACAAAGCTTTCCTTATCGAGCAGTCCTTCATTGTACATCTTATTCAGCCAACGGAAGTAGTCCTTCTCTTCGGGGCGTTTATAATGAAGCATTGCTTCATAAGTGTCTGGATTGATAAAGTATTCACCATCTCCAGGACCGCCTGTAGCCATAACCGCCGGGTCTGTTACAGTGATCATACGGCGCCATCCGTCTGCACTAAGCGTGAGCGGTATCGTCGGCTGCCCATCTTCCGTCGTTGGATGCTTTTCATAGTATTCACGCAGTACGTTTTCATGGTCTTCCAACGTTTTAATCTCCGGGTATCCAAGTTCTTTCACAACTCGATGCTGAATGGAAACACCGTTGCTGGCATCAAATGCTGTCTGATCTATTGCACCGTTCGTTGGGAGCCAGTAGATGGACTGATCCTCGTTGCTATATTTCAAACGATTGAAGTGCTCGCCGTATATTTTTTTCAAGTTGGGTGCATGCTCCTCGATCAAATCTGTCAAGTCGATCATGGCACCGGCATCAACGAGTCTGGATAAATTGCCTTTAGGATAGATAAGATCCGGATAATCTCCACTGGCAGCCATAAGCGAAATTCTGTCATCGCCTCCGCCGCTAGTTATATCATATTCCGCATTGATGGTTACACCGGTTACTTCCGTTATCTTCTTACCTACTGCGTCCTGCATCTTGTTCCAGTTAGGACTGGCATCAGCTCCGAAGAAAGAGAATGTAATCGGACTACCTTCATCTGAAGTCTCCGCTGCGCCGTTGTCACCCGTGCTCCCACAGCCAGCTGAAATAAGCAGTGTGCTAGCGAGCAGCCCTGTAACGAGTTTTTTTGTTTTCGATGCTTTCATAACCATTTACCCCCTGTTTTTTGAGCTTCGATCCGATTCACAGTAAAATGGATATGTGTAATCTCGTCTTTTTCTCAGCATGTGAATGCGCTTGCAACAAAGTTTAATTAATATAGTCATTCTTAAATAAACTAACACAGCTAAAATAAAAGATAACTGCCATATTCCATTTCTAAAAAATCTGCAATTCAATAGGATCGGATCTTTTTAAATGATTTATGAAACCATTATATACGGGCATGAAGTAATCAAACCTTGATTTTTCAGTCAGGTGTATAGCATGATATAGACATAACATCCTAATGTATGGCGGTGTTTTTTTGGACAAAGTATATTTAAACTGGTTTACAGATGATGAAGAATTTCCATTCTTTATTCAATACGGGGGTCATGATGAGAGTACGTCTCTGCATAAGCATACGGATTTCTCTGAGCTTGTCATTGTTCTTCATGGACATGCCACTCATATGGTCAATAACGAAGTGTCTTTTATTAAGAAAGGTCATGTATTTGTTATTAATGGAGAATCCACTCACGGCTATAAAGACCCGTACGATTTTAAAATCTGCAATATAATGTACAAACCCGAGATATTGAAGTATATTGGTCCTGATCTTAGAACGTCTAAGGGCTATCAGGCATTGTTTGTATTGGAACCGCTCTATCGCAATATGCAGTCTAATGAAAGTAAATTGTATATGTCGCTGACGAATCTAGAATATGTTACATCACTTACTGAGGCGATGGTATTTGAGTATCATAATAAGCTGCAAGGACGCAGGACGATGCTGGCTGCACGTTTTATGGAGCTGGTCGTATATTTGTCCAGACAATATGAGCTGAATGAGCAAGACTCTGGCGGCCAATTGCTTCATCTCGCTGCGGCTTTATCTTACATTGAGGATCACTACTTGGAGCCTATTACTCTGGAGGATATTGCTCTCCAATCAGATATTTCTGTAAGACACTTAAATCGTATATTCAAAGCCTATTATCAGACCTCTCCTATGGCTTACCTGCAGCGTTTGCGATTAGAACGAGCTTGCCTGCTATTAAGACAGACTCAGCTTCCTATAACAGAAATTTCATTTCAATCCGGATTTAATGACAGCAATTATTTCGCCCGTCAATTTAAAAAAGTATACGGTACATCTCCTAAATCGTTTAGACAAAATGAGTCATCCTGAACACGAACAAACACGAAATTGACAGAGAAAAAGAAGAAAGAGACAGCTGAACGCCAGAACTCAGGCGTTTTCTGTCTCTTTATATTGCTAGTAGGGGCTATTCCCCTGCCTCTTCATAATCAAACCAGTCAAAATAGGATTTCGCTGGGCTTTCTCCTTGACTCGTTGCATACATCGCCACAAATACTCCTGTAAAACCTCCGGCTATTTCGGTAGAAAGAAAATGACTTTCTCCTCTTCCTGCTTCAATCACTTCACCAGCTTGTGTCTGGAATGAAAAATTGAAGTATTCCGGTTCGGTTTGTACTTTAAGCACTACCGATCCAGCTGGACAATCGTAAAATTCTTCTGTTTTTAATGAACCTACGGTACGTCTAAAGATGATTTTTCTATTCCCATTGACTAAAGTCACTGCAAGATCGTAATGATGTTTTTCATTCATATAGATCGTTACCCCGGACTCCTCTTGATCTGTAAGGGGTTCAAAGTCCATGGAGAGCGCAATATTGGCAGTAAAATGACGAAGACGGCGGCCTACAAAAGCAGGTGAACCTACATCATTAAGTGTTTCCTCATTGCCAATCAGAGTAAGTGAACCTGTACGTTCAGATAATGACCAGCTACCCTTCTTAGGATTTCTAAGGAAGATCCATTCCATGTCCAGCACCTGTGCATCAAAATGATCTCTAACCGGCTTCTTGTTTAGCGGGAATGCAGGAAATCCGGGCGCATCCATGACCGGTTCAACTTGACCATTGTTACCGATGATTGGCCACTGATCTTGTGTCCAGGTTACTGGGGCGAGAAACACTTCTCTCCCTAAATGGTGCTTCATTGGGTATGAAACAGGTCTGATGCCTAGAAATACGGCCCACCAGCTTCCGTCATTAGCTTCAATCAAGTCGGCATGCCCGGTCGCTTGGATTGGACTTCTTAAGCTGCGATGAGAAAGGATCGGATTATGCGGACATTCATCAAAAGGTCCATATGGATTATCACTTCGAGCAATGGTCTCCATATGACCGTATTCCGTACCTCCTTCTGCAATCATTAAATAATAATAGCCGTTTATTTTATATAAATGAGGAGCTTCTGGGTAAGCACCTCCTGTCCCCTTCCATATCATACGGCTATCTGTCAGCCTCTCGCCTGTTTCAATATCAATCTCGCATTGATAGATACCGTCGCCTTGGTCTCCTGTTCGCGTTGAATGAAAATATACTCTGCCGTCCTCGTCAAATAAAAGAGAGGGGTCGATACCATCTTGATCTACAGTTATCGGGTTAGACCAAGGACCCGCAGGATCCGTTGTTTTAACATAAAAATTGCCGACTCCCCCTATGTTTGTGGTGACCATATAAAACCATCCGTCATGATAACGGATCGTAGGTGCAAAAATACCACAAGAGCTTGGGAAATTCTTTAATGGAAGCTGCTCTTCTGTTGTGAGACAATGTCCGATTTGCTGCCAATCAACAAGGTTTTTACTGTGGAAAATCGGAACGCCGGGAAAGTACTGAAATGTACTTGTCACTAAATAATAGTCCTCTCCCACTCTGCAAATGCTGGGATCAGGATAAAAGCCGGATATTACAGGATTTGTATACTGCATTAAACGCACTCCAATCGAAAAATTATCTGAAATCGCTAATGAATGATCCCTATCATTGTATTAGAAATCTTTCAGACAAACCTTCACTTTAGCGTCATATCATTAGCACGATTTAGCCGAAGTGAAATCAAAAAAATAGACTGCCTTAATTGGCAGTCTATTTATGGTTGTAACGCATTACTTGCTCACCGAAAGAATGAACTTCTCAAGTGATCCTGTATCCGTAATACTTTCGTTACATTTCTGATTATCCATACATACGTAATGACCAATCGAAGCTATATTATCCGGCGAAGGATTTGCAGGCTTCGTTTTGACCGAGAAAAAGGCAAGCTCCTGATGCCGATTACAGAACAGGCAATACCCTTTCTTATTCGTTGGTGTAATTCTTCCTTCAATACCGACAAATCGTCCTTCGAGCGGATAGACGATGAATAGCCTATTTAATGCAATATCTACCCAGCTTAAATACGTTAGAAGACGAAAATCTATAGATTGAAGATCAGGTACTTTTAGCTTCTTATTCTTGGGAAACAGCTTTTGAACCTGCTTCATTGTGATCAAAGGATATGGCTCCAGATAGGGAACTAATCCATTTAGATAGCCTTGGAAATCATATGCCGTCTCAAGTATCGATAATTTCTTCAGTATTTGCTGCTGGTGCTCTGTTAGATCAGAAAATGCTTCAATAATATTGAATACTGAACGATACCTCACCGTATCCAGGACGCTTTGGTCTGCCACGGTTCGCAGCGTGTTCTGTACAAATCCTGCTTGTTTCTTGATTACATTATATTGATGGTTTCTAATAAATGGTGTATTCATAGCATTTAGCCCCTTATATTTATTAATGTGATGATAAGGTGCAAAGCCGATTATTAGAAACGATAAGATGATGTATGGGCGAAGCAAATATTATTCATTTCTCCCCACGCAAAGTATCGCCCTAATCAGGCTTTGCATGAGGACTTCCTAGCTAATGAGCAATGCTCTATTGCCACTAAAATTACCCCCAATCCCTTTAAAACTACAACTCATATTTTACTCCAAAACAAAATCGGGGTAGGTGTAACAAATGAATATAATTAACTTTTCTACGCTTCCACTAGTATATGTTAAGTTTTCGAGTCTCCTTGTGAGTGTACTTGCCTAAATAAAAATCAGCCTTTCTCCAATCGTACGTATATGGTTTACATCAGCCCACAGAACAAAATATGTGTAGAGTGTATCTCCAATCATTACAGCCTGCGGGTACTTCACAATTAACGCTGCCTGTTGGTTCATCTCAACCGGCTGGTCTGACGAAGGAAATATGAAGCAAGCTTCTTGCTGTTGTATTTCTGTGTTAACAATCATGGGAGCAGAACCGTACGGCATTAATGGATGAAAAGCTTCTGAATGGCATACCTCTGAAATGCTGTCACTCGATGAAATCGCGGATATTTGAAAAAATCCGTTCAGCCCCTCATATCTTACATCACTGACCTGGCGCCAGCTTGAGGGATAAGGAAATTTCACTCGGTAAATAGAGCTTATGAAGATGTTCTCTGCGTTCCTTCTGATGCGAGGGGACCACGTCAAAGCGGTAATCAGGCCATTGCTGAGCACGTTCACCGGTATCTGTGTTCTAATATCAACTATCCAAAGCTGGCTTGCGCCTTCTGCTTCTTCACATCCCGATAAATACGCGATTTTCCAGCCGTCTGGGGACCAGCTCACAGGTGTAGAAAAGCAATTGGAAGCAGCTAAGGACCTTTGATTCTGACCGATCCGATCATCGATTTGGATGAAAGAATAGTAATTCGGCTCCTTGAAGTCAGTAGCACTGTACGCGATAGTTTTGGAGTCAGGCGACCACTCTGGAAAATAGTTCTTGGCGAGCGCCCCGCCTTCTAATGTATAGGTTGTTCCGGCAGCTAGATCCACGGTTGAGATGATCGAGATGCTTGCACCAGGGAACGTGTAAAGTGCGAATGTGCCGTCCGGAGCAATTCTTACGTTATGAAGAGGGCCTTCCGTATTTTGTGTGATTTGCCTTCGAGCTGTCCCATCTAGTCGAATGCGAAAGAGCTGTGTATTTCCATTCGAATCAGGAGACGCAAATAAGAGCTCTGTACCTGATGGAAACCACTGAGCATCGCTGACTCCAGGCTCCGAGATGTCGAAGCTCTGATGGGATAAAGTATCATAGATGACGATATGATTGTTCTTGACGTACACCAGTGACCGGCTGTTCGGTGACCAGCTCAGCAGCGTATAAGGTTCAATTTGGTCAATTCTGGATATGGAACCTGTGACAATATCCAGTAAATGAACTACATTGTTAGCGCCGATGAAAGCAATCCTTCTGCTGTCTGGGGACCAATAAGGAACCGTAAATTGTTCACCAATACCCTGTGTGAGTTGAAAATTAAGACCGTCCTGAGGGCGGTACAGCCAAATATCAAATGATCCGGTTCGATTCGACGTATAGGCAATCCAGTCTTGAACATAATGATGAGCATCCATGTGCACCTTCAACATCCTCTCCTGAAGCATTCCTTCATCCATCAGGTTATTCAGATAAAAAGAATTAGGCGACCAACCAATCCATTTGAATTGAATTAAATGCGTCAGGGTAATGAAGTAAAAAGTCCGTCTTGGAAAGGATGAAGTACTTTGTTATTCAGTTCCTGGGATCATATTGTAAAAATCGTAATAACCTGTGTACTGGGTTATACCTCCTTAATCATTTTGTTACGACTGGCCGGTAAAAGGTCTTTATCTAATTTAAGTGCTTTTGATCTTGTAATTACGGTCTCCATAGGTTCCATTTTATCCACTATGATATTAGACAGTAATGTGACATTCACAGATGGGCTCATCGCGTCGGCAATATTGGTCGGACTCCAAACATTAGTTGCACGGCTTACTTTAAAATCACCGTTCTTTCACAGAGTGTTTAAAGCTGCTCCTACGCTTCTTTATTACCAGGGTGACTATCTTCGAGATGAAATGAAATCCAGTAAGCTTATGGAAGATGACATTTTACAAATAGTCCGTTCGGAAGGGGTGCCCTCGATGAACAAGGTGGAAGCAGTTGTACTAGAAAGAGACGGGAGTTTATCTATAATTAAAAAATCAGATCAACATCATGACACACTTAGCAACGTATAAAATAAAAGACAGATAAAATAAGATCCTATCGGGATAGACAGGAACAGGACTATCGATTACATCCGATAGCCCTGTTTTATTTCTATTTTTTATTTTAATCTGTACCGTTCTTTAAGAGCCTATTGATTAGCCAAAAATGCAGCCACTTCCGCCAATCTTGAAGCATAGCCCCACTCATTGTCATACCAAGCGGCAACGGAAAGCAGTTCACCCTGCACTTGAGTTAAAGGTAAATCAACAATTGAAGAGTGAGGATCTGATACTATTCTTGAAGAAGCCCACTCTCCCTCCAAAACATCTAAAACCCCTTTCAGCTCACCTTCTCTTGAAGCATGCCGAAACATATCATTGATTTCCTCAACCGAGCATGGCTTTTCTGTGATAAGGTTGAGTTCAGCAATGCTTCCAGTACGAGTTGGGATGCGGTAAGCTTTGCCTGTAATCTGCAGGTCGCTCCATATAAATTTAAGTGCTTTGGCAGCTCCTGAAGATGAAGGAATGATGTTCTCAGCAGCAGCCCATGAATCACGGCGTGCCTTCATCGGCTGATCCGTTAACGATTGTGTATTTGTATAGGAGTGAACCGTTGAAAACAAGCCGTATTGAATCCCATAATTTTCTCTGACTAACTTCACCACTGGAGCAAGTGCATTGGTCGTACAGCTTGCCATGCTAATAATCTTATGCTTTTCCGGATCAAAGCTGTCTAGATTAATTCCTTTAAGAAGAACTGCATCACAGTCTTCGAGCGACTTGCTTGGACCGCTCACAAGAACCCGTTGTGCACCACGTTCCAAATGCTGCTCCGCTACCGACCTCGTTACAGCGCGTCCTGTACAATCGATGACAAGGTCTACGCCTAAAGCCTTCCAATTCGGCACTTCGTTATACGAGTTCACATACCGAATCTTTCTGCCGCCGATTACGATCGTCCCTTCCTCTGCGTATACGTTCTCTTCCCAACGCTTGTAATTAGTATCTACCTCGAAAAGTGCAGCAAGCGTTTCTTCATCTTTAATATCAGAAATTGAGAAAGGTACGAATAATTCCTGTTGCAAAGCTGCACGAAGAAGTTGTCTTCCTATACGTCCAAAACCAAAAATCGCAATTTCACCCATAGTAGCCTCCACATAAGAAAATTTATCGTTTCTAAAATAGATTAATACTAAGCTTCTTTTTCTGGTCTAACGATCAGTCTGGTCACCCAACATTTGTATTTTGATTTTACTCAGTCCAATTTCTTGAGCCAGGCAGTTGCAAGTGCCATAGCTCCTTTAGCTGCAGCTGTATCAGCCAATGCATTCAGCATGACAAAATCATGAATCGTACCCTGAAAACGGGCAGCAGTAACACGAACGCCGGCCTCTCGCAGTTTACTCGCATAGGCTTCACCTTCATCACGAAGAACATCAGCTTCAGCAGTGATGATTAAAGCTTCTGGCAATCCTTCTAGCTGTTCACGGGTAGCTCGTAAAGGGGAAGCGTAAATCTCTTCTTTGTCACCTGGTCTGGAGATATATTGCTCCCAGAACCATGCCATACCGTCGCGGCGCAGAAAATAGCCTTCAGCAAATTCATGATATGATTCTGTATCATTCCCAGCATCCGTTACAGGATAGAAGAGCAATTGTTTATGTATGGTTGGACCTTTGCGCTCTTTGGAGAGCAGCGTTATGGCAGCGGTCATATTACCTCCAACACTGTCTCCCGCAACATAGAGCCTTTGAGTATCTAAACCATGATCTTCTCCATGTTCTGCAATCCACTTCAGAACTGTATATATTTCCTCTATTGCAGTTGGGTACTTCGCCTCCGGGGATAGACTATATTCCGGAAAAATAACGCACGCCTCAACACCAACAGCCAATTCACGGATTAAACGATCATGAGTATGTGCATTTCCAAAAACCCAACCAGCGCCATGAATATAAAGGATTACGGGGAGCTTCTTCGAAACGTTTTCGGGTCTAAGTATTTTGATGGAAACACTCCCTGTCGGACCTCCTTCAATGGATTGATTTAATACTTCAACTGGCAGTTTTTTCACATCACCGGATTGTACGTCATTCACAGCCTCTCGTCCTTTATCAGGACCAAGATCAAATAGATAAGGTGGATTTGCAGTATCCTGAGTAAATTTCAAAGCAGCCTCTTCTAAAATAACCTTCTTATCCAAACAGATAACCTCCTATTTTCTCATAATATGGTTTACTACAGACAACTTTGATATCGGTGTTCAGGTTATTTCGCACTACATATTGTAGTGTAAAATATTATAATTCAGCCTTGGAGTGATAGCAATATCCTTTCTGGATATTATTCCAAGCCACTTCTTTCTTTCACTAGCATCTTTTGGCAATGATAGAATAGCATATTCCACTATATATGTATATGATGTCATACTCACTGATTTTTTTCTTTATATTGTGAAAAAAGTAGTAAAAAAGAGCGTTGTTTTTAGAATGAAAACTTAAATAAAGGTCTTTCTTCCTAAAACATATAACGTTCAGGCCATTTTAGAGAAAACTATTCTTTTGAAAATTAAATGGATCCTATAGGACAATTTTCCTGATTGCCGAAAAACATTCAGGCCATTACAATTGATGACATTATCAAGTGATAATCACATTTATAAATAATCTTCAGCTTATGAGGGGAGTAAGTAAGGGTATGGTAGTGAAAAAGGTAACCTGGCTCGAGCTTTTTTATGATCTATTATTTGTTGCTGCAGTGTCAAAAGCCACACATGTCTTATTACATGCAGAACATGGGATCATTCCTCTAGAGTATCTCGCTAAGTTTGTATTCATTTTTGTCCCAGTATGGTGGGCGTGGGTGGGACAAACACTTTTTATTAACAGATTTGGTCAGGATATATTTATTCATCGTATATTAATTATTCTTCAACTTTTTTTTATTTTGATTATGACAGCGAGTCTCTCCCCGGATTTTAATCAATTCTATATTCCTTTCTTGGTAGGTTATATAGGTTCGAGAGTGCTGACAGCTATACAATATCTAGTTATACACAAAACGAATGCCGATCCTGAACATACGACTGCATTCTACTTGGGTACTCATTTCTTTATCGGAATATTGATTTCAGTATGTTCAGTATTCTTTGATTCCTGGATTCGATATGTTATTTTGTATCTAGGAATTGCCGTCGATATCATATTTCCACTGATAGGCAGAAGATATCTGATAAGAGCACCGATAAATACCCATCACCTATTTGAACGCTTCGCTTTGTTCACTCTCATTCTATTGGGTGAATCCGTTATTAGTATTCTTGCTGTGCTCCAGTTTAATCATTGGGATCTGCCATCGATCTTATTCGTCTCATTTACGAGTTTATTAGTCATTGCCATATGGTGGCAGTACTTCGACAATGTAGAGACAAAGGTAAACAAGAACATACATACTACCGGGCAAACGATCATATATGGCCACTTGTTCATCTATTTATCCATGAGCATGATTGCAGCATCCATTCAGCTGCTCTATCAAAATCAACTAGACTATACACATATGTTGTTGTTTGTGTTTGGATCCGTTCTACTCTATTTTCTTTCAACATCTATCGTTTTTCACAGATATAGACAGAAGCATATACGGTTGAAACCTTATATTTTTCCAGCATTGATTGCTCTTCTCGGATGCTGTCTAGTGATTGACCTGGTATATCATGTGCCTAATTATGTGATTATCGGAGAAATTACCGTGTTCTTTATTGAATATGCAAAATTAACAGCATAAATCAATCATTTCGCTTACACATTGTTCGATATCCTTATTAGAGCACTCAAAGGTTTGATCACTATATCTCAAATATAGGGGTGCTCTTTCGTCATATACATCCTTAAGGCTATTTCCTTGCTTTATGACAATCCCTCTGGATGTTATGTTCTTCAATCTGTTTTTAATTTCTTCATAGGGTACATATAAATAAATAATTTGTCCATTTTGCTTAAGAGCATGCATCACTTTTTCAGAATATATAACACTGCCTCCAGTAGATATTACGTGATTTTCCAGCTGCAGTTCAGAGACTACCGTTTCTTCAATTTTCATAAATTGTTCGAACCCGTAAGTATCAATGATCTCTTGTAAACGCATGCCTGTATTTTGTTGTATCACTATGTCTGTATCTATAAAATTCATACCTAATGCTTTAGCAAGCAGCACACCTAATGTGCTTTTCCCTGCACCAGACATACCAATAAGGACGATATTTTTATGATTTCTCACGATGAACATACCTCCAGTATCACTTTAACTAAACTGTATATTATTGTCTTTGGAATTGAATTGGCTGTAAATACAAAATTATAAAAAAACTGGATTCTGTATTCAGAATCCAGTTTAAAGCATGCAATAATGGCTGTATTAAGCGAGTCTCATCTTGAAATCTTGATAGCCGAACTCACGCACGACCTCACAATCACCATCTTTATGTTTAACAGCGATGGCTGGAAGCGGCATGCCGTTGAATGTATTCGTCTTGACCATGGAGTATATCGCCATATCTCCAAACACCAATCGGTCTCCGCCCTTCAGCGGCTGATCGAAGGAATAATCACCGATCACATCGCCTGATAGGCAGGTTTGCCCTCCAAGCCGATATGTAAATGGCTTCTCTCCGGGTTCTCCCGAACCGAACAAAGGCGGACGATATGGCATTTCCAATACATCCGGCATATGACAGGTCGCAGATGTATCAAGGATGGCAATTTCCAGTCCATTTTTGTGAAGATCGAGCACAGATGTAACCAAGTAGCCAGCGTTTAGAGCAACAGCTTCTCCTGGCTCAAGATAAACCTCTAAATCGTATTTATCCTGCATTCTCTTAATGCAAGCTTCCAGTCTAGGAATGTCATAATCTTCTCTGGTAATATGATGACCGCCGCCAAAATTAATCCATTCCATTTGTGGCAGCCACTGACCAAACTTTTCTTCCACCGCATTAAGAGTCGTTTCTAGATCGTCTGAATTTTGCTGACAGAGCGTATGGAAGTGCAGCCCTGACACACCATCCAGCAAATCTGCACGGAAATCCTCATGCTTTGCTCCAAATCTGGAACCAGGTGAACATGGATCGTAGATCTCATGCCCTTCCTGCGTAGAGCATTCAGGGTTAATACGCAGTCCCACTTTCCGGCCAGCGCTTAGTGCTTTATCTTTGAATTTCTCCAGCTGCGAGAAGGAGTTAAAAATAATATGATCACAGATCGATATAATTTCGTCCATTTCATCCTCGCGGTAGGCAGGGGCAAAGACATGATTCTCTTTGCCCATTTCCTCGTAGCCAAGCTTCGCTTCAAACAAGCCGCTCGCTGTTGCGCCGCTAAGGTATTTTCCAATCAGGGGATACATTGCAGTCATGGAAAATGCCTTTTGAGCGAGCACAATTTTTGCTCCTGTACGCTGCATAACACCGTTCAGGATCTTTAAGTTATTTTCGATGAGCTCCTCGTCGACTACAAAACAAGGAGTCGGTAATTCTTCGAACCGCATCTTATCGAACAAGCTCCGATGCTTTAGCATCTTCCGGCAATTCATCTACAAGAACCGGATTAAAGTCTTCTACCCATGGAAGTCCCCATTTGTTCAACTCTTCCATGAATGGATCTGGATTAAATTCTTCTACATTGTATACGCCCGGTTTGTTCCATTTACCAGTCATAACCATAGCAGCACCAATCATTGCAGGAACACCTGTTGTGTAAGAAATGGCTTGAGAACCAACCTCTTTATAGCATTCTTGATGATCGCAAATATTGTATACGTAGTAAGTTTTATCCTTGCCGTCTTTTTTCCCTTTGAAGATGCAGCCGATGTTTGTTTTACCCACTGTACGTGGTCCAAGGGAAGCCGGATCTGGTAATACAGCCTTCAAGAATTGAAGTGGAATGATTTGCTTTCCTTCAAATTCGATCGGTTCGATCGAAGTCATACCTACATTTTCAAGGGCCTTCAAGTGTGTAAGATAGCTTTGGCCAAAAGTCATGAAGAAGCGGATACGTTTGAGTCCAGGAATGTTTTGTGCAAGAGATTCAAGCTCTTCATGATAAAGAAGATACATGTCTTTTTCGCCGACTTCAGCAAAGTCATAAACACGCTTGATTTCCATTGGCTTCGTTTCGATCCATTCGCCATTTTCCCAGTATCTTCCGTTAGCTGAAACTTCACGGATATTGATTTCTGGGTTGAAGTTGGTTGCAAACGGGTAGCCATGGTCGCCGCCGTTGCAGTCAAGAATGTCGATATATTCAATTTCATCAAAGTAGTGCTTAAGTGCATAAGCAGAGAATACGCCTGTTACACCAGGGTCAAATCCACTTCCGAGCAGAGCCGTAATACCCGCTTTTTCGAAACGCTCTTTGTAATCCCATTGCCATTTGTATTCAAATTTTGCCGTATCTTCAGGCTCATAGTTCGCCGTATCCATGTAGTTCGTTTTTGTTGCAAGACAAGCATCCATAATGGTCAAGTCTTGATATGGCAAAGCCAGGTTCATTACGATATCCGGTTTAACTTCGTTGATCAAAGCAATAAGCTCTTCGACGTTGTTTGCATCTACTTGAGCGGTTGTAATTTTAGTCTTACCGCCGTCCAGCTTTGCTTTCAGCTCGTCACATTTTGATTTTGTACGGCTTGCAATGCAAATTTCCTCAAATACTTCGCTGTTTTGAACACATTTATGAACTGCTACTGAAGCTACGCCGCCGGCGCCAATAATAAGTGCTTTTCCCATTTTCTTATCTCCTAACAAAATAAATTTTTAGCCAAATTCCGTACAACCAATCAGCTGTTCATATGCCCACTTGCATCATTGCAAGAAAAGTTGGATTCCCATCGCTTCTCAAAACAAAAAAGCAAGTGCAAATTCGCATAATCGCGCATCACACTTGCTTAAGATATATCATTCATATTAAAAAAGCATAATTACTCCATATCCATCTGAGCGATGGCGTCATGAAATATAAGAAAGCTCTTTAATATTAACGAGTATATCAATAATGGATCAGAGTCTGTCAGCAAATAATTACTTTTTCCACTCTTATTGACCGTTTCACAAGTTGATGTGCAGTGCACAGGTTGTAAAGTAACCAACTTATAAAATTTGAGCTTTTAACTCAATCAATAAGGCAACTAAAGTTGCCGCTCGGCATTTGACCCGGCTGTCCGTGTGGCCTTAACGTCCTAATTATAGGAGTGGTCAAAAATTATCTGCTGGAAAGATCCGTTACGATAACTAGCTTTCCATTTCACGCAAGGACTACAATAACAGATGTAAACGACAAATTCAATACCTTTCAAAAAAAAATGCTAAATAACTAACTTTATTTATATCTCCTCTTATCAAAAGCTGCTTATATTTGAAAAAAAGCCGACTTAAGGCGACTTTTTATATTAATGCATTTATTTTTTTTTGCCGCGATTTGAATTCTGCTGATATCAATCTGCCACCCGTCAAGTGTGCTTCTAATTAAGATAACTCAAAATAAATAGAATAATGCAGCGAACAGTTCTCATTGAAGGAAGACCTGCATTTCGGACAAATTGTTGTATTCATATACTGGTGAATCGTTAATTCTGTGCGGCAGCTGCCGCACAGGATGGCGAGCTCGTTCCATTGCTCTTTAGGCCAACGCTCAATGTGATGATCCGCTTCCTCTTCATGGCACTTATAGCAGGGGTAATAACGTTCGCAGCATTTAAACTTGATCGCGATAATATCTTTATTCGAATGATAATGAATGCAGCGGGTTTCGTGATCCACAGCAGCTCCGTAGATGTTCATTAAGCTCTCTCCTTAAATTTAAAAAACCTCTGTTTGACAGAGGTCTTAAAATGAGTCATTGAAATCAAGTCAGCCCAGTTTACAACCTTTTTTCAAGCTTCTTAGCAAGATCCGAAATCGTCTGATTTTTCAGCTCTTCTTCCATTTTTTCCTCAGCAGCAAGTACTACCTGCTGGATTAAACATTCGGGTCCGTGATTCAAATTGCATTCGAATAAGGAGGTCGCTCCCTCAATGGCATGAATGATATCAAGAAAGGAAATTTGCTCCCATCCACGTCTCAAGCTGTATCCGCCATTAGCACCCGATACGGATTCAATCATTCCCGCCTTCACTAGCTTCGTCAATATCTTAGATAAATATGTGGGCGAAACGTTCTGCTTCTCCGCCAGCTGCTGTACACCTATAGGCTTCTCCGGAGTGGCAGCTGCAAGAAAAAGCATGGTATGCAGGGCGTAATTCGTTGCCTTAGAGTACTTCATATGTTATATCATCGCCTCAATAAAAGATTTTGTGAATCCATAATACCTTCTATTTGAGGACAGCGTCAAGAAATCACTCTTGCTGGCTCCAGGCTTCGGCAAGCAGTTCTGAGTTTATTCCTACCGCAGCAAGTGAACCTGATGCAGCAGCTGTAATCACCTGATACATTTCTGAGGCTGCATCTCCGGCACTGTATATACCTGGAACACTCGACTTGCCAAATGTATCTACGACAATTGTACCGTCATTTGTTGTTTCGCATCCTATACTTTGAAGAAGATCTGACCCAATTACAAGTGTAGGTGCAAAGAAAATCCCGCTGCATGGAATAGATGTCCCATCCTCCAATTTAACCTGCTGTACCATCCCTTCTATCGATTCAATTTGAGAAATCGGTGAATCGTATACAGGTATGTGATGGTTATGCAGCTCTTCTCTATCCTCGCTGGTCATTTCATTGGGTCCATTTGTACAAATAGAGAAGTCTTTACTCCATCCGGACAAAGTTTTAGCCATGTGAAGCGCCTTAGCACCTTTTACAATAACAACAAGCTTCTGATCTCTCAATTCCCAGCCGTCACAGTAAGGACACACAAAAGCACTTTTTCCATATACTTCTGACAATCCATTAATGGCTAAAGGCATATCCCTTTTTCCAACAGCAAACAGCACCTTCTTACTCTGGTAGCTTTCGCCCTTTTCACTGGTTACGGTAAAATGTCCATCCGTTCCTTCAATTGATGAAGCTGTATCTACTGTAAAAGAAACAGTCGGGTATTCCTCAATTTGCTCCCTGGCAATAAGGCGAAATTCATGTGGAGTAATACCGTCTCTTGTAAGAAATCCATGCGAATGGCGGGTAACCTTATTGCGTGGTGCTTCAGCATCAATGACCAAGACCTTCTTTCTTGCCCTGCCTAATACTAGAGCAGCATTAAGCCCTGCGGGACCCCCACCGATAATTACACAATCAAATGACATACATGTTATCTCCTCTCAATTATAAGTATTATATAGATATTAAAGACTTACTATATCTATAATTCACACAAAAAATTTTATGACGCATCACAAAATGTATAAAGTATTATAGATATAATGAGTCTATAATAACCCTCATTATTCAAAAACACAAGACCCTATATTAAATTAATGTCATAATATTTTGCTTCAATGAAGCTAATCGTGTTATAAAAAAGCGCCATCTCCTCATTTGTATAAGAGAAGATGACGCTTTTAAACACTCATTTAGTTAAATACACTGTCAGGCACATAGTAAACCTTTTGCGTATTCTTCTTATTTACAGGGTCTGGAACAATTGTAAAATACACATTACCGTTCTTCGTCTGTACTCCCTCAATTTCATGCTTTCCTACATTCGTAATATTTACAAGCGTTTTGTAAGCTCCTGTGTTAGATATCAGCGCGATTTGTGGAGTATCTCCTTCCGCACCGCCAGATGTATAGATTTCGGTACTGCCGAGCATATCAGCCCCCTGAAAAGATCCGTTCGGTCTAATAATACCGCTTCCGGATTGAGTAAAGCTGGCAACGCTCGCACTCACTGCTGCAGCACTATCCATTCTAACCATCTCATTGCTGTCGAGCAGCTTGTTTAGCTTTGCAGTATCATAAATAGACCAAGTAACGGTGCCTTCGGCAGTTTGAACGCGGAAAAAGGTATGTGTGCTGTTACCTCCTCCATCCACTCGATAAGTTTCGCCCAGTCTGGAACCCGTTTTGTTTGCATAATTCATATACGTGAACCGATGCAGATCCGTATAATCAACGGTTGTACCTGGAGAATACTTCAGCCTTGCTACTTGCAGGGACCAATAGTACGTCGTAGAAGGGTCTGCTTTCGAACTGAAACAGAAATAATTTTCTCCATTGTACGTGTACATATCCAGTGTCTGGCAGTGACCCGTATTGGTGACAGTCATTTCATCAACGTACGTAGCATCATTTCCATTAATGAGCAATCTTGAAAGATAGCATGTCCCTTTTGACCTCTGGGTTACGTACAGATACTTATCTGCAATGTAGGCTTTTTGTACAACTACGTTGTGATTCAGCCCTTTGAGATTGTAAGCGAGTTGTGCAGAAGCGTTAACCGTTTTTCCAGGAGATGCTGCAAGCACAGGTGATACACACATTCCGAAAATAACCATGGTAAGCAAAACAGAGGTGAACCCTTTAAACTGCTTTTTCAAAAATGCCAGCGCTTTAATTTGAAACATACAGATACCTCCATTAAATTATTTATACTCGGCTTGCTCATGATACAATATCAAAGTAGCGTCATTAGAGCATTAATCCCTTGTCAAACTTTGTAAAAACCGCCTCACAAATCCTAAATAACCCTCCTGCCGTATATCATAATAATTCAAATCTTATATCACCCCCCTATGTTAGTAATTTTGGTTACTATTAGAGCTGTTCCATTACAGCAAAATAATTGTCTTCATCATCCGCAAAATTAAATACTCTGCCGGAAGGCATGGTTACGATTTCTCCGACGGTTACATTGTTACTCAATAATTTGCTGTACAATTGGTCGAGGTCAGAGGTAAAGAACATCAAGGATGGAGTGCCTAGATTTACTCCTGGAGAAATCCTTGCAACCGTGTCTTTATCATGCAGAATGATGCTTGTTTCAGATCCATGGGTTGGAGAAATTTCAATCCATCGCATTTGGCCATTATTCTCCTCTGAAATCACCTTAAACCCTACTTTCTCGGTCCAAAACGTTACTGCCTGATCTTGATTATTGACATAGAGCATAATTTGTCCGACCTTTTGAATCATTACATCCATCTCCCTTGCTAAAAATTGGGTATTCGGGGATATTATTCGACTTCGTCAATCGAATACCTCTCCATATAAATAGAGAAAGACCCGCAGAGCGGGTCTTTGCTTGTATTACTTATTATCATTGGCCTCTTTATTGCCTTTTGGTGTACCATCAAGTCCGTAAACCTCGTCATAAGCATCAAAAATTTTACGTGCAACCGGCGCTGCGCTGCTCGAACCAAATCCGCCTTCAGGTATAACTACTGCAACGGCGAGTTTAGGATTTTCACGTGGGGCAAAGGCAATGAATACCCCGTTATCTACGGTTTTTTTATGTCCGTTATGCCATATATCCTGCTGCGATGTCCCCGTTTTCCGTGCAAAATCATATGGAAACCCATTAAACGCTGAATTTACATTCGTATTCATACCGCGATGAACCGTATTCCAATAGGTATTGTCAAAATTGACTTCATTCAGCACCTTCGGTTCTATCTTCTCAACGACATTGCCTTCGGCATCGCGAATTTCTTTAATCAAGTGGGGCTCCATTCGTTTCCCTTTGGTAGCAAGCGTTACAGCATATTGAGCAAGCTGCATAGTCGTATATTTTCCCTGCTGTCCAAATGAGGCGAAAGCAAGTCTGGAAAGTGAGGTTTCATTTTTATTTTTGTATTCAAGCAAACCCTCAAATTCTTTAGGCAAATCAATTCCAGTTTCTGCCCCTAGTCCAAATTCCTTCATATGCTCATCCCACAGATCTATACCTTCATTGCCATATCGATTCCAGAGCTTCTCTCCGATCATATCTACCATAAATGCATTCGATGAATTTTGAATCGCCGTTGCTGCAGAAAGCGACCCATAAACATGATTCTGAGAGTTTCTTACACTGGAATCATCACGGCCAAAGTAGGCAATTCCTCGATCCTGATAAACGATGCCATTTGGAGAAAAGAAGCCTTCCTTCAAGCCAATCAGCACACTAAGCGGTTTTATCGTTGAACCTAGCAGAACTGTTGACTCAGGATGCGTTCCTGTATCGTCGGGAGGAAAAGACTCCACGGTTCCATTCCGGTAAATGTATTTGATCTTGTCATAATCCCAAGGAGCATTAGGATCATAATCCGGCATGCTGGCCATAGCGACAACGTTGCCTGTATCGACTTCCATAGCTACTGCGAAGCCGGTCTTGGCATCTTTGTGCAGTTTTCCGGATACAGGATTCTTATGAAGCCAATCCAACTGCTCCACAATCGCTTCTTCAGTAGCGAGCTGAATATCCTTATGGATGGTGGATATCAGATTATGTCCTTTTACCGGAGGCTTAAGAACGGTTCCTTCTTCCGGTAAATTGTATGGATTAATTGGAATTTCACTGTATCCTGCTTTTCCCCGAAGAGCATCCTGATACTGCCTTTCGAGTCCATCTACACCGACATACTCCATTTCGGAATATACCAATCCCGCATCCGTCTGAGTGCTGTTTGAGGTATGAATAGCTTCATATTCTGCCAAGGACTTGGACGTTTTAAATGTTTTCAAATAACCAATGGCTTGCACCGCCACCGTATCCTCGTCGTATTTACGCACGCTTTCTTCAATAACACTGATGCCTGGATACTCCGTCTTATGCTGAAGAAAGTAAGCTATCTCTTTTTGGGACAAATCGCTCTTAATTAATCTTGGCGTATACCCATGAGTTTGACGGTATCCAAGATCCAATGCATTAATGATATTCTGAACAGTCATGGGTTCTCTGTCCTGATCTCCATGCTTTTCAAACACTTTTGCGAGATCTTCAGCCAGTTCCTCTATTTCCGTCCGGTTTGGATTTTCTGATCCATTCGTAGTTTGGCTATAGTTCTTATAAAGCGTAATGTATAAAGATTGAATCGGCTCGGAATAGGCCAGCTTAGTCTTAGCAGTAGCGTCAAAAATGGTGCCTCGCACAGGAAGTAAGGGAATGCTCTTCGTTACACTGTTGCTCTCCTGCTGGGCAAGCACAGGACCTTCGACAAACTGAAGCACCGCCAGCCGAATAATAATGATAGAAAATATAAGGAAAGCACTAAAAAAGAAAAAATTTAATCGAAAACTAAAGCGTCGCTTGTACGATATTTCCTCTTTGTCATGCTGCACCATAACATACCTCTCTTTGTTTATTTTTCCTTATATTTCATATTACCATAAAAGTATACAGTAAAACCTGTTCGAACTATTACATTTTTGAATGTATTTAAGTTTACATAATATAATTATTGTTCCTTTTCTTAAATGATTATATTTTCTCATTCTATGGTTATCACATACAAAAAAAGAATGCGACCATGGAATTGTACACATGTCACATTCTTTATCTGTTGAGCATATTTTATTAGCTCTAGTCTTTGAACTTTAAATGTCCTTAACAAAAACCGATTTCCAATCTTTGCGGCTTGAAATGTGTTCTCTCTCCGAATTTTTGAATATCAAAACTGACGACATAATACGTATATGCATATTTGTGCTTATCGTTTTTGTCTTCGAAGTTAAAAGTCAGCTCAAAATCATGCCTTACGTTGCTGCTGCAGCAGCCGAAATCGAGCGTATAGACTTCCCAAGTACCTTCCTGCTTCAAAAAGCTTTCTAAAAACTCAATCGCTCTGTGGGTCACATCTTCCATTTCCGATATTACAAATTTGGCCAGTTCCAGATACTTTTCTTCTGGCTGATCACTGCTGCCTTTAACGAAAATATCGTATTCTCCAACAGCCTGCCAATATTCATTATTGTATTTCAAACTGGACCAGTCCATCTTTTTTAAAGAATGAACCATGCTGCTTACCTCACTCATATCCGCTCTTACCCGCCGAAGAAGAAGTCCAATATATTGGAGGCTTTGGAAGCCTTCTTGTTATAAAACTCTGAATAACCGCAATTGTTGCAGTAAACGACAACAAATTGATTGTTTTGAATATCAAACATTTTGGACAATCCGGTACCTGTCATGGCTACTTCCTTCGTATCTGCATCAGTACTGCCGCATTTAATACAGCCTTTGTTACTCATTTATAATGCCCTCCTCGTTATCTTATAAATCCTTAATATACCAAGCGTCGCAGGCAAAATGCTCTGTTTCAATAAGCGGTTTTGTTAATGAAAGAAAACCGTTCTTCTGGTAAAATTTATTGGCAGCGGTCATATTATTAAACGTCTCGAGATAGCACTTCGTATAATGCAATTTGGCAAAATCCAATGCTGCATCAAGCAATTCTTTCGCCGCTCCAGTACCGCGTGACTCTTGAAAAGCGTACATTTTTTGCAGCTCACACACCTCCGGAAAGCCCTCAATCGGCCCAATACCGCAGCCTGCAACGATTCTTCCCTTACCCTCAACAACCCAATACTTGGAGCCTTCGGATTGATAGAGATTATAGAAATCTCCAAGATTCGGATCTGTCCATGCTGTTCCTGGCTTGTTGGCCCCAAATTCAATTAAACAGGTTCTAATAAGATCCTCTACTTGCTTATTATCTTTTTCCTCAATCTCTCTTAGCTGCATGTAGTAACTCTCCTATTAGTTTTGTTAATTTAAGCACTATTGAATCGCAAACCTGCTTTGCTGAACCACTTTCAACCACTCGTTAGCAATAAGCTGATGACCTGCAGTTGTGGGGTGAATTCCATCCCATACCCAATACTCCGTATTTACACTTTGTACCGCTTGATCGAATGTTTTCTGTAAAGGTACGAACAGTGTGTCGAAATCATCGGACAGCTTCCGAACGATCGTACCATACTCATCTATTTTATCACGCCACATATTCCATTTTTCTTCTGTTGATGATGTACGCAGTACAAATGGCTCACAAAGCACAAGCCCTGCATCAGGAAGAACCTCACGTGTCTCGTTCAACAGCTGGCGATAAATTCGTTCGAATCGGTCTATCGCACCGCGAGGGCTGCCTGATATAATGCTCCCTGCATCGTTTACACCAACGAGAATGCTAATGAGGTCAGGCTTTATGCTAAAGGTATCTTCATTCCATCTCGCGTAAAGATCGGCAACACGGTTGCCGCTGACTCCTCTATTCATAAATAGCGGCTGACGATGTGCAAACTGTGCTCCAAGCTGTGCTGCAACAAGGTACACATATCCGTGTCCCAAAATATGATTTGGATCCATATTTCTTCCCCAGTTACCGTCAGTTATCGAATCGCCTTGAAACAAAATTGTTCTTTTTTTATTCTCCATTTGTTCTCTTCAGCTCCATCCATGAGGTATGATCCCTAAACAAAAGACTATTATATTGTACATAAACTCTGTACATCCTGCCTAGACGGTATAATCAAAAAAAGACTGCCATTCCGCCAGTTTTACTGACAGATTGACAGCCTAATCTCATTATTACTTATATTAATAAGGTTCTGCTTCGTGACTTTTCTTGACTGCATCTTCAGTTGCCTCGTTCGCAGCAAGTGAACCTTGACCATATTTGGATTTGCCCGCTTCGCGGCCTGGAAGCTTGTTCTCCATCTCCAATTCTCTCAATTCTTTCACTTTCATATCAATGCCTTCCTTCACACGCCGGCCGTAATCTTCATCTGCTTGTGTGAAGTGCTCTATCATTGCTGTTTGAATTTTTGTGTCACAGACCGCAAGTGCCTCAGATAAATTCTTGATCAATTCATCTCGTTCCCAATCTTCAAAACTGCGGTATGTTTCACCAGCTTGTCCATAGTTGTTTGGACGATCAATTGGTTCACTCATTGCAGCCGCATTGTAGGTCGGACGATGCTGAGGGCGCCCCTCCTTGCTCGCCTCCTCATACCCGCCAATCATGGACGGCTCATAGTTAATATGAGGATTATCTCCAGATTCCCTCGGATCACGAATATCCATTTGACCACGGTGCTGGTTTGTACGAACGGCTGTTTTTGGCGCGTTAACAGGCAGTTTAAGATAGTTAGAACCTACCCGATATCGCTGGGTATCAGAGTAGGAGAAGGTGCGGCCCTGCAGCATTTTATCATCTGAGAAATCCATACCGTCAACAAGCACGCCCGTACCGAAGGCAGCCTGTTCGATTTCTGCGTGAAAATCGACCGGATTGCGATCCAAGACCATACGGCCTACGGGCAGCCAAGGAAATTGGTCCTCCGGCCAAAGCTTTGTATCATCAAGCGGATCAAAATCCAGCTCTGGATGGTAATCATCCTCCATAATTTGAACAAACAGCTCCCATTCCGGATAATCGCCGCGCTCAATCGCTTCGTATAAATCCTGCGTAGCATGACCCACATTTTTCGCTTGAACCGTATCTGCTTCTTCTTGAGTTAAATTACGGATACCCTGTTTTGGTTCCCAGTGATATTTAACGAGTACAGCCTCGCCCTTGTCATTAACCCATTTATACGTATTTACACCAGAGCCCTGCATATGACGGTATGTAGCCGGAATTCCCCAAGGAGAGAACAAGAATGTAATCATATGAGTGGCCTCAGGTGAACGAGATACAAAGTCAAACATCCGCTGAGGGTGTGAGACATTAGAAGCTGGGTCCGCTTTGAACGCATGAATCATATCCGGGAATTTCATGGCATCACGGATAAAGAATATTTTCAGATTGTTCCCAACCAGATCCCAGTTACCGTCTTCTGTATACATTTTAACTGCAAAGCCGCGCGGGTCTCTCGCGGTTTCTGGAGAGTCCTTCGCTCCGGCCACTGTAGAGAAACGAACCATCAGCGGTGTTCTCTTGCCTGCACCTGAAAAGACTTTTGCGCGGGTATATTTCTCAACAGGCTCATCTCCAACTTTTCCATAGGTTTCAAAATAACCAAATGCCCCAGACCCTCTTGCATGAACTACCCGTTCCGGCACTTCTTCCCGATCAAAGTGGGAAATCTTCTCAATGAAATGGTAATTCTCAAGTGTCGCTGGACCGCGATTACCGATGGTACGGATGTTTTGGTTATCCGTCACAGGATGACCTTGTCTAGTCGTCAGTGTTTCACGTGGTTTGTCTTGATCGTTGTCCTTGTTCATATCTTTGTTATCTGCCAAAATGAAAACCTCCTAAATAAGTAAATTCAGTAGGTGTGTCTCAAAACAGAACATTTCCACCATAACAAAGTGAGCTTATGTTTTAATCGATTAAATAGATTTATTGCATCAATATAAATTAAACAGAGTGAGCTGGCTTTAACCAAAAAAAGCCGCATTTCGGCGACTTTTTTGTTACTGCTTGTAAAATGCTTGGGACAATGCATTGTGCATACACTTATCAAAAACTGTTATTATTGTTCACGTTGCTGCCTAGATTGGATTGGAGCTGACCTTGCTTCTTGGTATAAACCATCATCAGCGGGATACTGATCACAAATGCTGCGGCTACAAGCAGAAATGGAATTCTCGGATCTAATCCGTAAGCCCAGCCGCCGATAATGCCGGAAGGTGAAATCACGATCAGGATCAGCACCTGAAGCAAAGCGAATATTTTGGCCCGATTTTCATCATCAATCGCATTGGCTACAGCAGTCTCCAAATATGGATAGGTCATCATGGTACCGATTGCAGCAACGATCGTGCTAATACTCAATAGGATTAAGTCACCTTTCGGTGCAATAACCAGAATGACATTAGACAATACTGAGATGACAAAGCCCCATACCATAGTGCGGTTCACCTGAGATTCGCTGATGCGCGGCATAATCCATCGCATAAACATGAGCATAATAACGGAGGAAAAAGCCGGGAATACAGAAATCAGGCCGCTTCCGAGCTGTAAATATTCGACCATGAAGATCGAAACATAAGTTGTCTTCACTGTTGTTTGAAAGTTAAACAAAATATAGACACCAAATATGATTAACAGCAGCGGACTGCGAAGCATCACCTTCAGCACCGATAAGTAGTCGGACATCCCCTCTTTTATGCTCATTGACTTCGCTTCCTTCATTTTACGATAGCCTATATCTGTCTCTTTGGTCGCATAGTGGCGCCCGATAAACTGAATGGTCATCATAATAAAGGCAAGTACGAACATAATGCGAACTCCAGGGACAAGTGAGAAATGGTACACCAGTAACCCGCCAATTGGAGCGAATAAACCGCCGACCACACTGATGAGCTGCAGTAAAGTAAATACATACGTTCTTTCTTTGGGTGCTGTATCCTCAACGAGCAGGCAATAAAACGCTGTATGAGGAACCTTTTGGAATCCGTTTACAATTGCGGCAATAACGAAAAACCAAAAATTTTGGGAGACCGCCCACAGCAGGGTAGCTACACTCCAGCTCAGCACGTCAAAATAGAGCAACGCGCGCTTTCGCCCCATCCGGTCTGTAAGATATCCGCTGAGAAAGGAAGAGAGCACCTGTACAAGCAAACCGATGGAAGTAATCCAGCCGATTCCTGTTTCCGTAACTCCGAGCTGATACATAAAGATCGAGCTGTAGGTCACAAACATACTGTACGGAATTAGAAACAGCGGTTCATAAATGAGACAGCCTTTGGCATTGCCGGTCAGCTGACGAAGAGAATTGGATGAAGCCATGATACCCTCCCGTTATGCAAAAATCGTTTGAAAGTGTGTGTATGGATTTTCAAGTTCAGCTTAAACAGCATTATTAACTGCGGCCAATATGGTTTTTAACTCTATTAAATCATCAATTACAATATCGGCCTCAGCAAGCTCGTCTTCTTGTGAGAAGTCAAACTTACAACCTATTGCTGTCAGACTATTATCCTTCGCCGCCTTGATGTCCGATAGACGATCTCCTACTACCGCCGCTGAAGTAATATGATATTTTTCAATAATCGTTTGGACTAAATCACTTTTGTTCAAAGATGGTATGTGCTGAATGCTGAAGGTTTCACTGACCCAAGTATCCAATTTGTAATGACTTACTATGGCTTCTAAGTAATCCGTTAAACCATTGCTCGCTATGTACATAGAGATATTGTTTTCTTTAAGATAGCTTAATATCTCCTTTACATTAGGATATAGGGATCCCTTTCCTTTTTTAATATTGTTAATTAGGCTCTCAAGGAACAACAGGTTAGCTTCCTCTCTAATTGCATAAGGATGGTTAGGCAGCAGCTCCTCCCATACTGTGGGTAAAGGAACTCCCATGATTTCACGATACTTCTCAATAGGAGTGGCTTCTGTCCATTCATTTTGGTCTCTCAAGTGTTGAAAGACATCATCTAAGGATAATTCTAAAATTGTATCGGTTTGAAATAATGTCCCATCCATATCAAAGATTACTGACTGTATCATCGTGTTCTCTCCCATATAATGACTTTTTCTTCAATGTCTATCATAATCGCAAATGAAATGAAATGGAATATAAATAAAAAAGCTGCCAATACGGCAGCTTACGATGAATTCTAGGATTATGCATAACTCTTTGTATACCATTTTTCAGGAATAATGTCTTTTTCAAGCTCCAGCAGCTCAGCAATAATCTGGTCGGCATCGGCGATCGAATGAATTAAAGGATCTGTCAGCATGGCCCTTCTCAGCTTCTCGCGGCTGCCTTCTATGACAGCTTCCGCGGTCAATTCATGGGTGTCCAAGACAAGCTCTTGCATTCCACGAATCCCGCGCGGCATTTCACCAACAGGAAGCGGCTTCACACCATCCATGCTGACCTCACATAACAGCTCCAGAAAAGCGTCGTCGTTCATATTAGTTACAGCGCCCTGATTAAAGGTATTAATGTAGAAAGGCTTACCTAATCCCCCGACCATATTCTCAATAATATCTGTCGCATGATCTGGACCAAATGAAGTCATATAATTTTCGATAGGTATTTCTCCGCTGATATAACCATCTACCTGCTGCCACATTTCCTCATGTCTCTTATAACGGTCTTCGGTCTCCCAAATCGAAAGCGGTGGAATCGCATCCTTTAATTGACCTAAACCCTGCCAATAAGGAACATACTCCTTCGTATGAGCGGTACAGGTTGGGACATACCCAAAAATCTCGTATAGTTGGTAGCTGATCGCGTCATTAAAAAGTGCCTTGGCTCCTGTATCTCCTCCTACGGTTTCTGTCTCCGCCGACCGCTTCATTGATTCGGCTATGTCGGGAAGTATATTCTGACCTTCATACTCCGCTTTTAACAGCCAGGTGAAATGATTTACTCCAGCAATTCGCAGGTCAAGCTTACGGTCGATCTCATCGGTATACTCATCTTTGTTCTTAATAATACCAGCCCGTTCAGCATAGATCCTTTTCTTGTGAGGCATATGATGCGAATCACATAGAGCAAAGCTTTTGAGCTGTGGCGCGTACCGCTTTAACGCCATTCCATGTACAGTCGACGGATTGATGTAATTGATAACCCATGCCTGCGGACAGAGTTCTTCTATATCCTTCACGCATTCCATAATAACGGGCAGCTCACGCATGGCACGGAAGATTCCCCCTGGTCCAATCGTATCTCCTGAACACATTCTTATCCCGTACTTTTCGGAAACTTCGCAATCAATCCCTCTATACTTTACGGTATCCTCCGCAAAGCTAAGCACGACAAAGTCTGCATCCTTAAGCACCTGCCTGCGATCAACAGAGCCCTCAATCTTCAGGTCCACTTTATTAGCTGCGGTTACCATATTTGCGAGCTTGACCAGCTTGTTCAAGCGTTCTTCATTTGTATCCACCAAGGATAAGGTTCCTTTATTCAGATACTCGGAATGAACCATTTGCCAAATGGCCTGTCTGCCAAAAAACAAGCTTCCTGCTCCCAACACGACTACTTTCGGTTTTTGATTAGAAATGTTAATCTCCTCCTTTCATTACCTTCATTTTAGGTCATTGTCATAATTACGGAATGCCTCCTGGTAAGCTAAACATGTCATTTAGTAAGATGTTTATACCCTACTCGCTTCTTGTGCTATATTGAATAAATAGTAGATATGTCTAAAAGTATGGGAGTGTAGTTCAATGTACAATTTGAATATTTTTAATGAGCTCTCAGAGCATGTCATGCTTCGCATTAATTCTTGCAGAGAGGTTATACATCCGAGGGATTGGATAGAGAGTAAACAACATCACGATTATGACCTATGGTATCTACATGAGGGAGAGATTGAAATACGTATCAATGATCAGGTCCATCTTGCTTCCGAAGGTGACTTGATTTTATTCAGTCCCAAGGTAGCTTATACCGCTACAGCTCTTGGATCCGGCTGTAAGTTTACGTTCACGCACTTTGACTTTATACTGGGAAATCAGCTTCAAATCTTAGATCAATTCCAGCTGCCCGGGATTATTGCCCGCTCGCTCGTTCAGGAGGAAGTTCAGTTGTTTCTGGAAGCGTTTGAGCGGTATCAAACCAGCTCTCCGATGTCTGGAATTCGATTAAAGGGCTGTCTTACTGTCCTCATTGCAAAAATTTTAGAATGTTACGGCCGTAATGAATATCAGGGTGGATTTACAAGTAATGCCCAAGGCCGAAAAAGAATCATGAACTTACAGTCGCTTCAGTCTGTCTTCGATTACATAAATGAGCATTTGGATCAGCCTCTTCGTGCCCGGGAGCTTGCTGAGCTTGCGGGGATGTCAGAGAAGTATTTCATTTTCTATTTCAAGCAGGCACTGGGAGTTACTCCCGGTTTATATATCTATCAGTTAAAAATGAATCATGCACGCGAACTGCTCTACAGCAAGGAGTATACAGTCCAGCAAATTGCTAGCCTGCTCGGATATCCTGATCCTTACAGCTTCTCTAAGTCGTTCAAAAAATATTATAAGGTTCCTCCCTCCCGCTTCGTCTGACAACAAAAAAAGCACCGGTTCCAATTCAAGAACCGGTGCTTTTTTGTATTGTGTTTAATGAAACGACATATTCCCACCCATTGGCGGCTGTATTTGGGCAGGAGCGTAACCATTTTGCATTTGCTGCATGTCCTGCTGAGTAAGCTGAGGCACTTGATAGTAGCCATGTTTATTTTGATATAACGAAATTTCATATGCCATCTCGATACAGTTAGGAAGAGAATCCGCAAGCACTCGGCGTACAACTGGATTTGTGGATTCTAATGCTGCCGTCGTTTTAGATGTCGCACCAGATTTAACCGCGTGCAGCATGCTGCAGGAAATAACCTCATCATTAATTTCTGCCGCAGATTGAATTGGTTTATTCGGCTGACCCGGTTTAATACCGTAAGTAAAGTCGTTACCCTGATTCATTTTATAGCTTTGTGTTGGTTTAGAAGGATCTTGTCCTGTCTTAAAGCATTCTAAAGTGGTATTGTACTCATCTGTCATAAATTGTTTCTGGCGCTGAATAATGTCACGAAGCTCTGGGTCCTGCACATGCTGACTGAGCATGGTATACGTATTTAATGCAGTAACAGCTCCTCCCAGTACTTCATGAACATCAAACATTTCATGTCCTCCATGATTCATTTGCGGCGGAACCATACCTGTCTGCATATTTTGGTGGTTTTGTTGATATTCCATTTTATTATCCTCCTCGTATTTTCACATGTTATATGTTGAAGAACCAGATCAAGGGTTTATTCAAACCAAGGATATTATGAAATCATTTGGTCCAAAATATTCAGGAGAATAAAATTTGCTGCTATTTTAGCATGTTTAGTTCCTAAGTGAGATTTTTGGAGGGAATACATATGGCTTATGTATTTGGTATATTGTACTTACTTTTTTGGTTTTTCGTATTTACAATTAAAGGAATCGGGCTCTAAACTCATGTTATAATTTTCCTGAAAACCATTTGATTATAGTAAAAAAGGAGAATATCATGCCAGGAACTTTAACTCTTATTCGTTACAACGGGACCGAAAAACATGTTTTAGAGGAAGCTCAGGCTTATGCAACACAGACAGATGTAGATGGACGTCAGCAGGTTATGCTTTGGTTTGAAGCAGAAACAGATACCACTCCACTTATCCCTTTACCGGATCCAGAGGAATTGATGAGTAATCCGGGAGCGGAGCTTACTATATATCTTGATGAACTACATTTAAACCATTTTACGTCTATGGAATTCACACTGTCGCATGGGTATAACGAAAGCTCAAGAAGTCTGGATGCAAGGCTTTATTATTTTGAACATCAAGAGGTTAATGACAATCGTGGAAGGATCGAATATAAAGGCAACGGTGTCTTTGGCGTGCAATGGACTGGTACTACGATGGACGTTAACTATTATGACGGTAGCAAACCGGATACGCGGCTGGAATTAGAAGGCGATTTTATCCTAAAGAATTTTGAACAATGGTTGTAATCTTAGCATAATAAAGCCGCCATATGGCGGCTTTTTAATTAGATAAACTTATGATTTCTGTAATCGACTTGCAAAAGTAAAAATGATTAATGCTGCGCCCAAAAAAGCACATATCATGTACATGAAAGAATACGAAGAAATATCAGCTACCGGGCCCATGACCACTCCTCCCAAGGAGACACCTAGATCCGCGGTTGCAATAAATAATCCGATTAACACATTTCGCTGATCCTGAGGAAGAATAAAGGATAAATATGTCGTTAATGTCGGGTACAGTATCGCCTGAGCTGCACCGATTAATACGGCACTTAGATAGAATAAGACAGCTCCGCTTGTGACAGATAAACTGACGAATACAGCAGCTAAAGTTAACGATAATAAAGTTCCTGAAACAAAAAGCGGGTGCCATTTTCCATCCGAAGGAATTCTCTTCCTAAGTACAATGCGGGAGAGGACAACCGTGCCGGCCTGGAGCATAAGAAATATACCGGCGTTGCCATATGTAATCTGAGCCGAATATAACGGAATAAAGGTAGCGAAGCTCCCAAAAACAACGGAAGCGATCAGCATTAGCATACTGCATTGAAATAAATCAGGATTTTTAAACAGCAGATGAAAAGAACCGCGCATACCGGGTCCTGTTTCCTTCTCCTTAGACTTTGGCGGATTCACGTCCTCTTTCATTTTTGCAGTATAGCCAGCAAGTCCAGTCAGCACCGCAATCGATATCATGACCGCCGCAAAATAGCGATTGTCTCCTGTCTGCCACAGCATGAGTGCAAACAAGGGTCCTACTATTCCAGGTATATAGGAAAACAAAGAGTAAAAGGAAATCCCCTGAGAACGGTCTTTCTCAGGCAGTGAATCCATAATGCCGATCTGCAAAGCCATGGAAAAAAAAGCGGTAGATACTCCTTGCAGAATACGAGCAATGACATAGCCCCTTAAATCCGTCAATGCATATAAAATTAATGCAATTCCGTTAGTAATCAAGATGATACGCAGTATTTTTATCGGACCGTATTTCTCGATCATCAAGCCGGCCCACGGCCGAAAAAACATCGTTGTAAATAAGTAGGCGCCCATTACAAGCCCAATCGTCAGGTTGCTCGCCCCAGCCTCATTTCCCTTTAAAGGAATCATTACATTAAGTATAGCATTGGCGCTGAAGTACAGGAGCACCAGCAAATATAGTCGTATAAAAGGCCATGACAATGCCCCGTTCATCCGTCTTGTTCCTCCTTGCAATAAAATGCAGCTACAGTAATATCGTTATAGTGTAATTAACGAGTTTAATAAAGTTTTGGCATACAGGCTTTGTACATCTTTCAAGTCTTCTATTCTAATCGTTTCAACAACTTGTCCCTCTTTAAAGATCATGACCCGGTCACAGAGATAAGCAGCGGCTTGAATATCATGCGTAATAAACACATAAGTCATTTGATAAATCCTCTTTAATTCCTTCAATAATTCTAAAATTTGAACCTGAACTGAAACATCTAAAGAGCTTATTGCCTCATCTAATAAGATACATTTCGGAGATGTAGATAGAGCTCTTGCTATACAGACTCGCTGCGCCTGTCCCCCGGATAATTCATGCGGATACATCTTGAGAAAGGAAGAGCTCAATCCGACTTGATTTAATAATTGATCAATAAGTGCCTCCTCATCCTTAACTCCCAAATGTCTAATCGGCTCCCTCATTGCCTCTTCCACTGTAAAATACGGATTAATGGAAGAAGTATAATCCTGAAACACAGCACTGATGTTACCGGATCTGACGCTTCTATCCAGAACATTTTGATGATTCCAGGTGATTTTTCCCCGGTCAGGCTTCTCAATACCGAGTATTAACCTACCCAATGTGGACTTTCCGCTTCCACTCTCTCCAATAATACCTAAGCATTCTCCCTCCTGACATTCGAAGCTGACATTTCTAATGACTTCCTGCCTCTCTCTTGAGAATAATCCTCCTTTTTTATAGGATTTCTCGACTTGCTCCGCTTTCAGCAATATTCCTCGCTCCCATCAGTCTCTTGAAATGATTGCTAAGTGTAAGTCTGCTGGACACTAAATATTTCGTATATTCATGGTCTGGACCGTAAAAGATTTTATCCACCAAGCCTTTTTCGATGAGCTCTCCGTTCTTCATAACTATGACTTCATCAGCCAGCCGTTTTACGGCTGCCAGATCATGTGATATAAACAGCATAGAGCAGCCGAGCTCTTCTCTAAGTCTAGTAAATTGCTCCAGTACTTCATACTGCGTAAGGCTGTCGAGTGCAGTTGTCGGCTCATCGGCAATGATGATATCAGGCTCAAGCACCAAGGCGAGTGCAATCATCACTCTTTGAAGCATGCCTCCTGACAACTGATGCGGATATTTATTCATCACCTCTAACGGGTGTTTCAGCATTACTTGTTCCATTGCTTTTGCCATACGGACTTCGATTTCTTTTTTATTCCATCCATAATGCTCAGCTAATGTTTCTCTCAAATGGACTCCAATCACACAGGAGGGATCAAAGACATTCATCCCATTCTGAAGGATCATGCACAGCTGCTTCCCTCTTTTTTTTCGCATCTCTTTTTCGGATAGCTCGTTCAAATCCTCGCCTTTAAATCGAATCGTTCCCGATTGACTGAGCCAAGGCTTGTTCAAACGCATGATCGATCTGCAAGTTAGCGTCTTTCCGCTCCCGCTTTCGCCTACGATCGCCAGGCAGCTTTCGCTCTTAAGCTCAAAAGAGACATCGTGAACGATTGTTGTTCCCGTGTGAGTGTTCCAGATGTTTAAATCTTGAACTTCAAGAAGTTTCCCCATCTATTTCACCGCCTTTATCCCTTTAATTTTCATTCCAAAAATCCTGCTTTTCCTCCGCTGATTATCCATAGAGCTTGCCAGCTTTGGATTGATTGCATTTTGCAGTGCATCCGATAAGAAATTAAAGCTTGTGACGATGACAATAATGGCAAGTCCAGGCGCAAGCATGAGTTCAGGACGTGTAAACATAACCTCTCGTGCCTCGTTCAGCATCATGCCCCACTCAGGGCTCGGAGCCTGGATGCCTAGTCCCAGAAAGGAAAAGCCGGATATTTGCAGGATCATGGATCCTAGTGAACTGCTGGCAAGGACAGCAATGTCAGACATCGCCAACGGCAGCAAATGCTTATATAAAATACGGGGGGTACTGACCCCGGCCGCTTTGGAGAATCTTATGTAATTCGACTCCGTATATTGCATGACAGAGGTTCTGATCATTCGGGCAAACCAGGTCCATTTCATGATAATGAAGGCAATTAATATATTTTCCAGCCCCACTCCAAACACACCAATGATGGCCAAGGTCATTACATAACCAGGGAACGACAGCAGAACGTCGCATAAACGCATAATGATTGCGTCTGTTTTTCCCCTAAAATAGCCTGCGATAAACCCCATTATTCCGCCCGCACACAAAGACACGGCAAGTGCAGCGATAACCCATAATACGCTTGGACGAATTCCATAGATCAGCCTTGATAGAATACATCTGCCTAAATGATCATTACCTAACAGGTACTCCCATGTCGGTGTGCCATATCGAAGGGCCATATTCACTTTCAAGGGATCATGAGGGGCAAACCAAGGTGCAAAAATTCCTGCTATCATCACTAAAGCTAGAATGAACAAACTAATAACTGCCAGCATGTCACGCCTTAAATTTCTCCATATTCTCATTTACAGATCATTCCTTAACTTCGGATTGAGCAGTGCATTTACAATATCGGCTATGGTATTAAAAAGAACAAAGGAGACGGCCAGTATCAGAACAAAAGCCTGTATGACCGGAAAATCCCGGCTTAAGATTGATTTTACGCTCAAACTTCCTAGACCCGGCCATGCAAATACATTCTCGATGACCACCGTACTTCCCAAAATAACCGGCACCGCAAGGCAAAAAATAGATACAGCGACCTGCAGTGAATTTTTTAGGATATGCTGTATGACTTTTCGTTCTTTCCATCCGCTTGCACGCCCATAGAGCACATAATCCTCATGGAGATTGTTCAGCATCGAGCTGCGCACATTTCTAAAATAGATACCGGCATAGCTTATAGAGATGACCAATACAGGCAGGATGTAGTGCTGATATCCCCCCATCCCGCTTGTTGGCAGTAAGTCGAGCTTGACCGAAAAATACCAAATCATAAGTGCAGCCAGCCAGTAGGTTGGCATTGAAGTTAGAACAAAGGATATTCCTCTAACGAACTTATCAAGCCATTTCCCTTCTTGCAGTGCACAGAGAACACCTAATACTATGGATAAAATAATGATGAATATCGAAGATACGAGAGTAAGCTTAAATGTGTTCATAAAGGCAGGCCCTATTAACTCACTTACAGGCACTCCGTTAACGAAAGACTTTCCAAAGTCGAGCTGAAGCACGGCTCCGAGCCATTTAAAGAATTGAACAATCAGCGGTGCATCCATACCGAGTTCTTTTTCTGTCTGCAGGATTAATTCCTCTGTAATCACTGGAATACCTTGTGCTTGAAGTACGGCTTCCGCAGGACCCAAAGGGGATAAATTAACTAATATGAAGGTGATAAAAGAAATAATTAGAAGAAGCGGAAGCGATATCAGCAGACGTTTAACAACATAACTCCTCATTGCCGTCTCCTTTCTTACTCAAAATACATCTGATCGAAAGGCAGCTCGAATTGCGTTTGTTTAAATGAAATACCGTTCAACTCCGAAGGAGCTACTACGGTTACGCTGCCATTAGAGATTGGAATAAATACCGCTGCATCATGCACAATGGTAAGAATGTCAGAGTACAACGCTTTACGTGCTTCCTCATCTGTAGATATCATCACTTCATTTATTTTTGTATACAGCTCATCTGCCTGTTCTATCCCCTGTGTAGTGTATAGGTACGATGATTCTGAGGTAAACGCCGATACGGTGCTCTGCGGATCATAAGCAAGTCCCCACGTTTGATTGAATAGCAATTCATAATCACCGCTGGCTCTTCTGCTGGCAATGGAAGCTGACTCCTCTCCGCGTATTTCCAGCTGTATGCCGATTCCTGCAAGTGAGCTCTGAATAAATTCGGCCTGCGTCTTCTGAGAGGAGGAGTTTACATCATAATAAAGACTTACATTGAGCGGTTTACCATTCTTCATTCTTGATCCGGCTTCATCAGATGGCCATCCAGCGCTGTCTAGTATCGATACAGCCTTGTCTAAGTCGTAGCCGCGTTCTGTTAAACCTATATCCGCGTACTCTACATTAGCTGAGAACAAGGTATTCGCCGGTGTTTCCGTTTGATCAAAAATGTCTCTGGCAATCGTTTCTCTGTCTATGGCATACCATATCGCCTCCCGCACGGCTGTATCGCTCACCGGGCTATCCGCTTTGCTGCTGTTGGCTACAATCATTTTGGTATTCACAGGCTCACTTCTTACCAATTGATAATCTCCGGAGTCTACTAATTGATCCATGGCTTCGATGTCCAAGCTGTCCGCTCCCCGGTCGTCCGTAAATGCAAAATTCACCTCACCCTTCAGCATCGCAAGATAGGTTGTCTCTCCTGCAGGAAGCACCTTTGCAGTAATTCTCTTTACTTTCGGCGTCTCTCCCCAATATTGCTCATTGGCTTCAAATACGGCATACTCTTCTTTTTTATGCTCCTTCAGAACATAAGGACCTGTTCCATGAAATCCCTTTACTCCATTTTTGGTCTCGCCTTCAATAAAGTCATTTGGTGATATAAACACAAAAGGTCTTGTCATGGATAACTCGATTAGAGCCGGGTAGTATGCTTCAGAGAGCACAAGTTCAACGGAATAATCATCAATCACATTTATGCTTTTCATATTGGTCGATAATTTAATCCAGGAATGTTTATCTGCGTTTCTCTGTACAGCTTCTACGTTAAGCTTGACCGCCTCGGCATTAAATGGCTCTCCGTCGTGGAACTTCACATCCTCTCTGAGATGAAAGGTATAGGTTTTCCCATCCTCAGAAATCTCCCACGATTCGGCGAGTGCAGGCTTAATTCCCTCTATCGTGTTCTCAACAAGGGATTCGTACACCATTCCCTGAGCAGGCATTGAACCTGTGTATAAGTGAGGATTCATATCATTAATGTCTTTTGCGGCAGCATAAACCAATTCTTTTTCCTGGTTTGCGCTGTTTGCAGCTGGCTCATTATCAGCTGTAGCCGAGCATCCGGCCAGCATGACGGCAGCAGCCAGTATTAAAATCCAATTCTTTTTAAATGATGTAAAGTACAACCTTGATCTCTCCCTTTATCACTGTAATATGATTCTAATTCGTTTTTTATACGTAAACATTACGATTTATAAAAGACAAAAAATTCCCCTTATATACTAGATTGTCAGGCAGATTCGCTCCAAGTCGTTGGCAAAGGATTGTGCTGTAAAAGCATCAGAGTAATCTCTGTCATGATGTCGTATCGCGCTTTCTCGAATTTTGCTCTCGTATCTCTCTACGAAACAATCCAGTGTAGGACAACCGATGTTTAGGTGCTTCGCAATTCCCTGAATAATCTTAATTCGGTAATAGTCCTCCTTCGGCATTCTCGGGATATCCCATTTCCCTTCCTTGTTAATAAACGTCTTCTTGAATGGAATGGCTGAGAAGTCAAAATATTTGCCATCCTTGTCTGGCCTCGAGTAAGGATCGATTAGCAGAGAGGCATAACGTACATAAAGTAAATACTGCTGATGTATACTCTCGAGCTGAGTGAAATGTTCAATCTCATGACGATGTATACTTTCTTTTCTGACCGGGTAGTTATCATCGATCATGAACTCAAGCAGATTGACAGGCTCTACCTGAACAGCCTTTAATACAGCCGATATTTCCTTCCAATAATGAAGCATTTCACGAATCAAATCCTGGGTAATGGGGCCTTCTGGGAACAATTTATAAACATATCTCGGCATATCCGACTCCCCAAAAATGGTCTCTAATGAAAAGTCATTCATGAACAACGGAGGATGTACATACAGGGATATATTTCGGCCTTCGGCTGCAATAGGCGAATTCACCCTCTCCATATCGATACCTGATTGTTCAAAAATGGTGCACAACCTGCCCACATTACGGGATGCCGGGACTGTAGAGCCTATATAAAGCTTCTTCTTAACGGCTGTAATAAGTACACGATTGGACGGTGTGCCTTCTATCCAGCGGGTGTCTCCCAAATATGTAGAAAAACTGATAATTTCAGCAGATGGATTAAGTTCAGTAATATAGCCTTGGACCAAATGGTTTGATCCGAGCGTAGGTGATATCAAAATGATGGATTTTGCTTGCTGTATAACCTTAGAATCCAGCTTGTGAAGCACCTGACCATACGCATCCGTCGTTACCGCGAGCATCAACACATCCCACTGACCCTTTACCGATTCATAGCTATTGTAGATTTCATCAACAGAGCACTCTCCTGCCATGTCCTGATGCAGCTCATTTTGTACGCTCGCCTGAATTTGTGACTCACTGTGATTTATGGCAGTAAAAAAATGTTCTGATCGGGACGAGGTTCTCCCTGTAATCCCAACATAACTGTTCAACTTCTTTTTCATATAAACCGCCATTTGAATAGACACAGGTCCAGTTCCGCAGATCAATACTCGGTTAAAATCGCTCATGAAGCCCTCCTTACGCTATCTTTCAAGATCATCTGCTTTTCTTATATAACGCAATATCAAAGACCTGATCAGGCCGCAAAATCTGCTCTTCTATTGTCCATTTTTCGGGATCAACTTCCTGCAGCGGGAAATTGATAAGGATTTAAGCTGATTCCCGTATCGCATCGCCACAATAACCTGTTCGTGGGTTAACTCATGCAATCGGTCCATAATATTAAACTTATCTTCTACCGTCGAGCTAAAAATGATATGGGTAATTTCTTTAATGAAATCAAGCTTCTCAGCAGGTTCATGAGTCAGACTGATTTGTAGATCAGGACCAAGAATGTCCAATACAGAGCGGCCTAAATGAATGGCTTCATCATCAATATCTATTCCTAATACCGCTGCGCCTGTTCTCTTGGCAATTAACAATGGAGTCATTGGGAATGAACCAGATCCAACCAGCAGCACTTTTGAACTTGAGGATACTTGAAAGCCTCCAAATTCCTGTTCAATGCACGATTCAATATTTTTAAAATATTCAGAATATTCGTAGGAGCCTCTGAGTACATTTAATGCACGATATTTTTCCATAATAGCTACGCAGTGTGCTGATTGCCTTCTAAGCCCTGCTACTAAATGACTCCAATCTTCTTCTGGATTTAGCTGTTCCCATAAGCTTAGATGGGCTGGGTTCGTAATAAACGCAGAGTATTCGTCTAACGTTTGTTGAAGCTCCAAGGAATGGAGTGAAGTGCTATTGTATTTTCGAGACAGGTTGTGAAATCGTTCCAAATATTCTTCTAATGTTAGAATAAACTCAGCGGAGTTCATCAAGATTGACCCGGAGCTGCTTCGTTTATTAATCATGAATATAAGCTCTCCCTTCAGCTACTATTCCGACCGTGCCAGTTATTATGACCTTCGATAATTCATTGTTATATGAAGCAAATACTTTCATTGGTCCTCCGGGCTGCATGATCTTCATATCGATTTCTTGATTGCTCTTCCATGACAAATAAGCTCCTAGAGATGCGGTTCCCGATCCACAGCCTCTTTCCCATATCATACTGCCGAGACGCGGAACATACATTAACGGAGTCAACACATGGCTCTCAGATTGATACAGCAGTACACCAATGAGTGAATAGTCCGCTGTTAATCCCAATAGATTCGCAATCGTCTCGGCTGTATTTCGTATAGCGTCATGCAGCTCGTCGATCTCAATAATGATATGAATGGACTCTCGATACCTAACCAAGCTGCAAGAAATTACCTCTTCGCCAACCTGAAGAGTCTTCTGTTCTATTCGGTGAGGCACAGGCATCCTCAGTTCACATTCATACTGTTCCTCGTTCTTTATTACTAAGCAATCAACGATATGCTCTGTACCCGAAGATTTAATCTTAATTCTGGTTTCTTCGTATGGAGAAAGGCCCCTCTTGAATGCTAGAAAGGCGGCGAGTGACATACACGCATTTCCGCAAAATTCACCTCCTGCCATATGCAAATCAGCTTCTGCTAGACCACCCATCGATCTGTGAATAAAGCCTACCTGCTCCGCATGAACATTCTCATAGGACATAATCTTTGCAGCAATCATCTCATATTGCTCTTGAGGATGAGAAGTCTGAACTAACACCGTCATGTTTTGAGTCGGATTACATTTAACAAATTCGATCTCATGCCTCATTATTACGTCCCACTCCTTATTAGTAATTATTACGATTAATTATTTGTGTTGATTATAGCACATTGCTAATTACTGTCAAATCATTTTTTGTTAAAAAATAAAAAGCCGCTGCAAGCGGCCTTGTAAGTTACTCTTCTATAAATATCTAGCTTAGGTTACTTCGATTTCATTAAACGAATCCGTTGTATAAAGGATACAAGAAGCTTATTGACCGCTTCGGGATTGTCTTGATTAGCACAGTGCCCAGCATCCTTTACCCAATGAAATTCGCAATTAGGCTCACCACTTGCCCATATCGGTGCTATCTTTCTAATGTTTCCAGTATGGTCATCCTCTCCACAAATAAGAAGAAAAGGGACTGTAATCTGATCATTTTTTTCGTAATGAAAGCATGCTGTAGTTTCAAGTAATATCTTCCGAAAATCTTTTTTTCCGACGTTTTGAAAGCAATCTATTAAATAGGTTTGCACATGGAGTTGAGTGGAACTGGCAGCCGCACTTTGTTTTACCAAGGCTGACCATGGATAGATGGCTAATAGGAATGGAGTCATCCGAATAGTTAGCCTTTCCAGGATCGTAAGCTTCATTGTATTGCAGGTACAATCAATTAATATCAAACTCTCCACTCGATCCGAATGGTAAAAGACCACTTCTTGCGCTATGTTACCGCCCATAGATTGTCCGATAAAAGTCGCTTTACAGATCCCCTCTCTGTCCATAATCGAAAGAATATCATCTACTAATAGGCTTATACTAAATCCCTTCTCCATCGGCCTAGATAGACCATGACCCCTTGCATCCCAAAGCAGTACGCCATATTGATCCTGAAGCTTTACTGCATTCAGCTGATCTTCAAACATGTTATGATCAGCCCCGGCACCATGAAGAAATATAATCCAAGAACTAGGTTTCCCGGAGGTTATCCAATAGTGAATATTACATCCATCCTTACAAAGTGTTCGTGCTTCAAGCGTCATACTTCATCCCCTTTTCTAAAAACAGGCCTTGGAGTAAAAACATCCAAGGCCTGCAGCTAAATACTTAAGGTGTATGTTGCTAGAGTTCCGATAGCGGTCAGGTCCTCGTCAGCTGGAATAAAGCGAGCAATAAGTCCGATCAAAGTTACCTGCGAGCAAATCTTCCTTGCGGATAAAAAAGTGAATCACGCCTGCATCCCACCACATAAATCCTACATCGTCATCAGAATCAAGCTCAAGGAGCATAAGCGTGTCCTGAATCTCTTGTAATGCTGCTTCCTCTCCACCTTCTAGCTCCTTAGAAATTCTCTTTAACGCTTCTTCTTTACTATAACCATAGCGCTCGCTGGTCAACAGCATCAAGGAGGCTTCGTATTCAGCATCGTCATGTTGTCCTTCGGGATACCCGAATATTTGGATCACGTCATTGCGCTGACTATCTCTAATTGTGAAGCTTAAATCTTCATATTCTTCATAACCATACTCTTCATTCTCTATCAGATCATAATCTACGTATGCATAATTAGGAGGCTCAAGCGAAGATTTAGCCTGCAATTGATAGCCAGTAAATTCTTGTTCCAAGGTCGTATTTTGCGGGGAGCTGCGTCTTGCTGCTCCTTCAAGCTGATCCTTCTGAACAAACAATACTTGGTGCTCTATGTTATAGGCAGGCTCATCAATACCAACAAAAAAATAGAGCATACCGCTCAGCGGCAGCAGCGACGCTTCATCATGCTCATGCAGCTCTTCCAGATGAAGTTGAGCTAAGAATGTCATAGGAGTACCATCCTTTGTCTGAGGCCAAACGATAGATTCCGGAAGATCAGGATCTCCGCCAACCCGAGAAACACAAGCCGTATGATAATCTTCTTTCTTTGACTTCATCATTCTTATGCCTTGCCTGGTATTTTGCATTATATATTCAGCGGCATGTGTGAAGTCGTGCTCTTTGATCGAATCCTCCAGCTTTTGCCGAGCTGCTTCGTTTAATTTCATGATTCTCCTCCTTTATTCCATTTGCCATAATTTATATGAGATCGACTACGGATAGGAAACCAGCTCTTATCCTTGCTCCATTAGAGATTGAGATGCAAATTCATAGAATGCAGCTGTATCTTCCCAACTCACGAACCCAGCCTGTGCCATGATATCACTGCCTCCGCCTTTTCCGTTAAACACTGCAAGATGCTCCTTAAAAAACTTTCCACAAGCAGGACCAGCAGCTTTGTTCTGAGAGAGCACAACTTTATTTTCGGTTGCGGTTGCAAGCAGTACCGGCTTCTTCGTCAATGAAGTTAATTTGTTTGCCAAACCTTGCAAATCTTTAAGCGTCTTATCTTGGAAGCTATGACTAATAAAAGCCCCTTGCGAGTCATTCATCATTTGCTTAGCAAGAAATTCATCATTTTGGTCTTTAAGTGCAGCCAGCTCTATTTGCAGCTGTTTTTGCTCCCTTTCCCAGTTCGTAAGCCGCTCTAACAGCTCGTCCTTGCTCGCTTTGAATTTAGACGACAGCGCCCCTAATATCTGCTGATATTCATTAAATTCCTTCAAGGCACGGTAACCTGAAATAAAATAAATACGTGTATTTCCTTTTTGTTTTTCTGACTTGAGCAGCTTAATCATTCCGATTTCACCTGTAGAGCTCACATGAGTACCGCCGCAGGCATTATGTTCAATATCCTTGATCTCTACAATTCGGATATGATCCTTGACCTTAGGCTGCTTTACAAGCTTGATAGACTGCGCTTCCTCTTCAGTAACAAAGTAGCTGAGAATAGGATGGTTCAAGTAAATATGCCGGTTTACTTCATGCTCAATGGATGTGAGCTGTTCGGCGCTTAGCTCCCCAGCTTCGATATCAATCGTGCAATAATCAGTGCCCAAATGAAAGCTCAGCGTAGCGGTTCCATAAAGATCAAGGCAAACGGCTGAGAGTAAGTGCTGAGCGCTATGCTGCTGCATATGATCAAATCTGAGATCCCAGTCAACCTGACAAGAAACGATATTGGATTCAGGAACAGTCTGGGCCTTGTGCAGGATCTGATCTCCTTCGCTCACGACATCCAAAACAGGTATCCCTTGTATCGTGCCTCGATCACAAGGCTGTCCTCCTCCGTGAGGGTAAAAAGCGGACTCTTCCAGTTGTATGTAATATCCATCCTCTTTCTGAATAACTTCAATCACTCGTGTCTCCCACTGGGTTAAATATGCGGAGTCGTAATACAGCTTCTTCGTCATCGTCTTTGTATTTCCTTTCTATAAGTCATATCACATACTTTCCATTATACACACCTGTATAATGATATTGCCAAGTTGAAGTCTTAACGGCTTCTTCATTTAATTTAATCGATCAAGAATGATATAAAAAAACCTCCGAGAACTTACGACAATGTCGTATGTTCCGAAGGTTTTACAGTTAACATTTACAGTACTTTATTTAAGAAGCTAATGGTGCGTTCATGCTTCGGATTCCCAAATACTTCTTCAGGAGAACCTTCCTCAACAATATATCCGCCATCCATAAATACAACCCGGTCTGCGACTTCTCGCGCAAAGCCCATCTCATGGGTAACGATCATCATCGTCATGCCTTCGCGGGCGAGGTCTTTCATAACTCCAAGCACTTCACCGACCATCTCAGGATCAAGCGCGGAGGTCGGTTCATCAAACAGCATAACGTCAGGATTCATTGCCAGTGCGCGAGCAATAGCAACCCGCTGCTTCTGTCCGCCTGAGAGCTCGCTCGGGTAAGCGTTGGCCTTATCCGCCAAGCCCACTCGTTCCAGCAAACGCGTTGCAGTTTCACGTGCTTGCTGCTCCTTCAATTTACCAAGCTCCATCGGAGCAAACATAATGTTTTTCAGCACGCTGAAATGCGGAAACAGATTAAAATGCTGGAACACCATCCCAATATTTTCACGCGCTTTATTGATATCTGTTTTTGGATCATTCAGATCTTGGTCATCAACGATAACACGGCCGGCTGTAATTTCTTCTAATTTGTTAATACAACGCAAGAAAGTACTTTTCCCTGAACCGGATGGACCGATGACACAAACGACTTCTCCTTCGTTAACAGCCATATCAATGTTTTTAAGAACTTCATTTGAACCATAGCTTTTCTTCAAGCCTTCAACACGGATTTTACCCACGACGACGTTTCACCTCCAACGATCCGGAAATCTTAGTTAGTATAGTGATAACAATCAGATACATGATCGCAACCATGAGCCAGATATCAAAGGATGCAAAGGTTCTGGCGATAATGATCTTACCCGATTGAGTCAATTCAACTAGACCAATGGCCGACAGAATCGACGTATCTTTCAGTGTAATAACAAGCTGATTGATGAATGAAGGAATCATAACACGTATAGCCTGCGGAATAATAATCTTCATCATTGCTTTACGGTAAGGCAAACCAAGTGAACGTGCTGCTTCCATTTGACCTTGATCAATCGATTGAATACCGCCTCGAATGATTTCAGTTACGTAAGCACCTGCATTCAAGCTCAAGGTCAGAATTGCAGCCAAGAACAGCGGCATTGTAAAACCAAACGCCTGTGGAATCCCGAAGTAAATAAAGAATGCCAAGACGATCAGCGGAATACCGCGGAAAATATCAACGAATAAAGTCGCAATTACGCGCAGGAATTTATTGCGTCCTACTTTCATCAATCCAAAGATCAGACCGAGGATGAATGCGAAGAACAGCGACACAATCGTATATACTAATGTTTTTCCGAGACCTTCTAACAGCGGCGGAAACGACTGCTTAATCAGTTCCCAGCGGCTAAGGGTAGGTGCTGGTACTCCATCACCTTCACCTAGATATGTCGCTAGAATCTGATCATACTCTCCACTGGTTTGAAGATTAGCGAGTCCGGCATTAAATTTTTGCAGGAGTTCTTGATTTTTCCCCTTACTTACAGCAAAACCGTAAGAGCCTCCTTCTTCCTTCTCCGTTACAATTTTCAGTCCATTATTTTGAGTCACCCCATAAGCAAGTACAGGATAGTCCTCAAAAGTAGCAATGGAATTGCCAGTTTTTACATCATCATACATCTGCGAAGAATCATCGAACGGTACAACCGTAAACCCGTATTCACCTGAGATGGATTCAGCGAAGCTGTATCCTTCCGTACCTGTTTTAACAGCTACCTTCTGTCCTCTAAGATCTTCGTAGCTTTTAACCGTATCATTGTTTGCACTGACACCCATAACTACACCGGATTGGAAATAAGGGTCAGAAAAATCAAATTTCTGCTTTCTCTCGTCAGTGATGCTCATTCCGGCAATAACACCATCCACCTGATTTGACTCAAGCGCCTGAACGGCAGCGTTAAACCCTAATGGCTTAATTTCATACTTAAAGTTTTGGTCTTTCGCGATGGCATCCAGCAAGTCAATATCAATACCGACAAATTCGCCGTTGATATCCTGAAATTCAAACGGTGCAAATGTGATGTCGGTGCCAATGACATAAGTTTTGCCGGTGTCTGCTTGTGCAGACACATTTCCTGCCCATCCGGATAATCCTGTCACCAGGAGCAGCATCAGCGAGACTATAAATAATGAGACCTTTGTTGTTTTCATATGTCCTCCTCTTCTTGGTCCACTTTTGATTACTTTTTTCTTTGAAGCGGCAGTTTATTACGCTTCTGTTTATAGCCGTAACTCGTATTATACATTCCATACCTAGCAACGTTCAAATATTTTTAACCATTTTTCGTGTATTACATTTTCTAGGAGTCGGAGGAGTTTATACTTGCTCCCGAATTCCCTTTACCCCGAACCGCAGAACGCAGTAAATCCACCACAAGATATATGATCGGAACACAGCTTGAAAATAACAAGAATGAGGCTTCAACCTCACTTGTGATCTCATCTAACTGAGCAGCATTAAGATTCATAAAGGTTGTCATAAAGATCATTACAGCAGACATGATATATGAAAAAGGTCTGTGGTCTTTCAAATTCAACATATGAGTAAGCCCCATCACGGAAATAAGCAGAAACATGGAGATCTTGAAAAACATACTGTACAGCCAGAAGACGATAAACAACGGATCTAAATTTTCAAAAAAAGCATTGGCACGGATATAACGAATAATCTCAAGCGCGGGGAATTTCAGGTTCCCGGTCAGTTCGGGACCAAATAGCAGGATTGCTGTTACCACATTCGCAAGTGTAATTATTGCTGCTGTCACTAGGGCCCATACCAGCGGCTTCATGACTTCCTTTTCCTTCTGAACATATGGAAATATGTAAATAATAAATCCCGCCTCACTGAACAAGGAAGCAATAATAATGGCTCCATTCCACGCACCCGTAAGATTAATATTGGTAATAAATGCAATGGACATATCAAAGTGCAGCTGCGGTGTGACGAACAATGGAAATGATAAAGCGCTCAGTATACTAAACAGAAACAATCCCTGTGCGCTTCGAAACAATGTCAAGCTGTCTGCTCTAACGCCCTGACTTACGCAAAGTCCAAACAGCAGCGTTAAAGCCCAAAAGGGAGTTTCTATCAAATAATTTTGTACCAGAAATGCAACGAGCTGGCGAAGTACAAAAGCGGCGATAAACAGATTGATAAAGATTACAAAAGCAAACAAAGGGTAATGAAGCCATTTTCCGAGAATATCTTTACCATACTGCCCAAGAAATCGATCTGGCCTTCGTATACTTAACTTGTAACACAGATAACTTATGAAAAATCCCATAACTGTACCCGCAAGGATAGAGATCCATGAAGAAAACCCTGCATTTTTAACAATAGGATTAATGAAGAAACCAATGGTCGTTGAGAACAGGAATTGAGCGAAGAACATATAAACCTGCATCAGCGTAATTTTCCGTTTCATATCCTGTCCTCCCTTAACTATTGTAAAAATATCGCCTGTTGAATATCGTAAAATATATATCTGACAATCATCGCTATACTCATCTGTTCCCTTGTCAAATAAGCTACTTCAGTCAGCACCAGAAATAACAGTAACGTGATCCACATCAGTCTTTTTGCTCGAAGAGAACGTTTTTTTCTGTTCATGTATCCATGCTCATACCAGCCAATCAATAGAAAGCAAAAGGCAATAAGAAGAACGATCATTTAGTTATCCTCCGCAGAACCTGACAGGTATTGATCCCAATTTTGCCTTTTAACAGCACCGCTCAGATCAATTGTCGTTTCAATCATCGGTTGAATTGTTACATCCGCAGCCAATGTCTCGCGCCAATTATTCTTAACCTTTCTCCAAGTCCCAGGATAATGCCACTTGAGGTGAGATCCCAATTGCAATGGATCACTTTTCATTTCCTTGAACTGCCGAAAAGACTGAGTCAATTTCGTTTGAAGCGTACTATCGACCTCTTCCTCCAGCCTGCTGACCTGCTGCGGATCCGCTAAATCGATGGTCGACTCTGAAGCAATAACGGATGCTTTGATTTCACAGAAAGTAACAAACCTGATCTCGTCGCCTTCTACAATCGGTTTGATATCCGATTTACTGCTGCTTAACAAAAAACTGACCTTTTTCCCGTCAATAGGTGAATTAATGTTATATTCAATGCTTCTTTCTTTTTGAAACAGCCACCGCACTGCAAATGTCTGATCCGTGTTTAGGGTGCCTACCATTCGACCTTTTGCAAAAACACCTGTACCCCCCGTCCCCAGCCAGTCTCCTTTCGATGTTTTACCTGCTGGCGTTACTTCACTGAATACTAATTGTGGCAAGAGAAAGTCTCCTCCGGCATACAATGCAATCAGCATGTCTTTAACGGTAACGTTAAGCGTATTTTTATGCCTAACATAGTTCGTTAATATGACGGATGGGAATCTTTCAAAAATGGCAGGAATCCGTGCAAAATGCTTAGCTGGAGTAACAGTAACGAACATATTCCCATTGATGTGAATATACGGCTCACGTGTCAGAAAATCGGATAAGGCAATCATGTCCTCCTTGTTCTCGGCAAATCTTTTCCCGATAATAAAGTTTCGTAATTGACCTAAAGTAATTCCACGAGGAAGGTCAGCCTGTATCTTGCGATACGCCTCTCCAATACTTGGGCTTATCTTGGAGGTATAAGTGAAAGGTTCTTGAGAATTCCCACCGCCAGAGCCGCCGTCAGTTCCACCTGATGGTATGCGATTTGGCAAAGGATACCCCAAAGTAACCTCAACTCCCTGATCTGTCCGATCAACCATCATGATCCGGACAAATGCGCGGCGGTTTAGTTCAACCGATGACCAACAGCCGGTGAGTTGAAAAACAACAGTTAAAATAAGGATTATTTTAAAGATGCCTCTGAGCAACGATGTTTTTTTCCTCATGTTCACTCTTCCTCTTCTACACTCGTATCCCATTTCCGCATGTTTTTCCGTTCTCTCATTTTGTTGCTTTTAGCAAATGAAGGTCTTGAATGCATCTTCCACCAGGGAGCCCTTACAACCGTATCCTTGATCAAATCCGACGTCTTAAGCGGAGCCAGAGGCTCAAGATATGGATATCCAAAAGAGTGCAGCTCCGTCAGATGAAGATAGATGAGAATGATTCCGCACGCAATGCCGAACATCCCGAACAGTCCGGCAAGAATCATGATGGGAAATCGCAGGAGCCGCAAGGCAAGTCCCAAATCAAAATGCGGAATAATAAAGGAGGCAATCCCCGTCATGGACACGATAATGACCATTGCGGCGGATACGATTCCTGCCTGCACAGCGGCGGTTCCGATGATGAGTGCTCCAATGACGGATACCGATTGTCCAATCGCTTTGGGAATTCTAACGGTTGCTTCTCGCAGTGCTTCAAAGGAAAGCTCCATCATGAGGGCTTCCACGAGTGCAGGGAAAGGAACAATCTCGCGTGCAGAGGCAATCGTAATAAGCAGATTCTCAGGTATCATCTCCGGATGGAAGGTCGTTATGGCTACATACACTGATGGAAGCAGAAGAGATATAAATGAGAACAAATATCGAATCATTCGAATCCAGCTGGCGGAAACATATCGTTGGTAGTAGTCTTCCGCAGATTGCATCAGCATGAAAATGTTGACTGGGGCAAGCAGAGAAATAGGAGTCCCATCAATAATTAATCCGATTCTTCCTTCCAGGAGTGCACCGGCAACGACATCAGGACGCTCGGTGTAATGCAGCTGTGGAAAAGGAGAATAGGGATTATCCTCAATCAATTCTTCTACATAGCTTGAGCCTAGAACGGAATCGATGTCGACATACGAAAGCCGTCTTTTCATCTCCTTCACTAAATCTGGACTGCATATCCCTTCAAGAAAGACGATTGCAACATTGGTTTGTGTGACTTTCCCAACACTTATAATCTCAATTTTGAGTGTGGGCGTCATAAGTTTACGCCGTAAAAGGGTTAGATTTGTGTTGATATCCTCAATAAAAGCCTCCCGCGGACCACGTACGACTGCCTCGTTTGGTGCCTCAGGCACAGATCGCTTTTCAAAAAGCGAGGTTTGAATAGACAGTACATCAGCTTCACCATCAACAAGAAGAATGACACTTCCTCTTAATACATCTTGCAAAGCAATATTTAGATCCTTGAGGCGTTTCTGTTGAAGAACGGGAAGCTGCTTTTCAATATAAACCCGATTCATAAATTGTTCTGCATTCATGGAATGATTCATTGTCATCAGGACAGATAGGACTTGCCTTTCCACTAACTTCTCGTCAACCATCCCTTTAAGAAACACGATGGAGCAAACGATTCCTGAGCCGGCTAAAAAGGTGTGGACCACGATGTCCGATCGGCCAGAGAGTTGATTCTGAAGCCAATACAGCTGACTTTTAAAAGCTTCGCTCCCTCTTTCAAACGGGTCGATAGCTATGTTCTCGGAGCCCCTTCCTAACAAGCCAGTACTTGATTTGCCTGGGTCTTCCATCCGTTCACTTCTTTTCTCATTACGCAAAAGCTGCTTTGCCGCTGAATCACGAAGTAACAACTTTCTGGGCCAGCGTTTGAATGGCATGCTTGTTACCTCCGGTGATAAGGAATTTTTGAGCTTATCTTTCCTGAAACCGGAAACGATTATGCAAAAAAATAACTTTCATTCTTTCTTGCATGGAGAGGCGCTGCACGATCGACTGACAACTGAACATCCACCTTTTTAAACGCAAAAAAACGCCATTCCCCCTTTTCTAGGGAAATGACGTCTTCTGACATAACGCAATTTTTACTTATTCTTCAACTGGACCTACTTTTACGAGCATTTTTCCGATATTGGTACCCTTGAATAACTCCAGGAAAGCTTCAGGGACACGATCGAATCCCTCTAGAATGGTCTCCTCATATTTGAGTTTTCCTTCCGATAGCCATTGTCCTAACATTTTAGCGCCTTCTGGCAAACGATCAGCGTAATCACCAAGCACAAATCCTTTGATCATAGAGCGGGTCTTAATGAGTTTTGTTAGAATGCGAGGCCCGACATCGCCGCCCTCTTCTTCATTGTATGATGAAATAGCGCCGCACAGCGGAATGCGTGCATAATCGTTCAGCTGAGTCATGACTGCATCGGAAATATCTCCTCCGACGTTATCGAAATAGACATCAACACCTTGCGGGCAAGCCTTCTCAAGCTCTTCCTTCAGATTTGTTGCTGTCTTATAATTGATAGCTGCATCAAACCCGAGCTCATTCGTAAGCCAGGATATTTTCTCATCTGACCCTGCAATTCCTACAACACGAGCGCCCTGAATTTTTGCAATTTGTCCTACAATTGAGCCTACTGCTCCCGCTGCACCAGATACGACTACCGTTTCACCTGCTTTAGGGCGTCCAATATCCATAAGACCAAAATATGCCGTCAGGCCCGTCATACCGATTACACTTAAGTATGCTGACAAAGGTGCAATCTTTTCATCAACCTTTTGAAGCTTGTCTGCATTTGTGACGTTATACAGCTGCCATCCAAGCATGCCCAGCACTTTGTCGCCTTTTTTAAATTGATCTGAACGGGATTCAATAATCTCTCCAACAACACCGCCCGTAATAACTTCACCTAATGGATAAGGGGGAACGTAAGATTTGCTGTCGTTCATTCTTCCTCTCATATAAGGATCCACAGATAAATAAATAGATCTGACAACAACTTGACCCTCTTCAGGCTGCTCTACCTGCGCTTCTTTGAATTCAAATGTCTCATCTGTCGGCCAGCCTTGCGGACGCGAACGAAGCACGATCATACGGTTCATCATAATTAACATCACTCTTTTCCTTGATTTTGTCATAACTATCGCTTGGCCTGGATTCATACATTACTATTATAGTTTTAAAACTTTCAAACTATTGAAGCAAAATGAAGGTTTCCCTTCTGGCCCTTATAGGCTATCCAAGAAACCTGGTAATATTGCTTGAAATGCTTCCTCCACTAAATAAATTTTTTTGTTCTGGCCTTCACGAACAACCCTGACAAGCTCAGCGTCATTCATAATTTTCAAATGATACGTCACATTAGATTTATCCATCCCCATAGCTCTGCCAACTTCTCCGCAGCTATTGGAGGACGGAGCTTCGAGCAGGTGACGGACAATTTCAATACGCTTCTTCTCAGCTAGTGCTTTGAACATTCGAGCGCGCTTCTCATCGTCAATCGATAATTGTTTGATAGTCATAAAACTATCCTACTTATTAAACAGTACAGCTGTCAAGTAAACGTAAAAGAAGCCGCTAAACATGCGGCTTCCTCAGTCAACTGAACTTGCTAGAAGTGATATGATTTGGATTTATTCATCAGTTTAAAGAATATTTGCTAGTTCATCCAATTCTAATTGAACTTTGGGATCATACTTGTCACTCTTTACGTATTGCAGAATGCTGTGAAGGAATTGTCTTCCCTCCGGGGTAGCTGAAATCTTCTGATCATTAAATGTTCCGACCAGGACACGACCGTTCATTACCCGGCATTCAAATAACAGTCCAAGCTTGTGATTTCTCTCAAAATTATCAATCGTCTGCACGATCGGCTGAAGCTTCGGATCTGCCTCATCCAACAGGACAGAACGTGAATTTGTCACTATGCTCCACCAAGGGTAAGTAGAATAAGTCTCCGTAGGGAAATGAGAAAATACCGGGTGCTCATTATCAATTAATAAACCCATTGTCCCTACTGGAGTTGGTTTATTCATACTTTCTGAAATGGATCGGAACATGGGATAACACCAGAAATCGGTGCTGTATGTCCCTTCTATGGAGCGCGTCAGCTTTTCCGGATCTGGTAGTAAGAGTATATCTTCTCCGCGTTCAAGCAATTGTGTCGCTTCCTGATTCAGTTCCCTGAACAGATGAACTTCCGTCCAATCAGGTGCAGCGATAACCGGATAAATCCAGAGATCATAATGCTTATATATATCTGTCCCCATGATAGAAAGCTTCAGCTCAGCCTTACTCTTTGAAGTGACATCTGGCATTTGTACGTGAATTGAGCCAATGTCTAGATAGTTTGAGCCGTTAGTCTGAGTAACTTTCATTTCTCCACTAGCAAACATTATCTCGCCCATTGATAGTTCCCATTTCATAATGCTGTCTTCAATTGAAGCTGTTCGATAATAACTCAGCTCTACCTGAGCTTCAAAGGTCTGTCCAGCTTCATAATTATATTTGTTGAAACGCGCCAGAAGAACGGCATCCGAACAGAACGTTCTCCATTCTTCAGCAGTGATGAGTCCTTTGGAATCCATAAATGCATCCAGAACACCGACTAACGCCGTACCTTGTCCGCTGAAATCCTGAAGGTCCAGCAGCTGGAAGCCTGCCAGTCGTTTCGTACGAAATGCAGCTTCAAGTTCCTCTTTATAGCAGGCAGCCGCCAGCTTTCCAGAGTTATCAAAATACAGATCAGCCAAATGACCAAGCCCTTTAGCTTCGAGCCGCTCCTTGAACACCTCAAAATTTCTGGCCTTAAGTGAACCCTTGTATTTGCTGATCTCCTTGAAATTAGGATAGGTCGCGTATTGACCAATTTCATGGGAAATGACCGGAATGTGAGATATCAGCTGCTCATCTGCCGCTTCAGCCTGAACCGTCCTCATCTCGGTTCCATATTGAATTTGAATCTCTTGATCTGAACTTGTCGTCTGTTTCTCTTTCAGCGCCGCTGGCGGCAGTATCTGCTCATCATAATCTTTCATTGTGCCGGGAAGATCGGTCTGTACATGCCCGAGCGGTGCATCGCACATTGCATAAGATCCACGAAACAGGCGGTCCCTCGAAAAACGGACCCCAGAGTAAAATTCATCTTCCTCCAGTATTTCCGGAACAAATTGAAAATTATTTGAGCCTTGTGTATATAAATGTCTGTTGTCATAGGATTTATAAGATTTTAGAATCGCATTTAATCGCTCCTTGCTGCCCCAAAGCTCATTCCCGAGTGACATCATCACAAATGAAGGATGGTTTCCATACTCTCGAAGCATCGCATATCCTTCACTGATTAAATAATCCTGCTCAGCTTGATTGTGCTGTTCATAAGTCTCATCTGTAATCGTGCCCCAGAAGGGAAGCTCAGGCTCCATAAATATCCCTAGCATATCCGCTGCAATAAAGGCCGCTTCCGGCGGACAGCAGGTATGAAACCGGTAATGGTTGATTCCGTAAGATTTTGAGATTTTTAAAATTCTGAGCCATTCCTCAACATCTGTCGGAGCATATCCGGTGAGCGGGAATATCAAGCCGTCATGTTTACCCCGCAAAAATGTTTTTGTCCCGTTAATCGTAAATTTATCTCCGTCCGCCTTGAATTCTCGCAGGCCAATAAGCATTTCATGGGTATCCAAAACCTCCCCGCTAACCGCTTTCAAAACGACTTTCAGTTCATACAAGTTCGGATCTAAATCACTCCATAATCTGGCGTCTTCACCTAGTTCAAAAGTTACCGACACCGTATTTGAAAATATTTGGAACAACTGTTCTTCAACTGTGTGCTCCATATCTGTCATATAGCTCTTTGCCGAGACCATCAGTTGAGCGCCTTCAGCAATGTTACCTATGAACTCAGCGTTAAGAGTAACTTTACGTTCCTTAGCATTCGGGTATGCTTGGATGTTCTGCAGGTAATCTGAACTATAAAACTGAAGCTCCATTCGTCCCGTAATCCCGTTCCAGTTCGTCTGCGTATCTTCTGATGTGAGATGACCGCCCTTAGTAGGGTAGTTCGTATTATCAACACGAATTGTAATGGTATGAATTCCTTCACCCAGCTTACCGGTGAGATCATATACGTGAGGGGTATTTAGACTATTCCGAGTCCCTACTTCCTCCCCATCAATCCATACCGTAGTTACACGAGTTCGCTCTAAAAATAAAAAGCAGTTCTGTTCTTCACAATTTCCCGGTATTTCAACTTCTCTTTCAAACCAAGCGTATCCCTCATATGCATACTCGTCTGTTAAAGCACCAATCTTAATCTCTGGATTTCTGTTTCCTTTCATTGCATGAGACGTTGTGTTCGGCAATGTAATCGTTTCCGTATAGGGCAGCTGAAGCCCCTGTTTTTGCTCATCGAGCTGTAAGCTCCATGACCCTTCCAAGCTGATTTTGCTTAACATCCTGTTGTCCGGCTCCTCTCAGGTATCCATTTCATTCCACTTGAATCTATGTACATACAAATCAATTCTAACATGTTCAAGGTGATAAATATAATGTTGAAATTCCTCAGAGTTCAGCAACTAAACTTTATTTCTTCTAGTAAAAACTGCCTGTATAACTCTTTCCAGTCTACATCAGTATAACAATCAAGACTTGGTTTCCATAAAATTGATCGATTCTTTGATTCCATTGACAACAGGTCTCTTTAGGAGTAAATTACTATTTGAACACTTGTTCAAAACATTTGTTCTAAACAATTGTTCACTTTTATTGATGATTGCACAGCGAGAAAGGGGAATAAATATGAACTTTAAAAACGTAACCGTAGCCGGCAGCGGTGTATTAGGCAGTCAAATTGCATATCAAACAGCTTTCCATGGATTTCAAGTAACCGTATATGATATTAATGATGCAGCTCTTGAGAAAGCCAAGGACCGTATCATGAAGCTTAGACCACGATATCAGGAGGATCTCGGTGCTACTCAGCAGGAGGTTGATGCAGCCTATGCTCGTATCTCCTTTGATTCAGATCTTAAAGCAGCGGTATCACAAGCAGACCTTGTTATTGAGGCGATTCCGGAAATCGTTACGATTAAAACGGATTTTTACAAAAATTTAGGAGAGGCTGCACCTGCGAGCACGATCTTCGCATCCAATTCATCCACATTGCTCCCAAGTCAGTTCGCTGAAGCAACGGGTCGTCCGGGCCAATTCCTTGCTCTCCACTTTGCAAATGAAATTTGGAAGAACAACACAGCTGAAATCATGAAGCATCCCGGCACAGAGGATAACGTGTTTGAAAATGTAATTGAATTTGCTCGCGCGATTGGAATGGTTGCCCTGCCGCTGCAAAAAGAACAGCCAGGCTACATTCTTAATTCTCTCCTCGTTCCTCTTCTAGATGCGGCCCAGCTTCTCTTAGTGAAGGAGATTGCAGATCCTGAAACGATCGACAAAACCTGGATGGTAGGAACCGGAGCACCAAAAGGACCTTTTGCTATTCTCGACGTCGTTGGACTGACTACCGCCTACAACATCGGGCTTGCGAAAGCTAAGGCTACTGGGGATGCCAATATGGAGAAAGTAGCCCAGCTGCTGAAGACCGAATATATCGATAAAGGAAAACTTGGAGTGGCAACAGGAGAAGGCTTCTACAAATACCCTAACCCAAGCTACGAAGCTCCTGACTTTCTTAAGAGATAATATATAAGCTTATTACCGATGTGGGGAGTCGTCCCTCAGTTGATTTGAAATCTCTGAGCCGGCTCCCTTTTTGTTAACTTCCCTTCATCAGACAAGACTTATATAATGAACAAAGTATGAAATCAAACAAGAAGTTTCAAAGGAGTATAAGAATGAATAAGGATATGAATCGGGTGAATGACGATCAGGAAAAAAATAAGAATGTGAAGGAACAGATTTTAAGAGCTGCCAAGAAGCTGTTCTCCTCGCAAGGTTATGAAGGGACAACCGTTAGACAAATTTGCGAAGAGGCCGGCGTGTCACTAGCTCTTGTGTCTTATCATTTTGGTGGGAAGGAAAAAGTATTCTTTGCATTATTTGATCCGATTCGAGAGAATGTCATCAATCATCATTACGATATGTCCGATTCGTTAAATGCACTGAGCAGCTTTTGCAGGTCGTTTATTATCTTTAGACATGAGGAGCACGAGCTGCTCAACATTCTTCAGCAGGAGCTGCTGCTAAAGAGTCCGAGACTGGATCTAATGACGGATGTCTTTCTCCCGTCCTGGGAACAGCTTCGCCAGATTCTGAAGGCCTGCAAGGAACAAGGAATTGTCGAGTATCAATCGTTAGAAATGACCATCAATTTTGTTATGGGGACCTTAATGTTCTCTCTTAACAATCCATTTCTGAATCCATCTGAGACCAACTTCTCCCCTGAAGAAGCGGCTGATCTTGCGATAGGGTATATCTTGAACGGCATTCGTAAGAAAGCTTAGATATAATAATGATGCTTGCGAATTGGACTGAGTTGCATACAGCCCATCTTAACAAATGAAAAAGGCACGCAATCTTTGCGTGCCTTTAACTGCATTTATAACCTCATCATTATGAGAACCTACAATTAAACCGTAGTTCACTTCCCCTCCCTTTCTAGCTTTTCCGCCAATTGGTTGATCCAATCTATTTCTGATCTCACCTTCGATATAGATAACTGGAGCACTTCATTTCGATAAAAATCACATGTATGCTGCCCATGCCTTTGCTCAAGATTCGATAAGAGGTTCTCAAGGTCCTTTACTCTCATATTCAATATAAGCAGTCTGTTATCTGGTGACATATATCGAAACAAGGATACCCTGATCAAAAACTCCAAATGATGCTTCGCATCTTTTTCCGTAAACTCATTAACGAGTTCTGTAATTTTTCTTTTACCATGATCCGTAATTTCATATATATATTGGGTAGGTCTTCCACTCTGTTCATTCATTTTTTTAGTGACCAGACCTTCTTCCGTAAACTTTCGTAAGGTAGGATACAACATATTGTTATTCACATCGGTTAAGTATCCTAAGTCTTTTTGGATTTCCTTTTTGATTTCATAACCGTGTTTGGGCGACTCTTCAATTTGTATGAGTATGAGCAGTTCTATGTACATAATGTTACCCCTCGTATATTAGTATCTCTTTTAATGTATTGTAAGCTTACCAATTACCTGCTGTATCTTCAATCCATGTTCGACAAAAACCTCCGAACCGAGTCCTTAGAACTGGGTCGATGGCATGTGTTTCACCCTAAATATGTATGTTAAACTAACATAGTTAAATTAACTTGATTGCTCAAACAAAATGACTGGAGGGATTGATCATGAACAATGAAATTATATCCTTGGAGGAAATCACATCATTCAAGTCATCGTCAGAAGAATTCAGCCCCTATGATTGGTACAAGGACAAGCTCCAGAATGAACCCGTCAGCTATAACTCCGCTACCAACACATGGAATGTATTCCGTTATAACGATGTAAAGCGAGTTCTCAGTGATTACGAGCACTTCTCAAGTGTGCGAACACGTACGACGATCAGTGTTGGCGCTGATGTTGATGAAGGCAAGCACTCCGGAAAATTCAACCTGATGGCCGATCCTCCCGAGCACAAAAAAAGCCGCTCTCTCCTTGCTGCAGCCTTTACTCCGCGCAGTCTGAAGCTATGGGAGCCTCGAATTAAAGAAATCGTAGGCGAGTTAATTGAATCCATGGAAGACAAGCCTGTCATTGATATGGTAGAGGATTTTGCCAGCGCTCTTCCTACCATTGTTATTGCAGATTTGCTTGGTGTTCCTACGAAAGACCGGCACTTATTTCAGCAGTGGGTATACGATTTGTTCCTTCCCATGCCAAAAGAAAATCAGGAAAATATAAACGAAATAAAACGCAAAGCTGCCATCGAATACTATTCCTATCTATATCCTTATGTTGTTCAGAAAAGATCTAATCTGTCGGATGATATTATTTCTGATTTAATCCAGGCTGAGGTGGACGGAGACCGATTATCAGATGATGACATTGTCCGGACAACGATGTTTATTCTTGGTGCAGGTATAGAAACGACCAGTCATCTGCTGGCCAATACATTCTATTCTTTCCTTTATGATAATAGCGAAATTTATAATGAAGTGCGGACAAACCGGGAGCTGCTGCCCAACACAGTTGAAGAAATGCTCCGTTATCGATTCAATATTGCGAAGATGGATCGAACAGTTAAAGTGGACAACAATCTGCTAGGCGTTGACTTGAAGAAAGGCGATGTTGTTGTTGCATGGATGAGTGCAGCGAATATGGACGAGGAAGTGTTTGAAGACCCATTTACCTTGAATATTCATCGCGCTAATAACAAGCAGCATTTAACATTTGGCAATGGCCCGCATTTCTGTCTTGGTGCTCCGCTTGCCCGTTTAGAAGCAAATACAGGCATCAGTATGTTTATGGATAAATTCACTCGAATTGAACCCGTTCCCGGTTTTAATTTGGAGGATCATCTCACCCCTTCTGCAGCTGGAAAAATGCTGTCCTCCCTGCCAGTGCGTGTTTACAAATCATAGAGCTTTTCTAGTGAATATAATGCTCTTGTAACTCCGGATCAATAGGAAAACGGCTCAGTTTATCTGAGGCCGTTTTTTTTGTTTTTAATTATACGCGGAAGTGAGATTCAAAGGAACCCGTTTACGTTTACATTAACTATGTCATTTTTTACTTACAAATAGGAGGCTTGATTATGCACTTCAAATCAATCCGTCTGCTATTACTCGCAGCTCTAGTTTCTTCGCTATTTCTAACCGGCTGCGTTCCGAAGCAGGCAGATGCTACTTCTGACGGAAGAACGATCGTCACCTTCTGGAGTTTTTGGGGCTCCGAGACCAGACGTCCCGTTATCGATCATATCATTAATGAATTTAATGCCTCTCAGAACGAGATTCAGGTAAAGCATGTATATCTGCCCTGGGGAGATATTTGGACTAAGAATCTGGCCTCCATTGCAGCAGGCAACCCTGCTGATGTCATCATTAATGATATTGCCAGTGTGGAGCTTCGAGCTTCCAAGAAACAAAACACAAATCTTACAGCCTATCTTGAAAAAGATCCGATCGAGGATCGGTTCTACCCGAACCTGTGGGAGGATGTTCTTTATGAAGGAGAAGCCTATGCCCTTCCTTTTAACACAGATACCCGGATGCTCTATTACAACAAGCAGGCTTTTCGCGAAGCTGGGCTTGATCCAGAGCAGCCACCTGCCACTTGGGAAGAACTCGAAAGCTATGCAATACAGCTGGACATAAAAGAAGGTAATACATACGAGCAAGTAGGATTTCACCCGCTATGGGGTGATTTTGGGGTAGACAACTGGCTTTTTAACGGTGATGAAGGCAGAGGATATTTCGATGACGCCGGCAACCCCCTCATTCATACGCAGCATAAAATTGACACCTTGGAGTGGCTCAAATCCTGGGATGATCGACTTGGCAAGAAAACAGTTGACACGTTAAAAGCAGAATTCGGAAGCAAGCAAAGCGATCCGTTTCTGTCCGGAAAAGTAGCCATGCTTATTCAGCAAGGAAACTTTGCTACACAAATTCGGGATTACGGACAGGGGATGGACATCGGAGTAGCACCTATTCCTGAAAGAACGGAAGGCTCAGGCCATTGGAGCGGCGGTGGTGGTTTTGTGGTCGAAATTCCACATGGTGCCAAGCACCCGGATGAAGCATGGGAATTTATTAAATTTCTTACGGACAAGCAATCTCAGCTGTACTGGGCTGAGAAGAACTTTGACAATGTCGCAAATATCGAAGCCTCAGAGGACCCTTCCCTGCAGCAGGATCCGATCTATGCTGCTTCTGTAACTAATCTGGAAGTCACCAAACGCTTTAGAGCACCCCTGCTTCTGCCGGATTATAAGGATATGATTACATCACAATTAGACAAAGCTCTGCTTGGGATGCTGCCGGCGGATCAGGCATTAGCCAATGCAGAGGAAGATGTGAATAACCTGATCCGATTAACGACACCAAAGTAAATCTTTCATTATATTGGGCGAGCCGATGATAAAGGAGAAAATGATCAATAATGAAAAATCAGATAATGCTCGAGACTGCCCCTCCCTCAGGAAGACGTAAGAAGCGCAGTATTCTCGCTAGAAAAGAAGAGCGCCAAGGATATATATTTATTGCGCCATGGCTTATTGGCCTTTTTGGCATAACGCTTCTTCCTCTTCTGTTCTCGCTTTATGCGAGTTTTACAAACTATGATGTGACATCCCAAATGGATTTTATCGGCTTGTCGAATTATGAGCGGATGTTCCAGCATGACCCGTTATTTTGGAAGGCACTTGGAAACACAATATTTTATGTTGTATGGATGGTTCCTCTTACTACCATTGGCTCACTCCTGCTGGCTCTCTTATTGAACGAAAAATTAGTCGGCATGAGATACTTCCGCACCATATTCTACTTACCTTCCGTTTTATCAGGCGTAGGTGTCTACTTTTTATGGATGCAGCTTCTAAGCCCCTCCAGTGGGCTGATTAATACCATGCTGGATTGGATAGGCATCGAAGGTCCGGCATGGCTCACCGATCCGGTATGGACTAAGCCTGCCCTTATTTTTATGAAGCTTTGGAGCGTAGGTGGAACTATGCTGCTCTATTTAGCGAGTCTGCAGGGGGTATCTCCGCAGTACTATGAGGCAGCTAAGCTTGATGGCGCTTCTGCTCTGAGAAGGTTTTGGCATATCACCCTTCCCATGATTTCACCAATCATCTTCTTCGATGTTATTACCAGCTTCATTGGCGGATTTCAAGTATTTCAGGAAGGCTATGTCATGAGTGACAATGGATCTGGAGGACCAGCAGACTCCATGCTCTTCTACAACCTCCACATGTGGCACAAAGCATTTACCATTTTTGATATGGGCTACGCCATGGCTATGGCATGGGTATTGTTTGCCATCGTACTTGTATTGACCATATTAAATCTTTATCTGTCTAAACGGTGGGTTCACTACGAGGGAGGACAATCCTGATGCAAACTTCATATACAGAACGAGACTCGAAATCAAAGGAAGCTGTCCTTAGCCAAACGAATATAAGAAATAAGAAGCCGCGATTTTCTTGGGGACGGCTTCTGCTATATATCCTGCTTGTCTTAGGCAGTATTCTGTTCTTAATTCCACTATGGTGGATGTTATCGACTTCATTGAAATCTATGGAAGAAATCGCGATGTTCCCGCCAAGCTTTATCCCGGAAACCTTTCATTGGAGCAATTATATTGAAACTTGGCGTGCAGCGCCCTTTACCCAATATACTTTAAATACTTTGCTGCTCACACTGCTTGCCGTTATAGGCAACGTAATCGTTAATTCCTTTGTAGCCTACGGTTTTGCCAAGATTCAATTCCGCGGAAAAAGAGTGTGGTTCTCTATATTGCTTGCGACAATGATGATTCCCGGCTTTGTAACCTTGATTCCTCAGTATGTTCTTTTTGCGAAGCTGAATCTCGTAGGAACCTATTACCCTATTATCATTCCGCAGTTTTTGGGCAGCGCCTTTTATATCTTTATGGTACGGCAGTTTTATATGTCGATTCCCAGTGAAATCAGTGAGGCTGCCAAGATCGATGGTGCAGGGCATTTCCAGATTTGGTCAAGAATCATTTTGCCCTTGTCCAAGCCTGCTTTAGCAGCTATCGCTATTTTTGCCTTTAATGGGGCATGGAATGATTTCTTGGGACCACTTCTCTATGTCAATGATGAGTCACTATACACGCTACAAATCGGACTTCAAAGCTTTAGGGGTACGGTACAGACGCAGTGGAACTACTTGATGGCCGGTTCGTTACTAGTGCTTCTCCCTGTTATTGTTATATTTTTTATTTTCCAGAAATATTTCATTACAGGCATGAACCTTACTGCAGGTACAAAAGGTTAGTCTATTCAATAGAAAAAGGCTGCAGCATATGCTGCAGCCTTTTTCCATCTGTGGATTCTTGTATAAAAGTGGATTAAGTGCGTCCCTCATCAATTTACTTCACTTTACTCCATTGCATTTTGAACACTATAGTCCTGGAGATCGATATCTAACTCTAATCCAAGGGCAAGCTTAGCGAGTTGGCTACCAATATAAGGTCCCATCGTAAGTCCGGAAGCGCCAAGACCGTTTGCAGTAATTAAACCTTCCCAGCCAGGCACAGCCCCCATTACTGGAAGAAATCCCGGTGTAAAAGGCCGGAAGCCTACTCTGATCTCCTGAAATGTGCTGTTAACTAAACCCGGTGCCAGTTCCAGTCCTTTATTTAGAATTTCCTGCATTCCCCCTGCTGTTACTCGAGTATCATAGCCTTCTATATCATTTTCGTGTGTTGCTCCGATCACCATTTTTTGATGATCAAAAGAAAGCAAATATTGATCCGTCGGAGGCATAACGACAGGCCATGTTCCTGTGTCCTGAACATCAGCAGCTTCCAGATGCATGATTTGAGCTTTTTGATAGGTCACATTAAGATGAATGCCCAAAGGCAGCAGCAGTGAATTTGCCCACGCCCCTGCACATACGATCACCTCATCAGCAAAATAACGGTTGGAATCTACTCTTACTCCCGTTACACGACTCCCCTCAAACTCCAACACCGCATCTCCGTTTATATATACAGCCCCATTTCGCTCTGCCGAACGAATCAGTGCATCACGCAGCGCGCGTCCATCAACACGAGCGCCGCCGCTGATATGAACGGATTGGTAACCCTCATTTAATAAAGGGAACAGCTCTTGGGTTTCTGCCTCATTTTTCAGTGTGATATCTCCGATTTCAGGAGCATCTGCCTTCCGCTTCACTGCTCGCTCCTGCATTTTTTCTATTTTGTCCGAATCGGTATGTATACTCAGAACTCCGACTTGAGCATATCCTGTTTCGGTTTCCCCCTCATTTTTCAGTTCCTGAATCAGCCTAGGGTAGTAGCTTGCTCCTCCCTTCGCCAGCCGGTACCATGTTTGATTCCGTCTTTGCGACAGCCATGGGCAAATGATACCTGCTGCGGCATCTGTTGCCTGTCCTTTATCCTTGCGGTCAACTATCAAGACCTCAGCGCCCCGTTTTGCCAGCTCATATGCTGTTGAAGCTCCCAGTATTCCTGCTCCTACGACGATAACCTTCTTCATACTTACATCCCTTTCCTACAATCACTACTTTCATTATAACGAATCCTTAATGAAAATATAAACTGGAGGGAGTTAAGGAATACGGGAACATATAAATGCTAGATTTGACGTTGTTGTCGTTGTTATTAATCTCCCAGCCTCAAGTAGACACTTCGCTCAATAAATCCAAGCGCTTTCCAAAAATCATATCCCGCTTTATTCCAGTACATAACTTCAACATCAATATTTTGTGTATTCAATAATTCTATTAATTTGTTAAAAGCCAATTTACCATATCCTTTTCTTCTCTGTGGTCTACAAATAAAAAAGTGTCTCAAATAAATAGGCTGTTTACTATGATTCACTAATGCATAACCAATGACTTCGCCATACTTTTCTTCAAAGATATTAGCAGCATAGTCCGTGTCCATGAAATCTTTCATTCGATCTCTTAACTGTTCAATATTCATTTTGTTATCGTGTTTCTCATCTTCAATTAGTTGTCCATTCAGCGAAGCAAGCAGTTCCAAATCATCGGCATTACAAATACGTATGGACAGATTACTCTGCATAATATCCACTCCTGTAATTGATGATTATTTCTATATTTAGATCCCTCAGGTATGTTCCCTTTCAAGATCCATATACACATCGCTAAGGCTTCCCGCTTTATAATATGGATACTCCATTTTATTCTGTACAAGAATAGCGGTTTCTGTATTGGTAAGCCATTCAATCATATATAAGCCTAAATCGATAGAAGCAGTAACACCGCCCCCGGTAATGACCTCACCATCACGAACAACCCTGGCCTTCATTACCTCTCTACAATAGGGTGCGAGCAAATCGTAAGCTGAAGAATTGGTGGTTGCCCGCTTGCCCTCAAGCATTCCAGCTGCTCCCCACAGAAGAGCGCCTGTGCAGACAGAAACTTTATATGGAACATGACTCGCAGTTCGAATCCAATCCAAGAAATTCTGATCGAAACGGAGCGTTCTGGTTGTCATACCACCAGGGAGAAAAACAAGATCATAGTCACTTAAATTCGGGAGTACGTCATGCGCTTTCATCGTCAGTCCCCGATCATCGGTCACTTCCTTCTTTGTTGCACAAAACGTCCATGAAACATTTTCTTTAGCTTTTAAAATACCAAGCCATGTTATTGCCTCATAAAACCCCGTAAAGTCCATGCTCGTCATACCGTCGAACAATACAAAAGCGATCTTCATGTTATCCCAGCTCCTTTACTTTATGTAAAAACAAAAAAAGTATTTGATCCAAGATCAACTCTTAAGCATTCTGCATAAGAGTTGATCTTGAATAAATACTTTGCCCAGGCGTACGGCATGAACAATATGCGCTTCCTCGTGGAACTCCACGTTACGCCAGTTACGCATATGTGATACCTCAGATTATACTTCTAATCTCCTTTATTTTCCATATCTTTTACATCCGGATTAAGCACTCCTTGAAGACGGTTCTGAAATTCCTCCATCATCTCCTTGATTTGAGCTGATTGAGCTGAATCTGGACGCTCTTTGACTTCTTTTGCGGCTTGAGCCATTAAATAAATAACTTCAGGCCAGTCCTTCATAAGTCCGCGCAAGTTGCGTTTACCATTCTCCCCATCAGGATGCCGATGGCGGCCGCGATGCTCCCAGTGCTCACCCGGATGTTTCGGATCCTTATTCCTTCTCTCTGCTAGTGCAGTTAATCCTTCCTCCGTAACATGATAGAGCTTCTTTCCATCGGCTTCTGTAGATCCGATAAATTTCATATCTTCAAGCAGCTGCAAATTAGGATAGACGGAACCTGCACTTGGTACATATAATCCGCCCGTCTTCTCTTCCATCGCCTTAATTAATTGATATCCGTGCATGGGTTCAAGAACTAGTAATTCCAGCAAAGCAAATTTGAACTCTCCTCTTCCGAAGAAACGATGGCCTCCTTCTCCACGTCCTCCTCCATGACCGCCGCGAGAACCACCATGGCGATGCTTCACAAATGCTTCCGGATAACGGTGTTCGTTACTGAAACCTTTCCTGTGCGGATGGTGCCCTCGTTTAGTGTGCTCATCGTAGAATCTCATTAAGCTGTTCTCCCCTTTAATTACGATATATCGTAATAATATATCGATATATCGTATTGTGTCAACCTTGTTTCTGATGCGTCTATTCCTTTCTCTCATTCAGAACAGCAGTAAGCTTAATATCTATACGAATTTGCGAAATCTAAACTATATAGCAAAGATTTCTGATTCATTATGCTGCTTGAATGGTGAATCAACTATGTTAAAAGAATTACATGAGATAATTTTTACCAAATATTTACCTGTAAATATTTGTCGTCTCGTGTTAGATTATCCAAGGGAATGAATACAACAAGAATAGGAGAATGAATGATGAAGAAGAACAAATCATGGATTTTGGCATTGGCCCTGAGTGCTGTAGTTGCCAGTGGAGCGCTGCTTCCAGCTAGTACTTATGCCGCGGCAGTCGTAGAAGGCACGACAGAATCTACTCAGAACCAAGCAGAAGCTGGAAGTGAGAGTGAAGTCGAATTAACTGCAGATGAGCTGGATTTTGAGAGCTATCTCGACCAGCTGAGCGCTCTTGCTGTATACGAGGAGAAAGCTTTTGACGCAATGGCAGGCAGTGGTGTAGTAACCAATTCCAACCGTAAATCTTTGTACCTTAAATTCAATAACACGGTCGTTCCTAACTACACCAAATATGTATCTAAATTAAAACAAATCAAGCCTGCTAATGCTGAATTGCAAAAAATTCATGCGAAATTGATCAGAGGAAGCTACAGCCAGCTCGAAGGATACATACTTTACAAACGCGCGCTTTCTAAGTACACCATTAATCGTACTCTGCTGAATCAAGGAAATACTAAAGTCGAATCAGGCAAAAAGTTAATCGAGCAATATCAAGATGAGTTTGAAGCTTATGCGGCTGAACTTGGCTATGAATAAATAGACAGTAACTCTGTTTATTTTCAAAGAAAGCCCCTCATAACTATGTATGAGGGGCCTTCTATCATTTTAGAGTTTGCTGGATTCACTAATCTTCCTTAACATAAAGGCAGCGCGCCATTCGCCCCTTCTTTTTCCGAGCTGACAACTTCTTCTATAAGGCACATATTTAGAGCGTAGTAAGTAGGTCATACTTGTGCTAAAGAATGAACTCTAATTGATAGTCTCTCGGATCATTGTTGTATAACAGCGGCTGGATCTCCTCTGCTTCCTTACATCCCATAGCAAAATAAAAAGCTATCGTTTCCTCGGCCGAGCCTGCACAAATATAAAGCTTATCTGCACTCCATTCCTTTGCTGTCTTCCCAATCATCTGAAACAATGTCCTGCCAATCCCTTTGTTTCTATGCTCTAAAGATATAAATAGCTGATCTAATAACACATATCTGCTCTTCTCACCAAATAGTTCGCGATTAACACTTCCAAATGCAATAAGTTTATTGCTATGATCAAAGACGCCTAAAGCTGCACCGCCATTCATTATGGTCTTTCTCAAATGCTCCAAATGATATTCATAACCATTCGGCCAGTCCGGATCCTGATAATTGATTTCCACCAGCCGGCGCTTACCGTCTATTTCTCTCCACGCATTTTTTATGTATTGGGACGCATTAATGTTTTTAATGAGTTCACATTCTTCAGACTTCAACCTTCTAAATTCCATCCGAGCTGCCTCCATTTAAGAATACAAGTGCTAACTTTGGTATGATAAAGTATATCATTTCATTCTAATTCGAATTGGGTAGAGTTTTATTTAAATGGTCTTTTGCAGTATTTCCACGTAAAAAAAGGAACGAAGCCTTTGTAGACTCCGTCCCTTATTCTTTTTACATCTAATTTATGGTGTAGGTGTTCCGCCATTTGCATTAATCGTTTCGCCTGAAATATAGCTGGATTCCTGACTAGCCAGAAATACATAGGCAGGTGCCATTTCAGCAGGCTGACCTGCTCGTCCAAGCGGTGTTTGTGATCCAAACTCAGACAGCTTTTCCACCGGCTGTCCGCCCACGATTTGAAGTGGAGTCCATACAGGACCCGGAGCTACGACGTTCACACGAATACCTTTGCTTGCCACCTGTTGTGCCAATGCTTTGCTGAACGTATTAATTGAAGCCTTCGTCGTAGCGTAGTCCAGCAGGATTGGAGATGGATTATACGCTTGAATAGATGATGTATTAATGATAGAGCTACCTGGCTTCATATGTTTGATCGCTGCTTTACACAACCAAAACAGTGAATATACATTAGATTTAAAAGTGGCATCAAATTGCTCGGTCGTAAGGTCTTCGATATTTTCGACAAACTGCTGCTTGCCGGCCACATTAGCAAGTATATCAATACCGCCCAGCTCTTTCACTGCAGATTCAATCAGCTTTACGCAATACTCCTCGTCTTGTAAATCTCCTGGAATAGCCACAGCCTTCTGGCCTGCCTCCTCAATCAGCTTAACCACTTCTTTAGCATCCGGTTCTTCTTCCGGAAGATAAGACAGCACTACATCTGCTCCTTCACGAGCAAAGGCAATAGCTGCTGCACGGCCGATCCCGCTGTCCGCTCCAGTTACAACCGCTTTGCGTCCTGTAAGACGTCCTGTTCCGCGGTAGCTTGTTTCTCCCGCATCAGGAACGGGCTCCATTTTCACTTGAAGTCCCGGTTCTGGCTGCTGCTGCTTCCAATTTTCGTTTGCCTTCGGATACTGTGTTGTCGGATCTTGAAAGGTATATTGATCTTGATTTGCCATATTTAGTACCTCCTCATAGACTAGGGATATTTTTTAGTGTTGTTGCTGCTCTTCTCTTTTGTAACCGAAAATTTTGTTTTTAAAACGAAGAATAGACAAAGAGAATTTACAACTGGACAGAGGATTCAAAACAAAAAGGCAACTGATCTAAGATCAGTCGCATGCGTTACAATATTCTATTTACGAGTTACAGTAAAACCTTTATCCTGCAGCAATTTAACAATACCATCTTCTCCGAGATAGTGAAGCGCTCCAACAACGATGAAATAGTCTCCATCTTCATCTCCCGTCAGATATCCCTCGATTTTGTCAGCCATCCCAATATTGCGGTCAACGAGCATTGCTTTGTAGTACTCTTCATTTTCTGTCATGCTTTGAGTAATTTCAAGGAGAACTGCATCATCACCCTGTTTCCACATCTTCGCCAATTGATCTACCGAATCGTCAACTACATCATAATTTTCAATGACGGCCTGCAAATTGGCGTTTTGAAGCTCATCTGAGAATCCGCTTAACATTCTCAGCTGGGATTCATAGGTTTCAAGCTCGATTACCGGAATATTTCGCTCTGCTGCTTTCTCCAGGAAGTGAAGATCAATACCGATCTCGCCTTGGTATCCGGATTGAAGAGATTTGAGCGTTGAAAGCGTATTTTCAACCATCCATGGTTTGAATTCGTCAAGTGCATCTGGTTCCAATCCATTCTCTGTGAGAATTTCACCAATCTGCTCATAAGCATCACTTGAGATGTGATCCTTTAAAGTAGTTCCATCCTGATACATACCAAGATTCAGCGTCATTTCCTGCATTGCTTCATCCTGTGGCTTACTGATATCAACCTCTACGCCAAGGTATTCGGATTCAGCAAATGCTTTTTCGAAGGAAGGGTCTAAAGGGTAAAAGCTTTCATCAGCAATATGCATAGAACCTACTAGATATACCGTCTTACCTTCGTGGTTCACTTCCCATAAGAAACCTTTCCCTCCGGTAGATAGAATGATGGTACGGGAGGCAGCATCCCATCCAACCTTGTAGCCCATTTGTTCACTGACAATACGTACAGGTACATATACTGTTCCATTGATTGTCTTCGATTGTGCTGTCAAAGATACTTCTTCACCGTTCACAAGAACAGTGATGGAGTCCTTAGCGTCTGTTTCAACTAAACTCGCATTCAAAGCTTTCAAAAAATCTTCCTCAGGCGCATAAGCAGTACCCTTTTCGATCACCGGCTGCTTACTGGTAAAATCAATTTCATCACCGTTAACCTCAATATCGGTGTTCGGAACTGCAGCTGCAGCAGGTAACACGGGTACTAACAGCATACATACAGATAAAAGTAGGGCAAATAATGATGCATTCCATTTCTTCATACTTGTGTTTCTCCTTTTTTCAGTATATTTGGAAATCCCCATAATGCAGGACAGACCAACAAAAAATAAATTCTTACTTCTTCTTACTTCTACTGGTTTAATCTATGTATCTCTTAGCTGTCTCTACTATGTTCTAATTGCTTATAAAATAGATAACACTGTGTTTACTGTGTATATCAATATATACACTATACACTCTAAATCTAGCAGCAGTCAACCCATATTATGGAGATTAATTACATGTACATCTCTAAATCCAATAAAAAGGAAGTGCAGCTTTTACGCCAGCACCCCCTTCTTCAAACCTATCACTCTATGCTTCTTCACTATTTCTGAATTATTACTTTAAGTAAATACTTGTGATTACAAGGATATGTTTACGATGTTATTCCTCAGTTTTGGAATCATTTGAATCATTAACTCCTGATCCTTCGGGTCTATTCCCTCCATAACACTGTTTTCCAAATCGGTAATTTTTTTTCGGCACTCCCCGTAAATTTCCTCTCCTCTTTCCGTTAATTGGATAATTTTTTCACGCTTATCCTTTCCCGGAATTTGAACTACCATTTCTAATTCTTCCAAACGGTGAACTCTTCTTGTAATTGTCGGTTTTTCTACATGATACTGATTAGAGATATCTACAAGAGTAGACGGACCGTTGTTTTTAATATAAAAAATAACCTGCCATAACGAATATGAAAGATCATAATCGCTCATGACTTCATTTAATTTTGTAATAATGGGTCTATATAACCCGAGGTACCTTTGAAAAAATCCTTCCATGCTGCCTCCTCCTGCCGTTTCATTTATAAATAAATGTTGTCGATAGTTACCGAAAGCAACTATATATCATCGACCGTCAAAAATAAAGTTAACGAATACTTCGTTTCTTCTATCTCCATGCGCTGATTCGCTCGGATTTTTTAATAAACATCGAAGATAATGCTTTTGTTCGTGCGGTAAGAAGCGTTTTCCTTCCTTCTGATGTTCGGGTATAGACGAGTTCAATCGGACCTACATGCTTACGCCATAGTTCAGCAAATCGTTCTGCCTGCTCTTTTCGGCGTCCGATTTCATCGGGAACAGCATAGTAATCACGCCTAGTAACGAACCACTGACGCGATTCACGATATAGAAGATATCTAGGATTCTCAATTGGATCCACCAGCTGCTGCAGTGCGTTAAGAAATATTGTTTTTTCTTGCGTACTCCCGCTGTCCAGCCAGCAAACCACGATTCCCTCCTTCTCCTCGGAACGAATGAAATCGATATTGGGTAGCTGATTCATCTGTTTCATTTCATACAATGCAACATACAAAGTAAATGCAGTCTCTCGAAAACTTCGTTCTATCGAGTGATGCCGTAGGTACATCTTTATCGCCTTATAGAACCAGGGACCAGCAATAACAGCAGAAATTATAGCCACAATCGATAACTTAAACCATGCCGGAGCATCCGAATATAGTAATTGAGGCCTCATGACTGCATCACTGCAAGCTCCAACCGCTAAGAACATAGCAAATATCATGACAGCTTTAACCGTATGATGATAAGTGAATGGTTTCGGCACTTTCTCACTTGGCATCTTAAGCTCCTCTGTCATTGATTTGTTAAGAGCTGCAGCATGATTCCAACGTTCCCTTAACAGATTCCGCTGCTTGGCACGATGAAGCGTCTCCTCGTTATAAGCCTCAACAAAGTGAAGTGTCATGTCTTGGCCTCGGACTATGTCCATACGTTCAATACCGGACTCAATGGTTTCATTCTTGACCGACAAACCAACCAGTGAACGAAACCTCCTGGACAGTGAAGCATAATCCTCACCTCCATCTGCAGTGTTCGTGTCAATACATGCCAGATGCCATATGGCCCCTGTCTTTTCAGCGTTATTCTGATCTGTACGTATCGCCCGGCCTCTCATTTGGTTGGAAAGCATGAATGAACCAACATATGAAGCCATGATAAGGGAATTGATGCTTGGTGCATCCCACCCTTCTCCTAGAAGCGCAGCTGTTCCGATTAATACCTGAACGCCTCCTCTTGAGAACACTTCAGTAACAATAGCAACAATTGCCGAACGGTTAGAATCTCTAATATCCAAAGTGATATATTTCGCATCATGGGCGAGCGGTTTATAACTGAGTAAGATACCTCGTTCGTCAGCAATCTGTTTAATCAGCACTGCGGCACTTAAGGGGAGCACGACAAGTGAACCGCTAAGAATGCCAATGGGCAACTCAGCTGTCTTCTCTCCACTTTCATGAATAGATCTGCGGATCATTTCAAAGATTGGAACGACACCCAGTCGATTCAGCGGCTTTAAATCATCTTCATGGGCCGGCATATTTTCCTTCCGAATATAATCAGTTAAGATAACCATTCGCAGCTTATCCTGTAGTACAGAGAGCTCAAACTCAAGAATACTGCCGATGTTGTCTAGCTTGGATGAACTCTGAACAAGCATCTTGTCAAATGTGGGCGTTGAACGTATGTAGACCCTTCTCCGTTCTATCATCCCCGTACGCCTTAGTTGTTTTTGAAGCTGTACTAGCTCAGGTATTTCTGTGTCGATATTTTTATCTTTGAACATGATTCCATTGAGTAGTTCCTCCAGCCATTCATCTGAAAGCTCAGGAGTATCATTCTCCTTAAGGCCAAGAAGCTTAAGGGCTTCCTTCCATACGGGTTGACCGGAGGCTCTCAGAAAAATGACCATGCTTGAATAGTAACCCGGCGCAGACAAGATTTCTTCAATATAGACTTCTCTTTTTGTGACCCAGGGATGATTTACAATCAATTCAATAAATGTTTCATTCTGAATTAGCTCGCTTTTTAATCGGGAGGCATGTGAACGGAACTCCCTTAATTTGGCTGCTTCCTCCTTAGAGGGTGTCGTGAAGCTGATGTAATCCTGATGCGGGCAAAGCTCACCATGCTTCACCAGCTCAGGAACACTGATTTCCTCATCAATGGGACCACATAGCTCAATGTAACGCTGCCATTCTTGTGGATTCACATCATAGGGTGGTGTTGCCGTTAGTGAGATTTTTGTGGGGTTGTTCAGCATTGCACAAAAATCCTTTGCACACTGCCACCAAGCAACTCTCAAATGATGTGCTTCATCAAATATGATGGTATGTATGGAAAGTTCCTTCAGTTTGTTTATTACCTCTTCCGCTTCTGAAGGAAGAATTTGTTCATCAGAATTCTTTCCTTCCTGATCCAAAGCTTCCCTATTCATCTCTGTCCCGTTCTCTTGCAAGGTTTCTACAGTATCTAACACTTGATCCTGCTGATGCTTGTCTACCTCATTAAATAGGGCATGAAGTGCCTGATAAGTTGTAATCGTCACAAAAGCCGGTTTTTTTATGGAAGTAGAAACCCAGTCCGGCTGCTGCTCTGAGTTAAGAAACATGTCAGTAAACCTGCTCGCCCACTGCTGTTTAATCGTTAAAGTTGGAGCTAATATAAGGGTTGGCCGGTTAATTCGAAGCATGACCTCGAGACCGAGTACGGTTTTTCCCGAACCCGGGGGTGCAACTAGATGCAATTGTCCATTCTTTAAATGTTCTTCTAGTCCGTCAAGTATACGCTTCTGGTAGGAGCGCCAGGTATAACGGAAAGATATATCTTTCGGGAAACAGGTCATCATTTCCACCAGGTTTCACCTCACTCGCTTATAAAAAATAATATTTGTCCATACTTATTATACAAAATATTTATTTGATATAGGAAACTTCAAACTTTGGAGGATATGGCATGCCTGCATGGCTTATTTACTCGTTGCTCTCAGCTGTTACAGCAGCACTTGTAGCAATCTTCGGTAAAATCGGTCTGGAAAATATTGATTCGAATTCTGCCACAGCAATTCGGTCTGTAATTATGGCGGTGTTTCTCCTTGGTGTAATAGCGGTTCAGGGAAAATTTACTGAACTAGGTGATATCTTGATGCAGAGAAAGGCTCTCAGCTTTATTGTTCTCAGCGGAATTGCCGGAGCATTATCCTGGCTATTTTACTTCCTCGCCCTCAAGTATGGAAAAGTATCTCAAGTAGGTCCTGTCGACAAATTAAGTGTTGTCATCGCTGTCCTTCTTGCTCTGGTTTTTTTGGGTGAAAAAATATCGTGGCTGAATGCCGCAGGAGTCGCTTTAATTGCCATTGGGGCGCTTCTCGTTGCAATAAAGTAAAAGTCCCCCTTCACTCAACAAGATTGAATCTTGTCCAAGTGGAGGGGAACTTCTATCCTTCCTAAATTTCAATTCTTAATGGTTGCCGTATGAGATCTCACAGTTACTATTGATCCAAGGGTTCAGGGATCCAGTTCAGAACGCCGTTGTCTTCAATAATACCGATGGTCACATCAGCAATACTTGATTCCTGCAGTAATCGGTCTCTAATTTTAAACTTGATATCATCTGCGTCAGCCAGAGTTAATCCCGGCTTTAATTCAATCAGCCCTTCAACGTGATAATAACGGCCTTCTTGAAGAATTCGCATTTGGAAAATATCAGTCACGTAGCTGTTCGAGAAAATAATCTCGGCAACTTTGTCTTCTACATCGCGCGGTGCTGAAACACCGATAAGCCCTACCATGTTATCATAGCCGACTTTAAACACGACTCCGATCATAAGAATGCCAATTAGAATGGTTGAAATTCCATCCAGCAGTGCGAAGCTGGTCAATGAAGTGACAGCAACCGCGATGAGTGCCAGCAGAGCACCTGTTGTAGCTACCAAATCCTCGTAAAAAACAAGACGTGTCGGAGGTGCTGCCCGTCCTACGTTTCGGAAGGCATGGACAACTAATCCAAAACCCTTTGCATCGACTCTTGCCTCATGGACAATTTCCTTCATCGCTTTAATCAGTACGAATCCATCTACACAGATGGATAGAAGCAGAACGATGAGATTCAGCAAAAATCCGTGAGACTCAGCGGGATGAGCAAGCAAATGAAAGCCTTCTTTAATGGTCTCATAAGCCATGACTGTAACCACGATGACAGCAACCATACAGAACAGGTTAATGACTCTGCCAAAGCCGGTCGGAAATTTTTTCGTTGGTTTTTTTTCTGCCAGAACACTTCCAGCAAACACAAACGCCTGGTTAACCGCATCTGCAATGGAGTGCATGGTTGAAGCGAACATAGCGCCGCTTCCTGTAAAGATGGCAGCCGCTCCCTTGACGATGGCAATTCCCGTATTTCCTATTGCCGCTGTAGCGGATGAGGTATTTCCCCGCTTTAATAAATCCCTAAAACGTTCATCATTACTGTCTAACTCCATCTCTTTCGTAACCTCCTAAGGTGATACATATGTAGTTTTTTACTTATTAATTATACTGAAACAGAACAATTTAACCAGATTAAACTAAACCATCGATATTTAAGAGTAAAAATCAAGCAGATTAATAGGGACATATTTATCAAATAGATAAGTGATCAGTATACTTTGGGCATACTCATCACACTTTATACACGGCTTGACTATACCCTGTAATATGCCAGCTAGAAAAAACAGAAATCATCTCTGCTTTGGAGCGGCGAATCGCCGCTATTGAAAGACGGGTAAACATTACAGGGAACCAGATTCCGCCAGAGATATATCATAGGACACTGCAAGCCGCCAGAGCCTCTGGAGCAATGTCTTCAGCCAATGACAAGGATCTCTCTGGGATAAAAACAATTCAAATCCGTAATAATATGGGCTTATTTCAGCCAGAGGTTACAAATTTTATAAAGAACTTAAGAGATACGGCTGAATAAAGTACGTCTAAATCAACATCAGCTGTCTATTTCTAATCAAATATAAAAGGCAGTGAAGGAAGCGTTATAAATCATGCTTCTTTCACTGCCTTTTAATTTATCTTTCAGATTTATTAAAGAATTTCAGAGACATGACGAGCCTTATGATCCAGCTGACGAGATGAAGAGGAGATTGTAGTAAATTCATCAATCGTTACCTCTAGCTGCTTGCGGCTCTCATCAATGTATTCCTGAACAGCTTTTGTTCCATTTGAAATGTTCCGGATTTCATTCGAAATCCCTTTGACACTATCCCTAATCTCATGAATCGAATTTTGCACCATTAGTGAAAGCTTCTTTACCTCTTTAGCAACGACATCAAAACCTCTTCCATACTCTCCAGCATGTGCAGCTTCAATAGCAGCATTAAGGGCCAGCAGCTGTGTCTGGGAAGAAATGTCTCGAATCGTTTGAACTACACGCTGGACAGCTTCGGATTGCTGTTCAAGCTCTGACAAAATTTCGATGTTATTAGCGGATACTTCCCCTACGGAAGAAATGCTGCTTAGAAGCTCCGAGCCTCTTTTGATTCCTTGTTCCGCTCGTACATTTAAGCTTGAGGACATTTCTTTTAACTCTTCAACAACGGTAATCACTTTATTTTGCCTATCTGTAATATCCGTCGCAATTTTGAATATACCAACGATATTGTTTCCTTGATCGTCATATACCGGCATGTATGTAGCCTCAAGCCAAACGGCATGATTTCGGGCATCCTTTCGTTCAATTTTATCTTGAATGCTGTGTCCGTTCATTATTCTGTTCCAAAATTTTTCATAGTCGGAGCTGGAAGTGAATGATGCAAAGCAAAACTCTTTATGATGCATTCCAAGCATTTGCTCCTTGTTATACCCCATCGTTTGTGCGAATAAATCATTCACATAGGTAACTCTTCGATCAAGGTCAAACCCGATAATTGCCAGATTTCCTTCAAACGCTTTAAGAAAAGCGAATTGGCTAACCTCATTTTTTGACTCCAACTGAGTACTCATTGATGTGATTGTTCCCCCAAAATATATTAAGTTTGCTCATTAATATGTACTTCTAGAAATTAATGATATTTAGGACATTAGTCCTAATACTTATATACTGCATTTATATCAATTTGAATCACATTTTTCTACATTATTTTATAATAGCTTAAAGCGTTTGCTAAAATTTTATTGGAAACAGCTCTTCTGGATTTAAGTCTTGAGTAAATCTATCGAGTTCCGGAGAAGAATACCAATCGTGATTTGATGCAGCACCAAACTTTATAGTATGGATAACTGAGTGAGGAGACATGTAGATGTTATGCGGAATACAAGGCAGAAATGTTATGCTTTCTCCTTCTCTTAACAAATGAATAGTACATTGCTCCTCTTTCTTTTCCGCATAGACAATCCACCCCGATTGTACTACATATAATTCTGTACCCTTTTTATGAAAATGACTGTTTTGCCAAGCCCCCTCTTCTGAAGCGACTGTTCGGCAATATGAACTTCCATCTATAGAACAGTTTAATCTAAACTTCCTTTCCCCATTGTCCATGAGGTCAAACTTTGTTTCAATTCCGAAAGCCAGCGCTTCATGCATGGAAATCTCTTTCATTTTAGCCCCTCGCTCTTCAAAGGAATTTACTTTCGCTCCTATTTTACAAATTAAATTTCCTCCTATACATGTGTTTTTGTGACATAAATATAGATCTATGTTTTAATCAGCCTGCAGCTGTCATAAATAGGAGCTCGGAACTTCATCCGGGCTCATTAATTAACTTATGCATCTTAGTTTGGAGGAAGTGATAAGGCAGTATTTATATTCTGAAGATTAAGAGTTAACTGTTCGGTTTTGTTATAAGGATGGTACCAGCCTCGATCCAGCATGTACTCCACAATTCTTTCATGGGTCAATATGGCTTCATCCAAATGTTTAATTAATACCTCTTTGATTTCAGGCGTGCCGGATTCCGTTACAGCCATAGCGTAATTTCTTACGGCACTCTTGGCATTTATTAGAAAATCCATTGCTATGACCTGGTCGGTCATGCTTCCCATCCCCATTAATTTTTCGATAATCGGGTTCATTTACCTTCCTCCTGCATTTGTGCCTTTTCCATGATTTCTTTGAGCTCATGCAGCGCACGGGTTGACATCTGAACGTCCAAGCGTAAAATTTCCTTCAATCCCTCATCAGAGACTAGTAGCAGCATCATATTGGATTTGGTAAGCGAGATCGTTCTGAACGCAGCCATTTCCTGAACCTCAAGCGTTTCGTGTAAAGCTAACTCCATTTCGAACCTCCTATCGTTGATTACGGCTTGCTACGGTTTAAGCACAACTTTAATGCAATCATCTTGCCGTGTATCAAAAATATCGTATCCTTTTTTGGCGTCGCTCAGTGGCAACACATGTGTGACGACATCCTTAGGATTTACTTTTCCGGTATCAATCAGCTCATACATATGGGGCATATAATGAATAACAGGCGCTTGTCCCGTCCGGATGTTAATGTTTCGCTGAAAGAGATCACCAAAAGGAAAGCCATTATATCTGCTGCCATACACTCCGGTTACTTGAATTGTTCCGCCTTTTCGTACCGCCTGCGAAGCAATAATAAATCCGCCCAAAGCTCCTCCTTGCAGCTTAAGTCCTGATGCCAATGACTCCAGCGGTGTCATTTTGCCGCTCATTCCGGTGCAGTCAATAACGACATCAGCCCCACCTTTGGTCATCTCCTTCAAATGCTCGCCGGCATTCTGAATGTTCTCAGAATTAACAATCTCCACATGATTTGTTTTCTTTGCATGCTGCAGACGATAGTCGAGATAATCGACGGCAATTACTCTTTTGGCTCCTTTAAACCAAGCAAATTTCTGAGTGAGTAGTCCTACCGGACCGCAGCCAATAACGATGACTGTGTCGCCTTCTTTTACCCCGGCATTATCTACGCTCCAGAAGGCAGTTGTCATCGAATCGGAAATGAGGCACAATGCTTCATCTTCATGCTCACAGCTCTCGGGAATTTTAAAATGTGTAAAATTGGCAAACGGGACTCTTAAGTATTCGGCCTGCCCCCCTGCATAACCGCCGGTCGTTCCGGAATAACCGAAGAATCCTCCCATATCCCCGTTCTCATTGGAGTTATCACACTGACTCTCCAGATGATTTTTGCAATAAAAGCATTCCCCGCAAGCAATGTTAAACGGAATAATGACACGATCGCCCTTCTTCAGCTTTGTCACTTCAGGGCCGACTTCCTCGACGATCCCCATCGGTTCATGACCGATAACATAATCCTCTTGCAAATTAGGTATCATGCCGTGAATGAGATGCAAATCAGAGCCGCAAATTGCTGTCGTCGTTATTTTGATAATTGCGTCATCCGGCTTTTCAATTTTTGGAGCAGGGACGTTTTTTACGATGACGTTCTTTATTCCTTGATAAGTGACTGCTTTCATGCTTTATTTCCTCCTATATGCTCATCCGGGGTTCTGTCAAACAGCCCTTTTCGGCGTGTATCCTTCGGAAAAAGCTCCTGCTTTGCAATCGCAATCGTATTATCGGATGAGAGCTGATCCAGCTTATACTGTTCGCTCAAATTATATGGATGAAACCACTTTTTCCTAACCATTAAGTCTGTTATCTCCTGATGCAATGCGAGACCTTCATGGAGCTGTTTTTTTAGCAGCTCTCTTGCATCACCACTTACGGTCTCGGTTAAAGCTATTGCCGTATTTCTTACGCCCTCTTTTACTCTAATTAAAAAATCTGTGGCAAAAGTCATATCAGCCAACTCAGGCATATTTAAAGCGTTTTTAGGATCAACATAGTCCATTTTAATGTTGTCTTTCGTCAACCTTTTTCACCTCCATTTAGGATCGAAGTCGGTCTGAATTCTGGGATTTCCGTCTGGAACGGAGCTCTGGTATATATTGTTTTCAAATCTTCTAAGCCTTTCATGGTTTGAACGACGTCCTTTTGCATGAGATCCTTTAATTCCTGATCAAAGACCAGACCCTGCATCAATTTTGATTTAGCTAAATTTAAAGTTTTTAAGTTCATCATTTCATGAAGATCGGCTGCCTCATGATCTGCGAGACTTTCTGTATGAATGTTTATAACGATCACCCCCTGTATTCACCATTTAAGTTGTCCGAATTCTTCATTTTTACACACGAAATGACTGTTCATTTATTCTGAACTTCTGAAATCGTGAGTTCTTTTTAAACGGACGGGTATAAAAAATTATCACATCCGTTAAAAAGGAGCTGCTTCAATGAAAAATTTTGATTATGATTTGGATTATTCCAATTTAGACCTCAGAAAACATCCCGAGCTCTACACTGTTGGCCGCGGAGAACAAGGTGTGCTTCTTGTCGAACCTTATAAAAGCGAAATACTGCCGCATTGGCGCTTTAAAACGCCTGAAATAGCAAAAGAATCCTCACAAAAAATATATGAGCTGTTTCTTCAATATAAGGAGAAGGAAGATTTTGTCGGAATGGATATGGCGCGTAAATTTTTGCAAATGGGTTATACTCGAGCTCGAAGATATGCAAACCATAAAGGGGGCAGAAAGTATTCCAAGGAAGATGGCTCCGTGCTTCCCTATCAAAATGATCAGGTAAAAGCAAAGGCAGCAGCTATTTTTAAATCACAATGGGAAATTGCCAAGACGGATCCAGATTATGTGAACATGAAAAATGCCCATCGAGAGAAATATGAAGATAGTTAAGAGTAAAAAACCCAGTCATCCAAAATAGGTTGACTGGGTTTCGCATCCAAATTAAAGTAAAACATGACCTTAGCTTCAAAATGAGCATAGTGTGAGCAGATTTTCAGGATATTAAAATACCTTTATGAAAAAGTTAATAAGAAGTTCACAATTTATTGAATTAATTATTAAATATTTTACAAACAAACATTTTAGAGCGAAAAATTGTTATGCTGTATACATACTAATTTAATAATAGAAGTGAGTGGAACTATGAGTACAATTAATAACAGTTCAGGACCAAAGGCAGCAGCGGAAGTTCAATCCTTGCCGCAGGTCTTCTTCGCAACCATTAAGACCGGAATTATAAAATCAAATCTTATTGCGATGTTTGCAGGGTTAAGCATGGCAATGTATGTATTTGATGTATCCTTTATCGATAATCTAGGCAAGATCATCCTAGCCATTATCGGATCTTCGCTCGTTATCGGATCTGCGGGCACGTTTAACAACCTGTACGACCGTGATATTGACGCGATTATGCAGCGTACGAAGAATCGCCCAACCGTTACAGGTAAAGTGGACACCAAATCAGGCTTGATTCTTGGTTTCCTTATGAGTGCATTGGGAGTTCTTCTGCTGTACTTCAGCTCACCGCTGGCAGCCTTTTTTGGATTTCTTGGATTATTCCTTTACGTCGTGCCTTATACAATGTGGACCAAACGTTCGACAATCTATAATACTGAGGTAGGCAGCCTTTCCGGCGCTGTTCCTCCACTTATTGGATGGTCCGTCATCTCAAGTGAGCTGGGACACTTTGAAATCTGGGCATTGTTTATTACAATGCTGCTTTGGCAAATGCCCCATTTTTATGCGATTGCCATCCGCCGCTTAGATGAATACAAAGCAGCAAAAGTACCTATGCTTCCTGTTGTAAAAGGAGTCAAACGTACCTATCTGCAAACGAATTTTTATCTTATCCTGCTTACTGCTTCAAGTGTTCTGTTTTGGCCGTTCAATCCGTATATCGCCATCCTGGCTTTTGTACTAAGCCTTGCTTGGCTGATCTTCAGCTTAATAAGCTACCGGAAATCCGACATCGTCGGATGGGCAAAAAGAATGTTCATTTTCTCCTTGAATCATATGACTCTCCTCTTTGTGATTGTGATCATTTTCTCCCTGATCGCTCAAATGGTGAGATAATACCGTACATGAACCAAGCCCTGCTGCTTCTCGTTTCTGAGAAGCAGCAGGGCTTTTCATTTTCTAGATATTAAATTCTCATTGCTTTGCTTTCTTCTTAAGCACGAAGTAAATAACGCCTACAATGATGAACCAGACTGGAGTTATAAACAATGCAACTCTTGTATCTTCAGCCAGTCCCAAAATGACGATAACAAAAGCAAGAAAGGCCAAAATCAAATAATTAGAAAATGGATAGAGCGGCAGCTTGAAATGATTCATTTCAGCTTTATCCGGGCTTAATTTGCGATATCTCAGGTGACTTATTACGATTACTGCCCATATGAAAATAAAGCAAACCGTTGAAATGCTTGTTATAAGGGTAAATACTCCTTCCGGCATCACATAGTTGAGGATGACAGCGATCAGAATAACACCGCAAGAGAAGTAAAGTGCATTAGAGGGCACCTTGCTTCGACTTAATTTGCTGAGCGCAGATGGAGCGTTGTCGTCTTTGGAAAGTGAGTACAGCATACGGCTTGTACTAAAAATAGCACTGTTACAAGCTGAAGCAGCCGAGGTAAGCACTACAAAGTTAACGACACCCGCAGCTGCGGCAATACCCACCGCTAAGAACACCTGTACAAACGGACTTTCTGTTGGATCAATTGCATTCCATGGATAGATGCTCATAATAACCAGCAGTGCTCCAACGTAAAAAATAAGTATACGTATTGGAATATTATTTATCGCTTGGGGTATGACCTTTTTCGGATTTTCCGTTTCACCTGCGGTTAATCCTACCAGCTCAATACCTACAAAAGCAAAAACAACCATTTGGAAGGATAATAAAAATCCATGCATACCATTCGGGAACATTCCGCTATATTCCCATAGATTAGAGAAGCTTGATGGGCCTTTGTCCGTTTCAAATCCTTTTACGATCATATAGATTCCGATCACAATAAGGGCCAGTATAGCAATGACCTTAATGAGCGCAAACCAAAACTCCATTTCTCCAAACAGCTTTACGGTTGCTAAATTCATGATGAGAAGGATGATAAGAGCAATCAATCCAGGCAGCCACTGGGGAATTTCAGGAAACCAGAATCGTGTATATAAGCCGACCGCTGTCAAATCAGCCATTGCAATAGATATCCAGCAAAACCAATAAGTCCAACCGGTGACAAAAGCAGCTCCATTCCCCAAATAGTCTCTCACAAAATCCACAAAGGAGTGGTATTCCAAGTTACTTAGTAACAGTTCACCCAGGGCTCGCATAATAAAAAACAAAATAATTCCGGTGATGATGTAGGCAAATAAAATCGAAGGACCTGCTAAATGTATGGATTTACCTGCCCCAAGAAACAAACCTGTTCCAATGGCTCCCCCAATCGCGATCAGCTGCACATGCCTGTTTTTCAGGCCTCTTGTTAGATTTTCTTCCTGTACCATGGGTTCGTCACTCTCTTTCTCTGATGTCAACATTCATTTGATAGCTTGTTCTGTTGTTCTATTATAATACTCGCTTCTTTCATACTTTACATCAGTAAATAGAACGATTATATAAAAATGGTGATCAATTTCTTTCAAGCATTCTTTCAGCTAAAAAATCTGCAATATGCATAACTTCGATTGGTTTACCATCACCATGCTTCTCAACGCCAAGCTTCATCTGCATATGGCAGCCCGGGTTACTGGTGAGTATGTACCTGGCTTCTGTGCGTTTAGCATGCTCCATTTTATGCTTAAGAATTTTACCAGCCATTTCAGGCTGTGTTACATTGTAAATCCCTGCTGATCCGCAGCACCTGTCAGCTTCTTTCATCTCGATATATTGTATATTGGCTACCTGCTGTATCAATTGTCTAGGAGCATCCGCGTTCTTCATGACGTTGCGAAGATGACAAGAATCTTGATAGGTAACGGTTGCCCTTTCGGATTTACTTGTTGTGCAATCATGGATAAATTCCGGAAGTCTTCCTTGTAACAGCAGGGTGCTGACATCTTTAACTCGTGCTGAAAAGTCTGCAGCAGTCTTTCCGTAATCAGGATCTTCTCGGAGCAAGTGCTCATACTCAACAAGTGAAGCTCCGCAGCCGCCTGCATTGGTTACAATATGCTCTATGCCGGCATCTTCAAAAGCCTTGATATTGGTACGAGCAAGATCTCTGGCCTGCCCCAGCTCTCCGCTATGGGCATGGAGCGCGCCGCAGCATACCTGATGATCTGGAATCACGACCTCATAACCTGCCTCTGATAATAATCTAACTGTATTCACATTTGTCTGTGCGAACAGTACATCCATAATGCAGCCGCGGAATAAGGCAACGCGGCCAATCATTTCACCCTTAGCAGGATAAAGGCTTCCTAATCGTTCCAGAACCCCTTGTCCTGAACTGTCCGGCAATATCCGTTCCATCTCTCCTATTTGCTCTGGCAGGAGTCGCAGGGCGCCGCTCCTTCTGACAACCTTATGTAATCCAGATTTCTGATATACTGCAATCGATTTTCCAAGCCATTTCAACCGGGAACGGTGCGGAAATATCCCATTAAAAAATACTTTCCGAAGTCCGTTCACTAGTGGTTTATGCTCTCTATGATCTTCAATAGCATCTCTTGCCTGCTCAATCAGCCGTCCATATTTGACATCAGCGGGACACGCAGGCTCGCAAGCCCGGCAGCCAAGGCAGTGGCTCATTTGATCCTGGAAGGATTGATCGGGCTCCATAATACCATCCGCGACTGCTTTCATCAGAGCAATTCTTCCTCTTGGTGACTCTGGTTCAATTCCTGTTTCTCTAAAGGTAGGACATGCGGGTAAACAAAAGCCGCAGCGCATACAGTTGGTCAATTGATCGTAATCAAGCTTCAGCTGAAGCGACTGAGCCATGGGGCTTGTAAGCTGTGGAATATTCGGCTTCTTCCCGATTAGACTATTCTGATAGCTCTTCGTTTCAGACATGGCTGATCACCACCCTTTTCCTCGTTTGTTTGGCGAACACTTTTCCTGGATTAAGCAGATGATTCGGATCAAATGCCTTCTTGATGCCTAGCATGACTTCCATTCCCGGCTTCCCGACCTTCCATTCCAGAAATGGAGCTTTCACTAGACCCACTCCATGTTCTCCTGTTATTGTCCCGCCGAGCTCTATTGCCGCATCAAAAATCTCCTCAAATGCTTTCTCCACGCGCTCCACTTCATCATGATCCCTTGCATCCGTCGTTGCGGTTGGATGGAGATTTCCGTCTCCGGCATGACCAAACGTTGCGATAGATACCTCATACTTATCAGCTATTTCGTTTATCCGAAGAATCATGTCCGCAATCTTTGAGCGCGGAACGGTTGCGTCCTCCAGTATGGTCGTCGGTCTCAGACGGGCAAGAGCTGTAAACGCGCTTCTTCTGGCTGCCAAAAGTCGATCTGCCTGCTCTCGGCTCTCAGCTACCTCCACCCGATCAGCAAGCTCTGCTTCGCAAATTTCCCGAATTTTTTGAATATCTCGCTCAACCATTTCTGCTTCGCCGTCCTGCTCGATTAACAAAATTGCAGCCATATCCCGCGGAAGATCCAGCTTGGCAAAATCATCGACGACTAGAATCGTAGGATTATCCAGCAGCTCCAGTGTAGCAGGGATGATTTTTGCTTCAATGATTCGTGACACCGTTCTGGCTGCACCATAGATATTTTTGTACATAGCCAGCATTGTTTTCTTCACTTTAGGAGGAGGGATTAGCTTAAGCGTTGCTTCTGTAATAATGGCTAAGGTTCCTTCTGATCCAACGAGCAGCTTTGTCAGATCATAGCCTGCCACATCCTTCATCAGCTTGCCTCCAGTCTGAAGAATATCTCCGTTTGCCAGAACGGCTTTAAGACCGATTACATAATCCTTTGTTGTCCCATATTTTAGACCCCGCAGGCCGCCTGAGCATTCTGCAATATTTCCTCCAATGGTTGAGATTTTCATGCTGCTCGGATCCGGTGGATAAAACAGACCTAAGGATTCAATATGGCTTATGAAATCTGCAGTAATGATACCAGGTTCTACAGTGGCCGTTAGATTCTCAAGGTCCATTTCTAATATCCGGTTCATGCGATGCATCACCATGACGACTCCGGCTTGCACGGGTACCGTCCCTCCGCACAAATTGGAGCCTGACCCCCGCGTTACTACGGGCACTCCATAATTTGAAAGAGCTTTCATAATATCTGAAACTTGCTCTGTATTCTCAGGATAAATCACCCCATCAGGTAGGCTTTGGAGCATGGGTGTGCCATCATAGGAATGGGTTATGAGCGCCTCCTGATCATCTCTAAAATAGGTTTCACCGACGATGTCACGCAGCTTACGAGTCAAATTGGAATCGAGCATTGACTGTTCCCCTTCCTCTACACTCATCAGGTCATCTGATGACTTTTGCCAGTATTATATGCTATAATTTTTTACATTGTCTAGTGCCATTGTTAAAATCATCCACAATCTATCCCTTCTGGAGGAACATACGATGATGAGAATCACCCCCCTTAGAGGAAGTGAACAGGTCGCTAATCTTATTTTAGATAAAATCCAGCATGAAGAATGGCTTCCCGGCCATCGTCTCCCTTCTGTCGTTGAATTGTCCCAAACCCTCGGGGTTGGACGTTCAACAATCCGTGAGGCTGTAAGCGCGCTCAAAGCGACAGGATGGCTCGATGTACGTCACGGCGGAGGTACTTTTGTCTCAAAGCAGCTTCCAATAGATTCTGCAACAAATGCTGTGTTTCAAGGAGCAGAATCGCTAATTGAACTGCTGGAAGTACGTATGGCATTGGAAATAAAATCCGCTTCGCTTGCTGCGGAGAAACGGAACAATGAAGATCTCCGAAAGCTCAGACATATCCTTGCCGAAATGGAACATGGTCATCATCATGGGGACACGGCTGAAAGTGAACGAGCTGATGTTCAGTTTCACATGGCGATAACAGCTGCCTCCGGAAACTCCCTTTTGGTTCAATTGATGGAATCACTCACCGGCCGCTTTACAGATACCATCGGCAAGTCACGTGAGCTATGGTTTTATAGTGAAAAAGCAACCTCCTCTCGATTGTTAGATGAGCATCATAAAATATATCAAGCGATTGAGCAGCAAGACAAACTGCTTTCTGAGAGGCTCATGACCGACCATTTATCGAAAGTTGAGCACGTGCTTGCCAAAAAGTAATTTGTATTTGCTGTTCATGCATAACCAACCCTCTCTTATGGAAAACTTCTGAAGTGCGAATAACAGCATGAATTCATATTTGGGAGGTGACATTTATGGCTAAACCGGATAACCGTAAGGACAACGTAGAACGCCTGCAAAATGCGGTCCAGAACACAATCGAGAATTTCCGTGAGGCGGAAGGGTATCTCGAGGAGTTCGGAGATGAAATCCCTGCACAGGAAAAAGCGCAGATTGAAGAGAAAAACGAACGCCGTAAACACAGCATTTCCGGATTTCGTGAAGAAATCAAAGACGAATCAAGACATCAGCAAAACTCATAATCTTGAGATAACACCACCTTGATTTCACAGGAGGTTAGGACGATGACAAGTCAGGATCCGCAAGAACTGCTACAACAGAAACATAAGCTGGATGAGCAAAAAAAGCAGTTTTCTAATTTTGCACGCAGTGTATCCGGCCATGGCGAATTAGAAGCAGGTCAGGAATTCAGCCATGATCGTATGGATGACGATCAAAACCGTATGAAATCTGTTGAAAACAAACGTGCGTAATATCAGTGATAATGATAAAAAGGCTGATCCGATCATGGATCGGCTTATTTTCTTATACTTAAGTATTGCATTACTAACTATTTTGTAATATATTAATTGACGTATCAATTATTGACTAGTCAAATTTTGATCTATCAATTATTATTGTAATAAAGGGAGTGTATTTCACCATGAGTAAATATCAAACTACGAATGATTTTAATGAAATTGTATATGGTCGCCGTTCAATCAAAATGTACGACCCTACCGTTAAGATCAGCCATGAAGAAATGACAGAAATTTTAGAACAGGCCGTTAAAGCACCTTCATCAATTAATATGCAGCCTTGGCGTTTTCTGGTGATCGAGAGTGAAGAAGCTAAAGCAGCCCTTGCTCCACTAGCAAGATTTAATAAAGATAAAGTATTGTCTTCTTCCGCTGTTATTGCCGTGTTCGCAGACAAGAACAATTTTGATTATGCAGAGGAAATTTACGGAAAAGCAGTTGAGCTTGGGTATATGCCGCAAGAAGTAAAGGACATGCAGCTAAATGCATTTAAGCCAATGTATGAGAATATGTCGGAGGAAGCTATGCGTGACATCGTTATGCTGGATTCCGGTCTTGTGTCTATGCAGCTTATGCTTGTTGCACGTGCATATGGCTATGATACAAATCCCATCGGCGGATTTGAAAAGGATCAAATTGCGGAAGCATTTGGATTAAATAAAGACCGTTATATTCCGGTTATGCTAATTACGATCGGTAAAGCCGCAACTGAAGGTTTTACTTCCTACCGACTGCCTGTGGACAAGATTGCTACTTGGAAATAATCATTTACTGCAGATGTTAGATGAACACTTACCTTGCACAAATCGGGAATTTGCATTATATTAATTGATAGCTCAATTAATGAGTGTCATAACAAGACATACAGCACTGCAGATGTGCCAGGTCTTTAAGCACTCGGGAGGTCAATTTATGAATTGTTCATTCTCTGAACAGGAGCAAATTCTGCATCTGCTCAAAAACCTGAATAATCAGATCAGTCCAAAGTTTGAAAGGTGCACAGGTATCAGCTCTTCCCGATATGACTTGTTGTATCAGCTGTATCTTGCAGATGAGGTGAATCAAACTCACTTGCAAAAAGCGATCAATATCGACAGTGCCGCCATCACCCGTCATCTTAAGCAGCTGGAGGCTGATGGTATGGTTTCTAGAAGAAAAAACCCTTCCGATAATCGGGTCACCTTTGTCCGTCTTACCGATGAGGGACGGAAGCATATCGTCAATTTCAAGAAGGAAAAGACTTCCTTTGTTAACCAAATGCTGCATGATTTCAGCAAGGAAGAAATTGATGTTCTTACCGACATGCTGCACCGTATGCAGAATAATATTAGCCAATACTAAATTTCACAAGAAGGAAAGGATTGTTGACATCATGATTATCATTCATGCAAATTTACAAATTAAACCAGAACAAGAGGCAGCGTTTCTTGAGGAAGCAAAATCACTGCTCGCAGCTACCAGAACAGAAGAAGGAAATATCAGCTATGAGCTGATGAAATCTACCGAGAAAGAGCATCACTATACAATGGTAGAATTGTGGAAAGACATGGAAGCAGCAGGTGTTCATAATTCAAGTGCTCATTTTACTGCCTTCACTCAAAAAGCAAAAGATCTTCTAGCTGCACCTATGGATTTGAAAGTGTTCAGCGGAGAACCGTTGAAAGTATAAGCTGATACCTGACATTTAATAATCCGTTGTTTAAATACAAAAAGACCTTGGGGTAACCCAAGGTCTTTTACATACATCCCCTTCTCTCCCTGCTTAAAACTCAAATCAGACCGAACAATATAAAACCGATGGTATTGATCGCCAGGTTCGCGCACATGTGCACCATCCAAGAAGCATATATATTACCTGCTTTTTCATTCAACCAATTAAACAACAGACCTGCTGCGAATAGGCTGACGATCATCAATATAAATAATGGTATCGTAAACCAACTGGTCATCATGGCAATGTGATATACCGCAAAAGCACCTGCACTGAATAGGTAAGCAAATTTACGGCCGGTTAAACTCTTTAATGTTAAAAATGCAAAACCTCTAAAGAAAAATTCCTCCAACAATGAATTAACAATGGATATGTAGATCGCCACAAACACAAAATTTTCGGCGTTCACTCCCATATTACTCTGTAAAGCCCCCGTAATTTGGGTAAGATCTAAATACGGGCCAAGCAAAATATAACTTCCCATGATAAGGGTAAACACGGCAGCTCCAAGCAGAACCGCGAACTTTATACTTTTCTTATCAAATTTGAATAATTCAACAAAGGATACTTCCTTCGTATAAAATGCATAACAAGCCGGAAGGATGAGGAAAAGCAGCCATTTAATCAGCGATTTTACAGCATAATCGGGCCTAAGGACGGCGTCCACTAACGCCATCACAATACAGCTAAGAATAATAATTAGGATTATAGAAATGAGATTCTTCCTTGATTTGATCATTAAATAACTCCTTGTCCTTTTCTTTCATTCGACAAATTTCGTAGACTTTCTATCTTGCGCACAATCATTGATGCTTTATTTTGATAAAAATGAACTATTAATTTATAACGATTACTCTATTATAATAACTTATTTGAGAGCAAAAAAAGTTCAATACATACGAAAATTGTTTATTTATTATTTGTCGTTCACTTCTATATTGTTAAGCGAGGTCATGTACAATGAAATTATATCCTGAAATGTTTTTCTCTCCTTGGCATCTGATCGTAGTTGTCATGGTCTTCATTGCCTTTATTGGACTTGTTGTCGGAAAATATGATCGTAGAACCATACTTAAGAGTACTGGACTTTCAGCGCTTGTCATTTATTTTATCGTGACGATACCTGTTGGATTGATCGTTCAAGAATCTTCTTATAAAGAAGAAAAGATAATTGAAGCACTTGATCAGGAGCATGTAGAACAGCGCGCAAATCTGAACTACGCAGCAACGGATGGAATATCCTTATATGTGGGTGCCTTTGAGGATGATGACAGTTCCGAGATCATCGTGTATGCCGGAAACTACGGAAGTGAAAATTTCACAGGCAGCATCAATGTCATGGTCTCCGACGAAGAGTTTAAAGAACTTTTAAATGAAACTTATGAAGATATCGAATTGCGCCCTGGGCAAAAAAAAGAAATCGACAGTTTTTATACGACACAGCCGATGGATACCTATATGTTTACTTATAAAACACAGCCGGAATAAATGATTAAAATTAAGAAACGCAGTCCTATATTTGGGACTGCGTTTCTTTGTAAAGCCATGATCATATCAATAATGTAAACCATTGGAGCTTTTAGATTTCGGAGCTTGCGGCATATTCTTCTCGTCTTGTTTTTTACGAAGGCGACGCATAATAAAGTATATGATGGCTGTTCCCACCACGGTTAACAAGCTCATAGCAAGTAATATCGCTGATGCCCGGTAACTAGGATCCGTCTCGACTTCCGAGCTGTCAATAAATATGAAGCTGAACAGTGTAATAACATGGAATACAATAATTTGAGTCCATCTCATCCATTTTACCAATGCAAAGAACAGAACACTTGAGATAAGTATAAGCATCATTGGAATGATAACTCCGTCTGGATTCACTTTCCCTTGCTCGGCCAAGTTTACATACCAAATTCCTAAGCCTAATTGAAGTATAAGTACAGGCCAAGCGTATCTTCCCATTCCTCGAAAAGCCGATTTCCTTTTATTCAGCTCTTTCTCATATTCCATCCATTTCTCATCTTCTTCAAAATTATCGAGTTCTTCTTGGGTGGGTTCACGGCTCTCCTCTTCTTCTACAACACGTTCATAAAATGGCCTGAATTCTCTTTCGATATTACCGTCAAAAACAGCAGGTGTTAAATACCTGTCTTCCCGCAGCTCGATCGGTACAGCTGTCAGCTGAAGATTTGAGATAATAATAGAAGTTAACGATAAAGATATTCCTCTAGTTCCTAATACCTCCAGCCACCGGTTCGCTTCCATTTCTTCTGTAAAAGGAACAACAAGCGCCATTTCTTCTGTACCATTATGATGAATCAAGTATAATACGGGAAGAAGAGCTATCTGTTCGTACCGGTCACTTTTAGGTTTCTTTTGATAAATATAATTTGATGGAACAACGTAACGCCCATAGTAAAGCTCTTTTATATCAGAGATTCGAATCGTACCTTCGCTCTTCTCCTTTGTTTCCCCATCCCAAAGTATGTACTCCACCCTGTCATCATATAGCAAAAAATGATCCAAATGGTTGTTTCTCCATATCCATTGCTTCAGACTGCGGAAAAGTTTCATGAATAATATGATTCCCACCGGGACAGCTGCAATTGAAATATAGGACCAGATTGATGGCCATAAGGCAATCAGCACGAAGGGACCTGCTGCTAGGCACAAGGTGAGCAGCAGACCAAGACTATAGATTTCGAAAATATAAACCCAATATGAGGGAAGCACTTTTCTCTCTTTCTGCTCCTGAATGACTAAAGACATTACAGTGACTCCTTTGTGTATAGTAGTAAGACTCTCTCCTCTTCAATAAACAACAGCCTAATAATTCTACCACAGTTTTCCCTCTATTTTCTTCAATTGTTAACTACTTGAGGCTAAAGGTCTATTACTTTATCCCCTTATATTCGTAAATACCCATGCTTTATGTATTGAAGCGTAATTCATCAAATTTTATTGGTCAGCTTCCTGTGACAGCAGCTCATCCCGTACTTCAGTTAATGCAAACCCTAGTAAATTCCTTCCTCGCCATTTCATCGGATTATGAGCTGCCGGATCATCCTTGGACATCCCGATTCCCCAAATACGGTCCACAGGACTTGCCTCTACTAAAATCCGGCCTTTCGTCGATTTCATATAATGCCATAAATCAGGATTCTGCTTAAACTTTGCGTAGTTTCCACGCTTAACAATATCATAGCAGTGCTGTTCCCATACCGACTGATCAAAACCTGTAACAGCACGTCCATACGCTTTCATCTCTTTTGGATGCTTCGCCTGCATAATGGCTGTCAGCATCTTATCATCTTGGAATAACCTTGCTTTTTCCGCCATCATGTATTGTTCAGTACAACTGTAAGATTCGCCGTTTATCATAAAGGAGCATGTCCACCATTGGCTGAAGCAGCTTGAACTAATATGTCCGCCCGTAGATGGTCTATGTCCCCAGAAGAACAGGAACTTCTTTTTATTCCCTGCCTGATACTCTTTCTTCAATGCTTCTATGTTATATATCATATGAATCCCTCCAGATTTCTTCGGTACAGCCTTGACGGCCTGTGACCGGCACTTTCCGTAAAATGTTCTGTTTCTTCAACTAAATGTGCTGCTTTCCGGCGAAATGCCGCTTTCAGCAGCTCTTTATCGAGAATAACCTCATATACCTGCTGCAGATCAGTCAGTGTAAACAGCTCAGGCATTAGATGCATAGCAATACCTGTGTACTCAAGTTTTCCGCGTAGCCGTTCGATTGCGTATCCAATGATTTTGGCATGATCAAAAGCAAGTCCTTCATTGGACACAATATCAAATTCAACACTTGCCCCATTTTGCATGGATTTCGACTTTCTCTCTATAACTGCAGTTAAGGTTTGTTGTTCCCCTGACAGCTTCAATTCGAATTGCTGGGACATCATTACTTCCCCATTCGATATTCCCTTCTGCTCTTTCAGAAGTCGATAGGAGACGTTAAACCAGGAGGCAGAATCCGCATCATCACCTGCCTGCAGCTTAGTTTGATAGCTGTCTATTAAAGCCATATAAGTGCAGCTGATGACCCAAGTCCTAGGATCACGTCCAGGGTCACTGAAAGTATACAGCTGCTCCAAATAAACCCCGTCCACCCCTGTTTCCTCTTGAAGCTCTCTTCGAGCTGCTGACTCAGTTGTTTCCGAAGGACGAACAAAGCCGCCGGGAAGCGCCCATTGCCCCAAATAAGGATGACCGCCCCGCTGAATAAGCAATACTTGCAGATTTTTCTTCGGGAGCTTCCTGTAATTGGATTCCTTCGTATCTGCTACCGTGAAAATTACCATATCGGCTGCAACCGATGGCCGTTCATAATCACCAGCACTATACCCTGCCAGGAACTCCTCCTCGGTTAATCCATTACGGTCATGCATTGTCAAAGTCTAATCACCAGCCCACCTGAATAGTTATTATCAATATGTTAATATCAAATTGTTACTAACAAATTACAAGAAAGCTCCGCTTATGTCAAGTCAAAAAAGCCCATTTATTTTAACCGGGCTTTTTTGCTTTTTCTCATTCGAAATCCGCTAACCATCAGAAGTAGGAGAGGAACGAGACAGAATAACAAAAGGGATTGATTACCGAGCATGTCCCCAACTTTCAAAGTCTGAATAATATCTTTTGGAAGCATGGTGAGAAGATAAATAACAGGCAGCAGCCCAATAAGTATGGGAACAAGCTTCTTTTTGAATAGCTGAGATAATCCTAACGATGCAGTGTAGTAAGAAATGGAGAAGGTAGCGAATATCTGCATGACCCATATAATCAAAAGAAGAGTTTCAAACCTCTCGAATAAAAACCCCTCAAATTCAAAATTTCTCAACACATCTAAAGTCGGCCAGCTGCGAACGATTGTTCCTTCCACTGTCAATGAACCGATCACCAATAGATTAAGGATGGTGTATATCACCAGCGGAACTGCTATTCCCTTCATGACAGCACTCGTTCCATCTTTAGGTGTTTTCATGTAAGCCATGGCTACAAGCATGACTTCAAAACCTGTAAATGACAGCAGTGATGGCTTAATTCCTTTTAACACAGGAGTTATTCCACTACCCAGGACTGGCCTTAAATTCTCAATATCAAAAATTCTTAAACTCAGTGCAACAATGACTACAAAGATAAATCCGGTAATCGGCAGCAGGATCATAGACAAATAGGATATGGAGTTTATTCCCCCTATGATCAAATAACAGCTCACCCACATAAATACGATGATGACAGACCAGAAAGGGGTTCCCTCCAATAAGTAGAAAATGGTCACTTCGGCCATAATTCGAAGCTCAAAGGCAGATATGATGATGTAATAAGTAATCATGATTAGAACTAAACCAAAAGCAATCCAGCTTCCTGTAATTTCTTTTGTAAATTGAAAGATCGTTTTCCCGGGATATCTTTGGCACAGCTTGACAATAATCAGTCCTGCAGTAAATATAATTATGCTTGATAATAAAGTTGATATCCACAAATCTGGCGTTTTCATTACCTCAGCCATTGCTCTGGGCATGGTCAGAATACCGGTTCCCAGCATGTTGTTAATGACGATGATTGTTGCCTGATGAGCCGATATTTTATCACCGCTCACAGAAACAGTTTTATGCATACGAATGCCTCGCTTTAATTTATGTATAACCTTGGTACGTTCAATTCAAGTTCATTTCAAATTAAAATCAAATATCCATTTTGTTAGAATGTTATTTTATTACATAGTTTATTCTAAAAAAGAAAGGACTCCATATCTGGAGTCCTTTTTTTAGTATAGTTATTCTAGAGTTTAAACTTTCTCACCATTTCCTGAAGGTGAGAAGCCATATCGGCAAGCTCATGAGTTGAGCTTGCGATCTCCTCCATTGCGGCCATTTGTTCCTCGGTTGCTGCGGATGTCATCTGTGCACTCTCTGCTGTATTACGAGACATATTCGACAGCTCGTTAACTGTAGCGGATACCTCTTGTGTGCTTGCTGAGATCTGCTCAGCTGCAGCCGAAATTCCTTGAATTTGCTCAACGATGTGAGAAGTCGAACGCTCTATATTATGGAAAACGCTGCTGGCTTCCTCACTTACCCTTAACCCTGCTTCAACCTGCTCACGAACGTTCCCATTCATCGCGAGGGTTGTTTCTTCTATAAGTTCAAGCATCTTCGAAATGGTGGAATTAATGTCATCGGCCGTTTGCTTGGACTGCTCGGACAGCTGGCGAACCTCGCTGGCTACAACAGCAAAGCCGCGGCCTGCCTCCCCTGCTCTGGATGCCTCAATTGCTGCATTCAAGGACAACAGATTGGTTTGCTTCGCAATGTCTGTAATTCCTGTGTTCATACGCCTTGCTTCGTCTGAAAGCTTAGACAATTCATTAATCCGATCGGCAGACTTATCTACCGCACCGAGTATACGATCCATTTGGGAGCGTACTTCACTGATAACCATGCTTCCTTTTGCTACATTCTGCTCTGTCTCACCTGCAGAATCAACAATGGAGCTGGCAGACTCAGCTATAGAACCAACACCTCGTGCCATTTCCTCAACGGCCATAGCTGTCTGCTCTGAGGCTTCAGCTCCAGTGTAAGCTGCCTCAGCCGATTGCGACACCGTCTCTGTAACTTGCTGAACCGACAGTGTTGTTTGCTCAGTACTCTCACGAATTACAGATGAAGAGGACGCCAACCGATTAGATGTCTGACTAACTTCATTAACCATGGCATGTAAGGATTGAGTCATTTGGTTAAAATCATCTGCAAGCTCCGTAAGTTCGTTGTTCCCTTTTAAATGAACTCGCTTCGCTAGATTTCCATCCCTAATGCTTTGTGTTCCTTCTTGCAGTTTTTTAAGTGGAACTAGAATAGATCTTATAATGATATATATGAGAACTCCAGCAAGCAGCAGTGATATAACGATAACGAGAATACTTGTCACGAGAATAGGTTGTGCTGCTTTCGTATAGTCATCTATGCTGACCATCGCAACCATTCTCCAACTTGTAATCGGCTCTGTACTGGAATAGGCTTCAAGCTTGAGTCCATTAGCATCCATTTCTGATTTCTGTATTACTGCTGCTGCGGGAGCCCCCTTCATGTCCCTCATTTCATCCCTCAGATTATCTGAAGGGGCAGCAGGAGCACCAGAATTATCCTCCTCAGGAAGACCTTCCATCACTACTCCTGGGGTTAAGCCGAAGCTTTGGAGCAAAGCAGAACTTCCGACAATTTTATTATTGGAATCGACCACTACAAGGCTGCCTGTTTGTCCAATCTTCGCATCTTTCACGGTTTCATTCAGCCTGTCGAGGCTGAGGTTAAAGGTAATGGCACCTTTGCCATCAGAAAATGCCTTAGAAATTGTAACAATCAGATTGCCAGTAGAGGAACTAGTCCTTGGCTCCCCTATTGTCACTGCACCGCTGTTCTCAAGAGCATTTTTGTACCAATCCATTTCACGAGGATCGTAATTATCCAAAGTATTCTCTGGAGATTTTACAAACTCGCCGTCACTATTGCCGATAATGATACCGTCCAGTTCAGGATGAGAATTCATAATCTGATTCAGCCGGTTAGCCACATTTGAAGCTCCTGCAGCCGATTCAGAAGTAAATTCCGAATGGAACAATTCCAGGTTGTTGAAGACAGGATATACATATTGATAAATATTGGTCCTCATCATTTCAAGACTGGTTTCCACAGAGGACGCCATCTGGTTTCTGACTTCATCTTTAGCGCTTTGATAAGAGAAATACCCGATCACTACACTGGGGATGATTAACACAGCGCAAAATGAAGCTAATAACCTTGTTCTAATTTTTCGAATGCTCCATTTCTCCGTAAATCTCTTGATGTGGGAAAGCTGAAATCCCCGTTTACTCATACTTTCTTCTCCTCGTCTGTAAATTAATACTATATATCTCGACAATAATCGATCTTTTCTGTAGATAGTGCATTTATATTCAGAGATTAATTCTTATAATTGAATCTTTAGACTTAATATTTTTGCACATTTATGTATTACCGAAATCAATTTAAGTTAATTCATACTCGATTTCATCCTTTTTTAGAGTAAAAGTTCAAACGATATAAATTAATAAAAATCAACAAAAACAAAAAGTCCTGCCCTAAGTTAAGGCAGGAATAAATAACAGTAACTTCAATTATTTTATTTATTGAGAAAAGGCTTATAAATAGCCGTTTGTTTCTTTCGGAACCCAGGAATATAGGGTATAATCCCTATTATCTAGTATCGGGAGGTGGAATGAACATGCCCCATGAATCGATTCTCGTCCTCGACGATGAATTTGAAATCAGCGAACTTATACGGCTGTATCTCGAAAGAGAGCAGTATAGAGTAACCACGGTCAGTACAGGTCAGGCCGCAATACAAGCTGTGCATGAGCTTCAGCCGGATCTGATTATTCTTGATATATTGCTGCCGGATATGGATGGTCTGGAAATTTGTCGGCAAATCAGAGACCACACCCATGTGCCCATTTTGTTCTTAAGCTGCAAAGGCGAGGATTGGGACAAAATTAGCGGACTGAGCGTTGGCGCCGATGATTACATGACAAAGCCTTTTAGCCCTGGTGAACTTGTAGCCAGAGTCAAGGCACATTTGCGTCGAACACATCGTCAAAGCATTATGATCATTCCTGAAGCTTCACCTGAGAATGAAAGCCTTAACTTTGGTGAATTAACGATAAATTTAACAACGCACGAAGTACATATCCACGGCACCGTCGTGCAATTGTCTGCAACTGAGTTTAACATTCTCCATAAGCTGGCTTGCCAGCCGGGCCGCGTATTCCCCACCGAGCAGCTGTTTGACGTTATTTGGGGAACTGATCACTTTGGAGACACGCGAACCGTGATGGTACACATCAGCAACCTTCGTAAAAAAATTGAGGTAAACCCTTCAATGCCACAGTATATCCAAACGGTGCGAGGGGTTGGCTATAAATTCCACGCACAGCCGAATTCTCAGCGTTCTCCATTAATAAAAGGAAGCTTGACATAAAAAGTGCTGCCTTGACCTATAAGGCTGTCTACTCCAATTTCTCCCTCGTGGAGCTGAATGATTTCTTTGGCAATGGCAAGCCCCAGTCCACTTCCACCATACTTTGAATTTCGGGATTTCGATCCGCGATAGAACCTTTCAAACACATAAGGAATATCGCTTTCCGGGATCCCTATCCCTGTATCCGTCACCTGTATTAGCAAATGATAACCATCCTCTGCAATGTCCGCTGATAACTCAATCGTTCCTTCCTGAGTATGATTGATTGCATTGTTGATCAGATTCGTAAATACCTGCCCTATCCTTTCCCGATCCACCAGAATTTGCATTTCTTCTCTGCGGGCATCATCTAACAGGTCCGGATGAAGGCTTGTTCGATAATGTATTCCCGACTGTTCGATATCCAGCTCATACTTCTGGGACAACCATTGCAAGAAAGTCCCTGCATGCACAGGATTCTTTGTCAATGACAGCTGTTTAGCTTCCATTCGGCTCAGCTGAACCAGATCCTTAAACAATCGTTGAATGCTCAGAACTCGAGAATGAATAACCTTCATATACTTATGCTGCTGCTCAGGCTCAGTGACAACCTGATCCAAAATGGCCTCTACATATCCTTGTATTGATGTAAGAGGTGTTCCGAGGTCATGTGAAATATTGGCGAGCAGCTTACGACGATCATTTTCCATCTGCATAAGCTCTTCGGTACGTTCTTTCACCTTATATTCCAGAACAGATATCAGTTTGGCATGCTCTATCGAAATAGCCGCTTGCCCTGCCAGCAAATGTACAACCATTCGGCGTTCATCATTAAATACATGCGAGGTAAAATGATTCTCCAAATATACAATTGCATTTAACGTCCCTTGATGAAGAATAGGAATACATAATACCGATCTTGTTTCATGGTTCAGAATATAAGGATCTTTAACAAAGTAACCTTGGCGGGATGCATCATCGAGAACCACGTCTTCGTTAGTCCGTGCAGCATATAGAACAATCGAGGCAGGAACTTCTTTATATGCATGAAGCTCCAAGGCAGCAAGATGCCTTGCTGTTCCATCTCCAACCTTTCCTCCGCCTTCTCCTTCTGCTGCTACATATAATCCATCAGGCTGCTTAATGACAAGGACACCTCTCGTCGCTCCTGATACTTGGATTAAGGTAGACATAATTTTTTCCAAAAGATTTTGAAGGACAATTTCTTGGGATAGTGCCTGAGATACATTCATAATTGCTTCCAGATCAAGAAAATCTGTTGATAATGTAGCCGTGGTCGTATAAGGATTCGTCTTGAACTCCGGAAACGCTTCTTCTATTTGTTTCATTTTGTTCATAACGCCCCACTGCTCGTATAATTTGTAGGCTTCCGCCATACTAAGCCTGCCGGCAGTCATTCGGCCTTCCTGTAAATAGAAATCAGCCAATCGTTCAGCAGCAATGGCATTAAATTGTTCAAATCCGTTTACACGAGAGTACTCTACCGCATGCTCATAATCTCTTTCCGCCTGTTTAGTGTTCTTCTGTATCCGAAACCGTTCAGCTTTAATAAGCAAATACAGATGCCGATAGTTTTCCGGGGCTTCGCGAGCCCATCGATATAATTTGTGTTCGCACTGGCGAGCTTCCTTCATTAGCTGCTTTCTCTGATCGGAGGAAGATTGATCTATATGAGCATACAAAGTCAGCGCTGTATAAAAGACATGCTCTACCGTATGAAAAAGTCCGAAGGAAGCAGAGAGCGAGCCTTCTGATTTCCTGGACATTTCAAGAGCGGTCTCCATGTCACCTGACAAATAGGAAAGCATCATTTTTTTCATATAAAAAACCTGCAATACAACTTGGTTCTGAATAGTCATTAATTCTTCTATCCAAGCCTTCTCCTCGAATTCACTATCCGACAGAAGTACATTAGGGCCATAGCTTTCCTGCAGCCGGGTATGTGCTTGCCTTACCAGACGAATCATATGCAGGGTTTCTGGATTTCCAGTTTGCTGCAAGAACGGCAGATGTCTATCCGCTTCCTCAATCCACCTGGCTGCGGGCAGTCCCAGAAAATCCTGAAGCAGCAAAATATAAGTGACAGCATAACCTGAAAACACTAAATCTCCAGCCTCCATGCCAGCATGGTATGATGTCCATAGATCCTCCACAGATTTACGCATATGCTGCTTCCATGGAGCAATGAATACTGCAAATGTGAAATGAGACTTGCACCGCAGTCCGGGATGCATAAACTGATTGCTCAGCTCAAGACCGTAACATCCCATCTCATAGCCCTGCTGATATCTCCCTAATCCTGATCCCAACAAAAGACCAAGCGCATTGTAAGCATTGGAAGATTCCGTGAAATTGCCGTGAATGATCGAATATCTGACAATGGTCAGCATCATATTTAAATACAGTGTAGGATTAACAAAATAGGCAGACGTAGCTGTATCCATGAGAAGCTTCATTTGGCTTCTGACATCTTCATGGATTTCTTTAACCTGAGAGTTCTTTTGTCTGTCCCCTTTCCTGATCCTATGGTAGAGCAGCCCTCCAAGGGATTGAAACAATGTGCCTTGACTCGGCGAAGCGTTTAAACGCAGACCAAAAATACTGTTCAATCCTTCCATACCGGTTGTTATCGTTTCTTCATGCTGACCTATTTGCGTAAATTGATTAATCATAACCGTATAAACTGCAGCACGATTAGCAGGCGTTTTCGAAAGCTCCAGCATGGACTCAAACTTCTCCTCTGTCTCCTCAAACTTTCCTTGAAGAGAATTGGACTCCCACTTGCCTAGATGGAGGCCGAAGGCTAGCTTATAGGAATGTTCCCAAGCATCTTGTTCGAGCAAACGAATACCGCATTCGTACCATTCCGCAGCTGAATCATACGCACCTGACGACTTGGCCTGTTCCGCTGCTTGTTGAAAAACGTGCGCAATGTGCAGCTTCTCCTCCTTGCCCGTTAACTGCAATAGACCCAAACGGTAATGGTGCGCAGAAAGGAACAGTTTTTCCTCACCGTCCCCTTCCTGACTGCTTTCTATTAGTTTCGCAATCTTTATATGAATGACTTGCTTGTCATCTGAACAAAGGTCATCATAGAAAAAATTCCTTATCCGGTCGTGAAGAAAAATAAATTGGTCCGGACCGGAGGGAGCAATCAGCCTAATATCAATCGCTCGGTTCAAGTGTTGCTGAAGATCATTTCGTTCAATGCTCATTAAATCTGCCAGTAAATCAAGGTTAAACTGATCTGCGATGCAGGATGCATATTTTAGCGCTTCTTTATCGGAATCGGATAGTTGATCAATACGCTGGAGCAGAAAATCCGTCATATGATCGGATACTTTCATCGTCAAGAGCTTATTCTCTTCCCACTTCCATTTGCCGGATTCCTCATCCAGCCACAGCATTTTCTGCTCCACAATTCCATAAATAAATTGCTTCACATCAAACGGATTGCCTCCGGTATACTCCATTAATATTTTCTTCAGTTCTGCAGGATTATCAAGATCCTTGCCAAACGTATCAAATAAAAGTGTCTGCAGGACTTCGTCGTTCATGGGTCTTATCGAAATGAACTCCGTTTTTTCTCTCTTCGATTGAACTTCTCCTGTGAACCATCTGAGAAGCTGCTCTCCTTCCCAATCTTCAGAACGGTATGCACCAATGAGCATAATGGATGGAGAATTAGCTTGTACCATTAAAAAATGCAAAAGCTGAAGCGAGCCCGGATCGGCCCACTGAAGATCGTCAACGAACCATACAATATGTCTTTTTTCCGTCAAGCATTCCAGCAGCTGCAGCACCGCATAATGCAACCGATTCTTGGCTTCGACGGCGGAAAGAGCTGCACTGGAATGAGCTACTTCTTGAGGACCGACAATCCATTCCAGCTCAGGGAGCAATTGAATAAGCACACGCAGGCTTTCCTTAAGCCTCTGAGTAAACATCTCTTTCCAGGCAGCAACTTCTTCTTCCGATTCCGAAGATAAATTTCGCAGGACTTCCCTTAATCCCTGCAGTAATCCGCTGTATGGAACATGCCGCTTCAATACATCAAATTTTCCGGAAACAAAAAGTCCACCGCCAAGCGCAATGTCCATCATCAAGTCTTGAACTAAGCTTGATTTTCCCGAACCTGCCGGACCGCTGACCAGCGCACACTGACTGCTTCCGTATTCCAAACGGTCATATAAACTTTTTAACCGAGCCGCCTCTGCTTCACGTCCATACAAGCGTCCAGGAATGTGAAAAATATCTTTTCGGTCCCTTTCTCCAATCGTGAAATACGTAATAATTCCGTCCTGCTTCAGCTGATCCCGGCAATAGGACAAATCCATCTCGAGACCCTGTGCGCTTTGGTAACGTTCCTCCGGATTCTTGGCTAAACATTTCATCACGATATCAGAAAGTGCTTGGGGGATACGATCATCCAAATGTGCTGGCGGAATCGGGGTGCGAGCCAGATGACAATAAATCCATTCCATAGAAGACTCTGCTTGAAAAGGAGGTACACCTGTAAGCATTTCATAAAGAGTAGCTCCTAAAGAATATATATCTGTCCGATAGTCCACCATTCGGTTCATGCGTCCAGTTTGTTCAGGAGACATGTAAGAGAGAGTTCCCTCCAATTGTCCGAACGCTGTATTCTTAACTACCTCAGACTGAAAGCGTCCGGCAATACCAAAATCAGTAATCCAAACACATAAGCTATCAGGTTCAACGATGATGTTCCTCGGCTTTAAGTCTTTATGCATAATACGCTGCCTATGAAGCTGACCAACGATAGCTGAAATGGAAATGGCTATTTGAAGCTTGGCTTCCAGCGTAAGATGAGTTCTTTTCATTAATTGCTGCAGGGATATACCGCTGTTGTCTTCAAGCACCAAGGCATAACCGCTATAATATGGCAGCAGCGCTACCGGTCTTACTACACCTTCAATATTGATACTGCTCATAATTTCATATTCTTGCTTTAACTTCTGTGCTTCTTCAGCAATGGGAGGTTCTGTTCTTGGTACTTTGAGTATGTATTTTTGATCATCAACACTAGAGCTTGCGCGATAAACAATTGCGTACTTTCCTTCATTTAATTGCTCATAACCGAAATATTCACCTATCTTCATCCTATTCACCTTTTCAGTAATATACTTGATGACACCGAGCTTGAACTCAGTATAACTTAAAGATTGTATATAGAGAATAAGACATCCTCCATAAATATTTTGAAGGATGCCTCACAACTATTTATACGGTGCCAAGTTCGGACCAAGGCATTACAAACTCCTGATTTGCCTGACCTCTGAATATCATGGAATTACTCAGTGAATTTACCGTAATGTCTACGATGTATCTAGCCCCATTCTTATCCCATCGTTTGGCTAAGTTACCGTTAAGGTCAAATGCAACGACGGCCATACCGACTCGATTATCAATAAAACTTAACGGCCAGTAAGTATAGCCATCCGATTTCAGAATAGGATAGATCGCTTTGGGTTCAAGCGTATCAGGAGATGCCAGACTTACAGCCTTTAAATCGGAGGGGATTGCTGGCAATGTGCTTACAGGAGCTTTCGCAATAAGAAATACCTTTTGCAGCTCTGGAGATTCATAGGGAATCTCATCCTCAGCTGTCCACGATCCACGATTATGATCCAGTTGATTCAACTCTGTGATCACTGAAGGAAGAGAGACACTGCTCGCTTTTTCCAGCGATGGTCCCACTGTTTTTTGGACAATATTCCGAATGACTGCATCAGTAACAGGCACCCCGCTCCCTTGTAAAGCATCCATTGTGCGTTTAATACTGTTCATGGAATCGACAATAATTACAGCTTTGTCTAAAGACAATTTTAAAGAAGCTCGAAGCTGATCCATTTGATGGATTCCATGCCGCAGCTTGCTTCTTAAAACAGCGCCTTCAATAGCATCAATAGCCAGACCAATGCCGATAACAACTACCGCTGCAATGACGCCTGCTATCAGACCGCCTGCAAGCGACCCGACAACAACTTCTACGCCAAGAACTGAACCAAGCACTGTTGCTGCCGTTTCAGCTGCCATTACTCCAGAATCCACCAGGAAAGCAGTAACTCCGGGCGCTAAATACTGAACAGATACTAGGAAACCGGCGACATCAACGAGGATATTTGTTATTCCAATGGCGGTATCGCCGGTTTCAGCTTCCTGCACAGCTCCACTTGCTTTCAAGATATCAAATGAGGTTATCTCTGGGGGAGTCAATCCCTGCTGCGTATACATTATTGCAATCTTTTTGTTGATTTCCTCGCTGAGTTCTTTGAATTCTGCATACTTTCCCTTCAGCTGATAAAGGAAGGTCTGTGTATCTGCAGATAGCTCGATCAGCCTGGCTTTGCGCTTTTCATTGTCCGGATAAAAAATCGACATTAGTGGATATCCTCAACCGTCCAGGATTTCCGATCCAGATCCAGCTGATTCAACTCGACCGTGACCGTGCTAAGCGTTATTGCTTTAGCTTTTTCTACACTTGGAAGCACATCTTTTGTTATCAAATTTTTAATAATTTGTTCATTTAGAGGAATTCCCGCACCAGTGATGGCATCCAGCGTCGTTTTAACCGATTGTATAGATGATAGAAGCTCTTTGGTTTGGTCTAGAGAGATCTTTGCAGTCTGTCTCATTGGGTAAATCTGATGTAAGCCTTTTCTTAATTTATCTTTGGCAATGGACCCTTCGATGGCATCAATTCCAAGATCAATTCCCGCAACAGCCACACCGCCGGCGATACCTCCAAGTATACTTCCCGCAAGATCCCCAGCCGTGATTTCGACCTCCCGATCAATTAATGGAATCGTGAATTTGGTAAGGATTTTAGCTGCTGTCTCCTCCGTCATTACTCCGGCACTCACAAGCATTTTTGTGGCAGCTGGAGCCAAATACTTAACTGAAGTGATGAATCCTGCTACATCAACGATGATTTCTGCAATTGAGACAATGGTCTCTTCAGTGTGCAGCTCGGATGAGGGGTCTGCCTGCTGAATGACATTAATCTGACTGATATCCGGCTTTTGGAGTCCTGCTTCCTGATATACATCTGCAATCTGCTTATTCACAACATTACAAAGCGATTTGAAATCTCGGTAATACGTAGTCGCATCATAAAGAAAGTTCTCAGTGTCCGTAGCCAGCTCAATTAATCTTGTTTTTCTTTTGTCATTATCCGGGAAAAATATCGGCATGATTAACCCACCTTTTCATTATTTGGATTTTGTTCTTCCTGAAATTGAGCAATACAATGTAAATACGTATCCAGCTTGTGATACTGAGAAATACCGCGTCCTATTGCAGGGTAATTCAAGGAGCTAATCTCAATCCCTCGTTCTGGCTGAACATATCCAAGCTCATGACTCGGCAGCTTGGGGACAATATCAGGCACGTTATATATACGAAACGTATTTGGAACAGCCTGTTCATAGGCCGAGATAAATACCTGATCTCCTACCATCGGAGAGCCGAAGGTGTACACTTCAGTCTCTATTCTATAGAAAGCCGATGCAAATGCTGTGAGGACAGACAGCGCTCCGCCCAGACTGTGCCCCGCTATAGTTAAATGACTTGAATTTAATTCCTCTATATACTCTGTTAAAAGCTTTGATTTGTTATTTTCAACAAAAACAACTTTCAAGGATCGATACATTCTAGCAAAGCCTTCTTCAACCTTCCCGACGCCTCCAGGTTCCGTATAAGACAACAGAAAAAAATTAAAATCATCAATCCACTCCAGCACTTTGGCTGTCCCGCGGTAAATGATTGCCTTGCGATCAGGATTGGTTAGAGATTGAACAATGCAGCCGATGTACTCTTCGGAGTGCCAATTAAGTAAAGAGGGTTCAATGGATATACTTCCAACTAGCTTCCAATTGGGCGGCAGCTGGATTTGGGTAGGCAGCTTCTCTTCCCCCGCTGATAAATCTGCCTCATAAACTCTCTTTATGAAGCTCCCCCATCGCATTGCCTCATCACGATTAAAGACCTCACTAGACATGAGAAGCCACCCCAATATGAACCTCGATGACCTGAACAATCTCCCCTTGAGTCGGATCAATAAGCTCGATACGCTCAATCCATTCCCCTTTCAATTCTTTTTTGAGCTTGATTGAGAATACACGAAGTACGGAAGAACCAGCTAATTCATCGCTTTGTGCACTTACTGGTTCATAAACCTCACTCGTTACCGATACGGCCAAGCTTTTTTCGACTCTCCAATGGTAGCCGCTTGATCCCGAACTGTCTTTAACACATACTAACGCTTCCTCACCGGCCGACAATCTGACGATCACTTTAGTTACGGGAATGGATTGGGTTTGCATAAAGCAATCTACATCCTTTCTCATATGGGATAGCTTCTTGATGTTACTAATCTTACAGGGTCGCTTTAAAATTGCGTTCAAGCGAATCTAAAGATTAGTTAAAGATAAACTTTAAGATATAAAATAAAAAAACATCGTCTATGAAAGACGATGTTTACACGATGCATATAATTAAATTTTGCCGTCCCAAGGAAGGCCTTTATGATACCGATGACGGTCATGCGCATGCCACGGAGCAAGAAAATCGATTCCAAGAAGCTCATACTCATACATTTCCCAAATTTTACACAGCTTACTGTGCGAGCCTGAAGTGTGGATAATTGCGTTAACAGCTCTTCTTGCAGCTTCATTCGCACCCTCCATTGTGGCTAGATCCGTATTGGTTTTTACATAATCAGAAGCTAGGAACAAATTAGAAACGGATGTGTACGCATTGGGGCGAAGCTCCCAAGTTCCCACTTCATTAATCAATAGCGGTTCCAAGTTTACTGTTTTTTGAGGATTTTCAAAATGGATGTCTGTATCTAGGAACCAGGAGTGCAATACGTCATCACGGAGTATCGTTTCCTGTACATTCAGTCCTCGTTTTAACTGCTCCCATACTTCTTCTTTAATTTCCTCCGGAGTACAGTGCATTGCTGGTTTTTTAATATGTATGCCTTCAGTTTCCCAATCTGATATATCTACTGATAAAATGCCTTTAACTTCTCCATCGCCATACTGACTAAAATCAAAACCTTTCCAGAATTGTGCCTGAGAAATAGATGTAAGTGACCACGGAGAATCAAAGTACATTACATGGCCTGGAGTTATACGAACGTCCTCTTTTAGATAGAACTGAATGCCGTTCATCCAATCAACAGAAGTAGAGAGTGTACGAATGTTCGCCAGATCATGATGCTTTGCTGCAACATCCACCGGAATAAAATCAGACATGATCTCAACAGGAAAAGCTGCTACATAATAGTCTGCAGATACTTTTGTAGTTTGACCGCCTTTAACGATCGTGACTCCATCAAGTTGCTTGTCTCCGAAATGAAATTCTGTTACTTGTGCTTCTGAGGAGTAACGCACTCCTTTGCTTTCCAGATAAGATACCCATGAGTCGATCCAGCGATTGTTTGTAGGTCCATCTAAGATTCGTACAAATGAAATACCTGGTGTAAGGATATCCAGTGTCATCTGTGCTGCAACCGTACCTACCGTCTTCGTATTCGCTTTCGTCGATTTGCAGGCAACCAGCGTTTTCGTAATATTCCCAAAAACTTTGCGGAATGCCGGAGAGTATTTATCAGCCTCTATGAATTCCCACCATGGTATATCCTGATACTCATTTTCCCGTCTTTCGTCACAGCTGGTCATAATCTGCCACAGCTTAGATGTGTAATGCTCAATGTCAGCCTCGGTCAGTCCAAGTCCATTATCATAAATTAACTTAATAAGATCCCTTAAATCACTACGTGAGAACTCTATTTTGGCCACAAGCGGAACCAATGGGTGAGTGTCCGTTGAAATGTCAAGCCGGGGTACCTCTACCAAGTTATCGAATACCGTCTTGCCATTCTCATAAGGAATTCTTTTCAGTGTATCAATGACATGCCGATAAAATTTAGGGAACAGCCGAAATCCGTGCTCACCAGGCAAATCAGAACGGCCATCTTCTCCAGAGCCTGTAAAAGGAATGCTTCTCGCTTTCCCCCCAGGTATAGCTTTATATTCATATAACTCAACTTCAAATCCGCGTTCCACCAGTTCATGAGCTGTAGTTAAGCCGGCTACTCCTCCGCCGAATACAGCAACTTTCTTGCCCATTCTCTTCCTCCTCAAAAAATATGAAGTGCAACCCTCCCCATCATAGCAAATTTTTATAAAGAAGTATTCCCATATTCTGACCGCTAAGAAAATAAAAAAAAAGAACCTTGAAAGCATGAAACACTTCCAAAGCTCTTCTCCTCTCATTCACTCCAGGGTACAAACTTTTTGTTTTATTAAACGGCTATTCATTATCTTTGTCTTTTGTCATCTTTCCGAACACAATTCTAGCGATGATTATGACTACAATGATCCCTACTCCAAAATATATTCCAGCGTAACTCACTTATTCAAGTCCTCCATGGTTTCATCTTATGATCTAAATTTTATTTAACTGTAATATAAATATTATAACCTTCTTTTCTCCTGAGTTCATTGAACAGTATGTGAATATAAAAAAAGCGTTCCGACCTGAAGCAGATCGAAACGCTCTAAACATTCTATTATTTTGTTTCCATTACTTTCTCGGCAGAATCCATCCATTGGAAATGGAATGTTCCATCCTTATCTACACGTTTGAATGTATGTGCTCCGAAGTAATCACGCTGAGCCTGCAGCAGGTTCGCTGGCAGACGTTCTGTACGGTAGCTGTCATAATAAGCCAGCGCAGAAGCAAATGCTGGAACTGGAATACCGTACTGCACAGCTGTTGCTACAACATTTCTCCATGCTTCCTGATAGTTGTTAACAACCCAGCCGAAATAGTCATCAAGCAGCAGGTTTTTCAGTTCAGGATTCTTATCATAAGCTTCCTTGATATTCTCAAGGAAACGGGCACGGATGATGCATCCTCCTCTGAAGATCATCGCAATGCTGCCAAAGTTCAGGTTCCAGTTGTACTCCTCAGAAGCGGAGCGAAGCTGCGCAAATCCTTGTGCATAGGATGCAATTTTGCTGGCATACAATGCTTTGCGGACTGCTTCGATGAACTCCTTAGCATCGCCGCTAAATGGTTTAGTATCTGGGCCGCTCAAAATCTTGCTTGCCTGAACCCGCTCTTCCTTCATTGCAGAGAGGAAACGGGCAAATACGGATTCAGTAACGATGGAGAGCGGTACACCAAGATCCAAGGAGCTTTGACTCGTCCATTTCCCGGTTCCTTTTTGTCCGGCAGCATCAAGGATTACATCCACCATTGGTTTGCCTGTTTCCTGATCTTTTTTGGAGAAGATATCAGCTGTAATTTCGATCAGGTAGCTGTCCAGCTCACCGCGGTTCCATTCAGTAAAGATTTCATGCAGCTCTTCTGTACCAAGATGAAGCACATCCTTCAGCAGGTGATAGGCTTCACCGATTAGCTGCATATCGCCGTACTCAATCCCGTTGTGAACCATTTTGACGTAGTGACCGGATCCGCCTTCCCCGATGTAAGTCGAGCAAGGATCTCCTTTCACTTTGGCAGAGATTGCAGTTAGGATCGGCTCAACGAGCTCATAAGCATCCTTCTGTCCGCCTGGCATTATAGCAGGGCCTTTAAGGGCACCCTCTTCACCGCCGGATACACCTGCTCCAATAAATCTCAGCCCTTTCGCAGCCAGATCCTTGTATCTGCGCTCGGTGTCTGGGAAATACGCATTCCCGCCATCAATCAGAATGTCTCCCTCTTCCAGATGAGGTACAAGCTGCTCAATGAGTGCATCTGTCGGCTGGCCAGCTTTGACCATCATCATGATTTTGCGCGGTGTCTCAAGTGATTGTACGAATTCCTCAATACTATAGGTACCAACGAAGTTTTTACCTGCAGCTTCTGCCAATAGCTCTTTGGTTTTCTCGGATGAGCGATTGTACAAAGCTACGGCAAAACCTTTGCTTTCCATATTTAAAGCCAGGTTCTTACCCATTACTGCAAGTCCGGCAACCCCGATTTGTTGTTTGCTCACTGATCTCTTCTCCTCCTGATCCCTTGGATAGATTACTTCACGCTTTTCGCCCAGTCTGCGGCAAATTTTTCTAAGCCTTGATCTGTCAGCGGATGCTTCGAAATTTGTTCAATAACGGAGAATGGTACAGTTGCAATATGTGCACCTGCCATCGCTACGCGAGTTACATGATCCGGATGGCGAACCGAAGCCGCAATAATTTGAGCATCCAGGTTGTGTATGCGGAAGAGTTCTGCCACTTTGGATACCAATTGAACACCATCTTCCGAGATATCGTCCAGACGGCCAAGGAACGGTGATACATAAGTAGCACCTGCACGAGCCGCAAGAAGCGCTTGGTTTACTGTAAAGATCAAAGTTACGTTCGTTTTGACGCCTTTATTCGCGAGATAGCGGCAAGCTTCAAGGCCCGCAAGTGTCATCGGCAATTTGATTGTAATATTCTTGTCATTGTTGTTAATCTTGATCAGCTCATCAGCCTGCGCAATCATTTCTTCAGCCGATACCGCATCAGGAGTAACCTCCGCGGAAACAGATTCAACATCGGGTACAAGCTTCAAAATTTCTTCGATGCGATCCTCAAATTTCACGCCTTCTTTAGCTACCAGAGAAGGGTTAGTTGTTACTCCGGATAGTACTCCGACTTTATAAGCAGTTTGAATATCCTGTACATTGGCTGTGTCGATAAAAAATTTCATTTGAGAATCCTCCAGTAATTTAATTTTTATAATGAATCTGCTGATTAGCAGAGCTTTTTATATGTTGAAATTATCCAACCGATACTTGTTCTACAGCGTGATTAAGCTGTACTTCCTCTTCAATAGCAGATGCGGCAGCATTGGGCTCAATAGGTTCATCAAACCACCAACGGAATCCATCCTCAGCAAGCATTTCACTCGCTGCTGCCGGTCCATGAGTACCTGCTTCATACTTATGAAGCGGAACCTCATCCGCAGCAAAAGCTTCTAGAATTGGCTGAACCCACTTCCAGGAGAGCTCAACCTCATCCCAGTGCACAAAGAAAGTAGAGTCGCCTGTAAGTGCATCGTAAATTAAGGTTTCATATGCTTCAGGAGCTTCCGTACGCTCAGGATACAAATCGATATTCACCGGCTTGAAGCCGCCTTTATGCTCAGGATCTTTTGTATTCAGCTGAAGTGTAATCCCTTCATCCGGGCCAATATCAAAGATCAGCAAATTCGGAGCGCTTGAATCTTCGGTACGAGCTGAGGATTTAATTGGGTCCTTAAATTCAACAACCATTCGGGTATGCTTGGATTTGAGGCGTTTACCGGTCCGAATATAGAATGGAACACCGCGCCAGTAATAATTATCGATACTCAGCTTCGCAGCAATAAATGTATCATTCTTCGAGTTTTCAGAAATGCCGGGTTCGGAAGTATAGCCTTGAACCGACTTGCCGTTCAGGACGCCTGCCGCATATTGTCCGCGTATGACGTGTGATCCCACATCCTGTCTTTGCAGCGGTTCAATTGCTTCAAGCACCTTTTTCTTTTTCAACCGCACATTTTCCGCAGTTGCGCTGTTTTGCGGCACTTGTATAGCCAGCATCATGAGCAGCTGCAGCATATGGTTCTGGAACATATCCCGTACGGCACCTACATGATCATAGTAACCTGCACGTTCTTCAACGCCAACGGTTTCGTCAGCAGTAATTTGTACATTAGCGATATAACGGTTGTTCCACAATGCCTGGATAACCGGATTTGCCTGCTGCAGCGCCTCAAGACGCTGAACCATAGGTTTACCAAGGTAGTGGTCAATACGGTAGATTTCCTCTTCTGTGAAGGCTTCACTAAGCTGTGTATTCAGCACTCGAGCCGAGGCCAAATCATGACCAAATGGCTTTTCAATAATGAGTCTCTTCCAGCCCGTGACTTGACCTAGACCGCTATGCTCGATCTGGGAAGCGATGGCTCCAAAGAACTCAGGTCCGACAGAGAGATAGAACAGGCGATTTGCCGTTCCATTGTACCCCTGCTCCCAGGCTTCAACACGCTCTTTCAGCTGTACAAAATCCTCTTGTTTATCAATATTCAAAATATTAAAACCAAACAAGCTTAAGAAAGCTTGCATTGTATCATCTTCTTGCACTTCAAAGCGGTAAAAATCATGAAGGGACTGCTTTACATGAGCCTGAAAGGTTTCATCCGACAGACTTCTTCGACCAAGACCAATTAAAGAAAAAGTTTCCGGCAGCTTTCCACCCTTGAACAAATGATAAAGTGCAGGATATATTTTTCGCTTGGCTAAATCACCTGTTGCGCCAAACAATACAAAAGTTGTAGGATTCACTTCCATTAATCTCCTTCCTGCTGAGAATGCATGGCTTTGATTTAAATGTGGGCCACCATTCATCTCTGGTATCTATTTCTTAGATCCACTATAATACAAACAAATGCTATACATGTAATTAATATATTTCAGGGGAGATATAGACCACATCTATGACTAATAATTACGAACTATATAAAGTTTTCTATTGGGCAGCCAAAACAGGGAGTTTGACCCAGGCTGCTAAGGCTTTGTACCTTACTCAACCAAGCGTCAGCCATGCGATCAAGCAACTCGAGGAAAGCTTTGGCGTTACGCTGTTTTACCGCACGTCCAAGGGAGTAAACCTTACGCAGGAGGGTACTATTTTATTTTCATACATCGAACAGTCCCAAATTATGATTACGCTAGCTGAGGAGAAAATGGCAGCACTTAAAAACCTCGACAGCGGCGAACTGCGGGTCGGCGGCAGCGATTCATTGTTTAAGCATTACCTGCTCCCTTTTCTGGAGGGTTATCATGCCAAATATCCCGGTGTGAAGCTTCACCTGAATCACGGCACTACGCCTGAAGTTATTTCATATTTGAAGGAAGGTCGCATTGACCTTGGGGTCGTTCGGATGCCGATCGTTGATTCTCAGCTTGAGGTTACGGAGAGCATCCAGCTGCAGGATTGTTTTGTCGCAGGTGAACACTATGCGGAGTTAAAGGGAATGAATCTGTCCATTGAGGAGCTCATGGAATATCCAGTGATTTTGTTTTCACGGAACAGCCGGGCAAGAATGGCCATTTCCGAGCTGTTTCAGCAATACGGATATGAGCTAAAGCCGGAAATTGAAGTCGGAAGCGTTGACCTCCTTATTGAATTTGCACGCAGAGGATTGGGCATTTCATATGTGACCCGGGAATTTGTATCTAAAGAACTAAAGGAAGGCTCTTTATTTGAAATTGAGCTTGATATTCAGCTTCCTCCCTCTAAGGTAGGGGTCATGATTATGCGCAATATGCCGATTTCGAGCGCAGCTACTAAATTCCTTGAGATGGTTCGATAAAGTAATTTTAGTAATTTAGCGGCCATCGATAAACTTGTTTGCTATAGAAAAAGGCTGCCAGCAAAGGCAGCCTTTTCTCATTCACAAAGCATTACGTGTTACATCACATACTACTTCTTCGTAACTTTAAGAAACATTTTGGCAGATGACTCTTAAATTTTCAGAATATCCTTTTTACTACCGATATTAAGCTCGAATGAACCTGTTGCCGACTGCTTAAAATCACCGCCGATCAGAAGCTGACCTTCCGTGTGCTCACTTAGAGTTCCGCTTGTATTGGCTGCATCAGAGTTTCCTATAGTGGGCGCACCGTGTTTCTTCAATTAACTTTCTGCATGGAAGAAACTGATCGACTTCATCAAAACAAGTTCTCAGTGAAAGAAAAATCAAAGGAATTTGTAACGTCATAAGTCCAAGAATATTTCTTGTGATGGCTTATGTTGTTGTCTATTCGTACCTCGCCTTTATCATTGAACATCACTGTAAAATACGGTCCTCTTTCTGGATGGATCATCATTCGGTACCCGTCTTCATAAAGCGTATGATTCCATGGGTTAACGTTCTTCTTTAAACGAATGTTTTCAAACGCGCTCATTATTTCATGAATAGTAGCTTGATCCGTAATCTCCTTTAAATTCAGATCGCCGCTAACAACAAAATCAGAATTTTCGATGAAAACTAGCTTGGATATCTTCGTTTCACCTAGGGGTTCAAGTACGAGCTGTTTAAATGAGTTCCATTTTTGCAGCTCCGACATTACTATTCCCGCAATAACAATGCAAGCCACAACAATTATACTCACTTTCCATGCTTTATCGCTCATCTCTTTCCCCTTTCATTACAGACAGTTTATCTTTAACATCTGTGCAGCTATTTCCTCGATATTTCTTCATAAGAGACTCTAGTTTTATATTTATGTTCTCAATAAGCTCAGGGGGTTCATAAACCGTAGCCTGTTCGCCAATCCGAATAAATAAATGTGCAAAAAAATCAAGATCGTCCTTTGGTATCCAAGCCCGTATATAGCCAGATCCATCGGGTAAGACTTGAATGGTCATTCTTCGTCCCAGCTCCGCCTCCATGACTGGAGATACATCCTTACTAAATTCCGTGTAAAAAGGAAGGAGTTCCTCCTCTGTCTTAATCTCAGAAGGTGAGTCCCAGTTGCCCAGATGTGTGTTCTCCCAATTGAGCGCTTCGACAGGCAGGTCATCCTCTTCTTGAGCCCACACCGCTGAGGTAATTCGGTCGCAACGGAACAGCCTTGTCTTCTCCCTTAGGAAGCAATGTGCAGGACAATACCATATACCGCCTTCCGCATAAATACCAAAAGGTCTGATTTTGCGTTGGGTTGTTCCTCGAGGTGAATCGTATTGGATCCATACTGACTTTTGCTTCACTGCACCATCCAGCAATATTGTCAAAAAAGGAAAATCCGCTTGTCTCCTAGGAACAAAAATATCAATCCGATTTTTCAACAAGTCAATACGTTCCCTGGTATCCCCAGGCATATGTAAATAAAACTTCTGAAGTGCTGACGAGGTTTCCGATTGGAAAGGAAGGGCAGAATAATGACGCAGGGCATGGCTTGCAAAGAAAAAGGCAAGCGCCTCTTCTTCAGTAAACGCGATTGGAGGAAGGGTGCGTTCCCGTATCACTTGATAACCGCCATGGGGACCCACCTCCGAATACAGCGGTACTCCCAGCTCGCTGAGCTCCTGTAAATCTCTTAACATTGTTCGCGTTGAAACTCCGAATTCCTGCGCGAGCTCTTTCACAGTAAACTTCCGTTTGCGATTCACCGTCATCATCAGCTCTAAGAGTCGTTTCGATTTTGGCACTCGGTGACCCCCTTATTCATTGATTAATGATGACAGAAACTGTCACTATTACATTCTACAATAAAGGTGCACCAGAGTTGTACCCATATAATAACTATAGATTTGGAGTGAATTGGAATGAATGAATTATCTCAAATGAAGTCACTGTTGTTTGAAGAAATGGAGCTTGCCCTAAGAACTTCCGTAACACTTATATCCAAAATTAAAGAAGAACATCTCGACTTTCGCCCGCACCACAACATGCGTAGCCTTCGGGAGCTAGCGGAGCATTTGACAGCCATCCCCTCCGTAGACCTGCTGATCTTGCAGGAGAGGACACAAGAGGAAGTACGCTTACTTGAGAACGAATTCGCTTTATTAGACATAGGGTCGCTTCAGGAACGAATGAAAGAAGGAGTGAAGAAGGTCCGTGACTATATGGATCACCTTCAAGATTCTGATTTCCTGAACAAAAAATCAACCCCATTTTATCTTGAGCATGGGTCATCTCAGGCAAAGTGGCTGGTTGAAATTGTTACCCATTTATTTCATCATCGCAGCCAGCTATTCACCTATATGAAGATGCAGGGCTATGATATTAGTATGTTCGATCTGTACTAAAAAGCAGGACTTACCCGGCTATGGTGGTGAAGGGATTCCCCTGGCCGGGTTTAAGTTATCCGCGAAAAATTCATAGCATGCTCAATGTAAAAAACCGCGATAGCTCGCGGTTATGGCAATTCAAAAATGAAATATAAACCATTGGAAACATTTAATTGTTCAGAGTCGACATTTCAGCAAAACGCCCTCCCAAAAGCTCCTGTACAGCACTTGCCCCATTCGGGTCCGGTCCCGCTGAAAGCGGCAATTCAATGGCTAAGCGATCTACCCGTTTAAACATGTAAGTGTCCTCCCCAAGCTATCATTATTCTGATGCTATGAGGGAACGCTTGTGCACTATTCAAAAAATGTCATTTTTCGAATAATCTTAGTAGATACTCTCAGCATCTGTAGGCAGCTGCCTTACATGCTCCAAGTAACTTATCATTTGGGCAGATTCTTGCAAAGAGTAATTAAACTTCAGCTGTTCAGCGACTTCTAGCGTTACCTTCTCAAATTCCTCGATCATGATAAATAAGGAATCCCAGACCTCTTCGTATTCACAAACTGGATAGGTTCGCTTGATGCTGCACCAGCGTTCATGACTTACATACCTTTTTAAGAACTTGCCGTTCTTTCCTATACTCAACGAAAAGTCCGTATCGATGCCAACCTTCCATTCCACCATCTTAAGAAACATGCTGCGGACCAAGTTGAGATGGTCCATTGCATATAATATTTCCTGTCTCCACAGCCCCTTCGCGACATAGGTAGAGACACACCAAAACTCATTGCGGCAGTCGTTGAAAAAGGCTTCGGACGGCTTCTGAACCCAGTACTCTCTATCCGACGGTGAAGGCAGTGCTGGCATAACTCCGTCCTTATCTAGCAAAATAACCGTAAGACCATCTTCGTGCGCATAGATATCTCGATCTTCATATGGGATTAGCGTCAGATCGATATAGGTACCATCTTTAAACCACATCAGGTAAGAGAAGCGATTGCCCAGCTCATTTTCAAACATATCCATGGCTTCCGGTGTTTGCATAAGCATACGTTCACTGAACACATCAATCCAGGAAGAATCCTGTTTAAAAGAATCCATTTCTTCAACAAGATAAACGATATCATAATCTCTAAAAAGATCTTTAGGGACATTTTTATTTGTTCGCGATCCGTTCATCCCTACCGCTCGTATTCTCTTATCGCCTTTAGCCACAGTCAGCATTAATTCCATAATTTCTGATTCAGTGCGCATAGATTTCCCCTCCTATGAAGTCAGCTATAAAGAAAGGACTGCATCATAACAGCAACGTTCCTATCAGAAGTTCAGTCCTTAGTTATGTATGAAATCGAAACTTAATATTTACGCCTTGTTATTTACGAGTCCTTGCAACCAACCTGTCCATCCCCGACACGATCATAATTGCTAATGTATATGCGAGGATATCCGTAAACCCGAACACCCCGTGACCTAAAACTAGCTGTAAAAAGGAGTTTTGCCTGAGGGAATCGATCCATGGTGCATGGTATAGCTGTGTAGCCTCAACGGCGTAACATATTAGTAAAGGAATCCAAAATTTATACTGGAAACTCAGGCGAATAAAACAGAAGGAAAACATTAGATAAATCAACGCTGCCCAGAGAAAATCACCTGCAAAATTCACATGTGAACGGAGGACTAATCCTAAAATAACGATGCAAACGCTTGTTACTCCCATCATGAATCTGGACAAAAGAACAACTCCTTACCATTCTTGTCATATCATGTTTTTGACAGCTTGAATGAAGGGCTCCGGATTCTCTTTCACCGTATACGAATAAACCCCTTGCTGAGTGTACAGATACAATAGTCCGTTATCCTTGCTCACCTTTTTGTAGGAGAGATCAAACACTTTCTCTAACGCAAACTCCCGGTATTTGGTTACAATTTTATCTGAATAAAGTATTATCTCACGCTCATCAACGATGGTCTCCATTTGTATACCGTCTATTATTCGTTCAATTTTATAATAAGGATGTGCAGCGATCGGCTTCATTCCTATCACCCTTTCCTCGATATGATGAATTACATAGTTAGCTGTATTTTTTCAGAATGACTTCTATTACCCTTCATGATAGTCTGTTATCACTGGCAAGTAAAATCTCTCCAAAAGGAGCGATACTGATGAATCCATTCTCTTCTGAATTATTAAAAGACAAGGTGATCATTGTTACTGGCGGTGCTACCGGTTTGGGAAAGGCGATGAGTGAGAAATTTGCTGAGCTGGGTGCTAAACTGGCCATTTGCGGAAGGCGGCAGGAGGTTCTAGATCAAGCTGCTGAAGTCTATTACGCAAAAGGGCAAGCAATCTTCGTTCATCCATGTGATGTCCGGGATCCGGCTCAAGTAAGCGAATTTGTGAAAGCGGTTTATCATCATTATGGAAAGGTTGATGTGCTCGTCAACAATGCCGCCGGCAATTTTATCAGTCCTACCGAAAGGTTATCTCACAGAGCCGTAGATTCCATCCTTAATATCGTGCTTCATGGTACGTTCTATATGACCCTCGAGGTAGGCAAGCAATGGATAGATCTCAGAACACCAGGAACGATGTTGAATATTGTAACGACCTATGCTTCGACGGGCTCGGGCTATGTTGTGCCTTCTGCGGCAGCAAAAGCAGGTGTGCTAGCTCTAACCCGTTCTCTCGCAGTCGAATGGGCACCCTTTGGCATTCGTCAGGTCGCGGTTGCCCCGGGACCTTTTCCAACGGAAGGCGCAGGGTCAAGGCTCTCCCCTACCCCGGAGCTTGAGCAGAAATTAATTGATCGAGTTCCTCTTAAACGAGTTGGGGATAAAGCAGAGCTTGCAAATTTGGCCGCCTTTCTCATCTCAGACTATGCTAATTATATCAATGGTGAAGTAATAACTATCGATGGGGGTGAATGGCTGCAGGGAGCCGGACAGTTTAATGGTCTATCGGAGGTAACTTCTGATCAGTGGGATGAGCTCATTAACAGGACACGTAAGGGAAAATAAGACAAAAAGGATACCCGTCACCGTGCATCCAATGGACAATTGGATGGCAGGAACAGGTATCCTTTTTTACAATAAAATGATTATCTTATAAGCTCCCCGCCCATATAGATCGTTGAGCTATACAGCCGTTTAGTCTGTCTCAATGGCTGGGCTCCTGGAAGCGCGGCAATAGAGTCCTGTTGATATGAAAAAATGTGAACTGCCGCATCATCATGAATTGCGATTTGTTCATGGCCGTTTCCAAGAAAATCAGCATGAGCTACATATCCGTCTACTGGAAACTCAGTTACTGCGTTCAGATCTCCGTCGTACAATGTAGGGTAAATACCTCCGCCGCGTCTATATGCCAAAATATAATCCACACCGCTGTCATCCCAGTTGCTAATTGTATCAATGATCGTCAGCCAGCCGTCGGTTGCTCGATGTTCCTTCCATACTTCTTTCCCATTTGCGTCAAGCATGAACATGCCGTCCTTGCCTTTCACCTCCGCTTTCCCATCTCCGCGAATAATCCGATCCAGTCCGGCAATTTGGAGTCCAGGCATATCGCTTCGGAATTTTCCAAGTGCAATATGCTGAGATTCAATGGAGTCTTCATAGCGCCATAATTCTACTCCGTGTTTATCCATCATCACCGTAACACTGCCGCCGATGACAACTTCCATCTCTCCGTCTTCGTTGACATCTCCTACCCAGATGCAATCCGCGTGATCGGACAAGTTCTGACAGCTCCAAAGTACATTACCCTGATAATCTAATAGCTCATAGCCTGCCATTACTTCATCTCTTCCATCACCATTCAGATCATACACCCAAGGGAAATGCCCGGGATTACCCTGATGTGTCCATAGAAGCTCAAAATCCGCATTCAACGCCCATATTTGATGGTATCTATCCTTCAATAAAATATCGCTTGGCCGTTCATTTCCGGATAAATTCGCTATGATGATACAGTCATGAGCTTCCGGTGAAGGCAGATCGAATGCTTTTTTTACTTGGCCGGTAACTCCATCAATCCAGAGGAACTGATCGTTCATTACACACAGAACTTCCAGCCTTTCGTCCCCATCCAGATCATAGATTTGCGCAGGATAATCAGAACCTTGACTTCCCGCTCCTTCATCCGGTATTCCATGCTGCCACAGCAGATGACCATCCAGGTCAAAGGCGGTTACACATTGGACTTGATGCGGGATATATCTCACATCTTGACGGTTATCCGGCTGAATCATAACTATTTCTAATCTTCCATCACCGTTAAGATCACCAAACAGCATTTTACAGTTAGGGCCAGCAGCGCTCGTATCCACTTTAGCCAGACATACAGGCTCAGTCTTTTGAAGTTTCATGCTTCGTCCTCCGTCTCAATTAATGTAATCACTATCGATTCCCTCTAAAAAAGCATACGCTACGATTTCTTTTCCCTCAATTGTACTTTTTTGTAATTGCTGTTTTTCTATATGGAATAAATATCCTGGTCGTGTTATATTTTCACTATTCGTCATTATTCGAGTTTTATTTACCAATTTCATCAATGAAATTTAATATTTTCACTTATTTTAATTGGAGGATTTTTAGATTCATGATTAAACTTCGTACTTTACTTGTCCTAGCTTTTACCGCCTTTGTCATCCTGCTTACTTCAATTATGGGATCGATAATGAGTCATCGGGCTGCCGAAAGTATGGAACAAGAAATAGGACAATCTCTCGCCAATATTGCATATCAAATGTCTGACAAACTTGATAATTTTATGTGGTCCAGACAAGGTGAGGTAGAGATGCTTGCCGCAACGTATACTCTGGCACAAAATCGTCATATATCTGAAGTGCAGAAGCTGCTCAGTCAATTACAGACTAGCTTCCCCTCCTTTTCCTGGGTTGGCTTTATGAACATGAAAGGAGATGTGGTCGCGGCAACAGACGGTATTCTGGTAGGCAGCAATATTTCGGAGCGGCCCGTATTTCAGGAAGGGATAAAAGGCAAATTTATCGGGGATGTGCATGACGCCGTTCTGCTCGCTAAGCTGCTGCCGAATCCCACTGGAGAACCATTGCAGTTCGTTGACATCAGCATGCCGGTTGAGGACAGCAATGGTGAAATCAAAGGGGTCCTTGCTGCTCATCTAAGCTGGGAATGGTCACGAGAAGTAGAACGTACGATACTTCAGCCGCAGCAGAGCCATACCCAAGACTCAGAGCTGTTTATTGTAAGTAAAAAAGACAACACCATTCTCCTCGGACCGAAAGATATGGTAGGTCAAGCTCTGAATACTCCATCCGTTGTTAATGCACAACGCGGTGAAAATGCCTGGAAGGTGGAGCAATGGCCTGACGGACAAAACTATCTTACCGGCTATGCCTATGGGGATGGATATTTAAATTATGAGGGATTAGGCTGGACCGTACTTGTCAGGCAGCCAGAGGCTGCCGCATTCGGATCTCTTGATGAAATGACAAGAGAGTTTATTCTTGTAGGAATTACCGCTTCGGTTATCTTTGCTGCAATAGGCTGGTTTTTGTCAGAGAAGATCACGAAGCCGATTCGAGGTATAACCGCTGCAGCTAACGAGCTCAGACAAGGGAAAGACGCGAAGATTCCGGTGTATCGGGGATTTAAGGATATTCACAGCCTCTCCTTCTCGCTCCGAAGCTTAGTGGATACCTTGGTACAAACGGAAAACGCCTTAGGAGATATGAAAATATTGGCACATCGTGACCAGCTGACAGGATTACCGAATCGAACAGCCTTGGAGATATATCTGGAGAGAACGATTCAGGAGCTGGACCGGGAACTTGAAACTCTTGCATTTATGTACATTGATTTGGATGGATTTAAGAGTGTAAATGATCAACTTGGTCATCAGGCAGGAGATATACTTCTGCAAAAGGTGACCCAGAGACTGCTTGAAGTGACCCATAAAGGAAATATTACAGTACGTTTAGGCGGCGATGAATTTCTGCTTATTCTCCGCTCTCCAAAAGAACAGTCTGTTGAGGAGGCGGAAAGCATTGCTCAAGAGATTATTGATTCCATCAACAAGCCGTTTATTGTCGAGTTGAATCATGTGTCGATTGGCTGCAGTATAGGTGTTGCTTTTTACCCGACCCATGACAGCAACGTAGGCAACATCATCCGAATTGCAGATGAATGCCTGTACCGTTCTAAACAATCCGGTAAAAATCAGGTTACCTTTTATAAGGACAAGTCAAATGATAATTAAATCCATTGGATCGGAATGATAAATCTACTTCAAAATCCCGGCTAGCCGGGATTTTTTTTGTAACTAAACTTTTAACTATTCGTTTAAATAATGCTGTATCCCAATTTGCATCGGTCTGTTAGCCGCCTGCTGATTAATAATTATGGATTTCAATGTATGTATGTGCTGCTCGGACATATCCGTAAACTCTGCTCCATATCTGTACTCCAATTCAAAATCTTGATGATGCCTGATGATCGCGCTCAGCCTTATCTTTTCTCCGAGATTGAGACAGACAATATCTTTAACTTGTATGGGTAGCGGACTCTCAATAGCAAACATTAAACCGCCGAGACTTATATTTTTCACGTCACATGGCAGACCGTTCTCAAAAACATAGGGGTTCATCGAAGCTTGCAACTGGAGCGACTCCAGATAGGATGGTAAATGCCTGACTGGTACTCGAACATCTTTTCGTCTATTTAAAATTCTCTTCTGAAAGTTTGGCGGCAAGATACATAGAATTCGCTGCAAATAGCTTGCAACCGGATAGGTATCAAAAACGATCAATCCCTCTGATGAGTAGATTGTGATTCCAATTGAAACGCCAAGTGGAATTGGAATATCCGCCTCCGTTTCAAACATGACTTCGAACACATCGCCTTCAATCAGGGATGTTCGTCCGCTTAACGAACGCTGCGGCGTCTTCACTATAGCAACGCAATCTATTAGAGCTGATTCGCAGATTTGGTTCATGTTCGTCATCTTTTCCTCCTTGATTAAATAATGAACAGTTTGGGAGATTTGTTGTTAGAAGATACGGAAAATGGATGAGTCACAGCCTAATTATATAAAAATATTTGTACTTTGAAAAAACAATTTTATTAATCAACGTTCAATTATACGTCCGAGTAGTCACTCTCTTAAATGACTGTCACAATTCAGATGAGATAAGACGATGGGCTGCTACAAGACTGCCTGTAGAATCCTTGCCCCATGCGGAAACTTCAATGGACTCTTCAGCTGCTCCACTCGTATTTATTTTAAATTCAAAACTGTCCAGGTTAGCAAAAAATGTTCTTGTCACAACACTATTAACTCCAATACTAAATGTATCAAGCACATACAAAGTTCTAGTGGTTCCTAGAACAAATCCTTGAATTGATATTACTCCAAGATATACAGCATCTTTGTTCTCTATTGTAATCGTAACCTGCTGTGTCAGCCGGGTTCCGTTTACCGCTTTATTTTCTATTGGTCCTGTTGTAAAGAGCACCTGTTGTCCCCCATTCCTTTCGTATGAAATACATTCATGTACCCTCAACATATGATACAAGACTTCAATAAGTGACCCCGAGAATGTCGATTCTTTTATTCACTTTCCTGTGATTTTAAACATTTTCAATTCAAATGTTTAAGTTATTGGTCTAAGGTGAACATATAAGTATCAACTGTTGTTTAGAAGACAATCGAAGGAGTGAATGCTTATTGTCAAGTGAAATATTTGTGATATATCATGGTAATGTAACTTGATTGGCAGAAATTTTGTCAGCCTAGCAGATGGAAATCCATCATTAATCTCATATATAAAGGAGTATTGATCATGAGTAAACGTTTTGATTCGAAAGTTGTACTGATTACAGGTGCCGGTTCAGGTCTTGGACAAGCTGCTGCACTTGAAATTGCTAAAGAAGGAGCCCAGCTCTCCCTGGTTGACCTGAATCAAGCTGCGTTAGAAGAAACTAAAAAATTGATTCTTGAAGCAGCGCCGGAAGCTGAGGTTCTTCTTCTTACCGCTGACGTATCTAATGAACAAGCCGTCCAAAAATATGTAGAGGATACTGTTCAAAAATTCGGACGTATCGACGGCTTCTATAACAATGCCGGTATTGAAGGCACTCAAGCTCCGACAGCTGAATACAACAGTCAAGTATTTGACAAAGTTATTGACATCAACCTTAAAGGTGTCTTTTATGGCATGAAATATGTTCTGCCAGTAATGAAGGAGCAAGCGTCAGGTGCGATTGTAAACGTTGCTTCCGTTGGCGGAATTCGCGGAGTTCTCAATCAAGCAGCTTATGTTGCGAGTAAGCATGCCGTTTCAGGTATGACAAAAAATGCAGCCATTGAATATGGACAATATAACCTTAGCATCAACGCTATTGCTCCAGGTGCAATCATGACGGCCATGGTCGTTGGTTCACTCAAGCAAATTGGCGGAGAAGAAGGATGGGAAGAAGCCGGCAAACAGTTTGTCAGTGTTAACCCGAAAAAACGTTTTGGTAAACCTGAAGAAGTAGGACGTCTTGTTGCATTCCTGCTGTCCGGTGAATCCGAGTTCATCAATGGTGTCGTTATTCCAATTGACGGCGGTCAGTCCAACCAATACTAATATCTAAAAAGCTGCATATTGCGGTCTTTTAATGGATTTAATAGTTCACTATATAAAGCAAAGGGCGAGTTCCTATACAAGGATCTCGCCCTTTGCTTTATTTAAATTGCAGAATTATACGGTAGTTGTCCTCTCCACAATCCTCAGCGAATGCTGAAGCTCTATCATATCTTCATAAATTGCTGGAAACATGGACAACCAGGGAATATTCATCTCTGAAGGCTCCTTTTTCTCTTTTACAGACTGTGCGAGCATTTCAAAATACCGTTCAAACGCCTTACTTTCTTCACTTAATAAAGTATTCTCATTCTTATTATGTGACGCAGCCAGCAGTCCGTAACCAAGATGAAGGCAGTCGGCTACGGCAGGCCATAGTCTTGCTGTTCTTTCACTATGGCGAATCGATTCAGCAAAAGCATTGTCATACAGAAGCCTGAAGCGAATTAAGGCATTCTGAAGCTCTTGTTCTTTTTCCTTCCTATCTTGACCTGACTCACCGTTCAATAAAGCCCCCAAAAGCTGCCCCTCTTTCATAATCGTCTCTGAGAATACGGATGGCAATCGGCTTGAGGAGGATGTTCTCCATAGCAGCATGGATCCCAGGATACCAATTATACTTCCGATGATGATGTCTATAACACGCGCCGAAATAAAATACCCGGCAGTTAAAGCGGGTTGGATGGTTGTGCCAATCAGCAGAGTGCTTGGTGTCAGAAATAGTACAGCAAGTGCATAATTCCGTCCGTAGATCAGCTCTACAATAAATTGAAAAATCATTAATGTTATTGGAACTACCAGACCCAGCGGCTCATACCACAGTACAGCAGCTCCGATCAATATCCCAATGATTGTACCCGCTGAGCGCTGCAGACCTCTATACAGCGTACCGATATAAGTACCTCCTGCCATCACAGCTGCACTGGACAAAGGCACCCAATAAGAGCGATCAAAGTGGAATCCATAGGCAACCGCTGCCGCTACAATCAGAACCAAACCATAGCGAAGCGCAGTATAAGGAACCGTTGCTCCGGGTTGAAACGCATTTTTAAGCAGCAGCCAAAATGATTCTTTCGAAGCTGCAGTATATTCCTGACGCGGTACAGCGTCTTCTCTCGCCATCATTTCAACAGCAGACTTCATATTAAAATACAAATTCCGAACCGATGTGCTCGGTTCCTCCTCCAACAACGCATTGAAGTTCACTTCCGAATTTCTGTCATGAATCTGTTTGCTGATCTGTTGCAATGCATGACTCAGTAATTCCTCTGATTGATGCTTGCTATCTAAGGAAACGTCAATAATCGAAAGAAATATATCGCTCGCTTGAACGTTCAGTCGTCTTAATAGATCCAGTGATTGATTGTTCCGTTTGCCCCAGACTTTTGCACTCGACAAAGTGCGATCGGCCTGTCTCATAAGTGAAGCAGTTTGATGCTGAAGGTCTGTAAAACGCTCCGTACCGATTGCCGATAGCAGTTTTGACAGACTTTGATACACAGCAGAAACCGCCTTGTTTTCAGGTCCATATGGCATGATCAAATACCCAAACATCCCGACACACCAGGCAAACAGTCCACCCAGCAATACACAGACCGCATTCAGCGGTAATGCACTCACATCATGAGGCATAGAGGTCCCAACCGAGTAAGCAAGGACGAAGAACATTCCTCCGGGTCCTGTGATCTGTAACAAATTAAACAGCAGGACGGCAAGACCGCCGACGACCCCAAACATAACCACCATAAGCGGTACATTTACAGAGCATAAAGCTCCGAGTGTTAATGAGGCGGTAAGTGCGACTGCAACCCAAAATAAGCGTACAGCTCGCTGGGCGTAGGTTTCATTGGACACATACAAGAAAGTAAACCCGCCTATGGAAGCAAGTATTCCTAAGGAGGGATTTCCGCTAAGAAAGCCTATTAATGAGGGAACGCCGACGCTGACAGCGGAGCCGATTCCTCTAAACCAGTTTAAAGGGATCGGTTTGATCTTAAATGCATCTCTATACTTCCCCCCAGCAGGAACGCTGTGTTTAACACGACGCCTTCCCATGTTTTTATGAGTTGAGTTCATCATATTATCTTTATTCTTCATTCTTATTACCTCAATTTCCAACTAATTTTTTGCATGGGCTATCGCATTCTTCTCTATTTGCAGCAATACTCTGTTGAACACAGCAATCTCTTCATCCGGTATCCCCTCGATAACATCATCAAAGATTTGTTCCAAAAATTCGTGCACCGTGTTTTTTAAGTCCATGCCTTTACCTGTTATACATATTAAAAAGGAGCGCCGATCCTCCGGATTGGTACTGCGAGCAATGATTTCTTCTCTTTCCATTATGTCCAGCATTTTAGCTAAGGTTGCAGGATCCTTGTCAGCGACAGCTGCAAGTTCTTTTTGAGATATACCGTCATACTCAGATACTCTCTTCAAGACAGTCCATTGCTCAGGCGTTATGCCATAGCCCTTAAGATGTCCGGTTAAAAAACGCAGTAAAGATCTGCTTGTTTTCGTTATCGCGTAGCCGTACATTTCTTCTTTGCTCCGTTTCATTACGAACCTCCTTCATACAAATTTAGTTGTTATACAAATTATATGTATACTTATTAAGTGTACTCCCGTATTTTCTTTTTTTCAAGTTTTCAGAAAAAATTCAATTCACTTTGCATTAAAAAAGAACCTGCCCTTAAGCAGATTCTTTCATAAAAACACTCATTTTATTTTTTTGTACAGCTTCTCATTGAAATCGATTGACTCGTAACTCTGGGTATGGCTGTTGAACAGCATGGACTCCTTGTCTCCTAACACGAGGAAACCAAGCATAGCTAAGCTTTCATGAAATAGCTGATGGACACGGTTTTGCAGCTCTCTATTAAAGTAAATGAGTACATTCCGGCATAAAATGACGTTAAATTCGTTAAACGACTGGTCTGTAACTAAATTGTGCCGGGCAAATACAATATTTCTATAGAGCGATGATTGAAAAATTACTGACTCCTTTCGAGCCATATAATAATCCGAAAAGTCTTTGGTACCGCCTGCACGTATATAATTTTGAGTATTTACCTTCATGTTTCGCAGCGGGTAAATTCCATTTTGAGCTGTTTCCAAAGCATCTTCATTAATGTCAGTGGCATAGATCCGCGCTCGGTCATACAGCCCTTCCTCCTGCAGCAAGATCGCCATGGACAATACTTCTTCTCCTGTCGAGCATCCCGCATGCCATATTCGAATATGGGGATAAGTTCTCAAGTATGGAATGACCTTTTTTCGAAATGAAAGAAACATCTCCGGATCACGAAACATTTCCGTTACACCAACCACAAAGTAACGCAGCAGCTCTTGCATCCGTGCTGGGTTATGCAGCACTTGAGGAATGAGAGCAGAAATTTGTTCTTCGCCTATAGACTGCATACCATGTCTTATTCTTCTGTATATGGAGTCATAAGCATAATTTCGAAAATCATAGCCGTACATACGATAAATTGCTTGCAGTAGAAGCTCTACTTCTATTTTTTCACGGCTCTTAACGTCGCTTGTGAGGGGAAACGGTACCTCTCCTTCACCAAAATCTGAATTCATGAACAGCCTCCTTTTACGTGTAGAGCCAAACCTTTAGTAATGAAAGGAGCTTCTCAACGTCGATCGGCTTGCTTATATAATCTGATGCTCCGGCATCTATACACAGCTGGCGATCCTCTTGCATCGCTTTTGCCGTTAAAGCAATAATAGGCACCTTCTCAAACTGACGGTTGGCACGAATTTCTCTCATGGTTTGATATCCGTCCATTTCCGGCATCATAATATCCATCAAGATCAGATCAAAGTTAGAATCCCCTTCCAGCAGCTCAAGTGCTTCGCGTCCATTCTCCGCAAATGTAACATCCAGATTATGAGATTCAAGCACACTGACCAATGAAAAAATGTTTCGGATATCATCCTCTACAAGGAGAATTCTCTTCCCTTCAAATGCGGTTTCATTGTTATACAGCTTCTTGAGTATATTGCGTCGATCTTCTGGCAAGTTCGCCTCCACTCTATGAAGGAATAAGGCCGTTTCATCAAACAGGCGCTCTTGAGATTTTACATTTTTAATAATGATGCTCTCAGCGTACTTCTTCAGCTCTATTTCCTCTCTCATGGAGAGCTCTTTGCCTGTGTATATAATGATAGGAAGCTGCTTTAAGCTTTCATTTTTCCTGATCCGGTCCAGCAGCTCGAAGCCAGAAATATCCGCCAGCCCCAAATCCAAGACCATACAGTCAAACTTCTCTTTTCCCAGCTCATGAAGAGCCTCTTCCCCTGTTGAGACATCTGTAATCACAACATCATCGTGGCCGATGAGCTCCACCATGCTATTTCTCAGGACCGCATCATCCTCAACAATGAGCAGCCGCTTAAGGTCACGCTCAATAAAGGATTCGATGTCAGACATCGCTGTTTCAATTTGATCCTTACTTACCGGCTTCTGAAGATAAGCAATAGCTCCCATACTTAATCCCATCTGCTGCTCATCAGCTACTGAGACAACATGCACAGGAATATGACGCAGCTCAGAATGCTGCTTCAGCCGTTCCAGAACCGTCCATCCATCAATAGCCGGAAGCTGAATATCAAGTATGATGGCGTCCGGTTTATAAGCATTGGCAAGCGACAGCCCAACGTCTCCTTGCAATGCTACAATTCCTCTAAATTTGCGTGATCTAGCCATATCGAGGAGTATTTTCGCAAAATGAATGTCGTCCTCAATGATGAGCAACACACGGTCTCCGGGTTCCAGCTGATGACGATCATCCAAGATATCTGGCGAAGCCAGAAGCTCAGGAGCTGCTCGACCTACATCCCTTATAACCACCTCGCCAATTGTATGCGCATTTGAATGACTGGCTGCCGCAGCCTCATTCATCAATTGTTCATCCATCTCTATTGGGGAATCAGGAATAAGTAGGGTAAAGGTACTGCCCAAGCCCTCTTGGCTTTCCAGCTCAATATGGCCCCCTAGCAGTGTGGCAAGCTCACGACTGATTGTGAGCCCGAGTCCTGTTCCTCCGAATTTCCGGCTTGTTGTTCCATCCGCCTGCTGAAAAGCTTCAAAGATGAGATCCTTCTTATCCATGGATATCCCTATCCCGCTGTCGGATACGGAGAATGCTATCCAATTTAACTTCTCTGGAACTTCATGAAAAGGGCAATTGCGCTCTTCTCTCTTAACGCTCAAAGTAACATGACCTTCACTAGTAAATTTAAACGCATTAGACAACAGATTTTTTAGAATCTGCTGCAGCCTGTGAATATCCGTATTTATTGTTTCAGGAAGAGCTTCTTCAGTGCTGACATGAAAATCTATTCCTTTATTAATGGCTACAGGATGGAAGCTGCTTCGAAGGCTGTCTGTAACTTCTCTTAAGGAAATCTCATCCAGCTCTACTTTCATATGACCCGCTTCTACTTTAGACAAATCAAGGATATCATCGATCAAGCGTAACAAATCATTACCAGAGGAATGAATCGTTTCTGCAAATTCAACTTGCTTCAAGTTCAAGTTACCTTCCTTGTTGTCCATTAGAATTTGAGACAAGATCAGTAAGCTGTTAAGCGGTGTACGCAGCTCATGCGACATATTTGCAAGAAACTCCGACTTGTATTTGGATGCAGTCAGCAGATCCGTTGCCTGTTTCTCCAAAATATAATTTTGTTTTTCGATTTGCTCGTTTATCTCTTCAATCCTGCTGAGATGTCCCTCCACTTGTGCCGTTCTCACTTTCAAATCCATATTGCTTTGTTCAAGCTCCTCTTGCTGACGCTGGAGTCGTTCCTCTGACTTCTTAAGCGCATGATTAGAGGTCTTCATTTCATCCTGCTGAGAAATAAGCTCCTCAGATTGTGTCTTCAATTCTTCGGTTTGAACCTGCAGCTCTTCAGACAACGCTTGGGATTCTTCGAGCAGACGCTTGACTTCCATTTGAGCGAGTACATTATTTATCGCAATTCCGATCATATCCCGGATTTGTTCAACCAGCTTGACATGCTCAGGGGTAAAATCTTTCAGTGAAGCAAGCTCAATAACTCCTTCGACTTCACCTTCAAACTCAGCTGAAAATATCATTATATTTCTAGGAGAAGATTCACCTAAGCCTGTTGAGATTTTCATATGTCCATTTGGAATGGAGTCGATGATCATGATCTCTTTTTGCAGTGCAGCTTGACCAATGAGACCTTCGCCCACACGGAAGTATTCGGTCCCTATACCTTGCCCTGACGAAGCGTAGGAGGCTGTCTTGATCAGCTGTTCTCTTTCTCGAAGGTAGAATACACCGTAGCTTGCATTTAAGAGAGAGGCCAGCTTAGCAGTAAAGGCTTCGGCAAGCTCAGAGACTTCCACTACTCCTTGGTACGATACAGCCACTTCACTAATACTGGTTTGCAGCCAGTTGTTTTTTTCATAGCTTTCGATCAGACGATTGGTTTCTTCGCCCAGCTCTCTTATTTCGTCGCGTGTACGCACATGGATAGGTCTCGCTTTATGCTTGCGTTCAGAAGAAGCCATATCCGAGATTGCAGAAGTAACCTGTTTGATCGTTCCTACGATATTCCTTGAAATAATATAAGCAACAATGATGGATAACGCTGCAACCAGCAGCAGAACAGTGTACATTACGCTTCTGAATTCAGCATTTTGCTCATCAACATTTGCTGTACGGGCAGCAGTCAGGCTTTTTTCAGTGCTTCGAAATTCATTAAACATGGATCTCATTTGATCCATCAGCTGTTTTCCAATGTCCTGTGTAAAATACTCTGACAATTCCGCATCCCTGTTCTCATTCTTTAAAGCGATAACATGCTCTCCGGCATTTTCAATCCACTGCTCGATGCTTAACTTAATCTCTTCAAGTCTATTAATTTGAGTCGGATTATCGGACACGAGGTCATATAGCTTATTATAGTCTGCTTCCCAATTCAACTTCGCTTCCTCGTATGGAACCAAATATCGATCGTCACCCGAAATGACGTAACCCCGTTGACCCGTTTCCATATCAAGCATATACTTCTCGATCTGGTTGGTCAGATTATGTACTTCGATGTCATGATTTGCAATAAAGTCAATCTCCTGCTCCATTGAGGAAATTCGGCTGCCAAGGACAAAAATCGCTGTCCCGAGACACAGCAAGATAATGAAAAAACCAATCATTAGTTTGGAGCGGATGGTAAGCCTCATGTTTTCAAACATCTACTCTTCTCCTCCTATAAAATCAGCATGAAATGATGAGGCTATGATCAAAACTGCATGAAAAAGTGTTCTAACATCAAAAAAAGAACCCATACAACGATTAGGATTCTTCATGGAGCCGATCTTCAGCAAAGCATGCGATGGACATCATAATAGCTCCATAGATTACCAGCTGGAAAGTACTATTCATTAGTTTACGTGAAGCTTAATACCTTGTCCATATGGATAAATAATAAAAAACGCAGTGAAAAAAAGAGCTTTCACTGCGCCAAACCTATCGTTCTTGCGATGATTTTCAGCCAATATCCCAGGCTTCATGAATTTTGGGCACATCCGAGATCAGCTGGCGAGTATAAGTATGCTGAGGATTCAATATCACTTCATCAGCTGATCCGCGTTCTACAACTTTCCCCTGCTCCATAATGTAGAGTGTATCACTCACATAGTAAGCAAGGCCGACATCATGGGTTATAAAAATAATGGTCATATTGTTGTCTTCACGAAGCTTTAGCAGCATATCCAAAATCGTAGAACGGGAGCAGGCATCGACCATAGAGGTCGGCTCATCTGCAATCAGCACTTTGGGGTGCAGCATAAAGATTCGTGCAATCATCAATCTCTGCATCTGTCCGCCTGACAGTTCAAATGGATATTTGTTATACAGCTCTTCAAATTTCAGATTAACAAAGGAGCAAGCCTCCTTCATTCGATTCAGCTGTTCCTCTTTAGTCAGCTTTGCTCCTTGCAGCTTGATACAATCCAGCAGTAATTTCTCCACTTTATAAAACAGGTTAAAGGACGAAAATGGATCTTGAAAAATGGCCTGTATGTCTTTCCAATAATTTTTTCGATCTGCATGACGTTTGAACATTCTGGACTTGCCTTTATATTCAATCGTACCACTGCTTTCTTTAAGCAGGCCCATGATGATCTTGGCAAGGGTTGTTTTTCCGCTCCCGCTTTCCCCTACAATGGATATAATTTCTCCTTCATGAAAGGTAAAGCTTACATTATCGACCGCTCTGGTCTTCTGCTTGCCATAACCGAATACTTTGCTTATATTGTCACCGCTGATCAGCACCTCACGTTTGCTCATTTGCGTACCACTCCTTTAGCGTCTCAGGCTCAACCACACAGCGGAACGATCTTTGTGTATCATACTCTCTGATGTCGACTTTACCCTGCATGCAGGTTCCATGAGCATAGGAACATCGTGGAGCAAATCGGCAGCCTTCAGGAACCGCTTTCAAATTTGGAGGTGCTCCCGGAATTGCCGCAAGCTTGTGTCCTTTCATGCCTTCTTCCGGAACGATAATAGAATTCATCAGCTTCTTGGTATAGGGATGGACTGGATCAAAAATCATTTGCTCAGCCGTTCCCCGTTCTACAATCTCACCTGCATACATAACCATAATGTCATCTGTTACATGATACAGCAGCGGGAGTTCGTGGGTGATAAAAACAAGCGATTCAATAAAACCTTGGTTTAGTAGACTTTTAAGTAATCGAATGACTGCTTTTTGCGAAGTTACATCTAGTGCTGAGGTCGGTTCATCCGCTATGAGGACTTTGGGATTAAGGATGGTTGAAATCGCAATAACTGTTCTTTGCTTCATACCCCCTGACAGCTCATTCGGGTACGAGTTCAGGACTTTGGGAGAAAGGTTAAGCCGTTCAAATCGCTCCGCTGCCAGTTCCCGAACAGCTTGCTTTGATAGCTCCGGGCGGTGTTCCTTCATCATATCCTCGATAAAATGAATGATGCGCAGCGTCGGATTCAGCGCGTTCATTGCTGCCTGCGGAATATAAGAAATTTCCCGGCCCAATACCTGCTTACGAAGCTGTTCTTTCCCGAGCGTCATGATATCAGTTCCATTAACAACAATGGAACCGCTGTGATAATGCAGAGGCGCAAAATACATGCCCATTAAGCTGAGCGCAAGCGTTGACTTGCCGCAGCCGGATTCGCCTGCAATACCGAGTGTTTTTCCTTTTTCAAGCGTAAAGCTGACGCCATCAACCGCATGTACATGTTCTTTTAACCGTGTACGATAATAGGTTTTCAGGTTCTCCACCTTAAGAATGGATGTAGTCAAGATTCGATCAGCTCCTAATCTTCGGATTGAAAATTTCGTCCATGCCGGTGTTCATCAGATACAGCGAAAAAGTAATAAGGGCTATGGATAAGGCAGCAGGAATGAAGGCCCACCATGCACCGGAGATGGGTGCTTCAAATACAAGCGCCCAGTTCATAATGATTCCAAGTGAAATCGTATTGTACGGTCCCAGGCCAAGCATGGAAATGGAGGCTTCGGATAGGATGCCTGATGCCGTCTGAAGCACAAAAGCCATTACGACATAAGATGCGATGTAAGGCAGAATCTCGGATAGGATGATACGAGGTGTACTATATCCTGATATTTTTGCAATATTGACATGATCCCGGTTTCTTAGCGAAGTGGTTTGGGCGCGAACCGCTCGTGCGGTCCAGGGCCAGCTCGTCATACCAATGATCAAGGCCGTAATAATCGAGCTGCGTGAATCTATGCTGACTGAGATTAAGATCAATATAATGAATGACGGAATAACGATAAAAATATTCGTAAGCGATGTGAGCAGATTATCGAGCATTCCTCCGACATAGCCGGACAATAAACCAATGACAAGACCTATGAACGTTGCAAACACACCGGCAATTAGCCCTACCAGCAGCGATGTTCGAATGCCGTAAATCAGTTCGAGAAACAAATCCCTGCCGAAATTATCTGAGCCAAGCAGCAGTTCACCGTCCGGCGGCTGGTAGGCAAGCGCAATCATTTCGAGCGGATCATTTGTATTGATCAGCGGGTAAATGACGACAAGGGCAAGCATGGCAAACAGAGTGCAGGCTCCTATCATAAATTTGGGGGATTTGAGCAGGATACGGATCGATGTATTCATGTCACTCCTCCTCCATTTGCGAGGCTTTGATTCTTGGATCAATGAAGCCGTAAATCAGATCGATTGTAAAATTCGCGAGAAGTACCGCTACGGCTATAAGCAGTGTACAGCCTGAAATGAGCGGGTAGTCCAGCTGCCTTATGGCTGTAAACATCCATGTGCCAATGCCCGGATAACTGAATACGATCTCGCATATAAGCGAGCCTCCTACCATCGTTCCGATCGACAGAGCGAGTCCTGTAATTTGAGGAAGCATCGCATTTCGGAAGACATATTTCGAAATTTTAGAATCTCGAATCCCTAGCAGCTTGCCATACAGCACGTAATCCGAATTCAGCTCATAGATAGACATCTCCCGCATGCCTATGGCTTGCCCGCCAATTGTAACGAGGACAATGGACAGGAACGGCAGCGTGTGATGCCTGATAACCGACCAGAAAAATTCAAAGCTGAGCGAAGGAATCAGCTGGAAATCATAACCGCCGTGAAGCGGAAACCAATTCAGCGAGATGGCAAATACATAGAGCATGATGATGGCAAGTGTAAAGAACGGGATCGAATTGACGAATAGTGCTACAGGAAAGATTAATTTATCAAATACACCTTTTCGGTAGGCAGCCACTGCCCCTAAAATATTGCCAAGCAGCCATCCGACCAATATTGCCGGCAGCTGAAGCCCAATCGTCCATGGTACGGCCGAGGCGAGAATCTCGGTTACCGGCTTAGGATACAGACCGAATGAAGTTCCTAAATTTCCTGTGAGCAGATTTTTGACATAAATAATGAACTGCTCTCCAAGCGATTTATCGATACCGAACTCAGCGGCAAAGGTCTCGTAAACACGTTTGATGGTATCGCTGTCCGTCATGCCTTGAGTCATTTCCGACACAATCATGCTGACCGGGTTGCCTTCAATCAGACGTGGAAGCATAAAATTAAGCGCTACTGCGATCAGAAGTGTAACCAGGTACCAGACTGATTTTTTGGCAACATACTTTCCGTATGCACTCACAGTTCGTCACCTCCATGTGGGTTCATGCACTGTTAATCCGGTAGAAAAGAGACCTATATCTGGCTACTGATCGGTCAGCCTCCGAATATAGGTCTTCACTTTACAACCATTCTCTCATTAATTATGAATTTGATAGAGTGTGCGAATGCCAGCCCCGTCCATGGCGATTTGCGGCGGAATGTTGCTGCCATCCCCTTCTGTAGGAAAACCCTTCCATACCGATTCGTTCACTGTATCAAAGACCCAAGGACGGTACATAAGCGGAATGGATGGGATATCAGTCAGCCAAATTTTAGTCAATTCTGTATAGAGCGATTTCAATTGTCCTTCATCAGAGACGGATGGAATCTCCTCGATAATCTCGTCAGCACGGTCATTTTGGTAACGTCCCCAGTTCCAGAAAGCCATTTCTCCGAGCGGTGCAACGTCTTTGGAATACATAATGGTTCTGGCACGGCTCCAAGGCTGACTTGGGCTCACGCCGCCTGCTGGAGTGTTCATAATGATATCGAATTTACCGGTTTGCAAATTATTTGTCCATACAGGTGCTTCCGGGAACTGAGTTCGAATTTCTATGCCGATTGCTTTGGCACTTTGAGCGACAATTTCAAGGGCTGCATTCCAGTCAGACCATCCATACGGGCATTGAATTTCAAACGGACCAAGCCGTGTACCGTTCAGGACCCGAATGCCGTCCTTCCCTTTTTCCGCTCCGATGGAATCAAGCAGTGCATTAGCAGCATCAACGTCCTTTGTCCACTGCAGATCCTTAATTGCATCCTGGTCGACATATTTGGCTTCAGCTGCCGTATTTAAGGTTAGCGAAGGCTCGATTTTGGCTGAATAACCGCTGATGGCAAGCTCCGAGATTTTGTCATAATCAATCGCCATAGCGATAGCTCGCCGGACATCCGGGTTATCGAGTCCCTCTTTTGACATATTAAAGAAGATAGAAGGCATGGATCCTGGAACGTAGTAAGGTGCCTCTTGGACATAAGTCTTGATTGGAGCTCCACCTTCCCACATCTTCCACACCTGCGGAATAAACTGCTGGGATACATCGACTTGACCACTCTTAAAAGCAAGGTCTCCGGCTGCGTTATCTTTGTAAATGACATGGGTGATATACTTAGGTGCTGGCAATTTGCCAAACAGCTTCTGTCCCCAATAGTTATCGTCTCGGACAATGGTTATTTTCTGATCATTATAAAAATGCATCTTGTATGGACCTGTTCCAATCGGATTCTCGTTCACTTCTTTACGTATGGTCGACAGGTCATCATTTGCGCTCCTCTCCACTTCTTCCCAGATATGCTTCGGCAGCATCGGAATTAATTCAATGCTGTCCAGAATGGCCAGCTTGTTTGGATTATCACTGCTAAGTGCAATGTTTACGGTTTGTGGACCCTCTGCGGTTATATCCGAAATATATGTCCAGAAGTTACTCCAGTTAATATCGTATTTCTCTCCCAGTTTGTACGTGTAGACCACGTCATCTGCTGTAAAAGGCGTACTGTCACTCCACTTTGCATCTGGATTAAGTTCGATTTGAAGCGTCATATCATCGATCCATTCATACTTCGTGCCGAGCAGCGGCTCAAGATCACCGTTCAACTGATTGATCATAAACAAGGTTTCGTAGACAAGCTCACGGGAGTTTCCGTAGTTAATCGGGAAAGCAGGATTTCCACTGAGCAGGTTGAAATTGGTTGGTGCTCCCCACTGCAGACCGTTCACATACAATGTTTCGTTTCTTGGTGTTGATCCTGTTTCATTTGAAGGCGGAGATTCTTCTGAGCTTCCCGGCGGTACATTTTCACTTACTGGCGGTTCTGTTGTAGAAGGAGGTGTGACGCTCTGACAACCGGATAAAACAAGTATGAACGTGAGCAGCAAAAGCAGCCATGATCCGATACCCATTTTTCTTTTCACCCTGTTACCCTCCATTCAAAAATATTAATGTCATTTCAAGATGAAACACGACTTACAATTGCAAGCGCTTTCTTTTGGGTTGATAAAAATGTATGCCCTATTTCAAATGATCAGTACCGTAATTTTTCCTCATTTAAAATATCTTTATTTTAAAGGGAAACAAAGAAAAAGACTGCCTCCATGATGTAAGCAAAGCAGATTTCGTTAAGAAATTGCGCTTTGCCGACATTCATTTGAAGGTCAGTCCAATCGATAATCTATTAGATTATATGTACTAATCCAGCAGATTCATTTCATGCAGAGAATCAAAAATGAGTTGACAGACAGCCGAGACCTGATCCCGATCTGAATAGTTTAACCACAGAAGCTGTTCGATTTCCGATGCAGGGCTCAGACTTCCCGTATAATCGGCAAGATAGCAGGTCATCTTAACGTTTACGCCTTCGGATTTACCATGAGCCAAGGCTTCAAACGTACCAAAATACGTAACACTGTCAGGTATAATACGAACTGTCAATTCTTCGTCAATTTCTCGAATGAGGGTCTGCACGTCTTCTTCTCCAGCTTCTCTTTTTCCTCCAGGCAGATAATAGGTATCCTTCCCTTTACTTCGTGCACCCAAGATTTGTCCGTTCTCTAAATGAATCCATGCAATTTTATCAATCGTTGTTGTCATTTCACATAAACACCTTTCCAAATCCGCTGCGGGATCGTGCTAATAATTCGTCAATCGTTCCTTCCGGTTGGGAAGGAGACAAAATTTCCTGTGACACGACTCCATTATAACCGATTTTCTCTAAGCTGTTTATATAGCCCCCTAGATCAATAACCCCTTCACCAGGATATATTCGATCATTATCCAGAAGTTGTTCTACAGCAAGATCATGTGCATCGTTAATATGGACATGGACGATTTGGCTGGCATTCAGCTTAAGCATATCCGCTGGAGTAAGCCCTGTCGTGTGGCAATGATAGAAATCAACAAGCAGACCTACATTGGATAAACCAATAGCATCACACAGCTCAAGCGTTTCGTGAGCAGTCCAAATAAATGGGTTTTTCCACGCAGTACGCAAATGATGAGGTCCGACAAACTCAAGGCCAAGGTGAATGCCGTACGCTCCCAAAATTTCACCGCACAATCTAAGACGTGTAATGCTTTTTGCCATAAATGAAGCCGCTTTCTCATCTGTGGACGGCAAAATATAAGTCGTACAGGATTTGCATGCAAGTTCTTCTGCAGCTGCTGCTGCCGCAGCCAATTTGGTTAGATCCTGCTTAAACTGCTCATCCGTACCGCGCCACTCGACATTAAGGCCGATCGAACCAATAATGATCCCGTTCTCATCAAGAAGCTGATTGGCTCCTTCTACTCCAAGCTTATTAATCAGAGCTTCTGCATCCAAATCAACAGCATCAAACCCATACTCAGCCGCTTTTTGTATGAACATTACATCATCAATTTGACCGATTCCCGCTTTGGTTAATCCTGTCTTCACGTTTAACCCATCCTTCCATGTGTGTGGTGATCATTACCAGAATCAATATATATGCTACAACATTTTGCTTCAATGGTCATAGGTATTCTCAAGAATAAAACCCAAAATAAAAAAGAACCCGGAAATAATCCGGGTTAAGTCTTAGAAGTATGATGTTATAGAAGGGACTGAAAGGAATGACGAATAACATCTCCTCTACTGATGATGCCAACGAGCACTCCGTTACGATGCACCGGCAGCTTTTTGATTTGTTTCTTGCCTAAAATCGATGCGATCACATCAATTTCTTCATCCCAAGGGACGGTAATAACTTTTTTCTTGGATATCGTCATCACATTCAATTTCAAGATCTGCTTTACTCTATCTTCAAACTCTTCATAATTCAAATTTACAGCGTAGGTATATATGATCATATCATCTTTTTTGCCAATATAACGCATGATGTCCCCATCACTTATATACCCGACAATCTCATTTCGTTCATTCACAATGGGCAGGCCGCTGATCCGATGATCAATGAATCTTTCGATGACTTGCTGTACATTATCATTCTCTTTCACCTTATAAACCGGGCTGATCATAATCTCATGAGCTTTCATCTTCCGACCTCCAACAGAGCATTAATCCTTTGTCCCAAATCAGCAGGACCCTTTAATCCATTAAATTATAGATGGCGGGAAATAAAATGTGAAAAATCACATTGATCAATGAATTTCATAAAATATACATCATGTTTCATCACACCGATGCAATGATCATTAATTATATGCACCAATTCATTGATTGACCTCCGCCTGCTAATTTATTCAACTCATAACTCAATAATATCAATCTTCTGCTGAAAAAGAATTGTGTTTTTAAGAAGTTGGGTCGCTTTTTTTTCGAGGTGTGATGATTAAGTTCAATCAGATAGGTAGATTTGTGGATAGTAACTAATGAATGAAATTGGCTTTATAATGAATTTTTCATGTGTTGAAATTTCATCATAATAATAAATTAGGAGGGATTCATTTACTTCAAGGTTCCCATAATTAAATGCAGAGCTGCCTCTTCTTTATCAGGTTGAAAAATGACCATTTTTTGATGGGGGGTATAACGAATTACGGTCAATCCTGTCTCTATCGTTTTAATCGCTTCATACGCATATTTCGCATTTATATTTAATTCAAAAGAAGTATGGACAGCTTTCTCAAGCTGGATTTGTTCCTCCAAATAGCCTTTCTCACTATGGCAGCTAAACCGGAATTGGTCCTCCTTGATATTGACGTGGATATGTATGGGGCTTTCTTTCCTTCCTTCGGAGATAACCAGAGCTCTTTCCAGACCGGAAAGCAAGGCTTTCGTTTGCAAAATGGCTACAGCGGCCCAACTCTTAGATATCATAGACTCAACAGGAGGATATTGACCTTCTAATGAAGTTAACGAGTAAGCAAATGCCCCCTGCATAAAAATTAAACGCTGATTAACAAATCGAAGAAGGACAGGTAAGTGGTCTTTTATTATTCTCTTCAACTCAATTATTGATTTGGCTGGTATCATGACGGATTTGATCTCTCTATTTAACTGAGTCTTATAATCAGAGGCTTTGGCAAGACGATATCGATCACATCCAACGACAGATAGCTTACCCTCCACAAGAGAGAATCGTAACCCGCTAAGAACAGAATTATCTTCCTTCGCTGATGTGGCATAAACCGTTTGATTCACAATTTCTTTTAGTCTGCTGCCCTCCATCACTACCTCTGCTCCATCACCTTCCAATTTGTATTCATTCAAATATTCAAGCTGGAGACATGTACACACAAAAAGAAAATGATGCGTTGGAGAAGTAATGGTCACCGTGCTATCTTCTGATTGATGTTCCAATTCTACCAGCTCAGTATTCATTTTCTTGACGATCTCATAGAAGGTCTCCGCTGAAAGAACAGCTGACCCCGATCCTTTCATTGTACACTGCACTTGACGAAGCTCATATCTTATCCACTGATGGGAATCTCCTGAGACAAGAGTCACTTTATTCTCATTAACAGTAATTAGGATTCCTCCGGGCAAGGAGGTGCTCCGTGCCGCAGCTTTAGCCAAATAGTGTAATGGGGCGAGCAGTTCAGTACGGGATACAGTAAATTTCATTATGAGATCCTCCTCTTCATCAAAGACTATTCTCATTTTATCTTGTACCCCGAAACCAAACAAGCGTTCTATCCATATCACTGCCTGCATCATGTTTTTTTATTGAAACTATCTACTATTGAAGTAGAGAAAGTATAATGTACACTACTAAACTAGGCACTCCAAATTTGATAAACCCAAAGGATACCCCCATCCGCTCATTTCGTTCCTCTGTGGTTTCTTTCCCATAGTTTCCTCTATATCGATCGCCACTTACGAGTGAACCGGACATAACTAGAGCCAGCACAAGAGCTGCGACTCCAATTCCGCCGGATATTTTGATCACATTCTGAGTCCAGACTAATGAACTCAACAGTAAAACAAAAGCGACGACCATTCCGTAGAAAAAAAACGACTTGAAAATCTTCACCCTATCACCTCCATGCAAACAACGCTTATAGTAATAAACACGGAAAACCTTTAAAAGGTTACCGTGTTGTTAGAGAGAAGTGAGGAATTAAGTAGTGATATCTAATATTTGCAATTGCTCGTTTAATAGTTTTAATGCTGTCCGAAGCTTCTCCTGCGGAACATCTGCATAACGATCCCCTATACTGATTTCACTCATGCACTCCTCTTCGTGTACTTCCTTTAGATAAGACACCAAGCCAATACCTGTCTTTTGATAGATCTCCGATAGAATCGGTTCGAGCACGTTTTTAGGGAGATGGAAGTGCACATGAAACATATTCGATACAGGTACACCCGGCCGAGTGGCAACACGATGGCAAGTATTGAATAAGCTCGAGAGTTCCCTAGCTCCTTCATAATACTCCAGCATCCGGTCAATGCGTTTGTTGAAATAATAATCAGCACTAATAATATATGGATATAAACTGATCAGATCTCCGCCGTGTCTTCTCTTCCATACTTTGGACTGCACTGTAAATCCGGCATCACCTGCAAGTATAGCACCGGCTATGCCGCCAATGCCTTTATAGAAGGAAACATACACACTATCAAAAAGCGCACAAATCTCAGCAGCAGTCTTTCCGTAATACGGTGTAACTTCAAACAGTCTTGCTCCATCCAGATGCAGCTTAATCCCTTTCTCTCTACAATAAGCAGATATCTGCTCAAGCTCCTCATACTCCGGAAGCTGGCCCCCAATCTCACGCTGAGGAAGTTCCAGAAGCAAACATGCTGTATCGCTGCCAAGACTCTTAACATCCTGCAGATGAATAAGACGATCCTGGTCAGCCAGAAGCACAGGCTCCAAATGATGCAGTTCTTTTAATCCATCTTCCTCATGAATTTCCAAATGGCATAAAGGGTGATAAGCCACTTTCTTGCTCCCTAGCTCATCTGACCATATGCGTAAAGCAATTTGCTGCGCCATTGTACCGCTTGGGAAGAATACTGCTGCTTCTTTCCCTAAATAATCAGCCATTTTCTGTTCAAAATCCCCAATAATCTTCCCTGCTCCATACCTGTCACTCGCCATATTCCCATCCACATGCAATAGCGAGTCAAGCAGCATTTGTACTTTCAGACTGCTATTTCCTCCGATCGGAAATTCGGTCTGGTTATAAGCTTCTGCTAATGTTGTGCTGCTGTTGTACATATAACGTCCTCCTGAGCATTCATTATGTATAGAGATCAATACCTTCTCTCTAAAGATAGCATAAGAAATATGCTATTAAAAATAGATACTTGCGCAATCAGGTAAGACTTACTTCGCATAAAATGCATTAAATCTAGCAAAGGGGGTGTAATGAATGAGCTACGGTGGAGGATACGGCAAGAGCGACTTCAGCATCGGAGCAATTCTAGTATTGTTCATTTTGCTAGTCATCGTCTTTAAATCTTTTAAATGGTATTAATATAACCTGGCAATGAGAGAAAGAGCCTCGAGCTAGAATCGTATTCTAGCTCGAGGTTTTTTTACCTGCATCAGCATCATCATACCGAGGAATCACTTTTAGCTCTCCTTCCTCCGTCCATTCCGCATGAAGGATTTGAAGATGATCTCGATGATTACACTTTTCCAACTGCTCAAAGAGCCATGCTCTATCTTTGCCAAGGGCCGACAATGCTAGATCCTGAATCTCCCCTTGTTCGATAAGGCTGACGGGTAAAGATACAGAGGGCGACTCCATTTTTAAGTCGCTACGGGTTACAGTTTCATAAGCTGATTTTCTAAGAATGCTAAGTGAACCATTCGTCTCATATATCGCAAAAGCGACTTCACTAATCGAGAACACATCGTTCTGACGCAGCATCATCCTCAGTTCTTCAAACTCTAATTTATTTCGTTTCATTGCTGCAGAATCAATTTCACCATTAATAATGAGCAAGTCGGTTTTACCTTCCAGCTTCTTACGAAGAGGCTTACTGAATTCCATTACTTTATCAAAGAAATAGGATAGCGACGTCCATACCGCCAGGGCAAAGATCAGCATAAATACATTCACATTCTCATCATAGATGGTATCTCCTACTAAATCTCCCATTACCATCGCTGAAATAAAATCAAAGGGAGATAATTGAGAGATTTGTCTTTTTCCTAAAATTCTTGTTGCGGCCCACAACCCCGCAAAAGCTGCTGCCAATTTAACCAATATAGGAAGAAGCTGTTCCAATTGTTCCATAAGCTACGCACTGCCCTTCGGGAGATATTGATTATTCATTACCCCCTTGAGCTATATTTTGAACAGCTTCGTTCATTCAGCAGTCGATCCGTTTGTAATAGTAATTCGTTGAATGCAGCTCTCCGTTTGCACTCATTGCGTAGTATGGAATTTGTCCGGCGAAGACATATCCAGCCGATGTATACAGCGAATTAGAAGGGTCACCGTCTCGGGTATCCAATACGATTAACGTTCTTCCTTCTTTGACCGCATTGCTTTCTGCTGTGTATAGTAACCTGCGTCCCAATCCTTTTCGTCTTACCGCCGGGCTTGTCATCAGCTTTGCAATTTCAGCTCGATGAAGACCATTTTGCTTCATCGATAAATGAAGCTGCACGCTCCCAGCCACTTTACCTTCATAGATCAGAACGAACAGTTTTACATCCGATTGAATGACCTGCTCCCAGTAAGCTCTAGCGTCTTCTTTCGATAAAGGCGGGACGAAACCAATGGAAGCGCCATCGTTCACTACGTCCGCCAGGAGTACCGTTAAATCCTCTATATGGCCTTCAACAGAAGACAACTGCATGATTTCTAAATATTCATTCACTAGATATACCTCCTTTATGTTCTTAAAGAATCATATCTCGCTTTAATTAATTTGTATAACGAATATTATGTATTATAATAATTCATATTTTGAATGATAAAGGCAGGTAGATAAATGGATATTTCGCAAATCGAAGCCTTTCTGGCCGTATGTAAAATTCGAAATTTCACTAAAGCAGCTGAGTTCTTACATATTTCACAGTCTGCAGTTACAGCAAGAATCAAAGCCCTTGAGACAACAATGGGAAAAATACTGCTTGACCGTGATAAACGCAATGTGAGTCTGACTCATGCCGGTATTGCATTTTTACCCTATGCCGAAAGGATGCTGCGCATTTATGAGGAAAGCAAGGTGACTCTGCAGGAGGAGCTGGATCACTATCTTATCCTCAGCGGTCCTGGATCGGTATGGCATTACTCTTACCTGCAGCATCTGCTTGAATTTAGACATGAGCATCCGCGCGTGGCTGTCAAATTTCTAAGCTATATCGATTCCAGTTATATGATTCGTGATTTACTCCTTGATGGCATGGTACAGCTTACAATCAGGTATGATCCTCCGGATCATCCAAAACTATCAAGAAAGTTTCTGTTCGAAGAGGAAATTATCCTCGTCTCCTCCAAGCCAAGAGATATCGCAATTACGAGAGCCGATTTTTATAGTCATGATTATTGCCATATTGAGTGGGGACATCCCTTTCCAGAGTGGTTTAATGGTATGGTTGGCAGCGGATATATTCCCTACCTGCAAACCGACCATTCCACCATTATGCTGACGCTGCTCCTTCAGGGAGCCGGATTCGGATTTCTTCCGCGGATTGTAGCTGAGCCATATATTAATAGCGGACATCTGTATCAGCTTCCGTCAGAATTCACTATTCCATCTTCCAAATTGTATGTGCTGTATCTGACGGAAAATCAAGCTGATCCTCGTGTACAGCTTGGGCTTAAAATGCTGGGTGTAGAATGAAAGAAGCAATCGCTCCGGGTAAGGAGCGATTGCTTCTTTGTTATTCTTACATTCGTTATTCTTTTACTTCTGGCAGCGGTGTAAAGAGCAGGTTGACTGGAAGGTTACTTCCTGGTGCTGCTGTCAACAGAATCTCTACCTTCTGATTGTATTCACCGGTCCGATACAGAACCGCTTGCTCATTTGGTGCACTGACCTGACCCGCTGAATAAATTGCTGTAATATTCCCGTTCACCATGGCGTATCCGGAATACTTACCTCCACGAGGATTGAAGGATATTAGGGTATTTGCCGCCACATTATCAAATGTAATTTTGTATAGCACACCAAAGTTACCTGCGTTGGACGCTTCGACCCCAAGCATTGGATCCATCCCCGTCAGGTTTGGATCATCCTGATTATCCCCGAGGGCCATGCGCTGTGCAGAATCACCCACATATTGAGAATAGCGGATAACACGAGTTGAGTTAGGGTAGGTGCCTCGGTTATGAACTCCGTCACGATCGAGAATCGGCAGCTCATCCAGCACAGCAAGAGGATCCAGCTTCTCGTCTATCATAATGACATCATACTGGATAGGATAATCGCTGTTCAAATCTGAGAACAATGAAATGACGTCCCCCTGCTTCATTCTTGTCTTGCTCAGCTCGGTCATGACCAGCTTGCTTTCTCCCGGCTCTAAAGTAAGCTTGGATCGCTTGGAACCATTCTGCATCGATTCAAAGTAGTTGTACACCGATTTCTTTCCTGCAGCCGTTGCAATACCCGTAGGACCAGCAAATCCAAGATTCTCGGTCGTAATTGTTGCCGTATCAAAATTTGTGTTGGTCGCTACAACGTACATTTTAACGTTTTTCCCAACATTGTTAACATGGTGAATCATAAAGCGAGTATCGCCAGACGACGTTTCTCGATAGACGATGCCTTCACTATTTACAGTTTCAGGACTGTTACTGCGAATGAGTGTGCTTGGCTCATCATAATATGAATAATTGATCTTTGGCAGGGCTGGAACGTTTGAGCCGTCGAATGTAAATTTCTCACCTGCAGGCATCAGCAATCGATTAAAATCGTCCTGAGAATATAGCGTTTCTCCAGTCACGATCACTGTCTTTTCAAAGGTAGATGACAGCCCCTTATTGTCGGTCACAGTCAAGCTGATTGTCTTAGGACCTGGAGTAAAGAAGGCATACGCTTTGTTGTTCCAATCATGCTTAACAATTTGCCCATCGTCTGTGCTTTGATCGGTTATGGTAACATATTCGCCCATTCTGTACTCATCTTTATCTGTTGTAAATAGCGCAACAGGCGGCAAATTAGGCTGAAGCACATTAATCGTCTGGCTGTATGGATCACTCCATGTTCCGCTGGCATCCTGTACCGAGTATGTAATGGTATATTCACCTGCTTGAGCGAATACGTCTTGTCTGCCTTCCCAACGTTCGTTAATAATTTCAAGACCTTTTGGCGAAGACGCTTCAGTCGTATAAGTGACCGTCGTTTGTCCCGCAAAAATCTCTTTTTCATTAATCGTAAATTTAGCAACCGGTTTAACGGACAGATTCATGATAATTCTTTTGCCTACATTATCTACCTTGTAGGAAATATCAAGCGCTTGCGTAATTGCCGTTAGCGGAACCATAAAGGTGTTTTTAGTTTGGAATGAGGTTCCTTTCATTGTCTTCGTAACGCCATTTACCGTATATTTACTGCTGTCTGTTTTAAAACGCAGCTCATTCGTACCGCTGATAATTACGGTTTCTTTCGTGCTCTTGTCATAGGAAACCTTGTATCCTACACGGTCAACCAGTGCGCGAATAGGAACATAGGAAACACCTTTTTTGACCTGCATAGGCTGAGGTGCATTATATACTTTCCCGCCTTGTTCCATCTTTGTGCTGTTGAAGTGGAGGATCAGTTCATTAGATGAAACTGCAGGTGCCGTTTCTGTTGTCTCTGAAGAACCAGTCTCATTGGTCCCTTCAGCATCTTGGCTTCCGTTCGAATTGTCAGAACCTTGTTCTGGAGCAGTTCCCGCGTTGTTTTCTCCGGACTCCTCTTGCCCATTGTCCTGGCTTCCGTCGCTTGTCACGTTGGCTGCATCAGCACTTTCTGCCTCAGGAGCAACTAAGCTTTGTTCGAGCACTTCACTCATCTCTGTCTCTTGTGGAGCATTAGTAACTACTGATTGTGCACTAACCGGGATAGCGGAAGCGACCTGTGACAAGGCCAGAACGGTTAGCATCGATAATTTCTTCAGTTTCATTCTTTGACTCCTTTTGATCTATTTTCTATTCTCATCTAAAAATCATAGTATTAGACGCTCACTACCGGAAAAAGTTTCTAATTTTATTCTATAAAAACATAAATAAACGTAAAATATCCCAATTTTCGTTCCTTATAAAAAAAATACCGACTTCTTTGTCGGTATTTACATATTAAAGTATTTTAAATTCCTAAAAGCTCTCGCTTCTTCCGATCAGGGTCACCTATTAAAGTCAGTTCATGATTTAACAGCAAAGTATTTCTGTTTTCTTTGTTATATGGAAGCCATTCGGTTCCCTCAATATCCGGGCTGCTGCCATAGGCAAAGGATATCCAAGCACCCTGAATACGGTCTGCCAATTGCTGTGTATCCGAATCTACGGAAACACCTCCTTGAGAGAACAGCTCAAGGTTATTGAATACAAAAGGAATTTCTGCCGCATGAATCGCTTTATTTAATACAGGATGGGACGGAAGTGTCCAGTCGAATCTGTACATCCACACTGGAGCATGTTCGCTTTGCTCTTGAGCAAATTTCACAGCAGAGCGCCAGAAATATAAATCTGTCATTATTTGAGCTTGCCCTTCAGTAGTGCGGGGATAGCTTCGTGCAATTTCCGCAGCATTGGGGGCACCCGTCATCATGGCCATCGCCTTAATTAACTCTTCTTCACCCATAAGGGGTGAATCCGGTCTAAAAAACAATGCACCTTCGTCAAGGTTCGTTCCAATGAGGAGCGGAATATCATCTGCTACCCCATTTTTAATCGCAGCAATGGGAGCTGCAGGAAGTGTATTCGAATCAATTACGGGTTGAAATAGCAGACCAAGTCCGTTACCGTACTGTGCTTTCAGCCGTTCCGCTGCCATAAAAATGTCCTGAGCAGGTAAAGCCTTCAGCTTTTGAGCTTCATCCGGATGAATGCCAAGAATATTCAGGAGTCCGCCAGTTATCGAACTTGCCTGATCAGCAGATAAAGCTTGAGAAGCACCACTCTGCATTATCGCTCGGTGAAACAATCCTTGTGCCTCAGGCATCGCCAGCAATGCTGCAACGCTCATACTGCCTGCCGATTCACCAAAAATAGTAACAGCATCCGGATTCCCTCCAAAAGCAGAGATGTTATCCTTTACCCATATCAGAGCTGCAATTTGGTCAAGTAGACCGCAGTTTGAAGTAAAACCGTCCCCGAGTGGTGACAAATGCATAAATCCAAACGGACCAAGCCGATAATTGAGGGTCACGACGATCACCTTGCCGCGATTGGCAAGCTTAGAGCCATCGTAGATCAGATTACTACCCGAGCCGCCTACAAATGCACCGCCATGGATCCAGACCATAACAGGCAAAGGAACATCACCTGGATCTTCTGGAGCCCATACGTTCAAATATAAACAGTCCTCCGACTCTTCTGGCACGGGCTGCTTGTTGCCAAACAAGTCCATTTGCTGTCTTGGCTGAATATTTTCCGGGCCGTAAGTATACGCTTCACGTACTTCTGTCCAGGGTTCAGGGGAAACTGGTGCAGCAAACCTCAGTTCATCTATAGGAGGTTTTGCATAAGGTATACCTTTCCACACATAAACTCCATCCCTGCTTCTGCCCTTAAGCGGCCCATACTTAGTCTGCACTTCCAGTTCCATGATTGTTCCCATCCTCTCAACCTAAAATTTTGCTTACATCTATGTTTTCACTTTATCAAATCGGTTTTACCATTTCAAAGCAGTAAATTGGTAAATAATAGATTGTTCAACTATAATTTAATCAAAGCATGCGAATTCGAGAGGAGTATATAATGTGTTATCTCAACTGAAGAAAATAGATTGGACCATCGTCATTATTCTTTGCTTCTTTATGATATCAAGTATACTTCTCATTCATAGCGGCATTCAGTCAGACCCCAAAATGGCCGGTTCAGATCAGTCGATGCTGCAATATTACATTCTCGGCTTCGCCGTACTTATCGGCACTGCTCTGTTTAACTATAAGTTGTTCATGAAGTATCACTGGATTATCTATGGAGCAGGCATATTGCTGCTTTTATATGTTATCTTTTTCGGAAAGGTTATTAACGGCGCGAGAGGCTGGATCGAGGTTGGACCCGTTAACGTACAGCCCGCAGAAGTATTTAAATTTATACTGATCCTTAGTTTGGCAGCGATTGTTGCGAGCAAACAGCGTGAGCTCTTTTTTTGGAAGGACGTTGTTCCTATCTCTCTGCTTACCTTCATTCCCTTTGCCCTCGTTATGGTTCAGAATGACATGGGGAACGCACTTTGCTATGTTGTAATTTTGCTCGGTATTCTTTGGATCGGTAATATGAAAAATTTGCATGCCCTCCTGATTATGATTCTAATCGCTGGTGTAGTGTATGGAGGAATCAAATCCTATATCGGCTTTCATGAAGACATATCGACGTTCTTAACGGAGACAGAAAAGGGACATTGGCTTGACCGGATGGATGCATGGCTGCTGCCTGAGGAAGCAAGTAAGGATGCCATCTATCATACGAATAATGCCAAGCTGGCTATCGCAACGGGCGGACTATTCGGCAAAGGCTACTTAAATGGCCCGTATGTTCAAGAGGGATTTGTACCCTACACTTATTCGGATTCCATAATTGTCGTGGCAGCGGAAGAGTTTGGATTCATTGGTGTGTCTGTCATCCTATTCCTTTATTTCATTATCGTACATCGTCTTATTACGATCGCATTGGAATGCAAGAGCAAGGAAGGTCCGATCATCATTGTGGGGATAGTATCCATGCTGCTGTATCAAATCTTTGAAAATATCGGGATGTTTATAGGTCTCATGCCGCTTACGGGGATCACACTTCCTTTTCTCAGTTACGGAGGTTCTTCTCTGATTATTAACATGGTCTGTATAGGAATCGCACTGAGCATCAAAATTTATGATGAAGAACCGGAGGAGCTCTTTATGGATCCTCATCCGTCAATTTTGCTGGAAAAGAAGCAAAGCTCTCTCTAGTTAGAATTAATAGTGAATGGACTGAATGGAATGAAAGACAAGAGAAAAAGCATCACAATAATGAGTATCATATTGATAATTGTTATGGCTCTGGTCATTTGGTTCGGGTCAGGTTTAACTTCAAACCACACCTTTCAGAGAACAGGATCACCAATAACTGAAGAAGAGCTCTCATACAGGCAAGTCTTTTCTTTGACGTCGAATTCGTTTCAGTTCGAAAATGTTGAGCATATGGAACAGATGGCGGATCTAATCATTATGGGTACTCCAACGGAAAATTTTAAGGATAGACAGCATATTATGACCTTCTATAAAGACGGATCAATGCAGGATTTTTACACGCTTACCGAGTTATCGATTGATGCAATTTTTAAGAAACCCGATGATTTTTCTAAAGATCAGCAGACAATATCGATCATTGAGCCTGTCAGTTTAGACGGTGAAACCAAATATACAGATAATAGCTATGTCGAGCTACAAAAAGGAGATCAAAGCGTTATTTTCTTAATGAAAAATACGTTTGGCGATTTCGGAATTATCAACAGCAATCTCGGAAAGTACAGTCTCGATAATCCAGAACTGTCCATTTCCAGAATGACGGAGGAAGCGAATCGCCAGTCGGATGCAGATCAATCCGATAAATATATAAAGTATCGTGAAGAGATATTTGAAAGATACAATTTAAAGTAAAATAAATAAATCACTAGGTCTGCTACAGACCTAGTGATTTATTGCTTGTTGCTATCATTTCAACTGAACTTCATTACACAAGCTCCTGCTGAAATAGTAAATTCACGTCTTTATATAACTCTATTCTTCATTCTTCATCGTCTTTCGCACTTCTTTAAAGGTTCTTGATACATAGATTCCTACAAAAATAATACCGATCAATATCGGAAATAAGCCAAGAATGTTGTCTCTTCCCGTTAGAGTCATAATGAACAGACCCAGCAGGACAAACCCGATTGCCAAATATTTATTCCATTTATTGTTTCGCATCCCGTCAGCTCCAGATTTTATTTAATCCATGAGTCATTATACCATGCGGGAAAGGGATAAACATCTGCAGAATGGTCTGTTATAGTGATGAGCCAGCAGTTTCTCCTGTGCGGTAATCGTCCGGGGATTTACTGCTGCTCCAATCAAAAAATGTTCAGAAAAGGCTTCCTTTAAGGACAGAGTACTTCCAATCTCTCGATTCGTCATCGTCTTCTTCCTCCCTCATTATGCCTGCTGTTTTATTTCTGTACTCTGCCCTTGCTGACGCTCCAGCAATATACTGTTCACTCCATTTAAATAGGCAACTGCACTTGCTTTAATGATATCGGTATCCATTGCACGGCCGGTATACAGCTTGCCGCCATACTCTAATTGCAGACTCACCCTGCCTATTGCTTGCTCCCCTCTTGAAATACTATTGATCTTGTAATGGGACAGAATAACTTCCAGTCCGGTTATTGTTTTGATGACATGATACAGTGCCTCAATGGGCCCGTTTCCAACAGCACTTCCTCTTTGCAAGTCTCCACCTTTTCTCAGTTCTACACTTGCTGTCGGGTATTTTTCATTAGTGATTACTTGGAAGGACACCAGATCATATAAATCATATATTTCTTCAGATCTACCGGTATGTTCGGTTAGCAAACGAAAAATATCATGATCGTATACTTCTTTCTTAGCATCCGCCATGGAGATAAATTTTCCGAACAGCTCTTCGAATTGATCCTCCTGGTTCATCTTAAATCCAAAACGCTCCAATGCATTTCTAAAGGCATGCCGACCAGATCTTGCTGTCAGGATGAGCTCCGTACTGTCGCCACCTATTTCTTGAGGAGACATGATCTCATATACTTGTTTGCTCTTCAGCAATCCATCCTGATGAATACCTGATGAATGGGCAAAGGCGTTCTCCCCCGTAATTGCTTTGTTGACCTGAACATCTAGCCCCGTTAAATGCGTTAACAGACGCGAAGTCTTTAGCAGCTCGTCGGTTTTAATATTTGTTGTGCATCCATAATAGTTCTCCCTCACTTTAAGTCCCATTACGACCTCCTCCAGAGAAGTGTTCCCTGCCCTTTCTCCGAGGCCATTGATTGTACATTCCACTTTTTGAGCACCATTTTTGATAGCACTGAGTGTATTCGCAGTAGCCAGACCTAAGTCATTATGGCAATGAACACTCAGCAGAACTTTATCGTCCAAGTTTTTCAAACGATAGTTAATTTTTTGTATAAGCTCTCCAAATTCCTCAGGAACTGCGTAACCTACCGTATCCGGTATGTTGATTATCGTAGCACCTGCCTTGACCACTGCTTCAATCGTTCTCCACAGATATTCAAAATCGGATCTTGAAGCATCCTCTGTAGAATATTGGACGTGCGGGAGCAGAGACTTGGCGTATTTGACCGCGTCCACTCCCATTTGGAGTACGGCATCCTGTGAGCGTCCAAATTTCTTTTCCACATGTATGTTAGATGTCCCGAGAACAATATGAATAAAAGGATTCTGGGCCAATTTAATGCTTTCATAGACAGCATCAATATCATTTTTCACGGCTCTGGCAAGTGCAGTAATCGATACATCACCTCCTGCATGACTCGCGATTTCCTTGACCGCTTCAAAATCACCAAGTGAGGATGCAGGAAAGCCAGCCTCAATCATATCAACTTTCAATCGGCTTAACTGTTGAGCAAATTCGATCTTCTGAACGGTATTTAATTTGGCTCCTGGCACTTGTTCTCCATCTCTCAGGGTAGTATCCAGCACGATTACTCTACTATTCATAATTAAATTTCCTCCCTTGCCTTTTTATAATCTATATAAAGCGAGGTTGACTAAACCCGGAATTTAGTCAACAAAAAAACCCCCGTCTCTGTTATAGAGACGAGGGATTAGCTCGCGGTACCACTCTAATTCCTTCCATACATATGAAAAGATCTTCTTCGATGGCCATCACCATCTATCCCTGTAACGGTGGAACTCCGGCACGCCCTACTTATCAGGCCTGCTGTTCATAGACGAGTTCAAAGTGATCCCTGCTACCGCTTCGCACCATCCAACGGCTCTCTGAAAGAGTTCCTCACTTCTACTATTTCTAATCAACACATTTGAATATGTAATTGGTTACCAAAGATTATAAATTCGCTCAATTCTTTTGTCAATATAAGGAATCTAAGAACAACAGTTGAATCATTTTACATTGAGATGAGCCACTGATGCAAAGTCCCGAATTTGAAATCTTCTGTCTTCGTCGTATTCCAGCTTGGTTATAGAGCATTCAGGAATTAAAGCGCTCTGAACAGCGATAAAATTAGGATGCCAGTGTCTAAGCTCATCTTCAGGGATGGTATTTACCAGAAAGTCTGTAATTAACCCACCATGTGTAACAACGACGATATTGCTGTTTCTTTCTGATTTCTCTTCGTGTTCAGTTAGCACATTAAGCAGACGTTCACCTGCTTGTTTGGCCGAATCACCCACCGGTGGAATAAAATCACGATATTGCGTGCACTGCTCCCACATCATCACAAATTGATCAAAGGTTTGTCCCGGAAGATCTCCCCAATTGGCACGCTCTCTAAGCCGTTCATCCACTATTACTGGTATAGTTGATTGTGATGAAATGTATTCTGCTGTTAATTTTGCTCTCTTTAGCGGACTAGTCAATATATTAGATATTCTCAATCCACTAAAGTATCTTGCAGTTAATCGGGCTTCATTCACGCCTTCAGCAGTTATGGAGACATCCCCCATTGCCTTTTCCTTTTTCGCATGCCTGACGAGAAAAAAATGTGTTGTCATTTCGTCCTCCTATTATACATATTTTATGATTATATAATTTGATGTATATCTAATTATAAAATACAGCTGAACTTCTGATCCACAGCATACGCTAAAATAGCGCAATAAAAAAGAGTCCATCTTTTGAAGATGAACTCCCATTTATTATTAAGTAGCAGGCACTGTTTCCAGCGGCTGGGTCGGTATTGAATCTGTGCTGTGTATCTCAGCCTTTTTCAAATACTTCTGTCTCTTCCATCTTACATAGGAGAGTACTCCTCTTAAATATTCATCCGCGATCATACAGGAATAAATACCGATCAACCCCCATCCCATTTGAATACCGAGCACGTAGGACAAACCGGTAGCTACAATCCACATCGAACCAAGCGAAATATACATCGTAAATCTTGTGTCTCCGATTGCGTTAAGCGAATTGCCCAGCGCCATGTTCAGCATTTTACCCGGTTGAAGAATCAAATTCATGCCCAGGAGTGATGCACCAATTGCGATAATGGTCTGATCATCCGTAAATATGCCAAGCAGCTGTCTGCCGAAAATGAATAAAATAAAAGCATTGACTACAACGTATATGGCTCCTACCCCAAGTGCTCGATAGGCGCTTCTGTAAGCTTCTTTTATTCTTCCTGCCCCGAACAAATGGGCAATTTGTATTTGAGCTGCCATCGCTATGGACGAACCAAGCAAGAAACAGAAGGACTCCAGCGTGTTCATGTAAGTCCTGGCAGCAAGCTCTGCTGAGCCTAAGGTTGCAATAAAAGAGTACAGTATGAGCTGTGTGAATACCCAGCACGAGGAATTCACCCCAAGTGGCCAGCCGATCTTCATAATTTCTCCAAACAATGGTTTGTTGAATAATCGGAACTCTTTCCACTGTATTTTATATTCAAAAGAACGAAGGAACATATACAAGAGCAATATAACGGCTAGCAGCCGGCTGGCTACAGTCGAAATAGCCACACCCGTCAACCCCCACTGTGGAAACCCGAAAGCACCAAAAATAAAACCATAGTTAAAGAAGACGTGGATTATATTCATTCCAATTGCTACATACATTGGTCCTTTGGTATTCCCCGTATTACGGATAACCGTGCTCATGGTAGCCATCATCGCTACAAGCACCATCCCGCCGCCAACAATGGAAATGTAGATTCCTGCAAGCGGAAGTAAACCCTCTGGAAGCTGCAATAATGTAGAAATTTGCTCTGGAAAAATAATAAGAATAATGCTGCAAACGATTCCTATGAGCGTAGTTACACTAAATGCCATAATCCCGATCATACGTGCATCATGCTTCTTGCTTGATCCCAGCTTCTGTGCAATGAGTATGCCCGCTCCGCTTGCGATTGTAGTAAACAGAACAGTCATCGCTTGGAAGAGTTGGTTTGAGAAGCCTACCACCGCAACTGCATCATCTGAAATCCGGCTCACCATAAGTGTATCTACCGCTCCCAACAGAAATTGCAGGAACAGCTCAATAAATATGGGCCATGCCAGTACCCATAATGTAAATTTTTTGTAATCCTTATCCAATATTCCAACCTCCACCTAAAAACTAAGCGTTCTTCCTAAAAAACCTATTGTATCGCTTCAACATTTTCAAATTATAGATGGTATACTGAATGGATAATATCATTTTATGAACTCAAACTTATAAATTTCAAACCTCACATATGAAAGGGCTTTATCATGACCATTCTTCATTTTTCTGTTCCGCCGCTGCCTGAATACATTATCAGCGGGATCTGTAATGCACCCATTGCAGGCAAGCACCCAAATCGGAAAAATATCGGCATCTTTGATCTTCTTGTCGTAACTTCCGGACAGCTTGACGTCATTGAAAATGGTAAAGACTACGAAATTAAATCCGGCATGTATTTAATATTGAGGCCGGATGCCCATCATTATGGGAGCCGGGAATGTTCAAATGATACGTCATATTATTGGCTGCATTTTCAGATTTCAGGAGGCTGGAGCACTGACCCTTCATTATTAGAGAAAGCAAGTAATGATTCTTCTGAGCTGCAGCTTATGGTACCTACCTATTTCACCTTGAATATCCCTCAGTTCGGCACACTTCCTAATATGGACAAGGCCGAAGAGCTTCTGCGTACCTTATCAGGTCTCGTGCAGCATGGTAACATTCAATCTCTATGGAAACAGCAGCTTGTATTTCAGGAGCTTATAGAGCAATTAGCAGCCACACTTGAACCTCCCGTTTCCTCCCCAGCATCTGCTTGTGCAAAGAAGGCTGCCGCTTATTTACGCAGGCATTATCGTGAGGAATTTAAAGCGCAGACCATGGGGGAACAAATCAATTTTCACCCTGTGTATATAGCAAGATGCATGCAGAAAGAATTCAACTGCTCACCAGTAGAGTATCTGCTTCATTACAGAATCGAGCAGGCAAAGCTATTACTGCTTCAAACAGACCTCACCATAAGCCGGGTTGCAGAGGAAGTAGGCTTCAATCAGGCAGCTTATTTCACCTCCTGCTTCACAAAACAAGAAGGCGTTTCGCCACGTCAATTTCGTAAACGTCTATTTATGGATTAAAATGAGAAAAGTCCGACACGATGAATCAGTGTCGGACCTTTCGCCATGCTGTTACTCTTGTTCCAGCTCAATCGTGTTCAAGGAAGCGTAAGCGTGAGGTATAAATCCTTCTGTCGGTTCTCCCTGCGGTATGGTGATCTGATAGATAAACCATGTGCTGTCCATATCCTTGACAATATATTCATAAGCAGTGCTTGTGGCTTCATCCCTGACTTTAAGAGATAGGCCGGACTCCGATATACCCTCACTTTCGAATTCCTCCACATCTCCATACGGTGAAAGATTGGTTATTCCTTCTTCTCTCAGTACCTCCAGATCAGTATCTCCTGCTTTTTGAGAAATCTTCACCTCATATGCGGGATCAACGTCCATAGAAAGCACACCAGTCTCTGGGTTAAATGTAAAAATATCAAAGACATAAAGTGAATATCCATCCTGCGCATGTACGAGTTCGGCTTCTTTCTTTTCTGTCATTCCTTCAAGCTGCAATTCGATTTCTGATACAGCCGGACGTTCTCCTGCGGGGTCTGATGATTCCGCGCCTTCCGGCGGTTCGCTGCCCCCAGTACTCCCTGTACTGGATTCTACTTCCGTAATCTCGATCAGTACAAGCTGTTTTAACGTGTCTTCACCATCAATCGGCTGCTCCTCATATTTAAAAGTAAGCACTGCGTTTTCTTCAATGTCAGCAACTGCATCCTGCATGTCCTCACCTAACTGAAAAGCAGTTGGCTCTCCATCGATCACAATCTCAACCGTATGTGAATCAGCAAGTCCTGTAAAGGTTCCGGTCGCCTCCTTCACAACTGCCTCAGGCTCGCTCGGTTCTACTATTCCATGATCCGTGCCTGGTTCTGGAGAAGGGGCGGTCTCATTATTTTGACCGCAGCCTGCAATCGTCAAAGTAAGCAGCAATATCAGCAATATTCGAATTTTCATCATCAGCACCTCCTAAAATGTTAAACGTAAAAGCATAACTGAAAGTTGCCTCTATTCTAGTTTTTGGTTCTTTTATCCTGTACTGTTCTTTATCACCTCTGCATACAATTTCCTTCTTTTTGGACAAATTAAACACATCCATTTTAGTAAAAGAGTGTGATGAGATGTCAGCGAACAATGGCAGTTTAAATATAATCCAAATATTTATGATGCTGGCTTTAATGAACGGCTTGGTCAACCATGTCGTTATTAATCCTATGCTACTCGACGCATCAGGAAGAGATGCCCCTGTTGCAGTCATCGCAACCGGTGTACTCTTCCTCCTATGGATCCCTCTAATTGGCTGGTTAATGAAGAGATCAAGTCAGCAAAAGTGGATGAGTTGGATATCTGACCAAACCCATCCCATCTTGGCATGGGTACTCATAATTCCAATGCTCCTCATCCTGTACTTTATCGGCGGAACAACGGTTATTCACACCATCAAGTGGAATTTGTCAAACTATCTGCCGACCAGCTCCGATTTTGTGCTGGTTTTAATTCTCGTCTTGTTATGTTCGATACTCGTACTGTGGGGAATAAACGTTATTGCAATAACTTCGGGTATATTACTTCCACTTGTCAGCGGGCTGGGGATATTTGTTGCTGCATCCAATACGTCAATGAAGGATTATCATTTGTTACAGCCTTTACTTGAATATGGATTATCACCCGTTGCAGAAGGGATGCTGTACGCCGGAGGAGGCTTCGTGGAATTTATCGTCATCCTCTTACTTCAGCATCATTTAAACCATAAAGTGCGTTTGTGGCAGCTATATGCTTTTGGATTATTCACAATCATGATTACACTTGGACCTATCATTGGTGCCATAACAGAATTTGGGCCCGTTGAAGCTTCTAAGCAGATGGCCTCTCCCTTTGAGCAATGGCGGCTTGTGAGAATAGGACAATACATAGATCATCTCGACTTTTTGTCTATATTTCAATGGTTATCCGGAGCCTGTATTAGAGTAAGCTTACCTGTCTATATTCTTTGCGAAGTGATTCCTTTTAAGAAGAAGTCTGCTCGCAATTGGTTCATTGTTGCTGTCATGAGCACCTATGGAGCAGGAGCGTTATTTCCGCTCAATGAATATTCCTTCTATTTATGGATGTTCTACAACTTTGTTCCACTGAGCTTAATAACCTTGTTATCCTTGTCTATCTTGTGGGCATTTATCTCCATGATCAACAAACGGAAAAGAGGAAAGAACCATGTTAAACCAGCAGTTGAATAGCATCGCAGATCCCGAATTTTTAAAGAAAAGGTATGAAGGTTCTGCAGATGTAGCCGTTCAAGTGTGCAACATTAGTGAGGATAACCGCTCCTTAATCATCCTTATCTATACGATCGGACTCTGCGACTCTGAGCGAATCTACAGAAACGTTTTGCCAAAGCTTGATCAATATTATAAGAAGTTTAATTCATTTGAGCTTTCAGACGAACGACTAGCGGCTTCATTCCCTGTTACCTCACTGCAGAAGGAGCCAAGCCTGGATGAATTAGATGATATTATTTTTAAAGGAGATCTTCTCCTTATATTTCCTTTCGATAAATTATTCTTACAAATTGCTCTCGCAAACACGCCCAAACGATCACCTATCGATTCTAACACCGAAATTTCTGTCATCGGACCGCGTGACTGTTTTATCGAAGACATGGTCACAAACATCGCTCTTATTCGTAAAAGAATGCGTACACAATCTTTGCGTGTAGAGTCATACACACTAGGCAGACGCACCAAGACTGAAGTTGCATTACTTTACCTTGAGGACGTATTAAACCCCAAAATCTTAAAAGAAATACAGACAGGTCTCAAAAAAATAGATACAGATGCTATCTATTCTCTGAACCAGATCGAAAGCTTTCTGACCAACTCTAAATTTAAGCTGCTGCCCTTGATGGATTATACCGGAAGACCCGATTATTGCGTCAGTTCCCTGCTTGCCGGCCGATTTATTCTTATTGTGGACGGTAATCCCATGGTACTGGTTGCACCTGCAGGTATTAGCTTATTATTAAAATCGCCGGAAGACGTCCATTTCAACTATTCCTATGTCACATTTGTGCGACTCCTTCGAGGCCTATGTTTGTTCTTATCCATTTTTCTGCCTTCCATCTGGGTCGCTTTAATGGCCTTTCACCAGGACCAGATTCCATTTCGATTGCTGGCTACCGTATCTTTATCAAGAATTGGCATTCCTTTCTCGGCTCAAATTGAGATGTTCATTCTGCTTCTATTACTTGAAATTTTCAGGGAAGCAGGGGTTAGACTTCCGAGTGCCATCGGCGTAACCTTAACCTCTATTGGAGGCTTGATTATCGGAGATGCTTCTATCCGAGCAGGCTTAGTGTCCCCATCGATTGTTGTAATTGGAGCAATCACAGCGATAGCTGGTGTAACACTCATTAACCAGACGATCAGCACTGTTTCAAGTTTTTTGCGATTTATCTTTTTTGCCTTCTCTTCCTTTTTGGGTATGTATGGCGTTATCTTGGGAATTGTCCTTTTTGTGGCCTACATGGCAAACCTGAAGTCTTTTGGAGTGAGCTATCTAGAACCCCTTTCCCCCCTTCACTTTAAAGAAGCATTGAGATCCGTATTCAGGCTGCCATGGGCCAATATGAGAAACAGACCTGCTAGTTTGCATCCTCAAGATCCAGATCGTGCAGGAGGTGCTGAATGAACGTGCGAAGAATTGCAGCATTTATTTCGGTTTTCCTCCTGCTGCTCTGTCTAGGATGCGATGACTCGAAAGACATTCAGAACATGGCCTATGTAACAGGTGTCGGGATCGATTATGTCGATGGCAAATATATAGCTTATGTCCAGGTGCTGAACTTTGCTAGTGTTGCCAAAACGGAAAATATGGAGCTCGGTAAGGAAGTGCCGATCTGGATTGGTGTGGGAGAAGGCGCTACAGTCACAGGAGCTCTAACCGATATGAACACAACTTCACAGCTGCGCATGTTCTGGGGACATCTTAAGGTCGTATTCCTTTCTGAGAACCTGCTTAAAAAAGGCGTTACCGATATTTATAACGGATTAAATCGATACAGAGAGATTCGGTACAATCTGTTTGTTTTTGGTACTAAAGAGAAAATGATGGACATCCTGCAGGTTAAATCGTTGTTTAACTTATCTCCTTTGGAATCGATTGCTTACTCGGGTGCGCAGGTCAACACACAACGCTCTTTTATCCTTCCAGAAATCGGAAATCGATTTATCGCTGGTATCAATGAGCCCGGTAATCCGACGCCTCTGCCGTCAATTGCAATATCCCGCAAGAAGTGGTCGGAGAACGATACCAAAATGCCGCTCTTCGATTTAACGGGGGCTTACTTTTTTGAGAAAGACAAGATGAAGAACTGGATGTCAGCCGAAGATCTAATTGGTGTTCAGTGGTCTCAAGAGAACCTCGATCGCACCATGATTCGTCTTCCGGAAAAAGATAACGCCGTTGCGGTACTCATGCTGTACCACCCTCAGTTTCATGTCAAACCTATTGTTCAAGGAGATGGAGCGGTCTTTGATCTTGTGATTAATGTGGATGGAGAACTAACTGAACTACTCGAAAACAGGCCTCTGCAGGAGATCGAGCAAATGGGCAGAGCCGCTGTCAAAGACGAAATTTTGTACACCTTCAACAAAGGACTTGAGAAGAAATGTGACCCTTTCAAGCTTAGTCAAGCGTTATATCGTACAAATCCCGCCTTATTTCACAAGCTTAAGAAAAGTGAGAATTTCATAATAACTAAAGATTCAATTCGAAATATCCATGTTAAACTGAATCTAACCGGAACAGGCAAATATAAAGGCCGTATCTAAAAATAAGAACAAGACATCTTTCGTATAAAAGAAAAGATGTCTTGTTCTATATGGCTGCTTTGGCGGTTATTTTCCTACAGTCCGGGTCATTAACGAGATATTCTGGATAGGCTCCTCCTCTTTGTTTACATTGGAGTGAATATAAAACATGGCAAGCGCGGCAAACGAAGACATGGTTCCAATAAAAATAACGGGAACAATTCCCCACAAATCATACACATTTCCAAACATCAAAGGACCGATCATCCTTCCTACATTTGCAAATCCTCCCGAAAGCCCCATATAAAAGGGCGCATGTAATCCCGTACGCTCGGAAAAAAATGTAGGTATCGTCGGCAGCAGCATCATTTCCCCAATCGTGGCAAGAATCATCCCGATGACCAGATAAATGTACTGCTCATGGAAGAAAAGGATGAAAGTAAACGCAACCGCGGAAAACAATGCACTGACGAACATTTGTCGGACAATCGTTTGGGCAAAACGGCTCTTCACCCAGGAGGTAAAAGGCTGTCCAAACAGAATGACAAGACCATTGATCGTCCACAGCAAACTGTAGAACTTCAGATCCATCCCCTTCTCATCGATATAAGGCGCGATCCCGGTCGACCAAAGTGAAAAAGAGATCCAAAAAAACATAGCACCAAGAGAAATGAACATGTATAAGCTTATGTTTTTTAACAGACTCTTTCGATCTAAGTTTACGCTCCCTGATTCGTGCAGATGATTTTCATCTATTATATTGTTTATCTTACTGCTTTGAGCTTCGGATGCTTGAGAAGCTTTGGACGTGTTAAGCCGCATAAAAAAGAGCAAGAACAGGGCAAACAGGATTGTTGTTGTTCCGGTGAAAGTATAGGTTAATGTGAAGGAAATGGACGCAATCAATCCCCCGACCATGGCACCGATAGACAACCCAAAGTTGTTGCAAACATACATCAGGTTATAAAGCGTTCTTCGATGCTCTTTCCAACGAAATCCGACGTATGCATTAAGCGATGGAAGTGCTATTCCGTTTACAAATCCGAGCAAGCATATACACACGATATATGCCGTCCAGCTGTCGGTGAATGCAATGCCGTACAAGGCACTGGCAGATATAATAAACGATCCGGTAATCAGCACTTTCGGGCCAAGACGGTAATATAGATTTCCGCCTACAAATTCACCGATTACACTGCAAAGCGCTTGATACAATACGATCAATCCAGCTTCACCGTAGGATTTGCCCATTACGTTATGAACATACAGTGTAGTCAGCGGCCACATGATGGCTTTACCCGTAGAGTTCACAAAGCTGGCCGCGATAAACAGCAAAGCGTCCCTCGGATATTTTTTTAACAAATCCAGCTTTGTAAAAGATAAAAGTATTACGATGAGTGATCTGTTCATATTCCCTCTTCTTTCACGCACCCGTCTTGCGCGGATCCATTGCATCACGGATGCCATCACCGATAAAGTTAATGGATAATACGGATAAAATAATGACCAGGCCAGGCGGAATCCACAGCCAAGGCTGTGTTGTCAGAGCAGTAATGGATTGAGCCGCGTTCAGCATATTCCCCCAGCTTGCAGCTGGAGGCTGCACCCCCATGCCGAGAAAACTTAAGGAGGATTCAGATAATATTGCAGCGGCAGCTCCGAAAGTCGCGTTAACGAGTAAAGGTCCAAGCGCATTAGGCAAAATATGCCCGAAGATGAGTCGAGGTGAACTGAAACCAAGTGCAACCCCTGCACGCACAAATTCAGTTTGGCGAAGTGAAAGCACGCTTCCTCTCACCAGCCTTGCAACGGCAGGCCAGCCAAGGAGTGCGAGAACAATAATAATATTCGAGAGCCCCGTGCCGAGTACAGTAACGAGCACAAGGATGACCATCATACTGGGAAAGGACATAAATACGTCAATGATCCGGTTGATCAGCATGTCAACCCATCCCCCGACATATCCGGCAATGGCACCGACCACGGTTCCAATTATGACATACAGCATCACGGTGATGACGCCGACCGCAAGCGATACCCGAGTAGCATAAATTAATCTGCTGAGTACATCGCGTCCGACCTGATCTGTTCCCAGTAAATGCGCACTGGAAGGCGGAGCAGAGAAAGGACCGATGATTGCATTTGGATCGTATGGTGCAATAAATGGCGCGAATATCCCTATCAATATTAAAAACACCATCACGATTACACCCGCTACGGCAAGCTTATGCTGCATAAAACGCTGCCTGATTAATTTGAAATAGCTCTCTGTTTCAAATGAAGGTATACTGGCTGCTCCTGCACCCGTTATATCTTCAGATGCTGCAATCGGCTGCATATTAAGCGAAGGCATCGGCTTCACTCCTTTCGTTAACTGTATTTAATCCGTGGATCAACGACCGCATACATGAGATCAGACCATAAATTCGCGGCCAGGACAGCGAGTGCCGCAAGCATGTTTACTCCCATCAGCAGTGGAAAGTCCCTAGAGAATATGGCTTGAATCGTAAGCTGCCCCATCCCGTTCCATTGAAATATCGATTCGGTAATAACTGCCCCGCCGATAAGAATAGGGATATCCAGTCCTGCGATCGTAATGAGAGGAATCAGCGCATTTTTCAGGGCATGCTTGTTGACAACAACAAATTCCTTCAGCCCCTTAGCCCTTGCAGTTCTTAAATACTCTTGACCCAGCACTTCAATGACACTTGATCTAACATAACGAATCATTCCTCCGGATATAGATGTTCCGAGAGTAATGGTTGGCAGAATGAGGTGACTAAGCGTATCCCAGAAGCCGCCGCTCCCTCCTATTGAACTCATGCCGCCGGTAGGAAGAATCCCAAGAAGAACACCAAAGATATAAATCAGGCCAAGTCCTAGGAAGAAGTTCGGGATGGATACGCCAAGCAGTGAGCCTGTCGACATCAAATAATCAAATCTGGAGCCGGATTTTACTGCACAATAGATACCGATCGGAATCGCAATCAGATATCCGAATAAGATGGAGGCACCGACTAACAGCAGGGTTGGACCGATCCGTTCAGCAATCATACTGGTTACCGGTTGGAATGAGCTGAAGGAATGGCCGAGATCACCCTGCAGCAGGTTTACGAGCCATTTTAAATAACGAATCATAAATGGATCGTTAAGCCCTAGTGCTTCTCTGCGAATTTGCTTATCCTCCTCACTTACATCCGGATTAACATACATATCCACCGGATCTCCTGGAGCCAAATTAATGAGAACAAAATTTAGAAATGTTACACCTAGAAGCACCGGAACCGCGATCAGAATTCTTCGGATGACGTAATTAAACATACGATGCCTCCTTTTCACTGCTCGCCCGAATTCCTTCATCTACGAGCGGATAATGACATGCATATTGATGACCCCTCCGAAACATATCCTCTGTCAGAATCGGCTCCTCTTCTCTGCACTTGCTGCTTGCCAGCGGACAACGAGTGTGAAAACGGCAGCCTGCCGGCGGTGACGCAGGACTCGGAACATCACCTTGCAGTACAATTCGTTCTTTCCCCCGAAGATGTGGATTAGGGACAGGATAAGCATCTAACAGCGCTCTAGTATAAGGATGCTTCGGGCTGCGAAATAAAGCTTTCGCATCAGCTAACTCCACGATTTTCCCCAAATACATGACTGCGATGCGATCACTCATATATTTTACTGAGCCGAGACCATGTCCGATAAAAAGATACGTTAATTTGAACTCACGTTGTAAATCTTTCAGCAAGTTAAGAATTTGAGCTTGAATCGACACATCGAGCGCGGATACAGGCTCATCGCAGACGATCAGCTTCGGCTTCAGCGCAACCGCCCTCGCGATGCCGATTCTTTGGCGCTGTCCTCCTGAAAACTCGTGAGGATACTTACCCAAGCTGGATAGCGGAAGTCCAACAATCCCCATCAGCTGAGAGGCTTGCTTCAAAGCTTCATTATCTGTCATTCCTCTCAGTACCTTAAGCGGCTCTGTCATCAAATCTACAATCCGCTTTCGCGGATTCAGCGACGAATACGGATCTTGAAAAATCATTTGGATATCCTTGCGAATACCCCGCATTTCACTCAGCGGCAGCGGAGCCAAATCTCTGCCCTCAAATAAAACTTTACCTGCCGTAACATCTTCCAGCTTAACAATACTTCTTCCAAGCGTAGATTTGCCGCAGCCTGATTCACCTACGAGCCCTACAGTCTCCCCCGGAAATACGTTTAGGCTCACTCCATCTACCGCTTTGACATGACCGATCGTTTTGGAGAAGATCCCTTTTTTGATCGGATAATATTTGTGAACTGCTTCTATTTGAAGCAAAGGATTAGCTGCGCTCTCCTCACTTTGTATCAGCATTGTAGACATTGGATTCACCCCTCAATAGTTGAATAATTCGGATTAATAAGGAAACCAGCATCTAACTTTATGAGCTTCACGAATTTCCGTAAGCGGCGGAGCTGAACTACACTGCTCCGCCGCTCTGCCGCATCGATCCTTAAATCTGCATCCAGCAGGCATTTCCTGAAGTGAGGGAACAGAGCCAGGAATTGAACGAAGCGCCCTATCCTCTATCTCAATATGGGGAATGGAATCCATTAACCCGTTCGTATAGGGGTGTGCCGGATGGTCGAACAATTCAAATACTCCCGCTTCCTCCACTACCTGACCTGCATACATCACGATGATACGGTCAGCCATCTCTGCTACCACACCGAGATCGTGCGTAATCAGCATAATAGAGGTGCCTGTTTCTGCCCGAATGTCTTTAAGCAGCTGGAGGATTTGAGCTTGAATCGTCACGTCAAGAGCTGTCGTAGGTTCATCAGCAATCAGCAGTTTAGGTTTGCAGGCAAGAGCCATTGCAATCATGACCCGCTGCTTCATACCGCCGGAAAGTGTATGGGGGTATTGAGCAAGCAACTGTTCAGCCCTTGGAAATCCAACCTGCTTCAGCAGAGAAACCGCATGATCCTTTGCTTGTTTAGCACTTAGACCAAGGTGCAGTCTGATGGGTTCTATCAATTGACTGCCGATTGTGAATACGGGATTAAGAGAAGACATCGGGTCCTGAAATATCATTGCAATATCTTTTCCTCGAAGTTTAATAAGCTCATGCTCTGGCAGCTCCGCAAGATCCCTTCCCTGAAATTGAATGGAGCCGCTGGAGATATAACCGCTTCGTCCCAGCAAACGCAGGATCGACAGGGACGTAACACTTTTTCCACAGCCAGACTCTCCAACGATGCACAAGGTCTCTCCTGCTTTAAGTGAGAAGCTGACGTCATCTACTGACGTCACTTCTCCTTTTTCTGTGCGAAAGTTCGTCTTTAGCTGGTGCACTGTAAGCAATTCATTCATGTCTTTTACCTCCTGCGACATGTTGGACTTTTATTTACGCTCCCATGTATTGACGTCGTAATGCATCCCGTCCACGACGCCGCCTTTTCCGTCAATACCGTCCGAGAGTGCCATGAGATTGAATTCTGAATACACTGTGATCAGCGGAACGTCCTCCTGAATAATATTTTGAAGCTTGTCATAGATTTCTCCGCGTTTCTCAGAATCCGTCTCCGCCATTCCTGCATCAAACAGCGCGTCCACATCAGAATTGTTATACCGCATATCATTCAGCGCAGCTGTTGACCTGTAAACGGTAGCAGGTCCGTCTGGATCAATAATGCTGCCAAAGCTGCTGAGTGCAAGGTCAAAGTCACCTGAAACAAGCTTGGATACCGTTGTTGGAAAATCAAAATTAACCTGATTGACTTTCAGTCCGATTGCCTGAAAATTTTGCTGTATGATGTTGCCTGCCATTTCCCTCGTTCGATCCCCGGTTGGTACAATGAGTTCTATAGGGGTATTCATATCAAAGCCCGCATCCGTCAGCATTTGCTTCGCTTTTTCCGGATCATACGAATAGCTGATAACGTCTTCGTCGTGATATGGATGGCTGTTGGCATATGGACCATCCTGCAGCTCTCCTGTTCCAGGCATTAGCTGATCTACAATCATTTGTCGGTCAATAGCGTAAGCAAGCGCTTGGCGAACTTTTTGGTCGGGGAACCGTTCGGTGTTGATTTCAATGGAATTATATCGGCGGGTCTGTTCCTCAAGCGTCTTGATGCCTTCAATGGATTTGACTGTGTTCCACTCTGCGGCCGGAATGTTTCCGACACCCTGCGCGGCATTCATATCAAGCTCCCCGGACTCTAATTGCGCAACCATATTTGCAGCAGGCATGATTTTTATAAAGACCCTCTCTATCTTAGGGGCTCCACGGTAATAATCCGGATTAGCAGCCAGTTCCACGTAAGATTTATTCTCATATTTCACAAAAGAATAAGGACCAGATGTCACATTCGGATTTCGCCAGAAGGAATTCTGATTCAGCTCTGCGGGATTCACATCAGCAAGTACATGCTTCGGCACAATCAATACATCAGAAAAGCGTTCATATACAAGATTGGGGTCAACCGGTGTTTTGGTCCGAATCTCCAAGTGCTTGTCATCAATAACTTTGATAGACTCCAGCTTGTCTTCACCTTCCGGAAGCATCCCTTTCTCATTTAAGCCATCTAGGGAAAATATAGCGCTGCGCTGGGTTGTGATCGTATTAGGATTCGCGATCAAATTGATCGTAAATTCAACATCCTCTGCGGTAATCGGTGTTCCGTCCGTCCAGTTTGCTTCAGGATTGATTGCAATTTTAAAGGTTTGATTGTCTTCGGTCTCAAAGGACTCTGCCAGCTGTAATTCAAATTCAAGCGGGCCCGTTGTTTTGATCAAGCTGTCAAACAAATAACGATATGTAAATACGGCTCCGCTCGATCCGCTCCCATCCGAATCTATGGGATTAAACATCAGTGGCGGATTGGTTATCCCAATTGTAAGCTGGTTCGCTTTGCTGGCACTACCGCTGCCAGATGCTGCACCTGCTGTTGTACCGGATCCTTCCCCCTGCGAACCGCAGCCTGTTAAGAGCAAGACTCCAAGAAGTGGATATACAGCTGTTCTCTTTAGCCATTTTTTCATATGAACGCTCCCCCTTAATTGATTGTGTAAATGTGATGTAGCTCGAGCATTACAGAGCTGCTTCTACCGTCTTCTCCAATTCGAGCTTCTCTCTGCGCTTAACTGCGAGCAGACTGACAAACTCAAACACGATATTTGCAGCATTCAAGGCTGTAACCTGAGTCGGATCACGATCAGGCAGAACTTCCACGAGATCAAAGCCTATAAAATTCAGACCTGTTAGACCTCTCAGCATCTTTTGAGCTTCATAGGTTGTAAAGCCTCCAACCTCTGGGGTCCCTGTGCCTGGTGCATAAACCGGATCGAAAAAATCAATGTCAAAGGTTAAAAATACAAGGCGATCGCCGACACGCTCCTTCACCTTCTGGCATAGTTCAGGGATCGTCATTTCTCTGACATCATCCGTTGTCATCACTTCAAAGCCCATCGCTCTAGCTTCATCCAGTCCTCCAGCACGATAAGTTGTACCTCTCATCCCCATCTGAATGGAATGATAAGGATCAATTAATCCCTCATCTACCGCGTAACTGAATACTGCACCATGTGACCACATTCTTTTCGGATCTTTGGATCGGCCTGTATCCGAATGAGAATCAAAATGAACGAGGCACACAGGACCATGCTGCTTAGCAGCCGCTCTTAGATGTGGAAGTGATATCGAATGATCGCCTCCCAGCAGAATGGGCACCACACCAGCCTCAAATATCGGAGTGAGCTGCTCTTCAATGGCCTGATAAGACTGTTCAATATAACCCGGATGAACTACAAGATCTCCATAATCGATTCCAGACAAATATTCTGAAACATCTATCTGGTGAACGGGAGAGATCGGCCTGATACGTTGAGACATTGTTCGAATGGAGGACGGTCCAAACCTTGCTCCAATTCCATAGCTTACCCCCGTATCAAACGGAACCCCAATTACGGCAAAATCAACTTCATTCAGCGTTTTTACATGAGGTAAATGCATAAAAGTATGAATACCAGAATACAGCGGTTTTCCCATTTCAATTTGCGGACGATATTTCATGTTATCCTCACTCCGTTCCAATTTTTTTAAGAAAAAAAACAAAAAGAGGCCGCTTATTAAAAAGCGGCCTCTTTGCCATAAACAGTCATCCTCCAATGCGGATGTATGCTTGTATGCAGTTGTGTAATGCAATTATAGGAACAGGATTATTATATGTCAATATGTTTAACATAGATTCTCGAAAATAAATATATTTTTGTAAAACTATGTCATATTCCTTAACTTGATCTGTTGACTTTTGCTTAGATGTATTATATAAATTATCATTAATCAGCATCATTTCATCATGTATATCGAGACGCGAACAAGGTATTATCTCAATTCCTATCTTCGAGGTGATGGGTAAATTATGAAACCAAGATTATTGCATGTTCATGATATCCCGACGACAAAATGTCAAGTTGATGTCAAGTTAAAGGAATTAGGTTACCGTGTTGAATCTATTGAGGCCGAAAGTATGAGTGAGCTGACACAGCGCAGGTTCGAAATGATTATTCTGGATATCCCTGCATGCCGCTTAAAAAAATGGCTCCATTCTGCAAACTCCCTCTTCTCCTTCCCGATCCTATGGTGGTGCGATGAACGTAAGCCAGCCACTGCCGCTCCACATGAAAAGCTTGATGGCGTATTATGTTCAGGAATGAATGACAATGAGCTCCAGTGGTCTTTGCTGATCGGCATAAAGAACTACCAGACACGTGTGCACCTTGAACGTGAATATCGATTTTTATCCACTAAGCTAGATGAAATTAAACGCGTTGAAAGTGCAAAGCTGTCCCTGAGCAAGCAGAAGAATATCAGCGAGGCCAAAGCTTACGAACTCATGCGTACCCAAGCGATGAACGAGCGAAAAAAGCTGGCTGACGTAGCTGAGGCTGTGCTTACAGAAATGATTACTTAACATGCTAAGCTTTACTACAGTACATCTCTTTAATACCTTATTGCATCCGAAAACCGGGACCGCCCGTTTCTTTGGATGCTTTATTTTTTTAAAATCCCCCTACTTGATCCCTTCTATATTTGCGTATAAACGAAAAGATATGTAACTCGTCCTAATTTTGAATGGTTTTGGTTGGTTAAAAATAGGTCTGGTTAAATACGAGCATGAACGACTACAGTCTTCATCCACTACTTGCGGCAATATGTGACCTCCTTATGTAGGATCCATCGCAACATGAAAGGGGGTGAATCCCCGCATGAAAAAGGGTATTGCCTTGATTCGCAAGAAAAAGTCACTGATTTTGGTTCCTACGTTGGTTCTGTTTGGCTTCAGCATCGGGTCGGTCTCTTCAGATAAAGCCTTTGCCCTGCTGAATGATGTGGTAGATCCTATACTATCGGTCCAATCTTCTGATACAACCAATAATAGTGATCAGCGTAATTCATCACTTAAGGTTAATCTTCCATCCATTCAAGTAAACACACCTGTGCTGGATGTCAAACTACCGGAGATTGACATTAAAGCAGGATTGAATAAGGAAGGAATAAGTGCCGGCGTTTCAGAGATCAAGGTCGAAGCTCCTTTAGTCAAGGCTGAAACCTCCTCTCTTCAAGCGGATGTAAGTATGGATCAGGGTCTTTTACCAGAGACCAGAGTAAAGGCTCCATCTGTTAAAGCCGAGCTGCCAGCCAATCTTAAAGTAGAAACCTCCGAGTTAAAAGCAGAAATAACAGATGGAAATGGAGTACCCGAGGTGAAGGTCAACATTCCTTCTGTCAAAGCCGATGCTTCCATTATTAAGGTGGAAACTTCTGAGACTGAAGCTCATATCAGCCATGAAGATAACCGTTTCGGCTTGGAAGTTAAGGTACCGGAAATTTCAGTTGATACACGTTCCCCAGTGAGTGAGAATCCAATTGAATCTCAAGAGGAACCTAAGGAACCTAAGACTCCTGCCGACCAGATACCTGTAGATCGTGCTCCTAACGATAAAGTAAATACTGAAAAAGTAATTACTGATCGAGCGTCTACTGTGCAGAATCCTGATCAACAGAAGGATGCAAGTGAGAATACAGATGCAGATTCTTTTACTGAGTCCATCCCAGCTACAGCGGATGAGGTAGATGCTGAAAATAACGCTAACCCTTCGACTTTAGAAGAATATGATTCGTTGACTCCTGAATTATCAAGTAAAGACAAGCAAGCTGCACTAGCTTCTGAATCTGATCTTGATGATAACCTGGTAAATGCGCTAAACGATGAGTTCGAGCTAGCTGCCATTAAACAAACTTCCAAGCACCAAGCGTCAGCAGTTTCTAAAGAAAAAGTGGATCAAACTGACTCATCATATGAACAGTTTAAGATCCCTTCACTTGAACGAACTGACCAAAGAGACCCATCAGCATTGACTGCAACAGCATCTGCTTGGGGTGTTGGACCCGCTTCAACGAACGGTGCTCCAAGCACCAGCCTTTTAGGCGGACCATCATCTTTTTACGATGTACAGCTGTCGGACTCTGCTCAGCTCGATGAATTCATCAGTATCTTAGGTCAAAATTATACACTTGGCAGTGACCAATGGTCCCAGCCACCACCGGGCCGACCGCCCGCACATACACTTCTCTCTTACATGAACACAAATCATATCTATTAAAAATGAGAAGGAGTGTATGTAAAATGAAAAAAGTTCCGCAATGGGCAAAAATGACGGTGTTATCTGCTTCGTTTATAGCTGGTGTATTGGGTGTATCTCAGGTAGGTTATGCTTCATCTTCCAACAGTGAGCATTCTGCAGGTCTTAAATTAGGATTAGATGCAGGATTGACCAGCCAGCTTGGAGGTTCATCTCATGATTCATCCAGCTCCAAAGGTCTGCTTTCTAATGAAAAAGGAAATTTGGGGTTAGGTCTGGATCTGGGACTGGATCTTGGTCTGGGACTGGAAGGAAAGCATACGTCAGCAAACCATGGATACGATGGTGAAAGCAGCCATACGAACAGCAGCAAGACGAATGCAGCAGTAAATCTTGACCTTGCGGCACAAACCTCCGCATCATATGAGGCGGAGAAAACTACGAACAAGAATAACCATTCTTCGGAGACCCGGACTCAATCCGATAGCAGTCTTGACTTAGGACTTAATGCATCGAAAGAGCTTGAATCCTCGTCCGCTTATGAGAGCAGCAATAACGGCGACCACGCAAAAGATCGCTATCAATTTAAGGAAAGCTGGAATCGTTCAGAGAGCAGCCTTGGGTTGAATCTCAGTGGCTCTCATGAGGAAGAGACAAGCAGCTCCGTGAATAAGGGCAGCAGCAAGTCTGAAAGCGAAAGCTACTCCAGCTCAAGCAAAGACTTCGGTCTTGATCTAGATCATTCATCAGAGAAGGAAAAAGCTGCTTCTACTGTAGAGCGCACTTCTTATGACAACAATGACGATGCAGAGGTTAACAGTGAGTCGATGAGCGAGAGTACTTCTAACTCCAGTAAAGACTCTAACCTTAACTTAGATCATACGTCCGAGAAGGAAAAAGCTGCTTCTACTGTAGAGCGTACTTCTTTTGATAACAATAACGATGTAGAGGTTACTAGCGAGTCTATGAGTGAGAGTACTTCTAACTCCAGTAAAGACTTCAACCTTAACTTAGATCGTTCGTCCGAGAAGGAAAATGCTGCTTCTATAGAGCGTACTTCTTTTGATAACAATGACGATGTAGAGATTACTAGCGAGTCGATGAGCGAAGTTACTTCTAACTCCAGTAAAGACTTCAACCTTAACTTAGATCGTTCATCTGAGAAGGAAAATGCTGCTTCTACTTCTGTCGAACGCGCTTCGTTCAACAATGATGATGTACAAGGTACTAAAGAGTCTGTAAAAGAGAAGCACTTTATCTCTTGTAACGATTTCGATCTTAATTTGAACAACGCTTCAGATTTAGAAAAAGCGACTTCTTCTGTTGAGCGTACTTCGTACGATATGGATGGCAAGCAAGTAGCTAACGATTCAGTGAACGAGAGATACACGAACTTGAACAAAGGCTACAACCTTGACTTGAACAACGCTTTTGAAAAGAAAGAAGCTAATTCTTCTGTCGAGATTAATTCATTCGATAACGATGACAAGCAAGTCGCTAGTGAATCGATGAACGAAAGCTATGTTAACTCCAGCAAAGACTTCAACTTTGACCTGAATAAGTCTTCTGAGTCGGAGAAAGCTGCTTCTTCTGTCGAACGTACTTCGTACGATAACGATGACACACATGCAGCTAAAGAGTCGATGAACGAGAGCTACGCCAGCACTAGCAAAGACTTCAACGTTGACCTGAACAAGTCTTCTGAGTCGGAGAAAGCTGCTTCTTCTGTCGAACGTACTTCGTACGATAACGATGACAAGCATGCAGCTAAAGAGTCGATGAACGAGAGCTACGCCAGCACTAGCAAAGACTTCAACTTTGACCTGAATAAGTCTTCTGAGTCGGAGAAAGCTGCTTCTGCTGTCGAGCGTACTTCGTACGACAACGACCACAAGCAAGGTAGCAGCGAGTCTACAAAGAAGAGCTATTCTAAAGCGAGTAAAGATTTCAACTTTAGCTTAAACAGCTCTTCTGAGTCGAAAAATGTGACTTCTTCCGGTGAACGTCACATCGTTACTAAATAATATAGAACACTTTATAACACAAGAGACCCTGTCTAGTTAACGGACAGGGTCTCTTGTAGTTTATGATATTAAACAGTTACTTCTTGAGCTTTTACTTCCATGCTGCTGCGGCGAAACATAGCCAGCAGCGTAATAAATTCGGATACGATACTCGCTGCATTCAGTGCGGTCACCCTTGTCGGGTCCCGATCCGGAAGCACCTCAACCAAATCACATCCGATCAGGTTGATTCCTGCCAGCCCCCGAATCATCTGAATCGCTTCATAGGTTGTAAAACCACCGACCTCAGGCGTCCCTGTTCCTGGAGCAAACACAGGATCTAAAAAATCAATATCAAAGGTAAGAAAGACCGGTGTATCTTTAACTCGTTCTTTTACTCTTTGACAAAGCAGTTCCGGTCCTAGTTTCTTCACATCATCCGTTGTAAGCAGATCAAAGCCCAGCGCTCGGGTTTCCTCATAATGGGTTAAACTTGAATGCCCCCTCATCCCCATTTGAATTGAGGTCTCCGTATTGATCCACCCTTCCTTGGCTCCATGGTAAAACATATTTCCATGCGAGAACTTTCGCATTTCATCCAAAGGCTCCCAAGCATCCGAATGGGAATCAAAATGAACTAAGCTGATGGGTCCATATTTCTCAGCAGCTGCTTTTACATGAGGATAGGATATCGAATGGTCACCCCCGAGAATGATCGGTACAATTCCTTTTTCATAAATCGGCGCAAGCTGCTCTTGCACCGTTTCATAGGTCTGTTCAATATAGCCTGGATAGATTGTAAAATCACCGTAATCAATGCCTGACAAATATTCGCTGCTGTCGATTCCTTGCGCGGGATTCGTCGTTCTGATTCGCTGAGACATTTCCCGAATAGCAGAGGGCCCAAATCTTGTGCCAACAGCATACCCAGCACCCGTATCAAAAGGATTGCCGATGATCGCGTAATCTACGTTCTCCAAAGTCTGAATATGCGGGAGATGCATAAATGTGCGGACTCCTGCAAAAGCGGGTTTACCTCTTTCCATTAACGGACGATACATGAACAACACTCCTTTTTCTATTTTGCATGCATAATTAAACAAAAAGAGCCGCTCCCTTATCCGTAGATAAGCAAGCGGCTCTATTGCCGATCAAGTAACAACTCCGTGTTAAGAAGATTTACTTGAGATATGCATTTGTTGTGTATGTACTATAGCAAACAATGGAAGAAGTGTCAATACACCGATTATATGATCAGTATTAACTCATAATCTTATAAAGGCAGTTGATCGCTAAAATATTCAATTCCCTGCTCGCCAAACCATTCATTTAATCCCGTCCATAAATCCTCACACAATCGATAGATTTCCTCCTTGTTGCGCAAATCCCCCTCTTTTATTTTTGCCGCCAGTTCTTTATAACCGTTAGGAATGGATGTCATGAGCAGTGATTCTTCAATCGTCGACGCTCTAGTCCTGTAATATTTTTTATTTGCCAAGCCGATCAATTTAGCTGTCTGCCAGATGAGATCAGAGGCGGCCCGAGAGATATAAGCATGTTGACCTGAATGCATACAGTTTCGGATCTTACCCATGGTTTCGTAGGGTTCCCAGACCATAAATTCACGCATTACGGATCGTATACTTTCATCGGATACCGGCAACGCTTGCTGTTTGACCGACTCAAATAAACCTTCAGGATCATATAGAGGAAGAATATGTACAAAAGCACCGATCCATATCGGCCATCCATCATCGACACGACTTAGTTTAGCAACCCATTTCGAACGCTCCAAGACCCCAATTTCAAGCTTAAATGGCGGATAGATAAGTTCATGCCCTGAAAAGCTCACTCCGTCTTTAGTTACGACATGCAGCTCAATATCGGAATAAGGACCATCTGTATGCTGTCCAATTGAGCCGTACACACCAATAGCAACAATAGCATCTCCATATTCATCTAGAAGCCTGTCCTTCATTTCACCTATCACTTTCATCTTTTCTTCTCTCGTCGTCTTATAAGGATAAGGCAGCAAGTAAAATCGCCTCCTAACAATTCAATATAACGATATTATAACGATCTCCATATGAAAAATCCCCTAACAGCGCTACCTCGATCGTAAGCATGACCTGCATGCACCATCAAACGTCTCACTGATAAGGGATTATTGTCTTGCGGGATTCTCTTTATGTAAGTACAAGATCACCCCGAATTAATAGTAATCTATAGCAACTAAATCAATACGGATCCTGCTCATGCCCTTTTTCGACAGCGTTATCTACGGCTTGTTGAGCATTTTTTGCTCCGAGCGGATGCGAACTCTCCACGTTATTACTCACCATTTTACTCTTCTCGGCGATCCCTTCTCTTAAGCGGCGGCCGTAATCCTCATCAGCCTGCTCTGCAAGGGCAATCATTTTATCCTGAATATCCTTAGGACAAATAGCGAGGTCGCCAACCATATTGTTGATTAACTCATCTTTTTCCCATTGTTCAAAATTGCGGTAGGTCTCGCCGGCTTGTTTCGTATTGTCGTTTCGGTCAATCGATTCACGAACCAAATTCCCTTCCACATACGGTGTGTACTCTTTGCCAACCTGCTCTGCTTCTTTTAACCCACCCATGCTGGAAGGCTCGTAGTTCACATGCAGATTTTGGCCAGGCGCCTTGTCGTTATAGTAACGGAGTTGTCCGCCTTCCTGGTTGGTTGCCACCCGTTTCTTAGCGGCGTTGATCGGCAGCTGCAAATAGTTTGCGCCTACACGGTAACGCTGTGTATCGGAATAAGAGAACGTTCTTCCTTGAAGCATTTTATCATCCGAAAAATCGAGACCATCTACCAGCACCCCTGTCCCAAAAGCTGACTGCTCTACTTCATTGAAGTAATTCTCCGGTGATTTGTTCAAAACCATACGCCCAACTTTTTTCCATGGAAATTTATCATTTGGCCACAGCTTGGTATCGTCAAGCGGATCAAAATCTAGCTCCGAATTGGGACCGTCCTCCATAATTTGCACGAGCAGCTCCCATTCAGGATAATCTCCGCGTTCAATCGCCTCATACAAATCCTGTGTTGCATGGTTAAAATTCTTACCTTGGATCTCTTCTGCTTCTTTTACGGTCAGATTTTTAATTCCCTGCTTGGGCTCCCAGTGGTATTTCACAAGCACACCTTTTCCTTCGTTGTTTACCCATTTGTATGTGTTTACGCCCGAGCCCTGCATCATTCGATAATTGGCAGGAATACCCCATGGAGAATAAACAAAAGTCACCATATGGAAAGACTCAGGGGAATTGGCACAAAAGTCAAAAAAACGGCGTGCGTCTTGAATATTAGTTACTGGATCCGGACGGAAGGCATGAATCATATCCGGAAATTTCATCGCATCCCGAATAAAGAAAATCTTTAAATTGTTGCCGACCAGATCCCAGTTCCCATCTTCTGTATAAAATTTAATTGCGAATCCGCGCGGATCTCGAACGGTCTCCGGAGAGTGAAGTCCATGCACAACGGTGGAAAAGCGTACAAAGACAGGCGTTTGCTTCCCTTTCTCTTGGAACAGCTTAGCACGTGTATATTTAGAGATTGGCTCATCTCCTGCCGTTCCGTAGGCTTCAAAGTAACCATGAGCTCCTGCACCTCTGGCATGAACAATCCGCTCCGGAACCTTTTCACGGTCAAAATGACTGATTTTCTCGATAAAATCGTAGTTCTCTAGTGTGGCAGGTCCGCGATTACTAACAGTTCGAATGTTCTGGTTGTTCGTTATTGGATGACCTTGCCGATTCGTCAAGGTTTCATCATTTTCGATATTGGTTCTCGGGTCCAAGTTGTTCGTATCCAATTTAGTACCTACTTTCCTATCTTAATTTAGGTCAGTGCCTACGGTATGTATATTTACCAATACTGGAATTTTATATTCTTAGGGGAACAGATTGGAAAACCTATAATAGAAAGATCAAAAATCCCTTATCAGCTAGTTAAGCCGATAAGGGATGGAAGTATCAAACTAATGAATGATTAGCCCTTCAATATGCATTTTCTATCATTTGATCCTACAATCGGCTTGACCAAGGCATGATCTCTGTAACAACTTCCTGACCTTCACTGATCGATTTTTTCATCATGATAGACAAATAGTGATCTTGTGCTGCCTTGGCATAGCTATAGAAGGATGGGCTCAGGTCCTCTGCGTATAAACCCATCTTGTACATGCTCGTTGCCACTGCTATTTCATCATCAGACAGCCTGCCTGTCTCAAACAAATTCTCGTAAATCATCTCCGTTTCAAACTGGATACCACGGTGACCGTACCCTTCCAAATTTCCATTATGTCCTGTATCCACTCTTCTAAACTCAGAACGGATTGGAGTTCTGTAATCCTTCAAATAGGTCACTTCTTCATTATTTATTTCACCACGGTCCCCCCGGACAAGTATACGATTCCCGCGAATCCACGAAAAGTATTGAACACTCGAGAAATCGAATAATGCTGATTTTTCCCCAAATCGGAATAAAGCGAGCTCCTGAAAGGATTCGGTCATTTCTTCTGTCTCTGGCATACCGTATCTGCCCGGACCTTTTATAATCGGACTGGTTAACTGATGACCTGTAATTGCAGCTTTCTCATAACCAATACCGAGTAGCTCGCGAATTAAGCTGATCCCGTGATAACCGTGAGCGCTCGAAACCTGGACATGCGAAATTTCACCCAGCTTTCCGGAGCGTGCAAGTTTAATTCGTGCTGCATGCATAGGTTGGAAGAGGTATTGCTCTGCGATTTCAACTTTTGCATTCATTGGCAGCTCCTCGTGCAGCCTTAACAGACCATCAATGTCCGGCGCCGGAGGGGTTTCAGCCAGAACAGGAATTCCTTGCTTGCTTAACTCCATTATGTAATTCGGATTTGCATCCCACGGCACTGAAATCACAGCAAAAGAATAATCAGGCACATCGAGAAATTGATCCAGCGTCGTTACGGTGTTTACTTCCCATTTCTTTTGAAAAACAGCTGCCTTTTCTTCGTTTCTGACAAGCACTCGGCTCACCTCAAATTGATCGGGAAGCATTCTTGCAATACGCAGAAAGAACTCAGCACGCCAGCCTGCGCCAATAATGGCAAATACGATCTTATTCATTCACATACCTCGACTTTCAAGTCATAATAACTGCATCAATATTGTACATCAGAAACAGACATGACACCTATACGCTAGATTAGTGCTGTACATATGGTCATGCGAGCTGTATGTCTTCCTATCGCCCTCCACCATATTCACTCGGCGCTGCCCTCACTTATGGTAAAGAGTACAACAAAAAACAGCGGACCCTATAGTCCGCTGTTCATATCTGTATATCTGTCAAGGAGTTAATGCCGGTGAAGTGCGATGCTTGGTATGCTGCTCAAAGGAATAAGCAAGTTTAATTAACGTAGGTTCACTAAAAGGTCTTCCGATAAAATCAAGACCCACCGGCATTTTGTCAGAGGCTCTAAATCCCGCAGGTACTGTTACGGTAGGATAACCAGTAAAGGAGCTGAGTTTAAATCCATCACCAATCGTCTGCTCCTCTCCAATATTCACAATAGGATTTGCTGAGGTAGGGAATATGAGTGCATCAAGATCATAATCTGCCATCATTTTAAGTACGGCTTCTTGAGCTAATTTAGTACGATGGAGAACAATATCTTTGTAGGCTTCGTCGTCTAGTGATTCACGATTGTTACGTTCGACCAGCTGTGCTCCGACCGATTCATCATACAATCCAGATTCAATAATGGCCGTCAAGTCCTTATAAGGACGCTCTGTTCCCAGTGTCTCTAAATAATCATTGAACTGGAATTTAAACTCCCATCCGCTGAGACTGGCATAGCTGTTGATCTGTTTGAAATTCGGAATCTCTACATGATCAACAAGCACAGCTCCCTGCTCCTTCATATCCAGCAGTGCTTTATCCATCACATCATTAATATCTTGGTCCGATCCAAACACTTCACGTACAATCCCTATTCTAGCTCCGTTCAATCCTGCTGGATCAAGATAATTCAGATAGGACTCAGGAATTTTACCGATACCTGCAGCTGTTGATACATCATCTGGGTCGTATCCTGCCGTAGCATCAAGTACAGCCGCTGCATCAGCGACGGATCTTGCAATCGGCCCTCCCGTATCTTGGGTCAGCGCCAGTGGCATGATACCATCCCGGCTGGACAACCCAATGGTCGGTCGGATCCCTACCAGATTGTTAAAAGAAGAAGGAACACGGATTGAGCCGCCCGTATCACTACCCATACCCACCGCGGCGAAGCTGGCTGCAATTGATGCTCCTGTCCCTCCACTGGAACCGCCTGGAACCTTATCTGTGTTATATGGATTAAGAGTCTGTCCCCCTACAGAGCTTACAGTTGTATACCCGAATGCAAACTCATGAAGGTTAGCCTTGGCAAGAATAATTGCCCCTGCCTCCTTAAGCTTCTCCACTTGGTATGCATCATCCAGTGAAACACTATCTTTCAGTGCCTCCGACCCTCCTGTAGTAGGCATATCAGCCGTGTCAAAGTTATCCTTCAGAATAACAGGAATTCCATGCAAAGCTCCCCTAGATCCCGTCTTTTTTCGTTCCTCATCAAGCTGTTTGGCAAGGTCATCAGCTTGTTCATTGATAGCTATAATCGAGTTTAACTTCGGGCCCTCTGTATCGTATTTTTCAATTCGCTCCTGATACAGGTCAACAAGCTCAGCAGAAGTCACCCGCCCAGATTTCATGGCTGTTTGTAAATCTGTGATGGATGTCTCAACTACACTTACAGGCTGCAAATATTGATAGAGCCTGAGAGCAACGACCGCTGCATCCCCTTTTGATAAAGGCTTGCCATATCCGTATGTATACTCAGCGATCCCCTTCATTAAACCTGCAGTAGTCACAATGCCAATCGACTGTGCATACTTGCTGCTTATAGGAATATCCTGATACATGCTTGTCTCAACATACGGCACATCAATGATTTCATCTAAAACCCAAGCCGCTGTTTCTCTAGTGAAGTCGGTTTGCTCCGGCAATTTCGTGATGGACAGGTCTGAACCGGCAGCCCTAGCTGCAGAATTCATCAGCTCAACAAATTGTGCAGCTGTAATTCTGTCCATTCGATTTTGCTCAGTAACTGAACCAGCTTGAGCCCAAGACTGTTCCATAAAAGCGGCTAATTCGGGATAATCCTGAGATGCTCCAAGCACTTTTGAAGGCAGACCTAACACCGGTAAGAGCAGTGTACATGTTAATAACACATTACAGCTTAAACGAGCTACGCTTTTTCCCATACCCATCCCCACTCTCTATTAATTTATGTTATTAAATCTAACATAATAGAGAGCGGTATAGATGTAAATAAGGAAAAAGTAGGGGTTTTTATTTTTATTCATATATAGGAATAAATTATCGTCATCTCAGCAATAATACGTTTAATATGTTACTTTTTATAACATTAATCATTAGCCTTGTTTGATTTCATTTACACGATATCTAACGAAACTTTGCCGTTAGGCTTCGGATAAGCCGTATCAAGTTCCTTCAAATCTTTTTCCGTTAATTGCACTTCATATGCTGCTGCATTCTGTTTCACATGCTCTTCCTTTGAAGATTTCGGCACCGAAAGCACGCTTCCGCTTCGAATGCTCCAAGCCAGCATCAATTGAATCGGAGTGACCTCATGCTTGCCTGCGATTCGCTTCACCGTCTCGTTCTCAAGGATTTCCCTTCTCAAGCTTCCTCCTTGCGCAAGCGGCGAGTAGGCCATAACAGGGATCTGATGCTCCGCAAGCCAAGGCATTAGATCGACTTCAATTCCTCTAGAGCCCAGATGATATAATACCTGGTTCATAGCACAATTTGTGCCCTTAGATATGGAAAGAAGCTCCTTCATATCTTCAGTATCCAGGTTAGATACTCCCCATCTTGCTATTTTTCCGTCCTCTACAAGCTTCTCCATGCCTTCAACCGTTTCAGAAAGTGGTACTTCTCCTCTCCAATGAAGAAGGTAAAGATCAAGATGGTCTGTTTTAAGCCTCCGCAAGCTTTGTTCACAACTCGTTATGATACGTTGTCGTCCTGCATTATGCGGATACACTTTTGAAACCAGGAATACCTCTTCCCTTATACCATGAATAGCTTCTCCTACAAGCGACTCAGACAAGCCCTCCCCATACATTTCTGCGGTATCAATTACATGCATACCAAGCTCCACTCCAAGTCGAAGAGCAGCTATTTCATCATTTTTTCTAGAAGGATCATCCCCCATATGCCAGGTTCCTTGACCGATCGCGGGGAGTACAGTACCATCCGGCAGCTTTACGGTATTTCTTTTAATCATATAAATCTCTCCTTTATTTTATGAAAGGTTAAAATCAATTACCCGAAAAAGGCAAACTCTAATAATAATTTAAAGAGAAACCGTGCACAGTGTTTAAGACGAGGTTCTAGCTTCAAATTTCTACAACCTATATAGGGAATGTACGTTCCTATTAAATTATTTTATACTAAAATAAGTGAAGATATTTACGAATTGAAATTCGGGATGGAAATTTATTGTACAGAGGTGACACTGGAATGAGGAATGTTCAATATTTATATAAAAACCCAAAAACGCTGATGAATAAAGGTTCAGGATTTCTTTCCGGCTACAGCCACACCTTAAACCCGTATACCGGCTGCACGTTTGGATGCTCCTATTGCTATGTGCGCCGGATGCCCGTATCGTTGTTTCGTGGTTCTGAATGGGGGACATGGGTTGATATTAAACAAGAAGCCTCTGCTATATTTCTCAAGGAACTGACTAAAGCACAATCCAAAGGTCCCGTCACTATCTTTATGTCGTCCAGTACAGATCCTTACCAGCCCATTGAATATAAGGAGCAGGTGACACGTTCCTTGCTTGAAGCCATGTGTATCAACCCACCCGACTTCTTGTTATTGCAAACGAGAAGTCCGCTCGTAACCCGTGATATAGATCTATTAAAGTCACTAGGAAACAAAGTTCGTGTCAGTATCACGATCGAAACGGATCTTGATGAGATAAGGAAGCACTTCTCTCCTTCGGCTCCGCCCATTGCCGCACGCTTGAGAGCTCTCTCGGAGCTGAGCGAAGCCGGTATCCCTAATCAGACTGCAATAGCCCCGGTACTGCCCAGCAGTCCTGCTTTCCCTGAAATTTTGCAAAAAATCACAGACCGTGTGACGATTGATGATTATTTTATGGGCGATGGCAGCAGCGGCAAAAGAACAAACCAGCTCGGAATTAAATCTTTATATGATAAGATTGAAGAGAAGCAATGGTATGATCCGTCTGCCTATCAGGTTATTGTCGAGCGAATGAAGACGGTCTTTCCGGAAGAAAGTATCTATATCAGTCAAAAAGGGTTTGAGCCCTAAAATATAAAAAGAGGTCCAGTTACTGCAATTGCAGAATTGGACCTCTTTGGCTTCGCTGCCTTCATAAGAAGAGAAGCTGCTTTACTGTCTCATCAGTGCAGAGAGTGAAAAATGGGAGTGTGCGAATTTCATCTCTGCCTGAAGTACTAAAGTTATATTTGGTTTATATCAATGAGTGTTCAATTTTCCTTTTGTATCAGGGAAAACAGCCAGCTTATTGACCATGCGCTGACTTGTTTCATTAAGCCCGGTCAGTCTAACTTCATTATTGTTCTCCCGATACTTAAGAATCACTTTATCAATTGCACCTACGGCCGAATCATCCCATACATGTGAATTTGAAAAGTCGATCACAATCTTGCGATCCTTAACAGAAAGATCAAATGATTTTTCAAAACTTGTCGTTGAGGCAAAAAACAGCTGACCCTTCACCTTGAACAACTGCTCAAGGCCGTTATCCTTTTCCTTTATCACTTCCAGCTTAGAGATCTTGGCAACGAAGAAAACAGCGCTTAATATGACACCTGCAATAACACCTTTAGATAAGTCATGCGTAGCTACAACAATAACGACGGTTACCAGCATCACTAATGCGTCAGAACGAGGTGCTTTTTTCAAATACGTTAAGGAGGACCAGTCAAAGGTTCCAATTGAAACCATAACCATTATACCTGCCAGAACCGGCATAGGCATCAGAACGACGAGATCCCCAAGAACGAGTAAAAGGAACATCAGGAATAATCCTGCTACAAGGGTAGACAACCTGCTGCGTCCTCCCGCTTTAACATTAATCATGGATTGGCCAATCATCGCGCAGCCCGCCATACCTCCAAACCACCCATTGATGAAGTTGGCTATACCTTGACCTCTCGCTTCGCGATTCTTGTCACTTTGTGTATCTGTCATATCATCTAAGATTGAAGAGGTAAGCAGGGATTCCAGCAAACCCACAATTGCGAGCGCAAAAGAATATGGTAATATAATCTGTAGTGTTTCTAATGAGAAGGGTACATCTGGAAATAAAAATGCCGGCAAGGTTTGTGTTATGTTGCCCATATCTCCAACCGTCTGCAAATTGAAGCCTGTAAAAACGGATACGATGGTTAACAATATGATAGCGATAAGCGGCGCAGGGATTGCTTTAAAGAACCGCGGGACTACATACACAATGAGCAGTGTTACACCTAGGAATAGGTAGGTTGCTCCGCTAATTCCCCAAAAGTACGGTACTTGTGCCATGAAAATAAGGATTGCGAGTGAATTAACAAAGCCGATCATAACAGCTCGCGGAATAAATTTCATCAGTTTCGCTACTTTAAATACACCTAACAGAAATTGAATAACACCTGTCAGAATGGTTGCTGCAAGCATATACTGCAGTCCATGCTCTCTTACCAGGGGAGCAAGAACCAGCGCCATGGCGCCAGTGGCTGCGGAAATCATGGCTGGCCTTCCTCCGGCAAATGCAATAATAACTGCAATGCAGACGGAGGCATGTAGACCCACCATTGGATCAACGCCAGCAATCAGCGAGAAAGCGATGGCTTCCGGAATAAGGGCCAGGGCAACAAGTATACCCGACAAGATGTCCGCCCTTATATTAAAAAACCATGTTCTCTTCATTTTCTCTAACACTCGTTTTCCACACCTCTTTTTTAAAAATATTTAAATTGCCTGACTTTTAAGTCTCATAAAAGTCAAGCCATATCATGTCGTTAGCTTATCAATACCTTCGTTAGTTTATCATGGACTGTTCCAAAATGGAACCTTTTTGAGACTAGTGATTGTCCAAGGAGAATTATTTTAATGTTGATTGGATATATGAGACCTTATGAAGATGATTTACAATGTGAACAGCAGCAAGCTGTGCTGTCTGAGTTTTCGTGCGACCGTATGGTGGCAGAAGAGCATGCTTCCGCAAAAAAGAGAGTAGAATTATTCGAAATCATTGAAAAGCTTCAAGCCGGCGACGGCATCGTGGTCGCCAAGCTGTTTGCTCTAGCCGATTCAACGCGGCATCTGGCTGAACTGCTTGAAGAGCTGACTAAGAAAAATTGCTTTCTAATTTCAGCAAGTGAAGGCATTAATACAAGTGACAAGGCAGGGTATCCTTTTCCGGATATCGTTCAACACCTGCTCAGCTTTCAAAGCGACGTGATCAGTGAAAAAACGAAAAAAGGGCTTTATGAAGCAAAGCAAAAAGGCATGCGTCCCGGACGTCCGCGGAAGCCGGATGAGAATGTCAAGAAGGCAATTGTGATGTATCAAAGCAATGAGTACACTCTGTCGCAGATCAAAGAAGAAACTGGGATCAGCAAATCCACCCTTTATCGATATCTTGATTCAGAGAATTAAAAAACACATAACGCCAAAAAGCAGACCGGATTTGAAAAATTCATTTCCAGTCTGCTTTCTTTATAGTTAAGACTAATTGAACTAATCGTGATCTACACTTTTTATCGGCCATATGAGAACTTCAAGCTGTTTAGTATAAGTGAGCAGTGAAGGCGGCATCATAGCATCCACTGCAATGCCAGTCAAAGACAAGAGCGTATTCTGCTGCATCTGCAGTTCAGCTTCCTGAAGCGGCCATGGCGGATGATGAATATCCCCCGAGTATATCGTACTTTTTGCATCACTCGTGTAGAGACAGTACCGCTCTGTCAGCCAATAGAGCAATGTACCTTTTTCCGCATTGAACACCTCATTATCTTTTGGAGCGTATTTTCCCTCAAATATCGCATTCCCCTCAACCGCAGTCTTCCTACTGCTCAAATAATGAAACCTTCCGCTGTGCGAAGATATATCCATATGAGCAGTATTATAAGGCAGATGACCGACCAAGCGTGCTGCTGTAACAGCAATCGGATTAGAGGCTTCAAGGGTAAAAAAGAAAACCCCTGGCTTTCCGTTCTTTATGACATAAGTTCGGACATTAAGCTCCAGCATCCGACTTACTCCGGGAATAGCCGGCACACCTCTGATTTGAATCGGATCCATCCTAAACGGACTGATGGTCACCCAGGCCTTTCCATCCCTAGTATCCAGATCTAACCCTAAGGGAATGCTGGGTTCTAATTCTTCTGGTGATAGAGGCCAGTGCACAAACAGCAAGTCCTTCCACACCTGCTTCATCACCCAAAATCCTTTCGGAAGCGGAAATGGCCTGTGCTCTGTAACCTCTAATATCTCTTTATTGTTCATAGAAACTTTTCCTTATCAGAGGTGTTACGCATCTGGCTGCTCCAGCTCCAAGGTTTCAGTCCAGGTTTTGCCTCCATCGGTTGTTCGATAAATGGCAGGATGCAATAAGCTGGAATCCGCCATCCATCCGTCTTTTACATTAGTGAACGAAATGATGCTCTCATACCCCATTATGAATGGCTGATTTGTCCATGTAGCCCCTCCATCCGTGGAGCGTCCTACCCCGATCTTCTCACCAGCTGGCGAAAATCCAGCTAGATAAGCGGCACCTTTCACAAGTGCTAAATTTCCAGGGTGTCCCGCAGGAGATGCTGGACCGATATCCAAATATCCATCAGACTCACCTGGTGCCTCTCCACCTCCTGCCGTATCCTGACTGATTACTTTTCTAAAGCTGCTGCCAAAGTTATCAGATGCATACAGCGCATAGGATTGCTGAGACATTCCAGCTCCTCCGTCCATTCTCACCCATACTTCCTGTCCATTCACCGCGATTTGACCACCGCTCAGGCTCTCTGAAGGAACAGAAAGACGCAGGTCCCATTTCTTGCCCCCGTTCGTCGTTTTATGAAGCTTGTATCCATAACCTGGATGAACGGTTAAAGCGAAACCTTGATTAGTGTCGATAAATTTCCCATATCTCGTATTCGGAGGCGTACTCAACTTGCTCCAGTGATTTCCTCCATCTGCTGTTGAATAGGCAAATGCTCTCGTATATCCAAAACCCTGTTTGTCGTTAGAAAAATCGATGCGCTCTAAATGGATATTGCCTGTTTTTATTTTGGTTAAGGTATGTCCGCCGTCATTCGTGTACAACAAAGCATTCGGACCGTTTGCCGCTGATTTGGCAAGCGCATAGCCTTGCTTGTTGTTTATAAAATCAAGCTGACTGAACTGCCATGTTCCCTTGTAAATGTTCTGCCAGTTCTGACCTGCATCTGAAGTTCCGATCATATATCCGTTACCGGCTGCCCGCCCCGTCGTCTCGTTTAAAAACTGAATGTCGCTGATGAAAAATTGTTCTCCTCCAGCGGGCTTATTACCGGTAAGTCCTGCCGTATCAGCCGCCTCCGAAACAGCCCCAAATCCGGTAAGATTAAGAGCACCTACTAAAGTCAACGTCAACGTCATTTTTGCGATTTTTCCGGTTCTATTTCCCATGATATATCCTCCCCATCTTATATCAACATCTTGTAGACTCTTGCCTCATGCGGCTTCAAACGTAATTCCCGGATATCCTGGGAATCACTGAGATCGTAGTTATGAATGAGCAGATCTAACTGCTTGTATTTAATATTCTCAGACAACCTGAACTCCGCTTCCCGATCCGAGAAATTGAGAATGACGACGAGCTTTTCATCATCTAAGGAACGGATGTAGGCATAGATCTGCTCATCCTCCTCATGCAGAAGCTCATAATCACCATAAACAAAGATCGGATGCTCTTTTCTAAGCTGGATCAGCTTCTTGTAGTAGTAAAAAACGGAATGAGGATCAGAGATTGCTTCCTCTACATTGATGTTCTTATAGTTAGGATTCAGCTTAATCCAAGGTGTTCCCGTCGTAAAGCCCCCATGTTCACGATCATTCCATTGCATCGGCGTTCTTGCATTGTCCCTGCTGCGTTCATAAATAGATTTCATTAACAGCTCTTGCTGATGTCCAGCTTGAGAGTATTCTTTAAACATGTTTAGTGTTTCTATATCTTTGTAGTCATCGATGGATGCAAAATTAACATTGGTCATCCCGATTTCTTCTCCTTGATAAATGTAAGGAGTTCCTCTCAGGGTGTGCAGCAAGGTTCCCAGCAGCTTGGCCGATTGTATTCTGTATTCTTCGTCATTCCCGAATCTCGAGACCATTCTCGGCTGATCATGATTGTTTAAGTATAGACTGTTCCATCCCTTATCGTTCAAGGCTTGCTGCCACTTATGCATAATCTTCTTGAAATCTGTCAGCTTCCAAGGGATAATATCCCACTTGCCAAGCGGACCGTTACCTACATTCATAAGTTCGAAATGAAACACCATATTGAGCTCGTTCCGATCTTCTCCAACAAAATCCAGCGCATTTTCTGGGGAAAGATCCAAGCATTCTCCTACGGTCATAATGTCATATTTCGAGAGCACTTCCCGATTCATTTCCTGCAAATATTCATGTACTCTAGGTCCATTTACAAAATATTGACCACCCCAATGATATTTGAACTCACCGACTTCTTCGGCATCCGGGAAGCGCTGATCTTTAGATATGAGGTTGATGACATCCATCCTGAAGCCATCGATTCCTTTCTCCAGCCACCAGGTCATCATTTTGTGAATTTCCTGACGAACCTGCTCATTTTCCCAATTCAGGTCAGGCTGTTTCTTAGAGAATAAATGAAGATAATACTCGTCTGTCTCGGGTTGATGCTGCCACGCCGAACCTCTGAAATAAGACATCCAATTGCCAGGCTCTTGACCCTGTTTACCTGATCTCCAAATGTAATAATCTCTGTAAGCATTATCCTTTGACTTTTGTGCTTCCACAAACCAGACATGCTCGTCAGAAGTATGGTTAACCACCAGATCCATAATCAGCTTCATCCCGCGTTCATGAAGTCCATGGAGCAGCTCCTCCCAGTCTTCCATCGTCCCGAACGCATCCATGATTTGCTGATAATCCCGAATATCATAACCATTGTCATCATTCGGGGAATCATAGACAGGACACAGCCAGACAACGTCCGCGCCGAGATTATTTAAATAATCCAGCTTCGATATAATCCCCCTGAGATCACCAATTCCATCGCCATTACTGTCCATAAAGCTGCGCGGATAAATCTGATATACAACGCTTTCCTTCCACCATTGTTTCTTTATCATTCTCTTTATGCACTCCCCTTCTTATGCTGACTGAGGTCAATTCCGATTACAAAATCTCTGTCCTTGCATTAATAAGTAATTTAACCAATAATAAGCTTGTCCAAAATAGCCCAGACCTATATAAAAAAGAAGATACATCTGTTGTATCCCCGTCAATGTCATGACTTATTTGATTAGTGAACTGACCATAGCGTCAAAATGATCGCAATAAATAGAGGTGGAAAACTGTCCTTTCATATGAACATCGGCTGCATTGATGATTTGGCTCCTCATCTCCTGTTCTTTCATTAAAGATAAAGCCTCATGTACAGCATTCTTGATATTCCCGAGCTGATAGTACTTCCCTGTCTTATCATGCTGTATGAATCGCTTCACTCCATCAGAGTCAGTAGCAAGCACAGGACATCTGCACAGCATCGCTTCTGCTACTGCATAGCCAAATCCTTCTTTAATGGAGGTCGAACATAAAAATCCGCCTGAATCTCCAATGATGGATAGATAGTCAGCCATTTGTTCGTGCGGAACATTGGAATATCGAACTAGTCGCTCCGATAGATTAAAGGCCCGTACCGTAAAGTCAAAATAATCTACTTCGGAAGGATCTGATAACGTATTATCATCAAACATCCATAGATCAAGGTCAGGAATCTGTTTCCTTAATTCATGACCGATTCTTAAGTATTCGCTCCAGTTTTTATTTTTCTCTAGTCTCCCGATCCAGCCAATGATCGGAACGTTCCTTCTTGGAAAAGCCGTATACCCAAAATGTTCTGTATCCAGCGGATCATCAAAAGAAAACTGCCTGATTTCCGGAAACAGCTCTTCAAACCACTGCTTTAAATGAGTCGTTTGGGGATACAGCAGTGCATCCGCATATACGCGAATATTATGATCAAATACTTGGAGCAATTCCAAAGCTGTTTCCGTTGTCCCAAGTCCTTGAATTTCAAAAACAACCTTTCCTTTGTATCCCATCTCTTTTATTTTTTGCAGCAGGTAGATATCCGTACATACGATGATCAGATCGTAGTTTTCAGCCTCCAATAGTTGAAGGATTTCCTCGTCCTTGTTAGTTACAAAGGTTTTAATCCCTTTAATATTTTTACGGCCTTCTCCATCAACGGAATAGAGCAAATGACAATCATAGCCTCTATTCATAAGTGCACGACTACGCACACGATTTAATGTCTCCATCCCTCCGCTTGGATTAAAAAAAGTAAATAGTACTTTCTTCATCGTTTATCACTCTTTTAGTTTTTTATTTTAATACTTGCTTTAGCAGATGCGTTCGAAACATTTCGTTGTAAAAGTCCATTTTGTCGGGTAGGTTTGGCGTCAATCGGTCTCTTAAATAAGTGCGTTCAGTCGGAAAAAACTTAGATATAATATGGGGATCTGCTGCAGTTAATTCAATGACAAACGTATCCATATCCAGTACATATCCAAAACAATCATTATTTAAAATGATCGTAAATGGAGTCTGTAACGTATCGACCACCTTTTTTAGCGCTTCCTGTTCGCTGTGCATGGGGTACCATTTGAATGCTGTGCTCGGATGAGGAATACTCGACAGCAGCTGCTGAACCCTATTATCGGGAGAAAGGTCTAATACATAGCAGTGGTAGTCGCTGTAGTTTTGCTCGTATAAATCTTCAAGTCTGATCAAGCTAGATTCATCAGCGTCATTCAACGGATACAAGACGGTGACCATCGGAGTTAAATTTCTTCTAGATCGGGCCATATGGCGTGCCAGATGGTAGGCGTATCTCCATATGCGATGCTGTTCGCTTGACTGGAGAGTAGCCGATACACTGTACGTCGAGTTCACCCGGTACTCCATCAGCTCCACTGGAGTGTACTGAATTTCGCAATGTTCCGTTAATCTCAGCCAGTAATCAAAATCCTCCACTGGAACTAAATAATAGCCTTCAATCAGCTTTGCATATTTTGACTTATACATAAAGGAAACACCAATAATTGAAGACTCAAGCAGATGATATTTGGACTGGCTCTGGTATCTACGCAGTGCAGCCAGGTTCTTCTCGTCATTTAGAGAGATGCCATTATTATCAATGGATTGAAAAGAGCTGTACACCAGTCCAAGCTCGTCAGGGCCTGTTAATAACATGTTTCGGAGCGTAGATAAGAACGAAGGATAATAAATGTTATCACTTGATACCCATGTTAAATACTTAATCTTTTCATCTTGAAACAAGACATCAAAACCTGTATTAAGCGCATGGGCGACTCCCTGGTTATTCACATAGGAAATGATTTCGACGCGATCATCATGGCCGGCATAACTTTCTACCAGAGGTTTCATTTCCGGCGCACCGTCGATGACGATGACCATCCTGAAATTTCCAAAAGACTGGTTCAAGACAGATTCCACTGCTGCTTTGAGAAATTCCGGCTTCTGAATATACACTGGCATGACAATTCCTAAATCAACCACAACATCACCTCACTGTACACATTTGGTAACAGTGTATGACAAGGACGGCGATTGGCTTGTGTGAATAACCAAAGCTCTTGGGTGACACATGTCAAAAAACCCACTGCGCTTAGCAATGGGCTGCATTTTAATAATTCATTGTTTAAGTCACTGTATTCTTATAATGGAATGGATAAAGCGTTGATCGGAGTAAGCTCAGATTGCAACACGCGCTGCTCCGTCACCAGATTCCCGAATTCATCCAATCCATAGGTGGAAATGGCCGCTTCCGTCAGGGTAGTTGTCACGTTATACTGCACTTCATAAGCGACATTCCCTGCAATGAAAAACGATCTTATATCAGAAGTGTTAGCAGGAATGGAATAACTCGTTACATACAAAGGAGTAAGCGTAAGAGTGGTGATGGGAACGACAAACACAGCCACGACAATACTCGCAACAGAGGTTCCTACATTTCGGACGCTGACTACGGTATTCGTGGCGGCAGTTCCAGTTGCTCTTGTATTCGTAATTAGCCCCGTAGTGTATATCGGCATCTATATCCCCTCCTTCCTTCTTGATCTATTATTATATTCATAAGTTTAAGAGTGTTATAGACGAAGGAATTAAAGACTAGCGGATTTTTGAAAGATCAGACAGACATCCCAATCCATTCATCTGCTCTTCTAATAAAATAGCATTATAAGATTGGATATGGGGGGCTCTTATGACAAATTTCAATTTTCAAGTTACACCGACCGGGCCGCCGAAATTTGAGCCCAGTGTTGCCGTCAACCTGTTGAACCCCAGTATTATGGTTGCAGTAGCGGTCGATACAACAACTGGAGTTCCCTTAATCGGCGTATACCAGTCGATCAATGGCGGATTTTCGTGGTCCAATGCTCTTTTGCCGCTTCCTCCGGGTTTCAACGGAGCAGAAGCTCCAGCCGTAGCATACGCTTTTCCAAATATATTTTATGTAACTGCCCATGTATTTCCGGGCGCTTCAGACGGTACAGCAGTCATTTACAAATCGGTTGATAATGGCGTGACTTTCGTAGCACCTGTTATCGTAAACCGAGGTTACGGAACTTACATTAATAACGATGAAACCAATGTGATCTGCGACACTTCCCAATCAAGTCCTTATTTAGGGAATGTCTATGTGACATATAATCACCAATTTAATGTGGCAAATGCAGGGAACTCTACCGCCTTTTTTAGCAGGTCAATGGATGGAGGAGTTACATGGCAAACACCAGTGCTTTTATCAAGCGAAGCAGATCAAGTAGAACGGCCGGAAGTAGCGGTCAGCCTTACCGGTATCGTATACGGAGCGTGGATTACGGTTGATCCGACCTACCGTTTCGTTGTCCGCCGTTCTCTGGACGGAGGAGCCACCTTTGAGCCTCCGGTGCTGGTATCACAGATTGTACCGGTTCCGAACGTGCTGCCCGTCCCTAATTATGCGTTCAGAGTACTCACCTTTGCCAGTATCTCTACTGACCGTTCCATCGGGCCGTACACAGATCATGTTTACGCCGTATGGCAGGATTTCAGACAGGGGTATTCCAATATTTTTATGTCTAAGTCAACGGATTTGGGAGGAACCTGGTCCAGCCCGGTAAGCATCACCGGTGCACCTGCAGGGTCTCAAAATTTCTTCCCATCGGTAGATGTGGATCCGTTGACTGGTGTCGTTAACATCATATACTACAGCAATCAGATTAACGGATTCGATCTGGATGTGTATGTTGCTCGCTCCATTAATGGAGGTCAGACTTTCACGAATACACGGATTACAAATGTCTCCTTTAATCCGAATGGTACCAGTCCAACCCCGGTTCCTCTTATTGGCGACTATATTGATATTATCAGCGTTCCGCCCGGCGGATATATTGGGGTTTGGGCAGACACGACGACAGGCTCGTTGACCATTTTCTCAGGGTACTCCAACATTGTGATCACGTGAAGTATTCTTATTCAGTTAAAGAACATGAAAGAGATCATTCGAAACTATTTCTCGAATGGTCTCTTCTTTATACCTTAGAGCATATGGCTATTACTTCAATCGAAAAGATGCCGTACTCAAAGCCACAAGTTCGCCTCTAGAATCTGAAATTCTCGACTCTGCAGTAATAGATCGACCGGTTTCATGAACGATTCTACCCATGACGATGAGACGCTCTTGTTTGGCTGGCATGACAAAATGTACATTCAGATTGCTGGTGACGCTTGAACGATCAGGATACTTCAGCATCACTGCGACTCCCATCGTGTTGTCCATTAGTGATGAAAGGACGCCGCCGTGAACAATGCCGATCAGATTCAGATGATGTGGAAGGGGATCCAGTGATACGATAACTTCCTCACTCCCCGCTTTCTCCAGCTTACAGCCAAGATATCCCCAAAATGTTGGCTCCGCCGCTTTGGTTATTGCGGCTATATAAGCTGCTCGTTTGTCATCGTCCTGGCCATGTGCTTCCCCATGCTCCCTCTCCGTTATATCCACGCGCAATCCCTCCCTTCAGAGCATAAGTAAGAATCCATTATGCAGTTGGCTGCTCCTCTTCCTCCTCGAGCAGTTTGCGGCGAAGCACCTTGCCGATCATCGTTTTAGGAAGAGATTCTCTAAACACATATTGCTTCGGTACCTTGTAGGCCGCAAGCTGGCTTCGGCAAAATTGTTCAAGAGAATCGGGGTCCGGCTTTTCCCCATCCTTCAGAACGATAAATGCTTTTACCGTCTCTCCCCGATATCTGTCCTTAATTCCAACTACAACGGCTTCTTTGACAGAAGGATGCTCATAAAGCACTTCTTCAATTTCGCGGGGATAGATATTGTATCCGCTTGCAATAATCATGTCTTTCTTACGATCAATGATTTTAAAATATCCCTCTTCATCCATTGTCGCCATATCACCTGTAAACAACCAGCCGTTCCGGATCGTATCAAAGGTCTCTTCAGGTCGTCCCCAGTAGCCCTTCATCACTTGAGGACCTTTGACAATCAGCTCGCCAGGCTCGCCAATCGGCATCTCTTCTCCTGTTTCCGGATGCACAACCTTTGCCTCGGTATCTGGAAACGGCATTCCGATTGTTCCGATTTTGCGCCTGCCCCATATCGGATTCGCATGCGTTACCGGTGCAGCCTCCGTAAGACCATACCCTTCAATTAACCTTCCTTTGGTCATTTCTTCAAACGTATCCTGAACCTCTACCGGCAGTGCAGCCGAACCGCTGATACAGGCATTGATTGAAGACAAATCATATTTCTTGATTTGAGGATGATTGATTAATGCGATATACATGGTTGGAGCTCCTGGAAAAAGTGTCGGTTTCTTATTACGGATTAAATTCAGGATCATCTTCACTTCAAACTTAGGCACCAAAATCATCAGTCCGGCTTTATGAACAGCTTGATTCAGCACGCAGGTGAGCCCGAACACATGAAAGCAGGGTAATGCCGCCAAATACCGTTCCTTTCCATCTTCAGCCTTATGACACCAATGGGCAGACTGAATGCTGTTGGCGATTAAATTCATATGTGTCAGCATTACCCCTTTGGGTGTGCCTGTCGTTCCGCCTGTATATTGCAGCAGCGCGAGATCCTCTTCTGCTTGAACCTTCTCGCATATGGGATCTGATACAGCACAGTCAATTCGTTTCTTAAAAGAGTGCACGGTGCTGCTATAAGGAATGACGGGTAATGGCCCTTCTTTTTTCGCTTTGACCGGGTACAGCCATTTCTTTATCAGTGGTAAATAATCAGGAATGGTCGTAACCAGCGTGTGCTCAATGTCTGTTTCCAGAACGACTTTTTCCACCTTAGCGTAAAATATATCGAGAGTAATCATTACTTTGGCACCTGAATCCTTCATCTGATACGCAAGCTCGCGTTCCATATACAGTGGATTTGTCATAACGGCAACTCCGCCGATCAGTAGGGTCCCATAGTAAGAAATCACGACTTGAGGACAGTTGGGCAGCATGATAGCTACCCTATCCCCTTTTCTCACACCTAAACTGCGAAGCACATTCGCCATCCGGTATGACAGATCAAGCAGTTTTTTGAAGCTAATCGTTTTGCCCATAAAATGTATTGCCGGCCGGTTCGGATACTTCTGTGCAGACGTGACGAGAAATAACGCCAAATTCTGTTTCGGATACTCATAAGCGGGGGCCACTTCAGTCGGGTAAAACGGCAGCCAGGGCTTTGCATTCATGAAAATCATCCTTTCATTGTTGAGAATGCTTCCTGCTGACCTACTCCTTATCCAAAACATCTATGTTCAACAAAATGTAGAACTCCTAAGAACAAAGCTGATCTTAGATTGTATATCGCTCGTTATCAACGACGCGGGCTGCAATACTGCGCTTTAGCTTCGTGATGTTGACCGGTGTATTTCTTGATAACTTCTTCAGAACAGATAATTGCATGCGCAGCATATCACCTGATTCCACTGAGGTCAGCAGCTCTTTTGCCAGTGATTCTATTCGCAGGAATACCTCGTAAGCAAACACTTGGGTCATCTCGATCATATTTGCCGCTTTCGCTTCCGAAGTTCTTGCGATTTGCTTCTGTGTACGGGCAAGCACGCTTTCCAAGGCAAAAATATCAATCATCATATCAGCGAGATTGGCGAGCACCTCCTGCTCTTTCTCCAGCTTCGTTCCATATTTCTGAACGGCGAGACCTCCTGTGAGAAGGAATATTTTTTTGCTCATTTCGAGGAAATGCTCCTCCTGCTCCAGAAGTCCTTCAAAGGTTTGATTCGGCACCAGCTGCAGGATCTCGTTTTGCAGTCCTTGCGCTTTTTGCAGAAGAGCCAGCTCGCCTTTAAGTGCCTTTTTAACCAACGTTCCTGGGATAAGCAGCCGATTGATCTCGTTTGTACCTTCGAATATCCGATTAATCCGAGAGTCGCGATAAAGCCGCTCAATCTTATACTCTTGAATGTATCCATAGCCTCCATGGATCTGCACACCTTCATCAACGATGGCATCCAAATTCTCGGAGGAGAACACCTTGTTTATCGAGCATTCGATAGCATAATCTGCAATGGCTCCTGCTGTGAGTGTTCCAGCATCGGCTGCATTATAATCGATATCCTGTAAAGCCTCATCCAGAAGTCCTGCAGTTCTGTAAACCATGCTTTCTAAGGCAAATGTACGAATATTCATTTCTGCCAGCTTCTTACGGATCAGTGGAAAACTTGAGATCGGCGTTTCGAATTGTTTACGTGTGTTTGCGTACTTGGAGCTGAGCTCGACTGCCTCCTTTGCAGCTCCGACTGTGCCGGCAGCCAGCTTATAACGGCCAATATTCAAAATATTGAACGCAATTCGATGCCCTTTGCCTATTTCCCCCAGCAAGTTCTCCCTCGGTACTTTTACATCTTCAAAATACAGCGGCCTCGTCGACGACCCTTTAATTCCCATCTTCTTCTCTTCCGGTCCAAGCGTGAAGCCTTCCATTTCTTTCTCAACGATAAAGGCCGTAAAATGCTCCCCGTCAATCTTGGCATATACAATAAATATGTCCGCGAAGCCAGCATTTGTAATGTATAGCTTTGACCCATTTAAGATGTAATGCTCGCCGTCTTCAGACATAACTGCCGTTGTTTTGGCGCTCATTGCATCGGAACCGGATGTGGGTTCCGTCAAGCAGTAGGCAGCAATTTTAGCTCCTGAGGCGAGGTCCGGCAAATATTTTTCTTTTTGCTCCCGTGTGCCGAAGAACACGATTGGCAAAGTACCAATCCCTACGTGGGCTCCAAAGGAAAGCGCAAAGGATGATCCTTTAGCGAGCGATTCGCTGATGATGGATGAACTGACTTTATCTAGTCCAATCCCTCCAAACTCTTCCGGCACGTCTGCTCCGAGCAGCCCGAGATCTCCTGCTTTGCGAAGCAGCTCCACGGTAAGCTCATAATTCAGCTTCTCGATTTCTTCGTCTCGCGTCACCACTTCACCGTCTATAAAATCACGCACGGTTTCTGCAATCATTCGGTGCTCTTCGGTAAAATCCTCAGGAGTTAATACTCGGTTCTGGTCCACCTGATCAATGACAAAGCTTCCGCCTACAATTTTCGGTTCTTTTGTTTGGTTGTCGCTCATGAAACAGGGCTCCTTTCGGGGGATGGTGGTTGTGCATGGTAATTGGGTTTGGCGTTGTTGATGCTGCTTGTGGTGCTGCGATGGAAAATCGTTTGGTGCAGCTCGTGGCGCTACAATGGCGAATCGTCTTCCGAGCGTCAATTGCCCTTGGATTCCTTTCATTCTCCTACTCATCAGGTGGAATCCAAGGACAAAAACGCACGCTTCGCTTCTTCAGACGATTTCGCCATCTCCGCTTGTGGCTGAACTTTAATTTAGATCTACATTCCCTGCACAACCTTGGGTTTGTGCGGGGGCTCCCTTCCATATTTCATACTTGGAAGGTCGCACCAGGGCAGTTTGTGGTGCTCCGATGCCGAATCGTTGGTGCAGCCTGTGGCGCTTCAATGGCGAATCGTCTTCCGAGCGTCAATTGCCCTTGGATTCCTTTCAATCTCCTGCTCATCAGGTGGAATCCAAGGACAAAAACACACGCTTCGCTTCTTCAGACGATTTCGCCCTCTCCGCTTGTGGCTGCACTTCAATATTGATCTACATTCCCTGCACAACCTAGGGGTTGTGAGGGAGCTCCCTTCCTTCTTTCATTTTTGGAAGGTCGCTTAGAATTGACCAGAGCAGCTTGTTGTGCTTCGATGCCAAATCGTTGGTGCAGCTCGTGGTGCTTCGAATGCCGAATCGTTGGTGCAGCCCGTGGCGCTTCAATGGCGAATCGTCTTCCGAGCGTCAATTGCCCTTGGATTCCTTTCAATCTCCTACTCATCAGGTGGAATCCAAGGTCAAAAACGCACGCTTCGCTTCTTCAGACGATTTCGCCCTCTCCGCTTGTGGCTGCATCCCAGAGGTACAAACTGATAGCTAACCTAGGCTAAGCCAACGCTTCTTTGGCTGACTGCGCATGTACCTCGAACACACCAGCTGCACCCATACCTCCGCCGATGCACATGCTCACCACCCCATATCCTCCGCCCCGGCGGGCAAGCTCGGAAACAAGGCTTACTGTGAGCTTAGCTCCTGTACATCCCAGCGGATGACCGAGAGCTATCGCACCACCATTTACGTTCACCTTCCCCTCGTCAATATTCAGCGCCCGGATAATGTGCAGACATTGTGAGGCAAAGGCTTCATTAATTTCAAACAGATCCACTTGATCGAGCTGAATGCCTGCCATTTTGAGCGCCTTCGGGATGGCTTCTACCGGTCCTACACCCATGACCTCCGGTTCTACTCCTACCAAGGCAAACGAGCGAAAGGTTGCCAGCGGCACAAGACCCAGCTCCTCTGCCTTCTCCCTGCTCATCACAGCGACTGCCGCCGCGCCATCACTAGTCTGAGAGGTGTTACCAGCGGTAACCGTGCCTTTAATAGCAAAGGCAGGCTTCAAACGAGCCAATCCCTCTACGGAGGTGTCCGGTCTAACCCCCTCATCCGTGTCAAAAGTATACTGACTGTTTCGTATGCGTCCGTTGCCATCAATTACAGTCTGTGTAACTTCAATCGGGACGATTTCATCCTTAAAACGGCCTGCTGCTACAGCCGCCTGTGCCTTCCGATGACTGCTCACGGCAAAAGCGTCCTGCGCCTCCCGGTTCACTCCGAATCTACGAGCCACTTCTTCTGCCGTATGCCCCATCCCCATGTACACTTCAGGCATCTCTTCTACGATTCGGTAATGCGGAGCCGGCTTGAAACCGGTCATCGGTACATGACTCATGCTTTCCACTCCGCCCGCGACGATGACATCCGCATTACCTAGCATTATGCGTTCTGCCGCAAACGCGATAGCTTGCAACCCCGAGGAGCAGAAGCGGTTGACCGTAAGCGCTGGGACCGTAACGGGGTAACCAGCGTACAAGGAGATAATGCGTGCAACATTTAGTCCCTGCTCTCCTTCGGGCATGGCACATCCTAAAATAACATCCTCAACATCTTCCTTTTTTAGGCCAGGTGCACGTTCAATAACTGCTTCCAGCACTGCTTTGCCCAAATCCTCCACGCGCGTATCTGCAAGGCTTCCTTTTTTTGATTTTCCGACAGCGGTTCGGGCCAGTGATACAATGACGGCTTCTCTCATTCAGATCACCTCATCCTTTTGTGGAATAAGACATTTTACGTTTGCAAACCATGTATCTCATGTATGAACACACTCAGCATAACAATGTACAAGGAATGCTAGTTACGGAGCGGCTTTCCTTTTGCGAGCATATGCTGCATACGCTGCTGTGTCTTTGCCTCGCCCAATAAGCTCAGGAAGGCTTCCCGCTCAAGATCCAGCAGGTACTGCTCGCTGACCACTGTACCAGCAGGTATATCTCCGCCAGCAAGAATATGAGCAAGCTTCTTTGCAATCAGGTAATCATGCTCGCTGATATAACCGCTGTTCTTCATGCCGAGCGCTCCCATCTGCAGCACGGCGCGTCCGTCCCTTCCGACCACTCGGGCAGAGCCTTTCAGCTCAGGCGCATAACCTTCGCGATCCATTTCCAGCACTGCCTGCTTCGCTTCGTAGATGCGATAGTCCTGATTCATGACGACACGATCCTTGGAGCGTCCGTATCCCATCTGGAGAGCTTCATATCCGCTGGTCGAAGTTTTGGCCAGAGCAATCATTTCAAAAATACGGTTAATCTCCGGCTGCAGGTCCGAATCCTTATCTGGAAAACGTTCGCTTGTCATTCTCACAAGCTCTTTGCATCCACCTCCTGCAGGAATGAGCCCCACCCCTGTCTCAACAAGACCGAAATACGTCTCTGCGGAGAAAATGATCCGGTCTGCTGGAAGGCAGGCCTCAACTCCTCCCCCAAGCGTCATCCGATGGGGAGCCGCAGCCACAGGTTTACCCAGGCTTTTAAGCTTCATCATGCTTCCTTGGAACAGCCGAATGATATCATCCACCTCATCCCAATCCCCGCTTTGAGCTTCCATCAGCATGAGCATCAAATTAGCGCCAACGCAGAAGTTTCTCCCTTCATTTGCGAGGACAAGGCCTCTGTAGTTTGCTTCGACCTCATCAGCAGCCTGTTGAATCATGACAAGGATGTCGGCTCCAATGGCATTGTTTGGAGATGTGAATTCAAGAAGGGCCACATCATCCCCAATATCAATCAGATTCGCTCCGGAATTCCCACGAATAATTCGATTCTGTGATTTCAAGGATTGTAGTGAGATCACTTCCGGCTTGATTTCAATGGACTTATATTCACCTTTGAAATAATGAAAACATGCTCCTTCCTTCTGCTGGTAAAAGGTTTTGTTGCCCGCAGCAATCCATTCCTTCACCCAGACCGGTACCACCAATCCCTCTGATTCCATACGCTGAACAGATTCTGGAAGACCGATTAAGTCCCAAGTTTCAAACGGACCATACTCCCAGTTGAAGCCCCATTTCATCGCATCATCCATATCCTCAATTGAATCTGCTATCTCTCCCAGCTTCTCCGCCGAATAGATCAGCACCTTACTGAGCACAGTCCAGGCAAGATCGGAGTAACGATCCTTGGTTCCTAAAAATGCCTTGATTTTCTTTTTGGCCCCTTTGACCGCTTTAGCTGCTTCTATGGAGGCCGAACTGATTTTCGCGCTTTGACTATATTCCATTTTTGCAAGATTCAAAGATAAAATTTGACTTCCGTGGTCTCCTTTCACTTTTTTGTAAAAGCCCTGCCCCCCTTTCTCTCCAATCCAGCCCCTTTCTACTAAAGCTAAGAGTGCTTCAGGCGCCTTAAATACTTCTTTCTCCGGTCCATCCGGTAAAGATTCATAAACGTTATTGGCAACATGGACGAAAGTATCAATGCCGACCAGATCCAAAGTACGGAAGGTTGCGCTCTTGGGTCTACCCAGCACAGGGCCGGTGGCCGCGTCAACTTCTTCCACCGTATAACCGCTGCGGAACATTTCTTGTAATGTAACAAGAAGCCCATAAGTTCCGATACGATTTGATATGAAGTTTGGCGTATCCTTCGCGATAACGACGCCTTTGCCAAGCCTTTTTTCGCAGAACGCTTTCATGAACGCTGTAATTTCCGGATCCGTATCATACCCCGGTATAATTTCAAGTAGTTTCATATGACGCGGCGGATTAAAAAAGTGCGTGCCAAGAAAATGGCTCCGAAACTCCTCGCTGCAATCCTCTGCCATATCATTTATGGAAATACCGGAAGTGTTGGTGCTGACAATAGTTCCTTCCTTTCGTACAGATTCAATACGCTTTAATATCGATTTTTTGATGTCCAGCCTTTCGGTAACCACTTCAATGATCCAATCCACGTCTTTTAGCAAGTGAAGATGATCCTCTATGTTGCCCGCTTTGATTCTATCCACAAAATGAACCGAATACAGCGGAGCTGTACTTGACTTCGGAAGTGAAGCAACTGCTTTGGACGCAAACCGGTTGCGCACCTTTGGATGCTCTAAAGTCAGACCGGCTTTTTCCTCCTCCGGAGAAAGATCCTTCGGGACAACATCAAGCAGCAGACACGGTATGCCTGCATTAGCAAGATGTGCGGCTATTCCTGAGCCCATGACACCGGAACCAATGACGGCAGCTTTTGAAATCGACCTTTTGGCAGAAGCATTGGCTGCATTAAGCGATAATGTCTTGTTCACTGTGCAACGACCTCCTGTTCATATATTTCGGTATGACCGAATACGGATGCTTCCAATATTTCAGCAATGTCCTTCGTTTGTACTTTGTCATCTAGCTCCTTGAGCTTTGTACCATCCTCCAGCATCGTAAGGCAATACGGACAAGCGGAGCTGATGATTGATGGAGATACGCTTAAAGCCTGTTCGGTACGAGCCACATTAACCCGCTTCCCGGTATCCTCCTCCATCCACATTTGACCGCCTCCGGCTCCACAGCACATTCCATTCTCGCGAGTGCGTTCCATTTCCACCAGTTCTACTCCCGGAATGGCTCGAAGCACATTACGCGGCTGATCATACACATCGTTATACCTTCCCAGATAGCAGGAGTCATGATAGGTGATTTTTTCGGAAACAGCATGCTTTGGAACAAGCCTTCCTTGCTGTATCAGCTCGTCAAGAAGCTCCGTATGATGAATGACCTCTGCAGAAAGTCCAAATTCGGGATATTCGTTTTTAAAGACGTTAAAAGTGTGAGGGCAAGCTGTAACGATCCTTTTGACACCGTATTTTTTAAAAATCTCAATATTTTCTGTACATAGCTGCTGGAACAAAAACTCATTCCCCATCCGGCGTGGCGTATCGCCTGAATTCTTCTCCTCATTGCCCAATATAGCGAAGTTGACCCCTGCTTCATTCATCAAATGCACAAAGGCACGGGTTATTTTCCGGCTGCGATTGTCATAGGAGCCCATAGAGCCGACAAAAAACAATATGTCAAAACCAGGGTTATCCTTCACAGTAGGTATACTGAGATTCAAAGAACCTTCCGGATCGATTTCCTTCACCCATTTGCTGCGATCAGCTCTGCTGATTCCCCAAGGATTCCCCTGACGCTCGATGTTCTGCATCGCACGCTGTCCTTCATGCGGAACGCTGCCCTCCATCAGAACTAGATGACGTCTGAGATCAACGATTTTATCGACATGCTCATTGGCCACAGGGCACTGGTCTTCACAGTTGCGGCACGTTGTGCAGGCCCAGATCTCTTCCTCGGACATCACTCCGCCGATCAGCTGTACATCCTTCGCGTTTACGCCTTCTACTTGGTGCCAGGCTCTTTTTTGTGTATTCATGGTTGGACGAATGTCCGTAACTCCTTCACCCTTCCATCCTGCAAGTGTCTGCTCGCTATTCATGCTGTGAACACCTGCGTAACCAAACACACTCGCTGGCATCCAGGCGGATTTGGAGGTTAGAACCTCTCCTTTTTCCGTCAAATGATCCCTGAGCTTGATAATCATGTGCATAGGTGACAAGAGCTTTCCAGTACTTGCGGCCGGGCAGACATTCGTACAGCGTCCGCATTCCACACATGCGTAGAAGTCGAGCATTTGTTTCTGCGTAAAATCTTCGATTTGTCCTACGCCAAAGGACTTCGCCTCTTCGTCTTCCAGATCTAACTTGCTGAGCTTGCCGGGTGCTTCCGTGCGTCTTGCTAGAATATTGATCGGAGCTGTAATAAGATGAAAATGCTTGGATTGCGGAACGTAAACAAGAAAGGAGAGAAGGATTAATAGGTGCATCCACCAGAACAGGTAATAAGCTGCTGCAATTGCAAGATCCGGCATCCACGAGAACAGTGAGGCGATCCCTGAAGATATAGGCGCATAGCCGGACGACGGCAAGCCTTCTCTTAGTCGTTCGAATGCCATAGTGAACAGGACAGAGATCATCAATGAAGTGATAAAAAAAACAACGATGCTTGGCTTCCAGCCTTTTTTCAGCCGATGGAGCTTCTCACCGTATCTTCGATAAGCCGCATAGCCGATGGCAAGCAGGATGAGGACAACCGTTATTTCTTGAAGCAATAGGAAGCCATCGTACCCTGGGATAGGCAGGGCATGGGAAGTAAGCCCTTTCCAAATAATATCTAGCGCTCCGAACTGCAGGATGATGAAGCCGTAAAATACGACAAAATGCATAAACCCGCTTTTTGGATCTTTGAAAAGCTTGCTTTGTCCGAATACCTGTATCAGGAAAGCAGACATACGTTCCTTCAAATCTTTTTTTAAATTAGCAGGTTTCCCTAGTCGGATGTAAAGGTATCTGTGGTAAATGACTTTGGCGAATAAGTATACCGCCCAGCCAGTAATTAAGGCAAAGAGCAGCGCGTTGATCATTTGTAGAATCATCGTCATCAAGCCCCTTATGATCATAAGTTTTGGATATCAGCTTGCATGGCGGATTGCTGTTTCATATCGCGAATAATTTATATTATTACTGCTGCAGGCTGTCACTCCTTTCATGAAATACATTCCTGTCATTGTTCAGAGCCGAGACAAACTATTAAGCGCTTTCATTTGCTGTACAAAAAATAGACCTCCACACCGTTTCTTTAATAGGACAAGATTATAAAATATTGGCCCGTTTCGACTTCGATATGAACGCCTATTTGTTCGTCTCAACCTTTGCATTACGATTTTACACCCTTGCTGTGACAGAATCGTTGACAATGAATTGAACGTATTTTATAGTGATTACAAGAAATGAATGAGTATTCATTCAGAAATTTATCTGTATTCTAACACCGGGGTGAACTTATGACAAGTAAAAAAACTGAAAAATATGAACTTATTCTCCAGGGCGCCCTCAAGGTGTTTGCTGAGAACGGCTACCATCGCTCCCAAGTATCCAAGATCGCAAAGGCAGCCGGCGTAGCTGACGGCACGATTTATTTGTACTTTAAGAGAAAGGAGGATATTTTGATTCATCTGTTTCAGGAGAAGCTGGGTGAATTGGTTGGGAAATTTCATGAAAGCGTCGCCGGAACCTCCGATTCCATTCAAGCGCTCCGCACGGTATGTCTTATTCATTTTACCGAGCTGGAACAAAATCCGGAGCTTGCCTATGTGACTCAGATTGAACTGAGACAAAGCGATATTGAGCTGCGCAAAGAAATTGGCAAATCGCTTAAGCCATATATCGAGCTCATCGAGAATATTCTGAAAGAAGGCATCCGGCAGGGACAATTCCGGGAAAACCTTAATCTTAAGCTGGTTCGCAACCTGATCTTCGGTTCCATGGATGAAGCCGTCACCTCTTGGCTTATTTCAGGACGAAAATATTCGCTGCGCGATCAGGTCGAGGACACTCTCAGTTTCTTTCTTCACGGTGTATCCAAATAACCTTGATCTTATTTTGAAGGGAGAGCGTTCATAATGAAGATTGTTGTGTTGTTAAAGCAAACGTTTGATACAGAGGAGAAAATTACAATCGACAACGGGACCATTTCGGAAGATGGAGTCAAATTCGTAATTAACCCTTATGATGAGTATGCGGTGGAAGAAGCCGTTAAGCTTCGAGATGAACATGGAGGCAGTGTTACCCTACTCTCTGTTGGTCCTGATCGGACAGCTGAAGCACTTAGGACAGCACTCGCGATGGGTGCGGACGAAGCAGTCCTCATTTCGGACGAACGCATACCTGATGATGAGTACGCCGTATCCAAAGTGCTGTATTCTTACTTGTCTCAAGAGAAGCCAGATCTCATCTTGGGAGGTAATTTCTCGGTAGACCGCGGTTCCGGTCAGGTAGCCATTCGGCTTGCCGAACTGCTAAACATTCCACATGCAGCATCCATTACAAAGATTACGCTTGATGGTTCGAAAGCTGAAGTACACCGCGATGCAGAGGGTGATCTAGAAGTGCTTACCCTACCTCTACCGGCTATTCTTACAGCACAGCAGGGTCTCAATGAACCTCGTTATCCTTCTCTGCCCGGAATTATGAAAGCAAAGAAAAAGCCTTTTAAAACACTGCTTCTTGAGGACCTTTATCTTACAGAAGCGGATGTTCAGCCGGCTACGAAGCAAGTGGAACTCTCTCTTCCTCCTGAGCGAAGTGCAGGCAAAATATTGAAGGGTGAGGCGGCAGAAGTAACCCGTGAACTCGTCTCGCTGCTGCGTACGGAATCTAAAGTCATCTAAACTTCCAATTGTATGCGGTTACAAAACTGTGTTCACTAACTTATTTGATCTTATGGTCAACGGAATGTCCGACATGCTTTATTTCTACATCCTATCATCTTTCAATCTAAATCCTGCCTAACTAAGGAGGGCTTTATTATGGGTAAAACGCTGCTCGTCTTTGCTGAGAATCGTGATGGAAAGCTTCGTCAAGTTGCACTTGAAACGCTAGGAGCTGCTCAGATCATTGCAGATCATGATGACCGTATTCGCATTGCTGTTCTCGGTTCCGACATTACGGCCGCCATCAGAGAGCTTGTTCCCTACGGAGCGGAGACCATTTACGCTATGGAGCACACGGATCTTGAACACTATAATCCTGATGCCTACATTGCTGCGATCAAGTCCGTCATCGATCAGGCTGCACCCGATCTGGTGCTGTTCGGCCATACTGCACTTGGCAAAGATTTAGCCCCTCTGGTTGCTGCTTATCTTGATGGAGGACAAATTTCAGATGTAACCTCGATTGAGAAATCAGACGGAAATGCCGTGTTTGTAAGACCGTTATATGCAGGCAAAGCCTTTGAAAAGCGAGTATTTGAGAAAGGACCGGCGATCGTCACCGTTCGGCCTAACAATATACCTGTGCCTGCAGCCAGCAGCGGGTCATCTAAGGTCGAGGATGTTGCTTACCCTTCCCCTTCTCTTCGCTCCATTGTGAAGGAAGTTGTCCAAAAGACGACTGGTAAAATCGATCTTACTGAAGCAAAGATTGTTGTATCCGGTGGCCGAGGTGTAAAAAGTGAGGACGGCTTTCAGCCTCTCGAAGAACTTGCAGATGTTCTAGGCGGGGCTGTCGGTGCATCGCGAGGAGCTTGTGATGCCGGGTACTGCGACTATTCTTTGCAAATCGGTCAGACAGGGAAAGTGGTTACACCCGAGATTTATATTGCTTGCGGCATCAGCGGAGCTATCCAGCATTTGGCCGGTATGAGCCAATCCCGGGTCATTATTGCAATTAACAAGGATCCTGAGGCTCCAATTTTTAAGGTTGCCGATTATGGCATTGTCGGAGATCTCTTTGAGATTGTGCCGCTGCTGACGTCAGAGTTTCGTAAGGTGCTCATATAGGGCGTTCCATATTTGGATGCCGCTCTCCAGTTGCTAACGCAAAGATCGTTCGGTCATCCAAAAATTCCTTTAGTAGCTGAATCATCAAAATCCTAAGCTTTAGTTCTTTCTGCAGTCGTTTCATTTTTGGCTGTCTCTCTCCAGTTGCTGTCGCAAAAGTCGTTCGGCCATCCAAAAATTCCATTAGTAGCTGAATCATCAAAATCTTAGGCTTTCGTTCTTTCTGCAGTCGTTTCATTTTTGGCTGTCTCTCTCCAGTTGCTATCGCAAAAGTCGTTCGGCCATCCAAAAATTCCACTAGTAGCTGAATCATCAAAATCTTAGGCTTTCGTTCTTTCTGCAGTCGTTTCATTTTTGGCTGTCTCTCTCCAGTTGCTGGCGCAAAAGTTGTTCGAGCATCCAAAAATTCCACTAGGAATAAAAAGACTGCTTCGATCCTATTAGGATGGAGCAGTCTTTTAGTGCAATTGTGGGGTGTAATTAATGTTATAACGCTACGCTTTAACTGCATCCAGCCATGCTTTAGCAATCAAAGCGTGGCCTGCATCGGTCGGATGCACACCGTCCCCAGCCCAAAAGGCAGGTTCTGCCTTCGTGCTTGCCTGAGCAAACAATCCATCAAGCGGGACATAATACGTTCCGAATTCACGGGCAAGCTCGCGGATCGCATGAATTTTAGGATCAAGATCCACTCTCCACCTCTTCCGGTCTTCCGGAACAGGCAGCACAAAAGGTTCAATCAACACGATCTTTGCATTGGTATGTTCTTTGGTGCGAACGAGAAGTTCTCGGTATGTACGATAAAACTCATCTGCAGAGGTCTCCACCTTGGAATCGTACCAACGCCAGGTATCATTAATTCCGATATAGATGGATAGCCAAGTCGGATTATGAGATAAGCAGTCTTTCTCCCATCTTTGTTCAAGATCTGTAACACGGTTGCCGTTAATCCCGCGATTGATAAACTTGATTTGTTTCTCCGGATAGCGCAGATTGAGCTCTGCTGCAACCATCATTGCATAACCTCTGCCGAGATCATTTATATTTTCATAATTTCTACCGCAATCTGTAATGCTGTCTCCGATAAATAGGACCGTTGCCTGATCTTCTATACGCGTCATATGCATACTGCTCCTTTGTATGAATTAAAATCATCACTCGCTTTATGATAGCGCTATCAGATGTGAATATCCAGATGCTTTGTTACATTTTCCAATATAAATTCCCATTGTCCATTTAGATAATCCAGTTTATGAAGACTTGTATTAGCAGCCGGATAAAACTGATTTTTATTACTCCATTCGACGCCTTTAACTAAATGATAGATGATATTAATGACGCCTCCATGGGTCACAATCAACAGATCTTCATCATCATTTCTTTTCATATGTTCTTCACATATCGCTTCAAAGGTTTCTTTAATCCTAATGTAATTCTCCCTTGGAGATTCGCCGCCAGGGTACTTCTCATCCATTCGTAAAGTATTGAAATAAAGTCCTGGATATTTTCTTTCTGCCTGCTGATTCGGTATTCCGGCAAGCTCACCGTTGTTGATCTCACGAAGATTCATTAACGGTGTGACAGATAGATTTAACTTTCGTCCAATAATGTCTGCTGTTTCCTGTGCCCTGTTAAGATCACTGCTCAAAACTCTTTTGATCTTACTAGACAGGGTATAGGCTAGATACTCCCCTAATTTCTCGGACTGATCTATTCCTTCGGGAATAAGCCCTTTTTGGCTCCATCCACCCCGATAACCTTCTTCATCCTGACCATGTCTCACAAAATAAATAGCCATTTCCTCACCGCCTCATTTAAATTGTCTTATGAATAACGTTTCAGCTACAGGATTTGTTCAGTAAATAGGGAATTAAATAGTTCATAATAATTTGCGGAGGGTGATCATGAATGAAAGCGCTCTTGGTTATTGATGTACAAAATGCCATTGTAGAGCTAAAAGATTTTACTCAAGAGCTCAATTTGATGGAGCAGGCTATCCATGATTTCACGAATGATGGAAGTCCTGTCATTTTTATTAGACACCTAGATGATAAGGAAGAAAGTCCGCTGAGCCGAGCATCGGAGGGATCTAAAATCCATGATTCGCTGAACAGCTATGCCGAGCGAGTCATTGAGAAACAGACACCGAGTTCCTTTTTTAATACAAATCTTGCAGAAACATTAGAACAATTAGGGGTAGATCACCTTTTCCTGGTCGGTTTTGAAACTGAATTTTGCTGTATGTTCACTGCCATTGCCGCTTATGATCGAGGTTATAAAGTGACCTTAATTAAAGATGCAACAGGCACAGGCAACTCCCCGGATACATATAACATGCAGGGTCTGGATATTAAAGATTTCGTGGGTAAAGTTCTCGGCTGGTCCGGTGCGGTTGAGATATTAGACTATGAGACTTACGCCCAAAAATACAAAGAGCAACTTACAAGTTAAATGAGAAAAAGGGATGGAATTCCATCCCTTTTTTGTTTAGTCAGACTTGCTGCAGCATACCTTCCATTTCCATCTCCAAATAAACGGGGCAATGATCACTCCCCATAATGTGACAGTCGGCACCTGCATCCTTCAAGAATGGAGTGAGCCGATTCGAAGCAAGGAAGTAGTCAATCCGCCACCCGATGTTCCGTTCTCTGACCTTTGCCATATAAGACCACCACGTATACACATCCGTGCGATCCGGATAAAAATAACGGAATGAATCTACAAATCCCGAATCGAGCAGCATCGTCATCTTCTCGCGTTCTTCCAGTGTGAATCCGGAATTACCACGGTTAGACTTCGCATTTTTTAAATCGATCTCTTGATGGGCAACATTCATGTCCCCGCACACTACAACCGGTTTATGTTGATCCAGCTCCTTGAGATACGAACGAAATTTATCCTCCCAATCCAAACGAAGCGGAAGCCTGGACAAATCTCTTCTCGCATTCGGTGTATATACATTCACCAGATAAAATTGTTCGAACTCCAGCGTAATTATTCGTCCTTCGGTATCGGGGTCATCCTCACTCATACCATACTTAACAGAAATAGGTTTCACTCTAGTGAACACAGCAGTTCCCGAGTACCCCTTCTTTTCTGCATAATTCCAGTAATCGTAATAGGATTCACCTAGCTCCATTTGGATTTGACCCTCTTGAAGCTTTGTTTCCTGCAGACAAAAAACATCCGCATCCTTCTCTTTAAAATAATCCATAAAGCCTTTATTTACACAAGCTCTCAGCCCGTTTACATTCCAAGATACAAGTTTCACTTTAGTATATGTCCCCCTGTAAGTAATGAATCTTCTCTTAATCTTTCTATAAAAATGAACAACCTACATTATATCATAGAAAGTTAAGCCCTCTTCTGCTGTTATTCCACAATTCAGAGCAACTTCATAAAACGTACATCAAAGGATACAACTTATGAGATATATTCAAAAATACCAGAATCCAAAAATAGAAAAAAACCTCCCATTGTTCGATAACAATGAGAGGTTCATTTAAGACTTGCTTCTATTCTTCGAACTCTACGTTATGATAAACCTGCTGCACGTCCTCAAGTTCCTCAAGCACGTCAATCAGCTTCTCAAACTGAGCAAGTGCATCGCCTTCTAGGGATACAAACGTTTGTGGGAGCATCGTAAGCTCTGCTACAGTGAACTCGCTAACACCCGCGTCTTTGAATGCATCTTGTACCGCATGGAATTGATCCGGCTCAGCGTATACGATGACCGCTTCATCTTCTTCCACAATATCACGGACATCCAGATCTGCTTCCATGAGCAGCTCCAGCACTTCGTCTGCAGATTTACCTTCGATCCCGATTACAGCTGTTGAATCAAACATGTAGCTTACCGATCCACTGACACCCAGATTCCCGCCGTTCTTAGTAAAGGTAGAGCGAACTTCGGATGCCGTACGATTAACGTTGTTTGTGAGCGCATCAACAATAACCATAGATCCGTTTGGACCAAATCCTTCGTATCTGAGCTCGTCGAAGTTCTCTTCCGAACCGCCTTTAGCTTTCTCCAGTGCACGGTCAATGATAGCTTTAGGTACGTTGTATGTCTTAGCACGTTCGAGTACAACCTTTAACGCGCGATTCGATTCCGGATCAGGCTCTCCCTGACGGGCAACCACATAAATCTCACGTCCGAATTTTGCATAAACGCGACTTGTGCTTGCATCTTTGGACGCTTTCTTTTCTTTAATATTATTCCATTTACGACCCATAAAAATATTCGCTCGCTTTCAATATAGAATCTAAACAATCCTTTATATTATAGCTTTTACGGGCCAGCTTGAAAAGTTACGATGTCACATAGTCAACAAGATGTATAAAAATTTACTTAACAGGTATTTGAATCTTCTCTTCTATATACCCCGGCAACTCCTGAATATTGAGTTTTAATGGCTGAGCATACTCAGCTTCTGGAAATGAATACTGATATCGAATCGTTTTTGTAGTTGTTTTTTCAGATACAAATTGTAAACCGGACCATTTTAACGGGAAAGAGGTACCATTTGCATCATGTATAAGTTCATCTTTATTAGGCATTAAGACATAATCTCCATACTCTTTATTTGTTATATCTTCAAAGAGAATGGAAACGGTAATCTCCTTACCAGACTTCTCCACGTTCTCTAAAGAAATTCGTGCATCCGGCGTGCTGATTGTTTCTTCAGTAACCGTGTTGAATTGGAAGATTTGTCCTTTATCGTTCAGATGAAGACCTTCAGCTTCCAGTGTTAGTGTGCTTACGTTGTCATAATATGGGCTTTCAAAAATATAATATCTTCCTGATTCGTCAATGTTCCCTTGAACTCCTTGTACTCTTCGCTTATACCCAGTATCATCTGTAAGCGTAAGGTTCATGAAGTCATTAATTTGTTTTTTATTTTTCGGATCGGCTGTAATTTTTATTTTTGCCTGGAGAGGAGTAATGATAAGCTTTTCAAATGTAACCCTCTGCCCCCCAATCTCTATCGTTTTATGGATCGATATGATTTCTTTCTTTCCAGCATAACGACTTTGATCAATTCTCAGAGGAACTTCAATTAACTGACCTTTGTAATCTCCAGATATTACAACAGAATCAGCTAAAGTTTCGCCTTCGCTCATTTCAAATTGAGCCCTAGTGTAAACCTCAGAACGTGTATCATCAGTGTTTGATACAGAACTATTATGATTAGCATTTCCGATCACTTTGCCATTGCTGTCCTTTACTGCAAACCATGAAAACTTTGATGCAGTGGCTTTTGCCTCCGTACCTTTTAAAGAATAAAGAACGGTCAACCTGTTCTCATCAGCAATGAGACCGCCTATCGTTAGTGTACTCTTGCCTACGCTTGTTTGAATATTTACTTCCTGCAGGAGGTTCGAATCAATCGCATTCGCATACACACTGTTGTAACGCACCACCTCCACAAATTTGTTCATTAATGGGAGCTCGCTTACGATAGCAGCAAAGGCAGGAGATACTCGTATGCTGGCTGTAAATAGTATAAATAATGACGCTGCTGCGGCTGCCCAGATCATGCCGATCCGTCTTTTCTGACGAAATCTATGTCTCTTTTTTCCTTTTGCAAGACCGCTTTGTATCGTTTGATCTAGAGTGGATGAAGGGACCTGGCTTAAATGAGCATTTAGATCCTCCTTATCCTTTAGCACGGCTTGCTCCCACTCTTCTGTGGTGAAGTGCATGCTCCGTCTCCCCCTTATCCTGCGTCTCAATACGCATTAGTTTCAGTGCCTTATTAAGCCATGTGCGAATGGTTCCATCCGGTCGCTCCAACAGCTCAGCAATCTCTGTAATGGTCATATCCCGGTAATATTTAAGGACAATAACCATTCGGTATTTCGGCGGAAGAGCGGTGACCAAGGTTTCCATATCGATTTTACTTGCCGTATCACCGGCAACAGCTTCCTCACTAACCCGATCAAATCTTTCTATATCCGATGGAAGTTCCCTTTTCTTCTTTTTTTGTTCATCCATGCACACGCGGATTAAAATACGAATAACCCAAGTAGTAAAATATTCAGGCTGCTTCAGCGTGCTCCGTTTTGCCCATACTCTGCTCACCGTTTCCTGTACAGCATCCAGCGCGTCCGCCTCGTTTCGCATATAAGAATATGCAATGCTATACATTCTTTCCTTATCTGCATGAATTCTTTGGATAAACGCCTCTTCGTCGCCTTGTCTCGCTCTTAAGGCAAGCTCATGTAAGTTCATGCCTTCCCTCCCGTATTTTTGCAGCTGCTTGTCTATTAGACGTGCGAGTCGGCAGTTCGGTTTTATGTATTAGAGAACTTGAAAAACCGCAAATGAAATACACCATAAAGCATGCATCTCAATTTGCGGACATATTTAAAGATAAAACTAATTTTATTAATAGAGAGGGACTTCAAGCCTGTGTTTAATATATCCAGGATATTCATCAAGCTTAAAGGTTAACGGCTGTTCGTACTTTTCCTTTGGAATAGAATAATAGTTGATATAAGTAATCTGCTTGTCATCCATATCCGTAGTACTCTTCGTACCGTTTCTATCTAAAAGCTGATATTCGATTCCAGCGGCATCGGTGAACGATCCTTTATGTTCGAATAACTGATATCCCCGAGCATGATTTGGCACGGCAGGTTCTAACTCCTCATATTGAATCGAAAGCTCGAAATGATCCTCCATCCGATTAACCTCAATAAGCTTAAGCTGATCATCCGGCGCTTCTACTATTTCGCCCTTTTCCGTGTTGATCACCAGCACTCCATCTTTTTCAGAAATATAGGCTCCATCCATAGCTAAAAAAAGCTTGTTAGGTTGTTCAAAGTAAGTACTCTCCATGTATGCCGTATATGTTCCTTCACTTAAGTCACCGGATCCGATTATGCCATTCATGATTTCGCTCCACTTATTCCCGTTGTCATCGGCTAATGATAACCCTATCAAGCTGTTTACCTTATTCTTATTGTCTTTGAATGTTTCCATTCTAATTTTGTTTTTTAGAGGCAGGACTTCCATATCATGAAGCAGCACCTTTTGACTGTCTATAACGATCTCCTTGTTTATATCGATATTTTCGCGCATGCCAGAGAAACGGGAATGATCCACAGGAATGATGACCTTCAGCTGCTGATCTTGTATTTCTAGCTCCAGCTTCAATTCCTTGGGTATAACTTCTCCATCCTGCATATTCAGAGAAATGCTGCGGTAAATGCTGGTATCCTCTTCATCTATCGCTAGAGCGCCTGAACTAACCGAATGGGGTAAATCTTTGCCGATAATTAATTCAACATTTCTAACTTCGTCCTCGTTCTTCATAAGCTCCGGTCCACTAACAGAGTAAAGCACAACCGCTTTTTCCTCGTCAGCGATGACACCTCCCACGGTTAAAGCATAATCTCCGCTTGAGTCCGTTGTATGATACTCCTGCAAAAGATTATTTTCTGCCGCAATCATCAGTGTCTTATCGTAATCAATGACTTCAATATATTTCTTCATCTCGGGTGAAAATCGACTCTCCGCCTTCATATCCGGAAAGGTCTGCTCCATGACCAAGTACCCTGCTAACAGGAAAGCTGCAATAGAAGCAGTAAGCATAAAGATGTTTTTCTTTTTAGTTCGATGTTTCGTTTGTTTCTTTGCCTCATTCATATGCTCATCCTGCATCAGGTTTTCGCTGTTATTTTGAGAATCCATATACTCCCTCCCCCTTATACGCATTTTTCTACATTCATCTATAGAAACGTATTCGGCGTAGGGTAGGTTTGCTGCCTGCCAGTAAACTTCAATTATTTTTTTGAAAAACGCTACAAAATCGACTTATCCACCGTCTTCATCATGTACAGCTTTTCCTTAAATCCAAGTCGTTTACGAAACAGTCTTTGCTTCACTGTCTTATATACGCGAAAACCCTGCTTTTCGTAAATGGAGCGGGCTGCTCTGTTCGTATCAACTACCTCCAGTTTAAATACGTTAAAAGGAAGCTGTTGGATCAGGTGAAGCAGCATGGAGGTTGCGATACCTCGTCCTCGATACTTTGGATCGGTTGCCACCGCTTCTAGAAAACATTCATTCTCATTAAGCGGAAGCTTTTTATGAAACTGATTTGCAAGAAAATAGTGAACTACACTGCCTTGAGTGGTACCCAGTACCCTTTTTAACGCATCCTTCTCAAAATGCTGGGAACGACTACTGCTTGTAGAGTATGCCATGATCCCGACGATCTGGTGATCCATTACAGCCGCATAGAATTGTTTTTCAATAAACGATGATTTTATTATTTTCGTCAATACAGTTTCATCTTTCGACAATGAACTTAACTCACTATAATAGCTATTTACATAGACTTCAGCTGCCTGCAGTATCTGTTGTTCAGTAAGCTTAGACATGCTGACTATTTCAAGTGACTCCATTACCAATCACCTCCATGAGTATGATATCTATTCAATATTGTTCTTGTAACGTGCGCCAGATGGAATGTCATCTACATCTATAGACTGATTTTAATTAAAAGGGAGAAAATATGCCTCTAACATTCGCACATCCCGCAGCCGTGCTGCCTTTTTCACGCAACAGCAAATACATTCATTTCACCGCCTTGGTGCTTGGAAGCATGGCCCCAGATTTTGAATACTTCTTAAGAGGGCAGCCTGCCGGAATGACGGGACATACCTACGCCGGATTTTTTTACTTTAATCTGCCGCTTGTCGCTCTAATCTATTTCATCTATCACTTTTTCATACATAAAACGTTATTTGATCATTTACCTTTATTTTTACAGGATCGATATGAACGCAAGTCAAATCTAAGCATTCCAGCCAAGGTGATCGTCTTCTGTTATTCTGCATTATTGGGTATGCTTACTCACGTCGTTTGGGATGCTTTCACCCACCAGCACGGATTTATGGTTGGAGTGATACCAATACTGGACTTTACTTTTCATCTCTCTGGCTATGACATTCCGGTCTATAAGTTTTTGCAGCATGGAGGGACACTTGCCGGACTTACGCTGATTCTTGTTTACATGCTGTTTCGTGCGAGAAAATATAAACAATGGGTTCATCGTGAAATTCCTTCTCTTCGAAAATGGATTTACTGGTCAGGCATCTGCTTATTCGCACTTATTCTCTTTATGTTCTGGAATATGGCTGATCCTGTACCTATTCAAAGCTATGGTGTTCATGTTGTCAGGATCATCGATTCGAGCTTAATCAGTCTGCTTCTCGTTTCCATCCTATTTAATCTGATGAATAAAAAGACGCTTCTCCGTATTTGAGAAGCGCCTTTCAGCTTAATTCACTATATGAACTTATTGTCTATCGAGATATGCATAAGCAGCCAAGGCTACTTCAGCAGCTGCATATCCATCCTCTCCAGTAACCGAAACTGGCAATCCTTCCAGTATGCGGTCAATAAAATCCTGAAGCATGTAATGATCCATCTTGTCTCCCCAATAGCTGTAACGGGCTTTACCATGCTCCATGCTGAACACCTCGTTCACTTGTGCAAAAGCATCCATTCTTATGACTCCATTGGTTCCGATAATATCGAGCAACACATCTCCCCAGTATGGAAATACCGGATTACGGGACCAGCTGGTGTCAATCATACCGATAGCTCCACTTTCATATTCCAAATGCACAAAGCCGGAATCCTCCACAGGTATATCGTGAAAGAGAGTTCCTTTTTCCGCATGAACAACACGCGGCTTTGCTCCAAGCATCCAGTTCAGCAAATCAGTTACATGCACGGTATGATCAAGTATTGCGCCTCCTCCCGACAACTGCGGATCGACAAACCAGCCTCCCGGCATACCGCCACGGTTATACCCCTTAACTGCAAGCACTTCTCCGATTTCACCTCGGTCTAATGCTTCCTTCACCTGAACGACTGCCGGTAGAAAACGGCAGGGAAAGGCTGTCATAAGCTGAACTTGCTTCTCTTTGCAGACTTCTATCATCTGACGCATTTCCACAAGGCTAGTTCCAAGCGGTTTTTCACACAAAATATGCTTGCCTGCCTTCGCACTGTCAATAACGATGGCTGCATGATGAACATTCTCCGAACAAATGATTACAGCATCCAATTCCGGCATACCGAGCAGCTCTTGATAGTCCTTGTGATATTGAATTCCGTCCCGCTCAGCAATATGTTGTACTCGATTATGTACAGGATCTGCAATCGCGGTCACCTCAGCATTTTCGATTTGCTGCAGCTGTCTGTAATAACTAAAGGCATGAGAATGGGCGAAGCTGATCATTCCAATCTGAAGCTTACGCATCTCTCCACCACCCTTTAGATAAGCGAAATGTGTTCATGTTTACGGATTGCTTATGTTCCGCTGAGAAGCGTGCCGCTTCAATTACAATGGCAGCGTTCCATGAATCTCGATAAGTAATTTCAGGCTTTGTTTGGTTAGATGTAGTCTGTATTACTGATCGAATAAATCGGCTGGTTGAATCCTCGAATGACGGACTGCTCAAGCTAATTTCTGATCGCCGATGAGGAGATTCGGAATCCACTATCGTGTATTTTGCTGCATCAGAATGAATTTTCCTAACTTCCACAGCTGCGCTTTTCTCCGAATTGGATCGAATAATCCCTTTATTCCCGGCCATTTCAACTTCAGTTGAGCCATGTCCCGAAACCTCTAAAATTCCTTCCAAATTTACGATGGTTCCTCTCTGAAACTTCAAGGTCACCAGAACAAATTGAGTTAAACTTCTGCTAATCTGCTGGGCAAATACAGTTTCAACCTCCCCTAACAAATGACACATGTACTCAATATCTTCGATCAAGGAGTTCATCAGGTTATGATGAGAATTTGCGATAACCCGCCGAATATGTACTACTCCCGGCTGCCCGATAGCACCTGCTTTTACATTCTGTGCCATATCTGCATAAGCAGGATCGTGCAGAGCATGGTGATAAGGGATCACCTTTGCACCGTGCAAACTGCAGATTTCTTCGATTCTATCCATTTCAGAGGAATGAACGCCAATCGGTTTATCGCATACAAGATGAATTCCTTCCTTTGCAGCAAGGTACAGATCAGATAAGTGCTCCACTGCTGGAAATGTAAAGTGAAGCAGATCCGGCTTTGCTTTTGCAAGAAGATCCGGCAGCGAATTGAAAGCTGTTGTATTATAATGATCCGCCCAGCTTAATGCTGCACCAAAATTACGGTCACAAATACCTATTAACTCTACTCCTGGGTGCTTTGAATAAGATTCTGCGTATCTTTTTCCATCAGCCCCACATCCCATGATTGCTATCTTCATCCGTTTATCAGCTGGCATTATAGCGCTCATAAGCAGTTTGATAGATATTCATATACTCTTCGAGCCCCATTTTTTCAATCGTGTTTACGTACTCTTCCCATTGATCAAACGATGCGCTGCCATTAACGAATTTGGCTTCCATTTCTCCAATATAATCTTGGATGTCTTTACCTACCGAGGACATATATTCAGTCTCTTCATTGGTAAAGTTAAAGTTAAACCAAATATCTTCAACTGCATTTGGCTCAGCCTTTTCAGCTGCTTCCATTGAATTTGGCAAAGTCTCAGAGCCTTTGAAGTATTCTCCCTTCACATAACCAGGATAACTTCCGCCTGTCCAGGTAAAGTACTTTGTCAGCGCCTGGTCCATTGTCAGTCCGTCCGGATTATTTGTGATTTCTTCAATATATTCCAGCTCTCCATCAGCATTTTTGTTATAAGTTGTTCCTTCTTCTCCCATGAAGAAGAACGTAGCGCCTTCCTGGCCATAAAAGTGATCCATCCAGCGAATGGTTGCTTCCGGATGTTCATTTTTATCTGTGATAGCAAAGGCACCAACGTGTACCATTGGAACTTTTACATGGGAATACAGCTTATCTCCATGCGGACCTTCCAGCGCGCCGAGACCGATGAAATTATCCTTGCCCATAACCGTGTCTGGATTCGGAACAATCGTCGAGCCCAGCAGATCTGCCTGTCCCTTGGCGTTTAATGCACTGCTCTCAATTGTGAATATTTCTTTGTCAATCAGGCCTTCAGTATAGAGCTTGTTCATAAACTGTAGCATTTCTTTATATTCCGGAAGAGTCTTGGTAAAGCGCAGCTCATTCGTGTCCGGATCAACGTCAACAAATTTATGTCCTAGTCCCTTGGTTCCGAGACCCCATGCCCCTTTGATCTGATCAATAATTGGGGTAATTCCATTACCACCGAACGGAACTTCATCATTTTTGCCGTTTCCATTTAGATCCGTTTCTTTCACTGCCTTGAGATAATTATAGAATTCATCAATGGTTTCAGGCTCCTCCATATTCAGCTGCTTCAGCCAGTCTTCATTGATCCACAGCGGTGTACCGATCAGCATGGATAGGAAGTTCGGATCATAGACAGAAGGCAGTGAGTAGATATTGCCGTCCGGCATCGTCAGCCCTTTGCGGATATCCGGATTTTCCTCCATTAGCTTCTTAAAGTTGGGAGCATACTGATCAATCAAGTCATTCAGTGGAATAAATACACCTTGCGGGCCGTAACGGGTCAGCTCTGCTGAACCTACTCTCGCTGAGTAAAAGACATCTCCATAATCGCCGCCGGCAAGCGCTAGATTTCGTTTTTCAGTCAGCGTTTCAAAAGGAACCAGATTAAAATTGATATCAATATTAGACAGCTCCTGATACTTCTTCCACACTAATACCTCATCATAATTACTGCTGTTTCCGTTCCATTTGCCTGTGAAAAAGTCTAGTGTTATCTTCTCATTAACGATAGGCATTCCTGTCTCGTTCAGATTAGATGCTGCTTCCGGAGTACTTCCTTCGTCGGCAGTTTCGCCGCCTCCTGAACTGCAGCCTGCCATTAAGCTGGCAGCAATAACTAACGACAACGAAAGACTTCCCCATTTTTTCCACATACTCAATTTCACTCCTCAATTTTTAGTAAAATCTTTGTTTAGCCTTTAATCGCACCGATCATAACGCCTTTAATGAAGTATTTTTGCAGGAAAGGATACAGAAGAAGCATTGGCAGATTGGTCACAATAACCGCTGCGTATTTGATGGCCTCAACCTCCATCAAGCTTTTGGAGAAGGTATCGCTGCCGAGATCCACCATGTTCTGCATTTGATCCTGAATCAGAATTTCACGTAAAAACAGCTGCAGAGGATACTTGTCCCTATCTGAAAGATAAATCATAGCATTGAAATAACTGTTCCAGTGTCCGACCGCATAAAACAGCACCATAACAGCAAGCACAGGCCCTGACAAGGGAAGGATGATCCGTACTAGCAGCTTCATGTTCGAACAGCCATCCAGAAATGCTGCCTCCTGCAGTTCTTTCGGAATCGAGTTTTGGAAAAAGGTTCTCATAATGAGAATATTCCATACCGATACCGCAGTAGGAAGAATCATTACCCAGAAGGTGTCGAGCATCCCTAGATCTTTAATAAGCAGGTAAGTCGGAATCATGCCTCCGCTGAAGAACATCGTAAACACAATCATCATCGTAAATACATTTCTTCCTTTGAAATCTTGACGCGACAACGGATAGGCTGCTGCTATAGTCATCACTACGTTAAGCGCTGTTCCAAAGAAAGTGTATAAAATTGTATTAAGGTAACCCCTCATCAGCTCGTTATTCTCAAAAATCCGCTCGTATCCGACTAGAGAAAGGTCTGTCGGCCACAGCCACACGGTTCCAAGCATGACATCCTCCGGATTGCTGATCGAAGCAATCATTACGAAGTAAATTGGATATAGGACAATGAGAGAAATGATCCCGAGCAGAATATAGATGGTTATCATGACAAATCGGTCTCCCCGGCTTTCCGCCATAACCCCATCCCTCCTTTCTACCATAGACTGCTTGAGCTTACCTTCCTCGCAATCCGGTTAACGATAATTAACATAATGAAGTTGACTATGGAATTGAACAGACCAACCGCGGCAGAGAAGCTGTACTGTGCACCAAGGATCCCGCTGCGATATACGTTTGTCGAGATTACGTCTGAGCTTTCCATGTTTAAGTTGTTTTGCATAAGAAATACTTTTTCAAAGCCCACTCCAAGAATAGAGCCCATGTTCAAAATAAGCAGGACAATAATGGTCGGGGCAATACCTGGAATATTGATGTGCCATATTCTCCTCAGCCGCGAAGCTCCGTCTACCCTTGCGGCTTCGTGCAGCTGAGGATCAATTCCGGCTAAAGCTGCAATATAAATAATGGAGCTCCAGCCCATCGTCTGCCATACACCTGACCATACATAGATGCTCTTGAACCACCCAGGCTCAGTCATAAAGCTGATCGGTTCACCGCCAAACAGGGAGATCACTACATTCACGAGCCCAGATACAGGAGACAAAAACATCATGATAATGCCTACCATTACAATGGTTGATAGAAAATGAGGCATATAGGTTACCGTCTGAACAAATTTACGGAATTTTCCCGTCCGCAGCTCATGGATCATAAGTGCAAGTATAATCGGAATGGGAAAACCAACAATCAGTTCATATATCCCGATACCAAGGGTATTGCTAATAATCCGCCAAAAATAAAAGCTGTCAAAAAAACGTTCAAAATGTTCAAATCCTACCCATGGACTGCCGGATATCCCTTTATTGGCGATAAAGTCCTTGAATGCAATTTGTACTCCGTACATTGGAATATAATGAAAGATAATAAAGTATGCGATTACGGGCAGAAATAACAAATACAGTTCCCAATTTTTTGTCCATGACCGCAGACTGTTTTTTTGCTTCCATTTAGAACGTTCTTTTTTTAATGATACCTGTTCCCCCGTCAATACATCCTTCCCAATACCTACACCCCCTCTTTATTAAACTGCATGTTTCGTTTGGTTGTTGTCGCTTACAAGTCACATCATACAAGAGCATATTGAAAAGTGGTATTTACCGTTCTTTAGATAGTAGTCATCTCTTCCGAAGTTTACGAAACCTATCATCTTTTCTTAAAAAAGCAATACAATCTTAAAAAATACATACTTGCATTTTACATCCGATTAACATGAGAGCTCCCGGGCGTTAATACTTATTTGCTACAATTATCCGATTAGGTAGTGGACCGAGTAACACAAAAGTATAGTTAAAGTTAGGAGATGACAGCTCTATGGAGTGGATTCAAACTCATCAGCGTTCGTTATATTTTAAAATACTTGTAAGCTTCCTCTCCCTCATCCTGTTGTTTGGATGCTTCTATGTACTGATCTATAAAATGTTTCGAAACGGGCTCGAGCAGGAGATCATTCGGAGCAGTCAGGTGCAGGCGGAGAATACGGCGGAGCGGTTTTCCCAATATTTTGAGAGGATTCAGATTCTGCTCTTCGATCTTTATCACAATTCGGATCTAATCAGCTTTAATAGTGAGTTGACGAGGTATGGTGCAGACGGAGCAAATTTCTTAAAAGCAAAGGAGGCGATTGAACACATTCGCAAAGAGGCCTATAATCCTCTATTTATGGTACAAGACGTCATTGTCCATCTGGATCAGGCTGACCTGGCATTTGGAAAAAACGGGAGCAGCAGTAACGAGTATATGTTTGAACGTTTTTATCACAACGTGAACTATACACTTTCCGATTGGAAAGACCAGCTTGACGGTCAAGATTCGTTTAGTATGCTGCCTGTTTCTTCTTTCGAGCTCGTCTCAAGGGACCATGAGGTCAAGTCGCTTATGCCGTATGTGTTTAAATATCCGGATACCTCCTATCAGCTCGTAGCCATGATCGATATTGAGCAGGCGACAGATGCATTTTTCGGTACGGCTGGACAAGGGAATTTAATCTTAATGGATGATAAAGGACAGGTCTTATATAACATGGATACATCTGTTCAGGTGAAGGATATTCCTTTGTTTGACAGTAACCAAACGATGATTAAGCAGGATGGTTCTTATTATTTTCAAACGGTTGGCAGCGACGGCTTGACCTACATCACATCGACCCCGGATACTCAAATTACCGTTCAGCTGCAGCAGCTCTCAAAATATCTGCTCTTGGTGTTTGCGATATCATTCGCCTTGGCTATTACCGCAGCTGTAATCTTAAGCCGAAGGCTGCATTCTCCAGTGAAGCAAATGCTCTCCAGTCTGCTGGATCGGACGTCTGGCGAAGCTGAAATCCATGAACCACTCAATAAGAATGAGTCTGCTTCAGGGAATCAAATATGGGAATTTGATCTGATCCAGAAACGAATAAAGCAGCTGCAGAATGAAAAAGAAAGCATTATAACCCGGTTAAAGGAGCAAAAAGCGGCTCTTCAAAGCTATACTTATATGAACCAGCTTAAAAATATCAATACTGATATTAATGAATGGGCAGATTTTCTTAACAGTACGGGGCGTTATCATATTGTTTATTATGACATTCGTTTCCGTAAAGAGAGAATACAGGATCAAGATGACAAGAAGCATGTTATCCGGCATTTGCTTGAGCATATCCACCTCATATCTTCCGAGTCTGTGCAGGATACGCACACCTTTCAGCTCGAAAGCTATGAAATCGTCTCTGTGCTCAAAGGAGCTTCTGCTCAGGATCTCGGCCTGCTTCTGGAACGGATTAAGCAAACGTTTGATGAGGATCACGAACATTATCTTGTAAATGTAGGTGTAAGTCCGCTGGTTGCTGACGCCTCTGGCTTTAATGACGCATATCATCGTCTGCGTATTCTCTCCTCACAAGCCTATCTTGCGGAGGAAACTCAGATATTGTTTGAAGAGCGTACACTGCCAGATTTTCCAGTAATCTCTTCAGCGAAGCAAAAAAATCTAAACAATGCCCTGCAGTCAGGCGACGAGGGGCGCAGCATGGAGATCATCGAAGAATGGATAGGCCAGTTCTATGAGTCTGGAGCAGGAATCCAGCAATTCAAACAATTTACGAATATGATTTCTATAAAACTGATGGAGATGGCAAAAGAGCTTCTGCCTGGTGAGGACGGCTATCCGGCATTACAGCTGTGGATGGAAGGAATACAGGATTGCCACACATATGAGGAGTACCAGCAAGGGTTTAATTCTTTTGTCACAGCAGCATGCTCTCTTATAAGAAAACGCGCAGCATCGGTGCAGGAACCTATCATTACGATGTTCTTTGAAATTATACAGCACAAGTACATGGAAGATCTGTCACTCGACTATCTCTCCGATAAACTGAACTTGTCGAGCGCTTATCTCTCTGCTTATATCAAGGACAAGACCGGAATGAATTTCAGTGATCATCTGCAGGGGATCAGAATGTCAAAGGCTTGTGAGTTACTGGCTACAACTGACCTGAACGTTAGTGAAATCAGTCAGCTTGTGGGCTATCACAATATTACATCATTCAACCGCTCGTTTAAAAAAGTAACAAACATGACGCCAGGTGCCTACAGGAAGGCGCATGTCATTCAGGAGTATAAAGTCAGTATGTAAACAGCAATCTTCCTTTGAATAAATTGTTTATTAGCCATGCTAAAGAGTGACTCTAATTCTATAATGAAAAAAGAGAATTCCAACCATGATCACATGTGTGGAGTTCTCTTTTTATTGTTCAAAATCTTATTCGGAAGTTAAGTATTTTTCTTTGAAGACCCGACTTAATTCGCTCCAAACATCAAATTTATTACCATCTAAGTCGTAGAAGACAAAGTTCTTTCCAGCGTGTCCTCTGTCTTCAATTTCTCCAACTTTAATTTGCTCACCAATGAAGTCCTTATGTATAGTTTCTAAAGCTCTTAACCCATCGACCTCAAATGTTAATGAAAAACGCTCTTCGCCGTGTATATCATAAAAATTAGAACTTTGATTTTCTTTAGATTTGACTAGAAAGATGCTTTGATTAGCAAGGTTAAGTATCGCCTTGTCTTCATCTTTGTAGCTTATTTCCGCCCCTAGTTTGTTTACATACCATTCCGAAGATCGTTCCACACTTGAAACTGGAATATAAGTTGTACCTACTCTTATTAATTTATCAGTCAATCTTTTCCCCTCCTTAGTATTCTAATTCCATATATTTACGATCGCTTCTCCTGTTTCAAGCCTATTTCTGCTTTCTCTGATCCAGTCTTTAAACCACTGATTATCCGAGCTGCTGAACGTTACGTCTCCGTCGTAATTACGAAAAGCTCCGATAAATACAATAAGCTCCCGTAATTGCAAAAAGAGCGGAATCTGCTTGAGCCAATCTTCGCTGATCAAATTCTCTTCTATGTAGCCTTTCATAAAATATTCCATGAAGCGGCTTGCCTGTTCTTCTCTCAGCTTCTTGCCTTTCTCGCCTCCATATACATAGACGAGATAGTACAACTGGACGGCGATATCCTCTGCAAACCAGCTGTACTGGGCCTCATCAAAATCAAAAAGAGTGATCTCTCCTTGTTCATCCAAGTGAAAATTTCCGACATTAATGTCGTTATGTATCAGACCGTAGCTGTCACTATACTTAGAAAGCATGGAAAGCTCATGAATAAGCTCAAAATATCGTTTTTTAACGGCTCCCAGCTGAGAAGGGAGGACATCAATATTCTGTAAATAATAATTTTGTGTCCAATCATGCCTCTTCTTCGATCCATTCTTAGGCTGATACCCTTTAGATAAAGCGTGCATTTTTCCAGTGTACCTGCCTAGCTTCTCATAAAGTGTATGATCCTCAAGACATTCGGGATAGTTCACCTTGCTTCCAGGTGCTTTCTTGAAAGCGCAGCAGGTGAAATAACACTGCTCTGTCTGAATAAGCTCTGATAGAGCGCCTTGTGCTGAATGGACAGGCTCTGACACCTTTAATCCGTTCTCAGCTAGATATTGAATATAATCAAGCTCGGCATTTACCGCATCATAGCTGCGATGAGGACTCGGTGTAAATCTCATGATATAAGTGAAGCCTTCGAGTTCATATTCATATATGAAATTTTGAAATCCCCCGATAAATTTTAAATCAGAGCTTTTGAGACCGTAATTAGAAGCTCCTCTGTCTACCACGTCATCACTGAACATATCTTGAATCGTCTGTTCCAACCCAGAATCCCCCCACGCAGCCAGTTAGTTGATAAAGCTTTACCGCAGATCATGCTCCCGAATAAATTTCCCCATACGTTTTGCAGCTTCCACCAGCACTGCTTGTTCTTGAACCATTGCGATCCGAACGTAGCCCTCACCCTCGGTTCCAAAAGCATCCCCTGGGATGACAACGACTCCTGTAGACAGCAGCAATTCTCGAGCAAATTGTCTGGAGCTCCATGGCTCAGGCTGATTGCTTACGCTTTCGGGCAGCGATGCCCATAGGAACATCGTCGCTCTCGGTTTTGATACGTTCCATCCTTCGTCTGCAAGCGCCTCGACAAAAGCATCCCGGCGAGCTTCATATACAGGCGCTACTCCCCTATCATCTTTCCCTTTGCTTATTGCCTGTTCAAGAGCGGCAATTGCCGCGGTCTGAATGGGCTCAAACACACCGTAGTCAATATTGCTCTTCAATTCACGTAATGAGGAGATCGCCTCCGAATTTCCCGTAAGGAAACCAATTCGGCAGCCTGCCATGTTAAAGCTCTTAGAGAAGGAATGGAATTCAACTGCTGTACCCATTGCGCCGGGCACTTGCAAAATGCTCATAGGCCGGTAGTCATCAAATCCCATCTCCGAATAGGCCAAGTCGTGGACGATAAGTACGTTCCATTTCTGTGCAAGTCGGACCAGCTCTTCAAAGAAAGCAGCATCGGCTTCCACTGCGATCGGGTTCCCGGGGAAATTAAGCAGTATAAATACAGCCTTTTCCCATACTTCTTCCGGAATACTGTTTAAATCAGGCAGAAAGCCATTCTCCTTCTTCAGCGGAAGATGCCAGTGCGTAACTCCAGCAATAGCCAGAGAGCCGGAGTAGATCGGATAACCCGGGTCAGGAACGATAGCGATATCTCCCGGATTGCAAATCGCCTGAGCAAGATGAGCCAGTCCGTCCTGAGAACCCATGAGTGCCAATACCTCTGACTTCGGATCTACCGTGACATCAAAACGATGCTTCATCCAGGCAGATGCTTGTTCTCGAAAAGCAAGACTTCCGCTGGAAGCGGGATAGGCATAGTTTTTTTCATCAAGGACTGCACTGCTGAGCACCTCACGGATCGCTTCTGTGGGTCCACGGTCCGGACTGCCAATTCCTAAATCGATAATCTCTTTGCCGGAAGAGCGTGCCTCTTCTTTCCATTCAGCGACTTCTGCAAATATGGACGAGCCAAGCTGGGATAATTTATCCGCCCGCCACGAACGTTTGATTTTCTCGTATGTCATTGAAACACACCCACTCTATTTTTTTATCCATTATAGCATGGGCCTACAATCTTGATATGTCGTCATTAATAAAATAACTCCACCATCAGAGAAGTTGGCGGAGTCAATCACTCAAAATATATAATTACAAATTATCTGAAACAAGAGTTCCGCTAAAGCTTTCTGGGCCTACCCGCACTGCTCCTAACAAGTTGGAGCTGACAAAAGCAGTATACGTTAGTTGAGGTGTAACCGGCGGGTTGTAATCTGCCGCGTTAAAAGCTATAACCTGTGGAGCAAGCAGACTCAAATCAAAAGTGGATGTCGCTGAATAAACAAGAGGATCAGTAGGAGCTGTTCCTCTGACGATTGTAATCGTTATGCCTACCAGAGCTAGTGGCAGCTGCAAAGAAATCGTTCCTGTTAACAGCACACGTGGAATTGCACCTGTCCCTTCTGTCTGCAAACCGATTTGACCAAACAGCTGCGGCGTATTGATAACTAGAATGGGAATTGCAATGGAGTTGGCAAAACTGGCATTCTGTGAAGTTCTGGCATCAACAAACACAGCCATAGACCATACCTCCTATACTATTAAGATACAATATTATATGTAACATAAAATAATATGTATAGATGAATGATAGGAGGTTTATACTCATTTTGAGATAATTTAATAGTTTAGATAGAAATAAAAGTAAACTTACTCCTTTTCAAAATAGATATTTAAACTGATCGTTTACTCTCAATTCGAGGTTCAATCAGCCCTTTTCCGATTACATTGGGAGAAAGCGGCTGTTTTCCTATTTCTCTAGCCCAAACTGAGATTTGACCTAAATGATGTATTTGATGAGCAATCGTATGACGCATGATCTCTCCCCAAGCATCAATATCAACCTGCTCATCCCCACGTTCATCATAAAAAGGATTTCTCTCCATGCTGTCATCCCAGCTGTTAACAAAATCCTCAATGTCTTCCCGAAACCGCTTATCAAGCTCTCTTACTTGTTCCAATGTATTGTAGTTCTCAAAATCCTCCTGAAAATCAGGTTTTCCTTGCAGGACCTGAATCCAGCTCCATTCTACGTCAACGATATGGAATAATGTCTTCAGAATGCCTCCGACTCCTCCCGTTCGCTCTTTCAGCAGCTCTTCATGCGGAATATCCTGACACCATTCATACCATTGTTCTCTCAACATCCAGTTATGCTTGAACCATACCTGCATTAGATAACCTCCAGTAATAGATAGTTAGTATGGGATTTATTAGTATATCATAGCAGGTACTGTTTACTTCGCAACCTTGCATCCTCTTTTGAACATAAAAAAACTGCGGTTATCCCGCAGTTTTTTTGTTTTCTCTAATGTTTAAGAGTATAGCTAGCTACATCAACAAGCTTAGCGTTAACAAATTAAATAGAGTGAGCGGCAAAATAACATTGGGATTCGGTCCGGGTCCGTATCCGGGTCCGTATCCGGGTCCACCATATCCAGGTCCGCCATATCCTGGACCATGGTGACCGTGACCATGACCGTGACCGCCTCCGTGTCCCCAGTTCGGACCAGGTCCTCCGTATCCCGGGCCTCCTGGACCATAAAATCCGGGACCTCCAATCCCACGCTGATCATGAAGTCTAATATATACATGATGAGGATCTATGCTGACAATTGTACCCTCAACCGTTTCCCCATCCAATGTTTGAATGCTGACGTCATGATTCATAAATTGCTCACAAGACTGCTTCACATATTCCCGGTACTTTTTTAAATAATCCGCCACCTGGTGCTCACATTGAAACATCAACTGCCGTTCACGCTGTGTAGACATGACGTTCCTCCTTATTCTCTTCTTGCTCGCAGTATATGCACCTGCCCATACCTTCGTGTCCGTCAAGAGCATCGAATATCTAACACGCTAATACAATAAGGTGGATCTACAGCCGCAGATGACATATTCACCGCCGATATGCGCTCCTTTGTAACACCAGTTTCCTTGAGTGTACGGCTGAACAAAACTGGATACACAGTCTGTGCATTTTGTTCTGAATCCCACAGGATCGCTGGTGTACCACCAACCGGAGGGATGAGGGCACAGCCCCCTGCATCCCATTAATGCATTGTATGTTGTACACGTCGCATAGGTGGAAGGACATGAACCGTCTGCATCGCACCCCTTACATACTTGACCATGAGGAGCGGAGCAGAGACCAGCAATAAAGGAAACTTTAGCCATACCATCCTTTGGACGGATGAGAAGCTTTGCCAAAGCCACGGCTATGCTTTCCGCTGCTTTATTCAGCCAGCTCCCTCGAGTCCATTTTCTCACCTGTCTGCTGATGAAATCCTGGGTCTCCTCATCTGTATTTTTTGATTTACGCCACATATTCCACCTCATTCATGATGCTTTTGAAGCTTCGATATAGATCTCCAGCTGATCACGGCTGTTCACTAATCCCTTATGCTTGATTACACCGTTTGTATCGACGGCATAAGCAAATGGGGTCACCTGTACATCCAGTTGATGTGCAAAATCAGAGCTAACGAGGAGGACCTCATCCTCATAATTGATCTTTTGTACATATTCCGAAGCAAGATCCGCAGTTGAGAATAACAGAAGAACAGGTCTCACCTCATTCAGCTCCGCGATCCGCTTGAAATCCGGCATAATCTCTGCGCATTCTTTACAGGTCGGTGAACCGAAGAGCATCAACGATGGGGTGCCGACCAGCTCAAGAGTAGACCATTCATGACCCTTCAGGCTGAGTGTAGCGGCTCTGGGGATTTTTTGTCCTACAGGAATGCCGGACTGATTCACTCCCCTTGCTGTGCCCATAATCATAATTCCCAGCTGCCTGAACAGAACCAGATTCAATATGACGAGCGGAACGACAAGAAACCATAGAACGATGTACGATATCCAAAAGAAAGTAGTCAAGTACTATTGCCTCCCCGCTTATTAATAGTGGGATGATATACCGCACCTGCCGCACGGTAAGCTTTGATCGCATATCGTGCATCAGGAATGCCAACGACAACCAGAAGAGCAAGCAGAAGCAGCATCACAAAGATAAATGCTCCCTCAAGCATGAGTACAGGATTGCTCATATACTGAGCAACATAGCTGAAGAGACAGCCGGCCAGAGTAAATAACAAGTTTAGGAGTACAAGAGAGTAGCTTAATCTGGAGCCCACTTGCGGACCCAAGCATCCACATTCAACCTTTCCTTTTGTATGGATCAAGACGAGTACGCCCACACATTGAGCTAAATAAACAAGAGAAAGAATTAGAAAGCTAATTGCTGAATGATAAATAAAGACGACAAGAGCACACAAAATCTGTGCGGTAATGAGTATCCGGTATAGATACGGATGGGCCGGAAAATTAGTTGGATCACCCAATACCTTCCCCCACAGAGAGCTGGCTATGGACATCATCACTGGAAAAGTAAAGAGAATTGCAAGAAGGTAATACATATTGCATTTGCTCCTTTGACAAGTAATCAGCTAGTGCTGAACCGTTATGTACCAGCATTATAATGTCAGCAGCATAACAATCGAACCTAAAATAAGTGCATAGGACGCAGCCAATCTGACGGCTGTAAGAGATGTATATTGACCGGTTCTTTTTTCCAGCAAGTGATAAACCACGGATCTGATGAGCGGCAGACTGAATACGGTTCCTCTTACCAAGCCAAAGCAAAATCCGGCAGCAATACTTACCCACCAAGGCGATGTGAACAGGGACACTAGTACATAAGCATGGAACAGCACTCCTGCTTGCAGCGTAATAAAACCAAGTCCCAGGATATTCCCCCATAACGCCGCTGATCGATAGCCTGCAGATTTAATCCAAGTTGAAGGTACTATAAAATTGCCAGAAGGGAGAATACCCGACTTATTGAACAACTCAAGGAGCATAAAAAGAACAAAAATTGCAATAATGACGGGCTGGTAGTATGCGTTAAAACCTGTTAGCGAAATGATAGAATTCAATCCGCCGATCAAGCATCCAGTAACTGTGCCTCCTAACGTGCAGAAGAAAATATAAACAAGCGCATATTTCGTTTTGCTCCCTTTCGTACTGTCCAAACTCCCTAATACATTTAATCCGCAGGTAGTATCTACGCTCGCGATCGCAGCAGCTACAGCAAAGAAGAACAGCATTAGTGTTAACATACGGAGCGCACCTCCTCCTTAAATTCTTCTGTCCTCCATTTAATTCATCATATGAATCATTCACGCTATTTATTTCTTTATCTCTATGCGACACAACTCACGATATTTAATAAACATAAAGTATAAAAGGGGAAATATGAGGCGCAAGGTTTACACTTTTTAGAACCCTTTATCGGCTCCATAATAAAGACATAGCAAACGAGGAGGTCTTTATTATGGACGATTACACTGTGCAAAAGCTTACCGAGTATCAGCACAAAATATGGGAAGAACAAGATCGTAGAGGGATTTTTAGAGTGTATTCAAAAGTCAAAACGAGAAAGACAAACCATGCTGTGAATCACGTTCGATTCTTTGATCGGTTGTACGGCTTCTTTCGGAAACGCCGTTCACGAAAAGCTAAATCTTTATAATGTCCGGAAAGCCGCTTTATGCGGCTTTTTTTAATTCATTAATCGATTATGAAAGATCGCTAACAAAAAAAGAGCAGATCTGCTTGCTATAGCAGACTGCTCTTTCCTATTTTAACTTCTCCATATTTCTTTAAAGTCGATCCACCCAAGTGAGTTTATAGCCACACCCTTAAAAGAAGCATCAGATTGAACCTTAAAGCTCGAATGGACCAAAAAAAGAATATGGGCATCTTCCCTCAATTTACGCTCAATCTCCTCCAGAATGGACATCCGCTCTTTCGGATCTGTGCACGCCAAAGCATGGTCTATTTGATTCTGTACCCACCCTGTTATACCCGGGTCCAACAGCTCTTTAATATAGCATTCCTGCTGTTCATAGTTTTCGATTAAGCATACTTCTTCTCCCGGAAGTACGACAGAGTGAACAATGCAATCCAGCTCCTCCACCAGACCATCCGCTAAGATACTCGTCATGGTCTTTACAATGACGTTGGCTGAAATGTTCAGTTCGGCAAGTCTTGCCTTGATCCACTCCGCATCATGCACGTGATGACCATAGGTGCCAATGATAATGGTTGAACCATCGTAACCCGCTTCTTTCAATAACGACTTAGCCTGTTCTGTATCAAGATGATGCGCTCGAATAGGAGAGTCATTCTCCGCAAGGAACTTGTGCGCCGGATGGGATCGATGCTCGCCCAAATCCTGAATCAATCTTTCTCTATCCAAATACAGATTAACAGCATGTCGGAAATTAGCAGACTGATGACTTCCTTTTTTTCGCATATTCCAGGTGAGAAGCCCTGTACAGTAATGATCAGAACCAATGCTCTCTAAATCTTTATCGGTTGAATGATTTGGCACCGAATCATGTGATTCAGAATTCTGCTCGTCATTTTCAATGACGCTGTCCAAACAGCTCCATTTCTTGGATGAACCTGCCTCCGCCGGTAAAGTAGCAATAATGACGCTGTCAAGATAAGGTCTACCTTGATAATAATTAGGGTGCGCATGCATCGTGAAACAGCTTTCCGTCCATTCCGTAAACTGAAAAGGTCCTGTTCCGATCGGATGCTTCCAGTACTCTTCCTCAGACAAGCCTCCATAATCCTTGGGCAGAATGGACATCGATGCAGCCGTGATGAATCGAAGAAAGATCCAGTTTGGGCGATGTAAGACAAAACGTACCGAATGAGAGGACAGAACCTCAACCTGCTTGAGCGACCTAAGAATCCAGCTGTTTCTTCTTCCAACAGCAAGCCGCTCCATCGTAAATCGTATATCTTCAGCAGTAAGAGTGCTTCCATTGTGAAACTGGACTCCTTTTCTAAGGTGAAATGTCCATTCTGTTGCATCTTCATTGGATTCCCAGTGATGGGCAAGAGCCGGAATAAATCTCTTGGTTTTGATATCATAGATCACCAATCTATCAAATAATTGCTGTATCATATGGGCAGCCAAGCTGCAAAAACAATCTGCAGGATCCAGTGTATTGATTGGACGATAGATCGGTACTCTTAGAACATCTGTGACTTCATTCCCGTTCCTGTGTTCCTTTTCGAGACCAAAAAATCCATCTAGCCAGAGCGAAAAATGATCAAGCGATTTTTGTCCGCCATAGGTATGAAGCAGCTCATAGGCTTGCTTGAACTGACTCTTATGAGCAAGCTCCCTGGCCATTTCAAACAGCACTACCTCCCTGTCAGCCAGAAAAATAAGCTTGGACCTGTTTCCTCTGCCTCTGCCTGGAACAAAGTCAATCCATCCGTGCTCTGTCATTTTTCGTATAACCAATTTGGCATTTCTCGCGGTACAAAACAATACCTCTGCTATTTTTTCGATGGTAACCTCAATGGGAGTATTACTTAAATCAGAAGTGCTTAGCTTTCGATTCAGCATCAAATATTGCTCGTGCAGCATGAACGTTCGCCCCTTATTAGAGAGATACTTATCATTATATTGTACTCCCTTGCCATGAGCTTAGGAAATATTTTTTGGCGACATACTGCGAAGAAAAAAACATGGGCTCTCTATTTAGGAAGTTATATTTTATAAAATATGGATTCGCCTTTGAGAAAAGGTGTACAATATTGCATGCATAATTTTGGCATCCTTTCACGCATCCATGCGTGCACTTCTTTATTGTCTATTTGGAAGACATAGTACCCAATGATCGCTGTCAGCATAAATCCCTCCAGCCTTTGAAAGACAGCTTCTGAAGTAACCCGATCTTTATAATAACTCTTTAGAAATATATCTCTTCTTTCTGCCGGAATCATCACCGCTCCCATAGCCACATCCAGCGAGGTATAACCCGTCCCGAAAAAACCATAATCTATGAATCTAACTCCTCCGTCGGTTGTGATGATTGTATTCCCCAAGCCTAAATCACCATGAATCAGCTCAGGGCCCTCGTCACAGGTATTTTCATCTAAACGTGAATTAACTAGCCGCAATGTTTGTTCAATTACGCCAGCATCAGAAGCAGTAAATAAACCTTTACCTACTCCAGTTTGAATCACCTGAATCATCCGCTCATTATATACTTTACCTTGACTCGGTCTGTTCTTAATACAGTTTACTTCCTTGTATTTCATAAAGAATGTGTGCAGCTCTGCTAATTGAGAGCCTAGGTTTATAATCGTATCCATATCATTAAAATCATCTTTATTCATATCTCTTCCATCTAACCAGGTAAGTATAGAGCAATTCACTTCCTGTCCATTATGTTCAATGACTGTGAGCAGCTCATTTTCCGCATTTCGGACAGGAGTCTGAACTTCAAAGCTGCTCCATCTCCCATACGACTCCAGCATATGCAATTCTTCCAATAAGCCTTCGTATGTATGCTGTAATCCTTTCATGTCTTCAACTAATGGCTCATGAATACGAAGCAAAAAGGATTTCCCGTTATTATCATTGATGCGATAGGTTCTATTCTCGTTATGCCTGAGGAAAATAATTTCCGGTTGCTGGATATTGTACCTGTCAAGTAGCTTTAATAGCATTTGATCGGTCATATGGAATCTCCTTAAAATAATGAATCAAACCTCATCTTTAATATATGAGAGCTTAGCTTATGCTTTGAGTGCAGCTTGACTTCATTTTTGATCAGGACATTAAGTCTTCTTAAAATTGGTGATTACGAAGAATAATTCAATATAATCGCTTCTTTTGTATTGTCATCATAGCCTATCCACAGCTCATCGCCGGCTGCTACGCCATATATCGGCTCAATGGACTGACGTATCTCGTAGGTCTCCCCTCCGCGCTCTACGGTGATTAACGCACGCGGACGATCTCCGACAGCATAGCCTTCATAGGTGACAGTTACTACTGTGGCTGCCCCTTTTTTAGCATTGGATAATTTAAGTTCATGCTCGTAATCTCGTCTGTTCATCTGCACCGATATTCGCATACCCTTGTGGACATGCACATCATTTGGGACGAACACGCTGTTACCTTTTCGGAGACTCTCCTGACCATTGACCAGGTTCAGCTCCATCAAGTAAAGACTTACGTCTCCTAGATTGTGAACCTCAATCTTCTGAATACCTGTAACTTCCGCTTCAAGAGACAATAGTGATTCCATTCTGTCTCCAGCATTCGAAATGCCATAGCTTTGAATTTTCGCCTGTCCCCCTGCAATAAACAAGCGTGCTTTGACTCCGGGTTCATAATTAAATCCAGTCGGCTGTACCACAGGGATAATGTAATCTTCATCTTCTGTATTAAAATGAAGCTTAAGTACCTCGCCGCGTTGTACATACCCTACGTATTCAATCCGATGGAGTATCCCTTCTTTGGTGACAGGCTTCTCCACATGCTGCACATCTTGCTCCGTTATCAGTGCAGCACTGTTCTTCTTCGGGTTATAGCTGATGACAACCTGATCTCCAACACGAAGGGGTTGCAGGAAAGACACCACCTTTTTCACCTCCGTTTGCCGCTGCTCACCATCATATGTAAACCGGATGACATATTTAACTTGAGGCTGATTATTGACGTAAAGTCCCGTTTCCTGCATTTGAACGACCGTACCCTGCAGCAAGCTGCCTCTGCTAATATTTCGTGCACGTCTCTTCATAAGGATCGGCAGAATAATCGTAGGTACAAGCAGGATCACGAGCATGATAAACAACCAGATAGCCAGATTGATAATCAGCGGTCCGCCTTCTTTGACATAGCTCCAAAAGCCGGATATTGAATTATTGGCTTTGCTCGCTTCCACAATCCAAGGCTCCACCTCCTCGAAACGAAGCAGCTGACTTTCCTCGTTCTTCGTATTCAACCAGCCGGATGTAAGGCTCGAATTGCTGAAATAAAGTGGAGTATCTACCCCTTCTTTCAAAAACAATGCTTCCGAATCTGCAATATCTTCGTACGACAATTGGCTAATCAGTGCTGAAGCATCAATAAACGACTCATCGGTTTCGTTATAGATATATCCGATACGCTCACCTTGTACTTCATCCTCCGTCGTAGAACCTGCAATCAGCAGCTCTTGATCATTAAGCGGAAACACCTTGGCTTGATACACCGGTTTCGGTGTAGGAACAGCCTTCCCCCATTCTTTTGCCTCTTCATTATAGAAGCGGGCCTGCTCAGGATAAGCTCCATCCACTCGTATTAACTTGGTACTATCCATTCCAAAGTGACGTGCAAACTTCAGACTGGCTTGATCGGCTGCTTCAAAGCTGCTTCCTTCTGCTGGTTTGATCATGACCTCCGGAAGCTCTCCTGTATCGAATATGCCGCTTACATATGCGGTCCGATCATCGACAAGCGGCAGCTCCAAGAGAGGAACCGCATGGTCATCGTCATTAAAGCCTCCAATCGTCTCACCGATGGACTCTGGTCTGGCAGGAAGGAAATCTGGACTGCTGAATATAACCTGCTCCAGCTCGCCTCCCCGGACCTGTGCCATATACGGAGTAGATCCCTGTGTCTCACCAGATACAATAATGCGTCCCCTCCACGAGTTCACTCCTGATGTTAGGTAAGAAGGAGTCTGAAGTGTCCCTTTTGCTAATTCTTCTATATCTCCGGAGTCCAGTACATGATGAAGCTGAAGTCCCAAGCTGTCATCATATGTAGGAATGATAATACCGCCATCCTGGTAGCTCACAGACGAAATGATTCCATGAATATTAGCTCGTATTGTTGCCTCATCAAGGAGACTTTGCGTATTTGTATCGTAAATTTGAAGCTGCACCCATGTGCCATTACGGTCATCAGACAAAGTTATCAGTTTACTGCCATCATCCAAATGATACATCCCTATTAATGAAGTCGAATTTTCCTTGATTCTATCCAGCTCGCTTACGTAATCTTTCCAAACCATAATGCTCAGAATGATAACAGGTATAAAAAAAACGAGCATTGGCAAGGGAATTTTAAATTTTCTCATCTGTCTCCTCTCCCATTTCCTTCTTCTAAATTTATGTATAAAAGAGCTTAACTAGTGAGTCATTGCTGCTCATATAAGCACCTTCATTTCTTTTGGATTTTGATCCTTAATTTAGTAGAATATGATTTCAATCGTTATATTTTATCTCATACTGAACAATCTAGCAATTTAGCACCTGCATATGGTTACTTCGGAAACACAGCCGTAAATACACTCCCATGGCCAGGAGCACTTTCTACATGGATGCGTCCTTGATGAGCAAGGACAATCGCCTGTGCAATAGACAATCCGAGCCCATATCCGCCATAATCACGGGATCGGGATTTTTCCACTCTATAGAATCTCTTAAATATATGTTTTTGTTCTTCAAGAGGGATTCCGACTCCGGTATCACTCACAGAGACAAAGACTTGATCTGTATGTCTATAATAAGCCTCTGACACCTTGAGTCTAACCTCACCGCCTTCAGGTGTATATTTGATCGCATTATCCAGCAATATCACAATAAGCTGCATTAAGCGTCCTTCATCACCGCGCAGCATCAAATCTTCAGGAATTTCTGCAGCAAAAGAAATTTGCTTCTTCTCTGCTATATTTTTAAAATTCCGGGCAGCCTGTTCAGCTATCCTGCTCATATTTATTTTTTCCATATGCTTATGGTTCGCTTCTATATCGGAACGTGCGAGTGTCAGCAATCCTCCGGTCAGCGCAGCCATCCTTTTCGTCTCATCTTTCATGTTTGATAGTATCCCTTTGATAAAAGGATCATTCCTCAACGGGTCTTCAAGCTCCAAAGTATCAACTGACGAGAGAATAACGCTCAGCGGTGTTCGCAGCTCATGAGATGCATCCGCTACAAATTCACGCTGTCGATGATATGACTCTATGATTGGATTCATAGCTTTTCTGGACATCCTGTGACTTAAATACACTGCAAAGCCGCAAAATACAGCACCGATCCCAATCAAAACAATCAGCAGCATCCGGAACAAGGCGTACTCCGAAGTCATGTCTTTGCCAACATATAGCGTTCCGATCGTCTGGCCTTCATGATACACATTCCTTGCTGCCGTCAGCAGCACCATACCTTGATCTTTAAAGATCCCGCTTTCGTTTGTCATTCCACCTCTCCAGCCATGACTGCGAGCTGCTGAAGAAGTTATTTTGATTGTGCGAAACTTTGTATCCTCTGAATCGGGACTCCATGTTGAAATTCGGCTGAGAACCTCCTCTCTATCCAATGAATCTAACTCGTTTTGATATATCACTTGTTCGTTATGATCTATGAAGGAATAGAATATTTGGCTTTCATTATTTAGAAGATCATTGCTTAAGCCTTGCGTCCCCGTATTTATTCCATGTTTTTGCCATGCTCCCGTAATGACATTGGCTTCCTCATCGAGCAGATTTATCAACTCAGTCCGCTGATCATAGATCAGCAGGAAATTTAGCAATCCGTAGACGATGAAAGCAAAGAGCAGCATAAAAGCGATAAGCACCGCACTGTACTGAAGTGTAAGCCGCCGCTGTGTTCGATCAAACATATCTGTTCCACGCCGTTTTCTTAGCCAAGATAACCATTTAGCCTTCAATTTTATAGCCTACCCCCCGAATGCTCTCAATCAATTGCTTGTTTTTCAGTACGCCAAGCTTTCTGCGAATGAGCTTTACGGTTGCATCGATTGCTTTAGGACCGACGTCAGCGTCCAACCCCCAAATACGATCGAGGATGACTTCACGGGTTAGCACCAATCCCTTATTCCTCACAAGCAGATCCAGCAGTTGAAACTCACGTGGAGTAAGCTGGATATGATACTGCCCATTGCTGACCGTATGGCTTGTCCGGCTGAGGACTAAGTTCAAGATATGAACTTCTTCGTCCTGAATCGGGGCAAAATTCCGCCTGGACAACGCGCGAATTCTAGCCAGCAGCTCATCAAGCTCAAACGGTTTAACCAAATAATCATCGGCGCCAGCATCCAAACCTTCGATCCGATCCTGCAGCGCATCTTTGGCTGTCAGCATAAGAATCGCGCCCATATACCCCTCTTTCCTTAATCTCCTGCACACGGCTCTCCCGTCTTCCTCCGGCATCATCCAATCCAGAATGATCACGCTGTAGCTGGTGGCTGTAGCATATTCATATGCGTCTGATCCTGTAGTCACCCAATCTGTTACATACCCCGCTTTTTTCTTTAACATATGTACGGTTAATTCTCCCAATCGAACATCGTCCTCTGCCAGTAATAGCTTCATTATCGTTACGCATCCTTTTCACTTCATCTATTTATATTGAAAAGATAGTGCTTAAAGCTGAAATGAAGCTGAAAAAATCATTAGTTTTTGCTTATTCACCAAAATTTCACTATGGAGGCGTAATATGACGTCAAGCAAGTGAAATGACGCTGAAAGGAGGTGAGCATATGAAAACCGCTAATGGAAAAAAACTGAAATGGTTCCTGCTTGGACTGACCGCAGCTGTTATGATCATTTGGATTCTGCACATGCTGTTCGCAGAGGCTCACGGAGTCCAAAATAACATCCAATCTATTCGCAGCTTTAAGCAAATAGAGTTTGGTCACCATGGATTTGAAGGCCGAGGACCCATGAAAGAATATGCTGTCTTAAACGGGGGGCAGTCTAATATTTCAGGTGATGAGATAGCCGTTCTCTTCTTTAAAATCGCATTTATTTTGTTTGGTCTGATCTTATGGAACTTTGGAAAGAACAGTTTAAAATGGTTTGGTGCCGTCATTTTTGTTATCGGAGTTTTTGCTTTGCTGCCTTTCTTACTCGCACTCGCAGTGACCGCAATCATGGGATATTTCATTTATCGTATACATCGCAATGAGCGCCGGCAAAAGATTGCCATCGAACCAGTTACACCATATAAGAGAACAACGATCGACGTTAGTCAGGATCTGGACATGCTTGATGAATGGGAACGTAAGATTTCTAAGGAGGAGAAATAACATGGGAATTTTCAAACGGGTAAAAAACATTGCAGTTGCAGACATTAATAATTTACTGGATAAGGTAGAAGATCCGATCAGCATGCTTAAGCAGTATATTCGCGAGTTCGAGGAACAGATTGATGAAGCTAAAGCGGCGTTGTCTCACCAGCTGTTTGTTGAGCGCAAATACGAGGCATTGATCAGTGACACAGAATCTTTGATCATTAAGCGTTCCCGTCAGGCAGAGCTGGCTGTTGATCGAAATGAAGAGCATATTGCCGAGCTCGCCATTCAGGATAAGCTGAATCACCAATCCAAACTGGATGCCTACCGTACTCAGTATGGTGAAGTAAAACGTCATACGGCACAGCTGCTGGATGAAATTCGAAATCTTAAAGAAGTGTATCAGGAGCTAAACGTAAGAAAAGACTTTTTGATCTCCCGCATTAATGCAGCACAGGCAGTCCAAGGCATTCATTCAACGCTAAAATCATTTAATCCCGATCAAGTCGCCAGAGGTTTTGCACGTATTGAGGAAAGGGTTTGGAAGCTTGAAGCCAGTGCAGGAGCAAACAGCAAGGTCAATCAAATGCATAACCTTCCTCTGTCTTATGGAGAGCAAGAAACGATGCAGGCACGTGTACGAGAAGAGCTGGATAAACTAAAAGAACAGAAACAGGGCTCCGCATAAGACATGATCGTATAGCCTTATACTTACTAGTCATATTTGAAGCAGATCTGTCTGTAACCAAAAAAACCATTCGTAAAAGAGCATTTTACGAATGGTTTTTATCATTCTAAACGGATTGCTTATACAACAAGCCCTCTGACTAACTAAACCTTACCTTACGGATTTGTGGACCACATTCCTGCTGTTTTAATAAAGATACGCGGGTTCAGCTTCAGCTGCGCAACCATATATTCGGCTAAATCTTCCGGCTGCATTACTTTTTCCGGATTGCCATCGGTCAGGTTTAGTTCAACTGCCATATCCGTTGCAACCGTACTTGGTGTAAGTGCGCTGACACGAATATTATGCTTTCTTGCTTCAAACATCAAGGATTCGGTCAATGCCAGCACCGCTGCCTTGGAGGCACTGTATGCACTCGTTACAGGAGCTCCTTTTTGTCCGGCTGTGGAGGAAATATTAATGATATCTCCTGTCTTGCGCTCGATCATTTGCGGCAGAACTGCTCTTGTGACATAGTAAACGCCTAATACGTTAACTTTAATGATATTTTCCCATTCAGCCGGCTCAAGATCCAGAAATCCTCCGAATTTCGAAGTACCCGCATTGTTAATTAAAATATCAATCGGTCCAAGCTCGTTTGTAATATGATGAACTGCTTTATTTACGGATTCCATATCAGCAACGTCAGCACTTGCGATCGATACGCGAACTCCATAATCCTTAAGCTCAGCGGCGACGTTCTCAAGATTCTCCATGCTGCGTGCGATAAGTCCGACATGGATTCCTTCCTTCGCAAAATAAACAGCGGTTGCCCGACCGATTCCTCTGCCGGCACCGGTGATAAGTGCTGTTTTTCCTCTTAAATCCTGCATTCAGTACCTCTCCTTTAATCTGTTCTATTTATCGACATGCGCTTGTTTATTATGTAAGCTTTCGACCACTTTATTATATATATCTCACACCTACTTTTCCACCTGACGAATGCCAAACCAAAAGAGATCACATGTGATCTCTTTCCTATGTACAATGATTCAATCCGACTGCTCATTATTATTTATTAAAGCCATTGATGGCTAAATGTGCCTTAAACATTTCAGTTGTATTCGGATGCTCTTCTTTCGGAATCCATTTTTTCTGATCCCATAAACCGGCTTGATTAAATGCGCGAGGGCAGTGAACAAAACATTCCTCCACCTCTACTACGATTGCAAGCCCTGTCGTTTTTCCATCCCAGCCTTGAGATTCAAGAAATTCTTTGCTTCTCGTAATGACAGCTCGCCCATTAACTCTAAGAACATCATTGGAACCGGGAATGACAAAAATCATACCGACTTGAGGATTCTGAATCATATTTTGAAGTGAATCCGCTTTTCGATTCCCTGGACGATCTGGAAATGCCAAATGCTTATCATCCAGCACTTTGACAAATCCCGTCTCGTCTCCCCGGGGGGAAACGTCCGTCTGACGATCCAAGTTGGAGGTAGCAAGAAAGAAGATAGAAGACTTGGATATGTAATAACGAATATGATCATCTATGACATTTACCGTTTTTTGGATAATTGCCTCATGCGGTTTATCTATGTTTTCTCTAAGCTCCGCTACCGTGGTCACTCGATCCTTCATCCATAAAGGCTCTGTATTCATGAAGGTCTCCTTTCGAATCTTATTTCCCTCTATTATAGGCTTTGAAGCAGACTGACTTCAAACGAAATCACAATATATTTATGACTTAAACTATTAATTCTTTATTGACATTAAATCAGAGCTCCATATATAGTGATTGGAACACTAACTACTAAATCAGCGAAGGAGCATCTGACATCATGGAAGAAGAAATTTATCGTTCTCTTCAAAAATTAGGCTACTCTACATATGAATGCAAAGCATACATCGGTTTATTAAAGCATTCTCCCATTACCGGATATGAAATCAGTAAGCGAACCGGAGTTCCCCGCTCCATGATTTATGAAGTACTCGGAAAACTGTTGGACAAGGGTGCAGTTCACACCGTACCCAGCGATCCGGTAACTTATGCACCGCTGCCTGCAAAAGAATTAATCAGCCGAACCCGAGACGAGTTCGAACAATCCTTTCAGTTTCTTGAAAGTAAGCTGACCGCGCTCGAAGGCGAGCGCGAGGTCGATGTCATCCATCGAATTCATAGTGATGCTCATGTCATAGCTGAGATGAACACAATGATAAGACACGCCGAAGATGAATTATGGTTTTCCATTTGGGAGAGCGAGTTCTCCTACATAGCTGAAGAAGCAACGAAACGGCAAGAGATGCAGCTTCCCATCTATGCCATTCTTTTCGGTCCTGATCATATGCAGCTCGGATTTACGACGCACCACAACTATATGTCTCCTCAGGTTGCAGAGGAACGAATGGGCGGCCGGCTTACCATTATTGCAAGAGACAACAAGGAAGTGCTCATAGCTAATTTTTCGCCAAGCTCAAGTGCCTGGGCCATTAAATCACAAGATCCGGCGCTGGTCCTTGTTGCGATGGAATACATCCGTCACGATATGATGTTCTCCGAGCTTGTCAAAGAAGTGGGATCTGACAAAGCAGAGGCTTTATGGCGCGGTCATAAGGATCTGTATCATGTCGTTACAGGCAAGTGGGCTGACAGCAAAGCGAGGGACAAGAAATGAGTATTTCAGCTAAAGACAATCTTCCGCTGCCCAAAGAGCAGAGTCCTTTTATTCAAGGCATAAAAGACTGTATCCCTACGCTCCTGGGCTATATGAGTATCGGATTTGCCTTTGGTATTGTCGGAATATCCTCTGGCCTAAGTATTCTTGAAATTGCGCTGATGTCGATACTCGTCTATGCAGGGTCCGCTCAATTCATTATTTGCGCCCTGCTTGTAGTAAACACACCAGCTTCAGCCATTATTTTAACTACCTTTATCGTAAATCTAAGACATTTTTTGCTCAGCTTGACCGTCGCACCTTATTTGACGAGATACTCTATTACCAAAAACATTGGATTTGGCGCACTGCTTACTGACGAGACCTTTGGAGTGGCAGCAACCCGTATCACGGAGCAAGGTGCACTTTCGGGCAGATGGATGAACGGACTCAACATTACAGCTTATTTGTGCTGGATAGCGGCATGTACACTCGGAGGCATAGCAGGTCAATGGATTGCTGATCCTGAGGCATTTGGACTCGACTTTGCTCTTGTCGCCATGTTTGCGGCTCTGCTTGTGCTGCAGCTTCAGAGCACAGAACGCTCAAAGCTGCGGCATCGTCTTTCGCTGATTTTATATATGATCATCGCCATGATTACATTGTCTTATTTCGTTCCGTCTCACGTAGCGGTACTGCTCTCTACTGTTATTGTAGCAACGATCGGGGTGGTGACTGAAAAATGAATACAAGCATGTCGATGATCTTACTGTTTGCAGGCTGTGCATTAGTCACTTTGCTTCCACGAATCATCCCGTTTATTTTTGTTCGCAGTGTACGTATGCCTGAAATCGTATTGAAATGGCTTTCATATATACCGATCTGCATTTTATCTGCTCTCGTTATTGAAAGTATGATCGTAGAATCAGGTGAACATATTACCATCGACTGGAATTCGGCCATAGCTTTAATTCCTGCATTGGCCGTTGCGGTATGGACCAAAAGCTTATCCGCTACGGTAATTGTAGGCGTTGTATGTATGGCTTTGCTCCGGCTGTTTTTCTAAGCATCCCCTTAAATTCACAAGATGGTCGAATCAAAAAAGAGACGCTCGGCGGTATCGCGGTGCGTCTCTTTTTATAATGCTGCTAGAATTTTTTATTCAACTTATGGTTGAAGCCGACTCAAGCTTTGCAGCCCATCTGGCACTTCTCAGTATAAGCTCGCGATAAGAGCCGACATGAAAGGAAGGCAGGTGATGTCCAGGCATCAGATAAACAACTCTGCCCTGACCATACTCATGTGCCCATGCAGCAGGCCATCTTTCTTGATCATGCTCATATTCAGCAAAGATAATGGTATCATCGTGCAGCTGTAAATCAAATCGATAGGGTTCCTCATCAATGGTGAAGGACTCGAAACCCTCCACAATCGGATGACTGCCTTCTTTAATGATGACAGGTAACTCAGTATATTCCGGATGACCGGTAAAACGTCCGCCAATGAGTTCGGCTAAGCGAGGACTCCTCTGGAGCGATATTCCATTATGGATAACGAGAAGTCCGCCTCCATTTTTCACATAATGGATCAGGGCATCCGTTTGTTCCTCTGTTATTTCTTCATCCATAAATTCGGTATAGGAAATAAAAAGTTCATAATTGGAAAGCGTTGCTTCATTTAATACACTATAATTGTCTGTGCATTCGACGCGGATTTCTTCATGAAGAATACTTTGGAGCTCCTGATCTACCTCCGTAAAAGGATGGTACTTTGCATCAACGTAATTTCCCAATGCCATTGCTTTTTTCATAATTGCTGCTCCTTTCTCACCATGGCCATTCATTGCCTTCATAGTCTAGAAAAATCGGCTGTTCGCTTATGAATTCCAAGTGTCTTGATATAAGCCCCATTATTTTGTATGCTGATTCATCGGGCTCTACCGCAGCCTCGCTATTTAATTCCCCGCTCATGTACGATTTTAGCCAGCCCGGATAGAATACCATCACTTGCCCGCCTATCTCACGAACCAGCTGATGCACGATAGAGGATTGCATATTTAAGGCAGATTTGGACATGCAGTAGCCAAACATGTCAGTACGTTTATTTCGAGCTACGCTCCCCGCCTCCGATGAAATATTCACGATCAGCTTTTCACTTCCTTGCGTGATCAGCTTCATAAGAGACTGAGTAACTCGAAGTGGACCAAGTGTGTTTATATTGTATATGTGCGTCATGACCTCATAGTCCAGCTCTTCCAGAACAGTTCTGTGGTCTGCTGGATTCGTAACTCCCGCATTGTTAATCAGTAAATCCAAATAAGCGGTCTCCTTCTCAATGAGTTCTGCCGCTGCTTTTACACTTTGATCACTGCTGATATCAAGCGGAATGATATGCAGGCTTTCTGGATACTTTTCTTTTAACCGATCAAGAGAATCCCAATCCTCCATGTAGCGACCAGCAAACACAATGTATCCGCTCTCTAACAATTTTACCGTTAGACTTAATCCCAGTCCGCGGTCCGCACCTGTAACGCAGGCAGTCTTCTTCCACGTCAATATTGTGGCCTCCTCTAAATCATACTTGGGTTGAGCTAATAGTAATACCTAATCTATGCTTCTCCGATCATATACCAGCTTCCTGCATGAGCTGCGATTAAAATAAAGCACAAAAAAACCGCTTCGTCTGCGGCCAAGGAGTAACTTATTCATATGGCTGTTACGATAACCTGCACATATTACAATTAATGATTCATCTTGGATTGAATCCATACGCAAATCCGTTCGGTCACTTCCGGATCATCCCATCCGTATTCACTGGCAATAATTTTTATCTCTTGAGGCAAAACAGTCATTTCGTTTGCAATACTCTCTCTTGTCAGTTCTATCCCAAGCACGTGAAAGCAGCCTTCTAACGTCGTGAACGGCGTATTATAATGCTGAGCTTGAATCATTCAAAGTCACCTCTTCTGAGAGAATTAATCTGTATATATTATGACTTTACCCAACCTTTGTTATCCTTATGTAAAAAGAAGTGCTGACTATTGAATATTTTATTAGAGTTGCGATATCCGGCCTCAAGGGTACAATATTAAGGGTACGGAACATAAACGACAGTATTTGTGGAGGGATTAACATGCTGCAAAAATGTGAGCTGAAAACAACCAGCAGAGATGAAATGCGGGATATCACACACGAAGTAAAATCCATTGTTTCAAAAAGCGGTGTAACAGAAGGACTTGCCATTATATATTGTCCGCATACAACGGCTGGGATCACGATCAACGAAAACGCCGATCCCGATGTCAAGCACGATGTTCTGCTCCGGCTCGATGAAGTTTACCCGTGGAATCATCCTAAATATTTGCATGCCGAGGGAAACACGGCTTCCCATTTGAAAGCCATCACGACGGGATCATCGCAAACTGTAATTATCCAGGATGGAGAACTTGTTCTTGGACGCTGGCAGGGCATATATTTTTGTGAATTTGACGGTCCTCGCTATCGTGAATACTATGTTAAGATCGTTAAAGGTTAATGAGATTAATTAAAATAACCGGCTGAAGGAATTGACCTTCGAAGCCGGTTATTCTTCGTTAACATTAGACGAATACTGCTTAATCCGAGTATAGTTGACCGTTGAATGTTTCCGGGCCTACCCGAATGGTCCCGAGCAAGTTGGCTGAGATAAAGGCTGAGTACGTCAACTGGGGTTCAATAGGCGGATTAAAATCCGTTGCCGTAAAATTAATGATCTGAGGTGCAAGCAAACTGAGATCAAAGGTAGAAGTTGCCGAGTACACGACTGGATCTGTTGCTGCAGTCCCTCTGACCACCGTTATCGTAATGCCCGCAAGAGCCAGCGGAAGCTGAAGTCCAACGGTGCCGCTGAATACTACGCGCGGATTAGCGCCGACACCTGCCGTCTGCAATCCGATCTGACCAAACAGCTGAGGTGTGCCGATTACAAGAATCGGTATTGCAATTGAGTTCGATGTGCTTGCATTTTGTGATGTTCTCGAATCAATGAACTGAGCCATTTAACTTACCCCCTGCCAGGAATTGATGACCTATCCTATGCAGCTGCTGGCTCATTTTAGTACCTTGACATCAATTATGCTCTGTCCAAATTCAAATGGCATTCCCATTTTCATCATAATATTTATAAGTGAAGTTATAACTGTCTGATTCAGGCAGTTCAATCCAGGTAACCTTTAGCAAATAACGGATTCCCGCCATTTTCTGTCGTCCTCCATTCATAATTTCCTTCGCTGTTTCTGGTAAATTGAATATAGCCTGGTTTGTTATCTGCCAAAAATGCAGCGACCCTATTATCATGAAAGTCTGTGATTTCAAGAATCTCAATCTGTTTTCCATCATATCCATCAAGGGATTGTATAACCTTCGTAATCGATGGCTCATCATTACCATAAGTCATACTTGTGCGTTCAGTAAAATAATAAAAGATGAATGCAAACAGGAGAAGGCCTGCTGCGATAAAGATGTATAAACGATGCTTTTTAATGGTTGCCACGTTGAATCCCTTCTCTTCTATATTTAGTGTTCACGTGCCTTGTCTTCAAAGTATGATTTAAATTCATGATACTCCAGTGGAGTCGTCTTTTTTAGCTGCAGTTCTCTTGCTGTGGCATCGTAGCTGAAATGATACATATGGATGAAATCTTGACCTGCACCGTACCCCTCAGATATAAGTAGTTCTCCGTCTTGAACTGTCACTCCATAGTCATCTGGAAATCGATAGACAGGAATGGCTTTGTGCTCTGAATTAAATACAACGGGTACGGATACTGCTTCCCCCTCAGACACTGTAAAAAAATAGGTTGGAAGAGCGTGGCAGTCCCGGTATCTTGGCGTAAAGGCAAACAGCTCCGTATCTCCAACCTTGAACTTCTCCATGCGTACAGCTTCGGTTGTCTGCTGAATCATTCCATCTCCATCAAAGTTGTCATGAATCTCCAATACTGTATCTGGAGCACCCTGATCCGGTTCCCATACGACTTCAAAGTTGCCTGTCCACTTGGTGTCCGTCTCCAATCCGTAACAGCTCGGTGCTCCCATTAGCGACGATTTAACATCTTCATTTTCCCGAACCACCAGCCGACCATCCGTATGCTGACCAATCGCTCTAATATCTGGTTCCAATTGATGGTTAGGCAATTCATTTACAGTTGATGAGGCGAGAATAATAAGCAGCACTATAGAAACAGACCATCCCAACGGATTCATAATAATCGACTCCTTAACAAAGCATTCAATATAAACAAACGCCTTCCAGAGACCTAAGGTTACACAAAAAATAAAAAAAGCAGTACACAAGGGTTATCCCTTTATGTACTGCTTAACCATTTACTTCTGCTTTGCTCGCAGCATGGCTTCAAGCAAGTTATTCATTTCTAATGCCGGTAAAGCATCTAACAATACTTTATTAAAAGTATGATAAGCTTTATCAACTTTTTCCTGCCCAATATCCGTAAGAGAAGTGTATACACTTCTCCGGTCCTCCTCACAGGCGTACCTTCTTAGTGCACCGCAACCTTTAGCCTCAAACCGGGCAACAAATCTCGACATGGCACTCTGACTGAGCCCGACCATAGATTCGAGCTGCTGAAGTTTAAGTCTCTTATCCGGAGCTTGTGACAAGAAGTACAGCATGTAGAACTCGTTTAAGGACAGCTCGTGGTTCGCTTGAAGCGCCTGATCAAGAAGATTCTCTATATTCATCTGAATGTGTGTCAATGACAACCAACTATTTATAAGGTCATTCTCATGATTTGTGTCCATACAATAATTCCCCTCAGCTTCATAAGATGAGTCTAAAATGCATTGATATCCTTTATCATAAACATTATATCAAACATCCCATGAATAAACGAGCCGTATCCGGCTGAATGAGACCGATTATCTTATACGGAAACTGCGAGCATACTGCTCTGGAATATCTGTTTGTTTGCTAAGAGCTTCCGCAGCAGTCAGTGCCCAATATGGATTTTTTAGCATACCGCGGCCTACTGCGACCAAATCTGCATCTTCATTGCCGACAACAGAATTGGCAAGTCCTGGCTCATCAAGTCTTCCAACCGCGATAACAGGAATATCCAATGCTTCTTTAATATCTCTTGCAAGCGGTACTTGATAAGCAGTATGAGTTCCTGGACGACCATCTGCACCGATAGGGCCTTCACCGCCAGAGCTTACATGGAACATATCCACGCCGGCTTCTTTATATACTTTGCTGAATTCAACACTTTCTTTAATGCCGTATCCGCCATCTACATATTCTTTGGCTGAGATACGCATGATCAAAGCCATATCCTCAGGCATTTCGCTCTTTGCTGCTTTGATGACTTCCACGCCGAACTTCGTATGATTCTGACCATACTCATCCGTTCTTTTATTGGTGAGCGGGGAATGGAATTGATGAATCAGATATCCGTGTGCTCCATGGAGCTCAATAACGTCAACCCCGGCTTGAACAGCACGACGAACAGCCAGACGGAATTTCTCTACCATCCCTTTTACTTCTTCTGTCGTCAGCTCGCGAGGTGTTGTGGAATTGTCATCAAATGGAATCGCTGATGGCGCTACCGGTACTGCTGCATCTTCAGCTTTGCGTCCGGCATGAGCAATTTGAATACCGACTTTTGCACCGTGCTTGTGTACATCTTCTACAATACGCGCCAAAGGTTTGACTTGCTCATCCGACCATAGACCAAGATCGAAATCAGTTATGCGGCCATCCGGCTCCACATCCGTCATTTCAATAATGATGAGACCCGTGCCTCCAATTGCTCTGCTTACATAATGAGTATGATGCCAGTCATTAGCAATGCCATCCTTTTTTGTTACCGAATACTGACACATCGGAGGCATTACAATTCTATTTTTTAAAGACAGCCCTTTAAGCTGATATTCGCTGAACAAATCCACCATCGTTATTATCTCTCCTTTAATCATATTGTATCTAATTGATCAAAAATTATATTGCACGCACATATTCTTGAAAATGTAACAAGATCCATAATGCATGCACATGCATATATTAACGTAACTTATAACCTGTGTCAATGAACCGTCTTGAATATAAATAACCCGCCATAGCTCGAGACTATCACGGGTTATTCACAATATTTATTCAATGTTTCCAAAATTAATTAACAGCTGCTTTATTTCGCTCAAAGTCCACGAACCAATCTCCCTGTACGGCTGCATAGCCATAATCTCCTTCCGCCACCAGACCATACAGCTTCTTCACATCAACATATTCCTTCCGGCTTCCATCATCAAACTCCAGCGTAATATAATAGTATGTCTTTGAGGAGTGGCTTGGTGTCATATGACCGTCATCATCATGATGATGATGCGTGCTGGAACGGACCTCTGTGCGTTTGGAGACGACCTTGACGTAATAGGTCTCTCGCGGAGAGCGTGCATTTTTTCGATAGCTCTTAATGCTGCTGATAATTCCGATGACGAACAGTAATAAGATCACTCCCATAAAGATCGGTACTGCCGTAAACATAAAATCAAATCCTCCACCCATAGACGGCCCGCTGTCGAACATTAGGTGCCTCCCCCTTATCTTCTATTTTATATATAGAACGGTTCATACGAGACTTGGTTGCTTAAAATCCACAATAAAAAGGCTTCCCATACGCAAGGAAGCCCTCATATAAAGCGATAATATGTTTTAAACTACGCACGCAGTGTTTTAAGCGCACCGCTCCATGCAATGGTTTGGTCCAGCATCGCATTGATATTTGTAAGATGCAGTTCCGCTGGTTTAAAAGTACTGAAGTTTTCAAAGTCAGTGAACAACGATAAAGTCGGATGAACTCGAACATCGGCGATCAGCAGCTCGCCCAAAATACCTCTTAAGTGTTCAGCTGCACGCGCTCCGCCTGTCGATCCGTAGCTTACAATTCCAGCGGCTTTGTTGTTCCACTCGTCACGCGCAGAATCCAGAGCATTTTTTAAAGCGCCTGTAATACTATGATTGTATTCCTGTACAATGAATACAAATCCATCGAGGCTGGCGAGTTTGGCAGGCCACGCTGTAAGTCCTGGTTCTTCTCCAGTACCTTCTCCAAAGAACGGCAGCTTGAATTCTGCAATATCAACAATCTCATAGTTTGCGTCACCGCGCTCGTCCGCAATTTCTTTAACCCAGTTACCAACCTGAGGGCTAAGACGCCCTTGGCGGGTGCTCCCCAAAATAATACCGATGTTTAATTTTGACACGTTTGTTCCCCTCCCTATTCATCTTCACTTACTTTTCAGTAGAAAGTTACAAAATTATGTAACACTTGAAATATACAACATTTCCCAGCGGACTTCAATATAAAAAACAGATCAGGCTTCATAAAATCAGGCAAATATTTTAGCTTAGAACCGGAGCTAACTCCGGTTCTTTTTCGAGCTGTCCTTTAAGGATACAATTCGATTAAATACAAGGCCCTCTTCATTTGTATGCTTGTTATCCAGACTGAAATAACCATGCCTGATAAATTGATAGGTTTCCTTGTATGCTGCAGCTTTTAGATAAGGCTCAATCAACGCTTTCTTCACTTTTAGTGAGTCAGGATTTAGAAGCTTCTCCCATTCATTATCCGACTCTGATAGCACAGCGTCCTCTTTCAGCAACCGATCGTATAAGCGCACCTCTGCCTCTACCGCAACATTTGCGGCAATCCAATGAATTGTAGACTTCACCTTTCTGCCGCTAAAGCCGGTCCCGCTTTTCGTAGCCGGATCATACGTACAGTGAAGCTCGGTAATCTCTCCGGTCGCTGCATCCTTTATTACAGACTCACATTGAATAAAATAGGCTCCTTTCAGCCGAACCTCCTTCCCAGGCGAAAGTCTGAAGAAGCCTTGAACAGGAGTTTCCATGAAATCATCGCGCTCTATAAACAGCTCTCTGCCGAAAGGAATCTCACGAGTTCCCAATTCCGGTTTGGATTCATTCATGTTAAGAGGAAGCATTTCAAGCTCACCTTCCGGAAAATTTGTGATCACGACTTTGATTGGATCCAGTACAGCCATGACGCTGATCGCCTTCTCCTTCAAATCCTGACGAATAAAATGATCCAGCATGGCGGAGTCCACGGTGCTGTTTTGCCGGAGCATTCCAATCTCGCCCATAAGCTTGCGAATACTTTCGGGTGACACTCCTCTTCTGCGAAAAGCCATAAGGGTTGGCAGTCTAGGATCATCCCAACCATCGACATGCCCTCCTTCAACGAGCTCCCGCAAATACCGCTTGCTTGTCACAAGTCCAGAAAGGTTTAAGCGTCCAAACTCCCTTTGCTTAGGCGGCTCGGTCACTTCCAGCTCTTGCAGCACCCATTCGTATAACGGGCGATGGTCTTTGAATTCAGCAGAACAAAGAGAATGGGTAATCCCCTCAATTGAATCTTGAATGGGATGGGCAAAATCGTACATGGGATAGATACACCAATCCGTGCCGGTACGATAGTGCGCAGCATGAACGATTCGATAAAGCACCGGGTCTCTTAGGTTGATATTTGGTGAGGACATGTCTATCTTGGCTCGGAGCACCTTGTCCCCGTTCTGAAATTCGCCTTCTCTCATGCGTTTAAACAAGTCCAGATTTTCCTCAATGGAACGCTCCCGGTATGGACTATTTACACCAGGTTCTGTCAAAGTACCTCTGTACTTCGTTATTTGATCCGGTGAAAGGTCACATACGTATGCCTTTCCTTTTCGAATCAGTTTGATCGCTGCTGCGTATATTTGTTCCGAATAATCTGAACCAAAATAGACGTTTGGCGTGAGCCCAAGCCAGCGTATGTCTTCCTCAATTGCTTCTACATATTTCATGTCCTCTTTGAGCGGGTTCGTATCATCAAAACGCAAGTTAAAAGTACCGTCAAAATTGCGGGCAATCGAAGAATTGACATGAATCGCATACGCACTGCCAATATGCAGATAACCGTTAGGCTCTGGAGGAAACCTCGTTGCGATGGGTCTATGATAAACCCCTGTTTCTACATCATCAGCAACTATATTTGTCAAAAAGTCAGTTGACAGCTCTTTTCCACCTGTTTCATTTTTCATTGCTTATGCCTCCTTAAATTTATCAAGATAATAAAAAAATCTCGTCCCCAAGACGTAATGTCTTGGGGACGAGATTTGAAATCGTGCTGCCACCCCTGTTCATGGATACATCGCTGCATCCACCTCTTCAAGTACGGCGTTCTGTATCCAGAATGCTTATACTCTAGCTCTATAACAGGAGCTCCTGTCGCACCATCGCCGTAAATATAAGGTTCCGATGCGCTGCTCAGAGTCTTGGTTCAATGAAATCATTCCTGCTCCTTTTCAGCTGCCGGAGCTCTCTGGCGAGGAATTTAATTCATCTACTCTTCTCTTCATCGCGTTTTATATGATTGTATTTCCTTTTCGTAATTGATTTTGATTATATTATCATCCATAATTCCAAAAGTAAACAGGTTTATGCTCTTAAATCTATTCCTTTTCTTTCTGACAGACATAAATCAGCTCCGGTTTACTTTCCGTAGGCGGATTCTCCTCCCAATCGCCGTAAAGCTCAATTACTCGAAATCCATGTCTTGCAAGCAGACGTTCCATCTCCATTGGATACGTATATCTGAGGCTGATCTTGGTTCGGGTCTCATGTTCTACCGTTCCGTCACTATGTTTTGTTGTGCGTATGATATCGTATTCTTGAATTTGCGTTAAAGCATCGTATTTACTGCGTGTGTAGATATCGACTTGTTTGCCATCCTGATTCGTATACGACCTCCAAAACTCTTCAACGTCTGGTGCCAGTAGTTCTTCCTCGTTAGGAAAGCGTGTATTAAAAATAAACACTCCGCCATCCTTTAAATGTGTAGATACTGAGTTTAGGAGCCTGTCCTGTGCTTCATTGCTCAAAAAATGCTGAAAGGAGTTGCCCACCATGTATACCATGGAGCTTTTTACATCGAGCTCTAGATTTTCGCAGTTCTGCTGCTCGAAGCGGATGTCCGAATGCTCCTCCTCAGCTTTGATCCGGGCACGCTCAAGCATCCCCTCATGGAGATCAACCCCAATAATCGGATATCCTTTTTCAGCAAGCGGTATAGCCGTTCTGCCTGTCCCGCAAGCGAGATCAATAATGGTGCCTCCCATGAGGGAAGCCCATTTTTCGATAAAAGCAAAATCATGATCATACCCGTCATTCTCCACGTCATACATCATCGGATTATTATACTCTTCCAAATTGAATGCAAACTCTTGAATATCTGAGTTATTCTTCATGTTCATATTCATGTTCCTCTTCATCCACTTATGGTATTGGAATTTATTCAAAATCCTGACATAAGAATAACTTCTTTTTGCTTTAATTTCAAATATGACGGATCCGTGCTATAACAGCAGCTGTGTCAATATATGAATACCTTGATCCAGTACCATTGGGGTGTGCGTTCGTTCTCTTGGATTGAAGAAGTTAACTGAAATGAGCTCGGTCTCTGTTGGGTTATTATTAATTTCTATAATGTACATCTCACCTGAACCATTAACCAACTCAGCAATAGCCGTTTCTATCAGACATGATGCCTGAATTCCCGCACATCCAATTTCGTATGCAGCTCTTGAAGCCGCGTCGGACAAGTCTGCAGAAGATGCACAAACAAGAACTTGAGCGGTCTTTTGTGAAGCTTCTTCTTTCTTCTTCATTTCCTCTATTACCATTTCTACGGCGTCCAGATCAAACCGTAAATTCGCAGCCGGTGAAGGCAAGTTTAAGCTGAACATGCCTCGAGCTAGAAGTCTGCCGCTATCTTCATCAACAAAAACATACGCTGAATCTTCGCACTCTTCCTTTTGAATCCATGTCTCTGATTCTGGAAGAGTGAAATACTCAAGCCCCATCCGGTCAATTAACTCGTTTGCTTCCGCCTCGTATTGAGTAGAACTGGTGCCGTTCTTCAAATTCCAACGGAATCGAACGGGAATATCGAAATGGTCAAACAAATCTAGGGCGATATTGAATAGGTCTGCATTTGCCTCAAGCCTCGTTTCCCCTGAAAACTCTACTAAACAAGTCTCTTGTTCCAGCTTATAACGTTTTTTTAAGCCGGCTTCTTCTGTATTGTGTTTAACATCGTAAAGGTGAAAATACAGCTCAAGCCCCTCTTGAATGGCTGTTTGGCTAAGGTTTTTACAGTTTACTTGCTCGTTTCCGTTTACGGTTTGCATCGTTCTCACGTTCTCCCTTCTACTGGCAAAAATAAAAAACGCGCCGGACCTCTTGGTCCTGCGCGTTTCATCTATGCCGCAGGGAGGCCGAACGCGAAATGCGTTAGCCCACCCCAAAATTTATAAAGGTGTGCTAACGCAGTTTAAAATGATAATATTGTTGTAAGCGAGATGGTAACATAAATTTTAATCTCCTTAAACATAGCAGAATTAAGTTGTCATTGATTATATACGATGTTCTTAAGCTCTGCAACCACTAATTACAATCGATTTATATACTTTTAATCGCTTGTTCGCTTATAATGTACCCTAGAAATCTGTCAGAGCCTTATGCAAAGATGCATAGGAGAAAGGAGTCTTTATGCTGGCAGCAGAAAGAAGACAATACATTATCGATATTGCACAAAATGACAAACGTGTACTTGTATCGGAACTCAGCCAGAAGTTCGAAGTAACCGAAGAAACGATCCGCCGCGATTTGGAGAAGCTCGAAAAAGAGGGCATATTGACCCGTACATATGGCGGAGCCATTCTTAACAAACATTCGAATGAAGACCTGCCTTTTGTTACACGGCACGCTACAAATTTAGAAATAAAACAGAAGATAGCAAGAAAAGCCCTGGGCTTTATACATGATGGAGATACTCTTATGATGGACCCAAGCTCCAGCTCACTTGCTCTTATAAAAATGCTGGGATCAAGAAGCGGACTTACCATTATTACGAACTCAGCGATTGCCATGCACGAAGTTGCGAGTTCAGGACATCAGTTGATTTCAACCGGAGGCACTTTGCGCACCCAATCCATGTCCTTGACTGGTACAGTCGCTCAGGATACGGTTCGCAAATATCATGTGGACAAGTTTGTATTAAGCTGTAAGGCTCTCTCCCTTAATAAAGGCATCATGGATTCTAACGAGCCGGAAAGCGAGCTGAAGCGAACGATGCTGCAGCAGGCTGCCAAGGTGATCCTGTTAGCAGACCACACCAAATTTGATAAAACAGCCTTTATCCAGCTGGCTTCCTTTGCAAATATTCATGTGCTCATTACCGATCGGGAGCCTGATGCTGCCTGGGTTCAGCTGCTGCAGGAGCAAGAAATCGAGCTCATTTATTAAATTGATGTAATAAGAAGCGGAAGTAGCTGTATGCTTACCTCCGCTTCTTTGTGCTGTAAATTAGGCTTTCTTATGCATCCTCATTCCCACACACTAAAAATGAAAAGCGAATAATGCCTCTCCTGCTCGAATATGATGGTTACAGTATTTTTAGGTAAACGTCTAAATAATTCTTGGAAAGGAAGATATGCCTCATGAGTAAGTCAGGCCAATTTTCCAAATCTTATCCTATTCCTCAGCCTATTCGAAGCGATGGAGCCGGCGGAGTTGATCTTGGTCCCCGCAATTTGCTTAGAGATATTCAGAATCCTAATCTTCTTGTCCCACCTAAAACAGACAGCGGGCTGGTGCCCAATCTCCGTTTCTCGTTCTCTGATACGCATATGCAGCTAAATCATGGAGGCTGGTCACGTGAAATAACGGTTAGAGATCTTCCCATAGCAACCACCCTGGCTGGTGTAAACATGAGTCTTACAGCAGGTGGTGTACGTGAGCTCCATTGGCACCAGCAGGCAGAATGGTCCTATATGCTTATCGGGAAAGCCAGAATTACAGCAGTGGACCAGGATGGAAGGAGTTTCATTGCTGATGTTGGTCCGGGAGACCTGTGGTACTTTCCACCCGGCATACCGCATTCCATTCAAGGACTTGAAGACGGCTGTGAATTTCTGCTTGTTTTTGACGACGGACAGTTCTCCGACTTGAACACCTTGTCATTGTCGGACTGGTTTGCTCATACACCAACGGAGGTCCTGTCTGCCAATTTTGGTGTGCCGGAGAGCTCTTTTGCTCACATTCCTCAAGATCAAGTTTATATTTATCAGGATGAGGTGCCAGGAACACTGCAAAGCCAAAAGATTGATTCCCCTAATGGCCAAATCCCCCAGCCCTTCACCTACCATCTGCTTCAGCAGCCTCCGATCACGACTCCTGGCGGAAGTGTAAGGATTGTAGACTCCAGAAATTTCCCTGTCTCTAAAACGATTGCTGCAGCACTTGTAGAAATTAAGCCCGGCGCCATGCGTGAGATGCACTGGCATCCTAACAACGACGAATGGCAGTACTATTTAACGGGAAAAGGAAGAATGACGGTTTTTGCCGGAAACGGGGCCGCACGCACCTTTGATTATCAGGCTGGCGATGTAGGTTATGTGCCTTTCGCATTTGGACATTATATTCAGAACACAGGAGACGAATCTCTATGGTTTCTTGAAATGTTTAAAAGCGATATCTTTGCTGACATTTCCCTCAATCAATGGCTTGCTCTAACCCCAAAGGAATTAGTTGAAAGCAATCTGCGGGTTGAGGAAGATTTTATATCTAAGCTGCGCAAAACCAAGTGGCCCGTTGTGAAGTATCCGGGATATTCGTATGGAGAAGAAAATCCATAAAATCTAACGTAAAGAAGCAGGCCGCATAATAATATGCGGTCTGCTTCTGTTGTCAGCCTCTTATTCTCACATCTCTTCTTGCCCTCAGTGACAGGAAGAAGCAGAGAAACAGGATAATACCTGCAGAAATGTAAGGGAAATTAATGTTGATATCAAACAAAAAACCGGCAACCACGGGACCTAAAATATTGCCCATGCTCGTGAAAGCAGAGTTAAGTCCTGCGATATAGCCCTGCTGCTCCATTGCCATTTTTGACATTTGCGTGCTGAGTGTCGGCCTTAAGATGTCCATGGCCAAGAACAAGATAAAGGTCACCAGAAGAATGAGCCAATACTTATGCACGAACAATGTCAGGATAATAAAGAGACCCGCAACGAACAGGCAGAAGGCGACGACATTTTTTTCTCCGAACTTATTTAATATCCAGCTAAAAATCGTTACCTGTACTACAGCTCCAGCGATAGAGCCAAATGTGATAATAATTGCAATATCCTGTGCGGTAAAGCCAAACTTCTGATCCACGAACAGACCGAACACGGTTTCATAGTTCGCAAGCCCGAAGGAGGCAACCAGCACGATAATTAGTGCCAAAAAGTACGGTTCACGATATGCGTATCTCAGCTGGGTAAAGAGGCTTTGCTGCGGAGCTTTGTCAGTCTCCTCCTCTTCGTTCTGCACATCTCTTGCTGATTCAGGCAGCACCAGAAGTGTAATGATCGCTGCAACGACTCCAGCTATAGCGGCTGCATAAAATGGAACGCGGATGCCGTATTCGGCAAGAAATCCACCGATGCCGGGACCGATAATAAACCCGGTCGTAATCGCAGCATTGATGTACCCCATCCCTTTGGCGCGCTCTTCTCCTGATGTGACATCAGCTGTATATGCCATGACAGCAGGCATAATCAGCGCCGCTCCGATACCTCCAAGAAGCCTTGCAGCAAATAGGAACAACGCTGTATTTGAGAGTCCAAACATCAGCTCAGAGACGGCAAATATGATCATTCCGATAATAATGATTTTTTTACGTCCGAATCTGTCGGACATTCTTCCCGCTATAGGAGAAAACAATAGCTGTGTAAGTGAAAACGCAGCTACCAGCAGTCCGACGATACTGCCGCTGATCGACAGCTCTTCCATATATGTCGGCATAATCGGAACGACAAGCCCGATTCCTGTGAATACCAAAAAAATGTTGAACATAAGCAGGAGTATGGCGCCCCTGTTTCTTAACATTAGTGACATGCTGTAACAATCCTCCGCCTCGAAATTACGTCTGTAGTTTGCTTGCCTTGATTACTTTATTGATCTCTTCCATTGTTTCTGTCATATGGACCAGTTTATGAATTTCAATCTTGGAATAATATTTATCAATCATGGATTGATCAATGTCTGCAAGCTTGGAAATAAATGCTTTTCCTTTATCATCCAGAATAATAAAGGATTCCCGGCGATTCTCCGGATTTACTGTCTTGAGTATCATCTTCTCCTGCTCAAGCTTGGCTACGACCTGACTGACCGCGCTTTTGGTAATATCAAAGGCTAGTGAAATTTCATTGGCCGTAATTTTTTCATGCTTAGAGATATAAATAAGGATGACCTCCTGCTGGTAAGTCAAATTAAAATCATCCAGATCCTTTACCTCTTTTGTAATCAAGACGTTGAATTCATCAAGAACCTGGTTCATTCGCTTAACTACTTCTATATAATCATTCATGTATCTATACCAACCCCTTTATGTAAACATCGGTTCATCCGATATGACAGTTTAGTTTAGTGAACTAAACCATCATATAGTGCGGCTGTTAATTATGTCAATCATTATATATGGTAAATAAGCCAGATGATTTGCGTATCACCTGGCTTCTATTGACTAATGTTGTGTAAGCCTTACTCATTTATACAAATCATTTGCCTTCTACAATGTTTCGAATCTGATCAAGCGGCAATTTCGGAACACGATCATACGTAAGCAAGCCGTTAATCTCCTGCTCAACATCCGTCAGCTGGGTATAGCAATAGCCTTGAACCACTCCAGAGCGCAGCAGCGGTGTAACAACGGATTTAAGACGATTCGCATAGTCCTCATCGTTCTCTGCCCCGGAGTAACCCCAGCCCTCCCAGTCGCTTTTTTTATAAGCAATACCTCCAAATTCGCTGACAATCACAGGCTGGCCTTCGTATGAGAATCCGCCAACTGTGAGCTCCCTGTTAGAAGGCATGGCACCCACTATATTTTCAATAGACTGGTAACGTTCAGTTAATATCTCCTTACGCCATTCATAATCATGGATATTAAATAGATCTGTCTTCGTCATTTCCCAGCCGTCATTCGAGACAACCGGTCTTGTCTTGTCCAGAGCCTTTGTTAAATAATACAAGGCAAGGGCATGATTCTGCTGCTGCTCATCGATCAGGATGTTTGGCACTCCCCAGCTTTCATTCAGCGGCACCCAGCCAATAATGGAGGGGTGATTATAGTCTCGTTCAATCGATTCCTGCCATTCTTGTGTAAACTGCTGAGCATATTGCTCTGAGAATTCATAAGCGTTAGCCGCTTCACTGTAAACGAGAAGACCCAGCCTGTCACACCAGTATAGGTAGCGTGGATCCTCCAGCTTCTGATGCTTTCGCGCACCATTAAAGCCCATCGCTTTGGTTAATTCAACATCCTGTTTAATAGCTTCGTCGCTAGGCGGCGTCAGATTCCCGTCCGGAAAGTAACCCTGATCCAGAACCAATCTTTGAAAGTAAGGTCGGTTGTTCAGACACAGCTTTCCGTTTTCAATAGATATTTTGCGCATTCCGAAATAGCTTGCTACTTGATCTACAACCGTTCCATCCTGAAGCAGTTCGAAGCTGACATCATATAAATGGGGATGCTCTGGAGACCACCACCCGCCCATTCCATGATCATTAAAATCGTGCAGCCTGATCGATCTCGTCTCCGTAGAAGCGGTTACAATAGTAGTGTCCTCTGCGACCAATCTCCCCTTAAACTCAATCTTCGTCTTTAACTGCAGACGGGACTTCACCTCATTCTGATGAAAGAATGTCTTGATTTCAATCTGTTTACGGTCAATATCGGGTGTCATCCGCATCTTCTCTATATGAGCAGAAGAGAGAGCTTCCAGCCATACGGTCTGCCATATACCTGTTGTGCGCGTATAAAATATGCTTGCCGAATCCTTAAGCCAATACTGCTTGCCGCGAGGCAGCGTCACATCCGTGCTGTAATCCTGCGCACGCACTACTACAACATTTTCGCCTTCTTGTAATAGATTAGTGATGTCTGCCTGAAACGGAGTATGGCCCCCGGAATGGGTTACGGCCAATTGTCCATTAATCCATACCGAGGCTTCATAATCAACCGCTCCAAAATGGATAATAACCTTCTTGCCTTTATATTTCTCCGGCAGCTCAAACGTTCTGCGATACCAGACCAAATCATGAAAGTCGGGATCGGCAATGCCGCTAAGCTTACTCTGAAACGCAAATGGAACCTGAATACGTTTGGAAAGGGATTCTTTACTCTCCCACCATTTTTCCCGGTCACCCTTCTGTTCATCATCGAATTCAAACTCCCATTCTCCGTTCAAATTCATCCATTCCTTGCGAGCAAACTGTGGTCTGGGATAATCATCTCTATATACATGTGTCATCTTTAAAGCCTCCATTAATTAATTTTAAAGTTAACTAAATGAGTAATAAAGAAACATTTTACGTCTCAAATTATGCACTTTATGTCTGTAAACGTCAATATGAAGTTGATTGATTAACTTTAGAGTTATATAATTCAATCAATAATCTGATAGTAAAGGAACGAAAATCTAATGAATATCCGCGTGACGACAGAACATTTTCCCTTCCTGGAGGTCTTTGCTTCCGAAACCAGGGTGAAGATTATTGAAATGCTGGATGAGAGACCGCGCAACATTAAAGAATTGGCTGCAGAGCTTCAGCTGTCATCTGCTATGATTACTAAACATGTTCAGAAGCTCGAAGCAGCAGGCATTGTTGGCACTGAAAGCATATCCGGCACCCGCGGCAGACAAAAAGTATGCCGGCTGATCCTAGATTCCGTCTCTCTACAGCTCACGACACCTCCTCCTTCTGAACGTAAAGGCTACTCGGTCAGCATCCCTGTTGGACAGTATTCACGCTGTCAGGTGAGTCCGACCTGCGGTCTCGCGGCGAGAGACGGTCTCATTGGTATGTTGGATGACCCCCGTTACTTTACCGATCCGGAACATGTAAAAGCCCGACATCTCTGGTTCGGCAGCGGTTTTGTTGAATATTCTATCCCCAATTATTTGGTGGGAGACCAAGGGATCAAGAGCTTTAACGTCACACTTGAGATCTGTTCAGAAGCACCCGGTTTTAACGAAGATTGGCCGTCTGACATTTCTTTTTATCTTAATGATATTCCTCTTGGAACTTGGACCTGCCCAGGAGATTATGGACATGCTCCAGGCGTCTTTACGCCAGACTGGTGGAATTTAGGAACTCAGCATGGATTGCTAAAGACAATTATGGTGAGAAACGAAGGCACGTTCCTGGATGGAATCCGACTGTCCGATTCGACCCCGGATAGCTTAAATATTCGAAAAGGTGACGATATCCGTTTGCGGATCGAGTGCAGAACAGATGCAGAACACCCTGGCGGAATCAGCTTATTTGGCAGGGAATTTGGCAATTACAATCAGGATATTGAAGTGAATGTGGTGTATGAAAATAAGACCCTTTCCAGCTAAAATGGAAAGGGTTTTTAAACTCTTTTAAACCGCTATTTAAACCGTGATAGTAGATCTAGGATGAGAAAGAGCAGCTGGATGCTGAGCGTGAATAGGAAGTGATATATACTTTTTTATTATGAATTTTTCATATGTTGAAATAATAAAATTATGAGTATTAGTTTACATTAAACTCTTCCCTGCAGTATCACATGCTCACTACCTTTAACTAAAACAAGCAAATCTAATTCAAAGTTTAGAATCATGGATGTAGATGTAAAGATTATTATTGATGAGATAGCAGAATACCAGAAAGAGTAAAGGGTCATAGATTAGAAAAACCAGCTAATGTACTTACGTGAACTTTAATGTTGGACCTAGATAAACTTTAATTAAGAAAAAATTATACAAAAAAAGTTGAGGAATTGGTTATGTTACTTATTTTTCTTATTATAGTCATAGCTATTTCACTAATTTTTATTTTTAAATCTGAGGATGAACAGTATTTATCAAAATTATCTCTTTTAGTATTCGGTCTTTCTGTAATCATAAATTTTTCACTCTTGAATGATGGGCTTCTGATTTGATGTTAACTCAGTTTCTGATTATGTTCGTACGATCTCATATGTATCTATGATTTCACTACTATGCTATTTTGGTTTTAAGGCATATAAAAAATGAATTAGAAATGAAAAAGAAGCCTTTACCCAGGCTTCTTTTTCATTATTTTATCTCAAATTATATAGTAATAAGTTGTTATGATTTTGCGGCTTTTGCGTTTGCATTAACCCAATGTATAAGCTGCATTATTTCCGAAATGGTACCGGGTTCAGGGAGCGCGATGGTATCCGTTCGCCAGGCTTGAGAACTTTTGACTAAAGAGCACCAAGGCTCGGGAAACACAGTAAGAGCCCACGATACGGTATCCTCTTTACTGCATAACCTGCCATTCGTTAATGTATACATGGCTCGGCACATCGTCTCCACAACGTAAGCTTTGTGACTCAAAGGAAGATGCCAGGCGGGATCCTCACTCTTGTCAGCCCAGTCCGCCCAATCATTTAATCGTACAGTCACGGCTGAACGAAGCTCGGTCTCAGCAATTGGTTCGATGAGCGTCTTCGGGTCCGGACCGCTCAGAACAATCGCATGTTCCCGTACAGTCCATCGTTCTAGTATCCAGTTGTGCTGGTGTTTACTCCACTGTAACACACCTTTTCGCTCTACAGTCGGATACCATTTCCCTTCCTGATAACGAGTTAAGGAATCACAATCGATGTACGCTCCTTCAAGCTCATTACTATACACGTTCGAGGACTTAGCTATTTCTGAATGACATTCACTGAGTTTGGAATACTCTTTATCTGTTATGGGCGCCTTGGTTGCAACCAAAAAGTCGATATCACTTGTCATAGGGTCGAAGCCGCCTAAAGCGAGTGATCCGCGCAGATAAACTCCGACAAGATTGTCATGAAGCGCTTCTTGAATACCTGTATGTAATGTGTGCAGTATCTCACGCACGCTATTTGGCATTTCTTTTGGTTCTGGAATCATAGATTCTCCTCCAATGTGAGTCTTATCATCATATTATCCATTCAGCATCTTATACTGGGGTCTGGTTTATTGCTCGCCAATTGTTTTATAGTTTAGTTCGTTACCCTTCCTAGAATAGCCTGCTTTATTACAATAAAAGCAGACCTATGATGTAAGATCACAGGCCTGCTACTGATTTTACTATATCTTTTTCATCTGAGGTGACTGAACCTCTCTATTTCAAAACGATACGAACTCGGTTCGATCCCATCCTATCCAAGCTTGTACTCTCTCTAATTTCTCTTTCTACTCTTTCTATCTATGTTCTCTCAGGCTTTTCGGACGCATATCTGCCCAATGCGTTTCAATGTAGTTTTGGCACGCCTGTTTATTGCCTGTACCATACACAATCGTCCAGCCCGGCGGTACATCAATAACTTCCGGCCACATGGAATACTGCTCTTCATCGTTAATCAGCACGACAAAAGAGTTGTTTTCATTATCAAAAGGATTAGCCACTTTAATCACTCCTGTTTAAAGTATGTTTTAGATATATACTTTGCTCGTTTCCATTAATCGGGCTGCTACAATCCGTCCGATTTCTTCTAGAGGACCAGCCTGACACATGTCTTTATGGCGGCACTCAATATCATGTCTAATCATGTTTCCGCCAATATACGGCTTCCAGGTATCAGGATCAATCGGCTCAAACCAATCAGGAATAATCGTAGATCTGAAGAAGAGAAGCTCGCCATTAAATTTTCCAGGGACGTACGAGCCAAGGATTCTAACGGAATTTACATAAGCATCCTTTAAGTTTAAAATCGTCTCCTCAGTCAGACTGGCCAGTGCACTGCCGTCTCTTTGCAGAATCTTAAGTGCATGCTCCAGTGTAAGCTTCTGATTATCCAATGTATCAGGATCGTATCCTCCCAGTGCAAGCAGGGCAATCAAAGCCTCTTCATCATCCGGCCCCTTACCCAGCGGCAGAAAATGTCCCGGATAGGCATCGAGCATAACCATAATCTCGACTTCTTCACCAGCTGCTTCTAATTGGACTGCAACCGCATGTGCTACATTACCGCCCAATGACCAGCCGGCCAAGCGATAAGGACCCTTTGGGTGTACCTCGCGAATATGCTTAATATAATCCGCTGCCATCTCCTCTATAGTAGCAGGGAGCTGCTCCTTCTTGCCGATGCCTCTTGCCTGTAATCCATAAATCGGAACGCTGACGGGAAGTGTCTTCATCAGTCCTGCATAACACCAGCTCAAACCTCCGGCAGGATGTATGCAGAAGAGCGGCGGCTCCTCTCCACTTTTTCTGAGGGGGAGCAGTACACTCAGCGCGCTAAGTGAGTCTCCTCCTTCAAGTCTTTCACAGAGCTTCGCTACAGTCGGGGCTTCAAAGAGGTTGCCAATTCCAAGCTGTACTCCGAGCGCATCATGAATGAGACTCATCAGCTTAACAGCAAGCAGCGAATGCCCGCCGAGATCGAAGAATCCGTCATCGATACCTACCCCGGGCAAACCTAGAACCTCTGCAAACAGATCGCACAGCAGCTCTTCCTGCGGATTTCTTGGCCCGCGAGAGCTGACCAACTGGCCATAATCGGGTGCTGGCAGCGCTTTTTTGTCAAGCTTGCCATTGGCCGTAAGCGGAAGACTGTTCATCACGACAAAGGCGCTGGGAATCATATAATCAGGCAAAGCAGCTCCTAATGAACGCTTGATCTCTATTGTATCCGGGAGCTCAGCACTGCTTGGTACAATGTATGCAACTAAACGCTTGTCTCCGATTTGATCCTCTCTAACGATGACCGCCGTTTGTAAGGCAGATGAATGCTCAGCGATCACAGTCTCTATTTCACCGAGTTCAATTCGAAAACCGCGAATTTTAACCTGATGATCGGCACGTCCGATATAATCAAGATTTCCGTCCAGTGTCCACCTGGCTAGATCTCCGGTACGATACATCATATCACCGGGCTTTCCGTACGGATCAGCGATAAATCGTTCGGCTGTGAGGCTTGGCCTGCCCAAATATCCCCTGGCAAGTCCGGAACCGGCAACATACATTTCTCCGGTGATCCCCCATGGAACAGGCTGCAGATAATCATCAAGCACATACAGCTTTAAATCTGAAATCGGCTCTCCGATTAAGCTTTGAGATCTGGAGCTAGCTGCTTCCTGATTCAGCGGATTAAACGTCACGTGCACGGTCGTTTCTGTTATGCCGTACATATTTACTAGCAGCGGTGCTTTTTCAGGATGCCGGCTGTACCAAGATTTTAAGCGTCCAAGCTCTAAGGCTTCCCCTCCGAATATGACGTAACGCAGGCTAAGCTCCTCTGATGTATTCCCTTTTTCCTGATCAGCCTGCATTAAGGAGTAGAACGCGGAAGGTGTTTGGTTCAAGACCGTCACCTGCTCTTTAATAAGCAGCGTGAGGAATTCCGCAGGTGTCCTCGTAATTACATGGGGAACGATAACGAGCCGTCCTCCATACAGCAGAGCTCCCCATATCTCCCAAACAGAGAAATCAAAAGCATAGGAATGGAACAACGTCCACACATCTCCGTCGTTGAAGGAATAGGATTCATCCGTCGCTTTAAATAGCCGGACGACGTTTTGATGCGGAATCATAACACCCTTTGGTTTTCCAGTGGAGCCGGAAGTATAAATAATATAGGCGGTGCTCTCAGGACTTAGAGGTGCCAGCAGCTCGTCCTTGTCCGGATTTTGGCTGGATAGTGTATCGAGTAAATCCATCATGGACTTGTCGTCCATAACGATTTGGGGAATCCCCTCTACTCCTGGAATTTTGGAAGATACATCCGTATGCGTAATCAAGCATTCTGGCGCTGCGTCATGAATCATGTAAGAGAGCCGATCCTGCGGATATTCCGGATCAAGCGGCAGATAAGCTCCTCCTGATTTAATGACCGCCAGTATCCCGATAATCATAGTGATGGATCTTGGCAAAGCCAGAGCTACAATTTTCTCGGGACCCACTCCCTGGTGAATGAGCAAATGGGCCAGCTGATTTGATCTTGCATTCAGCTCTTCATAAGTAAGACTCTCTCCTTCATAAGTAATAGCTGTATTTGTCCCTGAAAGAGAAGCTTGATGTTCAAACCATTCTTTAATTGTTGTCTTTGCAATCTCTGGAGCAGCCGGGGTTCCAAGTTCAAGCATTAGCTGTCGTTCAGAGGTCTCTAACATGGCTAGAGTCTCAATCGGCTTATCTGGATCCGTCGCTGCAGATTCAAGCAGTTTCAGGAACCAGCCTGCCATACATTGAACGGTTTCCTCATCATATAAGCTCGCATTGTATTCAAACCAGCCGTGAATTCCGCAAGGAGCACCCTGTTCGGTACGATGCTCACGAAGCTCAAGCGTCAAGTCAAATTTGGCTGAGCCCGTATTCATTACTTCTACTTTGGTGAGAAGACCTGGAATTTCAAGCACAGGCTCCGGCGTATTCTGAAAAGCAAACATGATCTGAAAAAGCGGATGTCTTCCGCTTACCCGACTCGGATTTAGCTGCTCAACAATCTGTTCAAACGGCACGTCCTGGTTCTCAAAGGCCGCCAAATCCCCTTTGCGCACTCTATCTACCAGTTGTCTAAATGTCGGATTCCCCGAGGTGTCAGAGCGAAGCACCAGGTTGTTAATGAACATGCCGATCATGTCTGTCAGCTGGTCATCATTCCGCCCGGCTATCGGGCTGCCAATCGGAATATCATGACCTGCACCAAGCCGGGTAAGCAGGGCAGCAAGCCCTGACTGAAGCACCATGAACAAGCTGCTCTTCGTATCTTTCGCCAGCTTCGTGAGCTGCTCATGAAGCTTAGGACTCACCTCAAGCGTAACAATACCTCCGGGATTGCCGCTTTCCGGGGTACGCTGGCGATTACGAATCAGCTCCAGCTCCTCAGGCATCTGAGCAAGTGCCTCCTTCCAATAACTCAGCTGCTCCGTCAGTGGATTACCGGCTTCTTGTACACGTCCACTTAACCACTCTTCCTGCCATACAGCATAATCCGAATATTGAAGTGGAAGAGGAGCATAAGCAGGTGCTTTTCCGGCAGTTCTTGACTTGTAAGCCTCTGCTAAATCACTTAACAAAGGTGTCAGTGACCAGCCATCACAGGCAATATGATGCAGCAGCAGAACCAGCACATATTGATCTGGACTCAGGACAAACAATTCAGCCCGAACCGGTACTTCCTTTTCAATTTCAAAGCTATATTTGACAGCTTCATCCATCTTTGCGCTGAGCTCTGCTTCTTCAATCTCCGTGATTTGAAAATGTGGAACTCGATCTTCTGCAGGCAAAATCAACTGTTTGGCTGTGCCCTGCTTTCCTGGATAAACGGTGTGCAGAGACTCATGACGATTCGTCACGTCGTAAAAAGCCAGCTGTAGTGCCGACATATCCAGATCCCCTGTTATTTCAATTACTGCAGGGATGTTATAGGTTGGGGTAGGTCCTTCCAGCAAATGCTGGAACCAGATTCGTTTCTGTGCAAAGGACAACGGTAGCTCTACTGGCCGACGTGCAAGCTGAATGGACGGACGCGTTCTCTCTGCAATGGTCAGCTTTTTCGCAAGCTTAGCTACAGTTGGTGCTTCAAAAAGATGAACAATGGAAATATCCTTGTCAAAAACATCACGAATCCGAAGCAATAATCGTCCGGCCAAGAGTGAATGGCCGCCGAGGTCAAAGAAGCTGTCATCAATTCCTACTCGAGGAAGCCTTAAGATTTCTGCAAACAACTCAGCGAGCAGCTCCTCCTGAGGAGTCCGTGGATGTCTTGCACTTGCTTCAATTGAAAAATCGGGAGCAGGCAGTGCTTTTCGGTCCAGCTTAGCATTAGGCGTAAGCGGAAGCTCCTCCATGAATACAACAGCAGACGGAACCATATATTCAGGCAATTGTTCGCCAGCATAGGAACGAAGATCACTTGCAGCCAGCTCTCTGTTTGAATCAGCAACAACGTAAGCGACCAGACGCTGTTCACCGGAATCATCGGTTCTGGCTGCTACAGCTGATTGAAGCACAGAAGGATGACTCATCATGACGGACTCGATTTCTCCCAGCTCGATTCGGTAGCCTCTAATTTTGAGCTGATGATCACTGCGGCCGATATAATCGATCGTTCCGTCAGCAAGCCACCTAGCCAAATCTCCTGTTTGATACATTCTAGTGCCGGGTGCTCCAAACGGATTTGCGATAAAGCGCTCCGCAGTGAGTTCTGGCCGGTTCAAGTATCCTCTTGCCAAGCCATTCCCGGCAATGTATAAATCACCGATGATTCCAGGAGGTAGCGGCTCCAGCCTAGAATCAAGGATATACATCTGTGTATTCCTTATCGGACTGCCGATTACAGGCGCTTGCCCACTCCGCTCCCAAAGTAAAGCGGCAGATGACCAAATCGTCGTCTCTGTCGGTCCGTACAAATTGACTACTTCACATCTCAGCTGCTCAAAGCTTTCGTATAGCTCCTTGGAAAGCGCCTCTCCCCCGACCAAAATTTTCATGCCGGCTATTTTCTCAGGACAGCTCAGCACAATGGTTTGCCAGAGCGTAGGCGTTGCCTGAATCATTGTAATTCCAGTTTTCGACACAAGCTTCGAGAAGGCCTCAGGGTCTTGGATTGTCCGTTTTGGCGCAATGACAGTCTCGGCCCCGTGCAGAAGAGGAAGAAACAGCTCCAACACAGCAATATCAAACGATACAGTTGTAACAGCAAGCATCCGGTCTGCTTCAGAGACCTTAATCAAATCCTGCATAGCTATCAGGAAATTGCTGACTCCGCCCCGATGAACTACGACTCCTTTCGGTTTTCCTGTGGAACCGGATGTATAGATAACATATGCAGGGTGATCTGGAGATATAGAACCATGTGCCGATGCTTCAGCCTCTGTCAAGTTATGACCAGAGCATACAGCAAGCTCCTCAATAAAGTGAGGATCATCCATAATGAGCATGGAGAGCTGATCCGGAATAAAGGAGCTGCCGTACATTTCTGTTTCTGTAATCAAGCTGACCGGATTTGCATCAGTAAGCATGTAGTGCAGCCGATCACCTGGAAATTCAGGATCAAGAGGCATATAGGCAGCCCCAGACTTAAGTACGGCAAGCATGGAAACCACCATATCGATTGATCTGTTCAATAGGATGGCAACAATTCTTTCTGGTCCTGCCCCCTTTTGGATCAGTAGTCTTGCAAGCCGGTTTACTCGGTTATTCAGCTCATCATATGTTATTGATTGGTTGTTATACGATACAGCGATATGATCAGGAGTTCTTGCAGCTTGTTCCTCGAACCACTCCGTTACTTGCTTCTCCTCAATCTCAGCAGCCTCGGGAGCGTTCCATTTATGCAATATGAGTTCTTTTTCATCTGGAAGCAGCAGCTCGCTATGATGATAAAAATGATCCGGTCTGCCGCTGGCCAGATTTTCAATATAGGCGCTCAGCCTTAGCAGGTGCTGCCGAATATCCGACCTGCTATAAAGCAGCGGATTAGCATCCATATCAAACCTCAGCTTTTTCCCGTCTGCAGAACCATATATATTAAAGGTCAGATTCTCCACAGGACCAGCAGCAAGATTATGAACGGCCCCTTTCGCCATTTTGCCCCATTTCAAGACCGATTCAAAAGGCATAATATTTATGATAGGACCATACAGATTTTGAGCTTTCAAACCCAGCTTAAGATCACGTCTTAATTCTTCATGCCGGTACGTTTGATGTTTGCCGACTTGACGGATGCTTGAGGCGGTCTGCTGAACGAGCTCTCTAAATGTGTGTTCTGTATCCAAGTGAAGATGAAGAGGAACCACATTCATAACCGTGCTGGGAACGGAAAGCACTCCCGCTCCGGCACGATTCATCATCGGCAAACCAAACACAAGTTTGTCCGAACCGGTAAGCCGATGCATATAGGCAGCAATGGCAGCAACAATAACCTCACTCCATACCGCCCCTATTTCTTTGGAAGCGAGCTGCAGCTGGGAGCAGCAAGAATCCGACAAGTACAAGCTTTCGCGAAAAAACGAATCCGCCTGCCCCGAAGCCGATGCATCCTGAGCAAGACTCGGAATTTCAATCCCATTCTCATAATGCGCCAGCCAAAAGCTCCGGTCAGCTGCCTTTTGCTCAGAAGACCTATAGGCTGCTTCCATATCCAGAATGGTCGCTATGGAACCGAACTTGCTTGGTACCGGCAGTTCATTCTGAACAAAAGCAGTGTAAATTTGGGCTGCTCTTCTTATCAGCTGAGTGACGCCGAATCCATCTATGGCGATGTGATGTATCCTTTGATACCAGAAATAGCGGTCCTCACCAATCTTATACAGTGCTTCAGCAAAAATAAGGTCATTTCTCAGGTCAACAGGTGTTCTCAAATCCATCTGCATCCAATGTACAGCAGATTTCTCAGGATCCGAAAGTTCACTGACATCAATTATTTCAAGCTCCCAACTCGCTTGATCATCGATCATCTGATAGGGCCCTTCCTCTCCCTCGTTAAAGCTGGCTGTTAAGGTCCTCGTCTCCGTAACCATCTGACGAACAGCCCGTTGAAAGGTATCCAGATCCAGCGGTCCCAGAATTTCAATGTATTCCGCTGTATTATAAATGGGATTGTCTGGATCAAGCTGCTGAGCATACCATATTCCGGCTTGTGCTTCAGTCAGCGGAATCCTCCTTATAGCACTCATTTCACCTACCCCCTCCTATTTCAGTATGTAGTCCAGATTGGGAAGCGACTCTTTTTCACCGTTATGATGCTTTTCAGCCGCTAATGCTGTCAGCATGTCAGACCATTCAGCAATCGTCGGCTTGTCCAGAAGATCAACAAATGTAATTTCAAGTCCTGAGGATCTCCATTCCTCAACCAATGCCATGATCCGAATGGAATCCAGTCCAAGCAAAGTAAGGTCTTCTTCTTCATTTAATTCCGACGGATCGATTCCCATGATATCAGCGATACGTCCGCGTAAAAGTTGTGTTGACCATTGACTACCGCTCGCCGGAACAGCTTGGTTTTCAAGAAGTCCATGGATGACTTTTTCAGTTGTCACAACCATGGCACATCGCTCGGAGGCGTATTTTAGAGCCAGCTTATGGTATTCTTCAGAAAAGTCGGCAACCGCATCCGCCACATAGAAAGGCTTGATCTCCTGCATATAAGCTTCTGCGGCTGTCAACAGGCAGCCGATGTGACCATAAATCCCTGTGATAATGATCTGATCTCTGCCCATTTTACGAAATTGCTCAAGCAGGTCTGTTTTTTGAAATGCACTGTAGCGCCATTTGGTAAGAACTGTATCCTTATCCGAGGGCTCAAGTTCAGCAATTATTCGTTTCTGCAAAGATCCTCCGTCAATGCCGGGTCCCCAAAAATCTTGAAGCAGCCCGCGCTGTTCTAAGGTCTGACCGCCTGGCTGTGCCGAGTAAATAACGGGAATTCCCTGCTTGTGCGCCACACTCCGAAGTTCAGATATATTGGCTACCAGTTCTGTCATAGGAGACTCATGATAAGCATACGCGTCTACAAAATATTGCTGCATATCATGAATTAAGAGTACAGCCTTCGCCGGATCCACTTGCCAGCTCACCTTGTTTTGCGGAAGCTCCGATCCTCCAGGCATGGGATAGCTTAATATTTTGGGAATAGCCATCATCATTTCATCCTTTCTTGTTAGGGGTTATAGTTAATCGTCTAATCTATTTCATCATTTCAAAATGGGCTGCAGCTAAACGGTTATACCTTTTATCTCGGCAGCGATTTTTTCCCTCAGTGCCTTCTTGCTCACTTTACCTACGGCTGTCATCGGGAAGGAATCAACAAACTCCACACGGTCGGGTATTTTATAATCAGCAACGCCGCGATTACGCAAAAACAGCCGTATTTCCTGAAATGTCGGTGTCTGATTCTTCGGTATGATATAGGCACAAATTCGTTCACCCAAATAAGCATCCGGCATGGAAACGACAGCTGCATCATGTACCGCTTCATGCGCAAGCAGGTGATTCTCCAGCTCTTCCGCCGCCACCTTCTCTCCGCCACGGTTAATTTGATCCTTCGCTCTGCCCTCGACAACGATATAACCTTCGTTGGTCATACGAACCAAGTCCCCTGTCCGGTAAAATCCATCCTCCGTAAAGGCCTTCTTGTTATGTTCATCCGCCATATAATAGCCACGGATCGTATACGGGCCGCGGGTTAACAGATGCCCTGTTTCACCTGGAGCGACTGGAACATCATCTTCATCAACGATAAGTATTTCATCATCCGGAGAAATAGGTCTGCCTTGGGTGTATAAAATAAGCTCCTTCGGATCATCCAGCCTTGTGTAATTGACGAGTCCCTCCGCCATGCCAAACACCTGCTGAAGAGTACAGTCAAACACTTCGTTCACCTTGATTGCTGCTTCTGTAGTAAAATTGGCTCCTCCCACCTGCAGCACCTTAAGTGAAGAAAGGTCCTCCTTACGAGTCTTAGCAGCTTCAAGCCATACAAGTGCAAGAGGCGGAACAAGTGCGGTAAGGGTCACTTTTTCTTGTTCAATAAGCTTGAAAGTCACATCGGGGCTCGGTCCTGGTGACATCACAACCGTTCCGCCCGCGTAAAGAGTACCCAGCACGCCAGGTGAGCTGAGCGGGAAATTATGTGCTGCGGGCAATGCAGCCATGTATATACTTGTTGAGTTTAATCCGCAAATTTCCGCACTCCCATGGAGGCTGTAGATATACTCATCATGGGTACGAGGAATTAGCTTGGGCAGCCCGGTACTTCCGCCGCTCAGCTGAAGAAAGGCAACGTCCCCTGAATTGACCTCAGGAAGTGCAACCTTATCTTGATACAGCTCCTCAAATGATAAGAACCCTCCGGGTTCGCCCACTACGATAATATGCTTCAGGGAAGGCACCTCTGCCGCCACGTCCTCCGCAAGGCTGCGATAATCATAACCGCTGTATTTATCTGGGATGATGTAAGCTGCAGCATTCGAAAACTCGGCGAAATACTTAATCTCGCTTTTTCGATGCGAAGGCAGCGCAAATACAGGAAGCGCTCCGATACGGAAGAGCGCAAATATGACTGCAGTAAACTCTGCTATATTGGGGAGCTGAAGCACCACTCGGTCATCTTTCTGTATGCCCAGTCCGATAAATCCTGCTGCCAAACGATCGGCTTTCTCGTCCAGCTCTCGATAGCTCCATCTTCTTGTTCCGCAGACAACAGCCGTATGTTCCTTATATTCATTTGCTCTTCTCTTCAGCATTTCTCCAAAAGTTATGCCCTGCCAGTATCCTGCTTTCCGGTATTTATCCGCTGCCTCTTTCGGCCAAGCTGTACAGCCTTTGAGCATTAAGCTCCCTCCTCATTCATTCTCGTTTCGGATTCGTTCCTGAAGCCAATAGCCTGAAGAAACGTTCCCATTTTCGCTGAGGTTTCCCTCAGTTCTTCCTCCGGCCGCGAGCCTGCTACGATTCCAGCACCGGCAAATAGTCTAACGCTGTTTCCTTCCACCTCGGCACAGCGGATCGTTACCGCCCATTCACCGTCCCCGGATGCATCACACCAGCCTACAGCTCCCGAATAATAGCCTCGTTCAAATGTTTCAATCTCTTTAATGAGGGTTCTTGCTTCACTGGTCGGTGTACCGCATACCGCAGGTGTCGGATGCAAAGCGTATACTAGCTCTAAGGAAGAGACGTCACTGCTGATCAGCTCCCCTCGAATCGTAGTCGCCAAATGCCACATCGTTTCCGTAGCTACGAGTGACGGCCTGTCCGGAACATCGAGCTTCTTGCAGAATGGTTTGAGCGCCTCTGCGATGGCATGTGTTACAAAAGCGTGCTCATGTAGATCTTTTGCTGACTCGAGTAAATTTGCTGCCCTCTTGCGATCTTCCTCTGGGTCGTCACTTCGCGGTATTGAACCAGCCAGCGGTTTGGAGATGACTTCGAGTCCTTTTTTGGATATAAGTAATTCAGGACTTGCACCTAGCAGCGTAATGCTGGCATCCTTGTGCTCGGTCTTTTGACCATCACCTTCATGCATCCGCTGTTTCTCTATGGGTACGGCAAACGTATAACCGCTTGTGTTATGGAGAGCAAGCTGGCGGAGCAGTGCACTGGCTTCAATCGGGTGATCGCAGGCAATATGGAGGGATCTCGCCAGTACGGTTTTATTCATTCGACCTTCTTTGATACATTTAAGCAGCTTTACCACGCCATTTTGGTACTCCTCAGGATCTGGTACGGGGGTTGCGATGTAATCCGACATGTTCAGCGCCTTCGTATGCTCCGGTTTTTCTTTCGCCATTTCCGAGTTATCCGCCAGGCCGTCTGATCGCATAAACGAACTTGGAATATAGAGCTGCACGGGGTCTTCACTATCGAACGGAACTGCCCCGACGAGGATGCATGGTTTTCCTGCTGTTTTTTCATGGATGCTCAGAATTTCAGTTGCTTGTCCGGCCAGCTCCTTCCATTCCTTTGCGCCTTTGTTCAGCACTCGGAGCGAACATCCCTCTGCTAGCAAAGTGTGTTGAAGTGTAGCAAAAAAGAAATGCTCCCCTGGCGTATACTGATCAAGCAGCTGCAGTGCCCGACTACCCTCTGTCATACTCGTTCTCATTAGACCTAGCCTCCTAACCATTTCTTTTACGGTTACATTCCGAGTGTTGCTCCACCATCTACTCTGAACTCAGACATCGTTATATGCTTTGCCTTATCTGATACTAAGAAAGCAACTGTATTCGCAATATCCTCGGCATCGGCTATTCTGCCAAGGGGGATGCCAACCCGATAATTTTCCAGAGAACCGCCTATAACAGTCTCAGCTCCCAGCTCATCCGTCCACATGCCTCGCTGCATGTCGGTATCCGTTGAACCCGGTGAGACAATGTTGCACCGTATACCGTGCTGAGCAAGCTCAAGACCGAGGCATTTAGTAAAATGAGCGGCAGCCGCTTTGGAAGCGGCATATGCAGACATGTTCATTCGAGGCATGGCGTATGCATTCGAGCCCACAGTGACGATAACGCCAGATTTACGTGGTATCATATGACGGGCTGCTGCTCTGCTCACATAAAAGACGCCGTGTGTGTTTACAGCAAACGTCTGGTGCCAATCCTCATCATCCATAAAAGCGACTGGCCCTGTATCAAGAACACCCGCTACATTGACAACCATATCGATATGACCCAGCTCGCGAACAATTTGCTCTACCGCATGATCGACTGAGCTGCTTTCACGCACATCTGCCGGGAATGCGGCTGCTCTTCCCCCCTCTTTTTGCAATTCCTTTACGGTTTCATGAAGCTGAGCTGCATTATAATCTATAAGAGCAACTTGAATTTCATCTGCGGCCAATACCCTTGCCACCGCTTTGCCAATTCCTTGAGCTGCTCCTGTAACGACGGCAACTTTTTCTTTCTGTTTTCCTTCCATTCCGACAACACCTCTAAATTATTGAGAATGATTATCAATTTGTTGATAACGATTCTCATTATAGTGAAGCAATATGCTGCAAACCATGGATTTTATCCGGCATTTTCCATAAAAAAAAGCATGCGTTTCTTGTCGTTTTCGACAACCGCATGCCTGTCATAAGTACTAATTTTAACCTTTCAACAATTCCTTCAGCATCTGATCCTTATGATTCAAAAAGTGCTTCATAATAATATAGTGTTCCGTCTCTTCAAGAGGTACAACTTCTGCGCCTTTGCTCGTAAGCTGATAGATGATGCTGTCGGGATATGCCATTAATATTGGTGAGTGGGTTGAAATGACAAACTGTGACCCCTGACCTACCAGCTCATGCAGTCTTGAGAGCATGGACATCTGCCGGAAAGGAGACAACGCTGCCTCAGGTTCATCAAGAAAATAGAGCCCTCTTCCCCCAAACCGATGTAAAAATGCAGAGAAAAAGGACTCCCCGTGAGACTGCTCATGAAGAGACTTCCCCCCATAGGAATGTTTAATCTGACGGCCATAGCCTGCCTCCTCATCCAAGGCATCGATATATGTAGCAACATTATAATAGCTCTCAGCACGGAAGAAGAAACCATTTCGCGGCTTTACCCCTCCCCTAATCAGTTTGATCACATCATGCAAGCTGGAATGCGTTTCTTTTGTGGCAAAGGAAAAATTTTTACTTCCCCCTTCTGGATTAAAGCCGCATGCTACAGCGATTGCTTCCATAAGCGTTGATTTGCCTACTCCATTCTCACCCACGATATAGGTTACCTTCGGGTGAAATTCCAGCTCTTCGATATGACGGATCGCTTCAATATTAAAGGGATACTCCCGTCTGTCAGTTGATGAAATATACATTTTTCTCAGAAAGTACTGATTCAGTGAGTGATCCACCTTTTTTCAACTGCCTCCCTTTATACAGATCTTTTTCTACTATTATAATTTACTTTTCGCTAATCAAAAAAATAGATTGCAAATGATAATGAGAATTGTTATCATTCTTTAAGTGATCTACATATATATTAGGGGGAACCAACATGTCCAAATCTAAAAAGAAAATTGCCTCGCTCCTTGCGAGTTTGCTTCTCGTATCTACGCTTCTTGCCGCTTGCGGCAGCAACAGTGATACGGGAGCTGATAATAGTACGGCACCAAACAATGCTTCACAAACCGAAACTGAAACACCAGCAACAGATGTTGAAGAACCAACCGAGCGCACGGTCACAGATGCCATGGGCCATGAAGTTACCATTCCGGCTAATCCACAGCGCATCATCGCTTCCTATTTAGAAGATAATTTGGTTGCATTAGGTGTAACACCTGTAGCCCAGTGGTCTATTTCAAATGGAGAAGGCGTTCAGGATTATTTGCAGGGTTCTCTGAAAGACGTTCCAACCATTCCTCATGATCTTCCATATGAACAAGTGGCAAGCTTCGAACCGGATCTAATCATTCTGGATTCAGCTGATATGGCAAGCGGAGACAAGTACGAGCAATATTCCAAAATTGCGCCTACCTATGTTATCGGTACGGAACAAAACAATGACTGGAGAGATGAGCTCCTTAAAATAGGCGAAGTGCTTGGCAAAGATGAAGAAGCTCAAAAAGCACTTGATGATTATGACGCTAAAGCAGCTGAAGCAAAAGCAACACTTAATGAAGCTGTTGGTGAAGAGTCTGCTGCAGCAATCTGGCTCGTATCCAACCAATTCTATATGGTAAGCGAAGATCTATCCAGCGGCACCGTGATGTATAATGATCTAGGTCTTGCTGTTCCTGAGGTTGTTAAAGAAATCTCTGCTACCGGTACAGGCAACTGGCTCCCTATTTCACTTGAAAAATTGGCGGAGCTGGACGCGGATCACCTTTTCCTGATCAACAGCGACAAAGGCGCTGGCAGTGAAGCCTTAAACGAGCCCCTCTGGAAAAACATTCCGGCAGTTAAAAACGGAAACGTCTATGAGTTTGACGCTGATAAAAGCTGGCTCTACACAGGTACTGTTGCCAATAGTCAAATCGTGGATAACATCGTAGAAAGCCTCACTAAGTAAAATAGATATTGAAAAAACCTTTGAGTACAGGAGTGACACATCAGGTCACGAGACTCAAAGGTTTTTCTTTTTTCACAATACTCACTACTGAGGAATAACTTTCACTAAGTATTCATGATGAATCTAAACCTTTTATTTTACGGTTACAACGATTTTGTCTGTCTTTGTAACTCCGGCAGCGTTGACCAGCTCACCGACATATTCGTAGGTCCCTGCAGGACGATCCTTGATCGCAACAACAGCCTGCTGTGCATTTGGAGTGCTTGTCTTCAAAGCTTGAGTATCAATAAGCACACCATTTTCATACAATCGGTAAGTGTCAGCATTCGTTCCCCACCACAGGTTCATAAATACTGAATAATTTCCGTCCCGATCCCAGTTATCATTCGACAGCACCGCTTTACCTGGATTTGCATCTGTTACGGTAACTGTAAGTCCAGAACCTTTTGTCGTTCCAAAACTATTCGTCAGCTCAAATGTATAAATATAAGTTCCATTGCTTTTGCCTTTTAATGAGGTTGTTACTGACTGTCTTTCTGGAGTCTTGTCGCTGAGCTTTTGAGTATCGATGAGCACTCCGTTTTCATACAGCTTGTATTCCGTTGCATTATTACCCCACCACAAGTTCATCGTAATCTCGTAATTTCCGTCTCTAATCCCGGTATATCCATGGTTGCTCGTCAGGGAAGCATTCCCTGGGACACCGCTTGCAAGCACCGGCTCTTCAGGCACTTCTGGTACTTCCGGCTCTTCTGGCTGTTCAGGTACTTCCGGTTCTTCAACGACTGTAATATCCTCCAAGCCTCTCGGCTTTAATTGATAAACTCCGCGGAAAATGGCAGATACCCCTGTAATATTAACGGTGTCGCCTTCTTGATATGGAAACTCTTCCAAAGTCAAACCTGTTCTTCCATCTACGCGAACATGATTGGTTTGTTCACCGACGGCATCAAATTCAAAAGATCCGGATGGTGAAGCTGATGTAATATTCTGAATCGTCACATTAGACAAGGTCACGAGTTGGCCTTGATTACTGTCGCCCACGGCTTCCACTAATTTAGATTCAGGCTGATCAGCAGAACCAATTTTTTCAATAGATACAATATCCGCTAGCTCAAGCTCTGTATTGTATAGAGTAAGAGGAGCAGTAATTTGTACTTTATCGCCTACATTAAATCCGCTTTGGGTTTGATATACGTAAATCCCTGCTGTTTCATCCTGAATATAGAAGGCTTGTCCGCCAAATGCTCCCGGCTGAGTCGTCACTACACCCTCTACTTTGACTACGGTGCCTTCAGGCTGCAGCCTTGCTTCATTGATCGGTATTAAAGTAACCTCTGGCGATTCCTCCCCCACCTCCGGCAATGGTTCTGCCGGAACATTCGCGATGGTCACAGGGGAGGTTAATAGATTTGAGCCGTTTTGTCTCAGCCTTAAATTCGCAGTTCCCGAAGTTCCCGGTCTGATTTGTACGTTCAAATCTTTAATTGCTGTTCCCTGGCTATTTGCGGTTACGCTGAAGGTCTGGCTATAACCATATGCGCTTGGCCACGTACCGTCCGCATTTTGTACTTTTGCTACCTGTGTTCCACCTGCTAAATATACCCCTAAGCTGTAACCTGACAAGGTGCTGTTCGGTGCAAGGTCATTAATAACGACGCGAACCTGGAACGTTTCCGCATTTGGAAGCTCGTCCTGGTGAACAAAGCTGTAAGCCGGGTTCGTCGGTGCAGGAGTAGAGCTTCCATACGAGCCTGGCTTAAAGGTCGAAGGATCCCACCATTTGTAGCCTGCAGCAGGCTGGGACCAAGGCTCAGCCTGTGGTTCTGTCGAAGCGGCCGGCTCTTCAAAAGGCAGCAGTTCCGTTGCCTGATCAAGCTCAAGACCAGATACTTCAGTCAAATCTGAATAGTCTTCCTGGTCAGTTAACCAATTGATCAGGTTCACCAGCAGTACTGCATCATCCTGCTCCTTGAAACCATCATATGTTGTTTTCTTGGCGCCTGTTTCTTCACGCAAATATTTAGGAGTAGCATCCTCGACTGGTGAGGAGTCCCCAATGAAAGCCGCTTTTCCAAGGCCTACCTTAGATACGGCTACGTAAGGACCTTCCTCAACTCCTCCGCCCATGTACACTCCTTGATCAACTGCATTACCCCAAGCTTCGTCCGTTTCAGGCACGTACACAATACCTTTCGCTTTGGTTGGATCTGTAATGACCATGGTAGAGCCAGCGTGCATAGCCACTGCAGATACACCTTCCGTAATACCAAAAGCTTGATCAGGATCAACGATATGATTAGCGGTTACATTTCCAAGCGCGTTATAGCGGAAACGTACACCAAAATTATCAGAAAGCCAATCGGAGCTGACTACACCCTGCATAGCAGCAGAATTTTTCTCTTCCGCACTCATCCCTTTCGTCGGATCTGTCCAGGCTCCTCTGCGGTAACCGTTCATAGCTTCTGAACCGTCCCAGCGGTTTTTATTTCTGTCCGCATTATAGTGATCTCCGATGAAGAAGATACTTCCTCCATCTTCCACATACTGCTCCATCGCTTCTTGCTCACTTTGTTTGAAGGGAATGTTCGGTTCTGCTATAACAAATGCGTCATAGTCTGACAGGTCGCTCAGTGTGATCGGGGTTGATTTGCGAAGCTCTTTTACATAAAATCCATCCTCAGCCAAGGCATTTCCAAAATCGGAAAATCCGCCGTCAATAACCCAGTCTGCCGCACCCGCTGTCTGCGCGTGTGAATTATCAAACAATACTTTTTTACCCGCATTCTCATTGATAATCTTTGCATTAATAAAAGGCGCCGGATCTGCCGGACCTTCGGCATTTACCTCGCCTGCATACCATCCCGTGTGAATAGCAGCTGCCAGAGATAGTGCTAAAACAGACTTGAACCATCTGCGGCTTCTTAGCCTTGAGTTCATCTCCCTCATCATTCTCCTCCTAAAAAGTAAATATATGGTATATCACAAATCTATTCTATCATCCGATATTTAAAAAATATCTACTATTATGTAAAATAACGAATAAATAAACTGCTAGATTCATGTATCTTTTGTCTGTTTTCCCCTTATGCTCGCAGTAAATTAAAAAATCCCCTCCGTTCAACAAGATTTTGCTCTTGTCTACTAGAAGGGGATGTTGTCATTTTAAGATTTTTTTCATGTATAAACTATTTAATAGCAATATCGGTTTAACCCGTTGGCAATGCGACGAAATGTCCTTTTGATACCTCAACCAGCTCAGAGCTGCGCAAATTGTATCTGTCCTCGCTTGTCTGTTCCTCCATCAGCTTCCGGGTTTTCTTCGCTTCCACCTTGGGATCAGGAACCGGAATGGCTGCCAGCAGTGATTTCGTATATTCATGCTGCGGATTCGCATATAATTCCTCGCTCTCGGCAAGTTCGACGATTTTGCCTGCATACATGACGGCCACCCGATCACTTATATGCTTGACCATAGAGAGATCATGGGCAATGAATAAATAGGTAAGTCCAAGCTTATGCTGCAATTCTTCCAGCAGCTTCACTACTTGAGATTGGATCGATACATCCAGAGCGGATAACGGTTCATCGCATACAATAAACTTCGGCTCCACAGCCAGTGCTCGCGCAATACCGATTCTTTGCCGCTGTCCTCCGGAAAATTCATGCGGATAGCGATCGGCAAAGGAAGGTTCCAGTCCGACCATATCCAGCAGCTCCTCTACCCTTCTCTTGCGGGCTTCCTTACTGCCGCTGAGTCCATGCACATCCATAGCCTCCCCGATAATATCGACGATCTTAAATCTGGGGTTTAAAGATGCATAAGGATCCTGAAAGATCATCTGCATGTGCTGTCTCATGATTTTCATTTCTTTTGCCTTTAGGCGGTTAACGGCCATGCCTTGATACAGCACTTCCCCCGCCGTGGGCTCATGCAGCCTCAGTATGGCGCGTCCTGTTGTAGATTTACCTGAGCCTGATTCCCCAACCACGCCAAGCGTCTCTCCAGGACTCACGTGAAAGCTGATATTGTCTACGGCCTTTACAATGTTTCCTTTTCCGAGATCAAAATACTGTTTTAAACCATTCACTTCAAGCAAAGGCTCTTGGCCTGAAGAAGTTATAATTAGAGGAGCAGGCTTCGGCTTCTTCTTCTCATCTAGTCTCGGCAATGCATTCAGCAGCTTCAACGTGTATGGATGCTGAGCCTGTTCAAAAATTTCCTCTGTCGTTCCTTTTTCCACAATCTCTCCATCTTTCATAACCACGACCCGATCACACATCCCCGCTACAACTCCCAGGTCATGTGTAATCAAAATAATGGAGGTTCCAAACTTCTCCTGCATATGCTTCATCACATTCAAAATTTGGGCCTGAATGGTTACATCCAGTGCCGTTGTGGGCTCATCGGCGATGAGGAGGGTGGGTCTGCAGGCGAGCGCAATTGCAATCATGGCACGCTGCCGCATACCGCCTGAAAATTCGTGCGGATATTGGTTATATCTTGCTTCACTGTCTCGTATACCAACAAGTTTAAGCATTTCGATCGCTTCCTGCTTGGCTTCCTTTTTGGACAGCTTTCGATGCTTGATCAGACTTTCAGCAATTTGCTTTCCGATTTTGATTGTCGGATTAAGCGAGGTCATCGGGTCCTGAAAAATCATGCCAATATCTCTGCCGCGAATGGCCTCCATCTCTTTCTCTGTCTTATGAGCCAAATTTTGACCTAAAAATAGAATCTCTCCGTCCTTCATGTGAGAAGGGGGAGAGGGCAGCAGCCGCATAATCGAACGTGCGGTCACGCTCTTGCCGCTGCCGGACTCACCTACGATACCGAGAGTCTCTCCTTTTTTCACATCAAAGCTGACCCCTTTAACTGCATCAAACTCCCGTTCCTGTGACCGGAATGATACTTTCAAATCTCGTACCTGTAAAATAGTTTCCAAGATGTTCACCTGCCGAATGTAAGAATAAAATGAACTGTATGTAAATAATGACATTCAAATGATTGACAATTATGGCACCCGCAAATAAAATATACAATATTGATCGGAATAATGCAATTTAAAAAGAAAGGAGGTATAGTTCATGGAAATTGCGAGAACGCCCCAATCTTCAAAGTCACCTGTGCGTTTCCGTTTATCAGATACTATCAGTGAATCCTACGGTAAGTTGCTGCACCATCCCATGTATGCTTGGGCAGTAGTATTGCTCGGGCTGCCTGTTCATCTCGTCGCTCTCTTTATATACATTGCTAAAGGGCAAAGCAGCGCTTCTAATAAGCTGATTGCGCAGGTTAAGAAAGAGCTGATTGAGTCAGGTTATCGTGATGAGTTAAAGCGAAAGTACATAAAACAGCTGGAAAGAAAGCATGCTTTCTTTGGTCAAAATGCTTCTAAGGGACAGCTGAATGCAGAAGCTGAATCATGGACAGAAGAAACCTTTAAGCAAACATGGGCAGCCAGGGCGAATGAACGTTTACAGGAGCTCGGTATCCGGCAAAAAGGTTATCATCAAACATTCCAAAGCTTCATTCACAATCCTTGGTTCCTTGGTATTTCATTTATTCCTGGTATACTGATGTACTTACTTATCCTTACATATAGTAATCCATATGTGAAATATCTTTTTGAACGGCTGGTCATGAGCTTTTTTGTCATTATCGGAGTTGCCATTGTCGTGTTTACAATTTTGTATCTGTCTCCATTTGATCCGGCTGCCAATATACTTGGTGAAGCGGCTACCAAGGAACAGATTGCTAACTTTAACCACATCTATGGTCTCGATCAAGGCTACTTGTCCCAGCTATGGAACAATCTTAAGGGTATCGCTATGTTTGATCTGGGCACTTCTTATACGGGTAATGAAGATGTTGCGTCAAGTATCGCACGCAAGTTCCCGATTACATTAACGCTGACCGTTATTTCCCTGATCATGGCTGTTATCATTGCCATACCGGTAGGCATCATTTCGGCGACAAAACCAAATTCGTTTTTTGATTATACGTTTATGTTTATCGCGCTTATCGGTCTATCCATCCCTAACTTTTGGCAGGGACTGATCTTTATTATGAATTTCTCGATCAAGCTTGGATGGCTTCCAGCTACTTTCAATCCCGAGAATGCGGCATCGATTATTATGCCTACAATCGTACTTGGTACCGGGCTTACAGCAGCGGTTGCACGAATGACTCGTTCTTCCACCCTGGAAGTCATCCATGAGGATTACATAACAACGGCCAAAGCCAAAGGGCTTAGTCGGAGAGCGGTATTATGGAGGCATGCCGTCGGCAATGCGATCATCCCGATTATTACCGTTATCGGCCTTCAATTTGGCGGAATGCTCGGCGGTGCTGCTGTCACCGAGAAAGTGTTCAATATCAGCGGTATTGGAAGCTATATCGTGGATAAGCAATTCATTCCCGATATTCCTGGTATTCTAGGCGGTGTCGTCTATACAGCAATTACGATTTCAATCGTCAATGTGTTTATCGACATCTTGTATGCTTTCTTTGATCCTCGTATCAGGTCCAGGATGAAACAATACTAAAGCAGGTGCTTCTTATGTCCATTGTGTTAAAATATACGCGGCGTTCCGGACAGCTCAAGTTGTCTAACGAATATATGCAGTCCCAATTTACATGGGTAGTGTCGTTTGCACTTACGCTCATCTTTCTGTTTAACAGCTTTGACTGGGGATCAGGCAGCCTTAAACCTTTTGCTTTTGCTGCATTTGCGGCATACGCCATTTTTACAGTGCTGCAGCTCATGATTACCTTGATCATCCGTAAAGATTTAATAAAACATGGGGAAATCCGCAGTTCTACACGTGCCCTGGGATATATTCAGCTGCTGTCCGTTGCTACAGGCAACATATTTATCGTCGCTTCGGCCTTTCATCTTATTAAAAAGAAAAAGACCAGCGAATATACACTCTCAGTTTATTTATTGCTGATACAGCTGTTTGTCATCGTACTGTCTGCCCTGAATTTGTATAAGCCATATGTATCAGATACGTTTCTGCCTGCCATGTTTGTACTTGTGCTCGTCTTACTGTTCGATCTCATCGTTCTTGGTTTGACAGCCAAATATGTCAGTTATGATAAGGCTCCTAAATGGATGATCTACATTGCTGTTCCGCTAATACTAACGAGCATTACCGGTAATTTATTCGCACTGCTGCTCGGGGTGAGCCTGCTTATCAAAATTCGCAGTTCATATACAACCACTTCAGGCAAATGGGAACGTGTGTGGAACAGAATTACACAGAACTCAACCTCCATGCTCGGTTTATTCTTTATCGTGTTGATGTTTGCGGTATCGGTATGCAGTTACTTTACATTCGATTACGACATGGCTATCGAAAACAATTACAGTGCTATATTGCAAACACCAAGTCTTAGTTACCCGCTTGGAACAGACCATTTCGGACGAGATTTATTCTCCAGAATCATATTCGGTGCACGAATATCGCTGATTGTCGGCTTCATGTCTACCTTAATTCCGGTTATTATCGGCGGAATACTAGGTGCACTGGCCGGTTACTACGGCCGCCGTACCGACAATGTTATCATGCGTTTGCTTGATATCCTGTACGCCATTCCAGGCATTTTGCTGGCTATCGCCATTATTGCTGCGTTCGGGGCCAATACGACCAACCTGATCATTGCGCTCAGTGTAGGCTCTATTCCAACCTATGCTAGGACGATGCGGGCTAACGTGCTGATGGTTTCTAATTTTGAATACGTGGATGCAGCAAGAGCGTTTGGGTCCAGCAACTTGTCCATTATTTTCAAGCATATTGTACCGAACTCGCTTGCACCTATGATCGTCAAGTCAACCCTTACGATCGGAGGTGCAGTAATTGCTACAAGCAGTCTCAGTTATTTGGGACTCGGGGTTGAACCGCATATTCCAGAGTGGGGAAATATTCTGAAGGTTGGCAGTACCTATCTGGAGTCGCATTCTTATCTCGCCATCTACCCTGGACTTGCAATTGTTGCCCTTGTCCTTTCTTTCAATTTCTTAGGAGACGGCCTTCGTGATGCGCTCGATCCTAAGCTTGACTAATGAGAATCAACCTATTTTATATATCATGAGGAGGAGTTTTCCTTGAAAAAAAGTTTATTGCCGCTGCTTCTAGCCCTTGTTGTCGTAGTTGCCGGCTGCTCTGTTAATACGAAATCCGACGTGGCAGAACAAAACGAACCTGCAACAACTGAACAAACCCCAGAAGCAGGTGCGGTTGATATTGAACTGCTAGCCACTAGTGCAAATGAATCGGACGTCAACATTATCCGTGACCAGCTGGTCAAGAACGGTTTTAACGTTAAGCTGAATTTACAGCCTGATTACGGCAGCTTTAAGGCACAGCAGGATGCAGGAAACTACGACATTTCACTCTCCAGCTGGACCACAGTAACGGGTAACCCCGATTATGCTGTTCGTTCATTGTTTAAAAGCGGAGGGGATTATAGCATCATGGCTGACCCTGAAGTAGACAACTTGATTGATGAAGCCAGCACACAAACACCTGAAGAATACCAAAGCACGTATAAAGAGCTTGAAGATTACTTAGTCTTTGACAAAGCCTATATCGCACCGCTTTATATCTCTTTGAAGAGTCAAGGGATTAACAAGGACGTGCTGAATGCGGATACGGTTCGATTGTCGAAATCCCGTTCCCAAGTATGGGAAGCGATTGATTTCAATGACACAAGCAAGCGTGACACTGAGCCGCTGCTATTGACACAGTCCATCTCTACCCTGACTTCGCTTGACCCGATCAAAGGGAATGACGGTTCAATCAATGCACTGAACACAAATATGTATGTCCGTCTTGTAAATCTGACTGACGATGACCAAATTACATCCGATGGTTCACTATCCTTGAACAATATCATTGCTGAAGGTAATTCAGAGTACTATTTTATTCTTCGCGACGATATTAACTTTGCTAAAATTACAGACAAACAAGCCGCTGATTCCGGTGAACGTGTCGGCGCAGAAGATGTCGTATTCTCTCTTAACCGTGCAAAAGATCCAAATTCCGTGCCGGACCACCGCACGTACTCTCTGCATGAGCATATTCAGGATGTAGAGATTGTGACTGATCTCGCTTCCCTTGAAGCCGTTAAGCAAGCAGGCAGCGGGGACAGCGTTAAACAGGCGCTCGAAAATGGCTTGGATCAAAACATTACAGAGCTCGTTGCAGACAAAACGCAAGCCGATAACAGTACAGGTAAATATCAGGTTGTTAAACTAACAACGACGGAGCCTTTCCCGCAGGTTCTGAACTATCTTGCTCACCAATCTGCAGGGATCGTGTCCAAGAAACAAGTCGAAAGCATTAACACTTACGATGTAGCCAGCTTTGATGTCAACAAGGACATTCCATACGGTGACCAAAATAAAGTTACAGAAGGCGACAAATATAACAACACGTTATACGCCAGCGGTCCTTACATCCTATCTTATAAAAACGATTATGAAGCCGTCTTTTACAAAAATCCGGCTTACATGACCGGAACTGAATATGAACCTAAAATTTCAACTGTCATCGTGAAGTTCATTAAAGATGCTGACAGTGCACTTTCCGCGCTTCGCAGCGGCGAAATCTATATGTATTATGGTGTGCCAGAAACCAAATATGATCTGGTTGAACAAGACAGCAAGCTGAGCCTGCAAACGATGGAAAGCAACGGCGTAAGCTACCTGCTGTTTAATACGAAGGGCCGAGATGTTGCGGAGAGTGAAGATCTGAGAAAAGCTGTGCTTTACTCCATTAATCAGGACGAAATTCTCACCTTCTATAATGGAAACAAAATTAAAGCAGTTTCAACTGTAAGTCCGCTTGTGAAAACTGGGAACGAGCTTGTTGCTGATGCAGCTAAGGTAAAAGAATTCCTAGCAAATTATCAGGCAAGCAAACAGTAATACGGATTCTTAGACACTAAAAAGGATAGCTCCCCTTCTTTCAGAGGGAAAGCTATCCTTTTCGTTATGTATTATTATTTCTTCATTTAAATGTTATTTCAAAGAAAGGAAAGCCTTCATCCTCTTCCGGTATTGGAGTGTAGCCTAGTCTCTCGTAAAAGGAGCCTGAAGTCGGATTCGCATTCCACTCTGCTTATCTTATTTGAAAAATTGCCGTGCCGTCCACTCCCATTCCCCCACATCTTCATATTATACTCCTGCGCATAGGATAACGGCCGCTGCAATATACATAGTTGTACATTCTTCTCCCAATTGTGATATCATCCACAAATATTGAAGCGCAGACAAAGCTCATGAAACTAAATGTTAAATTAACACAATTTTGTAATATTCCTAGTCTTAAGACTAGGATTCATATAGACTATAGTCAAGCTACAAAACAATACTGCGGTACGTTTTTTTGTGCTTGCTAACAAGCTAGAATGGGTTTAACGATTTGTTGGAGGGGAAAAGTAACATGTCAGCGAATAGACACATTTATATCGTTCTGACTTCTTCAGGTACGTATTTTTCTAAAATGATCAAGTACTACACGAAAGCACCGCTGAATCATGCTTCCATATCATTTGATGCTGATCTGAATGAGGTATACAGCTTTGGCCGCAAGAACGCAGCCAATCCTTTTAGAGCCGGACTTGTCCGGGAGGATTACAGCTCACCTTTCTTTCACTCGTCTGAGTGCGCGGTTTACTGCTTGAGAGTGACTGCAGAGCAATATGAGAGAATGCATGGTCTTGTTAAAGAAATGATGGAAAGACAACACACCTACAAATACCACCTTCTCGGTTTGATCGGCGTTATGCTGCATATCGAGCTGCCGAGGGAGAATGCATACTTCTGTTCTCAATTTGTATCCTACGTTCTTAATCATGCGGGGGTCTCTCCCGTTCGAAAGCCACCCCACTTCGTCAAGCCATGTGATTTTGAAGATACAGACATGCTTCGAGAGGTATACAGAGGCAGCCTCGCTGAATATACAATGCAGACTGGAACGCTGCATATTAAGAATTCCAGCGGGATGGAAATGGTCAAAGCTCGTATTATATAATATTGGAGATAAATCATATTTTATATGATAGATAGGATGTTAGAACCTTATGGGTTATGATATTTTGCTAGATCTTATTGGCAGTATCGGTTATTTTGCCTTATTCCTCGTTTTATGTCTTGGATTGATCGGGCTGCCGATTCCCAATGAAGTGGTCGTTATGACAGCAGGTATGCTCGGAGCGTCTGGAGTTCTCAATCCAATACCTGCCTTTTTATCGACTGCGCTTGGTATTTGTTCCGCGATGAGCGTCGGTTATGTTGTAGGACGTTATTTTGCAAAGACTAAGGTATTCAAAAGCTTAAGACGAACAGAAAAAACAGAACAGTTCTTCGCGTTATCTGAAAAATGGATCGCCAAATACGGGGGCTTCGCTATCAGTTTAAGCCTTTGTCTGCCGATCCTTAGGCATGTCACCATGTATGTGCTCGGCATGAATTCCATGTCATATCGTAAATTTGCGGCCTTTGCCTATCCTTCTGCATTTCTTTGGACACTTGTTTATTTCCTGATCGGCGGAAGTTTGGAGGATCACATTCCCGAGATTGGTGCATTGATCAATCAATACGGGATGCTTATTCTAATCCTGTTAATAGCCTTGGTTATGATTTACGTGTTGTATCGTTATTTCCGTAACAAGCAAAACCCTGAAAGCAAGGAAAAATCGATGAAGATTTGAAACTGAGGGAGGATTATAATGATGAATCATCTTGAATCCCGTCTTACTCTGGAGGAAATCACTCGTTTTTTCAGCGGGTTTAATCCAGAACTACATAGCAATCCCTATCCTTTCTATCAGCGTATGCTGAGCGAGCATCCGGTTGTTTATTTGGAGGAACGCTGGATGTGGATCGTTTCGAAATATGAATATGTGCAGTCCATTCTTAAAAGTCCCAACATGATCCGGGAAAGACAGCGACTGATGACGGAGCAGGAGCTTTCAGAATTACCTCCTCCCCGTTATCAGAACATTCAGGAGCTAGTCAAAGACTGGATGCTGTTTCGAGATCCGCCGGAGCATACCCGGCTGCGCAGCCATGTCGCTTATGCCTTTACACCTAAGACCCTGGAAAGCAGTAAACCTAAAATCTATTCCATTGCCGAAGCTTTAGCAGATCAAATGGAACAGGAGCCTGGTTCAAACTTCATGCAGACCTTTGCATTTCCGCTTCCTGTAGTTGTCATTGCTGATATGCTCGGTGTCCCCGAGGAGGATCGCGAGTTTTTTAAGAAGTGGTCCAACACACTTGCAAAGCTTCTAGATGTTTCCTTGATGGGCGATGACTTCTTTGAGGAGGCTGACCGATGCTCAGCAGAAATCAGAGACTATTTCGGACAGTTCGTCAAAGAACGGAGGAAGTCGCCTCAAGATGATATCATCAGTCAACTCATTCATGCTCAGAACGAAGAGCAAAAGCTCAGTGACGAAGAGCTGATCAACAATTGTATTCTGCTGCTCGTAGCCGGACATGAGACCACGGTAAATTTGATTGGTAACGGTACAAAGACACTGCTTGAGCACCCAGAATCCTATGAAATGCTTGCTTCCAACCCAGAGCTTACCTCTTCCGCTGTAGAAGAAATACTTCGGTATGAATCTCCTGTACAGTTCACCAATCGAGTTGCTTCTATAGATGTGGAGATGGGCGGAAAATTAATTCCCACCCAGGCTGAAATCCTAGTTAATTTAGGCGCCGCTAATCGGGATGCCGAATACTTCCGCGATCCTGACATTTTTGATATTACTCGCAGCAAAAATAGACATTTGTCATTTGCAAGCGGCCCTCACTTCTGTCTGGGTGCTCCTCTTGCAAGAATGGAAGCCTCCATCGCCTTCGAAGTGCTCACTCGCCGTTTTCCTCAAATGGAGCTGGGGAATGCTGCACCTGTATGGAGGGATAACGTGCTGCTTCGCGGCTTGGACTCCCTATATGTAAGGATCTGAGTCTTGAGGTATATTAATATAAAAAGAGTCGGGATGACGGCAACTGGCCATCATTCCCAACTCTTTTTTAATTAACCTTCTCAATCATCCCATCTACATTATTTCAGGAGGAGCTTAGCATGAGAAAGCTAAACAATACCATTTATTTAGTAGCAGCCGTGGTCGTTTTTTTAATAGGATGCAGTAAGGAAAGCTTGCCAAAGCCTCCTATAGAGTCAGAAATCCTCCAGGATGCTGAGCAAGTTGGACAGAATATTTATTTAGGATACCTATCTGATAAAGACAAGCCCTTTACTCTGTCCCCTCTAGTTCTGGAAGACGCCGAAGTGACCTTACTGGAGAACACCCCCACCATCAACGCCGAGGTTACGGCTTATCTTGGAGATGATGAATGGATCTCTAATCAAGCTCAAACCTTTACAGTCCAATACGTATTAAATTCAGGAAGCTGGCAGCTTAACGGGCTTCATATAGATGATCCTGTGATCAACGTCATTGCCAGATAAATACACTCTAGAATGATAAGGGGCGGTTATGAAAGAGATTTCCGTATTGTTTTGCAACCTCTGCCAGCAGAAAGCAAAATGAGCGATTATGCCCGATAAAGAAAGAAGATAAATCGTATCGACCTCTATTCTGTTCATACGTAACCAGCAGCCGGTGACCCATTCTCTCCATCGCATACTGGATAAACCTTTCCGTGTCCGAGCCTTCAAGCAATGTTACGTATGCATACAGGGAATGGTCTTCAGGCTCATCCAGCATGCTTACACCTGCACACGAAAACTCCGTCTGAATGAAAATCGACTTTAGCTCAACAAGCGCAGGGTATATTTTGGCATCCACTTCTATACCATCAAAATCATACAAGGCTTTCCCCAAGGATACCGGCTTGGAACGCTCAACCCAAACACCGAGCTCTTTTCTCCGTCTTCTCCACTGTTCCGGCGTTTGCACACTGATGAGCTGTTCCGATTCCGCATCCAACATCCTATGAGCCTCCATCCCGTCCGAATTTGTTATCTTTCTACTATAAAACAGCTCTTCTACAAATTCCAGCAACAGCTTTATTTAGCGAGTTTCTCTATGAATCGTATACTTTTTTAGCCTTGGAGAATATTTTTTGAGCTCAATCCGTTCTGGGTTCGTTCTCTTATTCTTTGTTGTTGTGTAGTTTCGGTCACCGCTTTCGGTGCAAGCAAGTGTAATCGTTACGCGCATCTGATTCACCTTCTATCTAAATTTTGTCATGCTTTACTGCTGATCTTGCAGCCATGGAAGTGGATTTGAAAAACGTGACCAGTCTTCGAGCATCTCCTCATCCGTCAGCAGGCACTCGTCTAATTCCGACTCGAGCATCTCCTGATCCATCTCGATTCCGATCATTACGATTTCATTCATGCGGTCTCCAAATTGTTGATCCCACTTCTCCCTAAGATCGGCTTCTTCAGCGAGCAGTACATCCCGATCCTTCTCCGGAAGCGCCGCCACCCAGTATCCCGCCGGTCCAAACTGGATCGAGGGGCCTGCCTGGCTGATACTAGCTGCCATATCCTCCCGCACGGCAACCCAGGCCAGTCCTTTCGCCCGAACAACCTCCTCGGGCCAGGAACCCATGAATTCAGCTAGCCGAACCGGGTGAAATGGTCTTCTGCGGCGGTAGACAAAGGATGCTATTCCGTATTCATCCGTTTCCGGTGTATGAACCTCCTTCTGAAGCTCCTTAATCCAACCGGGTGCTAGACTGGCTTTCTCGAAATCAAAACGGCCGGTATTTAAAATTTCCTTCGGATCAATCTGCCCACGAACGGTCCGTATGAGACGCGCTTCCGGCTGCAGCTTCCGCAGCACACTTTCCATTCTTATCAGCTCTTCTTCTTCAACAAGATCACATTTATTCAAGATGAGTACATCGCACATCTCAATTTGGTCAATAAGCAGATCAACAACATCCCTTGTATCTTCTTCTCCAGTGCCTTGATTTCGATCCAGCAGGCTTTCGCCTGATGAAAAGTCATGCCAGAAACGATTAGCATCAACGACGGTAACCATACAATCCAAACGAGCCAAGCGAGTTAGATCAATGCCGGAGGTTTCATCCGCGTAAGTAAACGTCTGTGCGACAGGCATCGGCTCCGAAATTCCAGTCGATTCGATTAATATGTAATCAAAACGCTCCTCCTCAGACAGCCGTTTAATCTCAACCATCAGATCCTCACGCAAGGTGCAGCAAATACATCCGTTAGACAATTCGACCAGCTGCTCTTCGGTGCGGGAAAGATTGCCTTCCCCTTTGACGAGCGCAGCGTCTATATTGATTTCGCTCATATCATTGACGATGACCGCCACCTTCATGCCCTCGCGATTGTTCAGCACATAATTCAGTACGGTCGTTTTGCCAGAACCCAAATAACCGCTTAATACAGTAACAGGTATTCGATCCTTCAAGATATAAAACTCCTCCTTCAATTTCTTAATAGTAATTATTACGATTAACAAATTGGAATATACTCTTCTTTAGCATTCTTGTCAACTCTAATTTGCTGGCTCATTTGATCGAACCCTCAAATTTGGTACAATCATTAACATAATCCATGAAGGAGAATTGATATGTTTAAAATATTTATCGTCGAGGACGACAGGTCCCTCGTATCTCTGCTCGAGGATCATCTGCATAAATTCGGATTCGATACCTTTGCCGTGCAAAAGTTCGATTCCGTACATCGCGAGTTTGAAGCTTACCAGCCTCATCTCGTTCTGCTTGACGTTAACCTTCCGAACTACGATGGTTATTACTGGTGCAGGCAAATCCGCAGCATCTCGACTTGTCCCATCGTGTTCATATCTGCCAGGGAAAGCAAGATGGATCAGGTTATGGCACTGGAAAACGGAGCCGATGACTACCTGACTAAGCCCTTCGATTATGATATTGTCATTGCCAAGCTGAATAGTCATTTGAGAAGAGCTTTCGGCTCCTATGCCGCGCCAGCAAGTGACCGGACGGTTACGTTTGCGGGTCTTACACTGGATATGGAAAGACTCGCTTTGTTTTATAAAGACGAAAAGCTTGAACTTAGCCACACAGAAGCTAAAATGATGGACGAATTTATGAAAAAACCGGGACAGGTCGTCAGCCGGGATCGACTTCTTGAAAAAATATGGGACGAGCAATCCTTTGTGGATGACAACACACTTAACGTATACATTACCCGAGTTCGGAAAAAGCTTGCCGGTCTTGGGCTTCCCGGGGTGCTTGAAACGATACGCGGAATCGGTTACCGTCTTCATCCAGAGCTTTCCGGAGAGCATCCGTCATGAATAAAGGATTTCTGCTATTTTTAAGAGAGCAGACTCCGCTGCTGTTCATTTATATTATTCAGCTGGCAGTTATCACTTTTGTGTACTGGCTTGGGGGCTTTAAAAATGTATCCATCTGCCTCTATGCAGCCCTACTCAGCGGAGCTTTGTTCATAGGTTATATGGGATACCGATACATAACACATCGAAGATTTTATGAGCGCCTGGCAGGACCGGTAGCTTCCATTGAAGAGATGATTCATACGACGGAACATGCTCCTCTTCCTGAAAGCTTGCAGCAGCTGACTCTAAGCCATAATCGGGTATACCAGACTGAGCTTCTCCGGATCAAAGAACAGCTGGATCAGCACATCCACTTCATCAACCAATGGGTGCACCAGATGAAAACTCCGTTATCCGTTCTGCATCTGATGAATCAAGAGCAGGATGATGAGCAGTCTGCTTCCATGAAGGATGAACTCGACAGAATGCGAAAAGGTTTGGATATGGTTCTCTATGCAGCAAGGCTGGATTCCTTTGAGCATGATTTGTATATCGAAAGCATTTCACTGAGCACAATCGTCCGGTCGGTTACTTCTGAGCAAAAACGTTTATTTATTCGAAATCATGTGTTTCCTTTCGTCGACATCGATCCCGAGCTTATCGTCGTGTCGGATGAGAAATGGCTGAGATTTATCATAACCCAGCTGCTGACCAATGCAGTTAAATACTCCAAAGGAAGCAGCAGTAAGATTCATTTTAGAGGCTTTAAACAAGAAGATCGGTTCATCCTATCAGTCGAAGACGAGGGTATTGGTATTCCTAAAGAAGATATTACCCGGGTATTTGATCCTTTCTTTACGGGAGAAAACGGAAGAACGGTTCAGGAATCAACTGGCATGGGACTCTATCTTGTCAAAGAGGTTGCCGATAGATTAGGTCATGAGGTAAAGCTGGAATCGGAGCAGCATAAAGGAACCATTGTTCAGTTGATTTTTAAATAAGGAGTGAGCTTTTATTCTATCTGTCTTACAATTCTGTAAGTTAACTGTAAGTTACACGACTGGTAATCGACAAGACCGGTTCATTATAATGAAAACAATGAAAGAGAGAATGGGAGGTGAATATGCACGTGCCGCTGTTGGAAGTAAAGAACGTGTCCAAAATTTATGACGGCTACTCACAGGATAAGGCACTGGACAATGTTCGATTTCAAGTAAGGGATGGAGAATTTGTCGGTATTATGGGGCCGTCAGGAAGCGGTAAAACTACGCTGCTGAATGCAATAGCCACTATTGACCCTCCCTCTTCCGGTGAAATTCGGATCAGCGGTCACAATGCGTATCAAATGACGGCCGAGGAAATGGCTCTGTTCCGGAGACGCAGACTCGGTTTCGTATTCCAGGATTTTAACCTCTTAGACTCACTTACGGTTGAAGAAAATATATTACTTCCGCTTACACTCGATGGAGTCCCTCAAGCTGAAATGAATACACGAGTGGATCACATCATTTCAAGTCTAGGCATTGAATCTATAAGAGGACGAATGGTACACGAAATATCGGGAGGTCAGAAGCAGAAGACGGCGATTGGAAGGGCTCTTATTCATAAACCCGCGGTCGTGCTGGCAGATGAGCCCACCGGGAACCTGGATTCCAAATCAACGAAAGACGTCATGAATTTACTGCAAAGACTGCATGAACAGGAGCATTCAACCCTGCTGATGGTGACGCACGATGCCTATGCCGCCAGCTATTGTGAACGGGTTATTTTTATTAAGGACGGCAAGCTGTATAACGAAATCTACCGAGGAGACAACCGTCAGGCCTTCTTTCAGAAGATCATTGATATGCTGGCTCTGCTCGGCGGAGACCGCCCATGACACTCAGACAGCTGGCTGTAAAAAACGTCTTTCGGAACATCAGAACTTATGCAGCCTATTTTTTGTGCAGTACATTTTCAGTTATGATCTTTTTTGTAAATGCACTGCTTATTTTTCACCCTGATATTCAAACTGGACTGAGCTCTCACACAGCCGTGCAGGCCTTTGTTGTGGCCGAAGGCATGGTATTCGTATTTGCCTTTCTGTTTGTGCTATACTCAGTCAGTTCTTTTCTTACGTCCAGGAAAAAGGAATTCGGGGTGTTCATGCTGCATGGAATGACACTCGCTCAGCTTGGCAAAATGATTTTTATGGAAAATATGATCATAGGTTTGCTTGCTACCACCACGGGGATTGGCGCGGGGACATTGTTCGCCAAGCTGTTCTTTATGGCAAGCGCGAAGGCACTGGATATTGCTTCACTTCCGTTCTATCTGTCACCGTCTTCCCTGCTGCTTACCATCGGTGCGTTTGTGCTGCTATTTTTGCTTATATCGGCATACACATCTAGAATGGTAAGGACAAGCAAGCTTATTGACCTGTTCCGGACGAACGTGTCAAAAGGAGAATACACTCCTTATGCTTCACCTGTGCTTTCACTGCTGTCTGTCGTGTTATTGCTCGCCGGATACATGCTGTCCGTCACAGCCGACACCTATACGATCTATTACAGAGTCATTCCGGTCGTATTGATTACAACTTTGGGTACCTATTTGTTATATTCTCATCTCGGGATATACATCATCGGGTGGATCCGAAGTAAGCGCGGCCGAAAAATGAAAGGAAGGCATCTGCTGGCGCTGTCCAGCCTTTCCCATCGGTTAAAGGAGCATTCCCGCATGTTTTTTGCGGTTACGATGGTTTCGACCATCTCGTTTTGCTCACTTGGTGTCTTCGCTTCAATTAATGTTGTATCCGGTTTGTTTGAAGAGGACTATCCTTCAGCCATAGGTTACGTTTCTAAGGCGGGCAATTCTCATGGTGAAGAACATCTGAATGCCATCAGATCCGAGTTGTCTGAGCACAAACTGACTTATACCGAGGATCAAATTAAAATAAAATACACAGACGTTCAACCCGTATCGGATCAAGACAAGATTAACACGAATGAACTGCCTGTCATTTCATTTTCCGACTACAAGCAGGCTGTTGAACAAGCTGGGTTTACCCTTTCCGAACAGGCTCCTGGGTTAAATGAAGGCATGATTATGATCAGCTCTCAAAATGATCGAAGCAAAACCAGGCATACACGCATGCGTGAATACATCCTTTCAGAACCTCAAGTTACGATCAAAGAAAAAGGATTTACAGAGCATGTCATTATACCGGATAATCTGCTGGATGATTTTGATGACAGCTTTGAAGCTATTATTATCCAGGATGATCTCTATCGTCAGATTGAGAAGCCAGCAAGGATCGATATGTATACAGGTTTTTATGTCAAAGATTTTACGCAAACTGCCTTTATTGCGAGCGATTTGGCCGATGATGGACGTACCCGGTATGATGCTCACAAATCCTACTCAATCTCTGTCAGCGGTACACTTTATATCCTGAGAGAAAGCATGTACCGGATTCTGCTGTTCATCGCCATGCTCCTCGCAGCCGTGTTCTTTATTGCCGCAGGAAGCTTTCTCTATTTCAGACTGTATGCGGATTTGGATCGTGACCGGAAGCAATACTCAACGCTGATGAAGCTTGGTCTAACAGATAAAGAGCTGCGGAAAATGGTCACGGGACAGCTGGCAGCCATGTTCTTTGTGCCGACCTTGCTCGCCGTCATCCACAGTATTTTTGCATTTATTGCATTACAAAGCTTGTTCTACTTGTCCATAGCAACTAAAATGGGAGTTGTGCTTTTGAGCTTTATGCTTGCACAAGTGCTATACTTTTTCTTTATCCGGTTTCATTATTTAAGAAACTTAAAGAAAACGCTCCTGTAATAATCGACAGCTCATTATCGAAAATTCATAGGATTCATAGGAGGTATATCTTGCAAAACTGGATTACTGATTTTATGGAGCAATTTGGCTATGTTGGTATTGCTCTCATCATCGCGCTTGAAAACGTCTTTCCACCAATACCATCGGAGATCGTTCTTCCCTTCGGCGGATTTATGACCACCTATTCGTCCCTTACCGTCTTTTGGGTCATCGTGGCTGCAACGGTCGGTTCTGTCATAGGTGCCATCATTCTTTATGGCATTGGGCTGCTGATAGACGTAGAGCGGCTGGAGAAGATCATTGATCGCTGGGGACATATTCTTCGCGTCAAAAAAGAGGATATTCGCAAAGCCGATGCTTGGTTTGACAAATACGGCTACTGGACGGTGCTGTTCTGTCGGATGATTCCGTTAATCCGCAGTCTGATCTCGATTCCAGCGGGTATGTCGAACATGAAATTTGGACTATTTTTATTGTTTACGACAATTGGTACAGTCATCTGGAATACGATTCTCGTCGTTATCGGTGCCACACTTGGCGAGAACTGGCATGCCATTACAGAGTTCATGGATGTCTATTCCAACATAGCTTACGCGATTATCGCTGTTGCCGGAATTGCTTTTCTTATCTGGTTCTTCCGCCGCAACAAAAAAAGAAGCGCCAAATAGACCCCGCATTGTAGAAGGATGTTAAAGGAGAAGTGACTATTCAATGGAATTTGATTTTATTAATTTACTGAAATCGATCATTCTCGGAATTGTTGAAGGACTAACTGAGTTTGCACCGGTTTCGTCAACAGGTCATATGATCATCGTGGATGATATGTGGCTGAATTCAAAAGAATTTCTAACACAATATGTAGCAAATACGTTTAAAGTTGTGATCCAGCTTGGTTCAATCCTTGCGGTTGTCGTTGTCTTCAAGGACAGGTTCATCAATTTGCTTGGTCTTGACCGTTTAGCTGGCAAGAATAAAGCTGCTGCTGTACCGGGCTCAAGTACGAATCGTCTAAATCTGATGCAGGTTATTGTCGGTTTGATTCCTGCGGGTGTGCTTGGTCTCTTGTTTGAAGATTATATCGATGAGCATCTGTTCTCGGTCAACACGGTGCTTATCGGGCTCGTGATCGGCGCTTTCTTTATGATTGCGGCGGATCTGTTTGCTCCGAAGACGCCTAGAGTTGAAACAGTTGACCAAATGACCTACAAGCAGGCCTTTTCAATCGGTCTTATCCAATGTCTATCTTTATGGCCAGGATTCTCGAGATCAGGCTCCACCATTTCCGGTGGTGTACTCCTCGGGATGAGCCACCGGGCAGCCTCCGACTTCACCTTCATCATGGCTGTACCCGTTATGTTTGGAGCAAGCTTCCTGTCTCTCTTAAAAAACTGGGAGTACTTCACGCTAGATGCTCTGCCATATTTCATTGCCGGATTTATAGCAGCCTTCATATTTGCTCTCGTCTCGATTCGCTTCTTCCTGAAGCTGATCAACCGAATCAAGCTGGTGCCATTTGCTATTTACCGGATCATTCTGGCGGCAGTAATTTACTTCGTGTTCATTATGTAGTTATCGTTTATTTATAGAAACACAAAAGAGGAGAACCTGTATTCGAACATACAGGTATCTCCTCTTTTATGCTTTACTGGCCTGTTAACGTTTACCGGAATTCAGCTGAATAATCATTAAGATGAGCACTAACAGCTGGATGAGCAATTCTGCACTCATGAAAATCGCCTCCTGCTATCAATAATGCTCCTTCAGCCGTTTCTCCTCCCTTGGTAACCGTGAGTAAATACGTTTCCCGTACTATATCTATGCGCGTATTTCTTCGTTTATGTTTATGAAATCATATGAGAAACTTGTAACTCATATGGAATAAATGTCATACTTAGCCTATACAATAGTTCATCCTTGTCCATCTTCACCTATATCCTTACAAGTGAAAGGCTGGTTTCATCTTATGACGATTTCTAGATCCAAAAAAACATTATATGTAATGATGTTCACTGCTCTCATACTGCTGCTTACAGCCTGTGCAAAAGGCGAAGCTCATGTCACCGTGCATACAGATGGTACAGCAGATGTGAAGTTTAATATGCAACTGAACAATCGTAACCTTGAATTAATCGGGCAGCCGGACCTGCTGGATACGATAAGAGAATCGTTTACAGAGCAAGGCTTTGAGACCGAGACAGCTGCGACAGAGGATTCCAAAGGTCTTTCCGCTACAAAGAAGATTGACCTAAATACAAGCAGCATGGATTTGCCGGATAGTATAGTGTACACCCATGAATCAGATGAAGGCTTCCTGTTTACGACACACCGGATTGTTGTCGATGCAGATCTCATGGCTGGACTCCCTGACAATTCATTGACTGATAGGTTACAATCCATTCCTTCATTCGTTCGAAATCTAGTATTGAAGGATGTTGATCTAGACTTTAAGCTGACTCTCCCGATCAAGCCGGAATCCAGCAATGCAAGCCAAACGAGTGACGATCAAAAAACGTTGAACTGGAATATTGATCCGCTGTCAAAAAACCACCTTGAGCTTGCTGTAAAGGTGCCAAATATTACGAACATCATCATCACAGCGGTTGTTGCCTTCATCATTGTCGTCGTTATCATCATTTTGATCAGGAAGAAAAAGAAAAGAACCCCTTAAGGGTTCTTTTTAATGTTTATTTATCCTTGTCGCTGTCCATTATAAATCGATCAGCTGCCTGATCAATCATTTCAAGAAAGGCTGTTGGAAGCATGTACTGCTGATCCCTGATCACCAGCTTTCGCGGATCCTCCTGTAGCTCCTGCATGTCTTTAATTTCCTTAATATCATGATGCAAACGCTCCATTTTAAGATCAAGGTGGTTTGCAGTATCCGCGGCGCTTTTAAGCTCTTTCAGCATGTGTTCAGGGACATCCTTATTATATTTGTAGAAGATTTTATGCTCCAGGCTGGCCCAGAAATCCATTGCGATCGTACGGATCTGCACTTCCACACATACATGCTCTGTTCCGTCAGATAGGAACACAGGCACTTCAACAATGAGATGCAGGCTTTTATAACCATTTGGCTTCGGATTCTCTATGTAATCCTTCACTTCCAGCACTTTAATATCGCTCTGCTTCTGGAGCATCTCGCTGACCTTATAGATATCAGAAATAAATGAACATGTAATGCGAAGTCCCGCTATATCCTTAATATGCTTCTTAATATTGCTTAGAGAAATAGGATGTCCTTTTCGGTACAGCTTTTTAAGTATACTTTCCGGCGATTTAAGTCTGGCCTTTGTATGCTCAATTGGACTGTAGTCATGGAAGGCTTCAAATTCTTCCTTCAAAATATCAAGCTTGGTCTCCATTTCATCCAAAGCAAATTTGTAGATCATAACAAAGCGTGTAATTTCATTTTTAATTTTTTTGACTTGGTCGATCTGGTTTAACTGATTCATGTGTATTTCGTCCTTCCTCACTCTAGGTGAACGTACAAAATAATTTCATAAATGCTCTTTCCCTACTTTCTATTGTACATGATTCCTTCATCTAATTTCAAAAAGGACACCCCTTCTTATGAAATAAAGGACAAAAAAAAATAATGATGGCATACGTTATATCAATGATACTTCGTGATCTATTTGAATCGGCTTATTTAAAAAGAGCGAATTTTGCCAAATTAATTTCAAAGGGGTGATTCGGATTCCTCTTGTTTTACGGGCAACGTATAACGCAACAGGCGCCATCACTTTTACAGGGAATACACTGGGATTAAGCCGCTCCAATACAGAGGGAGTTCCGGGGACCCAAGACTCGATCGGTGCTTTTATAACAACCAACAACGCAGTCAGATTCGGTACATATCCGCTTGGTACGACAAGCACGTATCAAAGCAATAATTCAACGGCAGTACTTGTCCTCCCTACAGGAAGCACAGTTTTGTATGCCGAGCTCATATGGGGCGGATCCTACATTAACGGAACCGTAAATCTAACTTCGGCGATAAACAATCCTGTATCATTTACGACACCGGCCGGCACGAGCAGCGTCATTCCTGATCCAATCACCTACAATGCGTTTGATTTAGGAAACGGAGCACAGGCTTATGTACGATCAGCGAATGTGACAACACTTGTACAGCAGGGAGGAGCTGGAACCTATATCACCGGCGGAGTAGTTGGAACCATAGTCATTAATGGTGACTCAACGGCCAACCATGCGGGATGGACGCTCGCAGTTATATACAACAATCCGATACTACCGTTTCGCAACATGACACTCCGCACGGGTGGACTTCTTGTCAATGCTTCCAATCAAACGACCATTACAGGGTTCGCCACTCCCACGTCAGGAGCACTGGGTGGAAGAGCGCTGTTTAGTGCACAGGAAGGAGATGCCAACCGTACCGGTGACTCGGCGCAGTTCGGTCCGACCTCTTCTTCCCTAGTATCCCTGTCCGGGGTTAACAATTTTGCCAACAACTTTTTTGCATCCCAGATTAACAATGATGCTGGGCAGCTGAATACAACCGGCAGCTTCGGAACTTCCAACCAATCGAACGGAGCACCTGGCACCAACATCGTCGGGGGAAGACAAGGCTGGGACATAACAAATGTGGATATTTCGGCTAGACTCGTTAACAACCAAACGTCTGCGGTACTCAATCTGACTACATCGGGCGACGTGTATATCGTGAACGCCAATGCACTTCAAATCAACATCAATTCACCGAATATAACTGTTTCTAAAAGCGCCAGTGTTACGGGTGTCGTACTTGGCGACACTGTCACTTACACCGTTGTGGTCGCGAATACGGGAACAGCGAATGCAGCAAACGTCGTACTTACCGACGCACTGCCAGCCGGACTCAGCTTCGCTCCTGGCAGTGTTACCGTTTCGGGAGTGACAAATGCAACATATGATGTTCGTTCAGGCGTTCCTATAGGCACTCTGAATCTTTCGAGCAGTGTTACGGTCACATACAGAGCAGCCGTAACCGCCATCCCAAGTCCCCAGCAGGTCGTCAACACAGCTAACGCAGCATTTACGTTCCAGAGCATTGCAGGCGGCAGCACCATCACCGGTGTTATTCCTTCAAACTCCGTTACACTTCCCGTATATGCACCCATACTTAATATGACCAAATCGGCGAGCACAGCCAATGCCACCGTGGGTGACACAATGACTTACTCTGTTGCAGTAGCGAATTCAGGAAATATCGGAGCGAATGTCACCTTCAGAGATAATATCCCGGCCGGTACCAGCTTTGTTACGGGAAGCTTTCAGGTAAATGGCACGACGATTTCTGGAGCAAATCCAGCAAACGGTGTAAACATTGGAAGCGTGAGTGCAGGCAGTACGGCTCAGATCACATTTCAGGTTATTGTGGGTTCCCTTCCATCCCCGCCGACTCTGCTGAATCAGGCCTCCATTTCGTATACGTTCCAGCCGCCTGATGGCAGAATGATCAGCGGTTCAGTTTCCTCCAACACGTTATCCACTCCCGTATCATTGCCTAATGTTTCGGTAAGAAAAACGGCAAATCTGAGCGATGCAGCCGTAGGAGAGACTCTTACTTACTCAAGCGTCATTACGAACAACGGCACAACAACTTTATCCAGTGTCGTATTTACTGACGCAATACCCTCGGGCACCACCTTTGTCACCGGCAGCCTGACGGTTAATGGTACATTCAGAAACGATAATCCATCTAACGGTATTTCCCTGCCAAATATCACCTCCGGAAACTCGGTTACTGTAACCTTTCAGGTGCTCATTGCAAACGTTCCTACTTCCGGTCAAATTGTCAATCAGGCAAGTGTAGGCTATGCCTCAGGCAGCTTTACCGGGCTTGCTGCTTCCAATAGTGTAACAACCCCTATATACCGGCCCTTGATAGGTGTAACAAAATCATTAAACGACAATTATGCCACGATTGGGGACACCATTACAGTTACCATCATTCTTCAGAACACAGGAAATATCGCAGCTCAAGTTAACGTGACAGACCCGATTCCTATAGGAACACAGTTTGTTGCAGGCAGTGTGACCGTAGGTGGAACCTCTGTGCCATCGGCGAATCCCGCAAACGGTGTATCCGCAGGGACTCTTTCGCCAGGGGGATCGAATACAATTACTTTCCAGCTGCTGGTCACATCGCTGCCAAGTCCAGCCACCTTATCCAATACAGCATCAGCAAATTACACTTATGTACTTCCCAGCGGGCGAAGCCTGAATGGAGCAAGCTCGTCAAACACTGTAACCATTCCTGTCTCAGCCCCCAATGTCACCATGACCAAAATCGCTAATGCAACGGAGGCAGCTCTCGGAGATGTCATTACATTCACTATTACTGCCACCAATAATGGAGTCGAGGCAGTAACAAATGTCATTGTTTCTGATGCGATACCGGATGGAACCTCATTTGTACCAGGTTCTGTTCGAATCAATGGAGTCGTCTCCCAAGCCGCAAGTCCCTCAGGAGGCATATCTGTGGGAACATTGCCTGGTCAGTCCTCAGTCGTCATCAGTTTTCAAGTCCGTGTTACTGCTCTTACAGGCTCAGGAACAATTACTAATCAGGCAAATGTGGCTTTTACCAGCGGCAGCTTCACTAACGCTTCCGTTTCCAATAATGTCATACTGCCTCAGTACAACGCGAATGTCACAATTGTTAAGTCCGCTAGCACTGTAAATATAACGGAAGGCGGAACGCTGACCTACAGCATGGTGTTAACAAATGCAGGAAATACTGCTGCTTACGCTACCTTGATTGATCCGCTCCCTGCTGAAGCAGCATTCGTCGCTAATAGTGTCGTCATCGGCGGTCAACCCACGCCTGGGGCAAATCCAAATACAGGGATTACGATAACCAATATTCCTGCAGGCGGAAGCACAACCGTGGCCTTTGTGGCCAATGTAACTTCGCTCCCTTCCTCACAGCGGCTTATTAATCAAGCAAATGTTACTTACTACTATCAAACGGGGAGCGGAAGAACTTTATCAGGAACCTCCTCGTCCAATTCAGTCACTATTAACGTATCGGCTCCCAATGTTACGGTAAGCAAGACACCTAATCGAAACACTGCCGTAATGGGTGACATAATTCGTTATACCAACTTTATAACTAATAATGGCGGTGCAACCGTCAGCAATGTCGTGCTTAGCGATTCCCTTCCTCCCAATGTATCTTTTAACCCTGGCAGCGTAATGATTAATGGATCACCTAATTCCATTTCTTCTCCGCTCTCAGGCATTCCAATCGGCAGCCTGGCTCCTTCGGCCACAGCGACCGTAACTTTTGAGGTGAATGTGACTATGGCAGTGCCTTCACAAATTAATAACCAGTCCACCGTCAGCTTTACTTCCGGTGTGTTCTCGGGTACATCCAATTCCAATACCTCAACGACTCCTGTTATCCAGCCGCAAATTTCACTGCAAAAAACAGCCAGTACCAATAACGCAACCGTGGGAGACACCATTGTTTATTCCATTGTCATTCAAAATTCAGGTAATTTAGCAGCAGCTTTAGTCTTAACAGATAACATACCTGCAGGGACCACTTTTTCGCCAAACAGTGTTATTGTACAGGGCAGCCCTGTTCCAGGAGTTGTAATAAGCGACGGAGTCAGTGTAGGAACCATTGCTCCCGGAGCAATGATTACGGTCTCCTTCTCCGTCGTGGTTACGTCTCTTCCTACACCTCAGCTTATTACAAACCAAGCCACTTCGACCTTTACTTTTACTCCACCAGATAATCGCACCTTAACAGGATCGGCTGCTTCTAATACCATCAGCTTCCCAGTCTCTGCTCCGGATGTGGAAGTGACAAAGTCCAGTTCACTAGTCGATGTGTCCGTTGGTGATATTACTACCTTTACAGTCACCACACTAAATGCGGGGATAGCTCCTGTTACTAACCTGCTGTTTTCAGATCCAACTCCGGGTACTACCTTCATTCCCGGAAGCGTAACAATTAACGGAGTACCCTCTCCAGCAGCTTTTCCTTCTGGAGGGATTGATCTTGGAACGCTGACACAAGGGACGTCGACGACTTTAACTTATAACGCTAGGGTTGATGCTGTACCGAGTCCTCCACAAATTACAAATCAGGCATCCGTTACTTTTACTTCAGGTGCCTTTACAGGAACAACATATTCCAATACACCGATTATTCCGGTTTATGAACCGGTATTAACCGCCGTCAAATCGGGAAGCACCTTAAATGCAACCGTAGGTGATACAATCACTTATACCGTAACAGTTGCCAATTCAGGTAACTATGCTGCCTCCTTTACGCTAACCGATCCGATTCCGACCGGTACTACGCTCGTTGCAAACAGTGTTCTGATCAACGGATTGCCAGCGCCTGGGGCTGATCCAGCTATCGGTATACCCGCGGGAGTCGTAGCTCCAGGCACCTCCACCACGGTAGTATTTTCTGTTGTCATTGATACGCTGCCGAACCCGCAAATTTTATCAAACCAATCTTTTATTGCTTATGCCTACACCCTGCCTTCCGGAAGAGCACTCAGTAGTAACATTGCATCGAATGTTTCCATCATTTCCGTTTCTGCACCGAATGTGACTGTATTAAAAACGTCGGCGCTGGCTGCATTGTCCGTAGGTGATATCAATACCTATAGCGTCACAATTACAAACAGCGGAATTGCTGCTGTAAACAATGTGGTAGTGAATGATCCTCTCCCTTCCTTTTCTTCCTTTGTCACAGGGAGCGTAACTGTAGATAGTGCACCAAGACCTTCAGCAAATCCTGCCACCGGAATCACCATTGGAACCATTGCGGCAGGAGCCAGCGTAAATGTAACATTCCGAGTACAAGTAAACAGCCTGCCGCCTATCAGTCCGGCTGTTATAGAGAATCGTTCAACGGTTACTTTTACTTCTGGAACGTTCTCTGGGAGTGCCTTCTCAAACACGGTGACTACACCGATCTTCCAGCCTATTCTTACAGCAGTTAAAACGGCCAATTCTGTGAATGCAACGGTAGGTGATACCGTCACCTATCGTATTGTTTATACGAATTCAGGAAATTACGGCGCAAATGTTGTGCTTACCGATAATATTCCGGCAGGAACATCTTTGATTCCCAACAGCGTGATTGTAAATGGTGTACCGCTTGCAGGGGCAAATCCTGCCGCAGGTATTAATCTCGGGATTATATCTACAACAACAGCTGTTGTATTCTCAGTAAATGTCGACTCCTTGCCGGCAAGTCAGCAGCTGTCTAATCAGGCTTCTTCCACCTTTTCGTTTACCTTACCTGACGGCAGGACGCTAAATGGGGACTTCAATTCTAACCTGCTGCAAATCCCAGTTTCCTCACCGAATGTTTCATTAGTTAAAAGTGTATCCGTCCCTACAGCTGTTGTAGGAGACACGATTACTTATAGTGTGGTCATCACGAATAACGGAATTACAAATGTGAGTAATGCCATCTTGTCTGATATTATTCCTGCCCAAAGCAGCTTTGTGGCAGGCAGCGTAACCATTAATGGAGCGGTCCAGCCTAGTGCTAATCCTTCCGGGGGGATTAATGTGGGGACGCTTGCACCAGGGGCTTCTGCAACGGTCACCTTTGCAGTCTCTATTAATGCACTGCCTCCGGCACCGTACAGCATTACGAACCAATCATCAATAAGCTTTACGACAGGAACTTTCACTGGAGCTTCCTACTCTAATACAGTATCCACGGCCATCTATCAGCCGATCTTCAGCTTAGTCAAAACAGCAAGCACCTCAAACGCGACCGTTGGAGATACAATAGTCTATTTCTTAACCTTAACGAACAACGGAAATCTGCCTGCTAATATCACTTTAACCGACGAGCTTCCAGCAGGAGCTGTCCTCGTTCCTAACAGTGTACTCATTAATGGAGTTCCTCAGCCGGGAGCTAACCCCGATACAGGAATTCCAGTTGGTGTGGTACCGCCAGGATCCAATGTAGCTATCACCATTTCGCTTCAAGTTGTGGTGGACACTCTTCCAAACCCTCAGCAGCTAGTCAATCAAGCTGTCGGCAACTATACGTATTCTCCTCCGGACGGACGCTTACTAACGGGGAGTGTGAATTCGAATGTCCTGATCATTCCGGTATCATCTCCCGATGTATCCGTCGTTAAAAGCACTCCGGCAATTGATGCCGTTGTTGGAGATATCCTTACGTACACTGTCGTTATTACAAATAACGGAATTACAGAAGTCAACAATGTCGTAATTGTTGACCCCGTACCCGCAGGGACCGAATTTGTAGCGGGAAGTGTGACTGTAGATGGTGTATCCAGGCCTGCTGCCAACCCGAATACAGGCATCAATGCAGGTACGATAGAGGAAGGAACTTCCGTAACCGTCACATTCCAGGTGCAGGTTGTGATGATATGAGCTTTGGCCCATCACATGATCGACTTCTCAAGAACCAATCATCTGTCACCTTTGTATCAGGTACAATAAACGGTGTAGCTTATTCAAATACGGTCAATATCCCCTTAACGGGTCCTGTTATATCTGTAAATAAATCAGCTTCATTACATGTGGCTGCCTTAGGCAGTGTAATAACATATACACTATTGGTGACGAACACAGGTAATGCTGAAGCTGATATTCTGCTTTACGAACTACTACCGGAAGGAACCGAATTTATTATAAACAGTGTGCTCCGGGATGGAATTCCGATCCCGGAGGCAGTACTGCCAGGCAGAATTGATATCGGCTCACTAGGTATCCTAGCATCAACTACTGTGAGCTTTCAGGTCATAGTCTCCAATATTCCTACAACAAACGAGCTTTTTAATGAAGCAAGGGTAGAATATACTTTTCAAGCTTTAGATGGCCGTACAATCAGTAGAAGCGTTACATCTAATCAAGTCCGTATCCCACTAGCAAATCTGCAGCTTACTGTGTCACAGCGAGCAAATACTTTGCAAACCTTTGTTGGAGATGTCGTTACCTTTACTGTAACGATCCAAAATACGGGGACAGTCCCTGTTACGAATGCCCGCTTAGAGGCCGTGCTCTCAAAAAGTATGGAATTTATACCGGGAAGCGTAGTACTTGATGGAGTAATCTCACCTAGACTTGATCCGGTAAAAGGATTCATCCTTCCGGTCATCAGCTCGGGCGAGGTGCTGCAGCTCACTTACCAGGTCCGGATCCTCAGTATTACCGATCCTTTAACGAGTGAGGTACTCATCTCTTACAATTCCAACGGGCAGATGATTCGTACGGGTTCTAACGAAATTATTCTCTCACCGATTTCACCCATGATCACAATGAATGTTACAGTATCGCCGAACCAGGTCACTTATGGGGGGCTTGTGGAATATACCGTCACTATCCTAAATGAAGGGGATCTTCCGGTTGAAGGGCTTTACTTCATTACATTCCCCGAGGGTCTCTTTTTTTCAGATGGTTCCGTTCGAATTAACGGAGTGACCATTCATAACTCCAACCCTGTTATCGGCTTACGGCTGGGCACTCTCCTTCCGAACTCAAGAACCGTTGTTACTTTCCTGGCCGACGTATCCTATACGCCCAATTCGCAAATTTCTCAATTAGTGCTCACAAACCAGTCTGCTCTTCAATACAAGTTTCGCCTGTCTGATGGAAGAACGGTTGCACTTATAGATGAAGCGCAGGTTCAGGTTTTATTTGTAGCCCCTGTTATTCATATTCAGCTCAAAGCAGCACCCCTAAAGGTGGAACCAGGAGATGAGATTACTTTCCAGGCTGCGATTCGAAATACAGGAAATCTTGCAGCATTTATCTTACTACGTGGTCTCATTCCCCCAGGTACCGAGCTTATTTCAGGACGAATTCGATTCCCGGATGGGTCCTTCAAGCTCTTTTCGCTTCGGGACTTCATTCAAGACCTCCTGGACGTCGGAGAATTAGCACCAGGAGAAGTTCTGGAAATTGAATACATCGTAGGTGTAGAGCACGGAAGTCCATTTTATGACGATATAATAAAAGGTTATATCACCGCGTTGTTCTCCTATCTGTATGATGATCAGGGATATACAATGGAAGTCGATTCAAATAAATATCTGATCGTCATTGAACAGCATGATGAATGACAGAACTCTCCATAAAAGAAAAGCCCTTCCTTAAAATCAATGAAGGAAAGGGCTTTTTAGTCTATTCGACAAATTATAATTACAAGTTTGTTAAACATTTTTGAGAAGAAGTTCTTACTTACTAGTTCACTTATCATAGAGTTACCGAGATTATAGACCAATTCATTTGCATATTGATGAAATATTATTTTAAAATAAAGAAAATAGAGTTGATAAATATACCAGTGAATGATAAAATTCTGAAGTAGATAAAGTAACAAATTCGTAATCATTGATGTCATTTTTGTCGTTAAATATGATAGGTGCATAATAATTACTGCCGAATTCTAGCACCAAGAAGCGGGGGACCCAACCATTTATGGGTGAATTGATCAATGTAAATGATCATAGGGAACCTTCAACCGAATCCTTAGCTAACCTCGCAGGCATTGGAAGGGGTATTATTCATTTTGAAAAAGAAACTAACAGCAGCAGCACTAGGAATCGCTCTATTATTCTCCGCAGGAGTTACTCAAGCATCTGCATCTGTTGTATCCACTACAGTCAATAATACATTAGGCACACCTTACAAATACGGCGGTATGACTCTCGCAGGCTTCGATTGCTCTGGATTTACCCGCTTTGTTTATAAGAAGCTTGGCGTCGATCTACCACACAATTCGAAGCAGCAGTATCACAAAGGACAAGCTATCAGTAAATCTAAGCTCGTTAAAGGAGACCTGGTCTTCTTTGATACAAGCGGATCAGGTATTTCTCACGTTGGTATCTATCTTGGTAACAATGAGTTTGTTTCTGCTACGTCATCCAAGGGAATTGCCATTACCCCAATCAATAAGGGCTACTGGAACTCCAAATATTATGGTGCCAAAAGAATGTTAAGTCCTGCCACTGCTAAAAAAGCAGGCTTATAATAACTTTAAACAAACAAATTCCATATTAAACAATAAACGGTCAAGGATTATCCTTGACCGTTTATTATTTTCACTTATTAGCCTATATGTGACTGCTCTTGGCAATAACATACGGCTTCTTGGCGTCACCGATCAGTCTGCGATCCATTGATAAATGCACATCTTTATCCAGTATCACGTTCTCAAGCACGGCATTCTCTTCTATTACACATTTTTGCATAATGATAGAGTTGCGTATCTGTGCCCCGCTATGTATTTTGACCCCTCTGAAAATGATGCTGTTCTCAACATTCCCCCCAATAATGCATCCATTGGCAATCATGGAATTGCTGACATTTGCATGCTCCAGATAACGAGTCGGGGGCTCGTATTTAATCTTGGTGTGTACCTCGTGCACCTTAAACAGCTTATTGTAGTTCTCCTGATTAAGGAGATTCATACTGTTGCGGTAATAGCTCTCCAAGGAATTAATAACAGCATGGTATCCCTCATAACCATAGGCCGCAATCTTAAGATTCTTCAAATTGTTTTGAATACCATCACGAAAGAAATGAGTATGACCATGGGCGATACAGTGATCCATTAAATTCAAGAACAGCTGTTTCTCCATGATAAAAGCACCCAAATATATGTTATGATGTCCGCCTTCCTCATGAATACCTGTGACCCATCCAGTATCTACTTCTACTCGAGTACAAGAGGTATGCTCAGGAAGAATTTCATCCACTTTTTTATATAGCAGGGTAATATCGGCCTGTCTATTCATGTGATGCTTATACATATCAAGATAGTCCACAGTATAGAGATGCTGGCTTCCGGTATGAACAATATGAGTGCCTGTGCCTCGTAGGAAAAAATCCCGGTTATTGTGAAAATGCTGAAGATCCCCTTTGGATCTGTCTGTTGGATCATTCCAATCCGGCGGTAAAATAAACAGTCCACCATGCTTGCGATCCAAATCCCACGCCGCTCCCTCACCCAAATGATCCATTAGAGAACGATACTTCCGGCGGACAAACAAAGCAATATTGTAAACTCCAGAATGCATCATATTCGATAACATAAAATCGATGAGACGATAACGACCTGCAAACGGAACGGCTGCACCGCAGCGAAAATAAGTTAACTCATTCATCAAATCCAATTCATGATCCAGATTCACTACACCCATGAGCTGTTGCATTATAGGTCACCGTCCTCTAGTTCCATATTATTATTTGAGAATATGCTGTTTGTAGGATTCGTCGACAAGCAAAATATCGTCGGAAGGATCTCCCTCTCCGCCTAATGTTGTTCCATCTTCAATAATCATGTTCTCGCTTACAATCGCTTTATGAATTTTTACGTTTTTTCCTATTTTCACTTTAGGCATGATCACCGAATCTGTAATTTCGCTTCCCTCTCCAACCTCAACGCCATAGAATAATATAGATCTGTTGACTTCCCCGTGTACAATACAGCCTTCGTTGACTATACTGCTTCGAACACGGGCTTTCTCATCAATATAACATACAGGTTCATTCGGATTTCGCGAGAAAATTCGCCAATTCGGATCATTTAAATTAAGTGGAGGATCGTCTACCAGCAGGTCCATATTCGCCTCCCATAGACTTTGCACAGTGCCGACGTCTTTCCAGTAACCGTCAAAAGGATATGCAAAAAGCTTCTTTTCATTGCGGAGCAAAAGAGGAATGATATCTTTGCCAAAATCATAGGTGGAGTTCGGATCTTGTTCGCTTTCCAGCAAATGTTGACGGAGCACAGACCATTTAAACAAATATACTCCCATGGATGCCAGCGTGCTGCGAGGTATAGCCGGTTTCTCTTCAAATTCAACGATTTCATAATTATTCACCGTATTTAGTATGCCAAAACGGCTGGCTTCGGCTAGAGGAACGTCAATGACAGAAATGGTGCAATCCGAGTCCCTCTCTTTGTGGTACTGCAGCATGGCATCATAATTCATCTTGTAAATATGATCACCAGACAAAATAAGTACATGCTCCGGATCAAACTGATCCACAAAGTTGATATTACGATAGATGGCATCTGCCGTTCCCCGATACCAGCTGTTGCTCCCTTCCCTCTCATGGGGCGGCAATACAAAGACACCTCCGTTACGACGGTTGAGATCCCAGTCGCTTCCGATGCCGACATAAGAATGCAATACCAAAGGCTCGTACTGTGTAAGCACACCGACGGTATCAATTCCAGAATTGGCGCAGTTGCTCAGCGGGAAATCAATAATACGATAGGTTCCTCCAAAATAAACAGCAGGCTTGGCTAAAGATTTAGTCAAACCTTTCAAACGTTTACCTTGTCCACCGGCCAGCAACATGGCCACCACTTCTTTTTTGTTCATGGAAGAGCCTCCTCAAGGATGGTTGTGAGTACTTGCAGCTGCTTCGATTGAAGTGAGTCTGGTATGAAGTTATAAGTATGTCTGCATGCAGGAAAGTATTAAGATAAAACAAAAAGAATTAGAATTAGCCCATGTGGAATCTAGATGGTGAAAAGGGGTTAAGATAGTAATGAGAGGATCAAAGCTGATAAATAGCACATTTCTATTTATTATTATAATCAATAGGAATACCACTTGACAAACATAGCTTTATGACAAATTACCCCTTAGACAGCTCGGGTTCTGTCGACTTAAGTAGGATTTATTGTTTTTATAAAAAAAAAAGCTATTTGCTTGCATTACATGTAAGGAGATAGTACAATACGGCTTTGAGTGTGTGAAACTATAATAAGAACTAAAGTTTAGAAAGGGGATTATTCCCATGGAACTTCTCAAATCTGAATTGCCCGGTGTGGGGATGAAATATCAGTTGGAGACGAAAGCAGGTTCTAATTTCATCATCGTTCATCATGAAGATGGACGCCGAGAAATTTACTGTTCCGATCCTGAGGATAATGAACACCTCATCTTTGTCGCTGAGCTTGAGGATGAGGAGTGCATGTTGCTCTCAAGTATTATTGGCGGATGGAACGAAAGATAATAACGGACAAAAATCGGACAGTCATGTACAGGAACACTTTTTTGTACCGGGACTGTCTTTTTTGTATTCTCAAATGAAGGCAAAAAAGCCTGGCCAACAAAGCATGTTGACCAAGCTTATCTTGCTATCGATCTTCCGGCTAAAAACCTACAAGAATAAGGTTGCATTAAGATAACGTCTTGAAAGGCAATATAGATAGGTTGTCTGGATCGATAAAGTACCAATAAACAATATATTGCGTATCATCAGCCTCTGCTTCTCTGATAGATGAGTAAATTGTCCCGCCATTGCCTCCGCAGCTGAACGAATCTCTACCTCCGCAATTTTATCCGTATGAATCGTCTGCTCATGCTGACCCGTAAGCTGTTCAAAGAGATCAGCATAAGCGCTGTACAATTTCAACGGACTAATCAAATCATCATCTTCTCTTTCCGGATGATTGAATACTCCTTCGAACAAATGCCGTATGGAATCAAAATCAAGAACGGATTTAAGATCATCAATAATGAACAAAAGAGAGGCCTGGTGTATAGAATATTTCTTCCCCACCTTAGGTGAAGAAAGATATTCTTTGAAATCTCTTTTCACCCAATTTTGCATGGATGTTAAAGAGACATTCGAATATTCTATCATTTGACCAAGCGATGCAATTTCCTGCAGCGAAAATCCTGCAGCCCGATTTCCCTTAATGAGCTTCTCCATAATAGGCGGTAAAGATGTAGATAAAAATGCAGGCAAAGTATTTCCGTTCATCACATCGTCTTCGTGATGCTTGTTCCAGGCTTTTTGAAGCATAATGAGGGGTGTTTCCTTATGTTGTCCCTCGATGGACAGCAGCAATTGTGCCATTTCACTGCGAGTAAGCGAGAATAACTCTGTCATCTAACGGACCTCCTTGCATGTGTAGTTATATTCATATCAAAAATCATATGGACCTATATTACGCTTCTCGTATGACCTTGTAAAGAGCGGCTTGGTTAAGAGAATTTGGTGTCTAACTTCCTATTGGGCTTAAATTAACCTTATACGGTCAATTATTAACCATACGGACGATTGATAATCATATGATAAGTTCTGTATATTAGTTCATATGAACTTAAAATTTCAAATAAAGGATTGTGAAGAACTCGAATGGGTATAGGACCGAATTTAATCTTGTTTGCAGTACTCATCGTATTAACGGCTTTCTTCGTAGCTACTGAATTTGCGATCATTAAGCTGCGGCCGAGCCGGGTTGATCAGTTGGTGCTTGAGGGGCGCAGAGGCGCATTAGCCGTGCAGAAAGTAACCACTAATTTGGATGGATATTTGTCTGCCTGTCAACTCGGTATTACGATTACCGCACTAGGTCTGGGCTGGCTCGGTGAACCCACAGTAGCAGCAATGATTGAGCCGCTGTTTGCACGTCTTGGCGCTCCTGAGGAGCTTGTCCACGTATTCTCTTTCATCATTGCGTTTGTTATCGTTACTTTCCTTCACGTTGTTGTTGGTGAGCTTGCTCCGAAGACGATGGCTATCCAAAAGGCCGAAGCCATTACCTTTTTAGTGGCTAGACCTATTATGTTGTTCTATAGAATCATGTATCCATTTATTTGGCTCTTGAACGGATCGGCTAATAAGCTGGTTCAGTTGTTCGGTCTGAAGCCTGTTAAAGAGCACGAAGACGCTCATTCTGAGGAAGAAATTCAAATTATTTTATCCGAAAGCTATCAAAGCGGTAAAATTAACAACACAGAATATGGATATGTTAACCGTATATTTGCCTTTGACGAAACCCTTGCCAAAGAGATTATGATCCCTCGGACAGATATGGTCTGCTTATATACGAACAATACACTTGAAGAAAATATGAACATTATCCGCCGAGAACAATATACACGTTTCCCTGTGGCCCATCAGGGTAAAGACCAGATTGTCGGCATGGTGAATACGAAGCAGATGTTCTTGAACTATAGAGAAGGCGAAGAATTTAATCTTAAGCAGTTTATGCAACCAGTGCTGTCTGTTTCGGAAGCAACGCCTGTCAATCAATTGCTAAAAAGAATGCAGAAGGAGCAGGTGCACTTCGCTGTCATTGTTGACGAATTTGGAGGTACGGCTGGCCTTATCACAATTGAGGACATTCTTGAAGAAATCGTCGGTGAAATTCGTGACGAGTTTGACTCAGAGGAACGCAAGGAAATCGAACAGCTCGGTGAATTGCATTATGTCGTAGATGGAAAAATTCAACTGGATCATATTGCTGATTTAACAGGAATTCATTTTGACCAGGAAAATGCGGATACCATTGGCGGCTGGCTGTACACCATATTGATGACTCCTAAGCCAGGCCAAACTCATATTCATGAAGGAATGATTTTTACCATAAAAGAAGCTGGTCGGAATCGAGTCAAGAAAGTCGAATTTAAAAAAGTTCAAGAAGAAGCCGAATTGGAAATAGCACCTCAAGTCACCATCATATAACGGCAGCTTTCTTGAATTCCATAATAATAAAGAGGCATCCCTTAAGTCGTATAAGACTTAGCTGGATGCCTTTTTGAATTAGAATGATGCTCATCTTGGGACAATTTACGAGACTTTGACTCCATTCAATTGTTGTACCGCACACCCAAGTTGTCCTGTACCACTCGAAATCCCAGATTTCCAGTAGAACTATCTGGCGTGTTGCTGCTGCGGGCGGCTACCCGGTAACGGTTACAATAGGAACGATGACATAGATAGGAGCCGCCGCGCATCGCTTTATTGCCTGTCTCTATCTCAAACAGCGGATTATCAGAGAAAGTCTCCCGATGGTACGCTGGACTGAACCAATCTGCACACCATTCCCATACATTCCCAGCCATATTGTACAGCCCGTATCCGTTGGGCTCATATGAATTGACTGGTGCTGTACCAACATATCCATCACTGGCGTTATTCTTAACAGGGAACTTCCCTTGCCAAATATTACACATATGCTTTCCATCCTGCTTCAGCAGGTCTCCCCATGGATACATTTTACCCTTGAGGCCGCCACGAGCAGCATACTCCCATTCCGCCTCTGTTGGCAATCGAGTTCCTGACCATTCACAGAAGGCTATCGCATCATTCCATGAGATATGTACAACAGGATGATCCAGCCGATCCTCTATACCGGAATCTGGTCCTTCCGGCTGCTTCCAGTCCGCCCCTTCAACAACATACCACCAGGGCACCTGCTGAGGCACGTTCCGTACGCTTTGCCTCGTCTTCTCTGAGACAAACAGATGAAATACATAGGACCACCCAAACTTCTCTGCTTCAGTCACATAACCTGATGCATCAACAAATTTTTGAAACTGTTCGTTCGTTACGGTGTAGGCTGATATTCGGAAAGGATCCACGCGAACCTCACGAACCGGTCCTTCTCCATCACTTGGGAAACCTTCTGCAGTATTTGTTCCCATCTCAAAATACCCGCCTGAAATATCTGCCCACTTGATATCCAACACAGGCGGAATATGCTTATCTGGATTTACTAACTCCGTTTGCATGTTTACTGCTTCTTGCCCTGCCAGTTGAGATCTGCTGATTGAACAGCAGCAGCCTTTATCCTGCATCTTCGTATCTTGGCTCCTTCCTCTTCTGCTCCAAGCATTCCTTGAGCTGCGTATGTTCAAGCTATCTTGCTAAAATAAAATAATACCCGCTGCACCTGCTATGGCAATGACGGCTATCGGATTAAGTTTGTACTTTGCAAGAGCAATCAAGCTGCAAATGCCAATAAAGAGGGTGACGAGAGTTCCCCAATTTAACCCTGTTATTTGGTCGTTCATCATTCCAAAATGAATGCCTGCATAAATAATCAAACCCGTTACAATAGGACGCAGACCATAAAAAACAGATTTAAACCATCTGCTCTCCCGGTGACCAAGCAGTATTGAAGCAAGTAGAATCACAGCAGCAAGCGAAGGCAGGATCATACCCAGCGTTGATACAACAGCCCCTGCAATCCCTGCTGTCTCGTAACCTATAAGTGTTGCACTATTGGTAGCAATAGGCCCAGGCGCCATACCTGCAAGCGATATAATTTCTTGGTATTCCGTATGACTTAACCAGCCGTGTGATTCTACTTCAAATTGTATCATAGGGATGACTGCATAGCCTCCCCCGAAAGAAACAAGTCCAATTTTTAAAAAAGTAATAAACAATACCCACAGCATGTTGTCTTGCCCCCAGATTTTTTATATATAATACTCTGGCTCCAGCTGACCTGAGGATCCCTTAGGGCGTTCAAGATCCTCCGTGCGAACTTTGATACCCATTTTTTCTTTTGCCCTAACAATCACGAATCCAACAAATAAACCAAACATAATAAAATAAAGCGGATGAATATCTACCAATAGCAGAATGCCCACGGTGAAGATTAAGACACCTCTTGTCGCTTTATCGAAGACGGATACCTTAGACATCCGATATGCTGCCATTAGGATTAAGGCGATGACTGCAGCACGAATTCCTTTTAAAGCAGCCTCAACCTTAGGTTCATCCTTGAAAAAAAAGTACACTAAGCTCATCATCACTACAATTATAAAAGCTGGAAGCGTTATTCCTATCACAGCAGCGGCTGCTCCCCCAATGCCGGCTTTCCGATAACCGACAAACGCGGCTGCATTAACACCTACCCCTCCAGGTGCACTCCCTGCCATGGACATCATGTCCGCTAGTTCACTTTCAGTAAACCACTTCTTCTTATCGATTACAGCCTGCTCTATAAGCGGTATCATGGCATACCCTCCCCCAAAGCTCGCAGGGCTTACCTTGAAAAAAGTCCAGAAGAGTTGATGAATCATGTTGAAGTATTTGCTGAGCATTCTTGTTGTCACCTCTTTCATCTTCTTTATCATAACATCTTTTTATCAATTTGGTATTATGTATATGTACAATTTAGATTAAAATCAAAAAATGGGTATAAAACCAACTGAATTTCAATAAAACCGAAAGAAATTCTTCTTTATCAAAGTAACTTTATTCCAATTAGAAATTATGTTAAATAATGGTCATCAAAAACAATCTGAGTTATAATCGAAGTCATATTGCAAGATAAAACCACGTTAATGGAGCCGCGACGTTCATGTACAGAAAAGAAGCTGTTATTCAATCGAATAAAAAAATGATCTATTCCTGGATTGCTGAGCAGGGTCCCACTTCAAAAGCAGAGCTGTTATCTGCATTCCAGCTGACAAGCAGTACACTTACAAGAATGCTTGAAGAGATGACTAGCGAGAGACTGATTCAGGCCGCAAGCCTCGGTGCTTCAAGCGGCGGCCGCCGCCCCATCCTGTACCAAATCGATCCGGATCACAAATACATATTTGGACTTGAAATATCCCGATTTTCTTCAACTCTCGGACTGTTTGACATGGCGATGAATCTGAAATCTGTAATACGCTGGCGGATGGACGAATCGATGACTCCTGAACATTTTGTTCGTTTTTCCGTAAACCATATGATGAATTTTTTGAAGGATCACGGGCTTGATTCTGCACAAATTTTGGGTATCGGCATCGGTACTGTCGGACCTGTGGACCGTAATAGCGGATTCATTGTGGATCCTTTATATTTTCCCGCTTCAGGATGGAGGGATGTTCCGATTTGTGAGGAGTTTGAAGCCGCAACAGGCTGGAAAACTCATATAGAGAATGGCGTCAATGCAGCGCTTATCGGCGAAATCTGGGCCATGCGAGACCAAGGGATTCAACATGCATTATATGTACATGCCGGGGTCAGTCTCCGATCAGCTATTATGTCTCAGGGCCAAATTGTCCATGGCACGGTGGATACGGAAGGCTCAATCGGTCAAATGATCATTCAGGCTGACGGCCCAAGATTGACCTCGATCGGTAATTATGGAGCGCTTGAGGCTTATGCATCCATTCAAGCACTGGAGAAGAATGTAAGATCACAAGCCAAAGCAGGAAGGTTAATGAGTCAAGCTTTAAGCCAGATCCCTCCGGATCGAATCGGCTTCGTGCATCTGCTTAAAGCGCTTGAGGCAGGGGATCCATATACACGGGAGCTGTTTGAACAATCTGCCGTTTATTTTGGGATAGGACTTGCTAATCTGATTAATATGTTTCACCCTGAGATTGTCATACTCGGCGGAACATTAGTTAATTACAATCCGATTTACTATGACACGGCTACCCAAATTGCCAAGAAGAACACATTTTATTATCCTAGATACGAACCTTTATTTTCAAAAGGAATGCTGAAGGAGGACGCGGTAATTACCGGGTCAGCGCTTAACGTCTGGCAAGCATTGCAGATCTAATAAATTTAATACAAAAAGGGTTGTCCCACCGCAAAAAACTGCTCGTGGAACAACCCTTTTTTATGCTGTTTAACTTTTAGCTTAGGCTAGTGCTTCAGTCAATACAGGAACGATTTGAGATTTGCGTGATACTACACCCTTCAGAAGAGCTTTGTTATCAATCAATTGAACATTATATGCACGCTCTACCGCATCTGCCTTAGGTCCGATTGATAGTGCCACAGAGTCATTGTTAAGAATGTCTGTAATGACGAATACGAACAAATCGAGACTCTTCTCAGCTACGATTTGATTAATCGCTGTTTCCAGTTCAGCTTGCTTAACAAGCACATCGTTTACATCAACAGTGTTGACTTGAGCAACCTCAACTCGGGAGCTGCCCATTTGGAATTCTTTCGCATCAAGTGTAAGCAGCTGTGGAATGGATTTTTTGCTGAGATCAGCACCCGCTTTAAGCATGTCAAGTCCGTACACACTTGCATCTACACCAGCAATTTCAGCCAGTTCTTTAGCTGCAGCCACGTCCTGCTCTGTGCATGTTGGAGATTTGAACAACAGGGAATCTGAAATAATTGCAGAAAGCATCAAGCCTGCAATCGGTTTTTCGATCTTAACATTGTTCTCTTTGTACAGCTTGTTAAGAATTGTTGCTGTGCAGCCTACCGGCTCTGCACGATAGTACAAAGGCTGGCTTGTCTCAAAGTTCGCAATTCTGTGGTGGTCGATAACTTCTGTCACGCGTACTTGATCAATATCGCTTACGCTTTGTTGGCGTTCATTATGGTCAACTAGAATTACGCTGTCTGTTTCATTAGCTACAGTCTCTACGAGGCGAGGTGCATCTACATTAAAGAAATCAAGTGCATATTGTGTTTCGCCGTTCACTTCACCCAGACGAACCGCTTCCACTTCAAAGCCAAGCTTGCTCTTAAGATCAGCATATGCAAGCGCAGAGCAGATCGTATCCGTATCCGGATTTTTGTGTCCGAAAATTAATGTTTTCCCCATTTAAAGAGACCTCCGTTATAATTAATATTGTCATCTTGTGTGAGCATCCGGTTAGGATGCTTTTCCCTATTCGATTATAGCGTTAAATCAATTGTATTCCAATGTTTATACCTTGTTTTAAAAAAATATTTTTAAGGATGAATTTCAACGGCAGCCTGTTTCCCGCTTATTTGAATCCCTGTTGCAGGCTTTCCGAACTCTTTCAAGTCGCGAAGCAGGCTTTCAATAAGAGACTTTGCTTTATCTCCTTCTTTACCTTGAATCTTCACTACAAGCTTTACAATATCGCCTGTTTTAAGAATACGCTCCATCTGTGTTTTTTTCGTATCGTAATCGTGATCTTCAATATGCGGAGTCAGCCGGATTTCTTTCACTTTAGGTTCACGCGCCTTGCGCTTCTCTGCTGACGCCTCCTGTTTCGCTGCTCCAGCCCCGATCAGCCTGCACGGCGGCGGACTGCTCATAAGCGAGGTACAAACGAGATCCACCTTTAGTTTTTTCGCTAAAGCGAGAGCCTCGCTTGTTGGCATGACTCCCAGATGTTCTCCGTCAATCCCAGTTACATCCACTTCAGCAGCCTTGATCTTTTCATTTTTAATCATAGCTTATTGCTCCTCTTCCTTCATCACTTCCGCTATCAGCTGAAATGATTTTTTTCTAGCTTCAAAATCATGGATGGCAGATGCAACCATAATTTCATCCACATTGTAGAACTCACTAATTCTTAATATCCCTTTCTTCACTTGCTCAGGATCTCCCACAATGCTCAAATGCTTTCTGCTGTTGATTTGTTCTTTTTCTATAGCGCTATAAGAATAGTTTAGTGCCGTCTCTTGAGATGGGAAAGCTTCGAGCTGACCGCCTCTCATCAAGGCTAGAAAATACAGCTGATTACTGGCAGCAAGTGACCTTGCTTCCTCTTCCGTATCCGCACATATAACACTAAGCGTAATCATCGCCCGTGGCGTTTCCCTTACAAGGGAAGGCTCAAACCCTGTTTTGTAATGATGAATTGCTTCCTCTCCGCCTGGGACTCCAAAAAACTGGGCAAACGCATAGGAAACACCATGTTTGGCGGCTATTTTACCGCCTTCGCTGCTCGAGCCAAGCACCCATAGCTCAGGCACGGTGTCGATCAAGGGGATCGCTTTAAGTTTAGCAAAACGGTGCTCCTCATCAAGATCTTCGTACAAGTAACCAATCAGATCCTCTATTTGTACCGGAAACTGCTGTACATTCAATCGTTTCCCTTCATTTAGAGCTGCTGTTGCCATTGGCATGGCTCCCGTAGCCCTTCCGATGCCTATATCAATTCTGTCGGGATACAAAGCTTCCAGCAATCGAAAATTTTCAGCAACTTTATATGCACTGTAATGAGGCAGCATGATGCCTCCGGAACCAATACGTATGCGTGAAGTATGAGAGGCCAAATGTGCGATCATTACTTCCGGGCTTGAAAAAGAGAGCGCAGGCATTCCATGATGCTCTGATACCCAAAACCGCTGATAACCCAAACTTTCTGTATACTGTGCCAGCTCTGTTGCTTCTCTTAAAGCATCCTGAACGGTAAATCCTTCTTTTATGTAACCATGCTCCAATACACTAAGTTTAATCATGCTTGTCATCCTCCCTATACACTTGTTGACCAAAAGATAAAGGACACCGTTAATGTTAACGGCGTCCTTCTATAATATCAGAATCCTCGCTTAGGAAGCAGCTTCACATATTCATCCGACAGCTTCATCAGTTCCATGACATAATCATAATCCGCCCGGTACTTCGAAATATCGGCTACTGGTTCAAATGTGGAAAGCAAGATTGCTGTTCCGTCATCAAATCCGCTGCCCGGTACAAACATGACTTCGTTGTTAAAAAATGTACCTGTCGGCATATAGTATCTCATCCCGATGGCATGCTGATCGACATTCAGGAGATCCTGCCCGAAAGCCGTGAAGTTCGAGTCCTCTATAGAAATGCCAAGCAGATTGGCGACCGTAGGCAAAATGTCCAGCTGTCCGCCGACCTTCTCAATACGCTGCCCTTCCATGCCAGGAACATGCATGACGAGAGGTACGTTAAAGCGGCTGATTTGCTCATGATACGGAATACCAAGTGCCGACTCGACTTCCTCTGGAGAAGTGCTTTGATTCTGGAGACCGAAATGATCGCCATATACGACGAGCACCGTGTCGTCCCATAAGCCCTGTTCCTTAAGTCCATCAATCAGCGTTCCCAAGGCATAATCAGCATAGTTGAGCGCTGTTAGATAATCACCAAGTGCGGTTCTATCTATGGAGGCGGGTGCCTCCCACTTCATACGATCCTGCGGCACTTTGAACGGAGAATGGCTGGATGAAGCGATAAAATGTGCATAAAATGGCTTGTTCTGTGCATTCAGGTCTACCAGCTTTTCAATTCCGACACGATACATCTCTTCATCGGAAGCACCAAAATCATTAAAATGATCATTCGTAAAATAAGGCTTATCAAAATATTGATCAAAATGAAGTGCAGGATACATTTTGTTACGGTCCCAAAAGCTTACGCTGTTTACATGAAACGTCTGAGCACTATACCCTTCATTCTGAACAAGGCGCGGCAGGCTGGGCAGAACCCGGTCACCAAAACCAGTCGACATTGCAATAGTTCCTAAAGGGTAAATCGACGTGTTCGTTATGAACTCTGCATCCGAAGTATTTCCTTGTCCAATTTGCTGAAACACATGCGGGAAATACAAGCTATCCTCAATAAGATCGTTAAGCACAGGAGTAACCTCCTGCCCTTCTACCTGCTGACCTACAGGAAAATTTTGAAACGATTCAAGCTGTACGATAATTACATTTTTGCCTTTTGCAATCCCAAACCCTTCAGGCTGTTCATTCTCGTCTCCTTGAGAAGGGTCCTGATATGGATAGGAGCTTTGCAGTTCTTTAATCTTTTTGACCGTTTCCTGAATGTCCCCCGCAGCAATTGCTTTACTCTCACGGCTCGCCAGGATCGCTTGCGCCACCTGATAATTCAAAAATCCAAGCTCATCAGCACGCACAGTCTCATTCTCAATTGTCCCGTCCTTTGCAATGGTAAAGCCGGACAGTACGAGTCCAATAACCGCCACAGAAAGTATTCCGATCCGGGACAGCTGCTTCGAATAAACACTGCGCTTGCCTTGATACCTGTACATCATCCACAATATTGTCATTACAATAACATCCGCGAAGAACAGAAAATGAAGCGGCTTAATCAACATTTCAATGCTTGAAGCCACCTGCGGTACCTGATTCAAGCTTAATAAAGATGTGTAAGTAGGAATTGACCCAAATTGCACGTTGTACAGCGTTGCGGCAAAAAGAACAACAGAGAACAGCAAATTGAGTCCCCAATAAGCTGCTCCTTTCCACCTGCTTGGAACAAGCAGTTCCCAAACGCTCAGAATAACAAGAACCGCTATCGCGTCGACAGCCAAGCGATCCCACGACATGTCTCTAAATACAAAAAACCGGAATAAAGTCAGCTTTGCCATCATGAGTACAAACACAATAACAAATAACGACCTTCCCAGCCCTCTCTTTGTTTCCTTCAAATGAAATGACCCCATTCTATTTTCAAAAATTTAATATTCTTTTTACGAAGTCCGTGCTCTATTATAACATTTATATTGACTTACTTCTAATCCATTCTTTTTTCCACACAAAAAATAAGAACACTTCGCATAAGAGAAGTGCTCTTGTCCTTGATAACCTGGTCTATTTAAATTGTATAGGCTGCTTTGTAATTGATATTTGATCGTATGCAGGTTTTAATCCTTTTTCTTGAATCAGCTGTTTGGGTATTTTTTTATAGGCAAGCTCAGCTTTGAAAGGTCCGGCAAACGGAGAAGGAGTCACTTGTATCGTCTTGTTATCCAGCCACTCAGCTTGTAGCGCTGCCGCATCTCTGATTTGGGACAAACCGTTTTTAAACCAAGGATGCTCTTCCTCTTTGCTCACGCCAGGCTCATTCATACATACATACAGGGATAAGTCGTCACTGAACTGAAGCAGACGGTAATGTTGATCAATGACCTCGTCCTCCCGAGGAGCAGCATCTTTTCTTAACCTATTCTGACGAGCTTCCTCCTCTGCGCAAAAAGTTTTGCTGTACTCGTCTTTACCATTTTGAATATCTGGAAACTGAGTAAAATGCCGACTTACAAGATACGCTGCGTACTGGCTGTGCTCCTCTACCTCTTCGATGCCTGCCTGATACATTTTAAGCTTTATCGTATAAGGATAATTTACGAAATAGTAAGGCTCGGACGCCTGATCATTCCAAATTGGTGTTTCGTCCATTCGAATCCAAGCCCGGTCATGCTCGTAGATGGCATAAAGGACATCCTTCATGTATTGATCATGGCTGAGAAATTCCTGACTCAAATTGGAGGCGATCTCACCAGACAGCCTTGCATGCTCATGCTGCTCTATACATATAAAATGCTCTGCTTGTTCTCTTATAATCATTGCTGCTCATCTCCTTCTACCTTCGCTTCTGATATGTAACCCATGCAGACCATCAATCTAATTCATATATTAACCTCATCGTATCAAAAATGAACAAAAAAAGCACAAGAAGCCCCCATTAAAAGAGAGGCTTCTTAAGCCATGCACCAGATTTATTTACTAAACAAAAGAGAATCTTATAGATATCCCATAATAATGCCTGCTGTTTCTTCAATCGCTTTATCCGACACATCAATGACCGGGCAGCCTAGGCGGTCAAATAAAGCATATGCGTACTCCAATTCGTCCACGATCCGGGCAAGCGAAGCATATTTAGAACCATTCGGAAGTCCCATGACTTTCAGACGCTCGGATCTTATTTTTAACAAATGCTCAGCATCCATCGTCAGTCCGATAATCTGACCTTGAATTGGATCATTCAACGGTTCAGGAGGTTTGATTTCCGGAACGATCGGATAATTGACTACTTTAAAGCCTTTGTGCGCTAGAAATATACTAAGCGGGGTCTTCGATGTGCGGGATACCCCAAGCAGCACGATATCTGCTTTTACAATCGCACTTGTATCCTTGCCGTCATCACATTTAACTGCGAATTCAACCGCCTCAACCCGTCTAAAATAATCCTCATCCAAACGATGGAGCACCCCGGGACGCTGGGTAGGTGAATCATGAAAGGTATCAATAAATGCCTGCATCATCGGTCCCATAATATCAACGGTGCGAATACCTAAACGTACAGATTCCTCTTTGATCGCTTCACGCAGCTCGGGTTGTACAAGCGTGTAGGCTACGAAGCCCGATTTGCGGTGAACCTCCTCCATCAGCTCTCTGATCTCGTCTTCACTGCGGATTTGCGGGTAACGCTTAAGCTGGATATTCAAAGACTCAAACTGCCGCAATGCAGCACGGACAACAAGATCAGCTGTTTCTCCTAGTGAATCTGAACAAATGGCCACCACCTGCATCCTTTTCTCCCCCTGCTGCTTCAACTCATACCCTGAACTATTGAATTTATAACAACATTGATTCAAATGCCTCACATACCATCCTGGTGATTGTCGTCTTGGAAATACGTCCAACCAGCTCGTTCGTTTCCCGTCTTATCACCGGAAGACTATCAATCTCATGAAACACCATTTTCCTTACCGCTTCTACAACGCTGTCCTCTGGTGCAACAGAAATGATATGAGGCTCCCTGGTCATCATCATGCTGACCGGAATTTCCCGTATATCCTGATCACCCAGCGTAACTTTAAGTAAGTCCTTTCGTGAAACGATTCCAGAAAGAGTTCCTTCAGCATCAATGACGAGAAGTGTACCGACGTCCTCCAAAAATAAGGTCACCACCGCTTCATGGATCGTAGTATGACTGTATACCACGACCGGCACACTCTGCACATCCCTAACCGTGATTTCACTGATTACGTTTTTAACGCGGTCTTCTGCTGTAATCAGGCTTCCTGGAAAATATCCTACCTTAGGCTTGGCAGATAAGTATCCCGTCATCACGAGGAGAGATAAATCCGCCCTGATTGTCGGTTTGGGAAGCGCCAATCGTTCAGCGATTTGGTCTCCGGTGATGGGTGCATTGTTCTGTACAATGTCAATAATGTGCTGCTGACGAGTCGTTAGTTCAATCACTTTTTTCCTCCGTTATGAAAATACCTGCAACGCTTCTATAATTCTACGTAAAGCTCGTATTTTAGGCCGTGCTTGTTATTTCTGAATCCGTCTGCGGATGCTGTGTTTTTCTCACCTCTGATATTTGGGCCTGCGCAGCAGCAATACGTGCAAAAGGCACGCGGAACGGCGAACAGCTGACATAATCCAGCCCGATATTGTGACAGAAAATGATGGAGTCCCTGTCTCCTCCATGCTCACCGCATAGTCCTGCTACGAGCTGCGGTTTCCACTGACGGCCTTGGGCAAGTGCAATCTTGATCAGTTCACCGACACCATCCTCGTCAATCACCTCAAATGGGTTCGATGGGATAATCTTCTGTTCTATATAATGGCTTAGAAATCTGCGTTCTGCATCATCTCTGCTGTAGCCAAGCGTCATTTGAGTCAGGTCATTTGTCCCGAATGAGAAAAAATCGGCATGCTTTGCTATTTGTGCGGCTGTCAGAGCAGCGCGAGGAACTTCAATCATCGTGCCCACTTGATATGGACAATGTCTTATGTTCTCTCGAAGCACTTGTTCAGCTACTTCGTCAACCAGCTTCCTTAACTCGGCAAGCTCGCTGGCATGACCAACCAGAGGAATCATAATTTCAGGCTTGACGGATATCCCGCGCTCAATGGATTTTGCAGCTGCACGAAATATCGCCTCAATCTGCATATCATATATTTCTGGGATAACGATTCCGAGTCGTGCTCCCCGCCAGCCGAGCATTGGATTCGTTTCTTTTAATTCCTGAACTTTTGCAATAACCCGTTCAACCTTTTCGAGCTCATCTGTATCTTCGTCCATCGTAATCATACGCAGATGCTCTCTTCTGCTTTCCAGTACTTCCAGCTTTGGCAGAAATTCATGAAGAGGCGGGTCCAGCAAGCGAATGGTCACCGGCAGCCCATCCATTTCAGCAAAGATCTGCTCAAAATCCGATTGCTGGACCGGCAATAAACGATATAGTGCCTCCTGACGCTCTTGACTGCTGCCGGCAACAATGACACGCTGGATGAGAGGCAGTCTTGATGGAGATAAAAACATATGCTCCGTACGGCATAGGCCGATGCCTTCTGCCCCCCATCTCCGGGCATACTTAACATCGCCGGAATTGTCAATATTTGCATACACCTTCATCCGCTTTATTTCATCTGCCCACTGAAGGATCAACTCCAGCTCTTCTGAGATTTCAGGATCCTTGAGTTTAATCTCTCCCGCATACACCTGCCCGGTCGCTCCATCAAGCGATAGCATATCTCCTTCTCGGAAGACATACTCCCCGCATAGCAGCTCCTTTGAATCCTCACGAAGCTCTAGATCCTCGCAGCCGCAGACGCATGGTGTCCCCATGCCTCTTGCCACAACCGCTGCATGGCTTGTCATTCCGCCACGAATGGTCAAAAGACCTTCTGCCGCGATTACGCCGTGGATATCCTGGGGGGTCGTTTCACGGCGGACCAAAATAACCCTCTTTCCAACTGCGGCCCATGCTTCAGCTGTCTCCGAGTCGAATACAAGTGCGCCCGTAACAGCACCTGGGGAAGCGGGAAGTCCTGTTGCAACCACTTCATCCTCATCTGTGACTTCGATGGACTGATGCAGAAGCTGATTCAAATGCTCAGGCTCAATTCGCAGCAGTGCCTCTTCTTTGGTAATAATGCCCTCCCTCGCGTAATCGACCGCTGCCTTCATCGCTGCCTGAGCGGTCCGTCTGGCTCCACGGGTCTGTAATATGTAAAGTTTTCCTTGCTCAATCGTAAATTCAATATCCTGTATGTCCCCATACAATGCCTCGAGCCTGCTGGCTGCTTCATGAAGCTCCTCATATACGGCCGGCATCGTTTGTGCAAGATAAGAAACTCCGAAAGGTGTGCGAATGCCCATCACCACTTCTTCTCCCTGCGCAGAAGGCAAGTATTCTCCAAGCATTTCATGTGCGCCTGTTGACGGATTTCGTGTAAACAGCACACCTGTACCGCTTCTCTCGTCCAAATTACCAAATATCATTTCTTGGACGCTAACAGCAGTACCCTGATCTTCTGGAATCCGGTGAACTTTCCGATAGACTTTAGCCCGCGGATTGGACCAGGAACGAAAAATAGCCCGTACAGCGTGGGTCAGCTGTTCCCTCACATCTTGAGTCATCGGCTTTTTTGTGCGCTGCTGGATCAATGACTTGTATTTTTCTATAAGCTCCTGTAAATCCCCTTCTTTTAGCTGACCGATATGCTCTGTACCTGAGTCACGATGAAGTTGGTTTATGATTCGAGTAAAAGCATTGTTTTCAAGGCCCAGTACAACATGACCATACATTTGAATAAAACGGGCATAACACTCTAGTGCATACTTACGGTTTCCAGAAACCTGAGCAAGTCCCTCAAAAGTCTCATCATTCAAACCTAAATTTAGAATCGTGTCCATCATGCCGGGCATAGAAGTGACCGCTCCCGATCGCACAGCAACTAGCAGTGGATTCGAAGGGTCTCCGAACCTTTTACCGGACTTTTCTTCGAGCACTGCCAGCGCACTTTCTATTTCGTCAATAAGCGAGAGCGGAATATGACCTAGATGAGTGTAATAATCCCGGCATGAAGCTGTCGTTATCGTAAATCCGTGAGGCACAGGCAGGCCTGCCTGTGTCATTTCAGCTAGATCTGCTCCTTTTCCCCCAAGAAGCTCGCGCATCGATGCATTGCCCTCACTAAACATAAACACACGTTTGTCCGTCATCTTAACTCTCCTCATCTGATCTCAATTTTCCAAAATTTTCAATATTTCATTGGGTATATATTACGTCATGAATCAGGAGCGGTCAATATATAAGACGTCATATAAGAATCTTTTATAGCTCTCCATAAAAAAATAAGCTGTCTATAAAGACAGCTTATTCTTGTAAAATACAGTTAAGACATCAGCGCTGAGGATATTGGCTGCTTACGCCTTTCATCTCAAGCATAGATTCAATCAGACTGCTTTGATATTCAATTTTTGGTTTCAAATAGATTTCTTTTACTTTTCCTTCTATATATAACGTCACATCATTAGTACCGTTATATTGCCTATAGCCTCGTACCTTCTCATAGGGGATGTAGTATATACCATACTTTATTCCATCTTCCCCCACATAGAATCGTGACACATAAAAATAAACAACAAATGCCAATAAAAAGATAACGTACTTAAACCAACCGCTGCTCGTTAGCAGGTAAATGCCTCCAAGAATGAAAATAAGCACCGTTAGTATTGTGTATTCTTTCCCCTGACCGCTAAATTTAATTTTGCCTGCCTTACGACGAGACTGCAGACTAATCAGCAAAGCACCTAAAGACAAAACAAGATAAAGAACTAAACTGATGTTCGATATCAGCATTTCCACTCTCCCCTGCAGCTGATGGATATTTTGCTATGTTTATGGCAGGCGAGGACCTCTTGCCGTTACATACAGCTTGTACCATTCGTCACGTGTCATGAGCTTGCTTTGACGGACCGCATCCCCGGTTGCTTTGATCCGCTCAGGATTAATTGAACCAATAACCGGCTGAATCATTGCCGGATGTCTCATAATCCAACCAAGCACGATGGACTCCCGCGTCGTTTCCTTCTCAAGTGCCATCTGCTCGACCAGCTTCGCGGCAGCTTGAATATGCTCAGGCTGATCTGATACGTCCTTACCTGTAAAAATCCCTTGGGACAGCGGACCCCAAGCTTGAAGCTGGATATCCTGCATTTGACTGAATTCAAGCAAGCCTGCTCCAAAGTTTACTTTTGTCCCAGCCGACTGGTTTACGAATACGACTTCATCTACGAAATGCAAATGAGACAAGCTCATTTGCAGCTGATTTACAATAATCGGATATGGGAGCGCACGCTGCAAAAATTCAATTTGTCCTACATTCATATTGGACACGCCGAAATGGCGAACCTTGCCGGCAGACTTCAATGATGTAAGTGCTTCCGCGATTTCTTCCGGCTCCATAAGCGGGTCAGGACGATGCAGCAGCAAAATATCGATATACTCTGTACCCAAGCGGCTAAGAATACCGTCTACCGAGTTCAAGATATGCTCTTTGGAAAAGTCATATCTTCCCGGAAGATCTCCATCCTGGAGACGGATTCCGCATTTGGATTGAAGTACGATCTCCTCCCGAAGCGAAGGCTTGTCACGAAGGATCTTCCCGAAAGTCTCTTCTGCTTTTCCAAAGGTATAAATATCGGCATGATCAAACATGTTGATCCCGATTGAACGCGCTGCATCGACAGCCCTTTCCGCTTCCAGCACATCTTCATTTGTAATAGGGTTGCTATTCCATCCACCGCCCATGGACATGGAGCCGAGTACCAGCTGACTGGCCTCAATTCCTTTGCGGCGCAGAGGCATCATTTTCATATATGTAACTCCTCCTTTAGGTTATGTACAAAGCCATACTTAATTTTACCAACATCATCTTAAAAATAAAAGGCTTGCCCCGGAAGCAGCAAACATGCATGCCGCCCCCGAAGTAAGCCGGTTTATCTTTGAGCGATATGTCAAAGCAACATATGTTAGGCCCCTGCCCACACATCCTTAACATATTTTCCATTAGATTCGAGTCCGCTGAGCCATGAAATTGCAGCCTCTTCACTGGTATTGTGAACACGCTGATAGGCTGAGATCAGTGTTCTTTCCACATCAGGAGCCATTTGCATGCCGTCACCACAAATATACATTTTCGCACCCTTCTCAATCAGCGATAGCAGCATGTCGGCATCCTTTTGCATCAGATGCTGAACATAGTATTTATTCTGTCCTTCCACTCGGGAAAATGCGGTGTGCAGTTTAACGATGCCCTGCTCCTCCGCCAATAACAATTCCTCACGGTATAAAAAGTCATGCTCCGGATGACGGCATCCGAAATAAAGATGAGCCTCGCCTAGCTCCGCTCCTTGTTCTTGCAGCACACCTCTCGCCTGGATAAAACCTCGGAATGGAGCAACCCCGGTTCCCGGTCCAATCATGATAATTGGAGTACTTGGGGATTCAGGAAGCTGAAATCCGGATTCAGGCGTTTGCACAAACATTAACATTTCAGCACCCGGCTCAAGCTCTGCCAGATAATTCGATGCCAGACCCTTATACTCTCCTGTTCCGCTCCATGCAGGTCCACGCACGACACTGACCGTAATACTTGCTGTACTTTGATGAAGCTTCGGCGAGCTTGAAATAGAATAGTACCTTGGAGTAAGTGCGGGCAGCAGTTCCAGAAAACGCTCAAACGGCAGCTCGCAAGCCTCGTACTTCTCCATTAGATCCAGCATTGTAATTCGTTTTGCCCTAATTTCGTTTTTGTATGGCTCCTCTTCGAGCAGCTCATACAACTCCTTTGCATGGGGAGGACAGACGGTATGTGCAGCCAGCTCTCTTAGCTGCGCCCGTGTTGCCGGAGCTTGCAGCTCCACACTGTGCGCCAGCAAATCGTCCAGCCTTACAGGCTTTCCGACGGGGAGATGAGCGCTGCTTCTGCCTTCCGCCGTTAGGATAAGATGAGTGTTGCCAATAAGCCCAAAGCGTTTTAGTACTCTGCCTACCAGCTGTTCCGAATTTTTAGCCAGAACACCAAGATGATCACCCTCCTGGTAAGTTAAGCCTTCAGGCAGGTCTATTTCGATATGCTGTGTTATTCTGCCGCTATCTTGATGCTGTAAATTGATACTTCTGCTAATACGCGCCGTATGGGCATGATAGCTTTCTGAAAGGGGAACGGCTGCGACACCACCAACATACGAGATCGAAAGGTTCGAACGCCTTTTTTGAATATTCCCCTCCATCTTAAGATCAAGCGCCTGCATCAAATCCGGCCATAAGGACTCGGTAAAGTCATCTACCTCCTGTTCAAAATCACCGCTCGCATCGCTTTCTCCTCGTTCAAGTAAACGAACGGCACCTTTTGTTCGGAGTGTATCATCTATAAACCTTGGTACACGCTGATAAGTGCTTGCCCAGTTATGGTCACCGCACCCGAATACGGCATAACGCACTCCCTCCACTTCAGAGGCCGATGCTGTCTCAAGCCATTCTACAAAGTTCTTCGTATTGGATGGCGGCTGCCCGTTATAGGATGCTGTAACGATCATGACAACACCTTCTTTGGGCAAATGGCCGGCGTATTCATCAAGAGCTGCCACGCTCGCTTCGAAGCCTTGATACCTTGCTGTATCGGCGATCTCACGGGCGATACCCTCCGCTGTACCAAGATTGGACCCATAAAGAACGAGCATTGGAGTATGATGGCTAGGGATAACGCCGTACTCCTGCTGCTTATGAGCAATATTTGGTTCTTGCACCGCTGTTCTTCCTGGAAGCAGCATCATTTGACTGCCGCCTCTGCTCCGCACTTTGATCCGGAAGTCTTCCGGCTTCAGCGTCAGCGTTTCCTTGACTTGTAATTCATAATCGGAGTAATCAATAAGATCAAAGTGCTTCAGCACCATACCAAGCACAAGTGTTGCTTCCTGCATGGCAAACTGCTGTCCGATGCACGCTCTTTGGCCATTGCCAAAGGGCTTGTATGCATCATGCGGTACCTTGCTGGGATCTTCGAACCGTTCTGGATTAAATTCCTCTACATCCTCTCCCCATACGCGTTTGTCACGATGCAGCTTGGGAATGAGCACAGTTACACTGTCACCTTTCTTCATCGGATATTTTCCGCCGATATAAGTATCTTCCTTGGCATAAAGCGAAAAAGCAGGTGCGGTCGGCCACAGCCTCAGCGCTTCGTTCAATACCATACGGATATATTTTAATTCCCGTACTTGGTTGTAAGTCGGGAGGTCATCTTTAAATACACGGTCAACTTCCTGTCTTGCTTTTTCCAGCTTATCAGGATGCTTTATTAAATAGTAAACGGCAAACGAAAGCAGTCCGCTTGTCGTTTCATGACCTGCGATCAAGAACGTAATCATTTGATAACGAATGTTCTCGAGATCAAGAGTGTCGCCTGTCTCCGGATCAACCCCTTCGAGCATATGGGACAGCAGATCGCCGGGATTTCCTCCTTGCTCCCTGCGCTCCCTGATCAGCTCATCCACAAGCTTAAACATGCTCTGAATATCCTCATTAAACAGTTTTTTCTTCTTCACCATAAACATATCCTGAATGCCCAAACGATGAAGCTGGCTCATCCCCTCATCCAAGGCTCTGACCATACTGTCAATAAACGGGTGGTTATCTTCTCTGTAGAAGCTGTTAAAGCGATAATTAAATCCACAAAGTCCGATTGTATCCAGTGTTAACCGGGTCATGTCTCCAGGAATATCGACGGATTCATCAGGGTTTAATCTGTCCCACTTTTGAATGAGCTGAACGGCGATATCCAGCATTTTCGTATGATAGCCCTGCATTGCCCGCTGGCTGAAGCTGGACAACAATATATTATGCGCCTTTTTCCAGTTCGGCTCGTTCGTTCCGCTGGTAAATAGTCCATCTCCGGCAAAAGGCCTTACATTCTGCAGCGGTGCCCATATTCGTTTATCAAACCGTTTCTCGTCACAGGCATCTTTCACATATTCATGACCCGAAATATATATTTCTTTACGTCCTGGATATTGAATCAGAAAAACAGGGCCTTGTTCATGCGCAATTTGGACAAGCGATTGAACAGGTGCATGCACGTCGAGCAGAGGCAGATTTCCCAGCGGTCCATACGTTTTGGGCTGGGGTATTTCAATAGATGCTGTCATCCACTTTCCCTCCATTAATTATAATTTCTCTCACCGATACTGATTGACCGTATTGGTAAATTGGTCATTTTTCAATAAAAAAAAGCGGAACTGATCCTCTTCATTTTTTTATAAAACGATGAATGTTGATGATAAGCTCCTATGTATGTTTACCCTATCACGCTGTTTGCTTTATACACAACAGGCAGAAGGTCATATTTCCATAAGTCTAAGTATTCAGATTATTCTTACTCAGAGATGCTTTAAACAAAGATAAAATGAATAGGCAGCGCTGGAGATTGATGATTAAATAAACGAAAAGCCTGTCTTCAGCTATAGACAGACAGGCTGTACTTATATGATGACCTCAAACTTCACCCAGCAGAATGGCATACACGATCCCTGGTCCGTGAACACCGATGGTCAAGTCGTTTTCAATGTCAGAGGAACGGCTCGGTCCCGAAATGAAATGAACACCCGCAGGAAGCTGTTCTCTGCCCTGCTCATCCAGCTGACTCAGCAGCTCGCCGAGCCTCGTCTTAATCCTCTCTACAGGAATAATAATGAACATAACCGTCGGAAGGAGACTCACGGATCTTCCTTTCTCCTTCGCAGACTTTACCATGATCGAACCGGTATATGCAGCGGCCCCATCAGCGATTACGATGCCGAAATCTGCTTCAGCAGCTTTTGCCTTCCAGTTTGCTTCCTCCGTATTCCATACGGAAATTTCAGAGTGGGGCAGCAAATGCTCAAGTCCCAAGTCATCAAGGATTTCCTCATCCTGGCGGATAATGTATCTGGCACCCAGTTCCCCTGCTGTGGCAGCTATGCATTTACCTGCTTCTTCGTAATTAGATGCCTGCATAACATGTCCGCCTACACTTTCAAAATGGCTCGTGAATTTCTCAATTTTTTCTTTCTGGTCCCAATCCTTCTCATACCAAAATTCGGGAGAACCGCGAAAGGGTTGAACAGGCTTATTCGCAAGCCTTGGTCTTTTTAAACGGGATGCAATATGATCCATGAAGCTCTCCTGCTTCCGTAAGGATTCATCTGAAAGCTCCTTAAGCCAGGCTTCGTCCGGTGTACTCATGTCGTCTTCCCTCCCTGCTGTCTTGCATCAAGAACTGCCTGCATTCTTGCCTTGATGTCTGGCTGGATATCGGGAGTCTCCGTCTTCATTTGAAAATCAAGCTGCTCCCAGTTCTGTCTAAAGCTTTTCTTCGCTAAGGAAGGCGTCACACGATATGAGTTCCAGCCTTTCAATGGACCTGCCTTTAGTGTAATTTCACCGTTTTTCACAACCAGCTTCTGCCCCATTTGGCCCATTTTCAGCACAGCTCCAAAACGATTCGATGATGATACCACCGCAGCAAAGGCTTTCATTCCAGCCGTTTCGACCTTGTTGCCGTGTCCGCCCTCCACTTTCCGTCTCCGCAGGGATACAAGCATATCATGCAGCGGAATTTTGACTGGACAAGCTTCATAGCAAGCTCCGCATAGACTCGATGCATTTGCGATATCATCCCATTCGGCCACGTTTTTGTTCAGAGCCGGCGTGAGTACTGCACCTATAGGACCGCTGTAGGTACTTCCGTAAGCATGGCCTCCAATATGCCGGTAGACAGGACATGCATTCAAGCAAGCTCCGCAGCGGATACAATTCAGCAGCTCCTGAAACTCAGGATCTCCTAACTGCAGCGAGCGGCCGTTATCCACGATAATGATATGCATTTGTTCAGGACCATCCGCATCTTCAGTTCGTTTAGGACCTGTTATACCGGACATATACATGGTTATTCGCTGACCTGTCGCAGATCTAGGAAGCAGCGTGGCCATGACCTCAAGATCCGTCCAAGAGGGAATTATTCGTTCCATGCCCATCAGCGTAATCTGAGTCTTAGGCAGGGTGCTGACCATCCGGGCATTTCCTTCATTCTCAAAGAGCACCATGGAGCCAGTCTCTGCGATTGCAAAATTACAGCCGGTCATTCCGATATCCGCATCCAGGAAACGTTCCCTCAGTATTTTGCGGACAAAGCCGGCAAGCACCGTCGTATCCGGCGGCAGCGTTTCTCCGGCAACCTCAGATAACAGCTCGGCAATCTGATATCTATTTTTATGAATGGCAGGAATAACAATATGGGAAGGCATCTCTCCTGCAAGCTGGATAATGTACTCGCCAAGATCCGTTTCTATCGCTTCAATTCCCGCCTTCTCCAATGCATGATTGAGGTGCAGTTCCTCAGACACCATGGACTTGGATTTCACCACCGACTTTGCCCCTCGATGCTCTGCTATACGAAGTGCAATTCGGACAGCCTCTTCCCCCGTATCCGCAAAATGAACATGAACTCCGTTGGCACGGGCATTATCCACAAATAAATTTAAATAATAGTCCAAATGAGCGATGGTATGGAGCCTGATCTGCCGACCCTGCTCACGCCATTCCTCCCAGCGGCCATGCTCTTCGGAAGCGAGCTTTTTTCCGCCGCGAAGACGCTCTGTTGTAAACTTAACGGCTCTGCGCAGGAACTCATCATTGAGCGCAAGGCCTGCTCGTTCTTTTACCGCAAGCTTCAGACTTGCAGAATCCGGGTTACTCATGAAGACTTCACCCCCTCATACAATAGCTCGGCAAGATGCATCACACGCACGGGTTTATTTTTGAACCGCAGCTGTCCTGCAATATTCATTAAGCATGCCATATCAAGCCCTACCAGCACCTCAGCCTCCGTCTCGACGACATGCTCCGCCTTCTCCGTTACCATCGCTCCGGATATATCAGGCATCTTCACGGCAAAAGTGCCGCCGAATCCGCAGCAATCCTCTGCAAACGGAAGGGGTACAAAATCGATACCCCGAACTTCTTGAAGCAGCGTCATCGGTTCGTTCTTCACTCCAAGCAGCCGGCTGCCGTGACAAGAAGGATGGTACGTCACCTTATGGGGAAAAACCGCCCCGATATCCTTAATCCCCATCACATGGACGAGGAACTGGGTAAATTCATATGTTTTCTCTTCCAGCTTCTTCGCTTTCTCCAGCATAAGCGGCTCTTGCTTGAACAAATCCACATAATGATGGACCATGTAAGTACACGAACCCGATGGCGATACGACAAAATCACTATCGTCGAAAGCTTCAAGTATTGTTCTCGCTGCTGCTCTAGCCTCATCGAAATATCCGCTGTTGTATGCAGGCTGGCCGCAGCAGGTTTGAACCTTCGGGAAATCCAGCCTCACCCCATACCTGGCTAGAATGCGGACCATCGCTTCCCCGACCTTAGGGTAGATGGCATCGCTGAGACATGTAATAAATAAAGAGACCTTCATTTATAAAACACCTCTTATCCATTAGGACTATGCTATGGTGACATGAATTGAGCGTTCACTGAGGACTCTTAAAATTCCTTCAGACATATCCTGGTTCGTAATGATACGGCTTACTTTCTCGAGTCCTGATACATGAGTGAATGCCTGAACGCCAAACTTGCTTGAATCTGCCAGCAAAATTATTTGATCGGACATTCCGATCATTTTCTGCTTTACCCGTGCCTGAAGCTCATTCGTTTCGCTGATTCCCCGCTCCAGGTGAACGCCCTGACAGGATAAAAACAATTTATCCACATGATAGGTTTCCAGTGAGCGCTCCGCGAGCGGACCTACAAAGGACATAGACTCAGAAACGAACTGACCTCCAGTTGCTATAACTTCGATTTGTTTTTTGCTGGAAAGCTCTGTTACGACTCGAACTGAATTGGTAAGTACGGTAAGAGGAATATCAGGCATGCTTCTGGCTGTATACCAAGCTGTGGTGCTTGCATCAAGAAGAATTCGATCACCCGGTTCAATATACTTTAGTGCCTCAAGCGCAATGTTTCTTTTCTCCACGGCATGGGTAACTTCACGCTCTCTGTATGGAGTTTCAATATGTTCCGACGAGAGCCGAATGCGGACTGCTCCTCCATGCGAACGCTTTAGCCTTCCCTCTTTCTCAAGCCGATCCAGATCCCTGCGAATCGTTTCCTCTGTTACCTGACACAAGGTGCTCAGCTCTGACACCCGAATACTCCCTCTTTCGTTCACGAGCTGGACAATGGCGGCATAACGTTCTGCAACTAGCATGGAGCTCCTCCTTGCTCAGGCATATGCGGCAAGCCCGGTGAACTTGGCGAATTGACCATAGGCTTCTCTCCAGTCTTCAAGGTGCTCAGGTTCGTAGGTAACGACCGGAAAAGAACTGCGAATAACAGCCCGGGCTTCGGCTGCACTCTTAAATACTCCTTGGTTCATCCATTGCAGGACCAAATTCCCGAGAGCACTCGCTTCAACGGGACCCGCGTATACCGGTTTACCGATAGCATTTGCCGTCCAAGCGCATAGCAGCTTGTTGTTTATTCCTCCACCAACCATATGGAGTCCATCAAATACTTGACCGGAAACCTGCTCCGTCATCTCAAGGACATGTCTGTATTTCAGCGCAAGGCTTTCCAAGATACATCGGATCGTTTCACCATCGGATTTCGGCGTAGGCTGTCCGGTTCTGACAAGATAGGCTTCAATTCGAGAAGTCATTTCACCTGACGGCAGGAAGGACGGATCATCCGGATCTATAAAATATTGAAAAGGTTTTGCTTGTCTGGCTTGGTTTAGAATTTCATCATAGCTGTACTTGTTGCCTGCCCGTTCCCACTCCCGCATCGTCTCTTGAAAGATCCAGAGCCCCATTATATTTTTCAGCAGACGATACGTGTGATTAGCACCGCCTTCATTCGTAAAATTCAGTGCCTGAGCCGTCTCGTTAATGACCGGTTTGTCGATTTCGGTGCCCATAAGCGACCAGGTTCCACAACTTAAATACGCAAAGGAGCGGGTAGCAGCAGGAACCGCAGCGATAGCTGAACCTGTATCGTGCTCGGCTACGGCCACGAAACGGACAGAAGGAATACCCAGCTCCTGCATTACTGAAGGCCTGAGCTCACCTGCATCCGAACCCGGATAAAGCACTTTGCCAAACCATTCATCAGGAATCCCGATCCGGTACAGCAGCTCTGTATCCCAATCTCCCGTATGCGGGTTGAAGAGCTGCGTTGTCGTCGCATTCGTAAACTCGTTATGCTTCTCCCCCGTAAGGAAATAGCGCAGCAGATCTGGAATCATTAGAAAATGGGCAGCTTCCTTCAGCATATATGAATTCTTTTTTTGCAGAGCAGCCAGCTGATATATGGTGTTAAAGGGCAAGAACTGAATTCCTGTTTTTCGAAAAATGTGCTCTGCAGGAATTTGCTTCGTCACTTCTTCCATGACTCCGTCAGTGCGCTTATCCCGATAATGATACGGATTTCCGAGCAGCTCGCCGTCTTTATCGATGAGTCCATAATCGACTGCCCATGAATCGATACCGACACTGGTTACCCGCTCTCCTTGAAGCTTTACCTTAAGCAATCCCTGCTTCAGCTCATGAAGAAGCCTGAGAATATCCCACTGTAAATGACTTCCTGCAGTCACCGGATCATTGCTGAAACGGTGAACCTCCTTGATATGGATACGGGAGTCATCGAGCAGTCCTAGGACTGCTCTTCCGCTGCTGGCTCCCAGATCATAGGCGAGAATGCTCACCAGCTGGCCCCTCCCTTGCCGCGCACTCGAATGTCTGCCGGATAACTGCTGGACAGATAGGCCTCCATTGGATCAATTGGCAGTCCCTCTTCCTCCCGAACCGCATGCAGAAGCGGAGTCACATCAAATTCTGACGCTTTGCGGATCGCATGCTCGGCTGCAAGCACGTCATTTTTCTCCTGAGCAGCTGCAACTTCCGCATGGTCGATAAGAAGCGCCTTAGCATAGGCCGTCTGAACATTGAGTACCGAACGAATCATGGCCGGTATTTTCTGCTCAATGTTGTGAGACTGGTCAAGCATATAAGCAATGGAATCTACCCCTTGACGGATAGCCGTATCTTCGTCTTTAGCTCCATTCAGAATTTGATAAAAAATGAGGAATAGTTCGTAAGGATTAACCGTACCTACGATCAAATCGTCGTCCGCATATTTGCGGCTGTTAAAATGAAATCCGCCGAGTCTTTTCTCATCAATAAGATAAGCAACAATATGCTCAATGTTTGCTCCTGGCAGATGATGCCCTGTATCGACCAGCACCTGCGCCTGATCGCCCAGCTTTAAAGCCATATTGTAAGCCATACCCCAGTCCGCGAGATCCGTATGGTAGAACCCAGGTTCAAAGCATTTGTATTCAATCAGCATCCGCATGTCGCTCGTAAGCGCTTTATACATTTCGGACAAGGAATCAAACATCCAGTTCTTCCGCTTCCGAATATCGCCTTGGCCAGGATAATTCGTACCGTCGGCAAACCAAAGACTAAGATCACGTGAGCCCGTCTCCTTGGCAATGTCAACACATTCAAGAAGATGATCGGTTGCTCTGCGGCGCACGGCTGAATCGCTGTTCGTCACGCTGCCGAGCATATAGTCGTCTTCCTGGAAAAGATTTGGATTCACAGCGCCGATCTGAAGACCTAAACTTTCCGCATGAGAACGAAGCTTACCGTAATCGCCGACTTTATCCCAAGGAATATGAATGGCAACGGTTGGAGCAAGACCTGTAAGTCGATGAACAACAGCCGCATCCTCCATTTTTTCAAAAGGATCTCTTGGTACACCTTCCTTTTGGAACACTTTAAACCGTGTTCCTGAATCACCGTAACCCCATGAAGGCGTCTCAATCTTAAATTGTTTCAGCTGCTTCTTGACCTGCTCTACATTAATTCCCCTTGCCGTTTGCTGCTCTTCAAACAATGCATAAGCTTTGTCCGTCATATTAACCTCTCCTTTGATCAAATGTGATAAAAGAGGATACCCCAGCGCACATTGACTGGCAACATGCGCGAGCATCCGAATCGCGATTAATGAATTAACGAGTAAATGCAGCGGGCACTCCGCCGTCAATTGTCAGCATGCAGCCTGTCGTTTTTTCGGCTTTGGATGAAGCAAAGAAGGCAACGCCTTCCGCGATATCTCTTGGGTAAATATTGACGAGCAGCGTTGTACGCTTCCGATAATGCTCTTCCAGCTGATCCGGATCAATGCCATAAGCAGCCGCACGCTCATTGCGCCAGTTGGAATTCCAAATCGCTGATCCTTGCAGAATAGCATCCGGCAGAATGGTATTCACGCGGATTCCATATTCTCCACCTTCAGCAGCAATACAGCGGGCAAGATGAGCCTCAAGCGCTTTAGCCGAGCTGTAGGCGGTCACATTTTTACCGGCGTAGATGGAGTTTTTAGAGCCGATGAATACCATGCTGCCCCCGACTCCCTGTTCCTTCATCATTTTGAATGCTTCGCGTGCTACAAGGAAATAACCTGTCCCGAGCACGTTCATATTCAGATTCCATTCCTTCAAGGAGGTCTCATCAAACGGGCTGGAGGTCGCCAGGCCCGCATTATTAACGATAATATCAACGCCCCCGTAAGTTAGAGCTGTCTTGGCATAAGCACGGGCAATTTGTTCCTCGCTCGTTACATCCATTTGCACTGGAATTGCCCGATGCTCACCATATTTACTGTTAATTTCGTCAGCCACCTTCTGAGCACCTTCAAGATTGAGGTCCGCCAATACGACATGAGCTCCTTCAGATACGAGCAATCGAGCCGTTTCGCTGCCGATACCGCCCGCTCCTCCCGTAATCAATGCGACCTTCCGGGAAAATTCTGTTTCAGCTGGAGCAAGAGACAGCTTATACAATTCGAGAGGCCAGTACTCAACATTGTAGGATTCGTTCTCGCTAAGGGAAACGAAGCGTCCAAGGGAAGTGGCTCCTCGCATGACTGCAATAGCCCTGTGATAGAGCGCTCCGCTCACCTTTGAGTTGGACCAGCTCTTACCCGTATTGATCATCCCGATACCAGGAATCAGGATCACCCTTGGTGCTGCTTCAAACATGACATCCCCCTCATGCTTGTTGCGCTCAAAATAAGCTGTATAATTCTCCTTATATTCATGAATGGCTGACTCAAGAAGTGCTTTGAGTCCGGTAACATCCGCTGCATCTGGCGTCCAGTTCACAAACAGCGGAACTACCTTGGTATGTACTAGATGATCCGGACAGGCAGCTCCCACTTGAGACAACTCGCCGGATTCTCTTCCATTTACAAATTGCAAAACGTCTTCCGCGTCATCAAAGGTAAGGATCATCTTCTTTTCTTCACTGACAGCTCCGCGAATCAGCGGCATCAGCTGAGCTGCAATATTTTTTCTCACTTCAGGTTCGAAAGATTCGTGCTTTGCGCCGCCAAATAAGCTTGCCTGATCTACTTTGGATTCAATATAAGCTTCGGCTTCATTAATCACTTGGATCGTCTTAGTGTACGTTTCTTCTGATGTATCGCCCCATGTAACAAGACCGTGCTTCTCCATGAGTACGAGTTCAGCCTGCGGATTATTCAGCACTCCCTCGGCAATCATTTTAGATAAAGTAAAGCCTGGACGAATATAAGGCACCCACACAAAACGGTCACCAAATATCTCCTTCGCAATTTCCTGTCCATTATCCGCGCAGCAGATACTGATGATGGAATCCGGATGGGTATGATCAACATGAGGATGGGGTATAAATGCATGAAGCAAAGTTTCGATAGAAGCGCGAGGATGCTTGGCGTCGATCATACAATTGGCTAGATAACTGACCATCTCTTCATCAGACATTTCATCCCGTTCAAACAATGGGCGGATATCATCCAGACGAAGACCAGTAAAATGGCCGGCTTTCATTGACGCAAGGTCTGATCCGCTCCCTTTCACATACATGACCTCAACATCTCTTCCACGGAAGTCCTGTATTATCGTCTTACTGGATGTATTTCCTCCTCCCCAATTGCACACGCTGCGATCTGTCCCGATTAGATTTGAACGATAAACGAGCCGTTCCAGCCCTTCACTCCACTGCTCTGCCTTAGATGCATCCCACAGATTCTGAACCATAATCGAACCTCCCGATATGTTGGTTTTGTATTGTTTGTAAACGCTTAATGGGAGTATATCACTTTTATTTTAGTTTGAATATGACTATTTTTGTTAATTAAAACCATAATACAAACAAAAACAACATTTTACATGTTTTGATTCAAAGAAAAATCCCTGCGGTTCGGAAGTGAATTCTGTCATCCAAACCTATCATTGGATTCAAACCTAATCTAATGGTTATCTTGGCGCATTCTGACCGCATAAACAGCATAAAGTGTAAGTGTATGTATCAATAGTAAAGTGCTCTCAGCGGAAAGGAGTGCAAATTCCTCATGTATATCGAAGTGGAGTCCGGTATCCAACTGTACGTTGAAGACCTGCTTCCCTTGGAGGGAGGCAATGGGCATACGCTCATTTTTTTGCATGGCTGGCCAGGCAGCCACCGTATATTTGATTATCCTTTTCAAATACTGCCTCATCATGGATTTCGATGTATCGGAATAGATTTCCGCGGCTTCGGCAGATCGGATAAGCCGTGGCACGGTTATCATTTTGACCGTATGGCAGAAGATTTGTCCATCATCATTGAATCTCTCGATATAAAAAACGCACTTCTTATCGGATACTGCATGGGCGGTTCTATTGCTCTACGCTACCTGGCTAAATATCATGATGGATCAAAAATTAAGAAGCTTGTCCTTGTAGGAACGGCTGCCCCCCTGCTTTCAAGACGGGATGAACAGATTACATATGATCCGCCTTTTCCTCAGATCGAGCAGCTAATTGAACAGCTTCATCACGATCTGCCGCAAGCGGTAACGGATTTTACCGGCACTCTCTTTCATCGTTATACCAGCCTCGAGTATCGCAGCTGGTTTCTCTATAATTGCTTGGAAGGAGCATCCTATGCTCTCATTCAAAGCGCAGTTTCGCTAAGAGACGAGACTATAGATGAAACAATATTAGATGATTGCTCATATATCCAGGTGCCAACCGGTATATTTCATGGCGCGCATGATCAAGTTGTCAATTTTTCAGCAGCCGTAACCATCCAGCAGCATATTCCAGGCTCACTCATCTATCGGTTCGAGCAAAGCGGTCATGGACTTGTTCATGATGAGAAAGAAAGATTTATTTCGACTCTGCTGTCTTTCATCCAAAATACATAGAATTAGACATGGTATCATTTAAGCAAAGACAGGAATTTCATTATGTTCGTTTAATCACCTTTGAAACAAGGGTATAATATACAAGCTAAACAACGAAGATCAAAGGTGATGAGAATGCAATGATCTATCATGTAACATACCCGTCCGACGGGCTGCAAGTTAAAGGCTATCTAAGCTTGCCGTTTGGCTATACATTAGCTGAAGATCAGGCGAGAGCTTTATTAAACGGAACCTTTAGTTCCCATGAAAACCCCGCTGTACAGCTGACAAATACCATTTGCACCGAACAAAAAACCGATCTGACGACTAAAAAATGGCCGGTGTTTATATATTGCCGCGGAGGGATCGGCAATTTTGGAAAGGTGCGCACCCACTGGGTCGAGGAATTTTCAAAGCATAATCATATCGTATTCGCCCCCTCTTATCGCGGAACGGAAGGCGGCGAAGGACGTGATCTATTTGGCGGGGAGGATAAGCAGGATGTGTATGCCAGCGTACGTCTTTTGTCCAAGCTCCCATTCGTTGATGCGACACAGATCAGTCTTATGGGGTTCTCTAGAGGGGCAATCAATGCTGCATATGCAGCGCTGGAAATGCCGTCCATACATAAACTCGTCTTATGGAGCGGAGTATCCGACATGGCTCAGACCTATGAAGAAAGAGTGGATTTGAGACGCACGTTTAAACGAGTCATTGGCGGTCCGCCTTGGAAAATTCCCGAAGCCTATCAAGAGCGCTCTCCCATCGCTATTGCGGACCAAATTCCATGCCCTATACTTGTCGTACATGGCACTGACGACGTACAAGTCTCTTTTTCTCAGGGAGAGAAAATGTATCAACAATTAAAGAATAACGGCAACCCTGTTGATTTTCACCGGTATGATGGCTTTGGACATCATTTTCCGCAAGCTCTGCACAGGTCTGCCATTTCCCGAATGTTTGATTGGATCGGCGCCGCTCCAAAAGAAGCGGCCGCGTCTTACCTATAAGCAAATAAAAAGAGGAAGCGGCTTATTAAAAAAGCCGGCTTCCTCTTTGTTATATTTCATTTAGATGTATAGACTCTCAAGCTCATCGATGAGCGAACCGACATAGGCCGCAGCACTGCGGATCGGATCAGGCTTAGACATGTCCACACCTGCCATCTTCATCAGCTCCAGCGGACTCTTTGAGCCCCCAGACTTCAGAACTTCCAACCAGCGATCGATTGCAGGCTGCCCTTCCTCTCTAATAAGCTGGGCAACAGCAGTTGAAGCAGTGAGACCTGCAGCATAAGTATAAGGGTACAGGCTCATGTAGTAATGCGGCTGGCGCATCCATGTCAGCTTCGCATCCTCGTCAATAACGACATCCTCTCCCCAGAAGGAGGATAAAATATTCCCTTTGAGCTCGCACAATTTCACTGCTGTAATCGGTTCATTATTCATCGCTAAATCATACACCTGACGCTGAAGCTCTCCTTCAAGCAAATGAGTCACGAAATTGTGGAAATATGTACCGAGCAATTGAGAAATAACCCAGCGGCGCATTCTTGGATCATTCGAGCGGTTAAGCAGATGATCTGCCAATAAGAGCTCGTTCATAGTGGAAGGAGCTTCAATGAAATAAAGGGATGGCCTAGCGTTGGTCAGGCGCTGATACTTGTTCGCCAGCATTAAGTGACCTGCATGTCCTACCTCATGTGCCATCGTAAAGGCCCCTCTCATATTGTCGGCCCAGCTGATCAAAATATAGGAGTGAACTCCCGGGGTCGACATACAGAAAGCTCCTGTTCTTTTCCCCGCATTATCCGCGTAATCTACCCATCTATTGTTAAATGCATCAGAGACAATTTCACCATACTCAGGTCCGAGAAGGGCGAGTGCTTCCTTGATCAGGTCCCCGGCTTCCTTGAAGGATATTCCAGGACTGAAATCAGGATCAAGCGGGGCTTTCAAATCCGCAAAGGTCATCTCGTCCAGCTTCAGCACCCGTTTCTTGAGAGCAGCATATTTTCGCATATGAGGAGCCAGCTCCTCCTGCAATATATCAAGAATGTTATGATACATTTCTGTCGTTACCTGCTGAGGAGTAAGAAGCATATCTGTTACACTGTCATAACCGCGCAGTCTTGATTCAATGACCTGACGCTTGACCTCCGTTCCATAAGCCTCAGCAAATGTATTTCTATATTTATAGAGCGTTTCACTAAAAGCTTTGAATGAATTGCGGCGCAAGTCTGTATCCGCTGACTCCACATATTTATTCTCGTATAAAGCAAATGATACAGGGACTTCTTCTCCGCGCCCGTCTTCTGCCTTGCTAAAAGTCATATCTGCCAATTTACTTCTTTCGTAAATGCGATAAGGCGCACCCAGCACCTCTCCCATGGAAGCAAGCACCTTTTCTGTCTCGGCATTCAGACTGTGCGGTTTTGTTTTTAATAATAAACCTAGACTGCGTTCAAAATCCTTCAGCTCAGGTTGACTCTGTATGTACTCATCAATGGTTCCGTCCGGAAGTGCAATAATTTCGGACTTAATAAATGAAAGTGCAGAACTGACCGTAGAAGATAAATCACGGGCTTTTGCCGCATTAATTTGATTCTCGGTATTGATGCTGTCACCTGCCAAATGCAGCTGAGCATAGGCACCTACTCGTCCGATCCTGCCCTGCAGCTCTTCCTGGGCGTTCAAGCATGCAAATAAAATGTTCGCTCCTTCGCCCAATCTTCCTTCATATTGTGTGACAGAGGAGATGTCTTCCTTTACAGCGCTTAATTCTTGTTCCCATGCCTCTTTCGTTTCAAAGATATCATTTAAATTCCATGTTGACTCCAGATCCACTTCTGCTCGGGTTAAAATTTTAGACATAACGTGAATGCACCTCTCCTCAATCTTTTTTATTGACCATTGTTAGGTTCCAATAAATCCCATTGTAACATATAAACAACGCTTTTTTCCTGCATTTTTCGCTATTAAAAAATGGGCTTCCCCCAAAAAAAAGGAGAAAACCCATTATTTTATAAACTATCGTTCAATTATCAACGGAGCTAAATTGAGATTGAAGTTCATCCTTCCAGATCACATTCTCACCATACTGCTTGCCCCAATCATACATTGACCGAAGCACCGGCATAAGACTGTGTCCATGATCCGTCAAGGAATATTCTACACGTGGAGGAACCTCTGCATATACTTTACGAAGTATAAGCTGATCCTCTTCAAGTTCTCGCAGCTGATTCGTCAGCATTTTTTGCGTAATGTGCGGAATCAGCTTCTTTAGTTCGCTGAATCGCTTTGTGCCTTCAAGCCCGAGGTGCCAAAGGATGATCAGCTTCCACTTCCCTCCGATTACGGCAAGTGTCAGCTCTTTTTCACAGTTGATCTCCTTCAGATTAATCCTCTCTTTTACTTCTGATGCCACGTGCATACCCCCTTCCCAAGCATTGTACTACAGGTGTTACAGGTTAAGCAAAAGGGGCAGCACATGGACTATTCCAGATTGGCGTGACGGCTGAACATCGATTCAGGACTTACGTTCAGCTTGCGCATCAGTGTCAGCACGAGCGAATCAAGTGTAATCAGAAGCGCCTGTTCAAACAGGGAGCCCATCGGCTGCAATGATTGCTGCATTCCCTGTTCTTCCTTGGCCTGTGCCTGAATATGAATAATTCCATCTGCAAGCTTTGCAGCAGAGGATTCAGTCTTAATGGTGAGCACCAGCACTTTGGCTCCAAGTGACTTGGCCTTTTCTGCCATGGAGATCAAACTTTTCGTTTCTCCCGATCCCGTGCACAAAATAAGCAGATCATTAGAACCAATACCAGGCGTTGTAGTTTCTCCAACGACATAAGTCCGGACGCCAAGATGAGAAAGACGCATAGCAAAGCCTTTACCCATCAATCCCGATCGGCCTGCGCCAGCCACGAATACCTGATTTGAATGCTCAATTAAGGACGCGGCATGAGCGATATCTTTTTCGTCCAGTGCAGAAATCACACGCTCAAGCTCACTCATAATCAGCTTGGATGTCATAATAATTAACCTTGTTTAATCAGCTGCTGCATTTCAGCCGCAACTGCTTTTTTGTCTGCTTGTCCGGTAATGCCGCCGCCGACAATGACAAGATCAGGTCCAGCTGCAATAACTTCAGGCAAAGTGTCCAGCTTAATGCCGCCGGCAACTGCAGTTTTTGCACGGGATACTGCTTTTTTGATCGTCTGCAGATCTTCGAAGGAGTTCTTACCTACTGCCTGCAAATCATATCCGGTATGCACGCAAATGTAATCTACGCCCAGTTCGTCAATTTCTTTAGCGCGAGTTTCAATGTCTTTAACGTTAATCATATCCACAAGAATTTGCTTTCCTTGTTTCTTAGCTTCTTCAACAGCACCTTTGATTGTCATGTCGTCAGTAGCGCCGAGTACAGTAATAATGTCCGCTCCTGCTTCAGATGCCTTCATGATTTCGTATCCGCCTGCGTCCATAATCTTCAAGTCTGCCAGCACATCCAGATTAGGGAATGCAGCTTTCATTTCCTTGACAGCGCGCAGTCCTTCATTAATGACAACCGGTGTGCCAATTTCTACGATATCAATAAAAGACTCAACTTCTTTAACTACCTCAATGGCTTGTGGAATATCTACTAAATCCAATGCTAGTTGTAATTTCATTTGTATTCATCTCTCCTTGTCATTAAGTACAATCATCATATTAGAGTCATTGTTACAAAATCGGAAGTACGCACTTTAAAGTGGTGTAGTTACCTGCAGGATACTATTGTGTTGCTGCTGGCTTCCCAGGAAACTCCTCAGCCGCCATTCGTTATTATTTGATAAAGGTAAATTGCATATACTATAATTGTTAAATATGTGATGGGTTTAATAGATTTATAGATGATAGGGAGGGAAACGGCTGCCCCGGCATCAAGCTGCCAGGCAGATTATAAATCATGAGACCACCGTTAGAAGAAGCGGGAGCTCAAAGTGAAGCTTCTGCATTATACAAGTCGGATGAGAAATCTCTCTTCCAAAAAGCAGCATCCATCATTCGCATGATTTGTTCGAGATCGCTGCTGTTTTTTTCGCTTATTATGCTGTTCAAAAGCTACGTAGCCTGGTTTGGTGTATTTGAGGATGGACCTTCCTGGACCACTATGCTGAAAGAGCTGCCATTCGTACTCCTCATTTTCTGTTTAATCGAATGGTTTGCTACCAAAAGAAAGCTCATCGTCTATACCATTTTCAACCTGCTTTTAACCGGCATATTTTTTGCAGTGATTATTTACTATAAGTACTATGGTGTCATTGCTACGTACAAAGCGCTGGAGCAGGTAAATCAGGTTACTGCTGTCAGCAACAGTGTCTTCTCGCTTATTGATCCTCAATACCTGCTTATTTTCACAGACATTATCGTATTCGGTTTTTTGCTTATTCGCAGTAAGTCAGCTGTAAACTGGAAACAAGCCATCTTGAGACCGGTCAATCGAAAATTGATCGCTTCGTTGTTTTGCGTTTCACTTGTTATAACATCACTTAATATTTATACGAACCGTGGAGGCTTTAACGAGGTAGTCAAGGCAGAGAACATGGGTATATTCAACTACGAAGCCTACACACTGCTTGATCAGGAAGAGCCCGAACTCATTCCTACTAAGGAAATCACACAGGAAAATATTAATGAGATGAAAGGTATCGACGGTTCCGCTGTATCGGGTTATGAAGGCGCGGCTGCTGGGAAAAACGTCATTATCATCCAGCTGGAATCTTTTCAAAACCTGCTCATTAATCTTCAAGTGGACGGTAAGGAAATTACGCCAAATATGAATGAGCTGGTCAAGAATAATACGTATTTCTCGAATTTCTTCCAACAGGTAGGACAGGGCAATACGTCAGATGCCGAGTTTGTTGTAAATACTTCTTATTACATACCGCCCGAAGGTGCGGCTGTACAAAGGTATGTTGATAAGGAGCTGCCAAGCCTTCCAAGACTGCTGAAGGATGAAGGTTACGATACTGCCACGTTCCACACGAATGTAGTGGAATTTTGGAATCGCAGTGAGCTGTACAGTTCACTAGGATTTGACCGCTATTACGACAAATCCTTCTTTGGCGAGGAAGATTCCGTTTATTTCGGGGCATCAGATGATGTGTTGTATCGAAAAACAGCGGAGGAGCTCGACAAGATGGATCAAACGGACCAGCCGTTTTATGCTCATGTCATCTCCATGACGGCTCACCATCCGTTCACATTGCCTGAAGAAAAGGTGGGTATTACTTTACCTGAGCGATTTGACGATACGTTTGTAGGCGACTATCTTCGCTCCCAGAACTACGCAGATAAAGAACTCGGTAAATTTATTGCGGATTTAAAAGAGCGCGGTATATGGGATAACAGCATTGTCCTCGTGTATGGAGATCATTTAGGGCTTCCTACCACCTCGCTGGATCAAGATGATTTGGAGCTGCTCGAGGAAATGCTGGGTCATCCATACGATTATCCTGATATGATGAATATTCCATTTATTATTGCATCTTCTGGTGATACTCCTGTAGGAGAACAGACGCAAATTGGAGGTCAGGTAGATATTTTACCAACACTTTCGAGTCTGCTTGGCATATCGCTTGAGGATCACCTGCACTTCGGACAAAATTTACTGGCTGAGAAGGATTACAACTTGCTCCCGCAGCGTTATTATCTCCCAACCGGTTCTTTTGTTAACAGCAGTGAAGTCTTTATTTCCGGAAGCGGATTTGAAGACGGCTGGCACCACAGTTTAAATGGTATGGAAAACACAGCGAAAGCGACCGAAGAAGAGTTTTATAATGCTCTTGAGCTGCTGGAGCTGTCCAACAGCTACGTCTCCCAGCTTCCGTTAAAGAATTAGTTCAGTAACTCATAATTAGAAAAGGCACCTGAATTCTTGAACAAAGAATTTCAGGTGCCTTTTCTTATAAATTTATGAATCCTTCGTGATTACATGTACACCGGCCAAACGCATACAGGTTTAGGTGAAGTTACTTGATTGCCTGTATAGGTTAATTGACCATTTACCTTGTTCACGCTGAAGAGCACAATGTTATTGGCATCCCGGTTTGCTGCCAGCAGAAGATCTCCATTAGGAGTCAGCGCAAAATGACGCGGATGACCGCCTTCTGTAGAGATGTGCTGTGTGACCGTTAGTTTGCCGTCTTCTGCAATGGCATACACAACGATGCTGTCATGACCGCGGTTAGAACCGTACAGGAAGCGACCATCCTTCGATAAGGTGATCTCAGCACAAGTATTCTCTCCTTCAAAGCCCTCCGGCAATGTGGACAAGGTTTGGTGTTCTTTCAGGTCGCCTTGATCCGCATCGTATGTAAAGAAAGTAACTGTAGAGTCCACTTCGTTAATGACATATGCATAGCTGCCGTTTGGATGGAATACGAGATGTCTTGGACCCGCTCCGGCATGGGTGTTTACTTCCCGGTGCAGAACAAGCTTGTTGTTCTCCCTGTCAATCGTGTAAACGAATATTTTATCAATTCCAAGATCCTGAACCATAATATATTTGCCGTCTGGAGAGAAGAATGCAGAATGCACATGAGGGCGGTCTTGACGCTCTGGATGCGCTCCTCTGCCTGAATGCTGCTTGGAATCGAGCATTTGACCAACACTGCCGTCCTCATTAAGGGATACCAGACTAACCGCACCGCCGTGATAGCTGGAGATAATTAAATATTGACCTTGCGGGTCTTTTTGTACATGGCAGGTTGGAGCAATCGCTGATTGTGCACGGTTCATGAAAGTAAGTTCACCTTGCTCTGGATGAATCGTAAATGCGAGCACTTCACCAGCTTTCCCTCCATCAGCTGTGGCAATTTCACCGATGGCATAAAGACGCTGCTGTTCAGCGTCGACTTGAAGGAATGTCGGGTTCTTCACACCTGACACTGCAGAGAGAAGGCTAAGCTCAGCTGTTTTTTCATCCAATTCATAAACATGGATTCCTGGGTCGCTTGATTCGGAATAAGAACCTGTAAATACAAGTAGTCGGGATTGTGCTGTCATTTTAAAATCCTCCTTATATGCTTTCTGTGAGCACGGTCGGCTCAGTCGTAATTTGTACATTTCCTGCAACAGCTCTTGAAATCATACAGGAGCTTTCTGCTTTGTGAGCTATACGAGTCGCTTTATCCATATCTTCCGGTGTCGCTTCTTTAGCAAGGGTAATCACAGGAGAGTGCTTAATCGCTTCGTAAGTAAAAATATTATTAGTTACATCCACTGTCGCTTCTGACTTAAGGGTCAGACTGGAGGTTGCCACTGCGGAACGCTCCAGCATAGCTGCCAATGTGATGAGATAGCAAGTAGCTGCTGCACCAAGGAGCATTTCATCCGGGTTTGTACCGATTCCGGGTCCTCCCATTTCTTTAGGTATGGAAATTTGTGTCTTGAGCTGACCGGCTTCGATCGTACCATCACTGTTTCGACCGCCATTCCAGACAGCATTAAGTATAAACGGATGCTTCATGTAAACCCTCCTATCTTCCCTATCATACCATAGTCTGTCTATGTAAGATAAACAACAGGGCATCCAGCTTAAAAAGCCGGGAAGGCTCATTATCATGAGCTCTCGCCGGCTTTTACAGCGGAGTAACAGCCTTAGATCATCTTATTTCTTATTCTGAATCAACCACAGGGAACCATCCTGGCACATTTAAGATCATATTCCATAAGGGATCAGGGATTTGCAATCTCTCCTGATCTTCCTTCGTCATCGTAACAGCAATATGCTCCTCATTACCTGACTCAATCTTCTCCACCCAATCCGGTTCAATAATAAGCTCCCGGCCGAGCGCAAGAAGCGGCACTCCTGTTTCCAAAGCATGAATTGCTTCATCAGGTGTGTGAATCAGTCCTACACCGATGACCGGCACTTGATTTCCTACTCTCTCCAATATCCATTCCATTCTGGATTTAGAATCGTCTGCACCTCTTCTCGGTTTAGACCAGAAATCATTCAAGGATACGTGAATGTAATCAAGATTTTTTCCTTTGAGAGCATCAAGCAGTACAAATGTTTCCTCCATTGTAAGGCCCGGTGTTTCAGGCTCTTCAGGAGAGAAGCGATAGCCCACAATAAACGGTGACTTGGCATGCTCTTTTACGACAGCTTGAACCCGGTCAATAACTTCAAGGGCAAAGGTCAGTCGTTTGTGCGCGTCTCCGCCAAAACGATCCTCTCTGCGATTAGAATGAGGCGATACAAATTGCTGAATCAAATATCCGTTTGCTCCATGAATCTCCACTCCATCAAAACCTGCAGCAATGGCTCTTCGAGTTGCTTCTCCAAAATCGTTAATGATGTCTACAATCTCGGATTCTGAAAGCTCTCTCGGCATAGGCGATCCCGGTCTTTCACTTGCGACAGCACTTGGAGCCACGACATCACCATTCACCGCTTCAGGGGGGCATAAACGTCCGCCGTGGAATATTTGCAGCACAGCTTTCGCACCCTGCTCCTTAATCGAATTTGCAAGACTCGTAAGACTTGGAATAAAGGAATCTTCTGTTGCTGCAAACTGGCCGGCAAAGCCTTTCCCATTATCAGTCACATAAGTAACCGCAGTAACGACCATGCTTGCTCCTCCCGAACGACGGGCATAATAAGCCAGCTCTGCATCTGACACGGTACCATCTTCATTAGATGAAGAATGAGTCATCGGCGCCATAACGATTCTGTTCTTCAGCGTAATACCATTCGGTAAGCTTACCTTTTCAAGTATAGGACTGTATTTTGTGTTCATTGTGCCACTCCTTTATATATAGTGAAGTAAGATTTCTATTTCCTCAAGTCGTTATAAACTTCAAGTGTCTTACTGAAACAATTATAGTTACTTGAAATCATTCATTCAAGTTACAGAGGTCTCATAACCTCAAAAAGAGTCCAGATCTGTAAAAAGAATTCAGAACCAGACTCTTTTTTATAGGAAAAACTATCTGCCTTTAGTTTTTCACCAAGGCTTTATGCATATCCACTTCTTTCACGCATTCTTGCGTATCATGCTGATCATTGAAAGCAAGGGGAGTTACAGGATATACGTCCATCATTGTATCTTGATAAGATCTTAACATAGGCAGCAGCTGATGCATCTCTGTTGCACTTGGATCAAGCCAGGCATCGATTTGATCAGCTGTAAGAATAGCAGGCATACGTGTGTCAAACTCGCGAATCGTTACATTCGCATCAGCCATGAGCATCGTACAAGTGCGAAGCGGCTGCTTCCGGGTATCCTTCCACACCTCATAGAGTCCTGCAATCCCAAACATGGAACGATCCGGCATAACGACTCTAACAGCATATCTTCGTTTCCCTTCCTGCCTCCAGTAGTAGAAACCATTGCAAGGAATGACACAGCGCTTTGTCTGCACCATTTTACGGTAAGTCACATTTTCGTTTACGGACATCAGGTCGGCATTAACAGCATCCTTGCCCCAAAAAGGAATAAATCCCCAGCGATACTCATCCATGATACGCTCTCCATCCTCATAGAGAATAATTGGAGCATGCTGCGTCGGACTAATATTGTAACGGTTTTTGTAATAATACATAACTCGCTGTATCGCAAATTGATCACGCACCTCTTCTAAATCCGCGGCCAATGAATAACGTTTGCACATACCTTTTCTTCCTCCCTGTATTTTCCTTTATCTTTTGTGACCACAGGGAAATTTATACATGATTTTTTCGGGGAATCATCGAATTATGTAATACTTTGATATTAAACCGACTGATTTCCTTTTCCTTGCAATCCTTCGAAGGTATAATCTTCGCAGCGATGACCCGAACCGAATTGCTGAGGATAAGACGCCGAAGGAAGTTCGTATCTCCATCGATTTGCTTATGTGGGATTCGGCTGCCTAGCTTGTAGTCATTTTTCTGACATTTAGACTCTGATTCTACACTCTGGCTAGGCTGATTCAGTTCAATCATTTCTTGGTGAATATGCCTAGTATGGAAGAACATACTATGACATATCAAGAATATAAGGACGGTGAATCAGCTTGGATTTTTGGATATATTCCGTAATCGGACTTATTTATCTAATCGTTGTTTTATGGATCGCTCAGGATCTATCCAGAACTAAACGTTGGGTGAAATATCCTGTATTTCTTCTCGTCGTATCACTCTGTCTTGCATACGATAATCTAATCATTGCTGCAGGCGAAAGGATAGGTGAGGGCAGCTTATTAATGACCCTCAGCAGTCTCCGATTTTGGCTTCATGCCTTTGCTACACCTTCCCTTGTCATTGTAGGGTATTATATTTTACAGCGTTCAGGCGCCAAGTTTGCTCAGCATCACATCACACATGCTGCCGCCTGGATCATAACCGTAGGGCTAATCATTTACCAGATTGTAAGCTCCACCTTATCTGAGGTTCAAAATCTCGCTGCCATTGAAGAGTACGGTGTTTTGAGATATTCAGCCGCAGGTCATGCAGGGCCGCCAATCATGGTTATTATTGTTGGCGTTCTGCTCCTGCTTGCAGGAGTCATCGTTCTCGTTAAACAAAAGTGGGCATGGCTGCTTATCGGAACAGCTTTATTGTTTGTGGGGCAGATGATTCCGATGCCAATTGAAAGCTCAGCTGCAACCAATGTCTTCGAGCTGATCCTTATTTTGTCCATATGGATTACGATCAAGTTTCAGGATCGAAAGGTTAACGGCATGAATTCTTCATCCACTTAACTAAAATAAGCTCCAATTCCGCTTATGCAGAATTGGAGTTTATTTTTACTCCTAGTGTTTATAGCATCCACATTCTTTGTGTTAATACCGGGACATTATACTTGTCTCCCCAATCATGCAATGACTCAAAGGCTTCATCGGCCTCCTGCTTGTTCTGAACGCGATAAGCATTCATCATCGGTACAAACCTGCGCCCTTTCGGCTTTATTCCGATGTGCGGGCCATAATATTCTTCAATGATGATCGACTTAATCTGGTCTGATGTATAGGTCTGATCGCCAATTTGAATCGAATCGTTAACCAGCTGAAATATTTGAGGCTTAATAAAAAGATGAACCAATGCGAATATCAACTCAAACAAAAATAAGGCGGCAATAACAAAAAATGCAATAAAAATATACTGATAATCCACATTAAACGCCAAGTATCCCATGGTTACGGTATTTGCCCCGGTCGCAAAAAGTGGTGAATTTCTTTTTCTGCGTCTGACCATAAATCCCAGATTAAACAACCTCCTCCACAAATAAATATCTTCAATGAATCTTAGTTAGGGCTAGTATCTAAGTGTCCCTTTTTTCACCTGTACCTGATGAAGTGCTGCCCACTCTTTGATTTCCTTCATGATTTGGTCTTCCTGCTTCTGATCTTGAAATTTGATTCGCAAATAGAGGGGTGTCTTTTTCTTCTTAGTCAGCTGCAGTCCGATGGAAGGGTTGAAATATCCACTAATAATGATGCTATCAATGTCTGAGGCAATAACGGAATGCTTTCCCACACAATAGGCATCAGCTGACAGCTGGAACTCAACAGGTTTATAGGGCTTGTATCTGATGAAATATGTAAGAAAATAAATCAAGTATGCTAACAAGAATAGTATGAATAAAGGAAAAACAATTAAGAACACATCAAGTTCTCCACGCCCTCCTAGGTTAAGGATAAATAATACTACTTGCTGAATAATTATAATATTGAGATACATCAGCAATGGGACTACATGCGGCCGCTTAACCCTATGGGATTGTTCATATTCAAAAATATACTTCTTCTCCTTTCTCCTTAAAGTTGTGAATATTCATTTGTATTCAAAGCGAACTGAAATGTGCACTTCATTTTCTAATTATGTAAATGCCTTATTTACGTCCCGCACCTGCTCGAGCAATCATTAATATTCCTGTCCTAACTAACCCATACACTAGCAAAACTACAACCGCCAGTACAGGATAGGACCAGGGATTTCCCTCGATGACAACACTGCTGCTGCTTGCTGCAGCTCTACCTTCTAACATATTTGGCTCATAAAGCAGAGTAAGCACCATTCCTGATATAACCGGCACAATGAGCAAAGCTCCCACAAGAACAAGGGTCAATTCAATCATAAGTTTCGTTCTCTGCTTCACCTATCCATTCCCTCCCTCGTTTTCATTACCATAATATTACATATCCATAGTAACGGAGCGGGTTTTGTGATGTCAACGAAACTTATCCGATCTTTTGCAGCTGCTACCTATGATCATTGTTGTACTGAATTTTTTTGAAATGGCTCACATAAAAATTTTAAGATCTGTGTCACTTTATCAAGCCTTTTCCTTTACAACAAAAAAACACCTCAAAGGTAGAGGTGTTTTCCGTATTTTGCTTATTTAATATAGTTAACTATATTTAAGATGCTTTCTAAAGCCCTCCACATGCTCCTCGCGATATCCAAGAGATTCATACATCCGGTGTGCCTCCACTCGCTGTCCACCTGAAACAAGGATCATATATGAGCATCCATGCTGCCTTGCAATTTCTTCAATTTCCAGCATCAGCTTTCTGCCAATCCCCTGTCTTCGTACTTTAGAGGATACAACTACGTTTTCAATGACCATAAACGGCTCGGATTCCCCGATCAAATCCTTGCATAGAATCCCCATTAGTGAACCTGCAAGCTCATTTTCATAGAACGCACCAAGAACGTAATAGCTCTTGTCTTCAAGGATTTCTGCATAGGTCTCTTCCATTTTAACAAGGTTCGTGCTTACACCTACGAGCTCCTCGTACAGCTCAGCCAATTGTGGCAGGTGCTTCATCTCAATTTGATTAATCGTAACCATGATATTCCCTCTCTCTAATGTTGTCCAAGGAATATTATATTATAGTCTGCATAAATTCTTCTTCCCTAAATATTTTCCCTCAAAATTTCTTCCTCAAAAAATACTGCTTCACTTCCCCGGGAAATAAGTCGTTCACTCCGAAGATCTCATAGCCGTTCTTTTCATAAAATGTAGGAGCTTGATAAGAAAAGGTCGAGGTATGTGCAAACACACATCCCGCTTCCTTGCCCTTTCGCTCAGCTTCCCTAATCATCTTATTTCCAAAGCCTTGGCCACGATAGCGCTCCGAAATCCAGAACACATCAATATACAGCCCATGCAGCCATGTCTCGCAAAATATCCCACCGACAACTTCGGACTCGCTGTTTTTTAAATATAAGTGAATACTCTCTCCAGGCTCTTTCAGCATACCTCTTGTAGCCCGCATATTATATCCGTGCAGCTTTCGGCAGATATCCTCGTAATCTGAAGCCGTTTCTCTTTCCGCTGATAAGCACATATTCTCGAAATAAATATCTCCCATGTTATCCCCTCCGCTGCTTCTGCTCAGAGGGCCGCCTAATGATTAGAATACATTCGGTAATTAAATATCCAATCCAGCCAATGAGCAGGTAACCCAATATATAAGTATAATCACTGATCTTCGTAAATCCATTCGTATATCTAAACACAAAGTAAACAAGATAGACTATAGATGAAGCGCCTAGAGCAATTACCTTTGATGACCGAAACAGGGAGCAGGCGATCCCCTGCAGCAGGAACAAGCCCGGAAACAAGAGAAATACCGATAAATTCAAAATGGTATGATCTGAAGGACTTGCCGCGTATGATGCCTCAGTAAGACCGACAATAACAAGCGAGGCAATCAAGGCATTGATAACAGCTGTATAAATTACACGCCGCTTCATGTCATAACCTCCACTTCATTTTAAACACAAGGGAAATAGAAGTTTATTTCTCGGGTAATCGCAGAATCAGCATTTCTTTGACAATTCCTGCCCTATATTTTGTCAAAAGCGATGGCATACTGTAGACTGCTCGGCGTATTCGTCAGCTAAAATGGAAAACAAAAGTGAATCATGATATTTTCCGTTATGCCATACGTGCTCCCTCAATTGCCCTTCCTTCGTCATGCCAAGCTTTTTCATTACCGTCATAGATCCTATGTTCGCCGGCCTGCATGTAGCATATATACGATGTACATTATGCACCTTAAACCCTAAATAGAGCAGCTTCTTTGCTGCCTCTGTAGCGTAGCCTTTTCCCCAGTAGTCAGGATGAATGGAATAGCCGATTTCTGCATTGGAACCGGAAAGAGTTATTCCGCATCCTCCGATAAGTGATTGAGTTTCCTTAAGCACTATTGCTTGTGTATATTGCAGTCTCGGTTCAGCTTGCTCTTCACTAATGGCACTTCTCAGAAATTCGTAAGTCTGGTCTTCGTCATTCGGGCCCCAGAACGTGTACGTCGTTACCCTAGGGTCAGAAGAATAACGATGCACCTCTTCGAAATCATCTGCTAAAAAATCACGCAGACATAGACGTTCTGTATCAAGTGATTCCATGTTCATCATCCTTTATCCTCAGGTTGCATCAAGCCTTATGTATATCATATTCGCTCTTTAGAATACTCATGTGAATAACATCGTGGTACTTACCATCACGATAAATTTTCTGCCTTGCTCTTCCCTCTTCTACAAAACCACATTTTATATAACAATGCTTCGCTTGTTCATTAAAATCATATACATCAAGCTCCAGCCGATTTAAATTCATATCGTTAAATACCAGACGCTGAAGTAATCGAATCGCCTCTGATCCATACCCTTTTCCCTGCTCGTTCTTTGATCCAATAACGATGGCTAGTGAAGCCGTTCTGTTCTTCCAGCCGATATTAAGCAAATCAATCTGCCCTATATACTTAAGTGAATCTTTATGTGCAATGATAAAGCTTTTATGATTTGTTGATTTCCCTTCCATCATCATGTGAATGTAATCTTCTGTATTTTTCAAACTATGCGGATATAAAAACAAGTCGCTGAGTGTATGCGTAATCTCCGGATCATTAATCCATTCTCTAATCCCAGGTAAGTCTTCTATTTGATACTCTCTTAATACAATCCGTTCTCCTAATATGTGTGCCATTCGATCGCACCTCTCCTCTTTTATATAATCCCATGGGTTCAACAACTATATTGGGAATATTATACAATGAACACTTGATTAAAAAAATGATGACTTCGAATATTCTCCAAAGTCATCATCGCTTCAAGTTGCTTATAATTTTATGGATGTCAGCTTGGCTTGTGTAAACAATAGCAGGTAATCGTACCCCCCTGCTTTGGAATCCGTTCCGGACATATTAAATCCGCCAAACGGATGCGCCCCTACCAAAGCCCCAGTACACTTCCGGTTCACATACAGGTTACCGCAATGCATCGTCTCCAGCGCTTCTTCGATACGATTCTGATCCGTAGAAAAGTAAGAGCCCGTTAATCCAAATTCAGTATCGTTGTATATACGGATGGCCTCCTTATAATCTGCTGCTTTACACAAGGCCAAAACCGGACCAAAGATCTCTTCCTTCATTATTCTCGCATCCGATCTAACATCAGCAAAGATGGTAGGCTCAATGTAGTAACCATTTCCCTCAGCAGGATGGCCGCCGGCAAGTAATGTACCTTCTGTTCTGCCTATTTCTATATAACTTAATATTTTATCATATGAACCTTTATCGATTACCGGCCCAGATGGATAATTGAGCTCAGGCAAACCAATCGCAAGTTTTGCTGTCAAATCTTTCACTTTCTGAACAACTTCATCGTACGCCGATTCTACAATGATGGCTCTCGAACCTGCGGAGCATTTCTGTCCTTGGAACCCAAATGCCGATGCAACAATCGCCTGTGCTGCTGCATCCAGGTCTGCAGTCTCGTCTACCACGATGCCGTCCTTGCCGCCCATTTCGGCAACAAGCCGCTTGATCCAGATCTGCCCTTCTGACGTAGCAGCAGCGAGTTTACTGATATGAAGTCCAACTTCCTTCGAACCTGTAAAGCTGATAAATCTTGTCTTCGGATGTGTGGTGAGATAGTCTCCAACTTCAGCACCGCTCCCCGGTATAAAGTTGATAACCCCAGGAGGTAATCCGACCTCCTCCATTAGTGCCACAAATTTATGAGCGATTGCGGGAGTCGTAGAAGCAGGCTTCAGCAGTACTGTATTACCTGATACGACAGCTGCGGTCGTCATCCCTACACAGATCGCAAGCGGAAAATTCCAAGGAGGAATAATGACTCCAACGCCAAGCGGTATATAGCTTAAGCGATTATTTTCTCCTTGGATTTTTGTTAATGGCTGCGTTTCATTAATTTGCTCCAGCCTAAGCATTTCACGAGCGTAAAATTCAATAAAGTCAATAGCTTCCGCTGTATCTGCATCAGCCTCGGCGTAGTTTTTGCCGGATTCAAGAATCATAAGAGCGGAGAATTCATGCTTGCGTTCCCGCATCAGTGCTGCAGCCTTGAATAAATATTGTGTCCTCTCGCCAGCGGGTACCTTCTTCCACGTTTCGAATGTACTGACGGCAATCTGCATGGCTTCTTCTGCCAGTGCTTGATCTGCTTTACTTACATATCCAATAACTTCATCCAGATTGCCGGGATTAAATGAAGTAATTACGTCCTCGGTAATCACCCTTTTCTCACCGATATAAAGAGGAATGCGCTGACCCAATTCAGACTTTACTTTGTTGATGGCATTTTCCATAGCCAGTTTGTTCTCTTCCAAACTGAAATTGACAAAAGGCTCATTAACAAAAGGACTGATATTCGCTGATTTATTCACGCATGACATCTCCTCTCATTTTTAAAGCATGAATTTGATCTATTTACATTCTATTCATCTGAATCATTTACTTGGCTTTCTCTTTCATACTTATTCAGAAAATGTTCTTCGTAACTACCTCAATGCTTACCGCTTCAGAAATATTGCTTTTTCTCATGGTTGTTTATACCAGAGTATTCAACCATGAGAAAAAGGGCACACCGACTTACTCGCAGATCTCAATTCATTTCATCATTCTCCTCAATAGGAGAAGAATCGGTGTTCGCATAACGTGCAGCGCTTTCTATACTTAATACAAAAAAAGGATGATTAAAGCTCTGAGAAATACTCATAGCTTCAATCATCCTATCAAGTGATGTTATTTCGCTTCCAAAGGTTTTTTCCACAAGCCCAAGATCAAGCCGGAAATGACTGCACCAATGGCTACAGAGAGCAGGAACATCAACGCATTGCTAGCCAGTGCTGCTACGAAGATTCCTCCGTGCGGAGCAGGAAGGTTAATTCCCCACAGCTGTGTCAATCCGCCCGCCACTGCCGAACCGACAATACAGGATGTCAGTACCCGAAGCGGATCGGCTGCTGCAAAAGGAATCGCTCCTTCTGTGATAAAGGACAAGCCCAGCACATAGTTTGTAACACCTGATTTACGTTCCTCTTCTGTAAATTTGTTTTTGAAGAAAGTTGTGGCAAGTGCAATGGCTAGCGGAGGAACCATACCTCCTGCCATGACTGCCGCCATCATCAAACCATTTTCATTTCCACTGGATGTAAATACACCGATTGCAAAGGTGTATGCAGCCTTATTAAAAGGTCCGCCCATATCGATAGACATCATACCGCCGAGAATAATACCTAGCAAAACCATATTGCCTGTTCCAAGATTGTTCAATATATCAATCAGCCCAAGGTTAATCCAGCTGAAGATTGGTGACAAAATATAAAACATAAGAGCGCCTGTAATTAAGAGACCAAACACAGGGTACAGCAGAATTGCTTTTAATCCATCAATCGCTTTAGGCAAATGCTTAAACACACGGCGCAGTAAGATAACTACGTAACCTGCCAAGAAACCGGCTGCAAGTCCGCCAAGGAATCCGGCATTTGCATTAACGGCCATCAGTCCGCCAACCATACCGGGCATGAGTGCTGGACGATCCCCGATACTCATCGCAATGAACCCTGCCAAGATCGGAATCAGAAAATGAAATGCTCCATCTCCACCGCCAATGGCTTGCAGCAGCTGGAAGATCGGATTATCATCTCCGGCAACCTGTTCAATAAGGAACGAGATCGCAAGCAGAATTCCGCCGCCGACAACAAACGGAAGCATGTGCGAGATACCGTTCATTAGATTTTTATATAACGTGCTGCCAATGCTCTTTTTCTCTTCAGTTGAAGATGATGAAGCCGCTCCGCCTTCAGCTTTATAAATTGGAGCATCACCTTTCACTGCCTTCGTGATGAGCTCCTCGCTCTTGCGAATACCGTCGCTTACTGGACGCTGCAATACTGGTTTGCCTGCAAACCGGGCCATCTCCACATTTTTATCTGCTGCCACGATAACACCTTTCGCCCGGCGGATTTCATCTTCGGTCAGGACGTTGCTGGCACCTTCCGAGCCGTTGGTCTCTACCCGGATCTGCACACCCATCTCCTGTGCCTTCTTCTTAAGTGCATCTTCTGCCATAAAGGTATGTGCAATACCTGTAGGGCAAGCCGTAACAGCAACTACAAAAGGTAATTCCTCGGCACTGTCAGTCATCTTGCTGTCATTTACTGCAGGAGATTCTGACATTTGCTCCTTTTCTTCTGCACCTTTCGCTTCTTCCGCTTGCTTCTCATCAAACAGCGCTGTTACCTCTTCAGGTGTCTTCGTTTGAAGCAGTTGCTCGATGAAAACGTTATCAATCAAAAGCCGAGAAAGTGCAGCAAGCGTGCGAAGATGTGTATTTCCTGCTCCTTCTGGAGCCGCAATCATGAAGAATACGTAAGCCGGTTCTCCATCCAATGATTCGAAATCTACGCCACCTTCGCTTTTAGCGAATACAACGGTTGGTTCGTTAACCGCTTTGGTCTTGGCATGAGGCATCGCTATTCCTCCGCCGATTCCCGTGCTTGATTCAGCTTCACGTTTATATATCATCTCTTTGAAAAGGACAGGATCGTTGATACGTCCGCTGGCTGCGAGACTTGCGATCAATTCATCAATTGCCCCTTCTTTGGATGTTGATTTCAAATTCATGATCATCGTTTCTTTAATCATCAGATCGGTAATTCTCATGTCTAACAACTCCCCTGACTAATAAGGCGTGCGTTCATACACGCCTTTTAGGTGCTATCGCTTTATAATCCACAGTTTGCGTGGTTTGTTTCATTAAATAGGTATAACAGTCCGTTATAGCTTTGTGATCCGGACCTCTGGTAGCAATCGATCAATGTCTTTGCGTAATGCAAGATCATCGGAAAATGCAGTAGCACTACCGGAGGCAACACCTGTACGAAACGCCTCGAGCGGTTCCTTCGTTTGGGTGAGGGTACCTACAAAACCGGCGATCATGGAATCTCCTGCTCCCACAGAATTTTTCACTGTTCCGGAAGGTACGCTGGCATGGTATACTTCCTCATTCGTAATGAATAACGCGCCTTCTCCAGCCATGGAAATAATAACGTGCTTTGCGCCTTCATCCAGCAACTTGCGTCCGTAGGTTATAAGGTCATCCTGCGAATGAATCGTTACTCCAAACATCTCAGCCAGTTCATGATGATTAGGTTTAACCAGAAGCGGCTTAAAGTATAAAGCTTCCAGCAAAGCCTCGCCCGTTGTATCTATAACAAATTCTGCTCCTGCCTTCTGGCAGGCTTCAATCAAACGATTGTAGAAATCCCCGCCAAGCGAAGGAGGTATGCTGCCTGACAGAACAAGAATATCTCCTTGTGTGAGCTGATCAAGCTTTTCAATTAAGGCAGTCGCTTCATCCTCAGTTATACCCGGTCCAAGTCCGTTAATTTCTGTTTCCTGTCCGTGCTTCAGTTTGACATTGATTCTGGTGTCATCCTGTATGCGAACGAAATCCGGTCGGATTCCTTCATTGTTTAAATACTCGTTAATAAAATTCCCTGTAAACCCTCCGATAAAACCAAGTGCTGTATGGTCAGCACCAAGCTGTTCCAGCACTCTGGAAACGTTAATCCCTTTCCCTCCGGGAAGCTTCAAATCCCGTTTCATTCGATTCAAGCTGCCAAGTTCTAAATTATCCACTTCCACGATGTAATCGATGGATGGATTAAGTGTTACGGTATAGATCATGTCAATCCCTCAATTACTTTAAATTTCTGTCCCAGCCATTTCTTATACTCGCCAGGTACCTTATCTGTAATTAACGTTGCCTCTTCTAGATCAAACAGCTTAGCAAAAGCAACCTCTCCAAACTTGCTTGAATCTGCAAGTACATACGTTTGTCCTGATAACTGATGGGCCCTGCGTTTAATTAGAGCTTCTTCCGGATCCGGTGTTGTAAATCCCATTTGTATATCCAATCCGTTCGTACCAATAAAGCTTTTGTCAAAACGGAAGTTATCAATATTTTGCAGTGCCATGCTGCCAATGACTGCCTTCGTATGCGGTTTCATCATACCGCCAAGCAGATAGCTGCGAATCTTTTTGCTGACCAGCGTCTCCACATGGGAAAGTCCATTGGTAACGACCGTAATATCATTTGCCTCAATATAAGGAATCATAGCAAGGGTAGTTGTTCCCGCATCTAGATATATGCATTCACCATCTCGAAGCTGTTTTGCAGCCATTTTAGCTAGAGCGCTTTTTTCTTGAACGTTTTTGAATGTTTTCTCTTCCATTCCAAGCTCAATGCTTTTATGGCTGTTCAGAGATGCTCCGCCATGTACTCTTTTAAGCAAATGCTTCGCTTCTAAATCCACCAAATCTCTTCGTATCGTTGATTCAGAGACGTTAAGCAGCTCTACCAATTCCTGTAGTTTAACAGTTCCACGCTCTTGTAAGCGTTCTATAATCATTCGATATCTTTCTTCTGTCAGCATTATCTTTCCTCCTGACTGATTCTATAGTACCACATTTTTAGATAAAAACAATCATTTTCTATCAAAAACATTCATAAAACTTCAAAAGTGTGCCGTCTAAAACAAAAAACAGGCTCTAAGCAGGCTTGCCGTAAAGCAAGATCTCCCGCCCGAGCCACATCATAGTGTGCTTAAACAACCTTAATCTAAGCAGTTGCAATACCAAATAGATCGTACCCACTCAATTAACTAAGCGACTTTCAATAGAATCACGCTGTTTCTTTGTCAAATTCTTGAATACCAGTTCATAGGAGTGATCGATCATTGGCAATATATCCTTTACACTGAGATCTTGATCCAGATACACCGTATTCCAGTGTTTTTTGTTCAAATGATAACCCGGCACTACGGCACTATGCTGCTGACGCAAATTTTCTGCAATGATTGGATCACATTTGAGTGAAATGCTGGATGCGGTATTGTCTTTATTTATAGGAATCAAGGCGAACATTTTCCCCTCGATTTTAACGACAAGTGTATCTGCCCCAAAGGGATAATCCTCTTTAGCAGCCTTTTTAGATAAACAGTATGAAACAATAGGGTTCACTTCAAACTCTCCTTACTAAAAATTATGTAAAATGCCGTTTCACCGATTCTTTTCAGTTCTTCATGCATCTTGGTGATCGTCAATTTGATATAATCCGAAATCGTCTGACCCGTTATTATAAGCGTTCCGTCCAAGCCGGTGACGACGGCGGATAATGAATCCAAGTTCTTCACTCGGTTTCATTGTCCTTGTTCCTCCCATAATCTGTTAACCTGAACAAGCCTGTTACCCTCAAATTCAAGCAGGTAAATATCAGGCTTCGACGTTCCAGACCAGAATTCATGGCCATATTGCGGATCATAATAATTCATAATTGCCGCCATAATGTTGCCATGCGTTCCAAGCACCACGCTTTTTTCTTTATATTCATTTAGTATTTGTTCAATGACGGGTATAGCACGCTGCTGGGCTTGACGTGTGGATTCTCCACCCTCAAGTGCGTAATCCAAATCTTCAAATGAAGCTTGGATCGCCCTCTCAAGAACTTCCCAACCTGATCTATAATCGAGGCCTTCGATTGGCCTTTCCTTAAGCTCTTCATATAGGACTACCTGCAGTCCTTTGGAATCCGCTATCGGCAGAACCGTATCAACGGCTCTAGTATAGGGACTGGATATGACCAGATCTACTGTAATGGAAGCAAAAATCTTTGCAAGCTCCTGTGCATGTCCGACTCCCTTGTCAGACAAACCTCTTGTACGTTCTTTCCCATGAATAAAAGGCGATTCTGCATGCCTTACCATATATAGACTCGTTCTCGTCATATTTAAATACGCCCCCGTTTCTATAATAGCACTGGGTAAGCCTGTTACTTCTTATCCCATACCACGATAAATAGTGTTGCGAGCGGTCCCAATAGCAATGAAATGAGAAACCAATTTAACCCGCTGCGATTTTTGCCTTGGGCAAGGCCTGCGTTGATGAGGGCAAGTGTTCCCCATCCTACGTAAAAACTGCCTTCTTGCATGTGATAACCTCGTTTCTTAGGATGAAATCTCGTGTGTACTTTCACGAGATTTCATCCAGGATCAATCTTATGTATACATACTCAAGATTTCTTCCAGGCTCATTTCTCGTGTATACATACTCAAGATTTCTTCCAAGATCAATCTCGGTGTGTACTTTCCGAAGCTTCATCCAAGCTCAATTCTTGTGCGTACTTAAACACGTTTTCAGCCAACCAGTCGTTTTACTGATTTTGAAGGTTATATTCAATCAACCAGCAATCCCTGTAAGAACCTTCATGCCATTCATGCTTAGGAAGAAGCTTTACTTTATGAAAACCACATTTCTCATACACTCTTAAAGCTCTCGTATTCCAGGCTTGCGGGTCCATGACAATTCGGTGAGCACCCCGTTCAACCGTCAAATACTGAACCGTCATTTGGATGATACGCGTGCCGATCCCTCGGTTCCAAAATGCCGGCTCTCCGATAAATTGATCCATTCCATAAATAACTTCTTCCTGTGAGGAATAACCGTATTTCTTTTTCTCTGCTTGATCAATCTTATAAAACTGCAAATACCCAATACTTTCCTCGTCATATTGAATAATGCAACCTTCAACGCCGTCTCTGTCCTCATAAAAATGCTGCTGAACCAGAGGCTCATCATGCACACGGTCTCTTCCTTCATAATACTCAAGTACAGTCGGATCAGACAGCCATTTCAGGAGCAAGTCCTTATCCTGCGGTACGAGACTCCTTAATCTCAGTTCATCCTGGTCGCATATGCTCATGCTAAGATTCCCTCCTGGCACCTATACTTCTCCCCAGAAAATTTGCGTATTATATTCGAAAAACACTTGTCCATCCTGTTGATAGAGGTCAAATATGTCACGCAGTGCATTCATCATCGGTTCATAATTGGGGTGCTCAGGAGAAGGGCTATAGGAAGAAGAGTTAAGTCTCCCCCTTAAGCCTTCAAAGTCAAAAATCTGTCGATTGGGGAATTCTGCTTCATTAAGCTGTTCATTCTTAAAAAAGGAACGCAGCATATCGGCAGTAATATTGGTATGCTTGACCTCATTGTAGTCGGTTCCATACCTGTGAAGGAGCTCATCATATTTCACTAGAAAAGGGGTGCCTTCTGTAAGACGGGAATTCCACACCAACACCACTTTTCCTCCAGGCTTCAGGATACGATGAAATTCTGCCTTTGCTGCTATTTGATCAAACCAGTGGAAAGATTGAGCACATACGATATAATCGATCGAATTGTCCTGAAGGTCTGTTTCCTCCGCAGGGCTTGACTGTACCCTAAATTTCGGATTCCCCGACAGTCTAGCTTCAGCTGCCTCTCGCATTTCAGCATTCGGCTCCACAGCAATAACTGAACTTCCTCTTGCCAGCAGCAGCTCTGACATAATGCCTGTGCCTGCACCAATATCCGCAATAAGACTTGAAGGATTTAAGCCGATCGTTCCATACATGTAATCAAGTGCTTCTGGAGGATAGCTTGGGCGGTATTTTACATACGTATCGACCCGGTTTGAAAAACGCTCTTTATTATTCATAACAGCGTCACTTCCCTTCATAAGTGTCAAACAATCATATTTAATCTATGTTTATTATACCTTCCATATATGGAATTTAATAGTTTATGACAATGATAACAACCATGCAGGATCTTAAGTTCGGAGCACATATATATTACTAAATCAGCTTTGCCATATAGTACTCGTCAATATATACACCATTAACCACCAAGGAGTGATGTTTTGTTCCCTCAATGTCAAATCCCATCTTTTGATATAAACCTACAGCTGCCACATTATGTGCCATTACCGTCAGCTCTATCCGATGTATCTCATGCTCCCTGCACCACTTTTCCATAGCTTGAAAAAGCTGCTTTCCGATACCTCTTCCAGTAAAACGATGTAAAATCCCAATGACAACATATGCGGTGTGCTTCTTACGCATTAATTCCGAGCCTATAATACCGAGGTGCCCGATGATCCTCCCCTCATCTACCGCCACTAATATTGTAGAGTGACCCGATTCCAGCATTCCCTTTATTCTCTTTTCTTGAGATTCAACGGTTGCTTTTCTTTCACCAGGTTCATACAGCATAAACTCTGTCTCCCGGTCCAGCTCGTGATTCAGCTTAAATAGCTGGTCTGCATCTTGTATTTGTACCTCTCTAATTTCCATATGTAATCCCCCTAATCATCTCTAAACAGCTCATTCAACATCTGCTTTTTATTTTCCAAAAAACGTCGGGTCACCTGATAGTGCTCCGTATCCTCATATTCGATTGGACCAATGGGCGTTTGATCAAAGCTGAAAATCTCAGCCTCCGGATATCCGAGCAGAACAGGTGAGTGAGTTGCGATAATAAATTGGGCATGCTGTCTTAGATCATAGATGACTCTAAGGAGTGACAGCTGCCGGGTCGGAGATAATGCTGCCTCTGGCTCGTCAAGTAGATAGACAGCTCTTTGATTCCCAAACCGATGAACGAACAAGCTCAAAAAAGATTCCCCATGCGACTGATGATGCAGTGACTTACCTCCGTAATACTCCAGTGAAGCAGGATCTGTGTCAAGATAGGATGCGAATTGATAAAATGACTCCGCTCGTAAAAAGAATCCATTGGTGATTTTTGGCATCCAAGACAGTCTAATATAATCTCCAAGCGCAGACTCTGCAGCTTCCACATCATAAATGTTGTTTCTGCCGCCGCCAGCCGTATGAAAACCGCATTGATACGCTATAGCTTCAAGAAGAGTTGATTTTCCGGAGCCGTTCTCGCCGACAAAGAAAGATACAGGCTTGTTAAACTGGATTTCCTCCATATTTATAATAGAAGGAATGTTAAAGGGATAGGCCTGACCATTTTCAATTTTTTCTTGAAGCAAACGAACACTTCTCAAATACATATTCACCCTCCTCGTTACTCTGGTTCAAAGAATAATAGACGGTTTCCCGACGGATCTGTAATCAGCATTTCGATTGTGTTCCAGGGCGTCCTTTCGATTCCCGGCTTGGCGTAACGATAGTCTTTGGAACCTAAAAGCTGATGGTATTCCTTGAGACCTGTTACTTGAATTCGAATCGCTGAACCCGGTGTACTATCACCATGGTGTTCTGATAAATGAATGATCACATTATTTTTCGATACCTGCATATACATAGGGAAGTTTTCACCAAACTGATGTTCAAAATCTAATACGAAATTTAGATATTCAATATAAAATAGCTTGGTTAATGGTACATCAAACATTCTAAGAATGGGCGATACTTGCATCATTTCCATTGTACGGCCTCCTCTTCATACAAAAAAAGACCGTAACTGTTACTGCTAATACGGTCCTGACTATATGTACTAATATAAATATACTATCATTTAGGAGAAGGATTCCCCAACTCTTTAACAAAATAAAGGAGCAAATCATCGTTAACTTGTACGGTTTCTCCCTCAACAACCTCCCGATTATGGTTCATCAAACCATTTCCATCAGGAATATAACCTCTTTTGCAATAAATACGCTGTGCTGCGGCAAAATCCTTGTATAACCCCATTCCAATGCCAATGCTGTCATATGAATTATAGGCTGCAATGCTCTCAAATTCTTCAATCAGCTGGTTTCCGATCCCTCTTCGGCGAAATTCAGGAAAAATGTTAACATCATTAATTTCAGGAATCCCCTGGGCTCTAAAATACAAATAATCTGACTCAAATTTCAGATGGGCACACCCGGCAAGCATCTGCTCATCCAAATAGACTAGAAGAGTAACCCTTAGGCCGATTCTGTTCTCGTGCAGGCATCTGTCATAAAATGAGTCGGCACGCACAATTTTGTGGCGCTCAAAAGCTTTTTTCCATTGTTCGAGTGTTTCCTCTGAATCCAGTCTTACAAGAATCATGGACATTATCAACCTCACATTTAGAAATTTAAAGCTTCGTAGAAGATAGTTATTATTATAGATTATATGCCTTTTTTATAAGTGTTGCTATAGGAAAGCGTAATCTCTTTTTTTTAAATGGACACAATCAAAAGCAATCTTGTCTTCTATAGAAAAACAAACGATAGTGTCACACTACCGTTTGCCCATTTTACATTGTCTATAATTATGCCCTGATCTCAAGCGGATAACGGAAACTCCAGTAATTGTTCACCCATTTACGAATTAGCTTCCCTACTTCATCGAGTGATAAGGAAGTGGTATCCATTGTCGTCACTGGAGGATTGAACAGTGTATGTTCATTTTGTAGCAGCTGATGAGCTAGCTGCATATTTTCCCGAATCACTGCTTCAGAGGCACCCTTTTCTCTCAATCTGTGCTCTCGTACATCATCGCTGCAATGCAAATTGATGTAATAAATTTGACTAAAACGATCCCTATAATCGCTCTCCTGAATCGTTTCCGGGGTCAGAGTCCCGACAAGTATAGTTCCACGCTCACTCAAAGAAACTTGGTAAGCCACCTGCAGCAAATGATCCAACGACAAAGGAGAATAAGAGCTTTCCTCCTCCGGGTGGAGATCAAACACATCAAAATCAGGGAGTAAACTGCGCAGGTAAGGAACGACCGACGATTTCCCAACACAACTTGCACCTGTAACGACAAATAACGGAGTCTTAGGCATAACTTGCATCTCCTCTGCTATGTAGTGTAACCGTTTGCCAATAATGAGAGGGCTTTCAAAGCCTATACCTAAGGTTAACACATTTAGATCAAGGATTGGAACCTATAAGTTCATCAATTTGTCACCAAATAATTTTTTTAATCCATCATCACTCAAAAACAATCTTTCATTGCTACCAAGGAAAATTACCGATATCTTGCAGCACATCATCAATCTCCCGCAGTTCCTCTCGAGTCAATGACGGATAAGTTAGCGTTGCAGCATTTTCTTCAATCTGACTCACCCTGCTTGCTCCGATAAGCACTGAGGTCACACCTTCTTCACGAAGTGCCCAGGACAGTGACATTTGTGCCAAGGTCTGACCCCGCCGGGCAGCAATGGATTCAAGCTTACGAAACTTGGATAGCCGCTCCCTATTTACTGCTTCCGGCTTCATTGTAAGCTGACCTGTGCTAAGTTCCTCTTCCAGCTTGTTGATATATTTACCTGTCAACTGACCGCGTCCGAGCGGACAAAAAGCAATCGAGCCTACCCCCTGCTCAGCTAGCACCGTTGTCAATTCGTCCTCAATCCATCGATTAAGCATGGAATAGTTTGGCTGATGAACTAGTAGCGGTGTACCCAACTGCTTTAATATCACTGCTGCTTGCTTCGTTTCTTCAGGACCGTAATTGGATAATCCGACGTACAGAGCTTTCCCCTGCTTCACTGCATGTGCGAGCGCACTCATAGATTCCTCGAGCGGTGTATTAGGATCAGGTCTGTGATGATAGAAAATATCTACGTAATCAAGCCCCATCCTTATCAGGCTTTGGTCCAAGCTTGCAAGCAAATTTTTACGAGACCCCCACTCTCCGTAAGGTCCCGGCCACATGTAATAGCCTGCTTTTGTGGATATAAGGAGCTCATCACGATAAGGTGCAAGATCTTTTTTAAGCACTTGCCCGAAAGTTTCCTCGGCAGAACCTGCAGGGGGCCCGTAATTATTCGCTAAATCAAAATGGGTAATTCCCAAATCAAAAGCACGGCGCAGCATAGCACGGGATTCTTCAAAAGGTTTATTCGCGCCAAAGTTTTGCCACAATCCCAGCGAGATTGCAGGGAAATGAATACCGCTTTTCCCTGAGCGTACATATTTCATTTCTTCATATCGTCTATCACTAGCCTGATATCTCATGTCTGATTCTCCTCTAACTAGATTAATTTGTAGATATAATAAAACATATCTCCATCAAATCTTAACTAGAGAAGACCTTATGTTCTATATGGCAATGTATTATGTTTATGGTTTAATGTATGCTTTTTTAGAATTTCTTCTTCCATTCAGGAAGCTCATCCAACGTAATAACGTAAGGGCTGTTATACACCTTGGTTAAATGATTCGGTTCATTCTGGATTCCATCTCTAATAAACTCGCCTGCCCAAGTGACGAACCAGCTCCAATCTGCATGATATACCTGAAGCAATTCGGGATCCGGTATAGGACCATTTTCCGTCATAGAGATGATTTTATTGTCATTCACCAATGCCTTCAGATTTTCGTACCGGTTACTTACCGCCCCATAGTTACCTGCGCCAGGATAACTGTCAATACTAACGATATCCACATAATCGTCGCCGGGATACCATTCTGTTTGTTCGGAATTCCACACCCAGATCAGATTATCCAGCTTATGGACATTTGTAAACCGATCGTACATTAGTCGATACAGCTCTTTAGCTGGCTCCGGCCCCTTCGAACCCCACCAGAACCATCCTCCCTCTGCTTCATGAAGCGGTCTCCATAGTACTGGCACTTTCTCCTTCTGAAGCCTTTTGAGCTGAACTGCGATGGCGTCCAAGTCTCGGATTAGCAGCTGATATTCCTCTGAATCAGGGTGGGACATCGCATATTGGATATCGAATGTAGTCGCTTCCGTGTAAAAGCCTCTCCACCATTCCTTACCCGGTTGATCTATTAAATCTTTCGGAGCATTCCAATGCCAGGCAAAGGTTACAATTCCTCCAAGCTCATCCCATTCAATCGCGTGTTCAACATCTAATGGTAGGGTGCCCCTCTCCGTCCTCGAAGGAGAATAATCCATCATATCAAGACCAAGAACAGCCGGTTTTTTTCCCAGGAATTCAAATATCCAGTTGGCATCCTCCAGCGTCTGCTGGCCTGATAATATATGCTGACCATATTCTGACATTAAATAGTTATACAATGCTTTTGCTTCTTTGCTTGCATTAGAATTGATCAATTGATCATTCAGCTGATGCGGCCTCGGGTCCTCTGCTTTTTCTAAACGAAGATAATCGATAAGATACCACCCCCAATTGTTTTGCAGGCTGATTTGTGTCGTACCCGCTTCCAGCAGCACTTTTCCTGCCACCACTTCCGTGAATTCATTTATCCCAGGAAGAGTCATCTCGCCTAGTGGATTATCTGCCACAATAAGACTCGTATTTTTACTGCCATAGGGCGCCTGGTAACCAACATTCAAATTGTACAGAGCTGTCTCTGGAACGTTGACCTCAATGGTTAATTTGTCATTTACTTCATCAAATCCCCCAACGTACCCCGTACCAGAAAATCCGTCTAAATCACTTATCACCTCAACACCTGACATTACACCGTCTTCTGCTTCAAAAATAATGGATGCCGCTTCCATTCTCATCTCGTTCGAAGATATCAATATACAAGTCAAAATGACAATGCTGCATAAGCATAGAGTTCTTATCCGATACATACTTCGCCCTCCTGTACTTGATATCCATCATTCGGAGCAATCACACGAGAATGAACAACCCTTATATAAAGCGCTTACAACATGATGGACCACCTCCCTTCACAACTTTGTATGATATGATGGATGAATTCTCAGTAATCTATGTTCATAAGGGGCGTTGTCATGATTGAATTTGTTGCTCGCAGTCCGCATCTGCAGAATTTGTATCTCATTCAATACGGCATGGAAGCATGTACGCCTGGTCACCAATTTGGCCCTTCCACTCGGGAATATTACAAAATTCATTACATCATTGATGGAGAGGGTGTATTTGAATACGGTGGACGCACCTATTCTCTGAAAAAGGGGGATGGATTCCTGCTGTGTCCAGGTGAGGTCGCATTTTATAAGGCTGATCTTGACCGTCCATGGCATTATTGCTGGATCGGTTTTAATGGGAATGCCGCCCAAGCACTGCTTCTTGAAGCCGCACTTTCTAACGAGCACCCTGTGTTCTCCTTAGATGAAGATATCCCTGCCCGCTATGTTCAGATGATGATAGAAACAGATTCCAGCGAGCCGGGACGAAATCTTTATTTAAACGGTCTTCTGCAAATGTATTTTGGGGCCCTTACACAGCACCGTGCGGAAGCTCGCTCAAACATAGAGCCTCATACCGGTAAAGTAAATTATGTGCAGCAGGTCATCGATTTTATCGAATTAAATTATGACAGTAAAATCACTATTGAAGGAATTGCCAGAACAATCGGCTTACAACGCAATTACTTAGGACATTTGTTCAAGGAACATACCAATCTCAGTATTCAAAGCTTCCTCATTCAATACAGAATGAATAAAGCATGTGAATGGCTTCAGCAAGATAACCTGTCAATCGGCGACGCTGCGCGTTCAGTAGGATATCATGATCCTTTGCTCTTCTCAAAAACATTTAAAAAAACGTTTGGGATCTCTCCGACCGAATACCGGAAACAGTTGACCTATACTAAATAATCAAATGAACATAAAAGAAAGAAGAGCCCAAATAAACCGGATTCTTCTTTGTTGGATCTATAACTTATTCAGCAAAGCCTGCTCAAGACGAGGATTGGCTGCTAGATTCATATAGGACTGTGGAGGGTTGAACTGATAAGCTCCTTTTAGCAACTCAAGCGACAGCGGTGTAAATTCTTTGCAGGATAGAATCGGAATCGCATACCCAGCCGTCAGACCGCTGAAGTATTCTCGAATGCCCGGTCCTGAGCCAGGCTCGTGCTGCTCTGCTATTGAAGCAAGCTTCTCTATTTCTTCATGGATCGGCATCCCGAATTCAATGAAAGCTTTGATCTGTTTAACAGGAGAGGATACGTATACGAATGCAGCAGCAGGTTCTTTAATAAACCTTCGGCGAAATTCAATCGTCTTCTTTCCATTTATGATTTCCTGGTAAGGCCCTGGCTGCAGGCTCAATATAATATACCGCTTCGGCAGATCGAGGGAAAGCTGTAATTGCTCATTCATAGCGTGAACCTCTCCTTCTTTATCTGTTTCTAAAGATTATTTCGTCATAAAGAAGGGGGAACCCTGCTGATTTAATCGGTGGTTACTTAAGAATTAGGAACCAATTATCATAAAGGACTGCTCTTATGCAGTCCTTTATGATATTCTCCTAAATCACAGCTTTAGTTTCCATTTTTGGCGATCTAACTGAGGATCCGGTTCACTTAATAATAAAGTTGTGCCTGTTTCTGGTGTTCCCAACACCTTGTTTGAATGAACAGATGTAATCGAGTAAGTGCCGTCTTCATTCTTATTTACAAGCCACCTTTGATTGTTATAGCCAAGGTAATTATAGAGCTGGAGCCTGTTTTGACCTGTATCCAAATCAAGTGCCTTTCCTTCTGCCGTTCTTATGGAATAGGAATCAAGTTCATCTCCAGTCGGAACCAACACCCAAATTTGATTCTCATCTCCTGCTGCCTTTAACATAACTGGCTCTCCATTATGTGATTTTGAAGTATATAAGGATGTTCCATTTTCATAGTTTATGATAGCACTTTTATTCAATACAGCTTCTTGAGTATCGCTCACTTGAACATTTTGATAATAAACCTCTCCTCCGAATACATTGACACCAAAGTGGCCATCTACGAAGGTTCCATCATATAGGTCAATTACCTTTTTTCCATCAAGCTCAATCATAATACGGCTTCCTTTAGCTTCAATCTTCACCTTGTACTTCTCGCCCCGCTTAATGAATGCAGGAACTCGTGCAAGTACTTGCCGATCGGAAAAAGCTCCTTCCATTTTATAAAACAGGCGGATAGCTTTAAGATTCGGATCGAGATTGAAGTAATATCCGCTGCTGCCGTCTTTGCTTGCTCGAAACAGTATGGAACCTGCTCCTTCTTCTCCTAGCTTCATTTCTGCTTCGTAGGTAAAATCACCTGCAGTTTCTTTCGCTATATAGTTTGCATCACGATCATATTTACCGCGAATTCCGTTTTCCGTTATCAACCATTTCGATGCCGATAGATCTGCTTTCCACCCTGAAAGATTCGTCTTAAATTGACCATCGTGCACCTTCAACCTTATGCTAGCCCTATCTTTTCCATTCGGTAAAGATGCAGTAATCATTGTCTCCCCTTTAGAGATCGCTTTAATTACGGTTTGGCCGTGTCCTGAAGATACGATTGCTGCTATTTCAGGATGGCTGGACTTCCACTTAATCGGTTGTGAACCGGTGCCTTTCCCATTTTCAACAGTAGCTTGCAGCTTCTCCAGCTGCCCGACTTGAAGTTCCCGATCCGCAGTATCCATACGGATATGAGATAAACCCGAAGTATCAGTAACCCATATATCTCCAAGAGAATGAACTTTCAGTGAGGCAACTTTTATCTGATCTCCTTTTACGTAAAGACTCATCCCTCTACTTGCCGGGTCCGGGAAGATGACGTCACTTAATACGACCTGTCCATTATTGCCAAATACCTCAACAGAAGCTTCATCTACTAAAATGTGTAGCTTTACCCGGTTATCTTCAGATATCATATCGGCTTCGTGATAAGTAGTAAAAAGCGAAGAAAAATCTTGTACCCCTGAGTCTGCTCGATCCAAGAAGAGCTTCTTATTCGCAGGATTGTACCCCACCACTGTCTTCTGTCCTTCGCCCTCTCGCAGATGAAACCCAAATTCGCTCACCGTGCTGCCAGCAGGAATTTCAAATTCAGCTTCAATCTCATACGCTCCAGAAGTCAAACCTTTCAACAGATTTGCACTATGGGGACCGATAACTTCATCACGAGTAGTCAACAGCTCACTGCGTAAAGAGGCGAGCTCCTGTATTGGCTCCTGAAAGAGGCGTGGTCCGTCTCCTGTCTGTCTCAATTTAACTTCTCTTGGGATTGTCAGCTGCCCCTTCCAGCCGCTTGTCGGAAAGGCAAACGGATAATCCCAATTTGTCATCCAAGCCAGTATAATTCTACGGTTATCCGGCATATCAGAGAACGACATGGAAGCATAAAATTCTTTTCCAAAGTCGGTCTTAAGAACAAAGCCTGCAGGATTGTCATTAACGAACTTCCCTTCAGCGGTCAGTTCGCCGATAAAATATTCACTGTCTGATCCTTTTGTATTCGGGTTTGCACCCGTGCTGATCATGAGCACCCACTTTTTGACGTTTGTGTCATCAACGCTCATTTGAAATAAATCGGGACACTCCCAAACACCGCCGCGAACATATTCTCCATACCCGAAATTGTCAGTGTGTGTCCAGTCGATCAAATTTACTGAGGTAAAAAAACGGATATGGTCGCCGCCGGAGACAACCATGATCCAGCGGTCGTTCGCATCATCTCTTACCACTTTGGGATCACGGAAATCCCAACCGCCTGGATTATCGTCCGTTTTACCCGGATTCTCTAATACGATTGGGTGCTTCTGCGAATAAGTCCAATTGCGTCCATGGTCTGTACTGTATGCTAGCCCAATCCGCTGATTTCCCCCTTGCGCATCCGGATTATATGAGGTGTAGTACGCTATGAGTCCTTTTCCTCCATGCTTATCAAACAATCCGGATACATTGTTTAAATCGGCAACTGCCGAACCAGACCACACATGTCCGTGATCGTTCCACGGCAAAGCGATAGGAAGCCTTCTCCAGTGGATCAAATCTGTACTGACCGCATGTGCCCATGTTCCACCATCCTGGTGAAAGAGATGATATTCTCCTTCAAAATAGACTAGTCCGTTCGGATCGCTGACTGATCCTCGAGCTGGTGTGTAATGATAGGCTGGACGATACTTTTCTGTATAATAGGTTTGTTTATCGGTCAAATAGATGTGTTGGAACACGACCGCTCCACTGCTGACTGACAATCCAGCATATCCACTGGTATAAGTGCTGTCCATCGTATGGATAGCAGGAGATTCATAACCGTCCATGTAAATCTGAATTTCAGCTCCGCTGGCATGAATCTCGAGATGATGTGTAGTATTAACCTTGCTTGGATAAGTCACTGCCGAGGTCTGAATTACGCCGCCGTCCATTTTTTTGAGTTGGACCTTTGCCTTGCCGTCTTGTTTAATAACAGCGGCTTCATATCCTTCCGAACCATCCTCATTCAATCGGAATGCAAGCGCTCCTTCTCCTTCATCGCCGGGCAGCATCACATTTCCTTCCAATACAAAATCGCTGCCCGCCGAGTTATATACCTCAAGCGCTTTAACCTCACTATCTCGTGTGCCTTTCCTTCCTTTTAGGTCGGGTTTCCAAGTACCTCTGCTCATCGTCAATTGTCCCAAATCGCCTTTAAGATCACTTACATTGATGTTCTGAAAAATTGCCTCACCGTCCCACACATGAAGCCCTAGATATCCAGTTGTATAGGTACTATCAACAATATCGATCACAGGCTTGTAATTTCCACCGAAAAACACCTTAATACGTTCTCCCTCTGTCTGAACCTTTAAATGATAAATTTCTCCTTGGACAATTGATGTGTTATGTTCGGCTCTTAACCCATCCCGGTTTCCTGCATCAATAAGCCTGATCAGACCGGCGCTTGGAACAATCTGAAGCATGTAAGAAGACCATCCATCTTCACTTGAACGAAAGACAAGGCTGTGGTCTGCATTCATATCCGAGACCAGTACATCTGCTTCATAGATGAAGTCATCTGAATTTACCCCGGATAAAGCAAACACATTCTCTTGCTTCTCAGATACGAGCATCATGCCCTCCTCTGTATCCTTCATCGATCCCTTTCCTTTCACAATCCATGCAGACAAATTTGTGTCGGTTTTGGTTACGCTTTCAAAAAATTCCGTTTGCTCATTTGCTTTATGCTCTAGGTGATCAGCAGCTTCGGCGGTATCGTTATCAATTTCATTCCATATCGGTATTCCCATAGTCATTGCCGAGATGATCACGATCAATGATAGAGAAACCACCTTCTTCGTAATTCCCCTCATCTTCTGCCCCCTCTTCGTAATTGGTTTACGGGAGGCATACGCCTCCCTAACTAGAATGGTTATAGAGCCCTCACTATAGAGAGAATAAGAAATCAGCAATCAGCATGCTGAAGCATTCTTATCTTGGTATGCCGCATATCCCAAAGCCAAAGATCCGTAAAGTCCTGCCTGCTGGCCCAGACTCGGAGGAACAATGTAGTTCTCCATATTATCAACCAGCTCACTTGCCTGAACATATCCGTTCAGATTTTGCCGGACTGCTTCCCGAATTAGAGGGTATAACTGAGTCTGCTGCATGACACCACCGCCAAGAATGATTTTTTGGGGTGAAACTATAAGGATAACTCCGGCAATCGACTGAGCGAGATAATACGCTTCCAGTTCCCATGCTGCATGATTTGGTGGCAGGTCTTGGCCTTTGCATTTCCAGCGCGCCTCAATAGCAGGTCCTGACGCCATTCCCTCAAGACAATCTCCGTGATAAGGACAAATTCCGACAAACCGATCCGTTGTATTGCGCCTTGTCAGAAAATGCCCTCCCTCAGGATGAATCAGGCCATGGACAGGCTTTCCTTCAGAGTAAATGCCAATACCTACACCCGTCCCAATGGTGTAATAAACACAGCTGCCCAGGCCTGCAGCTGATCCCCAGGTTGCTTCGCCTACTGCGGCTGCATTGACATCCGTATCCCAGCCGAGAGGAATGTCAAATTCCCGTCCCAGTCGCCCAAGCACATCGCAGTTTCCCCAGCCAGGCTTCGGTGTTGTCGTAATAAATCCATAAGTACTGCTGTTCTTACGAAGGTCAAGGGGACCAAATGAACCAATGCCCAGTGCTTCAATTTCTTTCTCCTTAAAATAGGAGATAACTCTTGCAAGCGACTTGTCCGGACCCTCAGTAGGGAAGCTGATGCTTTCCTCCAGTTGCCCGTGCTCATTGCCCACCCCGCATACAAATTTGGTACCTCCTGCTTCAACAGCTCCTATACGCACCTTTTTATCTCTCCTTTCACTTATGCCTGTGATCCAAGCAGGGAGATTTTATATACAGATAGGGAATGGATGACAGCATCTTCATCGTCTTGTACCATAGAAATGCCAATTGAGGATGCATCGGGATAAATCAGGTCGGTGATGACAGCTGAACCATCGTTACCAAAGACCTCAACAGATGAACGATCAACTAGTATACGAAGATCTAAGCGTTCAGAAGATTCCTCAAGTCGTGCAGTATGTCTTGAAGCAAACAGCTCATGAAAAGTATGGACCCCTGATTCTGTACGATCTACATACATTTCTTTTTTATGAGTATCCATGCCGATTGAGGTCACATGCTGCATACCTTTTCTCACTTGAAACTCAACGCTCACTTTGTCCGAAAAAGAAGCGATGAGTTCATAGCTCTCCAGCTGTATTGAGGATAAAGCCTCTTTGATTTCTTTTTTCGATACATTTTGCATTGTAAGTACAGGAACACGCGTCTTCTCTATTTCACGAACCGGTTTTTGAACTAGGGTATGTTTCCCTTTCCTCTTTTCTAATGTGAGCTCTCTCGGAACGGTCATCGCACCTCTAAACCCTTCCGTTGGGGTTTGATTTGCATACATCCAGTTGCTCATCCAACCAATGATCAGCCGTCTCCCATCATCCTCTGGCACATCCGACCATGAGACAGCTGCATAGTTGTCTCTCCCGTAATCAAGCCACCGAACAGAAGCGGAATCCTGATCCGGTTTAAACGTGATCCCGTCAAATTCTCCCGTGAAGTATTGCGTTCTTGAACCCTCCGGATATTCCGGAGATGCTCCAATACTGACCAGCATCACCCATTTATTATCTGAAGAATCTTGGCCTGATTTCAGCGGAAATAAATCCGGGCATTCCCATACCCCTTCATGAGAACCGATCCCTTCACCGAATTCACTGCAATGCGACCAGGTCTTCAAATCGGAGGAACGATATAAGTTTACTGTTTGTCCGCATGCCACAATCATGATCCACTGCCTGCTATCTTCGTGCCAGAAGACTTTAGGATCACGGAAATCGATGAAGGAATCATGAGTCAGCACAGGATTGCCTTCATATTTTGACCAAGTTCGTCCTTTATCCTTACTGTATGCCAGACTTTGGGCTTGAATGGGCGGGTTTCCGTCTGCTTCGAGGTGATGTGTAAAAACAGCTACCAATCCAGGCTCCTCATTAAAAAATCCGGTCGTGTTGTTCCAATCCACAACAGCGCTTCCCGAAAAAATCGTCCCGTTTTCATCTGGGAACAATGCAATTTCGAGTTCCTCCCATGTGAGAAGGTCAGTACTAACGGCATGCCCCCAATGCATTGGCCCCCATGTCATTCCATAGGGATGGTGCTGATAAAATAAATGATACTCCCCTTCGAAAAACACCATGCCATTCGGGTCATTCATCCAATTTGCATTAGGCGAAAAGTGATACAAGCCTTTATAATTTTGCTTTGAAAGAGTGGACATTGGCTTCTCTCCTTTTAAATATCTCATGGTCGTAACGTTCGATTTAATTATTGTTTCTGTCATAACCTGCTTGTTTGATTTCAAGCCATTCCTGCAAACCGAGGCGATCTAATTCTTTCAGATAGGCATCCCATTCTGATTCGACTTTTCCGTTCTGATACCATTCGGTACGCATTCTCTCGAGATACGGGAACAAGTCGGCTTGAATCGTGGATAACTGATCCAATTCTTCAATTGAGAAAAAAACACTAGGGTATACGTTCTCCGCCTTCATAAATGGAACAATTTTTTCTTTAAGAATATCCATTCTCCATGCTGCATCATCTGGCTTCGTCGTGTACTTCCCATAGTAGCTGTCCAGGATGGCAAGTGGGCCGGCCACACTTGTTTTCTGTCTGAGTTCTACTGGCGCCATCCCCTCAAGCGGAAGGTGGGAAAGCTTATTTGCAGCCTCATCAAAATTAAAAATATTCTGCTGTGTTTCATCCCCGTAGGTACCCCAGTTGTTTTGGACGGATTGAATGGGGTCATACAACTGGTCTACCCATTTGGCGGTAGCCTCCAAGTTCTGGTTGGCACTCGTAATGACCATCCGCCCTCGATCCAGACCAATTCCGTTGGTTCTCGTTACGTTGACTTTCCCGTCCGGGCCTGCTAAAGGAGGCATCACATCATACGAGTCATTCATTCCCGTAATATTAGCCTTATCCCAAGTAAAGTACACACCGTAGTTATGGTCTTTCCCCTTCGCAAGGTAAGTGTTCCAATCTTGGGTGTATGCCTCAATATCAATCAGTCCTTCATTATATAGCTCATTAATAAATTTGATAGCTTCCTTATACCCTTCCTCCGCAGCTGTGAAGACGACCTTACCCTCATCAGTAACGACCGTGTGATCCCAATTCTCTCCAAGCCCAAATGATGCAAAAAGGAAGGTTAAGTCTTCGCCGCCCGGTTTGTTAATGAATGACAGAGGAATTTCGTCTGCTTGGCCGTTGCCGTTCGGGTCCTGTGTTTTAAAGGCAATAAGCACCTCTTTAAGCTCCTCAGTAGTTTTCGGCATCTCAAGCCCGAGATTGTTTAACCATTCCACGTTAATCCAAGGCAAATTGTCTACTGCTTGAATGCGCTCCTTTCCGCTGCCAAGCTCCTCAATCCACGGGAAGGAGTAGATGTTACCATCCGGAGCCGTAATCATGCTTTTGTATTCAGGTGCTTCTTCCAGCACCTTCCTGAAGTTCGGCATGTACTGCTCAATCAGGTCATTCAGCGGAATGATCGCTCCGTCCTTCGCCAATTTAAGTAGATCATAATCTCCATATCCTGCATCAAAAATGGCGTCAGGCAGTTCGCCGCTGGCAACGGCCAGATTCCTCTTTTCGACGAACACATCATTTGTGTAGTTCTTCCAATCGATATGGACTCCTTTTTTTTCCTCTAAACGCTTGAAGATCAATTTTTCATTCGGATCTGCAGGGGCCAGCGGGGAGCTTTGTGTAATGAATTTCAGTGTTACTTCACCATTCGGATCCTGTGCTTCGCTGGCTGCGTCGCCTCCCCCGCTGCAAGCAGACAGCAAAAGGATAAAAGAAAGCAGAGAGATCGCAGCCGTTTGTTTCGTACCTGCAAGCCTTGTCGTTTTTCTCATCTTTTTCATATAATAGATGACCTCCATGAAATCATTAGTTTAATCCACTAGTGACGTGTTATGGCTCCTATTTAAGCGATCCGACCATGACACCTTTTTCAAAGTACTTTTGGAAAAACGGATACATAATGATGAGCGGCAGACTGGACACAACAATTGCTGCGTATTTGATAATTTCAGACAGCCTCTTCATCTCGGCCATAGCCAGCTGATCGCTAATCATTCCAGGTTCCACCTGGTTCTGGATCAGAATGGACCGCAGGACAAGCTGGAGCGGATGCAAATTGGGGTTATCCAAGTAAATCATGGCGTCAAAATACGAGTTCCACTGACCTACAAAAGCATACAGGGCCAGTACAAATATAATCGGTTTGGACAACGGTAAGACAATCTGAAAAAAGATTTTAAACTCGGAGGCTCCATCTACATTGGCTGCTTCTTTAAGCTCTCTTGGAATCCCTTTGAAAAAAGTTCGGGACAAAATGATGTTCCATACATTGACTGCGCCCGGAATGATTACAGCCCAAACGGTATCAAGCAAACCCAAATTTCTGATAAGCAGATAAGTTGGAACCAATCCTCCTCCAAAAAAAATGGTGATAACGAACAGCGTCATGAAGAAGTTTTTCCCGGCAAGTCTGTCATCCGAAAGAGCGTATCCTGCAAAGATTGAAACAAGTACGGTGAGCACGGAAAAAGAAATAGAGTAAAATACAGCATTCGCAAAGCCCCGAATCATTGCAGGATTAGAAAGTATCATCTGATACCCTTCGAGGCTCCAATCCGACACTTTAAATGACAACCCCTGATTTAACAGAACCGTAGGATCCATAAAGGAAGCTACGACAATATAAATCAGCGGAACGACGACAATCAGAACAGCAAGTGATAGAAAAAAAGCATTAAGAAATAGCAAAAAACGGTCAAATCCGGAATGTCTGACAGCCATTCTCTACGGCTCCTTTCTTAATAAAGTCCTTCACCCTCATTGAGTTTTTTGACGACCAAATTGACAGTAACAAGCAAAATAACGTTAATAACCGAATTAAATAAACCAACGGCTGCGGAATAAGCATAGTCACCCGACTGCAAACCGACCTTGTAAACATAGGTCGCTATGATTTCTGAAGTCGGCAGGTTCATAGAAGTTTGCATTAAGTAAGCCTTTTCAAATCCAATTGACATGATGCCTCCGGCCGCAAGGATAAACACAATGGCCATGATCGGCCTGATCGTCGGGATATCGATATGACGAATTCGCTGCAGGAGGTTCGCGCCGTCCAAACTTGCAGCGTTATGCAGCTCTGGATCCACATTAGCCAGCGCCGCAACATAAATGATGGATGACCAGCCTGCACCTGTCCAAATATCAGAAAGAATGTAAATCCATCGAAAATAATCGGGGTCTGACATGAACATCATTGGTTCTCCTGTAATCCAAATAATGAACTGGTTAATGGGACCCGTAGGCGACAGAAAAATGAACAGCATTCCAACTACAACGACGACCGAAATAAAATTAGGTGCGTAAAGGAACAGCTGGATGTTCTTTTTCACACCTGCTTTACGAACCTGATTCAGCATTAGAGCGAGCAGAATGGGTATCGGGAAGCTAAGTATCAGTCCGAGAAAACTTAACGTAAGCGTATTCATGAATATGACTTCGAAATTGGGTGAAGACAAAAATTTCTCGAAATGCTTCATTCCTACCCACTCGCTGCCCATAATACCCTTAATCGGACTAAAATCCTTAAAAGCAATAATGGCTCCATACATAGGGACATATTTGAATACAAGAGTAAGAATCAATGCGGGAGCGAGCAGTAAGTAGAGGAAATAATTGTTTCTAAAAGTTCTGAGCTTGGGGGTGATCACTCTCCTTTCTTTCACTCCCTTTGAACCCGTTTCGGCATTCATTGAATTTTCCACATTTTATGACCTCCGTTCATTCGTTCCTGATTCACTTTGGACTGAAGCGAAGCTTATTTGTTACATTCGCTCCATTCCGCTTTTACAATTTACCAACTAAATACACATTAGTCAATATATTTTGTAAAATAAAAAGTGTGCATATGACAACTCGTTATTTTCACTTTCACGATTTTTTGTAATATAAAATTACAGAATACTGGGACATATCGTACCAAATAGAATAGATAATTCATTTTCACTACTGACAATAAAATGGATTATAGAAAGAGATAAAAATGATTCAGCTCCATATTTATGTAAATTGAATTGTGCATTTGTAAACAAAAAGTTGAATGTTAAGACAATATATTATACATTTATGTAAGAGGTTTATAAGCGGCAGAATACAATCTTATGATCGATTTATGCCAAAATGATGGATTGAGGTGGACAAGACAACATGGCGAAAGACAAAGTAACCATTCAGGATATAGCCGATGCATTAGGAATTTCGAGGAATACAGCGTCCAAGGCACTTAACGGAAGCGATACGATCCCGGATGAAACGCGGAGCAAAGTCATTAAAAAAGCAATCGAGCTGAAGTACAAACAGTTCGCCTACATGGAGACAGATAACCTGCTGAACAAAGGATCAGGAAATATTGCTTTGCTGACAGCAAATATGCCAAATAACTCGCATTTTGGCGGGCCGCTTATTAATGGTTTGGAGAAAAGAATCAGTGATGAAGGCTATACCCTGTCCATACATATCGTGCGTGATATTGATCAAAACTCCCTCGCCTTGCCTAAAAATTTAGATATAACAAATGTGGATGGCATCATCTGTATTGAGCTGTTTGATCTTGAGTACAGCAGACTTATTACGGATTTAGGCATACCGACCATTTTTATCGACTGCGCAGCAGAAATATCCTTTCCTGAATTTAATGCTGACATTCTATTGATGGAGAACGAACATAGTACATATCAGATGGTGAAAAAACTGACCGAGAGCGGTCATAAGAGTATAGGGTTTGTCGGGGATTATCATCATTGCAAAAGCTTTTATGAACGATGGACCGGTTATCAGCGAGCCCTCATCGATTCGAATCTGCAGCTCGACACGGCAACATGTATCATAGATGACGACCGTCTGTTCTTCTCAGAACCCGGATGGCTTGATAAAAGAATTGGCCAAATGGAGCCACTTCCCTCGGCTTTTGTATGTGCAAATGACTTTATTGCTGTTGGTGTAATGAAATCTTTGAAAAACCATAATATTTTGATTCCGGATGAGATAAAAGTTTGTGGGTTTGACAATGCTCCCGAATCACGGATAGTGGAACCGCATTTGACCACCGTCCACATTTATAGTAATGAGATGGGAATTAAAGCGGCCGAAACATTGTTGTCTCGAATTAAGAGTCCTCAACAGCCATTTCATGTCTCCCATGTATATACTAAACCGGTATATCGCGAATCAACATCCGGCTCCCTCTGATTATCAACAAATACGACTAATAACGCCCTTTGACACAAGTCAAAGGGCGTTATTAGCACCAAGATTATTGATTCCAATGCGAGAAGACAAATACGGCTGGCGAGTTCCAATAGATCGTAATTTCATTACCTGCGTAACTGTCCTCATGATCTATATAACACGCTGCTGCAGGTTTTCCTTGTAGATGCGCTGCCATGCACTCATCATTTAAATGCTTGTTCGGACCTCCTGCCACCATACCCGGAACCGGAGCATCCACCCCATCTCCTACTGAAGGGCGATGATGAGGGTGCATAACAAGGCGCTCACCGAACCCTGTAACATAAGATAGATCAAGAACGTTCTGACCTAATAGATAATGTAAATGCCCAAGCGCTGCCTCTGCGTACTCTTCACTCTCGCCTATTTTGCAGGCAAGGAGCAGAAGCATAGCCCTGTTCATGACCACCATATTGCTGCCCCAAATATAGTCATCTTCCACGAGCGAAATCCCGTATCCATCCGAAGCGGCAATCTCAATCAACCGATCAGCTTCCATGAGAAGAGTGCTTTTCAGTTCCGAATAAAGTTCTGGGGCTCGTTCACTATCACTACTCAGCAAATACCGAATTGTACCGTATCCGCCCATATCCGCCCAACCCAGCTCGCATTTAGGAAAATTGGATTTTGCAAACGATTTGAATGTCTCATGATACTTCTGTTCACCTGTGGCGAAAAATAGCTCTGCCGCTGCCCAATATCTTTCATCCAGATCACAATCATCACCGTATTCTCCAGTCGAGATATCCGGTGGGTTTTTAAATCCAGGTTCGTGTGGGTGAGCTTCAATCCAAGCCCATGACAGCTTAGCAGACTTCAGACACTTATCTGCAAAGTCAGCATCGAAAGCACGGTATACCCTTGCTGCTTGTGCCATAACGGCCGCACTGCAGGCTGTCGCCGTTGTCGAAATCGGAGAGAAGACCAGTTCAGCCTCGTCATTCTCAGGCATCACCGCAAGCCCCGGAAACTGTCTGGTCGTCAGTTTGTGATAACTCCCGCCGGATTCTGTGTCCTGCATCTTAAGCAAGAAATCCATCTCTACCTTGCACTCGTGCAGTACATCTGGCATAGCTTCATTTGTCTCCGGCAAAGGGATCGGATCTTTAAATGCATTCGGGTACAGCTCCCAGGCAAGAAGCAAATCAGCGACGGCTTTCGCACCTGCAACAACGTATTTCCCATAGTCTCCTGCATCGTGCCATCCGCCGTTACCATCCAGATATTGACCCGGATTGCTGTGAACACATCCTTTGGCTGTATGACACGCTTTGTGCTGCCACTCCCCTGCATATTCTTTGTCCAAATCTTCACCGCAGCGTAAATAATAGAAGGCTTTTAACAGACCTTTATGTACGTCGGAATAAGGTCTCTCTGCAATAATAAATGGTGAAGACTGATGTCCCTCTGCATCTTCAATGATATAACGTCCTGGTTCTTCAAACTGGGTGAAGTCTCCTTTATATAACCGATCCCCTGAACAAGCATCCTCAATCGGACCCTCTGCCTGTCCTGAATAAGCAACCTGTAAAGTTTCCGTATTTATCACTCGATAGTCCGCATTTTCTCCTCTTAACACAAAGCTCTTTCGGCCTTTCAAAGGATAGCCGATCTGATTGACAAGAATGAAGCGTTTGAAATCGTTCATCTTGATCCTCCTATATTAGTGTAATTAAAAGACCATCCCTACTCATGCAAGTGAAGTCTCTAGGGATGGTCTGCTATAAACTTAAAATAAACTCTCGAAAATTTTACTGAATATTACTTATTCAATACATGTGTCTCTTTAATAAAATCGGCCATTGAGCGGACGTTTACTTTACCTGGAGAAGCTGCTGCAAATGCCTGATCTCCATACGTACGAGCCTGGAAAGAGATCTCCTTCATTTCGCCAGGAAGAAGATCAAAGAAATTGTCGCTGAACACACCTTCGGTCTCACTGTCCAGCCACACCTGCTTGGCAAGCACGTTTGATGTCAAAGTAAAGCGTGTCCCCTCAGAGCCTTCCACCTCTGTTATCGTTACTTCCGCTAAGGTAAGTTTCAGATCTTTGAAAGGTACAAAGTAATGGTGCTGCACATCAACAACTTCTCCATTCTGTACAAGCTCAGCAACGGCAGTCGTACGCTCTGGATCCTGTCCTTTCAACAGCTCATTAAGCGAGAGCGACAAGACAAGATTCGTAGCATTACCAGGATTGCTAACCGAATGCGACTGACTGCTATGAACTGTACCATCGAAGTCCACAACACGAATGCGAAGCTCTCCTTCAATCGGTTTCAGCAAATCAGACAGCAGGTAAAAATCGACTTTTTCTTCCTTCGTCCCGTCAATGGAAACCATCTCGTCTGCGAAGCTGCGTTTAGCATAGTACTGGAGCGCTTTCCAGTTGCCGTAATAGTCCATACCAGCCCATGAAGCAACCGGCCAGGTATCATTCATCTGCCAATATAAGGTCCCCATTACAAATGGTCTGTTGCGGCGATGCGCTTCAATCGCCATCTTCATAGCATCCGCCTGAAGCACTTGGCTCATATACAAGAAGGATGGGAAGTCCTTCGGCTCCGTCATGTACATATCCATATATTCTTTAATCAAACGGTTTCCGTTGCCGTTCTTCTGATGGGCCAGCATGACTTCGGAAGTCAGCTCAAGATCGGATTCTTTTGCATATCGAAGCACCGATTTATGTTCCGGGAAGGATTGGAAGCCGTATTCGCTCATGAAGCGTCCCAATTTGATATTGTAATTCTCAAACGGCTCAGTGTTATGCCATACACCCCAGTAGTGAACATCTCCGGCAGTTGAACTTGTCGATGCATGCTGATTGATGTCATTCGAGACGGATACAATTGGGGAAGATGGCCAGTAATCATCACCAGGAACCAGCTCTGACAGAACTTCCGGCAGCAGCTTATGGAAGATAGCCTCATAATCCGCCCAAATCTTCTCACGCTGCTCATGAGTATAGTCCTTCTTCCAGCCCCAGCCGCCTTCTTCATTATAGTGCGCCCATGCAGAATCAATTTCATTATTACCGCACCATAAAGCAATGCTAGGATGATTCCGCAAACGTTTAACATTGTCAATAGCTTCCTCGCGTACACTGTCCAGGAAAGCTTGATCTCCAGGGTACATACTGCAGGCAAACATAAAGTCCTGCCAGACCAAAATACCGTATTCATCACACAGCTCATAGAAATCGTCCTGTTCGTAAATGCCGCCGCCCCATATCCGAAGCATGTTCATGTTCGATGCTGCTGCGGACTCGATTTCATGGCGGTATCTTTCACGCGTCACTTCAGTAACAAAACTGTCGTTAGGTATATGGTTAGCTCCTTTAGCAAACACAGGAACACCATTCAACTCAAAATAGAAGGATGTGCCGTACTCATCTTTGTCCTGGACAAGACGGATGCTGCGCAGTCCGGTTTTGACGGAGGCTTCCGCCAGAGAGTCCCCTCCCTCTTGTTCCAGTACCTGTGCAGTGAAAATGTACATGTGCGCTTCGCCCAGACCTCTCGACCACCACAGCTGAGGATTACGGATCTCGATAGGCAGCTCTACTTTTTGAAGCCCTTGCACAAGCTCCACTTTTTCGATCCATTCTCCGCCATCCGTCGAAACACGAATCACTTTCTCACCAGCCTGATCGGCTTCGATTTCCAGCACAGCCGTCAGAGAAGCTGCATTCTCGGTAACACTTTGCTGATGAATGTATAGATCCGCTACTCGAACTCCAGACCATGCTCTTAGCTGCACTTCACGCCAGATGCCGCTGGTTACGAATCTCGGCCCCCAGTCCCATCCATAATGATAAGGTGCTTTCCTAGCAAAAATGCTGACCCTTTTGTCGCCTAACTCACCGACTTCCGATTGGTCATTAGATGCAGGAAGGGGATATCCGAGCGCCTCAAGCTTTGGCAAATCCTCGTTGATCGGGGAACGAAACACGATCCGCAGCTTATTGCCAGCCGATTTGACGTAAGGTTTAACATCTACTTCCCAGGTGCGGAACATGTTATCTGCAGATAATACATGCTGATCATTCACAAACACTTCCGCATATGTATCAAGACCCTTGAACACGAGCTCTACATGCTCTTTTTCAAGAAGTTCACTTGGTATATCAAACAAAGTTTTGTATTCCCAGTCTTTTTTATCGATCCACTGTACCAATTTTTCGTTTGTACCATAAAAAGGATCAGGGATTTTGCCGTTTTTGAGTAAATCCGTATGAACACAGCCCGGCACAACCGCAGGCAGCCACTCTTCCTCTTCACACGCTTTAAATGTCCAGTTATTTAACACCAACTTCGATTCATGCATGGTTTAAAAACCCTCCAAATGTGTTATATTTCTGAAGCCTGAACCTATTGTCTCATGGAATTCGTAACGCTTCAATAGTTTTTGTTATCCTAACAAAAAAATATTAGCATAACTCAAAAACAGATCGGATAAGACCATGTATAGTGCCTATCCGATCTGGTACAAAGAAGAGCTAGCCTACCACTCCTGTCCGTTCGACGCTCTCTACAAAATAACGCTGTACGAACAGATACAATAGGATCAAAGGCGCGATGGCCAGCAAAATTCCCGTATCTACAATCATTGCCACATGGTTGGGATCCGCTTTGATTTCCGTTCCAGATAAGCCCATTAGCTGCGGAATGATCAAATTGACCTGTGATGGGAGAGAAGCTACTTTCAGTGACATCAGACTGCTCTCGCTCATAAATAGTGAAGGATAGAATGTATCATTATAGGTCCATACAAACGAAAACAGCATGACAGTAATCATCGGAGGTATCGCATTGGGAAGCATGATTCGAAAAAAGGTTTTAATGCCGCCCGCTCCGTCAATCAATGCTGCCTCTTCAATTTCTTTTGGCAGTCCTTTAAAAAATTGACGAAAAATATAAATGAACAATCCCGCTTTAAGTCCTGTTGCTGTTGCCGATGTGATCATGGACGGCCAGTACGTGTTGAGAAGATTAACGCCTTCTTTTCCTGTAAACAAAGTAACCAAACCTAAAATATCAAAGTTTCTAAAGTGCAGATACATGGGTACCATAAGCGTGCTCGAAGGTACAAGAATCGTAAGAATAACCGCGCCAAACAACAATTTGCTGCCTGGAAAATGAAATCTGGCAAAGCCGTATCCGGCAAGCGCTGTCGATCCGGTGGTCAGCAGCATGATGACGACTACATAGACCAGCGTATTGCCAAGCAGCGGGAAATAGTTCATTACCTCGGCCGCAAGCTTGATATTATCCAACGTGAAGTTAACCGGAATCATATAGATGGTTGGATTATAAATGTCAACCTTATCTTTAAATGCGGTAGATATCTTCATCAGAATCGGATAGAGAATGACGAAGGATATTCCAATAATCAGCAAGTAACGAAAAATGTCCCATAAGACATTCATCACTTTATTTTTGGTACGCTGCATCTTAAATACGACGGCTTCGCTGCGCCCAAGCCTTTTCATTTCCTGCACTTTCCTCACCGCCTTACCCTCTGATTAATTGTAATGAACCCGCTTCGATATGATAAATCCGATCAGGAAGAGCAGCAGGCCGACTACCATCGTATAAATCCAGGACATCGACGCACTCAGTCCGAAATTTTGCGTTTGAAATGCTGTTGTATAGATCGTTTGAGTGATTGGACTTGTTGTAAAAGAATCAATGACGGTATAGATGACATTCGTCAAAATAAGAGGACTTACCATCGGGAATGTGATCTTCCAAAACGATTCATAACCAGTCGCTCCTTCAATTTTGGCCACTTCATACATTGAGCTTGGTACGGATTGCAGAGCCGCTAAGAAGATCAAAATCTGTACTCCCGAACTTCGAATTATATCGTAGATTCTCATAACTGCATCGACGATATACTCTGTAATGACGAGCGGCATTCCCGCTTCATTTAGCAGCCGTACCATCGAGAGGGTATTGAACTGGGAGGAAGAGCCGCTCGCCTCTTCTGCCACCGCCGCGTTTCCTATCAGGTTAATCAGCCCCGATGCTTCCGCAGATGCGATCGCTCCGGATGCTAAAATAACCGGCAGAAAAAATATCGCTCTTGCAAGTCCGCGCCCCTTAAACTTTTGATTGAGCAGCACTGCTGAAAAAAGACTAAAGAACAGGATAAGCGGGACATTAACGGTCATTTGAAGCACTGATTCCGTAAGTATTCGATTAAAATTAGCATCGATAAACAGCGCTTCTTTAAAATTATTCCAGCCTACAAACACAAGCTCATAGCCTTGAGAGACGATGCTGAGCTCGCTAAGACTGAATCGAATGGACTGAATCATTGGAGTCAGAAACAAGAAGATAAAGCCGAGCAGCCAAGGCGTAATGAACAGAAGGCCAAGATAGGATCTTTTTTGCGATAAAGTTAAACGATAGCCTTTCACTATTCATCACCGCCTGCAATATAATTCTGAGCCGGAATCGTGAACCCGTTCCATGTCACCGGTTCGTCATTGTAATTAATCAATAGAGAGGCACCATTGCTGTACTCGATCCCTACTACTCCCTGCTCATGTACCGTGCGATTTACGATCCGCTCTGTTCTTAGAGGATTCAGAACTTCATTAACTTCCTTGTACATAGAAACGGCTTCTTCCATCCAATCTGTATACTCGGTTGAATACATGAAATCATACCTTGTATATTTTAGCTCTGCTGCAGAATTCGCTGTCCATAGAAAGTGAGGAGATGATCCGAACTCGAGGCTTTGCAAAATCTGCTGCTTCATATCTGATGAGGCTGCGAGATTAACCGGCTCACCAGCATAATCAATAAACCCATGGATGACCATCTGATAAAAAGGAACGGCTTCGTCTGTCAGATTAAATCTGCTCGATCCTGCAGGCGTATTTACGATATGCTTCGCAAAGGGAAGGGCATAGCTGTTTCCGCCGCTGATCATTAGATTGGGATACTCTGATGCAAGATACGCAATCTGCTCTTCTACAATCACTTTAGCTGTATCACGAAAAACGGCCTTGCTGTTCCGGTAATCCGAATGAAGTGTATTACCCATGTCACGAAGAGCGAGCCCAGTCATTCCCTTCTTCCGGTACTGCTCCATGAACTGGCTTGTAACGTCCGGGAGCTTGGCTGGCGAAAGCAGGTAATATTCATCCTGAATTAAGGACATTCGATTTAAAGCTCTGTCATAAGGCGAAAGCTCAGCAGCTTCCTTCGTAATAAACCGGGATGCATCCTTAGCGGACCTAAATCCGTTCCCGTCTTCATATACCTTTTGAAAAGCAACATCTGGATACAGCTCTCCACCAGTACTGTTCAGAATTTCTTTAAGATAAATCAGCTCCTGCGTATTCCCGAGCTTTGAAGTATTCAGATTCACAGGCAGCTCGTGCTCTATTCCAGTTCCAAACCACCCCAAGTACAGCATTTGGATATTGGAAATTCCTTGAGCCTGTAGCTCTTTTGTTATGTTTTGAGCCTGTTCAAAGGTTGTCATGGATACAGTCGCATCATAGGGCACGCCTAGAAAGGACTGCTGTTTATCGACAGCTCCAAGCATATCTACATAAAATGGCATTGCCTCTTTTGCAGTTAATGGAGTTAAGACACCCTGATCAACAAGCATCGATTGATAAGTCTGAGCCATCCCGGCATAACCAGCTTCTTCCCCTGATAAAAAGGTATAGCTTACTTCAATGTCACCGTTAAATCTCTCATCAGATAGCAGCTGAATTTCCTGAATCTTGCTTCCTGTATAAAGCTCCAGCTCATCATCTCCGCGGACAGCATGCCGGCTGAAGATATGATTGTACGAATTTTGCTTACCGCTGATATCGGCGGCAATGCTTGCATTACCGTCACCTTTATCAATTACGGCGAAAAATGCGCTATCGCCGGACTTCAAACCAAACACAGGCATCCGGGCCGTCTCAGCAATTTGGGTCCTTGTTCTGCTATTGTCATTGGGGTCCGCTCCATATACGGGCTGAACATATTGCGGTTCCTTTATTTTTCCATTATCGAAATAAATAAGACTGCCTGATCCGTCCGGTACAAGCATATATCCCTGTTCACCAGCCTTAGCTGCTCCGAAATAAGAGAGCAAATCCAGCGTTTGGATTCGATGACCCTCACTTTCTTGGAGCTGCCCCAGCGGCACAGTTACACTGAGCGCATTCTTTTCCAGCCGATACTCAAGTGGGATCACAAATTTTGGTTTATCCGTCACCCCGCCGGCTGTTCCTATACCGTTGTCCGCATTATCCTGAGCTAAATCCTCAGCGGTATAACCCGCTTCCTCAAAAGCAGCAAGCATTTTGCGCAGTACGAGCGGACGTTCAACTTGTGCATCTGCTCTTTCCAGCACATCCGGGTCAGCGTCTTGCACAAGATACCTTGTCTCGACATAGCTCGCAGTTACCTCGTCCAGCTTGCTGAGGACTTTTTCCTGTAATCTTTGTTTAGTAATGTATTTAGGAAGAGCATCCATTCCAAGCTCCGTGTCACCGAGGGTATATTCGATGCGAACTCCGTCTTCAATGCTTTGCATTACAAACTGCTCGTTCTGGATGCTGTACTTGTAATTTGTGTAGGTATCAGGCACCCCTAACGTGTTACGGAAGGAAACTGAAATTTGGGAAGACATTGATTCTTTCTCAAAAGCCGTGGCAATCGTATCCTCGTCTGTATCCAGCGGATTACTGTACCATGTATTGCCTGATTGATGATCTTTAACAGCAATGACTGTCGTTTGCTCATTAATATATAGACTTAGCTGATCATTCTTTGCTGCAAGCACCATGCCAGGCAAGCCTCCTGACCTATCCTGTAGAGCTTCAAACGGTTTGCCTTCTTGCAGATCGGACGCTGCTACATACGCTTCGGGATCAATACTGGACAATCTGCCAGTTAAGAAAATAAAGCACATTACACTGACCGCGATGAGAGCGCAAGCCAGCAAAGTCGTATACTTCCATTTACGGAATGTCACCAGACTTACGCCTCCTTAGGTTCGGAACACAAGCTCCCGGTAGATATTGACTGCAAATTCAATCATTTGCTGAATCAGACTAAGCACCAAAGTCCCTAAAAATACAATGATCGCCATAACGACAATGCTGAGCAGCATCGTTACCACGGTCTTTGAAGCCGTATATTGGTGAACTGTCATAATGCCAACAAACAGCAGATAGACAAACCAGATGACGGCCACTGAATTCAGCAAATAATAAAATGCAGTTTCTTCCTGAGTCATAAAACGGCTGATGAACGTCATCGGCAAATAGATGAGGATCATCGGAATGAGGGCGTATGCTGCTGCATTGATGATCTCCTTAAACTTTCCTTCACCCTCCATCAGTGTCGTGATGGACCAATTCGACACACAGAACAGGAAGAAAGGCAGGATAACATACTGCAGCTCAGCCAAGCTGTTCAGCGTTCTAGGATCGTTATAATTTACCAGAAAGCCTGCAAATTGCCGCTGAACGACCATCGTTATGAATAGAAGAAGCAAGATTGTAATAGCAACCTTAAGCTTGCCCTTCCCCTCATACTTCAGGTCCCAGTACCCGTCAAAGGGATGTACAATGAGATGGAGAGGAAACTTAATAAAGTCCTGCTTCATACCGTTTCTTCCCTCCTTTTTCTCCATGATTTTGAGAATCGGTAACCCGTAAAAGCAATCACTGCAGCTGTGCCAATGGTCAAAATCGTACCGAAATGCTCCTGCAGCACTTCCTTGCGGTATCGTTTAAAGGCAACCGAGTAATTTTTACGATCCATTCCAAGCTTGAAATATTTCATTGCTTCTTTGTTCTCCTTGGCATATAGGAGGGACTTTCCGATGCCGTTATAAGCGATGTCATAGTTCGCATTTAGTCTAAGAACTTCTCTCCATTTGTCGACAGCCCCCTCATCATCTCCGTTGTAATGAGCCGTCACAGCATTAGTTATAGCGCTTCCATAGTTGGTCGGTGAAAAGATCGTAATCGTTTCCTTCCCTTGATCCAGGACAATATGCTGATTACCCAGCTTCTCGATCGCTACAGGGGTTCTGAACGTTCCGATCTGTGTACCGATACCGCCGTAAATATAGAGCAGGTTTCCTTCGTGATCATATGTGAAAATACGGCCCCTCAGAGAATCCAGTACACTGTACATTCCATTTCCCTGATATTTGATATCAACCAGCTTGGACGGGCCGCCATTGGTTCCTGAGGAACGGTACCTTATATCCCCTTTGACATCAAAGTATCCATATCTTTTCAGCACATCCTCTCCCGAAGGATTCAGGCGTTTAACCGGTGTGCTCGAACCAGGATCTACATTTGTTGCATAGACAAACCCTTTTTCACCCATATCAATATTAGAAAATTCCGTAGGAATATAGAGCGCCATTTGACTCTTCTGCGCATCGGTCGCAACAAGCCGCCACATGTAATCGGCAAAATTCCGGCGTACTTGAATCGTTCCGACATAACCGAGAAACTTTCCTGTTTCATCAAACTGCAGTATCCCTTCATAGGCTCCTCTGGAGGTGACAAATACCCTTCCTGCATCATCAACTGACAGCTTGAGTGGGACAAAGGAGAAGGAATCGCCAAGCACATCGGACTGCGGATTTTCAATAATACGGATCAGCTCACCGTTAGGAGAAAGAACCACAACTCTTTTGTTCTCTGTATCAGCGATATACAAATCGCCTTCTTCATTCACCGCAATTCCGCTTGGCAAGTTGAAAGTCTGCTCCGTCCCATCCTTCATAAAGCTTGTAATAATCCGCTCTACTTTCCAGTCTCTGGTCAGCACGATAATGCGCTGATTTCCCGTGTCAGCTATATAAATCTTTCCTTCGCTGCTTATGACTAGATCTTGCGGTGTCACGAAATTACCAATGCCAAGGTCAAGTCCGGATACACTTTTGTCAGGCAAAAATGCATCAGGAGCAGGCACCGCCTCTTCATAGTAGTTATAGGTATAGCTCTCATAAGGTGCTATGGCTGCTTCCGCCAGAGGGGCGGAATATAGCAGCAGCGAAGCAGCGGCAAGGCTAATCACATAATGCTTTAACCTTTGTGTATATACAGCCAAGTTCACTCCCCCTATTCCTTCATCCCGGAAGTTGCCATCGTTTCAATAATACGGCTTTGTGAAAATACAAAAATCGTAATCGGGACACTCATCATGATCAGTGCAACTGCTGCTCCCACACCTGCTCTGGCTATTCCGCCTTGAATGATGTTGGTCGTGGCTGAGGTGAGTGTCTTGAGATTCTCGCTATAAATAAATCCATTGCCGTCCGTGCCCCACAAAATTTGAAACAGCAAAATAATAAGCGTGAGCCATGCAGGCTTGACGTTAGGCATCACGACTGACCAAAATATCCGGTATTCACTGGCTCCGTCAATCTTCGCGGCTTCAATAAGAGCATCCGGAATCTGCTCCATAAACTGCTTCATTAGATATAAGCCCAGCGGATAAGAAAAAGCAGGGATGATGACAGCCCAATAGGTGTCCACCCATCCAAGCCAAGACATAATCATGTAGGTTGGGATGGCAGTGACTGCAGGCGTAAACATCAACGACAAAACGATCATTTGAAACATAAACTTGTTTCCGGGAAATTGATGCTTTGCCAGCGGATATGCCGCCGCAGAGGCCAGCAGCACATGTCCTACAATCCCCAAGCCTGTAATAAACACCGTGTTGAAAATATACCGGGTAAACGGTACCCATGAGGCACCCAGCAAATTGATAAGGTCTGCAAAATTATCCATGGTTGGATTTTTGACAAACAGCGTCGGCGGAAAAATAAATATTTCATCCAGCGGCTTGAACGCTGCATTGATGGCATACACGAGCGGTAGCACCATAAAGGAGCCTACCACACCCAACATGAGAAATAAAAACAGGCTTCCTAGAAAAGATCGATTTACTCTTTTCTTCCGGAATAGGCGCAAGGGTATGTTCATCATCTTTATTCACCTACTCTGCGCAATAATTTTTGAACAATGATATTGGACCCGACCATAATAATGAACAATACCGTTGCGATGGCCGAAGCAAAGCCCATCTCAAAACGAATGGTACCGAAGTCCATTAGATGGGTAACAATCGTTTCGGCTGCATAATTGACACTAGGGAATCCTGCAAGCTGTATAGATACGTCTGCTACGGCAAGAGAAGTGGTAATCTGAATAACCGCACCAAACATCAGCTGAGGCTTCATCGACGGGAGGGTAATATACCACAGCTCCTGCCAGCGATTTTTAATGCCGTCCACAGCCCCTGCTTCATATAGGGTTTTGTCAACCGTTTGAAGTCCCGCAATAAACGCCAGAAACCCTGTTCCTAAACTAAGCCACAACTGCACCAAAATAATGATCGGCAGGACATAAGCCTCCGTCTTGAGCCATTGAATTGGCTCGAGTAAAATGCCAATCTGAATAAGCATGCCGTTGATGATCCCGTATCTGTCACCTGAGAATATGAGCAGCCAGATAAAAAATACGTTTCCGGATATGGAGGGCGCATAGAAGATCAAAGTCATAAATGCTCTCCATTTGGGACTGAGCTCATTGATGATCCAGGCAAAGATAAAGCAGGCAAAATAACTGATCGGACCCGTGATTGCAGCAAACAACAGCGTATTTTTGAGTGCAATCAGAAATATATCATCCTCTAAGAAAAGACGCGTATAATTTTGCCAGCCTACAAACCTTGGCATTTCCAGCATATTAAAATACGTGAAGCTGATGATAATCGAGAGTACGACCGGTAAAACTGTAAATATTAAAAACAAAATCATATAAGGCGCCATCAAGATATACAGATGCTTTTTAACCTTGATTTCCTTTACCAGTCTGCTGAGCTTGCTGCTCTGGGAAAGCGTCCGCTCGTCCTTGGGAGGGACTGCACGCATCCCCTTATCAAGCTGAATATTGGACATGCTAACCCCCCTCTACTCCGTCAGGCCAAATTCCGTGCGTTTGGCACGAATTTCATCCTGAATATATTGAACATAATCCATCAGCGCTTCACGAGGCTCGATCTGTCCGTCAACGGAACGATAAAAAGCATTAATTAAATGCCTTCCTGTGAAGTAACCGCCAGGCACTTCCGGAATTCCCTTAACCCATTCAAACCCGGCTTGCAATTGATTAAAGTCCTCCACAGGCCACGGCAGCTTTTCGAGAGCATTGATATTGGCAGTCGGATATCTTGCCGCCGCGCCCATCAATCCTTCCATCTCTCTGCCAAATTTCACCTGGGTTTCTTCACTGGTCCACCATTTCATGTACTCCCAAGCAGCCTCTTTATCTTGGGCCCCTTCCAGCATCAGCACACCGCTGCCGCCGCTGGCAACAGAACGGTTAATGGCTCCATCCTCCTGCTGAGTACCTGGAATCATCGTAAACCCCCACATGCCGCGTATTTCTGGTGCAAAGACGGTCAGCTGATTATAGGTGGTATAATCCGCGATACCAATCGGCATTTCTCCAGTCCGAAACCGATTCGCAAAATCATATTCGCGTTCGAGCTTATAATCCGTATAGAATTCCGTCCATTCCTTAAATGCATCGATTCCAATTTGTGAATCGAGATCGGATTCCTTGCCTTCATCCCGATAGAACGCTCCTCCGGACTGAAACAGCAGCATGGAGTACACGGAGTTCGGAGGTACATTTTCGCCTGGATAACTCGGCTGAACAACAAGAGGCAGTCCGAAATCCATATGGTTTTTATCAAGTACAGAGAGAAGGCTCCATACCTCATCCCAAGTCTTCGGAATCTCGAGACCCAATTCGCTGAGAACATCTTTTCTATAGAACAGCATGTTAAAGGTCTGAGTCTCCGGAAGAGCGTACACGCCCTCCTCATAGGTGTAAGGAACCAAAGCGCTGTCGCGAAACCTATCGGCAACCTCCTCAAAATCAGGAAATACAGAAATGTCAGCTGCAGCATTACGCATGGCGTAGTTTACAGGAATATCATTCCCCATCTGCATGGCGACGTCCGGACCCTGGCCCGATAAGGTTGCGGGAAGCAGTGATCCCATAGGTACCAGCTTTAGGTTTACCTCGATTCCGGTTTCTGGCGTAAATGTCTCATCAATCATTGACTTGATCGTGTTCGCCTGATCCCGGCCGCTTCCAATCCACACCGTAACGGTACTTCCCTCCTGTGTCTCGGCAGCTACACTTCCGATAGCGTCGTAATCAATAAAAAAGGAATATAAAAAGGTAACGATTTCGTGCCACAATTCCGCAAGCCAGCTGGTACCTTTTTCTGGAATGGTTTGATCTGGAGAAGCTATGTATATGGAGTCGATTTCAAGCGGCTGTTCCCTGACTTGCTGGAGCCAGGTACCGAGCCCCCCTGTATTTGTTTTATACGCTTGCAGACGTCTCGGTATTGTGTCCGGATCATCAATCATTTCGTCAAGCTGCAAAGCCATCGTCTTCAGCAGTGCATCCTGGTCCCCGCTGCCTTCCGACAGTGTCCTAAGCTGGGCCCCTATCTGCTTTAGACGTTCGCTTTCACTTTTGAATACACTAATCAAGTCTGGAATCCGCTCGTCTACGCGATAATCTCTTACTTCATCCGGCGCCGTGCCGGTGATCATTAGAATCTTTCGATACATGGAATTCAGCTCGATTAAGCTATCCTCCACTTCACGAATAAGAGGAGCAAACTCGCCTAGCGTCACTTCCATTCGGATCGTGTTTGTCCCCTTCTTTAGATCATAAAGGTAGGGCTCTTCCTGCTCATTGCCCATAATCCGCATGGTATAGCTGTTATCATAACGAAAGGGAACTCTGCTCATTTCGTCAAATGGAAGCTCACCATTGATCGTTAGCTTTCTGGTCGAATAAATACCCCTGACAAAATTCTGCTTCGATTTAAAAGCCAGCTGATACAGTCCTTCTTCCGGGACCTCGACCTCCCATTCAATCCACTGGCCAGGAATCCGCCAATTGTAACCTCCAATGGTGTTCACCTTCGTTAGCTTTGGACTATAGGGGTACGTTGCAGGGCTGGATCTGTCCTGTAATGGATACAAGGTCGGAGAGGACTTGGCTGATGCATCTTCAGCTTGCAATTCAATAAGGACACCACGGGGGGAAGCAGTCCCATCTGCAGCCTGCTTGTTGGCATATTCTTCATAACTGACTGGCAGCTCGTAACGATGCAGCTTTAATTCCTTTATGATGACGGGCTCTCGTTGTGAAATTAACGTAAGCGTATGAATCCCTTTGTTAAAGTAAAACGAAAACGGTTCTTCATAATAGCCGTTTGAATCTTTGAATAGAGTCGTCTGCCAGGAAGGGTTCTCATGCTGCTGCGGGCGCAGATCATTCCCCCGGTTATCCTGTTCAACCTCCGCCTTCAGGTTATCCCATACTCGATCCATTTGAATAAAGGCGGCTTCTCGAAAAGGAAGCTTTCCGTCAATCAATAAGCTTCTCTCAATCGCCGAACTCTTGCCTTCTACCGGATAATATGTCGATGAAATGGAATAAAGGCCGGCTTCTTCGACTTCAAAGGTCCACTCCAATGTGCTGTCCTCTCCACTTTTAATGGATTGTCCGGAAGTCCCCTTATAATTTGAAACGATTTCTGAACCTTCACCTTCAAGAGAAGATACCTTCTGAGCATCAAGTATGATCTCATGATCAGGGTACGGTTCCTGCATATATTTCTCGATATAATCGCCGTAGGATTGTTCGTTAGACAGGACAAGATCCTGCGCTAGTAAGAGTTCCTGCTCTCCAAGATCTGATTTTGCAGTATCCGACTGCTCCGCAGAAGCCATCCCTGTCCCTGAGCCCGATGAAGAGAATATGACAGAGGAGCCGACCGCAAATGCCAATATTACTTTTAACCATGTTTGTACACCCGTCAGCGGATTCAAATCACACGCCTCCCCGCCGCCATAGGCAGCATAGTTCATTTTCTTACCTGCTGGAGCTTCTCTAAAAGAGAGACAAGGTCTTTATCTATTAAAGGCCCTGCCTCGCTTCAAATGTTTTGTTTTCCAGAAATTAAATCAGTTTTGTGCTTCCAACTTGTCGATAGAGGCCTGCGCCTGCTGCTTATATTTCTCTGCAGCGGATGTAACGGAAGCGTTTTCAACTATAACATCAGCGATAAAGCTGTAGTAAGGGTATTCAGGATATGCTTCGTCAAGCGAAACCAAACCTGTTCCTGTTATGTTCTCACGTATAATTCGTGTATCATCTTCATAGGAATAGAGACCTTCCAGGTAGTTTTGTGACGGATATTCTTCAAGCTGCGGCACATCATACATTTCTTCAAAGATTTGATATATCAGTTCAGGATCCTCTACTCCCTTAGGAATAAAATAGGCGTTTAATGCAGTATCACCGTATGTCATTTCCGGACTTCCCTGAGGTCCAACCGGATAAGGCACCACACCCACTTCAAAATTGATATCTCCGAGCTGCCACTGTGCAGCGTGGAACATCGCAATATCACCGTCTTTGAACGTGTCTGTTTCTTCCCACAATGATTTATCTCCAGATTTGACCTTGACGACGTTGTTATTGTAGAGGGATGCCAAATATTCAACCGCTTCGATCGTTCTTGGATCTGTCAGCCCTTCTTTTGCCCCCGTTTCGTCCCCTTCCGGATCAAGTACGGTATTGCCTCCGTTAGCTACGATCAGGTTGCGGCCTACTTGAGCAGACCAACCGGAAAATCCCCATGTATCCATTTTTCCATCATTGTTTGTGTCCTTGGTCGCTTGTTTGGCAATTTCGAGCATCTTATCCCAGGTCCACTCGCCATTATCATAAATCTCCTGAAGATCAGGCAGACCTAATTCTTCAAACAAGTCTCTGTTATAGTGGATTCCCACTCCGCCGTTACTAGGCATTCCGCCGTAGAAGCCGTATTGTTCTCCGAGCAGCGCAGGCCCTGGATTAGCAAATTGCTGATCATTATTTATGCTGGATTCTGGTGTTGTAAATTCGGAAAGTTTATAAAGCTGGCCTTTTTGTATAGCTGGAAGTGCTGATTTGTATTCGAGGAAGGTTATATCGGCAAAAGGTTCACCCGCCAATACTGAGGCTGTAAATTTCTCCATGTATTCTTCATAAGGAACGTTAACGAACTCTATATCCACATTATATTTTTCTTCTGTGTTCTTCAGCTGCTCAACGAGTGCTTTACCTTGGGCATCTGTATCAGTTGGCGTCAAATCCCACCAAGCCGAAAGCTTAATAACACGACCACCCAAATCAGGCACATTTTCTTCCACAGCTTCTTCGGTCTGTTCCGTATTATCATCTTCGGCTGCTTCAGGTGTACTTTCATTTCCTGCAGCTTCTGTATTACTTTCAGGAGCAGCGGTCGGCTCTTCACTACCACTTCCTCCTGAACATGCTGCCAAAAAGATAAAAGTGAATACCATAAGCAAACTTAAAAGCGCTTTCATTTTTCTCATTGCTTACTAACCTCCCCTATGAAATTTTCTGCTTGTACTGCTTTCATTACGTGCTGTCTGAGGCAATTGCTCCTTCATGCTGTAATTGACCACCACCCGTTATGTTATGCAATCAAATTACAAAACAACAATAACACTATTTGGTAATATCAGTCAATTATTTTTATTTCAATAAAATTTTGTTATTTTGTAAGTTATTTTATTTTTGTTTGTTTGTTTTTGTTGTTTTTTTAAATTTTTCATCTTTTTTCATTTTAAAGCATCAAAAAGCTGCACTGAAGGAGTGACTCTTTCAATGCAGCCTGTTTTGGATTTAATTTTATTATTCAGGCTTAACTCGATTTTCCACTATAGCATCTGGTTCTGATTTGGGCAGGCTGATCTGTTCTCTCACCATCACCTCTGCTGCAATTTGCTTCTTCTCCATTGGAGCGTTCGGGTTCGCAAATCGCCATAGCATCTGGTCAACCGCTCTAGTACCCAATATTTCTTTATTGACATGCACCGTTACCGTAATTGGAAATTGATCGTTAATATGATCAAAGCCTGTTACCAGGCATTGGTCAGGAATTAGAATCCCCTGCCTTTTGAGGGCTTCAATCAGATCCATAGCAGTTGCATCGTTTACACATATAAATACTTCCGGCAGATTGGCCCGAAGCACCGTCAAGGCCTGCTCCATATCCTCTAAACTGGCTTTAAGGAGCTCATCATTTTGATCTATACTTAGCCCGAACTGCTCCAGAGTCATCTTATATACGGTCCAGCGTTCAAAAAAACTGTACGCTTCTGATTTGTTTCCTACAAATTGAAATTTTTTGAAGCCTTTGCTTATAAGAAGATTCATCAATTCTCGCATACTGGACTGGTTATCCGTGAATATCGTGTCACATGAAATTGTAGAATCCAAGTGGTCAACCATGATCACCGGAATCTCAAGCCGATGCAAATCGTATAAGCTCATGGTAGATACTGCGCCGATTGTAATCGCTCCTATAATTGCATCTGGATTGAGGAGAGAGAATAAATTATCATACGTCGGTTCGGTTACCGTGAGTATGTCCAGGCTGTATTCATTAAGACGTGTGGTCACCCCGTCAAGTATAGGACCCCAATACGCCGAGTCGTAGTTCTGAAATCTTACATTTGGAAAAAGAACGAGGATTGTTCCCTTCGGCCTTGCTTCCCTTGGGCTGTCATCGCTCTTATTTTTCCCTGAATTATTGTCTGCTGGTGCGGATGATGTTTGATTATAGTACCCTAGTTGTTCAGCAGCATGTAAGATCAATTCCCGTGTCCTTTCACTTACACCTGCCTTGCCGGATAAGGTGCGGGATACGGAAAATTTAGATACACCAGCCTTGCTGGCAATTTGCTGAATTGTAACCTTTTTACGCATTCTCTATCACCTATACTTCCGTATGCATTGGTTTCTTGTTATATCTTAGCATAATATGGACCTATTCCAAACAAATTTTGTTATGTATTAATAACAAATGATAATAACAAACAAAAAAAGCATATCTCTTCGTAGAACTTTTGAAAGAGATATGCCCCGCATTTGATTATCGAGATACAGCATAATTTTCCCTAAATACAAGATCCGCATAAATCAGCAGCTTTTCATAAGGAGATGCAATATGATTCATTCTCCATAACAATTGATCAACCGCTCTTTTGCCAAGCAATGCTTTATTGACATCCACCGTAGCAAGGATCGGCAGATCCGTCTCGACATTGTCGAAGCCGGTGACAGAGCAGCATTCGGGAACGGTTAAGCCTTGTTTTTCTAAATGTTCAATAACAAAACGCGCAGTGATATCATTCACACATACGAATACATCGGGCAATTCATCTGCTGATATTTGATCAATGGTTCGCAACATTTCGACATCATCTTGAAAATGCAGTAAAGCTTCATTCTGAGGACAATCCAGCCCATGTTCATCGAGTGCCATTCGGTATGCAACCCAGCGTTCCATAAAGCTCTGGGCCTCTTTAATCTGACCCACAAACTGATACTTCTGATATCCTCTGCTAATGAGTCGATTCATAACTTCCCGCATTAGTGTAATATTGTCGCTAAATACGGTATCACAATGAAATACGGGCTCGATATGGTCGACCATAACAACTGGAATTTTCAGCCGCTGAAGCTCCAGCAGCAAAGAGACTGACACAGTCCCCACGGTAATAATGCCTTGTATCGCATCCGGGTTCAACAAAGAGAAAATTTTCTCAGAGGAAGGCTCAGTCAAAGTTAAAATATCAAGCCCTTTCTCATTCAATCGAGAGGAAATCCCTTCAAATACAGGCCCCCAATAAAGAGAATCCATATTCTGATGCCGGATATTTGGAAAAATCACGACAATGGTTCCCGTCATTTTCCGCTGTTCTGGAGGCGACTGTTCTTTGCCTGTCCCCTCCTGCATTATTTTACTGTGCACTGCTCCGTTCTTGAAATAACCAAGCTGTCCTGCTGTCCGTATGATCATTTCGCGTGTCTGTTCGCTTACTCCGCTTTTACCTGTTAAAGCTCTGGATACTGCAAATTTGGATACGCCTGCTGTATCTGCAATTTGCTGCATTGTTACTTTATTCCGCATATTTTCACCTGTCTCTTAGTGTAAAGATATAGGACATCTTATCATAATACGGGTGAAAAAGACCACGTTAGAGTTGATAGTCGACCACATAAGGGTTTAAGCGAGTGTTGTAATAGCCTGTACTCCATTCCACTGCATGCCGTTCTGCGGTATAGGTATATCGCTGTCTAACCAGTACAATTTCTCCGGCAGGCAGCTGCAGCTCCGGGGCAAGTCTTGCCGGCAATGGCGCTACCGCAAATTGATCCCTGTAATGATCAGCCACCAGCTCCTGCTCCTCCAGCCATTCATACAAGGAAAACTCATCTCCACAGCTCCAATCCTCTGCCGCCGACAAACCGAGAGCCAGCCTGTGCTCATAGAAAATATAGGGCTGGTTGTTCAAATAATAGATCCGTTCCATGCATAAACAGCGTTCGCCAAACAGCTCGTATGCCTCACTGTCAGGAGCATTCTCCTGCATGTATTTACCGACTAATTTCTTATGTATCATCTCCCCCTGCTCCACCAAAATTTCCGTGAACCGCTTGCCCTTCGACAGCTGAGGCGCTACTGAATTGCGCAGGACTGTGGTTCCCACTCCGCTCTGCTTCAGAACATAGCCTTCCTGCTGAAGCTCTTTGATCGCATTTCTTACGGTCATTTTGCTTACATTGAACTCCTGCTCAAGCTGAGGCTCTGATGGAATAAGAGAACCTACTGGATACCTTCCATGAACAATACGATCCTTGATCGTTTTTTTAAGCTGCAAATACAGCGGCCCTTTTTTTCTTGATAAGGACACGTTCTCACTACCTTTCAATATCAGACGCATGCTCGTTCATCACATGCACAATATCCTGCTCGCAGGCTGCTGAAATGTCTCCTGGAACCGTATGGGCCAAGACGGAGGCTGCTGTAGCAAACTGCACCGAATAACCTGCTTCATAACTGCTGATTTCTCCATGAAGGATTCCTGCAGTATAAGCGTCACCAGCACCAATCCGGTCCAGAACACTTATTTTCATCGGATTTCCTATAACCATTCTTTCGTTCTTGTACATAAATCCTTGAATTGTATGGTAATAATCTTGGTCAATCGTACGCTGTGTACCGGCAATCAGACGAATGCTATAATCCTTTGCAATTAGAGGAATCAACTCCTGAAGCTGTTCCATACGATCAACAGATCCGGATGTATATCCAAGCAATGATACGGCATCTCTCTCATTCATCATGACGATATCTGCAAGATGGAGCATCTCCTCGTAATACTCTTTTGCTTTCGGCCGTTCATTCGAGCTCCAAAGCGATGATCTGTAATTGCAGTCAAAAATGACCATACCACCAGCGGACTTTACACTTTCCGCTAACGTCTTCATTTGATGTCTCACCTGGTCGTTCATCGCCAGGCCTATGCCGCAGAGATGAAAATAATCACTGTTTGCTGCAATCGGTAAGTTTGCATAAGCATCCTTAGATGCCATATTAAAGCTGCTGTTCTTCCGGCTGCCGTAGGTTACCTTGGTCTTTCTTGGACCATATCCGGTCTCCAAGAAGTAACTGCCAAGGATTTCTCCCTCTCTGCGCATATAGGCTGTGTTCAGGTTCAAAGCCCGCAGAGAAGATAATGCTGCATCCCCTAGAGAATTATCGGGTAGAGTGGTTACAACTGCTCCTTTATGCCCTAACTGAACCATAGCGGCAGCAACGTTAACCCCAGTCCCTGTAAAAGAATACGTTAAAGACCGAGACTGGGAGAGGGTCTCATAAGCCGGAACAGCCATACGCATCATCACTTCACCGAAAGCGGTAATCCGTTTATGGATTTCCATGCGCATCCACCTCGTACTTCAGAATCCGAGTCAATTCGAGTACGTCATGGATGTTGGTCAGGCCTGTTGTTTTATCGATAATGGATGAGTACACATGCGGAATGACTTGCGGTACCCCGGCTTCCAGAGCCAGTCTTAGGATATCACGGAAATTATCTTTATCGATGCCTCCGGTCGGTTCAAGCGCAAAGTCCGCTTTGGCGCAAGCCTTAGCAACCGCGATATATTCCTGTTTCGTCTCGAGGCCGTTCATTGGAAAATACTTCAGCGCATTTCCGCCCATGTCGGATACGAGGGCTATGGCTGCTTCGACAGGAACGATTGCCTTTTCGCTATGCTTTGCGCTTAAGGGCCCCGTAGATAAATTGACATAACCAGGTTTTCCACAAGGAGACACAAGACTGTTAATCCAGCTTTCTTTTCCATTCAGATTTGCTCTCGTCGCCCCTACTCCTGTAAAGACTTGATTTATATGTGTCCCGGCATAGCTTTTTACAATTTCTGCAACGACATCTGATTGCTTAGGATCCCCTGCCCCGAGACCGATAGAAATGGCATCATCACACACCTCGCCATAGGCCTGCATCGCTTCAGACGCAGATACTGCATCGGCATAATTTTTCGATAGTACCCCGATCAGTACATACCCTTCAGCAGCTTCATATATTTCCTTGGCATTTCCTATGCTTCCTGCCAGTACGTTGAGTGACGCCCGTCCCTTATACAAACGTTCAGCTATTTTACTCATTCGCCTATCAGCCTCCCTTTACGATCTCATGAATTCTTTCAGAAATGATCTCCATATCATCTTCCATAAGCGACCTTGGATCTATATCAAAATAGCCCTGCTTTACGCCGTAATCACGAGTATAGATGGCGATATCGCCTGTGCGCAGAAGCTCGGCCAGCAGCTCAGCATGAATACCAGCTTCATGCTCGTTGACCTTAATACGCCCCCGGAATATAAGGCGGCCAGCTTCATCCTGAACAATGCTCATCTTAATGCCGGGTAATTCAGATAGCCCGGCGAGCTTTTCAAGTGATTTTTTCTCCTGCTCACTTCGATCTGTTTTGTCCTCGTATTCGTCAAGAGCCTGCAGAAGGCCGAAAGTCGTTTCCTTTCCTACTTTCATACTTCGCCCTATGCCATTAAGCTGCATTTTCAGCCAATCAATATATTGACTTTTTCCTGCCACAATACCCGAAGTCGGGCCTTCAACAGCCTTAGATCCGCTGAAAATGACGAGATCCGAAATGGGAATATAACTCTTCAAATCCTCCTCGGCTGCAGCATCAATGATAAACGGTATTTGGTGCTGCTGTGCAACTTCATAGGCTTCTTGGGCTGAAATCATATTCTTCTGGACACTGTGGTGTGATTTCACGTATACAATGGCAGCCGTGCGTTCCGTAATGGCATCTTCCAGATGCTCTTTCTTGCCTTCGTTCGCATAACCGGCTTCAATCAGTTTGCCTCCGCCCAAATACACCATTGTTTCTACCGGGGCACCATACTGTACATTATGGCCTTTCAGCATTACAATCTCATTACTTACGATCGGTTCTTGGTGTAGCTTCAGACTTAACCGTCTGCTCCCCCGTGTTACCATAGCAGCTACAGACAGGGCGATGCCGCTGGAAGCCGAATTAACGACGGCAGCTGCTTCCGCGCCTAACAGACGGGCGATGTGATTTCCTGCCTTATTCGTTAAATCGGAAATTTCCACATACTGCTGACCGCCTTGTTTTATCGCATCCATGACTGTATCCGACGGGGCAGATACGCCCAGAATGCTCATCCTCCCGCTTGCGTTAATTACTCTTTTTAATCCGTATTTATGAAGTATAGAAGTGTTCACCTATAATGGCCCCTTTCGTTTCAATTACCGACTCGGTAGTTCTTGTAGCTCCCATGGAATCCATCAGTGTAGTTGCTCTTGGCACAACCTCAAACAAAGTAAGATTCGCCTCATCACCTAACTGGATGCGGCCGAGTTCAGGTCTGCCAAGCCAGTACGCTGCTTTGGCGGTCACCTTGTCAACCACATCTGCAAGGGAGTAACCCATAATCACAAACTTGGTCATAACCTCTGCAAGGCTGTGTACAGGACCTGAAATTCGGTTTCCTCTATAGATGTCCGTGCTGATCGTTCCCGGATGAATTCCCTGCTCTTTTGCGCTCTCTGCCACCTCGAAGGAGAAGCTTGCGCTCCCATGACCGACATCAAGGTGAACGCCCCTCTCAACAGCTGATTTAAATGCAGGAATCAGAAGCTTGTGCTCATTCAAAATGTTATTTTTCTTTCCGTTAAGATAATGGGTGATCGCATCGCCGGTTCGCATATAACCAAGCACTTCGTCCAAAGCAGGCGGACCGGAACCAATATGGATCATGAGCGGCAGTCCCGTATGTTTCGATATTCGGGCGGCCTTTATTAAAGGCTGAACACCTTCCTCCTTCACGACGCTTGAGCTGATCCTTGCCTTTAGACCAACGACAAAATCACTGTACTTCGCTGCAGCTTCAACTGCTGTCTGTTCGTCAACCCATTCAGCTCTGCTGAGTTCATCCTGACGGGTGCCTAGTCCGATTCGTGATATGTTAAGCAAAGCAAGCATTCTCGTCCTTGCCCTTCCGCTCTCAGCATATAGCTCTTGAATCTGATCAGCCCCGCAGCTGCCAGCATCCACAATTGTGGTAACGCCTTGTCCTACACCGATTTCATCCGGGCTATCTCCATACGGCTCGAAGCTATTCATAGCATGTACATGCAGGTCAATCCAACCGCTTGACACATACAAACTCGAGCACTCGATGATCTCGTCTCCTATTGCTGTTCCAGGCTGCTCATAGGCGATGATTCTGCCCTGCTTGATGACCAGATCAAACCGTTCTTGGGAATAAACCGTTCTTACAGAACGAAGAACTCGGGTATGCATAAACCATGCCTCCCATCTCCACATAATTCCATTCTTATTTGTACCTTAACATAGTTTCTTTGCAAGGTAAATATAACGTTATAATGTTTAAAATTCAGCTTTTATTAATATAAAAAAAGACGTTTTCTTTAATGAAAACGCCCTGATCTTTGCTATTTCTATATACCGAATCTTTGTGATGATTTTTGTTTTTTCAAATGGAATCGTTTTCCGAGCTTAAGTTCGGTAAGCACCACTCCCGCCAGAATAAGGAAAGCGCCGATATAACCGTTAGCACCGAGCTGCTCTCCGTAAAGCAAATAAGCAAATCCAGCAGCAAACACCGGTTCCAATGAAAAAATAAGTCCTGCACGTGTCGAAGATATATGCCTTTGTGCCATGATTTGCAGCGTATATGCGGCCGCACTACACAGTATAGCCAAACCAAGAATGGAAATCCAAGCACCGTTTGTATCCGGCAGCTTAGGCTCCTCAAAGATGAGACTGAATAAAAAAGCGAGTCCTCCAGCAAAGCCCAGCTGTAATATACTAAGTGCCTTGCCCTCTCCCTTCTGTACCATATTTCCGGAAAGGAGAATATATACTGCGTAAAAGAAGGCTCCCAGAATACAGAGCACATCACCTGACTTTAGATGAAAGCTGGTCTCTAGCGTCAGAAGCGATATTCCAGCTAGCGCTATTAAAATGCTTAATACGATCTTCACTTCCGGCCAGCGTCTCTTCATTAAAGAAACAAGAATGGGTACAAACACGACCGAAAGGCTGATTAGAAATCCCGCCTGGGAGGTAGTCGTTCGGTTGACTCCATATGTAATAAATATAAAGGCTAGAAACAGTACAGCTCCGAGTATAAATCCATGGAGAACCGTCTTCAAGCTCATTTTAGACCATGATTTATAAAATAGAAGCCCCATCAATACAAAGGCCAGTCCAAATCGGAGAGCGATCATATTCAGCTCCTGAATGGAAGTAAATCCTTCCTTCATAAATAAATAGGAGGAGCCCCATAACAGGGTCACAAGCAGCATTTGTAAATCTGCTTTTCGTTTTACGTTCACTTTCTTTCTTCCCTTCAGCTCTGCACTTGTATGTATACCTCTTATCCAGGATGATCACACAGCAAGACTCAGTATATAGCATGTCTTTTCATAAGAAAAATGAATGTTTATAATAAAATAAATGAAAAAAATTCATGCAAAAGGAAGATAACGATGTCGCTTGCAAAATACGAAATTTTCTCTGCCGCCGTAGAGCTTCAAAGTTTAACCAAAGCGGCAGAAAGCCTGAATTTAACACAATCTGCGGTCAGTCATGCGATAGCGAGTCTGGAAGCCAGCTGCGGTTTCTCACTGCTGATTCGCTCAAAATCCGGCATACATCTGACAGCAAACGGCGAACGGATATTACCTTATATGAGAGAAATATTAAAATGGAACGAAATGATGCACCAAGAGATTCAATTGCTTAGCGGTATACAGACAGGTACCGTCAAAATTGGAACGTTTACAAGTGTCTCCTCACAGTGGCTGCCCGGCGTCATTAAATCTTTTCAGCATGAATATCCGGCTATTCATATTAAGCTTAAAGAGGGGGATTATGGCGAGATCAAGAACTGGATCTCCTCCGGAGCAGTTGATTTCGGTTTTTTGTCTCTGCAGGGACCTACTGCATACGATACCATTCCGCTCAAAAAAGACCGGATGGTCTGCATACTGCCGATAGATCATCCGCTTGCCGCGGAACCCTCTGTCTCGCTTCATCAATTAAGTGATGATCCTTTCATTATGCCTAAATGGGGCGGCGATGATGAAATCGAAATGATGATTAAGACACACCGTGTAAAGCTGAGCATCAGGTTTGAAGTCGCTGAGGAGCAGGCGATCATCGGCATGGTACAGCATGGTCTCGGGATCAGCATTTTACCTGAAATGGTACTCACAAGACTGCCGGATTCCATTCGGGTTGTTCCGATTGCAGAAGAGCCGTACCGAATGATCGGAATGGCGGCCCTATCCTTAAAAGACTTATCCCCTGCTGCCCAAAAACTGATGATCTCCGTACAGGACTGGCTTAAACTCCAGCATCTTATAGACGATCTGGGGCAAAAAGAATCTGAATCATAACTAATATGCTCGTCAACAGCATGCTCTCTGCGCAAAAAAACCATCTTCCCTTTACCGGGGAGATGGTTATATTTTTTAAGCAAAGTCAGCGTGAATGAGATCCATGTTAATCCCTATTGCTGCTTTGCTGCCTTCAGCTGCGGCAATAATCAGCTGTGTAGGTGCAGTTACAGTATTGTCACCTGCAGCATACACACCTCTAATATTGGTTCTGCCGTATGGATCCGTTACAAAGGCGCCTTTGTCATTAAAATGGCAGCCCAGCCTAGGTCCCAGCAGACTTCCCTGAGAAAGCTGGGGTGTCACAAATCCTCCATCTATTTCTAATGCACGGCCGTTTTGAAAATGGATTTGCCGAAGCTGTCCCCCCGATCCTGAAACATAATGAATCGGATGTTCTACAATGGCAATCCCCTTGCCGGCGAGCTTCCTTTTTTGCTCCGGTTCGATAATCTGTCTTCCATTTGTACAAACAACAAGGCTTCGGCTCCAGTGAAATATGATTTGCGCTGTCGTAAATACATTCGCCGCTTCCGTAATGAGAACAAGCTTTTTGTCTCTGAGCTCATAACCGTCACAATAAGGGCAGCTAAAGATGCTTTGTCCATAGAACTCCCGGAGCCCGGGAACCCTTGGAATATCCTCTCTGAGACCTGTGCATAGCAGCAATTTCCTCGCCACTACTTCTCTTCCGTTTCTCGTTCGTACTACAAAGCCCTCATATCCGGGCTGGACGTCAACGACTTCTTCGGGAATGATATGTACGCTTGGATATTTTGACAGCTCTTCATGGGCTGTTTTTCTAAAATCAGATGGACTTGTTCCGTCTCTCGTCAAGAATCCATGAGAAAGCCTAGTTGATGCATGCCTCGGTTTGCCATGATCAAAGATGACAACCTTTCGTAACGAACGTCCTAATACCAAGCCGGCACTAAGCCCTGCAGGTCCGCCCCCTATAATTATGCAATCTAGCATGCTCCTCCCCCTTAATAGGTCCTTTAACTTACTCACAATTATTGTATGCGAGTCTTTTAAGGAATAATTGCTCTATATCCTTTTCACTCAGAAACCATTATTCTTCAAGGTAAAATTAAAAAAAGCCCTCTGCCTGTTGGCGGAGGACTCTATAGAACTGTGCTTTATATCATTTCTTTAAGGAATGTATTGCTGTACAATGCGGGTAACTTCACCGTTCTCAATGGTCAAATGGTAAGGGAATACGCTCATATCCAGGTTTGTTGTATCTCCGTAGAGCTCTGCGAATTTATCAAGCGAAATGGATTCGTTCCAGTTGATGTCAATATCTTTGATGTTACCTGTGCGATCATAAATTTGAACAGTTACTTTTGCATCATCTGCAATTTTAAGCGTTTGGCTCGATTCTTCTTCATTTACGATATAATATCCGTCCGGTGCATAATCAATTCCTGCATCTGGCTCCTGCTCTACGAATACCTCGTTTGCTTCTTCGCCTTCATACCATTCAATTTCATCTGCTTTAATGCTGACTTCTCCGTTATTTGTTACAAGATTGTTAATATATACAGTTTCTGTCTGAGGTGCTTCAGCCTGTACATTCTCCGACTCTGCTAAAACTGTTGTTTCATTTCCAATATTAAAGTTTCCGTATATTAATGTTCCCGAGAGGATCACACCTAATGCTACACTTGTAAATAAACGATTTTTCATCATGCATCTCTCCTTCTGTTTGGCCGGTGAACTCCTTATCGGCCCATGCTATGTATGTCATCTATGCATCTCTTGTTATTAGTATAAACGCTTTGGACATCAGAAGAGTTTCAATCTTGTTATAAAAAATATAAAATTTATTCATATCATATGGACAAGGGCTCCAAACTGGAACCCTGCCCTTTGCTTGTCCAACTTAATTTTTCACAAATTTAACTAAAATCTTAGCTAAAGTTTGCTGCTCTTCTGAATCAGCTGATTTCCACAGCTCTTGAAGAAGCTTCTCTTCGCGGTTTCGAGGCTCCTCACTTTGAGCCAGAACATCTGCCACTTTCTTCGCAACCTTTGACAGCTGCTCCTCATCTAATCCGAGTGATTCACCTAAGGATACACGTTTGCTTAAATATTGTTTAAAGTCATCAAATTTGTTCAAAATGTCATCTTTTTGTTCGGAGTTCATTCGATTCATCGTCTCGTCTACCTGACTTAGTTCGACTTGCCCATCTTTCTTAATCATATGAGTTTGATCAGCCATATTAACTCCTCCAATTTTCATAATGTTCTGCGTTGCATAGTCCCTATTAACCCTTCCGGTTAGAATGAAACATATCAGCATATCTCGATAAACAAATACTTTTTACGCTTTTTTCATCTTATGGAGCGCTTTATTTATCCATATGGCTGAAAGCACTCCATCTCCCATGGCTACCGTAGCCTGCTCGGAATGTACTCCGACATCACCGGCAATCCATAGATTAGGAACGGAAGACATACGAGAACGGCCGTCTGCATTAACATGCTTGTTGTCCGTTATTTTTGCACCTAACTGCTCAGCCAGCTCCGAATGCACCCGGTTTCCGCCAAAAGCAATAAACCCGCGCTCGGCTTCCACTTCTGTACCATCAGCCAATTGGACAGACGAAATCATGCCATTCTCGTCTCCATGTACCTCTGCTATGGCTTTTTCTATATAGTTGACCCCCTTTTTCTCCAATTTCTTGAGGAGATCATCCGGAATTTCGGCTTGATCATGATTAATATAGACCATTTTGGATGCACGGCTTGCCAGAATGTTAGCCATCCCCGCTCCGGTTACACCAGAGCCCATAATGACCGTTTTTCTGTTCTCAATTTCGTAACCATCGCAGTCGGGACAAATATACACCGTCATTCCAAGCGTGTTCCGAAGACCTGGAATATCCGGATATCGATCCGTAATCCCTGTAGCAAGCAGCAGCGTTTTGGCTTGATATGTGTCATTATTTTCTCCAGTCAGAGTGAACAGTTCCCCGTCCTTTTTCGCAGAAATGATCCGATCCTTGCAAAATTGAATTCCGATTGCTTCTGCATGAGCTCGCCCGCGTTTTCGAAGCTCTTCCCCTGAAACACCGTCTGGAAAACCCAATATGTTATGATAATTTCGGCATAAGCTTGAGCGGCCTTCACCTGCATCAATGACGAGCACCTTGTGTATTGAATATCTTCCCATTTGAATCGCGGCCGAAAGTCCTGCAATGCCTCCGCCTACGATAATGCAATCATGTATCATCCTATCCCTGCCTTCTTTTCTATATCTACTTTCTCTTTATCCTTAAACAATATGGTTCTTTTTAAACGAGGCGAGGGCAAAGATAGCATCATAGTAATGACAAGCGGCCTTCATACGCTATGATTTTTCCTCTTAGCTACGAGTACTTTATATAAAAAAAGACCATGCATAGCATGGTCTAAGTTAGAGAAATTAAAATGTAAATTGATAAGAAGAATAAGTTCTTGCATTCCTCATAGCTGTCCATACATCTGGAGTCTCTGATCCCATATACCAGAACGCATAGCCTGCTATGTTATATGATTCATACATCATAACCTTGGCTGATAAGGAACGACTATCTTCGGTCCATATTCCACGAGTTACTCCTTGGCTGACATATTTCAGTAAGTATTGAGCTATTTCTGAATCCCATGTAAGCGAAGCTTTATTTTGACGATAAATATCTCCTTGTCTTTCCAGCGTTATGTCATAGGAACCGCTTTGAGGTGAAGACAGTGACCAATCCCGGGTATAGGTCGGCAGTGCCGCAATGATTTTGTACTCCGGCACAGCTTTTTTTAACGTAGCGACAGCGTGTTCAAGCCAAGGAAGCGAGGCAACCGAACCTGCCTTTGTCGATCCATTCCAATGCTCCTCGTATCCCATCAGTACAACATAATCGGAATAACGTCCTAGAGCCTCGTAGTCAAAAGCTGCTGTCCAGCTTGACCCCAAATCTGGAGACACATCAATGGAAAGTGTGATACCGGCGCTTTTCAGTTTGGGATACAGTGAAGCCATAAACAGGGTTAAGTAACTACGGTCTTCTCCTGATACATTTTCAAAATCAATATTTAATCCGGCAAGGCTATAGCTCTTAGCGTAATTGACCAGCTTCTGCACGGTTGCTTCCCGTTGTGAAGTGTCCGACAGCATACGATGGGTCATTTCCGAATTTGCACGATTTCCTACCATTCCCCATATATTCAAGTTATGTTTTTTAGCAAAAGTCACGAGTCTCTGATCGGTATTATCTTTAACAATATTTTGTTCATCTAGGAAATACCATCGGGGAGACAGGGTGTTAATTCCTGAGTTAAGTATTTGCTGTTCGAACTCAGCTGTTGTCGAATCATACTGCCATCCAAGCGTGATAGGATCAGCCTGTTTCTTTCCTAAAGCAGCTGCGACCTGAGATGTTTGAAGAATTCGATCAAGCAGCATCGCCGCCTCAGCTCGAGTTAATGAATATTTGGGTCTAAATCCGCCGGCATCTCCCTTCATAAACCCCAAACGGGTCATTTCGTTCACATAGCCCAGAGCCCAATTTGAAACCTTGCTGTGATCTGTATACGGAAGCTGTGAAGATGAAGGAATCGCTTCGGGTTCAATTTTCAGCATACGGACCATAAGCGCAGCCGCTTCCTCGCGGGTAATTACAGCCTTTGGAGCAAATGTCTTGGAAGATCTACCCTGCACCATATCCAAATTTACCAGAGCACTGATATCACCATAGTACCAATCGGAAGGTTTCAGATCCGTAAAAGGAGAAAGATCGTTACTGACCGGATCCAGCTGCAGCGCATTAACCAGCATTTTGGACAGCTCAGCTCTCGTCACCGTTTTTCCGGGTTCAAAGGTCGTTAAACTGGTTCCATTAATGATTCCTTTATTGTATAGACGAATAATAGCTTCTTTGGCATAACTGCCTGATATGTCTTTAAAAGGGGTCTGATTCGTTGGACGGGAAGCAGCGTGCAGCTGCGGAGATAAGGTTAAAGAAGAAATAGAGAGGATAATAGCAAGGCTGATGCCTTTTTTTGCAAATGAACTTATTTTTTTACTTGAAATAATCTCTTTCAAACCAAGCGCCTCACTTATTGACAAGATATGTTCATCCTATCAAAGCTTCGTGAGTGCTGTATGTACTTAATTAATGGTTATATTACCATATTTTTAATAGATCCTTCACTGTAAAAATACAAAAAAGCACCGCTGTTCGTCAGCGATGCTCCATAAGTCTTATTATTTCCGCACTTTCAGGCGAGCTTCAAGCGGAGCAAAGTCTTTGTCTCCAGGTTCAGCCGCAGGTGTACCGAAAGGCATTTGAGCGATCAGTTTCCATGTTGCAGGCACGTCGAATACTTCCTTAACCTCATCGTCGATCAGAGGGTTATAATGCTGCAGGGAAGCACCCAATCCTTCCTGTTTCAGAGCAGTCCATACAACTAATTGAAGCATGCCGTTGGATTGGTTAGCCCATACTGGGAAATTGTCTGCATACAATGCAAATTGACTTTGAAGATTCTCAATTACTTCTTGATCCTCAAAGAACAGCACTGTACCGTAACCCGCGCGGAAGCTTTCCATTTTATCAGCGGTAGACTTGAATTTCTCATCGTCATTCACTGTTTTGCGAAGAGTTTCTTCAGTAATATTCCATAGTTTGTCATGCTTCTCACCTAGCAGCACGACAACACGAGCTGATTGGGAGTTAAAGGAGGATGGAGTATATTTAACAGCCTCTCCGATGACTTCCTCAATACGCTCATCAGATACATTGGATTGTTTGGAAATTGCGTAATAAGATCTTCTTTCTTTAAGTGCTTCCATGAATTCCTTAGCCATTTCAAAAAAACCTCCTGGTATATTTTGTAGTTCGACACTACTAAAGATAGTTTATTTACTTACATTAGTCAAGTAGGTCAATAAACGTTTGCACCATATCAATCCATTAGTAACCCTGAATATTATTAATTTTCATCGTATTTTTCATACATAAAAAACAAACACGCCTCACTTTGAGAAAGACGTGTCTTATTCTTCCTTACCTATCAATCCCGATAATCCGCCCGGTACTTTTCTTCCGTCGAAGAATTACTTTTTGTTGCTTCCTTATCTTTTTCTTCCTTCTGTTCCATATTCAAATCCTGCATAGGGATCGGATCCACATGAAGCTCTTCCTCGAACTGATCAAACAAGCTTTCTTGATCCGTTGGATATTGCTCAGGATGATCCATACGGGAATTCTTCTTCTGATCGTGTTTGCGGTTATCTGCCATAACTTCATCTCCTCCTTTTGCTTGAACGATACTTATCATTACCATAGATATCCTGACCCTAAACATCCTCTTAACTTGAGCAGCCGACAAACTGTTTATCTTTTAGGTATCGTTTAAAATAAAAAACACCGTCCCCTTCTTATCAGAAGTTTACGGTGCTTAATCCTATACACTATGGTTTTTCGTTCATATCGAAAAAAACCTGAGCTTCAAAAACAATGGTATCATCCTCACGTACACCTCTGAACCAAATACAGCTGCCGTCCCAATCCGATCGCTGTACAATACAGCTCTCTTCTAATCGAATCTCTCGGTGATACGTAATCCGAAATCTTCTCCATGCAAGCTGCTTAATCTCCTCAGCAGTCAGCGCATCGTAGCACAAATCAGCATATCTGGCATTATTTAAGTGTCCATTGCTGTCCGTTGTACTATAGCTTGCTGTAAATTCATAAGCATTCTTCAGCAAAATATCCTCAGATATAGACACCTTGTCCGGAATTTCTCCTGATGATTGGTGCGTAACCGCAGGGATTTCATAAGGCAATGCAGAAGGACGCAAAATTTTGCGCTTGCGAATATCAACCAGGGTCCATGTAGAACGAGCGCTTCCTTTAGAACCACGAGAGCCCTCGAACTGATAGTCTCTGAGCCATACCACACCCTTATAGCCTTTAGACCAAGTGGAAATAGTCCATTGTTCTTCCAGTACAGGGATTTGCTCACAATCGATTTCTATCGTCATCAGCATCCAGCCAAGCTGGTCCTTCAACATCTCGCTTACAGTCATCCCAAGATCCTGTAAATGACTGTCAGCCGCATCCTGAAGCCGTTCCAGAACAGATGAGAGCTTAATGCGTGAATGCAGATCGGACTGGCTCGAGCTAATAGTAAATGTCTGTTTTCCTATCTCACTCACACCATTACACTTCCTTTGCTTGCTTTTTCCATACCCGTCAATTTTATTAGATATCCGGAAACAAGGCAAACGGAAGGTAACATATTGCCGGTCAGCCGCCTCCTAAATCATTTAACTGCTGAGTAAGGCCGTTGATGTTATTGATCAAATCAGGAATACCCGTTTGCTCCCAGTTTTCAAGCGTAAAACCTTGTTCCTGCATGCTTTGATTCAAATTATTAATGACTCCGGTAAGCTGATCATTATATTCGACAAGCCTCTGATGAATGGATTCTCCAATGGCCGGAGGAGTCAGCTGCGCAAACTCCGTTGCTTCTGCTTGAATTTGATCAAGCCGCTCCTGGAATTGTGCCGCTGCGTCTGGGTTATTCACGGCCTCCTGAGCCAAATTTTGAAGCTCTGTCCCCACAGTAGATACCTGATTAATATAGTCTGTTGCTTCATTCACATAGGTAAGGGATTGATTAACACTTTCAACAGCTGAACAAGCAGATAAAAACAAAGCGGAAGTCAGCAAAGTCGTCATCACGGCAACCTGCTGCCTCCTTTTTTTATGTCCTCTCATCCTATCGTCTCCTTTCAACAAAAAAGCGCTCACATAGGATACATACGAACAGCTTCATCATCAGGTTTCATATATGAAGCTGCGTACGAAAAACCTCAGGTGAGCAGCCTACCGTCTGTTTGAAGATGCGACTGAAATGAGAAACACGCTTAAATCCTGCCTTCCTGCTCGCTTCTGTAACCGAAATATCCGGGTGAAACCGAAACAACAGCTTTGCTTGATTAATCCGGCGCATATATAAATACTTAAAAATTGTCGTGCCTGTTAATTCCTTAAAAAGAGCAGCCATATAAGGCTTTGATAAATGCAGCTCACGAGCCACCTCTTCGAGCCGGACATCATTCATGTAGTTCGCTTCCAGATACGTCATGATCCGCTGTATATGATCTTCCTTATCTGAAAGCATCCGCTGATGAAGCATGGCATTCTTGGTAAAATCATGTGCCATCATTAAAAAATCGCACAGCCTAAAGACAAAACGATCATTTAATTGATCATTATACAATTGATTTAATTGAAACAGACTATCCTCTGTCTCTTTCTGTTGTTCAGGCGATAGATGAAACACATAGTTCTTCAACTTTTCGAAAGGGGCAAGCAATCCGCTGGCACGCTCAGGAATGATGTACTCCTCAAGGATCTTAGGATAAAAATGCAAGGTCGAACGAACATAAGGAGAACCGGGTTCTGGATGAGCTCTGTGCAGTGTCATGCCATGCATCAAGATCAAATCGCCGGGAACAAGGGTATATATCTTGTCTCCAATGACATATGTACATTTTCCTTCATGGAAATAGTACACTTCATAAAACGGATGGGAATGAAAGCCGTCATCCCGTCCGTTTTTCATTGGAACACTGTTTTTGTAACTGAAAGTGAGCGGATCAATCATGTTATATGTACTCGCCACAAGTGAAGTCACTCCTTTGCTTAGGCAGCCTTCTTTGTGACTTCATTGTATCACGGCGAGCAAGCCCATCGTTAGACTGGAATTTAAGCAAATGCCTGCTTTAGAACATTTTCTTCCGCTTTTTTCTGTGCAATAAGACACAGCTCTGCTGCTTTAAAAGCATGCTCCTGCGTCATCGCATGTTCAGTACGATCAATACAATCCATGATCAGCTGGCCAAAGAACGGATAACCAACCTTTCCTTTAACACCAAAATGATATTCTCCTTCATGATTGACTAAATACACCTGATCTCCAACAGACTCTCGGCCGATATCCGTATATTTACGCAGCTCAATATAACCATCTGTACCTAGAATGGTCGTTCGACCGTCTCCCCAGGTTGAAAGGCCGTCAGGCGTAAACCAGTCCACACGAAAGTATCCGGATGCTCCGTTCTCGCCGACAAGAGCTGCCTCACCAAAATCCTCGAGCTCGGGATAATCGGGGTGATGCAAATTCACTGCCCGGCTGTACATAACTTTGGCATCACTGGAGGATGTAAACGTCAAAAACTGCTCTATTTGGTGACTGCCAATATCACATATAATTCCGCCATACTTCGATTTTTCAAAAAACCAGTCCGGACGGCTCTTTGCATTTAACCGATGCGGGCCTGTTCCCATCACCTGCAATACTTTGCCGATAGCCCCTTGTGAAATGAGCTGACCTGCATAAATTGCGCTCTCAACATGAAGTCGTTCACTATAGTAAACCATGTATTTGCGGCCGGTTTCTTTTACTTTTTCACGGGCTGCTTCCAATTGTGTGAGCGTTGTAAACGGCGCTTTATCCGTAAAATAATCCTTGCCTGCATCCATTACCTGAAGTCCTAGCGGACCTCGCTCAGAAGTTATAGCCGCAGCTGCCACGAGCCTAACCTCATCATCTTGTAATATTTCATCCAAGGAATTTGCTGCTACTGCCTGTGGAAAACGCTCCTGAAAGGCCTTCACTTTGTTTGGATCCGGATCATACACCCATTTCAGTGTAGCGCCCGCTCTCGTAAGTTCACCGCACATTCCATAAATATGTCCATGATCCAGCGCGGCTGCTGCAATAATGAATTCACCCGGTCCTGCTACAACCTCATTCACTGCACTTTCTGGAGCATAAAACATGCCGTCCGAGTTTTTCACGATAATCCTCCTTGAGATATATGATTTATTTAAAAGTACCGCTCAAGTCCGCGGGTGCACCTTTTGATAAATCTTCTGCATTAGGTGCTTTGGAGTTCTTTATCCGTTCTTGCAGATGATGATTAAACAACTCTTCATCAATAGGCAAATCCACCCAATTGTCTATCCAAGTAGAAAGATACATGGCATTCGATAAAGTAAGGCCGTGAATACCCTCTTCACCAGGAGCAATAAGCGGCGTACCCTGCCTAATGGCCTCAACAAAATTTTGCATGATGCCGGGGTGGCCCGTCTCTACACCTTCAATCGGAATATCGATCTTCCAGCATTCAGGCTGTCCAAAACCGCCTTCATACCGCTTATTGAACTCGCTCTCCAGCTCGCGCAGCCGCCAGAACATCATTTTTCCATCCTCAATTACAATCTTTCCTCTGTCCCCAGTCACTTCGAATCGGTTGGTCCCCGGAGTTTCTCCCGTCGTGGTAATAAAAACTCCAGTTGCTCCGTTGGCGTATTCGACGTAGGCCGTTACATCATCCTCGACTTCAATATTGCGGTATTTACCAAAGGAACAGAAAGCCCGAATACGAGTCGGCATCATTCCAATCGTCCATTGCCATAGATCAAGCTGATGCGGGGATTGATTCAGCAGCACTCCTCCGCCTTCGCCTGCCCATGTTGCTCGCCAGCTTCCGGAATTATAATAGCTTTGTGAGCGATACCAGCTTGTGATAATCCAGTTAGTCCTACGAATTTCGCCCAGCTCGCCGGAGCTGATCATATCCTTTAGCTTTACGTACAGTGGATTTGTACGCTGGTTATACATAATTGAAAATACTTTTCCGCTTCTTTCAGCAGCTTCATTCATCTCTCTGACCTGGCTCGTATATACTCCAGCAGGCTTTTCGATCAAGACGTGAAGTCCATGCTCAAAAGCTAGGATTGCAAGCTCTGCATGCTGGTAATGGGGGGTAGCAATGATAACCGCATCCACTGCCCCGGAAGTGATCATAGATTTGGGATCATGAAAGAACAGAACGTTTTTTTGAAGATGAGTCTCTGCCCACTCTTTTGCCGAATCTCTCATATCGCTAATAGCAGTAAGCACAGCTCCCCGGATTTTATCTTGGTTAATGATCCTGGCGTGGGAAGACCCCATATTCCCGATACCTATAATCCCTACTCTAACTGGATTCATTTTACGCCACCTCCGCTCAGCACTTCATTTCTAAGAGCATGCATGCTGGTGCTGAAATTTTTCAGCATATCTGCCGAAGAGAAAGACTTACTGAAATCTTCAATTCCTAGATATCCGTCGTATCCGACTGCAGCAAGGTCTGTGAGTACAGTACTCCAGCGCACGGCTCCGTCAAGCAGCGGTGACCATTGGGACTGATAATGGGTTTCGAGCCCGCTTCCTTGTTCAGCAGCCTGTACCCAGCCCGCATTTTTTACATGGACATGAGCTAAATAAGGACCAAGCAGCTCCAGCCCCATGCGATAATTCTCATATCCTTCATGGACCATGTTGCCCGGATCGTAAAGTACACCAATATGTTGAGGATCAAAAGAAGAGACAAGCCGGTGCGCAAGTCCAGCACTCGGAGCTATCGTACCATGATGTGTCTCCACCAAGGCTTTCACACCATACTGACGTGATAACTCCTGGACTTCGTTCAAATAGGAGACGGCCCCTTTATATAAATCATCATAAGGGATCGTTCGGTTATAACCCGGTACGCCCACACGCATCATCGAGGCGCCTAATTTTTGTGCTGAAGAAAAAGCCTGCTCTGTCGCTGCCAGATCACCAGAAGTTAAATAGGGAACGAGCGCGATGGATTTCAGACCATATCGCTCTGTAAGTGCTCTGATCTCAGTTACTTCCTCATCCGCTTGAACCGGATCAATAGAGCACAAGTTTTTTCTCCAAAAAGATGGCTGTTCATCCTTGGCCTCGTCTGGAATCCCCTTGTAACGCCATTCTATTCCATCAATTCCGGCTTCCAAGGCCGCTTGCAGCAATTGCTCGGGTGATAAATCAGGGGTGGAAACGGTAAATACGGACAGCTTCATATGGATCACTCCTTCGTTATTTAAGCGTATTCATGTAACCATCCTATCACTGCTCTTCCTCAGCAGATACGGACATCGACGAAGAAGTGAATCACAGATAACAAATCAGCAGATGAAGACACTCAGGGGTAAATCAGAGCAGTGTAAATTGAAGCGGAATAAAGCAAAAAGCACCCTTTGATTCGTTTAAACGAACAAAGAATGCTTTTTGTGATTACATAATGATTAGACCTTGCTATCATAAAATACGTGCTTAATATCCATCTGACCATCCACCAAAATAACTCCATGGGAAAATTGGGGTTGTCTCCGCTTGTCCGTTGGGGATCCTGGATTAAATAGAAGGCAGTCCCCTGCCTTTTTCAGAACGGGAATGTGTGAATGACCGAAAATAATGCAGTCCAACTGTTCACCTTTAAAGGTGTCCAGAGCATTGTCTTCTGTGCTCCCTTTACCGACATGTCCATGAACGATGCCAAAACGTCTGCCCCCGGCTTCCACAATCGTGCTTTCAGGAAGTATTCCTCTAATCATTGCCAGATCCGTATTTCCATAGACTCCATGAACCTTCCCCATCGACTGCAATTCTTCGTAGATCCCGATGTCGGTCCAGTCGCCTGCATGGAATATTAGATCTGCATCCTGCAGGTCTTGAAGCAAAGGCGCAGGCAGCTGCTTGGACATTCTCGGCATATGCGTATCCGACAGAACCGTAATTTTGATCATATTGCCGTACCTCCCTGGTATGAAGTCTGATTATGATTAGTCCATGAACAGATCTTTTTCGGGACGTGCCTTCGCTTTGAGCTGTCTGACACTGTACTCCAGCTGCTTGATCACATCCTCAATCTGTTTGCGATCGATCAGATTTGGATCAGCCTGAGGCTTGGGTGCATTTTTCAAATTTCGAATGGTAAATTGCTGCTCCTGCCACTTATCCATCAAATCAGCAATATGAGCATAGAATCGCTCATAGTCCTTAATAATTACATCGAGAAACTCATCCACCTCATCCGGATCATAACCCCGCAGCTTGTTACTGAATTGTTTTTCATGGATGGATAGTGCATCCAGCTGAATGCCGAGCTGCTTGAACAATTGCTTTTGCTTGTCCAGCCGGCGTTTCATATGTTCATCCATATATAATTAACCTCCATTACATCTGATTCCCTTATTTTTTTATATCACATTCTGACCCGTTATGAAAACGAAATGCCACAAACTCCACACTACATCAACTAATATATAACTAATTATCCAACTAATGACTCTTCTGCAGAACAACAGACACTTCTTGATGGTTGTATAACAGCTCTTTAGGGTAATTAAGAAATACAGTATTCCAAAAGGAGATGTTTAAACATGAGCACAACCGCACTTTCAAATTCAGAACGAGAAACGTTAAAAAAACGTCTGCTGGAAGAGAAAGAAACGATCGAAAATCACTTCAAAATAAATCAGGATGGTTCAAACAACGAGGGCGAGTCTCTACTTAATTCTACAGGAGAATTGTCTTCAGCTGATAATCATCCAGCAGATATAGGAACGGAAACGTATGAAAGAGAACGGGATCAAGCAATTGATAACCAGCATTCAGAAGAGCTTGACCAAATCAATCACGCGCTGGATAAGATGAAAAATGACACCTACGGACGATGCGAGGAATGCGGAAAGCCTATTCCTTTTGAGAGGCTCGAAATCATTCCTTACACCAATCTATGTGTTGAACACGCCCAGCAGGCACAGCAGGGTGATCTGAATGAAGGACGGCCTGTAGAAGAGCAGGTGATGACAAGACCTCCAAGAGGCGCAGGTGAAATCAGCCAGCGAAATGCCGGCAAATTTGATAACGCTGAGGCTTGGGAGACCGTAAAGGGCTACGGCACTTCAGACTCTCCAGCTACATCAACCAAACGTGATGTGGAAGACTATGAAGATTTGTAAAATGCATATCTACTAATCAGGGGCCTATAAAGGCCCCTTTAATTGTATTTATTATTGAACAGAATCTATTACTTTGGATTTTGTACGACGGTCGTAAAAATATCGTAGCTGTGAACATCTTTATTTTTGCGTTTTGCAAAATAGGGCTCACACAGCTTTACTATTTCCGTATACAGCGCCTTGGCTTCTTCCTCTGAAACATAAATCGATCGGTTTAACAGCTGCACTGATGAATGATCTCCTGCTTCTTGCTGCTGAATGAAGGTTTGCTTGTTCTGCTCAAACAAGGCAGCAATATGCTGGGCATGCTCGGCCGCTACCACCTGACGAATCGGGCTGTCCTCTTCAGTTCCTTGACTAACGATGATTTCTCCAGAAAAAACCTCATAATATTTCGCAACAATACCGTTAATTTCTCTTGTCTCTACCAATGTTAATAAACCTACTTTTTCGAGCTTCTTTACATGATAATAGACCTTGGCCGGCAATTCACCAATCTCATCCGCTACTTCTTTGACAGTAGCCGGTTTGCCAAGCCTGTGGAATACGTTCAAAATTTTCAGTCGGTAAGGATCGGAATACGTCTTGACTTCCTCCATCGTTGTTAGTACTTTATTGTCCATTCTGAGATCCCACCTTTGATCGAAGTGTTGCTTCTATTATAAGTTGATCCCCTAGGGAGGTCAAAAATCGCAGCAAATAACGCCTCTCAAGGATCTGAGTCCTGGAAGAGACGTTATAACTATGCACAAGTCAGCGTGCTTCAGCTAATGCTGCTAAGCTGAACACGTTCGCGCGCTCGTGCAGAAGCATAGCAAGCTTCAATTACCCGTATATTACGTACTGCATCTTCCGGCGTAAAAGGCAGCGGCTTATGGTCCAGGATTGCATCAGCTATAGCATCTGCCTGAAGAACAAATGAATTGGATACTGAGATGCGTTCTTCTCTCGTAACATCATCCGTATGTATGATGATTTGAGGTGGAATATCACTGTTCTCCCAACCGAATACCTTCGGAAGCTCGATCCTTCCTTCCGTTCCGAGAATTTCTAGCTCTGCTCTTGAACAAGCCCACATTCCGCAATCAAAGGTAAGTGCTACCTTATCCGGAAATTCGACTAGACCTGAAGCCATCATATCTACATTGTCATGTTCAGGTGAGAACAAGGCATGAACGGTTACGGCTTCCGGCTCTTGGTCCAGATACATCCGTGCTGCCGAGATCGGGTACACACCGACATCATACAGCGAACCGCCGCCCATTTCTTTTTTAAATCGCACATTGTCTTTATCGTAACAATTGTTATAAGTGAAATTGGCATGGATGGCTCTGACTTGTCCGATTTCGCCACTTTCAATGATTTCCTTGACCCGCATATGCTTAGGATGGTATCGGTACATAAATGCTTCAGCAAAAATGACCTGTTCTGCTTCGCAAGCTTTGATCATCTGCCTTACTTGATTCTCATTCAGTGCTGCAGGCTTCTCACACAGCACATGCTTACCTGCTTTTGCAGCTTGAATGGTCCACTCCATATGCATATGGTTAGGAACTGAAATATAGACTGCATCAATTTCCTTATCAGCAAGAAGAGCATCATAGCTGCCGTAAGCTTTAGGAATATCCAGCTCTGCAGCAACCTCTGCTGCCCTGCTTTCATTCCGGCTGGCAATTGCGACGACTTCGCCCCGCTCAGAGTTCTGAATTGCAGGAATGACTGCTGTTCTCGCTATCTTCGCTGTACTCATGATCCCCCACCTGATTTTCCCGCTCATTACCCGTCTCTCCTTTCCTTAATATCAGCTTAGTATTAAAACAAATTTCATATATTTCAACGATTAGTAATTATCCGATTCCGCCTTCTTTAGCATGCCAAGACACCGATCTAAATCTGTCTTAACCTGTTTCTTGTAAAGCCGTGCTTTCTCTTCTCCGTCATCGGTAAAGTGATATAGGACAATTTCTTGAAAATCAATTCGCGGATCGCTGCCCTTGAGCCTTTTTGTACGATAAAAAACGCCTTCCTGCACAAGCTCATGCAAGGCACGATAAACTTCGCTCTGAGGCGGGACATAACCAAATCCTTTAAACTCTTCCTTCATGGCCTCAAGCATTTCATAACCATATCCTCTGTGCTGCTCTACCATAGTAATTAAATAGAGCTTGATAAATGCTCGTTGGGATATCATAAAAGCCATGTAGCTGTCCTCCCCTCATTTAATTCAAATAACCAACTTTTCCCCATTATAAACTTCTTTTTACGACTTGACATCCTTCTATTTTTTCACATAGCGCTTTTAAGACAGAATACCTAACGTAAATATGTAATATTTAAAGTCGATAATTACTGTGAACAGCTAAGTTCAGATAGAATTTACATTAATATGAATTTTTCATATGATGAGATATTATAATTAATAGGTTATGAATTCTTTAATTAATCGCTGGAACCTTACAGTTGAAAAATAGAAAAAAATGAACCGTTACCGCCATCCATCTTAAGACAGCACATCGGTTCATTTTTCAATTGTGAATTTTTCATTACTTGATAGATTTATACATTGAAGTTCCTGCAATCCATTTTCCCGCTCGAAACGAGCTAATGATACGGGTTAAAATTAAAGATAGAGCGGATGCAATCAGGAAGGACATGAACATTCTTACCGTTACACTCCAGGAAGCAAAAAACACAGCATCAAACCAGTAGCTGGCTTTCAGCATCAATGCATGCATTAAATAAGCTCCATATGAAAAAGTTCCAACCCACGCAAGTGCAGCAGCGGTCTTCCCTTTATCCAGCCAAAGCGCAAATTGATAAATCATTAACACGGAAACTATTAAAAACAGGGCCATGTCAGGTTTTAACAGGCTCACTCGGTTGAAGTTGATCTCAAGCCCTTCGGAAGTGATAAACGATCTGCATAACAGAAATACATACTCGGCACAGCCAAATATAAATAATGTCAGTACGACATATCTGCTTCTCTTGAGAAAGTTTTGCCATCCATCCGTGTATAGTCCGGCTGCAGCACCAAGCAGAAAATAAAAGAAGAAGTAGATCGCGTTCCGATCAGCGTAAATCGTAAACAGCGGAGTAAGGATCGGAATATTGTGCTCTGCTGCCCACATACCAATCTCACCAATCTGTGTCATAAGAAATATATAAATAACACCTGCTATGATAAGCAGCAGAAGGCTATGTCTGGCAACTCTCTTATTTACAAAGATCACCAACCTCCGGATAAGCGGAAATAAAAGATAAAACTGCATAATCATAATGATATACCACAGGTGATAACTGCTCTTCCCTGTTAGAAGCTTGAGCAGCACATCAACAAGCTCTGCAGGCATAAATCCGGAAAGTCCTTTTGCTTTCCATATGTAAATGAGGGACCAGATAAGATAAGGAAGAAAAATGTCAATCCATCTTCTTTTGAGAAACTTCTTAGAATCCAAACGCTCCTCGTAATTGTAAAATAAGACCATACCCGTGATGAAGATAAAGACAGGTACGGCAAATTTGGAAAGCATCAAGATAACGGACATCCAAATACTGTCCTGATAAGTCACTTCATCCACATAGGCATAGTGGGCGATGGAATGCTGCAGAACCACGGCCAAAAAGGCTAGTCCGCGCAATGTTTCAATGGCTGTAATTTTGGGTTTCTTCGGCACAACGACCTCCTATTCAGACACTTGTTCTACTTCTTTGCTAATGATGTAAAGTACTCCAGATTAGAGCCTTAGGATTAACTTAATCAAATTTTTGCCAAGCTATACGATAATCGTGCTGGACGACATAAAAGCCTTGTCAAAAAAGACAAGACTTTGTGAGGCGCAATGAGCATCTTGAATTTACGGCTCTTCATTATATCCTAATTTCACTCCGTATTCATTAAGAAAATCGCTTCAAGCACTCTAATTCAAAGTTCCCATAAAATTGCATAAGAAAAAAACCGCTTAATAGAAGCGGTTTTTCTTTAAATAGATATAGACTCGTATTAACGCATCGTACGATCTATCCTTGTGCCCATAGCCTCTTGCTCCGCTTGATTCTCAGGTACCCTGTTTGGACCCGGTAAATTATCTGCTTGTCTATCGTAACGATCTGCGTTCAAGGAACGATTATCCCTGAACACTCCGTATACATCCGTGTCAGCATATTTTTGGTCCACTAATACAAGAATTCTACCTTCCTCTACGCTCTGCTCATACTCTCTCGCCTCGTCCTCAGGAATTCCCAGACCGACCAGACCGCCTACGAGACCTCCAGCTCCAGCACCAACGGCAGCTCCTGTCAGCGTCGCTGCTATCGGTCCTGCGGCAAGGATAGGTCCTACTCCAGGAATAGCCAGCGCACCAATACCTGCTAATAATCCGGTAACTCCGCCCAGCACACCGCCTGTCGCTGCTCCAGCTGCAATCCCTTCTGGTGCTTTCGTTCCTGTTTCACTTTCAATCGCTCTTTGATCTTCCTTGCTGCGGGTAATAACTGAAATTTCTTCATTACTGTATCCTCTGCTCATCAGCTGTTCTATCGCACGTGATGCTTCTTCCTCGGTTTCAAAGATTCCCACTACTTTTTGTTTAGCCATGATTTACTCCTCCTTGGCATACGTATTTGTATCTTATATACCCGTCCCAAGGAGAGCTAAACAAAATGCCATTAACTTCCTGCAGCCAAATATGGACTTCATTCGCTCCAGTTACTAGAATTCAAAACGTTATGATTACGGTTTTACCCGATTCGTAGGTACAGCTTCAAGAGGGTCATCTGGCCAGTAATGTTTTGGATAACGTCCCTTCAAATCCTTTTTCACTTCGAAATACCCTTCGCGCCAAAAGCTTTCCAGATCCTTTGTCACCTGGACCGGACGCTGTGCCGGAGACAGCAAATGGATGGTCACAGGGATACGTCCTGCCCCGATGGCCGGGGTTCGCTCTAAGCCAAACATTTCCTGCAGCCGGACGGCAATGTATGGTGCGCCAGGTCCGCTGTATTCTATTCTTATTCGTGAGCCGCTTGGAGCTGTGAAATGTGTAGGTGCTTCACGATCAAGCTGCTGCCGCTCCTCCCATGTCAAACTGTCCAAAATGACAGAAGATATCGATATCTTTTGCAGCTGAGCTGCTGTTCGCACACCGGATAAGTAAGGAGCGATACGCTCTGTAATATACTCTATCAGCCCCTCCTCAGAGGACAGCTCTGGCCAGTCCTGAAATGCCGTATGCATAAATCTTAGCCGTTCAATAAGCTGAAGAGCAGACGGGTTAAGGGATAACCGGCGAATGCCTTCCCCTCTTATTCCCGTCAGAAGGGCCGCAGTAACCTTATCTTCCGGCGGATCAGGATAAGCCATTTCCTTCAAAATAAGGGCTGAAAGACGCTGAAGCTTTCTTGCACGGACGCTTTGTGTCCTCTTGTCCCATACAATATCGTCCTGTATCTCGACCAAATCCGGCATAAATTTCAATACATCCTGAATTAGTAATGGAGCTGCAAGCCGTATTAATCCGTCTGCCCCCTGATCATCCGCTTCCGCAACTACAATATAGGCAGCCTCATCTTGTTTACCTGCAGCATCGGATGCATGTAAACGTGCTCCCCGGCCGCTTGATAGCAAGTAGCGGCCGTCCTCTCTTCTTTGCCCGATCCGGTCCGGGTAGGCAAAGGCAAGCAGTAAGCCCCAGCTGTACTCCCCTGCGGGAACTTCCGGCATGAGCCGGTGTTCACTCAGAGCTGAATAGAGCTGGCGGCTCTCCTGCAAGATGCGGAGCTCTGCCGCATCTTGAGTGCCCTGCGCCCGCAAACGAGACAAATGCGGGCGTAGATCCCATCCCGCAGCGCCTGCCTTGCGGGATGCCCCTTGTGCAAGCAGCGCAGCAAGAAGGCTGGCATCCTTCGCCAGCCCCATGCCTGCAGCTTGCAGCAGCATGTTTCCAAGTCGCGGGTGCGTTCCGAGCCCCGCGACCTCCCTGCCGCGGCTAGTAATGCCGCCGCGCTCATTGAGGCAGCCAAGCGTGACCAGCAGCTGCTTGGCTTCTTCATACGGACCTGGCGGCGGTGCATCCAGCCAGGTCAGCTCGCTTGGGTCAGTTGTTCCCCAAGCCGCCAGTTCAAGAACCAGCTGTGTTAAATCGGCCGTCAATATTTCCGGCTTGGATGAATCCGGCCTTGCATCCTGTTCTGAGTGGCTCCACAGCCGATAGCAGACTCCCGGCTCTACACGGCCTGCGCGACCTCTACGCTGATCGCTCGAAGCCTTCGAGATCGGTACGGTTACTAATCGGCTCATACCCGTGCGGGAGGAATACAGTGATTCTCTGCGAATTCCGCTATCGATCACAACAGTAATTCCTTCAATCGTCAGACTGGATTCCGCGATTGTGGTAGCAAGTACGATTTTACGTTCTTGTGCAGACGCTCGGCTGACGGCTCGATCCTGCTCCTCTACACTCACTCTGCCGTATAAAGGATGGATATGGATGGAGGTCCCCAGATTCATATCCAGAAGCAATCTCTCCGTACGATGTATTTCCCGTGCTCCTGGCAAAAAAGCTAAAATATCACCCTCATGTTCTTTAAGTGCGGAACCTATCACCTGAGCCATGTGAACTTCCATTTCAGCTTGGTATGGTATAGGAACGTACCTTGTTTCAACGGGAAAAGTTCTGCCTTCACATGTAATTAGAGGCGCGTTATGAAGCAGCTTTCGGACCGGTTCCGCTTCCAGCGTTGCGCTCATCACAAGGAGCCGTAAATCCTCACGCAGGAGAAGCTTACTTTCGAGAGCTAACGAAAGGGATAGATCTCCATGCAGATTTCGTTCATGAAATTCATCAAAAATAAGCAGTCCAATATCTTCAAGCGCTTGGTCCTGCTGCAGCATTCGTGTAAGCACACCTTCGGTAACAACAATGATTCGAGTATCCTTGCTCACATTTGTATCATGGCGCACCCGATATCCTACCGTTTTGCCAATCGGCTCATTTAATGTTTTAGCCATTCTTGCCGCCGCATTTCTGGCTGCAAGCCTTCTTGGCTCCAGCATGATCACTTTTTTGTTATTCAGCCACGGTTCATTGTATAGCTCAAGCGGAATAACGGTTGTTTTTCCCGCACCCGGCTGAGCGACAAGCACGGCTGAAGATTGCTCTGCTAGTATTTCCTTTAGATCAGGAATTACCTCTGTAATCGGCAGCTGATCCGTTCGTCCTCGTTCCTTGTTAGTCATTAAGACACTCCATTATTCTTACTTTTATTAATCCCCCAGCTTGGCGCGAATTTTGTCTTCATAGCCCCCAAGCGTGTGATTTGTGCTGATACCCCTGTCTTCGAGCAACATTCTCAGTCTGATTTGTTTCTCGTTCAGTTTTTTTTGCATGTGTCCTTTCTCTTCCTCATTAATACAAGCTTGTATCATCTGCTGTAGGCTTACGCATTCCTGCTGCAACGACAGCTCTGGAGGGAGATACCCCGAATTTTTCAGAATCTTATATGAAGCACGCAAATCCTCAGGAATATGGGACATATCTTCAATAACGAGCGGCTTTCCTGCCCCTGGCAGATGATCAAGTTCCCCTTTTTCGATGGCCTCGGCAATCTTTTGCTCAGCAATACGTGAAAATAGATTCATCCATAGCGCCTCCGTTCACAACTCATTAAATAAGATTTATGCAGTCTGATTCATTTAAAATAACGAAAAAAACCGTTTCCTGCAAGGGAAACGGTCTGATTCATATCTTGTGAACATGAGGCTGCCAGCTTAACTAAGAAGAGACTCCGCTCCATCAATTACAATCTGTGCACCCGTGATATGCTTTGATTCATCCGAGGCAAGAAATGCTACCAGGTCGGCAACTTCCTCCGGTTTACCAGGTCCATGCGCGAGGGGCTGTCGTCCATCTGGGAATTCCATTTTGATTGATACTTCGTTTAACTCCTCGGATTTTTCCGTGCTTTGTTCTATATTGGTAGAAATCGCACCAGGGCAAATTACATTCACTCTAATCTTGAATTTGGCCAGTTCGAGTGCTGCCATCTTGGCAAATGCAACCTGACCCGCCTTTGAAGTGCTGTAGGCACTCATTCCAATATTGGAGAAGGTGTAGTTCCCATTAATGGAGCTTGTAATGATAATACTCCCGCCGTCCTCTTTTTTCATGTAAGGAAGCGCATATTTTACGGTATAGAAGGTTCCGCCTAGATTAGTTGAAATGGTGTTCTTCCAGTCTTCAACATCAATATCCTCTATCGGTGCTACGACGCCGTTTATTCCAGCATTAGCAAATATGATATCAATGCCTCCAAGTTCTTTCACCGTATCCTCTACAGCCTTTGAGACCCGGGCTGCATCGGAGATGTCCACATCATAGGAACGAACCTTACCTTTACTAATCTTTTTGATTTCCTGCTCGGCTTCTTCTGTACGTTTATCAATTAAGTCAAATAAGGCAACGTTAGCACCTTCCTGTGCCAGCTTCACGGCAGCCGCCCTTCCAATACCTGAACCGGCTCCTGTAATGATCGCAGTCTTTCCATTAAAGCGCGATCCGTGATCTGAAGACATCGTGTTCACTCCTTAGGCTTAAATTTATGTAATCGAGCACAAAAAGCTCTTTACATAAGAATGCCCATATCAGGAGATTTTTAATAGCAGGACAGATTAAGAAATAAAACTTAGTTCAATGAATGCTGCATCATCTTCCAAACCGCCTGTGTGATGTGCATCCAGCAGCACCTGAATCTGTTCATCAGGCAGATAAAGCCCAATCGGATCCAGTTCACCCATGCCATCCGTATACAGCCTTAATACCAGCTTCTCGCCCGACTTATAAGCCTTCTCAAATATATGCGGGCTGCCCCCGACCGGCCCTTCCAAAGTCGACCAACGCTCGGAAGTATCCCGCGTATGTTCGAAGGATTCCCTTACTTCCGTCCCGTCTTGAAATAGACGAATTCGTGAATCGCCCTGCCATGCAAGCTGCAGCCTGCTGCCTTTTTTCCCTGCTCCGAGCTGCAATTTGCCGCAGATGTACATAGACTGGCTCCCATGCTTCTTCTTCGCTTCAAGAACTTCGCGCAGCATTACCGGGACTTTATCTTGATGAGCGGCTTGATATGTATTCAGCTCCCTGGAAGCAGGAACGGTTATATTCATTAGATATTGGTGCAAGCGGGAGACAGACCAATCCTTCGTTTCCAGCATCCACCCATGCAGTGCCTCACCCAAATATCTGGCAGCAAAATCACCATGATAGCTCATCGAGACCCCATCGCATAGGACAAATGTGCAGACATCGCCGTTGACATGAACTGCGGCAAAGTCTTGCCCGTTGTCCCCATAGGACACCGATTCTGCAGAAAGTCCATAACCGTATCGGCAAGCAAGACGTCCTTTATAGGAGGTCAGCGGCTGATCGGTTTGCTGTGAACTGACAAAGTGAAAAATTCCTTCCGGATGATCTTTTTCTTGACCTGGAATAGACATTCGCAAAGATTTCACTTTAATCCCCCCTACCTGACCGGCGTAGCCGCTGACATTTGAAATCCGATGGATACAAGCTCTGCACATGTGCCAGGAAGCATCATTAATGAACCTGGAGCAAGCAAATAGTCTGCCTCTACAAGCATTTCCCGGTAACTTTCCGGAAGTGGGGATGACATCTTCTTCAGCTTTTCTCCGTGCTCATCCTTAAGCTCGGTATCCTGAGTAATGCCGCCCCATCTTCTTGGTTCTGGAATGGGTGCGCTGAGCAGGTGGTCAGAGATAAAGATATTCTCAATTAAGACATTACCGTCCGGAACACTCATATTCATAATTCGTCTTGCAATAGGCTCCGGATCTTCGCCTGTAGCGACTCCATCTGTCATATGGCAAATGAGCGGCGCAGGACAATCCTGCATATAAGGAAGCTCGGCCTGTAATATTTTTTCTGCTTGCGTAAAGGCTTTTGCAGAATCGGAAAAACGCATTGGCGTTAAATCGGGAATGGAGCCAATCGCGGCAATTTCATCAATACCCTTGACTCCTCCGAGTAAATCGTACACATCATCACTGTATGCCAGAATAGCAATTCGATATCTCGGGGTCAGCCTGCTCCCCTTCGTAGAACGAAACACCATTTGACGTATCGCAAGAGATAAGGCATCGTACACAATGTCCATCCTTCTGCGATTTTCCATCATCATGTTCATAGATGCGCTTATATCAATTAAGTAAATGATAAGAGCCGGCGTTCTCTGAGATGCTTGTATTGTATAGTTCATTACCGTTCATTCACCCCTAGCTTAAATATCAGGCAATTTATAGCTTCTGTTTCTAACAAATTTGTAAATATGCGTCTTCCGCTGTCCTACTTTTCCTACCCCAGCAAAATACTCGGCATCCTGATTATACAAGTCCATAAAGGCATTTGCATGGGTTCTTGCATTTTCAATCTTCTTGCCTTGCTGTGCATTATAAGCCAAATTATAGTAGGCAATTAGCTGCTTAACATTCTCAGCACGCTTCTTCTTAAGAGCTGCTTTCTCAGCTGCTGCTTTTTCAGCTGCCGCTTTCTGAGCTGCTGCCTTGGCTGCAGCCGTTTTAGCTGCCTGAGCCTGTCTTGCAGCTTCAGCTTCTTTAGCAGCTGCGTCCTCTGCCGCCTGTTTCTTCGCTTCTTCTGCTTGCCGTGCTTTCTTCTCTTCCAGCTGGGCTAAATAAGCTTCGTATTTTGCTTGACTATCATATTTCTCCTGCAGAGCTGCTTTTTCCTGCGCTTTCTTTTTTGCTTCAACCTGAGCCAGATAGGCCTCATATTTTGCTTGCTTATCGTATTTGGCTTGAAGCGCTGCCCGCTCTTCTTCAGCGGCAAGTCTTGCTTTCTCTTCTTCCGCTTTCTTCTGGGCAAGCTCAGCCTCTTGCTTCTTCTTATTCTCCTCTGCCAGTTTTGCAGCTTCCTGGGCTTTTCTTTCTTCCTCCTGCTTCGCCAGCTCTTCCTGCTGCTTCGCCAGCTGCTGTTCTTGCAGTTGCTTCGTCTCTGCCTGCTCAGCCAGGGTGTGCATTCCTGGAATGGCGATGGCACCAATCAGCAGAACAGCTGCCCCGGCTATCGCCACTTTTCGATTGCGAAATTTTGAGAAACGACTTGCCTGAGGCTCCTTGACTTCACTTGCCATGGCTGCCTCCAGTTGATCGATCGCAGCCTGGATTTCTACATGTAAAGCAGTGCCCGGCTTCTCATACCGCAAAGCGGTTTTGTATAAATCAAGGGCAGATTGGTTCTCTCCCGAGCGCTCCTTCTCTGAAGCTTCTTGAAGAAGACGATCAAGCTGCTCCTTTTGAGTTCCTGCATCCATTGAAGAGCTCGCAGCTTCTGCCGGTGATTCGGCTGAAATGACAGGAATCGGTGCCGGCGTGGGGCTTGCTTCATTAACGGAGGCATCCGCTTCATGCTGGCTGTCCGGCTTTTCACTTAGAGCATTCGCAGCAGGTAGTGCATTCAAATCGATCGTGGATATCGCAACGAGCCACTCTCCGAAGGTTGGACAGCTGCTTAAATCTTGGCTGTGCCATGCTCTACCGAACAGTTCCGAGATTTTTGAACCGAATCTGGATTCAAGAGATTTCTGAAGTTTAAGATACCTGTCACTGCTTGTTTGCAGCTCCCGCTGATCGAAATAGCTTTCTCCATAGGTACGCTCTACGACCTCCGGGTCACTAAAGCCGAGCATTTCGGCTAAGATCACAGCTCCGGCAAACCGATCAGCATAACTGCTCCATAGACCACTGTTTACAATACGGTGTGCGGCATATCCTGCGGAGCCAGCGAGCAGTGCATCAGGCCGATCCATCTTGGGACTGTACAGCTGTTCAACGTCGACCAGTTCAACCGCCGCAGCCCCTTCAGGCCGTTCTACTTCGGAAAAAAACGGAATAAGGACGTTTGGTGCAGAAAGATCGCAGTGCGCAATCCCTCTTTGCTCCATGGCCGAGCCTATGCTTGCAAGCGATGATGCAAGAATAAGGCTTTGTTCAGGAGTGAGCTGCTTTTTGTCACAGACGATATCGAACCAGCTGATACCATCGACCCAAGGCATGAGCACTGCATATAGAAGGTCTCCGTGCTCACTAATTAACTTTCCGTTTCTTTCAGGAGTAAGCACGTCTCGTTTACATACCTGTAAGCCAGATATTTCGCTGTATTTTTCCATCTGCTCTGATTGGTATACCATGGCAGGGACACGGAACTTAGGGAAAAACACTTTAAGTGCTTTGGACTCATAATCATGCCCGTTCTGCGGTATAAGTTTATACACTGTTCCCTGTCTGCCTGTCTGTGCATATGCAATGCCCGGAGCAGCCGGATGTTGTCCTATGGTGTATTTCTCGCCGCTTATGAGGAGCTCGTCACCGGGTTTTGGTTGATAAGACATGAACATCCCTCTCTTTTAACATTTGTGATGCAAGAAAACCGGAAGTTGTAAGAACTCCCGGTTTCCTAGAGTAATATAAGTTCAATATTTCCGTATTAGCGAGCTTGGTCAACTTGACGGAATTTAGCAGCAATAGCTGTCAGTTCTTGGCTAATGCTGTTTAGTGTTTGAACAAAGCTTTGCATTTGTTTGCTTGCTTCTTGGAATTCTTGGAAGAAACGTTGCTTCGTCATACCTTCCCATTGTCCTTCCATACCGTTTATGGATTGAGTCAAGCTGGAAACGATCTGTTGACTTTGTTCACCACTTTGTTTGAATTGGTTTGCTACCTGGTCTACTTGTTCCGGGGATATTAGAATACGTCCTGACATAGTAGGGCCATCCTCCTTTTTCATCTGCAAATATTAGGTAAATCACATGAAAATTGTACCAAACGATAGAAGGCATGTCTAAAGTCATTGGTCCTATTTGTTATTACACCCAAATATGAGCACATGAAACTGCTTTTAACACGGAACCGACAAATTTTTCAGCCTACCATCACATCGAATGAAGGGTCAGTAAACTTCCAGCCTTTAGGGTTTAGCTCTGTTGCTAATCTCAGGGTCCCTACATCGTTCAGCTTATCCCCGCCTGCCCATGATTGCTGTATAGCCATGACAGCAGACCTAGGGTTTGATATGGAATGAGCTATGAAGTTATCACTTTTAATAGAATCCAGGTTTTGAGACTGCAGCATACGCATCGGAGAAACGTTTGTGAAATCTACGTGACTTAAAAATGACTTATACTCTTCGTCCGCAAGCTTGAAATTTTCAGCCTTTCGAAGCAATTCGGTGCCAAATCTCTCAAGTTCTAATTCAATATGCCCGGCAAGTTGCTTCGATCTCATCCATTCATAGACAATTCCCTCATGAACAGCAGTATCGCCTTCAATTCCGCCAAGCGCCTGTTCTAAACCAACCACAATTTGCTGAATTTGCTCCGCCGCATGCTTTAATTGGCTGCTAAGCGTCCGAAGCACATCCGGTTCCACACGAATGCGCATTATGCATCACCTTTCCTCTTGAACTGCTGGCTGATTCAGCCACTCTAGAAGCATATCTTTAAAATCCACCTGGCTCATAGGCGTCGCGATGAGCCAATCCCCTTTGCCGGCTGTGCTCATTCGCAGCAGCCAGTTTATTGAAGTACTCGATATAAAAGCAGCAGACTGAGATTCCCATTCTTGTCCGTTCCAGACGAGCAGCTGCAATTCTCCTCCTGTCTCCTGATGAACAATGGCTTCAGCAAGAGCGCGTGCTCCCTGGGAATCATAACAAGCTTCTGTCAGTGCCCCCGTTAATGCTGCTTCATCAAGAGTACCATTCACAATTTCATAGAATCGTTTCTTTGAGAACATTAAAGCCGGAATATCGGTACTTAGAGGTTGTTCCCCCCATTTGATTTTACTTGCAACCGTTATGCAGGCCTGCTCAACATTGCCCAGGTCTGATAATTGGTAGGTGTCGGGCTCCTCTTGTGTCCGGATCAATTCCACTACGCGTTCATTCGTGCAGTGCAGGTAACCTTCGAGCTTTTCTCCGCACTTCCTCTTCATCTGGAATCGGCAAGCTCTGGAGGATAACCCTGCAATGGCAACCCTTGAGAACACGGTTGGTGTCATGATGAGTTCACTAGAGTCTGGATCTCTGGTTAAATACCCTTTTGTTAATAACTCTTCCTTTGTATTCTCCCATTCCTGTACGATATCCTCTGTCAAAAAACCAAGAAAAGGGTCTTCCACACCGAGCAATCGATCAGAACCTATGATCCCTGCCAGAAAGAATAATTCTTTCTGCTCCAGTGTTACTACTTTCTGTTTGGAATGATGAACCGTCAACATTATGAGCCACCTCCCTTCAAACTACAACATGCCATCGGTCTCTAATTTTTTCGAGCCAATGATCACATTCTTTATTGTTAATCCATGGCAGCGCTGCTTTAACCCTGGAAAACCTCCGTTTTACATAGTACCCTTGCCCCGGAGGAAGGACTTTAAGACCACTCGCCCCTGTATTGGATTCAGAAAAAGGGATTCTAAAGAACGACAAATCATTCGGGTCGAGCGTCCCGAACAATAATCCGCTCTGCGAAGCCTTGATATCTGTTACCCAATCTGCCCCGAAGGTCGGGAAGTCCGCGGCCACACCCGCAATGATAACATGAACTCCTCGATCCCTGCCTTGACGGACGATCGCGCTTAGTTGATCCTTCATTGTAAAATCATTCATTTGTTTCGCCAGTGTGTCTGCATCATCTATAAACAAAACGACCTCAGGTCCGGTATCGTTAGCGGAAAGTCTCATCACTGTATCATGAACTTCCTGTATCAGCGGCATCAGTTCTTCATCTCTGGATGCAATCTTTCTAATATGAGGTAGATGACGAAGACTGCTGAGACCATCTTCCCCATACCTTGTATCAATGGAATACATATGCAGCTCTTCCGGAGAATAATGATAGGCCAAGGACAGCATCCAAGTTTGCATGAAGCTGGTTTTTCCGCTCTCGAGCGGACTCGCAACCATAAAGTGCGGGCCTTCACGAAGACTGATATTAAACACTTCAAGGTCATCTGTCATGAGTCCAACGGGCACATTAAATACATCTCTGTGCTCTTGGCTCAGTGTACGGCTCGTATTTTTAATGACTTCTTCGAGTGTTATGACATCAGGCAGCGGTTCAATCTTTTGTGCCTCAGTACCTTTAAAGGTATCTCGAATCGTTCCGATCAGCGACCTCAACTGATCCGCACGTTCCGCTTCGTCTGTTCCGCTTACCGGCAGCACTGCTTGAAATTCGAGTGGAGGCGTTTGGCCTTTTACCAGCCCTCTGCCCGGCGGAAAGCCGTTTGGCGTACGTGCCGGTCTTCCTACTGCATAATAATAATCGCTAGGATCTGCCATTTCAAAGGTTATTGCGTTTGTAATATTGCTTCGTATCTTTTCGAAAATATCTGTAATTCGATTGGCTGTTACTACAAAAGTAATACCAAGACTTGTTCCTTCTCTTAGAAGCAGCTCCAGCTGCTCGTTCTCATCCGGATATGAGTTTCGGAATGACAGATAACCGTCGATGACTACAATGATTTGAGGCAGCTGCTGCCCCGTGCTTCTTCGGTATGAAGCGACCGTCTTGACACCTGCATCAGCAATCAAATCCCTTCGCTGAGTGAACACTTTGGCTAAGTATCGGAATAACCGTTTAATCCGGTCATTATCCTCAGCGGACATGACACCGCCAATTTGCGGCAGACGATTGAAATCACGCATCATCCTGCCCATATCAATAACATATCCATGCCAATTGCTGGTTCCTCTAGCAAGAGACATTAGGAGCGTTTGAACAAAAGAGGTTTTTCCGAGACCCGGCATACCATAAACGGCAAGATGCCCCTGACTCACATTCATTGACATAGGTAATTGCTTTTGATTGATCAGATCATCGACGATTCCCACAACAGGCTCTAGCTGTCCTGGGTCGGAAGCATAAGCTTCGGTTGATTCTAACTCTTCCCATTCAATAACTTCAGGCAGCGGTGGAAGCCAAGGACCTTGAAGTCGTTCAATACCCGCTTGCTCTGCAACCTCTGAAATATGATCAATAAATACCTGCAGCTGCTTGGATGAACCCTCAGACTGCATCATTGACACTCTTTCTCCCGTCAAGAGAGGCTCACGCTTCCCGTTTAGCCTTACTTCCATAAGCGGAAGCGAAGATGCGCTGTCATCCGTATGGGATGTATAGGGCGCTCCGCTCCAGGCAAATTGCATTTCTTCAAATACTTCATCACTGCCCACCTGGAAATAACCGCGTCCAGGCTTCGTAATCCAAGCAGCATTCGGGATTTTGATCATATCCCGGCTGTCTCCCTCGCTCTGAACACGCAGACAGATTCTGAATCTAGAGTTACTCCATATCTTGTCGTCCACGACTCCAGCTGGTTTTTGAGTGGCCAATATCAAGTGAACTCCAAGAGTTCTTCCGATTGCGGCAATACTGATAAGCTCATCCATAAACTCCGGCTGCTCACGTTTTAGCTGAGCAAACTCGTCAATAATAATGACAAGATGCGGAAGCGGCTCGGCAGCATTCGTATTCAGCCACTTGTAATATTCATCGATATGCTGCAAATTCCCAGCATCATTCAATATTTTTTGTCTTCGTACCAATTCGGCACGAAGGGAAATTTTTGCTCTTTCCATAAGAGACTGATCCAAATTCGTAATGGTTCCCACGACATGCGGCAGTTTATCGAAAGTGTTGGACATGCCTCCGCCCTTATAATCAATCAGCATAAAAGCCAAGTCATGCGGATGGAACTCGGAGGCTAGAGAAGCAACAATCGATTGTATAACTTCACTTTTTCCTGAGCCGGTCGTACCTGCGATAAGTCCGTGCGGCCCATGCCCTTGCCGTTCTATTTTATCATGAAGATTAAGGTAAACCCGTTTGCCCCCAGCCCGAACGCCCATCGGCACAGGCAGCGTATTAGGATACCTGTTCCGCGACCATCTGTCAAAAACACTCAGCTGCTCCACTCTTGAAACTTCCATCATGTCAAACAGCGGCAGCAGCGGAGGAATCTCGGAGGCAGAAGAACGCTTTAATCTCAGAGGAGCCATGTTACGAGCAGAAATTTCAGCCTCAGAGCGGGTCATGCGATCCGAAATAAAGGATTGATGCACCACATCAGCCTGCTCGGTCTTCTTGGAATAGCTTCCTTCCGTCTTGCGAGCTTCCACAACGAGCTGGCAATGCATCGGCAAATGCTCTTTGCGTGAAGCCAAAATAATGGTGCATGTCGTGATGGCCTCAGGATCCTCCAGGATCAACGGAAGCAACGGTTCTTCTTCGATAATATCCCGCTCCGACATCAGAACAATATATGCCGGTATATCGGGTCCCTTGTTGCCCCGCTCTTTTTTGGCGTTTTTACGCCGGTTTAGTGTTGTATATAAGCTGTCAGCCAGCTGATGGGCTCCGCTATGTCTATCCGCCATAAATCGTTGTCCACGCTCATCATCCCAAACATGCGGGAACCAGCGCATCCACTCCCAATCCTCTGCTTCCTTTTCTTCATAAAAGGCTGCAAGCTTAACCTCATCAGGAGAATGTCTGGTCGTAATTTGAGTTATGATTACGCGCAGCATGGATAGAACATCTTCTCGGTCCCCCACAATGCCGACAATTTTAGATTCAAATATCGGGAGTGCAATGGAAGCTCCCTCTACCATTTGAAAGTCATTAGCCAATTCATGTGCAGCTTCAATGAGAGGCTCCCGCTCATAACCGTCAAATCTCGGAGGAGCTATCGTAATCCGAAAAGGCGCAGCTCCTACTCCTGCGCGCACCGCCAGAAAATCATCATCGTCAGGTGATCGTTCCCATAAAGAACTGTGTCTATTCTTTACAATCTGGCTGCATACTTCAGGATCTCCATGGATATCATGGCTTACCTGCACCTGTCTTTCTGCTTCCCTTTCCAGCTCTTCTCGGTGCTTTGCAAGCTGTGTTTTATACATATCTTCTCTTTCAGCCAGCCTCTTATGATACTCTTTTTTATTGCTCAGATAAACGAAGAAGGGAATGGTATAAGTCGCGAGCATCATCGTCATCATGACCATCTGAATGGTCATATAGCTGCTGTTCGCAAAGCGTCCGGTCCGGCTTAAATAAAAGTAAAGCCCTACCGTAGCTAATGTCATAACAAGCGGTATTATAATAGAAATAATTGAGAATGAAGGTTTGTTTGGCTCGATTGGAGGCCTTAAGATCTCCAGTGTTTCTTTTTTGAGGACTTCCTTCATTCGCGGGGAACGCTGGTACAACACGTTCAAGAAACTTCCTCCTTTCATATGGCCGTACTGAAATTCGCTTCATTATAAGAACTCGGTGTTATTACCCCAAATTATCATTTTGAAACAAAGATCTTCTTCCGTGTATCGGCGCTTCATTATTTGTTGTAGAAAATGTTTTCTGCAATCTTACATAATGACCTTCCCGTATTCCTGTTTCAGTTAATTGTTTGGCATCCGAAAGCGTAAACCAGTTCCCCTCCGGAAATTTGGCTTCCAATATATATTGAACGTTTTCTTGGGGCGGTTCATTAAATATACGAACGGAAAGAACAGATTTAAAATACTGAACCGTACTTTCATCCGGAACCTCGATATCAATCCATTCGATCTCCCGTCTTCCTTGAACGACCGTTAAAATCATCCCATCACGCCCTTTTCAGCTATGTCCATCGTCCTAAATCTAAATTTACACATTTTGGCGAATCACTTCACTCTTAATCTATCATATTTTCTTACATAAGGCCCTTTATTGCAATGTTAACCGATCATTTTTAAAGCGAAATACCTATATGTAGCTCACAAAAACATTACCTGAGACTCAGTTATCCACATCGATATAGCTTCAAAAACACGAAATTATGACAAGCCTTCTGCTAATCCGCCAAAATAAGAGAACTTTCTTGACTGCAACCTAATTGTGAACACTTTTCAAACAATTATTATCTTTATGTTTCCATAAGGTTATTTTAAGGTAATTTTAAGCAACGATATATAGAATTAGCAACATGAAACAACTCTAGTAATCTAGTTGAGGTGATTTCAATTGAAAACATTAATCTTTTTCCAAAACAAAAAAATTCCGGTCTATTTTAACACTGAGAACAAGCAACCTGTACAAAAAACATTAAAGCTGCTCAGCAGCGCATTAGAACATAAGATTAGTAATGGAAAACGAGCATTACAAAAATGTTTGAACTCATTAATCAGTATTGAAATTATCGGAAGCGAAGCCATTCTTCACAGCATCAGAGAAGATGACACACTGGCACTATCCCTGTACTAAAGGGATAGTGTTTTTGTATGCTCTGCACGGCAAAGCCACAATACGCAGATTCGCATTGTGGCTCTTTTGTGTCTGTACTTTACTGGTTTGCACTTATAACTTCATTTACTTCTTTGGTAATTTCATCTCCGCCGAGCTTCTTCCAATTCGCTACGAAGTTATCAAACTCATCGATAGGGAGATTACCGTATATAATTTTCAGGAAGGTTTCTGCTCTCAGCTTATCTAGCGTCGCTGATTTCGTATTCATCGTTTTGGTCGGTGCATAGATAAATTCATTCATAACGATCAGTTCATTATCCCGGTAATGCTTAATTACACCCTGAGAGCTCTCAGGTCCAAAAATTCGTTCCATATGCCATTTATCAAGATTGCCGGACCGATAGTCCAAAATATCCTCATAGAACAGCTTAGCCTCAAGTCCCAGTCCTGATGTATCATCTGACTCAAGTGCTTTCTCAACCTCATCTTGGGCTTGAACGTTTTTGTTAGCAGGCAAATTTGATACGGTTGAGTTCTGGAACCCAAGTCCGGTTTCACCATTCAAATAGGATGCGCGCTCAGTCTTAGCAGACTCACCAAACATTTTCTCCGCTTGGAAGTTCAGCAGTTTAATCAGCGCTTCAGGATGCTCATAGCCTTTACGTACAGCAAATATTCCGCCGAGCGTCAAATGATTTTGTGTTTTGGCCGGCTGATCATCAATAGATTGAACCGGATACGGAAGCCAGTCTACATTCTGGTCGTTCTTTATCATCCCGCTCACCTGAAACGGAGCCCATTGCGGGAGAAAGAACATACCTGACTTGCCGGCATTGACATCCTCTATCATTTTTGCAAAGTCCTTTACACCAAACTCAGGATCAATAACCCCATCTTTATACAATCTTTGCAGCTCTCTGAGCCCTTCTTTAACCTCTGGCTGAATCGTACCGTTCACAATCTGACCTGAATCATCCTTGATCCATGTTTCCAGATAGCCATGGTATCCTAGCAGAAAGCCGTTAATCGGCAGGTCCTTGTTTAGAGCGATACCGAAAGTGTCCTGTTTACCGTTGCCGTCTGGATCGTTGAAGGTGAAAGCTTCCGCAATTTCAATAACGTCCTGCATTGATTTCGGAGCTTCAAGTCCCACGTTCTTCAGCCAATCTTGGCGAATCCAGATCATATCCGATGAATCTAAGGAGCCTGGGAAGCTGACCATTGCATAAATTTTACCGTCTTTAGTCACCGGCTTGAGTCCTGCTCCATCTTCTGCTGACAAGAACTCTTTCACAAGATCTGATGCATATTTATCATAAACCTCTGTTAAATCTTCGAGCATGCCAGCTTCATGCAATTGCTCAAACTGAACCGCGCTTACCTTAAGAACGTCAGGCAAATCACCGCTCGCGAGCGTAACATTCATCTTGTCATTGTAGTTAGCATCGGCTACAACCCAATCATACGTAACTTCAATCCCCAGCTCGTCCTTATAGCCCCGGAGCCAAATGTTATCGGTATGGCTGTCTCCCTGAGCAAGCGTCTCTTTACCCGTCTCGTTCATGGTAGATCTCAGCTTAATCGGCGGATCATATTTAGTAAGCGGTCCTCCAGCATCCTGCTGCTCTGCAGCCGGTGAGGTTTCTGCTTCTGTGCTCCCTCCGCCGGATGAACAAGCGGCAAGTGCTGCAGTTAATACCATAGACATTGACATAAATGATAATTTTCTAAGTGACAATCCCATGTTAATCCCCCTTTTGTTTCCTCCTCTGAGGTATATACTCATCGTACTAAGAAAGCGCTGACAAATACGAGTGGCTCCTCTTTACATCAGGTATCTTTCATTTACCATTTTTTATCTAATTTCAGTTTTTCTGATCCCGATATTCCTGTGGAGTGCAGCCGATCGCCTTTTTAAAAAAACGGTAAAAATAGTGCTGGTCACTAAAGCCTACTTTTGATGATATTTCATGCATTTTTAGTGTGGATCCAAGCAGCAGCTCCTTGCTCCGTTCCACTCTTTTGTCATAGATATAATCGGATATGCCTTTTCCAGTAATTCGTTTATACCATCTGGAAAGATAGGATGGATTCAGCGACACTTCCTGTGCAATTCGGGTGAGCGATAAATCATCCTCCAAGTGATTTTTAATGTAGGTATGTATTGCAATAAGGATTTGGGACTGATCCGTAATCCGGCTGTCACTTCTCTTGGAAGCAATCCACTCGAACGCAGATTGAAAAAATGAGACGATTTCTGTCCAGCGGGTTTGGACATTATAATGAAGGATTTTTGACAAATCGATGTCCTTTAGAGCCGATTCATATAAACCAAGCTCCTGCAAAACCTCTAATAAGCAGCTGCTGGCTGCAGAATAGATTCTCATCCGAAAAAAAGGATCCTCTAGTCCCTCTGATGCCGTCTCCGTCCACTTGCGGAAGGATTCGCTCCAATCCTTGTCGCGTGTTGTCAGCCGCTGTTTGATCTGCTCTAAATGAAGAGCTGCAACAGCGACCTTATTCATAAATAGAGGAGTATGACTGCTCCCGTTTTGCACATCGACCCGAAGCAATTTTTCCATCCCTTGACCCGGACCCTCCAATCCGGATAGACGAAGCCGCGTAATTACCTGATTCAACTTCGACCACTCCACCGGCTGCTCACTCACCATGATCGAGGCGGAGATATTCAAACAGCTCGCGACGGACTGCTGCACCGTTTCAAGCGTGCCGTGCACAAAACGAATAGTGCGAATCCACCCATCCTCAACCGTATGGTGATATGCGCTGTTCTCTGACTGAACGAAGCAGGCAATAACTTGATGATCCAGGTCAACAGCCTTTACACGTGCTTTATCCTGTAAGTATTCTTCTGCTATATTCGCTGCTGCATAGCGGATAAGGCTCCTATCGGAGCTCGTATCATAGTTGTTCCACTCCTCCACCCGAATGACAACGGGCAGAACAAGATCACTCGAGGTAAAAGGAAGCTGGATTGCGTCGAACTCATCTTGAAGGCTGATAGGATCCAGGTTCTCGTCTCGCTGTATGGTATCCATGAGCAGCTGTCTATGGAGCTGAGGTAAGGCACGGGGAAGCTTGTTACGGAACCACCCGGTCTGATGGCGAAAGTCATTCTCTTCAGAGATTTGCTGCAATGCCCGCTCTACCGCCTTACGAATTTGACTCATTCCCTCGGTCTTAAGCAGATAATCGACAACACACGGATTACGTATCGCTTGATGGGCATAATCAAATTCGTTGTGCCCTGTCAGCAATATGATTTTACAGCGCGGCCAGCGGTCCATGATCTCCTGAATCAATGCCATTCCATCCATCCCAGGCATGCAAATGTCGCTGAGCACGATATCAATCCTCACCGTATTCAGCCACTCCACAGCTTCGACGGCAGAATAGACTTTGATAATTTCAAGCTCATTTATTTCCGCTTTCTGAAAATAGGCATAAAGCCCATCTAATATAAGAGGCTCATCATCAACGATCAGCATTCGGCGCATTATTCATCTTCTCCTTGTAATGGAATGCTAAAAATAACACAGAGACCCCCAAGCTCACTTCGCACTACACTCAGTCCAAAGTCATTGCCGAACTTGATACGCAGACGCTGATGAACGTTCATGAGCCCTGTAATTTCTTCTCCTTCATATCTATGATCTGCATAAGATAACTTAGTTGACAGTGCATTTAGAGCATCTTCTGTCAGCTCCTGGCCGTTATCTTCAATTAAAATGCGGAGCTTCCCTTCACTGCTTTCATATGATATCTTCAAAATTCCGCCTTGTATTCGCTTAGACAAGGAATGTTCAAATGCATTCTCAATGACGGGCTGAATGATAACTCTTGGAACCGTTATTCCCCTGAAATTAGGCTCAATCTCAGGAACAGTTGCATGAACCCGCGACCCGAAGCGAATATTTTGAATAGCCAAATAAACAAGTGCATGATCAATTTCTTCCCCAAGCGACACTTCCGACTTGGAATCCCTCGTCATATAACGAAAATACTGCCCCAAATAATCCGTAAATTGTTGAATCAGCTCTACATTCTCTACCTCTGCCATCTGCTTAATATTAAAAAAACTGTTGTATAAAAAATGGGGCTTGATCTGAGACTGAAGATGCTTCAGCTCTGCCTCACTGGTACGGATCCGGGCTACATAATTGTCCTCAATCAAAGTATGTAAGCGTTTTAGCATATCGTTAAAACGAGAGTATAAATAGCCAAACTCATCTCTTCTTGAATGCGGAATATGAATACCGGTCTGTCCCTGTTCTGCTGTTTTGAAACCGCCGATCAGCACGGACATAGGCTTATGGATTGATTTATATACAGAGAATGAATAGATGAAAATAATAAAAATCGAGATAATTGTCAAAATCCATACCCATAAGGTGTATTTTTCAATAGGTGCGTTTAGTACGTGATGAGGAATACTTGCTGTTAGGGTAAAGTAATGTTCACGGTCATAAAGAGAGTAATGGTAGGACCCTTGAGTATCGTAGCGCGTAATATACTCGGCTGGCTGTGATGCATCCAAGGTCAGTGCTGCCTGTTGGATGGCTGCAGGCTGGCCTGAAGAAGAGATCACGATATCGTTCTGGCTGCCGAAGGCCAGAGTAATCTCGCTCCCGCCTGTTTCTGAGAATTCCTGAAGCCTTCGTTTTAATTCTTCACTGGATAATCGGATGCCGAGCAGGAAATTAGGAGCTTCATCACGATTCATGTTGTATGGGTTGCTGCGAAGCAAGTACAGGTCATTCCCTGTGTGGGACAGAGCACCGTGCAAATTTCCCATTGAATCAATCAGCCTCTTCCACTCCTCATCATCTACTGTTCGAATACCATCGACAGCGCTGACTCGCTTATGAAGTGCAGGAACATAGTAAACAACATCGCTGATATAAGGACTTGTTTCTCTGATCTGAGTCAGCTTGTTATGAATATTGTTTAGACTCGAGGTCACTTCATAAGTGCTCATGATAGGTATACGCGTGCTTAGTGTTGACATCGTCTCGTCGAAGGTGTATTCATTCACCAGTCCGTTCATCCGTTGAAGCTCAAACTCCAGATGACTATGATAAAAATGAAGCTTGGATTCATGAGCACTTTCGACTTCGGCCTGCATTTGTGCAGAACTGGAAACGGTCATTAAGGTGCTGATCACGTATAACGGCAAAATGACGAGTACAAAAGCGCCCATCAGCTTCACCACAATCGATTTCGAATTCCACATTCCAAGGAACTGTCTCAAGGTAACGATCGTCTCCTCTCCTAACGCAAAAAGGAGCCAGAAATCGGCCCCTTTCTTGCCAAAAGCTTCTCCTTACGAATCTTACCCCTTAACACTGCCAACAACAAGACCGTGAACAAAATATCGCTGCAGAAAAGGATAGATCGCCAGTATAGGAATGACGGATAAGAAGATTTGGGAAGCTTGTGTTGTTCGATCCGATATTTGATTCAGCAAAGCTGCATCTTCAAATGTCATATTGTCGGTGCTAATCGTCTGTACCTGCTGAAGCATGGATTGAAGGTAGGTTGCAAGTGGATAGTGATCCGGACTCTTCATATAAATCATGCCGTCAAACCATGCATTCCAATGACCAACAAGCGCAAACAAAGTGACCGTAGCGATACTTGGCAGAGATATGGGCAAGTAAACACTCCACAGTGTACGCAGATGACCCGCGCCGTCCATCCACGAGGCTTCCTCCAGCTCTTTCGGCAGTCCGCGGAAAAAATTCAGCATTAGGAGTACGTTAAAGATCGGTACCGCTCCAGGAAGGATTAATGCCCAGATGGAATCCAGCAGTCCGGCTTCTTTGACAATAAGATATCCGGGAATCAGCCCGCCGCTGAACAGCATGGTAAAGACGAATATCCAGGCATATGCGGTTCTGGATCGGAACCTATCTGCCTCCTTTGATAACGGATAGGCAACAAGGATGGTAAATACCAGATTCACGAGGACACCGAGCCCCACCCGCAGCAGGCTCGTACCAAACGAGTTGAGAAACTGTCTATGTTCCAAAATGTACTGGTAAGAGGAGAGCGTAAAATCTACCGGCCAAAAAGTTACACTCCCTGCTTTCACCGCATCGCTGGAGCTAAATGAAATGGCTAAAATGTTCACAATCGGAAACAAGCATAGTAAAGCGAGTATCGTTAATATTGCATAGTTAATCACCAAAAAAGCGCGATAGGCTTTAGATGTATGGTGCATGCCTTAAGCCTCCTCTAAAAGATCCGATAATTAGCAAGCCGATAAGCCAAATAATAACCTAGGCCTATAAAAACAAATGAAACAACGGATTTGATTAATCCAAGCGCGGTTGATACAGAATATTGAGCATCCTGCAGACCGATTCGATAGATCATCGTATCCAAAATATCTCCTGATTCATATACGAGCGGATTGTAGAGGTTAAAGACCTGGTCAAATCCTCCGTTAAGTACATTGCCGAGGCTAAGTGTAACCATCAGGATAACAATCGGCCGAATGCCCGGGAGCGTAATATGCCATGTCTGCTTCCAGCGGCCCGCTCCGTCAATGACAGAGGCTTCGTATAGAGAATGATCAATGCTCGTAAGTGCAGCCAGATATATAATCGTTCCGAACCCGAATTCTTTCCATTGGTCCGTTATAACTAATATGTAGGGGAACCACTCATTACTCGCCAGAAATTGGATCGGATCAATTCCGACAGCTTTTAGCGCCATATTCACTATTCCGCTGCTGGGAGATAATACATCGACAATAATGCTCGCCAGAATAACCCATGAAAAGAAATGCGGCATATAAATGATGGTCTGGATCGTCCTTTTAAATCCCGTCCTTCTCACTTCATTAAGCAGCAGTGCAACAAGTACGGGGACAACTAGACCAGCGGTAATTTTCATAACTGAAATAAATACCGTGTTCCAGACCACCTGACTGAATCCAGGCAAGTCAAACAAGTACCTAAAATTGTCAAAACCAACCCAATTCATATTTTTAAAGCCAGCGATCGGAGAGAAATTCTGAAAAGCAATGACGAGTCCTGCCATCGGGATATAACTGAAGATAAAGACAATAATTAGTCCCGGAAGAATCATAAGATGAAGCGGAATGTTTCGGATAAATTGTTTGTTAATGCGCATGTACGGTCTCCTCCTTCAAATTGATTATAGGAGGACGGTCTTCAGCTTTTATAGTGGAGCGTATTGACATCGGGTATCTTTTGTTGACTTCCTTTCTGGAACAGAGCATAAAAAAAAGAACCTCCTGATCGAGGTTCTCTCGCTTTAATAAATTTCTTCACAAATAGAAGTTGTCTTACGAACATTATCCAATAAACACAGACTTACGGCGTTTCATCAAATCCTCAGTCCTGGCTGCCATCTCAATACGAATCATAAACAATTCAAGCAGATGCTCTCTCGTATTTTCTTCTTTACAGCTGTTTAATTTATGCAGGATAAATCGATCAATGGACGTAGACATAGGTAACAGCCTCCTATTTCATATTTATCAGTCCGGCGTGACTGTATCTCCCGCTTTTGATCCGGTACCCCAGAATTAACCATATATTGTCATTTTAAAACAGCTGTAATCTACTTTTTTGAAATTAATGTTCCCAGTCACCGCGCAGTTTGCGGATGAGGACAATTTGACCGAGATGATATGCATCATGCTGTACCCACTGAGGAAGTTGTTCCGTCAAATATGCCTCTTGGACAGGTCCATCTGGATCTAAGCCATTCTTCTCTATTTCCTCAAGCAAATCCCGAATTTGCCCGTATAGACTATCCGCTTCACGACAGACTGCAGCAAAACCAGATTCGTCCGAAGGATCACCAGGAGAACCAAATGTTTCAATATTTGTATATTCCTTTTGTTCATCTTGTACACCAGTTAATTTGTTCAAAATCTGGCGATTGCAATAATTCATATGGTTGAGTGTCTGCCAGATTGTATTCACCGTGCCCCCCGGTTTCCAGGCTCCAAGCTCAGCTGATAAGCCAGTCAATGCTTTGGAAAGAGGAACGTACCAATTTTCGTTTTTTTGATTTTGGGCAATTTGCAGCAAGAGAGATTTCAAAGCAGGGGAACTCATTTTGATTCATCCTCCTTTAAATGTTATGTAACTAGTTAAATTGATGTTTTAAGGTTACAATCTAAATATACACAAAAAGGCGCGAGTTGTAACCTTTAATTATTATTTTACAGGTTACATTTATATAATACAGCCAAGAATGGCCTGGAGGATGAACAAGCATGGAACGATTGTGGACGGATTTCGCAAATAGTTTATGGCATGATTGGAAGGGGGAAGGAAGAAGCGAAGATCGTCTTTTTGCATCAAAATGGCAGCAACATTTTTTAGTTCAGCATCAATATGCTGCTATGCCGGAACCAGACACAGAGGAACGAAAAAGGATGACTCTTTTACGGGACAAGCTGATCGAAACGGCATTTTCTCTAGCAGGGGGAAGCCCCCTGACAGCAGGAGAAGTGAAGTTCTACAATGAAACCATAAACGGTAGACCCGTATTTCCTCAATTTCACTTCAGCGATGATCGCTTGGAATTGAATTACGTCCGAAACGTCCGTTGCTGGGATGACATATTAGCGGATGTTACCGTTGATTTTGCCAAAACGGTTATAACAGGCGATACTTCCCGAATCCGGATATGCAGCAATAATAACTGCCGGTGGATTTTTTACGACGATACAAAAAGCCGGCGTCAGCGCTACTGTGATGACAAGCTATGTGGAAATTTAATGAAGGTTCGGCGGTTTCGAGCAAAGAAAAAAGAGAAAACAACTGAGGAATAAGAAAAAGGATCGTTTAAGAAAAAAGTCGTATGTGGAGCAAGCTTTTATATGCATATGTATTTCTCTATAAAAAAAAGAGGCGGTTTGGAATACCGCCTCTTTCTATGATTTAAGTCTGCGTCAAACCATTCAATCTATTGAGATTGTTCCAGCCGTAAGCAACCTCTTTAAAATGGTCTCCTCCAATTTGAATATGTTCTTCGCCGCACGACATCCCTCCGCATTTCTCATAAAATGCCTTATAACGGTTATCCTCGAGTGCCCACAAAAACATCGAAGAATGGCCTTGATCCTGTAGAAAACGAACAAAGGATTGCAGCAAAAGCAGTCCAATGCCCTGTCTTTGAAACCGGTCCAGTATGTATATGGCATATAGCTCCCCATCAAATGGAAGACTTTCCGACCTGCTTGGTCCGCCGCTTACAAAGCCGACTATATCTTTATCATTCGTTTCCGCAACATATACCATCGATTGGTCATTTTGCGGACTCAGCTGTCTCTGCCAATTGATTTTTCTCTGTTCTACCGACAATCCCGCTAAAACCTCTTCCTTAATGACTCCCTTATAGGTCGTTCTCCAGCTTTCCACATGCACTTTGGCGATTTGCTCAGCATCTTCTATCCTTGCTTGTCGGATGTACATATATATTCCTCCTTAATAATAGGCTTCAGACAAGCCTCGTTCAGGAACAAGGGTACTCGTTCCAACGAATACCCTTCTAACATTTAAGGCCGGATGGTCACTCTCGTTCCTATCGGTACTCTGCTTTCAAGATCAAGCACATCCTGGTTATACATGCGGATACAGCCGTGGGAGACATTATGACCTATAGAAGACGGATTATTGGTTCCGTGAATTCCATAATGAGCTTTGGAAAGTCCCATCCAGAATACCCCAAAGGGCCCTCCCGGATTTGGCTGCTTGTTTACGATCGTAAATTCACCCACCGGGGTCTCGGTGACCATCGCTCCCAGAGCAACAGGATAAGCTCGAACAACGACGTCATTGTCCAGCAGGTACAGCTGATGATCGGACAGATCCACAATGATTCGGTAATTTGGCATACGCATTCCTCCTGTTGCATCCTATGCATATCCATGTGGCAAAGCGAAGCTTTAATCCTCCATTTCTCTTCGCCATCCGCCCTTTTTATCCCGTTTTGCGGCACTCTTAACGTTCCGTTTGTTTTTTTTAGCTGCAAATGCCTCTTTCTTCATTTGAAATTTAATTTCACGCAGCATCTTGTGATAATTACCAAGGCGCTTCGCATCCAATTCTCCAGATTGCACTGCATTAACAACTGCGCAGCCCTGTTCCTTCTGATGCTGGCAATCAACAAAGCGGCATTGCTGCGCGATCTGTTCAATATCCTCGAATGTTCGGGAAACACCCTCTCCGTCATCCCATATAGACAAGGTCCGCATACCCGGCGTATCTATCAATATGCCTCCCTCTGGAAGCATAAACATTTCTCGATGTGTTGTTGTATGTCTGCCCCTGCTGTCATCCTCTCTGACTGCTTGCGTCAGCTGGCTGCTTGCACCTGTCAGCCAGTTAATCATGGTCGATTTGCCGCTGCCCGACGAACCGGCAAGGGCAACGGTTTTTCCGGGACCTGTATATACTTCAAGGGCAGCCTTTCCGATGTCGTTCTGTGCGGATACCGGAATAACAGGTACGCCTGGGGCAATGGCTTCCGTTTCATTCAGATAAGGCGAAATATCCTTGCAAAGATCACTTTTGCTAAGCACGATGACGGGATTAACTCCACTGTTCCAGGCCAGAATGAGATACCGCTCCAACCGCCTTATATTGTAATCTCCGTTCAACGCACATACGATGAACAGAGTATCTACATTCGCTGCTATAATTTGTTCCTTCGTTTCAAAGCCAGCCGCCTGTCTGGAAATGATACTGCTTCTTTCCAGCACACCATGTATAAGAGCATCATCGTATTCGCCGTATGACTTCACGACAACCCAATCGCCTACACCCGGTTTCCTTCCCTCGCTGAAGGAAAGTCTTGCTTTACCGGACAGGCTTCCAAAGCTGTTCCCGCGGGCTGTTTTCAGGCCATATTTTTGTCCGTAATCCGCCACTATCCGTGCAGGCTCGAAATGAGGCTCAGCTTGAATTTCCTCATGAGCGTATGTGCTCATCATTTTGTCCCATTTCGTATCCCATATTTCGGACCAGCCGAATTTATTTAACTCTGAACATTTTAAAATATCTTTCAAACGCTCTACCTCCAAAATTTTTATATCTTGTTTGCGCTAAAGTCTCCCGAAACAAACAACAAGCCGCAGAGTATATCCCTGCGGCTTGTTCTCATTACGATCTCACGAACCAATCTCATCTATAAAAAGAAGATTATTGTTGGTCGTGAAAGCAAAAAAAACATCCGCATAGGATACACTCCCATACGGATGCTTCAACACTTCAATAAATCGTTTATTTTTCTACTTAAGAAAAATAAACAGACTATTTCCATGACCGTTGTCCGTTCGGGAGACGATAAATACAAGCAACTACCTTCACATTCATCATTAGGTTACTCATAGTTATCGCCTCCTTCATCATTTTTCCATATCTTACTGGATAACACATTTCGAAGTCAACCTTTAATTATTTTACGTTCTCCCACTTCGTCCACATTTCTGTTGGATTAAGCTCGTATACATTATCCTCACGATACATAAAATCATGCATGATAAATTCTCTTCTGAGCGTGGCAAAATCCTCATGATATTGTTTAATAAATTCGTTTATTTCCCTCTCTTGGTACTTCCGCCCCTTCTCAAGCTGCTCCGCCATGTATTCAAGAACAATTAATTTCTTTTTATATTGAGCTGGAATCGATCTCAACTTTCCGTCCTTCGTAAAGAAATTTTTCATTACAGAATCCTTCAGCTTCTGAATAGAATTTGTCGTTTCCATCATTATGCTCTCCTCCTTGAATATGAAATCAAGTGACGCTTCTGCATGCTGTTTGATTAAATATGGATACAATGCAAAATAGATCGTATTCTTATCCCTGCGCTCTTTAATCAGCCCTGCTTCTCTCAGCTTAGAAGCATGATGGGTAACTGTAGGTTGAGATAGGTTTAATTTATCCGCCAGCATTTGTCCGTTCATTTCTCCATGTGCGAGCAACAGCAGTATCCGCATTCGATTGGGATCAGCGAGTGCTTTATGGTAGTTCACTATTTTATCGAGCTGCACGTTTATACCTCCGTAAGTATTAATAGTCGCTTTTCTGTTTTGATATTTGTCTAATTAGATAATATTGTTATTCTCTATGATTGTCAACCTGACAAAAGCCTTGGAAGCTCGTATTACTGGTATTCAGCAACAGAATACGTTACGATATAATTTATTTAAAGGAATGACTGGAGCTTAGAAGGAGATGAACACATAACATGATGAAAGATGTCATCATCATTGGCGGAGGACCTTGCGGATTATCTGCCGCCATCGAATGCCGTAAACAGGGATTATCCTCTGTTATTATCGAAAAATATAATGTGGTGCAATCCATCTTTTTGTACCCGACGAATATGCAGTTTTTTAGTACTGCGGAGCTGCTCGAAATCGGAGATGTACCTTTCAGCACGCCGAATGACAAGCCTTTTCGATATGAAGCTTTAGCTTACTACCGCAAAGTAGCTGCACATTATAGTCTCGATATCTCACTCTATGAGGAAGCTTATGAGATTAAGCCGCTTCAAGAAGGTTTTCGCGTAAGCAGCAAGAACCGTAAAGGTGAGACTGTACATTATGAAGGGCGTAATGTCGTCGTCGCTACGGGGTATTTTGACCATCCCAACTATTTAGGAATTCCAGGGGAAGATCTGGATAAAGTAACACACTATTTTCGAGAAGCACACCCTTATACCAACACAAAAGTTACGATTATTGGCGGCAGCAATTCAGCAGTGGATGCAGCGATGGAACTGGCAAGGGTCGATGCTGAAATTGATATGGTCTATCGCGGTCACAGCATATCAGAACACATTAAACCTTGGGTACGTCCTCTGTTTGAAGGATTGGTATCCAAGGGTAAAATAAAATTACACCTCGGATCGAGAGTGACTGAGATTCTAGAGGATCATGTCATTGTCACTCCTAATGAAGGGGTGGCTTTTGAGCTGCCTAACGACTTTGTGTTAGCCATGACAGGTTTCAGGCCAGACCGCAAACTCCTTACTTCCGTTGGAGTCACTATGTCTGATGATTTGGATAAACCACTGTATAATTTGGAAACAATGGAGAGTAGTGTTCCCGGCATCTATGTGGCAGGCGTCATTGCTTCAGGCCGAAATGCCAATGAAGTATTTATCGAATCAGGAAGGTGGCACGGCAGACTCATTGCCGAAGATATTAAAGGAAAACTTGCCCCAAAGGCGTAGGGAGATGAAAAAGATGGATGTAACTTCCCTTCTTCTTCTTGCATTTGCAGCTCTTGGCATCATCAGTAATAATACGCCTATTGCGATTGCTGTTGTCGTATTGCTGCTTATCCGAATTACGGGATTTCAGCAGGCTTTTCCATGGCTTGAGAAATACGGATTAACCATAGGAATTATCATACTGACCATCGGGGTCATGACACCTTTGGCCAGCGGCAAAATCAGTTTAGATACCCTGCTCTCCTCATTTATGAACTGGAAATCACTCGCTGCCATAGGAATAGGCATGCTTGTCGCATATCTTGGCGGGCGCGGTGCAGCTCTTATGAGCGGACATCCTACAGTTGTTGCTGGACTGCTTATTGGCACGGTGCTTGGTGTTGCCTTGTTCAAAGGAGTACCTGTAGGCCCGCTGATCGCAGCCGGTATCCTCTCTCTATTAATTGGAAAGTCTTGAGTAATGAAGGGTCGTTCATTTCTTTCATGAGATGAACGATCTTTTTTTATTGAAACGAAAACGGCGTTCTTATTAAGCATAAGCAGATGCTGTTTCGCTCCAATGAAGTATGATATACTCTTATCAATTGTCTAAAAGCAAAATACATAACTGCAGCAGGAGGATAAACCATGCCACGACAACTGGTTACCGAAGCCGTGATGGTCGCAATTTATGGTCAGTTGCTGGCGCCTTCAGCGCCTGTAGAATACTTAGTACCCTACACCACAGTTTTAGAGCTGTATGAGCTGCAATCAAGTCCCGAGCCTCTAATGGAACTAGCTGAGGAAGACCAGCATGTAAAGAAGAAAATCGGAGAACTTATTACTTATTTTGAGGAACCTTTCAATAAGAAGAAGATTAGCAAGGCACTACAAACGCCATGGGCAAAGAGCTCTTCCATTCTGCTCGACGATAAAGTATCGATCAGTATCATAGGTGCAATGGATACTGCACAATATGGAGATTTCTTTGACCCCATTGAGACCGAGCTGCTGCTTACCGCACAGCGCTTTAACCTTCCTCTGCTTACCGATCAGGCGGAGTGGATTGGCAGGATTATCGAAGCCAGCGTTCCTGTACAAGTGTACGATATTGAAGATTTTGAGTATGCTTTGGAAAACGATGATTTTTCAACAGATCCAACTTGAGCAAGACGCTTCTAAATCAACTAAGTCATTCCAAAAAGAGCCGCATCATCATGCGGCTCTTCTTCGTGCATTTTAAGTGACTTCATTTCGATTCAAATAATGGGATAACACCACATTCGTAATTGGAGAAAGTTCTGGAATTTTATCCGGCGCAAAAAATCGCAGCGGTCCATCCCGCAATAAACTATAATCCAATTCAGAATACAGCATGCCCTGGGCTCTATAGAGACCAATCACGTAAAATTCTTTATCACCAGAAGGGAATTCGCGTTTGAGGTCCGGTCCTGAGAACAGCCGTTCAAACTTCATCTCAGGAGCCGTAAGTCCTGTTTCCTCCCAAAGCTCGCGGTAGGCTGTATCCTCAAGTATTTCTCCAGGCTTCATGGTTCCGAGAGGAATATACCAAAGACCATCGTCAGCACGTTCTTGCAGCAGAATATGGCCTTGATCGTTAATGACGGCTACTGCCGCCTTTACAATAATCAATGACTTGTTCATAACATATTGACCTATATCTTCTTTGGCAGAAGCCACCGCCTTCCCTCCTTCCTAATCGTAAAAACGGGAAAAAGCTGATTCTCTCACTTTTTATTATTCAGTTTCATAACGGTATATGATATCGTCTTCTGCTTCAATATAACTCACATCCAAACGATGTCCTTTCAAATACCAATGATCGTGTTCCTCCATAAAAAATAAAATACCGGATACTTCTGTACTTTCCACCGGATATTCCGGCTGTTCAACTGAAATACCGAGTGAGAAGCCCGGATGAAGTCCGCCGCCTGAACTGTAGCGGGCAAAGAAACGAATGGCGTCTCCTTCGGTTACCCCCAGCTCTTTTTTGTACCAATTAGCGGCTGATTCCGTTACATGAATGCTCATTGTTAAAAGTCAACTCCCCAACGTTTTGTGTCTATATTATCATATCGTTCCTATGCCTGTTTTACAAATGACATCTCTGTATCCAATGCTGTCAGATCTTGATTTTGAAACATCATAATTGTGAAAATAGTTTGACAGATAATTAGACCGGTGGTAATATGCTTTCATACGATTCCTAATGTTGAATTAAATTCCAATTAGAAAGGGTGAATCCGAATGATTAATTTGAATGATCATAACATGATGCTTAGACAACTTCATACGGAGCAGCCTGGCAAGGATTGGAGCTAACTTACGACATTTTGACACACTCATTTGCTCTTCTTACATGAATCCAACCGCAGTTCTGCTCACGCATGTGACCTTTGCTGCGTATGAACCTGATCAACTATAAGGCATACCGTTTGCGAAAGCGGTGTGCCTTTTTTTGTCGCTTCACCTCGGACATTTCAGTGTTAGAAGAAGAATCGTGACATGAATTCAAACCAGAAAGGAAGGGATTTACTTGTTTTCTGTATTAAAAAACTTAGGCTGGTATTTCAAACAAGAACGAAGGCGATATGCTGTCGGGATGCTTCTGCTCATACTCGTTGGTGTGTTGGAGCTGTTTCCTCCGCGGGTGCTTGGCATAGCAGTTGACGATATCGTCACCGGTTCAATTACTTGGTCTTCTCTGCTTACTTATATTTTCCTCATCATTGGCATGCTTGTGATAATCTACCTCATTACATATGTATGGATGCATAAATTGTTTGGCGGAGCCAATCTGGTTGAAAAGCTGCTGCGTTCCAAATATATGGGACACCTGCTTCGAATGACACCGCCCTTTTTTGAAAAGAACCGCACAGGCGATCTAATGGCGAAGGCGACAAATGATCTTCGTTCTGTTGCCATGACCGCAGGTTTCGGGATGCTGACCTTAACCGATTCAACAGCATACCTCGCTACGGTTCTGCTGGCCATGGGCTTTCTTGTGAGTTGGAAATTGACTCTTGCTGCGGTCCTCCCGCTTCCTTTTATCGCCATAGCTATGATGATATACGGCAAAAAGGTTCATGAACGGTACACACTTGCTCAGGATGCCTTCGGAGATATGAATGACCAAGTGCTTGAATCCGTGGCTGGTGTCCGCGTCATTCGCGCTTACGTTCAGGAGCGTCATGATGAAAATCGTTTTAATGAGATTACAGATGATGTCTATCGCAAAAACCTCGCAGTTGCCCGACTCGACGCATTCTTTGAGCCGACCATCCGCTTATTTGTAGGTTTGAGCTACATTATTGGTCTAGGATATGGTACCTATCTCGTATTCCAAAATGAAATCACCCTGGGCGATCTCGTATCGTTTAATATGTACCTCGGAATGATGATCTGGCCGATGTTTGCTATCGGAGAATTGATCAATATTATGCAGCGTGGTAACGCCTCTTTGGACCGGGTCAACGAAACGCTGTATGTTAAGCCTGATGTACAGGATTCGGATCATCCTGTAAATGTAAATCATCCGGATCAAATTGAAATGAAGCAATTAACTTTCCGTTATCCAACTTCGACAGTAGATAATTTGAAGAATATCAATTTGCAAATCAGGAAAGGGCAGACCCTAGGTGTTGTAGGACGTACAGGCAGCGGTAAATCGACCTTGCTCAAACAGATTCTGCATGAATACCCTTCAGGCTCAGGTGATCTCTTGATCGGGGGTACAGCCATCGATGATATATCCAAGGATCAGCTGCACGGGTGGGTCGGTTATGTTCCTCAAGAACAGATCCTATTCTCCAAAACAGTAAGAGAAAACATCCAGTTCGGTAAACCTGGGGCTTCGGATGAAGTTATTATGGATGCCATAAAGACTGCAGCCTTTGATGGAGACCTCGGTACATTATCAGACGGGCTTGATACGCTGGTCGGTGAAAAAGGGATTGCCCTCTCCGGCGGTCAAAAACAGCGTGTTTCACTCGCAAGGGCCTTCATTTCTGACCCGGACATCCTCATTTTGGATGATGCTCTTTCTGCGGTTGACGCCAGAACGGAAGCTCGAATTATTGAGAACATTCGTGACAAGCGTGATGGGAAAACAACATTTATTTCAACTCATCGTCTATCTGCGGTAGAGCATGCGGACCATATCGTCGTTCTTGACAACGGCATCATCACGGAGCAAGGCACGCATGAGGAGTTAATACAACAAAACGGCTGGTACCGAGAACAATATGAACGCCAGCAAGTTGAATCTAATTTGGAAGGTTAAGGAGGTGACTGATCCTATGAAAAAAAGCGTAGCAAAACGACTGTACGAATATGCTCTTAAATCAAAAGGAACTTTTATTGCAGCTCTAATCATGCTCTCCATCGGGGTAGCAGCAGATCTAGCCGGACCCTTCATTGCCAAAAACATGATCGATAACCATGTGCTTGCCATTGAAAAGCCTTATTACGAAGCAGAACCAGGTGAAGAAACCGTCTCTTATAATGGACAGTATTATAAGCGCTCTGACAGGTTTGAAGAAGGCGAGTTTCGTGGAGATGAAATACGTGTACTGCAGAGCGGACGTTCCTTCTACTTTGTTGATGATGTGGTCACCATCGAAGGAGGAGAACGATCGTACTCGAACGGTGAGCTGACAATCACAAGAGGTGAGGAAACCGCGACATATGAAGCAGCCCCGCTCAGTGCTGGTGAGCTGTTTGCATTTTACAAACCGGAACTGCCCGGGATTTACAAGCTCATCGGTCTCTATTTTGTATTCCTAGTCATTGCCATTGTAATGGAATTCGGAAAAACATACTGGCTGCAATCCTCTGCAAACAAAGTCATTCAAGGACTTCGCAGAGATGTATATGCCCATATGCAAAGACTTCCTGTTCATTTCTTTGATAATTTGCCGGCCGGTAAAGTCGTTTCCCGAATCACTAACGATACGGAAGCCGTCAAAGATTTGTTCGTGGCCGTACTCTCCAACTTCTTCTCAGGAATCATCAACATGATCGGGGTCTATATTGCCCTGTTCATCCTGGATGTAAGGCTGGGACTCATCTCATTGTTTGTTGTTCCGCTTCTCATTGCCTGGATCGTGCTGTACCGGAAATTTGCGACCAAATACAATACGGTCATCCGCTCCAGATTGAGTGAAATTAACGCGATGATCAATGAATCCATACAAGGGATGTCGATTATCCGTATTTTCCGTCGCGAGAAGAAAACGTATGACGAATTCGAGGCCTTAAACCAAGATTATATGAAGCACCAGAACAAAATGCTGAATCTGAATGCTTTCACCTCTCATAATCTAGTCAATGTGCTGCGGAATTTGGCTTTTGCCATCATCCTGCTTTATTTCGGTGCAGGCGCCATTGACGGTACGAGTATTATTTCGCTTGGTGTGCTTTACGCATTTGTTGATGTTCTCGGCCGTCTCTTTCAACCGATTACAGGGATGGTCAATCAACTCGCCAACCTTGACTCCTCCATGGTATCAGCTGGCCGTGTCTTTGAGCTGATGGACGAAAAAGGAGAAGAAGTAACTGACGGCTCTATGCCGAGATACCTGGGTAACGTTGAATTTAAAGATGTATCCTTTGCCTACAAAAGAGATTATGTGCTTAAAAACATATCCTTTGAAGCGAAACAAGGCCAAACGGTAGCCCTCGTCGGCCACACTGGATCAGGGAAAAGCTCCATCATTAACCTGTTGTTCCGGTTCTATGATCCGCAGAAGGGAACCATCACTATTGACGGCCAGAACGTTCAAGATATTCCCAAGCAATGGCTGCGTGAGCATATGGGGATTGTCCTGCAGGATCCTTATCTATTTACAGGGACGATCGCTTCCAACGTTAGTCTTGGCGACAAAAAAATCTCCAGGGAAACCATCGTTAAAGCATTGCAGGATGTCGGTGCTGAGCAGCTTCTTGCTCACTTGCCGCAAGGATTTGATGAACCTGTGGTCGAAAAGGGAAGTACATTGTCTGCCGGACAACGCCAATTAATCTCTTTCGCCCGGGCTCTTGCGTATGATCCAGCTATTCTTATTCTTGATGAGGCAACGGCAAATATTGATACCGAAACCGAGGCGCTCATCCAAAACGCGCTTGAAGTGCTCAAAAAAGGAAGAACTACCTTCATTATCGCTCACCGTTTGTCTACCATCCGCAGTGCAGACCAAATTCTGGTGCTGCATAAAGGCGAAATTGTAGAGCGCGGCAATCATGACGAGCTCATGGCAAAGGGCGGTCGTTATTACCAGATGTATCAGCTTCAGCATGGTACATCTGCTGCAAACGAAGGTCCTCCTTCAATAGCCAGCAGTGTCGCCGGTGCAATCGGGCAAGCTTAAATAAAAATACGCTAACCAATAAGACACCCTTCTTGCTTGACCGCAGGAAGGGTGTCTTATTGGTTCTTCATTTAAAGATGTTCACAATCCGGTATCCCATAAGCAAAAAAGTTTCTCTTAACAAAAAAGGAATCTGCGTTCTCAAACTTTGATATTTCGAAGTTTCAGTAGGAGAGGATACAACGTTCATCTCTAGCTCGCGCGCTAATACTACTGCCCGCTTCATATGAAGTGGATCACTCACGAGCGTATAAGAATCAATATTGTATGCATCGCCTATTTTCTTTGCTTCGGACAGGTTCTCCTCTGTTATATGAGACAAAACCTCTATGTATATATCATCTACAAGAACCCCATGCTGTACAGCGTATTGTCTGCCCACTTCCGATTCACTGGAACTTTCAGGGTCTCCCCTTCCTCCTGTGAAAATAATGGAATGAACATCACCGGATTTATACAATTGAATGGCATGATCAATACGAGACTTAAATACGGGTGATGGTGAGTCTCCGTATACAGCCGCCCCTAATACGACAGCTGCATCCCCCTGTCTTCTCTCATCCAGCTTGCTGAAGGATACAATATCCGACATTGTCATAGCAAACCAAACTATTAAGAATCCCAGGACAGAAACGACAACGTAAAACCAGCGTTTACGTTTCCTATTACTATTACGAATCAGAGTCTTCATCATTGAGGTCTTGATCGATATCCTCTTCCTCCAGCTCGAGCTCGTTCAGAAGCTCTCTCGTATAATACAGCAGCTTCTGCTCCAAATTTTGCGCCTGATCCTTAAACTCAATCAGCTCTTCGATCATCTGGCTTCGACCTTCACTGGTGAACGTCTCCAGGATCCGCTCCTTGAAATAATCATGCACAATATAATTTCGTTTCTTCCAAATATTGTTGAGAAGGGCACTTTCCTCCTCTGTAAAGGCAAAATTATGCTGTATTTCATGTACGAGTTGTCCGAGAGAATTACCAAGCTTCTTATAGTATAACGAGGTGAGTTCCTCCTCGGGACTGATCTTTCCTTGCGTCAGCTTCATAAGCACCAGCAAATTGACGAGTTGTTGTTCTAAAGCCTGTGAGTAATATACCGCCAAACCGTAATAAGAGAACAATTCCTTGGAATGTTCACTTTCCAGCAGCCGATGCTCCTGCATACCATTGTCTCTCCTTTATGCTTTCATACATTTATGTTACTCGGAAAGCTATGGAAAGATCAACCAAAATCTATCAAATGAGATCAAATATCGTTCTTTCTTTGGATCGGAATCGTAATTAGAATATGGGTTCCTATCCCCGGCTTACTAAATATGGATACCCCATATTCGTCTCCAAAAGACAACTGAATCCGCTGGTGCACATTAAGTATACCGTAGCCTTTTTGACGCCCCTCCTGTGTTTGAAGGAGCATAGACGAACGATCTGGCTTCATGCCGACACCGTCATCTATGATCTGGAAGATCATATGATCGCCCCTTCTTTCTCCAACAATCCGAATGTAGATTCTGTCACCGACCCATGCGTGCTCAAGTGAATTTTCAATAAACGGCTGAATGATGAGCTTGATTGTCATGTTTCTTAATATATCCAGGTCCACCACGAAATCAACATCGAGCCGATCACCGTACTTCACCTTCTGAATATCCAGGTACGCCTTTACCTGTTCAAGCTCATGATATACGGATATCATCGTTCTTCCGTCATTTAAGGTCAGTCTATAAAACTTAGCCAAATTCATAATCATTTGATGCTGCTGCTCGACCCGGCCAAACTTAGCCAATCGGCTGATCGAGGACAGGGTATTATATAAAAAATGCGGGTTAATCTGGGCTTGCAGCGATTCCAGCTCAGCCTGCTTCTTTTTCAAATTGGTTTCATACACCTCTTCAATTAAATGCTCAGTCTGCTCGCCCATTTTATTAAGGGCATTCGCAATTATGGAAAACTCATCGTTTCCTTTGTAATGAATTCTTTTATGAAAGTCTCCCTGCTGAAACATGGTCAGTACAGAGATGACTTTAGCAAAGCGCTTGGAAATAAATCTAGAAATGTACCAGGCTACCGCACTGATTAATGCGATAAATAATAAACAAATGAGTAAGGTCGTGCGATTCACTTTTTGAACACCTATATCAAGCAAGTCTTGGGGAACATAAGCATTCATCGTCCAGCCCAGTTCCGGTATTTGTTCCTCAATTAATAAATTGCCTGATCTGCTTTCATACGTGTCCGTACTCTGTCCATTGATGACAGCTTCACTTGAAGTGAACATTTTTCGTCCATTTTGATCCACAACCTGCAGCACACTTCCGGGACCGATTTTGTTGTAATCCAGACTTTCAAATAATTCAGAGATATAGACGCTTCCACGCATAAATCCAATCTCCTTGAGATTGAGGGGATCCATCGTATTAACTAATCGGCGCAAAAGGGAGATCCGCCCCCACTTGTCGTCATCGTCAACCTGAGCCCAACGCTGTGTTTTGCCATACTCTTCATGCGGGAAGTCCGTATACCAGCTTTCCTCTTGAATTCGGTCGATATGGTATACATCGAAATACTTCTGTTTAACGCTGAGCATATCTATTTCTCCGGAGTCATAATAAATTTCAGGCAGGGTCATGTCCCTCAGATACACAGACAGCCATAACTTTTGATTAGTCGACTCCACCGCTTGTCTGAACTTAGGAAGAAGGATCGTAGACGTCGTTTCGTAACTGATCCAGCCTTCTTCATAACGCATTAGATTTAATGCCAGTGTCTCATCATAATAGAGCATATCTGCAATTCTTTCCGTGTCCTCCAGCTTGTACCTCACATTGTCTCTCATTTGAGACAATGTACCTTGCAGATTATTTCGGGTTTGTGTAAGCATAGACTCCACCAAAATTGCATTTGCCGTGTAGCCGAGAATAACAACCGGTAGAATAATGAGAATTAAATATGAAATAAGCAGTTTAAAGCCGAACGGCAGAAACTTCGGCTGATGTTGGGTAATATGTTTATACATCTCAACTGCTCCGATCCTGATTAGGCTTTTCGACGATACTCAATAGGGGTCATTCCAAATGTTTCTTTAAACTGCTTGCTAAAATAGGGCAAATAGCGGTACCCAACTCGATCTGCCACTTCATAAACCTTCATTTTTGGATCTTTGAGCAGGCTGCGCGCTTTTTCCATTCTCATATTCATGATGTATTCATTGTAGCTTTTTCCGGTTTCCTCCTTAAAAATAGCTCCTAAATAATTGGGTGAGAAACACAGCTCATCTGCAACCTCGCGCAAAGTAACATTTAAATGCAGGTGTTCCTCTACGTATGCAAGCATTTGGCTAACGACCTTGGCATGTTTTTTATGCTTTAATTTCGGATGATTGCTTATGTCGAATAGGCCCAGCAAATGACTGGTCAGCCATGATATCAGTTCTTCGAGCGACTTCTTGCTCTTGATCATTTCGACATCACCTTCTCCCAGCGGAATAAATCCCTCCGGATATGCCAGCTTTGTACGCATATAGAAATCTATCTTAATCAGCAGGGAGAGGACCGTGAAATGAAGCTGAGATATCAAATTCAATTTATGGACCGGCTCCATGAGATAGACAATTTGCTCACGAACAAGCTCTTTGTCATGTGCAAGGAGATATGTAATTAATAGATCCAGCGGCTTGCCAAAAAAGACTTCCTCACCATCTGTGTCTAGGTGGGATAATGCCGGATGGTGATCGCTTAGCTTGAAGCGTTTGCCCATGAAATAGGATTCTATCGATTCTAAAGCCGCCTGGCTGAACACATTGTCCAATTCAATCCGCTTATTCTGATCATCTAGCTCCATCGTAATTTTTTGCAGTACCGAAATGAGCTCCATGTCATCCATCGGCTTAAGTACGTAGCTATAGGCATGCAGCGATAATGCTTCCTTCACGTAATGAAAATCCTGATATCCACTCACAAAAATAAGCTTGAGCTCTTTATTCCATGTTAAGGCGGCTCGTGCTAATTCGATTCCAGACATGCCCGGCATGTGAACATCAGACACTAATATGTCCACTGGATAATTTTTAATGACTTCCAAACCGTCAAAGCCATTGTTTACAGCATTGACGAGTTTCAGCCCCAGCTCCTCCCAAGGGATAAACTCTCGCATTCCTTCCAAATCTAAAATTTCATCGTCAGCTATAAGCACTTTATACAAGTTGACCACTCCCTGACTTGAAAATAGAGAAAAATGATAAACGCGGCTGCACCGTCCGCAATAGGAACGGCGCTCACGTTTACCATTATTATACAGGCGAAATCAACTGCAGCGAAGCAAATTATTGACCGCTTAGCTGGGCTTTATTTTCCTGCCACTTTTGCGTTTTGAAGGCAAGCAATTTGTCATATCCAACTGCTGCTGCTTCCTCTTGTGCTTGATCAAGAATTGCCAGTACTTCTTCATCGTTTTTCGCATAAAGGGCTTTTGCTCTGGCTTCATTGAAGATTTCGTTTACCTGCTGCTGAATAATGCCTTCCTCAGATTCAGGAAGCGGTGCTAGATTAATGAATTCTGTTGCATTGTATTGTGTTTTCCAAGTGATTTCCGATTGATATCTCGTTTCCCAGTTCTGCTCTTCCGGATCCAGTGTTTGTTCAAATTTCATTTTAGAATTATCTACAAACACTGTATTTCCGTTCCACTGCAGATTAACGGTAGCATCCATCATCTTGGAACGACCCTCTACATCCGTTACGAATGCTTCTGTAAACTGAGGGGAGCCTTCTTCATCTGTCCCATCCCAGTAGATGCCTTCTGGTCCCCACATCAGAACACGCTGTCCTTCGGGACCTGTGTACCAGTCAAGGAAGGCAAAGATTTTTTCAGGATCTTCGGCACTTTTCGTAATTACACTTACGTTCCAGCCAAGGCTGTTGTAAGTTCCCGTCCAAATTTTGTTCTTGTCGAGGCCTTCCTTATGAACCGGCCATATCATGAAATATCCATCATTCGGATCCTTCTTCTTCAGCTCCGTATCACCGACAGAGCCATATTCCGTAGGACTGGCACCTGCCGCCACAGCAACGCGGCCTGTGTAGACTTTCTCCTTAATTTGATCCTTAGTTTGTGTGAGCGCATCCTGTGCCATCAGCTTTTCACGGAACAGCTTGCTCGCGTACTGGGTAGCTTCTCTGAACACTGGGTCAAGGAAAATGGACGTCAGCTGCTCGCCTTCAGGAACTGCTCTTTGGCTGACAAACACCGGCGGACGATCCTCACCAAATGCACCATACAAGACATCCAGACCCTGACCGTCTACTGCGAGATCCGGCTCAAACGGAATGACATTTGGATATTTCCCCTTCACTTGTACCAAATAATTGTATAAATCTTCCGTAGTCTCAAGCTTCGGTTCGCCTAGCTCAGTATAGATTTTTTTGTTTACGATATAGCCAGCGTTGCCGTTTGGCTGGGAGGTATACCAGTTCGGGAACTGATAGAGCTTGCCATCGCTTGAGCGAAGCATATTCAGCGTCTCTTCTCCCGCCCATTCCTTCAAATTCGGATACTTATCAAGATAATCATCAAAAGGAACAAGCGCACCTGCTGCACGAAGCCGCTCAACGTCTGCACCGCGATCCGACCAGATAACATCGGGAAGCTCGGAGGAGGCTATCATTGTATTCAGCTTCTGGGCTGCATTACCACCTGAATTGATGGCTGTAATGTCAACATTTTTATTTTCTTTGATCCACTTGCTCGATTCGTCACCACCCCATTGCGGCATGGTATACCAGTCATAGTTACCATAGAAGGAAAAGTTAAGCGCTTCTGACCCAAGCTCAAAGGCTGCTGGCTTGGTTTCTTCATTTGTCGTCTGAGGAGCCGGAGCCTCCTCTGGAGTAGCTGTTGTTCCCCCGCTGCCACCGCTAGAACAGCCGGCAATTCCAATCACTGAGGCAAGCATTACAGTTAACATACTGCTCGTTGCTTTCTTTTTGCTCTTCCACATTTTTTGATAACCCTCCCTTATTTACTTTTAGCAGTTCAATCTATGGTTCAAAGCCTCTGGGCTTTAAACACCTACTCTTTAAGTGAACCTACCAATACACCCTTAACAAAATATTTTTGAACAAAGGGGTATACCATGATGATCGGAAGTGTAGCTACCATCATCGTCGCCATCGATAAGGATTTAGAGGTGACCTCCCGCATTTGGGACATCCGGGCTTGGGCTGCTGAATCCAGCTGTGACATTTGCTCTGTCATAATGTTGGAATTTAATATTTGCTGGAGCATGGATTGAATCGGGAGCAACTTTTCGTTGTTGATATAAATACTCGGCAGAAACCATTCATTCCAGTGGCCGATCGCTGTAAAAAGAGACAAGGTAGCAATAACCGGTCCAGATAAGGGAAGTACGATCCTGAAGAAGGTCATGAAATGGCCGCAGCCGTCAATTTGAGCAGATTCCATGAGTCCGTCCGGCAGCCCTCGGAAGAAGGTACGGAAGATAATCATGTTCCAGACACTAATCAGTGATGGAATGATAAACACCCAGAAGGAATCCATCAGACCTAATCCGCGTACGACCATAAAAGTCGGAATCAGCCCGCCGCTGAAGTACATCGTTATGATAAAAAAGACCATATAGTATTTTTTTCCGATAAGATCCCTCTTCGACATGGCAAAGGCAAGCAGGGCAGTCAGCAGAACGGACAGGATCGTACCAATAACCGTCCGCATAATCGATATGTAGAATCCGTTTAGAATTCGTTCGTCCTGGAAGACAATATTGTAATTCTCAAGTGTCCACACACGAGGCCAGAACGTAACTCCGCCAAGTGCAGTATCGAGTCCCTGATTAAAAGAAATCACAAGCGCATTCCAAAAAGGATAGAAGGTTGTGAAGCCCAGCAAGATCAGAAATACGTATATAAATACCATCATGAACCGGTCGCCTATGCTTCTATGTTTCATTCAGCGTGCCCCCTTCTTACGACCTGCTGCTCCTGACAACTATTGTTTGAAATTCTCTCTACCATAGGCTGTTCCCCGACTTTCTCGCCGCATAGTTCGCAATAGTAAGCAGCAATACACTAACCACTGCCTTAAAGAGACCTGCTGCCGTTGCATAGGAGAAACGCTGATTCTCTATCCCGATCCTGTATACATAAGTGTCCAGAACATCAGATACATCTCTCAGCACTGGATTCCCTCCAAGGAGGAGAATGTCCTCAAATCCTGCACTCAACAGGTTGCCGATTGCCAGAATAAAGAAGATAATGATCACCGGCATGATCGACGGTATGGTAATATAACTAATCTGCTTCAGCCTGCTCGCGCCATCCATTTGAGCTGCTTCGTAGAGATTGGGATTAATCCCCGCGATGGCTGCCAGATAGACAATAGAGTTAAAGCCTATCTCCTTCCATACATTGGTGCTGACAAGAATGGCCCAGAAATACTCAGCGATCCCCAAAAAACCAATCGGCTCATCTATGAAGCGGAGCTTTTGCAGCAGGATGTTTAAACTTCCGTTATCTGTGGAGAGAATCGACATTGCAAATCCTGCGACGATCACCCAAGACAAGAAGTGCGGCAAGTAACTCACCGTTTGAATCACGCGTTTGAAAGCCATTTGCCGGACTTCATTAAGCATCAAGGCCAAAATAATGGGCGCAGGAAAACCGATGAACAGCTTTAGGGCACTAATTACGAGGGTATTTCTCATGATGCTCCAAAAGTCAGGAGAAGAAAAAAACATATCGAAATGCTTGAACCCTACCCAGGGGCTAGCCCAAAAACCATCAAAAATACTAAAATCCTGAAAAGCCATAAGCACTCCGTACATCGGAATATAGCTGAAAATAAATACAAGAATGAGCGCAGGCACCACCATCAGCTGAAGTTCCCACTGCTTTAATAATCGAACTGCGAGACCTCTTGATTTCTTTCGCTCCGTGAGTCTAGTGTCCGTAGAGATCTGTGACATTGTTCCCCCTCCTCTTGATCTCATTGTAAAATCTTCCGGAAGGGGAAACTATATATGTAATTAACGAAATTTTATAAAAATCAATGATAATGTAAGAAATCGTAACACATAAATGACTTTTTTGCAGAAAAAAAGATCTATATCTCCGATTAGTATCGAAAAATATAGATCTATGAATGTTTGTAAGCGCTACAACATAACATCTCTCTTTTTCACAGAGACATAAACGTAACATGATACTAGAATGATAACGTATACAATTAAGTGACATGCTGAAGCTAACATGGACAAGTGAGCACTCGGATCAAGCATTGCCTTAATCAAAGGGAGTGCAGGAGGTAGTAGAACCGTCAAAAAGTGCAAAGGCTCCGGGAGCAATTTGATAAGCTCTGTGTGCATCATTCCGAGCATCAGCCATATAAACAATATCGTAAGCGCAGTGCTCTGGCTTTTTATCCAGCTGCGCTGGGTAAAGAGCGACAGGGTTATGCCAAGCAGGCCAAGTAAAAAATGTCCGGAGATCGCTGTCATCCACTCGGATAAATTCGGTGTACGCTCAAACATAACGGCCGCTATCGGATACAGAATCGCAAGTAGAGTCATGAAGGCAATCACGAGGCTGCAGGCTGTCCACAGCCCTAGAAAATAGGACCATTTATTCCGGCTATGTATGATTGTAATTGCTCGTTGATCCGGATGCTCCGCATGGTAAAATGCTCTCCCGATCCAGGCTGATGAGAGATAGAGCAAGGCAGCCGTCACCGTGTAGCTGTCAGCAATCGGATTTGGACGATATGAATACTGAATAGCCATAACAAAAAGATAAAATGCAATAGGCGCAAAATAATAAGGGGAACGAATAAAGGTCCGGAGAAAATAAACAAGAAGTGATTTCATTCTAGTCCCCCCCACTTGTTTGAAAACGATATTGATCCTGTACCACGGAAACCACCGTTCCGCCAAGCTCAAGTATGCTTTTAAGCAGCTTGTCGCTGTTTTCGGCTTCTACTTTGAACTGATAGCTTGTCCTTTTATCGTCATTTAAAAGTTCAACCTGTGTTACTCCTACCGAGTTAGCAAGCAATGAGACAGCTGACTCCGATATGTTTCCTGCCGTGATGAACATGACATTGGTAAACACAAATTTGTCTTTGTTTATTACTCTGGTAATGCTGCCATGATCAAGCTCAATAATTGAATCCGCTACCCTCTGTATCAGCAAGCCTTCATGACTGGCACATACAATGGTCGTTCCCGACTTTTTCATATGACTCAGCATCTCTGTCACCCGCTGCTGTGATTCATAATCGAGTCCCGATAACGGCTCATCCAGCAGCAGCAGCTCAGGCTCTCCAATAAACGACTGCATTAAATTCACCTTCTGCCTCATTCCTTTGGAAAAGGACAGGATCTGCTGATTCTTCTCTGGCTTAAGGTGTAGAGCCTCCATCCATTCCTTCATCTTACTCTGAATCAACTTCTTCTGAATACCTTGAATACCGCCCATCGCTAATAAGTACTCTTCAGCTGTAAAAGGAAGCGGAGGCAAACGATCAATCGCATACCCCCGCCGGACTTCATCCATGCGGCCTGTGTTACTCCAGGAGATCACTTCACCTTTTGTTGGATAAATCAGACCTGCCAGTACTCTTAGCAGCGTACTTTTCCCAGAACCATTATGTCCTGTTAATATGGCACATTCGCCCTTTGGTATTTCGATGGAGATATTCTTCAGCACCATGCCCTGCTTATACGATTGATAAACCTGATTCAGGCTGATTTTAGACATTTGATCCTCCATTTCAGACTAGGATTACATTCGTTCTGGCGTTTGTACTCCGAGTATTGCAAGGATGCTCTTAATGCGCTTACCCACGATTTCAGTGAGCTCCAGTTTATATTTGCGTTCATCTTCTTTACTTCCTAATATTTTCTCTTGATGATAGAACCGATTATAAAGCTGCGCCAAATCAATGACGTATCTCGCCAGAACGGAAGGCTCCTTGAGCCGCACTCCTCTTTCGAGCTGCTCCGGATAACGGGAAAGATGCTTCAGCACCGACCAAGAGGAATCGCTGATGTCTACTACTAGCCCCGTATTCAGCGAAGCATCTACTGAGCTGATTTCGTCAGAAGTCCCCGTAACCTGCTCAGACTTTGCCTTCGACAGCAAGCTTTGAATTCTCGCATAAGTGTACTGCACATATGGACCTGTCTCTCCTTCAAAGCTCAGCGCTTCTTCCAGTGAAAAATCCACTTCGTTTAAACGATGATTCTTCAAATCCCCAAACACAATAGCTCCGATACCAACTTGCTCTGCGACCGTTGCTGCATCCTTGAGATTAGGATTTTTCTCATTAATGATCTGACTTGCCCGCTGAACAGCTTCATCCAGTACTTCCTCTAGGAATACGACCTTCCCTCGTCTTGTCGACATCTTGCGCCCTTCGAATTTCATCAGTCCGAATGGTACATGAATATAGTGCTCTGACCATTCCTCTTCCAGCTTAGCAAGAACCGCAAATACCTGCTGAAAATGAAGCTTTTGCTCCGCGCCTACGACATAGAGCACTTCATCAGCCTTCATTACATCATGACGATAGTAGGCCGTCGTGAGATCGCGGGTTGGATAGATGGTTGTTCCGTCCTTCTTAATAATAAGGCATGGAGGCATCCCCTCTTCATCCAGTCTTACGACCATAGCCTCGTCACTTTCCGTCAGAAGGCCGGCTTGCTTCAGCTTAAGTACTGTATTTTCCGTCTGATCAATATAAAAGCTCTCGCCCAGCACATGATCAAATTTCACTCCAAGACGTTCATACATGCGGTTAAACTCCTGCATGCTGATATCGACAAAGTACTTCCACAGTTCAACAGCTTCCTCGTCTCCCTGCTCCAGCTTTCTAAACCATTCCCTTGCTTCTGGTCCTAAGCTAGGATCGTTCTCTTCTTCATCGTGAAATTTAACATAAAGACTCAGCGATTCCTTAATAGGCTCTTTGGCAAGCCGTTCATCATCACCCCATCTTTTATAGGCGGCAATTTGCTTCCCGAACTGAGTACCCCAGTCACCAAGATGATTCACACTCTCAGAAGTGTAGCCTGCCTCCTCATACATCCTGTACAGAGCTGCACCGATAACCGTTGAACGAAGATGACCGATTCCGAACGGTTTAGCAATGTTAGGAGAGGACATATCGATGACTACTTTCTTCCCTGTGCCAATGGTTAGCTTTCCAAATTTCGGTGATGTTAGAGCGGATAATAGCTCTCCAGCAGTCTTGCTGCGATCAAAAAAGAAATTGATATAAGGACCTGCAGCCTCCGCCTTCAGCTCTGTACCTGCCAATTCAGCAGCTAAATCAGCAGCAATGGAAGCAGGCGCTTTTTTCATCGTCTTAGCAAGCGTGAAGCAAGGAAAAGCAATGTCTCCCATCTCAGGGCGAGGGGGCACTTCCAATAAGACTTCAATTTCTTCTCTGGGCATTCTTAACCTGGATTCCAATAGTTCCGCGACTTTTGCTATCAACATGATTAGACACTCCTATCCTCATTTACAAAATAATACAAAAAAGCCCCCGCCTCTGTTAACTTACAGAGACGAGAGCTATATTACATACATCCCGCGGTACCACTCTTTGTGAACAGAAATTAGCACTTCTAATCATTCCATTCCCCTTTAGAGCGGTTAACGTCCGCTGACGCCGGGTACATCTACTTATCTTTCAATGTACCATCTCCCGGGTGCGCTTCATGTCAGAGTCTGCATACCGGCTTTCACCCTTCCGGCTCGCTTGTGATGAGACATCCTGCCATTACTCTCCCGATCATTGATTTTATAATTTTGTATTATTATATATTCTACTGCCAAGAAATTGCAACTCCATTTAATTATCTATCTTCTGCTGGGGTCATACTGTAATGGTCGCCCCGCCACATACTTCCGCACATCTAAGGCAGGCCTCGACACAAGATTGACAATGGATATGCTCATGCCTCAGGCATTCCTCTGCACAAGCTTTGCATGCTTTAACGACAAGCGATAGGATCTCATCCTTATAATCAGTACCACGGCTGAGCGCAGACGCCGCAAAACTGCAAATCTCTGCAGCTTCTCTGTTCAACCTGATACTTTCTGTCAGCAGAGCCAGATCATATTCCTTTAAACTTGAGACATAACATTTATTGCAAGCATTCATCGCTTCCAAACATGCTGCAATTTGGGTTTGTGTCTCCATTTCTAAGTTCGTCATTGCCATTGTTATATCCCTCCGTGTAATTCGTTTTTCCTCTATTACCCGCAAGATGTTTATTATAATCAATATGCAATAACTTCTTTCTAATTCGACTTTTTATGATTTTATTTTATCACTTTCTTCTTCAAGCTGCGTCAGCAGCTCCCTCAGTTCTGTTTTTGAAAAATGCTCTCCTATAAACACGCCTACGTCAGTACTCTCTTCATGCATGCTGAGCCTTGTAAAATCCGGCTCACGATAAGCATATTGGAACAGAAAGCGGCTCTTTGTGTCGGAAAAAGTTACAATTCCTTTCGCTCGATAAATATCCCGCGGGAGTGCTCTCAGCCATTTTTCGAACAATTCGCTATTAATTTCCTTCGAAAAATAATGTGTATAGACCATGACATGATCGTGAGAATGGTGATGTGCTTTATGAGCTTCTTCAATCGTCCGAGCTTCTTCTAAATCCGGGAATTTACCATCATTTAGCAGAAGCACGGGGTCGAGCTTGCAATGCTCTGTAAAATAAACAGAGGCATGCTCATTCCACTCCTTTACCAAGCTGAGCAGCTCAGTCTGATCCTTCTCAGAAATCCGATCCACTTTATTAAGAAGAAGTGTTGAGGCGGCGCGAATCTGCTCCTGCATAAGCCGGAATGTTTTCCCCTTCTGACTATGGTAAGTGTCCAGCAAATGGATACTGTCTACAACCGTAATTAGACCTTTGACATCAATTTTGACGTAAAGCGAACAATCCGCTAGACCATCGAGAATTTCTACAGGATTTGCTGCTCCTGTTGCTTCAATCACGATGACATCAGGTGATGTATTTTGCACAAGCTGAATCAGCTCAAGTCCCATATCTCCTCGGACAGAACAGCAAATACAACCTCCGAGCAATTCGGCCATAGGGACTTCTCGATCAATTAACTTGCCGTCCAGGTTAATCTCTCCAAGCTCATTCATCACGACGGCAGGTGTTAGATTTTGACTTTTCCAGTATTCAATTAATTTGACGAGCAGCGTTGTTTTGCCGCTGCCTAAAAATCCCGATAGGATATAGACAGGGATGCCTTTTGAGTTCAGTTCATTTTGACTCATAATTATGATTCCTTTCTCTAATACGGAGTTTCTAAGTTTCTATGCTCGAGGTGTTCTATGTTCTTTCATTGCTTACTTTCCTTATATCGTCTATTGTTATGAATAGAATATACTTGGAGGGCTGATAGAAATGAATTCTGTCCAAGAGCATCGCAGCGAAGCACCAAAGACAGTGAATTGCATGGTCATTACCGTATCCGACACACGAACGAAGGACACGGATACAGGCGGCCAGCTTATGCAGGAGCTCCTGCGAGACGCCGGATACGCTGTTGTCGATTATATCATTATCCCGGATGATACTTCTACTATTCAATCAGTTATCCATCAAGCCGTCGTTCGAGATGACATCGAAGCCATCCTGCTGACAGGCGGGACAGGAATCTCTCCTAGAGATAATACATATGAAGCTGTACACTCACTGCTTGATAAAGAGCTTCCTGGGTTCGGTGAAATCTTCAGATATCTCAGTTTTGCAGAGGATATCGGAACCGCTGCTATATTAAGCCGTGCCGTCGCTGGAACTATTGGCTCGAAGGCAGTCTTCTCCATGCCGGGGTCAAAAGGAGCCGTGAAGCTGGCGATCACTCGAATTATTGCGCCGGAGCTGGGGCATGTAATGAGAGAAATCTACAAAATTAAATAGTACATGGAAAGATCTTGTACATGAGCAGTAATTAAAGAGGCAATCGATTCACTGTTCTTTACGGAACATTGATTTCGATTGCCTCTTTATGATCTATACATACTATGAAAGCTTCACCACGGATCTCCCCACTGCTTTTCCTTGCAAAATCTGCGACAAAGTATGCGGCAGCTGCTCAAGGGTAATTTCGTTAACGCCTTGGGCAAGAGCTGACTCCGGTTTCCATTTCGCACCTAGCTGCTCCCAAAGCTTCAGACGAAGAGGCATTGGACACTCGACTGAATCAATACCCATCAGCGAGACTCCTCTTAGAATAAAAGGATACACCGTAGAATCAAATGTATTTCCTCCCGTCATCCCGGACAAAGCGACTCCTCCGCCATATTTAACAGAGGCCAGTACCGAATTCAAGGCTGCTCCTCCGACAGGATCTACTACACCAGCGAATCGTTCCGCTGACAGAGCAGCGCTGCTTTTTTGATACGCTTCCTCGCGAGAAATGATCTGACTTACACCCAGCTGCTTAAGCAGCTCTTGCTCCGAGTCCTTTTTCCCTGTGCTTGCGATCACTTCATATCCGAGCTTGGACAAAATGGAGATCGCCATACTGCCTACTCCACCACTAGCGCCTGTGACCAGAATGGGTCCCGAATCTTTCGTAACTCCGACTCTTATTAAGCTTTCCACTGACATTGCAGAGGTAAATCCAGCAGTGCCTATAGACATCGCTTCTTTAGTTGTCAGACCCTCAGGTAAAGGAATGAGCCAATCCGCAGGAACCCTTGCAAATGGACTGTAGCCGCCTGATTGTTTCACTCCAAGCCCAAAGCCTGTGGCAAGCACCTTATCTCCTGGCTTGAATCTATCGTCAGAGGAAGAAATTACAGTTCCGGCAAGGTCAATACCAGGGATAATAGGATAGCTTCTAACAACCTTTCCATTCTCTATGCTGGCAAGTCCGTCCTTGTAATTCACGCTTGAATATTCCACCTGGATCGTTACCGCCTCTTCCGGCAGATCAGACAATGTCATTTCCTTTATTCCGGCACTAAAGCCTTCTTCATCCTTGCGAACTATATAAGCTTGAAATGGAGCTTTCGTATCCACGCTCATTAAAACTAACCCCTTCCATGTATGAATTATAAATAAATGATTTACCCATAAGCTCTTTAAAAAGAATCAAAACACCTCTTATGCCTTTTCATCAAGGTGTTAAGAGGTGTTCTGACAAGATTGTTACAGCTTTTAAGATTGCACATATTCGGCTAGCATTTTTTGTTTTAGGTTCCATGCTGCCGGGCTAATATGTACCCGATAAATTTCCGGATTCAACTTGCGTAAATATTCCGGCCAGAACATGTCCATCTGCTCCCGATGATAAGCTCTAATTTGGTCCAATGTAGGAAGCTCATATACCTTACGCCCATTCACAAATATAGGCGTAAGCATATTAACGGCGTTATATTTTTTAACCCTCTTCTTCATATAAGGATGAACCGGATTAAACAGGTCCAATGTTTCCTTTTCCTTTGGCTGATCGTCATCCGGATAACAAATATAATCGGCAATGGCTTTATTCGTCTCTGGATCAATCAAGCGGTATACTTCCTTCTTCCCTGGAGTGGTTACCTTTTCCGGATTAGCTGAAATTTTGATGGTTGGCTCCATCCTTCCGTTCATTTCCCGCTCTACCAGTTTGTAAACGCCGCCGAGAGAAGGCTGATCTGCAGCTGTAATAAGCTGAGTTCCCACACCCCATGTATCGATTCTGGCCCCTTGTGCCTTCAAGTTAAAAATCGTATGCTCGTCCAAATCGTTTGAGGCCACAATTCTTACATAGCTGAGTCCTGCTTCATCCAGCATCTTCCGCGCTTGAATGGACAGGTAAGCCAAGTCACCGCTATCAAGTCTGATTGCATTCATTTTTTTACCCTTTGCCTCCAGCATTTTCGCTGTGGCAATGGCGTGAGGGACTCCGCTTCCGAGCGTATCAAATGTATCCACAAGGAGTGTTACCTGATCCGGCATGACTTTCGCATAAGCGTCAAAAGCAGCCTGCTCACTCTCAAAGCTTTGAACCCAAGAATGTGCGTGAGTACCTGCCGTCGGGATCCCGAACTGCTCACCTGCGAGCATATTGGAGGTTGCATCAAAGCCTGCGACATATGCTGCCCGTGCTCCCCAAATCGCTGCATCTGCCTCTTGTGCCCGTCTCGTCCCAAATTCAAGCAAGGCATCACTTCCTGCGACTTGTTTAATCCGGGAGGCTTTTGTAGCGATCAGCGTTTGATAATTCATAAAATTCAGTATAGCGGTCTCCACAAGCTGTGTTTCCATAATGTTACCTTCGACGCGAATGAGTGGTTCATCTGGAAATACCATTGCGCCTTCTTTCATGGAATAAATCGTGCCCTGAAACGAAAATTGGAGCAGCTCTTCCAAGAAAGCCGGATCATAATTCTCTTCCTGGCTGGATAAATATTTAATATCTTCCATTGTAAAGCGAAGATTGCTAATATAACGTACAATCCGCTCCAAGCCGGCAAAGACAGCATAACCGTTTTTAAACGGAAGCTTACGGAAATAAGCCTCAAACACTGCCTTACGCTTGTGTGTTCCATTCACCCAATGAGCGTACATCATATTAATTTGATATTTATCCGTATGTAAAGCCAGGCTAATCGTTTGCATCTAACTCATCCTCTCAAAGGCCGCTAAAGAGCCAAAACAATTTCATATGGTTAGAGGTCTATATCCCCTTTATTATTAACCGTTAATACTTCAGCACCCAGGCTGTTCTTAAAATGACCGAGCGCCCATATATGCCCGCTCTCGTTAAAGCTTGCTACCGCATCCTCATATACGGTAATCGAAAAGCCTTTGTTGTAGGCATCAACAGCCGTGTGAAGGACACAAATATCTGTGCATACCCCAATCAAATGAACCTCTGTTACTCCACGCATACGAAGCTTAAGCTCCAGATCGGTCCCGGCAAATGAGCTGTATCTTGTCTTATCCATCCAATAGATCGAGCTCTTGTTAGACTCATAAAGCTCAGCAAGTGCACCGTACAGCTGTCTTCCTTCTGTATTACGAAGATTGTGAGGCGGGAACAGCTTGGTTTCCGGATGGTAAGGATCATTCTCTTCATGCAAATCCACAGCCATGACTACAAATTCATCATTGTTTACAAATTGCTCTGTGATTTGAACAACGGCTTGTTCAATCGCTACACCTGGTTCGCCTACAGGAAGCTTGCCATCCACAAAATCATTCGTATAATCAATTATAATGAGAGCCCGCATTCTCTTCACTCCTCATGATCAGGTATAAATTGATAATCTAGGCACTAGTTCTGTAAATCGGTACAGCTGAGCAGGCCGCTGGGAATATTGATTAGAACTGACCGGATTACCTTCTTCATCCCTGACATCTTCAATGATTCCCTGCCGGCTGCGAGTCGATGTGATTTTACGAATAAAATTAGGTTCTTCAAAATCCGGTACAACGCTTTGGATCACCTGATACAATTCACTCAGAGTAAAATGCTGAGGCAGGAATTGTCTGGCTATCGTTGTCTGAAGCATCTGCTGTTGAATTCGTTTATAAGCATCTTCTATAATCGTTCTGTGATCAAAACCGAGCTCCAGCTCATTTAACGCTTCTTGGATTGTGAATAAGCCTACTTCCTCTGCATCATCTGCTGCTTGTCTATGTTCAAGCATCCATTCTTCTACAAGAGCGAAAAAAGCGTGGGATATAATCCATCCGCGCGGGTCCCGGCCCGGCTGACTGTATACTCCCAGATATTCAAGATGCCCGCCGTCTACCCCGGTCTCCTCCATCAGCTCGCGCTTGGCTGCATCATAGATGGATTCGTCCTCTTGGCAAAACCCTCCCGGAAGCGCCCATTTGCCTGCAAACGGCCAGGATTTCCGCTTAATCAGCATAACCTTCAACTCCCTTATAGGCAGTGTCTTGGTTACGGTTTTACGCTCACGCTTGGTAAGGGTAAACATCACGATATCTGCAGGTACACCATCAGGTGTGCGGTACTTCTTCTTATGTGCCATCATTGAACGGTCTTCTTCACGTTCGTACAGGTATTGTTCTTCATTCATGGATTATCACCGCTATGATTTCATTTTGATATTTTCATTATGACATCATTATGCTGTTTGTCAACCTTGCCCATTTCCCGCTCATTGCTTATCGAAATTTTCTATTTCTTAGGAATAACGAGACGGAATGAAGCCGTGGCCATACAGCCTAGAAGTCCTTCCGCATTTCTTACTTCTGCGGAAGCTGTTAGACTCCTACCGGCTTCATGGATCACTTTTGCCGTTACGATCAGCTCACCTTCCTGCATGGGAGCAAGATAATGAATGTTCAGATTGGTGGTCACACAGTTATCCGACTGTTTGGCTGCTACTGCCGCCATTCCCATGGCCTGATCCATAAGTGAAGATAATACTCCTCCATGAATAATCCCCATTGAGTTTGAATGCTGTTTACCAGCCGTTATCGATATTTTAATTTCCTCTTCACTTGCGCTGAGAAGTTTGCACCCTAGTAACCCCCAAAAGCGTTCATCTGCATCTTTAATCATATCTTCTACAATTTTCATTGGTGTATTCCCCCTAGATGTAAGTATTAGATTACCCTGTAATTTATTTTATACACGAGCAATTTGGACTGCTCTTTATTCTACATAAAAAGAGCGCGGAACAAATCTCCGCACCCTCTCTTATGCTTTCTTAATCACATCTTGACGGCGGTGCTTCTGCACCCGTCTCTACATTTACTTTATCCGATACAGTATCATGTATGACCGACATGACAAGCTGTAGTAAATAGTTGATGTCACTTTGACTTTGCTGGAATTCCGTTACGAGCGGAATATTATCAATTTCATCCTGAAGCTGTTCAATCTCCGCCTCAATCTTTGCTACCATATCTTTATTTTTAAAAGATTCGAAAGCTACGATCTCTTTTTGTTTCTTTTTCATTTTTTGAATCAGGCCTTGAACGCGCTCGTGTTCGCGAATTTTGATCTCTGCCTGCTTAAAATGCTGTACCTCTTCACTGGTTCCAATCAGGTCCGCCAGCTCTTTTGCCTTTGCCATAATATCATCGCGTATAACAAGATCTCGCGCATTAAATGAAGGCATACCATATTGATTGACTTTTACTTTTTCCTCTGCCATGATGATCGCTCCATTCTATACTAAATTAATAATGCGGGTGTCTTAGTTGTTTGCTGCTTGGGCTAACGGAATTAAGTCCCCTTTGATATACCAGGACTTCGCGTCCGTAATTTGAACCTGAACAAAGGTGCCGATCAGCTCCTTCGGTCCTTCAAAGTGAACAAGCTTATTGCCTCGGGTACGTCCAGACAAAACTGTTTCGTTATTCTTGCTTTCACCTTCGACTAAAACCTCAACGACTTGTCCCTTCATTCGTTCATGAGCCTCATAGCTGTACTCCTGAACTGCCTTATTCAGACGCTGAAGCCGTTCTTTCTTCACTTCCATAGGTACGTTATCTTCCATCACTGCAGCAGGTGTACCTTCACGCGGCGAATAGATGAAGGTATAAGCAAAATCAAATCCAACCTCGCGTACCAGCGACAACGTTTCTTCAAACTGCTCATCTGTCTCCCCAGGGAAGCCAACGATGATGTCTGTCGTAAGCACTGCATTTGGAATGGTCTTTTTAATTTTGCCTGCAAGCTCCAAGTAACGTTCCCTTGTATACTTCCGGCTCATCTTTTTAAGTACAGCTGTGCTGCCGGATTGCACCGGTAAATGAATATGCTCGACCAGGTTTCCGCCTTTGGCAAGCACTTCAATCAAATGATCGTCAAAATCACGTGGATGGGATGTCGTAAATCTCACACGAGGAATGTCGATTTTGCGAATTTCATCCATCAGATCTCCAAAACCGTACTTCATATCTGTAAAGTCTTTTCCGTAGGCGTTCACGTTCTGCCCTAGGAGCGTTATTTCCTTAAAGCCTTGGCGAGCCAGGTCGCGGACCTCGGCGATTACATCCTCAGGACGACGGCTCCGCTCTTTACCACGCGTAAACGGAACGATGCAGTACGTACAAAATTTATCACAGCCATACATGATGTTAACCCATGCTCTCATCCCCTGGCGCTTCTTCGGCATGTTCTCAATAATATCGCCCTCTTTGGACCATACCTCGACAACCATTTCCTTGCTGAAGAATGCTTCAGTGATTAGATGAGGGAGTCTGTGAATATTATGCGTTCCGAAGATCATATCGACAAAGCCATGTTTTTGAAGAATCCGGTTTACCACGCTTTCTTCCTGTGACATACAGCCGCACACCCCTAACAAGAGGTCCGGTTTTTCTGTCTTCAAATGCTTCAGGTGCCCGAGCTCCCCGAACACTTTGTCTTCGGCATTTTCTCGAATCGCACAGGTATTGAGCAGGATGATATCCGCCTCTTTACGTTCTTCTGTAGGCTGATATCCCATTTCCTCTAAAATCCCTTTGATCGTTTCTGAATCATGCTCATTCATTTGGCAGCCATAAGTATATACAAGATAATGCTTCCCTTTACCAATCGTTTTCAACTCATCGGGGACTGCATTCTCATATAGAACCTTGATGTCTTCTTTACCCCGCTGCTTCTCACGTCTGTGATCAGGCTCCGAAATAATATTGATTTCCCGTCCCCGAATCCGGATCTTCTTGCCAAACTCATCCTCTGAAATGACTTTCGCATCCGAAAAATCAAAATATTTGGAGTAATCCTTTGTCTCTTTCGCCATGGTAATACGGTCACTCCTTACACTATATCTATTCCACAAACTTTAAGTATGATTAATCGACCCACTTGTACCCTTCATTCAAAAAAGGCATTACACCAAATTATAGCATGCTTTATTAAGCATATCCACCAATCCATGTCCTGCAAAAAGAAAAGAGGACTGTCCTCTAGAAAGAGAACAACCCTCAATGATTCATGATTTCGCAGAAATATTATTCTACGATTTCAGCTACATCGCCGTTTTTAGCACCGGCTGCATTGGCTTCGTCTGTATCAATATGCATATCAAGCGCGAAAGAATCAGATACACGTGCAATTACATTTTCAAGGACAAGTCCGCGCTCGCCGCCAAGGCGTACTTTAAGCATCTCTTTGTCTTTGATGTTCCATTTTTCAGCATCGGAAGTATGGAAATGGATATGTCTAGCCGCTACGATTACGCCTTCTTCCAGAGTAACTTCGCCAGCAGGACCTTTCAGTGTTACACCTGGTGTGCCATCAATCGAACCGGATTCACGAACCGGAGCCTTGATGCCGATCGCGAAGGAATCCGTACGGGAAATTTCAAGCTGGCTCGCAGGGCGGGCAGGTCCAAGAATTCTCACTTTATCAAATTGACCTTTAGGGCCGATTACAGCTACAGTTTCATTCGCCGCAAATTGTCCTGGCTGGGACAACGGTTTGAACTCAGTCAATTGGTAGCCAGCGCCGAATAGCGCCTCAATGTGCTCTTGGGTCAAGTGGATGTGGCGTGCAGATACACCAACGGGTACAGTTTTACTCATGTCTATAAACACTCCTTGTCTCTCTATCTAGATAGATTGAATTAATGAACCAAATCAAACTATCTAACTCCATCCATTATTATACCCATATTGAGGACAAAATGAAAAGGCATTGAGATATTATCTGCACCAGAATATGCCTTATACCCCCTGCGGCTTCAGGTTTACTTCCAAATATGACAATATATTGTCATGCATAAAGCCACGGACAACAGATTCGGAATAATGCTTCAGCAGGATATCAACGAATGCCTGATACTTGCCTGGATGCTCGAGCCCCTGAATCCATTCATGAATACCATCAAAATCAGACCCAAACATGAGATGCTCTGCTCCGCCTAACTCACATACATGTTCAATATGTTTTATTACATCTGAAGAAACAACAGGTCCTTTCTCTTTCACAAACCAAGGAACAAACGTCATTCCAATTCGGCCGTTTAATGCAATAATGGCTCGGATTTGACCATCTGTCAGATTTCTCGGATGAGGACAGACCTCTCTTGTATTCGAATGTGATGCTACAAAAGGCTGCTTTGTCGCGTCGGTAAGCTCCCAAAATCCCTTCTCCGACAAATGAGAAACATCAAGCAGCATGCCAATTTCATTACATTTCTTGATCAGCTCTCGGCCTTTGTTTGTAAATCCCCCATTCCGGGTTTCCAAAATGCCGTCTGCAGCCCAATTCGCATAATTCCATGTAACCCCCACAATACGGACTCCAAGCCTGTAACACAGCTCCAGATAGTAGAGATTGCCCTCTAGTCCATCAACCCCTTCAAGGGAAAGCACCCCCCTTTGTTCGCTAACATGGTTCTGAGCCGCCAGTTCTTTTCTTAAATCTCTCACATCCTCCTGAGAATACACTGACCGGATACCAAGCTGATTAAATAATTCGATTTGTTTTAGAATATACTCAAATTTAGATGGCCCTAATTTTTCAGATAAGTAGATTGCAAAAGTTTGCAGCGCAACTCCCCCATCTTGGAGTCTTTTTAGAGTAACATCTAAACCGGGACCTTCCTTGAAATTAAGCCCTGTATTCATTTGAATTTTACTCAGTACATCACAGTGCATATCGACCACAGGCATTCGAGGCTTCATGATGTGTCCCCCCAACTGAATTCACCATTCCCTATCTATATATGCAATCCTACGCAAAAAAGCCCGTTTGCGTAATTGCAAACGGACTCATCTCAATTCCAAAATATGCTATCTCGGTTCAACTATCAGTTTAATGGCTGTTCGATCCTCCCCGTCAATGACGATATCCGTAAAGGCAGGAATACAAATCAGATCAACTCCGCTTGGTGCCACGAATCCCCGGGCAATGGCAACTGCTTTTATCGCTTGATTAAGAGCTCCGGCTCCGATCGCCTGCAACTCAGCATTTCCTCTTTCTCTGAGAACACCGGCTAAAGCACCTGCGACTGAATTCGGATTGGACTTGGCTGAAACTTTTAATACTTCCATGATAAGTACCTCCCCTGGGAATAGGATGATGGAATGTTTTCAAATGCATGGTCCAAAATGTGACAAAGGCATTAATTTGAACAGCTTGATCCACGTTCCTTTTGTTAGCACGGAAGTCCGTTTCGGTTTTGCTTTACGCGATCTTTTTCATGAACAGACTCTAATAGATGTTATTCGCGAGATGTAAAAAAATTCCTTCTTTTTTACACTTGCCTCGATGATAGACGAAAACAGCTTAGAAGCTTTAAGCTCCTATAACTATTCCATTCGCCACTCATCTTCGATCAATCTAATTTTTTCAATCTTCGTAGCTTTCCCGGTAGCTTCATCAATATCTACAACCACCGCATGAAAATGCCACTTGCCTTCATCCACGTTAAAACGAACGGGTAGACTGGTCAGAAATTTTTGCAGCACTGCTTCCCGGTTCATGCCCAAAATTCCGTCTCTTGGTCCAACCATGCCAACGTCGGTAATTACAGCAGTTCCTTCCGGCAGGATACGCTCATCGTTACTTTGAACATGTGTGTGCGTGCCTACAACCATAGATGCTCTACCATCGAGATACCAACCCATTGCAATCTTCTCTGAAGTCGCTTCGGCATGGAAATCGACGAGAATACATTTATGCTTTTTCTTAAGTTCATCAACCAGCTCGTCTGCTTTACGGAACGGACAATCCAGTGGCGGCAAAAAGGTACGTCCTTGAAGATTAATAATCGCCAGTTCTTTGCCGTTTGCGGATATCACTGTATGTCCCCGGCCAGGCGTCGTGCTCTCCGGGAAATTCGCCGGACGGATAAGCCGCGGCTCGTCATCAATGAACTCAAAAATATCACGATTATCCCATGTGTGGTTGCCCATGGTAATCCCGTGAATTCCCCAGTCAAAAAATTGCCTAGCAATGGATTGTGTTATGCCGCGTCCTGATGCCGCATTCTCACCATTAGCTATAATAATGTGGGGATTATATTTTGATTTCAAATAAGGTAAATTCTCTTTTATTGCTTTACGACCAACGCTGCCTACAATGTCACCTATGAACAGAACTTTAATGTGCGTTGCCTCCTTATTAACCCATTTAATGTTGCTAGAATCATCTATGAATGAGAAAAGTGGCCGTTATTCCCGGCCACTTTTCATCGTTTCAATCTTATTTAGCATATTCCACTGCACGTGTTTCCCTGAGTACCGTAACCTTAATATGTCCAGGGTAGTCCAGCTCATTCTCGATCATCTTCGAAATGTCGCGAGCTAGGCGGAATGCTTCTGCATCATCAATCTTGTCAGGTTGGACCATAACACGAATCTCGCGTCCCGCTTGAATAGCATATGATTTCTCAACACCTTCAAACGATTCAGAGATCGCTTCAAGTTTCTCCAGACGCTTGATGTAAGTTTCGAGCGTTTCGCGACGTGCACCCGGTCTTGCTGCCGACAGAGCGTCCGCTGCCCCAACCAGCATAGCAATCACTGATGTTGCTTCCGCATCACCATGGTGAGATGCAATACTGTTAATGACAACTGGATGTTCTTTGTATTTCTTCGCCAGCTCAACACCGATTTCAACGTGAGACCCTTCCACTTCATGATCCAGTGCCTTACCGATATCGTGAAGGAGTCCAGCTCGTTTGGCTAGTACAATGTCTTCGCCAAGCTCACCAGCCATCAGTCCAGTTAAATAGGCAACTTCCATCGAATGCTTCAGTACGTTCTGACCATAGCTTGTACGGAACTTCAAACGTCCTAAAATTTTGATCAAATCCGGATGAAGACCATGTACACCAACTTCGAATGTAGCTTGTTCACCATATTCACGAATACGTTCATCCACTTCTTTACGAGACTTCTCGACCATCTCTTCAATCCGTGCTGGATGGATACGACCATCAGCCACCAGCTTCTCCAAGGCAGTACGAGCAATTTCACGACGAATCGGATCAAATCCGGACAAAATAACTGCTTCCGGTGTATCATCGATAATGAGGTCAATCCCTGTAAGGGTTTCAAGAGCACGGATGTTACGGCCTTCACGACCGATAATTCGGCCTTTCATTTCTTCGTTAGGCAGCGTCACTACCGATACAGTTGTCTCGGCAACATGATCTGCTGCGCAGCGTTGGATAGCTAGGGTAATGATCTCACGAGATTTCTTATCAGCTTCTTCCTTCGCCTGCTGTTCAATCTCTTTGATCATTTGAGCTGTTTCCAGTCGAACCTCCTGCTCAACGTTAGACAAAATGATGCTTCTTGCATCTTCCATCGTCAAGTTAGAAATGCGTTCAAGCTCGGTCACCTGGCTCTTATAAATCATTTCAATTTGCTGTTGTGTTTCATCAATACGCTTCTCTTTGTTGGCCACTTGTTCTTCTTTGCGTTCCAAGGACTCCAATTTTTTATCCAGCGACTCTTCCTTTTGCAACAATCGTCTTTCTTGTCGTTGAACTTCATTTCGACGTTCACGAATGTCTTTTTCAGCTTCGGTACGTACACGATGGACTTCGTCCTTCGCTTCGAGTACCGTTTCTTTTTTCAGCGCCTCTGCGTCTTTTCTCGCGTTTTCCACGATTTGGACTGCAGCTTCTTCAGCGCTGGAAATTTTAGCTTCTGCCAAAGATTTGCGAATAAAATATCCGGCAAGGAACCCAATAACCCCAGTAACTAAAGCGGCAACAACGAGAATTAACCAGATGTAAGCATCCATAATGTTCACCTCCTCGTTGATTCCTCCAAGGGATTTCTCCTTGGGATATTTGCAATTTTTGTGTTCAAATCTTACACATTTTACAAAGAAAAAATGGAAACGACGTTAAGACCGTCGTCTTCTTTTTGCACATGCAAAGCATGCACACACTACCACTATATTAATAGTGGTCTTACATCAATAAGCTTGTAAGTCCTTCGAAATTAATAAAGGAGGCTTTTTTGGAAGGAAAAAGCACCTTTATTAATACATGGACTCATGTACATTTTAGTATTCGTGTTAAGATATTGTCAAGAGAATGAACCTTTTATGACGCTCTGATCCCTCTTAATCGAACATGTTATCTTCCATCTCTTCATCTAGCATCTCATTTTGCTCTGAAACAAGCGTTCCAAGCACCTTTCTCGTGACCTCTGAGGAATACCCGCGACGCATTAAAAAAGGATATGTTTTTCGCTTTTTTTCAAGAGCATCGCCCTTCACCTGATTCCATTTCTTACGTCCGGCGGCCAGTGCGCTCTCCCATTCTTCTCTGCTGCTGACATCACCCAAAGCATTCTGAATGTGTTCTTTAGAGATCCCTTTTTGGCGGAGCTCCTGGCCTACCCACAGTTTCCCCTTTCGATGGCTGGAAATACGCTGCCTGGCCCATTCCTTTGCAAAATATGCATCATCGATTAGTTTTTCCTGCTCCAATCGGAGCAGCACTTCTTCAATGGTAGATGCTAAAAATTCTTTTTGTTTCAGTTTTTCCGCAATTTCCTTCCGGGTTCGTGCCTTTCGCTCAAGGAAACGCAGACTTTGTACATACGCCCGCTGCTTCTCATCCGCAATCACAATCTCTTCAAGCTCTGCTTTATGAAAAGAATTGCCTTTAATCATCCGGTATTTGATCATTACGTCTTCCAAGACGGACAGTTCGTAGGGTCCGAACGATATTAAATATCTTGCATCGCGCCCCCGTAACTTTTCCACTCGTGTAATCTCAAGGGTTTCATCGGGAAAATGGGCGACACCTTGCTGCTCATCCTGGCTCGTATACTGCTCCTGGTTATCGTTCATATAGCGTCCTCTCATTTCCTTATCATTTCTTTTTTACTAGAACAAAAAACCGCAGATCTAGTGAGCTGCGGTTTGCGATAAAAAAGCTAAGTAAAGCTCCCTGGCAGTTCATTTGATGAAGGTCATCATTTCACAGCCAGGAATCATAAGAAAAGCTTAAAGCTAAGCCATTATTCTATTTCAAACAATTCTTGCTCTTCTTCAGCTTCCTTTGCTTTTTGCTCGTCAGATGGAGGTGTAATCGTTGTTGTCAAATTGCTTGCTTCACGAATTTTTTGTTCAATCGTAAAGGCAATCTCCAAATTTTCCTTCAAAAATTGTTTTGAATTCTCACGGCCTTGACCCAAGCGCTCGCCGCTATAAGAATACCATGCACCGCTCTTATCAACGATATTGCACTCTGTACCAATATCGAGTAGACTTCCTTCCTTGGAAATCCCTTCACCGTACATAATATCTACTTCAGCCTGTTTAAAAGGAGGAGCTACCTTGTTCTTAACGACTTTAATCCGAGTGCGGTTACCCACAACGTCGTTACCCATCTTAATGCTTTCTATACGACGTACGTCCAGACGAACAGAAGAGTAGAATTTAAGAGCTCGTCCGCCAGGAGTTGTTTCCGGATTACCGAACATAACGCCTACTTTTTCACGAAGCTGGTTAATAAAGATTGCAATCGTTTTGGATTTGCTGATCGCACCAGACAGTTTACGAAGCGCTTGAGACATCAAACGTGCTTGCAGACCCACGTGAGAGTCCCCCATGTCCCCTTCAATTTCGGCTTTTGGTACTAGGGCAGCAACAGAGTCGATGATAACGATATCCACTGCACCGCTTCGTACAAGAGCTTCCGCAATTTCCAGTCCTTGCTCGCCTGTATCCGGCTGAGACAAGAGCAGCTCATCAATGTTGACGCCTAGTTTTCTTGCATATTGTGGATCAAGAGCATGCTCGGCATCGATAAAGGCAGCTTGTCCACCTTGTTTCTGTACTTCTGCAATGGCATGCAGTGCCACAGTTGTCTTACCAGAAGATTCTGGTCCATATATTTCAATAATCCGGCCTCTAGGAAAACCGCCGGTTCCTAATGCGATATCAAGAGCAATTGATCCGCTGGGTACAATTTCGACTTGCATGTGAGTTGATTCACCCAGTTTCATAATTGAACCTTTACCAAATTGCTTTTCTATTTGACGTAGCGCCATATCCAGCGCAGCACGACGATCTGACAATAAACTCACATCCTTCATCATTTATAATACTATGATACTCTCTTTATGGTCGTTTGCCAAGCATTTTTTGAGAACATACATTCGTTTTTTTGAGAGCAGGGCCGGCCAGCCTCCATTGAATAAATGAAATGCAATAATTTCAATAAAAAAAGGAAGAACCTACGCAAAACGAGTTTGCATCGGTTCTTCCGACTGATTATAGTATACTGCTTCAATCTCTCAGAGTCAAACTTTAGCAGGCGTAGATGTGGGGATCAGGACAGCTTTTCGTTCACAACCAGCCTCCGCCACAAACGGTATAGAATGGCTTTGGCAGAGCGGATTCGTATCGTCTCCCGATTGCCGCTTAGGTTAAGCTCATGAATCTCTGTTTCCTTATCTCTTTCCGCAATGGCTATATATACAAGACCGACCTTTTTACGTTCAGAATATCCAGGTCCGGCTACACCTGTAACGGACAGCCCGTAGTCAGCATCAGTAATCATCCGCACCTGCTCTGCAAGCACCTTGGCTACTTCAGGACTGACCGCTCCCGGCGCGTCCTCTCCTTCGAGGTAGGCGTGCGGAACATTCAGCAGCTTTTCTTTCATTTCGTTGGAGTAGCATACAATGCCCCCTCGCAGCATGGTTCCGCTCCCGGGAATGGATGTGAGCAGCTGCATCAGCAGGCCGCCGGTACAACTCTCAGCTGCACCTAACGTAAGCTCACGATCTGCCATCATCTCTACAATAACATGCTCGATGGGTATATCATGGCTGGCGTACAAATGCTCAGGCAGACGCTGTTGAATTTGAACCTCTAATTCGTTAAGCCGAACCATCGCTTCGCTCTCGCTCTGCGCTTTAGTGGATATACGGACTGTTACTTCGCCTTCAGCGGCATAAGGAGCAATGGTGGGATCCGTTTGCGCAGTAATAAGATCCTTCAATTTGTCCTCCAGCATCGATTCACCGATACCGGCAAACTTCAGCATTTTGGAGTAGATCGGCATCTCCCCAGTCAAAACGTGCTGCTGGAGCCAAGGTACAGCATGATTAGTAAACATGGGCTTTAATTCTTTAGGAGGACCGGGCAAGATGATATAATGCGTGCCATCCTGGGAAATTGCATTACCAAGTGCCAGTCCAGTTTCGTTCATAAGCGGGGTCGCCCCATCAATCAAGGTTGCTTGGCGCTTATTATTCTCCGTCATGATCGTGCCGCGGCTGGTAAACATCTGCTCAATCTTATCAAGGGAGCGTTGTTCAATACGAAGCTCTCTGCCGAGGAGTTCAGCCACAACATCCTTTGTAATATCATCTTGAGTAGGACCAATTCCGCCAGAAAATATAATAATATCAGCCCGGCTTCTTGCCGTTTCAATCGATTGTTTCATTCGAATCGCATTATCACCGACTACGGTTTGGAAATAAACATCAATTCCGATAGCGGCCAGCTCTTTGGATAGAAACTGAGCATTCGTATTTACGATTTGACCAAGCAACAGCTCAGTGCCTACTGCAATGATTTCTGCTTTCATCTCTATGCCTCCATTTCAAGTCTATATCTGTATAACTTCTTTAAATAATGCAGCTTCTATGTAACTCACGTTACCAGCAATTATTTTTTAAACGATCAAGCAGGATTAGAACCGCGTATTCTTATTACTCTTTTACAGTAAGTATTATTTTTGACAATTAAAAGCATGTGATTAACTTCAAAAAAAAGCAATAGGAATACCTATTGCTTCACTACTTCTATAACCTTTAACATCTTAAGCTTTGGACTGAGTCAGCAGATGCTTATTTTTCACAAAATAATCAACCCCTGAATAGAGCGTTACAAGCGTCGCCACCCAAATCAAGATTGTATCCATCGGAATTCCGATAAAGGCAAACGGAAAATTGTTTAGAAGCAGTAATGAGATCGCAACGATTTGAATGATGGTCTTAATTTTGCCCCATGCGCTTGCAGCAACAACAGAACCATCAAGCAAGGCGACCTGACGAAGACCTGTAACTGCAAACTCTCTGCTGACAATAACGACAGCAATCCATGAAGCGATACTCCCCATCTCTACTAAAGATACAAGTACAGCGGTAATGAGCAGCTTATCAGCCAGCGGATCTAGGAGCTTGCCCAAATTTGTGACAAGATTATGCTTCCTTGCGATATATCCATCTATTCCGTCTGTACTTGCGGCTATTATGAATATTACAGCTGCAATAAGCTGATTGAAAGGCAGCGAGTAATCACCGATTTGAATAGGCGAAGGATAAAAATCAAAATCTACAAGCAAGAATACCATCATGACCGGAATCATAAAAATTCTTGCAAGCGTAATACGGTTAGGTAAATTCAAAAAGACGCCTCCCCTTTACATCGTACTATAGGAACAATAAATAGTACTGCTCCATGTCTTTTTTGGCCTGAGATATGTAATGTCAAAAGCATTAAACATTATGACTATGAAAAGTTCCCACCGAGTATATTATACCCCAATTTACGTATCAAAAAAGACATAACGTTAGAGGAATGAATGAATTCAGCATCATTTTCACCTAGTCAACAAGAGCTCTAGCTACACATGTCAGCTTATTTCATGTTTGTAAATTGCAAATCAAGCGGAAGATCACTCGAGCGAAGCAATTGAATGATGGCTTGAAGATCATTCTTGCTCTTCCCGGAAACGCGGAGTTGATCCCCTTGAATCTGACTCTTCACTTTAATCTTGGAATCACGGATCAGAATGTTAATTTTCTTCGCATTATCCTGATCAATTCCTTGCTTAAATCCAAGTCGCTGTCTGACTGTCCCCATGGAAGCAGGCTCTATTTTCCCATAATCGAGGTTCTTGAGAGGAAGACCTCTTTTTATCATTTTGGACTGAAGGACATCAATTACGGCATTCAGCTTGTATTCATCATCGGAAACAATAATAAGCGCGTCCTTCTCAATCTTGAGACTGCTCTTGCTTCCTTTAAAATCATAACGGCTCGCAATTTCCTTCTCGGCTTGCGTTACGGCATTCGTTAATTCTGCTAAATCCAGTTTAGATACGATATCAAATGAACTCTCTGAACTCATGTGAAAAACACTTCCCTTCGATGTAATCCTTACTCGTGTATCATTATAATAAAACATGTGATCATAAGTCTAATCACGCAAGATCGAAAACGCATCAATCTCGTAAAAACATGTACAGCGAGCGCTGTACATGTTGTAGAAAACAAATATTATTGACCTTCATTCGAATCAGATGCATCAGCGCTGTCTGTGCTCTCTTGCCCATCATTAGCGCCTTCTACAAGCTGCAGTCGAATACGGTTTGTCGTCTTGCCATCCGTCACAACTTGACCGTTCACCGTAATTTCTGTGGCTGGAGCATAACCAGATTTGATGTACATGCCTTCCGAGGTAAGCTCAAAGCTGTGATTGTCGCCTGAAGCTGTCAAGCCTGATACAAGCTGTTCTCCGCTAGAATTCTCACCATTGTACATCTCAAGCCAGCTCTCACCTGAAGCTTTCACTTCTACAGTAACCGGCTCATCCGTGCTTCCTCCCGAAACATCAAAAATCGTAATGTTGCCCGATTTCCCGCTTTCCGTAACCGTAACAGGCTGAGCTTCGTCTGCAGGCTCTTCTTCCTGACCAGCCTCTTCATCTGAGGCAGTTCCATCTGTACCCTCCTGATTAGCCGGATCTCCGCCTCCTACATCAGTTCCAGGCTCTGTACCTTCGCCTGTGCTCGGCTCATTTCCATCCGGAACACTATTTGTAGGCTGATTATCCTCGTTAGAGGCTTGTTCCGTAGGAGGTTCCTTCGATTCATTCGCCTGATTCATACTTGGAGAAAGCCAGTATAAATATATAAGAACCAATATTAAGCCCAGGAACGTCCATGGAAGAACAATAGACAACCATTTATTGTTCCGTTCTGCTGCTGGACGGCTGGAACGTTTTTGCATAACCGGCTCCATCGTCGCTTCCTGCTCAGGAGCAGGAACATCCTTCTTATGACCCTCAAGCAATTCATCAGGATTTAAGCCTACCGTTTCTGCGTAGGTTTTGATAAACGCCCGCACATAAAAGCTGCCGGGGAGCACTTTGTAGTCACCCGACTCAATGGCTTCAAGATACCTCTTTCTAATCTTCGTCATCTCTTGAACGTCATCAAGACTTAGTCCTTTTTGCAGCCGGGCCTCCTTCAACTGCTGACCCAGTTCAGACATGCCAATTCCTCCTCATTCTTTCGTCTTCTCTAAGATGCCTAGTGCAAATCTGCTGACTCGTGAAACTTCACGATCTTTATATAAAAAAAATATATAAACACATTCTTTACATCGCCAAGTTAATCCTATAGATCATCTGTATAATTTGTAGTAAATGTATCATACAAAATTTCTTCATCTGGATTATTGCGAAGCTCTATAATAATATCGAAATGATTATAATCATACTCAGACTCCTGAACAAAAATATCAGGATGCTCAATTACCTTGGTACTTGGCATATTCATAATTTCCTGGAGCAAATTGTAGTGCTTTTCATTTGATCTTATTGTGCTCACAATGCCGTCAATTATAAAAACATTGTTTGGATTCATTTCGTCTTCCGACAGCTGACTTCTAATCGTTTGCCGAAGCAGGGTCGACGAAACAAAAGTCCAGCGCTTCATAGCACATACGCTGCCAGCAATAATGGATTCGGTCTTACCTACCCGAGGCATCCCGCGTAGCCCGATGACTTGATTTCCTTCCCTTTTAAATACTTCACCCAAAAAGTCCACCAGCAACCCAAGTTCATCACGGGTAAAGCGAAAAGTCTTACGATCATCCGAATCCCGATCGATATACCTTCCGTGACGTACAGCCAAAATATCGACTAGACGCGGTGCCCGTAGTGCTGTAACCGTAATATTGTTCACCTTATTGAGCATTTTTCCAAGAAGCTGTATTTTTTCATCGTCGTCAGACTCAAGAAGCATGCCCCTTGTTTTGCCTTCGACTCCGTTTATTGTCAATATATTCACTTCGAGCATACCCAGCATAGATGCAATATCACCAAGCAGTCCGGGTCTGTTCTTATGTATTTTATATTCCATATACCACTGTTTGTACTCCATTTAAACACCTCTGAAGCTTATTCCGCATTATTCGACAAGATCCGCCTACTTGTTAATTAAAGATATGGCATCTGTCATCCATCAAACATGGGTCTTTCTAATGATATATAAAATAAAAATGAATTACAAGAACACGAATGTAACAATTAGAGAAAAGCTCCCTTGCGGGAGCTCTCCTATGCATTAATTATGCATTTTTCTTGGCCAGTTTGACCATAAGCTTTGCGATGGTGCGACGTTCTTCATCATCGCCCACATCCCACAATTCTTTCAATGCTCGGTTGGAATGATTTGCCGGATCGACTTTTTCATCGAGGAAATCACCAATCTCAAAGGCCAACTTGTTAATGACGTCTTGGCTCATACCCAGTTTTTCGGCTTGTACAACACGCTCACCTAGAAACTTCTTCCATGCATCATAGTTACTCACTACTGTTGACATCATTAAATCCTCCTTTGCACAAAGCATGAGATTTAAAAGTGGGCAGTAGTTAATATGAGCAAATGAAGTTCCTAATATACAGGTTGATTATATAAAGATCATTAAGTCAACCAGCCGCCATTCGGAGAAATCACCTGGCCATTAATATAGCCTGATTCTGGCAGGGCCAAAAAGTAAACCAGTGATGAAATCTCATCAGGCTTTGCCAGCCTTCCTGCAGGTATTTCCTCTTCAATCGACTTAAGTTCATCTGCATCAAAGGATTGCATCATCTCGGTCTCCACGGCCCCTGGAGCCACTGCATTTACTGTGACGCCGGAAGGAGCAAGCTCCTTCGCAAGCGCCTTGGTAAAAGCATTAATTCCGCCTTTGGTTGTGGAGTACAGTACCTCACAAGAAGCACCTGATATGCCCCAGATGGATGAAACATTAATAATTCGCCCGTACCGCTGAGAGATCATGTGAGGCATAAACAATTGAGTGCACAAAAAGACACCCTTTAAATTGACCGCCATTACGGAATCCCATTCTTCTTCCGTAACATCACTCAAAAGTCCATAATGGCTTACACCTGCATTATTTACAAGGATATCCGGCAGCATATTATGATGCTCCAGCTTCTCATACATTCTTTCGAGCTGTTCCTTGCTGCGCAAATCAGCCGATACGGTCATAATTTTTCCGCCATGGTCCATACATCGTCTTGCGACTTCATTTGCCGCCTCGTGGGAGTTCATGTAATGAATCACCACATTCATTCCAATACCAGCAAATCTCTCGGCGATCGAAGCTCCAATTCCCCTGCTTGCTCCCGTAACCAGAACCGTTGTTTCAAGAATAGGCTTCATAAAGGATCCGGTTTCTCTCTCCATTAAGGGCTCACCACCAATGAAACGGCTAGCTGATCCCAGTTTACATGTTCTTGTAGACGACGGTTTACATCCTCAAGCGTAATCGATTCATAGATCGGGAGTACACGGAATAGATCCCCGCCTCTAAATTGATATCGTGTAAACTCATGGGCAATGCTTTCCGGGGAATTTAACATCCGAAGGTAACCGCCCATCTTCTTTTTACGGGTTCTTTCAAAATGACTCGCATCAAAGCCTTTCTTCTGAATCGCTTCCACTTCCGTACGAACACGGCTTAACAGCAGATCCGGATCTTTAGTGTCGCCGCCAATCGCAGAGAAGCGATATTGCGGAGAACTGTTATATTCATGCCCGAATCCATCAGAGATCAAATCCTCATCATACAGCTTTTGATAAAGCTCTGTACTTGAGCCAAATAACAAATCCATCATAAGTCTTGTTGTTAGATCCTCGCGAAGGAGGTCCTCACCGCTTAAGCCTTTCGTCTCCTCCTTAAAGCCAAACAAGCATTTAGGAAGGGAAACAGCGAGCCTTGCTTCTCTTCGCTTCTCTCCAACTTGAGCTGGTTCTTTTTCGAAGAGACGCTCTATCTTACCTTGTTTGTCATAGTTCTTCTTCTCTTGATTTTCCCGAACCAGGTTGATGACCTCAGCCGGATCAACGCCACCCACAACAAATAGAAGCATATTGCTTGGATGATAAAATGCATTATAGCAGTCATACAAAGTCTCTTTTGTAATCGTGCTGATGGATTCTACCGTCCCAGCAATATCAATGCGTACCGGGTGTTTTTGGAACATAGCCTCAATTAGCCCGAAATAGACGCGCCAATCCGGATTATCCTGATACATATTGATTTCCTGACCAATAATCCCTTTTTCTTTGTCTACATTTTGATCTGTAAAGTAAGGATTCTGCACAAAATTAATCAAGGTCTCTAAATTCTTGTTAACATTCTCCGTTGCAGAAAACAGATATACCGTTTGATCGAAGCTTGTGAAGGCATTCGCCGAAGCTCCGTTGGAAGCAAATGTCGCGAAGATATCACCCTCCGGCTCCTCAAACATTTTATGCTCCAAAAAATGGGCGATTCCGTCGGGTACCTGCTGCTCCTGCTTGCCTTCTACTCTAAAATGATTGTCCACAGACCCAAACTTTGTAGCAAATGTTGCGTAGGTCTTTTTGAAGCCCGGCTTCGGCAGTACATATACGGAAAGTCCGTTATCCATTACTTCATAATACAAGGTTTCCTGTAGGTGTTCATATTGTATGCTCTCCACCGGTCATTCCCCCTTCTGATCTCTCAAAAAATAAATCGTATCCAACTGGAACGTATCCGCTGCCTTCTGTACATCCGCTTTAGTCAAAGCTTCTACTTGTTCAAGCAGCTCCTGTGTAGTGCGTTCCTTGCCGGATAGCTGCCGGTTAAAGTCATAGGAAATCATTTCGAATGCAGAATCCTGGATTTCTTTAAGCAGGTTTCGGATCATCGCTTTTGTCTGATTCAGCTCAAGGTCGGTGATAATGCCTTGCTTCAGATCCGAAAGCTGCTGCTGAATGATTTCTACTGCTTTTTCGTAATTCGGGATTTCAACACCTGATTGAATGGTAGCTATCCCTTTGTGTCCGTCATATCTGGATGAGGCGTAATAAGCTAAACTATGCTTTTCACGGACATTTACAAACAGCTTGGAATGAGGGTATCCGCCCAAAATTCCGTTGTACATTAGGGCTGAAGCATACCTCTCATCACCGTATGTAATCGAAGTCCGAAGGCCCATGTTCAGCTTGCCCTGGCTTACATTCAATTTTTCCACTACGGTTTGTACGTCTCGATGCACACGTTGACTTACCTCTGTCTTATACTCGAAAGAATGATCACGCTTCAGGTGAAAGTACTTCTCAACGAGTTTTTCGACTTCTTCCAACGTGGTATCGCCTACGACATACAAGTCCATGCCGGCATTGCTGATCCACTGTTCATAGGAAGTGTACAAATTCTCAGCATTGATATGCTCCAGGTCCTTGCGCTCTCCTAGCGGATGCAAACGATAAGGTTCATTTTTGCACATTTCTTCGATACAACGCTCGGCTGCATATCTCATTTTATCGTTCACGATCGACTCTAGCCGCTTGCGAACCGTTTCTCTCTCTGCTTGAACATAAGAAGATCGAAAATGATTGTTCTCTCGTGCTGGATTCGTCACGACCTCACCGAGGAATGAGAAGGAACGATCGAGCAGACTCTCATTGCTCTGCACGAACGAATCATTAATCGTATCCATTCGGAATTGAATGATCTGATGATCTCCTCTTTTATATACATCAAAGCCGAATCCAGCACCGTACAGCTCCTCGAGCTGTTCTCTAAATTGAATGGTCTCTGGGTAAGACTGCGTTCCTCTGCGAAGTACAAATGGAATCAGCGCTGTGCTTGTAACAGTCTCTTCTTTAAGAGGCGTCCCCACATACAGGGATATGGCAAACGTCTTAAAGCGATTGGTAGGCAGTACGTGAATGCGGATATTCTCTTTGCTGCCACGTTCGAATCCTGTTTTAGTCAAGTTCCAAAACCCCTTTTCGACGTCATAATTTACATGATTTTTCCTTATGTCTATCCATTCTAACCCATCCAAAAGCACAGAAGCAACCGGAGGACATGCCGCCGATTGCAAGGTGTGCTCATGTAAGTTGTATGGTGCGGTTCAGACCTTCCCATTGTATAACTTACATACAGAATATATGCTGACCAATTGTTTTAACTTGCTGTCTGGTCCAAATCCAAGGCGAGGTAGCCGTTTTAGGGTTGAAATAATACAAGCACCCTCCTGTTGGATCCCAGCCGTCAATCGCCTGTAATACAGCTTTTCTAGCCGTTTCATTCGGCTCCAAATAAATTTGGCCGTCAGCTACCGCCGTAAAGGCTCTTGGTTCAAATATAACGCCAGAAGGTGTATCAGGAAATTGCGGCGCTCTAACCCGATTTAGAATAACAGCAGCGACTGCAACTTGTCCTTCAAAAGGCTCACCGCGTGCTTCGCCATACACCGCATTAGCCATAAGTTTGATTTCATTCGCTGTCAGGCCGAGTGAGTTGTTGCTGCCCATGCCGTCCTCTTTGCCTCCGGCATTATTGCCTTGCCCTTTGTTTCCTCCGCCCTGGCCTTGGCCTCCGGAATAGGCTAGCCCTGGTCCTGGCTCCGTCGGATGCCAATCTTTAGTCGCCTTATACAGCTTCAGCTTTGTGTTCGCGCCGACGACTCCATCCGCCTTCATACCAAATTCGGATTGAAACCATTTTACGGAGCCCAGTGTCTTTGGACCAAAATCACTGTCGACCTTACCATAATAATAACCTAAATATTTGAGACGGCCCTGCAGTTCATACACATCTTTTCCGGAAGAGCCGTATCTGACTTCATTTTGACTAAAAGTAGGTACTGCCTCGGCTTCCTGCTGGATCTTGGATTCAGCTGCTTGTGGTATTTCATTATCCGTCTTCATCAGAAGACGGTATGAAGTCGCTGTTATCAAGATAATGCCGGCAAGAATCCATAGATTAATTTTTCGCATGAGTAGAATCTACCTTTCTTTAATGTTCTCTTGATGGCTACAATTATTATGTTTAGCATTTATTGTTCCTATGCACTATGTGCCGACATCAAAAACTTGTAAAAGGATGGAAAATACAACACACATACAAAAAAGAAGCCTTTACTCTTAATTAGAGTAAGGCTCCTTATAAAATTAATTGAATTTATGAGCTTATGTTACTGGCTTGATATTGTTCGATCGAAACAAGCACCTCACGAGGCTTACTTCCTTCATAAGGACCAATAACACCTCTCGCCTCCATGGAATCAATCAACCTGGCTGCACGGGTATATCCTACACGCATACGGCGTTGAAGCAAGGAAACGGAGGCTTGTTTGGCCTCAAGAATAATTTGAACAGCCTGGTCATACAATTCATCTTGTACCTCTTCAGTTTGCTGAACCGAATCGTCAACCTCAGGCACAAGAGACTCATCGTATTCAGCTTCCGCTTGATTACTTACGTAATGGACAATGTTCTCAACCTCTTGATCGTTCATAAAGGCACCCTGTACCCGAACAGGTTTGGATGAACCCATAGGCATGAAGAGCATATCGCCTCGACCGAGCAGCTTCTCTGCTCCGCCCATATCCAGTATCGTTCTTGAGTCTACCTGAGATGACACGCCAAAAGCGATCCGAGAAGGAATATTGGCTTTGATGACACCTGTAATAACATCAACAGACGGACGCTGAGTGGCAATAATAAGATGAATGCCTGCCGCCCGAGCCATCTGTGCAAGTCTCGCAATAGCATCTTCAACATCATTAGCAGCGACCATCATCAAATCCGCAAGCTCATCAACAATTACAACGATGTAAGGAAGCACCGCAGCCGGATTATCCTTCATCAGATTGTTATACCCTTCAACATTGCGAGCACCCGATTTGGAGAACAGCTCGTACCGTTTCTCCATCTCTACGACGATTTTCTTAAGTGCAAGCGAGGCACGCTTCGGATCTGTAACAACAGGTGCAAGCAGATGGGGAATTCCATTATAAACATTCAGCTCGACCATCTTAGGATCGACCATTAAGAACTTGACCTCGGAAGGCTTAGCCTTATACAAAATGCTCGTGATGATCCCGTTAATACATACGGATTTACCAGACCCTGTTGCACCTGCGACAAGCAAATGGGGCATTCTCGCCAAGTTTCCGACAATGGTTTGTCCGGAAATATCCCGTCCAAAAGCAATAGACAGTTTGGATTCGGCATCCTGAAAAGTAGAGGTCTCCATGACTTCCCTCATCGTAACAAGCGACACCTCTCCGTTTGGTACCTCGATACCAATCGCAGATTTCCCGGGAATCGGCGCTTCCATCCGAATATCTTTAGCAGCGAGTGCCAAAGCAATATCATCCGTTAAGCTGACAATCCTGCTCACTTTAACACCGATGTCGGGCTGAATTTCATAACGGGTTACTGCAGGTCCTCGAACGACTTCCAGCACTTTCGCTCTTACACCAAAGCTTTCCAGTGTGGCCTCAAGCTTTCTGGCCGTTTGTTTATAGTCGTTCTGATCTCCTCCCTTGCCATTGTTGTTTGGTTTAGACAACAATCGGAAAGGTGGAAGCTTGTAGGGCTTGGGAGGTTTCGGTGGAGGCTTCTGCTCCCCGGCTCCTTCCCCAGAGACTGCGCCTGCTTCTGCGTTTACAGTAGATCCGGTTTGATCAGGAGTAAGCTCTGTACTTTCCAGGTCAGCAGCACCATCAGCATGGACAGGAAGATCTGCTTCCATCCCGTGTTCATGCTCGGTATGCTTCTCCACATGAGAGTCGTATGCGTCGTCAAGATCATCCTCCAGTTCACTTCCCTCACTGCGTACATTCTCAAAAAAGTCGCGGATAATCGGGGAAGGAGCACTGCCGGTATCCTTCTGGTAGGCTGGGGCAAAGTCTGTATCTACGGGATCTTCATGCCATGGAACTTGATTTGAGCCTACAGATTCCCCATAAATAACGGCTCCCTGCCCATCTAATTCTTCCTCATCCCTATCCATAGAATCATTACGGGATGTACTCTTCCCACTGGCATTGCCAAACAGCTGAAACAATAATGGCACCTTTTTTCTTGAAGGTGAGATTGCTGCATCTTCACTTTCCTCATCATCGTCCTCCTCCTCATGAGCAGGAACGATTTTAGGCTTCTGTTTCGTTTGGCTTCGATTATTTCGGACAGCAGCTTTTCTTGATGCCTTCCATTTTTTGATCATCGATTTTCCTGTCCTAAGAACTCGGGTCCTGAAAATACGGATCAAATCAACATATGATAGGTTCGTAATCAGCATAAAGCTGATAACAAACATAACGATCATCATCAAGTTGGCTCCCAGACTTCCGAACAACCATAATAAAACAGCAAATTCAACTGCGCCTGAATACCCGCCGCTGATGTCCTTACCAAGCATTGAAGCATTACTGGACTCATCAGGTCTTAACAGCTCTGTCTGCAAATCGATATGTATTTGAGACATAACACCGGCAGAATTCAGTTCACCGATAGGACTCAGCTTCTGTTCCATGGCCGATATCGTGCTCATTAAAGTTAATGCAAGAACTAACAAGAGAACTCCCGTTTTTCGATGGTTCCACCCTGATGGCCATTTACGATGAATCATCACCATTAAACCGTAATAGATTCCGATAAGCGGAATGACAAAGTAAAACTTGCCGAGCAGAAGTCCAAACATTTTGGACAAAGAGCGCCCTACAGTGGCTTCACCCGATAGAGCAATCACTGAAAGGGTAATTAATACGATGCCGTAAATCTCATATTTAAGAACCCCTCCCAGGGCTGCTCTTTTTTTCTTTTTCTTTCTTCTGGCCAAGAAGGTCACCTCCAGAAGAATATTATACCATAAGTATACATCCGTACATATGTTCTTTTTCGTCGAATTGTGGATGTATGCGTTCAGCCCGTGTTAGAGCTAGTTAGTATACAAAGGGATTTCACTTCCTGGTGAATAGCCGGGATCTAAGTAGTCATAGAGACCGCCATTCACTAGTCTTACGATAACCCCTGTTCGCTCATTTACAGGCATGACCTGCAGTATACGGCCATCTACCTGCAGTTCAACCAAGGAAGGCTGCTCCTTCCACATTCCTTCCCAAACTTGCTCCATAGACATTACCGTATATAAGGTCATTGTGTTAATCCCCCAGAAGCCCGAATATCCTTTTTGGCCAGTATTAAACGATTGAGCTCCGTAATGGCATTTCCAATTCCGCCTACTGCATCCATGAGCCCATATTCCACAGCGTCTGCCCCTGCTACTGCAGTTCCAATATCCCGATTCAATTCGCCTGTCTTAAACATGAGGTTTTTAAAGTCATCCTCAGATATACGGGAATGTGAGGTTACAAAACGAACAACCCGCTCCTGCATTTTCTCCATATATTCAAACGTTTGAGGGACACCAATAAATAACCCGCTCATTCGAATCGGGTGAATCGTCATTGTTGCACTCTCTGCAATAATGGAATAGGTGCTGCTAACAGCAATCGGAACACCGATACTATGCCCTCCACCGATAACTACGGTGACCGTTGGTTTGGTCATGGAAGCTATCATCTCAGCTATGGCAAGTCCAGCTTCTACATCTCCTCCAACCGTATTCAATATGATCAGAATCCCTTCAATTCTAGGATTTTGTTCGGCTGCGACCAGTTGTGGAATGATATGTTCGTATTTCGTCGTTTTGTTTTGAGGCGGCAGTATCAGATGCCCTTCAATCTGACCAATAATCGTCATACAAAAAATGTTCGATTCGCCTGAAGGAACCGTAGTTTGACCAAGCTCTTGAATCGTATTCACTACCGGATTCGTCTTAGGCTGCTGCTCAGGCGGCTGAAGAGGCGCATCATTTTTCGCTTTTGTACCCTGCTCATCATTAGTAAAAAAGGGGGTTGTCATTACTTCACACTTCCTTTGTAAGTAAGATTTGTCGCATTTGGTTATTATGACAAACCAGCGTCTGATCTTATTCACAAAAAAGCCTCTTCTGTACCAACAAGTAACCGTCCAATATTACTTGTTGGGAGAAGAGGCGACTGTGTGCCTTCATATCAAGTTAATGTTCAATAATTAAACTTCCATAATTATTGGCAGGATCATAGGGCGACGACGTGTTTGCTCATACAAGAAACGTCCGAGAGCATCTTTAACATTTGTTTTAAGGGATGCCCATTCGTTAACATTTTCACTCATCAATTTTTGAAGAGTGCTTGTCACAATCCGGTTTGCTTCATCGAGAAGCCCCTCGGATTCCCTAACGTATACAAAACCTCTAGAAATGATATCCGGTCCGGATACAATCTTGCCATCCTGTTTGCTGAGTGTAACGACCACTACCAGGATGCCATCTTGAGACAACAGCTTGCGATCCCGAAGGACGATATTACCTACATCGCCAACGCCAAGTCCGTCAATCAGCACATTACCAGAGGATACCTTGCCTGCTTTTCTGGCTGCACCGCCCTGGATTTCTACAACTTCTCCAATATCTGTGATGAAGATATTGTCCGAATCCACACCAACTGCTTCTGCTAGAAGAGCGTGGCGGCGCTGCATACGGAATTCACCGTGAATCGGAATGAAGAATTTCGGTTTCATCAGGTTCAGCATCAGTTTAAGCTCTTCCTGACTTCCGTGTCCGGATACGTGTACACCCGAGTTTGCACCACTGTAATGCACTTCAGCACCAAGACGGAACAACTCGTCAATCGTACGTCCTACATATTTTTCATTTCCTGGTACCGGTGTAGCTGCAATAATTACAGTATCACCAGGCAGGATATCAACTTTACGGTGAGTAGAGCGGGCCATACGAGTAAGCGCAGACATTGGTTCTCCTTGAGAACCTGTGCAGAGAATAACGACACGATCTGCTGCCATCTTACCTACTTCCTCAGGCTCGATAATCATGCCATCTGGAATTTCAAGATAGCCAAGCTCAGAAGCGATGCTGACTACATTCACCATGCTTCTTCCGATAACAGCAACTTTACGGCCCGTTGTTTCAGCTGCATTGATAACCTGCTGAATACGATGGACATTGGAAGCAAATGTAGCAACAACTACACGTTGATTCGCCTTACGGAAGATATCTTCCATGACTACACCAACATTCTTCTCGGAAGGTGTAAATCCTGGTTTCTCTGCATTTGTACTATCAGACAATAGCGCCAGTACGCCTTTGGAACCGATTTCTGCCATACGCTGAAGATCTGCATACTGATCATTGACTGGAGTATGATCAAATTTGAAATCTCCGGTATGAACGACAACTCCTTCTGGAGTTTCAATGCATACACCTACAGAATCAGGAATACTATGGTTAGTTCTGAAGAAATTCACTTTGAGATTGTTGCCAAGCTGTATTTCGGAATCTGCGTGAATAAGAATACGCTTCGTTTCTCCAAGCAAATTAGCTTCCTTCAGCTTGTTCTCAACTAGTCCGAGTGTAAGTTTAGTTCCGTAAACAGGTACATTAAGATGTTTAAGTACATACGGCAATCCGCCAATGTGATCTTCATGTCCATGTGTCAGCACAATACCCTTAACCTTATCACGATTCTCAGTAAGATAGGAAATATCTGGGATGACAATATCGATGCCTAGCATATCCTCTTCCGGAAACTTTAATCCTGCATCCACGACTACAATGTCATTACCATACTGAACAACATACATGTTTTTACCGATTTCACCGACGCCGCCCAATGCGAAAATCATCAATTTATCGTTGTTATTTTTTTTTGACAAAAGAATCTGAACCTCCTATGGTAGTTGGACGTCGTACCTTAATAATAAATTTATATAGTTTTATATAAGAAACCTATAGCTTCTCAGCCGAAGTTCCAGCACACTTAGCATTTAATAAATCTATTTCAAAAATATACCGCACCCAGTCACTTGACATCATTATACATGATTAAAAAGTGAAAAAACAAGTCAGCCGTGTTTTGTAAGGTTTAGTTTCTCCATTTCAAATGAAAACAAACAGCTATTCCCTTCTTTAAACAGTGATCATTGATGCTGTTAATCCATAATTTCTGCCTAGAAATTCATATAACAAAAACCCTCGATGCTCACAAGTGAGTACGAGGGCTTCTCTTTGCTTATTCAGTTAGAAAGCCTCATTAGTTTATTGTGAGAGCAAATTCCGAATAAATTCCATCTCTCTTTCCGTTGGCGGTACGAGAGGGAGTCTTACGGAACCTACATTGAAGCCTCTAAGTCCAAGTGCATATTTTACTGCAACTGGATTAGGCACAGGATGCGGCGCTTCAAACAATCCTTTAAAGACTGGGAATAGTTTGTAATTGAGAGAAGCTGCCTTTTTCACATCACCGTTTACGTAGGATTCAATCATTTCTTTCATCGTCGCACCAACAATGTGGCTGGCCACACTAACTATGCCATGTCCACCGACAGCCAAAGCAGGAAGCGAAGCAGCGTCATCTCCGGAATACACTTTGAATCCTACTGGAGCAGCGGCTGAAATCAGCGTAACCTGTTCGATAGATGCACACTCTTTGGTCGCAACAATATTATCAATCTCTGCAAGTCGAAGGGTTGTTTCCACAGACAAGCCGGCAGCTGTACGTCCAGGGACGTTATACAGCATAACAGGCAGGGATGTCGCTTTCGCCACAGCTGAAAAATGCTGATACATCCCTTCTTGATTCGGCTTATTGTAGTAAGGCACAACCAACAGCACGCCATCTACACCTGCTTTTTCAGCTTCGCGGGTCAATTCAATGGAATGATGGGTGCTGTTGCTGCCCGTCCCCGCAATAATTTTGGCACGGCCTGCGGCATGCTTTACAGCAAATCCAAACAACTCGACCTTCTCTTGGTCGGTCAATGTCGGTGACTCGCCTGTCGTACCTGCGATCACAAGTGTATCTGTTTTTTGCACGTCGATTAAGTAATCAATAAGTTTGGAGGTTTCTTCCCAATGAATACGGCCCTCATCGTTGAAAGGCGTAACCATTGCAGTTATTAGTCTTCCAAATTCCACGATTGTATCCTCCTTGCATCGTTTGTTAACGATGAAGTTCAAATTTGGTATGAAGAGCGCGAAGTGCGCCTACCATATCTTCCTTCTTAACGAGTACCCAAATCGTCGTATTGGAGTCCGCAGACTGCAATATTTCGATATCTGCCTCAGCCAAAGATTCTACAATTCTAGCCATAATTCCGGGAACACCATTAATTCCCCCGCCTATGACGGAGACCTTGGCACAACCGGACAAGCTTCTCGGCTTGAGACCCAGTTCCTGAAGAACGTGTATAGCCTTTTCCGAATCATAATCAAACACGGTATAAACAGCACCAGAAGGTGATACATTAATAAAATCAACACTGATTCCATTTTCAGCCATCGCTTTAAACACTTTAAGCTGAAGCTTGCCCACTTCTTTATCTGCCTCAAGCGTAATTTGAGTAACATTATTTACATAAGCAATTCCTGTTACAAAACGGTCAACGATTCCTGACTGTACGTCCTTGATCCCTTCAGGATGAGTAATCAGGGTTCCTTCCCCATCCCCAAAAGTCGATCTCACACGAACAGGAATCTGTGCCTGCATGGCAATCTCCACCGCGCGAGGATGAATTACCTTCGCCCCCTGATGAGCCATGTTGCTGATTTCCGCATAGCTTACATACAGAAGCGGCTTGGCATCCTCTACAATTCTTGGGTCTGCAGTCAGAATACCTTCTACATCCGTGTAGATGTCGACCATATCTGCATGCAGAGCAGCTCCAAGTGCCGTTGCGGAAGTGTCACTTCCCCCTCGGCCGAGAGTTGTGATATCACCAATATCGTTAGCGCCCTGGAATCCAGCAACAATAACAACCTGATGAGTCTTCAGTTCTTCAAGTATTCGTTCAGGTTTAACTGCAAGGATTCTGGCATTCCCGAATTGATCATCGGTTAGGATACCAGCCTGACCTCCAGTCAGAACCGTGGCCGTAATGCCTTCATGCTCAACCAAACTCGTAAGCGTCGTAGCGGAAATCAATTCACCGCAGGAAAGCAGTAAATCCTTTTCACGCGAAGGGAGCGCATTCCCATTCTGGACAATCCAGTCCAGAAGCGTGTCTGTAGCATAAGGCTCGCCTCTGCGACCCATCGCAGAGACGACAACCACCAAAGAATGACCGGCATCAATTTCACGTTTCATATGACCGATAACGCGTTCTCTAGCAGCCGGTGTTGAAAGGGATGTTCCCCCAAATTTTTGCACTAAAATACCCATGCATGTATTCCTCCATTTGTATATCAAGAAGACCTAAGCATAAAAGATGTAAGAAACAAATGGAATGAGATCTTATGCGTTGCTTAAGCGTTCAGATGCTATAATTTCGGCGATCTGCACAGCATTCCATGCAGCGCCTTTTTGCAGATTATCCGATACAACCCACAAATTCAGTCCTTTTTCATTACCCAAATCACGACGCAGACGGCCTACAAACACATCCGGTTTGCCAGCTGCTTCAGTCGCAAGCGGATACTGCTGGTTCGCCGGATCATCCACAAGCGTAATGCCAGGAGCTTCGGCCAGCAGTGCTTTTACTTCTTCAAGATCATAATTTTCTTTAAGTTCAACATATACCGATTCGGAGTGTCCGTAAATAACCGGAATGCGTACGCATGTAGCAGTTACCCCGATGGAATCGTCGGACAAGATTTTTTTGGTTTCGCGAACCATTTTCATTTCTTCCAGCGTATAACCGTTATCTTGGAACTTATCAATTTGCGGAATTGCGTTGAAAGCAATCTGATGTTTCACTGGCAAAGATCCTACAGGTAGGATATCCGGATTTACATCTTCCCCGGAAAGTACCGCTTTAGATTGACGCAGCATTTCATCAATGGCACGGCTTCCTGCACCTGAAACAGCTTGATAAGTGGAAACGATAATTTTGGAGATACCGAAACGGTCATAAAGCGGCTTAAGTGCAGCTACCATCTGAATTGTAGAGCAGTTAGGATTTGCAATAACTCCGTTGTGCTCGCTGATCTTCTCTTTGTTGACTTCAGGAACAACAAGCGGTGTATTTTCATCCATACGAAAAGCATTGGTGTTGTCGATACACACCGCACCATGACGAACAGCATGAGGAGCAAGTTCCTTACTTACATCTCCGCCCGCGCTGAACAGTGCAATGTCGACTCCTTCAAAACTTTCAGGGGTTGCTTCTTCTACTGTAATGTCTTGGCCTTTAAAGTTAATCGTGGAGCCCGCAGAACGTTTGGAAGACAACAGCTTTAGCTTGTTAATCGGAAAATCTCTCTTCTCGAGTAAACCGATAATTTGTTCTCCTACTGCTCCCGTCGCTCCCACGACGGCCACATTAAACTTCTGATTGCTCATTATAGTGTATCTCCCCTTTAGTTACTGATAAACGAAAGCTGCTGATATGACTCTTCCTTCATCAGCCGGATTTCCCGGTATATTAACACCCCGAAAAAGGCATCTTGCGATACCTCTCGTTCGTGAAGTGAATTGAAATAAAGACAGTCGCTTCACATAAGAAGCGGCTGCATTTGTCTTCCTTCAAGAGCTGCATAAGCTGCTTCCGGAATCAAGTGCATCTTGGCGACGAGCGAATTCGGTTTCGCTTGCGGATTATCCTGGCCAAATGGCACAAAATAGATATGTTTAGCTACCAGCAATTTAGCAATATTCGCAGCATTCAAACCAAGTCCATCATTAGTAGAAATGGCAAGAACCACCGGACGTTGATTGCGCATTTGCGATTTTGCAGCCATGAGCACTGGACTGTCTGTCATCGCATTAGCCAGCTTGCTTGTGGTATTCCCCGTACAAGGAGCAATAACCAGTACATCAAGCCGTTTGGATGGACCCAAAGGCTCAGCCTCCACAATTGAAGAAATGATATCATTCCCTGTTATATCTTTCAACTGTTTTTGCCAACTTTCGGACGTTCCGAACCTAGTGTCCGTTGTAAGCACCGTATTCGATATGATCGGTACAACGTCGGCCCCTTCATCTTTAAACCGTTTCACTACCGGCATGACTTCTTCGAAGGTACAATGGGAACCTGTAATTGCATAACCAACCGTTTTACCCTGCCAATTCATGATCTTATTCCCCCGTTCATTAATGTTCTCCTAACAGCAAGCTGGCAATAGAGTTTGCAATAATTTCACCTGCTGTTTTAGGAGCAACAATGCCAGGGAGCCCAGGAGCGAGCATGGCTTTAATTCCACGCTTTTCCGCATAACGAAAATCGGTCCCTCCGGGCGCTGAAGCCAGATCAATAATTAACGATGTAGATTTCATTTTCGACAGGATTTGTGCTGTGATAATCATAGACGGTATCGTATTAAAAATCAAGTCAGCTTCCCCGGCATAACTCGCTAAATCCCTTGTCAGGAAAGGCTTTAGGCCCATCACTGACGCTTTCGCTGCATCCTCATCGCGCCTTACGCTTACTCTGACGTCAGCACCCAGTCCTTGAAGTGTCTTCGCCATGGTAAATCCTGTGCGTCCCATTCCCAAGACCAATGCTGCTGAGTTATGAATAGTAAAATCTGTATTTTGAATCGCAATCATAATCGCGCCTTCTGCTGTTGGAATTGAATTATGAATCGCTACATCATCCCGTTCAAGAAGTTCAACGAGACGTATTCCTTGACTTTTGCACAGTTCTTTCAGATACGATTTCGCCATTCCTGTATACACCGTACTATGTACAGGAAGAGCTCCCGCAAGCTCTGGTGTAAGCCGGAGTACAGTTCCTTCTCTTGCGTACTTAGCTTGGATATAACCCTCATCATCACATCCTACAACCGGCAGAATAACGACATCAGCAGAAGCAAGGAGCTGTTCGGATAAAGTATCCTTTTCCGCTCCTTCTGGTAAATGTTCTAAGGTGTCAAATCCTACTATTCTTACTGATGCATCAAGCTCCGCGCAGCGATGAATGACCTCAAGCTGACGTGCATCACCACCTAGAACGACAATCCGAATTCCGGTCAACATCAGGATGTCACTCCTTTCTACAACTTTACGTAGTCATCTTATGCCGTGAAGTTCGCCCTGGTGATTGGAATGCACAAAAAAGCCGCTCTTCTCAAAGAGCGGCTTAATGAATTCTATTTACCGGTGTGGCCAAACCCACCTGCACCGCGTACGGTTTCGGACAACTCGGAAACTTCTGTAATCACGACAGCAGGCACTGCCTGAATGACCATTTGTGCTATCCTCTCACCTCGGGCGATCGCAAAAGGTTCTTTACCTAAATTAATAAGCAGAACTTTTACTTCCCCTCTGTAATCAGCATCAATCGTTCCCGGCGTATTCAGACAGGTAATACCATGTTTAAAGGCCAGTCCGCTCCTAGGGCGGATCTGGGCTTCGTAACCTGCAGGGATCGCCATGGCGAATCCTGTAGGAATCAAAGTTCTTTCACCCGGATTAAGCACAGTCTCCTCATCAACTGCAGCGTATAAGTCAAATCCGGCAGCAAGCTCAGACATCTGTGCGGGAAGTGAAATATCTTCTGTTCCCGGCAATTTCTTAATTTGTACGTGTACTGACAAATTCGTCCCTCCCTAATGTTGCGATCGCGCGATCGGAAGCTCCTACCATCGCCAAAGCGTATGGCTGCGCGAACATTCTGTCCAGTACGGCATTCACATCTTCCATAGAAACCCGCTCGATTTTCTCAATGATTTCATCCAATGTTTGATGTTTACCGACCATCAGTTCATTCTTGCCGTTACGGTTCATTCGGCTCCCCGTACCTTCAAGACTTAAAATAAGGCTCCCCTTCAGCTGCTCTTTCCCTTTACGAAGCTCATCATCGGTTAGTCCATTCTCGGCTAGATCCTGCAGAATCCCTTTGGTTAAATCCAATACTTCCTTCGTTTGCTTAGGTGCCGTACCCGCGTAAATCGTGAACAACCCGCTGTCTGCATGAGCGCTGTGATAGGAATACACAGAATAAGCCAGACCGCGCTTCTCCCGAATCTCCTGGAACAGCCTGGAGCTCATTCCTCCGCCGACAGCATTATTGATCAGTACCATCGCATACTGCTTATCGTCATGAATTGAGCAGCCTGGAAATGCCAAACAGATATGATTCTGTTCGGTTTTCTTTTTGTGGAACAGCTGATTCCCTTTAAACTCCGGTTCGGAAACCTCAGCACGATCTGCAGCACTATGTAGGTCAAAGGAGCCAAACACCTCTTCTAACAGCTTGAGCGTCTTTTCCTCGTCTATATTCCCCGCCAAACTAATGACCGTATTCTCAATGGTATACTGCTCTTTCATATATGAACGAAGGCTAAAACCATCCATTGTATTCAGCTTTTCCTCCGTACCTAAAATCGGATAAGCTAAAGGATGTTCTCCGTACGCAGCCAAGGAAATAAGATCATGCACCATGTCGTCTGGAGTATCCTCGTACATTGAGATTTCTTCAAGAATTACATTCTTCTCCTTAGCAAGCTCCTCATTGTCGAATTTGGAATGGAAAAACATATCCGATAACACGTCAACAGCAATTGGCAGATGCTCATCTAACACTTTTGCGTAATAACAAGTATACTCTTTGGAGGTAAACGCATTTACATTACCGCCGATGGCATCAAATTGCTCAGCAATAGCTTTAGCATCAAAACGGTCGGTCCCTTTGAATAGCATATGTTCGATGAAGTGTGAAACTCCATTATTTGAAACATCTTCATTGCGCGAACCAGTCTTCACCCAAATACCGAAGGATACGGATCGGCTGGTCGGAATCTGTTCCATGACCACTCTTAGGCCATTTGTAAGTATCATTTTTTTCACGTTTGGCCCCCCAATGCTTCCTTAAAAAATTTATAACAAGCGATAGCACTAATCGTACCAAAAAAAACTTATTGACTCAACTTTCTTATTCCAATCTTTTGGAGGATAATGTTTCGCTTACCGTCCCCAGCTTGATTCCCTTTTGTGTAATCCCTTCAATCATCCCGCGCAGCGCTCCTGCTGAGGAGGCTGTAGGGTGCATCAGAATGAGCGAGCCCGGCTCCACACCTTTTGTAATTTTAGCGACAACACTTTCAGGACTCGGCTTCTTCCAATCTACGGTATCAATTGTCCACAACACGGTCTTTAAGCCCTGCTGAGCAGCAAGCTTCACCGTCTCCTGGTCATAATCGCCCGAAGGAGGAGCAAACCATCTATTCTCCACGCCAAGCACTTCTTTCAATAGAGACTTTGTTTTGGTGATTTCAAGTAGGGCTCTATCGCTGGACAGCTGACTCATATTCGGGTGCGAGTAGGCATGATTTTCGAGTTCATGTCCGCGCTTTTGAATCTCCTTAGCAATCTCGCCGTTCTTCTTCAGCCAGCTTCCGTCCAGGAAAAATGTAGCTTTTATCTTATATTCGTCCAGAATGTCCAGCATCGGTACAATATATTCGTTCCCCCACGCTACATTTATCATGAAAGAGGCCATCTTTTTTTCCGGATTTCCGCGATAAATTGGCTGTGCTCCCAAATCATCCAATGTTACCTTTGGAGGAATTTGCTTGAAGACCAAAGGAATTGAAACCGCTTTTGGATTTGAACGTGCCTGCTGATAGGTCGCTTCTACATCCACTTCAATACCGTTATAGCCAGGAATGGCCTTCCATACACGGTCAACCTTTGCATCGATAGGCTCTACCTTATACTCGGCGGCCTTCTCCTCAATTTGTTTCTTCAGCTCATCCTCTGGAACTGCATCGACATACATATCAAATGCATCCTCTGTACTTGCACTCCGTTCAAGCGGAAAATGATTCGTGATACCCGTAGCTTGTCCAATCATAACGACAACTGCCGTACTTACCAGTACGACAGCCCATTTTTTCTGATTCGTATTCACACATTTACCCCCCGCCGCCGTTTGTCCCATTTTATGACGGTAAAGGCTCCAATATGTACAAAAAAACGCCCTGACGGGCGTTCTTTTATTAGCTGCATATTTTTGAAAAAGAAATCAAAAATCAAAAAAAGAGCCAGAATTCAAGTTCTGTCTCTCTTTGAAAAACATTCGATCAAGCATTCGTTTCAGCAGTTAATACCGCTTTGCGCGAGAGGTTGATACGTCCTTGCTGATCGATTTCTGTTACTTTTACAGTAATAGAGTCGCCAACCGCAACTACATCTTCCACTTTCGCAACACGTTCAGTTGAAAGCTGGGAAATGTGAACGAGTCCTTCTTTATTCGGAAGCACTTCAACAAATGCGCCAAACTTCTCAACACGTTTTACTTTCCCTACATAGATTTCACCTACAACCACTTCACGTACGATACCTTCGATGATTGCGCGGGCTTTATCATTCATCGGCTGATCTGCAGAAGAAATAAAGACGCGACCGTCTTGCTCGATGTCAATTTTGACACCAGTCTCTTCAATGATCTTATTGATGACTTTACCGCCTGCACCGATAACATCACGGATTTTATCCGGGTTAATGTACATTGTAAGGATTTTTGGTGCGTAAGGAGAGAGCGTTTCTCTTGGTGTTTGGATAGCTTCCATCATTTTACCAAGGATATGCATTCTTCCTTCTCTAGCTTGGGTAAGAGCATCAGACAGGATTCCACGATCAATGCCATCGATCTTAATATCCATTTGAATAGCTGTTACACCTTCAGCCGTACCTGCTACTTTAAAGTCCATATCTCCCAAGTGATCTTCCATACCTTGAATATCCGTCAGGATAGATACATGTTCTTGGTCCTTAATGAGACCCATGGCCACACCTGCAACAGGCGCTTTAATCGGTACTCCTGCATCCATCATAGCCAGCGTTGAAGCACAGATACTTGCCTGGGAAGTCGAACCGTTAGATTCAATAACCTCGGATACAAGACGAATAGTGTACGGGAATTCCGATTCTGGCGGAATCACTTTGGACAGCGCTCTTTCACCAAGCGCACCGTGACCGATCTCACGACGACCCGGAGGACGAAGCGGTCTAGCTTCCCCTACGCTGAATGGAGGGAAGTTGTAGTGATGCATAAAACGTTTGGTCTCTTCCGGATCGATCCCGTCCAAAATTTGCACGTCACCAAGCGCTCCAAGTGTACACACACTAAGTGCTTGAGTTTGACCACGCGTAAACAAACCAGAGCCATGCGTACGAGGCAATAGACTTGTGTCGCAATCAATTGGGCGAATTTCAGCAAGTGCTCGTCCATCCGGGCGAACCTTATCATGTGTAATCAAGCGGCGAACTTCTTCCTTAACGATGTCGTGAAGAATTTCTTTCACGTCTTTTAACAATTCCGGAGTTTCTATGTATTTCTCTTCAAAGAAAGCTACCGTTTCATCGTTAATGGCATCAATCGCATCTTGTCTTGCATGCTTTTCTTCAATGCGTACTGCTTCAACCAAACGGCTTGCAGCGAACTCACGTACTTCGGCATTAACCGTTTCGTCAACCGCATGAAGTTTAACCTGCATTTTTTCCTTGCCTGCAACTTGAACAAGCTGTTCAATGACAGCAACGATATTTTTAATTTCCTCATGTCCAAACATAATGGCCTCAAGCATAACCTCTTCAGGCACTTCGTTTGCTTCGGCCTCAACCATCATAATGGCATCTTTAGTTCCGGCTACAACGACGTAAATGTCGCTCGCTTCCTGCTGTTTAATGTCTGGGTTGATGACGAACTCGCCATTTACACGGCCGACAGCTACTCCACCAATCGGTCCGTTAAACGGAACATTGGAAATGCTGAGTGCAGCGGATGTACCAATCATTGCTGCGATTTCAGGCTCGCAATCTTGATCCACGCTCATGACCAGGTTCTGTATCTGCACGTCATTCCGGAATCCTTCTGGGAACAGCGGACGGATCGGTCGGTCGGTCAGACGGCTCGCAAGAATGGCTTTCTCGCTTGGTCTACCTTCTCTTTTAATAAATCCACCCGGAATTTTACCTACTGCGTATAGTCTTTCTTCATAATTGACTGTAAGCGGGAAGAAATCCAAATCCTTCGGTTCGCTAGACGCAGTGACGGTGCACAAAATGACTGTATCTCCGTAACGTGCGGTAACTGCTGCATTCGCCTGCTTGGCAAGACGGCCGGTCTCGAGAACGAGCTTTCTGCCTCCAAGCATCATTTCAACACGTTGTTCCATGAGATCCCTCCTTATCTTCTCCATTATTATCATTACTACCAGTATTACCTGCTTGAACCCAATTCATAAACACCGTACAAGACAATTCTGAATTGTCACCTATGAAAAAAAGAAGCCCAATCTACAAAACAACCCGGCTGCGAGCCCGCATTCTCTTGAAAAAGAGACGGCGGGGACAACCAGGCTGTCGGTGTTAGGATATACGATGATTAACGGCGCAATCCAAGCTTCTCGATCAAAGCACTATAACGTTTAACATCTTTGTTCTTCACGTAAGCCAAAAGCTTACGACGTTGACCTACCATTTTCAAAAGCCCGCGACGGGAGTGGTGGTCTTTCTTGTGCGTACGCAAGTGATCAGTCAAGTTCTTGATGTTTTCCGTAAGGATAGCAATTTGCACCTCTGGAGATCCTGTATCGGTCTCATGAGTTTTGTGCTCTTCGATCAATTGTTGTTTACGTTCTTGAGTCAATGCCATCCTGTTCACCTCCTTCATTATAATCGCCTTTAGCCTCGTTGCGGCCGGTGAGAGCCTTACAACCAAAGCTAAGGTTATGTTGTTTGATAACAACGTCTTTCAGTATAACATACTTGCCTAATTCATGTAAATCTAAACTTCCTAATTTATTGCTAGTTGTAAGATTCTTCTGACAAGAGCTGTGCCGCTGTTTCCGAATCCTTTCGGATTTGGGCAATCAGTGCATCGATTGAAGAAAATTTCTGCTCAGGTCTCAAGAAATGGATTAATTCAACCTTGAGCTCTTCTCCATATAGATCGCCACTGTATTCCAGCAGATGCACTTCAAAAGTCGGCTTGGTCCGGTTCTCATGAAAGGTCGGTTTTACTCCAATGTTCATTACCCCGGGATACCGCTCCTCACCATGATTCACCCATACGGCGTAGACTCCTTTTAACGGCACAACGTAATTATCAGAGGGCTCTACGTTTGCCGTAGGAAAACCGATTGTGCGGCCGCGCTTTTCTCCATCCATAACGATACCCGTTACGGAATAAGCTCTTCCCAGCATACGGGCAGCTTCCTTTACGTCTCCTTCGTGAAGAGCCTTTCTAATAAAGGAACTGCTGACCTTCTCTCCATCAAGTCTAAGAGGAGGAACTGTAACCACGTTCAATTGGGGTGCTCCCAGTTCCCTTAAAACGTTCTCGTCTCCTGCTCCTTTATGTCCAAACCGGAAATCAAATCCGACCACAGCCGTCTTCACGTCCAATTTGACTAGGAATTGAGAAACAAATTGTTCAGGGGAAAGATTCGAGAAAGCCTCATTAAATTCCAGAACATACATAACATCGACGTCCATATCTTCTAGAATGGCTTCTTTTTCTTTTAAGGGAGTCAAATACCCATTGTAATCCCCTTTACGCATGACTTCTTTGGGATGAGGATGAAATGTCAGCACAGCTGATTGAATCCCCTGCTCCCTTGAAAGACTTACTGCTGTTTGTATAACACTGGCATGGCCATGATGGAGACCATCAAACTGCCCAATGGCAAGCACCTGAGGAGTTGATAATTCATCCAGCACACCCTCAGCCAGGGGGAAAGATAACATTTTTCTAATCAAAATTGTTCACCTGCAATTCCCACGATTTTACTTTAAGCCTGTAGAAAAGATTAGTAGTTAAGAAGGCTCTGGCAAAAACACTTTGACAGGTGTAATTATACCCGATTCTGCTGTCCAATCAAAAATGCCTAAAAATTGTTCTTCGGCAGAATATAGCCTTATGAGTCCTTCTTTGTTAATTTCAGGGCTTATGAGCTTATCTGGCAGCTTTTTTCCCTGAAATACAGATTTCTCATGACCTTCTTTCAGCGTGTGAGCAGGCATGTTCCAGATCGACTGGTCTGTCGGGATGAGATAGCTGGGTAGAGTTCCCTCCATAACGCAATCTTGTATTTCCTCTATCTTAAGACAGCGCCCTAAAGGGATTCCTGCTGACATCGTTCTCGTCAGCTCTACCATAGTTGACGGATAACCTAGTGCCTCACCAATGTCCACACATAATGTACGGATATAAGTGCCCTTGGAGCACAGCACACGAAATGAAATCTCAGGGTAGCCGTCCACGACATCCATTCCCTTCAGCTCCAGCTCATGAATCGTCACCTCACGGCTTTTACGCTCCACTGTTTTGCCTTCACGAGCCAGTTCATAAAGCCTTTTACCATTTACTTTAACAGCCGAATACATTGGAGGAACTTGAGAAATAGTGCCTATAAACTTAATTAGCACTCGCTCTACTTCCTCTCTAGTCACCTGTACATCCTCAGCTCTCGCTGTGATCTCGCCCGTGATGTCCTCGGTATCTGTTGCAATTCCTAGTCGAAGTGTAGCCTCATACTCCTTCGGGAGCTCTTGTAAATATTCAACCACTCTTGTCGCTCTTCCGAGGCATAGGGGAAGCACGCCCGTAACTTGAGGGTCTAACGTACCTGTATGACCAATTCTTTTCATCTTTAAAATGCCGCGCATCTTGGCGACAACATCGTGAGATGTAAAGCCGGCGGGCTTATATACAGGCAGTATGCCTTCATAACCGTTCATAGTTCTGACTTCACCCGTTCTACAACTTGTTTTACTGTTTCTTCCCATGGACCTTCGATCCGTGCACCTGCTGCACGTACATGTCCTCCGCCGCCAAAGTCTTTGGCAAGTGCAGCCACATCCACTTTTCCTGCTGATCGGAAGCTGGCTTTAAGGACTTCCTGATTAATCACTTTAAAAAGAATACCTACCTCTACTCCTTGGATGTTTCGAGGATAGTTTACAATCCCTTCAAGATCATCGTTCAATGCTCCACATTCCTGCATATCCTCAGGTGTAACAACAACCCAAGCCACTTTGCCATCTTCAGACATCGAAAGTGTATTTAACGCACGGGATAGGACCTTCAGCTGAGGCATAGTCATTTGTTCAAGCAGATGCTCTGCAAGCTCAGGACCATTTACGCCCAGGGCCAGTAAATCCGAGGCAATCTTCATTACTTTAGGTGATGTGCTTGAATACCTGAATCCTCCTGTATCCGTCAGCAGGCCAGTATAAGCTGCGGTTGCGGCATCTTTGTCCCAAGCCACCCCACTAACTCCCACCAAATCATATAAGATTTCCGCAGTCGCTGCTGCATCATCTTTAATAATGTTCACTTTACCATAACCATTGTTTGTCGGGTGATGGTCTATATTAAGAATCACAGGATCATCAGCGAACCAATGCTTTACATGGCCGACACGCTCATAATCAGCACAATCGACACAGATCACATATTTGAACTGCTGCTGCGGTGTTTCCGTCGACGCATTAAGTATTTGATCCGCATTCCACATATATTGCATTCGCTGCGGAATAGGTCCTTCATTAATCATGGTGAATTTCTTCCCCAGACATGAGAGAAGCCAGCCCACCATAACGGTGGAGCTGACTGCATCTCCGTCCGGCTGTACATGCGACACGATCAGGTAATCATCATGCAAGAGAAGAAATTCCTTTCCTTGCTCAAGCGCCTGTTCATAGGTCTGCATTGCCGTCTCCTCTATTCATCTTCATTTAGAATCCGGTGTGTCAATTTCGGTAAGCAGCTTCTCAATGCGGCTTCCGTACTCAATGGATTCATCAATTTTGAATATTAACTCGGGAACATGACGAAGTCTAATCCGTTTACCCAGTTCACTGCGCAAAAAACCGCTCGCCTTCTCCAGGGCTTTCAAAGAATTATTCTTCTGTTCCTCCTCACCGAGAACACTCAAATATATTTTGGCTTGGGACAAGTCATTCGTCACATCCACACCCGTCACGGTAATAAAACCGATGCGCGGATCTTTCAGTTCAGATTGAATCAGTAAGCTCAGTTCTTTTTTGATCTGTTCACTGACACGTCCTGTTCTAATTTTAGCCATGGGTGTTCACCTCTCTAGCAAAGGACATTATTTGCGTTCTACAGTTTCCATTACGAATGCTTCAATAACGTCGCCTTCTTTAATGTCGTTGAAATTCTCAATGGTAATACCGCACTCATACCCTTGTGCTACTTCTTTCGCATCGTCTTTGAAACGTTTGAGTGAGTCTAGTTTGCCCTCAAAAATAACGATTCCATCCCGAATAACACGAGTTTGTGCAGCACGGGTAATTTTACCAGAGGTAACCATACAACCTGCAATGGTTCCCACTTTGCTGATCTTAAAGGTATGACGCACTTCGGCATGACCGATGATATTTTCTTTGAATTCAGGATCCAGCATTCCTTTCATGGCTTGCTCGATCTCTTCAATTATATTATAGATAACGTTATACAAGCGTACGTCCACTTTTTCCGCATCTGCTGTGGATTTCGCCTGAACATCAGGACGAACGTTAAAGCCGATAACGATGGCATTGGAAGCAGCAGCCAGAATGATATCAGATTCCGTAATCGCTCCAGCACCGCTGTGAATGATCTTCACGCGTACGCCTTCGACTTCAATCTTAGCCAAAGAACCTTTCAGTGCTTCAACGGAACCTTGAACGTCCCCTTTGATGATGACATTCAAGTCTTTGATTTCGCCGTCTTTGATATGCTTGAACAAATCATCCAGCGTTACACGAGTATTCGTACCCAGATCGGATTCACGCTGAGTGATCGCGCGTTTGTCAGCAATAGAACGTGCCTTACGCTCATCCTCAAATACCATGAACGGATCACCGGCAAGCGGCACTTCTTGAAGACCCGTAATTTCAACTGGTGTGGAAGGACCTGCTTCTTTCAGCTTGCGGCCTTTATCGTTCACCATCGCACGGACACGACCGAAGCAGTTACCTGCTACAAAAGCGTCTCCGACTTTGAGCGTACCATGCTGAACGAGCAGACGCATAACCGGCCCACGGCCTTTATCCAGCTCTGCCTCGATAACCGTACCGCGAGCACGCTTATTAGGGTTTGCTTTGTATTCATTCACTTCTGCAACGAGCAAGATCATTTCCAGCAAGTCTTCAATACCCATTTTTTGTTTCGCAGAAACATTAACAAAAATAGTATCTCCGCCCCACTCTTCCGGAACGAGCTCGTAGTTGGTAAGCTCCTGTTTGACACGATCCGGATCTGCACCCGGTTTGTCAATTTTGTTTACCGCTACGATGATCGGCAGATTTGCTGCTTTTGCATGGTTGATAGCTTCCACAGTCTGTGGCATAACACCGTCATCAGCTGCAACGACGATAATCGTCATATCTGTTACTTCCGCACCACGAGCACGCATTGCTGTAAAGGCTTCGTGACCCGGAGTATCCAGGAACGTGATTTTCTTGTTGTTGATTTCAACTTGATAAGCACCTATGTGCTGTGTGATACCGCCTGCCTCACCAGCAGTTACGCTAGTGGAACGAATAGTATCCAATAGAGTTGTTTTACCATGGTCAACGTGACCCATGATTGTAACTACAGGAGGGCGCGCTTTCAGGTCGGCTGGTTCATCGTTTTCTTCTACAGTCTCGAAACGATCGTCTTCAACCGGAATCTTCACCTCTACCTCAACACCGAATTCTCCTGCAAGAAGCAGAATCGTATCGATATCAAGTTCCTGATTGATTGTAGCCATCACGCCCATAGAAATGAGCTTCTTAATTACTTCAGAAGCATCTTTATGGAGCAGTTTCGCCGATTCACCGACAGTCATATTACCGCGAACGATAATTTTCTTAGGCGTATTATCGATCTTTTCACGAGGAGGCTGTTGTGCATGATTTCTTCCACGGTTGTTTTTACCACCACGGTTATTACCGCGATAGTTTCCTCTGCCGTTTCCGTCTTCAAAGCGACGTCCGCCGCCATTGCGGTTGTTATTGTTGTTACGGCCCTGGCCTTGGCCCTGTCCGCCGCGATTGTTGTTTCCAGAAGAGCTATTGTTATTGTTACTGCTACTTCTGCCTTGTCCACTTCCTTGCTGAGACGGTCTGTTTGCGCCTCCGCCTTGCTGGGATGGTCTGCTCGTATTTCCGCCTTGAGTAGGTCGGTTCGTGCTTCCGCCTTGAGCAGGCCGGTTCGTGCTTCCGCCTTGAGTAGGTCGGTTCGAGCCTCCGCTCACATTAGAACGGTTGCCTTGACCTCCTGTTGATTGGCCTGTACTGCCATTTGATCTGCGGTTATCTTGACCGCTTTGCCGTTGGGATCCACTGTTATTGTTTTGATTTGGTCTATTATTCATACCTACCTGCTTTTCCTGTTGTTTTTTTGGTCTCACGCTGCTTGCCTCTGATGATGCACTGCGCGTATTCTTAGACTCGTTATTTTTCACTTCATTCTGCAAATTCTGTGTGGCACCTCCTTGGAAAGACGGATTTTGACTTTTGGATGGTCCTTTATCTTCACGAACCGCCGATGTCAAAGCCGTCTGTGCGGATGTATTCTGTTCACGTTTGACAGCTGCATCCGATTTAATATTATTAAAGAACTGTTCTACCTTCGCAACGGATCCATTTTCCATCACACTCATATGATTGTTAACGGGAATATCCAGCTTCTTAAGAATGGTAATGATTTCCTTGCTGCTCATGTTGAGTGATTTTGCATATTCATAAACTCGCAGTTTGCTTTCTTGTTTACTCAATATACTCCACCTCCGACATTGTCAAGGCTTGCTTCGTGATCATTTTGACGAATCCCGGATCCGTTACAGCGAGTACAACACGTTCCGGCTTACCCATGGCGCTGCCCAGCGTTTCTCGATCAAAACCGATGAGAAGAGGTACATTGTACGATTGGCACTTGTCACGAAATTTTTTAAGTGTATTAGCTGATGCATCAGCCGCAACAACAACTAGTTTCGCTTCGGAAGACCGGATCGCTTTTAGTACAATTTCATCACCAGACACCAATTTGCCTGCTCGCGTTGCAAGACCTATATAAGACAGCGCCTTATTCATCTCCAGCTCTTTTCTGAGCTGCTAAAAACTCATCTTCCGCGCGGACAAAATCTTGTGCAAGCTGCTCATAGATTTCGGGCAGGACCTGTGACTTCAGCGCTCGATCCAGAGATCTATTCTTCTGGGCAAGGCGGAAGCATGCTTCCTTGCCGCAAAGATAAGCACCTCGTCCTGATTTCTTACCCGAAAGATCGATAAGCACTTCATCTTCAGGGGTTTTGACTATCCTAATTAGCTGCTTCTTAGGCATCATTTCCTGACATGCCACGCATTTGCGAAGCGGTACTTTACGTTGTTTCATTCTAAAGGCCCCCAATCACTTCAAAAGAACTTAATCGACGGTGATGGAATCCTGATGCATTTCATCAGCAGAATCTTTCTCTCTTCCAAATTCCTGCTCCGCCTGGCTTTCGCTCTTGATATCAATTTTCCAGCCGGTCAGCTTCGCCGCAAGGCGAGCATTTTGCCCTTTGATACCGATGGCAAGGGAGAGCTGATAATCTGGTACGATAACACGCGCCATCTTCTCATTCTCAAACACTTGCACTTCCAGCACTTTGGATGGGCTCAGCGCATTGGCTACATACTCCTCAACAGATTCAGAGTACTTCACAATATCGATCTTCTCACCGCGAAGCTCAGTCACAATTGTCTGTACACGGGTTCCTCTAGGGCCCACGCATGATCCAACCGGATCCACTTCTGCATTACGGGAGTGAACAGCGATTTTGGAACGGAAGCCTGCTTCACGGGCTACAGAGCGAATTTCAACAACTCCGTCGAAGATTTCAGGAACTTCAAGCTCAAACAGGCGTTTAAGCAAACCTGGATGAGTACGAGATAGCAGAATTTGCGGTCCTTTTGTCGTGTTTTCAACCTTCGTAATATATGCCTTGATTCGGTCTCCGTGAACAAACTTCTCATTCGGCATAAGCTCAGTTAAAGGAAGAGCCGCTTCTACCTTGCCAAGGTCGATGTAGATGCTGCGCAAATCTTGACGCTGTACGACACCTGTTACGATATCCTCTTCTTTGTCAACAAAAGCATTATAGATAAGACCGCGTTCTGCTTCACGAATACGCTGTGTCACTACCTGTTTCGCCGTTTGAGCAGCAATGCGACCAAAGTCTCTAGGCGTTACTTCAATTTCTGCCACATCTTCCAGTTGGAAATGCGGGTTGATCTCGCGTGCCGCTGGCAAAGAAATTTCCGTGCGCGGATCAAGCACCTCTTCTACAACCATTTTACGTGCATACACACGTATTACCCCGGTATTGCGGTTCATATCGACACGAACGTTTTGTGCGGTATTGAAATTACGCTTGTAGCTTGAAATAAGCGCAGCTTCAATCGCCTCGAACAAAACGTCCTTGCTAATCCCCTTATCCCTTTCCAATTCATTCATTGCTTCAATAAAATCCATACTCATGAATGTAAATCCCCCTTTCAAACATGTCATCCATAGCGTAAAACGGCGAAGTTCTCTTCTATAAGAAGAAGAGCACCTTGCCGTTACACGCGGGACGAATCTGATCATATAGTGTGTAATTTAACACTTATAAAACAATGGCCAAACGTGCACTCGCCACTTTCGAATAAGGAACGGCATGCTCTTTTTTCCCTGAGGCAATCACCAATTCTTCGTTTTCAAAAGATAACAATTCGCCTTCAAATTCCTTCAGACCGCCTATCGGCTCGTATGTAGTGACGTATACGTTCTTTCCTACCGCCTTGGCCACGTCGGCAGACTTCTTCAGGGGGCGTTCAGCACCGGGTGAAGAAACTTCTAGAAAATATGCCTCAGAGATCGGATCCTTTTTATCAAGCTCTGCGCTTAAAAATTCACTGATCAATCCGCAATCATCCAGATCGATGCCACCCTCTTTATCCACGTAAACACGCAGGAAATAGTTACTTCCTTCTTTCACGTATTCTACATCTACGAGCTCAAATTCATGCTCATCCAGAAAAGGTTTAATCATTTCTTCCACGGTAGTTTTAATCTTTGTGCTCAAATAAGGTAACCTCCAAGTTAGGTTCAAGCTGGGAAACCAGCGATTTAATGTGTATACCAAAGAGTAAAGAGTGGGTTTCCCCACTCTTTAAACAACGGTTTTATCCTCATGATTACCATAAAAATTATAACATAGTCAGTCATTAGTGACAAGTATAGTCACTTGACTTCCCTCAGAGGAGTCGTTCCACGTATCACATCAGAACAAAGACAGCTGGTTGCTTTCAGGAAGCCCGCGGAAACAGCCCAGCTGGGTCAGCAGCTCAATGGCGGTTTTACTCGCTTTCGATTTTTGCTGGAAGTCTTCAATAGACAGAAACTCTCCATGCTCACGAGCCGCAGCAATATTACGAGCTGCATTGTCTCCAATACCGGCAAGTGCTGAGAACGGAGGAATTAGAGAATCTCCGTCAACAGTAAAGCGGGTTGCATCTGAACGATACAAGTCAATCGTTTTGAAGCTGAAGCCCCGTGCTGTCATCTCCAGCGCCATTTCAAGCACAGACAGCATAGATTTCTCTTTCGTCGAGGCCTGGAAGCCAAGCTGCTCAATCTCTACAATTTTGCGGTAAATGGCTTCATAACCTTGGCAAGCCAGTTCAATATCAAAATCCTCTGCTCGAACTGAGAAATAGGTTGCGTAATATTCAATCGGATAATACAGCTTATAATACGCAGTACGAACGGCAGATATAACGTAAGCTGAAGCATGGGCTTTCGGGAACATGTATTGAATTTTCAAGCAGGAATCGATATACCACTGCGGAACCTTACAGTTCTTCATTTCGTCAATCCATTCCTGGCTGAGACCCTTACCTTTACGTACACTTTCTGTAATTTTAAAGGCAAGTGCAGCATCCATCCCGTGCTTATATATCAAGAACAACATGATATCATCCCGACAGCCGATCACGGTCTTAATATTACAGGTGCCATTCTTAATTAGCTCCTGCGCGTTCCCAAGCCATACACCCGTACCATGTGACAAGCCTGATATTTGCAGTAAGTCGGCAAAGGTGGTTGGCTGGGATTCCTGGAGCATCTGTCTAACAAACTTCGTACCCATCTCTGGTACACCGTAGGTTGCTACCGGAGTACGAATCTTCTCCGGACTGACTCCTAGTGCATCCGTTGAGTTAAACATGCTCATAACCTTTGGATCGTTCATTGGAATCGTAGTTGGATCAATGCCAGTCAAATCCTGAAGCATCCGCATCATCGTCGGATCATCGTGTCCCAGAATATCAAGCTTGAGCAGGTTATCCTCGAACGCGTGATAGTCAAAGTGAGTCGTTTTCCATTCCGCACTTGTATCATCCGCAGGATACTGCACTGGCGTGACATCTTCAACTTCGATATATTCCGGTACAACGACAATTCCGCCGGGATGCTGTCCCGTGCTGCGCTTCACACCCGTACAGCCCGACGCAAGCCTGTTCAGCTCCGCGCCTCTCCAGGATTTGTGATGTGCTTCTTCATATTTCTTTGCAAATCCAAAAGCTGTTTTCTCTGCAACCGTACCGATCGTCCCTGCACGGAATACACTTTTTTCACCAAACAATACTTTCGTATAATGGTGAGCCTTCGGCTGATATTCACCCGAAAAGTTAAGGTCAATATCCGGTACCTTGTCTCCCTTAAAGCCAAGGAATGTTTCGAACGGAATATCTTGGCCTTCACCTTTAAAAGGGTTGCCGCATTCAGGACAATCCTTCGCCGGCAGGTCAAATCCGCTCTTTACGCTTCCGTCAAGGAACCATTCGCTATGTCTGCAGTCCGGGTTTACGCATATATAATGCGGAGGCAATGGATTTACCTCAGATATGCCAAGAAATGTCGCTACCACAGAGGATCCTACCGACCCCCGTGAACCTACAAGATACCCGTCCTGATTTGATTTTTTAACAAGCTTCTCCGAAATGAGATAGTTGGCAGAGAATCCAAATTTGATAATCGGCTCCAGCTCTTTCTCCAGACGTTTGACAACAACATCAGGAACTTCCTCGCCGTAAATGGACTTGGCCGTATTGTAGCACGTGCTGCGGATCTCTTCTTCCGCTCCTTCAAGAATTGGAGTAAAGAGCTCTTTAGGGAAGAGCTGTATCTCTTCAAAGCGGTCTGCCAGTTCACTCGTATTGGTTACGACAACTTCATAGGCTTTTTCTTTACCAAGAAATTCGAATTCAGTTAACATTTCATCTGTTGTACGGAAATGCGCATCCGGCTTGCGAATATCCTTAAGCGGACTAAATCCCGTAATCCCATGAATCGTAATGTCTCTGTATATTTTGTCTCTTGGTTCAAGGTAGTGCACGTTGCCGGTTGCCACGACCGGTTTGCCCAGCTTCTCTCCGATCTCGACAACCTTGCGGATTGCAATCTTGATCTCCTCAGGGGTTGCCACAAGACCTTTGTCCACCAGATGCATATACATTGTGATCGGCTGGATTTCCAGGATGTCATAAAATTGAGCGACTTCCTCTGCTTCTTCAACCGACTTATTTAGAACAGCTTCGAAAAATTCGCCTTTTTCGCAGCCCGACATAATAAGCAGCCCGTCCCGATGTGCAACCAGCTTCGATTTAGGTATCGTCGCAACCCGCTTGAAGTGCTCTGTATGTGAAAGACTGACGAGTTTGTACAAATTCTTCTTTCCTATACCATTAAGCGCATAAATTCCACTGTGAAATGGCCTTGAATTGGATAAATCTATGCCGACATAATCATTTAGCCGATCAAGCATGGTTATCCCTTTAATTTGTACAGCATCATTCAAAAGTCCGGTTAGGATCCCTGCTAGTGCAATCGTATCGTCAATCGCCCGGTGATGGTTCTCAAGAGAAACCTTATATTTATCCGCAAGTGTATTAAGCCGGTGATTTTTCATTGACGGATGCAGCATTCTGGCAAGCTCCAGCGTATCGAGCACCGGATTCTCAAGTGTCTCCATACCGAGTGTTTTGAGATTAGCCTGGATAAAGCCCACGTCAAACCTTGCATTATGCGCAACTAATATACTGTCTCCAGCAAACTTTACGAAATCCTGCAGGACCGGCTCGAGCTCTGGAGCGTCTTTTACCATATCGTCATTGATGTTGGTCAGCTGCTGAATGTTATAAGGAATCCGTTCATGGGGATTCACAAAAGTAGCGAACCTGTCCACTTCTTTATCATCCTGCATTTTTACCGCAGCAATTTCAATGATCTTATTCTGCGTGACAGACAACCCCGTGGTCTCGATATCGAACACGATATAGGTTGCCGTCTTCAGCTCAAGCGGCTGCGGCTTCATGACAACCTCTACGGCGTCATTGACGATGTTCGCTTCCAGTCCATAGATCATTTTAACGCCATGCTTCTTGGCTGCTTTTGCGGCCTCCGGATAGACTTGAACGCCCCCGTGGTCGGTTACAGCAATAGCCTTGTGTCCCCATTTCGCTGCCATTTTCACATAGCTGTCAATCGAGGTTACAGCATCCATGGTACTCATCTTCGTATGAAGATGGAATTCAACACGTTTCTCCTCGGCGTTATCTTTGCGTGTTGGTGGAGCTTGTACTTCTACGAGATCCGAAGGAATCATGGCAAGCTCCGGCACCTGCATAAACCGGTCATATTCAACCCGGCCTCGTACCTTCACCCATTTGCCGTTCGCTAGAAGATTCATAATCTTGACGTCTTCCTTGCTCTTTGCAAATACCTTCATCTGCATCGAATCTGTAAAATCGGTAATATAGAACATATAAAGCGTATTGCCGTTGCGAAGCTCTTTTTTGTCCAGACCGAATACGGTGCCTTGAAGTGTAATTTTCTTCTCTTCATCCTGTACTTCCTGAATAGGGACCGGAGGCTCTTTAATTTCGTAGCCCATTTGCAGCCTTACGTCGCCCTCTTCTTCAGGGTCAGGAGCCATTTCGGCATCAATCATGCTCATCATATTTTCTATTACAACACGTTCTTCTTCCCGTTTCTTCTGCTCGAATTTTTCAAGCTCTTCACGGTTACTCTCCCCGACAAGCATCTTCACTTTAAGTGGGGTATTGAAATAACGATCGTAATAAGTAGTGATGGCCTGATCAATCTGTTTCTTGCGCGCAAGCTCAAGAGCCATGCCGTCACTCATCGTCAAAGTAAGGAGACCGGATTCCACTGCTTGAGTTGCCCGATTCATCCACCCGTTTACGGAAGGAATCTGCTGATGCACCCATTCTAAAAATAGGTTCCAATACTCTGTGACTATATCCGTTTCAGTAACAGCAGAACCATAATTAAAAGTAAAAGAGATTTTAGCAATATGACTCATTTTATCTCGAATATGCAAACAAAATGCTTTAAAGACAGGAGCGGGAACCAGCGTATCCTTAGCTATGGTAATATGCCATTCACGGTTTGTACGGCTGATCTCCACCTGATCGATATAGCCGTCAATGAAGTGCGGCTCAACAAGCCCTGCCGGCAGATCAACCTGTTTCATCAGCAGTTCAAACCGTTTTCTTTTATCATCCGTTCCGTTCAATCCTTCTCCCCCCATTTCGAACCATTAGAACATGAAAAGCTCCTGCACACAAAAATGGGAACCGATCCGCAAAAAGGCACCGTCTCATTTCGGACAGAAGCTTGTCATTCTTACCATCTATACTCAAATAATAATTAATATGCTCTAGCAAATACTACAGTATGTTCCGCTTTCTGTCCACACACCAGGCAGGTATGTTTTTCCTCAGCCGGTTCAAAAGGAATGTTACGGCTTGTTGCTCCCGTCACTTCCTTCACTTTATCTTCACAAGTCTCGGAACCACACCAGCCAGCAAGCGAAAATCCGCGTTTTTCTTCCATCAGTTCCTTCATCTCTTCCAGTGTATCTACGGAGTAGAAGTTATCCTTCATGAAGTTCTGAGCACGCTCGAACATTTCATTTTGAACTTGTTCAAGCATGGCTTTAATTTCCTCTACCAGCTCAGCCTGCTGAACAACCTTCTTCTCACCAGAGATCCGGGATACTAGCACGCATACTCCATTCTCCATGTCGCGAGGACCGATTTCAAGACGAACAGGTACACCACGCATCTCGTATTCATTAAATTTCCAGCCTGGACGTACATCGCTGCGGTCATCCATTTTAACGCGAATGCCTGCTTTTTTCAGCTCAGCATACAGCTCATCTGCACGGCCAACAACTTGATCGCGTGTTTTTGGAGGTCCAATCGGAATCATAATCACTTGGGTAGGAGCTACTTTTGGCGGCAAAGCAAGTCCGCGGTCATCCCCGTGTACCATAATCATCGCTCCGATCAAACGAGTGCTTGTCCCCCAAGATGTCGTATGAGCATATTCAAGCGTGTTCTCACGGTTTAGATATTGAATTTCAAATGCCTTCGCAAAATTAGTGCCCATATAGTGGGAAGTACCCGCTTGTACCGCACGACCGTCTTTCATCATCGCTTCAATGGAGAACGTATCCACTGCACCGGCAAACTTCTCAGATTTTGTCTTTTGCCCCTTGATAACAGGAATCGCAAGGACGTTCTCAACAACTTCACGATATACTTCCAGCATCTGCATCGTTTCTTGGCGTGCTTCCTCTTCCGTCTCATGAGCCGTATGGCCTTCTTGCCACAAGAACTCACTTGTACGCAGGAAAGGCATTGTCCGTTTCTCCCAGCGAACCACGTTGGCCCATTGGTTAATCATCACCGGCAGATCACGATAGGACTGAATCCATTTGGAGTACATATGACCAAAGATGGTTTCAGAAGTAGGACGGATGGCCAGTCTCTCTTCAAGCTTCTCGCCGCCGGCTTCTGTTACCCATGGCAGCTCGGGATTAAAGCCCTCGACGTGCTCTTTTTCTTTTTGGAAAAAGCTTTCTGGAATAAACATTGGGAAGTAAGCATTACGGTGTCCCGTTTCTTTGAAACGCCGATCCATTTCTTCTTGAATATGCTCCCAAATCTCATACCCGTCCGGTTTGAATACAATACAGCCCCGAACAGGAGAATAGTCCATCAAATCCGCTTTCTTGATCGTATCGATATACCAGCGAGAGAAATCCTCTGACTGGGGTGTAATTTCTGTGACAAACTGTTTATCGTTCGACATATGACTTGTTTCCGTCCTCCCGTAATTCTCCTCAAAAAAGCTCCTCGAGCGTGAGGAAGCTTTTGTTGAAGAACCTATTATCCATTAATCAATCTTAAAATATCATTGTAGGTTACAGCAATCATTAGTATAAACAGCATCGCAAAGCCAATGAAGTGCACCATACCTTCCCGGTTAGGATCAATCGGCTTGCCTCGAAGCGCTTCAATCCCCAAAAATATCAATCGGCTTCCGTCGAGTGCCGGAATCGGCAATAGATTAAATATCCCTAAGTATAGGCTAAGGATTGCTGTCCATTGTGTCAACTGTAAAATACCTTGTTTGGCAATTTGACCAGTCACTTCAAAAGTACGTACGGGTCCTCCCAGATCATCAATATTGAACTGAGCTATCAGCATCCGGAAGCCTTCAAAGATACTTTTCGTCGTAGTCACCATATTATCCCCGGCAACAGCAAAGGATTCAAAGAATCCAACGTCTTCCCTAGGGAACTCTCCGGTTATCCCTACTTTACCGCCTTCCTGGCCTTCCATTGCTCTTGGAGTAATCGTCAGATTAAAGACTTCATCGCCGCGTCGAACGGTCCACTCCATTGCCTTGTCCTGCGATTCAGCAATCAAGCTTACCATTTTGTTGTAATCGCCGCCGATGGCTTCACCATTAATCGTCTCGATAATGTCTCCCTCGTGAAGATCAGCCTCTGCGGCTGGCATTCCTGGAGATACGCTTCCGATCTTCACATATGTAGGATTCTCAACCGGTACGCCAGCTGCCATTGCGTAGATTGCAAACAACACAAAGGCTAGCAAGAAGTTCATAAACGGCCCGGCAAAAATGGCCAGCGCTCTTTGACCGACCGTCTTACTGTTAAACTGACGATCCTTTGGAGCAATTTGTGTTTCCTGTCCTCTTGCGATGAGCATTGCTTGAGGATGAACTGGAAATTGCTGATTTTCACCATCCACATCCAGCTCAACGGTGAGCCTGCGCTCTAAATCAATGGATACAACTTCACCGCGCACCACATTTTTGCGGTTGTCCAGTTGATCCAGATAGATGGATTTCACTTGTCCATCTGCTGATTTTACAGCGATGGTTTGTCCTGGCTGAATCTCAACCAGCTCCGGATCCTCTCCAGCCATTCTTGCGTATCCGCCAAAAGGCAGCAAGCGCAGTGTAAAGGTTGTCTCTTGATACTTATAGGAAAACAGCTTCGGACCAAAGCCAATCGCAAATTCTCTTACAAGAATGCCTGCGCGCTTCGCAAAATAAAAATGGCCCCATTCATGCACCGTCACGATGACGAAGAACATGAGCACTGTTAAAACTACAATTTGCAAGGTTTCCAAATTACTTCCATCCTCCTTTTACTTAAAAAGAGCTAGTCATGTCCTACTTACATTATCATTATTCAGCAGGGGGAAACAAGAGAATCAATTCTTTTATGAGCATCTCCCTTATGCGTGCAAAAGTAAGCAGGAAGAAACCTTGTTATATTCTCGCCGCCATCCTCCGAGCCTGTTCATCCACATTGTCGATTTCACTCAGATCTGGATCAAGCACGTTATTATGCGCATCAACAACTCGCTCAATAATCTCCTCAATTTTCAAAAATGGAATCTCACCTTTTAAGAACCGGGCGACAGCGACTTCATTGGCTGCATTATACGCCGTGGTTGCTGTTCCTCCCATTTTGCCGCAATCAAAAGCAAGTCTCAGGCAAGGAAAACGCTCCATGTCCATTTCTTTGAAATGAAGAGATCCGATCTCAGAGAGAGACAATGACTTCGCTGGTGAAGGAAGCCGATTCGGATAAGTAAGTGCATATTGGATTGGAACACGCATATCAGGGTTCCCCATCTGTGCAATCATGCTCGTATCTTGGAACTCGACAAAGGAATGTATAATGCTTTCCGGATGAAGAAGAACCTTGATCTGTTCATAAGGAAGACCAAACAGCCATCTCGCTTCAATAACTTCCAGCCCTTTATTTACCATCGTCGCAGAATCAATCGTGATTTTTGATCCCATGGACCAATTAGGATGCTTGAGGGCGTCCTCTACTGTTACATGCTGCAGCTGATCTCTTGTCAAGTTTCGAAAAGATCCACCGGATGCAGTGAGTGTAATATTCTTCACTTCACGAATATTCTCTCCGTTTAAGCACTGATAAATAGCTGAATGCTCGCTGTCTACCGGGATAATCTGAACGTTATTTTCCTGTGCTGCTGCGGTAACTAGGTGCCCCGCAGTAACTAGTGTCTCTTTGTTCGCGAGTCCGATTTGCTTACCTTCCTTAATCGCTGCAAGTGTAGATTTTAGTCCCACACTGCCCATAACCGCCGTAATTACGGTATCTGCTTCGGTTCCGGCTGCTATCTCTATTAAGCCTTCATCGCCATAATACACTTTCGTGCCAGACGGCACTTGGGTTTGTACTAAGGCGACATCTTCTTTGCGGCCAACGGAAACTTTCTTGGGCCGAAAAATATTCGCTTGCTTGATAAGCAGGTCCACATTGCCTCCTGCCGATAAACCCTCGACTTGAAACAGTTCCGGATGCGTGGAAATGACGTCAAGCGTTTGAGTTCCAACCGACCCCGTTGAACCCAGGATAGATATTTTTTTCATGTGGTACACCTCATGTCGTTACTTTGATTAGTAAGGTATCAATGCGAGCATATGTACAAACGGAAATACAAAAATCCAGCTGTCGCAGCGATCAAGAATACCGCCATGGCCTGGCAGTAAATTCCCGGAATCTTTAATTCCGTACACACGCTTGTAAGCAGATTGAGCCAAATCACCCAGCTGCCCGATCACAGCTGATGATAAGCCAATCAGTATAGCATTGCCAACTCCGACAATGCCGCCTGATAGCAGCGCAAATACAGCAGAAACGATAATCGCAATGATAATTCCGCCAACGGCTCCTTCGACAGTTTTATTCGGGCTGATTACAGGCCAAAGTTTGTGTTTCCCCATACTCTTTCCTACAAAATACGCACCGGCGTCACTGCCCCAAATGCTTACAAGAATCATAAATGTCCAGAATAAGCCGTTTGGAAGCTGGCGGGTTGCAGCAATATAATAAAAACCGATTCCAACATACACAACACCAATAAACATTAGTGCTGCCGTTTGAACTGTCAGTTTGTTTTTTGTTGTCACTGTAGCAATTAGGAACAGAAGCATTAAAAGCCACATGATCTGACTTAGAGATAATGTTATGCCCATGTCCTTAAGTTCTACGGGAATAACGAGAAACACGACACCAATATATCCTATGAAGGCGGTACCTCCAAATGGTGATATCCCGATCATACGAATAAACTCATACAAGCCTATCAGGGACATGATGAGAATAAGCAGGTTATACCAAGCTCCGCCCAACAATGCAAATCCTAGAAAAAAAGCACCGGCTATAACTCCCGTAATGACTCGCTGTTTCAACTTGGTCCATCCTCCATTATTTCAAACCGCCATATCTTCTCGTTCTTTGCTGATATTCAGCTATTGCTTCATGCAAATGCTGTTTGTCAAATTCAGGCCAGTAAATGTCTGTGAACCACATTTCACTGTAAGCAAGCTGCCAAAGCATGAAATTGCTTATGCGCAGTTCACCGCTTGTGCGAATAAGTAAATCCGGGTCTGGAATACTGCCTGATAATAAATGTTGCCCAATGAGATCTGGTGTAATCTGGTCAGCCTGCAGTTTACCAGCTTCAATTTGATGACCAATTGACTTGACCGCTTCCGTAATTTCCTTACGGCTTCCGTAATTCAAAGCAAAGTTAAGCACTAATCCAGTATTGTGCTTTGTCTTCTCAACAGCCTCTCGAATCGCCTTGATGGTATGGTCCGGAAGATCTTCTTCATGGCCCATCATCTTGACGCATACATTTCTTTCAATCAGCTCATCCAGTTCCTGTGATAAAAAATCAACAGGCAAACGCATTAAAAAATCAACTTCATCTCTTGGCCTGGTCCAATTTTCTGTCGAGAAGGCATACATGGTTAAGTATTTAATGCCGAGATCATTGGCAGCTATCGTTGCTCGTTTAACAGCCTTCATGCCGCTTTGATGGCCAAAGATTCGGGGCAGCCCCTGCCGTTTAGCCCATCTTCCGTTTCCATCCATAATAATTGCAACATGCCTCGGGATGTTATCCTTCGACAACTGAGGCAGCTCTTTCTTATCCCCACCGTTCAACCATGACCGAACGCGTTTCATCATTCGACTTCCTCCAAAATTCCCATGAAGTTTCTTTTCACTCTTGTGAAAAGAGCAAACCCCACCGAAGGCGGAGGGGCCGTATGCTTATTATACTTCCATAATTTCTTTTTCTTTTGCAGCAAGGACTTTATCTACTTCAGCAACGAATTTATCTGTTGATTTTTGAATATCGTCTTGATGTCTGCGAGACTCGTCTTCTGAAATATCAGTTTTCTCGAGCTTTTTAATATCATCGTTTGCATCACGGCGAATATTACGAACCGCAACCTTTGCTTCTTCACCGAATTTCTTAGTGAATTTAACCAGCTCAGTTCTGCGCTCTTCAGTCAGTGGTGGAATGGACAAACGAATCATCGCTCCGTCGTTAGCAGGAGTCAGTCCCAGATCGGATTTCATGATCGCACGCTCGATGTCTGCCAAAGAGGATTTGTCCCAAGGCTGAATCATCAAAGTACGAGAATCCGGAGTATTGATGTTTGCAAGTTGGTTGATCGGTGTCATTGCTCCATAGTATTCAACTTGAATACGATCAAGCAGTGCCGGTGTTGCACGTCCAGCGCGAAGCGTCGACAAGTCACGTTTGAGTGCTTGGATCGCTTTTTCCATACGTTCTTCTGCATTCTTTTTAATTGTTTGTGGCATTAGTCTACACTCCCTTTAACGATGGTACCAATTTTTTCGCCGAGCAGAACACGTTTGATATTGCCCTGTTCAGTAATCGCGAATACAATAAGCGGAATGTTGTTATCCATACAGAGTGAGGAAGCAGTGGAGTCCATAACTCCAAGGTTTTTGTTTAATACATCTAAGTATGTTAATTGCTCATACTTCACAGCCGAGCTGTCTTTGAACGGATCTGCAGAGTATACTCCATCCACTTTATTCTTTGCCATCAAGATGACTTCCGCCTCAATCTCTGCCGCACGAAGCGCAGCGGTTGTATCTGTAGAGAAGAATGGATTACCAGTTCCTGCTGCAAAAATGACAACGCGTCCTTTTTCCAAATGGCGGATCGCTCTGCGGCGAATGTATGGCTCAGCAATTTGCTGCATTGCGATCGAGGTTTGAACACGAGTCGGCACTTCAATCTGCTCAAGAGCATCCTGCAATGCCAAAGAATTCATTACCGTTGCCAGCATACCCATATAGTCTGCTGTCGCCCGGTCAATCCCATTCTCGCTTCCTGCGATACCGCGCCAGATGTTACCGCCGCCGCATACGATTGCAACTTCTACCCCAAGTTCCACAACTTCTTTAACTTGCTGAGCAATTGATGAGATCGTCTCTGCATCGATGCCGTATCCGTTTTGTCCCGCCAGGGATTCACCGCTGACTTTAAGTACTACCCTTTTAAATACAGGCTGTTTCAAATGTTCACCCTCCACTTCAAAATGACGCTTCCCCACGTCAAATAAGCACTTGTTAACCTTATATTAGTTAAAAAGAAAGGAACACGGATTGTGTTCCACTCTTAGTTAAAGAAAACTTTCTGAGCCGAGTTTCGGACTATCCAGTTCTTCTTCCAATATAAAGGTGCACTGTAATCTCATGAAGTTATTCTAAGTTATATCTTCAGATGACATGGGCACGTCCGATTTCGTTTCAACAAGCGTTTCAATAATTAGTTTTTCACTTGTGCCATAACTTCTTCTACGAAGTTATCTTGTTTCTTCTCAAGACCTTCACCCAGTTCATAACGAACAAAGCGACGGATGGAAATGTTTTCACCGATTGTGCTGATTTTTTCGTTCAGCAGCTGTTGAATCGTTTGGTCTGGGTTTTTAACGAAAGATTGCTCAAGCAAGCAATACTCTTCGTAGTATTTACCAATACGGCCTTCAACCATTTTTTCAACGATTTTTTCTGGTTTTCCTTCATTCAGAGCTTGAGCTTTCAAAATTTCTTTTTCTTTCTCGAGCTCTTCTTGAGGAACTTCTTCACGAGTTACATAGCGCGGGTTGGAAGCAGCGATATGCATAGCGATGTCGCGTGCAAATTCTTTGAACTGATCTGTCATTGCTACGAAGTCAGTTTCGCAGTTAACTTCAACCAATACGCCGATACGTCCGCCAGCGTGGATGTAAGATTGAACCGCGCCTTCGGTAGCTACACGGCCAGCTTTATTTGCTGCTGCAGCCAATCCTTTTTCGCGAAGAATTTCAGTTGCTTTTGTTACATCATTGTTCGCTTCTTCCAGTGCTTTTTTGCAATCCAGCATACCAGCGCCAGTTTTTTCGCGAAGTTCTTTTACCAATTTCGCATCTACTGCCATTTGTTTTTCCCTCCAGAGGATAATTTTGCGTATGACTCTAAAAAAAGGGCAGTGAAAGGTTATCCACCTACCAACCACCCTTTTCATTTAATTCATATACGTTAGATCCTTAACGAACTGACCTTAAGCGGATGTTTCTTCGCCTTGGTGAGCTTCGATAACAGCATCAGCCATTTTACCAGTAAGCAATTTAACCGCGCGAATCGCGTCATCGTTACCAGGAATGACATAATCGATTTCATCCGGATCGCAGTTAGTATCTACGATACCTACGATTGGGATACCCAATTTACGAGCTTCCGCTACTGCGATACGCTCTTTACGAGGGTCGATTACAAACAGGGCGCTAGGAAGACCCTTCATGTTTTTGATACCGCCGAGGAATTTCTCGAGACGATCTTTCTCTTTACGGAGAATGATAACTTCTTTCTTAGGCAGCACTTGGAAAGTGCCGTCCTCTTCCCAAGCTTCCAACTGTTTCAAACGATCGATACGTTTTTGAATAGTTTGGAAGTTAGTCAGAGTACCGCCGAGCCAACGTTGGTTAATAAAGAACTGACCAGCGCGCTCTGCTTCTTCTTTTACGGAATCTTGCGCTTGTTTTTTAGTACCTACGAAAAGAATAGTTCCATTCTCTCCTGCAATACTTTTAACAAAGTTGTAAGCTTCCTCAACCTTTTTCACTGTCTTTTGCAAGTCAATGATGTAAATACCGTTTCTTTCAGTGAAGATATAACGATCCATCTTTGGATTCCAACGGCGAGTTTGGTGACCGAAGTGAACCCCAGCTTCGAGAAGCTGTTTCATGGAGATAACTGCCATCTCCACACACCTCCTAATTATTGGTTTTTGTGTCCTCCGCCGGCATCATTTCCCGTCAAGACTTCCCATATGGCAAGCACCCTCGACAGAATTAGCACAGCGTGTGTTTTAACACCGTCAATTAATATATCATAACTGCTTACACGATGCAACAAAGTTTCACATAATCCATTTCTTGTTCACATTACCTTCATTAATGTATCTTTATCAGGGTTCAGCTATTAGCTTTTGTATTACTGAATCTATAGATTCAGCCTCGGTAAACTGAAAGGTTCCAACCTGAATTTTCTTATTAATTTTTTGTTTTGTCGCTTCTTTAAGAAATGCCTCACGGTCTTCAATGACATGCAGTGCTGAAAGATGATCAGCTACGTCAGTCAAGGTTGCACCATTTATCACACGATAGGATATCGGCTCAGATGCAGGCTCTGAAGCTTGCTCGGGCTCCGTCGGCTCCTTATTGTCCGGTGCTGCGGGCTGCTGCGGCTCGCTCACCTCAGGTTCAGAGGCGGCATTTCCTGTAGATTGGCTGCTGTTTTCCGAAGCCTTCAGATCAGTCCATTCCTCTTCAGTCATCACCTCAGTGGCTGCATCATAAACTTTAAGCTGCAGTTCATCTGCTGCCTCTTCAAGCTGTTCTCTTGTAAGGGAGCTCGGGTCTTCCGTATTGTTGACTCCTGCTTGTCCTTGTCCGATCAGGGCCAGCTGTAGAATTAAGGCCCCAACCACAATTCCGGATCCAAGGCCGAAAAGGAAGGAACGATTTCTTATCATCGGCTCTCCTCCCTTTCTCCAAGCTGAACTATAACCTGAACCTCACCTTTGGGAATATTCAGCTTCTTTGCAATAAAATCAACCGATTTGCCTTCCGAATATAACTGAAACAATTCCGGAAAACGTAACTGAATTGTTGAGTTGTCTTTCATCGGGATCTCCTCTTGAGCTCCAGCCTTTTCCTCTTCTGTTGCAGCTATGAATTCGGAGGCAGTCTGCTTATCTGCCGGATACGATATGATTTGCTCTGCTTGAACAGACAAACGCAGCTCCAGCGACTTCACTTGCTGATTCAGTTCGCCAATTTCTTGTTCCCTTTGTTTATCTTTCAATAGCCATTCCTGCTGGTACTCTTTCAGTTTTTGAATGACTTTATCATTCTCCAGTTCAATCTCCGCCAAATATTGATCGAGGGTCGATTCGACATCCTCTATTACATTTTGTCCTGAATGTGCCTTAGATTTTGGTATAAACCAGGCATATACAATGACACATAGGCCAAGTATGACAATGGTGCTCCATGGTTGCATGAGCCTGTTCTCCTTTTTTCATGCGATGCAAGCAGCTTAATCCTAACTATAAACTTACGTCAAAATGCTTTCCCTTAAATGGATGTTCAGCAGAGACAGCTTCGACTTCTTCTTCAGGTGACGGATTATTGGACAAAGCCACATGATCTGATGAAGATCCGGCAGAATTGCGCTGATTTTTAATGCTTGCCTGCTCAGATTCGTTTGTCTTAGGGCTCTGCTTCGCTTCCTTTTTCTCTTTCTTCATTTGGTTATCAGCTAATAGTGACTGCTCTGATGATCTTCTATGATCGTATTCACTTTGATAGCGTCCCACCTCGCTGGTACGCGGTACAGCAATCTGCAGCTCAACGGCTTTAAGACTCATCTCAAGGTCACTCCTTTAGGTCATTTTGTGTTTAAAATCCCTTTAGCGGCACCATGGATATATCCCCGTTTTGATAAAAAAATGAAATTCTTGTAGCTGTATCTTTAACAAATCTCGTATATCTGCCGATAACTATTTTAGAGCCTCCATAAATGGTTTTAAAGACATCTACGCTGGCAGTCGCCGTATTCTCAAGCGTTCTTTCGATATCCAGAATACGTTCCTTAACTTCAGCAAGTTCACGCAAACTTGACTGATGGGTGACTTGAAGTTTCAATCGCATACTCAATTTATCCTCAGACAGCTGCCCGACCGCAGCCATTTGATCGAGCAAATGAAGTGCTTTAACGGTCTTGTCGATGTTATCCGTTTGGGCTTTAAGTTCGTTCCTCAGCTGGGCAAGCTCATTGCGCAGCTCAGGGATGACACCAACTTCAATTGTCGTGACCGTTGACATCGTATTACCGACAGTTCGGGCACTGACTTTTTCACCGGCTTGAATGATTCCGCCAACGATAAGACCTTTAGTTCCTTCACAGATGCACTGGCTCCCTGCTCTGATGTTTGAATGCATAATGCTCTGGGTAACATATATGTTGTTTCTAGCTTCCACGTTTGCATCTTGAATAAATGAGCTTTTTACATCAACACCTGCATGAATAAATCCTTTATTGTAGCCAATGATGCCGCCAGTGACATGAATGGAACCTCCAGCAAAGAGCTCTGCACCTTCGACACCGCCAACCACGCGAATGTCACCAGCAGCCTTCACTTTAAATCCGGTCAGTACGTTTCCTCGTATTACAATCGTACCGACGAAATCAATATTACCAGTATTATAATCAACGTCACCATTTACTTCATAGACAGGAAATACATTGATCCGATCCTTCTCAGTCGGGGTCACGAGCCCGTCAAGTGCCGCATACATTGCGTCACCTTCTGCATTGACCACTACATTTTTACCTGGCTTAAAGCGTGCTTCCTTGCCAGGACGATAGGGAATCACTTCTCCCTTTACACTCTTTCCAGGTGTACCTGGCTCAGCGGGTTTTCTAATGGCTATCAGCTGCCCTTTGGTTACATTGCTCAGCTGAGTAATCTCTTTATAGTCTACTCTGCCATCTTCAGTTTCAAGCGGTCTTCGCTCTCCATTGTCATTCAAATTCGAAATGAATTCGATCACTCCGTCAGTCCCAGAGACAGGTTCATCTCCTGTGGCAACAACTGGCTTCTGATTATAAAATGCTGTAGGACGATTTGCGATTTCCTGAAGAGTATCGTTATGAATCCCGTAGATAACGCCTTGTTCAGCAAGGAAAGCTTGTAACTGTGCTGCTGTAATTTCAAATTCCTCTTGTCTAATAATATCAAGTACTGCGCTGCTTTGATCTGCCGAAAACAGTACCTTCATATAATCTGCTGGCTCTAATTTCTGCGTCATCTGCAACCTTCCTTCTTTCTCTATAGACAGCTTATTTTTTAAAATTACTCTTCATTAATCTCTATTCATCAAGAGTTCTCGCTGCTTTTCAAGAGTCCCTCTTAGCCTCAAAATCGCCTTGGAATGAAGCTGGGAAATACGTGATGGTGATAATGACATCACTTCTGCAATTTCACTTAGTGATAAATCTTCATAATAAAGTAGAGATACGACAATCCGTTCTTTTTCGGTCAATTTATCGATGCCTTGCATCAAAGCCTGCTTAAGATGAATATCACGAACCGTTTGCTCCGGAGCATACACCTTTTCATCCACTAAGAGTGACATTCTTGTCTCCGCATCCTCTTCACGCAATGGATCCTCAAGAGAGTACAGCGACATGACCGCCACTTCCTGCAGCATATGTCTAAAATCATTAGCAGAGACATCGAGATATTGCCCCATTTCCTCATCAGTCACACTGCGAGAATATTTCTGTTCGAGGTGCTGGTAGGCCTCCTCAATTCTTTTGGACTTTTCCCTAACGGATCTTGGCACCCAGTCTCCCTGGCGCAGTCCGTCGAGTATTGCACCTCTTACTCTCCATGATGCATACGTCTCAAACTGAAGTCCGCGTCTGTAATCGAATTTGTCCAGTGCATCCATAAGTCCCAAAGCACCGTTACTTTCCAAATCGTCTTTAGAAACATTTTTAGGCAAACCGACTGCTAGGCGGCTTGCGACATATTGAACAATATGCAGGTGTTTTTCGATTAACTGGTTCCTAGCGCTCAAATCCCCGTGTTCTTTCCATTTTTCCCACAGGTCCACATCTGCCAAATGTGAGGAATTTCGCCCTGTCATATCGATTCACCCCTTTTAATTGTCTGACATGTGACGAACGGCTTTTGCCAATTCTTCAGCATCTTTTGTCCGAACAAGCTTCGGAGGATTAAGTGGTTCAAATCCGCTCTCCGCTGCTGTTTTTTTCTGATTGCTGACGTTCTGTTCTTCTTGCGTTGGATAATTCAATATATTTTTCAGCGCTTCGTCATCGTCAGGAGCCGTAATATCAAGCTGTGCACCTTTCATTTCTGTCCCATCATGATCTTCCTTACTATCTATCGCGGGAGAAGGTGCCAGGACATAACCCAGCACCCACCTGCATAGAAAAGCAAGCATAAACCAAATCACAAACGCCGTTCCGGCACGATAAAGACTAGTTGATATTAAATTACTGCTGTACGACACAAAGAATGTAAAAAGAAGTCCAATAAATCCAAACACGAAATTGATACGAATACTGCCAAACATTGTTGTCATAACTCTTTCACACCCAACTGTACGCTTCGAATAGTTAATACTCCCGTATCACGATCCAAATCAATGGTTCTGCCGTGACTGCCTCCGCAGTCTTCGGCAAGCAGAGGTATTCCTAATTGATCAATGACTTCTTTACACGCTTCTGTGTTACGAGGGCCAATACGTAACGTATCACCGGATCCGGCAAAATGAAACATCTGAGCTCCTCCAGCCATTTTAGCGACAAGACGCTGCTGAGACGCTCCTGCTGCTATCATCTGATCCAGAAGTGCAGGGATAGCAGTATCTGCGTACTTCGCTTTATTCAAAGCATCGCCTTCTCTTGCAATAGAAGATGATGGAAGCATTACGTGAGCCATCCCCGCTATTCTGGTCAAAGGATCGTACAGCGTTAAACCGACACAAGAACCGAGACCTGTCGTTCTGATAACTCCTGATTCGACAAGAATGTTCAAATCCGCCATTCCTACCTTAATCATCTTTTTCTGATCAATCATGCTTACGTACTCCAAGTGCTCCAAATATAGCCGTAAACGATTCGGGGTCTGGTATGAGAAAGAATTGACCCTGAACTTTGTTAGATCCTTCAAGAAAATTCGTATCGATTAACAACGCTTCATTCCCCATATGACTTACATGAAGAAGGCCATAGCTCAAAATAGCCCCTGCCATGTCAACCGCAAACCCTGGCACGGTAGGAACCATGGCTAGTTGGGTGAAATCGGCCAAAGATGACAAATAGGATCCTGCTAAAATATTTCCGATCTCAGAAAGAATGGAGCGCTCCATTTCTGTGAATTCAAGCGCCTCATTCGTTACAGCCTGACTGAAATGATGAAGCAGCTGCTTGGCCGCTTCCGGGGTCATCATGAAAAACAGGTTGCCAGGCGCGTCTCCCTCAACCCGAAAGTACACGGCGGCCACAATACTCTCGTCACCGCCGACACTCTCAGCAATCGCTTCAAACGGGACATGCTGAACCGTAGGAACTCCCATGTCGATAGGGCGATTCAGCAGCGTGGATAATGCAGTGGCTGCATGACCCGCCCCAATATTTCCGATTTCTTTCAAGACATCCATTTCAATATCCCGAAACTGATCAAATGGGCCTATCATTAGCCTTCCATGCCTTCGAGCATAACGACTTCGCTCTTGTTCAGCACTTCAACCAAATTAAGCATAATCAAGAGGCGTTCATCATCAAGTTTGGCCACACCACGCAAATACTTTGCTTTAACTCCTCCAACGATCTCTGGCGGATTTTCAATATTACTTTCATTAATGTCTATTACATCATTAGCTGAATCTACTATAAAACCAACCTGCATTTCTTGCACGGTAACCATAATAATGCGGGTATGATCTGTATACTCTCCTTCTGGAAGAGAGAAACGACCGCGCAAGTCGATGACTGGAATGACCACACCGCGCAGGTTAACTACACCTTTAACAAAGGAATACGTTTTTGGAACCCGAGTGATCGGCAGCATTCTTTCAATCGTTTGAACCTGCTCTACTTCAATGCCATATTCTTCTGAACCCAGTTTAAATACAATCACTTTCATATCTTCTGCCATGAAAATTACCTCCTTGTAAATTAACAACTCTAGTCATCCAGCATTCAAGAGAAATTCTGCGTATCTCAAACTACTTAATTATTTTATAAGCCCATTCGGATCAATAATAAGAGCTACTTGACCGTCTCCTAGAATGGTGGCACCTGAAATACCTTGAATAGCAGGCAAATATTTTCCTAATGACTTAATAACAATTTCGTTCTGTCCGATAAAATCGTCCACCGCAAGCGCAGCGAGCTGTTCCCCTTTACGGATGACGACAATTTCGATCTCATCCTCATCCTTATCACTATAGCCGCTGACTCCAAACAATCCTGCAAGCGACACATACGGTATCAGATTTTCTCTGAAAGTGATCATCTTCGATCCATGCACGTCTCGAATTCTTTCTCTCTTAATAATTCCTGTCTCCACAATGGACGATAGAGGAATAGCGTATTTTTCATCGCCAAGTCTAATCAGCATCGCTGCAATGATAGAGAGAGTTAGAGGCAGCTGAACCGAAAAGTTTGTTCCTTTTCCAGGAGACGAATAGATAGAAACATTTCCTCCAAGCGAGGTTATCTTTGCTTTAACGACATCAAGACCTACGCCTCTTCCTGATATATCCGAAATGGTCTCAGCTGTACTGAAGCCTGGTGCGAACAATAGCTGATATACTTGCTCGTCACTCATTGTTGCGCCTTCCTCTTCAGTGACAACACCTCTAGAAATCGCTGTCTTGAGCAGCTTCTCCCGGTAAATACCTGCCCCGTCATCCTCAATCTCAATAAAGACATGATTACCGCTGTGGAATGCCCTTAACTGAACAGTGCCCGTCTCCGGCTTTCCTGCCTCTACTCTCTTAGCGATGGATTCAACACCATGATCTACCGCGTTGCGGAGCAAATGGACAAGCGGATCTCCAATCTCATCGATCACAGTACGATCCAGCTCAGTCTCAGCACCTGTAATAACCAAATCCACTTTTTTATCAAGGGATTTTGCAAGGTCTCGAACCATTCTCGGGAAACGATTAAATACGGTATCTACTGGAACCATTCTAAGTTTTAAGACAATATTCTGGAGATCAGAGCTCACTCTGCTCATATGAGATACCGTTTCAATCAGATCCGAATGATCCAGATCACTTGCAAGCTGTTCCAGTCTGGACCTGTCAATAAGCAGCTCGCTGAACAAATTCATAAGAACATCAAGACGTTCAATGTCGACTCTTATCGTTCTGTTCCCTACAGTTCCGCCTGCCGGTTTTGCATTGTTTTTTATAGGTTTTGCTTTAGCTTCACTTGCAATTTCCTTGCTGCTCTTGCTGTCTGAATCTTTTACTGGTGCATCTTGGTCAGGCGCTTCCACTGAAACTGCAGCTTCGTTCTGTGCAGATTGGCCCAGCATTTCAATCGTTAACGGAACAACCTCTACCTTCTCTATCTCTGAAATGTTCAAAATAGCCTTCTGCAGCTCTTCAGGCGGCATTGGGGTTATGTAGTATAAAGTGAACTCATAATCGAATTGATCTTGCTCTATTTCTTGAACGCTAGGCTCTGTTTTAATCACTTCACCGGAACGCTCCAGCAAATCAAACACCATATAAGCACGGACTGATTTTAACTGGCTCGTCTGGCTGATCGTTACATGAATGAACATGGCTCCCTGCCCATCGTTAATGGACTGAGTGAGCACTGAGCTTTGGAACTCATCGAGTGCGAGAGCAGAAGAAGTCGAGGCTGTACTGCTTTCATCAACAGCGGCAGGAGAATTGCTGACCTCTCCGCTTTCAATGGCTTGAAGCCTAGATACGATAGCCGAGACATCGGCCTTCCCTTCTCCACCTGCCATAATGTCCTGCACCATGGATTCAAGCGCATCCAAACTTTGAAACAGCACATCAAAAATAGGCTCCGCCATGGTCAGCTTTTCGTTCCGTACGAGATCCAGCACGTTTTCCATTTTGTGTGTCAGCGATGCTAAATCTTCAAATCCCATCGTAGCTGCCATTCCTTTTAGCGTATGGGCGGAACGGAAAATCACCTGAACAATGCTTATATCTTCCGGATTATTCTCCAACTCTAGCATTTTTTCGTTCAGAGATTGCAGATGATCATTTGATTCATCTATAAACATGGACAAATATTGATTCATATCCACTTTACAATTACCCCCTTCTTAATCACACTTTTTTAGTCACAGCCCTAACCATTTTATCGGTCAATTCCTCAAGCGGCAGCAGCTCGTTAACACAGCCCAGTTCGGCAGCAGCACGCGGCATCCCATAAACGACACAGGTTTCTTCGCTTTCTGCAAACGTAGACGTTACTCCTGTCTCATACAAACGCTTCATCATTCTCGCCCCGTCGCTTCCCATACCGGTCAGTATTGCGATATGCCTTTCAAGGGAGTTCAGTGGTATTAGTGACTCAAACAAAGTATCTACAGACGGTCTGTGACCATTAACCGGGTCTTCACTTCCAAGCACAATCTCAAATTCAGAATGACGCTTTTCTCTTACTCTCATATGGTATCCACCGGGAGCTATATATGCAGTCCCTGCTTTGAGCACCATTCCTTCTTCGGCTTCCACGACGTTGATTTCACTGAAGGAATCAAGTCGGGATGCAAGCGATCTCGTAAAGTCAGGCGGCATATGCTGAACGATCACAATCGGCGCCTCAAAATTTCGAGGAATTTGAGAAAGCACAGTCTTCAGTGCTCTTGGTCCGCCGGTAGAACATCCTATCGCAACAAGCTGAGTAAATGGTCCGGCTTCCTTTGGAATGAGTACCGGTTCCTTATGAACAGGCATCAGGTCTGCAGCTGTCGTTTCTTGCGCCTGCTTTTCAATAGATACAGGCCTTATAGGCTTTCTATCTTTGTGAAGACTTTTTATTTCTTTTGCTTTAGGCTCTGCTGGCTTTGCTCTGTTACTAAAATCTATATCATCCGATTTGTTTTGAGCCGGTCTTTTCGCAGGAGCGTCCGTTTTGGTCGCTTCGCGAAGTATTGGTTTTGCCTCTTGTACCACTGGCGATTCAAGCTTTGGCTTGTAGGAAGCGATATCTTTCCCGGGCTTTTTCAGCACAGGTGTTTCTTTTACCGGGAGAATACGCTCAGAAGCAGTCTCTTCCTTAACCGCCGCTCTTTGCTGTGCTTTCCGCTGAATCATAAGCATAGCTTCTTTCATTTGATTGCGGAGCTCAGCACCTACTTCAAAAATGTCCTGCTTGTTCTGAATAGAGGGCTTGCGTATAAAATCAAATGCGCCTGCTTCAAGAGCCATAATAGTCTCTTTTAGACCCGACTCATTGATACCTGACAGCATGATGATAGGAATAGGATGCTCTGCCATAATAAGCTTTAAAGCTTCCAGTCCGTTCATTTCCGGCATCTCTACATCCATCGTAATTAAATCAGGACGTATTTTATGAGCCTTTTGCACAGCTTCTGCTCCAGTGCTGGCTGTATCTGTTACTTTAAAAGATGGGTCCTGCTGAATCAAATCGGTTATAATCTTTCTCATAAAAGCTGAATCATCAACCACTAGTACCTGGTAGACTGACATGTTAGACACCTCTATTATTAATTCGCATTGCTTTTAGACGGTTCTTTTCAGCCACTTGCTTACAAATCCTTTCAATCCCTGGCCTCCGCTATAGGCATTTCTGCTGGTATTCGTATCTTCTGCTGTAAAAGTTAGTGAAATACGGTCCATATCTTTGGACGCGGTGCAGTTCGGATAAAGCATTGTAAAAGGAGACTGCTTCTTGACAGCACGCATGACATGACTGTCTTCAGTTACATATCCTAATAGAGGAATTTCTGCGCCTAAAAAACGCTTGGCCACCAGCTGAATCTTAGAACTGATTTGCTCGGCCTCCCGCTTGTTATCTACCCGGTTTACAATCATGCCGAAGGAGCTTTGTCCGCTAACTTTATGCATGACCTTGATCAGGGCGTAGGCATCTGTGACAGCTGTCGGTTCTGGCGTAGTGACGACAATACATTCATCGGCTGCTGCGATAAATGTTCTATTTTCAAGTGATAAACCTGCACCGGTATCAAAAAAAATATAGTCCATTTCCGCTGTTAAGCTCTCCAAATCCGAAGTAAAGATATCAATGTCCTTCTCTGTTAGAGACAGGAGCTCAACAAAGCCTGAGCCGCCTGCAATGTATGGGAGACCTAAAGGCCCAAGCTGAACGATATCGGATATTCGTTTTTCCCGGCTCAGAACATGATAGAGACTGAACTTAGAGGAAACTCCCATCAGTACATCGATATTGGCCATTCCCATATCTGCGTCAAACACAAGCACTTTCTTGCCCGCCGCGTGAAGCTTTAACGCCAGATTTAGTGTGAAATTGGACTTACCTACTCCGCCTTTGCCGCTTGATACTGCAATCAACTTTGCCTGCTTCTTCGGATTAGGTTTTAGTACGCGGTTCTCTTCCGTTATCCTCGGAATGGGTCTCGAAGCCATTAATTCTCTGAGAGATGCGGCTTGATCGTTCACCTTATTTCACTTCCTATAATGCAGTCTGATAGCTGCTTGGCATCAGGCAGCAAAATGTCGTCAGGCACATTCTGTCCGTTTGTTATGTAGGACAGTGTGACTGGATATTGATGCAATACATTCAGCATGGCACCCAGGCTGTCCGTCTCATCCGTTTTTGTAAAGATGACTTTCTGCAATCCGAATTTAGTAAAATGATCCAAAATCACGAGCATATCCTCGGTTTTGGAAGTCATGCTAAGCACCAGCATCATCTCACTGTTCGGCTCGTTCAGCAGGAGACTTTTTAATTCTGAAACTAGTATTTCATTGCGGTAATTCCGCCCTGCCGTGTCCATAAAGATCAAATCACAATCCTGAAGACGTTCCATCGCCCGTTTGGTATCTGCTGGTGATTGAACAACCTCGAGGGGGACTCCCAAGATAGACGCGTAGGTTCTAAGCTGCTCAATGGCCGAAATTCGGTAAGTATCAGCCGTAATCAATCCAACCTTACGTTTATGTTGGAACATCTGTTCAGCAGCCAGCTTAGCTATCGTCGTTGTTTTTCCAACTCCTGTCGGGCCTGCTATATATACGATTCGTGTACCCGGGTCGATCCCTGGTTCAATGCGTTCATCGAGAAACTGCTTTACCCTCTCTTGCATCATGTCAAAACCGCTTTGGTTTGTATGATCTGCCATTGCCTCTTGCATTGAATTTATCCAAGGAGTCCACAATTCATCAATGACACCTTGGTTTATTAACCTTGCCCTTACCTCATTCAGGTCACCCGGCAGTATTGCCTCATATGCTTGATGCTTCGTAAGGACTGACATCATCGTCTTCAGCTGATGAATCTCCTCAAGCAGCGTTTCGCTAGAAGCAGCGGAAATTTCCGCTCTTTCCTGATGGGACTGATGTGCCGGATTTGAAGGAGGTGCTGTTACTCGCTCCTGGCTAATCGCCGTCTTATCGGGCAACACTTTATCTTCTTCCTGCGATTCCTTAACCGGTCCTTGTTGCCCGATCATCACTTCGTCCGCTATTTTACGATAAGCATCTGGAACTTTTGTCCTCGGTATAGACGAAGATTGAGCAGACGGAGTATTCATACTCGGCTGTGATGGCTCACGTTCCTCAACAGCCGCCACGACTTCGATTTTCTGCTTGCGAAATAGTCCTGCAAAACCGCCCGTTTTTACTGTTTTGGTTGATAATATGACCGCATCGGAACCAAGTTCACTGCGAATCAGGCCCATTGCTTCAGGCATGGTATCCACTATATATTTTTTTACTCTCATAGATTCACCACCCCGACACTTTGAATTTCTACATTAGGCTCCAATTCGCTGTAGGAGAGCACCGGAATATCCTGCATCGTTCTTTCAATTAATTGGCGCAAGTACATGCGAATCGTTGGCGAAGTAAGCACGATCGGCTGCTGGCCCGTCTGTATAAGTCTGTTCACCTGTTCCATCAGCTTCTGATAGAGAGTCTGGCTGGATACCGGATCAAGTGCTAAATAGCTGCCCTGATCTGATTGCTGAACACTTTCCGCAATTTTCTTCTCCAGATTCGGCCCGACTGTAATAACACGCATCGTTTCTCCCTTTTGGGTAAACTGCTGTGTAATCTGTCTGGATAAAGCTTGTCTTACATATTCCGTAAGCACATCCGGATCTTTGGTGTAAGTACCGTAATCTGCAAGCGTTTCGAATATAGTGACCATATCGCGAATGGATATTTTCTCACGCAACAGTTTGGCAAGCACTTTTTGAATATCTCCTATGGAAAGAACCGAAGGAATGAGTTCATCGACCAATGCAGGATAGTTTTCTTTCAGGTTATCAACAAGCGCTTTCGTTTCTTGACGGCCCAATAGCTCATGTGCATGTTTTTTGATCATTTCCGTGAGATGAGTGGCGACAACAGAAGGCGGATCTACAACGGTGTACCCTGAGAGTTCAGCCCGATCCTTCGTTGCTTCATCAATCCACAACGCAGGAAGTCCAAAAGCAGGTTCCGTTGTTTCTATTCCAGTAATCGAGTCGTCATCATAACCAGGACTCATGGCCAAATAATGATTCAGCAGCAGCTCGCCGCTTCCGACCGTATTCCCTTTGATTTTAATAACATATTCACTCGGTCTTAACTGAATATTGTCTCTTATTCGGATGACCGGGACGACAAGACCTAGCTCAAGCGCGCATTGTCTTCGAATCATAATGATTCGATCCAGCAAATCTCCGCCTTGTCCTGTATCTGCCAGTGGAATAAGTCCATATCCAAATTCAAATTCGATCGGATCCACCTGAAGCAGGTTAATTACACTTTCCGGACTGCGAACCTCTTCAATTTGCTGCTCCTCTTCCATCTGCTCATCGCTGATTTGCTGTTTATTCAAGTTTTGCTGCATTCTCCAGCCGGCAAAAAGAAGTAATCCAGCGAGCGGCAGTGTCGTAATCAGTTCAATCGGTGTAAAGAATCCGAGAAATGCAACCGTTGCACCAACGATGTACAGCAGCTTTGGATATGAAAACAGTTGGGAAGTAATATCGTCCGCCATTGTCCCATCGGAAGCGGCACGCGTAACGATAATCCCTGAAGCGGTGGAAATAAGCAGCGCAGGAATCTGACTCACCAAACCGTCCCCGATGGTTAACAGTGAGTAAGTGGACAAAGCATCTCCGAAGCTCATGCCCATCATGACCATTCCGATAATAAAGCCGCCAATGAGGTTGATCAGCAGGATAACGATACTTGCAATGGCGTCCCCTTTGACAAATTTACTTGCCCCGTCCATTGCTCCGTAGAAATCAGCTTCTCGTTCGATTTTGCTTCTGCGTTCCTTGGCTTGGTGCTCATTAATAAGTCCTGCATTCAGATCCGCATCAATACTCATTTGCTTACCTGGCATCGCATCGAGTGTAAATCTCGCCCCGACTTCCGCCACGCGCTCCGATCCTTTCGTAATTACGATAAATTGAACGACGACAAGGATAAGAAACACTATAAAACCGATGACCGGCTGTCCGCCCGAAATCCAGCTTCCGAAGGTAGCAACAACCTGGCCGGCATAAGCATCCTCCAGAATGTGCTTCGTAGTTGCAAGGTTAAGCGCAACACGAAAGAGAGTTGTGACCAGCAATAAGGAAGGAAAAATGGAGAACTCCAAAGCTTCCTTTGTATTCATCGCTACGAGCAAAATAATTAATGCGACAGCTATATTTACGACTAAAAGTGCATCTAGTAGTCCAACAGGAATGGGGAGAATCATCATTAGCACGATGCCGATGATCCCGATTAGGATTGATAACTCTTTTATTTTCACAGGTTTCTATGCCTCCGATTCCCCGATGTATTCGATCTGCTCTTCAATTTATACACATAAGCTAGAATTTCAGCGACGGCCTGAAACAGATCGGCAGGAATGGAATCTCCAATCTCCGTCCTCTGAAATAACGCCCTGGCAAGAGGTTTATTCTCCATAAGCATGACCCCGTGCTCTTTAGCTATCTCCCGAATTCGAAAAGCAACATGATCAGCACCTTTCGCAATTACTGTAGGAGCTTCCATTTCATTGCCGTCATATTTCAAAGCGACTGCAAAGTGAGTAGGATTCGTAATGATGACATCCGCATTCGGGACTTCCTGCATCATACGCTGCATTGCCATGCGTCTTTGCCGTTCGCGTATTTTCCCTTTAATGAGGGGATCGCCCTCCATTTTTTTATACTCATCTTTAATGTCCTGCTTGGACATTTTTATATTTTTTTCATGCTCATATCTCTGGTACATATAATCCAAAATCGAAAGGACAAAAAGTGCTGCCCCAATATTAATACCAAGGTCCAGCGTCATTTCAGCCGCAAATTTTAGAATTCCGTCCATGGATAATAGGCTGAGACCGGCAAACTCATCTCGTGCGCCCCACAAAATGTCATAAACCAAGTAACCGATAATGATGAGCTTAAGTACTGATTTGAGCAGCTCAACAACCGCCCGCATGGAAAAAATGTTTTTAAAGCCTTTTATCGGATCGAGTTTACTAAATTTAGGCGTGATCCCTTCACCTGTAAACAGAAAGCCGATCTGAATATAATTGGCTATGAAGCCAATGATCACGGCAATGGCGAAAATCGGAGCAAGAAGGATTAGAATTTCAATACCAAATTGCCCAAAAAGAATCATGACGTTTTCGCTTGTCACTTCCATATTCAGCCTGTTTATAAAAATATCTTTGAAGGCGTCTGAAATCCGTTCCTTATAGAAGTTTCCGAAGATGAGAAAACACATAAAGCAGGCGAGTAAAATGGCTGCACCGGAAATCTCCATGCTTTTGGCCACCTGGCCCTTTTTCCGCGATTCCTGACGTTTTTTCGGGGTTGCCTTCTCGGTCTTTTCCCCTGAAAACATCTGCAGGTCCAGTTTAAATCTCATTGATACTCTACCCCCGCCCCGCTGACTCAAGCTCTAGGCCTTCTGTCCAATCACTTCCAGAACACCTTGCATAGCTTCAAACAATACTGCAAACAAATTTTCAAACAAATACAATAAACCTGGAACGGTAACAATCATCATCGCAAGCCCTACTAAAATTTTCAACGGTACTCCAATGACAAACACATTAAACTGCGGTGCCGTTCTTGCCAAAAATCCAAGTCCTACATCTGTCATAAATAGAGCAACAACAAGTGGTGCTGCCAGCTGAAATGCAAGCATAAATGCTTGAGCAAATGCTTTGATGAGCAGTTCTGTGATACTGCCGTTTGAGAAAGCCGTAAATATGTCATTTCCCGTGAGTGGTACCCATTCATAGCTGTACACAATGGCATCGAGCATTCTATGATGACCGTTCATGGTTAGAAACAATAAAATAGCAAATGCATACTTTAAATTTCCTGATAGAGGTGCCGCAGCACCAGTCATCGGGTCATAGACATTTGCCATCCCGAATCCAATCTGGATGTCAATAAACGCACCTGCTGTCTGAATAGCTGTAATCATCAGCAGAGCGATGTAACCAAGCAGTAGCCCCATCAAAATCTCTTTAATAATGAGCAAAATATAGTTACCATCCATAGGGATCGATTGCGTAAGTCCAAACGTCAAATACACGATAATTGTAATAAAGACCGATAAACCAATTTTAAAAATTCCCGGTACTCCTGGTGTGGAAAAAACAGGTGCTGCTACAAAAAATGCTGTTATTCGACAAAAGATAAGCAGAGCGACAGAAAAACCTTGAAGCAAGATCTCCATGTTTGTTTGGCCTACCCGATATAATTTTGAAGATTATCCAAAATGTTAAATGTAAAATCGACCATTGTTGCTAGAATCCATGGCCCAAATAGCAGTAGTGCCAAGAGTACAGCAATAATCTTCGGCACAAAAGCAAGCGTCTGCTCCTGAATCTGTGTTGTCGCCTGAAAAATACTAACTATAAGACCTACTACAAGTCCTAAGAGTAGCATTGGTGCACTGATTTTAAGTGCAATAAAAATAGCTTGTCCTGCCAGTTCAATAATAAAATCGGATGTCATGGCCGCTTGCCTCCAATGTCTAGATGCGCCCTAACTCAAGGACTGAAACTTAATAATAGAGACTTCACGACCAAATACCAGCCATCCACTAGGACAAAGAGAAGAATTTTGAAAGGCAGTGATATCATGACAGGCGGGAGCATCATCATCCCCATTGCCATAAGCACACTCGATACGACAATATCGATGACTAGAAATGGAATAAATATCATGAAGCCCATCTGAAATGCGGTTTTTAATTCACTTATGGCATAGGCCGGAACAAGCACATGCAGCGGAATATCCTCATAGGACTCCGGTTTCTCCGTCCCTGTGTATTCCATAAACAACAGCAGATCCTTTTCCCTTGTGTGAGAAAACATAAATTGTTTGATCGGATCAGCAGCTTCCTCCAGTGCTTCAGTTTGAGTGAGTTCTCCTCTTAGATAAGGCTGCAGTGCAACATCGTTCATTTGTGACAGGGTTGGTGACATAATAAACAATGTCAGAAAAAGAGCCAGCCCGACAAGCACTTGATTCGGTGGCATTTGGTTCGTACCTAGCGATGTTCTGACAAAGCTCAAGACGATAACGATTCTTGTAAAGCTTGTCATTAATACGAGAATTGCAGGTGCGATGCTTAATACCGTAATGAGTAAAATGATAGATAATGCGCTTGTGCTCGGTTCTTCGCCATCCGTATTCCCAAACTCGATAGAGATGTCCGGGATCGGCTGTGCCGCAAAGGCTTCTGTACCGTTCAATACCGTCAGGCACACCCACAACAGACATGCAACTACAATCTTCTTATTCATGAATCCCTCGACCGATCTCTAGTTTCTTCTTGAAGCCAGTCTTCCATTTGTTCTTTGCGATCTGGCATCTCTTGAAGTTTCTGTTCAAATAATAGCTTGAAGTCAGCTTCATTCACCTCTTCAGACTGAGACTTGTTTTTGCCCAGCCGAGTCTTCACGTTCTGAAGATATGTGGATAAAGTAGCTGTGTCCCTTCCTTCAAGCTCGAACTGTTTCATTAACGACCTGATCTCCTCAGGATCAGACAAGGTATCAATTACATTGACATCCTCACCAATCCCAAGGATATACAGCTTACTGCCAATCTCAACGATTTGAATCGATTTGCTCGGCCCAAGGCCGACACCTCCGATAATTCGCATCGCTTTTTTTTGAAAAAAATGCTGATTCTTACGTCCCAGCCAGCGTACAAGCAGCACGATGGCTGCGATAATCGCAATGAGGACTACAATTACCCAAAGCAATTGCACATAATAGTTTGATGCCATCGCGTTGCTACTACTAGCGGCTGCCATCCTACTATTAAATACCTAACGTCTTGTTAATTGCTTCAATAACGCGGTCGGATTGGAACGGTTTAACGATAAAGTCTTTCGCACCTGCTTGAATTGCATCAATAACCATTGCTTGCTGTCCCATTGCGGAGCACATAATAACTTTTGCATTAGGCTCAATCTTTTTAATTTCTTTCAGCGCTGCGATTCCGTCCATTTCCGGCATAGTGATATCCATTGTGATCAAATCCGGTTTCAGTTCTTTATATTTTTCAATGGCTTGCGCTCCATCCTGAGCTTCCCCTACAACTTCAAATCCGTTCTTAGTCAGAATGTCCCGGATCATCATTCTCATAAATGCTGCGTCGTCCACAATTAAAATTCGATTTGCCATGTTAGTCAAAATCCTCCCTAAAAATTATGCTTTATTGTATTTTCTGCAGTCGGTCCCATTCGCTGATGATATCTGTTACCCGTACTCCAAAGTTCTCGTCAATGACAACTACTTCGCCTTTAGCGATCAGCTTTTGGTTTACAAGAATATCTACCGGTTCTCCTGCAAGCTTGTCCAGCTCAATAATCGAGCCTTGTGATAATTCCAAAATATCCTTAATTTGCTTTTGGGTCCTTCCTAATTCTACGGTGACCTTAAGCGGTATGTCCATCAATAAATTCAAATTATTGTCGTTTGGCTGCCCAAAACTTCCATTATTAAAGTTTGCGAACTGGACAGGTTGCACATTTACACCGCGTGCATGCATATTTCCGTAATGCTGTGGCTCATTAAAGCCTGCATTTGGCATTTGCTGTGGTACTTGCGGCATAGCTTGCTGCCCTTGCCAAGGATCCTGATATGGAGCATTCGGCGGGTGCACCGGTTGGGACGGTGGCATCGTCGTGCTCTTTGGTTCCTCCTGCACTGGCACAACAGGTGCTTCATTAGGCACCTCTTGAGCTGCAATTTCCTCAACCGCCGCGGCAGTTTCAGAGACAGCTTCCTCTGCAGCTTCAGCTGAACCATGGATCAACATATGAACCATATTTTTCGCAAAGTCCACTCTTAGCAGCTGCATAATATTCGAATCAATCAAATCACCAATCAAAAGCCTGAAGGAGACCTTAATTAAGGTTTCATCCATTGGGAAGTTATTTAGGCCTTGACCGCTAGACATATTTAATATATCAATGCTTGGAGGTGAAATATTGACGAAACGATTGAATAGCGTCGACATCGAAGTTGCTGAGGATCCCATCATCTGGTTCATAGCTTCTTGAACAGCACTGATGTGAATTTCATTTAACTCCTCGTCCTGCGGATTACCTTCACCGCCGAGCATGAGATCAGCAATGACTTGAGCATCCCGCTTCTTAATAACCAGTGAGTTAATTCCTTCAAATCCATCCACATAAGTAACATGAACAGTGACATGAGGTTTCGGAAATTCCTCTTCAAACTGTGACTTGCTAATAATCGATATTTTTGGTGTTGTAATATCAACTTTGTTCCCGAGTAAGGTAGACAGGGCAGTGGCCGCACTTCCAAAGGTGATGTTTCCAATCTCCCCCAGTGCATCCTGTTCCAGCGGTGTTAAATAATCGTCAACCGTTTTCACTACAGGTTCTCCGCTGGATATAGATTCAGATTGCTTCAATAGAGCATCTATTTCTTCCTGGGACAAATAATCTTTACTCGTCAAGCTCTTCAACTCCTTCACTCAGAATCTCATCGATCTGCACGGCTACTCGTTCTTTGAGCGTTCCGGGGCTTCCCATAAATTTGGCACGATCTCCGACTTTAATCGTCAATCCTTCCTCCACCGGTTTGTTAAGTGTAATGACGTCCCCGACGTTTAATGACAAGAACTCAGCAATCGAAATGTTGGATTCCCCCAGCTCAGCAATAATTGGCAGCTTCGCTTTCTTAACTCTTTCCTTTATAGCGACAACCTCTTCTGGAGCCCTGGATTTCTTCTCAGAAATGAACCACTGATGTGTGGACAGCTTGGACATAATCGGCTCTACAACGACATGAGGAATACATAAATTGATCATCCCCGTCGTGTCTCCAATCTTCGTACTGAGCGAAATAAGAGCAATGGTCTCGTTCGGAGATACAATTTGCATGAATTGCGGGTTTGTCTCAAGTGCTTCCATTCTAGGAGTAATGTCGAGAACGGTCTTCCATGCTTCCTGCAAGCTGTCGAATGCTTTACTGAATATTCGTTCCATGATGGTCGTTTCGATTTCGGTCATCGCGCTTACCTTGGCAGAAGATGTGCCCGGTCCACCAAGCAGACGATCAAGCATGGCGTAGGCTACATTCGGATGAACCTCGAGCACCATTCTGCCTTGTAGAGGTTCCGCTTCAAATATGTTAAGAATGGTCATCTTCGGAATGGATCTAATAAACTCGTCATATGGCAGCTGTTCAACCTGAACGACATTAATTTGAACAAAAGTCCGTAATTGTGCCGAAAAATAAGTCGTCAAATACCTTGCAAAGTTTTCGTGGATCCGAGTCAAGCTCCGAATATGATCTTTGGAAAAGCGGACTGCACGTTTAAAATCGTAGGATCTGATTTTTTTCTGTGTTTCTTCCTTTTTGAGCTCTTCGGCATCCATCTCTCCAGAGGAAAGAGCAGCGAGGAGGGCATCTATCTCATTTTGCGAAAGTACATCAACCATTTATCTCACCCCCTTGCAGATTCAAAAATGACTTCACTGCCGCTTCATAATTACAAACCTGCAATGACGATATCCGTAATTTTAGTCTCCTGGATTCTTCCGCTGGACAATTCCTTATTGATAAGATCTGTTAATTCACTGAGGAACTGATCGCGGGTTTTACCCGTTTCAAGCTGTTCCGGCTTGGTATCCGCCAGTTTTTGTATAATGATAGGCTTGATCTGAATCAACTTGATCTTCTCAAAGTCTTCTTTTGCTTCCTTTGAATTCGTCTGAAAGGCAAGATTCATCTGAACGATATGGGTGGAGCCTGCAAGGTTTGTCTTGATTTCGGTAATTTCTGAAGTTAATTCTACGATTTCGTCTGCAGATAAATGCTTAACAGCCGCACCTTCTGCTGCATTCTGTGTTGTGCTCTCGCCTGCTTCAGTACGATCAACCAGTAGAACAACAGCAAGTACGATCAGCGTAATGGCAAGCATAATCGTCGATATCCAAGGTAATATTTTTTTCATTTAAGAATCCTCCGTTTGCTGCTGCACTTTGATGGTTGCCGCATGTATACCTATTTCACCGTTGTACTCTTTAATCTTGTTAATGACTTCTTCTGCTTTCTCTAACACGATTAATCGTTTACCTGTAACTAAGGTGACATATGTATCCGGTGTTTCTTCCACAGTTTCTATGAGCAGCGCGTTTAGCCACATGGACGAACCATTCAGTCTCGTCACTAAAATCATATACTTTCCTCCTAGCTATTCACTTAGGGGAAGTCAGAATCACCTCCCCTAAGCTATTCATTCATTATCGCTTGAGGTTTACTACTTCTTGAAGCACTTCATCGGAAGTCGTTATAATACGAGAATTCGCCTGGAAACCACGCTGAGCGACAATCATTTCTGTGAATTCACCGGTAAGATCCACGTTAGACATTTCGAGCTGTCCAGCAACGATCGCACCTGTTCCCGCTTCTGCATCATTACCAGTAACAATCTCAAGCTCGCCTTCTGGATTGGCATTCAGCGTCATACGGTATAGATTTCCGCCAATCTTTTCTAGGCCGCCCGGATTGGCTACGAGCCCAATCCCCAGCTGGATATCCCCTTCAATGGTCCCGTCAGCAAGCTGTGTATTAATCGTACCGTCCTGACCAATGGAAAAACCGACAACATCTTCTCCTATTTGGATAGCAGCGCCTCCTGAATCAAATACAAACAATCCGTCAGAGGTCAAAAGGTTCCCGTTCGCATCAACATGAAAATCGCCGGCGCGTGTGAGATAAGGCGGTTCTTGATCAGCAGTGAGCCCTACAAGAAAAAATCCGTCCCCCTCGATTCGTAAATCCGTAGGGTTGTTTGTCGTTTGGGCTGAACCTGCGAGATGCATCGTATCAATAGAGCCTACGCTGACCCCGAGTCCAACCTGCTTTGCGTTTACACCGCCGCTATCATCTGTTGGAGCGGTAGTTCCAGAGATGGTCTGACTCATAATATCCTTGAACATGACACGGCTCGACTTAAAGCCTGTCGTATTTACGTTGGCAATGTTATTACCGATAACATCAAGCTTGGTTTGGAAACCTCTCATTCCGGATACGCCGGAATACATGGACTTAAGCATGAATACACTACCTTTCGTTTGTTTATCTGAGATTACCGCTTCTGTCGATCCGCGGCATCATGGCTCTCCGTTAAGGTCCAGCCGGATATTTAAGATATAATGACTGCACTATCAATTTGTGTAAACACATTATCTACCATCGAATTCCCATTAACTGCTGTTACAATAGTACGATTAGGCACATTCACAATAAAAGCTGTATCCTGCATAAGCACAAGTGTTTCTTTCGAGCCTTTTGCCGCCGCTTTATCAATGGCATCCCCAATTTTCATTAGCTGCTCGCTACCAAGCTCAATACCTCGCTGCTCCAGTCTTTTTGAGGCGTGATGACTAAGCTTTACCCATTCGTCCGTAAGCAGCTTTTGAAATGATGTTCCAGCTGACGCAGAAGACATATTGTTCGTCTTAGATGTATCCCTAACTGAACCAGGGGTGATTCCACCCGTATAGAGCTGTCCTACTCGTAAAATTTCACTCATGCCTCCACACCAGCTGTACCTTCTTGAGATGAGTCATCATCTGCAAGCTGTGTATCCTGCTGCTGTGTTTCCTTATCATCCTCTACTGGCACGGCATCACTGATTTGAATAATGTCAGCTAGTGATATCTCCTGATCTCCAATGACGGCATACTGCACCTGGTCTCGAATAATAATCGAGTCAACGATTCCACTGAGTACCCCGCTTGAATTCGTTTGGCTGTCTTCTCCAATCCAGCTCACATTTTTGCCGATTAACCCTGAAATAGCTCCAAGAGATTGAGACATGTCTTTTAGCTGGCTAGATATATTGGACAACTGTTCTACTGAGGTGAACTGAGCCATTTGCGCAATGAACTCTTTGTCTTCCATAGGCTGCATCGGGTTCTGATTCTGCAGCTGGGTAATCAGTATTTTTAGAAATTGATCCTTACCCATCGTCTCTGCAGGCTTTTTGCTTGCTGCAGCAACGTTACCTGCTGAATAGTTGGGCCAAATATTTGTAGTAGAGATAATGTCTGCCACTTACAACACCTCACTTTCTATCAAGCTTTAGCTGTAAATCCTTGCGTATGGTCTGCTGAAGGATAAACCTCGAGATCTTGCTGCTCTCTCATCCATGTTCGAAGCTCGTCCTGGATTTCTGCAGTTTTCAGCGTATCGTCATCCTTTTGCTCACGTTCCCTTGATTTCCGCTGTTCACCGAATGTCTGTCCGCTTGAGCTTCCTCCATCTTGGTACATATGAGATGAAAGCGACGTGTTTTGTGTCACTTCCAAACGATCTACTTGAATGCCTTGAGCTTGAAGCGCTGTTCTCAACTGACTCATTTGCTGCTCCAATAAATCTCTAGCTTGCAGATGTTCGGTCATGAAACGGGCTACCAGTTGTCCATTCTGCATGGAGAGCTGTACATCCACCTGACCTAAATGTTCAGGCCGCAATGAAATAACAGCTTCAGCCACTCCGTTCTGCTTGACGATCTCAAATTTTTGAATGACAAATTCCGACATATCCTTAGCAAACTGACCAGCCGGAATGGACATTTCCGGTTTCGTTACAGTTACCTGAGCCGTTCCGCTTCGCAATACCAGCTGTCCGGCAGTAGTCGGCTCACTATCAACAACCTCTGCTTCTTCAGCGCTTGGTACCGGGCTGCTTGTTTCCTCTACTTTATCCTTTACAGCAACAGGCTGTTCGGCCTTGCCCGCTTTTTGAAGCTGCATATCTGTTTCATCAACAGATTGGATATTGGAAGAGTCATTTTGTGGCGTCACTGCTTTCTGCAGCACATCCAACAATCCAGCTTTATTATCTAATGCTGCTGGCACGTCGCTTCCTTTTGGATTGACTGATTTCGCGATCTCTTCTGTTAAGTTCTGTAATTTCGTTAATGATTCTGTATCTATATTCGCTTTCTGAAGAATGTCCTTAAGTGATGTGATGAGCTCTGTATGTATCGTATTATTCGTTAACTCATTTCCATCCGTTTTTTTCCCCATGCTCGCTTCAACCAATTGATGAAGCACTTCTTGAACTGCAAAGCGAACGGTTCGAGGCTCCTCTGCGAGTGCATTTACAATCTGAACAGATTCTCCTGAGCCAGAATCCCTATTCTCTTCAGTTTGAGGATACAAAGCTGCTAACATCTGTGTAAGCCAAACATTCAGCTCTGCTAAGAGTTCGGAATTTTCATCATTCAGCTGGTCTCCTGATTCTTCCAGAGCATCGATTAAGCTTCCAATCAACTTCTCTGCCTCTGCCATAAGCTCTGATTCACTCATTTGCGTAATCATCAGCATCTCGTCAGCCGCTGATTGATCTGCCTTTATCAGTGAAGAAAGCGAACCGGTTTCACTTGTTTTAGTAGTTTGAGTTGAAGAAGTACCTGTCCCCATCATGCCTTGTATCTTGTCTGCAAACGATTGATCCGTTGTATTTGAACCTTTAGCTGAAGCATTTGAGGTATCTGCTGCCTGTGTCACATTAACCTGTGGTAAAAAAGTGATCATTTTATATTTCACCTCCTTTCAAATAGCTTCATTGGCAAGCTATTTGCCACCCATTAGCCGGTTTAAGATCTTCGCTGATGCTTCTTTATCAATGCTGGACATGCTGTCAAGGAGCTCTGCCCTCTTCGCATCATCTACGGTTTTTAAAATGGTCATTGCTTGGTCAGAGCTAAGCTTGTTAATCTCTAATATCAAATTAGCTCCACTTTCTGCTGACATCGTAGCAAATGTTTGTGTTAGTTCCGTTTTATCCAAATTACGATTATTGCTGTCAGTTGAAGCTTCAGCAGGCTTGCTCGCGTTCAACTGGGATTGCAGCGCGGCAATTGCCTTCTCTTCCGACGTTTTTGCTTCCTTGAGAGCTGTCGTAAGTTCAGCAGCTGACTGAGGGTTCATTTTCTCCAAAATACCGCTCTGTTCATCCGATTTCATCTCTGAAAGGAGCTGAACCTGCTCTTCCAGCGTCATGCTTTGGATGATCGGAGCTGCTTTACTCGGTCTCATCTGGCCGTACATTTTAGCCAGGTCCTTTATCTCCTGTTGATAAGGATCAACCTTTTCTTCTGCGCTGCTATCCGTTGTTTGCTGCTTTTCCTTAATTTCTTCCTCTAGTTCCTTCACTTTGTTATCCTGCTGTACCTTCTGCTCCTTCACTTCTTCAAGCTCCGTTTCAGCCGCAGCAAGTTTAGTTTTCAGTGTATCGATGGTAGCCTCATTACTCTCTAACTGCCGTTCCACTTTTCTTTCCTGAACAGTTTCAGGATCCAGCGCTTCCTCAGGAATCCATTCCTTAACTATAGGAATCTGGCTTGCAAGTTCTAAAACGTTCTTCTTGACATTACCGTTCAAAACAAACAGAAGTACGGCAACGAGCACGACTGTAAATACAATCGGAACGGCAATTATGAGAAACTTTTCCCAACCACTGCTCGACTCGCGCTCCAGTTCTTCTTTGTCTTTGCCTACCAAAAGTCATACCTCCTTCGGCGCCTTACCTCACGTTACTTGGTTAACGTGCTTTAACTGCGAAGCGCACCGTCGCCATTTCATCCAGCTCATTTTGTTCCCGAAGGAGCATTTCCTGTTGAAAATGCATTTTCGCTCTTTCTCTTGCCTCACTCCAAACTTTCTCATCCAGCATTTTATCGTTAAGAAAGTCCTGATTTTTCTTCACATTTACTTGAGCATAAGCTACATCACTATGCTTACGACTGATACAATCGTCCAGATAATGAATATATCGGTTCATTTCTTGTAAACTCGCAGCGGACAACGACTGCTGTGAAGAAGAAGATATGCCATTAAGCACATTTTCTTTGTCCAGAACCAGGTCCATCAGATGCTGCTCCTCTGCTTTCAGCTTTCCGATGGCAGAAGACAATAGCCATTCTGCTTGCGTTTTTTCTTTGGATTTTAAGTCCACAACCTTCTGAAAATGATACGTAAATCCCATGACCTAACTGTTCATCTCCTTGAAAATTCTGTAACGAGCCTTTGCGTAACTACATCCAAAGTCGTTTTCTCATCTACCTTCTGACGAGTAAAATTCCATATGTCGCTGATCCGGTCGATAGACTCATCAATCTCAGCATTGGAACCCTTTTGATAGGCTCCGATATTAATCAAATCCTCTGAATTCTTATATACAGACATCAGTCTCTTAATATTTTCAGCAGCTTCGATCTGGTCCTTAGGAGCAATATCCTTCATAACCCGGCTGATGCTGGCCAGTACATCGATGGCTGGAAAATGTCCTTTGTTAGCAATTCCCCGATTGAGAACGATATGGCCATCAAGGATACCTCTTACTGCATCAGCTATCGGCTCGTTCATATCATCACCATCTACCAATACGGTGTAAAAAGCGGTAATGGATCCGCCGGGTCCGGTGCCTGCTCTTTCGAGCAGTTTTGGTAAACTGGCAAATACAGAAGGCGTATATCCCCTCATGGCTGGCGGCTCCCCGACAGCCAATCCAACTTCACGCTGAGCCATGGCATATCTTGTAACAGAGTCCATCATCAGCATCACATTCATGCCCCGATCTCTGAAATACTCCGCAATCGTCGTCGCGATCAGCGCACCCTTGATTCTTACAAGTGCAGGCTGATCGGAGGTCGCCACGATAACAACCGATCGTTCCAGTCCTTCCGGACCCAAATCCCGTTCAATGAAATCAAGAACCTCACGTCCACGTTCACCGATCAGCGCTATTACATTCACATCAGCTGATGTATTTCGCGCAATCATCCCCATTAGAGTACTCTTCCCGACCCCAGATCCGGCAAAAATCCCAACCCGCTGTCCTTTTCCAATCGTCAGCAGGCCGTCGATGGCACGAACACCAATACTAATCGGATCTAGGACCCTGGGTCTATTCAAGGGATTAATCGGTGTACTTGATGTTGAATAATGCTGCATTCTAGCTGGAATTAAAGAGCCATCGAGCGGTTGTCCCAAACCATCAAGCACCTTTCCGAGAAGTTCGGAGCCCACTTGCACATTCAGCGGTTTTCCTGTTCCTACTACATCGCATCCAGGTCCAATGGACTGCAAGTCTCCAAGAGGCATTAAGAGCACTTTGTTGTCTCGAAACCCGACAACTTCTGCTTTTAACGGGTTCGATGATTGGGTGGGATAGATGTAACATACATCTCCAATCGAGGCATCGGGACCTTCCGACTCCACCATGAGACCTATGACCTGAGTCACCTTTCCGTTAATACGGATTGGATCCAAATGTTTAAGCTGCTCAATATAACGCTGCGAGCTAAGTACCTTCATTTTGTCCCCGCTCCTCATGATCAAGCGCTACCCGCAGCAGCTCTCTCTTAATTTCCGTAAGCTGAGTATCAATTCTAGCATCCACACTTCCGTAAGCTGATCGAATAACGCATCCCCGATCCTTTACGGAAGCATCCGGCAATATTTTCAGCTCAGCCTGAGAATCTATCGCAAAGGAAAGCTCTTCTCTGGCTGCCTGAACAAAAGAAAACTGGGACGGAGCGACACAAAGCGTAATGACTCCCTGCTCGCGTTTTCGGGAAAGATTTTTTCGAATAAGGTCCAGAGCCAGTTCTTCATCGTTCTCCAGCTGGCGATCGATGATTTTTTCAGCAATCGCACTGCTCAGCTCAACCAAAAATGGCTCAGCTTCCTGAATAATCTGCTCCTTCGCCTCATATGCCTCGCTCAAAACATCCTGTGCTTCAAGCATTTTGCTCTCAACATATTCCTGAAGCTCTTCCTTCGCCTTTTGAGCTCCCTCTTCATATCCCTGTTGGAACCCCTCAGAACGAAGAGCATTGACTAAATGTTCATCCTGCAATCTTTTTTCTTCCCACCAGGCTTCTATCTTCTCCCGGCTTTCTTGAAGCAATCGTTCCGCTTCTTCCGAAGCTTCACGAATCTGCCTTTCGGCAAACTCTTTTGCATTTTGGAGCATTTCATCCCTTAGCTTCTTTGTTTCCTCATCCACGTCAGGTTTTGGGCTGATCATTAAATCAACTTCCTGTACATTATCAGCTTGCTCTTCCTGTGTTTTATCCCCATATTCATGTATCGTTCTTAATTGCATCCGGGTATCCATAGGAACATACTGGAAGGATTTAATCAAATTAGACAACGATATCATCTCCTCCGCCGCGAGCAATAATAATCTCACCAGCTTCTTCCAACCTTCTTATCGTTGCAACAATACGAGTCTGTGCTTCTTCCACATCACGAAGCCGGACAGGACCCATGTACTCCATCTCTTCTTTGAATGTTTCAGACATCCGTTTCGACATATTGGTGAATATCGCCTCACGAACTTCTTCGCTGGCCACTTTAAGAGCAAGCTGCAGGTCGGCATTGTCGATGTCCCGAATAATACGCTGAATAGAGCGGTTATCCACGTTAACAATATCTTCAAAGACAAACATGCGTTTCTTGATTTCTTCCGCCAGCTCCGGATCTTGAATTTCAAGAGAATCCAGAATAGTACGCTCCGTTCCTCGGTCTACACCGTTCAAGATCTGAACAATGGACTCGATACCGCCTGCATTCGTGTAATCCTGTGTAACGGTAGCCGACAATTTTTGTTCAAGGACCCGTTCTACCTGTGAAATGACTTCTGGTGAAGTGCTGTCCATTACCGCTACACGTCTTGCAACATCCGCTTGCTTCTCCTGAGGAAGGGAAGAAAGAATGGCAGCCGCCTGCTCGAATTGCAGATAAGATAATACAAGTGCGATCGTCTGAGGGCTTTCATTCTGAATAAAGTTCAGAATTTGGTTAGGATCCGCTTTGCGGGCAAAGTCAAATGGTCTGACCTGAAGCGTAGCTGTAAGACGATTAATAACTTCAAGCGCTTTTTGCGACCCCAGTGCCTTCTCCAAAATCTCTTTAGCGTAATTGATACCGCCCTGTGAGATATATTCCTGTGCAAGGCAAATTTGATGAAATTCTGACATGATCACTTCTTTTTCAGATGAATCTACTTTTCGAACATTCGCGATCTCGAGCGTCAGTTGTTCAATTTCCTCATCTCTTAAATGTTTAAAGATTTGAGCTGAAACCTCTGGGCCGAGTGTTATTAACAATATTGCTGCCTTCTGTCGTCCGGTTAATCCGATCCCCTGCTTAACCAACTCGTTCACCTCTATTCATCAGCTAGCCATGTGCGAAGCAAGTTGACAAATTCATCCGGCTTCTTCTTCGCGAGTGTTTCCAGCTGTTTGCGCACTTGACTTTCGTTTGTGACTGTTTCCAAATTAATGGACGGGAACTCTGTAGGAACCTGGAGCGGAATATCTTCTTCGAACTCTTCTTCCTGTTTGTTACGCCGTCTTCTGTAAATCAAGTATCCGCCGCCTGCGAGCAGTAATACGGCTGCCGCCGCCAATCCCCACATCATACCGGAGGACAGTTGAATGCCCGTCTCTTCAGCAGTTTCTGCTTGTGCCGATTTTTCGGTTACAGATACTCTGTTCGTTAAGTAATCTTCTTCATAAGTAACACCAGAGTTGGTTAGAGAGGTTCTAACTATATTCTGAAGTACACTGTTTATCTTATCGCCTGTTGGAGTAAGTCCACTATCTGGATCTATTTCCTCACCTACAGGTGTTTCAATGGCTACATTTATGGTTAAATCTTTTACAACATATGGACTTTGTACAATTTCTTTGGCAATTCTGTTAACCTCGTAGTTGATCGTCGAGGAGCTATCTTCACCGCTTGCGGTAGAAGAGTCAGCTGCCGGGTAGTTAACAACATCTTCTTCTCCAGTGCCTGTAACTCCGCCATTAGCTGAGCCGCCTCCGGTATAGCTGCTTTGGATATCCTGAACACTGATTTCGATCCCTCTCATGTTCTCTTCATCCACAGGCGTTACGAGATTTTGTGTTTCATTAACTTTGTCAAAATTTAGATTTGATGTAACAAGCACATCAACGTTACTGCTGCCTGTAATTCCGGCCAAAAATTCCTTAACTGTTTTTTCAATATCTTCTTCATACTGCTTCTGCAGCTGCATATTCTCTTGTACTTCGCCAAGAACACTGCCTCCACCGCGTTCAGTCGGAACCAGTTCCTCGCCTTTATCGGTTGAAATCGTAATGTTCTCAATTGGCAAATTCGGGACCGCTGTTTTCAACAAATTAAAATAACCATCAATAGCAGCCTGCGATGGCTGGTACCCAGGTTGAAACTTCAATACAGCTGAAGCCGAAGCGCTGTCCTGCTCTGAAGAAGCAAATAAGCTTTTTTCAGGAAGATTAACTAGTACTTTCGCCTCAGATATACCCTCCATGCCCTGAAGCATTTGCTCAATCTCACCATTAAAAGCATTAGCGTATTTTACTTGAAACTCTTTATCAGTCATCCCCATTGCAGAAGAGCCTTGGTCAAAGATGTCATAACCCATTGATCCGTTTTGGATTAATCCTTGAGAACCGACATCGACTTTCACTCGGGCTGCCTGGGTGCTTGGTACGGATATTTCGGATCCATCACCATTTAATTCAAAAGGGATACCTGCTGATTCCAAATAACTCATTACTCCAGCAGAGTCGCCGGCATCTAGTCCTGTAAATGCAACCTCGTATTCCGTTTTAGAAAACTGAATGGTCAGGACAACAACAGCTATAACTAAAAATGCAAACGTAGAAATCAGCAAAACTTTTTGTTTTTTCGTAAATTTATTCCAATACGAGGAGATTTTATCCTTATATTGGGCCACTCTTTCGTTCACTGTGTCACCTCATCCGAAACTTTGCTATAAATCTAAACCTGTAACTACATTTGTATCCGCATGATTTCCTGGTAGGCTTCGATCACCTTGTTTCGAACTTGGTTTGTCAGCTGCAGACTGAGCAAAGCTTGCTCTGATGCAATCAAGACTTGATCAATATTAACGTTGCCTTGTACAAACTCGGTCGACATTTGATGAGCATTTTTTTCTTGGTCTGCCACCTGAGTAATTGCGTCTTCTAGATAGGAAGAAAATTCTTTGATTGTTTCTGAAGGGGTGGTCTTGCTCTGTGTGAAATTCACTGCAGGAGTTTGTATAGCTGAAGTTTTAAACATTGTATTCTCTATCACGATTTTCCCTCCTATTACCTATATCATTATGTATCTACATAATCTCTTTTCTTTTTTTAGTTTCTACCGCCCAATCTCTAGTGCTTTCATAAGCATGGCCTTTGAGGCATTCAATGCAGTAACGTTTGCTTCGTAGGATCTGGATGCACCAATCAGATCTACCATTTCTTTTGTGATATCAACATTAGGCATATACACATATCCTTCTTCATTGGCATCTGGATGCGTTGGATTATATACAGGCTTAAGCGGGGCTGAATCCTCTTCAATGGCGGTTACTTTGACTCCCTGCCCAACATTCCCATTTTTCATTTCTGCATTTAACATTTGCTTAAAGCTGGGTTGATTCGTCTCCATCACGACCATCTTCCGCTTGTATGGAACGGCTTCCCCATTCTCTATCTTTGCTCTTGTCGTCTCACTGTTCGCTATGTTCGAAGAAATGACATCCATCCGAAGTCGCTGGGCTGTTAGAGCCGAAGAACTGATATCAAAGCTGTTGCTGATGTTCACCTAACCTCTATCTCCCTTCTGCAGCAATTCGCATCATTTTGATTTGTTCGTTTACCAGCTGGATATAAGAGTTATAACGCAGCTGATTTTCCGCCAAAAGGCTCATTTCTTTATCCACATCTACATTATTGTAATTGTTATTCATCGTTGTACTATTATCGGTGGTTGTCACCGCTTGAGGAATGGAAGAACTAGGACCAATGGGAATATGCTTTTCGTTTGTACGTTTTCCAGTTAACTGCTTCGTCCCACCCTGCATTTCCTGTTCAAGCAGCTGCTCGAAATGTACCTCTGAACGTTTGAAATAAGGTGTATCACTATTGGCTATGTTATTACTAATCGCTAGTTGTCTGACGTTAGCAGCGTCAACTCCTGCTTGAAGCGTCCTAAAGCTAATATCATTTAGAAGATTAATAACGTTTCCCTCCCTTCCAATATCTTTAAACAATTTCCATATAAAAATTGAGACCTGACTCATTCCCTTTCGACAAATATATCTGATATTTTTTCTTTTCCTAGGTCTTTAGTAGAAATAATAAGTTATTTGTCGTATATTCTAAGTTTCTTCGAGTTGGGCATTTATTACAATAAGAAAAAAGCCCTATCTTTTGCCAAAAAGGAGGACTTATTGTGTACAAAATTCAAAACATCTTCATTGAAATGAAATATTAGTCCCAATTTTCAATCAATATTTTCACAAAATTTACCTAATCTAAGTTAGGACGACTTTAAAACTTATTGATTAAAATGTCGATGTGAACCAAGATAACGGCGCGACAAACCACATATATTGTCACATATAAGATGTGATTTATAATATATTCACTCAATCAACTAGATATAATTGCGTTAACGCGAAAGTAACGAAAATAAAAAAGACTCTTTAAAGAGAAAATCTCCTTAAAGAGTCTTTTTTTTACAAAATATATTGACTTAGATCGCGATCCTTCGCAATTCCACCCAGCTTTTCTTTAACATATTCCGGTGTGATCGTCATCTTTTCCAATGTTAACTCTGGAGCCTCAAAAGAAAGATCCTCAAGCAGCTTCTCCAAAATAGTATGCAATCGACGGGCACCGATGTTCTCTGTGTTCATATTGACTGATTCCGCAATATTTGCAATCTCCCGAATGGCATCCGGGGAGAATTCAATCTCGATATCCTCGGTCTTCAAGAGATCAATATACTGTTTGGTTAATGCATTCTTAGGCTCTGTCAAAATGGATACGAAGTCGTCCAATGATAAGCTGTTCAATTCCACCCGGATTGGGAAGCGGCCCTGCAGCTCTGGAATAAGATCTGATGGCTTCGATACGTGGAAAGCACCTGCCGCTATAAACAGGATATAATCCGTTTTTACCGGTCCGTATTTAGTTATGACGGTGGAGCCTTCAACGATAGGCAGAATATCCCTCTGAACGCCTTCTCGGGATACATCCGGGCCTGATCCTTGCCCACGGCTGGCAACCTTGTCAATTTCGTCTATAAAAATAATACCAGATTGTTCTGCACGCTTGATCGACTCCTGAGTAACATCATCCATGTCTATAAGCTTGCCTGCTTCTTCTTGAATGAGAACTTTACGTGCTTCTTTGATAGGAAGCTTTCGTTTTTTAGTACGTTTTGGCAAAAAGTTACCAAACATTTCTTGCATATTCATCCCCATCTGATCGTTGCCTTGACCGGCAAACATATCAAACATGTTAGGTGCGTTATCTTCTACGTCAATTTCGATGATGTCGTTCTCAAGCTGACCGGCCAGCAGTTCAAATCTAACTTTGCGTCTGCGTTCAGCGATGGATGCATCTTGTGCGGGCTCATCGTCCTGCTGAGTTTGCTCGTGGTTACCAAACAACATTTCAAACGGATTTTTTTGGTTTTTCGATTTGTTAGCTGAAGGAACTAGGATCTGAACAATTCGATCATTCGCATTTTCTTCCGCCTTATCTTTTACCTTCTCCGTTTTTTCCGATTTCACAATTCGAATCGAGGTTTCGATCAAATCCCGTACCATGGATTCTACGTCTCGTCCAACATATCCAACCTCTGTAAATTTGGTAGCTTCCACTTTGACAAAAGGTGCACCAACCAATTTGGCAAGCCTTCTGGCAATCTCAGTTTTACCTACACCGGTAGGTCCGATCATAAGAATGTTTTTAGGTACGATTTCATCCTGAGCATCTTCTGGAAGCCGGCTTCTGCGGTATCTGTTTCGAAGTGCAACGGCGACTGATTTTTTGGCCTGCTTTTGTCCAACAATATACTTATCTAGCTCAGCGACAATTTGTCTGGGGGTAAAAGCTTCATTCATAATAGACGTCCCTCCCTAAATTCTATTCCTATTAGTAGTTTACAGTTCTTCAACTATAATATTACTGTTTGTAAATACGCAAATTTCGGAGGCTACTAGCAATGCTTCACGAGCCATATCCTTCGCTTCCAATTCTCCTGGATGACGTTTGAGCGCTCTGGCAGCGGCTAGAGCGTAATTACCGCCTGATCCAATCGCCAGAATATCATCATCAGGCTCAATAATTTCGCCGCCACCTGATATAAGAAGCATGCCTGTTTTATCCATTACGATCATCAGTGCTTCAAGCTTGCGAAGTACACGGTCCTGGCGCCAATCCTTAGCCAGCTCTACTGCCGCCCGCTGAAGATTGCCATGGTGCTCTTCCAATTTCCCTTCAAATTTCTCAAACAAGGTTATAGCATCTGCTACTGATCCGGCAAAACCGGCCACGACCTGTCCCCGGTACAATCTGCGTACCTTCTTCGCCGTATTTTTCATTACAACACTCTCGCCCATCGTTACCTGGCCATCGCCAGCAATAGCGGCTTTACCGTTATGACGCACTGCACAAATCGTTGTTGCATGAAATGTTGTTTGCATCTGTACAACCTCCTTTATACTATTTCAAAAGCCCGGCACGTCACAGAAGACTTGCCGGGCGCTTGCCAAAGACCATCTAGTTAACCGTGGACAGTCCTTGTTCTTGTTGGAAACGTGTTATGCTGTCTAAAGCTCTGTTCGCTAACGCTTCATTTTTTTCTTTCTTATTCCGGATTTTTTGCTCAAGCTTTGGCAAAAGTCCAAAGTTAGCATTCATCGGTTGGAAATGTTTAAAATCGGCTGTTGTAATGTAATTCGCCATACTTCCAAGTGTACTCTCTACCGGTAGAATAGACAAATCCTTGCCGAGAGCAAGAGCAGCAGCATTCATTCCTGCAATGAGTCCAGAAGCTGCGGACTCTACATACCCCTCGACACCTGTCATTTGACCTGCAAAGAACAAGTTTTTGCGATTTTTAAACTGGTATGTTGGCTCAAGCAATTTAGGAGAATTGATAAATGTGTTACGGTGCATAACACCATATCGCACAAACTCCGCATTCTCAAGTCCAGGAATCAATCCAAACACACGCTTCTGTTCTCCCCATTTCAAATGGGTTTGGAAGCCCACCAAATTGTACAACGTACCGGCTGCATTATCCTGACGCAGCTGTACAACTGCATATGGCAGCTCTCCGGTATGAGGATTGATGAGACCTACTGGCTTCATCGGGCCAAACAAGGCTGTCTGTTTACCGCGTTTCATCATTACCTCAATTGGCATACAGCCCTCGAAATAAATTTCCTTCTCAAACTCTTTCAGTTCTGCCACTTCTGCCGTAATTAAAGCATCGTAGAAGCGATTAAACTCCTCTTCTGTCATCGGGCAGTTTAGATAAGCTGCTTCTCCCTTGTCATAACGGGAGGCAAGATACACTTTATTCATATCAATGGAGTCTTTTTCTACAATAGGTGCAGCAGCATCGTAGAAATAGAAGTATTCTTCTCCCATCAATGCTTTAATTTGCGCTGACAGGGCAGGAGAAGTAAGAGGACCTGTTGCAATGACTACGATGCCATCACTTGGAATCTCCTGGATTTCTTCGTTGACCACTTCGATAAGCGGATGCTCATGCAAAGTGTTTGTGATCTCACCGGAAAAACCATCACGGTCAACGGCAAGCGCTCCGCCAGCAGGTACCGCATTACGGTCAGCGGCTCCAATGACGAGCGAATCTAACATCCGCATCTCTTCTTTTAATACACCTACTGCATTTGTTAGACCATTTGCACGTAGTGAGTTACTGCACACCAGCTCGGCAAATTTATTCGTATGGTGAGCAGGGGTCTTTACGACCGGGCGCATTTCATAAAGCTTGACAGGCACACCGCGACTAGCAATTTGCCAAGCAGCTTCGCTTCCGGCAAGTCCTGCACCAATAACTGTTACTTGTTGATTCTCGTTCATATTTACCCCCTCGCTGCAAGGCTCGCCGTTCCTAACAAGAAACAGCGAACCAACTATCTGCAGCCCGTATTACCGGTTAATCTAATTATTTTATTCTTATATTTCAACGGCCTCGTCAGCTTCCTCTATCGGCTCTGTATGATCGCAGGAAGTACATTGGAGTCTTGCGCCTTGTTTATTCTTTTTCTCAACCATCAGTGAATCACACTTAGGACAAGGTTTAGCTGAAGGCTTATCCCATGATACAAAGTCACACTCCGGATAACGGTCACACCCGTAAAATACCCGGCCTTTTTTGCTGCGACGCTCCACGACATGTCCTTCCTTACAGGTCGGACAGGTGACGCCGATATTTTTGACAATCGGTTTAGTGTTTCGGCAATCCGGGAATCCCGAGCACGCCAAAAATTTTCCGAATCGGCCGAGCTTATACACCATCGGTTTTCCGCATTTCTCACAAACCTCGTCGGAAACCTCATCTTCAATTTCAATTTCTTTCATTTCTTCTTCGGCAACTTCAAGCCGTTTTTCAAAAGATTCGTAGAATTCAGCAAGTACTTTGACCCAATCCTCTGATCCTTCCTCCACATGGTCAAGATCCTCTTCCATATGAGCCGTAAATTCCACATTCAGAATTTCCGGGAAAAATTGCTCCATTTGTTCGATGACCAGTTCGCCGAGCTCTGTAGGAATGAATTTCTTTTCCTCAATGGCTACGTAACCGCGTTTTTGAATCGTCTCCAGCGTAGGAGCATAAGTACTTGGTCTGCCGATACCCAGCTCTTCCAGTGTCTTAACTAGTCTTGCTTCAGTGTAACGCGGAGGCGGCTGAGTGAAATGCTGCTTAGGTTCAATTTCTTCATTGATTAATTTATCTCCGTTCTTAAGCGGAGGAAGCAGCTTTTCTTCATCCGTTGTTGTTCCATCATCATTTCCTTCAACATACACCTTCATAAAGCCTGGGAAACGTACTTTAGAACCCGTTGCACGGAATGTGGCTTCGCCTGCCCCAATATCTACAGATAACGTATCAAGGATAGCTGAGGCCATTTGACTGGCTACAAATCTCTCCCATATAAGCTTATATAAACGGAATTGGTCGCGGCTTGTAAATGCTTTCACCGATTCTGGGTCCCTCAGTATGGAAGTAGGACGGATAGCTTCATGAGCCTCCTGAGCATTGGCCGCTTTTTTGGAATATTGCCGGAATTGTTCGGGTACAAAGGTATCGCCATATTTATTAGTTATATAGTCCTTTGCTTCTTCCTGAGCGGACTGTGCAATACGAGTAGAGTCCGTTCTCATATATGTGATCAAACCCACGGTTCCTTCTTTTCCAAGGTCGACACCCTCATACAGCTGCTGTGCAACGGACATCGTCTTGGCAGCGCGGAAATTCAATTTCCGTGCAGCTTCCTGCTGAAGGGAGCTGGTAGTAAACGGCGCGGAAGGATTACGTGTACGTTCTTTTTCTTTTACTTCTTTTACAAGGAAATCCTTACCTTCAATTTCTTTAAGGATTTCTTTCACTTGATCTTCGCTCGCAAGCTCAGTCTTTGCACCGCTTAGTTGATGGAATTTAGCCTCAAACGGACTCCCATCGGCTTTCAATTTCGCAGTAATGCTCCAATATTCTTCAGGAATAAAGTCATCAATTTCATTCTCACGATCAAGGATGATCTTGACAGCAACCGATTGAACACGTCCGGCAGAAAGCCCTTTTTTCACTTTTTTCCAAAGCAATGGACTGATCTTATAACCAACAAGCCGGTCAAGAATTCGTCTGGCTTGCTGCGCGTTAACGAGATCCATGTTGATCTTACGCGGCGTCTTAAAGGCGTCCTTTACTGCTTGTTTCGTAATCTCATTAAACACAACCCGGCAGCTCTCAGTTTGATCAAGCTCAAGTGCATGTGCCAAATGCCATGCTATCGCTTCACCCTCACGATCGGGGTCAGCTGCCAGATATACTTTTTTCACTTTTTTAGATGCGTCCTTAAGTTCTTTAAGTACAGAACCTTTTCCGCGGATCGTAATATATTTAGGATTAAATTCATTTTCTACTTCTACGCCGATCTGACTTTTCGGCAAATCGCGAACGTGCCCCATCGAAGCTTTGACAATATATTTACTTCCTAAATATTTACCAATTGTCTTTGCTTTCGAAGGGGACTCCACGATGACAAGTGAATCCGCCATAGGTTCATCCTCCTCTCACAATATAGCCTTTCATGTCACCCATGGCGGATAAAAAACTTAACGCCATAGGAATCTATATTAACTTATAAATAGCTCCAGGTAATTGCATGATTCTCTTTTTTATGATTAAAGATAACAGAACTGAATGCAAATGTCCAAAATCCAATTGGAGCCTCGCTACCATATCATCCAATGTTAGGGGCCCTGCTTCCAGCAAATCATAAACTATTTGTTCCTCAGAACTCAAGTTTGGCATAAGTTTTGGCACTGAATTATTATTAATTTCATGTTTATCAGACCGTTCTGATAATTCCTTTTGAATAAAATGAGTGTACTCTTCAGTGATATCCTCTGAACATGTAACTAATTTTGCTCCCTGTTTAATCAGATTAAGCGTTCCCAGACATTTAGGCGAGGTAATCATTCCTGGAACTGCAAACACATCTCTGCCAGCCTCAAGAGCAGCATCAGCAGTAATTAATGATCCGCTTCGTATGTCTGCCTCAACTACCAAGGTTCCATGCGTGAGACCCGCAATAATCCGATTTCTCTGTGGAAAAAGGCCTGGTCTAGGCTTCATATGAATCGGATATTCAGATATAAGAAGGCCCTGCTGCTCAATTCTGTCAGCAAGAGAACAATTCTCAAGCGGATAAATATGCCCAAGACCGCCTCCTAAGACAGCAATCGTCTTTCCTCCGGCTTTTAGGGCAGCTTCATGGCATACACTGTCTATTCCTCTTGCAAGACCACTGACAATCGTAAAACCTGCCCTGCAAAGATCGGATGCCAGAACCTCGCCTACCTTTTTACCGTAACCCGTCGGTACTCGAGTCCCCACCATTGCAATAGAGGGCTCATTTAGTAATCTAGCATCCCCCTTAAAATATAACACCAATGGAGGATCGACCGTTTCCTTCATTAATATAGGATAATCCTTATCGTAATATGTTACAAATTCGACACGTTCCTTAAGTAAGGAGTGAAGCTTATCTTTAATCCAATTCTCGTTGAAATTTTGCTTTAACTGAATGGCTTGCTCTAAAGTCACCCCTGCATTAATCCAGTCCTGAGTTTCGTATTTTAGCATGTCTGGCTGTAAATTTCCACTTGAGAGCAGTTTTGAAATCGTCTTTCTGCCTACTCCATCAATCTCATGAAGACCAAATATAAGATATCTGAGTTCCATATATTCATCCCTCTCAATAACAAATATAATTGTTAAACGGATATAAAAAGACAAAAAGCAACCCTTCTGTCGAATAATCGACAAAAAGGTTGCTTACCTTGCAGTTTAATCTACTATAGAACTTGCCTATTATAATAGAAAGAAAATTATTTTAACAGTTCATTAGTGTGTAGTGCATAGATTAAGAATACCGCGATCTTCCAGGACGCTGACCAAGGTAGCACCCATTTCGGAAGGAGTTGGAGCAACTCGAATTCCGCAGGATTCCAGCTTAGCAATTTTTTCTTTGGCTGTACCTTTACCGCCAGAGATAATAGCACCTGCATGACCCATCCGTTTTCCTGGAGGGGCTGTTACGCCGCCAATAAATCCGACAACAGGTTTAGTCATGTTATCACGAATCCACTCTGCAGCCTCTTCTTCTGCTGTCCCTCCAATTTCACCAATCATGATGACAGCATGCGTATCCGGATCTTCATTAAACCGGGAGAGAATGTCGATAAATTCGGAACCTTTGACTGGGTCTCCGCCGATTCCTACTGCGGAGGATTGTCCAATTCCGCGTGTTGTCAGCTGGTGAACCGCCTCGTAGGTTAATGTACCGCTTCGGGATACTACACCTACATGACCCGGCATATGAATGTATCCTGGCATAATACCAATTTTGCATTCCCCCGGTGTAATAACACCAGGACAGTTAGGACCGATTAGAACCGTCTTCTTCCCTTCCATATAACGAGATACCTTAACCATATCTAGTACAGGAATGCCCTCTGTTATACAGATAACAAGATCCAGCTCAGCATCAACAGCCTCCAAGATTGAGTCCGCAGCAAAAGCCGGCGGAACATAAATTACACTTGCAGTTGCTCCGGTTGCTTCCTTGGCTTCAACAACTGTGTTATATACAGGTAAGCTCACAACGTTTCCATTCTCCAAAGTAATGTCTACGTTCGTACCACCTTTACCAGGGGTTACGCCGCCTACCATTTGAGTGCCGTAATCCAGCGCACCTTTAGCATGGAATTTAGCAGTTGCACCTGTGATTCCCTGTGTAATCACTTTCGTATCTTTATTAACCAAAATACTCACGATCGTTCACATCCCCTACGGTTATTTTCAATTATTCGGGTATCCCCGAAAAGGAATGAATTATTTAACGAGGGCAACGATTTTTTGTGCACCGTCTGCCATCGAATCCGCCGCTACGATGTTAAGACCGGATTCGGATAAAATTTGTTTGCCTAGATCAACGTTCGTACCTTCTAATCTAACGACAAGAGGTTTAGTGAGTCCAAGCTGCTTGGCTGCTTCAACCACACCGTCTGCAATAACATCACAGCGCATGATACCTCCAAAGATGTTGACGAAGATCCCCTCTACCTTTGCATCGGATAGAATAATTTTAAATGCTTCAGTTACTTTCTCGGTTGTGGCACCGCCTCCAACATCAAGGAAGTTGGCAGGGTCCCCTCCGTAATACTTGATGATATCCATCGTGGCCATCGCAAGACCTGCACCGTTAACCATACAGCCGATGTTACCATCAAGCGCTATGTAGCTTAGGTCATACTTGGATGCTTCAATCTCTTTCTCATCTTCCTCATCAAGGTCACGCAGAGCTTGAATATCCTTGTGACGATACAAGGCATTGGAGTCGAAATTCAGTTTTGCATCCAAAGCCATTACGTTGCCGTCGCCTGTAACCACAAGCGGATTAATCTCGGCAATGGAGCAATCTTTGTCGACGAATGCTTCGTAAAGAGCAAGCATAAATTTCACTGCTTTGTTTACGAGTTCGCCAGGAATGTTAATGGCATACGCTAATCTGCGCGCTTGGAATACTTGGAAACCAACGGCAGGGTCAATTACTTCTTTAAAAATTTTCTCCGGTGTTGCAGCTGCAACTTCTTCAATCTCTGTGCCGCCTTCTTCTGAAGCCATCATGACAACTCGTCCAGTAGCGCGGTCCACAACAACACCTACGTAATACTCCTTGCGAATATCGCATCCTTCTTCGATAAGAAGACGTTTCACTTCTTTACCTTCCGGACCTGTTTGATGAGTGACAAGCACTTTACCGAGAATTTCGGAAGCATATGCGCGTACTTCATCTAGATTTTTGGCTACTTTTACGCCGCCTGCTTTACCGCGTCCACCTGCGTGGATTTGCGCTTTTACTACAGTCACCTGGCTTCCCAGCGACTCTGCGGCTTCTACCGCTTCCTCTACCGTGTAAGCTACTTTCCCGTTCGGAACAGCAACTCCATACTGTTTCAGCACTTCTTTTCCTTGATATTCATGGATATTCATTCTCGAATCCTCCTATCAACATGACTGCAACAAGGCGGGTTATTGATCTTATTTCCTTATAAACCCACATCATTGTAACATGTTTTTAAAACGCTTACCTTAAAAATTCATCTCCAAACGAGTGCATTTTGATATCGGTATCATTCCAAATATCGAATAATTGGTAAATAATGCAAAATAAACGCCATACTGATCGAATATTAACACAGGATCAGTCGGCGTTTATTTTTGAAGTATCATTCACGTTTTATTTTTGTTGAGCTAACGAAGAAACATATCTCTTTTTATCTGAGAGTAAGATCCTGTCTGGACAGAGTACTCTATAATTACTGTTTGCTTTCCACATTTGCGTCGTGCACTTTTGCAAGCAACCCTTTAAATTGATTCAGCATAAAGGCAAATTGTTCCTCGTCATCGCTGGTTCCCGAACGCATCGCGCAAGGAATATGCAGCGCATCGTCGTGCAGCTTCGCCCCTTGTTCTGTCAATGTAATCATAACCTTTCTCTCGTCATGCGCAGATCGTTCGCGGTGAATCAGGCCAGCGGACTGCATTCTTTTTAATAAAGGAGTTAATGTGCCGGAATCAAGATACAGTCTTTCGCCGATCTCTTTAACAGTACATTCCTTATGCTCCCATAACACCATAAGTACGAGATATTGAGAGTAAGTTACGCCTAGCTTATCTAAAAATGGCTGATATAGCTTAGTAATTTCCCTAGAACATGCATATATAGCAAAACAAAGCTGATTCTCCAGCTTCAATTCTTCATGAATCGACATAGTACCTCCACCCGCTTTTCAGATTAAGTTATACACAAGCTGTCCTTCGTGATCTTACAGCAGGATATTTCAAATTTTCTTCCTATTTTAGCACAGCAATCATAAAAATCTACATTTAATTTGTTGTAATCATTTACTTTTTGATATTATTATGATAAATTTAATTGTACACAATATAATTAATATACATACAATTGAATAGCTTGACACCGTGAAGGATCCTTGTATACAATTCTCTTGCAGAGAACAGGTCTTTTAAGCTTTTGTTTTTAAGGCCTTGCAGATTGTAATTGACACCCTTTCTTTAATATATAGAACTATTGTTTACTGCAGAGAATTTTTATATAGATAAGGATTAGTTATTAATCCTTGATTCACATGAAAATGAGGAAGCACCTTTTTTCACGTTTATACTCTCATGCTTTGTTTCAGAGAATAACGTAAAAGAGGTGCTTTCTCTATGTATGGAAAATTGTACGGTGCTTGTTTATATGGAATTGACGGTGTGCTTATTGAGGTAGAGACTGATCTTTCCAATGGTCTCCCGCAAACTTCTATTATCGGTCTCCCTGACTCTGCGATCAGAGAAGCAGTGGAGCGTGTTCGTGCAGCGATCAAAAACTGCGGTTTTGAGTATCCCATGAAGCGAGTCACCATTAATCTGGCTCCAGCTGATTTGAAAAAGGAGGGTTCATCCTTTGATCTCGCCATTGCTCTGGCGATCCTAACCACAAGTGAGCAAGTACTTCTTCCCCGTGAAAAAAAGACGCTGTTTCTTGGCGAGCTCGCCTTAGATGGAAGTATAAGGTCTGTACCAGGTGTTCTTAGCATGGTGGATTTAGCGCGAAGACAAGGCTTTGATTCTGTCATTTTACCTCAAGAGAATGCGTCTGAAGGAGCAATTATTAGCGGGATAGACGTATTTGGCATTTCTCATTTGAGAGAGATCATACCCGATTCTTCCTCATCTCCTGACCGGCAGATCATTATAGATAACTACCAGCATTTATCTATTTATCCGTCCCTCATTAACGAGAATCAAAATTCTACTCATTCTTTGAATGAAGACTATCTTGATGTTCTAGGGCAGCAGCATGTCAAAAGAGCACTGACCATAGCTGCAGCTGGCATGCATAATATTATGCTGATGGGACCGCCTGGAACTGGAAAAACAATGCTGATCAAACGTCTTCCGACCATTCTCCCGCCGTTATCGGATGTTGAAGCGCTGGAGGTGACCAAAATTTTAAGTGCTTCCGGCAAATTAAAAGAAGGTGTTAGCGGACTTGCAACCAAACGTCCTTTTCGCTCACCGCACCATACGATCTCAGCCGGAGGGCTTATTGGCGGCGGGACCGTTCCCAAGCCCGGTGAGGTCAGTCTTGCTCATAGAGGAATTTTATTTCTTGACGAGTTGCCTGAGTTCAGCAGACAAGTACTGGAGGTATTAAGACAGCCTTTAGAAGACCGCCAAGTGACTGTAAGCCGTGCGAGAGCAGCTTTTACCTTCCCTGCCCACTTCATGCTTGCTGCGTCGATGAATCCTTGTCCGTGCGGATACGCTGGAAGCGATCCTAATCTTCAACGCTGTACCTGCAGTCCTTCCAAAGTCGCCGCTTACCGGGCAAAGATTTCCGGACCCTTGCTGGATCGAATTGATTTGCAGGTTGAGGTACCAAGACCTAAAGAAGGGTTCGAGTCACAAATGACCTCTTCCTCTGAGGAAATGTTAGATAAAGTACTCTCTGCTCAAGCCATTCAAGCAAGCCGATACAGGAATTACCCGATTTCCTGGAACAGCGAGCTGACCGGCAGGATGCTCAGGCGTCACGCCAATCTTAACCCTGAGGCTTCGGAAATGCTGATTTACACGATGGAGGCACTCGGTCTCAGCATGAGATCCTATGATCGAATACTGAAGATGGCGAGAACTATTGCGGATTTAGGAGAAGAAGATTTGATTCAACGCGAACATGTTGCTGAGGCGATCCAATATCGTAATCTGGATTTAAAATCAGTAGCGATGCCAGAGTACGAATAAAAATTAGCGGGAGGAGACAGGTTCATCGAAACAGAATAATTGAATACTAGATAAGTTTTGGCAGGAGGTATGCAAATGAAATCCAGAGGTTTATGCTTGCTGTGTCTGATGGTCATCCCACTGATCACCGCGGGTTGTTCAGAAGCTTTGTCCTCAAAACCGCTCCAATCTATTCCTGGATCATCAAACAATGAAACTGAGCTGAACAATTCTGAAAACTCTCAAACTGCTTCAAACACAGATGTCGATATAGATTCTCCAAGCGGTTTTGCATCATCAAGCCATCACTCTTCCCTATTGTCCGGAGAAAATGTTCAGTATTCCGATTATGAAATACAAGTAAAATACGGCAGTGAGGCGGTCATCATCAGTCCGAAGGAATCATTTCCATCTGAACCGGTTATCTCACCAGATGCTCAGCGAATGGCTTATATTGCACCATTTGAATTCGAGATGCCAGGGGAAGTCTGGTTGTACAGCATCGGACAGCAAGAGCCAGTGAAAACGCTGACTTCTGAGGATTTTCCTTCTGATAAATCTCCCAATCGGTTATTATGGCTGAATGATGAGCATTTACTCATTTTGATCGGCAATAAGCATGGAACTATCCCGTCTAATCGCGACATTTTCGTCTACTCTTTGCAGGATAACAGCTTGGAGCACAAGCTTGAATTAGGACCCACCGAGCATATAAGCAGCGTTTCTTTAAATTCCTCACAACAGTTGGAACTGGAGATTGAAACTTACGATAGTAACTTCATGGAGTTTACTGCTAGGAATGTCCAATATCCATTAGAGCAATTTATAAACTAGTTCACTAGTAGCTTGAGAATCCGATTCTCTTTGTTTTTCCTAACATGTTCGCCGCTTTTCCCAAGTCGAATTTTTTCTCAAGCTGATCTACATCAACATACTCTATAGTTCCAAAACGTGCCCTGTAGAACGCCAGCTGCCGGATTGGATAAGGCTTGCCTTCAATCATGTTCAGCAGATAGTAACTAAGCAGTTCGGCAGCCTCTTTCCAGGCATAACCGGGTTTTTTATTGGTTTTTATCTCATACAGCGTCCCGTCGATGATTATATCGGCATGCGCACCGCCTACCAGTCTTCTAGTTTTATCAAAAGAAGGATGATATATAGTCGTGCCATAAATATCTGTGAAATGCTCATTAAATATATACATTAGCTTGTTCAAGTCTTCAATGACATCCTTCGTAGGCGGACTTGTAAATTGTTTAACAAATTGTTCCGTGCTGGTAAATGACGATCTTACTCCAACCCGATATATGGTATCGAGCTTACTGCACATAAAGACGCCGCTGATTAATTCAGACGGATCTATTGAATGGCCTTCGATATAACCCTCCCAGGCTGCCATAAATTGGGTAAACAGTTCATTTAAGATATTTGTCTCTGGAACATCTGCAAAAAACTCATTAATGACTTCGTGACCTTTAACGGCATGCAGATTAAGTGCGTCACTTGGGTTATCTTTGTTGTTTCGGGCTGTCATTGCACAAAATAAATATTGAAATGAAGTACGAATAAGCCCGGATACATAACTTGTGAACTGAGCATCAGCCAAAATATGTTTATTTTTGAAAGGCGGTATCTCGATATTGGATTGGAAATCACTCGCTTTAGGTGTCACTTCACGGATGATTTCCTGAAAAGCTGAGTCGGTATTTATTAAGGAGGTCAAGCTCATTCTTCACATCACCTCAATCATACACATAATCATTACTCGTTCTTACTCTATTTAACTCCCATTATAGTGTTCAATTCATTGATATCAAAATAAAACTCTCTTATATTCTCTTATAAATAGAGAAAGCACCTTATTATAATTACAAATAAATAAAGCTCTATCTGATCAAGTCAGAAGAGCTTAGCTAATCACGAATTATTGGAAAATTGTTAATTTATCTGATGCTGATGTACGAGTCTGTGGTTTAGGCACTACATCAGGATAACCAACATAGATCATACCGATAATTTTTTCCCCAGGAACAATATTCAGCGTCTCTCTAAATTTAGGTCCATATAAAAATGGCTTTGTTACCCAGAACGTACCGATTTCTTCGCCCCATGCGGCCAGCATAAAATTTTGTACGAGTGCACTTGTTGCCGCAAAATCTTCATCCCAAATTGCCTGTCGTGGATCTTCTTTCATAACCACTAGAAGTGTTGTTGGATTTGTCAGAATTGCATTCACGAACTTGTTATCCTCGCCCATTTCTGCAGATACAGCTTCAGCCAGCTTTTGACGGCCTTCTCCAGTAAACAGCAAAAATCTCCAAGGCTCACGCAGCTTATGGTTTGGTGCCCACACAGCAGTATCGAGAAGCTCTGTAATTTTTTCTACCGGTACAGCCTCCTCCTTGAATTTCTTGATCGTTCGACGCTCACGAATAACGTCTTTTACATGTATGGATGAGACAATTTGTGATTCACTCATATTTATATCCTCCTTTAGATATACGGTTCAGTATAGTATCAAAGATAATGATAATCTTTATCATTTAAACAACTGATGTTAGCATACCTTGGATTCTGGCACAAAGTCAAATTTTGAATTACTCACTTTTTTGATGAACATAATTATCTCTTCCTCTATATAAAAAAGCCCGCCCTTGTTGATGTAACCAATGAACAAGACAGGCTAAAGTAAAAATTTTATGTAAATTAAAATTAAAAGTTAAAATGCATGGATCACATGATCAATATTCAGCGGCTTCTGGGACCAGTCTACATGATCTAATAATACACCGATGACATCAAAACGAATGGGGCTGTTATATAGCTTATGTTCTTGAATATATACGGCTGCCGTACGGCGTACCTGAGCGATTTTTCGATGATTGACTGATTCCAGGTGAGTTCCAAATCGATCTGATGGCGTTCGGCTTCTTACTTCGGTAAAGACATAGGTTCCATCAATCTCAGCTATGATATCCAGCTCGCCGCTTCTACACTTCCAGTTCGTTTCCACGATACGATAGCCCTTCTTCTGCAAATACTGCATTGCGGCTACCTCTCCCGCTTTTCCTTTTTCTTTACGAGTATCTTTCTTTTTTGGGGACCCTGCCTGCTTTGAGTTCATATGCTCCCTAGTCATTAATATTCCTCTTCATCTGTCCATGCTGACGTTTGAATAGCCTGCTGCTCAGCCTGATATACAAAGGTAAGAACCTCCGCAACAAGCTGGTACAGCTCTGGAGGAATTTGTTCGTCCAGATCCAGCTTGGATAACACCTCGACGAGTGCGGGATCCTCCTGAATCGGTACACCATGTTCCAGCGCCTTCTCGACTATGGATTCTGCCAGCCTTCCGTCCCCTTTGGCCACCACTACTGGAGCATCTGCTTCACCTGGTACATATTTAAGCGCAACCGCTTTTTTACGGGCATGATTTTCCGATGCTTGCTGCTTCATACTCGCATATCCACCCCTTTATAAGATTCAGGTACGTATGAAGCTATTTTTTTGGCGGCAGAGGAGGATGTTTCGAAAACCGGCTTGTTATCTGGATCTCTCACAACGACCTCTGATTTGAACAGAGAGAGCTGATAGCCTGTTTTTTGCAGTGCGCTGTCCACCTGTGCACGTCCCTGCTCAAATATTTGAGCAGCCATTTCATTATCGGTATGAATGTGCAGACTGATCACCTTGCCCGCAACCTGCATGTCTATCAGCGTTGGTCCCAGCTGCTTCATGTTCAGGTCAAACCATATCCGGCAATGGGACGCATCCATTTCACCGCGCGGCCCGCGGCGGGACTGGATCTGGACATTTGCCGTAGTCTGACCGTCCGCTCCTGTCAAAGGAATAAACCAGTTCATCTGGGCAAAAGGAGCGGTCCGGTCGGTGTTCATAAGCAGCTGATGCCCTGTAAGCAAGTGCACGAGCTGTCCGGCGGTATCTTTAATACTCGCCGGCAGCTCTGGACTTGCCTCCATTTGCATCAGCACGCTTTTGAGCGTGTCCGTCTGCTCAGCAGCGGACACCTGTGCTTGCGCGGGAGCCAGCGCCCCGCGCACCACCTGCTGCTCGTGCTCCGCACCGAGCAGCTTCAGCACACGCGCCACCCACGAGTCTTCACTCGTGGTGGTGGCTTGTGTGTGCACTCCCGGTGCTGGCTGTGCATCAGCACCGTCCTGCTGCGGCATGGCTGACGTTGCCGCAGCAGATCCGCCGCCGGCCGAACCAGTGTTTTCGGCCGGCCACTCAGGCGCAGCCTTCAGCTGGGCGAGCAATGCTGCAGCACGCAGCACAAGCTCACCGCCAGCTGCTGCGCCTCTGCCCCCGCCCTGGACGGCTGATGCGCCTCCGTCCGGGCTACGAACAGCTGAACTCACCGCAGGCTCTTCTGCCATCCCAGCACCCGGCTTTGGCACACTACCTGGCTTGCTGTCTTCGGATGCTGAAGCAGCAGGTTGGCTGTTCAGCATCATACGATTCTCTCGTTCAGCCCCAGGTTCTCCAGCGTTCTTCCCTTGCTCTGCTTGAGATGCTTGTACAGCATTTGCAGAATCCAAACCCGGCGTACCTTGGGCAGAACGAACTGGTACGGAATCTGCTTCGGCTTTTTGAACTCCACGGGCAGCATCAGCGCGGGTCGGCAGCAATGTTTCATCAACTTTACCTTGATTCCTACCGGGCATAACAGTATCAGTTATTCTATTTTTGTCCCCTTGTACTACAGAACCTGACTGACTGCCTCCACCATCGTTACCGCTTCCTTCAGCCAGCTTCAAATGCGCTGAGCCCGCGTCCGCTTGAGTTGTATTCACTGCTGCATTTACCTGCTGTGTTCCTTTTATTCCGTTCTTCATAGCTTCACCCAGCATACTATCCAGCTGCCCAAGCATCTCATTGAGTGCAGGACCGAACATCGCGTAATAAAGACCTGATACAGTAGAAGCCGTCACAGGAAGTCCTCTCTGCATGGCAAGACTTGCGGAAGTAATCCACTCCGTGTCTCCTGCTGCAGCAGGCTTTACATTCATCATCGATTGAATCAGCTTTACATTGTCCTTCGACAACGGTACTCCGCTCTGTTGCATTGCCGAAACCAGCGTTCGATTTTCTTTTGTATCAGGTAATTGGAGATTCGTCAGCAGTTCCGCCAAGGTTGCCGTCGATACCGAAGCAAGCGTCCCTTGGAATGGCTTCATCACCATCATACCGTCTTTATTTTGACCCCCAACCTGAAGCAAAGCATTCTGCCCGGCTACCAGCGGGGTATCGAGTGCAGCTCTTACCTGAACCCCTTTAATTTGAAGCACTGCTTCCTTTTGATCTGGAGACACCTGAATAACCTCTGCACGGACGACCATGCCTTCCTTCAGCTCGAGCGGTTTAACTCCATTAGCCGGTTTGGGGTCGCCAAGCAGCCCCCTTATCGCTTGACCTATATTCAAAAAGCATCCGCTCCATTTCTCGAATCTGCTCACCACTAAAAATGGATCTAGATCGTTTCATCTATTTATCATATCGGCTTATCGGCTTGAACACTGAAGAATACATACTGAATAAAAAAACAGCACTGCTCACAACACAGTACTGCATAATGTTCTAACCTTTATTGGTGACGATATTTAAAAAAAAAGGAAGGTGGAGCAGTTCCATTACACCCTTTAACATCTGCACGGTCTTAGGCTTGCTTGCAACTTAATCCTCACTTAAATGGGTTATTAAAATTTTAACAACCATTTGCAGCTTGAGCTCTGCTATTAAAATCGAGAGTTAAAACAACGTTAGCTGCTCCTGCTCCCCTAATATTTTTCCAAGAAAACTTTTCCGATGCATCGGCGTTGGTCCCAGAGCGATAATCTGCTCTCTGTGAAGCTTCGTAGCATAACCTTTATGTACCGCAATGCCGTATTCAGGATACAATGCATCCCATTCCTCTTTACACAGCCGATCTCGTGTGACCTTCGCAATAATGGATGCAGCTCCGATGGACTGACTATTGGCATCTCCTTTTATAATCGATAGCTGCGGCAGATTCACGTCCACAGTCTCCGCATCAACCAAAAGATGATCTGGAGCTGGAACTAACGCTTCAACCGCCTGCTTCATTGCCAGTCTCGATGCCTGCCTGATATTTATCCGGTCTATTGTCTCTACATCCACAATACCGACACCAACCGCGACAGCTTCTTTCATAATGACATCAAATAAAGCCTCACGCTTCTTATCACTCAGCTTCTTGGAATCATTGACTCCATCAAGCACTAGGCCCTTTGGTAAAATTACTGCTGCAGCAACGACGTCTCCGAATAGACAGCCTCTGCCAACCTCATCAATCCCTGCAATATATTCAGCTCCGCCTTCCCAAGCTTCCCTTTCATAACGAAGCATATCAATCTCTGGCTGAGCCTCTTTGTAATTCGCCTCCACCTCAGGATCGAACTCTATCATTCTATCTTCCCCCTAACAGCCTTGCTCGCGTAACCACTATCATAACATATGTATCTTTGTCCGAGAACCTTATAAACCTTGGATGATTCATTACAAAAATCCCCTGCAGTTCTCTGCAGGGGATGATCAGCGGCTATACTTCTTCATTTAATATTAGCACGCTGCTATTATTCATTAATATGGAGATTCGAGACTGAATCGGCCAAGCTTGCCGGCTCTAAGCTCTCTCAGCATCAAAGATGATGCCTTTTCCAGATCGACACGCCCTCCGCTCATGATGGCTCCGCGTTTACGGCCGATCTCTTCCATAATCGCTACAATTTGATCCGGATCCTCAGAATCCTTTGGAGGTTCGGACAGACCGTAACGTTCCTGCATCGCTGGCCAATAGTACTGGGAAAGATATTTGATTGCGAAAAAGGCGATATCCTCTACATTCAATATCTCTTCCTTAATTGCACCTGTAACAGCAAGACGATATCCTACATTTTGATCTTCGAATTTGGGCCAGAGAATCCCTGGCGTATCCAAGAGCTCAATTTCTTTACCGACTCTGATCCACTGCTGTCCCTTGGTTACACCTGGACGATCGCCGGTAGCGGCAATATTTCTTCCCGCCAGGCGGTTAATCAGCGTTGACTTGCCTACGTTCGGAATACCCACAATAAGTGCACGAATGGCTCTCGGGTTCATTCCTTTGGCAATTTGCTTATCAATCTTTTCCTTCAGCAGCAGCTTGGCTGTCGCAGGAATATCTTTAACCCCAGTCCCTGTATTTGCATCAATAGCAAGCGCCGTATGGCCCTCGTCTTTAAAATATTTAATCCATTCTTCCGTTACTTTAGGATCGGCCAAGTCCGATTTATTCAATAAAATCATTCGAGGTTTGCCCTGCAAAATTTCATCAATCATCGGGTTCCGACTCGATAAAGGAAGCCTGGAATCCGTCAGTTCAATGACCACATCGATCAATTTCAGTTTTTCCTGAATTTGGCGGCGCGCTCTCGTCATATGCCCTGGAAACCATTGTATTGTCAAACATACTCACCTTCTTTTCAAAAACAGTTATATAACTCAGCAACAGCTGTTGTCTTAATGATTGATCCACTCTACATCCTTGATCGGCCAGAAAATAACATCTGCACGTCCTACGATATCCTCCAGCGGTACGAAACCGATCATACGGCTGTCTGTACTATTCCCGCGATTATCGCCAAGAGCAAAGATATAACCTTCTGGCACTTTGCCGTCCGGGAAATATTCATTCGGGAAGTTATACGTATTGTACTGTCCGCCGTTAGCCTGTGCTTCCTCGATCGCTTCTTTAAGATAAGGTTCATCAACGACTTCGCCATTCACTTTAACGGTGTCACCCGTCACCTCAACAGTATCTCCGCCAACGGCAATGACCCGTTTAATAAAGTCACGGTTCTCGGATGGTACATGGAAGACAACGACCTCTCCGCGTTTCGGTTCTCGGATGTCATACAGAATCTGATTGACGATGACTCTTTCACCGGTATGAAAGTTCGGCTGCATGGATGGTCCATCCACAATAAACGGCTTAAATAAGAAGAACCTGATGATGAATACAAGCACCAATGCGATTGCAATGGCCTTAACCCATTCCCAAATCTCATTTTTCACCTTTTTGGATTTAGAGTTCCCATCCCCTGGCGTATTCAATCGTTCGTTTTGTATATCCTGCTCCATAACTTGTCCTCACTTTCTCTTTACGCGTCATCAAAAAGATACATACATATGTAATCTATGTATTTATTATTTCTCCCCCATTGCCAAATATGATGAGCTTGTCAGATCATTTCCTCTGAGAGTTATTGTAAGAGAAATATGAGCCGGACACAACATCAAACCTAGTTGCCTGCCCTCTTAAGCCCTAGCAGATCGTTTCCACTCCTAAAAACTTCAATAAATTTAAAAAAACGAAAAGGGCTTGTTACCAAGCCCTTTCCGTTATCCGTTATATTAACGAATTTCTTTAATTCTCGCTGCTTTACCGCGAAGTTCACGAAGATAATAAAGCTTCGCACGACGCACTTTACCACGGCGAGCCACTTCGATTTTATCGATTTTTGGGGAATGAAGCGGGAAAGTTCTTTCCACACCTACACCGTAAGAAATTTTACGAACTGTAAAAGTCTCACTGATTCCACCACCACGGCGTTTGATTACTACACCTTCGAACAACTGGATACGTTCGCGAGATCCCTCGATAACCTTAACGTGCACTTTCAAAGTGTCACCAGGACGAAAGTTCGGCAAATCTTTACGAAGTTGTTCTTGTGTAATCGCTTGGACGATATTCATCTATGACTCCCTCCTTCCGTACAGGTGTTCATGTCTCTTCCGGATAAGCTTCTGTTATCCATCATCATCCACAGAGGACCACCGTATTCCACACAACAGAAAAATTATAACATGTAATTCTAATTGTTTGCAAGCATAATTTCTTTTTTTAATAAAACAATAAGTACGACAACCTATTTTTCTAAAAATTACATTTTCATAGCCATTGTTGTAGTCAAAATGTAACTTTCTATTAAATTCCATCGTTTATGATAGAGTAACGTTTCATTATTTTTTTACACACATCGCAGGAGCCATCCGAACAAAGGAGAATCAAATGAATCGCAAGCGTTTTTTAAAAATCTGGAAGCCAGGTCTAATTGTCTTATTAACCCTCTTTATTACCCTGTATGCCACAGCAGTCAACAATCCAACCAGTGCTTTAACCCATAAAGCATGTACCTCATGGGAAATGGTTAAAAATAAAGCTTTTACTCTGTCACACCGTCAGCATCTTCCTGAGCTTTCTGTTGCCAGCGCACATCCTAATCGATCTGCGGAGCACGCTCAAGAGGTTCCCGTTCTTATGTATCATTATATCGTTCCTAAAGAGCTTAATCGTGAGCCTGGCAACAAATCCGTCATCAATGCCGAGGATTTTGAAGCAGGGATGGACTACTTGCATAATGAGGGTTATTATACCCCTACGCTTAGAGAGCTGGAGCAATATGTAAAAGGTGAGATTACCCTGCCTAAAAAATCGGTCGTCATTACTTTTGACGATGGGTATGAAAACAACCTAATGTACGCGTATCCGATCTTAAAAAAATACAATTTTAATGCCGCTATCTTTGTCATCGGCAGCAAGGTCCAGAAAGAAAACGACCCCTTCGACCCTGCGAAGAAAAGCTTCTTAACCCTTAATCAAATAGAACAGAGCAGCGACGTATTTGAATTTCACAGCCACACGTATAACCTTCATTATAAAGGATTTCCACGCTGCGGCTCGAATTATGCAGCAGGTCTCGATACAAAGCTGCTTAAGCAGGACATTGAGCAAATGAAGCAGTTTGGCATTGATACCCCTTACTTTGCTTATCCTTATGGCGAGAAAAGTACGCAAATGATGTATTTTCTACGTGAACAAGGGTATCGCATGGCCTTTTCAGTCCGACAGGGGTTAGTCAAGCCAGGAGATAATCTCATGAAATTGAATCGGCTTACGGTCACTACAGGAACCGATTTGTCCGAGTTATTTGATACCTACAGTCGTGAGGCACCGATCAATGAAGCTAAATAAATCAGCTTAAGTTGTTTACGGATACCTACGCTATAAACGCAAAAAAAAACACTGATTGAGCTAACGATCAATCAGTGTTTTTATTATTCCTCCGACTCAGAGTCCGACACCTTTTGATCTCGCAAAAGCTGATCAAGCCATGCTTTCTCCTTCTTCGTCACCTCTACGTGTTCAAGCAGATCCGGTCGTCTTGTCAGCGTGCGCAGCAAGGACTGCTCTCTGCGCCACGCATCGATGTTTTTATGATGTCCTGATAGCAAAATATCCGGCACCTTATGCCCTCTAAACTCTGCCGGTCTCGTATAGTGCGGGTATTCCAGCAGTCCTGTGCTGAACGAGTCGGTAACCGCACTTGTTTCGTTCCCAAGGACGCCGGGAAGCAGTCTAACCACGCTATCAATCACGACCATAGCAGGCAGCTCTCCCCCTGTCAGAACATAATCACCTGTGGATATTTCATCTGTAACCAAATGCTCGCGAATCCGTTCGTCATAGCCTTCATAATGACCGCATATAAAGATCAGATGCTCTTCTTTGGAGAGCTCCTCTGCCTTCTTCTGATTAAAGGTCTCTCCCTGCGGACACATGAGAACGACTCGCGGATTGCGGGTGGACTGAGTATTTATACCAGCGTCTGCATCTAAAGCTGCAGCTTCTGATTCCTTATTGCTCAACAGATCCTCTACGGCAGAAAAAATCGGCTCAGGTTTCAGTACCATACCGCCCCCGCCTCCATATGGCATATCATCCACTTGGCCGTGTTTGTTTCCCGCATACTCACGAAAATTCACTGCATTTAGCGAAACGATGCCTTTAGCTTGTGCTTTTCCCAAAATGCTTGTACCGAATACTCCATGAAACATTTCTGGAAATAGTGTTAAAACATCTACTTTCATTACACAAGTCCTTCCATCAGATGTACTGTTACCTTTTGATTAGGCACATCGACATGAAGAATGACCTCATCAATATATGGAAGCAGGATCTCTTTTCCTTCTTTTGTTTTGACTACCCAAACATCATTTGCGCCAGGAGTCAAAATCTCTTTAATGGTACCGAGCGTTTCCCCTTCATCCGTCACAACTTCACAGCCGACAATTTGATGAAAATAGAACTCGTCATTACCAAGCTCAGTTTGATATTCGGAAGACACCTTCAGCATCGTTCCTTTATATTTTTCAACCTCATTAATGTTTCCATATCCTTGTAAACGAACAACATACATATTTTTGTGAAGCCTTGCTGACTCTACTATTACTGGAATATGACCTTCACCCGTATCAATGACAAGCTTGCTTCCTTTATCAAAACGCTCCTCTGGGAAGTCTGTGAGCGGAAGAACCTTCAGCTCCCCGCGAATCCCGTGCGTATTTACAATTTTTCCTACATTAAAATATTGTGACATAGGTCCTCCTGTGTTTCAATTAGACGAAGTTTAAGTTATAAGCATGTACGAAAAAGGGCTAGGACATGCATCCTAACCCCCTTTCGTATATCTTTAAGATATGATATCGACGGTAACCCGTTTATCCATCTTAACTGCTGCAGATGTGACGACCGTACGGAGTGCTTTCGCAATCTTCCCCTGCTTGCCGATCACTTTCCCCACATCCTCAGGATGTACAGTCAGTTCATAGACAACCAGGCGATCTTTTTCCAGCGTCCGGACCGACACATCTTCCGGATGATCTACTAAAGCCTTCGCAATAACGCCGACTAATTGTTCCATAGATACCCTCCGTATTCAGCACCTAATTATTTCTGTTGTTTAAGCTCATGGAACTTCTTCATTACACCCGCTTTGCTGAGCAAGTTGCGAACTGTATCAGATGCTTGCGCACCATTTTGAAGCCATTTAAGAGCTTTATCTTCATCGATTTTAACCACTGCTGGTTGTTCAACCGGGTTGTAGTAACCGATTTCCTCGATAAAACGGCCATCACGCGGGGAACGGGAATCCGATACAACCACACGATAGAAAGGCGCTTTATGAGCTCCCATACGTTTCAGACGAATACGAACTGCCACGAATATTCACCTCCTTCAATGAAATAAATGTATTAGTAAACTTTCACTTAACGGAAAGGAAACTTCATTCCTTTGCTGAGTCCTTTCAGCTGCTTCATTGCTTTTTTGTTACCCTTAGGACCCATCATATCGCTAAACTGCTTCATCACTTTGCGCATCTCATCAAACTGCTTGATTAGCCGATTGACTTCAGCAACCGTCGTACCGCTGCCTGTCGCAATCCGTTTACGGCGTGATTGGTTGATGATCTCCGGGTTTTGCTTCTCTTCTCTCGTCATAGAGTATACGATCGCTTCGATCCGGCTCATCTGTTTATCATCGACCTTCAGGTCTTTGGTTTGCTTCATCTTGTTCATTCCAGGAATCATATCCATCAGCTGATCAAGCGGGCCCAGCTTCTTAATCTGGTCCATTTGCTCAAGGAAGTCTTCGAACGTAAACGATGCAGTACGCATCTTCTGTTCCATTTCCTTAGCTTTTTCAGTATCAATGTTAGACTGCGCTTTTTCGATCAGTGACAGCATGTCGCCCATCCCCAAGATTCGAGAAGACATCCGCTCCGGATGGAAAGGCTCTAGGGCATCCAGTTTCTCGCCAAGGGTGATGAATTTGATTGGGCATCCCGTAACTGCTTTAACAGAGAGGGCAGCACCGCCGCGCGTATCTCCATCAAGCTTAGTAAGCACAACGCCAGTCAGTGATAACTGGGAGTTAAAGTGCTCAGCTACGTTTACTGCATCTTGACCCGTCATCGCATCGACAACCAGCAGCACTTCATCAGGATTGACGTTGCTGTGGATCAAGCGCAGCTCTTCCATCAGCTCTTCATCAACGTGAAGCCGGCCAGCCGTATCAATGATAACATAGTCATGACCATTGTCTTTTGCATGCTGCAAACCTTGCTTCGCAATTTCTACCGGGCTTGTCTGATCACCTAGTGTGAACACAGGTGCTTTAAGCTGTTCTCCCAGTACCTGCAGCTGCTTAATCGCTGCGGGACGGTATATATCGCCTGCCACAAGCAGGGGCTTTGCGTTTTGCTTTTGCAGGAGTTTCGCAAGTTTACCCGTCGTAGTCGTCTTACCGGCACCCTGTAAACCCACCATCATAATTACTGTCGGCGGTTTATTTGCCTTGGCCAGCTTCGATTGACTTCCACCCATCAGTTCAGTCAACTCTTTATTTACGATGTCAATGATCACCATGCCGGGCGTGAAGCTTTCCATTACTTCCTTGCCGACAGCCTTCTCTTTGACTTTCGAAATAAACTGCTTGACGACCTTAAAGTTAACGTCGGCTTCAAGCAAAGCTAGACGCACCTCTCGCATCGCTTCGTTAACGTCCTCTTCGCTCACTTTCCCTTTGCCTCGGAGCTTGCTGAATACGTTCGTAAGTCTTGCTGTTAATCCTTCAAATGGCATAAACACACCTCCTTAAGTCCAACTTGCTAAGGGAAATCCCTATTCCAGAACCTCCAGGTGGTTCACTATTTCATTCATTCTATGTTTGTGTTCACTCGTCATCTCGCTTGATTCGATCAAAACTTTGAGCTTCTCCAAATCGGAAAGCCGGCGTTCGTGCTTCTCAAGCAAACCAAGTTTGTCCTCATACATTTCAAGTACCTGTTCTGCACGTTTAATGTGCTCATATACCGCTTGGCGGCTAATCTCAAATTCTGAAGCGATCTCTCCAAGGGAAAAATCATCATGAAAATAATACTTCAGAAAGGTCTGCTGCTTCTCGGTTAACAGGTTTTCATAAAAATCAAATAATATATTGATTCGGTTCGTCTTCTCAAGCCGGTTCTCCTGACTCATCTTGAGGGACACTCCCTTCGTCAAGGAAAAACACTTTACACTCATTAACGTTCTCTATATTACAAAAAACAAAAGAAGATGTCAAGCATAAATCCTTGTCATCTTCTCACTCTTTTTAAGTTCCTTATTTTCAGCTTATAATTCTACGTTTTCTCCGCCTATAACCTAATAGGTGTCAGGTAAATAATAACGGCAAAGAAATGCAGAATGCTGCCAGCCAGAACGAACAAATGCCAAATCGCATGATGGAACGGAAATCCACGCCACACATAAAAGATGGTGCCCAGCGTATAACATATCCCTCCTGCAACGAGGAGCGCAATTCCGCCGGAAGGAACCGCAGCCGTTAATGGTCCCCAGGCAAGTACGATCAGCCATCCCATAGCGATATAAAACAAGGTCGACATAAACAGAAATCGCTTGGTGAAAAACGCCTTAAAGGCAACCCCAAACAAAGCGATTCCCCATATGATTCCAAAAAGCGTCCAGCCTAAAGTTCCACGGATTGCCACCAGCAGAAAAGGAGTATACGTTCCGGCAATAAACAGATAGATGGACGAATGATCAAAAATTTCAAATAGATCCTTAGCTTTGCCATCTTTAAGGGCATGTACAAACGTTGAGCTAAGGTACAATAGCAGCATAGAAACACCGTAAACGGTAAAGCTGACCACATGCCAGGCCGTTCCATTCACGCTGGCGGCAACGATAAGCAGCACAAGCGCAGCCACACTTAAAATCGCACCTATGCCATGCGTAATTGCATTAACGACTTCTTCTCTTCGTGTATAGGTGTAGGTATTAGCCATAGAATCATCCTTTCGACATCCTCTTTCATGTCTTCACTAAGTGCCGTCAAAAATGCTCTCTTCGTATTATACTACGTTAGCGGCTAATGTTCATCTTTAAGGGAATCTAGTATGTCAAATCGTTTACTTATTTCTATTCTTTCTTAAAATATTGCAAAATAATCGATGTAATCCGTTCAGACGCATAACCATCACCGTAAGGATTTAAGGCTTTGGACATCTTCTGATATCTTTTTCTGCTGGATAATAAGTGAATAATTTCTTTCTGGACCTTATCATACTCCGTTCCGATACAGCGAAGCGTGCCCTTTTTAATCCCTTCCGGACGCTCTGTCTTATTACGAAGGACAAGAACAGGCTTGCCCAGTGAGGGCGCCTCTTCTTGAAGCCCCCCTGAATCCGTCAAAATAATATAAGCACGATTCATGATGTTGTGCATATCCGACACACCAAGCGGCTCTGTCAAATAGATGCGTTCTTGACCGCCAAGTATTTTGTATGCCAGCTCCTTCACAGCCGGATTTGGATGTACAGGATAGATCAGTTCCAGGGTGCGGTCTCTCTGGACGAGATCTTTTACCGCGCGAAATACCTGCTTCATCGGGCTGCCCCAATTCTCACGTCTATGCATGGTCATAAATATTTTACGTGTTCCTGGATGAAGCCGCGACAGCAGCGGATGGTCATAATCGTCCTTAAGCGTCCATCGCAGGGCATCAATCGATGTGTTTCCAGTAACGTAGACATGCTTCTTTCGATTTTCACCTGCTAACCTTTTGGCAGCCAAATCAGTCGGTGCGAAATGTAAATCTGCTACCCGGCCAATGAATTCTCTGTTCATTTCTTCAGGATAGGGAGCATATTTGTCATAGGTTCTAAGCCCCGCCTCTACATGTCCAATCGGTGTATTGGCATAATAAGCACACAATGCAGCTGCAAAAGCGGTCGTCGTATCCCCATGGACAAGCACAAGATCGTATTTCTCTGCTTTCATGACGGGCGCAAGTAGTTCTATCAAACGGGCCGTTAAACAAAATAGAGTCTGCGAGCTTCGTATCATTTCCAGCTCAATATCAGGTACGATATTGAACTCTTTCAACACTTGGGAAAGCATTTCTTCATGCTGTCCTGTCACGCATACAATGGGTTCAATTCCGGGTGCTGCTTCAAGCGCTTTTACAATCGGCGCCATTTTTATCGCTTCGGGTCTTGTTCCGAACACAACAAGTACCCTGATCCAATGGTTTGCCATCTTATCAGGATTCCTCCTCAACAAATCTCCTTCAATTGTTAATTTCAGCCATACTCTCTTTATATGAAAAGCGCTTCAAAGCTGTAACGGCATTCTATTAAAAAGGTGCCTGAAATAATTATTCAGGACAGGGGACAATTGCCGGTTTCTATTAAACTATCATTACATAAGCTGTAATTAGAGTGACGCAAAGGAGGCATCTATCCCATGGCAGTCATTATCTATCCCAAAACGATGATCTGGAAGTTTATGAAGCAGCGCCTGCAGCAGCTGATGACAGAGCTGGGTTCTCAAGGCCATCATGTTTTTTTCGAAAACCTGGCACCCATGACCAGTCAACTGGAAGAAGCGGCACCAGGTGTTCAATGCGCCCTCCGCACCAAGACCGGCCGATCTGCCTTGAAGGTCCTACCGTTGTTTACATCAGCGCGTGGGCTTATTGGGTTGACCACGAGCTGTTTGCAAAGTCTGCTGCAAAATACCCTGATGTCCAGTTTATATCGATCGGTGCTCCCTATGGAGATATCCCCGGGTACGGTTCATTACCCAACGTTCATATTCTCGGTGAAAAACCGCACAGTGAATAAAAAATTACTTACAGCATATTGATGTGGCGGACATCCCTTTCCTCTATCATCCCATCAGCCTCGCAACAAATCCCGTAAAAACCTATGAATATATGTCTACCGGAGTTAAAGCCCTCTCGACTGCATTACCGGAATGTATTCGGATGGAATCGCATGTAACCACGGCCACAACACACGAAGACTTTATAAATAAGCTGGGGAAGATGCTGAGTGAGGGAGATGATCCTGCGGCAAGTGCAGCTCGCATTGCCTATGCACAGCAAAATACATGGGTTCAGCGCGAAGAGCGGCCGACCAGGTAATTAAGCAAACTCTTCAAGCGAAAGGGATATATAAATGAACATATAATCTATCTTACGGGTCTTGCTTACAGAACCCGTATAGCCATTAACGGCAATAAAGCTTTCAGCCTGCTTCAGTTCATAAAGGAAGAGACCTCCCGTTTAGCAGCATTCTGGCTGTTATGGTCACCGGCAAATTTTCATTTGTGTGAAAAAAACAAACAGCTGCTCATAGATGAACTACGATCGCTGCCTCCCCAAATTCACTGTGTAGCTGCCCGGAATCAAGCTTTATTTTCCGAGTCGATTGCTTTAATTCCACTCGCACACGATGTATTCACTCTTTACCATCAGCACACTGGCTTAGCTGGGAATTGTACACACGAAGCTCAGCTCTTGTCCAGACAACAATTCAACAATCCGGACGATGTTTTTTATCCTCCCTGCAATCAGGTAATAAATCTTTGATGTGCTCCCCTATCCCTCCCGATAGCGACCCAGTTTCCCTGTTATTGCGATTATGCTCAGCCGCATGAATCCTTTGAAGAATATCGTTAAACATTTCATTCAAAACGGAAGGGATGAAATACAGTCTGCACTTCCGCTCATTCGTCAGGCTGAGCAAGAAAGCTATTCCGAGCTCACACAGCTCGTCACAGAGATCGAATCTCTTAAATAGATGTATCAAGGAGGGCGTGTTCATGTTTTTCTTTTTCCACTCCCGGCTTCGAGCCCGGATCAAACAGCTGGAGAAACAACTAGAAGTACTGTCGGACAGAGTTGATGTACTGACAGCCCGAATAGAGCAGCTGGAAACTGAGGTACGCTCCGGTATTACTGCAAATCCGCAGCTTTAAGTATTTCTTGAAAGCAAGATAGGTCAAAATATCAGCATTAGCACGAGCAGTGTAACTGTACTAGGAACCGTACTGGCTGTAGGCGACGATGCGGTTGAGCTCCGTGAAGCCAGCGGGGATATTGTCATCATGCCTTTCACGAAAATTTCTGTAGCTCAGTAAGCTATGCAACCAAGTAACAGCTACACTTCATACTAAGTTAAAGGAGGGACTTTCCTATGAATTTCAGAGATATGATACGCGGCTTTGTAGGAAGCGAGGTAGAGGTTTTGACCTCTAATGATTATTTGGATGGAACCCTCATCTCTATTGACGAGACAACCTTAATCCTACAGATCCCGCCCATCCTATATGGTCCTCCGGGAGATATAGCTGTCATCCCGTTAGCTTCCGTTGAACTTGTTCGCATTTTAGCTGCATAATGTTTCATAATGTCTCACAACAAGAACATATCGGAAATAGGGTTTTAAAATATATATTCTTTATAAACAAAAGAGACCTAATCCATTATGGGTCGGTCTCTTGTTTGATTTATACTTTGTCCATTACCTTATTGTTTATTCTTTACGATCCGCATCTTCTGCTTCGGATTCTTGGATCAAACCTGCGAACAAGGCATGTACAAATTGCTCCGAATCAAACGGCTGCAGGTCGTCGGCCTTCTCTCCGAGTCCAACGAGCTTCACCGGAATGTCCATCTCTTGGCGGATTGCAATGACAATACCGCCCTTCGCTGTTCCGTCAAGCTTTGTCAGAACAAGTCCTGTAACTCCACTCTTCTCTCCAAACAGCTTGGCTTGGCTAAGGGCATTTTGTCCAGTAGTTGCATCCAGCACCATCAGCACTTCATGAGGAGCGCCTGGGATTTCACGCTGAATGACACGGAAGATTTTGTTCAGTTCTTCCATCAGGTTCGTTTTATTCTGCAGTCGGCCAGCTGTATCACACAGCAGAACATCAGCACCGCGCTGCTTTGCAGCTTGAACTGCGTCATACATTACCGCAGCTGGATCAGATCCGGCTTGCTGCTTTATGACATCAACGCCTGCGCGTTGACCCCAAACTTCAAGCTGTTCAATAGCTCCGGCTCTAAATGTATCTCCTGCTGCAAGAAGTACCTTCTTGCCTTCATTTTTGAACCGATGGGCCAGCTTTCCGATCGTTGTCGTCTTCCCTACACCATTAACACCGACAAAGAGAATAACGGTAATTCCATCCTTGTTCATGTTTAGCGCGTTGTTTTGCTCTGATCTCAAAAGTCCTGTCAGCTTTTCAGATAGAACCGGCTGCAGCTCAGCTGCATCTTGAATTTTACGTTTTTTGACTTCTGCACGTAAATCATCGATCAGGTCCATGACCGTGCTGACCCCAACGTCAGCGCCGATCAAGATTTCCTCAAGCTCCTCGTAAAATTCCTCATCAATCTTCTTGCGACGAATGACGAGATCGGATACTTTCTCTACGAGGCCTTTACGCGTTTTTTCAAGACCGTCTTTAAAAATATTCGTTACCGATTCTGTTTTGGTTGAAATACTTTCCTTTAGCTTTCTAAAGAAACTCATAAGGTCCCTCCAAATTAAAATTACTGCTTAATTAAGCAATTTCCGCTTCCTCATTTTCCAGCATGACGGACACCAGCTTCGATACGCCGCCTTCCTCCATCGTCACACCGTACAGTACATCGGCTTCCTCCATTGTGCCTTTACGATGCGTAACTACGATAAATTGGGTTTGCTCAGAGAACTCTCTCAAATATTGAGCAAAACGCACGACGTTTGCTTCGTCCAGCGCCGCTTCAACCTCATCAAGCACGCAGAACGGAACCGGACGGACATGAAGAATGGCAAATAGCAACGCCATTGCAGTGAGCGCTCTTTCGCCCCCTGAGAGCAATTGAAGGTTCTGAAGCTTCTTGCCCGGAGGCTGAGCTACAATTTCAATGCCTGTAGTGAGCAGCTTGTCCGGTTCATTAAGAATTAGATCAGCTCTGCCTCCACCAAACAGCTTCGAAAATACGGTGCCAAACTCACGTTTAATCGCATCAAATGTCGTTTTGAACCGTTTGGACATCTCGTCTTCCATCTCTTTGATAACTTGATAGAGCGTTGTCTTAGCTTCAATCAAGTCATCCTTCTGCTCGCTTAGGAACTGGTAACGTTCGTTGACGCGCTCATATTCCTCAATAGCTCCAAGATTGACCTCTCCGAGAGCCGATATACTCCGTTTGAGCTTTTGCACCTCAGCCTTGCTGCCTTCAATATCCTCTGGAATGGTGTAATGCTGCTTAGCAAGCTCATAGCTCAGCTCATAATCATCATTTAGCTTTTTAAGAATATTATCAAGTTCGACATCCAGACGGTTAACACTAATTTCTGTCTGACGAAGCTCATCCTCACATGTCTTGAGACTCATTCGCTGCTCTTTTGTCTCGTTTTCCTCAAGCTCCAGTTTTTTCGTGAGCTGGGCTCTGGCAGCCCGTTTAAAATCAAGCTCCTTGGAAGCCTCTTCCTTCTTAAGCCGGTAGCGGTTAAGGTCCTCTGTCTGCTTAACGCTTTCCTCTGCATTTGTTTTAAGATCAGCTTCAACGGACGCCAGCAATGTTCGGTTACGGTACCTTTCTTTATCCGAGCTCTCGTACTCGCGCTCCATCCTGCGAACCTGCTCTTCTACTGAGAAGCGTTCTTGGTCAAGCTTACCCTCACGGACCTTCAAAATGGTCAGCGAGTTTTGCAGCTCTTCTTTGGCTGTTTCATTTGCTTTACGGGCAAATTCCGCCGCGTGGATCGCTTGATGTGTTGATTTTTCTTCCTCTTCAAGTTTCGCAAGCGATTCTTCAGCGGCTGCGCGTGTATCTTCAAGTGCTTTAATTTCATCTTTAAAGCCGGTTTTTTCCGCTCCTGCAGCTTCTACCTGAGTGAGAACATGAGCCAGCTCATGCTCCAATTGCTTCAGCTCAAGCGAGGCCTGCTGCTCCTCTGTCCGCTTTTCGTCACCGTCATGGCGAAGTGTATCCAAATTAGTCTGGCATTGCTCCATCTGAGCTTTAACTTCCTCCAAGCTGCGATGCAGCTTGATGATCTGATTCTCTGTTTCCAGAATGTCATGGTCCAGCTGATCAAGCTGACGCTTACGAGACAAGAGGCTGGTGTTCTTCCGGTACTGGCTTCCGCCAGTCATGGAACCTCCAGCGTTCACCACATCCCCCTCGAGAGTGACGACCCGATAACGATACCCGCAGCGGGCAGCAATCCGGTTCGCATCTTCAAGGCTTTCAGAGATAATGACATTGCCCAGCAGGCTTCCTACAATCGCTTCATACTTAGAATCAAACTGTACGAGTTCTGCTCCAATACCAACAATACCCTGGAGTTCGGAAATCATGCTCCGATCGGAGGCTCCAATCGCCCGTGGACGAATAACATCGAGCGGTAAAAATGTCGCTCTGCCCAACTGGCGCTGCTTCAGAAAAGAAATGGCCTGGCGGGAGACGGCCTCATTTTCCATAACCACATGCTGAAGGGACGCTCCGAGCGCCGTTTCAATGGCCATTTCCACCTTCTCAGGCACTTTAATCAGCTCTGCCACCGCGCCATGTACACCATGCAATACATTTTTGCGAGATGCTTTGAGAACTTCTTTAACACCAGTGTTAAATCCGTCAAAGTCATCCTGCATTTCCTTCATCGTATCGCGTCTCGATACCTGGGCTTCCCGTTTTTGTTCCCATTTCCGAACAGTGCCTTGGCTTTCGGACAGAAGCTTCTGCAGAGATTGCAGTCGCTCGCTCTCTGTTATATAACCGCTTCGTAAGGAACTGATTTCGGAGCCAAGCTTCTGAATATGCTGCGTCAATTCGCCTTTGCGTTTCAGCAGATCTGCCTTTTGAAGCTCCCACTTATCCGATTCTTCTCCGGCACGGTTTAGTCTTCTTTCGATCGCCTCTTTTTGCTGATCTGCATAACGAATTTCGTTACGAGCCTGCGCCATCTGGTTCATGAGCTCGAGCAGGTTTCCTTTCAGACTCTCTTCCTGCTCCTGGCTGATTCCTCCGGTTACTCCAATCAGCTTTGCTTCTTCTGCAGACAGCTGCTCGCGAAGCTCATCCAATTCTTTCTGTAATCCGTCCAGTTTATTTTTAAGACCGTCGAGTTCCGCTTCACGCTCAGCGTAACGTTCCTCGCTTCCTACTAAGGAACTCATTAGCTGCTCTCTGTTTGCTTCCAGATTCTTCAGTCTTTCTTTTAACAGCTCACGGTAACCTTCACTCTTCTCGGTAGCTTCACTGTAATGAAGCAGTTCACCTTGGAGACGTTCTACCGCCTCCTCGACCTGGCGAAGCTCCGTGCGGTCCTGCTCAAGGATAGCATCGTGTCTTGATACTATCGTGGACAGCTCCAGCTGCTGTTCTTTGAGATGCAGCAGACGGTCATTGGCTTCACTCCAGGCAGAGTGGATCTGCTCAATCTGATATACGTATAGAGACAGCTCCTTCTCCTTCAGTTCAGCCTTTAGCTCCTTATAATAAACGGCCTTCTCTGACTGCTCTTTGAGCGGTCCAATCTGATCCTCCAGCTCGGTAACCAGATCATGAATCCGAAGCAGATTTTGCTCCGTATCATCCAGCTTGCGCACCGCATCTTTTTTTCGTGACTTATATTTAACAATACCGGAGGCTTCCTCAAAAATTCCTCTTCGATCCTCAGAACGGGTACTGAGTATTTCCTCAATGCGACCTTGTCCAATAATCGAGTAAGCTTCTTTACCTATGCCGGTATCCATAAACAGCTCGGTTATATCCTTTAATCTGCAGGATTGCTTGTTAATAAAATATTCACTATCCCCGCTGCGATGAACACGGCGAGTTACGGTAACTTCACCGAAATCCAGCGACAGTGCATGATCTTCATTGTCCAAAGTTAAAGATACTTCGGCGAAATTAACAGGTTTACGGGTATCGCTTCCGGCAAAAATAATATCCTCCATCTTGCCGCCGCGGAGCGATTTTGCGCTCTGTTCTCCAAGAACCCAACGGATGCCGTCGGAAATGTTACTCTTTCCACTCCCGTTGGGGCCAACCACAGAGGTTATGCCGCGGACAAATTCCATTTCCGTTCGATCGGCAAACGATTTAAAGCCTGACAGCTCTATACGTTTTAAATACATTGTTAACACCTCCACGCTTCTTGCCACGGTCCTACACGGGTATGTACATCCGTTCTTATTGTAGGGGAAACGTCTCTTGAAGTCCATTTCCACATGATCAAGAGTTTACCGCATTTTCGTTTGCGCAACAAAAAGAAGAGCAAAAAGCAGTCCTTCTCGTTCCATCATTAGCCTATAACAACTAAGGCGGGCTGCTCTTTGCTCTTCGTTTGTAAGAAAAGACAGACCGCTAAGCAAGCGGCCGTTTTCCTCTTTCTTAAGATATAAGAATGTCTTACTCTTTCCGTTAGACTTTCTTATATCTTAAGAATCCGCTATACGGTCTACAAACCCCTTCCCTAAGGAAGCTTTAATGTACTTAAAGCAAGCTGTGCAGCCTTCTGCTCAGCTTCCTTCTTTGAGCGACCGGTACCGCGGCCCAACTTTTGACTGCCCATATACACTTCAGAGACAAACTCTCTCTCGTGAGCAGGCCCTCTTTCTTCAACAATACGGTATTCGAGCACACCCATGTTGTGGTGCTGAGTCAGTTCCTGTAATTCAGTCTTGAAATCGGTAAGCGCGAGTTCGCCCTCAACGACAAGCCCGGCAAAGATATACTTACCTAAAAATTTCTTCACTTCGGCAAGACCCTGATCCAAGTATAGCGCACCGATAAAGGATTCAAAGACATCGGCCAGAAGTGCTGGACGATTCCTCCCTCCGGTAAGCTCCTCGCCTTTTCCCAGCAGAACATATTTACCAAAATCTAAAGCTTCGGCAAATTTGACGAGTGAGGGCTCGCGTACCAGTGCTGCCCTCATTTTGGTCAGTTCTCCTTCCGGACGGTTCGGATGTTCATTATATAAGTACTCTGAAACCGTAAGCTCAAGCACGGCATCTCCAAGGAACTCAAGACGCTCGTTGTCCTGGCTTTGACTGAATCTGTGCTCGTTTACATATGAAGCATGAGTAAAGGCCTGCTTTAACAATTTGCGATTGTTAAACTCGATTTGAAGTTTGCGCTCCAATTGTTTCAGATCTGCATTCAATCGAATCGGACCCCTTATGATTCATATTTTTTGAGAATAATTGTAGCGTTGTGTCCACCGAATCCGAAGGAATTGGAAAGTACGTATTCCAGTTCAGCCTCGCGCGGTGTATTCGGAACATAATCAAGATCACATGCCGGATCCTGATTTTCCAGGTTGATTGTTGGCGGAATCTTTTGATTCGTTAGAGACAGCGCACATATTATCGCTTCAACTCCTCCGGCAGCCCCCAGCATGTGACCTGTCATGGATTTCGTGGAGCTAACAGCCACTTTATAGGCATGCTCGCCAAGCGCCATTTTAACGCCTTCTGTTTCGGACTTATCTCCAACCGGTGTGGATGTTCCGTGAGCATTGATGTAATCGACATCCTCAGGCTGAATTCCTGCGTCTTTCATCGCCATTCTCATACTGCGTGCACCGCCGTCCGGATCGGGATCTGTCATATGCTTTGCATCTGCAGATAAACCGTATCCTACAACCTCGCCGTAAATATGAGCACCGCGTGCAAGAGCATGATCAAGCGACTCAAGAATCAAGATTCCCGCGCCCTCTCCCATTACAAAGCCATCGCGTCCTGTATCAAACGGGCGGCTTGCTTTCTCAGGCTCATCATTGCGAGTGGACATAGCGCGCATGGAGTTAAATCCAGCCATACCTGTCGGACGAATCGTTGCTTCCGCACCGCCGCAAATCATGGCATCCGCATCACCACGCTGAATAATTCTCATGGAATCTCCAATGGAATGGCTGCCTGTAGCACAAGCGGTTACCTGCGTCGTATTGGGACCTTTCGCTCCAAAACTAATAGAGAGCTGACCGGAAGCCATATTCGCAATCATCATTGGAATGAAAAACGGACTAACCCGTTTCGGTCCTTTTTCCAAGAGAATGTTGTGCTGATCTTCCCATGTACCCAGTCCGCCGATTCCGGAACCTACCGAAACGCCGATACGCTCAGCATCGATATTTTCGCCAATCTGCAGTCCGCTGTCACCAATCGCCTTGGAACCTGCAGCAACTGCAAACTGAACAAAGCGGTCCATCTTGCGGGCATCTTTACGCTCCATATAGTCCTCTGGATTAAAATCTTTAATGGACGCTGCAATTTTAGTGTTGTAGTCGCTCACGTCAAACGCTTCAATCAGCGATACTCCTGATTTGCCTTCCATTAAGCTGTTCCACAGCGTGTCCAGGTCTTTACCAATCGGGGTCATGACACCCATGCCTGTTATTACCACTCTACGATTCAAATCAATTTCACCTCTATATCGACTGCATATCATTATGCAATTAACAGATTTTAATGTAATGAAACCCATTCTATACATGTCGTTAAGATAACAAACACCTATAAAATGGGCCTTCATGTGGCTGTATGCCTTTACTCGTAAATTGGAGGAGAAGACCCGCTAGCAAGTATTAATACTCATTCACGGGCACTTCAACTGACTTAGGTATGAGATTGTATGTAGTTTACAACTTCACCTACGGTCGTGATTTTCTCTGCATCTTCATCAGAGATCTCCATATCAAACTCGTCTTCGAGTTCCATTACCAATTCAACAACATCTAGAGAGTCAGCACCCAAATCATCTTTGAATGATGCTTCCAATGTTACTTCAGCTTCATCAGCGCCTAAACGATCTACCACGATACGTTTTACGCGTTCCAATACGTCGGACATCCGGTTCACCTCCCTTTTCGTATTATACGAGAATCATTCATAAAATGCCATAGAGCCTACATGACCGTCCATAGGACGAGGCAAAAATGCTCCTAATGTCATACTTCTAAAGCGTTCCTTACATGTACATTCCGCCATCTACATGAAGAGTTTGACCCGTCATGTAAGATGCAGACTCAGAAGCAAGGAAGAGAGCGACCCCTGCCACTTCCTCAGGACGACCAAGCCGTGAAAGCGGTATACCTGCCAGCATGCCATCAACTAATTCAGAAGATAGTCCTTGAGTCATCTCGGTCTCAATAAAACCTGGAGCTATACAGTTGACAGTAATTCCCCGGGAAGCAAGCTCCCGGCTTGAGGATTTGGTAAGCCCGATGACTCCTGCTTTCGCAGCGACATAGTTTGCCTGTCCCGGATTCCCGAGTACACCTACTACAGATGAGATGTTAATAATCCGGCCATAACGCTGTTTCATCATAGGACGGGTTACCGCTTTGAGGCAATTGAAGACACCCTTCAAATTGGTCTCGATCACCTGATCGAATTCCTCTTCCTTCATGCGCATGATTAAATTATCTCTAGTAATACCTGCATTATTCACCAAAATATCAATTCGACTAAAGGTATCCAGCGTTTCTTTAACCAATTGGTCGGCTTCAGCTGTAATTCCCACGTTAGCCTTGATCGCGATTGCTTTAACCCCTTTGGCTTCAATCTGCTGTACCACTTCGGCTGCAGCTGCTTCGTTACCCGCATAATTGACGACTACGTCAGCTCCTGCATCTGCCAAAGCAAGTGCAATGCTGCGCCCAATTCCACGTGATGCACCTGTGACAAGAGCAACTTGGCCTTTCAAAGATGTTGACATCTTGTTGTTCCTCCTTTCCCGAAGTATACCTATTTAGCATGAGCTATAGACTTATACGATTTCAGCAGCAATAGCATTCAAGCTGTCTAAACTGTTTACGTTATAAACTTTTACTGTTTTGCTGACCTTCTTGATGAGTCCTGCCAAAACACTCCCAGGCCCGATCTCAACAAAAGTATCCACGCCTTGTTCAATAAGCCATACCACGGTATCTTCCCATTTCACGGAAGAATAGACTTGTTGAACCAAAAGCTCACGGATACGCTCAGCTTCAGTTACAGGCTCTGCAGTCACATTGGCTACAACGGAAATACGTGCATCATGAATCTCAACAGAAGAAAGCTGATCTGCAAGCTTAGCGGATGCTTCCTTCATCAACGAAGTATGGAATGGTCCGCTGACTTCCAGTGGAATCGCACGTTTTCCGCCTGCTTCCTTCACGCGTTCCACAAGCTGGCTTACACCTTCCTGAAGACCGGAAACTACGATCTGTCCCGGTGAATTAAGGTTCGCCAACTCGACAAGATAGTCCTGCCCTTGGGCAGAAATTTTCTCACAAAGCTCAGCGAGCTGATGACGGTCAGCTCCAAGCACAGCTGCCATAGCTCCGCGTCCGCCCGGAACTGCTTCTTCCATGTAAGTCCCTCTTGCTCTAACCACCGCTACAGCATCTTCAAAAGACATTACTCCTGCTGCGACTAGTGCGCTGTACTCACCCAAGCTGTGACCTGCTGCATAATCTGCAGAGATACCTTTCTCACGCAGAGCTTCATATAAAGCAATACTAGCTGTAAGCAGCGCAGGCTGGGTGTTCTTCGTTTGTTTGAGTTCCGTATCCGGACCTTCAAAAATGAGAGAGCTTAGCGGAAAACCCAGCTTCTCATCCGCTTTCTCAAAGACTTTACGGGAAGACGGCACATTGTCGTATACGTCTTTTGCCATACCTACCGTTTGTGAGCCTTGACCCGGAAATACAAAGGCGATTTTTCCCATCTATCTCTTGCTCCTTTTCTATCTGTAGTGAACATCTTCTAGTGAAGATTCAGCACTATGAATGCATGGTCATCTTCTTACCATACAAGCACGGATGCTCCCCAAGTCAGACCTCCACCAAATCCGACCATAAGAACTGTGTCTCCTGCCTTCATTCGGCCTTCCTCTGCGGCTTCCACCAAAGCCAGCGGAATAGAAGCGGCAGATGTATTGGCATATTTATCTACATTAATAACCACTTTTTCCTCAGGAAGCTCCAGACGCTGCATAGCGGATTGAATAATACGGATATTCGCCTGATGCGGAATGAACAAGTCGACATCCTCTTTGGAAAGACCTGCTTTTTCAAGTACATCAATCGTTGCCGTTCCCATCACGCGTACAGCAAATTTAAATACTTCCCGTCCGTTCATATAGATATAGTGCTGTTTGTTAGCAAGCGTTTGTTCTGACGCAGGCAGTCTCGAACCGCCCGCCTGTATATTTAGAAGCGGACCACCGGCACCTTCTGCGCCCAAGTCAAAGGATTTGAAGCCTCTTCCTTCAGGAACCTCTCCCAAAATAACGGCACCGGCACCGTCTCCAAACAGGACAGCCGTATTTCGGTCCGTATAATCTGTAATGCGTGACAGGCAATCCACACCGATAACCAGCGCATTCTTATACATTCCTGATTGAATAAAGCTAGTTGCCGTAGCCAGCCCGTACACAAAGCCGGAGCAGGCTGCAGACAAATCAAATGCTGCTGCGCCTTTTGCTCCCAGCTTGTCCTGCAATATGCATGCCGTTGAAGGGAAAGCACTATCCGGCGTGATCGTAGCGACAATGATTAGCTCGATATCGCTTGGCGAGATCCCTGCAGATGCAGCAGCTGCCTTTGCAGCCTCGTAAGCAAGATCTGAGGTCGCTTCTTCAGGGGCAGCAATGTGACGCTCGCGAATTCCCGTACGGGAGACAATCCATTCGTCATTGGTATCCATCATTTTTTCCATATCATGATTCGTAAGAATCTTCTCTGGAACATATTTTCCTGTACCGATAACACCGACTGGACGCAATTGTGTATTCATCATGTCACTCTTCTCTCCCGCTTATTTCCTTAGATATACTCTCGACCAGCTTGTTCGAGACAGCTAGTCTAGCCTGACGCACCGCATTTTTAATTGCATTTGCATCGGCAGAACCGTGACTTTTTACGACTAAACGGCTGAGACCAAGCAGCGGTGCCCCTCCATGTTCCTTATAGTCAAGTTTTGCCTTTAATCCCCGCAGTTCAGGCATGAGCATCGCTGCAGCAAGCTTGCTCTTCAACGAGGAGGAGAATTGCTCCTTGAGAAGAGAGAAGATGCTCGCTGCTGTACCTTCCAGTGTCTTCAGCATAATGTTCCCTGCAAATCCGTCACAGACAAGGACATCACAGCCACCGCTCAGCACATCTCTTGATTCCACATTACCTACAAAATGAATAGGCAGTTCCGCAAGCAATGGGTATGCCTGTTTGGTAAGTTCATTACCTTTGCCAGCCTCTGTTCCTACGTTCAAAAGTCCGACTTTAGGCTGCTCCACCCCATGTACCTTTTGGCGATACAGACTGCCCATAAGCGCATATTGGGCCAAGTGCTCCGGCTTCGCATCCATATTCGCTCCCAGGTCAAGTGCAAGCATGCCGCGGTTGTCGATCGTTGGAATCATCGGTGCAAGCGCAGGACGCTCAATGCCTTCCATTCTGCCAACAACGAGAAGTCCCGTCGTCATAAGTGCTCCGGTATTACCGGCTGAAATCATCGCATCGGCTTGCCCTTCCCGAAGCATGCGCCCCGCAACGACCATGGATGCATCTTTCTTGCGCCTTACAGCCTTAACCGGCTCATCCTCCGACCCAATCACCTCAGAGGCATGCAGCACAGTCAAACTTTGCGGGCGGTCATTTCCTAACAGCGGATTGATCTTGGCTTCATCTCCGACTAGAACGATCTCTATATCGCTATATTCTTTAGCAGCAAGCACAGCACCCTGAACCGTAGCTTCCGGTGCATGATCGCCTCCCATTGCATCAATGACGATCTTCATGATAACTTCCCCCTTCGTCATTATCTTGTCCCGCGGATCGGTAAATGACGAAGTTTCCTTGAAACACCATTTCCTCACCGACATATGCAAATACTTCTACTTTCGCTTTCCCCTTCTGTTCAGGAGTAGATCGCACATATGCCTTCGCAATACACTTCTCCCCTAAATGAACCGGCCTTACAAACCGAATATCAGCAGATGCGGTCAAAGCAATTTCATCATTGATGACAGCAACAGCAAGCGAATTCGCTTGAGCAAACACATAGTGTCCTCTAGCTATTCCTGTTCGTGAAAATACATGTTCCTCTTTAATCTCAAAAATGGAGATACCGCTCTTATCGAGCTGAAGGTCAACGATATCACCAATTATTTCGTGCAAAGGCAGTGAGCGTACTTGATCATAAGATCTTTCGGCCATCAGCTTCATCCGCTCGCGCAGCTCGGGAATACCAAGCTCCATACGATCCAACCGAATGGTCTGAATGCTCACTTTAAGTAATCTTGTCAGCTCTTGGTCAGTGATAAAAGGGTTATCCTCAATCATTTGAGTAAGCTGCTGCTGTCTCTGACGTTTGGGTAATCGTTCTATGATCAAGCACCCCCTGTTTATGTGACATTAAGGACCTCTTGTCTATGCAAGTCCAATCTATAATTTCATACACATCACAATTGAAAGATTTTGCATAACTCGAGATCACACACTAAGTTTCTAAACCATCGATTTATGCAAAATCTTCACTTGTACTCCGATGTGGTCCATCCTCTTATGAATATAAGATAAGGCAACAAAACGTAAGTAAGTTAGAACCAGGTACTAAAGCTTAGTATAAAACATGTCAGCATAAAAAGAAAGTGCCCGCTTATTTCCCGAAAAAAAATAGCACTTCATCCATTCAGATGAAGCACTACTTTAGAACAAATATTATTGAGAGATGATCTCTCTAGATTTGTACGTTCCGCACACTTTGCATACGTGATGAGCAAGCTTCAATTCTCCGCATTGTTCACATTTCACCATGCCTGGCACAGCCAGTTTAAAGTGAGTACGACGTTTGTCACGACGAGTTTTGGATGTTCTCCGTTGAGGTACTGCCACAATTCCCACCTCCTTATCAAAGTCAAAAGTTTCTCGAGCATACGCCATAATAATTATAATGCACCATCAAGAAACCGTTAAGAAAAGAAATGTACGTTATTCACGTCAATTCCTTGTTCTTATTTAAAGAAATCCTTAAGCCCAGCAAGCCGCGGATCGATTGCAGTATTGTCACACCCACAACTGCTCTCGTTCAAGTCGGTACCGCAAGTCGGGCACAGCCCTTTGCAATCCTTCTTGCACAGCGGTGCGAATGGAAGATGCAGCAGGAAATATTCCTCCAAGAAAAGATTCAGGTTAACTGTATCTTCTTCAACGTACAAGGTATCGTCTTCTTCTTCCATTTCCTCCGGCTCTGTTCCTTGCTTAAACTGCTCGGCGAATTTCATATTTAAATGCTCATGGACATTTCCTAGACAACGAGAGCAGAGCATATCTACTTCGGCTGACAACGTTCCTTGAACATCTACCACGCCGTCCGGCAATGCAGTAAATGTAAGCTCTACCTGCAATGGGGATACGGCAGTGATTTCCTTGTTGTTACGAATAAGATGGCTCACATCAATCGACTCTGTAAGCTTCATCGGTTCAGCAGCCGAGGCCATCTTGCGAAATGACATTTCCACGTTAATCACTCCAGACGATAAACCAATTTCACAACATTCACTAGTATGCTTCAAATGTAGACATAAGTATGTTGAAAAACGGTCTAACAAACAAAAATCATTATACCGATTTCTCAAGAGGTTTGTCAACACTTGAAACTTTACACCCTGTTCAATTGTCTAACCAATACAAAATAGCGATATTCTATGCTATTTGTCGTTAATTTGTCCTTCAGATCCGCTTAAATTGGATATAATGGTTTCTATAAACCTATCAGATGTGCCCTATTGAATGCAAACTGGAGTGTGAAAAAATATGAGTAAAACCGTGGGACTGATCGTTGAGTATAACCCAATGCACAACGGTCATGTCTACCACCTGGAGGAGTCCAAAAAAATAACAGGAGCTGATACTGTTGTTGCCGTAATGAGCGGTCATTTTCTACAGCGGGGAGAGCCGGCAATTGTCAGCAAATGGGCTCGGACAGAGATGGCGCTGACCATGGGCGTCGATCTCGTGCTTGAGCTGCCGGTCAGCTATGCGGTAGGGCCGGCCGAATGGTTCGCCCATGGGGCAGCGGCCACCCTGCACCATACAGGCGTCGTGGATTCGCTGTGCTTTGGCAGCGAATCCGGAGAGCTTGCGCCCCTTGCTGCAATGGCAGACCTGCTGGCCAGCGAGCCAAAGGCGCTGTCAACCAGGATCCAGGAGCAGCTGCAGAAGGGCGCAAGCTATCCCGCAGCCTACGCAGCAGCTGCGGCCGAGATGGCCCCCGATGGGGATCATACGGGGGCACTGGCACTGCTTAAGCAGCCCAATAATACGCTGGGGCTGCACTATTTAATCGCGCTGAAACGCCTGAACAGCTCGATCGAGCCCTTTACGGCGCAGCGGACCGGCGCCGGGTATCATGATGCGATGCCGGGTCCCGGCAGCATCGCCAGTGCTACAGCCGTGCGCCGGCTGCTGCTCGGCGCAGACACCGATGCCGCCGCTCCTTACGTCCCTGCGGAGGTGCTGGCCATTCTGGAACGCGAATGGCAAACAGGACGCGCTCCGGTCCACCTCGAGCGCTACAGGGATGCCCTGTTCGCACAGCTGGTGACCAAGAGCGCTGATGAGCTTGCCCAGTTTGCCGAGGTTACCGAAGGTCTTGAGCACCGCATATTAAATCAGCTGCCCAAACTGTCCGAGCTCTCCGTAGAATCTTTTCTCGAAGCACTCATAACGAAACGCTATACACGTACGAAACTGCAAAGAATGCTCATGCATATTCTCCTAAATCACAGCAAAGAGGAGCTAAAGCCATTTGTACTAACAGAAGGCCCGCATTATATCAGAGTCCTTGGCTTTACGGACAAAGGACAAGCATTGCTGAAAGAGATGAAGAAAAAAGCTTCCCTGCCTGTTGTGATCAAAGCTTCTAACTTTAATCATCCGCAATTAACGCGCGATTTTCAGGCAGCTGCTCTGTACGGGCTCGGCATGCCGGTCAAAGACGTCAGACTCCTGTACAAGGACTATTACCAGTCCCCTGTTCGATTCTAAATACAGGGTTGCTTTAGAAAAACAGCCTGCTTGATAAACTTCAAGCAGGCTGTTTTTTTATTATTCAACTGTTTTGGCGGTCATATGGTTTATATACTCCAGCGCATCTCCTGCAGTTTCCACAGGAACCAGCTCCATATCGGTTTTAATGGAGTCTGCCTTCTTCTTCGCTTCTTCATAATTCGCCTCGGGGACAAAGAACACCTCTGCGTCTTCGCGATCCGCAGCAACGATCTTGTGAACTACACCGCCGATCGCTCCTACTTCCCCGTCTTTATTAATTGTGCCTGTACCGGCAATGATATGTCCTTTGGTCAGATCACCCGGTGTCAGCTGATTATATATTTCAAGCGTAAACATTAAACCAGCCGAAGGTCCGCCGATTTCCGTATTGGTAAATGTGATTTGATGAGAGGGATCCTTCGGTTTAACCGTTTGAAGTGTTCCGATCATGACGCCAAGACCGGGTCTGGTCTCACCTGTTTCTGAATCTTTAATAGGCACAAGCTTGAGTTCTCTCGTGATCGTCTCACCTTTACGGTCAAGCTGAAGCTCTACCGTATCTCCAACCTTTTTGTCTTCCAGCTGCTTCGCAAGCACTGTATTGTCTGGGGTGGGGACACCGTTGATCGACAGGATCTTGTCTTGCGGTTTAATATCCCCTTCCGGACTTGCATCTTTGGAAAGACCAAATACAAAAATATACTTTGGTACGATGGCATACTCAACTCCCGCTTGCTCGTAAGCTGCTTCCATGGCGGATGCCTGGGAATCGCTCATATACCAAACCTGTTCTGCTGAATACTCATCTTGAGTCCGGCCCGCAAGACGCTCTTCCTTCTTGCCAATTTGAGCATGTTCGTTAAAGGTGGTCAAAAACAGAAGTGCCAGGTTAGCATAGCTTGCTGATACAGTCGTCATCAGAAACTTTCCTTCTTCTTCCGCATCCCCATTTTTCACTTCTACCATAGGCTTAACCGATTCAGCGGTACCAGGCTGAGTAACAATATAAGGTGTCGGCATATACACCAGTACATACACAAGAACAGCCAGACTTACGATATAGATGACCGTACGAAATCCGCTTCTTTTAGTTAGATTACTCAAGAGCTGTCCTCCTCACCCTTACTGCCTGTTCTTCTTTTTTTACTTCCCACATATATATGTGTACAGGCTGGATCTACGTATCTAATATACTCCTGTAAATTTATAACGAAGCGCCCCTGAACATCATTCAGCTATTCCACGTCATAAATCAATCGAGGTGAACATTGTTTGAATTCAGAACTCACTAAAAAGCACGTGATCCCCCCATATGTAACGACCATGATTCTAGGAGTCAGTGCCCTTCTTGCCGTCGCTGCCGTTGTGTCCTCACCAAAGGAAGCGTTCGACGCCTCCATGCAGGGGCTTCAAATATGGTGGAAGATGGTGTTTCCTGCTCTTCTTCCGTTTATTATGCTGTCACAAATGCTGACGGCTTTGGGGTTTACCCATGGCCTTGGCGTGCTCCTGGAGCCTCTGATGCAAAAATGCTTTCGGCTGCCTGGAATAACTGGTCTAGGGCTTGCTGTAGGCATGACAGGAGGTTTCCCCTCCGGTGCAGATACGGCAGCCCGGTTATATCAACAGAAGCACATCTCGGGAAGAGAAGCTGCAGTACTCGCCTCTATCACCCATTTTGCCAGTCCGATGACCTTGTTCGTTGTTATCGGAGCCGCTTTTTACGAAACTCCTGTCATAGGATACATTTTAGCAGGCATCCATTGGTTTGGAGGCATTATTGCGGGCATCATACTTTCACGGGTTGCATTTTCTTCAAAGGAAGCCTTAAAACCATCTGAGAAACAGCAGGCAGAACGTCTTTCTCTACTAGAAGCAATGGCAAACGCGAAAGAAAAGGATGGCCGCAGTTTTGGGAGACTGCTCGGAGATACAGTAAGTCACGCGGTACAAGTGTTAATGATGACAGGCGGTTACATGATTATTTTCTCCGTCCTCATTAAGCTGCTGAGCAAATATGTAACACCTTTTCTGCCGGACTGGATCTGGTCTTCCTTTTTTGAAGTCCATCTTGGAGCGTACGCTTTGCGTTCTCTGGATATTGCTGCGCACGCAGTCGGTTTCGCCCTGCTTTGTGCTGCCGTCAGCTGGGGAGGCCTAAGCTCCCACCTGCAAGCTTCTGCTCTTCTTGCACCATATGGAATAAACACCCGTATCTTTACCCTCGGGCGTCTTCTCCATGCTGCAGTATCCTATGGACTTGTTCTTCTGCTATGGGCACCGATTCGGCAATTCCTATCCCACTCCAAAGCTGTCTTTCTAGACATTTCGGCACATCCAGCTGGCTTAATACAGCAGATTCCTGGCGGTTTTCAAGCTGTAGCTTATCTCTCGATCTTCCTTGTACTCCTTATTGCTGCACTCATTATTATATCCCGATGTATCTCCAAATGGCAGTCTATCCGCCATTCTTCTCGTTAACTTTACGCCGAAGCGCTTCCTCTACTTCTTTGGAGACAAGTTCTGTTACATCGCCATTAAAGCTCGCTATTTCCTTAACTACACTTGAACTAAGATAAGAATATTTCGGATCAGTCATCATAAAGATTGTCTCCGCATCCTTATTCAGCTTTTTATTCAGCGATGCAAGCTGAAGTTCATACTCAAAATCAGTGACAGAGCGAATACCACGCATGATCACCTGAGCTCCCTTGATTTTTACATAGTTTGCCGTTAAATCGCGGAAGCTGTCCACTTCTACATTAGGCAGATCAGCCGTTACCACTTTCAAAAGCTCAACTCGTTCCTCCACAGTGAATAACGGGTTTTTGCTTTTGTTATTAAGTACGGCAACAACAAGTCGGTCAAATTGCTTGGATGCCCGTGTAATAATATCAAAATGACCCAGTGTAACCGGGTCAAAGCTTCCCGGATATACGGCTACTCTCTCTGTCTTGTATCCTGCATCATTCATTGCCATAATCCTCCTGAACATTCTCATCTGTGTCTTTATTCCATTCTTCATCCGCCGCTTCAGCAGAAGAATACTGGTAAACTGAAATTGCCGTATCTCCGTATGTAGCTTTACGTGTTTGCTCAAACCGACCTATTTGTAAACTGTAGTCGTGAGCTGCATCATGCTCTACAACGATCGTTGCAAAATCATGGATCATATGATTAGCTTCAAGAGTCATCATAAACTCATCTGCGTTTTTCATCCGATATGGAGGATCTAGAAAGATCAGATCAAACTTGAAGTTACGTTTGGCGAGAAGCTTCAAAGCCCTGCCCGCCTCGTTCCGGAATACTTCGGCTTTTCCATCAAGGCCTGTTGCCTTTAAATTAGTACGAATAACCTCGATGCTCTTCGGTTCGAGATCTATAAATACTGCCTGATCCATGCCTCTGCTGAGTGATTCAATTCCGAGTCCGCCGCTTCCCGCGAACAAATCGAGGACGGTTCCTCCATCGAAATAAGGTCCGATCATGCTAAAGACCGCTTCCTTCACCTTATCGGTTGTAGGACGGGTTCCAGTTCCGGGAACAGCCTTAAGCGGTCTACCTTTTGCAGTGCCTGATATTACTCTCACGTAGATTTTCACCCTGTTTCATTCTTTGTATGTGCTTGTATAACGATATCGTACCACAATCTATGTAAGATGTGAAAATAACTCATTTGGAATGAAATAAACTAAAAATATAAATTTACAGGATGTATAAACTGGGGAGCAGACGGTCATGCTGTAACTATCGGCATCAAAAGTGCCGTAGACAACCGCGGAGAAGACTTACGTTTCCCCATAAGCTCTTCGTCCGGTTTCTCCTCTCCCATGATTGGGCGTCTCGAAAGAGGCGCCCTAATAAAAGCCTGCCAGGATTTCCTGGCAGGCTTTTATTAATCCTATCTTAATCTTATCTGAATAGTAAATTCCGGATCACTGCTTAACCTTCCTGAAGTAAATTAGAAGATACGAGATATAAGAATAATCCCTCCAATAACCGCAATAAGAATAAGCAGATTGGAAATTTCGCGCCATAGCGAGGAGTAGCCTCTCTCACGCAGTTCCTGCTGCTTGATCTCCATGTTGGCTTTTGCAGCATACGGATCGGCCTGATTAGAAAAAGACATGTTCTGTTCCTGAATCGGATCGTTCATACAGCTCCACCTCCATCCATTTAAGATGCATATTAATGAATACGTCCTTAAAATGGAAAAGGATTCTATTTACTATCTTTGTATCGATAAGTTGGCTGTCCTTTCACACCGGGCCTTACACGGAATAATCCTCCTGCATGCGGAGTTGCTGCCAGCTTGTCTTCACTAAGCCCATTGCGGGCTGTTGTTATATACAATTCTCCAAGATCTTCGCCGCCAAAGCAGCAGGAAGTGACTTGCTCAGCCGGTACTTTAATGCTCTCCAGCTGCTCGCCTGTATGGGGATTCCAGCGGGAGACCTGTGAACCACCATAATGGGCCACCCATACCATACCTTCAGCATCGACCGTCATCCCATCTGGAAATCCGGTGCCTTCGGGTAAGGAAAATATCGTTCTCCGGTTCGATAATTCCGCTGTATCGGCATTGAAATCGAATTGATCTACATTGCCTGTCGGTGTATCAATATAGTACATCAGCTTGTTATCAGGACTAAAGCCGAGACCGTTGGACAGGGATACCCCCTTCAGCACGGTTTTGATCTGGCCTTCATTTGTCAGGCAGTACAATGATCCCTGATTCTTCTTGTCAGACAAACTCATAGTCCCTGCCCAAAAGCGGCCTTCGGGATCGCATTTTCCGTCATTAAACCGGTTATCGTCTCTATCGCTTTCCGGATTTCCAATAAGCGTAAGACTTCCCGTGGCCAGATCATAAATATGGAATCCCTTTTTAAGGGCAACGATAACACGATTGTCTTCAAACGGCACAACAGCGCCGATCTGCTGTCCTACCTCATACATCGTATCCTGCCCTGTATCCGGTTTGTAGGAATGCAGCTTATGGCCTTCAATATCGACCCAGAATAAGCGCTTTTCTTCTGCATCCCAGCTCGGGCCCTCCCCTAAGGTTGCTTTTGCGTCTATAACAAGTTCAAGCTCTGCCATCCAATCTCTCCTTTACTTATTCCAGTCAAATTGAATTCCGTTAAGAAAAGCACGTGCGAGCACCATATGTCCCGTATGGTTCGGATGAACGCGATCCCAAGCAATAGCACCAGGATAAACCTGCTCCCAGATTGGAGCAAAAGCAGCCTGTGTATCGACAAAGAGGGCATCGTATTCTTCTGCTGTTCTCTTCACAGCAGCCCCGTACAAATCCATCGTCGAACGCATAGGGTCCTCCACGCTTGGCTCCATATAATAAGGTGTCATTAAAATAAGACCTTTCACTTTAGGCCGAACGGAAGCTACAAGCTCACGCAGCGTCGCTTCGTATTCATCAAGGAACACATGAAGTTCTTTGCGCTGCGGGCTGTCGAACTGACGCCATACATCGTTGATGCCGATCATCACGGAAAGCCAATCCGGCTGTAGATTCAGCACATCTTCCTGCCAGCGATTTTTCAAATCCCTGACGTTGTTCCCGCTCGTTCCTACATTAAATACACGGATGCCCAGCTCTGGATACACACTTTGAAGCAAAGCATCAACATTATATACATACCCATTACCGAGTCCCATGCTTCCTTCCCCTGCAGGACGTGCTCTTCCACAGTCAGTTACCGAATCCCCTATAAAAACCAATCGATCATTTTGGCTAAGCTTCACGCCCATCATCTCCCTATCATCTATAAGGTAAATCTGAAATTCATGAATCATTATGATATGTAACTAGCACTAGCTGACATCCTCCGAAGCATTAGAGACTTATAAGCTAGCCTTTGCAATTATAAGAATAAACTCGATTACCAGCCCTGCTCTTTCAGCCAAGAAATGCACAGATCCTTCCATCGGCCTGTCGTGTCCGCAAGTTCGTCAGCAAGTCCAATACCATGCCGTCCTGCTTCAAATACATGCAGCTCATGAGGTACGCCCGCTTTGGTTAAGGATAAAGCCATCTCCAGACTGTTTTGCACGGGAACAGCCCCATCCTCATAGGTATGCCATATGAAGGCTGGCGGGGTCTCGCTTGTAACCTGACGCTCTGCGCTGTATTGCAGCACTAACTGCTCATCTGGAAGATCACCGAGCAGCGCTTCTTTAGAACCTTGGTGACCGTAATCCTCCATCGTAATGACTGGATAGCACAGTACGATGCGGTCAGGTCTCGAGCTAACTCGCTCGACAGAGTCCTCACTTACAGGATTTCCCGGTACCCAGGATGTACCCGCGCTTGCAGTCAAGTGACCACCGGCGGAAAATCCCAGCATCGCAATCTTATCCGGGTGGATTCCGTATTGATCGGCATTTGCTCTAACGTATTGGATCGCTCTTCTTGCATCAGACAGCGGTGCCGGCTGACTATGGGGAGCAATCCGGTACTTCAGCACAAAGGCCGAAATTCCAGCTTCATTAAGCCACTCCGCAACCGGTTTGCCTTCATGATCTGCCAGATGACGATATCCTCCGCCAGGGCATACAATAACGCAGCTGTCAGCTCCTTCAGCCAAATATGGCGTTAGTGTGGGAAGATCCTGTTCATGACCGGCAGCAGCAAATGGCGGCTCGCCTGGCCATATATTCATAGATTGCATAACCATTCCTCCTAGCTCGCGATAAATATCATTTTTTCTACATCATGCTACATAAAATCGTTTTCATCAATCCCTATTTTAGAGGCAGCTCAAAAGGCTGCCCCCCCATTAATAGAGAGTTCGGAAATGCTCCGGTGTAATACCTTCTATTTTCCGAAACGTCGCTACAAAATGGCTGGCATCCCGAAAGCCGACTCGGTGAGCAGTTTCTTTGACGGTAACACGCGGTTCAGAGGTCATAATCTCCTTCGCTTTACGAATTCTCTTCAATATAAAGTAGCTGTACGCCGTAATTCCGAAGGACTGCTTAAATATCATGTTCAGATATCTTGGACTGACGGACAACACTTCCGCCATTTCCGTTAACCCTACACCGGGATCGTTAATTTTCTCTTCCATAAAATCAAGCAAGGGTGCCAATCGATTCAAAGCATAGGACAGAGAAGGGGTATTGCCTGTTGTACCATGCTTTTTAAGCAGCAGCATAAACCGATATAAATCACCGGATGCATCAAGGCCGGTCAAATCAAAGTCACTGCTGGTGGAGTCGAGAACACGCTTCCCATATTGCTGTAGCTCTGAATGAATATCCCATTGATAATAGGCAGACTCATTTAAGTCCAGTGCTGATAAGATTGCTGACGCCTGCGGCCCGCTAAATGTAATATATATCGTGGACCACCCTTCTCCCCTTCCGTCATATTCATGCGGTACGTTAGGTGCCAGTAATACGCCTGCGCCCGGCGCAAGCGGATAGGACCTGCCTTCAAAAGTAAATCTTCCTTCACCATCTACTGTCTGCAGCCAGTGATAGCAGGGATAACCGGCCGGCCTGGTGATGGGTTCCTGACTTTTGTTCTCGCCTATACTCTCAATAAAGAGGGGAAGCGGGTGATCTTTACCTGTCATAAAAAATCGCTGATGGTCCTTGCTGAGCCACATAATCCTACATCATCTACTTCCGTATTTTTATATCATCCATTACAATTCTTATATTTTAAAAATATAGTTCATGATATATGATTGAATTATTCTTATACAAGAGGTGATTTCACTTGATTAGCACGAAACTTCCTAAGATGTTCTACGGCGGTGACTATAATCCCGAGCAATGGGATCAGGCAACGCATCAAGAAGACCTGCGCATGTTCAAACTTGCCGGCATCGACATCGCAACAATCAACGTTTTTTCCTGGGCAAAAAATCAACCTGACGAGATCACATATAACTTTAATTGGTTAGATGAGCTGATTGACAGTCTTTATGAAAGCGGTGTCTATGTTTGTCTTGCAACAAGCACTGGAGCGCATCCTGCATGGATGGCGACAAAATATCCAGATGTGCTTCGTGTAGACAAGGATGGACGCAAGCGCAAATTTGGCGGACGCCACAACTCCTGCCCGAACAGCCCTACATACCGTCTCTACTCCGAGCGAATTGCGGACAAGCTGGCTGAACGCTATAAGGATCACCCTGCCGTGCTTGTATGGCATGTATCCAACGAATACGGAGGCGACTGCTACTGTGAGAATTGTGAGCGCGCTTTCCGTGTATGGCTTAAAGAGAAATACCAAACCCTTGACAACCTGAACAGAGCCTGGAATACAGCCTTCTGGGGCCACACGTTCTATGACTGGGATGAGATTGTTCTGCCAAGCAACCTGAGTGAGGAATGGGGAGATCGCCACACGAACTTCCAAGGAATTTCTCTAGACTACTCCAGATTCAACTCTGACAGCATCTTGGACTGCTATAAATTAGAGTATAACGCGATTAAAAAGCATGTTCCTGAATCCGTTGTGACAACGAATCTAATGGGCTTCTTCAAGCAGCTTGATTACTTTAAATGGGCTAAGTATATGGACATTATTTCGTGGGACAGCTACCCAAGCTTGACGACACCGCCGAGCGAAACAGCTATGGCTAATGACTTGATGCGCGGATTAAAGGACGGTATGCCATTCATGCTGATGGAACAAACGCCAGCCCAGCAAAATTGGCAGCCGTACAACTCGCTCAAGCGTCCTGGTGTTATGCGCCTGCAAAGCTATCAAACGGTAGCTCACGGTGCTGATACGATCATGTTCTTCCAGCTGCGCCGTTCGATCGGGGCGTGCGAGAAATACCATGGAGCTGTTATTGAGCACGTTGGACATGAAAATACACGCGTATTTCGTGAAGTAACTCAGCTGGGTCAAGAGCTTCAGCGTATTGGAGACCGTACCCTTGACTCACGGGCAGATTCCAAAGTGGCGATTGTGTTCGATTGGGATAACTGGTGGGCCATTGAAAAATCAAGCGGTCCGACTATCGCACTGAACTACGTCCAGCAAGTTCACAAATACTACGCAGCCTTCTACAACCGCAATGTTCAGGTAGATATGGTCAGTGTGGATACTGATCTTAGCACGTACGACCTTGTTGTTGCTCCGGTTCTGTATATGGTTAAACCGGGCTTTGCCGAAAAACTGGAGGCTTTTGTGGAGAACGGCGGAACGTTCCTGACTACATTCTTCAGCGGCATTGTTAACGAGAACGATCTGGTAACCGTAGGCGGTTACCCAGGAGAGCTTCGGAAGATGCTCGGTGTTTGGGTCGAGGAAATCGATGCCTTGTTCCCAGATCAGAAGAACAATATCGTTCTTAAAGACAATTACGGCAAACTTTCAGGAAGCTACGAATGCGGAATGCTGTGCGATCTTCTCCATACAGAGGGCGCAGAGATTATTGCGGAATACGGCGATGACTTCTATAAAGGCATGCCGGCGGTTACACGCAATACATTCGGTAAAGGCGAAGCCTATTACGTAGCGACAGATCCAGAGCAAAGCTTCCTGGACGAGCTGATGGAGAAGATTACGACCGATAAGGGCATCGAGCCAAATCTGGCTGCCCCTGCAGGCGTCGAAGTCAGCCGCCGCGTTAAAGACGGGGTCTCCTACCTATTCGTACTCAACCATAACGTGGAGGCCGTCTCCTATGATTTGGGCGAATTAGAGGCAGAGGACTTAATCAGCGGCAGTAAGCTCACCGGCTCCGTTCAAATCGAAGGCCGCGATGTTCAAATTCTTGAGGTAAAATAACCGAATTACTTTCAATCCCGTATCCAGATATTAAATGGATGCGGGATATTTTTTGTAAAAAACCGGCAGGAAAAGTCCTGACTGCGAAGGAATAACCAAGTAATAAAGCAAACTACGCTCTTAACAAGGAGATGATCGGTAATGAGTAAGTATCCCCAGCTTGATCTTTCCCATCCCATCGTAGAAATGGCAGGCAGCTTCATTTATACGCACGCACGTCTCTTGGATCGTTTAAGGTTTGCGCACCTTACTGGGCAAGGATCGCCTGAAGCCGTCATGAAGTCGCTTGCGGCCTATCAGAACAAAGACGGAGGCTTTGGTCACGCACTTGAGCCTGATATTCGGAGTCCTTACAGTCAGCCACAAGGTGCCGAGTTTGCACTGCATCTAATGGATGAAGCAGGGATTTTTCCAGAGAGCATCATGACTGGGCTAGGTCAATTTCTCGAGCGGTATTCCAATCCGCAAACAGGCGGATGGCCATACTCCTTTCGCAGCGTAAATGAGCATCCTCACGCTCCTTGGTGGACAACAGAATCAGACGATGCGGCCTCCATTAATCCGACCGGCACGATTGTATCCCTGCTGCTTAAATCTAATGACTGGCATCCTTTTCTCAAAGAAAAATGGTTTAACAAAGCCGCTGAGTACACTTGGGATACGCTTGATCGTACCGATTTGACTGAATTCCATGACATTATTCAAGGTGTCCATTTCCTTGAACAGCAGAAAGATGATTCGCGGAGCAAAGCTTTGCAAGCCAGAATAGATCAGCAGCTGGCAAAAGGCGGCGTCATCGAGCTTGACCCGAGAGCTGAGGGGTACGTGCAAAAAGTGCTCGACTGGGCGCCGACCCCAGCCAGCTATGCTGTTCGTTTCATCCCTGAAAATATCGTCTCCCTGCACCTGGACCATTTGATTTCAGAGCAGCAGGAGGATGGCGGATGGCCCATTTCATGGCCACCACTCAGTTCCGCTGCTGAGAATGAATGGCGCGGGCATATCACGATTGAACGACTAAAGACACTCGCAAGCTACGGGCGTATATAGTAAGTACAGAAAAGCCTCCGGAAGAACGCTGTCCATCCGAAGGCTTTTCATTTGATTTTTATAAAATGACCCCATCTTTAAATATAGCAATTTCCCGGAAGCCATGCTTTTCACTGTTCGTTTCCGCCCGGCCCGAAGCGATATCCACCAGCTGACCTAGCAGCTCTAGTGCTGCATCGTCCATGCTTTTTCCTTCGAGCAACTGCCCTGCATTAAAATCAATCCAGTGCTTCTTTCTGCTGGCAAGGTCGGAATTAGTCGCAATCTTCACGGTAGGAACCGGCCCGCCGAACGGTGTCCCTCTGCCTGTCGTAAACAATACAATATGAGCTCCTGCTGCTGACAGTGCAGTGACGGAGACTAGATCATTGCCGGGAGCCTCTACAATATTCAGTCCAGGCTTTGTCGTTCTCTTTCCATAAGCGAGGATGTCTACTACTTCAGAACGCCCGCCTTTTTGGGTACATCCTAGCGATTTCTCCTCCAGCGTTGTAATACCCCCTGCCTTGTTGCCTGGAGACGGGTTTTCATAAATGTTCTGCCCATGGTTTACGAAGTACTGCTTAAACCCGTTGATCAGATCGACCAGCTCACCATATACCTCTTCAGTTGCAGCACGATTCATAAGGATGGTCTCCGCCCCGAACATTTCTGGAACCTCAGTTAGAATGGCCGTGCCTCCAGCTGCGACAAGAAGATCGGATACGGCTCCTACGAGCGGATTAGCTGTAATTCCGGAGAAACCATCCGAGCCGCCGCATTTAAGGCCGATCTTCAGCTTCGATACAGGCAGCGGCTCACGCTTTACAAGCTCAGCCTGCTCCACCAGCTCCTCCATGAGCCTCATTCCTTCACTCAGCTCATCATCTGTTTCCTGAGCCTTAAGAAAGCGTACCTTATTCTGATATTCTGCAGGAATAAACGTCTTGAAATCGTCCACCTGGTTGTTTTCGCATCCTAGTCCAATGACAAGCACTCCCCCGGCATTCGGATGAACAACCAAAGAGGCCAAGAGCTGCTGCGTATACTTCAGATCATCACCAAGCTGGGAACAGCCGAAGGGATGAGGAAAATTATACACTCCGTCTACACGTCCCTTGAACTCTCCTTCACCCATACGAGCCAGAGCTTCACACACCTTGTTGATACAGCCAACCGTATTAATAATCCAAATTTCATTTCGAATTCCCGCTTCACCGTTAGGACGCAGATAACCATCAAACGTCAGCAGATGAGCAGGCGGTGCAGAAAGCGTTTCGGGTTCTGTCTTCGCATACTCATATTCCAGCAGGCCGGACAGGCCTGTTTGGAGATTATGTGTATGAATCCAGCTTCCCGGCTGAATTTGTTCTTTTGCAATCCCAATGGAATATCCGTATTTAAGCACATTCTCTCCTGCTTCGATCACTCTGACGGCGACCTTGTGCCCTTTCGGAACGTCTTCACTCACAGTGATTGCTGTTGAAGGATTCAGCTGAATGACTTCACCCTTTGTATATTCACGAAGCAGAATAATGACATCGTCATTAGGACGAATTATCGTGTAATCCTGTGTTCGATGAATTGTGCTCATAAGCTGCCTTCCCCTTCCCATTTCCGAATCGATTCGCATATAGCCTCGGTAAGCCCAGGAAGCAGGCTTACATTCTGCCCCCAAATGGATTCCTCAGCCAAAATTTGATCGATGACGGTTTCCAGCGGTTTATTCTGTCCAAGCTCTTCCCAATGACTCGCCAGCACCTCAAGATGGGATTCATTATCCTTAAGAAGCACAGATTCACCGTTAAAGGTCAACGTCTTGAAGCCTTCCCCTGTCTTCTCGGTCCGGTACAAGCGCAAAAGGGCAGCAAAGCTCGTTACAATACGATTGGGAAGCACTCCATTTTTGCCATGGTAATCAAGCAGGGTTGGCAATAAACGGACTTTGAACTTGCTTAAAGAACCCAGCATAATGTCCTGCAGCCTGTGATCGATATAAGGGTTGAGGAAACGGTCGAACACTTCGCCTGCATAAGCTTGCATTTCCTCCTGCGGAAGCACAAGTGCTGAAATAATCTCCTCGTTGACGGCTTCCCGTATCCATTCTCCAAGCTGGCTGTCCTCCATCGTTTCCCGAACAAATTGCTTACCCTGTAAAATGCCCAGCGGTGTCATTAGAGTGTGAGCTCCGTTCAGAATCCGGACTTTCCGCAGCTGAAAGGGCTTTAAATCATCTGTCCAATGGACATTAAGCCCTGCCTCCGCGAGAGGCAGCTTGTCAGCAAGTGCCGGGTCTCCTTGAATAGCCCATAAATGATAGGGCTCAGCACTATTCAAGAGCATATCCTTGTAACCTAATCGCTCTTCTATTTCAGCAATTTCTGCCTTAGATGGAGCACCGGTTACGATGCGGTCAACCAGATTGTTCAGAAAATGGTTGCTATCACGCACCCAACCCCGGAATTCATCCGAATATCCAAAATCTTCACTATGAAGCAGCACATAGGACCTTAACAAGTCACCATTGCCTTCAACAAGCTCGCAGGGCAGATGAATTAAACCTTTATGCGCATCTCCATGAAAATGCTTGAAACGATGATGCAGGAATACCGTCAGCTTGCCAGGAAAAGAATCAACAGGTGCCCCTTCACTGTACTCCGTCTTCTCATAGGTGAGTCCAGCCTCTGTCGTGTTAGACACAACGATATCAAGCTCAGGACGTTCAGCCAAAGCGAGGAAATCATTCCACTCCTCATAAGGATCAATCGCAAGCGACAGTACGGGAATAATCGCCTCCCGCTCTACAGCTGCTCCATTCTCAATTCCTCTTATCAAAAGCGTGTACAAGCCATCCTGCTCCCTGATGTTCAGTAGTTTATGCCGGCCTGACCTTCTCGGCTGGGTTACGGCCACACTTCCTTGGAATAAACCTTGTGCAGCGCTTTCATAAATCATCCAGTCAAAAAATCCGCGTAGAAAGTTTCCTTCTCCGATCTGCAGCACCTTCACCGGCATATCTTGAAACCCGGCCAGGCTTGTGCCTTCAGCCAAACCTTCCAGCTTCCGTCCCAGTCTAGGGAGATCATTACTAACCGCCATGTCTCATTTCTCCTCTATTCAAATGACATGTTGTTTCCTAATAATGTTCATTGTATCATCAATATAACGAAGTTAAATTGCCGATTTTGACATATATATACTCTATTTTGATGTTCATAGAAAAGAGGCGATGATCTATGCGAAACACGCTGAATGCTCCTGTTGATGCGCGTATCCCTGCTGATTTCGAGCTTCCCTTCCGAATGCTCTATCATGAGACCAAGCCTTACCAGCATGAGCTCCCCGATCATATGCATGATTGGCATGAACTGATTTGTGTTCATCAGGGAAAGGGGAAAATCTTTATTGACCATATGAGTTTAGATATGGAACCCGGCAATTTAATCATCATACCCGGCAATACCATTCATCGCATTTTTCCGGATCCGGATAACCTTCTCACTTCCTCCGCCTTCTATATCAGTCCTGGACTATTTCACGGTATGGGGAGCGAAGCCGCTTCAACTTTACAGCTGTTTGAAAGACATCGCCAAACCAAAATTTATAAACGGCAATTCAGTTCACAGGAATTAAACGATGTATGTGAAATGATTGATCATATTCACTCTGAGATCAACAGCCGTAAGCCTATGCGCACGTATTCGACGCTATTGCATTTGCAGCTTCTGCTCATTTATTTGACCCGGCTCAGCTCCGTCACTGAGCAAACACCAGCTTCCATGTCTGGACCTGACTGGCTTACCCGCTCCTTGTCAAAAATAGAGGACGAGCTTCACAGCCGAGTCTCGCTATCACTGCTCGCGAAGGATGCTTCTGTTTCACCTGCGCATTTCAGCAGAGTATTTAAGCAGTATACAGGTATGACACCCACGGACTATGTCACAGCGAGACGTATCATCTTATCTAAAGATAAATTAATTCATTCTGATGACACGATGGCTGTTATAGCTGAAGCATGCGGTTTTGACAGTCTGCCGCATTTTTATCGGATGTTTAAGAAGCATACGGGAATGACTCCGTCGAGCTATCGTAAAAGCATGCGAATGTAGAGTAGTGTACTACCATTTTCAGTTACGAAAATAGAGGCTAAAATGAAAGCAGCCCGGAAGAAGCAAACCTTGCTTTTCCCGGGCTTTTCACTGTATGTAGGGTCTGTCTAACTCAGATCCTTATACTGATCAGGCAAATTATTCTTTTAAAACAAAACCATCTTCAACGTTATGGCAGCAAGTATCCTTTTTCCACCGCCTGCTCCACCAGGCTGGCAGCATATTCGCCCAGTACTGGCGATGCCTCCGCAATAACAGCAATGCGTGCTTTCACTGCACTGGCTGATACATGATGTGCTTTCCAGGCTTTCCCTTCCGTATAAAAGTTATGCAGCACAGGATGAAGCCGATCCATCGCTGCCGCATATTTGGCTTCGTTCGTCAGTCCTTCCTCGAATTCAAGCCACAGATTCATCCACTCGCTTCCTTGATCGTCTGGAAGAAGACCAAAAATCCGTTTTGCTGCTGCGACTTCCCTATCCCATTTATCTTCATAGCCTTTAACGTCGTAGGCAAAGGTATCTCCTGCATCAATTTCGACAAGATCGTGAATGAGCAGCATATGGACTACTTTTTTCAGATCCAATGCATCATCTAGAGCATGCTCCTTCAATAAAAAAGCCATGACCGCGATATGCCATGTATGCTCCGCATCATTCTCCCGGCGTGAACCATTCATCAAATAAGATTGACGCAGCACGTGTTTAAGGTCATCGATCTCGCGTATAAATTCAATCTGTTTAGCAACTCGTTCTAAATTCACTGTAAAGTCTCCTTTTCGCACAAGTCTTCCCTAGAAGTGATAAACCTGTCCTTAAGCATACCACTGCTTATCAAATCGCGCCAAGTTTAAAGAATTTCCGGTTCCTAAAAAGAGATTAAAGTCTCTCATGTAAAAAGCGCTGTGGTATAATTTATTTTGAATAACAGGCGAAAATAAAATACGTGAAGAAGCTGAGGAATTCGATCGTGGCAAAACACAATCATCGCAATGTTGGTATTTTCGCGCATGTGGATGCCGGAAAAACAACGACAACCGAACAAATATTATATATGAGCGGTGTCATACGTTTACTTGGCAGCGTAAATGACGGAACAGCATTTACCGACTCGCTCGATATTGAAAAGCAAAGAGGAATATCGATTAAATCGGCAGCCACCTCTTTTATTTGGAAAGAAAATACGATTAATCTGGTGGATACACCAGGACATATTGACTTTATATCTGAAGTTGAACGGACGGTAAGAGTCATGGACGGAGCTATTCTGATCGTATCGGCGGCAGACGGGGTACAGGCTCAGACTGAAACTATCTGGAAAGCACTTCGTAAACTACATATCCCTACACTAATTTATGTCAACAAAATGGACCGCGTTGGTGTGTCACCAGCCGATGTAATGAACAATATTACTTCACTTCTGTCACCTGCTGCATTGCCTGCACAAGCAGTAATCTATGAAGGCGAAGTATGGAGCCGCACGGCTTCTATCTTCTCGGGAGACACACATGACTCGGCAGAACAATTAAACACGTTAGCTGAATGGCTTGCTGACCAGGATGAATCTGTTCTCGAGCGAATCATCGAGGGTGAAGAAATATCAGCAAGTGAGATTAGAGAAAGATTCCAAGAGGAAGCAAGAAAGGGAAATGCTTATCCCGTATGCTTTGGATCTTCACAGAAAGGGATCGGTATTGAGGAACTGATGGATGCCATCCTAGAGTTTCTCCCTTCTCCGGCAGGAGATGCAAATGGCCCTCTCTCGGGAGTGGTCTTCAAAATTGACAGAGATAAAAACATGGGAAGAGCGGCTTACGTCAGATTATACAGCGGCAGCCTGCGAACCAGGGACAGCATTACAATTGCAAACCGGGACCTAAACGAGAAAGTGACACAAATACGTAAAATGGAAGGCCGGAAGGTTGTTGATCTCGGTGAAGTTGAAGCTGGGGATATTGCAGCAGTGTATGGTCTTCACGATGTTCAGATCGGAGATGTAATCGGCAGCGAGGAGTATGTGCCTCCTCTGCCGGGGATGGCGGTTCCCCTTCTGACAGTGCAGGTCCACAGTAAGGATGCAGCTAAGTATCCTGCGCTGGTCAGTGCGCTGCAAGAGTTAACGGATGAAGACCCCCTTCTCGGTCTTTCGTGGCTTCAGGATGAACGTGAGCTTCATCTTAAAGTGATGGGTTCTATACAGCTTGAAATACTGGAAAGCGTTCTTCTAAGCCGATTTGATATTGAGGTCACATTTGATCCTCCCTCTGTTATCTATAAAGAAACACCCGTGTCAGAAGGAGAAGGCTTCATCGCCTACACCATGCCTAAGCCCTGCTGGGCTGTGCTCCGATTTGCCATTCGCCCACTTCCAAGAGGCAGCGGTCTCATTTATCGCTCTGAGGTTCGCTATGACAATCTGCTGGAACGATATCAAAATGAAGTAGCAAGACGCGTACCTGAAGCGCTTGAGCAAGGCTTGTTTGGATGGGAAGTCACAGATTTGGAGGTTGTATTAACCTATGGAGAGCATCATGTTTGGCATACTCATCCGCTCGATTTTGTCGTGGCAACACCGATGGGGATTATGGATGGGCTGAATCGGGTAAAAACGGCACTGCTTGAGCCCATGCAGCATTTTCGCATTACTGTTCCGGAGGAGAATGGCGGCAAGGTGCTCAGCGATCTTGTTCATATGCGGGCCGAATTTGAGGCTCCTTATATCTCTCATGGTCGCTGCACCGTAGAAGGTATCCTCCCCGTGGCTGCATCCATGGATTATCCTGTTCAGCTTCGCTCCGAAACGAAAGGTCACGGAGTGATGGCAACTAGCTTTGCCGGTTATCAGGAATGCCCTGAGGGCACTGTGGTCACCAGAAAGAGACGCGGTGTAGATCCGCTGGACCAATCCCGGTATATTCTAGCGGTACGAAATGCGATCAGCTCGTAATAAGGATACAGATATAGACCATTAACGGAGGAGATCTATGAGTAAAATATTAGGTTTTGGATTATTGTTTTACTTATTCGGCAATCCTTTCATTGCCATTATCGTACTGCTATTGATTATCTATTTACTGGATCGAAGGTTTGTGGGTGTTTTTCCAAGTCTTACAAAACCATATCGACGTATGCGGAATATATCTAAAAACCGCCAGCAGATTGCCATGAATCCAAATGATGTAACTGCCAAGCTTGATCTTGCCCGCCTTCTGATTGAGCGAAAAAAGTACAAGGAAGCGCAAGAGCATCTCTTAACCATCGAAGCCTCTTATGAGCATTCAGCCGAATACTGGGATGCGCTTGGCACGACAGAAATTCATCTGGGACAGCTGGAGGCCGGAGAACAAAATATACTCAAAGCACTTGATATCAATCCGAGAGTGAAATATGGTCAGCCTTATTTGCGGCTTGCCTCTGCTTTTAAGGATAAGGACCAAAACAAGGCGCTTCGTTATGTAGAGCAGTTTCAGGAAATCTCATCTTCTTCTAGTGAGTCTTATTACTACTTGGGGCAGGTCTACCTTGCACTTGGACAAAAAGCTGAGGCAAACGATGCCTTCAGTCAGTCCATTCAAGTCTATCGTTCCCTGCCCAAGTATAAGAAACGCCAAGAGAGACGCTGGGCAGTCCGCAGCATGTTTAAGAAGCTGTTCACATAAAAAACAAATGGACACAATGAGATGCTTCATTCCATATTTTTGATCATGACAAAGAGCCGTATTTCAATTTTTTAGTTGAATACGGCTCTTATTTTGTTTATTCCCCATCATATAAGATTTTCAAAAGTCTTCCCTCATGCTTATCCATCCATTTCAGCCTAGCATACAGCTCATGAATTTGCCGCTTTACTATACTTACCGGGTCAATTCCCATCTTCCATCTGGACATAAAATGCATGACGACATCCAGCCTGCGCAGCAGAATCAGCGTAGGGATTAAAGCTCTCTCTTCTTTCGATAAATTAATAATTGTAGTAAATCCAGATACAAGTGCGCTGCATTGCTCCCATATGGCTTCCTCCTCACTGCCGATCATGTCCGACAACGGTACAGCGAGCTCCATGACTCTTGCATCCAAGGTTGCAAATTCAAAATCCAAAATCGCATAGATTTCTCCATGTTCATTTTCCAGTACATTTGAGGCATTAATATCTCCGTGAACGATCTGATGCGGGATATGATCCAAGCCGCTTAACCTTTTAAATATTTGTTCAATAGGTTTCGCCATTTGCTTCATGACATCTGTGTCGTCAATAAATACTGGATCAGGACGATTTAAGGTGGAAATCAAATATTCGGGAGTGCACTCGGGATAGGAAATATCCAATCTATAATACGGCGGGTAAGCAGGCTTTAATGAAATATCTGCCCTCGATAAGGCGAGCGACAGCTGTCCTGACCTTTCACCCAGCTCTCTGAATTGTTGGGGCGAGGCAAGCCGGGGATTACGCCCTTCTTTGTAGCGGAACAGCGCAGCGATCTTATTATCATCGTATGCCATTGTCTCCCCTTCTATTGTATGTACCAATTCAGGTATTTCAAATGCTCTCTTTATATGTAAAAGCGAACTAAGCACCGCATGCTCATATTGAACCTTCTCCACATCCTGATGGCTTTCATACAGACGGAGCACATACTTATGATCTTTTATTCTCAATCTATAGGTTGAATTGTTCATCCCTCCATTAAGTCGCTGGAGACAAACTTCTGATTTCTCCACCTTATCCAGCTCTTCAAAATAGCAATCAAGTATTTTCCATACTTTGGCCTGCTCGTCCACTTTAAGCTCTCCGTCATGCTCCATTAAAAATTCACTCCTTGCTATAGCTCATTATGAAAGGTAGGAATACAAGTTACAAACCTGTATTCCCCTTGATCTCCTTATTTTTTTCGCGAGCTGCTTACCTTGCCTAAAGATACCAGCGGTTCAAAGCCAAGTCTCGCGAGCTGATCATCAATGACCCGATACCCCCTGCTGCTTGGGTGCATCTGATCAAAAAACAGCAGCTCTCGCTCTCTTCCCTGAAAAGCATACAGCAGTGGAGCGACAGCTATTTTCTTGCTCGTAAAGCCCATCAAAAACTCATTATACTGCTTGACAAAATGGTACGCTGCTTCACTTCGCGGCATGGGGTTATAGAGCCCAACCAGCCGGATAAAGTATGGACCCGATTTCTTTTTCAGCGTTCGGATCTGCGAAAGAATTTCTCCAACATGGTACTCACAAGCATCCAGTGTTTGACTGAACTCAGGTGAACTCAAATTCCCCCTAGCCATACGTGCAGCTCGGATCAAATCATTTCCACCTATCGAAATCGTTATTACGTCCGCAAGTTCAATAAGATGGCGAAGATGCCCGTCATATTTTACCATGGATAGCAGTCCTTTTGATGTTAAGCCATTAACGCCTCTATTGCTTACGAGCACCATGCTGCGCAAATGATATTCTAATCTGCTTTGGTAAAGAGGTACAAATCCGCTGCCAAACAATGCACCGATTCCAACCGTCAGTGAATCTCCAAGCGCCAAATATCGGTACACCAAATCGACTTCCTCCTTTTCGCGTAAACTAGAGATAGATTGAAGCTTATTCTATCTTCTCTGGTGATGTTGTAGCTTATGGAGGGAATCAGGCTTTTGGCACGGCAAGTTGTCCTGTTGAAGCCTCATTTTTTATGTAGAAAAACAAATACGTCAGAAACGGCTGTCTCACCGAAACTAAAGTATGTGTTTTCTTCAGAACATGCTAACTTTCTATATAAAATAGGCTGCAATACTTCCAACCAGCATTCCCCCGATAAAATAAATGCCGCTCTGGGGAATCTTAACTTTGCGTAATTCAGCGTACACAAGCAGAAGAAACAGAACAAACATGACAAGCTTAAATCCTAAAGCTACAAATGGAACGACTAGACCAAGCAATAAACCAAGTACTCTATATACCGTCGTTGACATGAAGTCGGGCTCCTCGATTAAAGTTGTAGATTCCCAGAACAAAACATCGTTTATCAGGCTTCACGCCTTATGAAACTGCATTACTCCTCTTCTTCTGCTTCAAATACGCAGCGAAAGCGTTCAACTCCAGGATATTTCTCCCCAAGACTATACACGACAAAACCTACATTACGGTAAAAATCAACAGCTTCTTCGTCCGTTTCCGCGATGACGATCTCTGGTTCAAGCCGGCTGATCATCTCCGAAATAATACCTCGGCCGTACCCTTTTTCCCGATTCTCCGGAAGTACAGCCAAATGCTTGATTGTCACCTGACGGCCATTCTGCTCTACACCGATGATAGCAACAAGCTGCTCTTCATCTTCAAATCCATACAACTCATAATGATCATGGTCCTTATACAGTGCCATAGCGGCTTTTATATGACTCTCTTCTGGCAGCGTCGAATATCCGATGAGCTCCTCCACAATTGGGTCATTTATGCGATCTTTAATAGAAACTAACAAATGAAAATCCTCCTGTCCTATTATCCTTGACTATACGTACTTTAGGACTTTTAGCTTCAAATTTCAAGTTCACCTATATTAAAATGCTGTCCGAGTCTCATCAACATTTGCTTTGTCGTCCGTATTCCAGCAGCTTCATAGGCCATCAACACTGCACCAATGTCGCTGGGAAGCAATTGCTCTACGTATGAAAAAGAGAGTGTATTTGTACGCTGCTGGTTTTGACATCCCAATTGTGAAAACGCTGCCTCCTTCATATACGGTGAAGTGATGCAGCTGCCGCTGAAGGATACGGAAATTTCAGAGGATTGAAATGACGCTGCGATGAGCCGAATGCCGACAGCTACTTGTCTTGCAGCTTCATTACATACTCTTTGTGCCAAGGGAATTCCCAAGCCGGCTGCTTCAGTAATCAGTGACGCCATATCCCCAAGCATGCGATTCTGTCCTCGCTTATCCAGTCCATATCCCTTGAGGGCACATTCAGCCAACGCATTTACGGAAGTACAGCCAACATGTTCGAGAACCTGCTGTACGAGGGGGAGATCACTATCATCGTAATATCTTGCAATGATCGCATAAACGGTTTCATACGATAAAAATCTGGCTGCCACATGTGCATAGTGATTAAAATTATCGTTGCGAACCATTTTGCCTTCTTCATTGATACCAAATATAAGCGAGCCGGTCCCACCGATAGCCACAATACCTGGACGCCCTAAAAAAATGGAGCGATGTGCAGCAAGCGTATCATTGACGACCTGTAGATTTGATGAAGTCCCCAGTTCAAGTAGGACATCCTTTGCCCACTCTTCATCTCCAGGCTTGTCTATCCCTGCCAGTGCTGCAGTAACGGAGACAACGTTCTGGGTCTCTCTCCCGGTTGCTTCCAAAACCTCTATAATTCCGGATTTAAGATGAGCTTCTGCATCTATATTATGATATCGATTGGTGCCTCCCTGGCGCACCTGTGAAAGTATGTTTCCATTCAAATCAGCAGCAGTGACTCTTGTAAAACTTCCCCCTCCATCAATCCCGATCACGATGTCAGATGTTTCAATCATGATAGACCTCCTCCTGAAAACCGGGATGAAACATCTCACTTCGAGCCTGCCAGGACGGAAGCAGCCAGCTGAGCTCATCAGCCGTATCCCTAATAAACTGTTCTATTCGCTCTATGTCCATAAACCGAAGAGCGCGGGGTTTAATAGGCTCCTCCAGCTTCCTTAAAATTTCAAACCTATAATCATCCACTTCATCCATTGTAACGAGAGCACCCATAGGGAGTGCCGGCGCAGCCTCCAAAGCTTCAAGTAAATCCTTGGTTTCCGGATGCATGTCCATAAGTATGTATTCCAGCTGCAGTACATCACGCTGATAAAGCCTCTGAAACGATCTCATTTGGCTGTACCAACGATATATAATTATACGCTGGACGTAATTTTCAATTCCTTTATACACTGTTTCTGCCCAACGAACATCAACATATAAATGAGCGGCATAGCCTAGCAAAAATTCGCTGTATGACTCTCCAAGATTTCGGTCCGTATGAGCTGTATGAAACAGCTGAATGTCCTTCACACGAGGCAGTACACCATCTGCGGGACATAGATGACTTGCCCATTTCATCTGTTCATTCGCATCGTGCCGTACACGAAAAGCGTTGGGTGCGATGCTGCCAAGTACAAAAGACGGCGATGGCCGTCCTTGCTTTACCAGATGGGCAATTGTTAGATGAACCATTGGCCAAGGCATTTTTAATCCCCACTTTTCCCCTTTTTAATTGTTGCTTCTCTCTTTTGTCTTTCCTATGTGGGTAAACTTCTTATTTCTCTATCTTAGTTAAAACGATGCTGCTACTGACTGAAGGCTAATTGTGCAATATGAGCAAAGGCCAGTGATCCAGCCATTCCTTTTCAAAGACACGCTGCTTAAAAAACGCAGAATTACGGAAATATGGGCTTTTTCTTACGTTCATTTCAAACAGATCTGCCAGCCCGAAAGAACTAATAATCTCCATTTCGTCCTGATCATTCAGCCTGATACCGACTGCCGTTGCCGTCTCCGGCCAATATTTCATCGCATCTTCTACAGACTGATAAGGAGGTGACTGATTATATTCATGCATTCTGGCTTGATTTTTGACCTGCCAATTTCTCCTGATCTGCCCTGATTTGAGACGGTCCTCATACTGCTTGTCTATCCATTCCTCTGTTTCTGCAGGATTAAAATAAATAACATCAATATCATGAAGCGGGGTCAACTCCTTGTATTCGTGCAGCACGTCCCATACACGATTACGAATGTAGCCGGCTGCAATACAGCCCTCGGGAAGTCCTAATTCCCGAACACGCTTTAGATCGTCCATGACCTGAACATCATTCATGATATGATAAAGCTGCTCCTCATAACTCAATTCATATCGGCCTCCTTGTTTATAAATTATAGTTCATATCTTCATAGGCATTCAATGAATAGTTTGTACTTTTTTGACAAATGAGGAATCACGTATCACGGAAAAGAGCAGCAGATAAAAATCTGCTGCTCTCTAAGTCATTCTTTTTCTTGCTGCAAACCGGATCAGCTGACAACGAAATTCTGTAGGCTCATCGTATTTTTGCTCAGGGATGGTCTGGGTAACCCGCTCAGAGAACAAAATATCCCACTCCTTGTATTGGTCTGACAGCAATTGTTCTGCATCCAGGGTAGGCAGATTGAGCTCAATCATAGGTTCTCTTGGCATTGAATCGCGAATTGTTACTTCTTCTACATTCGTGCTCATTGTAATGAGATTGATTCCTCCGAGCTTTGTACCATTCTTCATTCTGTTAAGCACCCGATAAAGAGCCTCTATAGAAGACACGTGTTCAAGACAGGAGCAAGCGGCAATATAATCATAGCCGTTCTCTATTATTTCGTAATGCTCAATATCCGCTTGCTCTGCTGAAATCATATGCTCTACTTCATACTTTTTGGCATGCTCTAGCAGGCTTTGAACTGCTTCCTCCAGCAAATCAACTGCTACAATCTCACTTTTGGTCCCCTTAAGCTTATCCGCCATGGCAATCGTATTTCTTCCGGCGCCGGCACCCAGATCAAGAATAGACAGATCCGATTCTATACTCATCAGGCGGTCTAAAGAATCCATTACGATCGGCATTGGACCTGCCATCCATGTTCCTTCTTCATATAAATCATGTTCCTGATAGAATTGTTTATGATAGTTTTCTTCCATTTTACGAGCTTCTTTAAATTGGTTATTCATCAATGCAGCACCTCCGCTATGGTTAGATATCATGGTTGCTATGTATCCATTAACCATTTCGGAAGCTTTTGCTTCATCCTGTTAGGGACTACATTCTTATTATGAGAACACCATATATAACCGTCATAATCAGCCCGCCAGTCACCATTAATTTACCAACATCTCTTCGATACCCATCGTCATGAAACAGCATAAGTGTGCCTGTCAAAGCCGCAATGGGAGGTAATAATATCGTAAGTAGAATAAGTAGAATGGCAGAGTAACCGTCCAAATAAAATAGATCCTCCCCTGGCAAATCATTTACGTTGAGTGTCTTGCTCTTCTTAACAGCAAGCTCCCCGCAATTTTTGCATTTGAACACATTATTCTCCAGCCGTTCACCACATTGGGCACACTGACGCCTCTGATCCATTATAACGAACTCCTTTCTTTAGCTGACCTTCTGATTCTGTTCCAAATAATTTCCCAAAAATTCCTGCACAGCAAGCTTATATCCATCTGGATCAACAATAAACGCAGTCCCGTGAGCTGCATTGGGAACAGTGAATAAATATTTGTCTCCCCCGCTTTGCTCATGTAATTCGTAAACCATCGATGTTGGAACAAATTTATCCTCTTCTCCATGAATGTATAGAATCGGCAGCTGAGTTCTCTTGACTTGCTCTAGTGCGGATGCTTCTTTAAAGGAGTAACCGGATTTTAGCTTTGTGTACAGGCTCGTAAGCGGGATGAATGGAAAGGCTGGGAGCTTAAACATCTGCTTTAACTGATAGGTTAATTCAGCCTGCACTGACGTGTATCCGCAATCTGCAATAATTGCTTTCACTTGCGTAGGAAGCTTCTCTCCGCTTGCCATTAGAACCGTTGCAGCTCCCATAGAAATACCATGCAGTATCACTTCACAGTCTAGGCCTTTGCGCATAATGACTACCTGCATCCAGTCTATGTAGTCTAAACGGTCATGCCATCCAAAGCTAATATAATTTCCTTCGCTTGCTCCATGACCACGGTCATCCGGCATCAGAACGTTAAATCCGAGCTCTTCCACGTAGAATTTGGCAAATGCAGACATATCGTAACCGCGTCCCGTATAGCCATGCGCCAGAATCACTGTTTGATTCGTTTTTGATTCTGCTTCAATCCATGTTGCTTTCAGTTTCAAACCATCAAAAGAAGTAATCTCGAGCTCCTCCGGTTTTTTCGATCGAATCCAAGCATAGTCAGGACCTGACGATACTGCCTGATCACCGGCTGCCTGCTCTGCATTTTCCATTAAAAATGCTTTAGGAGCACGTTTGACGGCCATTTTATAAAAATGAGATACAGCTGTTACTACAATGGCGATGAGCACCAATAGAACAATAATAATCCACCACATTCAAGCTCTCTCCTTCATCCAACCAAGTCTTTCGTTCTTTATCTAACGAACTTTATTCTCACATTACTACTCTGTAACTAATACCCATTTTACACAAAGTAAGCTTCAATCACGAATAAACTTAAGAAGCAAAAAACCAGGCAGCCTCTGTGAGCTTCCTGGTTTTACCTCTAACAAATTCGTAAATTTAGCCAAATAGATTATATATGCGGCTCATAGATAGTTCTCCATTGCTGCACATGCTTCCAAATAAGCAGGCTCCAATGATTCCAGCAAGCAATCAACACGGCCCATTTGACCCGATTTCGCAGCTTCCTCAATGGATGCAAACAAAGTAGACAAATAATGAATGCCCAGACTTAAGCTGCTGGATTTTAAATCGTGTGCTGTTTCAATGACCTCGTTATACTCCCTATCTATTACAAATTGTATCAGTCGTTTGATTTTATCAGGGGTGTCATTTCGGTACATTTCAAGCAGCGTGGCCAGTAGCTCACTGTCTTCATCATCTCCAAGATTCAACAGCCCTGCCAATGTCTCTTTATCTAAGATTTGTACGTTCCTTCCGGATATCCACCGATAAATAATTTCCTGCAATGCATCAAGAGAAGTCGGCTTTGCAAGATAGTCATCCATTCCTGCTTCAATGCACTTATCCCGCTCGCCCGGAAATACATTACCAGTAAGAGCAATGATCGGAATGCGCTCCTTCATCTCATCAAGTTCGATCTGCCGTATTTTTTTCGTTGCTTCAATTCCGTTCAGCTTCGGCATCAAGTTATCCATCAAAATGAGGGAATACGGTTTGCTTAAATAAGCGGATACGGCTTCCTCCCCATCTTCAACAGTTTCTACATTCGTGATTCCCAATTTCTTAAGCTGAACCAGCACCACTTTACGATTGATGCCATTATCTTCCGCAAGAAGTACAGGGTGTTCTAACAAAGGATCTTTCGCTTCAATTCTTGCATCGTGATTTGTTTGACTAAAGTCTGCAGAGCTATCAGTCTCTGCTTGCTTCTGTCCTATTGGTAAAACGAGTTCAAGCCAAAATGTAGATCCTGATCCTTGTTCACTAATGACCCCTATATCTCCACCCATCAGCTCAATAAACGACTTGCAAATGGATAGTCCAAGGCCTGTTCCGCCATGTTCGTATTTTTGCCCTTCCCTTGTCTGGGAATAGGGCTTAAACAGCTTCACCTGTTCCTCATGTGGTATGCCTACACCGCTGTCTGTCACTTCAATCCGCAGCTTTTGCTCTGTCTCCGTCTGATACAACAGCTTTACGCCAATTTGTATTAGACCGTCATCGGTAAACTTGTTTGCGTTGCCTGCGAGATTGGTGAGCACCTGAGTCATTCGCGCCGAATCACCGATATGAACATCAGAAAGAGCATGGTCGATTTCTGTCTCTATCCGATTACCTTTGCTTGAAACTTTCTGGGACAATAGAAGAGTTACATGTTTAATAATTGCTCTTAGATCCAGAGGAGAAGAGCTAAGCTTCATCTCGCCAGCCTCCAGCTTGGACAAATCAAGCAAATCATTAATAAGATGGAGTAAAATATGAGAAGATTCCTGAATAACGGACACGGACTGTTTCTGCTCTTCCGTTAATGTGGATAAGGAGAGTACTTCTGCCATGCCCAAAATTCCGTTTAATGGGGTTCTAAATTCATGACTTAAGAGCGCAAGAAATTCCGTCTTCGCTTCATTTGCAAGCACTGCATTTTCTCTTGCCTCTCTAAGCTGCATATTATTCTTCGACAGCTCGCGCTGCAGTGTAACGAGTTCATTGTTCATGTTCGTAAATTCTTGCAGCAACAACCTTTCCTGATCCTTGCTGCGGATAATTTCTTTATTTAAATCCTCAATGATATCACGAAGCCTACCTAATTCAATCCCATCAAATGATGGATTCATTATACCCCTCCTTCATCCGTACCTATTGACACGAAGGGTTCATATTTTATTGGGCAGATACAAGCTTGTTCGCCAGGGTAATGGCTCCATTCGCATCTTCTGCAAATCCGTCTGCTCCTACTGCCATCCACAATTCAGGATCCGTGTTAAATGGCATACCTCCGACTAATATTTTTATATGGGCGGTCGCGGAATTTGCTCGAACATAAGCAATCAGTTCTTTGACCAGATGAACATGATATGTCATCGTTGCAGATAAGGCCAATAGATCAGCTTTATACTTTACTAGTGAATCCACGAGACTTCGATCAGGCACATTTGCCCCTAGATAGTAGGTATCCCAACCCTCCATCTCAAATTGATCTGTAAGCATCCGCAATCCGATTTCATGCTGTTCATTCCCGACACAAGCGGAAACGATACGGTGTCCTCTTGCAGGCTTGATCAGCCAATAAGAATAGAGTCTAGATATATTGGCTTGTGTTGCCGCCGTACAGAAATGTTCCTGAGCCACCGTAATTTCACCTCTCTGCCACAAGCGTCCAATTTCATGCTGGGTAAGCTCAAAAATATACGTGTAAATATCTTTGATCGGAGTATTATCTGCAGCCAAGCTTTCAATTATGGCAGATGCAGCCTTTCGATTGCCGGAAAGCAGCTCGTCAAGATATAACTTTGCCTCAGCGTAGTGTGGAAGTTCCTCTCTAATAAATGATGGGGATGGCTTCTCTGCCTCGATCTCGAGAATCCCCATTTCCAAATAGTCTAAAATAAGCTCTTTATCCGTATATTCAAAATGGCGTTCTATCATTTCTTTAATTAACAACAAATTAATACGTATATCCTCATCTGTAACCCGATAACCCTTAAGCAGAGTCTTGAGCCATGACACATAGCTAGTAAACAGAATCGGACTCTTCATCATAACGCTCTCAGCTAAAAAGTTCAGGCTGTATAACGAATCCTGCTTGGTTCGAATTCGTCCGGAATCTCCAAACTTCTGTTCTAGATCAGGCTGGAGCTTATATTGTCGATGCGTTATTTGCTCAGCCAGCATATCAGCATCTCTTAAAAGCGCTACACCAGCTGCATAATGAATTGAATTCATAAATAATGCAGCTCCTTCCTTGCCTTAAAAAAGCTTCTTAAACAACGATTTGCAGCTTCTAATCTGCCCTTAATGTGAATCTCTTTACCGTAGGGGTTATATTAGCCAGCTCCTGATCCGGGTATTTTCGCTCCAGCTCATGAATGCGCTTAAAATCAGAGCTCGTTACCCAGCGAATATAATCCTCTTTGGCTTCCCAGGTCATATGAACCGTAAGTTCACCCGGTCTTGCTTCATTTTGCAGCAGCTGAAAAGACAAAAATCCAGGGGACTTGTCAACAGTACGGCTTCTGTTCAGATAGAGCCCAATCACCTCTTCGGCTTTATCTACAGGAACCTCGACAATAGATTGAACAACATACAAATGAATGCACTCCTCTTATTCCAATCAGAATTCATGCATCTATGAATATTACGATTGTCCCATAAGATTATTAGACATGCAAGTCAGACATATACAAAAAAAGGATTGACCCTATTCATAGGGCCAACCCTGCTAACTGCTCTGATTGATCTCGGACAATCTACCGCTTGCCGATAAACCGAGCTTTTTAAGTAAGCGAATCGCTTCTCTTTTTTCGTCGTCCGAAAGACCTTGCTCTGCTTTGATAATCACTTCATGATGCTGCGGAAAAATTTGTTCAAAGAACTCGGTTCCTTGCTCTGTCAGCTCCGCATATATGACTCTTCGATCCTCCAGCGAGGCTCTGCGTGTAAGGAGTTTCTTGTTCTGAAGCTTGTCCACTACATAAGTAATATTGCCGCTGGACATCAGTACTTTTTCACCGATCTTCTGAAGGGGCTGCGGGCCTTTATGATACAGCAAATCCAGAACGCCAAATTCCGTCGTGTTCAAGCCATGGCTTTGAATATCACGGTTTGACCTTGCAGTGACGGAATTATAAGCTCTGGCAAGCACCACAAACAGCTGAAGCGATAAATCTTTATCATCGCGTATATTAGACATAACCTTGCCTCCAATAACCATAATCCACATCAAGTGTGATGAACTCCATAACTTATACTATGAAGTTATCACCCCCTATTCGTGGATTACCTATCCTCTCTTAAAATGCTTTGAGGTCAAACTTTAAGATCGTAACCCCAGTGAATGCTTCTTATTTGCGTTTAATTTCAATATTTCCTTCTGCGTTTGCGACAACGATCGTATCTGCCATATCTACAAATAATCCGTTATCAACTACTCCAGGAATCATGTTCAGCTTCTGATTCAGAGCTTCCGCGTCAGAGATCCGGCCCAGCTTGCAATCTGCAATATAATTGCCATTATCCGTCTTATACTTTTCTGTTCCATTCATCCTCCATACCGGATGACAGCCCATTTGATCAAGCGCATGGAAGGTCCATTCACAAGCAAACGGAACAATCTCAACAGGCAGCGGAAATTTTCCAAGTGTATGTACAACTTTGCTTTCGTCAACAACGATTACGAGGCGTCTGCTGTTCATGGCTACAATTTTTTCACGTAAGAGAGCGCCGCCTCCGCCTTTAATCAGGTTCAAGCGGCCATCTACTTCATCAGCACCGTCAATTGTAACATCAAGCCGGCCGATCTCAGCGAATGGAATCAATGGAATACCGAGCTCTCTTGCTTGGTCTTCTGACGCTTGAGATGTAGCAACTGTTTGAATCTGCAATCCTTCATTCTTAACTCGTTCACCCAGTCGTTGAATAGCCCAATAAGCTGTCGAACCTGTTCCAAGGCCTACCTTCATTCCGTCTTTAACATATTCAACCGCTCTCTCTGCCGCTAAACGTTTCAAATCCACCCTCTGTTCAACTCCCAATCTTTGTTCTTTCGTATACATACTATTGTAACCGATTCATGTCACCTATGAAATATATGTTTCATTTTAAACAATTTTGAATTATTATACATGAACAATTTTTACTATTCCATTTATTTACTAGAATAAAAACCCGCCGTTACGGTAAACACGGAGGATGCCAATGATCGCGAGATGCAAAGGATAGAAGCTTGTCCACAGCCAGCGCGGAACAGTAGATCTGAAAGATACTCCCTTGTGCAGAGCAAAAGCAATAAATACAGTGGAGAACGTACTCCATATTTGAATCTGAGATTGGACCAAATCAACAATGTTTAGTAACAGGTGCGCAAATACCATGACGTAACCTTCGGTATATCTATAAATCAACACTAATAATAATCCGTATATCCCATAGTCCATTGTAGATACTTCCATAATCAGACCTGCTGCAATAACAATCAGGATGGATACAAACGCATTCTTTACTTTATCCAGAGCCTGCAGCACCAGAAGCGAGGCGAGTAATGTCCATACGACGTTAAGCGTGGCTTGATTAAAGGCAAGCATGAACGGCACCTGCGATATAATTGCGATAATAAACAGCCGGAAAGTATAGCGTTTCACATTGCGAGTGTGTATATATCCGAGAAAAATCGAAAATGCGTATACCGGAAAAGCAATTCTGCCGATAATACGAAGCACAGTCTCTTCTGGAAAAAAAACCGCTCCTATATGGTCGATCAGCATGGTGATCATGGCAATCCAGTGCAGTACAAGCGCCCCCTCATGTGCATAATAGCTGTATTATCCCACAGAAAAGAAGGTTCTACAATCAAGGGTGAAATCTGTTATGCCTTGTTATTTCTCTTAAGTTCATCACTGATTTCTCTTAGAACACCCTCCAATCGATCGATCTTTCTGAGCATGATGTTTTGATTTCCGATAATCCCGAAAAAACCGACGATTAACGCGATAGTGATAAAGATAGACATTCATTATCCTCCCGACCAAAAAATCGTTTTATTGATCTGCTATATTTAGACGCCGGCAAGCTCAATAAAAAGATGGAGCAAATTCGTCTTGGACACTCTCCCGATCACTTCATGCTCCGCGTCGGAGGGTTCCACCTCCCCCCGTATAACAGGCAGACAATTCACTTGATACCGGATAAGCATCTTTGCAGCATGTGTAACCGGATCATGAGGGGTAAGGGCAACACTTTGGGCTCTTCTCGTCATTGCCATACTTACAGGGATAGTTCTTAGATCAGCGTGCCCTAATGTTATTTTCAGTAAGTCCTTCCGTGAAACAATACCGACAAAGTCTTTATTATCATTAACTACAAAAAGGGTTCCTGTATTCTCCTGGAATAGCATGGCCACTGCATCATAGGCAGATCGATGAGCCTCAATTAAAATCGGCGGTGTCAGCACATCTCCTACAGTTAATCTGGATATCTGCTCATGTAAAGGACTGACCTCGTTACTCGCAGTACCAAGGGTATAGCCAACCTTAGGCTTTGCATCCAATAATCCGAGCATTACCAATAGAGACAGATCCGATCTGATGGTAGGACGGCTTAATCCGAGCAGCTCTGCGATATGGTCTCCAGTGATTGGAGCATGGTGAGAGACCAGGTCTATAATTTCTTGCTGCCGGCTTGATAACTCCATGACCGTACCTCCTTGATAGAGAGTGTTTTTACACTTTAACTATATCATTTATGCGCCAAACTGGCAGATTTAAGTTCGATGAAAAAACAAAACATAGATTTTGGAATTGACAGTTTTACACGCATTCAATAATATTAGCATGACAAGTATATACGTTAGCAAAAAACCGTTTATTTTAGAAAGGAGTTATGCATAAGTTGAACACATCTGTATCCGATCTTTCCATCGGCTTTATGCTCGGGGTTGCTCACAGACGCGCAGTTAACGTCATGACGAGCCGTCTCAAGGAGTATGACATAACGACCGAGCAATGGTCTGTCCTGCTCCAGATTTACAGCAATGAGGGCCTTAATCAGAAAGAAATCGCAGTAAAAGCGTATAAAGATCAACCCACAACGACAAGAATCCTCGATATGCTTGAGAAGAAGAACCTGATTATACGGAAGCCCAGTCAGAAAGACCGTCGAGCTTTCGAGCTTTTTCTAACGGAGGAGGGCCGGGATCTTTCCAACACGCTTCTTCCTATCGAATCAAGTTTTAATGAAGAAATTGCCCAGATCGTACCGAAAGAGGACATGGATGTTTTTTGGAAGGTTCTCTCGGATATCGGATCCTATCTTGAAAAGCTGCATGAAAAGGAATCGGCAGCGAAGTAACATCCCGAATATAGAAGGAGTTTAATCACACTAATGCATCATGAACAGACTAAATTATGGACAAAAGAGTTCATTATTTTAACTTTATGTAATTTTCTGTTGTTTCTGCAGCTTCACATGATCGTCTCCACCCTTCCGGCTTACGTTAAAGGGGAGTTTAATGCCAGCTCATTCCAAGTAAGCCTGTTTACTACTCTATTTGCTCTCAGCGCTATATTGGCCCGGGTCTACGCTGCCAAACAGCTCGAAAAGGGAAATCGCAACTTAATGATCTATCTTGGCATTATTATCGCTTTGATCGCGACTCTGGGATATCACCTTGCAGCATTCATGGGCCTCTTGCTTGTTCTGCGCATGGTTTTTGGGATCGGCTTCGGCATGAGCAGTACGGCCTTCCCTACGATGGCATCGGATGTTATTCCCACGAAAAGAATGGGAGAAGGTATGGGGTACTTTGGCCTTTCTACAAGTCTTGCAATGTCGATCGGGCCTATTATCGGATTGTCGCTTCTCAATTCTTTCGGTTTTGGAACACTTACATGGTCGACCGCTGTAGCCATCATCGTCATTGTGCCGCTAAGCTATATCCTTACATCGAAAAATAGAAGGAAGAAGCCTGTACAAACAGAGTTTACTCCACCAAAAACAAAAGGGTTTAACAAGGCTCTTCTGGTGCCTTCTCTTCTAAATACACTCTTGGCCGTTACTTATGGAGGATTGGTCGGATTTATTGCTATATTTGGCGCTGAAAAAGGGATAGCAAATCCGGCTTTATTCTTTCTATTTAATGCGATAGCCATTCTAATTGTACGTCCTTTTGCTGGCCGCATATATGATATGAAGGGTCATGGCGCCTTGATCATTCCTGGATCGATATCCGTTATCATTGGGCTCATTCTTCTATCATATACAAGCTCGACCATTAGCCTGTTCTTTGCTGCCTTTATGTTTGGATTAGGTTATGGATCGCTGCAGCCGACGTTCCAAACATGGATGATCCAAGTTGTACCTCCTTCACAAAGAGGTATGGCGAATGGCATGTTTTTAAATACTCTTGATTTTGGAATTGCCATCGGCGCCCTTTTGTTGGGTCTAATCGCCTCAGCCTCTAGCTATGAGTCTATGTATCGTTATTCATCCTTATTTGTGGTGATCCTGCTCCTATTCTACGTAGTTTATGCTCGTATTATTAAACAGCGGACTCCAGCTAAAAATTCATAAGATAGAAGAACAATAAACAGCCTGCAGTATTTCACAACTGCAGGCTGTTTTTATTGTTGATTACACTTTTCTCTTCACTCTAACCATACTTTTTCCACCCAAACGATAGTGGACATGTCTCGATTTCTTGCTGTCCCCGCCCGTGCTTCCTTCATCCTCACTCGGTTTGATGGAGAACAGGGTAAGCAGAATGCCGGCCGCACCTACAGCAGCAAGAGACATAAAAAGGGTAAAGTGTGAGGTTCTCAGCAGCAATGAAATGATGGGAGGACCTAATGACACACCAATAAAACGCATGCTCGAAAACAATGCGGTTATCGTTCCGCGCTGCTCTTCCTCAATCCCTTCCGTAATAAGTGCATCCAAACAAGGCAGCGCAGCTCCAATTCCGATGCCGCCTGCAGTAAATACACCGATTACGTAGTAAATTTGACTCGAAAGCCCCATAATCACAAGAGATGCTGTCATTAATACAAGTCCGATGCAGCCAATCCATTTCATCCTTTTCTTATGTTTACCGATAATCTTCCCGCTCAAATAGGATGATAAACAGAGGGCAGCTAGAGGAATCGCGAGAACAAAGCCTTTGGTTACTCCGTGGATGTTATATCTCGATTCAAGTGTCTCTGACAAATAAAATAGCACACCGAAAATAACAAACATGCAAATACAGCCCACAGCAAATATGGCATATAGCCAGCGCCCTTTCAGGACAAGGACTTCTTTAACAGAGCCTAGAAACTCCTTGAAGGAAGGCGCTTCCTTTTTCTTTTTTGGGCTTTTCACTAAAAAAATAACAAGTAAGACTGAAATTAGACAGAGAGCCGGAATCATTAAGAATGGCGCATACCAAAGCCATACCCCAAGGGCAGCACCAATAATTGGACTAAGCACCTTACCTAAGGTATTCGATGTTTCAATGATACCGAGGCTTTTACTTACCTCCTCATCATCTTCAAACATGTCCCCCACAAGCGGGATAACGATAGGAAAGGCTCCGGCAGCTCCGATCCCTTGTAAAAACCGGCCACTGAGTATGACCCAATATGCTGCACCGTCCGTAAGCCACCAGGCTGCACCGGCCGATACGGCCCCTCCGATCGCTGCGATTATAAGACTCGGTATGATCACCGCCTTACGCCCAAACCGATCCGACAAATACCCTGCAATCGGAATAAGAATAATAGCTACAACAGCATACACGGTTATAAGCATGCTGACTCTAAAAGTCGAGACATCAAGCTTTCTTGAGATCTGCGGCAGGATAGGAATCAGCGCTGAGTTACCGAGGGTCATAATAAGCGGAATTGATGAAAGAGCGGCCAGATCAAGCTTCTTGTTATCCATCTGATGCTAACCACCTTTGTTAAGTTGGACTATCGCAAATCAGCTATAAATATTTATACAACTCGACTTTTTTAATGTGGCTGATTTGGTATCCAATTATGCAAATGGTATGGGGAAGGTTTTGATACACCAGTAAATGTGTACCTAATTGAAAAAAGCGGAGCCCAGCGGCTCCGCCCTTTCCTTTATTGCAATTAAAGCGTGATAGTCAATGTTCCTGTATTTGCGTCTGGAGTTACAATGATGCCCTGTTCTCCTTTGGCTGCAGTACCGCCTTGAACACCAGCTACTTCATGAATGCCGCGAAGAACGAGCGTCCATGCTTTACCTGTTCCTTCAGCGGACACTTGGATGCTTCCGCCTGTGCGTGCTGCTTTTACGTTCAGCTCTTGCTCAGATTTAACGCTGACTACGTTTGCTTCTGCTGTATTTCCATCACCGAGCTCGAATAATTGCAGTGATACACCTTCTGCGTAGTCATACTCGATCACATCATTAACTGCACCAACTGCGATCAGGCTGTTAGGTTTGATCATCATTGGCAGTGTGCGGAAGCTGTGATTCTCACGTACAAAACGACCGCCTTGAACTTTATCACCTGTCAGGAAGTTTGTCCAAGTTCCTTCTGGCAAGTAGTAAGTTACATCGCCTTCCTTATTAAAGATCGGCGCAACAAGAATAGAATCACCAAACATGTATTGGGTATCCAGGTTGTATGTTGTAGGATCCTCTGGGAATTCCAACACCATAGCGCGCATCATCGGAATACCTTTCACAGTCGATTCCTGAGCGGAATTGTACAGGTACGGCATCAGGCTGATTTTGAGTTTGGTAAAGTCACGAACGACGTCCACGGATTCCTCGTCAAACAGCCAAGGCACACGATACGAAGTGCTTCCGTGTAGACGGCTGTGGGAAGACAAAAGTCCGAATTGTACCCAGCGTTTGTATACGTCTGGGGTCGCTGTATTTTCAAAGCCGCTGATATCATGGCTCCAGAATCCGAAGCCGGAAAGTCCAAGCGACAAGCCGCCGCGAAGCGATTCAGCCATGGATTCATAAGTAGAAGAGCAGTCTCCGCCCCAGTGAACCGGGAACTGTTGACCACCTGCTGTTGCAGAGCGTGCAAACAGGGCTGCTTCGTTCTTGCCAATCTTCTCTTCGAGCAATTCAAATACAGCTTTGTTATAGAGCTGTGTATAGTAGTTGTGCATTTTAACCGGATCAGAGCCATCGAAGTACACAACATTTGTCGGAATTCTTTCACCGAAGTCTGTCTTGAATGAATCAACACCTTGATCAAGCAGTACTTCCAGCTTGCTCTTATACCAGTTAACAGCATCTGGATTCGTGAAATCAACCAGAGCCATACCTGCTTGCCACATATCCCATTGCCATACACTGCCATCCGCTGTTTTTACAAGGTAACCGTTCTCCATACCTTCATCAAACAAGTAGGATTTTTCTGCAATATAAGGATTGATCCAAGCACATATTTTCAGACCTTTGTCTTTCAAACGGCGAATCATGCCTTCCGGATCCGGGAACATTGCTTCGTCCCATACAAAATCAGACCATTGGTATTCCTTCATCCAGAAGCAGTCAAAATGGAATACAGAAAGCGGGAGATCACGCTCTGCCATTCCGTCTACAAAGTGATTTACAGTACCTTCATCATAGTCCGTTGTAAATGAAGTCGTAAGCCACAGACCAAACGTCCATGCCGGTGGAAGCGCTGGTTTACCTGTTAATTTAGTATAGTTATCCAGGACATCCTTTGGATTGTCACCGCCGATAATGAAGTATTCCAAAGTCTCTCCCTCTACGCTGAATTGCACTTTAGATACATTCTCAGATGCAATCTCATACGATACGCGTTCAGGATGGTTTACAAATACGCCATATCCTTTATTGGAAATATAGAATGGAATGTTCTTGTATGACTGCTCACTGCTTGTACCCCCGTCCTCATTCCAAGTGTCAACCACTTGACCATTTTTAACAAATGGAGTAAAGCGCTCGCCGAGGCCGTAAACGTATTCACCAACGCCGAGATCAAGCTGCTCGCGGAAGTACGCTTCCTTACTCGGACCTGTAATATAACCAGCCGCTCTTTGACCGCTGCCTGTAATCCGTTTGTCTCCATAGAGGAAGCTAACGTCCCAGCCGTTCGTTTTGTCGATTTGAACTTCCAGATTGCCGCTTTTCAAAACAGCGCCTTGTTCATTTTTTGAGATCTCAACATTCGCATCTTGATTGTTAAGCTCAAATTCAGGCCCTTTTTTCACTCTGCCCTTATGGTGATTCAAGGTTACACGAATAACGTTAGGCATAGGTGAGCTGTAAGTTGCTTTCAGCAATGTACCGTTCAGAGTGTCGCCTTTCGTGCGAATATATTTAGTTGCCGCATATACGGTCAAAGAATCCCCTGTTTGCACAATATCACGAATATCAGTCGGGTTTTGAATATGGTACCCTTCACGAGTCATCCAGAATCCATCAGTAAATTTCATGTTTTCTTTCCCCCTTCGGTTATACTATAATAATATTGATATTTTATTTGTTTTTCTTACGATATTTTGATGAATAATATCATTATTTTGATATTTTCCTATGCTTTTCTCTATTATATATTAACACAACGCATCATAAATGGAAGCGATTTCAAATGATATGAAATGAATACCTTCCAAACTAGGAGAGTTAGAACTATGAATAAAGAGCTGTTACGAGAAAATCGAGTCCATGGCAATCCCATGTATCCTGTCAGCGTCTACCCCGGAGTAGACCAATTGAATGGTGACAGTATACTTGACTGTCACTGGCATGATGAGATGGAGATCATACTTATTGAGAGCGGATCAGCCGTCTTCCATATTGATATGAATGTATATGAAGTCAAAGCAGGCGACGCTATTTTTGTGGGCAGCGGAGAAATTCATGCCGGCTACCTACAGGGGGATGAACGCTGTGTTTTTTCAGCAATCGTGTTTGATCCTGCATGGCTGTCAAGCGCTACCTATGATACGCTCCAGGAAAAAATGATGGATCCCATACTTAAAAAGAAGCTGCTCCCTCCGCGTCACATTTCAAGCCGAACTTCATGGGGCAAAACGATTCTCGGTCATATCGACCAAATCTTATTTGTTCATGAGCAAACAAAGCCGACGATGGAAATTACGACCAAAGCACATTTATATATGATTTTGGCCGAGTTATTCCCTTACATGGAGAACGCCGGAGATATAAAAAGTAACGTAGCCGCTGGCAGCCCTGACAAAATCGAACGATTAAAGACTGCGCTAGGTTATATTCATGATCATTACAGCGAACCAATCAAACTAAAAGACCTTTCGGAGCACATCAACATGAGTGAAGGACATTTCTGCCGTTTCTTTAAACAAATGGTTCAGAAGAGTCCCATTGATTACATTAATAACTATCGTATTCAAAGAGCATGCAAGCTGCTTGAAAATACAAATTATAAAGTAGTAGACATTGCAATGGAGGTGGGATACGACAATCTCAGCTATTTTATCACTCTGTTTAAAAAACAAAAGAAAATGACCCCTTCACAGTATCGCAAGCTGTTTTATGAACAACTTGCCCTTGAGCCTGTAACTGGATAAATTGAAAAGGTGCTTTGAGAGAGTTGTTCCATATCTCCCAAAGCACCTGATATATATCAAGTTTACCGATTCACAAGGTTAGACCAGTTCGCAAAATCATGAACCGAGATTCCAATATAAGAATCATGTTTGCTCGCCTTCTGATCCAAAATCTGCAGCTCAGCAAGCATGTATTCGCAGCCTTCTTCATAGAAAGTAATGAAATCCCCTTCATTGCTGCGATTCGTTTCAACAGCGATGGATACTTCTTTACCCAGGAGGGCTGCTTCCTCCAGTTCACTGGCTGCCGCATTATAAATGGCGTTAGCCGTATCTCGGTATGCCATTACGGTAACAGCGTCAAATTTGCGGATCATCCAGCTGCTAATCTTCATCTCCCCGCCCGGCACCGTGTAATTATCAAGCCAAAACGGAATATCCGCTGTAATCTTAAGTCCTAATCGATCAGCTTCACTGGTCAAATATTCAACATTAGATTGCCACTGGGCAACAACACTATCTCTGTTCGTCTTCCACTCTGCGAGCACATGGGGCTCTATATCAACATGGATACCTGCGAACTTCTCGTTCTCTTCTGCTTGAGCCTGGTATTTCTCAATCCATTCAATAAAACTTCTCAATCCTTCCCGTGACTCCGTTAATCCCCAGGAAGGGCGCCCATCCAGAATTTGTACCTCAATTCCTTCAGCACTTGCCTTACGGATAAATTCCTTGTAGTAAGGTATTTGAACGTCCCGATTAATTTGCAAATAGATAGCATTAATACCCTGTGCTTCAGCAAATTCGAAAATTTTATCCGGAGCGCTTTTTATTTGGGTTGTATCCCACAGCCAAGTCCCGGTTTGCTTGCTTGAATAAGCAACAGCATCCGCATCATTTACCATGCCGGTAAAAGAGCCCGCCAAAATAGCTGCAGCCAGCAATACCGCTGTTTTTTTGTTTCTCTTTTTGATTCCCTTTTTCCACATTCCTTTTGTACACTCCTTCGATTTTTAGGAACATTGTCTTACCTACAAGTTCCTCAACTGATAAATCGGCAACCGGCTGTCATCATAAGTCATTAGACTCACCTTAGACCCTTGGCTTTGCGTCTTTGCTTTTCAGCAAATTTGCCTCCAATTCGCATACAATAACGTCCATTGGTCACACAACTAAATACCGAAGACTCAGTTTCACTTGTGCGAAACAAGGACGAAAGTATCATATATTATTCTTCGGAGAAACACGAAAAGTTGTTATAGGACTTTAGAATCATTTAAATTATTGAAGCTATATAAAATTCATTCAAACGAAAAATAGGCAAACAGACAGATGTCTGTTTGCCTATTTTTTATGCTAATGATTAATCAACAGGGTTATTCCTCAAACAATGATACGAGCTCAATCCCGTTGGAAGAAATACGCACCAAACCTTTATCAGATAACCGAAGCTCAGGAATTACAACAAGGGCCAGAAGAGACAGGGTCATAAATGCATTATTTAAATGACAGCCTGCTGTTTGGAGTGCAAGACTGACCCCCGCGGATTGAGCAGCTACTGTCTCAAATGGCTCAGGTGACATCAAGCCCGCAATGGGCAGAGGGAATTCGGTGATTCCCTCATCGGTTACGACTGCAACACCGCCCTGCATACGGACAACTCGGTTGGCCGCTTCTGCCATAAGTACATCGTCAGTTCCGATGATCATTAGGTTATGACTATCATGAGCAACGGTCATTGCAATAGCCGCCGGACGGTTAAACCCTACACCGCTTACCAAGGCTACTGCTTTATTGCCTGTACGATGATGTCTTTCAACAACAGCAATTTTGCAAACATCTTGATCCTTACTCAGTTTAACGAGACCTGAGTCTATTCGTACACGGTTCCAGACTTCCTTGGTTTCAACATGGTTCTCGGTCACTTGAATCACGCGGGCATCAAGCTCTCCCTCTTGCACAGGCGCCTCGATGATAAAGTCATTTGCCTGAATGTTCGGCTCAAGGTGTACTGTTCCTAACGCATCTTCTGGATACTTATATTTCTCCCACTCAGCTGTCATCTTTCCTTCCCGTGCAACCACTTGACCTGCTGCAATGGTTGTATGAATATCAACGTCCGCAAGACGACCGTTTAGAAGAATAATGTCAGCTATGGACCCAGGAGTAATAGAGCCAACGTCTCTCTGTACACCAAAGCGTTCAGCCGTGTTAATTGTCGCCATTTGAAAAGCGGTTACCGGCTTGACCCCTTGCGAAATTGCCAGGCGAACGACATAATTCATATGCCCTTCTGTAAGCAATGATTCTGAGCTTCGATCGTCTGTCACGAGCATCATTCTTCTCGTATCCAAACCCAGCTCGGTAGAGGCTTTGATCGTTTCCGCTACATCATGCCAAGCCGAACCCTGGCGCATTTTCGCATACATTCCAAGCCGGATTCTTTCTTGGACATCTTCTTTCGTCACACATTCATGGTCCCCTGTCACACCTGCAGCAGCATATACGGGAAGCCGCCAATCTTCAGCTGCCCAAGTAAAATGCCCGTCAACCACTCGATTTGCCCGAAGAGTAGCTTCAATCTCACCCATCATTTTCTCGTCGCCATATACGACACCCGGGAAGTTCATGACTTCTCCGAGCCCAATCATGTCCGGTCCCCAGGTATAGGCTTCAGCAACTTCATCCGGACCAATATAAGCTCCTGTTGTTTCCAGATCAGGACTAGTTGAAGGAACACAAGAAGGCGCCTGCATATAAGCAGCAAGCGGAGTTGTTCTTGCTTCCTCAAGCATATATTTCAGACCTTTCAAACCAAGCACATTTGATATTTCATGAGCGTCAAAAAATCCGCCTGTCGTTCCTAACGGAAGAACAGCTCTTGCAAATTCAGCAACCGTAAGCTGTGTGCTTTCAATATGACAATGTCCATCAAGCAGCCCAGGTGCGATATACTGGCCGCTTGCATCAATGATCTCGGTTTCCGGTCCAATCGTATGGGAGACGTCCTTGCCTACGTACGCAATACGCGAGCCCTGTACTGCGACAGACATTCCTTCCAGTATTTCACCTGAAACTACGTTAACCAAACTGCCGTTCTGGATCACAAGTGTCGCCTTTTGATCACCTCTTGCCGTAGCTACAAGATCTTTAACACAGTCTGCCAATACGGGTCTTGCAAATTGTTTTACTTTCACGCAAATACTCCCCCATTCACCGTTAAAAAAATATATTGTTTTAGATTATAGTACTCCGGCTGCGACATGTAAATATAGTTAACTTAAAGTTCTCAATTTGACTGCTCAATAGCTGCAAAATAAGGATTTTTCTAACATTACACGCCTTATAATGTTTCATTATATGTAATAATTTTGCATTTGATCCACTTGAATCAAATAGCAAACAGCAGCACTTTTCTTCTCTATAGAATGTGCTGCTGTTTCGCTATTATTATTCAGCTTGAACCAGATCGCTTATTTGGAGTATTCCACTGCATGCTTAAATAGTGACGGGTCAACATTAGATACAAAAGGACTCACTGGGCCTTTGGAATAAATGTGAAGCAGATGCATCGCCCGTGTACAGGCTGTATAAAACAATTTCCGTTCACTTTCTTTATCATACATTTTGGCTGATCCGTCATAAATCAATACGGCATCGAATTCAACGCCTTTCGCTAAATAAGCGGGAATGACTTGTACGCCTTTCTCAAATCCAAGCGTCGTTTTCTTAACAAGCTTAGGTGCCGTGCTCAAGCGGCTCACTAGGCGCTCATGCACCTTCTGACTTTGCCCCGCAGATTTACATATGACAGCTATGGACTCATATCCCGCGGATTGAAGCTCTTCCAGCTCGGATATGATAGCTGCTTCCATCTCATCTCTTTTTGCATATTCATAAACGCAAGGCTTTTCTCCCTCACGATTAAAAGGCACAATCTCCTCCCCGTTCGGAAGCATAGCTTTGGTAAAATCAACAATCTCTTTCGTCGAACGATAACTCCGAGTTAAACGTATCAGTTTCGTCCTGTCCGTGCCATATAATTCACTGAGCGGGCTGGACCCGCCAAGTACAGAGGAATGGGCATAGATCGCCTGATTAAAATCTCCAAGCGCTGTCATCTTGGCACGCGGAAACATCCGTCTGAAAAAAGCAAGCTGGAACGGAGAATAGTCCTGTGCCTCATCCACGATCACATGGCGAATGTTCGTAAATACACGGAAACCTAACAGAAGATCCTTAAGGTATAAGAACGGGGTCGTATCCTCATAAGCAAGCTCCTGTCCGTTTATCTTCTCAACGGTAAACCTGCTAATCTCATTCCAAGCACTGGGAAGCTGGGCAGGAGATATCCCGCAGGATGCATTTACATCTTTAAAAATCGCTTGATACAGTCCCTTCATATCCACAAAGCGAATGGCCTTTACCCATTTTCGAAGTGGCTTTAGACGATCCGACACGACCATCTTAGCTAAAATTTCCCGTTCCACATCAAAATCATCAAAGGTATCCTTCTTGCGCTGCTGCTTTTTCTTTAACCTTTGATAAGCCCGATGATAATCCTCTGTACTGAGCAGCTGAATCTGCTCATCTACCCATGGTGCTGTTAGTTCAGACTTACCAAATGCAGCAAGTTCCTTAAGCAGCCATTCCTTCAAGAGTTCAAGCCGGTTTGCAATCCGTATGCTGTTGTCAAACTCATAAAATTTGTCATGAATTTCTTGAGCCGATACCACTTCTCTTCCTAAAAAACGGAGCGGCTTAAATTTCATTCCCGCAAGCTCAAGTCTATCTTTATAACTCATGATTAGCTTCAGGAAATCCGGTGATGACTTAAACTCAATTCCTTGTATCCTTGCTTGATAACCCGAATCGTCCGATTGAGACAGTACATATTCAAGCTGAACAAAAGGGTCCTCAAGCTGATATTCTCTGCCTATTCTTCTTTCCAAATATTCTTGGAATGTAGTCTGCAGCATATTTTCCTCACCCAATTCAGGCAAGACGGTAGACACATAGCTGTTAAACATCGGGTTCGGAGAGAAAAGGATCATTTGATCTGCTTTAAGGTGCTCACGATCTTTGTACAGTAAATATGCAACACGCTGGAGAGCTGCTGATGTCTTGCCGCTGCCTGCTGCTCCTTGTACGATTAACAGCTTGCTCGCATCATTACGGATAATCTGGTTCTGCTCTTTTTGAATGGTAGCCACAATATTTTTCATAGCTGCATCGGAGCTGCGGCTGAGTACTGCCTGCAAAAGCTGATCTCCGATCGTAACACCGGTATCAAACATGAACTTGATCTCTCCGTCACGTATGGAGAATTGTCGTTTTAATGTAATCTCACCTTCAATGATCCCTGATGGTGTTCGATAAGAGGATGGCCCCGGTGCTCCATCATAATAAAGATTGGATATAGGAGCCCGCCAGTCGTACACAAGAAAATCCTCATCCTCCTCAGATAAAAAAGAGGCGATGCCCAAATATATAGATTCAGTTTGATTGGATCCGTGCTCAACAAAGTCAATACGCCCAAAATAAGGACTGGATACAAGCTTATTTAATTTTTTCAATGCGTTAAATGCATTTTTATGACTACGCTCACGCTCGGACAGAACCTCAGATTGCTGCCGCAAATTGGTAGAGGTTTCTCCGACATCATCCGCTTCACTAAAGTTGATCGTCACTTCATCCCAAAAGTCTTTACGCATTTCCACAACTTCGCCGCGAACTGAGCCGACCTCACCTTCCAATTTCGCAATCGCCGAGCGAATTTGTCCAGTAACATCGTCTACCCTTGTCTGCTCAAGCTGCCATTCCTTGTCCGTACTCAAGTGATCCGCTCCTTTTTTAACTTCATATTCGTATTATTAATAACTTTAATAAGGTCCATGCTTCTTAGACGACCCATTCTATAATAGAGATTAATTCTTTTTCAGCTCTTCCACGGTTTCATCCCATCTTGCAATAACCGATTGAGAATCAATTAACTGTACCTGAATACCGGATTTAATATGGGCATATTTCGCATGATCTATCTTTAAAGAATGAATATGCGCACTAAACCTGTCTCTTGCATGTTTGGCTGACACCAATGGCGGAAGCTCCTCAACCAATAGCTTAAGGTAATATACCTGTCCTTCATATACCACAACAAGCTCCGCTTTACCGCTTCGAATTAAGTTGCCCGAAGTCATCGTCCCTGTCCAAAGAGCCAGCCTAAGCGTATACTCATCCATGGCCACAATTTCGCCAACACTAATCATCGCTGTATGCGGCCACCCCTCTGACGTGACCGACTGCAGAATCATTGCCTCATTCTGCTTGTCCTGCAGACTCTCACCGCTGAACAGCTTTAGTAAGGGCTCAGGAATCGCTATATATTTACACATATTTTTCCCCCGCTTCCTAATCTAAACCTTGTGTATAGAAACAACGTACCATTTTATATAAGCAACTTATATGATAAAAAGATCATGAAGAGACAAGAACAAACCCGGGCGACTTCTTAGGCTGCCCGGGCTGTTATATTATTGTAGCCAATACATGGTTATCATGCAAATGGCTTAAACCGATTCAATTTGAATGCAGAAATATCATAGCTGGCGGACTCACCATTCACAAGCCTGGCTATCAGCTCACCGATCGCACTTGCAAATTTAAATCCATGTCCTGAAAAACCGCAAGCGAGAATGACCTCTTTATGCTCAGGGTGACGATCGATAATAAAATCTTCATCCGGCGTATTCTCATATTTACATGCTGCGCCGCGAATCAGCTTGCCGTTTGCTTCAGGCATATACTTTCGAAGTGCGCTGCGAAGAAGTTCTTCATCATCACCGTTCTCTTCAAAGGGACGAAGCGGAGCATTGGAATCAATGACAGTCCCACCGTCATGTCTGCCTATTTTGACTCCTGAGCCATCCTGACTGGGGAACCCGTAATACAATCCATCCTCTGTATCAAAAGTGAACCCTGGAAACCTGGAAACATCGAAGAGATCAGGTGTTTCAAACCATCCGACAACCTGTCTTACAGCCGTTACCGGCGGCTGAATGGACCCTGCAGTTTGCTGTGCCCAGGCCCCCGTAGTGATTACAAGCTGATCCGCTTCAAACGCCTCTGCATCTGTATGCACCTTAAATCCTGTCCCAGCAGGCTCAAAGCTTTGAACCCTCGCTCCTGTAATCAGCTTGGCACCGTGTTTAATAGACAGTTCTTTATAAGCGTTTAGCACGTGATCCGTTAGCAAATAGCCTGCTCGACGTTCAAGTATTCCCGTATAGCCCTTCGGAAAATGAAATCCAGGCCATCGATGTTTGATCTCCATCAAGCTTAAACGCTCCACCGGAAGATTAAATGCCAGAGCATGCTTCCACTTTTCTTCCGCTGCCGGATCCTGATCCGGAGAAATATTCAGCACCCCGGAAGGAATAAACAGCTTTCTTCCGCTCTCGCGCTCAAGCTGACTCCACAGCTCATGAGCCCGAAGTGCTAACGCATTATATACTAGATTTCCTGAGTAGGCATGCCGGAAAAGTCTTGTATCTCCATGGTGACTCCCCTGTGTATGAGGAGGATCGTAGGCATCCAGCATTAAAACGGTTTTACCGGATTTCGCTAAATAATATCCGCTGCTCAGCCCCATTGTTCCTGCCCCGATAATAATGACATCTACTTTGTTTACCACGGACAACACCTTCTTCTTCCCCTATTTGAATTGTCATGAGACTTTACAATATAAAAGTCGACTAATTTACCCCGAATTAGATATTGTAAAGATCATAATCGAATTCACTTTGTCCGCGCAAGTGTTCATTTCACAAAATCGCAAAATACGTTATTTTTTCAGCCATGTGGCCAAACCTTCCGAAGCATCCTTCGCTTCCTCCGAATCCAGGATGTGGTCAGCCAGGCGATTCAGCCTTTCAAGCTGATAACCATAGTCGTACATCGCTGCAGCAACAATGGATAGACGAAGCATTCCTTCCCGGTCAAAGTCAATGCCCTCAATGGCCGATTCCATAAACTCCACATTCGTACGCTCCAGCTCCTCCCCTTCCTGCTCGTTAGGCTTGAGCTTATCCTCGAATTTAAGCAGCACATGTTCATGGAATTTGATCAGCTTTTCTAGATGAGCATCAAAATATTCATCTGTTTCTCGTGTTCGTTCCGCTTGAAAGTAGTGGCGGTCCACCGCATCCAGTACAGCATGGCCCTTTTGCAGACTTGACAGCATCAGCTTGTACACAACCATTTGTCTCGTCGTACTGAATTTGGCCCGCTTAAGCTTCTGCTGCTCCTCTTCAAATAGACGATATTTATCTACAAGCGATTTGATTTGGCCTTCCAGATCATTTTTTTCATCTCTGAACACCGATTCTTTAATCTCATCCGATATTGAGGTTCGAAGCAGCAGTGACATCCGGTCAAAGACGCTTCTGATCTGCATAACAAATTGCAGTTTCGGCTTAGGCGGAGATACAGTCACATTAATGACCGATGCAGACACAATCCCAATCAAAGTCAGAATAAAACGATTCAGTGCATAATGCCAATCTCCGGAAGCCTCCATAATAGATACTACGGTAACCAGAGTCAGTCCGATTGTGTCGCCCATGTTCAATTTAAGACAAATACTAATAACGAGTATGCAGGCCAGGCCTACAGCGATAGGTTCATTGGAGAAGACCATTCCTCCGACCAGGGCAACGATGGCTCCAAGTGTGGTGGATTGAACCTGATCAAGAAAATAGCGCCAGGATCGATATATAGAGGGTTGCATAGCAAAAATGGCTGCAATTGCAGCACCCACAGGTGACTGGGGAATGTTCAGCAGCATACTGACATATAAAGCCAGCGTTACAGCGATTCCGGTTTTCAACACCCGAGCGCCGAAAGACATTCCTTAACCCCCTCCTTTTAGTTATCACGATAAGATATTTTTGTATTATTACCCCAAAATCACAAATTACGTAAACTTGCTCTTTTCCCAAATGAACGATTTATTGTACCATGACTTTCCTCAACTTTCGAGCACATTTATAACAAATATATGAAATTGAATCCAACTTCGCCTAATAATGATAGTTCGAAACTGTATATAATTACCTTGGAAATTTGTTTCCACCTCGATTGCTTAACATTTCCAAGCCGAGTAATATGGTGTCTCATGGGAACATTACCAATATTTTTAGGATCAGAATATGGCGGTTCCCTTCGCAAAATACTGTACAACTTAGAGGGGTTGACAACATGTTAAGAAAGAAACTCGGGTTCATTGCAATTGCTTTCCTAATGGTATTTTCTATCGTAGGCGGCACGGCTTCAGCAGCAAGCGCACCACAAAAAATCAAGATTTATCTGGATGATGAACTCATGTCATTTCCAGTGGCACCAGCCATTAAAAACGGAGTAACGTTTGTCCCATTTCGCGCTTTGTTTGAAGCATTTGATTACTCGGTAAAGTGGAACAATGCGGAAAAACGGATCAATGCGGATAATGGAGATGTGAAGCTTCAGCTTTACGTTGGAAAGAAAACTGCGCATATTGACGGACAACGGACCAGCCTTCCTGCTGCGCCATATATAGAAAAAGGAAGCACATTGATCCCGCTTCGCTTTGTCGCAGAAGCTACAGGCTATGATGTAACCTGGAATCAGCAAAACAAAACGATCCATATATCAACTGGAATAAATGATGAAGCCCTGCAAGCACAGGTGGAAGCGTTTATCAACCAATACGGCAAGGCCGAAAGCGAACGCAGCCTGAGCAAGGTAAAATCAATGCTTGACCCTGAATCACCTTACTACGATTATTTCGTGGAATACTACGAGGAATTCTTCAAATCTCAAGGAACATCAGAGTATTCTAACATGGAAATCATAGAGGCGGACGAAGACTATATCCTAGTCTCGGTAACACGTACCGATAAATGGACAGGCGGCCCATTCTTCTTTGATCGTACTGAAGATGAGTTGTGGTTTGACTTGACGGTATCTGCGGATGGAAGTCTGAAGCTGTACGATGAGTACACCGGATATTACACATACGACGCACAAGATTTAATTGGGCAAACGACTAATGTTCCGACAGACGTAAAAGACGCTATCAAAAATACGCTGAACACACAATATCAGGGCTTTAATGATAAGGATGAAGAGCTTCTGCTCTCGGCCTTCGACAATTCTACATGGTCATATCGATACTTAAAGGACCTGCTCGACAGCGGCTTCTTGGAGGATCTCGACTATGACCTCTCCGCTCACGAAATTAACGTCGTGCAATATAACGGCAGCACAGCGATTGTGCATGCAGAAGAAACAGACATTGAGGGTGACTTCACATCCATGTATTACATGGTTAAGACAGCGGAAGGCAATTGGCTCATCGCTGATACATTCTCCATCTACCCTGAGGAAGATGTTGAAATGATGTCTTTGATGGACAGCCCGCAATTCAGCAAATCTGATATAAATCATCGCTAAATACAAAGCCCGGGCTCCTTTGGTTAATGTGCTAAGGAATCCGGGCTTTTCTTATTTATATAGCTTCTGCCACTTGATTAACTGGAAACGTCGCTGCTTTTTCTAGGAACTCTTCTTGCCACCCCGGTTTTAATGGCGGCTTCGACAACCTTCTCGCGTATGGACTTCACGATCCGATCATTAAAGACACTTGGAATAATATAATATTTTGTCCGCTCTTCATCGGATATGGAAGAGGCGATTGCCTTGGCCGCAGCCAGCTTCATGGCTTCATTAATTTCTGTTGCCCGGCAATCCAGAGCAGCACGGAAAATCCCTGGGAAACATAACACATTATTGATCTGATTAGGATAATCGGATCTGCCAGTTGCCATAACAGCCACGATATCCTCCACTTCGTTTGGCATAATTTCCGGTACAGGATTTGCCATGGCAAATACAATCGGATCCTTGGCCATCGTCAGTACATGCTCTCTTGTGAGCAGCTTTCCTCTGGAAAGTCCTATAAAGATATCCGCATCCTTGATCACTTCATGAAGCGATCCCGTCTCAAGCCCCGGGTTTGTCCGCCCCGCGTAATCCTGCCATATTGGATTATCATATGTTGAGGTTCTAACGAGTGCCCCCTCCCGATCGACTCCGATCAACTTCTTAGCTCCGGCAGACAGCAGAATATTACTGCAGGCAACGCCTGCTGCACCAATACCGCACACCACAATTTTACAGTCCTCCAGCTTCTTGCCGACAAGCTTCAATGCATTGATAAGGCCAGCATACAGTACGACTGCAGTCCCGTGCTGATCATCATGGAATACCGGAATATCCAGCTCCTCATTCAATCTCCGCTCGATTTCAAAGCAGCGGGGTGATGAAATGTCCTCCAGATTGATTCCGCCAAATGCAGGGGAAATTGACTTAACCGTTCGGATGATTTCCTCTGTATCCTGAGTATCCAGACAGATAGGAAAGGCATCAACGCCGGCAAGCTGCTTGAACAGCATCGCTTTCCCTTCCATAACAGGCATGGCAGCCCTTGGACCAATATTGCCTAGACCGAGCACTGCACTTCCATCGGATACGACGGCTACTGTATTTCTCTTAATCGTAAGGGAGTAAGCTTTTTGAGGCTCCTCTGCTATTGCTGTACATACTCTCGCTACATCCGGTGTATATACTCTTGAAAGATCCTCCCGGTTATTAATCGGAGATTTGGGAGCGATTTCAATTTTGCCTCCCAAATGCAGAAGGAAGGTCCGGTCAGATACGTTAATAATTGAAACTCCGTCCAGCTTGCACACTTGCTCTACAATGTTCTGGTTATCGTCTGCATGAGAGACCGCTACAGTCAAATCTCGAACCGTGATGTCCTGATTCGTTGAAATGACGTCAATGGCAACAATGTCTCCTCCGGCCATCGAGATGGCGGATGCGACTTCTCCAAAATTGATCGTCTTCGTCTTCATTTCGAGCCTGATAATAATGCTGTTCCCGTCCAGATTACGCTGTATCATGCGGGTCCCTCCTGTAAGTTGTTTTCTATGCCAATCCCCTATAGCTTCGAGATTCACACCCAGTTCTCCTTCTAAAATCCTAAAAGGGAAAAGGCCCATCCGCTGCAGCACATACATAAAGTACTGTAACAGGACAAGCCTTGTATCATACACTTGTTAAATCAGTTTGAATATGATGAGGAACGTTTAAGGACACGAATACCATAAGGGGCCAGCTTCACACCGTCTTTAAATGTTTCTTCTTCCGTTGTTCCATTTAAAGAGGTACCTACTTCTATATAAGATCGACCATCCAAAGGCATATACTGCACTTCATCCGTATAGTTCTGTAAGAAGATATAATCTGACTTACCGTCAGTTCGCATATGTGCTGTTACGCCGTGCGGGTAATCTCCACTGATGGCTTGAATTAAGCCAAGTTCAGAAATGAGGAGACTATAGAACGCCGTCTGAAAAGGCTCCTTATTACGGGATGCGATGTAATAGGCACTCCCTTCGCCTAGTGCATTTACTGTAAGTGCCGGACGCCCTTGGTAGAAATCACTGTCATATGCAGCAATCACCTCTGCTCCTTCCAAGTGAATGAGATCACAGAGCTCAATGGCTTCATATTCTCCGGTGAGCCCAAGCACATTCTTATCAAGGGACACTACTCTGTTTACCTGCCCGTCATGCAGGCCGTCAATTTCTTCTGACCAAATGCCAAGTGTCTTGCGGAGCGGTCCAGGAAAACCGCCAAGGAAGCAAAGATCGTTCTCATTCACAATGCCTGACCAATAGGTCACGACAAGTGTTCCTCCGTTCTTCACATACTCTTCGATTCGCTCACCTACACCCGGTCTTACCATATACAGCATAGGGGCAATAAGCAGCTTATATTTTGAAAAGTCAGCATCCATATTGATCATATCAACTGGAATTCCTTTTTCCCAGAACGGGCGATAATGAGCCTGGATCGTTTCTTCATACTTAATCCCAACATTTCGCGGACCCTGCGAATCATTAACAGCCCATCGGTTCTCCCAGTCGAAGATGATTGCAACCTCTGCAGGCACGGTTGTCCCAACAATCTCTTCAAGACCTGTAAGGACGTTTCCAACCTCTGTGACGTCCTTAAATACACGAGTGTGCTCGTTCCCTACATGATCCACAACGGCGCCATGAAGCTTTTCACTTGATCCCCTGCTCTTTCTCCATTGAAAATACTGTACCGTATCAGAGCCATGTGCCACAGCCTGCAGCGAAGATAAGAGATGCATTCCCGGTTTCTTCAGCTTGCTGACATCCTGCCAATTGGTCATGCTTGGCGTGCTCTCCATCAGCATAAACGGTTTGCCGCCTTTAATGGAACGGACAATATCGTGCATAAGCGCAACCGTCATGGCCTGGCTGCTGTCATCCTGTGCATCATGCCAGGTCGGGTAGCTGTCCCAGGATAATACGTCAAGCACGTCTGCAAATTTCCAATAATCCAGTCCATCAAAATAGCTCATATAATTGGTTGTTGCAGGAAGGTCCGGGTTCTCCGCTTTCAGCGGTGCCAGCTCATGCTGTACAAAGTCAAGGGTGCGGTCCGTTACAAACCGTTTCCAGTCAAGGTTCATTGCATGAACCTGTGTTTCGCCATGAGGCGCCGGTGATTCGATCTGATTCCAGCTGGTGTATGTATGGCTCCAGAAGGTCGTCCACCACGCATGATTCAGCTCGTCAAGAGTGCCGTACTTTGCTTTAACCCATTCCCTGAAAGCATCCTGACAATAGTCACAGTGGCAATCTCCGCCCAGTTCATTAGAAATATGCCAGCCGATTACAGCCGGATGATTCGCATACCGCTTTGCCAGCTTACTGTTCATGATATTTACCTTTTCCCTGTACACTGGTGAGGAGTAGCAGTGATTGTGACGGAATCCGTGCAGATTACGCACTCTGTTTCTTGCAACCCGAAGCACCTCCGGGTATTTTTCAGACATCCAGGCAGGTCTTGCTCCGCTAGGTGTCGCAAGCAATGCATAAATTCCGTTCTCAGCAAACGTATCCAGAATCCGGTCCAGCCATTCAAATGTAAATACGCCTTCCTCCGGTTCAAGTGATACCCAGGAAAAGATACCGACTGACATTACATTGCATTTAGCCAGCTTCATGAGCCTGATATCTTCTTTCAGCACCTCCGGGTAACGAAGCCATTGTTCCGGATTGTAGTCTGCACCATGGAGCATTACAGGAGCCTTGGAAAATAACGGGGGATATTTTACTGTCATGAAAATCACTCCTAGTCTCAAGTTTTTGAAGTTCTGGATTACGTGCAAAACCATCTAATTGTAAACGATTACACTCTCATTCATCTATCTTACACGCGTGCAGCGGAACTAACAATAATTAACCTTTTACGGAGCCGACTGTCATCCCTTTAACAAAATATTTTTGAAGGAAAGGATATACGATTAAGATTGGGGCAGCACCGATAAAGATTTGTGCGGATTTTACCGTTGTCTGACTGATTAGTTCCATCTCCTGCGGATTCATACTCATCGTGCTCATGTCCCGCTGAATAATGACTGTCTGCAGAAACGTCGCAAGCGGAAAATCTCCTGAGTTATTCAAATAGAGCAGCCCGTCAAACCATGAATTCCAGTGGTACACCATGCTGAACAAGCTGATGGTCGCAATGGAAGGCAGCGAGATTGGCAAATACACAGAAAACAGAGTCCGGAAATGCCCTGCACCATCAATCAACGAAGCTTCCTCAAGCTCTTTCGGTATACCCCGGAAGAAATTCAGCATCAGGATGACCAAAAAAGTGTTAACAGCCGAGGGAAGCACCAACACCCAAAATGTATCGATCAATCGGAGCGTCTGAATCACTTCATAGAACGGAACAAGTCCTCCGTTGAAAACCATGCTGAATACGAAAATCCATGAATACAAAGTTCTCCCTTTGAAGGCTGAATTCTCCTTGGACAAAGGATAAGCAGCAAGAAAAGTAACAATTAGCGTAATTGCTGTACCAATGATGGTTCTTAGGACAGAAACCCAAATGGAATGCAAAAAAGCAGGATTATTTATCGTTTTCTTATAAGCCTCAAGCGAAAAATCAATCGGAATCAGCGATACTAAATTGGCATCCGCCGCCGCTTTGCTGCTGAACGACACAGCCAGCACATGAATAAGCGGAATGATACATAATGCGGCTAGTACAATAAGAAAAAGATTATTGAATACAGTGAATATACGATAGGATTTTGTTTTGTGATACATGGCTCTCCTCACCCTCCATTAGTTTCCTTTAGAAAATACGATATCCCGCCCATTTGTAAGCAAGTCTGTAGGAGATCAGAATCAGCACCATACTGATGACGGATTTAAATAATCCGATCGCTGTGCCAAAGCCCATCTCGCCATTGAGTATCGCACTTCGGTACACAAAGGTATCAATGATATCTCCCGTTTGGTACACGAGGGGGTTATAGAGGTTGAAGATTTGGTCAAATCCGGCATTTAATACATTGCCGAGAGCAAGCGTACCCACGACAACCGTAATTGGAATGAGTGAAGGCACTGTGATATGCATCGTCTGCTTGAACCGGCTCGCTCCATCCATCTCTGCTGCTTCATACAGCGCTGGATTAATGCCGGCTAACGCGGCAAGAAATATAATGGTGTTATAGCCGAACTCCTTCCACACATCGGACAAGATAACCGTGAAGCGAAACCAGTTGTTGTCACCTAAAAATAAAATCGGATCGATTCCAAAACCGCCGAGCATCCGGTTGACCAGACCCGCAGGAGCAAGCAAATCAACCAAAATACCACCAAGAATAACCCAGGATAAAAAATGGGGCAAATACACAAGGGTCTGAATGGAACGCTGCAATCCGACTTTTCGAACTTCATTCAGCAGTATGGCAAACACAAAAGGAACCAGCAGGTTAAATATCATTTTCGCTACCGCGATGACTAGTGTGTTCCAGATCACCTGCATGCTGTCCTCTCGCTCGAACAGATAACGGAAGTTGTCCAGCCCCACCCATTCAGAGCCTGATATCCCGAGATAAGGCTTATAATCCTGAAAAGCCATGACAATGCCGCTCATGGGCAGATAGCTGAACAGGAAGAGGAAGACCATTGCAGGCAGCAGCATAATATGAAACGGCCATGTTTTCTTTAGAGTTCTCATCCACAATACCTCCTCGTTTTTTATCTTTGTTTTCTGAAAATGAGGTATAGAAAAGCAGCATACATGACTGCATGCTGCTTCGTCACACGCTTATTTAACGCTGTCATACCATGCGTTTACTTCTTCGGTAATTTGATCACCGCCGCCGGATTTCCAAGTTTCTACAAACGTATCGAATGCATCCGCGGGCTTGTTGCCATATATTATTTCGTTAAATATCTGGTTCTCAATCTTGTTGAGATAGTCCAGCTTGGACTTCATCGTTTCTGTCGGTGGGCCTGTAAACATATCCTTGTAGGAGATGTCCTCTTGTGACATAAGCACTTTTGCTGCAGCTGGTGTCTCAAGGCCGTAATTTGCTTTAACCTCGCGCTCCAGTCTAGTCTCTGCCTCTTTGCCTTCAGCAAGACTCAGCAGCGCTTTCATCTGCGCATCCGGTATTCTCGCACCGTCTCGAACGAGAAGATAACGAAGCACGTTTACATAACCGCCGTCAATTTGGTCATATCTGACCTGATTCCCATCTGCGTCAAGCTGATAGTCATAACCTTCAAACAAACCGAAATCATGCTCACTGCCTGCTTCCGGATTGGCGAAGTTGTCGAACAGATAATTCTGGTAAGTAAAGAAGGCTTCCGGATGCGCCATATCTTTTTTGATAAGTGTTACCCCGTTTGCAAAATGGGTTCCATGACGCATAGCAGTTCCATCATCACCTGTTGGAATCGGATACGGCTTCCACACGGCTTCTGGATCGTTCTTCGCTGTATCCACAAGCGGCCAGCCGCTCATCCAATAGGGACCAGGAATAATTCCAGCCGTGCCTGCCACTGCCGGCTCTGCTGTCTTATTCTCATCCCATAGGGCAACTTCTTGCGGAATATAGCCTTTCTTGAACCATTCGCTCAGCTTCTCAAGACCCTGCTTCATGCCAGGCTGTACAGAACCGTAAGCCAGTTTTCCATCAGCGTCGATGTTCCACTGCTGCGGCAGTGTCCCGTATGCACCGAAGATCCAGGAAGGATCGCTCATCCATGTATTCATGGAGTTTTTGATGCCTATGCTTAGCGGTGTTACTTTATCTGGAGCTAGTCCGCTTGGATTGTTATTTTTAAATGCCTCCATCACAGTCTCAAGCTCCTCAATGGTTGTCGGAGCTTCGAGATTCAGCTTGTCCAGCCAGTCCTGACGAATCCACAGCAGATAATCGTTGTTATAGGCATAGTCAAGAACAGGTATCCCCATCTTTTTCCCGTCACGTGTATAAGCGTTCCAGACTGTCGGATCAATGTTCATTGCCTGTTTCCATGTGTCGGAGGCATACGTGTCGAACAGTTCACCGACTTCACCATAAATGCCTGATTCAATCAGATCCTGAACAAGCTGCGTCTGGTCAGAACCCATCGTTAAAATATCCGGCATGTCTTGTCTTGAAGACATGGACAAACGCACCTTTGTTGCAAATGCTCCATTAGTATCCGTTACGGACCAAAGGGATTCAATATTGATGCCGAGGCTCTCCTTTGCCCATTTGGTCGCTACGCTGTTTTCAATGGTTTCACCGTTTTTGAACGTAACCGCCGGATCGATGCCCCATACCGTTGATATCGTCACTTCTGGATCATACTTCTCTTTGTATACGTTTTCAGTTAATGCCGGGGAGGATGAATTCTCCTCTGTATTCTCTGCTCCTCGGCCGGAGCATCCCATAAGGCCTGTACTGATGACCATCGTCATTGCTAGTACAGCAAGTGATGACTTTCTCCATCTAAAACCCATTTACGTTCCCCCTTAAAGAACTTAATCCTTACACTTTTTATTATGAGGCGGGCTGATGCTTTTTCATATGATACTAAGTTAAGGTTTCTGCACCTTTTTCAACTTATTGCTCTCTGAATTCATTGGGGGATATACCAAAGTGCTTCTTAAACAGCTTGCTGAAATACTGCGGGTTCTGGTAACCAAGCTCACTCGTAATTTCGTAAATCTTCTTGTTCGAGTACTTGAGCAGATAGAGTGCTTTCTCAAGCCGGATCCGGATCAGATATTCGCTCAATCCTTCCCCTGTTTCGGCCTTAAAGATTTTGGATAAATACACAGGATGCAAAAAGACACGATCTGCAATCATCTTTACTGTAAGCTCATAGCCGGACTCTGCCGCTACCATATCTTTGACCTGCTTCACAATGTGTCCCTTAGACTGGGAGCTGTTGTCTTGGTCCTGTTCCAGTTTGGATAGAATCCGAAACGTATAATTACGCAGCTCCGCCGGATACTGGATCAGCCGTTCCACATAATGCGGCTCAAGGCCATGTACATCCAGCTCTTCTATCCGAGTATCTGTCCGATGCGTCATATACAAGAAGGAATTTATAATGGATAAATAGACTTCATACATATTTTCTCTTGATACAGGATGTCTATCTATCGTGTCAAATAGTTCAGTCAGCCGTTCACGGGCAGATATCCATTGTTTGAGCTCCAAAAGCTGCTGAAGCACAGGCGGCTTGTACAATAGATCAAATACTTCTCTAGAGGACCCGGAAATGACTCTCAATCCTTCATTCTGAGGAAACAAGACGGCCGATCCTCCATTATTTCCAGTCAAATACATTGAATTGAGCGTCTTATGATAAACACTACTGAGGTTCTCTGGGAACGAAAAACACTCACTGACAATAATAGATACATTCCCATGTAAATACTGCCTGACATTTTGCTGAACAGCACTTGTCAGCGGATAAAGCTGTCTGTTCTCTAAGTCCTCCGTTACTTCTGCTCCATTAAGTTTGCGAGATTGAATAATAACCGCCAGACAATGATGGGGTGTTCTTCCCTGCCACACGTTATATTTCTCACTAAATATTTCCTCGGAAATGTTGCCGATCGCATATTCAATCAACACTCTGGACTTTGTATCTAAATCCATAAAACCTTGATTCAATTGAACTAATAGCATGATCGAATTTTGTTCTGTTTCCAAATCTAATTCATAATCCAGAAGCTGCTGTCTCAACTTGGACGGAGGGAGCGTTCTTCCAATGAGCAGGCCTTGCAGCATATTTTCTCGCAGCAGAACATAATCAGACTTACGCTGATACAATAATTGCTGATATTTATCTGATTCCTTTTCTCTCTCCTTGATCGCTTCAACTGCCTGATTCACACTGTTTATAAATTCATCATCATCGACGGGCTTGAGTATGTAGTCCTGGGCCTGCAATTGGATCGCTTTCTTCGCATACTGAAAGTCGCTATAGCCTGTCAAAAGAATGGAGCGCATTCCCGGCCATTTTTCGCTTGCTATTTCTATAAGTTCAAGACCGCTCATCCCCGGCATCCGAATATCGGTAACTAAAATATCTATGGAATGCTTGGAGAGCAGCTGGAGTGCTGCGTCCGCAGAATCCGTTCTGTACACATGCCTGATTCCAAGCTCTGGCCACGGAATCGTCGCTTCCAGGCTTTCTGTCACATACACTTCATCATCAACCAGCAAGATGTCCATCAACATTTTCTTTCCCTTCCTTCCGGCTCTTGTCCATCCATAAGATGCTTGCCTTAAATCCGCCCATTAGAGATGGCTCTACTAAAATATGACCGCTCTCCCCGTACTTAAGCTGCATTCTCTGGTTTACATTCCATAAGCCGCAGCCGCAATGCTCATCCATCGGTTTCTTAAGCTGCTCCCTTAATGCACCCAGCTTCTCCGCCGAAATCCCGATCCCGTCATCCTCCACTTCAATACGCAGGAGACCATCACTTTGAGATCCGGCTACTCTAATAAATCCGGAATTTGCAGAGCGTTCAATACCGTGTATAACCGCATTTTCAATGAGCGGCTGAATGACGAGCGGCGGAATCGAAAGCTCCAGCATTTCCTCAGGTATCTCAATCACATATTCAAGCCTGCTCATGCGCATATTCTGGATTTTCAAGTAAGCAACGACAAATTCCAGCTCTTCCTTCAAAGAAACCAGCTCTTTCTCCTGCCTCGTTGTATACCTGTAGTAGCGGGAAAGATTATGGGACATAGCTATTACCGCCTCCATCTTTCCAAGCTTCGCCATACTCGTAATAAACGAAAAGCAGTTATAGAAGAAATGAGGGTTAATCTGAGATTGCAGCTGCTTAAGCCTGGCTTCTTTGACTTGAATTTGTTCCAGATACACATGTTCAAACAGCTCCTGAATCTGCTCAACCATGGAGTTGAATCGCTCTGACAGGAAGCTGAATTCATTTCTTCCTTTAGGTACAACGCGTACGGAATAGTCCCCCATCTTTAAACGTTGGAAGCCTCGAATCAGTCCTTTTACCGGAATCTGAACCTGATCGTACAGCAGATACACGGCTAGGAAGCTCATCAGCAATAATGAGCCTACTGCTCCATAAAACAAATGATTGGATTCCTTGATCGGCGCAAGGACATCGGACAAGGGAATATAATCGACCAGGTACCAGCCTGTAGCCGGCGATAACACAGTGTGCACACTGTATATATGTCCATCCATCTCCACGGTGCGGTAGTCGACATCATTCATCTCGGAAAAAGTAAGCTGCGTCAGCAGTTTGCTGCTCTGTTCGATTTCTTGTGTCCGGTTATAGATGACACCCGTATCCGGCTTGTAATAGAAAGGGTCTCTTCTACCATTGCTTTTAAACTTATCCAGCATATCCTGAATGTTGGTGCTGTCAAACTCAATTTTGACGATACTGTTTGCATCAGTCACCGGATCCTTTGCAGAATAGGGGGAAACGGTATACCAAGAAAAAATATACTGATCGCTGTTTGCTCTGCTTACCCTGCTGACCTGCCATCCGGGCTTTATAGCTTGCCTGAGCTCTTCCTCGTCATACCTTCTGGCGTTTCCTTCCGTGATCATCCGATCCATGGAGGGTGAATACAAAGTCAGACTGCTGCGCCAATTGGAGGAGCTTTCCTGAATACTCAGTTTGTTCTGTACCCTCTTCACTTGGTTGATTAAATCCAAATTTAAATATTCGCTGTCCAAATAAATATCCTTGAAGCTTTCAATATCCGGATCATGAATTAACAAATTGGTCCACGAGGACAGCTCTTCAATGCTTGTGTTGACCTGGCTTTGGAAAAAAGCAAGCTGATTGCTGCTTGACTTGTTAAGCTCACTGACCACAACATCTGTAGCCATCTTGTTGGAATAACTATAAAGAAAAACGACTGGGATGAGCATGATGATGATTAATAAGACAATTTTCGTGAATAAGGAGTATCGGAACATGATAAATTTCGCACCTCGCAAGAATGATGTCGATGGAGATATTGTAAGCGTTTTATTTGGAAAATGAAACGATTTTTACATTTCCCCTTGTCCATGTCATCGTAGGATTAAATCTTCCAGATCTCATCGTGATTTGTGTAAAATCGATATCGGAATAGACATATCCTACATGCTCGCCCTGTACGATGATAATGAATATTGAACAGGAGGAGGTTTTACTTCATGCGGGTAGCCATCTTTACCGATACCTTTTTGCCAGAGGTCAACGGCGTTGCAAACACCCTCGGAAAATGGGTGGAGTATCTTCGTTCCAAATCCATCCCCACTCTTGTATTCGCACCAAAACACCGAGATATGCTGAATGCCGAAGGCGGTCATGTTGAGCGGTTCTTCAGCCTTCCTCTGCTGTTCTATCCCGAGTGCAAAATCGCAATTCCGGATCGTGCCCGGATTCATAATATCCTATCCAACTTTGAGCCAACGCTGATTCATGTCGCCACGCCTGCCGCTCTTGGCATCCTGGGGGCGAGCTATGCCAGCAAGTACGGGATTCCGCTGGTAGCCTCCTATCATACTCATTTCGATCAGTACTTAAGACACTACAGACTTCCTTGGATGGAGAATGCGTTATGGAAATACATGCTTTGGTTTCATCGAAATTGTGAGCGAATCTATGCTCCCACATTGTCAACCAAAAAGAAGCTTGAGGAGAAAGGTCTAAAAAATGTAGAAATTTGGAGCAGAGGTGTAGATGCTGAACAATTCAGGCCTTTAGGCTCCGCATCGGAGCGTGCAGAACAGCTTTATAAGCATGGACTGGATCCAGAGCTTACCTATTTTTTATATGTCGGCAGACTCGCGCCAGAGAAAAATATTGAGCATCTGATCCATAGCTTTGCTGCCCTGCCTTCTCGCATTTTGGACAAATCAAGACTGTTGATTGCAGGCGATGGTCCGCTGTATGGACTTACACCTTCCGTCCCCCACAACCTTAGTGAGGACCACATTAGATGGCTGGGATATTTGCGCGGACACGAGCTTCGTAACATCTATGCGCTGTCTGATTTTTTTCTGTTTCCTTCGACAACAGAGACCTTTGGCAATGTGATCCTTGAAGCGATGGCATGCGGGTTGCCAGTTATTGCTGCTGGAGCAGGCGGTATTCTAGACATTATCGAGCACGAAAAGACGGGCATGCTGTGCCCGCCTGAAGAAGCTTCCTCTTTTAGGAATACGATAATAAATCTCTATGATAATCCTTTGTTGCAAGAAAAATTAAGCGATGCTGGAAGAAGGTATAGTCTCAGCCGATCCTGGCTTCCTATATTTGAACAATTACTGGACAGCTATACTGGAGTTTTAGAGGAATATTCTACTAGACCTAGCTCTATTCATCATCCGCAAAAAAAGGTGAAGTAAGTCGAATCTCAAAAGTCATCATGATAAGTGCTGTCGATGAACCTTAAAATCAAAATTACACCATGTGCCCAAATCTGGCAGCATTCATCATGGAGTCAAATAAAATCAGATTCTGTCAGTTAACCATCACAAATATTACGTAAACACAGCTTCTATTTGTTCCATGGCCCAGTCAAGTTCCTGATCAGTAATAACAAGAGGAGGAGCGAACCTGATAACTGTCTCATGCGTTTCCTTGCACAGCAGTCCTTTCTCCATCAGTTTCTCGCAATAGCTTCGTGCTGGCACCGATGTTTCAATCCCAATAAAAAGTCCTCTTCCCCGCACATCTATAATTTCTTTTATTGAAAGGGACTTGAGCCGCTTAAGCATCCTGCTGCCGAGCTCTAGAGAACGGTCGGCAAGCTGTTCCTCTTCCGTTACCTGGAGAGCTGCAATTGCAACGCTGCATGCAAGCGGATTTCCGCCAAAAGTGGATCCATGGGAGCCTGGTTCAAATAAACCAAGGATCGATTCGTCTGCAGCAATGGCTGAAACGGGAAGCACACCGCCGCCGAGCGCTTTTCCCATAATGTAAACGTCCGGGATGACCCCCTCCCAATCGCAAGCGAATCTTTTACCGGTTCTTCCAAAGCCAGTCTGAATTTCATCGGCCATCAGCAGCACATTTTCCTCCTGGCACAGCTTTTGTGCTTCAGCTAAATATCCTTCCGGTGGAATGATGATTCCTGCCTCACCTTGGATTGGCTCAACCAGAAATGCGGCTGTATTTGGGTTGATAGCTGCTTTTAGTGCAGGGATATCACCATAAGGAATAATACAAAATCCCGGGGTAAACGGACCAAAATTTCTTTGATACATGGGATCGGATGAAAATGAAGTAATCGTCGTTGTTCTGCCGTGAAAATTCCCCGCGCATACGATAATTTCCGCCTTATGTTCTGGTATTCCCTTCACCTCATATCCGTAACGTCTGGCTGCTTTGATTGCCGTCTCCACTGCTTCGGCTCCTGTATTCATCGGGAGAATCATATTCTTGCCTGTTAGCTTCGTCAGCATTTCCATCAGTTCAGCAAGCGGTGCATTATAAAAAGCTCTGGAGGTCAAGGTTACCTCATCGGCTTGCCGCTTCAGTGCTGTAATTATTTTTGGATGACGATGACCTTGATTTAAGGCGGAATAACCGCTCAGCATATCCATATATCGCTTACCTTCCGGGTCTTCGACCCACACCCCTTGTGCTTTTTGAATGACAATAGGCAGCGGATGGTAATTATGTGCTCCAAATCGTTCTGTTCTGGCTATCGTTTCCTTCGCAGACTTTATCAAATCGGATCCCTCGTTTCCGTATTGGCGCTTGCTCTTACTCCCATTGTATGCGGGACGAAAGGTGAAATTACGACCTAAAAGTAAAGCAATCTCTACTGAAAGCACCTTGAATGGGGGGGTATCGACGCTGTGCATTGGCGAATATATAACATCTGAAAATGATACGAACACCTAGAAAAACAGCGGCATACGATACAGCACAGTCATACTCGCCCAAGCACGGGAGGAAAAGAACGATGGACATTCATTTATTGCCGCTGCATTACGTTTATTTAGCTTTTATTATTTTTATTATGGCGCTGCTGATTCGCAGAAGAGACACGACCATTATTTGTATATTGGGAATTATTGCTTTAGGCTTTCTGGCCTCGGAAAGTGTAGTAACTTCTGTTTCTGGTATCTTTGGCAGCTTCATCTATGCCGCGAAGGAATTAATCAGCACCATTTTCATTATTTCGATTGTTGTTGCGATGAGCCGGGTACTGATTCGAACAGGAATCAACGAAATTATGGTTGCTCCATTAACCAAACTGCTGCGTACGCCTGCAATGGCATTCTGGGGAATCGGCATCATCATGATGATTGTATCCTTCTTTTTCTGGCCCTCTCCAGGTGTGGCCCTAATCGGGGCGGTGATGCTGCCGGTGGCTGGGAGAGTAGGTCTGCCAGCAATAGGAACGGCCATCGCGATGAATTTATTCGGTCATGGAATTGCTTTGTCTGGTGATTATGTCATTCAAGGTGCACCTAAGCTGACAGCGGATGCTGCTGGTCTGCCTGTGTCTGATGTCGTTAATGCCAGCATACCGCTCGTCATTACGATGGGTCTTGTCGCTACAGTGACTGCATACATTATGCTTCGCAGAGACATGCGGCGCGGCACACTTCGAAATGAAGCTGCGTCACCACAGAACGGTTCCCCTGACGATATAGCTCCAGTCAGTGATCTGCAAATCCCTCTCCGTACTAAGAAAATTATCGCCTTTCTGATTCCACTGCTGTTCATCCTAGATCTGGTTGCTATGTATTTCCTAAAGCTGCAAGGCGGAGATGCAACAGCGCTCATCGGAGGTACAGCTGTCGTTATCCTTATCATCGTCACGATGATAGCTCACCGTAATCGTGGGCTTGAAGAAACAACAGATTACCTGATCAAAGGATTCCAGTTCGGATTTAAGGTGTTTGGACCCGTCATTCCTATCGCCGCCTTTTTCTATCTGGGTGATGCGGCACTCACTGAGCTGTTTGCCAACCCTCTGCCTGATTCCTCGCACGGTATCGTTAATGATCTAGGTCTTGCCCTTGCCCATGTTGTGCCGTTGAATGAGACGATCGGTGCGATCAGCATGACAGCAGTCGGAGCGATTACAGGAATGGACGGATCGGGTTTTTCCGGAATCTCCCTTGTCGGCTCCATTGCACAGATGTTCTCAGCATCTATAGGATCAGCTCCGACGCTCACCGCACTCGGACAAATTGCGGCAATATGGGTCGGGGGCGGTACTCTTATTCCGTGGGCCTTGATTCCGGCAGCAGCAATCTGCAACGTAAGTCCGTTTGAGCTGGCAAGGCGCAATCTGATCCCGGTTATCAGCGGACTGGCCGTTACCACAATTGTTGCCATTTTCATTATGTAAACTCTATAAAATAAAAAAAGAAGAGTCTTTCGCTCATTTCGCGAAAGATAACTCTTCTTTTTCTTTTTTCTATTGGCTCATTCATGTAAACCTGATCTTAATCTGACATTGCTGCCGACTTCGTTCCAAGCCTCGTTTGAACCGCGCCAGTCGGTGCCTTTGGGAATGGAGTATCTTATACAGCCGGATCTGTCCACCCATCTCTTTACCGGTGCATCTGAATCAGCCAGCGTATCAATAAGTATGAGATCAAATGAATGCTTTATTTGCTTTCTTAAACTATGATACAGCCTTTCAGAGTCATCTTGTCCAGCGTTTACGCGTACAAAGAGAAGCTTCTCCGCAGAATCCATTGCTTGCACCAGTCTGTTTATCCGTCTTGTAAGCTTCGTTTTAAAATCCGGATAATCAAGTGTCCAATCCTCTGATTTCTCCTTAACCGGAAAATCATGGTAGGATAAAAAACCATACCTTGTATCTTGTATACAATAACAGGTACGAAATGTACTGATCATCTCCAAATTTTCTTGCTCCATTAGACCTTTGAACCTGGTATCAATCAACCTGATCAGCTGATCCACGTCTTTGGATACAAACCAATCGAGAGGTCCCGCTTCAAGACGAAGGGATAACCTTCTCAATTGATGCGCCGCCTGGCAATTCGAACCTAGGCTGAATACAGCGTCATATTTAAGAATACCTGCGATTTGCTGGCTGTTTTTGTTCAAGCGGCATTCCCCCTAATATGTCCTTTATTTCACGTGGCAGGAACATATTTCAGCATATGCAGACTTGATCAGCCAGGTTTGTACATGTTGCCCTGTACCTTATTCCATATCAATGAAATTAGGACTGGACAATGTGTTTCACCCTGCCCACTTCTCCAGTGGCGAGCCTTACTTTGATACCATGCGGATGATTGGCCGAGTTGGTGAGAATATCCTTCACAATTCCCCGGGTCAATTTGCCTGTCCTTTGATCCTGTTTTAGTACAATATCAACTTCAAGTCCGGACCTTATATCTGCACGCACGTTTCCATTCATTTATCCCTTCTCCTCTCCACTGATCAAGGATTACTGACTCAAGGGAGCTCCATTTCTTCTCTTTGCTTTGTCATGAGCAGCTCGGACACCGTGACAAACCGGTAACCCCGTTTCGAAAGCTCAGGTAAAATATGCTCCAGCGCCTTGATCGTTTGGCTTTTCCCATGAACATTATCATGAAATAGTACAATATCTCCGTTTCTCGCATTACGGAGCACCTTGTTTATAATACGCTGTTTTCCTGGTCTGTTCCAATCCTCTGTATCCTGATGCCAGGACCAGAGCACAATGGAGTAACCTCTTGTTCTCGCGCTGTTGACCACAAGATCATTGTACACTCCGCCCGGCGGCCGGAACAATTTTGGTTTTACTCCTCCGGCCTCCTCAATCGCTTGGTCCGCAGCCTCCAACTCCTGAAGATATGCATTGGCATCCTTAATGCGATCCCCAAAAGTATGATAATAGGTATGGTTTCCCACTTCATGCCCTTCGGCGATTTCTCTGGCGATTAAATCGGGTCTTTCCTTCGCCCATTTCCCCAGTACAAAAAAAGTAGCCTTAGCATGGTGCTTTTTCAAAAGGTCAAGAATTTGGGTGGTTTCTTCTCTTTCGGGCCCATCATCAAAGGTTAAAGCGATCAGCTTTTCTTTCATCGGCGCTTCCCAGACGATATCTCCCCTTGCCTCATAGTAGGCCCGGTCCTTGACTGACGGGGAGCCTGCTTGAATGTAAGTCACCGGATTGGTCAGCAGCATGACAGCTGCAGTCAATGCAATCGTTAATCCTGTTTGATTCATGCTATTCCTCATCCTAGTCGATTAATCAAATTTTGATTAGTATCTCTCCTCATCTGTAGAAATATCAGCTCAAATCAAACTGAACTAAAATCGTTTCATGAGCACAACTTATTCCTCTCGAAGTAACTGAGATTCTAATTGGTTTACATATTGTCTTAAGATCCCGGCAATATGCCGACTTATAGCACCCGCTTCGAACATCTCCTGTATCGAATTACGCTGCTCCTGAATGGCTTTCATTTGAAGCTCCATTTTTTTCTCGTTAAAAGCATTGTCGTCCAGCTCAAGCGACCCCCGCTTAAGCATCGCGAGCAGTCGTTGATAATGAGAAATTACAGTCAAGGAAGCCGAACGATTCTGTTCATTCATCTGTGAATGAACAGCTTCAATGGCTTTCGTACAGGTTCTTGTTCGAAGATTACAGGAAGATTCAGCCCAATCCTTCGTTGGGGAGGACTCGTCCTTGCTTTGATTCGCAAAGAAACGGCTCAGAACCCTTCCGATGCTTCGGATCGATGACCATAGCTGTGCCTTGATACGGCTTGACATCATAATCTCGCGCCGATCCAGTACTTTCAGATAGAACATACCCAGCTCTTCATTAACGTCACCTGTTTTAAGGAGATGTTCAATCTCTTTTCTCTCGGCATGAATAGCTTTAATTCGAATATCCAGCTCCTGCTTCTGAATCTTCCACTTCTTTCCGTTATCAAAGGTTTTATACCGAGTCAGATGGTTGTTAAGCTCAGCAATAACAGAGAGGGCAGCAGCTTTGTTCTCTTCATTCATTTCTGATTTGACAGCTTGAATGGAAGCATGAAACATCTTGGCCAGTGCACGCACTTTAACGGCTTCAGCTCCTCCGCCTTCCTCTTTCTTGGCAATCAGCGGCAAAGCAACACTTGCAACAATTAATGTGAGCAATATGACGCCGGCAGACAAAAAGATGATCAGATCACGTTGTGGAAATGGAGATCCGTCCTGCAGCACAAACGGAATGGAAAAGGCACCGGCAAGTGTCACTGCCCCTCTAACTCCGGAAATCGTCATGAGGATAACATCCCTAAAGACGGGTTTTTTATCTTTACCCTTCTTCCAAGCGAAGGTCTCGAAGGCATAAACCCACAAGAAACGCAGGACAAAGAGCAGGAGGGTTATAATCAAAACATAAAATAATACTTCACCGTGATTAAACGCAGCGTTCTCCCAAATGGTACTGATGACTAGAGGCAGCTGGAGCCCTAGAATGACAAATACTAAGCCATTTAATATATATACAATGACCGACCAGGTACTCTCGGAAACCACCTGCATTTTGGGCTGGAGCGTCTCTGCCCGATCGCGGTCAATGGCGTGAATAACGCCTCCGGCCACAACGGCAAGAATACCGGATAGCCCCAAATGCTCTGCTGTCAAATAAATAATAAAAGGAGTGATAATTTGAATCAGCATATGGACTGTAACGTCCTCCATCCCCCATCTGCGAAGAAGCATTCCCAGTTTACGGAATAGAAATGACATCAGGGCACCGATGAATAGCCCGCCAATGGCTATGATAAAGAAGCTAATGGTCGCTTCTGTAAGTGAAAATACACCGGTTACGGTTGCCGCTATAGCAAATTTGAAAGCAACAAGACCCGATGCATCATTCATCAAAGCCTCGCCTTCCAACGTACGCAAAATGCTTTTGGGCAAATGAACCCGTTCCGCCATCGCTCCTACGGCTACCGCATCTGTAGGTGAAAGAATAGCCGCAAGCGCAAAGGCTGCAGGCAGCGGAATTGTCGGTATAAGCATATGAATGCCATGCCCTGCGACAAGAACGGTTAGAAACACCAAGCCTAGAGCCAACAAGAGAATAGGCATTCGCAGGTTCCAGAGCTCCGCTCTTGGCGTTTTACGGCCGTCATTATATAACAATGGAGCAATAAAGAGGACAAAAAACAGCTCCGGGTTCAACTCCAAATGTACCCCTATCGGTATAAACTCAAAGATCACACCGAGGGCAATCTGAATGAGCGGAACCGGAACAAATGGAATAAATCGATTAATTATGTTAGATAAGCCGATAATAATAAGCAAAATAAGGATCGTAATAAACACTTCCAAACTCATCATTCCCTTCAGTCAATAATCATATTGTTTCGTTTTACTTTTTCAGACATTCCTGTTTTTTTATTTTTAGAGTAAAATATTGTCGTAATCACTATTAGATAAGGATGAAGTTAAATGGCTTTTGGTATTTCCCGGCAGGAGCTGGAGGAATGGAAGCAAGAGGTCAAATCAGGAAACTTAGCTTATTTGACACACTATTGGATTGATCCCCGCTTTCCAGGGATCACTAGCGTAACGAAGGTTGGCTGTAAGGACATCAATAAACTCACAAGCTGGTGTATTGAAAATGGGCTAAATCCTAAATACATTCATCATAGGAACCCATTCCCACATTTTGATCTCCTGGGTCACAAACAGAAGGAAATTCTTGAGAAAAAGCAGCTCTATGACCACATTGAGAGGTTTCGTCTCTAAATAAAATAAGAACTCTTGAAAGCATGAAGCTCTCAAGAGTTCTAGTGGCCAAGATTATTTAAGGACGTCGAGCATTCTCTCGTCAATCTTTTTGACGATCTCCAAAAACTGCCTTCTCTCCTCTTGAGATAATAACCCAAGCAGCTCCGAGTTAATTCGTTTGCGATTTGCGAGAAGAGTCTCTGCAGTTGAATCTCCTTCCTCTGTTAAAGAGAGCCAGACAATTCTTCTATCCTGAGCGCTTCGTTCCCGCATAACATATCCATCCGTCTCTAACTGATTCAGCACAATCGTCGTTGCACCGGATGAAAGCTGAAGACGTTTCGCAACATCAACTGCCATTAATCGCTCCCGTGAAAGCATATAAATAATTTGAATTTTTGTAGCGTTCAGCTTTTGATTCAAATCCTTCTGCTGCTCAGCGTTTAATTTATTTTTATATCGAACGAATGTCGTTAAAAAATGATCGAATTCTTCCAACTCTTCCATTTGAAGTTCATTTTCTAGTGTCATTAACCTTTTCACTTCCTTTTCCCCAAATGTTCTATGCTTATCATATCCCATCTGAAAAGAAATAGGAATTAATCCCTAGTAAAACCATAAACTTTTTTCATAATAGCTTTACAATATAATAACTTTAACACAAAGGTAATTGGAAAACAAATCCGATAACATAAATTGTTTTGTATTTTCTGTGCTATAAAGAATAGACAATAAGGATTGCTCTCTCATGAGTTTTCCTTTATAGTAACATAAGTTACTAATAATAAGTCAGTAACTATAATATATTAATTCAGGTGAAAATAATGATGAATATATCAACAGATGTATGTATCGTAGGGGCTGGTCCGGCTGGAAGCTTTCTTGCCTATCTGCTTGCGAAACAGGGGATATCCGTTGTTCTTCTTGAGCGACAGGCGAAAATTCATAAGCTTTTTCGAGGGGAACTGCTTAACGGAGACGGAGAAGCTCTTCTTAAGCAGCAAGGCCTTTATCAGGAGATTGTAAAAATGGGGCTCCTTCCCCATCAAGCTGTGGAATACTGGAGCAGCGGCAGCGTTGTTCAACACATAGCACCTGCCGGTAAAGAAACTCATCTTGGCATTCATGTGCCTCAGGACCATTTGTTAACCGTACTGCTGCAAAAAGCTTCAGCTTATCCGAATTTCCAGCTGTTTACAGGAGCAGCTTTTAAAAATTATATATTGGATTCAGCTAATCGCATTGTAGGTGTTACTGCACAAATCAACGGCGAGATGGCATCGATTCAGAGCCGCCTTATTGTAGGAGCGGACGGCCGGGCTTCGACCATTCGTAAGAAATCCGGCATTGAACCCCGGATCAAGCAGCATCCTTTTGATGTATTGTGGGCACGGATCCCAGAGCCTCCTAACTGGGCCCCAGCCACACGTATGGCTCTGATTGAGGAGCAGCAGCTGGCCCTCTTCTCCCAAACCGGAGGCTATGTGCAAATCGGCTGGAATATCGCTCGAGGCAGCTTCCCCGAACTACGCAAAGGGAGCTTTTTACCTTTTGTCGCTCGATTGACTACAACCTTTCCTGACCTTATACCGAGTGTTGAGGCAAATATCCGTTCATGGAATGATTTCGTTCTTCTATCCGTCTTCAGCAGCTTAAGTGAAACATGGGCAAAGGACAATGTTGTACTGATTGGGGATGCTGCGCATACCATGACGCCAACCGGGGCTTTTGGAGTAAATGCAGCGCTTGAAGATGCTTACGAGTTATCTCTTCTCATATCCAATTTAGCCCGAGCCGGATACACTGATTGTAGCTCCTTGAACAAGCTGGAAGAACAGCGAATCGAAAAAGTGAAGTTGCAGCTTGCTAGGCAGGAAACAATGGAGATGCAATTCGCAGCAAAAATAACCTCGTTTATGAATTAATCCAATAAAAAAAGCTTGCACGACTTCTTATTGACAGAAGCCATGCAAGCTTTTTAACCTATGATTTACTTTGAACGATAATAAGCTCTTCTTCCGGTACAAAATCAAATGCTTCCTTGACCGATTTTTTAACCTGATCAATCAAGTGCACGATATCCTCAGCCTTAGCCTCCCCTTGATTGACAATCATATTTCCATGCCAAGCCGAGATGGAGGCTCCCCCACGAACCGTTCCTCTCATATTCAGTCGGTCTACGACTTTACCCATCGGCTCGCCAAAGTCATAATTGTTCTTGAAGACAGACCCACAGGAAGGGTAGTCAAAGTGGAATTTGCTGCCCCGATCCTTTACCACATTCTCGAAAGATTCCGGCACTTGGCCGTTATTCTCCTTCGCCCATGTTTCTGCCATGGTTGTATAATATTTAAAGAAATTCGGCAGCTCTGACGGATTTTTGTAATCCACAATCTTCTCGAGTCTGGAAATCTCTTTGATTCCTTTGCTCAGTTCTTCAAAATTCGGATGTTTTATATAAGCTCCGACAATTGTCCAATTGTTTTTCATAAAAATCGAGTTCTTATAGCTGTAATCACAGGTGTCAACATGTATTGACTGAACCTTGAATTCTGGGTCATTCATATCAATGTATAAGGCCGTATCCAAAATATCGCAGATCTGTCGGTTATAATATTTTGCATTCATGTAAACTCCAGCACCGACCGTACCCGGCAGTAAGAAACAAAAATCATAATCCGAAGTACCGGACGCAAGCCCGATTAAAGCAAGATGAGACATCGGCATGCCGGCAGATACAAACCAGCCCTTCTCGTCAATGTTTGTCTCTTTTAGCTCCTTTAAGCTGATAAAAATCATTTTCTCCATCGGCTCGTCGGGAAATAAAATATTTGAGCCCATACCAAATAAAAAAGGTGCCAGTTCGTTCTGTCTTGCATATTCGAGCACAGTCTTTAGCTCTTCTATCGTGCCAGGTGCGGCCAGATATTTAGCTTTGCCCCCGATTTCATAAGTTGAATAGGATGACAAATCTACATTATTCTGAATCAATTTTTCCTGTCTTTGCGTATTCACGTGCTTCCCTCCTACTTGCTGCCAAAACCATTCCTTCATGATGCCTAATCATTATATACAATTATATAGTATGAAGCCATTATGTATACGCGCCTGCCTGAAGTCAAATTTAATTCAATATTCGAAAACATTTGGAGTACTGTTTGATATTTTGATGTGAGGTTATATATGAACTATGACAAGCATGTCATAAAAAAATACTTTATAGGAGTGATTACAATGGCAAACAACAATCGAAACAAAATGAGTCGTGAAGAAGCAGGCCGCATGGGAGGAGAAGCCACTTCCAAAAATCATGATAAGGAATTTTACCAAGAGATTGGTCAAAAAGGCGGAGAAGCCACTTCCAAAAACCATGATAAAGAGTTCTACCAAGAAATCGGTGAAAAAGGCGGAGAGGCTACATCTAAAAATCATGACAAGGACTTTTACAGAGAAATCGGCAGAAAAGGTGGAGAATCACGTTAATTGAAACGTTTAAATCAAACTATTGTAAATAGTCGTTTACTTTATTTATAATGCGAAAGCCGGCTTCCGCTAGGGGAGTCGGCTTTCGCATTATAATATGCTCAGGCTGTTTCAGAATGTACAACCTCCCGATATGCCGCTAGAGATTGATCAACGATAACATCTATAAAAACAGGATCCACATCATGAATCCATTCCATGGCATTCTCCCATGCATTTTCCTCAATTTTGAGGGCAACCTGACTACGTCTTCCTCCTTCAGCACCATCTAATTCTCTGCTCAAGGGGACTAAATAGGTGTCTGTTGCATGCCCTAATTCATGCGCAAGCACGACTTTAAAGTAATCATACACCCGTTCAAGTGAACCAAATAACTGCAGGCACTGCTGTTTAATGACCTCGGTATACATCGTTACGCTATGGGTACGTAAAGTATATTTTCCTCCGACCAAGCGTCCCCCGGGAAAGAAGGATTCTATATGGACGGCAGCTCCGCTTCCGGAACGAGACAAGAGCTCTGAAACAATGCTGTTTAGTACGGTATTTTCCAATTAAGCAGGGCTCCTTTTTACAAATTCGTTCTACTAATTACCATTACATTACAATATAAACATTATAAGATTACATAATGAAAATATGCAATGAAAAACATTTAAGTTTTCAATACAAATTTCAAACAGTCCCGTATACGCAGATCCATTTCAAATTGACGGTTATTCCCTCCCAAATTTCTGCTCAGTTATGAATCAGCCCTCTTTCGTCCATACTATGAAAAATGCAAATGGTTAAACTCAAAACGGGGGAGGCTCGCTTCGTTTATATGAATAGAAAACTACCTTTGACTCAAGAACATCATCAATCCAATCCGCTGCCTGTTCCTGTTCACTTTAATAAGACATGGCTCTCTGAGCTGGATTCACGCCTGAATAAAGGGGGACCCTGGGGGGATTACCGGCTCTTTGAGCTTGCAGTGAAAGCAGAAGAGGCTAGTCTCGTTCCCAGCTTTGATGATATGCAGTGTTTAAAGCATCTGCATGATTTGACCCCTCTTCCCCATCAGATCGATACCGCCCGCAGGGTGTTGTTCGAGATGTCCGGAAGAGCTATCCTTGCTGATGAAGTGGGGCTCGGGAAAACAATTGAAGCTGGACTTATTTTAAAAGAATACTTGATTCGAGGTCTCGTCTCCAAAGTGTTGATCCTGGTGCCCGCATCGCTCGTCCTGCAGTGGGTTCGAGAGCTGAACTCCAAGTTCGGAATACCCGCTGTAGCGCAAAAGAAAGCCTACTCCTGGCAAAACGATGTTGTCGTTGCCTCCATGGATACTGCCAAAAGAGATCCTCACCAAGAGATTCTCATGAGCAGCGACTACGATATGATTATCGTTGATGAAGCACATAAGCTTAAAAATAAAAAAACGTCCAACTACCAATTTATGTTGAAGCTGCGTAAAAAATATTGTCTTCTCTTAACAGCCACTCCTGTTCAAAACGATCTCAGTGAGCTGTTTAACTTAATCACTCTTCTAAAACCCGGTCAGCTTGGAAGGCAGGGCGATTTTGCTGCAAATTTTGTCGTGGATAAGCGGCTTGCCAAGAATGAAGATCAACTGAAAGATGAGCTTGCTAAAGTCATGATTCGAAACAGGCGCGGTGAAGGCCCCGTTCAGTTTACGAAACGGAAGGTAACAAACATCAATTTGGACCTTTCTCCTGAAGAGCAGGCACTTTATGCTGGGGTAACTTCATTTGTTAAGGAACAGTTTCATTCCTCGGGAGGTAATTTGAGCAGCATGTTTTCCATGGTCACTCTGCAAAGAGAGGTGTGCAGCAGCCGGGACGCTGTATTCGTAACTCTGGTCAATTTATCCAAAAAGCTTCCCTTGGATTCACCATGGCGGGACCGTATCTGGGATCTTGTAGCCAATATAAAAGCGATTAAATCTAACACCAAGGCCGAAAAGACGATGGAGCTTATTAATGAAATGAATGAGAAGGTTATCGTATTCACAGAATATCGGGCAACGCAGGAATATCTTCTCAATTATTTCCGGGAACGCGGATTGACTGCTGTCCCATATCGGGGCGGAATGAATCGCGGTAAAAAAGACTGGATGATGGATTTGTTCCGCGGACGGGTACAGGTCATGATTGCGACGGAGGCCGGTGGTGAAGGAATCAACCTGCAGTTCTGTCACAATATGATCAATTTTGATCTTCCCTGGAATCCAATGCGTGTTGAGCAGCGGATCGGACGCGTCCATCGTCTGGGACAGCAAAATGATGTCAGAATCTACAATCTGGCTACTAAAGGAACGATCGAGGAGCATATCCTTAATCTCCTGCATGAAAAGATTAATATGTTCGAAATGGTTATCGGTGGCCTTGATGTAATTCTTGAGCGTTATGAAAAACAAGAATCATTCGAAAAAAGCTTGACCAAAATTATGCTAGAATCGAACAGCGATGAAGAAATAACTCGTAAAATGCAGTCCCTGTCCCAAAGCTTGAACACAATCAAAGAGGAAGTGAAACAAACACAGGATGCTGCTCCTATCAAAAACGTCGTAGGACAAAATGATCAAGGGGGGCATGCAAAGTGACAATGACAAAGCAGGAAGTTCAAGACTATGTCACAACCTATTTGGAAGCCATGGAATGCCAAATATTAGAGAAATCTCCTGCTCACGTAACGGTTAAGCTTTCCATTGATGCAGATAAGGCTTTAACAAACCGCCCTTATTACTGGGGGTTTGTTGACAGGACAGGAGCTCCGGCAGAAACGATGTCGTTTACATTTATTTTCGATGCTGAGGCGCACCAGAAGGCTGAGGAAGCAGCCAAAGCAAACATTAAATCCGAGGCTGGCGCGGAACTTGGTACAGCTGGAGCAGATGGCAAGGACACTATATTAGGTCGATATTTCGGTATGGCCCCTTCCCTTCCTCAAATTGGCCCAGGCCGAGTGCTGCGTGAGAATATCGTGTATGGCAGTTCAAGGCTGAAGCAGATTTTTACTGCTTCCCGGGAAGGCGGCGCTTATGTCAATTTGTTCGAGCAATCCTCGAAACGGCAAATTAATGCAGCCATACCCAAATCATATGAGCCTTGGCTTGGTGTTTGCTTTAAAATTGAGTATTCCTGTGATATGAGGAAAGAGGAGCTGCACTACCTTGGTATTTCTTTGTTAACCGGAAGAATCGTGGAGCAATTCGGTCAAGTGCTGAGCAAAAGAGAGCTGAGTCCGCGCCTGCCTGAAAATATGCATGCTCAAACAGCTAAAATCCCGCTCATTAAAGCGGCGGAAACACTAGAGCAGCATATTTATGGCCGATTAAAGCTTATGGATTACAGCTGGGCTGAGGCTGCTAAGCAAAGGCTTGAGGAAGAACTCTCTGTCGTTGATGCTTACTATGAGGATCTGCTGAAAGAGCAGCAGGAGGAAGAAAAAAAGCAGGCTGTGCAAGATCAATACAATACAAGACGAAGTGAAATGAAATGGCAATATGAACCTAAAATCAATATAAATACGATTAGCTGCGGCATTTTTCATTTGCGTTAATTTCATCATTTCGTCAGCAAGCGGATAAATAGTCTCCCATTCGTCAAAAGCAGTGCTTGTACGCCTCGTTTTCACTACACCTTACAGCATCCTTTTTAGAGCCTTGTCATTACAATAAGGTTATATAAATCGGGTGCTGCATGCCTTACTTGAGCAGCTTTCCAATAGAAATGAGGTCGGCTTACCCCAAATGAAGCGTTCCCTTTTATTGTTAGGTCTCTTTGTCCTCATCACTCTGACAAGCCTTCATTTTGCTTCGGCGGATAAATTAGGCGATAACTACAGGTTAACCCCTGCCGAAGTAGAGCAGCTGGCGGAAGAGACAGTTCAGAAGCTATCCCTTGAACGAGAATTCCAGCAATTTGTTGATGCCAAACTGCTCATTATGCCGCTCGGACCTGGAACTCACAGCTTTATTGTTCATGTACAGCAGCAATCTGAGCTTGCCGGTTATCTCATCATTACGGCAACAGGTGAAGGCGGATACGCTGTTACGGAATACGGTGCCGGCAGCTCTCCTCTTTTTAGTTCTCAATTCATTTCCCCTGACGACTCGTCTGTAAGATTAGCCGAGCATTCTGCTCAAATGGAATATAACGGATCTCTTGCTTATTGGAGTTTAACCGATCAGAAGGGGGAGAAGCTTTATATTGATGCATCTAACGGAGACTACTTACCTGAAGACATCTCCAGGCAGTCTCCTCCATTGTTTCGCAGACTAATAGGCGAAGGTATTACAAACAAAGAGCAGCCTGACAAGATATCTCTGACGTCCGCTCCATTTAATCCAGCTTCCAATCTACTGTGGCTGGTCTCTGATAAACTGTCTATAAAAGATACAGCCGCACTTATCGATCAACTGGAGCAGAATCAGCGTCTCGTCTTTTCTGCTCATCAAAATAATGTTTGGTACAGTGGACCTCTGGCTATTTCAGGCTACCATTCCTGGACAAGCTCGAACGGAAAATCCATCACCTTTGCCCGCACAGGCTTCTCCGAAAACCAAGTACGATATATCCTAACGGATAAGCTTATCGGAAAAGGTTCCTTTTATTCACCAAATATGTGAGCAGCATTAAGAAAAGCGCCCAAATTAAGGCGCTTTTTTATATTTTGAATCCCTATTCTGCTTTTTTTCTTTCGACGGTGCTTTTATTTCCCGTACCCACATCGATACTCCCATCGGCATCATCCCAAACCACTTCATATGCCAAGGTTCCTTCACCTTATTACGTTTATACTTTCGTTCTTCTTTAGGTGTTCCTATATAGCCGACTACCTGCTCTGTAATGTATCTTACCAACTCTTCCCCTTTGGCCATTCCTTTTTCATCCTTCCACATGATTATTGCCGTTCTTCTTTTCGATATTAGTGTGTACAGCCGGACATCAGAATAAACATCAGGGCGAAAGAATCTGCCTGAATGAATCCATTAAATCTGCACAGTCTATGGGAAGAGAACTTTTTAATCACGTTAAAGGAGATGCAGAGGAATGAGACTTGGCAGATCGCTCAGCTTACTGACGCTTATAAGCATAATCCTGCTTAACATGGCAATCCCGGTTCATGCTGAGCCAAAACATGTAAAGGATCCAGAAATATCCCATCATTTATTCCGTCATCCCGTTATTATTATTGATGCAGGTCATGGAGGCATTGATGGAGGTACCTCTGCAGAGGATTTACTTGAGAAGGATATCAATTTGGCCATATCCCAAAAAGTATATATGATGCTCAAAAGCAAAGGGTACGCTGTCGTCCTAAACCGAAATGACGACTATGCGCTCAGCGATGATAATACGTGGCTTAAGAGCCATTCCCGCCATATGAGAGATTTAGCACAGCGTAAAGGTCTCAGCGATCATCTGCCTTCAGATCTAATCGTCAGTATTCATGTGAACTGGAGCAAAAAATCTCGCACACACGGACCGATCGTACTCCATCAAGATGAAGCAAGAAGCTATCTGCTAGCGAACTCTATCCAGGACTCGCTTAATCAGATGTATCAAACGAACCGGCAGGTGGAATGGGGTAAGCCTTTCTATCTTCTCAATCATGTCAATAAACCGTCCGTCATTGTAGAAGCCGGATTTATTAGCAATTCTGTAGATCGTGCCGTACTTGGCAACGCATCAGGGCAGAAAAAAATAGCCCAAGCGATTAGCTCGGGCATTATTTATTACTTGTCGGTAATGTAGTGTCCGGGGACCATTTCCATACCTGCCTCACCATTTCACTGATGCTGATCGTTTCAATTTTACCTGACCATCGGGGAATCGAACTTTGAATAGCACTAGCCGTTGTCAATCCTCCACCACCAACATGGCCGATCATTACACAAGTATCCTGATTCTCCAGTTTCTTTTCGGCAAGCTTGATTTGATTGGTGACATGTGAAATGGTATGACGATCGTCCAGAAAAATATCGTTGACTACCGGCGGAAGCCCTTTTTGTATAGCCAGCTCTGCAACTACAGATTGATGATGCGTTTTGCTGTCGACAAAAAAGAGGCCCCGCTCTTTACATACATCCAGCACAATGGACATAATGCGACGGTCTGTCGTGATTTTTGAGCCCATATGATTGTTCATTCCGATAGCATGCGGAACATCATCAATGGCTGCCTCTACTCTTTTTCGTATTTCCTCATCCGAAAGGTCCGAGGTGATGGCTCCGGGACCAAGCCAATCTTTCCTCCCCCTCTGCGGCTCCATAGGCATATGGATCAGAACATCAATGCCCTTCTGGTGCGCAAACTCAGCATCCTTCTTCGTCGTAGGCAGAAAAGGCATTATGGCGACAGTTACTTTTATAGGCAGGCTCATGATTTCTTCGGTTCCTTTCATGCCGTTTCCCAAATCATCGATAATAATCGCCGCTTTTTTCATAGGATCTGCCTGAGAAGCATTTGCCGGCACCATTATCCCTGCACCCAAAACCAATGAAAAGGCAATGATCCGTAATCCGCCCCACTTAAAGGAAGATAAAACCTTCTTTTTCAGCTGTCTTCTTCTTTGTCTTCGAATGCTCATTTTTAACAGTCCTTCTTTTGTGTAATTCATGAAGATATATACAGTGTTTGAAAAATCGGGCCGAATTATGTGAGGTATTAAAAAAATATCATCGAATAAGTTGATAAAAACTGAGGAATTGGCATAGAATAAGAACATAAGTTCGCTATAAATACACAGGGAGGTATAACGTATGGCAGCGAATACGTCTTATGAAGAGCACACGCTAATCAAAAGCTATCTGCAGCTCTTGATAGTGATTAGAATATTTAACCGCGATCTTCGAATACTGGGTAAATACGACGGACTAAAGACTCCGGAGCTGTATACCGAAATGATACGCAGCGGAATAGAACGGGTATCCGTACTTCTTGATGAAGTAGGAAAAGAATTCAAACGCTTAGGTATTCATATAAAGAGTACGAATTTCCACGGAGGTGAGATTACTGCCGATGCTTATATTCGAGGCGAGACCGTTCAGATCCATATTCCCGATACGACATATAAAGACGAACTGTACAAGAGGATGCAGATCTATCTGGGAGGAACTCCTTGATTGTAAAAATAAAAAATACCACCATTCCGGTGGTATTTTTTATACCAATATAAGCATTATTTAATTGCTTCTTGAACACGCATAACTCCTTGAGACAACGCATGTCCGCCGCCAATGGCTGCAGCTACGGCTACTGTCTCCATAATCTGTTGTTTGCTCGCTCCTTTTGAAAGCGCCTCTTGAACATGGTAGAGTGTACAAACTTCATTATTTGCAAACAATCCGATGCCAAGTGCGATCAGCTGCTTGGTCTTAAGATCCAATTCACCTTCTCGGAAGCATTCGCCTGTAAAATCATGGTAGGCCTTAAGCACGTCAGGCAGCGTATCTGACAGCTGTCCAATCTGATCTTTATACGCATGCACTTTATTATTAATTAACGTCACATCAGCACATCCTTTGCTCAGGGAGATAGTAAAATACATCATTGGTACTTTCTCCAGTTGATCTATATCTATGCTGATATAGATCACAGCAAATATTGGATGGTCTGTTTACAGTTCAGAGATATTTTTTCTAGGTTCTGAGTAGAGCTGAATACTGTAGTTTCGATCCAGCTTGACTACTCTGCGATTACGCCTGCGTACAAGAATTTGGTCATCACTCCAGGCGACAATAATTCCAATTACATCATTCCCCTCCAGATCGTCACGCACGACCCGGATTCGTTCACCGGATTCACGAAGTGCATTCAATTCACCGTCACTTATCATTTAAATAACCTCCTGTTTGACAAATTTTATTCCACAAAAAAAGACCTAAATGCACGCATTTAGGTCTTACGCTGTTAATTTACGTGATTCACTTGTGTTCTATATTGCTTAACGTGAAGCATGCTCTTTACTGTCATTTTTCTCGAACCAGAAATCAAGCACCTTCGCCGACATTACCCGCTGCTCAACATACTCTACCTGATGAGGTGTAAACTGCTCTCTCCATGAGAAGGACAATTCTTCGCACAGGTTTACAACTGTTAGAAGCTCCGACCATGCGACGTAACGTTTATACCAAAAGAATTGAGGATGTTCAAGCATATAGGGATAAAGGTCATCAAACTCCGTGTGCTTACAATCGAGAGCCCGTTCAAAATGAACTTTCGAATTGAGTAACTTGTCAAGGAAAAACTGTTCGTTTGCTTCTTTCCCCATGTTGTTGCCTCCTCTCCCTAATCTTATTTCATTATAAGCCATTATGAAGTACTGTGCAAAGATAATGAGTAAAAATTAGGCTTGTTTAAAGAAATATACCCAGGAGCTTGCTTAAGCAAACCTTACCAGACCATCTTTGAGAGATTCAATTTTGACAAGAGATTCTACATGAACTCCTTGTTCACGAATGGCATTTGCACCCGATTGGAAGCACTTTTCAACAACGACGCCAAAACCTACAAGTGCTGCTTCCGAACGCTCAATAATTTTAATGACACCTTTAGCGGCATCGCCGTTTGCAATAATATCGTCTATAAACAAAATACGGTCGTTCGGTTTAATAAATTCCCGGGAGACCATGATATCCGTTACGATACCTTTAGTAAAAGACGGAACCCGTTCACAATAGGCATCAGGGTCGGCCAGCAGCGTTTTCTTTCTGCGTGCAAAGACAAGTGGGACCCCCATCTGTACCGCTGTTGCAAATGCAACCGGAATACCCGAGGATTCGACTGTCAAAATTCGAGTAACTCCTTCTTCTGAAAACCGGGAAGCGAATTCCCTTCCCATTTGCATTGTCAGCTCAGGATCAATCTGATGATTCAATAAAGCGTCCAATTTCAGAACATCTTCTGAAATGACAACACCCTGTTCTAATATTCTTTGTTTTAATATTTCCATGCATATGACCTCCCAGCCTATCCTATGACGTAAAAGTATCACACCTCAATGGTTTCTTTCAAGAAGGAAGTTCGAATGGTGCTGCGTAACAGTCATGTCCCAGTGGACAAGTGCATACCTTGTACGAGGACCTTCTTTTCGAATAAGGAGCTCTAGTGCTTATAGATAATGAAGAGTTACAAGGAGGAAAAGGATGAGACAGGGGACCAAGGTGCTGCAAGTTGCATTCACCTATGTTGGAACGATCGTCGGTGCGGGATTCGCTACCGGGCAAGAAATTCTGCAATTTTTTACGGAATACGGAAAATGGGCAACCCTTACGATCGTACTGTCCTGTCTGCTGTTTGTATGGCTTGGCACCAAAATGATGCTCGTCGCGCATGATACAGGAGCTAATTCATATGAGGATCTGAATCACCATCTATTTGGTAAAAAGGCAGGCAAGTGGATCAGCTTCTTCACCCTGTTTGTACTGATCGGTGTGAACAGCGTCATACTTGCCGGTGCGGGCTCGGTATTTATGGAGCATCTGCATCTTTCGTATCAAACCGGGCTTTTAGTTACGCTTGTAGGCACCTATCTTCTCCTGGGACGAGGTATCCATGCCATACTGCAAATGAACAGTGTTGTAGTCCCTCTTATGATGATATTGTCACTGCTTATCCTGTTTCATACCATCGATCATCCGGGAGCTGCAAACTTCATTCGGCTTGAAACGGATCGAAGCATGTTTGCAACATGGCTTTCTCCTATTTTGTACACTTCATTTAATTTGGCCATGGCACAAGCTATACTTGTTCCCCTCGGCAGCCAGATCAAAGACAGGCGCGTCATTAAGTACGGAGGGATGCTCGGTGGCATAGGAATTGGGTTCATGCTAATGACAGCGCATTTTGCCATGTCTGCTTATATGCCTGGGATCGTTCAGTTCGAAGTGCCGATGGGCAGCATTGCCTTCGCTTTAGGTGCCGCGATCCAAATCGTATATATTATTCTGATTTTTTTGGAAATCTTCAGCACATTTGTTGCTGATATTTTTGGTATTACCTTGCAGCTGCGACAGCACATTCAAGTTTCTCCCAAACTCATCACGCTGTTCATTATGCTATCCTGCTTCCTGCTCAGCCAGTTCGGTTTCAGCTCGCTTCTATCCATCTTGTACCCGATCTATGGAATGCTTGCTATTGTATGGGTAGCCCACCTGATTAAGAGCCCTTTAGGCTCTTTTCGCAGGAAATAGAAGCTTCTCTACATTAATTCAAATTTGCATCCTGATTGTACTTCAAATAAAGTTTTTTCAGCATATGGACAGAGCGTCTCAGCGAATATTCCGTTTTCGCTTTTTCGCTCGCCGAACGAGCAAGCTCGTAACGGTACGCCGGATCTAGTATGACCTTTTCAAGCGCATCAGCAAGAGCTGCTGAATTATCTTTTGGCACGAGCAGTCCATTAATCCCGTCTTCAATCTGTTCTGCTATACCGCCTACCTCGGTTCCCACAAGGGCCAGGGAACTAAGTGCAGCTTCAGCAAAAACGGAGCCGAAGGCCTCTGCTCTTGAGGGCAGGACAAAGATATCAAAAAACGGTACAAACTCCTCAGGATGAAGGGTATAGCCGTAAAAAATCGTTTCATTGTAAATGCCCAGTTTTTGAGCCAGCAGCTCCAGCTCCGAGCGTATAGGACCATCACCAATTATGTGAAGTACATAATCATGACCGCGTTTTTTCAACTCACAGCAAGCCTCAAATAATACATCAATTCCCTTAGCAGGAACGAGACGACATACAGTCACCAGCTGAGGCACCTCATTTTCGTGAGGTATAGGCTTAAATCGCTTCTCATCAAAGCCGTTCGGAACAATGTCAATCTTTTCGGGATCATTGACATACGGGGCCATATAGCTCCGAAATGATTCCGAAACGGTTAACAGGCAATCCGCTGCATTCTCCAGTTCTCCGTACAAAGAAGTCAAAAAGCGATGTTCCACGCTATTCTCTTCAATCTTGCCGTTTAGGATCAATTCACGCTCATAGCTGGAATGAACGGTTTGAATGAGCGGTGTATCAGGAAAAACCTTTTTCATCGCCAGGCCCGCAATGGGATGATGTGCATGGATAAGATCGTAAGGCTTATGTATGCGGAGCTTGATCCACCACAGATAATCGCGGAAGGTTTGAATATATTTCTGGACAACCGGGCTTTCTCCGTACTGTGTCCAGTCAAAAGTGTCAAATACAATGTCTTCACTGCCTTTGTTACGGATTCGTTTAGGAAGAGAAAACAATTCCATTTCCCATCTGGGGCTTGTGAAGCGCTCTTGAAGATAAGGAATCATCGATGATACCCCTCCTGGCTGCTCAGGAGGAAAAAATAAAGCTTGGAGCAATCGCATTTTTAATGCCCCTTTCGTGTATTCTTTTGAAAGCAAGTCTTTAATCATGATATATTAGCTCATATGTTTCAGTAAAGAAGATACGAAGGAGTTTTGAAAAATCATGAGTAAGGATACTCTGCCTAAGGAGTTCATCGCGCAAATGGAAGCCATGCTTGGGCAGGAAACCGAAGCCTTTCTTAAGAGCTATAATCAGCCTCGCACACAGGCTTTGCGCCTCAATACGATTAAACTCAAGGAAGAAAACAAGCAGGACATCTCCGGCCTCTTTAGGCTTGAACCTGTCCCGTGGTGCAATATCGGATTTTATTATGACGGTCAGGAGAGACCTGGTAAACACCCATATCATACAGCCGGGCTTTATTATATTCAGGAGCCTTCCGCAATGTCAGCCATTGAGATTCTGGATCCGAAGCCGTATGAAACCGTGCTCGATCTCGCTGCTGCACCGGGAGGTAAAACGACCCATATGGCGGTCAAGATGAAGGATACCGGACTTCTTGTCTCTAACGAGATTCATAGCGGACGCGCCAAAATACTGGCAGAGAACGTGGAAAGAATGGGACTGACCCGAACGGTTGTTGTTAACGCTTCTCCAGACGAATTGTCTGCCCGTTTTCCTGAATCCTTTGATCGAATCATGCTTGACGCTCCATGCTCTGGAGAAGGCATGTTTCGCAAGGATCAGGACGCGGTGAACGAATGGTCTTTGTCTTCTGTACAAATGTGTGTAAGCCGCCAGTGGGATATTCTAAAGGAAGCTTATACAATGCTTAAGCCCGGCGGTTATATTGCCTACTCTACTTGTACCTTCAATCGAGCAGAAAATGAGGAGACTGTAGAGCGGTTTATCCTACAATTTCCGGACATGGAATGGCTTCAAACCGAAAGAATCTGGCCTCATCGTACAAAAGGAGAAGGCCATTTTGTAGCCTTGCTCAGAAAAAAGAAAAAAGACAAACTTGAGCCGGAATCAAGTATGAGCCCCCATTCAAAAAAAGTCCGAAAAAAAGGAAAGCAGGGCGCTCACGCTAGTGTAGAGGATGCTTGGGATGGTTTTAAGTCCTGGTCAAACGATCACTTGCCTGGATTTAAACTTGCAGCAGGACGACCGTTATTGTTCGGCGAGGCATTGTACTTCTTACCAGAATCCAACGAGCTCACCATATCGGATGAACAATTAAAGGGATTAAAAATGCCGCGTCCCGGACTTCATCTAGGTGATTGGAAAAAAGGGCGTTTTGAGCCAGCACATGCATTAGCGATGGCAGCAGCACCCGAGCAGGCAGCAAGGTCGTACGATCTGCCCGTCAGTTCCATGGAGCTTCAAGCCTATCTTCGAGGAGAAACGCTCTCTCTCGATACGCCTCTGGAAGGCTGGACCCTGGTGACAACAGCAGGTTATCCAGTGGGCTGGGCAAAAGCAAATAGTGGTCAGTTAAAAAACAAACGACCCAAAGGACTCCGCTTGATGAGTTAATATCCTATTATAAAAAAACAGCACCTATCCAAATTATATGGAAGGTGCTGTTTGTCATGCATCAGTCTTCGAAAGTAAGCTGTATTTCATCAATCACTACATTGCGGTACAGCATCGTCATATGGAGCTCGACGACATCTGTTTCTTTGTCCAGCTCCCTGGCGACGAGCATAACAAGCTGCTCACGTTGCTCCTCAGTCGGATGGATATGGAAATCAATATATCCCGAAATATCATATTCACTGATATCTACAGTAGCTGTCGCTGCCGGGTATCCGCCATTATTCAAGAAGAACAAATCATAAGTAAGAATGTCTCGGTCATGCCGTATTAGAGCAGCGTAGCACTCTTGTTCGGAGTAATCGTATTCGGGTTCACTTCGATCCGAAATCTTCAGCTCCATGCCATCCTCGTCCCAATCCGGGACTTCATCTGATTCATCGTCCATCTCGGCAAAATCTCTATGCTCCAGCTCTAAAAGAGCAATTCGGTTTCCTTCATATTTCATATCTATTGTAATCGTGTCAATCTCTTCTTCATTAACCTCAGACACAAGCAGCTCTTCAGCAATCTCAAGCTCTTGTTCATCGGGCTCATTTAACCAGTTGACCTCGCCGCTGATATCTGTGCCATACTGCTTTAATACAGCATGAGCTATAGGCTGCCCATTTCCTCTTTGCAGCTCAAATGAAGTGAGGTTTCTCCCTGCACTGATCAGCTCAATTTGTATCTCTCCATCCTCATTTTCGTATGAGAAGACGGATTGTTGTTCGGGATCGAACGTTCTTTGTTCTATAATGCTGCCTTCATCATAGCCTTCTTCATCTCCAAGAACACTCTCGACCTGACCCCAAGATAGCAAAATATCAAAATGCTCTGCGTCAATGGCATCACGAAATTGCAGCAGATATTCCTGCACGTAGGCAAGCACTTCTTCTTTGGCATCCTCCGGAATGCTTTCCGCATCCAGCTGTACACTGCCGGCCAGTCTTCGGCCTTCCCTGAACACTAGAACAAGTGAGCCTGCATACTTATGTTCTACCATTATATCTTGGACTTCGCCATTTGAAGTTCTTAGATCAGGTCTTAACCGAATATGATAGCTCAAGTCTTTCCTACCTCCTATAGACCGGAAATGTAACAAAATAAGCTTTACATTCATCTAGAGTGCCCATCTATAGGAAGAATATTACTAAATTGTGATTACGTGTTTTTCTAACGCATGATGAACTCCGCTCTCATTGTTGGACAATGTGACATCATCCGCAGCTGCCTTTACTTCAACAGGGGAATTATCCATTGCAATCCCTTTTCCCGCATAAGTAAGCATCGTGATGTCATTGTAGTAGTTCCCCATCGCGAGTACTTCCTCCGGCTTAAACCCTCTTTGTTCGGCCAGACGCTGCAAGGCTGCTCCTTTAGACGCATCCTTATGCATCAAGTCTAGGAAAAAGTCACCGCTGCGAACCATATAAAAAGGACTATCCCACGTACTCCATTCCTTCTCCAAGGCATCCATATCGGCCAAGCTGCCAAACGCAGAAAATTTGACAACAGGCTCCCTTAAATCAGCCCACTTCGGAAGATCGAGCGGTTCAAGAAACACCGCTTCGTACATGCTCCGCACTTCCAGTGTCATTTCCTTCGCTCGATCGACATAAAGGCCAAAAGCTGTGTTCACATCAAAGTGAATTTGGTTCTGACGACAATAATCTATATACGGAGTAAGCTGTTCTGCATCGACAGGAAACTGATTTACGATTTCATGAGTGGCGATATCTACCGTCGCAGCTCCATTATGAGTGATCACATAACCTTGAAGCCCCATTTCCTCCATGATTGGAATGGTATTGATGGGTCCTCTGCCTGTACAAAGAACGAACTCCGCACCACTCGCTGCGGCTTTCTGTATGCTGGCTTTATTGGCAGCTGACAATTCATGACTATCGTTTAACAGGGTTCCGTCCACATCCAGTGCAATTAGTTTAAAGGTCATATCCTATCCATCCTTACGCTCTATTTTTTGTTATTCTCTATTTAAAAGGCTGTCCAATTCTTGTTCAGTGAGCTCACGATATGATCCCATCGGCAGATCAGGGTCCAGTATCAAGCTCCCCATGGAAATTCGTTTCAAATACAGCACTTCCGAGCCAACAGCTTCAAACATTCGTTTAACCTGATGAAATTTTCCTTCGTGGATTGTAACCAGCACATTAGAAATCGTTCCGTTCGCTGTTTTGTCCTCAGAAATGACTTCAAGCTCTGCCGGTTTAGTTACATAGCCGTCATCCAGGGTAACGCCTTGCTGAAAGGCGGTAATTTCTTTGGCACTCATACTCCCTACAACACGCGTTTCATATGTTTTTGCGACATGCTTACGCGGTGACAAAAGATTATGTGCAAGCTGCCCGTCATTGGTAAGAAGGAGCAATCCTTCCGTGTCCTTGTCTAATCTTCCGACTGGAAACGGCTGAAAGATAATATAATCTTCATCCAGCAAATCAACAACTGTCTTCTCTCTTAAATCTTCAGTAGCCGAAATAACCCCGGGCGGCTTGTGAAGCATTAGATAAATAAACTCCCTGTATTTTACGATTTCACCGTCAATTTCGATCGTGTCGTTGTCCGGATCCACCTGCAGACCGCTGTCTTTAATGATCTTGCCGTTTACGGAAACATAACCGTTTTTGACGGCTTTCTTTAATTCTGAACGGGTACCGTATCCCATATGACTCAATATTTTATCAATACGCAGCTTTTTAGCTGCTTTCTTTACTTTATGTTCACTCATACCGAGGTCCACCTCCATCCTGCTGGATATTCATTTTTCAGCATTCCTTCCTGCCATTTGGCCCACCCTAAGGAATAACCTTGAGTACATACGAGCGTATAGCCTTTTGAAGAGGCTGTGCCTATTTTGATAAGCCGCTCTTCTTCCGCTGTAAGTGTATCTCCTTTTAAATACTTAACCGCTTCACCGTTGTCGATCTGCAGCTGAATGGTTCGCTTCGCTTCCTCAGGACGCAGGGCTGAAGCCAGCGCTTGAGAAGGCGAAAAACGGCCGTTCTTAACAGAGCCCATAAACCATCCTGCCCGAATGACACGAAGTCCAGCAAGCCGGGCTGGATCAACAGGAGTTTGGTATACCTTCTCCCCATACATTACCGTATGTCCAGGCAGCTTTATATTCAGCTGTTCAGCAACAAACTCATGAAACACAGTGACAGGATCTACAGAAGGAACGTCGGGACGCTTCCTCTGTTTTGTACCTCCTTGCTTGGCCGCCATGTGCTTTTGCTTCTTTTTCAGCTGGTTGGAGTAATTCCGGTCTTTCGTCTGAATGGTTGATTGTACGTAAACCTGCTCCTCCCCTTTTTCAGCCTGAGCAGAGCTGCCATTATGCTGAAGCACAGCAACAAAATGTCCTTCGCCTTCGATCAGATGAGGCCATAATCTTCCCGTCTGCTGAAGCTGTGCATATAGCTGCGGATCTTCGTTTTGATATACGGGCTCAAGGCCAAGACTTTGCATCTCGTCAGTCTCTGCCATTTGGTTAATCCACTCTGGATGTCCACTCGTAATACCCTTACCGTTCGGTATCGGAACAACATGAAAGGAAGGATTCTTTCTAAGAAACTCCCCGATCATCGCTTCATTCTCTTCTGGAGCAAACGTACAGGTAGAGTATACAATTCTTCCGCCAGGAGCGAGAAGCTTAGCTGCTGTGCTCAAAATATCACGCTGCATCATAACACAGCGTTCGATAGAATGCTGTTCCCATTGCCGAACCATATCTTCATCTTTTCGGAACATTCCTTCACCAGAGCATGGAGCATCTATCAAAACCTTATTAAAATAATGCGGGAAAGACTCTGCAATTCGATCCGGGCTTTCGTTAAGGACAACCGCATTTCGAACACCATACATTTCAATGTTTTTGGCGAGTGCTTTTGTCCGATCTGTACTGATGTCATTCGTAACAAGTATACCGCTTCCTTGCTGTTTGGCCGCAATTTGAGTCGATTTGCCGCCTGGGGCTGCACACAAATCAAGCACGTAATCCCCTGGTTCTACTTCAAGAAGCTCAACCGGTGCCATCGCACTGGGTTCCTGTACATAGTACAAACCTGCATGATAAAAAGGATGGAGCCCCGGCTTGCTTCCTGCAGCTATGTAATAACCGGTCTCACACCAAGGCACGGATTTTAATTCAAAGGGAGATATTTCGGGAAAGGCGTCCTGTTCAATCTTTAACGTGTTCACCCTGATTCCTGCACGCGGAGCAAGCTCATAGGACTTCACAAAAAGTTCATATTGATCCTCGAGCATGGTCTTCATACGTTCAGCAAACTTTATTGGCAGGCGTATTGCCATTAATACATCATCCTAACTTCACAAATTTATCCCATCTTCCCCTGTTCCACTACAGTCTGTAATGTTGTATAATGAAGGGCATCTGAGGGCTTGTTCCTCACCATTAACTATTCGACGGGGGATGAAAATGAGTTCAAAATCAAACGCAAAAACGAAAGCACAAGCAAATCCAAGAAACAAAGCAGGCAAAAAATCTAACAAAGCTATTATTGCCTTTATCGCAGTATTTGTCATTCTGATCGGTGCACTCGTTACGATGAATGAAATTAATAAAAACAATATTAATGAAGTTTACGGTCTGCCTGAATCCGACCTAACTTCTGCAACTCGCGAATTGTTGGATGATCCGAACTATCAGAATATCATATTGCCAGAGGAACTTGATACGAAAATTGCGAATAAAGAAAGTTTCTTTACTTATTTCTTTGCTTCTGACTGCCCTCATTGCCGCGCAACAACGCCACAGTTGATGCCGATTGCAGACGAGCTTGGAGTCGATCTCCCTCAATTTAATCTGAGAGAATTCGAAGACGGCTGGAGAGATTACAATATTGAGTTTACACCAACTCTCGTTTATTTTGAAAATGGTGTCGAGAAGGAACGTCTTGAAGGCGGAATGCAGGCAGATGGTTCAAATGCAGGCTATACCGCCGATCAGATCAAAGAGTTTTTCAATAAATATAAAGGGGCTGCTGAATGAAGCCAAAAACTTATGGGTTCCTCTTTACTGGCTTGATGGTCGGAAGCTTGGTTCTTGCTGCATGCGGAGAGAAGGATGCTGCACATGACCACTCGATGCACGGCAAAGACAATGAGCAGTATGAAGCAAGCGCATCGATGACGGAAATGCCGGCATTCCTGGCAAAATATACGGACAACACGCAAACGACCTATACCCTTGTCAGAGAAGTTAAGGAAGAGCTTAAAATGCTGAATTGCTACTGCGGATGCATGGACTATGATAATGCCCATGACTCTCTGTTCCGCTGCTTCATAGCCTCTGAAGAGGAAGGCGAAGTAACCTGGACAGACCACGGTGCTCAGTGCGGCATCTGTCTTGAAGAGCTTAAAGATACAGCACGGCTCAAGTCAGAAGGAAAGTCTATAGAGGAAATCCAGAAGTTTATTGATGACAAGTATGCCCCGGACGGAGCTCCAACTTCCAGTGAAGTTCATCCCGTCATTTAGCTTCAATAAAAATACCCCGGATGCTTAGCTTAACAGCCAACATCCGGGGTATTTTTTTATATTTATTATAATGTGTATTATAAGTTCTGACCCAGTGCTTTCATCCGCTCTTCGTATTTCTTTCCTCGTGTCGGACTTCGCCTTTGCGGGATATTGGGTTTAATCTCAACGGCCTTTTGCTGCACAGCCTCATCAAGCTCGTCATCCCAAATGATAATGGAAAAGTCTTGATAAAGGATCGGGCTGTTCTCATAGTCCCTGAGCTTCTCTGCAATCGTTCGGCACGTATCTACCAGCAGCTCAAGCTCAATTCCTAATTTTTGTGCCGGATATTGTTCCAGAATGTCTACTGCACTCTGCAGCATCATATACCCGCCGCGTATGTTTTTATTTCTAAAATGATACATGCCAACAGCAACTTGCAGCAGTCCCTTGTAAACCGGCTCCCTGTCCTTCTCAAGCCACAATTCTTCCAGTACCTCATGACATTCAAAGTAGTCCCTGTCCCGATTGAAATATACCAGATACGCCAGATACAAAGGTTCGTACTTAGACATCGCTTGGGTCGCTGCCTTTTCTTGCTTGACTAAGCAGTTCCTTCACTTCATCAGACAGCTTCTTGATCGCCTCGATATCATGCTCCTGCCAATATTCATTAAATTTGGACTGGGCTTCAATAGCTTCGTCAATTAGATGATAGAAATAAAGCTGATGAATCGTAGCCAGCGTTTTTGAGATAATGTTGGATTCATCTTCAAATGTCTTCTGTGCATCAAGAATTTCAAGCCTTATAGCAGACATCTCATTGTCCAGAATAAAAGCGGCTTCCGCTGTTTTTTTGAGCCGGCCTCGTACATCCTCAGGCAGACTGTCTCTAAATTTATAATTTAAGGAATGCTCGATTGTTGCCCAAAAATTCATGGCAAGCGTCCGGATTTGGATTTCAGCCAGTACATGTTTTTGTCCCAGCGCCGTCTGTACCGGATACTCCACAATCATATGAAAACTCCGATAACCGGATTCCTTAAAGTTGGTAATATAATCTTTCTCATATAATACCTTTAAATCCTTGCGTTCCCGAATATACTCGGCTACCCTTCTTATATCCTCAACGAATTGGCACATAATACGAATACCCGCAATATCTTCTATCCCCGTCTCAATCTGGTTCATAGGTACATCAAGACGCTTTGCTTTATCGAGAATGCTCGAGATCTTCTTTACTCGTCCGGTTACAAATTCGATAGGCGCATACTCTTCACGTTTTTTGAGTTCTGCCCGCATCGTCTTAAATTTAACTTTAAGCTCCTCCACGGCCTGTTCGTAAGGAAGCAAAAATGTCCCCCAGTCTCTTCCGTCCATTTGTGTATGCCTCCTGTCTTATGCTTCAATCATATATTCATTCGAAGTTGTCCAAAGAGCCTTTATCTGTGGGCTGCACCCACCGCTTCCGAAATGTGACGGTAACCGTCTCGGCGCAGCAAATCACTTAATCCCGCATGAAGCTGTTGATTTATTTCAGGCCCTTCATAAATTAGTGCTGTATAAATTTCAACTAGACTTGCTCCAGCTTTAATTTTCTCATATGCATCTTCACTAGTGAAGATCCCGCCGGATCCGATAATCGGCAATCGACCGCCGGTCTGACGGTAAACACGGCCAATAATCTCAGTGGATCGTTCACGCAGAGGTTTACCGCTTAAGCCTCCGGTCTCTTTGGCATTATCATGCGTCAATCCTTCGCGGCTAATTGTAGTATTTGTTGCTATGATACCCGAAACTCCGCTTTTTGAAATCGTGTCGACCATATATTCCAGTTCCTCTTCGGTCACATCCGGAGCAATTTTGACAAGCACCGATTTAGGTCTACCGGTTGCTCCGGCCTGCTTCTGCATCTCATCCATTACAGCAGACAGCAGCTCAGTAAGCTCGCTGCCATGCTGCAAGCTTCGTAAATCTGGTGTATTTGGTGAACTGATGTTCACTACAAAAAAGTCAGCGTACGGATACAGGATTTGGATGCATTTTCGATAGTCACTTGGAGCATCCTCATTAGAGGTGACTTTATTTTTGCCAATGTTCACAGCAACCGGTATCGGTCTATCCTTAAGCTTGGATAAAATACCTGCCATCGCTTCTGCGCCTCGGTTATTAAAGCCCATGCGGTTCACGAGCGCTTCATCCGGCGGAAGCCTGAACAGTCTTGGCTGGTCATTTCCCTGCTGTGCCTTTGGTGTTACGGTTCCCACTTCCATGAATCCAAATCCGATGGAAGAAAATCCAGGTACAGCTTCACCGTTCTTATCGAGACCAGCAGCGAGACCAACGGGGGATGGAAAATGAAGTCCGAACAAATCGGTAGCAAGATCGGGTGTTTCCTTAATACCATACATGGATCTTAGAAGGCTTGTTCCTCCGGGCAATGAACCAGCCTGGTTCATTCCGCCAATAACTAAGTGATGTGCTTTTTCCGGGTCCATTTTAAAGAATAAAGGCTTACCAATATGACGATACAGCAAATGATCCACTCCGTTTACATATTCTTATGGATGTCCTGCATTCAAAAAAAGGTCTCTGACTGAGCTCCTTTTTGAATGAGCAACATTCCTTCTAAATTTTAGTTTAGCTGTTTTTCGGCTAAAAGAAAAGGGAAAGGGACCTAATACAACCACTTTGAAAATGCTTTATAAATTGACTACAATAATAAAAACATCTATTTTGCACTAGCCGATGGATTCAGCTCTTCTGAAAAATCTTACCTATTATGAAAGGAGACTCTCTACATGGCAACCAAACGGCAAAAACCTACATTGCAGCAAAAAAAAGAGGAAGTAAACCGCAAAGCGATATTTTGGACTGCCCTTAGCGTTCTACTGCTTATTATACTCATTGTTGTACTCGTAATTATTGGAGATTTAACGACCTAATTCAACCAGTGATACACCTTGTTCGGGTTAGTTTGCCCGGGGACAAGCTTTGGCTGAAACCGCTCCCCGGCCTGATCCGGCACAAGGACGGCTGACGGTGTATCTGCCATACGCTTAATCGTTACCTCCGTCCCGGCAGGAACAAGGGCAAATAATTCTTCAACGTCTGCTTGATGCATGCGAATACATCCAAGAGACTCATCAAGTCCTATGCTGTCCGGTTCATTCGTGCCATGGATCGCATAATTCGTATCGGACAGCTGCATGCCTCTCGTTCCAAATTCACCGTCAGCCCGTCCATTGGGATTGACCACTTTATCTGTAATGAGAAAGCTTCCTTCCGGCGTCCTCTCGCCGCCTAAACCCACTTCATAATTTCTTATAACGACATTTCCGCTCAGTACAGTCAGCCGATATGTATCCTTATTGACAACAACGGATAGCGGCTCCTTCATATAAGGCTGCGCACCTAGCGTATCCTTAAAGCTCAGCAAAGCGAGCGGCTCCTCACTCAAGTGATTTGGATTTGCACCTGCTTCTTCTAATGCTCCCATTTGCTGTTCTCCAGCTTTTATGTAAGAAAGAACCTCCGGGTAGAGCTTTTTCATCGAAGGACTTACGCCGCCTATCATATTGTCTGGAAACGGTCTGGCTATTTCCCCTATATCCTCTGGAAAGCGTCCATTATGCTGTTTGAAGGACTGGATTGCGCTTAACAAAACCACTGCCTCTTCTTCCTTCTCTCCCCATTTGTTTGCTTCTTGGAGCAGCTTTGCATTTTCCTCTGGTGTACATTTGCACCACTCCGGCAATAAGGATGTGCTCTTCACCGTCCCGTCTCCTCTGCTTACAAACTGATGTACTGGCTTCTTGTCACCGCCCCATAAGAGGTACTCATTTTCCTTCTCCATACCGAGTGCAATTAAGGAAACCGGGTAACTGCGAAGCTCGTTCATCATTTCTCCAATGTCTTCATCCGCTGTATCATCGTTTAATAACGCTATACCTGTAAAAGCATTGGAGGTATCTGGATATGCTTCGCTTACGAGTTCCTCCTCACTTTCAGAAGGTTCGATCTCTTGCTCTGTGTTTTGTGCGAAATCCTGAGCTGTCAGCATTTCATTAATAAAGGCAGGCGCTGCTGCAGAAGGCACTAAACCGAGAAGGAAAAACCACAACAGGACAGCAGCTGTTTTTCGCTTCAGCATTTGTTTCCTTTTCTGTTTTTCCATTTCCATGAGCTTTTGCTGATAATCCATCCAAACCTGGGCTGGAGCTTTGCTATGCTCAAATGCTTCATATATTCCTCCTGAACGTTCAAAGCAATAATTGGCTTTCGCTGTTTGGCCGTTCCGCTCGTACTCTTTCCCCAGCAGATACCATGCCATTTGATTATCCGGATGCTTTCGAACATAGGATTTCAGATCGTGCGGCTGCCGCATATCTTTATCTCCCCTTGATTTAAGTTATAAATGATATATCGGACAACCCCTCTTGATCCTGCATAGAGTAAAATTCCCATGACCAGAGTCATGAAGACGCTGCGTTAATTCGTAAATCCACAATTAAAAAAGGCACCTGATACCAAATCGGTACCAGGTGCTTAATTAAATGCTAATATTAACCCTCTTTGTTAAAAGGATCGTCCGCAACTTTGATGGAATCTGTTGGGCAGCCATCACAAGCATCTTGCATATCATCATGAAGATCATCCGGAATTTCCATAACTCCACGGTTGGAGTCACCATTGAAAATAACTTCCGCAAGTCCTTCATCATCGTAGTCGTAGATATCAGGTGCAGTCGCTCCACAAGCCCCGCAAGCGATACATGTATCTTTTTCTACCCAAGTATATTTAGCCATTTCTTCTCTGCCTCCTATTAATTAACACACAAAACAGTAGGTTCATTTATACTAACAACCATATTAATACAAAGTGAAAACAAATACAAATCATTTTGCCTTATTATAACTCGCTGTTTTGCCACTATTCTGGTCTTGGAAGATTGTCTTTTTGCAGGGATGTGCCGCGCGCTTTATAGTTTCTAATAAGTACGGAAGGGTCGTCTCCAAGCATGCCTGCAGTCAACACGGCATTTTCCCCAAATTTGTCCCGAAGCTCATCCATTACAAGGGTTAGTGACTCTTTTTTTGACTGCTGCTCATAATCAAACAGATCCAGCTGTACGGCAGACTCGCTTTTAGGAATGAGGCTGTGAAGGGTTATTCCTAATAGACGCAAAGGCTTGCCTGATCCGAATTGTTTATAAAACAAAGCCGTCGCTTCCTTATAAACGACCTGTTCAAGATCCGTTGGAGTCTGCAGCGCTTGTGATCGTGTTATCGTCTTCATATCCGGCGTTCGGATTGTAATTTGAATTCCTCCAGCCATCATGGCCTGTCTTCGCAGTCTACGTGTTACCTGATCACTGATGTTTAGCAAGACGCGGTTAATATCTTCCTCTGCAGAAATATCCTCAGGCAATGTTGTTGTATGACCTATTGATTTATTGGGCTCTCTTACAGGGCTCACCTGCGAGTCACTGATGCCGTTAGCCGCCTGCTTCATCCAAGTGCCCAGGACCCCGAAATAACCCCGCAGTAGCTCCTCTTCAGCCTCTGCAAGCTGCCCAATGGTATGAATGTTAATCTTTCTAAGCTTTTCTGCTGTTTTACGTCCGATGCCAAACAATTCTCCACAGGGCTTCTGCCACAATACCTTCTTAACATCCCGCAGACGCAGCACCGTTATGCCGTTTGGCTTTTTCATATCAGATGCCATCTTGGCAAGCAGTTTATTCGGTGCAACACCTACCGAGCAAGGTATGCCCAGTTCCTCGTTAATCCGCTTCTGAATCTCAGCAGCAATGTCGAGCGGAGTTCCGAACTGCTTGGAGCCGGTAATATCAAGATAGCATTCATCAATGGAGGTAGCCTCGAGCAGAGGTGTATACTCATAAGCAATACTCATGAAGGCTTTGGAATATTTACGATATAAATTGAAGTCAGGTGTAATAACAATAAGCTCAGGACACTGGCGAAGACCCTGATTCACGACCATGCCAGTGCTGATCCCGCGCTTTCGAGCTTCATATGAACAGGTAACGATTACACCTTTTCGTTTCTCACTGCTTCCCGCAACAGCCGTCGGTTTTCCAGCGTACAGATCAGGTTGTTCCGCCGCGTGCACCGAGCAGTAAAAAGCATTCATATCCACATGTAAAATGACACGTCCGCGTGCAGGATAATAATCTTTTACATTGTTCACATCCGATTCCCTCTTACCATCGATTCTTTATTAAATATAAATAGAATCGTTATTTATTTTACCTTGTCCTACATAACGCTGTTCTAAACTTCATTTATAATAGATAGACTTTAGTGGATCATTCAATGTTTTTCGTTCTATCATCCTATATTTATAAATTATCAAATTTCCATCTTACATTCCAGGTAAGAACTGATATAATAAACAATTAAAAAACGGTTTATGAGAACTTCCAAAGGGGGATCAACATGTCTAAGAACATCTCAATCTTCGATACGACACTTCGTGACGGTACGCAAGGGGAGGGAATTAGTCTATCGGTTGATGATAAACTGAACATTGCCAAAAAGCTCGATTACCTGGGCGCTGAGTATATAGAAGGCGGAATTCCGGGAAGCAATTCAAAAGACATCGAATTTTTCAAACGTGTTCAAGAATTAGGGCTGAAATCCAAGATTGTTGCATTCGGCAGTACGCGCCGGAAAGGCGGAAACGCCGAAACGGATGCAAACCTGAACAAAATTATTGAATCTGGTGCCCAGGCCGCTACTCTGGTAGGCAAGTCATGGGATTTCCACGTCCACACAGCCCTGCAGACTACTTTGGAAGAAAATCTCGATATGATCTATGAATCGATCAGTTATTTGAAACAAAACAATATGGAAGTAATTTTTGATGCGGAGCATTTTTTTGACGGTTATAAAAACAACTCAGAGTATGCTCTCTCTGTTATGTCAAAAGCATACGAAGCAGGCGCAGATTGGCTGGTAATGTGTGATACAAACGGGGGAACGATGCCTCACGAAATCAAGGAGATTGTCAGCGCCGTAATCTCTCATCTGCCTGAGGCTAATTTTGGCATCCATACCCATAACGATTGCGAGCTGGCAGTTGCTAATACGCTTGCAGCTATTGAAGCAGGTGCAAGACATGTCCAGGGAACGATGAACGGTTATGGTGAACGCTGTGGAAATGCCAATCTATGCTCCGTTATCCCTAACCTGCAACTTAAGCTTGGCTATAAGTGTATTGCGGATGACAAGCTTGCACAGCTTACGAATGTCGCTCGTTATGTCAGTGAAATTGCAAATGTGAATATGCCTGTGAACCAGCCCTATGTCGGCAGCGCAGCATTTGCACACAAAGGCGGGATCCATGTATCTGCCATTATGCGCGACTCACGTACGTATGAACATATCGCTCCTGAACAAGTGGGCAATAAGCAAAGGATACTCGTATCCGAGCTGGCCGGCCAAAGCAACATCATTTCGAAAGCCCAGGAGCTTGGCATCGAATTTGACCCTGCCAATTCACAATCAAGACAAGTCATTGAGAAGATCAAGGATATGGAGCATCAGGGCTACCAGTTTGAAGGAGCCGATGGTTCACTTGAGCTGTTGATTCGTGAAGCAAACGGCGAGGTCAAGGAGCTGTTTACCTTCGAATCTTTTAAAATGCTGGTTGAGAAAAATGCAGGCAAGCCTGTTGTCTCCGAAGCGTTTGTTAAGCTGAGTGTGGGAGGACGCAGCCACTATACTGCAGCAGAAGGAAACGGCCCGGTTAATGCGCTCGACAACGCACTTCGCAAAGCGCTTGTAACCTACTATCCATCGCTCAAAGAAATGCATTTGTCAGACTATAAAGTCCGTGTACTTGATGATAAAGATACAACGGCCGCGAAGGTAAGAGTTCTGATCGAATCCAAAAACTTCAGCAATGCATGGAATACAATCGGGGTTTCAGAGAATGTCATTGAAGCCAGCTGGGAAGCGCTCGTTGACAGCTTCAGGTATGCGCTTCTGGACGAAAGCCCTTCGGAAATCGTGGAGCCGGATACTATCGCACAAGGTATGGTTAACCACTAATACATCAAAAAACAGGCTGCTGAGATTTCAGAGCCTGTTTTTTTACTTATTGCAATATGAGATTCATGAGATAGACTCACGATAAAGTTTCTTCTCTTGCAAAAATCAATACTTTAATCTCAATTCACCAAGTCCTTAATCTTCTTCTCTAGCTCCTCTTCCGGAAGTATCCCCAAAATAACTTCCTGAATGACCCCGTTTTCATCAATCAGCACATTAGTAGGAAATGCCATCCCCTTATAAAGATCATATATTGCTCCATCGGTATCCATTAAGATCGGAAAGTTAATATGGAAGGTATCTATAAACTGTGCTGCATCTTTTTCTGTGTCATATTTCGTGACATTCACCCCATACAAATCAAGTTGATCTTTATAGGTTTTGGATATCTGATTAAGAGCAGGCGCCTCCATCTTACACGGTTCGCACCAGGAGGCCCAGAAATTCAGCATCACAGGTTTGTCCCGCTTTCCTCCCACCTCATACGACCCTTCCTCCAGGCCATTTAGCTGAAATGATGGCGCCAGCATTCCTGCTTTTGCTCCTACTTCCGTAGGCAACGGCTCCTCAGACTGAAATACGCTTTGAAGAACCCCTTCGCGTCCACTTGTTTGCCATAAAGCTATTCCTACCAACAGCAATGCCCCAATGATTATGTACAAGTTACGTTTCATTTGCCCGTCCCTTTTCATTTGTTATAGACTAATCATGATAGTTCATTGTTATCATTCTACCCTTATTAACCAGATTGTATCAATGCATTCTATAAAAGAAACGCTAACCTAGTACTGCACAAAATAAAAAAGCCCCTGACAGGAGCTTTCATAAGGTGAAATCTAATAAACAACAGGTGAATAATAATGATCATTGCACAAGAAATTTTTATACAGATGGAGTGTTACCTTCATAAGCAGCTCCCTAATGAAGCCTGCGGCATACTCCTTGGCAAGTCCTATGATGATGAGATCAGATTGAATGAATTTATACCTGTTCCCAACGCTGCAGCTGAGCCGCGGCATCACTTTGAGCTTGATCCCGATACTTGGATTAAGCATCTGCTGGGTACGCCGGATATCATGGGCCTGTTCCACAGCCATCCCACTTCCTATCCCGTTCCATCACAAGCTGATCTGGATTCACTTCAGCATTACGGAAGCCTGCTAAAAGTATTCCTTATTGGCTCGGTATACCCAGATCACAAGCATATGATTCTTAATGCTTATTCCATTCAAAAAGACGAAGCAAGCACACTCATAACCCTTGCTCCAGCAGACTTACGCATGACTTAAATGATCGTACAAATCTGATAAGGTATGAACTTCCTTTTCGGTTATATCATCCAAATAGCAGCCCCATAATCTAGCTGTCATTAGGGCATCCTCAAGCGCATGATGTCGGCCTTGAATCGGTATTCCCCTTGATTCTAGACATTCATCAAGTCCGTAGCCTGCCCGCTGCGGCTCCAGCCATCTAGCCAGCATCATCGTATCAATCACTCGATGACTAAGTCTAACCCTCGATGTCTTCCATAGTGCTGCATTTAAGAATGACTTGTCATGTGCACTCGCGTGTGCAACCAGAACCCGCCCCCCTACAAAAGACATAAAGTCATGCAATCCTTCTAAAATCGGCGGAGCATCCTGGGTCATATCAGGTGTAATGCCAGTTAATTCCGTAATATGCTCTGGAATAGGAACTTTAGGTTTAACCAGTGTATAAAATTGTTCATCTTCGATTATCTGTCCACCTACAACACGAACTGCCCCAAATGACAAGATTTCGTCTCCATGTTGGGGTGCAAACCCCGTCGTTTCTAAATCAAAAACTACAGCATCCAGCTCTGTTAAGGGCGTTCTTAGCGCCTCTGGCTTGCGATTCTCCCGCATCAATGAACGTAAAAAAGCCATCTGCTGCGCGGTAGGGGCGCCGAGCATAGAAGCGATTGCCGAGGGCACCCCTCCCTGCCTAAACGAGTTCCAAAAACCGTTATTGCCCCTTACCGGGTCTTTCATGTGCGTCTCCTCTCCACAAACCGAAGTTGTCGCTGCAGGTTACGGTGCACTTTCTTAACTGTACTTAACGACTCCCTGAGCTCATACAGAATCGTTCTTTGTTTTAGTTGTTCTTCTTCTATATAACCGCTGCTGGAAATAACGCCATTTTCATGCTCAACCTGTGTAATGCGCCTTAGCTTGAGTGCAATCATAAAGGCCTCCTCGCAAGCATCGACAAAATGCAGCGGAATCGCCTCAAGACGTGCCAGCTTCGTCAGTCGTTTAATCGTATTTGTATCCTTCAGTCCATTCTGCAGGGCCATGTAACGGGCGCTGTTTACAAGCGGGATATAGAGTCCGTATTTGATATCAAATCCTCCGGCATGCTCACCAAATCTTTCCGTCACCACCTGCCCCAGGATGTTCAACGTCGCTTTATGCTTCACTGTGTTACGCAGAACTGCAGAGGCAAGATCAGGCGTTGATTGAAATAGGTATCCAAAATGTTGTTTGAATTGTTCCGATAATTCGATATCCCCGCTCACATGCCTCATATCAGCTGTAATAATCAGATAACGAACAGGTTCCCATTTCAAATCGTTCGTCCATTCCGTCAGCTGTTTCTTCCAAGAATCAAGCGTTTGTCTCCATAATGGTTCCGAGCACATCACTTTACCTTCACATTTAGCATAACCTGCCGACTCAAGTGAGTCTGAAATCCGTTTGCCTAATTCTTTAAAGTACAAATCCTTTTCCGGATGTGCCATATCGCTTATAATCAGTCCGTTATCCTGATCACTCCAGAGTGTCGCTTCCCCTCTTCCCGAGCTTCCAAAAACGATAAAAGAGTACGGTACTGGCGGCAGACCAAATCCTTCAGTCTTCATCTGCAGCTCGCACAGCTCAATGACTCTTCTAGCCACAGCATCATGCAGATCATTCACCATTTGGTACCATTTCACTAAAGTCACACTTGCTAATAAGTCCTGCAATTCCTCTTGCTTCTTCATTCGAGCCTGCTTCAACGCTTGAATGGATGGTAAGTTCTCCAAATCATCCAGTCGGAATGAAACATTGCCCGTAGATTTCAGAGGTTCCATAGTTCTGTCCCCCTAGACGTGTTCCCCTCCATCATACCATGTTAGGCTGAAAAGGTGGCGTTCAATTCATTATGCAACAACTGCAGCAGATATGTAATTAACTATAAAACTACATTATTATGTAATGTTTACTAACATAATATGAAAAAATTATTCCCACAGCAATTATAAAAGAAGGACGATACATTGACAAGACCATTTTCTGACTCGACTGCAAATATCCGCAGGCACCCACTTTAAATATATTGAAACAGGGTTATACCACTTCTTCCATATAAAAGCATCACGTTTGACTGTATGGTTCTAGATCATGTATCATGTTTAAGTAGAGATATATTGGAAAGGTGCGTGTTTTTCGATGGGGATATGAAGCTGTATCGAATCGGTGAATTGTCGAAGGCTGCCGGTGTCAGCGAACGTACGATTGACTATTATACGAAGCTTGGATTAATTACTCCAGAGCAACGTACTCAAAAAAATTATAGATTATATAATAGTGAAACCTTAGCTCGAATTGAACGTATTATCCAGATGAAACTAGAGAAGTATAGTCTCGAAGAGATTAAGAATTCTTTAGATAAATGGAGCCATGTTTCAGCTAATGAACAAGTGTCCAGCAAGCTCAACAATTTGGAGCTTCACGTAGAACAGCTTGAGCGTGAAGTTAACGAACTCAAACCGCTCCTTCAAGAGATGAAGCCGGCGCAGCAGCGAAAAGTCGTTACTGCCCTTCTCACCAAGAGCGCTGCTTGTATGGAAGCATTAAAAATTATGCTTGAAAGCTCCATGATGTAGTCGAAATTGAATATGGAGGTATGATGAATGTTTATACTGCTTATTTTAGCCATCATACTGTCGATTTGGGCACAATTTCGTGTTCAAGGGACATTTAAGAAATGGGCTAATGTAGAGAATTCAACCGGACTAACCGGTTATGATGTAGCAAGACATATGCTGGATTCAAACGGATTACAGGATGTGCCGATCGAACCGGTAAGAGGTGCTCTTTCAGACCATTATGATCCGATTCATCGCGTCGTACGTCTTTCTGAGCCAGTCTATTACGAAAGATCCATTTCAGCAGTAGCTGTTGCTTCTCACGAGGTAGGGCATGCTATTCAGCACAAAGAGCATTACCCAATGCTAGTGCTTCGTCACCGGATCTTCCCAATCGTAAACTTTGCATCAGGTTTAGCGCCGTTCCTGTTGCTGGGAGGATTTCTATTCAACGCATTTAACTTGATCGGTCTAGGGATTATCTTCTTCTCAGTCACCGTAGCCTTTCAACTCATTACATTGCCTGTAGAATTTAACGCTAGTAACAGAGCTCGCCGTATCATTGTTGAAGAAGGTTACGTTCGTAGTGAAGAAGAACGCGGAGTCGGCAAAGTTCTTAATTCCGCAGCACTTACTTATGTAGCTGCCGCTTTAATCTCGTTACTCGAACTCATTCGTTACATCGGCATTTTTACAAGCAACCGTGAATAATCAATAAGAAACCCCGGTCGACTATTCGACCGGGGTTTTGCTATTATCTAATCCGAAGTAATCAAGTAAAAAAGTTCGAAACGACTGTGCGACCAAAGGCAATTTCTCATCACTGCGGTGGATTAATCCGATGGTACGCGTTACTTTAGGGCTCTTGATTCGCACTCTAGCAGGCTGAAGCGGATTGGTCTGGAATAAAGCCATCTCAGGCAACACACTGACCCCCATTCCTGCCGCTACTAAGCCGCGAATGGTATCCGTCTCTTCTCCCTCAAAAGCTATTCGAGGGGTAAACCCAGCTTCCAGACATGCATGCCAAACGATGGGTCTGAGCGAGTAGCCTTTGCTGAAAAGGATAAACTTATCATCTTTTAGCTGATCAAGTGTAATGGATTCTTCTGCGGCCAAGGGATGGTTCTGAGGTAATATAGCAAACAGTTCTTCCGTCAGCACAACATCTCCGGCGATTTGATCATGCTTCTCCGGAAAAGGCGATACAAAAGCAAGATCAACCTCCGCTGATAATACATCTCTTATTAAAGTAGGAAACATCCCCTGTTTAAACTTGAATTTAACGTTAGGATAGCGCTTGCGAAACTCTGAAACGACAGAAGGAATCAAGTGGATACCCAAACTGTGCGGAAATCCGATTCGAATCTCGCCCTTTTCCGGGTCGAGGAATTCATGAACCTCGCCAACCGCCCGATCCAGGTCTTTCAGAATGCCCTCCACTCTTTTGCAAAACAACTGACCTACAGGTGTAAGTTGAAGATTCCGCCCTTTTTGCATAAATAAGTCGATACCGAGTTCTTCCTCCAGATGATGAATCTGCCTGCTGACTGCAGATTGCGCCACATGTAATTCCTCCGCCGCCTGTGTTACGTGTTCTTTCTGTGCAACTTTTAAAAAGTACTGCAACTGTCGTAGTTCCACTCGTTTAATCGCTCCAATCTGCTAAAACCATCCAAGTCATTTACATGGAAACAGTTCATGACTCTAATGTATCATGACATTCTGAATGAATCAACGGCGCTTTAACAGTCTAATAATCAAACCGTAGATAAAGAAACCGCCGATCAGTCCTCCAAGATGTGCAGCAAGATTAATATTGGCCACACCGATCGAAAAAATAATCCCGAAGCCGAGAATCGTATAAATCGTCTTTCTAGATGCATCATCCATTAGATGGCGCTGGAATATAACAATATAAAGGAAAGCTCCGTAAACCCCATAAATCGCTCCTGATGCACCAATCGAGAAAGTAGGGGTGGACAGATTATTGTAGTAACCCTGAGTAATGATATTACCCACTAAGCCACTGCCAATATACAGTAGGGCGTAACGCCAAAAACCAAGCAGTCTTTCAAGCGGCGGTGCAAATACTAGCAGAGCGAAACAGTTAAACAGCAGATGTGAGAAGCCCGAGTGCAAAAACATGGATGCAAACAGACGCCACACCTCTCCGTTCCATGGTGGAATATTCGTTAGTGCTCCGTATTGCAGCAGCGTCATCGCATTACCTGTTCCTCCATTGAACATAAGCACCACGTACATAATGATATTTGCTGCCAGCAGGATCGAGGTGATCGGATAATAACGCAAATAGCCTTTCCAGTTCTCATAACGCAAAAAAATCATTAACATCATCCTTCCGGCTGTCCAGTCGTTGGACATTAACTTCATATAAAGATTATAATAGATGGTGTTCAAGATCACCAATATACAAGGAGGTACATAACAAATGACTCAAGAACGCACAGGTGTTGCTGCATTTAAAGGCAACCCTATTACCCTAATCGGCCCAGAGCTTAAAACAGGAGATCAAGCTCCTAATTTTACATTGAACAAGAATTTGCTTGAAGAGGTTCAGCTGTCTGATTTTGCCGGCAAAATCAAATTAATCAGTGTTGTTCCTTCACTTGATACAGGCGTTTGTGATGCACAAACCCGCCGTTTCAACGAGGAAGCTGCTTCTCTTGGGGATAGCGTCGTCATCCTGACGATCAGTGTTGATCTTCCATTCGCTCAAGCCCGTTGGTGCGGAGCTGCTGGAGTAGACCGTGTCGTTACATTGTCTGACTATAAATCCAAATCATTCGGAACTTCTTATGGTGTATTGATTAAAGAGCTGCAGCTAGATATGCGCTCCATCTTTGTTATTGATGCTGAAGACAAAATTACATATGTAGAATATTTGTCTGAAATGTCCGAGCATCCAAACTACGAAGATGCTATCGCAGCTGTCAAAGCACTGCTTTAATTGAACGACTCTTGTATTCAGAAGAATATAAGCAAAAACAAAAGCGAGAACAGGACTTGTCCTTGATCTCGCTTTTTGATTATTCCCCTACCACTTTGTATTTGCCGAGTTTCTTATCAATGGTATCAAAGAGTTGAAGTATGATACGGTAATTGGATCCTAGATCACCCAAAGAACCTCTGGAAGCGGAGTAAATATCAACGGCACTGCGAACAGGTGTAACTTGTATAATGGAAACGGTAATATCTAATGTCCGCCCAAAAGACGTGCGCTTCTCCATTGTAATTTCCCCAACTGATGGCACTTCATGAAGCACTTTGAATCCAGGAATTTTCTTCATTAGTGATGAAATCTCTTCCCATGACTTATCTCTCGATAAGTTATAGTAGCGTGTTTTCATTTTTGGATCCTTAGCTCGGTCACTTGTTCCCTCCATACTGCGAACAATACCGACAAGTGTTCTTTTGAGTGACAAGACCCTTCCCCCTTTTTTTATGTAGCCGTTCCATTTAATCTCTCTATAGTGTATCATTGTTAACTCTTTAACAAAAGAGAGTATTCAATCTTATGAAGATAATTTGCAACAAAAAAGACATCTCTACGCACCCTAATGTAGAGTACGTGTGAGATGTCTCTAAATGTTATCCGAAAGGATACCCGCTAATGCCGTCCGATTATATTGTCTTCTGAACCTGCTATAGCAGGTGGGTGACCGCAGAAGTGGTTATGAAGTCCCCATGTCATATAGACAGGGCGTTTCAGCTGCACTCCGTATTGATCTCCCGAGACGTAGTCATTGGTTCAAAACAACGAATAACCGAAACGAACATCGCAGGATGTAGAAACATTATAGCGCTATTCTACAAAAAAGTAAATGTATGATCAGTAAAAGATAAAACTCATTGCGGTATTGCCGTTACTTTGCATCTTTCTGAGGTATAGCATCGCTCTCTGTCGTCGCTTCACCAGACTGTTCTTCTTCACGCAGCGCCTGCATCTTCTCTGCCTGCTCCTGCATTTTGGTAAATGTAGCATAGAAGTTGAAGAATGCAAACCAAGCGATCAAACTTCCGATAAAGAAAAAGAACAATGCAGGATATTGCATACCGATGTAACATAACAGCCCTGCTCCAAGCAATGTAGAGAATACACGGAACGGACGGATAAGCGTAATTAACACCGCGTTCTTGAGGATCATCCCAATGGACATATGGTAATGAACCACCATCGAGAAGAAGTTAAACATTGAAACTCCGAGCAGCAGCAGGAGAATCAACATAATAATGCCAATCAGCTGTAAATTCTCAAATTGTGTCATGTAAACGGTATAGTCGAGATACATAATTACAGCCAGCAGCGTATAAAATACCCCGCCTATCATGCTTTGCTTATAGTTTTCCTTGTATCCAGTAAAAAATGTCTTAATAATCGGTACATCTGTATCTCCCATGACCCATTTACGAACAACATTAAACAAAGCGGCTGTCGCCGGGAAAAATGTAAACGGTGCCACAATACCCAATGCCCAGTTCATTTGGATGGACTCATTCGTCATTCCTTGACCCATAACAAGAACCTTTAAGACCAGGAAGAAAAAAAATGGTGAGGCGCATAGCACCCACAAAAGATTCGACGCCGCGAACCTCGTTATCCATTCTGTCAGGCGATAAATACCGCCCATTGCTCCTTTAAACTCCAAAATTGTTCTCCTCCTTAACACATGCGGCAGGTGATCATTCCAGCAAAATATCAAACACAATTCCTAATACAACTATACAGCATAACTGTAGCGAAAAGCTAGAGCATTACCGAAATCTCCCTGCTTTAAAGCAAATATATATCCAGTTATTTCCATAAAATAAGGGTGATCGCCTATTTTTTTGGAGGTGGGCTTCTGTCTAATCATCCGGTACAAATATACCATAGGATACGGTGTAGTTGATAAGCACTTCACTTCATTAAGGAGGTGACTGCAATGTCTTATGGATACGGGTGCGGAAGTCAAGTTGGTGGTGTTTCTACTGGCTGCGGACACGACGGATGGTTTTCTTTAGGAACAATTCTTGTATTGTTCATTCTTCTCGTCATTATTTCTAAAACCTTTTTTTATTAATACCTAATCATCGGAGCAGGAAAATTTGTAATAAAAAAGACGAAGCACTAAGTGCTTCGTCTTGTCTTTCTTATTGGAACGAGCTGTCGTCACGACGAGCTGGTCTGCGATTCTCGTTATTGTTGTTGAATGGACGAGATTTGCGATCACGATCGCGATCACGGTTGTAACCACCGCTTCCGCCATCTTTGCGGTTTCCATATCCGCCCTTGCCGCTTCCGCCTTTATTGTAGCCTCCTCCATTACGGTTACCATAACCGCCTGAAGGTTTGCGTCCGCTGGAGCGAACATCTGGTTTACGGCGTTTTGCACGGATTGGATCTTCTGGTGTCAACTCAATTGCAGCGTCTTTCTTATCGCCTGTAAGCAGCTTGAGTGCAGCAGACAGAAGTTGAACAGAATCGTACTGTTCCAAGAGCTGAATTGCAATTCCTTTGTACTCGTTGAGCTCTCCGCCTTGTACAATCTCAAGAAGGCGTTCAGCTGTTACACGTTGTTTACCTTCGATCGCTTCCGCAAGCGTAGGAAGCGGTTTACGAGGGATACGGTGACGCGTTACACGCTCAATAAAGTGCAGGTGGTCAATCTCACGCGGAGTGACGAAAGACCATGCTGCCCCTTCCTTACCCGCACGGCCTGTACGTCCAATACGGTGTACATAGCTTTCCGGATCTTGTGGAAGGTCAAAGTTAACAACATGTGTTACACCAGATACGTCAAGACCACGAGCAGCTACGTCTGTTGCCACAAGTACGTCAATGCTTCCGTCACGGAATTTACGCATTACAGTATCACGTTGATTCTGGGACAGGTCACCATGAAGTCCGTCTGCAGAATAGCCACGTTTTTGAAGAGCTTCGGACAATTCATCAACACGGCGTTTAGTACGTCCAAACACGATAGCAAGTTCTGGAGATTCCATATCCAGCAAACGGCTCAGTGCATCAAATTTCTGACGTTCAGGCACTTCAATGTATGCTTGATCGATAAGTGGTGCACTTACTTGTTTAGGGATAACAGATACATGTTCTGGATTTTTCAAAAATTGCTGAGCAAGCTTTTGAATGTTTGGAGGCATGGTTGCAGAGAACAGCATCGTTTGACGCTCATCTGGAACCTGCTTCAAGATGGACTGAATGTCCTCCATGAAGCCCATATCCAGCATTTCATCTGCTTCATCAAGAACAACAGTTTGGACATCTTCAAGTTTGATGGTTTTACGGTTGATATGGTCAAGAAGTCGACCTGGTGTACCGATAATAACTTGCGGCTTCTTCTTCAAAGCACGGATTTGGCGAACAATATCCTGACCGCCGTATATAGGAAGTGTACGAATGCCTTTAAAGCGGGAGAGCTTTTCGATTTCTTCAGCCACCTGAATAGCAAGCTCGCGTGTAGGTGCCATAATCAGGGCGCGAATTTTTTCATCCGTTTTGGAAATTTTGCTAATAAGCGGAATACCAAAAGCAGCAGTTTTACCTGTACCTGTTTGGGCTTGACCAATCAAATCGCTGCCAGTCATTGCAACGGGAATGGATTTCGCTTGGATCGGTGTTGCCTCTTCGAACCCCAGCTCGGTAATAGCTTGCAGAACCTTAGGTTCCAAATTAAATTCTGAGAAAGTTGTCAAATTTATTCAAACTCCTTCTATTATGGTGGACATGTGGACAAATCCACTTCGTTCTCTGTATTCTTAAGTAGCGTTAATTTTATAGGCTGTCCCATCATGCATAAAAAAATGGGATTGCATGATCTCACAATTTCACTATAGAGAGAATAGATTCTCTCTCTGATCGTCTAAACTACATATGATGTTTAATTGAAACTTACTGAAAACAAAACATGCTTTTACGAAAAAAGCGACCTACTCAAGAACATCCAAAAAATATTATATCACAAAACAATTTACAATTACCAGCAAGCAATATACTATGATACATCTGAGGTGAAATTGTGTGTTCAAATTATTTACTAAATCGGCTGCTGTTTTCCTAGGCGGAGCGATTATTGCAGCAGGTTTTAACCTGTTTTTACTACCGTATGAGCTGCTAAGTGGAGGAATATCCGGGATATCCATGCTCATAGGATATTTTACTCCGCTTAACTTTAATCTCATGTATTTCGTGTTTAACATTCCGCTTATGATTGCAGGCTGGTTTTTGCTGGGACGCCGGTTTATCAGCTTTAGCATATTGAATGTTATAGCTACAACCTGGTTCCTTAATATCCTGCCTGTTACCGCTATCGCCCATGACCAGCTGTTATCTGCCGTATTCGGCGGTGTATTAATCGGAGGCGGAACAGGACTTGCTTTTCGTGCTGGCGGTTCTTCAGGCGGTCTCGATATTGTGGCATCCATCATCACGCGTTTTCGCGATTTCCCGGTAGGTGCCGTGATTGCCATTATGAACGGAATCATTATCATACTGGCCGGTTACCTGGGCAATGACTGGAACGTCGCACTGATCTCTGTCCTGTCTATCTACATTACTGGTAAAGTTGTGGATCTGATTCATATTGGACATGTGAAGGTGACTTTATTTATCGTTACCAATGAGACGGATAAAATGCTTGGACAATTGTTACCAAGACAAAGAGGCGTAACCAAGATCAAAACTCAAGGTGCATTTACAGATCACGAGAAAGACATGCTGATGACCGTCACGACGAAATATGAGCTCGACGAAGTGAAACAGATCATTAAAGAAACGGACCCAAAAGCTTTTGTCAACATTGTAGAAACAGTGGGAATAATGGGCTCGTTCAGAAGAAATTAGTGGATTTGTCAAGTGTAATTCCTATCAATTTTGTGTTATAATAAGGATGCGCATCTTCCCTATGGTTAGCGCTGACTTTTCATAAGGACCTTTTTTATCCGGTATTTCACAGGCAACTGGCTTTTCCGAGGCAATGAATGATTCTTTTCGAATGATTCTTAGTTAGGAAAGGGTGATTAATGTGGAAATGGAAAGGGTAAAACTGTCAGAAATCGTCACGAAGTGGTTTCCCGAAATACTTCCCACCCTGAAGCAGAACGAATTGAATGCACTCATTGTGCTAAGGGATGGCTTCGGATTACTCGAACCTGAAGATGCTATGGAAATTATTCAGTACAGCATCTGTGAGCATCAAGACGAATTATATCTTCAATAAATGCACAAAGCGCCGCTTTTTCGGAAGTACCGAAGGAGCGGTTTTTTAGTGTGTCTAAACCTAACCCTTTCCGTTATAAAAATAATCTGTTCAAACCCGGTGCAATGTCTTACAATAATTTTTTGTGTATGCCAGCAATTTAAACTACAGATGGAGATTAAGACATATGAATCAGACTACAACAATCAAGCAAAAATGGAAGCAGTTTCTCATCATCCTGCTCCCGATATTAATAACCCAAATCTCATTGTCCGCCATTGCATTTTTTGATACCAACATGTCAGGTCATTTCAGTCCTGAGGACCTTGCAGGTGTAGCAATAGGGACAAGCCTATGGGTTCCCATTCAGACCGGTCTCAGCGGAATACTTATGGGAATCACGCCCATAGTCTCACAGCTCGTGGGAAGCGGCCAAAAAAATAACGTTCGATATAATGTGATTCAAGCTTTATATCTCGCTATTGCTGTCGGTATAGTTGTCATCATTATTGGCTGTATCGTGATCAATCCCATTTTGAATTACATGAATCTGGACAGCAGAGTTGAAAATGTAGCTCTATACTTTTTAGCTGCAATGTCTTTCGGGATCATTCCCCTGTTCGGATACACCGTGCTTCGTAATTTTATGGATTCTTTGGGACATACCCGGATCACCATGATGATTACGCTGATTTCGATGCCGGTCAATATTTTGCTCAATTATTTGCTCATCTTCGGAAACCTTGGCTTTCCGCGTTTGGGAGGTGTCGGTGCCGGGGTTGCTTCCGCTTGCACGTATTGGACGATCTTTATTATTTCAATTTCTTTCGTTCATCGAGTTGAGCCGTTTGCCCAGTATGGAATTTTTCATAAATGGCAACGCATCTCAATGCGTAAATGGAAAGAACTGCTTCAAATCGGGGTGCCGATCGGATTCGCAATTTTCTTTGAAACATCTATTTTTTCAGCAGTAACACTGCTGATGAGCCGGTTTGACACAAACACCATTGCTGCACATCAGGCGGCGATGAACTTCGCTTCCACACTTTACATGCTTCCTCTCAGCATAAGTATGGCGATGACCATTCTTGTTGGTTACGAAGTCGGAGCGAAGAGGCTTACAGATGCGAAGCAATACAGCAAGATCGGCATTGGAACTGCAGTTTCGCTTTCACTTCTAACAGCGGTCATTCTAATTATTTTTGGCAAACAGGTTGCTGGTATCTATTCTACCGATATGGCAGTAATTGGACTCATCCAGCATTTTCTGATATACGCGATCTTTTTTCAAATATCCGATGCGGTCGCTACACCCGTGCAAGGCGTACTGCGCGGCTACAAGGATGTTAATCCAGCCTTTGTCATCACGTTTGTAGCTTATTGGTTGATTGGTTTACCTGTCGGATTTATAACTGCCACGTATACGTCACTTGGTCCCTATGGATATTGGATCGGTTTCATTACTGGTTTGGCTGTCGGTGCTTTCACACTTATGTGGAGACTTCTTATGGTGCAGCGCAAGTTTGGCAGAACTAAGACCGACCATCTTTACAAAGGCGAACAACCTATAACCGAGATGTAACAAAAAAAGCTGATTCTTTATACCTGTAACGGTATGCTGAATCAGCTTTTTTTATCGAGTATGGTTATTGAGAAAGACGAATGGCCAGCTCATACATATCCATATCAATTGTATTCTTTGTATTAACAACAAGATCAATGTCGGTAAGCGTCAGCTTATTGTTAATAATACCACACGCTTTATCCGATTCCCCTTCAATCAGCTTGCGAACTGCAAAGTCACCTAATTTGCTCGCAAGGTTACGGTCGAACGGAGTCGGAGTACCACCACGTTGAATATGACCAAGTACGGTAACGCGCGGCTCGTAAGAAGGACAACGTGCCATAATTTCCTTAGCAACATCCTCTCCTTTTCCTACGCCTTCCGCAACGATAATAATACTATGGCGTTTGCCATGCTCAAAGTTGGATTGCATACGGTGAGCAACTTCATCCATATCAAATGGCACTTCAGGTACAAGAATCGTCTCTGCTCCGGAAGCAAGACCCGCATGAAGGGCAATATCTCCGCAATGACGACCCATGACCTCAACAATAGAAGAACGCTCATGCGAAGACATTGTATCACGCAGTTTGTTAACCGCGTCAACGACAACACTGACTGCCGTGTCAAAACCAATAGTATAGTCTGTAAAGGAAATATCGTTATCTATTGTTCCAGGCAGACCCATCGTCTTGATTCCAAGTTTGCTTAATTTGTTAGCCCCTTGATAAGATCCGTCACCACCGATAACGATTAACCCGTCAATTCCGCGGGAACGCAGAATATCTGCACCCTTTTGCTGACCTTCAGGTGTCATAAACTCTTTACAGCGTGCAGATTGAAGAACAGTTCCCCCGCGTTGAATAATATCACCCACACTACGCAGATCCATCGGGAAAATATCATTGTTCAGAAGACCTTGATATCCGCGCTGGATACCAAATACCTCTAAACCGAAATAAAGACCACTTCGAACTACAGCACGAACGGCTGCGTTCATCCCTTGAGAGTCCCCTCCACTGGTCAATACTGCTATTCTTTTGACTGCTGACATTGATGACTTCCTCCTCTTAATTCTCAATACATATGTTTACGAATCCATTTGGAATTTGCCAGAAAAAAGCGCCTGGATACAGGACTGTTTTTCAGCAACCGTTTGGAAACGGAACGAACCTCCTGCTGCTCACTGACTTTAGGATCAGATAGATATAGGGCAAGCAGCCCTTCTATGATCATACGATGGAAAGAGCTTGCGGGGATAAGCGACACGTCTTCATGCGCCTTATTAACAATATAGGCTATTCGCTCTATCATCATTTTCTCACTTTCGTAATAATTACAAAAGTTCAAATCTCCGCCCTGCCTGTCTTCTTCCTGATCAATCAAATAATCCAGCATGATGTGTAGTCCCGTCACATGCGGAAAGTAAGAAGCATGTATGGAGGACGCTCCATCATCATCAAGATGCGGGTCTGAAGCAGCAAGAAAAAGCATGAATACTCCCAGCGTGGAGCCCGTAGCTGCTGCGAACTCATTCCAGCTAAGCTCAGGGGTGCGGTGCTTGTGCGTTTCCCACCAATCCAGCAAAGCTTGCTCTCGAAGTGTGGGGTGAATGTGCTTGTACACCTGCAAATCCACATATAGGCCGGCCAGGTCAGTAACATAGGATTGGGCAAAAGCATAACCAGGCAGCTTCTTTATGCAAGATTGGCAGGTACGCACTAGGCTATGCAAATATCCGTCATCTTCCTGTTCTTCACGAAGCGCGTAATAATTAACCAGCTCCGCATCGGGATTTACTGCATCGAGCATGGACTTATGTAGCAGTCTGAAATCATCGGCATCCATAGAAGTGCTACGATCACATAGATTATCAAGGTAGTCACTAATTGTCTGGTACGAAACGATCAGCGGAATTAATACATCCCGCATCGGTAAGTTGACAGCTGCATAAATTGAGCCCCCTTCACAGTGAAACTGCTTGCTTGCAATACTCGCAAGCGCCTGGGTTCTCAGCTCCTGGTCAGGAATTTGTTCTGCTCTCGTCTTTATTAGTTTAAGCTCTTTTCTTGTTTCGGGCAGTATATATTTATACACCCGATTCATCAATCCGATGGGCCCCCGTGGAACATTACGATTAAATTGTTTTTGATTAATCAAATAACGGTGCCTCCACTTTGTTATCTATATATTCATATCTGTTCAAACCATTATCATTATAATATGACATGCGGAATTGTACAAATAAACGATTATTGGCAATCCCTAATTACCATATAAAGCGAATACAATTTGAATAAACATATGAATATGAATTTATTGCCAAAAATAATAAATATAATGAAAACAAAACTCAATGTCACTTCTCATCCATTTGAAGTTTATCGTTTGAACCGATGTTATTTATGATATAATTTCCATATTTCTATTAAGAAAAGGAGTCTAACCAACCATGTCATCCGACGAACCCTTATCGTGGAGGCGGCTGCTTACCTTCTTCATCCCGCTCGGCATATCAGCCTCTCTGGTCACGATCTCCCATGTCATTATTAACAGCACACTCGCCAGGTCAGAGCAAGCCGAGTTGGTCATTGCAAGCTATGCCATTGCAGGCAGTCTCCTGGCTGTGACTGAACGCCCTTCTACCCTCTTGCGCCAAACCTGTTCTGCACTCGTAAGGGACCGCCTCTCCTTTCAGGCGCTTATTTTTGTCACAAAAATATTTCTTGCCTTTGTTCTATTAATTGGAGGAGCTATCGTATATACTCCGTTCGGAACAGCTATCTTCAAATATTTGTTCGGCGTGGACGAAGCGCTTCTTGAGCCTGTAATCCAAGTCTATCAAATTCTTATGTTTGTCAGTATCTTTTCCGTCATCCGTAACATTTATCAAGGTGTCATTATTACAAACAACAAAACAAAATGGTTAACGATCGGAATGATCATTCGCCTTGCAGGTATGTATCTGTTATCCTTCTATTTTATCTCGACAGATAACATAACCAGCGGAACCGTCGGTGCTGTTATCTTTGCTGCGGGCATGTTCATTGAAGCAACCGTAAGTTATCTCGAGGGCCGCAAAATTGTTCGAAAGATGCCGGCAGAGATAGAGGAACATCCGGTCAAGTCTAAGGGACAGGTCTTTTTCTTCTATAAACCTTTGCTTCTCTCCAGCTTTGTAGCTATGTTTATCGGTCCTGTTATCAATTTAATGCTTGGTAAAACAGAAGGGATAGCGCTCGCCATTTCCTCCTTCTCTATCGCAGGCAGCATTATGCAATTAATGCTAAGTTTTTTTACATATATCCATCAAATTGTACTCAACTTCTACCCCGAGCATCCGAAGAAGGTGAATCAATTTGCGTTTACTTTGGGATTTATCCCTTTTCTCATAACGCTAGGCGTCGCTTATACTCCGATTGGGCCCTGGTTTCTCGAAAATATAATGAATGTGCGCGGTCAGCTTCTTCAAGAGAGTCTGCGAACTTTACAAGCCTTTATTTTGTTCACCCTGATTACTCCATTCCTCGATTACAGCAACGGTCTCATCCTGCTTAGAGGACAAACCAAAACGATGTTCCGCTCCCAAACAGCAAATGCCATATGTACAACCGTTGTACTTGTCATTCTTGTATTCGCTGCTCCTGGATTAAATGGTGTGATCGGCGCAGTTGCTCAATCGCTTGGACTTCTCGCTGAACTGACGATCGTTTGGCTTGTCATTCGCCGAACCAACCGTGAGCCGAGCTTAAATAAAGATGCTAAGTCCAAGACTTTAGAAACGTAGATGCAAATATGAAGCATTTAGCAACTTGTGAAGATCCTGTGAATAAAATCACAGAAAAGACCAAAAAAGCACAGTTCCCCTTTCGGAGAACTGTGCTCTCAATTTCGCTTTAATCCAAACTTGTATAAGAAATCCGATAACCGGAATAATTCTTACAGTTTGTTTACGTTAGCTGCTTGAGGACCACGGTTGCCTTCAGTGATTTCGAATTCTACCGCTTGACCTTCTTCCAAAGTTTTGAAACCGTCACCTTGGATTGCTGAGAAGTGAACGAATACATCGTCTCCGCCTTCTACTTGAATGAAGCCATAACCTTTTTCTGCATTAAACCATTTAACTGTACCTTTCAAATGAACAACCTCCTAAAAATGCCGCCATCTATGGCGAATATCTACATTATACTTTATGAATTTTAACTTTGCAATTAAACTTTTTTAGTTTTGTCAAAATAATTTGCTTTGGTAACAAGGGTAAGGTATCATTTTACCAAAACCGCAAATTGGAGAAATGCACATGATTAAAAAACACCAAATATACAAAAAAGACAAGTGGAATATGATGACGGTTGAGGTGCAAGGGCGCTATATTGTACTTCGTGAAATTTCGGATCAATGGGGCGAGGAAACGCATACTTTTATGAGCCGGCCCGCTCTGATGCACTGGGCAGAGAATCGATTCCCGAAAGAAAATTTTAAAGAAAACGAAGAGGAATGGGCAGAAATCATGAAGGCCTTTAAAGAGGTATAATTTTATATGGATGCAGGCATGAGCTATGTCATTTTTATTGTAGCCGCATTTTTGCTTGGCTTTGTCATGATTGCCAAACGAGACAGCATACCTGATAAACTGCGCCGGCCGCTTGCTATCGCTGCCTTATTCATGATTGTATTTGCTTTCTTTCTTATCGTAATTAGTATGGTTTCACTGGGAGCCTGACATCTAAAGAGACAATATTTATAAGGATGCATATTTATAGGCTGCCTTTCAAATATTTCATTACCAAGTCGGTCATACTAAGCGTTAGCGCCTTATATTAAGGAGGATACGCTCTAGTGAATGCGAGGAAGACGTTGTCTATTGTACTTGCTGCAGCCTGTTTTCTAACGCAGACAGCCTCAGCATACGCGCATAAAGACCGGCTTGAAATGTCTTTATCTTATGATTTTCAAAGGAGGATGAATATGAGTAAAGTATTAAAACGCACCGAAGTACCTGAAGAGAACCAGTGGAAACTTAGCGATATTTTTGAGAGTCAAGCAGCTTGGGACAAAGAATATCAGGAAGTTAAGGAATTAACCCAAAAGGCTGCCGAGTTCCAGGGCAAACTGGATCAGGCGGAAACAATTAAATCCTGCTTTGAACTTGAAGATGACATTTCTCTCAAAACCGAGCGGCTTTATGTATACGCTCATATGCATCATGATGAAGACACTGCCGACCCTACATATCAAGCGCTATTACAAAAGGCGAAAAAACTAAGCGTGCAAGTCAGCGAGTCCCTGTCGTTTGTCGTTCCGGAAATTTTGGCTCTGCCTGAAGATCAGCTTGACGCATTCATTACAAACCCAGTTCTTCAGCCATTTAAATTTACGCTCGTTGAGATGAAACGCGAGAAAGCTCATATTCTTTCGAAGACAGAAGAAGCCCTGCTCGCACAGGTTGGAAACCTGTCTCAAGCACCACAAACGATTTTTGGCATGCTTAATAATGCAGACATGAAATTCCCTAAAATTAAGGACGAGAACGGAAACGAAGTTAATCTGACTCATGGCAGCTACATTCAGTTTCTTGAAAACCCTAATCGTGAAGTACGTGAGCGTGCTTTTAAAGCCGTGTATAACACCTATGCCACGAACAAAAATACGATTGCCGCTACTTTAAGCGCAAACGTAAATAAAAATATTTTTTACTCCACGGTACGCAAATACCCTTCTGTAATGGAGATGTCGCTTTATGGAGACAACATTCCGAAGGAAGTGTACACGAATCTAATTGATACAATCCATGAAAGCTTGCCTCTGATGCATCGTTATATGAACCTTCGGAAAAAGCTTCTGGGCATCGATGAGCTGCATATGTACGATCTGTTTGCTCCTCTTGTCGAAGAGTACAAAATGGATATTACATACGATGAAGCCAAGAAGACCGTTAAAGAAAGCCTGAAGCCGCTGGGCGATGAATATTTGAATGCTTTGCAGGAAGGCTACGATAACGGCTGGATTGACGTGTATGAGAATGAAAATAAACGGACGGGTGCTTACAGCTGGGGAGCATACGGTACTCACCCTTATGTACTCTTGAACCACAAGGACAACCTGAACAGCATGTTTACACTCACTCATGAGATGGGGCATGCTCTGCACTCTTATTTCTCAGATAAAGCTTTGAAATATAGAGATGCTCAGTACACTATTTTCCTTGCAGAGGTTGCTTCTACAACGAATGAGGCGCTGCTTATGGATTATTTGCTGAAAAAGTCAACAGATCCTAAAGAAAAGCTCTACCTGCTGACCTATTATGCAGATCAATTCCGTACAACGGTGTTCCGTCAAACCATGTTTGCTGAATTCGAAAAAATCATTCACGAACGTGCAGAGCAAGGCGAAGCACTCACTCCTCAGCTGCTGTCCGAAATCTACTATGAACTGAATAAAAAGTATCATGGAGATGATATGGCTGTAGATCAGGATATCGAAATGGAATGGGCGCGCATTCCGCATTTCTATACCAGCTTCTACGTATATAAATACGCAACTGGATTTTCAGCAGCAACGAGCTTTGCGAAGCAAATTCTGGAAGAAGGCCAGCCTGCCGTTGAGCGTTACCTCGGTTTCCTGAAAAGTGGCGGCAGCGATTATTCCATTAACATCTTGGATAAGGCAGGAGTCGATATGTCCTCTCCTGAACCAATTCGGGAAGCGATGGCCGTGTTTGAAGGCATTATTTCACAAATGGAAGAGCTTACTAAATAACGCTCCATCCTTAACAGAAATCCCTTGCCGCAACGGCAAGGGATTTGATTATGTGAGCCCTAATTCAATAATGAATGTAAAAGGAGAGAACCGGACGGTATGACGATTGAAATTAATGAAAAATATACATTGGATGTGTTAAAAAAATTGCTGGAGACCCCAAGTCCAAGCGGCTACACTCACCATATCATGGAGCTGGTTGAATCCGAAGCCAAAAAATATGGAGCTGCCTATGAACGCAATGCAAAAGGCGGCGTCATAATTACCTTGCCAGGGGAAAACAACAGCCGGACCATTGCCCTCAGTGCCCATGTTGATACACTAGGTGCAATGGTGCGGTCGATTACTCCGCATGGAACACTTAAGCTGACCTCCGTCGGAGGATTTATGATGCATTCTATTGAGAATGAATACTGCCAAATTCATACCCGTGATGGCAAGACCTACACCGGAACCATCATGTCTACTCAGCCTTCTGTACATGTTTACAGCGGAGCTCGAGATTTTAAACGTGAAGAGAGCGTTATGGAAGTGCGTATTGACGAGATGGTGGAGAACAAACAGGATGTACTAAATCTCAGCATCGCAGTAGGTGATTTCATTTCTTTTAATCCGCGCTGTGAAATTACACCGAGCGGATATATTAAATCACGGCATCTGGATGATAAAGCAAGCGTAGCTGCTTTATTTGCTCTGCTGGAATCTGCACAGCGTGAAGGCTGGAAGCCGCGGCATCAAATTAAGCTCTTGATCAGCAATTATGAGGAAGTTGGCCATGGAACAGCTTATATTCCTTCTGATATTGATGAAATGATTGCTGTTGATATGGGCGCAATGGGTGATGATTTAAGCTGTAAGGAAACGGATGTATCGATTTGTGCCAAAGATTCCTCCGGTCCCTATGACTATGAAATGACAACCCGCCTTATTGAGCTAGCCAAGCAATCAGATATTTCCTACGCGGTCGATATCTATCCATTCTATGGCTCTGATGCTTCGGCTGCACTTCGCGGCGGCAACAACATTCGTGCCGCTTTGATTGGACCTGGTGTTCATGCATCCCATGCCATGGAGCGGACGCATAAACAAGCAGTTCTCAATACCGCACGATTGCTGGGAGCTTACATTACCCAATACTAATGATCTTATTTTTCCACTAAAAAAAGACTCTCCCAAAACAACCTTTCAGTTAATTTGGAGAGTCTTTTTTTGTATTTAAGAGAGACACTTTACTTACGTGTGCCCTCTAATTATATTTGATTAGCTGGAAGCAGCTTTACTCAGCTGCCTCTACAAACTTTATCCGCTCTTGTTCCAAGTTCCGAAGTTCATTCCCAAGCTTATCTTTAGCTGTCGTTAAGTTCGACAAGATATGATAAACTTCGGTCATCCCCCGTTCCACCTCTTCCTTTCCTTTGTGGATCTTGCTTTGCACCAGCCAATCGGTGAAAAAACCGTCTAGGAAATAATCCGCAAAGGTAAGGAAACCTCCAATTTCAAAATTGCCTTGGAGGGCAATATCCACATCCCGAAGCTCTTCTTGAAATTCACGCAAATAATACTGCGCGGTATGCACATGCGATTCGGCTTCATCCACACGACTATGCTTAATAAACGTTGAAATCGCTCCGCCGCCGAGCATATCATAGGTCCCCCAATTGCCGGCGGAACTCAGAGCATCCTCTGCCTCATGAAGACTTTCCAGCACCTTATGTCCTGCCCTTTCGGCTTCTTCAATCTCTTTGATCTGTCCCTTAATCTTAGCTTCATGCTCAAGAGAGGTCAGGATAAACGGAGAATTTTCAAGCAGCTTATATTGCTTCTGGGTCACCAGGTGCTCGTGTTCCCATTCCCAGTTCTGCCATTCCGTCAGAGCAGAGAGCTCTTCTCTAGCTCCTTTGATCTGCAAACGAATGTCCTCCAGCGCATGAACAGCTTCATCATACAGACCTTTGCTTTCAAGCAGCTCCTGCTCTTCCTTTTGAAGCTTTTCGTCTTTTTTACCTACTAAGCTGTAAAAAATAGAAGCAATCGATGTACGGGTAAGTGTGTCAACATCTCTTTGTTCGGCTGCAAGTCGCTCTTTACGTACTGCTGACAGCTCTACTTTCTGTCGTTCAAGCTCGAGAAGATGTTCAAGACGGGAATTCCATTTGGATAACATTCTTCCCTTTTCTTTAAGCAACGCCAAGCGTTCATTCACTTCCTGGTACATTTCCCTGCGCCCCCTCTATTGGTTACAGTTGTTACTTCTTGTTCTGCTCAATTTGTTCAGCAAGCTCGTTCAGGTAGGTCCAGCGCTCCATTAAATATTCCAGATGCTGCTCTGCTTCTGCTTGCTCCTTCATCAGTTCCTGCAGCCTTGCTGCATCACTAAAGGATTCTTCCATTTGTGCAGTAATCTTCTCCAGCTTCTGTTCCGTCTCTTCAATCATGCTGTCAATTTGTTCGTATTCCCTCTGCTCTTTAAAGCTGAATTTCAGCTTGGCCTTCGGCGCCTCTGATGGGACGGCAGCGGCAGAAGAAGCGGGCTTCGCAGCATCTTTTCTATCATTTAATTTCTCTTGAGGCTGCACATTTTTTGTGAGCCACTCCGCATACTCCGAATAATTCCCTACATGGACCCGCACCTGTCCTTGCCCTTCAAAGGCAAGGACTTTATCCACCGTTCGATCGAGGAAATAACGGTCATGGGAGACAACAAATACAACACCTGGAAAGTCATCCAAATACGCTTCAAGCACGCTGAGCGTCTGAATATCCAAATCATTTGTCGGCTCATCCAAGAGCAGGACGTTAGGCGCTGACATTAAAACTCGAAGTAAATAAAGCCGTCTCTTCTCTCCCCCCGATAACCGGGATATAAAAGTCCACTGAGCTGCAGGCGGGAACAGGAAACGCTCCAGCATTTGTGCTGCGGTGATGGTTTCCCCGTCTCCGGTACGGATAATCTCAGCTTCTTCTTTAATATATTCAATGACTCTTAGATTCTCATCCATCTCCTGATGCTCCTGCGTAAAGTAGCCAAGCTTTACAGTTGGTCCCAGGATGATCTCCCCTGCATCCGGCTGGATTCGTCCAGCAATCATATTGAGCAGAGTAGACTTTCCGGTTCCATTAGGTCCCACAATCCCGACTCGATCACCCGGAACGGCTATATAGCTCAATTGATCAACGAGCTTCTTCTGGTCTACGTTTTTAGTCAGTCCCTCGATTTCTAGAATCTTCTTTCCTAGTCTGGCAGAAGCAACTGACATCTCCAAATTGCCTGAGCGATGAACCGTCTCCTGATCCTTCAATTGCTCAAAACGGTCGATTCTGGCCTTTTGTTTCGTCGTTCTAGCCTTAGCTCCTCTACGAATCCAGGCCAGCTCGTTACGAAGCAGGTTTTGCCTTTTTTGCTCAGAGGCTGCCTCTCTTTCCTCACGATCTGCTTTCAATTCAAGGAATTTGCTGTAGTTCGCTTCATAACGGAACAAACGCCCAAAGTCCAGCTCCAGCATGACATTCGCCACACGATCAAGAAAATAGCGGTCATGGGTAATCATTAGCAGAGCACCGCGGCGCTTCTGCAAATACTGCTCCAGCCATTCAACAGAATCATTATCAATGTGGTTTGTAGGCTCGTCTAATATTAGCAGATCGGACGGATGAATAAGAGCTGCTGCAAGCGCTACTCTCTTGCGCTGTCCACCGGACAAGGACCCCATTTTGGCATCAAACTGCGTGATGCCAAGCTTGGATAGAATTGTTTTTGCCTCACTCTCGAGCTGCCACGCATTCTGTGCTTCCATCTGTTCGCTTAGCTTTGTAAGCTTCTGCAGGAGAAGCTCATCACTCGGTTTGAGTGCGAGCATCTCCATGGTTTCCATGTAGTCACGCACGGTTCGCATTTGTGCACTGTCTCCTTGGAAGACCTGCTGAAGTACAGACATACCCGGATCAAAATCGGGATTCTGAGCAAGCATCTCTACCCTTACCTGATTACCAATCGCAATATTCCCGCTGTCCGGCGGTTCAAGACCTGCAATAACACGGAGGAATGTCGATTTTCCCGTACCGTTAACGCCTATAATACCTATCTTGTCCTGATCGCTCATTCCAAAAGAAGCGTCTTTAAATAGAATTTTTTCTCCATAGCTCTTGGATATATTTTCAACTGTCATTATATTCATCTGTATATTCCCTACTTTTCAATATTGATCATTCATCATTACAACTAAATTAATAAGAAGCCTAGCAAAATAGCCACGGCGCCGCCGATCAGTGAACTGAACAGATTGACGAGATCATTGCTCATAAAGTTTAATCCTTTTCCGCGAACGGTATCATGTCCGCAGTGATGACTCACCTCAACGTCCTTGCCGCATACACGGCAGTAATACATTCGCTGTATGGTCGCCCCCATTAGAGAGTCTGCATATGCTCCGATAAAACCAGAGACCGCGCCTACTATCGCATAACCGAACAGCAAGGGAATTGACGTGTCTATCACAGAACTGATAACCATAAATACATAAGCAAAAATCCCGATCAGGAGTCCCCCGGCCAAAGCTGCGAGATTCCCTGTTAATGTAACCCCGCCGGAAGCGCCGGGAGGAATGACTTTAAATGTCTTAACAGAACGGGGTGGCTTTGAGCTGAGACTGCCGATTTCGGTTGCCCAGGTATCTGCCGTAACGGTTGCCATGATGCCAATAAAGGCATATATCCAGACAGGATGAGGATATATCGCGTGAAGAAGAACAAGGACCATTCCTAGTCCGCCGTTAGCGAGCACCTGACCCGCATCGCGATTTCCCGTTTTTGCATAAGATTTTTCTAATTCCTGTTTATCCCGCTTCTTATACTTGGACAGCAGCGTAGATGTTATAAAGAAAAGAAGCAGAATTCCAAACCACAAAATATCGCCTGCCCCGTAATAAACGGCTCCCATTACCACTGCGGCTATACAGCCTGATAGCGTGAGCGATTTTTTATAATACGCTGCTCCAGCCACAAGAAGGGCACAAAGCGTTCCTACAATCCAATCCATCTGCCTTCTCCTGATCTGAGGTTATTTCTATATAGTATAACATGTGTATCTATAGCCAGTCAGCGCTGGCCCTAGTTTAATTACACATAAAACAAAAAGACACGCCTGACGAGTCCCTCAAAGAACAATCAAGCGTGTCATTAACTATATTATGTTATCCTACAATCACAGCACTTCCTTGTGCTTGATCGGCCCAGGTTAATTCAAGCGTGTCGCCTGGTTCAACAGGTCCGACTCCAGCCGGAGTTCCCGTAAAAATGATATCTCCAGCTCCGAGACCGTAATGCAGCGCAATGTAGTCCACAATATTTTGAAGTGAAAAAATCATGTCCTGAATGTTGCCGCGCTGTACTTCCTCACCATTTTTACTGAGCGTAAACTCGGAGGCAGAGAGGGACTGAACGCTGTCAAACGGCTGAAAAGGCGTAATCGGAGCCGAGTTCTTGAAGCCCTTTGCCGCTGTCCACGGATGACCCTTCTGTTTAATTACGGTTTGCACATCGCGTAATGTGAAGTCAATGCCAAACGCATAAGCATCAACGACTTCATCCACATGTGTTCCAGAGGAAACCTCTTTCCCTATTCTGATGACGAGTTCAGCTTCATAGTGGATTTCTCCTCGGCCCTGAGGCAGCTTCAGCTCTTGGCCCTGCATTGGCACTACAGCATGAGAAGGCTTTAAAAAAATCATAGGTTGTTCAGGTACAGCATTCCCTAATTCTTCTGCGTGAAGGCGGTAATTTCGGCCGACACAATAAACGTTTCTGATCTCTGTGTTCATGTTCACTCTAATCCTTTCGCATCAACGTATAATTTAAGATCTGAACCATTTCATCGCTTTTTTCGCGAAAGCCTTTTTCCACAAATCGGGATTGTTCGTACACAGCATAATATCTTGGTCTATCGCAGCCAAATTTCGCATAATCCTTGAGGAATCCACTGTCCAAGCCATGACAAGTATATCTTTCTTATTCATGTCATTCACAAGCTGTTTGTTAATATGCGGATACCCAATGGACAAAAATTCACAGCCAAGCTCGCCGAGCTGGCGAGCAAGATCCGGAGGATAGGCGTTGATAATGAGCCCTGTACGAGCATATCGATGAATTAACTTTACTTTAACAAGTGACCTGCGGTCAAACGAAGTAATGACATAATCTTCTTCTCTCCATCTTCCAAATAGATCCCGAAGAACAGCTGCCGGCAGGTGAGGATACATATCTCCTGTTGTTTTCAATTCAATATTTAGCTTCACTTTCCCTCTAGCAAGTTCAAGAACTTCAGCAAGTGTCGGTATTTGTTCCCCGGCATACTTTTTTGACTTCCAGCTGCCGGCATCAAGCTGTTTAAGCTCATGGAGGGTCATATCCTTAACAAAGCCTTTTCCGTCTGTTGTTCTCTCAAGCCGATAGTCATGGATGACAACAGGATATCCGTCTCTTGAGAGCTGGACATCCAGCTCAATCCATCCCACCTGTTCTTGTTCTATAGCAAGCCTGAATGCAGCCATGGTATTTTCCGGAGCAACTGAGGAATAGCCGCGGTGTGCTACACAAGGATTGTTCATCATCGTCTCCTCACACAAAGTATCTTGGTAACCGTATCATTAATCTTAATCAGCTATAGTTACTGAGCCATCGGCTCCTATTTTCGCCCCAAAAGATCTTGCTTCAATATCCTTTAGCAAGGCTAACCCGTCTTCCTGCTCCATAGGAACAGGCTGCCCGAGTTCGGCATGGTAAGGTATTAATTTCATGCTGCAATTTCCGCTTTTCTCGCAAGTCGCCTGAAAAATGGCCGTTCTCCAGGTTTCCTCAGTTGTGGATCTCGAGAAAATAAAATTGCCGGTACTGTATGCAATCCATTTTCCCTTGTAGGATTCCAGACCCTGCAGTACATGCGGATGACCTCCGATGACCAGATCCGCTCCAGCATCAACAAACTGCTCTCCAAGCGTCTTCTGGTGCTCATTCGGTGTTATCTTGCGCTCCTCACCCCAATGAGCCATGACAATGACGAGATCAGCATCCTTCTTTGCCTTTTGTATTGCTTTTACAGCCTCCGTACTATCATATGCATCGGCAACGCCCGGTTTTCCTGCTTCCGCTCTCCAATTCGCTTCAGGAATGACTCTTGTAAAGCCAAGCAGCGCGATTCGCATTCCGCCCGCTTTATAATAGACGGGTGAATAGGCCTTCTTACGATCTTTACCTGCTCCGACATATTTAATTTTGTAATCATCCAAAAACTTGAGCGTATCCTCAAGACCGCCGAGCCCCTGGTCCAGTATATGATTGTTAGCCAGATTAACCGCATCTACTCCAGCCTCGGCCATCGCCTCGAGCGCTTTAGGAGAGGATTTATATACGTAGGTCTTGCCGAGTGCAGCCTCTCCTCCTGTTGTTACAGGTGTCTCTAAATTGATAAATGTAAGGTCATCTTTATGGAATAAGTCACCTAAGTGCTGATATGGATAGTCAAAACCTTCCCGTTCAAGCAATTCCTCGACTTTGCCTGCGAATTGCACATCCCCTGCAAAGTTGATTACAATAGATTTGCTCTTTTCGGGAGCAGCCGGCTTGTTTGTTTCCTCCTGAGCAGGCTCTTCTTGGTCTCTTTCAGAGGATGTGCTTTCTGAAGGAGCTTCGGAATCACTGCTGTCTTCCGTTTTCTGTTCCTTGGGATTTGTATTCTCAGCAGCTGACTCTGCAGCTTCTTCCTTATCTTCTGTAACCGGTGAATTTGAGGTCACTGCTACGGTCTCTTCTGTATCCCCGCTTTCTTGTTCTACGGACACGGAATCATTCGGCTCCTCTTTCGGACCTGTAAATGCCCCCTCAGTACTGAAGTATATAAAAATACCCGCGATGAATAAAATTAGAACAACATTTAACATTATCCACATCCGGCTTTTTCTCTTCTGCTTCTCTTTTTTTGCAGCCGAATATTTTTCTGATCTTGATGGCAGCATATTCTCTCCTCTTTACATCATTCTTTTTCAAGCCAAAAATCTAACCTATTATACCAGTTAAAGGATATTTCTTAAATATGGCTTTATGCTCATACGTTCTCCTTATTCAGCCTGAACAAAAAAAGAGCCTGTATCTTAATTGATACAGGCTCTTGAAGAGATTTTCCTTTTCGTGTGTTATCGATTATGCATTAGGGCTACCCTGCCATGATTTAATTACGCAATCACTCAGTGTCTCCATATATAGGGGATCGTTGTTAAGCGAATCGATCCGCATCAGACGCATATCGAGCTCCTTCGCAACGGCTTTCGCCTCAATGTCGAGATCATACAGCACTTCAAGATGATCAGAGACAAATCCAATCGGTGCAACGAGAACATCCTCAATCTGTTCTTTACTCAAGTCTTGCAGCGTGTCCAAAATATCCGGCCCAAGCCAAGGCGTCTCTGTGCGCCCTGCACTCTGCCATGTGAACTGCCAGCCGCTAATATTGGTCTGTTCTGCTATAGCCTTAGAGGTTTCGAGAAGCTGCTCCGGATATGGGTCGCCCATCTCCACAATTTTCTCCGGCAAGCTGTGGGCGCTAAAGAGCACACGAACCGAATCTCGTTTTGCTCCGGCTTCCACAAATTGTTCAAGCTTTGCGTTCACGCGCTTGGACAGAGCTTCGATCAGCTTAGGGTGCAGATGGTAGGATTCAACAAAGCTCATTTCAATACCATGCTCTTCCGCTTTTGCCTTAGCTCTCTTAACGTAAGAGCCAATACTCATTATGGAATAATGCGGGGCAAGAACGATGCCTACCGCTCTTTTAATACCGTCCTTCGCCATTGCATCCACACCGTCTTCAATAAATGGACTTGCATGCTTCAGCCCCTGATAGCAGCGGAATTCCACGCCAGAAGTTCTTTCATCCTGTGCTAAAGTTTCCTGCAGGGCTGCAACCTGACTATTCGTATGTTCACGGAGAGGGAATACACCGCCGACAATTGCCTCATAACGTTCGGTCAGCTCACGAAGCTGCTCTTCAGACGGCTTATTGCCTCTTCTAATGTGTGTGTAATACGCCTCTATGTCTTCCATACTTTGCGGTGTCCCGTATGACATTACAAGCACGCCTACTTGATTGCTCATTTTACTCCCACCTTGTCTGTATTGTTAAATATGTGCCTTCTGTGCCTTGAGCGCTTCTGCTGAGTATTCATGCACATAGTCTGTTAATTCCTTGAGTTTATCAATCGAAGCTTCCGGGAATAAGCCATGTCCCAGATTAAATATGTATCCAGGCTGCTGAATTCCTTCGTCAATAATACCTTTCGCGTATTGCTTAATCACTTCAATTGGCGCAGTAAGAATGTAAGGGTCCAGGTTTCCTTGAACAGCAAACTTATTACTGAGTCTTCTTCGCCCTTCGCTGATGGATACTCTCCAATCCAGACCGACTACATTTGCATTAATGTCCGAGAGCAACGGAAGCAGCTCGCCGGAGCTGACACCCGGAAAATAGATCTTAGGAACATCTAAATCCGATAATTCGTCAAAGATACGCTTAATCGTCGGTAAAACATAAATCTTAAAATCTGCAGGAGCAAGTGCACCTACCCAGCTGTCAAACACCTGAAAGGCTTTTCCGCCGTTTTGAATCTGATTTCTTACATACGTAATCACCATATCTCCAAGCTTATCCATCAATTTAAACCAAACCGCCGGTTCGCTATACATCATTTCTTTTGTACGTATGTAGCCTTTGGATGGACGACCCTCGATTAGATAGCTGGCAATCGTAAATGGGGCTCCAGCGAAGGTTATAAGCGGAACGGACAGTTCCTTGTCCAAAATCCGAATCGTTTCCATGATGTGAGACAAGTCTTCTTCAACGTTAATCGGACGAAGCTTCTCCACATCCGCAGAAGATCTGATCGGGTTATGAATGACAGGTCCCACGTCCTTAACAATGTCAAAATCGATGCCGATTGAAGCTACAGGATTCATAATATCTGAATATAAAATAGCTGCATCAACACCCAGCTTACGCACAGGCATCAATGTTACTTCAGCAGCCAGTTCAGGCTGCTTGCAAATCTCGAGCAGTGTATATTTCTCTTTGATCTTACGATAGTCAGGATCATAACGTCCTGCCTGCCGCATATACCATACAGGAACTTGTTCAACCGGCTGCTTGAAGCCAGCTTTTATCAAAGTGTCGTTATATGCCATTTTTTGGCCTCCAATGAATGTCGTTTCTTTAATTTCCATTATGCCCTTTTTGAAAGTCGCTAACAAGTAAGGGAAATCGAACATCCGTTGACAATTGGATGAAGGTTCTCTAAAGCAAATGAATGCTGTCTGAAGAACCGATAAAGTACTTACTCATGAAAAGGCACGATCCGATTAGCCCTTAATTCGTGTGTTATACTAAAAGAATGGAAACACTCAACCGTAGAACAGCAGAAAGGAAGTGAAAGACGAACCATTGAACTCGTGGAAAATAAATCTCATCGTACTATGGTTTGGCCAATTTCTCGTGAATGCAGGCATGACAATGGTGACTCCCTTCCTTTCTTTATACCTCGCTCAAGACCTCGGTTTAACAGGAGAGAGGGAGATTGGACTGTGGGCTGGATTTATTTTTGCTGCCAATTTTGTGACCTCATTTATTTTTCAGCCTCTATGGGGAAAGCTGGCGGACAAGTATGGGCGTAAAATCATGCTGCTTCGCTCCGGTTTTGGAATGGCTATTGTTATTACCCTTATGGGTTTTGCACAAAACCCTTGGCACTTACTGTTCCTCAGACTGCTGAATGGTACCATCTCAGGATTCAATCCTGCTGCAGTGGCTCTTATTTCAGGAACTACACCGAAAGATAAAATGGGCTTTGCCATGGGGACGGTACAATCCGGCCAAGTAGCAGGCACGATTTTAGGCCCGTTAATCGGCGGAATTTTAGCTGACCTCGTAGGCTTCAGACCTATTTTTTACATTACGGGTACACTGATCTTCTCCGCTTCTCTGCTCGCTTTATTCTTGGTGAAAGAAAACTTTAACCGTGCAGAGGCAGCTCAAATGCCGGAACAATCCGTGCTCGGAGGGCTGCATGAGCTGACGAAAATACCTCAGCTGCCTGCTCTATTTGCGGTAACATTCCTGCTGCAATTTGCGATGATTAGTCCAATGTCGTTACTGCCGCTGTATGTCTTGGATTTACACGGCACTGCCGTAAATTTGGCTTTCTTCGCAGGTATGGTCAGCGCAGTGGCAGGAATATCCAATATGATTGCTTCCCCGCTGCTCGGTAAACTCAGCGACAGGATCGGCTCGCATCGGATTTTGACTTTTGCTCTTGTGGGAGCAGCGCTAACGTTAATCCCTCAAGCTTTCGTACAAAATGTGTGGCAGCTAATTCTCGTCCGGTTCCTGATGGGCATATTTATGGGCGGATTGCTGCCAAGTGTCAATTCACTCATACGTTCCTATACACCGGACGGAATGGAAAGCCGCGCTTTTGGATTTAACAGCAGCACACTTGCCCTTGGCAACATGATCGGTGCCGTTGTGGGCGGCTTCCTATCTGGTTTCATCGGCATTGAAGGATTATTTATCGTATCTGGCTCCCTTCTCTTAATCAATGTCATATGGGTACGCCTAAAGCTGTACTCCGGGAAAATGATTTCGCGCTGATTACTAGAAAAGCCAGTCTCAAATAAAAAGGACATTCAGCCGCTTTCAAAGCGGTTAGAATGTCCTTTTTATATTGTCTGCCAACTGAATAAAATTAGATGTTATATTTTATAACACAAATTATCATCCAAATCGTAAAATCCAGCTTCATTTTCATTCATTTTTGCGAATAAATATAACTTTTACTTCTAAAATCTAATTATTTCAATCATTTATCTCTCTATTCCTATGTTTGTCATTTTACCTGACATGGTTATAGAATACATTTCAACAAGCGATTCCAACATTTACCTCTAAGGAGTGGGACTGTATGAAACCTAACACTAAATCCAACCTGCACAAGCACTTTGCCATTTGGAGCACGGCTGCATTAACTGCTTTAACTCTCTCTATATCACCTGTTGCATCAACAGCAAGTGCTGCCATCGTCGTACAAGGGACAACCTCACCCGTTCAGTCCACTGCACCTGTCCGCAATACAACAATTCCGCCTCTGACAGAGGCTGCCAAGACTTCTGAATTGCCTAACGTACTCGTTATAGGTACCGGCGGTACGATCGCAGGCCAGTCTACGGATGAAACCAGCTTTACAAATTACAGAGCAGGATCTCTTGCTATCGGAGACATGGTTGGCGCTCTGCCTAATGTGAACAAGCTTGCAGAAGTGAACACACTTCAGTTCGGCAATTCAGGCTCATCTGCTTATACGATGGCAGATCTTTATGATCTTTCCTTATCCGTAGATACAGCGCTTGAAACATATGACAGTGTTGTCGTCACTACAGGAACTGACACCATGGAGGAAATCGCCTATTTCCTTGATCTGACCGTTCAAAGCGACAAGCCGGTTATCATTACAGGCTCCATGCGTCCATGGACAGTAATCGGCTCAGATGCACAAGCTAATCTTTTCAATGCAATTAAGCTTGCAGCAAGCAAACGAACGACTTCGTTTGGAACCGTGCTGATGCTGAATGATACTCTGCATTCTGCGCGCGGTGTAACCAAAGCAAACGACTATCGTACCGATACGTTTGAAACTCCGGTTCTGGGAGCGCTCGGATACATCGATGGTGATAACATTCGAATTTACCGTGCACCTGCCCGGGCAATGAAGCCTGAGGGCACTGCAAAGCCAGTCTTTGATTTGAGCAAGATTTCAAAAGGAAAACTGGCAAATACAAAAGTAGAAATTGCCATCTCCTATCAGCAAGCCGGGGGCGGTGCGATCAGCGGCTTTGTTGAAGACGGAGCTAAAGGCATCGTCACTTCAGGAACGGGAGCTGGCGGCATCTCAAGCGCCATGAGCGCGGAAAGAAGAGAAGCCATTGAAGATGGTGTAATCTTCGTAACCACGACTCGTACAGGTTCAGGAAGCGTCTATGGCGGAGGAGAAGGAATCATCTCAGGAGATAACCTCAGTGCTCAGCAAGCGCGTATCCTGCTGCTTTTGTCCTTATCCTTTACAGATGACTTCGATACGATTAAGACATGGTTTGAAACTTACGGTAAACCGGAAGTGTAATATCATCAGTAAAGAGGATCAAATTTACATTAAGTACAAATAAACCCTCGGATATGATTTCATCCGAGGGTGTTTCATCTTATTTTACATAAGCTATAGCTAGTCCATCATAAGCTGGAATCAGCGTACTGATCAATCTCTCATCCGAAGCCATCAACTCGTTAAATCTGCGTACAGCCTGAACTGAGGGGCCATTCTTCTCATCGTTTAATGTGCGACCACGTAAGAAACAATTATCTCCTATAATCAAGGCACCTGGGTTGGACAACTCGATCGCATACTCCAAATATAATAGGTAATTTAATTTATCCGCATCTATAAAGAAAAAGTCAAACTTCTTGCCCTCCTCTTTCAATTTGGCAAGACTATCCGCTGCAGGTCCGATGCGATATTCAACACGGTCTTTGAATCCTGCCTTCGATAAATGCTCATAAGCAAGTGAAGCATATTCTTCTTTGATTTCCAAAGAGGTCAGCTTCCCCTTCTCACCCAAACCTCTTGATAGACATATGCCGCTGTAACCTCCAAGGGCACCAATCTCTAATACTTGTTCTGCACGGGATGTACGAACGAGCATCGTCAATAATCGTCCATAAGCAGCAGCTACTGACACTTCGGGCATTCCCCGTTCCTTAATTGCTTCGAGCACTTCCTTCAGCATTTCATCCTCTTCATATAGATCCGCAACATAATCATCAGGTGTAATCATCATGGGATGTGAAATCCTCCTTAAATAACTTTCCTTCTTCATTCAATTGATTTATAATAAATGTTTGTTTTCACATGCCGAAAATACGTTAGCAACACTTACGGCGCGTACTATATTGTACTGGTCCAAGCCTTGGCAAGCAAGGCTTGCTGGAAATATATTGGGGCATCCTATATACATAGGTCTAAATAGTATGCCACCAGGATGGAGCTGAAGCTATTCAATGCAACCTTTGCAATTAATTGCCACCACACCGATGGGACTCGAATCAATTGTCTCCCGAGAATTAAAGCTGCTTGGTTACGAGGATATCCAGGTTGAAAACGGGAGGGTTACGTTTGCAGCCGATTTTATCGATATTGCCCGTTGCAATTTGTGGCTGCGGAGCGCGGATCGAATCCTCGTTAAAGTGGGCGAATTTAAAGCTACCACATTTGATGAACTGTTTGAAGGAACCAAAGCCCTCCCTTGGCAGGATTGGATTCCTCAAAACGGCGAGTTCCCTGTAGAAGGCAGATCTCATAAATCTCAGCTGAGCAGCGTACCTGCATCTCAGGGCATCGTTAAAAAAGCCATCGTCGAAAAATTGAAGCAAACTTACCATACCGAATGGTTTCCGGAAAATGGCGCACGCTTTGTAATCGAGGTTAATCTTCATAACGATGTGGCGCTGCTGACGCTCGACACAAGTGGTGCAGGGCTGCACAAACGCGGCTATCGTAAGCTGGTTACTGAGGCACCTCTCAAAGAAACACTGGCAGCTGCCTTGATTCAGCTCAGCAGATGGGGACCGCACCGTCCTTTTTATGATCCTTTCTGCGGATCTGGAACTCTGCTCGTTGAAGCCGCCATGATCGGATGGAATATCGCTCCGGGACTTCGCCGTTCCTTCAACAGTGAGCACTGGCCGCTTGTATCCAAAGAACTGTGGGATGAAGCCCGTGAGGAAGCCTTTGATTCTGTTAAAGACGATGTTCCACTGCAAATCGCGGGAAGCGACATCGATCGAAGCGCAATTGAAGTTGCTGAAGCCGCAGTAAAGAGCGCAGGATTCGCCAAGGAAATCAAACTGGACGTTCTTCCCGTATCCAAAGTCCGTTTATCCGGAGAATATGGTTGTCTGATTACAAACCCTCCATATGGGGAGCGGCTCAGTGAACAAACCGAAGTTGAAAAGCTAACACGTCAGCTTGGAAGAGTAGCGGCTGAAGTGCCTACTTGGTCATTTTTTGCCATTACTTCAAGCAAATCGTTTGAACGCCACTTCAATAAAAAGGCCGATAAACGGAGAAAGCTTTTTAACGGCCGGATCGAGACTCAATACTATCAATTTTTAGGACCACTGCCGCAAAGACCAAATAGAGACTAGGTTTTAAAAAAAAAGAGTAAACGCTCATTCGTTTACTCTTTTTTTCAGCCCAATAATAAACAACAGGACCTAGAGATATAATGTACCTTATAACAAGTTCCATAAAAGGGGGAATAATGCCTTGTCTAAGGCGAAAAGCGCACCGCCCTATGCTTCTTCCCGATATGGGGAGCTGACGCGTTCACGTTTCTTTTATTATGTAGTGTTTATCTTCGTTATGATCCTTAAGCTGGGCTTCTTTCACAGCCAATTAAATGCCCGCAATATCGATATGAACTTTCTCGACTATGTCATTACTTTCGGATCTTTGTTGCTTGTGTCCTTCTGGGTATTATGGCTGCCGCTTCGCGGGAGATTTCCATCTTTAATTATACTTAACCTGCTGCTCAGTTCCTTGATCTATGCTGATCTCGTCTATTATCGTTATTTTCAGGATTTTATCACCATCCCGGTTCTGCTGCAGGCCGGTCAGCTTAACTCGCTTGGCGACAGCATTGCTTCACTGTTAAAGATTTCTGATCTATGGTTCTTCGCAGATCTTTCGCTTCTTGCAGTTTATGGTCTGTATATGATTTTCCGTTCTGGACGTAAACGCTCTCTAAGGTCTGCTTCTCATCATAATAAGAAACACTCGAATTGGCAGCGGTTTATCAGTGGCACGCTTGCCTTTGCCATCGGTGCCGCTCTTACGTTTGGACCTATCGAATTTTATAATCGAACATGGGCAGTCGGCCTTTTTAACGGTAACTGGTGGAACCTCAGCTTATATAATGTCACGGGTTTACTCGGCTTTCACGGTTATGATATTTATCGGTATAACAAGGAACGACAGAACAGTCAAGCAAACTTGACCGATGAAGAAATGAATGAGGTTACATCGTTTTTTGCAAAAAAGCAGCAGCAAGCTGCCAAAGCCGTCACCTCTGACTCATTTGGTCAATATAAGGACAAAAACGTAATGATTATCCAAGTCGAAGCGTTCATGAATTTTGTTATCAACAAAAGCATTAATGATGTGGAGATTACTCCTAACTTCAATGCGCTGATGAGGGACAGCCTGTATTTCAAAAACTTTTACCATCAAACAGGACAAGGACGCACCTCCGATGCCGACCTATCAACCAATACGTCTCTGCACCCTCTCCCGACTGGTTCTGTTTTTACTCGTTACCCGGATCATATGTATGATTCCCTTTCCTCTATTCTTGGATCGAACGGATACCATACTGCAGCCTACCATGCTTATGAGAGCAGCTTTTGGAACCGGTATACGATGTATAACAACATGGGGTACGACGAATTTGTCAGCAAAAATGATTATGAAATGGATGAAGCTATCGGCTGGTCACTAGGGGATAAGTCGTTTTTCAGACAATCAATCGACCATCTGGTTCAAGTCAATGAGGATCCCTTCTATGCTTTCATGATTACCCTGACAAGTCATCATCCCTACTCTCTTCCCGCCTCCGCGCTCGAACTGGACGTAGGGCAATTTGAAGGAACTACTTTTGGTAATTACCTGCAGTCTCTGCATTATACAGATGCTGCGCTTGGTCAACTCGTGGAGCGCTTGAAGCAGGAAGGATTATGGGAGGATACTATCCTTATGATTTATGGCGATCATGATAATTCGTTAAAGGAAAAAAGCGACTACGAGGCTTTCCTCGGAAGACCTGTCAGCGACATGGAGATGCATCAAATAATGAATCAGGTTCCTTTTCTCGTACATTTGCCTGATGATGATCATTCAGGAGTATATCTTGAGCCAGCAGGCCAAATGGATATCTCACCAACCCTCCTGCATCTCCTTGGAATTAATACAGATTCGTATTATTTAATGGGTCATGATCTGCTGAATACAAGAAACCGAACCATTGTTCTTCGTACAGGTGCCTTTGCGACGAGAGAGCTGTACTACATCCCTTCGGACGACTATCTGTTTGAACACGGAAACTGCTATGAGATGAAGTCTGGCGAGAAGACAGACATTAACGCTTGCAAAGCCGAGTTTGATGCCGGTAAAAATGAGCTGGCCATTTCAGATCGTGTCATCACCTATGATCTGATATCTAAACTTCGATCTTCGACTGCGAATAAATAACCTGCGATTCTTAGAAATCAAAAACCCCCGTTCATGAATGAACGGGGGTTAAAGGTATGCAGGTACATTTAGTAATCATCAGGCTTCTTAGACGCCAGGCTGGCATGTAATGTTGCAAGACGTTCCTTTTCTTCTGAGAGAATTTCCTCTGCGAATTCAGTCCCACGGTAGTCCAGCTGCTGACTCGCAACAGCTACTGCATTCTCAGCACGCATCAAGCGTTTGTTCGCTTGCTCCAGCATCTCCGGCGTTGGATGTGACATCGCCTGTGTAACCGCATGATGCAGCTTCTTCACCGAGTTGGAGGCTTGCGCCACCGTTGTTTGGGATTGCAGACTGGAATGATCGTGTTTCATAAATGGAACCACTCTCCTCTCTCAAAGTCCCTGCTACATTCATTAGCATGGATATTAAGAAAGGTCGTTATGCACCCGATGACTAATTTTTAATGAATGGAGCTGCCTTTGCCAGTACTTCCTCTTCTGTAGGAGCACTGACATATCGTCCATTAACAAACACAAATGCCCTTTTGCCGCATGGTCCACAATAGGATTTGCAGCCAATTTTGATTTCAGCATCAGGTGCCATGTTCTGAAGCTTTTGCACCATAGTCTTTAATTTGACATGCTTACATTTATCGCATACTCGAATATCGTTAGCCATGAATTCCCCTTCTTAAGTGAAAACATCTATCGGTTTTTCAATGAAGCCATACCCTACAGCATTCCTCTTAACGGCTTAGTGGAAATGATTAGGTTGGGAAGGATGTGTAATTACAAAGCCCTCTTTAGGGAAGTAAAGGTAGTCCACTTTTATGCCGTCCAGCATAGGTTTGCCAGTCTCAAGCAATACATCGATTTCTTTGTCAGTGGATACAATCTCGTCGTTCTCTTTTGGTGTATCAAAATCAACTCCATAATGAACATGATCCCCATGATCAAGCGTGATCAGGACGCGTACATATTTGCCTTCATTTTCAGGCAGTGCCAATTCCTTTTTCAAAAATTTAGCTGCGTTACGAGTAATTTTTGCCTTCATAATAAGATTCATCTCCTAGTTTTATCTATATCTAGCAACTGTTAACAGACTGAGTTAACTAAAGAAAATCAATACTATTTATTTTAATCAAGATACGACCTTTTCGCAATATCTGCTCCATATCGATCTTTCTATTTCTGACCAATGACACTCGGATATTTGCTTTCTGCCCTTTGGACAAACCAATTCATTAGAAGCATCGTCACCCCGATATCGTCAATCGGCAGGAAAGGAAGCATATCCGGTAAAACCCAATATAAAATTGCAGGTACCAAAAAAAGAAGCTTGTCCGAAAGCCTTACTTCCGATGAAAGCAGAAGCGCAGGCAAGCGTTTAAACACATGCGACCATGATTTCAGAGATAACAGCTTCTTCCATTTCATGAGGTTCATAACTCCTTTCCCCGTTATCTACGGGATATTTCTATCATAACATACGTACACAGTCAAGGGAGGTTTCGAAACCTCCCGATGTATAGTCCAAGGGGAATCGATTTAGTGGAGCATTAATTGCATAGCTGTGACTAACAGGCGTTCAATCTCATCTTTTATTTTGCTGTATTGGCTGATGGGCAGCGGATTAACTCCAAGCCCTGTTTCAATCGTAAATCCGGGCCTGCCAAACTTTTGGATAAACCAATCTTTATATCCTGCATCACTTTCCATTAATTTAACCGGATTATATCCGGTAGATAAAGCGAGCTGCTCAGCCCAAGTTTCACTGATCTCCGGCTCATAGCCTCTGTAATTCCAGTAAATTTCCTCACCTTGACTATGCAGAGCGATCGTAGCATCAAAATGTTTATCCATCGTCCATTCGGCCAGTGCACGGGATTCAGGTTCAGTTAAAGGACAGTCCCCTCCATAATCCCTTGGGCCTGGCTCTTTAACGGAGCGGCGTTTGGCTTCCTCATAAAAATGTGCCGGAAACTGATCATTTAAGTCAATTCCTCGAATATTCGCCTTCCAGCCTGAAAAGTCAGAGTTCCCCTGGTTCATCTTCAGCAGTTCGCATGAAAGGGGATGCATCTCCGCACCGTTAAGCACAAGGTTAACACCGTCCGGATTAAGCATTGGAACAACCCATAGCGTAATATAGTCATGCCACCTGTTTGTTAGACAGTTATGCCAGTCCTTCTGTTCTTCCAAAGCCGACAAATAGGAATTAACAAACTGCATTAGACAAGGAACATTCAGCCACTCATTTGCATGCATTCCTGCGTTGACATGAAGTTGAACCGCCCCTCTCCCGATTTGAATAAAAGGGATTTCTTTCCCCAGCACACTCTTTCCTATAGAGCCGAGTTCGGCTATGCCGGATTGCCTGGAGCTTATCGCTTCCAAGTCCCTCAGGAGTTCTTCATACCCATACCGATTCATCCCCATCTCCTCCTACGGAAAAATTTCAGGCCAAGTACCATGTTACACGCATTATATGCCGATAACCTTGTCTTCCGTGATACACGTACCCCTTATTAAAAAAGACAGCCAAATTTCGGCTGTCTTCATTTTGTGCTTGTATAATGTTCATTGGTAGTTACAGCTTGGATACCTGCCATACGACCGGAGTATTGCGAATCTGCTCCCCAAGCCAGGATCTGGCAATACTTTGAAACATTTGCGGGTCACCCGTGCAAAAAAACTGATGAACAGGCGTCTCCTCGTCAAATGCGAGCTTTCCTTTGTCATATAATATGGTGCTCGTTTCTCTTGCAGTCTCATCTGCCGAGCTAATTAATTTCACGTGAGGGCCCATAACCTGACCAATCGAATCCATCAGGAACGGATAATGCGTACAGCCTAAAATCAGTGTATCAATGGGCTTATCTTTCATTCCGTTAAGTGATTCGCTGACGGTGGCTCTCGTATGCTCCGACCTGAAATCTCCTTGCTCTACGAGCGGTACAAGGGCAGGACATGCCTGACTAACGACATGAATATAAGGGGATAATTGCTTTAATGCTGCCGTATAAGCTCCGCTGTTAATTGTACCGATTGTACCAATCACTCCGATATTGCCAGTCTTCGTAGCGGTTATCGCAGCCCTGGCTCCGGGATGAATGACTCCAATTACCGGAATATCTACTTTTTGCGTAATATGCTCCAGCGCTGCCGCCGTGGCTGTATTACAGGCAATGACAATTACTTTCGGATCGAATTGAATTAAGAAATCGACAATTTGTTCTGTAAACTGTTTAACTTCCTCGGACGAACGAGGTCCGTATGGTGTGCGGGCTGTATCTCCAAAATAAATGACTTTTTCCCGCGGAAGCTGACGCATTACTTCTTTTGCGACTGTCAGCCCCCCGACACCGGAGTCTAATATTGCAATAGCTTGTTGCACGAACACACCGCTTCCTTCTTTACATATTTCCATTCCTTTTTCAAGCTACCCTATGATTCAGGCGGCAAAAAGGTACCTACATCTTACCCGATTTATAATAGTCGTTCAACTTATGCTCAGCGCAAAAAGACCTTTCACCCTCATCCCATCAACTTAAAGGAAGCGGTATACAGGCCTTTCCACGAAGAATTATGCCTCTATTTTATCTTCTTCTGTTTCCCTTGCAGTCGGCGCATCCTGTGTATTTACTGAGATCGAGGACACTTTGGCAATCCCACACTCGGAATTGTCCTTAAAATTGGTGCGAATTTCCTGGATGATGCCCTCTGTAGACTGTTTCACCTTAGAAGCAATTTTGGAGCTTTGTCCGCTGACCTTTTCAGCAAAGTCCTGACCTTTTTCTGAGACCAGCTTTGCATTCTCTGCTATGTCACTGCGAAGCTCTGCTCCTGACTTTGGAGCAAACAAAAGAGCTGTAATGGAACCTGCAATTGTACCAATCAGCGTACCCCATAATAAGCTTTTGTTAGTGTCTTTCATGATAAAGTCACTCCTTCTCTCGCGGGACAGCTTCACCGGGAGCATGAGAGAAGCGATGCCAAGAATGCCATACGGTCAAGGCAGCATCAAAATAACGGAACATTTGACCAAGACGCAGCTCATTATCCTGATGTGCATCAAGGACATGTTTGTGTGCTGACCGTGTCAATTTGTCACTAATGTCATCGATCGTACGGCTTACTGTCTGCAGCAGTTTGCCTGCAGATGCTGCAGATTCAAAAAGAGGCGTACACTTCTCAATATGTCCATGCATATCGGAAATCGCCTTATTCGTCTCTTTAAGCATCACCGAGGTATCTTCGACAAGCAGGTTTGTTCTTGCTTCCAGCTGTTTAATGCTCTGCTTCACCTGCTTCATGAAAGCTTTCACCTCGATAAGCACCACCACGATAACAGCCGCCATAACAACAAAAGCGCCTGCCACAAGAGCTACACTCCATGCGATCATGTTCCAACCCTCCTGCTAACCGGGCGAACGCCCATTTTTTAGTTAATGCATTATAAGCAGGAGGGGCATGACTTGCTACAAGAAATGTAAATTTATATTTAAATAGGTCAGGACATTAAATTTCCCGCGTAATAAGGCGCACCGGGATCCAAATCGATCACATATCTCTGCGGCGAAACAAGGGATTCCTGATGCTCACAGCGCCAGCGATGCGAACCCGATGAACCAAGCAACTGACCGTCCTGTATGACATCTCCCTGATCAAAAATATAGTAGGCCGCACCGTAAAGCGTTCGAGCTACCAGATCTGGATCGAGACCGGCAAAATGACACTGGAAATCCGGTACTCCCAAAGAAGATAGTCCAACGGTATCCATGACAAGCTCACGTCTTGCTTCGCTGCCTCCAGCCTGATACAGTCGAACGTTCATTGCTCCATACAGATGGTCACCCTCTTCAAGAGCCTTTACGTAGGCCGAAGGTTTGACCAGCTTATCACTTCCATAAAAATAAATTGCCTCACACGGCACAACCTCAAGAACAGCCTGCAAAGCCTGCTGAAACAGCTTCAAACGCTCTTTGTGAGGCAGGGCAGCTGTATACATGTCATGTACACGAACTTGGTACTGGCTCGATTCTATAACTGCTCCAGCCTCTTTCCAGTGCCAAGACTGTTCAACTGCCCCCTGAAATCGTTTCTTCTCCTGAATCTTTTGCACGGGCAGAACACAGGTCTGCGCAGGGATAGTTCCATCTTCAAAAGAAACCATATGCTCAGTATGCATAATGACGAGCAATTCCTGCTCCTTAGCGTCTGCGGGGACATGCTGCTTCAGCGATTCTGCTGAATCCTTTTTAACCGGCCGCTTGAGCACTCTGGCATGCCCCGTCCTGCTTCTCATGACTTCCATTAGCTTCTCTTCACTAAGCACCGGAGGCTCCCGGAAAAGAAGCTCTGCCATGTATACCGGATGAAATCCGGAGATATCTTTCTTTCTGTCTGACATGATATTTCCTCCAAATGAATAGGTAGAACGGGAATAATTAATTACTGCCGGCAGCAGGATTTTTGAACGGTCCAAGCTCATGCTCGAGATAGAGACGGACTTGATCTGCAAACCGATCCAGTACATCAGGCAGCTGTGACGTTATGGGATGAAGACTTGTCCGATCCCACGCATAGTAGTCTTGTACCAGCGGTTTACGCAGCGGCACAAGCTCCATGAACACGTTATAGCTTTCCTCATCAAAAGCTCCAGCCTCATGGACGATTTCGATAATATCTTCATAGCTGCTCGCGTCCCGCAGTATAAACCCGTCGATCAGATAGCTCCCAACATCCGTAACGATCTCTATAGCCAGATGCAGCGAACGCTCCTGTACAAAACCGAGCACTCGTCCTCCATCCCAATGATTCACGGCCTCGCGCAGACCTGCCGTAATTTCGGGAATAGCTGATAAACGCAATTCAATTTGATCTGTATTTACGAAATACAATACGTTCACATCCGTTTCATCTGTTATCAGTTTCGTTTGTTTTTTCGCTTCAACCAAATAAACATGACTGGGCATGCAATTAATATGACAATGAGCAAATACATTGTTTCCATTACATCTCTTAAATCGCCCACTTGTTATTCCCCTTCGTTAGTTAGATTTCATAATCCACTGCAACAGAAGAATCCTTAACTACGCTCATGTGCTTAATAATTTCCTTGTGAACCGGATGAACCTGATAAGCCTCTAAATCTTCTATAGAGTTCACTACTGCCGTCAATGAAATATCATAGGATCTCTCTGATTTTAGAACATCCACTCCGATTTCCAAGGACTTCAGAAACTCTATTTTTCCATCCATGCTGCGTAGAATATTAGCCGTTTCCTGAATACTAGCATCAGAACGGTCTTTCAGCTTAAAAAATACGATATGTTTAATCATAGCAATAGCTCCTTATCTTGAATCATGTTCATGGCGAAATTTAATGCGTTTACAAAAAATATAACATAAACACGAATAAAGTGGTAAATTATCATAGCTTAATCAGCAGTCGATACAAATAAAAAAGGACCTTACTTCTTCGGTCCTTTTGACTTTTTGCTAATTTCATTACGCGAATCCTTGCGGGGTCTCAGCTCTCCTGCAGTTTCATCAATGTCCTGAGGTGCATCCTCAGGCGTTGTATCCTGTTCAGTCAATTCCTTCTTCTCGTCATCCATCTTTCTCTTAGAAGCGGCCGCCTCGTCATCTTCTGCCTGCTTTTTAACAAGCTCTATAATCTCTTTCAGCTTGGCAGGAAGCGGAAGACCGATCCGACTGTAGTTTTCAGTAATCGATATGAGCTCGTTAGCTAAATAAAAATACATCGCCCCGCCTTTAACGACATCCGTTCCGATCAAGAGATCAATTTGGTGTGCAAGCAATATAACAAGCAGCATCAATCCTTTACGGGTAAGTCCCCAGAATCCGATTTTACTGTTCAGCTTGCTGCCCGTACGAATTACTGCAGCAACCCCGGTAATATAATCAATGGCCATTGCAATACATAGTAGGATAAGAAGCTGGCTCCATCCTCCAAATGCAAAGGTGAAAAAAGCTCCAACCAAACCGAGCATCATATTCATCAATGCCGGATTCATATGTGCGCCCCCCTTTTCCCCTCCCTTCTATTAATCTATGAGGAGAAAGAAGAAGTGACACACCTAAATATGGAGAATTGTGAAATCAAATGTTTGTCCATTTTTAGTGCTTTAGACCTAAAATATGGTTGATTATGTAAAATTTAAAGGTCAAAGATAACTCCATATACAATTACTAGGAGAAAAACAGGTGAAATCATAGTTCCTTTTTCCCTTAACAAGGCTTTTCGTATATGAATCGGCTTTCAAAGCTGGGAATGACGCCACTTGAAACGATGGCTGTGTTTGTTGTAGTATTTGATTAAAAAATCGGAGGAAATATGCCTAAACAACACGAACAACACTCAATCCAGGCGTGGTCTCTGATCAACCGCAAATATCTGGGAAAAGGCGTACGAGTTAAGCGTTTCCGCAGACCGACGCGCTGTCAGGTCCGCAATCGTATTTTGCTGGCCGTTCTCATGGCCAATGACATTAAGCTATCTCAGTTAGCAGAAGATTTATCGATCTCCTCAAGAAGTGTAAGCGCTTGGGTGTACGAAGGTCGCATTCCTGGGAGTACAAATCTGGATAAGGTATGTCAATTACTCGGTTATCCACGCCACATTTTGTTTAACGAAGACGTCATCAGAAATAGTCCAGTCATTTGTCAGCCTGAATCATCCCGTTTTATGAAGCGTACGGTTACCCGTTCACCGGTAAGCAACCGGATTTTGACGGGACTGTGCATGGTTCATGATTTGTCTGTAACAGATGTGAGTCACTGGATTGGAGTACATCCTGGTACATTCCGTAAATGGCTGCATCAAGGTACTTTGCCGTCAGCGGCTTTTCAGGATCAAGCAGAGCAATTTTTCAAAATACCCAAATCCATTCTATTTGCAGACATTATCTTTAAGCAGCATTCATAACAATCCCCTATGGGTACTACGGGCTTTCTTTGTCGAAGTTATAGACTTCGACAAAGAAAGCCCTTTTTTCTTCACAAAAGGCTTTTTAAAATATTTGTACGTACAAATATTTTAAACTTAAGGATATTTCATATCAGCCTAACTTGATACCCGTTTCTTTCTCATTCAAATATTTTAGACCTGTGTATCTTGCTCTCAATGTGTGGGCTGTCTTTATTGCCTTCTCCAGCTGGGTATCTGTCACTCCCAGTTCTTGAATGGTTGCAGCGCCGCCGGTACGACTTAACCAATCCTGCATTTGCTTCTGTTCGGGCAGATCCTTATAGGCCTCGAACGCTGCCTCTTGACCGCTTTTATACAGGTCACGGTATATATTCGTAAGCAGTGCTGAAGCAACCCCCACTTTTGCACCGTGTAAAATGGCTGGTTTACCCTGCTCAAGAAATTCCATCTCCAAGCGATGTGAAATATGATGCTCTCCTCCGGAAGCCGGCCGGGAATGATCAATGATCAGCATGGAAATCCCTGATGCAATCAGTGCTTCCAGCAATATTTTGACTCCAGCCTTACTGCCTTCTGAAATCTCATCCACATGATGAACACAATCCATGAGCGCTTCCTCTGTCATGCGATAAGCCAGCGGGCAATAGGGTTCTCCTCCAAGATCCCGTGATATTTTCCAGTCAGCCAGGGATGTAAATTTGCCCAGCATATCCCCAAAACCTGCAGCCGTCATGACTTGGGGAGACTTCTCCAGCACAGACAAATCGGCAAAGATCGCCTCCGGCGGTATAGCTTGAAACGTCTGCTTCGTTCCGTCCACAATAAGTGGTGCACCTGCTGAAGTAAACCCGTCAACGGAGGCCGCAGTTGGAACCGAAATAAAAGGCTTGCCCATCTTGAAGCATACAAACCGGACAAGGTCATGAATCGTCCCGGAACCAACTGCGATGACTGCATCGCAATCTCTAGAAACGCCAAGCAGCACTTTAACAATAAAAGCCTCGTCAGCAACGACCTCTCCCCCCGCGTTCCGAGGCAGAAACAGCTCATGTGCCGTTATACCTGCTGCTCCTAGATGAGCAATAACCTGATCGCCAGCCGCTTGCTTCGTATACTCGTCGAATACAATGGTTACTTGGTTATAATTTTGACTACTCACGTAAGGTGCAATTTGAGAAAGTGCCCCTTCTTCCAAGCAAATATGCATTTTTACTGTGCGATGCGGATTACCGCAGGTACAATCGGCTGCCTCTTCATTCCATCGTGCAATTTGATCATTCATATTCATGACAAATCATCCTCCTGCATCTGGTTTATATCATTAGTTTCCAATATGTACGTACAAATTGTCAATTCAAAACAAAAAATAAAGACAGCAAACTGCTGCCTTTATCCCTGTTAGAGGTCACATAGGACTAAATAAACGTTCTTGTATCGTTGTTTCTACTAAATTTGTATACTGCGATCAAAGAAAGTGCAGCCGCGAAGCCAGTTAGAATGAGCAGATTCAAATATAGTCCGGACAGTGCAGCACCGTTCTGCAGCTTATCGACGGTTTCCAGCAGCCAGTATTGCGGCATAAAGTTAGAGAACTGTCTAAAATTCTCCGGAATGATTTCCAGTGGAAAGTAGCAGCCTGCAATCAGACAGGAAGGGGTAATGATCAGATTTTGCAGAGCTCCTGCCATTCTAGTTCCGCTGGCAAAAGCGACGATCACGAGAGCTACAGCGATAGCCGCCAGGCCGAATAACAGCATAATGGCAACAAATTGTACAGCAGGTATACCCGAATCAATGTGCAGCACCTGCTTCATGAAAAATAACGTTATTACGATTTGCACAAACAACATCATAAAATTAACAATGACATTGGATAAAACATAAGTCTTAGATGACACGGGTGAAGCCATGATCCGGAAAAACGTCCGGTTTTCTTTTTCCTTGAGGATGAATGCTGTCATATTTGCCGTAGAGAACATCATCAGAGCAACCAGGAAACCAATCGTTTGATAAGTCGCATTTTTGACGGCCGCTGTATCTTCTACCTCAATCGAAGAGAGTTTAAAGCTCTGACTGCTGTAATCCTCATAGAGCGACGCAAACATTTGCTGATCTCCTGCAGCATATTTCCCAATCGCAGCAACGTTGCTGATATAGTTGTGCAGCATTGATTTTACAAAAGCGGTTACTGTTGCACCTTTCACAGATATCATCTCGATATGATCCGGATTACCGCTCTGGACACTTTCTGCAAAACCTTGCTTAAAGATTACCGCTGTGTCTGAGTTTCCGGCGGCAATGGCCTTTTTCATCGACTCTTCATCAGTAACTGTGACCTGAACCTTATTTAATCGCTCTATAAAAGAAATCGTATCTTTTGTGATTTCCTGCTCTCCATCCAGATTGACGATTGAAACCCGCAGCGGGGCACCGCTGCCTCCAGCATGAATCGCCATACTTACCAGCGCTGCGATTATAGGAAGAATGAACAAAATAAAAATGTTTGATTTTTTTCGAAGCACAGTAAATATTGTTTTTCTAATTAGCCATAGTAAATCCTTCATTTTATACTCCTCCTGTCTTACGCATAAAAGCGGCGGAAAATATGAGCAGGAGAGCACTAAGACCCACATTAAGAGCAACAACCGGAATGACGGCTTGCGCATTCCCTGCAAAGATAACTTGTATTAATGCCTGATTAGCCCAATAAAGCGGAGAGAACTGAACGACATAGCTTAGGAGGCCGCTCTCCATGTGTATCGGGAAATAAGCTCCACCGACAAAGGATGCAATTTGAATGATAATTATTATGACTGCATGACTTGCTCCATCTTTAAATAGATAGCTACACGCTAGACCAAGACTAACCGCGAGTAAAATCTCGGTGAACAACAGCACAAATACCGCAGTATAATTCGAGCCCCAATCCGCTTGGAATACAAATTTGCTGAACAAGACTACCACTGCAACGCATAAGAAATTGATCAAAGCAGAAGCCAAAACTTTACCTGTGAAGATGGTTCCTTTGGACACAGGTGATGCATACAAGCGAATATGCGTTCCGCGTGTAACTTCTCCTCGAATCAAATAACTCGCAGATAAGGCACTGTAGAGGGCGATCATTGTAGACATCGTAATGGCGTAATAATCGATTGACCGTGGCTGCTTATCCGGATTTAATCCGACTTCCTGTATAAAGCTGCCGTAGGAGCTTTGTGCCGCCAGGATTTGGCCTGCCGCTGCTGGGTCAGCCTTCACTGCAGCTGCCATGAGATTATATTGATCTGCAAACACAGTGAGCATCCCCTGCACGATATTGTTTTCAATCGAGTCTTTGGGGTTACCGTAATACTGTATTCCATCATCGGTTAGTTCTGCGTATGCGGTATACTCATCCTCTTGAATGACTTTCTGTCCATCTGTCTCTTCTGCTGCAGAAGTAAAGGACACACCTTCCTGCTCCAGCGCTTCCATAAAGCCGGACCATGAAGCGTTTAGTTGTTCATTACTGGTATTATTTTTATAAATTAAGCTTAAGGAATCCATCTCGTAATCGCTGGAGAATGCATTGGTTAATGCACTGCCAAGAATAATCATCAGGACAATCGGGAAAGCGATCATGAATACAAACGTCCTAATATCCCTTAATTCAGTCACTAACTCTTTACGAATAATATGAAAAACGTTCATCCTATTCCCTCCTAATCCCGCAGTTTACGGCCTGTTAATGTTAAGAATACCGTTTCCAGGTTAGGAGCCTGCTCTTCAACCGAGCGAATTTCAACTTCGTGAACCATCAATTGATAAATAATCTGATTAAGATTGTTTACTTCGGATTTGGACTTGATTTGAATCATTTGATCCTCTGCCTTAACCTGCATCACTCCCTGGATCTCTTGCAATCGCTCTATATTCAGAGGAAGATCTGACTTAAATCCGATCCAAATATCCTTCGTATCTGTAATTGTGGATGTGAGCTGTTCCTTCGTTCCCTCCGCTATGATCTTGCCATGGTCTACGATGGCGATGCGGGTGCAAATCTCTTCGACCTCTTCCATATAGTGACTTGTGTATATTATTGTGCAGCCCATATTGTTCAACTTTCTAACAGAATCTAATATATAGCTTCTGGACTGAGGATCAATGCCGACTGTAGGCTCATCCATAATGATCAGCTTCGGCTGATGAGCTATGGCACAGGCAATATTTAATCTGCGTTTCATTCCGCCTGAGAAATTTTTAGGATACTGTTTCGCTTTATCCGTAAGTCCGACAAAATTCAGTGCTTCCAAAGCCCTCTCTTTTAGCTCCGCCCCTCTTAGACCATACAAGCCTCCAAAAAAATGAATATTCTCATAGGCCGTCAGATCCTCATATATGGCCAAATCCTGTGGGACGATGCCGATATTCATCTTGGCAAATCTGCTGTTTTTTGCGATATTTTTACCAAGCAGCCGGATTTCGCCTTTTGACGCACGCAAGAGAGAGGAAATCAGATTAATCGTTGTACTTTTCCCCGCCCCGTTGGCTCCCAGGAAGCCAAATATTTCACCTTCACGAACCTTTAAATTCATATGATCTACGGCTACAAAATCCCCGAATTTCTTCGTTAACCCCTCGATTTCCAACACATTCATTACGCTTCACTCCCGCTTGCTGAATTTGATTTTTATTCAAGCATCTCGATCTGTATCTATCATAAAGAAAAAGGATGTCCTTATGACAGTGCATAAGTTCATCCTTTGATATGAGAAATTTCATGAAGAATGAATATGAGAATTCTCCGCCGTTTGTCCATGAGGCAGCAATGTAATGACGCTGAATCCATTTGAACCGTCCACAACCACCGTACCTCCGATCGCTGCTGCTCTCTCCTCCATTCCTGAAATGCCCAGTCCTTTAACGATACGGTCAGCCCCGATTCCATTATCAGCGACCACGGCTCTAATGAGCTGATTAAGCACCTGGATTTCAATATGAATTTGATCAGCGTTTGCATATTTAATCGTATTGGTTACAGCTTCCATCATATTCTGATATATGATTCTCCACTGAAGGGGAGTGATCACGTCCAGGTCACCGTTATGAACAAATGTAGTATGTATTGCGTGCTTCGCGCTCATCTCATCAACAAACAGCCTTAAACGATTCATTCCCATTTCTTCAGGCTTTGGTTTCATATCCTTTAAGGTGATCCTGATTTGCTCCAGCCCTCCCTTGGAAATGTGAATCGCATTGTCCAGCAGCTCGTAAGCTTTGGCCTGATTACTTGAAAGCAGCCGTTTCGAAGCCTCCATCTGAATGAGTGCTCCTGCCATCGAATGCCCCACCTCATCATGGATTCGCTGGGATAACCGATTGCGTTCTTCCAGTTTAATTGTATACTCGGATTGTTTAAGGAACTCTTGATTCTCCTGCAAAGAACGCTTAAGCCTATCCATATCGGTCTGTATGGAATCACACCTCTCGTATAGCTGATCAACCAAAGTTTTATAATACCTGATGGCAGTGTAACCCAAAAAAATTAGCGCAGATACTGTAATATAGGAAAGCAGAACAGTGCTTGGGACAAGCCATAATGTCAAAAGAAAGATCAAAATAGAATAGACAGGATGCCGATGTAAAGCGACCATAATCTCATACAAGTTAATGGAAAGAAGCAGGAGAAACGAAGGGTTAATTTCTACTGCGCTTCCTACGACCCATCCCATAGACAATAAATGAATGATAACGGTATATTGGTTATTCTTTAGAATCAACAGAATACAATTTAAGCTTATGTAAATAAGTAAAGCGAATATGAACCAGCCCTTTTCTTGGTGGGCTTGAAAGACCGTACCCGAAATATAAACAAGCAGCAGCAGCCTGCATCCGACCATCCATAATTCCAAATAATTAACGATCTTCATCTGAAATCAGCACTTCTCCGGTTAAATAATAAATTGCAATTTGCGTACGATGTTCAAGACCTGTCTTATTCAAGATGGAAGTAATGTGATTGGCTACTGTTCCTTCGGATAAAAAAAGCTTTTTGGCAATGTTCTTGTTGGATAAGCCTCTCGCAATACAGCCCATGATTTCGAGTTCCCGTTCTGTGAATAGTTTGTGGTCTATATGTTCCCCTGCTTGAGAAACAGGAGTTTCTGCATGTGCGGTGCCGTTTGATGGGGGAGATTCATGCTGAGTGCTCTGCAGGCCGGTTTTAATTTTATCAAGTACAACGCCTTGCAGCACATGGTGATTCCGATTCACACTCTTAATGGCATCTCGTATTTGCTCCGGGTCGTTATTTTTCAACAAATATCCTCTAGCCCCAGCTTGGATTGCCTCAATGACAAATTCATCATCATCAAACGTTGTTAATATCAGCGGTCTTGTCTGGGTCAGCTGAGCAATTTGCCGCGTCGCTTCTACTCCATCCATATTAGGCATCTGTATATCGAGCAGCGCAACATCTACTTCGTGATGCAGACAGTATCGCACAGCTGCGGCACCATCCTCAACAGCTGCAACAACTTCAAAGTCCTCGAAGCTGGATAAAATAATTTTCATACCTTCCCGGATAAAAGAATTATCATCCGCTATTAATACTTTGATCTTCATGTGTATACCCCTTGTATAGATTGAATTTATTCAGTGAACTTCATTATATGCTTTTTCCACTCCATATTTAAGATCAATCTTCTTATTTATGGAAACACTAATCATGGCAGTCTCCCCTACCGAATAGTAAAACAAAAACAGGCCCCCGAATATTCGGGAGCCTGTTTAATGTATGCGGTCGAGAGGACTCGAACCTCCACGGGGGTTAGCCCACACGGACCTGAACCGTGCGCGTCTGCCAATTCCGCCACGACCGCAAATCTATTTGAATACTCTCATATTATATCAATTTGAGCTTTACAATGCAAGTTATTAAGCAAATCCCAACATTCGCATTGAATGTAGTGACAGACGTATCACTCACGAGTTATAGAAAGGAACAGACTACTACAGAGCCTGTTCCCATTCAATCTTTCGTAAAGTCTATTCATCTAATTAGTTCCAAATTTCATCTGCTACTTCTTTAATGAAGGCAAGCTTGTTCCATTGCTGTTCCTCCGTAAGAAGGTTCCCTTCTTCAGTTGAAGCAAATCCGCATTGTGGGCTGAGACAGATCCGGTTAATATCCACATATTGTGTTGCTTCCTCAATACGGTTTAGGATCTCTTGCTTATTCTCCAGCTCACCAATTTTGGATGAGAACAGACCGATGACAACCTGCTGATGGCTTCTGAGGAAACGCAGCGGCTTGAAATCGCCTGCACGGTCTGTATCAAACTCAAGATAAAAAGCATCGTAATTGTCGATACCAAGTAAAGTTTCAGCAATCGGCTCGTATCCGCCGGAGGAAGCCCATGTAGAATTATAATTACCGCGGCATACATGTGTTGTTACGACAAGATCTTGCGGAAGGTCAACTATAGCTTCGCTATTTACACGGGCGAGTGTTTCGGCAAGAGCTTTAACGTCGCCTCCATTTTTTGTGAATGCTGCAATGAAGCCTTGATCGCACAGCGCGCCCCAGGTGCAGTCATCCAGCTGAATGCTGCGGCAGCCAAGCTCATAGAATGCCAGGATTGTCTTGCGGTATGCATCAGCTGTGTCTCTGACAAGCTCATCATTGTTAGGATAGATCCGCGCCGTAACCTCGCGATATTCTCCGCGCTGCAGCTCGAACAGAAATTGGGCAGGTGCGGGAATCGCTTGACGTGCTACAACATCATTGCCTGCGGCTTCTTTTAGGAATTTATAGTGAGCAAGGAACGGATGCTCCGGATTAAATCCCACTTTGCCGGCAAGCTGAGCGGAATCCTTTCTCGTCTCTGCTCCGACAAATGGGTAACCTTCACTCATTATGACATGCTCCACGCCAGCAAGCCCCCACATGAAATCGAGGTGCCACCAGGAGCGTCTAAACTCACCGTCTGTGACAGCTTTGAGTCCCACTTCTTTCTGTTTATCAACGAGACGGATGATCTCCGCATCTTCAATCTTTGTCAGCTCTTGTTGAGAAATTTCTCCACTCAGAAATTGCGCTCTCGCCTTTCTCAGTGCTTCCGGACGAAGAAAACTGCCTACAATATCATATCTGAAAGGGGTAACCGTTCTCACCTTGGCATCTTGTGCAATCTGGCTCATATGTATCGTTCTCCTTTGATTGAGTAGCATCAAGTAATTTATTGAAAGATTATCATATAAGCCTCGTTATAGAGTAACTCCCAATAACTATGACCAGTTATAACCAAAAGCTATAACAAGCTGCCTGTTGCTTTCCGGAATCCCCTATGATATTCATTGGATCGCTTCGTGAAGTGCTTCAACATAAGCTGTTGCGAGCTTGGACATCAGTGCGTTTTTATGCGCTATCCACCCTACATTGATCGTTTCCTTGCAATCCAGCGGCACAGGAATAATATCGTTCCCATTCAAATCTGCACTTAATACACCGGTTGAAATGGTATAGCCATTTAATCCGATCAGCAGGTTGAACAGCGTCGCTCTGTCGTTAACCCGAATGCTTTTCTTATGTGACAAAGTGCTTAGAATCTCTTCCGAAAAGTGAAAAGAATTGTACTCTCCTTGGTCAAAAGATAAATAAGGATACTCCTCCAGCTCTTCGATGGTCACAATCGACTGTTTAGCGAGCGGATTTTGTACACTGATGAAAATATGGGGCTTCGCGACAAATAGACTGTGAAACTGCAGATTCGCTGATTCCAGCAGCCGATTAATCACCTTAGCATTAAATTCATTTAAATATAAAATTCCGATCTCGCTGCGCAATGTTTTGACATCTTCGATAATTTCGTAGGTCTTCGTCTCCCGAAGCGCCAGTTCATATTCTTCCAGTCCGTGTTCCTTTACCAGCTTAACAAAAGCGTTAACTGCAAAGGCGTAATGCTGAGTCGAAACGGAAAAATGCTGCGGGGAGGGCTTGGCATTCCTGTACCTGCTCTCAAGCAGCTCCGCCTGCTCAGTTACCTGCCTTGCGTAACCCATAAACTCTGCCCCTTCCATGGACAGTGTAATGCCTTTGTTTGTTCGATCAAAAATCGTGATACCGATCTCTTCCTCCAGCTCCCGAATCGCTTTTGACAGGCTTGGCTGAGAAATAAACAGACGCTTGGCCGCTTCGTTCATGGACCCACGGTTGGCGACCTCAATGACATATTTTAATTGCTGAAGTGTCGTCATTACTCTCCTACTTTCTTTCGAAACAATACGTTATTTCACCATTTTAATGATTATACTCTAAATTTCAATATAGCCATGCCTATTCTCTTTAGACAAAACGCCTCTTCCGTTCACTCCATTACCATAGCTTCAACCGGCCTACATAAATTCAGCTGCAATCTGCTCCTGATTCAGCGGTGTAATGATCTGTGCAGTCTGGGCTTTCTCGGCTAACCCTTCATTCTCCGATTCCGGCTCTACCAAATGACGTTCAAGTGAAGCACTAAACCGAATATTGGCAGCTTTAGGATCATCCGTTTCCATTCCCCGAGCTTTGACATGCAGCTTGAAGAGGGAATATAAATCGGGTCTTACCAGCTCCGACATTGCCTGGCCCATCATGGCAAGTCCCATCTTATTGGATTCAACATTGTTATATGCGTTAGGAAACTTTGTAAGTGAAAGATCGCACCAGATCACTTCACTCATCCATAAATCCAAAATAACGGGGATACAAATCTGCGCGTCGGCCGAAATATCAAACCGATTCTGTATTGTGGATGGCTCAAACACCTGGCCTGACTGAGGAATCTGTCTCATCATCCAGCCCCCGTAGCATTCTGGCAGATCTTTGAACGCATGAGACGTAAATGAATTGAGCGTCATAACTACATATCTAACCCCGTGCTTTCGCATCGACGGCAAGTGAAGATCGATATACTCTGCAGCTCCATCTGGAGCCGTCACAATATCACCGCTATGAGCCGCCTGATAGACATCCGATTTCAGCTGTGTATATGAGGTGTGGCCCAAATATGACCAGTTATGACTATACAAGACGCTTGAAAGGTCAATGTCCACTCTTCCGGTCGCTCTTCCACCCGCCAAACCTTCCTTCCACCACAAAAAGAAGCGAACGGTCTCGCCCGGATCAAGCGGTACTCTTGAAGCTCTCGGAAGTGTATAAAGGGCTTTGCTGGCCGATCTTAAACCCCAAGGTACCGGGAAGCGTTTTAAATCCTCATCAATATACACCTTACCAAGCGGAGGCAGCTCACTGAAACGCTGAACAAGCGCTGCTTCCGTATGATGAAGAATCATAATGGCCGCATCATCCGGCAGCGGCTCGAGCACTTCGCTTTTGGTATACAGACTTGCCGTATTCCCTTTAGGAAAGAAATGGCGACGAATCGTTACTTCCATCCTTTTCTGAAAATGGGCGAGCACACTGAGCAGGACAGGAGTCGAAACTTCCTTGACGGCCGCAGCATAATGCTGTTCAAGCTCAGAAAGATCTGCTCCTTTTCGAATCAATTCATCAAGTCTTCGCGCAAGCTCACCAGGACGTGTGCCCAGCAGCTCCATAGCCTCACTTAAGTTTTTCTCCATCAAGGAATGTTCAACTCTACTGTAAAACGTTGCGGGCTTATCATCGGCTCTTAAACGATCGAAGCAGGCCGCGCTCTTCGGATACCCGTCCTTGTATTCCCCCGGATGAAGTCTTTCTCCCAGCCGAATCCAACGCATCTGATAACGGAATAAGTCCTCCAGCGGATTTGGAATGCCTTCCAGCAAGGAAAGGAGCAATCGGCGTTCTGCACGTTTAAAGGATCGGAACCTTGTACCTTCCGCCAGGCTTACATCGCCATCTGACAAGGCGCAGGCCAGACGAAGAATATCCGTTACAGTATGAACATGCTCTGCGATAAGAGACTCCGATGCTCTACCTGCAGCGAGCAAGGAGGCCAGAAAGACCGCGGCTGTTTCTTTTACCGGAATTTTCTCGGGGATGATATACTCCCATTGTTTATAATCTGCTGCAAGCCACTGAAGCTGCTCCCGCCCAGAAAGGGATAAGGCAGTCTTGCTTTGAAGCATATTTCTAGCTAATTGCTGAAACTCTTCTTCGCTTCCTTGCTCAATAATTCGAAGCTGAAGTTGATCCAGCAGCAGTATACGCTGCTGTTCCCCGGAAGTCTCAGGGAGCTGAAGCGTGAAATAGTGAAGCAGTGCATTCAGATACAGCTGGCTGTCCTGTATATTCATCACCTGATCCGGAAATCCCGGATACATTGGCTTGAAATGATCGGCATAGTTCATGCCGGTTATCTCCATCAGCTCATCCATCAAACGCTCAAACCAGCTCACAAACTGGCGTTTCTCCCATGTTTGAAGCAAACCGATTAGGTCCGCAGATAAGGTATAGCCCAGATTCTCAAGTTTCTTAAGAGCTGTAGCGAGTACAGGCTCCTGAAGCTTTCCTTTTCGCGCATGCACAATCACTTTCAGCTCTTTTTGCAAATATATTGAAAATTGATCCATCGTTAGTTCATCTCCTTTGTGTGCAGAGAAGCATTAAATAGGGTTCCGCTTATACTGCATTTTCCGCAGCGTCTTGACAATGCCGCTCCTATTCTTAGCTTCTTTCATATATTTAGGAAGCCGATGGGAAGCAGTACGAAGAATGACAGCGGACGGTTTAATGCGCAGCTCGGCCGAGATATAGCTGATCAAATAATTTAAATGCTCCATATTTACAGCCCATACCGGCTTGCCGCGATACTGATCTGAGTAATACAAATGGAGCTGAAAAATCGGGTCTTTTCCATTTTTAATATCTGAATATATGTAGTAATACCGCGGGCTTTTGATCTGAACAGGAACCTGGTTCAGCTCCTCACAATGTGGACAATGGACGTTTATTTTTTTGAGAGATTGCTGCATGGGGTCGGTAACTTCAATATTAAAATAGCGTTCACAGCTGATGCATACACCGCTCGCCGTCACACGCCCCTCTTCTTTCTCCTGATCAAGAAATAAACACTGTGTGCAGCGAACCTCTGCAGCTTGATCCATCCCTTTCTGAATGTAAGCAAGGCAGCGGCATTTCGGGCACACTACCGCAACCCTGCCGCCCGTGCGAAGAACCCAATAGAATGAAAAAGGCTCACCCAGCAGATCTGTATATCTTCTCATGGTATTCACCTCTTTATGGCATGTCTGCTGCTCTCTATAAAAAAAGAACCAGGAAAGCGAGGTCCCTAATGTCCGATTAAAAGAGATTAGAAGGAAGGCACCTCATAGCCTGATTCTCTATTATTATATTAAGAATCTATTAAATTAGCAAATTCAGGGAACATACTTCCTGATGAATCGACATACATATAATTAATTATATTCTTGAATCGGTTTGTAAGGAGGTCAGAATATGGCAGTTGCTCCCCCCATTTTACAAGCAGGAGATACAGTGGGTTTGGTAACGTTAGGCAGTCCCTTAAGAGCAGCTACAATTGACGCCCGAATAGAAGTGCTGCGGACAACTGGACTCAATGTCATCGTAGGCGACCACGTGTATGATCAGGACGGTTTTTTGGCAGGTACCGATGAAGAACGGGCTTCAGACCTCATGAGCATGTTTGAAAATAACGAGGTGAAGTTAATTCTTGCAACACGCGGCGGCACTGGAGTTGCCGGTATTCTTCCGTACCTTGATTATAATGTTATTCGCAATAATCCAAAGATAGTATCAGGATACAGTGATATTACCATCCTGCTTAATGTTCTGTACCAATACACTGACCTCATTACACTGCAAAGCCTTATGCTCATTGATTTTGCACCGCAAACACCCGCCTACAACTTCAACCAATTTTTTAATGCCACCTCCACGTTTCAAGAAGAAAGGCAAATATTAAATCCGCCCAGCATTCCGCAGATCAGCAGAATTCAAGGGAACGTGACAGGCCCTCTGGTAGGAGGAAATCTTGCGTCTTTTATAGATACGATCGGAACTCCATATGAGATTGACGTACGTGACAAAATTTTGCTGCTCGAAGAAACGCATGAACCTACAAATACGATTTACCGTTATATGAACCACCTCATGCTCGCAGATAAGCTCCAGGAATGCGCAGGCATTATTATGGGAGAATGCACGGGCTGTCTAGAGGCATACGGTGTCTCCTACCAGCAATTAATAGATGAGGTCATCGTGCCGCTGGGCAAGCCGCTCATGACTAATGTTACGACTGCACACGGGATATATAAAGCTGCAATGCCCATTGGAGCTACGGTAAATTTGAACACCTATGACAATACACTTACTATAATTGAACCGACGGTCAGCGTTTAGAGCAGAATCTATAGCGTTGTAAGTGAATTACGGAGTTAATCAAAAGAGAGGAGTGAACCAATCGGCTCCTCCTCTTTATCATTATTTTAGATTAAGCACCAATACATTTACAGAATTAGCTGGCATGGAAACGAGAGCTGATGCTTGATTCACCTCAATACTGGTTTGATAAGGCTGAACCTTCTCATCGTTTTTCTTGTTCACATTAGGTACATGGACAAGGGATGCATCTCCCGTCAAGACAGTTAATTGTCCTATATCCGCTACATTTAAGCCATTCAAATTGAGCTTGATTGATTTAACGGACATATCCGGGTTAACCAGCTTCACATAGACATGCTTGTCGTCTTTTGTTACCGAATGATAGACTTCCCGGTTATAGGCCTCCAGCTTGTAATCCAGTACCTTGCTTACTCTATTCCCGTCTGTATAGAAGCAGATAAGCTGCTTTCCGTCATTCCCTCCGTAATTCACGGTAATCGTATATTCCGTATTTTCTGCAAGCTCTTCATAGGTGGCAGCACGCAGATTACCCGCTGCTGTGCTCGACGAATAATCCCCGAGTGTATAACCTTCTACGCCGTTTTTAAATACTTTCAGTCCGGTTGCGTTTCCGTTGTAGCCGATGGCATATTCGATCACATTTTTATTCTCTGGTGTAATGTCTGTAAGTCCTGCTCCAATATAAAAACCGTCTTCTCCAGAAGCCTTCAGGGCAGTCACTTCCACTTTATAATTTGTCCAGGCATCGTTCATGAAATAAATACCGTTTCGTCCGCTTGGCTGAGCTTTGAGCATAAGACCTTCGGCAGGGTCGATTTCATATCCGGCAGAGCCAGGTATAATCTCCCATCCATTGTTCAGCGGCTTGGTAAAATCCTGATCCAGCAGCACGCTGCCGTCTGTATTTGATGTTACGACGACCCGTTTCACGAGAACATCTGCTTTTCCGGCTGAGATTTCAATTCCTCCGTAAGGAATCAGCTTCGTTTGCTCTCCGTTGCGATACGTCGTAAAGGAGGTCGCAAGTCCTTTTGTACCGATATACTTGGCGAACAGCTGCTGTACGTAGTAGTTCGGTGTATACCAGACCGTCTCATCATCAAACCAAATGCAGTCCGGAGTCCAGCGGTACAAGCTGTCCGTCCGCACTTTATTAAATAATGGCGCAGTCGCTGCAAGTCTGACGACATCTGCATTATTCTCAAAGCTCGTCATGATCGCAGCTTCGGCTACCGCTCCGGCCAGTGTGTTTTTATCTGTAGAGGCATATTCACCCACAAACACTTTCGAAGTCTCCGCTTCATTCAAGCTGCCGTCTTCGTTATATGCACGGAAATAATAGTTATAACGGTCCGCATTCTCAAGCAGATATTCGTTAGAACGATAGTAATGCTCATCGGCTATGGTATCCATATAATTTGGTTGTTTTTCGTACCAAGTAATGGTCTCCTCAGTACTTGTCTTTCCATCTGTAAAGCTGACATTAGCTGACCCTTCCATTCCTCCGCTGAGGAATTTCCAGCCCTGCTGGTAAGCATCATCATCTGCCTGAGCACCTACTGTAGAAATAATGTGGAGCTCATGATCCGGATAATTCAGCTTCATATGCTCATCAATCGCAGCCTTGAAAATTTCAAAGTTGGCAAAGAATTCTGTTCCCCAGTTTTCATTGCCCACTCCCAGATAACGCAGGTCAAACGGAGCCTCATGCCCCATACGTTTCCGAAGAGCTGCCCATTCATTATTCTCAAAATCGGTACTGATCGCAAAATCAATAAGATCTGTAAAATTGCTGATATAGTAGTCTCTCAGAGCTCCTCCGGCTGGATTCGCGTAATCGGAACGAGCCTGACATAATACACCACATGCCATAACCGGAAGCGGTGTTGAATTCAGATCCTCAGCCAGCTGGAAATATTCCATATAACCGAGTCCCATCGTCATCATGTAACCCCATACGTTGTAATTCTCTTTGCGCAATTCCACATCACGTACCGATTCCTTCCAATCGTATACATTCTCCCAGATATGAGAGCCTTCAGAGATACAACCTCCTGGGAAGCGTAGAAATTTCGGATGAAGATCTGCAAGCGCATGAACCAGATCCTTGCGTAGACGGTAGTTTGGGTTTCCTAGATAATTGTCATGTGCAGTGACGGAGCCTTCCTCTTCCGCTGCACCCCACACATCCGCTGGAAACAATGAGACCATATCAATTGAAATTTCACCGCTAAATTGAAGAGACAGCTGTCCGAGCGTATTTCTCGTCCCTGTAAGAACGATAGGTGATCCTGCTCCGTATTTCTTCCACTTCCCTGCTTCTACCTGGATTACAGCTTTATCGCTGATTTCCGTTCCATCTTGATCCAGCAATTGAAGTGTAATGCTGCCGGCCTGATCTGCTTTGGCCCAAATCGTAAAATGATATTCGGCATCCTCTTTAATAGACATCGCGCAATGATGATTGAAGTCATTAAAGCCCTTGTTATAAATCGTTGCCCCATCTGCAGCGGTAACGTAATAACTGTTAACATCCTTGTCTTGCAGATCAAAATGATCGTTTAGACCACCGCTATTTTGAACGGTCAATTGATCTGTGTCCCCATACCATGCAAAGAGAGCATCACGGTTTCGTCCTGTAGATACCCCGCATTCGCCGCATACATGGGAATAGCTGTCGTATTCAAAAGCTTCAAAGGAACGGTTCTGCACTAGCTCAGCGTAAATCCCTCCATCCGCAGCATTATTGATATCCTCGTAAAACAATCCATACATGACTTCACTGATATCAACCACTTCGGAATTGCCTTCAATCGTGAGCGTATACGCAGGTATACCTTCAGGCAGCACGGAAACAACGTAGCTCTGTGAGGCACGATGCGCACCAATGCTTAATTCAGCTGTAAGTGTAACGCCTGCGGGCTCCTCAATATTTTTATTTACTTCCCCTGTACTAGAAAGGGCTTCAGGATTGCTTGTGCGCCATTCCACCTGAACTTTACCGCCCATGAGTGAGGATGGAAGCTGAACATTGCCCTTAATAATTGAGTTTGGTGCAGTTAAGTATTTACTTTTGGCCAGTTTGACGATCTGTTCATCCGACAGGGATTCGCACATCACCTCAATAATTTCGTCCTCGGACAGTGCTGCTTTATATATGCGCACATCGGATAAAGAACCATGAAAATCAGCATCCGCACTAAACTGAGACTTGCCGATATAATTGTGCTTATAGTTCACGCTGCTTGTAAAAGTATCGAACCAAGCTCTTAGCTTCGCGTAGCTTCCGCTTGAGGTCTGGCTAATCGTTCCATCCCCTACAGGTTCGCCATTCGCATACACAACAGGTCCTGCATTGCTTAAGGTGCCGCCTTCCGTGCCCTTAATCGAAATGGCGACATGCATCCATTCGCCTACAGCAAAGATTTTTCCAGGATCTGCGACAATTTCATTTCCTGCATAGCAGACACCTCTTAAGTTCCGGGTGAAAAACAGGTAAGGACTTCCTTCCCCGCCGCCAAAATCAATAATTCTTTCCCAAACGCTGTTCACTTTACCTGTATAAACCCATGCTGCAACCGTAATTCCCGTATCATCACTAATCCCTTTGAGCAGATCAGAGGGAAGCTCGATGTATGATGTTCCGTTACTTCCGCCTGCCAGAGTGACAGCGGACCGGCCTTCCACGTTATGTATTTCAGGAAGTGTGCTTCCTTTAAGTATTCCGTCGTTTCCGTTCCCCGTACTATCTTTTCCTACATTGCTCTTGTCCTCAAACTTGTAGTGTGCCATTAGTTGCTCGTTCTTTATCATGCTGCAGCTCTCCTATCTTGTCATAATCGAAATTAAAAGCAGTAGTTCAGTGCATAAGCAAATAATAAAGTAATGTAAATGCTAACTTATTAATATAATAACTAATCTTTGAGTTAAACGAAAGCGTTTTTTTCTGATAACAAAAAAAGAAGTCCATCAAATGGACTTCCTCAGTTCGATTGTTGATCTTCTTTTTTGATGAACAGTGTACAAATCTTCCATAACAGATAACCGATAAGTCCCCCTGATGTGTTCAGCAGCAAGTCATCCACGTCGAATGTCCCTATCGAGAAAACAAACTGCGAGCATTCAAGCAGCAGACTGAACCCGAACGATAAAAGCAAAACCAAAATAAAGCTCAGCTGTTTGATCATTGTGCCTGCCAAGAAACCGAACGGAATGAATATGGCCACATTGCCGACCAGATTTACGAAATTATGCATTGTAGGATGCTCTATGCTGTCTTTGATCGTATGCAGCAGCGTCGTATTTGAGCTGTGACCCATGGTTTTCAAGGAAGCAGGATTTTCTATAAAGTTAGATAGCTGCTGTCCCAATGCACCAAAATCAACACTCCCAAACTTAAACAAGATGACCTTGATCATCCCGTAGGAATATAGCGCAAACAGTACAAGGATCAGCATTTGATTAAAGTGAATTTTTTGCTTCATCATCATTCTCCTCATTGTCCAATTTCTTATGAATACAAGAGTAAATGAATCTTTTTAATAACGAGGGAATAAATTCTTAACTATTTCTTAAGTTTTTTGGGGACAGCTTCTATATCAAGTTCTGTTTCTAAAATGGTTTTCATATAGTGGAATTAATAGATTCATAACTTCACCAATCTAAGGGAGGTTATTATGTATCGCGTTACACGTTTATCTTTTGTCGGATTAAGCGGGGTCTTCCTGCTCGGCTTCTCCATGCTGCTCGTTCTTCAGGTTTCGATGTGGCAGGGGATACTTCATATTCCTTCTAGTCTTCTTCAGCTAAACACGATATTCTTAAGCATTCTTATTGAAGCTCTTCCCTTCGTGCTGATTGGAGTGCTGATCGCAGGCGTCATCCAAATCTTTGTAACAGAAGAGCACATACGGAGATGGCTCCCTAAAAGTAAACCCGCAACGATACTAATGAGCTGTGTCATCGGAGCACTTTTTCCCGCATGCGAGTGCGGCATTGTTCCGATCGTTAGACGGCTAGTCCACAAGGGTGTACCTATCTACGCCGGTATTGGCTTCATGCTGACGGGTCCGCTCATTAATCCAATTGTTATTGCATCTACTTACATGGCTTTTGGCAACGATCTGGAAGTGGCAGGTCTGCGAATGGGAATTGGCTTTTTGATCGCTCTAGTGGTCACCTTTTGTGTAAGTATGTCTTTTCAGGGAACTCAATTTAGACATTCCGCAGCACCCACTATTTCCACGATTCAGGAACATCAGCATCGGCCGCAACCTTTGCCTTCTATAGCTGCCCGCTTCAAGCATATGCTCCACCATTCCATTGACGAGTTTTTTGACATGGGCAAGTTTCTAATTATCGGGGCTTTTATCGCAGCGGCGGTACAAACGTTCGTCTCTGCCAAAACACTTGTCGGCATTGGCACGGATCTTGCTTCTTCTACTCTAGTCATGATGGGACTGGCCTTTGTACTGTCTTTATGCTCTGAAGCAGATGCTTTTATCGGATCTTCCTTCCGCCATTTGTTCGGGACGACACCGATCCTTGGCTTTCTCATCTTCGGTCCTATGCTCGATCTTAAAAATACAATTATGATGCTCAGCGTATTTCGCACCCGCTTTGTGGTTTGCCTGCTCGCATTTGTTCTGCTTACCATATTCACGACTTTAATGCTCCTGCACCCCTATATTTAAGGAGGCATTGCAACGCATATGAACATCAAATGGAACGGACAACAGCTCTTTCGAGCTCTCATCTTACTGCTATTTTCCGTCATGCTGTTTCGCCTGCATATTACCGGAGATATCTTAAAATTCGTTAATCCAAAATATGAGCTGCTCAGTCTGAGTGCCGCAATTCTTTTTGCTATCTTATTTCTGTTTCAAATACGCAGAGGATGGGAGCCCGTAAGCCATGAGCATGTACATCATCAAGATAATACTGGAGCAGCGTCCTCTCTACAAAAACAGGCAGACCACACCTTTGAGGAAGGTCACTCCACTTCAGCTCACCTTCACGAACACCATTCATGTCATGATGATCACTGTCATCATGATCATGGTAACGCCAAGCTTAATTTTAAAAAAATAATTGGATATGGAATCGTTTTGTTTCCGCTGGCGACCGGATTTCTTGTTCCTCCTCAGGTTCTGAATGCTTCAATCGCAGATAAAAAAGGAGGAATGCTGCTGTTAACCGGATCTCAATCCACAACGGCAGACACCACCCAAGGTCATCATCATGAAGAACCAAATGTAAAGTTAGGTGAAGAAGAACATACGGAGGATGAAGGAGTTATGGAAAATTCGGTATCAAAAAATGAGTTTAACCAGCTCATGGCCGAATTAGATAAGAATGAATCGATTGTAATGAAAGAACGTATTTTTGCATCCTACTATGACCGCATCGCTAAGGCTCCAGAGCAATATGCGGGAAGAACCATACAACTATCCGGTTTTGTATTCCGCGAAGAAGGCCTTCCGGAAGAGCAGCTGGTCATTTCAAGGTTTTTAATCACTCACTGCATTGCAGACGCCAGCCTCATCGGATTTCTAACCGAATTTTCCTCCCCTGTCTCGATGGAAGAGGACACCTGGATTGAAGCCACCGGCCAACTTGATACTGCCGTTCATAACGGAACCCTCCTTCCGATCATTCGCATAACTGAATGGACAGAGATAGCAGCACCAGATCAGCCATATGTTTATCCGCTAAGTGTACGGATTTTGTAAACTACGACAAGGTGTTTAATTTAGCGAATCAGCATTAGGGATATGTGTCGTCCAAAAAATATGTACAAATAGAAAAAAACCCTTACTTCGTAAGGGTTTTTTTCTATATATGGACTCTCAGGGACTCGAACCCTGGACCAATTGATTAAGAGTCAACTGCTCTACCAACTGAGCTAAGAGTCCGTAAGCTCATGCCGTTGAGGCAGCTGTTACATTCAGTAATGTTAACAACTCAGTAATCAATATTATAACATGTTTCATAAATAAAGCAAGAAAAATTTAAAATTAATTTAGAGGCTCTATTTAACTGCTCTAATAAAAAAAGAATCCACTGAAAAGTGGATTCTTTGAGTCAATGGAGCCTAGGGGGATCGAACCCCTGACCTCATCGCTGCCAGCTCGTATTTGTCTCCGCAATGTCCTACGCACAGTCAACGTTAGTTTAAACACCGCAAAAATACGGGATTCCAGCGTTTTAACGCGTTAGAATATTCTCACTATTTTCTTACCGATAGCGGTATTATATCGTTTAGGAGCGCTTCTCTGCAAATAAAGGAGCGCATATCCGTTATGTTTTTTATTTATTAAACAACAGATAGACAAACTTGATCTGATTTATCTCCACAAATTAAACCACCTCTTCTTAACGAGTTTCTTTTTTGCTAATTTATCTATTAGATCAATTTCTGTTCTAATTAATTCAGTGACAACTGGAGTGCTCATATCAAAAAATTCTACTGCAGATTGCAGAGAATGTTTAAATACATAGTATGATGTTGATGGGCTCATAGTAATACCATTTATTTGTTGTCGATATAAAGCATTTGATCTGTAGATAGACTCTCGCGAAAGTTCTTGCGATCTTCCTTTTAAGCTTGCTATATGAATTGAGGCAGCGGCGTGCCGCGACCGGCAAGAACCGGTTTCGTCCACTTTTCAAAGGCCGCGTGGACTCATCAGGCGGATTACATTTGCTTAAGCGAAAAAACTTCTTATAGCCGCTCCTAAAAAGCTACCAATAATCTCAGCTATTTGCTTTACAGACTCAGTTTTCATTGTTTTCCTCCAATAAAATTGTTTGTTTGGAACCTGTCTGATAATATGTACGTATATAATTTTAGTCAACATTTCAATATGTCAACATGTTGTGCATATTTTTGGAGGAATTTTATGGAGAAGCTATATGTACGATGTAAATTAGGAGACATAATGAAGGAAAGACAATTATCCAATAAAGACGTTGTACAATTGACCGGAGTTAGTCGTAATACAATTACATCGTTAGCAGGTAACGCCACTAAACGCATTGATTATGAGACATTAGGAAATTTATGTCGTGGGTTAAATGTTACACCTGCAGACATTTTGGAATACATACCAGAAGGTGTTGAGCAGTAGCAACAAATTATGAATTGGACATACGACCGTGCCAAAAGGTACGGTTTTTCCATTGTAAATGCAGGAAAATTGCGCCAATTTGTCGAAGTATATACGCAACCCACAACGAAAGGACTACGTATATGAACCGATTTATGAGACCGCTGACCTCCGATATCCACTTTTATACCGCGAAAATGGAGCGGACGCCCATCGTCGTGTTTATCGAGCGCGAATTAGTCGGCAGTGGCGTAATCGAGGATATAACGGAGGCTAGCGTTAAGGTTAAGGACACGCGTTATGCGCGCGGAGTTTATACGTTTAAATATGCTGTTTAACATAATAATTAAAGGATGATAGCGAAATTATGAACATAATAAATGTTGCAGGGAAATATTCAAGAACCATTGAATTCGGTTCGAAGATATCTTTACTTGAATACGATGTTATTCTTATTGATTTACTTGAAGTCGTAAACGAGTACCGTTTGAGTAAACATTCTGAATACCCCACAGAAAAAATCTCTTTTAATACACATGATAGAAGCAGTTCATTTAAAATAGATATAGCTCGAAAAAGAAAAGAAATTGATGATTTCTTATCGTTAGGAAGGACAATTTTTGTTTACACACCTGCTCCACTTGTAGTATCCCTACTTAATGGGTACGGAGAACGTACTGAATTTGACCTAAGAGAAGAATTATTACCTGATTACCCCGATACTGATCTTGCTAAAGGTTACAAAATTGAACTTGTCGGAAATCCCATATTCGAATCTTTGTTCACAAATTTCCAAGGCCTTTGGTGCTACAATTCTGCCTATAAGGAGATTTTTGGTGAACCTATTTTTAAAGTTATAAACACGGAATCTTATGTGGGCGCTTCTGTTAAAGTAGGCCCAGGGAACATTGTCTTTATACCTAGAATACTTGAGAATGATGAGACTAATGAAAGCAAACTATTAGATCACCTCATTACGATAGCGAAGAACATAAATAAGAGCCCTGATTTAGGACCAACGTTGCCAGATTGGAGCAGTTATACAGAAGTTCCTAGGGAACGTGATACTAAACAAGCACTCGTGCGAATGCGTGAGGAGTTACAATTACTTGAATCAAAAATAGAAACTGTGGAATCCGACTTAAATTCATTAGAGGAATTAAAATTACTTTTTACAAGCTCAGGCACATATTTGGAGAAAATTGTAGGGAAAATCTTTACCGAGCTTGGTTTTGACGTCACCGAAGGTATCCCAGGGAGGGATGATCTTATTTTAGAGTATAATGGTCGTATTGCTGTGGTGGAAGTAAAAGGAGTTACAAAAAGTGCTGCAGAAAAGCACGCAGCACAACTAGAAAAGTGGGTGAGTGAGTATATAACAAATAAGGAAAAAGTTCCTAAGGGGATACTTATTGTCAACGCTTTTAAAGATACACCCCTTCAAGAACGAAATGAGAAGCCGTTTCCTGATCAAATGATGAATTATAGTAATAATCGGAATCACTGCTTACTCACTGGGTTAGATCTATTATCACTGTACAGCTTCGTCCAAGAGAATCCTGAACAAAAAGAAGAAGTTATAAACAGTCTTTTTAATACATGTGGTCATTTTAATAAATACGACTGGAAAGATTACATATCCATAAATGATTTGCCATCTATCTAAACAATAAACTCGCAGAACACCGGACTGCATAACAGCGTTAAGATAAAGGGCGAGCGTTATGCACGGAGTTTATACGTTTAAATATGCGGTATTAGGAGAAAGGGAAGATGAAGAAAAACGAAACCTTTGCGAAAATTAAAAGAGGCCTCATAGTAACCTTTTTGGCGTTAGCTGTTATGTGCGTACTGTGCATTTTTATCGCGTTCGCACTTGAGTTCGTACCGTTCCTTAAAATTAACGAATGGGACTTATTAGCGTTTTTAGGCTCCTTATTAGTTGCCTTTATTACTATCAGAGGTATACGTGTACCAATTATTGCGCAAAGAAACGAGCAGCAAGTGGCAAGATATGAAAGAGAGTTAAAGCAACTCCATAAAATCATCAAAGAAATTAGATTCATAACCTATGTTCCGAAATATAAAATCCTTGTCTTTGAAGAGGACACTAACTATGATGGTAGAGACATAATTGAGCAAGAACTTCGCTTCAAGTTTGATGAGTTACGAAGATTTATTATCCTTATAGATGAAAAAATGCCTGAACTACTCGATTCACTCGACTGGACGTTCTTTCATAAGTTCGATAAAGAGTTTGGAAGGCTGCAAAGATTCTTGGTTTTGCTTTACCCTAATTTTGAAGTGTTTTTAGAATCAGATATATCTTTTACGCAAATGGAACACCAAATTGAGGACTATCTTGCTGAAGCCATCGAACTTTATAACCTTCTCTATAATTATCAAAATGAGATCTCTCCAAAGTATTATTCTCTACTTGAGAGTAAGCCTAATTTTTTCTTGAAGTAAATTCTCAATGTTTGTGGTGTGCGTAGTACCCTCTCGCAGTGGTAAATGGTCATGATTAAACCGGGAGTGTATAAGCGAAGAGCAGACTAAACAATAAACTCGCAGAACACCGGAGTCCGCAGCATCCCCGCTTTGGTCCAGTTCCGCATCTTCACGCGAGCCCTAATCTTTGGCTCCACGTAAACGAACTCGCTGTCCTCGCCGGTCTTTATCAAACTACTAACGCCATAAAACGCCTTTTTATGCGTTGGACTCGCGCCAAATTCGATAATGCCGGAGGGACGCACCTTCGTCTTCCCCTCGTCCATAACTCCCGCAAGTCATCCGAAGTCCCCTTTACGATATCCCGTTATATAAACGTCTACATACGTCCAGTTTATGATCTTACGCCAGTCTGCGGATCGGCGGCTGACATATACGCTATCCTTACGCTTAGCAACTACGCCTTCCATTTCGCGTGCTTCAATCTGCGTAAATAGTGCTTCGCCGGCGCCCTCAACGTATGGAACAACGCCTATGCTTGCGTTAGGCATCGTTAAGCCTGCGAGAATGTCTTTGCGCTCTGTTAGCGGAAGGTTACGCGTATCCGCGCCTTTATAATGGAACACGTCGAACACCGCGAATGTAGCCGGATTCGTCGCGATTAGCGCTGTTATTTTATCGGCTTTGCGCGCCTGGAAACGGGACATGACCGCCTCGAAATCCGAGACGCCATTCGCTGGATTAACGCAGGCAATTTCGCCGTCAAGAACGATGTCGTGCGGAAATCGTGCGCTGGCTATTTCGGGATACTGGCGCGTGCAGTCGTTGTTGTGACGCGTATATAAACGGACTTCTCCGTTAACTTGCGAAAATATTAAGCGGTGGCCGTCGATCTTCGGTTCGAATATGTAGCGCGAATCCGAGAACGGCGCGTCCGCTTTTTCGAGTAACATCGGACTAATAAACATAAAAACACCTCACTACGATTATAGCGCGCGGCTACATCGATGTGAGGCGGTAATTTATTCTATTGAGCGTAATATTCACCTAACTCATCAAAGTAATCAACAACATCTCGGATATCTAGCTTGTCAACCATATGTTCATACTGAAAGTGACGGTTCTTTGTACTTGAGTAATATATATTTAGATGTGTTCTATCCATGACATGTTTAAAATCCTTATCAACAGTAACAAGACCAGATGCACTAGCAAGGGCTGTAGAATAAATTATAGCATCACTAGAGCCTAGTGGTATTTCGGAAAAAACACTAAAAGCTGATTGAACTATACTCTCGTCAACAGGAATAAGCGTACAAATTTCATAAAATGGCCGAAACTTAAGAACAGCCATTTCATTGAAGTGGCCGATTAAACCTCTCATGCTAGGGTCATCACTTTTTTGCATTCGAGACCATTGGTCGTATAATCGATTTGACTCTTGTCTTACTTCTTCTATCTGAATCTCACCCGAGTGCAATTTCTCCGTAATAAAGTAATCAATGTATAATACTTTCGATGTTATATGAAGAACTTCATTCACTGTAGCTGAAGATATCTTTAGTTCGACATCATTTTTTATAAGATATGTAATGAAGCATTTACAAGCAAAGTGAAAGTCCTCAGAGGGGAGAAGATAAGCTATGATGGCATTGGAATCAATAAGTAGTGAATCTACTCCCTCTATAGGAAAATAATCGACGCCGAAATCCGGAACTCTGAACATCATTTTATTATTTACCCCTTATCTGTTTGTAAATGTCCTCAACAAATATCTTATTATTAGTTTTTAGAGAGCCTGCAGCCATGAGTGCTGCTCTTTTCTTTTCAGCATCCAACTTCTTCTTAGGTTTTTCGATTGTAGAAGCCAATCTAATCACACCTTTCTTCTTCATTATTGGTCCCCTCCCTTATTATTTAGATACTTAATAGATATGAAGGTTGGGTTTGGGACATGACCAATAAATGTATTTTTAATAATATACCACAATACTAATGATACGAATAGTATCATGGCGTAGAAAATTTTTATGGTTGCCCTTCCCAGGGAAATAGTATCCTTATAAATATCTTATGATATATTTAATCATTTAGTGTGTCCAAAAAACAGGCTTCCCAAAATTTCCGTTTAAAACTTTGCTTGCTGAGTGTATAATACGAATATACGTTCGCATTCGGAGATGACACTTATGAGAGCAGTACCTGCACAAATAACCGATGAGGATCGAACCCTCGTTAAATTTTACATAATATTGCCGATGATATTGACCGCATTCGAACGGGATACCGCGATAATAAATAACTCGCTTAAAACGCCAGACCCGTACATAGAACGCGTCCATCTCGCAATGAATTCGCTCACTCACGATATCACGGAGATTAAACGTCAATTCCGTGATCGCGGCATTAAGGTATACGAAACAACTCGCGAGCCAGACGGGGTATATACACGGTTTCTGTGCCGAGGTTACCACGGACATATGACGCTGCGGTGGACGTTTATTAAACCGGAAGCTACGATCTTGATGCGCAAATACCTTGGGCTTGACGTTAGCCGGTTTGAGAACACGATCGTTCCGGAATGGCTGCGGATTAAACGTTAAAAAAGCGTAAGCCCTCTAAAGGACTTACGCGTTATATCACCGATTAGTTTTTCTCGGTTTCTCTAACTTACTTAATATTGAGTTTATGGGTGAGTTCTCCGCGTGATTTTCTTTAACAGATCGGTCGGACAAATGCGTATAATGCGCTGTCATCCTACCGTCAGAATGGCCGAGAATTATTTGCAAGTGTCGTTCTGAGCCACCTTCTTCTAAGAACAGAGTCGCTCCAGTATGTCGAAGCAAGTGAGGGTGTATCCTTTTGGTTATGCCCGCACGTTTCGCGTACTTCTTTAACTGATGGCGAAAATGATTCGGTGTTAATCGATCCCCGTAATTACTTAAGAAAACAAAGTCACTATCGAAGTCTTCCGTTTCCTTCATTAACTCTTGAATCAACTTCGCAGTTCGTTTAGTTATAGGAACAATACGTCCTTTACGCGTTTTAACTATTTCTCTTCGTAACGAAACATGACACGATGCTATATTCACGTCTTGTTTTCGTAAAGTTAGTGCCTCATCAATCCGAAGCATCCCGTCAATAAGTAGGTTAAGAACGACATAATCCCGGAAATCACTATACTTACGCTTGTCCGGTGCATCGAGAAGCCGTTTCAACTCATCTATGTCCAAGACTTCAATATCGCGTCCAACGTCTTCAATAGGCTTAAGTGCCGCAAATGGATCGGAATCTATTACGCCTTCTCATGTAGAAAGCGGAACATCGTTTTTTAATTTTTTATACGCGTGTTAATTGATTTCGGCAATAGTCCGACTGTCTTTACTCTATCCGGTACGTTACATTTGTCGCTGAACTTCCGTTTATCATAACGTAACCATAAGATGTATTCGCGTCCAAGTTCAACGTTAATATTACGTATATCCCGTACAATTCCGCGTGAATCTAAGTACTCACAAAAATAGCGGTAATTTTGTTCGTACGTCTTAAGGGTATTTTCAGCGCGTCCCTCCGCCCTTCTCGCTTGAAAGTAATGCTCAAACAAGAAATCGAGCGAGTATTTCATGCGCGTTGCAGTGCGTTCATTTTTCACCGTGCGTCCTTTACGCTTGTCCATATTAAACCGCTCCTTTACGAATGTTCATCGGTAAGAAAACGAAAGGAACCGCGCGCATCGCTGCGATGAGAGGAGCGTATATCTGCGAAGTGTCCCCGTAAACAGTCATCGTCTAGAAAAACGAAAAAAACCGCTAAAATAGCGGATTTTCTACGGTTATGGAGCCTAGGGGGATCGAACCCCTGACCTCATCGCTGCCAGCGATGCGCTCTCCCAGCTGAGCTAAGGCCCCGTATATTTAGTTTGTTCGCGAAACCTAGTGTAACATAACTAGATATATTTATGCAATATGATACCTTATTTTCGCTTCCCCCTTTTTGACATATGGAAATAAAAGTAATGATATAGTATAAAAGAATAGCCAACATTTTATTGTAGGGGGAAATTATGGAATACATAAGAGATTATGCGATGTACACAGCGATCTTCGGAATGTTCAGCTGCTCCTGGTTTGGATGGGCTCAGGAAAATCCGAGGCAGAACTGGCGAAAATATCTAGGCATCGCTTCCGGTGCCGCTTTACTCGTCTGCTTGGTCGGTATATATTTAAGCATAACCAATTGGGATGCGAATACAGCTTTATCTGAACAAGACTCTTTTAATAGCTACTTAATTAGCGTGTATATTGAAGTTTTTCTCTCCGGGGCAGGCGCCTTTCTGTTAATCAAACGTAAGCTTAGCAACTATGTGGCTCCTTGGATATGCTTTATTGTAGGTGTTCACTTCATTGGTTTAAAGAGTGTTTTTCAAGACTTCAGTTTATATATCCTCGCTGCCCTGCTCATTGCTGTCTCCATCCTATCGCTATTTTTATCCCAGAAACTGAAGGTAGCGAACAGTGCCATTACAGGCATTGGTGCGGGCAGCGTGCTATTTCTTTTTGCCCTGCTTGGTCTAATCCGTTTTATCATTGTTTAAAAATAGTGTAGTTTCATGACTGATAAAGACTTCATTTTACGCGATGTTAGGCACCAACCCATGATAAGCTGAATACTTTAACCCGTGGAATACATTATGAAGCGGAGGAATGACAGCAATGGCAGTGTCTTATATGGATTTCACTTCCCCAGATGTCCAATTTTTTGATGATGTGAATAAAAATCGTTTCTTTACAAAGGACAGCGGCAACTATATTAATGTGCTGGGCAGAACACAGCTGAATACTTTGGGAGATGCATCGCTCCTGGATATTACCCTTACAAAAGGGAATGTAGTTGAACCTCATATTCACCAAAATGCATCTGAGCTCGTTTATGTTGTATCAGGAGAAGCCGTTGTATCGTTTATTAATCCTTTCACCAAAGAAGTTCGCAACTTCACAGCTGGTCCTGGCCAAGCGGTGCTTGTTCCGCAAGGGTGGATTCATTGGGAAGTCGCATCCCAGGACAATACAAAAATTATCGCGATCTTTGATGCTCCAGAACCTTTATTCATCGGAATATCCGATTTCCTGCGTCTGGCACCAGCCAATACGATTGCACATACTTATTGTCTAGACGAAGCCAAAGTAAAAGATACATTTGCACCGATCAAGGATACAACCGTCATTGGTCCCCCAGCTGACTGTAACAAATACCATCAGCCGCAGACCTCCGTACAGGGAACCTACAGTCCAGCTATAATGGATTCGCAAGGATATCAGGGACATATGATGCAGGGAGCTCAAGGCTACCAAGGCCATATTAAAAAAGAGGGCTACTCTCGTCCGATTATCGGAAACGGCTCCTACAGAATCAATGATTAATTAAACCAAAAACCACATCTAAGAAGGATGTGGTTTTTGGTTATGTTCTATAGCGTATTGAAAGCTAAAAGCCACCTGCAAAAAGCATTACTACTCTTCGTTTACGCCTTTAGACAGTAATGTCTTCAGTTCCTTCATAAACATGTTAATATCTTTAAACTGTCTATAAACAGATGCAAACCGGACGTAAGCTACTTCATCTACCGGATAAAGCTGCTCCATAACCAGCTCTCCGATCTCTCTGCTTTCTACTTCAGCCACTGCTGTATTACGAAGAGATTTCTCTACTTCAGACACAATCGAGTCCAGCTGTTCTACCGATACCGGTCTTTTCTCACAGGCTCGGATGAGACCACGCAGCAGCTTCTCTCTGCTGAACTCCTCACGGCTGCCATCCTTCTTAATCACGATAAGAGGCGTCTCTTCGATTGTTTCAAAGGTCGTAAATCTTCGATTGCATTTCTCACATTCTCTGCGGCGACGTATGGATTTGTTCTCATTGGCTGGGCGAGAATCAAGCACTTTCGTACCGCTGTATGTACAGTACGGACACTTCAAGCTCACTCACCTCCTTAATTGTATATAGTTACCAATCATTTTTCTAAATAAAATGTTATGAAAATCAGAGTTACGAGACATAATACTTTTACCAACCCGCAAGGAGGTGAAAGCAATGGCACAAGGTAGCAACGGTAACTCCAACCAATTGGTAGTCGCTAAAGCACACGGCGCTCTCGAACAAATGAAATACGAGATCGCTCAAGAGCTTGGAATCAGCATTCCACAAGATGGTTACCAAGGTAACATGACATCTTATGAGAACGGTTCTATCGGAGGTTACATTACTAAACGTCTTGTAACAATCGGTGAACAACAACTCGCAGGTCAATTTCAATAAGTAGAACTCATAAGAAGTATTGGGCTAGGTTTAACATAAGTTAAGCCTGTCCAATGCTTCTTTTGCATATTCACAGCGAAGTCCATCAGAACTCTTTGTAAATATCCCTATATTGATTATAGTAATAAATGACCCGCTGCACATAGTGTCTGGTCTCACCAATAGGAATTTGATTAATGGTGTCTAAATGACCATCCCATGTTCCTTTCTTGATCCAATTACCTACATTCCCTTGACCCGCATTATATGCAGCAATAGCCGCAATCGGGTTGCCGTCAAAATGATCGGACAGATAATCGATATACCATGTGCCCATCTGAATGTTGGCATCCGGCTCATGCTTAAGCTCCTCCAGTGTTACATCTTCAAGCTTAGCGGTTTCAAGAATCCAGTTGGCGGTATCCGGCATCAATTGCATTAAACCAATTGCGCCCTTTTTAGATTCTCTGCTCAGTTTAAAGTTGGATTCTACACGGATAATGGAAGCAACCAAAAAAGGATCGACAGCATAATTTTCGGAATGGGTTCGAATTTGCTCTTTGTAATGGATAGGATAGAACCATGACATCCAGTTCGTATTAAAAAATAGAATGAGCACAAATGCAATATATATGACGAGCAAGCTTCGTTTTTTGCGTATTAACTTCATGATAAACCTTTGTCATGCCAAAATTTTAGTATCTGTGCTTTCGTGTCTTCAAAATCACCGCTGTTATCGATAACGATATCTGCTCTGCGCTTTTTCTCCTCAATATCCATCTGAGCTTTCAATCTGCTTAATGCCTGCTTCTCGCTGATGGCATCTCGCTCCATCAATCGCTTAAGCTGAATATGCACAGGGACATAAACTACCATGACCTGTTCGAATTGTTCCGAAAGCCCTGATTCGTAAAGCAGCGGAATATCAGAAACGACCAGCCTTTCCGGCTCATCCTGCTCATACTTGAGCATGCGTTCCTTCATTTCTTTGCGAATAGCTGGATGGGTAATTTCGTTTAATGCCTGCAGATCTGCAGGACTATTAAATACGATCTCCCCCAATTTTTTACGATGCAATGTTCCATCTTCATTCAGGACAGCTTGTCCAAATCTTTCTTTCACAGCGGAAAGAACGGGGTGCCCGGGAAGCATGACTTCCCGAGCAATTTGATCTGCATCAATAAGAATGGCTCCGAGGCTCACAAGATACCTGGATACACTGCTTTTCCCCGTCGCTATTCCGCCTGTCAATCCTATATTCATGAGTTCACCTCAAATCAACTTCAATAGTCCCATAATGATTAGCATCACTGCCGGAAGAGCAGTTAATGACCGAACCCAGGCTGCTCCAGCAAAACGGAAGCCTGCTCTTAACCCTAGCACAAGAAACATACCGCTGAAAAGGGCAATCATCACAGATGTTAATAATGGAGGCAGTCCGAGCAAAGCAGCTCCAAGTCCTGCTCCAAAGGCATCCAGTGACAAGGCAATTCCTAGCCACATCGCTTCGTATCCTGAAATGCTGCCTGAATCATCCATATCAGCTGCTGAAGGCTTCTTTAATATTTGAATGACAATGCCCCATTTTTGAAATTCCAAGAAGAACACTGTCTTTTTCGATTCCTTCATTATATGCTGCTCGTCCTCGTCCGATGCGTCTCTTCCAGCTGGCCGCTGTTCTACAGGTGGTTCATCTTGGCCCGAAGACTTCAGTGATTGGAGAAGCGACCATCCGCCCATTCCGATAAGTATAGCTGCTCCAATATAAGAGGCAATAACGGGAGATACAACGTGCGACAGCAGCACTCCAAGCTGCATGGATAGACCGATCACTAGACCGGAGCACACCGATATGATGACGATGGACAGCCAGGGTATCTTCATTTTACGCAGACCGTATGTAATGCCAATACCAAATCCGTCTAGACTTAATGCAAAAGCCAGCATAAGCAGTGTTAATAAATGAGGCACCCCCCATTCCTCCCCTGATCAGGCCGTTGCCGCCACCGTTTAACTATTCAAAGGTAGCGGGTCATTGCCTTAAACTGCATTGCCCTAGCAGTATATGGGAACCTGGTCAAAAGGGTGCCTATTAATACATGTTAATCTCGTTTGCCGTTAATCAAGAACTTGACACTTAGGACAGGTATGCGTGCCGCGTCCCCCGACGATACTCTTCACTACCATCGTACCGCAATGAACACAAGGCTCATCTTTACGGCCATAAATTTTGAGCTGATGCTGGAACATGCCCATCTCTCCCTGTCCATTAACATAGGACTTGATGGAAGAACCCCCTGCTTGTACAGCTTCGAGGAGTGTATCGATAATGGACTGATGCAAATTAGCGAGCTTCTCATGGCTGATGGTATTCGCCGGCTGTTCAGGATGAATTCCTGCCCGGAACAGCGCTTCATCAACGTAAATATTGCCGATGCCTACCACGTATTCTTGGTTAAGGAGCGCTACTTTAATCTTGGTTGTCCGCTTCCCGATAACCTTGATGAACGATTCAAGCGTAAAGGACTCATCAAGCGGCTCAAGCCCAAGCTTTAATAGCGGCTTATTCGCCAAATCTTCACCAGTACGGAATAAGTGCATGGTTCCAAACTGTCTAACGTCCTTATACCTCAGCTCTGTACCATCCGTGAAATGAAATACCACATGTGTATGCTTCTCAAGGGGATCATCCTCTTGAAACATCCCATAACGGCCTTCCATTCTCAGATGGGAAACCAGCACCAGTCCATCAAGCAGGATTCGCAAAAACTTCCCTCTTCGCTCAACCCCCTCAATGGTATGGCCGACAAGCTCCATGGCAAAAGCATCAATATCATCAGGCCGCTGGATAATACGCGGCAAATGAACGGTAACGCGATCTATATGCTTTCCTACGATAAGTGTATTTAAAGTTCTCTTGACTGTTTCTACTTCCGGAAGTTCCGGCATGATGTCTTCACCTCACATACCATTATAACGGAAGTTTGCACTGACTAGTAACATAAAATTAGATTACTTTGCTTCATACCAGTTTCTTCCATAGCTTACCTCTGCTTTAAGCGGAACGGACAATTTGAGTGCCTGCTCCATGACTTCTGGCACCAGTTTTTTCATCGTTTCAAGTTCCTCTTCAGGCACTTCGAAGACAAGTTCATCATGTACCTGCAGGAGCATCCGGCTCTTTAAGCCGTGTTCTGCAAGCGCAGCGTCCATCTGTACCATTGCCAACTTAATAATGTCGGCAGCTGTACCTTGAATCGGTGTATTCATCGCTGTCCGTTCTGCGAAAGAACGAAGGTTGAAATTGCTGGCTGTGATTTCAGGCAGATAACGGCGGCGGCCCATCAGTGTTGTCACATAACCGTCTTTTCTTGCCTCTTTAACGATATCATCCATAAATTTGCGTACACCCTGGAATACAGAGAAATACTGCTCTATAAACTGTGCAGCCTCTTTACGAGTAATGTTCAGGTTTTGCGACAAACCATAATCGCTTATTCCATACACGATACCGAAGTTGACAGCCTTAGCCGAACGGCGCATATTGCTGTCCACAGCATCCTTGTCCACTCCAAACACGTCCATCGCCGTCTTCGTATGAATATCCATGTCATGGACAAAGGCTTCCTTCAGACGCTCGTCATCCGAAATATGGGCGAGAACCCGGAGCTCAATTTGAGAATAGTCAGCGGCAAGGATATACCAGTTTTCTTCGGATGGGACAAACACCTTGCGGATTTTCCGTCCTTCTTCAAGTCGGATCGGGATGTTCTGCAGGTTCGGAAACTGACTGCTGAGCCTCCCCGTAGCCGCTATGGTCTGACGATAATACGTATGAACCTTGTTTGTTTTCGAAGAAATTTCTTTGAGCAGCCCCTCAATATAAGTGGATTGCAATTTCGCAATCGTCCGATATTGAAGGATGTACTGCACAATTTCATGATAAGGAGCCAGTTTCTCCAGCACATCGGCTCCTGTAGAGTAACCGGTCTTTGTCTTCTTGATTACCGGCAGGCCAAGCTTATCGAACAATATTTCACCTAATTGCTTCGGCGAATTTAAATTAAACTCTGTGCCCGCTATCTCATAGACCTTCTTCACGAGACCGCTGATTGTGTGCTCAAATTCTTTGCCGAGCCCCTTCAAATCCTCCACATTAGCCTTAATACCTAGCTTCTCCATATCCGCAAGTATTCTAGAGAGCGGCATTTCCAGATCATAGAACAGCTCATGCATTCCGGTCTCCTCCAGATCCTTCTGCTGGAGCGGAATGATCCCTAGCAGGGATGCGGTTTTACGAGCTAAATGATCGGCAAGCACACTGACTTCAGGCACTTTATATTTAGCGCCTTTCCCCAGCACTTCGTCATCTGAAGCCAGCCGGGGCAGTGAATATTTAACAGCAAGTCCCGATAATGTCTGATCACTGTCCGTCGGATCAAGCAGATATGCTGCTAAATGAACGTCAAAGGCAGCGCCAGCAAACGCAATACCATCAGCATGCAGCGCAAGATCTACCCGATGCAGATCATACCCGTGCTTCGGTTGTGCAGGATCGCCGAGCCACTCTCTAACTTCGGAGCAAGCATTCGACTTCAGCATTTCCGGAGACAAGAAATAATATTTTTCTTTTGTGTACAGTACTATGCCTATAAGCTCTGCTTGATGAGGGTTATCACCGTGCGCTTCTACATGCAGAAGCTTAGTGTCTCTTAGTTCAGCAATAAGCTCCTCAGCGTTATCTTCTGTCACAATAATAACATCAAGCTCTTCTAGTGCCTCATGAGCTTCTGCATCTCCACTTACGCTGGATGCAGTAAAGGATAACCGTTCCAGCAGCGATTTAAATTCAAGCTTGGCCAGCGCGGGTGCTGCCGTTTCCTCCTGCAGACCGCTGAACACCATATCCTCCCATGTCTGTTCGAGCGGAACTTCGCGATAAATGGTAGCGAGCTTCTTGCTGAGACGTGCGTCATCCGCATGTGTTTCAATCTTTTCTTTCATCTTCCCTTTCAGCTCGCTGGTGTTATCAAGCACGGCTTCTACCGAGCCAAATTGGTGCAGCAGCTTAAGTGCCGTTTTTTCCCCCACCCCTGGAATACCAGGAATATTATCTGATGCATCTCCCATGAGACCCTTCAAATCAATAATCTGAAGCGGTGTGAGGCCATACTTTTCCTCGATCTCTTTAGGACTGTAAGCTTCAATTTCCGAAACTCCTTTACGGGTCAGCGCAATATTCACTTTGTCGGAGGCGAGCTGAAGCATATCTTTATCTCCGGTAACAACCAGCACTTCCCGTTCCGCTTCATCCGCACGCTTGGTCAAGGTGCCGATAATATCGTCTGCCTCATAGCCCTCAAGCTCAAACTGCGCAATACCAAACGCTTTAAGCAGCTCCTTGAGCACCGGAAACTGTTCGGAGAGTTCAGGCGGAGTTTTTTGACGTCCGCCTTTGTATTCTTCATATCCTTCATGCCGGAACGTAACCTTTCCTGCGTCAAAAGCAACCATCATATGCGACGGTTTATGTTCCTCCAGCAGCCGAAGGAGCATCGTTGTAAATCCATACACTGCATTCGTATGTAACCCGCTTGAATTCGTCAGCGGCGGCATTGCAAAAAAAGCACGATAAATAATGCTGTTTCCATCTATTAAAATAAACTTTTCCATTAGACACCTCACACCCTGTAATTTTGCTGATTATATGATAACACAAGGGAACTCTTGTTCCAAAAAACAAATAATCAGGGTCCGTAAAAACGTCCCTGATTATGTATTATATAGGATTATATTATATGGATACCGGAGTTAAAATACCTGAGCCTGCACTGCTGATCATTGCCGCCTCCGTTACTCTGGCAATGATCAGACCGCTTTCGGATGGAGCAGAGGCCTGCTTCCTTCTTCCAAGCAGTAGTTCTACGAAATCCTGATCCGGATTGCTGGACTGCGGCCAAAGCCCTTCCGGCACCTCCCGAACCTCAGGTTCTCCGTCAACAGCCTCGTAAAGTCTTCCGTTGCGAAAAAGGATGGTGCCTCTATCCCCATGAATGGATAAATCCTCTTGCCACTTAATGCTGGCACTCCCTACCACATGAAAGGAACCAATTGCGCCTCCTTCGAACTGAATCGTTACCGCTGAATCAATGTCTACCTCTGTCTCTCTTGTGTCAATGATTGCAGATACATGCTGCGGCTTTAAGCCTGTAATCCACAGTACAGCATCCAGAAGATGGCTGCCGGAGTCATTCAACTGGCCTCCGCAGGACAGTGCAAGACTTTGTCTCCAGGTTCCTTTCTGATCTGTCATCCAGCTTTGCGCTTGATAAGCGCTGACAAATTGAATACGGCCAAGCTTTCCTTCATGTACGGACTGCTTCATATACATGTATGGGCCCAGCAAATGCCGCTGATAAGCGACGGCAAGGTGCTTGCCGCTTGCAGCAGCTTGGGCGATAATAGCCTCCGCATTCTGAGCACCATCAACAAAGGGCTTCTCCATTAACACATGGAGACCTGCTTTGAGACATTCCATTCCCTGTTCGTAATGTAGGCGGTGCGGGGATACGATAACGGCTGCATCAAGCTTTTCTTGGGTTAATGCTTCCTTATAATCCGTATAGGCTGCAGCCCTCTGCAGAGACGGGTAATCCTCTTGTGCTTTATCCATTGCGGCTGTGCTGGGATCAGCAATCGCTGTAATTTCAGCCTCAGGAATTTGAAGTAGCTTCCGAATATGCTCTCTGCCCATTCCACCGACGCCAATCATTAAGAAACGAATCTTTTCCATTACTATATGTCCCCCTATCCCTTAATCCCGCTGAAGGTAATCCCTTGAATAAATGTCTTCTGTAAAAAGAAGAACAAGATAATGATAGGAGCTGTCATAATTGTGGACACGGCCATCATCAGTCCCCATTCCGTCCCTTTTTGGCTCTGGAATTGCTGTAGTCCGAGCGATAAAGTATAGGATTCCGGATTCGTAAGATAGAGCAGCGGCCCCATAAAGTCCGTCCAGCTCGCCATAAACTGGAACAAGCCGACTGCCAGCACTGCGGATTTCGCTAAAGGCAGCATAATCTGCCAATAGATTCGAAACTCGCTTGCCCCATCTATACGTGCAGCATCCTTTAGCTCATTCGGCAGTCCCATAAAAAACTGGCGCAGCAAAAAGATATAGAACGGCACTCCAAAAAAGGCAGGAACTATTAAAGGGAGCAAGGTTCCGATCCAGTTCAGCTTATCAAAGAGCAGAAATAAAGGAATCATTGTAACTTGACCAGGTATCATCATCACTGCGATGGTGATGAGAAACAGCGACTGGCTGCCGCGCCACTCCAGCTTGGCAAAGCTGTAAGCAACCAGCGGAGAAGTTAATACCACACCCAGCGTACTGAGGCCGGTAATGATCAACGTATTTTTCAAGTAAGTAAAGAATGGAATATAGGTCAAGGCATCGACATAGTTACTCCACTTAAAAGGTTTCGGAATCCATTCCGGCGGAAACGTGAACACCTGCTCGAGCGGCTTAAGCGATGTCGATACCATCCAAATAAACGGTGCCAGGAAGAATACAGAAGCAGCAACCAGAAAGACATGAGCGCTTATTTGTTTTACGTTACGAGCGGTTTTTGCTGACATATGTCTCCCTCCTATTCCCCTTGGTAATGAACCCATTTTTTTGATGTACCAAAGATAATTGCTGTAAGAAGCATTACGATAATAAACAGGATCCAGGCCATCGCCGAAGCATATCCCATCTTGAAGAACTTAAATCCGTTATCGTATAGATACATGACATAAAATTTCATGGAATCAGCAGGAGAACCTTGGCCGTTGGTTAGCGTGTAAGGCAGGGTGAACTGCTGAAACGCGCCGATGACACCCATGACCAGATTATAAAAGATGACCGGGGTCAGCAGCGGCAATGTAACACTTTTTACTTTGCTGAACCACCCCGCACCATCAATTTCTGCAGCCTCATAGTAGTCGCCTGAAATATCGTTAAGCCCGGCCAGATAGATGACGACAGATTGACCGATCCCCCACAGCGACATCAGTATGAGCGAAGGTTTGGACCAGGTCTCAGAGCCAAGCCATGCCGGCCCTTGAATGCCAAATCCATCCAGAATTCCGTTGACTAGCCCGAATCCCGGATTAAGCAGCCACATCCACAGCACAGCCATGGCAACGGCAGGAACAAGTGTAGGCAGGAAAAATATCGTCCGATAAACAACCATTCCTCTTACCTTCATATTGAGGAGCATCGCTAACGCTACACCGAAAAAAATGCTGAGCGGCACGAAAAAAACGACAAAGTATAATGTATTGTTAATGGACGTCCAAAAAACGGAGTCCTTCATGAGTCCGGCATAATTTTGGAAGCCCACAAACTCCCCCGGCTGCAGGATGCTGTAGGTGGTGAAGCTGAAGTAAAGTGAAGAAACAAGCGGAGCTCCAAAAAAGACGATAAGGCCGATAACCCATGGAGAAGCAAACAACCAGCCATACCTATTATCTCTGTGAAGTCTGCTCTTCTTCCTGCCAGCCGTAGAGTGTACAGCATACATCGGTTTTGATTTAATCAAGGAAATCCTGCCTCCTTTTTGCAGAAGTCTTCTGGGCAGCAGCTATAGAAGATAATGCTGCAGCATTTATTCATTCAAAGCCTTGGTTACGTTATCCGTTACTTTCTTCAAAAGTTCCTCAGGCGTTCCTTTCCCCCGGGTAGCCATATCCACGGCAGAAGCCAGCTCATTCCAGTACAGAGATCCTTGGGTCATAACAGGCCGAGCATGAGAAACAGGAAGCACTTCGATAAATTCCTTGAATATTGGATCCTCTTTGTAGCCAAGCTGTTCATTCACTTCATCTTTAATGGAGAAATCTCCGCTGATTCGGCTGAATATTTCCTGTCCTGTTTCACCGGATAAGAACTTCATGAATTCCCATGCTGCATCCTGATTTTTGGAGCCCTTTGGCATAACTGTCGCCCATCCCCCTGACCAGGTTGTGTGATTCTCACCCGTTGGAGTCGGCATCGGGAACACGCCATACTTCAAATCAGGATTAAATTTCTTCGCTTGAGATACAGTCCAGGGACCGGATACCTGCATGCTTAATTGACCAGTAAAAAACGGATCCATTGTCGACGTCCCCTGAGAGCTCGTAAACGATGCGATATCCTCTATGTTGTATTTCTGTGCATATTCCGTCATCCATGTAAGTGCCTCTATATTCTTGGGATGATCTGCGGTCACATTCCCGCTTTCATCCATAAATTCACCCCCGAAAGACCAGCCCCAACCATAGAACCAGCCCTGTCCATACCAGGGAATAAAGCCAATTTGCTTGAAGCGGTTTCCTTCTTTGATCGTCAGCTTTTCAGCAACTGCCTCCAGCTCTTCAATGGTCTTCGGTGTCTGTTCCGGATCTAGACCTGCCTGCTCAAAATGCTCCTTGTTATAAAATACGAGTCGAGCATCTGTAGAGGTCGGCATAGCGTAGAGCTTTCCATCATAGCCAGCCTCCTCCCAGGCGAACGGGTAGAACCCTTCCTCAGTAATCTGATCCCTGCTCGCAAGTTCTGTGAGATCCGTCAGAGATCCTTGTGCTGCCCAGGTGGCCACTTCAAAGCGGTCGAAATAAGCGACATCCGGGGCATTGCCGCCTGCAACAGCAGCTAGAAGCTTTTCGTTCTTCCCTTCACCCTGCTGCGCAATGTACACGGAATTGACCTTAATGTCAGTGTGTTCTGCTTCAAAAGCCTTGATCACTTCGGCTATGGCGTCGCCTGTCAGTTCAGTCATGGAATGCCAAAACGTAATTGTCTTCTTCCCGTCACTGTTCCCGGAATCCCCGTTTGCAGCTCCCCCCGAACATCCTGACAGCACCGTGCTGAATACCAAAATCAGAATACTTAAGCACCAGAAACCCTTTTTAAAAACCATTCTTCTGACACCGCCTTTGACATGGTTTATTTCAGATGACTGTAAGCGCTTACCGTTAGTTATAAAAAAATAGAATATTCAAGTTAATATGTATTGTATATATCAACTTAAGTCATCTGTATACAGTACTCTAACAGACGATTAACCATTTTGCAATAATTAGCCAAAAATATTTTTTAATTCCATTGTTTTTAAAATTAAAAAGGAAGGGCATCTCCTATGTGGAGCGTCCTTCCTTAAATTCAAATCCGAGCAGGGTCAGCTTGGGAACCTCCTCATGCTTTATTTGCGAGTACAGCATGTCGACAGCGACTTGACCCATTTTGGATTCGTATTGCCTGATATGTGTAAATCTTGGTCTGTCAAACGGATCATCCGGGCAATCAAAACAAACGATGGAGCAGTCCTCCGGAACACGAAGGTTCATGGATTCAAGCATTTTATACAGAATGATAGCGATTTCGTATTCAGCACACACAAAAGCCGTAATTTGCGGATGCTCTCTAAGAAGCCTCCTGATCAGTTCCCTCTCTTCTGTATGGCTGTCGTTCGATTTAACTGAATATCCATTCGGGATATCCGTAATTAAATATTCGGAACAGAGCCTGGTCCCGCTTGCTAGAAAGGCCTGCTGAAAACCAGCCAGCCGATCCTCAAGCGTAGAGGTGCGATTGGGATCAGGAGAAATAAATGCGATGTGCTGGTGACCTCGTTCGAGCAAAAAAGCAGCCAGCTTAAAGGCAGCGGTTTTGTTATCTGTATGAACAGTACAGGCTTGAATTCCTTTTAAGTTCCGATCTACCACGACAACAGGAAAACCTTCGAGGATCATCTTTAGCAGTCTCTGATTGTACTCTTTACTATCCACTGGAAACACGATAATACCATTAACCCCAAGCTCCAGAAGGGAATCAATGGCTTCCTCTTCCTCATGTATGGAATGATTGCTTCGTTTTATAATTAAGGTACCGCCCATCTCAGCGATTCTTTTCTCTACTGCATATTGCAGCTCTAATCCATAACCGTCTGTATAGCTTGGAAATATCGCTCCAATTAACAGCGTGTCGCAGCTTCCTCTCTTTGAGCCTTCATCGTTCTCGGTTTCATCTGCTAATGTCTCAGGTGAATTCACGTAAGAACCTTTTCCGCGAATTCTCACAATGACACCTTCATCCGCTAGAAGATCCAATGCTTTTTTGGCCGTAATGCGGCTAACCTGGTACTTATCCGTCAGTTCCTTTTCCGAAGGAACTTGGTCTCCCGGCAAAAGTCGGCCAGTGTCGATTTCCTGAAGAAGCGAAGTAATAATTTGTTGATATAAAGGTTGGCTCATACGCATTCCCTTCCAAGAAATTTATAATATACCAACTATATCAACTTAATAATACAGCGTCAATTTCATTGATTACATAAGAAAAGCCCGCCACTGATAAGTGCGGCGGACTGAACTTTAATTACAACAGTTAAAAGTTAGATTAGTGTTTTGCGATTTTAAAACGATTCGCCAATCTTCCGAGAACGATGTCGGCAAGAATGGCAAGCAAGGCTGCCGGAATCGCGCCTGCCAATATTTTAATATTGTGACGCTGGTTAAGACCTGCGTAAATTTCACGGCCAAGCCCGTCTCCCCCGATCAGCGGCGCAAGCGTGGCAACACCAATCGCTATTACGGCCGCTACCCGCAAACCTGCCATCAGGAACGGCAGCGACAATGGCATCTCAACCTTCCAGAGCAGCTGGAACGGACTCATACCCATACCTTTCCCCGCGTCCTTCACACCCGGGTTCACTTCCTTAAGACCTACGTAAGTGTTCCGAACAACAGGATTTAAGCTATACAGGAATAATCCGACAACTACCGTTGAATTTCCTAGACCCAATGTAACCATCAAAAGTGCAAGCAGCGCCAAGCTTGGCAGTACTTGAACAATGTTCGTAATAAACATAATGACGCGCCCTGTTCTAGGATGGCGAGCACTGATCACTCCAAGCGGTATACCAATGATCAAAGCAAGACCCAGCCCGCAGAGCACCATTACAATATGGATCCATGTCATATTCCATAAGTATGAAGCATTTTCGGTAATATAGTAACCAAATTTCTGCAGAGGAGCCGCATCCGGATCCATCACCGAAGCTGGGAGTTTCGATTCATCCAGAAGCCCCTGGTCGACCAGATACATAAGCGCTACATTTCGAGGCTCCATTTTATTAACGTCAACTTGATAGTTGAGATCGGTCATTGTATTTGCATCAATGGTACCGATCAACGTGGACAGCACTTCATCGAGCTCAGGATATTCGGCTAAAAGCTCCTTTTTTACTACCGTTGAAGCATCAAAAGGCGGGAAAAATTGCTTATCATCTTCTAGAGTAACGAGATTGAATTCTTTAAGTCCCGGATCTGTGGTGTAGGCAAGGACAACATCGACGATTTTATCCGCTACAGCTTGATACACAAGCGAAATTTCCATTGGTGACGTGGAAGCAAACGTATAACCATATTCTTTCGTAAAGGCCGGGTACCCGTCTGCCGGGCGCTCCAGCCAAGTCGTATCCACCCCAATACTCATATCCGCTGCGTGATCTTTCAGATCGGACATCTTGCTAAGTCCATATTGTTCAGCAACCTCTGGTCTCACAGCCAGGGTGTACGTATTTTCAAATCCAAGCGGTTCAAACCATTTCAAATTGTACAGTTTGTCAAAGCCCTCTTGAGCCTGTCTCAATACCGCTGCCCGGTCTTTTGTATCCTCGATTTCAAAATAGCCGTTAAATATCTCTCCTGAGTACAGCGTACCCATATCGACCTCGCCCTGGGCGATGGAACGGAGCACGACACTGGACGCGGCCAGGTCTGTCTTAATATCCACACTTAGATCTGTTCTGTCTTCAATTAATGCCTTATACATTTCAGCTAAGATTTTCGTTTCAGTAAACGTTTGAGTTCCGATCGTTACATCTGCTGCCGAAGCCTTGCCTGGAATACTGATTGAAAATATCGATAGCACTAAAACTAACGAACACAATGTACGTATATATTTGGGCCAATTCAAATTAAATACTCTCATTTTTTAATATCTCCCTCTTTCGTTATGGCTTTGAAGGATGAATACATCCTGCTGACTAAACATCTGTTTTAAGCGTTTGCTTTTGCACCATTCTTTTTCGGTGAGAATGCTTTTTCTACCAGACTCAGAAGCAAGTCTGCAAGCAATGCAAAAAGAATGGCCGAAATGGCGCCCGCTACAATCAGCTCGGTCTTATTCACGCCCAGACCCGACACAATTAATTGGCCAAGTCCGCCGGCTCCTACAAGCCCTGCGAGGGTAGTCCAACTGATAATATATACCGTAGTAATCCGAATACCCGACATGATATATGGGACCGCCAACGGCAGTTCTATTTGAAATAGGCTTTGCAGCCGGCTATATCCCATACCTTTCGATGCGTCCCGCAGTGCAGGATCAACGGATTGCAGTCCAGCATACGTGTTGCGCAGTAAAGGTAGTAAAGAGTATAGAAACAGCGCAATGACAGCAGGTGTCATTCCGATACCAAACAGCGGAATCATCAGTGCCAGCAGTGCTAAGCTTGGTATTGTTTGAAACAGGTTCGCTACACTAAACACTACGGAATTGACCCATTTAATCTCACTTCTCGAGATCATAATCGCGACAGGAATAGCCACGATAATACCTAGCAGTGTCGCAATCAAGGCGATAAGTGCATGCTGTCCTGCAGCGCTGAGTATATCCGGATATCGCTCACCTACAAAAACAAAGAAATTCGCGATGGCATCAAAGATTTGCATGGGCACCCGCCTCCTCTGTATCCGGATTGTACACATCCGCCAGAAGTCTTACCACGCTGCCTCTTGTGATCAGACCAAGAAACTGTCCATTTTCATCGACCACAGGCAAGTTTGATAAGTGATGCTCATTTAGAATTGAAAGAGCTGTCGTCACTGGTGTGCCGTGCTGCACTACATGCTCTACAGGCGTCATAATATCGGCTATTTTTTTATCTTCTTCCCGATAATGCTTGATCAGCTGGTAGATCGTTACGCTGCCGAGCAATCTTTTGGATCTATCGACGACAAGCAAGGAGTCGACCTTGCGTTTTTGAAGTATCGTTACCGATTCAGCAATCCCTCTGGTTGGAAAAGCAGTCGCTGGATTATCAATCATAACTTCTTCTACATTCGGGAAATCATTTTCAGTCTGGGAAATTAGGCGATTCTTACCGATAAAGCTTTCAACAAAAGGACTAGCAGGATGACGTAAAATTTGGTCAGGTGTTCCAATTTGCTCAATTTGACCGTCTTTCATCAGCACAATGGTATCCGCGAGCTTGATTGCCTCATCCATATCATGGGTAACGAAAACAATCGTTTTCTTCACCTCAGTCTGCAGCCTTATCAGCTCATCCTGCAGCTCTTCCCGGCTAATCGGGTCCAGCGCGCTGAACGGTTCATCCAGCAGAATAATATCGGGATCTGCCGCAAGTGCACGTATAACTCCAATCCGCTGCTGCTGACCTCCGCTGAGCTCTGAGGGATAACGATTTCCAAAGGTTTCAGGATTCAGCCGTACTTGGTTAAGCAATTCATTAACCCTGGCATCAATTTTATCCTTATCCCATTTCTGGAGCCGCGGAACAACGCCTACATTTTTAGAGATCGTCATGTTAGGAAACAGACCTACGCTCTGAATGACATATCCGATTTTGCGTCTCAGTTCAACGGCATCCATCTTCGAAATATCATCGCCATTAATTAATATTTGTCCATGTGACGGAACATTCAGTCGGTTAATCATTCGCATGGTCGTTGTCTTACCACATCCCGATGGGCCGATAAATACAGTTATTTCTCCTTTTTTGATTTCAAGGTTTATCCCCTTCAATGCCTCGAAACCATCATCATACACTTTCTTGACTCCTTTGAATTCAATCACAAGCACATTCCCCCTATTCGATTTACTCCCTTTCAGCCGACTCTTGCAGCAGATGCAAATAACAAAAAGAGCCGTCATATAACGGGCTCCTGCCTAACCGCCATATACATTTGCTTGGTGAGTTGCTAAAAGTGACAGAATATAATTACCCAATTTTAAGTATAAAAAAACAGATTTATCCGAAAAAATTGAAAAAACTTTTTTTCCGTGGATAAATCTGTTTTTAATATGCACATTATTTGTGTAATCATTCAGGGGTTAAGAGCAAAATTATTGATTGAGATCTGGACGTTTTCCAGTTACTAAATATACGGTACTTTCACCAATATTGGTCGCATGGTCGCCGATCCGTTCAATATATCTGCCAACAAGCATAAGAAGCATAGCCTGCGAAGCCTCTTGAGGGTGATCTGCCATATAGCTGTACAAATCGGTAATCATATGGCTGTACAATTGGTCTACACCATCATCCTTCTGTGCCATTTGATACGCCAGATCCGAGTTTTCCTCGAGATAAGACTGAATAGACTCGTCCGTCATCACTTTTACGATATCCGCCATTTGAGGAATATCTACAAGTGGCTTGATGAGCTTCTGACCATCTAGTCTCATCGTTACTTTAGCGATGTCCACCGCCAGATCGCCCATCCGTTCAAGGTCGCTGGAGATTTTAAAAGCCACGATAATTCTTCGCAAATCTTTGGCTACGGGCTGCTGCGTGATAATCAGTTTAGTGCCAAGATCCATGATGTGTTCTTCCATTGCGTTGAGTTCTGCATCCTCACTTACCACTTTTTGTGCCAGCTCTTGATCCAAGGTTTTTAAGCTTGTAATGGAATCAACTAAGGCCTTGTTTACATGCTCTGCCATTTGGAGCAGCAGGTCACGTAGTTCGTTCAACTCACGATCAAAACTTTTTCTGCGAATCATAGTGCAGTTCCTCCCTTTGATGAATCAAGCTGTGCTGGTACTCATTCACACTTACCCAAAACGCCCAGATACATAATCCTCAGTTCTTGGATCATGCGGGTTCGCGAAAATCTCATTCGTTTCTGCCGCTTCAATGACTTCTCCATTGAGGAAAAAGACCGTTTTGCCAGATACACGAGCCGCCTGATGCATATTGTGTGTTACCATTACGATGGTATATTTATCTCTAAGCTCTTGAACAAGCTCTTCAATCTTCAGTGTAGATATAGGGTCAAGCGCAGAGGTCGCCTCATCCATCAAGAGAACCTCCGGCTGTACAGCTAGCGCTCTTGCAATACACAAACGCTGCTGTTGACCGCCCGAGAGACTCAGTGCCGATCTCTTCAAATAATCCTTAACCTCATCCCATAAAGCAGCTTGACGCAAGCTTTGCTCAACCAGCTCATCCAGCACCTTCTTATCTGTTGTGCCATGAAGACGCGGTCCGTAAGCTATATTGTCATAAATTGATTTAGGGAAAGGGTTCGGTTGCTGGAACACCATTCCTACTTGCTTGCGGAGATTCTCCACAGGCATGTCCTCACCATAAATATTTTTACCGTCAAGCTCAACGGTTCCTTCGATCCTTGTTCCTGTAATCATATCATTCATTCGATTTAACGTACGCAGGAGTGTCGATTTACCGCATCCCGAAGGTCCGATAAAAGCCGTCACCGTATTCTTGGGGATATCCAGGTCTACATTCTTCAAAGCATGAAAGGATTCATAATATAGATTCAGTTTTTTTATATCAATCATCGTAGTGTTCATTCGTATGCTATCTCCTTTACTGCTTAACAAAATAAGAAAAACAATGAAGCTAGACCCCATTTTAAGGTCTACGTTCTTGTAATAAATTCATCGCTGCAAACTCCATTCTCAGCGATAATCACAAAACATGCTTCATTGTATCAAATCATTGTAAAGGCTATATAAACAATTGTTAACGCTATGTAAAATGTAGTCTTTCGGTCGTAGATGAAAGAAACTATATTTTCCAATCAGGTAGAGAGCGAGGTTAGTGTCTTATGAACCATTTCCGTAACCTCAGCAGCTTCGGATGCCGATGCCAAAATCTCCTGACTCATGATAGACATCTGCTTAGCTGTAATCTGAACGGAATCAAAGGATTCATTTCCACGAGTAATATCTTCGGAGCTTCCTCCAATTTCCTCTGCGCTTTTTTTGGCTATATGAGCCGTCTCCTCTATTTTGTCTCTGATGAGGTTTAATAATTCAGTAATCTGATCTGCGAGAACCCCTGTTTGACCAGACAGCTTGCGAATCTCATCCGCGATCACACGAAATGATCTTCCATACTCTTTTGCATGGGCAGCCTCGATCGCTGCATTAATGGCAAGCAAGTGGCTGCTTTCTGCCAGCTCACGAATCGAAGAAGTAAGCGAAGAAATATCACCTACTTTAAGAAGCTGATCTTCTGCCTGCATTCGCTGAGCTCTCGTCTGATCCAGAACCGAAGTATAAGACTTCTGAATATGCTGTAGAGAGACGCTGCCAACCTCGGTATGCTTTGCTAAACGCATAATTCCCTCTGAATTTAGCTGAACCGCCTGTTTTACTTTTTGTACAGCGGTATCCACCTCACTCAGCTTCGTTTGGCTGTGTTCGATAACATCATTTCGCGACTTTTGAGCAAACCTCTGAATGTCTCTTGAAATGTTCATCAGATCACGCACCGTCAGTACTCCTGAATATCTACCTTCTTCAAGCAGAATGACACACTGATAAAACCATTCGTCTGCTCTTTCAGCAGCTCGATCTACAATTTCATCAGCAGGCAGGTCAGCGCTGAGTATTAAAGGATGCTCCGTCATAAAGGAAACAATGGGTTTGTGATCATACAGCTCAGCGGCAAAGCGACTAGCATACTTTTGAAATACCGTGTCTCTCATGATCAATCCTATAATCAAATCTGATTCATCATGGACAACAACACAGGACAATGTCTCATCCTGTTTCATCATAGCAAACAGGGCTTTTCCATTCATGCTTTGAGGAACCAAAGGCATTTGCCGACAGTAAGCAGCAACTTCTACATCTCTTCTCATCGTTTAGCTACTCCTTTAGAATTAGTTCTAAAGTCTCATTTTATAAAAACGTGATGAAGGATGATCTAACATTATGTTAAGAGAATGTAAAAATCTTTGGCAGCAAAATGTTTAGAGTTTCACCTTTTTCTTGCCTGCAACAAGCTTGTACCCTACCCCTCGAATAGAATCGATATGGACTGTTTCAGGATCAAGCTCAAGCTTCTTGCGAAGGGAGCTGACATGCACGTCAACTGTACGCTGGCCACCGATATAATCGAAGCCCCAGACGGCATTCATCAGATCGTCACGGGTGAGAACAACTCCCGGTTTTTTGGCCAAATACAGCAGCACTTCAAACTCCTTAGGACGCAGGTTAATTGACTGCCCGCTAAGCAATACCTCATATTTTTCCGGATAAATCTCCAGCTCTCCCAGTACAATTCGGGATTCATCTTCCTTATCCGTATTTTTCGGCTCTTCCATGCCCGACACTCTTCTTAATACGGCATCAACTCGAGCTAGCAGCTCAGAAACACCGAAAGGTTTTGTAATATAATCGTCTGCTCCCAGCTTCAAGCCTTGGACGACTTCGTTTTCTCCGTTCTTAGCTGTCAAAATGATAATGGGTGTCTTTATCCCCGATGACCGTAATTTGCTCAATATTTCCAATCCATTCATGCCGGGAAGCATTAAATCCAGCAATATAAGATCAAACTCTTGAGAAGCTGCTCTATCATAACCAGACGTGCCATGATCTTCAACCGTTACATCATGACCCTCCTGTGTTAAATTGTAGGAAAGCAATCTTGCGAGTGTAGGTTCATCCTCAATTACCAACAATCGTTGTGTCATTATATCCCCTGCTTTCTTCATGTAAAATCTGCTCATATCATAGCATTCTTTTGTTATCGTAGTGTAAAATAGCTTATTCGAGTCATTCTGCATCGTCCTCATCTGCAGTTTCCTGTAAAATCGGCAGGGTTACTGTAAAGGTTGTTCCAGTTCCCAGCTCACTCTCCACCGCAAGCTGACCATGATGCAGCTCTACAAGATGCTTAACAATCGAAAGGCCAAGCCCTGTACCGCCTGAATTGCGAGATCTCCCTTTATCTACCCTATAAAAACGTTCAAATACACGAGGAAGGTCGTTTTTTGGAATTCCAATACCTGAATCACTTACTTGGAATACAACATTCTCCTCGTCCTTGCTGATAGATGCTGTTATCTTCACTCTTCCGCCCTCAAGCGTATAATTGATCCCGTTGCTGACCAAATTCAAGAAGATTTGCTTCAGCTTATCCTCATCTGCTTCTATGAACAGCTCCTCCGGCACATCCAGCAGGAGACGAATTTGTTTTTTCTCAGCTGCATTACTCAGCGTTCCCTCAATCATCTCAAAAAACGGAAGAAGATGAACTGGAGAACATTCAAGCGGTGCCCGTTTGGATTCTATTTTGGACAACTCTAATATATCGCCGATCAACCGGTTAAGTCTGTCGCCTTCGTCATAAATAATTTGTAGAAATGACTTTGTTGTTTCTTCATCCTTAACCCCGCCGCTGAGCAGTGTCTCAGCAAAGCCTTTAACCGCAGCAACCGGTGTCTTTAATTCATGAGATACATTTGCTACAAATTCGCTCCGCATATTTTCAAGTCTGCGTATAGCGGTTATATCCTGCAGTAAAAAGAGCATTCCGCGATAGCTTCCATCATTCTCATACATCGGAACACCGTCAATACGAACAATGATTTCATCCGGACTGTAAATTCGCACTTCCTCGTGAACCTTATTCCTTTGCAAAATGCTGGTTTCAACAATCTTAGTCAGCTCATAGTGACGTTTTAATTCATGATAAGGCTTCCCTGTCACACGATTTGGATGAAGTCCAAGCATACGATGACTTTCCTTGTTCAAGACGGCTATATTCTGATTTGCATCAATCATCAGGATACCGCCTGTCATATTGCTCATTACGCTTTGAACCAAATCCTCATTGTCTCGAATCATTTTGAGCTGAGACTGAAGACTATCTGCCATACCGTTGATGGCTTTCCCCAGCTGACCGATTTCATCATTTCTTGTAAGCTCAACCCTGGCGTCATAATCAAGACCCGAGATCCGATTTGCCACCTTTGTTATATGCTCAATAGGCTGCGTCAGCCCTCTTGCTACTCTGTAGCATACGAAAGCTACCAGAACGTATAACCCAAGAAGCGTTAACCCCATAAGATACCAGCCTCTGGCAAGCCCTTCATCGACAGCTTTTAAACTCATAGAAAGTCTGATGTAGCCGTCAAAATTATGATCAGGAGAAGTCACAGGCGTAGCCACATACAGCATTCGCTGTGACAGTGTTTCGCTTTCTCTGACGGAACGTCCATATACATTTTCAGGCGTGTTGGCTGTTTGAATCTCTTCACGATTTAGATGATTGTCCATCTGATCGGCATTATACTCTGAATCACCGATAACGGTGCCATCCTTTAGTATAAAGGTTGTTCTTGAGTCGGTTAAATGTTCCAGCTTCTCAGCGTGCTCCGTATAATAAGCTATCACCGCCTCTTTACTTTCTGTCGTATCCATAAAATCAAAGGTGGATTGCAGTAGATTGATCTCTCTTACCATGTTTTCTTCCAAAGACTTGATATGGAGGTCTTTAAATACTTGACCCAGCGCCAGTCCGGCCGATAACACGGAAATCCCAATAAGCACCATCATAATAACCGTTAGGCGGAATCGAAAATTCTTCATAAATACAAGATATCATCCTTTTTCAAAAGTTATAAAAGTTATTTAATATATATCAAAAATGCAAGCAGGTGCCGTAGCGAAAATGAAATTGGCCAGCTGCAATAATAATAGCAGTAAAAACTAGCAGGGTTTACCCTAATTTCGTTTGAGATTATCTTATAACTAGCTTTGTATCCCTCACAGGTTTAAATCGTTTTAAGATCGCAAGATGTACCGCAGCGAGCGGCTGCTGAATGAGGATACCGAGCACGACCGGAATCGCCGCTTGCGGTGAAAAATAACCCATAGCAAGTACCAAGCCAAGCGATATGTTCCTCATTCCTGAAGCGTAGGACATCGTCACTTATTTCCCGGGAAACATGCGGAATCAGGTGTGAACCTGCAAAGCCTATGCCATAGCACAAAGCTACTACAAATGTAATAGCTAGAATAGCCAACTACTGTCGGATCCAAGCTTCGTATATGCGGAGCGATTAGATGCGAAAGAATAAAGTAACCAGCATGGGAGCCGGGCGTTGTACGACTTCCTTTAAGTGACGCAGACCACAGCCAAGTGCCATTACAAAAGTAACATACCCAAACAGATAAGGGGACCACGTTACATAATGAATCAGCTGATCCGAAAGCAATATACCCAAAACTAGGGTGCAGGGAATGATGATAAACATATACTTTTCAAAACCTACCGTAAAACGAAGCAACCAAGACCTCATGCTGCAACAGACCCTCTCTTACGTATCCTTATTGTGTAAAAAGAATCTATTTTATTTGATCATACCATAGATTACCGACTCAATTTCATTCATTATGTAAAATATAAAATGCCCTGCACAGGAAGTCACTGTGCAGGGCTCTAAGTAAATCTGTAAAGTCATTATCCGTTAACGACTTCTCCTCCGTTTACATGAATAACTTGTCCGGTGACGTAAGAAGAGTCGCTGGAAGCCAGATATACATAAGCTGGAGCAAGTTCATCCGGTTGTCCTGGACGCTTCATCGGCTGTGTTGCTCCAAATTCGCTCACCTTTTTCTCATCAAATGTTGCCGGGATTAGCGGTGTCCAAATAGGGCCTGGGGCAACTGCATTCACCCGAATTCCTTTCTCAGCCAAATGCATGGACAAGGAACGTGTAAAGGAAGTAATCGCTCCTTTTGTTGATGAATAATCAATCAAATTAGGACTCCCGCGATAAGCTGTAATGGAAGTAGTATTGATTACGGTACTTCCGCCTTTCAAATGCGGCATAGCTGCTTTAGTCAAATAGAACATACTGAAAATGTTTGTACGGAATGTTTTTTCCAGCTGCTCATCCGTGACATCCTCAAAATTTTGCTGCGGGTGCTGCTCTGCTGCATTATTTACTAATATATTGAGCTGTCCCAGCTGGTCGACCGTTTGCTTCACGGCTTCTTTACAGAAAGCTGAATCGCCTACGTCGCCAGCAATTAAAATGCACTTTCTTCCTTCCTGCTCAACCTGACGCTTTGTTTCTTCTGCATCACCGTGCTCATTTAAATAAACAATAGCGACGTCCGCGCCTTCTTTCGCAAATGTAACCGCTACGGCACGGCCTATTCCGCTGTCTCCGCCTGTGATAAGTGCAGTTTTCCCTGTCAATTTGCCTGCAGCTTTATAAGCGGCATCCTCGAACTCGGGTCTAGGAAACATTTCCGATTCAATACCTGGCTGCTGATCCTGATGTTGTGGAGGTAAGGTTTGTTTATTTTGAGTTTGTCCCATAGGTTGATTTCTCCTTTCAATACTCCTATTTTTCATTGTTTTAACATGTTTAGGATGGCTTATCCTCAGTTCATTATTCTTCAGCTCATCCTTGTTCAATATGGTTTTACCCGCTCTCTCAAGTCTCAAACAAAAAAGACAGTGGTCATTTGCAATTGTGCAAAAAACCACTGTCTTTTTTCCAAAGTCTTTACATGCGTATGTATTCGTTCCTTACCAAGGATTAACCATGATCCATAGCATAGCGAGCAGCAGTACAGCCAGAATAATGCTGAATGTACGAAGCTTGCTTTTTTCGCTGCTAATATCACGCTTCTCTTGAATTCCTGCAATACCGAGGCGAAGGGATTTACCCATAATTCCCGCAATAGCCAGCATCGCCAGAAAAATAACTACGACTACAATCATCCAGGAAACGGCATAATCTCCTTGGGACATGATATATCCGCCTGATAACAATTGAATAATCAAGCCGTACTGAGCGACACGGTTAAATGTTCTTACGGCAGAAATACTGCCCTCCTGTGCAGGTGCTGACAACTTGCCGATGGCCGAAACAACGAACGGAAGCAACAAATAGAAGCCAACAGAAACTGCTCCAAGAATGTGTACAAAGTACATGATAGAACCCATATTCAGTCCATTTCTCCTTTCAGCATAATGTAGAAACAATATCATCATATTACCCATAAGAATAATACCGTAATCAGTCCATTCCACTATGGAATTCGTCCAAATACAGTATGCTTACACTATACCAAATTATACTAGATTCATAGGGTTAAAGAAAAGGAAACCCTTCAGTATTTGAAGAGTTTCCTTTCATAATTCACTGATTATTCATATTCTAATACGGATGCTCAGAGATTGATCACAGCAATTACGTTCCGTACTGATTCAGCCGATTTATCAAGGGTGGCTTTCTCATCCTGCGTGAGGTCGAGTTCGAACACTTTCTCGATCCCGTTACCGCCAAGAATGGTTGGTACACCAAGGAATAAATCGTTATACCCATACTCTCCCTCTAGATAGGCAATGACAGGGATAATGCGTTTTTTGTCCTTCAAAATCGCTTCTGCCATTTGAACAAGAGAAGCAGCCGGCGCGTAATAGGCACTGCCGTTACCGAGCAGATTGACAATCTCACCGCCGCCTACACGAGTACGCTGTACAATCGCTTCAATCCGATCCTGTGGAATAAGGGTATCAATCGGAATTCCGCCAACGCTGGAATAGCGAACGAGCGGAACCATGTCATCCCCATGACCTCCCAGTACGAATCCCCTCACGTCTTCGACAGACACGTTCAGCTCTTGAGCAATAAATGTGCAATAACGAGCCGTATCCAGAACGCCGGACTGACCAATAACACGGTTCTTAGGGAAACCAAGCGTCTGATATGCCGCATAAGTCATAGCATCAACCGGATTGCTCAAGATAATAACGATCGAATCCGGGCAATACTTTTTAACATTCTCACAGACGGATTTAACGATGCCTGCATTCGTGTTCACAAGATCATCACGGCTCATGCCCGGTTTGCGGGCAATCCCTGCAGTAATGATGACGATATCCGATCCTTGTGCATCTTCGTAGCTGGAGGTACCGATAATGTTGCTGTCAAAGCCTTGCACAGGGCTGGCTTCCAGCATATCAAGCGCTTTACCTTTTGTTGGATTCTCAAGCTGTGGAATATCAACAAGCACAACATCGCCTAGTTCTTTTTGAGCCAACATAAGTGCCGTTGTGGCACCGGTAAAACCGGCGCCGACGACGGTGATTTTTTTACGCTGAATGGTCACGGTAGCCTCTCTCCCCTACAGGTTTTTGATAATTTCGTCTGCGAACTCCGAACATTTCACTTCTTTAGCACCTTCCATCAGGCGAGCGAAGTCGTAAGTTACCGTTTTGTTATTAATGGATGTTTCCATCCCTTTATAAATGAGGTCAGCAGCTTCCTGCCATCCCAAATGCTCAAGCAGCATAACGCCGGACAAAATAACAGAACCAGGATTCACGACATCTTTGTCAGCATATTTTGGAGCTGTACCATGTGTTGCTTCAAAGATCGCATGACCTGTTACGTAGTTAATGTTTGCTCCCGGAGCGATACCAATACCGCCGACTTGTGCAGCGAGGGCATCGGACAAGTAGTCACCATTCAGGTTAAGAGTAGCAATCACATCAAATTCTGCCGGACGAGTAAGGACTTGTTGAAGAGCAATATCCGCAATGGCATCCTTGATGATAATCTTGCCTGCATCTTCTGCTGCTTTTTGAGCGGCATTCGCTGCATCTGTACCCTCTTTTTCTTTAATTTCATCATATTGTGCCCAAGTGAACACTTTATCGCCGAATTCAGCTTCAGCGACTTCGTAGCCCCAGTTTTTAAAGGCACCTTCTGTAAATTTCATGATGTTTCCTTTGTGTACCAAAGTTACACTCTTACGACCATGAGTAATCGCATATTCTACAGCGGCACGCACAAGACGTTTGGAACCTTCAGAAGATACTGGCTTAATACCGATACCAGAAGTTTCAGGGAAGCGGATTTTGTTCGCGCCCATTTCCTGCTGCAGGAACTGAATTACTTTCTTCACTTCCTCGGAACCTTCCTTGTACTCGATTCCTGCGTAGATGTCTTCGGTGTTCTCACGGAAGATAACCATATCTACAAGATCAGGACGTTTAACTGGAGAAGGAACTCCGTCGAAGTAACGAACAGGACGCAAGCATACATACAGATCCAACTCTTGACGAAGAGCAACGTTCAGGGAACGGATACCGCCGCCGATTGGTGTAGTAAGTGGTCCTTTGATTGCTACGATATATTCACGGATCGCTTCCAGCGTATCTGCAGGCAGCCATTCTCCGTATGTATTGAACGCTTTTTCACCAGCGAAAACTTCGTACCAAGCGATTTTTTTCTCGCCGTTATATGCTTTATCAACAGCAGCATCCAGGACGCGTTTGGAAGCTTTCCAGATATCACGGCCTGTCCCGTCACCCTCGATGAAAGGAATAATCGGATTATTAGGCACCTGAAGAGCACCATTGTCGATTGTAATTTTTTCGCCCTCGGTTGGTAGTGCGAATTTTTCAAAGTTCGGCATTGTAAATTTCCTCCTTAATTATTAGCTGTCTGTTTGTTAAACGATGAGCATGGCAGGGCCTTGGATACAGGATTTAACCCACCCTGCGATCCAAGGAAGCCTCACTCTATTATACATATATCTTAATTAAAAACCCTAGTGGATCTATCAAAATTATCGATTTTCAATTGAGACGTACTTTTGATGAGTAGGTCCTGTATATTCTGCGCGAGGACGGATGATGCGGTTGTCCGCCAGCTGCTCAAGAATATGTGATGCCCATCCGGATACACGGCTGATCGCAAAAATTGGAGTGAACAGCTCACTTGGAATACCCAGCTGTGTGTAAACTGAAGCGGAATAGAAATCGACATTCGGCTTAAGACCTTTTTGACCTGTAATCAGTTCCTCGATGCGGACAGACATCTCATACAGCTCTGTATTTTCATTTTGCTCACCGAGCTCACGAGACATCTTTTGAAGATGCTTGGCACGAGGGTCACCGTTCTTATACACTCGGTGTCCAAAGCCCATAATTTTCTCGCGATTGTCAAGCTTCTCCTGGATGTATGACTCAAGCTTATCTTGTGATCCGATCTCATCCAGCATTTTCATTACTGCTTCATTTGCACCGCCATGGAGTGGTCCTTTCAGTGCTCCGATCGCAGAAGTTATACCAGAGTAGATGTCGGAAAGTGTAGCTACGGTTACTCGAGCAGCAAAAGTTGATGCATTCAGCTCATGATCTGCATGCAGCACAAGTGCTTGATCCAAAGCTTTGACCGCTGTTTCGCTAGGCTCTTCACCTGTCAACATATACAGGAAGTTCTCTGCAATGGAAACACCTTGCTTCGGAGCAATCGGCTCTTTGCCTTCACGAATACGGGCAATCGCTGCGACAATTGTCGGCAGCTGAGCCTGAAGCTTAACCGCTTTTTTCTCATTTGCTTCCTGAGAGCTGTCCTCTGCAAGCTCATCATACAATGCAAGTGCTGAAACAGCTGAACGCAAAGCAGCCATTGTATTCAGATCACGCGGATAAAGTTTGATTTGTGCAATAAGCTCATCCGGGATCGGCGCGTATTCGCTGAGGCTGTCATTCAGTTGATCCAATTCTGTTTTGTTAGGGAGCTTTCCAAACCACAGCAAGTAAGCAACTTCTTCAAAGCTGGCGTTCGCAGCGAGGTCATCGATATCATAACCACGATATGTAAGGACGCCATCCACAATGGAGCTGATTGAAGAAGTGGCTGCAACGATACCTTCGAGGCCTTTAGTAGCTGTCATCTTTAACATCTCTCCTTTTATTTCATATTCTTACAACATTTTAAATGAAAACATTTACATTATTAAAAATTAGAAAATAAAACCAGTAAACCATACATATGGTGTAAACAACTTTCTTGATTCATCATACTGGATTTTGTCGTTCATGTGAACATTTTGGAGGTTACTTAGGGCATCAAAGTTTTTTTTCAATATCATAAAGTATTTTTTGTAATCACTTTCATTGACATTTAGAATGCCATGTGTGCACAATTTTAGACTGCTTTTTCCTCACAATAAAAAACAGAAAGAAGTCACAGCTTCTTTCTGTTTCGTTTAAAAACGTTTATGAAACGTAATTTTGCCATCCTTCATCTTCTTCTCAATCCACTTCAATAAGAACAGCCGATAGATCGGTCTCGTCAGTGGGAACACAAGCGTGAAGCCAATAATATCCGTTACAAAACCTGGTATGATGAGAAGACTACCGCCGATAAAAACACACAAACCGTCCAGCATCTTTCTACCGGGCACCAATCCGTTTTGCATCTCATTTCTTGTATCTTGAAGCACCTTGCGGCCCTCGAATTGCATCATCGCCATTCCTATCAGCGAGGTAACCACAATGAGCAATAACGTGTATCCTGCACCGATCTGTTCACTGACCCAAATGAATCCGAACAGTTCCACGGCGGGAATGAGCAGCAACAGCGCCCATCTCCAATTTCGCATGTACGGTTTACTCCCTTCCAATTGACAAAGCTCTCTTTAATGCATCGTACAGGTTTGGAAAGCTTTTATCAAGCCTGACGGGTTTGATGTCTTTATTTACCCACACATGCTGTGTAGATCCGCTAACAAGCAATTCTCCCGGCAAATCCTCTGCGAGCGTTACGGGTGATGCGACGCCTAGGGATTGAACTGAATCAGATTGAAGCGCATCATCTCTTCGCACTTGATATTCGTAGCTCAAGCGAACGCTGCTGAAATTATTTATACGCGTCCAGACGGTAATATAGTCGTCATATTTGGCAGGCTTTTTATACTTGAGATCAAGCCCAATCACCGGCAGAAGAACGCCTTGCTCCTCCATGCTGCGGTAATTCAAGCCAAGACTTCGAATCATCTCTGTTCTGCCAATTTCAAACCAATTGACATAGTTAGCGTGGTAAACAACTCCCATCTGGTCACTTTCCTGATATCGAACACGAAAGCTCGTTCCATACCATGATGTCTCTTCTTCCTGAGCCCTTACCATATTTCTCACCTTTTTCATTTCAAGTGTACTTGTGAAAAAAGCAATGGGACAAGTTGTCCCATTGCTCTTAACCAAAAATCTATATTTTTCGCGATTACGAAATCAGGATCAATTAGTTGATGTGATCAATTTTGATCAGATTTGTAGATCCGGAGCGTCCGAGTGGAATTCCCGCTGTAATGACAACCAGATCTCCTTCTTGAACGATACCTGATTTTTTGCCGCCTTCTACTGCATTATCAAACAGTCCGTCAGTTGTGTCGCAAGGAACGCCCTTCACAGGTGTTACGCCCCATGTCAATGCCAATTTACGCATTGTACGGTCTTCGTTCGTTACAGCCACGATCGGAGCTTCTGGACGATATTTGGAAACCATACGAGCTGTATATCCAGATTCTGTGGAAGTAAGGATTGCTTTGGCATGCAGTTCAAATGCGCTGATTGCAACCGATTGGCTGATTGCTTCAGTAACTGTTGTTTCTTGAGCAATCCGTTGTCTCTTGTAAAGTTCACGGTAGTTAAGTGCAGACTCTGCTTTTTCAGCGATACGAGCCATTGTCAGCACAGATTCTACAGGATATTTACCAGCAGCTGTTTCTCCGGACAACATGATAGCATCCGTTCCGTCGAAGATTGCATTGGCAACGTCACTTGCTTCCGCACGTGTAGGACGCGGGTTGCGCTGCATGGAATCCAGCATTTGAGTTGCTGTAATTACCGGTTTGCCTGCAAGGTTACATTTTTCGATCATGCGTTTTTGTACGATCGGCACATCTTCAGCTGGAATTTCAACACCAAGGTCACCGCGAGCAACCATAAGGCCGTCAGAAACTTCGAGAATTTCATCCAGATTATCAACGCCTTCTTGGTTCTCAATTTTAGAAATGATATGAATGTGTCCTGCATTATGCTTCTCAAGCAGTTCACGAATTTCTAATACGTCGCTTGCTTTACGAACGAAGGAAGCCGCAATAAAATCGATGCCTTGTTCAATTCCAAAGATGATATCGTTAGCGTCTTTTTCGGTAATACCCGGAAGAGAGATCGCAACTCCAGGAACGTTAACACCTTTCTTGCTCTTAATGGTGCCGCCGTTAACGATACGGCATTTAATTTCCGTTCCGCTTACTTCCTCTACTGTCAAACCGATCAGACCATCGTCAATCAAAATCGTTGATCCTGGGGACACATCTCCTGGCAAATCTTTGTATGTGATAGACAAACGTTCTTTATTGCCAAGGATTTCTTCTGTCGTAAGGGTAATATACTCATCTTGAACCAATTCGATAGGCTCAACTTCAAGCTTGCCTGTACGAATCTCAGGACCTTTCGTATCCAGCAGAATAGCAACTGTCTTGTTCAATTCTTCGCCGGCTTCACGAATAGTTTTGATTCGACCGCCATGCTCCTCAAAGTCACCGTGGGAGAAGTTCAAGCGTGCTACGTTCATACCCGCCATGATCAATTTTTTTGTGTTCTCCAACGATTCACTGGAAGGACCAATAGTACATACAATTTTAGTTTTGCGCATTTTTCTAGTTTCCTCCGTTTTCAAAATCTCTCTTTATATATGTCTTTTCCAACAATTAAATCTACTACAAAATTCGCCATTTGTATAGGAACTTTGTCATATTTCTTCTTTGATTAAAGTAGAATCTTCCTCAATTAAAGCAGAATCTTCTACGAGAGTTTCCTTAACTGGGTTTTCCTGGAATTCACCAATCTTACGGAATTTCTCATATCGATCCTGCCGCAGAGCCTCTCCATCCATTTCAGACAGCTCAGCAAGGTGCTTCTCAAGAGCCTCCTTGATAAAAGCAGCTGATGCTTCGTAATCAAGGTGCGCACCGCCTCGCGGCTCTGGAACAATCTCTTCGATGATTTCCATCTGCTTAAGGTCCTGTGCTGTAATCTTCATAGCTTCAGCAGCCTGATCTGCTTTGGAAGCATCCTTCCACAGAATAGACGCAGCACCGTTAGGAGAAATAACCGAGTATATGGCATGCTCAAGCATGAGTACACGGTTGCCGACAGCCATAGCAAGGGCTCCGCCGCTTCCTCCCTCACCGATAACTACACATATCACGGGCACAGACAGCTTGGCCATTTCTAGCAGGTTGCGAGCAATCGCTTCAGATTGACCGCGCTCCTCCGCCGTTTTGCCGGGATACGCACCTTTCGTATCTATGAAAGTAATAATGGGACGGCCAAACTTATTTGCCTGGTGCATAAGCCGCAGCGCTTTACGGAAACCTTCAGGGTGCGGGCTTCCAAAGAAGCGCGCAATGTTATCCTTGGTGTCTTTGCCTCGCTGCTGCCCTATGACAGTAACCGGCTTCCCGCTCAGCTTGGCCAATCCTCCAACAACAGCCAGATCATCACCGAATTGGCGATCACCATGAAGCTCCATGAAATCAGTAAATATAAGCGATATTAAATCAAGCGAAGTCGGCCGCTGCTGATGTCGAGCCAAATGCATTTTTTGAGGAGCTGTAATCGATGAATAGATCTCCTCTTCCAATTTAGCGTAACGTTCTTCAAGCCTGGCTACCTCTTCAGTAAAATCGATCCCTTTTTCAAGACCAAACTGCTGAAGCTCTTCAATTTTTTTGCGCATCTCAATAAGAGGCGCTTCATATGGCAACTCTCCCGCCAATTTAGACCTCTCCTTTCGCGCTGTGCATGTCAAGCAATTTGGCAAGCGTACTCCGCAATTCCTTCCGGTTTACGACCATATCCAGCTGTCCATGCTGCAGGTTGAACTCAGCGGTCTGGAAATCGTCAGGAAGCTTCTGGCGAATCGTCTGCTCAATAACAATGCGGCCGGCAAAGCCGAAGATGGCTCCGGGTTCAGCAATGTTAATATCTCCGAGCATAGCAAAGCTAGCGGAAACGCCGCCTGTCGTCGGATCAGTGATCACAGAAACGTACAATCCGCCCTGCTCATCATGTCTTGATAGAGCACTGCTTGTCTTCGCCATCTGCATAAGACTTAGAATACTTTCCTGCATACGAGCGCCGCCTGAAGTGGAGAAAATAATGATCGGCAGATTTTTCTCTGTAGCCTTCTCAATGGCGCGTGTGATCTTCTCACCTACTACCGATCCCATACTGCCTGTAAAAAAGTCGAAGCTCATCACGGCAACGACGACTGGATGACCATCAATGGTCCCTTCGCCGGTCACAACCGCGTCCTTCAGACCTGATTTCATCGTTTGCTGCTCGAGCTTTGTTTTATAACCTGGGAAATTTAAAGGGTCCACAGACACCATGTCCTGGTCATACTCAATAAACCCTTCATCAAGCGTCATTTCAATGCGCTCTCTTGCGTTTAAACGCATATGATGACCGCATGAAGGACAAACCTTCAAGTTTTTCTCCAGTTCCTTACTGTATTGTATTGTGCCGCACTTGCTGCACTTGTTCATGAGTCCCTCAGGAATCTCACGTCTTGGCCGCTCCTCACCTTCAGGATGATCTGTGCGTGTTGCACGTTCTGAAGGAATGGTCGCGTACTTCCGTTTTTTCTGGAAAATATCTTTAAACACAACTACACCTCTTCAGCCGTAAATTTGATGGCCCATGCAGTCAATTAACATTATCGACATAACATTGCGAAGCTAACATGAGCAGCTATAAAATGTGCCCTATAAGCAAAAAAAAGAGGAGACAGACACATGTGGGGAGTCGCTTCACTCTGTACAACCGTATCCCTTGTCCAATTTAGAATCTGGTCCTAAAAACAAGAATAGAACTCCACCGCTTTCAACATTATGAATGCAAAATGGAATTCAGCACTTCCTGAACCTCTTCCAGCTCGCCGGAGGGAACGAGAATTTCAAACTGTTGCTTGGATAAACTGATGGGGCGGGCCTGTACTAAAAATCCTTCATCCGCAAGCCTAGTTTTAATTCTGTCAGCAATCTTTGCTGTCGGTGCAATATATATCACCGTCCACATGCCATTGTACGCCCCCTAAGCCTCATGTTCAAAGCCCGTATAATGGGTTAATGATAACATAACTGACTTTTTTTCCGCAAGGAAAGGAAAGGAAGGCATGGGACGATTATAACCATAATGTTCCTATAATGCTTAATACCGTAACATTCGTTATCTCCATATTAGCAGAATATAAACATTTACGGGTTCAGCGGATAAATCTTCGCATTGATGTTTTGATGCGCAATCCGGGCTGATGCCGCTGCCGCAAGACCAGCCACCAAGTCATCTAAAAACACATGAATCCCTGCGTTTTTATTGTTCAATTTCTCAATAATACCTGTCTTCTCTTTATCCAAATACCCAAAGCTTGTAAGCCCTATCATACCATATACGCTCGTAATTCCAAGAGCAAGAGTCTCGTCCACACCATACAGCGGCTCATCCGCTTCCATCAGCGCTTGCAGCGGCTGGGGCAGCTGCCTCTTCTCTGCCAGCTCATCTAGAGCAACTCCCGTGTAAAGAGTATACTGTACCTCTCGTTTGGCAAGAACAGCACGTACACTGTCAATACACTCCTCTTCCTTAAGCTCCGGATGAAACTTTTTTTGAAGATCGTATACAATTTTGGCAATTGACTCCACGCTTACGCCTCTTCGTTTCAGCATCGCTTCCGCAATTTCATATGACATCCGCTGATTCCCCCATCCATCGAAACTAGGAACTTCGCATTACTTTGGCTGCATAACACGTATAACGCACCACACAGCAAGCTATAAAACCTGCTTGCACTTTTATGGTGTTCATAAGTGTATGCAGCAGCTGCGAAAATAGTTCGTAAAATGTACGTAATATCAGCTGGGATGTCATAAAAACTGCAGCCTTTATTTTAAAATAACAGTCCTCTTACCAAGCATATCTTCCAAACGCTGAATCAGTTCAGGTGATGGCTTGATCCGGTAGCCGTCACTCAATGCGCGGTAAGCCTTGCTCTCTTCGTAAAAAAGAATGGTCGCTACATTTCCAGGATGCTCCTGAAGCAATACTTTAAGCTCTGTCAGTATACCTGACTTTTCTATTTCGGGCTTGATTTTAAGGAACACCCGCTGTTCATTACGAACACGAGGTTTATCCACAGAAGAGGAAGACCGTACAGGCACGTCCTTTGGGGCACTCGACGAAGAACTGTTTGATTTATTGACACCTGCCTGCGGACTTTTGACAGCTCCGCTTTTTTCTCGACTGCCCGACTTCTTCTGAAGCGTCAGCCGCTGCAGATGATCTGCAGTAAGTTCGGTTACCTCATCGGCAAGAAGCTTGAAACCCTCGTCCTGCAGCTGTACCTTAGCGCGTATAGCGATCAGCTGACCCTTGTCTGCCGCATCCTTACTTCTTCTCCATACTTCAGGAAACAAGACAACCTCGGTCCGTTCAATCTGATCTTCGAGCTCCATAAAAGCCATCGCTTTGCCTTGCTTAGTCGTGATCGGTTTAACAGAAACAACCATTCCTGCAGTGACCACCGCTGCATTATCTTCAGCTTCAGCAAGCTCCATCAGCTTCTCCGCCTCGTACTTCTCAAGCAGATCTGTGAAATCATCCAGAGGATGCCCTGACAGATACAATCCAAGCAGTTCACGCTCAAATTCCAGCTGCTGAGTGATCGTATATTTCGGGATATCCGGATACTCAATTTCCCAGTTAGGAGTTTCAACAAAATCAAACAGCTGAATCTGCAGATCTTCCCGCTCTTTGCGCCATTTAGTGGCGGCGTCCACCACCTCATCCAGCATGGCAAACAGCTGCGCACGATGACCTGGAAGCGTATCAAAGGCCCCTGCCTGTATAAGTGATTCAATTACTCGCTTGTTGCAGACTCTGAGATCCACTCTCCTGCAGAAATCAAGCAGGCTCTCAAACGGTCCCTCGGCACGTTCAGCAAGAATGCTTTCCACAGCCTGAGTTCCTACGTTTTTAATCGCAGCCAGTCCAAAACGGATGCCTGAACCTCCTGGTGCCGGTGTAAACAGAACCCCGCTCTCATTCACGTCCGGAGGCAAAACCCGAATATTCATTCGTCTGGCTTCGACAACATATTCCGCCACTTTACGATGGTTCCCCATGACTGCAGTCAGCATGGAAGCCATAAATTCGACAGGATAATGCGCCTTAAGATAAGCAGTCTGAAAGGCTAGAATACCATAAGCCGCCGCATGGGCACGCGGAAAACCGTAGTTAGCAAAGCGCACGATCATATCGTACACCGCTTCGGCATCCTCTTTGCTGTAGCCCTGCTTCAGGCTACCGTTTACAAAGTGCTCCCGTTCTTTATCCAGGACTTCACGCTTCTTCTTAGACACTGCTCTGCGCAAAAGATCCGCTTCACCTAAAGAAAACCCTGCCATCAAGGAAGCAATCTGCATGATTTGTTCCTGATACACAATAATTCCGTACGTATCCTCCAGTATAGGGGCGAGGTCCTGATGCGGATACTCTACCTTGATCTCCCCATGCTTGCCTTGAATATATTTTGGAATAAAATCCATTGGCCCTGGACGATACAGTGCTACCACTGAAATAATGTCCTCAAATACCGACGGCTTCAGATCCTTCAGCACTCGCCTTACCCCAGCAGACTCCAATTGGAATATGCCTGTGGTATCTCCTTGTCCGAGCATCTCATAGGTAAGAGGGTCATTATCAGGTATCGATTTAAAATCAGGTACGTCTTTTTCCTGTTCCCCGATCCATCTCATACAGCGTTCAATAATGGAAAGCGTTCGAAGTCCAAGGAAATCCATCTTGAGCAGCCCAATAGCCTCAAGATTCTCCATAGAATATTGGGTAAGCGCTGTTCCCTCGCTGCCTTCTTGAAGAGGAACCGCATCGGTCAGCGGGTCTTTGGAAATGACTACTCCTGCCGCATGAGTCGAAGCATGCCTTGGCATCCCTTCCACTTTTTTAGCCATCGTCAGCAGTTCCTTAGTCTTCGTCTTGGTGTCATACAAAGCCTTCAGCTCAGGACTCATTTCAAGCGCCTTAGAGATATTCATCCCCACCTGCCCGGGTATAAGCTTTGCAGCTTTATCCACTTCGCCATATGGAATGTTCAGCACTCTGCCTACATCCCTGACCGCTGCGCGTGCTGCCAGTGTTCCAAAGGTAATAATCTGAGCGACATGCTCACGTCCATATTTAGCCGCGACATATTCAATGACCTCATCACGCCGTTCATCACTAAAGTCAATATCAATATCCGGCATCGTCACACGCTCAGGATTGAGGAAACGTTCAAATAGGAGCCTATATTTGATTGGATCTACACTTGTAATATGAAGTACATAGGCTACAAGACTGCCCGCAGAGGAACCCCTTCCTGGACCCGTCGCAATCCCCTGTTTATGGGCATAAGCGATGAAATCCCACACGATGAGGAAATAATCAGAGAATCCCATTGTTTCAATAACGGAAAGTTCATAGTTCAGTCTTTCATACAGCTCGGATTTCTTGTCTTTATCCTGCCAGCGGTCTGTGTCCTTGTAGCGTTCTTCAAGACCTGTAAGGCACAGCTGTCGCAAATATTCTCCAGGAGAAGTTGTGTCAGGAAGCGGGCGGTATTCCGGCAATATGGAATGTCCGAACTCCAGCTCAAGCTGTATGCTGTCTGCAATGGTGACCGTATTCCGAACCGCTTCCTCCACATGGGGGAACAGCCGGTCCATCTCCTCGCTGCTCTTCAGATAGAGCTGGCTTGAAGGAATACGAAGCCGATCCTCGTCTTCAACGGTTTTCCCTGTACCGATACAGATCAGTACATCCTGCACTTCGGCATCCTCCTGGGATAAATAGTGAGCATCATTCGTCGCTACAAGCGGAATCGACAGCTCTTCTGCAAGCTTGATCAGCTGTGGATTCACTCTTTTTTGTTCAGTAAGTCCATGATCCTGAAGCTCGAGATAATACCTGTCTCCAAATATCTGTTTGTATCTGCTTGCTGCCTTTCGTGCTTCCTCCACTTTACCCATCAACAGATGCTGTGGGATTTCTCCGCCAAGACATGCGCTTAGACATATGATCCCTTCGCTGTATTGAGCGAGGCTCTCCATATCGATCCTTGGCTTATAGTGGAATCCTTCCAAGTGTCCAATTGAGCTCAGCTTCATTAAATTCCGGTATCCCGTCATGTTCTGGGCCAGCAATATAAGATGATAAATCGGCTGGTCCTTGCGGCTGCCTCTCTCATGGCGGGAACCTGCCGTTATATATACTTCACAGCCGATGATCGGCTTAATTCCTTTAGCAACACAAGCTTTATAAAAAGGGATGGCTCCGTACATGACACCGTGATCTGTTAGAGCTAATGCCTTCATCCCGTATTCTGCTGCCTTGTCCACGAGCTCTGTAATCCGCGCCGCACCATCAAGCAGGCTGTATTCGCTGTGAACATGCAGATGTACAAATGAACTCATGATCTGTTTCGTCCCTTCCACTTAAATAACTTTACATACTTTATCTTTACTATTTTATCATATCAGGCAAGGCTCCGCCCATAGAATAGAGTACAAGCTAATGAGAATCGGATACAGCAGCTGTCCACGTGTATCGTTGTAGATGGATATAAGAAAGGTGAGTGGCAAAAATGAGTTTTATGTCAAAAGTAATCCTCGACTTCTTTATCGCCTTCGGCATCGTTTTAGGCGGTTCTATGCTTGGGGGAATCGGGGCAGTGATTTCGATGCAGCCGCCTACACAAACCATGCTGGATGTTGCCGGCCGCATTAAAATTTGGGCACTTGCAGCAGCTGTAGGCGGAACAATCGATCCGATGCGTGTCATTGAGAGCAATGTGCTTGATGGAAATTTATCTCCTGCGATTAAGCAGATCATTTATCTCATCTTCGCCTTTCTAGGTGCCCATATGGGAACAGAGCTTGTGAAGTGGGTAAGCACCATCAGGAACTAGTTAAGGAGGGAAAACGTCAATGCGCGTGCCCCCGTTTCGCCGCTATCAGTCATTGATGCAATTGTCCGGGGTATTCGTTCTAGGGATGATTGTAGGGAGCGTTGTGTACAATGCTATTTTTCACGCGAGCTATAATGAGCTGTGGCTTGAGAACAAAGACCTTAAGATCCAGGAGGAGCAGTACATTGACGATATCAACTCGCTTAAGAAATACAGCAAAAGACAAACGGTCATCAAAGAAATCAATATCCGCGCTGAAGAATCAGATAAAGCCCCCGATTCCGTGTCCATTAAGGAGATCATTCAGCTGCTTGGTAATGAGCTTGAAGTGCTCCGAGGAAGAGATGTCTATAATATCGATGAATACAGTAAGATGACACGCATTATGCTCGACAACAAAACCTATAACGTAAGAGGACACTCCTATTCGGTCAAGATTACCACCATGCTTGTGATGGAAGGAGTGCTGCAAGTTTGGATTGAGATTTCACCTGTTATTGAGTGATACAAGGTACATCGATGTTGACCATTTTAACTGGAATCATTTTGAATCATTTGAAATCTATAGTCAAAAACATGATACAATAGGGCTGTCTTCCATATTTATTATATAAAAAGGAGCTGTCCTTCTTCTCATGCTTGATGCCATTCGTTACCTGCTATTTGCTTTGTTCATTCTCTCTACCGTCTGTGCCGGCTTCACCAGCATCCGTGGACGCAGGGCAAAAGATGCTTTGCAAAGAGGTATCTACCAGGCAACGACAAACATTTGGATGGGGATTATGCTGATTATGCTCGCCTTTATTCAAATGTTTATGTTCAGCGGTTCTACCGTAGCCGTTATTGTAGAAGGCATGTTTATCGTGCTGGGAGCTTTCAACCTGTTTGCAGGAATCCGCAATCGTATTCATTACTCTCATATCAAAAGCGAAAAGTCCCCCGGTTGAAAGGGGACTTCTCCTTCTTATCTCAATTTATACCTACGCCAGGTCTATCGATTGCAAAGTCATAATTGCTTTGCAGATAAGCTGTCCATCCCGAACAAGATCGATATCAAGCTTACAATTTCTCCTGCTCAGCTCCATCACGCTAGGGGATATCGTCACTTTATCTTCTATCTGGAGTGGACGCACAAAATAGGTCGAAATGTTCTCCAGCATATGATCGTTTCCGGTAACCTCTCTCGCAATTCTATAGCCGGCCTGAGTCATCATATGAATAAGAACGCCCTCTGAGATTGTGCCTAGATCCGTCGCCATCTGAGGAATAATGACCCCGTTATAATGAATCTCTCCCTGATCTCCCCTCTCTTCGACAAAGCCGCTCCATATCAAATGGTCAAACGTTTCTCCAAGCTGAGGCTGCTTCTGGGTGTCACGCATAGCATCAAGCACTTCTTTACGCTTCACTGACGTAATAAGCTTTCGATTTCGATCGACGATCGGCAAATAATCAATGCCTTCCCAGGCCATAATTTGCGCAGCGGAAGCCAGCGAAGTTTTGAGATTAGCCGTAACGGGCTTGCGCACGACGCTTTTATCAATGCTTTGCTGGTCATCCAAATCTACCACATCTTTGCGGCTGATGATGCCGATGACCCGGTTCCATTCATCAATAACGGGAAAACGCAGCTCTCCAGTTTCTAGAACAAGCCTGCTGAAGTCGGCTACTGTGCTGCTTAATTTTAAATAATAGGTCTTTGGCTTTTCGCCCACGATATCCTCGACCAGCATAATTTTCTTCTTAATCAATCTGTCAAAAATCGCCCGGTTGATCATAGATGCCACTGTAAAGGTATCATGTCTTGAAGATATGATCGGCAGATTAAGCTTGTCAGCAAGGTCCTTCACTTCTGCATTTGTTCCGAAGCCTCCGGTAATGAGTACGCCCGCACCCTGATTTAGTGCAAGGCTGTGCGCATTATCCCTGTTGCCGACGATAAGCAGGCTGCCTGCATCGATGTACTTCGCCATTGCTTCTTCTTTCATCGCACCAATCACGTATTTATACAACGGCTTACCCAGCCCTTCGTTTCCTCCAAGGACATGCCCCTCTACGATCTCAACGACATCACCAAAAGTGAGCTGTTCAGAAGCACCTCGCAGCCTTTTCTCCACCCGTACCGTTCCAATCCGTTCTTTCGTTACAACCAAGCCCACATTTTCTGCTTCTTTTACAGCACGGTAGGCCGTGCCTTCACTAACTCCCATATCTCTTGCCAGACCGCGAACTGATATTTTTGACCCGATCTTTAACTGCTCTATGTATTGAAGGAGCTGCACATGCTTCGTTACCGTTTCTTCTTCAAATCCTTCCAAACTGTTTACACCCCTCCGACGAATCGATTTACGTATAGTTATAACCAATTATATCATTAAAAAGAAAAACAGCCCAAAAAAAGGGGTGACTCCTGCGCTATCTATAGATAACGCGAATGATCACCCCTTTTTTCAAATATTACTGCTATTTTCTTTAGCCGGTATAATTTTTACAGATTTCCCCTGTTCGGTATCCTCTGTCCATTTCAGCTCCCACTGGCGAAGCTTTGCTTTCCTTACACGCTCCAGCGCCTGCTTCTTCTCTTCATCCACACCTAAAATAAAGTGCAGATTTGCACCGATTACGAGCAGCGTAAATGCCAGCCAGGCTATGCTGAATCCTGCACTCCAGCCTTCAAAAGTAAGCTTCGGCAGGGCATAAACCAGCATCACCCCGGCTATCAGCATATAGAGTACATGCTTCCACTTTCCAAATCTTATACTCATCCCTTTCACACCTGTTCAACTCCTCTTCTATCATAGAATCTATATTTCTATTCTATGAACAAGAAGAAATAATATGTGAGTTGATTTCAAAAGAAAGAGAGATAGTATGAGATTAGTTTCTTAGTTCGCCGCCATACAAGTGCTGCAGACTTTCCATAATAATCTTATTGACATCTTCAATAATAACGCTGAGACGTCTCTCCGCTTCAAACAGTCTGCGAATATTCAGGTTCAGGCTAAGTACTTCAAAGGACTTTTCCATCGTTTCCATTTCTTCCTGTGAAGGCATATCCCCTGTCATCATACGCTGTTGAATTTCGTTCTGACGAACACGAAACTCATCAAGCATACGCTTGGAATCCGGATCCGCCTCTACCAGCTTCATAGCCTGGGAAATTTCTTGCACTTCCTCGCTCTCTCTAAGTGCTTTCGCCAAATCGTGTGCTTTGTCATAAACGTTCATAATACATAATCCTTTCTTTTGTTAAAGTTGTACTATTATTTTGCATGCTTCTATCCAGGTACAACAACCTAAAATTAAAACGAATTTTGCAAAAAATGGTCAATCACCAAGGGATATATGTCCTCATATGATGAATCACATGCACTTTCTCATATTCAGCTTACATCTAAAAATGACTGACATCTTGTTTGCCCCTGGAAGGAGATCCACGATGTCCCAAAAAAAAGTAGCGATCCACATTAGCGGATCGGGCATCCTGCAGGATGACGTCGTGATGATCGGTGAGAAATTTCTAAAGCAGTGGAAAATTCCTGCCGGACGTCCGCTCCAGCTTGCATTCGGAAGCTTTAATCAAGAAGTAACCATTATTTCCGTGCCCAAGTTTGAGGGTATGCGACTAAGCCCCATACTTGCCGAAAGATGCGGACTTACTTCTCGCGCCGTTCTGCAAATCCGTTATTTCGACAGCAACCGGACATTGCGCATTGGTCCCCTGATCAGTGTGTTAATCAGTCGAGATCACCCCGCTAGTCTTGATAAGCCCTTTGGTTCAATCACTATGTTTTGCAGTGAACTGGTAAGAGCCTGTCAAAAGCGGGGAGGATATGTCTACTTTATTACACCAGACCATATCACCGATGAGGTAACCGGTCAAATTGAAGGATGGATTTACGACGAAGGGTGGAAAAAAAGAGTCATGCCCATTGCTGATGTCGTTAACAATCGTCTGACTTCACGCAAGCTTGAGAACAAACCTAGCGTACAGTATTTTGTGAAGGAAGTAAAATCTCGTTACGGAACACTGACGTATAATGAAAAATTTCTCGACAAAAACGAAGTGTTTGATGCATTGAAAACAGAAGGCAGCCTCCGAAAATATTTACCAGAATCTCATTCTCTTAAATCTTTTTCTGTTTTTAAGAACATGTGCCTCACTTATCCGGTTGTATTTCTAAAGCCTGTGCGCGGCAGCCTAGGTAAAGGAATCGTAAGAATATCCCGGCAGCCGGATGGAACGTACATGACTCTGTCGACTCAGCTTGGAGGCGTTCAAAGACAGGTCTATTCATCTCTTACCAAATTGTTTGCGGGAATATCCGGCAAGATGAAGGCGACAAAGTACCAGATTCAGCAAGGACTTCAGCTCATTGATATCGGGAAAAAGCCGGTTGATTTCAGAGCACTGGTTCAGAAAAATCGTGAAGGCAAATGGAAGGTTACTTCCATTGTAGCCCGCGTTGCAGGCGGAAGCCATTTCGTATCCAATTTGGCCAGAGGCGGAACCCTCAGCACTGTAAAAGAGGCCGCAGGCAAAAGCGTATTAACTGCCGAAGCTAAAAAAAACGCGTATTCCCATTTGCATAAGGCTGCGCTGAGTATAGCAGAAGGTATCGATACTTCCATACCGGCACATTTCGGTGAACTGGGTATCGACCTTGCCCTGGATCATTCGGGCAGGGTCTGGCTGATCGAGGTCAACTCCAAGCCTTCCAAGAATGACAACACGCCGCTAAACGACAATAAGATTCGTCCATCTGTCATCGCTATGCTCGACTATTCGGCTTACTTGGCTGGATTCTAACAAAAGAAAGGAGGAAAAGAAGGCATGCAACAGTTGCTCGGCACTCTAGGCGTGCTCGTTAATGAACGTGCAGGCACCCCTCCTTTTGCAGATGAAAGCTTTTGCCGTAAGTTATGTCAGGAAGGCTGCAAGTTTGGCATGAATGTTGTCATTATAACTCCCAGAAGCTCTGAGCCTGACGGTAATTATCAAGGATACCAGTTTATTAAAGACCGCTGGGTTCAAGGTCCAATCCAAGTCCCAGATCTCATTTATGACCGGTGTCTAACTCCTGTGCCTGGAGTATTCAGACGGAGATTAAAGCAGGCTTCCAAATCAGCTTCCCGCAAAATTAAATATTTGTCCAGAGGACTTCCCGGAAAGTGGCATATATACAACTCCCTTCGTTTAAGCAGTCGTCTGATTGATCATTTACCCGAGACCGCTATCTATTCAAGCAAGGATCAGTTAAAGCAATGGTTAATTCGATATCCACAAGGCGTATTTTTAAAACCTCAGGCCGGGACTCATGGAAAAAGCACAGTTCTTGTTCGGAGTTGTGCTAAGGATGGAAAATTGCTTATCCAAGGCCGCAACCGATCCAATCATATGTTTAACAAACGGTTTGCAAACCACGAGCTTGGACTCTCTCAGCTCCATCGCATTCTGTCCACTAGAACCTTCATTGTCCAGCCCTATCTGCCACTTATGAACCATGAAGAGAAACCATTTGATTTAAGAGTACTTGTTCAAAAGAATGGCCACGGACAGTGGAGTATAAGCGGCCATGCGATTCGTGAAGGAGAAAAAGGCAGCCTTACCTCCAATCTTCATGGAGGGGGACGCGCGATGAATACCAGCCACTTTTTGGAAACGGAATACGGCAAAGATATGGCCGACCTCATTATTGAAAAAGCAGCTGAATTATCAGCAATCATTCCTGGAGTTTTAGAAGCACGTTATGGAAGATTAAGCGAACTCGGCATTGATTACGGAATTGATCGGAATGGCAGGCTGTGGATTATTGAAATTAACTCTAAACCAGGTCGCGCTTCCTTTCTTCTTGCCGGTGACACCGAAAGCGCAAATCTCGCATATAACAGACCTCTTGAGTATGCTCGTTATTTATTGCTTCGAACCCAGTAGTGATATGTCTATCAGCAATACACTAAAATAGCCGAATACATCCAGCTTAGCTGGCCTGAGACGCTTAAAACTTTCTACAAGATCAGCAACGTTTCAGGATAGGAGGATAAAATCAATGAGTCTGACTTTTTGTAATGTGCATTTTACAAAACGGCCGGAGAAGGTCATCTATATATCCAATGCTCTAATTAACAATTTCCAACTATCCGGCAAAAAAACAATCCACATCCGGCTTGGGAAGAACCGTATCCCTGTTAATCTGAAGCCATTAAAGAAATCGGGTAAGCACATCTATCTCTCAAGCAGCTTACGTAATGCGATCCAAATCCCGAGTTCAGGCAGCATTCTCGCTAAAGGAATAGATGGAGATGAGGTTCAGCTTGGACCACTCATCGGCATCCTTTCTGACGGACCTCATTCTTTAGTAAATCCTTTTGGTTCGCGCACCGGGTTCGTTAAACAGATCTTAAGGCATGGCAATCAAAATTCATATACTTTTGGCTTTACACCTAAAGATATTGATTGGGGAAATGAAAGAGTTCATGGCTACTTTTTGAACAGCAGCGGGGGATTCTCCAGACGATATGTCCCTCTTCCCGATGTCGTATACAACAGACTTCCAAGCAGACGATCAGATTTTTCACAATCGACTAATCAGCTTCGCGACCGCTTTGAACGCAAAAATATACCCTTCTTCAATTGGAGCTTCTTTAACAAATCGGACATTTACCGACTACTTGAGCATGATCAAACCGTCAATGGCTACGTTCCGGAATCACATATGAACCCGAGCATGGATCAAATCAAGGAAATGCTCGAGCGTCACCAGTTCGTATACTACAAACCTTCAGCCGGAAGCCTCGGTCAAGGTATTTTTCGTCTGACTTATTTACCGAAGAAAGGTTATTTTGCACGGTTTCGCAGAACAGACGGCAACGTTCTCCTAAGGTTCTCTACCTTTAAAAAGCTTGCTGCCATGCTGCAGTCAAGGCTAGGTTCTCGAACAAAGGATTATGTTGTGCAGCAAGGAATTCGCTTGATTGAAATAGATGGGTGCCCTATCGATTTCCGTTTTCATATGCATAAGGATGGAAATAACGAATGGGTTGTTGTTGGAATCGGGGCAAAGAAAGCAGGTAAGGGCTCCATAACTACTCACATTAAAAACGGCGGCTCCCTAATGACACCGGAACAGGCTCTGAGCAGAACGTTTGGTGACCGGTCACAAGAGATCCTGCAACAGGCAAAAAATACAGCCATTAAATTAGCTGAGGCTATCGAATTTCATCATAAACACCTCCTCGGTGAAATCGGTTTTGATCTCGGCATTGATCAGGAGGCACAAGTATGGATGTTCGAAGCGAACGCCAAACCGGGCAGATCCATTTTTCGTCACCCTTCCCTCCGCACAGAAGGGAAAGCTTCGGTGGAGCATATCCTGGCGCATTGCACGTATCTGAGCAAATTCCACCAGAAGGTAAATTCCTAGCAGGCGGCAAAAAAAACATTAAGCCTGCAATTGCCATTCTAACGGTCCATGATAAAGAGCGAAAATTCCGAGGGAATCATCGTAATTTTAAAGATATTATAAAAATAGGTGAGCAAATGGGCTGTTTAGTATACATCGTTACCGTTCGCGATCTTAAGCTGTCTGCTGCCACCGTCAGAGGATACAAATACAATGCCGTACGTAAAACATGGGTTCAAGGGAAGTATCCGCTGCCGCAAATCGTCTATAATCGCATACCTCTCAGGGAAGATGAGCATAAACCTCTTGTTCGCAAAAAAATTAAGGAATGTATCGCTCATCCTAAAATCAAACTATACAATCCATATTTTTTTAATAAATGGGAGCTGTTTGAATGGCTGAGCATGGCCAAATCAACGAATGCCTACATTCCTCACACCCTAAAACTTCACTCGATTGAAGAATTGAAAGAGGTACTCCAATCTTATCCTTATGTTTATTTAAAACCCGAGAGCGGAAAAGCAGGAAAAGGAATCATGATGCTTCACTACCACGAGGAAGATAAGCTTCCATACAAGCTCAAAATTCAGGATTACAATAAAAGTACTACCTACAAGGCTTCGAATATTGAAAACTTATGGAAACGAATTAAACAAAAGACAATACAAAGCGACTATATTATCCAGCAAGGTATTGAACTTTCCGCTTATGAGGGACGTCCCTTTGACCTCCGTGTTCTGGTGCAAAAGAATGCGAAAGGCCAGTGGCGCATGACAGGTGTGGGCGCCAGGCTTGCCGGCCGCAAAAGCATTACGACTCATGTCCCTCGCGGAGGGACAATTGAAGACCCGATTCTTCTTCTCAGCAGTGTCTTTGATTCCCAGAATGCAGCGAGCATCATGAATGAGGTAAAGGATACCTCTTTAGAAATCGCAAGACAAATCGAAAAAGCCTCCGGCCATAGTCTGGGAGAAATGTCGATGGATCTTGGTATTGACAAAAGCGGTGGGATTTGGTTCTTTGAAGCCAACTCCAGGCCAATGAAATTTGATGAGCCCGCCATTCGTAAAAGATCACTGGAGCGAATATTTCAATACTGCACTTACCTTGCGAAACAGAACGGATAATATTGCAGAAAAAAGCTCTTTTAAATTTAATGATCAAAGAAGGTGATTATCTTATGCCGTCACCTGTCTTAGGCATATTGACACTATACCTCAACGATAAGAAGCAGCTTGAAGAAAGGAAAATATACGAAAGAATGACTCAGGAAGGGGAACGGCTGGGGCTAGATATTTATGTATTCACACCTTCCGATGTCCATCCGTCCAAAGAAATGATCCGCGCCCTAATTTATGAACCGGAAGGAAAACGCTGGACTCGAAAATGGAGAAGGTTTCCGGACATGATTTTTGATCGCTGTAGAATCCAGCGCAGCGCACGATTTGAGGAGTTGCGAAACTTCCGGCATAAATATTCCCATCTGCTCTTCCTGAATCGTCCATTGCGTAATAAGTGGACCATCCATCAAATTCTAAAAATGAAGCAGAAGTTCAGGCCCTATTTGCTGGATACCAGGCTGTACCAAAACAGTACGGATCTGAAGCTCATGCTCAAGAAGCACAGACTGCTCTATATTAAACCGATCAACGGCACCGGCGGCCGAGGCATACTCAGAATTGAACGAGTTGCCAAGAACGGAATTCTTCTAATCCAAGGCAGGGATCACAAACGAAGGATTATCGAGCCAAGGCGGCTTCATTACTCCCAACTCCCTAAATTTCTTCATGATTGGGATGTGAAGAACCGCTACATTATACAGCAAGGGGTCCAGCTCCAGCTTCCAAACGGCCGGGTGCACGATTACAGAATGCTGGTGCAAAAAAATCAAGACGGGGCATGGGAGTTTACCGGATGTGCTGGTCGAATCGGAGGTCATAGGAGCATCACATCCAACCTTCACGGCGGCGGTACAGCCATTGAAATGAATGAGCTGCTTTCACAATGGATTGATGATGAGAATAAAAGAGCCGAGGTCAGCATTACTGTTGAAACCTTTGGTATTGAGGTTGCGAAGTATTTAGAAGCTACTTACGGTGCATTATGTGAGCTCGCTCTAGATATTGCAATAGATAAGAACGGCGATCTATTTCTGATTGAGGTCAACCCTAAGCCAGCCCGCGAGGTTTTTGCACAAATCGGACAGAGCGAAGTTTATACGAAGGCTATTGTAAAGCCTCTGGAGTATTCCATCTGGCTGTATAATCAGCAGCCACAGAAAGGTTAACTTCCCCCTTTAGTCCAATGATATGAACTAAAATAACCGCTTATGAGGAGTTCCCTTTGAAAGCATGAAGAGAAACAAAACGCTTTCTACAAGGGAACCTCAGTCGCGGTTTAATACATATTTGAACAAGCATTCATTTTTAAATTCTATTATTCAGCGTTCTTGTAAAGTGACAATAGCTCTGTAAAATCATTAAGGAAGGCACTGGAGCCTTTCAGTTCATCTTCACGTCCGAATCCGGCATAAGCGCATCCGATAACCGCCTGTCCATTCTCAACACCCGCCTCCACATCAGAGGAGCGATCGCCGACCATCCAAGCCGTGCTGATATTATGCTTATCCAGCAGCAATTTGACTAAATCTACCTTTGATGCGGTAGCATATTCTCCGGCACTATAGAGATCATCAAACAGAGGTGTGATACCGTGAACTTGAGCAACTCCTTTTACATAATGCTCCAGCCCGTTACTCGCAACAAACAGTTTTACTCCCAGATCACGCAAGGCTTGCAGCGTATCTTTGACACCGGGATAAAGTACTCCTACTCCTTGCTCCAGCCCTTCAAGTTCCAGCTGCAGGAGTAGTTCATCAGCGCGCAGCTTCGCAGCTTCCGTCGAGTTCGGAATAACACGTTTCCAAATATCTGGAAGAAGCATACCTAAACTGCTAAGAATGAGCTCCTCCGGCGGTGTTTCTCCCTGATGGTGCCCCTCTTCTCTCAAGATATCAAACATTTTATGGTACACAGGAATAAGCAGTGATTCTGTTTGAAACAACGTCCCATCCATATCAAAAATCATAGCCTCAGGTTTGTTAAGTATGATATTTTTCTCCACAAGTCCGCATCCCCTTTATGTAAGTATGTATTCTAATCCTTAACAGATCAGCCAGCCCTTCAGGCTCACCTGTCTATGATAAGCAAAATAACGAACACATGTAAACCGGCAAATGTAAAATTTGAGGAAATCCTAAAAAAGATCTTCTATTTTAAGAGTGCACCTTAAACTTAGGTTTATACTTTCATTTCTCATAAATTGGGGTAAATAATATTACGTCTGCGATAAAGGATAAATAAAGGGGGAATGGGAGAAATTATACTGCCAGTGCTCTAAGGTAGAACAAAATATACATAATTATACCCCATGAGCGTAACAAGCCACTGATATTGGAAAGGAGCCTCGTCACTTGAAATATTATCAGCTAGATACAGAAAAAGTACTGCAAGAAGTAGACAGCCGCAAGGATGGCCTGTCACAAGCCGAAGCTCAGCAGCGTATTGAAACCATAGGATACAATGAATTAAAGGCAAAAGACAAGGATTCCATTTGGAAGCTGTTTCTAGAGAATTTCAAGGATCCAATGGTCATTATTCTACTGATTGCCGCAGTTGTACAGCTTATTTTGGGTCATCTAATGGAATCGCTTATTATATTTCTGGTCTTAATTCTTAATGCCGTCGTAAGCGTAGTCCAAACACGAAAAGCGGAGAGCTCGCTGGATGCGCTGCGGGGCTTGTCTGCTCCAGAAGCCAAGGTTATCCGCGGCGGGGCAAGAAGCACTATTCCGGCAAGAGAACTCGTGCCCGGTGATATCGTTATTCTTGAAGCAGGTGATTACGTTCCTGCGGACGGGCGTATTATTGAATCAGGAAGCCTTAAAGTGAACGAAGGGATGCTTACGGGCGAGTCTGAGGCTGTTGAGAAGCACACGGATCTGATAGAAGGTGAAGCCGCACTAGGGGATCGCCTTAATATGGTTTTCAGCGGTGCTCTGACGGTGTATGGTCGAGGAACAATTGTCGTGACCGAAACTGGAGCAGGCACCGAAATCGGAAAAATAGCCGGGCTTATTGAAACCGCAGAAATGAAGCAGACTCCGCTTCAGCGAAAGCTGGAGAAGTTCAGTAAAAAGCTTGGTATTTTTATTCTGATTTTGTCCATTATCATATTTGGCGTGGAGGCAGGACGAATCTGGCTGTCGGGCGATACCAGCGATATGACGGCTTCTATTTTGAATGCCCTCATGTTCGCCGTTGCTGTAGCAGTTGCAGCTATTCCTGAGGCTTTATCCTCCATCGTCACCATTGTTTTGTCAGTGGGTACCAACAAGATGGCCAAGCAGCATGCCATCATCCGAAAACTGCCTGCAGTGGAGTCGCTTGGATCAACCAGCGTTATTTGTACAGATAAAACAGGTACCCTTACTCAGAACAGAATGACCGTCGTTGATTACTTCTTGCCAGAAGGGGTCAAGGAAGAGTTCCCGGATGATCCGGATGAATGGAACGATGCGGAGCGGCGCCTCCTTCATATCGCGGTATTATGTAATGATTCACATATCAACGAAGAAGGTAAGGAGCTTGGTGATCCTACCGAAATTGCGCTCATTGCATTCAGTAACAGCAAAAATAAACATTACAGTGAAATACGAGATCAATTTCCTAGAGAAGCTGAAATTCCATTTGATTCCGACCGGAAGCTCATGTCTACCATCCATACCTTTAACGGTCAGAAGGCACTGCTGACGAAAGGCGGACCGGATGTCCTGTTCACCCGATGCACGAAAGTGTTCATCGACGGTGAGCAGAAGCCGCTCACAGAAGAGCTCCTTACAAGGTTTCAAGAAGCTAATGAGGACTTTTCAAAGAGAGCCCTTCGTGTACTAGCTTATGCTTACAAAACGGTTCCAGATGATACCGATAAAATCGGTGTTGAAGATGAGCACGACCTTGTTCTTGTAGGACTTACAGCAATGATTGATCCTCCACGCGAGGAAGTGTATGAATCCATCATTGAATCCAAGAAAGCCGGTATTCGTACAGTAATGATCACCGGGGACCATAAGACGACTGCCCAGGCTATTGGCCGTGATATCGGGCTGATGAACGAGGATGACATTGCCGTCACAGGACAGGAGCTTGACGCGATGTCTGAACAGGAGCTTGAAGAGAAGCTTGAGCATATTTCCGTCTATGCCCGCGTATCTCCTGAAAACAAAATCCGAATTGTACGAGCATGGCAGAAAAAAGGAAAAATTACAGCCATGACCGGAGACGGTGTGAATGACGCGCCTGCCCTGAAACAGGCTGATATCGGCGTAGCCATGGGCAGCGGTACCGATGTAGCCAAAGATTCAGCCGCGATGATTCTCACTGACGATAACTTCGTCTCCATTGTGAAGGCAGTCGGTGTCGGAAGAACTGTATTCGACAATATTAAAAAAGCCATTGCCTATCTGTTTGCAGGGAATCTCGGTGCTATCATCGCCATCCTGTTTGCGCTTATTGTCGATTGGATCAATCCTTTTACCGCTATTCAGCTTCTTTTTATTAATCTGGCAAATGACTCGCTCCCAGCCATTGCGCTTGGTATGGAAAAAGCCGAACCCAACGTCATGTCCCGTAAACCAAGAGACATCAATGAAGGGATTTTTGCCGGCGGAACCTTAGGCGCTGTTCTAACCCGCGGGATCCTTATCGGGGTCGCGGTTATTGTGTCACAATATATCGGGCTTTCCCATTCGCCGGAAATGAGTGTTGCTATGGCATTCACGACGTTGATCTTGGCCCGCACGCTGCAAACCTTTGCAGCACGTTCTACACAGCAGACCATATTCCAGGTCGGATTGTTCTCGAATAAATATGTTATCGGAGCCGTGCTCGTCTGCTTTGTCTTGTACAGCCTCACTCTCATTCCTGGTCTCCGGAGCATCTTCTCCATACCGGACACGTTTGGTTGGAATGAGTTCTTGATTGCCGCCGGACTAGCTCTTGGCGCTGTGCTGCTGATGGAAATCATCAAATTTGTTCGCCATGCAGCAGTTAAAACCAAGGAATAAATGAACGAAGGGCTGCCTCATTATATACTGAGGCAGCCCTTCATTGCTTAATTACCCAATGATATTCGGAAAAGCTTTGCGTGTCTTGAAATCAACATCCTTGTAGTACATATCCCTAACCAGTAAATTCGGTCCGCAGCAATTTGCTGCATCACAGAAGCAGTTTACGGTCTGATTTAGTGGATGATTAGAAGTCCATTCCTCAAATATATCATCCAAACGCTCGTTGTTGATATTGCCAAAAGCCGCGATATCTGCAAAATCCGTCACATATACATTTCCGGTAAACATGTTCACGTTCACACGATTGCGACCATCCGGATCATTTCTTACGGTGACATTTGGCTCATGATACAAACGAGAAATCAATTTACGATCCTCTTCTCCTCCATTGCATGCATAAAACGGCAGTGTTCCAAAGAGCATCCACATCTCTTTGTCTCTCACATCCAGCAGCCCGTCTATGGCATTACGCATGTCGTCTAGTGATAACACAGGCAGCGTAGCAGCAAAATTTGAAGCATACATCGGATGTACTTCATGTCTTCTGCAGCCCATTTCACCGATAATCTGGTGAATCTCCCCAAGCTTCTTATGTGTACGATAATTAATCATCGATTCCGCTGAAATAAACATACCTTGCTCGCTAAGCTTAAGGCTGTTCTCCATCATTCGATCGTACATTTTGGCGGCTGTATCATAACCAACAGGACGGTTACTGTTTGCAAATCCAACCTCATGAAAGTCTGCTGCATTTAGATAATTAAAAGAAATATGCATAACATCTAAATATGGAAGCAGCTTTTCATACCGGCTGATGTCCATAGTCAAATTCGAATTAATCTGGGAGCGCACTCCCCGCTCCTTGGCGTATTTCAACAGGGGAAGAATCATTTCATCCACGGTCTTCTCCAAAAAGCTAGGCTCTCCGCCGGTCAAGCTAATCGTCTCCAAATGCTCGACCCGATCAAGCGCCTCAATCATTTGAGAAACAGGAATGGAAGGAGCCTCCCGCATGACAAGCATTTCTCCAACCGCACAATGCTCACATCGCATATTACATAGATGAGTCACGGTCATTTCAACGCTTGTGAGTACATGTTTTCCATATTTTCTTAACGACACAATCGGATCCCATGGATCGTATGCCGGAGAAAGCGCACGCGGCTGTTTTGTTTCATGATTCATTAAAGTCATTTACTTCACCTTATTTCCTAAATTGAACTATACCCGCTGGATTAAACTGCATGTCGTGAATGCATTTATGTAAACTGGGGGTATTCAACTAGAGATAATACGGAGGGTGACTCCCCCATCACCCCTGTAATCATCACAGATAAGCGATTTAACAGATCCAGCTCATAAGGAGATGCAAGCGTATTGCCCTCCTGATCCATGATGACCCTAACCACCGGTCTCTGCGGTGCTTTCGGATGAATGCGTACAACGACAGCGGTCTCACCTGTATTCAGCTGAATGGTCAGCCCTACTGGATATATAGCAGCATAGTCCCGAAACAATTCTAACATTTTTTGATCATACTGCGTACCCGAACCTGCAAAAAGCATTTCCACCGCCTGGTGAGGAAGCAGCGCATTTTGATAGATTCTATTTGTTGTCATGGCATCATAGGAATCGGTTAATGCAATAAGCTTTCCGAATTCATGAATCTCAGAGCCTGCTAAACCTTGAGGATAACCTCTGCCATCTAATCTTTCATGATGCTGTAATGCACAATGAGCTGAGATAAGCGGAATTCCCGGTTCGTCTTTCAAAAGCTTGAATCCATATACGGTATGATTCTTGACTATTTCATATTCATCATTTGTCAGCTTGCCTGGCTTCTGCAAAATTTCCGCAGGTATTTGGGTTTTACCAATATCATGCAACAGTGCTCCAAGACCTAACTCCATTAGCTTTTTATGTTCGTATCCGAGTGCTTTGCCGAGAACCAAGGAGTAAATGCATACATTTAATGAATGCTCATACAAAGCATGATCCATAGACTGCATCCCTGACAGCATGATCATTACGTCCTGACGCGTACCAATATCATCAAGAATCAGCTCCATGAGACCGACGAATACCTTACCTAAATGCGGATATGGACTGCGCATTGATCCGCTGGAAAGCATCGAGAACTGACATTTAATTTCTTTCATCGCTTGTATACGTGTTTCTTCTCTCAGCAGTTCGGGAAATTCAATGTCGTCGGTGTTCGGATCATGAATGTAAACATAGCTAAAACCTAACTGACCCAAACGCTGAATTAGCCCATTTGTAAGTTCTACCTTTTCTCCTAATAAAACAATTCCTTCGTCATTATAAATTCTTCTGCCCAGCTTCATTCCAGGCTGCAGCATATGAATGGGTACTAATCGCAAGTTAATCTCTCCTGCCTAAATTCAGATGCTCTTAGCGGATATCATTCTATGTTTTTACCCAAGAATCCATCTTTGTATCAGACATTCATCGAGCGAATTTGGTCTCTTGAGCTCCATGCCGACCAAATCACGGATAAACTCAGGTAATCGGTAAGACGGTTCCAAACCGAACGATAAGCTTTGATAACCAATATTAAATGTAAACATATCGAGTGTTCCGACTTCATAAATATGATGATCTTTAAGGGGAACACCTTGTACAAGAACTTTTGCAATACGTTCATATGGCGGTCTCTCTGGATTGTATAGGACCTCTATACCGTCTATAGACAGCATTCCGAGCTGATATCCGCGAAACCCAAAGCCCTTAAATTGCAGATCCCTGTATTCCGGAATCAGGCTTTCTTCCAGTGCGGTACGAAGATCAGCACCCTTTAGCTGAATAGTACACGCGTTGATCGGAGATGGACACAGCGCATGAAGCATTCCTTCCGTTATGTTTCCCTCTGGCAAATCACCCAGCAGTTGCCCTGAGTTGACGACAGCGAGATCCGTTCCTGTAAATTGTCTCACTGCTTGAGCGAGTAAATTGCCGAATGGAGACTCTTGCTCCCAGTCTATAGCCAGTTCCCGATCCGTCACCGCAATCGTTCTTCCTAATTTATTTTCGGCTGCTTCTCGATGTGTAATAATAGCAGCTGTCACATTTTCATGCAAAAGATGCTCCTCAACTGGCATACATCCCCCTGAAACAAGCCTGAATTTGTCATCGCCAGCAGAACGCTCCACTGTTATTCTCCCAACATATTGACCATATTTCCCTGCACCGCAAATAAAAGTCCCGTTTAACTCCAAAGGCTCCTCTAATACATGATGAGTGTGCCCGCCCAGGATAATATCTATCTCTTCAATCTGCTCGGCGATCCGCTGATCTGTCGTAAGTCCTAGATGGGATAACAGAATCATAATATCTACTTGATCCTTTAACTCAGCTGCCTGTCGTTTTAATGTCTCCATCGGATCAAGCATCGTCACACCAAGCAATTCGTAAAATGCACTGAATGGTGCGGTTGAACCAAGAAGTCCGATACGGATATCACCCTTTGTTACAATAGAATAAGGCTCCATCCATGCCGGCGGCTTCCCTGTGCTCGTTAATACCAAATTGCCGCATACAATAGCAGATTGCAAACCCGCGTATGCCTGATCAAGAATTTCCGGGATAAAGGTAAGCCCTTCATTATTTCCAATCGTTATCGCATCATAACCAGTTATATTGAGAACATCAACATTGGCACCGCCCATGGTTCCTTCCGTTTCGACAGCCATCCGGTCCATGTGATCCCCAATGTCTAGAACTAAGATCTCTTCATCGGATGAGGTCTGTTCCCGCTCCTTTTGGATCATTGCAGCGATGGAACCCATTTTCTCAAAGTGGCTATGAATATCATTCGTATGAAGAATGGTTAAGGTTTGTTTTTGCATCTGGCTCATCTCTGTATACCTCCTCCGGAACTTTATGAGCATCATTTTTGACTATCTCCCTAAAAGTTAAGAATAACATTTCCAGATAAGATATGATATATTAAAAGGGTTTATCAAACACTTGAGGTGAACTACATTGAAATTATCCGTATTGTTATTTGCCGGTATTGCTGAAAGAATCGGCACTGCAAAAATTGAACTCGATATAAATGATGCTTCCACAGTGAGCGAGCTTAAGACGTATTTAACAGATGCTTATCCCGAAGCCTCCTCTCTAATCCAGTCAGCACTCATCGCAGTAAATATGGAATACGCACCAGGTCATGTGATCATAAAAGAAGAGGATGAAATAGCTCTTATTCCGCCAGTTTCCGGAGGCGAGGAGCCTTATCCCTCGCCAAAATTGGATCAGCAGGTACACAGCATCGAAAACGGACTATATACGATCGGCTATGCTCCATTGTCTATAGAAGAAACTTCAACAAAGGTCATAACAGCCAATCATGGTGCTGCCCTGACCTTCATTGGGACAACCAGGGAAATGACCGGAGATCAGCGTACAGTCCATCTAGAATATGAGGCTTATATTCCTATGGCATTATCCACGATGAGTACAATAGGTAAGGAAATTGACGAACAATGGCCGGGTACATTATGTGCAATTTCACACCGCTTAGGAAAAGTTGACATTGCTGAAACCAGCGTTGTCATCGCCGTCTCTTCTCCTCATCGAGCTAATGCTTATGAAGCAAGCCGCTATGCGATCGAGAGGCTTAAAGAAATCGTTCCGATCTGGAAAAAAGAAATATGGGAAGATGGCTCTGAGTGGAAAGGTCATCAAACCGGACCCTGGAACCCCCTTAAATGACTAAAATGGAAAACTAGTCGTTGTCAGCCCATTTTTTTCTTGTTATGATAACTTCAAAAATATGTACATAAAGGTGGTTAATTGTCTTGAGATTGCATGTCACCGACCTAAAGCCTGGTTTATTGCTTCAATCAGATACTTTTAATCCATCGGGTGTTCAGCTGATGACAGCAGGCGCTTTGCTAGACGATTCTGATATCGATAAACTTAAGCTGCATGGTATTGATTATGTAGATATTGAAGAGCCTTCTATGCCATCCAAAACGCCAGACGCTATCTTGAAATTTTCGCCTCCGGAGTCCTTACTTAAGCTTGTCCCCATGTTTGATACCACGATTGAGGGGACCGGCTCTATCTTCAAGCAAGCGATGACATCAGGTACATTCACCATGCAGGATGTCGATGATCTGCTTCAGCCTATGACGGAGCAGCTGATAGAGCAAAAGGATGTTGTAGCCCTTCTTCTCCTGCTGGATCGGGATGATGAGTATACCTATAACCACTCTGTACAAATCGGTATTCTCACGTACTATATGGCCTCATGGCTCGGTTATTCTCCCGATGAGTGCTACAACATTTCTAAGGCTGGTTATCTCATTGATATCGGAAAATCCTTAGTACCCAAAAAGTTACTTCACAAGCCAGGCAAATTAAGTACTGAGGAATTCCGGATCATGAAAAAGCATGCCAAACAAGGGTATGACATCATTATGGAATCTACTGGAAACGAGCTGTTTGCTCTTCCTGCGCTGCAGCATCATGAGCGCGAAGATGGTAGCGGTTACCCTTACGGGCTGCGTAAAGATGATATCCACCCCTATTCCCGCATTGCTGCCGTTGCCGATGTGTACAGTGCGATGACTACCAATAGAATCTATCAATCCAAGCAGGAATACATATCCGTATTATGCGAGCTGTACGGGCTCAGTTTTGGACAGCTGAATGCTGAGGTAACCCAGAGCTTTATTAAGCATCTGCTGCCTAATTTTATCGGCAAAAAGGTGCTTCTGACTACAGGAGACACAGGCACAATCGTAATGAATAATCCCAATGATTATTTCCGTCCGCTTGTAAGATGTGCAAAAACTTTTATTGATTTGGCAAAACATCGTGAAATAGCTATTGTTGAAATTTATATTTAACATACCCTACATAATTATGTATAGAACTTAACTACATAGCACGAAATTTTATACTCCGAGAACAAGTTAGAAGCCTTTTAAGACAAAGGCTTCTTTTCTTTTTCTCCAAATGCTGCATGATTCGAGCTCATTGCAGTGTAAATTCAGGACCTATCTCCCAAAGAATCAGGTATGGCGAACCCTTTAGAAATATTCATTTGTATGGCCAAAAAAATATGGTTTAAGCTTATAGTGTACCTAAACTAAAGGAGGCGCTGTAAGCATGGAACAAACTTCGAATAATGTCCAAGTTGCAGGGTGGAACCAATTACCGAAGCAGTGGCTTGAAGCAGAAAGTCCCTTCACATGGTTTGCTGAAATGAGAGAGAACTCTCCTGTTCATTTTGATGAACAGCGAAATACGTGGGATGTGTTTCTTTACGAGGACATTAAATCTGTAGTTATGAATTACAAAGCCTTCAGCAATCAAATGGTTTCCCTGTCCATTCTCGGGATGGACCCTCCTAAACACAAGCTATACCGCTCTATCGTCAACAAAGCATTTACTCCAAAAATTGTAGAAGGTATGGCACCTCTTATTGAAAAGGTTAGTCATGAGCTGCTGGACAAGGCGGAAAAGGCAGGGAGCATGGATTTTATCCAGGATTTTGCCTATCCTCTGCCGGTCATCGTTATTGCGGAAATGCTCGGTGTTCCAGCTGCAGATCGAGACCAATTCAAGTTTTGGTCGGACGAGCTTATTCGAGGACTCGATGTGGAGAACGGAGAATCACCAGAGGCATACCATCAGAGTAAAGCGATGATTCATCAGCAGATGAGCGAATATTTTATTGGAATTGTTGAGGAGAAACAAAAAAATCCCGGAACTGATTTAGTCACAGCCCTGTTAAACGCAAAAATTGAAGGGAACTCGCTCCTTCTTAGTGAAATACTTGAATTTTGTCTGTTACTGCTCGTAGCTGGAAATGAAACGACAACAAATCTGCTGGGCAATGCAATGATTTGCTTCACTGAACAGCAGCAGGTTCAAAATAATCTTCGTTCTGATGTTTCTCAGCTTCCTTCTGCAATAGAGGAAGTGCTTCGTTACCGTTCTCCAATTCAATCTCTCGTGAGACTGTGTAAAGAAAAGACAGAACTATCCGGTTCAGTGATCCAAGAAGGACAGCAGGTCGTTCTGTGGCTTGGTTCAGCGAATCGAGATGAGCATCAGTTTGATCGAGCTGATCAGTTTATTATGGATCGTAAGCCAAATCAACATCTGGCCTTCGGAATGGGGACTCATTTCTGCCTGGGAGCCCCGCTTTCACGTCTTGAAGCAAAGATAGCCTACGACATCATATTTAAGCGTTTAACGTCCATTACGCTTGATCCAGGTGCCTCTCCGCAGTTCATAAAAGATCCTCTCGTACACGGATTTAAGAAAATACCGATTCTATTCACTGCAAAATAGTCCTTCTTCGGAAGGACAAAAAATAGGCAAGAACAACATAAAGTCGAGGATTTATAATCCTCGACTTTATCTGTGCTGCAACCCTGGGAAGCAGCTTCTGGTCTAATATGCATAAGTGAACCAGTTCTCGAACCAGCATCCCTGCCGTACACTTTACTGATACCTGATGCTAATAAAAAAACGTGTCTGCACAACTTCATCACAAGTGTGAAAAAGTTGTACAGACACGCAATATGACTTCAATTTATATATTTTATTTTAACATTTGTTCTTTCTTGAAGTGAATTATTGGTATATTGGTATATGCGAAAAAATAATAAGGAAAATATAGATAATTATTCCTAGTTCTGTTAGACTGTGTTTTAAATTGCATATAAAACTATAGGAGGATATATCTACATGTGGGCGGTTATAGGACTGATCAGTCTCATAGGCTTTATCATTTATCTAGTGTTAGGATTGATTTCGGTTGCCAAAAAAAATGGACTTGCTAAGAAAAGATTCATAACTTCCTTAATTCTTTTCGTATTAGTAATTGTTGCTGTATCTGCGGATCCTAGCACTCAAACCGAGACAGCGGATTTAGAACAATCATTTACTGAGGTCATAGAAACATATGTTACAACAGCGCCCTCAAGCGCTTCAAGTGAAGAAGAGAAAGATAAACAAGAGGCTGAAGCAAAAGCAGCCGCTGAAGTAGCAGCTAAAAAGGAAGCAGAGGCAAAAGAGGAAAGTGTACCTAGAGAACACGAAGCGGCATTAAAAAAGGCACTATCATATGCACAGTCTATGCATATGTCAAAGGCAGGCATTTACGATCAATTGACTTCTGAGTATGGAGAGAATTTCGATTCAGAAGCCGCTCAATATGCTATTGATAACATTGTATTTGATTGGAATGAAAATGCATTAAAAAAGGCACAATCATATGCAGAGTCTATGAATATGTCAGATTCAGCTATTTACGATCAATTGACTTCGGAATACGGGGAAAAATTCACCGCGGAAGAAGCTCAATACGCGATAGATAATTTAGAATAATAAATCGAACCAGAATGAAGAAGGAGCAGAGTGAACACTAATCCTCCTGCACTCGGAACTCACGTAATTAATAGGTTAAGGTTAATGAAATTCGGATTCCGGACACCAAGCCTAATAAAAGAATATCAGCCCGAACCAGTATCAAACGCCAAATCATACATAGGTCAAGTTTCAAAATGTCACGCGGTATGGATGGCTAAGGCATCCGAAGAAGGCCGTATATAACAAGGTGTTTAGAAAGACGCGTATTGATATATTCAAGAATCTAAAAAAGATGTTTAAATAGAAATAAAGCCAAATAAAGCCCTGTCCATGAGAACAGGGCTTTTTCATTTAGTCAGTTGCTTCAATCTCTGCTAGTCTTCGATCGAGCTTCGCGATATCTTTAGATTTGTTTGCAATAAGTTTAAGAAGTTATTTCTGAAGCGATACATGACGACAACTGCTTCTTCTCTGACTTAAATGAGAACTGCTCGAGAATTAAAAAAATTCAAAGTAAAGTAGAATGAAAAGATTTTGAGCGAAGTAAACTTTCATAAAAATGAAGATGATATTATCTTGGTAATTATTTGACACCATCAACTATTTGGGAATAATAATGGATTATTGCAAGAAAGCAGGAGTAGAGTATAAAGGGACCATGGATTTAGACATACTCATGCAGTCTTACTACTTGAATCTGGTGCGAGTATTAAGTTTGTGTCTCAGCGTCTCGGACAGAAGACGATTAAAACTACAGCCAATACTTATTTAGACATAACTGAAAAAATAGAAGAAGACGAACTTAAAAAGTTCGCCTCCTACACTAATAAAACAATTTGAATCGGCACGAAATCGGCACGATAATTTAAAAACCCCTCTAAAACCCTTCAACCGTGGGCTTAACCGATACTGCCTTCCATCTCGAACTTGATGAGACGATTCATCTCAACCGCATATTCCATAGGAAGTTCTTTCGTGAACGGCTCAATGAAGCCCATAACGATCATCTGTGTTGCTTCAGCTTCAGAAAGACCACGACTCATCAAGTAGAAGAGTTGATCTTCAGAAACCTTGGAAACAGTCGCTTCATGTTCAAGCGTGATGTTATCGTTCATGATTTCATTGTATGGAATGGTATCCGAAGTAGATTCATTATCCAAGATAAGCGTATCACACTTGATATTGGATTTAGCTCCTTCTGCATTGCGTCCGAAGGAAGCCAAGCCGCGGTATGTTACCTTACCGCCATGCTTACTGATCGATTTCGATACAATGGTGGAAGTTGTATCTGGAGCAAGGTGGATCATTTTCGCACCTGCGTCCTGATGCTGATTTTTACCTGCTACAGCGATCGAAAGTACGGAACCTTTCGCACCGCGTCCTTTAAGAATAACAGCAGGATATTTCATAGTGAGCTTGGAACCGATGTTACCGTCAACCCATTCCATCGTTGCGTTTTCTTCAGCTACCGCACGTTTAGTAACGAGGTTGTAGATATTAGGTGCCCAGTTTTGAATTGTTGTATAACGAACGCGTGCATTTTTCTTCGCGATAATTTCTACAACGGCACTATGCAAGGAGTTTGTGCTGTAAATTGGAGCTGTACAGCCTTCAACATAGTGTACGAAGCTGTCTTCATCTGCAATAATCAGCGTACGCTCAAACTGACCCATATTTTCGGAGTTAATCCGGAAATATGCTTGCAGCGGAATTTCACATTTCACACCTTTTGGTACGTAAATGAAGCTTCCGCCTGACCATACGGCACTGTTCAGAGCTGCGAATTTGTTATCTGCCGGAGGAATAACTGTTGCAAAATATTCCTTCAGAATCTCAGGATGCTCTTTCAAAGCCGTGTCGGTATCCATGAAGATAACACCTTGATCTTCAAGATCTTTTTGCATGTTATGGTATACGACCTCGGACTCATACTGTGCAGATACCCCTGCCAGGAATTTTTGTTCCGCTTCAGGAATACCCAGCTTGTCAAAGGTCTCCTTAATTTCTGCAGGAACTTCTTCCCATGTCTTACCTTGCTTCTCAGAAGGTCTTACATAATATTGAATATCGTTAAAATCAAGCTCGTCAAGATCGCCGCCCCAACGAGGCATATCCATTTTCAAAAATTGCTTCAAGGATTTCAGACGGAATTCGAGCATCCATTCAGGCTCTTCTTTAATACGGGAGATTTCTCTTACAACCTCTTCCGTTAAACCTTTACCCGTTTGGAAAATGGATTTATGCTCATCCCGGAAACCATATTTATACTCTTCCATTTCTGGCGCTTTTTTTGCCATTTGGGTCTACCTCCCTATCGTTATTCTGATTTGTGCTCTTCATCAATCCCTTTACGCAGCGCATTCCAAGCTAGTGTAGCGCATTTAATACGTGCTGGGAATTTATTTACACCGGATAGGGCTTCAATATCTTCATATTCGTCAAATTCCTGTTCCTCTCCCTGCATGAGGGAGGAGAACCGATCTGCCAAGTTCAAAGCTTGATCCATGGACTTTCCTTTAATAGCTTCTGTCATCATGGACGCGGAAGACATGCTGATAGAGCAGCCGTCTCCCGTATACTTTGCATCCTCAACAATTCCATCTTTAACTTTAAGCTGCAATGATATCCGGTCACCGCATGTCGGGTTGTTCAAATCAATTGTGACAGCTTCGTTAGTAAAGCTTCCCCGATTCCGCGGATTTTTATAGTGGTCCATAATTACGCGCCGATACAGATCATCAAGTTGCATCACTAAAATACTCCTTTGTCTGGATTAAGGCGCTCACAAGGCGATCTACGTCTTGTTCAGTATTATATAGATAAAAGCTCGCTCTTGCTGTAGATCCTACTTCGAGCCAGCGCATCAGAGGCTGACAGCAATGATGGCCTGCACGGATGGCAACTCCGCTTGCATCAAGCACAGTTGCTACGTCATGAGGATGAACTCCATCCAAATTAAATGTTACGAGTCCAACATGACGCTTTTTAGGTCCATAAACTTGAATTCCTTCAACTTCAGCAATACGATTCATTGCGTAATTGGACAGCATGCTCTCATGATGGGCAATTTCATCCATACCAATTTCGGTTAGAAAATCGATGGCTGCGCCTAGACCAACTGCTCCTGCAATGATCGGAGTCCCTCCTTCAAATTTCCAAGGAAGCTCTTTCCAGGTAGATTCGTATAATCCGACATCATCAATCATTTCGCCGCCAAATTCGACCGGCTCCATGGACTCAAGCAGCGCCTTCTTGCCATACAGTGCACCGATACCGGTCGGTCCGCACATTTTGTGTCCGGACAGGGCATAGAAATCACAGTCAAGATCTTGTACATCTACCTTCATATGAGGAGTGCTTTGAGCTCCATCCACAACCATAACCGCGCCATTGCGATGGGCAATTTCAGCAACTTCCTTAATTGGATTAATTACTCCAAGAACATTGGATACATATGCCATAGAGACAATTTTTGTATTTGGAGTAATCGTTTTTTCCACGTCTGCCAGATCCACATTACCATCAGGCTGAAGCGGGATATATTTAAGAACAGCGCCTGTTCTTTTGGCAAGCTGCTGCCAAGGTATTAGATTACTGTGGTGCTCCATAGGAGTAATTACAATTTCATCGCCTTCACTCAGCACAGAAGGACCATATGAGGAAGCAACTATATTAAGCGCCGTAGTTGTTCCTCTTGTAAAAATGATCTCTTGCGTGCGTTTTGCGTTAATGAATTTGGCTACCTTTTCACGAGCACCTTCATAAGCATCCGTAGCACGGCTTCCAAGTGTATGAACTCCACGGTGAACATTGGAATTCTCCCACTCATAGTAGCGCTTGATCGCATCAAGCACTACACGGGGTTTATGGGAGGTCGCCGCATTATCTAAATAGACTAATGGATGACCATTGATTTCCTGATGAAGAATGGGGAACTGTTCGCGAATCGCTTCAGCGTTCATTGTCCCAGCTTCCTTTCAACAAGGGATTGCAATTGCACCTGCAGTTCTTCGAGCGGAATGTCGGATACAACTGGTGCAAGGAAACCGTAGATAATTAGTCTTTCTGCATCTTCGCGAGAAATACCGCGGGACATCAGATAGTAAATTTGCTCTTGGTTTACTTGACCTACGGACGCAGCGTGACCTGCTGTTACATCGTCCTCATCAATCAGAAGAATCGGATTTGCGTCTCCGCGTGCTTTAGGGCTCAGCATCAGAACACGTTCAGTTTGCTGTCCATCTGCTTTTGTAGCTCCGTGCTCAATCTTCGTAATCCCGTTGATGATAGCTGTCGCTTCCTCACGCATAACCGCACGAGTGATCATCTGACTTGCAGAGCTCTTACCAAAATGCTTGGCTTGAGTCGTGTAATTCAGTTTTTGAGAACCAGCACCTACTGCAATCGTCTTCTGATCAGAATTAGAACCATTGCCTTTAAGGATGGAAAGTGTATCACTTGCCGTATCCCCTTCATTCATTTCACCAATGATCCATTCGATTGTACCGTCGTTCTCAACTACAGCACGGCGATAAGTGATATCCGTTACTTGACCACCAAATTGATGAACCGAAGCAAAACGAACCTTCGCACCTGGTTTGACGAATACTTCAGCTGCTCCGTTATGGAAGACCGGAGCATCCAGCTGTCCGGATACATAGTTATCAACATAGCTGACGGAGCTGTTCGTATCCGCAACAATCAAGACGTGAGGCGCAAAGGTTGCGCTGCCGTCGTCAGCGAGAAGTATCGCCTGCAGCGGCTTGTCGATCACAACGTTGCGAGGTACGTATAAGAATACGCCGCCATTCCATAATGCTGCATGAAGTGCAGCAAGCTGGTGTTCATCTGCTTTAATAGCAGTGTGCAGATGCTTCTTAACCAGATCCTCATGGTCACGCACAGCTGTTTCAAGATCTGTAAAAATGACGCCTTGATCTGCAAGCTCTTTAGAAAGGTTACTGTATACAACACCAGAATTGCGTTGAATGATCAGGGTACCATCTTCCTCATCTTTAATAAGACTACGGATTTCTTCTGGAGCTTCAATCAATGATAATGCATTACTTGCTGTGTATTGTCCGTACGCGGAAAGATTCCAGCGTTCAATTTTTGTTTTTTCCAGTTTCGGAAGCGCAAGGCTGCCTGCAAGTTCAAGCGCTGCTTGGCGGCCTTCAGATAGCCAAGCCGGCTCATTTTTGCCTTCGGATAACGCGCGAAGCGCTTCGGAATCAACCGGAAGAATGGTTTGTGTAGTCATTTAAGATTTCCTCCTCCGTTTATTCTTTACGCTTCTTGACCTACAGTTTCGTCTTCGATGCCCAGTTCTTCTTTAACCCAATCGTAACCTTCAGCTTCAAGACGTTCTGCAAGCTCAGGGCCGCCGGATTTAACGATACGACCTTGCATCATAACGTGTACGAAATCAGGCTTAATGTAGTTAAGCAGGCGTTGATAGTGAGTGATAATCAAGAAGCCGCGATCCTCGCTCTTCATTGCATTTACACCGTTCGCAACGATACGAAGAGCATCGATGTCAAGACCGGAGTCGATTTCATCCAGAATAACAAGCTTCGGATCAATCATCATCATTTGCAAGATTTCGTTACGTTTCTTCTCACCGCCGGAGAAGCCTTCGTTAAGATAACGATGAGCGAACTCAGGGTTCATCTCAAGCTCTTTCATTTTGCCTTCCATTTGACGAATAAATTTAATAAGCGAAATCTCATTTCCTTCCTCACGACGAGCATTAATTGCACTGCGCAAGAAGTCAGAGTTTGTAACACCAGCAATTTCACTAGGATATTGCATCGCAAGGAACATGCCTGCACGTGCACGCTCATCTACTTCCATCTCAAGAACGTCTTCACCGTTCAATGTGACGGAACCGCCAGTAACCTCATATTTAGGATGACCCATAAGCGCCGAAGCAAGTGTACTTTTACCAGTACCATTCGGGCCCATGATCGCGTGAATTTCTCCACCGTTCATGTTCAGGTTAATGCCTTTCAAAATTTCTTTACCTTCTATTTCTGCTTTAAGTCCTTCAATGACGAAATTTGTAGCCATATGTGCCGTAACCTCCAATGAAATGAATTTCCCACTTGAAATCATGAAGTGTATTTAATAGGGTCTCCCCTTGATTTCCAGCTTCACTCGTAAAGTGTCACTTTATAATAATTCTAAACTGATTCTCATTGATTCTCAAGTCATTTATGTGTGAAAGTTTACAGACTTCGTCAACGAAACGGTCTTGTCGACGTTAAATGAGAATGTATAGTATCAGTGACGCTTACTAAGTGGTCCAATATTTATGCATTCTATAATAAATAGGGCTGCAAATCAAATGAACTTGAGCCTTTTCACTAAGAAATAATCCGACCTTTATATATCCTTCATACAATGAAAAAGTCCGGTCTAAAAGACCAGACTTTAGATTGTTCTTCTATTATAATGGCTTTTGAATTATGCCAAGAAGGAACGGAGCATCCAGGAATGCTTCTCAAGATCGGCTTGAAAACCAGTCAGCATGTCTGCCGTCGGTCCATCCCCTGCCTCCTCCGCAGCTTCTATTCCTTCAGCATACTCTTCGGACAGCGTAGCAAAATCTTCAATCAGATTTTGAACCATTGTTTTTGGATCCTCACTTCCGGAAGCTTCTTGAATTGAAGTCAGATCCAGATATTCCTTCATGGTTGCAGCCGGACTGCCTTTAATAGTAAGAAGACGTTCAGCCACTTCGTCCATTTGAAGTGTAACTGCATTATAAAGCTCTTCAAATTTGACATGAAGTGTAAAGAAATTGGAGCCTTTAACATACCAATGGTAATTGTGCAGTTTGACATACAGGACATTGAGATTCGCTACTTGACGATTTAGCAGTTGTTCAATAGTTGTTTTGTTTTCTGTTTTATTCGTTGATTTTGCCATAATGATCCCATCCTTTATTATATATTTAGGCTCTCATTATTTTTCTTCGCTAGTTTTAGTTACCCTTCTGTGCTTCTTATGAAACAAGCCTACTCCTTTGCTAACACACAAAAAAAGCTACAAAATGAGGACAAGATCCGATATACTGATGCATACCAAGTAAATAAGTAGGTTTTAATTTTTTTACTTATGATCACATACCGCGGAGGTGTCTTCCTTGTCTTCATATCATCCTTTATCTTTTGAAGAAGCCGTTCAATTGGCCCAAAAAGAAATTGATATTTTTGATTCGAACAGCGAGCTTCAGTGCCGTGAAATTGGTGACGGTAACTTGAACCTTGTCTTTCACATTACAGATGCGAACTCCGACAAGAGTATCATTATCAAACAAGCTCTGCCTTATGCAAAAATTGTAGGCGAATCTTGGCCGCTCTCCCTTGACCGTGCAAGAATCGAGCATGAAGTATTACAGGAAGAATACAGACTCTGCCCTGGATCCGTGCCAAAAGTATATTATCATGACGATGACCTGGCCCTTTTTATTATGGAGGACCTAAGTTCGCACACGATCATGAGAAAAGGTCTTATTGAAGGGAACAGCTATCCTTTATTTGCACAACACATTGGTGAGTTTATGGCCAGAACCCTCTTTTATACTTCCGATCTCGCAATGGACCAATCCGTGAAGAAAGAAAGAGTCAAAAATTTCATTAACCCTGATCAATGCAAAATTACTGAGGATCTTATTTTCGAGGAACCGTACAGGATTGCAGAGCGTAACAGCTATCCAGCTTCCATTGAGGACGAAGCGGAAGCTCTTCGAACAGATGTACTGCTTCATCTGGAAATTGCTATACTGAGAGATAAATTTCTGAATCAAACACAAGCATTGCTGCATGGAGATCTTCATACAGGGAGTATTTTTGTAACGCCGGATTCAACGAAAGTCATTGACCCTGAATTTGCTTTTTACGGTCCGATGGGCTTTGACGTTGGAGCGGTCCTTGCTAATCTTCTGCTTCATTACGTCTCTGTACCCGGATGGATTGCTGACAGCGCTGCCGCACACGCACGTGAAGAAGAGTTACTGCAAATGACCGAACAGGTATGGACCGAATTTGAAGCAGGCTTCCGTGAATTATGGGATAAGGATGTACAAGACCATATGGCCAAAACTCCCGGTTATCAGGATCTGTATATAGAAAAACTGCTGCAGGACAGCGTCGGCTATGCCGGAAGCAAAATGATTCGCCGAATTGTCGGACTTGCCCACGTTGCGGATATCGACACGATCAGCGATCCGAAGCTGCTGGAACAAGCTCAGCGCAAGGCGCTCGCTATTGGTAAAAACTTAGTTAAACAGCATCGTCAGGTCAAATCAGTGAGTGATTTACTTGAACTCATTTCTGACGCAAGCATTGGAAAGGTAGGACAACGATGACTATCAGCACGACTGAATTTAACCCTTTGATTTCTTTACACTGGAAAAAGGATCGGCTTGAGCTTCTTGATCAGCGGCTGCTCCCGGAATCTATTGTCATGCTTGATCTCTATACTCCTGAAGAGGTATGGGAATCCATCCATGCTATGAAGGTCCGCGGGGCGCCGGCTATTGGTATCGCTGCAGCCTTTGGTGTTGTGCTTGGAGCAAAGCAATATGCAGGTCAACAGGCCTCAGAGTGGCTTGCCAAAGTTAAAACGGTATGTGATTATCTCGCTACTTCCCGTCCCACGGCAGTAAATCTGTTCTGGGCGCTGGATCGTATGTATGAAAATGCGGTTCATTTAGCTGAAAGCGACGCATCCCTAACTATAGAGCATTTAAATAAAGGGCTTGAAGAAGAGGCGCTGACTATTCGGGCAGAGGATGAAGAAGTGTGCAGACTTATCGGCGAGAATGCGCTCCCGCTTTTTGAAGAGGGTATGGGGGTTCTCACTCATTGTAATGCCGGGGGACTTGCTACAGCCAAGTATGGAACAGCTACAGCGCCGATGTATCTAGCAAAAGAACGCGGGATGGAACTCAAGATTTTTGCAGACGAAACCCGGCCAGTACTGCAAGGAGCACGGCTTACAGCCTTCGAACTGCAGCAAGCCGGAATCGATGTTACTTTAATTACAGATAACATGGCAGGCATGGTTATGTCCAAAGGATGGATTCAGGCCGTTATCGTAGGAACAGACCGTGTAGCAGCAAACGGTGACGTAGCCAATAAGATCGGAACGTACAGCGTCGCCGTTTTGGCTAAAGCTCACGGTATCCCTTTCTACGTCGCTTGTCCAATGTCAACTATTGATTTGAACACCCCTTCAGGGGCTCATATCCCAATTGAAGAACGGGCAGCCGAGGAAGTGACAGAAGGATTCGGCAAGCGTACCGCGCCAGAAGGCGTCAAAGTTTACAATCCTGCTTTTGATGTCACTCCAAACGAGTACGTTACTGCGATCATTACTGAACAAGGAATTGTCCGTGCACCTTTTGATCAAAATTTAAAAGCACTATTTGAATCTAAAAACGTCTAGCTTGAATGAAAAACAGCCCAACATGAATGATAGCTCCTAAGTTAAGATTTCAACATTTGGAGTTTTCTGGTCATCGAGGGCTGTTTTTTTCGCTACTCTAACGTTTAGCCGGGTCAGCTCACAGCATTCTTTGAAGTGCCTCTACACCTGTCATGCCGGGAACAATCCCCAGTCTTTCTGCCTCAAGAGTAACAGACTCCATGGGCGCAGCAAGCAATTCTGCCACCGTCTTTACCCCTACTGCTCTTGCCGCAATAATGTTTCGTGCTGCCAAACGCTCATTAAGCAGGCTCACATCAAGCGCTCCGCACATAATGTAACCTTTAGATGTCGATACGGTGATCAGTGTTGTCTTAGGCAATTTCACTTCAACTGCCACAAGGGTATGATCTCCAACTTGAACTGGTTCTAATATGACCATTAGTTAAAACCCCTTTCTATTTACGCGTCTCGACAGTTTATTCCTAGGTCCTCTGTTCTGTGTGGACAGATGCGGATAGATTTTCGCAACGACTAAGCATGTCTTATAGCCTATATGCGACAGTGAATAAAATACTGTTACATAGTAATTATTTTCATAGAATATGCGTCATTGGTAGTATTCATATTTGCATTTTAATGATATAGTTAGAGCTGTGAATGTACATAAATATTCCTATAAACCAGCAGTGTGAGGTATAAAAATGAGTAATTTTTCGTCATCAGCAGAAACAAACACCGAAAGCGGTTATCTATTTAACGTTGACATTATGATCCGTAATAAGTCCAATGCCCTTGCACTGCAAAAGCTTCTGGAAATTCTCAATGCACAAGAAAATATTGTTGATTTCAGAATACAGTCCGGCATTGAACTAGGTGCAACGATTGAGCAGTCTCTAAAACAAAGCAGTGCATCAAACCTGAATTTGAAACCGATTCAAAAGGCTTCCTCTGTGCCTAATCACGAATCCGCTTCCAACAGCAATTGTCCTTCAGAAAAATGGCTGGTTGCTGCCATGCAAGCCGGCCGACTTATCCGGATCGATATTCGTACCAAGAATGGGGAAAGTAAAAGCATCCCCTGCCGGATTCTCAATTTTGATTCTTCAACTAAGCTGGTCAGCATTTATCATGTGGATGAGAAGCAGGTCTATTCGATCCATACATCCGAAATTGAAAAGTATATGTGACGGATAGCAAGAACGGCCATTCTCATAAACTGAGAATGACCGTTTCTTTTATACTCTCTATCTTCTCCATACAGAGACTGCCGTTAATATCCAGCCCGTAATGAAACAAATCCCTCCAAGAGGTGTTATAGCACCCAGAATACCAATTCCAGTTATACTCAGTACATATAAGCTGCCTGAAAACAAAATAATTCCAATAAGCAGCATTCTTCCTGCCCATTCCAATGCTTTGCTTGAACCAAAGCTGTTTCCGATGAATCCAATCATTAAAATGCCCAGTGCATGCATCATATGATACTGAACACCGGTTTCATAAGTAGAGAGCCTCTCTTCACCAATAATAGGTTCAATGATATGAGCGCCGAAAGCACCAATCATGACAGATAACATTGCTAAAATTGAGCCTGTAACGATCCATTTTTTTGCCACTTTGTTCTGTTCACTCCTCAATTGTATTGTGCACTGTATTTATCTTAACATCTTAACCTAAGCTTTATCCTGTTTACTAGTGAACATCCTTTTAACATTACGTGAATCAGGGAAGATACAGCTTGCATTTTAATCTGAATTATGGAAAAGTTAAAAATATAAATCTATATAAGGAGCGTCTTCATGGATAAGAACCACCCAACCGATAGTGAACAGCTGCAGGAAGTAAATAATCCATATGGTACTTTTCAGCCCCCTCTTGCTAAAATGAAGCATTCAGGTCCTGGTATTGCTTCGCTTATCATTGGAATCATTGCTTTGGTTGTCTATATCGTTATCCTTGCGTTATCGCCAGCTGCTGCCGCTGAAATTTTAGAGAATCCAGATCCAGAAGCGATGCTTAACAGTTATTATGTAATACTGATTGGCATCCTCATCCTTATCAGTCTTGCCCTGAATATCATTGGTCTTATTCTCGCCATTATAGGGCTTGCTCTCAAAAATCGAAAAAAAACAGTTCCGATTATCGGTCTGATTCTAAACGGTCTTGTTTTGCTGATTGTTCTTGGCTTTTTTAGTATGAGCATCGTTTAATTTCTTCCTTTATTCGATGCTTTTTTGTTTCACATTTTTGCTACATAAGTAAGGTTGCATTATAATGAAGGTATGTGTAAAGAAAGAAATAAAATTGTACAAAGGGGATCGAGATGTCGCGAATAAAAATTTTTGCGGACAGCACCAGTGATTTACCAAAAACATGGGTGGAACAATATGAAATCGGCATTGTCCCTCTCTACACTGTATTCGGGGATGAGTCATTAAAAGATGGAGTGGATATCGTTCCAGAGGAGCTTTATGCCCGAGTGAAGGAAGAAGGACGCCTGCCGAAAACAGCTGCACCATCACCTGCCGACTTCATGTCGCATTTTGAACCATACATAAACGAAGGTTACGATATTCTATTTATCAGTCTCTCTTCAGAGCTATCATCTACTTATCAAAATGCACTTCTCGCTGCTTCGGAATTTCCGGAAGGCAGAGTTACCGTGTTTGATTCATTGAACTTATCCACAGGAATTGGCCTGCAGGTAATGAAAGCAGTACGAGCAGTCGAAGAAGGACTTACCGTTCCGGCCATTGTGGACAGGCTGACTAAAGTCAGACCACAAGTGGACACTGAATTCGTTATTGATACTTTAGAATATCTGTACATGGGCGGCCGCTGCTCAGGCATGCAGAACTTAATCGGCAGCCTGCTTAAAATCAGACCTGTCATCAAGGTTGTAGATGGAAAAATGACCCCGGCATACAAGGTCAGAGGCAAACGTGAAAAAGCGATTGATCAAATGCTGACGAATGCATTAAGCAAAGCAGGCGACATGGATAATGACATTATTATCGTCGTGCATTCCATGTGTGAAGAGGATGCCCTTCATCTGCAGAGAGTTCTCAAAGAGAAGACCCAAGCCAAGGATGTTGTATTAGCCACTGCGGGCTGTGTTATCTCAAGTCATTGCGGGCCTAATACGATTGGACTTATTTATACAAAAACCTATTAATATGAATTAATGAAAAGACCCCAGTCCTTTGGACGGGGTCTTTTTCTGAGGAGACTTTCTTAAACCGTGACTTCTACATTTTGCGCCTCAAGCTCCAAGCAAGCCATTACAAAAGGTGCGAAGCCCTTCGGATCATTTGTACGAAGCGGTTCTCCAATATAGTATTCAAACGAACCATCACGATACGGCTTTCCGCCAAGTCCAGCGACTTTACAGACGCCCTCAAGAATGTAGGATCCATCCTCTTTTGATTTAACAAATTGCTTAATAATCCCTTCATGACCCTTACGCGCAGCTTTCAATGCATCACTGCCAAGATAACCGAGACGTGCACCTTTTGCCAAAGCGCATACAAACATGGATGAAACAGAGGCTTCTAGATAATTCCCTTCTTCATGGGGAAGATTTAATACTTGATACCATAAGCCTGATGCCTCATCCTGCACCTTGATAATTGCTTCACATAACCGATGAAAAATGCCAATGATTTGTCCTCGTTTAGGATGATGGAGAGGCAGAACATCCAATACATCGGTAATAGCCATAACGTACCATCCAAGTGCTCTCCCCCAGAAATGCGGCGAGCAGCCGGTTACAGGATCCGCCCATGCTTGCTCCCTGCTTTCATCATAGGCATGATACAAGAGGCCTGTTTCCGGATCACGAGCCACTTTTTCCATCAGCAGAATCTCATGGACAGCTTCATCAAACCATTCCTCTGCATCGAACGCTGCTGCATATGCTGACATCAGAGGACAAGCCATATAAACGCCGTCCAGCCACATTTGATATGGATATATCTTTTTATGCCATAGTCCTCCTTCAGCTGTGCGTGGATGGCTTCTAAGCTGTGTCATGAGATGTTCAATGGCCAACCGATACTTTTCCTGATCTGTTTCTTTGTATAATGTAAAAAGTGTCTTTCCTTGGTTCAATTGATCTACATTGTAATCATTCAACCGATATGTATATATATGACCGTCTTCTTGAATGAAAAGGTCCATGTTCATCTTCAGATATTCAAAATATTTGCTATCACCCGTAGCCTGCCACACACGTTCAACCGCCGTCATGACACAGCCATTCTCATAATTCCAGCCCAGCTTGGAATGAAAGGCTCCCCACGGCAGCTGCTTATTACCGTTTATGAATGAATCCATCATTCGAGTTGACCAAGTGACGCTCAAATTAAATCCCTCCTCATTGTTATAATGATCTGTTACCTTGGCAGTAAAAATAAAACCGCACACGTTTACTATATAATGGAAATGAAGCGTATACAAGGTTAAAAATCAGTTAAAAACCGCCAAGGCAGCAGCTGTGCCTTGGCGGTTTAAGCATGTTGTACATCAATATGTTTTTGTCTTAAGCTCATCTAGGCTTTTGAATGTGTATCCTTGGGCTCTGGCTGCATCAATGATTGATCCCAGCGCCTCCTTGTTGTCTTTAGATACAGAATGAAGCAAAATAACGGCTCCGGGATGAAGCTGCTTTATTACCTGATCATAAGCATAGCTAGAACCCTTCTGGTCATTGGTATCCCAGTCCTTGTATGCGATGGACCAAAATACGTCCGTATAGCCGTGACCACGGCTCACCTCAAGTGTTCTGTCGCTGAATATCCCCCGCGGCGGGCGAAGATAAGGGTACTCCTTTCCTGTGAGTCTTTTCGTTTCTTCTTTAACTTGATCAAGCTCCAACTTTATTTTTTCATTAGAGGTCACGGTTAAGTCGGGATGGCTCCACGAATGATTTCCTACGATATGCCCTTCCTGACTCATTCGGCGCACAAGATCCGGCTGGTCTTTGAGATAATGACCCGTTACAAAAAATGCAGCTGGTACTTTTTTCTCCTTAAGCACATCCAAAATGGCCGTCGTGTACCCGTTCTCATAACCGTTATCGAATGTAAGATACAGCTCCTTCTGCTTGGTATCTCCCATAAAAATTGCACCGTGTTTTTCAAGGATATGCTTAAAGCCCTCCTCATTAATGGAAGCCACTTGTCCATCCTTGCCCTTTTTAAAGCCAAAATGAAATGCATCCTTGACCGAGGAGGCCTGCGATATTTGTGTTCCCGAAATGAGTACTGCAATCATAGTGCCCAGCATGAGCAACTTCTTCATTAGGTTCTGCTCCTTTTCAAAATTTTCTCTCCTTAAGCTCTCTTAAGGTAATATGAGCAGAGATTTATATTTTTATGTAGTATTTTGCTAATGACTTACATCCGCTATAATGTAAAAGAATAGAAAATTTTTACTATAAAATACATATCTCAAAGGGAGAGAAGGCCTTGCATATGAATAGCAGCCCAAGAGTTGTATGGCTTACAGGTTTATCAGGATCCGGTAAAACAACACTCGCTTCACATCTTGAACAAGTTTGGATAAAAGATGGGATACCCTGTTACGTACTCGATGGAGACCAGGTTCGGCGCGGCTTGAATCGCGATCTTGGTTTCAGCCCAGAGGACCGCAAAGAAAATTTACGAAGAATTGCCGAAGTATCCAAGCTATTTATTGACGCTGGAATGAATATCATCGCTGCTTTTATATCCCCTCATGAAGAAGATCGTGAAATGGTGAAATCCATGTTTTCTCCTGGCGAGTTTGTGGAAGTGTACGTTAAATGCTCTGTCGAAACTTGCGAACAAAGAGACCCCAAAGGACTGTACAAAAAAGCAAGGAACGGCGAAATCCCCAACTTTACCGGAATTTCTGCAGTTTACGACATACCAAATAAGCCCGATATCATTATAGATACCGAGCTTCAGGATGTAGAGACCTCCATAGACAGACTCGTAAGAGAACTGCAAAGACATCAGCTAGCTTAATAGGGCTTTAGACGAGGGCATCAAATTCGTTTACAAGGATGCTCTCGTCTGATAAGACAGTAGTTGACCAAATGCTCCTTCTGCATCCGTTGCCAGTCCTTCGTATTCTCCCTGCTGCATGACCCTGCCGCCCTCCAGTACGATAACCTGATCTGCACCTTGAATCGTAGATAAACGGTGCGCAATTACAACAATGGTCATATGACCTTGAAGGGTCTTAAGAGCCTCTTGAATATATAATTCATTTTCTCCGTCTAATGCACTTGTTGCTTCATCTAATATCAATACAGCCGGCTTACGCAAAATAGCCCTTGCCAGAACAATCCGCTGTCTTTCTCCCCCGGATAGCCGTACACCTCGATCCCCGATAACGGTATCCAGACCTTGTGGTAACCCCTTGACAAAATTAGCTGCCGCAAAATGTAACGCTTCCCATAGCTCTGCTTCACTTGCATCCCGTTTTACGAGCAGCAGATTCTCCCGAATCGTTGAGTGGAATAAGAAAGGCTCCTGAGAAACATAACTGATCGACTTTCGCCAGGCATTTAATCTCGTTTCATCCAGCGTTGCTTCATCCAGCAGGATTTTGCCTTTTGTCGGTTCAATCAAACCCATGAGTAGATCGATAAATGTACTCTTCCCTGCTCCAGAACGACCGACAATAGCTGTCATTCCATTTACCGGGATAAACGTATTTATGTTCTGCAGCGCATCATGATCCTGGCCCGGATAACGATATGACAACGCCTCATAGCGAATCCCCCTTGTAAGAGCAACGGGTTCGGAAATATGTATAGAGGAATTCATACTACTCGTTTCCAAAGCCTGCTCACACTCATGCTGCAGCTGCATTAAACTGCGAAAAGCCGGAATCAGTGAACCGATATATTCCAAGCTGGTTTGGATCATTGAAAATCTTGGCCATAATCTGGAGAAGATCACAATCATCAACAGCAAATGCTCAACAGGGTAAGAAAAAAAGTAGAGGGATGCATAAACAAATAAAGCAATAATCACAGCGGCCGCAATTCGGTAGATCAATTGTGTAGTGGAGTTGAGACGAATATAGGAGACCATGTTATGCTCCATTCGCTTGCACAATGCTTTAAATCCTGTTTCATGCTGCTGCTCGAGTGTATTGCTTTTAATGTCCTTCATTCCGTTAAAATGCTCTACGATTTCAGACATATACTGCTGAGACAGATCAGTTGTACGATCTCCTAATACTTTAGCTTTTCGTATAAACGGTCGCAGCACCAGAAGCAGCACAAAACCGAAGCCAAGCACCATCAAAGTGAGCTCAATTGACAGCCAAAATGCAAAACCGATTTGGATAACCGTAAAAATAATGGAGGCGGTTAACTGAATAAGGACGTTTGTACCTTGGCTGACACGAGCCAGCTCTGAGGTAAGGATATGGTTAAAGTCCGATTTTTTTTTGGATAAAAACAGCTCCCATTTTGAATATATCAGTAGCCTGTACGTTTCGTATCTCAATGTATGTATAAAATTTTGTTGAATTTTAGAGTTGAGAATATTTTGGTTACGCTGCATCAAAGCTTGAGTGGTCAGAATAGTAACAAAAAGAAATAAGACAATAAGCAGCTGCGATTGCTGTGGAACAAAAGTGAGCCAGCCCGTAACCCATTCAAGTGGAACAGATTGGTTTAAGCCCGAATCCATGATACCTATCGCTGACAGCATAGGAACCAGCATATAGATGCCGAAGCCTTCCAGAATACTAATAAAGACCATGAAAAGGATGCTCACGATCAGCTTCGGACCTGTGATGGAATAAAGCTTCCTCATGTATGTTCGTAGTTCAATCATATCCGTGTCTCCCTTTTATTAACACTCGCTGTCTTACTCTCCTCCAGGTCCATAAAAACGGGCGCAAGGGTACTTATAGAAAATGCAGCTTACGGGGTAACGGTAACAGGGCGGCGTCCTGCGGACCCGGATATAAACGCCCGAGCAGCATAATTATTCTTCGTTTAGGGGAATTGACTTGCTTCAGGTACTGTATGCCCGTTTTTTCATCAGGCTCTTCAAATATCATATTTAAAGCATAGCTCTGCCAATTTTACGGATTGGGAATGCTGAGCCAGCTCCTTCATATCTGTTGTAAGCGGAGCTCCCAGTAATTTGGAGCATAAGTAGTAAGCCTGCCCTACATAAAATTTACTTTCATGAACTTCAGCATAATATTCAAAATTTTCAAGCTTGGTATGTTTACGAAGAATGAGATCTATATCCATCAACCAGCGAAGCCTGAACCATCCGTGTCTAGCACCGTAAGCGGATATACTCTGTGATGAAAAATCAAGCGGTTAAATTCTTTCCAATCGATTACACCATCATTGTGTTTCTCTCGTATCTCGTGATCTGTTACCCGATCCTCCGCAAGCAACTCGCACTTAAACTCAAACTCTATCGTTGCCCCAGCTAATTTACTATTTTTTATGTTATGCATTGATCTGCTCACTCTCTGACTCGCTCTGGTTCAGCTGCTTTTTTGAAAAAATGCCAACGACCGTGTACTTTTCAATTCCATCTGCTCCAGTAACATACATAGGACCGCTTCGAAGCCAAGCGTGCGCGACCATTTGTCCACTATCACTTCTAGCTACACCAAGATACAGTGTACTTTCGATTTTGCGTCGTTCCAGCATTCTCATCCCGGCAATACCGGTCACCATGCATTCACTTTTCCAAGGGGTATGTTTTGCAGTCATATCAATTGCTTTCGATATTCTTACCCTTATAGGATCCAAGACGGGACTACGGTTGTACGAGGTTTCTTCCTTCTCAAAGCCAAGCCTCGGAGCAATCTTAGAGAACGGCATTAAGTTCAGCACTCTGGCATAGGCCAAATAAAAGAAAGCCTCTATGATCATTTTTCTCATCGCAGGCTTTTGTTTGGCGAAAGAGCGAAATAATAATGATATGCTCGTCATCGCATTAATCCTCTTTGTGTTTAATAAGACCTTCCTTCAGAAGGGTATTTAAGAATTGCTCTACCTGGCTGCTGCATTTTTCTTGATCGACAGAATACTCTGTTGAAAGGACAGCCACGATTCCCATAAGCGTATTTCCGTTCGAAAGCAGTTCCCAGATACGCCCGCCTGTACGGCCAAGATTGTAATACTTGCCTGACTGAATCGACATCATGACTTTATCACCATTCATATCACTGACCACATAGCCTTCTTCTTGAACATAGCAGCCATCTTGGTGAATCGCTTTTATAGTCATTTGGATGCGCTCACTCCTTTTGTAATCTTTTGTAGCACTGTATCAACGAGCTCCTCAACGGTTATCTGATTCATCGGCCTTTGCAACCTGTACAAATGGATTTGACCGGCAATTTGAGAAACCTTATTAAAGTGCCATTGCATCATCTGTAACCTTCTAATAAGTGGCAGTCGGTATGTATGAGTTTGAAGTAAATGTATGCCTTGAAAAGGAGAAACGGAGTTCAAATGTACTTGCGTCTCCGCAGAATGTACAAGCTCGAATACTCCTCCCAAAGGGATGTCTTCCTGACTGAAATCTACTCGCCTTGGCACAGCATACTTCCATTCATCTTTGATGACGTAATATCCTGAGGATTGCATACTTAATAAATCCAGGCTGAGGGCATTGAGTTTTTGCTGAGGATATGCTGGTGATACGATAGGAACGGATTGATCGGATTTGACCGCAATAACATCATCACTTAGCAGTTTATAGCCTCTATTTATAAAGGCAGCAGATAAAGTGGATTTTCCGGCACCTGATTCTCCGACAAAGGCGTAAGCCTGCCCTTCCACCGCAACCGCACTTCCATGCAGTGGCAATATCTTTCGCTGCAGCATAACAACTCCCATACAGGTTCCTAACAAATACAGTCTGACTCTGGAAAGCTCACGTAAATCATACGGCATAACGGTTACAGATCTGCCTTGTACCACATGAAATGTTCCTACTTCAGGAATCCGGAATAGAAATTGCTCCCCCCTTGCTTGAAAGTTCTGTTCCGTAAGATTCCAGTCATAGCAGAGGGATGATAGATCACCTAATCGAATGATTACATCTATATTTGTTGAATCAGAAACCACGATGTCCGTTAACTCAGGAAGGAGAAGCTCACTTTGAATAGTCAAACCGAATGCGATATAGGTGGATAAACCTGTAAATTCTTGTGACATGTAATCCTCCTGGTTTGTTTGATGCTTTTCCTTCATTAAATCGGTTTACAGCTATCAGCGAGAGACTAAACAAACGATTCTCACTGATAGCTGTAAGCTGTCAGCATGCATAAGTTAGATTACTCCATTATTTCAAATTAGCTAGGATCGTACATGTCTGCATCATGGTCGGAAATCCAGTCGATTTGTCTGAACCCCTTACCAGCTTTAGTTTCACTGATGTCAAACATCTCCAACTCAGGTGCTTCCCATTGTTTTTTTTCTGTCAGCATTTCTCTCTCACCTCCTTTCAATACTACAGAGCGGTAAGATTAGCCTATTAAAACTGCTTTATAAAACGATAGACAATCAGACTGTGCATTAGCATACGGACCTCCAGATCCCATGCGAGTTCCGGGCGGGGATGCTCCAATTTTTCCAGACCTTTTTTGATTTGAGTGATATTAAGGAAACCTGCTATCGAACTGTCTCTACAAATTTCTCGTAATTCATCAAGCCATGAATCCCACAAAGGCATATTTCTATGAATCCAGTCTGCCGGCTGAACACCTCTTATGCTTTGATTAAGCCTTACTTTATCTGGTAAATAATTCATCATGGAACGCCGCAGCAATGCTCTATCCTGGCCCTTCTGAACGTATTGCTCAAGAGGGACGGATAAACAAAAGCGCACCACTCTCGGGTCATTTGTCGGATCTCGCTCCACAAGCCCGTAACGCATTGACAGTTTAGTGGCCATGGCTCCATTCTTATTAGCAATGGACAAATTGCTTAGCCTTTCTTTTCGATCTGTAATCGCATCCATGAATCGAGGATCTGTTTTAATTTTATTCGCGTCGGCTTGTTCATGAATTCTCATTTTGTTTGCAAAATCCGGGTTAATGAGCTCCGGAATGCCAACGGGATTCCCAGAGACAGACCGCTGTTTTTGGAATACAGGAAATGCCTTCCTGCCGATTAGAGGCAGCAGTCTTGCACGAGGCACTTCTGACCTTATGCTGTACTGCTGCACCTCTTTTGCAAGGTGAAACAGCTTTCCTCTTCGCAGCAGCTGGGCATAATAATCTAGCGCTGGTCCCCAAGAGATCGTAAAGTTCCCTTTCGCACCTGTGAGCAAAACACCTACTCCTTGGGCCTGTGCACGCTCATAAAATCCACGAATCCAAAATGAATTCTCAAAGAATTTATAAGGCATTTCTAAAATATCCAGCCAATCATTCACTTCAGTCAAAGGGCTTTTACCGGCAAAATTCATGTAGTTCTCGCGGATATTGCCCACAAAGTTCACAGTTGAACGAATATACGGGGTTTCATCAGCTATTAATCTGCTGGAAGTCCAATCTTCAAACCCTGATTCAGGAACATAGCTGTATGCATGAAGCTCCTTGCCTTGTTCTTTCAGGAGAGGAGAAGCAAAGCTTGCCACGCTCCCTGAATCAAGTCCTCCGCTAAGCGCCGAGCCGACTTCCTTAAACGTTCTCACTCTTGCTTTTACTGCCTGCTCAAGAACGGTCCTAAACGCTTCTTCGTATTCTTCGTTCGACTTTAGATAGAGTGGTGCTACGTCATCTAAATGACTGTACTGGCTTAACTCTACACCTTGTCTTCTCACCCTGATCGTATGTCCGGCAGGGATTTGCCGAACACTCTTATAAGCTGTAGCATGAATGTCGTAAGATTCATACATCCCTCTGATCGCGAGGAACTCTGCCAGCCATCGTTCGTTCAACTCTTTGTTAAAATAGGGAAGCTTGAACAAAGGAGCAATAGCACTGCAAAAAGCAAAGTGGACCGTATCGTCAATATAGTAAAATGTTCGGCTTCCTGACTGGTCACGTGCCCCAAACAATTGATCTTTATTCGGGTCCCAGATCATAAATACGTAATCACCCAAAAGATGCTTTGGAGCTTGTTCCCCCCATTTAACATAAGCCTCTAATATTAATTGGCTGTCTGAAATGTTAATCTGATCTTCACGCCGGATGAGAAGCTTATCAAATAGTTCACTGCGATTGTCTATAATAGCATCTGCCGTAATCGCTAAATTGCGATTCTCATCGTAAAAGGGAAGAATCTCATGAATGGATTCAGGAGTAATCCACTGCATATGGCAGCTAAGAAACACATGAGCGTCGCTCCATGAGTGAATACGATCCCAGTTATATCTGGCCAAATATTCTAATGTTGAATTTATATTGTCCAGTGTCACCGGTTCATTTCGGGAAAAGCATCCCATAATGGCGCTCATGATTTCCCCTCCCTTCCAGACAAATAGCCCTGTGCCCAAGATGAAAGACGATTTCCAAATGGTAGCATAGATTTCAGCCGGTTCAGCTTGCTTCTAAGCTGCAGCAGCTGCTTCTCTGCTTGATTTTTCTCCATATAGCTTTTTTCAAGTCTGTTCTCGAGGAGTCTTACTCTTGTTTCTAGCTGTGCAATTTGTATGGATGCCTGCTGTTCATCATTTGAAGTACTTTCATAAATAGCCGGTTCTTCACTCTCTAAAAATTCCTTTAACTGATGAATCGAATCATAACTCCTCATTGCATAATCCGGCTCCCAGATATAACCGCTTGATCTGAGGAATTCCTGTTCGATCCGGCTCATCAATTCATGCTCTGGCTTCAGATCATATTTACTTCCTGTAATACGCTCGGCTTCTTCTAATTCTTTCGTATAACCGAGATCATGAAAAATCTGTGCCCCTAATACGCGGCAATAGGCTTCAATTTCATCAGGTGTGAGCCGTTCTTTCCAAGCATCAATGGATTGAACATGTGCCTCCGTATGGTTAAGTAAAAATGGGTCTCCTGCCCCCATGCTGTAGAACAGATCCGACTTCTCTGCATTAACAGGATCTCCATACTTCTCCATTCCTTCTTTATATGAGATTCCGATAAAATCACATAGCTTTGATAATTCTTGTTCAGGCTCACGAACAAGATTCTCGTATTTGATCCTGTATAGAAAAGGACTATCATATTTGAAATAACGAGTGTACCGGAACAGCCCAACTGTAAGATCTACAATTTTCATGCCCGTTACCGGCTTGCGCAGATCTTCAATTAACGAAAACGATTCCCCACTGAATGCATTTACTTTTTTATAGGAAGCAGCGACGGAGAGCGGATTACGAAATAATCCCACCCGTTTGGACTCTGGAAATACGGCATCCAAAAACTCAAGCAATATATAGTATCTCGGTGATTTGTCTATAATTCTCTTCGCACCGTTCATCTGCAATAATCCTTCATAGATTTCTGTCCCAAAATTACGTGCTGCTCTATGAAAAAGATCATCTGGAACTATTCCACTATAAAATTGGCGAATAATCCCCGTACCGCCATAAGGGCGTGCCGGCGCTAACCTTAAATCTGCCAGAGAAAGCAGATACCACATTTCTTGTGCAGCATAGACATCTACATGGTTCTGCAGCATCACTGTCGTAAGTGAACTTCCGCTTCTAGGCGCACATAGCAAAAATACAAGCTGATCATCACGGAATTGTTTCAAGTACTAAAGTCCCCTTTCCGACAAATAACTGTGCATAATTTGTTGATGTGCTGTCATATCTCAAATTAGTGATACTTTATGTATTTCAATTTCTACTTTATGATACATTTTGTATCATGTCAATGCTTTATTTTCCATCATTTTTCACAGCTGAATTTTCATATTTTTAATCATAAAAAAAGTCTGCTCCAGAAGATATTATCTTCGGACACAGACTTTTATTCCGTTCTTCATAATTATGAAAAAAATTTTGTTAGCATGAGCCTCTTTTTTTAGCGGTTATAAAAAGGGACAAGCTCTGCTACGACAGCATCCAGAGAGCCCTCTACAAGTGTTTTGCCAGTAGGCCGGTCTGAGAGCGCTGCAATCTCCTTAGGGAAATTCTGTTCGATGCCGCACAGCTCAATGGCTTCATTAAATTTGGCTGGATGCGCTGTGGAGAGCGAAATAACCACTTCTTCTGTCCCCGTTGTTTGCTCTGCTGCCCTTACACCACAAGCAGAATGAGGATCAAGCAGGTAGGATGTTGTGTCATGATACTTCTTAATGGTATCAAGGCATTCCTCTCCGATAACACCATATGCTGCAAATTCCTTCTGTACCTTCGCAAGAATCTCTTCCGGAATTTGAATTTCTCCAGACTCCTGGAATGATTTCATATATTCTTCAGTTTTCTCTGTATCTTCTCCAAGCACGTAATACAGATAACGTTCAAAGTTGCTGGCTACCTGAATATCCATAGACGGACTGTAAGTGGTGTGGAATTGATCAGGCTTATACAGCCCTTTGTTTACAAACTGCTCAAGAATATTGTTCTCATTCGTAGCCAAAATAAGCTTGCCAACCGGCAATCCCATCCGAGACGCCAAATATCCGGCAAATATATCGCCAAAGTTTCCAGTCGGAACACTGAAATGAATAGGTGCATCCTTCAGTTCAGGACGCTCGTCCGTTACCCGGAAATAAGCATAGAAATAGTAAACCGTCTGTGCAAGGATCCGCACAATATTAATAGAATTGATGGCACACAAATGATGCTCATTTTTAAAATCAATATCAGCAAACAGCTGCTTAATCATGCGCTGGCAATCATCAAAATTACCTTCTACCGAAAGATTCAGCACGTTATCGTCCTGTACTGTCGTCATTTGAAGCTCTTGCACCTTACTGACTTTACCGTTCGGATGGAGAATACAAATATTGATTCCCTCTTTACCTCGGACACCTTCAATCGCTGAAGCACCCGTATCTCCTGAAGTCGCTCCCAAAATATTAATTTGTTTATTATATTTTTTTGCGACATACGTATATAAATTCCCCATCAGCTGCAGAGCGATGTCTTTGAAGGCAAAGGTAGGTCCGTGAAACAGCTCAAGCAAATATATTGTATCCGTCAGCTTGCGAACCGGTGTAACAGCTTCATCACGAAATGTGCTGTAGCTAGCATAGACCATTTCTTTCAGTTCAGCTTCGGGTATTTCTTCATTTGTATAATAGGAGAAAATTTCGAGCATTAGATCTTGAAACGAAAGAGCTCTCCAAGCCTCTAATTTTTCTTTAGATAGTGAAGGAATGGTGCTTGGTACAAGCAAACCTCCATCCGTGGCAAGCCCCATCAGAAATGCCTCAATGAAGCCAACCTCGCTTACATGTCCTCGAGTACTATGATATTGCATCTATTTCCCTCCTGCACTTAGGACCAAGCTTCACGCTTCAAGGTCCTCTCTCTTTTTCTTTCTAACCATAATACTACTATCTTGGATAAAAGCGAATCTTTTTCTTACAAGATCCGTCAATTGTATGATATTTCAAAAAAAAGTTTCGATATATTCTCTATTTTATATATATGTCATCACATAACGTCCCCGCCAGTGAATATACATAATTTACAGCAGGCCAAACTGTGCCGCGTAATCCAAGGGGGGTGCCTAACATGCCAGATTCTCGCCATCCTTACTCGTTTGTCGTTTCTAAAGAAGATTGGTCGCTTCACCGTAAAGGGTACCAAGACCAGCAGCGCCATCAGCAGAAGGTGAAAGAAATCATTAAGCAGAACCTGCCCGATCTCATTACAGAAGAAAACATCATTATGTCCGATGGCCAGCAAATCATTAAGGTTCCGATCCGGAGCCTGGATGAATATCGTTTTGTGTACAACTATCAGAAGCAAAAGCATGTCGGCCAAGGTGACGGGGACAGCCAGGTTGGCGATGTAATCGGCCGTGATCCGGCCAGTCAAAAGCCCGGCAAAGGCGAAAAGGCTGGTGATCAGCCTGGTCATGATATTGTTGAGGCCGAGGTCAGCATTGAAGAATTAGAAAACATGCTGTTTTCCGAAATGGAGCTGCCGCATCTAAAGCAAAAGGATAAGGAACAAATTGAAACCCACAACATCGTGTTTAATGATATCCGCAAAAAAGGAATGCAATCCAATATTGATAAAAAACGGACTATTCTTGAGAACCTGAGACGAAACGCCACTAGCGGAAATCCAGGTATTCATCATATCAGTCCGGACGATTTACGCTACAAAACCTGGGATGATACCGTCATTCCCCACTCCAACGCCGTCATCATCGCTATGATGGATACCTCCGGTTCCATGGGGTCCTTTGAAAAATACTGTGCACGCAGCTTTTTCTTCTGGATGACCCGGTTCCTGCGCAAGCAATATGAGAAGGTAGAGATCGTTTTTGTAGCCCACCACACGGAAGCTAAAGAAGTGACCGAGGAGGAGTTTTTTACCCGCGGCGAAAGCGGTGGTACCATCTGTTCCTCAGCTTATATGAAAGCACTAGAAATTATTGACCGCCGCTATCCGCCTGCAAGCTACAACATTTATCCTTTCCACTTCTCAGACGGAGATAACCTGACTTCTGATAATGAACGCTGTGTGAAGCTCATCGGCGAATTGCTTAAGCGAAGCAATATGTTCGGATACGGGGAAGTGAATCAATATAACCGCAGCAGTACGCTGATGTCTGCTTATCGGAACATTAAGATGGATCAGTTTATGTACTACGTCATCAAGGAGAAAGGCGAAGTCTATAAAGCGCTGCGCACCTTTTTCCACAAGAAGGAAGGGGGCAGTGCCTCATGACAAGTGAGATCAAGGATCTGGAGTATGCCATTGAAGAAATTATGGAAATTGCAAACGGCTTTGGGCTCGACTATTATCCAATGCGATATGAAATCTGCCCTGCCGACATCATATACACCTTCGGAGCTTACGGAATGCCGACGAGATTCAGCCACTGGAGCTTTGGCAAAACGTTTCAAAAAATGAAGATGCAGTATGACTTCGGTCTGAGCAAAATATATGAGCTCGTCATCAATTCCAATCCATGTTATGCCTTTCTGCTGGATGGGAACTCACTCATCCAAAACAAACTGATTGTGGCTCATGTGCTGGCACACTGTGATTTTTTCAAAAATAACGCACGCTTCTCCGCCTCCAACCGCAACATGGTAGAAAGTATGTCGGCTACCGCAGATCGAATCAGCCAATACGAGCTGGAGTATGGTACTGAAGCTGTTGAATCATTCATCGACGCGGTGCTCGCCATACAGGAGCATGTCGATCCTCAGCTCATTAAGCCCCAGCATTTGGATAAACAGCGCTATATGGAGCTTAAAGTAAAGCAGCAAAAAAACAACAAAGTGATTCGCCCGTCAGGACCCTATGATGACCTGTGGAGCATCGGCGAGACGCCCGAACCGAAAGAAGAACAAAACAACCAGAAACAGGTTCATCGTTTCCCCCCTGAGCCGGAAAAAGACATCATGTGGTTCATACAAGAATTTTCTGAAACACTAACTGATTGGCAAAGAGACATCATGAGCATGCTTCGTGAAGAGATGCTCTATTTTTGGCCCCAAATGGAGACTAAAATCATGAACGAAGGCTGGGCTTCGTATTGGCACCAACGTATTATACGCGAGCTCGACCTGACAAGTGAAGAAACCGTAGAATATGCCATGCTTAATGCCTCAGTTGTTCAGCCTTCAAAGCAAAGTCTCAATCCTTATTATTTGGGCGTCAAAATATTTGAAGACATAGAACGCCGATGGGATCATCCAACGCTTGAGGAACAGGAACGCTTCGGCCGCAAATCAGGGCAAGGCCGGGCTAAAATGTTTGAAGTGCGCGAGTATGATTCTGACACCTCGTTTATTCGCAACTATCTGACCAAGCAGCTAGTCGAGGATCTCGACCTGTATGTGTTTGAAAAGAAAGGCCCCGATTGGAAAATTACCGATAAATCATGGGAACATATTCGCGATCAGTTAATCTACGCTAGAGTCAATGGCGGTTCGCCATACCTCGTCGTCCAAGACGGAGATTATCTTCGTACAGGAGAGATTATGCTCAAGCACCAATATGAAGGCATCGAACTTGACCTGAAATATATGGAACGCACGCTTCCTTACGTATATAAATTATGGGGCCGCGCCGTCCATCTTGAAACCATTGTGGAAGACAAACCGGTCCAATTTACATTTGATGGGAAAAAGATGCACCGAAGGCTCTTAAATTAACATTTTTCCATCCATTAAAGCCTGTTTTAGCTCAAATTTGGGTTGAAACAGGCTTTTTCATGGAGTACATTGAAATATAGGGGGTCTATTTCATCTAATTGTTAGGAAAATATGATATAATCTACTTTTGTTAGCGCCATAATTAAACGCGCGCTCATGATTAGAATTTTCTTTGAAAGAATTAAAGGAGCGAACGAATTTGATCAACCTTGGTAGAAACGAACCATGTCACTGCGGCAGTGGCAAAAAATATAAAAAATGTTGCCTCGAAAAAGACAGAGAAAAACAGCGTAATGTACGAGTAGCCACTTCCGTCGAAGTGATTACCAATAAACGTACCGTTTCTGTGCCAGCTGCCCATTCCGTCGTTGCAGATCACTCGAAATCCCAACCGGCAAAGCTATCCCTTGCTGAGCTCACTTGGGAACACAACATGCACCGTGAGCTGGCTGAATCGGCTATTCCTGCGATAGCAGATGAGTACAAGCTGACAGCAGAACAAACGGATGAGCTTGTAGAACTATGGAACGGCTACAGCCAGAGCGAGGCCCCTCGTTACCGTAAACCAGGCGGTTTTGCAGGCGCTTTGGAATATTTGGTTGCAGCTAAACAAGGCGGCTCTGTGAGTCAAAATGAGCTTGCTGCTAAACATGACGTGTCTGCTACAACTCTTTCCAAATGCATCGGTCAACTGTCCGAGTATGCGGAGAAAGGCTCCCTAGCCAAGCTAACCGTTTAACCTGAAGAGAGACCGTAAGCGACTTTAGAAGTCCTTACGGCTTCTCTTTTTTTTCACCTTTTTAAAAGGCTTGATATAACATTGACTCCAGCTCGAGCTCTTGGCGCTCTGCATTATAAGTATAATTTACGATGATGTCTCCGATATATTGCGAAAATGATACAGCAACACCAAGCGTTGCCGTCAGCTTATTTCCACTGATTTCATAATCCACAACATTACCCACAGACACGGAATCACGATCTGTTTCAAAATCTGAACTTTTTTGTATGTACTGCTCTGCAGCAGCTACCGCATCCTCCACAGGAATTTCAAATTTCCCAGCACCGTCAACAATATGCAGCTGTTCGACATAGATTCCTGTTCCGTCTGCGGCAGGCAGTGTTACAACAGCATCTGCTATGCCATCTCCAGTAATATCGCTCGACCATAGTTGCACAGATTCTGCTTCTGATGAAATACACTTCCAAGGAAGGTTTACGCGGCTGCCCTCCCATTCCAGGATCATGCCATCATAAATCCCCTCTGTTTCCTGAACCGGATATAATGCATTATTAGTACCGTCTATCCTTGCGATTGGATCCTGTGTTATTTCTAAACCTACAGCTTCGGTATTATCTATATTAGAAAAGGGGTTACCTTTAGACTCTGCAAACAAAAGTGCACTGCCAATAAACATCACACCAGCCAGTAAAATGACCGTTTTTAATAATTTATTCAAAAAAAGTAAACTCCTTTATGTGCGAAAATAGTACTTGTCCTCATTCCATTATATAGCTGTACCTCCATCATAAGATAGACATTCTCGTAATAATTGGAGAAATTTCTAAAAAAGGTTGAAAAGAACTCGAGAAAATATGGAAAAAGAAAACAGCACCTCCAAATTCCTTCCACAAAAGGTGACTTTACCTAGGAAAGGATTGAGAGGTGCCTGTTTTATGAAAATTTAGCTATTTAAAATTAAAATGATGCAAGCTTAGGTTTGGCTGTTGTCTGCCTCACAATTAGTTCAGACGGCTCCATAATAACCGGAGGAGAATAATCCTGGTTCTCGATGAGAGCAATTAAGCATTCAATGGATTTAATCCCGATGGAGAAAATATTTTGATTCACGGTCGTTAGATTGGGTTTAAATACCTGTGCATGGTAAGTATTATCAAATCCAACGACGGAGATATCCTGCGGGACGCTTAACCCATGCTTTTCGATCTCATGGATGGCCCCAAAAGCAGCGAGGTCAGAAGCGCATACGACGCCGGTAGGCATATCTTTAAGTGCCAGCAATTTTCTCATTGCAGATGCACCGCCGTCAAAAGTATAATCACAGACCTCGAGGTAGCTCGTTAAGTAAGAAAGTCCGCAGCTGATAAGCCCTTGTCTGTATCCTTCGAGCCGCATATTCGCGATGGAGGGCCCGAGTGTTCCTGATATGTAAGCTATTTTACGATGACCAAGGTCATAGAGGTGCTTAACCCCCATATGAACCGCGTTTTGGTTATCTGTTGTAATATATCCTGCCCTTTTTCCGACAATATCTGTATCGACAAACATGGTAGGAATATCCGAATGAATCAGTTCGTCAATACTTCGATTATCACGCTCCACTCCGAAGACAACGACACCATCCACATTGCGGCTTCGGCAATGCTTTATAAAGGAATAATGCGGATCATCAAACCGGGTAGATAGGCGGACCAGATCATATCCGCTGTTTTCAAGCGCCGTCTTCATGCCTTCCAATAATTCAGCTACAAAGGGATTTGTAAAAGGGACCGTTAACAACACACCAACAGTCCATGATCGTCTTTTTACTAATCCCCGTGCAACGACATTCGGCTGATAATGAAGCTGCTCGATGGCCAAATTTACTCTTTTTCGAGTCTTGTCACTTACATCGGGGTAATCATTCAGCACCTTGGAAACGGTAGCAACCGAAACCCCAGCTTCTTTAGCCACATCATGTATCGATGCCATTTGATCGCCTCTTCTCTATCTAAATCGATTGAATTCATTATAGCCTAAAAGAAGAAATCCTCATAGAAATTATTGTATGCGCTTTCTATTTTGTTTTTCGCATCGCCGAAGTTTTTGAAAAAGCAAAAGACATCATCTGTCTTTTGCTCTTATTTGAATACTCTGGTTATACAAATTTGATACATACTAGGTATGGATTTTTACCAATTAAGCATGTGCTGCTTGAAGCTCCTTCAAGTCGCAGGATACCGTCTCCATCATTTGAACAAATGACATAAGCTCATTGGAGCTGAACACTTGCTTTCTCGCGTTGTCTGACGTGTTGTCCGACTCTGACTGCACCTGCTCCAGCTTAGATTTAATACTGTCCAGCACTCCCTGGATTTGTTCCATCGCTTTTTTGGAGCCTGTAGCCAGCTTACGAATCTCCCCAGCCACAATTTCAAAGCCTCTTCCGCTTTCTCCCGCGTGAGCTGCCTCAATGGCCGCATTTAATCCAAGCAGATGACTTTGATCAGAGATTTCACGAATGAGTGTCCCCATCTTCTGAATTTGGCCAACCTCTTTATTTAAATCATCAATCAACTGGTGAGCTGCATCCTGCGAAGCCGCTGTCTGTCTAGCTGTTTCTGATATGAGCTCTGTGTTATTATGCAGCTCATCAATCATACCGGTAAGCCTCTGGGATACCTCTGTGATGGCCTGCAGCAGCCGCTGCTGTGCATCCGCTATATCCGTAATTTTCTGCTTTTCCTTTGCTTCATAAGCTTCAAGTACGAGCTGAGAGTCAAAGTTAAACATTTTGCTTAAAGCGTGGATAACCGGATACCATCCGTCTGAATTAATTTGCTGCATAATACTTGTCGCTACATCGAGATAAACCATATAGCTGCCTAAATAAAAATCCGATTTCAACCCGATTCTGGAATGCACGAGCCCTATTTTAATCCGCTTATCAATAAATTCTTCATCAATATATCCGTCCGTCATTGAAATAAAGTACCAGCGCTGAGTTTCCTTTAACCGATCAATGGTGGAAAATTTCGAAATAATGCTGCTTAGCTCTTCTACTTGTCCTATATGGTCATAGAATCGGTCAACGACCTCATCTACAATTTTTTCGAATACAGGGCGGTGGCTGTGAAGCAGCGCAAGCTCCTTATCCGTGATTCCAATATAGGCCAACTGCTGTTTTCTATGTTCTGACACGTCAATCATCTCGAAATTTCTTCCTCCTTGTATTTCCTTTTCCTTATATTAGTATTAATCGCTTCGATCATTATAGACCGAAAATACTAGTTTCACATAATTCATAAGAACTATTTTACATAATTTTTCCTGTTTTCTCCACTAAAATTAACAAAGCTAGTATTTATACACTTAGCTATTTCATTTGGAAAGGCTGTATCATTACTGTTTCGCCTAAATTTAAGTCATATCATAAAAATGCGCCAGCCTGACTGCCTATATAGAAAGCAGACCTGCTGACGCATTATGAAAATAATTAAAGTGGATGCAAGGGAAAATGTTGCTCTGGACTAAGGGATTAACGGTTTAACAAGCTTCCAACATAACGCAGCAGCTCATTGGCGCATACTGGGCAGTATCCATGCTCATCAATCAGTCTTGAGCTGACTTCATTGATTCGTTTCAGCTGATTTGCATCCGGCGTCTTGGTAGAGGTCGTAATCTTCACAATATCCTTCAGATCAGAAAACAGCTTCTTTTCAATAGCTTCGCGCAAACGGTCATGGCTGTTGTACTCAAACTTTTTGCCTTTGCGGGAGTAAGCAGATATACGGATAAGGATTTCCTCACGGAAGGCTTTCTTCGCATTCTCAGATACTCCGATTTGTTCTTCAATAGAACGCATGAGGCGCTCATCCGGGTCCAGCTCCTCATCTGTAAGCGGGTCACGGATTTTGCTCCAGTTGCAGAACGCTTCAATATTATCCAGATAGTTTTCGAAAAGGGTTTTTGCTGACTCCTCAAAGGAGTATACAAACGCTTTTTGTACTTCCTTCTTAGCTAGTTCATCGTACTCTTTCCGCGCTACCGCGATAAAGTTCAAATAACGCTCCCGCTCTTCTTTTGTGATAGAAGCATGCTGATCCAGTCCGTCCTTGATTGCCCTCAGGATATCCAGCGCATTGATGCACTCCAGATCCTGCTTAATGAGCGCGCTTGAAATCCGGTTAATGACATAACGCGGATCTATTCCTGTCATACCTTCTTCCAAGTATTCGTTCTGCATCTCTTTAAGATCTGCTTCTTTGTAGCCTTCAACCTCTTCCCCATCGTACATTCTCATTTTTTTAACAAGATCCATGCCCTGTTTTTTCGATTCCTTCAGTCTGCTAAGTATGGAGAAGATCGCTGCGGTCTTCAAGGAATGCGGAGCAATATGAACATGGCGCATGTCGCTTTGCTCGATAAGCTTTTTATAAATTTTTTCTTCCTCTGACACCTTCAAATTGTACGGAATCGGCATAACGATCATCCGAGATTGAAGCGCTTCGTTCTTTTTGTTCGATATAAATGCCTTGTACTCCGATTCATTCGTATGTGCAACGATAAGCTCATCAGCACTGATCAGTGCGAACCTTCCCGCCTTAAAGTTACCTTCCTGTGTAAGGGACAACAGATTCCATAAAAACTTCTCATCACATTTCAGCATTTCCTGAAATTCCATAAGTCCACGATTGGCCTTGTTCAGCTCACCATCGAAACGATAGGCTCTTGGGTCAGATTCGGAGCCATATTCTGTAATCGTCGAAAAATCGATGCTTCCGGTCAAATCAGCAATGTCCTGTGACTTAGGATCTGATGGACTGAACGTACCGATCCCTGTCCGGTTATCCTCTGAAATAAAGACACGCTCGACGCGCACTTTCTCGATATCTCCGTCATATTCTGTTTTCACCCGCATCTGGCAGGAAGGGCATAAATTCCCCTCAATCCTTACTCCAAGCTCTTTCTCGATCTCCGGCCGGAGCTCAAGCGGAATCAAATGAAGGGGATCTTCATGCATAGGGCAGCCCTCAATGGCATAGACCGCACCTTTTTCTGTACGGGAAAATTGTTCTAAGCCGCGTTTAAGAAGAGTTACCAGGGTTGATTTCCCGCCGCTGACAGGTCCCATGAGGAGTAAAATCCGCTTCCGGACATCAAGTCTTCGTGCTGCAGAGTGAAAATATTCTTCTACTAGCTTCTCAACACTGCGGTCTAGTCCAAAAATCTCCTGCTCGAAAAATTTGTAACGCTTATGTCCTCCTGATTCTTCAACGCCATAAGATTTGATCATCTCATAAACTCTTGCATGCGCAGTCATTGCAGGTGTCGGGTCCTTTTGAAGAATTTCAACATAATCTTTGAATGTACCCGACCAAGATAATCGATCACTCTCAGCCCGAAATTCAGCAACGCGTTCAAAAATGTTCATGCCCTTCGTACCTCCCATGGCTCCATAATGATTCAGCATCCACTCCGAATACGGTCAATTGATAAGCACCCCTGCTTCATCCATTACCAATGCTACAAATATGCAATCATCTCGCCTAAACCAGCTTGACGATTTGATCTTAAAAAAAGTGTATTACATACCTATGCGTGAATTCGGATAAGTTGCCTCTTTTTTTGTGACAGGTTCTCATTTTCGTAAAGAATGAATGGATAAAGACTGAAGTTTAGAGAACTAAAAAAAATCTCCCCCTCCAGTCATATGCTATACTGGTTAGAACCTATAAAATATTGCAGTGTCTATACTGATTTAAACTGGTTATGCAGCGTTAAAGGAGCATGATTAAGAATGGCTGTTCAATATGAAACTGAATTGTATGAGCCTGTGAAGGCGTTTTTTGAAAAACAGGGGTATCATATTAAATCCGAAGTCAATTATTGCGATCTGGTGGGCGTGAGGGAGGATATTCCTGAGCCATTAATTGTTGAGATAAAAAAAACCTTCAATCTATCCCTTCTGCTTCAGGGCATGCAAAGATTAAAGACAAGCAGCAACGTTTATCTTGCCGTTGAACGCAACCGGGTAAAGCGAGGAGCAGCAAATCAGCGGTTTGGCGAAATTACGGATTTGTGCAGAAAATTAGGCTTGGGTCTTATTACCGTCACACTTTACAAAACAAAGCCTGCGCTCGTGGATTGTCTATGTATTCCTGGTGCTGACATTTCAGCCTACAGAACGAGCAAGAAACGCAAAGACAGCTTGTTAAAAGAGTTCGATGGTCGAAGTGGAGATTATAATCTTGGAGGCAGCCATGGGACGAAGCTTGTGACTGCCTACCGTGAGCGGGCGCTGAGAGTAGCTCAAGTTCTAGCCCCGCTGCCGTCTGCATCCCCTGCAGAGCTTTCGAAACTGACAGGGATCACGAATACCGCTTCCATTCTCCAAAAAAATTATTATGGTTGGTTTACCCGTATTGGACGGGGACGGTACATCCTAAATGAAGAAGGAAGAGCTGATCTTAATAAATACCATCCGGTTCTGCAGCAATATCCATTATCTTAAAATCATAGCAAAAAGGCTGGGTGCCGCAAATGGCACCCAGCCTTCTTTGACTGTAATGTAAATAAAAAATAAGTTCTTAGAAACGGGAAGCTGTTTCAGCTACTTTTCTCAAACCTTCTTGCACGATTTCTCCTGCACGGTCTGGGAAAGCATTGTGCCCTTCGATAATTACTACTTCAGGGTTTTGAATGCCCCAGAATCCGAAAGCAGAGGATACATATTTAACAGCCATTTCAACAGCTGCCATAGGACCTTCAGAATAAACGCCGCCGCGAGCATTCAGAAGAGCTACTTTCTTGTCGCCTGCAAGTCCTACAGGACCTTCAGCAGTGTATTGGAATGTTACGCCTGCTTGGCTCAGGTAAGAAATGTAGTTTACAAGCGGTGCAGGAACAGTGAAGTTCCACAATGGGAATGCAACAACCACTTTATCTGCTTCCAAAAATTGTTTTTGGTAGAAAGCAGCCAGATCTGCCGCTTCTTGTTCAGCTGGTGTAGTTTCGATGCCTTTAGCAACTTTGAAAGTACCTGTAGCTGCATTGTTTCCGTATGCCGGAAGGTTTGCTGCGTAAAGATCCAATTCAATAATATTATCTGTAGGATTTGCTTCCTTATATGTGTTGTAGAATGCGTCATACATTTGTACACTTGTTGCTTGATCCGCTGGACGGTCATTTGCTTTGATAAACAAAACGTTTGCCATAGTATATATTCTCTCCCTAATAATTATATTTATCTCTATATGCCAGTTAATCTCAACTAAGAAAGTTATCGCAACTGTCTAATACACATTATATATAAAAATGTTAGTGAGTTCAACCATAAAATTTTTATTTTAAGACAATCTTCGACATATCCCCTTATTATAGAGCTCATAATAACGAAAAAAAAGAGGGGAAATTCTCCCCTCTCTGGGTAAACTGTTGACCTATCAACTTCTTGCAGTAAACTCGGTTATCGTTTCACTGATTAGATTCATCCCAAGCAGTAATTCCTCTCTGCCGGGTCTACTGAAATTAAGACGGATATAATTTTCAGTCTGCTTGCCTGGAGAACACCTGGAACCGGGAAGAAATGCTGCTCCTTTGCGCAGCAAAGCTCGCAGAAGCGCCTCGCTCTTCAAGCCTGGTGGAAGCTCAATCCACAAGTACATTCCTCCTGCAGGAGCATGATAACGGACATTTTTGAATCCGGGCCTTTTTAACAGCTCCAGCATCAGTTTCAGCCTGACCTCGTACTCCCTGTTGAGCAGCGCAAGATGATCATTCCATTTAAACGAGGAGCGTTCCAGCAAATGATGTAATATCTGTTGATTGATCGGACTAGATTGCCAGTCAGCCATTTGCTTAAGCGAAGACATTCCATTGATCAGCTCTTTATCTCCGGCTGCCCATCCCGTTCTAAGTGCAGGAGCGATGGTCTTACTGAAGGATCCAATGTAGAGTACATGATTACCATGTTCCTGTTGATCCAGAGCATAAAGTGCAGGGTAACGATCGGCAAAACGATCAGATCCCTCATCTGCCCCAAAATGTAGTTCTCCGTAAGAATCGTCTTCAACGACCAATACATTATATTTTCTGCACAGCTCTAATACCGCTCTACGTCTTGGAAGGCTCCATAGAACGCCCGTTGGATTCGAAAAGCTGGGTGCAGCAAATAGCAGTTTCGGCTTATGCCGCTGAAACTGCTCTTCCAGTCTATCAGGGAGAATCCCTTCCAGATCCGCTGGGACAGGTAAAATAACTGCACCCTGCATCTGCAGGACCTGCAGGCAGCCGGGTGATGTCGGGCTCTCTACAACAACAGAATCCCCTATATCTACCAGCAGCCTTGTCACTAGATCAATTGCTTGCTGGGAACCTGTCGTCAGCAAAATATTCACTTCTGATGTAGAGATCCCTTTTCTCTTCTCCCAGTCATTTCGAATCCAGCTTCTAAGGGGTAGAAAACCTTCAGGTTCTCCATATTGCAATACGGAGGGGTCAGAGGAGAAGACAGCCTGGGCCGCTTCACCTAAACGTTTGATTGGGAAAAACTCTTCTGCCGGAAGCTCTTCTGCAAGCGAGATAAACGAGCCTTGCCTTCTCTCTTTGTTCATCGTGTTCATATGAGTGGATAACAGCTTAGAAGAACGGGAAGCAAAGGAAAATTCCATGTCATTCCCTCCTATCCAGGTAGTCGTCCTTTTCTTTTACTCTCTCTTTTTCGGACGTATAAAGACTATTCGCCGCCTGAATCTAATATGCCTTGTTACACATACTGCTTCTTATGTAATTTGGAATAGAGAGTAAACTGTTCAATAGCTTGAGCACGACTGGATACGCCTAACTTTGTATATATTTTGCGGAGATAATTGTCTACCGATCTTCGGCTAACATCAATTTCATGGGCAATTTTGTCATAAGTTACTCCTTGGACAATCCGTTCCATAATGAATACTTCCATATCTGTAAGCTGCAAATGAATATCCATTTCTTGATCAACGGTATTCGTCCACTCCTCGCTCTTCAGCCAGTCCAAGGGTATGGAGGCCAGACCTTCACGCAGCCCTGCAATCAGATGAATGAGCTTGGCAGGCGATGACTGCTTGGATAACATCCCGCTTGCTCCATGAGCGATATATTTCTTATATAAGCTGAGGTTATCCTCATCCGTCATCACAACAATGTCGGTATTGGGAGAGCTTTTTTTCATCTCTTCAATAAACTGATCCGCGCTGCCATCAGGCAGTTTATGGTCAATGAGCACCAAATCAGGATTAATGCTGCTCACTTCAGCCAATCCTTCTCTTCCTGTAGACACCATCGCACGGACTAATAAATCCTGGTGCTCTTCCAGAATTAATTTTGTACCCAGCATGCTGGTCGGATGAATATCAATCAAGACCACCTGCCAAACCTTTCTCATAAAAAAAACTCCTCCTAGAATATTAGTAGATATATCATTTTTGAAAACGGCTAGATGTGCGGCAATCAATGTATAGAGGAAGTAGTTCTAAATACAAAAATGGCAAATCACATTTCACAAAAAAAGACATCCCTCTTAAGTCCTTAATTTGGATTATATATGAAATTGTATCCTAGGACTTCCTTCCGATGCAATCTCTTTTTCCTTTTTTCGCTAAAGAAGTTCTTTTTTGCGAATGGGGACAGGCCATGATAGAATGAGGACTGGAAATTTTATAGAATTTTGTAGGATAAACGCGAGGAGTGATGAAATGAATCCATCTACAGAACAGGCTGCCAGCCATCACACCCGGAAAGCTGCTAATAAAAGCAAGCGATCCGTTCGTCTCTTTCTAGTATTATGGATTATTATTATAGTAATAGGAGTAGCCGCAGCCTATTTATATAGCAATCATTTAAAAGAGCAGATGGTACTAGAAGTGAAGACCTATACAGATCAGCAGCTGACCGTAGTCAAACAAGGGTATCAGGCACAGCTGGATGAAATCGCAGGAGAAATTGCCGCGCTACAGGAACAAGTTCAGACCTTTAATGAGCTCTTAACCTTTACGAAGGACAATGCAGGCGATACGACCGATAACAGCAATCAGTTATATACCGAGCTCAGTGAGGTCAAGAAGCAGCTCGATACACTACAGAAGAAGATGGATCTGTTAAAATGATAACTTCTGTAAAAAAGGTAAACCGTTTCTTCTTGCTGGCTACAGCTCCATTCGTAGGCCTTCTTCTGTGCCTCCTGCTCCTGCAAAGACCGATTGGACTTACGCTGTCTGAGACAAGCGAAAGCTATCTTCCTCAGAATACGGTTAAGACTCAGTCTGAACAAATAAAGCAAGGCTTAACTGAAGCAAAGGTGCTGGCAGAAACCACATCATCCTACATTCATAAAACGACTGAGCTGTACGAAAGTACAACTCGAACGATGGAGAGTATCGCTAACATGACGGCGGCTCAAGCAAGAAAGCCTGAGCAGATCTATAATAAACGAATATCAGCCAAGCTTGGCACTCCTTACGAACAAGTAAACAGCGACCGTATTCGCATCGATCTGTATAAGCTTAATCCTGGCACTTATAAAGGTTATGCTATGAAAGTTAAGCTCAAAGATCCATCAGCAATGCAAATGTCGATTGGAGAAGGTGTTGGCAAATCACAAACCACGATGCAGGCTGTCGCTCGCAGCGGGGCTGTAGCCGGAATTAATGCCGGTGGATATGCAGATTCTGGCGGCAGCCGTTTCCCGCTCAGCACCACAATAGATAATGGAAGCTACTTGACCGGATTCCACCCCAGCACTAAGGATCTGGCTTTTGTCGGATTAAACAAGGAAGGTAAACTGATTGGCGGGAAGTTCTCTAAGCAATCCGATTTGGATGAATTAGAGCCATCATTCGGTGCCAGCTTTGTTCCTGTACTGCTAAAGGACGGAAAGAAGACGATTATCCCATCCAAGTGGAAGAATACGCCTAAACGCGCACCTCGCACAGTCATTGGTAACTATAAGGACGATCAGCTGCTGATTATTGTTGTGGATGGTTATAATGAAAATGGAAGTTCAGGCGCTACCCTGCAAGAGCTGCAGAGTAAAATGTACAAGCTTGGTGTGCAGGATGCCTATAACCTTGATGGCGGCGGCTCCTCTTCACTAATCTTAAACGGGCGAGTCGTGAACAGTCCTTCCGACGGCTCTTTACGAAAGCTGCCTACTCATTTCCTTTTCTATAAATAAAGATTTACGTATAAGGAAAAAGATTCCTTTTTATTGCAAGTATAAGTATAATAGAGTTTACGAGGCTGCAGGAGGTGGATGACATGTCATTCTCGTTGACTTTCTGGATCGTCACCCTGGTGCTTGTATTGTACTTGGCAGGCATTCTCACTGCTTCTTACAATGACGATAAGACGAAGGGGCTCTAATGGAAATCAAAGAAGCTCTCCTCTATATGAGGAGAGCTTCTTACTTTATAAGCGTATGCTTCACTACTAACTTAGGCGTTCTCTTGAAGGCCAGTCATTTCTGTAAGGCACACACCGCAAATATAGCGATCTTTAAACTCACTTACTTCTTCCATGGATCCGCAGAAAATACATTTTGGACGATAACGTTCAAGAATAATATGATCTCCTTGCACTAGGATTTCAACGGGATCTCCCTCATTCATTTGATACCTTTTACGCAAAGATTTCGGCAGCACGATTCTTCCGAGCTGATCCACCTTACGTACCACACCAGCAGGTTTCATTAACGGTACACACTCCTGTTCAAAATATTTCTTATATAGGTACATTTGTACTATATTTATACATTCGCTATGTTTTTGTCGAATCCTGCAAGAATTAATAAAAATATTAACTTTCTTTTAGGAACCCATTTTTCGAAAGTAGATTACCAAAGGTTGGGATTTAGTTCATTCCGGGATAATCCAGCTGCCTTAACGCCTCATATACGATAATGGCGGCAGAATTTGATAAATTCAACGATCTAACTGCGTCCGTCATTGGCATTCGCATGCATGTATCCGGATTTGCATGAATCAACTCGGGAGGAAGCCCCTTCGTCTCTTTACCAAATACTAGGAAATCTCCATCCTGAAACTTAAAATCACTGAACCGGTTTTTAGCTTTTGTCGTAGCATAGAAAAAACGCCCATCAGCATACTTTTCTTTAACTTCATCAAAGGAATTATGATATTCGATATTTACTGAATGCCAATAGTCCAATCCTGCCCGCTTCAGTGTACGATCATCTGTCTTAAATCCGAGCGGGTGCACCAAATGCAAATGCGTTCCGGTTGCAGCGCAAGTTCTTGCTATATTCCCGGTGTTCGCCGGAATCTCCGGTTCCACTAGTACGATGTGTAATGCCATGTGACTCCAATCTCCTCTTATATTGAACTGCCAGGATATTAACTTATATCTAAAGTTAATCCTGAACCATATAAGAATAAATTATAATATAAAAGAGCACCTCCCACAATATTTGCGGGAAGTGCTCACACTTTCTCCTTACTTATTAAGCTTAACCGTGCGTTTTTTGAAATTGCTTCATAAATTCAGTGAGGGCTTTTACACTTTCATATGGAACCGCATTATAGATCGACGCCCGTAACCCCCCGACGCTGCGATGTCCTTTCAAGCCTATAAACCCTTCTTGTTCGGACTGTTTAATAAACTCCTTCTCCAGCGCTTCATCAGCTAGCCGGAAGGTGACGTTCATTTGAGAGCGATCAGAAGCATCAACACAGCCTCGGAAGAAGCCATGACTCTCATCAATTGTATTATAAAGAATGCCTGCCTTCTCTTCATTCTTGGCTTCAACGCCGGCAAGGCCTCCTTGTTCATCAATCCACTTCAGTACCTCGTTAACCATATATACACCAAAAGACGGCGGTGTGTTATACAGTGAATTATTGCTGACAAACGTATCATAACGAAGCATCGAAGGAAGGTGCTTTGGCGAATCTGTAATGAGTTCCTCTTTGGCAATCACAACGGTAACCCCTGACGGTCCCAAATTCTTTTGAGCACCTGCATAAATCATATCGAACTTCGTCATATCAAGCGGTCTGCTTAAAATATCGCTGGACATGTCTACAATCAGTGGAACAGATCCGGTATCAGGAAATGCCTGAAATTGTGTTCCTTCAATCGTTTCGTTAGAAGTCATGTGCAGATAAGCGGAGTCTGAATTTAATTCGATCTGAGACAGGTCTGGAAGCTTCATAAACTTCGAGGACTCGCCAGATGCAATAACACTCGTCTCACCGATCAGCTTCGCCTCAGAGAGGGCTTTCTTCGCCCAGCTGCCTGTGTGGACGTAATGCGCTGTTTGGCCGGCAGACAGGAGATTCATAGGTATCATGGCAAACTGTGTGCTTGCTCCTCCTTGCAGGAACAGAACCTTGAACCCTTCAGGATTTCCAAGAAGCGATAGAAGTCGTTCCTGCGCTTCATTATGCACGGCTTCATAAACTGCACCACGATGAGACATCTCCATAATCGACATCCCCGTATTCTTGTAATCGACAAATTCGGCTTGCGCCCGTTCCAATACCTCTAACGGCAATGCTGCAGGTCCTGCATTAAAATTAAATGCTCTAGTGCTCAATAAAATAACCACCCTTCTCTCCAAGTTCTACCCAAATATAACATCTAATGATACGTATGATTACTGGTATGATAGCAGTAATCGTTCGTGTCTTCAAGTACTTTCCTAACGAATATAAGGCAGGCTCGTTACAAATAAGTGAAACCCCCGGGAAACTGAGTTTCCCGAGGGCTTGTAAAGATGAAATATATTAAATGAGTACTGATTAGCAATCGAAGTACAGGCTGTATTCATGCGGATGAACACGGATGGAAACAGCTTTAGCTTCAGCACGTTTGAATTCAATGTAGTTATCAATGAATTCTTTAGTAAATACGCCGCCTTCAGTCAAGAACTCGAAGTCAGATGCCAGAGCATCAAGCGCCTCATCCAGGGATGCTGGTACGCTGCGAATGTTCTCTTTGTCTGCATCAGACAATTCATAAATGTTCTTGTCGATTGGACCATATCCAAGCTCAGTTGGGTTGATTTTGCGTTTGATACCATCAAGGCCAGCCATAAGCATTGCCGCGAAAGCAAGGTAAGGGTTAGCTGTGGAGTCCGGCGTACGGAACTCGATACGGCATCCTTTTGGTGTTACTGCCGCAACCGGAATACGGACTGCTGCAGAACGGTTACCTTTGGAGTAAACAAGGTTTACTGGTGCTTCATAACCAGGTACAAGACGTTTAAATGAGTTTGTACTTGGGTTTGTCAAAGCGATGAGTGCTGGAGCATGGTACAGAATACCGCCAATGTAATGAAGTGCCATTTCGCTCAAGTTAGCGTAAGCGCCTTTTTCATAGAACAATGGAGTATCACCGTCAAAGATGGATTGGTGAACGTGCATTCCGCTGCCGTTGTCGCCGAAGAGCGGTTTAGGCATGAATGTCGCTACTTTGCCGTATTGACGAGCTGTGTTATGAACGATGTATTTATAAACAAGCAGGTTGTCTGCTGTTTTCTTCAATGTATCAAAACGGAAGTTGATTTCTGCTTGACCTGCAGTAGCAACTTCATGGTGGTGACGCTCTACGCGAATGCCTACTTCATCAAGAAGACGGGACATTTCACTACGAATGTCTTGCTGTGTATCCATAGGAGCTACAGGAACATATCCGCCTTTAGTACGGATCTTGAATCCAAGGTTACCGCCTTCTTCTTTGCGGTTTGTGTTCCAAGCTGCTTCTTCGGAATCAACATAGTAAGAAGAGCTATTCGTTCCGCTTTCGTAACGAACGTCATCAAAGATAAAGAATTCGGATTCCGGAGCAAAGTTTGCACGTGTACCGATACCTGCATTTTGCAGATATTCTTCCGCTTTAACAGCGATACCGCGCGGGTCACGCTCATAACGCTCTCCGTCTGGAGTGAAAATATCACACATTACGTTAAGAGTAGGATGTGCAGTAAAAGGGTCAATGAATGTCGATTCTGGATCCGGCATCATTACCATGTCAGATTCTTCAATACCACGGAAACCTGGAATAGAAGATCCATCAAATGCTACCCCGTTAACAAAGGTTTCAGCTTCAACCTCAGTTGCTGGCAGACTGATATGGTGAGCGCGTCCAGAGAGATCTACAAAACGAAAATCTACCCATTCAATGTTGTTTTCCTGAATTGATTTCAATACATTTTCAACAGACATGTGTTCTTCCTCCCAAATTTTCCGAACATTTGACCACCTAAACCCTGTTAATGTTCATTAAATCGAATTTTCAACTGAGGTAAGTATAAATCTCAAATCTAACATCGTCAATAGTTATGTCAGGTATTTTTTATACTAGTGTAAGAAATACTCACACTTTAATGAAAAAATACGAATATAGACAAATAGCCTAAATCTCCGGTTTTAAAGCCGGAGATTTAGGCTGATTTATCACATGAGAATGATACATTTAAAATGAATCCTGTTTTTATTCTTTTTCTTATTACTAATCTGTTATCTTTCGTGTTTTGTCAATATTAACGACTTGCAGTTAATGGTGATTTTTTTGTATTAAATGTCTTACCAACAATCGGCGCCAGCTTCTCTAAATCCTGAAGCAAATTAGCAAACTGGTCAGGGAATAGAGATTGAACTCCGTCGCCAGTCATGGAATTATCAGGATCCGTATGCATCTCAATGATCAAGCCGTCCGCTCCTGCAGCAACAGAAGCTTTTGTCATAGGCTCAACCAGCTCTCTGCGTCCAGTTCCGTGGCTCGGGTCGGAGATGACAGGCAAATGACTGAGCTGCTGAAGCACAGGAATCGCTGACAAATCGAGCGTATTACGGGTATAGGTTTCAAATGTGCGAATTCCCCGCTCACATAGCATTACATTCGGATTACCGCCTGCAAGGATATATTCCGCTGCATTCAAGAATTCATCATAGGTTGAGCTGAAGCCGCGTTTAAGAAGCACGGGCTTGCCGCAGGTTCCAAGTTTACGAAGCAGGTCGAAGTTCTGCATATTCCGGGTTCCAACTTGAAGAATGTCTGCGTATTCGGCACAGATATCTACGTATTCCGGAGTCATGACTTCTGTAATAGTAAGAAGGTCATGCTTCTTACCTGCCTCAGCCATCATAATTAGACCTTCCACACCTATGCCTTGGAAGCTATAAGGTCCTGTGCGGGGTTTAAAAGCGCCTCCGCGAAGCACTTGGCCGCCAGCTGCTTTGACAAGACCTGCGATCTCGTCAATTTGCTCTGCGGATTCCACGGCGCACGGTCCTCCCATGACTACGAGCTCACCGCCGCCAATATTCACGCCTTTAATTGAGATAACTGTATCCTCTGGATGAAAGTCTCTGCTTGCTAATTTGTATGATTTCGAAATTTTAACCACGTTCTCTACACCTTTCATTTGTCGTAAATGTTCAGCCAGTTTAGGTTCAACTGACCCAATGAGTCCGATCACAGTCCGATCTGCTCCTCTAGAGAGATGAACTTGAAGCCCTTCCTTCTCAATAACGGCAATAATATCTTGAATTTGCTCCTCAGGCGTAGCATTTCCTGCAATAACGATCATAGGATCGATACCTGCCTCTCGATTAGAAATTAGGTCTGTCTATAATAGAACTTCATCAATATCAATTCATTATTTCACACTTAAACGCTTGTTCGCTTTTAAGCTTTTATACGTTAAAGCAACTATACAACAATATCTCTTACTCGTCAAGGATTAGATTAATATATGCGATTACACAGCATTCGTTACCGAAAAAACAATATTTAATTAAATATGAAACTTATGCCCTGTTTATTGCTCCTGCGCGAAATAATCTCATATAAAAAGAAGACTAGCTTAAAAGGCTAGTCTTCTTATCCATTAATTAAGATCTCGATTTTACCCGAACTGGAGGAAGCAGCTTCTTCATGTTTACAGTTCGCTTAATTTCCCAAGTTTCCGGATTTTCCGAATCATACTGCTCAAGATAGGTGATAACTTCCTTCGTAATAGGCGTCGGTGTAGACGCACCAGAAGTCACTGCCACCTTATTAATGCCTTTGAGCCATTCCTGCTTGATTTCAGTAACATCCGATATACGATACGCTGTAGTACCAGCAATCTCTTCAGAGACTTGTGCCAGTCGATTGGAGTTATTGCTGCGCGGGTCGCCCACAACGATGACGAGATCAGCTTGACCTGCTTGCTCTGCTACCGCTTCTTGCCGCACCTGTGTCGCCAAACAAATTTCATTATGAACTTCAGCACCTGGATACTTTTCCAGCAGTTTCTTCATAATGTGCTTAATATCCCACTGACTCATCGTCGTCTGGTTCGTGATGATAATTTTACCTTTAGGAATATTCAGCGATTCAATCTCATCCTCCCGTTCAATCAAATGAACGGACTCCGGAGCGATTCCAATTGCACCTTCGGGTTCCGGATGGCCTTTTTTGCCGATATAGATAATGTGATATCCTTCCGAAGACTTTTCCTTAATCAGGTCATGAGTCTTGGTCACGTCAGGACAAGTCGCATCAACCGTTGTAAGACCTTTGTCCCTTGCAATTTTGCGAACTTCGGGAGACACTCCATGCGCTGTAAAAATAACGGTTCCTTTGTCCACCTTTTCCAAAATCTCAAGGCGATTAGGACCATCAAGCGTAATAATGCCTTCATCTTCAAATGATTGCGTTACATGACTGTTATGCACAATCATACCTAATATATAAATCGGCCGAGGTAAATCCAAATTGTTCGCAGCCTGTCTTGCGAGCACCATAGCATCTACCACACCATAGCAGTAACCGCGAGGAGAAATTCGTAGTACTTCCATGTTGCCACCTGCTTTCTATACACATAATGGAGCCTACGATTAAGATCAATAGGCTCCGCAACTTATATTATACCTTATTCCAGAGGGGGAGCCAACTCCAGTGGCAGCCATACGATAAACGTAGTCCCTTCTCCCAGCCTCGTCACGACTTCTACAGACCCTCTATGCTCATCAATTATCCATTTGGCAATCGACAATCCGAGTCCTGTGCCTTTTGTAATTCCTCTTGACTCATCCGCTCTATAGAATCGATCAAAAATATATGGCACCTCATCTTTATCCATTCCGATGCCCGTGTCGCTAATCCGTAGACCTACCTGTCCGTTATAGATAACTGCATCCAATGTGACAACACCTTCAGGTGTATATTTAAAAGCATTCTCTATAAAAATAAACAGCATTTGCTGCAGATAATCTTTGTTGCCGAGAACATAGGCACCATTTAATACTTCCAGGTCCCCGTACTTCCAATCTGCAGTCCGCTCGAGATGCTGTGCTCTGCGGGCAACCTCCTTCACAAGAATTGATAAAGGGATTGGCCTTAACTCGATCGTCTGGCCTGTGTCTGCTCGTGCCAGCGACAGCATATCGTTCACGAGACGACTCATCCGTCTGCCTTCGTCCGCAATATCTTCAATCGCTTCAAGCGTCATTTGTTCTACCATCTCATTGCTCAATTTGCGATCTTCTGTTTCAGGGTCCCATAATTTTTTCAGGAAATCGGTGTTTCCCCGGATTGTAGTTAAAGGTGTCCTTAATTCATGTGAAGCGTCGGATACAAATCGTCTCTGTGCAGCATAAGCATCCTCCAGCTCTTTGAAAAAACCTTCGGTACGCTCGAGCATGTTATTTACGGTACTAATAAGCTTGCCTATTTCATCATTCGGTCCGTTATATTCAATTCTTACGCTCAAATCGTTACCAGTCTGAATTCCGTTCGCTGCATCGATAACATGCACAAGCGGACGCATTGATTTACGGGCCAGGAACAGCCCTACGCTCATAGCCAAAATAAGCGTAATAATAGATACATAAATTAGAATAAACAGCAGTCGATCCATCAGCCGATCTTCTGATGCCGTTATCGTTCCGACCTGCAGCATTCCAATAACCTGATTGGTTTTTTCCAATTTAAGCGGAAACTGATATACGAGAAACGGGGAGTTGTCTACCGTCATTCGTGCCCAGCCTTCACTGGAGTCTACTTTGCTTACATCAGGCACATTAAATCGATGATCACGCAAATTATCAGAAGCAGCCGTTACGTCGCTTGTATAGTTGTACAGCTGTACGTAAATCTGTAAATCAGCAAGCTGATTGGCCTTCTCAGGAAGAATCAAATTTAACTCCTCAGTGAAATCGGGATTTCTCACCAATATAGCATCAATTCTTTGACTGATACTGCTTGTCTGCTTGATAATCTCTTGTTCTACATCCTCATATGCATAGTAATGCACCAGTGCATAAATTACCGAGCCAAATAGCAGCAGTACGGCAGCAAGCAAGCCTGAATACCATAAAGTCAGCCGTAACCGGATGGACATACTAGGTGTCTCCTCTCAAAATGTAACCAGCGCCGCGAATGGTCTGAATAATTCGTTTACCTCCATGTTCTTCTGTTTTTTGACGAAGCATGGCAATGTAAACCTCAAGCACGTTTGATTCGCCGCTGTAATCAAAGCCCCATATTTTATCCATGATCAGATCGCGGGATAATACACGTTTCGGGTTCTGCATGAACAAATACAGGAGCTCAAACTCTTTTGCCGTCAAATCCAGGCGTTCTCCTGCCCGGTGAACTTCTCGTGCATCATAATCCAGCACCACATCTTCGAAAGTCAGTCGGTTGCTTGCACTATCGTTTGCATCCGATTTGCGTCTTAGCAGAGCTCGAACTCTTGCCAGCAGCTCTTCAAGCGCAAAAGGCTTTACAAGATAATCATCTGCGCCAAGATCAAGGCCCTTGACCCGTTGTTCTATTTCATCTTTTGCTGTCAGCATTAGGATAGGGACAGTGCTTCCCCCTTCTCTAAGACGTCTGCATACTTCAAATCCATCAACCTTTGGCATCATAACATCCAGGACGACAACATCCGGATCTGCCTCGAGCATTTTTTGCAAGCCCTCCGCCCCATTAGAAGCAGTAAGCACATCATAACCTTCAAAGGCAAGACCGCGTCTTAGCATGGAAATAATTTTATCATCATCATCAATAATTAATATTGTTGAACGCAACCCCAGCATCTCCTTCATTAACCCATCAATTATAGTTCTCTTTCTACCTTATATTGTATCAGGCAACGCCCATGCTTGCTATCTCCTACTCGAAGGCAAAAAAGCGAAGGGTATTTCCCTTCGCCCTGATGCTGCTCGACATTAACCTGACACTAGCTTACGGTTGAGTGCTCTGCTGATTTTGCTGTTCAGTTGTATCAAAATCGTTGCGGTCACCAATCGTAACTTTGACGTCCATCGTATTGCCGTCTCTATTTACATTAAGTGTAATTTCATCCCCAACCTTATGAGTTTGAATCTGCTCAATCAGATCGGTCGTTGTTGCATATTTTTCTCCATTAATTCCTGTAATAATATCATACGGACGAAGGTCGGCAGTATAGGCAGGAGATTGGTAAACCAAGCTCATGACGACAGATCCTTCCGTCAGCTCTGTTCCCATCTGTTTGGCCACTTCCGGAGTAAGGTCCATCAGAGATGCACCAATAAACGGTACCGGATCTTTTGGAATTTCTTCGTTGTTTTTGAGTTGCTCTACTACATTCTGAATAACGCTGGACGGGATAGCAAATCCGATACCTTGAGCATCTGCACTTACAGCCACGTTCATACCGATAACTTCACCTTGCAGGTTCAGAAGCGGGCCTCCCGAGTTACCCGGATTGATGGATGCATCGGTTTGCAGCAAGTTATTATACTCATTAGGCTGACCTGTTGTTTCGTCATTAATTGTTATCGTACGATCTTTCGCAGAAAGTACACCTGCAGTAACCGTATGTTCAAAGCCTTCAGGGTTACCGATCGCTACCAGCCATTCACCGACTTGAACATCGTCGGAATTACCCAATGATGCTACAGGGAAATCATCGCCTTCGATTTTAAGAACCGCAAGGTCAAGATCAGCGCTGCTTCCGAGCAGCTTAGCTTCATATGGTTTATTATTGTCTTCAAGTGTAACCTGGATCACATCAGCACCGGAAACAACGTGCTCATTCGTCAAAATATAACCGTCTTTCTCAAAGATAAAGCCAGATCCGATTCCTAGCGGAGTAAGCTGGCCCGACGAGGAGCCGCCACTGTTTCCATTGCCGTTGTTCGAACTGCTGTCTCCCCCGTTACCCCCAAAGAAATATTGGTATAACGGATCATTGTAATAAGGGCTTTGATTGGAGCTGCTTGATGCTGAATTTGAATAAGTCTCAATCTTAACTACTGCAGGACTTACTTTACTTACTACAGAAGAAATGTCGGTAGAACCAACGGGCAGAGAAGTGGTTACACCACTATCATTGCCGCTGTTGCTTGGTGTGTTTGAATTTTCAGTTGTTGCTTCTGCAGCGGAAGTTGTGCTGTTTGAAAGTGCAGCTTCCGGAGTAAATAGATTCATCCGATCCGATGTGAACATCAGTACGGCAATGACCAGCATACCGGCGATAAAGGAGAAGACACCGGTTTTAAAGTTGGATTTAGGCTTACGGTTATACTGCCAGTTCCGCTCCCCGCCTCCGCCACCAGAGCCACTGCTTGAGCTGGTGTATGCATTTCCTGAGCGGGTATAATTGTTCGAATTTCTTTCAATCATGGTAGGTACCGGTTTGATCGGATCGGGAGGTGTAACTTCTACTTCTTTAGCCTCAGAAGCGGATTCCTTATTCTCGGAATTCATGGACTGAAATGGTCCGTATGAATAATAGTAGGAGCCGCTATTTTCTGATTGACGGGATTCATGTTCCCTTTGTTCACGCTCATTTTCTTCACGGCCGAATCTGTTATTGTTGTTATTGTCGCTCATGTCGTCAGACCTCCTAATCTCTTACTGCTTGGTTGAGATGTTCTTTTAACTGTCTTTATTTTGTACTTTAAACCTTAAGCACACCTTAAAAACAATTAAAAAGGAGATAAAACCCTGCAAAATAACAAAATTTATGTATTTACCCAGCCCTTTCGATGGGCATATATTGCCAACTGTGTCCTGTCCTCCATCTCACATTTCATAAGCAGGTTGCTTACGTGGGTTTTGACGGTCTTAATGCTGATATGGAGCTCCTCTGAAATATCCTTGTTGCTCTTTCCTTCTGCAATAAGAAGCAGAACCTCTTTCTCCCGGTCCGTGAGTCCCGAATCGTCAGCTTTTACCGCCTTCTGGCGCAGTCCTCTAGTAAGTGCCTGGGATATATCATTGGTCATGACAGGCATGCCCCGCTTTGCCCCGTTCAGGGCATAGATCAGCTCTTCTGCGGATACGGTCTTTAATACATAGCTGACTGCTCCGGATTCGATCGCTTCAAGAACGAGATGGTCTTCTAAAAAGCTGGTTAAGATGATAATTTTCATATTCGGAAATTCAGGTAAAATAGTTTTTGTTGCTTGGACGCCGTTCATTGTAGGCATCATAAGATCCATAAGAATAAGCTCCGGCAGGTCCTCTGCAGTGCTTTTTCTTAGAAGGTCAACAGCATGCTGTCCATCCGTTCCTTCTAAAACAACCTCAAAAGATGGATCCAAGCTGATATAGGTTTTTAACCCCATTCTAACCATGTCATGATCATCTACGATCATAATCTTTGTTCTCGCTTCGCTCATAAAGATCCTCTCCTTATTAACATGTCAAAAAGACTCCGAAAGCTATGTCTCATCAGTAAATTTTGGTATATGTACCCTTATCGTTGTGCCCGCTCCCGGAAGCGTAATCACATCTACATTTCCTCCCAGCTTCTCCGCTCTTTCCTTCATCGTCATTAGTCCATAGGAACCCTGTCTACCCGCCTCCTCTGCCTTAAACCCCTTACCGTTATCACTCACACTAAAAACAACCTGCCTAGGTTCTTCACGAAGCGACAGACTCACAAAGCTTGCGCCCGAATGCTTCACAATGTTCGCCATAGCCTCCTGGATGATAAGAAACATCTGATGTTCAATCGCTTCAGAGATGTCGCCTATAATTTCCAACTCTTTAACTCCCTTTAGTGCATTTTGCCGGCAGTAATCCGGAAACCAAGCTTCAAGCGCCTCAGCAAGACTCCGGTTTTCTAATTCTACGGGGCGAAGCTGAGCTATGAGTGCTCTCATTTGCTTCTGAGCTGTCTGGGACATGGTGATAAGCTGATCAAGCACAACCTCACTTTGCTGGCTTCCATTTCGAAGCAATGCAGGCAGAGCAGAAGCCGACATATGAATTGCAAACAGCTGCTGGCTGACGGTATCATGCAAATCTCTGGCCATTCTTCTGCGTTCTTCGATGACTGCAGCTTCTTGAGCCTTCTCTTTCTCAATAACTTCCTGCTCTCCCCATTTTTGAACCCATTTCACTTTATGCTCAATCGCATCCATCATGGTGTTAAACTGCTGGTACACTCCTGAAAAAGAGGAATCCTCCGTTGCGCTTACCCGTGACGAGAGATTCCCTTTAGTAACCTGAAGCATGCTTAATTCCAGCATATCGATTTTACGCTGGATGCGCAGTCCGGCGACATAACCGATGATGATGGTTGCTGCTATAATCATTATTATGGAATAAATCCAAGAGGGAGACTGACTTAAATCAGCATTCCCCCTCTTCATGGTAGCATAAAAAATTCCCAGTGTTACTGCACTGTTAACGACGAAGAACAACAACAACTCCCATTTTGCGGTACGAAAGATCATCTTCATCTCAGTTACCCTACCGAATTCACTTTGACGTCCCCGATAAATACACTGACGACAATGCGAACTTTCTTCTCAGCTTCTCTATAATTTGGTGTCTGTGCACTGACATTTCCCATAAAGCCGCTTTTGGTTTCGCTAAGCACAGTCATATCCCCAATAAATGAATTTGAGTTCACAATGATCCCTAGATCCATATCCTTTGGAGTATATACCTTTATATCGCCGATAAATGCAGATATATTAATTCTTGTTTCACCATATGGGATTTGTGCCTTCGTTAAATCAATAACGGTATCGCCAATAAATTGTGATATATTAGTCGGCTTGAGTTCATAATATTCGTCGCCTAATTTAATATCTCCTATAAAAGTCGACTTGTTCAATTTAGAGGAGTCATTGTAAGTATAGCTGCTGTGTTTGTCATAATGTTTAGAGTAGCTGTGCTCACCATGTTTATGCTGAGACTCATTTATATACTCTTTTTCGTCAAATGTGTGCTTGCCTGAATCACTCTTTTTTTCCTCATGAAAGCTTTTTCCGAATTTTTGTTCGAACTGCTGATCAAGATCGCTGTACATCGGAGTCGGCGGATCTTCAGGAGGGTTATTAGGAAAATGAAATTCTGGTGCTTCTTCCTTCTCGTTTGAATGCTTGCGGTCTCTCCTGCGTGGGCTTAAGAGAACATATAAACCTCCACCGACAAGTGCGATCGGTATGGCATAACGGAACAGCTCACCAAAGCTTAGATATACCAGGCCTAAATTTCGACCTAAGAAATAAACACCAAGCCCTAAAAGCACAAATCCTCCGATCACATTTTTTTCTTTTAGATTGATAAGCCCCAAGTATAGAAATATGACTGGCCAGAAGTCAGAGATAATGCTTCCGATACTAATTTCTCCGTTGGTCGAGAGCTGATAAAACACGATGATCCCTATTCCTATAAGAAGGGCAGCACCTACTAACCTGTTAAACATCGCATCGTTCTCCTTAATTATTTGTATTTTATCTTGCCTATGCAGTCCAGCTGCTTGTATGTATTCATTATATACAGATAATTTAAGTTCAAGGAGCGGCGCGGGAATGAAATTCCTCTCCGTCTCGGGACCGATACGCTTCCTTTAAATGTAAAAAAACAGACCCCGAAGGGTCTGTCCTCTATACATTATTGTTGTTTGTTCGTTTTAGACTGTTGAACTTTTTGTTTAGCAGCGTTTGGCTCTGTGCTAAACTCTGCATCATACTTCTCATTAGGTGTTTGGAAGTTATCCTGCACTTTGTTCGTACTTGCTTGTTGAACTTTTTGTGCAGCTGCGTTCGGCTCAGTTCCGAATTCCGCATCATACTTCTCGTTAGGTGTTTGGTAGCCTTGAGAATTCGCTTTTTTCACTGTGTTCACCTCCTATTTTCAGTAAGTGATCGCATGCTTTCTGGACGGGGAATCACGTTCCCCGAAAAGTATTATGTGAGGATTGCCGTGAACTTATTCAACCTGTGATAAATAAAAAGAACAACGCAAAAAAACCCGAAGGAATACACAAAGTTTCGTGTTCCATCGGGCTTTTTTATGAATAAGCTTAAATTTCTTTGTCGAGCAAAGCATCCGGGATAAATTGATTGACCATAAGAGCCTCACCCAGCTGTGTAATCATTTTTTCAGTACATTTTCCATTCCCTTTTTTAACAACTTGAACTTGTACGTCCCGCTTTCCCCATTCACTGTACACTGCCTTAGTTGTGGGAAAATAGAGATCGATCTTTGATCCCTTAATGGCAGAGCCGGTATCGGCTACTATACCGTATCCGTACTCGGGAACATATAGTACAGTTCCAAGCGGAAACACAGAAGGATCTGCGGCAATCGTGGATACTCCAGCTTTGTTGCGCTGTACCTTGACACCGGAAAATGTGATTCCATATTGAGGATGATTCGGGCGTTTTCCTGTTGATTCATACCCTGCCGTATAACCTGTAGCTGTCACCTTTAATGTATGAAGCACCTGTCCGCTTTTGGGAGCAAGAACAGTCTTCGACTTCTCAGGATCCTGCGCTGAGGCAAACATACTGTTATCACACCAAGGATAACAAATCAATAGAAATAGAAGCAGCAAAACACTCCGCCGAATCATGCGGTATCCCATATTTTGAACCTCCCTTTCATTAGCAGAGGTTCTCCATATGGCATTCGTTTTATGCAGTGATTTTTATACTTTGCGGGATGAGATCTCATCTGCAAGCAGCTGAACAACCTCTTGCAGCGGCTTCGCACCGAGATCGCCTTCCCCGCGTTTACGGACAGATACGCTGCCCTCGTTCATTTCGTTCTCACCTACAATGAACATGTAAGGGATCTTCTCAAGCTGTGCCTCACGGATCTTGTAGCCTAATTTTTCGTTGCGGAGATCCGCTTCGACAGATATGCCAGCACGTTTCATTTGATCTTCAACCTGACGAGCGTACTCTTCAAAATGGATGGAAACCGGAATGACCTTGGCTTGAACCGGAGACAACCACAGAGGGAAGTTCCCTGCAAAGTTCTCCAGCAGGAATGCAGTGAAACGCTCCATCGTTCCCAAAATTCCGCGGTGAATAACGACTGGACGATGCTTTTGACCGTCATCTCCTACATATTCCAATTCGAAACGCTCAGGGAGCAGGAAGTCAAGCTGCACTGTAGATAGAGTCTCTTCCTTGCCAAGCGCTGTCTTAATCTGAACATCCAGCTTAGGTCCATAGAATGCGGCTTCGCCTTCCGCTTCATAGAACGGCATATCGAGGCTTTCCACAACTTCTCTAAGCATGCGTTGAGACATTTCCCACATTTGATCATTCGGGAAGTATTTTTCAGTGTCCTGCGGATCACGGTATGACAACCGGAATCTGTAGTCATGAATTCCGAAATCTTTGTAGGCAATCATAATTAATTCAATGACACGTGCAAATTCTTCCTTGATTTGATCAGGACGGCAGAAAATATGGGAATCGTTCAATGTCATGGCACGAACGCGATGTAAACCAGTCAGTGCTCCGGACATTTCATAACGATGCTGCATGCCGAGCTCAGCAATACGAATAGGCAGATCACGGTAGCTGTGCATATCATTTTTATACACCATCATATGATGCGGACAGTTCATTGGACGAAGAACAAGAGATTCATTGTCCAGCTCCATTGGCGGGAACATGTCCTCTTGGTAATGCTCCCAGTGACCCGAAGTTTTATACAATTCTACATTACCGAGCACTGGAGTATATACGTGCTGATATCCGAGTTTTTCTTCCAGATCTACAATGTAGCGCTCGAGAGTACGGCGTAATTTCGCTCCATTAGGAAGCCAGATCGGCAAGCCTTGACCAACCAGTTGGGAGAAAGTAAACATGCCGAGCTCTTTACCGAGTTTACGATGATCACGTTTCTTAGCTTCTTCAAGGAAGTGAAGATGCTCATCAAGCTGTGCTTTCTTAGTAAAGGCAGTACCGTATACGCGCTGAAGCATTTTGTTCTTGCTGTCACCGCGCCAGTAAGCACCCGCAACGTTCATGAGCTTAAACACTTTAATTTTGCCAGTAGAAGGAACGTGAGGTCCGCGGCATAGATCAAAGAATTCGCCCTGCTCGTAAATCGAGATAACACTGTCTTCAGGAAGATCACGAATCAGCTCCAGCTTGTATGGATCACCGAGCTCATTGAAGATGCCAAGTGCTTCTTCACGGCTAACTTCTTTACGGACGATCGGATGATTTTCGTTCACGATCCGTTCCATTTCTTTTTCAATTTTGAGCAAATCTTCAGGATTGAGACCATGCTCCAGATCCATATCATAGTAGAAGCCGTCTTCAATGACAGGACCTACTCCAAGATGCACCTCTTTATTCCCGAACAGGCGCTTGACTGCTTGTGCCAGCAAATGGGCAGTACTGTGGCGTAAGACTTCTAGTCCTTCTGCTGAATCATAGGTTACGATTTCTACAACAGCACCTTCACGAAGAGGTGTGGACAAATCCACCACAATTCCGTCCAGCTTGCCGGCAAGGGCATTTTTCTTCAAGCCGCTGCTAATCGAAGCTGCCACATCAAAAATTGTTGCTCCGCTTTCGTACTCACGCACGGATCCATCTGGTAATTTAATTTCAACTGACATTCTTACTTCCTCCTCATCGCTTTTATAAGCCGGTGACGAAGGGATTGTTTTATGCAAAACGCAAAAAACACCCGTCCCGGCAAAGGGACGAGTGTATATACTCGTGGTTCCACCCTAATTCAGCTGCTTCAGTCTAGGAAAAGCACTAATCAGCCCTCATTTAAGCATGTATGATAACGGACATGATCCCGGCGGTTCTTACTTGCTGTTACACATAGCAGCGTTCTGAACTGCAGCTACAAAGTGGTGAGTCTTTAGCAGGTAACTGGAGGAAATTGCAGCCTGAATGTTCCCTCTCTCTGTACTGTCCTTCTCTAAAACCCTTGTCTTTGTCATCGCTTTTAATAACCAGTATTATAATTCCAATGTTTCCTCTTCGTCAAGTGATAATGGTCCAGAATCTGTAAAGCTGCGGCAATGTGTACAGCTGCGGCAAATCTCCACCTTATCCTCAAAGATTTGAGTGATCGTATGAATTAACGGAAACTCCGGTGAATTTGTGTGCAGCCTCATTTTTCTAGGCGAAATGGAAATCAATCTGCTTATAATCATATCTTCAACTTCCATCTCAAGCTCTATACCTGGCATTTCCATGATTACACTCTCTTCCTGTGGCATAGGCATAGGATTAAAGGCTTCATCTAATAGAACAAACTCATGCTGTCCCTTATGAATAACGTTAACTAAAGGAATTTTAGGGTCCTGAAAATAAACGAAATACTTCAGCAGACTCATGAACTCCTCATATTGACGATCCATATAAAACTCGTCTAGTGCATACTCCACAATTTCATGGAGTTCATTCTTATATTCGTGTAAACGGAACGAGAGCGCTCCTTCGAGATTTATGACAGATATATCCTGAAGTGCATTTAACAATCCCCTTGTCAGCTTTGCGTGTCTTTGTTCACGAGTCCCCTGCTCTGCTTCTGAGATGGACTTTAAGAGAGGAGCGCATATACGTTTCACCCGATCAAGCTCTTCCGGCTCCATATTTATGCATTCTCTAGAAATCAATCGCTGCAGCTGCTGTTCTTCCCTGCACTCAATAACATAATCGGCGAGACCGGCGGCCATGATTTCATACATGCGCGGCAAGCCTTCTATAAAACCCGGATGGTTTTCGTACCCCTTACAGATCCAGGCTGCCTTGCCCTCATGCTGGCGGTATGAGAATCGGAACCCTTGTTTACTTATATGTAATCCTTTTGTTCTATCTTTGATCAAACGGTAAAAACGATCCGCTGTATCTTGGTTACCGACTTCCGTCCAAACTGCAAACAATTCCACAAGGCTCACTCCCTTCTCTTTCTTGAAATTATTATATGGTCAGTAAGAGGGGGATATACGAAGCGGCTTTTTGGAAAGTATGTCATGTTTTCTCAGTTTAGAAAAAATGAAAACGTATTTGGAGTCGACAGAAATTTGTGTTATTATTTTTATAACAGTATCATGCGAAGGAGGGATTGAAATGAGATGTAACATGAAGATTGTTAAATTTTGGTTTATTCTTTTCATATGTATAATTCCGATTATCTCATTTCAATACCCGGTGCTTGAAGGAGACGTTGACAATACTCATCTCCTTAAAGTGAAAGATCAGGCTAAATTTGAACCCTTGGATAACACAATGAGCAGTCATCCTAAATCGATGATTAAGTCACCCGCATTTAAGCTTAAAGCTCTGAATGAGGCACATATCCTGTTCATGATGCTGTCAATTATATTACTGCTCAATTATCCTATTATACGTCCGCCGTTCAAAGCCTATTATGGACTTATAAAGCGAAAGCTTTATCTTAAGCCCATAAAATTCACTTCTATGTTTGTTGGAGTTTAATTAGCTTAATAATTGAATTACAAATAAATCACGATTTTAGGAGGCATTAACAACCATGGAAATACGTGAAACAGATCTGCCGGGAATCGGGCGGAAATTTCAAGCTACAACAAGTAGTGGAGATAAAATAGTCGTCGTTATACATGATGACGGAAGACGTGAAATGTACCATTTTGAATATGAAGATCCAGATCAAAGCATCTCGATGATATCCCTAGACGATTATGAAGCTCGTCAGCTCGCAGCTATTGTGGGAGGCATGACTTATAAGCCTAAGCAATTAGAGCGTGTTGAGATGACATTGGATGATCTCATTATAGAGTGGTACAAAATTGATGTTAACTACAGCTGTGTCGGTAAATCCATTGGAGAACTAGACATTCGTCAAAATTCCGGAGCAACCATTATCGCTGTTATGGAGAAAAACAACAATAAGCATATCAGCCCGGGGCCAGATCTGAAAATTTCGGCAGAATCTACCCTTATCGCCGTAGGAGAACGACAACAGCAGCAAAAATTAAAACAAATTTTAAAGGATGGAAGATGGTGAGAACGTGGATCATTTGGTACTAGAAGTTGGTCTGGCTATCGCGCTCATTGCGGCTGCCGGACTGATTTCATCAAAACTTCGGTTCTCTGTCATCCCATTCTATATTCTGATTGGTATGGCAGTTGGACCACATGCTTCAAAAATATGGCATCTTGATTTTCGTTTTATTGAAAGTGCGGGATTGATTGATTTCCTTGGCCGAATCGGTGTATTGTTCCTGCTCTTTTATCTCGGACTGGAATTTTCCGTCGGCAGATTATTGAAGTCAGGTAAGTCGATTGTCGTTGGCGGAAGTATCTATATAGGCATCAACTTTACTCTTGGACTCATATTAGGTTTTGCTGCGAACTTCCCAGTTGCAGAAGCGCTTATTATTGCCGGTATCACTACGATATCCTCAAGTGCTATTGTCGCAAAAGTACTCGTTGACTTGAAACGAACAGCGAACCCGGAGACGGAAATGATTCTTGGAATTATTATGTTCGAGGACGTATTCCTGGCTGTATATATCTCCATTCTTTCCGGTCTTGTTCTTAGTGATTCCTCATCGGTCGGCGGCGTTATCCTATCTGCATTGATCGCGCTCGGTTACATGCTGCTTGTCATTATCGTTGGCCGTAAACTGGTACCATTGCTGAATAAATTGCTTAACATCCGGAACAATGAATTGTTTGCACTCGTTATATTTGGTACCCTGTTCCTGGTGGCGGGCTTCTCCGAAACCATTCATGTTGCTGAAGCGATCGGAGCCCTGCTCGTTGGTCTAGTTCTGGCGGAAACAACCCATGCAAAACGGATCGAGCATCTGATTATGCCGTTTAAAGATTTCTTTGGGGCCATTTTCTTCTTCAGCTTTGGACTATCGATAGATCCATTATCTTTAGGAGGAAATGCGGTATGGCTTGCCCTTCTTGCGGTAATCATCACTCTGATCGGTAACTTTGCTGCTGGTATGCTTGCCGGACGAAGCGCAGGTCTATCACCTAAAGCTTCCTCCAACATAGGTCTTACCATCGTATCACGCGGTGAGTTCTCTATATTGCTGGCGAATATGGCCGCTACTGGCGGACTAATGGCAATCATTCAACCTTTTGCTGCGATATACGTGCTAATTTTGGCTATCCTTGGACCACTCCTAACGAAGGAATCCAAACACATCTACCGTGGACTTGACAAGATATTCAAGTTTAAAGATACCAAAAAGCATAAAAAGTCTGAAATGCTGCAAGAAAAGACAGTAGAATAACCGAATTAGAACAGATCGGACTTAGAAGGAGGAATAGGAATGAACCAGCCTCCACATTCTACCCGTTCAGTCGATGCCCCTTCCAAGCTGCCATTTCGCATATGGCTTAAGAAGCTAGCAAAGGTAACCCTTGGTGGAATCTTAGCATCCATTGGACTCGAATTGTTTCTGCATCCCAATCAGCTCATTGTCGGAGGCGTAACGGGCATATCAGCCATGTTCGCTTATCAGACCGAAATGCGGTTAGGCTTATTCTTATTCTTGTTCAATCTGCCATTTATTCTATTATCCTATCGAAGAGTCCATAGGCAGTTTGCCTTAGTTACAGTCATTGGATTAGCGGCCTTCTCTCTTAGCGCTTTAATGCTGCATTCTTTGCCTGCCATCCTAGAACATCCGCTGCTGGCTGCTGTCCTGGGCGGTTTGTTCCTCGGACTTGGTATTGGACTCGTGCTGAATAATGGCGGAACGTTAGATTCCCTATCTGTGAATCACATCAATTCTAACGTAAAAGGTACACGAAAAAAGTTTAAGCTCGAAAGCATTATCATGATTTTAAATATTCTCGTTCTTACCGGAGCAGGGATTCAATTTGGGGCACAGCAGGCGATGTATTCCATTATCGCTTACTTAATTGCTTTTGAAGCTGTCCATTTTGCTATGAGAGGTTATACCTTTAACCGCAAAGTATGTATTATTAGTAAGGAAACGGATCAGCTTCAAAGCTCCATCAAGGCCCGGCTTCGCCGAGAACCTGAGTCCTCGGCTTCACATCATGACGAAAATGATTGGAATCAGATTCCTATCTTGTATTATCAAATTCATGTGTTCGAGACGAGACAATTAAAGTCTATTGTTCGATCGGTCGATCCTCATGCCAGCATCTTGCTTGATGTGAATGAGCCGAATTTAGTAAAAATATAAAAAGACGCAGCAGCGGCCAAGGAACCGTTGCTGCGTTTTTTCAAATCAAAAAGCTGACTAACGGATCGATATACCGTTAAAGTCAGCTTTTTAGGTAAGACAGTAATTTTATTTGAATAAGTGCTTAGTTCTGCATCACAAAGTCATTCTCGATCTGGCTTTGCGGACTGTCAAATACCCGCAAAATTTCGTACTTAGTATTGCGCTGTGCAGGAGTATTGCCAGTCTCACGAATCAATTCAAGAATAGAGTTAATATTCACCTTATGGGTTGCTCCTGCCGCAGATACCACGTTCTCTTCGATCATTGTGCTGCCAAAATCGTTACAGCCGTAACGAAGCGAAAGCTTACCTACTTCAGGTCCCATCGTTACCCAGGAGGATTGAATATTCTTAATGTTGTCGAGGAACAAGCGGCTGATTGCAACGGTCTTCAAATATGCTTCCGGAGTTTGGCGTTCTTTTTTCAAGTTCGTATTGTCCGGCTGGAAGGTCCATGGAATAAAAGCAAGGAAGCCTTCAGAGTCGTAGCCATTCTGGATGCATTCATCTTGAGCATCGCGGACTCGAAGTAAATGAAGAGCACGTTCCTCCATCGTTTCTCCGAATCCGATAACCATCGTTGCTGTAGTATTCATACCAATTTTATGTGCGGTTTGCATGACATCCATCCAGTCACGCCAGGAACCTTTAAGCCGGCTGATCTTGCGGCGTGTCCGGTCATCTAGAATTTCAGCTCCGCCTCCAGGGAGAGAATCAAGACCCGCTTCATGAATTTGTCTGATCACTTCTTCAAGAGACAGTCCGTCAGACACTTCACGCATTTTCATAATTTCGGCTGGAGAGAAAGAATGCATTGTGATATCTGGAAAGCGCTCTTTAATTCCGCGAAGCAAGTCAGTATAGTAGCTGAACGGCAGGTTAGGATTTGTACCTCCCTGCATCAAAATTTCAGTTCCCCCTACATCCTGCGTTTCCTGAATTTTTTGGAAGATCAATTCATCTGGAAGGACATAACCTTCATCTGATCCTGGTCTACGATAAAATGCACAGAATCGGCAATATACATCACACACATTCGTGTAGTTGATATTGCGTCCAATGACAAAAGTCGTGATCGGTTCAGGATGCATCCGTTTCATAATGACATTTGCAGCCTCACCTATTTTTTCAACTTCATCCGATTCAAATAAAGCAATAGCGTCCTCCACGTTAAGACGCTCACCATTCAAAGCTTTATCTAAGATATGGTTCACTCCGCTCATACGGCAGCCTCCCTTATCGTTAATATGTAACAATAAATATAAATATTGTCTTGTCTATCGTAACATAGGTTAAATGTGAAAAGAAGCACCTAATCTAAGCATGCTTCATTTCACCTAAGTTGATGGACTGAAATCTAACAATATTAACAACTTATAAAGAAGTATATTATGTGCTGATCATTTCATTCTCTAAGTCAATTCATCTGTAGGTATTTATTTGTTAATAGTTAAAGCCTGATCCAAATCAGCAATCAAATCATCAATATCCTCAAGTCCTACTGAAAAACGAAGCAGTCCATCCGTAATGCCTCTTTCAAGTCTGAAATCCTGCGGCATTGCCGCGTGAGACATCATCGCCGGATAAGAGAGTATGCTCTCCACGGCTCCCAGACTTACAGCAACGAGTGGGAGTTTGACTGCATTCAGCACTTTTTTAGCTCGCTCTCCCGATCCTACATCAAAGGAGACGACTGCACCATAACCTGTGGATTGACTTTCATGAATTTCTCTACCCGGATGATTGATTAAACCAGGATAATAAATGGCATTAATATCCGAACGATTGGTAAGCCACGCCGCGAGCTTGGCTGCACTTTGCTCTGAATGCGCCATTCTTGCTCCCAGTGTCTTCATGCCGCGCATTAACAGCCAGGATTCCTGCGCACCAAGCACGGTGCCTAGACCGTTCTGCAGCTTTTTCAACTCTTCGCCGAGCGCCTCCGTACGGGCAACAGCAAGACCGGCAAGGACATCGCTGTGACCTCCTAGAAACTTCGTTGCGCTGTGCAGTACAATATCAACGCCCTGTTCAATCGGCCGCTGATAATACGGAGTCATAAACGTATTATCGAGCAAAGTAATCAAGCCTTTATCCTGTGCCCAAGCCGTAATTCCTGCCACATCCGTAATACGCAGTGTCGGATTCGATGGTGTTTCCATGTAAACCGCCTTTGTATTTGGACGGTAAGCTGCTTTAACCTTGTCCAGATCCGTCATATCTACAAATGTCGTTTCAATATTCATCCGAGTAAGAATGCTGCTTAACAGACGGTATGTTCCGCCATACACATCCTCTGTAGCAATGATATGATCACCCGCGGACAAAATCATCAGTGCACTAGAAATAGCTGCCATGCCGGAGGAATAAGCAAATCCGCGAACACCGCCTTCTAATAAGGTGATGTAATCCTCTAACGCTTGGCGAGTCGGATTTCCTGAGCGGCTGTAATCGTGAACCGGCGGAGAGAATATATCATGGTGATGAAAAGTTGAGGCTTGATAAATCGGCACGCTGGAAGCGCCTGTCCCTTCATCGATCTCAGCTCCAAAATGCAAGAGCTTAGTATCGAATTTGTATGAATTATCGCGCTCTTTCTTACTCATGGTCAGCCCCTCCCTCAATCTCTTGATGAGCGGCATCAAAAGCGCTGCTCAAGTCGGCAACAATATCATCAATATGTTCGATTCCGACCGAGAAGCGAAGCAGTCTTTCATCTACACCACTAGCATCGCGAATTTCTACTGGAATATCGGCATGAGTCTGTACAGCCGGATAAGTCATAAGAGACTCGACACCACCCAAACTTTCTGCAAAAGCAACCAGCTTAATATGTCTTAAAATCGGCTCAACAAATCTTGCATCCCTTACCTTAAAAGAGAGAATCCCCGTATTTCCGCCAGATTGTTTATTTTGAATATCATGCCCAGGGTGGTCCGGAAGAGCAGGATAATAAACATCGGTAATGAGCGGGTGAGCAAGCAAAAACTCAGCTACCTTCGTTGCATTGTACTCATGGCGCTCCATGCGAAGCGCAAGAGTCTTCATACCGCGCATCAGCTGATAGCTGTCGCTTGGAGAGAGTACCGCTCCAATGGAGTTATGTAGAAAAGCCATCTCCTCAGAGAGTTCCTTCCCTTTGGTCACGATAAGTCCGCAGAGTACATCATTGTGACCTCCAAGATATTTCGTTGCACTGTGTACCACGATATCCGCACCAAGCTCTAGCGGCCGCTGGAAGTAAGGCGTGAGCAGTGTATTGTCAACGATCGACAGGAGTCCATGCTTATTCGCCCAGCCGCAGACCTTTTCAATGTCCGTAATCATCATAAGTGGATTTGTAGGTGTTTCTATAAAAATCGCTTTTGTATTCTCATTTCTTACGCTTTCCAAAGCGTCCAGATCGTTCGTATCCACATAGCTGGCTGTAATTCCATTCTTGGATAAAATTCTTTCCACCAGGCGGTACGTTCCGCCATACAAATCAAGGGAAATGATCAAGTGATCTCCTTGACCGAACTTGGCAAAGATCGTCATAATGGCAGCCATGCCCGAGCTGCAGGCAAACCCTGCATCACCCGCTTCGAGTTCTGCTGCTGCCTCCTCCAGTACCTTTCTGGTTGGATTTGTTGTGCGTATATAATCGAACCCGGTGCTTTGACCCAGCTTTGGATGTCTAAAGGCAGTCGATTGATAAATCGGGAAATTCACTGCCCCTGTTACCGGTTCCTTAATGGACCCAATCTGTGCTAATCTGCTTTCAATCTTCAGTTTGTTGTCTCCCATTCGTAAACGTCCTCCTCTATTTCGATTCAGCTAGATTTGTGGTCCAATGTCATACGGTGTTGCTTGGTATACATAGTAGTTGAGCCAGTTGGAGAAAAGCAGGTTGGCATGAGCTCTCCAGGTTGAAGGCGGAATCTTGGTCGGATCATCATTCGGATAATAGTTAAACGGAAGCTTCACATCAAGCCCTTTCGCTTTATCACGATCATACTCCCATTTTAGAGAAAGCGGATCGTATTCGGAATGACCGGTTACAAAAATCTGTTTTCCGTCCTCAGTTGCAACGATGTATACGCCTGCTTCATCCGATTCGGACAAAATTTCAAGTCCAGGAACCTTCTCAATATCCTCCCGCGTCACCTCGGTATGACGGGAATGAGGAGCCAGGAACACCTCATCAAAGCCCCGCAGCAGCTTTACATGGGATTTATTGATCGTATGGTGGAACACTCCAAAACATTTATCGGGCAATCCGACTTTTGGAACATGGAAATGATGGTATAGTCCTGCTTGAGAGGCCCAACATATATGCATCGTTGAGGTCACATTGGTCTTGGTCCATTCAAAAATTTGTTGAATTTCCTCCCAATATGTAACTTCCTCAAAATCCATTTGTTCTACAGGCGCGCCCGTAATAATCATTCCGTCAAATCGTAAATGCTTGATCTCATCAAACGTTTTGTAGAACATATCCAGATATTCTTGAGATGTATTTTTGGATACATGAGACTTGGGATGAATAAGCACAACATCGACCTGAATCGGTGTATTACCAATAAGCCGCAGCAGCTGAGTTTCAGTCGTTTCCTTCGTAGGCATGAGATTGAGTATCCCAATCCGCAGAGGACGGATATCCTGCTTATAGGCATGGCTTTCGTCCATGACAAAAATATTTTCTCCTGCAAGAATTTCTTTTGCCGGTAAAGCGTCCGGAATTTTAATCGGCATCTTTACTCCTCCTTATAGTGGGGTATGAAGAGCGAATATCATTAGAGAGCATGGGGGAGTCAAATGTTTCGTTCTAACACAAAAAGACCTTGCTCTATATCGAGAAAGGTCATCTGTTCGTATTCGAAAATGCGCCTCTCTCATCTCTCAATCCGCTTATAAAGTAAAATTTATAAACGACTGCAAGAATTAGCACCGTGCATAATCGCCGGTTGCCGGGTATCATCGGGCCAGTCCCTCCACCTACTCTTGATAAGATTTCGCTATATTTTATTTTTGAAATGTCATATAACCATTACTATAATCATTAGACCTCTATTCGTCAAGAACTGGAATAATGTAAGCTGCACTGAATGAGCATAAAGAAAATAAATCACCAAAATCGGTCTCATTACATAATTTATTAAAGTTAGTGTCATTATTTCATTCTTGATTGCTTAATTCGAGAGCGTTATACTAGTCAGGTGTTAAATTAAAAAAATGATGGGGTGACGTAAAATGGAAGGCGACCCGAGGCCTAACTGGCAGCCGAATATACACAATTATATAGGATGTACCATCAGCTTGCCGGGTGAACGGGATGCTTTCATTTTGTGCGTGTCCTCTCTTCTATAAACTCACCGCATACGATCCCTTCACTGGCCATACCTGATGCGTTCACATTCCTTAGTTATTCAGCTTGTCCCTAAAACAATTACGGGAGATTATTAAGGAGTGGATACACATGAAAATACGTTTGGTTAATGAAGGGGTTTTTACTCCGCTTGACAACATTGAAGATACAATAACTCCTCCCGCTGAAGGGTTCTACTGGATTGATGCAGATGTCGACGATCTGGCTGTACTGCAGCCGCTCTTCTCCATGCATGATCTCGCGGTGGAAGACTGCCTCAGTGACGAAGAACAGCGTCCAAAGCTTGAAATATATGAAAGCCACTACTTTATCGTAGTGAACAGCATCCGGTTTGATGATGAAGAAATCTTTCTGCGTGCGGTCAACGTTTTTCTCGGAAGACACTATATCATTACCGTTACTAAGCAGAAGATAAATGAGCTTCGCACACTCAAACCCATTCTATGGGAAGAGGAAGTCAGCACACCTGACCGGTTCCTCTACTTCCTGATCGATTCAATCGTTGACAACTATTTCACGGTTGGCGACCGGCTGGAAGCACGCATTGAAAAGCTGGAAGAAGATATTTTAATGCATACAAAGAAATCCCATCTAAGCGAAATTATTGGACTTCGCAGTGAGATCCTTTGGCTGAAAAAAGCGCTGGCTCCTCAAAAGGAAGTTATTAATACACTCAACAAAAAAGATCTGCGGCTTATTGATGATCAATTGCAGAAATATTTTAGCGACATTTATGAAAATGCAGTGAAAATATCTGAAACCTTTGACACCTTTCGTGATCTCATGGGCAACTTGCGCGAAGCTTATCAATCGAGTATTTCCAACCGGGCCAATGAAATTATGCGTGTGTTTACCGCGATTACTACAGTCTTCATGCCGCTGACTCTGATTACAGGTATTTATGGCATGAATTTTACCAATATGCCGGAATTGGACTATAAATATTCTTATTTTATTGTGATTGGTATTATTGCAGTCCTAGGCTTGTCGATGTACTTGATCTTCCGTAAAAAAGACTGGATTTGACGACATAAAATGCGTCAGAATAGAGTGCTTCTAGTTAACAAAAGCCCGAAGCTGTCTTATAGACAGCTCGGGCTTTTTGTTAATCTACTGGCATATATTACTGATAACATCTGGTGGTGTTGGCTGTTATCCAACCTGTCTATCTGCCTCCAACTGCCTTTTGAACCGAATGCGAACCATTCGAAGACGTTCATACAGCTGATCAATCGGGGCGATCCTTGCCGGATCCTCTCCATATACACGATGCAGCACCGGCTTCAAAAAGCTCGTTCCAAGCTCATCATATGCATTCCAGATCAGCTCATGCTCCTCATCCGTTACCCAGATGAGTTCTTTGGCAATCAGCGCCTCCGTATCGTATCCTCCTTTCTCCAGCTCCTCCAAAAAATCAACCAGCTCTCTGCGGGACAGACCTGAGCCCGTGCTGATTTCATCCAAAGACTGACCGACTGCAATACCAGATAATACAGTTTTTTTTAGGGTGAACCGTTCCAGCTCCTGCTTATATTTATGCTCCTTCTGCTTAAAAACCCATGACTCATATTGCTCATCTGTAAGTGCATCATTTACCCAGTCCAGCGGGAATGAATGCTCTCTCGTCTCTTTCGATGTCATCAGCAGGATTTCACCGCCATACTCAGATGCTTTGTTCTCGCCAACCCCCGGAAGCTCACGAAGTTCGTCCAGGGTATGGGGTACGTAAGTGCTGATCATTCTTAGAAGACGGTTGCTGGCTATAAAGTAAGGCGCTTTACGCTCTGTTTGCGCTCTTCTTCTTCGCCATGCGCAGAGCTCCTGATACAGCTCTTCCCGTCCATAGAGCTCACTGTAACATTGAAGCTTGGCTGTACCCTGATTTCTTGTTTTCGATTCTTCTGTTTGATGAAAAATCCCCTCAATCAGCGGCCTGTAGCCCTCACTCATCTTCATTGCCAACTGTAAACGGTAAATATGCATCATTTCGTTCCAGGAAGTGCCCTCATACCATATGTCTGATACATCCTCCTCCAAACTGCTTCTGTTCCATCCCAGCTGCCATACTCCCTCGTCCTCGCCAATCCATAATTGTGCATAACTCTCTTCCACACCGTGAACTGTATTCGAGAGTTGGTTCATAAATACAATTTTCATACCTTAGCAACCTCCTTCATAAGTCAGCCCAGCACGTACACCCTTATTGCAAACAAAAAAAGCACCCCTCCCACATATTCATGTGAGAGAGGTGCTTCCTCCATATTTCCGTGCTGTTCTGTTATTCACCATCATACCATAAATGTTAAATATTTCAATCAAAGAATACAATAATGATTACATTTCATACCGTATAAAAAAATGGACATTGATAATATTTAGTTCAACCTATTGTTCTTCTTTAGCCAGTTTGGCAAGAGCTAGCGCTCCACATATTCCAGCATTATCGCCCAGCTTAGGACAAACAACATAATCTTCAATATGATCCATAATACTGGAATGCTGCACGTAGCCGGCAAGCAGCTTCTTCAATTGGTTTCTAACTTGAGGAAACAGCTGCTCCTGCTTCATGACACCGCCGCCCATAATTATCTTTTGTGGTGACAGAATCAGGACATAGTTCACTAGAGCTTGTGCAAGGTAATAAGCCTCCATCTCCCAAGCAGGATGGTCTAGAGGCAGCTCCACACCCTGTTTGCCCCAGCGCTTGGAAATCGCCGGACCGGCCGCAATACCTTCGAGGCAGTCGCCGTGATATGGACAAAACCCTTCATATGTATCATCAGGATGACGTCTAACACTAATATGACCCATCTCTGGATGAGATAATCCATGGATTAATTGACCAGAGACAACTGCCCCTGCACCGATTCCCGTTCCTACCGTAATATAGATGCAGCTGTCCAAGCCTTGGGCAGCCCCCCATGTATATTCTCCTAAGGCAGCTCCGTTGACATCTGTATCAAAGTTCATCGGTACACGAAAATGCTCCTTCAGCTTGCCAATGATGTTGTACCCTCCCCAAAAAGGTTTGGGTGTTGTCGTGATGTGACCATATGTAGGGCTGGACTTTATCGGATCAATCGGTCCAAAGGAACCTACACCAAGCGCCTCGATCTCGTGCTTTTCGAAGAAGGAAATGACTTGGGCCATGGTCTCCTCCGGCGTCGTTGTCGGAAAGCTGACCCTTTCAAACACCTCGCCCTGCTCATTGCCTACACCGCATACAAACTTTGTTCCTCCAGCTTCAATAGCTCCAAGTACTCCCACTTTTACCCCTCCGTTATGCTTCTAGGTTTTTTCCGAGCTTAGCAAGCCTCTTGCTGAGTGTTTCTTTCCAGCTGGCCGCAAGCGCCGGAAGTGAATGCAGTCGAGTTATTTCATCCGCATCGGTCTTACGATGGTGCATAATGTTATTGGCCTCCATCACGCTTAAAGAGTTATTCTCCCTTGATATTAGAGTCAGCTCATCCTGGGATGAAACATAGCCTTCTTTCACAACACGGAAATAATAGCCTGTCTGCCCCGTCGTTTGAAAATGCATAGGAAGTTCCTTATGCTGATGCTTAAGACCAAGCTTAAAACAAGGTACTCTGGGCTGGCTGATCTGCACCATCGCTTCCCCCAGCTGAAAGGTATCGCCGATATGTACGTCATTCTCGCCAAATCCGGAAACCGTCACATTTTCCCCGAAAGCTCCTGGAGGGAGAGAACGCCCTAAAATGGATTCATATACTGGATAAGATTCGTGGCTAAATACACAAACGGCCTTGTCCACACCGCCATGATTGATGGTATCCGCCTGCTCATCTCCTGTAAAACCGGTTTCGGATAAATACAGCCGTTCGGTTGTAGGCGATTTAAAGATCGCGGTATAAACCTCCTTGCTGCCGTTCTGCAGCTTTACCTTGCTTCCGACATTCAGTGAAACCAAACGGGAAGAAATATCATTGTTCGTCAATGGAATACGCCTCCAACTTTCATATACTACAGGCCCTTCATGTAATCGCTTACGATCATAGAGATAACGTCAAGTATACAGACATATACTATCATTACCCGAAATCGATTTTTGGTCAATCCGAATTCATAAATTTCTCTATAAAAAAGGATGCCATATGAATACATACATTGGCATCCTTCTATGATATCCAGCAGTCTGTTCATTTAACAATTAGACTCAGCTGATCGCTACTCCCATTAAAGAACAGAGGCTTTTCATTTCTAATTCTTCAAACTTGTTGATGATCTGTGCATGATCCAGAACCAGCTGGCTGGTCTCAAGCGAGCAGGCGACAGGCACTTCACAATGAATGGTTGCCAGCCTTCTTGATAAGTGAAGCATGTCTAGATCAGCTTCAATTTTTTTGCGAACCGATGGAGATAATTCATCCAAATGTTCAAGAATACCTTCGATAGACTCGTACTCCTGCACCAGCTTCATTGCCGTCTTCTCACCAATGCCCTTAACACCCGGATAGTTGTCACTTGCATCTCCCATGAGGCCCTTCATATCAATGATTTGCCGAGGATGCAGCTGCTTCTCTTCATATAGTGATTCCGGAGTGTACACTTTATAGTTCCCATGGCCTTTTTTCATAATGATGACCTTAGTTCGATCATTAACCAGCTGCAGCAAATCATGGTCACCAGACAGAATCATAACATTCATATCCAGTTCCTCATTGTAAGAACGGCTCAGTGTTCCGATGCAGTCATCAGCTTCATATCCTGCAGCACTGATGTTAGGTATACCCAAACTGTCCATTACTTCTTGAATCATTGAAAATTGAGGCACAAGATCCTCTGGAGCCTCAGGTCTGTTCCCTTTATAATCAGCATAATGCTCGCCACGGAACGTTCCTCCGCCAAGATCCCAGCAGCATACGACATGTGTGGGGTTAAAGGTCTGCACCGCATCCCAGAAATAACGGATAAAACCGTATACCGCATTGGTCGCTACACCGTCTTTTGTCCGCCGAATATAGCCGCCTGAAGCGGTCGCAAAATACGCCCGGAATAACACGGCCATCCCATCGACTAACAATACCGATTGATCTTTTGTTTCTATACTCACTTTTTAATAACGCTCCTGTTCTATTCCAATCCTATATTTACTCCTCGTATTATAGCATAGGCGAATGACCTGTTGGGGGTAAATCACTGGAAAGAGCGTTAAAATAGAGCTTAGCCCCACATTTCTTGGAACTGCTCTTCTTTGAACCCAACGGATACACGTGCACCATCTGTTACGATAGGGCGCTTAATAAGCCTTCCGTTTGAAGCAAGAATCTGAATCTGTTCCTCGGCACTCATCTCTTTCAGCTTGTCCTTCAAGTTCATTTCTTTGTAAACTTCACCGCTTGTATTAAAAAACTTTTTGAGGTCTAGTCCGCTATTCTCTACGAGCTCTGTTAGCTTCTCAGGTGCAGGCGGCTCCTCAAAAATAGGAATCAGCGTCAAATCATGTCCTTGCTGCTCCAGCCATTTTACAGCTTTACGGCATGTTCCGCATTTTGAATATTGATACACTGTAAGTTTACTCATGATAGTTCATTCTCCTATTTCAAACATTTATTGATGTAGTTAGCTTTATATCCAGCTGCTGCATGTCTGACGGAAGAGGTGCCGTAAATGTCATTCTCTCTCCCGTTATCGGATGAAAAATGACAAGTTCACTTGCATGCAGCGCCTGCCGATCGATCCAGGAATGTGCCGCTTCCAGCCTCGCTTCTGAAATTTCAGATGAACCCGGTGGAAGATGGCTGTAAAATTTATCTCCGATCAGCGGACAGCCGATATGACTCATGTGTACTCGTATTTGATGGGTTCTGCCGGTCTCTAGCTTAATCCGTACCTTGCTCGCCCATGGATAATAAGTTTCGGTGTTGTACAACGTACGCGCCGGATATCCATCAGGGGTGACGATACGGCGATGCGGCTCCTCAGGGTCCCGGTCAATGGGCCCGTCCACTGTTCCTTCTGCAGGAGTAGGAATGCCAAAAACGATAGCTATATACCGCTTATCCACTGTCCCAGCTATCATTTGCTCTGAAATGTGCTGATGAACATAAGGATTTTTTGCGATACATAGCACTCCTGAGGTGTCCTGATCCAGCCGGTGTACAGGTCTGAACCGCACCTCTTCTCCTTTTTCTCTCCAATAATGGACAACCCCATTCGCCAGCGTACCTGTGTAATGACCGTGTGTGGGATGCACAATGATGCCAGCCTGCTTATTAACGACCAGAAGGTGATCGTCCTCATAGAGAATATCAAACGGAATAGGTTCCGGTAATATATCATCGGATACTTCTTTTTCCATTCGAAGCTCGACAAGATCGCCGGCTCTGACTTTAACGCTGATATATACACGTTCGCCATTCAACTTAATTCCTTGCTCCGTCAGCTTGAGCTTTGACATCAGTTTTCTTGAAACCCCAAGTCTTTTACTCAGCACGGTTTTTAACAGCATGCCTTCATCTTCTGTAGGCACGGTATATTTAATTGGATCATAATATGTTGTCATTTACTGCGAAACACCTTTTTACTTCTAATGTATTCTACATCCGGGATACCCGCGCGAACATTGGCTGTACGGGCAATAACAAAGAAATAATCCGACAGACGGTTCATATAAAGCCGCACACCTGGATTAATCTCCGTATGTGAGCCCAATGTCACCACACGACGCTCGGCTCTACGGCATACTGTTCTGCACACATGCAGAGCTGAGGATAAGAGACTGCCTCCCGGTATAATAAAACGCTCGATTTGAGGATTCTCTTCCTGGTGAAGATCAATCCATTCCTCAAGTTGCTGCGCAAGCTCGGAAGATACTTTATAGCTGCCTTCTTCGATTTTTACAAAAGCAAGGTCAGATCCGCAGTCAAACAACTCCTGCTGAATTTGCCTCAGCTCCTCGCAAAGATCCTCATACTTTGCATCGCTTTCGGCAATACTGATGGCTTGTCCTACAAAGCTGTTGAGTTCATCTATCGTCCCGTATGCTTCGATTCGGTCATCATCCTTTGGTACTCTTGCTCCAATGACAGACGTTTTTCCTTTGTCTCCGGATTTCGTATATATTTTCATCATTACCCTCCTCTAATAACGGGTCTGTTCTCTGCGGATTTCAGTAGCAATCCCGGACGTTAGTAAAAAGACCTGATCACTTCTCGAAGCGATCAGCCGATTCATCTCTGCCATCCAGCTGACGAACAGCTTCTCCTCTTCAGAAGGATGAAAGCTGCCATGCATTTCATTTGTCACGATGAGGATAATTCCTTGATAGGAGGATACGACCTCTTTCATATAGTCTACTTTATCCCTTAACCTCATTCGATCTTGAGTGTTCCAGCATTCCCTCATCTCACCTTCAAGCCAAGCAGTCAAACTATCAATAATCACGATCCGTCTTTCTGCTGCAAACAAATTAGACTCACGATTAATATGATCAAGCAGATCCGGCAGGGAATGCTCGGAACTCATATGTATTGTACGAAGCCTGGCGGGTGCCTTCATCTTGTCGGGACTCTCAGCAAAATCGTTTGCGGTAACATAAATTCCATCACGGGCCAGCCTTGAGGCATAGGAAAGGGCAAACCGGGTTTTACCGCTGCTTACTCCACCTGTTACCATAATCAGCATTTTATAAAACCACCTACCTCAAAAATGTATTTCAGCCCTTGGAATAGCTTATTCATATCATTCTGTTAGTGCTTTTAAAATTTCCAATGACATCTGCTCATCCTGTGTTGAAATAGGAATTGTCGCAAACAAATTTTTTGCAGCGTACTGCAGATCTATAAACATGGACATGTCTTCAAGCGGAATTCCAAATAAATGCTCACCGATAACCATGTCACCTGACAAGTCGCCGTTCTCATCCTGGGTATACGTTCCTCCCTCAAACACACCACGGCTGTATTTTTCCTTGTCAAAAGTATTTTCAAGCGGAATATTGGATCCATCCTGGCCGTACATCTTCATATCCTCTTCAGGCAAAATGATTAGATCATGGTCTCTGGCTGCGTATTCGACCAATATTTTTTGCTTGGAATACATAGCGCTCGCAGAAATTTTAATCTTTGGCGATTCCCCGATTTTTTCCTGCAGTTTTAATTCAAGATCCTCAGCAATGTTAGACATATTCCCTTGATTATCAATCATAAATATAGAGAACTCGTCCTTATCGCCGCCGCAACCGGATAAAATCCCAATGCAAAATACAAGAACCGCTGTCAACGTCCATTTGCCTCTTCTCGGCATGTGTTTAACTCCTCCTTTTTTCCCTTATTTCACATCATATCATAAGTAAGACAGACAAAAAAAGAAGACCCAAAACCGGGTCTTCTCGAACAAAAAGCAAATTATGCTTTCTTAGGATACGCCTTCATATATTCATTGATCTTCAAATCCAGCAGGCTGCTGATTTCGATCACAACATCCGAAGTAAATGACTTCTCTTCCAGAAAGATTCGTTCCATCTTGCTGCGCAGGATATGAATTTCATCTTCCAAGGAAAGATCACGAGAAGATGCTTTCTCCGAATTGGTGAGCCAAGTTTCGCTGTTATCGTTATCTACAGCATATTGACCACGATAAGTCGGCAAATCATATTCGGCACAAAACAAGGTAAACCCCTCCCTAGAATCTATATCCTAATGGATTATAACATATAACTTGTCAACTAGTAGCGATAAAAGTGACATTTTTCGGAAATTTTTTGTATTGCTTACAATATCATTAACCCTGTTTCTCCAGTTTGTAAACAAAGTTTCCTATTCTTTCCAAAGATTCGGTCAGCTGAGCCAGTGAAGTTGCATAAGAGCAGCGGATAAATCCTTCTCCTCCCGCTCCGAACACACCACCTGGAACCGCAGCTACTTTGCCTTCCGAAAGCAGCTGCTGTGCAAAATCATCCGAGGAAAGACCTGTTTTCTGAATGCTTGGGAAAGCATAGAATGCACCATGCGGTTCATGGCAATCCAGGCCGATGTCTCTAAATCCTTGGACAATTAAACGTCTTCGCTGATTATAGGATTCAATCATCCGATCCTTCTCTTCCAGTCCATTCGTCAATGCTTCAAGGGCTGCCACCTGGCCCATGGATGGAGCGCACATAACGGTGTACTGGTGAATTTTGAGCATCGCAGATATAAGTTCGGCGTGTCCGCACATATAACCTATTCTCCAGCCCGTCATCGCAAACGCCTTGGAAAAGCCGCTGACCAAAATAGTGCGGTCACGCATGCCCGGAATTGAAGGAAAGCTTACATGCTTCTGATTATAGGTAAGTTCTGCATAAATTTCATCCGCAATAACGATGAGATCATGTCTTTCAACCACCTCAGCGATCGGAAGCCAGTCCTCATAAGTCATCGTAGCCCCTGTCGGATTGCTCGGGTAACATAAGATAAGTACTTTGGATTTTGGCGTAATCTGGGCTTCAAGCGCTTCAGCCGTCAGTTTGAAATCATTCTCGGCTTTTGTCTCGACACCAACCGGTACACCTCCACCGATCGAAACGATAGGTGAATAGGCTACATAGCACGGTTCGGGCACCAATATCTCATCACCTGGTATGATTAAAGCCCGAAGTGCAAGGTCAATGGCTTCACTTCCTCCAACGGTTACAACAATCTCATCTTTCGGATCATAGGCGGTGTGAAAGCTCTTGTCCAAATATTCACTGATTGCCTCTCTCAGCTCAGGCATTCCCGCATTGGAAGTATAGCTTGTAAATCCACGCTCAAGCGAATATACAGAGGCTTCACGCATGTGCCAAGGCGTAATAAAATCCGGTTCACCTACACCAAGAGATATAATCCCTTTGTTATCCCCTACCAGGTCAAAAAACTTGCGAATACCCGATGGTGGGATTTGCTGCACGCGAGGAGCGAGATAAGAACTCATTGACCTAGGCTGTACACCCTTCTGTTGATCTTGATTAATTATCATATCTCATACTTCCTTTTTTTACGGTGAAATCAAGAGCCGCTTATCTTCCTGATGAGGCTCGAAGATGATGCCGTCTTGTTTATATTTTTTAAGAATAAAGTTTGTCTTCGTCGATAATACCGAATCAATCGGGGATAGCTTCTCAGATACAAAATTGGCTACCTCGCGCAAATTTCTTCCTTCAATTTCTACGAGTAGATCGTAAGCCCCTGACATCAAATACACAGATTTAACTTGGGGATAAAGATAAATGCGTTCAGCAATTCCTTCAAATCCTCTGCCCCGTTCAGGTGTGATCTGCACCTCGATCAGTGCTGTTACTTTTTCATCGTCCACTTTGTCCCAATTTACAACCGTTGCATATTTTACGATAACGTTGTCTTTTTCCAGCTCAGCTACCGCACTCTTCACATCTTCCTCAGATGCTCCAAGCAATGTTGCGATAAGCGCTGGACTTCTTCTAGCGTCTTCCTTGAGTAAATCAAGGACCTTTAATTTCAAATCATTAAGTTCTGTCATGCATTTCCCTCCAGTGGTTTAACGGGTCCGCTCTAACGGGCCATGCAATACTATTGCTTATCGAAGATTAAATATAATATTACATGAAATTATAATTACTGCAAATAAAAAAACCGTTACCCCTTAAGTCTACAGGAGTTAACGGCTTTCGAGCTCGTTCGAATAAAAAATTCGATGCTTTATTTGAATTTATGCTAAATCTCGACTTACATGTAGTTTGGCGTGTGAGCTTGGATGTTTGGCTTCTGCACATAAGGATCGCTGGTTAAGACAATATTTTTCGATTGCAAAAATTGCTCGTTTTGCTGCTTTGCTTGTACCGCATTTTGAATCGCTTTGTTAAGATCCATTTGCAGTGCTTTGCCTGGGGCTTGATACATATTATTCTGCTGCATCGCAGTGAAGATTTCGCCCTGCAGCTTAAGCGTATCCATCGTCAAATCTGTAAACAGCTGTCTTACTACGGGACAAGCCGCTTCTGTTGTTGCAGTTGTATATTCACGTACCGTTCTCTTTAAGTTATCTAGAATAGATTGCATTAAATCCGCTTCAGGCATAAAGGATGGATTTGCTTGCTGATTATACATTTTCGTTAGACCTCCTTGACTAATTCATGGGCTGGGCTGGGGCCAGGGGCTGATGCTGCTCCAGAGACTGTATAAGCATATTCGCATGGTCTGTGTGTGCTTTAATATGCTGTTCCAGAACTTGCTTAATCGCCTCATTTTGAGTGCTGGCAGCTGTTGCTGCACATTGCTTAATCAATAATTGCTCGTTTGACAGTGAATCGCTTATATAAGAAAGCTCTTTGCCTGTAATAGCCTGCATTTGATGTGATTGCACCTATGCATCCTCCCTAAATCAATTTGCTTTTCTAGTCCGTAACGCTGTGTAGCTTTCCCATTCAAATAAGGGAATATGTACATTACGGATTCGGTTAATTTGCTGTTTTATTCAGACCCCGTGTTTGAAGCAGTTTCCGGATAAAAAACCAGCTCAGCACGGGTGAAAGCCCGAGAATGATCATAAGCCAGGTAATCGTTTGGGGTGATTGGTTAATCCATAGAACACCGATAAAAATTAATATACCGGCTACTCTTCCTACAGTTAGACAAATTTCCCGGAAGACGACAAGTTCCACTCTTTTTGACACATTTTCGCCGCTGGTTCCCATTAAATCAAACACAGATGAAATCATCGGCAAAATATAAAACGGCATAAACAAGGCTGAACCGATACCTAACAAAAGTAAGGTTCCATAATTAACAGCCCATAACAAAGGAATGGTGAACAAGAGCAGCAGAACAGCGCCGACCAGCGTTCCATAATAACGATAATTTGGCTTGTACCATCTTCCGACAAAGTGGTAGCTAATTAGCGCCACCAGTGATGTAATCAAGTAAAACTGCCCTAACTTCGCCTCCTGGGATGTAGCAATGTATACGAGCAGATTCACCAAAAAAGAAAATACTCCCTCACGTATGCCTTGGGCAGCAAGTGCAGGAGCCGCTATTCTCCAAGGATTTCCCTGCTCAGATAATTGCTTAACAGGCTCTGACCATGAATAGTTGCTCTCTGTTTGTCTTTTTCGCAGAAAGAAGCTAAATACGACGCCAATTCCATACACGATCATGGAGATGAAAAAAATGTAACGATAGCCTTGATCAGCAACGGACAGCGATATAATCAGCCCGGAGATCCAAGGCCCGACAATACCGACCAGCGAGCCGATAAGTCCTACCCATCCGTTAAAAACATCCCGATTGTCACGGTCTGTCACCTCGAAATAAACGACGTTGAAAGCTAACCAAAACAAACCTAATGCTGCACCAAGGACCAGTCCAAGCGGCCAGATATAATGAACTGCCTTATTATCCAGCCCTAGAACAATCAAATAAAAAATCCCGGACAAAAAGATCCCGACACGGAGGGAATTCATTTTGTTATGCTCTTTCACCCATTTACCTGCGAGCCAGGTGGTCAGCACCAATCCAATTTGCTGGCTGATGGTAAACCAGCCGATCATGGCAAAATCTTGACGGCTTTTCCACAGAAAGACGTTAAGAAATGTACCGGATAAAGCGCTGGCTAGAACGAACAATCCGTTAATCAACAGTAAAAGCTTAGACTGTTTGTCCAGCGGTTTCTTTTTCACGATCCAATTCACCTCACGTTTTGCAGCTAAGTAACCCCTTTAATCGCAATCCTAACTTAATATGTCCCAACCCGCTCAAAACTTGTTTCTTTGAGCTCATTTCTTAAAATTGGATATCAGACAAATAAAAAGGGATTATCTCTTAGGTCTTTAGACCCTAGAGATAATCCCTTATATAATCATATTGAATTATTTATTGGAGCTCAAACGTTTAACCATACGCAGCCGATCATCCGATGCCAAACTGTGCGTTGTCGTAAAGCAAGCCGGACATACAAACAAATTAATTCCAAACGGTGCTTCCAAGGAATGAATATTCGATTTGGCAGGTTGAAACTGTTCTCTTGTAACTGCCTGCACACCTGCATGCAGCATAAACTCACGGCAGTTCGGGCATTCAGGAACTTCCTCTTGATGATCTAATATGGATTGAACGGTCTCGCTGTATTTAGCCATATTCAATCCTGAATCTTCATATTCATCCAACACACGTACGCTTGGAAGAATGGTATCGGTCTCATCTTCCCAAAGATTGCTGTAGTCCTCTTCAGTATCGATGGCTTGGTCTTCTTCCACATCTTGCAGCTCTTCTTCATCGTGAAGAGTAACGTTCAGGGTACGATAACCATCCATTTTTGCATCCTTGGATTCTGTATCATCCTGGCGGATTTCTTCCTTCACTGTATCATTATTCACAGTTTCACGTTCCTCACGAACAAGCGGGTTATGGCAATAAGGACACTCTTCTTCAGGCCCAAGCTCCTCATCCCATACAATTTCTGTTTGACACCATGGACATACTGTAGTTTCCACTCTAGTTTCAATCCTTTCTTCTTATCCGTTTCATCTTCGGCTTTACCCATTTATCATATACACGATCCCCGCAGCAAAAAATATAATGGCTGCAGCAAAAAGGATCCTGGTTAAATTTTTCATGGGTGCTCCTCCTGTAATAAGGAATTTAATTCAGTTCGGCAACAGTAACCCCGGAGCCGCCTTCACCGTAATTACCCAAGCGATAGCTTTTCACATTTCTGTGCTTGCGAAGATATTCTTGAATTCCTGAACGAAGCACTCCCGTCCCTTTACCATGAATGAGATATACCTGTCCTAAATTAGCCATAAAGGCTTCATCAATAAACCGGTCCGCCTCAAGAAGAGCTTCTTCCAAATTCGCACCTCTTAGATCAAGCTCTGTTCTGACATTCTCATCACGAGTACGCTTGACTCCTGTCACATTTCTCATAGGCTGTGAGCCCTGTTTCTGAGTCTGCGGTGTATCAATAAGCTCCAGATCACTAAGTGCCACTTTCATTTTCATAATGCCAAGCTGCACCATAGCTTCTTTACCAGCCAGTTCAACGACATGTCCTTTCTGATTAAGGCTGCCGACCTTCACTTCGTCTCCCGGTTCAATTTTTCGCGCTTGAGCCGCTTTTTTTATTTTTTTCTTGCGCTCGGCCGGTTCGGCATCGCTTAAGGATTTACGGGCAGCAATCAGCCTATGCTCTTTTACAGAGGCTCCCTCTTCAAGAGCCATTTTTCTTAAATCACTAATGATTTGTTCGGACTCCTGACGAGCTTTCGCGATGATATCACGCGCTTCCTGCTCTGCCTTTTCCAGACGTCTGTCCCGTTGTTCCTCCAGCTTGTTGATTTCCTGTTCGTGCTGATTCCGAAGCTGCTCCAATTCTTTCCGCAGCTTCTCAGCCTGCTCACGCTCCTGCTCAGCCGTCAATCGATTCTGTTCAAGCGATGCGATCATATGCTCAACTCGCTGGTCATCCTCTTTGACTTCTCCTCGTGCATATTCCAAAATGCCGCTTGGCAGTCCCAAACGTTCTGCAATAGCAAAGGCATTACTCCGTCCAGGAACGCCAATCAATAAACGATAGGTAGGACTAAGCGTGTTAATATCGAACTCCATGCTGGCATTAATTACACCTTTGCGTTCGTAAGCATAAGCTTTAAGCTCACTATAGTGCGTAGTTGCAATTAAACGACAACCTGTAGCATGAATATGCTCGAGTATCGAAATAGCGAGTGCAGACCCTTCAGCAGGGTCCGTTCCTGCTCCAAGCTCATCGAGAAGCACAAGGCTTTTCGGTGTCATTTCCGACAGGATCCGAATGATATTGGTCATGTGACTTGAGAACGTACTTAAGCTTTGTTCAATACTCTGCTCATCACCGATATCTGCATATATCGCATCAAACACACATAATTGACTTCCGTCCTCTGCAGATACAAACAAGCCGGACATTGCCATGAGACTCAGCAGTCCCACGGTTTTAAGAGTTACGGTCTTACCGCCTGTATTCGGCCCGGTTACGATGATCGAGGTATATGAATTACCTAACTCAATATCGGTAGGAACAACCTTGTCTATAGAAATTAGCGGATGCCGGCCTTTTTTGATTTTCATAAAGCCACGGTCATTCATCATTGGCAAGGTGGCTTTCATTTCTCTTGCTAACCGCGCCTTCGCAAAAATGAAATCCAGTGTACCCAGTAATTCGACATCAATAATAAGCCAGTCTGCTTGATCACCAACAAGAGCTGTTAATTTTTGCAGAATGACTTCGATCTCCCGCTCTTCTCTCATTCTTGTTTCCCGCAGTTTGTTGTTCATTGCCACGATGGACTCAGGTTCGATGAAGAGAGTAGCTCCTGATCCGGATTGATCATGGACAATTCCTCCAAAGTGAGCACGGTATTCGGCTTTCACCGGAATAACGAACCGATCCCCGCGAATGGTGACGAGCTGATCCTGCAGCATCTTGGACACAGAGGATGAACGAATCATGGAATCCAGTTTTTCTCTGATGCGAGCTTCGCCAGATCTTAATTCGCGCCGGATCTGTGACAGATTAGCGCTTGCACTGTCAAGCACCTCGGCAGAGTCATCGATACACGATTTGATTGCATCCTCCAGTTCCTTCTGCTCAGACAACTGTTCACTTATGAAAATCAGCTTGTCCATCGGGATCTCTTCCTGCATTGCATGCAGGTTACGCTTTAATCTGCGGGCAGTATGAACTGTATTGTGAATGGATAACAATTCATGCGGACTGAGCGTTCCCCCGATTCGAGCTCTTTTTACCGCTGATGTGATGTCCACAATTCCTGTAAAGGAAGGGATACCTTTTAACCGGTCTACGGATAACGCTTGATCTGTTCCGGACAAAAGATTTTTAACTTCCTCGAGATCACTTACCGGTGATAAATTTTCAGCCTTATGTTTACCCATCTCTGTTTGAGTGTATAGAGATAATGTATTTAAAATTTTACGATATTCTAACGTATGCAAAATTTTTGAATCCAATGTGACAACTCCTCTCGGGCTCTATTTGTATTATAGCGAAAGAGCAGGACTTGTGCCATTGAGAATGATTCCACACATAAGAAATGTGGAATCGTTACATAATAATTATTGCATACGCAGTCTGTTCATCAAAAAGGAGGATAATATCATGAACATTTTAGGAGCTATCGTCCGGTTTATTGTGGCCGCAATCGTATTGTTACTTGTAGGCTGGATTGTACCTGGATTCTCTGTAGGCGGATTTGGCAGTGCCCTCTTGCTGGCTGTCGTGATCGCTCTCTTGGGATGGGTGATCGAAAGCATCTTTGGCAAAAGAGTCAGTCCTTTCGGCCGCGGTATCGTCGGATTCCTAGTGAGTGCACTTGTGATCTGGCTTTCCCAATATATTGTAAGCGACGTTTCTGCCAGCATTTTGGGAGCTATCCTTGCTGCTCTTGTTATCGGGATCATTGACATCTTTGTCCCAACGCCATTTGATGCTGCAAAAGGCAACCGTAAATAATTGAACAGGACATTAGGATGTCCAAGCATCGAACTGTGAAAAAGTCTCCTTACTCAAAAGGAGACTTTTTCTTTTTTATTCACTTATATTTGTTACAAAATGCTCACATAAGAAAATGTACAATCCCCTTGATTCTAAGGTATCATGATAGTATGTGGAATAAATTACATCCATTACTTGGGAGGCCTTAATGTTATGAAAAAAGCAAGTTTTCTGCTTATTACCATGATCCTGCTGTTTGTGCTTGCCGCATGCGGCCAGGATTCAGAAAACAGCGGCAGCGCCATCACTGAGCCCGAAGTTGCTGCAAGCGATGAAATCGTCATCAAAGCTACGGATTACGAATTTGATCAACCTGAATACCGTATTAAAAAAGGAGTTCCTGTTCGAATAGTATATGAGAATGCCGAAGGCAACCACGGAATTATTGTTCCCGGCCTCAGCCTTCAGCTCGATCGGGATACGACATCTAAAGTTATCACCCCTGAAGAAACCGGCGAATTTGAAATAGCTTGCTCCGTCTTTTGCGGTACGGGCCACTCCACAATGATTTCCAAGATTATCGTAGAGGAATAAATGATGAAGAAGGCTGTCCATCGTCTATGTCAGACGATGGACAGCCTTCTTTAATATTAATCAGCTTTGATCTTGCTCAATTAGCTCTATCCATTCATTGTACTCTGTTTGCAGTTTCGTGTACTCATCCTGCAGCTGACGATATTCATGCACCAGATTCTCTGATTTATCCTGTTGCATTTCACGCTCCACTTCCAGCAGCCGCAGCTGATGTGCGGTTACTTCGTAGCGTTCAACGACATCCTGTAACTCGGCTTCCAGTGCCTTCTTCTCACTTTGCAAGGAATTAAGGTTATTTAAGGCAGAATCCTTCTCTCGTTCAAGCTCCGCCAGCTGCTCATCGCCTGCGGCAATCTGCTGCTGCCAGCTCCTTACCTCATCAGCTAGCTTGCTTCGATCATCTTCCCAGTGCTTCTGTTCCTTAGTCAGCTGCTCATATTGGGTCTGGAATTCCTGCTTCTGGCGCAGTGCTTCCTCCTGAAGCAGCATCCAATGCTGTTCTTTGTGGGACCACTCTTCAAGCTCAGACCTTAAGCTCTTCTCACTCTCAATCCATTTGTTTCTCTCAGCACGCAGCTTGGACTCTGCTTCTTCAAGCTCTTCGTATTTGAGCTGCCATTCAATAGCCTCTTCTTCAGCTTCGTCAAGCAGCGACTGTCGTTTCGATAATTCTTCCTTAATTTCGGCATGCTCAGCTTCAATAGCGAGCAGCTGCTTGCGAATGCCCGCCTGCTCCTGCTCATATTCTGAAATGAGTCGTTTGTATTTCTGTTCTTGGCTAAGGGATTCTTCATAATCAGACTGCAAAGCAGCATACCGCTCCTGCAGCTCAGGAAGCTGCTTCGACAGACTTCCACTTTCTGTCCGCACACGCTCCAGCTCTGCTGTCACATTCTTCAGTTCACCACGCAAGCTTTGCAGTTCTTCTTCAGTTTGTTCCAATCGGTTTGTTGCTTCCAGGATCTCTGTCTCAAGTCCGCCGATCTCCTGTTTGCGCTCTTCGGCTGCCGTTCTCCAGTTCTTCTCGCTGTCTTGCAGTGCAGCCACTTCGCTTTGTAGTTTACGAGCAGCTGCATGGGCTTGCTCAAGTACTTTCTGCAGTCTTCGCTGTTCCTGCTCTGCTTTCTCACCAGACTGCTTGAGAGCTGTCACCTCACGCTGGCTTACCGAGTACTGGTCCTGAAGCTTGCGAAGCTGTGCACTGCTTGCCGATTCCTTGTCCACTGCATCCTGAATTTTGACTTTAAGCTGCTCTATTGTGTCGTGTGCCTTGACCGCCTCTTGCTCGGCTGTACGCAGCTTGTTCTGAAGGGACGTGCTGTTCTCCTTCACATCGGAAATCTGCTGTTCAAGCTCCTGAATTCGGCGGGTATGCTTCACAATTGTTTCCTGCCCAAGAGACGCTGAGGATTCCAGCTCAGATACACGAGCCTGCTCTTGATTTAATCTGCCAGCAAGCTCCTTCAGCTTATCTTCTTCTTCAGTCAGCTGCGCAAGTGCCTCCTCCAGCTGATTCTCTGCTTCAGCACGCTCTTCATCCAGCTTGCGCTGTAGTGTCTCCAGCTCTTGCCTCAGCTGATGTTCACGCTCATTATACTCGCCTGTAAGCTGCTCCTTAATGGAATTCAACTCTTCGCGATATTGTTCATAAGCCTGTGTCTCTGCTCGCTCCGCTTCCTGAATAACCATTTGCTCGGCTTCTTTAATTCGGTCTTCCATTTCGATTTTCATTTCATTCAGCTGATCTTCGTACGTTTCCTTGACCTCTTCCAGCTCAGTTCCGGCTTTATGAAGTTCAGCGCTTAGAGCCTGAATTCGCTCTTCTGCTTGTGCCTTAGCCTTAAGGAGTTCCGCACCTTTTTCCTCTTCGTCCAGCAGCATAGCAGTAAATTCATCAATTTGCTTCTGGGTCTCAGCCTCAGTCTGTGCTTTAATTGCATCGAGCTCTTGACGCTTCTGCTGTTCGATTTGTTCTACTCGAGATGCTGTATCTGACTCTGCTTTGGCGATACGTGTATCAGCGGCAGAACGCACTTCCTTGATTTTTATATTAAGCTGCTCAAGCTCGTCTGCCTTGACTTTCAGCGCTTGCTGCCACTCCTGCTCTTTGGACTTCAGCTTCTGCTGCCATTCCTCTTCTTTGCGGCTAAGCTGCTGCTGAAGCTTATTGTATTGTGCCGCAGCCTGCTCGGATATTTCTTTTAGTTTAGCATCATTTTGTTTTTGCAGTGCAGCCTTCTCTGATTGCAGCTTTGCTTCCAGCTGCCCCCGTTCCTGCAATACTTTGTCTACCTGTGCCGTTTTTTGCTCAAGCTGTTGCTGAAGCTCCTTCTGCTTGGCGCTTGCTTCGTCCAGAAGCTTCTTATGCTTCATCTCCGTCTGTGCTGCAGCTTCCTTCTGTCTTGCTTCAAGCCGTTCAGACAGTTCTTTCTGCTTCTGCTGGGACTCTTGCTGCCACTTCTTCTCATTCTGCTGCGAACGATTCAGAAGCTCATTATAGCTCTGCTCCGCCTTCTTCAGCTCCTCCTCTCGAAGAAGCGTCTTCGACAGTGCCTCCTCAAGCTGAGCTTTCAGCTTCCGCTGTTCTTCACTTCGCACTTTCTCCAGCTGAGCCAGCGCCTGCTGGGCACTATGTTTCTCTTTATCCAGCGCAGCTCTTGCTTCCTCCAGCTCTTTCAGCTTCTCAAGCTGCTGTTCCTGTGTATTTTGAAGCTTCGAAAGCTCATTTCCAAGCTGTGTTTTCTCACCGGTTACCATCTTCAATTCATTCTTGATTTGCTGAACCTGAAATGACTCTTCGGCCATATGTACGGCAGTCAATACCGCTAGTCTCGGTGTATCCAGTTTGGAATGGGCCTTCGAAATAGCATTCATTCTTTCATCAACCAGGTTTGCTACCTGTTTCATGTATTCGGCACTGCTGCCGACCAATTTATAAGAAGTCCCGTAAATTTCTACGGTAACGCGAGTACGATCAGATGTAGCCACAGTTGTGCCCTCCTTTAAGTCTGTCATGTTGATTCTGAGTTGAAAAAAAATCACATCGAACCTTAATGTTTAAGGATTCGATGTGACTTAGGGCAATTCCTTCAATTTTTTTATCAAAAAATAATGGGTAAATCAGGAAACTCCGATTATTTACGGAGCTCTGCCCCGGTCTTCTCTGTCAAATCCTCAAGGACTTTAGTATGAACCGAAGTAATCTCTTCCTCTGTAAGCGTATGATCCTTATGACGGTAGGTTAGAGCAAGAGCGACGCTCTTCTTACCTTCGCCTACTTTATCTCCTGTATAAATATCAAAGACCTGCACGGATTGCAGCAGCTCACCAGCGGACTCCCGAATGGATGCCATGAGAAGACCTGCTTCTACCGATTGATCAACAACAACGGCAATATCGCGCTGAACTGCCGGGAATCTCGGAAGCTCACGATATACGAGCACCGGAGCTGCCTTATCATATAACGCTTCAAGTGACAATTCAGCAATATAAGTATCTGCCAAATCATATGCAAGCTGAAGCTCAGGGTGAACCTGGCCTATGGTTCCTACCAGCACTTTCTCTGCACCAGAACCATTCAGATAGATGGAAGCCGAGCGCCCTGGATGGTAATCCTTCGGTTGGTTCGCTTCGTAGCTGATCAGCGCTTCAAGCCCTAGATAAGCAAAGATCGATTCAAGCGCACCCTTGAGATCAAAGAAGTCAACCTTCTCAGGAGAGATGTTCCATTGCTTCTCTACGCGATTACCAGATAAGAGAAGTGACAGCACAGGAATTTCTTTCGGCTGTTTCGTTAATGTTTCTTCCTCTGTATAGAAGACGCTGCCGATTTCAAATAGAGCCAGACTATCCTGCTTCCGGTTACGGTTATACTGAGCCGCTTCCAGCATTTGCGGCAGAGCACTCGTTCTAAGCACGCTGAGCTCTTCGCTCATTGGCATAGCAAGCTTCACGGAGCGACTGCCGGCTGTCAATGCTGAGAACTGTGACGCACGCCCAGGGTTAACGAAAGAATAGCTGATCATCTCCTGATATCCGCCGTTAGACAAGAGACTGCGCAGCGCTCTGCGAATCGCCTGTGGTTTGGTCAGGGAGCCTGGAGTCGTTGGACCTTCAATCACCGTTGTAGGAATGAGATCGTATCCGTATAGACGTGCGACCTCCTCAATCAGATCCACATCTCGTGTGATGTCCCCACGACGTGTTGGTACAGTAATGCTCAGCTCATCTTCGGATACAGCAGTATACGTGAAATGAAGACGGTCAAAAATTCCTTTGATTTCACTCGCTGACAGAGAGGTTCCAAGGTAGCTGTTCACCTTCGTGACAGAAAGTGCAATGACGAGCTCTTCCTCAGATGCAGACTTCGATTCTACGATCCCTGGATGTACAGTGCCGCCTGCATATTTGGCGATAAGCGAAGCCGCACGGTTCAATGCAGGTATAACAGAACCCGAATCCACATTTTTTTCAAAACGAAGACTGGATTCCGAACGCAGTCCAAGCTCGCGGGAAGTTTTGCGAACGGTCGTGCCGTCAAACTTGGCTGATTCCAGCAAAATATTTACCGTATCCCCGGTTACTTCAGAGTTCTGACCACCCATTACGCCAGCAATAGCAACCGGCTTTACTCCGTCAGTAATAAGCAGCATCGTATCCTTCAGCTTGCGCTCCTGGTCATCGAGGGTAACCATGGTTTCGCCTTCTTTAGCTGCACGAACGACAATGTTTCCGCCAGCAAGCTGATCTGCATCAAACGCATGCAGCGGCTGACCGTATTCCAGCATGACATAGTTAGTAATATCCACAATGTTGTTAATTGGACGAATACCAGCAGCCATTAGACGATTTTGCATCCACAGCGGAGACGGCATATTTTTTACACCACTGATGTATCTCGCCGAGTAATGAGTACACAGCTCAGGAGCTTCAACCTGCACAGAAATGTGGTCAGATGCTGATGATCCCGACTCGCTGATTTCCTCTTGAGGCTTCGGCAATGTTACTTCTCTGCCCAAAATCGCACTGACTTCGTAGGCCGCTCCAATCATGGAAAGTGCATCGGAACGGTTCGGGGTAAGATCAAGCTCAAGCACATGATCGTCAAGACCCAGCACCTGCTCAATTGGTGTTCCTACTTCAAGCTCTGCAGGCAGAACCAGAATTCCTTCTTGCAGCTCTTTTGGAAGCAGTTTGTCATTCAGACCGAGCTCTTTTGCAGAACAGATCATTCCTTGCGACAGTGCGCCGCGCAATTTTGCTTTTTTAATCTCAAGACCGCCAGGCAATTTCGCGCCCACGAGCGCTACAGGAACTTTTTGCCCTGCGTCTACATTTTTCGCGCCGCATACGATTTGAAGCTCCTCTTCAAGTCCAGCATCGACTTTACAAATGTTCAGCTTATCAGCATCCGGATGTTTTTCTTTGCTCTTAACGTATCCGACAACCACTTTCGTCACGCCTTGATTCCGGTTCTCAACTATATCGATTTCAATACCCGCACGTGTGATGCGCTCTGCCAAATCCTGCGGCGCAACACCTTCCAGAGAAATATAATCAGATAACCATTCTGTTGATACTCTCATGTCACGTTCACTTCCTTCTATTATATATGGTTCTTGTTTCTGTACTTTAAAAGGTTATAATCTCGCAAACTGCTTCAGGAAGGACAGATCACTGTTATAGAAATGACGAATATCGTCTACGCCATATTTCAGCATAGCAATCCGTTCTACTCCCATTCCGAATGCAAAACCGCTGTATTCCTTCGGATCGTATCCACCCATTTCAAGCACGTTAGGATGAACCATACCCGCACCTAAAATTTCAATCCAGCCTGTTTGTTTACACAGACGGCAGCCTTCTCCGCCGCACTTGATGCAGGTAACGTCAACTTCAACGCTTGGCTCCGTGAACGGGAAGAAGCTTGGACGAAGACGGATTTCCGTATGGGAACCAAACATTTCTCGAACGAACTGCAATAGTGTACCTTTCAAGTCGCTCATTCGAATATTTTTACCGACAACGATGCCTTCAACCTGGTGGAACTGGAAGGAATGCGTGGCATCATCATCATCACGGCGATACACTTTACCTGGAACAATGACCTTTACAGGAGATTCGCCTTGCATCGCAAGCATCGTGCGAACCTGTACCGGGGAAGTATGTGTACGCATCAGAATGTCCTCTGTAATATAGAAGGAATCCTGCATATCGCGGGCTGGATGGTTCTTCGGTAAATTAAGTGCTTCAAAGTTGTAATAATCTGTTTCCACTTCAGGGCCTTCTGCAACCTGGTAGCCCATTCCGACAAAGATGTCCTCCAGATCCTGAATGACTTTAGTCAAAGGATGAAGTCCGCCTGCTGGCAGACGGCGTCCAGGCAGGGTAATATCAATTGTCTCTTTGGCAAGCCGCTTTTCGGTCTCAGCTTTTTGGAAAGCCTGCTGCTTTTCTTCAATTACAGCTTCAATAGCTCCGCGAACATCGTTCGCTACCTGTCCAATTACCGGACGCTCTTCGGCGCTTAATGCGCCCATGCCGCGCAGGATTTCTGTCAACGCGCCTTTTTTACCCAAATACTTTACACGGATATCGCCGAGCGCCTGTGCATCATGAACACCTGCCAGCTCCGCAAGCGCTTCGCTCTTCAAAGCTTCCAATTTTTCTTTCATGGCGTTACTGCCTCCTTAAAAATGATTGAGTATTTGACCAACAAAAAAGGCCTTTTCTCCCCCGAAAAGGGACGAAAAGACCGTGGTACCACCCTTGTTAGATTCATGTACAGCCGGCAATAGCCGTGAGCTATACGATTTCAATCTCACTTTAGCACGTTCGTAACGGGTCGTGAACCGGTATCCTCTACTAATTGGAATAAGTAATTCTCTACCCGAGAATTCTTTCCACTATTCAAGGAACTGCTCCGGAGCGAACTTCGACAGCCTGATTTTATAGAAACGCTCTCAATCTGCGGCGCTTCCTCCCTGTACAAAAGCACTGTGTACTCTTCTCCATCATAGCATTTTGATCATTCAAGTCTTGTTTGCTACATTATTATACGCAAATGAGATGGCCCTCGCAAGTCCTCACGTCAAAATAGGCTTTGTCAGAAGTGTATACTCACTAATCCTTCTTCTGAAGGGCTTCCAGCTGGGTACGGATCTCCCGGATTTCCTGAAGGGTGTTCTGATCCATATAGAAAGATTCTACTCCCCCGGATGAACCCTGATCCTGGTTATCGTAGATAGTACCTGTGAGCAATTCATTTAAACGATGCTGCAGCTGCATTCGGCGGTTATCGGCTTCCCGTTCTGCAGGCGCTTCTTCTTGCCGTTTAAGGTGCTCTTCATACTCCTGGACAGTTCCATCAAACAAGCGGGGGATTTCCTGCCTGCCCAAATAAAGCAGCTGATTGGCCAGCTTTCGGACAAGTGTCCGGTCATGCGACACAAAGACCATAGAGCCCTCGTAATTAAGCAGTGCCGTCTCCATCACTTCTCTAGTATCAATGTCCAGATAGTTGGTCGGTTCGTCCAGAACGAGGAGATTAGAGCCGCTGAAGTATAATCGAATAAAGGCTAGCCTGCATTTCTCCCCCATGCTTAAAGAGCCTATTTTCTTAAACACATCATCTCTTGAAAATAAAAAGTTGCCCAAAACCGTTCTTGCCTCTGTTTGTGTCATGTAAGGATTGGCAAGCAAGCTGTCAAGCAGCGTCATTTCAGGCTGAAGTCCCTCCAGCTCTTGTGAAAAATACCCGATCTTCGCCTTGGGATGAAGGACCACCTTCCCTTTTTGCGGAGCCAGCTCTCCAGTAATGAGCCTTAGCATTGTCGTCTTCCCTGCTCCATTCGCGCCCTGAAGTGCGATTCTCTTCCCGCGATCCACAAACAAATCGATTCTCGAAAAGACCGGAACATCACTGTCAGGATAGCTGTATTCTACATCTTGAAGCTGGACAAGAGTGCGGGCACCAAAGCCCTCCTCTTTTAATTCCATGCTAACTTTGGGGCCTTCACGCGGTCGTTCTACACGCTCTCCCTCGAGCCGTTCAAGCTGCTTCTGCTTGGCGTGATACCTTGATATATTTTTATTGGCTCTTGCCTTGTAATAGCTTTCTGCTGCTCTTGTTTCGGTTACATTTCCTGCATTTCGGTGCGACTTGTTGAACCATTCCTGATATTTACGAATGGACTCCTCCAACGCTTTCCTCGCAAGCTCCTGCTGCCGATATTTCGTTTCCTGCTCTCTACGCTCCCGCTCCTTTTGGAGTTTATAGTCCTCATACCCGCCAGGGTATTTATGAGCGCCTTCTTTGGTCAGCTCACAAATTCCAGTTGCCACTTGGTCCAGAAAGGTCCGGTCATGAGATACGAAGACAAGCGTGCCTGGATACGTTAATATCCATTCCTCCAGCCAGATCATGCTCTCATGATCCAAATGGTTTGTCGGTTCATCAAGAATAAGCAGTCTCGGCTTCCTGGTTAATAGAGCGGATAAACGAAGTCTTGTCTTTTGCCCGCCGCTGAGCGAAATAAAAGGCCGGTTCCACAGCTCCTCGCGGATACCGAGATGAGTCATCATTTTCTCAAGCTCCGCTTCCCGTGCATAGCCCCCCTGAAGATCATACTGTTCTAGTATTTCACCATAGCGAACAATTAAATCAGGATCATGTTCTGATCCGCCTGAAGAGAGCTCTGCTTCCATCTCCTGCAGCTTTAATTTTAATTCACCCCAAATGCCGCTCTCCTGATATGCCACTTCATGAACAGTTAAATGCGTGTCGGCCTTAAAATCCTGCCTCATAAATCCTACTTCTTCTGGCTGAAGATGGAGGGTTATAGTTCCTTCCGTCTTCTCCTCGCTTCCCGTCAAAATGTTTAACAGCGTCGTTTTACCGCATCCGTTCCGTCCAAACAATGCTATTCGTTCATTCTCATTAATCTCTAGATTCACATGTTCAAACAAAAACTTGCCATTCCATTCCTTACTGATCTCACGCATATGAATAAGTGTTGTCATACCGTATCTCCCTCTTTCTTATCAAAAGCTAAAACACCGCAGGCAAGATGCCTGCGGCTATAACGATCGTCTATAGAAAAAGCGCACTTTCAGCAAAAAGACGGTTTGACCGTGCGGGGGTGCAGCGCAGTGTCCTCTCTATCCGAGATTGACAGAGACAGACAATATGCGTGTAAAACACCACAAGGACAGCACAAAAAACCACACCGTTCCACTAGCTGAAATAAGCACACTTATCCTAAGGAACGTCAGCCGCAACCAGCTAACCTGCTTCACCATCGGTTTAACAGTTTTCCACCAGGATTTCATGTGTTCTTACTTCATGGGACGTGTGGTTACCTCTCATTCATCATTATTGAACTCAGTATAGCATGAACTTTGAAAAAGAAAAATATGCAAATGACTATAAATATATAAAAACAGCTGCCTCCTTTTAGGGAAAGCAGCTGTTTTTATAAATTTGAATTAACCCTTAACAGGTTGATAAACCTTATTTTTTCAGTTTATCCCAAGCAGCCTGCATGCCTTCCATCCAGCCGTTCACATCAACTTGATCTGCGATCAGCTGCTGAATAACGCTGGCAAATTCCTGTGTTACCCCATCCGGGAATTTGGAGGACTGCAATCCATATACCTTATCCTCTTGAACATAGGACTGTACGTCTGCCCCTAATTGTCCAATATCTTCTGCTGAAGCATCAATTGTCGTAAGAGCAGGAATGAACTTCCACTTCTTAACAATGTATTCTTTCCCCATGTCTGAAGTAACCAGCCAGTTCAAGAAGGTTTTAGCTTCTTCCTTGGATTCCGATTCTTTATTCACTACAAGGTTCGCCGGAATACCAACCGTCAGCTTGTCATTTTTCTCCACATTATCATCGATCGGCATTGGGAACATACCGATATTCATATCCGGCTTAATGTTATCTACGAGCGTTTGAGCCCAGTTGCCTTCCTGCATCATAGCTACTTCACCGTTTGCAAACAACGCTAAGTGAGTGTTAGCATCGGTCGTGAGTGGATTTTTTTGACCATACTGTACCGTCAGCTTGAGCAGGTCGCTCCACTTTTCAAAACGCTCATTGCCTACAATCGTTTCTGTACCGTCATTCAGGCCTTGAATAAATTTATCTACATTATCCTGCTGTGCAAAGGCAACACTGATGCCTTGGTTGCCAAGCAGCCACCACTCTTGATAAGCATTGCCAAATGGAGTTACTCCGATTGCCTGCAATTTTTTAGCTGCTTCTTCCAGCTCAGTAATTGTTTTTGGAGTTTCCGTAATACCTGCTTGTTCAAACAGATCTTTGTTGTATACGAAACCGATACCTTCAAGGTTCATTGCCATTCCGTATACCTTACCGTCTTTAGTCATCGGCTCTGCAGCAAGAGGAACCAGATCTTCTACCCAAGGCTGGTCTGACAGGTCTTCAATTTTATCCTGCCACATATCCAGCTCAGCAAAACCGCCGTTTGAGAAGATGTCAGGTGCATCACCGGATGCAAACTTGGTCTTAAGTGCCGCAGCGTAATCTGCTCCGCCGCCGACTGTTTGAATGTCAAGCTTGATGTTCGGATACTCTTTCTCAAATTCAACCTTCAGCTCGTTGAGGCCCTCTACAATTTCTGTTTTAAATTGAAAGATTTTAACGGTTTTTACGTCTTCGTTGCTACCGCTTCCATTTTGTCCTTCAGTAGAACCGCCGCCGCAAGCCGCTAAAAAAGTCGACATTGCAAGCACAGCGGACAATACGAGCCCTGATTTTTTTCTTTTTGTCATTGCTTTATTCTCCCCTATTCTGATCAATAATAGCTTATTTATGGAACAGCAGGCCGGCTGATCAAACGATCAGCCTTTAACCGAACCTGCCGCAATTCCCTCAACAATGTAACGCTGCATAAGCAGATAAAAAACAATGATGGGTAAGATGCCCAATGCCAAAGCCGGAAGCGCCATATCCCACTGCTTCGTATATTGCCCAAAGAACGAGAATGTTGCCAGTGGAATCGTTCTTAGATCCGGATCCTGAAGAATCAGAGAAGGCATCAGATAGTCGTTCCAGATTCCAAGCGTGTTAAGAACGATAATCGTCATAAGCATCGGTGTCAGCAGCGGAAGCACAATCCGGAAAAATACCGTAATTGCATTACATCCGTCCACCCTCGCCGCTTCTTCAATTTCAAGCGGTACTGATTTGATGAAGCCATGAAGCAGGAACACTGCCATAGGGATGCTCAGTCCCAGGTTTGTCATAAGCAGGCCCCACATGCTGTTGTTTACTCCGAGCACATTGACAACCTTGAGCACCGGAATCATGATCGTCTGAAACGGTACAACCATCGCTGCAATAAAGAGCAGGAAGATGATCCGGTTTAAAAGCGTGTTTGCGCGGACGATCCGATAAGCCGCCATAGAGCTGAATAACGCGATAAAGATTACGCTGGAGATCGTTACAATAAGTGAATTTTTAAATGCGTCCCCAAATCGTGCCAGCTCCCATGCCCTGGAGTAGTTATCCCAAATAAAGGTTGTCGGCCAGGCAGCTGCATCGCTTAAGATCTCGCCGAATGATTTTACCGAATTGGCAAACAAAAAGTAAAACGGTGATAAAAAAAGCAGTGCAATCAGGATCATTACTATTTCTGTGATAATAGGGCGTCTATGCAGTCTCATTCTAAGCTTCAACCTCCTTGCTCTTCGTGGCACGCACTTGAATCATCGTAATGACAGCCACAATGACAAAGAACAGAAGCGCTTTCGCCGTACCAAGTCCGTATCTGTTGTTAATAAATGCTTCGTTGTAGATGTTCAAGGCTACAGATTCCGTTGATTTAAACGGACCGCCGTTTGTCAGAGACAAGTTTAGATCAAACATCTTGAACGACCAGGAAATGGCTAGGAACAAACATACAGTAACCGCAGGCATAATGAGCGGAACGATAATGTTTTTCAGCATCTGGAACCGATTCGCTCCATCGATTTCAGCAGCTTCTAATATTTCTTTGGAAACATTGCTGAGCGATGCGATGTAAATCACCATCAGATAACCGGAAGATTGCCAGATAAAAACGATGACGATAGCCCAGAAGCCAGTCGTTGCATCCCCCAGCCAAGCTTGTTCAAAAAAGGACCAGCCTGTTTTTTCACCAATAGTTGCAAAGCCTTTAACGAAAATAAACTGCCATATGAAACCGAGAAGCAATCCGCCAATGACGTTTGGCATAAAAAAGATGGTTCTTAGAATACTTCTCGTCTTTAGCTTTTTCGTCAAGAAGTAGGCCAGGAAAAATCCGACCACATTCGTCAGCAGTACACCAAGCACCGTAAAACGGACTGTAAACCAGAAAGACGACCAGAAGTCCGGATCATCCACGAATATTTTCTTGAAATTATCTAGTCCGACCCAGGTCACCTGTCCGGAAACCCCGTTCCAATCCGTAAATGAGTAGTACATCCCCATACAAAACGGAATGATCATCACTACTGTAAAAAACAGGACCGCCGGGCCTACGAAGAAAAGCTGCTGTCCCATATTGGACCACTTCAAACCCCGCACTTTCCTTCCCCCTTTCCACATTTCACATGTTTGTATAACATTTTGTACTATTTATTATGATGTGAAAGTGCTATCATGGACACCGACACAAGTGAACTGCAAGGTGTAAAATATTGATCGGAGATGACATTCATGTGAAATGGAACAACATAAGGACCAAACTGATTATTTTCATGCTGCTCCCTACGGTTGCCTGTATTATTGCTTCCATGGTGATCAGCTACCATCACACTTCCCAGTCACTTCGGGACAGAGCAATCAAGGAAAATACAAACCTTCTATACCAAGGATCGCTAAATGTGCAGAGTATGCTGCAGGAGCTGAACCGCATATCGCTCATCGTATATTCGGACTCCAATTTTTACAGACTGCTGAATGCGGGATATGACGATATGGCAGCAAATATCCGGATTTATTCCTCCCTGAATTACATCTATACATCAATGGATCATGTATTTCAGGTGTATTTATATGGCATCAAAGATGGAAAGGCAACGCTGATCACACAGAGTACTCCGAAGCGCTGGCAGGAACCTGAGCCCTACAAAAATTCCGTTGTCACGGGAACTTCTCCCGTATCGATTGAAAGCACGCATCCCAGCCACAGCTACGGATTGTCTTCACCCCTGCTTGTCCCTGATACTGAAGAGCAGGTGTTTACACTCCATCGCAGAATTGAACAAATACCGACAGACACTACGCTCGGTTATCTATCAATTGACGTAAAAATGACAGCCCTTACAGACATACTGGAGCAGTTGTATGAGAGCGGGCAGGAAAAGCTGTACCTTATAGATGCAGAAGGAAATGTTATTTATTCGGACAACACCTCTATCATGGGAGAGCCTATGAATCAGGGGTGGTATTCCGACCAGATCGTAACAAGCAAGCTGGACAGTGGATCGTTTGAGCAGAATAACGCCCTCTTTGTATATCAAAGCATTCAGGAGCCAGGAACAGACTGGACATTGATTAAGGAGATCCCTAATCCTAATTTGCTGCGGGAGGCGAATGAAGCAGCCAAAATCAATATGCTTTTGCTTGCCGTCTCGCTTTTACTGATTACTACAGCCATTGTTGTAATTACGATACGAATAACGGCACCCATTAGACAGTTAATGAAATACATGAACCAGGTTCAAAGCGGGAACTTACAGGTCGATATAAAAGCTACAGGCAATGATGAAATTGGAGTACTCACCAATCGTTTCCGTGATATGATGCACACGATTAATAACTTGATTTTAAGAGAATACAAGCTGGAGCTTTCCAGCAAAACAAATCAGCTAAGAGCGCTTCAAGCCCAAATCAATCCGCACTTTATGAATAACACACTGCAAATTATCGGAACTTTGGCACTTGAGCTTAAAGTGCCGCAAATCTATTCACTCCTCTCCGCCTTGGCGAAAATGATGCACTACAGCATGCATAATGATAACGATATCGTAAGGCTAGAGGAAGAGTTCCAGCATGTGAATGCCTATATTCAGCTGCAAAAAGAGCGTTATGAAAACGTATTCGAATTCCATGCTGAATTAAACGATGATATTAAGGACATGGATGTACCTAAAATGATTCTTCAGCCAATGGTAGAAAACTACTTCAAGCACGGTTTTGACCCAGAGCAGGAAGGGGCATGGATTGGGATAAGAGCCTATCCCATTTCCAGAGAGCACATAAAGATTGTTGTTGAAAACAACGGTCGCCATATCTCCTCTGACAAGCTGCAGGAGCTTCGTAAAGAGCTTGCTGAATCAAACACAGAATCGGAAATAAAGCAGTCTTTAACCGAGCCGGATCATCGGGTTGATTCGCCAGGACCGGGTATCGGCTTAGCAAACGTCCTTAGCAGAACAAGGCTGGCCTGCGGTGATGATGCCTATATAACGATTGACAATCTGCCCGGACAAGGTACGAGAATTACACTGAATTTCAAGTATAGAACAGGAAGTGAAACACCGTGAAAGCACTGATTGTAGATGACGAGGTGCGCGTCCGTAAGGCGGTACGCCTGCTCGTCGATTGGGATAAACACGGCATACACAAAGTCTTGGAAGCAAGCGGCGGCGATGCTGCAGCGGCGATGATTCAGGAGGAACAGCCCGCTTTAGTTATTATGGACATGATGATGGGAGCGGGTCATGGACTTGACCTCATGGCATGGGTTAGCGAGCATACAGAGCATGTTAAATTCATTGTTGTAAGCGGTCATAATGATTTTGATTATGTTCGAAACACAGTCAGACATGGCGGAATAGACTATATCCTGAAACCGATTGATCCGGAAGCGATCAACCTTGCTGTGACTAAAGCGATGTCGGAATGGCAGCAGGAAGAAGAGGATAAACGTGCACAGCAGCAGCAATCTATACAGCTGAATGAATTTAAGCCGGTTTACGGGGAAAAACTGTTATCTTCTCTTATTGACGATCCATTAGCTGCTAACGCTGCTTTAAAGAAGCTTCACTCCGAATCTGTCATTCCTGTAAACATATCGACCGCACAGCTCCTGCTGCTTAAGACAGATTGTAGCGATGATATGCTCTTAAAGCGATTCGGAAATAACATGGAGCTACTTCATTTTGCTATCATTAATATCGCTAATGAGTGTCTTCAAGGCAAAGGAACTGCATTTCGGTATTGGGGCTCTCCGCATCAAATTGTTCTCTTGATATGGGAAGAAGCACCGGCAGGCAAAATAACAGACGAAATCAATGAGGCGTTAGAACTGACGATGCAGCGAAAAATGCATTTCGGAGCTGCAATTAAAGGACCCTTAATTTCTCTGGGAGATCAATTTAAGCAGGCAGGCATATCCTTACTCAGACGAAATCTGCTTCAAACCAACCAACACTTGCATATGTATAATCCGGCAACAGTTCCCCCCGCTTTCACTTTTGCGGATGCGCAAGACCATTGGAAAATAGCCGTTATGAGCGGTCAAAAAACAAATATCGAAGCCGCAGCGAAGGAATGGGTAGATAAACTGTTACATGGTGGAATCATTACAACGGAATGGCTTAACGGGTGGACAACAGATATGCATGCCTTTAGAGCAAATTTGCTGAGAGAAGTGCTGCCGGGTGATGCGGAGCAGGTGCTGATACAACTTGAGTCTGAGGATGATACTCAGCCACGTCCAAATGCGGAAGCCTATACATTTTCCTTGTATGCTTGGCGCGATTGGTCTTCGGCCTTTATGCACCGGCTCGCCGAAGCATTATCCAAAAGGCATGCTCCGGAGAACGGTACCATAAAAGAAATTGTTAAGTATGTGGAACAGCACTATGCCGACGAGCTGTCCTTGCAGGAAATCGCCTCAAGATATCATATCAGCCGCGAATACGTTTCCCGTAAATTCAAGCAGGAATACGGTATTAATTTCTCCGATTTTATTACTGAATACCGTATAGAAAGAGCACGAATGCTGATGCAGAACCCCCATTTGAAGCTGGTGCAGATTGCGCAGATGGTCGGATTCCAGGATGTTAAATATTTCAGCAAAGTATTCAAGAAGCTGACAGGAATATCTCCGAAAGAGTATCGTGATCGTTCCAAATGTGATGTGTTACCTTAAATCGACTTCTCCTGAAACCATTTTAGAAAAGCTTCCGCTACCTGTTTGCCCGCTTCCCCATTTGGATGCGGATCAAATTCATTACTCATGTACTTAGACTCGATTCGATGTTCGTTCGGTACAGAGCAGGACAACACTTCAGCAATATCAAAGACATAGTCTACCCCTTCAGGAGGTCTGGTACGAATCGTTTCGTTAACGGTTCTCCAGATCTCTTCTCTTTTTTCCACAAAATTAAACGGAGGTATAGTGAACAATATAATCTTCACATCCGGCTGGTCAGGATTTGCTTTCAGCTTTTGAATGATCGTGGTCAAATCACTCAGCAATTCCTGATCACTTCTTGCTCCGATATCAATATCATTCACACCAAGCACCAATGCCACAATATCTCCCTGACGTGCTTTTTCCAGCCAAGGTCCGTCGGCAGAAGCATCATAGGCTCTCCCCCAGCCGGAGCCTATATTCCAAACGCTGTACTCTGTGCCTAATCCCTCAGCAATGCGGGAAACCCAATACTCGTAGCCGTCTCTTGAAGTTCTTACCCCTTGGGTGATCGAGTCTCCAAAAAATACGATCTGATGCTTAGCCTGTTTTTTGTAGCCTATGAATGCAGGCATGACTAAACGATTATCCGATGCGGAAAACGCTTGTCCTGATTCTTCACCAGCTTGATCCCCTTCCGCCTCAAAAGCAGAAACGAGCAGTCCTTCCGTATTATATGGGAATGATTTACCTGATGAAAGGATCGAAATGGTCCAAGTAAATACTAGATCCCGTCCGGGCAGCACGTCGATGTGCACGGGATCGCTCCAAAATTGTTCCCCAGATGCTACTTCCTTGCTATACTTCCCTTCAAAAGTAATCGGGACCCCGGAGCCGGCATAAATACTACCATCCCTCTCTTGACCGCTAATCGCTACATAAGCTGCTTCAATCTTCCATACACCGCCAGGCATGCTTCCTTTTGCCACCTTGCCGAGATCCCAGGTCGAGTCTACAGCGTTGCTGTGCCAAAACTTTAGTTCCATAGGACCTGTCTCTCTGAGCTTAATGTACGTTCGGTATGTACGCGTGAAGGCGCTTTCTTGTTCCATAATAAAATTTGCTGCTGTTGATACTGCGGTTGCTGATACATATTCATTTAACATTTATATCCACCTCTTATCCAAGCTGTGTAATCCTCAATCATTATACTCCAGCCTTATTTTTATTCAATATAAATTGTTGGTTATAAGTACCTAAACCAGCTGAAAAGAGCAATGAATTATGGTAAAAAAACAATATAAAAAGCCTTGCGTTAACCGCAAGGCTTCAAGTGAAGCGGGTGATGGGAATCGAACCCACGCTACCAGCTTGGAAGGCTGGAGTTCTACCATTGAACTACACCCGCATATATACAATCGGGATGACACGATTTGAACATGCGACCCCCTGGTCCCAAACCAGGTGCTCTACCAAGCTGAGCTACATCCCGTCATCAATGAACCAGATTGTGTTGTTTGGTGACAACTAATAATATATCACTTGGCTGCATATCGTGCAACACTTTTTTTAGAAACAACCAAGGCTGCGACCAAGATAGAATGACTTGCTCAATCTATCTTGATGTCTTCCTTGTGTTAAGGTTAAGCTCCTTTTTTTAAAAAACGCGATTCAAAATCTTCCGATTTCAAAGGCTTGCTGAAAAAGTATCCCTGACCTTCATGACAATGCTGCTCCTGCAGAAATTGAAGCTGCTCTTCATTCTCAACACCTTCAGCCGTCACCTTTAATTGCAGATGCTTCGCCATGGAAGTAATTGTTGAAACGATAGCCATGTTGCTCCGGTCCTCCATCAATTCACGGACAAAAGACTGATCAATTTTCAAGCGATCGATTGGAAGCCTTTTTAGATAATGCAATGAACTATATCCCGTACCAAAGTCGTCTATGCTAATTTGTACGCCCAAGAGCTTAATCCTCTCTAGTACCTTGATACCTAGGTCAAAATCAAGCATTGTACTCTCGGTAATTTCCAGCTCCAAGCATCTAGGATCTAGGCCTGTATCGAGAAGCACACGCTGAATGCGCTCCGTCAGCTGTATGTCCTGAAATTGCTTAATTGACAAATTCACCGAAAGAGACAACGGTTGATATTGCTGCTGCCATTTCTGATTTTGTGCACAAGCCTCTTTGAGCACCCACTCTCCTAGTGGAACAATAAGTCCGCTTTCCTCTGCAATGGGTATAAAATCTGCCGGGGAAATTTTTCCTCTTACCGGATGGTGCCAACGAACCAAGGCCTCTACCCCTACAACCTCATGTGTTTGTAAATCTATTTGAGGCTGATATTCTAAGTAAAATTCTCCGCGCTCTAAGCCTTTTCTTAAATCATGCTCCATTTGCAGACCTTCCTGGGCCTCCCGCTTCATGGACACTCTGTAACGATTTAAGTCCAGCCCATGCTCCTTAGCAAAATGAAGTGCGGTATTCGCATTTCTAAGTAATTCCTCCGGGGAAGTCCCGTCAAACGGATAGATACTTATGCCTGCACTCGGAGTAATATACAGTTCACGATCTTTTAAAACTAACGGTTCTTTAAACTGCTGTAATATTCCCTTTATTTGCTTATGTAAAATTTCAATTTCTTCAAAATCATCTAGAACAACAGCATAGCGATCTCCATCAAGGGAAAACACATCGATTTCGGTTGCGCTGTATTGCTTTAAACGTTCCCCTGTAGTCTTTAGCAGCTGATCTCCAAATGGGTACCCGAGTGAATCATTTATCGTTTTGAACCGATTAATGTTGAGTACTAACAATCCTATGTTTCGTTCTTCTTGCCGGGCAGAGCTCATACGATCACGCAAGTGCTGAATCAATGATCTGCGATTGGGCAATCCGGTAACTTCATTGTAATGTGCCATATAATTGAGCTTTTCACTCGTAACGGACTGAAGCTCAAGCGGAGTGGTGACGTAAACGTCAAAATACACTTCCTGAAAAATAAAATAAGCTAGAAACTGAAAAACCATCGACATGCTAAACGTAATATCGGATACCTGGTGAATCTGTAATATAAAAGCTTGACTGAGCACACAAAAAAGAATGCCTAACATCAAATTTTGATTGGTGGCTTTTGCTCTTTTTGCTTTGGACAGCATAAGACCCAAAAAAGCCAGAAGAAGAAATAATAAAAGAGAAGTATGTATAATATAATGAGTCGGATTCACAATCTCGGTCACGGGGTCGTAAACACTGAAGATGTAGTTAAGATTGTAGTTATTCTGTAGTAAAATCAAAACTAAGCTAATGTATGCAACGGTCATTACAGATATAATGCCTTTATGAATAGGTCGTTCATGTAATTTGGGAGGGGAGAAACCCATATAAAGCATGCCCAGCACACATAACAAACGGGCCATAAAAACAATTAACATAACATCAGACGAGTCTACAAGCAATTGATTATGAAAGGTGATCCCGCTATAGTGTATAAACAAAAGCAGTTCCAATATTCCGGCCGCTAAAAACACAGAAGAGATATACTTCCTATGATGAGTCTTATTCCCTTTTTCCAGAAGCCTCCCTTGATTAAACGCAGAGAAGCAAATGATTATGGAAAACAGCGATATACCCAGCCCAAAAAGATCCAGAAATTCCTGGCTAACATCTTCCGACAAGGAAGATAAAATCCATGGGTTTAAGATACATAGTATAAGACCAGCACCCGCAATCCATTTGAACTTGCTCATAGCATTATGATGCCTCCTAAACTTATCCGTATCATACAACTTCACGATGAATTTTGGTGTTCATCACCTTCTGATATGACATAATCCAACATAATTCTTCCATATCTACTGGACTATAATACCATTTTATTGAACGATAGTGTACTATTTTTTTGATTTTAATATGCATAAATATGCAAAATTTAGGCATAAAGACTCAATCGATAAAAAAACACCCTCCGCAAGATGCAGAGAGTGCCCAGTACAGCATAGAAGCTTGTTTTGACAAGTCTTATTTATCAAAATTCACTTCAGGTGTTGTTAACCGATCGTAAAAATCAACCACCTGATCTTTCTCATCAGAAACACGGAGAGCCATTGCAGAGCGAGGATGCTCGTCAAGATGCCCTGTTATCATGTAAGGAATAATGTATCCCCACTCTTCTTTTTCCCTTAATGGTACAAGCAGCTGCTCCAATGCTTCCAGCACCGGGCGGACCTTGTACTTCGTCCCTTTCAAATGGGCAATTAACAGTTCAGTAGGACAATTTCCAGCCGCACGGCCCATACCATATACAGAAGCATCCAGCAGTTCGACTCCAAGCTCAGATGCGATTAATGTGTTGGAAAAAGCTAACTGCATATTATTATGTGTATGAACACCAAGACGTTTATTCGGAAGATGGAGTTTGAATTTCTCCACAAGGTATTTAATGTCTTTATGATCGAGGCTTCCATAGGAATCGACGATATATACTACATCAACGACACTCTCATTGATCATTTCAAAGGCTTCAAGAAGCTCGTTCTCCATTACATTCGACAATGCCATAATGTTTAAAGTAGTCTCATAGCCACGCTCATGGAATGTTTTAACAAGCTCTAAGCCCTTGTCTACATCCTTGATGTAACAAGCTACGCGGATTAAATCCAGCATGCTTTCACTGCGCGGAAGAATGTCATTCTCGTCTACTCTGCCAATGTCTACAAGAGCTGACAGCTTCGTATTACCTTTTTGAGGGATGACTTTTCGCAGGAAATCATCATTAAGGAAGCGCCAAGGACCAGCTTTATCTGCTCCTTTCAGCAGCTTAGGGGAGTTTTTATATCCGATTTCCATGTATTCAACGCCTGCTTCGTTTAAGCTTTCGTACAGCTTTTGTACAAATTCCACGCTGAAATCCCAGTTATTCACGAGACCGCCGTCTCGAATGGTGCAATCCACAATCTTGCTATGATTTGTCATCGTCTTCATTGCTAAGCTCCTTTGTATGCCTTCATTATTTCTACCATGATACTTGAACGTGGAATGAAAAGTAAAGTGATGCTTGAACTATCTTAAGATCATTTCCACTCTTCATCCAAATTTCGTATTTCCTCTCGAGATATTTTCCCTTCACCATATCTGACTTTATTGTATAAAGGAATCAATTGAGACAGAAGTGAAGCTTTGCCTTGAATATTTTTGTTCTCTGCATATTTCTGCTCCCTGAACATCTGCTCGATCTCATTAGGAGTAAGCGATAAAGGCAGCGGTTCTCCGTCCTTTCCCGCCTTTTCTGCAAATTCACGGAAGTAGTATCGAACTCTTTGATCATGATCGGTTGGAATCCGATTTTTGCGAAACATGCGCAACAAATCGTTTTTCGGTCTTTTCTCTATTGTCTCCGTTATATCAACAAAAGCTAATTTTTCCGGGATAGCAGGCTTCGGCTTTGACTTCTGCTTGGACAGAAAATAACCTCTTGCTTTCTTGAACAGACGCCACAGCTTGTATCCAATAAAGATTGTAACAGCAAGAATTGAAAGAAAGACAATCGCGTTCAGCACCCAATCCCATATGGGGGAAGGCTCGCTTTTCGGCTCAGCATCGCCGGGTGGCAGCATAGGCATTCCTCCTGGAAGCGGCTGAAAAGGCTCGATTTCCTGAGGGGGCTCTCCGCTGAATAGAGAACGGAACCAGGTCGTAAAAGCGTTCCACAAATACTGGAACCCTTCCGAAAGCTTATTGAACGCACCAAGCACGACGACGATGATAAGAAATAAAATAAGTCTTGTTCGATTCAGCTGCACAAACCTTTTAATTTGCGGCTTCTTTCCTTCTGGATCCAATGTCGCCCGGCGCATTTCCCTCAGATGCCTCGTCCAAATATAAGCAGCACACCCGATGATTCCGGCAGCATAAATACTGCCCATATGAATTTCCAGTATAGCCACTCTCATCGAAACTAGACTTAAAACGAGCAGCGCCATTAATCCGATGTATTGCAGCCGTTCTGCTATGAAGATGACGCCTATATTTCTTTTGCTCAGGATAAAGCCACGAAATGCTGTTGCACCTCCAGCCGCTCCTGCTGCAAGTATAGGTAATAGTGCAATATGGTGTTGAAGCTGCAGCCAAAGCAGCGTGCCGATCCCCGTAATGAGAATTCCGGCGATCAGCGACATGAATCCGGACATCCAAGGATTCCTTATTAAGGAACCACAACATATACTTGCTACTGTGCTTAATAAAAGCAGAAATAATACGAACACGGGATCCGCTTGCAGACCAAACACGGATAGAAGCACTATAAGCGGATACATATATATCAGCTCCAATAGAGCCTGAACAAAATCCGCTAGTGAAGGGGTTCTTCGATTATGTACACTCATTGTCCTCCCTCCTTGCTCTGTAAGTCTGCCTCTACATACATAACACTGACCTGATTTCCGCTCCTTCTAAGCCGGCTCAGTTGCTCTTCCATAGCAGTAGATACAAATGGGGTGATTAATAAATAATCCTGTCTATCTCCTGATTCAAGCTGCCTGTCTGCTTCATCTCTAAGCACCTGCTCCATCGGCATGAGGCACTTCAGTTTAATCTCAGCCATGGCCTGCATAATAAATTCGGTATGAAGCAAGCCGTAATCAGCGTCAATTCTTACGAGTGATTCAGAATCGGACGCAAATGCATTATGAATAAACCCTGTCTTTAAGCCCCTGCCTGCAGCATAGCTTACAGCTGTTGCGGCATAGGATAACCCTCGTTCAGCCATTTCAGGCTTAGTAACTACTTTCCACATCTCTGAAGACTCTTGAATATTAAATATGATGAATGACTTCGGGTCAGAGCTGAATCCTTGTTTATATACCTGCAGCTTTCCCGTTCTCGCACTAGCCGTCCAATGAATACGATTCATTGGATCACTCTCTCCATAATCTCTGACACCTTGTATAAGAAAAGGATCTTCCACGATCCATCTGGACACTTCCAGTTCACCCTGCCAAACCTCGTAACTGGATGGCATTTCATGGTTATTCAGCAGTGCAGGAAATACTGTGATCTGAGCTGAAACCGGATGTTTTTCAACTTGTGAATAGACCCCCAGCATATCTCCGCCTGTCATTGTAACCGTCTCCAGTTGGTAGACACCGCGATGCTGACAAGTAAAGAAATGCCGTCTGGTAATCCGGGTATACGGTCTCAAGGAGAACAGACTTTGGTGGTTCTGATAGATATCCCCTTTACTGATCCCCATTTCTTCTCCGGTATGAAATAAAAAAGACGCAGGCATCATAGCTTCCAGACGAAGCCAAGGAACGGGAAGCTTTTTTTCATTCGATATTTTCTCCACCATCTCCAGCTGATCACCGGCATAACACTGGTTTTTACCAAATTCGCGGAGATAAGAGATTTTCCTGAGTGCAGGGAAGCCAAGAATGATGCCTTGTGCAAACACAAGTACGAATCCAACGATGAGGAACCACAGCAGCTCCATAGATTACAGCACACTGCTTTCTGTTTTCACTCGGTCACTTGGTACCGGAATCTGGTTCATGATTTCGCTGAGCAGCGCTTCCGCCTTCCCTTCCTGCTGCTTGAATCGATGTTGGAACACGAGCCGGTGGGATAGCACAGGGAGCGCAAGAACTTTGATATCATCAGGAAGAACATATTCTCTGCCTTGAACGGCTGCACGGGCCTGAACAGCCTTCAGAAGAGCCTGTGTTCCGCGCGGGCTTACGCCGAGCGCAATGTCCGGATGATTTCTTGTCGCTTCCGCGATCCTAATAATGTAACGGAGCAGATCCTCCTGCACTTTGACTCTCCCGTATGCTGATTGGGCAGCCACAATATCACTTTGGGACAGCACGGAAGAAATTCCAGCAGCGAAACTCCCCCCCATAGTGCGGCGCAGAATTTCGACGCTTTCATCATTAGATGGATAGCCCATGCCCATTTTGAGCATAAACCGATCCATTTGCGCCTCGGGAAGAGGAAACGTCCCTTGATTATCTACCGGGTTTTGTGTAGCAATAACGATAAATGGTTTACTCAGTTCATGGGTATGACCATCCACACTGATTTGGCGCTCCTCCATACATTCGAGCAAGCTCGATTGGGTTCTCGGTGTCGCCCTGTTAATTTCATCTGCTAATACGATGTTCGCAAAGAGAGGGCCTTTTCGAAATTCAAATTCTCCTTCTTTTTGATTATAGAAATGAATCCCCGTCAAATCAGAAGGCAGCAAATCAGGTGTAAATTGGACTCTTCTAAATGTACAATCCAGCGAATCAGCGATGGTTTTAGCAAGCAGTGTTTTACCTGTACCTGGGACGTCTTCAAGTAAAATATGACCGGAGGCGATCAGCGCAATCAGCAGAAAGTCTACGGTTTCCTCTTTACCTACGATCACTTTAGCTACATTTGATTTCACTTTATCGGCGATCTGAGCTATCTCATGAATTTCCATAGTAGTTTAAATCCTCCCCTTCGTAAACGTTTTCACTAATACTTTGATTTTACCATATCTTAGGTTAGGCATGCATTTTTTTCAAAAACGAAAAGAAGACCCTGTATCTACAAGGTCTCCCTGCTCTTATCCTTTATGATCTTCATTAATAATGTATTCAGCTATCGTGCGGACCATTGCACCCGTCGCCCCTTTTGGATTAACGCCCCTTTCTTTAGAAACATATGCCGTACCTGCAATATCTAAGTGAACCCAAGGCATCCCTTCTGCAAAAGTACCCACAAAAAGTCCTGCTGTTATAGAAGCCCCATATCTCCCAGTGCTGTTTCTCAAATCCGCTACCTCACTTCGCAGCATTTCCTCAAACTCCGGATATGCCGGAAGCGGCCATACCTTCTCACCCGCTCGTTTCGATGCCGCAATAAATTCATTCATAAATACTTCATCGTTTGAAACGGCTCCTGTAGCAACATCACCTAATGCGGATACAACGGCCCCCGTCAGAGTCGCTACATCAATCATTCGAGTCGCGCCAAGTTCTTTGGCATAGGTCATCCCATCGGCAAGCACAAGCCTTCCCTCAGCATCCGTATTCAAAATTTCAACAGTTCTGCCGCTAAGCGTCGTAATAATATCACCTGGTTTAAAGGCATTTCCTGAAGGCATATTCTCAGCAGTCGGGATCACAACGAGTACATTCTGTTTGGGTCTTATTCGGCATAAGGTTTCGAGAGCACCCAATACTGCAGCAGCACCACCCATATCACTGATCATTTCCTCCATGCCCAAACGCGGTTTTAGAGATATTCCACCCGTATCAAAAGTAATCCCTTTTCCAACGAGACCCACGATTTCTCCGTCCCATGAATCTCTACCCTGATATTTTATTACAATCAGCCTAGGAGGATTTACGCTGCCGACACCTACTGCGTGCAGACCGCCTAACCCCTTCTTCTTAATTTCATGCTCATCCATTACTTCATATTCAAGCCCATACCGCTTAGCCAGCTCTTCAGCCGCCTTGGAAAGATCATCCGGCACCAGCATATTTCCCGGTAGATTGGTCAAGTCTCTTGCGTACACTGTCCCTTCTGCAAATGCCCTTCCTCTATCCATTCCGGAGTGCCATTCCTTCTCAAATTCAGGCTGAAATACTTTATCTTGATGAAATATAAGCCGCTCGGGACCAACATATGCTTTTGGATTACGCTTGTATGTTTTGCGTCGATATGTACCCAAAATAAATCCTTCTGTCAGCACATGAGCCACTGCAGCTACATTCTGAGATAAAGAGTAGGTCAGCAAAGATGAAGGCAGTGCAAAGACGACATCGTCCGCATTCATTTTTATAGCAGCCTTAGCCGCTCGTGCCCCTATCAAGCGGAGTCCATCTGGACTTAAAGGGTGTTGTCCTATGCCTATGAGGATGAGCGTTGCTGCTGCTTCATCATTTTTTACCGGAAGGGTAAATATTTGATTGGCCGAACCATGAAACAAACCGCTTTCTTTGACTGAAGCAATAGCTTCTTTCCATGCCTTAGGGAAATGTCCTGATATCCATTCAGCTTCAGAGACCAAACAGATAACAGCTTGCGCATGAATAGATTCAATAGGGACGTCCGTTCTCCATAAAGTTTGAATTGAGGTATTCATTACAAACCTTCCTTCATTTATGTGTTTATCTCTGTATTATTTATACGGTGTTATTCACTTCCATACTACTCTTTTAATATATCTCCTTTAATATACCCCTAATATTCTAAATGATAAAACACAAAATAGATCAGAAGCAAACCAGCCTCTGATCTATAATTAAAGTATAAATATTAAGTTCTATACAAGCGGTAAAGAAATTCGGAATTCGGTGCCTTCCCCGGATTTACTGTCGACAGATATAGTGCCCCCGTGATTTTTAATGATGCGGTAACTGACTGACAGCCCTAATCCCGTCCCCGTTTCTTTTGTTGTGAAGAAGGGATCAAACAGCCTTGCTAAAGTATTATGATCCATGCCCTGTCCATTGTCACTAATGGTTATAATTACACATTGACCTTCCTGCTGAGTATTAATCTGAATAAGACCAGGATGATCTTCACCCACATTTTCAATGGCATCCATCGCGTTCTTAACCATGTTCAGCATCACTTGCTTAATCTGCTTTACGTCTATGGATACATACTGTGGAGCTAAAGTATTGTTCAACTCAATCTGGCAGCCCTTCATCAAACCTTCACTCTCTGTAAGCAGTACCACTTCCTTAAGCAGGGATTGAACAGGGATCACTGTCTTCTGCGGAGCTGAAGGCTTGGATGAATTCAGAAATTCATAGATAATATCATTTGCCCGATCAATCTCAGTTAAAATAATTCTTGCATATTCATCTTTACCTAGTTGAATAAGATGCGGTCTCAGTAATTGGATAAACCCTCGAATAGCGGTCAGAGGATTGCGAATTTCGTGAGCGATCGAAGCCGAAATTTGGCCGAGCATAGCCAATTTATCATTCTGATATGCAGTTTGTTCGATTTGCTTGAAATCAGACACATCCTTTACGCTCAAAAGGAAGTTACCATCCATCTGATCTCCGTAAGTCATCGTAATGAGCCAATGCTTTCCATATTCATCAAGCACTTCATGATAGCGCTTACGGTGGAAGATAGTCTCCCTGTATAACCTCAAAATCTTTTTCTTTTTGAAACGGCTAATGTATGGATGGCGTAGTAGCTGAACTACATCACAACCGACTAACTGATGGCGAGGCAGCTCTAATAACTTGGCCATCTGTACATTAGTAAACGTAAGAACTCCATCACTATCAAATAACATGATTCCGCTGTCCAAATGCTCTAGAATATTCTCATAATTGCTGTTATCTAGATGCTGTAGTGGAAATACATCGTTTGCAGAAATCAATGTGTTCTGAAGCTCACTGATCATACTCAGGCTCCCCCTTTACACGTAAATGGAACTTGCCGATCGGACTACTAAACGTCACAGAACGATGACGCGGCATACCGCTATGGATCTCAAGCCGACGTCGACCATAGAGAGACATTAGGGGTCTTTCATGTCATGTACCTACGAACGTAATACGCTTAGATGAAGCACCATTGACATTATAACTGGAATGATGAAGTATGAATCACTGCACTATGGAGGTCTGTAAGCTTATCTATGCTGTAAAAGAGAAGCTTTCAAGGATATCATTATGGTGAGAGTTATGCTGTGCCGTTCAAGCAGATCTTTTATGGGGATGTCTATTTTATCATAGACAAGTTTACTAAGCAGAGTCAACCGAAGATACTGTCGAATTGTTGGAGATAAAGGAGATATAACCTTTTCTGCAGAAATTACAGCAAGGGCTCTCCTAATACTAAAGCCCCCGTACAATGACGGAGGCTTCATCTTCATGAATTAATCATCTTCCTGTTTGGTTAGGCTTAATCTTGGAGCGTCTCTTGCTCATCACAGCGAGTCTTCGCTTTAATTCACTTTCCCATTTATGATCCTCTATATTTTTAGCGATGGAAAGCAAATCCAACGAGGTATCTATTTGCCTTTGAATGACTTCCAGAGGATCCTCATTTTCACGATTGACACAATTTTCGTATATTGTATCCTCATCTTCCATCACATAATCTTGGAAATCAATCTCTGAAGCGCCGTCCCCGTGGGCGTATTCCGCCAATATCTCATACTCATTTTCGACCTTATAATGGACTTCCACCCGATTACAAACCGGACAAAAGAGCAGGGGAACATTGTGGACTTGCGTTCGGTAATGTTTCAATGTTCCCTTCGTTCCGATCATACTGGCTCCACAACAAAAACTCATTTTTTGTTCACCCTCCTTGTAGACACTAAACCGGATGCTGTGTATACATTATGTTCAATAGAGTATTCTTTTACCCTATTCGTTATGACATTCCTAATTCCTCTTTATCAAATTAAAAGGCAAGAAAAAAGATCTACATTCGTTATAACACGAAAAATGGAGGGATTAAACCCATATTCAGTAAAAATCAATGACAAAAATAGTAAGGCGAAAAAAGCCCTCGCAGCAGGAAAATCCTGCCTTGAGGGCTATACTTTCGAGAAAGCATTGAAAAAGATATTACAGGTTGCTGTCGCCTGGTTTCCAGTTCATTGCACACAGTCCGCCGGATTGCAGAGCTTGAAGAACACGAAGTGTTTCTTCAACAGAGCGTCCAACGTCATTGTGGTTAACAACTTGATATTTCAATTCGCCTTCTGGGTCAATGATGAAGAGTCCGCGCAGAGCTACGCCTTCTTCTTCAATCAGTACGCCATAATCGCGTGCAACTTGTTTTGTAAGATCGGAAGCCAGTGGGAAGTTAATTTGACCCAAGCCGCCGCTGTCTTGTGGAGTGTTGATCCATGCTTTGTGGCTGTGGATAGAGTCCACGCTAACACCCAGAACTTCAGTGTCCAAAATTTTGAAATCGTTATAAGCATCGCTAAGCGCTGTAATTTCAGTTGGACATACAAAAGTGAAGTCTAGTGGATAGAAGAAAAACACCAGCCATTTTCCACGATAATCAGACAATTGAACTTTACCGAAATCTTTTCCATCACCAGTAACGGTTTCCATTACAAAATCAGGAGCTGCTTTACCAACTAAACGTTCTGCCATGATTAAAAATCCTCCTTATCCTATGTAAAAAAATAGATCGTTTTCTCTATATTGAGAAACTATGAAACTCACAAAGAGCACATTTAAAATCCTATCATCGGCATCTTTCAAAGTCAATATTATAAACTCTATTTAATGATAATGATTATAAATAAGAAGTAAAATGCAGCATTCATTCAAATGCTGCACCTTAGACGAGGAGTATTAAATTTTAACTTAACTCTCCTTTATTATTTTACAATCGCTGCTACAATAAGGTCTCCCATTTCTGTAGTGCTGATTGCTTTACTCTTATCGACCGCAATATCACTTGTGCGATGGCCGGCATCAAGCACTTCTGCAACAGCTTTCTCAATCGCGTCTGCCGCATCCTCATAGCCAAACGTCAGACGGAACATGAGAGCTACAGACAAAATCGTTGCAATCGGGTTAGCCAGTCCCTGACCAGCAATATCCGGCGCCGAACCGTGCACAGGCTCATATAGTCCGAAGCTTCCCTCACCAAGCGATGCCGATGCCAGCATTCCGATGGATCCTGTCAGCATGGCAGCTTCATCACTGAGTATGTCTCCAAACATATTTTCTGTGACGATGACGTCGAAGCTGGATGGACGGCGCAGCAGCTGCATTGCACAGTTATCAACGAGTACATGTTCAACCTCAACATCAGGATAGTCAGGCGCAACCCGATTCACCACTTCACGCCAGAGACGGGAAGTTTCAAGAACGTTTGCTTTATCCACCGACGCTAATTTTTTTCTGCGTTTTTGTGCCACTTCAAAAGCTTGACGAACGATCCGCTCAACTTCCGAAACGTTGTATACACAGGTGTCTACCGCTTCTTCTCCCTGCTCCCCTTGTCTGCGGAACTTCTCTCCAAAATAGATGCCGCCTGTCAGCTCTCTAACCACCATCAAATCCGTACCTTCGAGCACTTCCGGTTTCAAAGTGGATGCATCCTTCAAACAGTCAAAGACAACAGCAGGTCTGAGGTTAGAAAATAGTCCGAGCGCCTTCCGAATACCCAGCAAACCAGTTTCCGGCCGAAGCTCTTTAGAATTGTTATCCCATTTAGGTCCTCCTACTGCCCCCAGAAGTACCGCATCTGCATCTTGACAGACATCCAGCGTTTCTTGAGGCAAAGGCGTTCCTTTCTCATCAATCGCAATTCCGCCAAATAAAGCATGCTTGGTTTCAAAAGTGTATCCGAACACTTCCTGCGTACGTCTCAACACTTTTTCCGCTTCTGCTACAACCTCTGGTCCGATGCCGTCTCCAGCAATAACAGCAATTTTTTTGACTTCTGACATAACTGCACGCTCCATTCTGAAAAATATCTACTATATATCTTTGTAACATAACCAGAGTAGATTTGACCAAGATATAGAATCTATTGCTGTAATAGGTTTAGGCTATAAGCTTACATTTTCTTTCTTGCTTCCCTGGGTAAAGAGTTGATACAAGCAGAATAAAACGATTACAATATACTTGGTAAAAATTTATTCAATAATCCCTTTAGGGAGAGGATGATGTCTGCATGCATTATACGTATTTAGGAAAATCTGGACTCAAGGTAAGTCGTCTATGTCTAGGTACCATGAATTTTGGTCCTGCCACGGATGAAAAAGAAGCGTTCCGCATCATGGACGCTGCACTCGATGCAGGAGTTAATTTTTTTGATACGGCCAACATTTACGGTTGGGGTGAAAATGCCGGACTGACAGAAACAATTATCGGAAAATGGTTTAAACAAGGCGGCGGACGCAGAGAAAAGGTCGTTCTTGCAACAAAAGTCTACGGCTCCATGCATGACCGCACGGATGGCCCGAATGATGATGCAGGTTTGTCTTCTTACAAAATCCGGCGTCACCTTGAAGGCTCACTAAAACGCCTTCAAACAGACCATATCGAATTATATCAAATGCACCACGTTGATCCTGCGGTTTCATGGGAAGAGCTCTGGGGAGCTTTTGAAGTCGGAATCACTCAAGGCAAAATTGGTTATGTCGGTTCCAGCAATTTTGCCGGCTGGCAGATCGCAGTTGCTCAAAGTGCTGCTAAAAACCGTCACTTCCTAGGTCTTGTATCTGAACAGCATAAATACAGCCTGAATTGCCGGCTGCCAGAGCTAGAAGTGCTCCCTGCCGCACAAAATCTTGGTCTCGGAATTATTCCTTGGAGTCCACTAGATGGCGGATTGCTCGGCCGTAATGCTCTTAAGAAGCTGGAAGGAACACGCAGCGGAAGCATCAGCGAGCGGGTGGAGCAGCAGCGTGCACAGCTTGAGCAATTTAATGCTCTGTGCCGTGAGCTTGGAGAGCCGCAAGATAATGTAGCTTTGGCCTGGCTGCTCGCTAACCCGGCGGTTACTGCTCCTATTATCGGACCTCGCACGCTTGAGCAATTCGAAAGCTCTTTGGGTGCACTGGAAATCAATTTAGATGAATCTGTAATGAAGCGCCTCGACGAGATCTTCCCTGGCCCAGGTGGACAAGCACCTAATGCTTACGCCTGGTAATTTCACATAAGGGTGTAATTTTCAAATCGAACAGATTGCTTTGAATAAGAAACCCCCTAAAATCTCACTGAGCAAGCGAGATTTTAGGGGGTTTTATTGAGTATACATAATATTTATTTAGTTGACATCTATATCTTATTTATGAGTCCAGTGCATCATTTCACGCAATTGTGCGCCTACAACCTCGATCGGATGATTAGCTTCGTTGCGGCGTGTAGCTGTCAGGAAAGCACGTCCAGATTGGTTCTCAAGAATAAAGTCGCGAGCGAATTTACCTTGCTGAATGTCGCTGAGGACTGCTTTCATTGCTGCTTTTGTATCTTCTGTTACAACACGTGGTCCAGTCACATAGTCACCGTATTCCGCTGTGTTACTGATAGAATCACGCATACTTGCAAGACCGCCTTCATACATCAGATCCACGATCAGCTTCAATTCATGCAAGCATTCGAAGTATGCCATTTCTGGAGCATATCCAGCTTCAGTCAATGTTTCAAAACCTGCTTTAACCAGGGCGCTTACACCGCCGCAAAGTACAGCTTGCTCACCGAACAGATCCGTTTCAGTTTCTTCACGGAAGGAAGTTTCGATAACTCCTGCACGAGTACAACCAATTCCTTTAGCATAAGCCAAACCGATTTCTTTAGCTTGTCCAGTAGCATCCTGCTCGATGGCAATCAGACCAGGTACACCAAAGCCTTCAACATAAGTACGACGAACCATGTGTCCCGGGGATTTAGGGGCAACCAGCATTACGTCGCTGTCTTTTGGAGCTACAATTTGTCCGAAATGAACGTTGAAACCATGCGAAAACATCAGAGTTGCACCTTTTTTCAGGTTAGGCTCAATTTCATTTTTGTAGACAGAGGCTTGAGTTTCATCCGGCATCAAAATTTGAACGACATCAGCACGGCGAGTTGCCTCAGCAACAGACAATACTTCGAACCCATCGTTTTGTGCGGTTTGGAAGGATTTACCTTCACGCAAACCGATTACTACATTTAGTCCGCTGTCACGCAAGTTTTGTGCTTGTGCATGTCCTTGACTTCCATAACCGATTACGGCGATGGTTTTACCTTTCAATACGCTAAGATCTGCATCCTGTTCATAGTACGTTGTAACTGCCATTGTTAAAGTCCTCCTTTGTATTGTAAAGAAACCCTGCATGAATGAGCGGGTGTTTCAAGGGACCTGTTAACAAATTCAGGTGCCTTATCATCCCCTCAAACCCCCGCTCATTCTTCAGGACTGCAATTTCCTATCGCGGTAAATGACTAAAATGTTGTGTTACATAAAGCTAATCAACTGACTGATATATGGATGTTTATTGTACGTTACCTCTAATCATAGCGGTAACACCTGTTCTCGATAACTCGCGAATACCATATGGCTTAAGCAGCTCGATCATAGCATCAATTTTTTCGGTATCGCCAACAACCTGTACCATCAGGCTTGAATTTCCGATGTCCACAACGGAAGCTCGGAAGGTTTCAACGAGTCCCATAATTTCAGGACGTTCGGAAGGTTCTGCTTTCACCTTAATTAGTGCAAGCTCACGAGCAACCATTGGATTCGAGCTTAAGTTAACAACCTTGATAACATCAATTAATTTGTACAGCTGTTTCTCGATCTGCTCCAGCAATTTCTCATCGCCGAGCGTCACGATTACCATGCGGGACAACCCTGCTTCCTCAGACTGGCCGACAGTTATACTTTCAATGTTAAAGCCGCGGCGACCGAACAGACCTGATACCCGTTGAAGTACTCCTGGCTGATCATTTACCAGTACGGCAATCGTATGTCTATTCATGATTTATGCATCCCCCATCAGCATTTGATCAATGGTCGATCCCTGCATTACCATCGGATATACGTTCTCTTCCTTGCTAACGACAAATTCAACAAGAACCGGACCGTCTGTTTCGAGTGCTTCTGCCCATATCTTCTGTGCTTCATCTTTATTCGTTGCACGAAGTCCTTTAACCCCGTATGCTTCAGCCAACTTAACGAAATCGGGACTTCCTGACAGGTCGATATGACTATATCTGTTGTCGTAAATGAGCTCCTGCCATTGTCTAACCATTCCCAGTACCTGGTTGTTAATAACTACAATTTTGACTGGGATTTTGTTGATTGCACAGATGGCAAGCTCTTGGGAACACATCTGCATTCCGCCGTCACCGTTAATGGAGATAACTAAGCGATCTGGATGAGCCATTTGTGCTCCGATAGCTGAAGGGAATCCAAAGCCCATTGTCCCAAGTCCGCCTGAAGTGACCCAAGAACGCGGCTGATTGAACTTGTAATATTGCGCTGCCCACATCTGATGCTGACCTACGTCTGTAGTAACAATCGCGTTGCCTTCTGTCGTATCGTTCAGCATCTCGATAACCCATTGAGGCTTGAGTACCTCGTCCGAATCTTTGTAGTTATACAAGCGATCGCCTTTCCACTCACGAATCTGATTACGCCACTCATCTGCCTGATCTGCGCGGGCAGCATCGTGATTCAGCATCTCGAGCACTGTTTTTACATCCCCTACGATCGGGATATCCGCAGCTACGTTTTTGCCAATCTCAGCAGGATCGATATCGACATGCACTATTTTGGCGTGAGGTGCAAAACCATCAAGCTTACCTGTCACCCGGTCATCGAATCTGGCACCGAAGTTAATGAGCAGGTCAGACTGTTGAATTGCTTGGTTTGCTGTATACGTACCATGCATCCCTGGCATTCCCATCCAAAGCTCATGACCGCTCGGGAATCCACCCAATCCAAGAAGTGTAGTCGTAATCGGAATCTCTGTCTTCTTCACAAATTCAAACAATGCTTCATGAGCACCCGCGTATACTATGCCGCCACCTGCCAGGATTACCGGACGCTCCGCTTCCTTAATCGCTTGATGCAGCTTATCAAGCTGCAACTTGTTAGGAATAACCGTCGGGTTGTACGCTCTCATATTGACAGGTTCGGTCTGAGGTACAAACAGTGTTTTGTTAGCTGACACATCTTTAGGGATATCGATAAGTACCGGTCCTTTGCGGCCTGTGTTCGCAATATGGAAAGCCTCATGAATTACACGCGGCAGATCCTCTACTGATCGAACCAGATAGCTATGTTTCGTGATCGGCATGGTTATTCCTGTAATATCAGCTTCTTGGAAAGCATCTGTACCAATCAGGCCAGACACCACATTACCAGTAATGACTACAAGCGGGACAGAGTCCATATAAGCTGTTGCAATCCCGGTTACCAAATTCGTTGCCCCTGGGCCGGATGTTGCAATGCAGACACCAACTTTTCCGCTTGCTCGAGCATATCCGTCAGCCGCATGGATCGCTCCCTGTTCATGACGGGTAAGCAAATGCTTGAAGTCTTCAAATCCATACATTGCATCGTAAATGTATAGGACCGCGCCTCCCGGGTAGCCAAAGACGCACTCGACACCTTCCAATAACAAGCTTCGCAGCAGAATATCCGAGCCCGTAATGACTTCCGGTTTCATCCATTTCTCACGTAGTTGATCAGTTGATCGCATTTCAGGATTATGCGCATTCATGAAGATCTCCCCCTTCTTAAGGATTACATTAATCTGACATGATAGATTAGATAGAATGAATTGAAGCAAAACCACCAACGACTGTTGATTAAAGCCCTGTAACATTCAATCGATCTTTAGAAAACAAAAAAACCTTCCGCCCCTGCGGGCATAAATCATTATGCCTCGCGAGGGACGAAAGGTTGTTTCTTCCGTGGTACCACCCAGGTTTGTCAAATTCCTCACGGAACCTGACCTTAGCAAGTATAAGAAAAAGTATTAGCCGTATGGCATAACCATTCTTCATACCTGTCGTCTGTAACGTAGACTTACGATTCTCCCTAATGCGCAAGACGATGGCTTGCTTTTCAGGAGAACAGCTCCGAGGTGAGCTCGTACTTAAGGGATTAAGGTGGTACTTTCAGCAATATCTGTCCACTCTCTGCTCATAAGTGCCCTTAAAACTTCGTCCTCTTCATTGCCGATAAACTATGGCGGTTAAATGTTAGGAACATTATAAGATTCATTTGAGGAAATAGTCAACACTTTATTTTTCAAAATTTAGTCAATTCGTGTTCAAGCCTTGCTGTATCAACAAATTCTGAGTCAAAAAAACGAACGTGACCAAGCTCCTTAGGCATATAATGACCCATCCATTATCTTATGCCAGTTAAAGGAGGATTATCCATGATTCGTAACCGCAGACCTAAGCAAGATGACACAGCTATCATGGAATTAATTCATACTCAGCTTGTGCCTATTTCACATATGAGCAAGCATGAAATAAACCAAGTCATACAACAAATCCCGAGCAGATTAGCCCGGGGTATTACCTTGGTAGCCTCTGCTACGTATGAGTCAAATATTTTAGGATTTGTTCATTTCATGATGCATGGATCTTTGCTGTACATTGACATGATGGCTGTTGCTACCAAGGAGCAGCGTAAGCAGCATGGTAAAGAATTACTTGTGAAAGCAGAGCATTTCGCCATATCACGCGGTTGTAAAAAATCAAAGGTCATGGTAGACGAAGGCAATAAAAAAGGAATTCTTTTTTATCAAAAAATGGGTTACAAAATGCTCCGATATATCGAAATTGGACGCTGTTATGAAATGGAAAAATCTTTGGAACAAATTTAAATCAGATTCGAATATAAGATTTATTTATAGGTACTATAAAAATTATCAATAAAAAAACTTATTTTTAAATCCGAAGCCTCCATATCCTGGACCCGGTCCATACCCTGGTCCGTATCCTGGGCCTGGGCCGTATCCTGGACCTGGGCCATATCCAGGGCCTGGTCCGTACCCAGGAAATCCACCATATCCTCCGCCTGGACCTTTTCCTCCATATCCTCCGCCTGGAAAAGAACCGAAGCCTCCATATCCTCCAGCATACGGTAAAGTCCCGATGGCTAATAAATCAAATAATACAAGCGGCAAAATTGCCCGCGTACCTACCTCTTTTCCCTCTGTTGGCTGCAGCATAATTTTATTACCGGATACTGAAACGAGCTTCCCGGCTACTTTCGTACCATCCTTGCGTAATGCTACAATATTCTGTCCGATCAGTTGTTTGGCATCGCTCATACTCACTGAATGATTCATCTTTTTTCCCTCCTTCTTGCGTAGGATTCAGAATCATCTTATTCTATCTCCCCCATGTACGACTGTTTCATTGTCCTACATGTACAAAAAAAAACGATGACATCGGCCTTTTACAGCGAATATCATCGGTTTAACTACATAGATATATTACTTTTGTTATACTTAGCGTTTTCCTGGATCGTACGGTTGCCCAAGAGCGGCAGGCGCGGATGAACGGCCGACTGCTGCTACGAGTACAATGACCGTGAGCAGGTACGGAAGCATGAAAATAATTTCCTGGGGAATAGCCTGAGCCCATTCGAACAATTGAATATAGTTGCGGACAGCTTGAGACAACCCGAAGAAAAGAGCAGCACCAAAAGCGCCAATCGGATTCCACTTACCAAAGATCATGGCAGCGATCGCAATGTATCCTTGTCCGGAAATGGTGTTATGTGCAAACACGTTAGTTGTGGTTAAAGTAAGGACTGCACCACCGATTCCAGCAAGCGCACCACTTACCATAACGGCAACGTATCTGTATTTCGTTACATTGATCCCCATCGTATCTGCAGCGCTCGGATGCTCCCCTACTGAACGCAGACGGAGTCCATATGGCGTTTTGTACAGGAACAAGAATGCCAATATTACAAATAATACTGCCAGGAAAGTCGATGGGTAATGATGTATAAACACATTACCGAAGAACGGAATTTCCGCCAGCTTCACTCCGAACCATTCCGGATTCCACTTTTTGAACCCATCAATAAGCGGAGTCTCTCCTGATCCATCAAAGAGCAATTTAACCATATACAACGTACTTCCTGCCGCCAAAAAGTTAATGACGATACCACTTATAATCTGATCTGCCTTAAAAGTGATGGAAGCTACAGCATGGATTAAGGAAACCACCAGTCCCAATACTGCCGCTGTAATCAAACCGACCCAAGCAGCTTGTCCGCCTGACATTCCCGCTTCTTGAGCATAATGAGCGGATACCCCTGCAGCAAACGCACCAAAGATCATAAAGCCTTCAATCCCCAGATTAGTCACACCGGAGCGCTCCGAGAATATCCCTCCAAGAGCGGCAAAGACAAGAGCTGTTGCAAAGACGAGTGTCGTATTAATCAGCTGTCCAGATAACGTAATGAAATCCATAATTACAACACCTTCTCTTTCTTGCGCTTAGCATAGAAGGGCTTAAGTACCCAGCGCACAATCCCTTGCGCAGCAATGAAGAATATAATCGAGCCGATAACGATCCGAATCAGTTCCGGTGGAACATCTGCTGCGAAGCTCATTCCAGCAGAACCATAGGTCAGTCCTCCAAATAGGAAGGCGCCTAATATTACGCCGAACGGATGGTTCATCCCAATAAGAGCTACTGCAATTCCATCGAAACCTGTACCTGGCGACCCTTGAAGTATGGTTTGATAACCAAACACACCAAGAATTTGGAATGCGCCGCCAAGTCCAGCCAAAATACCACTGATAAACATCGCCTTAACGATGTTGCGGTTTACCTTCATACCTGCATACTCCGCTGCATGATGGTTATGACCTACCGCACGGAGCTCAAAGCCTTGCTTCGTTTTCCACATAAATACATAGAATATGATTGCCGCAATAATTGCGATCAGAGTTCCCCAGTGCACGCGGGAATTGTTCATGAGCTCAGACAGCCAGCCGATAGCAATCGAGGCAGAAGGCTGAATCTCTTCAGAACGGTTTTCTCCCGGCATAAGCATAAATTGTCTTACGACAAGATTTCCCAAATAGAGTGCTACCCAGTTCATCATGATACTGGTAATAACTTCATTGACTCCACGTGTCGCCTTCAAATAACCAGCGATCGCTGCCCACAAGCCCCCAGCAAGCGCTCCGGCAATCAACGCAAGCGGTGCATGGATAATAAAAGGCAAACCAGTAAGCTTAATACCGACAAAGGCGGAAGCGGTCATACCTACAATAAACTGCCCTTCAGCACCGATGTTAAATAGACCAGCGCGAGAAGCGAAGGCAAAAGCCAGACCCGTCATGATCAGCGGAGTCATTTCACGCAGTGTTTCACCGATGTTATAAGTGCTTCCGAACACTTTATCGAGGAGAGCTCCGTATGCTGTAATAGGGTTATAGCCCCCAATGAGCATGACAATTGCACCCAATATTAGACCCATAATAATAGCAACAACAGGGTAAATAATTGAATCCTTAGTAAACCACTTTATTACATTATTCACTAGATGCACCTCTCTTCATGGTGCTACCTGCCATCATTAGACCCAATTCCTGATCGTTGGTCTCTTCCGGAAGCACTTCACCCACAATATGTCCCTCATAAATAACCGCAATCCGGTCAGAGACATTCATAATTTCATCAAGCTCGAAAGAAATAAGAAGTACAGCCTTTCCCTGATCACGCTGGGCAATCAGCTGCTTCTGTACGAACTCAATAGCTCCGACATCAAGCCCCCGTGTTGGCTGGGCAGCGATGAGCAAATCCGGATTTTTATTAACCTCTCTGGCAATAATCGCCTTCTGCTGGTTACCTCCGGACAACGCACGAGATAAAGTATCTATACTTGGTGTTCTTACATCAAATGCTTGAACTAATTTCTTCGTATGCTCCTGTATAGCCTTGAAATTTAGGAACCCTTTTTTCGAATAAGGTTCTTTGTAATAAGATTCAAGCACCATGTTCTCACTCACAGAGAAGTCCAGCACCAGACCATGCTTATGACGGTCCTCAGGAATATGCCCAACCCCGGCTTCCGAAACTTTGCGAGGCGGTTCGTTCGTAATCTCTTTATTATTCAACACAACCTTACCGGAGTTTACTTTGCGTAAACCGGTAATGGCTTCAATCAGCTCACTTTGTCCGTTACCGTCCACTCCGGCAATTCCGACAATTTCTCCGGCTCGAACTTGCAAGCTAAGCTTGTCCAATACAGAAATACCATCTTTATTTTTAGCTGTCAGTTCATGGATATCAAGCACCAATTCCTTTGGCTCTGCTGGTTTCTTGTCTACTTTAAACGTAACGTTCCGGCCGACCATTTTCTCAGCAAGCTCATTAGGCGTTGTCTCTGATGTCTTTACCGTATCAATAACTTTACCACGTCGGATAATCGTTACTGTATCGGAGATCTCCATAATTTCTTTAAGTTTATGAGTAATGAGAATGATGGATTTTCCTTCAGCTACAAGCTTTTTCATGATGACCATCAATTCTGAAATTTCTTGAGGAGTCAATACCGCTGTCGGTTCATCAAAAATCAAAATTTCCGCGCCTCTATAGAGGGTTTTGAGGATTTCTACACGCTGCTGCATTCCTACAGAGATATCCTCGATTTTCGCATTAGGGTCGACTTGAAGTCCGTATAACTCGGACAAACGTCTCACTTCTGCCACTGCCTTTTTATAGTTAATATTGAGGCCCAGGAACTTCTTAGGCTCTGAGCCTAATATAATATTCTCCGCTACCGTAAATGGCTGCACCAATTTAAAATGCTGATGAACCATTCCAATACCAAGCTCGATCGCTTTGTTAGGACTATCGATAACTACAGGTTGTCCGCCAACTTCAATTCCGCCTTCATCAGGCTGGTATAAACCAAATACAATATTCATCAGCGTCGATTTTCCGGCGCCGTTCTCGCCCAGCAGTGCATGAATCTCTCCCTTATGCAGCTGCAAGCTTATAGAGTCGTTGGCAACAATGCCAGGGAAGCGTTTCGTAATTTGCTTCAACTCAACAACAGGAGTTGCTGCACCCATGAGATCACCCTTATAAATTGATTTAATAGTATTAACCCTAGACGTAAGAACAAGGCTAGTTCTATTAACCAGCCTTGTTTTACATACACCTCATGTAAAATTCAGTATTTACACTGACCTCAAAAATTCATTTTACGAATTACTCAGCAGGAATTGTAATTTCTCCGCTGATAATTTTTTCTTTGTACTCGTCTACAAGCTCAAGAACATCTGCTGGTACGTTCGCAGTTGAAGTTTCAGCTACGCCAACACCGTTAGCAGCAAGGTCAAGAACTTCCAAGCCTGGCTCGAAAGTACCGTTAATTACTTCCAAGGAAACTTTCTTAACCGCTTCGTCTACTTTCTTGATCATGGATGTCAAAGTGATTTCATCGCCAAACTCAAGCGATTGGTCTTTGTCAACACCGATAACCCAAACATCTTGTCCGGAATCTTTGCGAGATTTCGCTTCGTTAAACACACCTGTACCTGTTGCACCCGCTGCATGGAAGATAATATCTACACCTTCGTTATAAAGAGTAGCAGCAGCTGTTTTACCAAGGTCAGGCTTATCAAATGCTCCAGTGTAGTTAGGGATGAACTGTGCATCTGGATTTACAGCCTTAACGCCTTCTCTAAATCCGACTTCGAATTTTTTGATAAGCGGGCTTTCCATACCACCGACAAAGCCAATTTTGTTCGTTTTTGTCATTTTACCTGCAATAACACCTACAAGGAAAGATCCTTGATCTTCAGCGAACATTACAGATTTAACGTTTGGAGCATCAACTTCACTGTCGATAATTGCAAGTTTTGCTTCAGGGTTTTGGTCAGCTACAGTCTTAATGGCTTCAGCCAGCTGGAATCCAATCCCCCAAGTAAGAGAGTACCCATCCTGAACAAATGTGTTCAAGTTTGTGTTGTAATCAGCATCGGACTTACTTTGCAGGTATTTAACTTGAGCACCTGTTTCTTCCTTAACTGCTTCAAGTGCTTCCCACGCGGATTGGTTAAAGGATTTATCATTAACACCGCCGACGTCAGTAACCATACCGAGTTTCACATCGGTTTGAGCCGCGCTGCCGCCTCCTTCTCCGCTTCCTTGCGAGCTGCTGTTGTTATCGTTACCGCAACCAGCCAGTGCAACAGAAGCTGCAAGAATCATGCTTAAAGACAAACTTAGTACTTTCTTCATCTTGGAATTGTTCCCCCTTAAAATATTGCCTGATTGATATTACACCTTTTTTTACAGATTCTCTGATTTATTGAACTAAATCATCAATCCTTATCTATTAGTATAATTCAATAGGACTGTCCTACTAGAGGTGATTATACAATCAACCCATGTTAAAATCCAGCAGTTTCATAACTTATTTCTGAGTTTTTTTAAAAAAGTTCATAATTGTAAGCGCTTTACTTTAATAAAATAACATGATTGTGTCAGATATATGTGATATATGCTGTCGTAGTACTTACATTAGTGTTATTTTTGTTTGATAAAGTTTGCATTTTTTGTACTATATATGTAGTTTGTTTTCGAACAACTCTATACCTAGAGACCTAGCTGGCATTTCATATTATATTAAATCCATAAAAAAGCCGCCTATGCGGCGGCTCTTATTATTAGAAATTAAGCATTGATTTTCCCTTTAGCAACAACTGCCAAAGAGTTAAATGCGTTAATATCGTTCACTGCAAGATCAGCAAGCATTTTACGGTTCATGTCTACTCCAGCGAGTTTCAGACCGTGCATGAATTTGTTGTAAGACAATCCATTCATACGAGCTGCTGCATTGATACGAACGATCCACAATTTGCGGAAGTTACGTTTTGTCTGACGACGGTCACGGTATGCATATACCATGGATTTCATAACTTGTTCGTTAGCTGTTTTAAAAATACGGTGTTTAGAACCGAAATAACCTTTAGCAAGTTTCAATACTTTTTTATGACGACGACGAACAACGAATCCGCCTTTTACTCTTGCCATATCAAAGACCTCCCAGAAAATATATGTTTAGTAATTAGTTGACTATTTCAGGTTAGCCAAACCTTGTTTCAGACGTTTAACGTCACCAGGCGCCATAACAGGGCTGTTAGCAAGAACGCGTTTAGCGCGTTTGGATTTGTGGGAAAGCAAGTGGTTTCTGTATGCTTTGTAACGTTTCACTTTACCAGTACCAGTAATTTTGAAACGACCCTTCAGACTGCTATGAGTTTTCATTTTAGGCATTTGTATTTCCTCCTCCAAGTTTATCTGGCTCAAGCTTTAGGAGCCAAAATCATAATCATGCTGCGGCCTTCAAGCTTAGGTTGACGCTCGATGCTGCTGATCTCAGCAACTTCTACTTTTACGCGTTCCAAAATCTTTTGACCGATATCCGCATGGGCGATCTCGCGTCCGCGGAAGCGGACGGAGCACTTCACTTTGTCGCCATCCTTCAGGAACTTGATGACATTGCGAAGCTTGGTTTGAAAGTCATTTTCCTCAATGTTAGAACGGAACCATACTTCCTTGATGTCCACAATCTTTTGATTCTTACGTGCTTCTTTTTCTTTCTTCTGCTGTTCGTAACGGAACTTACCATAATCCATGATACGGCACACTGGCGGTTTAGCCTGTGGTGCAACGTTAACCAGGTCCAGGTTAAGATCTGCAGCCATTTGCAATGCTTCACGAATTGGCGTAATACCGATCTGTTCCCCTTCAGCTCCGACCAAGCGAACTTCCTTCGCCCGAATTTCCTCATTAATCATGTGTTCTTTACTAATAACTGTCCACCTCCAGATCGTTATCGATAATCCCATACGGAAAAAATAAAGGGATGCCGGCAAAGCTACCGACATCCCTGAACAATCAACAATTCTTCATGAAAAAACACATTCACAAATCATCGGATCGTTACCAGTCAGCTCTAATGCCGATCAGGTGAGAAGTCGGAACTCCTGCTTTCGAATCCACATATTCAAAACAATCACTTGACTACTATACCATAGTCCAAACGATGTTGTCAACAACATTTCAAACTTTAGCCTTGCTTGCTTTGAACCTCTTCCAGTCGGACAACACGAGTATGCTTTGTATGGCTCCACTGTTTATTGTTTTGTGTGAAGAATGCGTACAGTGTTATCGGGTACCAAGACAACAGATAAATCGGGAATAAGATAAGCGATGTGTACACTTTCTTGAAGCGTACCTTTTCAAGCGCCAGAGACAGAAGGAACGTAACTACGTTTGCTGCAATGGCGAGGAACCCAACCCAAATTGGCAGGTAACCGTAAATATTCGTAATGTTAGGTCCATTGAAAAGCGTGATATCAACAAGACTGATCGCAGTCATTAAGAATGTCAACAGCACGACATATACGTTAGCACTGTATACAGCCAGGTCAAATTTCACTATGCTGCCTTGCTTGATACTTTTCCAAATCAGCGGGAAGAAGTATCTTCTAGCAACGGTAAAGTGCCCCTGCATCCAGCGAAGACGCTGTCTGGCGGAAGCTTTGAAGGTCAACGGCTTCTCATCAAACACCTTTGCATCGTAGTTAAACACCGGATATACGTCACGATCTACAGCGCGCATCGTAAACTCCAAGTCTTCAACCAGGGACGTAGCTCCCCATCCCATATCTTTTAGCAGCTTGCTTTCAAAGCACATTCCTGTACCGCCTAGGAAATTGGCCATATTCAGGTTGTGACGAGACAACTGCCACAAACGGTTAATATACCAGTAAGAAATACCGTATGCTGCTGTAATCCAGGAATCTTCCGGATTTTTAGTATCAATATAACCTTGGATGACGCGTGCCCCTCTGTTCAGGTCATTATTCATTTCCTGAAGGAAGTTCTTCGCAGCAAGATTATCGGCGTCAAACATAACAACCGCATCATACTGTTTAGGCATGCTCCAAAGCTCTTTCAGCATCCATTCAATGGCGTAACCCTTACCCCGCTGGTCCGGGTTCGTTCTGACACATGCATTCATGCCGTGAGCGCGAACGATCTCAGCAGTATTATCTGTGCAGTTATCGCAAATGACAAACACGTCATACAGTTCTTTTGGATAATCCAGTTTTTTCATATTTTCGAGCAGTGCTCCAATGACCTCTGCTTCATTGTGAGCAGCAACCAATACAGCAAAAGACTTGTTCGGCGGAAACTGTTGTTTCTTTTTCTTTTTAATCAGACCGAACAGAGAAAAACCAAACTGATACACAGCAAGGAACGCCAAGATCACTTGAAACGTTACAAATATCGTATTAAACATTTATTCTCTGCTACCCCCTCTTTCAAATGTGAGTATCTCTTTTTTTTAACACACATCTTTTTAAAATTTAATTCATGACCCTTTTTGCTACAATTTTATCTTTCCCACTTATTCTTTACTGCCTACTCGATTTTGTATGCTTTCTATAGTTTTGTCAAAATCGCCAAATGACATCTTGGAGCGAATAAAACGTTCTTTTTGGCTAAATTCATGACAGAAACTACGGCAAGCCTCTCTTTCACAGCTGTTTGTTCTTATTTTCGTCCGTTTACACGATTTTTATTTTATCGCCTCTCCTTAAATTTCATATTTTTCGAAAAGAAGGACAATTTTCTATATCTTTAAACGGAATCGAAGACGAAAAAGTTTGAGTTTTAAAACTCAATTTTTTATAAACCATCTCAAGCAGCTTGAATCATTTTATATTTTTTTGGGTCCAGAAGTCAAAAGTCTCGTTTTTTTGTATAATACACATGGGTTATTCTTTATAAGGACATGATTTAAAAATATGATAAACTTAGGTTTACACGGGGAATGTCGGTAAATTACCAGCCTGCTGACTCCTATGTGGACAGTACATCTAAGCAGGGGGACTTATAATGGACCGTCTTTTCGTACAACTTCAAGCGCTTGAACAGAGGCTTTTTATATGGATCAATGGGCGACTCCATAACCGCTTTCTGAATTTTTGGCTGTACTACTTAACTCATCTCGGCGGTGCAACATTTACGATATGCGCATCATTATTGATTGGCTTTATTGCGCCGCAGCCATGGGGACAAGCCGGATATATGGCTTTTACCGCCCTTGCCGTCAGCCATATTCCTGTTGCAGCAGCGAAGAAGCTTTATCCGAGGATCAGACCGTATCTGGCCATGCCAGAAACAAATACGTTTCGCAACCCATTATCGGATCATTCATTTCCGTCAGGACATACGACCGCAATTTTTTCGGTGACCATGCCGTTTGTGATCACACAGCCTGGAATGACACCGGTGCTGCTTCCTGTGGCATGTATCGTCGGATTTTCCCGAATTTACTTAGGTCTGCATTATCCTTCTGATGTCCTAGCGGGCGCGGTGATTGGTACTTCAGTCGCATTTGCAACGGTTGCATTGTGGCCCTAACCTAGAGTATCTTTGAATGATAGAAAAACAGAGCAAGGAACAGGTGAACAGAGAGTGAGCAAAAAAAGAGTGTTGTTATTATCTGAAGGTTTCGGAGCTGGACATACTCAAGCAGCATACGCACTCTCGAGCAGTTTAAGAAAACTCTCATCTGACGTGCAGACGAAAGTGCTTGAACTAGGGAGCTTTCTAAATCCCCATGTAGCTCCACTGATTATAAATGCATATAAGAAAACCGTAACCAATCAGCCAAAGCTCGTAGCACTAATGTATAAAAGCCAATATAAAAAACCTATTAACCGTTTTACAACACTTGCTCTGCACAGGCTTTTCTATACTCATACACGGAGTATTATTAGGCAGCTAAAGCCGGATATCATCGTTTGTACCCATCCCATTCCCAGCGCAGTCATATCCAGACTCAAAAGACTGGGGGTACAGGTGCCGCTATGTACAGTCATTACGGATTATGATGTCCACGGGACATGGATAAGTCCTGAGGTTAACCGATATCTGGTATCGACTTCAGAAGTAAAAAGCAAACTGACCCAGCGTGGTGTTCCCAAGGAAAAAATTCAAGTGACCGGCATTCCGGTCCACCCAAATTTTTGGGAGCATCCAAGCCATGACGATATCCGCCAGAAATTCAATCTGAAGGATATGCCTACCGTGCTTGTCATGGGCGGAGGATGGGGACTGATGACAGATGAAATCGTAAATGAGTATTTAGCTCAGTGGCATGAAGATGTTCAATTCATCTATGTTCTTGGAAATAACGAAAAATCACGTGCAGCTATGGAACGGAACCCCATCTACCAGCAGCCCAATATTCATGTAATGGGCTTTACTCGTGAGGTAGACAAATTAATGGAAGTGTCGGATTTGCTCGTAACAAAGCCTGGCGGAATGACCTGCTCGGAAGGACTGGCCAAAGGCATTCCGATGCTCTTCCATAACCCTCTTCCCGGCCAAGAGGAAGAAAATTGTCAATACTTCACTGAGCTGGGCTTGGGAGAACCTATTAGTTCGCTGAAAGTTGTAGAAAAATGGATGAACAACCTCATTCATGATTACAAGGAAATTGTAGAGAAAAGAAAAAAACACATCCTTGAAATCGAGAAGTTCCATCCCATGCAGAGTGCTAAAAGCATTATTGAAATGGTTAATTCAGAAAAGGTGCCGACTTGAGGCGCCTTTTCTATTTTTATGAGGACAAGCAGGAAAATAGACTAGTAATCTATGTTTGGTAAGGCAAAAATTACATCAATTCTGCTAGTTAAAAATTAGCCATAGAAAAATAAAGCACCTTTCCTTCTAATATATAGAAGAAAAAGCGCTAGTTAAACTTATCGGTATTTTTTTAAGCGGGACTCATTATATTCTGACAGGGCATCTTCACCGATAATAACCTCTACGCGGTGAATATTCATTCCTTTGCCCATGAACTTCTGTTCATATTCTGTCATCACATGCTCCTCGTTAATTCCATCCCGATGCAAATTCAAGGAAATATTCGTCATTTGCAGACCATAATCCGCAAAGGAATTAATCGAGAACTCGAACAATGTTTCTGAGTCTGTCTTGAAATGAATTTGTCCACGAGGGTTAAGAACTGCTTTGTACATGTCCAAAAAGCGGGGATGCGTGAGCCGTCTCCGTGCATGTTTCGTTTTTGGCCATGGATCACTGAAATTAAGATAGATCCGTTCAACTTCTCCCTGCTCAAACACATCAAGAATATTCTCAATATTAGCAAGCGCCAATTTTAAATTAGGCGGGGTTTCAACCTCTTCCTCTTCCTCAGACCAAGCTGCTCTCGCTTTGTCACTGGCGCGGCGAACAAGCTCATCATACATATCGATACCGATATAATTGATCTCTTTATTCCGGTAGCTCATCTGACTTATGAACTGTCCTTTACCCATACCAAACTCTACATGAATCGGCTTTCCGTTTCCAAACAAGTCTGCCCATTTTCCTTTATATTCAGCAGGATTCAGAATGACCAAGTCCTGTTGACCTTCCAAACTTTCGCGAATCCCTTTTCTGCCGCGTAAACGCATGTCTCTCCTCCGTTTTTCATAAAAATGTTCCGGCATTAATTGTGCCTAAATATTGCTCAAAAGTAAAGACAAAAGCTTTTCCTTCACAATTTGGTTTGTTAAAAGAAAAAGGAATCGCTTGCTGCACCTACTTAGCGCAGCAACACGATCCCTTTTTCAAATATATTTGGAATTGGGGTCCAACTACTTTAACAGTTCATAGTCTACCTTATCTTGGGTGGAAAAATCAAATGTCTTTTCAAAAGCATTTCTTATTTTCTTCTTGGCAGTAGCCTCCACTTGAGGATTACTATTAAACTTAACGCCTGTTAATGCAAGGGCTTCTTCTGCAGTAAGCTCAACAGAGATTTTGTGTTGTCCTGCTTTTAAACTTGAATTCATGTTAATCACCTCACGAATAGTATGGCCGAGACGAAAAAAATGTATGAATTCTGCAAAATAATAAATGTGTTTTACAAGGTCTGACCTCAGTTAAAATATAACATAACGATGTAATGTTTTCAAGAGGAAAGCGCTATCTTTTTAGCCCGATTTTTTCGTTCTTATTCGCGCCTTTTCAATAGGAAAATTCCCTTTTCACAGCGCTTTTTGATACAATAGATCAGGTAAGAAGGTGTCTTAAAAATCTATACTTTTCTTTCACCTTGTTTAAGTTAGATGAATCAATACAGGAGTTCTTTATGAATATGCCGGTATCAGCCCCACCGCTGCTGTGGGGAGACAAAAGGTTTCACACTTGGAATTACGAGATGCGTGAGCAATTTAACAATAAAGTGTTTAAGGTTACTCTAGATGCAGGATTTACGTGCCCTAACCGTGACGGCTCCATTGCCAAAGGCGGGTGTACCTTTTGCAGTGCACGGGGATCTGGCGATTTTGCCGGTTCCAGACGCGATGATTTGGTTACTCAGTTTAATACCATTCGTGACCGTCAGCACTTAAAATGGCCAAATGCGCAATATATCGGATATTTCCAAGCCTATACAAATACATACGCCCCGGTAGAACGCCTTCGTGAATATTACGAAGTCATTCTTGAGCAGCCGGGTGTCGTAGGACTTTCTATTGCCACACGGCCTGACTGCCTTCCTGATGATGTTGTGGATTATCTGGCCGAGCTGAATGAGCGAACCTATTTATGGGTCGAAATGGGACTGCAGACGATTCATGAATCCACCTCTCAGCTTATAAACCGCGCTCATGATACGAAATGTTATGAGGAAGCTGTTGAGAAGCTGAGAAAAAGAAATATTCGTGTGTGCACACATATTATTCACGGTTTGCCGCAAGAGACGCATGAGATGATGCTGGAGACGACTCGTGCAGTTGCTAATATGGACGTGCAGGGCATCAAGATCCACCTGCTCCATCTTATGCGAAAAACTCCAATGGTCAAGCAATACGAGGCTGGACTGCTTCGTTTCCTCGACCAGGATGAGTATATAAAATTAATCGTCGATTCCTTAGAAATTTTGCCTCCGGAAATGATTGTCCACCGTTTAACCGGAGACGCTCCTCGAAATCTTCTCATCGGACCGATGTGGTCACTGAAGAAATGGGAAGTGCTCAATGGTATCGATGCAGAACTCCGCACACGAGACACTTGGCAAGGTAAATACTGGAGGAAAGCTTAATATGGGTTTTCTTTCAGTACTTAGCTGCGCTCACCAGTGGACAACCGCAAGACTGCGGCCTGGCGATTATGCGATCGATGCAACACTTGGTACGGGATCAGACACCCTGTTTCTTGCCCGCACCGTCGGACCTAAGGGACATGTGTACGGCTTTGATATACAGGAGGAAGCTCTTCGACTCACAAGAAATAAACTGAATAGCGCCGAAGACACTGACCAAATCGCGCCTGCCTCTCTGTTCTGCCGCAGCCATGCGAACATGAAGGAAGTCGTTTCTGTCGAGCATCATGGAAAAATCGGCGCCGTTATGTTCAATCTGGGATATCTCCCGACCGAGTCTGCAGACCACAGTGTTATCACACTAACATCTACAACTATAGCCGCTTTGACGGCATCTCTTGATTTATTAAGACCTAGAGGAATTCTTACAGTAGTTCTTTACCCGGGACATAAGGGCGGCGACGAGGAAGCAGCTATTGTGACTGAATGGGCATCCTCATTGCCAGTATCGTCAGGACAGGTTGTTATGTATAGACAGATGCAGCGCGAGACATCCCCATACCTTATTGCTGTTGAAAAAAAGTAAATCCTTATGCTTCCTGGGTAAAATCATCATATAAATCATATGTTAAGGAGAGGACAGTATGACAGCACCATACCCGCTTCAATTTGAACCCGAATTTAAAGAGAGAGTCTGGGGAGGTCGTGCCCTTGAGCAATTTGGCATGACAATTCCGGAAGGTCATATTGGTGAAGGATGGATGATCGCAGATCATCCAAATGGCACGACAAAGATCATTAACGGTGAGCTTGCAGGTACAGGACTTGATGAGATTCGCAAGCAGTATGGCAGAGAGTGGCTGGGTACCAAAGGTGTCTCCGAAAAAGGCGGCCGTTTTCCTTTGCTGATTAAACTGCTGGATTGCAATGATGATTTATCTGTTCAGGTTCACCCGACTGACGACTATGCAGGACTTCCCGATGGAGAGCTTGGGAAGACAGAAATGTGGTATGTGCTGGATGCGAAACCGAATGCCAAAATTATTTATGGACTAAAAGAAAATGTCACCCGTGACCAGCTTCGCTTAGCTCTGGAGAATGGTACTGTAATGGATACACTTCAAGAGGTGACTGTTGAAGCCGGAGATTCCTTTTTTATCCCGGCAGGTACGGTGCATGCATTATGCGCAGGTGTAGTCGTAGCGGAAATCCAACAAAATTCGGATACAACCTATCGAATTTATGATTACAACCGTCCCGGTCTTGACGGCAACCCCCGTGAATTACATATCGAAGACTCCTTGAATGTTACTGTGTTTGATTCAAACGGTGCTACGTCTATGAAGACAAACCAGGCTGTCGCTGGCGAGTGGCTTCAATTGGCCTCATGCCCATATTTTGTTGTCGAAAAAGGGATCGTCAGCGGCTCCTGGGATCTCAGCACTTCAGAAGACAGCTTTACCATTCTTGTCGTTTGTGGCGGAACAGGAACATTATCGTGGAATACCCAATCAAATGAAATGAGTCTGGATTTAAAAGCGGGCGAGTGCTATCTGCTTCCTTCAAACCTCGGCAGCTACAAGCTAGCCGGAGAGGCAACAGTTCTACGTTCTTATCTTCCATAACTGACTCTTTCGCTAAACACCAGGCCACCAAGGAGGACATAAAAGGTCATGCAGGAATATACGTTTCAAATGCTGGATAGTGACAAAGTCAGTATCTTTGTATATCGCTGGACCCCGGATAAACATGTACCGGTCAAAGGGATTGTACAAATCGCCCACGGTATGTGCGAAACAGCGAAGCGTTATGAAGAGCTGGCCAATACACTCACTCAGCATGGCTTTATCGTCTATGGCAACGATCATCGCGGGCACGGCCAAACGGGTATAGCACAAGGAATGCTCGGAGACGGCGGTCCTGACGTTTTTCATTGGATGGTTAAAGATGTTGCAGAACTTGCGGAATATATTCATGAAGAGCAGCCGGGGATTCCCCTATATTTATTGGGACACAGCATGGGCTCATTTATAACTCAGAAGATTATGTATTCACATCCCGAGTTGTTTGATGGTTATATTCTGTCAGGCACAAATGGTAAAAGAGGGCTGCTCGCATTTGGTAAGAGGCTGGCCATGCTTCAAGCAGGGCTTCAGGGACAAGAGCACCGTAGTCTCCTCTTGAATGCAATCATCTTCGGTGGATATAACCGGGCCTTCCGCCCTGTCGAGACCCCTTTTGACTGGTTATCCAAAGATAAGGAAGAAGTAAGGAAATTTGTAGAGGATCCACTCTGTGGCGCCATTTGTACAGCGCGTTTTTTTCGCTCTTTTTTTGAGCTGCTAATGGAGATTCATCTCCCTAGCTATATGAACAGGATTCCAAAGAACAAACCTGTGTATATCTTTTCCGGAGAACGCGATCCTGTAGGCATGAACGGCAAAGGTGTACTAAGTTTGGTACAGACCTATCGAGAGCTTCACTTTACAGATTTAAACTATCGCCTTTATCCTGGAGGCAGACATGAGATGCTTCACGAAGTAAATCGTAAAGAAGTATCAGCCGATCTTGTCGATTGGCTTGAGCATCACGTATAGTAATTTGCTTAGTTTCCGTAATTAAAGAGCCTTTCCACCTAGAGAATATACATTCATAGGCGGAAAGGCTTTTTGATTACCAGCTCATGCGCTGTCTTAAAGAGGTAATGTGCGCGGTATGGTGAAGACTGTGCCAAGAATATAGACGCAGACATTCCCCAAGAGTTAATGCTTTTTGCAATCCAGGATGATAAAAAGTCCGTTCAAATTCTTCTGAACTCAAAGATTCAAGAAGAATTGCCCACCTTGCATGCAGACCTTCCAGAATCGCCAGAGAAGCGCTAATCGGCGCATCAGATACATCCAAAGTCTCTGCCCACAATGCCTCCTCATAAGGCTTAATAGCAGGCTCAGTTTCGGTAAGGGCCAGCTTGAAGCGAATAAAGCTGTTCATGTGGCTGTCTGCAAGATGATGAACGACTTGCTTTACCGTCCACCCTCCAGGACGATAAGGTGTGGAAAGCTGTTCATCCGATAATTCAAGAGCAGCTTCTTTAAGCCTTGAAGGAAGCTGTTTAATATGTTCAATCCACAGCTTCCGATTCTCTTCATTAGGTGTTTCCTCAATTTCTAATCCGATGGGATATCTAAGGTCTTCGTTCATTGTTTTTCCCCCTTATCTGTTCGCTGCATATGTATACCACTTTTAGATTTCCAGGAATACATATACCTAAAAATAAAGACAGGCTCAGCAAAATATGCGGCCTGTCCTTAACTATTCAAGCTGGGACCAAAATTATCCTTCCAGAAGAAGAGATTCAGGATCCTCTAGCAACTCTTTTACGGTAACGAGGAATCGAACAGCCTCGCTGCCATCAATAATACGATGATCATATGAAAGTGCAATATACATCATTGGTCTATTTTCCATGCGTTCATCATCGATCGCAACCGGCCGAACTTGAATCTTGTGCATTCCCAAAATACCAACTTGCGGCGCGTTCAATATTGGAGTAGACAAGAGAGATCCAAATACTCCGCCATTGGTGATTGTAAAAGTACCTCCCTGGAGCTCGTTCAGTGATAGCGAATTGGTGCGGGCTTTAGACGCTAGATCCGCAATATTACGCTCAATTTCAGCAAAGCTCAGGCGATCAGCATCACGCACCACTGGAACGACGAGACCTTCCTTCGCGGATACGGCAATACCGATATCATAGAACTTCTTCACCACAATGTCGCCGCCATCAATTTCCGCGTTGACGAGCGGGAATTGCTTCAATGCTCCTACAACTGCTTTGGTAAAGAAGGACATAAAGCCAAGACCTACATCATGTTTGTCTTTGAATTTATCCTTGCGGCGTTTACGAACATCCAAGATAGCCGTCATATCCACTTCGTTAAATGTAGTAAGCATTGCAGCTGTCTGCTGCGCTTCAACCAAGCGTTTGGCAATGGTTGCACGACGACGGGACATTTTAGTACGCTCAACCGGCTTCGCTGGGTTATCATCCGCTTTTGCCACAGGCGCTGAAGCACTCGCTGGCTTGCTAGAAGAAGGTGATGGAGCAGCGGCAGGTGCAGAACCATGCGTTTTCACATCGTCCGAATGGATTCTGCCGATCGGATCACGTGTCTGTACTTGATCAAGATCGATTCCGCGTTCACGAGCCAATTTGCGAGCAGATGGCGTAGCTGTATAACCGTTGGAACCTTCTTCCTCCACTTTAGCAGCCGGCTCGGACTTCACAGGTGCCGGTGCTGGAGCTTCTGGAGCTGGTGCCGCAGGTGCGGAAGCCGCTGCCGATTCTTTAGCTCCTGCTCCTGCCTCAAGCTGTGCAATCGTTTCGCCGATTTGAACGGTATCTCCCTCTTGATGAAGAATGCTTGTGATTACACCGCTCTCTTCTGCACTGATTTCTATATTGACTTTGTCCGTTTCAACCTCAAGAAGTACATCCCCTTGATTGACCGTATCCCCTTCTTTAACGATCCATCTGGATATTGTCCCTTCCGTAATGGATTCTCCCATAGCCGGCACTTTAATTTCACTCACAGCAAGTTACCTCCCCAGTGGAATATTCTTCTTTGTACTTTGCTTCAATACTTTAGACAAGATTTGCTGTTGTTCCATGACATGTACATGTTGGAAGCCAGTTGCCGGACTGGAACGCTCAGGGCGTCCAGCGTATTCAAGCTTAACGCCTTCAGGTGCCAATTCACGAAGTCTTGGCTCCATGTATGTCCATGCTCCCATGTTTTTAGGTTCTTCCTGAGCCCAGACGATTTCTTTCACATTACGGAATCTGGCTAGGAAACGTTTAATCTCTTGTTCAGGGAAAGGATACAGCTGCTCTACGCGCAGGATATGCAGCCATGACCAATCTTCCCCTTTGTCTTTATCAATTGCCTCTTGAAGATCAATCGCTATCTTTCCGCTGGATAGAATAATTCGCTCTACACGGTCAGGAGCTCCTCCAAGAATCGGCTCTTCTATTACCGTCTGGAAGCTTCCTTCGCTGAATTGATTAGAAGGTGAAGCTACCCGTGGGTTCCGAATGAGACTCTTCGGTGACATGAGTACCAGCGGTCTCGCATCATCTGTTTCCGTAAGTGAAGCTTGACGGCGGAGCAGATGGAAGTACTGAGCACTGCTCGACAGGTTTGCAACAATCCAGTTATCATCAGCACACATCTGCAGGAACCGCTCCAGTCTTGCGCTTGTATGCTCTGGTCCCTGTCCTTCACTTGCATGAGGCAGCAGCATTACAAGACTCGAGTTCTGGGACCATTTTGCACGTCCTGAGGATACGAACTGATCGAACAATACTTGAGCACAGTTAGCGAAATCCCCGAATTGGGCTTCCCAAATAACCAGCGTCTCAGGTGAATAAATGTTATATCCATACTCAAAGCCTACTACAGACTCCTCTGACAGAGGACTGTTATAAAGAGCAAAGGAAGCTTTAGCTTGCGGTAAACGATGAAGCACGTTGTAAGACTCACCTGTCTCTGAATCATGAAGCACCAGGTTCCGATGAGCAAACGTAGCGCGCTGGGAATCCTGACCCGTCATACGAATCGGCTTGCCATCAGCCAAGATGGTGGCGAACGCAAGCGTTTCGGCCAAGCTCCAGTCTACCTTTTCTCCTTCATTGAGCGCTGTCTGACGGCGCTGCAGGATACGCTGGAGCTTAGGGTATACTTTAAAGCCTTCAGGCCATTTGAGCAGCTCACTGTTTATTTCACGAAGCTTCTCAATAGATACAGCCGTTTGTGCATTCGTAAGGCGTTCCGGTCTTTGAAGTTCAGTGCTGCCGGCATCTACTTTGTCATGCACTTCATCATGACTTACATTTCCTTGCTTCACTTCTTCATAAATCTGCTTCATCCGGTTCTGAGTTTCATTTCTGAGCTGAGTCAGAAGATCCTTCTCCCCTGCCCCTGCTTGAACCAAGTACTCCGCGTACAGTTCAGATACTGTCGGATGATTCTTCACTTTGCCATAAACGAGCGGCTGTGTTGTTTCAGGATCGTCTGTCTCGTTATGACCATATCGGCGATATCCGATCAGATCAATCAAGAAGTCTTTGTTATATTTGTTACGGTATTCGCTGGCAAGACGAATCGCTGCTATACATGCTTCTGGATTATCCGCATTCACGTGGATAATTGGAATTTCATAACCCTTAGCCAAATCACTAGAGTAGAGTGTTGACCGAGACGCATCACTATTCGTTGTAAAACCGATTCGGTTGTTTACAATGATATGGAGCGTTCCGCCATTCTGGTATCCCTTCAGTGACTTCAAGTTAAGAGATTCAGCTACAATACCTTCACCAGGAAATGCTGCGTCACCATGCATCAGGATGGTAGCTGCTTTGGTAACGTCCTGCTTCGGGTATCCAGCCTGTCTGCGGTCATCCTGCGCCGCACGGGCAAAGCCTTGAACGACAGGATTGACATACTCGAGGTGACTCGGATTGTTTGCCATTGTAATCTTGGCTTGAACCGTTTCACCTTTTTTTACATAACGCGTAGCGCCAAGGTGGTATTTTACGTCTCCTGTCCAGCCGTAGTTCACACCGGATGTGCTTTCGGATGGCACCAGATCTTTATTCGTTGCTTGATGGAACTTAGAGAAGATCTTGTCATACGGTTTACCAAGTACGTGTGCGAGCACATTAAGCCGTCCGCGGTGAGCCATTCCCATCAGGATGTGGCTAGACCCTGCTTCAGCCATGATTTCAATTATTTTATCAAGCATAGGGACGAGCATGTCATTCCCTTCAATAGAGAACCACTTCTGTCCCACAAAGTTCTTGTGCAGAAAATGTTCGAATTGTTCTACTTCTACAAGACGGGCAAGCAGTGCTTTGCGCTCTTCTTCAGTCAGCAGGGCTGCCGAGCTGCCAGACTCGATACTTTGATACAGCCAGTTACGCTCTTCCTCATCTTGAATATGATTAAACTCGTAGGCAATAGGACCTGTATATATATCACGCAATTGCTGAATTGCGTCTAATCCAGTTGTTGTCTTTGAATCAGCATTTTCCCAAATGATCGAGGCAGGAATAGCTTTCAGATCTTGTTCGCTGAGCCCCAGTTTGGATGGATTAAGAAGACTTTCTTCAGCTTTTTCATCTAGTCGCAACGGGTCGATATCCGCTTCCAAATGCCCGAATCTTCGGATGTTTTGAACTAATTTACCCGCTGTAACCGCTTTCTGTAAAAGCTGTACATCTGCTACTCCCGAACCTGCATTACTCCCCTTACTAAGTGATCCAAGTCCGTAATTATTAACGGTCCCCTCCTCCATCGGCGGCGGTCCCCATTCTTTAAATAGAGAGCGGAATTCAGCATCAACTGCTTCCGGGTCAGCACTGTAAATCTCAAACTGTTCTTGTACGTAACCTAAATTTGGTCCGTAATATGTTTTCCATGGGCTTTGCATATTGCCATCTTCGTTAGCCATTTAACGTTCCCTCCGTCAAAATATTTGGTTTGTGCCAGGACGGAAAATCAATATTAATTTCTTTCACAATTAAACTCAATCACTAATTATAAATCAAATTCCGAAAGAAAACATCTACCCGATGTACCTGAGAGTCAGGTGCTCGTCATCTAAGCTTTTGATACCAGGCGGTCACCTCGTTCAAAAATGCCTATCCCAAGGGATGGTTTTATTTTCTAACCTTATTTTATAAACAATTGCTGCCAAGAGCATTTCCAATTTTAAAGGTAATCCATGCATTTTTTAGATGAATCCATCTAAAACCTTATTGCAGCAACAAATATTGATTCTATCAAATTGTGATAAAGATGACAAAAAAATAAAGCCCTTTCATTAGAGATCTTCAAATCCTTGAATGAATGGACTTTATTTTTATCAAATCTCTCTCTTTTTCAATCTTAACGAACTAGAAAGCTTTTATACTCTACTTTGCTCGCTAAATTGTGCAGTATGCAGACGGCTGTAAGGTCCACTCTTTCGAACCAGCTCTTCATGACTGCCTTCCTCCTCAATTCCTTTTGAAGTAACCACGATAATTCTATCCGCATTTTTAATAGTAGCAAGCCGGTGAGCGATCACCAGGGTTGTTCTGCCTTGTGACAGCTCCGTCAGCGATTGCTGTATCGCAGCCTCAGTCTCCGTATCCAGGGCAGAGGTTGCCTCATCAAGAATTAGAATTTTTGGATTTTTTAAAAACATTCGTGCAATAGCAATCCGCTGCTTTTGACCTCCCGAAAGCTTAACTCCTCTCTCGCCGATGACTGTATCCATTCCATCCTGCATCGCTAAAATGGTAGGCTCAAGCTGGGCAAGTCTTGCTGCCTTCCATATTTCATCATCGCTCGCATCCAATTTCCCGTAAGCGATATTTTCACGAACCGTGCCCGAGAAGAGGAAAACATCCTGCTGAACAATGCCGATTTGCTTGCGGAGTGAAGCCAGCGTTACCTTAGATGTATCCGCTCCATCAATTGTAATAGTCCCTTCTGTAGCTTCATAGAACCTTGGAAGCAAGCTGCAGATGGTTGTCTTTCCTGCACCTGAAGGACCTACAAATGCTACTGTTTCTCCTGCTTTAATATTGAGATTGATTTTGTTTAATACTTTTGAACCATCATCATAACCGAAAGACACATTCTCATATTTTATGTTGCCTTCAAAAGCCGGTGCGGTAACTGCATCCCTGCGATCCTGTACGTCAGGCTCCGTATCCAGCAATTCGATGTATCTCTGAAATCCGGCAATGCCTTTCGGATAACTTTCAATAATGGCATTGATTTTATCAATTGGACGGAAGAACACATTGGTTAACAGCAGGAAGGCTACAAACTGTCCGTAGGTCAATTCCCCTTGCAAAATAAACCAAGTTCCGCAGATCAGTACAAATAAATTAATGCTCCGTGTCAGCAGGTAGCTTATCGTAATATTTTGCGCCATGATTTTGTAGCTTAAGAGCTTCGTCAGCCTGAATGCACGGTTATCCTGTTCAAAACGCTTTTTCTCAAAGCCTTCATTAGCAAAAGCCTGAACGACACGAATCCCGCCGACTGTATTTTCTACACGAGAATTAAAGTTTGCAATGTTGCCGTACATTTGACGGAAAGCCTTGGTCATCTTCGTATTAAAGTACAGCGCAAGCCAGATGACAATAGGAACGATAATAAATGTAAGCACCGCAAGCTTCCAGTTGATGTTCAGCATAAGGAGGAATGCCCCGATCAATGTCATGACGGCAATAAATAAATCCTCGGGACCATGATGGGCCATCTCTCCGATATCCATCAGATCATTCGTGATACGCGACATGAGGTGGCCTGTCTTGTTGTTGTCATAGAATCGGAAGCCCAGCTTCTGAAGATGATCAAACATGCGGCTCCTCATGTCTGTCTCAATATTAATACCGAGCATATGGCCCCAGTAGGTCACTACAAAGTGAAGAAAAGCAGTAACCCCATAAATGGCAAGCAGCCCGGAGCAGGCGTAGATAATCGTTTCAAAGTTGCCCTTAGGGAGAAGCTCGTCCACCACATAATTCACTGCGAGAGGAAACCCTAGTTCCATAAGCCCCGCAATCACCGCACACAAAAAATCAATCGTGAATAGCAGGCGGTACGGCCTGTAATAGGAGAAAAACCTGCGAAGCATTTGATCACTCTTTTCGGAAGTATTTATAAAATAATATAAATTTTACTATATGAATCCATTTCGTAAAAGATAAAAGCAGCTGATCATATTATAAAATTCAATTTTGACTGAATAATTTTGATATGTAAGAAGAAAATAATTCACATCTTTCAGTGCATGAACATACTGGAATACTATGAGGTTATTTTTATAAACTAGACGTTTCATTTTCCCTAATTGTGGTAACCTATAATGATTGGTAAATAAGTATGGTTACTAGCCCATCCTTAAGATATAGACGAAAATTTATAAGATAAGGAGGAATGATGCTTGAATCGTACAATTAAAATAGGCATTATCGGCAGCGGAGGAATAGCACGAGCACATGCGGAAGCCTATAAACAAATTGATTACGTTGAGATTGTAGCTGTCGCTGATATTATACCGGGCAAAGCCGCATTGTTCATTGAACAGACGAATCTTCCTATGGCAAAAGCTTTTGATGATCATCAGCATCTCCTCGAGCTTGAGCTTGACGGGGTAAGTATTTGTACACCTAATTTCTCTCACCACAGCATTACAATCGACGCCTTGAATGCAGGCAAGCACGTCATGGTAGAAAAGCCGATGTCGGTTACACTGGATCAGGGCATTGAAATGGTGGAAACGGCCCAACGTACAGGTAAAATGCTGTCGGTTGGCTTTCAGCCGCGATACGACCCCAACATGCAGGCCATTCGCAGTCTGATTCAGGATGGTGTGCTCGGCAAAGTTTACTATGCTGAAGCTGGAGGCGGAAGAAGACGCGGAATGCCTGGCGGCACCTTTATCCGCAAGGATCTGGCCGGCGCAGGAGCGATGGCTGATATCGGCTGCTACTCACTTGATATGGTCCTTCATGCTCTCGGTTATCCCAAACCTCTCACCGTATCCGCCTATACCTCAAATTATTTTGGAACGAATCCCAAATACCATCCTGAGTCGAATATGTTCAATGTTGAGGATTTTGGTGCAGCTATGGTAAGACTGGAAGGCGACATTTTACTCAGCTATAAAATTTCATGGGCGATGCATATGGACACATTGGGACCAACGATGTTCCTCGGGACAGATGCAGGCATGAAGGTGACACCTGCAGGAAGCGGTCCTTGGAGCGGAGGATGGGAAGGACGTGTAGGCAGTATGACACTGTACCACGACATCGCGGGACATCAAACAGAAAGCCCGCTTCCGATTCAGCATCATCAGATTAACCTGTTCCACGCCAAAGTATTTGATTACGCTGAAGCGATTCAAAAGCGCCTTCCGGCACCGATTCCCGGCGAGCAGATTTTATACAATCAAGCGATTATTGACGGTGTGCTGCGCTCCTCAGCAGCAAAAAAAGAAGTAGAAATTGTCATCCCGGATTTCTGATGATGATATTGTAAGCCTTGTTCTCCTGATGAGGACAAGGCTTTTTTAATTCTTTCCAACGGTGCAGTTCTATTATATTCTTGATAGATGATTATTTTATACGAACGATAAAGGAGCGATAATAATGTCATCTTCTACTGCTTTAATGATCATCGATGTCCAAAATGCTATGTTCTCCTATCCGGATTTATCGCTATACCGCGGGGAGCAGGTGCTTAATAACATTCAGCAGCTCCTGCAAAAAGCCCGAGAAGAGCAGGTGCCTGTCGTATACATACAGCACACCAGCCAAGTAGATGACGAGTACAGCGAAGGTTTACCGACATGGCATATTCACCCCAGTGTTGCCCCGCTGCCAAGTGAAACGATCGTTAGAAAGGCAACCTGGGACGCCTTTTATCAAACAGAATTAGAAGACAAACTTAACGAGCTTGGCATTACAAAGCTCGTCATTGTGGGAATGCAGACGGAGTTTTGCCTGGATACGACTTCACGCTCTGCTTACAGTCACGGTTATCACGAAAATATACTGATTTCGGATGCTCACAGCACATTCGATAGTAAGGTGCTCACCGGAGAAGATATTGTCAGTCACCATAATCATATGCTTGGAGGGCGTTTCGTTCGGCTGAAGAAGACGCAAGAGGTGCTGGAGAACGGGTTCATCTAATACACGTAAAAAAACGAACTCATTCCATTAATGGGATGAGTTCGTTTTAATTTTTATTTTATCAGTACTGACCATTCCGGGTCCTTATATCGTTTATCTACTATTTCCCTCACCAGAGTAAGCTCGTCCGGAATACGGTCTAGCCCCTGAATCCGGAATTCGAAATACTGCTGACTGATACGATCTCCCATGCCGATCTTCCCTTCTTTCCAACTGTCAGCCATTGTATTAAATGTTGAATAGGCTCCTCGCTTACTTATATCATACGGATTGCCTGCGGAATCATATGCTTTCCATTCCTCATAATTAATTTCATTTTCTAACTCACCATTCAAATAGACCGTTGTTTCGTATGATCCGTCCCCTTTTTGTGATTTCTCTAGTGATGTCCCTACAACCTCCAGTGTGTCGTCCAGCAGAGTATAGACCTTAGGTTCCGTCAGCTCCGCCGGCTTGAAGGCAAACTTGCTGCCGTCCATCTCCGCGACCGAGTAACCATCCAGTACAAATCGGTACGGTTCATTCTCGGGTAAATATTTAAAAGTATAGCTCCAGTGCTTTTTCCCTTTCCCAATCACTCTTTGATCTGATGTCATCAGACTGTCCATGTAACCCAATTTTCTCGGATTAACCGAATGAATCTCTTCTCCTTCCATGGTTTCGAAATGAAAGCTCAGCTTCTGCTTCTCCCATAAACCACCCGGGGATCTTGCAAGCGCCGCATCATCCAATTCAGTCTCAAGTTCAAAACGCACGCCCTGCACCATTCTTGTCAGACTTTTTAATGTAACTGTCATTCCATGCGGTGTTGTGTAACTGCCGGACAAAGCTTGTACTTTTGTTTGCTTGTTTGCTTCTTTCATATCGATATCAAAGCTAAAGTCCCAATTCCCCTCTAACTGAGGCTCATCACTTCGGCCCAGAGCTCCAATCTTTCCTTCAATTGTAATTTTATCGGTCTGCAAAGGCTCTCTGAAGAAAGCCACCATATAATAGAAATCATTCGTATACCCCATATCATACATGGTGCCTACTGCGTTACCTTTGTCATCTTTAATTATAATCTCATTTGGGCCTGTAAGGACCAGCTTATCACGATCATGCTTCCCTTTCTTATTAAAAAGCTGAAGAGCAACCGTCACTCGGGTAGGGTCGGCAACTGCTTCATCAATAATCAGCGTGTATCCCTCGTCCTTCACTTTAATATGAGGATCATGCACTAGCCCCAGTTCCTGTGCCCGCAGAAGCCCGATATCCGGATTGTCCTTGGCAAATAAGGACCTGAACATTTCAGCAAATGTCGGCACTGTATAGATGGACACCGCACTTAGAATTAACAAGAGAGCTGCAACTGCCATTCCCCATTTCCATCGTTTATAAGGAGCTCTTTTTATAACATGCTGTTCAGGAAGTGAGGTGAGTGTATGCTCAACCGCCAGATGTATTGAATCAGGGATGATCATTTCGTCTGCTTTGGACTTTAGTACTTGTTTGAGCTCGCGGTCAACTGGATTATGATAGTTCATATTTGGCTCCTCCTTCCCCAAGGACGTGCTCGGTTAATTGTTGTCTAGCCCTAAATAGACGGGATTTCACTGTGCCTTCGGATATTTCAAGCACTTTAGATATTTCCTTAACCGGCAAATCCTCAATATAAAAAAGCGTAACGATGGTCTGAAGCTGCTCATCCAATTGGTCAATGATCTCAAACAGCTCAATTTGCTCGTAATCCCCCTTGTATGATGACTTCCTCATATCGTAAGGAACGGGGTATATCTGTTTCTTTTTTCTAATCAGCCGATTGCACTCATTAATCAAAATTCGAATAATCCATGTCTTAAAATAAGCGGGCTCTTTCAGCGTATGTATACTGGAAAAAGCTTTTGCGATGGTCTCTTGGATTGCATCTGCACAATCTTCATCCTGTTTGACGATTGATTTGGCTATAACATATAAGCTCTGCTGAACAGCTCGTATTAAACAAACGAAGGCTTCCTTATCCCCTTCTCGTGCAAGTACTGCTTTTTCTGCAAAATCCACGCATGGGTCCCCTTTCTACTCAGGCTTTATTGATTAGATCATCCATAACTTGATCTGGTTCATTAAAAAAGAAAATAGTATGTCCTTTCATGTGAGCAAACAAAAAAACACGCCCTATTTAAAGGACGTGCTGCAGCCGTTTTAATTTCATAGTACTAATATTACAAATCCATCGCCAGCCGAATCATATCCACACAAGGTATCCCGTTCTCGATAATCTCCTCATCGTAATGTCTTACGAAGAAATCTCGATCAATGCCTGTAATCCGGAAGCCCATCCGCTGATACAAACCTAATTGTGCAAGGCTTGAATTTCCTGTGCCAATCTCGAGCGTTACCGCCCCCTGATGCTTTGCGTGTTCTATGACATGTTTAATTAAAGCCTTGCCGATACCCTGGCCCTGCCAGCTCTCCGTCACAGCGATATTTACAATTTCAAATGTTCCAGGCCTGGTATGTAACAGGACGCTTACACCAACAACCTCTTGATCTATCAGGGCAACGTGAACAGATCCACGGTGGATATACTCCTTAACCACATTCCTGGAAGGATCGGCAAGCAGTAAAATATCATAAGGAATAGGCTCTTGTTTCTGCAGCGGACGAATATCGAAATCCATGCTGTTCCCCCTCGGTGCAGTCTGTCATGCTCTTATTAATTCGACACACAGCACCCTATGCTTCAAGCTGGTGCATGGCTTCAAGCTGTTTCATATGATGACGATCATGCCATATAAAGTCTTCGACATAGCTTTGAACAGTAAACGGATTATCGTCAAGACCTTTATACTCATAACTCCAATCCTCATGAACCAAGTCATATAAACTTCTAACAATTAATTCCCTATATTTCAGCGTTTCCTGAACAAGCTCCTCTGTGGAGATCGTATGTGCATATTCGCGTGCCGCTTCATTGAACACATCATAGTCCAAATGCTGAATATGGACCCGATGCTTCTCACCTGAGGCTATAAGCGAAATAGCTCCTTCCCAGAAATAACGATCCCATCTCATGACATGGCAGACCATTTCACGAGCCGTCCATTTGCCTTCCTCAATCGGCTGATCCCAAGGCGTGTTCTCCTGCATGCTCCAATTACGAAGCCAATGATGCCATTCATGAAACGATGCAATTAAAGAATTCTTTTGTACCATATTCACAGCTCCCAACTCCTCTTCCCTGAGAATCAAGCGAATACCGAAATAATATAGAAGAGATAATTCGTCAAAAAAAGATGGGTTCCTGCTTTTATTTCATTTCTGCCCGCCTAATAACTTCGATAATTTCCATCATTGCATCAGGATGTTCGTAAGACAGCATGTTCCGAGTATACGTTTCTTTATTTCTATCAAGATCCTGTACAGCCTCCAGCAGCGAGGCACCTGTTAGCTCCTCAGACCGCAGAACTTTGGCGAAACCCAAAGCCTCAAAGGAACGTGCATTGATAATTTGATCTCCACGGCTCACCTTCTCGGAAAGCGGGATCAGCAGCATTGGCTTTTGCAATGTCAAAAATTCAAAGATGGAGTTGGAGCCGGCTCTGGAAATGACTAAATCGGCTGCAGCCATAAGGTCTGGCAATTCATCCTGCACATATTCAAATGCTTGATATCCGCTCGATACATCCACATGTTTTTTCTGTCCTTTTCCACAAATGTGAATGATTTGATAATACTTCGTCAGCTCTGGGATAATACTGTACAATGCATCATTCATATTCTTGGCACCAAGACTCCCGCCCATGAACAGCAGCACGGGGGTGTTCTGATTAAAGCCCAGCAGGCTTCTCCCCCGCTCCCCATTCCCTTCTCGGAGCTCCTGCCGGACCATCGCCCCTACGTGCACTGCCTTTTGCTTGGGCAGGTGCCTTGCTGCTTCTTCAAAAGTCGTACATATATAATCGGCAAAAGGAAGGGCAATGCGATTTGCAAGTCCAGGAGTCAAATCCGACTCGTGCACTACAACGGGTATGCTCAGCATTCTCGCAGCAAGCACTACAGGTACGGATACGAATCCCCCTTTTGAAAATACAACGCCGGGTTTAACTTTTTTCAAATATCGATATGCATCCTGCACTCCCTTTAATACTCTGAAGGAGTCCTTTACATTCTCTACACTGATATAACGACGAAGCTTTCCTGTGGCAATACCTTTATATTTCACACCCTGTACCTGGCCGACCAGCTCGGCTTCAATGCCTTGCCGTGATCCAATATAATGAACGCTGTATCCCTGCTCCTGATAATGTGGAATCAACGCCAAATTAACGGTTACGTGGCCTGCTGAACCGCCGCCGGTAAATACGATTTTCTTAGGCCTCATAAAACAACTCTCCTGTCACATTGCGTTAAGCCGCAGTTTATTAGATAATAAGCACGATGATCTGACTTGTCAAAATGTGCAATCGTAATCGACAGTCTCGTAAGAAAGTAGGGAAAATGATGGATACTAACCAAAATAATCATCCTCTTGATCAAAGAATCGAACGCCGACATACGAGTTCCGTTAAATGGAACGGATTAAAGCCTTTTTTTGGCGCTCCTGATGCAATACCGCTGTGGGTTGCGGATATGGATTTCCCCGCGCCTGAACCTGTTCTCAAAGCACTTCGGGAAATTGTAGATCATGGTATTCTAGGTTATGCAATGCCTGCCGCTTCGTACAATGAGTCTATTACGGCTTGGATGGAGAAGCGTCATGGATGGAAAGTAGACCCCGAGTGGCTCGTATTCACTCCAGGCATTGTCCCTGCTTTAAACATAGCAGTCGAAGCTTTCACAGAACCCGGAGACAAAATTATCATTCAGCCTCCAGTATATGGCCCTTTCCATAAACTTGCTAAAGCGCACGGCAGAGAACTGATTGAAAATCCGCTTATTCTCGAGCAGAACGACTATAAGATGGATCTCGATCACCTCGATCAGGTCGCCTCACAGGATGGAGTAAAGCTGATCGTTCTGTGCAGCCCTCACAACCCTGTAGGTCGAGTATGGAGCCGTGAAGAGCTAAGCGCTGTGATGGAAATTGCAGCGAAGAACGACATCGTGGTCATATCCGATGAGATCCATTCCGATCTCGTATTTGAGAAAGGGAAGCATACTCCTTATGCTTGCATCTCCGAGGAAGCCAAAATGCATTCCATGATCTGCACAGCCGCCAGCAAAACCTTTAATATTGCAGGACTGCATACGTCCAGCGTCATCATTGCAAATGATAAGCTGCGTCTGAAGTTCAAAAAAATTATTGAGAAGCACGCTATGGGTTCAACGAATATCTTTGGCCTTGCTGGAACTGAAGCTGCTTATCGTGAAGGTGAGCCATGGCTCGAAAGCACACTTGAATATATTTACGGAAACTTGGAATATGTCACAAATTACTTTAAGACTTATCTGCCGGAATGCATTGTTACTCTTCCGGAAGCAACCTATCTGCTGTGGATCGACTTCCGGAATTTGGGCATGGAGCATAAAGAGCTGTTTGACTTTCTCGTCCAAAAGGCAGGGCTCGTATTTAGCAGCGGAACGGATTTTGGTACGGAAGGCGAAGGCTTTATGCGAATGAACGTTGCTTGTCCTCGAAGCATGCTTGAAGAGGCCATGCAGCAATTGCACAAGGCGATTCGCGAACGATAAGCATTCAAACATAAAGAGAGTTCCCATCATCTTGATAAAGATCATGGGTGCTCTCTTTTTCTATGTCTGCCAAGGATTTATTTTACATAATCCATAAATAAATAACACAATTTTGCCTGTATATCACTTTTTTGCATCCACGATCCCTCACTAAACCACATAAACACTATCTATAGCAGATTATTTCATGGTTTTTTCTGTACTCAGCAAATATTTACATTAAGTTTATTTAAAACAAAATATTGACAATGTAAGCGCTTGAAATTAGTATCTATTTACATCGGGCAAGTTCATCGAGGTTCATTTTAGTTCAATAATGTACATTACTGGGGGAGGAATTGATCCATGGGAATGAACAATCCCTTGGCTGTGAAGCAGAGCGTTCGAAGCAAAGGAAAAATTCAATTTCTAAAAAAAGAGATCATTCGTAACAAATATGTATATCTAATGCTGGTTCCTGTACTCTTGTTTTACTTCATTTTCAGTTATGGTCCGATGTACGGCATTTTGTTATCCTTCCAAAGCAGCTATAGCCCTGCCAAAGGAATTATGGGCGGCAATTGGATCGGCTTTGATAACTTTACGATGTTCTTTGAAAGCTACAACTTCTGGCGGCTGATGGGCAATACCCTGATTCTTAGTTTGCTGAGTCTTGTTGTCGGCTTCCCGGCTCCAATTATCCTTGCATTATTGCTCAATGAGGTCCGGAACCGATACTTCAAGAGAGCTGTGCAAACCGTCAGTTACCTGCCTCACTTTATTTCCGTCGTCGTTGTTGTAGGGATGCTCAAGACCTTCTCAGCCTTAGATGGCGGGCTGTTTAACATTATTAGGGGCTTCTTCGGGTTCGAGCCTATTATGTTTTTTACAGATAAAGACATGTTCCGCCCGTTATACATTCTCTCCAATGTATGGCAGGGCGCAGGATGGGCATCTATCCTGTTTCTCGCCGCACTTGCAGGAATTAACTCACAGCTGTATGAAGCAGCCAAAATGGATGGCGCGAACAGATGGAGGCAGCTCCTTCATATTACCTTACCGGGCATTATGCCAACCATCGTCATACTCCTGATTCTCCGTATGGGAAGCATTATGAATGCAGATTTCCAAAAAATTCTCCTTATGCAGACGGCAGCCACCTATGAAACCTCTGATGTCATCTCCACCTTTGTCTATAGGCAAGGGATGCTGCTGGGAGATCAGGCATACTCCACTGCCATCGGTCTGTTCAATTCAGTCATTAACTTTGCCCTCTTGCTTGGCGCGAATTATATCAGCCGCAAAGCAAATGAAACCAGTCTGTGGTAGAGAGGTGAGCCTACGATGAAAAAATCAATCGGTGAACATATATTTGACAGCGCCAACTATATCCTACTCATTCTTATCATGGTGCTTTGCGCCTATCCAATGATTTATATCTTTAATTCGTCGATCAGTAATCCTGAGCAATTGCTGGCCAGCCGCTCGCTTATGCTGATTCCTGAAGGATTTTCTTTAGAAGCCTATTCCAAAGTATTTCAGAATCCAAAAATCTATAGCGGATATTTAAATACTCTGTTTTACGTTATTGTCGGAACCTCTCTTAACCTGTTGATGACGACACTTGCAGCATATGCGTTGTCAAGGCCAGACTTATACGGACGCAGCTTTTTTATGAAGCTCATTACGTTCACGATGTTTTTCGGCGGCGGCATGATTCCTACCTTCCTGCTCATTCAAAATCTAGGCTTGCTTGACACAAGATGGGCAATGATTCTGCCTGCTGCCATTAATACATTCAATTTCATCATCATGAGAACAAACTTTATGAACATTCCGCTTGCATTAATTGAATCAGCCAAAATTGATGGTGCCAACGACTTTAGAATTCTATTCCGGATTGTCGTTCCTCTGTCCAAACCAATTATTGCTGTTATGACGCTTTATTACGCTGTAGACCATTGGAATGACTTTATGGGTCCGCTCCTCTATTTAAGATCCCAAGAGCTCTATCCAATCCAGATCGTACTTAGGGATATTTTGCTCAGCAACAGCACAGAAGCGATGGGCTCCGCGAATGATACCGGTTTTGCGATCGGGGAGAACATTAAATATGCAACGATTATTATTTCTACGCTTCCTATTCTGATGGTCTACCCTTTCATCCAGAAATACTTCGTTCAAGGTGCACTCATCGGAGCCATTAAAGAATAAAGCGGGTTACCATATAGATTTGTAGCCCACTTTAATCTATAGATAATCAAGGAGGGTTCATATGAAGAAGAGGGTCTTGTCATTGATGTTAACAGCTGTAATGACTACGGGACTGTTAGCCGGTTGCGGAGGTTCAGAAAGCGCAGAGGGTCCCGCACCTGAGGAAGGCGAGCAAGCGATCACTGAAATACCGCTTCCGATCGTTGAAGAGCCTATGACCATTTCTTACTGGCGGGCGAATGATGCTAAAATTGCCTCAGGCAACGGGTTTTCTGACGTGAAAGCTTATCAGGAAAAAGAGAAAAGAACAGGCATTAAAGTCAATTTCACTCACCCGCCGCTTGGACAGCAAAAAGACCAGTTCAACCTGCTCGTTACGGGTAATGAGCTGCCTGACATCATCTACTACAACTGGGCAGACGTTTCAGGGGGACCTGAGAAGCTGCTGGCCGATGGCAGAATTATTAAACTGAACGAATATATCGACCTCTATGCCCCTAACTTGAAGAAGATTATTGAAGAAGATGATGTGGTTCGTAAGCAGATTTCACTGGATGATGGAACGATCTTCATGTTCCCTTATCTTCGGACGGATGCGGTTAAGCTGAATGCGACGACAGGGATTGTACTGCGTCAAGACTGGCTTGAGAAGCTTAATTTGAAAACGCCTACAACAATTGACGAGTGGTACACCGTGCTTAAGGCCTTCCGAGAAGAAGATCCGAACGGCAACGGTAAGAAGGACGAACTGCCGTACACGGCAAACTGGGGTCCTGGCAACATGAGCAAATTGTATGATTTTGCTCCTTCCTATGGAGTACTGGGCGGGTTCCAGCTCAACGGAGATACTGTAGAATACGGTCCGATTCAACCAGGATTTAAAGACTTCCTTGAGACGATGCGGAAATGGTATGAGGAAGGATTAATCGATCCTGAAATCATGACCAATGACGGTAAGGCATTTGATTATAAGATCACAAATAATCTAGCAGGAGCATACTACGGCGGAGTATTCAGCGGTATGGCCAAATATCTCAACCTAATGGCTGATGATCCGGAATTCGATCTTGTTGGTGCTCCTTGGCCTCTGGATTCGGAAGGCATATCTCGCAGTACCTTCCGTTTTGATACCAAGGTATTGACGTACGGTGAAGCGATTACCACTTCAGCTGACGAAGATAAGATCAAAGCGATCGTGCAATGGATGGATTACAATTACAGTCCAGAAGGTCATGATCTGTTCAATTTTGGGATTGAAGGAGACAGCTACACTGCTGAGGGCGATACCATCGAATTTACAGACACCATTTTGAAGAACCCAGACGGGCTGACTTATGACCAGGCATTGGCAGGTTACGCGTTATCTATCATGGATGGACCGATGAACCAAGATACACGGTACCTGGATGGTCTCATGGCGTTTGAGCAGCAACAGGAAGCGAATAAAGTTTGGATGGAGGCTGATTATTCCTTGGCCCTTCCAACACTGCGTAAAACCGAGGAAGAAGCTCGTAAAGAAGCTCAAATCATGGGACAGGTAACTACCTACTTGGATGAAATGATGACGAAGTTCATTTTAGGTGACGAACCACTTACGAATTATGAACAGTTTGTTGAAACGATTAAGGGTATGGGAATTGAAGAAGTTATCAAAATCAACCAGGATGCCTACGAACGTTATCAAGCGCGTTAAAAGAGGCGATCTTATACGAAAGAGTGAGCAGCAGGATTCTCCTGCTGCTCACTCTTGTATTGTCTGTATATTTTTAATATGTCGTACTCTTTATGGATCCAAAAAAGTTTGTATACGCTCTCACTAATTCGCTTAAATGCTCTACAGATTTTCGGACATCCATGACCTCTAGACCATGACCTGCATCCGGTATTTTGATAATGTCTATTTCATTTTTCAAGCTGTCAAGCTTTCCTCTGCTCTCCTCGCTGAATAATGAATCCTTCGTGCCATAAATAACAAGTCCGGAAGAATGCTGAATATAATCGAGTGTACTGTCAAGCGGAGTAAGGTACAAATGAGTGATGCGATGATCTCCCAACTTCTCTGCCGCGTAACCTGCAAGGAGTGTCCCCAGGCTTTTACTTACAAACACCAACTGTTCATAATCTTCGCTAAAGTGCTTCACCGTCTGCAATACTTCTTCCGCTAGAATAGAGCGCTGCTCTCTTTCCAAAGCAACTCGTGCGCTCTGATAGCCATATTCGAGCAGCAGTACGTCCATTCCTTGTTCAACCGCACTCTGGACTGCATAATGAAGAACGGGCAGCTCACAGGAATAGTTTTGTCCGGGAAAAAATACAACCAGCGTATTCGAACCCTGAGTCGTTTGTCTAAGCCGTACATCACGGCCCCAGTAGGATTCTTCATAATAAGTATAGTGTTCCAAGAACTGCACCTCACTTCCCACGATATTACAAATCATTATATATGAGATTGGTAAATAATAGAATATAAATCAACTAAAAAAGGCACCCGCAAGGTTAGCGAATGCCTCTTAATAACAATAGTATTATTTTATAATTTCAAGTATTCTTTAATTCCATCGACAATACTTTGTGCAACTTTGTTTTGGAAGTCTTTATCGAATAAGGTTGCTTCCTCAGCTTTATTTGATAAGAATCCAATTTCCAGCAGTGCAGCTGGCATGTCTGTATTTCGAAGAACAGAATAATTGGCTGATTTGACCTTACGGTCCTTCAGGCCCGTTGCCTTTATTAAATGCTTATGAATGATATCTGCTAGTGCCTTATCTTGGCTCTTCTTATAAAAAGTTTCTGTTCCATTTGCCGAAGGTGTCGCCGAATTCGCATGAATGGAAAGGAAAATGTCTGCATCTGCATTATTTGCAATCTTAGCCCGCTCAAGCAGTTCAGGATAGGTGTCACCTGACCTTGTCAAAATGACTTCGATGTTGGATTCTTTCTTGAGCAATGCTTCAACCTTTAATGTAAGCGATAAGTTAAAATCCTTTTCCAGCTTGCCGGTCGCCCCAACAGTCCCTCCGTCTTGTGCTCCATGCCCTGCATCTAGGACAACAATCTTTTTGCCGTTGCCTTGGGATGGATTGGTTACCGGAGGCGTCTCAGGCAACGTAGTATCTGGCTCAGTCGTGCTTGGAGGTGGAACTGTGTCTTGGTTCAAATCCACAATAAGGAGGCTTGTCCCTGCTTGTGACACACTGTATCCCGCAGCTTCCTTCAAATCAATGACGATTCGTACTGTCGAAGGATCTGTGCTGAATAATGAATATCTGATCTGAGATACCATCGGATATTCAGTGACTTGCATACTACCGGAACCCTGTACATTAAGTTCCCCTGCAAAGTCCGTACTGAACTGAGTATTGGGCAGATCAACGACGATACGATCTGGTCCTGTCATTGTAAATACCTTAGGAGTGACGCTGCTGCTCGTCGCGATTTGCAATTGATTAGCACTAAAGCCGATGCCGGACACTTGAACAAGTGCCTGTGGATCGTTTATCGTTCCCCCGCCTGTGTTGCCTGATCCTGCGGGAGGACTGCTTCCTTCCCCAGAACCGCTGACTTGTGCGAGCTTCGCAGTCTTAGTGCTGTTATCCCAGCTTACCTTTAACCCGAACTGTTCACCAACGAACCTCAGCGGCACTAGTGTAGTCCCGCTTCTGACTACAGGTGCACTATCGAGCACAACAGACTGATTATCTACTAGGGCATTCTTGTCATTGACGACCATCTTCATGACAATTCCTTGCTGAATTGTAACTGTTCCCGTATTCTGCTCCCACTTGACGTTGTAACCCAATTCTTCGGCTACCATCCGTATCGGTATCATTACAGATCCATTAATAATTTCTATCTTGGAACTTTCCTCTGCCCCGATTCTTTTATCGTTCAAATAAATCTGAGCTTGTCCATCTGCCGCATGGCTAAGTCCGGGTATTACCCACAACCCTACAAAAAATAACATGAACAATAAAATCCTCTTCAAAATTTCACACATCCTTTTGGTCGTCTTGTAAAATCACCAACACTCTGCACGTTCCTACATCTTCTTCTATATAAGACGCAATTTAACAACAATTGTTGCGATCCTCGTTCGATTAAATAAAATGATGAAGATCATCAAAACAACATTATTTATCGGCATTTAGTCTTTATTTGTGAAGAGATGATACAATCCGTAACCCATAGCTCCGCCTATTACATTCAGTAATAGATCATCAATATCACCCGTTCCAACTCTAAATAACATTTGGCAAATTTCCAGAACAATAATGAGACCGGCAAACATTATCAGAAAATTAGTGAATTTCAGATGCTTAGGGAATGCTGCAGGTATGAGACATCCCAAAGGGATAAAGACCCCAATGTTACCCGCCAAATTAATAAGAGTATCGAGCAGATTGTCGTACGTTACATTTAGTACATACTCAGAGATCGTGTGCAGCGGCACGATATTGTAACTGTAGTTCGGGTGTACCGAGCGGTTAAAGCCGGCAAACATAAGATATAGAAGCACTAGGTTGTATGTAATTAGAATAAATCGAATGAATAGTATGCGACGTTTCACTGATTGCACCTCAGACTGCCTTATGTCTCACTTCATTTTCTTTTTCTTAATATCTCGGCAAACATCTCATGATCATTAGGTGAGTCCTTTGCTTCTTGGGCAGCCAAAACTGCAAGCCTGTCCATTTCTTCCTTTGTCAGTGAAGGCTTACTTGAGACATCCAGCTTTTTTCTTATTTCCTTTATTTCTAATAGCAGCAGAATGAGCAAAGTAAACAGAAGTACAACGCTAGCTAAGACAAAAACTTCTAGTGAAATCATTAACAGAATGTATCCCATAACGGCTAATCCCAAAAATATAAAAATAGCAGTCATATTAAACTCCTGTCTCACAAATGCAAAGTTTTACGATCAAGCAGCAGTGCAGCAGGATTAGACATCTTCTCTCTTTTTATACTGACATTCGCCTTCTTCTATCATAAAACAATTACAATATTTTGCCAATTGCTTCTAACATTATTTTTTCGTGTAAATCTGACATGCATCAATATTTGATTTAAGCTCCATATTAAATCAGGATTGAACTCTGACATGAAGGGAGATATACGTGGTGAGCAGCTGTAAAGAAAGCGCGAATGATCAGGCCAAAAGTGAAAAAAAATTAAAATGGTGGCAGCTTTCTTTGCTGGGAGTGGCGTGTACTATCGGCACAGGATATTTTCTCGGCTCTGCGCTAGCCATACAGATAGGCGGTCCTTCTGTCCTCTTTACATTTCTACTCGCTGCTATAGGAACATACTGCGTATTTGACGTCCTTGCACAGATGACGGCCAAATCACCGGAACAGGGATCTTTCAGGTCTTATGCAAAAAAAGCTTACGGCCGTTGGGCAGGCTTCAGCAGCGGATGGGTATATTGGTGTTCGGAGCTTCTGATTATGGGCAGCCAGTTGACTGCATTATCCTTGTTCTCCCGTTTTTGGTTCCCACAGATCCCGGTATGGATATTTGCTGCAGGATTTGCTGTCCTTGGACTTATCGTCGTAATTATTGGAAACAAGCTGTTTGATCCCTTGGAGAGTGTGGCGGCAGTCATTAAGCTTGCAGCGATTCTCATGTTTATCATATTAGGGGCAGCGGCCTTGTTCGGATGGCTTTCAGGGGGGATTCGTCCTCAAATGCCTATGTCTATTGGTGCTTTATTTCCAAACGGTGCGATGGGAGCATGGTCTGCTCTTCTGTTCTCTTTTTATGCTTACGGGGGGATTGAAGTCATGGGGCTTATGGCTTTGCGGCTGAAGGATCCGAAGGAAGCACCAAAAGCCGGCAGAACGATGATCATTCTGCTGGCGGTAATCTATATTATTTCATTATTTCTCGTCGTGTCTATTGCTGCCTGGAGAAATTTTGGCACAAAGGAAAGTCCGTTCATACAAGCGCTGGACGCATACAACTTGCCGTTTATTCCGCATTTAATGAACGGTGTCCTCATCGTAGCCGGCTTTTCTACAATGGTCGCTTCGCTGTACGCAGTAACAACCATGCTGATCACACTGGCTCAAGACAAAGACGCTCCACCTCTTTTTGCCAAAAAGGTGAAGGAACGTTTCCCTGTCTTTGCTTTTGGCTTGACGGCAGCCGCACTGGTTGGTTCCATTGTTCTTGCCCTGCTGCTTCCAGGATCATTATATGAGTATGTCACCACAGCCGCTGGGCTGATGCTGTTATATAATTGGACTTTTATCTTAGTGACTTCAGGAAAACTTTTGAAGCTGACCCTTTTTGGACAGATCAAAAGATTTGGAGGCATCCTTCTCCTTCTGCTGGCCGTCACCGGAACCTTGTTTCATCATACAAGCCGGCCCGGATTTTGGATCAGCTTTCTGTTTCTCGCATGCATCGGTATCGTAACCTGGTTTATGCAGCATAAAGTATGGAGCAAATCAGGCCAGAAAAATCGAAAGCCTGACAAGCACCTTATCGAAAAACTGAAGCTGAACCGACATCGCTTTCCTGCCCGAGCTAGAAAAATAAAGCCTTGACAGCTTGTACGCCAAAATGGATGCCGAAGCCAATTAAAAATAGTCCAGATACTATAGATATGCCTTTCAGCAGCTTTGGACTGAGGAACGTACGGAAGAAGCTTGAAACTGCAGCAACCGTAAGATCCCATATAAATATGCCGAGCACAATAGCCAGGCTCAGCAATACGATCTGCCAGGCACTTTTGGCTGCCGCTTCTTGAGCGAGTACCGAACCAAATATTCCGAGCCAGAACAAAATGGACATTGGATTAAACAGCGACATCCAGAATCCGGAAAGGAATGATTTGCCGAGCGGCTCCTTTTCCTTGATATCGACTTCCTTAATGTGTGTACTGCTGAGTAGACTCTCCACACCGGTATAGACCAGCACAAAAAAGCCGAATAACCATAAAAAAGTCTGAATAAATGGAGTATCCAAGAAATGGACAACTCCCAGATACACAAGCAGCATGTACAGCACATCTGCCAGCACTGCACCAAGTCCGAAAACCCATGAGTGAATAAAACCGCGCCTGATACCGAGGTTAAGCTGAGCCGCATTCAAAGGACCGATGGGAGCGGCGAGCGACAAACCTAATAGCATATAAGCAAAATAGACACTTGTTAGCATATGCCTCCTCCTTAGAATAGAAACCTTCCAATCGGTATATTCTATTCAAGGAAAGAGGCCTGTACGACAATTATTCAATTATCTTCTCGTAAAAGTATACCTTAATCTCGGACAACTCTATGCTTCAAATAAAACATCAAAGCCGCGCGGTCTATATCCGAGAATTGAAGCGGGTTCTGTTCCATCATGGAGGCTATATTCTTCACAGTTACCCAGCTGGGATTGAGCGTTTCATCTCCTGCCGATAGCAGCTTTCCTTCCGCTCTGCATATAAAGTACATCCCAATGGAGTCAATAGGGCCCTTGGTCGTCTGATGTGCGCAAAAGGGCTCCACGACCTCCACTTCAAAGTCAGGGTTAATACCCGTGGTATCTACCCTCTTGGAAGCGCCCTCAATTCTAGTAACCGTGAGCCCTGTCTCCTCTTTAACTTCCCGGACAAGCGCTTTATGAATGGATTCATACAATTCAATTCTTCCTCCGGGCAGTTCAAGACATTCTTCCCCCGTTTTATTTCGGGTCTGGATAACGAGCTCAGTGCCTTGCTTGCTGTCACGCTCAATAAATGCTCTTGCATTGACATAGAACATAGCAATCCTCCTTTACCAGTTAACTCAACTCTTCTCTACTCTTCCAGCTCCAAGTACCCCGTATTCTTATCTTTAATAAAAACCGCTTTATCTTTCTTAATTGCCCTTTGATTTAGCTCCTCTGAAAAATCTCCAGCTGAACGTAACAATTCCATGTATTTGACTACCTTGTCATCTAAGACAAACACAAGCAATGTAAATGAGTCGGAATACTTGATGGATTCAGGCACTTTATTCATATTCTTAATACTAACGGAAGAAGGATCAGAATACGGCCTGAATATGTACAGCTCTTCCCATTCAAAATCTGTCAAATCCGCAATGGAGATACGTTCTTCGCCTTCTGTGCGGGCAATCTCATTGACTAAAACTTCATTACTGTATGATCTTGGACGATCCAACCAGTTCCAATAAACAAAAAATAAGATTATCAACAATAATACCATATATATCCGTTTTTTCACGTAATGGTTCTCCCCTTCTATGTAAATTTTTGTTAAGTATGCAGCACCTGTCCCAGACAACCCAGGCTCTATGTAAGACGCTGTTTAGCAGAAAAAAATAGCATCTGTGAGTATAATAATACCCCATGAAAAGTGGATTAATTAACAACATGATGAATACAAAAAAGGATGGACCTATATTGGTCCATCCTTTAAAAGCCACCTTCAATTCTTTATTCAGAAACTCTGCCAAGGTTATTTCTTATAACAAACCGGCATGCTCCAATCCTTTGCGAATCCCACCCTCATCAACAGAGCTCGTTACGTGCTTCGCATAGGATTTAACTTCATCGTTTGCATTTCCCATTGCAATGCCAAGCCCTACATAAGACAGCATTTCCACATCATTCAAGCCATCGCCGAAAGCTACGACTTCATCCTTGGATAAACCGATATGCTTGAGCACTGCTTCAATGCCTTTAGCCTTTGAGCCTCCTGCCGGAATAACGTCCATTGCATACTTATGCCATCTGACAAAATGAAGATCGTCATAGCCAGCTTCTTTCGAGGTATACAAATGCTCTTCATGCTCCTGACAATAAAGCAGGGCTTGATAGATCGGGGCTTCCTTCCAGTAGCCTGTCTTGAATCCCGGCACCTCGACACGAAGAGTTTGGAAGGATTCGGCTATAAAATCATGAAGCTCCATATTGGCAAAGCCCGCCTCTGCTCCCTGCACGACAATCGGATGATTATGTGTAAGAGCACTATTTTCAAGCTTTTCGAGCGTTTCCTCTTTGATCGGATGCGAATAGACTGCCTCCCCTTTATATACTACATAGGAGCCGTTCAGGCTGATAAAGGAATCGATGCCCAGCTGGGATAAATATTTAGTGAAATAGTAAGGTGCGCGCCCGGTAGCAATGAATACATCCGTCCCTCTGGCCTTAAGCTCAATGATAGCTTGAATTGTATCTTCAGGAATTACTTTTTCATCGTTAACCAATGTTCCATCTATATCAAAAAATACGGCTTTGTACGTCATGTTTGTAATATCCTCCAGTTCGTGTTTTGCCTAATATCATTTATTTCCGACCGTAATCGGCCTTGATCTCGCCCCATGCTTTAGTCTGCCATTTTAATATTTTGTTACTATAAGTATTTGATTTAAGCCAGCTCTCAGCCCGGTCAATCAGTTCCCAAACTTGCTGGGTCGAGGCATCCCGCTTCAGCGTAGTCGCCGCCTTTTTCTGCTTGACCCACTTCATTGCATTCACAGAGTCACTGTAGACCGTCTTGCTGCTGCCTTGTTGTTTCAGATAGGCTAGTGCATGCACAATCGCGAGAAACTCGCCAATGTTATTTGTTCCATTAGGTATGGGGCCGACACTAAATAACATATCTCCTGTCTGAGTATCCACACCCTTATACTCCATCGGTCCTGGATTTCCTCTTGTGCCCACATCGACGGAGATACTGTTGTAATCAACCTCTTCGGAAGGAGCAGACAACGAGTCTTGCGTTTTTCTGACGCTGGCTCCCTGCGGCTTGCCTGCCGTGCTTCCCCAGATTCCTTTCCAGCCGTTTGCATAAGCCTTTTCTGCCTCAGCTTTGGATTCAAAGGCTTTATACTTTGCCCCATTGACTCCATTCACCTGCTGCTGACAGGCTGGCCAGCTGGTGTATATACCTGGGGTTTTCCCTTCCCATACCACGTAATACTTTTGCTTTGCCATATATACCTCCAAACGATTCCAAACACGCTACTAACTACAATACCCTCTATAGGCTCAAGATGCAAAATAAAGACACTCAAGCTCTGCGAATTATTACTTGAATGTCTTGAGTGTCTATAGGATTGTTAGTTTCTGCTTATTTTAAGCATTTGGTTCGCACCCTTTTGAAACTCATAGGGTACATGAACCAATTCGGAGCTCCATCCCGCTTTTTCCACAAAGTCAAGGATCTCATCAAGAGCATGATACCTTTGACCATCCAGCTGCATGACCGGATATATGCGAATTTCCTCACGTGCGACCCGCATCATTTCGCTTAATGTCTCAAGGTGAAAGCTCAAGGGCAGACGATCTGCATACATAAACAGAAAATGGGCAGATAAAATGAGATCAAACTCTTTATCCTTTTCAAATGGAAGATCAGGGAGCATCGCCGCTATGTAATGTTCAGGATCATTTTTCATATCAGCTATACAGGTATCCAGAGCTTCCAACCGATGTGCACGCAGTTCTTCTATATTGTTAAAAAAACTCCATTCATACTGATCCGTTACTTTTGCCATTTGGCCCATCGCGTGACTGATATCCTCTTTGCCTTTATCGCGCAGAACATTCCAAGGGTAAAAATAAGCGACATCTACGGACACAGCTCTTCCCCCGGCCTTATTAACACCTGCTGTAAAGGAACAAGCGCCTCCGGGACAATCCAGGATTCGTTTTGAAGCTATGTCTTCTTCCGTTAACAAAAACATGCGCTTATATTCCTCAAAAGTACGGCCAATAAAAATAATACGCTCCAGGTCAAGTCCACTACCCATTCTCATGATTCGCTCAGCTCACTCTCATCTAATTTAACCACAGTATTCTGCGGTTATCTCTGCTCAACTCAACACTGACACATGGACTAAAGCTAAGTATTCTATATCGATACCAGTTCTCCTCTCAGCGTGGTGACCGCTTGGCCCGATATTAATATTCGTTTTTCGCTAACTTCTAATTTTAGATATCCTTCTCTTGCCGAAGCCTGCAGCGCATATAGTTTATTTTTGTTTAATCTAGCACTCCAATAAGCCCCAAGGCAGCAGTGTGCAGAACCAGTCACCGGGTCTTCCTCAATTCCTATCGCCGGAAAAAAACAGCGTGACACAAAGTCCACTTTCTGATCATTTGCAGCACAGGTTACAATTACTCCGCGTGAGTCCAAAGACTTGAGAAGAGCCATATCCGACCATCCATACTAAAAACCCCTTCTATCATAGATCATGTAGAAAGGGTTACAGCAAGATCTGTTCTGTTAGAATCTGTCCTGGTCAGCTGACAATGTGTTTAACGCCTCTGGCTATATCAATATCCTTTAGTTCAGAAATAAGGAATTCTGGAACAACGAAATGACGTTCCAGTTCGTCAAGATGGATCCACTTATATAAGTAGTCTTTATTCGTCCCGAAAAATTCGCAAGATTTTTTGAAAATCGGATGCTGCAACGGAAGCTCAAGTAGAAAAAACATCCCCGTCTCATGGATTTTCATCGTCGGTGAAATCGGCAGCTCGATGATATTCTCAATCAGCCATACCTGCTGCTCGCTGATGACAGGCACACCCAGTCTATCATAAATCATTTTTGCAATGGTGTATTCAGGTGAATCTTCAGCTTCTACACTGCCTCCAGGCAAAAACCAATAAGGTTGGTTCGGTTCTCTTTGCAGCAATACTTTGCCATCGTGAATGACTATTCCCCCTGTGGTCGTGTGATATTGAATCGATTCATGTTCATAGGATATCATCATCACTATTCCTCCTTAAATACGATCAAAGCCCTGAATCGGTGCAGCGTCCATCATGCTCTTGAAGATTAGCTTCTCTCAAATCCGCACTATTCATGCCTGTAATAAAAGACATTCGGTAATATAATAACAAGACTAATTGAATAATAGTTTGATTTTTCAAAAAATAATTTTTGTTTTTTTATCTCGTAAAACGAAACCGTAATCCGCTTCATTTTCCAACTTAGAAACCCGCGTTTATCCATAGTATTTTTTAAGATGTAGAAGCTCCTGCTTCGCGAATAAGTTATTTAAACAGCAAAAAGAAGCAGTGCATACGTGCAGCTGCTTCTTTGTTTAGGCTTTTTCTTTCACTGCTTCCTCTTGATAATGGGAAATATCAGCATGAAGCAAAATTTCAGGCTTGTTATCTTCATTAAATACGATCTTACACACGGATGCGGGATGTATATAAGGAAGGTCCCATAGCGTACGAAGTGAACGCTGCTCAATATAAGTCATAAGCAGTTTAACCACCACTGTATGTGTAACGAGAAGCACCGTCTTCCCTCGGTCGTTTCTTAGGATCGCTTCAAGTTCTTCCTGTGCTCGTCTCATGGTGTCCGGATAGGTTTCCCCGCCTTCTGCAGCAAATTGCTCCGGATCATTCCAAAATTGGTTGTATCTCACCGGAGCCTCAAGCTTCAGTTCCTCCTGAGTAAGGCCTTCCCACGATCCAAGATTCATTTCTCTGAGAAGATCCGTTTGGATGATTGGTATTTCCCGTTTCCCACGGATCAGCTCCGCTGTATGTACTGCCCTGCCGCTTGAGCTTGAATAAATAGCATCGATCGGTGCTTGTGCAAGTGACTCACCCAGCCAAAGCGCTTGACGAACACCTAGGTCTGTCAGCGGTGAATCATGGTGTCCCTGCATTTTTCCAAGCACATTCCATTCGGTTTGACCATGCCTCACGATATATATCGTAGTATCTGTGTTCACAATGCCCCTCCGTTATCAGATTCACTACTCCAGATCCTTCAGCCTGCGTTCAACGACGACAAACAAAAGCAGGTTAAGCATAAGCAGAAGACCCACCAGAATACCGAAGCCCTCCATACCACGGACAAACTTGGATACAAACATACCAATGACGATATAAAAAATGCCGATCCCGATCATCCAGATTGCGCTGTAGCGATTCGCTTCCTGCCACATACGCTCGCTGCTCATCGAACGATTTGTCCGGTAACCATAGATGTTGTTAATTCGTTTCGGAGGTTTTATCTTCATAAAGAGGCCAATAATGATAAAAACAACCCCAACAAAGCTGAACACCACAAGATTTTCTAAATCCATAGGCACCCTCCTTTTCACAGCTTAAGTTAGAGGAGATCTTTGCATACCTTCTTATTGTAACATGATGCTTCCCTCACCAGAACCTTTCAAAGTTGAGACGAGCGCTTGTTGTATCTATTCCCGGTTTTAAATCAAAGGTTTCATGTATAAGCTGGGACAATAGATTAATAGAATTTCCCTCTGAGGTCTCCCAAATCTGTTTCATTCGATCTCCCAAACCCAGCAGCTTGATACGCATCTGTTCAAATACTTTATCAATACTTTTCCATTTGCCTGGATGGTATATGTGATTTAGACCGCATAGTATTGCAAGCAGTTTCTCTTGGTTACGAAGCTTTCCTTCTATTAAGCAGAGAAGATCCCTTCGTTCCATATAGGAGCTGCGAAGCACCGGTTCAGGAACAAAGTCGAGATTAGACTTAATCATTGCAATAGCTAGATCCTCAGGATAATGACTTAACCTTTCTTTCCAATGTTCTATCAGGCCCGATGGATCATACAAAATCTTGGACTTAACAATTCCAGAGGCAACAGTCTGAGGATTTAAACTGATCTCGTAATCTAACAATACCGAATCTAACTTGCGGCAGACAAAGGCTTCTGAAAAATAAACAACCTCACACTTTATCTCGCCTATACGGTAATTAACCGCCAGGACCTCCCCAGTTGAAGCTATTATCGTCCCATGTTCAACATGTTCTACACGATGCTTTATTTGAGCAGGTATTGGACCGTCTACGTATGCTATAAGATCAATATCTGATGTAGGATATACATCTCCTGCAGCCACAGATCCTGTTACGATGATTGCTTTCACTTCTGGAAAATGGCTCCGGATGCTCTCCGCTTTCCTCTGGGCCATATCCAATAGTTGGCTGTGCAAGTCCGCTCGGTGCATTTCATCCTCCTGTTAAGAGTATATTCAGACCGCATCTGTATTAGATGAGCGCAGCAGGATATCTTCGCGCCCTGTCCACCCCATGCGAGACCAAAACGCCTTTCCGATCTCGTTCGTATCGATCACCATAATATGCGCGCGTTGAATCCCTGCTTCACGAAGTAAAGATAACACGTCATTAACTAAGGTTTTTGCAATAGACTGCCCTCGAAATGCAGGCTCGACTGCCAAATGATATAAATACCCTCTTCTTCCGTCATGACCTGACAGCAGCGTACCCACGATCTTCCCATCCGCTGCCGCTACCCGACTGAACCCTTTGTTGCGCTCCAAATACATCTGTATAGACTCTCTTGAATCTGCACTGCTGATTCCCATGCCTTCTGTCCTGCTCCATAATGCAATGCAGTCATCATAATCTTCATTTCTCATTTCGCGATATTCAACCACTCTAAACTTCCTCCACTGTTAAGCTTTCAAGCTTGAGCATTTCTTTAAGTGCATTTGGGAATAACGGTTCGCTTAAAGATAATATTGACTTTGCGTACAGCTGTATTTCCTTCTGTGCATCATGCATCAGACGCTGGTTTAGGAAATGACATACGGATTGAAGCGATGCCGTCCAATACCAGCGGATATACATGCCGTATGAAGGCAGGAATAGTCTGGACTGTTCCGCACATACTCCGCTCTTGAGCGCTGCCTCATATTTTTCGACACCAAGCTCTATGTAATCGATCAGTTCTTGAGTCAGCTTTGTGCCCACATCTATGGGTAACGGACCGCCGCTGCCTTGCTTCGAATTCTCAGGTGCACTTCTCCATTCTTGGTGATGCGGAATATAAAATCCCGGCTCCTCCGTGATGTATCTGCGGCTGGACTCATTCCATGCCTCAAGACTGTCACTGGTTCCCTCCATGTGACTTGAGCCGATGACATACTTCCACCACTGTCTCGCCACCATCAGCGGAGCATAAATTTCAAATTGAAGCATGACATGCCGAAAAGGGGAGGTATGCCCTTCTCTTGCCAAAAACTGAATAAGACGCACATCTCTATCAGACAACGCTTTCGATTCTTTGGCGTACGATACTCTTGCTGCATTGACGATTGTTAGATCAGAACCCATATGATTAACCAGTCTTACATAACCTTTATCAAGCACTTTTTCCATTGACATGCCTATTACCCTCCCTATCTTAATCTCACCATTTTACTGTATTTTCCAATAGGGTTCCATATAGCCTTTTACGAATCTATTCAATTCATCGATTGCTAATAAAAAAATACCCCTTTTGCGTTATCAAAAGAGGTATTCTCCAGACATCTATTTTCAATTTTTAAACACAGCCGGGACTTGGGTACACCAGTCGAACCATTCCTCCCGCACCTGCCAATTGTATTCAAACAACATTCGCAAAGTAAATCAGCTCCATTCATTCGGAGGCTATGCCGTAACTGTATCGCGTTGTCTGTACGGATAGTCCATTTGCTTACGAATTTGTTGAACTTCCTCATCCGGAATAAACAAGCCTAATACATACAAGCCAAGATCAATAGAGGTTGCGACTCCTCCTCCGGTAATGACATGTCCATCCCTCACCAAGCGGCACTTGACCACTTCCTTGCAATAGGGAGCAAGCAAATCATAATGAAACGGGTGAGTGGTTGCTCTTTTATCCGCCAGGAAGCCTGCAGCTCCGAGCAGCAAAGAACCAGTACATACGGCTACTTTAAATTTCGTTTGTTCCGCTCCTTTTAACCATGCCATAAATTCATCATCATATTGAAGCGTCCTTGTTCCCATTCCTCCCGGCACAAACACCATGTCATACTCTTTCAGATCGGGCTTTACGTTGGTTACCTTTACCGTCATGCCGTGCTCATCACTGACTTCCTCCTGAATACCGCATATATCCCAAGTCGTGTCCTGGGTTTCAGAGTAGGATCGCAGCCTGGTGATCACATCGTAGAAACCGACAAAATCCAAGAAAGTCATGCCATTGAAGACAACCAAAGCAATTTTCACAAGAAACACCTCTCTAAGTTAGAATCTTGAAAAGGTACTACCTATTATTATAGATTATTTCTAATTTTTTACCATAATGGATCATTCACCAATGAACCGCCCCTCCGAATCAGCTAACCATCTGAGATAGGTGGAGGGCTCTTTCCTCTTTGCCGGCTCTTTAGCGGAGGAAGCGAAATGCTCTGGGGTGAAGCGGCAGCGTTCGTATTTGGTCTGGAATGATATCCTCTTACTGCTAATCACATCATTCCAGGCCAAGGACGATCGACCGAGCATTCGCTTCCGGAGCAACCATGAGCCGGCTTACAATGGGTTTCCTGCTCTACTTCCTCCGAACAACCCACAAGCTTCCCCGGATCATCTCACATCTTCCGTGACTTTCACAAACTAGTGGTTTCGCCTCTCCGAATCAGCATACAAAACAAAAGGTCCGACTCCTGCTTCATCTCTGCAGTGTCGGACCTTTATACACCCTCCCCTACCACCTGAGATAGATGGAGGGCTCTTTCCTCTTTGCCGTCTCTTTAGCGGAGGAAGCGAAAAGCTCTGGGGTGAAGCGGCAGCGTTCGTATTTGGCCTGGAATGATATCCTCTTACATGCGAATCACATCATTCCAGGACAAGGACGATCGACCGAGCATTCGCTTCCGGAGCACCCGTGAGCCGGCTTACAGTGGGTTTCCTGCTCGACCTTTACCTAAATTGTACAAATTACCTCTCCCATTTTGGCTCAAACGGATACGGACAAGTTGCCTCCAGCACCTTTGCCTTAAGAGGAATGAGACATCCGCAATATCGGCAGGTGGTCCCATACATGAAGCCATCACAGCTCCTGCACGCTGCAAGCCGCTCCTTGTACAGCTCTGCGCTCGCCTCCGCTTTGTCTGGCTTGCTCTCTGAATAGGTCTGCTCCAGCTGTGCAAGCTCTGACTCGGTAACATGTACGCTTGCAGTGCAGCCTTTACACAGCTCCGTCTCGGATCTTGTCGCCATATTCGAAATCACCCTTTCGAAGGCACGATTTTTATCACGGCAACAGAAGCGGCAGGAAGTGTGAATTGAACACTTCCCTGTTCGGCTGTAATTCCTTCCAGAGCTTTCGGCGCTATTTGCTCCGGCTCTCCAAACGTATTGTGAGCATCAAGCCGGTCAGAGACAAGCACTTGACCGCTGACTTCCACTCCACTTATACCTTGCAGATCCAAGTCCACAGAAAGAGAGTCCTGGTGGCTTAGATTACAAGCGGATACATGAATATGTCCGTTAGCATCGACGGAAGAAGAAATACTCAGCTGTGGAATCTCATCAGTTCCGTTAGAGTAGGACGGACTCACATATTGCGTTTCCAGCAGATGTGCATCCTGATGCACCTTGTACATATCAAAAACATGATAGGTTGGGGTAAGCACCATATTCGCGCCTTCAGTAAGAATCATTGCTTGAAGCACATTGACGATTTGAGCAATGTTGGCCATTTGCACACGATCTGAATGCTCATGGAACAGGTTAAGGTTAATGCCTGCAACCAATGCATCACGCAGTGTATTCTGCTGATAGAGGAATCCAGGATTTGTGCCCGGCTCAACTTCGAACCATGTACCCCATTCATCAATGATCAGTCCGACTTTCTTCTCCGGATCATATTTATCCATAATGGCAGAGTGCTTGACGATTAACTCTTCCATATAAAGTGTTGCTTTTAAAGTAGTAAACCAGTCCTCTGCAACAAAGCCTGTTGCACTGCCTTTTTTCTCCCAAATGCCTGTGCCTGTCGTATAATAATGAAGGCTAAGCCCGTTCATATACTTTCCAGCTTCGCGCATAAGCACTTCAGTCCAGTGATAATCAGCCGTATTCGGACCGCAGGCAATTTTATAGACCGGCTCGGAAGTATAGTTCCGCACATATGTTGAATAACGGCGATAAAGATCGGCGTAATATTCCGGTCTCATGTTGCCGCCGCATCCCCAGCTTTCATTTCCGACGCCAAAATATTTGATATTCCATGGCTCTTCTCTTCCGTTTTCTGCCCGAAGACTTGCCATAGGAGACTGGCCGCCATTGTTCATGTATTCAACCCATTGCTGCATTTCGTAAACTGTCCCGCTTCCTACATTGCCGCAGATGTAAGGCTCAGCTCCAATCAGCTCGCATAGACGCATAAATTCATGTGTACCAAAATGGTTATTCTCTTCCACGCCGCCCCAATGTGTATTCAGCATGCGGGGACGATTCTCATAAGGGCCGATCCCATCCTGCCAGTGATATTCATCCGCAAAACAGCCGCCCGGCCAGCGAAGCACGGGAACCTGCAAGTTTTTGAGCGCAGCAATGACGTCATTGCGAATCCCATCCGTATTGGGGATCGGTGAATCGTAGCCAACCCAAATCCCTTCATATACGCAGCGGCCGAGATGCTCAGAGAACTGACCGTAAATATTTTTGTTGATCTGACTTTTTTGAACACCCGTATGTACGACAACTTTAACCATGATCATACCTCCAACATGAATTAATATTAAAATAAATCCAATTACATATTTTCGAGTACGATATTATAATAATCCTAATTATATTCACTGTAAACGCTTTTTTAAATGCATTCAGAAATAATATTTATATTAATCCATTTATACATATCCAGATTGATTTTCAACTGAACATCATTCTTTAAAATAGTAGATTTCAACGAAGGGAGTCGAATGAAGCGGTATTGAACTTTCATTTATTATCCTTAAATAAAACCGGAATAAGTCAATTGACAATATATCGTTAAATCAATTAAGTTAACAATATATCGTTTTGGCAAAGAATGAATACATATTACGAAAGGTGAACCTTATGTCTAGACTGCTTCCTCTCCTAAAGCCTTACCTTGCGGCAAGCATTCTTGCTCCGCTGCTCATGCTTCTCGAGGTTTGCATGGATCTTCTGCTGCCGCAGCTTATGGCTAGTATTGTGGACGAAGGGATTATGAAAAATGATCTGGCCCACATCCGGGATACCGGGCTGCTCATGATCGGTGTTACACTGATCGGTCTGATCGGAGGAGTGGGCTGCTCGATATTTTCCAGTATCGCTTCCCAAAGCTTCGGCAAGGATCTTCGTATCAAGTTGTTTGAGCGCATCCAGTCTTTTTCCTTTCTTAACCTGGATGTATTGAAAACAGGCTCGCTCATTACTCGGCTGACTAATGACGTTGTCCAGCTCCAAACTTTTGTACAGATGATCCTAAGAACGTTCGTCCGTACCCCTCTGCTGCTCATTGGCAGCCTAGTTATGGCAATCGTCATCAGTCCGAAACTAACGACGATACTGTTTGTTTCAGTGCCCGTACTTTTTCTAATCCTCTATTTTCTAATCAAACGGTCATTTCCGCTGTTTACTAAAATGCAATCCAAGCTCGACAGCGTGAATACCGTGCTTCAAGAAAATCTATCCGGTATCCGGGTAATTAAAGCTTTCGTACGCAAAGATCATGAACAGCAAAGATTTGGCACAGCCAACGATGAATACACGGAGTCTGCTATCAAGGCAAACCGTCTCATGGCGCTGAACCTGCCGCTCATGACCTTAATTCTTAACGTCAGTATTGTTGCCGTACTCTGGTTCGGCGGTTTGCAGCACTGGGGAGGCGGTCTTGAGATCGGGAAGCTGATCGCGTTTATCAACTATGTAACTCAGCTGCTCATGTCCATGCTCATGCTTAGCAACATGCTTGCCTTCGTCTCTCGTGCCAAAGTATCCGCTGATCGGGTAAATGAAGTGCTGGATACAAAATCCGAAATAGTCAATCCTGTCTCACCTGCTGCTCCGGATCCTGCTCTTCAAGGCAGCGTTGAATTCAAAAATGTGTCTTTTGCATACAATTCCGATTCAAGCGATCTTGTACTAAAGGATCTCAGCTTTAAGGTTGCGCCAGGTCAAACCTTCGCCATTCTGGGGGCTACCGGGTCAGGCAAGTCCTCGCTTGTCAGCTTGATCCCTCGATTATATGAAGCGCACAGCGGAGAAGTTCTTGTAAATGGAATCCGGGTGCAGGACTTTGATCTTCATCAGCTTCGGACGGAAGTTGCCATGGTCATGCAGCAGGCAGTCTTGTTCAGCGGTACTATAAAAGACAACATTCGCTATGGACATCCAGATGCTTCCGACGAGGAAATTATCCGTGCAGCAGCTGCGGCGGAGGCTCATCCTTTTATTGAAAAGCTGGAGCATGGCTATGATACGCTTCTCGGTCAAAAGGGCGTCAATCTATCCGGGGGTCAAAAACAGCGGATTTCAATTGCAAGAGCACTGATTACAAAACCGAAGATTTTGATCTTGGATGACAGTACAAGTGCGGTAGATTTGAAAACTGAGGCAAGGATTCAGCAAGCGCTGGAGAACGAAATGAAGGATACCACACGGCTGATTATAGCTCAGCGTATCTCATCGGTCATTCGTGCTGATCAGATTATCGTATTGGAGCAAGGCAGAATCGCTGCCAAGGGCACCCATGAAGAATTAATACGTACAAGTAAAGTTTATCAGGATATTTACCGTTCCCAGCGTAAGGAGGAGTCCTCTTATGTCTGAAAAACAAGGGATGAACAAACCTGCATTTGCTATGGCAGGGCCGGGAACTCCAGGGCAAGGAGGCGGTCAGCCGAGGGGCTCAATTAAAGTTAGGCCAAAAAATACAGGTGCCACGATCAAAAGGATATGGAACTACCTGAATAAACAGCGGTCTGCCCTCTTTATCGTCTATCTGTTTACGATTCTTAGCGCAGCCATTGCTCTTGCAGGACCCTACCTGATTGGTGTTGCAATCGATGATTACATCGTTCCCGGAGATTATACAGGACTGATTCGCATATGCCTTGTCATGCTTGCTCTTTATCTGGCTGGCAGTATGGTTACTTGGGTTCAAGCTTATGTGATGACCAGTGTATCTCAAAAAACAGTCCTTCATCTAAGAAGCGACTTGTTCGCAAAATATCAAGGCCTGCCTGTTCAATTTTTTGATACCCGCAATAACGGTGAATTGATGAGCCGGGCAACCAACGATATTGAAAATGTATCCAATACACTCAATCAAAGCGTAACCCAGCTGATCAACAGCCTTGTTACATTGATTGGATCATTTATTATCATGATCAGCCTGAGTGTCTCTCTTACGCTGGTAGCTCTTATCAGCATTCCGCTTGCTCTGATTTCAACACGGCAAATTGTAAAGCTGACCCGGATTTATTTTAAAGGCCAGCAGCAGCAACTTGGAGACCTGAACGGCATGATTGAAGAGACAATCAGCGGTCAGAAGGTAGTTAAGCTGTACCGCCGGGAAGAAACAGAAACTGTACGGTTTAAGGAAATCAGTGAAAAACTGAACACGGTCGGAATTAAGGCTCAAATCGTATCCGGGATGATGGGTCCTGTTATGAACATGATTAACAACCTCTCCTTTGCACTCATTGCAGCTGTCGGCGGTTGGATGGTATTTAATAATGAGATGGTATCCGTCGGGATAGTGGTGAGTTTCCTTAACTATTCCAAACAATTTGGGCGGCCTATCTCAGAGCTTGCCAATCAATATAACCTGATCCAGTCTGCTGTAGCGGGCGCTGAAAGAGTGTTTGAAATCATGGATATGCCTTCTGAATATGATAAGGAACCAGGTAAAAAGCAGACGAAAATCCAAGGTTCTGTCCGATTTGATCAGGTTTGCTTTCATTACAATCCGGAGAAGCCTATCTTAAGTAACATCAGCTTTAAAGCCCAGCCCGGTGAAAAAATTGCCCTTGTCGGTCCAACCGGGGCAGGAAAGACGACCATCGTCAATCTGCTCACGCGCTTTTATGATACGACGAGCGGAACAATTACGGTGGATGATGAATCGATTCAAACGCTGGATAAAGATCACCTCCGCAAGCAGCTCGGCATGGTGCTTCAGGATGCGCATGTTTTTTCAGGCACGATCAGAGAGAACATCCGTTTCGGACGATTGGACGCGAGCGATAACGAAGTAGAGCATGCCGCTCAATTAGCGAATGCGGACAGCTTTATTCGGCGTCTACCGGAGGGTTATGATACAGTTCTCAGCGCAGAAGGCGGGAATTTGAGCCACGGACAGCGTCAGCTGCTGACGATTGCACGTGCTATACTTGCCGAACCGGCCATCCTGATCTTGGATGAGGCCACAAGCAGTGTGGATACCCGGACCGAGATGTATATTCAGGAAGCGATGAAGACATTGATGCAAGGCAGAACGAGCTTTGTTATTGCCCACCGGCTGAGCACGATTCAGGATGCGGATCGCATTCTATATATGGAGCATGGATGCCTTATGGAACAAGGTACGCATGAGGAATTACTCGCGCTCGGACCGGAAGGACGATACTACAAACTGTTTAACAGCCAGTTCCACCAAGCCATTTAATCTTGTTATAGAAGTATCCACACACAAAAAGCACACATTTCTGCAGCTTATTCTTGCAGAAACGTGTGCTTTTAACAATTTACAGTGATACGGCTATCCCGGAATGATCGGATACAATTGGAGTTTCCCTGCCATCCAGGACGACCTTAGAAGATTTAACAGCAAGCTTTCGGCTGCTAAATACATAGTCAATACGAAGCTTTTGCTTGTTGTTCTCCCATCCGGCGATCGCTTTAACAACGGTATGCCCCTCGTCCTTCTCTTCTGCCAGCTCATAGCAGTCATGCCATCCGCTATGTGTAACATACTCATAGCCTTCGCCTTCCAGATGGGCTGCATTATTGAAGTCGCCCATAATGAATGCCGGAAGTCCATTTGTTCTTTCAAGCACGGCAAGAGACTTGTCCCATTGTCCTTTAAAGGACTCTTCATCATGCCACCATCCGAAGTGACCGTTAACAAACCAGGTCTCTTCTCCCGAGATCTGTGTTTTAATACCTAGAATTTTGCGTGTACGGTAGTTTCCATAATCTCTCATTTCCGATACATATGCTTCAAATGCGTCCACAATAGGAGTTTTGGATAAAATCGCAAGTCCTTCATCGTATTTATCAAATCCTACATGTACCGGTATATAAGTCCAATAGTAGTCCCTGCCGATTCTCTTCCGCAGTACATGTGCATAATTGTCAGCCTTGATTACCGCTTGATGATCCGTTACGTAAAATTCTTTCAGATCAGACTCCGTAAGCGGAGCTTCCGTCTTGGACTGGTTGACCTCCTGCAGAGCCACGATATCAAAGTCCTCTTCACGGATAAACTCTGCCAGCTGATCAATCTTCGTCAGCTGATCCTCTTCGATCCAGGAATGCGTGTTCAGCGTTAAAATTTTCAAAATTATATCACCCTAGTCTGTCTTGAATGTCGGACTTCAGAACGTCGGCTTTCGGACCATAAATCGCTTGAATTCCGTTATCCTTCTTGATCAATCCAAGAGCACCGAGCTTCTTCCATTCTTCCTCATTACCCACCGCATTCACGTCATTTACGGTAATCCGCAAACGGGTCATGCAGGCATCGACATCCACAATATTAGACGGTCCACCAAGTGTAGCAATGATTTGGGCTGGAAGATCGTCTCCTGCGCTTGCAGCAGCAGGAATGTTCTCTGCCGCAGCTTCTGCAGCAGGAGCCGTCTTATCGGACTCTTCATCCGTATAATTCCCAAGACGACCTGGTGTAGCCATCTTAAATTTTCCAATCATAAAGTAAGCGATAAAGTAAGATGCTGCAAAGAACACAATGGTCGTAATGACAAAGTTAATAATATCGGCAACCAGACCTGCATTGATCGAAAGCGGAATTCTTGTCAGCAGCTCGATCATCCCGAACGAATGAAGTCTCAGGTCAATTATATCAGCCATACCGAAGGCAAGACCAGTAATGACAGCATACACACCATAAAGCAAAGGTGCAGCAAACATAAACATAAACTCAAGCGGCTCTGTAACACCTGTCAAGAATACCGCCAAACCTGCAGACAAGAACATGGATTTGTATTTGGAACGCTTGTCCTTATCAACTCTGCGATACATCGCAAGAGCAATACCCATCAGAATACCTGCGCCAGCAATCATTTGGCCTACTTTGAAGCGGGCTGGTGTTACGGTATCGAGGAGCTGCTGGTATGCCAGTGGATCTGCGCCGTGCAGATTGGCAAGGTCACTTGCCCATGCAAGCCACAGCGGATCTTGTCCAGCGACAGTGCCGCCTGCGTTCCCTCCAGTAAGTACAGTATAAATGCCGCCGAGTTCTGTATAGTTGATTGGAATCGTCAGCATGTGATGAAGCCCGAACGGAAGCAGCACACGTTCCAGCGTTCCGTACAGGAATGGAGCAATAAATGGTGCTGATTCACCGGAAGTAGCAAGCCATTTACCAAAGCTGTTAATACCCGTTTGAATGAACGGCCAGAATGCAGACATAACAACGGCAACAACTACGGACCACAGGATAACGACAAACGGCACGAAGCGTTTACCGTTAAAGAATGCAAGAGCTTCTGGCAGTTTGCGATAATTATAGTATTTATTAAATATGACAGCTCCGAGGAAACCGGAGATAATGCCGACGAACACACCCATATTAAGTGCAGGAGCACCAAGAACAGAAGTGAAATAACCATCGACCAAAATCATCTGACCAAACAGTGTCGTTGTTGTTGCGCCTTCCTGGGCAAGCATATCATTGGATACCCCAAGAATCGTACCTGTCGTGATGTTAATCAGAATGAAAGCAAGCAGTGCCGCAAAGGCTCCCCCAGCTCTTTCCTTCGCCCACGATCCCCCGATGGCCACTGCGAACAAGATATGGAGATTGTTAATGATCCCCCAGCCCAGGTTCTCCATGACACCGCCGACCGTAACGAGGAATGCGATATTCTCCGCAAACATGGCAATGACTTTTCCCAGCGAAATCATGATACCCGCAGCCGGCATGACGGCAACGACTACCAGCAATGCTTTACCGAATTTTTGCCAAAACTCAAAAGACAGAAGTTTTTTCATATGCTTTACCTCTTGTGTTATTTTATTGTGCAGCTCGTCTGAATATATGCGTGATATCGCATTCAGAAATCCCTTACAAAAACCTTATGGGTGCATAGCCTGTGACTCTTCAAACGAATAAAAGCGATTTCATTTCCCTTAAAAAACACGCCATGGCCACCGGTAAAGGAATTTTTGCAAGGTCGTGCAACTTCAGTGCAATCGGTTGCAGTGCTATTATAAATTCATTCTCTTTCTTTTTGCAACCCCATTTTTTGGAGCTCCAAATTTTTTTAAGGCCTCCGCATTGTTTTAACTAGCAAGGTGTGTGTATGATAAATACAAATGAATACTGCAAAATAAAGGAGATTTAAACGATGGCAGTAACAATTAAAGATATTGCTAAACGTGCGAATGTTGCTACTTCCACCGTATCCCGTGTCATTCAGGACAGCCCGAAGATCAGTGAAGCAACCAAAGCACGGGTTCGAAAAGAGATGAAAGCGCTTGGATACGAACCGAACTACTCTGCACAAAGTTTGGCAAACCGGATGACCCACTCTCTCGGCATTATTATGCCAGAAGCGGATGTCTCTATATTCCAAAACCCCTTTTTTCTTGAAAGCATTCGAGGAATCAGTGATTTGTCGAACGAAAAAAACTTTACGATGGCCATCGTAACCGGCAGAGATGATGAGGAGCTGCTGACTCGTGTAAAAATGATGACAAGGGCAAACCGTGTGGACGGGTTTATCGTCCTCTATTCAAAGCCGGAGGATCCTGTCGTAAACTTTTTTCACGACGAGAAAATCCCCTACACTGTCATCGGTAAGCCACAGCAATATGTCAGCGAGACGACGCATGTGGACAATGATAACTATCAAGCGGGAAAGGATGTTGTCCATTACTTAACAGAGCTTGGGCATCAGCATATTGCTTATGTGGGGGCTGATACAGCCCGAACGGTTCACAAGGAAAGGGTTCGCGGGTATCAGGCAGCACTTGAGGAGAAGAATCTTGCCAGCGATCCGAGCTTATTTTTAGGAACCGAATTTACAAACGAGGATATTGCACAGTTGTTTAAGCTTAACACACCGCCCACTGCGATTATTGTCGGTGATGATATTATTGCACTTCCCTTACAGAGAGCCCTGCACCAGATTGGCATTCGTCTCCCGGAAGAATGCTCGCTGATCAGCTTTAACAATCTAACACTTGCGGATATGATGAATCCCCCTTTAACCTCTGTCGATATTGATATTTTTAAGCTTGGTTATCAAGCGGCTAAGAGTCTAATTGAGAAAATACAGGATCCGAGTGAGATGACAAAGCATATTATTGTGCCTCATCGCATCGTGGAACGTGCATCCTGCACTAGAATTAGCAGCACAACATAACGAGAAGCCTTAGCAATACAAACTGCTTGCATTTAAGAATGCAGGCAGTTTTTTTATTTGACAGGGCAACCGGTTGCACTATATACTGTAATCGCAATCAAATGATAACACTTACATTTTTGTATATGCTCTGCTTCATCGCACGTAAAATGATGATTTCCGTCATATGCTGTGCAGAGAGCAGCTTAAGACAATTTGCAAATTAGAAACTTAAACTAACAAACGATTATATGAGGCGTGTCTATCACGCTCCGAGGAGGATTCACATGTCGTATAAACGTATTTTTGACATCGATGCCTGGAAGATTTCCACAAACAAACTGCATAAAGAAGACCTGCGTTTGCAGGAAAGCATGACTTCCATCGGCAACGGCTATATGGGAATGCGGGGGAATTTTGAAGAAACCTATTCAGGTGATCACCATCAGGGGACTTATATTTCGGGAGTATGGTTCCCGGACAAAACCAAGGTCGGCTGGTGGAAGAACGGCTATCCGCACTATTTCGGCAAGGTCATCAATGCAATGAACTTTATCGGAATCCGTGTCATCATTAATGATACGGAAGTTGACCTGTACAAAGACACCGTTACGGACTTCTACCAGGAGCTCGACATGAAGGAAGGTATCCTGCGCCGTTCATTTACTGTTAATGGCCAGGTGCGGATTGAAACAGAACGTTTTCTCAGCGTTGCAAAGCTGGAGCTGTGTCTGATTGATTATCGTGTAACCAACCTGACGCAAGAAAATATTAAAGTGGAGCTTATTCCATACCTAGATGCTAATACGAAGAATGAAGATTCTAACTATGAGGAGACCTTCTGGGTAGAGGCAGAGCGCAAAGTCGGGGAGCCTTATGTCAGTCTTGCAGCTACAACTAAAGAGAACCCATTTGATGTAGAACGTTTCACGATCAATGCAACAATGGGAATCGTAACCGATCATGTTCTCTCCAAAACGACAGAGGAAGCCGGGTTATTCGCCGCAGTTCATTACGTTTATGAAATTGCCCCTGGCGCTGCAGCTGCTATTCAAAAATTTGTAGCTGTTACTACCTCCCGTGACATGGATAAGGGACAGCTGATTCCTTCCGCAGAAGTTATCATGATCGAAGCGATCAACAAGGGCTACCAGATGCTGAAGAAAGAACATGTCGATGCATGGGCAGAGCGCTGGGAAAAAGCAGATATTGAAATTTCCGGTGATGTGGAAGCTCAGCAAGGCATTCGCTTTAACATTTTCCAGCTCTTCTCTACTTATTATGGTCATGACGAGCGCCTGAACATCGGTCCTAAAGGCTTTACCGGGGAAAAATACGGTGGTGCAACCTACTGGGATACGGAAGCGTATGCTGTTCCGATGTACCTTGCACTTGCCGACAAGCGTGTAACCGAAAACCTGCTTCGTTACCGTCATAACCAGCTTGCGGGTGCACACCATAACGCTCGCCAGCAAGGTCTGAAGGGAGCTCTCTATCCAATGGTTACTTTCACTGGGGTAGAGTGTCATAACGAATGGGAGATTACGTTTGAAGAAATTCACCGGAACGGTGCCATTGCCTATGCAATCTACAATTATACCAATTATACCGGCGACACTGGATATCTCGTAAATGAAGGCATTGAGGTTCTAGTTGAAATCAGCCGTTTCTGGGCAGACCGCGTACATTACTCCAAACGCGAGAATAAGTATATGATTCATGGTGTTACAGGACCTAATGAATACGAGAACAACGTAAACAATAACTGGTACACAAACACTATGGCTGCTTGGGTGTTGAAATATACGATGGAAAGCTTGCCGAAAGTATCGGAGGCTAGAAAACAGGAGCTTGGTCTATCGAACGAGGAACTGGAAAAGTGGCAGGATATCGTTGAACGCATGTACTTCCCTTATGATGAAGAGCTCAGCGTATTTGTACAGCATGATACGTTCCTAGACAAGGATCTCCGTCCGGTAACGTCGCTCTCCAAAGAGGATCTCCCGCTCAACCAAAAATGGTCCTGGGATAAAATTTTACGTTCACCGTTCATTAAACAGGCTGATGTACTGCAGGGTATTTATTTCTTTGGAGATCAGTTCACTATTGAAGAAAAAGAGCGCAATTTCAGCTTCTATGAGCCGATGACGGTACATGAATCTTCACTCTCTCCTTCTGTTCATGCAGTCCTTGCGGCAGAGCTGAAAATGGAAGAAAAAGCAGTTGAGATGTACAAACGCACAGCACGTCTTGATCTTGATAACTATAACAATGATACCGAGGACGGCCTGCATATAACCTCGATGACAGGCAGCTGGCTGGCCATCGTTCAAGGATTTGCAGGAATGCGCACATATAACGAGACACTCAGCTTCGCACCATTCCTTCCTAAGGGCTGGACGAAATACAAGTTCCATATCAATTATCGTGATCGACTGCTCAACATCAGCGTAGAGCAGGATGAAGTACAAATCACGCTTGTATCGGGTGCGCCTCTGACGATCCAATTGTACGGCAAAGAAGTACTGATTACAGGCGAATCTTCATTAGTAACAACCATCGCATAAGCGAAGAAACGGGTGAATGAGAAATGAAAGCAGTTATTTTTGATCTTGACGGAGTGATTACGGATACAGCGGAATACCATTACCTAGCCTGGAAGAGCCTTGCCGACGAGCTTGGAGGACTTCCTTTTGATAAACAGTATAATGAAAAACTTAAAGGCGTAAGCCGAATGGAATCTCTTGACCTGGTCCTCTCCCTTGGAGATACAGCATATACAGATGAACAAAAGCTCCAGTTGGCAGATCAGAAAAATGAACTGTACAAGGAAATGATTGCAAAAGTCACGCCTGCTGATCTGCTGCCTGGGATTGAAGATTTACTGAAGGAGCTAAAAGAAGCCGGAATTCGCATTGCACTAGCTTCTGCAAGCAAGAACGCTCCTTTTATTCTGGATCGTCTCGAAGTCACTCATTACTTCGATCATGTCGTTGACGTAACACAAATGAAGAACGGCAAGCCAGATCCAGAAATATTCCTGACAGGAGCAGCCAAGCTGGGTGTAGAGCCTGGCGAGTGTGTGGGTGTTGAAGATGCTGAGGCAGGAATACAGTCCATTCTCTCCGCAGGAATGTACGCTGTCGGTGTAGGCACGCCTGCACAGATGCAGAAAGCTGACCTCATCGTATCTTCGACTGCAGAGCTTTCCCTCGATCTGCTAAAGTCAAATTTTATTAAGAAATGATAAAACAGATAAAGAGCCGTCTCCAGCATAGGAGCGGCTCTTTTTTTGAATTAGTTCGTATCTACTGCTTCTAAGAATTGTTTTGCCTCATCGTAGCTCTCAAAATGGGTTTCCTTATCATTTTCAGCTTCTCTTGCCGAACGTTTAAGCTGTATCGTCGTTAGTGCCTTGCGCGTAACGATAGCGGCATGAGACATCCCTGCTGCTTGGAGCTGACGCTGATGTTCAACAAGCCTTGCTTGCGATTCCTTGGAGAACACCAGCGATTCTCTCATATCTACAAGTACTTTAAAAGTATCACTGCTAAACCCGCCTCTGAGTATGAGTACTTGTTCCGTAATCTCATCCACTTCCTCGGGCTTTGGCATACCTATCCACTTAATTTCAATAATGTTCTTCTGCGTATCAAGGACAAGTGCTGTCGACATCCCATTTCTCCTTAGTATTATGTATAAAGTCCTATATCAGTATAGCAGAAATAGGTATAAAGATTCACTCTTTGTTTTAGTCCTTCACCGTTTCTTTATACTTTTGAAGAGCTTTGACAGATATCTCTGGATGAATTCCAGTCATTTTATAGATTCGCTGTGCCCACTCTTCACTTCCCTGTAGTGTTGGCTCGATGATGAGCTCCCGATTATTGCTGATAAAGCTCTTCCCGCCTTCATATTCCCAGTGAACAATTTCATCCGGCATGGGTACACGCATTTCGACCAGCGCATTACGAAGCAGCGACTGCGAGTGCTCTCCTGCGATGATCAAATCCTTTAACTCAACCGGTGATAGATCAAAGACCTGCTCACTCGTTTTGCCATTCGGCCGGACCCAAGTGAAGGTCATATGGCTGCTTCCTTTCCAGGTCAGCTTTATTTTTCCCCCAGTAATAAATCCGCTCAATGCCTCTCCCGTATATTCATCCGTATTAAAATCCATAAGAACGGGCTGAATCCATTGATCACCTAGATCACAAAAATATCTTCTGCCATGCTCGTCAAGAGCACACACTGCTGCATGAGCCTCCTCTGTACCAAGGCCTTCGCCTATAGCATAAGCCTCAATGCCTGCCTGCTTAAACTCATCAATGAGCCAAATCGCCAGATCAAAGCAGTTGCCGGAAGTACCATACTTCTCTCGATGCTCCTTCATTAGGCCGACACTGCGCTGACGGTTGGAGGATTGATCATAATACCATGCTTTTGTAAGAGTCTCCATTGGGTAAGCATCAAACTGATGCCACACTTTTAGAATTTGCTCCGGTGCTGCGATAACCATATCCATATTCCTCCCCAGCTATTATTGAAGCTCAGTCCTAAACAAAATAATGTCACGTGTCCATACTCTGCTTGTAACGATTTTATCGGCTCTCTGAGGTACTGTGTCTGTCGACGTCAGGTCTTCTTTGGTGAAAAAATACCCGCTTCCTTCCTGTGTACGGTAATTCCAGCCTCTAGCTTCCATTAAGGACATGATCTGCTCTTTGCCTTCTGAGAGATTGCCTTTCATCGCCATCCAGACAGTATCACCTGATTCAGAGAGTACCTGAAGCGTACCGGGATTTTGGTTTAACAGATTTACTGCCTCCTTCTTGCTCATCCCTTCAAACGGCAGGTTAGGATAGTATTCTTTATTAGCAATGAAAATCGCAGCAAAGATGACAATCAACAATATACATAATGAAATCACGAGGACTGCTAAGGGACGCAGCAGAAATTTACGAGGAGTTGGATTATGCTGCATGCTGATCACTTCCTTTGTCATAAGGATTTGGTGATGCTTACAAAAAGATTTTTAAGTCGAAACGATCATCATAGCGAGCGTCCAAACGATGAGCGCAAAGAAAGTAGAACTCCAGAACACCTCCCAATTATAGGGTTTCTTGTTTACAATCTTCTTGATCGCTCTCAGCAAGGTAACAACAAATAAGATGCCGATAAATGGCATAACAAAAAAACCAATATACATAAACACAACCATGGATTGGATCACCAGCCTTACTTTTATTGAATTGGCAGACCCATGCTGTGCAGCAGAGCAAGCTCGTTAGAATAACTTAGAAGAGGACGATTGTTCATTTGAATATAGGATCTGAGGGATCTAACAGCGAGGGATGATACATGGTATCCATGCTGATTGTGAGTGCTTCCTCCCTGCTTCCAGCAGGATAGGCAATCATATAGCCATCCTCACTGCTCCAACCATCTGCATCTCCTTCCTCATCTTGATCAAACACGACGACAGCGCCTTGTTCAAAGTCCTTCTTTTGATACAGTCCACCGTATTGAAATATTCCGGGTATCGTATCCCCAGCTTCATCTTCATCAACATAAAAGTGGACAATGCTCCCCATCGTATAATCACGCGGTGGCATTCCAACCTCGTACTTCGCCTCTTTCGAGAACTGATTTACCTCTCCTTCAATTTCAATCTCACCTTTAAAGGTTTTCTTGCCAAGGAACGTCGTATGGATCTTCCCATTCAATTGAACCCTCACCGGCTTTTCAATAGAAGGATCACCTAAACGATATTTAATTCCCGCCGCATTCACATCTATGTTTTTAGGAAATAAGGGATAGACTAGATACATTGCCAGAATCAGAACACCAATTACGGAAATTAGAATACCAAGTGTATGTTTCAAGCCGTCGCCCCCCTATTTATTAATGTCCGACCCTGTTAATCTAAAGGTCTTGATATAGCTCATCAAATTCAGCTCTACAGGCTCTGCAAAAATCACCATACCGATATCCACCTGCATTCAGCACAAACTTATGCTGCTTCCATACGACAGCAAGTGTGCCTTCTAATAGAATACGATGAAAAAGCTTGAGAGCAGCCTTTGTAAAAGGAGTCTTATTCTTCGCTAAGACAGCCATGGTGTCAGCTTGAAACTTCACATGCTGAACCTCATCCTGCAGGATCTGGTCACATAAAGTAATAAGCACCGGGGAACGTGTTGCTGCTCTCAGTGCCTGATAATAGATTTTGGCGATAATTTCAGCGGTAACGAGGACTATAATGGACAATTCCAGACCAGCGGATCTGCGCAGCCTGCGAAATACGCCATCCACCCAATGCGCTTTAATAATCGTAATCCCCTGCTGCTTCATAAAGCGCCCTAATTCCCTTGCATGTCTCTGCTCTTCTCGAATAAATTCAATAAGAGCATCGTAATAATCCTGGTCACCGGTTTTCTTCACATATTCTGCGGCCTGCAGTATTAGATGTTTTCCTTCAGACTGTTCACCCAGCTGAAATTGCTGAATAGAAGAGGTGATCGCTATTCGTTCTTCAGCGGTCAGGCGATACTCTTCATCCCATGGAATGGACATAAGCTGCTGATTGTTGTGAAGATAGTAATCCTTCCATTTCATAAAATTTGAATTTGACACAGGGCCACCTCATTATCTAGAACATCTCATCACCATAAATTTCTACTTCGTATATACGTTTCACCTTTATACGGAAACCTCATCATGAATTGAAGATCCCTAGCGATGTAAGCCTTAACAGGCTCCAATTCTTTGATGTTAGCTGATAGATTGTTAAAATAATGCAGTATAAAGGAGTTCACAAAAGTATAAAATTGCTCTCCCAGCTCCTTAGGTTCTTCGGGAAGGTGGCATTTCCATTCCACGTCTCTAACCTCAACAGCTCCAAGCGAGGGCATAGTATCAAAATACTCATGATCGTCATCCTCGATTACGCTTGCTTCCAAAGCTTCAATCAGCGAAGGGTTTTCGCTTCTTACATTAAGCAAGGTGCAGGTAAAGGTAAACTCATCTTTCCCGTGAATGGTCAGATGTGCCACATTTTCATTGATACCTTGAGTCACGTAAATGGAATGATCGTCTATATACCTCTTAAAGCTATATTCTGCATTAGGACCAAATTCAGAATCTATATCGTCCGTCGATGGCTTATATGAATATTCACTATTTTTCACGAGCTGACTTACACTGTGAATGCGATCGAAGCTAACTTCATATGCCACGCATACCTGCTTGATTTCTTCATCACTCCAGCTCTCCAGCACAAACATAGCCTCATATGGGTCCCCTTCAAGTCCGAGAAGATGCGCAAAAGCCGGCTCAGTCTTCATTCCTTCCCTCTTAAGTGACAGCACTTGCTCGCGAAAGCCCTCACCTGAAAGTCTCAGTACCCGCTCTTCAATCAGCATATGACAGTATGCATTTTGTTGAAGGGTAGGGATCGGCTGCCCAAAAATCTCGATCTCCCAATCATCCAACTTAAAATTGGCTTTCATACGTTCTATGCCATTTACTGATTTTTCAGTTAATTCAAAGCCTTCATGTTTCCCAAAGCGTGATTTAAGCAGCTGTTTGAACTCCGTAAAATCGTGGACCTCACAAATAATGTCCAGGTCGCTTCCTTCTATATAAATATTTATAGGTACAGTCCCTGTCAAAATGGGATCGAAGGAATGCAATATGTCCATTAACTCGTATTTGTTAAGAACACGATATGCATCCTGCTGTACTTCATTCCCTTCTATTAAATAACGTAGGTCTTTATATGAATGTTTGATTTCCATTAGCGATTGCTCCTTAACTTTATCTATATAAGAGACGTGCGGTACGATCCACGCAGGCGAGAAGCATAGGAGGCAGTGCATCATTATACATTTTTATATTTCTAGTAAGCATTGTCTTCATCGATTCATAATCGATATCGGCCACTAGATTCTCTCCTGCATTCCGAACTCGACTCGTTTTGTCCATAGCTTCTCTGGAATAGGTGTATTCCTCATCTTTATATGTAAAGATAAGAACAGGAGATAACTTCATTTTCGTTCTATCTCTTAAATTATCATTACGTTCTTTACCATCTGGACCATTTGAAAAAATAGACCAAGTATTGCGCCCTAACCAGGTCATATTATCCTTAATATATACCTGAAATCCCGAATGAAGGTCTTCCCCCCTGACACTGACCTCAAGACTATCTATAATCCAGCTCGCAATTTCTAACCTTCTATTACGGTATACTCGCTTAAGTGAGCCAAAATCCTGGTTCCCGCTTTGCAGTATAGAATCTGTCTTCGAATGCGGCAATAATGGGGCTGTATAAGTATAAATCTCCATACGATTCCACCCTCTTTGTAATTAAATCGTTGTAATCTCCTATCCTTGAAGGAACGATTTACATCAAAAGTATACCGTTCTCCCCGTCTATTTACCATAAAGTTTAATATCATGGATTTTAATATTTTTTTCACCTAAAGCATGACATTACAAAATAAAAAAACCTGTATAGATCAGAAAGATCCATACAGGTTTTGTGCTTTGCTCTATAGTTCAATTATTTATTAAAGCTGACTTTTTCTGAATTGCCGCCCAGTACAATAGAAGTCTCCTGAGGTTTGGTTTCCGCAATTTTACGGCCTTCTTTGTAGGAATAAAGTACAGCTGCCTGTTTACGGATGGCCTCGTATTCATTCTCTGCATTCAGAACAATAAAGCTTGCAGGCTTCCCAACTTCGATTCCATATTTATCCTCGATATGCAGTGTTCTTGCACTGTTCTTCGTGATAAGGTCAATGGAGTTCACAATTTGATCGTAACCCAGAAGCTGAGAGGCATGAATTCCCATATGAAGCACTTGCAGCATATTGCCTGTACCCAGCGGATACCACGGATCAAAAATATCATCATGTCCAAAGCAAATGTTAAGCCCTGCTTCCTGCAGCTCTTTTACGCGGGTCAATCCTCTTCTCTTCGGATACGTATCAAAACGTCCTTGAAGATGAATGTTCACAAGCGGATTGGATACGAAGTTCAGGTCTGCCATCTTTAACAATCTGAACAATTTATAAGTGTAGGCATCATTATAAGAGCCCATAGCTGTCGTATGACTGGCTGTCGTGCGTGCGCCTAATCCTCGTTCATAGGCTTCCTTTGCAACAACTTCCACGAAACGGGACTGTTCATCATCAATTTCATCACAGTGGATATCGATGAGGCGGTCATATTTTTCTGCCAAGTCAAATGCAATTTTCATTGATTCCACGCCGTATTCTCTTGTGAATTCGAAGTGCGGGATTCCGCCGACTACATCGACGCCCATCTTCAGTGCCTCTTCCATCAGCTCGGCTCCGTTCGGATAGGAGAGAATGCCTTCCTGAGGGAAAGCAACAAGCTGGATATCAACATAAGGCGCCAGCTCTTCCTTCACTTCCAGCATTGCTTTAACTGCAGTCAAGCTTGGATCCGTTACGTCCACATGCGTGCGGACATGCTGAATGCCTTGAGCAATCTGCCATTTGAGCGCTTTAGTGGAACGTGTCTTGACATCTTCATGCGTCAGAAATGCTTTACGCTCCGACCAGCGCTGAATTCCTTCGAACAAGGTTCCGCTTAGGTTCCACTCCGGCTCTCCTGCTGTCAGGGTGGTATCGAGGTGGATATGCGGTTCTATAAATGGAGGCAGCACGAGGGAACCACCTACGTCAATGACTTCATCATTTGTGCTTGCTTCAAGCGTCTGTGTAATTTGTTCAAACTTACCGTCCTTTACGACGATATGCCATAAGCCTTCTTTACCCCGCAATTTTGCGTTCTGTATGATCATTTGTCTTCACCTTTTCTGTAGATAATTTTGTAGAGAATACTGTCATTAGCACAATGTAGACAACTGCTGTTCCAAGGAGTGCATTCAGCGGTGTAATCCCTGGAGCAAGCTGTGCAAAAGCAACCCCGATCGCCCATGCAAGCATAGCCACCCAGTTCACCTTTTTAAATGCCATGCTGGAAAATTCCTTGTACTGTCTGCGTCTGACGAAGAAATAATCAGCAATGATGATCGCCCCGATGGATGGGACCGCCGCACCAAGCACGTTGAGAAACCCGACGAAGTTGTTGTACATCCACATCGCTAATACCGTACCGACGATACCATTAATGATGACGAAAAATTTCTTGGAGATCTTCGTAATATTCGCAAAGCCCAAACCGGATGCATACAAAGCATTATCATTTGTCGTCCAAATATTCAGGCCCAGTACGATAATTGCCGGAACAATCAAGCCTTGCAGGAACATAACTTCAGAGATATCTGAAAGGTTGTAAGCCATTGCGCCAACTGCACCAAACAGGAACATTAAGGAGTTACCCAGGAAAAACGCGATGACCGTTGCTGTGACCGCCTGTTTTGATGTTTTGGCAAACCGGGTAAAGTCTGGGGTTAGTGTCCCCCCGCTGATAAAGGACCCGATACAGATGGTCATTGCCGCAGCAACGGTTAAGGTCTCTGTCGGTGCATAATCAAGCAAACCTTGCAGGCCGCCAAGCGATTCAGCCCCTTCAAACATGGAGTAACTGCCAAGTATGGCGATTGCGGGAACTGCAATGTAGCCTAGGATTACTAGAGATTTCATACCAAAGATTGCTGAAGCTGTCATAGCCAGGCCGAAGATAAAAATAAGCAGGTTAACATCCCAGTTCATTGCTTTGGCTACTGGTACAGCGAACATTGCCACACCGACACCAAACCAACCGACTTGCGTGAATCCTAACAAGAAGGAAGGCAGATAGGATCCTTTTTCACCAAAAGAGTACTTTGCCAGCAAATGTGTGGACAACCCTGTTTTGGCTGCAATATGTGCAAGTGCCCCGGTGTAAGCACCGAGCACCAAATTTCCGGCAAGTACGATCAGTATAAATTCGGTGAAGCTCAGGCCGATCCCCAGCTTGCCTCCCGCCAGCATGCTCGCCGAGAAGAAGGTAAAGCCCAGCATAACGGATAGTGTCTTCCAAAAATTATTTCTCTGCGCTTTCGGTACCGCCTGTAACGAAAACTCTTGGTCATTTTTACTCATCAGAATACCTCCAAATAAAGTTTCCTGATACCAAAAAAAGCAGAAAAAAAGAGACTAATCGCCGTCGTAAAACTGACAATTAGCCTCTTCTGTACATCACAATCCGCGCGAATATACAGAGCATCCTGTTGACAGAATACGCCCTGTTTACTCGCCGATCACGAAAATCCGCTGCCCTTGCCAGCCTCTCTGGACTGATTTAAAGGTACCAGTATTTAATTACGTTCTATTATTTTAGAAAAACACCGCTCTGTCAATGTAATAATTATCCAACCAACTGAAATTCTTAGATTTATAACTGGTTAGACAATACAACAGCGGTCTCCATTTGCCTGTCCGGCGCGGTCTCAAAGGATTTTAACAATCTAACCTTGTCTGCGGGAGAAATATTTTAAATCCATACTTGTTTTAAGAAGTGAATGGCCCAAACAGCATCAGCCCAGGTCCCGATTAGAACGGTTTATATCCATTTTCGATCCACTTCTTCAGCCGTTCATTTCGATCCTCCAAGAACCGTTTCATATAGGATTGGAGCAACCACCTCTCAGCGATTTTTCCTAATATACCTAAGGGTGCTTCGAAGGTTAAGACATCTCTCATTAACGTATGATCCCTGTCAACTGAGAAAAAATGATGCTGATGTGCCATGCTGCGAAAAGCGCCCGATTGCATTTCATCAGTAAAATAATGAGGACGCTTGAAGGCTGTCACTTTGGAAGTCAATCTCTGCCGCACGCCTAGATGTGTCGCTTCAAACGTTACGGTCTGTCCAAATTCGATCTTTCCTTCGGTAACACCATCCACCACCTTCTCTTTGGTGTGCTTCCATACAGTTCTGGGGTGAAGACCGATATCCCGTGCCGCATCAAAACATTGCTCAATCGGTGCACGAATGGTGATGCTGGTCTCTACTGTAACCATAATTCTACCTCCTGGTTACTTACTTGGTGTACTGTGCATTTTCTGCGAAATAGGCGGATATAATCTGGGATTCGCCATGTTCCTGATATAGCTTTTTCATCATAGCCGTCCAGCTGTTTATAACTTTAGGGTATTCACCGCTGTACATCTTCTCTATATCCAGGTTGTTATTCATCGTAAGGAAAATATCTTTAAGCTCGTAAACAGCATCTACTTTAGCATCATAATTATCCGAAACAGAGATATGTTTAATTCTCCAGGACATGAAACCCAAAAAATCAGAGATCTCCACAGAGTTCATGTTATGCTCGTATGTAGCTGCCCAGCGTGTATTAGCAAGCGCAAATGCCGCCATTTCTGCCTTTTGCATTCTGGATGAGGTGTCGATCAATGCTTTTTCCAAATCCTTAGGTGAGAGCATCTCTTTCTCAAGTCCCATTGTGATCTGGTTTAAATCGGTGTATGCCCCATTAATACCGCCCATTTCCAACTCACGACTCATCAATTGGAATAGATAATTCTCATCTTTCTTCTTCGCCTCATATTTGTCTTTGTAATCCTTTGCGGTAAAGCCCAAAATTATAACGAGAGCCAAAAGTGCGAATATGTACCATTCTTTCTTCATGCTGATCTTCCTTTCTAAGCTGCTAATGGTTACTAATATAGGTTAATAATTCTAACCTAATAATAGCCGAATGGGAAGAATCATTTGTTACATACTAGAAGTAAATTACGCACTTTTGTCCTTCTGCTTGCTTGTTGATGCCGAGACTGTAATCCAGCTGACCAAAGAGACGAGGGATATCCCCAGCAATACAATATAGATGTTGTAGAACAACGTATTCGTATATTGATTTAACCATCCAAACCGGTAAACCGCTGATTCCGGATCGTTCGTAAACCCTCCCAGCTGATTTCTTAAATCGGATATGTCCATTGTGATCAGTAATAAGAACGTGAGGATAAAGCAGATAAGAAGGATTGGAACTTCCTTGGAAGCTGCATTCTTTACAGAAACGAATAGATTCTTCATAAAGAAAAAGGTATATATAAGTAGTCCTATCAAATACAGCAATGCAGGAGCAAGCACCAATATCCCTGGATTTCCATTGCCTGATGTGGAGCCTCCAGGAGGATATTTGAATGTGAATAGATCTACAAGTAGAACCAGCAATAAACTGATAAGCACGCTTATACCAAACTTCCTCATATCTCCAAAGTGCATCCGTTGCCCTCCTTATGTGCTTTTAGCCTTATCCAATCTAATTCTGTTTAACAGCCTTTCAATCCAGGGAAGCTCATCCCTGTATTTCTCTTCAATTCCGTACTCAAGAAGCTTGCTCCATAAATGATGCAGTGCCTGCAGCATGCTTTCCAACAAATCATGTCCGGGAAGCATACAATCGACATAAATCATATCGCGTTCAAAGTCGTTTCTTATAACTAAATGGACCTGATTTTCCTTTGTCCATCTCATTTCCAGCCGCATCGGATCAATGCCGTACATTCGGCTTGTCCTGCCAACATTCATCACCTGTTCTACTGCCTCTAAATAATCGCTCCATATGTTATATGCGCTTGGAAAATCAAACCCGATAATCGTCTGCTCATTATTAGTAATCGTAATGGTCATTTGCATAGAGGAAGCCTCAAATCTGCCGCTCTCAATGAATCGCTTCATTTCAAAATGATTATCGAGATCGATGTAGCCCTTAGATGGATCTTTTAATAACACTTCAATCTTATCCCTATTTCCATTGTCCTGCTCAATTAAAGCTCTTGGTTTTTCTAAATACGCCTTACATTGAATCAAAAGGACTCCCCCAATACTCATAAAGTACCTGCCTAAAATATTTTACGCTTATATATGGAATCACTTGTAAAGTATGGATTATATGGCTGAAGATACACTGTTGACGCGGTTTTGTTCTGTGTTAAAATCAGAATACTGATAAAGCATAGTAGTTTACTTGTATTTAAGAAAATAAGGAGAGTGAAGTAAGTTGTTACAAATGGTCATTACAGGACTTCTGTGCGGTGCCTTGTTGGGATTTGTGATGCAGCGCGGGCGGTTCTGTCTGACAGGCGGATTCAGAGATATGTATATCGCCAAAGATAACCGCATGTTCTATGCGTTGCTTATAGCTATTTCAGTTCAAAGCATCGGGGTATTCGCACTTATCCAAACCGGCACTCTACAATATGATGCTGGTCAGTTTTCATGGTTAGCCACTATTCTTGGCTCGTTCATTTTTGGTATCGGTATTATTCTGGCAGGCGGCTGCGCAACAGGTACATGGTACCGTGCTGGTGAAGGTCTGATCGGAAGCTGGATTGCCCTGTTTGGTTACATGGCTATGGCTGCGATTATGAAATCTGGCCCGTTGTCTCCGGTTAACACTAGCCTAAGTACGGTAGCCACTTCTACGAATTCGATTCCGGCTACCTTTGGTTTGTCGGTGTGGCCTTTTATTGTCATTCTGGTCGCAATTACGTTATTCTTGGTAGTAAGACATTTGCGCAAGCCGAAGGTGTTCATTCCAACACTGAAGCCAAAACGCAAAGGCCTTGCCCACATTTTGTTTGAAAAACGCTGGCATCCATTTGTCACTGCGATTTTGATCGGACTCATCGCCCTGCTGGCTTGGCCGCTCAGCGCAGCTACTGGCAGAAACTTCGGACTCGGTGTAACTACACCTTCCGCGAACATTCTGCAATATCTCGTTACAGGTGATGACGGCTTTATTAACTGGGGAGTATTCCTCGTGCTTGGTATTTTCGTCGGATCGTTAATCGCAGCTAAGGCAAGTAAGGAATTCCGTTTCCGCGCTCCTGATGCGAAGACAGCCGTATCCAGCTTCAGCGGCGGACTCTTAATGGGTTTTGGCGCAAGCTGGGCTGGTGGATGCTCCATCGGTAACGGACTTGTAATGACGGCTATGATGACATGGCAAGGCTGGATTTCTTTAGTCTTTATGATTCTGGGTACATGGACGGCATCTTACTTTGTATTTGTACGTCCACGTAAGAAAGCAAGCGCTAAGGCTGCTTCTACTACAACTGCAACAGCTTAGGAGGAATATAATATGCAACAAAAACTACAAGTTCTCGGAATGGTTTGTCCTTTCCCTCTTATTGAAGCAAAGGAAGCAATTAAAACACTAAGCAGTGGTGATGAGCTCGTCATCGATTTCGATTGCACACAAGCAACAGAAAGCATCCCACGCTGGGCTGCGGAAGATGGACATTCGATTACAAACTATGAGCAGCTTGATGATGCTTCCTGGACGATTACTGTAAAGAAAAAATAAGCTAAACTTTTAAAAAGGCGATCCTCATCGGTTAATCCGAAAGGGATCGCTTTTATTTTGTCAGAAATGTAGACTGCGAATTCCTTTACAGCCTATTTTCAAAATCACGCCGATGGTTGTGTTTGTCTATATAAATATCCAGCGCTTTAATTCCTCGCCGAGCAAGCATAATAAATAGTATGAGACAGTAAATTCCAATAGCTAAAGTACCTAAATAAATTATAATTCCAAAAAAGCCAAACGCTGATGCTACGTCCATTTGATCATCCTACTTTCAGTTAAATTTTATTTTGTTAAAATTTGTTCTTTTCTATGTAATCGTCAAGAGTTTTTATCCCCCGTCTTGCCAGCTTGATAAACAGCACCACACAGATAATTCCTATCACCAAGAAACAAAGCTGAATAAGTACAAGAATAGGCGATATGGCAATTGCTGCAGTCCCTTCATCCATACATAGCCCTCCTCTCCATTGCTGGTCCAACTAGGGGATCAGATTTCTATTCTGAAAGTCCCTGTCTCCTTTAGAAAATCATTTCTTGTCACATCGGACTCCCCAAGAAATTGCCGATAGCTGTTAATCGTCCCATCATGGCTGACACAATACACCGTTTGATTGAATTCCTTGACCCACTCTAGAAACTCTGCTGCCTTATATTCAAAGTCTTTTTGCGGAATCGTATTGATCCCTTCACTCCATAAAAACTGTTCAGACTGGGCGGCAGTAAATTCAGGATATAGGTGAAAAAGTTCGCTGTAAGTATATATTTCATCACAGCCGAGGGGTTCCCACGCCGGGTTTTGCGGAAACATTCTAGGTCCGAGCAGCGGAGTGACATATTTCTGCACAGAGATGCCCCTGCTCCACACATTCACTGTCTCTATCGTTCTTCTAGTCGGACTAGCGATGATCACATCACCGGATACAAGTGGATACAAAGCACGTAATTGTTCAGCTTGCTGAATTCCCCTCTCAGTTAACGCAGGATGCTTCATATACAGTTGATACGGCCAGTTCACCGTATGGTTTCCTTCAGCATGCCTTATGAACACAAGTTCCATGTTGGTTCCCTCCTGCCTAGAAAAACCTCACTCATTCTTGGTACCTCTGTTTATTGGCATGGGAAAGCAGCCACTTCACTGCGTCCTGCAGGTCATCAGCTGTATAATCCGGGACAGCTTCTGCCCAGCGGGAACGAAAATCCGTCAGCGATCCAATCCCCCAGCCTGTCTTTACGATGACTTTAATAGCTCCGACGGCATGCGCTGCAAGGATATCTGTGTCGCCAACATCACCAATGACAGCACACTTTGTAAGATCGAGCCCGTACTTTGCTGCCGCTGCATGAAGCATGCCGGGTTTGGGCTTTCTGCATTCACAAGTTTCTACACTTCCATGAGGGCATATAAAAGCATCATCAAAGCCAAAGGATAAGAACTGCTCTCTGAACTCCTCCTCTGTTGCCTGCTGCTTCGATATCCGATGCTGATTCGTGAATGCAAAAACCTTAATTCCCTTACCCTTTAGCATATGTATGGCTTCAAGAGCCCCTTCATACAAAATGAAATCCCGCGGATGAATAAAATGTCCTGTTCCTCCAATAGTTCCATCACGGTCTATGAATACAGCTTGCAGCTCCAAATGATTCACCCCTCGCCTTCAATATTGTTTGTCAGCTGATCGTAGATCATTTTCCCTATCCGTTGGACAATCGGGTTGCCTATTCGCTGTGCTTCCTCGTAGATATCCGTTGTCGTTACTTCGGTCATAACTGCAATAGCAAGCTCCTTACCCGGAATTAAAAAATACCCCGTATCATGGGTAACATTAGCCGCTTCTCCTGTCTTATGCGCTATTCGCTTGCCCGCAAGAACAGCCCCAAATTTCGTAGTCACTTCTTGCTCGGACATCCAAGAAAGCAAAAGACGGGTTGATTCTTTGGACAACAACTTTCCTTCGTATATGTATACAAGAAGCTGAGTAAGTTCTTTGGCATCTGCATAATTGTCTCCATCAGGGGATTGGACAGGTGCAAACATTTTGCGCCCCAGCTTTGTCCCTTTCATTTTCAGTCCATGGAGCAGAGCTTTTACCCGTTCGAAACGAACAACGTCAATCAGGACATTGGTAGCTGTATTATCCGACTGAGTAATCATAAGCCTTGCCAGATGCTCAATCGTAGCTTGAAGGGGCATGGATTCCTGCTGAAGTGAGCCTGATCCGCCTACAGCATCCTCCGATCGGACAGTGACTTCATGATGAAGCAAAATTTCACCTAAATCAATCATCTGAAACAAAGCACACACGATCACGAGCTTGATTGTACTTGCTGACTTATAGCGCTCCTCTGATCCGAGAGAAAAGCATTCGTATCCATGCGCACCGCTTAAATCTGCAGCACTGACAGTCACTCGAATCCCGTCTTGATCTGCTTTTTCTATGATTGGGATTATTAGCTTGATCAAATCTTCATATGAGCCCGGACATGGAGATTGTGACGGACAATTCTGCATAAAGGAATAGCTCCTTACCCATTTATTGTTTCGAACCCGCATTCTCTCCACTATGTTAACACTAATAAGGATATTTCTTCCATAATATTATTTTACAGGCTCAAAAAGTTCTAAACATTTTTTCTGATACCGCTTCATTCATTTGCACAAGATAAGTTATACTTTTAAAAATAGATGTGCATTATAAAACGTTATGAATATAGAAGTTTCCCTTGACTAGGAAAGGAAGAGAAATGTATCAGTTATCCAAGGCATTGGCACAAGATATTGTAGACCGTATGATGAAAGACATTCCATATAATATCAACATTATGAATGATAAAGGCATCATTATCGGCAGCGGCAACCGGGATCGGATCGGCACGGAGCATCGCGGAGCAATTAAGGCTCTAGAGAGCGGAGAAATGGTAGAGGTATGGGAAGATCAACGTTATGAGAAAAAGGGGACAAACGAACCTATCGTCATTAATCAAGTCCGTGTAGGCGTCATCGGCATATCGGGCAGCCCAGAAGAAGTTCGTCCTTTTTGTAATATTGTGAGAACCACCGTTGTTCTTCTGATTGAGCAAGGGATGGCCCTGCAATCGATGCAAAATGAAGCCAACCGCAAAAAAGCTTTTCTTGAGGTTTTACTTCATCATCAAGGTGCTTACACGCAAAAGCTGCAGAAAAGGGCGCTTGCCTACAATATTGACGTCTTACTTCCGACAACCGTAATTTATATCGAGCATCCGGGTATGAACTCCGAGCTGTCCAATATCCTTCTGCTTCACCCATCTTTTATTATTGAGGAAGATGCCTGTATTATTCTTATCCAGGATACCAAAGAGATGAAGACGGTGATCAAACAGCTGCAGCAAATCAAGCCGTTGCTCAAGATCAGTGTCTCCAGACATGAGACTCACATTGCTGACAGCTACCATCAGGCCAAATCCGCTATGAAAATAAGCCAAGCTTTACGGCTTCCTGAAACGATCACGCTGTATGACCAAGTCGAGTTTCTCGTGAAATTAAGTGAAGCCGAGCTAACCGGACCCGAGCAGCTTATTACAAGACTTGAGGACAAAGAATCCGTTGATCTGCTCGATACATTACGGACATTCATCAATCATAACGGCAGCGTGTCTCTAACATCTGCAGAGCTTAATATTCACCGCAATACGCTCCAATACCGGCTGAAAAGGATTCAGGATTTGACAGAAAAAGATCCTAGAAACGTGCTTCAGCTGTTCGAGCTGACTCTTGGTCTAGTAGCTCTCTACAAATAGATGTTCGAACTAAAAAAGCACAGACAGCGTATCTTTTCTCTATCGCTGTCTGTGCTTTATTTTTTATCTCTATCCTATTCCAATGCTAAGCTAGCTTAAGAATCCGTCCGATATTCTCACATGTTCTCTCCACATTTTTGGGTCCGTCAACTAACAGCTTCTCGATGTCTGATGCGCCAGGTACGATACCGAAGATTGCATCAATACCTTCTTCATACAACGCTTCTACGCCTTCGCCGATGTAACCAGCCAGTGCAATCACTTTCTTGCCTTCCTGCTTCGCTGCCTTGGCAACGCCATAAGGTGTCTTACCAAATTGAGTCTGGAAGTCCATACCGCCTTCACCCGTAAAGCAGTAGTCCGCAGCTGCCAGCTTGTTACGAAGTCCCGTGTACTCAATGACGATATCGATTCCGCGCTGAAGTGTTGCTTGTGTAAAGATAAGAAGTCCTGCGCCAAGGCCTCCGGCTGCTCCTGCACCCGGGATATCACGAACGTCCTTGTTCAACTGCTCTTTAACCACCGCAGCATAGTTCGCTAAATTAGCATCGAGCGCAAGTACCATCTCCGGTGTAGCGCCTTTTTGCGGTCCAAATACATGAGATGCGCCCGTCTCTCCGCATAGCGGATTCGTAACATCACAAGCGACGATAATTTCCACATCTGCGAGCCGTGCATCAAGCTCACTTACATCGATCGAAGCGAGACGGCCGAGACTGCCTCCGCCGCGCGGCAGCGTATTGCCTTCAGCATCCAGAAACTTCGCACCGAGCGCTTCAGCCATACCCGCACCGCCGTCATTTGTCGCACTGCCGCCAATGCCGATAATGATCTTTTTGATTCCTTGATTCAGACACTCTTTGATGAGTTCGCCTGTGCCATATGTTGTTGTGATCAAAGGGTTCTTTGTTTCTTTCGTTACCAGGTGGATTCCGCTTGCCGAAGCCATCTCAATGGCAGCAGTCACTCCGTCCCCCATCATTCCATATTTAGCGGTAACAATCTGTCCTAAGGGTCCAACGACCTCTTTTTCAACAAGTTTCCCGCCTGTTGCATCAACGAGAGATTGAACCGTTCCTTCGCCGCCATCCGCCATCGGGACGTGCACATAATTTGCTTCAGGAAATGCTTTGCGCAAGCCTGCTTCCATCGCAATACATACTTCCTTTGCCGTCATGCTTTCTTTAAAAGAATCGGGTGCCAGCAAAAATGTTGGTTGTGTCATCCCTCTCACCTCATAAATTCAAATTTATATTTACATATTTCTTATAAGAAAAACCCGTAAAGCAATGTCGCTACAATAGCCATCGTTCCGCCGACAATGGCTTCGTAAGGCACTAGGCCCATCCGCTGCTTGATCGACATGTTCATGCTACCTGCAGTAACGTGGAAGTAGTTACCTTGCGGCAAGGAGTCAATCACCGTTGCCCCGGTATGAACCATAGCCGCTGCGGCAAGAGGTGCAGTTCCCATATTCAGAATCGCTTCACCAAATGAACCGGTAGCAAGAATAACCCCTGTTGATGTAGAAGCCGTTGCTGCTGCCATCAGAATACCTGCAATTGGTGCAAGGAACGTACCGGAAATGCCGGAGGCTTCAATAATGCTTACAACTTGAGTGGATAGATCAGAATTAGAGATCAGTCCAGCAATACCGCCGGCTCCGAGCAGGATGAGAACGGTTGCAGTCATTTTATTAAGACCGGAAGCAGAGTAGTCCAAAATTTTGTTTGCTTTGCCCATCGCAAGCATACCGATGACCCCAGCAATTGGCAGAATATACATGGCGTCCACTTTAAAGCTTGCCAGCAAATCGATATTAAGAATGGAACCAATTGGGTTAATCATCAGCAGAATGACAGCTACGAGCGGCGCCACAATTGCTGTTTTAAGCGGCGGATATTTGGAAGAGTCTACTTCTTCGTCATTTGCCGCTTCCTCAGCTGACACCATGGCTCCTTTGTTCTTCAGCATGGATGCCACGATAACGGTTACAGCTAGTCCAAACAAAGCAGGGATAAAGCCTGCAATCATGACTTGGCTCAAATCCAGATTAAAGCCGTTTGCCGCTGCGATGGTATTCGGGTTAGGGGAGATGATATTACCTGCTTTACCCCCGCCTGAAAGCGCAAGCAAAAGTGCGATCTTGGAAATGCCCATTTTGTTACCTACTGAGAGTGCAATGGGTGCAACAATGAGAACGGCTACAGGAATGAAGACACCTACAGCTGTAATAATCATTGTGGCTAGAGCCAGCGCTAAAATCGCTTTACCGCCGCCAAATTTTCTAACAATTGCCTGTGCGATCGTTTCAGCAGCACCAGACTCCATCATAACGCCGGCCAGAACCCCTGCGGCGAGTACCCTGAGGACCGTACCCATGACGCTTTGTGTTCCGCTGACCAACACATTAATGGTTTCTTGCAGATTCGCACCACCGATTAATGCTCCGATTATTGCTCCTAAAAACAATGCATACACCGGATTCAGCTTTCTCAAGATGAGGATGATCGCAATGGCAAGTCCAACTAGCGCCCCGATCCAACTGATGGTTAATCCGTCCATCTTTGTATGCCCCCTTATGTCTATGAATTCGTTTTCTTTATTTGAATACGTTTTCAGTATAAATTGAATTCAACAAAAGAAATATTGAAAAACGGACGATTTTTATTGGTCATTTGCACAATATATTCCCCTTTCTTTTTCCATGAAAAAAACGGAGCTTAAGCGCTCCGCATTTCTTATCTGATATATATGTGACTTGCATATAATCCATTTACTTCCAAATAAGATACTATGCTGCTCTTACCCTTTCTTCCTTCTGTAAAATTAAGCTTTAGCGAAGCAGCCAGTCGATCAACTTTCTTCCCTGCTCCTTGGTCATTTGCTGAATAGAAATCTGAGGTCGATATGCCATTTTTAAAGATATCGACGGCCATTTATATCGGATTATTGACTTAACAAATGAGCAGTAGCATATACAAAAAAGAGATCCATGTTCAGAAGGAATATGGGTCTCTTTGTCTATATTCATTAATAAGGAAGACACTAGCTATGATTCCATTCAACTTCCTTCATTTTTAAGCCTGAGATATTTCCTTCCACTACAAAAGCAGTAAGCCCGGTATCGCTTCGTGTCTCGTGCTGCTCTCCTTTTTCCCATAACACAGCAAACCCGGGCTGAAGCGGATACTCAACTCCTTCTCCTCCAGTGACGATGCCTTCACCATCAATTAGGAGGAATAATTGATCTGTAGCCGCAGGATGGTGACCAATTATGCCCTCTGGTCCGAGCCGTATACAAGCCATACGTACATTAGATTCTTCATGCAGTATTCCAGTAAGGCTGAAATTTTGACTTCCATAAGCAGAAATCTTATTTCCCGCCATTGAGCTGAAATCATAAATTTTCATTTGTTTCGTCCCCCTTGTTTCACACTAGATCTCAGTTAATGATTCCAATTCGATCACACTGCCAATCTACGGTTTAGAACTTTGAATTTTGAGCTCTATATGATTTCTTTAAAGCTCCAATCTGAGCGTAATGATGTCTGCTGTGATCAGCAACATGCCAGATCCCCCAGCGAATTGAAGCTGTATTTCCATTTTCAAATGGAACCTGCTCTTCCAGCTGCGAGTCCCGTATACTCATACATACATTTCTGAACATTTCCTGAATTTGCTCATACTCCTGAATCAAGGTGTTCAGTGAAATATTTCTAACCACAGGAAGACTTCCGTCCTCAGCGATCATAGGTCCAAGCTTATGAATCCAAACTTCGGGCACTTCCTTAGCTTGCAGCCGATACACCCAATGAAGGTCAACGACAGCTAAATGCCTCAGCAGCTGAGCAATACTGTTCTGCTCTTCTTTTGGGGCTCTATAGTCGATTTCTTCTTGGGAAAGGTCTCTGACGAACCTTTTTAATCTTTCAAAATTATAAATTACCATAGAGTGCAGCAAACCTACGGTGCTGTCCATTTCCTGATTCATTTCGAAATCATAATGTTTCATTCCATTCCCTCTTTCAAGCTTTCTAAAAATCGCTAGGTCCCGGTCTCCACCCTGCTTTCATTGACCATGCATGTGCTTTTTGCAGAATATGCCACACGATGGGTCCCTTCTCCTCCACATACATACTGCGATCCCTTCTATACAGCTGAAGCAGTCGGTATTTCTCTTGTTCATACAGCAATGCGTCCTCCTGATGCACACGTAAATAATCACGAAATAACAAGCTTAACTGCTCTGACCAGCTGCCCTGTTCTCTCACATGGATGTGGGTTCGCTTTGTACCCGGATGCTCGCGGAAGTATGATTTGGTCAGATCAGGATTACTATCTCTATGTATAAAACCTATCGACTCCAGTCCAGGCTTGTACAATTCTTCTAAACCTAAGTGGTGTACAGATACTTGTATATCAATGATAGGCTTGGCCGCGAGTCCCCGAACAGACGTTGAACCGATATGATCAATTCTTACTGCTGCTCCTTCAGTTAATGCGGCTCTAATCATCTGACCCATTTCCTTTGCCTCTGTTACCCAATACGGGTCATAGGGAACTACAACGATGTCATCCATTTAGCCTCCACTTGTTACATCGTATTTAATTTAAGACACTGCTAACTAACAATTGAGGGACTATCTAATCCCCCTAATCTCGGAGAAACAAGCCGCAATGATCTGTCACATCCTGAAGAACGGACTCCTCCGAATTCCAATAAGCCGGAAAGCTCAAGTCATAGTTGCCTTGAATAACAATCTTACCATCTCCAAAAATAAAATCAGAGAACATGACTTCCAGAACAGAGAGCTTGGCAAGCAGTTCTATTTCATCTTGAGTTTCCACCATAATATAGTCCTCTTGCAGAACACGTAATTCTTTATAAATATGCTGATTAACTGTTCCTAATCTTTTATCTGACCTTCTATTTAAACTGCGGTTACGCCGCAAAATAACGGTACAGCCCATCCAATTGTACATTTCCTTAAAAAAGGCGATAAATTTCTCTTCATGCTGCAAATGATAGGAGTAAGGAATGATTATTTCCGCTGCTTCTCTCTCACTCAAAATATGTTTCTGCACATCAAGTACAGAATAATGAGCGTACAGCGACTCCAATGCATCTTCATCCTGTACAAGTTTAAATAAATTATCATGCTGCAATGCTTTCAAGGTGTGGTCTCCTATATTTAATGAATTATCAGTTGTTTGTGTTGCTTCTTGGGCTTCTATACTATGCCTCTATTGCAATAAATTCAAGGGGTGTATTCGTGAATGTTGTAAATCATGATGGATTGTAAGATTCTATAGATGGATAGGATAAAACGAATAGATATAGGGGAATTGTTTTCTTTTAGGTGTACAAAGTCAGCTTACTCATCGTTGCGTTAAATAGTTCTGTTTAGTTTTATATCGAATTCGGGTTTTGTGACATACTCCATATACTGAACAGCTCCGTGAAAGTTTAAAAAGGCCTGGTACCGTGTGCGAATCGCCTCGGCAGTGATATAATTCAGTACTTGATCCTGATCCACCCATAATACTTCCGTGGTCTCATCCGAAATACAAATTTCTCCTCCGACAAGTGTACATGCGAAATCCAACATTAGTTTAGTGGGTACGTCCGTAATTCCGTCATGCCACTTATAGACACCCGTATTGGAGTAAACACCAATCAAATGAGACACTTCAGCATCAATACCGCTCTCTTCCTTGATTTCACGGATCAAGCCATCGATGACATTTTCTCCAACTTCCACTTGTCCGCCAGGGAACACCCATCCGCCATGGTGTGTTTTCACCAGCAGAATCTGTCCATCTTCCTTCTGAACAATTCCCCCGGCAGCAACAATATGTGTGGGCATGCTCATGTACTATCCCTCCACCTCATGCTCTGTTACATTGAATTATACGCCTGCTTCCTTCATTCGTTGAAGAATGCCTACGATCCGCAGTCCTTCAATATCACTGATCGAAATACCGTAGTTCTCCTGAATTCGAGTAATCTTCTTAAGAAGAGCGAATTTGGAATCACAAAAATCAAACAAAGATGCTTCATCTGAAATAAACATACCGTAGTAGTCGAGACCGAAGATTTCCTTGAAAAATATAATTCCTTCCGGCTCCAGCTGATTGATTTGATCTACGCTTGCGTATACAATGCCCGCCTTGCTGCCTGGTCTTGGAAGGTCTCCTCCCTTTTGCAAGTACGCTTCAAAGTTAGCGCGAAGATCCGCATAGGCCTCTTCTTTTGTTTGTCCCTCGCCGCGCATCCAATACCAATTTAATATCCTGGCCTCCCAAGGATACTTCTTCAAATAGGAGTCCGACTCGTCCTTAACTTCTTGGTTCATAAACTCAATCGGATAATCACGAAGAGACCAATTTGACTTGAAAAAGGAGGAGGCCATCTTATATGCTGTTTTCCACGATCCTGTCAATAATTGTTGTTTCATCGCTCATAACTCCCTTATGGTTTGCTTGGCAGATATTATCCTCTATTATAACAAGCTCATACATAATCTTCGAATGTTTACGCCTCAATATGAACCTTGTATACGTATTAGACAAAAAAACCTCACAAATAACAGGGAAAGTTACGCAATTTAACCGTTTATTATGCAATCATTTGTCGCTTGCACCACTCCAAACCCATCCATCGTTCCCACTCAAGCAAAACCAACAATGACGCTTAATAAAATATAAATAACTGTCATGCAAACTCCTTATCAGCTAGGAAAAACCGTAATTCCTCTAAATTTTCACAAGCATAGCTCGGCACTATTTGCTCATTCCCCGGCCTTCCAAGACGATTTAACCAGATGGCCGCTAACCCAGCACTTTGTGCACCTAAAATGTCGCTTTTGAGTGAATCTCCAACATGAACCACTTCATCTGGCTGAAGACCGCTGAGAGTGAGTGCCTGCTGGAACATTTCCGGCCGAGGTTTATAGGATCTTACACTTTCGCCTTGTAATGATTCCGTCCACTTCAATTCCATAAAAGTCCACAGCGGAGAGAACATCAGCCGTATCGATATTTGATAAAATATAAGAGCGAATCCCTTCGCTCCTAAGCCAAGCTATAAAGGGCAGTGTATCCTCGTATAGTACCGGCTTCGCCCAATGATCAAATTGAGTACTGATTAACTCTTCAGACGCAAGGGATGATCCGTAAAATTGAAGAGTATCCGCCAAGGATTGAATACCGATATCCCTTTGCAGCCGGTAAGCATCTCCGAAGCTTTCGTCGTACATGCTTGAAGCAGCCCGCCACCAATAACTCCCGATCTCCCTATGCGTACACTCCCGACCTGCACTGATCTGAATCTGTTCATAAATCAGGGGAAGAATATCGTCATCCTCATGAACCAATGTTCCGTAAAAATCAAGAAATACCGCTTTAATTTTCAATTGATCCGCTCCTTTACTGTTTAGATCAACATCATTATTCTGCTACCTCAAATATGGAATCTACGATAATTGGCAGGTTATCCCGAACGGAAACCGCTCCAAATACAGACCTCGCATGAACCCCTTGTTCTCCAAAAATGTCATACATCAAGTCGGAATATCCATTCAATACCTTATGGTGTTCTTCAAAGCTTGCCTCTGCGTTTACAAATCCCTGTACTTTGACAACTCTTTTAACACGATCCAGACTACCAAGCGCCTCCTTCACAACAGCCAAAACCTCAATGCCAGCAGAACGAGCAAATGCATAGCCTTCATCGGTTGTAAAATCGCTCCCCAGCTTCCCTCTCGGACTCCCCGAAGGTCCTTTGCCTGATACGAACATGAGTCCATTTACGATGACCGTATTTGTATACTGTGCAGCAGGATGACTAGCTACGGGTAGCTCAATACCTAGAACCTTTAATCGTTCCTCTATGACTTGAGACATTTATAAATACCGCCCTTCTAGTTAAGTTGATCAGCTCAGCGCTGCGCTTCGTTCCCCATATTTATCTGTTAAGTATCCATGCGTATGTACGGCTTCCTCAGTATTAGGATGAAGTGGAAAGCTCGAATGCTCTACCAAATGGTTATTTTCATAAATGCACTGGTATTCATAGCAATACTCATCCTTAAGCATACTTGGGAGGAACACGGGGATATTCGATGTGATCCCCCTATTTTCCGGATGCAATATCCAATCAATCGCTTTCCAGTCCAGAATTCCTTCCTCCGTCTGCATAGGAGAAGAATAGTCGGCGTCCTCCTCCAGCTCACCCAGATAAAGATACATTCCTGAAACTGACTGATTTTGCGTAACCCATGTAACGAGCCCTTTATAACTTAATTTTACATCTACAAGTCCAGTCTCTTCCATGACTTCACGCTGCATAGATTCACGTGGAGTTTCGTCAGTCTCTAATTTGCCGCCGACTCCGTTCCAGCATCCCATCCAGGGTGACTTATTACGGTTTAATAATAAGATGCGGTCGCCCTTTTTAATAAAACATATATTATATTTAATCATTGCTTTCACCTGTTTTTCTATCTGTAGTTAGTTCACACGCACAATCTTAAATCATATTATAACTTGCTTGCCACCGCCGATCATTATATATTGCTTGCTAAACTGCTCCTTGCACACTGTGCATCTCATTAGTGTTTGTTACAATAGACAGTACGAATGAATATAACTAGTACATATTTGACCGGAGGAGATGTCACCTGAGCGAGCCTATTAAAATTACTAAGCCTATGATTCCAAAGCAGCTTACGCCTGTCTCTCTTACAGAGACGATGTTCTTGGATCGTGCAGAATTAAGTCAGTCTATTTGTGCAGACGGGGAAATCTCCGATATTACAGCTGAAAAAATCATGATGGATCAGATGGTGTTCGAAAATATAGCTTTTCATAACACATCCCTTCCGAATGCAGAGTTAACCGATATCGTATTTAAAAATTGTGATTTATCCAATGTCAATTTCAGTGATTCTATTTTATACAGGGTACAGTTTGTACATTGCAAAATTGTAGGTATCGACTTGACTGCCGCTACGATGAGAAACGTCTCTTTTTTAGATTGTGCCGGAGACTATGCTACATTTCGGTTTGCCAATTTGAAGAATGTGTCTTTTCGTGAATGCTCTCTCATCAGATCGGATTTTTACCATTCTGAATTTTCCAAGATCGAGCTTACAAGCTGTACGATTGATCAAGCCCAGTTTTCTGGTGCAAGTTTAAAAGACGTGGATTTGAGCGAATGTGACTTTTTCAATCTCGGTGTTACGATGGAGGATTTGCAAGGCTGTATTATTGCTCCGGCTCAAGCTTTACTTTTTTCTAAAATATTTGGTCTCGTCATCAAGGAATGAAGCCACCCGGATAAAACAATTTAAACCGATCTTTATTTCAAATGCGGAAGAAATAAATGTTATATTATACAAATCATTGATTTCGCAAATTTCATATGAATGCGTAAGGTAAAAGGAGTTATCATTATGATTGAGGCAATAGGCAAATACAACACAGCTAAAATTTTCACAGACAATATAGAAGAAACAGCTTACGGTCAAGTGCTCGAGCTATGCAATCAGAAGGCGTTTGAAGGAGTCCAGGTGCGCATCATGCCGGATACCCATGCCGGAAAGGGCTGCGTGATCGGATTTACGGCAGAGCTTGCAGGACGCGTCGTACCCAATCTCATCGGGGTCGATATCGGCTGCGGGATGGAAGTCACTTATCTCGGACAGATGGATATCCATTTCGAAGAGTTGGATCATTTTATACGTCATAAAGTGCCTCACGGCAACTCGATTCACCAGAAGATCGCTCACAAAATCCATAAGCCTGTACTGGAACAAAAAATTGAGAACATCTCCAAGAAAACAGGCACGATATACGAAAAGCACTTAAGAAGTGTTGGAAGCCTGGGTGGAGGCAATCACTTCATTGAAATTAATGAAGACTCGGCTGGCAACAAAATTCTTGTTATTCATTCCGGAAGCCGCAACTTTGGACTTCAGGTAGCTAAATATCATCAGAAAAAAGCAGAGAACTATTGTATTGACCGCCTCAAGGATCTGACCCATCAACAAAACGAGGAAATCGGTCTGCTCAAAAAATCTGGTAATCTTGAAGCCATACCTGCCGTTATTGATAAGTATAAAACCATGATGGAAGTATACCAGGTCCCAAAACCGCTTATGTTTCTGGAAGGAGCCGGAGCTGACGAATATTTGGAGGACATGTTTGCCGCTCAAGAATTTGCCCTGCTGAACCGTCAGGGGATGTCAAAAGCAATTGCTGAGTTCCTCAATCTGAACTACAGTCAGCTGGAGAAATTCACAACTATCCATAACTATATTAATCCGGAAGATAAAATTATCCGCAAAGGGGCCATTTCCGCCAAGGCAGGCGAAAAGGTCATCATCCCGATCAATATGCGTGACGGATCTATTATCGCCATCGGCAAAGGAAACCCGGACTGGAACCAATCCGCCCCCCATGGAGCAGGCCGCCTGATGAGCCGTTCCAGAGCCAAGGATATTTTGCATATGAATGACTTTAAGGACACCATGCGCGGCGTATGGACTTCATCGGTAAGCACCGCAACGCTGGATGAAGCGCCCATGGCATATAAGCCGATTGAAGAAATTTTGGACAATACGACGGAAGCTTTGGAAATCACAGAAATCATTAAGCCGCTGTATAACTTTAAGGCAAGTAATTGAATACTCTAATTCCGTATAATTATAAAAGCCAGCAGCTCCGGGCAAAAAAGCGATGATGAAGTCATCCTCTTGTCTATAGCTGCTGGCTTTTTTTGCTGTGATCCCTACTCTAATTTCACGCGATCCCCTGCTGTCGGCGGCGTAGATATGACAAGAAACTCAATATCTTGTTCAGACCGATTAAAAACTTGATGAGGAACCTTCGGGGAAACCTCTATTCCCTCATGTTCCTTCAATCTGTGTATCTGTCCGTCCACTTCAATTTCCGCTTCTCCAATCAGGATAAAGAAAAATTGTTTTGCTGCTTGATGGAAATGTCTTTCTTCCATGGTGCCTGGAGGCATTTTCTCATGAATTACGCTCATATCGCTGTTGTTCACGAGCTTCCATCCATCACAGATTTCTCCCCATATGTAATGCTCTGCGTTATTTTTGCTTATCATGATGATCACTGCCCTTTCTGTGCGTTCGGTATTTTGGCTGATACTCCGGTCGGCTTGCTGTCAGTCGCTTAATAAAAAGGACCCTCCTCGTGTAGTACGATCGGTGTTTTGGCTGATTCTCTCCAGTTGACTTCGTCAAAAGTCGTTCATCATCCAAAAACCTCTCTTGTACTTGAGGTTGGTCATTGGATGAATCTCGTGATTGGCATCGCCGAGAGTTGTAATTCTTCCAAAAACCTCTCTTTAAATATACTCCCCTTGATATAGTAGCGTAAGATAGGTTTCGTAATTCTCATTACCCAAAGTGCTGTCTTCTTCTCGAATGCCGTTAAGTATGCATAAATCCTGATATAGCTGCTGACTTATCCCTTGAAGCGTAAATCCGGATACATGCTGCTTATCTTCACTTTCCAGCACAATTCGCAGCAGCCTGCCCTGCCGTATTTTTCTCCAAAGCCGCTCTTCTGCAGGGAGAGAGTCCTCACTTGATGGATTCGAAGCTTGAGCTGCCTGCATTTCATTTATCATTTCCAGCTCAGCAGGATTAAAGAGGGATGACAGGATCTGAGCATCATTTACATGATAGATTTTTACGATATGTTTGTACTGAATAAGAGGATCGTTCTTTAAATCGGACACTTCCAGTGGATTCACGATGACGACTCCGTATTTACGCTTCAATAGACTCTCTGCTTCTTGAATCGTATATTTCAGCGGCAATTCGGATGATTTAAACCGTTCATGCAGGTCCTTCATCTCAGGATTCAATGGATTTCCCCCTTATTGCTTCGGTTGATTAAGTATAATAATCACACTATCTTAATAGTCTTACATTTTGCACGATGTAATGAAGACCTGATAATACCGTTAAGATCGCTGCAGCCAGCAGTATCACTTCGTCTACGGGAAGCTTTGCAAACATATGAAAGGGAGCGGTGTTCAATAGCACGGCTATAATAGCTGAGACCTGAAGCACCATCTTGATTTTGCCAAACCGATCTGCAGCCAGAGCAATACCTTGACCGGTCGCAGCTAACCGAAGTGCTGTAATCGCAAACTCTCTCCCGATGATAATAACTGCGATCCAAGAAGGGATCATACCCGACTCAGCCAGCATAATAAGCGCAGCTGAAATAAGCAGCTTGTCGGCCAACGGATCCAGCAGCTTACCCAAATTGGTAATCTGATTGTATTTTCTCGCAATATATCCATCCAGCTTATCTGTACTGGCAGCAACCACAAACAGAATAAGAGCGCACACTTTACCGTATTCATTCAGAAAGCGAAAAATCCCCGGTTCATCTGCAATTATAGATGGGTAGGTATAGAAACAAATCATAAACAGCGGAATAAGCGCCATCCTGGCAATCGTTATTCGGTTGGCTAAATTCATAACCAAGTGTCCATCACCCCAATAGTTCATTGATTGTCTCAACCCACTGCCCCTCAGGATCTGCCAAAATCGTCTTCCATCCCATCTCTCTTGCCGGCAGCAGATTACGCTCCTGATCATCTACAAAATAAATATCATCCAAATTGCCCAGCTTACGATGCAAGTACGTGTAAATGGAAGCACTCGGTTTACACATCCCCACTTCACTTGAAATTGTGCAGGAAGCAATAAACGGTAGGATCGGTGCCAATACAGGGGTTAACCATTCGTGTCTGTGATTGCTTAAAATATGTAAATCTGCCTTGCCAGACCATTCTTCCAAATGTTCTGAAGCTGGCAACAGCCGTAGATGTCCTTGTACAAGTTGTCTGAACTGCTCATCGTTTTGCTTTAATTCGCTGGAATGCCCTCTAACCCAAAGGTAAAAATCCGCCTCCGTAACATGACCTGACCATAATTTCTCCCTAATCTCTCGTTTGAACTTATGGACGATGCTCTCCTCGGAGGATAAAGATGCTGGCGACAGTTCTTTCCAATAAGCAGGGGATAGATTAGCCGTAATCACTCCTCCCGCATCAAGCACGAGTTGTATTTTATTACTCATAGACTATCTCCTTCCTGTGTGTTACTTTGTACAGCATTATGTGTCATATCTTAAGTATGAATATCAATCTGAAATCACTTCAATCTGAGCTACATAAGAACCGGTCCCGGCCGGCCATTTCCCGAATACTTCTATGACGTAGATTCCAGGTTCTGAAGGGGCGAAGAGCGTATTATTTCTGACAGGTATAGGGCGGCTGCTCGTCACTCCTGTTATTAGTTCAACAGAATACTCGGAGGGATCTATGGAAAAAGACAAGATGAGCTCCGTGTTAGGCGCTATCTTGTAACTCTCTCGCTGCTCGACTAACTCAAAGGGATGCGGCGCATCTGCAACAGCGCTGCCCCAAAGATATGAGCCTTTTAGAAAAGAGTGTTCTTCCCCATCTATTTTTACAGTTAAATCAGGAGGTTCTGTTAGAAAAAAAGTCCGGGAAGTTACATATATGATCATTAGAAATATCACAATGCCGGCAATGATCAGCAGCTTCTTCTTCATATCCACCTGCCCCTCTTACGACGCGGTTATTCACGATCAAGAACAACTTGAAAAATTTGGATTTTCTACTATTGTACTCTATTTTTATGCAATGCAAAAACCCCCGCATTCATTAGCGAGGGTTATTTTTAGATTTACGTATTCAAGGTCTGTTTACACATCTACAGCTGTAAAGTTACCAAAGTAATATAGCAAAAATGAAGCTAACAAAAGAACAGCGACAATGATTCCGACAGTGATTTTCTTCTTGCGTTTCGTTAAATGTTCTCTATTTCCTGCCATATGAGTCTCTCCCTTAATTGTTCATCTTGATACATATATAAACCTTTAAAGGAAGTTATAAACGAACAGGAAGACAGAGAGTGCATTTACCCTATTTTCTTTTGGGAATGGATGCCGTAACAAAATTTTGATCTTTTAACATTTTGGCAAGGTATAGCATCTGCCCCAAATGCTCTGAAAAATGAGTTACACACTTGAGTAAAACGTCCAGATTGATGTGTTCCCGATTCCGAATCTGCTGGGTCTTCATAAAATCTTCTTCGCTCATCTGCTGAATTGTCTCCTTTACATCCCGGTAGGACTGATTTGTTAATTCGATCAGTTCATCCTTGGTTCGATACAGGGTCTCAAATTCTGCATCCCTGTCTCTAATAACTTCTCTTCCGCAAATCCCGCTTCGAATACGTTCATCTATATTTCCGCTGATATGGACGACCAGGTTCGCTATGCTGTTAGACATCTCATTGTAACGATAGTTAACTTCTTCGTCTGACAACTGAGCAAGTACATGTAGTGTTCTTTTTTCAATATCCTCCGTTTTGCTAATGAGCAGCTCTTTAACCAGACTTATTTCCACAATAGTCACCCTTTCCTCATAAATAACTACCTTATATTTACAGAAAACAGCGTCATTTTCCTCTATTTGATATATAATTTCTTTTAGTTCATACCTTTGGTTTAATCTATATAGTAAGATGTTACTTTATAAGCAGGATGATATATAGAAAGGAGCGCTTGTTATTCGAACCCTAGTCATTAGCGATATTCACGGATGTTACGACGAATTTAATGCATTGCTGCATACAGCAGACTATAAGCCAGAACAAGACAAGCTCATACTCCTTGGTGATTATGTAGATCGCGGACCGAACAGTAAAGAAGTACTTGATCAGATTATGACGCTTCATAAGGATTTTGGTATCGTTGTCTTGAAGGGCAATCATGATCAATTATTTCTGAACGCCATGATGAAGGACGAGGATGAACGCTGGATCAACAACGGGGGTTACCAGACGATTGAAAGTTATATGGGCTCTTCCTATTTCGAGGATCAGATTTTCAATAAAAAAGCGTATTCAGAAGCGAAGTCCTATATTATGGAGCACTTTCGACATCACCTGGAATTTCTTCAAACACTTCCTTTATACTATGAGACTGAGTCCCATCTATTTGTTCATGCGGGGATTAATCCTTTTTATGCAGATTTTAAGGAGCAGCCTGAAGAAGATTTCATTTGGATTCGTAATCTGTTCCATGACCAACCCACTAGTATCGATAAGCCGGTCATATTCGGCCATACTCCAACTGTGCATCTGCATTCTTCAGCGGGCATATGGTTTCAAGAGGACAAAATCGGCATCGACGGTGCATGTGCATATGGCAAACAGCTGAATTGCCTGGAGATTTCAGAGAATGGAACTTATCAAACTTATTATGTTCACAAAGGAAATAAGCAACAATTACAGTAAAATACATAAACTGTTCAGCCTTGTTTAATCCTAACGTAGAAGGGTACTAAGATGTATCTGATCTTTTACTCGGGTTAAAGGAGGCTTAAATGCATGGAAGAAACAAAGCTTATTCCAAAGGAAGAAGGCTTGGATCATAGTCTAAGCGTGCTTCGTGAAGGCTACTTGTACATAACGAATCGTACGATCGGCTTCCAGTCCGACATTTTTGAAACCAGACTACTGGGTGAACGGGCAATATGCATGCGGGGTGAGGAAGCAGCCAAGCTGTTCTACGATAATGATAAGTTTGAAAGAAAAAACGCGGCTCCAAAACGTGTAATCAATACACTGTTCGGTGAAGGCGGGGTACAAACCCTTGATGGTGAAGAGCATCATCATCGCAAAAATATGTTTATGTCTGTTATGAACCGTGATGCTCTCGCTAGTATAAGAGAGATTACCGGGAAACATTGGTCTCTTGCCGCGAAACGATGGGAGAACAAGAAGGAAGTTGAACTGTATGAAGAGGCAGGGGAATTGCTGTGCCGGGCTGCCTGCGAATGGGCCGGTGTTCCGCTTCCTGAAGAGGAAGTAAAAGAAAAAGCAAAATGGTTTGTTGCCATGGTGGAAGCCACAGCTGCCATTGGTCTTGGTCATATGAAAGGCAAACATGCCCGTGCTAAGGCGGAAAAATGGATTGGCGAGCTGGTCGAACAGGTACGGGAAGGGAGCATCCATCCCGCAGAAGACAGCACACTGTATACTTTCTCCATGCACCGCGATTTGAAAGGTGAACTGCTCGATCCAAAAACAGCAGCCATAGAGATCATTAACATTCTGCGTCCCATTGTCGCTATAGCGATTTATATATGCTTTACAGCTCTTGCCGTCATTCAGCAGCCTGAGGAACGAGTAAAACTAGCTTCTGCGGAAGAAAAGTATCTTCAAAATTTTGTACAGGAAGTACGGCGGTTTTATCCGTTCTTTCCTTTCCTGCCAGCGCGTCCAATCAAGGATTTTACTTGGCAGGGATATCGATTTGAGAAGGGTGTGCTCACTTTATTAGATCTGTATGGGACGAATCATCACCCTGATCTATGGGATAACCCGGAGAAATTCAGACCGGATCGCTTTCACGATTGGAATAAAAGCCCCTTTAACTTCATTCCCCAAGGCGGCGGAGACCATTATACGGGACACCGCTGCGCCGGAGAATGGCTTACAATTGAGGTCATGAAGGAAAGTCTTGATTTTCTTACTAATAAAATGGAGTATGACATCCCTCAACAGGATTTGAGCTTTAGCTTTCATGACATGCCGTCCCTGCCGCACAGCCATATCATAATGATCAATGTGAAGGCAGTGTAGCGGATCTAATTTCCAGCTTACAGTTGAATGACTATACAAAAAATAACAAATAGGCGCAACTTTTTGCGCCTATTTATACTTGTTAACCCAGTCTTCTCTCCAAGCTTGAAAAGATTTAAGTTGAATTTCTTCTAACGTTTTTCCATCTATAGACCAATATCCACCGTCAAAAGAAATATTCCCATGAGGATATGACGTTCCTCCTATAGGTTTGCCTCCAGCTTCATAGACAAACACTTCAACCTTCTCTTTAGTCAGAGGATGATTTGTCACAATGAACTTCTCCACGTTTATGTTCTCTCCAAAATACGGTGAAGGATCTACAGTCTGCAACCCCCAATACATCATATATGGTAAAGTTACAATCTTCTCCTGTGTCAGTTCATAGCTTTGAGCACGGCCCTCGTAAGAAGTAACTTGGTACCCTTTATTTTCAAGATAGCTTTTAAGGAAAAGCTTTTCCTGCGGTATTTTGCTACTTCCGGAGCATCCAATTAACAAAATGAGTAAGAGCGTTGAAATGATATACTTCAAATCTTTCACCCCTGACGAAGCCTCCATAATCCTCCTTTGCATGGTGTAAATCCAGATTCTATGTAGAACGACTCATGCTGATTTGCAAAAGTAACAGTTACGATGGACACTTCATAAGTTTCTGCCGTATGCAGTAAAGACTGGACGAGTTGCTTGCCAAGGCCTTGTCGCTGAAAGTCCGGATGAATGATAACATCCTCCATATAACCATGTTCAAGTCCCGTACCGGTAATATAACCAAATGCAACAAGCCTTCCGGACTCGTCCCTTGCGCTTCCCCAGAATAGACATCTTTCAAACAAAATCGGATAGTCCTGATCTCTCCGGTCCCATCCAACAGACTGCCGTAAATCAGGGACCTCATGGGACTCAATCAGATCATTGATTAAAATGGAAAATACAGAACTCAAAATGGTATCCTCCTTCTTCTCCAAGTTTAAAAAATGAAGGGATCTTTCATCTCTGACCATTGCATATGCGGCTTGCCCAACCTATTCAGTGTAATGGTTCCCACCATGATGTGGTCTATAGAGTTACTGGTGAGATAATGCTCCAGCATAAAGTGATTAATTCTAGACATTGATAGGTTAAGCAGTTTCTTCTTCGGCACCCAGTATAGTTCTCCTTCGTCACAAGGTTTAAGAATTTCCTGGTTGGCTTCACCGAAATAAACATATTGAATACGTAGTTCGCCTTCTTTAATTCTATGTAATATGTACCTTAGCTCTAGACCTTTGATTTCATCTCGCTCGATCCCAGACTCCTCCTGTACCTCTCGTATACACGCCTCCCTAGGGTGAGAGAGCTCCTCCGGTTCCAGGTGCCCGCCAAGTCCAGACCAAAATGCCTGTTCATGGAGCCGGCTCCCTAACCTTTTCAGCATTAGAACTTTATCCTCTTTAAACAGATACGCTGTTGCCATCTGCCGAACTTCCATCGATGATTCCTCCTATTGGTTTATCTCCTTCCTAAGGAGGGTCCCCTTTGCTTAGGCAAACTCTCGTTTGAGAAGAGAATAGAGTGCAGCAGCTGCCGCGGTCTTATTCTTCATGAGGGCTTCACGCAAGATCCCCTCTTGCAAAAAACTCGATTTTTCCAGAAACCTTTTTGAATTCACATTTTCACAATGCACAAGCGCTTCAATCCTGTTAAACCCCATCTGTTTAAAGCCAAAAGCTAATATCGCTGAAACCGCCTCATTCATAATGCCCTCTCCCCAATAACTAGGGTGAAGCTCATACCCGATTTCTGCTTTCAGATGCTTCTTTTTCAAATTATGATATCCGCATGTACCGATGACGAGGTCAGATGATTTCAAAGTAATCCCCCAGCGGATTGCCTCTTGCCGTTCATATCGATTGTTCCAGTTCTGAATTAACCCTTCAGCCTGCTCCAGTTGGGTGAAGCTTTCAAGATCATAATACATCGTCACTTCATCTTTGCTAAAATAATCAAATAAGGCTTCTGCATCGGAGTGATCCATTGCTCTAAGCAAAAGTCTATCCGTTTCAATTACAGGGAAGCTCATCGTATCAAATGCAGCAGCTGTGGATACAGATGTCATTAGTCATACCCCTCCATCTTAATCGTCATTTTGTAAAGGTTGCGGCGTTCCTTGATGAAAAAGCATCTGCCATTCCAATTCACTCCTCGTCCCAATGGAACTTCGCAGAGCACACTGCTGATCGTGTTTCCTGAGTGTACGGTAGGTCAACAACACTCCTAATAAAAAGTATTAAAGAAGCCCACTGAATCCACTTTATACAAAGTCCCGTCCTCCAAACTTTCATATTCCATTTCTCGCTTGGTAAATATCATTCCATTGAGGGTGTGTCCAGAGCGCAAAACCACCTGTCCGTCCTTGACGCAGGACTGCCCGTCTATGTAGTTATACTCTCCGCATGAAATGCCGTGCTGCTCATCAAGCCAAGCATAGTAATCTTCTTCGTCCGGACAGGTCACTGCTAATATAAGAAACAGTACGATACTTACAAACAGCCCATTCTTTACTCTATTTGTTTTCATCCAAATTAATTTATTCACACTAGTTTCACTCCTACATCATGTCATTCTTCAGTGTCATAAATAAGTCCTGCCAATTCTGCATACGCATCCTCCGGAAGCTCATAGGCAGTGGACAGTCCATTCAGATCTACCAACAGACCTCTTTCTATTTCCCCTTCCCTTATATTTAAATGATATTGATGAATCGTTCCGTCATTATAAGTGACCCTCATCATAAACATAGCGCTGTAATCCAACATTCCGAGTCTCTCTTCAGCTTGATTTAGAGCTTGAACGAATCGTTTAACTTCATCCTCGTCCTCAATTGTTTTAACTGTAAAAGGTTTATACTGCAGCTCAAGACAAGATTGCACACATTCTAATCGAATAGAGACTACCTCTTCTTTAAAAATTTCTGTCTTTGTCTCCTCTTCGCCGCACCCTGAACAAATGATCAGGACGAAACATAACGCACATAACCAAAACCTTTTACGATAGCTCAAATTTATATCCCCCTGTGATGAATACCTATATATTAAAGACGCTTCCTGCAAACAAAGTGTTGCGTAAAAAAGCTCAAGCCGCTTAGATATGCTATCCTTAGCGCCTTGAGCCTTCATAACCATTTATGAACGAACGACTTCAGTCCCTGCAATAAAATCATGGATAGAGCGTTTATCCTCTCTAAACACTACCATCAACAGACTGATAAGGACTGCAATTCCGAATGTAAAACCATAGATTAGACCGGCAACGACGTCTCTTAGCAGCATCGTACCAATCCCTGGGGGACCTTCGTCAGATACCTTTCGAATTTTTATGCCGCAAATAAACTTTCCAATCGTATATCCCCCCCAGAAGACAGGCAGAAGCAGCGAGTACAGAAATGTAGACAACTCGGTAAACCAGCTCTCATCTGAGCTTCCAGTAATGAAATAAGAAATAATGTACACGGGAATGCCAACAATAATCCCATCCAGCAAAGCAGCACCGAAACGAATCCAAAAGCCGGCCGGTTCATTAACCATGCTATTCACTCCATTCCCCCACAAATAATTAGGACGATCTAGAAGTCCTTATACTTTATCTAATATTCACGTGTTGAATGAATAACGACAAGAAATGAGTCTTGGTTTCATTTGTATCAAATTAAAAAAGCTCATCTAAGTTAGATGAGCTTTTACAAAGGCAAAGCTATGGCTGTTACCGCCAATGCCGATTTGTGTATTTCTCTACCAGCTGTTTAAATTCAGCTTGCTCTTCAGCATTTGCAAATCCTCTCTTCGGTACGTTAATACCTTGTGTATCATTCACAAAAACATAGAAATACCCGCCATCTTCGCGAATATGCGCAATTTTACTCCAAGGGTAATGCGTTTGATTAATCGACGTCGTTTCGGTAAACCCGTTGTCATTCACTTCGATCGTATGTTCACCAACAAGGCCTTTGTTCGTCTTTACATACCGCTGCACTTTAAGCTTTACTGAAAAAACAACATATAAATCCGCAAGTACACCTATGAGCAGCCCAAGGATAATGGAGACCTCCCAAGACCTGCCGAGCACCTTTAATGCAGCGCACATCAGAATAGGCAGCACGATCATAACCAGGAGGATTAAATTTTTGAACTGAGGCATATGGAACATCACATACTTGTTCAGCTTCCAGTAATCGTCTTTCGTAAAATCTATCGTCATCTTCATCTGCAAATACTCCTCATGCTTCGCCAAAATCTTGTACTAATTCATCTCCTTAATGATACTCTATAGTATCTGGCTAGCACCAGCATTTTTAGAAAAGACTTATGACATTCGTTGCCCGTTTATCCATACCTTCAGCTGAGGTGGGTCCTCCATGGCTTGGATTAAATCATTAATCTGAAAGACTTGCTCTATATGATAAACCCCCGCTGGGTGATCTCTGTGGTACAACGCATCAGCTGCAGCCGCCGCTGTATCCGCTGTAATTAATGATTCTTGACTCCCTTCCAGCAAGATCTCTACCTTCATATGTTTATCCTCTGCCAGTCCATAACCATCTACTTTCACTGCAAAAATCTCTGATCCAAGCTGAACCCTGCTCAGCAGCTCAACTGCTGCTTTCTTGATAAGAGGCACTCGTAGCAGCTGCAATATCCCTGCGCTCTTCATCAAGGCTGTCCCTTTCGTAGCAGCTCTTGAATCAAAACATAAACGAGTGGAAACAGAAGGGATTCCGAGTGTTCTTGGCAATGTATGCTGATCGGCAAAATGATATCGGAAGGCTTTATGACGACCCAGTTCTCCGTGAAAGTTCACCTTTAATCCATCGCTTAAGCTGTTCACTTCACGCATTTTCCCATTCTCCTGTACGGTGAAGCGAGTATTCATCTGATCGACCGTCCATTCAATAGCCGCTCTTCCGTGCTTCTCCCCTAAACCGAGCATCACCGTAATCTGTATCTCATCGCAGGAATCCATCTTTCTCACTGCTTCCTGTGCCATTAGATTGGTCAAGCCTGGGGCCAGGCCTACACTCAGTACGGCCGAAACACTTGCAGTCTTGGCAGCTTCATCTAGTGCTTCAATAGAAGATAAGAAGTCATAATTGGCGGATATATCAATATACGCTGTACCCATCATAAGACAAGTCTTTACAAACTCTGTATCCGTCTGATCCAGACACGTGACGACAAGCTTCACGGATTCAAAGAACCGCTCATCTATCCGCTTATTTACGTCCAGCGCCATGGGAATTACCTTTCCCTCCAGCTTGCGGGAGAAGGCCTCTGCTTTATCCAGGCTTTTACCAGCAGTGATCACTTTACCGGGATACTTTTTGCATAACAGCTCACTTATTCTTCCCCCTACTTTCCCATATCCGCCAACAATCAGAATCTGTTCTTTGGCCATAATTTACACCTTCACCGCATAGTATGCTTCAACATAAAGAGCGCGGAAGTAACATTCTATTTGACCAAAGCCTGCGGCTGTAAGCAAGCGGATCAGCTCAGAGCTTGGAATCGAATTTGACTCTTTACCCAGGGATGCTGCAAACCTTTCCCATTCTTCTTCTGAAATTCCGCCTGCTTTCATATGTTTATGCCATGCTTCCATAAGAGGTAATGCTGACTGAGCCTGGTCGTTATCCATGATAATACTTGAGATCATAAGCGGTGCACCCGTCTTCAGGCGATCTGCTAACGCACGAAGAAGATCAAGCTTCTCCTGTTCTGAACGGAGAAAATGCAGCATGAGCATGCATGTCGCTCCATCATATTTGCCCTTCAAGTCAGTGTCCTCTATCGTACCTTGAAGCAATCGTACTCTCTTGATGAGACCTGCTTGCTCTGCCCGCTCCTGTGCCTTTTGCAGCATCGGAGCTGATGTATCGACACCCGTAAACTCCCAGTCCGTATGACTTCCCAGTGTAACTAATTCCTGTCCTCCTCCAGCCCCAAGAATAAGAAGCCGTGCAGGATACAGACTGTGGAGAAAGGCATCCAGTATATGCGCTGTTAATTCATATATTAAATGATATCCCGGGACCTTCCGTTGGATGGTTTCCACATAATAGTCAGCATCTGCGTTCTTCCAATTGGGCATCTCCGTTTTCATCGTCTGATCATCTCCCGTTAACTTATGTATCGTTCTAATTGAGAATCATTATTAATTATAGGATAATGCTCTATATGCACCATCCCACATATCTGGGATTTTAGAGGAGGTCCAAGGGATCATGATGAACACAATGTCTTCAGCCTTACACAGAAGAATAGCTGCAGCGTACAAACCATGCACCACTTCTATACAATACAGACAGACCGTTACTAACCTACTTCGGGATGTCATTCCCTTTGATGCCTATTGTTTTACAACAGTGGATCCACAAACCCTTCTCTCAACTGGCGCCGTCGCAGAGGACGGCGTTGAGGCTATTCACCATGCACTATTTATCAATGAGTATCAGGGAGAGGATTTTAATAAATATAGGGCCATGATTCACAATCGTGAGACTTCTGCTGTCTTGAGCATTTCGACAATGGGAAATCTGAGTTTGAGTTCAAGGTATGCAAGTATTCTGCAGCCGGCAGGCTTTGAGGATGAGCTTCGCGCAGTTCTCGTCACGCATGGTTTCTGCTGGGGATACCTTTCCCTATTTCGCCATGCAGGAAAGGCTTGGTTTACTGAAGCGGAGCGTGAGCAATTGGAGGAATGTACATCAGATATAGCAAAAGCTCTACGCGATTATTACCTTCGTATCCCCGTAATAGATGCAGCGACATTAAAAGTGGCAGAGCGTGGCATTCTTATCTTGTCAGAAAACCTTGAGATCATGTGGCAGAACTCTTCAGCTGAAGAATGGATCAGCCTCCTGCAGGCAGCGGGTGAATTAGATGCAAACATACTTCCTCATGCTATACGTGCCGTAAGTACAGATATTCAAAGAGCAGCTGCACATGACGAGCCGCTGTCCAAGACATGCGTAAGTTTGCCTGGCGGCATCTACCTTATCATCCAAGCAAGCCTGATTACCAACAAGAGCATGGAACAGCAGATTGCTGTATGGATTGAGCCTGCACCTCTGCATGAAGTACTTCCCCTTATGATTCAAACGCATGGATTATCCGGCAGAGAAGCTGAAATTCTGGAGCTTATTCTGCAAGGATATTCTACAAAGGACATTGCCTCAGCCTTACATATTTCCGCGTATACCGTTCAGGATCATCTGAAATCCATATTCACTAAAACGGGGATGAATTCGAGAAGAGAGCTTTTGCAGCATTTCATCGGCCGCTTTCGTAAAACAGAAAAAGGATAGACTAGTCGCTTCTACTAGGCCTATCCTTTTTATTGAATCTGCTCATTCACCCCGTTGGGGTTCTACAAATATGATGGATACTCCGTTTGTCACCTGGAGTCCACTTTCCTTCTAATTAATATTCCAATCACTATGGATATAATCATTAGTAATAACGATTGCAGAATGCCGGGCCAAGGGACGTCATAGAAAGCTTCACCCTTAAACAACATATGATATGCTGTACATCCAACTAGAAAAAGTAAACTACTTAATAGAATATGAACCCATCTCATCATGGATATCCACCTCTCTTAACGGAGCTCTGAATCTCTTTCTTTCAAATGCTGTTTGATTTCTCTCAATTCCTGCAGAATCTGCCTATTATATTTCGTATTATTCGAATAATCGATTCCTAGCCTGATGACAACTATACCAATTACAAAAGACACGATGACCAATACAATGTCCAAAAACATACCTCCCTATATACCAAACAAATATGCTATTTCACAATCATTTTAGAAATGGCAGCCTTGACCTCTACTTTGTTTCCAGCGGGGCCAAATGCATATCCTTCCATTATACCGTACTTGGCATCAAAGTCTTCTGCTCTGATCCACACCATGCTTATATCCTTAGAAATATGGATGGAGCCTTCCGTTCGAGAATGTTTATTATCATCCCACTTGGCGATATGGTGCACCTACTCAGGGCCATCAAGATCTGCCGCAAAGCGATAGGTTAAATCCTCATCCACCGTTACGTTGCCTACTATTCGGTGCTTTCCGGAAAGTCTTTTATATAGCTCACCTTCGACTTTAATCGTTGTTTTCTGTTCAAATGCATCTTCATTGGAATAGAGAATGCCGTTATAGCTTTTTTCGAATGGAACACCGCCATGATACAGAATAAGTACAATAACAACAGCTAAGAGAGAGGCATAGAAAAGAATTCTTTTATGTATAATAGTCATCCCTAATCCTCCGGACGTAATAACAGGTTATATACTATAAACGTTATTTGCGAATCAATAGTTTAATAGTTATTTCCGTAGTTTCAAATGATCACCGATTCCGTTGTATTGAGGAAGTGAGAAAGAGAATGCCCAGTATTATTGAGCTTCTACAGATTGAATTAGAAGAGTAATAAAAAAAGACCGCCAAATCACCTGGCGGTCTTCATTAATGCCTATACTTAGATTAGCGAGCTGTCCATGCTCCATCTACAGTGATGACTTCACCGTTAATGAATTTTGACTCGTCGGAACCGAGGAATAATGCCGCTTGAGCAATATCCTCTGCTTCACCGCCGTTAAATGGACCTAGGTCCCCGAAGGTTGCTGCGCCCAGCGGATCCAGATCAGCAAAATTAGGCGTCATACCTGTAGAGATCGAGCCTGGTGCAATAACGTTGGCACGAATTTTACCATTTTCACGGCCATAGAAGGAAGCGATATTTTTAACAAGACCGATTGCCGCATGCTTAGACATGGTGTAAGCCGCACCGCCGCGTGCTCCAAGATAGCCTGCTACAGATGCAACGTTCACAATTGTACCGCCTGTTTCCTGCTTGTTAAACACTTTGATTGCTGAACGGGAAGCATAGAATTGACCGTTAAGGTTTACCCCCATCACACGTTCAAACAATTCATTCGAAGTATTTTCCACGGATGTCATGTTATCGAAGATACCGGCTACATTCGCTAGAATATCCAGCTTTCCATATTCACTTACCGCTTTTTGAATCATTGCCTCTACGCCTGCTTCTTTAGACACATCCGTTCTGATCGCCACGGCTGTGCCACCTGCTGCTTGAATTTCTTTCAACGTTTCATTCATAGATGTTTCGTTGAACTCAGCAAGTACAACTTTTGCCCCTTCTTGTGCATATAGTTTCGCAGTTGCGCGTCCCATTCCGGAGCCAGCACCTGTTACAATTGCTACTTTTCCTTCTAATCTAGCCATCTTTTTTTATCCTCCTCAGCTTGAAAACGAATTCAATCAATGTCGAAATTTTGTAACAAATTCAGTATAATACGACTAGATGAACTGCCCAATATGCAATGTTTTTCGATTTGTATGAAAACATACACTTTAGCAAATTGTGTTCGTTAAAATTTTTGATAAGGAGCTTTTCATGTCTGTTCAACATCCAGATAAACGAGTAAGAAGATCAAAGGAAAATTTTAAAAGCACCTTGTTAACCCTAATGGAACAGAAGAGCTTTCACGACATTACCATTACCGAAATCGTCCATGCAGCGGACTATAACCGCGGAACCTTCTATGCCCACTATGAATCCAAAGAAGCACTGCTCGATGAGATGATCGAGGACATCTTCGAGGAGATGACCGAAGCTCATCGAAAGCCTTATATCGGCCTCAACACTATCGATTTCAATTTACTCCCGCCTGAATCTATCATTTTGTTCCACCACTTTCTGGAGCATAAACGATTCTATAAGATTATGTTTGATGAGAAAACAAACTATAACTTCTATGAGAAGATGTCGAAGCGATTGGACCGGCTGTTTCGTGAAGAGTTTGAATTCTCCTATATTGATGTGGATCCTCATATCGACATTAATTTGTTTAGCACCTACCGGATACACGGGATCATAGGGCTCATCATGGAATGGATTGATAACAACTTTGATCAGTCCCCGGAGTACATGGGAGAGCAGCTTATCCATATCTTAAAGTTCAAAACTCCTGTTGTTTTTGTAAAAAATGATAAACTAAAAAACAGTCCTCTTTCCTAATACAAGAGGACTGTTACTATGTATAATGATGTCTTTATAAAAACATTTAGAATATGATGCCGCTTAAACAGAACATCATATTCATGACAAAATGTAAAATGATTGAAGGCAAGATCCCCTTAGCCCGAATTGTCATTCCCCCGAATACGAGTCCTCCGACTGCAAACAAAATACATATGAACCAGGAGAATCCGATAGAATAGTGATACAACCCAAAGCCAAGGCTGGCAATGCATAACCCATACACAGGTCCAAGCAGGCTGACAGCCTTACTTAGAATCATTCCCCTCCATAGAATCTCCTCAAGTATGGAATTAACTGCGGAAAACAGCAAGCCATATAGTGTTAGAGTCAGCAAATCCTCTGCTGCAAAATCAATGATAAAACTAAAAATAGCCGTAATGATGATAATACCCACCAGCAGAAATCTCCACATGGGATCCTTCACGAGACCTTTCCATATAAGCGGAAAATAGATAGTACTTCGAAAAGATCCAATAGAAAGGTAGTTTTTTTCATGTCGCTGAAGAAAAATAAAAGGAACGATGAAGCCTATCAAACCTGATCTGGATAATATAATCTTCCATTCCTCACTCAGGTCCAAACGATAGATCAGTTCCGACAGCAGCGCCCATACGCTGTACCCAAAGGAGAAAGCAAGAATGAGATAGAGCCACTCTTTACTGAGGCGACTGAATAGACGCATAATAAGAAAAAGTGCAGCTGCATAAACAAGAGCAATAGACCAGCTCAAATACTGGAGTATAATGATCGAAAAGATAAATAAAACCGCCGAGAGGTTATTCTCTTTCTTTAGTATGTTCGTTATCATTTGCTATGCAATCCTGCTTCAATTTGCGCCGTGTGATGTCTATTGTGCCATAACAATCTTTGGAGTGCCGTATCGAGCGTTATTGTCCCGAGTGCGTCCGTGCGAAGCTTTCGACGAAAGTCATCCGGTACAAGGCTGATCAGCAGGACAAAAAATCGTTTGTGCAGTATTTCCAGCAGATGGATTGATTCCTCCGCAGAAAATGCTTTGTAATCCTCGAGCTCTGCCCATAAATCTTCCCGATACGAGCTTGCCACCGGCTCAGCCTCTGTAAGAGCACGTTTAAATCGGATATAAGCGTTCATATCATTATCTGCCATATGATGTATTACCTGTTGAATATTCCAGCCTTCCGGACGGTACGGTGTAAGGAACTGGTCTGAATTTAAATGTCTTGTTAACCTTCTGAGTTTGATGCTTACCTCTGGCAGCTGATGAATAAAATCCTGCCGAGCTTCATCCGAAAGCTGACGGATGGGCTCAAATTGACCTATCGGGTAACGTAAATGATCCATTAACGATTCAGCTCCATTATTAAATATGCTGTTCATCACTCGTAAAAGTGTACACATCCTTCGTCCGTCCCATATACCACATATAAAAATCGTCGGCTGCCTTCTCAGGCACATCATGAGCTGTGTGATGAAGGACAGGCTTAGCACGGTTTGTCGTATGTATCGAGGCAAGCGCGATGCGCCGCTGAAGGAATCCCTGCGTTACTTTGACTGCTGTGATCTTAGACCTTTTGGAAATGAATAGACTAGTCCCGAAACCCCCGCTTCTAAACTGAATAAAGTGCTCTCCGATCATATATCTGGAGTTCATAAAGTCGAGCATTCTCCATACGACCACACACAATAGCAGGATCACGGAAAGCACCCACCAGATCTGATCCCATCCGAATACTGCAGGTTTAAAATAAACAAGCAGCGCTGTCGCAATGATCCATATCCAGCTCGGCTTCACAAGACGGAGCCATAACGCTTTACGCGGTAGCTTGATCATATCCTGACTTACTTCATAGGAAGGCAGGATGTTCGGAATCATAGAATAGGCCTCTCTAACGGGTAAAAAGGGGTACAACGAGTTTACCTCATGCTCCTCTTCCCCAACGCTGCCTGCAGTAACCAGCTTCACCTCTGCAAGCCCGAGCATTCTTTTCATGAAGGATTGCGTAATCTCAACGCCCTGTACCTTCTCTTTGGAGATAGAAAAGGACGTTTGTTCCATAACGCCTTTTGTAATATAGATCCTCTCTTCATCCGAGGAGATTTCATAATTGCCATACTTTAAAAAAGTAGTGACAATGCCAAGAATAATGGATATAACGATAAGGCCTGTAATGACCAGCGTCATCATCCACCAGGAGGAAAGAACAGCTGCCAATACCCCCTCAGCCTGTTCTTCAATATCTATAAAGTCTTGCACATTGGAATACACGGTACCCAGGATCGGAATGAGTACAAGAAAGCTGAGCGAAGTAAAAGACGCTTTGAATACATCCTTACTTGTCGGCTTGAAGTGAAGCGTTCTACGCTGTATTCTCGAGTTTTCCATGGGTGCTGACTCATCTCTGCTTTCTTGCACAGCCTCTTGCACAGCATTTTGCTCAGTCGCTGCTTGACCCGTTGTTGAGTCAGAAATGATATTCTCCCGATTCATGCGTTCAGCAATATACTTCTCCAGGCGATCCGCTTCGGTTCGGGAAATCACTTTAAATTCAACAGCTGCTTCATCCCCGCTCATGCCTGTCTCAAACCGGATGGACGTAACATTAAATATCCGATGAAATAAAGAGGCATGCCGATTCACATTCTGGATTTTCGTAAATGGGATCGTCCGCTTGGATGTAACGAATACTCCTTTGTGCAGATGAAAGGATGTATCATCCAGTCGATATCGTTCTGTAAACCAGCCCCATACAATCATAACAAGAGAAACCGCGATAACGAGATAAAAAATCCATCTTCCATAGATCACCCACTTGGCTTCCGATCCCATACGGAGCACAAACAGCAGAATAATAACCGAGAAGGAGTTCTTAATTAGATTCCATACGCCAAAAAGAATACGCAGAGGATGGTAACGTTGTTCGTCAGTCATTCATCCACCTCTTTTATTTTTGCATAATAAGCGATCTGATCCCGCAGCTCCACAGCCACTTGCTCGGGAAGGACGGGAATGTTATGGGATGATCCCATCGTTTCTACAGATATTGCATACAAGTTATATTTTCGAAGCAGCGGTCCTTGACGGGTAGCCACCGATTGAATCTTGCTCATCGGAATAAGCTGATGCACTTCCGTCAGCGTACCAAACTTTAGCTGCAGAAACTGCTCTGATACATCGTAACGCCAATGGGAGTACAGCAGCTTGGGACGGATTAAGATTTCCCAGACAGCATACAGCACAGATAGGACGGTCAGTCCGATTAAAATCCAGCCGATCCATGGATACCAAGAGAAATAAGAATCCAGAAAAAATAATACCCCCAGCAAAATAAATCCTGCAACATTGCTTAAAATTCCACTAATCCGCCAAATTCTAACGGCATTGTCCGCTAATCGATTCTGTGGTTCTTTCGTTTGCGAATACACTCCATCACCTCTGTCTTGACCAGCTTTACAGCTCGGTCTGTCTTCAAATCAAGTTCATGAAATGACTTATTTCTTAAATTTATCCATTACAAATGTAACAGTTAATACTATACTTTTCAATATATTTTTATCGTTTTTCAATAAATTAATATTGATTTTCATAAGTATTTTAGTTTATATTAACAATCACAGGCCAGATTCATTACAATTCAGACAAAAGGAGTTAAGACAAATGAAGCTTAAAAAGATTTTTAAATGGGGATCTAGGATATGTATGATCTTATTTTATTTTGTGCTGCTGCTAGGGATCTTCAATATCTTTGATCATATGTCCTATATATGGTTTCCGGACAGCGCGTTTGCTCAGTCTTTTGGAGGATTTACTCCTATATTCAGTTATGCTGATCTTTATTTCAATGAGGAACCCGCTTTGTACAGCGATACGTCCTTCATCCTTCTATCTCTGTTATCCGCAACAACGATGACGGTGGTAAGTTTGCTCTCCTTATGGTATATGTCTAAATTTCTGCGTAATATATATGCTGACAGCTTGTTCATGAATCAGAATGTCACGATTTTATATAAATTGGGGATTGTGATCATAGTTTTAGGTACTGTTTTTACATACACCGACGGTCTGCTTCTGTCAAAAACGTTGGATGAACTGATTATAACCAATGCACAACTGGTCCTGACCGATTATTCCTACCTCGATTCAATCCTAAGCGGCATCTTTCTAATCATTATAGCTTCAGCGCTTAAAATTGCAGTTCAGGCCGTTGAAGAAAACAAAAATACAATTTAAAAAGTAGGCGATAACAATGATCCGAATTAAGCTGGATGTCGTCATGGCAGAGCGCAAAATGTCATTGAACAAGCTCTCTGAGCTTGTAGGTATTACGCCGGCCAATCTGTCCATTCTTAAAAATGAAAATGGGAAGGCTATCCGTTTTACAACCTTGGATGCCTTATGCAGGGTGCTGAATTGTCAACCTGGAGATCTGATGGAATATATTCCGGATCCAGAAGGAGAGCATATAGTACCCAACGAACCAGAAGAGTAACTCGTTGTTTTGGAAGAAGGAGAAGAACATGAAAAAAGCAATGGAAGTTACTTGTATCACCTTTCATTGCTTTGCTTCTCCTTATTCAGTTTTCCTGAATCATGGTTATCAAAAGTACCGATATACAATGCAGCTCAGTATCCCATATGATTTATTGTTTTTATAAAACTTGCTTTATCCTCAGGAGTGTATTCCTCAGGGAGATCCCCTAATAATTCACTGACTTTCTCTCTAATTTCTTCAATGTCTTCTAACTGTCTGTCATTCAGAGCATAGCCTGATAGAAAATGAAAGGTAGACTCATCAATATTTTCAAGAGCGAGGTCTATAATCTGTACGTCTAAATCTGTGTACTTCATGGAATGTTTAAACTCTTCCCAAGATACTACGGAAAGCTTTAATCTCTCGTTTCCATTAATAAGACTATTCATGGTTTGGTTCGGGTCCTCTTGCTGTCCCGCTTCTTCAAGAAAATGTTCAAAGGATCCAAGCTGACTTATAAAAACTCGATAGGCGCCCGGATCACCTTCCGAGAAGTTCTGCTTATCTTTTAAAGAGTGATTAAACCAAAAGACAGCAAACAGTGCATTTAACAACAAAGAAAGAATCAATAAGACTTTTAAAGCTAAACTTTTCATCGTTTCATTCCAATCCATTCATATTTAAGCAGTGCGAATGGTATATTACCATATCCAAAAAGATGCTTTCAATAGAATTGGATAAACGACAAAGAAGCGAAATCTTCTCTATACTCGGAGCATCTCTTCCCTGCCAATTAACAAATCTTCAAATATTGGTTTTTGAACTGGATTGATGGAATCTATATTAATTTCCTTAAGGCTCTTAAAAATGAGCTGCAGCGACTCGTTATGTTCATCCTGATAACTAAGCGATTTTCCGTCATCACCTATTTTATCTGTCAATTCTACCGTTGCATCGAAAATAAACATGACAAACACGACCTCGTTCCCATCAGGATATGTATACTCCATCCGTTTACCGCTATAAACAGCATGAAGCTTATATTCTCTTACTTCAAGTCCTGTCTCCTCCAGCACTTCCCTGATCATTGTCTCTTCTACAGATTCTCCAGGCTCCATTCCACCGCCGGGAAGCCCCCAATCTCCATAATCAGAACGTCGCTGCAGAAGTATTCTGTTCTCCGAATCTCTGATGATCGCTCCGCCCGTAACGATAATTTTTCGAGTCATTTAAGCAGCCTCCTTCTCAAGAAAAAAAGCATTTGATGAAGATCACCAAATACTTAGTACTCACTATCTCAACTTATCAAATGGAAATCCAAATTCGGTTATTTCACGTCGTTTGATTAACCTTAAGAACTTCTTCACCGAACTTCAGACATTCACCGCATATAGACACTCCAGGTCCCATGGCCAGACCCCCTACTTCCTCATCCGGTCTTCTGCAGAATGAACAAACCTTCGTATGCTGCAGCTGATCCTTTCCAGGTGATGTCGACTTCATCGCATCATACATATGGTCAATGACTTCAGGCTCGATGTAATCGAATTCACCTTTAAGCTTGATGGCAATAGTTGAATAAGCGACAGCCATCCCCTCATAAAACCGCTGTCTCTCTGTTTCTTGGCTTGTTTTCACTTTGTCTTCACACAAAGCGCTTAACTTCTCAAGCTCCATAATCGTATCCTCAATCTTGGCTCCACGAAACGTTTTTTTGCGAAATTCCTGATCCACTTCATTACCCCCTAAACAGGATTCATGTATACAATTGTATACATTGTAATGAAATATATTCTCCTTTCAGGAGTTTATTTCCTGCAAATAAATATAATTTCTTCAAGTTTCTTCATTTGTTAGCGGGCGCCCTGCCCCTTCACTTCGATATTTCATTAATGCTACTTAGTTCTTCATGGGCTTCCTGAAGCCAAGGATGAATGACCTTGAGTGTATTTTTTCTTTCCCATAGATAACGAATATAACAGTAAGCAGCTTGAGGAAGAGACACTTCCAGAGCCTTTTCCAATTCGTTCAAGTAAGGCGGATCGCCTGCTTGATCCCAAGCTATTTTATCTGCTACAAATAATACTTGATCGAGCTGTGTTGAATATGCTCTCAGTGTTGTATGACAACCGACTGCTTCTAATATTTCCTTATCATGAATATTAAATATTTCCATAGCCATGACCTTGGAGAGCTTCTGATGAACAATCATCGGGAACCTCTCTTCCTCAGGCAAAATATCTATCCCTAGCTCCCGAGCGAGGGGAATTCGTTGGTCGTTTGGATACACAGCGCTAATATCATGAAGCCAACCTGCGATCTCAGCCTGCTCTTGATTTGCTTCAAACAGTGCAGCCACTCGGCGTGACTCTGTCCCAACTTGCATACAATGATCCGCTGTTTTAGGACAGTTGTTAGAGATGAGAAATTGATAAATATTTGTCTTTAAATCTGGTGTGAAAATCATTTTATATGTAAGGTTCTTGAATATAGGGTTCACCTTTAGTCGCCTCCCTTCTCAATAATCACGCAGGACTGCCATTACAAAAGGTGTAACTACAACTCTTCGTGCAACAATATCTTCGATTCCAATAAAACAAGCTCCAAGAGAATCTTCACCATCCCCCGTAGTTCTTAGCTGCGATGAATCTGGAAAGGATAAAATATCGTAAATAATCCCAATGTGGTGTAATTCCTCGAGTTCATCTTCTTTATAGGGGTGAATCAGCGTGTAAGATTCTGCTGAGCGGATTCTAGCCTCAATACCTGTTAATCCTGTTTCCTCGTCAAACTCTCTCTTCAAGGCAGCATACGGTTCTTCCCCAAATTCAATCGTGCCTCCCGGCAAATCCCATTTCCCTGTATGCGGACCCCTTGCTTTTTTAATCAAAAGAATTTTTTCTTGCTGAACCAGTACACCGTACACGCCAAGATGAGTGAATTTCTCCATCTAACAGTGGTCATCTCCTTAATTGATTACAACACATGTTCTGTTGTGACCTTGAAATTCTTCAAATCAGAATGGGTATCAAGGATGCTGAAACCCACAATATTGTGAAGAGGGCTAAAATAATGGCAAAAGAATTGCGTCTCGATCTCATTCGTTTCCCCGATGATTGAAGTGAATTCTCCTTTGCTCCTCCATTTTTGCCCGAGTTTGTCCTACTAATTGATGGATCCTACGAATCCTTTTAAATGTGGCCACATTGATTAATTGAAGCAGTACATAACACAACAGAATCAGAGCCCCATTCTTACTTGTCCTATCATCTGTATGAAAAAATGAAGCATTCTGCACATTGGAACCCTCCCTAATTAGTTCTTCTTCCATAACGAAGTCCACAAAAAAGGTACGCCAAACAGCTCACTTTGCTCTTCCATAGCATTCATTTTTCTTAATTCCACACATTCAAAGCGATCGGACAGCAGGTATCTTATTTTTTCCTCCGTGAAAGCAAGTCCGCCCTTCATGCTCAGGTCTTTGTAGACATCCCAGTCATTCATCGAATAGTGTGGTCCACCAATATCCCCATAGCCGGGAGCGAAGCAGGTTAGCCCGAAGTACCCTCCCTTTTTCAGTCCGTTATAAATCATGTTCAGATAGCCTATTCTTCGGTGCGGCAGCACACCGTGCAGGCAGCCCGAATCATAAATCATATCGTATTCCTCTTGCGGTGACAGCTCAAAGACGGATTGACATACAAAGTTAATGCTTAGGGACGTCGCTTCTGCTCTTTCTTTGGCCCACTCTATTGCCGTTTCTGAAATATCATAAGCATCGACACGGAATCCTTTTTTCGTTAGATAGATTGCATTTCGCCCCGGACCGCAACCTAATTCCAGCGCTTTTCCCACAGGGATAATCCCTGATTGGATATAGGAATCCAGACTCTCATCCGGTTTGTTATGAAAAAAAGGAATCGGTCGATCACGGTCTGAATAGAAGGGGTTCCAGAAGCTCTTTGACGAATTGAAGCCCGCATCCAGCATTTGATAGAGATCATCCAGATTTTTTATGGTCTTATCCATAAGAGATTCCTCCTGAAATTCAGCTTATCAAGCTAAGCTCAAAATAATGGATAATTTCATCTAAATCCTTAATTCTTGCATCCATTTCCACTGGCTCGTCGTAGTACAAGTCCTCTTTCCAGATAGCCTTCATTCCAACCTTGTAAGCCGCCGCCACATCGTTCTCAGGGTGATCTCCTACATACACCGACTCCTCGGGATTAACACCTAATCTATCTAATGCACGTAAAAATATCGCAGGATCCGGCTTTCGTAAGCCTTCCAGTTCAGAAATGAGGATCGCATCAAAATATCCTGCTATGCCTAAACCTTCAATATTGTTTCGTTGAAAACCCCCGAAGCCGTTTGTAATCATTCCGAGCTTTAGCCCTCTATTTTTAAGATACTGCAATACACGTTCAAGATGAGGAAAAGGCACACAATGCTGCTGGAATCCATGCACATAGTCAGCAAGCAACTCAGCGGGTTGGACACTTAACCCAAATTCATGAACCAACTGAGCATACACCTTATCCTTCCATACGTAACCACGCTGGTCGAGATCAATAAAGCGTTGGAGGAACAGATCTTTATCCAAACCCTGCAGCTCCGGAATTCGACCCAGCTGATCCAGCACAAAGTTTCTTAGAGATGTATTTCGATCCAATAAGGTACCGTCAAGGTCAAACAGGAAGGCTTTAATCATGTGCAATTCTCCTGTCTTGGAATTTCGCCATTTCAATATATTTACTAAAGTTCCTAACGAACTCTTGTCGTCTTAGTTGGCATCTTTATGCAGAATCGCTTTCACAGCAAAACGAGGCAGAATCAATTGTCTTCTCCATCTTGATGGCTGGTTTAGGAGCCTGTACATCCACTCTAAATTCATCTTTTGCCAAATAACCGGAGCTCTTTTAACTTTGCCTGCAATGATATCGAGACTTCCCCCAACCCCCAAAGCAATCTTAGCATTCAATCTGTCCCTATTCTTATGGATCCACTCTTCTGCGTAAGGAGCTCCCAATGCGACCACAAGGATTTCCGGATTGGCCGAGCTGATCTCTTCAATGATCATGTCTTCTTCGGAAGCTTTAAAGAATCCATGATGTCTTCCCTTAATAACAGCACCTGGATATGCTGCTCTAATGTTGTCCGATGCTGCTTGGCTCGTCTCCTCATCTGCACCAAGCAAGTAAAATGACCAGTTTTTTTGATGTCCTGCCTCAAGAAGATGGTACAGAAGATCACAGCCTGTCACCCGCTCGGGAAGTGGATCGCCTTTGACACGAGAGACCATAACAATCCCTGCTCCATCTGCAGTCAAGAGACCTGCACGATTCACAATGCCGCGAAGCTCCTGATTATGCTGACAGGACATCGCAATCTCAGGATTCAGTGTCACTACATGAAATAATTCCTGCTGTTCCCGTGTTATGACATCACTCAAGATTTGAACAGTCTCATCCATTGTTATTTTGGGTACCGGAATGCCCATAATTTTTGAATAATTCATTGATAAGTCCCCTCACTTTATGACCTCTTATTCTACGTTTACTGCGTTTTCATACAAAGGTATTAGTTCTTTCAAGCTGCGAATGGACTTGTAGGGTTTATGCTCATTGCTGTCATCCCATACTCCGTTTCTTGTCATCCATATGCCTTTCATCCCGCATTTTACTGCCCCGACAATATCGTTATGCGGATGATCTCCGATGAACCAGACATGAGCCGGCTCCATGCTAAGCCGCTCAAGAGCGATCGCATAAATATCCGGATGAGGCTTGCTAATCCCTGCTTCTGCCGAGATGACAACGGTGTCAAAATAATCTCTTATGCCGAGCTGATCAATTTTGTCTCCCTGAAGCTGTACCGAACCGTTTGTAATCATACCCATCGGCACGCCTTTGGATTTAAAATAATCGAGCACGATGAACAGATGCTCCATTGGCTTAATACAGCGAGCCAGCTCTTGTTTAAAAAAGGAAATATACTCTTGTGCGGTCGGCGGATTGGACCAGCTGAGGTCTGCAACCAGCATTTCATAGACATCTTTTTTATCCCTGTAGCCATTCTGATCCGCCTCTCTGAAACGTTCCGCGATAAAAGATTGTCTGACGGCATCTGCCTCAGGAAAATAAGTGTTAGTTAACTTCAAAATATATTGTTCTATGGATGCCTGCCGATCAGACAAAGTATCATCCAGGTCGAAAATAAGCGCCTTCACCATCTCAGATTTCAGCTCTCTTTCTTAACTATTTCTTTTCTCCAGTGCGTATCTGTATAACCTCGATCGATATTCCATTCCGCCAGCATCTCTCTTTGTCTTTGCTCCAAGTCCGGATACGGAGCTGCTGCAATGTCAATGTCGCTCATGATCTCGTCATATACAGGTAATGGACTGCCTGCTTCCTTAAACCTTCTAAAAGCACCGATCTCTTCATCATTAGCCGCCCACACCACTCTTTTTATTAAAGAGAGCACGATCGTTCCAGTACACATCGGACATGGCTCACAAGTCGTATATAATGTCAGTCCATTATTCGGAATGAATTTTTTGTTCGCTGGATTGACAATCAGATGACCTGCTTTCCTAATCGCATCCACTTCGGCATGTGCTGTTGAATCATAGTCAGAAAAAACTTGGTTTCTTCCTCTACTGACCACATTTCCATCCACATCCACGATTACTGCCCCGATCGGAAATGTACCTTCATCTCTAGCTCTGACCGCTTCTTCAAAGGCCAATAGCAAATATTCATAATCCTTGTTCATAACGCTCACTTCCTAACGATGATGATGGGTATGGTGTATTAGTTTCTAAAAAAGATGCTAGAAGACAGAAACGGCCCGGCCTTAGATAAGCTTTTATCATTGGCCGGGCCGTGGAAGTAATAGTTCATTCCATTATTATACAATTATTTGGCGATACTTGGAACAATTACGCTGCATTTCATTCCAGACTAGATTAAGGTTTAATAAAATATTCCACATCAACCGCATGGCTGATCAGCTTACTAAAGAACTGCTTGTCCGGCTCCGCACACTGAACTCCTGAGTCTGCAAGGTACTCTACCGTTTGCGGACAAGTATATCGGAACATGGAATTTTTAGCTCCATCCCCTTCAAGCTGAGCCATCGCGAGTTCAACACCTGCCTGATCCTTTGACTCAGACGGATTAAGAAGCCAAGCTTCAAACTCTTTTAATTCCATCAATGTGATGTCATAGCCGGCCGCTTTAAAATATTCTACCATCTGCTCGTAAGAAATCGTTACCGGATTACAGATATGAAAGACTCTTCCTACCGTTTCATCCTGCAGAGCAAGCGCCGTAATGGCTTGTCCAGCATAGTCGATTGGGGTAATATCCACTTCCCATCTAACCCGGGGTGCTTTTTTAAGTAAAAGCATGGCTTTCAGCATTCTGTAAAAAGCGTTGTTATCAATGTTCTTTTGAAATATTCCATTATCCGAACGAGCAGACAGGTTTCCGACCCGGTAGACATTCACAGGAAGGCCTTCCTCGCCCGCTTTAATAACCAGCTTCTCTGCTTCAAGCTTACTGTTCGTATATACATTCTCAACAAACGCTGTTTCATATCCCGTACCTTCAACGATGTGAGCCCACTGCCCATTCTCGGCAAGCTCCTCCGGAATACCAAGCGTAGAAATAAAATGGAACCGGATCTTCGCATTGCTTCTTGCTAAGGACAACAAACGGTTGGTGCTTTCTACGTTCACTCTCGAAAAATGCTCGGATTCGCCAAAATGCCTTACATCCGCACCACAGTGAATGATGGAGTCGATGTGCTCATTTACAATGGCTTGATTGGTGTCGCTAAGTCCGAGATTTTCTTTTTCAAGTTCCCCCTCCAGCGCAAATACCCGATTCTCCATCCATTTCTCCGCTTCCGCACCAAAGTAGCTGATCATCGTTTGAACCAGACGAGAATACGGATCTTGTCCGGAAGATGAACGAACCAAGCAGTACACTGCTGCATTCGAACGCTGAAGAAGTTCTGCGAGCAAATGAGAACCCAAATACCCGGTTGCGCCTGTCAGCAATACGTTCTCCTGTGTAAATGTCTTGTTCTTGAAGTTATGTGCACTTGCAAATACAGCCGGATATTCAGCCAAATCTTGAATCGGGAGTGTTGCTGCATCCACTTCTTCCTTCTCGGGAGCATGCTCGAAATTCTCAATCCGTTCTGCCAATTTAGCTATGGTAGGGTACAGGAAGAAATCATTAATCTTGAGTGATGGATAGCTCGGTTTAAGCAGAACCAGGATCTCAAGTATTTTTAATGAATACCCACCAATTTCAAAAAAGTCATCATGGATGCTGATCTTCGATTGTCCCAGCACCTTCTCCCAGGCTTCAGCAACCTCTCTTTGAATATCGGTCTCAGGAGCTTCATACACCGAAGCATCTTCCTCAGCTGCTACCTCATACGTCGCGAGCTTTTTGCGATCAATTTTTCCTGTAGGAGATAACGGCATTTCCTCCACATGACAGATATACTTAGGAACCATGTAGCTTGGAACCTTCTGACCTAAAAATTGTACGAGATCCTTTTTGGAGATAGGTTCACTGTTATTTGTCGTATAGAATCCAACGAGTACTTTCGTACCGTCTTCGTTTTGTGGAATGACAGCAACATCCTTTATTTCATCATGCTTTGCAAAATTATCCTCAATCTCACCAATCTCGATTCTAAAGCCCCTGATCTTAATCTGAGAATCTCTTCTTCCTCTATATTCGACTTGGCCGTTCGGCAAGAGACGCACCAAATCTCCAGAGCGATAGAACTCCTTCCCAGAATTCGGGTTGATCGGATCGGAGATAAATGCCTCTTTCGTCTTCTCAGGCTGGTTCAAATAGCCTTTGGCTACACCCACAGAGCTGATGAGCAGCTCCCCCGTCACTCCGATCGGGCAAAGGTCATTGTTACCATCTACGATATACAGCTCATAGTTAGCGAGCGGTGTCCCGATGACGACCGTTGATATTTCCTCTGGCACTTGATAGTCTACGGTATGCCCAGTCGCAACGGCTGTAATTTCGGTAGGCCCATATAGGTTGATAATAGGGATCTGCAGTTTTTTCTGGAACATACGTACCGTTTCACCAGTCAGCGCTTCTCCGCCGACTGCAATGCTTTTAATATTCCGAAACAGGTCAGCAGCATTCTCAGGCAAATAAGCAGCCAGACGGTTAAAGAATACGGTTGGCAAAATGGCGACCCGAGTCGCTTGAGTCTGATCTACCGCTTCTGTAAAAGCATCAATGGAGAACCGCTCTTCATCTGACAGCAAATGTAACCTGGCCCCGCTGCCAATCGAGCTGAAAATATCATACACGGAAGCGTCAAAGCTGAATGTGGAATATTGCAAAATCACATCATCTTCCGTCAAGGTCAGATCCTTCTGAGTAGACAGCGCCAGATTCATTACACCTTTATGAGCAATGAGCGCTCCCTTCGGTTTCCCTGTTGATCCTGATGTATAAATAACGTACGCCAAATCATCTTCTTCAATAGAGACACCGCAAGCTTCTTCTGAGTAGGATTTCTCAAGCTGATCCAGGCAGACGATTTCCGGCTTTTGTTCAAAGCCGGCAAGCAGTGATACAAGCTTTGGTATAAAGCTGCTCTCAGTTAGGATTACTTTCGATTTCGTATCCTCGATAATATAGGCATTTCGTTCTTCAGGATGGGTGGGATCAAGAGGAATGTAAGCTCCGCCTGCTTTCATTACACCAAACAGGCTTACAATGGTCTCCATGCTCCGCTCCATAAAGAGAGATACAAATTCTCCTTTTTGAAGTCCCTTCTCCATAAGCATATTCGCTATTTTGTTTGACAACAGATCCAGCTGTCTGTAGGTAAGCTGATCCTGATTGGCAGACAAAGCCACCCGGTCTGGAACCCGATGTACTACCGATGACAACATCTCCACAAGAGTCGCTCGTTCAGGGAGCTCCATCTTTGTATTGTTTAGAATGGCGTATGCTTTCAAATCTGCTTCTGTCAGAATAGGCAAGCTGCCGATAGAAGTGTCCATATCTCCATCTTCAAGTACACCGCTCAGTAAGCGTTGAAAATGCAGGATATACTTCTGTATCGTAGCTTCTTCAAAAAGCTGTGGGTCATAGGAAACATGCAGGAGCCAGGAACCCGGCTCCTTCTGAACATACCAATTTAATCTGCTTGCTTTATATTGCGGCTTAACACCATAAATCGTTTGAAACTCAAGAGCTTGCCCTGTAATACCCTCCATATCGGCAAGTGTCAGCTCCGTCTCCTCTATCCGATCAAGCTTAGCCAGAATCTGCTCGTATACATGTCTATACGAGTCTGTTCCGCTAATCGAGATACGCAGAGGAAGAACATCCCCTCTTCTGTTTTGTACACCAATGAGGATGTCATTGTCCTGAGTCATCCGATGCAGGAATACTGCATATCCGGCAAGCATCCAAGCCTTCATGTCATAAAGTTCACTGTAACGCTTCATCATTACAGCTTCCAAATCAAGCACGGTATCTGTTTGAGCTGCTTCTTTACTCACAAAGTTTAAAGTTCCATCCGTATACAAATGAAATCCGGGTAAAGGCAGCTGCAGCTCGTCAGACCAATACTGCTTACTTTGTTCTAACATCATGGTGGTATTCAAAAGATCTCAGCTCCCTCAATTTTGTTTATTTATTGCACTCTTAATTTATCTACCAGTGTTTCTAGTTCTCCTGCTACCTCGTTCATTTGCTCTGCAGAATCGTAAATCTTGGCAAAAGCGGATTGTTGCTCACGGGCACTGTGCTGAATCTGATCGGAAACCGCCGTATTGATCTCTGCCAGCTCAGCCAGTTGTTTAATGGATGCCGTAATTTGCTCTGTTTCTGCAACCATTTGCTGTGTAGCCGCAGACACTTCCTGAATTTGGCTTGTTACCGAATCCGTTGAAACCAGAATTCCTTTAAAGATCGATCCTGTTTCTTTAACAATCTCAATACCTTTTGCTACATTTTGTTCTCCATCGCCAATAGCTTCTACGGCTAATGCAGTCTCGCCCTGAATGTATCTGATGAGTTCAGAAATCTGATCCGCCGATTTCTTGGATTCTTCGGACAGCTTCTTAACTTCATCGGCTACAACCGCAAACCCCCGTCCCTCTTCACCAGCTCTAGCAGCTTCTATGCTTGCATTTAACGACAACAAATTCGTTTGAGATGCAATTTCTGTAATCACTTGTACGATTTGCCCAATTTCATCTGAACGTTTTTGCAGCTTCTCAATAATATCTACGGAGTTTTTAACCGAATGATTAATCGAATTCATCTGCTCAATGACCTGATCCACATTGTGATGACCGAGCTCAGACTGCTCTTTCATTTGCAGGGAAATCTCAGACAATTCTGATGTGTTTCCAGCAATCGTCGTTACACCAGATGAAATCTCTTCGAGCGAAACGACGCTTTCGGATATAGAAGTGCTTTGTTTTGCCGCACTCTTGGACATTTCTTCAATATTTTGAGTGATTTCGCCAGCATTCTCGTTGTTCACTTCAACTGCGGAGAAGAGGAACTTGGATTGCTCTGCTGACTGTTCAGACACCTTCTTAATCGTTGTGACCAGGTTATTAATGTTTCTTGCGGTTGTATTGAACTTCTCATTCACTTGTCCAAGCTCATCATCACTGGTTTTTAATTGCACCGTAAAGTCGCCCTTACTCAGCTTATCTAATGCTCCCATCAGCTCTTTGATCGGCTTGAAGGTTTGTCTATTGGTGATGTACTGCAGTGCCAGAACAACAACCAAGGTAATTAGCAGAGCTAGCAGCGTAAAAGTTAGCAGCGCCTGCTGTCCTGCTTCAATCAGGCTCGCGTCCACATCAATCCCCATATATGCAAATACTTCACCGTTGTTGTCCACAAACGGATATAGCACAGTTATCCAAGTACCGTAATCATCCGCATAAGCTGCGGTATAAGAAATCTCCTTCGTTACCAGCATTTCTTTTACACTGTCCGCATGAATTTGAGGCTGAGCATACATATCGCCCAGGTTCATATCTTCAGCAGCAAACATTTCAAGCACCGCCGTTGGCAGCGCAACGATTGAGGTCTGATTACCATCCTCGAGCTCAGGCCCAAAAATGTAGCCTTGTGCGATGTTTGGGTGTGTCAGGGACAGCTCATCAAACACAGCTATAAGTTTTTGCTGAATCGGTGAATTTGGATCTTGATTACTCTTAGCTTCTTCAGCGTCTTCTGTAGATATCATCTGGCTCAAGGCATCCATTAATTTTCTGGAATCCGATTGAAGCTGTTCAGATAGCACCGTACCTTGAATATAGTAACTGCATCCGATAACAACAGCTCCGGTTATAATGATATAGAAGCTTGTTAACAGCATGTTTCTTGTTACTATGCTTAGATTCTTAAAACTCCATTTTTTTAACTTACTCATCTCTGAAAGCTCTCTCCCTACTTATCCGTATGTAGTCTAAATTTGGTTACAAAAACCATTTCAAAACCATTCTAGATTTATTGTCGGCTCTGTCCTCCCTTCATGCATCCTTAAATCTCTAAGAGAAAAAAATGAACCATTGGACAAAAACATGCCATGGCTCATCCAAGCAACTGGCTGACATTTCCTTTCAGAAGTAGTCCCTCTAGCTTTGCGTCACTGCTTTTCAACAGCTTTGCCACATATTCAATTCGCTTCTAGTTCTAAAGAACTAATAAAATCTTTTGCCCTAAAAGTAAACTAGTGTTCACTTTTTTCTAATCGGCTTTTTATCCTATTTTTTTAATACTTTTAAACTATAAATGTTTGTAAAATTTCAAATAACAACTTTAATACAACGAGGATCAACTCTTTCATCATTCTGCAAGGAATTATTTCACATTCTATGTAAAAAGGCCCCCATCATTTTTTGATGGGGACCTGAAATTTATTATTGTTATTCATTTTTTCTCATATAAGTTAATCTTCCATCCATTTTCCCAATGGAGGCGCTTAATGAACGTATATCCGGACTCTATATAATATTGATTCAGCCTTTCATTATCAGCCATACAGTCCAGACGAATCTGATGTTTACCTTTACTTCTTATGTAGTTCTCTGCCCAGATTAACAGCTCTCTGCCTATCCCCTCACCCATATGATCTCTGCTTACGGCAAACCTGTGAATATACCCGGACGATAAGGAATCATCAAGCTCTCCCCATAGAACCGGATCAGACCAGCTTATATACAGAGTTCCTACCGCCCTGCCATTTATTTTTGCAAGAAAAAATTCCAAATCATCCTTCTCCATCATTTCTTCAACCATGATGAGGCTGAACTCATCGGGATGCCATTGATTAATGCCTTTGGATTGAATCCAGCGTGCTGATCCTTTCCACAGCTCTAATATATCTGAACTATCTGTAAGACTTGCAGGAAGCACTTCAATCATATAGCTTGATCTCCTCCAGCGTTTATTTTTTCAATAGTACATAGTGATTGTAAGCCTCAGCATCGATCTCTACAGGGGCCTTGTATTCAAATCCGCATTTCTGTATGACTGCATTAGAAGCTGTATTATGAATCAATGCGACAGCGTTCAGCTTACGAACATCGGTATTCTCAAATAAATACTGGATCATGCCTTTAGCAGCTTGGGTCATATAGCCCTTATTCCGATGATTTTTGGATATCGCATAGGTAATTTCACGATTCGGAGGAGGAAGCTCTTCCTTTATCCCCGTCGTACACCAGCCTATGAGCTCCCCGGTCTCTTTCAAAATGACACCTAATCTTAAACGAAGCTCGCCCACTTCTCCTCCATTCGCTGCCGCCTGAAGGAATCTTTTATTTTCCGGTATTTCATAGTTCATTAGCCAATCTAAACGCTGTTCCTTTGGTACATTCCATCCCGGAAGCATTTGATAGATTTCCGGCTGCCATGTTAAGGCATGGAATTCATCAATATCCTGAGCTCGGTACTCCACCAGCCAAACATCGTTACATTCGATAACAAAATGATCTTTCATATGTTCAGGTATCAATCCACTCGCTCCCCGTTGAATAACATTGCGATAAAATCTATTTCTTGTCCTCCAGCTTTACTCTTGAACACAGGTCCAGACACGAAACCTGCACGCTCATAAACTGTTCTTGCCCGCTCATTAAACGCTGCAACGACAAGCCTGATCCCAGCCGTTCTATACCGAACTTGTATGTAGTTCATGCTTTGTTTTATAAAATGAAGCCCTAATCCTTGTCCCGTCAATTTCGGGTCCAGCCCTAGTCCTAAGTCAATACAGTCGTCCTTCTCATAAATTCCCGCTGTGTATCCTCCAGGAACACGAGCCGACTGTCCTGTACATATAAATCCAACTAAGTTGTCTTCAGCATCTAAGACATAGTTATAGTCCCCATTCAGCAGCTCGGCTACGGTTTCCTCGCTTCGCTCCATACTGTATAAGGCATAAGGCTCCTCATACGTCCATTCTGATATTTCTATTGCATACTTCCTCGTCATTGGAAAATAATGCAGTAATGACATTATGTTCACCCCTCTCATCTGCTTATCACTTAATCATCTGGGCAGGCGTCATCCAGAAATGTTCTGGATTTCGATAAAGCCCAATTTCCGTTTTACTGTTAGGTGCAGTACCCATCATAAGCTCAACAGGCATAAAGTATTTAGGCAATAATACAGAGCAGCTGTCTTTCGACTGATGCATAAACCAGAACAGATTTTTGCTCATATATCCTTTATAAAATTGACTCCACTCTGTATCTTCTTTATCTCCATTGATGTATACGGGTAAATTGCCAGACACCCGTGCTCTAAATTCCTCAATACCAAGGAGACTTCCCTGCTCATCTGTAATGAATATCCCCCAAGAGGCATCCATATACAGCCATTTATTTAATGATCTTGAGTACACGATTGTAACGACATGGCTGTCCAGATCATAAGCATCGTAGGCTCGGCAGCGAATACGCTTTGCGGAGAAGCCTAGGCTCAAATAGAGCTCCGTCAAAACGGTGGCGATGACATAGCAGTTCATTTTGAGCGATTGCTGTTCTGCCAAGCTTAAGATGTCGAACGCGTTCAGCGGATCAGGCGTCATCTCATTACCATGCGTGATTCGTTCATCCACAAATCGCATAATATTAATGATCTGAGATACTTCGTCTCCTGTACCCGCAATTTCATCTAAACTGTATTTCTCCCTCAGTAGATTTATTCCACTATTACGTTCTTCCGTATCATATACAGGACTGCCTTGAGTTTCCTCAGAGTCATAGTCACTTAGCTGCAATAACTTTATATAATAGTCATTAAACTCTTTGATATATCCAAACATTTGACTCACCCCAACTCACTGGTTTTTTACTCCCGCTTTATGTTAAGTCCTGTCCTAATGAGTACCACTTGGGAATCGTTCGTTCAAAATAATCATGGTCATCCAGCACTCGATCCACCTTCTCCATGATGATAGACAGCTCATCCGGCTTTACTTTTAAAATCCACACAATGGAGGATATCAGACTCATGGCCAAATAAAGTGAATACAATTTCCAGAACAAAGCATCCGGTTCTTCACCCATATGGTAGCCTCTAATTTGACCGATAGAAAAAGGCACACTGATCTCTGAGCTGAACATTCCAACCTTTAAGAACTCATGCACGGGATCTCCCCAGTCAAAACGATTAAAGTCAATGATGCCTGCCAGCTGCCCTTCCTTCACAATTAAATTGCTCACATGAAAATCGTCATGCTGAAAAAGATTCGGACGAGCTCTCATCAATTCAACATGATCATCAATAAATGATCGTATTTTGCCATCCTGCTTAATGCGAACACCCAGTTTTGAATAAGCATCCACGTAGCTTTCGTGCTTGCTAAGCTTACGTTCAAACCAGGAAGGTATTTCTTCAGGCGCCTTATAATCATGCATCTTCCGCAGTTCCATCCCGGCTGTATAACCCAATTTATATTGAATGTCTGCTGGATAGCCGCTTATTTCCTCTATTGCATCGCTGCCTTCGATATAAGACAGAATCATGTAACCTGCGTTAAATTCCTGCAGCAAACCAAGATCTATTGGTCTAGTGCAGTTCACGTCCAATTCCTTCATTTTGACCAAGGCGTTATACTCAGCTTGTCTCTGAGTGAATTGCTTAGCATCAAAGGTTTTAAGTAACAGCTTCTCCTTATTCTTAAGGACAAGATATTTGTGGTCATCCGAGTAGCCTTTATTTATTGGTGTTATTTCTATCTCTCCTGTAAGGAAAGGAATATGTTCCAAAAGGGGCGATAGTGGTAATTCTTCTTTGTTGCCCACTTCTAAGTTCATTCAATTAAGACCCCCGATCTTTATTTGGCTAGAAAAAAGCCCACCTTAGGCTTTAATACTTGGGTGGGCTATGCTTGCTGCTATTAGCTCAATGACAGGGTAAGATACGATATGCCTGTCACGATATGTATTTTGAATAGCATCTGGTCTTGTGCTCAGAATGCCGCCTTGTAAAACTGCTGTATTATATCCTCTTTCGATCGCCCCATTATAGGTAAACAGGACGCAGTGCTCTGCTGAAAAACCAGAAATGATAACAAGCTCAACCTGCTTCTCGTTTAACATCGTCTCGAGCTCGGTTTGCCAAAACGCATTCGAATATTGCTTGTTCACTGTGATGTCGCCCGGACCCATTTGAATTTCCGATATAAAATCAATGGCCGGATTGTTAGGGTGATCTGCACCTTCAATGTCCTTAATATGAATAACAACCTGGTTATTCGCCCTCAGTATATCAGCGACATGATTGATATATTCGCAAGCACTGTCTATACTCCGCTGTTCAACCTGTCCCTCTAAAAATGACTGCTGCATATCGATGATGAGTAAGCCAATCTTCAAACTGTATCCCCCGTTCGTTTATAAATCCATTCTCTTTTCAAACTATACTATATTATTGCGAAATACTCTCGGTAGTAAATTTTTATAATCATCTTGGCGGTCACCCTAAACAAGATAATATCTATTGTACTTTTTACATGGACGTGATGATGAGCCTTATCTTCTCTACAACCTGTTCCACCATAATATCGCTTGTATCAATTTTCGTTGTTTGCATACTCTCATACTCTATCAGCCTCTGAACACTTCGTACGATCTCTTCCTCGGTTCGCTGATCCTGAATCATTCTTTGCCTCAATACAGACTCTGAACAAGTTAAAGTAATCTTCTCCACTTGGAACTCCAAATCACTCAGCTTCTCCAGCAGTTCATCCCGAATCTCTTCCTTGTGAAGCACCCAGTTAAAAATGATATATTCGAACGTTGAATTTGTAAGATAACTGCGCAGTATAAAAGTAATATTATTCGTAACCATCTGAATGTTCTCCTCGCTGAACACCCAGGGATTCATCATCCAACACCAGTCGCCATCCAGCCAAACCGATTTATCCAGTAACTTATACAGCTCTCTGCTTACTGTCGTTTTACCGACACCCATCGTTCCATTGATGATAATCAATTTTTTCATAACATTACTCTCGCGTATACTTATCTGGCAATAGATCTTTAACGCTAACTTTTATGTAGTCTCCATTACGTTTCAATATGACATTCGTATCGGCCCCATAATCACTTATCAGCTCCCGGCATATTCCGCAAGGAGATACAACCTCAATCTCTTGATCCAGTTGCTCCAAATCCGGATGTCTGACGGCAACAATGGTATCCAACTCATGTTCTCCTTCTGAGATTGCTTTTCCGATGGTAATTGCCTCTGCGCATACCGATACACGGCCAATATAAGCCTCCAGATGGACGGCAGAGATCACCTTTCCTGAACGGGTTCTGACCGCGGCTCCTACATGATGTTTACCTTCCTTGTATAGTTTGCGGATGGTATCCTTTGCTGCTTCAATCAGCTCTATATCCTGTTTGTCCATCGTTATCAACTTCATCACTCCTGTCTGATTTTACTTTTAGTCAATGGATAAAGTCTGAACGATTCGTTCTTTTACACTTCTCAAATCCCTTTTTGGAGCTGCGTTTGGTTCAATCCATCCAAATCCATCATTGCGATATCTAGGAAACACATGCATATGATAATGATCCAGATCATTAAACACCCCGCCGTTCTGCATCACAGTAATACCGTCAGGCTTATAAAGTTCTTTAAGTGCTTTACTGATGAGAACAGATGCTGACATAATAGCCTCTAGTAAAGGCTTATCACACTCATCTAATTCCCTAATATGGTCCTTGGGTAAAATAAGAACGTGGCCTTCGTGAATAGGATCAATATCCAGAATGCAGGAGATATGCTCATCTTCATATATTAGATGTCTTTCAAGTAATCCGCTTGCTAACTTACATCCCAAGCAGTCCATATTCCATCCACCTTTCTAGTCACAGAAGACTTCTCTTGAAGGATCTCTCCGAAAGTTAAACAGCTCTCTAATCTGCTTCTCGGTATTTCTTTCAGTAGATAGCTCCGGCAGTGCGTTCTCATCAAAAAATCCAACCTCCGATGTCTCCACACCTTCCTGTGGTTTACCGCCAGTGATTTCACAAAGAATAAAGAACTTGTAAATATGAAAAGGGGATGGCGGGTGATCATGGAACTTCTTATCATAGACACCAAGCAAGCGAACCGGTTCTACGATGTAGCCGGATTCCTCCCTCACTTCTTTCACGACGACCTCTTTTGGAGAGAGCCCAATGTCTGCCCATCCGCCGGGAAGTGCCCAAGCTCCATCAAGCTTTTCTTTAACCAACAGAATCTTATTGTCTTTGAAAACAACCCCTCGGATGTCTACCTTTGGAGTTGCATACCCCGTTTCGCTCGCAAATAAATTTCTAATTTGATCAATCTCTACATCAACATATTCCTTCATGATCTGAATGCTCAAATCTCTTAATTGCTCAAACCTCTCCAGATCGTAGACATCTTTGGAATAAGCAAGCCCTGTCTGACTAATCGCCTGAATCTGTTTCGCCCATGTAAGCCACTTCAGCTGATCCATCACTTTTCCCCCTTAGTTTTAAGCTACATTAAGCCTTTGTTCTGAAGTCCAGCAACCAATTCCTTATCGTTTCTTGCCAGTTCCATTACGTCGAGAATAAAATGTGATTTACCTTCCGTGTAGGCAACACGGTCATATTTGTGTTCTGCTTCAAGTTTCTTCTTCAACATATAATATTCCTGCCTCGCTTCTTCATGAGCCTTCAGATACTCCCGAAACAATAAGTTGTTCACCCAATGCTTTCCTTTGAGCTTGTACACATGCAAATGGTGGGTGCCTGCTCTCCATTTCCCTTTGCGAAAAAAGAGCCTTTCCGGAAACTCTGGCTTATGAACATACTCATATCCAATCTCATCCAGACGTTCGATAAGTTCTTGGTCCACCAGCACAAGGTCCTCGACTCCTGCCATCATATCAATCGTTGGTTTTGAGCCTAAGCCTGGAATCGAGGTACTCCCTATATGTTCTATTCTGGCATCAAGATGGCCAAAGCCGCGTTGAAGCTGCTCTTTTTCGCGATAAAAATCTTCTATCCACTCCGCGCTGTACGGTGAAATGATCACTTGTTCCATGGAGTATAGTCCTTTCATATGTATTATTTAATTCAACACAGATCTATCCTTCATTGAGATTTAGTTCTCTGTTAAAATTGTAAGTATGGCTAATTCTTTAGCTGTGATATGAAAAATGTTCCTGCTGTTCATGAGGATCTCGAGCCTGAATATACCTTCCTCTGTCATATCGATCTCCACATATTGAACAACATCTCCTATCATTCCAGGATAGTTGTTAAACACTCGGACTCCAGAAAATATGAATTTGTAGTTGTGCTCGGGGTACCCAACAAGATCGAGAAGGATTTCTACCTTTTGTTCGTAAACGAGCACTTCTAATATCGTAGCATCATGCAGTTTAATTTCCTTGTCCAGTCTTTGCACTTCTTTTGGAAGCTGCCCAGAAATAGAATCGTAGTGCGCCCAATATTGATCACAAACCGTTTTCCATTTCATGTCCCACTCATTCTTCCATGTCTGAATTTCCGCTTTCATCACAGGACTGTATATATTGCAATCCATAATACTTTCATCATACACGTACTTTAGCAAGTGAGGAGGCAAAAACCTCAGCATATGGGGCCGCATCCATTCAAAACGGTCACGAGATTCTTTATAGAAGTCCCTTCCTTCTAAAGCATACCAGCTTATCTCCTTCTGCAAATCCTCTTCTGATTCAAAATAGCTTCCCATACAGCCTCTAACCTGCATCTCATCATATAGATCTTGAGTAAAATATTTCAATTCGTTCCTCCCTGTTATACCTTCATCCTTAATCAATCTTCGGGGTATAAGGCTGTAGACAGGTATCTCTCACCTGTATCAGGCAGTAGCACAACTATGTTTTTACCTTTATTCTCTGGTCTCTTAGAGAGCAATATTGCGGCAGACACCGCAGCTCCAGAGGAAATGCCGACAAGAAGCCCCTCGGACCGTGCGAGCAGCCTCGAAGCGTCAATCGCTTCTTCGTTCTTCACTTGGATCACTTCATCAACGACGGACCGGTTATAATTATTTGGAACAAACCCGGCACCGATGCCTTGTATGTAATGGACTCCTTTTTTTCCGCCAGATAAGACGGGTGAATCAGAAGGCTCCACTGCGACAACTTGTATATCCTTGTTCTTCATTTTCAGAAACTCACCTACACCAGAAACGGTTCCTCCTGTACCCACGCCGGCAATAAAAATATCAATTTTCCCATCGGTGTCTCTCCATATCTCTTCAGCAGTAGTCTTCTTATGTGTTTCGGGATTAGCAGGGTTGTTAAATTGCTGGGGAATAAATGAATTTGGGATTTCTGCGTTAAGTTCCTCCGCTTTTTTTATTGCCCCTGCCATTCCTTCTTGAGCGGGTGTAAGAACTAATTCAGCTCCGAGAGCAATAAGCAGTTTACGACGTTCGATGCTAAAGCTCTCAGGCAGTGTAATGATCAGCCGATAGCCTAATGCAGCTGCAGCAAAAGCTAGTCCTACTCCTGTATTTCCACTCGTCGGTTCAATAATCACCGATTCTTGATTGATGAATCCCTGCTCTTCCGCAGCCTTGATCATGGCATAACCAATTCTGTCTTTTACACTTCCTGTCGGATTAAAGCTCTCCAGCTTAGCAATAATATGGGATTCTACCTGATGTCTATCACAAAAGTTAGTTAGTTTAAGCAATGGTGTATTCCCGATAAGTTCAGTTAGATTTTCCGCGATTCTACTCAAAATCATCCCTCCAATGCAAAATACCCACTAAAATAGTTGGTTATATCAGAAGGCTATCATATATGGAAAATAAATACAAATAACAAGCTGTCTGAATACCTATTCTTCGTTCAAGCACCAACTGTTCTGATTGATTGCAGTTTGTTATACTGGTACTTAATCATTGCATTTCATAGAGAGACTTACTGAAAGAGGTTGGATATCATGGAAAAGGCAACATTTGCAGGAGGATGCTTCTGGTGCATGGTCACTCCGTTTGAGGAGCTTCCCGGCATTCACGGCATCGTATCGGGATATACCGGAGGATCGGTAGACAATCCGACTTATGAACAAGTCAAAACCGGCACTACAGGCCATTATGAAGTGGTACAGATTACGTTTGATCCTGAAGTGTTTCCATATGAAAAACTGCTGGAGCTCTACTGGCCGCAAATTGATCCGACCGATGAAGGCGGACAATTCCATGATCGCGGAAGCCAGTATAAGACCGCTATTTTCTATCATAATGAACATCAGCATGAACTGGCTCTTGCATCCAAAAAAGAAGTGGGAGACAGCGGACGGTTTGATAAACCCATTGTAACCGAAATTTTACCTGCTGTTACATTCTATCCTGCCGAGGATTATCATCAGGATTATCACAAGAAGAATCAAAAGCATTATAAAGAGGACCGCGAGAAATCAGGTCGTGACGAGTTTATTGCTAGCAATTGGAAATCATAATTTTATGCAATGAGAGCCGGGGTTAAAGTACGCCCTGGCTCTTTTTTGTTACTAGGATTAAAATATTGTAATAAATTAATTCTTTATCCATATAAAAGAAAATGTTAATATACCTCCTATTAAGAGAGCTATTAGGAGGGCACTGATGAAATCTAGGAAGACTACTATTGTAAAGTTAATCGTTCCCGCAGTACTTCTTACTGTTCTGCTCGTTATGTACATCAATCAAACCGAGGTCAATCAAAATCAAAAAATGAAGCTGGAAGCTGTAGCAGGCGCAGGTCTTTATCAAATATGGGACAATTACAATCAAATAGCAGAGCTCCCCTCGGAGCTGGCAGATATAGTAGATCTCAAGCTAGTAAAAGAACATCTGATTGCAGTCCGAGCATACTCTGATACCGTCGATCATATCACCAATTCCGATTTACTGCTCCCCATCTCGAGCAGTCTGATGGCGCTGTCGGACCGATTGCCGACTCAATCAAACCAACTCACATCTGAGGATCAGGAGCTTTATACGATGCTACGGAATAAAATAACTGAATTAATTCCGCTTATTTCTGCAGTGTACTATGTACCGGAGTCTCAAGAAGGAGCCAAAGTCACTCTTCGATTAAATGATGAAAAAAGCGAGCTTATCGAGCTTCGTGATGAACTAAAGGATATTGCAGGTAATTAACTTTATTATCACAATCCTTGCTAAAGCGATATTTGATATCGCTTCTTTTATATTTTATGTAACAGTTCTTCTCTGGCTGCAATGAGCCATGGATGGACTAATTTGAGCTTGTTGCGCTGCCCCCAGATGTGTTCAAGATAAATGAATATTGCAGCATCTAATTCCAGACCGTCCACTTTTTCTCGCATGTCACGAAGGTAAGGATGCTCTCCAGGCAGATTCCAGGAGATTTTATCGGATACAAATAAAATTTTATCAACCATGCTCGCATTCGGCTTATGTGTGGTGTGACTTTCAATAGCACTTAGAATCTCCGAATCTGACACAGCAAAAATTTCCTCAGCCATCAATTTCGAGAGCTTCTGGTGAACGCTTCGGTTATAGCTTCTTTCTTCCTCAAGCACTTCAATTCCCAGCTGATCACTTATGTCCAGCATTTGTGAAACAGGGATAACGTTACTTATATCATGAAGCAGTGCTGCTTCGACCGCCTTGGCTAGGTCAACTTTATAAAGTTTCGCTAGACGTTCAGCTTCAGCAGCAACAGCAAAGGTATGCTCAAGTGTTCCAGGATTGTTGTTTAATGTAAAGAAGGTTGCTATGTCATTTCTCAAATTGTCCGTCAGCTTAAAGTTCTCAGTGTAAGGCTTAAATAGTGTGTTCATATTCAAATCTCCTCTGCAACTTTATCCTTGAATCGTCCCATAATCATTGTGTCATAGTACTTTCCATCGGAAAGGAGCTTATCTTGCTTTAATACACCTTCAATTTCAAAACCAAGCTTTTTATATAACCGTATCGCTTTGTCATTGGTTTCTGTTACGTTTAAAGTCATTTTTTTGATATTCATCGAATCGGCCCAAGCCATGGATACTTTCAGTAGATTTTTACCGATACCGTATCCCCAGAACTCCCTCACAACGCCCACACCAAACTCTACTTTATGAGAAAACCGTTTTAATGAACTCCCTTCACATCTTGAGAATCCAACGATTCGATCATTCACAACAGCTGCTAAAAATAAATGTCTGCTGTTCTCCGAATCTTCCATTATAATCCGTTCAAATCCCGGGCCGTCTATAACGGCCTCACCTTTTTCTCTGTCCAGATGTTCCGTTTCTCCGTCAATTCGCAGCCTTAATTCGGACAGCTCAGCAGCATCCTCTACTATGGCCGATCGAATTACATAGCTGACCTCATTTACATGAAAGTGTTGTTCCTGAATAAGCATTTTTTTACTCCTGTCATATAAAGTCGTCTGTAAGATACTTGTTTCCTTCCAATATGCTTTTCACTCTTTTTACAGTGTCTTTTCCTTTTGGCAGATTACTGACTCTGCTAAGCAGCACCCACCTCAGACAAGCAATCGCCTCAAACAGCTCAAGCTCTTCATGGGAATACGAAGTATAGGATAAAACCGCATTCCGATAAACCGAGCCATTCCGATTTCCGGCATAAATTCGCATCAAGATAACAGACCAGGCAATATCATATCTGGCATCTCCAAGCTGACCATTTGTCCAGTCGATGACTCTGAATTCTCCCTCTAATTCCAAAATGTTGCCCAGATTAAAATCGCCATGAATCATGCTGTCATGATTGAGTTCTGCATGTTCGATCAATTGGACCAGCAAATTTTTAATATCCTCATGCTCATCTATCGCCGGATAAAAATAGTACATAAAATCATGCTTAAGCAGCAGGCCGCTAAGCTCAGATTCCATAGGGAGCTTATGTATATCAGTCAATATTTTCGCCAGCTGTCTAAGGACAGGAGCGTCTAATTTAGTCAAGGAAACTCCATCAAACGGGGTAAGGAGAACTTGGTATCTGTTAAGATCATAGCCCCAGCCCAGCGGCCTGGATACAGACAAACCATGATAGTATAGAAGTTCAAGCAGCTTAAACTGCCGCCGAATATCCGGCTTTGAATCCCTATTCCATACTTTGAGCACGCAGCTAATACCATTTGCAGATATTTTGGTCACTTCTGCTTCCAGACCAGATACAAGAGGTGCAATATCAAGCGAAATGTCCTGCATCATCAGTGCATCGATTACATCACTTTTCTCTTCCCATTGAATTTCATGAATTGGATTATTCATGGCCTCTCCGCCCTTCAGTTTTATCTGAGATTGAATCGGTCCACCGCATACGCAGCAGCACCGATCATGCCCGCTTTTCCGCCCAGCTGAGCTTGCTCTATCCTGCATGCTTCTCTGGATAGCTTCAACGCATGATGACTAACCGTATCCCGAACCGCACCTATTAATCGCTCCCCTGCAGCAGACATCCCTCCGCCGATAATTACGATTTCGGGGTTAAACAAGTTGATCACATTGGATAGCCCAAATCCTAATATCCGCCCCGTCTCATGCATGACATTAATAGCAGTCTGGTCACCGAGATCATAGGCGTCCGAGATCATTTTCGCCGTAATTTTCGTATAGTCTCCTGCAATCCATTCCTTAATAACACTTTGCTGTCCACGCTCAAGATGCTCGATCAACGTGTTTACCATTCCAATCGCAGACGCATATCTTCCCAGACAGCCTGAGCTTCCGCATTTACAAGGACGTCCCTCCCTGTACATATTCATATGCCCTATTTCACCTGCACTGGACGTTGTGCCATAAAGAACTCTTCCATCATTTACGATTCCGGATCCAAGTCCTGTTCCGAGCGTAATCAAGAAGATATTCCGGTAGCCTGTCCCTGCGCCATGACGCCACTCTCCATAAAGATTTACGCGCACATCGTTATCGATATAGGCCGGAAATTGAAAATGCTGTTTCATTTCGTTTACAACATGAACATTCTCCCAATTCGGAAAGTTAGGCGAAAAAATAGAGAGCCCTTCCTGCGGATCCAGCAGTCCCGGGATACCCATCCCCATACATTCGATATCCGCTTCTGTCAGATTCATAGAATTCAGCAGTTCTCTAATGGTGTCTACCATCCTCGATAACACATGGCCTGACCCCTTTGCTGCCTCGGTTGGACGACTTATTTCTGTCAGCGTTCTAAATTCAGTTGTAAAAATCGCTGCTTTGATATTCGTTCCGCCAAGGTCGACACCGATAATAAATTTACTCATTCTTCTGCTCCTGTATGTTAAGTTAATGACCGATATGTTCTATAATGGCACCCAGATTTTGTTGCTAGCTGTTACTTCTCCAGTTCTCTTCAAAGAAATCAGCTCCATCCATCATCCAGTACTTCTCCTCTTCAGGCACGTTATCTAGGAAGCTTCTGTACTCCGAAGTCCAGCCCGGTGGAGCATAATGCTCAAATGACATGGGTTCTGGGAATGAAGAATAGAAGATACGCTTGTCAAAGTTCACGTATATGGCCGGATAATATTCCAGCAAATCATCATTCTGGCTGATCGTCAGCGAATTCAGTAATTGTCGCAGATCAGATGTGGGGACACGGAGCTCCGTTATATGCCCCAGAAACTCAGACGCTGTTGTTTCATCCAGCACTTCGATCCCGAATCGGTCCTCCATCTCCACATTTAAGAACCAGTACTCCCTCTCTGTAACATACCAGTTCCAAGTGTTCCGAAATATGACGCCGACAATGAGTGTTTGTGCGTATTCTGGATTTAGTTTCATTTCTACCCCCTATGTTTGATTAGAAGGATACCGTTTCTTCCAGCTCGGTCCATTGGACAATTGAGGCAGATTCCTCACCAACTGTTATTATCCCTACTTTAACTCCATGATCGGTTGTGTCATGCTGATCATGTCTTAGCACAGATTTAACAGCAGTTGAAGTATGTAAATCAAGTACCTGGTCTTTATGTATCCAATATAGTGCGCCTTCGTCAGAGGGAACAAAATTTCGATGCTTCGTTTCCCCAAAATAAACATACTGCTGCCTTATTTCGCCGCTGCAATATTCAATTAGAATATATCTCAGCCTGAATTCAGTAATGTCCTCCCGAATAAAGCCTGTTTCCTCTTCAATCTCTCTATAGCTGGCATTCATCGGAGTGTTCAGCTCTTCAAACTCAAGATGCCCTCCAATACCGCCCCAAAATTCAAAATTAAAAATTTTGCTTTTCGCCTTTTTCATCATTAAGAAGTGATCATCATGTATTAAAAAAGCAGTTGCCATCTGCCTCACTTCCATATTTGTCAGCATACTCATGACACTCCCCCTGTCTCACACTCTCTGAATTAGTTCTCTTCATTTGACTATCCGCATAGTTAACAACGCCATTCAAGAAAATTTAGTTTGGCTGTTAGTTCAAACCTGACCTCGCTCTATCCTTCATTTCTTTCAGGATGAACTGGCCTTCAAGGTAGTTGATATTCAAGCCGCTTTGATCATAGACTCTTCTTGCCAGTTCCTTGACTCTCTTATACTTCTCCTCTATCGTACTGATACCTAATCTGATTAAATCCAGTTGATCATACGGATCTCTATACAGGTCTAACAAGATGTAATTCAATGATTCCTCTTTTGAGGCATAGAGATAAACGTCTCCTGAATCTACAGGTGCTTCTAAGTACTCCTCATACATTTTTACCGTCGGAATGCTTACATCTACAGACTCTCTAAGCTGCTTGAAAGATTCCTTTTCATAACACGCATCAATAAAATCATCCTCAAACTCTACCAAATCTGAAATAGAAATGGTCATAAGAAATTGATAGTTAGACATAGATTCTCCTGTTCTCCTTACACCTTGCTTATTAGCAGTAAACCGTTTGCAGCTCATAATCCATAAGCTTTAGCAGCGCTCTGATGTCAGCACACCGGGATCCGAGATATAACCGTATATGTAAATCGTATCTTTGTCTTCCCTAAATGGAATATGAAGCCCTCTTAGCATAGAGATAAAATCATCAGCTATATTAATAATCTCAGGAGACAGCAGTCTTCCTCTGCTCCTTTCAACCCTTGGTCTGATTCGAATCCACTCCACTGCATAGAATGGAATCAGCGGTTCTATCCAGTCACCCATGTACCACACATCATTTTCAAAGGCTTCGGGATAAGGAGCTTCATCAAGCACATATTTGATCTGATATGCTGGCGGAAAGGCAAGCTCATGGAGTACCGCATGCTGCAGCTGCTCCCACTTCGTGTTATTCATCACGGAGCTGAGATACCGTTTCTCAATGGTATCCAGCACCTTTTGCTTATGTACGGAAATCATCGTAAAGCCTTCCTTTTCGTGTTTTAGGTCCTTTTTATAGATTCTTTCAATGTTATTTTTGTTTCCTGATCGTACACCCCATAAATCTCAAAGGTTCCCTCTTCAAAAAACAATGGAAATCTCCTGCTGAACCAATCCTGCATCGGGTAATTTAAGGCCTCCTTGATCGGGATCCACTCCAATTCACCTTCAGGCGGATTCTCCAAGAGCTCTCCTTCAAACGATGTAGCCAAATAGTTAAATACCATATATCTATAGTTCTGTTTAGGATCAACATATTCGTCGAGACCTTTATATACCAAATCCTTTACTCTCAGTCCTGTCTCCTCCCAAACTTCACGAATCGCACCTTCGGTCAGGCTTTCGGGAAAATCCACCTTTCCTCCGGGACCGATCCAGCCTGGGAACCCCATTCGATTCGGTCTATTCACTAACAATACCTTGTCCCCATCCTGCACCAAGCACATGGTGTACATAGCTACTTCGATTTTATGTGAGTGATGATGTGTCATCTTTAAAGTTGTCCCCTATTCGATATGATAAAAAAAGAAGCCCCGTTGGACTTCTCTCTTTGGTTGTCTATTTCTTGTAGGCTTTGAAACCAAAATAACATAGCAGCGATATTATTGAAATGCAGGATAGTGTCTTAATGTAGAAATAAATTGAAAACATAGAGATTTCAAAAATATACAAAAAATCAACACCGGCTGCATTTCTTTTAAAAGCTGCCTCATTTAAAAGAAGTACATTAAGGATTAAAGATAGAGCGAATGTAAACAAAGATAACTTGGACAGATATTGCTCATCCTCGGATTTAAATATGAAGATTAAAGAAAATACAATGCAAATGAATAATAATATTAATTCCATAAGAAAACCAGCCTTCATCTCAATTCTAGAAAATCTTTAACATTGCACAGCCAAACCATATGAGTCGTATCCGGTCCCCAGTAATCCTCAACTACAGCATAGGGCTTGCCGAATTTGTGCAGCCACTTTTGTTGTGCAATTTTATACCCGCTGTCCAGACAAAACTTCTCAATACCCCGTTCATTAAGGGTGGCTGTCATAGCTTTAATTAATGCAGAGCCCACACCCTGCCCCTGATAATTAGGCAGCACGTATAAGCTCCCCAGCTCACCCACATCATCAAGCTGATGCTCCGTACAGATTCGGATATCCTCCCCGCAAGGAGCATAGGAAATGCAGCCGACGATGGTATCATCGATTTTTGCCACAAGTAAAAAAGCCTCCGGTCTGGACGAGTCCAGGGATAAGCGGATTAGCTTCTTCTTGCTATGGATTTCCTGCTCCATATCTTCTTCCAGATGACCGATCCCTTCTTTGGCATACGTATCAGGAATGGTCGTCTCGAATAATTTCTCAGCGATTCCAGCTTCGGCTGGAGTAAGATGACTTACTACTACTTGCAGCTTCATTCTTTCATTTCCCCGCTAACTCCGTAATAGTGTTTATAGCTGTGCATGCCAGCAAGATATTCCATGACACCTGCCCCGCACAAAAGCACTGCATCAATGTATATCCCAGCATCAAAATTTTTCTTTTTGGCTTTCCATATATACAGCGTATCTTCAACCATACCTATTGAAAATAACATCATACATAGCAGCTTCAAGTATTCATTATCTTCCGCGTCTGTATCACTCATTTTAACACGCCGAGTGTCCTTATTTCTTGGTAAGCACGCTTTACAGCCTGCTCAATTTATCAATCGCCTGCTGATCAGTTTCCAGGAAAAAGATATGTCTTCCCTTGTTGCTCTCATATATAAAATCTTTGAGACTCTTGCTGTCATATACAGAAAAGTCGCCGACTATAGCAAGCGCCGTCTGATAAGTCACAAACTTCTGCATAATTTCTCCTGCAAGCCTTGTCTTCAAATCAAAAAACGTCTCCGTAATGGCCCCTTTATTCAACACGATTCTGTCGCACCCGGTTTCATATTTAACAGTCGCCATCAAATCCAGAGCCGACTGAACATCTTCTATCTGGACACCCTCCGTGCGGACCAGTGCTACTTCGTTCCCATTCTCTTTTACTGTCGTTATTTGCATGGCGAACCTCCTGTTCTATAAACAAAGAAAATAGGAGATAAGCTTATACGCTTACCCCCTTAATATGATTAGACATGAATGATCAATTTCCTGTTTTATATGCAAATAACATGATTTGCTTTCTTAACATTAATAAACAAATCTGCGCTGCGCCCAGTAACTGAATACAAAAATGGATGCTTCGGTCAGAAGCTTTGCTGCCACAAGGGGAATGATAAGCTTCTCGTTATAAAAATAAAGTAATCCGTAGTTAAGCAGCAATACGAGCACGACAAGGGCAAAATATTTAGGCAAGGACTGATATACCTTCTTCGTTGTGCTTCCTGAGAATACATACTTCCGATTCATGGTGTAGTTAAAAATGGAGCTGCACAGCCTCGCGGCTGCGACGGACAGAAACAAATTGCTGCTGAAATAATGAATTAGAAACAGGAGAGCAAAGTCCAGCAAAGCAGACAGCAGAGACGAGGTGCTGAACATGATAATCGGCAGATAGACTCGAAAAGAATCTGCCAGCGGCCTGAAGTGTGAGGATTTATTCTCATCTAGATAGACCGTATCAATAAACTCCTCGGTAATGGGATACCCCTCTCGATGTGCCGTCAGCAGCATATTCATCTCATATTCAAACCGATCTCCGGGAATGAGACACAGCCAGTCAAGCATGGAGAATGGAAATCCCCGCAAGCCGGTCTGCGTATCATATACCTTGTTTCCTGTTGTTATTCTAAAAACACCGCGTGTCACAGTGTTGCCGAAGCGGCTGCGCAGAGGCACTTTACCGCTGAAATGACGGCTGCCGAGTACGATGCCCGGTCTTGTTTGCTTCTCTAATAGTTCAACAATCCGTTTGATATCATGGGGCAGGTGCTGCCCATCGCTGTCCGCAGTAATGATTGGCCCTGCCATCCCGGCTTCCCGGATATATCTGAAACCTGTCTTCAGCGCGTTTCCCTTACCAAGATTGATCACATGGGAAAGTACAGTACACTTCAAAGACTCGGCTAATGCAAAAAATTTGTTATAATCCGGACCACTCCCATCGTTAACAATAACGATCGGACCAAGCTTATAGTTATGAAGCTGGATCACCAGCTCAATTAGGCGTTCATCCGGCTCATAGGCTGGAATCAGAATCGTCATCGTCAGTCACTCTCCTTAATATAGAGAATATCGCTGACACCGCGTTCTTTATTTCTGCCTTGGGGATTATTGACGACTCGGCCCATGAAGTACATGGTAGAGGAACCGCCACCGTCCAGATTGTAGGCTTCTGTCGCTCCCAAATCTGACATCAGCTGTGCCAGCTCATTTAGCGTCATGCCCCGGCTGTAGCCTTCTGCTCTCCCATCAACCACAACGAATACATAATGATTTGGCTCAATCATCCCGATCGCCGTCCGGGGATTGGCGTCTTGAATGGAACGGTTGCCGAAATTATTATCGATTTGGACGCTGCTGAAATCCCCCGTAATTTCTCCGTCCTGAATGAGGATAGGCCCGAAGGACAGTGTGTTGGTCACTCCTTCTTCGAGCAGCTCCGACGAGCTGGTCTCCGTCTCATCATATGTCTTCATCGTACCATCCTCAAACAGCGCCATTGCATCCCTTACCGGATTATCCCGATACACCGTACCGTTGCGAATAATCACTCCGTCATCACGGAAACCGTAGTAGTCCCCATTGATGGCAAAGATCGCATTTTTGCTCGCAGCAATATCCGAGGTATCCTCCGTTATGTTGGTCCCAAAGCTGTCATCCGCAAAAGCAGCACTCAAACTGCTGGAGTCGCTTAATACAACATCGGCCACATAATAAGTAATCTGATCTGAACCGGATCCCGTCTCTACCTGATCAATTTTGATCTGAACATCGTCGCTCGTGTAATTCCAGTCATCGTAACTCGCATCCGCATCGCTCACTGTCGCATCACTTACTGTCGTATCCGTTGCCGTTGTATTTGATTCACTTGTAGTAGCTGCAGAGCTTTTCTCATCCGATACGACAACCTCCACATGACGAATAAGATAGCGATTAGCCAGGCCGTATAGAATGCTGCCAACTGCCAGAACAATAATTAAAGTAAGAATGATCCATTTACGCTTAAATGTCACCGCCAGCGTTCTAAACTTGTTCATTTCAACAAATCCCCTCTTCAAAAGTTCTTTAAGGTGAGTATAAAAGGGGTAGCTTAAATGAATCTGAACTAAGGAATGAGGAATAAAAAAGAAGACGATACCTTTGTCCAAAATGCGGATCAGGTCGTCTTCCGAGTGTATATATTCAGCGCAATTGCAGCGATTTATCAAACAAGTCTGCTAATTATTCCTTTCTTTTTCTCCCTTACTGCCTAGGAATAAAGCAACTCTATGCTCCTTCTCAATGGTTCCTCCTGCCCGGTCAACAGAAGTCTTGATCCGTTTGAACAGATCATTCTTCACAGCTTCAGGAAGCTGTCTGTGTCTTGAATTTGTATTTAACAAGGATATGTAGTCATCGCTTGTAAGCCGTTGAATTTCTTTATATTCCTTCACGATTAGATTGGAGAACAAGCCTGTTTTTTCCGTTATGCCCCTTCTTTCCTTAACCATTTCTTCGGGAGAGGGAGAAGCGGAATCATCTAGGTGAGGGGCCAGCTCTTTGTAATGAAGGCGAATCTCATTATGTATTTCATCAAACATAGGAACATGTACCGTCCAGAAAAATGCCATCGCTCCCGAGCTGCCAAGAAGCTCCCATACTCGCCGGTAACCAAAGTCAGGCTCAATAAAATGAAATGCCGTACCCGATATCGCCAAATCAAAAGGTGAGCCTTCTCCACTCCAATTTTCAAAGGCAGTGTTAATCACTTTTACAGACGGATAGGCTTTAAATTTATCGGAAGTAAACTGTGCGAGTTGATCTCCTAATTCAATACACGTAAGGTTGGTAAATCCTTTACTCACGAACCCTCCAGTCGCTTGACCAGTCCCGCAGCCGATTTCAAGAGTAGCATGACCTGTTCTAAGATTCGAGTATTCGATAATATCGTTAAACATGGTTTCAGGATAAGCCGGCCTGTACCTGTCATACGCTTGGACAATGTGATTAAAGGTTTCTTTATTCTCCATTACATTTTCCCCTCCTGCTCTTATGAAATAACAAAGGTCTTAGTTAATTGCTGAATCTGAAAATCATTTTATATCCATCAAAGGTGTCTCCTAATTCTTCAATAAAATCACCACTGCGATAATTCCCTATCGTCTTTCTCCAAAATTTCTGCCCAACCATGTTACGTTCAGAAGGATTCGTAAATAGCTCCCAATTTCCTCTGAACCGGTCAAAGACCTTGACTGCCGCTGCCTCAGCAATCCCTCTTCCTCTAAAGGGTTGAAGCAGAAAAAATTCATTAACGAAAAAATCAATTCCTGGTGAGCAATGCGGCGGTGTGGCAATGAGTATAAATCCTGCCGGAATAGAGTCTACTTGGATTAAGAAGGGAAATAAAATGTCTGGCTTCTCCCACCAAATGTTCTGCACATCATATTGATCCATCAGCGTCTTGTAGTCGTCTGTGTCTTCATATATTCCATAGCTGTTAGGGTAACGTTCGTAGTGCTGGGATAGATCGTAGAGATATAGAGGATACAAGTTTTTAATGATGTACGAATTTTCGATTGAGGTTAATTCTACGTTTAAGTTCATTTTCTCCTCCTCGGTATGACACAACCAAGAATCCTTTCTTAATCGATTCATGGGTCATATAGTCTCTTATATAAACAACTTAATAGAGCTCAGTGTTTCCATGATTTTTCTCTATTGTTTAAATGTGCACTCAGCGCGGTATACAAAAGATGTGAGCCTTTTTTTGCTAATTTGTACTACTATGATTCGAAAAGACGGATAGCTTATCCAAGGAGGGAAAAAAGATTTGAAAAGTAGACTTGTCAAACCGTTCACTCTTTCCATCATTACCGCACTGATAGGGGCTTCGCTTCATACGATCCCCGCTGCGGCACAGGACCGAGACCTCCCAACATCCGGTTATGGACAACATGAAATCATGTACCACTGGAATCATCTGGATTGGAATTTTGCCGATCCGGCGATGGAGCAGGAATTTGATGAACAGCAGCACTGGAAGCAAGCCCTGCCAGCCGGGATTAAGACAGATCAAGCCGGAAACACATACGTATCCGTTCCGCGAAGAGCAGAAGGCATACCGGCAACGATGAATAAAATCGTGATGGAAGATGGGAAGCCGCTTCTGGAAGCTTTTCCTGACTGGAATTGGAATGAAGAAGGAAATCCGAATGCGCTTCAGCACGTGCTAGGTTATGAGATTGATGAGCAAAACAGAATGTGGATGCTGGATCAAGGCCACCTGAATGGAGCACCTTCACAGGATGGAGCACAAAAAATTGTCATCTGGGATCTGACGAAGGACAAGCTGGTCGATTCTATTCCGATCCCTCATGAAATTGCCCCATACGATACCTCGATGCTGAACGATCTGGTCGTAGACAACAAGAACGGGTATGTGTATATCAGCGATTCAGGTAACACCGTCCAGGGCACGGTCAGAGCCGGCATAATTATCTATAACATAGATACCGGTGAATTTAGACGCGTGCTGGATCGTCATGAAAGCACACAGCCATATCCAGGCTTTGAGTTCTCCATTGCGGGACATCCCGTTCAGGAAGATCGCCCTGTACAGACAGGCGTTGATGGCATCGCGTTGTCTGATGATAGATCTACGTTATACTATTCTCCGTTAACCGGCCGCAACCTGTATTCCATTCCTACATCGGTTCTTCAAGATTTTCAGTTGCCGCAGGAAGACATAGCTGGTAAAGTAAGACCGATTGGCAGTAAAGGCAGTAACAGTGACGGAATATATGCAGATAATCAAGGCAACATTTGGTACACCATGCTGGAAGGACAAGGGATTGGATACTATGATACAGATACAAGAACCTTTCAGGACTTTGTCACTGATGATCGGATGTTATGGGTAGACGGATTGTTTATAGATCAGAAGGGCTCTGTTATTTTTAACAGCAACCGCCTGCATCAAATGTTTGGAACTCCTGAAAAGATCGATTGGAACAATCCATATAACTTGATCGTATGGAAGGTGGATATTGGAGACGGTCTTCGTTCCTATGCATACAGTAAATAACCCTCCTTGAGATAACTCAACATAGGAAATAGTTAGCTAAGGGGAAGAGAAGTCTTCCCCCTTATTTTATTTGACAGGTGTCAACCTGCCCCATTTTTCAATATTTCAAGTTGATCTCGTATTTCACATCCATTAACTACCCCATAATTCCTCATCGTAAAAATCCAAACTAAGGGCCCAGCCGTAATGTTTATATTTCTTATCATACACTCGCCGGGTATAGTCATCGATATGTTCGTGTTCATGGTAACCGGGGAATCGTTCAAACAGTTCTCTCCCCTCTTTTTTTATGCTGATTGCATCTTCTGACATATGCTGAAATATCATGGGGCTTCCTACTAAAAATAATGTATCGTACCGTTCTTTAATATCCAGAAAATCTTTATGCTCTCTATACCAATATCGAATAGGTTTGGTTTTCCTCTGCTCCATAGCGGCAGGTATCACTTCTTTGGTTTGATATGATCCCTTCTTCATTAAAGATCTGAGTTGCTTCCAATCTTTCGTGTTGAACTGAAGCGAATGATGCATGAACACCAAATCATTGCCGGTGCCTTTAGTAGACCATCTTTCCATGAGATATTCAGTCAATGGGTTTTGTTTGCTGGGTAAATAAACGATAATATCTTTCATCCGAGTCAGTATCTTAAGCAGTTCAGATAAGCGTTGTAAGCTACCCTCATCTGCACAGATAACAACGGAACGAATTCCGGCACTCACAACGTGCAGACCTAATATCTCTTCAGTAGGTGTGATTACTTTATAAGATTTTTTTCCGAGATTCACATGGCAGGTATAGTATGTTTTATTCATATCTTATCGTCCTTTAAAATTTCAGTTGATTACTAAGTTTTTAATATGGAAATATAAACATAAGTAAAAAGTTACATATAAGATCATCTATGTATGAGTTGTAATGTTATAAGAAACTTTCACATGATTTCAAAAATTAATATTGCTTAAATATTGGAAACGTAATATATTCATTTATAACTTTAATATTACAGCTTAGGAAGAGACAATATGGGACAAATTTTATACGATGACCATTGCACTTCTTACGTATATTAAAATATTTAAATGAGGTGCAATCATGTATCTAACCGTTTTTGTCCATTTTATTATTAGTTCAGCTTCAACCTGGTTTGCAGTACTAATTTCCAATATGATTACTGATGTGTTTAGAAGTGATGCCAGTTCAAGACCACCCGGCGACATTACTTTTAATGATCAAATTACTCTCTTTGTTTCTTCTACTATTGGTATCTTTATTATTTTTCTTATGATCAATATCTTAACTTATGCGCTGCTTCGACTCCTTCGAGAACTAGAAATATTCAAGAAGATGAAGTGGTATATCGTTGGATCTCAACTTTTCCTTTTAGTCGTCTTCTTGATTCTGATTTATAACCCTATTTTTAACTATAGCGCATTCTAGAACTTAATTGTCTTTAACTATAAAGATATGGCAAGACGGAATCCAAGGTCATCTATAGAGAATGTAGGGTGACCTAATTAGTTCGAGTATCCTCTAACCAACACATCATCTAATGCAGGCTTTAATCTCCAAAACAATCGGTGTGAATCCACTTGTTCTACATTCCACAGCATAATAATTCGTAAATCATGGGCAGGATAGTGCCAGATTTCAGATCGAAAGCCTGGAGTTCCTCCCCCGATTAAATAATTGTCAGACCGTAAAAAACACCCATATCCGTAATTCAAAAGAGGATCAAATGAAGTGACGTAATAAGGTTTGAACATCATATCTATACTATGTTGGTTTAGAAGTTCTCCACTAAACAAGGCGTTACACCACTTATCCAAATCGTGTACAGTTGAATATAGCTCTCCCGGAGCCTCAATCTCACTCAGCTTATCATTGTTTGAGTTCATCATTTCATGATGTTCTATCGAGTGTCCATAGGCGCGTCCTAAGTTTATTTTTCGTGGATCATCAATACCTGTTGATTCCATATGTAAAGGCGAGAAAAACCATTCCTGCAGCACTTGCTCATACTTCATCCCATTTAAAGCTTCCAATATGTATCCCAATATGATAAACCCTGAACTGCTGTATCCCCATCGTTCTCCAGGATTAAACTCTTGATCGAGTCGGACCAAGTAATCAATAAACTCACGATTTTCTAAGTTCAGTCTGTTCATCTCGAACCGGAGATTCGGCAACGCGTAAATGTCCTTTAGTCCAGAGGAATGGCTTAGCAGGTGATGTATAGTGATCTCTGGATGAAGAGCGCTGAACTTCTCAATATACTTGCCGGGGTGTGCCTCTAAATCCATTTGGCCTTGCTCGAAAAGCTTCAAAACAGCGGCTGCAATAAACATTTTGGTCACCGATGCAATGTGGAATTTCGTATCCATATGATTGAGAACACCAAGCTGATAGCTGGCTTGTCCATAGGACTTACTGAATAACTCCCGTCCTTGATGGGTTATTAGTATATTACCGGAGAGCATATGATCTTTGCTGTATTCTTCGATTAGCTGGTTTAATTGCTCATTCAACAAAATCCCCCTCGTTTCTTTTCTAACTTATCAACAGATACAAAAAACGACCAAAGAACGTTTCTTCATCTGAGGCCGGACCAAGTTGTTTATTAAATTTGAAAAACTGGTTTTGTCGTGTTAACCGCTCCTTACACTTTCAGTTATCCTTATTTTAAGGATCTTGTTCTTTATTTTAATCCCAATCCATATAAGGAGTTGCCTCTAGCTTTTCACCATCACAATCAGGACAATCAAGCCAACCACAATATATTTTCAACTCTTTCTCGTCATCAAAATAAGACCTGTTGACCAATTCAACTTACTTAAATAGAACTCCTCTTTGGATTCCAAATAGGCTATTAAGTCAGTCACTTTTTCCCCATGCCCCTGTGGCCAGTTCGGTTGAGGATTTAGGTCATCAATGATGTATATTCCTCCTGGCTTAACCATTTCCAGAGCTTCATCAATTAAATAGAACTTACCAGGCCACGTATCAGCAAATACGATATCAAATCGTTCATCTTTATGTTCTTCTATGTATTCTCCGCCATCTGTAACAATTAACTGCAGACGCGAATCATCTCCAAGTACTTCCAAAGCGATATTGGAACATTCCTCATTCATTTCAACAGAATACAGCTTACTGTCCTTGTCCATACCATCCAGAATCCAAGCGGCTGAATAACCCACACCCGTCCCCAATTCTAGGATCGAGCTGTGTCTTCGACTTGCTGCTAACATTCTAAGAAAGCTTCCGGTTAAATCATCGCAAGACGCGGTAAATCCATGCCTAGAAGCGAGCTTACTGATCTGATCTAATTTATTCGGCCGTTTAATATTCATTCGATCGTCCATAATTAACCCCCTACAGTTATTGATTTTAAATTAGTTGGATAAACGTTTCTTTATCATTCGAATTTGACCTCTATGATTGATCTCATCTTCGAACACATGGAACCACATAAAATAATAATTCGCTGGCTTGTTATACCAGAATTCTTCTTCCTGATACAGCCAGTCATCATCCACCTTTTTGAATAATTCCATCGTTTGATTTCTTACCTCATCCATTATATTGAGGTAGTACTGAAGCTCATTTCCCTTTATGTGTTCCCGCCCTTCACTTCCCAAATTTAAAGACGGTCCCCATTTGATCATTTCCTCTTCATTTAATTCCCGTCGTTCAAATGTATGTATCTGATATGCATATTCTACACCAGCAAAATGCATGAGTAATGCCCCAATCGAATTACACTTATCATCCATTAGAAAATCAAGCTGATCTTTTGATAGACCTTTAACTTCTTCCAAGGTTGTATATCTTGCATAATTCATCATGGACAGAAGTCGACTAACTTGTGGAGAATAACCTGGAATGTCGGTCACAAGATAAATATGGTTCATATCCATCATCTATAGATCACTCCTATGCAATTTGTCTAAAGCATGCATAATGTCCGTCCAAACCTGCAGCAACAAATTCAAAGTCTGCAGAGACGGCTCCGTCAGAATAATCTACCTAGGAAATAAGCCGATTTTTCTGTATATTTACTAAACTCTTATCAATAGATGTTTCGATATACCCAATCATCTGTTCAAACGTAAACACATTGAGTTTTGCATCAAGCATTTCTATATCATAATTCATATCGCCTAAAACATGAGGAATGAAGTGTTCAACATCCTTGGACGTTACTTCATCCAAATCCATAACCCGAGGGAGATCATAGAGCTCTTTACTTAATTCATCTTTAGAACCATAGTGCTCCAGCAATTTTCCATTCAGCAAACGGAAATCATTATGGTACTCCTTGTATAAATTCGGATCCGCGTCCATTCTGTTCTTAAGCCAAGATAAATTAAACCCTTGCAGCCATATATCATCAGCAATTAAGTGCGTGTAATAACCCAATATGTACAGACGGCTTTCTTCTTGACTGCGATATTTATGTAAAAATTCGTTATAGTCAATGTATCTGGTGTAATCCTTCACTTCACCTCTAAAGAAATGAGAGAGTTCTTTGGGAGCTACCGCATCCGGAGCAACGCCTCCTAGTAAAAAGAGGGTTTTGTCTTCAATCTGCAGCTTTTCTGCAATTCGATTTGCAATGATTAAATGCATGATTCTCGACCCCATCATGGCCCTCACCTTTCAAATCTTTCTATTAGAGAATGCATTAAATTGGATTAGTTTATTTCGTACATAGTGTCATGTTCATTAATATTTAGACGAAGATTCTGTCTGCTTTACCCAGTTGGGAATATGATGGCCAAAGTATCTTGTTATCTTCTCCGCTTCAGTTAGGACGAGCTTTATATACGTTTCGTCATAGAACCAATTGCGCCTGTTCACTCGATAGTCATCTTGTAATACCTGAATATTAACGCTTGGTGGAAACACCGTTTGATACGTCATCAAGGCTCTTCTTGAAAAATAGGATTTGCAAACGATAATAGCCCGCTTCACATCCATATCATTATTGCGAATAACTTCCCACGAATTTCTTGCATTATCAAAGGTGTTTTTGGCCTGATCCTCTTTGAGGATGTTGACTTCCGGGACACCCAGAGATACAGCAATGTCCCTTAGAAATTCCCATTCCGTCTTATCAACTTTCGTGCTGAATCCTCCTGAGGGTAATATATAAGGTGCGATGCCTGAGTGATATAACTTTGAAGCAATCTTCATTGGATTGGTATGAGTTCCGCCCGGCACCAATATAATATCAGCCGGCATGATTTCTTTGTCAGGAACAAAAACTAGCTCAGTAATACAATCGAATGGGTACATTTACAAGATCCCCTCTTCTTTATCAGATCGTTTTAATGTCCTTTGAATTCAAATAAACTCAACACTTATCGTATTCACGAATACTCAAACCATGGAGCACCTTATTATTTTTTGGAATCCTTGTATTCCCTCCACATTCCATAAAGAAAAATGATACTCCCAGGCAAGATAGTTATAAAATAAAATGATTTAGCTGTAACAATACCCATGGGAACTAGGACGTATATGGATGAAATAAGAAGACCGACCAATTGAATATATCTGTTCTTACTCATTCTCATACACTGAATCACCTATCCTATTCTCTTTGCTTTGGCCAGCTATTTCATCATTTCATTAATACGATATAATTCGATCCTGTCCTCTTCCTTCCGCAGATCTATATATTCATGTTCTTGTTCAATTCTCAGTTGATTCACTCGAAAGAACTCCAGCAGTCTGCCTGCCTCTCTGTTAATTGGTCTGCTATATTTTCTAAATTTATCAGGCTCCCGTCTTAGGATGTTTTTATACTCATCGGATGTCGTTATATACATGAGCCCAATATATCGTAGAAAACTATAGCCACTGCAATAATCATCGTACAAGCTATCCATAATTGCTAAATATTTGTCCGACTCATGAATCAATTCCTGCAAATCAGTAACGATGCGTTCTTGCTCAAAATATCCAATATGAATTAGTTCCCTGATTTGTTTTACTGTATCTTCGTAAGCATATTTGTCTTTATAATTTCTAGAGATTAATTCCAAATAATCTTTGTCTCCAAAAATAACTTCCAGATCATCGTTCGCGTACAACCATTGTTCCAGCTCTATTAATGTCACTCTACCTTTTATGAAATAATAAAAAAATCTGTGAGCATCTATTTTGTTTAACATCTGATATCAATCCTTGTTAATCTGACTTCTGTGTGGTGTTAGCTGTTGTTTTCCCGGAGTTTTCTTGCAAAATATACTGCAAGGAAATTAAATTCAATATGTAATATGCACGAGAGCAATATGGAATCAGTCAGTTCTGTAATACCTCCAAAGAGAATTCCACCTGCAAAAGCAAACCCTAAGAAACCAGCACTTTGTCGTGATAATTTGTAGTATTGGAGATGACAAACAGCAAATAGAAATGCCGAGACGACTACAGACCAGGATATAGGTAAATACAGAATTTCAAACAATTTAGCAGAATTTAGATACGAGTTTAGAAGGGAAAGAATGAACCCACGAAAGATGACTTCCTCAATCACTGGAAATACAACGACAAAATTAATCACATTGAATTTCCCAACTGGATGATATCCAGAATATTGTGACACGATGCAGTTCGCAAGCAGAAGAATAAAGAAGGTTGGCATGGCTGCCACAATGTTTTCTGGAGTACTGTATACATAACTCTCTTTAATAACTAATGACAAGATCAATATGACAGCCGCCCAAAAGTATACACTGTACTTCTTCAAGGGAGCCCTAAATCTACCAATGATAATCTCGATCAACTTATATGAAAAAGTTAGTATTAATACAGTACAAAAGGCTATACACAGCACGCCCCCTTCTCCAGTTTCTTCACTCTTCCATTCTTACGTTCACTAATTTAGTAACAGCTTAGATCTTGACCGTAAATCCAGTTTCTAGTCAGAGATCCTTTCATTCAACAACTCCCTATATAATGTATTGGTTTATCACCATAGAAGCGAATCACAAAGACATATCAAAATACTCTTCAATATTTTTAATCTCTACCATCTTTATCTCAGACACCTTAAGACCTGCAAAATCTTTTTCAGCTGCATCAGTTTGAGTATCTAGAGCTTTTATAAGATGAGCTTGCCCTTCAAACTCTAAAGAAACTAGTGCTTCCGCATAGGCATTGGTATGGCCTAGAAAGTCCGGCTTTTTCCAGAGATCAAGTATATAGGGTATTCCAACTTTAATTAAATATGACTCACCTTCGTAACTAACACCTAACAGTTCGGGATAGTCCATATCTTTTATTTCCGCATAATCATAGCTAAGTTCTTTACCCATTTGCTTATAAGATTGATAGGCACTATGTATAAATTCATCTGGATTTTTTTCTATGTACTCCCCGCATGTATCCATTAACATGTCTCTAATGGACTCATCGTCCAAATCTTCACTGAAAATATTCTTTATAAATTCTTCTCTGTCCATTAAAGATCATCTCCGTTCTTTATAAAGGTATATTATAGCTAAAGATGCAGCCCCAATTTTCTTCATTATCTGATAATCTGCAGTTTTTAATATAATCTAAATATTAATTATTTGCTATTTGATATTTCAATAAGAGTCAGGACTTCTGTGTCGACATTCGATTTTATAGTTAATTTGTAAATTCCATCCGCATTAGGTTCTAGTGAGAATAAGTCCGCATTAAATTTTGAAGATACTTGAAAACTCCCGACACCCTGCAATTCTTGCGGATATGAACTTGACGCCCTATGTTCTGCTCCTTCTAGTTCATATTCAATAGGTCCTACTTTTGTATCCTTCCACTCTCCGATAAATTGGATATAGATAGAATCAAATAATGAATCATTCACTTTAAACACTGAATATGTAGCCAGCCAATTTTCTCCCATCCCGAAGTGAACCAACTCATTAGGCGAATGATTTTGTGGTAATACTTGCTCTTGTTTATCACACCCTGCTATGGCTAAAAGGATAACCATGACGATTAGTGTAGTTACTTTGGGCTTCACCAAGTTAAGACCTCATCCCATATACAAATTGACCCCCGCAATGATACCAACACTCCTTATCACTCTGACAGAACGCTCTCATCTTAGATCGCTTATACAAGAGACTGAGTCGTTGCTGACTGTCCTTACAGCTCAAACTCATAAGAAATCTTACTGACTAGAAGACGAAAATATCTGAACCGGTCCATCCCAATCGTCTTCTCTGATTTCAGCATAGTTTCCATGTGTATATCTGCTAATTACCTTTCTCCAAAAAGCTTGAGCGGGTGTGTTTTCTTCAATCTGAGCAACTTTCCATAAACCAGCGAAGCGATGAAACAACACATGAGCGGCAGTTTGCCCAACACTTAAATTTCTATATCTCTTCATAACAAAGAACTCTGCCATACTATAAAAGGTTTGATTTAATTCATTTATCCCCATGGTTCTGATTAGAGCAAATCCGGCTAGTTTGTCATTTACCATAATGAAGAATGGATATCTCCCATCTTCCGTCCAATAATGATCTAAATACTTATACTCGTATAATCCATTAGCATTTATATCATCCTCAGGATCAAATTCACTGCCATCATATTTATATAACTCAAGGAGATTCCGTAATATCGATTTTTGTTCATATTCAACCTCTTGAATGGATATCATTGAGTCCTCCTTCTATAATATACCGAGTCAAATATTGCATAATATACATCCATGGCATGACAAGTAGACATCGTGAATCTCACATTTAGGGTAGCCTCTCGGAATAGTTGGCGTGTCATCTTCTTCTTCAATTTCAGACCATTCTATATAGCTATCTAAATTAACGTTCTCTATATCAAAGACTTTAATTAATGAGTAAAATTTCTTCAGACATCCAACAACGGGTTCTTTTTGTGGTGCAGCGTCTAATCTTTCCCACCCCAGACCGTCTACTGCACCTGAGATGGCACGCAACATAAAATTCTTCTCTCGATCAAAAGAATCTGTGGTCCAAGGCATTTCATCGATACAAAAACCAACGGTTCCTAACCCTACAACAGACTGATCCTGCTGTGCTAACCAGATAATTAATTCTTTCTCTCTATTTGTCTCTGCTAATATAGATCCACTGAGAGCTAACACCTCAATGAACACAGAAGTTAATCCATTAGACATTCCTAAAGGTTCAGCTAAATGCTTTATTTCTTCTGGCAATGATATTGTGTTTCCCAAGCTCTTTAACTCCTTTCTGGACAAAGGACTACAGCCTAAAACGCGAAATGACGATGCATATTGGAGACCTTTTGCCCTTGCGCAAGGTTTTTCTATTCAGGTACTTCAATGTATTCCGACACTCTTATTTTTAATAATTCTATCAGCTCTTCATCCATATATCTGTATTCATCAGGTATATCCAGTCTTATCACAGGTTTATCATATAACTCTTGTACAAATTTCTCTTTAAGTCTTCTTTCATGCTTTTTCTCCATTACAAAAATCAAATCAGCCCAACCAATATGTCCTGCATTCACTCTAATTCTTGCTTTCTCTTCTGTACCAGCAGATCTAACATCGTACATGGTATATTGTTCAAAAACCTTCTCTGCGGTAAGGCTTCTCCATTTATTTCTACTGCATATAAATAATAATTTTATAGTGATCACCTTCATGAATGAGTTAATCGTATTTTCAAATAAATATACCACTATCTCTTAAAAAGGTAGTGGTATAAAACTGCTTTATTCATTTAAAATTCATCTAGTAAACTATCAGTGTATTTTTTGTTATTCTGTTCTTTTCTGAGGCACTCTTCGCATAAAACGTTCTTGATCTCTTTCAAATCCGTACTGCTCATATAATCCATGCGCGTCCAATGTCCCTAGAATACCTGTCATCCATTCATATTCTTTGAGATTCGTTATAACCTCAATCAACTTCTTTCCAATGCCTTGCCCCTGATATTCTTCTAAAACAAAGACATCACACAAATAATACACTGTTGCTTCATCAGTTACGACCCTTGCAAATCCAATTTGTTTATTCTGATCATAAACACCATAACAAGTTGAGTTATCAATAGATTTCAAAATGCGCTCTGGCGGTCTATGTTTTGCCCAATAACTCTGAGCTAAAAACTTCATGATTACTTGTCTATCGATCTTATCCTTATTGTCAGAAAATAAATAGTCTTTATAATAAACGTCCATATTAATCCCCCTAACGACTACACAGTTTTCATATAGTCCAGCATGAGCCTCCCTATATAAATAGGTTTCGAGTGACTTGAAGGTAGTTTTACGTAACCATACTCCTTAAAGTAGTTCATTAAATGTATATCCAATATCTCTTAATAATGTTTCCATTCTCTTCAATATAGTCATTGTCTGGAATACCCCCATTAGCAATAATGGTTCTTTCGGAAGCAATATTATCCTCATCACAAACTACAAGTGCTTTATTTATCCCTAAGCTCTTTGCCTTTTCTAAAGATAAGGATAACAACTTAGTAGCATATCCTTTCCTTCTTTCCGATGGACGTATTCCATAGCCAATATGCCCACCTCTGTTGATTAAAACTTCGGTCAACTGATGGCGTATATTTACTGCACCTAAGATCCTATTGCTTTCAGAAACTAACCAAAAAGTCGAATCTGGAACCCAGCCTTCTTTAAGATGAATCCCTCTTTCGTTGTTATCCAGCCACTCAATCATCTTCTCAAAATTTGATGGGTCTCTACTTACAACCCAAGGAACGATTTCTTCTCCACTTTTCTTCCAGTCCTGATAAAAATCCAAATATTCATTCTTAAGATTCAAAGACGGTTTAATTAAATAGACATTTTCCATTTACATATTAGCCTCCAAACAATGATTGATAAAGTTCATAAAATAGGCTTCTCAAGATCCTATTCAGTCCATGTATCTAAATTCACTTGCTTTACATGATGAATGCCAAGGTATTTATATTTGATTTTTTTTATTATTTTCCCGTTATTCTTAATCGAAAACCCATAACTAGTTGGCCTTGTATTTGCTGAATATATGTCTATTTTTCCTCGGGCTGGAAATTCAGGATCTATAGTTATATCTTGAATCTCTAAGAATTTAGCTAAGGGATCTTTATAAATACCAGCGCTCGATGCTAGCTGTGAAGAATAGCTTACTACCACTTGAGTACTTAAAGGAGAGGCGTTGTAAGAAAAATTTGACTATTCTGCACAACGAAAAGACAGCCTCATCAAGAGCCTGTCTGTGCCGATGATTCCGTACAGTGAACCTTCACTTTTTGCTTTTCTTAGAAGCCATCCAGAAGACAAGAATCACGATTGGTATAAATATAAACCAAGGGATATTAATCGTGCTCTGAGTGATAAAAGCGAGTCCCATTAATCCGATGACCCCAAGAATAAGCCAGAGACAACCTCTGCCGAACGTTTCCATGAGAGCATTCGCTCCTTCCATTGTGTTTGGCAAGTTCATTTTGGATCTCCTTATATATAAACGATTCAAGTTACGCATATGTTGGATTTGAAATTGATTTTACGACCATGAAATAAATGAAGCTGTTACCCACCATTACATCTTTACCTACACTTTTTTAGTTCAAATCAGGAGTCTTTTAATCCCTTCATGATATGGGCAAGCCTATACATCTCAGCGATATCATACCGCTTAATCGACTCAAATCTTCTTACTGCCTCATCGATATCGACCAGCTCCACCAAGGCCACCTGTTCCCCATCTTCCGGATTTAGCGGCTTCGCTACGATGTTCACTTCCCCATATCCCAGAAGGCGAATAAAGTTTGGATGTGGGATATGTGAGCGATAGGGGACTTCAGCTGAAGATGTGCATTGAAAATGACCAAACGGTTGATAAGATACAAGCTCGGCTCCGATTTCCTCCATAAGCTCGCGTCTCAGTCCATCCATATAGTGCTCATCCGGTTCGAGTGTGCCGCCGATCAGCTCCCATCTGCCATCGTCCAGCTGCATAACCACATACTGATCTCCCACTACCGGGATGATGCTGATGTTGCTGATCAATGATTCATTCACAGTCGTATCCAAACTTAAATTAGCCTGCACGATTCCCCAATGGATCGCTCCGTTTAACGTCTTAAACTGCTGCAAAAATTCGTCCAATATATGCCACCTCTTCTGGTTTTATTCTAGATTGAGTCCGTATAGATCCGTTACTGTCACGTGTTTCAAATTGTTATACCATCATACTAAAATATCTCCTCTATCATCACAACAAACGGATGACCATCACTTCGTTTTATGTAATAGACAATTTACACTCTTTCCTATTAATGTTAAGTTAATCTCGTTATCTTACTTCAACAGACAAGCTCCATATATCCGTTGTTCATATAAAGGAGGCTACAATGAAAAGAAAATCGATCTACAGCTTTTTTTTGCAGCCTATATTACTCCTCATCATACTTACCGGATGCGCTGATGCTTCCACAAAAGAAACCTCCTTATCGTCTGAAAGGATTAAGGAGCTTCGGCAGCAATATCCTGTCGTATCAGGCTCTCCCCCAAACGTATCCAGCCGGGATGTCAGCTTTGCGGAAATATTAGAGATCACTGATGCCGTAGTCATTGCAGAAGTGGTGAAGCAAAATTCTAATTTTCATACGGACTTAACTGCTAAGGAAGGAACGCCGGAATGGCACTTCAATGAAAAAACAAAAAGCCAAGGTATGCAGCCTTATGTTCCCGAATTTATCTCTTATGAGGTGCTGATCGAGGATGTATTATCCGGTGAACCTGTAGAAGATACCCTTGATTTATTCTACAATGCTGATTTCTATGGCTATGAGCCTGATTTAAAACCAGGAATGAGGGTTCTAACCGCTATTATGGAAGGTACAGGCCAGAACCAGGAAGGAAAATACTCATTTACCCGTTATGGAACCTATTACATCGTAGACGATCATTATGTGTTATCTGCTTATGAAGGACAGAGCGAGAAAGTCATCTCTTTCGTGGCTGAAACGAACGGCAAAAGCTTGGAATTCTTAATTCATACGATCGAAGATCTGACCGACTTTTAGCTAATCCTTTAATTGCATCGACATCCTGTCCATGTCCTCTTCCATTCATTAAAAAAGACCTATGAACACGCTCTATTATCATTAGAAGGTGCTTATAGGTCTTTTCTTTATATGACTTCAGGTCAAGCTTACATCGCTTTTGCTTCTGCCCCTAGCGGTAGTGTAAAATAAACCGGCTTTTGCGCTTCGTTTTGCTGATATACAACGAGCAGCAGCGTTCTGCCTTCCGCAGCGGCAGGTGTATTTCCAGCCAGCACTTTGTCCAGATTGAACGGCAATACTTCAAATACGGCATGCTTCTGCAGCTCTTTTTCACTTAGTGCCATCTGCTCATATACCGAAGATACTTCGCTAGGGTGCTCAACAAGACGCTTGATATAGCCTGCCCAATCGCTTTTCTCTAGGGCAAGATCCCACCATATTTTACGCGGCTTATACTTGTGACCAAGGAAATAATCCAGCTGCATTAAGCCGAGAACAACGTCCATATTCGCCGTGCCCCGATCTTCCAAAAACGCGCGAAGCCGGGTAAACAAATCCTCCAGCTGGTGTCCGATCTTCTGCCAGCCTTGACCTTCCCAGTAATCCCCGAAAGCTTGGAAGAAGTCAAACGGAGAAGGGAATTCCTGTTCCATCAGGTACTTCAGTGTGTGATCCATCCGGTGAGCATTCCAGTACTTCTCCAGCACATCCTCAAGCCGCTTCAGTCGCACGATATCGCTAAATGGAAGCACGTCGCTGCCCAAAATCTCATACGGCGCATGTTCCATGTAGGTGTAGTTGTACTTGTCCGCATCAATGCGGAGGCCAGTTCCGCGCAGCATTTTCAAGAAGCCCAGCTGCAGCTCCTCCGGCCCGAGTGCAAACACATCGTTAAATGTCTTGCGGAATGTATCGTAATCCTCAAGCGGAAGCCCGGCAATGAGGTCCAGATGCTGGTCAATTTTGCCGCTCTGCTTAATTTTGCTCACCGTCCGGCTCAGCTTCGTAAAGTTCTGACGGCGCTTCACGAGTTCGTTAGTCGGATCATTCGTAGACTGCACGCCGATTTCAAATCGGAATATGCCCGGAGGCGCATGCTCTGCTAGATAATCGAGCACCTCGGGACGCATAATGTCTGCCGTAATCTCGAATTGGAACACACAGCCTCTATGGTTTTCAATGAGAAACTGGAACATCTCAAGCGCATAATCCCGCTTAATATTAAAGGTCCGGTCCACAAATTTAATCAGCTTTGCACCGTTGTCGATCAGGTACAAAATATCCGCCTTTGTGCGCTCAATATCGAAATATCTTACACCCACTTCAATACTGGACAAGCAGAATTGACAGTTAAACGGACAGCCGCGGCTTGTCTCGAAATAAACGACTCTTTTACCCAAATCGGGAATATCTACAGCAAAACGGTGCGGAGACGGCAGCTCATTCAGATCCGCTTTAGGACGTCCCGGCATAACGATAATTTCGTCGCCTTTGCGATAGGCAAGACCATACACAAAATGATACTTCTGTGTGGTCTCAATCTCTGTAAGCAGCTGGTGAAAGGTCTCCTCCCCTTCACCTACAACGATAAAGTCAACATTCGTTAAGCGTTCCATCCAGTATTCCACATCATAGGATACCTCAGGTCCGCCCAGAATGATTTTGACTTCAGGCATCACTTTTTTCAGAATATTAATGACCTTGATCGTCTCTTCAATGTTCCAGATATAGCAGGAGAAGCCGATGACGTCCGCCTCGCGCTGATACAGATCCGATACAATGTTCATTACCGGATCTTTAATCGTATACTCCGCCAGTTCAATGTCAAAATCCTTCTCGCTGTAAGCCTTCAAGCAGCGAATTGCAAGAGAAGTATGAATATACTTCGCATTCAAAGTCGATAAAATAACCTTCATCATACACAACCTTTTCCTAGGGTGTTAATCAAAATTCGTAATCATCATAAGGGTCATCCGCAGGTCCTGCACCTTGATTCATGAAGAAATCCAGAAACGGCTGACCGTACTTCCGGAACTTCACTTCTCCGACCCCTTTTATTTTCAGCATTTCACGTTCACTCTGCGGACATACCACACTCATCTCACGAAGCGTCGCATCATTGAAGATAATATAAGAAGGTACATGCTCCTTCTCTGCCAGTTCCCTGCGAATTAGTCTCAGCTGCTCGAACACCGTCTCGTTCACCGCCGATGGTGAAGTATCCCGGCTCGACCTGCTTGACCTGCTGCTTCGTGAAGAAGAGGATGATACTACACGGGCCACGCGCTGCATCACTTCCCGCTGCCCTCGCAATACTTCCACCGCAAGCGGCTGCAATCTCACCACAGGGTATTGTCCTTCAGACAGAACAAGGTACCCTTCTGACACCATGACGTTAATAATTTCGGAGATTTCCTTCTCTGAACGATTGGACATGACACCGTGCGTTGGAAGCTGGTCAAAGCCATATTCAAGCACCTTTTTATTCCGCGATCCTTTCAGCACCTGAGATACCATTGAAATACCAAATCGCTCGCGCATCCGGTGAATACAGGAGAAAATCTTCTGTGCATCAACCGTCATGTCAATCAGCTCCCGATCATCCGTGCAGGAGCTGCATATACCGCAGCCCGTGTCGTCATGCTCTTCGCCGAAATAGTCCAGCTGTGCGCTGCGCAGGCATTTGGTCGTATAGCAGTAATCGATCATCTGCTGGAGCTTGCGATAATCGTTCCGCTTCCGCTCCTCATCCTGATGCTCTCCTTGCTCAATGAGAAACTTCTGAGTCATAATATCCTGCGCGCTGAATAGAAGGATGCACTGACTCGGCTCACCGTCCCGGCCTGCACGCCCTGCTTCCTGCACATAGGCTTCCATGTTCTTTGGCATATTGTAGTGAATTACGTATCTTACGTTACTCTTATCGATCCCCATGCCGAATGCATTCGTCGCCACAACGACCCTTAGATCGTCGAACAAAAATGCCTCCTGGCTTGCTGCACGTTCCTCGTCGGTCATCCCGGCATGGTACCTTCCTGCGGCAACTCCAGCATCTCTTAAGCGGCTGTATAAGTCATCCACATCCTTGCGGGTAGCGGCATAGATAATCCCTGCCTCATCTGCATGCCCATGAGTGTAATCCATAATGTAATCCTTCTTATTCTCGCCGCGAAGCACCTGCATTGCGAGATTGTCCCTGCTGAGTCCGGTAACAAACGTTTCCGGTTCACGCAGACGAAGCAGCCGCAGTATATCATCCATAACCGCTGGCGTCGCCGTAGCTGTAAAGGCAGCTACAATCGGACGCTGCGGCAAATATTCAACAAATGGCGCTACCGCCAGATAACTCGTCCTGAAATCATGTCCCCACTGCGAGACGCAGTGCGCCTCATCGACCGCTACACAGGAGATCGGAAGGCCTGCCATCTCATCCCGAAACCAGTCGAGCTCGAGTCGCTCCGGTGCTACGTACAGCAGCTTCAGCTCTCCCCGCTGCGCAGCCCGAATCCGATCATTCACTTCACGCCCGCTTAGTGTGCTGTTTATATATGCAGCAGATACCCCCATTGCGAGTAGGGCATCCACCTGGTCCTTCATCAAAGATATAAGGGGCGACACCACCAGGGTCAGTCCCGGATGCAGAAGTGCCGGAATCTGATAACAGATCGATTTACCGCCGCCGGTCGGCATAATGCCAAGCGTGTCTTGTCCCTTTAACAAGCTGTCTACTATTTTTTTCTGTCCTTCCCGAAAGTCGGGATAACCGAAATAGGCCTGAAGCAGCTCCTGCGCTTCATCCATTGTCCTTTGCTGTATACTCATTGTCCGTTACTCCTCACCTTCTTCCCTCTTGAATATAATCAGGAAAAAGAAAACATCATCTTCTAGTGTACCGAACTTTCCGCCCTCACTTCAAGACAAGGTTGATTAATCCAGCCATTGATTGTATATTTATTTTTATTTTTTCTTCTATTCATACAAAAAAGATGCCATCTCCGCTGAGATAGCATCCTTTATTCATATTCTAATCTTCCATCCATTCTGGTTTGTCGTAATTCGGATAATGCTGGTCTGTCAGCTTTTCAAATTCTGTGGATTGAATCGTTTCCTTCAGCGTACGAGCAAAGTTCGTTCCTTGATCCTTCGCACGCACAACGAGCTGATTCGCAAACAGATCAGGAACGTCCTCTTCATCAAGCGCAGCGTCTTCTGTCAATCCTGCTTCCTGTGCGGTATGCAGCGGTACAATAATGAGAGCTTCATTCTTAACCCGATCCGCCAGCTGGTCTGCCGGTACGGCTTCGAACTTCAGGTTTTTCGGATTATCCGTTACATCCGTCTCCACAGACATTTGGGATACAGCTGCGCCTGTGCGGATACCGATTAATTTCTCATCCTCAAGCATCATTAGGGCTCGTCCCAGCAGCTGCGGATCTTCCGGAATGATCACCGTACTGCCGTCTGTAATCTGATCCTCATCCTTGAATGTGTTTGAATATAGGGTAAGCGGCTCTGTCGGCACGCTCGTCAACGTCGTCAGCTGGTTCTCCTTGTTATCCATAAATGAATTCAAATATACATCGATGGTGCCGTCAGCCAGCTTGGTTGCGGATTCAGAGGGGTCAGTAATTTCTGAGATCTGCAAGGTATATCCCTGCTTCTCAAACAGATCCTTTATCGTCTTCTCCACGAACTCTTTGCCTGTCCCTTCAGGAGCTGCGATCACGATCGTCTGGTCCTCATCAACACTTTCTTTGCTCATATCTGTACTATTGTTCTCTACCACCGGATCACCGCAAGCAGCAAGCAGCATGCTCAGCATCATGATGAGTGCCGTTAGTTGAAATCCTCTTTTTTTCTTGTTCATGGTGTCTAATCTCCCTTATCTAATTACTGTATATCTTTTTCATATTAAGGCCCATCCTATGCATGGGCATACAATATCACTTTATCCTGATTAGACTTCTCGTGCAAACTTCACTTCTACGTGGTATATTAACCAGGACATTCAGAACTAAACCTTGAACAAGTTTCACGTTATTTTTACCTGAACCAGGAGGCCTTAAGGCATGCGAAAAAAATCTACTCAGATCCATACAGAGGATGGTTATAGCAACCGTCCCCCATCAACCAAAAACGTCAAATCACATAAAAACCATAAAACGAAATCATCGTTTACGCCGAAAAAATCGGCTGCTGCACATACACCTGCTGCACGGAGCTACACCGTTCAGGAGGATACAGAGCTGCTTCCTTTCCTCTTGACTATTCTGTCCACGAAGAGCCGGAATTCAGTCAAGGCCATGCTGTCACGGGGACAAATCTCTGTTTCCGGCAAGGAGGTAACAGCCTTTGATCATCCTCTAACCAAGGGGATGGAGGTATCGGTTGATAGCTCGAAGAAGGAGGAAGCCCCTCCTCTTGTCGGTCTTACCATTCTCCACGAGGATGAAGACATTATTGTGGTACACAAGGATTCTGGACTTTTGTCTGTTGCCTCCGATAAAGAACAGGAGCTCACTGCATATCGCCAGCTGATGGCCCATGTACGTCAAGCTCATCCGGCTAACCGGATCTTTATCGTCCATCGGCTGGACCGCGATACGTCCGGGGTTATGATGTTTGCCAAAAGCGAAGAAATTCAAAAATCTCTGCAGGATGCCTGGCGGGATACCGTGGAGGAAAGAACGTACGTAGCGCTCGTGGAAGGAAAAGTTAAGCAAACCGAAGGAACCATTACTTCCTATTTAAAAGAGAGCAAGACGCTCAAAATGTACTCCACGCCATATGCCAATGACGGACAAAAGGCAGTCACCCATTACAAAACGCTGCAAACCAGCCGTGATTACTCTCTGCTTGAGGTTCAGCTTGAGACCGGACGCAAGAATCAAATTCGTGTTCATATGGAAGAGCTGGGTCATCCTGTGGCAGGGGATAAAAAGTATGGAGCCAGAGGCCGGGGCATTGGCAGACTGGGTCTGCATGCCAGAGTGCTTGCTTTTAGCCACCCGAGAACAGGCGAGAAAATGCGGTTCGAAACACCGATTCCTAAAGTTTTTCTCAGACCCTTTTCATCAAAATAAAAGCTGGCTCTAATTATTGTTAAGCTTAAAAAGGACTGTTCCCATAGCCGGCATTCTTGCGGCATTTAGGAACAGTCCTTTTTTCTACAAATTTCTCTTATCAGTTCATTCCGGCTTCATGGCTCCCATAAACAAAAACAAGGGAATTCGCCGTCTCCGCTCATAAGTCTCCTCATGGATAAACCTTTCACGCACGGGTTTAGATTCCCGGAGAGTACTCACTACAAATCCCGCTTTTTGCAAGGCGCTGAAATAATCCTCTATCGTACGGTGATACTTCAGAACCGGTCCACCCATCCAATCCTGCTCTCTGTACCCTTCCACAAAATATTGATCTACAATCCAATCTGTCCTCAGACCCGAGGGCTGAAGAGTTGAAGTGATCACGGGATGTTCTACAGAGAAGACAAACGTACCTCCCGGCTTAAGTGCGGCATAGATTTTATCCAACACGGTTCCTAAATCCTCGATATAATGGAGGACAAGCCTGGAGACCACCAAATCATAGGGCTTGCCATCAGCTAATCTGGAATTTGTATTTTCAGGACCAGCCTCATCATGATCAGGAGCTGCATTCCAATCTTCAATTGTCGTATGTATTACTGCTGCATGACTCTTCAATTCTTTAATATTGCTGACCGCTGTCCTGTACATATTATATGAGCCTTCAATTCCCGTGTAGTTGATAGCTCCAGCATTCAGCAGCTTTAAGCCGAACATGCCGTCTCCGCAGCCCAGATCCAGAACAGACCTTCCCGTTACATCCCCTGCCAGCTCCCATATGACAGGTTCCTCCAGCGTATCATTCGCATTCTCCGGTGTTCCTCTTCGTGCCATGTACCTGGTAAACTGCTCTTCCCGATCATAAAAATGCGAGCCTCGATATTCCATGGATCTCCCTCTCCTTTATCCGGTGAATTCCATCCTTTATCGTTACACTCTCATCATACTCTTTTCAATTCTGTACAGGAATAGCACCTGCCCGTTTTTATTTGCTATTTTTTCAATACAATTGCAACCGTGCTTATCAATATGAATAAAACTGCCAAGCCTTTTATCAATTTAGTACATCTCCCTTAACGCGATTCATTTTGATTTATTTTTTTGTATTCAAGCCAAATATATACATGGATTTATTTTTAAACTCCTCGTCTTTTATCTACTGCTAAATCGCAACGTCCGCCTCAGCGATCTAATATAACGTTTCTTTCTTTAATTCCAAGCTTTTGTGGGTAAAGTATATACAGGACACTCTCATCAACTTGAGATTTTTGGGAACAGGAGGAATGCTTAGATGACACTTACACCAGAACAGCGCATTGAGCTTCACGGATTTAACAATTTGACGAAATCGCTCAGCTTCAACATGTATGATGTTTGTTATACCAAGACCAAAGAAGAACGCGAGGCTTACATCGAATATATCGATGAACAATATAATGCAGATCGGCTGACTCAGATTTTGACGAACGTATCGAATATTATTGGGGCTCATGTGCTTAATGTAGCCAAGCAGGACTACATTCCTCAAGGAGCCAGTGTGACGCTGCTCGTATCCGAAGGGCCTGTCGGAGATGCGGAAGAAGAATCGTTCGAAGAATCACCGGGACCGCTCCCGGATCATGTCGTCATGCATTTGGATAAAAGCCACATTACAGTGCACACCTACCCTGAATTCCACCCATACGAAGGAATTAGTACGTTCCGTGCAGACATTGATGTATCGACCTGCGGGGAAATTTCTCCGCTTAAGGCACTGAACTATCTTATTCACTCGTTTGATACCGATATTATGACCATAGATTACCGTGTGCGCGGCTTTACCCGGGATATCAACGGCAACAAGCTGTTTATTGACCATGACATCAGCTCCATCCAGAATTACATTCCATCCAGCATACAGCAGCAGTACGATATGATCGACATTAACGTATACCAGCATCATATTTTTCATACGAAATGCAAGCTGAAGGAATTTGACCTCAACAACTATTTGTTCGGCTTTACAAAGGATAAGTTGAGTGTAGAAGAGCAGCAGGAAATAACAGAGCAGCTCAAGACGGAAATGGATGAAATTTATTACGGAATTAACATGGATGCAGGCGTCATTGATGAAGACGCAGAGGAGGATTTTGTATACCGACGGGCGGTTGATATTGACTAATTGAATTCAAATGAAAAAAGGACAGCATCCCAAAGACTCGGCTTTGGCTGCTTTCCTTTTTTTGTTATTCGCTTATTGCTTCAGAAATTTCACTGCAAATTTGGCAGCATCATGCACTTCTTTAACAAAAGCTCTATTTTCTTTCTCCCATTCGTTCTCATCGTCCAGAGCGATTTCCTCAATAAAATCATTTAGCAGCTCTGCGAGCTCTTTTTTTGAAGGGGATTTCCCTGCGCTTTTTCCTCTTAGCAGGCTGACCGCAGAACGAATGACTTTGACACTTTCCTTAATATAAGGATACTCATCCCGATCCCATGCCTTAGGGTTGTCCATATCCAGAAATACAATCCATTTATCAAGCAGGTCTGCTGCTTTTTTAGGTGCGATTTGTGCCATCATGATCTCCATTTCTTACATTTCTACAACTCTTAAGATAACCGCTTCAGATCGAACTGGCAAGCTGGATGTCCCCATCATAAAGAATGAACATATAGTTTGATTGGTAAATTAAGCACAGTTGACGGCTGTGTAAAATTTAATATAAACTTAAGTTGTTAAGAGTTCTTAACTATTAATAAGTTTTAAATATATTTTATTGAGGTGAATCGTCTGTGAAACAGCAATTACTGTCCGAGCTGGTAGCCGGCTACATGATGACTTTTGTGGCTAGCTACGCCAAAATTCTGGACAACGATCTGACTGCCTCTCAATATTTCATTCTTCAGACACTTGCTCGGGAGGGTCCTCAAACCTCAACCTATTTTGCTGGAGCACTTGATGTGACGATGCCTGCTATCACGAACCTCAGCAACAAGCTTGTGCGAAAGGGATATATTGAGCGGCGAAGCTCCGAATCGGACAGACGCAAGGTCGTACTGCAAATTACGGAGCAAGGGATGGCTGTAGAAGAGAAAATGCTGGAGAAATACAAGGAACTAACCGAGGGACTGTGGTCCGATTTTTCGGAGGCCGAAATGGATCTCCTTATTGCTTCTTACCAGAAGATGATCGACCATCAGAAGAATCAGAAGTCCTAAATAATATTTCAGGAGGAATCACTCATGGGAAGATTGGACAATAAAGTTGCCATTATTACTGGAGCTGCCGGCGGAATGGGTAAAGCGGACGCTCTTCTGTTTGCTCAAGAAGGAGCTAAAGTAGCTATAACTGACCTGCAGGAGGAAAAAATTCAGGAGGTTGTTGCTGAAATTAAAGCAGCCGGCGGGGAAGCTATTGGGTTTAAGCATGATGTTACATCCGAGAACGAGTGGATCCATGTTGTTAACGAAACCGTAGCTACATTTGGAAAAATTGATATTCTTGTTAATAATGCAGGCGTCTCTAACGCAACGCCTTTTATGGATCTTACGGTTGCCGGCTTTGAGAAGACGATGTCCATCAACGTAACCAGCATCTTCTTAGCTCAGAAATACGTCATTCCGCACATGATTGAAGCGGGCGGCGGTTCCATCGTCAACATCTCGTCCATTGCCGGTTTGACAGGCGGCAGCGGCGCTGGCCCATACACAGCCAGCAAAGGTGCTGTTCGGATGCTGACCAAAGCAACTGCGGTTGACTATGCTAAATTTAATATTCGTGCAAACTCTGTCCATCCAGGCTATATCGAAACACCGATGACCCTTGAGATGTTCAAAGACGAGCGCATGACGCAGTGGTTCCAATCCCAAACTCCGCTCCCTCGTCTTGGTAAGCCGGAAGATATCGCCAGAGGCGTGTTGTTCTTGGCATCAGACGAATCCTCTTATATTACTGGAGTGGAGCTACCGATTGACGGCGGATATTACGCAAAATAAAGAGCACTTCTTCTATACCCTTGAATAAACTCATCAATAATGGTCTTAGACTGGCTGTATCTGCTTTATGCAGGTACAGCTTTTCTTATCAGAAGAGATTATACAGTGGAAATAGATTATAATAAGACAGAATGTGTTATTACGAAGGGAGTGCTCATACTCATGGATTTCGCCTCTAATCCGAACAATTGGTTCCACGGACACAAGGTCCGGCTGGCCGCAGCAATCCAGCAGGATGCTCAAACCCTGGCCGGTTATACGGAAGACTACGAATATCTTAAAAATTTGGATACAGATTATGCTGTACCCCAAACGGTGCAAGAGAATCAGCCGAAAAGCGCACGCATTGAAAATGGTGTAGAGTTTATGCTGCGCACGCTTGATGATGACCGCCTCATCGGTTTTGTGGCGCTGCACAGCATCGAATGGAATAATCAGTCGGCCAAGCTTGCCATCGGGATCGGTAAGACCAAGGACCGCAACAAGGGCTACGGCAGTGATGCTCTGCATTTGATTTTACGTTACGCCTTTCATGAGCTCAATTTGAATCGTGTGTGCCTTGATGTCATCTCCTATAACGAAATCGCCTACCATGCCTACAAGAAAGCAGGCTTTGTTGAGGAAGGCCGCATGCGTCAAGCCGTGCTTCGCGGAGGTCAAAAGCATGACCGAATTATTATGGGGCTGCTTCGTGAGGAATGGGAAGCGAATCAACCATCCTGATTCTAATATGAACATAAAAAGATAGATAAAGCATTTCATGCTCTATCTATCTTTTTTAACGTTTCAGCTGCTATGCTTCCCCTTCATATCTTTCAAGAAGTTTTTTACGGTGTGCAGCAAAAATGTTGTCTAATGAAATGTCATAATGATTTGCAATAACGATAAGATTACCGAGTACATCACCGAGCTCCTCGGTTAGCTCCTGCTTATTCTCCTCGTAAGAACCGACTGCTTCATCCGGGCGGTCCCTTCCGATTTCCAACGCACGTATGGCACGGGCAACCTCTCCCGTTTCTTCCGCAAGAAAGCCTATACGGATGAAGATATCAAGCTCTGACCATCCTCTGGTTCTGTAATATTCTTTGACCCAATGCTGAAATTCGGTGACATCCATCTTTCCGAGCATCTCCAAGTTCATATCGTTCTCCACACTATACACCCTCCATCTCTCTTGCTGCGCATTCATTTTTTCCATATCATAGTTTACAAGATTTCGAACCATAAACGTAAGAAAAATAAAAAGGGTATTCGTTCCATTAAGAAACGATACCCTGACTCGTTCATTATTCGCTATGCCAATACATCCTGCATTTCTGTGTGCCTTTCCATAACACTGCTGGCGAATGAACACATTGGAACCACCTTGAGATGATTCTCTCTTGCGTATTGGACGACTCTTTCAACCAGTTCAACTCCAACGCCCCCGCCTCTCAGCTCTTCCGATACGAACGTATGGGTGATGATGATGGCGCTTGAATCTGCTTCGCCCTCTTCGCCTGGCGCGAATCCAATTGTTGCGGCTTTCTCTCCGTCTTTTTCCATGTAAAACTCATGATCTCCCTGCAATATCTCACTCAATGTATGTAGTCTCCTTTCCTGTATTTATTTTTTCATTTACCAGCATGGTCTCTTATAACACTTACACATCTTAAGCCGAATAAGACTCAATTTACTGTGGTACTGTTATAATGCTCATCGTTACCAGACTTATCTAGCTTGCCAATGTCGCGGCCAATTTATGATGAACATACGGGCAAAATAAAAAAACAGTGCAAAGCCGACTGCTCGCTCTCACACTGTTTTTCATCTCATACTATTTTAATATTTGATTGCTCTAACCCGGATACGCTTGTAGTCGATATACCAGGTACCGTCATGAAACAAAGCCGGCTTGGTTTTGACTGCAATCTTCTGATAGATGCTGTCCTTCTCTTCTTGATCAAATGGTTTAAAAAATGAACCCGAGAAACCATTCAGCCAGTGATACAGCCCCTGATCGCCATCATTCATCGGAGTCGGCCGGTCAAAATGGACGGCGTAAGTCACCCGGAAGCCATGCTCTTCCAAGAGCGTACTATACTCGCCAATGCTTGGATAATACCATGGATTCAGCTCACCCGCATCAATGCTATACTCCTCTTGAAGTACCTCGTACAGAGCCTGAATTACCGTTTGAACGTTGTTTTGGCCTCCAAATTCAGCTACAAATCTTCCGCCAGGTTGAAGGACCTGATGAACACTTCTTACTACCCCGTCTGCATTCCGCATCCAGTGCAGCGCTGCATTAGAGAACACCGCATCAAAGGTTTTATCTAAATTGAAATGTTCAGCATTTTCTTGAAGAAACTGAAGGTGAGGATATTTTTGACGTGCTTTCGCCAGCATCTCACCTGACAAGTCCATCCCGGTAACCTCAGCGCCGGTAGCAGAGATCTCATTCGTCAAATCCCCAGTACCGCAGCCGATATCGAGTATCCGTTCTGCGTTCTGTGGGGCAAGCAGATCGACAACACCTTTACCCAGCTCCGATACAAACCCAAGCTTGCTGTCATACAGCTCCGATTCCCATACTTGTCCTTTCTTCATAGACCATCCCATCCCCTCGCATTGAATGAGACTATTATGGCATAGTGGCTGTGCATCTTTTAAATACCTGTTTCCTATGAAGCTGATAGCCCAAGACTATACCGCATGGTTTTATTCAACTTTCTTAATTCTCCCTGCCGTTTGGATATACGATAATTTTCAGGCTGCCGCTCTTGTTATGAATAGCCCGTTCCATCGCCTCCTGCGTCTCCTCTAAGTTGTAGCGGTCTGTAATCAGCGTGCTAGCCGGAATGCTGCCTGAGGCAAGGAAGCGAATTCCATCCGGATATGTATTCGCATACCGGAATACGCCATAGATGTCGATTTCGTTATCTGCAATAAACGGAACGTTCAACGGAATTTCATCCTGTGCAGGAAGTCCGACGATAACCAGCTTTCCTCCGCGACGCAGCGAAGCGAGCGCTGAGTTTAAAGCTCGCGGGCTACCGGCTGTCTCCCATGCCGCATCAACTCCTGCTCCGTTCGTAAGCTCTTTTATTTTTTCGTTAGCATCAACTCTTGCTACATTAATCGCATGGGTAGCACCCAGCTTAAGCGCCGCCTCCAGCCGGATGTCCTCAAGGTCGGTAACAATAATTTGGCTTGCTCCAAAGGATTTCGCCGCTGCTACTGCCATCAGTCCGACAGGTCCCATACCCATAATGGCAACGGTTGATCCCGGCTTCAGATCGCAGCGATAGGCTGCATGAATGCCAACAGAAAACGGTTCCACAAGTGCGGCTTCTTCATAGGACAGCTCATCAGGAATCGGAAATACAAAATCCTCGCGAATCGCTATATATTGAACGAAGGCTCCGTCTACCGGAGGAGTAGCCAGAAACTGAACGTCGGGGCAAAGATTATATCTGCCTTCTTTACAGTAACGGCATCGCCCGCAGGTCACTCCAGGTTCAATCGCAACCCGGTCTCCTGGTTTTACCCGCCCTACATTTTCTCCAGTCTCAACAACAACACCAGCACATTCATGTCCGAGAATAATCGGCTTCTCAACGACAAACCGCCCGATTCGGCCATGTTCATAATAATGAACATCTGATCCGCATACGCCTACCGCCATGATCTTCACAAGCACTTCGTCAGGTTTAACCTCTGGAATAGGAAGTTCCTTAATCTCAATATGACCCGGTTTGTCCATAACAGCTGCCTTCATTACTTTAGCATTTTGCATAATTCTACACTCTCCCTTGGTCGATAGATGACTTGTACTTGAATCAATTTCATAAAGTATTCGAATCGATTACAGCTGATGAAATTGATTCTCTAAGTAATAATTAAGCAATTCCCAATCTTTCTCTTTCATACTACCATACAAGTATGGTAGTATGGTGAAGAAATGAGGTGAAATTTTTATGGATTTACATATTCGTCCTACTCCTACATCAACAAGAGAAGCAGTATATGAAGCTTTGAAGGACCAAATTTTAAATTTTGACCTCATTCCGGGCACGACCATCTCCGAGAAAGAGATTTCACTATCTTTTAATGTAAGCCGTACTCCAGTGCGGGAAAGCTTCCTAAGACTTGCGGGAGAAGGACTGCTCGACGTGTATCCCCAACGCGGTACTGTTGTTTCCCTTATCGATCTATCGCTTGTAGAGGAAGCTCGCTTTATGCGGGAGCAGCTGGAATGCGCAGTCATCCGTCTTGCTTGTCAGCACTTCTCCGAAGTCGATATTGCCGAGCTGGAACTGCTGCTCGTAAGGCAGCGTGCCTCTATGGAAGCGCAGGATAACAAGACGATGTTTGAGCTGGATGAAGCTTTTCATCGTACCTTGTTTGCAAGATGCAGCAAGAGCAACACTTGGACGGCAATGCAGCAAATGAATGTTCATATGAATCGGATCCGCAAGCTCCGTCTTGCGGCAAATCATGACTGGCAGCATATCTACGACCAGCATCGGCAAATGGTTGAATCTATTTCGAAGCGGGATGAGGAGCAGGCTGTAAGTCTGATGAAGGATCATTTGAGCTTAGCAATTCATGATGAAAGCTATTTAAGAGAACAGTTTCCTACTTATTTCAAACCTTGACCATTGAAAGGTGGCTGCTAACATGAAAATGGTATTCCGCTGGTTTGGCGAAGGCAACGATACGGTCACTTTGAACCAGATCAGGCAAATTCCGGGCGTCGAAGGCATCGTGTGGGCGCTTCATGATGTTCCAGCAGGTGAAGAATGGCCGATGGACAAAATTCTCACGATTAAGTCACAGGCCGATCAGGCGGGGCTTCATCTCCATGTTGTTGAAAGCGTGAACATTCATGAGGATATCAAGCTTGGTCTCCCTTCCAGAGATATGTATATTGACAACTACAAAAAAACGATTGAGAAGCTTGCACAGGTAGGCGTAAAAGTAATCTGCTACAACTTCATGCCGATCTTCGACTGGCTGCGGACTGATTTATATAAGGAAGGACCTGACGGCTCCACTGCCCTCTTCTATGAAAAGGCCCGTATTCACAACATCGATCCTTTTGAGCTGGTTAATCAAATTAATCAAGATTCACGCTTGACCATGCCGGGCTGGGAGCCTGAACGATTAAAGCACCTGACCTCATTGTTTGAGGCCTATAAGAATGTAACAGAAGAAGACCTGTGGGCAAACCTGGAATATTTCCTGAATGAAATCATCCCGGTAGCCGAAGCAAATGATATCCGAATGGCCATTCACCCGGATGATCCGCCTTGGCCAATCTTCGGACTGCCTCGGATCATTACTAACCAAGACAATGTCCGGCGCTTCCTTTCGCTCTATGACAGTCCTTACAATAGCATTACGCTCTGCAGCGGATCGCTTGGTGCTAATCCGCAGAACGATATTGTCTCCATGATCCATGAGTTTGAGGGACGCATTCCTTTTGCCCATATCCGCAACGTCAAAGTATACGATAATGGGGACTTTATCGAAACCTCTCATCGCACACAGGATGGAACAGTGGATATTTCAGGTATTGTACGTGCATATCACGAAACTGGATTTACAGGGTACGCCCGCCCAGATCATGGCCGTCATATCTGGGATGAGAAATGCAGACCAGGCTACGGGCTGTATGACCGTGCACTAGGTATCATGTATTTATGGGGTCTATGGGACGCCTATGCTAAAGTGAAGGATACCAACACGATGGAAGAGCAGGTGAGCAGTATATGACCAGCTTGAAACCACAGCCAAATCATTCAAGCTTCACAGGTAAAGTAGTCGTCATCACGGGGGGGTCAGGTGTATTATGCCGCGTAATGGCCGAGGAGCTGGCCAGACAGGGCGCTAAGGTTGCTGTCCTGAACCGTACAGCAGAAAAAGGAGCAGCCGTTGCAGAGTCAATTACTCAAAGCGGAGGAACCGCCATTGCATTATCCTGTGATGTAACTGATGAAGATAGTGTAAAGGCTGCTGCAGATGCTGTAGCAAAAGAACTCGGTCTGTGCGATATCCTCATTAATGGTGCAGGAGGCAACCGGCCTACAGCAATCACGACGAATGAAAACTTTCAGACCGAAGATCTGACACGTCAGGACACCACTTCATTCTATGATCTTAAGGTTGAAGGCTTTCGCGGTGTATTCGACCTGAACATTGTCGGTACACTGATCCCTGCTCAAATCTTCTCGAAACAAATGCTGGGAAAAGAAGGCGCAACGATCATTAATATTTCATCTATGAGCGCCTATTCTCCGATGACCAAGGTTCCGGCTTATAGTGCTGCCAAAGCAGCTATCAACAATTTTACAGAGTGGCTGGCTGTTCACCTCGCTGAATCTGGCATACGCGTTAACGCCATTGCGCCAGGCTTTTATCTAACTGAGCAGAACGAAAAGCTGCTTCTGAATGAAGATGGAAGCTTGACAGAACGGTCTCATAAAATTATTTCTCATACGCCGATGCGCCGATTTGGCAAACCGGAAGATCTGCTCGGCACCCTACTCTGGCTGGCTGATGACAACGCATCCGGATTTGTAACCGGTACAGTTATTCCAGTAGATGGAGGCTTTAACGCCTACTCAGGTGTATAAAGTTCAAAGATGAGCACACAAAAACGCTTGGAAAATATCCAAGCGTTTTTTCTTTATATTTATTTTATTTACCCGTATGCATTTCGTAATCTCTTACGAGCATTCCTCACACGAATTCATTTCGTTATAAGGCACTGCGCTGTTATATCTCTAGGTATTCACCTAATCTATAGATACAACATACGCTAAAGCAAAAACTGGAGGAATACATCATGCTCCGCCCTGACTCACGCGATTTACAGCCCAGACCGGGAATCGTTCGAGCTGCACTTCCTTATGCTTTTCATTCTCCTTTCTTTACTGCCCATTGCGCTCCTTCTCCTGCACCGCTTTCCTATCAGAGGTCTTCATTTCATCCATACTCCTGGAGATCTTACGACGGACTCCGTGCTCCCTTCCAGCATGAATCCGCCCCAATCAGAGCCGATTTCACGGGTGACGGTATTGAGGATACGGCTATGCTGGCCTGGAATAGCAGTGCCGAGGGCAGTCCCTACGTGACAGATATCACCCTCATCATTCAAAATGGAGCAGGTGGTCCTGCCTTCCAATTTCAGCTCCCCGAAAGCTCAGGCTACAGCCCAACACTTTTTGCCGGAGATTTTAGCGGAGATGGCATTCCCGACTTGTTCATATCGATTCAATCCGGAGGCTCAGGTGCTTTTACCTATAACTATCTCTATTCCTACAATGGCGGTGTATTGAGAGAGCTGTTTAGCTCCGACCGCTATAACAACGAACAAATCTATCAAGTCGATTACCTTGATTACTACAGGCTGCAGGTCACAAGTGTAAATCATTTGAAGACCTATCTTCTGGATATTTCTTCTCGCGGAAGTGAATATTTATCTGCCATATATAACGAAGACGGAACGCTGAAGCATCCGCTCCAAGGCGATGTGCTGCCTGTAAGCGGGGTGTATCCTGTCGATTTTGATCAGGATGGCATTTATGAGCTGCTCGCATTTCAAGGGATTATGGGACAATATAATGCAGATCGGTTTGGTTATGTACAAAATGCTCTGAAATATCAAAACGGCAGCTGGAGTCTTATGAATCAGTGGGTTGCTATTTACGGCTCAGATGTACCCGCCGGCTCATAATTAATAGTAAAGCTGGCCTCTGATCATCAGAGGTCAGCTTTTTTATTTAAACTATTATGAACTAAATATCGCTTTCACTTACCAATTAATAGCTCGGCCAGCCGTTTGGCCAATTCAAATCACTGATCAGCAGCTTAGGATTTCCATTATCATCGGCATCGTACGCGTGTCTTGCAATCACGTTTGTGCTGTATATATCCTGTCCACCGGGTCCCTTCCATTTTGCATTGCCTGAATCCAGAATAGTGCCTCCTCCATTCATCATGTCTACACCGTTTTTATCTACATAAGGCCCTGTAATGCTAGTAGAGCGCCCGTACACAATTTTATAAGTACTGTTTACGCCCTGACAGCAGCTGTCGATAGAGGCAAACAAGTAATAGTACCCGCTGCGGTATACAATACTTGGCCCTTCAATGGCTCCATTATTAGAAGGTCTCGAAGCAATAGAATAGATGCTGCCGGTCGGTTTCATTGTATTTTTATCCAGCTTCGTTATCTTGATGCCGCTCCAGAATGAGCCGAAGGCAAGCCATGGATCTCCATTAGCATCAATGACGAGATTTGGATCGATAGCGTTGTAATTGTTAGATGTTGTGGTTCGGAGCACCAGACCGTCATCTCTCCATTGTCCTGCACCAATGCTGGAAGCGGATGCAAGACCAATCGCAGATTGATTGGAGCCGAAGGACGAGATAGAATAATACAGCCATACCCTGCCGTTGTACACATGTACGTCCGGCGCCCACACATCATTGTAGGTTTGATTGGGTACATAGGAGCTCCACCAAGCAGGGGGACTCAGGAATATTTGCGGCACGCGATACCAGGAGGTACCGTTGTCTGACTTAAGCACTTGAAGACCTTGTCCGGTCGAGAAGGTATACCAGCTGTTACCTTCTTTGATAATACTCGGATCGTGCACAGCAATATCTCCCGTTAAATTCCAAAACGCGGCAAATCCAGGCGTGCTTAAAGTAAACATAGAAGCAGCGAGCGTTCCTGCGAGCAACCACTTTTTCAACTTTTTCAACGCATATCACCACCTGATTAGTTTAAGAGTCCTTAATTTATATTTTAATAAAATATAAATTAATTTAGACTCACGCTGATTATAAAAGCGTTTACATTTGTTGGCAATATCTTTTTTCCATTTTTATTCATTTCTATATGCTATCCCACATATCGCATTGACTGTTATATGTTGTTAGCACTTACAAAATAGCTTAGAATGCAAAATAGGTGTATGATTTTAATGTATAAAATTACATAGACGAAGTTATAATTCCTCACTATTTAACGAAAGGAATCACTACATATGATCTACATTAAAGATTTAATGTCCGGTATCCATATCTTTAAAGCACTAAGTTCGGATGTTCGCATCCAAATTATAGACATGCTGTCAAAGCATCAGAGCCTTAATCTAAATGACATTGCAACCCGCCTTAATCTTACGAACGGGGCGATAACGATGCACATTAAGAAGCTGGAAGAGAGCGGCCTGATTAACATCAATACAGCGGTCGGCAAACACGGTATCCAGAAGATCTGCTATCTGAATGAGGACAAGCTGATGGTCGATCTGAGAAGTCAGGACATTCATAACCGTTATGAGGTTGAAATTAGTGTAGGACATTACAGCAACTATAAGGCTGTACCGACCTGCGGGCTTGCAACCAAAGACAGCATCGTCGGTGATTTTGACGAACCAAGGTATTTTGCCGATCCGATGCGGATTGATGCGGAACTTATATGGCTGTCTGAAGGTTTTCTCGAATACCGAATACCCAATTACCTCAAATCGAATGAATCCTTCAAGGAAATACAATTCTCTATGGAGCTCAGTTCCGAGGCACCAGGATTTGATAACAACTATCCCTCCGACATTTTCTTTTATCTGAACGGAATTGAGCTTGGCTGCTGGACAAGCCCGGGAGATTTCGGGGACAAAAGAGGCGCATTTAATCCCGAATGGTGGCCCCCTCATCTAAACCAATATGGGATGCTTAAGCTGATTCGGATTAATGAGGAAGGAAGCTATGTGGATGGATGCCGTATATCTGACGTTACTGTAAACGACATCGGCCTGGATTACAAAAGCGATATCAGATTCCGCATCGCTGTTACGGATCAGCCTGTCAACAAAGGCGGACTTACGGTTTACGGCAAGCATTTCGGCAACTACAGCCAGGACATTCTGGCCCGTGTATTGTATAATGTTAAAGGAGAATGACAGACGTTAGCCCTGGACCTGCAGCATCTCGCGACGAGAGACTCGAGAAGCCTGCAGGTTTTTTAAGTATATATTCTATATACATTCAAGCTTCGATTGCATTAATGTTCATATGGAAACAATGGAAGATATGATAAAATAGAATTTCTGATTTGTCAGGAAAATTAAAGGATAAAGGATGCGTAGCAGTAATGGAGCCATCGATAACCGCAGAAAGAAACAATACAACCATGGAAATTATCGAGGTGTGTCTGCTTGCCGGCAAAATCATGCTCCAGAGCGGGGCTGAAACGTACCGTGTAGAAGACACCATGATGCGGATCGCCTCTGCCTTCGGAATGCCAAATTCCCATAGCTATGTAACGCCGACGGGCATTATTTTCTCAACGGATGGACTACAGCCAGCCAAGCTAATCCGTATATCGGAGCGGACTACTGACCTGCACAAGGTTGCCGCTGTGAATCATGTGTCAAGACAGATCGGCAAATCGGAACTGAGTCCAAAAGAAGCCTATCACTTGCTAAAAGATATTGAAAATGAATCGGTATTATATAAAGTAAATCTTCGAACCGCGGCAGCCGCTCTTGCCAGCGGATGCTTTACCATCATGTTTCAGGGCGGATGGACGGACTTTCTGCCAGCTATCATATGCGGCGGAGTTGGATTTGCAGCAGTGAGTCTATTTCAACGGCTGTCCCAGATTCGTTTCTTTGCCGAATTTACTGCCTCATTCATTGTCGGTCTCTTGGCGATCGTCATGGTTATGACAGGCTTTGGCAGCGAGCTCGACAAAATCATCATCGGCTCGGTCATGCCGCTCGTGCCAGGTCTTGCGATTACGAATGCCGTACGTGACCTGATGGCGGGACACCTCGTTTCAGGGCTGTCCAAGGGAGCGGATGCGTTTCTTACCGCATTTGCCATTGGTGCCGGAATAGCTGTCGTCTTCACCATTACATAGAATTACAGAGATGAAAGAAGAGGTATCAGCATCATGCTCATTCATACGGTAGAACAAGCCGTTACCAGTTTTATCGCTTCGCTTGCTTTTGGAATCATCTTTAATGCGCCGAAGAAAATGCTGTTTCCCTGCGGAATCGTCGGCATGCTCGGATGGCTCATCTATGATGTTATGGAGCCGGGATATGAGGCTGTTTCTGCTACCCTGGCCGCAACGGTGGTCATTGGTGTATTAAGCCAGTTGTTTGCCAGACTGTACAAGCAACCGGTCATCATCTTCAGCGTTGCCGGCATTATTCCTCTCGTTCCGGGAGGGATGGCTTACAATGCGATGCGTTATTTTGTGCAGAACGATTACACCGCAGCCGTTGAGCTTGCCGCCAAAGCATTAATGCTCGCGGGAAGCATTGCTGTGGGGTTGATTTTATCAGAAGTGTTGAATCAGGCATTCCGAAGAAAGCAGGCCTAGCAGCATACAAAAAAAGAACTCGTTCATACAACCGTATGACCGGGTTCTTTTCGTTTTCAAGTCCAGTTTTAATTCAACCTACCTTCTTGCCCAAAATCGCAAGATCACGCTTCTCTCCGTCCAAAACCGCAATCTCGGGGTAGTATCCCCACTGTTCAAAGCCGTATTTCTTGAGGAGACGAATACTTGGCTCGTTATGTCCAAATACAAATCCAAGAATTGTCGTCACACCAAGCCGAGGACATTCCTCGATCACTTTCTCAATTAAACGGCTTCCCGCACCGGTGCCCCTAAACGCTTCATCCACATATACACTGACCTCTACAGTTCCGTCGTACGCAGGTCTTCCGTAGAAGGAACTTAAGCTGACCCAGCCGGCAATTTGATCATTATACTTCATGACCCACAGCGGACGCTTGTCCGGCGTATGCTCCTCAAACCACGGGATACGGCTTTCAACAGTGACCGGTTCCAGGTCGGCAGTAACCATTCTTCCTGCAACCGTCGAATTATAAATGGCGACAATCGCGGGCAAATCTTCTTTTTGTGCATAGCTGAATGTAATGTTTAGTTTCTCCACAGCTGTTATCCCCCACAAAATTCTTTTTAATGACAAGGTTAACAGAGTAGACTAGCTATTTTCAATACAAATTTATATTGTATACCGTCAGGTCGCCTTGACCTAGCCTTTACCTAATTCAGCTCTTCCAGCTCATAAGGCAGACCGGTCTGCTCCGCACTCCAATTCCATAGAAACTGAGATGTCTCCTCATCCATCGCATGGGGTTTCAAGTCCTGTATCTTTTCCTCATAAAAATACTCCCCTGTAACCCCTTTCACTTCAGGACGAATCGCTAAATAGATTGCCGTTCTTGCCCCCTCCTCCGGCGTTAGGAAGAAAGGTGTTTTGCCCAGGAAAGCCATAATTTTAGTCCCGAAGCCTGTATTTCGATTCACCCCTATGCTGGTGCCGACCGCTCCAGGATGAAGCGCATTGACAGTAATCCCGCTGCCCTCCAGCCGGTATGCAAGCTCTCTCGTAAACAAAACATTTGCGAGCTTTGATTGGCCATAGCTCTTAACGACGTTATATCCTTTGGTCAAATGCGGATCTTTTTTATGAACTTTTCCAAACTTGTATGCACCGGATGCTACATTAACAATTCTCCCCTCCGCCGCATTCGATAGAGCAGGCAGCAGTAGTCTCGTCAACAGATAGTGACCCAGATGATTTACGCCAATGGACATTTCAAACCCATTGGACGTTTCCTCCCTCTTTAATGCAACCACGCCGGCATTGTTAATCAGCACGTCAAGTTTCTCATTGACGGATAGGAACTGTCCCGCAAAATTGCGGATGCTGTCTAAGGAGCCCAGATCCAGCGACATAAGCTCTATCTGCTTTGATCCTGTGGCGGCCATTGCTTCATTCAGCGCTTTCCGTCCTCTTTCTTCACTTCGGCACGCCATGATAACACGGTATCCCTGCAGAGCGAGCTCTATCGTCGTCGCAAGGCCCATGCCTGAATTGGCACCAGTTATGATCGCTGTCTTTGACTTCATCTACAAATCATCCTTTCAGCGGGAACCATGAGGCTAGAAGTAGTTATATAAATGCCTAAGGTAAAGTTCGTCAATACCTATCTATCAGTAGTCGTTACTTTCATCATACAGTATTCATAGATCAAAATAAAATAGAGCGCACCGCAGACAGCACTACTCCTCCACAAGTCTTAAGGCAATAATCCGATCATCCTCTTCCGCAGGATCCCCTCGTCCGTCTCTATTGCTCGTTAACAGATATAGAGTACCGTCAGGACCCTCACTCACATTTCGTATTCTTCCCCATTCGTCCTCAAACATCAGCTCTAACTGCGGCTCTTCACTTACATTGCCTTCTACATCCAGGTCAAATTTCAAGAGCGCCTGCCCCCGAAGTCCACCGACGATCAGCGAATTCTGCCAAGCGCCCTCGGTTACGAACGCCATCCCCGAAGGTGCCCATGTATCTGTTCCGCTGTGGACTAGCGGTGAGATCATACCATCCTCTTGTTCGTCTCCTTCAATAATTGGCCACCCGTAATTTGAGCCCTTCTCGATTACATTCAGCTCATCGAGGCTGGATTGTCCATGTTCGGAGCTGTAAAGCTCAAGCGTTTCCGGATGCCAAGCAAGCCCCTGGGCATTACGATGCCCAAGGCTATATATCGCAGAGTTCTCATACGGGTTATCATCGGGTATGGAACCGTCCAAATGAATTCGAAGTATTTTCCCGCCGAGGCTGTTCTCATCCTGAGCCATATCAGGCTCATAACGTTCTCCCGTAGTAATATACAGCATTTCGTCTGGCCCGATTTTTACACGGCCCCCGTTATGATTCACGCCGCCAGGAATCTCATCCAGCAGCACCTTGTCGATAACAGCTTCGTCCTCGGTCAGCTTTAGTCGGAGCACCCGGTTAAGAATTCCCTCGCCTTCGCGATAGGAATGATATACATATACAAACGGATTGGATTCAAAATCCGGATCTACAGCAAGCCCGAGCAGACCGCCCTCCCCTTCATCCGCAAAAGGCGCATCAAACGTAAGCAGCGGTTCTTCTCTAACCTGATCATTCTCAATCAGTCGAAGCGTACCCGGCCGTTCCGTAAACAGCATTCTTCCATCCGGCAAAAAGGCTAGCTCCCAAGGCACATTTAATCCTGAAGCCACAGTTGTTATTTCATAAGGAATTCCCGTGCTGTCTCCTTCTATGGCTTCTGGTGCCTCTGGTTGTCCTGCGCTCCCCTCCGATGCAGTGGGTTCCGAGCTGCTTGAACTTGGGCTTTGCTCAGAAGAAGAACAAGCAGCAAGTACCAAGAATAAGGCAATGGCTGCTGATTTGACAGAACCTGTCTTGATCACTATGCATTCCTCCTGTTCATTAAAGTTTTTCAAATATTACCCCAATGCAGGAACAGCCAACCTATGAAAAAGAGCGAAAAGTAATGTCTCTTATCGAAGCTTGTTTTGGGTTTTTGCTTCATTCCTTTATAATATATAACGATATTGAAATCAGGATGTTGTATTAATCCTACTATAAAGGCGGGAAAACATAATGACAAATCAACCCATTAACCTACTGGAGCAGGCGATAACCGAACATGGATACGACTGTGCTCTTATTACAGATCCCAAGCATGTATACTATCTGACCGGCTTTGCAAGCAATCCGCATGAACGGTTTCTTGGTCTTCTTCTTGTGAAAGGCGAAGAGCCAACGCTGATTGTGCCAAGCCTTGATGAAGATGCTGCTGCAGCTGCTTCCTCTGTGAAGAAGATTGCTACTCACAAAGACACTGATAATCCGTATCTTATTCTTCAGAAATTTCTTCCGGGCAGCATAGAGACCTTCTGTATCGAGAAGGATAACCTGTCCATCTCCAGATACGAAGAGCTCGTCAAATATGCAAACGCCAAAAACTACGCCGATGCAGGTCCGATCTTGCGCAAGCTTAGAGTACGCAAGGCCCCTCATGAAGTAGAACGTATGAAATATGCTGCTGAATTGATTGAGGAAGTGCTGCGCAGAGGTCTTGAGCATGTGAAGGAAGGCGTAACAGAAATTGAGCTGGTCGCAGAAATGGAATATCAAATGAAAAAGCTTGGCGCTTCCGGCCCATCCTTTGATACGATGGTGCTCTCAGGACCAAATACCGCCCTTCCTCACGGTGTGCCGGGTACTCGTAAGCTGCAATACGGAGATCTGCTTATGTTCGACATGGGCGTATACGCGAACGGATATGCATCGGATATCACCCGCACATTTGCTTTTGGTGAAATTGCGCCTGAGCTTACAACCATCTACAACACGGTTCTGTCCGCTAACCTGAGAGGAATTGAAGCCGTTAAACCGGGTGCTACACTTGCTTCAGTGGATCAAGCAGCAAGACAAGTAACCATTGATGCGGGCTATGGGGAACGCTTCCTGCACCGACTTGGTCATGGACTGGGCATTGATGTACACGAATATCCATCTGTACATGGCGCAAACCAAGAGCTGCTGACAGAAGGCCTCGTGTTCACTATTGAGCCTGGTATCTATGTGCCGAATTTGGGCGGTGTCCGCATTGAGGATGAAGTTATCGTGACAAGAGACGGAGCAGAACTTCTCACCAGCTTCCCGAAAGAGCTGCAAATTTTGGGCTAGAAAGCTCAATCAAAATAAAGATCCTAATACAAAAAAGAGTGCCCTCCTGAGAATCATCTCAGGAAAGCACTCTTTTTGTATTTCTATTAAGCTTCTACTGGGGAATCCAGATCTGTGTTTGAACGATTAAATGTATCACGATCGTTTTGATTCAGCATTTTGCTGGTGATCAGTCCCGCTGTCATGGAACCGTTGACGTTAAGCGCCGTACGTCCCATATCGATCAGCGGCTCTACAGAGATAAGGAGACCAACAAGAGCAACGGGCAGATTCATTGTGGACAATACGATCAGAGAAGCAAACGTCGCACCGCCGCCGACTCCGGCTACACCGAAGGAGCTGATCATGACAACTAGAATGAGCGTAATGATGAAATCCCAGCTCATCGGATTAATACCAACAGTAGGAGCAATCATAGTCGCAACCATAGCAGGATAAATCCCTGCGCACCCGTTTTGTCCAATGGTAGCACCAAAGGAAGAGGACAGGTTCGCAACACCTTGAGAAACGCCAAGCTTCTTCGTTTGCGTCTCAACCATAAGCGGAATTGTTGCCGCACTTGAACGGGATGTGAACGCAAAGACGAGCGTTGTCAGTACTTTTCTTACATATGCAATCGGATTGAATCCAAATCCCGAAATGATAATCAAATGAACGATAAACATGAGCAGCAGGGCGATATACGATGCAATGACGAACTCGCCAAGCTTCAAAATTTCCTGCGCATTGGTCGTTGCCGTAACCTTCGTGATCAAGGCAAGAATACCGTAAGGCGTTAATCTAAGAACCAGGGTCACGATACGCATAACGACAGCGTACAGGGAATTCACAATTTTGCGGAATGTTTCCGCCTGTTCAGGCTTCTTACGGTCAAGACCCAGAACAGCAACACCTACAAAAGCGGAGAAGATAACAACGGCAATTGTTGATGTACGACGAGCACCTGTCATATCCTCAAACGGATTGCTTGGGATAAATTCGAGTACCTGTTGAGGAATGGTCATATCCTCCACATCAACGAGCTGCTCTTCAAGTCTTTGAGTTCTCGCTTGCTCTGCTTCACCGCTCTCGACATTAATGCCTTCAAGATCAAAGGCCAACGTTAAGCCAACTCCGATGCTTGCAGCGATTGCTGTAGTAATAAGCAAAGTGCCGATAATTGAAAAACTCATCTTTCCGATATTCTGATTACCCTTCAAATTCATGATGGCAGAAATAATCGATACAACGATGAGTGGAATGACGATCATCTGCAGCAGGCTGACATAGCCGGAACCGACGATGCTGAACCAATCTACGCTCGTTTTGATAACTCCTGAGCTTGCTCCGTAAATGAGCTGCAGCAGAACGCCGAACACTAGACCGAGACCGAGGCCTGTGAATACGCGTTTAGTAAAAGATATATGCTTCTTCTGCATCCAATACAGAAGGCCTATTAACACGAGCATGACTGCTGCGTTGATAATAACCCACAATGTTTCCATGAGAAAAACTCCCTCCAATATGATGTGCTGCTTCCATTATGTAAATGGTTAAGGAAGAGTAAGTACCTCACAGCATATGTTACTATAGCATAAAGCCGACTATTCGGGTAGACATTAAAAGAGAATTTTTCAAAATTTTTTTCATTTCCAAGAAAACAGGCTCGTCTTAGAGAGCTTTGGCTGTTCTTAGGATGGATAATACCTAATTTTGTTATACCCAATTTTGAAAAATATCCTTATGTATTCATTTACACAAAAAAAGCTTCTTTCAAAAGACTTTATTATAATGTTTGGGCATGAAAGCTGGAGAATACAAAAATCCCTAAGCTTGTTCAAAGACAGCTTAGGGATTAGGGATGCCTTGATCACGACATGACTCGCTAAGATTTCAATATTTCGTAGATTTGCTTCATATCCAGATGCTCTCTTACAATGCTAGCAGCCCGATCAAATTCCTCCATTTTGCGTACACTTGCTGAAAAAGTAGCTAGAACAGGAGCAAGCCCTTTTTGAATTCGCACCTGATCCAGCCAGGCTCTGCGCAAAGCATCATTTTCAAATAAACCGTGCAGATAGGTACCCCATACCCGTCCATCCGCTCTTCCAAGACCTTCAACATGGGATGCAGCTGCTTCCGAATCACTCCAGCCGTTACGCAGATCCTCTATATCCGCAAGTCTGAATAAGGAATGATACATCTCGCTGCTGGTATTCATTCTTTGGGACACGCCCATATGAATTTCATAAGCTTCTAAACGCGTCAGATCTGCTTCTGAATATGACTCTACGAGCGGCAAAGGATTTCCATTGTTTAGAGTTCCTGAAACCCTTACCGTCCTCTTCTCTTTTAAAAATGTAGTGGAGATTGGCAGCAAACCAAGACCTGCTTCTTCCTGCACACCACTCTCCACAGCAAAGGGATCAGACAGCGACAGTCCAAGCATCTGATATCCTCCGCAAATCCCAACAATCTGTGTTATTCGGTCCTCAGCAAGCCTCATCAAGGCTTGATCCAGTCCTCGCTCCTTTAGAAACTGCAGATCACTGATCGTATCCTTTGTTCCCGGCAGAATAACAATATCAGGTGAGCCCAATTCATCCACCGAATTGACGTAACGGACTACGGTATCCGGTTCCCAGCGCAGCGGATCAAAATCAGTAAAGTTCGAAATACGCGGATACCGGATTACAACGATATCAAGCTCCCTCTCCGGCCGTCTTTTATTCTGCAGCTCATCCAGCACAACGGAATCCTCTGCTTCAATGCGAAGGTCCTGAATATAAGGCAGAACCCCAAGCACAGGAATGCCGGTTCTGGCTTCCAGCCAATCAAGACCTGGCTTCAAAAGAGCGAGATCTCCGCGAAATTTATTGATAATAAAGCCTTTAATCCTCTTTACTTCATGCGGTTCAAGCAGCTCAAGCGTGCCTACAATAGAGGCGAACACTCCGCCCCGATCAATATCGGAGATCAGGATTACCGGTGAATCTGCCCAGCCCGCAAGGTTCATATTTACGATATCGCGGTCCTTCAAATTGATTTCTGCCGGGCTCCCTGCCCCTTCCATCAATACAATGTCATAGGTTTCCCTTAATCGATCAAGAGCCTCAAGCACAATTGTCTTTGCAGTTGGCAGGAACTTCTGCCTGTAGTCCATGGCACTCATTTGCAGCTCAGGCACACCGTGGACTACGATTTGGGAATGCATATCTTTCACAGGCTTGATGAGAATCGGATTCATATCCGTTGTTGCCAGGATCTCGCACGCTTCCGCCTGTACGCCCTGAGCACGGCCGATCTCCTTGCCGTCCAGCGTCACATACGAGTTAAGCGCCATATTTTGCGATTTATACGGAGCGGGCCGGTAACCATCCTGCAGAAAAATACGGCACAGCGCGGTCGTAACAATACTTTTGCCAACGTCAGAGGCCGTACCCTGCAGCATGAGGACAGCTCCTTTTTTTCGATTATGTAAAGTGCTCTCTCCTGTATTGCTGTTAATTTCCTTCATCTTCTGAGCCTCCTTTCTCCTCTCTAACTTGCAGCATGCAAAATCATTACCAGAATGAGAAGTCCTACCGCCTCCAAGCCTTCATTCAGCGCTCCATACGTGTCTCCTGTTAGTCCGCCGAGACGTTTGCTCATCCGGTCTGCTGCCAGCTTGCCGACTGCCCACATGACGATGGGAACTGCCACCAGCACCAGCAGCATAGGAAGCAGGGATACGCTGATAGCTCCAAATTCATGAGCAGGGAGAATGGATGCACCAAGGAAAACAACAGATAGTATGAAGGACCATAACAGTGCTTTATATAATAGCTTCGCTTCCATGTTCCCGAACATCCCCGCCAGCCCCTCTCCAGCTCTTGCCGACGGATAGCTCATCATCGCATACACCATAAAGCATCTGCTCCAGATCATCGGCTGGATTGCCCATCCCATAATCATAGGCTCGTCGATTAAACTTACAATTAATGATGCCTTGAGCATAAGCAGGAGCACACAGGCAATGACGCCCATAGCTCCGACGCGGCTGTCCTTCATAATTTCAAGCATGCGCTCCCTCGAACGGTAGCTCAGAAGGGCATCGGCCGAATCCATCCAGCCGTCCAGATGCAGTCCTCCGGTGAGCCATACCCATAGGGTAAGCACGATGATTGAAGCCGGCAGGGCGGGAAGCAATAAGCCCGATAACGCAGCTGCAATCCATACCACAAGTCCGATGCATGCGCCAACGATTGGATAATAAACCGTACTTTTTCTCATGAGCTCAGGTGTAAAATCTAGATTCATCTTTATTGGAAAACGGGATAAAAATTGAAAAGCGGCTGCCGCCGCCTTTACCTGCTCCTTCATACTTTATACTCCTTGCTCTTCAGCTCAATAGCAATTCCCGCCGTTACAAGAAACACCTCTTCACTCACTGAAGCCATGCGCTGATTTAGAATACCGGCCAAATCCCTGTACAATCGTCCCAGCGGATATTCCGGTACAATACCGTCACCTACTTCATTTGTAACAAGAATGATAAGCCCCGGGTAGTTCTGAACACTCTTCACCAGCCGGTCCATTTCCAGCTCAATTGCAGCCTGTCCTTCCGACTCTTTGGCAAGAATAATATTAGATAACCACAGAGTCAGACAATCCAGTAAAATGGTTGGCGCCGGGTAAGTTGCTTGTCCAATGCCCTCCAAGGTATCCGCGACTTCAATCGGTTCTTCGATTGTATGCCACAGATAGGCTTCGTCAGAACGCTGAAGGCGGTGAGCTTTAATGCGCCCCTCCATCTCAGCATCGAAGGCCTGTGCTGTTGCCAAGTAGATGGCTTCAGAAGAACGGCTCATGCACAGCTTCTCAGCAAAGGTGCTCTTTCCACTGCGCGCGCCTCCAGTCACTAGTATAATCATGGCCTGGTCACCTCAGAACCCGCATTACTCCCGGATATGCCGGCGCTCTTAAATGTGGCCATTTCCTTCACGATCCGTCCTGCCGCCTCGATAAAGTGTAGACATAATACACCGCCAGTGCCTTCTCCCAAACGCATGTCCAGATGGATCATCGGAGACAGCTTCAGCTCTGCTAACAAACCTGCATGACCACGTTCCTCTGACTTATGGGAAGCGATCATATAATGAATGGACATAGGTGCAATCCGGCTCGCGAGCAAAGCTGCAGCGGTGGATATATAGCCATCAATAACAACGGGACATCTTAAAGCAGCGGCAGCGATAATGACACCCGATAACCCGGCAATATCTAGACCGCCGACCTTTGCCAGTGCATCCAGCGGATCGTCTGCGTTCGGACCGTTCAGCTCAATCGCCCGTGCGATAATCTGTTCCTTATGCTTCAGCCGCTCATTATCAATTCCTGTTCCACGGCCCGTAGCGGCCTCCACACTGACCCCGGTTAAAACACTGGTTAGAGCAGCGCTCGGTGTTGTGTTGCCGATGCCCATCTCTCCCGTAACAAATAGACGTATCCCTTTGTCATAAGCTTCCTGGACAACCTCTATTCCGGCAAGGATTGCCTCTACTGCTTCCTCTCGCGTCATTGCAGGACCTTTTGCCATATTTGCTGTGCCCTTGCGGACTGATCTCTGCACCAAATCCGAATGATCCAGGTCTCCATTTACTCCGATGTCTACACAAATGACCTCTGCACCCGCCTGACGAGCCAGAACGTTCACAGCGGCTCCGCCAGCAAGAAAATTATGAACCATCTGCTGGGTTACCTCAGCCGGAAATGAGCTGACCCCTTCTTCAACGACCCCGTGATCCGACGCCATAACAATAACCGCTTTACGGTCAAAGGCAGGACAGCATTCTCCACTAATCCCTGCAAGACGAATCACCAGCTCCTCTAATCTGCCGAGACTTCCCGGCGGTTTGGTCAATTGATCCAAATGCTCTGCAGCAGCCATCGCCGCTGATGTATCTATAGGCTGAATACGGTGTACCCAATCTTCCAGTATATGTTCTCTCTCCATCTCCACGCACTTCCTTTATGCATCGCTGATCTCTTTTTATAGATTATATCGAAAAAAGGGCAGACACTTCAAAGGATTTACTTGCGTCTCCTCTATTTGAAGTGCTGCCCTGAGCTGCGTTTACTATTATATGGAGGCTAGCCTCGTTTTTTAAGCAGAAATTGCGGGACTTCATGGTCCGGATGACGAATCATCACCGGTTCGATTTGAAACAGCTGCTTCAGGTTATCTTCTGACACAAACGGATCCGGCTTCCCATGCATGAAGCGTACTCCCGCTTTCAATCCATACAATTTGTCGCAGAAGAGCGAGGCGAGATTAAGATCATGAAGAACAGCTACAATGGTAATCCCCGTACTCCTGCGCCAATCTGCAAGCAGCTCCATGAATTGAAGCTGGTAATGGACGTCCAGATAAGTCGTCGGCTCATCTAGCAGCAGGATTTCCGGCTCTTGGGCCATCACTTTAGCAAGAGCTACTCTCTGTCTTTGTCCTCCGCTTAATTCATCCAAAGGACGATCGGCAAAAGGAACCAGCTCGAGCTGTTCAAGTACACGATCCACTACTTCATCCCCGCCTGCAGTATCCCGTCCCAGCCAGTCTTGATAAGGATATCTTCCCATGGATACGACATCTCTTACGGAATAAGCAATTTCAGGAAGGCCATCCTGCTGCAGAACGGCAATAATGCGGGATAACTCCTTGCGGCTGTAATTGCGAACCGGCTTATCCTTAATGAAGACAGAGCCTTCAGTGGGCACAAGAACACCGGACAGCAGATGAAGCAGAGTTGATTTTCCGCTGCCATTCGGACCGACAATGCCCCACCATTCACCCGGTTCTACCGCAAAATCAATATTCGAGAGCGCCTTGTGATCTCCATACGCTTTTGATGCTGACTTTAGCTCGAGAACGGGAGAAGTGGAAGCAGCCGAAGCGATGGAATTAGATTCCCCTTGAATCTCCTGACCTGTCTGTTCCGTCTTCATTCGTGGCTTCATTTAACTTCCTCCCCTCCGCAGTTTCTTGTTACGATGCAATAAGTAAGCAAAGAATGGTGCCCCGACAAAAGCAGTGACGACCCCGAGCGGAATTTCAATCGGTGCGAGGATCGTCCTCGCTCCCATATCTGCCCAGGCCAGAAAGATGCCCCCTAGAATTGCCGAGAGCGGGATAATAAGACGATAATCTGGACCTACAATTAATCTCACCATGTGCGGAATGACAAGTCCAACAAAGCCGATGACCCCTGCTACGGATACGGCAGCAGCTGTCAATAGTGTAGCCACGATAAGTACCGACATCTTAAGCCATTCCACTCTTACACCAAGATGTGCAGCCTGCCTTTCACCAAGAGCAAGCATATTTAATGCCCTTCCTCTGCTCCACAGGAACAGAATTCCGATCACCAAATAGGGAAAAAGGATGGCCGTATAAGACCATCCGCGTAAACTCAAGCTTCCCATTGTCCAGAACAAAATCTGATTTACCGTATCCTTGGACATTGCAGTCAGGAAGGAAACGAATGCGCCCAGAAAGGATTGCATAATAACACCCGATAAGATAAGACTGTGCGTCGGTATCTTGCCGCCTTCACGGGCGAGCGCCAGAACTCCCCATAACGTAATCATGCCTGTCACAAAAGCAACGAGCGGCAGCATCCACTCCCCAAGCAGTGCATACTGCAGTCCGAAATAGATCATGACTGCCGCTCCCACGGATGCACCGGATGAAACACCGAGCGTATAAGGATCTGCCAGCGGATTACGCAGCACCCCTTGAAAGGCAGCCCCTGCCGTAGCAAGTGCCGCTCCCACCAGCATACCGAGCAATACGCGGGGCAGCCTGACCTTCATAATGATTTGCTCTGAAGAAGGGTTCCAGCTCGGATCAATCGGCTCTGAGACCCAGGGCAGGTGATTGATTAATATTCCCACAATATGGCGAATAGGCAGATCCACTGCTCCGATGGCCAAACATAAGAGCAGGGTCAGCACAAGCAGGAGGATTAGAGTGAGTCCATATCCTGCTAGCTTTGATTTCATTGGAACAGATCCGGATAAACAGCCGCGGCAACGACTTTCACGAGTTCGGTTACACGAGGACCAGGACGGCTGAGCAGATTCGCATCAATGGAGATTACAGCATCGTCCTTGATCGCCGTAATCTCGTTCCAACCATCGCGCGCCTTGATGATTTGATCCAGCGTTTGGTTGTTTTCATCTATTACGTCACTTGAGTACAGAATGACATCCGGATTTGCTGCAATAATTTTCTCTTCGCTGATTTCATTCCAGCCTTCCGTATCACCTGCTACATTGACTCCGCTCGCAAGCGTAATCACTTCATCCATAAACTCGCCTTTACCAACGGTCCAGCCTGGTGAGAATTCTACATACACTTGCTTCTTCTCTTCATCAGACACAGAGCTTACTTTATCCACAACTTCTTGGATATCGGCTTTCATCTTGTCGACCACTTCTTTGGCTTCTGCCTGACGGTCTGTAATTTGACCATACACTTCAATGTTCTTCATGACATCATCGATCGTTTTAGGATCCGTTTTAAAAATAACGATGCCGAGATCGCGCAGCTTCTGTACAGCTGCCTCATCCATGGAAATTCCCGTAAACACGATATCCGGCTCAGCCGCAATAATTGCTTCTGCATTCGGCTCATACAAGCTTCCCATCTTCGGCTTGGAGGTTGCTGCTTCCGGATAGTCATCAAAATCGGATACCCCTACAATTTGCTCGTCGAGTCCGAGGGCAAAGAGTGATTCCGTTTCTGCCGGAGATACAGACACAATTTTTTCCGGCGCTTTGTCAAACGTAAACGATTCTCCTGTTGCATCGGTTAGGGTCAGCGGGTATTCTGTCTCGACGGAGACTTCACCGCTGTCCGCTCCTGTCTCTGTACCTTGATCTGCAGCCTGTCCGGCTTCCTGCTGCGTAGCTTGTCCTGTCCCTTCCGTCGTTTCTGTCTCGGTGCCGCAAGCGGCCAGCATCATCGCCAGAATTAGCGTGAGCAGCAGGGACAATACGCTTTTATTCATTTTTTTCATGACTCTCTCCCTTTCGAATGTTGGTAACTTTAGATAAACCATCAAAAGCTAAGCCCGAAACCAATCCACCTGAGGCTTTCCGATCAATAGCAAAAAACCTTGGTCCTTAAGCCAGGATCAAGGTTACGTCTCGCAGCTACCCTAAAAAAGGGCATAAAGAATCGCAAAACGTATCCTTTCCTCGAAGGATCGCACGTTTAATTCCAGCAGGGCAGGTCTCCTGACTTTCCAGGTTTGGCATGGCAGACAGCGTCCTTCCCATTTCTTTTTGGCAAGAAACAGTGGATATCATGCTGCTGCCCCTGGTATACAGTGGCGGGACCGTGCCGGATTTGCACCGGCTTCCCTTTTAACCTGAGCAGCTTCACAGTTACGTGCTGTCAGGACCCTGTCGGATTTCTTCGTTTTTGCATTAAAAAATCCTCATGCTTCACCATACATTTTTTAAATGCATGGTCTAGAGGTCTTAACTTCTGTTGTTGATTATAGGGGAAAGCCTGTTTTTCTACAACCAAAGTTTTCCCTTTCCGAGCTCTCCATGTTTATTACACATATTTGTGCAAGATTCGCGCTGCAAGCCGGCCGTCTTGAAGCATGAGTCTCAGCACCAGCATTTCTCCAGGACCTGGCATCAAGGAATGAAAATCAGCGTTTGGGATATAGGCAGATACAAGCTGCTTGATAACCCCGCCATGAGTCACAACAAGAACCCTAGGGGATGAATTGCTCTCAATAGGAGGCACTATGCCAATATCATGACTTGGGTCACCGCTTGACGCCTTGGTCACATTGCCTTTATCGGTTGGTTGGGTACTTAAACTTTCAATTTGCCCCACCTCACTTTGATGCTTAACCGAGGCTTCATTCAACAGGATGGGCAGCAGTTTGTCCTCCACAAAACCGGTTATTCGCTGGGTAAATGCTGCAAAAGACTCCGCTCCCGGCGGTGTCTCTGTCTCAGGGCTGTCAATCCAGCTTCGGTAAGCGGGATTATTCTGGAGCATTTCGTAGGTTGCGCCTTCCCATTCACCGAAATGGTATTCCCTTATCCGCTCATCCTTCACCGCGCCGTCCGAAAGCTGCGGCGCAATGAGCCGAAGTGTTTCCACTGAACGAATCAGATCGCTGACATACACATGCTGAAACGTAATCCCATCAAGCTGAGGCTTAAGCCGTTCAAGTTCATACTCTGCCTCGCTCAACAGCGGTATATCAGTATGACCCAAATAACGCCGTTCCGCATTCCAGCGGGTCCGTCCGTGTCTAACAAGATAAAGATCGAGACATGAGCTCATCTCCACCACATCCAATCCAGGCCGAAGAGTGAAAAAACGGATATGACCGCACACAAGCTTAGGACAAACAAGCTGGATGCTATAAACATCATTGAGATGCTTGTTTTGATATGTGCGGCCTCAAGGTCGTGGTAGGGGGTACCCATATATGCACGAAAAGATCTCACTCCGTGATACACGTTGTACCCTCCTAGCCGAATCCCCATCGCGCCGGCAACGGCCGACTCTGGGTAACCGCCGTTCGGACTCGGATGCTTTCTTGCGTCCTCTTTCACTGTCCGTATGCTGTTCTTGACATGTAATCCCAGAATCCGTGCAGAGGCAAACAGCAGCAGTGCAGATATTCGCGCAGGTATGTAATTTGCGGCATCATCCAGACGGGCAGAAGCCTTCCCAAGATAAAAATACTTCTCGTTCTTGTAGCCAACCATGGAGTCCAGCGTATTCACAGCCCGATATGCCATAGCCAGAGGAGCCCCTCCGATCAGAGCATAAAATAAAGGAGAAATCACTGCATCTACAATATTCTCCGCAATCGTCTCTACCGTTCCTCTGACGATTTCGGGCTCATCCAGATCCGCGGTATCCCGGCCGACGATCATGCCAAGTGATTCCCGGGCTTCGGGGAGCTTTCTTGCCTTTAAATGCTTAAACACCTGCACGCCGGCGTCCTTTAGCCCTTTCGCTGCAATCGTCGTCGAGATCAGAATAATCTCAGCTGCGATTGCAAGATACGGATGTATAAGGGCGAGCAGCTTAAGCAAAGCCCAAGTGATGAGAAAGGATCCGCCTACGATTAGAACCGGGAATAGAATCCCGGCGAATAACAAGCCTTTATCGGAGCTCACCTTGGAACGAATCGACTTCTCCAGCGCAGATATGGTCTTGCCCATCCCAATGACCGGATGAGGAATCCATCTCGGATCACCAATGATCCGGTCAAGGATATATGCAGCCGCAAGAATTATAGCAAGCATGATCCTGCCTCCCCTTCTCCAGCCAGCAGACTTTCGGTAACCGTCCCGTAGACGAGACGTCCGATGCAGTCGCCAAGCTTTGTTGCTGTACCTGCGTATGCATGAATTTTATCCGCCGAGCTTCCATCCGGATTCGATCCGCTTACACCCAGAACGATGGCATCCGTTGTTGTTCCGGTAGCAATTTGCCCATTCTCTGCATCCTTGACTCCCAAATCCTGCAGGGCAGCTGCCTTTGCTTCCACTGCGGTCTGCAGGGCATTAACCATAGCATACGGGGTGAGCTGTCCGGCAATGCACAGCATGATGTTGATCGTTCCAGGTGAATAGGCTGCGGAAAATACGGTTCGGGAGGAGGCCGCCCTGGCACTATTACCTACCCCTGCAGTCGTACAGCAGAACACGACAGCATGATCCGTTTCTTGCTCTATAATTGATGCTCTCGAAAGCTTAACCGCTGTCAGGAGACCAGCCGTACGCTGTGTCGGAACCCTCCAATGATGCAGACGAGCCTGTATTTCTGCAGCAGGGTCATCTGAAGCAAAGTGCTTATCCACATAAATATTAACCGCCCGATCAATCCGGTCCATTCCTCCGCCATAAATGCTGCTTGCCAGTGAATGAAGTGTCTGCGGCGATTCAAGGAGCAGATAGGCATCGAATTTTGTGAGTGTAAGACCTGACCAAAGCTTGGATGAGTAGATTTCAGAAACACTAGGAACACCTACTTGGGATTCGGTATGCAAAAAAGGTACACTCATGAGCTATTCACCCTCCATGACGAACCGTAGTGCTCTGAGAAGGCGGCTGTTGTCAGCTTGTCCCTTTACTGCAATACGGACAGCTTTGTCGTTTAGACCTGGGTACATAGCACAGCTGCGAATAAGAACCCCCTGCTTTCCGAGGGCTTCCTGAAGTAAATGTGCGTCCCACCTCTCCGGCGTCTCCAGCAGCAGGTAATTAGCCATGCCCGGATACGTCCGGAACCCGAGGGCAGCCAATTGCTTCATAAGACGGCTCCGCTGTTCCTTGATTAACGTCTGGGTCTCTGCTTCATAAGCTGAATTTTCCTCAAGGCAAGCTTCTCCTGCGAGCAAAGCAAGGCCGTTGACACTCCAGGTGACCTGCTTTTTGGACATAGAGGCTATAAGCTCCGGATGTCCCAGCGCATAGCCAAGGCGAAGGCCAGGGATGGCATAAAATTTCGTCATAGAACGGATCAATATCACGTTGGGATAAGACTCTAAGGAGGCTGCCAGGGTCTGGCGATCCATCTCTGGAATAAAATCGATGAAGGCCTCGTCAACGACCAATGTAACATCACGAGCTTTGGCATACTGAGCGATCGCTTCCAGGTCGCTTTGTGAATACTGAACGCCGTTCGGGTTGTTAGGCTGGCCGATAAATAGCAGCTCTACTTGATCAACAAGCGCTAAAATGTCAGACAGCTTTGCTTTATAATCAAGCTCTCTTTCACCGTATATGTATTCTGTTCTTGCTCCAAACTGCCCAGCCAGCTGCCGATATTCTGAAAACCCCGGTTCGATAGTGCCCACCACTTCAGGTCCCAATGCCTGAAGAATGAGTGCCATGCACTCGGCAGCCCCATTACCAATCAGGATGTGATCCGGAGGTAAATTCAGCTTTGCCGAAAGCTTTTTCTTAAGTCCGCGGTGTCCAGGGTCCGGGTACCGAAGAATGTGATGCAGACCTTGCTTGAGCGCTTCAGTCACCGCAGGAGGCGGGCCTAGCGGGTTAATGTTGGCGCTGTAATCCAGGAAATCCATGGGCGGTATCCCGTACCTAGCCGCTGCGGTCTCTACGTCTCCGCCATGTCCATATACCTCAATCAAAGATGTTCCTTCCTTTCTTGTAAATCACATTATCCTACATTATGCTGCTACAAATTAACACCCGTCAACGGCATTTCCCTTTTGTGTCCACTACACAATTGGTTTACAATAGGAATGGAGTGTTCCAAAACCACAAGGACAGGCTTAATGCCTCACCTTGCCTACATATTTACTATTTAAATCGGAGGAATCAACCATGCTGTTTATTGACAACGAAGGCATTACAGATCCGCGTATTAACCTCGCCATTGAGGAATATGCACTCAAGCATCTGTCGCTGGATGAGAGCTATCTGCTGTTCTACATTAATGCTCCTTCCATCATCATCGGCAAACATCAGAACACGATCGAAGAGATCAACCAAGAATACGTACAGGAGCATGGTGTACAAGTCGTTCGCAGATTGTCAGGCGGCGGTGCCGTGTACCATGACCTGGGCAACCTGAACTTCAGCTTCATCACCAAGGATGACGGCAACTCGTTCCACAACTTCCGCAAGTTTACCCAGCCGGTCGTTGAAGCGCTTCACAGCCTAGGCGTGAATGCCGAGCTCACTGGACGAAATGACCTTCAAGTCGGCGAACAAAAAATTTCCGGTAACGCACAGTTTGCAACCCGCGGCCGGATGTTCAGCCATGGTACATTGATGTTTGACCTTAATCTGGAGAATGTCGCTGCTTCTCTCAAAGTAAACCCGGAGAAGTTCAAGTCCAAAAGCACCAAATCGGTCCGCAGCCGCGTAGCTAATATCAGCTCCCTGATGGATAAAGAAATGACGATCGTGGAATTCCGTGAAGAGCTGCTCCGCCACATTTTCGGCATGGAAGCAAATGAGGTTCCGGAATATAAATTAACGGAAAAAGACTGGGAGAAAATCCACGAGATCTCCTCAGAGCGTTACCAAAACTGGGATTGGAACTATGGCTTGTCTCCGGAGAGCAATGTGAAGCATTCCAAGAAGTTCCCGGTCGGCATCATTGACCTACGAATGAACATTAAGGAAGGCCGGATTGAAGACATTAAAATCTATGGCGATTTCTTTGGCGTCGGCGATGTTGCCGATATCGAAAATCTGCTGCGGGGCAAGCGTTACGAAGAACAAGAAGTACGTGCAGCCTTAAAAGATCTTGATATTAAGCATTACTTCGGCAACCTGGAATTTGACGACTTCATCGGTCTTGTGTTCCTGGGAGAATAAATAACAATACTAAATATAGATAATTTGAGGAGAGAGAAACCATGACTTACAAGCTGATTGCCATCGATATTGATGACACGCTGATTAACGACGAGAAGGAAGTTACGAATCCCACACAAAAAGCTTTGGAAGCAGCAGTGGCGAAAGACGTAGTGGTAACTCTCGCTACTGGACGAGCCTACGCCTCTGCACAAGCGATCGCCCGTCAAACCGGGCTGAATGTACCCATCATTACGTACCAAGGCGCCCTGGTCAAAAACCTGATGGACGAAAAAGTGCTGTACGAGCGTTATGTTCCAATGGATGCAGCGCGCAAGCTGTATGAATACTGCTTGGAGCACAATCTTCACCTGCAGACTTATATTGACGACAAGCTTTACTCCCGTGAAGAGAATGAAAAGCTGATCGATTACTGCAAGCTGAACAAGACACCTTACTATATTGAGCCTGATTTTATCAAAATGATTGAGCAGCCAGCTCCGAAGCTGCTCATTATTGACGATCCGGACTACTTGGACAAAGTTGCAATCGATCTGCGCGAATTGCTTGGTTCCGAGGTGCACATTACGAAATCCAAACCACATTTCCTTGAAATTATGCATAGTGAAGGAACAAAAGGCCATGCCCTTACCTTCCTCGCGAATCATTTCAACGTCGATCTTAAGGATACGATTGCTGTGGGCGATTCCTGGAACGATCACGAAATGCTTGAATGTGCGGGTCTTGGCGTAGCGATGGGAAATGCCATTCCTGCATTGAAAGAGATCGCTGGCTACGTAACACTGAGCAACAATGAGGACGGCGTAAAGCATGTGATCGAGAAGTTTATTCTGCAAGCATAAGAACATAGACAAAATAAACCCGGTTAGAAAAGTAAGGCTATGGCTCTGCTTTTCTAACCGGGTTATTTTTATACCAGATTTGTATTGAAAATATTCCCAATATAGTGAATAGTAATATTTGTCCGATGTTTATATGATCTAGTTCTTACTCTTTTATATGAAATGGAGCTGAACAGCATGGAATCTGCGCTTTTGATTGGGCTTGTTGCCGCCGTCTCTGGCATTCTCATTTTTTCTTTCTTCTACGTCATTAAGAAAGGATACTCCAAAAAGTGGGATGAAGATGAAGAAATCTAAATAACCTGCTCGGTTCACTTCTGCTTATCTGTTATCCTGTCTTTTATTTTGTTAAACTCCGCTCTGAATCGGTCCACAAGCTCCTCCGCTTTATCCTTGCGATCCTCTCTGCGCTCTTCCCTTATGCGGTCCTCCTCCTCTTTCTCCAGCTCGTTCTCAATCTCGCGTGCCTTCACCATCTCTTCTTCCACTAAGGAAGCTTCTTTGCGATAAATGAACTGGGGATCATACCCATTAAGAAAATGATTAAAGCCAATCTCATTCTCCTCTTCCACTGCAGCAACAAATGCCACGTCGCCGTTATACAGTTCCTCTACCGTTCTTTCGATTAAGCTGATGCCTTCTCTTTGTCTGTTCATCACCTTTGAAGCTCCGATCATTGAACCGATGCCGCTCCCGAGCAAAATTCCCAAAGGACCACCCAAGATTCCAATGATGGAACCGATAAGTCCGCCCTTAAAAGGAGTGGTGTCTGTTGCAGCACGAGGACTGAACCCATCTTTAAATATGATGTTTCCTTGCTCCTTCTTGATGACGGCTGCTTCTAAAATTTTATATTGATCATGCTGCAGCTGTTTAGATTCAGACAGAACTTGGTAAGCTTTGCTGTCCTCATGAAATACGGCCACTACGATATTTTTATCCATAACGAGTTCCACCTCTCTTAGTAAATGTACACTTACAGTAGAATTAACGCACTTTGCTCCGATTTATTCAGCTGTGCACACAAACAAGCTCATAAACAGATGACCCGCATATTAAAACTTAAAAAAAGCCCGACAATGCTTTAAGCATGTCGAACTTTTATTTTAGATATATCGGCGTTGCAGCTTGGTTCAGTTCAACCCCATTGCTACGGTTTCGTTACGACCTTATCGACCAAGCCGTATTCAACAGCCTCGACTGCACTCATGAAATAGTCCCGATCCGTATCCCTCTCGATCCGTTCGATCGGCTGGCCTGTCGAGTCCGCAAGAATTCGGTTAAGCAGCTCGCGGTGTCTCAAAATACGGTCTGCCTGAATTCGGATATCTGATGCCTGACCGCGGCTTCCCCCCAGAGGCTGATGAATCATGATCTCACTGTTCGGCAGGGCAAGTCGCTTTCCCTTAGTTCCAGCCGTTAACAGCATGGCTCCAAAGCTCGCAGCCATGCCTGTGCATATGGTAGATACATCAGGCTCAATATACTTCATGGTATCGTAAATAGAGAAACCTGCAGTCACGGAGCCTCCCGGGCTGTTGATATACATTTGAATATCCTTCTTCGGGTCTTCCGCTGTCAAATATAACAGCTGCGCAACGATCAGATTAGCCATATGATCCTCGATTTCTCCCGAAACCATAATGATCCGGTCCTTTAAAAGCCTGGAGTAAATATCGTAACTGCGTTCCCCCCGGCTTGTTTGCTCCACAACATAAGGAATGGTTTGCATTTGGCGTATCTCCTTCTTATTCCTATGCCACCATCTCTATCCTTGAAATCGAATACAGGCTGTTATAACCTGCATATGGGAGCTGTGAAGCCGTACCTGACGACATCGCCATACCCAGCACTTGCCCTGTGACCATCATGATATCAGCTGCACCGCCAAGACCCAGCTCGATGATGCGCCCAGTGTCACCTGCACGGAAGGCACCCAAATAATCTTTGAGGCGTTCTGCTTCTTCTTCAGAGACTGGATATGACAAGATTCCAGGTTCATCATCGTCTAACTGCCGCTGTCTCTCTTCACTAATGACCTCTCTTGCCCTGCGGAGGGCAGCCTTTACGGCTCCTTCCGTGGAATCAAGCAAATCAGCGATTTCTCTCGCTTTATAGTTAAACAGTTCGCAAAGAATATAGATCGTCCGCTGCCAATCCGTAAGCTCCGCAAGCAGCACACGAAATGCTTCTTCAATAGCCAGACCATCCTCCAGTTCAGCAGATGAAGCATAATCCTCCTGTAATAGCTGATCCAAAAGCTCGCTTCTTCTTGCTTCCTTACGCAAGCCGTCGATCCATGCGTTGCGAGCCGTACGAATGAGATAAGCCTCCATCGAGAAGCCCTTTCTTATGCTCAGATCGGCTGCATGCGGCAGTATTTTTACGAAGACCTCCTGGCTTAAATCCTCAGCATCCCACTTCGATCCTGTTAGAGACAGGCAATATTTATACAGGGATGACATCATCCCGTGTGTCAGTTCAGCAGTCTGCAAATGGTCGTCACCACCCACGGACTTCACAGTATACCTATGTGGTTCGGATTCTACAAAGGCCATATCGGGGCCCCCCTTTGTTTAGTCCTTTATAAGCACTTATAATTTGTAAACGTCTGAGACCGCCAGAAGGATACGTGAGATACAAGAAAATAACTGACTAACGATTAACCGAAGTGTTCGCGGCCATGCTTTGCTGAGCAGTCCGCTTCTTTTGCCTGTTCTTAAACAATATCCATTCCTTTAATGTATGCCAATTCGCCAAAATAAGGCCGGCAATGATGATTACAGCTCCAAGCACCGTTAACATGGTCACACGTTCTCCATAAAACAGCATGCCGATCCCGAGTGCAATCATCGGGGAAATGTACAGCCAAGTCGAAGGAAAAAGCGGACCCGTTTTGGTAACTAAGTAATAAAAAAGGCTGTGTCCGATCATCGAACCAAATACCGTCAAATATAAAACCGATCCTGCTGCTCCTGTTGATAGCAAAATACTCGGCTCTGGCTGCTCTGTAACAAAAGATACAACAAGCAGCATCAATCCGCCATAGAGCATCTGTGCGCCGTTTACGGCAAGCGGCGAATGAGTGCTCAGCTTAGACCCCGTTGCTCCTGAATATACGGAGCCTGATGCATAAAAGACTTCTCCCACCAGGACGGCACAGGCTCCTGTCAGCCACATTCCGCCTGCTTCCATCGTCAGTTCGGGCACCAGGATGAGGATCACTCCGGCAAAAGCGGTTAAGCATCCCAATAAAGAGAGTGCGCCTGCCTTCTTTTTAAGAACCCAAGCCTGGATCCATATAATCATGATCGGACCCGTAGCGGACAGCACAGCAGCCACGCCAGAGCTAATGTATTGTTCGCCATAGTAAAGTCCTGCAAAGGTCATGAACGTCAAACAGCTGCCGATAATGATAACTTCTTTTTGAAGCAAAAGTTTAAGACTTGTCTTTTTACTCCAGAGGCACCCTATAAACAAGATTGCTCCAGCCAGACAGAATCTAATCCCTGCTGCATAAAAAGGCGGAACTCCCGCGTCATTCCCCACCTTGATCGCCAAAAAGGTTGTGCCAAAAATTAAACACATGCTGATATAAGCCAATAACAAACGCATTCTCTTCCATCCTCCTCGTCTATTGCCACATTGTAAGCGAATCGGAATAGAACAGAGGTGATATAATAGAACAGTTTATTATCTTTTTATCGTACAATGTAAAAAACACAGCCGTGAAAGAGGTGGGGGAAATGAAAAACAAACGCTCGGAATTTCTGACAAAAGAACCGCTGACGCAGCAAGTATATGACTATATTAGCCTTCGGATTAAACGTGGAGATTTTGCTGCGGATGCTCGGCTTCCTTCGGTGCGGACACTCGCGGAGCAGTTTGGCGTACACCGTCTTACCGTATTTAAATCATATCAACAGCTTGTCAAAGACCGTAAAATATATGCTAAAGACCGCTCGGGATATTTCGTGTGCCCAGCAGTAGATAACAAGGATGCTTCTAATCAAGGCCAGCATAGAATTCTTGCAGCAGCGATCAAAGCAGGACAGGATCATTCTCTAGAGATGCGGCTGCCTCCTACTGACAAACGAGGAAAAGCTTCGGCACCGTTCCTATCCTTGACTCAACGGACAAATGTGCTGTCCGCTCTGCATCAGCAGGAAGTACAGTTTCAATTCTCTAAAGCCCTGATTGATCCTTCCCTGCTGCCTAACGCTTATATGTCCGATTACGTCAAACAAGTATTTGATCTGTATCCCAAGCTGCTTGGAACCTATTCAACCGTTCAAGGGGATGCTCAGCTTCGAGCTGTCATGGCAGAATATTTCAACAAGCGGCACCGCATGTTCTTATCCCCTGAAGATATCTTAGTCACTTCCGGAGCTACACAGGCTATTGATCTTGTCGCGCGAATGCTGATTAAGCCAGGAGATACAGTACTTGTGGAGAAGCCTACTTACAGTACAGCTATCGATATTTTCAGACAGGCCGGAGCACGCATCGTTACTGTGGATATGCTTCCGGACGGCTATGATATGGAGCTGCTTGAGCGGATCGTGACGGAAGCAAGACCGCGGCTTATGTACGTCAATCCTACATTTCATAATCCGACGGGATATGTGCTTCCAGCCAATATACGTAAACAGCTTGTCGAGCTTGCAGAACAATATCAATTCATTATTGCTGAGGATGACACAACGTACGATATGTATTTTGAAAAGGAACCGCCTCCGCCGATCTACAGCTATGATACCGAAGGCGTTGTTATGTATATTCGCAGCTTCAGCAAATACGTAGCTCCCGGCCTTCGTATTGCCTTTGTTTTATGTAAGCCTTGGCTTATGAAGGAAATGCTAACCCTTAAGTCGTTAACTGACGGAGGCTCCCCTCTGCTCGGCCAAAAGATCTTCCTGCACTACTTTACTTCATCTCGTATGCAAACCCACATGGAGAAGCTTCGAATTGCCCTTTGCCTTCGCAAAGAAAAGATGGAGCATATGCTGGCAAAGACCGACTGGAGATGGGTCAGCCCTGACGGAGGCCTTGATCTGTGGGTCCAGCTCCCGAATCACGTCTCTTCTGTAGCACTGCTAGAGAAAAGCCTGGAACAATCCGTGGCATTCGTTCCCGGCCCCTTCTGTGATCCCAGCCCCCATGGATCGGAAGCTTATATCCGGCTGAGCTACTGTTATACGAGCGAAAAACAGATTGAGGAAGGTATGGAGCGTCTGCTTATGGCCTACGAGAATCTTCTTTAGTGCCAGCCATCTTTGGAGTTTGGCAGGCCTGCAGCAAATCGGGACTTCATGCTTGAAGCTTAATTTCTGCAGAATTCGAATGTGTTCATGCTTAGCCGTGTCTTCAAATCAATGCTGGGCGCCTGATCCCGTATTTTGCGATTAAGCTAATGTATACGTCATTCCAGTGCGTGCAAGTGAAATTCCCGCCATAAGATCATACGTCTTCCTTAGATCCACATCGTGAGACATATGCGTAAAAAGGGTATGCTTTGGCTTGACGATCTGAAGTAGCTCCTGCGCTTCCATCATGTCATACACAGAACGGGTGTGAAACTCCGCCAGTTCATGATAGAAGCTTGTCCCGAGTATCAGCAGGTCCAAATGATAGAGGTGCCTTCTTTCGTGGTCATTTAAGTTGATGGAATCCGAGCAATAAACCCAGCTGTAGCCGTTCTTCTCCAGGCGGTATGCATAGGAGTATCCGTTTTTTCCATGATTGACCTTCCAGGTGTGAATCTGATAACCCGCCAGCTCAACTCCTGCGTCGCAAGGAATCATGGAAATATGACGTGAGATCCATGGAAATTGGGACTGAATGGTTGTAAGGACCTCCTGTGGTCCATACAGCTCCCCTTTTTCTCCAAGCCACCTGCAGGCATCTGCCCACTCCGGCAGTCCTCCAATATGATCAAAATGCGGATGCGTTACTAGCATTGTCTTTAATTTACGCTTTCCCAGCAGCTCCAGTTGATGCAGAAAGTCTGGTCCTCCATCTATCATGAATTCTCCTTCTGCACCATGAACCAGCACAGAGGAACGGTATCTACGGTTAATTCCGGTGTCCCTGGCCTCCATACATACTTCACATTCGCAGTAAACCCGAGGTACTCCCATCGCGTCCCCTGTCCCAAGAAAGGTTAATTTATCGATCGCTGTCATGCCCTTTTCATCCTCTCTCTTAAACCCTTCTGTCGAACTGTTATGCCCGATACTCTGCTCATCCACGGAGTTTTATCGTGAGCTCTTTACGTCCATCTGCTGCTTCTGTTTCCTCGACAACACTCCAGTTGAAAGCAAGCGAATTCTTAAGCTTTAGTACCTCCTCGGTACTCAGAACAAGCTGGTCGATAAGTCCTTCCCCTGCCTTAAAATCCTCTCCTGGTGTTAAATCGAACGTAATCGCGATCCAATTCTTAAGCCCGTTGTTCGTATTAAACGTGATCCGATATCCCTCCTGCACTGCCTCTTGAAGAGCTTCGCCGTGCTCCTTGGCGTAGGTAAGAAATGCTTCATATGTATAGTGAAGGCGTTCTGCTTTTTTAAATACAGAGAGGTCTTCGGTTTGAACTGCAGTAAGGATTTCTTCATCCTTGACACCGTAATGACGTGCATTCTCTAATAATATTGAGGTATACTGGGACAATTTAGCTTGATTTGTCATGTTAAGTTACACTCCTTATTTTTTACGTATAGATGGATTCATCCCTTAGTGAAAATGCTAAATACAACCAGAGCACTATGAATATTATAAAATGAATTGGCGTCTGATTTAAAGGACTTCAGTTCCCTACTTTTCTCGGTCTAACCGTTAACAGCAGGGAAAAATAAAACCCTGCACGCATCACACGTCAGGGTAAGTAGCAGCTGAATATGTGGTTTTGGCTTTGTGCACATACGGTTAGATCGATACCGGCATCGGATCACGCTTCAAATTGTTTTCCAGCATCCAGTTATCATGATCATTAAATAGATAGGCACGATGAACAAGAACACGGACTTCCTGACCTACCGACAGCGTTTCTTTTTCGAGAGAGCGATAAGTTATCAGCTTATGCTTGCCTACTGTAACTTCCACGAGCCACTCGCTTCCACGGAAATGAAGAGCTTTAACCACCCCTTTTTCGGTTGCGGACAGAAGAGCAAATTCATTCTCTTTCCCCACTTCGATATATTCGGGACGAATCAGTGCCTTAGCATCGCTGGGTGCTGCCCCGTGGTCAAAGCCTTTCAGCTCACGAGCATTCTCTACGATAGTGGATTCTCCGATAAAGGAAGCAACAAAAGGAGTTTCTGGCTGCTTGTAAATATCCCAAGGCGTCCCTTTCTGTTCTAATGCTCCTTGATTAATGATCATAATTTCATCGGCTACTTCAATCGCTTCATCTTGATCGTGCGTAACAAAGATCGAAGTAATTCCAACCCGTTCAATCAATTCACGAAGCCATGAACGTAGTTCTTGTCTGATTTTCGCATCAATTGCGGCAAAAGGCTCATCCAGCAGCAGCAGCTGGGGTTCTGGTGCCAAGGCTCTTGCAAAAGCGACCCGCTGCCTTTGCCCTCCGGATAATTGATGAGGATATCGCTTCTCAAATCCGCTCAGACCCGTCAGTTCCACGAGCTCCATTACCCGATCATGGATTTGCGCTTTGGTTTGCTTCTTGACCTTAAGTCCAAAAGCTATATTTTCAAATACGGTCATATGTTTAAACAGCGCATAGCTTTGAAAAACAAAACCGATTCCCCGCTCCTGTGGAGGAAGGTCATTGACAAGCTGTCCATGGAAGCGGATTTCGCCTGCATCGGGATTTTCCAGTCCGGCTAAAATTCGCAGAATCGAAGTTTTGCCTCCACCGCTCGGTCCGAGTAAGCCGATAAGATGACCTTTTTCAATATCAAAGGAAACATCCTTAACCGCATGAAAATTGCCAAAATACTTGTTTAATCCGCGGACTTCAACATGCATATTCCCATCCCCCATCATATATTCCCTATTAAATCGCTAGGAATTACTTTATTTGATACTTTACCAAATATAGGGGGAATACGTCAATCATTTTAAATTATCATAAGACAAGCACTTTCGCCTTTTACCGTTATGACAATGCAACGTTATGACAATGCAACGTTATGACAGTTCACCGCTCTGAAGTATGTAAGCGTGAGTTGGCCCTTGAATTTAGAATTTGAGCGGGACTTCACATAAAAAGGAGTTCAGTTAAAGCGGCAGTTAGTTAGCATGTACGTATCACAACCTGTTGCACATGATCTTCACGTGTGAAACAGCTTCTTGCCTTACGTCTTCGAATAATGAGCGGTCTTGGATGTAGTAGGAAATGAATCCGTGAATAGATAAAAACAAACTGTGGGGTAATTTCATTTTTTCTTCTTCGGTGTAATCCCGATCATTCATATGATAACGGATAATGGTTGCAAATAACTCATAACACCTGTTCTGCTCTGCTCTGCAATAAGACAGGAGCTCTTCATCCCGAATCATGAACATAATTTCATATTGATAAGGATTTTCCAGACCAAAGCGAATAAATTCCATCATGACATGCTCAGGCTTGGACAACCCTTCCGTTGACCCTTTGGCCATGGCCTGCAGGAGCATCTGCCCCAAATGGTTAAAATCCTCAATCACAATCGCGTAAAACAGTTCTGCTTTTTCCTTGAAGTGATAATATAAAGAACCATGACTGTACCCTAGATGCTGCCCAATACTACGCATGGAAATCGACCGGTACCCTTTCGTTACGAATAGATGCCTCGCCGCTTCCAATATACGTTCCCTTGACAACTCCTGCTCCACTGCTCTTCTAGCCATATCTTATTCCCCTTCAATAAAATAAAGCTGCTGTCCCTCCGTGATTACAGATTGACCTTGTGTTAGATCGATCACAAAATCTATAAAACGCTCTGCTTCACTATCGACCGGAAGACATGTCAGCCTGACTTTGTCAGTAAATGTTGTTTCTCCCATCCGAGTCTCTCTGCCTCTCAGCTCATTCTCCACTTTTCCAAGCCATGTGTAATCAATTTCCACAAACACTTCACGGTGTAACACTTTTGTAATGGCTTCACCTGCTTCAATCGCAGTAACCGCTCCGTCAGTATATGCACGAATTAGGCCCCCTGCACCAAGCATAATGCCGCCAAAATACCTTGTAACAACAATGGCAACGTTTTTTAATCCTTGGTTTTTGATCACCTCCAGTATAGGTTTACCCGCTGTTCCGCTTGGTTCGCCGTCATCGGACTGCTTCTGAATCTCATCCCGCTCGCCAATCATGTAGGCAGAACAGTTATGCGTTGCATTCCAATGTTTTTTCTTGATTTCTTCAATAAAAGAGATCGCTTCCTCTTCGGTTTCAACCGGCTTTACATGACCAATGAACCGTGATTTTTTAATAACAATCTCTTTATCTCCCGGCTTTCGAACCGTACGGTAACGCTCTATCATCTCTTCTACTACCTTTCTATTAACAGCTAACAGATTTATATTTTTAAGAAAGCAGCTCATCCTAATACGGGTGAACTGCTTTCTTAGTTAAACGCATGAAATCTATAATTGTTTCAAAAATTATTCAGAAAGTCTTGCTTCCAGTTTTGCTTTTTCTTCTTCATATCCAGGTTTGCCAAGCAGAGCAAACATGTTCTTCTTGTAGGCTTCAACACCTGGTTGGTCGAATGGATTTACGCCAAGCAGGTATCCGCTGATGCCGCAAGCTTTTTCAAAGAAGTATACCAGATATCCGAAAGAATATGGAGTCATATCTGGAATATTCACAATAAGATTTGGCACTTGACCGTCTGTATGAGCCAAAAGTGTTCCTTGAAACGCCTTTTTGTTGACGAAATCCATTGTTTTGCCTTCCAGGAAGTTCAGTCCGTCCAGATCGTCCGGATCAGCTTCAATCGTGATATGGCTAGGAACCTCTTCGACTTGAATTACAGTTTCAAAGATGTTACGGCTTCCTTCTTGGATAAATTGACCCATAGAATGAAGATCCGTAGAAAAGTCAACAGAAGCAGGATAAATTCCTTTGAAATCCTTACCTTCACTTTCGCCGTACAACTGCTTCCACCACTCCGATACAAAGTGCAGGGAAGGCTCGTAGTTAACGAGAATCTCTGTGCCTTTGCCTTTACGGTAAAGCGCGTTACGAACGGCAGCGTATTGATAGCTTTGGTTCTCTGCAACGTTTGGATTGCTGTATTCTTTCGAAGCGTCCGCAGCACCTTGCATCATTTCTTCAATGTTAATGCCTGCAGTTGCGATCGGAAGAAGGCCAACCGCTGTAAGCACGGAATAACGTCCGCCTACATCGTCCGGAATGATGAAGGACTCATAGCCTTCCTCAGTAGCCAGCTTTTTGAGTGCGCCGCGTGCTTGGTCTGTCGTAGCGTAGATGCGTTTGCGAGCTTCTTCTTTACCGTATTTTTTCTCGAGCGCTGCACGGAAAATACGGAAAGCAATCGCCGGTTCAGTTGTTGTACCGGATTTGGAGATAACGTTCACGGAGAAGTCCTTGCCTTCAATAAGCTCAAGCAAATGATTTACATATGTAGAGCTGATATTGTTACCTGCGAAATAAATCTCAGGGGTTTTGCGTTTTTCTTTAGGCAGCTCATTGTAGAAGGAATGAGACAGCATCTCAATCGCTGCACGAGCACCCAGGTAAGAACCGCCGATTCCGATGACGATCAGCACTTCAGAGTCGCTTTGGATCTTCGTTGCCGCTTTTTGAATACGGGAGAACTCTTCTTTATCATAATTTGTAGGCAGATCGATCCAACCCAAATAATCTGAACCTGCTCCTGTTCCGTTATGAAGCTGTTCGTGTGCAAGACGGATCGGTTCTGCAAAATAGTCAACTTCATGTTGTCCAACAAATTCTAAAGCTTTACTGTAGTCAAATGTTACTTTTTTTGCCATGATTATAATTACCTCCCACTTGAGTTAAGTCCTAAGGCTCGCTATTATGAAAAACAATTTAAAGAGCGGTACACTAAGCCAAGGATTCAACTTATGACTTAGAATACTGCAATTTTAATACCCTGACAAGTTTGCTGACATCCAGGGAGATCAAATTTTAAAAAAGGGTAAAGCTGCCGAAAGGCAGCTTTACCTATTTATTTTGCTTTCTGTGTGTACGTCTTAGCAGCAATTACAGCAATGCTTTGATGCGGCTGACTACATTTTCAACAGTGAAGCCATATTCTTTAATTACGCGATCGCCTGGCGCAGATGCACCGAATGTGGAAATTGCGAGGATATCTCCTGCATCGCCCACATATTTTTCCCAGCCCATTGGATGAGCCATTTCAACTGCAAGACGAGCTTTAACATCCGGAAGAATAACGGAGTCTTTATATGCTTTGTCTTGTTTTTCGAACAGATCCCAGCTCGGCATGCTGATAACACGTACCGCAATACCTTCTTCAGCAAGCGCTTCTTGAGCTTTCACTGCAAGCTGAACTTCAGAACCTGTAGCAATGATTTGTGCAACAGCTTTACCGTCTTTTGCATCAGATACTACGTATGCACCGCGTTTGATTCCTTCACGAGCACCGTCCACTGTTCCAGCAAGGATCGGCAGGTTTTGACGAGTCAATACCAGAGCTACTGGATTCTTCTTGTTCTCAACAGCATAAGCCCAAGCTGCAGAAGTTTCGTTTCCATCAGCAGGACGAAGCACTGTCAGGTTAGGGATGATACGCAGAGAAGCAAGCTGCTCGATCGGCTCATGCGTAGGACCGTCTTCACCAACAGCGATACTGTCATGTGTCAGAACGTAAGTTACAGGCAGGTTCATGATTGCAGACAAACGTACAGCTGGACGCAGGTAGTCGGTAAATACGAAGAATGTACCTCCGAATACTTTAACGCCGCCATGAAGCGCCATACCGTTCATTGCTGCTGCCATACCGAATTCGCGTACACCGAAGTAGATGTTGCGACCAGAGTAATCTGCAGGTGTGAACTGTGCAATGTTGTTCAGATGTGTCATTGTAGAGCTTTCAAGGTCAGCGGATCCGCCAGTCAGGTTAAGAACGTTTGGAGCGAGGCCGTTCAGTGCATTACCGGAAGCAACGCGAGTCGATACTGCTTTGTCTTCTGTGCTGTATTTAGGAAGGTCGCGATCCCATCCTTCTGGAAGCTCGCCAGAAGTTGCAGTTTCGAATTGAGCAGCAAGCTCAGGATATGCTTTTTTGTATTCAGCAAACTTAGCATCCCATGCTTTGTTCGTTTCGATACCGCGCTCTTTAACTTTTGCAAAATGAGCACGAACTTCGTCTGGAACGAAGAAATCTTCTTCATATACCCATTTGTAGAAATCTTTCGTCAGCTTAGCTTCTTCAGCACCAAGCGGAGAACCGTGTGTACCACCGTGACCGCCTTTACCTTGTTTGTTCGGGCTGCCGTAGCCGATAACTGTCTTCACTTCGATGAGTGTCGGGCGGTTTAGGTCTGCTTGTGCTTCCTTGATTGCTTTTTCAACAGCAGGCAGATCATTTCCGTCTTCTACACGAAGAACTTGCCAGCCGTATCCTTCAAAGCGTTTTTGTACGCTTTCGGAGAAGGAAAGGTCAAGTTTACCATCAAGAGAGATATCGTTGGAATCATACAACACAACGAGTTTGCCAAGCTTCAAGTGAGACGCAAGGGATGCCGCTTCGTGAGAAACGCCTTCCATCAAGTCACCGTCGCCGCAGATAGCATAAGTAAAGTGACTAACGATATCAAAGTTATCTTTATTGTAAGTAGCACCCAGCTGAGCTTCAGCCATTGCCATACCTACTGCCATAGCAATACCTTGTCCAAGCGGACCTGTAGTTGCATCAACACCAGCAGTGTGACCAAACTCAGGGTGACCTGGAGTAAGGCTTCCCCATTGACGGAACTGTTTGATTTCTTCCATTGGCAGATCATATCCGCTCAGGTGCAGAAGGCTGTAAAGAAGCATAGAGCCGTGACCTGCAGACAGCACAAAACGGTCGCGGTTGATCCAAGTCGGATTCTCAGGGTTATGGTTCATTGTTTTTGCAAACAATTGATAACCCATAGGTGCAGAACCCATTGGCATACCCGGATGACCGGATTTTGCTTTCTCAATAGCGTCAATCGCTAGAGTACGTACTGTAGTAATAGACAAGTTATCGATTGTCGAATTTTCATTCTTGTGAATGCTTTGTTCTTTAGTTTGTTGATCAGTCATTTTTTGTCCTCCTCATAATCTCTAAAAAGATGTCAGGATAAGCAAACGGACTTACGCTCAGGCGACTCATACTTAACTTAAAATGACAAACGAGTTGATTTAAAGCAAGTTAATCCGCTTGAATGTTTCAATTTGACTTATTCGATTGCTATTGTATCACTTCACGTCCATTTTTTCCATACTGATCTTTATATCCAGCAAAAATCATCCTTGCATCGACAAAAGTATCTCCTCTTTAAAGAAAAGCATACCTTTGGCAAGCAATCTAATGAATATCTATTAAAAAACTACGAATCCTGAGCTTTATAGAGAGTTCTCTTTTACATTATCCGACTTTCATTATCCCAAAACAAACTTCATGTAAATAACCAAAAATAATGTAAAAAAAGAGACTCTTTCTAAGACATACAAAAAAAAGACCGCCTCGGCATGGCCGGGCGATCTTAATTCATAATGATGATTGCGATTAAAATACAACCGTCTTGTTCTCATGAACAAGAATCCGGTCTTCTACATGCCACTTTACTGCTCGGGCAAGAACAACCCGCTCAATGTTGCGGCCGATACGCTTCAGCTCAGGCACGTCATCCCGATGGCTTACACGTTCAACGTCCTGCTCGATGATCGGTCCGCCATCCAGCTCTTCCGTAACATAATGCGCTGTAGCTCCAATAAGTTTTACGCCTCGCTTATAGGCCTGAGCATAAGGTTTACCTCCGACAAACGCCGGCAGGAAGGAGTGATGGATATTGATGATCCGGTTGCGGTAATGCTCAATAAACGTTGGCGAGATGATTTGCATGTAACGCGCAAGGATAATAACGTCGATGTCGCTGCCAATCACTTCAAGCTGACGCTGCTCCGCATCCTTTTTCGTATCTGCTGTAACCGGAATATGATGATATGGAATGCCAAAGGACTCTACATATTCTTTCATATCTAAATGATTGCTCACAACGACAGCAATGTCTGCATCCAGGTCGCCTGCTTGCCATTGCCAGAGAAGCTCGACCAGACAGTGATCCTCTTTGGATACAAAAATGGCCAGCTTTTTGCGGCGGCTTACAGCGGAGATGTTCCACTCCATTTTGAACTGGGATGCGATAGCCCCAAAATCTGATTCCACCTGTGGAAGACGGTCCTCCAGCTGAGGCAGATCGAATTCTACCCGCATGAAAAACATCCCGCCGTCTGGATTCATCGAGTATTGGTCAGATTGAACAATGTTGGCTCCGTGCTCGAACAAAAATTTTGAGACAGCTGCAACGATGCCCGGACCATCCGGACAAGAGATCAGCATTCTAGCCCGGTCTGCATGTTCATGAGCGCGGTGTGCCGGTACGTGTTTAGCATGAATATCCATTGTTAAAAAATTCTCCCCCTTGATTTAAGTCAGTCCTATGCTTTAACCATTGCTTCCTTACCTGCAAGCCATGCAATCAAGCGATGATTGAGTCCCTCTTCAGTCAGCTCAGGGAACAGGGATGCACCTGCAGCAAGATCATACAGACGCTCCAGCGGCTCCCGCGGATCAGCCTTTTTAGCTTTGGCATCATTTTTAAGCAGGGTCCATGTGTCTAAAATAAAGCTGCGCGACTCAATCCCCTCGCCGCTAAAGAAATGATTTAATTTTTCGACATCTCCCCAGAAACCTTCTCCGAACCGCTCTGTTGCATCGCCGCGAAGCAGCGCAATTTCAGCTTCATACATCGGACGCTGTGTCTTTGGATCCTTACCGATCCAAGGTGTTTCCAAAATGAATGGACGGCCCTTGAGGAGTTCATGATGAACGACGCGATTAATGGTATCAAATCCGATCCAGCCGGAACCGATTGGAGCATGTCTGTCCTTATGGGCACCTGCCGGGTTTTTGCTGTCGTTAATGTGAACAACGGCTATACGATCTAGTCCAACGGTACGGTCAAATTGTTCAAGCACCCCGTCCAGATCATTTACGATATCATAACCAGCATCGTGAATATGGCATGTGTCCATGCAAATAGTCAGTCTTTCGTTATGCTCAACCTTATCGATGATCTGTGCAATCTCCTCGAAACTACGGCCCATCTCTGTGCCTTTGCCAGCCATTGTTTCAAGTGCAATATTGACATCCGTTTCGCGCACTCCGTTTAATACTTCGTTCAGACCTTCTGCGATACGCTGAATACCGTATTCCGCATCTTTATCAGTAAAAGCACCTGGGTGAAGAACAATATTTTTAACACCGATCGAATGCGTGCGTCGAATTTCTTCCTGCAAAAAGCTGACCGCAAGCTCATAGGTATTGTCCTTGTAAGAACCCAGATTAATAATGTATGGCGCATGTACTACAATCTCTTCAAAGCCTCCGCTTAGCATCGCTTGCTTGCCTTCTTCGATGAACATGGTCTCCATCGGCTTGCGACGCGTATTTTGCGGTGCCCCTGTATATATCATAAACGATGAAGAACCGTAGCTTGCCGCTTCTTCCGTAGCTGTAAGTAGACCCTTGCCTGAAAAGGAAACGTGGGAACCTATTTTAAGCATCTTACTTCCCCCTATAATTTAGGATTTAGAGAATATGCAACACATTCAATAGAGTGTTATAGCAAAAATGCAGCATCCTCAGATTTTATTGCTTATTGTAACTTGATTAGCGAGGCCAAGCAATATATCTAACATGAAAACGGTGAGGAAGGTATCGAAAATCATACGCATCTGAGTTATAATTTCTAAAACAGGGCAATTTTAACAACTTCTGCTGCTCACTGATCTCATGAAAAATTCATTTACATATTCATGCTGTTTTAAACTCTAATTCCTACAATTATTTAAAGCTGTCTCTTATTTTATTAAAAGTTAGAGGTGAAGCATATGGACATTCTCTTGTTATATGGTAGATTATCTCCTTCCATTCCAAGCAACTGGTTCATGAATTCTATCGCCTTTTGGACCTTTGTGCTGCTCGGCTCCATGGTGATCGGTGGATTTTTTATGTTTCGCAAATTTTTGAAGGTGCTTCCGAAAGCTGACGGGAAGTCGAAGCTCGACTGGCAGAATCACTGGGTGGAAGCGAGCCGGCATTTATGGACGGAGGATGCCAAAGCATTTTTGGACGAGCTGGTACAGCCAGTACCCGCTCCCTTCCGGGATATCGCAAAGCATTCCATTGCGGCAGAAATCGGGAAAATCGCCTTGGATAGCGGTGCTGCCGAAGTTACACGCGATCACTGCATCAAAGGCTACATTGTAGCCACACCCAAAAGAGACAATAAGTTTCTCGTTAATTTCCTCGATAAGAAGCAGATCGATTACCAGCCATACAAGCACTTAATGAATAAATAAGATGAACATCTGTCGTAAGTGAGAATTACATGAACATTTAAAAATGATCGAATAGAAATTTTTTTATATGTGGAATAAAATGAATTAAAGAATTAAAAAGCAATTAAATGATACAAGACGATTTCAAAAGGTAGAACAAAGTTACATTCATTCAATCCAAAGGGTAATACTTTATACAAGTTATTTTCCTATCTTTGTTACTCAAACTATAATAAGACTTACAGTACCAAATGAAACTGGCCTTCAGCCTCTTGATGGGATCGCTTGGTTTATACATGAATGGAGAAATTCCATTTCAGCCAAGGAACCAGACAAGAGGCTTATCTTATTTTTACAAAAAAAAGGAGGAAGCCCTTTATGAGATTTGCAATCAGCGGAGGAACGGGGTTCATCGGAACCCAGCTTACAAAATGGTGGAGTGAACTAGGACATCAAGTGATTATTATTACTCGGCAGGCTTCAAAATCTCACGCTTCCTCAGACAAAGAAATTACTTATGTGACCTGGGAGCAAATCAAGAAAGACCCCAGCAGCCTGGAGTCTTTGGATGGCGTGGTCAACCTTGCCGGGGAGAGCCTGAACCAGAGATGGACCAATAAAGCAAAGCATCGAATTCTTGAATCGCGTCTGAATTCCGTTCATCAGTTGGCTGATGTATTAGATCAGTTGGAACATAAACCAAAAGTAATCGTGCAATCATCCGCTGTAGGCATATACGGAACTTCGGATTCTCAAGCATTCTCGGAATCCTCTCCTACAGAGACTAAGGATTTCTTGTCTGACGTATGCATACAATGGGAACGTGCAGCAATACAGAGATTCTCTTTTTCAAGACTAGCTATCATAAGGACAGGTCTTGTGCTCGGTAAAAAGGGAGCTTTCCCGCTTATGCAGCTTCCGTATAAATTAGGGGTTGGAGGTCCCATCGGCAGCGGAGAGCAGCAGGTATCCTGGATCCATATTATAGATATGGTCAGACTGATTGACTTTGCTGTTCATAACGAGCTTATTTCTGGACCGCTTAATGCCACAGCTCCACACCCTGTATTAAATAAAGAATTTGGCAGAACTATTGGGCAGGTTCTTCATAGACCCCATTGGTTTCCCGTACCTTCTTTTGTATTAAAGGCCGTATTAGGCGAAATGTCAGTTCTTATATTGGAAGGTCAAAAGGTTTTACCTGAAAAGGCTCAGGAGCATGATTTTAAATTTGAATACCCCGATATTAGGGAAGCTGTACTTCAGCTGCATAGATAGAAGCTGCAGGAGACTAATATAACAATTATGTCGTTAAATAAAAGGTGTACTTTGACTTAGAAATAATAAAAGAATCTCCATTCTGCAATGGATATTCTTTGTATGGCACCATCAGCTCTTCCTGAAATAGGGTCCCATTCATCGAATTTAAATCTTTTATAGCATAGCCCGCTTTAGATTTGCTGATCTCTACATGTGCTCTGGAAGTACCTGTACCTTCTTCGACGTACCCCGCCACCTCTGCAGACCGGCCGATCACAAAGCTGCCTGATCCAATCTTAATAGAATCGGTAGTCCCTTCCGGAGACACGCGCTCTAAGTAGGCTTGTGCCGATCTAGCCTCAGATATAACAGATTCACTTCTGACACTGTTATTCTCTTTTTCCGGTTCTGACAATAGTACGGTGGCTTGAGCCCTTCCAACAGCAGTTAGGAATTGAGTGTTGTGTTTTAATGCAGCATAGTAGCTTGCATCTTCAGTCAGTGATTCTGACGAAAGTGTAGCGGCCATTATTTCTGAGCCTGCTGAAGATTTTGGAAACTCCTCTATCGATCTGTTGGAGTGATTTGAGCTGCGTTCTTCTCTGCCTACTTGTTCGAAAACAGAGGGAGCATTCCATTTAAAATCATTCAACGGGGCACCGTTCACCGCGGGCTCCTTTGGCCACGGCTCAGAGAGCTCCTGCTTTTTCCGGCTGGCAAACCATTTATTACGGCTAGGCTGTTGTTCATCATCTGATTCTTGATCTGCTTCTGATGTTTTGTTTGAAATGAACGGCAGGCCTTTTCCTTTGGATAGTAAGTATGCAGCAATCACTGATATTACTGTTAACACTATGCATACCGTAAGCCGGACAGAATTAGGTTCATCCATGTAAATAAATCTCCATAGGACAGATGAAGTAAGTAAACACCCAAGCCAGCAATACATAGGGTTGACCATTTTCTTAACAGGCATCTCCTTCATCGCTTGAATAGGCTCGACTTCAGACTTGAATAATGAATTTTCATTTGAAGTGAACGGTGAGCTAATAGAAAAGGGATTCCCCTTACCGACAGACGCATTGATCTGATTATTAAAATTCACGGCTTTTTGATCACTGGGCGACAGCGATGCCTTGTTATCCTGTTCGAAATGCACTGCTCGGCTGGGTGAAATCTGCTGATGCTGAGATGGAGACAAATTTGTACCTAACCCTTCTTTAGCTAATACTTCTTTAGCTGACACTTCCTTACCTAACGATTCTTTCGTCAATAATTCAAGCAGCATTTCATTTAATGAAGCCAGTCGAAAATGATCGTTTGAACAAAGATGCAGTATTTTTTGCAGTCCTGACCCTTCCAATGTCTGAACATGCGGCATCAACCTCACGATTAGCTGATACAACTGGGCTGAAATCTTGTCCTGCTCGGTCTGTGCTTGGGAGGGAACGTAACATACGTTTAGCTTTCCCTCCTCGATCTCACCCTTTATAAAAATATAATCCTCGTGCAAGATGTACTGATGTTCATCCAGCATATATTGGCGGCACTCCATTAAAATATGGGCCAGCTGCTGCAGCAGGTAGAACAGCCCGTATAAGGAAAGCTTCTCACTCTTTAACCTATGGGAGAGCATTCTTTGACCCGTAATGTCATAGCTCAACGTCATGCTGCTATCTACTTCTTTCACATGCATTTTTAGGTGTCCTGGAATATCGTTGGACATGATCATGTTTAATTGCAGCTGGCTCAGGTCACTTCTGGTGATACCCCCATCTTTATCGAGAATCATCATTGTTCTGCCATTATGTATAAAATCCCTCGTCAGTCCTTTCATGGTAACTCCCCTTTATCCATGCTTGATACCAACATACCACTGCAGAGTCTAGTCAAAATCTTAAAAATAAATTTGTAAATATACTCCGATCATACCGGGTAGAACCGCAAGCATAAATGGAAATCGAAAAGCCTCCTCCTTGTCCTTCGTCACGACCGCCTCTCCAGAACTTTTTAACTTGGAATTCATAAATGTTACTGAAGATAGAATACGGCCTATCAGCCTGCTCATCAGCTCCCTCTTCCATAGCACAATAAGAAGTCCAATTATTCCTGCGATCAGAATGGAGTAAAAAATAGCTTGCAGTGTGAACAAAGGACCCATCCAAGCTCCGATTCCACCAAAGATCTTAACGTCACCTGCTCCTACAGCTCCCAAAAGATGTAAGACAAGCATCAAACCAAAGCCGGCTGCAAATCCGCTTGCAGCTGTTCCTATACCTGCTACTCCACCCGTTATAGCTTGTACTATAAATCCCGAGATCATTGAGGACAGGGTGAGTATGTTGGGTATCCTCATGGAACGAATATCTGTAATAAAAGCGGCTAGAACAAAGCCTCCGCATCCTATATAAGCTATTTCCATGCCTTCTCCTCTCATCATGATTTATTTACAACTTCGAACATGACTTCGATTCTGGCTCCGTCACTGGTCTCAATAACAAACGGCCACATCCCGGGCGTTGTTCTTGTTCCAACAAACCACGTCCATTCCACAAATCCATTCTCGTCTGCAGTTGCCCAGCCCACATGCTTTGCTGTGCTTTCTCCAGTCTTATAGAAGACCGACAAATTAGCCGAAGCATTAGGCGTTATTTTGGCTCGAATCGTTGCATGTCCGGCCACATATGCAGGCTCGGGCTTGGCCAGGACCTCTATACTCCCCTTCGCTCCGCTGTCGTTCTGGCCGTCTCCAGCACCTCCCTCCTCTTCTGTCGCCCCGATCCATATGCGTTCGGTTGCACTGGCTTGAACCCGCAAGCTCTTGCTTACAAAAGGTACCTTGATCGGCAGTTCATAAGTGAGTTCTATGCCGAAGTAAGGATTGGTACGATTGCGAAGGTCTGGTATGTCCACTCCGTTTACGTGAAGAGAATCATATTCCAGAATCGTGTTCTCAATTATGGGCTGGATTAGCGGTTTGATAACAGGATCCAGGGCAGCCTCGGAAATAGAGGTTTGAAGATGATCCAACGGCTCCTGTCCTTTAGAAGCTGCCATAGAAGCCCATGCTCCAATAGGCTCGGGCAAGGTAGAAGCATATTGAGATACCCAATCAGTTAGTGATAATTTGGGTATGAGCGGTGTATCTGAAGGACTGCTGCCGGGGATAACCTCCTCCAAGCCCGATTCTATCGATCCGGCAGATTCAATGGCAATTGACACAGGATAGATATGTGCGGATATCGTTTTGACCGTCTCAGAGGCTGCTGTCTGTAAAGCAGTCGAAAACAGTGTCATTTGCACAAAGTAAATCAAAAATACAATGAAAAAGATAAAAATAGGCAGCACTAAAGACGCTTCAATGACAATGCTGCCCTTATCTGAGGCACATTTAGTTTTACGTTTGAATACTTGAAGCTTACTTGCTAATCCCATAAGCATCAGGCCCCTAATTGGTATCTAGTAAGCGTAGTCGGATTTCAATGAGACCGTAATCCTTCCCTCTTCGATTCGATCACTGCTGCCGGCAACAGCTGAAGCTGCCCTCATTAAGCCAGGTAAAAACCATAACCTCATACTCATTTCAATTTGGCCGGCCGCATACGTATACGTCTTGTTTAGATCAATCTCTGTATTTAAACGAATCATTGCAATCATTCGCGACATTTTCTTCTCGTTATTACTGTGCGCCAGTAAAAACAACCTGAGATGATCACGATATGTAATTGAAATTTGCTTTGCATATTTAGACAGCTCCACCTTTCCTTCGTCAGCCAGCTTCTGCATATCTGCTAACGCTTCCGTCAGTCCATGTAGGATAGCTTTAGATAATACGAGCAGAGGATTACCCAGCTTGCTGTTCTCTATAAGTCCTTCCATCGTTCGAATGGCAAGCCGCAAGGTAAACACTTCGGTATATGCTGCAACGATATTTCCATAAGGGTTATGAAACCCATAGATGATATACTCCAGCTCCTGACTTCCAGGAAGGAAGAACGTCTCCGGACTAAGCGTACTGTTATCCGTCTTGCTGCCGGCGATCATTGAAAGATTAACTGATTTGAAATAGTGAAGGGCATATTCATTCTGGAACAGCTCATTACTGACCACGTCCAAGAGACCTGACATTCCCCCGAATAATTGATCCATATCGGCCATCGCTTCCCCTCCCGCATCATAGGTGTCACTCTCTAACTCATTTACATAAGGGTCTTCTGCTGTTGCCTGGTTAAAGCTCAGATTCTCTTCATAATATTGTTCCAGTTTATTAAATTGCTCTGCTGCCTTCTCCAGCCCAGCAGTGGCAACCAGCAGTTTAATTCGGTTCTGCGCTTCAGCTATTTTCTGCTGAGATTGCTTATCTACTTTAGCTCTCTCTTTATCTGCTGCACGATAATCATCAATTTGTTTAGACGCTTGATCGATAAGATTCCCGCTACCCGAAGTTACATATAAATTAATGTACTGCTGAATTTGACGGCTCCCAGCCAGAACACTCTGTCTTTTTCCGTACACCTCTCCATTGTTCAGTTGGCTTATGGAGTTGGCAGCAGAAGAAATCAGCTGGTTCGCCTCTCTAAAATCACTTAACTGTTTATTATGGCTCTTCGTAAACTCAGCAAACTCTGCTTCCTTTCGTACCAAGGCTTCGGTTTGTTTTCGCAGTTCATCCCCAAAGTTTCCTGCTCCCGATGATGAGCTTGCGGTACCAGGGGTTTTGGCCTGCCCCACTTTATCGTAAGCCTGATTAGCAGCTCGAGTTTCTCCATCCTTAATGACCTGCTTCATTTGCTCATTTAACTGCTTGGCATCTAGTATCAAGACATCTGCTTCATTTAATAGCTGCTGATTCTTTGCTAATGCTTCCCGATTCTCACGATTTATCGCCGTTACCATCCGGTTCACATCCGACCGGTAGTCGCTGAGTTCAAAAGTATACATTCGGTCCATCGGTTCTCTAGCTTCGTCCTCTGTATACTTTGAGTAATAATCGCTGTATTTTGCCGCTGCATCTGCTGCACTTCTGATGGCCCCGCCTAAAGGACTGTCACTAAAATAAGTGCTTGGCGGATCCATCACCAATTTTGCTAAGGCGGAAGCCGTCTTTGCTGCCTCACGGCGCTTCTGGATCGCCTCTTCAAGCAGCCTCTCCCGTTTGTCGTATAGCTTCTGCAGCTTACGAAGGACATCGACTGTATGGGCAGCCTGCTTCATTTCTGCGGACAATGGCTTAAATCTCGAAACTGCTTCGATCATAAAATCAATAGGAGCTTTATACTTCATCTCCTCTTGAATTTGATGATTGAAGTTCTCGTATTTGCCGAGCTCCCGCTCAAAAACAAGGCCCGAGCTGTCTACCCCCATACCGATTAAGGGAAACCCATCCTTATGTGGCGTAGGTTTGGTACTGTCATTAAGCACTTTGGCAAGAACGTAGTCCCCTTTCTCTCCTTCATGGGCAAACAAGCCGTATCCTTCCTGCAGCTCCGGAATATAAGAAGACATCACGGAACGCATTGCAGCATGGGCAAGCCTTTCAGCTTGAACCTTCATGGCCCCAATACGTGCATAGTCAATGAATACGGCTACGAATAAAAATACAACAGCAAGAACCATAGCCAAAAAGATGGTCACAGCTCCAGAATCAGAATCACCTCTGTTAAACAACGTTATTCACATCCCAGCAAATTTTTGCAATATCTGCGCAAACTCTGTAGGGTTTCCCGGTGTCCCCATTCCAGAAAAACGTGCTCCATAATATCGCATCAGCTCTACATTTCTTATAAATTCATCCGGTTCAACAACTGTTGATTTACTTGAATGATAAATCCGCTTGTCAGCAGGCAATAAAAAATTCAGCATAGGCAAAGTTACGTTCTGATCCAAACGTGCCCTGACCTGACGGTTCAGCATCTGATTCTCAAATTCCATCTCTCCGCTATACAGACCAGGCAGTGCACTGCTTGACTGACTGAGCTTCTTCGAGGCCAAATCGTCTTCTGTTCCTCCTCCGGGTACGGGGATAGTAGTAACCTGACCTTCGCCCAAAGAACCGAACAACGCCCCAACCATGTGATCATCTGCAAAACGCCAATAAAGCGGATCAAATTCACCCTCTGAAAAAGAAGCTGTCTTTGCGTCTTTATTGCTGTTATCCCAGCTGTAGGATGCTCTTTCCGCCGATGCTGAAGCATACTGCAAGAGAGCGGACTTCTGATACAACAGCACACAGAAAAACATAAGCACACAAAGCGTTAAAAGAATGACAGGAAACACGAGCGAAGCTTCCATGGTGAAGCTCCCCTCATCACTTTTTAATCCGCTGCTTTTAGAAGAACTCATTACTCTTACTCGTTACATTCTCCAACAGATTTTCAACCAGAGCTTGGATTTGATCCTTGAAAATAAGGGCAATAATCAAAATCACCCCGATAATCAAGATCATCTCGAGCGTTCCCAGTCCATCCTCTTCTTTCCAGAATCCCTTCATTCTCCGAGTCCATACCTCTAACATCAACGTATCCTCCTATAAATTCATCATCATAAAAGACGGAGCTCCAACCATAACGACAATTACCAAAAAGATGATAACCATCGGAAAAACCAGCTTAGATGAAGCCTGTTCACCGCTTGTTCTGCTCAGCGATTTACGCTTGTCCCACAGAATCCTGGAGAGATCCCGCAGTGAGAGGACAAAATCTCCGCCTCCGCGTCTGAAATTCAGCAGCACTGTCGTCGTGAATATAGAGACCTCCTGTACTCCGCAGCGTTTACTAAATTGTTCAAACGCCTGCTGGAACGAGTATCCATTATTCCATTCGACAACCATCTGACCAAGCTCCAAATAAAGCGGGTGGTTTGAATCCTTCTTGCGTTCTGTGCAGTGAAGAATGGCTCTTTGTACGGTCTCTCCTGCACTAACTAAGAGAACTACCTTATTGAGAAATTCCGGCAGCTCCAATAAGATCTCCTGCTCCCTCAGCTTTACCTTGCTATGTAGATCCTTCATTTGAGCAAAGGGAATAATAACAGCCAGTAAAATTCCGGCAAGGAGTCCTAGCGGATCCCCTTCCATTACGAGAGTGATCAAGAAACCAAAAAGAAGCGATAACCAGCTGTAAACCAGCATCTCTGCAATAAACAGCAGCGTTTTCTCATGGCTATGCGTGATTCCATAGACTCTCTGAACAGAATGCTGCATTCGGAATACAAGCATCGGCAGCTTCCTTGTAACCTGAAGCTTTTCAATAGCATCTAAGAATGGAGCATGCAGTTTGCGAAATCGCAAGCCTTGCATTTCAATGGAATTCAAAAGGGTGTATCTTGTGCCCGCTCTCTTGTTAAAAACAAGCCACCAAAGAACAAGGACAATGACTGCGAGAGCGCTGCTTATGATAATCATGTTCCATTCTCCCTACACCTTGATATTCATGATTCGTTGAACCCAAATAAAACAGCCAAATAAGATAAGAAGTGAAATGCTTGATAAGATATAACCCATCCCCGTATACAGTGGTGCTAAAAATTCAGGTGAGGTCAAACTTAGGAAAATAAGAAACAGAAAGGGTGCTGCGAACATCGCCTTGGATTCAAACTTCTTCTGAGCGATGGTCACTGCTATTTCCTGCTGGATGTCCAGCTTCTCACCGATAACAGAAGAAGTCCTTCTTACCACTTCAACCAGATCCCCGCCTGTCCGCTTGCAAGTGACAAATACGTCCGCGAAATTCGTAATATCCTCCATCTGGGCGCGATCGGCAAAATCCTGTAATGCAGTCTCAATGGGCTCGCCATATTCCATTCGGGTACATATGATGATAAGTTCTCTGATGAAGTCGTGATCTGCTTGGGGATCAAGCATCCTTAAATCATGCACAGCCTCACGAAAAGCATTTTCAACTGATTTGCCGGCAGCAAGAGAAGAAGACAAAGAGTACAGCGCCTGTTTAAAATGAAGACTGAGGGCTGTACGCCTCTTGTTTAGCAGGTACCTATTGTAATAGCGCGGCGTTAACAAGGATGCGGATGCAAGCAGCAATCCAAGTACCCAGTGATGGTAGAAAAGATAGCCTATCCCGAAAAATAAAAGCGCGCATAGGGCAATACAGCCTGCTTTTTGCTTAGGAGATAACGCATGTTGCGTATACCTGGGAAGCACTTGGGACTCTGCTTCTGCAATTGCCTGTGCTGCTGTCCTGCTCGTCCCCTCCATATGGATATTCAATAAAGCTCACCTCACTTTACGCTTCAATATCCGGATACCTTACACCAGCAGCTCTGAGCTTGTCCTGATCCATCAGAACAGAAGAGGAACGAACCAGCTCGCCGATGATATGTCCATCCGCTTCGTTCTGCTCTTCAAACCGATATAGTGGATTCAGCAGCACTTCTCCATTCTGAAGTCCGACAACCTCGCTGATTTCTGTTACCCGCCGGGTGCGATCTCTGAGCCTAGATAAATGGACGAATATATCAATGGCTGAGCTGATCTGCTGCCTGACGACAACAACAGGCAGATCTGCGCCGCTAAGCACCATGGTCTCCAGCCTCGCGACCATATCTTTTACACTATTTGCATGTCCCGTGGATAGAGAACCATCGTGTCCGGTATTCATTGCCTGCAGCATATCGAGTGCTTCCCCGCCCCTTACCTCGCCGACAATAATTCGATTTGGACGCATACGCAGTGAGGATCGAATTAAATCACGAATGGATATCTCGCCTCTTCCTTCCGTATTCGCATTCCTTGTTTCCAGTGAAACAAGATTGGGTACAGTAACAATCTGAAGCTCGGCTGAATCTTCAATTGTAATAATCCGTTCATGACGAGGAATGTACTGCGATAATGCATTAAGAAACGTCGTCTTCCCTGAACCTGTACCACCGCTTATAAATATGTTGTATTTGCTTACTACCAGCTTCCGCAAAAACTCTGCCGCATCAAGGCTTAGGGCTCCCATATGTACAAGGTCCTCCATCGTCATGGGTCGATCCGGAAATTTCCGAATGGTCATCGTCGGCCCCTTTAAAGCAACAGGAGGGAGCACTATATTAACCCTGGAGCCATCCCTAAGCCTTGCATCTACAATAGGTGAGGATTCATTCACAATACGGTTTACTCCCGATACGATCATCTGGATAATATCCTGAAGGCGCTCTTCAGACTCAAATGCAATGGGAATTTGACGGACTTCGCCCCGTTCTTCAACAAAAATCTCATGATAACTGTTGATCATAATTTCCGTAATGCTCGGATTGTCGATAAGGGGCTGGAGAACATCAAGCCCTCTGAAGGAATCATAGAGCCTCTTGATCAGAGTATGCTTCTCGCCAGACGTCAAATGTCTTAATTCCGGCACAGCAAACACTCTTGCTTCAATATGCTCCATCAGTTCGACATCTCCCGCAGCCGAGGTTACATCAAGCCCTGAACGAATTGATTTTCTCAGCTCTTTAAACCAATCTTCATTCATGTTATATATGTTCCTTTTTCAATATCCCCATAGATTCGCACAGCTTCCACATTTCCTTTTGATAAATAGGAGAATTCAAGAGCAGATCAGGTTCCCGCATCTGCTTCCAGGATGGAATATAAGGCAGATATAATTCTGTCTGCAGCCGCTCTTCCGGTAATGGATTGACAACACTCCCCATAAAACGATTGATGACATATCTTGTCTTCCCTAAGATCTCTCCGTAACGATTAGGATCCAGCTGCTCATGATATTGGTTCCACTCCCACGCTTTGTTTAACGTATGAACATCGTCAGAGAGCAGCCATATCAGCAGGTCAGCTTTATCCATGATCCCTTCTGCCCTCTCATCCCATATCGAGTCATGATCAGCAATAATGTATTGATAATGTCCTGATTCAATCAATACCTTGATCAGCCCATCCACATCAAACCGGGTCATCTGAAGCAGCTCTTTCCGATTCTTAGCCGGGTAAAAACAATCGGATTTAATCCGTTCATTCCAGCTCACGTACTGCTTAATATCAATGTGTTGTCCGCGTTCCCTGTAAGAAGACTTTTCTCCAGAATGATTCGCTTTGATGAGATATAGAAGCCTGGAGAAAAACTCCGAACGTAATTGTTCATCTCCAGGTTTGCCTGTTTGCAGGAAGGGCTTGGTACTGTCAAGTGTCTCTAAATTCAGATAAAAGACAGAATATCCAGAACGCCCAAGCTGCTTGGCAAGGTTCAATGCGACAGTCGTCCTGCCGCAGCCACCGGAGGCTGACGTGACCCCAATCACCAATGTTTGCTCCCCGGTGAACCTGCTCATTTGCGCCGATGAACTCAGCATCGCCTCTTCCCATGCTGAAAGCAGAAGGGGCAGAGGCTGATATTTCTTCACTTTGGCAAAATCACTGTCTGTCATTTGAGGATGCTCTGTTAACAGAAGTACGGGAACATGCTCTAGGGTAGTTCCAGTGCCTCTGCTTAAAAGCTCAACAAACTCCAGTTCCCCGACAATTAAATCAGGGAATGACGATCGATCAAGCTCATTCAAATAGCTCATCATAGCCTCTGGTTGAGAGAACGCTGAGACTTGAAATTTCCTTGCAAATGGGCTTCCCTGTACATAATCAAGCAAAGCATCTATGTAGTCCAAAGCTCTGCTTGCGAGCACAACCTTTCGTATGACCAGATGCATCTCCCCTTTCAAGCACACAAAAAAACACCGCCCATTTCCCGTATATCCTACGGTAATGGACGGTGCTTCCGTCACGTACTTCTTTAAGTTATTGATAGATTAACATATTATTCCATATGTAGCAAGTCCATTTTCTTAAAAGCTGGTTATCCAGCGAAGCACTTGCTCCTCTGAACATCAAACATCCGTTCCCTTTTTTAACATTCTATAGTACACTATTGAAATGCCTGCTCGCATACATATAAACAGCTTAGAATGGAGTGATCAATATGTCTAAGAGGTGGGCTCTCAGCATCCTATTCACCCTGGTTATCCTAATCGCCGGCTGTACTCCGGCAGAAGATCATGAATACCCCCGGGTGCCTGTCACGCTCGATCGAGCCGTAGATGGCGATACGCTCAAAGTCATTTATGAAGGAAAAAGTGACTCCGTTCGTTTGCTTTTGGTGGATACGCCGGAAACATCCCATCCGAAGCTTGGAGTACAGCCCTTAGGCAATGAGGCCAAGGCTTATACCAAAAAGGCCCTCGAAGAAGCAGACAAAATCGAGTTGGAATTTGATATCTGCGGGAACCGTGACAAGTATTCGCGGCTCCTGGCTTATGTATACTTAGATGGAGTTATGCTTCAGGAATCACTGCTTGAAGAGGGCCTCGCTAGAGTCGCTTACATCTATCAGCCGAATGTCCGTTACGTAGATCAGTTTGAGGCCATTCAGAAGGAAAGCCAGAAGAAAGGCATCGGCATTTGGGAGTTTGAAAATTACGCCCAAGAGGACGGCTTCCACCCAGCTGAATATGAGTCCAGTGACAAGGAGAGCACAATCTCAGATTCCCAAACGCCTCCAAGCAATAGCTGTACAATTAAAGGGAATATCAATTCCAAAGGGGATAAAATATATCACACTGTAGATTCTCCTCAATATAAAGCAACCAATCCGGAGGAATGGTTCTGCAGCGAGGAAGAAGCCATTGCTGCCGGTTTCCGTGCTCCCAAATAATTATGACGACCAAGCAGGTTGTCTAGCAGCTCAGCTCAAAAAGCCGCCTCTCGAAATACGAAAGGCGGCTTCGTTTATTTTTATTATAAAAACCGTTCTCGAATATCCGGAGTAGGCAGCATGCAGGCATCCTCCCCATCCCGGCCAAACCACCGATAGCGATTGCGAGCAACGAGATTGTATACTTTATCCCTGATAAACTTTGGTACGATCATAAATACAGAAGCCAAGAAATAAGGAAATTTCAGTTTGCGAGCCACCCGAAGTGCTGCAGTCGAGCGTGTATAGAATCTTCCTTTTTCTATATAAACAAAGGTATCCATGCCATTCTCGGGCAGTTCCCCTTGCTTGAGCAGTTGTCTTCCCACATCCGATTGAAGTGATGCAAAATGAAATTCACCTTGTACGTCTCGCTGAATAATCCATTTGGTTAGTCCCTGGCATAGATGACAAACACCATCAATAAGCACAATGTTTTTGTTCATATGTTCCTGCATGGACGATCCCTCCCGGGTATACTTGCGCTAGGTCATCATATAGAAAAAAAGCGCTAGGATACTCCTCCTAGTCGCTTGTCATCGAACGTAAGCCTTCTTACTTGGTGGCTTGTTCGATCAAATCGTTATCGCGAATTTGCTCATGAATCTCTCCTGCAAACTGATCCATGCATTTGCAGATAAAGTCTTTACGGCATACCGGACAAGGTGTCTTTTGAAGACGGCTGATGCTTGTCATTTTCCATTCCGGATCACGGGAATAGAATACACGACAAAGCGTTCCGTCCGCGAGCTTCATTGTAAACTCGTAAAGTCCGGCTTCTTCATTTCGGCTGGCAGTTGTTAAGTCTACAATCTGTGGTCTATAAGACATGTAATCACCTGTGATTTCAAATTTATTCATGCCACGTACGCATTAGTACTTAGTCATATTAAAGAATTTTAACCCTGATGTCAAATCCCTATACCCCTAAAATCTATATTGTCTGCACTTCGCCAACATTTTCTTTGGAGGATCATAATAAAAGCCGGAAACTCATGCATTTTTAGCAAGAGCTCCGGCTTTCAGTGACTTTCGAAGATCTTAAATCACATTCAGCTCAACCGGAATATTTCCGCGTGTCGCTTTGGAATAAGGGCAGAATTCATGAGCTTTTTTGGCCAGATCCTCTGCTTGTGCACGGTCTACACCTGGAATTTTCACGTCAAGGCGAACAGCAAGCTGAAATCCATCATCCTTAGGATCCTTGCCGATCATCACGTTGCTTGTCACCTCAACATCGCTCAGTTTCACGCCTTCTTTACGAGCAATGTTAGAGAGCGCGCTCTCGTAGCATGCGCCATACCCAGCTGCAAACAGCTGCTCAGGGTTTGTTGCATTGCCGCCTGCACCGCCAAGCTCTTTTGGTGTGGAAAGGTCATGACGCAATACACCGTCTGATGTTTCAAATTTACCGTCTCTACCACCGCGTATTGTCGCTGTTGCTGTATACAATGCTTCCATTATAATCGCTCCTTTTCATCTGTAATCTTGAATTATCTTGCGTTTCACTTCTATGCGTTATGCACTATAACAAACTAAATCAAGCCCTTGGCAAAATGGTTTTGCCTATGCTTTTTTCTTAAACTTGTTATCTGCAAATTAAACATTAGTAAAGAATCGCATCAGATTACAGCGGAACGAATTTACAGCGAAACAGGCTTCGCAGACTCTCCTTTAACCAAAGTTACATAAATTCGTTCATTCTCAACCGTTTCTCCGCTGAGCAGCTTTAGGAGCTGCTCAGCAGCAAGTGCGCCCCATTTCCGCTTCGAATAATTAATCGTTGATAGTCTTGGCTGCATATAGCCTGCCAGCTCTATGTTATCGAATCCAATCAAGTGGATCTGCTCTCCGATCTGAAAGTCCGTTTCGGCCAGTCGATTGGATAAACCAATCGCCATCTCATCATTGAGACAGAATACGGCAACAGGCTCTTTGTATTCTCTCAAAATCTGCTCAGCTGCCCTTTCTCCTCCGGTCTTCTCAAAATCACCGCAAATCTCAATGAATTCCACATCCTGAGTCCGTTCAGATACCATGCGGACAGCTTTCATCCGCTGCATGGAATCATAAGATCCCTCCGGACCTGATACAACATAGATTTTCTTATGTCCAAGCTCAATCAGATGCTCCATCGCTAGTGTCGCACCCGCTTTATTATCCAGAAGCACCTGATTGATGTTCGGATGAGTAAGCTCGCGATCAAGCACTACAATTTTATGACCTAAATCCGCATACTTTTGCAGCTCCTTGCTGGCAAACATTTGATCCAGAATGATAGCACCGTCAATCATTCGCTCCGGCAGCATCCGATGAGACCGTTCTCCGCTGCATACGATCAGATCATATCCCTGCAAATTACTGACCTCCTTCATACCGTGAAGAAGGTCACCGTATACATCCCCGCGAAAATCGGTCAGAAATACGCCGACGATTTTGGTTTCACGCTTCTTTAAATTTCTAGCTGCCGCATTCGGCACATAGTTTAATTCCTTGGCGATGGCCAGAATTTTAGAGCTCGTTTCGTCCGTCACCTTATTGCTCCCATTAAGGGCATAAGACACCGTAGAAATAGAAACCCCGGCTTTTTTGGCAATGTCCTTAATACTGACCAATAGTCCTCGCTCCCTCATATGTAACCAAGCCTTGTTTTGTTAAAGCTTTTTTGTCATTTAAAATTTTTACTTCATATAAAGATCAATTACATTTTGCTGTTGATCCAGCTCTTTATTTAGAATATCGCGCTTGATGCGGAGTCCGCCTGTACGGTATGGATTATCTAATCGGATGGCTTCGATTTCTTTTCCATTAATCAGTACTCGATCAGCAGCATTGTCCTTCATGTGATATACAAATGTCACTTTTTTGCCTGCTACTTCAAAATCGAACTCAAGACCATCCAATTCCTGCGGCAGGACAGGGTCAAGAACGACATCCTGCTCATCCTGACGTACACCCAGCGCATTCGATATGAGCTGATTCATGTAAATCCCCGGACCGCTGGAATAAATTCTCCATCCGCCTTTTACCTTAACCTTGCCGGCCTTCAGTTCTTCAAAGGACTCCTGTGCTTCGTATCGATTATTGAATTTACCGTCGGAGCTGCTGAAATAAGCATTGCTTTGACGGAGCTCCGCATTCGGAACGACCTCTCTAATGCCAACCGGATTAATGATACCGAGCCCGCTCCACACTTCATCCTTGTATCCCAGTTTCGCCATGGCTTCAACATAACGAATATGAGCATGAACATATTGGAGACCGACCTCGCGGCCAAAATTGGACGCCTGCTCCGCTCTCTTGAAATGAGTGCTAACTCCCCCGGCATACACTGCCGGTCTGTTCATCAGTCTGACGCCATCCGGGCAAAATAAACGTTCCTTAATAAGGTCATAGTGAGATTTTGCCTGCTCGGAAGTAAGCAGCTCAGCAATAATGCTTCTAGTCATCGGAAGCAGACGATACTGAATCCCTGTTTCATTGTCGGAAGGATGAAGCATCAGCTTCGCTTCTTCCGGTTTTTCCATATACACAAAGCCTGGAATGACTTCCGTATCAAGCATGTATTTCTGATAATCTGCTTTAATGCCTTCTGAAATCTCCATTAGTTCTCCGGCGAAGGAGCCATTTACAGGAGCTATTGCACGTGACAGCTGCCGCATCGTTTGATACGTAAGCGCCACGGTCCAGCTGCTGATCATATACTGCTTCAGTTGAGCATTCGCTGGCTGCAGCGTATCGTCCCAGTCTCCGTCTCCGTAGGAAGAAAGGTACGTGTTATGAAGAAAATGATCCTGAATGTATTTAATTTCTTTTCTTGCATGTTCCAGAATCGAAGCCGTGTCTTTGGTGAAATTAAACCCATGTTTTACCGTGTATGGCACCTGCTCATCTAAAATGGCATAGTCGCCTGTTGCATTCAAATAATCACTGAGTACCTTGAGCGGCCATACAATAATATCGCCATGGCTTTCCTCCTGCTGGACTTTGAAATACCGGTCAAACATGAACCATTGCGGCCAGTTGCCGTCATCTTCGAATTGGTGAGAATACACCATTTTAAGAATATCACGTACCTGCTCGTATTTTTGCGTCGCCATAAAATATTCAACCGGTCCTTGGCACACGTCCCTTGTTCCCCACGCTGCGCCTCCGTATTGCTCAAGCCCATGAGGAACCGAGTAATGAACCAGCATATTATGCGTATACCACCAGGCAAGCGAGTTAACCTTGAACAGCTCCTCTTCCCGCCCTTTATCTGAAAATTTCAAATGAAATCCATTCATGACCCCACGGAAGAATTCGCGGTACTTCTCTTTTTCCACATGGAAGTTCGGAATTTCCGAAAAAAGAGATTCTCCTCCCAGCAACCCTTGCACAGTCAACGTAAAGCTATTGCTTTCCGACAGCGCGAGAACAGTTAGGCCAGCATCACCAGCAGCGACACCGTCAGCAATGAATGTTTCATCATGAACCTCGGTTTTGGCCCCGTCAACCCACAGCTTGTAGGATAGCAGCGGATAAATCTCATGACTTAGCGAGGATGCATCAGCGGTAAAGATCAGCTTGCCGTTCTCCTCTGTCATATGAACCGGTACCTCGTATTCATTTACGTTCATCGTCATTTGGTTCGTCACCAAATACCGGTAGCTTCGGCCGCTCTCCGAGCGTACATGAAGGTGAACCTCCGGACGGTCCGTTGTCGTAAAATTCGTGATAACGAGCGTATCATCCTTCATTTTATAATACCATCGAACATAGTTAAATCCGATTTCAAAGAGGGAAGCCATCGTCAAGAGCCGGTACTCCCCGTCCTGCTCGACATAGATCCGTTGCCCCGCCGTCTTAGGTATATTAAGGGCGCTGCGTGAATTGCTCATGAGCTTATTGAAGTTCGTATTGCCCACAACCAGATGCGAATTGAATATTCCATACATATATGACGTTGTTGTCACGACCGGCGTTCCGAGTTTTACATTGTCCCCGCTCATCAAGATATGCCCGTGCGGACGTTCAACCAGCATCTCTTTTTCTTTAAGCACCACATGCTCAAAGGTGTCTGTAAAGAATGCAAGCAGCTTTCCGTCAGCGTACTCCGCTTGGTGTCTGTCAGCTTCAGGGAACAGGCTGGTTATTTCCGCTTCAGTCAACGCTTCTCCGGCCAGCGTCTTTCCGATATATGGTTTAAGAGATGCAGCAGTCAGCTTGGAAGCTGATGCCTGTGCATTTCTTTCTTTTTCCAAAGAAAATGTATTCCAGGCTTCCTCAAGCTCTTCTTTGTATTCAAGCTCAGTAATCGCCTCTTCATGACTCGGACGAAACAGTCCGTAAAAAACAAATGCCGTTTCTCCCGCAAGCTTCGTAAGCTCGGATTGCAGCGCTGTATAAGCAAACTCATATTGGTACACTTCGTTTGCAAGCTGTGCCTTCCGGAGTGCTTCGGGCTCATTCGTTTCTTTATAGGTTAGACCAAAAAATTGAAATCCGTCCGTGGAGTAGCCTCTCGCTCGAGTTAAGGAACCTTGCTGAAGGTAAGGGAACTTCCCGCCTTGCGGCTGATTTTGCCGTGAGCATACGACATAACCCTTCTCTGAGTCTTCAAAAATAGCATGATCTATATACTGCGATAAATAAGCCTCATTGCTGCGAACAGCGCCCACATCTGCAATTCCGATATCCTGACCGTAAATAACATCTACCTTCTGACCTTCGCCTCGAAGTCTTACGTCCCAAAACCACACGCCTTTATCCGTTGGTCCAAACGTCACACTGTACTCTATGTTTCGAGCCGTGCCTGTCCATTCCAGAAAACGTCCTTTCTGATGTACGCTGCTCCCGGAGTGGATACCAAGTAAAGGCAATGCTTCTATCCCATTTTCTGTGTGAACCCGCAGATAGATATTGTTGAGTGAACCGTCAATGGGGCTGAGCATGAGCTGGTTGATCATGGTCGTGCCGCTGGAGGCTTGAAATAAATCTCCGCTTTCCCAAAAAGTAAAGGATAACTCCCCTGCCTGCACACATCGTTTCGTATTCGTCAGTGTTGTCATGTGTTAGTATGTTCCTCCTATCTACTCTCTCTTTACATATAAAAAGCTATATCAGCTAGAATTCTGCCTCTACGTTTAGAAAGAATGAACCAAAGAAATTATTCGTTTGGCGAATCCCTCTTTGGTCCACTCTATGAATATGAAGATTTACTCGGATTCCAGTGCGTTCAGTTCATCCAGCACAGGCTGAACAAGAGACATTTTGCTCTCTACCCATGCTTTCCAGTTCGCTTCGAGGTCTCCCTCTTTCAGAATCAGGTTCGTATACTCGGTAGCGTAATCAAAGGATGCCTGATTTTTTGCTTTGGAATCGTACAGCTGCATTGTCCAGTCGTACTCTGCCAGTGCATCGCCTTCTTCTCCAAGCTTCGCTTTGTTCTGATAATGGGTCAGCGCTCTTTCACGAAACTCTTGTTTAATTGCCGGGTTAATCATACTGAAGTCGTCGCCAAGCAAGTACAAGCCTTCAAAACGGCTAGGGTATTTATCCTCAAGACTAGTGCCATCAGGAAGCAGGCTCTTCAGCTCGCCGTTATCGCCATATTCCCAATCCGTTCCTTCAAAGCCCATGTTGAGGATCAGCTGTCCTTCTTCACTGGTCGTATAGTCAACCATGTCCATGATGCGTTCAAATTTAGCTTCGTCGATATCCGGAGAGAAGATCAAAGCAGACCAGAAATTGGCTTGCTCCAGATTGCGGTATTTACCGTCATCTCCAAGCACGATTGCAGTGTGCACGATTTCGCTGCTCTCAACACCAAGGTTCTTTCTCATTGCCGTATCTACGTCTTGTCTATAAGAAGCAAGTCCGCCAAGACTAGTAATGGCTGCAGTTCCGCTTACTCTGAAGTTGTCGCTGCCTTCACTATTTTTCCAAGTGTAAAACTCTGGATTAAGCAGGCCTTCTTTATATGCCTCTTGCATTAATTTAAGACCAGTAAGTGTCTCCTCATCTGCACCACCCCAGTGATACTGACCATCCTCACCTTTGTAGAATGCAGACTCCACTCGAGCGTGCTCACTGTTAGGCATGATCATGTTCGTAAGCGTATCATCTGCATTATAGGAGATAGGGACCAGATTTGAGCCTACGTTGCCTGGATCCTGCTCTTTAACGAGTCTTGCATATTCCATCAGTTCACTTGTGGTGTATGCATCCTTCAGTTCAAAGCCTACAGCTTCAGCCCAGTCCTTGCGAAGTGCGATAACACCGATCTGGTTAACCAAAGGATCTGCTGGCTTGTTCTCGTAGTACACCGGTCTTGGCAGCAAATAAGTGCCGCCTGTCAATTCCTCCAGCTGCTCGCCAAGGCCTGTCAGCTCGTAGGCTGCAGCCACGTTAGGCCAGCGCTCTTTCCAGTCATCAGGGAATTTGTACAGCAAACCTTGATCGATGTAATTCATTGCGTCACCATGAACATAATTCCATGTCGCTACATCAGGCAGATCCCCGGAGTTGATCCATAGACGAAGCTTTTCTCCCCAGGAATCCCATTCAATAAAGTTGTACTCCCAATCAATGTTGTACTTATCCATCCAAAACTGGTGAAATTCATTATCAAGCTGTCCGTCTTTCAATTGAATGGTGCTTGCTACGGAAACCGTCATCTTGTCAACGTAGTTTCCGTTCTCGTCTTTCTCGTTTCCCCCGGATGCCCCGCCGCTCGAACAAGCTGTCATAATGAGCAGAACTAGACACATTGCTGCTACCAGCGCCGATTTCATAAACTGCTTTCTGTTCGTTTTCATGTTTTACCCCCATGTTTGATATAGAATTTAAAAATGAAAATTCTAATGTATCATCAGGTCTTGATAGCCCCTGTCAATACGCCTTTGGCAAAATGCTTTTGCAATAGCGGGAAGAAACACATTATTGGAACCATAGTGACGAATACGGCCGCCATCTTCATCCCGGTGGAGAAAGAGTTCTTGCCTACGGCGTCAACACTGGATGCATTGGACGCATTCGTCGAGGATTCAACGATAATGGCCCTGAGCACATTCTGCAGCGGCAGCTGATCCTGTCTCCTTAAGAAGATCATGGCATCATACCAGCTGTTCCAATAAGCAACACCGTAAAACAAAGTGATGGTAGCCATAATCGGCGCGGCAAGCGGAAGCACTACAGAAAACAGGATTCTCCATTCACCGGCTCCATCCAGTCTTGCGGATTCCATCAGCGATTCCGGCAAGCTGTGAAAGTAATTCATCATCAGGATCATATTGAAGGCACTGAAGCTGCCTGCAAGGATAACGGACATTAATGTCCCCGTCAGATGCAGTGATTTCATTACGAGATACAAAGGTACGATCCCGCCGTTAAAAATCATCGTAAAAAGGACAAGGAAGAAAAACAGCTTCTTACCCGGAAATTTGTTCCGGCTAAGACCATAGGCCATGCTCGTCGTCAGGAATAAACTGAGCGGAAGCCCGATCACAAGAAGCTTGGTCGTATTCCAGTATCCAGTCAGGATGCTTCCATCCGAGAAGAGCGCTTTATAGGAATCAAGCGTCGGTTCTTTTGGAAACATGAGCAGCGGATTCTCCGCATATTCCTTAGGCGTTGCAAACGAAATCATGATGACGTTCCAAAAAGGGATCAATATCAACAGAGCTAAAATCAGCAAAACGACGAAAATAAAATAATCGATAAAGGTCATTTTCTTGCCTAAAAACTTCGGTTTTTTTCTAGTCATCGTACTCATCTTTTCACGTTCTCCTCTCCTATCGGAACAGTCCGTCTCCACCCAGCTTCTTGGCTACCCGATCCGCTGCCAGCAAGAGAATCATGTTCACAAGGGAACGGAACAAGCTGACTGCAGTTGAGAATGAAAAGTCAGTCGAGGACTGGAAGGTGATCCGATAAATATAGACATCGAGTACTTCGGACACATTCTGTGTCGCCGCATTCGCAAGGTTGAAGATTTGGTCAAAACCAGAAGACATGAGTCCGCCGACATTCAAGATGAACATAACCGTAATGGTTGGAAGAATGTTCGGCAGGGTGATCCGAAACATCTGCTGCAGCCTCGAAGCACCATCAATTTGAGCTGACTCATACTGATCCTGGTCAATCCCCGAAATGGCTGCCAAATAAATGATGGCTCCCCATCCTGTTGACTTCCAGATGTCAGTGAGCAGCAGCATCGGAACGAAAGTGTCCTCTGAGCCCAGGAAGTTGATCGTTGGCAGACCAACCAAGGCAAGAGCACTGTTCACAAGCCCGTCGTAGGCAAGGACATTAATGACGATCCCGGAGACAATAATCCAGGATAGAAAATGTGGAAAAGTGAAAACGGTCTGGAATAATTTCTTCGTTCTCCGCATCCGGAGCTCATTCAGCATCAGCGCCAGCAATATCGGAAACGGGAATTGGACGACCAGTTTCAAAATGTTGATATATAATGTTCTCCAAACAGCATCAAGGAAGGCGGGGTCTCGGAATACGTATTGAAAATTTTCGAATCCGACCCAAGGGCTTCCCCATATACCAAGGTTCGCTTTATATTCCTTGAAGGCAAGCGATAACCCGCCCATTGGCAGATACGCAAACAGGATGAGCCAGATCAGCCCTGGTATGAGCAGGGTATACGTCATCCGGTGCTTCCAGATCTCAGCGAAGAGTCTTCGTCTTCTTGAGTGATCCGGCTTCACTTTTTTGTCAGACCCTAAAGCAGCTGGTTTCAATTTGCATCTCCTCACTCTTCGTAAATCTAATCTTTCTCAAGCTTCCCCAAACAGAAATTCAAAGGTTGTCTTTAAATGCGCTTCCCAGAAACGCCAGTCATGCGTACCGGGGCTTTCCACATACTCGAATGGATAAGGCGAGTTTTTCATAAAAGTCGCAAATTCACGATTCATCTCTACAAAAGGATCCTGGTCTCCGCAGCAGCAAAGAATGGAAGGCAGCTTTCCTCCTTCATCGGCTCTTGCTCGTGCCAGCGCATATAAATCCTCATGCGGCTGAACCTCAAGGTTTGCTCCGAAGACTCCCTGCATCTCTTTGACCATTTCCGGGGACATGTCGCTCCTTCTCAATCTCTGCTGGATATCTGTTACTCCTGATAAGGAAACGGCCTTACGATAACGCTCCGGATAAGTCAGCCCGCATTTCAGAGCACCGTAGCCGCCCATTGACAAACCGGCAACATAGGTGTTTTCCGGATCCTTGCTCATATGAATCAGGTTTGCGCAAGTCTCAGGCAGCTCTTCTGTAACGAAATAAAAGTAATCCAGACCAAATGCCATATCGGTGTAATAGCTTCGGTTTGCCTCCGGCATAATGACCGTGCACCCATATTTTTGCGCGTACATTTCCACTGTGGTCATACGGTGCCAGGTGCTCGCATTATCCCCTGCTCCGTGAAGCAGGTAAAGCGTTCTATCCGCGGGCGTACCGTATTCCGCTGGAGAAATAATATGAATGCTTGTCGTCATGCGAAGAGTTGGCGATCCTGTCTCTATCGCGATATACGCCATGTGTAACCCCTTTCCAAATTACAAATTCGAATCGTTTCACTTAGCCATTCTTATGTTTTTGCCTTGATTTTCGACGTTTTAGCTATTTGGAAGCGATTACTTCGAATCGTTTCGATTACCATCATAATCGCTCCTCGTAAAAATTGTCAATGCAGTTTTTCATCCTTTTTCCCTTTATTTTAAAACGCTGTCATTGGTATATTGACTTTAATGGCACTCTGTAATACCATATTCCACGATCTTTGAAGAGCATTTTAAACGTTTCACCAAATCACTTTCATGAACCTTTGAATAGCCGTTTACAAGCAACAGGACTGGAGGAGTTTGATATGAACAGTACGTTGACGAGCTTTGTAGATGAAATAAATGCAGAAGGCTTGAATGTCTTTTCGATTCGTGTTCTTCAAAATGGGGAGCTGCTAGGAGAATGGAGCCGGGAGATGGATATAAGGCGTCCGCAGCATTCGATCAGCAAATCCTTTACCTGCATGGCTGCTGGTCTTGCTATTGAGGAAGGAAAGCTTACATTACATTCCCGGCTGGGGGATTATTTCAATTATGATTCGACTTATCAATCAAAAGAACAACGAATCCCTTCTCCGGACGCGCTTACTCTCTACGATTTGCTCCGGATGTCTTCTGGCCATGACGCTCCTCCTCTATGGCTGCCTGAACGAAAGTCACTCACAGAAAAAGACTGGGCAAAATACTATTTGTCTCTGCCGCTGGACCGTCCGCCCGGAGAGCTATTTACATACAGCAGCGGCGATACATTCATGATTTCTGCAATGATTCAAGCAGCTGTCGGCGAAACAGTCGAGAGCTATTTAACGCCCCGCTTGTTTGAGCCGCTCGGCATTCACGACGTTGAATGGGAAAGCTCGCCACTTGGAGTTACACTAGGATGCGCAGGGCTAATTATAAATACGGAAGAATTAAGCAGATTCGGCCAAATGCTGCTGGATGAAGGTCTTTATAAGGGCAAGCAGCTGATTCCAGCTGAGTGGATCACATTCGCAACAAGCAAACATATCGATTCTGTAGGCGATGGCGACTGGTCATTAGGCTACGGCTGTCAATTTTGGATGTGCTCGCACGAAGCCTATCGAGGTGACGGAGCTCATGGCCAGCTTCTCGTTATCATCCCGCAAAAAAGAGCAGTCATCGCTGTCAACAGTGAGGAAGACCGTATACAGTCGATCCTTGACGCAGTATGGAAGGGAATTTTACCTATTCTATATTAATTTTTTCTCAGATAATAAAAGCCGAGAAGCAGTAACCTGTTGCTTCTCGGCTTTTTATGTGTAAATATTTATATACCATAAAATTTGTGTCACTACATAAATGTTGCACTATACAAAATTTATTGAAGTAGTACAATGTAAATAATAAAGCAAACAATTTTATTTTCAGAAAATCAAACAGACTACTGCCAATAACATCAACTTTTACTAAATCAGGTGATACCATGTTTAAAAAAAATCCACATCAAGCATCCGCATTTGCACTTTCCGGTAATGAAGCGAACAGCGGTTATACCGGTTCACTTAAGATCCCAGAGAATGCCAGCTGGCTGCGCAAGCTGCTGGCCTTTATGGGACCCGGATTTTTAGTCGCTGTGGGCTATATGGACCCGGGAAACTGGGCGACGGACATTGCTGGCGGTTCCCAGTTTGGATATCGACTGCTGTTCGTCATTGTACTGTCAAACCTAATGGCTATCGTATTGCAATCGCTGGCCAGCAAGCTCGGACTCGTAACAGGTAAAGATCTTGCTCAAGCTTGCCGAGAACACTTTAAGCCTTCTGTTGTCATCGTCCTATGGATTCTTGCAGAGCTGGCAATAGCAGCCACAGACCTCGCCGAGGTGATCGGCTCTGCCATCGCCCTGCAGCTCTTATTCGGCATTCCGATCTTGTATGGGGTCGTGATTACAGCAGCGGATGTGCTGCTCATTTTACTGCTTCAACACAAAGGGGTCCGCACACTTGAAAGCATCGTCATCGTCCTTATGGGTACCATAGCTGTCTGTTTCGGAATCGATGTATTTCTAGCACAACCAAGCGCATCCGGAGTCATTCAAGGCGTGATGCCTTCCCTAGAGATTTTTCAAAGACCAGAGATGCTGTATATCGCCATCGGCATATTGGGTGCGACAATAATGCCGCACAACCTTTATTTGCATTCTTCTATTGTACAGAGCCGGAAGATCGAACCCAGTGTCACAGCCAAAAAAGAAGCGATCCGTTTTACGACTGCTGATTCGACTATTGCCTTAACATTAGCCATGTTTATTAATGCAGCCATACTTATTGTGTCCTCTGCCGTTTTTCACCATGCAGGCATGACTCAGGTTGCTAATATTTCGGATGCCTACCATTTGCTGACACCACTGCTCGGCACAACCGTCGCCAGCATTTTGTTCGGTATTGCGCTTCTGGCGTCCGGTCAGAATTCAACGTTAACAGGCACTCTCTCCGGGCAGATCGTAATGGAAGGATTCCTTAATATTCGTCTTCCCAGCTGGCTTAGACGTCTAGTCACTCGTTTGATTGCTATTATCCCGGCTGTCATCGTAACAGCTATAGCCGGAGAACAAGGAACAGCTGATCTGCTTATATTCAGCCAGGTCATTTTATCCTTGCAGCTGCCTTTTGCAGTCATTCCGCTTGTCATGTTTACGAGCAGCAAGAAGGTCATGGGCAGCTTCGCAAATAAACCTTGGCTTAAAATTACATCATGGTTGATCACAGCCGTCATTGTCATACTGAACATTTGCCTCTTGTTTCTAACTTTCTAAATCCAAAAAACCGAGATCCTGACTGCGTCTTAGACGCTGCAGAATCTCGGTTTTCTTTTTAATCTTACAGAAGCAAAGTAGTCAGTTCGTTCAAGTCACGTACCGTGTAGTCTGGGGTATCTGGTTCACCCGAAGAAGGCTGATATCGCCCGTAGCCCTGCATAATTCTAATCGTATGCATACCAAGTGATTTGGCAGGGACAATATCATTATCTATTCGATCTCCGATCATAACCGATTCGAAGGGCTCAGCTCCCGCCTCTTTCAAAGCGTACTCATATAAACGCACATCCGGTTTGGATAAACCTTGTTCCGCTGAACAGGCGATTACGTCGACATAGGATCGGAGTCCGTATTTTACGAGACGTTCCTCCGTACCTGGACTTTGATTGGCGATAACCCCTATTTTGTAGCGTTCCCCCAGCAGTTTAAGCGTCACTTGAGCTTCGGGATAGGGCTCCTCCAATTCCTTCTGAAACTTGAGCCTAGGCTTTATGTAAGCACGGTCTGTCTCGGAAGACACGAGCTCGGAAATTGCATACTGCATGGGTGAAGAGATAAATCTAGCATAGCTCTGAACAAATTTGCTGCGCACATCCTCCATTGTAATCGTATATCCAAGCCCATTTGCTTCCCGCACAAATTGACCGATAATATGATCGACAGGAGCCCATTCATTAACAAGCGTATCTCCTATATCAAAAAAGAGCCATTTTATATTCGCAAACTTCCCCATATTGCCATTCTCAACCTTTCCGTCCCTCGATATAGAAAAGAGACCCATGCTTATATCACGAGTCTCACATGCTATGTTCCTTTAGCCCTAGTATATCAATGCTCTGTATATTCCGCAAATTATATGGAAGCACGTACATCTATTTTGTTAGACATGCACGCACATTACAATCTAATGTACAGCAGCAGCGCGTTCACCATTCAACAAAAATCCAACTTCACCTTTAATCGTAAAGATAACATGGTCTGCGCCCATTCCGCGATACACACCGCGGGGATGATTCAGCTGCGTAATAATGGTAATTGATTTACGTGTCCAAGGTCTGCATATTTGCAGGAAACGACATGTTAAATTCAAGCTGTTTTCAAAAATGAAAATACGTCCCACGGTCGCATTCGGGAGCAGCCATTTGCTTGCAAGTGCTGTATCCATTCGAATAATGTGTTCAACTCCCAGACGCTTAACCTTTCTCTCCTCCTGCGCACTGTTCGTCAGAACAGCAAATGGAAGCTTCTTATACATTAGCAATCGAATAAAATTTCTAGCCGCTTCGTTAGGTGCCGTAACTAAAATAACTTCATCACTCATCACAATAAATCCTCCCTGTAGTTAGAAAAAGACAACAAAAAAAGAACACCGACAGATAAAAGGCATATCCGGTGCTCTCCCACCCTGATAACAGATATGACAACATCATCTGATTATCGGTGCTGCTCGGCTTGCTGCCTCTCCCTTTTTTACGCTTACGAGGTTAGCTGTCGGATTCGGACAAGAGAGATTGCCCTATTCACGGCAAAAGCCGTGAAATTCACCCCTATGGATGCAGCATCCACATTTGGTTCCCCCGTTTTTTGCAGATCACAAAAATTCAGCGCACAAATAAAACCACAGAGGACTAGGCCCCTGTGGCTAATAGCTCACAAGATCATCATTCCTCTCTCAAACCTTTATATAGATCAAACAAAAGAATGCCTCATGTGCATCTTTAGCCGCTCTATATAGCTTACGAGGTTAGCTGTCGGATTCGGACGGTGAGAGTCGTCCTACCTGTTCAGTCAGATTCCGAAGAATCTTCAGTTCAGGATTCACCCCATGCATGACAGATCATTCGGCTCTCACACCGAATCAAACACCATGCTTTCTTTGGTTCCCCCGCTTTCCGCCTTATGCGGCAGAAATTAAGCAATCATAGCAATGAGAACTACCTTATATACGTTTTTCGCTTGCTCAAGATTTACGATATGAATCATACACCCGAGCAAATACCCTTGTAAAGCTCATAGACCTGCTCATTTTGACGATTTTAACCTAAATTGGGATAGAATAAGGAGATAACTTTCTCCTTTATGCATTTAGCTTAACTGTTCTAAGTTTATCTAGGTTTTTCACATGTTTCAGAACAGAGTTACATCAATAAAAAAATATTTAAGAGCAATACCTGAAGCTTTGTTTGACTTTCTCCATATATTGTTTAAGATTAAATTGTGATCAATATATATTTCAAATAATGGAAGTACTAGCCCCTTGATTCCCATTATCTCATGAAAGGTTGGAGAAAAGCATGTCTATCTATGACTACCAAGTAAACACACTTAGAGGTCAAGAACTAAGCATGTCGGAATATAAAGGAAAAATCCTTTTAATTGTAAATACGGCAAGCAAATGCGGTTTAACACCTCAATACAAAGGACTGCAGGAGTTGTACGACAAATTCAAGGACCAATCTTTTGAGATCCTCGGCTTTCCCAGCAATCAATTTGCAGAACAAGAGCCAGGAACAAATGATGAAATCGCTGAATTTTGTCAAATGAACTATGGAGTAAACTTTCCGATGTTTGAAAAAATTAAAGTTAATGGTGATGAGGCTCATCCCCTCTTCAAGCATCTTAAAGAGAAAGCACCTGGAATTATGGGCTCCAAATCCATCAAATGGAATTTTACTAAATTCCTTGTCGATCAGAATGGAAAGATCGTAAAACGATACAGCCCTCAAACGACACCAGACAAAATTGAAGCGGACATCGCTGACCTTCTCTAGAATACTCATATAACTACACAATAGGAGGAACCCGACAATCGGATTCCTTCTATTTATTTTCCACCCTTACCTGTAAATTCCGCAAAAACAAAAAAAAGAGCTCGAAGCCTTCGCTTCAAGCTCTTTCATTATGATGCGGTCGAGAGGACTCGAACCTCCACGGGTATACACCCACTACCCCCTCAAGATAGCGTGTCTGCCATTCCACCACGACCGCGCATCTTGTTCAGCATTTTTCGTGCCAACAAAATATATTATACACACCTCTAACACATATGTAAAGCATTTTATTATATTTTTTTCTTTGAAGAAGACATCAAAGAAAAGAAAACCATCTACGTAATATAAATGTTATATAAATTAACATAAATTAAGATTAAAACCACCTTTTTCTACATAATCACGATCTTCTTATTGACATTTTACGGATATTTATGTAAAAATACATATCAAACATAGCGTTTAGTCAGTGAAATTAACATATATATAACACACTATTTTCTATAGAACGTTCCAACTTCATTATGATATTAAGGGGGCGGATTCTTTTGAATAGAGGAAATAAGCTTCTCGATTACGTGAAATTGCTTGATTCCTCACTTCAGGTTGGAGGATTCTCTCACTCCTTCGGGCTTAAGTCATATATCGAGGACGGCACCATTCAAACAACTAATGATCTAGAGACATTCATGCGATGCGAGCTTCATCCAGGCTTAGTTCAGCTGGAAGGCTTGGCGATTACAGGAGTATACGCTGCCGTAGAGCAAAAAGACGAATGGAGAATCGCCCTGATCGATAAAATGATTCATGTGAAGCGAACCCCCATTCACAAGCGGGAACAATCCCGCGCTATGGGAAGGCGCCTTATGAAGCTGTCAAAGGCACTGCACCCTTGGATGGACTTTGAAGCTTTAGAAAGAGTCATCAACCGATACGAGGCCGTAGGTTCACTCACCGTCGTACACGCATGGATTAATGCCAATCTGGAGGTCCCTGTAGATGATGCTGTTTCCGGATACCTTCATGCAGCAAAAGATGTTTGCCTTATCCACGCAAAGCGTTTGCTGAGCATCGAAGCCAAAGAGCTTGATGCTTTATCGATCGTGTTAGACGGCGATCTTGCTGAAGAATGGAATAAGGTTAAGCAAGCCGGCAGCCTCCAGCCCTTCCAAAGCCCTATATTGTCCCTTCAATCCCTCATACCGGGTTCACCCTTCCACAACTCCGGTATCGAACATACAAGAGCTTAGTATCGCTTATCCCCAGCTCACCTCTTCAGGCAACCCACGCCTCCCCTCTATTCTAAAAGCACGCGGCAAACCCCTCTGCCAGCGTGCTTTTTTCTCATTAGAATAAAAGCCAAAATTCACTCATGTAAGTGAATAATGATTGTTTGATAACGTATTAGCGTATATAATATGGACATACTTTTTTTGGAATAAAGGTTCTTTCGTTGCGCCAGCATTTGAGTAGCCATGCAATTATTATTAATACTAAGAGGGAGAGACTGCCATTGCCTGACGCCGAACCCTTCCTTATCAAGGATCCTTCCTATGAATTCAAATCCACCACCGTCATTATTGATTCCTGCGGCAAAATCTGCTCGTATAATCACGCTTGGCCCGAAACCATGTCTCAATACGATTCTCGGGAAATTGAGAACTGGCTGGGTTTAAATTACTTTCATATCCTCGCATCTTTTCCAGGCACCTGCACTCATAACACGAGCGAAATCATCTATCGTTTCAAAGAAGTTCTGAATCGAAGCATAACGAGTTATGTGTGTGAGGTAAGAGTACTGCGCGAAGATAGTTGCTTGTGGATTCTCATAGAAGCCTCCCCTTATGAGACCTCTCTTCAGTCTGACTTTAAGGGACTAGTAATTACACACATCGACATCACTCACCATAAAACTCTTGAACATCGTTTACACAACGCTTCTTCTCACATCAAAACTCTTCACGGCATGCTGCCTATCTGTGCTGTATGTAAACGCATTCGGGATGAACAGGATGAGTGGAATACTGTTGAAAGCTTTGTCGAAAGGCATACACACGCCGAGTTTACTCATGATATTTGCCCTGAATGCATTCGTAAACTTTACCCGCAATACTCAAAAATTTTCGACCAATCTTAATTACACACGCTTTTAATGCACTTTACCTTCATTTCATGCTGAGTGTATTACATCTGTAGCAATAAAAATGAATAAAACAACACTCACCCCTGCGTAGATGTATCCTGAGCAGGGGTGAAAGCATTGTACAAAATATGACTTATCTAAACTAGACTGTAAGATAGTGTTCAAACGCAGCCAGATCAAGCTCCTCCGGCTTGCCATGCATGGCAATACCGCCTTTGTCCATGACATAGATATAGTCTGCCACACTCCGCACGAACTCCTCGCTTTGTTCCACCAGAAGAATTGCTGTATCTCCCTGATTCTTGATTCGAATAATAACATCACGAATATCATCTACGATCGAGGGCTGAATTCCTTCTGTCGGTTCATCCAGGAGCAACAGCTTTGGCTTTGAAGCAAGCGCTCTGGCAAAAGCAAGCTGCTGCTGCTGACCCCCGCTTAGGTCTCCGCCTTGCCTTTTGTACATGGTAGGCAGTACAGGAAACATGGCCAGCACTTCTTCGGGAAATACCTTACTCTTTTTGGAAGCTGTCTCGAGACCAAGCATCAAATTCTCTTTAACAGATAGCTGCGGAAAAATATCTCTGCCTTGAGGCACATATCCAATGCCCGCGCGGGCTCTTTTTGCTGAGCTCCATTCCGAGATATCAGTCCCCTCCCACCGTATTTCCCCTTGGCGTGTCTTAAGGATCCCCATTAGCGTACGCAGAAGCGTAGATTTACCCACACCATTCCTGCCCATTAAACAAACGACCTGCCCGGGTTCAATATCCAAGTGGACACGGCGCAGTACCATGCTTTCACCATAACCGGATTCGATATTTTTAAGTGACAGCATCCTGCTTCCTCCTTTTGCCCAAATACACCTCGGCAACGACAGGGTTCTGCTGAACCTCAAGCATTGTTCCTTCTGTCAGCAGCTTACCTTCATGCATCACCGTAACCTTTTCGGCATATTGCCTTACAAAATCCATGTCATGCTCTACGACAACGACAGAGCGCTTTTCCGCAATTTTTTTAAGCAATTCCCCGGTCTTGAGCGTTTCGTCATCCGTCATCCCAGCTACCGGCTCATCAAGAAGGAGAACATCAGGCTCTTGAAGCAGCAGCATCCCAATTTCAAGCCATTGTTTCTCTCCGTGTGATAATGCCCCTGCCCTGATCAAGGTCCGATCTGTTAATCCGATTTGTGCAAGCACTTCTTCCATCGCTTTACTCATTGTGCTTCCTCGAAGACCGCGAAGGGAGTGAAACGCCCCTTTGTTCTGATCATCAGCAAGCTCCAAATTCTCCTTGACCGTGAGCCCGCCAAAGACCGAAGGCGCCTGAAATTTTCGTCCGATGCCGAGCCTCGCGATATGATGCTCTTTCTTGCGAGTCAGATCCGTCCCATCCGGCAGTAAGACCTTTCCAGATACCGGTTTAGTTTTACCACAGATAACATCAAGCATCGTAGTCTTCCCCGCACCATTCGGTCCGATTAGGAAGTGCAGTTCCTTACGTCTCAAATTCAGGTTCATCCCGTTCACAGCTACAAAACCAGAGAACGAAACGGTAATATCCCGAACCGACAACACGATATCTTCTTTAGGATGTGGCTCGCTCTGGTTCAATGACAGACTTGGCATTCTGAGCACCCCCTTTACGCCTCCACATTCTGGACAGATTATGGTACACGCCAACAAGCCCGCGCGGCATAAACAATACGATAGCTACAAATAAACCACCCATTACAAAAAGCCAGCCTTCAGGATAAGCTTCGCTGATTCCTGTCTTCGCCGCATTCAGGATGACAGCGCCAATGACAGCACCAATCAGCGTCCCCCGCCCGCCAAGGGCTACCCAAAGCACCATTTCAATAGACGGAACGATACCCATCATGGATGGGGAAATGATCCCTACTTGCAGTACATAGAGCATTCCCGCAAGCCCCGCAAGTGCACCGGAGAGCGTAAAGGCCAGTGTTTTGTACCACGCAGGGTCATAGCCCAAGAAACGAACTCGATTCTCCCCATCTCTAGCCGCTTCCAGCACCTGACCAAATCGACTGCGAACGATGCGTCTGCATAGAATATAGGCAAGCACCAGAACAACGAGCGTCACATAATAGAGCATAATCGTCGTGGTAGGATGGTGAAGCTGCATCCCGAATATTTGATTATACCCGGTGAGCCCGTTCGTACCGCCGGTCCACTCCTGCTTTCCGATAAAGAGAGTAACAACGATCATAACCAGAGCTTGGGTCAATATTGTGAAGTACACGCCTGCAATCCGATTTTTAAAAGTAAAAAAACCAAGAATAAAGGCAAGTAATGCTGGCAGCAGGATACCTAACAGCATCGCGACAGGAAAGGATCGGAACGGCTCCCAGAACCACGGAAGCCGTTCTACACTGCTCCATACCATAAAATCAGGCAGCGATGTCCCGCTTGCTTGAAGCTTTAAATACATCGCCATCGCATATGCCCCGAGCCCAAAGAACACCCCGTGTCCCAAGCTGAGCACACCGCCGTATCCCCATATGAGATCCAGTCCTATAGCTAAAATGGCAACCGCCAAAAATTTTGCAAGCAGGCTTAAACGGAACTCCGTAGAGACAAGCGGTGCTAGACTCATTAAAATGAGGACTACTCCCCAGGCAATACGCTGTCCACGAACCCCCAGTTTGCTAACAAACGGCATCTGTATCCCTCCTCTAGTCTAAACTGCGTGAGCGCAGTGCCACGAGTCCCCGCGGTTTCCATTGCAGAAATGCTACAATACAAGCAAATACCAGCACCTTGCCGATCGATGCACTTGTATAGGTCTCAAACAAGGTATTAAACACCCCGATGCCAAGCGCTCCTGTAACTGTACCAACCAGCTTGCCAACACCGCCAAGAACAACGACCATAAAAGCATCAACAATATAATAGGTTCCAAGGGATGGACCAATAGGCCCAAGCAAGGTAAGCGCACAGCCCGCAATTCCAGCAATTCCTGAACCGATCGCAAAGGTCAGTCCATCCACTTGCCTTGTAGAAATACCGAGACAACCAGCCATATTGCGATTCTGCATGACAGCACGCATCCGGCGACCCTGCGCTGTTTTATAAATGTAGATGTACATAAGAAGAAGTACGATGACAACCAGTAATATGATAAATAATCTTGTATACGGCAAAACGATTGAATCTGTCAGGGCAAATCCGCCATTAAGCCACGAAGGACTGGTCACCCCGACATTCGGGGCGCCAAAAATCGTCCTTGCCAGCTGCTGTAAAATCATCCCGACACCCCAAGTGGCCAAAAGACTGTCCAGGGGACGTCCATACAAGTGACGAATGAGCAGAACTTCAAGCAGCCAGCCGACAGCCGCAGCCACAAGAAAAGCGATGGGCAGCGCCAAAAGGAAATATGCATTAAACCAAGAGGCCGGCATATAGGAAAGAAACAGGTTCTGTGTAACAAATGTCGCATATGCACCAATCATGATCATTTCCCCATGCGCCATATTAATGACGTTCATGAGTCCAAAGGTAACAGCAAGACCGAGCGCGATCAGCAGGAGAATCGAACTGACACTTAGACCGTTAAAGGCTTGGAGCAAAAACATATCCATCTAAGCCCAGCCTCCTTCCATTGATTTATATAGAAGATAAGCGATTTATTCAGCACTCAGCGATTTACCCCACTCATAGGTTTCGAGATATGGGTCTGGCTTCACAGGCTCGCCCGAATTCCAAAGTTCCTTGAACTGTCCATCCGATTGCACTTCACCGATACGAACCGTTTTGTAAATATGCTGGTTATCTCCGTCGATCGTCACTTTACCGCTAGGTGCGTCAAATTCAATTCCCTTAGCAGCCTCTTTAACCTTTTCCACATCTGTAGATCCAGCCTTCTCAACAGCAGCTTTCCATAAATAGACTGCAGTATATCCAGCTTCGATCGGATCAGCCGTCACACGGTCCTCACCGTATTTCGCTTTGTATGCTTCCGTAAATGTTGTGTTTTCAGGAGTATCTGTCGTTTGATAATAGTTCCATGCTGCCAAATGTCCGGAGAGAACATCCGCTCCAATACCGCGGATTTCCTCTTCAGCCACACTAACGGATAAAGTAGTCATATCTTCTGAGGTAATCCCTGCGTCCTTCAGCTGTTTAAAGAAGGCAACGTTACTGTCTCCATTCAGCGTGTTGTACACTACATCCGGATCTGCCGCTTTAATTTTGCTGATAATGGTACTGTAGTCTGTATGACCTAGAGGAGTATATTCTTCTCCAACGACCTCTCCGCCTTCAGCCTGAAGCTGAGCCGTTATGATTTTGTTAGCTGTCTTAGGGAAGACATAGTCAGAGCCAAGCAAGAAGAACTTTGTGCCCCGATTTTCAAGGAGCCAGCTTACAGAAGGAACGATCTGCTGGTTTGTTGTTGCTCCTGTGTAGAAAATGTTAGGGGAAGCTTCCAAGCCTTCGTACTGAACAGGATAGAACAACAGACCGTTATTGGATTCAACTACAGGCAGCATTGCTTTACGGCTCGCGGAAGTCCATCCTCCAAACACGGCAGTCACCTTATCCTGTTGGAGCAGCTTCCCGGCCTTCTCAGCAAAAATCGCCGGATCAGAAGCACCGTCCTCTATCACGGGCTCGATCTGCTTACCAAGAACACCGCCAGCAGCGTTGATCTCCTCGATTGCCAGCATTTCCGCATCCTTTACAGATACCTCACTGATCGACATCGTTCCGCTAAGCGAATGCAGAACCCCGACCTTGATCGTATCGCCATCCGCAGCAGATACACTTTCCGCCGTTCCTTCAGAACCGGTCGTTTGCTGTGTAGAAGCCTCCCCTCCAGACACACATCCAGACAGCATAATGACACCCGCCATCATAACAGGAAACCATTTACCGAACTTTCTCTTTGACATTGACTCCACTCCCCTTATTTTTTGACTTCAGACCGAACATTGCCATAATTTTTTCCAATAATGTTTGGTGATCACATTATAGGTGCATATATTTTATCGTGTCAATAATCCTTACATAATTTTATTTTTCGCATAATTAATCATGCATCTTAACAAAACAATATGAATATCATTGACAAATCATTCATTTTTGTGTGAGTATAATTGACATATGATGAACTCTATTCATCCTATGATGTCTAGCAATTTCAGACTTATGTGTTAACGAATATCCATCTCTAAGTTCCGTCCGCATGGCTATTTTGGACACTTTTGTGATGTCATTTGTTGTATTATGATGTTAAATATGGAACTTCAAAAAATCTAGTCATAGAACTAAGTGCGGAAAGGTTGGATTCATGTGCACTGGACAGAAGAAGAAAAGGACAAATTACTTGTCACCGTAGCTGCCAATTTGGCAAAAGAGCGCAAAGCGCGCGGATTAAAATTAAACGTGCCTGAAGCCGTCGCCATTCTTACTTCCGAAGTGCTGGAACGAGCCCGAGACGGTATGACGGTTGCGGAGCTCATGCGTTACGGCGGAACTGTCCTTACGAAGGAAGACTGCATGGAGGGTGTACCGGATATGATTCCGGAAGTTCAAGTAGAAGCCACTTTTCCTGACGGCACAAAGCTTGTAACTATCCATGAGCCGATCCGCTGATCATTCTAGTAACGTTGAATGCCAAATAGAAAGGCGGGAATGGAGTCTTGATACCAGGAGAATACAGATTGAAGAAGGACAGCATTGTCTGTCACCCTGATCGTGAAACGATTCAGCTTATCGTGATTAATCGGGGAGATCGCCCGGTTCAGATTGGATCGCATGTACATTTCTATGAAGTAAATGCCCAGCTGGAATTTGATCGCAATAAAGCATACGGACACAGGCTGCATATTCCCGCAGGAACAGCCGTACGCTTTGAGCCTGGAGAAGAGAAGCCAGTTGAACTCACTTCTTTTGGCGGAAAGCGCAAGATCCAAGGATTTAACAATCTGACCAATGGACCGCTCGACCAGCCTGCGGATGAAGCTAAGCTGAAGACATTTATCGAAAGGTTCGGTGCTCCCGCAGCGAATAACGAAGGTGATCCATCATGAAAAAAATGAGCCGCGAGCAGTATGCTTCCATGTTTGGCCCGACAACCGGTGATGCCATAAGACTTGCAGATACCGATCTTTGGGCAGAAATCGAGAAGGATTTCGCCGTTTATGGAGATGAGAGTAAGTTTGGCGGAGGCAAGGTAATTCGAGATGGTATGGGTCAATCGGCATCCGCACTGCGCAGTGAGGGAACGCCGGACACTGTTATTACCAACGTCGTTATTGTAGACCACTGGGGGATTGTAAAGGCCGATATCGGTATTCGCGATGGTTATATTTGCGGGATCGGAAAATCTGGAAACCCCGACACCATGGATGGCGTCGATCCCGCTCTTATCATCGGCGCATCAACTGAAATCATAGCCGGCGAAGGACATATCATTACAGCCGGAGGAATTGATACACATATTCACTTTATCGCACCACAGCAAATACGTACTGCTATCAATTCCGGAATTACGACGATGATTGGCGGCGGAACCGGCCCTGCTACAGGAACCAAAGCAACGACTTGCACTCCCGGTGAATGGCATATCCATACCATGCTGGAGGCAGCTGAAGGATTTCCCGTCAACCTAGGGTTCCTCGGCAAAGGAAACAGCTCTACTACCGAACCCTTGGTAGAACAAATTAAAGCAGGCGCTATCGGCTTGAAGCTGCATGAGGATTGGGGCACAACACCTGCTGCCATCGACGCTTGTTTGACTGCAGCAGAGCAGCACGATGTTCAGGTTGCAATCCATACCGATACACTGAATGAAACGGGATTTTTGGAAAGTACGCTTGCTGCAATAAACGGCCGCACCATCCATACATATCATACGGAGGGTGCCGGAGGAGGACATGCTCCGGATATCATACGGGCTGCCGGAGAACAGTACGTTATCCCTTCTTCCACCAACCCGACGAGACCTTATACGCGAAATACCGTTGAAGAGCACCTGGACATGCTGATGGTCTGCCACCATCTTGATCCCTCCATACCGGAGGATGTAGCGTTTGCCGATTCTCGGATTCGTCCCGAAACGATTGCTGCCGAGGATATTTTGCACGATCTGGGCGTGTTCAGTATCATCAGTTCGGATTCGCAGGCTATGGGCCGTGTAGGAGAAGTCATTATCCGCACCTGGCAAACCGCTGACAAGATGAAAAAACAGCGCGGCAAGCTCTCGTTAACAGAGGATTCACCATCAGACAATGACCGGATCAAGCGGTATGTTGCCAAATATACGATCAATCCAGCAATTGCTCATGGCATAAGCCATATTGTCGGTTCAGTCGAGGTTGGTAAGTGGGCCGATCTTGTGCTTTGGAATCCGGCTTACTTCGGAGTAAAACCGGAGATGGTGCTTAAGGGCGGTATCATTACACAAGCCCAGATGGGTGATCCCAACGCATCGATCCCAACACCGCAGCCGGTATTTAACCGGCCTATGTTCGGCTCTTTCGGTAAAGCTTTGCAAAAAGGCTCAATCACCTTCGTCTCTCAAGCCGCAAAGGATGCTGGAATAGGTGACAAGTTAGGCTTGTCCAAACGAATTGTGGCGGTTAAAGGCTGCAGAATCGTTACCAAAAAGGATATGATTCATAACGACGTTACACCAGTGATCGAGGTCGATCCAGAAACTTATGAAGTCAGAGCAGATGGAGAGCTTCTTACTTGCGAGCCTGCAGAGGTTCTCCCTATGGCACAGAGATACTTCATGTTCTGATCGAACCCACAGGTAAAGGAGGTGCTGCACTTTGCCAACCAGCCCCAGCATAAAGATGCTGAAGTACGCTCAGCTGCTGGATTCAGCTCTCCCTATCGGAGGCTTCTCTCACTCTTCAGGACTCGAAACGTATACCGCCGAAGGTGTCATTCGTACCAGCGCAGAGCTCGCCTCTTTTATTCGCAGCCAGCTAACGAGCAGCCTCGCCCGGTTTGACGGGCTTGCTATGAAAGGGGTATATGAAGCGGCGAGCACCGACAACGCTGCAGAAATCGCCTTTTATGACAAACGTCTCTTCGCACAGCGTTCTCCTAGAGAACTGCGAGAAAGCTCTCACAAAATGGGCAAACGGCTGCTGAAGCTGGCGAGGAGTATCTATCCGGATATGGAGTTTACATTACTCGATGTTGCTGTTCGGAAACACAGGGCTATGTGTTGTCTGCCGACAGTGCATGCTTATATCGCCCACCAGCTCGAAATCAGCCTTGATGAGGCTGTAACCGGACATCTATACACTGCAGTCACAGCTTACGTAAACAGCGCACTCCGGCTCATGCCCATCGGTCAGACCGAGGCTCAACAGCTAATCCAAGTGCTTATTGAAGATATTGAAAGGGCTTGGAATGATGTAAAGGCTTCGGATCCCAAGACGGCGATGAACAGCTTTAGCTTTGCTCAAGAAATATACGCGATGCGTCATGAAGCATTACCGGCAAGGTTATTTATGTCGTAATCTTATTCATAACATTTCTAGGAGGATGACTATTATGTGTGGAACAGGTTCAAATCATCACCATCATGCGAACTGGGAGAGAATTCCGTATGATCGCAGCCGTCCAATGCGAATCGGCATTGGCGGTCCAGTAGGTTCGGGTAAAACGGCACTTGTGGAAAAACTGTCTAAGGCGCTTCGTACACGTTACAGCATTGCGGTAATTACAAATGATATTTACACCAAAGAGGATGCTGAGATCCTTCTTCGCCAGAACGCTCTGGATAAGAATCGCATCATCGGTGTTGAAACCGGCGGTTGCCCGCATACAGCCATTCGAGAGGATGCTTCTATGAACTTTGAAGCTGTAGAGGAGCTTCAGGAGCGCTTTGAAGACCTGCAAATGATCTTTATTGAAAGCGGCGGCGATAACCTGTCCGCAGCCTTTAGTCCAGAGCTGGCTGATGTGTTTATCTATATCATTGACGTAGCTCAAGGCGAGAAGCTTCCGCGCAAAGGCGGTCCCGGCATTACTCGCTCTGACCTTCTGCTGATCAACAAGACCGATCTCGCTCCTTTCGTCGGTGCAGACCTCGGAGTTATGGAATCAGATACACAAAAAGTTCGTGATGGCCGCCCATATGTGTTGTCCAATTTGATGAGCGGAGAAGGCGTATCCGAAATCGTACATTGGCTTGAGCATCAATATATGGATGATGAGGCAGCTGCAGCACATCTGCACGCGCACGAACATGGCCATAGCCACTCACACTAATCCTCCTGAGGCAGAGCTTTCTCGCATGAATCTGTCCAGCAGGAAACGAAGTGAGCTGCATGCCACCTTTGAACACAAAGGTGGCCTTACTTATATCTCGGACCGATATCATGCTGCTCCGCTCAGAATCAGCCGGACCTTCCGCCTTCCCGGCAGTGACGGAGAGCTTTGTGTATATACCTCGGACGTATCACCGGGAGTCATGAACGGTGATGAATATGATTCTAAATGGCAGCTCAAGGAAGGGGCGCATGTAGTGCTTACAAGCACATCTGCGACAAGACTTCACCCCACTCCAACCCTCCCTTCCTCAGTAAGTCATACATTTCATCTGGAAGAAGGAGCTGTTCTTGAATATTTCCCTGAATGCGTCATCCCATTTGCCGGGAGTCACTCTACTCTTATGACCACTTTCCATATGTGCAGGAGCTCCGCTTTGGTTTATGCAGACGTGTGGTCAGCGGGCCGCGTCCACCGTGGCGAAATTTTCGATTTTGTTCATTTCGAGGGCCAAACTGAAGTATGGATGGATGATGAGCTTCTTGTATGGGATCGTTTTTCAATAGATCCTTCTGCTGAACAACCGGATAGCCTTTCAGGAATGCTGGATTACACACACATGGCTGCTTTATGGATCGTCGGTCAGAACATCGGACAAGAAGAGCTTGATGTTATTCGTGAAACTCTTCCTAACAGCGGCCGCATTCTAGCAGGCGCAACCCTGCTTGCTGAAGGCCAGGGAATCGCTGTACGCCTGCTTGGCAGAGCAGCTTATGAGCTTCAGGAATTCTGTATAGCCCTGTGGAACAAAATAAGACCGACCGTTATCGGAAAGGTTCCGCTGCAATTTAGAAAATAAATGATATAAATAGGGCTATGATCTGTTCGCACAAATCATAGCCCTATTTATATCTGCCTACCATGTACTATGGCTGCACTTAAGTAGATTCATCTAAATCCATCAAACCTAGATTTAATTTAATTTTATATGGCGCCATACTCATTTTAAAGAAAGCAACAATCTCTATCTGATCAACTCTTCCATCCATCTATAAATCAAGTACATAAAGAAAGACTTCCAGTTGAGTAATTAAATGGTTAATTCCAGAGAGAGATTTCACAATAATTTCATATTATATCCTATGCCTGACCTATCCTTTGCCTGAGTATTTGAAACCGATATCACCACTCGTATATACTGATATAAATCATCTAGATAGATGGACCTATTTCTTCTTACAGCAGACTTTGAAAGGCCCCTAGATTAGGGATATACCTTACCCTTTAGTCGGTCCAATTTATCTAGCTTTTTAGCATAAGGAGTGAATGAATGAATAAAATCAAGATTGTGACGGACTCTACAGCAGACCTCGCTCAATCCGTCTTACAAAAGTATGAAATCGAAGTTGTACCCCTTTCCTTTTCTATTGATGGCAAAACCTATGTAGATGGGATTGATATTACCCCAGAACAATTCATTCAGAAAATGCAACAAGCTAATGAGCTGCCAAAAAGCTCTCAGCCTTCGGTAGGCGAATTTTTGGAACGGTACAACAAACTTCATGAAGAAGGTTATGAAATCATTTCTATTCACATGACAGGCAGCCTCAGTGGTACAGTACGATCAGCAGCAATGGCGGCCGAGATGTCCGATGCCAAGGTGACCGTCATTGATTCACAATACATTTCTAAAGGACTTTCATATCAAGTCATCGAAGCTGCAGAGTGGGCGCAGCAAGGCAAATCCATAAACGAAATTGTCGACCGCATCTCCGAAATTCGCAATCAGACCAAGTTATTCGTAGCAGTCGATACGCTCGAAAATCTAGTCAAGGGCGGACGCATCGGAAAAGGAAAAGCGCTCATCGGTTCTCTGCTTCATATCAAACCTATTGCTACACTTGCAGAAGGTAAATACACTCCGGTCGTCAACTTACGGAGTCATGCACAAATCGTCCGACATTTGGCAAAGCAGTTTGCTGAAGATGTGAAAGGAAAAACGATTCATAAAGTAGGAATCGCCCATGCAGAAGGTCATCAACTGGCCGAACAATTAAAACAAGCCATCCTGAATCTTACAGGGCATAACGATGTAGAGATCAGCTATACTTCCCCTATTATCAGCACACATACCGGGGTAGGTGCTATCGGTTTTGTATACTACTGCGGATAGATTTTTATCGGACTAAATATATTTTTTAAGGACTGTTCTTGCGGTACTAATCATACTGCAAGTATAGTCCTTTTATATTTATAGACAGGTATAATGCAGCTTCGTATAAAAGAGCAATATGGCCGGCCACCTTCTACTGATGCAGTCTGCTTGTGCTATATAGCACACAAAAAAAGAATCTTACGTAAGTACGTAAGACTCTTTCACTAGTTCGATGCGGTCGAGAGGACTCGAACCTCCACGGGTATACACCCACTACCCCCTCAAGATAGCGTGTCTGCCATTCCACCACGACCGCGTATTTAACTGGTGAGCCATGAAGGACTCGAACCTTCGACACCCTGATTAAAAGTCAGGTGCTCTACCAACTGAGCTAATGGCTCTTGCTGTAAAATCCAATGTTGTATGCCACTATGCGAAGTACATAAATCTTGGATAAAGAATTAAAGTGACCCGTAGGGGATTCGAACCCCTGTTACCTCCGTGAAAGGGAGGTGTCTTAACCCCTTGACCAACGGGCCGTAATTTTCGTATCGCTCATTGGCGACTTTTAGAGTATATCAAATATTATTCATGTTTGACAAGCCTTTTTTTAAAAAAATATTAAAAAAATTATTTTTCGCTAGTTTCAGCTTATTTCTGCTGCGATTTAATGCTTTTTATGCATACTTATAAGGATTTGAAGATGATTTGTTGCAATTTTACTTAATTAAACTTAAAATAACTTATGTTGATGCACGTTTTTAAGGAGGAATCCCCTTGTATCAGGAAGAACGAATGCAGCTTATTATGGATCACCTCGCTAAGACAGGCCGAATTTCCATTGAAGATATATGCTCTATCTTCGACGTTTCACGGGATACAGCAAGACGTGATCTGATCAAGCTCGAAGAACAGGATCTAATTGTACGCACACGAGGAGGCGCTTTGCTCCCCTCCCCCATTCAGGAATTTAAGAATTATAAAGATCGACTGACCACTGTCTCCGAAGAGAAAAAAGCGATCGGCCGTCTTGCTGCTGCACTTGTACGCAAAGGCGATCGTATTATTCTAGATTCTTCAACAACAGTCCAGGCCTGCGCCGAATTTTTAAATGCACAGGAATGTACTGTAATTACCAACTCTATCAACTCTGCCGACCTTCTATCTGAGAAAGACTCCATTCATATCAAGCTCCTGGGAGGAACCCTCCACAAAGAGCATCGCTATGTCTATGGCGCATCCGTGATAGAGACGTTATCCAATTACCATGTTGAGAAAGCATTCATTGGTGTAGGCGGGATAACGACAGAAGGCATAAGTTCAGATGATGAAGAAGGCAAGGTAAAACGCAAAATGATGGAACAGGCCGATATGGTTATTGTACTAGCCGATCATTCTAAGTTCGGCAGAAATTATTTTTATCGATTTGCTGATTGGAGCATGGTCAATGTCATCATCACAGACCGTTCCCCAGATAAAAAGATGATGGATTTCTTCAAACAGAATCAAGTCGAAGTACTTGTTCCCGATTCTTATGATGATCAGGAGGTTACGTTATGATTAAACTAATCGCGATAGACCTAGATGGAACATTGCTTAACAGTGAGAGCAAAATCAGCCCCGAAAATGCAAATGCTATTCGCAAAGCTCAGAGCCTTGGTGTGCATGTAACGATCGCTACAGGGCGCTCACATGCTGATGTCAGAGCCATTTGTAAAGAAGCGGGACTTATAACCCCAGTCATTGGTGCCAATGGAGCTACAACTCATGACGAATACTCCAACCGGATCGAATCGATTCCGATGTCGAGGGATACGGCAATGAACGTACTCGAGTGGCTTGACCAAAATAAATTTTATTATGAAGTACTCACAGATACAGCCATCTATTCTCCAAATGAAGGACATCAGCTGATGTCCATTGAGATAGACCGGGCACTCAGCGCGAATCCTGGAGAAAGTCTGGATCGCCTGCTCCGTATGGCTGAGAAGCAATACGAACAAACAGGAATCGTGCGGATCCCTTCGTATCGCAGCCTTCCGGAAGATGCCGAGATTTATAACATTCTATCCCTGTCTTTTGATAAACAAAAGCTGGAGCTGGGACGCGCCCGGTTTCAGAATGATCCGAACGTCACGATGGTCATTTCAGCCGATCACAATTTTGAAGTAGAGCATCCTGAAGCATCCAAAGGCAACGCATTGAAGAAAATGGCCGCAAAGCTTGGCATTGCTCTGGAAGAAACGATGGCTATTGGAGACAGTAATAATGATGTGTCGATGCTCTCCATAGCTGGACACTCTGTAGCAATGGGGAATGCTCACCCAGCCATTCAAGATTTGGCGAAAGAAGTCACACTTACTAATGTCGAACACGGAGTCGCTTATGCGATTGAGCGTAAATTAGCTGGCTTGAAGCTGGAGCCGTCCATATCTTAGGCATTCAAAGTCGGGGAGAGCACACAAAGGCTCTTTCCCGACTTTTTCAATTCAATCTGCGATATCATCCTACAGACCCAAACGAATATATCTATCTCCCGAGTCTTGTTCTAACTTCCTCGAGAAAGGGAGTAGCGATTTCTCTAGCCTTTTCTGCGCCTTCCTTAAGTATACGATCTATGTTATGTGGACTAGCTATAAGCTCGTTGTATTTTTGGCGAGGCTCCGCCAAGAACGTATTCATTACTTCATACAATTCCTGCTTCACCTCTCCCCATCCGATCCCCTCCTTGTATTTCTTTTTTAGAATCGCGATTTGCTCTGCCGTTGCAAACTCTTTATATAACATAAACAAACTCGAGTCTGATGTCTCTTTTGGCAAGCCCGGCGGTACGGAATTCGTTTTGATTTTGTTGATAAGCTTCTTAAGATTGGCTTCTGTCTCAAACAGAGGGATGGTGTTATTATAGCTTTTGCTCATTTTTCTGCCGTCAAGGCCGGGTATTACTGCTGTATCGTCTTCTACCAGGTAGTTGGGCAGCTTAAAGGTTTCTCCATAGCTTCTGTTAAACGCTTCGGCAATATCTCTCGCAATCTCTACATGCTGAATCTGATCCCTGCCCACCGGCACTTGGTCTGACTGAAACAACAAAATATCCGACGTCATTAAAATAGGATAAGTATAGAGCCCCATATTGACGTTAGTATCCCTCTCGATCCCCGAGAGTTCATTTTTATCAACAATGGCTTTATAGGCATGGGCACGGTTCATCAATCCTTTCGGAGTCAAGCAAGACAGGATCCAGCTTAATTCGAATATCTCAGGTATATCAGACTGTCTGTAGAAGATGACTTTATCAGGGTCTAGTCCCATAGCGAGCCATGTTGCAGCAATCCCATAGGACAGCTCTTTAAAATGATCCCTGTCTTGAATAAATGTCAGTCCGTGATAATCTGCGATAAAAAAGAGTGCAGTACAGTTTTCATTTTCGGCTAACTTCAGGGCAGGCTTCATAGCTCCAATATAATTTCCGACATGCACTTTGCCAGTAGGCTTAATACCTGTTAATACGACTTTCTTATCCATTTCACAACCTCCTCCTAATTAAGAAAACAACAAAAAGGGGCCTCCCATCCTAAAAAAGGACGAGAAACCCCGTGGTACCACCTTCATTAGCCCGTTATGTATGTAACGGACTCACTTAAGAACGTATCGAAACGAATCGAATGATTCATTTGAATACGCGTCTCTTGTAACGACGAGACTTTCGCCAAAGCCTACTCATTCAACATTTTCGGTTTGGACGCTCAGAAGCCCACTTCAGTACAATCCCTACACTGATTCGCACCAACCATCAGCTCTCTGGAGTATTCGCTATACCTACTCTCTTCGTCATCGCGCATCATATTATTTTTACCAAGCAGTTTAAACCTTGTATTCATTTTTATAACAAAACCATACATATGTCAAATATTTACTGATATCTACATAACAAAAAAAGCCCTTCGGGCTTTCCTTATTTCAAACGGAGAGAGAGGGGTACTCTCCCTCCGGTCGAGACTGCGATGCTTCCCTACCGATGATTATGCTCCGACGAACCCTTTAGGGTTCTCATCCTATCTTACTCGTTTACATAACAAAAAAAGCCCCTTCGGGCTTTCCTTGTTATTCAACGGAGAGAGAGGGATTCGAACCCTCGCACCGCTTACGCAGTCTAACCCCTTAGCAGAGGGTCCCCTTATAGCCACTTGGGTATCTCTCCATGGCTCCCCGAACAGGACTCGAACCTGTGACAACTCGATTAACAGTCGAGTGCTCTACCAACTGAGCTATCAGGGAACATTAGCTGTACTTAATAATTTATCAAAAGATTGAACCGGAGTCAAGTGGTGCAGCCGGAAGAACACATCATAGAAATACACTAAGTCATAAGCATAAAAAACTCTGCTGTGTTCAGGATTCTCTCAATAATCTCTGGTCTTATGAATTAACTATTTCCGACATTCTCAGCTTTCCGCCACAGCGACCGCAGCGATATTTTCTAACATCTACTTTACGTTTACGCTTGTACACCTGGGAACAGCTCTGGCAAACCAGTTGGTATTTGTAAGGAAGCGATCTTCGAGCTTTTCCACCCGGCAGTCCCTGACAGTATCTGCTGCCTCCGACTTGTGTCAGCAGCTGTTTAAATTCAGGATCACGATGCTGATATCCTCTTCCTCGGATATGCAAATGATAATGGCAAAGTTCATGTTTGATGATCTTCTCCACTTCCTCAGCACCGTGCACCATCAATTGATGAGGATTAATCTCAATACGGTGGCTGCGCAGCATATATCTGCCCCCAGTCGTCGTCAAACGGGCGTTAAAGACAGCCTCATGCTGAAAAGGCACACCGAAGCTCTCAAGCGAAATTCGCTCGATCCACGCCTGCAGCTCTTCATTTGTCATTTGATTCATTTGATCTCAGCTCACTTCCGTCCTTCCATACTACTTGAATTGTAACTATACCTTGGGATACACTGTCAAGGAACCATTTATGAACGACTACCTAAAGGGGAGAAACTTTCGTATGTCTAAGATGCGCTACATCATTTTACAGCATGCCGATCAGCTTGAATTTGTTGAAATGCCGTCCGATTACGCTTACCAGCTAAGCGCTCTCAATCTGAGACTTAATAAAGAAATCGATAAGCTCACGGCAAACGCTGTACCCACACTCCCAAGAGCCATTGCCGAGTGTGATCAGCTGGATCTGTTAGAAGAACGTTACGAAATTAAGGGCGGCCTGGATTATATTAATCAGCTGGAACAATCCTTTGCCTCTATTAAAGAAGAACATTATCCTCTCATTGCCTTATTAACTGAAATTCGTGCCCTTCAAGCTCAGCTTGAACAATGGTATGAGGAAGAGGAACTTGTCTAAAACGCTACTGCTCACAGCCATCATATTAAAGCCGAAATAACCGTTCTATACAGAACGGTTATTTCGTGTAGACCTGCACTAATTAGGCGCTTCCCCCATATGCTAACGTACAGATGTTAACGTGTGTAAGGAGGGGTTCCCTTGCCTCAATGGCTCAGCAATCAACTCATGCGTGCTTTCCACAAGAAAGACAGTCGTCAAATCAAGCTATTGAATGAATGCTGGTTCTTTTACCGCAGCCGGCCTGGCAATGTCAGCGGAATGCAAAACAATGAACCAGGACTATAAGTTACGCAGCAGCCGATGAGCTTATCAACATGGATTCATCGGCTGCTTTTATTTTTATTCAGCTGCTTTGTTTGGATTCTTCATCGTCAGTGCCACACGGCCCTTCTTCAGGTCTACGCTCAGCACCCATACCGTTACATTATCCCCTACAGATACAACATCCATAGGATGCTTGACGAATCCATCACTCATTTGAGAAATATGGACAAGTCCATCACTCTTAATTCCGATATCTACAAAAGCTCCAAAGTCGATAACATTTCGAACCGTTCCTTGCAGCTCCATGCCTGCTTCCAAATCCTCAATCTTCAGTACATCTGTACGGAAAATTGGCAGTGGCAGCTCATCCCGCGGGTCACGCCCTGGACGCTGCAGGCTGTCAAAAATATCGCGAAGCGTAGGTACCCCGACTTCAATTTTGGCTGCCAAATCATCAATACGCTGCTCATCCAAAATACGGGCGAGCTCTTCACTTCCCAGCTTGTCAAAGTCAACCTTCAGCTCATTAAAAAGCCGGTCCACGACAGCATACGACTCAGGGTGAATCGCCGTACGATCGAGCGGATTTCCCCCTTCGGATATCCGCATAAATCCTGCGCACTGCTCAAATGTCTTCGCTCCAAGACGAGGCACTTTTTGCAGTTCCTTGCGGGAAGCAAATTTTCCGTTCTCTTCTCTGTATTTAACGATATTTTTTGCTATCGTTGAGTTCACGCCAGCAACATACGACAGCAAGGATGGTGAAGCTGTATTCACATCTACACCTACATGGTTAACTGCCGATTCAACGACAGCCTTCAAGCTGTCCTCCAGATGCTTTTGAGACACGTCATGCTGATATTGACCTACCCCGATCGCTTTTGGATCAATTTTGACCAGCTCTGCAAGCGGATCCTGTACACGGCGGGCAATAGACGCTGCACTGCGCTCTGCCACATCCAGATCAGGGAACTCATCCTGTGCAAGCTTTGATGCTGAATACACACTGGCGCCTGCCTCGTTAACAATCAGATAGGCAAGTGACTTATCATTGATTTCCTGAATGATCTCAGCCACGAACTGTTCTGTCTCCCGGGACGCCGTTCCGTTACCGATAACAATCAGCTCGATATCATACGTACGAATTAACTCGTTAAACTTTTCTTTTGCTTCACGCTTTTTATTGTTGGGCGGTGTTGGATAGGTTACCGCCACTTCAAGCAATTTACCTGTATCATCAACTACTGCAAGCTTACAGCCTGTCCGATACGCAGGATCGACCCCAAGCACACGTTTACCCTTAATTGGCGGCTGCAGGAGCAGACTGCGCAGATTTCCTGAGAAGATCGAAATCGCTTGATTTTCTCCTTTTTCCGTCAGCTCTGCTCTTACCTCACGTTCAATGGACGGAGAAATCAGACGCTTGTACGCATCTTCAATGACCAGCTTCAATTGCTCCTCAACAGCCGAGGAAGGCTTCAAAATTTGACGGCCGATGTAATTATGAACGGGCTCCGCGTTTACATCCAGACCGATCTTAAGAATATTTTCACGCTCTCCCCGGTTAATGGCTAAAATACGGTGAGGCGGCATTTTTTTCGCCAGTTCACGGTAACTGTAGTAGTTCTCGTATACGGATTCCACTTCAGCATCCTTCGCTTCAGAAGTAAGTACTCCATGGTCCAAGGTATAACGGCGAACCCACTTTCTAATTTCCGCATCGTCTGCAATATTTTCAGCTAAAATGTCTAGCGCTCCCGCCAGTGCTGCTTCCGCACTCTCAACACCCAGCTCCTCGTTCACATAGGCAGCAGCTTCTTCAAGCACATTCCCCTGTTTAGGCTGATTCCAAATCCATTCGGATAAAGTCTCAAGTCCTCTTTCCTTCGCAACGCTGGCGCGCGTTTTTCTTTTTTGACGGTAAGGACGATACAGATCCTCCACTTCCTGAAGCTTCACAGCATCATTAATCGCCTTGGTCAGCTCAGACGTCAGTTTCCCCTGCTCATCAATGATCCGGATCACCTCGACTTTACGGTCCTCCAGGTTGCGTAAGTATATGGTGCGCTCCTCTACTTGACGCAGCACGTTCTCATCGAGCTCTCCTGTCATTTCCTTACGGTACCGCGCGATAAACGGAATGGTGTTTCCTTCGTTCAAGAGGCCAACTGTCGTTCTGACCTGTTTGATGGAAAGCGCAAGCTCCTTAGCAACCTGCTTGACGATCCGCTCTTCCCGTTCCTGTTTCAGTTGTTCCTCATTTACTTCAATCGTTGTTTGATCTGTCAAAAAAATCCCTCTTTCCTCTAGGATTACCCGGCTCAATCTTGAGTTGGAGAATGCTAGCAAACGAACGGAGCTTCATGCTGCGCCTGTGAAAATGGCATTCCAATTGCTCTTGTCCTTAGAGTTATCGATTTGATAAAACCTATCAAAGTTAAACTCTGACAATGGCGAACGCATTCGCTTTTACAGTCCATTCTCACGTGCTCCGTATACTTGCTAACTAAAACCTCCAAAAAATATCGAGCCGTCAATTTTCATTTTTATAAAATGCACATATTTTTAGGTTAATAGAAGTCGGTTTATGCCCCGCTTCATTCTCTATATTTTTCGGTTTTTTAAATCAAGATTTTATCATTCTTTAAAGAATGAAGATACTTTATTATCACAGAACTTGACCTTAATTTCCACATCTGGTCCCTTTTCTGCCGATTTTAAAGCAAAAAAAGACCGCTCCAGCTCATAGTAACTATGGCCAAAACGGTCTCAAATAAACTAAAGTAACCATCCGTTAATCAGAATAATAATTTGCTGTTCTTGTTAAAATTACACTCTTTTGAAGCGGTGCAGCTCACTATGGAAATCTCCGTTCTTCATGCCCACCGAAATTCCCGCATACATTAGCGCATCTCCGCTGAAGACTCCCTCTCCTTGGACTGAAGCATAATCACTTTCCGGATCTAGTCCGATCAGCTTCAGACGTGTAAACGGAGCGTTTGGCTCTGCCAGTACACGGAAATAGAATACGGCTACATCTGCCCCGTCTGGAGATACGAACATCCAGGCCGTTTCATTTCCTTCAAATGGGCTTAAGAGACGGTAGAATACTCCAAATTGTACGAGCTCGCGAATTTCCTTATAGAGTTCGACCTGCTCTTTTACGATCGATTTTTCTTCTTCTGTAAATTTGGTCAAGTCGAGCTCGTATCCAAAATTACCGGACATCGCAACATTACCCCGAGTTTCGAGCGAAGTCGTGCGATTGACCTGATGGTTTGGTACAGCTGAAATATGCGATGCCATCGCACTAACCGGATACACAAGACTTGTTCCATATTGAATTCGCAGACGTGAAACTGCATCCGTATTATCGCTTGTCCAGGTTTGCGGCATGTAATACAGCATACCTGGATCAAAGCGTCCGCCGCCGCCGGAGCAGCTCTCAAACAGGATATCAGGGAAAGCTGTAGTAATGCGCTCCATTACATCGTATAAACCGAGCATGTAACGGTGAGCCGTTTCCTGCTGTCTTTCGGCAGGGAGCTGTGCAGAACCAATTTCGGTCATATTCCGATTCATATCCCACTTCACATATGTGATCGGTGCACTCGACAAAATATCGGAAATCATCTGAACGATTTCATCTTGTACATCCTTCCGGGACATATCGAGTACAAGCTGCTGTCTTCCTTCTGTACGGCGTCTGTCAGGCACATGAAGGCACCAGTCCGGATGAGCCTTATACAGATCGCTGTCCGGCGAAATCATCTCTGGCTCAAACCATAACCCAAACCGCATGCCTGTGTCCGTCACACGCTTCGCAAGATTGTCGAGCCCATCAGGCAGCTTGTTCTTATCGACCTTCCAGTCTCCCAAAGAGGAGTTGTCGCTGTCACGGTGACCGAACCAGCCATCGTCCAGGACAAACAGCTCAATACCCAGCTCCTTGCCAGCCTGTGCGATGCTCTCAATCTTGTCCGCATTAAAGTTAAAATACGTCGCCTCCCAGTTGTTAACGAGGATCGGACGCTCCTTATCTCTATAGTTGCCGCGTGCCAATCTCTCTCTGTACAGAGCATGATAACTGCGAGACATTCCGCCAAGACCTTGATCAGAATACACCATGACAACCTCAGGTGTCTGGAAAGACTCCCCTGGCGTCAGCAGCCATCCGAATTCAAACGGATTGATGCCGAGAGACAGCCGTGTTGTCTTGAACTGATCCACTTCTGCTGCGGCAACAAAGCTTCCGCTGTATACAAGGCTGAACCCATATACCTCGCCAGATACCTCAGTCGCTCCAGGTGAAAGAAGCGCTGCGAACGGATTTTGCTGATGACTGCTTGATCCGCGGCGGCTTTCGACACTTTGAGTCCCAACCGTAAGCGGCTTGCGGATAATATCCCGTTCTCTCACCCAGGCACCGGACAATTGTAACCAGTCGTAATTGGCATGAGGAAAATCAATGCTTGCACTCAGCGCGCGCAGAATTTCGCTTGTTTCATTCCCGGCATTTGTAATACGAGCTGAACGAGTGATTGCATTATATTTATCAAAGGCTGTATAAGACAGCTCCAGCTTAATTCCGGCTGTAGCGTCTTCAAGCTGAATAATTAAAGTATCGGCTTCACTCTCCTGCTCCACATACGTTGCAGGAAGTCCAGCAAGCTGCGGCTTGCCGCGAACAATGCTGTGACCTGTATAAAGAAACTCGGTAATAGTGGAACCGTTTTCTTGTTTCAGCTGAAAAGCAGGATTTCTAAAGTCACTGGTACCATATACGGGATATTCCTGAGGCAGCGTATCAAACGAGATACTGCGATCCTCAGGCACCGGATTCGGGCTGAAAGAGGAACGTTCCTGGCGTACATGAAGCCAGCTTAAATCACCATGTCTAAGTCTTTTTCCGTAGTAAAGATGGGTCAAATGTCCTGTAGGCAATACCTGAAATACATAACTTGCTTCTAAAGTTTGCAGATGAAATAATCGCTTTTCTTCAGTATAGAAAATCCCCATATTTCCCTCCATCATCTCTGTTCTCAAGCTGTCTAGTTTAAAAAAGATTCAATAAAAAAGAGCGCTTTCAACAACTTGAGCCGAAAATTTTATTTTTTTCTCTCATCAGTATAGAAGTCTATGGAACCGAATGCAATGAATTATCTTCGGAATTCACAAATCCAGCAGCCAAAAAATATACCAATCCAATACAAAAAGAGCACACAACCTACTTAGGCTGTGCACTCTTCTTGTCAGAACAGCTTTAAAAATCAATCAATCCTAGACTGATTTGCAGGGATTCATTAACAAGCTTCATCGTCTCATCGTCCAAATGTGTAATTTTGTCTGTAAGACGCTGCTTATCAATGGTTCTGATCTGCTCAAGTAAAACAACTGAATCCCGATCGAAACCGTGCAATTCCGCATCAATTTCCACGTGGGTCGGCAGCTTCGCCTTCTGAATCTGAGCCGTGATGGCCGCAACGATACAAGTAGGACTAAAACGGTTGCCGATATCATTTTGGATTACAAGCACCGGTCTGACTCCCCCTTGCTCGGAACCGACAACGGGTGAAAGATCCGCAAAAAATACGTCGCCGCGTTTAACGATCAATGTTTACACCCCGCTCACTAAGCGGCCCAGAGTGCTGTCTGCATCATCCTCCGCGTGAAAAGCTTCAGAAGCCATGGTCAAATTAATCTTGGCCATTTCCATATAGCCCCGCTGCATGGACTCGCGGATGTAACGCTTCTTCCGCTCGTTCAAATACAGCTTCATGGCTTGCCTAATAAATTCACTGCGGTTTGAATTCTCCATTGCTACAATACCATCCACTTCCTGCAAGAGATGATCCGGCAAACTAATCATAATCCGTTTGGTGTTCTGTACATTGGTCAAGTTCTCTTCCACCCCCACACAAAAACCTTACGCCACTGTGAACCAGTATAACGTTATTTCAGGAAATTTATACAAGAGGATATATATGCCCCGCGTATATCAACTATGCATTACTCATTATAAACGGTATGATCTCATACGTACATCATCCATTTTGCGAATAACTACACATTTCGCGGACATTAGACGAAAATCCTCTTTCCAAAGAAGAAAAATTCCCAGAAATTTTTAGGATAAAAGAGAGTTTACTCGAGAAATGACTTGACCGGATCTCATGTACACACGCGGGACCCGATTTGCTACCATACAAACCACTTCGTAGTTAATGGTATCCAGCCAGGAGGCCAGTTCGTCAGCACTAATGGTACTTCCCATCTGCTGACCGATGATAACAACCTCTTCACCTGCTTTAATATCTTCCTTCTCTTCAGTTAACGTTTTTAAAGACACCATACACTGATCCATACAGATCGTACCTACGACGGGAACACGGCGTCCACGTATTAATACTTCTGCCTTACCTGCAAGTAAACGTGAAAATCCATCCGCATAGCCGATAGGAAGGGTTCCAATCTTCTCATCTTTTGACGAGCAGTATCTTGTTCCATAACTGATCCCCCAATGTTCGGGAACCTCTTTTACATATACAATCTTTGTTTTCAATGTCAGCACTGGGCGCAAGTGGACCGCCTCGCGCTCGACTTCATCCGATGGATACAGGCCGTATAGACTAATACCTACCCGAACCATGTCCATGGTCAATGTCGGCGTATCAATGGCAGTTGCACTATTCCCCGTATGTATGATTGGGATACTGTAACCCTGATTTCGCAGTGCATTCGCCACATCCATAAATCGCTGGTACTGTTTAAGTGTATAGGATTTATCCTTTTCATCTGCTTTTGCAAAATGGGTATATACCCCTTCAAAGTTGACGTAAGACAAACGGCTCAATCGCTGTGCATAGTACTCAGCATCTTCCAAGGTAAGGACACCCAAGCGGCCCATCCCGCTGTCAATCTTTAAGTGCACCTTCAGAGGACGGCTATCGTCAGATAGTTCAAGAGCTTCAATTGCTTGCAGCACCTCTTCACTGAATACAGTTACCGTGATGTGATGCTCGTAAGCGATCTCGATTCCTTCCGGTGGTGTGTAGCCGAGTACAAGGATTGGCGTATGAATGCCAGCCTGCCTCAACTCAAGCGCTTCATCCAAAAAAGCAACATTAAGATAGTCCACATTCAGTCTTTCCAGCTCTTTTGCAATCTCTACAGCTCCATGTCCATAGGCATTGGCTTTCACACACGCACTAAAAAGTACACCCTCCGGCAATGCATTTCGAAAAGCATCAACATTATGTTTTAAATGATCCAAGTTGATTTCAGCTTGGGTCGGGCGATACTGTACTTGCACCTGCAGTCACCTTCCCTGATTTACAATTCCACTTCCGCAATAAATTCTATGGTATAAAACAGGGAGCCCTACTGTCAAATACAGGTGTTTCTAAATTTGGGACTTTAATAAACGAGGCTGTATGAAATATCATTACATAGCATTTATGCTCAACATTTCATACCCCTTTTTGCAAAGCGATTTTTAAGGATATATTGATAACATACCCAATACTTGCGCAGATAAAAATATGTAAGCGTAAACTTAGAAGGTCATCCACGATCCTGAGGGGGATATAAGGTAAGAAATCATAGATTCTTAGGCTAAAAAAGAAGCGAACAGCCGTTATTTGCGGAGATGATCCGGAAATAACGGCCTATCCTAAACTATTTACCCGTTTGATTCTGCATGGATGCAGCGATCTTTGTCATCTCTGCTTCCGGCAGGTCATCACTTACAATTCTGTACTCCATCCCTTCATCGAACCAGGTCAAGGTTCTTGGCTGCTCTGTAGTTATCATCCCTATCGTAAATCCAAGGTCCACTGGTGTGGTAACTGCATAAGAAGAGGCGCGGTCCTGAGGTCTAGCTTCTATAATGGTATAATTATATGTTCCTTCAAAACGAAGCATTACTGCATAATCATCTTCGGTCTCCATAATAGTCGGTTCGCCCTTGAAGTCTACTCCCTCAGGGAGATATGTTGGTTCGATGACGCCAAAATCACCAAGCTCAGGTGCCTCAATTGCTTCAGCTCCCGTTGTTTCATCGATGCTCTCCGGTACTACGGCTGGATCCCCTCCTGGTGCTAGCTCACTTCCTACTTCATTGCCAGGAACGTTTGCTTCTGGTGCTTCGGTTCCCGAACCTGTATCCCCTTCCCCATTACCCGTACTGTTCTCAGGATTGGTAACCTCTTCGTTCACTTCCGGAATCAATTCGCCGCTTTCACCCGGAGCAGCATTTGTCCCCTCAGCAGGTGTCTGGCCTTCTCCCGTATTTACAGACATGTTTCTTTGCATATCAAACGCTTCTTTTTCAAATTTCTTGCCAAACTCGAAGCTGTCAAATTTCACATCAACGACAACTTTCGCATTGGAGTCTGATACAGACACCTGCTTCGGTGCATAATCCGCTTTGTTCAGCCAAATTTTCTGGCGCACCAGCGAATGGGTATTGTAATTGGCAGCTACATCAAATACATAACTTTCTTCTTCATCAACAAATTGCCGTGTATTGTCTCCGATAATGCTGCGAACCAAAGTTTCATACAGATATACCTGGCCTTGGTTATCCGGCCAATCACTTTGGAAGCGGAAGCTTTTGTTCAAGCTTGGCGTGAGTACGAATACACCGTCGTCATTACGCAGTACAATTTGTGTGATATCCTTCTTGGCATTGGTTAGGGCAATACGATAATAGGAAGGTTTTTGGTGCCATACTTCAACCTTGTACTCTTGAGGCGTCTCTCCGGAATAGAGAGTCATCACACCCGAACCCTGATAACTTTCAAGACCACCCACGACTTCATTTAAATCCTTGACTACTGAATCTGCATCCTTTGGTCCACAAGCCGCAAGCAGACCTGAAAAGCACAGAACCATGGCTAGAACCCATGATATCCGGCGCATGACATCATCCCCTTTAACACTGATTTCAACTGATTGATACATGTCTATGAGGGACTTGTTCGATTTATGCAGACTGGCCTGACAAGCATGAAACATATTTTACAATCAAAAAAAAGAGCCCTCGCGGGCCCTTTGTATGCTACTTATCCATGTCTTCTTCCTTTGGTACTAAATCAAAGATCTTTTCCGATTCCATCGTATCAATGAGACGATTCAGCCATTTGTAATAAGCTACAGCTGTCTTCATTTTCTCCATATCCTGGGTAAGCGCTTCTTTAAGAAGCTCATCGTCCTGATTTGCTTGCAGCATACGATCTATTTCTTCAATAGCTTTTTTGAAAGAGAGGAGATTACTTTCTGCTGCCTTCCTCCATTTAATCGCAAAGTAGTCTGTAAACGTTTGATGCCAATCGTACTCTACCTCATATTGATCTTTGCGCGAGCCTTTGCTCCATACCTTATTCACCATTTTTAAATCCAGGAGATTACGTACTCCCGTACTCATGCTGGTCTTGCTCATTTCCATCTCCCGGCCCATTTCATCCAGTGTCATGGGCTTGTCAGCGAAGAAGAGCAATCCATACAAGTGTCCGGAAGATGAGCTCAGACCGTACAAATCCATATTTCTACCCACAGTTTGAATGACACGCTTGCGAATATTCATTATTTTCTCTTGCTGTTGTTCATTTAATTGGTCCAAGCTCATGCTTGCAACCTCCCATTCTAAATCTTCAGGTGTCTAAAATTTAATTAAGATTATAAGTGTTATGTTTCACCGTCATAAACCGAATTCATTCAGGACAATATAAAGGCAATCTCAAACTTTAATAAGAAACGATCAGTTTGCGAGTTTGTAAACAACATGATCTATTTTAGAAAAAGAAAATTGAAAAGTAAAGAAACCTTCGCCCTAGATCAAGGACGAAAAACGCTGTTTCTCCTAGTCATATCAGCATTTTTAACTTTGTACAGTTTTTTCTGTATAAACTTTATGTACTGAATGTTCGTTTGAAATTATATAATTAATTTGTTACACTTGCAAAGGCTTATGTTCAAAAGCAAGATCTAAGAGTCTGTCCAGGGCTCTGACAAAGCTTAAAAATAAAGGAGTGTACCTATGACCATTCTGGAAGTCAGAAACGTCAGCAAGCTGTTTGGTCCTGGCGCAAGCGAGGGCGCAAAGCTTCTCAGTCAGGGCTGGGATAAGAAACGGCTGGCCAAAGAAAAAGGAATCACTGTCGGTGTAAATCAAGTGAACATGGAGATTAAGCAGGGAGAAATCTTTGTGATCATGGGCTTGTCCGGCAGCGGGAAGTCCACCCTTGTCCGAATGCTAAATCGCTTGATTGAACCAACCTCCGGAGAAATCCTTGTACATGGTAAGGATCTTCGTAAGATGAACAAAGAACAACTCCGTGAAGTTAGAAGAAAAACGATCAGCATGGTGTTCCAGAGCTTCGCGCTTCTGCCGCACCGTACTGTTCTCGATAATGTGGAGTATGGACTTGAAATCCAAAAAGTCGATAAATCCATCCGTACTGAAAAAGCCAAAGAGGCCTTAGCGCTTGTTGGCCTTAAGGGCTGGGAAGAGAAATTGCCAAGTGAGTTGAGCGGCGGTATGCAGCAGCGTGTAGGTCTGGCCAGAGCTCTAGCCAATGATCCTGAAGTCATGCTGATGGATGAAGCCTTTAGTGCACTTGATCCTCTCATTCGCCGGGACATGCAGGATGAATTGCTTGAGCTTCAAGAGCGGATGAAGAAGACGATTGTCTTTATTACTCACGATTTGGATGAGGCGCTTCGCATCGGGGATCGCATTGCCCTCATGAAAGACGGGGCCGTAGAACAAATCGGTACACCGGAAGAAATCATGATTCAGCCAGCTAACTCGTTTGTAGCTAGGTTCGTTGAGGATGTCGATCTATCCAAGGTCCTGACTGCATCCCATGTGATGCGCAGACCCGAAACGATTACACTTGACCGCGGACCGCGTGTTGCGCTGGAGCTTATGCGTGAACGAGGTATATCTAATCTGTTTGTTATCGACCGCTCGAAGAAGCTTCTTGGTGTCATTACGGCAGAAGATGCTGCCAGAGCATCCAAGGAAGGGCAAACGATTCAGGATATCCTGATTACCGATGGACCTCAGGTACCGCCGGATACATTAATGAATGAACTATTTGAAATTACAAGCTCTGCCAAGGTTCCACTCGCTGTTGTTAATGAGAATGGAAGATTGGAAGGGGTTATCGTCAGAGGCGCACTGCTTGGAGCCCTAGGCGGCGAAGTAACTGCAACAAGGGAGGAATCAACGAATGCCTAAGATACCTATAGCGGAGTGGATTGATGCCATTGTTGATTGGCTGAATGTATCGATCTCCGGATTCTTCCAACTTATCTCGACCATCATTGAAAGTGTTGTTGGATTTTTCTCAGGGTTATTTATGCTTCCCCACCCTATTCTGTTCATTATCATTATAGGTTTGCTTGCTTACTTGCTTGGCAAATGGAAGCTTGCCCTGTTTACCGTACTGGGCTTCTTGCTCATATATAACCTAGGTTACTGGCCGCAGTCCATGGATACACTTGGTCTTGTCGTTACCTCGGGTATTGTATCGATTGTTTTAGGGGTTCCTCTTGGAATTCTGTCAGCTTACAGCCGTTCTGTCGAACGGATCGTTACACCGATATTGGACCTGATGCAGACGATGCCTGCCTTTGTATACCTGCTGCCAGCGGTAACATTCTTCAGTCTAGGCGTTGTACCGGGTGTTATTGCTTCTGTTATCTTCTCCATACCGCCTACGATTCGAATGACACATCTCGGTATTCGTCAAGTATCGAAGGAGCTGGTTGAGGCTGCCGATGCTTTTGGATCTACGTCAGGACAAAAGCTGTTTAAAGTGCAGCTTCCGCTTGCCATGCCTACATTGATGAGCGGTGTGAACCAAACCATTATGCTGTCACTGTCCATGGTTGTTATTGCATCCATGATCGGTGCGCAAGGGATTGGTGCGGAAGTCTACCGTGCAGTTGGTCAGCTTCAAATCGGTAAGGGCTTCGAGGCTGGTCTCGTTGTCGTTGTTCTTGCAATTGTACTGGATCGCTTTACACAAAATCTGGTGGGCAGACCCGGTCAAAGAAAGAAAAGCCGTCTTACTTCCAAACAACGTGTATGGATTGGTTCAGCCGCAGCAGCTATAGTACTCATTGCTGGATTTTCCCAATATTTCGTTGGTAACTCCAATACTGGCGGAGTATCGGCTGATGGTAGTGTTGGCCAAGAAGTAAACTATCAAATCATCGGAATTGACCCGGGTGCCGGAATCATGGCCTCCACTAAGAAGGCTATGGAAGATTATGAGCTTACGGATTGGACCCTGGTTGAGGGTTCCGGTTCAGCGATGACAGCGATGCTGGAAAAAGCAATCCGAAATGAGCAGCCGATTATCATCACGGGCTGGACACCGCACTGGATGTTTAACAAGTATGATCTGAAATACTTAGAAGATCCAAAAAAATCCTACGGTGAAGCCGAGGAGATTCATACCATTTCTCGTAAAGGTCTCAAGGAAGATCAACCGACTGCATATGAGTTCCTGAATCGATTCCAGTGGACTCCTGAAGAGATGGGCGAAATAATGATCGCCATTCAAGATGGCACTTCTGCCGAACAAGCTGCAGCTGACTGGGCTGAAGCCCATCCGGATCGAGTGAATGAATGGATTAACGGACTATCTCCTGTTAATGGGGAATCCATTAAACTCAGCTATGTTGCTTGGGACTCTGAAATTGCAAGTACTAATCTCGTAGCGTACATTCTTTCGGAGAAGCTGGGCTACAACGTCACTTCTCTTCAGGTCGAAATGGGACCTATGTGGCAGGGTGTGGCCAGCGGAGATGTGGATGCTTCACTTGCCGCATGGCTGCCGGTTACCTCAGCTTCTTATTTAGAAAAATACAAAGATCAAATCGATGATCTAGGTATTAACTTGGAAGGTGCTAAGACAGGATTAACCGTACCTGCCTATATGGACATTAATTCCATTGAAGACTTGAAATAAAAGATAAAAAAGCCGCAATGAGCTAGGTTTTCCTAGATCATTGCGGCTTTACTTTTTATCAGCTTAACCTTTAGAGCAGAGCTATTTGTCTACATTTGAACCTCTGGCGTTTCTTGTCTGTTTAATCACTTGATGTCCATATACAGAAAATGCACCGGCGAGAATTCCTTGAATAACCGAGTCAGGTGACCAGCCGAGCATCCATACGCTTAAACCGACAGCAACGACAACAACAACATATACGATGGTCCAATCCGGAAAGGATGGAGTGGATTTAAGAATATATCCAACCACCCAGCAGGCTGCCACGACCCCAATAAGCTTCGGATCAATCAGTTCCCATATTACACTCCAATCCACCAAGCGATACTCCTCTCAACAATAAGATGTACTAGTTATATATGTGGATATATGTTGAAAAAGTACAGGCAGCTAGAAGGATGGTGGATTAAAGGAACTGAACAAAAAGAAGCCTCCTTCCTTTAAAACTCATGGAAAGAGGCTTGTAATAAACATCATTTGAAAATTCTTATATGAATGAGCAAACTCAATTCTTCTTTACTCGTATTCCTTTTCAATCACTTTATTGCTTCGCATGGTATCAATTGGACGGACATCTTTTTCAATTTGTTCACGGTGAGGTTCTAGGAATGGAGGCAGGGACAGCTTCTCCCCTAATGTCTCGTAAGGTTCATCCCCCATAAATCCAGGTCCGTCGGTTGCAAATTCAAACAAAATCTGCGGCGTCACTCTTGCGTATAACGATTCAAAGAAGTGACGATCCACGTATCCGGAAGTGGTAAACCCAAAGCTCCCCATCCGTTCAATCCACTCTTCAAGAACCGCTCGATCCTCTACACGGAAAGCCGCGTGATGAACCGTACCATATCCCTGGCGGGCAGGAGGCAGCATCGTGTTATGTTCTACGACGACCTGAGCTCCGTTACCTCCCTCACCGACCTCAAACAAGTGAAGCGATCCTTCTTTAGCGATTTCTTTGAAGAGCAGTACTCGCTCCATTAGTTCTTTAATATAATCAAACTGCGCATGGCGGATAAAGATCGGGCCTAGTCCGGTAATAGCATACTCCAGTGGAATTGGACCGTTTTGCCATGGCGTACCGGTAGCCACTCCCTCATTATGCTCATCCGAAATAAGCTGGTACTGCTGGTCATCAAAATCGACAAAGGATAACGTCTGTTTAGCAAACTGCTCTTTAATCCCCGTATGTTTGATGCCAAGACGATCAAATCTTTTTACCCAATAATCAATCGCTGCATCACTCGGCACCCGGAATGATGTTTTGTATATCTCGTCATTTCCGTGTGTTCCTTTTGGAATCCCAGGGAAATCGAAGAAGGTCATATCCGTGCCGGCACTTCCTTTGTCATCGGCAAAAAACAGATGGTACGTCTGAATATCGTCTTGGTTGACGGTTTTCTTAACGAGACGCATACCCAGAACATAAGTAAAAAACTCATAGTTCTTCTCAGCGTTGCTTGTGATTGCAGTGACATGATGGATTCCTTTTAAATGATTCATGATCTCATCTCCTCATAGTAATTATCATAATTTAAAGTATTTCAATATTAAGATATTTTCTTAAAAAGTCATTGGTTGTTTATTTGTTCTGATGGGATTAGTTTATAACTAAACTGATAAATTGTCAAGTCTTTCTCGACAATAATGATGATCATAGTAAACCACTCGGCTGTACCGGGTACAGCTTTCCTTGAATAGCAAAGGAAACACGTCCTGTCTCCTCGGATACGACAAGAACAAGGCAATCTGTACGCTCTGTAAGGCCGATCGCTGCACGGTGACGCGTTCCAAGCATCTCCTCTCCCTCGTAGTTCTGCGCAGTAGGATAGATATTTCCAGCGGAGATAATGACATTTTTGTCGACTACGACCCCGCCGTCATGCAGAGGATTTCCCGGATAGAATATGGCCTCCATTAAAGAAAAAGATAAGATCGCATTGATAGGAATGCCAGAGTGTACAAGAGGTTTAATGTCGTCCTTTCTTCGAATCGCAATTAATGCACCGTGTCTGCGTTCGGATAAATGCTGGACTGTTGTTGCCAGCGTAGCATAATGATCGGTGTACGGCTCTAAGTAAGTTCTCAAATAATACGAAGCGGCAATCGTATGAATTCCACGAAACAGCTGATTCATTTCTTCAAATCGGTTCAGAACACAGCATTGATTCTCTTCAATAGTACCGAGAACGCTATGGATTCCGTCTATTAATAAATGCAGCTGGTCATTCAACTGATGCTTCATTTCTGCGGGCAATGCCGGTTCTTGTGTTTCCATATCTGCAATTACACCTCCCATTCATACCTTTTAACCTTTCTAAATTTCCCCAAAAGGCTGAAAGATTATGCACCGCAATATTCGAACTGCGTTCAGTAATCAATAAAAAAATGCTTACGTATGGCAGCCTGACAGCCCCATGCTCGTAAGCACTTTTCTTCATTCATCTATAACTCGTCCACTTTTGAGCTAGAGTGACGTAAGTTCACTCTCTGTCACCCATTTATGGTTTGTAACCCGTTCTCCGCCAGTCGTTGGCGTGAAATCAACCATATATACTGTAGTCTGCTCTGCCGAGTCGATCGTGGCATGGGCGCCTTTCATTCCTTCCATATGATCGGCCGTAAGCACTACCTCTGCTCCTGGTGTAAGCGGCTCAGTGCCTGCATCCTGAAGCTCTTCTTGTATGACCCATTTATGGTTCGTCACTCGCTCACCGCCATTAGTCGGCGTATAAGAAACTGTATAGACAGTCGTGTTATAGGCTCCGCTAATGGTCGCCTCTGCTCCCTCCATTCCCGGCATATGGTCTGATGTTATCTTTGCTTCTTCTTCGACTTTATACTTCGGGTTTGCCGCTTCCTCTAATCCTTCAGGCACCTCGCCCGAAGAGGAATGATTCATTTCAGAATGCTCCCCATGATCCTCCATGCTTACGGCTTGATCCTGGTCATTACCAGCATTCCCGCCACAACCGGCAAGTAAGAGCATCGCGGAGATCGCGATGAATCCCATTTGTTTTTTCATTTTCTGTTCACCTCATTTGGAGTCTGTGTATACGGTCTATATTATACCCTATAGGGGTATAATTCAAACGAAATCATTTATTTTCATGCGAATATAGGCACTAAAAAAGAGCTGAATATTATCAGCTCCTTAGCACATGTATAAAGCAGTCTCTTCTTTAAACAGCAATTTATTTCTTTAGATGGTACGGAACTGTAGTAACAACGACATTTTTTCGATACAGCAAATGGGTGCGAATCATTAAGCTGGATTGGTTGTGCAAAGCATTATGCCATCCCTTTTTCGGAATAAACTGCGGTATAACAACCGTCACTTCATAATTTGCTTCCTTGGCCTTGTACTGAATCGTATCAATAAACTTAGAGAGCGGTCCAATGATACTTCGATAAGGCGAGTATAGTGTGACAAGCCGAATATCAGGCTGCCACTCCTTCCATTTTTTCGCGAATGCAGCTTCCTCCTCTTTATCGAACGATACATATACCGCAATAATTTGATGGGCAGCTAAAGCCTTCGCATAGTTTAACGAATTTTCCACAACATGCGTGATCCCCGCAACAGGTAGAATAATGACGTTTCCTTCTACAGGCACAGCAGGCTCACAGGTGGAGAGTCTAAGCTGATCGGCAATGGCATCATAGTGTTTACGAATTTGATGAAAAATCAGCAGCATGATCGGCAGGAAGATAAGAACCGGCCATACCTGAGAAAATTTTGTCAAAAAGAATACCAGTACAACGATAAAGCTGATCAGAGCGCCGATCGAGTTAATGGTAAGCTTCACCCCCCAGCCTTTCGGCTTCTCACGAATCCACTTGACCATCATGCCTGTCTGAGAAAGTGTAAAAGGAATAAATACCCCTACCGCATAAAGGGGGATAAGATGCTCTGTTTGTGCTCCAAACACAATGATTAAAGCGATAGACAAGAGGCCTAAGATCATAATTCCATTAGAATATCCCAATCGATCTCCTCTTACAGTAAACATCCGAGGGATAAATTTATCTTTCGCCAAGTTAACAGCGAGCAGCGGGAAAGCCGAATACCCCGTATTTGCTGCTAATATCAAGATTAACGCTGTCGTACCTTGAATGAAGTAGTAGACCAAATGACGTCCAAACGTTTGTTCAGCGATCTGGGACACAACCGTCACTTCAGCCATCGGACTGACGCCATAATAATAAGCCAGCAGGACGATTCCTGAAAAAAGGATAGCCAAAAGCGTACCCATAGCCATTAGTGTTTTTGCCGCGTTATTCGGTGCAGGATCCTTAAAATTCGGAATCGCATTCGAAATCGCCTCCACCCCGGTAAGAGCAGAACATCCCGACGAGAATGCTCTAAGCAGCAGGAAAAGACTAATTCCCGCTACAGGTGTCCCGATGGATGGGTGCAGCTCAGGCGATATTTTGCCGGTCACGATGTTAAATAATCCAACCCCGATTAGAATAAACAGTGCGATGACAAACAGATATACCGGATAAGCAAGCACTGAGGCAGATTCCGTCACTCCCCTCAAATTAAGCACAGTCAGGATTAATACGAATAACACCGCAATCCACACTTTATCATCATGCAGCACAGGAAAAGCCGATGTGATCGCATCCGTACCTGCGGATACACTGACCGCCACCGTAAGGATATAATCGACGAGCAGGGACCCGCCGGCAATAAGCCCCGAATACTTGCCGAGGTTGGTCTTGGAGACAACATAAGCCCCGCCCCCCTGCGGGTATGCAAATATAATTTGACGGTAAGAAAGAATCAGCGCAGCCAGCAGTATTAAAACCCCGATTGCAATAGGGACAGAATACCAGAATGCTAACGTACTGACTGTGACAAGGACTAATAATATTTGTTCCGGACCATAGGCCACCGAGGATAACGCATCAGAAGAAAGTATGGCGAGGGCCTTTTTCTTATTAAGCTTTTGTTCCCCTGCTTCGTTGGATTTCAAAGGACGTCCGATCAATAGTCTTTTTAAGCTGAACATCATGTCCACCGCCATTTTAATGTGATAGGTAATAAAGTAAGAATGTTGCTTGCTTAGATTAATCCTCTACGAAATAGAAGTAAAATTGGCTGGCTTTCACTTATCGCTGAATTTCTTTGTTTTTTAACTGCGGCGGATAAAGTAAGCGCTTTAAACCTGATTTGTTTATGTAAATCTCATACTCGCTTCAATTAGCGTGAAAATACATAAAAAAGGCTCCACCAGCTGGTAAGCTGATAGAACCTAAATTTTTTAAAGTTATTTAAGAAGTGCTGCTTTAACTCTATTTCATTTTTCCTACAACTTTGACTCTTAATCTGGTTGCATTTTCGGGATGATAAGCCAGTGGTGTTTCTTCTACTTCCACCAATTCAATGGTATCCGAAGCGGCTCCAGCAAGTACGGCTTGTTTTACTGCTTTTCCCTCCGCATCTTGAAGTGAAGCCTCGCGCGGCTCTCGGGAATAAATATAAATCTGTTCATATTGACCGCTGATCTGAGCAATTGATGCGCCGATTGCATTGGCTACATTTCCGTTCTCCGTCTTGATCATGCGGGCTACCCCGCGAATTTTATCCGGGATAATAATACTGCCTCCGCCGACCAGAACCAGCTGAACATCTTCGGACGATGTCTTCATCTTATCAATTGCCTGCTCAATGATCGATGAAATTTCAGCCTGCACTGCTGCCGCAAACTCTTGATCTATGTGGGATACTAGGCTCTTATCTCCGACATCAGCAAGACCCAAACGAACAGCGATGTCCGTGGTCGTAAGCGTGCTTCCGCCAAAGACAAGCGCTTCTTCACCGATCCTATAGCCCACGCTGTCAGGCCCGACCGTAATCTTACCGCTGTCATCCACACGGACAATACTGCCTCCGCCAAGCCCAACAGAAATGATGTCCGGCATTCGGAAATTAGTGCGGATATCGCCGACCTCCACGGCAACAGATGATTCTCTCGGAAATCCATCCTGCAGAACCCCGATATCTGATGTCGTACCCCCTACATCGAGAACCATCGTATCTTTGATCTGTGCCAAATAAGAGGCACCCCGAATGCTGTTCGTAGGTCCGCAGGCAATCGTTAGGATAGGGAACTGCTTCGCATAGTCAATCGACATCAGGGTTCCGTCATTTTGGCACAAATACACCTGTGCGCTTTTGATGCCTTCCTCTTCTAGAGCGCGAACGAATCCTTTAGTAGTCGTATCAATGACTTTGCACAATGCCGCATTGAGTATCGTCGCATTTTCCCGTTCAATAAGCCCCACCGAGCCAATCAAAGAAGAGCAGGAAACCGGGAATGCTTCGCCGTACACTTCATAAATGAAGTCACGAACCTTGAGCTCCTGGTCATTTTTAATGGAAGAGAATACACCGATAACGGCGATGGACTCGACTTTGTCCCGCCATTCCTCTAAAAGGGACTTGATCTCCGTCTCATCGATCTCTCCAAGTAATTGACCATCGTATTCGTATCCACCCTGAACCAATGCATAATTTCCAGACAGTATTTCCACCATATCTTTTGGCCAAGCCGTATACGGAGGGACAGAAGCCGTTGCAGGATAACCTAGCCGAATGACCCCGACCTTCGCCAGCTTCTTGCGTTCTACAATGGCATTCGTGCACTGTGTTGTGCCAAGCATGGCATGTGTTATTTTGGCTTTATCAATATCTGCTTCCTGCAGCAAATTCCGGAGTGATGCTTCAATTCCTGTCTTGATATCTAAACTCGTTGGAGATTTTACCGCGTGAATCAGCTGATGACGCTCGTCCAAAATAATGGCATCTGTATTCGTGCCGCCTACATCAATCCCAATTCTATACATGATCAGCCACCGCCTTTTTAACAAGTTCCTCAATAGGAACATAATCATAGTCATATCCAAAGTATCTTGGTCCTGCTGTTTCTATTCCTTTGTCCGTTCTCCATTTCTCGTGAGCAGGGAGGCCAATGACCCGTACCCGTTTGCCATATTTCAAACTCTCGGTTGTCACAGGCGTTAAAGTTTCATAATCAACCAGACAGATTAAATCCGGGGTCATCGCCACAACCTGGTCGTCTTTTTCCGCGATGAGATTCTCATTTTGAAAATGAACCTTCATATTTCCGCCTTTATGAGCTTCAATCCCTTCCAGATTCATTTTTCCGAGGTTAAATCCTCCCTTGGTCTCTCTGATCACATCAATGATTTTTCCTTGGAAGAGTTCATACCCGGATACAAGACCAAGCAGCTCCTGCAGTTTATCCTTGGCGTCTCTATTTTTCGAAGCTATAATTTCTCCAATCTGCTCTGACAGAGTAACAATGTGATGAACACCGCTTTTCTTCATCTGCGCTCCTGTGGTCGGATACAGGCTTACGAGGGAGCTTGCCCCCATCTCCACCGTCGCTGACCGGCCGAGCCGCTCTGTCCATTTGTTATTAATCGTTTCAAAAATTCCGATATTCCCTTTCTCATCCGTAATCGCCATCGGTGTCGCTGAAATCCCATCCAGATTAAAGGTAACCATCTGCAGCTCAGGGAATGCTCTTCCCATCCCATCACAGTCGACCAGCGGCAGCCCCAGCTGTGCTGCGACAACGATAGGGATCATTGAATTGACGCCGCCCGCCTCCATGGGGTATGTGCCTGCAATATTCTCCTTCCCTAAGTACTGTGACAGCTTTTGAAAAACTTTAACGAATTCACTCCCATTGGGAAACTTCTCAGATGATACAGAAGGAGCTCCCATCATAGCAGTCGGAATAAAAAAGTCCTCATCGGCAATCTCATCGACCGAATACAATCTTACAGGGCCATTTTTTTCGATAGCGGAAATTGCCATCAGCTTACCGATATAAGGGTCTCCGCCACCCCCCGTTCCCAGAAATGCAGCGCCAATTGCTATATTTTCAATAGCAGCTTTATCTAAATATCTCATCAATTTTCCTCCAATATGACAGTTTTTGAAGCCGTAATACGATAGCCTGCGATATAAAGTACAAATGAAATGACAATTCCGATCAGCGGTTGATTCGATACCTGCGGCAAGCTGGGGAAGAAAGAGAGCACCGTAGGAATAGCAGCGATAACCGAACCAATAAGCCAGGAATATACGCCCAGACGATTCACGCCATCCGTCTCCCTCCAGCTGTTCTTATCGCCTTTGTTCATCACCCAATAGGAAGCGATCATGACGCCCGCAACCGGCGGTACCATAGCCGACAAAATAGACATGACCGGTGTAAAATAATCCAGAATCCCAATAACCGCGAGCACTGTTCCTATCAGTCCAGCCACCCCGACAGCCCATTTTTCTTTTTCCTTAGAGACGTTAAAGACGTTGATTAGTGCAAAACCTCCGGAAATCGCGTTGACCATATTGGTCTTCCATGCTGCCAGAATCAAGGCAACCCCGCCGATAAACGGTGTGGCAATGCTTAAGAAGACAGCCGTAACATCATTCGTTTGGTAAACGAGTGTGAGTACGGCTCCTACGCCGATCATCAGGACACCTGCAGGAATAATGCCGAAGAGGGCTGCTTTCCACACATCGGAACGCTTCCTGGAGAACTGGGAGTAATCGCCTGCAATGACGGCACCAAGTGCAAAGGAACCTATCGTTACAGCCAGACCGTCCATAAAGTTCATGTCCTGTTCAGGCCTGTAGCTCGAAATAAGCTGCAAATTGTCACCAGTGAGTGCTTCAATCAGACCATATACACAAAGAACAACGAGCAAAGGTACCGCAATATAACTTAATACACGAAGCACTTTGATGCCGTACATGGCCGAGACGACCATAACCAGGCCACTGATTAAAGAAGCGACAGGAACAGGCATCGAGATATCAAACTCCGCTAACAAATTTGCCAGCGCTGCTCCGCATACATTAGCTTGAATACCAAACCACCCGAGACAGGCTATGGTCAGAAGAATGGAGAGAATGGTACGCGATCCTTTTTTGCCAAATACCTGGCTGGCGGCCTGAACCGTCGATTTGCCTAAATCCGTGCTCTGAATCCCCTGCAAAATCATGAGAACCACGATAATGGAATACCCCACCAAAGTGACTAGTAAGGTCTTGGACATGCTCATTCCTGTTATCAGGGTATTTCCGACGAGAAGACCCGGTATACTGATCATCGCTCCAGCCCATACAATGGCCAGCGTAAACCACGATTGATGATTTGCTTTATCGGCTTTCATATGTTCCCTCCTCCTATCTCGTTCCAATTTATTTTTCTTATTGTAAAAGAAGTGAGTGAGGGACGTCTTTTTCAGAAATAAAAATAAAAATCCGAATTTTTGTCTTATTGGACAAAAACTCGGATTTCTTGGCTAATCAGCTGTTAATTAACCGGTAAATCATACAAGCGAGATATACATCGTAAAATTCTGAATTCAACGTAATGTCATACCCGATCAGCTCACTTATCTTCTTGATACGATACTTTACCGTATTTTTGTGAATGAAGAGGAGTCTTGCGCAGTCATCGGGATTCCCCTTCGCATCCAGGAGAAAAGTCGTGAGCGTCTTCATTGACTCGGAATCATTCAGTACAGGAGCAATAACCGACATCCACTCTTCAATAACCTCTTCTCCCTGTACACTCAAATCAATGGCCCGCTTCATGGACCGAATCTCCGCTGCTGTAAATAATTTACGATGATGATAAATGAGGTGAACCTTCTTCCCCACCTGATTCACGAGCTGGTACATCCGGCGCACATCCTGTGTGTTTCTCATTCTTGGCGCATATACCATTTCAGAAATGGGAGATAGGAAGCTTGTCGTTTCTATATATTCAGCAGCAATCTCATATTCATTGTATTTGTATGAGCAGTTTCCTAAGAGGACAATAATACAATGATCAATCGTTTGAATAACTGCCGTCTTATAATATTTGGACAGGTACTCCTCCAGCTCTTCACGAATCCGTTTTTCCTCAGATAAATCCTGAATGTACACAAGCCACATCATTTGAATGGCAGAAACATCAATATGAAGCAATTGAGCCAGCCTGCGCATTTTTTCGCTTTCATCATTAATGATCGCTTTCACTAAAGCATATTCGCTGACCTCGTTATGCTTGTCTCCCCACAAATTGATAGCGACCTGCACGACTTCACTGATTTTATCAATGGTTTTTGCCGGAAGCTTTGAATTTTCCTTGATCAGAAATAGATATAGGATCTCTCCGTTTTTTTGATGAACGCTCCGATGCTCTATAGAGCAGGAGGATTCTAATTCTTCTGTTCTTATTGTGGCGTTCACCAGTTGAGGAGCATAATCGTGAATCATGTTAGAGACCTCCAACGGCGAGTTACGAGGCCACATCACCTGATTTACAATTTGTAAATTCGTGTTCGTTAGAATGATGCTCGCTTTGAGCCGGTCCGATAAAAGTTTTAATGTAATCTCTACACTCTGTGAATGCTCGGGCAGGAGCGACACTTTTTCGAGTGACTCATTTACAAAATTATCGTTGATCGTCTGATTGTTCAGCACAATCGCTTCCATAACCTCATAGATGACCTCGTTGTACCGCAGCGTGTAATCGTTCTCCGGCATGCAGATGATCATAAAGTCTAAGGACTCTGCAAATTGCAGCAGCTCTTCCGAAATCTCCGGAATAATAATGCCAACATAGTATAAAATCAGGCCCACTTCTCCAAGTCCGTGCAAATAACGAATGGTATCGAACTGTTTGTCCACACTGTCTTTAATAGAGAAAAAGGAGCTGATGACCAGTTCTTCCGCATACCACTCTTCTTGAACCGAATTGACAATTTGAGCAGAAAAATCCGCATTGGAAACCTCGAGTACGGATAAGGAAGACACGGTACGAGTTAAATTGCTTTCCCCGGTCAGCACCTTTGCGCCTCGAAAGGAAGGCAATTGCAATAAATCTTTGACGGTTACCCCATATGTTTCACCACTCTTGCTGTTGTTTTCTTTGATGCTATTGTTATCTCACAGAACAGGAAATAAACAGTTTGCAGGAATATCAATAAAGACTAATTACCTTACTGTATATGCTTCTCCTTATTGTAAAACGTTTGTAAATGCTCCGCCACCTATAATACAAAACACCCTGCAGCCTACTTTTATATATCCTCTCTTAACTCATCTAACAGTTCCTGATTATATTGTATTTCATCTTGTACATTCTTCAGCAGCTGCTCTTTGTAATCTGTAAATTCCCCAGCATCCGCAATCTCTTCATTTGCTGCTAAATGCTTCATTAGCTTAGCGCTTAGCAGTGATTTCTTATATTCCTCCATGACCAAATCATGGTTCCAAAATTCATCTTCAGATAAACCGGTATTTCTGATTCGATTCTCCATTAATTCATACACAAGCTTTTCTTCTTCAGTTACAGGCTTATGGTTTTCAAATGAAGTTCTTTGAAACTCAATCTGCTCGTTAACCTCTGTATCACTTACCGTAATCCCCTGCTTACCGGCTTCTAATGCTGTGAGTTCACTAATAAAGAGATTATGGATCAGTTCTTCATCACTAGGCGATTGAACAGGTGTATTTAAAGAGTCAGCAGCTTCAGCAGCTGATTTATAAAATTCGAATTGTTCTTGTGTGATTTGAATATCCTTCGTTTGAGCAATGATTTGAGAACCCCCATCAGCTGAAGTGAAGCCGTTTAACGTTTGCTTAAGGTTATCGAACGTGAAAATTAAGACGGTTAATGCACAGACGAACACAATCAGAGCAATGATTATCCTTTTCTTTTTCAAAACAATGACCTCCTAAGAACCCAAGGTTGGGACTAGTAATAACGATTTGCTTAGTGATTAATAATTGATCCTATTTACAAATTATACTATATTATGCTTTTATAATGTACATGGATATGTAATTTATTGATGCTGAGTAGCTTATAAGTTCTGATGTTGAGCATTTTTCCATCCATTTCTTTAGATGTAAAAAGAAGCTCCTCTAAGTGATTAGAGCAGCCTCTTATAACCGGTTATAAAATTACAATTTGCAAGCCTTTTTCACCTCTTCAGGTCATCAAGCACAGTATAGAACAGGTGCAATTACAGCTTCATATCCATATGGAGCGTTTTCCATACTGGATCCTCTTCGGCCAGTCTTTCTACAAACCCTTTTGCCTTCCAGAACGGAATCGCTCCCGGTAAGAATGGATGGGTATGCAAGTAAAGCGTAAGATAACCGGCTTCGCGGCTGAAGTGAGCTGCCGCTTCGAATAAAGCCGATCCTATCCCTGAGCGCCGATAAGATGAATCCGTATAACACTTCACAATTTCGGCCGTTTGGGTTAGATCATAACATCCCTCGATCTGGCTCAGTCTTCCATCGTACGGGCAAACACCGATTGTTCCGAGCACCTTTCCGTCCTCTGTAACGGCCGCAAAAAATGCCGACTTTTCCTTGTGTACGTAATGCTCTTCGAATTCAGCCAGGTCCTGAGGAAGCTGCTCGGAAGACAGCATAGGGAATACTTCACTTCGTATCCGCATCACAAATTCAATAACTTTCTCATATGGCTTCGCTTCGATCTTTTCGATTGTATATGGCTGAACTCTGTTCTTGTTGTTCATGTTTTTCCTTTCTACTTTCTGCACACGGGAGAAAATTATGAGCCGTACTCTCCTAGCCTACTAGTTTATCACTTCATTATAACCCTTTTACACAATATTAGAATGGATTATAAGAGGTTAATATGTTACCTACCAAAAATGTTTTCGAGTCGTATACACCCTTGGTATCTTGTATAAGGATTTCTTTCTTTGTTGCATCTACCAAGCTAATTCGAATCATATACTCAAAATCGTTACCTCGAGTTCCTGGATAGCGAGCTTCAACCATATTTAGCTATCTGCGGCTGACACCGCAGCGGCTTTATCCTGTCCGTAATACGGTACCCGATTTCTGTCGGCCCAGTGACTCTGTTTTTTCAAAGCCATTATTGAACTCCTCCTTCCATATATAGAACAAAAGAAAAACCGCCCTATAATAGGCGGCAATTCCCTGACTAAAGTTTCTTGTTTGTGACTGGACCATCGATGCAGCAAAGTACTAGGAGACTCAATGTAAAAAAGGACTACCACGAAGGTAGCCCCTAAGATATTGATACTTTTGCTTTTCCTTATAATAAATAATTATTTCTGTAATTGATCTGATTTAGTTACTTTATTCTAGCAGTTCTAGCATCGTTTTGATTTTAGAATTAAGCTTTAAAGTATTAAGGATTAACTCCAATGCTTCTGCCCTCGAAGCAGTTCCATGCGGGTTCAATGCTCCATTCTCGTTACCTTTAATTAATCCCGCTTGTGCTGCCATTTGAATTGGATCAGAATTCATATCGTTTGCGCTCTGCGTTGCACCTTGAAGGTTTACAATTCGAGATAAGATAATAGCCATTTGCTCACGGGTTATTGCCTTGTTTGGCTTAAATGTTCCGTCTCCGTTCCCAGCAATTATTCCTGCTTTCGTAAATTGTACGATAGCATCTTCTGCCCAATGTCCCTTCACATCTTGCAACGCGACTTGCTTTGTTCCTTCAACCTCAAAAATTCTAGAAAGGATTGCAATGAACTCCCCACGAGACATGTTTTGATCCGGCCGAATCGTACTGTCCTTGTATCCTTTAATAATGTTCAGTTTTGCGAAGATATCGATCGTTTGATCAGCCCAATGATTTTTTGTGTCTGCTGGAGTAAATGCAGTTTCTTTGTTTTTAAGAGCCTCATTGATTTTTAATTCCAATGTCTGAATGACGCTTGCACCAGATTTGAATATTTCTTTCTTGAAAATATCATCTTCTGGCTGAACCGGCGTTGGTACTGGTTCCGGTGTTGGCTCCGGCTCTGGCGTTGGTGCTGGTGTTGGCGCTGGTTCCGGCGTTGGTGTCGGTTCTGGCGTTGCCGCTGGTTCTGGCGTTGGCGTCGGTTCCGGCGTTGGCGTCGGTTCCGGCGTTGGCGTCGGTTCTGGCGTTGGCGCTGGTTCTGGCGTTGGCGTCGGTTCCGGCGTTGGCGTCGGTTCTGGCGTTGGCGCTGGTTCTGGCGTTGGCGTCGGTTCCGGCGTTGGCGTCGGTTCCGGCGTTGGCGTCGGTTCTGGCGTTGGCGCTGGTTCTGGCGTTGGCGTCGGTTCCGGCGTTGGCGTCGGCACAGTAGTTCCTACAACATGGATATAAGGTTCGGAAGTTATACTTGGCTCAAATAGTGTGTCTCCACTATATTCAGCAGTCAGGGGATGATCACCAATTGTCAAGTTGTTAGTTTCGTAGTTCACTAATGTGTATCCATTTGAAATGCCATGGGGCTTTACCTCAAGACTGGCTAATTCCTCTGTACCATCTTTAAGAATAAGCGTTCCGTGCAAATCTCCTGATGTTTGAGGTTTTGATTCAATTCTCACCTGTATTCGAACCATTTCACCCGGTTTAGACGGATTCGGTGAACTTGATACTGTCGTTACAGTCGTTCTAGGTTTAATTTCAATACTGACTACTGCGCTCGCCGTGTGTAGTCCATCGCTTATCGTATACTTGAACTTAGCATTACCCGTAAAATTTGGATTCTGTGTAAATCTAAAAAATTCACCAAAACGAGTGACTTCTCCACCTTCAACTTCACTAAAATCAGTAATACTAAGATTTTGACTGGATTCTTCATTGACAGTACCAGCTAAATCATTTTTTAGGAGATCAGTAAACAGTATTTGGATCTCTTTGCTTCCTTTGATAGAGGGTGAAAGTATATCGTCATTAGCAATCAGTGAATCATTACCTTCTTCCACTCCATCTGTAATAGGCGTAGTCGAAGTGTCTTCAGGTGTGCCTTCAGGTGTGTCCGTAGGCAATGTTGGTTGGTCATCAATAGGCGATCCTGTGAGTTGGTCGTCTTGATCAGGTTGGGGGGTTGCAAAAGCAATTCCTCCTATGCTTGACAGAGCCAATGTTAGCACCACAATTGAAGATATTAGTTTTTTTGAAAGCTTTCTTAAGTACATAATTTTTCCTCCATAATAAATTGCAGCAAACATCCGCTTTGCTTATATCGACATATTACGACATATTAATTAGCTCCTTATCCATTATTTTTTAGACTAAATAAAAATTGTTTATCTTAAGGGTAGTTTCCTATTCTATCTTAATCAGACACGAATATCGGAAGGATACTTCAATCCTGTCCGACACACTCAAATTAATATGTTATCTGAAGCAGGAAATGTGTTTTTTTCGTGATTTAATAAGAAAAGACTCCCTCTCGGGAGTCTTTTAATTAATACTATTATAGGCTTTTGATGCTTTTATTACATCATGCCGCCCATGAAATTAAGGTCACTACCTGTGTTAACATGCGTTAACGTCAGTGCGGTTTCTCTAATTCCCTCATTCCGTTAGTATATGTAAATTAACGTTCGTTAACGTTAGTGTGTTAACAACTCGTTAACATGTTAACAATTTTTAAGTTTTTTACCGTCACCATACCCTTTTATGTACGCCTCGGATGCAAAGATGATGCCTTTCTGAATATACAAATCTTCAATCTCTTGTAATGCTTCCAGATTGATCCCTGGAGTTTGTTGCAGCTCTCTTAACAAGTACGACAGTCTATTATGCATATCCTTATCTTTCATTTCGCATAACAACAAAGTATCCTCAATTCTTTTGGATCGCTGATCTGCCTCATTTCCCATGCTGAGAACTCTCCTTTACGAATTTTTAGAGTGTTTACCAACGTCCCTGCACCATGCTACAATTTACCTGACCTTTAAAACTCTTTTAAAGATTTGTTGGTTTTGAAAGGAGCACCTTTAGAAGTGAATATCTCCCGTGGGAGATGCTTGCTTCCTAATCTCATAAAAGCAAAAGGATGGACGCAATCTGAATATGCTAGAAGAGCACACAGACATCCCAGGGTCATATCCCACTTTTGCAACAACCAACGAGTAATGCAACCAGAGGACTTGTACACCGCCACATTAATACTCGACTGTGAGTTAAAAGATCTTTATGAATGGAGATTAGAAAAGTAAGCTCAGCGGATATGAAAGAATCCGCCTCCCGGGAGAATCGAGACCTATTAGGTCCGAAAAGTGAGTGCTAACAAATTCAAACAAAATCACTCACTCCCTTCTTATTAATATTTTAATGGCATTTCATCTTAATGTAAAAGCATTTTAAACAGACGAAAACACCACTTTCGACACCAAATTTCGACAGACAAGACTAAATATGTAGTGTATAATATGCAAGAAAAATGGAGCCCTTCAAACGAGGCTCCATTTGTGTCTTTTATTATATTTTACAGCGATACATGGGTTTGCCTGAAGTAATGATTGTACAGTTTCTTGAAGACGATGTTTGGTTCCCCTCATTGGACAAAAGAACTTGCCACCGAAACACACCTTCGGGAATGGGTCAGTTTCAACCCACTGTACATTGTCAGTATTAACCCAATTAGAACGGTCTACATCTACAAACTTAAAACCGCTGCTTGTCATGAACTCTCCCCAGAATATCAACGCTCCAGGTAAGTAATATTGAGCACCGTCTTTCATGTGTACAATGACCATACTAATATCGCTTGACCATTCTAGAAATAGAATATTAGGAATCTGGATTTTCTCCTTTCCTGACCCTCCTATTCTATCCCTACTCACATATAAATCCGGATCTATATCCATAGAAGACATCTCCTGATTTTATTATTTGAAAAGCTCTTCAGGTGCGTTTCCTTCATAGATGTAAGCGATGGATCTTTTCTTTGCTACAGACTTACCAAATTTAGAGAAGAATGTTGCCATTGCAAAAAGTACGTTATGCTTTACTGCTGCTACCATATCGTTTCACCTCCTTTCCTATAATCAAAGTGATACTTTGTATAAGAAAACTGATGGCTAAAGCATCAGATACAAAGACAAAATTAGTCGTGACCATAATAAAAGAGATTAATTTCAATAGAGGGTAATACTTTTTGGGTACATTGTGTTGTTTCTCAAAGTTGGAAGGCGCATAGATCAAGACAATTAGGAGTGTTAAGGCGGTCATAGCATGTATTACCGCGTCCTGATCCGTATGGAAGAATGATATGAGGGTAAACAAAGAGATGCTAACAACAGCACAAGCTGTGCCAGTCTTTAAATGTATACCCCCAGACACCTGCCTCAGAAACGAAAATGAGATTAATATAATGATTATTTCAATAGTATTTCCAGTAAAGTATGAGATTCCCAAGGAACCCAGGATAATAGCTGCTATATTTATGAACATGCCAATCGAGTATTCAAGGACTTCAACAGAGCTCGGATGTTCTGGGACTTGTTGTTTTATGTAGACACTTATTTTTCTTGCAGCTGAGTCAATCAATCTCCATTCTCCTTTTTCATTGCATAATAGGCCAGATACCCAGCAATAATGGCAAAGAATAAAATGTTGATCCAAATTTCATTATTGAAGAACAACACGCTTGTAAAAAGGAAGAACAACACTAGGACAACTATCACGGTAGCATCTTCAAATTTAAATCGTAATCTTTCGAAGTCAAAGGAAAAACCTCTACCCATCTTGTACAATAAGTTTCCGATTACAATCGTAAGAACACTGGTAACTGTTTGAATTGCGTAACCATCTGTTGGAGAATCTACATTCGCTACGGTTCCGAACAAAATCCAGATTACAATCGACTGTAGCACTACATAGAACCCATACCCCATGACCGTTGCAATTGTTGCCCATACAACAGGTATCTTTACTCTAATCGCTAGAAACAAAGTGAATGTGATGACCACGATCAGCGGTACTAAAAACGATAAATCAAATTCGTTCCTTAATACAAAGCTTTGGATATTGATTAGAAAAGCCAAGAAAATGATGTGCCAGATGAATCCTAAGCTTTTGTACCTGAAAATCGACATGATAAACGAAAATAACGCCCATGATTCTAGTGTCGAGAAAACCATAAAACCTACAAAACCCCACAAACTCACTTTGCCCATCTCCCCCGAGATTAATCGTCAGGCATCGGACCGGCTAATCTTAGCATCCCATCATGAGTTACTAACCAAACCTTTCCTGACTTCCTAGCTTCATTGCATTTAAATCTCCCTCGGTTACACCATTGAGTAACGGTATTGTCTGACAGCCTCCATTTCTCAGCTGCCTCCCGAGAGGTATATACAACAAATAAAGCGGGCAGTTGACTTTTCCTATCAACTGTCATAAATGTCATCTCCTTTTTTAAAGGGCCGCTGTATTGTTTGCAATACAAATATAGCACGCCTCTGTCTTGTTTGCAATACACTTTTTAGGATTTTTTTCCTCCCCCTTTAGTGAATTACAGCAATGACATAATAGGGCGTAAATGGGGGTTATGTCAACGAAAAAAGCCCGTAGACACTAGGTCTGACGAGCATTCGGGTTATAAAGTTGCAGCCACTATTTCTTTAATCTTGATCCACTCAAAGTCATCTTCAGACGTAATTAGTTTGACCTGTCTCTTATAAGTGTCGATTGTCGATACTATACCCGATACATGTCTGTCCTCAAATGGATCATAAAGGATCAAATCTACTCGTTCGCGTTGGTTAAAACTGTCAACTAAAGCACGTTCAATTAATTGCATTTCTTGTTCGTCAATAATCGGTTTAGTATGTTTGTTCTTCTCCAGCTGCCGATCAATCCAAGCTTGCCGATGTTCAGGCATAATCATACGTGATGATTCCATAATACCGTTACCTTCAAGTTTACCCATGCCCATCACCTCAGTAGTTATTTACTTAGGTATTATATACGAACGTGTGTTCTTTTATCAATGAGAAATTATTGAAACGAATATTTCATTTTCTCGTAATTTATAGATAAAAATACCTATTTCTGTTAGACTACCCATATCATATATCTGAGGTGAAACAATGGCTAACATTGATAAATTGTTGAAAAAGGCTCAAGAACATTTCCAACCTAATGAAGTTGCTGAGTCAGTCGTATTCGGTGCGTACGAAACTAAAATCATGAACGCGGATACAGTGCGGAACGGTATTATCGTTGCAACCAATAGTCGCATCTTGTTCTATGGGAAAAGAACATTCGGGTTTGATCTCGAATCATTTCCATATTCAAATATCAGTTCGTTCGAGTACGGTAAAGATCTAATGGGTAAAAAAATATCTTTCTTCGCTTCAGGGAACAAAGTAAAAATGAAATGGATTAATAAAGGTGATGTTGAAAACTTCATCAATCTTGTTCAGGAAAAATTGGCTAAGAAGGATAGCAAGCCAGTTGCTACCGAAGTGAGCGTATCGGATAAATTGAAGCAGTTAGCGACATTACGTGATGAAGGTATTATTACCGAGGAAGAATTCGCAGAAAAGAAAAAACAATTACTTGAACTCATATAACAAAAATAAGGCTCCCCTGCAGATGCTTGAGGAGCCTTTTCATTATTTCAGGCTGTTAATCAATCGACTTAGCACAACTGCCATTTCTTCACGAGTGATCGGAGCTCCCGGACGGCTGCCATCAAAATAACCAGCATTCGTCATTTGATTCCAGATATCCTCAGCCCATGGGCTAACTTTGTTAATATCTCTTTCTGCCAACTTCGCTGCCTCCTTCTTTTTCAACCCGAAGTATTTAACTACGCCAAGCACATGACCATTAATTAAAGCGTCGATAACCTTGTCACTCTGCAGCCGGTTTGCGTCAGCTGCTACATCAATGAAAAGATTCTCGGTCAATACAGCCGGCATTTTGGATTCACGGACCATATGCAAGTTGCCTGCCTTCTGTTTACGATCGATGACATTGAACTGATCCAATTCGGCCATTATGGCGGTGTGTAGTGTCTCCTGAAGCTCTTTAGATTTCGCACTAGCATTTGTATACCGGAATGTTTCGAAGCCACCAGCACCGCCTCCAGCGTTACAGTGAATAGAAATAAGAGCGTCCACACTGGCTGCATTAGCCTTGTTGGTACGCTCTTTGAGTTCTAGGAATATATCAGTGCTGCGAGTTAGTGTTACATTGATGCCTTCGTATTCATGTTCCAATTTCTTTTTAATGCCTTTAGAAATAGCGAGGACAATATCTTTTTCCTTTATCCTGTTTCCAACCGCTCCCGGATCATCGCCACCATGGCCAGGATCTATCATAAGTTCGATCACTTTTGATCAACTCCCCTTGCAGTCTGTTGAACAATTTGGTTTCCATAAACAGCAAATGCAGCAACTAAAATCCCTTGAATCAATGACTGGACGGACCATCCATGCATCCCGACAGTAAATAAGATAGCCGCTACAGTAACAAAGAATATAATGGTCCAATCCGGAATTTTCGGTATTTTTCTAATTGCAAAACCAATTACCCAACATGCTGCCAGAACACCGATCAAGGTCGGATCAATAAGTTCAAAAATCGCATTCCATTCCATATCATTTCATCTCCTCTTTTATCCTATTGCTGCTAATTTAATACCGGCCCATACAGCCGCCGTAATACCACCAGTTGCCGCCACGATAAATGCACCGTAGAATGTACGTTTAAACCACTTTTGTGACTCTGCTTGAGCTGCTTGAGCTTCCAATGCAGCGTTTGCTTTTCTCAGCGCTTCATCGGCTGTTGACTTGGTTTGAGCAGACTCAACCTCTAATCCTTCAAGCTTTTGTTTTACCTGTTGGGCACATTCCAACGCTTGCCTGGATGTTTCCTTCACATCAGTTACGGTAGGTACGATAGCACCAATAGGCTTCAACATCTCTTCAATCCTGGCAATCTGAATTTGCAGACTGACCAAGGTGTTAACATCCGTCATTTCGCTCACCCCTTCATTCGGGCTCATATTCTCCTTCCCCCTATCTCTATATAAAATCTCTAGCCACTCCCACGGCTCATTAGATCACCCCCTATCGCGTGATTTCAGCTTTCATGTTGGATAGTTCTTGTTTGATTTTGCTTATTAGCGTAGGACGGTTGTTTCCAAAGGTTAATTCTGTTGTTGTGTTGCCTGGCTCATACACTTCTTTGACTTCTGTGATGCGTGCATCAAGCGTTACACCCCACTCTTTATTCTGGAGAGTTACGATATCCCCCAAGTCGTAATCCGTCTCATAGGTCAATCTGGACTTTGTGAGGGCCTGTCCTTCAAGGTATATTTCTTGTTCGTACTCAGTAAGCTTCTGTTGCCCTCTGTCTGTTAAATCTGCTATTACATCAGCATCCGGTCGATCTACTGGCGGGTCTTCGTCATTTGTATTCGGTATATCCCGAGCATCTACAAACAACTCATAACGGTCATAACCTACTGATGATCCCACTTCCACAATACGCCTATCTACATCCTCACCTTGTCCCCCAACAATGGCGAAATTTCGATAGTTAAGCTCCGATTCAGTAAATGTCATCTTACCCAAAGTGTTAAACTCAGGGCTAAAAATAGCCGGTGGCAAATCTGATTGATTGGCAGTAAGATTCCGACCATCCAACACCTTGAATATAAACTGCTCATTGACTGTATCAACGTCAACATTCCATCCTAGGCCGCTTACAAGGCTTATTTCAGATATTTCATCAGCCAAGTTCTTATACCTCGATTGCCAGCTTATAGACGCGCCTCGGCCTAAATTCGGACTTGATACAACACTATCCATCTTTCTAGTTAAATCCACTGGATTAACGATGTTCTTATTGACATAATGTAGCATTACAGTTTCGGCATTCCCTTGTTTGTTGTCGTATCCGGTAGACGAAGGCGGATATGTAATGCGTTGTCCTAGCCACGATTTCAAGGGTAATGCTCGTATGATCCAGTTCTCTGTTGCCTTGCCGTCTTGATCCAGCTCGATTTCACGATGTCGAATGATGTATGCTTTGTTGAGTTTGTTGTGTGGGAAGATAATACGCCCGCGTTGCAGCTCGTTTGCATGCTTCAAATATCGGTTAATCCGCAAATCAATAGAACCCACTCCATGCCAGGAGCGGGTCAGCTGCAGTGATTCATATTGATTGATTTCAGCGATTAGAATAAAGTCTCTTGTCATAATACGTATTGGTAACGTCATGTAGTCACCTCGTTATCATATGATGTCGTTAAACCCTCGAAGATTCCCTGGGTCTGAATTGCGAATAGCCTCTTTCACATCCTCGCCATTTTCTAAAGCATTTCGAATCGTCTCTCCAAACATTTCGACAAACTTGTCTACAGGTGTAAAGATTCCATAATATTGAAAACCGTTTCCCCAAACTATACATTCTCCAATCACATCAAGTGTACCAATAGTGTAATTTTGTTTTATCCAATCGAACATCTTATCACCCCAATATTAATAAATTCACTCCAGTAATTAAATTTGAGCTGTTGTTATATAACAAAACTGCCATTGATGAGTTAAGCGCGTTAAATTGTATTGGTAATGAATCTCCATACGATCTGCTACTCGACCCAATACCTCCATTCGATGCTGAGTTTGTAATAACTCTTATACTTGAGGAATATTCAAAAGCAGCCATTAGTGGGACGAAACCTACCGGAGCAGAATAATAGCTCGTTGCTGGTATAATTACATTTTCAAATCTGGCTTTCTTGTCAGTAGATGGCGCAACAGTAAATGTCGGATATATACCAGCTGGGAACGTCTGGGAAGAGAATGTTGGAGTTATATTTGTAGTGGTTTGCACTGGCAAAGTACCTGTTACTAATCCATCTTGAGTCCCGATCGTCTTTCCTGCTCTTACATCGCCTGCAATTGCTGTTCCGTACTCACCTCCTTCACCCTGTAAGATAAAATTTGTGCCATTGTATCTAACTGTATAAACGCTATTCGCTCTTAAATTCCCACTAGTTAGTGCAGTACCATTTGACCTCAGTATCGATTTAGCGCCAAGTCCATTTATATTTATTGTTACTGCGCCTGTGTTTTGAAGTGAATTGGTGAACGAAACTCCTAGGCCCTTTTTATATGAAGTAGGTGTCGGACTGATAGTAACCACTTTTGCGTTTGCTGTTCCTGTGTCATCAGCATAATAAACATGGTCTGTATGGTCTGCTAAGTGTTCATCAAATGTGATTTCAGTAATTCCATCATTAATTAAAGATTTCACCAATCCACATAAACCTTCATCAAGACGCTCATCAATCAAATCCGATTGCAATAATTGAACAGTATTTGCTCTGACTCTGATCTGAGCTAATGAAAGCTCGTAAATGAAATTGTCGCGTTGTAATGTTGGTGGTACCGGTGATGTTGCTGCTGTACCTGCTTTAACATGAAGCCTAATGTTTCGTTCGGAATTTCTTAGATCAAGCCTTAATACAATCCGATCAATCCGATCTAAGGTTGCTTCTGGTATTGCATGAGTAAGTGTGTGTTCCGAGGTGTTTTCATACAGATATCCCTCCATGATTGCTCCACCCGGACTTACTACAGTGTCCAATGTTCCTGTTTCCACATTGACAGCTAATCCCGGCACTCCATCAACATGAAGCAATCCCGTAAAAAGTACACTCCCAAAATAATCTGCAAAATCAGACGCTTGGTATATTCTCGGATCTCCCGGTGCTGAGTTAAAAAATAATGACCTCTCCATAAGTCCACCTTCCTTTATACAGCTGTATATAACTTGTCGTAACTGATATTAACTACAGCTCCTTGTATATCATCGTCAGCTGTATATTCAATTTCGTTTTCACCTATTTCAAGTTTAAAAAAGGTGCTGTTCAGGTCGATCCAGTTAAATACATTCCGCTCTACTCCGTTGGAATCCACAAAGTAAACGGACTTGTTATTGTCGCTGGTATCGATCATCATCCGTTCACCTTCCTGAAGTTGCTGGCGAACCCGGATGTATTCACCTGTTGTGTTATTTACGATCTTAGGGTTAAGCGCTGGCCCGAAGAATTCAACTTGTATAGGTGCCGGTGCGTCGCCATCATTTAAAATGATACGTTGATCTCGTTGGAATCCCATTTGGAACTCACCTTCAAACGGAAATTGGAATAAAGGTTCGAATGCCGGTTCCTCTGAAATATTGGCTGATCTCCAATATGGGTTAGGGCAAATCAAATCAATAAGCGCTCGTTGATGATACTTGCCCCTGTTTTCAAATCCAGCCCCAAAGGTTGGGACATGCTCAGCAACCGCATTAATAACCCTCACAACGTCCCCATACTGATATTCAATTAATCCCTCGCCGTTCTTAGGATTAAGCACCTGAGCCAGCCTAGCGCGTTTCTGAGATACGTCTGTATCATTCGCGCCAACAATCCAGACCTCAAAACTAATCGTTCTCATGCCAAGTATGGCGTCAATAAAGGTCGTTCCGTCCTGATATGGGGCTTGTTGAGTTTGTATGTCCGCGTCCACATCACCTAATCCGGTGATATCTCGCATAAAAAAAGAGGAGTTACTATCATTGAACGTGATAGACTCCCGTCGGCTATTTGTAAATTTCAATTGTTTTGATTTCATTGGCTCACCACTCCATACCTAATTGCCTAGCGGCCCGAAGGTTTAATCTAGCGGTTTCTGAAGGTGACAAGGGTTGTGGACTGTTAATCGTGATTTGTTGAGTGATTGACCTACCTCCGTTTGCACCATTAATTGACTTTGCTCTTTCCAATGACGCATTTGCTGCAACAGACACGTTAGTTGGATCGAGACTCATCGCTTTGGACACAGACGCTGATAATGAAGTAGCTGCCTTAACCGCTTCTCGTGATGTTTCCGCAATCCCCTCCGCTAACCCTTGTACAATATTTTTACCAAATCCTTTTGTTAATCGAGATGGAGAGTGGATATCGAAGAAATCAGTGAAAGCATCTGCTATGCTTTTCGCTATGTCTTTTGCTGTATCAACAACAGCTCCTGCCAAGTTCTTTATACCTTGAATTAATCCGTTGATTATATTCTTACCAACATCCATCATAACTTCAAAGGCATTTGCAAATATCTTTAAGATTCCGTTCCACAAATCACTTGCAACTTTTTTAGCGCTCTCCCAAGCGCCTTTCCAGTCACCTTGGAACACTTTTAGCCATACATCCACTATGCCTGATATTACTTTCACGGCGGTTTCGACAATAATTTTAATTCCTTCCCAAGCACCTTGGAAAATAGTTTTTACTACATTCCAAATGGTTGTAAATACAGTTTGAATAGTACTGCCCCACGTATCCCAGAATGCTTTTATTGCATTGAATGCCGTCATTACCACAGTTGAAATTACAGTAAAGGCCGCACTGAATATAGTTTTAACAATCTCCCATAGGTTTTTGAAAGTTTGCTGAATAGTACCGCCCCATTGATCCCAAAAAGCCTTGATATCATTGAAAACTGTTTTGACGATTTTTGAGATTGTATCAAAAACAGCTTTAAATATCTTGCTTACAGCATCCCATAGGGTTTGAAAGAAGGATTTAATATCCCCACCCCAGGTTGTCCAAAACTGTTTTATAGCTCCAAACACTGTTTTAATGATCCCTGACACAGCATTAAATATGGTTTGGGCAGCAGTCTGAATCGCTTTCCAAGCCGCATCTATCTTGGCTCTAGCTTCGTCATTCGTGTTGTAAAGTACAGTGATACCAGCGACCAGACCAGCAATAGCAGCTACAACTATGCCTATTGGACCGGTTAATGCCGCAAAAGCCGGGCCTAATGCGCTTAATCCTGCAGCTATCTGAGGAATGAATCCAACAATTAATAACAATGGACCCGCTATCAAACCTACCGCTGCAGCAACTGCTCCAGCAATTGCGATAAAGCTTTGTAAAGTTGGAGACAATCCATTGAACCAGTTAGCAAGACCACCTAGCGCATTAGCAAGAGCTTGTATCATAGGTGTTAAAGCTGTACCAATGGTTATCATTAATGTTTCAAAGGCACCGGACATTTCTTCCACTGAGCCTTTTAGGTTATCTTTCATTTGCGCTGCGGCTTTAGCGGATGCACCACCTGAATCTTCAAGTGCCTGTGAGAATTTGTTTATTTCCTCTGGCCCAGCTGCCATAAGAGAGAGAATCCCAGATACCGCTTCAGTACCAACCAGAGAAGCTAAGGTCGCCGCTTTTTGTGTATCGCTCATGCCTACCATGGAATCTGAAAGATTTTGCACGAGTTTTTCCAGACCGATAAAGTTTCCTTCTAGGTCTGTTATCTCTACACCCATAGCGCTCATTAACTTACTGTTTTCTTCTGATGGGTTTAGTAGGGCTAGTAATGCGGAGCGCAAAGATGTACCAGCTTGCTCCCCTTGCATACCTGCATTGGTCATGATACCGATAGCTGCAGATAATTCTTCAAGTGAAATACCTAATGCTGCTGCTGGCGGTCCAGCATATTTCAAGGCATACTGCATGTCTGTAATATTCGCAGCAGAAACGTTCGCTGTCTTAGCAAGTATATCCGCTACCTTAGTAGCTTCTGAGGCCTCTTTGCCAAAGATATTAAGTGTTGATGCCATTACCTCGGCTGTTTGTGCCATGTCTGCTCCAGATGCCTCTGCTGCCGAGATTACACCTGGCATTGCCCCTAAGATTTCTTCAACGGTAAAACCTAATGCAGCAAGTTCTTCTTGGCCTTTTGCGACCTCACTTGCACTTTTAGATGTACTTGCTCCTAACTCAAGTGCAGAATCACGTAATTCAAGTAGTTGACTGTCTGTTGCCTCTGCTATGGCTCCTACACGGCTTAATTGGGCCTCAAACTCTGATGACGTACTTATCGCTTTACCTAGACCAGCAGCCAACCCAGCACCTGCAGCCGTCAGCCCTGTACCAAGTGCTTTGGCTTGATCAAATGCATTTCCCATAGCTCTTTTAGCTTGGTCAAATGCTTCTTCATACTCTTTGCCTAATTTTGATACTGTAACACCCTGTGCTTTAAGCGAATTTGTGTTTTGGTCTAACTGCCCGTCCATTCGCTTAAGTTCTTGTTCTGTCTTTGCGATTTCCCTTTGAAATGCTCTGTACTGGCCCTCGCTAATTTCACCACGTTCAAACTGATCATTTACCTGAGCTTGGGCCTGTCTAAGCTGTTCAAGTTTTCTAGCTGTGTTTATAATCGACTGTTGCAACAGTTGCTGTTTCTGTGCTAATAGCTCAGTGTTACCCGGGTCAAACTTTAAAAGCTGCTCAACTTGCCGTAACTCCCTTTGTAAACTGCCACTTGTTTTATTTACATCCGATAGTGCTTTTGATAGCGCGGTCGTGTCTGAACCGATAACGACGTTAATACCCTTGATAGTCTCTGCCATCTATTCACCCCCTTCTGCTTCCAAAGAAGTCATTGATGTCATCTTGAGTTGCATTGCGAACTTCTTCTTTATCTCCACCTTGACGCAAATTGTCATATTGATAGATGAAGTCATAAATCATGCCGATCGTCATATCATCAAAATCACTGAGTAAAAGCCCCCTACCTAGCGCTGCTGTCATTAACAGTTCAAGCGTCAAAATAGAGGGCTTTCCGTCATCTTCTATTTTTTTTTAGAAACTGTGGAAGGTTGAAGACTCTCAGTAACCATACTCAGCAATTCAGGCATTATATCGATTGGGAATGAGTCAAACTGATCTAACCAATCTTCCACAGGAAGAATACTATCATCAGCAGTTTTAGCTAAAACCCAAGCGATGTCATAGAACAAATCAATGTCCAGCTTTCCGAAATCAATTACTTCATTTCCTGCTGTGTCTTTAGAGATTGATTCATTCAACAAGTAAAGGTCTGTGAAAATATTTCTGCGAAAGTGAGCTTTGTATTTCTTCACAAAAGCTGCAGAGGATTTAAAGCGTACTGTGTTTCCGTCAATCTTAAATACCTTTTCCATTCATTATGCTCCTTCCGGTGTTGTGCTGAAGGTTGGAAGGTAAACTGAATTGAAGAAGCTGTTATATACAGTTGCATTTGTATCATTGGCTTCGAGATCACCTTTAACAATCGTTCTTCCATCTAGAGAGATAGGCGAAACTGTTAGATTCAGAACATCAGTTGTCGGTTCAATGCTTTCTCCCTGAGTTGTCCTTTCTTTTGCTGGTCTGGTACCTTGGCAATCGTAATAAACAAACCGGCGATTACGCTGATCTCCTTGAACTTGGCCCATTAGAGCAAATTTCTTAGGCAGTGCGTTAGAAACTTCTACTAACATTCCATTAGAATCAATTTCCCAGCCAAGCATTTCCGCTGTCACTTCATCAGGAACATTAGCCATTTCAAGTTCTCCTGTGTAACCATTGTTTGCTGTTGATACAAAGTAGGCCACGTTATCTGCATAAAATGTACTTGCTTCACCAACAGCCTCCGGTGTCCATCTAACCGCTCCAGGAATATGAATCGGTGTTTTCCATGTGGGTTGATCAGCAGCAGTTTCATCCAAGAATGCAATGTGTACCTGTTCCAATCCGAATGTAACTTTATTTTGACTCATGGCTTTAGCCTCCTAATAATTGAACCTCGTATATGATTTGAAATAGCTTTTCATCTTCGATCCATGTTTCCGTTTTGGAATATGGCAACCTTAACTCTTTTAGTTTGTCTTGCACTTTCTTCTCAGCAGCCAGATCCTTTATCTTGGTGTATAACTCCACTTGGAAATTACCAATATCCACAAAGTTTTGGTTGTCTGCCATCATGTCAGATGAATAAGCGTAGTGATAAGTAATAAATGGCGCTTGCACTGGACTTTGAAACGCCAAATAAGCCACTGGCATGCCTAGTGACTTTAGTGCAGCAAATAATTCAGCTTGATTCATAATTATCCTCCATTGCGGATAATGCTTTTAATTCTTTCGGGCAGCCCTTCAACATTCTTTACATATGCTGGCCTAATATGTGGCTTACCAGCTACCCTACCTCCTCCGACTTTAGCGTGTCCGTATTCAAGTAGGTGACCAAGGTAAGGTTCTTTTTGGTTCCATAGAATCCGCTTAATTGTTCCGGAGAAATTCTCTCTGGTAATCTTAAATCCACTTTTATACCTACCGGAATCAACAGGTGCTGCGGCTCTTGTATCTCTTAGGAATGCGTCGGCTGTACGGTTAACCTCTTTTTCAATACCTGCTGTAACATCATCATTGAACTCTCTGACAGCCGAGACGATTCGAGAAGATAGATCCTCTATCCTAATGCTAGCCATCAGCAACAACCCTTTCACAGGTTAGCTCTATTTCTTCAGTGCCGGTTTGGAATGTTCGTATGACTCGATATTGTTTTCCTTCGAATTTAACAATTTGCTGACCCTCGTATTCATACGCGTGGATGATAAACACCATTTCTGGTTTCATTCCCTGTGAAGCAGCATTGTAAAACTCTGTTCTTCCTACAGATTGAAGCCTGCAGTATACAGGAAGCTCAACAGGATCCACAGGAATTTGATTCCCTATATCATCCTCAATGATGCCACCAGGAGTAACAAGGATTAATTCATGATCGTAACTCATACCCTACCACCCACATGCACCATAAGATTGTGCATCCGGAATTGTAGATGCCTCGGCATTGCACCAGATTCATCACGGCTTTGATAACGCCAAGTCGCATAATCGACCACAAACATAACGTGATACTGATTAGCACCAATTAGTGCCAATCCCTTTTCGTCCTGAAGCTCGGTTATAACGCCACCCACAATGGCAGTAAGGTATGTGTCCCTCACTGCCGTGCGGATGCCAAGTCTTTCTTTAACGAGTCCTACAATCAAATCCTGATCCATTAGGAATCGCCTTCTTCCTCAACAATCAGCGGTTCACCGCGAAGGTTATCGCTGCCCGACAATTCCTCAATACGTTCTTTCTTACCACGTCCCTTGCGAGGGTACTTGTCCCCCGCTCGGTAGATGTAGTTTTCATCTTGTAAATCTTTGAAGTCCTTAATAACCTTGTAGGCCATTTAAATCACCCCTTGTTTTATTAGGCTCCAGCTGGTGCAGTAGTGTCATCGACTGTGATAACTACAAATTTGTTTGTGTAAATAGGCTTGCCGTCATAACGAGCTGTTGCTTTGAAAAGTGTTTGATCCTCTACGAATTTAACATCTGTCGAAACTGCCAATTGCACACCGCGGCGTTCACCAAGCAGATACTTTTTGAAGTCACCCAGCACGATGGTGTTGTCAGGAGCAAATTGATTGAACACAATACGTGTTCCGTCTGGCAATCTTGGGCTAGAAGCTGTTTGAATCACCAGGCGACCGTCGGCAGTTGGTAAGAAAGTTTGTGGTGCGACAGTGGAGTAGTAGAAGCTACGCTTCATTACTGCAATGATTTCACCAACCGCAACCCCATTTTCTCCATCATCAATCAGAGCAACGTTGCTAACAACATCATTTAGACTTCCGTCGCTTGTCACATTACGTTCTGTTATTGCTGCAAGAGCTGGGATAATACCAAGTGGCTGTTTTCCGCTCGCACCTTCACCGAGTAGGATTGCTTCATCAAGAGCCATGGCAATAGAAAGCGCTAGATTTTCTTCAATAAAGTTTGCCAGGTTAATCATGGAATCTTCCAAGGTTGCGTTACAGATAGAAATGAATCCACCGACTTTCCATCCGTCTAGCTCAGTTTGACTGAATCCTGTAGTAAGCTCAGTCAAAGGATCGCACATTTCCATCCACACTGCTTTAGGAATGGCACCATTCATGATTACACGGGCTGTTCCATTCAATTGTTGGACATTTACCTCACGATAAAGTGTAGAGTAATCACCCAAACGCAGCTGAATCATGTTCAAAACCGCTTCAGGAATAACAATGTCAGTGTTTGTGATAGTACGTTTGTCTTTTACAGCATCAGCAATAGTTGTAAGGAATGTTCTTACTTCTGGAGTATCAAGTCGTTTCAATTGTTCCGATCTAGTTTCGTATTTGTTGTGAGCCATTCTGTACTCGCCCCCTTGGGAAAATTGTTTTTGTCTTTCTTGTTCTGGTTCAGCAGCTGGTGGTGTGTTTTTTGGTTCTTTTGATTGGGATTCCTCAAGCTCTTGTTCTAGCTCTGCGATTTCTGTTTCAAGAGCAGTCTTTTTCCCATCAAGGTCCGCTTTATCCGTTTCGTATTTCTCAACTTCTTCGGTTACAACAGCTTCCTCTTCTTCGTTTTGAGCCTCTTCAATTGCCTTTTCAAGCTCAGAAGACCTTGTTACCAATTCCTTTTCCTGTTCATTCAATGCAGCAAGTGCCGCTTTCCGCTGTTCAATCTTCTTTCCCAGCATGAGTTGTTTTAGTGCCATTATTTCAACCTCGCTTTCAATTGTTGTTTTCGTTGTTGCCATTGACGTTCTTTGTGTTGTTCTACCTCTGCCTTACGGGCTTGAACACCTGTTGCAGCATAAGCCGGGAATGTACAAACAGATACCTCATGCAGATCCACTTTACGGATCACCCATTTCACTGTGCCATCATCCCGAAACTGTGTATCTTCCTGCAGAATGTTGAATCCGAAGCTGCATTGGTCCACATCTCCACGTTTAACTCGTTCGTACATGTTCACCGCGTCCGAATCATTTGGATTGATCTTGACGCGCCCCCAAAGACCGTGTGAGTCCGCTTTGAGCTCCAAGGAACCTGATTTATTCCTGCCTAATACCAAAGTAGTGTCATGGTTAATCAAGGCTCTCACATCGTTTCCTAGCGTCTCATTGAAAGCTTCAGAAGCTAATTCCTCGAATGCTCCAGGCCATAATTCGGTTTGTTGATTAAACACAGCAAAATAACCCTCGATAAACATGTCTGAGCTGTCTTGTTCAGCCCGTGTCTGCAACTGAGTTTGTACGCTGCGTGTTACTTTCTGATCCCTATCCATCGTCCTCACCTCCTTGGGGATTCAACTTGCTCTGATTGCCTATCATGCTTGCTGGTATGAAGTTTTCGAGAATGACAAGTTGATCCAGTCCTTCTTTTGGCGACATGCCAATCCAATCACGGACCTCATTCCCTTCTGCCAAGCCTCGAATGTACAAGTTGCTTCCTACATCCGCCAGTTCTTTCATGTCATAGGCATATAGGCTGCGTGGGTTGAATTTGAAGTACAGGTCCGGAGCAATTAGAAGCTTTCTTGTTAGTTCCTGTACAATGCCTTGTGCCAGCGGAAGGATACGAGTATTAATAAATGCGTTGTACTCATCCTTTTTGAAATCTCCGACACCAACGAAAAAAGCCGGTACCCCTAAGAGTCCAGCCACTGTTCTTTTATCCAGTTGTACAGCCTCGTTTATCGCCAGGTCCGTAAGCGACAACGGTTTGATTTGCTCAACATCAATCATATCAGCCGGCACTATCCATGGCTGTCCAGCTTCAGAGCGTTTAAGGTACATGTCAAATACCTTGTCTCGCCCTTCCTCGCTTGATAATTCGGCTGTATTCGCATCCACCTTAACAATGAGTGACGGCATATATTTACCGCTCATAAATCCCTTCTTGGTCGCTGTAGCTTGTTTAAGATTCGTAATGATATCTTTCAACGCTACCCGATACCCTGTGCCAATCCAAGGCCGTTCAGGATCCGGATTAATGGTAAAGTGTAAAACCTCATCATGGTTATATAACTGACCTTTGTAACGGACCTGATATGCTCTGTCGGTATCGACAAAACTAACACCAGATGGTTTTAAAGGGATAAGCTCATTTATGAGCCCATCTGAGAAGCTAGGATAAACAACGCTGTTACCATCACCTTCAATCAGTAGCGTATTAACGATGTTGTACATCCACGCTTTACGAGTCATTAGGCTGTAAGGGTTTATGTCAATCTTACGGGCCAGCTCATTCCTTACCCTGATATCACCGTTATCTGTATTCTGCATCAGATGGATCGTCATGCTGCTGATCAAATCCGCAATTTTATGAACTGCCATCTTTACTTCCGGATTATCTGCAAGTCTGGTGTACCCCGGCACGCACAATGTGTCGTATGCATCAGTGGTCAAGAACCATCCTAAAGGACTTTGCGGCTCTGCTCTTGTATTAGTTGTGTTTCGGCTTCGATTACGTTTCTTTTTGCTCAGTTTCATCACCCCCCATTCAGCCATTTACTTGCAGATCCTGCACGTTCGTGATTCTCAAGCATTCTGACCGCAGCAAAAACAGCGGCATCGAAAATATCAATCCGCTGTTCTTCCATCATTTTTTCATATTGAATCATGTCATCTGTCTTTTCTATGGCATGTACGTTTTGTACACAGTATTCAAAAGCTTGTGAATGAAGGTAGTAAAGGTTGCCATCCTTCGCTTGTTTCTCGATTCTGCGGAAACCTTCAGACTTCTTGTGGAAGTACTGCGGCTGATCCACAATACTGAAACCCTTACGCTTCATACCGGTATAAAACTCTCGACCAAACTTGCGGTCAAAACCAACTTGTTTAATTTTGAATCCTTTGGCCTTCAGATTAACAAACCAATTGATAACATCCGTGTAATTCACTGTTGGAGTATTCGTCATGGTTAACCAACCATCATCTTTCCAACCGAACAAGGGTATGTTATCCTCTTCCGCTTTTCTTGTAGCTGCTACGATCGGGAAGAAAGCATGTGAAACGATTATATCCACGCCGTTGTAGTTTCCATACAGCGCAGTAGCTGTTAAGTCATGCAGCTTCGATAAGTCAGCACCGCCGTACCATTCGATTGGCATTTTCACCAGTTCTTCAAGTTTCCAACTGTATTTACGGTCACTCGCTTTGAATTCATCAATGTTAAAGTATGATTTCATAGCAGAAGTATATATGTTAAGCGACTTCGCCAAGAATGATTTCCTCTGCTGAGGATCGTTCTGGGCTTGCATCGCGTCATTCATCAATTCTTGACCAGAAACAGATACGTTGTAATTTGGATTGGCCTTCTCATGTTCAATCGGATTAGTGTAATCAACATCACCAGTATCAGGATCTTGGTCTGCTTTGGCAATAAAGACAAATAATTGTTCATCCTTTACCGTTCCTTCAAGAACCTTCTGACAATAAACCATCCGGTTGTAACAGAAGCTGTTCATGTTGTCGCCAGCTGTCGTGATACCAATACACAAACTGTTACGATATGCCTTGCCTGATTCCTTGATTGTGTTGTATTGACTCGCATTTCGGTAAAGGTGTAACTCATCAAGTATCTGTATCAAGGTATTCAAGGAGTCCATTCGGTCACTATTACCGGCTATAGTCTCGATACGTAAGTAACCATCACCAAGTTCACCACTTATGCTGTGCTCCTGGTTATTGTCCAAGATTCGGAAATTCTTTTCCTCACCCATGTTTTTAAGGTTGTAGTTAAGGAAGTTGAAGCTCTGTAGTGCCTGTTTAAGCTGCGCGCCTACAATAACTATCTCTGCTCCAGACTTTCTTTCTAACAAGCCTAGACCCCAAGCTATGGCACTCATAAAAGGTGTCTTACCTTGTTTCCGGGGAAGCATGTTGAATGCCTCTTTAAACCGTCTTAATTTGGTCCCTTTATGGAAAAACCCTAGAAGGTTATACACGACAAATTTCTGCCATGGTTGCAACAAAAAAGGTCTACCCCGAAGCGGATAGCCCTCCATATCCTCGCCCTTTTGATGGACGAAAGTCTTTTCGATTATCCCAATAACAAACTCAGCGTCTTTGGGATTGAAATCATATGCTTCATTTTTCAAATCATTTATAAATCTTTGACAGGCTTGTCTGATTTCTTTGTTGGCTACTTTCCTGCCCTCGATAATATTGTTGGCATACTCCATTACGATGTCATAGTTCTTGTGTTTAGTCATTCCAACTACTCAACGCATCAGCTAGCGTTGATTTCCCTTTCTTCTCAACAGTCACAGTCTCCAAAGATTTCGGGTTGAGACACAAGCGGTCTGAGTATGCCAGTATATCTTTCCGCAATGTTTCAAGTGTAGCAACAATAGGCGATTTCTTTTTACCGCCCTGATCGGTTTCAACCTCATATTGGTACCCACCATCTTTAAATTCCTTTGTAATCTTGTTATATTGGTCCACCAACTCGGCGTAAATATCAATGATCCCATCGTACTCAGGCTTGTACACCCCAAGTGTCTGCATGTCTTGTACAGTGCGGTCTTTTATTGCTTTTTTACCTATGTTCGCCATGCTCTCACCTCCCGAAAAAAGTTTTTGAAAACTCGTTCTATTGGAAAAGGCTCCACTCACCGGTCTCCAATGGTGTTGAAACAAAAAAAGACACCGGGGGGGTGTCACTTTCGATGTCACGCGTATTTGAATCTGTACCCTCTGTACTTCTTCTTTTCTCCCCTACAACATTTGATTACCATACCCGCATCATATCCATGCCTTGTCGCTTCTGCTATTGATGGGAACTCGATCACTGTGTTGTCGGATTCATGCACACCAATCACAGGCTTGCTGCACTTACCGTTTATTAACTTGCCCGCCCTCGCCCGCCTTGCTCTTTCAATCCCAGTCCCATGCCTTATGTTTTCGATGCGTGTTACCCATTCCAAATTATCTGCTCTGTTGTCGCTCTTTATCTCATTGATATGATTCACTTCTTTTACGCATCTCGGATTACAAACAAAAGCCCTTGCCACCAAGTGGTGAATATATTCGTGATTTCCTTTTCCAAGGCTCACATACATATATCCATTACCATTGTTGCAAGGACTTAGTACCTTCCCTTTTTTAGGTTTGACTACACCATTTTTCGTTATTATTTCCCTATCCAAGCTTCTCACTCGGCCTTGATTCGATACTTGATACTTCCCTTCATATCCAACAATATCTACCCAATGCTCCATAAGCTAACGTCCTCCCCGAATTCAATGAGTTTACGAATAGCATTTGGATTACTGACCAAGCAGCCTTTATTCTTGTAATAGTTAATAAACTCTTTCTTTTTCCGTTCTTGCCACTCAAGTCCAATATCCGTCATTTCATGTGCTTCTCTTATATGCATGGCGTTATGCCACTTATCAGATAAAGCAACAAGGTTCCAATCTTCTAATTCTAATTCTGGATATTCTTCTCGGCTAAAAATATGGTGAATAGTTGTAGCCGGTTCGGTCTTACCGTACCTTTTGCTTTCTTGACACATGTATTCATCACGTCTGAGTATCTTTTCTCTCTTTCGTTTCCACGCTTTGCTTCTGTAGAATGCTTGAGTCATGATAGCCACCACTTGATTAACTGTAGCCTGAGACAATACATTGCGATTATAAAGAGTACAGCGCCAACTACCATGAGAGTAACCAGTATCTTTTCTTTTAGGTTCATCTTCATCCCCTCACATTTTACTGAGCTTATATTCTAGCGATCTCCTTGTCTTAGCGAATCTTTGTTTTGACATCTCTAACTGTATGCATGCTTTGTTGATGTCTTTGCTTCTCTTACCACTTTGGTAGTAGAGAAACATTCTGTATTCTGTATCTGTTAGCTTTTCTTTGGCTTGTTCTGGTGATATGGTTTTTATCTTTTGTAATAGCATGTTACCTCCAAAGAAAAAGAGCAGCGTTTAAGCTGCCCTTATGTTGATGCCCAAGGTAACCAAGCAGAGGTTGCTTCGTCCCACCATCTAATATGTTGTTCGGCTGTACCCTTTGGAATAAAGATTGCATAGCTGTATCCACTTACACTAGATCTGAATACCTTCATTACTCCACCTTTGTTTTGGTAATTGTCACGCGCTGCACTAAGCGGAACGATTGTTTCAGTATCAATTCTTGTATAAGTGGTTATTGCTGCATCCATTGTGCTACCATCGTTGTTTCGGACAATAAGTGCTGATGACACCTTTTGCCAACTTGACCACGCTGGTGTTGTAGGTATTTCATTCCAGTACCGCATGTACAAGTCATTTACATTGTATGGCCTGAACATTTGAAAACTGAAGTTTTTCCCACTTGATCTGAAAGTGAATGATGTACCGCCTGTGTTCAGTAGATTATCAGCAGTGTTCGATACTGGCTGAACTGTGAGGACATCTACATCATACTCAAGCATCGATCTTCCTAAAGGTAAGGATGAGTCTGTCAGAACCTTTATTCCGTCAGCAGCTCCACCACCACCTGAACCAAATTGTCCTTTTACTGATCCATCCCTAGCAACATAAAAGCTTTTCTCGTCTGTATATTCACCTACAGAAAAAACATTACCTTTTAGCTTTACTGCCTCACCAAAGGTCATAATAGGTACATTTTTAGATTTGGCATAATCAATAAATTGAGATATCTTCTCAACACTGAAGGTCCCTGTGCTATTGATATCCCCTTCAGGTCGCCAAGAATGTGTAAGCACCACTAAAAGTCCATTCTGAGCAATTGCTGTATCAAGTCTACTTCTCAAGCTAGTTAGAGTAGCATAATCAGAATCGGTTCTGCCTACAAAAAAGCTATCCATAGGCGAAATATTAAGAGATGCCTTGTTATCTATACCGTATTCATAATACTTACGCGCTACTTTCTTTACCAGGAGGCTAGTTTGTTCAATTCCGTAAGGATAAACAACAGTGTTCGCTCCACCAAAGCCATTATTCACCAACCATTTATAGGAGTCTCCAAATTCTACTTCAAGTTGAGCTTCGGTCAATGAATTTAAATTAGGATGGGTTTTTGTATGAGAAACAATTTCATACCCTTCATTCTGAAGCCGTTTAAGTTGTTCTAGGTTTAACTTCCCACTAGTACCAACGTTATCGGTTACAGCACCTAAAGTCACCTTAATCCCTTTTGCATCAGCTATTGGTTTCCACTTTGTCAGCACCGACTCAGTAATATCGTCATCAACAAAAACTAGGATCGGTCCGTTATACAAAGGTGGTACAAAGTTCTTTTTCACTTCAACATAATCTGTTGCGGCTTTCTCAGCTAATCCTAGCGCCGATTCAGCTAAGTCATCAAGAACCCCCATGTTGACATATCTTTTTCTGTTTTTCCTTATCATCTCTCACCTCTCCATATCTCTATAAAATTAAAAAAGCACCCAATCCTGTGTTATAGACTGGATGCGTACCGTTTTGGATGCTTTTGTAGTTTTATAGTTCGTCGTTCTGTAAACCTCTTATTACTTTAGGCAGCAACTTAATTCTATCGAACCAAATTGTCACCACTCTATTTCCGTACTTAGGATGTTCTCTACCACCTTCATTGAAGGTACCTTTGTCGGTTCGAATGTACCCATCCTTTTCAAGCTCTTTCATGTAGTAACCCATCTCAGCATTACGATCCTTTGGGTTGTCTGACTCCAAAAGATTAACGAATTCACTCATTTCCGGAATTTTGTCATTGTACAACGAGCTTACTAGGTGTAATTGAGCTTCGTTTAATTTCATCATGTCTTTTTCGCCTCCTCACACTATGAATACGACAAAATGCGAGGAAATCCTTTGTTTCCGGCATTATTTACGCTGCCGGTGGCGTTCTCGATCCGATACCTTAGCCGCTGAGATCACGGCGGAATGACATTGGAGGATTAGCAGGTACGGAGTAAACAAAAGGTCATGAAGAACATTTTATCTTTTCCCTCTTGGAATCGAACCAAGGCACGCCTATTTAGGTACTCTGCCATTGAGTTAAGGGAATATAAAAAAACAGGCTGTTAGCATCCGCAACATTTAACGATGGTCGCGCTGCCACCGCACCTGTTTATAATTTGGTCATTTAATTTTGACCTTGACATGTTCGAAACAAGTCCGTTAACATGAAGGCCATAATAAAAGTGCAGTGATCTTACCTGCATTCCCCGCATCATACCATAGCGATAAACGCTAAGGCACTATTACCATTCAGCATGATCGAGTCCTACAATGATCGGGTTAGTAGGAGCAACCCAGGCGTTAACCTTATACTCCTACTTTAAAGCTGTATTTGTGCCACTTTAGGGCCAAGATGGTGCCAAGTTAGTGCCAAAAAAAAGAAGCCACCTGTTTAAGATGACTTCTTGTAACAATTTTTATATGACACCAGCTATTTTCAAGCACTCGGCTATTGTTTCTATTCCGGCGTCAATACGTCTGTTTATGGTTCGCACGCTTGTGCTGTTCACGTACCTTGCTATTGTGTGCTTATGTTTACCTACCGTTTTATAACGATGTGTGAGTATGTCATATACTTCTTCATCCATGATGAGTTCGAATGCTGTGTCTATTTCTGGGAGCAGCCTTTTGGCTTTATCCAGTAATTCTTGCTCTTTTGGACTTAAGCTAGGTTTCTGAGAATACACCTTGAGATGCCGTTGCATTTTGCGGTAATCTTCTAGGTGCTTTTTTGTTTGCTGTATCTCATAATCAGCAGCACTCGGGAATAGTTCCATTTGCATTACCGCCTCCATTTCCACCGCTCCTTTGCACTCATTTACACCAATTTTATATATAACCCTGGGGATATTACCTATTTCCTTTGCACTTTTACGCTAAAATATCGAATAAATCAACTTGACCATCCTTCTCGACTTCGCTGGCATCCTGGATCAATCCATCTTCTAACCACTTTGCTGGAGCTTCATGTTTGTAATGAGGCCATATCTCTTTACCAGCTATAGATCGGGTAGGATTCTTTGCTTCAGCTAGTTTAGTCCAGGTCCAATACGTTTTGGCCTTTACGGTGTTATATGACATATTGACTCACTCCTTACCCTTTCTTGTCCTTATGCCAGTCTCTACTCATCCTTTACTACCTCCGATCCAGCGCGCACCAATTCACTCCAAACCTCTTTTGGAAATACGCGCATTATCCACGCTTCAACAGCTTGCTTTTCTTCTTCTGCGCCTATGTCTGAGTAAAGTTCATCTATCCTTCCTTGTGCTAATTCCCATAGCGTGCGGATAACTGCAATCTGATACTGATTCACCTTATCTCCCGGCTTAATGGTGGGTACTAGATCAGCGTTGAAGGTTCCTGACTCCAACCGTGCAAGCACCCATTGGTAACCCTCTACACGCCCACGTTGATAATTACTGTCTCCGCTCAGATATCCAATCTCAGTTTCAAGTTCCTTTTGTAGCTTCTCTGCTGATATAAGGTGCTCTTGTTTACTCATTCCCTGACCCTCCTAAAGCAGAGTATTGCTCATGTAACGAGCCTGCTATGTCCTCACCAGCTATTCCTTTCTCGTCCAAAGGTTTAACCTCAAATGCTGGCATGCCGCCGCTATATCCGTCCAAGAGTGTTAAAATGCTGAATGCCACTCCCTCACACTTTTCAATATCTGATTTATCAGGTAATTTGGACCAGTACTCTACAATTCCATGCTTTATATGTTCAAGAAACTCTATGGTTAGCTCTTGTTTACTCATGGTCTACCTCCCCAGGAAGGTTTAATAGGTGAGGATGTTCAAACTCGTTTTCCTCCAATAGATCGAGATTATCGTGAAGACTTCCGCGAACAACGCACCCGTCAGGAATGTATTCAAAGCGACCATGAAAGCTTGATACTTCCCAACGATTATCGTTGTCGTCCCATTCAACAGTTCCTACATATTGCAAATCATCGTCAAGGTTTCCAGGTGCATATAGGTGATCACCGTCAAATATTTCTTTATTTTCTTCGTCCTTTTTCCCGGTGTATTGACCTACTGTTTCACGGCTAACCTTGATATATATTGCTTCTTTGTGAGGTTCTCCGTACACTCTTGATTCTTCATAATTATTAGTGACACCAATGTAGGTATCGTTTCCTCCTAGATCAAGTAAGCTTCCATACACAAATTCACCTAATGTTTCTTCATACTCTGTATATTTTTTAATCCAGTTAGTTTCAATTTTACGTCCGCGGAATTTGTATTCTCTCATTCCCTTTCATCCTCCCCTTTAGCAGACCTTAGTCTGTTATCTCTCCCTTACTTGGATTATGGATCTAAAGGCTCTATACGGCTGCCGCTTCGCTAGGTGATTCGGTCGAAAACGAAGCCCTTCGGTCCTTAAGCAAACTTTTTCAGTACTTCCGCCTTGATGATCTCTTGCATCTGTTTTTCATTTGGAAGAATCGCTTCAGCAACTTCTTTCAATCTTGCTTCCAGAGCTGGGAATACTTCGTTATCTACAAATTTGATCGTTTTATTGATGACCCAAAGTTCGGCCCTTGTCTTGTCATGTTTTTGCGATGATATGTTGTATTTTTCTGAGATTTTTTCAGAATCTTTTGAGTATAGATACACGGGCTCATCTAAGTAATCCTTGATTATTCGTTTGACAAAATCATCAATGTTTCTTCTGCTTGGTCCTTTTTCGTGATATGAAATATGCTTACGACCAACTTCGGCACTTTCCAGATAATCATCGACTATAGGAGCAATAATTCGTTTGATTTCTTCTTTAACAAGAGCCTCCGCATGTTGTTTGACCATCTTTCTAACTTCTTCTTCTGCAATCTCACGGACCAATGCGTTCAACTCGTAGCTTAAATCATCTTTATCTATTTCAAGATTCACATTTGCTTTCATATTCTCATTCGCTCCTCATTTTTAGGTTTGCGGCAAAGCCGCCATCGTTTCGTCCGAATATGCTTAACGAAGTGTTAGCCGTATAGGGTTGTGTTTATCTCTCCCTTACTAGGCTGTATCAAGCGTTCTTTTGGATTAACTCATCTATAGATACTGGGAACTTTGATTCGATTAAAGTTAAGATTGCTTTGGCATATTCTTGTATTTCCTTTTGTGCATCGTGTTCCAGACGTTGATTAAGGAAGTGGCAAATAGATTGAAGTGATGATGTCCAGTACCAACGTACATACATTCCGTATGCTGGTAAGAACAATCTTGCTTGCTCGGCGCATGCTCCGTATTTAAGCGCGTGTTCGTAAAGATCTAAGCCGTCCTCAACATATTTTAGTATCTCTTCAGTTAACGTCCGGCCTAGTCCCACTGAAACTGGAGCACCACTACCTTGCTTCGAGTTTTCCGGAGCTGATCGCCATTCGTCCGGTTCAGGAATGTAAAATGCCGGTTCTTCAGTAATATAACGTCTGCTTGACTCATTCCAAGCGTCTAGGCTGTCTCCTGTGCCTTCCATGTGTGCTGAACCGATCTGATACTTCCACCATTGACGTGCGACCATCAACGGCGCGTATACTTCAAATTGGGCCATTGCATGCCTGAATGGTGAAGTGTGTCCTTCTCTTGCTAGGAATTCGATTAAGTTAATATCACGTTCAGATAATTCCTTTGATTCCTTCGCATAGCTGACGCGGGCTGCATTTACTACTGTCAAATCGCTCCCCATAACATTGACCAGGCGCACATATCCTTTATCTAAAACATTGATTGTATCGTTCATTTGGTTGCCTCTCCCTCGTAAATTTCTGCTGATTGTCTGCGTAATTCATTGATTATCTTTGGTTCCGGAGCATATTTCGCTTGCCATCCATCTGGTTTAACAATCTTGCCTTGTTTGTCGTATCTTGGCTTTCCGTCCTCATGCAGCTTTCCCATGTTAGCAGCATGGACGATATCAAAAAACGCTTCAGGTTTTATTCCCATGAGAGTAAATGTTCCTATCGCAAAGTAAATTAGATCAGTCAATGCATCAACTTGTTCATATGTGTTTTCCGCTTGCATGAACTCAATTAACTCTTCTAGCATCCAAGAAGCTCGTTTCATGACTTCACTGGAGATATTTGCGTTTTTCATTCGTCTACAAGTTGCCAGCAGTTCAAATGCAGTGTCCTTCAAAATTAATCTATCGTAAGCAGTACGACCTCTCTCTAATATGCATGGCATATCTGGCATCTTTTGATTAAATGCTTCGTGAAACTCTCTCACTTGTTCATACTGCTTATTCATGTTTTTCTCCCTCTCAATTGGAATTTATAGAACTGGTGTTTGGTTAGAGGGTAGCAGAAGTCCGAGTTTCTACTACCCGATATATCTAAGCTCTTTTCTTCGCTGTTTGAGGCGCTAGGATAGCCTCCATGACTTCTTTTTGGTACTGGGTTGTAAATACTCCGCTACGCACTGAACGAGCTATATGAGCCAATACGAAAGCGTCACGCACATTGTTTGAGTTGTGTTCGAATCCCCAGTGTCTCAAGATTGGAATGATCATGTTTTCCTTATTGGTATTTCCCTTACCACTTGCGTATTTTTTAACTTGAGCCGGAGCAGCCTCAATCCATTTAATATTCTGTCTGTATAGTTCCAATCGGATTGCATGACCTAGACCAAATTGGAAGTCTATCCCTCTACCTTTGGAGTTGAAGCTAAATCCCTCAATTGCTATCACGTCATTTGGCTCAAGGTTGTCAAATATTTCATCTATAATTTCGTCTATTTGAACTGTGCTGTTTTTCTCTAAAGATGTTATTTCGAATCCGTCTAGATAATTTCCGTTCCGATCAAGCAACACCATTCCTGTTTTACTGCTTGGGTCTATTCCTACATATCTCATACAGCAGCCACCTTTCTTCTTTTTGCTCTACGTTTTTTCTTTTTTACTTCGATAGTTCCAGGTTCCCTTTTGATTCTCACAGGAACTGTAGCTGCTTTTTCTGGGCTCCAATTTAATTTCAATACTCTGTTGTAGAATGCTGTTGGAGTTATGTCATTCTCTTCAGCAACTTTAGGCCAGTTCCCATAATCAATTTTCTTCTGTGGCTTCTTTTTGATTGCTTTTTCGATGGGCCAACCTAACCTCCGTACTCGCTGCTCAAGTAGGTTTTTAGTAATTCCACGTTTCCTTGCGATTTCATATTGTTCAGGAGTGATTATTACAGGAATGTATGTCATGCCTCTTTCCTCCTGTTTTTTCCGCCCTTGCCTGTGGTTTCACGGTTCTGAGCTATTTGATCTATCATGTCTACGATTTTGTTTCTGACGTAATTTTCACGGAAGTCACTAGGGATTTTGGCAACCCCAGCTTCCTTTGTTACTACGGAAAGTTTGTGGTCCACTTTCTCGAGCAGTTCATAGATTGGAAACTCAAACAGCTCAAATATTTCATCCATCACCGGCTGATGGTCTTTAGGTTCTCGCCCTCTTGGCATTTGTTTCACTCCCGATCGCTTCATAAGTTCTTTTGCTGCCTCTGTACGAATGTCAAAATCCAGATGCACATTAGTAAAGATTGAGTTTAGATCCGCATCATTAAGCCGTTTCATCATGGGGGCTTGCTCCTTTTTGCTGAGCTTCCCACTCCAGATGCTCCTGAACTTTTGCAGCGAAAGCTTCATAATCCTTATCAATCAAGTCATAGTCATCGATTTCTTCCAAGGTTCTCACCTCAACCTGTAATTTAGTTCGAGTCCACCTGTTAGAACGACTCTGTATTCCCGGCACATTTCGTTAATTCGGCTTCCAATCCCCTCGTCATACTCGCAAATATGAGCAATGCTTTTTTCAGAGCTGACTAAGATTGGTTTATTTTCAAGGTATCGATAGTTGATGATTGCGAATAATTGTTCTAGTTGAAAATCAGTAGGTTCTCTCCGACCTTTGAACATGTCGTCAATATAGAGAACTTCTGCACGCTGCAGCTGTCTAATCCGTTCGTCCATTTTGTCTAGGTTGTCTTTAATCTCGTTGAACCCCTCAACCCAAGGGAAGTAAACAACGCCTACTCCCTTGAATAAAAGGTTATTTGATATCGCCATAAGCAAATGCGTTTTACCGCACCCAGGACGGCCTAGGAGAGCCACACTGTTCTCCCGGGTATCTTTTATCGCCTGATAGTTTTGAACGTAATTATGGGCCGCTTGGTAAGCCTCATGCACTACTTGCGGTCTACCTTCTAGGTTAAAGTTGCGGAATGTTTTATTTTGAAACTCTGTGGTGATCTTGCTTGACTTCATTAGCCGTTCTGCTCTCCGCTCCGCTTTGCATTCACAAGGGACTGCATACTCCGTACCATCCTCATTCCTGACAAGCAGCACTTCATCATCCTTGCATTTGTTACAACGGTATTTAGGAACCGGTCCCTGTTCGGTTTTGCTGGTCGAGGAAAGCAAACTCGCTCTCCTTCTGATTTCCTCTATGTCGAATCCCTTTAGTTCGTCCTTCAGACTCCGCACCTTGTTTTTCCTCCTTCCAAGGTTCATCGATTCCATTTGCTTTCCATTTCATCAGAATGCCATTTACATATCTCAATGTTCGTTTACCGTTTAAAACAGCTATCTTCATTGCTTCTTTGTACCAATGGATTCCATAGTCTACTATGAGGTCATCTATTTGATCTTGAATAACAGGGCTTATTGTTCCAAATCCCTCTTGTTCAAAAATTCTGTAAGGATTCAAATCACCACCACCAATTTCGGGTTGGTTTGGTTTGGTTGGGTATGGTTCGGTTGGGTTGGGTTGGGTTGGGTTGGGTAGCCCCGTGACCGACTCATCCGTCACAGGAACGTCACGCGTGACAGGTGCGTGACTGGATTGTCCATCCTTTTTATTAGCGCGTGACCGCCGTTTTCTTTCCTTGTTTTGCTCTCGCTTTTCTACGAGACGACCAGCATAATCAAACCAGTCATGTATAAATCCGTCTTCATCTATAAACTTTGATCCTAATAGTGCTGAATAAAGAGTTTCCGGATCGCCTTCCCAATGACTAGCATCTGCTATATCTTCCTTCTCGTACTTAGAGATATCTCCGTCTTGGGCATAGTCCATGGCCCACCACCAAAAGAAGTGTAGATGCCCGATAGCTGCCGGGAGGGTTACTCCCAGCAATCGTGCAAATCGTTTGGCTTTCGGGTGCCTGGCTAGTTCTTGATGACTCTCAATCCAAGCCATTTATTATCACCTACTCAGTCCACCAATGCCGGCCTTCACCGGATGTGTAGTATTCTATTAATTCCGCGCGTTTCTGAAGCTTCCAGGCGCCGCCATCTGCTGTTTCATCGGCCCATTGATGGCAAGTGCCTGTCTGAGTCTTAGGACCGCATAAGATGGCTATATTCCAAGGCTGGCCGCCTTCTCCGTACTGACTTGCGTTGATCATATGAGCACGTTCAAACCTCATTTCTGGTACACTACGTCCGCACTTCTCGCAGACCATATATCCGTCTGGTTCAACCGTTGCTCTACGTTTAACTTCGTTACTACATTTATCTGTAATAGCCGTATGACGGCCTCTTTTAGGTTTGAGGCGATTCTTACGAACCTGTTGTTCTTTGCTATATGCAGGCATATAAACGCCTCCTATATGTCTGTCTGATACTTGAGAATAGTCTGTAAAGCAGATACCTGTACTTTGATAGCGTCAGCTGCTTCTATACCGGCTTTGAATCGGGTTTCTGCATAATCTCTTTGGAAGAGAAGATCAGCAACATTTCCTTTTGCTAGATCCGGAATTAGAGTGGCTGGGAAACCGTCAGACTTAAGCTTTAGAATCTCTTGAGCAAGCGCGGAACGGTAATCACGTTCCTTCTCCGCCTTCTCCCTCCCCAGTTCGAAGAGGGCATTAGCAGAGTTGCTAAGGCGTTTAGAAGCAGCATGTATTTCTTGGGTTATGTCAGTTAATTGCATTAGTCACCTCTCAAAATGGTAGCTCAGAATCCGGAATATCAATTGGTTTCCCATCATCCGCAAATGGATCCTGATTAGGTTTCGGTTTAACATCTGGATTGCTGTCATATCTATTATCGTTCCGCTCAAGAAATCTCACGTCATTTGCCACTACTTCAGTGACATAGACTCGTTTTCCCTCGTTGTTTTCATAGTTTCTAACTTGGATCCGTCCATCAACTGCTACAAGCATTCCTTTGCGGCAGTAATTGGCACATGCTTCCGCAGTTTGTCTCCAGGTAACAATAGGGATGAAGTCCGTTTCATCATCTTTAAAAACACGATTAACCGCTAATGTAAATTGCGTTACCGCTACTCCAGCAGGTGTATATCTCAATTCAGGGTCTTTCGTTAGTCGTCCGATCAGGATAGTTTTATTCAGCATGTAGTGCTTCCCCTTTCTCTTTCTTCTCTTGTATTTTCTTTGTCAGGACACGTTCTATTTGTGGTAGATGATAGTTTTTCTCCAGCATTGATTTGACCCATTCATCCAAACCTTCCAGATTACCGCCGTTAAGCATCTTCCACTTGGCCTTTAATGAGCTATACAACTTTTCAGATTCGTTTGGTTGAGCAGCAGTTTTACCTTTGGTGTCTTTACTGTCAGGATCATCTTCATCCGTAGGTAGACCCAGACTCTTCAAAAGGTAATATCGTTCGCTATAAGTTAGGGCCGATCCATATGCTTTGGAAATGTCATCTTGTTGTCCGTAATAAGCCCAGTTAACCGTTTCACGTTCGTCAGGGTTATCACCATTAATCCAGGTGTAAGACATCTCGCCTTTTACAACAAAGTCCAAGGCATCTTTCCCCTTAGCTGTCTTGTATGCATGCATGTGATGTTCCCCTACTTGAGTAGATGGCATGAGTAATAGATTGAGTTCGTTCATTTTGTCCTTGATCTTGGATAGGACCTGGTTACCCGAAACATACGAGTAACCATAGCCTTTTGTGTCTTTAGAGAAACCCTCTGCAACTTGGCGAACTTGAACAATTTTTTGATAAAGGTTTAACTCTTTTAGTTCATCAGTCATCGAATGCTCAACCCACTCTCACCGTACACAAGCTCGAGTCCATGAAGCTTTTCACCAGCCTTAAGAGCTTCCATAGCTGCAGTCTTATCGACTTCTTTCTTAACTTTGATCAACTCAGAAGGGACCGCATCAATATTGGTCACCTCTACACGTTGCCTTGGCTTAGTGAGGGAAACAGTGAATAATTGCCCTTTATGTTTATCCAAATTCAAACGGATCATATTGATTTTCATAGCTTCCTTCATACGAGTAACTTGGTTCTCCAAAGCAGTCTTGCGCTGTGACAAACGGACTGCCTCAGCTTTAATAGCCTCAGCTTCTACTTCAAGCGTCTTGATAACCTTGCAATAGCCCTCTAATTTGTCCGAAATAACGCCTTCCATGCCTTGGAGCATATCTGTATAGTCCACTCCTTCAGCGCCTTCATAAGCCAGCTCAAGAATACTTTGGTATTGTTCAGTAAGTTCATATAAGTTCATGGGTATTTACAACCTCCTGGAATTGTGGTATTTTTTCGGTATCAAATAATTTCAAATTGACTTTTAGAGACTGTGGTTGCCGCCACGGTCTTTTTTCGTTTCAAGCTCGTTTAAAACTGTGTTTAGCAGATCGATTGTTTTGTTAAGGTCATACTGAAAAAAATCTGCAATAGCCTTAGCGAGTGCTTCCCTCGAATTCCCCTTAAGGCCTGTTTCTGCGTCGAACCTTTCTAGCGTCTGGATCGCCTTTTTCAGCTCCTCCACCATTTACTCCAACTCCTTTAAGGTGCTTACTAAGTTTTTCGTACTCACGACGCTGCTGTTCAGAAGTGAATTCAAACTTAGGATGTTTGCCTTCTTTGACTTTTCCGCCAACCTTAGCCAGTGCAAACAGATCTGAAAACTCTTCACTAGCTTTGATTCTGATAGTTGTGATCAACTTCTTCTCTAGCTCCTCTCAGGAAAAGTAGAACAATTGCTGTATCTAAAAGAATCCACCATGTTAACCAGAACAACATTTATCCTCTCTCCCATCTTTTTTTGTTGACATTCACTGCATTACTGATAATCGCTAAGCGTTCGCCAGTTGTAAGAGCTAACCATGATTTAGGTGTGATTTTCATTTGTCTTCACCTCCTTCACTTCTTTTCAAAGTTGTAGTCTTCGATCAAGTCAATCGCATTGCAGATGTCATGCAGCCATTCCATGTCTCCAGATTCGTAAGCAATCATAGATAGGTTTGTAAATTCGTCTAAGGCTCGAGTGATCATCAAGTTCTGGAGCAAATATTCTTCTAGCAGTTTAAGTGGCATTTCAGTCAATTTGATTCTTCCGGTTTTGTGATCCATGTGCATAAACGTCATTTCAGCTAATTTACGATGGCTTTTGTGAATAGCTAGTTGACTCATATTGATCACTCCGTTTCGTTTGTTTTAAAATGACTCTCCTCGTAACGATCTGAGCAAACGAACTTTATTGACGACTTTATCTTCCCTGTCTTTCAGTTGTGCTTTAGCAAGTAGACGTTCAATTGCTTGTTGCTTGCTTTTCTTGTCATCGATCTGTAGCAATGTGGTACTCACTCCTAAGTTAATTTAGATTGAACATCTCTTCGAAATCTTCAATTGAATAATTGATTCCCATCGTTTCTGCTTGAGCAACCAGAATGATTTTTAATGCAAAACGCTGAAGGGAGTCTTCGTCAGATCCGGTCATTACTTTTGAAAGTTCCTCGCACAGAATCGTGAATGGATTAGATGCTTGAAGTGCTAAGTGGCCCACCTCAATCCAACCTCTCATTCGTTCATAGCTGATCACTACATCTAGGGCCTGACTTTCTATCGAGTACGGTGGAAGATTCTCTTTTGCTTCCTTGGCCTTTTTCCATTGCAATGCATGATCTATCGCATCCATTAGCCAGCTCTCCTTACCGGCCTCCAGGCATCTACATAGTTCAGTACAGCTTGCAGATCCTGTCTCAGCACGTCTTTGTAGCTCGGCACTTCCCAGCGATCTTTAATTTCTTTGTAGAGCTGACGGTATAACTCTGATCTTTCCTCTTGTTCAGAAGCGATTGAGTAAACCTTAGTGCTTACTGCTTTTTGAAGTCTTCGCTGCTGTCCGCTATCTAAGGTAATTTGCTTTTCAACTTTCCCTTCCACTTCATCAAGCCGTTCAACAATCAATTCTTGACTGGCTAACAAGTTGTGCGTTGCTTGCATGAGTGCTTTAAGTGGATTTGAAGGTAAGTTTTCTGTTCTTTCTCTCATGCGGTTGAATTCTGAAATGTACATTTCTTTGAAACGAGCTGCTTCTTTGCCCGTATATCCCATTACTAGGAATGAAAAGCCGTCTTGTGTGATGATGTACTTTGGATAAACACGGCCTCTTTCATTTCTGTAGGTTGACTCTCCAAAATTGGCGAGTGAAAATTCTTTACTGCATTCAAGTTCACGAATGTCTCTCATCACTTTGTCATGATCTTTGCCAAAAACATCTGCGACCGTTAGACTGTCTGTTACTGTTTTTCCATCCTGAATGAACACTAATTGATTCACTGTTTAACCAACTCCCTTTACATAAGACTTTGATTTGTTTTTCTTGAGATTATCTGTCCATCGGCGGACATCTTCTTTGTCCGCCCTGATCGTCATGCTACCAATGTTGTAATTAGGGATGCCGCCATGTTCTGGACTCAACTGAAATAGTTCATAAACTCGACGCTTAGAAATTTTTAAAATTGCAGCAATATCTTTTGCCTCTAGAACATCATCGAATTTATCCCACTGGATCGCGTTGCCTTCAGACATTTGGTCTCACCTCCTGTTTTTTATCTCGCAACTTTTTTGAGATCTTCAACTTCCTCGATGTAGAAATAATCAGTGAAGTTGCCTCCAAACACTTTCATGACCCCAGCTATAAACTGGTTTCCTGGAGAGTTGTGACGATCATCAGTTATTGGCAACTTAGTTCGCCAAATCTGAGTTACGTTAACGTTCATCCTCTCTGCCAGTTCTTTATCTGTAGGTATGTTTAGATCATTCTGAGCTTTCATCAGCTCTTTGACTTTGAGGCGAACCACGAATTTTTTCATTCGCTCACCCCCTAACCTGTTGCGACATTGCAATTTGTAATTGCGTAATTTCGTGGGCGCAATTTGATTATAGTACAACAATTTCGTGGGCGCAATACAACAAACGAAATTAATTGCGTTTACGCAATTTTTGTGATATTCTTATCTCAAGCATTAGATGAAGGGAGCAATTTGAGGTAATATGAGCGAAATTAAAATTGGTGACTTGATAAGAGCGGAACGGATTAAAGAAGGATTTACTACGCAGAAGATGTTTGCAGATAAGACAGGCGTGTCGCCTGCTACATTATCAAGAATAGAAAAAAACACTCAGAAACCAAACCCTGAAACTCTTATGTTATTTTCTAAACACTTGCCAAACTTAACTTACGCAGATCTGATGAAGACTGCTGGTTACTTAGAGGGATTACAAAATGAACATGAATCTTTCATAAAACAATTTCTTAATGAAAATGAAGAACTAGATAATAGCGTATTTGACTTACTAGACACACTTACTGATTTTGTAAATATCGACTCTTCAATACATAAAAGTCTCGTTGAAACTTTCATAAATAATGAACTAGTTGAACTTTATAATGATGCAGATTCTAATACACTAAAAAACGAGTATTGCAGAAACGACTTTAGTATTGAAGAAAAGAAAAGAATCTTAAATAAACTAGAAAACATTTTATCTAAATTTTCTCCTAAATTAAGTAAGTATTTGAAAGCAATAAAAACTCCAAGACCAATACCTTTAGTTGGAAACATTTGTGCTGGTGATGGAATAATTGCAAATGAAGAAATAGAAGAATATTTAAGTTATCCTTTTCCTGCTCAAACTCAACCAGATTTCGCATTAAGAGTTAAAGGGGAATCAATGGTCAATGCTGGCATTCTCAATAATGATATTGTCTTTTTCAAGAAAGCAGCTTGGCCTGAATACAATGGACAAATAGTAGCTGTTGTTATTAATGGTGAAGAAGGAACACTTAAAAGAATGCGTTGGACAGAAAATTCAAGTAAATTCATACTTTCCCCTGAGAATGATTCTTATCAGTCTATGGAGGTGACACCAAATGAATTTGTAATTTGTGGAGTTTATGCTGGTCACTTTAGACAAGATTCTTAAGGAGGAAATATATTGAAAGGGAGTTTCTACAAACGAGGTAACACCTGGTCTTTCATGATCGACATTGGCAAGGATCCAGCCACAGGTGAAAGAAGACAAAAAGGTAAAGGTGGATACAAAACAAAGAAAGAAGCTCAAGCAGCTGCTGCAATATTGCATGCAGAATTAACAAAAGGTACGTATGTAGAGGAAACAAAACACACATTTGAAGAAGTTGCGACTAAATGGATGGAAGCTTACAAAAATACCGGCAGAGTGAAAGATGGTACAGTTAGGATTAGGACGCATGAAATGGGAAGGCTTATACCTTATTTTGCTAAGTTGCTAATAAGAAACATCACGACTGATATGTACCAAAACGCTCTTAACGATCTTAAAAAGAGTGGACTAGCTGACAACACTTTAAGTGGTATCCACTCAACTGGTCGAATGATATTTAAATACGGCCAGAAAATCCATGCAATCTCAAACAACCCAACCGATCACGCGTACGTTCCCAAATCAAAGAAAAGTGTTGACGACATAGAAAACAAACGAGAGTTGCCGAAGTACTTAGAAAAGGACGAGCTCATAAAGTTCCTGAGAACTGCAAGCGAGTTTGGACTTGAACGTGATTATGAAATGTTTAGGGTATTGGCTTACACAGGTATTAGAGTTGGTGAACTTTGCGCTTTGAAATGGAAAGACATTGACTTTAAAGAGGAAACTATAAGCATTACTAAGACGCTTTATAACCCAAACAACAATTACAGCCAGTTCAAACTAAACACCCCAAAAACGAAAAATTCCATTAGAACAATTGAAGTTGAAGATGAGATATTAGAGGATCTCAAAAATCTAAAGACGATTCAGGATGTACTTAAAAGCCAGAAGAAAAATTCATACTTTGATGAAGATTTTGTTTTCGCTAAAGTAGGTGCCTTGGCTGGTTATCCAGAAGTTATAAAGATGGTTGAATTGAGAATGAAAAGACTGCTTAAACTAGCTGAGCTCAATGAAGACCTTTCCCCTCACTCCCTCCGCCATACGCACACTTCCCTACTTGCAGAAGCAGAAGTAAGTCTTGAGCAAATAATGGACAGGCTAGGCCATGGAGACGATGAAGTAACTCGGCTCATTTATCTCCACATTACTAAACCTAAAAAGAAAGAGGCCTCTCAAAAGTTCGCTGAACTCATGAGAAACCTCTAATTTTTTTCTAACTAAAGTTAACAAATCGTTAACAAAACATATAGCGGAACCCTCAAACCCTTGGTGCTACAAGGGTTTTTGGTTTTATTACATCATGCCGCCCATTCCACCCATGCCGCCCATGTCTGGAGCTGCAGGAGCTGCTGGTTCTGGCTTGTCAGCGATAACCGCTTCAGTAGTCAAGAACATAGCTGCTACGGAAGCTGCGTTTTGCAATGCATAACGAGTTACTTTCGCAGGGTCAACGATACCTGCGTCGATCATGTTCACCCATTCGCCGTTTGCAGCGTTGTAACCTACGCCTACTTCTTCGCGTTTCAGACGGTCCACGATGACGGAACCTTCTTCGCCAGCGTTAGCAGCGATCGTACGGATTGGAGCTTCCAGAGCGCGAAGCACGATGTTCACACCTGTTTGCTCGTCACCTTGCAATTGGTCTGCAACAGCAGATACAGCGCCGAATACGTTAACCAGGGCAGTACCACCACCGGATACGATACCTTCTTCTACTGCAGCGCGAGTTGCATTCAGAGCATCTTCGATACGCAGTTTGCGTTCTTTCAGCTCAGTTTCAGTAGCTGCGCCGACTTTGATTACAGCAACGCCGCCAGACAGTTTCGCAAGACGCTCTTGCAATTTCTCTTTATCGAATTCGGAAGTTGTTTCTTCCAATTGGGAACGAATTTGTTTCACACGAGCATCGATGTCTTCTTTGCTTCCAGCACCGTCAACGATGATTGTGTTTTCTTTAGTTACGCGTACTTGACGAGCAGTACCCAATTGATCGATAGAAGCAGATTTCAGGTCAAGACCCAGTTCTTCTGTGATCACTTGGCCGCCAGTCAGTGCAGCGATATCTTGCAGCATTGCTTTACGACGGTCACCAAATCCAGGAGCTTTAACAGCTACTGCATTGAAAGTACCGCGCAGTTTGTTCACGATCAGCATGGCTTGCGCTTCGCCTTCGATATCTTCAGCGATCAAGAGAAGCGGTTTGCTTTGTTGAACGATTTTCTCAAGAACTGGCAAGATTTCTTGTGTGTTCGTGATTTTTTTGTCAGTGATCAAAATGTAAGGATTGTCGAGGACAGCTTCCATTTTGTCCGTGTCAGTAATCATGTATGGAGAAATATATCCGCGGTCAAATTGCATACCTTCAACCACTTCAAGCTCAGTTTCGAATCCACGGGATTCTTCAACCGTGATAACACCGTCGTTACCTACTTTTTCCATAGCTTCAGCGATCAATTCGCCTACTTCTTCGTCAGCTGCGGAAATAGCAGCAACTTGAGCGATGGATTGTTTGTTTTCAACTGGTTTAGAAATGCTGCGCAGTTCTTCTACAGCTGCACGAACCGCTTTGTCGATACCTTTGCGGATACCGATCGGGCTTGCGCCTGCAGTTACGTTTTTAAGACCTTCTGTGATGAGTGCTTGAGCAAGTACAGTTGCAGTTGTTGTACCGTCACCAGCTACATCGTTAGTTTTAGTTGCAACTTCTTTAACCAACTGAGCGCCCATGTTCTCGAAAGCATCTTCCAGTTCGATTTCTTTTGCAATCGTTACACCGTCATTTGTGATGAGCGGGCTGCCGAATTTTTTCTCAAGAACGACGTTACGTCCTTTTGGTCCGAGCGTTACTTTTACTGCATTAGCCAAAGCGTCCACACCGCGAAGCATGGAACGGCGAGCGTCTTCACTGAATTTGATATCTTTTGCCATTGGTGAAAAACCTCCCTAAAATTTATATGCGATATTCTAAGTACAAGCCGCGTAAAAGCGGACAATTAAGTGTAGGTTCAAATACTCTAAGTAAACTTTGAATTCCAACTTAATTCACTAACCCGTTCAATTAGCCGAGGATCGCGTGAATGTCGCTTTCTTTCATAATCAAATATTCTTTACCTTCATATTTGATCTCTGTGCCAGCATATTTGGAGAAAATAACGCGGTCTCCCTCTTTAACTTCAAGAGGAACACGAACGCCGTCTTTTAAGCTTCCAGCGCCAACGGCAATGATTTTGCCCTCTTGCGGTTTTTCCTTAGCAGAGTCCGGAAGTACGATTCCAAAAGCCGTTGTTTGTTCTTGTTCGATCGGTTCTATCAATACGCGTTCACCTAAAGGTCTGATCATGAAAAATAGCCTCCTTAATTAATTTTGTTACTTATGTTACGGTTGCTGCACTTCTATATTAGCACTCGACAGTCGTCAGTGCTAACAACCAATTTCATGATACTGAAATTAGAGAATGATTTCAAGTCCTTTTAGACAAATTAGCAGGAACTTTTGTCCACCTCAGGCAAGCCCTCTACCATTCTATCCAAAGCCTTAAAAAATATGCTTATTACTTAAGCCTTCTCACCCGAATCCACTTTCACGTATCTCGCCTCATATTCTTCCTTCTCCTCAAGTTGCTTGCGATAAACGACAGCCGATAAGAAGACACTGAATTCATAGAGAAGAATCAAAGGAATAATAACCAGAATATCCGATATAAAATCAGGCGGAGTGACAAATACAGCAATTACTACAAGGACGAAGTAAGAAATTTTGCGCATTTTCTTTAAGCGCAGTGGATTGATAATACGCAGTTTGGTTAAGAACATGACGATGACCGGCAGCTCAAACAGCAGTGAGATCGGCAGGATCAGATTGAACATAAACGTAAAAAATTGAGCCATACCATAAGTCTCAACCAGTCCAAGACTTACATTAATGCTGTTCGTAAAACCTACTGCCATTGGAAATACAACGTAATATGAAAAGGCAATGCCTACGAGAAACAGTACAAAGACATAAGGAATATAGCGCAGTGTTGCTTTCTGTTCATGTGGTTTAAGGCCAGGACTTACGAATTTCCACACCTGATAGGCTGTAAACGGAAGAGTAACAATCAGTGAAAAGAGCATCGCTATTTTCATATACATCCCAAGTCCGTCCCACAGCGTTAGAGCATGGAGCTCTATTTCGTAATTTCGAATAGGTCCCTGCTGGGTTAAATAGGTGTAAATTGGATCACTGACAAAAAAACCGCCGATCAGGCCCAGAACAAAAACAGCCAGCACTGCAACAAGACGTCTTCTCAGTTCTCCTAGGTGGTCTACAAGCGACATTCCATCTTTAAGCTCAGACATCTTGACTACACTCCTTTTCGCATCTTCTCATCCAGAAAAAACAAAACCCTTCTAAAGAGAAGGGATCCTATCTTGAATTTTCATGTAAAAGTCCGTGCAATAAAAAGTTATTCAGGAAGACGCTTGTCCTCTACCTTGTTCACCTTGTCTTCCTCTATCTTCGCTGCAGAAGCACTTGATTCCTTCTTCGAAGATGAGCTGTCGTCAGACATAATTTCTTGTGCGCCATTCTTGAACTCTCGGAAGGTTCTCCCGACAGCTCGTCCGAGCTCAGGCAGTTTATTAGGTCCAAACAACAACAAAGCAACAACGACGATGAGAATAAAGCCTGTAGGTCCGATATTCGGCATCCTTTGTTCCTCCTTCTTGTGTATGGGTATGTATCCATAAACATCCAATCTATCTGATTTGAATCATATCACAAATGTAAACACATACATAGACCATATCGCAAGAAAATGGAAATAACACCTTATTTGGGCTAATCTATATTTTCGGCTGTCTGAATTGTCCTGTTACCATAAGCAGCGCTTCCGGAAGCTGGTCCATAATGGCTGCGAGGTTCTCATGAACGCCCTTAGGTGTCCCTGGCAGGTTGACAATCAGCGTTCTTCCCCGGATTCCGCATATTCCTCTAAACAGCATAGCCGCACGATTCTTCTGCAGTACCGTACTGCGCATAGCCTCCGCCATGCCTGGCACCTCACGGTCAATAACTCTGCGAGTCGCCTCCGGTGTGATATCCCGGATCGCAAGCTCCGTTCCTCCCGTGGTAAGTACAAGATCCGCATGAAAATAATCTGTCATTTCGATAAGCGCCGCTATAATCTCATCCGGTTCATCAGGAACGATCCGATACTCGATAATTTCTCCGCCAAGCTCCTCTTCTACAAGTTCACGGATGACCTGTGCGCTTGTATCTTCCCGTTCTCCGCGCGCTCCTTTGTCACTTGCCGTCAGGATCGCTGTTTTCCACAACATAAGATCACCCTTCCCCCTATTCGGAATAATAATCTCCGTTTTTACCGCCTGTTTTGGATTTGAGCTGTGTCGGCCCAATCACCATATCTTTCTGTAGCGCCTTGCACATATCATAAATCGTCAATGCACAAGCAGAAGCCGCAGTTAAAGCTTCCATTTCGACTCCCGTTTTTCCTTCTGTCTTCACGGATACTTCAATATAAAGCTCGTTCACTCCGTTATCGCTGAAGGAGATGTTCACGCCCGTAAGCGGAAGCGGATGACACATCGGAATCCAATCGGAGGTTCGTTTTGCCCCTTGGATTCCTGCGACCTGCGCGACAGCAAGCACATCGCCTTTGCCCACGCGTCCTTCCTTGATGGCCTTAAGTGTTCCCTCCGCCATAGTGATCTTCGATTCAGCAACCGCCGTTCTGGCTGTCACCGGTTTATCCGAAATGTCCACCATCCGGGCTCGGCCCTGCTCATTAAAATGAGTAAACGAACCGCTTCCAGCATGTCCATCATTCGAATTCATGTTCATTATATAATCACATTCCTTCATTCATTATATATGTAAGACGCCGCGTTCCGTGAACAGTAGATTCAGCCTGAAATCCTGCGGCTCCATGGGAATTTCCTTTGGTGGCAGCAGCTGACCCGGAAGAACCAGACCTGCATATACGGGAAGAGACGCGTTCTGACCCGAAAGCCGAAGCTCGGATGAGCGGCTGCGAAGCTCTCCTGCGAACCGATCATAGTAACCTCCGCCATATCCTATTCTCCCGCCCTCAGGATCATAGGCAAGCCCAGGTACAATAACCATATCAATATCAGTCCACCGCTCTCGCCCCCATACCTCGGTATGGCTGCCCGGCTCAGGAATTCCCCATCTTCCAGTTTCAGTATCGTCCATGCCGTGAATCACCCTAAGCTCCATTAACGAGGAATCATAATTCACTTTAGGAACAAGCACCGTATCTTTCTGTTCAGAGAAGTGCTTAAGCATCACGGATGTATCAGCTTCACTGCGGTAAGCAAGATAAGAGAAAATGACTAGCTGCTTCTTGCCTTTCAGGGCACGCAAATGCTCGAATTCATGGATCGCCTGTTTGCAGAGCTCCCTTGATGTCTCAATCCTGCGGTCCTGCGGTATGCTATCCCGAATCTGATGCATTCTTAAACGGAGCTGTTTCTTGAGCTGCAGATTGTGCTGCTGATCCATGTCCAATATCCGCACCTTCCCATTTCTTTACCAAGTAAGCAAGTGAAACCTTTCTTACATAAAAATTCAATATTCATATCCATCATCCAGCTTGCTTTAGAGCCCATATCTAGAATATAACAAACAATTTCCGACTAGATATAGAAATACCCTGCCACTGAAGCAGATCAATGCACATTGTTATATAACGTGCGAGTGTAAGTTTTCGTAAGCTTTTCTTTCATTTTTAGTTTATCATCTATTGCTAAAAAAGACTATAAGTCCAAAGAGAGAGCTATCACAGGAAATCACTGCAAAACGATTGATTTAACTTGTTCTATGCGATGCAAAGCTCCCTTTTTTCATGTACACTAGGAATAGTATGTTTCAGATTATATTAACGGAGGAACCATCATGCTTTTTCAGGCAAGTGGAATTATAAAAAGATACGGCATTGACAGCATTCTTGAAGGTGTCAGCCTGCAAATATTAGAACGTGAAAGAATCGGGCTTGTCGGCGTCAACGGAGCGGGCAAATCTACACTACTGAAAATACTTGCAGGAGAAATGTCCTATGACGGCGGACAAATTTTCAAAGCAAAGGAAACAACACTGGGCTATCTTGCGCAAAACAGCGGACTCGAATCCGACGGAACGATTTGGGAGGAAATGCTGAAGGTGTTCGCCCATCTTACGGATGCTGAGGCCGAGCTTAGACGTATGGAGCAGCAAATCTCCGATCCGAAAGAAATGGAGGACGAGAAGAAATATGCAGAGCTCCTGGAACGATATGCAAGACGTTCGGACTGGTTCAAAGACCGAGGCGGATATGAGATTGAAACAAGAATTCGCAGCGTGCTTCACGGTATGGGATTCGGCGAATTTCCGACGGATACGAAAATTTCAACTCTGAGTGGAGGCCAAAAAACAAGATTGGCTCTTGCCCGGATCTTGCTCCAGGCTCCCGACCTGCTGATGCTTGATGAGCCGACAAACCACCTGGATATAGAAACACTGACCTGGCTCGAGGATTATCTTCGCAGCTACTCTGGTGCACTTCTCGTCGTATCCCATGACCGGTATTTCCTGGACCGGCTGGTCACCAGCATCGTTGAAATCGAGCGCCATCGATCCAAAAAGTATACGGGAAACTACAGCCGTTACATGGAAATTAAAGCGGCCGAGTACGAGTCTCAGCTGAAGCAATATGAGAAGCAGCAGGATGAAATCGCAAAGATGGAGGCTTTTGTTCAGCGGAATATCGTGCGTGCATCGACGACAAAGAGAGCTCAAAGCCGGCGCAAAGCGTTAGAGAAAATGGATCGTTTGGATCGTCCGCAGGGTGATCTGAAAAAAGCACATTTTTCATTCGATATCGCCTACATGTCTGGTAAAGAGGTTTTGCAGGTTCGAGATCTGTCTGTAAGCTTTGACGATATGGGTAAACCATTGTTCGAGCAAGCACAATTTGATCTTCGCAGAGGCGAAACGGTCGCACTGATCGGGCCGAATGGAACAGGCAAATCTACTTTGCTCAAGTGTCTCACCGGACAAATGAATCCGAGGACCGGAACCATTAACTGGGGGACGAAAATCAAGGTAGGTTACTATGATCAGGAACAGACCGGGCTCAATTTGCAGAATACTGTACTGGAAGAGCTGTGGAGTGAATATCCGCATATGGAGGAAGCTCGTATTCGTACCGTGCTCGGCAACTTCCTCTTCAGCGGCGACGATGTTACCAAGAAGATCAGCTCCTTGAGCGGCGGTGAAAAGGCACGCGTCTCGCTGGCCAAGCTGATGCTACAGGAATCCAATGTTCTCATTCTTGATGAGCCGACGAACCATCTCGATTTGTTCAGTAAGGAAGTTTTGGAATCCGCCCTTATTGATTATGAAGGCACCCTGTTATTTATCTCTCATGACCGCTACTTCTTGAATAAAATGGCGGAACAGATCATTGAATTAAAGCCGGAAGGCACTCAGCATTTCCTAGGAAATTATGATGATTATGTTCAAAAGAAGCTGGAGCTTGAGGAAATCGCACAAGAGCGTATGGAACAGCAGGCGGCGGCTAGTAAAGCAGCTGTAATCGAGCCTTCTGCAGAGAAGTCCGGAGCTGCCCACTTCCAAGCCGGAAAGCAGGCTAAACGCGAGGAAAGAAACAGACAACGGAGGCTTGAAAGCCTTGAGGGTGAAATTGCAACATTGGAAGAGCAAATTGAAGAGCAGCAGGCAGAAATGGCTAAGCCTGAAATTTATCAGGACTATATGAAGCTGCAAGAAATTCAGCAGCACATTGAGACATTAAAGTCCAGCCTTAGTGAAGCTTACGAAGAATGGGAAGCCTTGGCAGATTAAAAAGAATGTCATTTCTTAGCTTTTGAATGTTCAAATAAAAATCACATTTTAGACAACAAACAATAATTAACAGTTTTATCCACAATAAAAGTGGATAAAAAATCCATTTAAACAGCCGATCGGGCTGTTTTTTTGGCTATATGGGGGCATTTTTCAGAAAAAACCAATTTTATCCACTAATTTGTCCACATTATCCACATTTACCCACTTGTCGAATTTCATCATTTTCATTTATTTGCGAAAGCTCGACAGTTTTCTGGTTTTTTGGTTTATCCCCAATTTTTTCCGGATATGTGGATAACTTTGTTAACATCTTGACAAAAGCAGGGTTCGGTTTTTGGGCTGGATCTCTCCGGTTGACTACGTCAAAAGTCGCTCTACATCCAAAACCTTACGAGGCTAAGCTTCGCGTCACTGATATGAGTCTTAGTAGGTTCGGAATTTTGGCTGATTCTCTCCAGTTGACTTCGTCAAAAGTCGCTCATCATCCAAAATCCTCACTGGCAAATTTATGCTTCACAGTATACAGTATTGAAGGTGAGCACTTAGCAGACCGTCTGTGATGAAATCACTCCTTTTGACTCTCAAAAGTCGTTATCCATCCAAAAAACTCACTAAGCACAAAAAAAGCTCATCCATTAAAGGGACTGACCCCATAACGTGAGACAAATTAAAACACCTTCAAGAAAATGCAACCATGTCGTAAGATATGGAGACAATCTTGGAGGTGTTTTTCGTTGGCAACTAGAGTTAGTTATCCTGTTGAAGT
>JAMBOW010000022.1 GCA_023715865.1 Neobacillus mesonae
ATCCGGTGCGAGGACAGTGTCAGGTGGGCAGTTTGACTGGGGCGGTCGCCTCCTAAAGAGTAACGGAGGCGCCCAAAGGTTCCCTCAGAATGGTTGGAAATCATTCGAAGAGTGTAAAGGCACAAGGGAGCTTGACTGCGAGACCAACAAGTCGAGCAGGGACGAAAGTCGGGCTTAGTGATCCGGTGGTACCGCATGGAAGGGCCATCGCTCAACGGATAAAAGCTACCCTGGGGATAACAGGCTTATCTCCCCCAAGAGTCCACATCGACGGGGAGGTTTGGCACCTCGATGTCGGCTCATCGCATCCTGGGGCTGAAGTAGGTCCCAAGGGTTGGGCTGTTCGCCCATTAAAGCGGTACGCGAGCTGGGTTCAGAACGTCGTGAGACAGTTCGGTCCCTATCTGTCGTGGGCGTAGGAAATTTGAGAGGAGCTGTCCTTAGTACGAGAGGACCGGGATGGACATACCGCTGGTGTACCAGTTGTTCCGCCAGGAGCACCGCTGGGTAGCTATGTATGGAAGGGATAAGCGCTGAAAGCATCTAAGCGTGAAGCCCCCCTCAAGATGAGATTTCCCAATTAGTAAGACCCCTTGAAGACGACGAGGTAGATAGGCTGGGGGTGGAAGTGCAGCAATGCATGGAGCTGACCAGTACTAATCGGTCGAGGGCTTATCCAAAA
>JAMBOW010000023.1 GCA_023715865.1 Neobacillus mesonae
CTTCAAGAAAATGCAACCATGTCGTAAGATATGGAGACAATCTTGGAGGTGTTTTTCGTTGGCAACTAGAGTTAGTTATCCTGTTGAAGTCAAAATGAAAGCTATTGAGATGAGGTTAGCCGGTATACCAGTAAAAGAAGTCATGGAACAACTGGGCATACGCAATAAGACGCAAGTGAAAACTTGGATGAAGTGGTATTGTAACGATGAATTAAATCGGTTAGAACAGCCTGTTGGCAAGCAATACAGCTACGGAAAAGGGCCAGAGTATATGTCTGAACTGGAGAAACTCAAAACGGAAAATCGGTTTCTTAAGCAACAGTTAGATGTGTTAAAAAAGTTCAAGGAAATGGAAAGGAGGTATCACCAAAGATTGTAGTGAAGTGGATGGAGTCTATCCGAGGAGATGTGAGTGTAACACAAGCTTGTGCATGGATCGGAATTTCCCGAGCTACCTATTACCGTTGGAAAGTTACTTATGGACACGAGAAGAAGGATGCTGTAGCGGAGAAGATTCATGAACTCTGTTTACAGCATAAGTTTCGCTATGGATACCGGAAGATTACGGCATTGCTTCGAGCAGAGCATAAGGTAAATCACAAACGAGTGCAACGAATGATGCAACAGGAACAACTTCAGTGTCGTGTCAAAGTGAA
>JAMBOW010000024.1 GCA_023715865.1 Neobacillus mesonae
AAGCAAAAGTCGTTCGCCATCCGAAAAATTCCACTTAGCACTCTATTTCATCTTTACTTGTTTGACACGAGTAAAGTGAAAAGGATATTTCTAAATCGCAAAATTGTTTCGTTTATCTAGTTTTCAAAGAGCAACTTAGTTGCGACCATAAAATGCTCGGTCCATCACGAAATGTGTGGATGAAATTTTATGACCATGTTTTGAGAGTTGAACTCTCAAAACCGAACAACGAGTGAGTTAAAAGTTTTGCAAAGCAAAACTGCTTCGTAAGCATAAACTTAGCAAAGCGATCCGCCGACTTTCGTCGTACGTATATTTGAATGTCTTCGTTGCAGAAGACGATTCTCCATAGAAAGGAGGTGATCCAGCCGCACCTTCCGATACGGCTACCTTGTTACGACTTCACCCCAATCATCTACCCCACCTTCGACGGCTGGCTCCTTGCGGTTACCCCACCGGCTTCGGGTGTTGTAAACTCTCGTGGTGTGACGGGCGGTGTGTACAAGACCCGGGAACGTATTCACCGCGGCATGCTGATCCGCGATTACTAGCAATTCCG
>JAMBOW010000025.1 GCA_023715865.1 Neobacillus mesonae
TCCCTGCCGCCGCTGCCGTTGAACTCACCGGCATGAATGTACTGGACCCCAACTTCACCGGCCTGCCACCGTGGACCGCGGCCGACTACGCCGCCAGCATCACCGGCTCCGGCGCCTACAAGCTCGCCGACTCCGGCGTCGCCCCGCTCGTCGCGGCCGCCCGCGGCTACAGCCGGATCGACAAGACCAACTACGACCAGATGGCCCGCAAGATGCAGGTCGAAGGCAACTCCAAGCAGGGCAAGCGGTTCAAGCGCACCCTCTCGGCCCCGGGCAAGGACGGCATGCTCATGCCGTGGTACTCCCTGGCCGGCATCATGAAGGCAGTCCGCGAAGGCGAAAAGCCGGTCCCGCACACTTACCAGGTCCGTCCCGAATTCCCGGAAGACAACGAGGCCGGCAAGCCGCTGAAGTACGAGTTCGTCTCCAACGTCGGAACCCCGCTGGACCTGCACCCGGCGATCCCGACCGACTGGATCGACACGACCC
>JAMBOW010000026.1 GCA_023715865.1 Neobacillus mesonae
ATCCCCTGTAGCGCACGCGCCTCCAGCCAGCGCCAGGTCGCCTCCAGCTCATCAAGCTGCGCCTGCTCAGGCAACGGCAGCGCCAGTTGGGTAAGTTCGTGCTCATCAGGCATCGCCGCTGATGGCGACGGATCGTCGGCCATCACGATATCCAGCGTCAACGCGCCCTGTTCGGTTATTTCCGCTCTGGCCTGCCGGATGCCGGGGTATTCGAGCGTCGCCTGCTCAATATCCCGCAGGTCGTAGTCCGCCTGCGCGTTCAGCGGCCAGCGTCGGCGGGGAATGTGCCCGGCGATGCCGCTGGCGAGAGTCTTCAGGCTTTCAGGGGCGGCGATGACGGCTTGCAGGATGGCGCAATAGTCATTAAACATCGCCTCGGCAGCGCCGGGTTCCAGCACGTTGTCCATGCAGTACCAGCTAAACATCAACTCGCCGTCGCTCTCCATGACCTGATGATCCAGCCAGACCTGCGGCGTTTGCGTGAATAC
>JAMBOW010000027.1 GCA_023715865.1 Neobacillus mesonae
TTGCTTCTGCTGCTTCTAGCTTTTCTTTAACTGTAGTAGATACCAATGCTTGTTGTGCTTCAGTCAATCCTTCAAATGCCGCTCTTGCATCTGCTACTACCTCTGCATGCTCCAGCGTAATATCTTCTACTACTGGCAGTGTTTCAATTTGTGTTTCTACTGCATTTACTGCTTCTCGATCTGCTGCTGCTTCAGTCTCTAACTGTTGAATTCTTGCTTCTGCTGCTTCTAGCTTTTCTTTAACTGTAGTAGATACCAATGCTTGTTGTGCTTCAGTCAATCCTTCAAATGCCGCTCTTGCATCTGCTACTGCCTCTGCATGCTCCAGCGTAATATCTTCTACTACTGGCAGTGTTTCAATTTGTGTTTCTACTGCATTTACTGCTTCTCGATCTGCTGCTGCTTCAGTCTCTAACTGTTGAATTTTTGCTTCTGCTGCTTCTAGCTTTTCTTTAACTGTAGTAGATACCAATGCTT
>JAMBOW010000028.1 GCA_023715865.1 Neobacillus mesonae
GGCATTATCAGCAGGCGTACCTTTGCGGGACATGCTCATGATAATGCCTTTTCCTTTGACAGCTTCCTGGTATAACTGCGACGTGTAGACGCTGCCTTGATCGCTATGAAGCATCGCGCCTGGTAAAGTGGGCAGTTGGTTTAACGTGTCGAGAACAAATGACGTGTCTTGCTTGTCTGCTATACTGTACGCTACAATCTCTCCGTTAAACAAGTCTAGGATACTCGAAAGGTACAATGTCTTCCCTCCAAATGGCAGATACGTAATGTCAGTAACGAGCTTTTGCATAGGTCTGTCCGCCTGAAATTGACGCTTTAACCTATGCTCTGCAATATGAATAGGTTGTCCGGTTGGTTTCCGTTTCTTCACTTTGACACGACACTGAAGTTGTTCCTGTTGCATCATTCGTTGCACTCGTTTGTGATTTACCTTATGCTCTGCTCGAAGCAATGCCGTAATCTTCCGGTATCCAT
>JAMBOW010000029.1 GCA_023715865.1 Neobacillus mesonae
ACCGGGAACATCACCGGGGAGAGCACCTCATCGCCGATACCCAGCGCGATATCGCCGCCGCGATAGTTTTCAACAATCTGCGGATTAACGTTTTTACCACTGAAATCCGGGGAGGTGTCGACGTGGGAGATAAAACCGATGGCCGGGATATATCGCCCTCAACGTTAGCGGGCAAAGTTCCCATTACCGTCCCTTTTTCACTCAGCGTTACCTTGACCAGTCCCATTTCTTCCAGCTGCGCCTGCAACAGGCGTAACAGCTTCCACTGCCCTTCCGTGCTGGGGACCTGACGAACGCCAGGCTTTGACTGCGTGTCCAAAGAAACGTACTGCAAAAAACGCTCAAGCAATTTATCCATGTAGCCACCCTCTTCTTTTGTGACAACATTATTCATAAGCCAGAAAAGACAAATATTGCGTCAGGTCATTTTTAGCCCGTAAAGCGAAATTTAATAACGGAACCGACGTTATGG
>JAMBOW010000002.1 GCA_023715865.1 Neobacillus mesonae
CCAGTGTGGCCGATCACCCTCTCAGGTCGGCTACGCATCGTCGCCTTGGTGAGCCGTTACCTCACCAACTAGCTAATGCGCCGCAGGTCCATCCATAAGTGACAGATTGCTCCGTCTTTCTTTCTTCCCTCATGCGAGAGTAGAACCTATCCGGTATTAGCTACCGTTTCCGGTAGTTATCCCAGTCTTATGGGCAGGTTACCTACGTGTTACTCACCCGTCCGCCGCTAACCTTGAGCGATCCGAAGATCGCTCTTAGTCCGCTCGACTTGCATGTATTAGGCACGCCGCCAGCGTTCGTCCTGAGCCAGGATCAAACTCTCCAATAAAGTTATTGAAAAGAGCGATAAGCTCATTTAGAAAAACTGACGAGAACATAACGTTCTCTTTATTCGCTCGGTTATCATACAGTCTGAAGACATGTACCATAACCTCACGTTTAAATTTTGCAGATGCAAAATTTTACTCACTCGTTGTTCAGTTTTCAAAGATCAATTCTCAGCCGTTTCGCGGCCAGAAATATAATATATCATGTTCAGCATCTTTTGTATACATGTAAAATATACCAGTCGTAAAGAGAATATCTAGAAATTTACTTATATTAATATTAGATGCCGGATTAGTAGTATACCAGAATTGTCATCTAAGAATCAAGAGGAAATACGATTATATTGAACAATGATAATAATATTAAAAGACTGTACATTATATTGCACCGCCACACTTTACATTAAACTAGCTTTTTCAAGTGTTAAACATAAAAATAAATAATTCTGAAAAATCTTCAGACCTGTATCCTGCAATTAAGTAACCTTCATTTGTGAAATCTACCGAATCCACTGTATGATTCATCGAACTTATTAGGTCAACTTTCTCATTTGACGAAATATCATAGTAAACTAACTCTTGATTCTTGGTAATATAGGCGGTGTGATTATCAAATGAATCTAACTGGTTGATAAAATCTTGTTCAATTAAGCTTAGTTCATTATTATCTATATGAAATGAGCCTAATTTTCCAGTGGACCAAGTACTTACATCCTTAAAATTGATGGCAATAATATCATCCTCTAATAATTGTGCATACCCAACAAAGGGTGATGAAGATCTATATTCTGTAATCTCTTCTGTTTCAGTATTATATATATAGTAAACACCAGCATTGTTTAAAGTATCAGTCCATAACAATTTATCTTCATAAAAATCCACCGTATTGTTATAGAAACTTCCTAACTTTAAATTTGCTATGACGGTCTGTTTCTTCAACTCCAGGTTATATAAAATTACCTCTGGTTTATTATTAGCTGACGAAACCCAGGCGACCATATTTTTATAAAGTCTAGGTGCATCAAGTGCCATGATTTCAGGATCATCATACTTAAAGACAACAAACTTCTCATCTCGTTTGCGATCCCATGCATGAATGGATCCATTTAAACCAAATTCATCTGTCTCTGCCCAGATCATCCACTCACTGCTGCATGTTAAATCATTAATAGCAGCCTTCTCAAGCTCTGAATTATATATAATTTCAGAATCTTCCGTCTCAAGATCATATTCCAAAATACTGTTTTGTAAACGTTCTTTCTCATTATTAACTGGTATATACACCTTGCCTTCTGCTGTACAAGGCTGTGAATAGCGATTGTAAGGTATCTTTATGTTTTTTACATCAAATGGTGATTCGGATTCTTGCTCATTAGGAGGATCATTTTCGACAATTTCATGATCTGGCTCTGGGACATCTACTTTGCTCTCATTCGTGCAAGCAGTACAAAATAAAAACAATAGTAAGAAAATCGTTAATGATACAGATCTCATTTATTATTCTCCTTTTTAAAAAGGGAAGTCTCTTGCTGGTAATTAGATCCCCCTACTGTATAACAGCTTGAGGTTGAGATCTTAAATCTGTTTTGTACTGATCGCTTGCAAATAATCAAGTATTTCTTTGTCTTTCATCTCTGCAGCATTCTTCCAGTATGTCTCTTTCTCAGGTGTTAAATTTGGATCATTCTTCATAGCTCCTGTAAAACTGCAGAAATTGAACTTGAAGCTTTAACATCAACACTGACTCGCAGAATACTAATTGTAAAATACCCCATCTATTAAATCAGTTGTTTTCTCCCTCATATCTTATCTACACTATTGTTTAATTTGATTATCTGCTATTTCATTGGAATGTGCATACTCTGTATCTCCAGAACTCCCGGAACAAAACCGAGGTTAAAATAGACTGATTCTGCATCATTTCCTTCCATGACATACAACCTTAGAATTGGATATTTGTCTTTGATGACAGTAAGAGCTCTTTGCAACATCCGAGTAGCAAGCCCTCTTCCTCTGTAATCCGGTAAGACACCTATACTGTATACTGCTGCTTGATTGTCCTGTAAACAAAGGCGACAGTTTGCAACAAGCTGCCCTGTATCCTTATCATATACAAGTGTAGATGCTTGAGACAGGATATCATTAGTTAAGTAAGGATCTTCTTTTGGTATAAAATCTTCAATAGTAGACTTTTTTCTCCGTACTGCTTCCAGACCATCTGCAAAGCTATTAAAATCACAACGAGTGATTTCTTCTTCATTAGTAAATTTTTTGGCTCCAGTCTCATCCGCAATAATATGGGGACTCTCGATGAGTAGATTACAATCCCAGTTAACCATAAAATGTTCTGTTGGCCGCTGCATCCAACGACATCTAAACTCATCCGGCCAAAATCCTGCCCGTGTATATAAGCTAACTTGATCAGGCAGAACCTCATAGCTCTTAATACGTTTCGTTTTATCAGACCAGTGTATCAGCATATTTTTTAAAAGCTTCAGTACCTCATAACAATTATTAAAAGGAGGTATATAAAATAAATGATATATAGTATTTGGTGCCATCCTTACTCCACCTATTTTTACATCTCCTTTATAGATCCAAAAAGAGTTCTGCCTACGCGCATTGAAACCTTCATCCCTAAAGAAACCACTAAAACTCATATTATAATATACTGAACAATAGACTCCCCATTCTTCAGGCTCAGCCTTGCGAATTGAGTACTCACTCGATAAGTCATAATGAGTAGTATCATCGGACCAATCTACTAATTTCATCAGAACTTCCCCCTCTGCCCTCGCTTCCCTGTCACACTATACCTCTTTCTGCTTTTCAATAAATTCATCTTTAGTTAACCCATACAAAATAAAATCTAAATACTGGCCATTCATATATACCACTTGTCGACGCACACCTTCTTGTATACAACCAAGCTTAATCATCATCCTAGAGGAAGCTTCATTCCCCTCAAGAACATAATCATTAAATTTATTGAGTCTTCGTTCCAGGAAAGCATACTTTAAAAGAATATTCATAGCTCTGGTACCGATTCCCTTCCCACGATGCTCTTTATCGATCACTATACCTATACTGAAAGTGCCATTCCTCTCGTTAATACTGTTTAAATTGATTCCCCCTACACTTTCACCTTTCAGATTTACAATAGTAAACATGATTCGCCCATTGGTAGAGCAAAACTCAGCATTTTGTTCCGTAAACCTTTTTGCATCTAAAGTTGTCGGTGGTAATTCAACAGCGCATTCTAGTAAACGACGGGCAGGAGTATCAAACCCACCTATGTAGGAGCTTTCCCAATCCTCTGCCTGTATAGAACGTAATCTAATTTCATCATCCTGCCAAAAATAATCACTATAATCTATATTTCGCATAACTACACCTCCGATTTGATTATTACAACTCAATTCTAACTGTAGGCTTGTTACGATTGGAGGTGGTTTTCGATTATAAACAAACTTTGCTTAAGCTTACCTTCAAAATGTAAAATTGTTTTGACATTTATAATAGGGAACTATTATACTCAAATATGTAAAACATGTTTTACATTTCGATAAATATAGGTGGTTGGATTGAAAAATAACATTAGAAATGTACGAAAAGCTCTAAGGCTTTCACAAGAAGAGCTGGCAATTAAGTGTGGGGTCACGAGGCAAACGATCAATGCAATTGAAAATAATAAGTACGATCCAACGTTGGCGCTAGCATTTAAGTTATCAATACATTTAGAGACACAACTCGAACAATTATTTTTTTATGAGGAGGAAGATAAATGAAGTTACGAAAAGCAGATGAAATGGAAAAATACCAAAGCGATCAATCTGCAAAATATGGATTCATCTTTTACACCATAGCTCTGTTGCTTTGGTCACTATATAGTTTCGTATTTAAAGGTGACACTGGCTGGCAATTTACTATTTTACTAATAGGCTGCGCAGTTTATTTTTGGTCACGAGTTATTTTTAACCGCAAAGTAAATGTCGACAAAGATTGAGCTCTTTGGAGATCGTATCCTCTTTTTATACATCCTGGCTAACTAAAAAGGACAACCGATCAGACCGGCTGTCCTTTTGAATTATGTCCACTAAAACGATTTTGGATTAGTATGAATAATGACATAGACCGTTTGGCTACATCATTGCGACTCAAGTTAAGTAAGCTGAAGCAGCCGTATGACCTCCCCATCTTGCAACTCTTCACTGACCTTTTGAAAACCAAGAGATTCATACAGCTCTCCAGCAACTTGGTTTTGAGGTCTGTGTCCGATCATCAGTCTATTGCATTTCATCATTTTCATATGCGCAATGAGTTTTTTCATGGCTGCTTTTCCGTACCCTTTACCTTGATGTTTCTCATCAATCATTAATGCAGGTATCCAATAATTCCCATGCTCATCTGGCCTATTACAAAAAACAATAAATCCTACGATATCCGTATCTCTATACACTGCATAAAGTTCAAATTCTACTACAAATTTGGACTCAGCGATCCAATTCACCACGGGTGCTGGAAAAACACTTATTTGGTCCTGCCTTACATTTAGTCGGGTACATTCATACCAATTGTCAACACTCACAGGCTTTAGATCAATTTTCATACATAATTCCTCCTAAGATTGCCTTCACAGAGGAATCAGCGCCTCTGCGTTTTAGACTTGTACTTCCTTCATAGCAGTTGTCCAGACATTAATTTTGTTCATACCACATCACTCCTTATGTCATTTGAAAGGCTGGCAGTTTCAATAGATATAGGGCTTTTTTTAGAATAACTCATGTTCGTAGCAACAAGAGGGTTGAAATCTTATTAAATCATATTCTACCTAATGAAAAAGCAGCCGGTCACCGACCAGCTGCTTTCTCTTTATATATTCGCCTACATTACATTTACTGATTTCGAACCAATACATCTTATAATGGCCGTTAGCTTCAAATTCGAAAGGTATTATTGAACATCTTTTCCTGTCCACAAGCTGATACGGTCCTTAAGCCAAACGGTATACTGCTGCTCCATCTCTACTGCACCTGCTTTGTCGAGATCAGCTAACATTTTGTCATAAATGGTATCAAACTGATCTTGTGTCGCAACAATGGCTTCAGGAATGCTTTTTCGAATAATATCTTGAGTCTTTTGGAAAGTTACATTGTAATCCGTATTGGAAGGAACCGGCATGTTATAGGCTGCACCCCACTCTTTAACAGGGAAGTCCTCCTCTGTAGGGAACAGACCTTTCCACGTATCTACACCATATGCCGCAAGTGTCTCCTTCTCTGCTTCATTGTAATTTTTAATGATTTCTTCAGGGAAGTTCGTTGTATAGTAATTATCTGAAGGATCCTTTATACCATCGCCATAATGTGCGCTAAAAATCGTGTAGAGTCCAACTCCGCTGTCTTTAGTAAAGTTGGTATTATCATTGTTCTTCCGTTCTTGAACTTCTGCAGGGATTTTGCGAACACCGTCTTCTATAACATAATGCTCGCCTTCAATCCCCCAGTTGCGAAGTACTTGCCCCTCATCAGATGCAAGCCAATCCAGGAATTTGATCGCTCTCACAGGATCTTCACAGCTGGTAGTAATCCCGATACCATAAGCGTCGAGACCTATGCTCTGGAAGTCTGCACGTTTGAATGACTCATCGAGTGAAACTGGATAGTGTCCGTACGTCTGCTCATATTTGCCTGCTGACTTCAATGCGTTCTCTGCATCACTGTATCCCCAACCTTGGTCAAGCAAGCCCAGTACCCGACCGCTGGCGATTTTAGCTTTATATTGGTCGTCCTTTTGGATAAAGCTATCTTTGTCAATTAATCCTTCGTTATACAATCTGTTCAACCAACGGAAAAACTCTTTTTCCTCCGGACGTTTATAATGAAGCATTGCTTCGTAAGTTTCTGGATTAATATAATATTCACCATCATCGGGAGCGCCGGTCACTCCGAATGCAGGGTTTGTAACCGTTATCATGATTCTCCAACCATCAGCACTCAATGAAATCGGTATCGTTGGTTGTCCATCTTCTGTAGTCGGATGCTTCTCGTAGTACTCACGAATCACATTTTCGAAGTCCTCCAGCGTATTAATTTCTGGATAACCTAGTTCTTTAACGACTTGATGCTGAAGTGAAAAACCTCCGCCTGCATCAAAAAGAGTTTCCCCAACGCCAGCATTCGTTGGAATCCAGTAAATGGACTGATCCTCGTTGCTGTACTTAAGACGATTCATCTGATCTCCGTAAATTTTCTTCAAATTAGGGGCGTGCTCTTCAATCAGATCGGTAAGATCAATCATGGCTCCTGCATCAACCAGCTTGGACAAGTTGCCTTTTGGATAAATGAGGTCAGGGTAATCTCCGCTTGCTGCCATAAGAGGAATCTTATCATCACCGCCGCCGCTCGAAACATCATATTCGGCATTGATGGTCACGCCGGTTTCCTCGATAATTTTTTTACCGATGGCATCCTGCATCTTGTTCCAGTTTGGACTAGCATCTGCTCCGAAGAACGTAAACGTAATTGGTTCCTTTGAATCCGATTCTGAGGCCGTTCCCCCACTTCCTGTACCTGCTTCATTTGTATTGCCACAGGCAGCAGTAAATAACATGGTGCTTGCAAGTAACAGCATGGCAAGCGTCTTTGGCGCTTTTTGTTTCATTTCTGTAATCCCCCTTATAATGCTCTTTTATATATAACAGGAAATCCTGTATATACCGATACCAAACTGAAAAGCAAGGAAGTTAACATTCAATAAACAAAACATATAAAACGCTTTCAATAAAAAGAGCAGATACATTAGTATGAACATGAGAGTGATCAGTTTTGAAGTGAAAGAGGAAATCTAATGGATCAAGAAAATTAGTTTAGCTGAAATCAAATCTGCGACGAGGGGAACGTTTTCGAAATGTAAATGTAAGTGCTTTCAATGGATTTGGATTCAGTTTATGAAATAACTTAAAATAAGTCAATCATTTTTCTAAAAATTTTTTACAGGTATTTAAAGTTTGTGATCCAAATCATATGCTTTCCTTATCCCTGTTAAAAATCCCCCCTCCAAGTAAAAGCATAATGCTCTTTGTCACACTAAAATTACTTAAAGGGGAGCGTTATTTCATTATTTGATATAGTTTATCAACTTCCATCGTCAAAAAGCTATAGGCTATAATTAGTAAATTGTCACTTAAAAATATGCTGATAGAATCTGCTTTAATAACTGTTTATAATCGTCTTTTTCGTAAGATGAGTTGTTCACTTTTTTCTTTGCTATGCTTAGGCTGTTAAATAGTTCTTCTTCCATTTCTCTTCTCTTCTTTAGAACATGGAGAGTTCCTTCTAGACCGTTATAGCCCTGCCTTTTTCCATACCCTTGCTGTGTATAATATTGAATAAATCCCTCTGACCAATCCAGAGGCCTCTCCTTAACCGCCTTCCTAAAGGAATAATTAAGGTCGTTTTGTTCAATGTAAATTAACAAAGGATCTAGCTTTTCCACGATTGATGCAAGTTCTTGAACATAACTTATTATATCTTCCTTCCTCGCATCGCATTTAATCATTCCCATAGTCACAGGATTTTGTATAAAACAGCAATCAAAAATAAAGATGTCCGAACCGTCAAATGCTCCCTCAATGAACTGCTTCCATTTTTCTGTGATCAGCTTTCTGTTTTGTTCCAGAGGCAATTCATAAACATCATTTTTGAAAATTTCGTGCCGTAATTCAGGTGGAATATTTGACTCATATTTTCGATACTCCAGTAAATAATCGTTACCTTGTTTGATTACAAGATGATTTAACAGATCACTATACTCATGATAGCTATTTATCAAGTTATCGAATTCCTTTTTGTTAAAACACGCAACTCCATCATAGTCTGCAGGATGTTCCAGATTTCCTTCTAAAAATAACTGAGAAGTCCTATTCATTTCTCTAAGAATTTCATGAACAATCTGAGCGGTTACTGTTTTACCGAATCCTGGTAAGCCCTCTACAAATACTAATTTTGAACTCATATTAAAACTCCTCCATTCACTATTTCGGAGGATAAGCAGGCAGGTATCAATTGAGATGCGGTTTCTTTTCCCGCAGAAAATAAAAACGGATACCATCAGGTATCCGCAAAAATGGGCTGATCATTCACCTTTTCCTGCATACCCTGTAAGATTAGAGATAAAAATGCCAAATAAAATAGTGATTTTCACTACAACAGGCATTTTTAAGTTGTTAATCCTTACAGAGTAGTCCACATGATAAGGTATATGCTCCTTTGTATGCATCTCATTTTCACAATAACATTAGGATAAAAGATATGCAATCTCAAAGTAAGCTAACTCGGTCCCACAGTAAGCGTTGAATCCATTACTTCCACCATTCGTCATATGGGGTAACCGGAAGCTCCCTTTTATGTTTTGTCGAGTCATAGCGCTTTTCAATTTTAGCAGCTGTTTCCGGATTGACCTGTCTTCCTGTAAGATAGCTGTCCAATGTATCGTATGCTAAACCAAGCTCTGTCTCATCTGCTTGCTGAGGCTTATGATCTAATAGGTCGGCTGTTGGTGTTTTTAAATAAAGACGCTCAGGAGCACCCAATTCTTTCAGTATTTCTCGCCCCTGGCCCTTCGTTAGTCCCGTCAGAGGAAGGATATCAGCACCCCCGTCTCCGAATTTAGTGAAAAATCCAGTTACAGCTTCAGCTGCATGATCTGTACCTATGACGAGGCATTGACGCTCACCTGCAATGGCGTATTGAACGATCATCCGCATTCTGGCTTTGACATTCCCCTTATGATAATCTGCCATATTTCCTCCTATAGATGTGTTATAAGAACTGGCGAAGGCATTTACGGGATCCTGAATATTGAACACAACTGTATCGTCAGGCTGAATAAATTGAATTGCTTCCTTAGCATCAGCTTCATCCTGTTGTGTTCCATACGGAAGGCGAATTGCGGTAAAACGGGCTTCATATCCTTCTGCGCGTAAGGATTCTACAGCCAGCTGTACAAGCCGTCCTGCAAGAGTCGAGTCTTGCCCTCCACTAATTCCTAGTACATATCCTTTGGCCCCTGTCTTCCTGCAGTAGTCCTTTAAAAAGGAAACTCTAGTGTTTATCTCATCGGTTGGAGTAATAACCGGTTTTACATTCAAGGTTTCCATTATTTCGTTTTGAGTCGTCATTTAAGTCTTCCTCCCTATTCATATAGATGATTGATTTTAATATAGTCATAGCAGTTATCGGGGACTAAATAGCGAGGCTCACCACCCATTTTTAGCTCATCCCGAATATAGCTGGAGCTGATCTCCATGGCCAATCCTTTGTCAATTAAATGAAAGGTATAGCCATCATCATTATTTCTAAGAATCGGTGATTTACTAATGGCTGACAGCATATTGATCCCGTCTCGTGCCATAACGATAAATTTGTTCTCCCGAATCAGTTCCTCGGCCCTGTTCCACTTCCCTTCTCCAATATCAACAAGCAGATCTGCCCCCATAATGAAGTGAATTTCATCATTCGGAAACTTCTGTCTGTAGTACTTAAGTGTGAGGTAGGTCGAAATCTCCCAGCCAAGCTGCTGCATTTCATACGGATCCGCTTCGAATTTCGGATTGTTGCTAATTGCCATGTTGATCATGTTCATCCGATGCTCATCACTGACATTCATGGTTTTGTCCTGTCGCTTGCTGGAACAGGGCAGGAAAATTACTTTATCGAGCTTGGCGCGGTGAGCTACGGTGCTGGCCGTCCATAAATGCACATTTGTGATCGGATCAAAGGATGACCCGTATATACCAATCTTCGCCATTTGATGTTCCCCTCCTTAATCCTCCATTGCTGCAGTCACCTTTTCCCTCACTTCATCGATCCGTTTCATCTTATTATCCCAGCATAGCTTGCTTAGGTTTACCGGATATTCTGCCGGGTTCAGTGTCCGTTTATATTCGTCCCACAAGAGTTCAAGATTCCCGTTAACAAAATCTCGTATTTCTTGGAGGGTTGGAAGCTCATATACCAATTTTCCATGCTCAAATATCGTCTGATGAAGCTCCCTAGCCTCGAATTCAGTAACAAATTTCCCAATATAAGTGTGCACAGGGTGAAACATATGAAGTCGCTCTGCCTTATTCGGCTCCTCATGTTCAAGCGCGATGTAGTCTCCTTCCGACTTCCCGTTCATTTTATTAATAATACGGAACACTTTTTTAAGTCCGGGTGTCGAAATTTTCTCAGGATTCGAACTGATTTTGATCGTGTCTACCATTTGTCCTTTCTCATCTTCAATAGCAATTAGCTTATAAACAGCACCTAGAGCAGGCTGGTCATATGCAGTGATCAACTTTGTACCTACTCCCCAAACATCGATTCTTGCGCCTTGTGACTTCAGGTTCATAATTGTTTGTTCATCAAGATCGTTAGATGCATAAATTTGGGCTTCGGTATAACCGGCTTTATCCAACATGCTGCGTGCTTCCTTCGACAGATAGGCCAAATCTCCACTATCCAAGCGAATCCCTTTGAAACGTATTCGGTCGCCAAGTTCTTTCGCAACTTTAATCGCTGCGGGGACTCCTGATCTCAGCGTGTCATAGGTATCGACTAAAAACACACAATCTTTATGCGCTTCGGCATATTTTCGAAAAGCCGTATAATCATCTAAATAGGCTTGAACCATAGAGTGCGCATGTGTACCTGCTACAGGAATACCAAACAGCTTTCCTGCTCTCACATTGGATGTGGCATCAAAACCTGCAAGATAAGCGGCTCTAGTCCCCCATATCGCAGCATCCATCTCTTGTGCTCTACGAGTACCAAATTCGATACATGACTCTGTACCCGCGGTCTGTTTAATACGAGACGCCTTCGTAGCGATCAGGGTTTGAAAGTTAACGATGTTCAGTATGGCTGTCTCCACAAGCTGTGCTTCAGCAAGCGGTGCCTCAATGCGCATCAGCGGTTCGTTGGCGAATATGAGCTCCCCTTCTCGCATGGATTTTACTGTACCGGTAAACTTTAAGTCGCGCAGATAGTCAAGGTAGGCTTCGTCATATCCTTCTTCACGTAAATATGCAAGATCACTATCTGTAAAACAAAAATCGTGCAAGTAACGGATTACACGTTCCAAGCCGGCAAATACAGCGTAGCCATTATGAAAAGGCAGCTTGCGGAAATACACTTCAAATACTGCTTTGCGCTGGTGCATGTTGTCCCGCCAGTACACTTCTGCCATATTGATTTGGTATTTATCAGTATGAAGAACCAAGCTGTCATCCGGATGATTATGCTGTGAAAGTTCAATTATCTTCATTAAACAATTCCTCCATTTCTTAAAATCACTGCACCTAGTGTCCCCGCAAAATGTCTAATAGCCCAATGATGCCCGGCTGAATCAAAGCTGGCGACAGCATCTTCATGAATAACGATTTGAAAACCTTTATTATAAGCATCGACAGCGGTATGAAGAACGCAGATATCAGTGCACACGCCAACAAGATGTAGTTCTTCTATACCTCGTTCCCTAAGCTTTAACTCTAAATCGGTTCCTTGAAATGCACTGTACCTCGTCTTATCGATCCAAAATACATTATTATGATTCTTGTTAGACTGATATATATTCTCCAATCCTCCAAATAGCTTACGTCCGAGAGTTCCTTCGATATTGTGCGGAGGAAAAAGTTTCGTTTCAGGATGATAAAGATCATCTTCATTGTGAATATCGATAGTAAAAAAAACGGCATCGTTGTTTTGAATAAACTCTTTAGTAATACCTATGACCCTTTCTTCAATCGCTTGACCCGTTTCTCCACAGGTTAGTGTTCCATCGACAGCAACAAAGTCATTCGTATAATCAATGTTGATTAAAGCTCTTTTTATGTTCATTATTAGCAGCTCCTTTTAAATTAACTATTATATATTTGTTAATTGTTAATACAAAAAATTATTACCCAACCAAGTTTTTTATGAAGCACTTCACAAAGTTGCTGCGAAGTGCTGTTTACTACTGAAATAATTTAAAGCTTTGCATGATAAATCGACTTATTAAGATGCACGTCCACGAAACGATATAATTGTGTCGGTCTTTTTGAAGTTCTTGTAGTCTTCTGTCCTGCTACTTCCTGAATAAAAGGCAGTGTTTTGATTTTTCTTGCAAATGCCGCTTCTAATGTAATTGCCGAATCATCAGTTACCGTGAGAAGGACCGCTTGAAGCTCGGAATAAGTAAACTCCTCCGGCAAAAATTGTTTAGCAGCTGTTGTCTCAAGCAGCTTCTGCCTGATCACTTGTATGGCATCGGTAATGATTTCAGCATGATCGAACGCAAGATCCAGTTCAAGCACCTCATTTACTGAAAATAGCTGAACATCATCTGCATCGTCATTCGCTTCCCTTTCTGAGAGCTTATGTTCAGGAACGATTGCAAAATGTGCATTTGTAATCATCCATCCTCTCGGATCACGACCGGGCTTATCATACACACCGTAATGCTCCAGGTGGATATTCTGAATACCCGTTTCTTCATGCAACTCGCGCTTTGCACTTTGGAAAGCTGTTTCCTGCGGATCTACAAAGCCTCCCGGCAGCGCCCATTTCCCTGCTTCAATATTAGGCTTCCCTTCATTGTTAACCATACTTCTCTGAATCAGCATAATTTTCAAATCCATAACAGGAGGCTTGAATTCTTCATTTTTTATAGGAACAATGGTAAAAACAGCAATGTCAGAAGTATATCCATCAGGAGTTTTATACTTTTTGATATCGTATTGTTCCAACGCTTCTTTATTAGACATTGCGATGATCTCCTCAGAAATGATTTAACAATTATCAATTTGTTAATTGAATTATATGCTTGAATGCTTATTATTGTCAACCGTATTTCTAAAATATTTATTATTCAGTTCGAGAAAACTCAAATCTATTCTTAATATAGATGTAACATCTCAGGTTTAAAACACAATTTTGTCAGCAAGCGCTGTAATTATGTGTTTTTAATTTTGTTTGTTGTTTCATCCTCATTTTTAAATGCTAATAATAATTTAAACCCGTTTGTCCAATTGTAGTAATGTAAACAACTTTTTTCTGTCTCATGTTTGATTTTATCCTCCTTTTTATTTACTGAGCGACTTTACCCCAAAATGAATTTAGGTGGTGACCAATGAGGTATTCTTATTTATCTTTATTAATAATGTTATTACTGCTTTCTGCCTGTGGATATGCAGAAGAAGAAAGCCAGGAATATAACTCTTATGAAGGTATTGTTGCATTTAAAGAAATAAGAAGTGAAAGCTATCAATTATTAGTAGTTCCTGATGTTGATCCTAATGAAGTCACCGATAAAACAAGAGAAGAAATAATCAACATGAATGTAGAAGGAACCTCGTACTATGATACTAATCAAGAAGATTATGAGTCTGTTGAGGTAGGAGATCGGGTAAAAATACAAGCAGGAATAGACGAACTTGAATCTTCACCACCTATTAGATCTGTTATTAAGCTTGAAGTTGTTGAATAATTTGATTAGACGGCTAAAAGCCGTCTTTTTTATTTTTAGAATCAATTTTGATAATAAAAAAGAAGCTCGAAGGCTTCTATTATTACTTTTTTTCTATCTTAATAGGTATTGTTTAAGTGTTCCCAACTACCATATGCGAAGTGCCATATACCGTATAATCTGATTTATACATGTTTTATTTTTATTTCCGGCATCCTCCCTCCTCTTTGTTCTTCGTAAATTAGATTAAAGTGAAATGTAATATTTTTTAGTATGTACAAGCTTTATTTTCCCTCATCAGTTCAATCTCATTCATTATTTACTAAGGACTTGTAAGCTTTTCTATGTTTATAGTAATCGAACAAATTTTTAACCCCCGCTATGAAGAGCATAAAACCTGCTCCGAAAATTGCACCTTGCACAAAAATAATAAAAAGGGGCACAGAAGCTAAGAAAAGGGCAAAACTAATAATAAATGAAGTTAGTGATGAAGTCATTTTTCGCTTTTCACGATCTTTAAAAGAGTCGGTATCAGAGAAAATGTCTTGCTGCGCGTTGGTTGAAGCTGTATAAAAAATGTGCTTGGAATACCATTTATTCTCCGACAACAAATTCCAGCCTGTATCTGCAAAAATATCTTTATATTCTTCAAACTCTCTTTTCCTGTTAAACTCCCTAAAATCTACTTTAAAAACGATATTTTGTTTTTCTTCCTCCTGAGCAGGCTCGAAAACATAGCGGCAGTCATCTTCATCCTCAATACTGTACTTTTTTAGAAGCCAGCCGTCCTGCAGCATGGATTGTAACCATTGTTCCTCTTCATTAAATGAAGTGAACTTTTTATATACCTTTTTATCTTTCTGTTTACTCATTCGTTAAACTACTCCCTATCCTGAAGTATTGTGTCTGTAAGCTTAATCATATTACGGTATCTGTTATATTCTGAGTCTAAAGCTTTTTTCCCTGGATCTGTAATACCATAGGTTTTCTTCTTTCGAGGATCTTTTTCGGCTTCCGTAGTTTCGATCAACCCCTGCTTTTCAATATTTTTAAGCACCCCGTAAAGAGTTCCTGGTGCAATGACGTAGGCTCCCTGGCTAGCATTCTCAATAGCTTTAATAATGGCATAGCCATGTAAAGGACCATTGTATAGAGCTAGCAGAACTAAATAAGTAGACTCAGATAAAGGAGTTATCAGGATCCCCTCGCATTTCTTAAGTATTATATCGACACTCGATATATCGACCATCGTAGTATATGATTATATGTTTTGATTGTCAATAAATCTTCTATTTTCTCCAAATTTATATTTCTTTTGACATTACGTTAATAAATTTATAACAAATGGGCAGTACAATAAGCTTGGCGTTCAAGATAGGAATAAATACCTGCCTTGAAAATTACAATTTTATCGGGGGTAATGAATTGAAAAAAAGAAACACGCTTCTTACTGTATTCGCTCTGGTCACTACGTTGATTGCAGGGTGTGGATCTTCAACAGGCACTTCTTCTCAGGAAACACCGGCACCAACAACTTCGCAAACTTCTGATAACACAGGTACATCTGGCGATACAGGAACTGCAGCACAAGAAATCGATGAGCTCAAAATCAGCTTTGTTCCTTCCAAAGACCCAGATGATATTATTACAGCGACAGATCCATTAAAAGATTTGTTAAAAGAACAACTGGCGACAGAAGGCTTTAACGTAGGAGAAATTACTATTGATGTGGGAACTACATATGAAGCCGTAGGTGAAGCACTGACTGCAGGAACGACAGATATCGGATTTATTCCAGGCGGTACCTATACACTGTATGACGACGGTGCTGATGTAATCTTGACTGCAACGCGTGCAGGTCTGTCTAACGACTCCGATTCCGCTAAGGATTGGAACGACAACAAACCTACAGAACCAACGACTGACCAAGCAACCTATTACCGTTCCCTGTTCATTGCAGGACCTTCTGAGAAAGGACAAGCACTCGCAGAAAAGATCAATAATGGCGAAAGTCTGACTTGGGAGGAATTGAACGAAGCAAACTGGGCTGTAATGTCAACCTCTTCTTCTGCAGGTTACATTTATCCAACACTATGGCTGCAAAGCAATTATGAGAAGAGTGTTACGGATCTGGCCCACGTGGTTACTTCCGATTCCTACGGAAGCTCCTTTGCCCGCCTAGCAGCTGGGCAGGTCGATGTTCTTGTTGCTTTCGCGGATGCAAGACGTGATTACGCAGAGCAATGGACAAACGAGTTTAACCGCAGCAATTCTATCTGGGACGAAACCAATGTCATCGGTGTTACTCAAGGAATCTACAACGATACAATTAGTGTGAGCAAGAACAGCGACCTTATGACAGATGATTTGAAAGCAGCTCTCCAAAAATCCTTTATTGAAATCGCAAAAACGGATGAAGGTAAAGGAGTCATTGCGGTGTACAGCCATGAAGGCTACCAAGAAGCACAAGCATCCGACTATGACGGTGAGAGAGAAGCTCAAGAGCTTATTCGCAGCATGCAGAATTAATGTAGTAACACGAATAATTTTCACAAAAGAATCTATTTAGGAAGTGAGAGCATCAGGGCTTCAAATGATGTTCTCCTTTTTTCTTCTCTGCAGTAAAAGACCATAGGATTGGAGTTTAACCATGATCGAGTTTATTGATGTACAAAAGACATACCCGAACGGCACCACCGCATTAAAAAACATTAATCTGAAGATTGAGCAAGGCGAATTCGTAGCGGTTATAGGTCTATCGGGTGCTGGTAAGTCGACGCTAATTCGATGCGTTAATCGAATGCATGATATATCTTCAGGACAATTACTCGTAGACCAAGTCGATGTGTCCAAATTAAATGGAAAGCAAATCCGCAATTTCCGTAAAAGAATAGGAATGATCTTTCAATCATTTAATCTCGTCAACCGGATTAGTGTAATTAAGAACGTTCTAGTCGCCTTCGTCCCTCATCTGCCCATGTGGCGCAAGCTGACCGGTGTATTTACCAAGGAGCAAAAGATCAAGGCGTTGGAGGCTTTAGATAAAGTAGGTATTCTGGATAAAGCTTACGTTCGTGTAGACCAGCTTTCAGGCGGACAGCAGCAGAGGGTAGCCCTTGCACGTACACTCGCTCAAAATCCTGACATTATTCTGGCAGACGAGCCGATCGCTTCCCTGGACCCGGTTACCTCCAAAATCGTCATGGATGATTTTAAAAATATTAATCAAACGATGAATATCTCTGTAATCATGAATATCCACCATGTGGAGATTGCGCTGGAATATGCGGAACGCATTATCGGGGTTCGTGAAGGTGAAATTGTATTTGATGGTCTACCGGCTGAAGTGACCAAGGATGTACTCGACGAAATTTACGGCAGCAAATTGAAGGAAGTTCTCCTCCAGGAGGAGGTGGCTGCAGGGCATGTATGATAAATTGTTTCCTCCCAAGAAGATGGTACTGCCGAACGGTAAAGTCGTTATGGAAAAAAGAACCCGGCTTCCCTTTATAATACTTATTCTTGTATTGCTAACAGCTTACTCCGTACAGCTGACTGACTTTAGTCTTCGTGTGCTGTTTACACGAATTAATCAATTTTTCATTATTCTCGGGGATATGATCCCGCCTAACTGGAGTTACTTTCCTAGACTATGGGATGCTCTGCTGGCAACACTGCAAATGTCACTGCTCGGTTCTATCATAGGGGCACTATTAGCTCTTCCTTTTGCCTTGCTGGCATCTTCCAATGTCATTCGTAACAAAGCAATTGTAGCTGTATTTAAGGTCAGTCTGAGCCTGCTTAGGACACTCCCGACGCTTGTAACTGCGCTGATCGCAACCTTCGTATTCGGACTTGGCCCTATGGCAGGGCTAGTGGCTATCTTGCTGTTCACTCTTTCTTATGTTGGTAAATTGTTGTATGAACAGATTGAAAACGTCGATATGGGACCCTTTGAAGCGATGGAATCGATTGGAATGACCCGTGTTCAAGCCTTTCGATACGCCATATTTCCTCAGGTGGTCTCACGATACTTGTCCACTTCTTTATTCTGTTTTGAGGGGAACATACGTTATGCCGCAATTCTTGGATATGTAGGTGCTGGCGGAATCGGGCTGCTTATTAAAGAAAACCTCGGCTGGCGTGACTATTCCAATGTCGGAATGATTATCCTGACGCTTGTCATTACGGTCTACCTGATTGAAACCATAAGCGAGCATTTTAGAAAAAAGTTAACTTGAGGAGATTCATGCTATGAATACAATTGAGAAGCAGCTGCTTGCTTCACCTCGGAATCATCGGTATATTTTGACCATAACTATTATCGTCCTGATTCTTTTTATCTGGTCTTTAAATACGGTAAGCTTTGAAGATGTCAATCAGAACGGAATTAATATCGCACTAACGATTTTAAAAGGAATCGTAACTCCCGATCTAGAACTGCTGTTCAGCTTTTCCAAGCAAGGGATCTTATATTTGCTCCTTCAAACTACAGCTATTGCTTTTTTAGGGACAGTGGTAGGTGCGGTGCTGTCAGTTCCTCTCGCTTTTTTAGCAGCTTCTAATATTGTACCTAAGCCTATAGCTTGGTTGACAAGACTGCTGCTTATCCTAATTCGAACCATTCCTGCACTTGTCTATGGCTTGATGTTCATCAGGGTATCGGGACCTGGACCGTTCGCAGGAGTGCTAACGATTGGACTGACCTCAATCGGCATGTTGTCCAAGCTTTATGTCGACACGATTGAAGAGCTGGACAAAAAGGTACTGGAGTCGATGACGTCACTGGGCTGCACAACCTTTGAAAAAATTCGTTACGGTATTCTCCCTCAGCTGTTTTCCATGTTCTTATCTGTTACGATTTATCGCTTCGACATGAACATGCGTGAGGCTTCAATCCTTGGTCTGGTTGCCGCAGGCGGGATCGGTGCGCCGCTCATCTTTGCGATGAATAGTTATAGATGGAACCAGGTCGGCTCCATCCTAATCGGATTAGTTATTCTTATCCTCATTATTGAATTGGCATCCAACAGACTTCGCTCGAAGCTGGTAAATGGTTAAAGCATTGTGCCATTCATTTCAACTTATAATCAACAAAAAAATCCTCCAACACCACTTGAACGTGGATTTGGAGGATTTTTCTTTCCTACTTCATTTACAAGAAATTCGACTCCTTAAAAGACAACCTTCCAGTTATGATCACAGGAGGCTTCGATGACTTCTCGCTTCATTATATAATCGGCCAAAATCTCCGTCATATCTGTTGGAATTTCACGGATAATCGGCTTGTCCACCAACATAAAAAAGTTCCCCCCTCCTCCTGAGCGATAGCTGTTCATAACAACCTCGTATTCGGCTTCAGGATCCAGAGGAGCACCATCCCGTTCTAGCTTGGTGACCCGGCTCCCTTGGGGTCTGGAGATATCCAGTTCGTATTCAATGCCTTCCCACATATCATAATTAAAATGCTGCGGCTTTGGCTGAGTATAGCTCTCGGATACTTGTAATTCTCCTGTGGTCTCATTAAGGGCAAAGTAGAGTGAGTTCTGCTCGAGCGCCTCCCGGATTTCCCGACCTTTCAGAAGGACCACTTTTAATGTGTTTGGATAAATATAGTTGGATACAACATCCCGCATCGTAATTTGTTCAGTGAAACCTCTGGCTTCATTGGTGAAAATTGCTGCACAGGATATGGAAGCCCCTGTTACCTCCATCTGCACCCGATTGATAAATTCTGTGAATGCATGATCCTCTTGCCTTGCAGCAAATGGGTCAGAGATGGACAGATCCCCGGCAGCTCTGCCAATCGGTTGATCCAGCCATGCCTGGGTATTTCGTTCACCCTCAGCAAAAAGCGCCAGCACCTCCGGGTCCGCCTCTGCTTCGTCCGCATGCAGAAGCAATGAGCTCTTCTCGGCTAACACCCATCTGCCCTCCTCATTTCGATCAAAAGTGAGTTGAACTTTGGCCATTGCTTGTCCTGCAGACCCTGGCTGAGCAAAGGCGACACCGTTCAATGCTCCGGCAAGGAGACGATGCTGATGTCCTGTCAGCAGCACATCCATTCCTTCCAGCTGCATGCACATCTCATAACCCTGATTCTCTCCTGTCAGAGGTTCCGTAGCTTCTCCGGTTAACGGATCGCGCTCAAAGCCGCCGTGATAGCATACAACGACAGCATCCGGGAGCTCAGTAGTACGTATATGCTTGATCCATTTCTCGGCAGACGCAAGTGCATCTTCAAATTCGAGACCATGAATGTTGGCTGGCTCTTCCCAGTTCGGGATGTAATGCGTCGTAACGCCAAGCACTGCAATCCTGATTCCTTCCTGCATCTCAAATATTTGATAGGGCTGTCCAAATGCCGGTTGACGATCGGACTGATTGATAATATTGGCTGACAGGTAAGGACACTCAGCGTTATCCATGGTGCTATGCAGCAGCTCCAGTCCGTAGTTGAATTCATGATTGCCAATGATCGCCGCATCGTATTTAAGCATGTTCAACAGTTTTGCAGCGGGATGAACGCCGCTTCTATCGTATTTTGCATAATGATACATGAAGGGGGTTCCTTGCAAGAGATCTCCATTGTCCAAAAGTAAAAGCGATGGATCTTTCATGCGCTCCTTGCGGATGATATCAGACAGCTTGGCAAATCCAAGATGCTTTTCACCAGCTCCTCTATAATTCGTAGGATAGATATGACCGTGCACATCGCTCGTTTCTAATAGTGTAATAACGACTGAATTGTTCGAATTCATTTGAGTATATCCTCCAAGTTTTAACAAGGCAACATCGTAAATCATGTATATATGCACTTGCTCCTTATTTTTGAATTGCTTGTCTATCATAATAAAAGAGCTATATTTAGCTTATACAGGATAGAAGTTAACTTCGTGTAAAATTGACTGTGTTCATACAATTTCAAATGGTTTTAGCGAGCCAAAAGATTCCATGTGTTGGTTTAAAACCAAGTCTTTGATTTATTTGAAGCATAGGCTTGTTGTTCGAATCATTAAAGGTATGTATAAAATGCGCTTTCTGTTTTTGTGCATACAGGGTTGCCTTCAATTTAACCGCAATGCCGATGCCATGATTCCGACATTGGATTCTACTATTAGTTCGGTATTCCTACCATGTTTAATAAAGAAGGCAGCCGATCATCCTGTTCGGCCGCCTTCTTATCTTTATTGAAAATTTCTTGTTACTCAAAACTTTCTAATATTAATGAGTCCTAAAGTAAGTAATTCCATAAATGACACCAACAATAATTACTGCCAGTATAACAACGGTAACAATACTCCCTTTTGTAGAAGACTTATTAACCGCTTCATTGTACAAATCTTTAGTTCTTTTCTTTGCTATTTCTTCATCGGTGCCATTTAAATTGTTATGCTGGAACGACATCATCATCAGCTCCTTTATACCATTTACTGAAGAGTCATCCGGTCTTCGCTCCAGCCTGCTCCCTCAGCAGGAGAACCGGACTTTAGGCGAAAATCTTCCTGATCAGCGTCCACAAACATAGGGTCAAAGAAGGATGAGCTTGAATCATTACTAGACTCGGTCTGATAAGAGGCGAAGCCGGTATATTGATTATTTTTCCACACCCACTCGGCGTTTTCCTTCCCTGCTTCAGCATAATACACGTTATGGTCCATTACATTATCTTTATTGCTCATATATTCATTATAGATCAGTACCCCTGATTCGCTGGCTACGATGATGTTGTTTGTAATGGTATTTCCAGTCAATGAAGCCTGAAGGTACAGCTGGCCGTTGGCGTTTCCAAGCAGATCATTTTCGTAAAGCGTGTTGAATACAACCGAACTGGCTGTGGTACCGCCTCTGTCCTCGTCATATCCGCCCATAGCAATGCCAGTAAGACGATTATGGTAGATCAGATTGTTTCGCACCGTAATTTCGCTAGTCTCATGCCCGGCATGCTCGGAAGCCAGTTCGATACCGATATCGTTGTCATACACGCGATTCTGCTCGATTATACTATTCCTGCCGCCGTCAATATAAATTCCGCCAGCTAAGTTGCTGTCATTAGGCAGCACAGTACCATATGAGGGATTGTTATTCGATGAAATGCGGTATACCGTATTCCCTCTAACGATTCCATTGCGGGCCTGATCAACTGCTTCACTGCCAGCAATGCCTTCAAAACCGATGAGATCGATTCCAATATTATCACTGTCATGAATAGTATTGTTTGTTATAGCGAAGGTATCGACATTACCGTTAACAGCCAGCGATTCGCTTGAACCCAGCACTAGATCATACAGCTCATTCCCGTCAATCGTCAGATTCTGAATGGATTCCTCAGCACGATCACTGGTACCGTAAACTGCAATACCATGCGCATCCCTTCCCGAAAGTTCCTCTCCTTCAGGCTTAGAGGTATTAGCAATATTATGAATTCGATTCTGCTGCAGACTTATGCTCTTTCCCGTTCCATGAATGTAAATACCTGCCGGCACCTCACCATTCTTAGCGGTTGTGTAATTTCGAATCTCAAACTGCCTGATCGACACATAGCTCGTATTATCAATTTCCACCAGTCCTTCCAGCCCGTCTACCGGCAGACCTTCACCGTCTATAACAGCTGTCTCCTGAGGATAACTTGTAAATACGATTGGCCCTTCCGCCTCTGATCCCCCTCTAGTAATCTTCAGCTTCTCATTATATACCCCCTCGCGAACATAAACCGTGCTGCCTGGCGGGATTTGATCAGCTGCATGCTGGAGCGTCCTCCACGGTGAATCTATTGTTCCTTGGTTCTGATCGTTACCATTTGTGGATATGTAGTAGTCCGCCCCTTGATCCGGTTTTATATTTACAGTTGCCTGTTGTTTCTCTTCCGAATCTGGCAGTGTATCCTCCTTAGGCAAAGCTGTATTGGTTGGAACACAGCCGATTATCCCAATTAAGCCTAACCAGATAACCATTTGTAGAAATACTTTCTTCATTACTCTCTCCCTTTATGCGTCTCTCGGTTATTTTACATCAGTAAAAAAGAGACTCTATTAGCAGACATTCAGACATTCATTTATCATACACGATTTGATCTGCCTGCTAAAGGGAAACCTGTTCTCCTCGTCAGCAATTGACCTATGTACTATGTGAAACTGCAGTGCTGCTTCTCCGGCAAGAGTTTTATATACCCTACTTATAAATGAAGGTTTAAAATCGTTAGCCTATCTCTGTTTTGCACTTCTATATCCTATCCTACCCTCTGCCTTTGCTGCGAACGTTCTTCGATTTTTTGGATCTCGGAATGGACGTTGACGCCTGCTTGCGAATCCATTTTAAATAAGAGACGATTCTATCATCAGCCTGCAGCGCCTCAATGGAAGTCAAGCCATGTATGACCAGCTCTCTGTTCGTATACAAATGATGAATTTGCTTATGGCATGGAATACAGAGATTGGCCGTCGGCAAGTGGCTTCCGCCTTCTTCACGCGGTGTCAAATGATGTACTGTGGTCACGGGAACCCATCGTCCGCAGAGTTCACACTCTGTGCCCTCTTTAGTTAAATTCTTCAATGAAGTTATGTCCTCCTATTAATGAATTCCGTTAGTCTAAATTACCCGTTTTGGGGCTAGTTTTACCCTCCATCATGTACTTCATGTGCCTGAAAATAAGAAAATAAAAGTCCGAACTTAAACGATCAGCTTAAATCAAATCTATTGCATGAAAAAGAGACCACCAGGATTCGTACGTAATCCATACGCTCCTCATGGTCTCCTTTTTTATCATTCAATATTTCATAAAAGATACTATTGCTTATTCTCCAGGTACAAACTTAATTTTCATAGCTTGTGCCATTAACACTGGGAAATCTGTATTTTGGATAAGGCCTCTAAAGAGATCCGCACCAGGACCAAACGCGTAAACAGGAACATCTACCCCAGTGTGATTATAGGTTGTCCACCCGATATTCGCCCGATACGAAATGATATCGTTAATAGCTATATCCGGTTTTTCAGCCGATTTAATGGTTTGAACCTCTTCATCGGTAAGCTCAAGTGTTGTATATTGCTTCACTACTTGTTTGATGTTACTGCGGGTTGCATTCAGCTTCGATACCATAAAGTCGCCGGTAGCTGTTACATCGCGAAGGATATCAAAGTCTACAGCTCCTTCACCATATCCGCCAACACCCATCCCGCCTGTGTCATGATCTCCTGCTACAACAACCAAGGTGTTCTTATCCTTCTTAGCAAATTCCAATACAGCTTCCACTGCCTGCTCGAAAGCTTCCGAATCCTTCATTGCCCATGCTGCATCATGATCGTGCCCTGCCCAGTCAATCTGGCTGCCTTCAACCATAAGGAAGAAGCCGTCCTTATCCTTATTAAGAACCTCTAATGCAGTTTCTGTCATCTCTTTCAAGCTCGGCTGATTGGTCGCTTCACGGTCCAATTCCGGTGCCATTGCATCCTCCGCAAACAATCCGATGACTTTCTTAGACTTGTCAGCTTTAGCTAAATCATTTTTACTATTAATGTAATGGTAACCCTTTGCTTTCGCGTTATTTAGAACCGAGTCAGAGAAATACTTTTTGCCGCCGCCTAGGATCACGTCAACATCATTCTCAATGAGCTGAGGAGCAATACTTGCCTCATCGGCACGTGTAGCCACGTTTGAAGCAAATACAGCCGGTGTCGCATGAGTAATTGTGGAAGTGGCAACTAATCCGGACGCTTTGCCTTCTTCTTCTGCGGTTTGAAGAATCGTTTTGAGCTCTTTACCCTCAGGAGAAGTACTGATCATTCCATTATTGGTTTTGACTCCTGTAGCAAAGGCTGTGCCGGCAGCGGCAGAATCTGTGATTATAGAGTTTGCAGAATATGTACGCTGCATGCCAACCAGCATCGAATCTAGTACGGATTCTTCGCCCTTATACCAACGATAGTTGGTTGCGTAAGAAGCTGAATAACCATCAGGAATCATAAAAATGACATTCTTCGCTTTCCCATTTGAGCTTGAGTTGGATTTTGCATAGGATAGAGGCGTGCTGCTCCCTGCGGCAAAAGTTCCAAGCCCGATAACAGCTGCTGCTGCAACCAAAACTGCATTTTTTCTAAATTTGTTCATTATTACCCTCCCATATATGTAAATTCGAATTAAATATAATCCTTAAACATCAACTCCATATTCTCAAAATGTAAAAACAAGGTAATTTTATGTATTATTTCATCCACTTGGCGTGATCCATTCGTTTATTCCAAGAACTCTAAGTTGATCTTAATGAGAGAACTCTTCACATGGTCATTGGTATGTCCTTAAAACTTATTTACTATAGCTTTTTATTTTCACCAGCTGACATTTCTTATCTTCACCCTTATGCTTATTGAGTAAGGCTAAGAATTCGTTTGGGCTATCTGGTAATCCTTTGGTTAAACAAAAAAGAAGCCGCCTTATGGCGACTCCTTAAGCCTGGTATATATTTGAAATAAAATGAATTAAAAATTCGAATTAGTGCATAGGACCTTGTTGACTTTGATGTCCAGTAATGTTAACTCGTTTAATAAAGAAGGAAATAACCAGCCCGATCAGAGCAAGAATTAATGCAAAGACAAACGCATTTTGAACGCCTGATGTAAAGCCTGCCAGCTGATTCTCCGCACTCTCCGGATTTGTTACATTGCTCAAGAAGCTGGCCTGTCCTGCACTTAATATACTAACAGCGACTGCTGTACCAATAGCTCCGGATACTTGCTGAAGAGTATTCATAATTGCAGTTCCGTGAGGATAATACTCAGGAGGCAGCTGATTTAATCCATTGGTCTGTGCAGGCATCATAATCATTGAGATACCAATCATCATGAACACATGAAGTGTAATAATGACTCCAAGCGCTGTAGTAGGTTCAATCCGTGTATACATGAACAGTACAGCCGCTACAACAACCAACCCTATAGTAACCAGCCACTTGGGACCAAATTTATCAAATAAACGACCCATTACCGGAGACAAGAATCCATTAAGCAAGCTGCCTGGCAATAGAACCAAGCCTGCAGTGAGCGCTGTTACAGCCAAACCTTGCTGCAGATACATTGGCAGTATAAGCATGGATGACAGCATCATCATCATACAGAAGAAGATCAGGATCAAGCCGATTGTAAACATCGGATACTTGAACGCTCGCAAATCCATCATTGGCTGCTTCATTCTCAACTGTCGGATACTGAATAACAAGAGTGATAAAGCTCCTACAATTAATGTAACCACAACGACTGGACTGCTCCAGCCGCTGCCGGATTCACCATGTCCTCCCGCACTACTAAATCCGTATACGATACCACCAAAACCAAGTGTAGAGAGGATAATGGAAAGAACATCGATTTTAGGCTTAGTCAGTTTGGAGATATTAGGCAAGAACATCAAACCGCAAATTAACGAAATGATGAAGAACGGCAGTGAAATCCAGAAAATCCAATGCCAGCTCAAATTGGCCAAGATCAAACCCGAAATACTCGGACCGCTTGCTGGCGCAAACATAATAACGAGACCGATGAGTCCCATCGCAGATCCGCGTTTTTCAATTGGGAAAATAACCAAGATCGTGTTAAACATCAAAGGAAGCAAGAGAGCTGTTCCTATAGCCTGTAAAACCCGTGCTACTAACAAAATTTCAAAAGTCGGTGCAAGAGCAGCAACGATTGTTCCTGCAATCGAAAAAATAAGAGAAGTTGTAAACAACTGTCTCGTTGTAAACCACTGCAGTAGTAGGCCCGATACCGGCACCAAAATACCTAGTACGAGCAAATAACCCGTCGTCAGCCATTGAATGGTTGTTGGGCCCACCTCTAGTAAGTCCATTAACGGTGTTAATGCGACGTTTAGTGCTGTTTCACCAAACAACCCGATAAATCCACTCAGCAGCATGGCGAACAAAATCGGCAGCGCTTTGTGTTTCTTTGTTTCTTGTTGGCTCTCTACAGAGCCGGCTTCCATGGTAACCTCCACGTTCCATCCTCCTCAAACAATATATCTATTTCTCTCTTTGTGCTGAATTTAATTTTGCGTTCTTCGCAATAACGGACAAATAATTAGCAGCAGTTACCAAAGGCTGTTTGTCCTGATTAGTCAAGCTGATGATCAGCGCACCCTCCATCAAGGAAATGACCAGCAGCGCTGTTTCTCTAGCCTTTTCTTCGCTAATGCCATCCATCATAAGATGCTTCACGATAATTTCCTGCCAATCTGCAAATACACCCTGACAGGCTACTCGCAGCTGATGACTGATGCAGGATGTCTCCACTGCTGCCCAGAAGCTGAATGGCAGAAAACCAGTAAAGCCGGCAGCCTCCGTTTCATCCGCCATATCATGGATAAAGCGTAGAATGGCATCCCCCGTGTTGTCATGAGCTGCAAAGTTCTCCTCGAACTTCTTCAAAATGTGTTCGTTGGCTTGTTGAATGCATTCGAGGGCGAGTTCCTCCTTTCCATGCGGAAAATAATGATATAAGGATCCTTTCGGTGTATTGCTCTCCTTGATGATCTGATTTAGACCGGTCGCATGATATCCCTGTGAAAAAAACAGTCTGGCTGCTGTTGTAACAATTAATTCTTTGACATTAGACTTTTCACTCAAGTGGAGCCACTTCCTTAAAGTTTTATAACAATTGGTCTATATAATTAGACATTTTCATGACCCTACTGTCAAGCATTTTTTAAAACTAATTTTATTAAAGCGCTTTACTTTTTGAAAGACTGAAAATGATTCACTTGTTCGCTCGAAGCTTCATTAAACAAAGTGCTTGTAAGAAACCTCTGAAGATAAATATGATTTGCAGTATTTAGACTTGAAAGATCTGACATATCAAAAAAACACATTTCATGTGATTCTATTAAATCTGCTGCAAGCTCCCCTTGGTAGTCATCGCAGAATTACATTGCCGTTACCGAATAGATTTCATCACCATTACTCAGCTTCAAATAGAGATCAGAGCCTGAAAAGAGATCCAGCTTAGTTAAGCTATTAATAGTCAAACCAGTTTCTTCATACACTTCTCTAGCTGCCGTCTCCTCCAGCGACTCCCCAGGTTCCATGAGACCACCGGGTAACCCCCAATCACCGTCTCTTCGATGCTGCAACAAAATTTGCTGATGCTCATTCATTATAATGACAACTGCTCCAACTAAAATTAAAGGTCTAGTCCCGACTAAAGATCGTAATTCCCGAATATAGTCGCTCATCGCTTCCTCCTAAACACTAAATTATCTTATTAAAATCTACTCTGCCTGAAAGCTACTAAGCTCGCATTACTGTACTGTCTTGAACTGCTCGATAAAACTGCGCGCGCTCTTGGACAAGTAGCGATCCTTTAGCCATACTATTCCAACATCAGATTGGAAGTCAGCATCTTCAATTTCAAGCATCTTTACTCCAGCTGCCGGGAAGGATGACATAATGGACTTAGGGAACACTGATGCTCCGATACCGCTTGAGATGAGGGACATAAGGATGGCCACGCTTGAGCATTCGCAGATGATATCAGGCGTAAATCCATGCTTAATGCATTCATTCACAACTTGTTCATGCATTCGTATCGTCTTCTCAGTCTTGAGCGTGAGGAATGAAAACGAAGATAATTGAGACATGTGAATTGAGGACTGGTCAGCGTATGAATGCCATGAAGCAGGAATGACCACGACAAAAGGATCCGATGGCAGCCGCAGAACCTGATATTGCTCAGGATTCATCAAGGATTCGAACGGCAAACGAGCCAGTACAAGATCTACCACTCTTGTTTCTAGCTGCTCAGATAGATAAAGATGATCTCCTTCTAGAATTTTAAACTTCACTAACGGATACCGCTCGTGAAACTCCTTAATCTTGTTCGGCAAAAGCGATATACAGGAGACTACTGAGCCCACCGAGAGCACGCCAAGCGGTTCCTTCTCGCTTTCCATAACTTCTCTCAGCGAATCGTCAAACTGATGAAGCAGCACTTCAGCCTTCTTCATCAGCAGCTTGCCGGCATCTGTAAGGATGAGCCCTTTGCCGTCACGGTCAAACAAGCGCAGTCCAAGCTCATCTTCCATCTGCTTGAGCTGACGGCTTAGCGGTGGCTGCTCCATATTCAGGCGTTTAGCCGCTCTCGTAATTTGCCCCTCCTGTGCTATAGCCAGGAAATATTTTAGCTGCCTTACATCCACCTCTCCAACCCCCTGATCCCATACCTATAAAGTATATTGAACCAACAAAACAGATCATTTTAAGTTCTCAAATTTCATTGTAGCATACAAGCATAATCCTACATGAAGGAGTGAGACCCTTATGATCTCAACTATTGAAATTGAGCTGACTCAGCATAAGAAGCCGAAGCCCTCTATGGATCAGCTTGGATTTGGCGTTCATTTTACAGATCATATGTTTATGATGGAATATTCATCTAATGCGGGGTGGTGTCGTCCGCGTATCGTCCCTTATCAGCCTATTACACTTAGTCCCGCTGCCAAGGTGTTCCATTATGGCCAGACAATTTTTGAAGGCATGAAGGCATATCGTGCCGAGGATGGACGTATTCATTTATTTCGACCATGGAAAAATTTAGAGCGAATGAACCGCTCCAATTTACGGATGAGTGTCCCCCCTGTAGAGGAATCCATTTTTGTCGAAGCGGTAAAAGAGCTTGTAAAAACAGATCAGGATTGGATACCTGGTTTACCCGGAACATCGCTGTACATCCGTCCCTTCATCATTGCCACAGAGCCCATTCTAGGCATAGCCCCCTCAGAAAACTATCTGTTTATGATCATCATGTCCCCTGTGGGAGCATATTACAAAAACGAAGGCTTCAGTCCAGTCAGAATTCATGTGGAGACGCATGATGTAAGAGCGGTTACGGGCGGCGTCGGCAATGCCAAAACTGCAGGCAATTACGCCGCCGGACTTAGGGCCCAAAAGGCTGCTAAAGAGAATGGATACTCTCAAGTGCTTTGGCTGGATGGTGTACACCGTCAATTTATTGAGGAAGTCGGCAGCATGAATGTTTTTTTCAAAATTGGCGGCACCGTCTATACCCCTGAGCTCACGGGAAGTATTCTGGACGGCATCACTCGGGATTCCGTTATCCAGATACTAAAAGCCTGGAGCATTCCGGTCATAGAAAAAGCGATCTCAATTAACGAGCTATACGAAGCAATCAAGGATGGCAGCTTGGAGGAAGCATTCGGCACCGGCACAGCAGCGGTCATATCACCTATTGGAGAAATAAACTGGCGCGGGGAGCAGCTCGTCATTCATCAAGGCCGCACCGGTATGCTGTCACGGAAAGTGTACGAAGCATTAACCGGGATTCAAACCGGAGCTTTGCCGGACCCGTTCGGCTGGGTTGTTCCTATTTTAGACTGAAACAATTGAACTAGCCCTTGTTATGGCGATCAACGAGAGGAGGATAACGAAATGAAGGCTCACATTGACTGGGATTACGAGGGAAGAAACGATTTTTCTTCGGGGACCGGTGCATATGCCTCTGAAAAAAGGTTAGGTCTGCTTTCTGCACTAGTCATTCCATGCTTCCTTTTGTATTTGTACTGGAGTAAAGGTGTAGATTGGAGCGTGTTTCAGCTTTTCATTGCCCTCATCCTCGCTTTTGATATCAGTGGAGGGCTAGTCTCTAACGCTTTGAACTCCTGCAAACGGTTTTACCATACACCACCTAAGCCGCAGGAGGGAAAAATCGGCATATTCATAAAGAATCCGCTCTTTTTTAGTTTGTGCCACGTGCATCCCTTTATAGCAGGATTGCTGCATGGTGAAGGGAACTGGACATTTTCACTGTTATGGTACGGATTGTATATGGCTGCCGTCCTTCTTGTTCTCGCCGTCCCTCTTTATTTAAAGCGTCCCGTGTCCATGCTCTTCCTTATGTTGTCGATCCTGATCAATTTCTACATCATTGAGCCTGTCGCTGGTTTCGAGTGGCTCATGCCCCTGCTTTTTATCAAGATTGTATATGGACATCTCGTAAGAGAAGAGCCTTATCGGAAATAGAGAGTTTATAGCTGCCTGTGAGGAGGTTTATAATGAAGACCATTTCCCGTATGATGGAGCATTTGTATTGGGCAAATCAGAGGCTGTTATCTTGTCTGCTTGAAAGCAAAATCACGCCTAGTAAAGAAATCACTAAGCTTCTGAACCATATCGCAGTTGCAGAGCAAATATGGCTTTCCCGCTTAGAAGGAAAAAAGCACTCTCATTTAGAGCTATGGAAAGAGACCGATATAACATCTGCAGGTGCTTTGCTCAGTCAAAACGAACAGGATTTCCGTCAATATGTTGGTACTCTTCAGGAAAAACAGTTAGATGACATCATTAATTATGAGAACCTGAGTGGTGTTCCTTATTCCGATTCGATCCGCGATATACTGACCCACGTAGCGCTCCACGGTCAATATCACCGGGGACAACTGAATCGATTGATCAGGGAACAGTCAGCCGAACCCACTAGCGTCGATTTTATTATCTTTGCAAGAACGAAGGAGATTTAAATCAAGACAAATCAGCAGTGATGCAATGTGTTTCCATATTGAGCTGTCGGTATATTTAACTTCCGACGGCTCTTGTTTTTTGTGGAGCGAAATATGTAATTGATTTCTAGGATCATGTGCATATCAAGATTTTTCTATGGAAAAGATAACAAGAAAAGGGGATCTATTGGAGGGATGATCTGTGGACCTTATAACAAGAGTTAATGAACATTTCAAAGATAATTCGGATTATTTTTGTATGGAAATCCAGTTGTCCGGATACCCTGCCATCTTGATGGGACTTGAATCACTGATTGATGTTCCGCAAACGATCACTCTGCTGCAGCTGCAGCATAAACAATCTGATCCTAACAGGGCTGTTGATCAGCCTCATTTCTCTAATTTAGGAAACATGATCACAGCTCCTGAGCTCGCCACTTCCCTATCTCATATTTTAGAAGGGAAAATAATTCTGGCAGACAACTTTAGTCATACCTGCATTAGTATTCGTCCTGTCCTTAAGAATCTGACACGCTCTATCAGCGAACCTGTTACAGAGAACACCCTTTATGGATCAAACAGCGCGTTTCTTGAAGACATGAATACCAACATCGGGATTTTTCGAAAACACATTACGAGCTCTACTTTGAAAATAGAATCCTATACTTTCGATGGCAGCCAGCCTAAACTGATGTCTCTGTTTTATTTAGAGGACAGGATCAATCCAGTGCTGCTCCAGAATCTACAGCAAAAAATCAAATCCGGGTTATCTAAAGAAGTACTTCATATACAGCACTTGGTGAACGTTCTCGGTTTGTCTTCCTGGTCATTCATTTCCAGATTCAATATTACGGAGCTTCCACAGAATGCAGCAAATGCTCTGAATGATGGAAAAGCTCTAATTATGCTGGATCGTTTGCCATTCGGTATTATCGTACCCAACCTTGCCACGGACATGTTCTGTCAGAAGGATGATCACAATTATTCCTATCCATTCATGCTTCTGATTCGTATGCTCAGACTTATCGGGATTCTCATCGCCATAGTCATTCCAGGCTTGTATGTGGCCCTTGTTTCAGTTAATCCCGAAGTTCTAAGACTGGAACTTGCTTTATCCATCGCCAGCAGCAGACAAGGGGTTCCCTATCCCGCATTGATTGAGACGCTGCTCCTCCTCATCGTTTTGGAGCTCATACTCGAAGCAAGCGTACGTCTGCCCAAAAGCGTTGGCCCCACCATAACCATGGTTGGCGGAATCATACTGGGACAAGCCGCAGTAACGGCCAAGCTGGTAAGCAATCTGCTTATCATTATCCTTGCCGGGACTACCATTGCATCATCTGTCGTTGTGGGATTTGAAAATTCTATATCCGTTCGGGTATTTAAATATTTGCTTATCCTCTTGTCTTCTATATTTGGCTTGCTTGGGCTTTTGGCAGGTATTGTCCTTATATGTGCGTACATGGGAAATCAAACAACGATGGGAATACCCTATTTATCAAGATCAGGATTGATTTCAGCAAAGAATGGGAAGCAGTAACCATGGATAAAAACGGACTGCAAGCCACAATCATCTATGTTGTTAATCAAATGGGGCTCATCTTCTTCCTGTACCCTTCTGATTTGTTCGCTGGGATGGATACGGGGCATTGGATCGGCATTCTTTCTGGTTATCTGGTCCATGTTGCTGCCGTGTATCTGTTCGTAAAAGGTCGAGTTCTTGCTCAGAACAAAAATATCACCCAATTGTTCCTGGGTACTGGTCGAATTTCGGGGATTCTATTGATGCTGCCAGCCTTCATATATATGTTCTGCGCCTTTACTCTTACCCTTCGTACCTACTCAGAAATGCTGATTCTCGTCTTTTTATCAAACACACCGGTATGGAGTGTTATTTTGCTATTGATTATTGTTGCTTATCTTTTTGCCACATATGGTATTTCAAGCATCGGTCGAACTGCTGTTTTACTAATCATGCTGTTCTCTATACCTATATTGTTTATTCTGTGCTTGGCTTTTCAGAATGTAGATTGGTATTACCTCCTGCCTATTGTCGAAAAAAATCAGTCGTTCTCTTTCCTCGGAAATCGAAGCTTTTTAATGAGCCTCTTTATCTATACAGGCAGTTTTTTATTTTTGGGGTTTTTGCCCAAGTCCATGAGTATAAACCAGCCCCAAATACGATGGGCCAGCATTCTGCTGCTTCCCATGTATTTGCTGTCCGTTTATTTACCCCTTATAACGTTTGGCCACTCTACTGCCAAGCTTTATGAGTTTCCCATGCTTATGAGCGTAGATACCATCAATGTAACCTGGCTGATGTTCGATCGGGTTACAAGCTTCTTTCTGCTCAGCTTGATGGCCTTTGCCATGCTGTATCTGGGAGTGACACTCTGGGTCCTTAGCGCCATGATCGGCGTGATTCGCCCCCTTAAAAAAAGCCGGCCAATATGGATTATGTTTCTGACCATTTGCTTGTTTGTATTTTCGCTGCTAATTCCGAACTGGGACTACCTTAAGGAAATTCAAGCTTGGCTCATTCCATTTAAGCTCTACACCTTGATTGTCATTCCTCTGCTTACTTTTGGACTGGGCTGGAGATACAATCATAAACAACGCTTGCGCAGGAGGCATACAGAATGAGATACCGATTATGCATGATTCGATCCATAGTAGTTATCCTTATCCTAGCTCCTCTCTTGTCCGGATGCTGGAATATCAAAGATATCAATCACCGGTCTCTTCCGGTCATTATGGGCATTTCGCTTACAGAGCATAATCAGTACAAGGTATTCCTTGACATTCCCGCTATTAGTGAATCAAGTTCTTTGACAGTTGTATCGGATACAGGAGACACAATCAATGAAATCATTGACCGAATCAGCATGAACATGGAAACACAAGTAGATTTGCTGCACTTGAAAATTGTCGTGGTGGACAAGCGCTTTGCGGAGAGCGGCATGGGGGACATTGTTTCCGGATTCAACCGATCCAGCAATATTTCCTCCAAAACCTTATTTGTAATCAGCGATGAAAATTTAGAGGATTTCTTCAATAAAATGAAAGAAAAATCCAAAAACAGTGGAAATATTCTTTATGATTTTTTCGAAAAAAACGCAGGATGGAACCCGCAGATGATAGACACAAGAATTTGGGAAATGTTTCGCAGCGTACACTCCTACACTCACGATGTCATCGTTCCCATCATCCGCGCCGGCAGGTCTACGAGCATTGAGAATATGGGATCGGCCATTATTAAGAATGGAAAAATGAAAGGACGAATCACTCCGGAAGAGACACTGATGGCCAATGCCTTTCACGGAGAAAGCGTCCATGGAAAAGTGGAAGTGATGCGCAGCGCTACCGTTCAAATCATAAGCAATAGGTTAACTCATAAGAGCTGGACCGAGAATAGCATGCCTTTTCTAAGAAGTACCCTCCACTTGAAAGTGACCATACTTGATACCAGAGGCAGCCCGACCGAAGAGGAAATCACGAAAAATCTGGAGGAACTATTAAGTCATCGAATGGAGCATTTATTTCGAAAGACACAGGATGAGCAGGCAGACATACTTGCCCTTGGACAGTTTTTCCGGACTCGGCTGACTCGAGATCAATTAGAAGAATGGCGAAAAGAATATTTGCCAAAGCTTGACTTTAAATTCAAAGTAAAAGCAGTCATCGAGAATAAGGGCAACTTAAAAAATCTATAAAATTGAATAAAAAAAGGAAGCACAAAGCGAAACACATTCATTGAATCGCCAGCTTCCTTTTTTGATGCTTACACAGGCTTATTCGGTGGCTTCCTCTACCCTGCTGCAGGCAGCCTGCTGCACTGCACGTATGATTCCTCCATAGCCGGTACACCGGCATAAATTACCGCATAGTGCTTTTTCTATCTGTTCCATCGTTGGATTTGGATGGGTATCAAGCAGTGATTTGGTGGAAAGAATCATGCCAGGTGTACAATATCCGCATTGAAATCCACCTTCATCAATAAAAGCTTGCTGAATGGGATGAAGCTCTTCATCGTCTGCAGAACCAAGTCCTTCAATGGTAACGATTTGCTGTCCTTCACATTGGTAAGCCATCAGCAAACAGGAGTTTACCGGCTCGTCATTCATGAGAACCATACAGGCACCACATCGACCGATCTCACACGAAATCTTTGTTCCTGTAAGCTGAAGCCGATCCCTTAAAATCGTGACAAGCCGTTCGGCTGCCGGTACTTGAAGCCGTATTTCTTCCCCATTGATATTACAGCTCCAATCGATCGTCGCTCTTCCCTCCATCACGACCACACCCCTTCCAATGTCTCAGTGAATATCGGCTTCATCAAAAGATTCCTATCGATTGGCAGCTTGTTCAGCCATACTCCTGTTGCCTGGAAAATTGCGCTCACGATCGCTGGAGCAAGTGCAACGGAACCGACCTCACCAATCCCTCTTGGACCAAAAGGATCATTCTCCGGCAAATTTTCAATCGCTTCGACATCCAGTCTTTTCTGCATATCCTGAATGGTCGGAATGAGATACGTATCCAAATTCGTTGTCATATACTCGCTGTTCTCCATGAGTGCATCCTCCATCATTGTAAAGCCCAAAGCCATGCCGCTTCCGCCCTCAATCTGTCCGACGTATCCCATAGGATTGATTACTGGGCCTGCAGCAACAACATGCCTAATGTCCGAAGCCTTCACTTGCCCAGTCAGAGTGTTAACTTCAACCTCTGCCATTACCGCTGCATAGGTATATAAATAATGGCCGCCTACAATTTCATCCGGTGTTGTCGGGTAATTAAAATGAGTATCAAAGGTAAGCTCTTCTGCTGAAGCAAGCCTGGCAATATCGAGGAACGTCATCACCATACCATTGGCGCCTGTTTCTTGCTCCGAGTTCGACAGCCACACACCCCCGGGACCCATGGTAAGATCGGAGACAGGAATACCCGTTTCTTCACTGACAAGCGCTGTGATTTTGGCGGTAAAGGGAGTCTTCAATCGCTGCAGCGCCATCCAAGCCATCGTTGTTGATCGAGACGCCGTGCTTGAGCCGCTGTGAGGAACCCGGTCCGTATCGCCGATAACAATCTCCAGATCAGCTGCTGTGCAGTGAAACAGTTCGCACAGCATGATTTCCAGTGTAGCGACGAGTCCTTGCCCGAATTCCTCATAGCTGAAGGCAGCTTCGATTTTACCAGCCTCATTTAGCCGCAGCCGCCCACCAGCAGGATCCGGAATACCATACCCGAGTCCTGCACCATGCATAGCTATGGCAGCACCTACTCCCTTCCGTACCCAGGGAGGAAGAGTCGCTTTCTGCTCATCTTTCCAGAGGTCCGAATGATGAACAGCCTCCCACACTTCCTGCAGTCCATTTGTAACTAAAATTTGTTGGCCTAACGGTCCGGGGTCCCCGTTGTTTCTCAGGTTCCGCCTCCTAAGCTCCCATGGTTCTATACCAAGCAGGGCAGCTGCACGATCCATTTGTCCCTCCATGGCAAAGATCGCCTGATTTCCTCCAAAACCTCTGAACTCACCTGATACTCCATTATTGGTATATACAGATAATCCCTCCACATCAACATGTGGAATGGTGTATGGACCCATCGCATGTTCAGTAGCGAAGTTGAGTACCGGTGCTCCCAGTGTCGCATAAGCACCCGTATCTGCCGTAATTCGTACCCAATGAGCAGTAATGTTCCCTTCTTTTGTAAAACCGGTTTCCATCTCAATTTTCATAGGATGACGTTTTAACCCTGCACGAACGGATTCTTTTCTGGAATTGTGAATCTTGACCGGCCGCTTGGTTTTTAGTGCAAGCAGAGCACCGTACGGCTGAACGTTTAATTCATCCTTTCCACCGAATGATCCTCCAATGGGACTTGAGACGACACGGATCATCTCTTCAGGCATATGGAGAATTCGCGACAGCTGCATCCGGTCTTTATACCCATGCTGAGTCGGTGCATACACGCTAAGCCGCCCGTTCTCTTCGGGAACAAACAACCCGCCTTCAGTCTCCATATAGGTGTGCATTTGACGAGGCGTATAATAAGTTTCCTTAATTACATGATCACTTTGGCTGAGTACAGCTTCTGCATTTCCTTTCTTGACCTCCGTGCGATGAAGAACGTTTCCATGGGGATGGAGCAAAGGAGCGTCAGGCTTAATAGCTGCCTCCGGTGAAATGAGCGGCGACAGCACTTCATATTCAACCTTGATTAAATGAAGTGCCGCTTCCGCTGTCTGCGGTGAATCAGCCGCAACAGCAGCGAGCGCATCGCCTGTATACCTGACAACTTCGTCGCAAAAGACGGGCTGATCCGGCGTAGCGATACCGAAGGCATTCATACCGGGTACATCCTTATGCGTAAGGACTGCATACACACCAGGCATCGCTTCTGCTGCTGAACTATCAATAGAAACAATTTTGGCAAATGGATGCCTGCTCCGAAGCACCCTTCCATATAACATCCCAGGCATCGATTTATCAGTTAGATATTGCAGCGTGCCGGTTACTTTCTCTTTCCCATCTGGTCGGCGAACCCATTTCTTTCCGCTGTTTTCTTTGTTTAGCAGCATATGCAGATCACTCCTTCTCACTTGCTATGACTTAAGCGACTCCCACAGACCGGACACAAGCAGATTTGAAGCTGTTTGTTTACGGTATTGCTGTGTTGCATACAAATCAGTATAGGTTTCAAATTCCTCTGATATCTTGGTCGCAAGCTCTGGCAAAAAAGTCAGCTCTGCCTTTCGGCCGCGGAGCATGGTCTCACTTTGCGTTAATCTCATTGCATAACCGGAGCCTCCGCCAGCCGCAATAGAGACAGACATCCAATGTCCTTCTCTGTTCAGCACGCCGTGGAAGGCAACAGTGACCAGAGAGGGCGTAAATGCTTCTCTTCTTCCGATTTTTTTGAAAAAGGAGATCGACCGTTCCCCTTCACCTGTGTCCATCGTTCCTTTGGGTACATAGATATTCAGGAGAAGATCTGATGCATTCTGCTTGCCTTCCTTCCTCTCTTTAAGCCATGAAGCAAGGCTCTTTTCATCAAGACCCGCCTCGGTTCCCCAAAGAAGCGAGGCATCGTATACAAGAAGCGAAGGAATGGAATCACCAACTCCTGATGCGACATTACCACCAATTGTTGCTATATTTCGGATTGAGGGAGCAGCGATGGCTTCCACAGCTGCATGTACTAGATTAAATTGTTCCTTTAGTAGTGGATGTTCTCCACATAAACGCAGCGTACACATAGCTCCAATACTGAGCTTCTCTTCATCCTCCGAGATCGTCTTCAATTCTCGTATTCGATCCAGGCTGATCAGATGCTTCGGTACCTGAACGGTCCCCATCTCCCATTGCGTGCGCAGCAGGGTAGTACCAGAAGCCCATAAATATCCTGTATTCAACTGTTCCGCAACATTTCTGGCCTCGGAAATATCTGACGGCTGCCATAGCGTCGGATAGGTGAATGGTTTTGGCTCACTCATCGCCATTCTTTAACCCCCTTTAATCCTTATGTAAGCGTAGCTTCTCCTGAATAATATCAAGCTCTTCTCTCGTATCTGCATCGAAAAACACATCTTGCTCGAATGAAATACCTCTGCCTTCAAACTGTCCGCCCCGAATTAATCTTCTTGCTCCCTCATCCCCTTTAAGAAGGCTCACTGACTCGAACATGCTCTTGCTGAGCAGAATTGGGGGCTTCAGCTCATCTCTGTCTTGGGCGGCTACATAATCAAGTCTGGGCAGTGACATGTACTCGTAAATAAGCCGGTTTATATGATTGCTCCGAAGAAGAGGCTGGTCTCCCAGCAGAATAACGGCAGAATCAGCACCTTTATCCTTTGCGAGCTCTATACCGTGCCGCAGGGAGTAAGCCATTCCAAGATGAGCATCTTTACATACGGTGAGGCTGACTCTGTCTTTATAGCTATTCAGCCATGTCAGGGAATCTTCTGGTTTAGCAACGACGATGACGAAGTCAAGCTCTGAGGACAATGCCTGAGAGACGACAGCAGCACCCATTGAAACTCCGGAGCACAATGCTATAGCTACCTTGCTTTCACCCATTCGAAGACTGCTTCCTGCTGCTAAAATGATTCCTGCTGTATGCATTTGCTGTCTCCTCCTTACCCGCTACATATCCTTGATTCTTCCCGCGTTTAATAGAGATAAGCTCAGCAGCTATAGCTACAGCGATTTCTTCCGGACCTTCGGAACCAATCGTAAGACCTACGGGAGCATGCAAGTGAGGAAGTGAATAAAGTCCTTCAGTCAATTTGGAGGTTCTCGTGCGAGAACCGAGAATGCCTAGATATTTATAAGGAGTGCCTTGCAGCTTCTCGAGAAAAGTACGTTCATTAGGGAAATGATGGCTCAGCAGCAAAATATAATCCACGTGCTGGATATTGATACTTTCATAAATTTTTGCAGGAAAGCCGACAAACAGCTCAGCATTCGGGAACCGCTCAGCTGTACAGAGAGCTTCGCGCCAATCCGCTACGAGCACCCGAAATCCGGAAGCCTGGGCAAGACGAACAACAGGAATAGAATCATTGCCTGCCCCGATAACGATGAGCCTCGGTTTCGATGAATAAGTATGACAGTAAAGCACTTCTCCTTCATGGCATTTTTGATTTGCTCCGAAGGAGTACACTTTCCCTCTTAATTCCACTCCTTCTTGGAGAGAAGGCGTAACAGATCGCAAGGAATACCTGCATACCCTTTGCTCTTCTTCTAACCAAAGTCTGGAGAATGTGACGGCATGCCCGAGATTTAGCAGCTTTGTCAGCTCTGACAGCATTTGTCTCAGCTCAGAGTCTACCGGTTCCAGCAAAATATGCAGCAGCCCCCCGCATCCGATATTCTCTCCCCAGGACAGATCATCATCAGGACGCATATCATAGATCACTTTCTTAGGGCTGCCTGCAGCCATTACGTTTTCTGCGTGCAAAGAGAGATCTGTTTCAATACAACCCGGGCTGATACTGCCAATCATCTGTCCCTGCTCGGTAAACAGCATGGCTACGCCCTGCTTTCGGTAAGCATGACCTTCCACATAAACTGCGGTCGCAAGCACAAGCTTTTCTCTCATTGACTCTGCAGCCATACAAATATCATGCATTTCCATCAGAAACCCTCCTTTTTACTCAAAAACCTAACATGGCAGCAGGATGCATAAATACGAGCGACTTAAGCCGCTCGTATACGGAAAAACAAAATGGTTAAGAGATGTGCTTAATTCTCGACATTAACCGCGCAATACTTTGATCGGCTTCTCTAAGTACAATTCCTCGGTCCACCGTCTTGACTATACGGTCCTCAAGAACGACTTGACCGTCAATAATGACAGTATCTACATTGCTTCTCGTTGCCGAGTATACAACCCGGGAGTATATGTCAACCTCATGGGATGGATAGGTGTGAAAATCGTTTAAATCCAGCAGAATCACATCTGCTTTCTTACCTGCTTCGATGCTTCCGATATCTTTGGCCATGCCCAGCACCTCAGCACCGCCCATTGTTGCCATGCGCAGCACTGTTCTTGCATCCATAACCGTGGGGCCGTGCTCCACTTTATGAATCAGCGCCGTATAACGCATCTCCTGAAACATATCCAGATTGTTATTGCACGGGGCGCCGTCCGCTCCGATACCTACATGCACCTGACGGTTCAATAGATCAGGAATATCCGCTATGCCGGAAGACAGCTTCATGTTCGATCCTGGACAATGTGTTACTTTCACATCCCGCTTGCGTATAATCTCCTTTTCTTCTTCACTGAGCCATACACAATGCGCCAGGATCAGGCGCTGATTCGCAAGGCCGATATGATCCAGATATACGACATTCCGCATCCCCCGTTCATTCTCAACCAGTTCAATTTCACCCTGGTTCTCCGAAGCATGAGTGTGGACCTTTACATTATAGTGAGCTGATAAATCGCGCACTTCTTTCAGCAGCTCTTCGGTGCAAGATACGACAAATCTTGGACAGAATGCATACTGGATTCTGCCTCCGTCAAAGCCGTTCCATTTTTCCAGCAAATCCACGCTTCTCTGAATCGAATCCGAAGTCTTTTCCTGCAGCGGCAGAGGAACCTCATCGCCGTGATCCATCATCACTTTGCCGGAGAGCACTCTTATACCGCTTTGCGCCATCGCATGAAAGGCGGAATCCGTGTAATGCACGGTTTCCATATCAAGAATCGTCGTTGTTCCGCTGGCGATGAGCTCCCCAAGTCCAAGCAATGCGGAGTAAAATACCGATTCCTCATCATGAGCTGCTTCAAGCGGCCAGATTCGTTTGCGGAGCCAATCCATAAGCTCGAGATCATCTGCGCGTCCGCGAAACAAGGTTTGACACAAGTGAATATGGGTTTGTATGAATCCTGGAAGCAGCGCTTTGCCCCGGCCGTCAATGACGTGATCAGCCTTGAAATCAATATTCGCTGCAATCTCCTTGATCCGGTTATTTTCTATTAGCAAGTCACCAACCAGCACATCCTCATTTGGATTCATGGTGACGATTTGGGCTCCTTTAATGAGGATTGTTCCCATTTGGACGACCTCCCCAGATCTATCTATTTTTAGCAGCAGGTTCTCTCAAGCGTCCCCATGATGAGACCATCTACCAGCCTATGGCAGCGCCGTCGCCACGCGGATCTGCAGCACCGCTAAGCATTCCATTTTCTAACACCATAATTCCCTGTGCCTGACCCATCAGTCCGTCCCACGGTCCAAGAGCTCGCACTTTATGTCCCATTTCTTCAAGTTCAGCAAGCACAGTCTCGTCAAAACGCTGCTCCAGCTTCAGTTCATCCCCGTCTTCTCCCCAGGTTCGTCCATATACCCAGCGTGGCAGAGATATAGCCTCCTGAATCGAATAACCATAATCCAAAACGCCCGTAAGCAGCGACAGCTGGGTTTGCGGCTGTCCTTCACCGCCCTGTGTACCCAAAAGCAGATAAGGCTTACCCTCTTTGAATACCATTCCGGGCATCAACGTATGAAAGGAGCGCTTACCCGGCTCAAGCACATTAGGCTCTCTCTCATCCAATGAGAAAAAAGAACCTCTATTTTGCAGAATGATTCCGGTATCACCTGCCATATAAGCAGAACCAAAATCGAAGTAAAGACTTTGAATAAATGAAACCGCATTTCCTTCGCTGTCAACGACTGCAGCATAGGCCGTGTCCTGCCCCATTGCTTTCGACAGCGCAGGGACTGCCTGATTGGGCGAACGCTTAATTTCCTCCCACCGCTTTTTTGCATAGGTTTTTGACAACAATTCCTTCAGCGGGATTTCCCGAAAATCCGGATCAGTCAAGTAACGGTCCCGGTCATGAAACGCCTTTTTGGTGACTTCTGTCATGAGATGATAATAAGAAGAAGATAGACGGTCTACCTTCGAAACTTGAGTATGTTCAAGCATGTTCAGCATCATCAGCACGGAAAAGCCCTGCGAGTTCGGCGGCATTTGATATACCTCGTAATCTCGGTAGGTGGTGGATATGGGCTGGGTCCACTCGCCTGCATGCCTCTCAAAATCCTCTCGTTGCAGGAACCCTCCGTCCTTTGTAATGGAGTCCGTCATGCGAACTGCCAGCTCACCTTTGTAGAAAGCATCTTTACCGCCGCTTTGGAGTGTTTTAAGCGAATCTGCCAGCTCTTTTTGTACCAGTAAATCCCCTTCTTGCAGCAGATCTCCATCTTTTAAATAGATGGAAGAGAGTCCTTGATCTTCACGAATCAGCTGCTCATCCTTCAACATCCACTCCCGCAAATTGCGTGATACTGGACAGCCTTTCTCAGCATAGTTCACGGCAGGAGCAAGCAGCTTAAACCAATCCAACCTTCCAAATTTTTGCGAGACCTCCCACCAGGTGTCTACCATGCCCGGTACCGTTAGTGCACTGAGCACTCCGCGTTTAGGAATTGAATTTAGGGACATGCTCTCAAACATCTCTCTGGTCAGCATTCCTGCCGAACGGCCGGAGCCATTATACCCAGTCAGCTGTCCGGATTCCGCGTTATACATAAGGAAAAAAGCATCTCCCCCCAGCCCAGTCATATGGGGATATACCACAGCCAAAGCCGCACTCACAGCAATAGCAGCATCATAGGCATTACCACCCTGCTCTAAAATCCTTGCGCCAGCGCTGCTTGCTAAATAATGAGGTGCTGTGACCATCACTTCCATGCCAGTTGGCATTTGGTTTAGCATGAGATCTCCTCCCTGCTCGTAAGAGAGTAGACGTCAAGTGCTGCCTGAACAGCTTCGCCTGCAGGCAAAGCATGACCCTCACGGATGAGAACAGCCTCTAATGCTCCCAACGTGTGAAGTACATTCTTCTGATTACAGCTGAAGCCCATTGTGCCGATTCTCCAAATCCTTCCTTTCAAAGGACCGAATGAGCTGGCAATTTCAATTCCGAATTGATGAAGCAGCTTGCTGCGAACAACCTCACCATCAATACCTGCTGGAATGGCAATACATGTTACGCATGGAAGCTTGCTGTCCTCATTCCCGAACAGCTCAAGCCCCATACCCTTAATACCTTGAACGAGTGCTTTGCCATTAAGCTCATGTCTGGCAAATCGTGCTTCCAGACCCTCTTCGAGCAATATCCTCAGTCCTTCGTGTAAGCCGTACAGCATAGATGTGGCCTCCGTATGGTGGTTCAGTCTTGCTGCACTCCAATAATCCTGAATCTGGCTGAGATCCAAATAATTACTGCGAATCATGTTTACGTCATACGCCAGATCTATTCGTTCCGGGTCTCTAAGACCCCTCTCAACGCGTTTACGGGACAGAAGCTTTTCTTCAATCCGATGGTTGTACGTAATCGGGGCCATGCCGGATGGGACGGAGATACATTTTTGCGTTCCGCCCATGACAGCATCGAGCATCCAGGCATCCGTTTCGACAGGGACTCCGCCAATCGTTGCCACCGCATCAACGACAAGCAGGATATCCAGCTCCCGGCATGCTTTGCCGATCGCAGAGAGAGGCTGCATCTGACCGGTTGACGTTTCTCCATGCACCATTGCAACGATATCAGGCTTATGCTTATGAATGGCGTCGATCACAAGATCTGGATCAAATACACCACCCCACTCCGTCTCAATAAATACAACATCAGCTCCGCAGCGTTCCGATATTTCTACAAGTAAATGCCCAAACCTGCCGTAAATCGGTACAAGCACCTTATCTCCCGGCTGAATGATGCTCACGAGCACTGCTTCAAGCCCGGATCTAGATGTCCCATCGACCGGATAGCTCCACTGATTGTTGGTCTGAAACACATCTCTGACCATTTCCATGGTTTCATTCATTAATGTCGTAAATTCAGGATCAAATTGACCCAATATAGGAAATGACATGGCCCGGAGAACACGTGGATCCACTTCCACAGGACCGGGCGTCATAATTGTTCTTAGTGATGGATTTAATTCCTTATATTTCTTCATCTGTCTTCCCCCTGTATCCATATTGGTACAGCAGCTCAATCAACACTTTCAGCCCTCGTTCTATCTCTTCCCTTGAAGTAAATTCAAGCGGATTATGGCTGAGTCCGTTCTTACTCGGCACAAAAATCATTGCCACTTTGCAAATCTCAGCAAAAATCTGAGCATCATGCCCGGCACCGCTCGGCATTTTTCGAGAACTTAACCCGAGGGAATTACAGATCTGTTCCGTGCTCTCAATCCAGCCCGGGTCCATCGGCACAGGATCTACAGACAAATGCTCTTCCCAGCTTGCCATCAAATCATGTAAGGCAGCCAGTTCGCTAATTCGTCTAAGCACCAGCTCGGTAAATTCAGCAAGCATATCGTGATCCGTGTGTCTGATATCAAGTGTAAATACAACTTCTCCAGGAACGACATTCACTGCACCTGGAAATACCTCAAGGCTGCCAACGGTTGCAACAAGCGGATCTCCGTACGACAAGGCAAGCCTTCTCACTTCAGTAATCATATCTGCCGTACCTGTAAGAGCATCTTTGCGATAGGACATCGGGGTCGTTCCCGCATGATTTGCTTCGCCTCTTATCGTCACATCAATCCTCTTTTGGCCGACTATGCCTGTTACGATTCCTATCGATGTATTCGTCTTCTCGAGAACGGTACCCTGTTCAATGTGAAGCTCTAAGTAACCTGCTGGTTTGCTGATTCCTGAAGCAAAACCTGCCTCAGGACCAAATCCAACCTTTTCCGCAGCCTGCCGGAGTGTGATTCCGTCTGTATCCTTCAGCAGGCCGGCTTCTTCCCAGCTGCTCAAACCTGTCACATTTCTCGAACCCCAAAAAGCGAAAGGAAATCGGCTTCCCTCCTCCTCACAAAGCGATATCGCTACGAGAGAACGCTGCGGCGGTCCGCAATTTTCCTTCAGATAGAGAAGAGCGACAATACTTGCCGCTACGCCAAGCGCACCATCAAATTTGCCCCCGGAAATCACAGTGTCAATATGAGAGCCGGTATAAAGAGGGACACTGGTTTCCTTTCCAACCAATTGTCCGTATAGGTTACCTGCGTTATCGAACGAAACAGCAAGGCCTCTATCGTTCATGAAGGTTTCCAAATACCGCTGTGCCTTAAGCCAGGCAGAGGTATACAACAGCCTCGTGCTTCCTCCTGCCTCGCTTGCGGACAATTCATAAAGCTCATCCAGAAGCTTATGCAGCAAATCAGTATATGCCTTAATTGCCGCATCATGAAGCAATGGCGTCTCGGTGATATCGGCAGAATCAGGCATATAAATCTCCTCCTCTGTTTACATAAGCACTCTTCATCCCTGCCCGGATGAAATGTCCCGACTTCTGTTCTATAAGTCCAGTTTCATCGTTATAAATCATGACTCCTCGGCAGAAAGTGCCCTTCACCCGACAGGAAAAGCTGCGGTTCATATATGGAGATAATGCATGCCGGTAATGAATTTCCTGTTCAGTGAGAACATAAGGCTGGTTCAAATCTACAATTGCGAAATCTGCATCTTTGCCTAGGGCTATTTCCCCTTTAACATGATCCAGACCAAATCTTTTTGCAGGATTCGCAGCAAGCAGGCTTGCAAGAACCGGAAGCGGAATGCCCCTCTTCACATGTCCCTCTTCCAGCATTAACAATAGAGTACTTTGGGCACCGGCAATGCCTCCCCAGATTTCAAAAAAATTATCAGTTTCTTTCATTTCAGGAGGACATGGTGAATGGTCGGAAGCAATAATATCGATATCCCCCTGCTTGATTGACTCCCAGAGAAGTTCCTGTTCGGACTTTGAACGCAAAGGCGGGGCGCATTTGGCTACAGCTCCCATAGTCAGCACGTCCTCATCTGTAAGTACTAAATAATGAGGACAGGTCTCTACGGTAACATCTAGCCCGCTTCGCTTGGCATCCTTAATGAGCTCAACGGCACGGCGGGTGCTGATATGTACAAAATGGAGCGGGCACCCTGTTTCTTGCGCATATACAAGCGCTCTTGCGACGGCTTCAATTTCTGCTTCGGGAGGACGTGAATCTAAGTAATCTCTTGCAGATACCAATCCCTTGGATTGTTTCATGTAAGCCAAAGCATTAGTCATTTCATCGCTTTCTGCATGAAGAGCAAGCACTCCGCCTATCTCCGCAATACGCGCCATACCGTGAATCAGAGTCTGATCATCGGCGCGAGTAAATATATCCTCCCCTTCGCCTCCCGGCTCCGACATAAAGGCTTTAAATCCTGCAGCACCCGCTTCAGCAAGTTCTTCGAGCTCAGCTGTATTATTCTGAACTAGGCCGCCCCAAAAGGCGTAATCCACATAGCTGTTGCCTGCGGCTTGCTGATACTTCATTTTCCAGCCCCGCATTGTCGTTGTAGGAGGCACCCCATTCAGCGGCATATCAATATAAGTCGTAATGCCTCCAGCAGCAAGTGAAGCAGAGCCCGACTCAAATCCTTCCCAAGAGGCAAGGCCCGGTTCATTAAAATGAACATGGGCATCTACCGTACCCGGCATAACTACAAGATTTGTCGCATCGTATACTGAAGTCATCTCATCAGGAACCAATCTGGGCTCGAGTGCGGTAATAACTCCCCTTTGGATACCAATGTCCAACTTCTCTATTCCGTGCGGCAGAACAATTAGACCACCTTGGATGATGACTTCATATCTCGGTTTCATGAGAAGCCCTCCTGTAAAAGACGCTTGAACTTAAATGCTGGTATCTGTAATTTAATGTAGATCAGCTTCCTCTGTAAGTGCTGTAACCGCCAGGAGCCACTAGCAGCGGAATATGATAATGCTCATTTCCGTCAGAAACTTGAAATCGTATTGGAATGATACCCCAAATCGAATGAATTCCCGTTTCCTTTAAAAATGAATCGAAATAATCCTTTACATAAAAACGAAGCTCGTAAGTGCCAGCTGTCAGTTCTCCTTCCAAAAAAGGCTGGCTGACTCTCCCGTCATCATTCGTTACTGCAGTGGCAATATGACTTGCTTCACTGTTATCCTTTATCAAGAAAAGTTCGACCTTCATATTGCGTCCTGGTACTCCGCGGCTAGTGTCCAGTATATGCGTCGTAAGTTTGCCGCCCATTCTACACAGTGCCCGCTTCCTGCGGCTTGTTCTCAAAGGCAGCCAAATCTTCCTGTGTCATGGAAAAGCCTTGAAAACCATACGGCGGACGCGGTTCAGTAAATACGGATCCCGGACCCTCGTCAACCGTTTCGACGATCGTTTCCCACGTGCGGTTATTGGATTCAAATGACACTTCTTCAAGCTGGCTGAAGTTTTTCAATATGCGAAGTCCGATGAGATAAATGAGGTATTGAATGGATGGAGAGTTGTTCTCATGGAATACTGTTGCCGCAATATCATGAATCTGTTCGGCATCCACATATTGATCACGTGTGTCGTCAAGCCCATCGGCTGGATTTTGATAACGCCAATGTATATCTAAAAAGATAAAAAGAGGCCGGTCCGAGGTCTCGGGAAGTGTCGTATATTCATCCCGCACAAAGTTAGCAAAACCGCTGCCCTTTACTTTAATGAGCCTTAAATTCTTTACGCCGCTTTGTGCATATGTAAGACGGATATCTTCACTTTCACGTTCGACCTCAACGACTGCGCTTGCGCTCTCGTTATGGGAATACTTGAAGACGAGGTCGCTCTCCACATAGCCTTCAGAAGATCCAATTTGTATATTTTCAAACGGAACCTGCGTCGCAGACATACGAACCCCTGTCATTTGTGGATAGGTTTCAAGGAAACGGCGGCTGGCAAATTCCAAGAATCCTTCTGCCGTAGCTCCTGTATAATGAGCGGCATGTCTTAAGATAAAGTTCTTCATAGAGTCAGTGGCAACGACCTTTGTGTTGTCCCCTTCCGTAAATGAAGTAAAGAATTCCTCACCTTTTACCGCCACTTTAATGTTCATTCCAAAGAGGACATTGTCTCTTTTGCGAAATGGTGATTCCGGAATCGGCTTAATGCCTGTCAACGGTTTGGCATAGGAACGAAATACCCATACATCTCCTTTACCGTAGTACATTGTTCTTGAGTCGGTTTGCTGATGATTCATCATGATCCTCTCTCCTCTTCCATATGTTCTAGCGACCAGGCTTCAAGCCGATACCAGCTAATAAGATACACTTGGCGGAGTGCAGTGCTGAATTCCGACTCATAGCTGTTGTGCACTCGCATTTTAATGGCTTCAATAATCTCGTTAGCGGTTTTTCCTTTAACGGCAATAATGAAAGGGAAATCGAAGGTCTCCGTATATTTGCGATTCAACTCAGACAGCACGCTGTGCTGATTCTCAGATAAAGCTTGAAGTCCGGCACCTGCCTGCTCATTCACCGAATGGTCACTCATTGCGATCTTTGCACCTAAATCCGGGTGATACTTAAGCAGAATGAGCTGCTGTTCCTTGCCGGCTGCTTCAACAGAGCTTTTCATAATCTCATGCATCTGCTTGATGGATTCAAAGGGCTTCTTGTCATAAGCCAGTTCGGCGACCCAGGACGAATGTTCGAAGAGGGCTCCAAAGGCTTCAACAAACTGTGTTTTAGTAAAAGAATTTATGTCGTTCAAGGATAATTTCAGATTTGGTCACCTCCGAATGCAATGGTATATGAGCATTGTATTGCGCAGGACGAGCGAATGACAATATTAATTACGTGTTTTTGTCACATAAAATAACATAAGCCTTTTCATTTGTGTTTCATGCACGTATCGAAGTTCACATTTAGAATCACTTACTTGCTTTTTGATCCTGAAGAAATTTACGGAAGGTGAAGACAAGCTTCAATTTGAGAAGATCATTTGACTTTTTAAAATCCATTTGGAGCAGACTGCTGATTTTTTCCATCCTATAGGTCACGGTGTTGCGATGTACAAATAACTGCTTTGCGGCTTCATTAACCAGGCCGTCATTTTCAATAAAAGCTTCCAGCGTATTCATTAGCACTTGAGTTGGGTCTCCATCTCGTACCAGCAGCGGCTCAAGCACTTTGCTGCAGTAATTCTCCATGATCGACTCCGGAACATGCTGGAATACGTAGGCAAACTCCAGCGTATCAAACTGCAGAGCTGCATCCTTCATGCCAAATCTGTTCGCAAGCACTCGTGTATCCAGACATTCCTGATAGGCTTCGCGAAGCGATTTTGCCTCGTGCTTCATTTTACTGATCCAGAACCTAGGTCCGGAGTTTCCGGCACGTTGACCTGCTATTAAATCTTCAAACCGACTAGTCAAAAATCGCGACAGCTCTTCTCCGTAGTCCTTGTCTGCCGGACATGTATAAATTGACAGAATACCATCATCGATTTGAACATGCTGAGTTGCCGTTAGCTGCATCATAGGATTATATTGAAGTTCCCGATGAATTTGCTTCAGAAGCTTTCCTTCCGCAAATCCCTCCGACTCAATCGTTGTGAGCACGCATTGAAAGGCTCCTGTACCTTGAAACAGTTGAAGCCCTAATCCTTCCGACCTGCGAAGCAGCTCATCACTGCCCAGCTTTCGGTCCAGGTACTGCTTCATAAGTACCCTGAATTCATCCTGGAACGTCGGATTAATATGCTCGCGGTAAGTCATATCCATATAGAAAGCGAGCACTTCGGAGGCCTGTTGGAACAGCTCCTCTTCCGCTCTTAAACCATATGTTCCGTCCGTGTATATTAGCAAAAATCCGTACTCCTCATCCTTCTGCATAACGGGAATTCGATAGCAGCTGCCTCGATCCCACTTTACCCGCTGCATCATCCTTTTGAAGGGCCAGCCCTGCTGCACATTCATGTCCTGTACTTCCTCGCTTACATACAAGAGATGTCCCCTCGGACCGATAACCGCGATCGGGTAATCCAGCACAACCGACAATGTGGAGAAGACCTCATTCTTCTGATCCTGCCCCAGGGCAAACTGCATAAGTCTTTTTTGTTTATTAACAACCGCCTCCAGCGTTCGTGTATTCCGCTCATATTCTGCTCTAAATAAGGCGTTCATTTGGTCTGAGAACGTAAATTGAAAAGGAAGTTCAAGCAGCGGTAACTGAAGCGAGTCCGCTTCCTCAATTATTTGCGTAGGGATGCTTTGCCAGAATCGGCCCAGCTTAACTCCAAGTCCGGCACAGCCCCGTTCATTTAAACGGCGCAGCAGCTGCACAGCATCATCTTCACTGTCTTTCATAACGAAGGCAGTGGTAAACAGCATTTCGCCTGTCTTAATCCAGTCAGCTATATCCGGAGCATCCATTACATTCACTGATTTGAGTGTTCGAATCAACCCTTCGGCCCCTGCGACAAGCTTCGCTTCCGAAAGCGGATATATGGATAAGGCTTCTTTTACCGTTAACTGCATTGAACACACCTCTTTCATGTCTTACATTATATGTTATGTTGTCATATTTATTGTTAACTATTATAACATCAAAATGCGTTTTGGGAATATGTAAGCAAAATTAAATTTCTGCCTCCATCTAAAGAAAGCTCACTAGCGCAGTATTGTAATGATGGAAACTCCTATTATTTAAAGAAGTTATAGAAATCAGCAAGCGTGGAAAAGTAACGAGTTAAAAAAAAAGGACGACTCCAATGATTATTCATAATAGAGTCGTCTTTATTATTTTTATTCATTTGCTTTTACAACGTATGCTTATTGCTGCGCTGATTCCTTCTTTTTTTCTCCTATTTTCTCACCGTACTTAAATACCAGAATCCCTCCGATGATCACCAAGACTCCGATGAGTTTGTTTACGGAAAAGTCCATCTTCTCAAGTCCAAACCAACCAAGCGAATCGAATAGCAATGCAAAGCTAAGCTGTGATGTGAGGGTAATCGATGTGGAGAAGGTAGGTCCGAGCAGCTTAATGCCTTGCATGAGGCTAAACACAACGGCAACACCGATCATACCGCTAAACCAATACCAAAGCTTCATATTTTGCAGTTGAAACGTGTCCGTTCCCTCGAAAATGAGACTGGCTGCAAGAGCAGCCACGGCACCAAGCCCAAGCACCATGGTTGTCGTCAGCCAAGAACCGGTATGTTCATTCACTTTACTGTTAAAGATGACTTGAAGACTTACAAAAGAACCTGCCACAAGTGCGAGTATAATTCCTATTGCCATAATAGATATTCGTCCTTCTTTCAATAAATTTTAATAATAATTCTACTGAGGTACGTGCTGAATCTGACTCTTCCCGTTTATAACTTTAAGATGATGACGCCTGTGATCATCATCGCGATACCGATCAAACCTGGTAATGTAATCTTCCGCCGCATAACTCCGAACCAGCCATTGGTGTCAATTACATAAGTAAGTCCAAGCTGAGCAATGAGCAAGGCTGATATAGTCAAGGTAATTCCGACATGCTGAATGGCGGATACCTCGCTGAAAATAATGATGGCTCCCATAGCCCCCCCTGTAATATACAGCGGTTTTACTTTTCTAAGCTCTTTCCAGCTGTAATCACGCACGATAAGAAGAATAATTAGAGCCAGAATGAAGCCGGTTGTCTGCGTTATGGCGGCAGCCTGCCAAGTCCCTACATCTGTACTGATCTTCGCGTTGGCAATTCCTTGCATCGTAATGCAGGCGCCGCCCAGAATAGCATATAAAACACCTTTCACTTTTAACTTCCCCTTCCTTGTTCCATAAAGCTTCAATAATTAAATAACACAATGGTTCCACTGAAAAGGACATATGTCCTCAAATTATAAAATCCGAAATTTCCCTCTACTAAAATTGTAATGACAAGTGTATACTTTTAATCATAATTAGAACATATGTTCGATAATATATACTGGAGGACTTGACCTATGTCAAAGAGAAAGCTTGAAGAAGCCACCACCAAACAAACGATGAACCGTGTACGAGCTGAAAGCATGCCTTTTGACTGGTCCATTAATCCTTATCGCGGCTGTGCCCACGGATGCAGTTTTTGTTGTGCGCGAGCTTTTCAGCAATATATAGGCAAAGAAGCAAACGACCAGTTCCAATATCATATTCTGATGAAGATGAACGCCCCGGAAGCACTTGAACAACAGCTTTCTCGGATGGCGCACAAATATCAATATGATATTGAGGAAATGAGCCGTGCCGTCGGCGTAGTAAACATCGGAACTGCAACTGACCCTTATCAACCAGCTGAAGCCAAAACGAAGCTTACCCGTGAATGCCTGGCAATCCTTAAAAAATACCGAATTCGAACCAGTATTACGACTAGGTCCCCGCTAATACTTAGGGACCTGGATATCCTGTCCGGCATGAATATCAGCTCCATCAACATTAGCTTAAACACGCTTGATCCCAAGCTCATCCGCAAGCTTGAGCCCGCAGCTCCGCTGCCGTTTAGACGTCTCGAGGCTGTTCATAGCCTGACTGCCTCAGGTATTCGAACGGGACTATTCGTTGCCCCTATTCTGCCTTACCTGACGGATTCGGATGAGATGATTCATGAGCTGATGAAGGCAGCAAAGGAGAACCGAGCCTCATTTGTGATGACCTCTCTTCTTAGACTGACACCGGATGTGAAAAACTGGTTCATGGGTGTACTGAAGGAAGAATTTCCTGAAGTGGTCAACCGTTACCGGACGTTGTATCGGGGTGCCAACGCCGATTCTGCTTACAGGGAAGAAACCAAACGACGCATACAACAGATCAGGTCCTGCTATGAACTCTCATCAAGTGATGAGGCCCTTCATCGGGAAAATGAAGCAGCACTGTCTCCTTTAATTCATTCGGCTACCGGATGCAGCTCGGTGCATCTCACCGCTCCTCCGGATGCCTCGATCAGGGATGATCAAACGAGCCCAGGGGTTGAACAGCTGAGCTTCCAGTTCTAGTTTAATATCCATTAGAGCAAAATCTACTTCCAGCTGCTTACCTCAAAGCTGAATCGTCTTTCTCACAACAAAACACGGATAACTGCAGCGGGAATGCAGTTATCCGTGTTTTGTTGAAAGTGTTGTAATTATTCTTTTTATCGCTTCTAAACATGCAGTGAAGAGATCTCGGGAGCTGTCTCCATTTGTTTTTTATTGAACCATACGGCAAGGAGTGCACCCAATGCCAGCACAGTACATACCCCAAACATGGTTTGGTAGGACGAGGCCTGAATCAACACCCCCATAAGAAGCCCGCCTAAAGAATATCCTAAATCATACGAGGACATGAAGAGCCCCATGAGTACATATCTTGATTCTGCGGGGAGTACAAAAGACAGATACGTGGTAAGCGTTGGATACAGCAGCGCAACGGCGAATCCGTTAAATACAGCTGATAAGTATACGAATACGCCGATTGAATCCATAAGAACAAGCAGCATTGATCCTGCAGCAGCGCACACAAGCATAAAGGAAATCAGCGCTGCGTTCCACTTTCCGTCAGAGGGAATTTTTTTACGCAATACGAACCTGCAGCCTACAACGACGATCCCTTGAATCATTAAATATAGACCAGCACTGCCTGAACCGCTGGTACCGCTGGATACCATGTACAACGGAAGAAACGTTGCCGTTGCACCAAAGATACATGAACCAAGCAGCATAACGATAGAGCTGACCATAAGCGATCTGCTTTTTCCAATCACTCTAAATGATTTGAACATTTCAGATAACGTATATGTTTTGCTCTGCGCTGTCTGTCTTGGAAGAGGAACGTTAAAGCCGAAGAGGAGGGTCAGGGTCCCAATGGATAAGATCAGCAGGGTGTATATCCAGCCCATCCCGCTCTCCCATACTTCCATAGCTAAGATAGGCACAAACAAAGAAGGCACCATGGTAAACAATGTGTACATAGACATACCCTGTGCCCTGTCTTTGTCTGCCAGCCTTTCAACAATGCCTGTCTGCATTGCCATTGAAAAGAAGGCTGTCCCAACACCTTGAAGCGCACGAAGCCAAACAAATCCTTCGACTCCGGTGATCGTATAAAGAATGAGACATAGAACATGAACTACAAGCAGTCCCCTCATTACAGCTAAAGGACCGTATTTCCCCATTAACTGTCCTGCATAAGGCCGCAGGAACATGCATGTGAGCATATAAGCTCCCATCATAAGCCCAATCTCCGCCTGACCAATTCCCTCGGCTTCACTTTGAAGTGGAAGTATGATCGTCAGTACGGAATTTGCGGCGAAGAACAGAAAAGCTAATATGTATAAGCGATAAAATGACATCGATAGAGGCCGTAGATGACTCAAATGCTTTCTCCTCCTTTACTTAAAACGACCAATAGCGACCTTATTCCGTCATTAGTGAATTTTAATACCGAATTCCTGCAGAACACCTGCAGCACTGCCACGTTCGTTCGTGATCGTTAGGTTAATTATGATCTGCAAACATGAACGATATAAATATCAAAACGGGGTCATTGTAGATCACTTTTTTGAGAGTATGTTTCGATATCACCGTAATAATTACGATTAACACCGTTAATTTATCGTACCCTCTTCCATTTGTCAATTTCTACTTTTCATTTCGTGACAAAGTAAAAAGCCGGAGAATCCATCCCCGGCTTTTTACTGCTTTTTACTGCTTTTTACTGCTTTTTACTGCTTTTTAAAATATCATTTGTATTACGCCTTTGGTGCTATCATTTTCGCTGGAACTACATATTCATTAAACTGCTCTTCAGTCAGCAGCCCGGTCTCAAGAGCCGCTTCCTTCAAAGAAAGTCCTTTCTTATGCGCCAGCTTGGCAATGCTCGCAGCATTCTCATATCCAATATGCGGATTAAGCGCTGTAACAAGCATAAGCGAGTTATTAAGGTTATGCTCAATCTGTGCACGGTTAGGCTCAATCCCGACAGCACATTTATCGTTAAATGCATGGATCGAATCAGCCAACAGCTGAACAGACTGCAAGAAGTTATAGATAATTACAGGCTTAAACACATTAAGCTCAAAATTCCCCTGACTTGCTGCAAAGCCGATAGCAGCATCATTCCCCATTACTTGAGTCACCACCATGGTCAGTGCTTCGCTTTGGGTCGGATTGACTTTCCCCGGCATGATGGAGCTGCCCGGTTCATTCTCAGGAATCGTAATTTCTCCAAGTCCACTGCGCGGACCGCTGGCAAGCCAGCGTACGTCATTAGCGATCTTCATGAGATCTGCTGCCAGCGCCTTGATTGCTCCATGGGTATAAACCACTTCGTCATGGCTCGTCAGAGCGTGGAACTTATTAGGAGCAGAGATAAACTCTTTTCCAGTCAGCTCGCTGATTTCAGCTGATGTCATTGTACCGAACTCTGGATGAGCGTTAATGCCTGTTCCTACAGCCGTACCGCCGATAGCCAGCTCCTTCATGGATTCCACACTGGTCTTGATCATGCGTTCGCTTTTCGCTAGCATTGCTTCCCAGCCGCTGATTTCCTGTCCTAAAGTAATAGGAGTTGCATCCTGCAAATGAGTACGGCCAATCTTGATGATGTCCTGGAATTCCTCGGATTTTTTATGGAATGTTTCCTTCAGTACCGCAATGGCTGGAAGCAGCTGATCCTCTACTGCAAGCACACCAGCTACATGCAAAGCAGTAGGGAACGTGTCATTCGAACTTTGAGACATATTGACATGATCGTTCGGATGAAGACGTTCCTCTTTACCTTGCTCAGCAAGCCATTTGTTGCCCAAGTTAGCAATAACCTCATTTGTGTTCATGTTGGACTGTGTACCGCTTCCCGTCTGCCACACAACAAGAGGGAAATGATCATCAATATGGCCTGCCAGAATTTCATCTGCTGCATAGCGAATGGCCGCAGTCTTATCCTCTGATAGTTTGCCGAGCTTAAAATTGCTCTCAGCAGCACTTTTTTTCAAGATAGCAAACGCCCGGATGACCTCGATCGGCATTTTTTCCTGTCCAATCGGAAAGTTTTCCTTACTGCGCTGAGTTTGTGCTCCCCATAAGCGGTCAACAGGTACTTTCATTTCTCCTAGTGTGTCTTTCTCAATGCGATATTCCATCTGCAACTCCTCCTTAGGTATATGGTTATCGATGTTCGTTCATCTTGACATATAAATCAGGTGTTACTTAGGATTCACAATATACAAACGGCTTGTTTCTTCAAAGATCTCGCCAGGGTAAAGCGCTACGAGGCCAATATCCTCAGCTTGGCGTCCGGATACATTCGGCGCATTGACCAGGTTCATTTGCGGTTCAGGACAGAAAAATTGACCGCAGGCATTATTGTTCCAGATCATCCAGTGCTTGTAGGATGCGCCAACATCATAAACGAGCTTTGTTCCCGACTTGGTATTCGTAAGCTCCATGTAATTGCGTCCGTTTTGCGGCTCCGCTGTGTAATGGTTGTCCATAGAAGCGAAATAAGGGTTCACACCTTCTGTCTTGAGCAGTACTTCATCATCTGTTAAGGACTGAGTGCTGCCTGTCGGAAGACTGCGCTCATTCAGCTCGACTCTATGACCAATGGTAGCTTTTGCGATATAATCCGCAGCTGTACTGCTTAAATCAAACGGTGCATTGATTGCTGTATGGAAGGCAAGCAGGTTAGGCATAGAGGTTGCCCCTTCATTTATAACCGTGATCTGCTGCTGCAGACCGAGCGAGCTCAGTGTGTAGCGCAAACGAATCGTATATTCAAAGGGAAGGTACTGGTGGTATTCATGACCTTCTCTCACTACCTGTTCAACGATAACATAGCTTTCTTGCTCAGCAGCCCCGTAGCTTACTACACTCCATGGAACGTAGTGCAGAAATCCGTGAAGGTGGTTTCCGGTCGCTTCTTCATTTACCGGCAGCTGATATACTTTACCATCCCAAGGAAATTTCCCATCCTCATAACGGTTAGGAGGAAAAAGGACAGGGATGCCGTATATGCCTGGATTTGCTTTTAAATCCTCAACATTTTCCTCTCCAGGCTCTCTTAAATAGCTGTGCCCCCGCTCAACATCGCGAAAAGATACGAGATTTCCTCCCACTTCCGGGATAAGTACGGCTTCAAATGCACCGTATTTTAGCTTAATTGCGTGAAGACCGCCATACGTGCTCTCAATTGCGGAGTAATTTTGTTCTTGTGCCATTCTCACATCATACCTCCTGTTATGTAGCGCTTACATATCTAGTACTGGACTAGTACCTACTGAACGAATATATCATGTTACACAAAAAAATTCTATCTAGCTTCATTACAGAAGCGATACGCAAAAAAGATTGCTCTTCACCATAGGAAGGCAATCTTTATTAAAAGATCAGCATATTTGGGTTTATACATATCGTCCATGTCTTGGTACAGCCTGACTGTCAAAATGACGAGCAAGCAAAAGAAGCTGATCGCTCATTTGGACACCTCTCATCTGGTGGCCATGACCTGTTACTAGGACATCTGGCTGAAGTTTGGCCAATGTCTCCACCGATTTTTTTGCATTCATCCAATCCGTCGTAAAATACGTTGGCGGTCCATGCACTCCCTTATCCTGAAAGGCAACATGCCACAGTGAGTCCTGCTGAACCGTAGTAACGGCATCCCCTGCGATCAGCGCTCGATCACGATCTCGGAAAAACGAGACATGTCCGGGTGAATGCCCCGGTGTATGAATCCAGCTCCAGCCTGGTGCTCCTGGGATGGAATGGTCCTGAGGCAATTCAGCCACTCGGTCATCCAGATGAATGGCTTCATTAGGATATGCGAAAGACAACCTTGCCACTTTCCCCTCTCCTGCGGAAGGATCAGCGGAGGGATAATCGCTTACTCCGGTCAAGTAAGGAAGCTCTAAGGAGTGGGCATAAACTGGAGCACCCCAATATTGTTCAAGCTCAATCACGTTGCCAACATGATCAAAATGACCGTGAGTCAAAATAATAGCATGCGGAGGGCCCTGAAAGCGTTCCTCAGCAATATGGATGATATCGCTGGCAAAGCCCGCAACTCCCGTATCAATTAATATCCAGTTTCTAGTTCCCGGCACCCCTAGAAATAGAACATTGACAAACAATGTGCGCAAACTCAATATATCGGGTGCAACCTCTTCCAGTGCCGTCTTGCCCTCAGTAATCAGATTGTCAGATTCCATATGACGGATACCTCCCATTAATATATTGGAATGCGCTCCTTTTAGTAGCCAAACTATAGAATTGCCTTTGCCGTCTTATGCTATGCATCATTTGGTCAAAGGCTCACCTTATTAATATAGTCAGCATGTCATAGGAATAGACCAACCCTTGAGGACTAATGTCATATTACATAAACGAATACTGGTTCTTGTTACTCTGGAATCGATTCAATAGCCGCATCTAGCAAATCATCAAACAGCTCATCGTCTTCCTCTATTTGTGCATCAAGTTTGAGAAACTCCTCTTCTTCACCCGGTTCATCAGCAAAGTGAAGACTATAATCCCAATCCTTTCCGTTTTTGCTGAAGAAAGAAATTTCATATTCAACCGTATTCTCACCCATGACAAAAACGGTACTTCCGAGCCATTCATTGTTCTCGTTTTTACCCATCGAAGCTTTAATCACTTTATAACTCACTGCTCTTCTCTCCTTATCGACTACATAAATTAAACTTGAATTTTCATTTTCTACCCTGTATCAAAACCTCATATTATGTACAAATGGCCTGCTTCTTAAGCTCACTCATAATGCAATATGAAATTTTAATGGAATTGTTCATGAATATCTCGTATATTGTACAATAATAAAATAGCTATGCGAAAGCAACCCGAATCCGTTAAACTGGGTATGCTGGTCTAATCTTCTTTTTAACCAGCGGTAAATTATCGCTAGCAAACATGCATGTATTGGAGGATTTTCGTATGACTGATTTTGCACAAAAATTAAAAGCTTACGCTGAGCTTACTGTAAAAGTGGGTGTTAACATCCAGCCTGGTCAAACCTTGATCGTTCACGCACCAGTGGAGTCCAAGGAATTCGTTCGCCTCATTGTAAAGGAGGCCTATGAAACAGGCGCCGCTCTCGTTAAAGTCCAATGGAACGATGAGCAGATCACTCGTATGCAATATGATCAAGCTGCTGATGAAGTGTTCTCTCAAGAACCGAAATGGTATGCCGGGGAAATGACCGAGCTTGTAGAGCAAGGTGCAGCCGTACTACATATTTTGTCCGAGAACCCGGATTTATTAAAAGGAATAAAACAGGACCGTATCGTGGCAGCTCAAAAAGCACGGGGCAAAGCAATGGCGAAATACCGTGCCTACCAGCAGGCCGACAAATTCAGCTGGTGCCTGATCGCTGTTCCTTCTCCGGAATGGGCTGCTAAGGTATTCCCGGATGCTCCAAAAGAAGAACAAGTTGACTTGCTGTGGGATGCCATCTTTAAAACTGTAAGAATCGGAGAACCTGATCCGGTCTCTGCTTGGCAGACGCACCTGGCTACACTCGAGAGCAAGTCCAAGACACTTAATGAGAAAAAATATAAAAAATTGCACTACAAAGCTCCTGGCACAGATCTTACGATTGAGCTGCCGGAGGGTCATCTCTGGGCTCAAGGGGACAGCATCAATGAAAGAGGCTTTACTTTCGTAGCTAACATGCCTACTGAAGAAGTGTTCACTGCCCCGCTGAAGACCGGAGTGAACGGTACCGTATCCAGCACGAAGCCGCTAAGCTACGGAGGCAATTTGATCGACAAATTCTCGCTTACCTTCGAGAACGGACGGATCGTAAGTGTGACGGCGGAGGAAGGACTGGAAGCTCTGCAAAACCTGGTGGATATCGACGAAGGCTCCCATTACCTTGGTGAAGTTGCACTTGTGCCTCACAAATCTCCAATTTCGGATACGAACATTCTGTTCTACAATACTTTGTTCGATGAAAATGCTAGTAATCACCTTGCTATCGGCAGCGCGTATGCATTCTGTCTCGAGGGCGGTAAAGAGATGAATCAGGAGCAAATCGCTGCTGCTGGCCTGAACACAAGCCTGACACATGTAGACTTTATGATTGGATCCGGTGAAATGGACATCTATGGTGTTACAACTGACGGCAAGGAAGAACCTATCTTCCTGAAAGGGAACTGGGCGTTCTAATTAAGATACAGGACAGTTCATGATAATTAAAAAAGGTGGCTCCCTATAAATACGGGAGACCACCTTTTTTTCATGAATTAGGGCTTCAGAATAACCTTCATGCAGTTTTCTTGTTTATCGTTAAATACCTCATACGCCCGTTCTGCATCTTCCAGACGCATTTGGTGGGTAATGATATCGGTCGGGTCTATTTTTCCCGACTTAATCTGAGCGTACAGCTCTGGAATCAGGTGAATGACAGGCGCTTGTCCCATCTTTAATTCTACATTTCGTTCAAATAAATGACCAAGCGGGAACATGTTGTAATTTGCTCCGTAAACCCCGATCAGCTGAATAGTACCAAATTTGCGAACAACCTCACTTGCCGTCCGGAAGGCTCCGAGCGAGCCGCCTTGCAGCATAAGCGCAGTCTCTACCTTTTCTGCCATCGTTCGTTTGGCATCCATTCCGACGCAATCAATGACGACATCTGCTCCACCGTGCGTAATTTCCTTCATGTATCCTTCAAAGCCTTTGATTTCCTCAAAATTGTAAGTCTCTACATTGTTAGTTCTTTTGGCATGCTCAAGACGATAATTCAAATGATCTACCGCAATAACGCGCTTTGCTCCTGCCTGCCAGGCGAATTTCTGTGTGAGCAAACCCACAGGTCCGCAGCCAAGCACGATGACCGTATCTCCAGGCTTAACACCTGCATTCTTAACTCCCCAATAAGCTGTAGGGAGAATATCCGAGAGGAACAGAAGCTTATCATCCTCCATTTCCGCGTCTTCCGGGATGACAAAAGGCATAAAATTACCATAGGGTACTCTCAGGTACTCGGATTGCCCTCCCTGATATCCGCCATAGGTATCTGAATAGCCTAGAAAGCCGCCGCTATCCTTCGTATCGTTTGCATGATCACATTGGCTTTCCATTTGATGCTTACAAAAAAAGCATTCGCCACAGGATACATTAAACGGAATAATGACCCGGTCTCCTTTTTTAACATGGGTTACACCCTTTGCAACTTCTTCCACAATGCCCATAGGTTCGTGCCCGATAACATAGTCTTCATGCATGCCGGGAATGAGGCCATTGTAAATGTGCAGATCAGAACCGCATATCGCGGTTGAAGTGACTCGGATAATAATATCATTATTGTCCTGCAAAGTTGGATCAGCGACTTCTTTTACTTTTACCTTCTGTTTTCCTTGATAAGTTAGTGCTTTCATGAATATCACTCCTCTCACGCTTATAAGTAACCACATTCAGAGCGTAATTATCAGCACTAAAGCATTTCATAATAAAAAGATTAGGATGATATTGGAAGTTAAATTCAAAATTATGGAGTAAACTTTCAAATTATAGTAAAATAGTGGAATGATTATTCAAAAAAAGAAAAGAAGCTTCATATTAGAGAGGGGATAATTATGTCGGACCGGATCCAACTTCTGTTGGCTGCGGACTATAATGATCTAGGCGAATCCCTGCAGAGAGAGATCTACTATGAGTACTATCAAATGATGTACGGCTTTATCGTATATATACTGAAAGATCACTCGGCCGCTGAGGACATTATTCAGGAAGCATTCATCAAAATTATTAAAAATAAGCCCGAATTCGAGAATGAAATCAAATTGAAAGCATGGCTGAAAGTCGTTACCAAAAATACGGCGATAAATTATTTAAGAAAAAACAAAAAATATCGCAACCAAATCGATGCTGACAGTGTTTTCTTAGATACAGAGACTGTACAACAGACTTCAGCTTCTGTAGAATCCGTAGTGGAAACGAAGCTGATGCAGGAATCCATAGAGCGCTATATGGAGAAGCTCAAACCGGAATACAGATCTCTGATCGAATTGCGATGGAAACAAGGGCTGAGCTATCGTGAGATGGCTGAGCTTCTTGATACCAGAGAAGATGTGATTAAGCAGCGTCTATTCCGCGCAAGGGAAAGCATTAAGAAACTGTTGCATAGAGAGTGGGGTGCAGCACATGAGCAAAGAAAAGTCAGATGACTGGTTCGATGACCAATTGGACGAAGTTTTTGAACGTGAGTTTGAAGAAGCTTTTGATCTTGCTTTCGAAAATGCCGCGGCTGCCTCCACTTCGGTGAACAAGGAAGCTATGGCAGCTTCTTGGGACAAGGTTAATACTGAAATCCGGAAGATCAAGAAACGTAAAAATAGAATAAAAAGATGGCAGCTGGCAGGTATCGTTGCTGCTTCTATCGCGATCGGAGCTACCGTTTTCAGTACTCCGTTAGGCATTGAGGCAGGTACAATTATGCAAAGACTTATGAAAATAGGCGATGATGTCTCCCTAGTCTTTACAGGACCGCAGCCAGATCATTCAACCGCATTGACCGTGCCTCCGCCTGAGGTTCTGAACGATCCATATTATAATGACACTTGGCAGCCTAATGAAGCTCCGGATGAAGTAACAGTATCCGATGAACACACCTTATTACTTGTGGAATTACCAGAAGAAACAGCAATAAATAACACCTCTTTTGTCTTGAACGAGTTCGAACTTCCTTTCACTCCAACAAAAACCAAGCATTATTTACTTCTAGACGAAGAGAATCCGATGTATCCTGAGAATCCATACAAATCTGATGAGATTGATTTTGAGTTCTATGAAGGTAATGAACCAAAAGTCACCGTTGCAATTAAGAAGATGTTTCCTGAGGATCCTAATGCACAGTTCGGAATAACAATGAATTTCAGTGGCGTTCCTGAGGAAATAAGACTTGAAGATGGAACGGAAGCTGTTTTTTACGAGAATGGAAATTACGACCAGCTCGTGTTCAGAAACCATTTAGCTGTTGTTATGATTATGGGACCCCTTCCTAAGGATGATATGTTGTTCATTGCTAATTCTATTCAAGAAACCAACTCCTTTACAATGAAGCCATAGCATTAAGTGGTGCCGATACTTAATAGTATCGGCACCTTTTTTAATCTTTTTTAGTCTTCATTAATATTATCAGTAAGTTGTTACACGAATTCAAATCTTGCCTAACTTATAATATTCAGGTTCATTATACTTAATTAAGAAGAAAATTATTGGAGTAAGTCGTTGCCTTCTCAATCGTTCCATTTACTCTAGCTGTATGGGTTGAGAATGTCCTGTAATAATAACCAGACTCTTCACTATTTACGATCAAACTATTATCAATCGTATTCGAGTTTTCAGCCGACTTGTTAATCGACTTTACATTGATCCAGCTTGAGCCGGTCCACTTTTGCAAAGTAATATCCAAACTTATAAAGCCAGCAATAAGACCCGTACGAGTATACCCTGACATCATCATCCCGCTGCCGCTTCGATTTACTGTGCTTCCATAGCCCGTTAAATAATTGTATGCCGCAAGGGGAGCAAATACATGTTCTTCCGGCGGCTTTGTCGTTAATGCTCCTGGCTCGAGCTGTTCTTCAGCACCAGCCAAGCTAGCGGCAAATAGGGATAAGACCAGTATTAGTGGAAATACAATCCGCATTTTTTGGTTTTTTACAACGTTTAACATTGACATCACCTTTCCTTAATATGTAATTTGGTTGAATATACGAGTAGATACGCGAACGTTTTTGTGTAGGTTTCACAGGTAAAAAAACTGTAATAAGCGTTACATTTTTGTCGCTTTACTCCAGTTGCTAAAAGCAAGCGTCATTCGCCATTCAAAAATTCCACTAGGAGCACTCATAAGTGCATTGATCCCAAGAGTTTGTTGAGCTACATTTGATGTTGGTGGCATACTCTCGCGTTCCATTTTTGTCGTCTCTCTCCAATTGCCAAAAGCAAAAGTCGTTCGTCATTCAAAAATTCCACTAAAAAACCCTATGAACAATGACTCGCTGTTCATAGGGCAATTATGTAAAGCATTAAGCACCGGGTTCTTCCATTTTCACAAAACCTTTAATCAGTTTTATTCTGGATATACGATGATGATCTACTTCCTCAATACAATATTTATGGCTTCCATAGATGACAAATTCCCCCGGCCTTGGCGGGAAAGATTTCAGCATGGACAGCATCCACCCTCCGAGAGTATCATAGCCGGTTTCTTCTAGTTCAAGCGACAACATCTGTTTTAATTCTTCAAGCAGAATAAGTCCATCAATAGAATATTCCGAAGCCCCCATATACTCGACTAACGGTCGTTCGTTATCGAATTCATCCTGGATTTCTCCAAGGATCTCTTCCACAATATCCTCCAGCGTGACAAGACCTGAGGTTCCGCCGTATTCATCAATCACAATCGCGATCTGAGTTCTTGCTGTCTTCATCTGTTTAAGCAGCACTGCGATGGAAGTAGATTCAGGAACTGTTAGAATGGGACGTATTGTGGTTAAATACTCCTCCATTCCGGACATAAATAAATCTTTCAAATGCACAAAGCCAATAATTTGATCTTTATCTCCTGTACAGACTGGATAACGCGTCCGCATTTGTATGCTGGCGATTTTCAGGTTTTCCTGAACCGTCCATTCCGTGTTTAAACAAATCATCTCTGTACGCGGAATCATAATCTCTCTTGCGGTCGTTTTAGAGAAATCAAATATGTTATCAAGCAGCGTATACTCAAAAGGATCAATAATTCCATCATTTTTGCCTGCTTTCATTAATCCTATAAGTTCTTCGCTCTGCACTCTTGCTTTCGCATTGGATGAGTGCTGACCGCCTCCCTTGCTTTGGGGACTTTTCATTCCACGACTCAGCATCCAAACGAGAGGTGTCATCAAAACTGAAAAAACGATCAAAAACCCTCCGGTCCTTTGCAAAATAAGTTCTTGAAAGCGATATGGCAAAGTAGCTGGAATGACATGACCTAATACAAGATAGACAAGGGTTATGACCAGAATGGCACAAACGGTGGACAGCCATCCGGCCAGTAAGGCGCTCAAACCTGCGTATTCCAATATAGGCGCTAGCCGAAAGGCAATCGCCGGTTCACTAAACCATCCAAGTCCAAGAACTGGCAGGAACATGCCTAATTGACAAGTCATTTGATACCGTTTTGTATCAGCATACAGCTTGGTCAGAAACTTACTATTCTCATAGATCGTCTCGTTTTGATCTTTAGATCGTACAGGCGAGTTACGACTGAGGCTATTATTAAGTAAAGCAAAAAATCCGCTCAGTAAAGCGAGAATCAGCATCATCATTGCATAGATGCCAAACGGCAGGGGGTCACTCAAATAAGGTCCTACATACCGCTCCCGATATGCAGGTCCACCTCCTTTTTGTACTTCGTTAATAGCATGACAATGATATCCATACACACACAATCGCTGATATATATGCGCTTGTTAATAAAATGATGGCAAAAAAGTCTTTGCCATTCAAACTTTTTACGTTTGAATGGAACAAAGACTTTCTAAGCAAATATTCTGATGTTAACGTCTGCCTCCGCGAGGAGCAGGCGGAGCATATGGGTACTCATAATTAAGCGGCTCATCAAATGTAGCATAGTCGAAGTTAACCATTAAAATGATGATGCGTTGGCCTGTATTCGGATCACTAATAATAATATGATCGCGGCCAGCAGCCTCAAGTATTCCTTTAAACACTTTGGCGTTCCATTCTCTGTTGCCTTCATATGTCGCGTAGAATGTACCGTATTTCCCAAGGTTCAATCTAAGTATATTTTCAATAAAGGACTGCTCTGTAAATGGAATATTTTGCTGAAGCACCGCCCCACCTGGAGTCATAACACTCCCACTTGATACTTCAGGTGGAACAACAGTCATTCCTCCTTGCATTCCTTGCATATTTCTCTGGGCATTTGCTGGCCCAGCGTTTCCGATCTTATAGGATACAGGCTGATAAGGTTGGTTAAACATTTGAATACCTCCTAAGACTAATATACTAAATAAAAATTAATAAACTGCCGGACAATCTGCCCCGGATGGACTGAAGAAACAGTGCGCGCGATACCTTCCGGTATTTTGCTGGTTATACCAAGTTCCTGGACATGCACCCGCCGGTCTGAAAAACCAAAGCGCATTGCTCGCCGGCCATACCTTCTCGCCATTGATTACACGTCTTGCTAAACGGATCTCCGACTCTCTAGCAGCCTGATAAAAGTAACCTTTTTGTATGGCTTCAAAGCCGCCAGGCGACTGGAATACCATGTCATTAACGGAGCGAATATTACGAAAATCAAGACATCCGCCTAAAATCCGATTCACCCCGACGTTTCCGACAAGAAGCATTCCTGTATCTCCATCCTCTTCTGCTTCAGCCCTCATAAGCCGGGCCAACACTTTTACGTCCTCGGAGTTTGCTTTAATAACTGCCAATTCCGTTCCCTCCTCTCTGTATGTCGTGAGCCTCTCACCTTTCACCCTATATCCTATTGTGCATTCGCCCAGTTCGTGACACTTTCAGCAAAAAAATTACAAAAAAATCCTGCAATCGCTTATGATGGCGAAATGCAGGATTAGTTTAAGCTTACTCAAGAGGTAATAAACCATGCTCATTTGTTCTTGAAATTTCGAAAATATCGAATAATATACCAACCGATTAGTACAATCAGAGAAAGTACAACCACACTTGTAATCAGCCAGATGGAGCTATAAGTGCTTTCAGTTCCGGACATAGGTCCAAAAGCAGGTTGGGTATTCAGCCAGTTCATTTTGCCCTCCACAAATTATGTTTATTGTTATAGGACAGTGTAACAGATTTGTCTCTTTTTATGAACCTATAATATGTATAATTGCTAATAGATGTAAAAAGAACCGACCTGTAAGGCCGGCTCAATAGATCGTTTCATTAGCTGAGCTTGATTAAGGTTTTGATGAAATCCAATAATCGTAAGAATGGATAACATAGCCTTGGTACGCCTCATACTCAGCGAGCAATGCAGGTAATTTAGCAAGCTCTGCTTCCATGTAAGCAGCCCCTTCTTCATAGAAGGTAATGTGATCTCCTTCGTGGCTTTCTTTCATTTCGACGGATACGAGAAGCGGCTTTCCTAAACGGTCTGCAATCTCCATTTCTTGTGCCACCACTGCTGCAATACCGTTTGATCCCTCTGCAGTATCCCGGAAAGCCATGAGTGAAATATGATCTAATGTTTGGATCATCCACTCGCTAACCGACATATTCTTACCTGGAAGTTCATACGTGTCAAGCCATACAGCTAGATCTGCGCTCGTTTCCAGATCAGAATCCTTTTTGGTTTCCTGTGCGAAATATTCCATATTTGCTGCCCACTCTGTGAGCACGCGATCACGATCATTATGCCACGCTTCATTCGTGTAAGGCTCGATATCAAGATGGATCCCATGGAATTTTTCCAATTCTGAGGCATTTTGATTATATTCCTTAACATAGTTGATTAATCGGGCAATACGAGGGCGATTCTCTTCTAGTCCCCATATCGGATGCCCTCCCATTGCATGAACTTCGATCCCCATGGAAGCAGCCTGACTTACAAAGTTTCTGTACAACTCAAATGGCTGTTCCAAATCAAGTCGTACATAGAGAAAGTTCACATTTTTTTCTTGCAAAAACTCAAGAACTCGCTCACTGTCGTATATCACTTGTTCAGCCTGCCAGATATAGGTTCCCCGATAGGAGTCCGGCTCAGGTGATGGTTCTGGTTCCGGACTTGGTCCCGGCTCTGGACTTGGTTCCGGCTCTGGGCTCGGCTCCGGCCCTGGGCTTGGTTCCGGCTCTGGACTTGGTTCCGGCTCTGGGCTCGGCTCCGGCCCTGGGCTTGGTTCCGGCTCTGGACTTGGTTCCGGCTCTGGGCTCGGCTCCGGCCCTGGGCTTGGTTCCGGCTCTGGACTCGGTTCTGGATCTATCGGATTACCTGTCCCGCTGTCTCCAAGGATTGACCAATATACATAATCGTGTACAGCGATCCCTGCAAAATTGCGATATCCCTGTAAAGATGACGAGACCTCACTTAATACTTCCTCCATTGTCTCACGCGATTTACCTGCGAAGGAGGTATGCTCCTCCCCGGGCATCGGCTTGGCATTTACCCCAACAATGATTTCCGCATCATATTCCTCCGACCATTCCATCTCCTGTTCAATCACGTGATAAATGCTATTATCCCCATTAGCTTTATCACGGTAAGCCATTAAAGTGATATGATCGAACTTGTTCATGAACCATTGAATAAGTGGTTCACCTGAATGATCCGGTGTGTCATATTGGTCATACCAAAAAGGCAAATCAATGGCGCTTGTCAAGGATGGATCCTGATTTACAACATCTAAAAACTGTTCGAGGTTAGTCAAGTAAGACCGAATAATAGACTCGCTGTCCTCTTCCCACTCTTCAAGAACATACGGTTCAATATCCAGGTGAATACCTGCAAATCGCTCCCCTTCTTCGGACCCGGAATTGTAGTTTACAACCCAGTTAGCAAAACGCAGCAGTCGCTCCTGACCATCCTCTCTAGCCCAATAAGGATGACCTGCCAGGGCATCTATTGCAATTCCCCGCTCATGGGCGTTCCTTACAAAGGTCTGATACATCTCTTCCGGCTGAGTTAAGTCAATTCGCAAGTAAATATGATTAATATTCTGATTTTCGGCATAATCCAGTACTTCTTGGCCGCCATCTTGGATGGTCTCTGTCTGCCATAACCATGTTGCCCGCGTGGATTGGTTTGACGAATCGAAAGCGGTCATAAATATGACGCTTATAAATAATACAAACCATAACAAACCGCGGGATTGAGTGCCGTTCATATCCTCCCTCCAATTCTCCTCTCTTTTATAAACCAACGCTATTATAGCAGTGGACAAAAGCAAAAAGAATGAGCCCAGGTGCTCAACTTGGGCTCATTCTTCTATTTTCAGACTTTAGCCTGATTCATTAGGGCAGTCCCAGTTTTAGGGCTCATATATCATTTTTCTAGTCATGCCGCCATCAATTACGAGATTTTCACCGGTTATAAAATCGTTATCCGGATCGGTCAAATAAAGACAGGCTCTTGCGATGTCTCCCGGCTTACCTACTCTTCCAGCTGGATGCTGGGTATGATCTATTTCTCTGAGCTCGCTGTAGTTTCCTGTTTCAATCCATCCCGGACTAATACTATTGACCTGAATATGGTTGTCCGCAAGTGAGACGGCCATCGCATGTGTGAGGGCAACTATGGCTCCCTTGGAAGCGGCATAAGCTTCTGAATTAGGCTCAGACATTGTAGCGCGAGTAGACGCCATGTTCACAACTGCGCCTCCCTGCTCATTCTTGCTCATATATTTAGCCGCTTCTCTAGTAGCTAAAAAACAGCTGCGAACGTTAGTGTTCATTACATCATCCCATTCATCAACAGATAAATCGAGTGGAGATTTCCAGATACCAAATCCTGCATTATTAATAAGAATATTAATTTTCCCATATTCCTGTACTACTGTCTTCATCATGTCAACGATTGCTTCTTCAGACCTAACATCGCAAGCGATAAATATGGCAGAATCTCCTTTTTGGCGAATGGCAGCGGCAGTCGCAGCTCCTTTTTCTTCATCGAGATCTGTTAGGACAACCTTTGCGCCTTTCTCCGCGTAAGCTTCGGCAATTCCTCTGCCAATGCCTTGGGCTGCTCCTGTGACAATTACAACATCGTCAATAAATTTCATTTCGATTCTCCTTTAACTCAAAATTTTGTACATTAAAGACATAACTCTGATGTCTATATAATACACAATTCTATTCATCAAAAAACAAAAAGCCGTCCATTACTGGACGGCAGAGCAGACGAATGTATAACCTCCTATGTTACCCGCGAAGGCGTTCCGTATAAACCCTGTTATAGCGTTTAAAGCCCAAATAACGGGTTCCTTGGAAAGTCAGCTGGCCCTCGTCTCCCTCAGAGCATTGACCATATTCATCTCCACCCACTTTAAATTCGATTCGATCTCCGCTTTCGACTTCAAATGTAATAAAATAGAAGGTTCGAGTATTTGATCCATCGCTTTGATTCTGCTGCTGTACCTGTAACCTTCTACCGGCAATCCGAGAGGAAACCGTGAGTACCGGCTGCTTGTTGTTGCGTCCCCACTGAAGTATTTCTTTTCCTAAGGATAGCGCGATAATGCCGAGAATCACGACAAATACTGCCGGGAATACCGTTCCGAAAAAATCAAACATCCAGAATGATTCAAATCCCATGCCGTCTCCTCCCGTCCTAAATTTCTAGACTGTCTACCGTAGGCCTACTTGTTTATGTATATGCCGCAGGCAGGGGAACTTGTCATTCACGAGAAGAAATAGTTCACGGGATTAAATTATAGAACGTTCCAACGGGTCCCTCCATCTATAGTTTGCATCAATATTGATTTTTTCTCGCTTGCGTTTTCTAAAAGCACCCAGCCCACTTTAGGACTCACGAACTGCAGCTTGATAACTTCCGGATAATCCTCAAGTTTCTCCGCGAGCACGTCGCTTACAGGAAGTCTTTCCCAATCCTTACCTTGATTTGTCGTATGATAGACATAAGAACCCTGCAGGGCCCAGCCTTCCGTCTCACTGACAAAAGTAGGATATAAGTGCTTATTTACACCATCTTGGGAAGGAAGATTAAACTGTACATGATTCCAGCTTGAACCTCCATCCTTAGTGAACAAACCGCTGTACTTCACACCATTTTCCTCAGCACATCCAAGCGGCAGCCATAATTTTTGAGATTGCAGACTCAGACTTTCCATTTCACCAAGAGTATAGGATGAACATGCATTATATAAGGATGAGGATCGGCTAAAGAGCGATTCGTTAATCGACCAGCTCTTCCCTCCGTTTTGGGTAGAATAAATCTTCGGAGCACCCAGCTCGAGCACGGATACAAGCCCCTTTTTCCCGTCAATAAAATGCATTCCTTCTGTATATCCACGCAGAGATATCGCTTGATCGCTTTGCTGCAGAGGCGAGCTTGTCATTACTTCTTTCCAATTCATTCCCCCGTCAAGCGTAGCGAATATTTGTTTTTCTTCTTTGCCTGTTCCAGCATTTGTGCTAGTCATCAGATATCCCTCTGTTTCAGAGGAGAAATAGAGTGCGCTTACTTTCTGAGTTTCTTCTAATGAAGAAATCTTCCAGCTCTCTCCGCCGTCGTTTGTTCGTAAGACCACATGATCTGTTCCATCAGAGCCTGAACGAACAATCCATCCATGCATCCCGTCGAGAAAGAAGATATCCTCTCCGTATACCGGATTTGTAGCAAACTTTACATTCGGTGATGGTGAAATATTGACCCAGGTCTTCCCATTATCACGAGTATAATACAAACGAAGCTCGTTTCGTGTAACGCCCCAGGCAAGTCCACCATATCCATGGATTAATTGAAAATCTGTCAAACGGGTTTGTATTTGATATTTGTTCATTTCAGCTGCTTCATATTCACTAGGCTCTACGAGCGTAATCGTTTGTCCTTCTTCCAGCTGCTCTTCCTTTACTTCCATCGGCTGTGCTTCTTCCGTCTCTGAAGATGTGCAGGCCGTAAGCGTGAGTGTGAGCATGAGCACACATGCTAGAGCCCACTTCATTGTTCCGCGCATGTTCTCCCACCTTTGTTTTACGTTAAGGCTTTTCCTTCTTAAGTTAGACATTATAGCACACTTTTTTTGGAATGAGAGTCAAAACTGTTACCAGTTCAGCACAAAAACAAGAGCCCCTGGTGAAAACCAGGGGCTTATAATTTATCTATATTGATTATTTTTTAGCACGATGGCTGCTTAGTTCACTATGACGATATCCATAGAAGAAATAAATACACAGCCCGACAATGGTCCATATCAGAAATCCTAACCAAGTGCCTCCGTCAAGCTGAAGCATAAGCAGCAGGCATAGTGCTGCACTGAGCAAAGGAATGTACGGAACCCAAGGCACGGAGAAGCCGCGTTTCAGGTCAGGTCTGGATTTTCTAAGGCCGATAACCCCGAGAGATACGACGGCAAAAGCAAAAAGCGTTCCAATCGTCGTCAGGCTTGCCAGCTTCTCAAGGGGCACAAATCCACAGAGCAGAGCGATAATGATCCCTACCATCCAAGTGCTGCGAATCGGCGTCTGCTTGTTCTCATCAATCTTGGACAAAAACTTAGGAAGCAGTCCATCCCGCGAAATGGCAAAAAGCAGTCGGGTTTGACTAAACAAGAGCACGAGAAGCACGGTCGTAATTCCGGCAATAGCCCCAAGAGAAATGAGCCCTGCAGCAAAGTCCTGTCCAACAAAGCGTAAAGCAAACGCTACTGGATCCTCGACTCCAAGATTCGGAAAAGGTACCATTCCGGTTAATACGACGGCCACAGCAACATACATAAGCATGCATACCACCAAAGAAGCAATGATCCCAATCGGAAGATTCCGCTGCGGGTTTTTGACCTCTTCAGCTGCCGTAGCAACTGCATCAAAGCCAATATATGCAAAGAACACTACTGCCGCTCCGCTCATCACTCCTGAAAAGCCGAAAGGCATAAAAGGTGTCCAGTTCTCCGGTTTTACATAAAATGCGCCGACAAAAATGAAGATTAAAATAATTGCAATTTTGACAACCACCATAATGGCATTGAACCTTGCTGTTTCTTTTGCCCCTTGAGTAAGCAATAAACAGATTGCCATAATGATCACAACGGCCGGCAAATCCACAATTTGTCCTGTAGATATATTGAAAGCACCAGATATTGCGACAGGAAGGTGGATGTTAAACCCTTCAAGCAGCCCTTGAACATACGCAGACCAGCCGCTGGCAACAGAAGCCGCTGCTACACCATACTCCAAGACCAAGGTCCATCCCATTAACCATCCGACCACTTCACCGAATGCAGCATAGCTGTAAGCGTAAGCGCTGCCTGATACGGTTACTGTCGAGGCAAGCTCGGAGTAACATAATGCTGCTAAAATACAGGCAACGGCAGCTACAATAAAAGAAATCATTAGTGCTGGTCCTGCATGTGCAGCAGCCGCCTGTCCGGTTATGACAAAAATGCCTGTACCGATAATCGCACCGATTCCAAGGGAGGTTAGATCCAGTGCACCCAGTGTTTTTTTGAGGCCTTTACCCTTGTTTAAATCAAAGTGCTTCTTGCGAAATAAATCCATGATGTCACTCCTAGATGAAAGTTGCAACGCTTTATCGCGTTTAAGAAGAAAGATTAATTATGCAAAGGTAAACATTGCTTTGTCAACATTATTTATCAAGCTGCATAAGTTAACAGGTCTATGAATACAGACTTCCCTTTTATAGAAAATAACAATCCGTTCAATACAAAAAAGAGACCCTGCTTAAAGGCCCTCAGATTCATTTATACTGTAAAATTGTTCAATCGTGGTTTCTACTCATGAATGGATTCAAGAATTCAAGTTCATAAAAGCCTCTTTCTAGAAAAATAATAGTTGCTACAATGGCTTTTCTATATTATTATTGTTTTTATTAGGTTACAACTAATCAACAACTTACTTAAATACACTATCTTAATTAATGAATATTGGATCTTCGGGGTAGGGTGAAATTCCCAATCGGCGGTGACTTTCTTTAAATAGAAATGAAGCCCGCGACTCGCTGTTATTGACTTAAACAGTGACTGACTTGGTGTAATTCCAAGGCCGACGGTTACAGTCCGGATGAGAGAAGATCACTGATTGCATACATTTATGTACAAGTGTATGTTTATTTGATCACCCCTGTTGGTTTGGCATGGTTACTAAATCATGCTGAGTTTACAGGGGTTTTTTAACTTAACTGAAGATGCCATATTCAAATCTCTCATGAAGCAAAGGAGTTTGATTATGGAACACACACTTAAACACGAATCCAACCGATCCGGGTCCACCGGGTTCTGGCTTGTCGCACTTGGTGCGGCGCTTTGGGGGATTGGCCCCCTGTTTAGAATCAATTTGCTTGATTACATGACATCTACGCAGATTGTCCTGATTGAACATCTGCTGGTCTGTCTTGTAGCTGTACCTATTTTGTGGAAGAATCGCAGCGAACTGAAGTCCTTACGATTAAAACATCTCCTGCCTTTGCTAGTGATCTCGTGGGGCGGATCTGCACTGGCAACCGTGATTTTTACGATGGCATTGTCCAGCGGTGATCTAAACGCGGTTGTCCTGCTGCAAAAGATGCAGCCCATTCTTGCCATCCTGCTCGCTAAGCTGATCCTGAAGGAATCTCTTCCGAAACGCTTCGGCATATTGTTCACTATTGCCATTATCGGAACCTATCTGTTGACGTTCGGATTTACCCTTCCTTTTTCAGCAGAAAGTGAATGGGTCAAAATCGGAAGCCTGCTCTCTCTCCTGGCTGCTGCCCTATGGGGCGGATCAACCGTTATGGGACGTCTGCTTCTCGGTCAGGTTCAATACAAGACAGTTACGTCACTGCGATATGTACTGGCATTGCCGCTACTACTTGCCATGATCTGGATCGAAGGTGCGCCGATGAATCTGCCTGAGGCTGGCTTAGGACTCGCCGGAATTGGTGTTAATTTACTTGCACAGGCTCTTCTGCCCGGACTTCTCAGTCTTCTGCTGTACTATAAGGGACTGTCTACAACAAAAGCATCCATGGCTACACTTGCTGAACTCAGCTTCCCGATGATGGGGGTTCTAGTCAACTGGCTGGCTTTCGGTCAAATGGTTACTGTCTCCCAGCTTATCGGCTTTGTTCTGATTTGGACGGCTCTCTTCTTCTTCGCACGTCAGCAGCAAAATAGCAGTGAACAGCACGAGCTTCGTCCTGCTGCATAAACTGATTGGCAATTGGCATATAAAAAATAAATGGCGATACAGGACTTTCCTCCTGTATCGCCATTTTTCAATTCGTCATACTAAATGGCAAGCGACATGGTGTCCTGCAGCCACTTCTCTAAATAAAGGCACTTCACTTTTGCAGCGCTCCACCGCAAAAGGACAACGAGTATGAAATTTGCAGCCCGCAGGCGGATTCATGGGACTAGGAATATCTCCCTTAAGCACGATCCGCTCACGCTTCAACTTAGGCACCGGAATCGGAACAGCTGACAACAATGCTTTTGTATAAGGGTGAAGCGGGTTTAGAAAAAGATCATCCCTGGAACCTGTTTCCATCATAGAACCGAGATACATAACACCGATACGGTCGCATAAATGCTCGACAACACTTAAATCATGGGAGATGAACAGATAGGTTAGACCTCTTGATATTTGCAATCGCTTAAAGAGATTAATGATCTGTGCTTGAATGGACACATCGAGTGCTGACACGGGTTCATCCGCTATGATGAGATCCGGATTCAATGCAAGAGCTCTTGCAATACCAATCCGCTGCCTTTGTCCACCCGAAAATTCATGAGGAAAGCGATCATAATGATATTCTGCCAAGCCGCAGGCCACAAGCACTTCGGTTACGACATGCCGTATTTCTTCATTCGGAATTAGACCATGATCCAGTAATGCCTCTCCTATTGCATCTCCGACTCGTATTCTTGGATTAAGAGAACTGTAGGGATCTTGAAAGATCAGCTGCATTTTAGGTCTTAAGAGCCTCAGCTCTGATGCTGATAGGTTATGTAAATCTTTTCCTCTAAACTTCACTTCACCTTCTGTCTTGTCATGAAGTCTTAGAATTGTACGTCCGACTGTACTTTTCCCGCTCCCGGACTCTCCCACAAGCCCAAATGTTTCTCCCTCATGAATGATTAGAGAGATGTCATCTACAGCTTTGACATAGCCCACCGTCCGGTTAAGAAGACCTTTCTTTACAGGGAAATATTTCTTTAAGGATTTCACTTCCAGCAAAGCCTCAGACATGGGTGCTAACCTCCTCGTATAACCAGCAGGCCGTTTTCTGCAGAGGTGCAACCTCTGTTAACTGCGGCTGTTTAACTCTGCAGACCGGCATGCAGTGCTCGCATCGATCGCTAAAATAGCAGGATTCCGTTAATGTGAGCGGATTCGGCACTTGCCCTGAGATGGAGTAAAGCTCCTCCTGCCTTTGGCCCATAATCGGCTTCGATTTTAATAGACCTTTAGTATACGGATGTTTTGGTGAGTTGAACAGCTCAACCACTTCGCCTTCTTCCACCACTTTACCGGAATACATGACAACGACATAATCAGCCATCTCAGCTACAACACCCAAATCATGTGTAATCATTAAAATGGACATCTTGGACTCCTCTTTGATCTTGCGGAGCATATCCAAAATTTGCGCCTGTATGGTTACGTCCAGTGCTGTTGTCGGTTCATCCGCTATCAGCAGCTTTGGCTCGCAGGATATAGCCATCGCAATCATGATTCGCTGGAGCATTCCTCCACTCAGCTCATGAGGATAAGAATCAGCTATCTGCTCTGGTCTCGAAATCCCAACCTGTTCAATCAATTCAACTGCTCTTTTTCTGGCAGTATCCCTTTTCAGCTTCTGATGGATAATAAGGGGCTCCATCAGCTGCTCCCCAATCTTCAGTACAGGATTTAAAGAGGACATCGGTTCCTGAAAAATCATCGAAATTTCATTGCCTCGAATGGTACGGATTTCGTTTCGATCCATCTTAAGCAAATCACGGTCCCTGTATTTAATCTCTCCATCGGTAATTTTCCCTCCAGGCTCTTCGATGAGTCCCATGATCGACATCGCGGTTACACTTTTGCCGCACCCGGATTCACCCACAATACAGACGGTTTCGCCTTCTCTTACCTGGATGCTCACATCATCAACGGCTTTGACGGCCCCTTCTTCCGTAAAGAATTGGGTTTTCAGGTGATTAATTTGTATTAAAGGTTCCATGATGTATACACCTACCTCTTCTGTTTGGGATCAAGCACATCTCTCAGCCCATCACCAAAGATGTTAATTGCAATAACGGTAATAAAGATCGAAAATCCAGGGGGCACCCAAAGCCATGGATGCTGCTGAAAATCAATCAAATTGTTCGCTGCATCAATCATATTTCCCCAAGTAGGCGTTGGAGGCATGACACCCAGTCCAAAGAAGCTGAGCACCGACTCGCTCAAAATCGATCCCCCGATATTGAGGGTAGCAATGACAATAAGAAGCGGTATGATGTTAGGCAGGAGATGATGGAAGAGCTTTCTGCGGTCCCGCAAACCAAGTATCGTCGCCGCCTGCATAAATTCTCTTTCCCTCAGGCTCAGCATCTGTCCGCGTACCATTCTTGCAAGCCCTGGCCAGTTCACGAAGCCCAGCATCAACATGACGACATACATCCGGTAATCCGGAGGCACCTTCCACTCGGACAGCAGCGCTCCAATTATAAAAAGCAGCGGGAGACTCGGAATGGTCAGCAGTAAATCCGCCACCCTCATTACTATTTGATCTACGATCCCCCGGTAATAACCGGCAATGGCGCCTAAAGTAGCACCGATAAATACCGACAGCACCATAGATGCTAGTCCTACCGTAAGTGAGATTCGACCCGCTTGCAGAACACGGGTCAGTACATCTCTGCCTAGATTGTCCGTACCGAGCCAGTGTTTTAAACTGGGAGGCTGCTTCATAGCCAGCATATTAATTTTATTATCCGCATAAGGAGAAAAGACGGGCCCCAAAAAACACACAACAAACATAAATACAACAACAACCAGTCCAAACATCGCAAGTTTATTTCGTAGCAATTTCCGAAAAGACTGGCGCCACAAGGAGGATCTTACCGGCTTCAATAATTTTTTGTTCGATTCAGTAGCACTGCTGATTATTGACATGTTGAATTCGTCCCTCCCTATTCCAGCTTAACTCGCGGATCTGCCAACCGATACAGCAGATCTGACAGTAATGTCCCGAGGACCGTTAATATTGCGATGAATACCGTGAAGCTCATCAGCAGCGGATAATCGCGGACTGAGAATGAAGACATGTACAGCTGGCCAATACCGGGCCAGTTAAATATTTTTTCGATGATAAGTGATCCGCCGAACAAACCCGGCAGCTCAAAGCCGACTAAAGTAATGGCAGGAAGCAGCGCATTTCGCAGCGCATGCGTAAAGAGTACTTTTCGTTCATTTAGGCCTTTGGCACGTGCAGTACGGATATAATCTTGTTTAATAACGTCAATCATGTTGCTGCGAATATAACGAGTCAGCGAGCCGATGCCGAGAAGCGTCATGACGACGACAGGCAGCGCCATATGCTCTATTACTTCTTTTGCATAGGCGAGACCCGTTGCGTTACTGCCTGTAGTGGTCATTCCTCCCGGAGGGAGCCATTTCAGATCGACTGCAAACATCTTAATTAGATACAGCCCGATGAAAAAAGAAGGAATGGACATAGCAGCAAAAATAATAACCATAATAATGGTATCAAACCAAGAATACTGCTTGTAGGCGGATACAACGCCAATGATCACAGCAATCAGCCATGTAAAGAACGTAGACACAGCCGCAAGCAAAAAGGAATTCCATATGTAATCGTTAAACAATGTCAGGACCGGTTTCTGCTGTGCCAATGAATAGCCAAAATCACCCTGCAGGGCATTCTTCATCCATATGACATACCGTTCTAACACGGGTTTATCAAGCCCGTACAGCTCACGAAGCTCAGCCTTTCGTTCCGGGCTCAGCTTAATATTGCTTGATACATAATCACCCGGGGTGAGCGCATACAGACTGAAGATGAGAAAGGACGCGGCGAGCAGGATCACAAAAATGTATGTAAGTCTCTTAACCAGGTAGGTGCTCATGTTTAGCTCCTTGTCTGTGTCGTTTTGCGTCCGTCATCACAAATCTGACAGGACGCAAAACGAACATATTTATTATTCCAATAGGATACAAATTCCTTATTCCGCGATTTTCCAATCTGGCAGCGATGCAGCTATTCCACGATAAGGACTAATTTCAACATTTTCTAATCTGCCGTTGTTCGCATACACTGTTTTGCGATAAGAGGTGAAGATGACCGGCAGCTCATCATTCAAAATTTGGTACAGCTCTTTATACACCGCTTTGCGCTCCTCCGTATCGATCGTTGCGAGTCCTTTTTCATAAAGCTCTTTCACTTTCGGATTGTCATAGCCAGGCAAAGATCCGTCGATAAACTGATTTACTCCGTCTGAAGGATCCGTAAGCATCGGAGTCGAGAAGGCCGCCAGGTCATAATCCTTGCTTTCTACTTTGGAGACGAGAGCATTAAAGTCAGCAAATACTTCAGGCTGAAAATCAATGCCGAGCTCTGCAAAGTTTTCTTTAGCTACCGCAATAAAAATATCTGTTGCCGGGCTCTTTGAGCCAAGGTAGTGCAGGGATAACTTCTTACCGTCTTTTTCACGGATACCATCGGCTCCCACGGTCCAGCCTGCGGCATCCAGAAGTTCATTTGCTTTTTCCGGGTTATACTCATATGCATTGATTCCTTCACTTGTGTAAGACCATGAGATCGGTGCCGCCGGGATATTGGCTACCTCGCCTGCCCCTTGATTCGCATCGACATAGATCGCTTGTCGATTAAGCCCATAGGCGATGGCCTGCCTTACTTCCTTGTCTTTCAGCTGTTCATTCTCCAGATTTAGCTGGAAATAACCGTAGCTGCTTGGCGTATAAGGCAAAATATCAACATAACCGAGTGCTTTGAGCTTATCGACATTTTCCTGTGTTGCTGTAAATGAAGCGAGGTCTACTTCACCGGTTTCAAGGAATTGCCAAGTATCGCCTTGAGATGTTTTATAAATGAAATGCTCTGCACTTGGCTTGCCTTTGAAGTAATTCTCATTAGCTATAAATCGTACTTCCTGTCCAGGCAGAAATTTATCGAGTTTATACGGTCCGTTGCCTAGTGGTGCAGAATGAAGCTTTTGAATGTAATTCAACTCGCCGAACTTATAATCTTTTCCATAATAAGTCTTGGACAAGATGTCGCCGCCAAGGCTGAACAGGGCAGTAGCATTCGGTTCTTCGAGTGTAACAGAAATCGTCTGAGGATCAATAATTTCAATTCCCTCAATGCTGTCCGCTTTTCCCTCTTTATAATCAAGACCACCTTTTACCTTCACTAAAGTGATGTCTGTATCCCCGTCGTATGCCTTGTCATGAAGAAGTGTCCAAGTAAAAGCAACGTCTTCTGATGTGACTGGAGTACCATCACTAAACTTGCCGTCGGCAGGGAGATGGAACGTGTACGTAAGCCCATCTTCAGAAATTTCGTAGCTGTCAGCAAAATTGGCAACAGGCAAGCCTTGCTGGTCTGCCGTAACAAGAGAAGCAAACAGAAGTGAAGTCACGTTCCCGTCATAACCGCTTTGTGCGAAATAAGGAGTAAATGAACCGCTTGGGTCGGTAAGCCCGACGATAATGGTGTCTGTTCTTTGCACTGCAGTTTGAGGAAGCTTACTTACGTCCGCTGCTTGAATCGGCCCCTCCAGTGCTGTTTGCGTTACCGCGGAACCAGCAGTCTCCGCAGCCGTTGCTGCTGTTTCAGGAGCGGTCCCCGCGCTTCCAGAACTCTCAGTCCCCGCTCCAGAGCAAGCGGATAGTACTAATGAACTTGCCAGTAATAGTGACGAAGCATAAGTAATTTGTTTCTTCATGACAGCATCTCCCCAACTTTTAATTTTGTACTCCAATCCAAACCAACGTTAAAAACATATGTACATAAATTCCGATCAACTAAGTATGTTTTGATCGATAGTCACTATTATAGAAACCTATTTCGGTTCTGTAAATAGAGAACTCCGTATTTTTTTAGAAAATTTTTCTTTTTATTTTCTTTTTTTAACAATAAAAAAGACAACCTCTGAGAAAAGGCTGCCTGCTTTGTTATTACGAAATGATGACATCTACTATTTTAAATCGTTTTCTATGTATTGAAGGAGTGTGTGCTGCACATTATGGAGCGCGTGTGTTCTGATACTGTATTCCACCAAATTTTCTCCGTTAAAATGAGCATAAATCAATCCGGCACTGCGGAGCTTTGAAATATGGTCGTGAGTAATTCCTTTGGACAAGTCCAGATGTCTTACAATTTCAATAAAGGTACGGGGACCTTTATGCAAATATTTTAATATCTTTAAACGATTCTTCTCTCCTAAACTGCGAATAACTCTCAAGTCTGGAGTTGGTATTACATCTTCATCACCCAGATAAATGGGCGGAGCATAATGGCATAATATCGTATTCCCGTAATGCCAAAATACGTTTAGCGGCTGAAAGTGATATTGAGGAATAAGTATCAAGTGCCTTAGTCCCTCCGTTGAATCAAACATAAGCCCTCTCGTCGTTTCATCCAGAAAGACATAAGGGTCCTTCTGAATCTGCGCTTCTGTTCTTTCTTTAAATTCCTGCTTTAGTGCATTTAGTACCGTGGGTTCAAGCCTGGTAAAATATTGTTCGTTCCACTCGCGAAACATCAATACATATTTGGACAAAAACTGTTCTGTGTCAAAAAAAGAAGGTTCAAATCCCATCCGGTGGCCTGCAGCTTGAAACTCTCTGTGCAGCGACATGGGTGAGCTGTTCTCCAAGTACGATACAAAATCTTCGGGAGTATGAAGCTCACTGTGGATCAGCAGCAGCAAATAGACATATTTCCACTCCTCATCAATCTGTGACTGATCCAAGAGAGCAGCAAATTCTGGAGTTAGCTGTGCCTTAACATCTATCGCCCATGTCTTTTCCAGATCAATTTTTTTGTGTGATTTTCGACATATGTAAGTATGAAGACTGCTCATGAATTCATGAACAGGCTGAAATTGTAATTGGATGCTATAGTTCAAACATACACACTCCCCTCATGTCATTAATTATAACGTTTGTGGTTCTGACTATACCAGTAAATGAACTATAAGAAAGTCTTATAAGTTGTTACAGGTCGCCCGAGACCTGGCATCACGCTGGACGCTTGAGTTATGATAGTAATGACTAATAGAGAGGATGATCGTTACCCATGAATTCTTTTCACTACACTTCATATGATGCTGTGGGTCTTGCTCAGCTGATTAGAGACAAGCAGGTTACTCCAGCGGAGCTTATAAAGGCTGCATTTGAACAAATCAATCAGCTTAACCCTGATCTCAATGCAGTGGTGCGCACCCGATATGAAGCTGCCTTACAAGAAGCGGAGCAGGTCAATACTCTAGCGCAGCCGTTTGCAGGCGTACCAATTTTATTAAAAGATATATCTCAAGCTATAGCTGGAGAGCCTCTCACTTCCGGTTCCAAACTGTTTAAAGACCATAAACCGCTGAGTGACTCCCACTTTGTAGCCAAGCTTCGTAAAGCGGGATTTATACCGATCGGCCATACGAACACTCCAGAATTTGGACTTAAGAACATCTCCGAGCCGAGGCTACATGGTCCTTCCAGAAACCCATGGAATACAGCACATTCACCGGGAGGTTCCAGCGGCGGTTCTGCTGCAGCGGTAGCTTCAGGTATGGTTCCTCTCGCAGGCGCAAGCGACGGCGGAGGCTCCATTCGGATTCCAGCTTCGTTCAGCGGCCTTTTCGGTTTGAAGCCCACACGGGGACGTACTCCGGTCGGTCCTGGAGTAGGCAGACAGTGGCAGGGTGCCTCCATTGATTTTGCCCTTTCGAGAACGGTAAGAGACAGTGCGGCATTGCTTGATGTCCTGCAGGTGCTGCAGAATGAGGCGGCTTTCCAAGTACCGCTGTACCCTGGCAGATTTTTTGAAGATATGTACCTCCCGCTTGAACGTAAGTATCGTATTGCCTTCACCACGGATTCGCCAGTCGGTACGCCTGTCAGCCAAGAGGCAGTAGAAGCTGTTCATAAGACAGTGAAGTTCTTAGAGGCTGAAGGGCATGTTGTTGAAGAAAAACAAAGTCCTGTTAACGGAGTTCACCTCATGGAGAACTATTACATGATGAACAGCGGTGAAATGGCTGCTATGGTGCTGAAGATGGAGCGGGCAATGGGAAGAAGCATTACCGCCGAGGATATTGAAATTGAAGGCTGGGTTCTGCTGGAGGCAGGACGAAATTTATCTGCAGCCGAATTTGTACATAGCTTGGCAGAATGGGACGTCGCTGCCGCTCAGATGGCGACAATTTTTGATAAATATGATTTCTACATTACCCCAACTAATGCTTTCCCGGCTCCTCAAGTTGGAGAACTGACTGCAGGACCTGAGAAAATTGAACATCTGCTTACCGTAAGCAGTCTGTCTAAAGCCAAGCAGCAGGAGCTCATTTATGACATGTTTGAACCGAGCCTTACCTATACACCGTTCACCCAGTTGGCTAATTTGACAGGCACACCAGCCATGAGCCTTCCGCTTCATCTGAGCAATACCGGCTTGCCAATGGGCGTGCAATTCATGTCTGCAAAAGGCAGGGAGCATGAAATGTTCCAGCTTGCCTATCTTCTGGAGAATTCGGATATGTGGATCGATCCTTTGATAGCCGGAGGTGAACAATAAAATAATGGATGTCGTGGCGGTTAGACTGCACTCGGCAATCGAGCAGCCTATGGACTTGACCCGTTATATCGAGCTTCTTGCTCCAGAGCAGCAGAATAAAATTAAAAGATTTCGTCGATACCCTGATCAGCTTCGATCCTTATGCGGAGAGCTTCTAGTCCGCTCTTATGCTGCCGCAGAGTGGAAGCTTGCTGCTGGAGATTTGGACAGGCAGATGAACCCGTATGGTAAACCAGAATTTAAAAGGTTTCCGCAGTATCAGTACAATATAACTCATTCAGGCTGCTGGGTCGCAGCTATCTTTGACGGACAATTTGTCGGCATTGATGTTGAAGAAATTGCAGATATCGAGCTGTCCATAGCTGACCGTTTTTTTACGGACAACGAAGCGAAATGGCTGCAAAGCCTTGACAAAACAGAGCAAAAAAAGGCGTTTTACGAGCTTTGGACTTTAAAGGAAAGCTATGTTAAAGCTGTAGGCTCCGGGTTGTCCCTTCCGTTAAACTCCTTTGAATTTATGGTCTCGGAGCAAGGAAACCTCGAGTTTTTTTCCACGGAACAAGGAAATTCGCTCTGGCACTTTAAACAGTATGCTGTGGATACGGAATATGCCTTAGCCGCATGTGCTAGATCCTCTCATCTGCCTGATGCGATTGAAATTTGGAGTTGGAATGAGCTTCTATCCAAGCTCTGAAATTTTGATTAAAACTCACTAATGCATAGCGCTGCATTTCCAATAAAAAAGATAGGGGATCTGGTCCCCTATCTTTTTTTACATATAACTAAATTTTAGCTCTCAACTAGCAGACTAAATGCTGAGGTGTGCTGAAGCTCCGCTTCAAGAGCAGTGAGTTCCTGTCGAATTACATCCTCCAGGTCGCCTTGGAGCTGACTATAGGTAGGATAAAACAGCACTAGATGGTCCTCATAATGGTTTGCAAAAATTTCCGGCGTGTCCCGATAACTGTCATTATTCATCATGTTCTGAACCTCTTGATAAGTGAGTTCAAAAGTCCCCTGATAATTGATTGACAGCATAGAAGGAATGCATAACGGAAGCTCAGTATTAAGCTTACCTAGCATTTCTATATAACTAAATTGCTGTTCTTTTTTCCATTTCTGCAATCCTTCAATTTTCCCCTGCATGTCCAAATCCATATTCGTCCGATCGACATCTACACTTACCGGGATAAGATCCAGGAACTCACCCATGACATTCGAGTAATCCTTGTTCATGAAAGTCCGGTCTTCCTGCAACAGAAATAGAGGAAACGATCGAGAAACAGACTGATCCAATCCATTTTCCCGAATGATAGTCTTTGCAAGATGAATTAATAAAGTCCAAGGCCTCTCTCTATACAGCTCGAGAACTTTCGGTCCCATTTTGAATAATGTTAGGACCGATTTTTTCAGCGGATTATTGACTGCCGCCATACTTAGCTCCTGCACGGATAAGAGCAACTCAGCAGGATTAAGCTCATTGAAATGCGTCATAACAGGTACTTGACTTAACTCATTAACATAGTCCCTGTATGCTGCCTCTTCCGATGCAGAATGACCATTTGAGGACTGCTTGCCGCTCAGCATGGAGGCAAGCTTCTCCTTCAGCAGGTGGGTGCTGGCTTTATCCCATACACTATGATGCGCTATGACATGTATGACATAATCAAGTTCGGAAGTACGGGTAACGACAATTCTGGATAGGAAGCTAAGTTGCTGGGGTTCGTCACCTTCTTGAACCATTTTTACCAACTTATCAAGTGCCTCATTAATATCATCAGATTTAGCATATCTCTGATCAAGATACGGAACATACCAAGATGTCAAATACGGATGCTCTTCAATAGCAGATGTACCATCGTCATAAATACGGTAAGAGCTTCTTAGTACCCCTTGCTCCTTAATCAATGACCGTACTGCTTCAATGATCTCGCTCTCTGCGTATCCTTCGCTGAGTAACACCGATTCATGCACCATCGTTCCCGGCACCTTCAAGAAGCTTTGCTGCAAAATGGATGGAGAGTATTCGTAGGTCGTATGCGTACTTCTATACTCCGTCCATTGATCTGCTTCCAGTTCCTCACTTCTCATTTCAGGATCAAAGCATAGGTTTCTGAATTCATATTCATCCATAATGGACGAAGAAAGAGAATACTTATGCATGCCAACAATAAAATGCGGGCGTTCATTCACTGGATAGCTTTTGCTTAATTGTTCCGAAATGGCTTCTCTTAATGCAGCCGTCAAATTCTCAACAAATAAAACCGTATAGCTTCGCTGCCCTGTCTTAATATTTCGAAGAAGACAATCCTCATTAAATTTAGACCACACAGTGGCTGTCATATCTCTTTCCATATCAGGCTCAAGCGATCGGTTGACTCTAGCAGACAAGATACAGTGCTCTATAATATTAAGCAGCTCACTCTTAAAATGCTCTGCCAATGAGGACATCTCATCACTAGAGCATAAGTCCCTTCTGTAAGTCAGCGTCATACTTAAAGTGCGTTCCATCACTGCACCATTAAAAGAAATTGCTGTACCAAATACATTGGATTCAGGAATGTCCTCGCCGCGTGGAGCTTGGCTTATTTTCCAGTTCCCCATATCGTTTCTCTCATCAAACTCTCCCAAATAATTGAAGGTGATTTCCGGTTCTACACCTTTAATTACAGAGCTACCCAGGTACTTCAATATTCCATATCCTATTCCGCGATTCGGTATTTGCCTGAGGCTTTCCTTCGTAATCATTATATCTTCGCGTATCCCTTGTCCAATGGATTCAACGGCGACGGGATATACGCTCGTGAACCACCCTACTGTGCGGTCAATCGATAGATTGCTTCCGAGAGTTTCCCTGCCGTGACCTTCTAATTTCACAGCAAACGTCGTTAATCCGCTCATCCGGTGGAGTGCTCTATACACTGCTGTCAGCAATAAATCATTGATTTCTGTTCGGTAAGCCTTTGATGCATGATACAAGAGTTTGTCCGTTTGTTCGGGCGATAAAGACAGCTGAATCTCTCCTATGCCGCTCATTGCTCCATTGCCTGTGCATAACGAATGGCATGCTTTAATTTTGGATTCTGTCTCCTTCCAATAATGGAGTTCTGATTTCAACTCCTCAGCATTTCGATATTGCATTAGAAACTCGCTCCATGTTTTGTAGGATGCCGTTTTAGGCGGGAGCATAGGAGCCCTGCCCTGCTCCGCAGCAGAGTACCCTCTTTGCAGATCCTCCAGCAGAATTCTCCAAGAAATTCCATCAACAACGAGATGATGAATGGTTATGAATAAGTAGTCCTTCTCCCGGGCTCGGAATAGTCCGGCCTTCAGCAGCGGTCCATTATTCAGATCCATATCTGACTGAAGTTTATTCGCTTCTTCTTCCAAAAGAACGAGTAACGCGCTTGTCCCCTCGATAGCTGAAAAGTCGCGAACGATGAGATCATAATGTCGGCGGCCCTCCATTCCAAGAATCATCTGCCGTTCTTCTTCAAAGACCGCTCGCAATGCATCATGATGCTTAACCACTGCATCCAATGCACGAGTAAGACTCTTATCCTGAATTCGTTGATTGCTTTCAATCATAAATGATTGATTGAAATAACTTGGATTTGGCAAGTCGAATGAGAAGAATTCGCGCTGAATCGGAATCAGTTCCACTCCTCCCGTTACTTCACCCTGCTCTTCATGGTTAACTAAAGAGATACCCAGTTGGCTCTGGATCCTCCGTACCGATTTGCCTTGCAAAATAGAACGCACAGGCAGATCGTATCCTCTGTCTCTTAATTTTGACACGATACGAATCGCCTTAATCGAGTCTCCGCCAAGGTCGAAAAAGCTGTCATCTATCCCTATAGGATTTACGCCAAGTGCCTCTTCAAATACCGCTACCAGCGTCTTTTCTGCCTCATTACGAGGAGCCGTGTATTGTTCGGTCAGTGACTTCTCCGGTAACGGAAGGTCTTTCTTATTTATTTTTCCATTTACACTCAGTGGGAGCTTCTCCAGCTGAACAATATAAGGTGGAACCATGTATGATGGCAATTTTCTATAAAGTTGATCCTTGATTTCAGTAATATTCAGTTCAGCTGATCCGACTACATATCCGCACAAATATTTCTCTTGATCTTGTAGAACTACAACAGCTGCGTCTTTGATGCCGCTAATTTCCCGTAGCCTGCTTTCAATCTCGCCGAGCTCAATGCGAAAGCCTCTTATTTTGACCTGCTGATCCATTCTTGCTAAATACTCCAAATTACCATCCTCGAGCCAGCGCACAAGATCTCCCGTACGGTACATCTTCTCCCCCGGATGAAAAGGATCATCTATAAACTTCTCACTCGTCAGCTCGGGACGATGAAGATAACCTCGTGCCACTCCTGCACCTGAAATATACAGTTCACCCGGAACGCCGATTCCACACAGTTCCCCTTCTTGCATCACGTAGACTCTTGTATTTGCGATCGGTTTGCCGATCGGCGTCTTCACATGCCGATTCTTTGTGGGAATTGGATAAAAGGTAGCGAACGTGGTGCTCTCTGTTGGACCGTAAACATTGGAGAGGAGAGTGCCTGTATTCCGCTCAAGGAACTTTTCTACATGTTCCTCAGACGTGGCTTCGCCTCCGAATAGCAGCTGGGTCAATCCATCAAATACGGAAGGATGACTTGTAATATACTGATTAAACAACGCTGTAGTTATAAACATTGTATTTGCATTTAACTTATGAATAGCAAGTTCAAGCTTTACTGCGTCAGTAATTGCGTCGTCGTCGACAAGGCACAGACAGCCTCCGTTAAGTAATGCACCCCATATTTCAAATGTAGAGGCATCAAAAGCAATCGATCCTGTCTGCAAAATCCTTACCTCTTCAAAGGTAACGTAATTCGTATTTTGAACCAGCCGGCTAATGCTTCGATGTTCAATCATAGCGCCTTTAGGCTGACCCGTTGTTCCCGAAGTATAGATAAGATACGCCAGATCATCCGAATTGCTCACGATCCCCGGATTATTATCATCCCCGTCATACAATTGAGGATCTAAAATGTTGATATGCTGAATCTCCTCCCGCTGACAAGCACTTGGCAGATGATCAAAGCCAAAGCCCAATACGATCTGTGCATTGCTGTCCTTCAACATGAATTCGAGACGGGTGTCCGGATTTTTAGGATCCAAAGGCAAATAGGCTGCTCCGGACTTTAATATGGCCAGTATTGCAATGACGGTTTCTATTCGTCTTTCGGCTATGATTCCGACGAACTGACCTCGCTTAACCCCCGCATGAACCAATCTTCTGGCAATAAGATTAGCTCTTGCATTCAATTCAGCGTATGTCAAACTTGATTTCACAGTCAATACCGCCATTTTTTCAGGAGAAAGGTTTACTTGTCTTTCGAATAATTTGATTATCGATTGGTCATGGGGGTATTCCGTCTGAGTATCGTTGAACTCTGAGAGAACACGCTCCCGTTCAATTTGAGCCGTCATATTAATATCGGACAAGTGCTTTTCCGGATGGGAGGCAGCATTCATAAGTAATACAGCATAATGATCGCTTAACAGCTCAATCGTCTCTGATCTAAAAAGATCACTGGCATATTCCCAGTTCAGGATATACCCTTCCGTCGTTTCCGCCATATTTAAGGTGATATCAAATTTCGCAATCGGATGCTGAATAGTCAGCGGCTCCAAAGAGACCCCTTCCATTTCAGGATGGGCGGCTTCATTATTTTGCAGTGCAAACATCACGTCAAATATAGGATGGCGCGACAAATCCCGATCGCCTGCCACATGCTCTACGAGCTGCTCAAATGGATACTCTTGATTCTCGTATGCTTTTAAGCACTTTTCCTTCATTTGCCGTATAAATTCTTCAAATGACACTTCCTGATGGAGATTGCCTTTTACAGCTAATGTATTGACAAACATGCCCAGCATGTCATACGTATCCGGATGGACCCTGCCTGAGATCGGCGTTCCGATAACTATTTCTTGCTGCAAACTGTACCGGCTAAGCAGAAGCATAAATGAGGACAGGCATATCATGTAATCTGTCGCTCCAGTCATTTTACCTAACTTCTTGATGCTGTTTTTGACGGCACGATCCAGATAAGTCGTTATGCTGCTGCCTTGGTAACTCTTCTGCTGTGGTCTAGGGAAATCCGTGTGCAGCTCAAGGACAGGCGCACCGGATTTAAACTCTTCCAGCCAATAGTTTTCCTGTTCCTTTAGTCCTCTTTCCTTTTGCCATAGACTGTAATCCTTATAATCCAGTCTTACATTAGGCAATTTTTCGCCACGATACAGACGGGTCAGCTCATCAATCCATATGGCAGACGATCTCCCGTCAAAAATAATGTGATGAAAATCAGACATCAGAATATATTCCTCATCACTTATTTGAACAACCTTCATCCGCACAAGCGGTGCTGTGCTTAGATCGAAAGGACGTATGAATTTGCGGAATATTTCCTTTGCTTCTTCCTCATGCCCGCAGCGTTCGTAATCTATTTTGACATCAACCTGCTCAGCGACTTTCTGTACAGGCTCACCTTGGTACATATGGAAGCTTGTCCGAAGCACCTCATGACGGAGCACTAATTGATCCAAGGCTTGCTGAAGCTTGTATAGATCCAGTACACCTTTTACTTTTAACATCTCCGGCATGTTGTAGGTCAAGTTATTCCCACCTTGCATTCGGTCAACCACATAGAGTCTTTTTTGTGCAGAGCTCATCTCATAAAATTCTTTTGCAGGACTCACTGGTATTGGAAGAAGGCGTTTCTTGTTTGCCTTGCTTTTGATCATACGAGCTATATCTTGGACGCTAGATCCCGACATGATGTCGCGAAGGGAGACACGAACTCCTAAGTGCTGTTCTATTTTGTTAACCAGACGGGTTGCACGAAGGGAATGTCCTCCAAGTGCTAAAAAGTCGTCATGTATTCCGATTCCTTCGGCACCCAGAATTTCCTCAAAGAATAAGATAACAGCCTTTTCCGTCTCATCTCTTGGCGCAGCATAATTATTGTTCAGCAAGGCAACCGGCTGAGGAAGAGCTTTGGTGTCAAGCTTTCCGTTTCGAGTAACCGGGAGTTTGTCGAGCTGCACTAGATAAGCAGGCATCATATATGAGGGTAAGTGCTGAGTGATCTGCTTTTTGAGAAGGGACACATCCCATTTGCGATTTGCCGAGAAATAGCCGCATATGATTTTTTCGCCGTTTACTTCTTTGACGACAGCGACTGCTTCAAGCACACCGTGCTGCTCCTGTATGCGTGCACTAATCTCACTTAGCTCAATCCGATATCCTCTTACTTTGACCTGTTGATCCAGCCTTCCCAAGTAATCAATGCTGCCATCTTTTCTCCAGCAAACAAGGTCACCAGTCCGATACAGTCTTTCACCTTCCTTGTAAGGATGAGGTACAAATCTTTCAGCTGTCAGTTCTGGTAGACCAAGATAACCTCTTGCAAGCCCGGGACCTCCGATCAAGAGCTCTCCAGGAATTCCAATACCGCAAAGCTGTTTGCCGTTCATGACTATAACCTCAGTGTTCGATATCGGCTTTCCGATCGGTATCGGTCTCTTAAATTCCCCCTCGATTTCATGAGTAACTGCAAAGGTTGTCGTCTCGGTTGGTCCATAACCGTTAATAAGGCGCGTACTCCCATTCTGCTCCTTGAAACGTTTGACGTGATGCTCAGAAAGCTGTTCTCCTCCGATCAGCAGCTGTTTCAAATGACTCAGTGAAGTTCTGTCTTCGGCTACCAGCTGATTGAACAAGGATACTGTCAGCCACATCGTGTTGATATCAAATCTCTCGATTGCATTTTCTAAATGTTTACTGCTGGTTAACACCTCTTCCTCAACCATGTACAATGTACCGCCATTCAGTAGTGCTCCCCAGATTTCAAATGTGGAAGCATCGAAGGCAAGTGAGCCTGTTTGTAAAATTTTGCAGTTGCTGAAATCAGCGTAATTCGTATTCTTCACCAGCCGAAGTATACTCCTGTGCTCAATCATGACGCCTTTCGGCTCACCGGTAGTCCCGGAAGTGTAAATAAGATAGGCCAAATCTTGAGGTGTGTTTACAATTTCCAAATTTTTGTCCTGACCTGCGTACATCCGAGGGTCATTCATGTCAACAATGGAAACTTCTTCGTCACATATACTTTTCAGCTCGCTGTCACAAGCAAGCACGATGTGAGCACCGCTGTTCTTCATAATGTACTGGAGACGACTAATCGGATACTTCGGATCGATAGGCAGGTAGGCACCGCCGGCCTTCAGTATGGCCAACAAACCGATGATGGTTTCCAATCTGCGTTCAGCCATCACACCTGCGAATTGATCCCTGCCGAGACCTTTTTCTCTTAGTACTCTGGACAATTGATTCGATTTACGGTTAAGCTCCGCGTAACTCAGCTCACCGTTTGGTGTGACTACGGCAGTACGATCTGGAGTGCGCATTGCCTGTTCTTCAAAAAGTTCAATAATGGTGCAGTCCGAAGGATACTCCGTCGGTTTCTCGTTAAATACAGTATGAATCTCTTCCACTTCGGCGGGTCCAAGCAGTACTACATCACCGATTGCCATCTCCGGATCATGAACCGCTGCAAGCAGTATGGCCTTCAGTCTGACCAGTATCCGGCAGACTTCTTCCTTGTCATAAAGGCTTGAATCATACATCAAGCCCAGTGCGAGCGTATCCGCCTTATAAGATACCAGTGTCAGCGGATAATTTGTCTGCTCTCTGCCCTGTTCAAGGAAAAGTTCAAGCTCTGTGCTCCGTTCAGGCTTTTGTTCGTAATAATTCTCGAATGCAAGGATGGTCTGAAACAGTTCGCTGCCTAGGTCTGTTAGTCCCTGCACTTCAGTTAAGGAGCTGAAATCATAATGTCCGCTTGTGATCGCTTGCTCCTGAAGACTTGTGAGCAGCTGCGCAAATGACATAGATTGAGTAGAAGTCACTCGAACAGGGATGGTGTTAATAAACAATCCGATCATATTTTCTATGTCCTTCAGCTGTTCATTACGACCGGACACAACCTTGCCAAATACGGCATCTTCCGTCCTGCTGTATCTTTGCAGAAGAATTCCCCAAGCGGCTTCAACAACTGTATTTATCGTGACGCCGTATTTGGCACCAATTTGCTCGAGTCCTTTGCTCTCCTCTTCGGATAACCGAATTTCCTCTCTCTCTGCTTTTGCTTCCTTGCTGCCTGCAGTTATGATTCCTTCAGGATGAATATGTGTTTGTTCCGAATAATCACGAAGCAGTTCCTTCCAATAGATTAGGCCAGACGCTTGATCCTTCTCTTGCATTAGACGAACGTAATGTTCAAAATCAGTTGTTTTATGAATCGATTTTTTTATTTTTTCCATATCCCCGCCTTGCTCCAGCAAGGTGTAGTTATGAATGAGATCGTTCATCAATATGGACATGCACCAGCCATCCATAATAATGTGATGGAACGATATCAATATTTGGTAATCCTCGTCACTGATTTTGATGACATGAAGTCTTATCAAGCTATCCTTCTCAAGATGAAACCCTCTGCGGGCATCCTCCATTTGCACTGACTCTACTCTCCTAGAAGCATGATCTGAGCCCGAAAGGTCTATGAAATGGCATTCTGTAGATCTTCCTTTGATCAATACCTGTCGCGGTTCGCTCACGCTGTCATGAATGATGCAGGTTCTTAGAATAGAATGCTTTGAAACGAGCAGTTCAAGGCTTTGTTTCAGGAGTTCATAGCTCAATCTGTGCTTGGTACTGTATAGGGTCTGAACGACATAGCTCTGAGAATCCTCTTCCATGAGTTTGTGATACAGCATGCCTTCTTGCAGAGGCGTCAGCGGATAAATCCTCTCTATTTCATAGCCATCTGTCTCGATCTTCTGTTTGGCCGCAATGAAGTCTTCACTGCTCCATACCAATTCACCGTAATCGGAAGCTGTTAATGTTGGGTTTTGTTGATTTGTGCAATGCTCTATCACTTGCTTCAATTGATTTTGAAATATGGAGGCGAGCAGTTCCATATCCTCAGCTTTGCACTGATCCAGGTGGTAGCTTAAAGTCATCTGGAGCCGTGAATCCGTCACTGCACCGTTAATCGAAATAGGGGTACCGAACCGGTTAACAGGCGCAACATCATCTCCCCTTGATACCTCGCTCCATTTCCATGCGTTGTTTCCCGACTCTTGTCCAAGAACCCCCAAATAATTAAATGTTACTTCAGGAGCTGCACCTTGCAGAACCTTGCTCCCCAGTTCCCTCAGTACACTGTACCCCAAGCCCCGATTGGGAATTCTACGAAGCTGCTCTTTAGTGATTCGTATATCCTCTTCCATGCTCTCACCAATTCCTGCTACGGAAACCGGATAAACACTTGTAAACCAGCCAACGGTGCGATCAATAGTAATTCCTTCGACAATATGCTCTCTGCCATGGCCCTCCAGCTGCACCGAAATATCAGATGCTCCTTTCAGCTGAAATACAGATCGGAACAAGGCTGTAAGCAGTAAATCATTAATTTCTGTACGGTAAGCCCTGTTCGATTTGTAAAGCAAATTGTAGGTATCTGTTTCATCGAGCGCTATTTCAATTGCACCTGTTCCTTGGATTGAACTGTTGACCTCCCTCAGCAGTGATGCACCGGAATTAACTCTTTGCTCTGTTTCTGTCCAAAATGGAATTTCTTTTTTAATCCGATAGTCCTCTCTGTACGTAGCTAATGCTTCGCTCCAAGTCTTATAGGATGTTGTCTTCTCCGGCAGCTTCCACCCAGGCTCGCTGCTGAACCTATAGCTTTGATACAAATCGTCCACGAGAATTCTCCATGAAACACCGTCAACGATCAAATGGTGAATGATGAGCAGCAGATAATGACAATCATTTACTTTAAACAAACCAACTTTCAGCAAAGGTCCTTTTTCTAAATTGATTTCGGACTGCATTCTATCTGCTTCAGTAAGCATTAAGCTCAGAACATCGTGATCTCTATTGAATTTTGAATAATCCCAAACCTTCAGTTCATAAAACTTGCCTTCTGAAGAAGGACGTATAGTTTGAGTCCCTCCTGTAAACACGGCTCTCAAAATATCATGATGATTTGTAATTATCTCCAGTGCACGATCCAAGTCCTTTTCCCGGATCGGCTCCTCGGATTCCAGCATATAAGATTGGTTAAAGTGGTGCGGCTTGTCCATTTTGAAGTTAAAAAACTGATGTTGAATCGGTGTTAAAGGCACAATCCCATTCACTTCATTTTGTTCTGCGTTAGAAACAACGGCTGCCTTTATATCCTCCCGTACTGAACGGATCGATTTTCCCTGCATGATGCTTCTGACGGAAATCTCGTACCCTCGCTCTCTCAGCTTGGATACAATACGGATGGCCTTGATGGAGTCTCCGCCCATCTCGTAAAAATTATCGTGGACACCAACGTGTTCCATCCCAAGGATCTCCTCGAACACCTCCGCGACACAGCGCTCTGTCTCATCACGCGGTGCAACATACGTGCTTCCTTCTTCTCTATCCGGCTTCGGCAGTGCTTTCTTGTCCAGCTTTCCGCTTCGTGTCTGCGGCATGCTCGCCAGCTGCATGAAATGGGATGGAATCATATAGTAAGGCAGACTTTTTTTCAGCTGCTCCTTAACTTCTCTCATGTCCAGCTCCGATTCGCTGACCAGATATCCGCACAGCTTCGGGTCTCCTCCATCTGTCCGGACGATGACGACTGCATCCTGGATTCCTTTCATTTCCCGAAGCCGGCTCTCAATCTCTCCCAGCTCGATCCGGAAGCCACGCAGCTTCACCTGCTCTCCCTTCCGTCCCATATACTCAATGCTGCCGTCTGGCAGCCATCGTCCGATATCTCCTGTCCGGTACAACCGTTCTCCAAGCACAGGATGGTTCACAAACTGCTCTGCCGTCAGCTCCGGCTGATTCAAATATCCTCTTGCTACTCCGGCTCCGGCGATGCAGATCTCTCCCGGAACCCCGATGCCGCAAAGGCTTTCTCCGTTCAGCATATAAATGCGGGTGTTCCAGAGCGGCTTGCCGATCGGCACCACACCCCCATCCCCTTCCTTAAATCGAAGGGAGGTCACACATACGGTTCCTTCCGTCGGTCCGTACAGGTTGTTTAAGCGTGACAGCCCATGGCCTGTCACCCGCTGGTATCCTTCCAAAAGATCGTTTGTTACTGCCTCCGCACCCAAGTAGATATGCTGGAGCGACGTCAGCTTGCTTCCCAGTTGATGCGTCTCCGCATACTCCAGAAGCATCCGGAAGCTGGATGGCACGATCAGCGCATCCGTCACCTGCTGCTTCGCGATCAGCTCCAGCAAAGCCGCCGGGTCCTGATTCTCCGTTTCCGTCGCAATAACCAGCTTGCTTCCTGACAGACCGCTGGAGAAAATCTCCCAGACCGCCGCGTCAAAAATATAAGTTGATTTCTGCAGCATGACACTGTGTTCATTCATACCACCTTCGCTCCGCTGCCATGCAGCCAGGTTCACCAGGCTTCGGTTCTCGATCATGACGCCCTTCGGATTGCCCGTCGTTCCCGAAGTGTAAATGATGTATGCTAGGTTCCCTGGTTTCGCCTTGCATTCGGGGTCTTCCAGCACCTCATGCCGCCAGTCTGTAAGCTGAACGAGCGTTCTTCCTTCCAGCGCAGGCTGTGCCTTCTCCCCGCCAGGTCCGACCAGTACGACTTCAGCTCCGCTGTCCTCAAGCATGTAGCGGATTCGATCCGCCGGATGCTCAGGATCGATCGGCAGATAGGCACCGCCTGCCTTCAGAATTCCGTACATGCCGGCAATCATCTCCAGTGAGCGTCCTGTGACAAGACCGACGATACGATCCGGTCCAACGCCGTGGGCCTTCAATACACGGCCGATGGCGTTAGCACGGTGATTGAGTTCACGGTAAGTCAGCTGCTCACCGTTATATTCAGCCGCAACCTGATTAGGAACCCGCTTCACCTGCTCCTCAAACAGCTCAATGACCGTCATGTTCTCTGGATACGGTCTTTTCGTATCGTTAAATTCCCGGAGCACACGCTGTTCCTCATCCTCTCCAAGCATGCTTAGCTCGGATAAAGCTTTGTCCGGCTGCTTCAGTGCATTTCCCAAGAGATTGGCAAAATGATCCGCCATCCGCTCTATCGTTTCTTTTCTAAACAAATCCGCACAATATTCCCAATGCAGCTCATAACCATTCCGAGTATTTTCCATACTTAGGGTGAGATCGAATTTGGATACAGTAAAATGAAATTCATTGACATTAGCCGGCAGCATGCTTGCGTCTCCTAGAAGCAAAGGAGCTTCGGCATTCCGCGAATTCTGCAAAACAAACATGACATCAAACAAAGGGTTTCTGGAAAGATCTCTTTCTCCCGCCACCTTCTCAACCAAGACCTCAAAAGGATATTCCTGATGTTCATATGCATCTAGGCATTGGTTTTTCATATGCTCTATGCTGTCGATAAAAGAGGAGCCACGCTTCATGTTCCCTTGCAAAACCAGCGTATTAACAAACATTCCAATCATCTGCTCGGATTCAGGATGCACCCGGCCGGCAATGGGACTACCGACCATCACTTCTGCTTGTCCTGCATAATTGCTGAGCAATTGCATATATGCTGTCAGCAGAATCATATATTCAGTAGCTCCGGTATGTTGAACAAGTTCTCTTACGGCGCCTTGATACTTTTCAGGTAAACGGGTAACGATGCTGGCTCCGACATGGGATTGCTGCTGGGGCCGCGGAAAGTCTGTTTTTAGATTAAGAACAGGAGCCTCTTCACCATATTGACTTAACCAGTATTCTTCTTGCTTAGTTAAGTCTCTAGACTGCTGCCATGCGCTGTAATCCTTGTACTGAATGCGTAGCTCGGGAAGGTCAGTCCCATTGTAAATGCAAGCCAGATCACTCAAAAGCACATCAGTCGAGCCATCGTCAAAAATAATATGATGAATGTCGAGCATAAGCATATGCTCCGTTTCCGATACGGAAACCAATTTTGCACGCATTAGAGGAGCTTGATCCAGATTGAACGGACGAATGAAAAGCTGAAACATGCTGGAAATTTCATCTTGTCCTGCTTGCTCAACATCCAGTTCCATGCGAACCTCATCTTCAATGATTTGCAGAAACTTGTCTTTAATATGGGAGAACCGGGTACGCAGTGGTTCATGCCTTTGGCACAGCAGCTGAAGAGCTGACTGCAGCTTATCCTTTTCAATTTTCCCTTCCAGTCTGATCAGGATAGGAATATTGTAGGCAATGCCTAGCGGATGCATTTCGTTTAACACAAACAGACGTTTTTGAGCTGAGCTCATCTTGTATTTTTTGCTCATGTTTAAACCTCCTCTTCAACTGCTGCCACGATCTGTAGCACCAAAGACTCGCTTCGGTTCAATTGATATTCTTTAACTTTCGCTGTCAAAGCATTAACTGTTCTATCCGTCATGAGATCCCTTAATGAGAGCTTTACAGCAAGTCTTTGTTCTATAAGACTAGCTAGTCTAGAAGCACTAAGAGAGTGTCCTCCCAGCTCAAAAAAACTATCATAAATACTGACGTGTTCTATTCCAAGAATCTCCTCAAACATCTCTGCGACACAGCGCTCTGTCTCATCACGCGGTGCAACATATGTGCTTCCTTCTTCTCTATCCGGCTTCGGCAGTGCTTTCTTGTCCAGCTTTCCGCTTCGTGTCTGCGGCATGCTCGCCAGCTGCATGAAATGGGATGGAATCATATAGTAAGGCAGACTTTTTTTCAGCTGCTCCTTGACTTCTCTCATGTCCAGCTCCGATTCACTGACCAGATATCCGCACAGCTTCGGGTCTCCTCCATCTGTACGGACGATAACGACTGCATCCTGGATTCCTTTCATTTCCCGAAGCCGGCTCTCAATCTCTCCCAGCTCGATCCGGAAGCCACGCAGCTTCACCTGTTCTCCCTTCCGTCCCATATACTCAATGCTGCCATCCGGCAGCCATCGTCCGATATCTCCTGTCCGGTACAACCGTTCTCCAAGCACAGGATGGTTCACAAACTGCTCTGCCGTCAGCTCTGGCTGATTCAAATATCCTCTTGCTACTCCGGCTCCGGCGATGCAGATTTCTCCTGGAACCCCGATGCCGCAAAGGCTGTCTCCGTTCAGCATATATATGCGGGTGTTCCTGAGCGGCTTGCCGATCGGCACCACACCCCCGTCCCCTTCCTTAAATCGAAGGGAGGTCACACATACGGTTCCTTCCGTCGGTCCGTACAGGTTGTTTAAGCGTGACAGCCCATGGCCTGTCACCCGCTGGTATCCTTCCAAAAGATCGTTTGTTACTGCCTCCGCACCCAAGTAAATATGCTGGAGCGATGTCAGCTTATTGCCCAGTTGATGCGTCTCCGCATACTCCAGAAGCATCCGGAAGCTGGATGGCACGATCAGCGCATCCGTCACCTGCTGCTTCGCGATCAGCTCCAGTAAAGCCGCCGGGTCCTGATTCTCCGTTTCCGTCGCAATAACCAGCTTACTTCCCGACAGACCGCTGGAGAAAATCTCCCAGACTGCCGCGTCAAAAATGTAAGTTGATTTCTGCAGCATGACACTGTGTTCATTCATACCACCTTCGCTCCGCTGCCACGCAGCCAGGTTCACCAGGCTTCGGTTCTCGATCATGACGCCCTTCGGATTGCCCGTCGTTCCCGAAGTGTAAATGATGTAAGCTAGGTTCCCTGGTTTCGCCTTGCATTCGGGGTCTTCCAGCACCTCATGCCGCCAGTCTGTAAGCTGAACGAGCGTTCTTCCTTCCAGCGCAGGCTGTGCCTTCTCCCCGCCAGGTCCGACCAGTACGACTTCAGCTCCGCTGTCCTCAAGCATGTAGCGGATTCGATCCGCCGGATGCTCAGGATCGATCGGCAGATAGGCACCGCCTGCCTTCAGAATTCCGTACATGCCGGCAATCATCTCCAGTGAGCGTCCTGTGACAAGACCGACGATACGATCCGGTCCAACGCCGTGGGCCTTCAATACACGGCCGATGGCGTTAGCACGGTGATTGAGCTCACGGTAAGTCAGCTGCTCACCGTTATATTCAGCCGCAACCTGATTAGGAACCCGCTTCACCTGCTCCTCAAACAGCTCAATAACCGTCATGTTCTCTGGATACGGTCTTTTCGTATCGTTAAATTCCCGGAGCACACGCTGTTCCTCACCCTCTCCAAACATGCTTAGCTCGGATAAAGCTTTGTCCGGCTGCTTCAGCGCATTTCCCAAGAGATTGGCAAAATGATCCGCCATCCGCTCGATCGTTTCTTTTCTAAACAAATCCGTACAATATTCCCACCGAAGTGCATACCCCATTTCCGTTTCTTCCATGCTGACAGTCAAATCGAAGGTTGCAGCAGCACTTTCTGTTTCAATCGCCTTCACTCTTTGACCATCCAGCATCAGTTCGGACTGTTCGTTATTTTGCAGAGCAAATACAACATCGAATATTGGATTTCGGGATAGATCTCTTTCGGATACAACATGCTCAACCAACCGTTCGAATGGATATTCTTGATTATCAAATGCCTCCAAACATTTCTTCTTCATCTGTTGAACCAACTCGCTGAATGACCCGTCAGATTGTAGTTTCCCTCGAATAGCCAGCGTGTTGACAAACATCCCTATCATTTGTTCTGTATCTGGATGAACGCGTCCGAAAATCGGGCTGCCGACAACAATTTCATCCTGTCTGCTATAACGCCCCATGAGCTGCATAAAAGCTGAGAGAAGCACCATATAGTCGGTTCCTCCACTTTTTTGGGCAAGCGTTTTAACCTGTGCCTTAATATTTGCAGGCAAATGGCTAATGATAGAGCTTCCGGCATGACTTTGCCGGCCCTGACGGGGCATATCTGTCTTTAGATCAAGAACAGGAATTTCATCCTTAAATTGCTCAAGCCAGTACGCTTCCTGCTTGCTTAGATCCCTAGAATTTAGCCAATAGGTGTAATCCTTGTACTGTACCTCCGCTGCCGGTAATTCTTCACCAAGGTAAATGCTCATCAGCTCATTGAACAGAATGGATTTTGATGCTTCATCAAAAATAATGTGATGAATATCTATCATGAGATAGGAAGCTTGCTCTAAACACTGCACCACTTTGACCCGTATCAGTGGAGCGGACGATAGGTCAAACGGCTTAATAAAGTCTTTGAACACGGACAAGATTTGTGATTCTACCGATTCTTCATACGCTATAGGTACATCAGCAGTATCATTAATCATTTGATAGTAACGGCCGTCCTCTTGAATAAAGTAAGTTCTAAACAATTCATGGCGATGGATGAGCACGGTCAATGCATCACTCAAACGCTCTAAATGAATCGGTCCGTTAACCCGGTATAATGACGGAATGTTATAAGTAATATCCGAATCATTCATGGAATGCTTTATAAAAATTCTCTTTTGTGCAGAGCTCATTTCATATCTGTCAGCTTCAGGCAGAGGAGTGATGCTGGTGAAAGAAGGCTTTCCCTTCCTTTGGGCAATCAGCTCTGCTATCTTTCTTGGCGTAGAGGAGCCCAGCAGCTCACTTAGCGGAATTCTTATACCAAAATGAAGTTCAATGGCGTTTACCATTCGAGTTGCGCGCAGGGAATGACCGCCGAGCTCGAAGAAATCATCATCGATTCCTACACGATCTGCTTTCACGATACTTTGAAAAAATTCGGTTATTTTTTGCTCAGCTTCATTTCTCGGGGCAATGTAACGATCATTCCCCATTACAATCGGCTTTGGCAGTGCCCTCTTGTCCAGCTTTCCATTTCTTGTCACAGGCAGGCGAGGCAGCAGCATGAAATGGGAAGGAATCATGTAATATGGCAGACGTTCAGTCAAATACTCCTTTAGTTGCGTGAGATCTAACTCAGCTTTACCGACGACATAAGCGCATAAGTATTTCTCCTCATCATCCGATCTAACAATAACAGCGGTATCATAGACTTGTTCCACTTCACGTATTTTGCTTTCAATTTCCTGGACTTCAATTCGGAATCCCCGGATCTTCACTTGATCGCCAATACGTCCTAAATACTCGATTTCCCCATCAGCTCTCCATCGCGCTAAATCCCCTGTCCGGTAAATTCTTTCTCCATTGTTATACGGGTTGTTAATAAACCGCTCTTGGGTCATCTCCTGTAAATGGAGATAACCTCTGGTCACTCCTGCTCCGCCTATACAGAGTTCCCCCGGAACTCCGATTCCACATAACGTCTCATTATTCATGATGTATATATTTGTATTTATCACCGGTTTCCCAATCGGCACGCTATCCGATTTAGTGTAGGAGCCAAATGAATAGGAGGTCGAGGTAACAGTTGCCTCTGTTGGACCATACAAATTCCCGAGCTTTGAAAGATTATCCCCTGTAACTTCCTCAAATCTTTCTAGCAGTTCTGTTGTTACCGGCTCTGCCGCCAAATATATACGCTCTGCACTCCTCAAAGCCTTTCCGCATCCATTAGCATCCGCATAATCCAGAAGCATGCGAAGCATGGATGGAATAAGCGCAATATGGCTTCCGGGTATATAACGAATTAATTTCTCCGCATCTTTATTATCCTCTTCTGTAATCAGCAGGAGCCTGCTGCCAGCTAAAAGCGCAGAGAAAATTTCCCAAACTGACCCGTCGAACACGTAGGTTGTCTTTTGTATGACTGTGCTTTGTTTTGTGTAACCGCCGTTTTGGATTTGCCACATCGCTTGATTGACAATATTGCGGTGTTCAACCATTACACCTTTTGGGTTGCCAGTTGTACCGGAAGTATAAATGACGTAAGCCAGGTGATGAGGATCCGTGACGGATGGAAGATTGTTTGCTCTAATGCCATCATCCTCTTTTAAGCTGACAACTCCCGGGCAATTGGTAGTATTTTGCAAGGCAGCTATTGCGTTTTCGCTTCCTGGTCCCGAAAGAATCCATTTCGCTCTGCTGTCCTGCAGCATGTATTCAATGCGGTCCATAGGATATTCTGGATCCATCGGTAAGTAAGCACCGCCTGCTTTTAGAATACCGAGTAATCCTGCAATCATTTCAATAGAGCGCTCCGTGATCAAGCCTACGATGTCCTCTGGTCCTACTCCGAGATTTCGCAAAGTGTGTCCTATGTGATTTGCTCTTTCATTAAGCTCCTTATAGGTTACGGATGTGCCTTCAAACATAAGAGCGATATTGCCGGGTGACTCTTCCACTTGCTTCTCAAATAATTCAATGACCGTTTGATTCGGAACAGCCTTATGCGTAGCATTAAATTCGCGAACGACCTTGTGATACTCCATCTCCTCTAGCATTAGAAGATCGTCTAGTAGATTGTTCGGTTTCGTAACAGCTTCCTTGACCAATACAGCAAAATGAGAGGCTAAACGTTCTATCGTCTCTTCCTTATACAGTGCTGTGCAGTACTCCCATTTCAATTCGTAGCCGCCATCATTCTCATGCACACTCAGCGTCAAATCAAAGGTTGCACCAGTACTAATCGAAGGGATCTCTTTTATTTTCAGATCAAAAAGAGGCATTTTATTTTCATTATTCTGCATGACGAACATGACATCGAACAACGGATTCCGGGACAAATCACGCTCCAGGTTCAGCTTTTCCAATAATCGTTCAAAAGGATAGTCCTGGTTCTCAAAAGCACTCAGACAGGTTTCCTTCATTTCGTTAACAAACTGTGCAAATGTGGATTTCCCTTTTACGTCCGCCCTGATCGCCAGCGTATTCACGAACATTCCCATCATATTTTCCGTATCCGGATGGGTTCTTCCAGAGGCAGGGCTTCCCACGACAATGTCCGTTTGTCTTGTGTACCTGCTCAGCAGCTGCATAAAGCAAGAAAGCAAAATCATGTAGTCTGTTGCACCACTTGCTTTAGCTAAACGCTTAATTGCTTCCTTGTGCTCTCTTTCAAGCTTGGTAAAAATGCTCGAACCTTCAAAGATCTGACGTAATGGCCGCGGAAAATCCGTGATCATATCCAGTAAAGGAGCTTCTTCCTCATATTTGCTAAGCCAGTATGCTTCCTGCCCTTCCAGGTTTCTTGTTTGCTCCCATGCGGAATAATCCTTATATTGGATGTCCAGCGCATATAATTCCTCTCCGTTATATAGACGGAACAGCTCGTTCAGAAAAATGTTGGCAGAGGCATCGTCATATACAATGTGATGCACATCAAGTAAGAGATAATATTGATCGACTTTCTCCTTAATGAGCTTTCCGCGAACAAGCGGTGCCTCTTCCAATGAGAAAGGTCTTACAAATTCCCTAGCAAGAACAGACAGGTCCACGTCCTGTAACTCTTCATATTCCATCTGTATCAAAACATCTTCTTCTATAATTTGGTGAAAATCACCATGTACTACAGTAAATCTTGTCCGCAAAATCTCGTGCCGCTCAATAATCCTCTGGAACGCCTCCTGTAATCGAACAGGATCCAGGTTTCCCGAAACTTCATAGATCGCAGGAACATTGTAAGCAACGCTCGCTGGATGAAGCTGCTGAGTAATAAAGATCCGCTTTTGAACCGAACTCATCGCATAGCTTTGCGCTTTTGGCAGCTTAAGAATGTTGGCAACTGTCGGTGTCATCCGATCTCCAGTTTCCGCAATTTTTGCGATGTTTCGAGCGGTCTGTCCATCCAAAATATCTCTGATACGTAATTGTATCCCCGTCTGTTCAGATATTTTTTGAAGCAGCTTCGCTGCCCTAAGGGAATGGCCACCTAATTCGAAAAAGTGATCATCAATACCAACCTGCTTAACCCCGAGTACCTGGCAAAAAGCTTCAACAATGGATTCCTCGAGTCTGTTTCTAGGGGCTACATAGGGACTAAGACTCCGTGCCTCCGGTTTAGGCAGCGATTTTTTATCTAGTTTCCCGTTACGAGTCACAGGAATTTCGGAAATTTGCATTATATACTGCGGGATCATGTAGGAAGGCAGCTGCTTAGAGAGGTGTTCACGAACCACTTTTAGATCCGCAGCTATGGAAGAAACGATATAAGCGCATAGCAGCTTCTCACCATTGTCATCTTGAGCAATCACGACAGCGGAGTCGACACCTTCTATAGACTGAAGCGCACTTTTAATTTCATTTAACTCTATCCGATAACCCCTAATTTTGACCTGATCGTCCAGCCTTCCGAGATATTGGATTGATCCATCTTCCCTCCAATAAGCAAGGTCTCCAGTTCTGTACATTTTTTCTCTAGGGTTAAACGGATTAACGATAAACTTCTCCTCCGTTAATTCGGGACGATTGAGATAGCCGCGACTTACTCCCTTCCCGCCTATGAACAACTCGCCCGGCATACCGATACCGCATAGCTGATTATGATTCATGATATAGATCTGCATATTCGCCAGCGGTTTTCCGATATGGATTTCAGTAAGATCCGTTGCAGTCGGAACAGCAAGAGAGGTAGCAAACACAGTCGCTTCCGTCGGACCGTATGAATTGACTAATCGTGTTGTTCCTCTGCTGCGCTCATTAAATCGGTTTGCCAGCTCAAGCGGAAGTGCCTCACCGGACAACTGTATACGGCGCAGGGAACCGACTCGTTCTCCTACATAAGGGATAAATGTTTCCAGAACGGAAGGAACAAATGAAGTCCGTGTGACCTTATGACGGTAAATATATTCCGCGATTTTATCCATTTCCTTCTCATCTTCCTGGGGAAGAAGTACTACTGTAGCCCCAGCAATAAAACCAACAAACAATTCCCAAATGGACAAATCGAAGGCATATGTCGTTTTTTGCAAAATCACTTCATTCGGTAAATACTCATCTTCCAGCATCCATAAAGCAAAGTTAACTAAATTTCTGTTTTCGACCATTACGCCCTTGGGATTGCCTGTTGTACCGGATGTATAAATGACATAGGCTAAATGCTCAGGTCCCGCTAATCGGCTAAGGTTAGAGTGATGACATCCTTCTATGCTCGTAAGATCCAGCACCTCAAAGTTTCCATAACAGCTGCTATCCAGCTCACCATTGTCTGTCAATAATACTCGGGAGCGGCTGTCTTTCAGCATGTATTCGATACGCGACTCAGGGAGATCAAGATCGATAGGAAGATAGGCCCCCCCGGCTTTCAACACTCCATAAATGCCTACAATCATTTCTATTGACCGGCGGGTCATAATTCCTATTATGGAGTCTGGTCCTACACCTAAATCCCTAAGCCTCCTACCTACTTCGTTTGCTCTAGCATTGAGCTCCCGATATGTAAGAGTAATTCCTTTGTACTCTACGGCTATATGCTGTGGTGTCCGTTCTACCTGTTCTTCGAAAAGCTCTACTATCGTTTTACTCTCAGGATAATTCCTGTCACTTTGATTGAAAAGTTCTGCTACTTCTGCAACCTCAACTTCATCAATCAAAGTCATACCTGACAATGGCAGGTCTTGGTTGTGAACCATCTGCATCAGAATATGAAGCACTCTTCTATGCATGGTTTCAAGCTTCCGTTCAGAGTAGCTACCTGGTTCATAACTGTAATGGAACCATAGGCCGTTCTCTTTTAACTCAACCGACAGCGCAAGATTATATTTGACTGCTTCGAGCTTGCTTCGGTATGCCCAATCGTATACTAAAATCCCCCCTTGTTTTGAATCCTCCTCTCTTTCGATTGCTCTCGAGTTAGTGCTTTCGACAGCCATATACCTTAGAAATGAGTCAATGCTCAAATGCTTATCAATCTCAAAACGAACTTCCTGAATTTCCCCGTATTTGTTTACTACATGCAAGGCTTCAACATCATTGCCTGACATTTGATTAGCGCAAAACCCATAGGCCGAAAAAAATAAATTAAATGGTTCCATTCCTTGATTTGTTAAAAAACGGGTGATGATATCCAATCTTTTTCCATCGATAAAGAAACTTTTTTCTGCCAAGGTTTGAAGCATATCTCTCCCGCGATTCATGTCATCTCTCCTATAGTCAATTTTTCAAAAAAATATTAATCACAGAGTCTTAAAACCGAAATTTATTAATTTAAACCATAGGAGGAGATCGATTATTAATGTGTGTAAAACCTATGTAAACTGGCGTAAAATAAAGAAAACGCAAAACTGACATCCCCCTTTTATGGAAAATTTGGTGTTATATCCCAATATTTCTCCATAAATTTCGAATGTCCTTTTTTTTGCGTTGACTTCGACAAACCTTCTTATAAAAAACTATAATCCAACAAATTTCTACATTACCTAAACTAAATGGATAGCTCTGTAACAAGAACTCGATTTACAATATTGGATACTTCCTCTGTCTCGGAATTGATAAAAAAATGATCTCCACGAACATGTTGATAGAGGCAAAATTTGGAGGAGTGTTTTGACCATTCGAATATTTGATTGCCTGGATTATCTTCCCCGGAATAAATGATCGTAATGTTAGCATCAATTGCAGCTTCTTTAGGTTCATATCTATAGCTGTTGTATAAATGTAAATCTGTCTGGTATCTAGGTATAATCATTTCAAGCAGCTCTTTATAATCCAGTACCTGAACACTGCCACCCCTCACTGTGGATAAGTTATCTTCCAGGCGTTTGGCTAATGCTCTAAACGATGTATCTCCCTTGGATCGAGGAACATCCGGCGGCAAATGGGCTGCAAAAAAGAGGTGCGCCGGCGGGTTAGAAGCTCGTTTGCAAATCTCATAATATACTTCATAAGCTATGAGCGAGCCCATGCTATAGCCTAAAATCGCATAGGGCTTTCCATCCAACCGTTCTATGATTTGTGATGCGGCATCGTCAATCATGTCTTTGAAGCTCGGATAAAATTCCTCAGCGACTCTCAGCCCATGACCCGCATATTCAATAGGAATTACTTCAATCCATTCGCGCAGATACATCTTCATCGGCTCATACATGAAGGACGACCCTCCAGCGTAGGGCAAACAGAAAAGTTGGACAACTTTCATATTCATACCTCGTTTTCATAAGTTTTGTTTAAGCCTTGTTAGATGCAGCAGATGTATCCGTTGAAGAAGTGGCTGAGACAGACAGCACTTTTTTCGTAACCAAACCGACTATTATGGTAACAGCGGCAATCATTAGCACCAATAGGTATACGTTCGTTTGAAGACGGTCAATTAAAGAACCAAATAGGATCTGGCCAACCGGAACGGCACTGGTCGATACAGCTGTCAGAATCGCCATCACCTTACCCAACATAAGGTTCGGAGTTTGCTGCTGCAGGGAAGTCATAATAAAGATGTTGATAATTGTAATGATGAACATCGTTAACATAGCGCATAAGGAGAATAGGAGATAGAACACAAATATCTGACTATCATTCCCTATAAACAAGGGATTAATAGCAAACGACATCGGTATAAATAGTCCGCCTATGAGCATGAAGCAAAGGTATAGGTTGTGGATTTTGAGTTTATTCGAGATAAGCCCAACGAATATCGCGGCCAAGATCATACTTAAAGATATGCCTCCCTGTGTAAAACCGAAATACTCATCATTCATTCCCATAATCATTTTAATAATGTAAGGAATGCCTACCAGAAAGAGAGGGGTGATCAACACGTTCATTACAGCTGCAATCACAATGAATTTTGCTAGAAATGGATTACCTTTGGTGATATAGCGAGCACCGTCTTTAAGATCTGCTATCATTGTTTTTAGTGCACCGTTTGTTACCGCGCTTTTTACATATGGCATACGAATGAACATTTCAATCACTGCAGAGATACAGAAGCTGATGCTGGTGACGATAACGATGAGCTGAATTCCGGATATGCCATACAAAAGCCCCCCCAAGACTGGACCTGCAAAATTGGTAAGAGCCGATACACCGGATACAATTCCGTTCGCGTTAAGAAGTTTGTTTTCTTCGACGAGTACAGGAATGCTCGCTTGAACAGTCGGCTGATAAAAAGTACTTACCACGGCAAGCATCGTCATTACGGCTCCTATAAGCAGGATAGATGTGGCTCCGTTAAGAAGCGCAAGCGCTAAAGCTCCTACAATTAAGAAGCTTAGGAAGTCGAATATAACCATTAGGTTCCTTCGATTAGCCCTGTCTGCAATGGCTCCGCCAATTGGGGCCAATACGATTGTGGGTATGGTTGAAATCGCAAGCAATAAAGCAAAGGTTTCAGCTGAACCGGTAAGATCAAGAATGTACAAGGATAATGCAAACCGAAGAATCGAACTACCAAACAAGGTGATAATCTGCCCCGCAATCATGATATTGAAATCACGGTTAAATGACACTCGCTTCATACCTGCACCTCCAGCTCAATCCATAATTCTCTTAGTCAGGTTAAACTCGCATTAATAAAAGCGCTGATTATTGCACAGCAGCCGAATAAAACAAACCACCATGCCCACTTATTTTTTTGGCGCTTTTGACGGCTGATCAACAGTCCTGCAACACCAGTTAATAGAACAAGCACAGCAAGACTAGTTCCAACGATCCACCCAGCTTGATCCATGAGCTCATTCCCTCCTTAAGCTTTCAGCAATATAAATTGTCCGCCTCTAACTTCTGCTAGGTATGATCTCTTCGCGGCAAGATAAATCATATCGTTTCCATTGGAGACGACAGGAAAGTCACTTTTGAAGCTGCCCGAAAGCTTCTTGAACCTGCAGGAAAATCCATCATTATCAGGTATCGTGACTCTAACAGAAGCCCCTGTTGATACAGAATGAATCCGTTCTGGAGCTGTAAGCGAGCTGATGATTAGTACGCTGCCCGTAAAGTGGCTCTCAATATCATTAAAAGAACCAGAAAGATCGGTCTTGGAAGAAGTAGAGCTGATTCTGAGCTTACCTACATCAAGCACCTCTCCTGTAACCCCTGCACCTGCTACCTTGAGATGAAGTTCATGTATCCGTCCGGAAACATTGATTTTACCAGAGGTGTTTTTTATTACACACTTATTTACGTTCATATTTCTAAAATTCACTCTGCCTCCAGCAGAAGTTATGTGGATCGATTCGAACTCCTTTTTCGGAACAATAATATCCAGCTGAGATCGATTAACATTAAGACCTATATTAAACGTCTGTTTTCTACCATCGATAATGAAAAGCTCTTCACCTCTTTGCTCCGCATGGAAAAGCTTTTGCTCTGAAAATCTTTGATTTGCCTTTTGAAGTATGCGAATGTGGTCATCATCTCCTGGATAAATGTAAACATCATCCAAGAGCCAATCCAAAGTAATTCTTGTTAACGAGCTGTCAAACACCATTTCTTTTCTCAAATCCAGCAATGACTGCAAAGGCATTCTCTCTCCTTTCGTTTCCTGCTTATTCCACTTCCATATGTTCGACTTTATGACTTAGGTTCATCACAATACCTAATCCGACAGCCGTGAATACTGCCAGAAAACTAAACAGCAATATATCATTACCGAAACTGCCGATGATGGCATTTGCAAGTAATGCACACAGGATAAAAGCAGATATGATCGCAGTGGGTGTTGATTTATTAACAAATCCTATACGCATAGCTGCCAGACTGATACCATTAACACTAATGGAAAATACAATCATTATTTTCAACAGGGATAATATCAGATCTATAGATAATGTATCATTTACAATCGGGGAAATGGTTTCCGTCAAGCTGAACAAAAGAAATGCCGGTACCATGCTCAAGAACATAGCGATCGTCGTAAATAGGACAATAACTGCCACTTTAGCAAGAAGCACCTTTCCCCTTTGAAGCGGATAGGAGAATAACAGCAGCAGTTTTGATCCGCTGTACTCCTCTATCACAAATCTTGAATACATGACGGATGACAGCACACAAAAAATAAGCATGCTGATGACCGAAGTAAATAAAAAGATATTCGGATAATTCTGAAAATCTGCTTCATTCTCTACTTGTGCAACATAAGCAATAAAATAAATAAATCCGATAAGTACGATAGAAGAAATAATGGCTGCGTTCAGGTAAGTAGAGAGTCTGTTTCTTCGGATTTCGAGCTTCATCAACCTAATCAAACCCGATATCCTCCGTCCATAACTTCGAAGAAAAAATCTTCCAGCCCGTTTTTGTAATTTGACTTCACTTCTTTTACGGACACTTCGATCTCCACCTTTCCCGCATTAATCATTCCTACACGGTCCGCAATCATCTCCACTTCAGAAATGATGTGACTGGACATAAAAATGGTCATTCCCTTCTCATTCACAAGATGAGTGAACAGAGACCTCATTTCCCGAATTGCCATAGGGTCCAGTCCGTTTATCGGCTCATCTAAGATAAGCAGCTCCGGCTGATGAATAATAGAGCGGGCAATAGCCAGCCTCTGCCGCATTCCCAAAGAAAATTTGGATACAGGCTGCTGGCCGGTATGTCGAAGTCCTACCTGCTCTAACATATCGAACACGTCAATATCCGGCGCATTCATATAAGCAAGATGAAGCTCCAAGTTTTCTGCCGCAGACAAATGCTCGTAAAAAACCGGCACTTCGATCAGACTTCCGACACTCTTTAAAATTTTGTCCTTATGAGATTCCACACTCATACCTAGTACCTCAATTGAACCTGACGAGGGACGAAGAAGCCCTAAGAGCATCTTCATTACTGTCGTTTTTCCCGCTCCATTTGGCCCCAAAAAACCATAGATGGATTCTCTCGGAACAGAAATTGTACAATCACGGATAACTTCTGATCCTGCAAAACTTTTGGTTAAGGAATCCGTCCTGATGGCAATAGGATTATTCATCCTGCCTATACCCTCCAATGTCTGAGTGTCGTTCCGTAATTTTCTGAATTAATTGATCACTCACGATATCTACACCCAGAATTCTCATCATGTGTTGTAGAAAGCGAAGACGGGATACCGTTTCTTCCTTATAACGCTCAAAGAGCATCGGGTTGATCCAGATATTTACCAGCAACATGAATGTCTCGGCGCACTCCAATGGGTAATCTGTAGAAATGGAGCCGTCTTCGTTCCCTTCTTTCATGATTTTTGCGATGATGGGCGCATCCTTCCTAACGCCTTCCTGTATACCTGTAAGTACAAACTGTGGATTTTTAATTTGAGTGCTGAGCACCTCGTCTATGGAATGCGCGTCGGGATCAGCAACGACCTTCTCAAGAATAATGATTAATTTTTCTCTGGCATTCGGTGCTTCTGTATTTAATATCAAATCATCAAGCATTTGAGCTGCATAGCTGAACTGCTTCTTCATCACTGCTTCTAGAATATCTTCCTTCGATTTGAAGTGATGATAAATAGCACCTTTAGACATACCGAGTTCATCGATAATATCCTGCACGCTTGTTTTCTCATAACCCTTCTCAGTAAAAAGCTTTGATGAGACTTGAAGTATTTGCTCCAATGTTTGTTCCGGATATTTGTTTCTGGCCATAAGAGCCTCCTTTTGATACCGACCGTTGGTATTTATAATAGTGCATCCCCATATATTTGTCAATAAAAGGTAATAAAATAGGCTAACAAAAAAAAGATCCGCCATTTCTGCGGATCTTTCATAACTTTGTATCTGATTACGCAGCTTCCTAACTTGCAGTGTTTACAGCATTCGGGGCTGTGTTGTTCCTTGAAGCAGCCTGCAAACGGAAATGAGCAAGCAGTAGAAATGGTATCCCGCAAGCTGTCATCAGCGCGAGCGGCAGGAAAATGAAAAATGATTGCTCCGCAGAAAACGAAGTAAGCAGCCATCCTCCGATGACAGGAGCGAGTACGTTCCCCATATTGTTAAAGCCGATCATCCCGAAATAAGTTCCCCGGAGCTCCGGCTTGGCAATCTTATCGACGAGCAGATCCATCAATGTAAACATAAGTACTTCGCCGATGGTAAAAATAACAACACCAAGCAGCATAGCCCATCTGGAATCAAATATACCAAATACAAGCATACTGCTGGCAACTAATGCATTACCCACGATAAGCGAAACCGCCGGCGGGAAATTCTTAAACCATCGGACTAGAGGATACTGCACAATTAAGACGACAACTGCATTCATGGAAAGCATGTAGGTAAACCATTCTGCTCCATTCTCGAAAACAGGACTAAGCTCGAGGTACTGCGGTAAAGTTGAGCTGAAGTGACCATAGCCCAGTATACAAAATATAGAACCGATGAGTACATACATGAATGTGCGATCTCGACTCGTCACTGAGAAGGCTTCTTTTAGCGATACAGGTGCTGCTGCATGGGATCGAGAGATCTCCAAATCCTTTCTTTTTACAAACTGAAGCATGAGGACAAAACCATAGATTATGTAAACTATGCCTGCCGCTATGAAAGGCGCTCCGCTCTGCGCCGTTCCAAACTGCAAGCCAATAAGCGGACCGATCACGACGCCGACATTGATTGCCGCGTATCTTAAATTGAATATCAATAGCTTGTTCTCAGGCTCCGTAATATCGGATAACATGGCTCTTGAAGTCGGCTCAAATACGGCCCGGCATAATCCGTTTAGTGCATTCATGACAAAGAACATCCAAATCTGATTCGCTAGGGCGAAGCCGATAAATACAAGCGCCCAGCTGAATATCGAGAATAACAGCACTTTTTTACGTCCAATTCTATCCGAAATATATCCTCCGTAAAAACTGGCGAACACGCCGATCAATGAGCTGACGGCAACAACCATACCCGTCTCTGCCGGACTTGCCCCCATTGTCTTGATTAAATAAATCGATAAAAAAGGAATACTCATGGACGTTGCCATTCGGCCAAACATCGTTCCTACGATAATCGTCCACGCAAGCGGGTGAATCTGTCTTAAATTGTTCATAATGCCTCCATCTGTTGCTGCTCATAAGTAAGATAGTACATATCATTCCAGTAAACACGGATCCTGTCAATACGTGTAACTACGTAAAAAGACGATGACAAAGCAAAAGTAGATAGATAACGTCAACTTTTTTATTGTGAATTTTTCATATATTGAAATTGTTTTATACTTCAAAGATGAATTTCTAGATTTAGCTTGTTCTTCAATTGAAACTATCTAGAATGCAGATTATTCTAGTTTGAATTTTTCATATGTTGAAACTACAAAGAATTAATTATACGAAACCATAGCAAGCCCTCAAGAACGAACTTTATTCATCCTTGAGGGCTTGCTATGGTTTCGTCTTTTATGTTAATTTTACGTTCTTCCTGTCCAGTCTTCCGTCGCAATTTCCTTCCATCTGTCACGAATCGCATTATAATCTTCAGATGACAAGGCCCCTTCGCCGAGCAGCTCGGCATTTTCCTGCCAACGATTTGGTTTTTGAGTTCCTACGATTGCTGTGTCCACGCCTGGTACAGATAAAGTAAATCTTAGTGCCTTAGCAATGGCTTCTTTATTAGCCTCACCCAAGAATCCGTAATTCAAATCACGTAAACGGTTCCAATAAACGAAAGGATAAGCGGTCTCCTCCAGTGTATCATAAGTCCAGGCCACATTTGCCAGGGGGCGTTTAGCGGTCACACCCATGCCTCGTCTTTGTGCTTCTGGAATTGTAAGCTCAATTGCTTCTTGATCTGCAATGTTAACCGATGTTTCCAGACTATCGAACACACCTGTTTGAACAGCGTACAAAGCGTCGCGCGTATCACCGCTGTATCCAATAAATCTAGTCTTTCCCGCCTCCTTGGCTCTGGTTAACACTTCAATGACAGAACCTTCCCTAAGCACTTCTTCCGAACAACTGTGCAGATGAATCATGTCTACGTAGTCTGTCTTTAGTCTCTTCAGGCTGCGGTCGATTGAATGAGCAAGCATAACCGGATCCCAGTCAGGCTGTTCGAATCCTGCAGCATGTCCGCATTTAGTGAACAAATAAACATCGTCTCTTCTCGATCCTAGCACCTGTCCAATCAGCTCTTCACTATTACCATAGCATTCCGCTGTATCAATGACGTTTAGACCTGCATCAATGGCGCTGCCGAGCAGATGATCTACATCTTTCTGCGAAGTACCTGACCCGATTTCGGAGCCTCCGAATCCGAGTACACTGACCCTCATTCCTGTGTTTCCATAAGAACGCTGTTCCATATCGTATAGCCTCCTTGGAAAATAGTATATTTAGTCTACTATAATAAATTCACTTTACAAGCTCGTATTACCACCTCAGGAGAAAGCTAAACAATATGAAATATAATAGCAGTTACGTTATTTAATTTGATGAGTAAAACAATTCATTTTCAGCAGCTAATTTTCGACTTCATTTTGCTAAGCTATTAGAAATAGATAGGTTTTAATGTAAAAAAAGTTTAGTGTGAAGGTAGCCTAAATCAGTTTTAATCAGAACCAACATTTTGTCTGGTGTGTCACTTACTTTATAGATCCCGTCTCCCTCTTTAAATAGAAAATCTTTATCAACATCCATTACCCCTACATCACCTTCTTCTTGAACCTTATTATCAATATTCTTAATCTCACCAATTTTGTTACCAATACGATTGTGATAAATATTCGAATCCACAATTTCGCTGCTTATACCAAAAATGCTATTTTTGAAGTATAGGAATTCACTATAATCATCGGTGGATCTAATAATTGAGAAATCAATCTCCTTAAATTTCTCTTCATTAGAATTGCCACAAGCAATAAGAATCAATAAAATTATTGAACTCATTATAATTGATAGCTTAGTCCTTTTCATTAAGTTCCTCCCATGTTTTTGATAAACAAATATCATCTGTTTATGTATACAAGTACCATATATTATGAATTTCACAACTAATTTTCAGTGATGGTATCACAACAATAATAATTAAAAAATTAGATTAAATATTTCATATCCTATGTATACGAAAAGAATTCCATATAAAATGTATGAGCTTACTCCCGAATATTCTACAAAACGTTTTAAGTATGATCCAAGGATATATACATAAAAAGAGACCCATTCTCAAGGAACAGGCCTTCATACATTTTATTATTTTTCACGGATGGGCTTATTTTTGTTACAAGATTAATAACCTAAGGTTTTAAGATCATTCCTAAATTCGTCAATTGAATTCTTAATTTTCTTAACATCATTTACTGTGATGTCAGATGGTTTGATGTTTATAACTCTCCAAGCCTTCCCATAAACTGTATATATTTCAGTGAATGCACCCTCATTTTCATCAAGAGGGATGAGAGCACCATAAGGTTTAATTACATTTCTGAATTCTTCAATGAGGAAAGCCGCATCAATTATTTCCTGATCCGTAATGTTATTATCAGTAATTAAAGCTGAAAACCGATAATTAATACTAGCGGCCCGCTCGTCTATGCTGACAAGCTGTGATTGTTGAAGATCTTTAATTTTGCTAGTGAGAGCGTGGTATTTACTTGCTGTAATTAATGAATAAACTCCAATAATTATTGCTAGACCAATCACCAACAAAATTAATATATTCTTTTTCATAGTTCACCTTACTTTCTTCCTGTAATCGTGAAGTAGTGCGTAGCTTGTCGAGTATATACATCAACAGGATAGTAATAAGAAATATCATTTGTTGTAAATACAGTGTAGTATGCTTTAGCGCTTGCTTGTAAATTTCTTGTTTTACCTTCAGGAACATCGTAGTGAAACAAAAAGTTTGAAACTGCACCGATCGATTTTGGTTTGTAATCTGCTTTATATGTTCCTGTTGCAGAATCGTACACGCCTGCGGTATATTTATCAGCATTTGCAACCCCAACACTAGGCGGTATCTCTGTTTTATCTTTTGAGACGCTTGTAAGGTATATTGATGCAGATTGGTTATATTTATCTATGTTATGTTTAACTCCACCTGATGACTCATTGATTAAAAAGAAAGCTGTATCAATGAGACCACCTAAGTACGGTATCGCTAGTCCGTCAGCTAACCATCCCAAACCAGGAATAGCTAATTTAGAGGATTCCTTCGGTAATATATTCGAAGGTGAAATAAAATTATCGACAGGACTTTGCGACTTAAATGTAGTTACAATTTTTGAGTTTGTTACCTGTGTAGCTCTTATGTCACCTGGCATTTTATAATTACGGCTATACCACTGTTGAACTATGCCTTTACTTGTTTTTATCCTAGCTTTACCTGTCAACAATCCATCATAGAGAACAGAACTAGAGACAGCAATTGTAGCAGCGTTGTTCTCTTGTATAGTTCCGTTAGGATTGAAATTCACTTCACCGATGATCATTGCCCGGACAAATGATAATAGTGATATACTGGCGGATAATTATCCAAGGGAAGAAAGTCTTGGAATTATTGCTAATGTGTACTGATGAGTATAGCAGAGTCATTAAGCATGGTTAACCTTTAAATATTTACAAAATAGGGATATATTTTATTTATATCAAATTAAAGCGTGCTATCATTCAATCAAAATAATAAAGAAGATGTTAAATAGAAATGCAAATAAAGCCCTGTCCATAGGACAGGGCTCTTTATATGTGCTTATTTATGACTTGTTATTTAATCCTCTTCTTAGCACAGCAGCCAGCTCTTCCCGGGTAACTGAAGCTCCTGGTCGGTAACGTCAAAGTATTATTTCTTTGTCATCTGTTCCATACATTCTTAAATGCTGGACTAACTTCATTAATATCTCTTTCGTTTACCATATTTTCCGACTCTTTTTTCTTCAAACCGAAGTATATTGCAATTCCTTTAACATGACCGTCTATGATAGCCTGAATGAGCTCTGGATGCTTTAAACGTTTTGACATCAATGAATAGATTCTCGGTCAATAATGCCGGCATTTTGCTCTCACGAACCATATGCAAATTCTTGATTTTTTGTTTCCGATCAATAACCCCAAAGGGCATTAGCTCGGCCATTATTGCTGTGTGTAGCGCTGCCTGAAGCCTGATCGAATTTTGACTCCCTAACTTAACCTTCACTACTAGCTCCTTACTTAGCCTGTTCTTGATCCCATTTTGACTCAAAGATCTTAATAGCATTTATAAGGATCTTAGGGATAGGTACACACATACGACCAAGTTTCTTTACCACTGAAAGCAATTCGTTCGCAAATAGAAGAAGAGTAGAAATCTATCTTCTCCACCACGAACTTCCCTTTTCCCTTCTCATTGTTAAATAAAAGAACCCTCTAAATAAGAGGACCCAAACAAACATGCGTCAGTTAAATAAATGTTATCAATGTATGACTTTTTCATTATTGCGCTCAATTCATCTGCAACTTATAGTCCTTTTCTTGACAAGAAAATTATAAGTTTTTAAACTAAAAAGTAAAATATTTCTATTTCCTAAAGGAGGATATGATGAACTCAACTAACGAAAAGATTAGCGATGCAGAAGATATTAAAGAAATAAAAAGACGATTAAACCAAATAGAACAACAGATGGAGATCTCAAAGAAGAATAAAAACAAAGGATCTAAAAAGGTACTAGCTATGATATCAGCCATTTTGATTATTTTTTTATTGTTATTTTTCATAGGGATTTACCAATTTATCAGCGGAGGAAATTAACATAATTACACCTATATTATTAAAATAGCTCCTTTCCGCATAGATACCGGAAGGAGCTAATTCAACTCATCTTTCTTATTCAAAAACAAACTCCACTTTAGTTCCATCTAGATAATCATCTAACTGATTCCCCACCCAGCTGCCTGCGCCTCGATTATCGGACGGATTTATGTATTCAATACTTGCCCCTGTACCCCTTCAGCACACATCGCCATGGGCCACTCATCACGATCATAGAGGTAACTCATCAAAATAAATGAAGTGTTTTATCGAAATAATTCGATAACTCCAATACTTGCGGATGTGCTACATATTCTACATGAAGCCGAACAAACGTTTTTAAATGTCTCAACCCCAATTGGAGGTACATAAAATGAATACTAACCATTTATATTCACTCGTTCTTGAAAATCTTGCTGCATCATCCGAGGTAACTCATTAACATTATGCTAACAAACTTGCTGCGAGACGGATGGCAGATGTACGTCATGACATATTGCATGGTTTAGATGACTTTTTGCTGATTGAAGTTCCAAGGCTTTTGGTGATTGCCATATTCCGGGTGCTATCAATTTGCCCTCAAATCAGATAAACCACGAACCAACAAGTGCTTTAGAGTAAAAGCAAGTAATTATAGTATTTTTTTCAAGTCCTGCTTGTAACGCGGGCACCAAGGCTGCTGCACGCTTATCAGGGTTGGGCTTCAAAGTTAAAGAAATGATCGAGGAATTGAATATTCTGTGCAGCTGTTTATTCAGCACCCCTGGGTCTTCTACTCAACCAACCATGTTGTGATCTTTTCTTTCATACTTTTAAATATAATTACGCTACATGTAGATTTATCTGGTGCAGCAAAAAATATAAAAAAGCCTTGGAAACAAACTGTATTTCAACAGTTTATCTCCAAGGCTTTTCTCTCTCCGACACAGCCTTTAGGCTGTAAGTTTTCTCTCGTGCCACGATGGAGAGCCTAAAATATAGTCGCTGCAGGTCGGGCTTTCAATCATTCTAGGACTCCCCCAACAGCGCTAAGCTTGTTCCAATTCGCTTATCAGCAACTTAAGCATGCCAAATGCGCGGCATCGGCATAGCCTCTTTGCCAAGCTCCGCCCAAGCGTATTTGAGCAGTAGCTCTGTTTTTAATTTGGCGTAATTCGGATCATCCCACAGATTGTTTAACTCAGCGGGGTCCGCCTGCAGATCGAACAATTCGCCATAAGCTTGGCGATAGTATACAGTTAGCTTGTAACGGACATCGACATATGTTTTTTGATGAATTGTCGTCGGTTCATGACGGAATTCGCAGAGTGCATGGTCGCGAGCCTCGGATTGAATACCTAGCCAAACCTTGCTCTGATCGACACCCGTCATAGCTTGCGGCATCGGAATGCCGCATAACGACAAGAGCGTAGGCGCAAGATCAACTAGCGATTGAATTGCTGAACTTTGCACCCCTGCGGGCACTTTTCCCGGATAACGAATTAGAAAGGGCAGTCTGATCAAATCTTCGTAATGAAAACCTCCTTTATGCTGGAGCCCGTGCTGTCCGAAAAAGTGGCCATGATCAGTCGTAAATACGACAATCGTATTGTCGGACAGCCCCAGCTCCTCCAACTTGTCGAGAATTTTGCCAATATATTTGTCCATGAGACTAATCATGCCGAAGTAAGTGGCAACTAGCCGTTTGCGTTCATCTTCAGGAACAAAATGAGAATGGTAGCCGTGAATTTCGTGCCCGGTTTCCCATAAATAAGAGAAGTCAGGATTCTTGTCTTGTGTCAACCGAAAATGAGGAGGATTGCGGTCATGCTCACCGGCGACAACGCTTGGAATGGTTAACTTCTCCGGATCATACACCGTATCCCATGGCTCGGGAACCAAATAATCGGGATGTGGGTCGAAGAAGCTAGACCATAAAAAGAAAGGCTGTTCCTGTTCCTCGTAATGTTCAAGCATTGCATTCGTACGCTCAGATATCCAGCTGTTATAGTGATACTCTTCAGGTATCGGCCATTTGTGCGTTATGGATGGATCCATTGTTCCGGTCGGAGACAGAAAATAATCCCGCCAATTCGTACAGCCTTTCTCCTCCAGCCATAATGCGTAATGCTGTCCAACATGAGCTTCATTCGTATGGTTTCGCGCCAGCTCCACATGATCAAAACCATAATACGGACCATGGTAAGATTTCCAAAAGTCCAAATCCTGTAATATCGGATATGATTCGAGAGAAGGATATTCTTCGGTCCCTTTTAGAGGCTGAAAATGCGCCTTGCCTATAAGAGCCGTCCCGTAGCCGTTTGACAGAAAGTCTTCTCCTACGGTGTGGCGGTCCTCCAGCAGCTTTGTCCCAAGCGTCCAAGCACCATGCTGGCTAGGATATTTTCCCGTAATGATCGAGGATCTGCTCGGTGTACAGACTGGGCTCGGGCAATAGGCTCGGCTAAAAGTCGTCCCCTCCCGGACCAAGCGGTCAAGATTGGGCGTCTGTATTTCGGAATTGAACGCACCAATCGTATTCCAGTGCTGTTGATCGCTCGTGATTAACAATATATTCGGTTTATCCATGCGGCGCCTCCCTAATGCATCGATGCTTCAGATCATGCCAAATTGATATCTTTAATTTTGGAAAGCGGAACTTTGGGAATTCGGTTTTCTGTGAGAAGGCCATTCACTTCCTGCTGTACATCGGTTACCTGGGTATAACAATAACCGCATATGTAATCCAAGCTCTTGATCGCTCGGGTTAATCCTTCGAACCGTTCAAGAAATTCTTCTTCTGTAAAAACCGACTTGCCGTAGCCCCATCCCTTCTCTGCTTGGAAAGCAATCCCTCCGTACTCACTTATGATGATGGGCTGTCCGCGGTATTCGTACCCCTCCGCAAAGGCAAACTTCCATTGATTGCTCGTCGTTTCTTTATTTACGATCGCATCTTTGTTCGTATAACGCTTCAAGAAACCATCACCTGTTTCAACGTAATTATGTAAGGTCAAAATATCCGAAACGGTATGCTCCCAACCGTCGTTTACAATGACAGGACGGTTGCCTAACCTTTCCTCGGATCGCCCGGTCTACTGCTTCGAGGAGCAAGTAGCGAAGCTCTACCCGAAGCACGCGCCACCAGTTTGACCGAATACTCCAACGGTCCTTTCAATGCAGCGTCACTCCATATGCGAATGCGTTGAACCCGGCCCGAATGCCCGGGAGCCGGCGATTCCAGTCCATACTTCGTAGTTCGGCCGTTCGTGAATGCGCTCCAGCTTCCCGATACACCGGCCTTTGTCTCGGCCTCACTTTCGAAATCCATGTCCTTCAAGGGATAGGCGAGCATGGCATCCATGTGATCCCTTATATCCTCAACAAAATGTCCGAATAGGTAAGGAGAGATCTTATGCTTACTCCTATCATTGAAGTTGACTGTTATCGTTGCGTTCGATTCCAACCTGAAACCTCCATTCAAAATTACCGTTTTCCCCTAGCCTTTGATCGATCCGATCATTACGCCTTTGACAAAATGCCGCTGTACAAAAGGATACATGACCCACACTGGCAGGCTGGAGACAATAATGATCGCATACTTAATGCTCTCTGCTAGCAAAATCTTATCCTCCAGTCCGACGTTGCTGTCGATGGCGTCAGATTGGCTGATCATTAATATTTCTCGCAAGATCAGTTGAAGCGGATATAGCTCTTCGTCTCGTATGTAGATAAGCGCATTAAAAAACGAGTTCCAGTGTCCTACCGCGTAGAACAACACCATTACTGCCAGAATCGGCTTGGACAGCGGCAAAATAATGCTTAGCAGCAGCCGCCAATTCGAGCATCCATCTATTTGGGCAGCTTCCTGCATCTCCCATGGAATGCTGGACTGGAAATACGTCCTCATTACAATCAGATTATACGTAGAAATCGCCCCAGGAACGATTAACGACCACATTGTATTGACCATCCCCAAATCTTTGACGAGAAGGTAGGTGGGAATTAGTCCTCCTCCGAAAAAAAGAGTAAGCGTTATAATCAGCATCAACGTTTTGCGCCCCGGAAGGTCATGTCTCGACAGCGGATACGCCGCAAGCACCGTCATGACAATGTTGATTGCTGTACCGACAGCAGCGTAAACGATTGTATTGCGGTATCCAGTCCATATTCTTTCATCATGCAAAATGTTCGCGTAAGCATCAAACGTTAAACCCTTGGGCAGCAGCCACATCTCCCCATTCAGTATCCGCGCCGGATCGCTGACTGAAGCACTGACCACAAACAGCAGCGGATACAGCACGATCACAATAATAACCGCCGTAAGCACATAGACCATTGCATTAAACAGCCTCTCCTCTGGAACACGTTTCATCGCAGCTTGTTTGGACACATATGCTTCCCCCTCACCATAGACTTGTCTCTGCCGTTTTACGCGCGAAACGATTCACAAGCAGCAATAGGGCCAAGTTAATCACTGAGTTAAACAATCCGATTGCGGCTGTATAACCGTACTCCCCCTTAAGGATGCCAGTTGTGTACACAAATGTAGAAATGACGTCGCTTGATTCAAGATTCAAATTGTTCTGCATCAGCAGAATTTTCTCGAACCCGATGTTCATAAAATGACCGATATCCAATATAAGCAGAATGACGATGACCGGAACGATACCGGGCAAAGAGACATGCCAAATACGCCGGAGCCGGGACGCTCCATCCATCTTAGCTGCTTCATATAAATCCGGATTAACACTGCTGAGAGCAGCTATATAGATAATCGACTGCCACCCCATATTTTGCCAAATGTTCGAGCTGATGAAGATCGTCTTGAACCATCCCGCTTCTTCCATAAAGCGGATCGGCGTGCCGCCGAATGCCTCGATTAAATGGTTAATTGGACCACTTGTCGGATCAAGGAACAAAGTGAGCATGCCTACGATGACAACGACCGAAATGAAATGCGGGATATAGGTAATGTTTTGTAGCCATTTGCTAAAAGATTTATTCGGGATTTCATGAATAAGGAGTGCCAGCAATATAGGGATAGGAAACGCTATCAGCAGTGAGAACAAATTGATGGAAACCGTGTTCCAGAGGAGCCTCCCGAAGTAATAGGAATTGAAAAATCGTTCGAAATGCTCGAAGCCCACCCATTCGCTGCCGATAATTCCTCTTGCCGGATTGAAATTTTTGAACGCGATTTGCAGCCCGTATAATGGGCCATAGTGAAAGATCAGATACCAGATTATCGGCAAAAGCAGCATCAAATATAGATCATAACGTCGAGCCATTTTCCGTAACAGCCGAATGGTGCGGCCTGAATGGCTAGCACCGTATCGCGGATTGGACTGAGTCATCTTCTCGGTCTCCTCCCTTCATCCCGATAGTGATTTTTTTCATATAATTACATCATTATTTCATCGCATCGTAAGCGTCCTGATAGAGCTTCTCCAATTCGTCGATGTTCATCTTTTTCAATGTGGCTTCGAATTCGCCCCATTTATCGAAGCTTAGTGTGCCGGCGATAAATTTCGTGCTCTGCTCCTCGTAATATTTGTCAATGTCGTTACGAAGAACATCGACTCTGCGGGCGGTTTCCTCGTCAAACATCGGGGATGCGTAGCGGATCTTCGGCATGTACGGATCCAGCTTACTCTGGGCTTCTTGAACCTGCGGAGGATTAATATAAGATGCAACCTTATCGCTGATCAGATGCGGCGCTCCTCCCCCCGCATAAGGCGTAATCTTCGCCTGATTTCCCGACTTCAAAAATTCCTCCTTGTAATAAGGAATATCGTCATTAACCTCGTAATGCTCCCCTTCTCTACCGAAACGAAGGAGCGTCGAGCCCTTATCACTATAGAAATAGTCGACCCAGCGCAGTGTCGCTTCCGGGTGCTGATTGCTTGTAGTGATGGCAAAAGCTCCAAAATCTCGCGGAACCGGTGCGCCCTGGCTTTGCAGACGATCCCCGTATGGACCTTCGAGAGGCGCTATTCCAGTATACTGATCTGCAATTTCCAGGAACGGGTTGTTCGTTTGATCGAAGAAGAAGCCTGCCGTTCCCGAACCCTGCTTGGCGAGATATTGTGCTTCCTTATGTGAGAACACTTCGGGATCAAGCAGCTTCTCGCTGTATAGCTTGTTCAGATACATTAAAAGTTCCTTGTTCCGCTCGCTGCCCATCCAAATATTGACCTTGTCGTTTTCTAGATTGATGTTATAACCGAGCTGTAAATCGAGACCGAATGAGCCGCTCATCATCGATACAACCGGAAGACCTGATCCCTGTCCACTGCTTGCGCGCGCCGTCATTGGAATTTCATCCGGTTTGCCATTGCCATTCGGATCATTGTCCCGAAAAGCTACAAGCACATGATAAAGATCATCCGTGGTCTCCGGCTCTTTCAGATTCAACTTCTTCAGCCACGCTTGATTAATCCATTTTTTGTCTGTTCGTGCGGCTCCTAACGTGACAACACCAGGAAGAGCGTAAATATGGCCTTCCGGAGTCGTTATCGCGGATTGAATTTCAGGATATTGGTCCATCAGCTTCTTAAAATTTGGAGCATAGTCGTCAATCAATCCTTCCAGCGGGATCAACTGGCCCGCTGTTCCGAAACGGATCGTCTCCAGCGGGGTAAGGCCAGAGCGGAACAGTGCTTCTGGGAGTTCATTTGACGCAAACAACAAGTTTTTCTTTTCTTGAAATCCATCTGTGGGCACCTCAGTAAATTCCACCTGCACGTTGCTCATTTTCTCGTAATCTTGAAAGACCGGCATATCCTTGAACGGGCCGTTCACAGGAGCGATCCGTGTGAACATTTGAATCTTGATCTGTTCTTGTACAATCGGGAAGCCCTCTTTGCTTACTACCGTTTCGGAGCTGCCCATAGGTTCAGTCTTCTTGTTAGAGCCGGATTGGCATCCTGCTGCAATCAGACTGATAGCAACCATCGTGCAAATCGCCTTTTTGCCCCATTGCTTACGCATATTTTAATGTCCCCCTAAATCAAACTATTCTAATTAATATAGTAGGTTTTAAACTATACATTTAGCATAAAGTAACAGAAATTAAATAGAAATAACATTACGTTGTCATTCATTTAGCATTTTGTCGTGCGCTGCCCTTCCGTTGCGATAACTTGATGGTGACATACCGTAATAAGTGCAGAAAGCTCTGGAGAACGTATATAAGTCCGTATATCCGAGAGATAAAGAAATGTCCGTAATAGATAACGTCCGGCTATGCAGCATTTCTCCAGCCCTCTCCATCTTCAGTTTAGTTAAATATTGGCGGGGACTTATTCCAAAGTGATGCTTGAACCTGCTGGACAGATGCGAACGGTGCATGCCGGAGAAATGCGCGATATCCGCCACAGTGATGCCTTCGGTATAATGCGTTTCCATATACTGCAAACATGCGTTCAGCCAATTTTTGTCTTCCGGTACATTTGGAAGCGGACGCGAGAGCAGTTCGAATAGTCGATATAACATAATCTGAAGGTGCAGGTCGCCGTCCTTCTGCCAATCTTCCATTCGCTCCATGCAACTATTTAATAATTCAGACAGCTCGACCGTAAGTTTGTTGCGTATGTACGGTTTTTGCTCCGTAATTCCGAGTCTCCTGACCAGCGTTTCCGCTTGTGTCCCATTAAAGGCGAGCCAGTGCAATCTCAATGGAGCTTCGGCATCATACTGGTGAACCCAATAACTGTGCTTCACCTCCGGAAATAAGCAAAACATGCTATCTTTCGTTAACGTTACCGTTTTCCCCATACTGGACAAGGTCAAGCAGCCGTTAAGCACAAAGTGAAAGGAAAAGCATTCAATGACCCTCGGTCCCACGCTATAATCCGCCTTCGCTATGTTATTTCCAGTGCGGAGCGGCCAAAGCCCGCCAAGCTTCTCGAATTCATTCGGAGTGTAGTAATAAATATCCGCATATTCATGGCCATAATCTTTCATTTCTTCTCACCCCATAAAAAAAGACATAGCAGTAATAACTGCTATGTCTCTAGTTGTCTAGTCAACATTCAGAATGCAAGTAGATATTATATTTTCATATTATTGTATATTGGCTAAACTTTCATCGTCAATACAATACGACGACAATCTTATAAATGATCATATAGACCTCCTAAGAGAAACGTATTACCTTAGGGCATTTATACCCTACATAAAAAGGATTTTCAGCAAAAGAGTTTCTCTGTAACTCAGTATCTCTACTTTATTATCTTTTCTTATTCAAAAACAAACTCCACTTTAGTTCCATCTGGATAATCATCTAGCTGATTCCCGACCCAGCTGCCTGCGCCTCGATTATCGGACGGATTTATGTATTCAATACTTGCCCCTGTACCCCCTTCAGCACACATCGCCATGGGCCACTCATCACGATCATAGCCCTTCTTCGTTGGAATCCCTTTTAATGACGCTTCACGATTCTCTTCGGCTCCACCACGCTGAATAGTGCATGTAGCCGATTGGCCCTCTTCGATTGCGGTTTGAATGTGTTCGCCTGTCTCAGGATACCTGTCAACGGGAAAAACTAACTGCACTACATCCTGATCGTCCTGACTCGGTAACGACGGACCCTCCACTAAATACTCGAACACTCCAGCCAGTATGACTAAGCCAACGATTACGGATATTGCGGATTGTACTAACTTTTTCAATTCTTGCTTCCCCCTAATTATGCTTCAATAAAAATTGCTACTCCCCTTAAAAAAACTGACACAATAAAAAATCACCTTCCCATCAAAAGAGGAAAGGTGATCCCTTAAAACACCTAACGATGTACTACCCCTTAATTAACGTCTCTGCTCCATCAATGAATACCTTGGTGCCTGTGATATGGCTGGACAGCTCGGAAGCCAAGAACAGCACCAGATTGGCGACATCCTCCGGACGGCCTGCCCCGCCAGTAAGAGGTACGGCATCCTGAGGAACTTTAAATGGAAACTTAATTTCTTTTAGATGATCGGATTCCTTCTGGGACTCAAAGATATGGGTATCAATGAGCCCCGGGCATACAGCATTCACACGAATCTTATACTGGGCCAGCTCCAGTGCAGCCATTTCCGCAAAAGTGGCAATGCCTGCCTTGGAAGTGCTGTAAGCCGAAAATCCCTCTTGAGCTGTCTGACGATTGCCGCTGACTGAGCTTACAACGGCAATGGATCCGCCTTTTTCCTTCATATATGGAATGACCTGCTTCACAGTCTCAAAGGTACCGACCAAGTTGTTCGTCAGCGTTCCTGTCCATTCTTTTGTCGGGAAATGCTCAATTGGAGCAACCATTCCTAAGATGCCCGCATTGGCGAGCACAAAATCAAGCTGTCCCCATTTCTCCACCGTTTCCTTAACCGCACGGCTGATTTCCTCCGGTCTCCTAATATCGGCAGTAAAGCTTAAGGCTTCACCGCCGGCATGCTTGATTTCTTGTTCGGTTTCGCGCAGTCTCTGCTCATGAACGTCCACCAATCCGACCTTTGCTCCTTCGGCAGCCAGCCGAATGGCAGATGCTTTTCCGATTCCTGATGCAGCCCCAGTCACCAAGGCTACTTTATTTGGCAATAGATGTAATGTCTTCATCGTGTATTACACTCCTTACTCTGTCAATTGATTTACACTCGCGGTTGATACTCATCACACTTTTTGATTACCCGCTTCGATTAGAATCAATCAATTCAAAAGTAAGGACAACAGCAGACTATATACATAGGACTAAGTAACAAAATGCTGGCTCGGATTACCGGATTCCGGATGAAACCGTTCGCGGAACCTGCCCCCTGTATAGCTGCCAATCACCTTGCGCCAAAAAGCCTGCGCAACAACATTCGTACGCACCTGTGCAACTTTCCACTCGCCTTGGAATCTACTGAACAGCTCCTGAGCTGCCCAGGTTCCGATTCCGCTACGCCGATATTTTTGCATAATAAAAAACTCAGTCATATAGTAGTCGCCTTCTCTTCTGCCGGACAGCTTCTCAACTAACGCAAAACCAGCCGGTGCTTGTCCGCTTCGAATAAGGAAAGGATATTTATTAGGATGGCTAAAATATTCGTCCAAATTCGGGTACTCCGGAAATACACCATCGGCGTTCACATCAATATCTAAATATTTAGTAAAATCATATAAATAAAATTGCATCAAGTGCCTAATAATTTGGCTCTCTTCCCGAGGTACTATAGTGAGGCTTAATTCCATCTGATTACACCTCGCACTCTTCTATTTTTTCACTATTATTCATATAAACTATAAAGCTTTCAACTCCCACCTTCAACCATGGCTTGTTTTTCCTTTAAAAATCGGTGTGGTAAAATAAGGACAAGAAATATATCAAACAATGAAACCGGGGGCTAGTCTACCATGCATATACAAAAAGAAACCGACCGCAAGAAGCTTGATGAACGTGTCGTTACCATGCCCTGGTTCGTTCAGCAATTTATTGATTACAAGCTTCCCGATTTATCTCCTTCCACTTTGCTTGAATACGTCAGGGACTATGATACGTTTTTTACATGGCTTCGGGCAGAAGGACTGTCTGAGGCGGAGAAGAACGCCGACATCACCTTAAAAGAGCTTGAAGTGCTGCGAATGGACAGCATTACAGGATACCGTATTTACTTAACGACCAAAAGAGAAGGCTCTAATTCCCGGGTCACGATTTCCCGAAAGCTTTCCTCTCTTCGCTCCCTCTTTCATTATTTAAGCCAAATTGCGGAGGATGAAGACTTCTACCCCCTGCTGAAGCGCAACATAATGGCTAAGGTCGAAATTAAGCGTGTTCATAAGCCAAAGGATACAGCTGCCAAGCTAAAGGGCAAAATATTGGAAGATGACGAGCTGCTAGAGTTCATCGGTTATATTCTAGAAGGTTATGCGAAGGATATGGAGAAGAACAAGCAAGCCCTGTATGCGCATGAACAAAACAGGGAAAGAGACGCCTGCATCACCAGTCTCATTCTGAACTCAGGGCTGCGAGTATCAGAAATTGTGAATCTCAACGTTGACGACCTTGATTTGAACAACAAAGTGCTGTATGTGTACCGGAAAGGGAACAATGATGAAACGTTTAAAAATCCGGTCTATTTCAGAGAACAGGCAAAGGACGAGCTCTTCACCTACATGCAGCTGCGAACTTCGCGATACCATACACCCAAAAAAGAAAAAGCACTCTTCGTCACCATTCCCAACGGTCAAAAAGAAGGGAAACGTATGACAAAGCGTGCAATTCAAGCGATGATCATCAAGTATGCCAAACGATTCGGCAAGCCTTACCTTACCGTTCATAAGCTTCGCCATTCGTTTGCCACCGATTATTATTTGCAGAACGATATTTATAAAACAAAGGAACAGCTGGGTCATGCCTCAACAGAGACGACAGAGGTCTATGCCCACCTGACAGACAAAACGATGTCTGAAGCTATTGAACGCCGTGCCGAATAATATAATCGGCAATAGGTTTTGCTTCATTACGCTCAAAGCAGGCTGCCGATTTAGGCAGCTTTTCTTTATTTATTACATTGGGCTCTGCAAGCACAACAGCCTTCACCTGTGCAAGCTGAAGCAAGGACAAGTCGTCTTGCTCTCTGATCATCAGCAGCTTAGGGTAGGGAGCTTGTTTGAAGCCTTCAATGATTATGTAATCATAAGTAGAAAATTGAGCAATCATGCTCTCGATGGATACTGTGCGGTCTTCAATGATCGCGTGTCTTGTGTCCGAAATGACAGCAATAGCATTCGCCCCGGCCTGTCGATACTTTCCGCTGTCCGTATCCGAATGATCCATTATAAAATGATCATGACCATCATGCTTGATGACAGCTGCTGTATATCCATGCACCCGGATAGCAGCAACAAGCTCTGTAATAAGTGTTGTCTTCCCCGAGTTTTTAAACCCCACCACTTGCCAGATCATGGGCTTGCTGGCGTTTTGCTTGCTAGAACCTGTATCTCTCACGCTCATCCGCCCGCTTACCATCCTGCTGAAGCATTCAGTTTGAGCAGCTCAATCCGATCTCCGGCTTTAAGGCCGTTTGCTTCAGGAGGAACAATAATGAGACAATCACTGTCTTTAATGGTGACCATAACGCTGGACTCGTCCACCTTTGCGGCAGAAGCATACACCTTCCCGTCGCTTATGCGGCTCTTGCCTCGTACATAACGGGTATAATTATTTACTTTTGTATAGTCTTCCCCCAGTGTTGCAGTCCATTTCTCCAGATAGGGTGCATCCGATCCCTGCATCATTCGGAGTGTTGGGCGTACAAACAATTCAAATCCTACAAAGCAGGCTCCAGGGTTACCGGACAAAGCGAACAACAATTTGTCATGTATAACAGCAGTCGTTGTCACACTTCCCGGCCGCATCATAACCTTGTTGAACAGCATTTCTACATCATCCTGCCGAACAAGGTCACCCATAATATCGTAATCGCCAACGGACACACCGCCGGTAGTAATAATGACATCATAATTTTGGAGTGCTTCCTGAAGCTTTTGTCTGGCCAGTTCAATATCGTCTACAATAGCCCCGAGTAAATACGGCTCTCCTCCAGCCTGCTTAACTTGAGAAACCAGCATAAAGCTGTTGCTGTTGCGTATTTTACCCGGCTGCAGCTCTTCGTCCACATCAAGCAGCTCGGTACCGGTTGCAAAGATGGCAACCCTTGGTTTGCGGTAAACCGGCACCTCATATACACCAAAGGTAGCAAGAACTGAGATTTCTCCAGCTGACAGCAGGGTACCCTGCTTAATAAGCAAATCTCCCTCACTAATCTCAAGTCCAATAGGAGTAACGTTAGATCCTGGAGCAATTGGACGCTTGAATCCGACTAATGTAACTGTTCCATCTTCTTTTATTTCAGTTGCCTCAATCATAACAACGGCATCCGCACCTTCCGGCACCTGTGCACCCGTCATAATTCTTGCTGCTGTACCAGATACAATTTCTTTATCCGAGGCATAACCGCACGGAATTTCATCTATTACCTTAAGCCAGATCTGGTTGCTGCTTGATGCCAACTCCAGATCTTTACTATACACCGCATACCCATCCATACCGGATCTGCGGAAATAAGGATATGGGTGCGGAGCCGTAATATCTTTACTTATCGTCCGGCCATGTGCGTTGTCAATACTCACCCGTTCTGCTTCAATTTCATGGACATGGGCGCTTACTAGTTGCTGAGCAGCCTCTACTTTTATCGCTTTACGATTAAACTTTGGATCTGTCGATATATTTACCATCGTGTGCTCCTTATGTTTTATCATCTTTTTACAAAGTGTATCGACTTCTCGTAATCCCTGCAAGACCTTAAGAATCGAAAGAAGTGTGAATGACAATCTGGCACATAAAAAAAGCTGTCACTAAGCATATAAAATACTTAGTGACAGCTCTATAATAAAAATCTACCTTCGCCTTGAAATCCGTCCAGAGCCAATTTTGGTTTTTGGTCTTGAGCTTTTCTTAGGAGAACTGAAGATGCTTGATCCCCCGCTCTTCCCGCGCTCGATTTTCCCCTTACTTGTTGACGAGGAAGAGGATTTATCCCGTTCAAGAACATTGCCTGATGTGGATTTATTGGAGTCACTTGTATCTCCAAGTCCTCTTCTAATAATCGAACCGCTCTTTTTCGTTGTAAGCGGAGGGGCCATTGACTTGTCGCTGTCCGTCGGAGTCCGATAACTTCCTTGTGAAGGCTTATAAGTCTTCTGGGTAGTGTATCCCCGGTAATTACCGGTTCCTTTAAATGTGTCAAAGATGCTGCTGAGAATGGAGGCGGTAATGTAACCCTGGAGAAAGGATGAGCTATAATTCTGCTGAACATACTGTTTGGAATCCACCTCGATAAGTGTATCCTCGGGTGCTTCTGGATCCTGCTGCAGATGATAGAGCTCATCAGAATAGACAAGAAACATTCGCTCTGTGTCCTGCGGCGATACTTCTTCAGGTGTTCTCTCCTCCATCAGCTCATTCGCAACCTCAGGAACCGTCATATCTGCTGCACGGTATACGTAAGAAGTATTATTACCGCTGCCATTAACGGACTCAAGCGGATAATTCTGCTGCACTGCAGAGGCAGGGCCACAGCCGCTTAGAAGCGAAATAAATAAACTGAGGACAAGTGTAATTTTTATGATGTGAAAAAAACGCTTGTTCATGTATAACCTCTCCTAGGTTGCCCGAATAACTTTAACATCTGCAGGAATGATGTGCTCTCCTTCATACAGCATAAATCGTCCATTTTGCCATTCAATTCTGAGCAGATGATTGTCATCAGACTGATACTGCCAGACATGCTGCTCTCCGTTTTGGGAAAATGGTGTTTTTCCCGCAATCAGCACATGCCCTGCATATTGTTCTTCCAGATGATAATCTCTATCATCCAATTCGATGGATGTCGGCACTTCATCCGGACTATCAAGACGTCCATCAATTGGCTGATATAATCCGTACACAAGTCTTTCTCTCTCTTCTATGTGTAGATACGCAAGACTATTGCCGTCCTTGATTGTGAGGACAACCGCATTTCTACCGCGATTTTGCACTTTACCTACGACCTCATAAGTGACCAGTGACACTTCGCAAATATCGCCAGGGTTCAGCTGCAGCATGCTTTTCTCCGGCACCTCAGGTTTAGGCTTCGACAATAAATTCGTTACTCTCTTCCATATACTCATCTTCCATCAAACTCCTATATCTAAGGTTTCCTTGTTCTATAGTGATGCAGAAATAATCAATGCGCCTACCACATGGAGTGTACCGGAAAACAATCCGTACCCTACCTTGCCCTGCTGCATGCCGCCATCAATATTAAAACCTGCAAACCTGCGGATAATAAAATGAACAAGCCCCTCAATAATAAGCAAAATAACAAAGGACACGACGGAGACGATTAAGGCATCGCCCAAATGATAGGACACCGAAATGGATGAAGACAGAATGTAGCCTTGTGCAAACAGCTTCATAATCAGCCTCGTTGTAACGGCCATGTTCCCAGCTTTTACTTCGGCAAAATCCTTATATTTTGTAAAAAGTGAATCCACGTACATCAATATAAAAAGCAGGACAGCTCCCGATCCGGTCCATACCAGCATACGTAAAATATCCATAAATTCCATCTTGGCCAACATCCCCCACTGTTCAAGATAACCCCTCATGAAAAACGAAGGAGAAACATCATTAGTCTCTCCCTCGCTTTATTAATGTGCTGAATAGGTGATCCATTCATATATATGCGAAAATAATTTATTTATTTTCGTATTGTTTCATCAGCGCAGCGAGTTCGTCCTCAACAGCCTGGTCCTTCCCAAGATTCTCAAACTCTTCATCCAAGGATTTGTCTTTTTTATTCATTTCGTTGCTCGCTTCAGCAAGTGCTTCGGCCTGCATCATTTTTTCTTCCATGCGCTTCAGACCAGCTGATGCCGAATCAGAGCTGAAATCGTTCATCGCCTTGTTGATTTCAGTTTGAGCTTTTGCCGCATTGTATCTGGCTACCAATGTTTCACGTTTGCTCTTCATTTCAGACAACTGCTTGCGCATCTCTTCGAGCTTGCTGCGAAGATTATCGGCTGCTGCTTTGTTTTGGTCATAGCTAGCTTTGTATTCAGCAAGCTTTGCCTCTGCATTTTTCTTTTCTTCCAAAGCACGGCGGGCAAGATCAAGGTTTTGTGCTTTTGCTGCCGTGTGTGCCTGCTCTTCACGTTTCTTCACGAGCGCTTCCTGTTCTTCGTAAAGCGCCTTGAATTTTTTCTCCAGCGCGATTTGAGAAGCAACTGCCTTTTCTGCATCCTCGAGATCTTCCTGCATATCACGAATATACTGATCTGTCATTTTGATCGGATCCTCTGCTTTGTCAATCAGTGCATTAATATTGGACATAGTCACATCACGCAATCTTTTAAAAAACGACATTTCTTTTTCCTCCCATATGGTTATTCCTTATTTTGTTTTTAACTCACTTAACCTGTATATAATCTAATATTACGTAACTCTTTGCCGAACGTTTCAAATTATTTTTCAGCATACAACAAAAAAAGACCCTGCCTAATTCAATTTAGGACAGGGCGTCATATAAATTTATTAAAATCCTCTAAGATAAGGTTTAGGGATCGACTGATTGCCTCCCAGCGATTGCGAGGCATGCAATGCCCAGTAAGGATCCCGGAGCATCCCCCGTCCGACTGCAACAAAATCGGCCTTCCCTGAATCAATGACTTGCTTGGCATCCTCATAATCTTCTAGTAATCCTACGGCAATAACGGGAAGCCCTAGCTCCTCCTTGAACGTGTGAGCCAGATCAACCTGGTATCCTGCCCTTGCACTTGGACCTCCATCAGACCCGACAGGGCCTTCACCGCCAGATGTAACATGGAAGATGTCGACACCCGCTTCTTTGTATTTTTGACCAAGTTGAACAGCATAGTTGACATCATAACCGTCTTCAACATATTCTTTGGCAGAAATACGCATAATGATCGGCATATCCGGAGGGACAACTTCTTTAACCGCCTTGATGACCTCGACCCCAAATAAGGATAAATCCTGCCCGTATTCGTCTTCGCGTTTATTCGTAAGCTGGGAATGGAATTGATGAATCAGATAGCCGTGTGCGCCGTGAATTTCTATCGTATCAAAACCTGCTTCTACTGCTCTTCGGGCTGCTTCTTTATAAGCAGTCACCATTTCTTTGACTTCGTCATTATCCAGCGCCCTTGGTTCCTCGTACCGTTCACTGAATGGTATGGCTGATGGAGCAACGGGCGGCTTTGCATCCTGGGCTTTGCGTCCGGCATGTCCCAGCTGAATTCCGATTTTGGTGCCGTACGAATGAACGGCATCAACCATTTTTTTGTAGGCAGGGATATGATCATCCCCCCATATTCCCGTATCCTGATCGCTGATTCTTCCATCCGGATGAATTCCCGTCATTTCTACGATAATCAGTCCTGTTCCGCCGACGGCACGACTTACGTAATGTACAAAATGCCAATCCGTAGGGATTCCATCCTTGTTTGAAACACTATACTGGCACATGGGAGGCATAACGATGCGATTTTTTAACTCCATGCCTTTTATCTTAGCGGACTCAAACAACTGACTCATTACTTCCATCCCCTCATCTTTTTTCTAGAATAATATCATCCTATAAAGGTAATAACAAATAAGTACAATACATAAATGCAGGAGTTGATTAATATGAAACGAAATCTATTTTTATATACTGTCTTGATCGTTACATTAATGTTCCTATCCTCAGCCATAATCCCTATTACCAACTCTGCTACACACGCTGCTCCAGAGCATCATGTGTTTTCAGCGTCACAATCGAAAGCCAATACAACACCTTCCAAAAATGACTCGCCGACCCTAGGACAGCTTCGAAAAAAATACAGCAGTTATTTTCTAACGAATGGACCGAGCGTAAAAAAAATTGCATTAACCTTTGACGATGTACCGGATCCCAGATTCACCCCGCAAGTATTGGACATCCTTAAAAAATACGGCGTTAAAGCTACTTTTTTCGTTAATGGCCATCGAATTGATAAGTTTCCTGACCTTTTTAAACGAATTTATAATGAAGGTCACGCCATCGGCAATCACAGCTATTCCCATCCTAACTTTAATCGATTGACGCTTGGAGAATTTGTCTCCGAGATTCAAAGAACGGAACAGGCAGTCTCCCGTATCACAGGATTTATCCCAAAGCTGATTCGCCCTCCCTATGGAGAAATTACGGAGGAACAGCTGAAATGGGCTGTGGAGCATGATTACAGGATTGTCAATTGGAATGTAGACTCGCTGGACTGGAAAGGGATCAGTAAGAACGAAGTAGTACAGAATATCATGTCTCAAATCACCCCCGGAGCTATCATTCTACAGCACGCAGGAGGCGGAGTTGGATCCGATCTAACGGGCACAATTGAAGCTCTTCCCGAGATCATTACCAAGCTCAGATCAGAGGGCTATGAGTTTGTCACTGTACCAGAGCTGCTTGGAGTAAGTATGGCAAATTAAATCAAAAAACTCGTGAGAGCATGGGCTCACACGAGTCTATCCGTTTCATTTCAATTACTTTTTAATGACAAACAATTTTACATCCTGGATTCCAAATTTGCTTACAAAGCTCGGGCTCCCAGGAATAAAGATGTCAATTTTATTCCCTTTAATCGCACCGCCGATATCTGTGGCAGTTGCTACAAAGGCTTTATCAGGCAGTCCATCATGGGAATGACCTGTGACAAGCACTTTGGTTCCCAGTGGAATCACTTTAGGATCTACAGCGATAGTTCCGATTTTGAGCGGATTGCCGAAATAATCCACCGCTCCATATCCGCCGTTCTCAGCAGAATCGGAGGAATATGCCGTTGCTTTTACATTAATTGTTTTGCTATAGTCAAACGTTTTGCCCCAGGCTTCTACCACTTTGTTTGCGCTGTCTACATTCAAGCTTGCAGTCATTGCACTGCTGCCTGCAGCTTTCGCAGATACAGTTCCTGCAGATGTTGACGGAATTGTAATCTTTAATCCACCATAAATATTATACGGCGAGATTCCCTTATTTGCTTTCATTAATTTTTCAAGATTCACTTTATATGTTTTCGATAATTTATAAAAGGTGTCCCCTTCAACGGCCGTATGCACTTTATCCGCATGTGCAGGAACAACTTGAACCATCAAAGCAGCACCAATAATCGCTGCAGCAATGGTTGTCTTCTTGAAAGATTTAAACATAACTTCCTCCCTCATGAACTTGACTGTCGTAAATATATCACAATTTTGTAACCTTGTATTATGTAAATGTTGGTAACCACGTTACTGCCTTTATTCGGACACAAAAAAATCCCCAGACGGTATCGTCTGGGGATTGCTTTATTTTTAGATAATAAGTTCTTATAATACCTTGCTGAGAAAATCCTTTGTACGTGAATGCTGCGGATTGCTGAACACTTCCTCAGGTGTTCCTTCTTCAACAATTTTACCGCCATCCATAAATATAATACGATCGCCGACTTCACGCGCAAAGCCCATTTCATGGGTAACTATGATCATCGTCATTCCGCCTTCAGCCAGCTTTTTCATTACATCCAGCACTTCCCCGACCATTTCCGGATCCAGAGCAGAGGTTGGCTCATCAAACAGCATCACATGCGGCTGCATGGCAAGAGCTCTTGCAATCGCGATACGCTGTTTTTGTCCTCCGGATAATTGGTTCGGATAAATATTTTTCTTATCCGACAAGCCAACTGTTTTAAGCAGGTCATCCGCAATCTTCTCTGCCTCTTGGGCAGGGACATTCTTTACGGTTGTAGGAGCAAGTGTAATATTCTGACCGACGGTTTTATGCGGAAACAGGTTAAAATGTTGAAACACCATTCCCATTTTTTCGCGGGTTGAATTAATATTATGCTTCGAATCTGTAATAGAGCTGCCTTCAAACAGAATGGTGCCTTCTGTCGGCACTTCTAGCAGATTCAAGCAGCGTAAAAAGGTACTTTTTCCTGATCCGGAAGGACCAATGACAACAACAACCTCGCCTTTACCGATCTCGATGTCGATGCCTTTCAAGATATTTAAATTCCCGAAGGATTTATGCAAATTTTTAACGCTTATCACTAGTTCTCAACTTCCTTTCAAATGCGCCTAACAGCTTGGACAGAATAAAGGTAAGGATGAAGTAGATGACCGCAGCAATAATATACGGGCTCAAGCCTTGGTAAGTAATGCTTCGAATCGTATTTGCCTGATACATAATATCCATCATACCGATAACCGAAATAATGGAGGATTCTTTAATAATGGTAATAAATTCATTACCAATCGCAGGCAGTACCGTCTTCATCGCCTGCGGCAAAATGATGTGCCTAAGCGCTGCCCCGCGGGTCATACCTAGTGAGCGGGCTGCTTCCATCTGACCCTTGTCCACACCTTGAATCCCTGCTCTGAAAATTTCCGCAAGATAAGCAGAGCTGTTAATGGATAAGGTAATAACACCAGATTGCAGCGGAGACAAGTTAATACCAAATACGAGCGCAAGACCATAGTGAATGATCATGAGCTGTACAAGCATTGGGGTTCCGCGCAGCACTTCAACATAAGCTGTACCTAGCCAAGCAATTACTTTTACGCCGGACATGCGTACAAGCGTAATAATTAAACCAATCAAGAAACCGAAAATGACACCAAGTGCGGATAAGAGAAGTGTGTATCCAATCCCTTTGGCATAATAGCTGCGGTATTCCCAAGCTACTTCAAATATATTTTGCTGTTTCGCCTTACCTGCGGAGAGAAGACTTGCCTCCTCAACCATTTCTGTAATCCGATCATCTGCCTTCAGTTCGGCAAGTGTTTCATTAATAACGGACAGCAGTTCTGTATTGCCTTTCTGTACCCCGATAGCGGCTTCCGATTCCGATTCTTCCGGTATAGCATCAGAAAGCACAATTTCATCGGTCAAGTAACCTGCAGCTACCGTATCCTCTACGATAAGAGCATCAACACGCTCGGTTTGAAGCTGCATTACGATATCAGCGATTTTATCGAGTGAGGTAATACTTGCATTTGGCACACCTTGAGCAATTTCTTCTTGTATGGAGCCTTTTTGGACACCAATCTTCGTGTTCTCAAGGTCAGTCATCGTCCTGTACTTGTCTGTATCCTCTGCACGCACCAGCACAACCTGACGTGCTTTATAGTATGGATCAGAGAAATCGATGCTCTGACGACGTTCTTCCGTCGGCGTCATTCCGGAAATGACCAGATCCACACGGCCGCTTTGCAGCGCTGGCAGCAAGCTGTCGAAGCCCATATCTTGAATGACCAGCTCTGCTCCCATCTTCTCTGCAATCGCCTTAGCTATTTCAATATCAAAACCTACGATTTGATCCTGACCGTCAATCGTTTTATGAAACTCATATGGCGGAAAATCTGCGCTCGTTCCGAGTATGAGCTGTTTGTCACTCCCTGTATCCTGTGCACTCGCTGTTGTTAGTCCTGCAGGCAGCAGAATGATCATGCACATAAAGAGCATTAGCAACTGAAATGTTTTTTTCAAACCCTTGTCTCTCCTTAGCTGACATAAAATCATGATTAATAATTGAACCATCATTATAAATTAAACTGCATGAATATGCAATGAACTTCCAACAATTTTCATGCATTTCTGCTATAAATCGACTCTACCTTCATGGTTATGACAAAGAATGAAGACGATTATCAGTTCAAAGTGTTATAATGCATGTATAAATAATTAATATCGTAGATGCAATGCTATGAATGAGGAGTGCGATAATATTTTGAGCAAACAGACCATTAATCAAACCATCGATCATTATAGTTCCCGCTTCAAGGAAATTTCATTATATATTGGTGAGAATCCGGAGCTTGGAAACGAGGAATTTTTAGCATCCGCAAGACTTAAGGAAGAACTCGTCTTTCACGGCTTTGAGGTAGAAGCACCGGTGCTTGGACTTCCCACTGCATTTATCGGGACGTATAATTCAGTGAAACCCGGGCCTCGAATCGCTCTGTTATGTGAGTACGATGCATTGCCTGAGCTCGGTCATGCCTGCGGTCACCATTTGATCTGCATGATGAGTCTTGGAGCAGCCGTTGGTCTTAAATCAGTCATTGATGAGATCGGCGGTTCCATTAAAGTATTTGGTACACCTGCTGAAGAAACCAAAGGAGCCAAAGTGCCGATGGCTGCCGAAGGGCTATTCGATGATTGTGATATAGCCATGATGACTCATCCTTTTTATGCCTATGAAAAATCCGGTACCTCGCTGGCCATGGATGCAATTCAGTTTGAGTTCTTCGGAAAATCTTCTCATGCGGCAGCAAGTCCCCATGAAGGAATTAATGCACTCGATGCTGTTATTCAGACCTTTAACGGAATCAATGCTTTCCGTCAGCAAGTAAAAAGTACGGTTCGAATCCACGGAATTGTCAACCATGGCGGCGAAGCGGCTAACATTATTCCTGACTATGCATCAGCACAATTCTATGTTCGTGCTTCTACAAGAAAAGAGCTGGAATCATTAACTCAGCGTGTTATTCAAATTGCGGAAGGTTCTGCGCTTCAAACCGGGTGCAGCCTTAAAACATCCAATTATGAAACCTCCTATGATGAGATGAACACAAATGAACGGTTATCTGATGTATTTACGTCCAATCTAATGGAACTGGGTATTCCGTCAGAAGAGATCGGAACCGGTGATGACCATGGCTCCATGGATATGGGAAATGTATCTTTGCGAATTCCATCCATTCATCCCTACATCAAAATTATTGATGAAAAGCATGCTCTTCATTCGAAGGAGTTCAGAGATTTGGCTATGGAAGAACGTGCTCTTTCCGGCATGATCCTGGCTGCCAAAACGCTCGCCAATACGGCTTATGATGTCATTACACAGCCCGAGCTGCTAAACCAAATTAAAGAAGCGCACCAAATGATGAAATAACAGAATTACAAATTGAGGTACCGATGCTCTTGGCTTCGGTACCTCTTTTTTAAATTCAATACGGATAAAGCGATCCTTGTCTAAAATCGAAATCTGGATGTTAACATCCGGCATTCTGGTTAACCTTTTAATCTATTGTAAATATCGAGGTAAGCATTAGCAGAAACATCCCAGCTGTAATCACCGCTCATGGCATTGTCCATTATCTTCTTCCAATGTTTCTTTTGATTGTACAAAGAAGCTGCCCTTCTGATCGTGTGTAACATATCATGCGCATTGTAATTGGTGAATGAAAAGCCTGTCCCTTCACCCGTAAACTCGTTGTAAGCTTGCACGGTATCGTTTAGTCCGCCTGTCTCCCTTACAATCGGAATACTGCCATATTGCAGCGCAAGCAGCTGGCTGATACCGCATGGCTCAAACATGGAAGGCATCAAGAACAAATCGCTTCCGGCATAAAACCGTCTGGAAAGCCCTTCATTGAACCATATTTGGGCAGACATCTTTTTGGGATGACGTAGGCCTGCTTCACGGAACCAATGCTCATATTCTTGTTCTCCTGTGCCGAGCAGAATAAACTGAACATCGTCGTAATACAATAGTTCATCAAGAGTTCTGCATACAAGATCAAGACCTTTAGATTCAACAAGCCTGGTGACCATTGCGATCATAGGAACCTCTGGTCGAACCGGGAGTCCAAGTTCCTTTTGAAGCGCAGCTTTGTTTTTCTGCTTTTGTTTAGGTTCCTTTGCTGTATAAACTGCAGCTAAATCCTCATCGTTCTCAGGGTTATAACTGGCCGTATCAATACCGTTCACAATGCCTGTTAATTTACTTCCAAGCGAACGAAGCAAGCCATCCAGTCCATATCCGTAATACGAAGTTTTTATTTCTTCCGCATAAGTTGGACTGACGGTAGTTACATGATCAGAATATACCAGGCCTGCTTTCATGAAGTTAAGGTTTCCGTAATATTCAACGCCTTCCATCGTATAATAACGATCATGTAAATTTAACAAGTCATGATGGACCTCATACGGGAATATACCTTGGTATAACAGATTATGAATTGTAAACACCGTTTTTATTGACCGATAGGCTGCAAGATGATCATAATGGGCTTTTTTTATTAACGGGATCATGGCAGCGTGCCAGTCATGGCAATGAATCACATCCGGCTGGAAATTCTCCAGCATCGGAATCACCTCAAGCACGGCTCGATTGAAAAAAGCGAATCGTTCTCCATCATCCGTGTATCCATAAATGCCATCTCTGCCGAAATAGTATTCGTTATCTATGAAATAGAATGTAATACCGTTATGAACGAGACGCTCTACTCCGCAATACTGCTTGCGCCAACCGACGTATACATCGGTTACCGTTACGGGCTCCATCTTCTCAAGGTAACGGTCAGGTATGCCTTTATATTTGGGTATCACAACCCGAACATCAACCCCATTTTTACGTAAAGCCTGAGGCAATGCGCCGATCACATCGGCGAGTCCTCCTGTCTTGATAAATGGATGGCCTTCTGCTGCGGCGAAAAGTACATTCATTAGTGCTTCCTCCTTGGTCAATGCGATTACTCTGTATGCATGAATGTTCGTTCCATTAACTATACTTCTGTAGGATCCTGTGGAGCCTTTTTAGAGCTCTGTCTTTTTGACCTGGTCGCAGGCTTCTTCTTCTCTTTCGCAATTTCGCTTGTTATTAGCTTCGGCTTGCTTTCCTGTTTTATCTTTCCGCGTGCCGTCTTCTTCAGAATAACAATGCTGAGCGGCGGTAGCTTCAATACTAGACTATTCGGCTGTCCATGCCAGCTCGTTTTTTCGGTGCGAACTTCGTCATTCTTAAACAGCTCTTCTCCACCAAATTCGGCTGCATCACTGTTGAAAATCTCGGTATATGATCCTGGCCTAGCTAAGCCAATGCGATAATCCATCCTTGCCACAGGCTGCAGATTTATAAGGATAATTAGGGTATCTCCGGGTTTACTGCCTTTTCTCAAATAGGAAATAACACTTTGTGAACGGTCATCGGCAGTGATCCATTCATGACCTTCCCAAGCATGATCAAGTTCCCAAAGACCTTTTTCTCGAATATACAGCTCATTTAAAGCTTTTGTGTATGCGTGGAGCTGTCGATGACTTTCGTAATCCAGCAAGAACCAATCAAGGGGCTCTTCATCTTTCCATTCAATAAACTGACCGAATTCCCCGCCCATGAATAACAGCTTTTTGCCTGGAAAAGTCATGAAATAACCGAGCAAAGTGCGAAGTCCAGCAAACTTCTGTTCATAGTTGCCCGGCATTTTATCGAGCAGCGACTTCTTCCCATGAACGACTTCATCATGCGACAAAGGCAGTAAGTGATTGTCAGCCTGTGCATAAACCATTGGAAAGGTAAGCAAATTATGCTTATTCGGACGATCGAGGAAATCCGTCTTGAAATATTCCAATGTATCATTCATCCAGCCCATATTCCATTTATAGTTAAAGCCAAGACCACCATCATGCACAGGACTTGTCACACCAGGCCATGCACTCGATTCCTCAGCCATCATCAGTGCATTAGGAAAATAGTGATAAATGGTCGTGTTCATTTGCTTGATAAATTCGATCGCTTCTATATTTTCGACGCCGCCATGCTCGTTTAATCTGTACTGTCCTTCGCTTTTTTCAAAATCGAGCTTCAGCATACTCGTTACCGCGTCAATACGTAGGCCGTCAATATGATATTTGTCCATCCAATAGATTGCATTGGAGATAAGAAAGGATCTGATCTCAGGCTTGGAATAATCGAAGCTTAGCGTTCCCCAGCCTGGTTTGTCCGATTTTAACGGATCTGCATATTCGTAAAGCGGCGTTCCGTCAAACATGCGAAGTCCGTGTGCATCTCTTGCAAAATGAGCGGGAACCCAGTCCAAAATGACTCCTATGCCCGCTTGATGAAGCTGATCAATTAAAAACATTAAATCTTTAGGAGTACCATACCTGCTTGTTGGGGCAAAATAACCCGTGTTCTGGTATCCCCAGGATAAATCGTATGGATGTTCACTAAGCGGCATAAACTCAACATGGGTATAGGACATTTCTTTAAGATATGGAATTAACAGATCAGCCGTTTCCCGGTATGTATAGAAACTCCCGTCTTCTTTTTGTTTCCATGTACCAAAATGCATTTCATATATATGGAGCGGTTTGTTAAAAGGCTCCTTCTGTTTGCGCCGCCATGCTGCATCATGCCATACATATCCATCAAGAACAGTTGTTATGGAAGCTGTTGCCGGCCTTACCTCCGCATGAAATGCATAAGGGTCGGCTCTCAGTAAAGATTCACCATCCGGAGAAAGTAAATGATATTTGTAAAAAGTTCCTTCTTCAATTCCAGGAAAAAAACGAGTCCAAAGACCCGAATCGGGTATCTTATATAGTAGATCAGACTCGCCGAAGCCATGGTAACCGTTTCGATCTAGAGCGAGACCCACTTTAATCGCGTTGGGCGCCCATACCGTAAACCGGTAACCCTTTACTCCGTCCTCCACAGCGGGATGTGCCCCTAAAAAGTGATGGCTGAAATGAGACGTACCTTCATGAAAATAATAAATATCTTCTGAAGAGATTAATTGTTCCATCCATTTGTTCTCGGTCAAAAGATCACCTGCTTTTTATTAGAATTCAAACACATTATTACCCCATTTTCACCAACTTGAATAGTAAAAATAGCCTGAAATCAACTTTTTTTTCATTTTTATTTAGTTTTCTGAAAAGGTTGTTTCATGGGCGAGGGTCGCCGTTTAAATAGATATCACTGAACACTATTTTCGGGAGGGAAACGAAATGGCTAAGAAAGATTGCATCGCCATGTTGCTAGCAGGAGGAGAAGGAAAGCGCTTGGCGCCATTGACATCAAGCATTGCTAAACCTGCTGTTCACTTTGGTGGAAATTATCGAATTATCGATTTTCCTCTCAGCAACTGCGTAAATTCAGGAATTGAAACGATTGGTGTGTTAACTCAGTATGAGGCTGAATCGCTGCATAATCATATTGGTGAAGGCGAGCCATGGGGACTGAATAGAAGCGGAAATGGAATATCACTCCTTCCTTCATGGAATATCGGATGTGAAGAAGGATATTGCGGAACTGCAGACGCCATATACAAAAATATTGAATTTATTGATCAACATGATCCTGAAGATGTACTGATTCTTTCTGGGGATCATATTTATCAAATGGATTATCGTGAAATGTTACAATATCATGCTGACAAAGGTGCAAAAGCTACCATTGCTGTTATTGAAGTACCTTGGAACGAAGCACATCGCTTTGGTGTGATGGGTGCGGATGAGGAAATGCGTATTACTGAATTTGTTGAAAAACCAGAAAATCCGGAAAGTAACCTGGCTTCCATGGGTATTTATGTGTTTAAATGGTCCTACCTGAAGGAACATCTGCTTCGGGATGCTGCGATTCTTGAGTCTGGTCATGATTTTGGTAAAGATCTGATACCAGCTATGCTGACTAGCGAAGATCCGCTTTATGTATATAACTTTAATGGTTATTGGAAAGACGTGGGTACAGTTCAATCGCTGTGGGATGCACATATGGACCTCTTGAATGGTACCACCATGCCTAAGGAACAAGAGCAAGCATGGCCGATGTTCACCCGTAAATGGCGCTCAAAACTTAGTGCCCATAAACCTAGAACGACCACTTTTGAGAACTCGATGGTTCATGAATCGTGCGCCATTGAGGGTGATGCAGAACGTTCAGTTATCTTCTACGGAGTCGAGATTGGAAAAGGAACTTCCATCAAAGACAGCGTATTGATGCCGAACGCAAGAATAGGCCGTAACGTAACGATCGAGCATGCCATCATTGGAGAAGGTGCAATAGTAAGAGATGGCGCGATCATCAAGGGCAAAGCAAACGAAATTGTCGTCATTGGTCCAAATGAGACTGTCGTTGCTAAGCCTGCTGTACGGACTCAGCCTAATCGTCTGCTTAAAGAAGTATATGAAAAAACAGGTCGCCTTCGTGCGGAAGGCTTATCCTCATAATAACATTTTCAAATCAAAAGAGCACCCCTTTATATGGAGTGCTCTTTTGATTATATAAAAATCGTCCTAACGCTCGTATAAGTTGACTACCCGAACTCCCATATCTGTAACACCTTGATGCTTAAAACCAAGACTTTGATAAAAAGCGTTCAATTTCGGGCTGTGCGTAATACAATCCAGTCGCAGCGCCTTTTTGCCTTGGCTAAGAACAATCTCTTCTGCGGTATTAAGCAGCCATTCGCTGATTCCCCTTTTACGGAACGACTGCCGCACTGTTAAACGATGAAGGTACCCATAACGTTCATCATTCAGCGGACCCCAATAGGAAGGATCACTTCCTTGCAGAGTAAACAAACCGGCTGGTGTATCGTTTAAATATGCGACATAAATATCACGATCATCAAAATAGGTACGCACGGATTCCTCTGTAAACATATCCGGCGTCCAATGCTTCAGCTTGCTCGCTACCATCCACTCAGCAGCTTCCTTAAGCAGTGTGAGAATATCGTTTGTCTCATCCGGCGTTGCCTTAATCAACAATAAAGTACCGTCAGCTTCTTCTCGTGTCTTTATGACTTGATTCTCATGCATCACGTTCATTCTCCTTCACTGCTGAATCATTACCGGCTGTATCGAGCTCATCTAAATCTTCATAAATTTCTTCTTGCAAAGCAGGCAGTCGCACCGTAACGGTTGTTCCATGCCCGAGTTCACTTTGCATCGTCATCGTTCCCCCGTGAAGCTCAATCAGCTGCTGACTAATCGCAAGGCCGAGACCTGTTCCGCCATGCTGATGATCCACTTGATAGAAACGGTCCTTCACTTTTGCTAAATGCTCCTCACTGATTCCGATACCTGTATCCTGGACAGACACAACGACCATTTCCTCGTCCCGCTGCATATGAATATAAATCCATGAATTCATATGGGAAAATTTGATGGCGTTATCGATAACGTTCAAAAACACCTGTTTTAAGCGATTGCCGTCACCTAGAATATGATACTCATCTTCGTCTGCATCCAGTTTAAGCTGAATTTGCTTCTGTTCAGCTTTAGCCCAGACATTCAGCATAACTTCCTTCATCACTTCATGTACACTGACCGTACCTTTAACCATCTTCATTTCGTTCTGCTGGAGCTTGGAGAAATCAAGCAGCTCTTCAACGAGCCCGATCAACCGATTGGTTTCGTTTGAGATAATCTTAAGCCCCATCCGTGTTTCATCGGGATCATATCCTCCGGACTCAAGCGTCTCGTTCCAGCCTTTAATACTGGTCAGCGGTGTTCTGAGTTCATGAGATATCGATGATATAAAATCATCCTTAACCTGATTACTGCGCACGATCTCCTGTGCCATATAGTTCAGAGTGGAAGCGAGCTCCCCGATCTCGTATCTGTAATCTCCCTCAATCCGTACATCAAATCGACCCTTCGCCATTTCTGCCGAGGCAGCCGTAATGATATTAATAGGCCTAACAATGGAATTGGCAAGACCGATACTAATGGTAAAGACAAGAACAAGAACTCCAACAACAATGAGACCGGACCAGATGAGAATATCAATTAACGCCTCATTTACCCGCTCCATGCTGGTCACATAACGGGCAATATATACATTGTCATTCCCATAATCGATTTTGGTGGACACGGCCATAACGGATTCACCAGTTACTGAATCTTTACCAATCCAGCGGCCTGTACTCCCTTTAATGGCTAGAGGAACGTCACTTGTCTGAATTACCCGGTCTGATTCGAAGCCCGAGGAGAGTGCCAGTACACGTCCCTCTGTATCCAGTATTTCAAGCGATGTATTTTCCAGCTTGAGGTAGTACATTAAGTTGGAGACAAATGAACTCTCGTTACTGCTGTCAATAAAGGACGAATTATAGTACCTTATTACGTTTTTTGAATTGGATTCTATATAGTTATATATACTGTCATAGTAATACTTCTGCATCGCAACCAGGAAAATAGATTCAATCAGCAATAGCGCAAGCAGAACCAGAATAAAATATTGCAGAACTATTTGCCTGCGTATGCCTTTCATCATTGAGCTCTACCCTTCCATTTATAGCCATGCCCCCAAACCGTTTGCAGATATTCCGGCTCTGAAGGGTTGTCTTCAATTTTTTGCCGCAGACGTCTAATATTAACATCCACGATTTTAGGATCTCCCATATACTCTTTTCCCCAGACATGATCGAGAAGCACATCTCGGCTGAGGGGCGTATTTTCTTTTTCCAAGAAAAACTGCACGAGAGAAAATTCCGTAGGTGTCAGTTCAATTGCCTGGCCGTTTCTTTTAAACTGCTTTGAAATGAGGTCCAGCGAAAACGGACCTGATTCAAATGTTACTTTGGCAGCCGTCTCACGATGCACATTCACTCTCCGAAGCAGAGACTGTATTCTTGCAATAAGCTCGGTCGGGCTGAACGGCTTGCTGACATGATCGTCTGCTCCTACAGACAAAGCATATACTTTATCCTGTTCCTGAACCTTTGCAGTTAAGAAAATAATCCCGATCCGCTCGTTGGTTTCCCGAATTCTGCGGCATACTTCAAAGCCATCAATTCCCGGCACCATAACGTCAAGCAGGGCGATATCGATATCATTCACTGATCCGATAATTCTCATCGCTTCATGTCCATCACCTGCTTCAAGCACTTCGAAGCCATTACGTTTCAAGTTCAGTACGATAAAACTGCGAATGGATTCCTCGTCTTCCATAATCAATACTTTACTCATTTATTCTCTCATTCCTTCCTGTTCCAACTCTTGAGGGAAGTCATCTCCCGGTGTTGTTTCACCTGCCTGTTTAGGTAAACGATATCCGATAACCTGATTGCTTGACCGGACGATCTGTTTCCATTCAGCTTTTACATTTTCCCACTCATCTAGGGAGAAGAATTTGATTTCTGCCACGGTTTCATCCGTATCGATAAGCTTGAAGCGCAAGTACTTGTCTTTGACTGATTTCGTATCCAGTGTAACATTGCCGTGCTGCTCAGGCTTAAGATTAAAATAAAAACGATCCTGATCATCACGATACTGCTGCATCACAAAGGTCATATCATCCTTACCGTCCCATTGGTAGAAGGAGTAGAAATATAACTTCTCGCTGTCTACAAAGAGCTCCCATCCTGGAGGCACTTCAAGCAAGCCAAATTCAACAATACCATCATTATTAATATCCTCGCTGATGATCTTTTTAGGCTTAAATGTAATATCCGTGCCTTTAAAGGCTTCGACAAGCTGGTTGTTTTCCATATACACAACATCCGTATACGAATTAGATGCATCAAGGCCGATATCCAGCAGAATACCTGTATGATTTGGTGATATTTTTCCGGCTGAAACATTATAAAAATCTCTCATCCGGGTATCAATTGTAAGCTTGTCGATCGGCTCAAATACCTCATCTTTATATTGATAGACCGTCACGGTTCCTTGGCCGCTCGTCGGCAAAATGTTCATAATCGTCAAATCATTAATTCCATCGCCGTTCATGTCCATTGGATTTCGCATCTCATCCACGATGACATATTTGGAATACGGCATTTCCAAAATTTTACGAAGCGAACTGCCGTTATAAGAAAAGGAAGCAAGCCAATTTTGGGCATTTTGTTCGACGCTGTTGGAAAATCCTGCGATGATCTCAAGATTACCGTCACCTGTAATGTCCTGCAGACGGAATGAATTAAGCACAGATCCCAGCCCATCAAAAGTTAATCTCTTAACCCAGGTGTCCCCTTGCTTCTCAAGAACCATTCCATGGATCTTCACTTCATCATCTGGTGTGTCGTAAAAAACGACTGCCTCCATAACTCCGTCATTGTTCAAGTCTTTTTGAATAATTTTGTTGGACATTTCCCTTGGCTGTGTAATCGATGAACCTTCAGGCAGCTCACCCTGAATTACGCTCAGAAGATTTTCCCGCTCTGAGGTCATCTGCGGTGTCTTCATGAGTGACTTCGGGTCATTGAATGAATCAAGACCGTTCCCGCAAGCGGTAAGCAGCGAGAGAAGGACGATTAATGACGCTGCAAGAAATATCCTTTTTAAAATTTGTGCTTTAAACACCTGATCACTCTTTTCACTCGTTAAATCTTGTTTTTTTCGTGCATGGTCAGACGTCTGCCTCGAATATCAAAAGCCAATCTTCCTTCAGAAAGGCCCCAGATGCGAGCGGCATGGCGTTCAGCCAGTTCAATAGGAAGCACAGCAATCACGGTGACGTTCTCCTCCGAACAAAGCTTTTTAAAATTGTCCAGAACACTGTCTGCGGATTTCGGATCAAGGCCGATCACAGGCTCGTCCGCTAGAATCACTTTAGCACCGTGTGTCAGAGCTCTTGCGATCGCTACCCGCTGCCGCTCTCCCCCGCTTAGCTGTCCTGCCTTCATATGGGCTTTATCCAGCAAGCCTACACCTTCAATAATATCCATTGCTCCCATATAATCATCCGAACGTACCATCCCCGTTATCATCCGCCACCAGGGTGTTTGACCGGAACGGCCGATCAGCACATTTTTGAGGGCTGTCCTATTCGTAAACAGCTCAGGGTTCTGCTCCAAATAAGCCCATTCACGTTTAATTTGTTTTTTACCAGCATAACCAGCCTGAAAAATATCAGTACCATGTACGATAAATTTGCCTCTGTCCCAACTCTCTTTCAAAGCCAAGCAGCGAAGCAGCGTACTTTTTCCACTGCCGCTGCCGCCGACAATCCCGATAAATTCCCCTTGCTGCATATCAAAGCTTATCTCACGCAATACCGGAACCTTGTCCGGGCCGACGCTTTTTGCTAGATTCTCTACTCTGATCATTTATGCTTTAACTCCTCTTATCCGTAGATTGTATATTCTTAGTTTATTGGAAAAAGAGTTCATTTACCATATGCGAACAAATATTCTTACCGCTGTTTTATCTGGTCTTGTAGAAGAATCCTGCTAAGCCGAACAATAGATAACAACCGCCAAGCAGCCAGAACATAGCTCCCGGTGCTCCTAAGCCCAGCATAATTCCTCCGATATTAGGGCCCAAAATGCTTCCTATATTAAACTGGAACGAAGCAACTACATTTGCGGCTGGCAAAATATTCTTAGGTAAAATATCTGCAGCATATGCGAGACCCAGCGAGAAAAATGAACCGACCAGACCGCCTGCAATGGTAAGAAGAATTAAAGTATACCAAAAATGCGTGCCTACGGCAGGAAGCATCATGAAAAATAATCCGCCGAGTATTCCTGAGATCATAAGTATTTTTTTGCGTCCATATCGGTCACTGAGTGCACCGAGCGGCAGCTGAAGGATAAGTCCCCCAATACCTACAAAAGGCAGCAGGGTGGATATGTCATATTCCGTAAATCCGATCCGAAGGCCGTATACCGGAAAATTACTGTTCATGCCTGATTCCATGTATCCGTACAGAAATGCGGGCAATAATGCATACCATGCAAGCATAAAGCTTCGTCTGTAACGTCCCTTCTCCTGTTCCTTCATATCCATCTTCTCAGGACGCGTATCTGGAAGGCGAAGGGCAACAAAGAGCACGATCAGCATGATAAAGAACAAAATGGCAAACGGAATGATTTGGCCATAATCCAGCAGCTTTATGCCAAGCGGCCCCAGACTAAATCCGATTCCGTAGGACATGCCGTAGATCGAAATATTACGTCCTCTCGATCCTGGTGGTGTAACGAGAAGAACCCACAGCTGGGTTGCATAGTGAAGCGCACTATCACCGACTCCAACTAGAAATCGGAATATAAACCAGAGTCTTAAATCCGGAACGAGCGGAAATAAAATGAGCGGAATCATAACGACGATGAGACCGGCCACAATCAGCTTTTTAAATCCGACAGCTCCAAGGATCCGTTCCGCTACCAGAGTCATTGCAAAAGAACCTACGTACATCACAGCTGCGTTCATCCCGTTAACGCTTGAAGATACCCCCATTTTTTCTATAAAAATAGAGAGTACGGGCAGTAACAGCCCTTGACTAAGACCAGCTACAATAATAATTGCGATTAAAATTAGAAAATGACGGGATGATCCTTCTTGTTGTATTCCCTTACCCAAAGCAAACCTACCTTTCATCTGAACAAAAAGAAAAATCGTCATTGCTGACGACCTGTCACTGTCCTCTATTATATTCCTCCTGGCAAGGAAACGGGTTACAAAGTATTCAACATTATAGTGGACAATAGGCACAAATACAAGCCATAATAAAATGAACGCTTACTTTTTGTAAAAGTAAAGCTGATACCTGTGATAGGAGGTCTGTTTATACAGATGGGTTATCAGGTGAAAGTAGATGTTACCCCAATATACGAACTGCTTAACAGCTTTATGGTCTATGTTACGAGAAGGTGGATTCGAAGTCTGGACATTGGGCCTGAATGGATTAATCACATAGACAGCACACTAGATATGGAAGTTCAAGAAAGAATAAGAGCTGCAGAAGCATGGCCTTTCAGCGACTATGATGTATTGTTTGCCTGGACGGCGCTGCGGGAGCACACGAGCGAAGTACAGCCTTTTCTTACCGAAATGGCGTCACGGCCGGTTAAAGAGCTGTTTGATATGGTTCATTTTCTTCTGCCTGATCTGAAGCTCGAGGATGCTACCCGTATTCGGGATAACTATATTCCCTTGCTCCAGCTGTGGGACAAGCATTACTTTCAAACCCTTCTTCCGGAGTATCGAAAGCTTATCGAAGAAGACAGCTCTGAAAAAGAAGTCCTCCTAACCAAAATGAGTCCAGACCGGCTCGTCGACTATGCTACAGCGGGTTTGCTCGTTGAAGATATACCAGGGCTAAACAGGATCATTCTGTTTCCTACCGTTCATAATCGGCCGATTAATATGTACTGCTTCTATGAAAGCATGCTGCTGATTCAGTATCCGGTCGATGTCCCTCAAGAACGGGAAGATGAGCCTCCGATCAGCTTACTCCGACTAACTGAAGCAATAGCGGATCCTGCAAGACTCAGACTGCTCAGGTATATATCGAATCAGCCCAAATCAATTAAACAAATGTCTCATGAACTTGGACAGCCGGAAGAGAACCTCAGGCCGCATTTAATGGCTCTTCGCGTATCCGGACTGCTGCAGACGCATCTGGGGCAGGAACGCAATGAAAAATACAGCTTACGGCCGGACGGTTTATCAGAGCTGAACATGTATTTGGAATCCTATATCAGCATATGAGAACATCAGATTAGCAAGGAGTGAAATTGATGAATTCAAACGTACCGCAGCAGGTTATTTTTGATCTGGACGATACTTTAATACATTGCAATAAATATTTCAATTTAACGCTGGGTGCGTTTTTTGAGCTTATGCAGGAATGGTTTTGCGACTATAACATTACGGTCGATGAGGTAAGATCAAAGCAAATGGAGATCGACGTCTCGGGGGTCAAAATTTTCGGTTTTGCCAGTCAGCATTTTCCGCAATCCCTGATTGATACATATGTGTATTTCTCCAAAAAGTTGAACCGTCCTATCGATACGGAAGAACAGGCGCATTTGCAAGACCTCGGTATGAGCGTGTATGAGCAGGAAGTAGAGGCTTACCCGGGAATGGTAGAAACACTAGAATATCTTCGCACTCAAGGTCACACTCTTCATTTATACACTGGTGGAGAACAGCTGATTCAGCAGCGCAAGATTGATCAGATGAAGCTCGGCGAGTATTTTGATGACCGAATCTATATTACCCGCCACAAGAACATCGATGCGCTGGAAGCCATCTTACAGAAAGGCAGCTTTGATCGTCCAAACACATGGATGATCGGCAACTCCCTTCGAACAGATATAGAGCCTGCGGTTACGGCAGGGATCCATGCCATATATATTGAGCAGGATGTGGAATGGCAGTATAATGTCATCCAGCTGAACAAGCCTGAGAATTATTCTTTGTATACAATCAAGAAGCTGGTAGATGTTCCAGAGGTTATACAAGGATATCTAAAAGGAAAACAGACGAATTAAACAAAGGTCCCTTCATTTTATAATGATAGGGACCTTTCTTATTATGAGACACTTGTAACTTGTATGTTGACTTCATTACTCACGTTCAAGCGTCAGCTTTCCTGTGCTTTGATCAGAAAGTGCAATTCTAGCTTTATTGACCGCTCCTGTAGCGGTCTTAAATGATAACAGCTGAGTTTTGCCTTTGGCTAGCAGTGATTCAAGCATTTTCTCGGAGATTTGTTTACCGGCAAAATCCTTCCAGATTACAAAACCGCAGCCTTGTTTAAAATGACTGCATCCATAGCCTTTTCGTCCCTCAATGATGGTACCTCCGCAGCCAGGGCGTGGACAAGAACCGAGTGCAGTACGTACAGTTGGTGTTGACTTGCCTCCATCTACACCGCTTGTCGCAGCGCTGGTACGGCTGGCAGCGGTTGAGCGGACATTTCCTCGTTTAGTACCTGCTGCTTTAGTCTTCGTACTCTGCCTGCTGCTTCGACTACTGCTCCCACGTCCTCTTTTAGAAGATCCCTCATCACCAAATGCATCTTTTGCGGCAGGCTTTTGAACCCGAACCTTCTCAATAATAGAGATTGTAAACCGTTTGACGTTATCCATAAACTTATCTTGAGCAGCTTCGCCTTTGGATATTTGGTTCAGCCTTCGTTCCCACTGCCCCGTCATTTCAGGTGATGCGAGCAAATCTACTCCCGCACTGCGAATGAGCTCTATGGCAGTCCGCCCTTTTAGAGTAATTGTCATCTTCTTACCCTGCAGTTCAATGTACCCTACTTGTTTAAGCCGCTCAATCGTGGCTGCTCTTGTGGCCGGTGTACCGAGCCCTGCATCCTTCATGGCATCCCTGACTTCATCATTTTCAATCTGCTTCCCGGCACTCTCCATGGCTCTTAGCAGTGTTCCCTCCGTATAGCTCTTAGGAGGCTGGGTTTGCTTCTCTTTCATTTCGCTTTTTTTGCATACTACCTGCTGCTCTGCGTTTAGATAGAAAGGTTCTGTTGTATGCACTTCCTGCTCCTCTTCGTCTCCGTCCTTCTTGCTCCTGCGCTTTTTGGTAGACGAGTCTTCCGGCGGAAGTACAACCTTCCATCCTAATGACAAAAGCTCCTTCACGTTCGTCTTGAATGTGTGCTTCTCCACTTCAGTAAGAACCGTATGCTGCTTGTATTCTGCCGGTGGGTAAAAATGAGATAAAAAACGCCGGACAATGAGATCGTAGATCTGATTTTCATCCTTGCTTAAGGAGCCTGCTTTTTTGAGCGTAGGTAATATCGCATGGTGATCCTCAACCCGCTGCGGATTGCAGACACTTCGATTACCTTTATGAACAAGAGATGGATTAGCTCCTGTGGCAAGCTCTGCATAGGTACCGTTTTTGAGCAGCTGCAGCGTCTTCTGCATACCGTCTATATTTTGCTCTGTCACATAGTTCGAATTGGTACGCGGGTAAGAAATGACCTTATGCTTCTCATACAGTGCCTGGGCTATATCCAACGTTTTTTTTGCAGGAAAACCGAATTTGGCATTGGCTTCCCTCTGCAAAAGCGTCAGATCATACAGCTTAAAAGGATATTCTTTTGTATTTTTAACATCGTATTTCATTATGCGCCCAGGCTTGCCTTTTACGGTATCCGCAATATTTTGAGCGATCTCGCTAGAAGTCAGCCTGTCCCCCTGCCATACGCCGCGGTATTCCGTCTTCTCCTGCTTGAATGTTGCCGTTACCTCATAAAAGGTTTGTGAATCAAAAGCTTCTATTTCTTTCTCCCGATCATAAATAAGTGCAAGTACGGGTGTTTGTACTCTCCCCACCGAAAGTAGAGCATTGTGCCTTGTTGTAAAGGCTCGAGACGCATTCATGCCAATAAGCCAATCTGCCTCACTCCGTGCTCTAGCCGCCTCTGTTAGATGTTGAAAGTCTGACGCGTCATACAGCTGGTCAAATCCCCGTTTAATACTTTCAGCCGTCAAATCCGAAATCCAAAGCCGCTTCACAGGCTGAGTCAGTTTAAGCTGCTGCTGGATCAGATCAAAAATATACTGGCCTTCTCTCCCCGCATCACAGGCATTAATAATGACATTTGCTTTACGGGCCAGCTCTCCGATCGTTTTAAGCTGATCCTTCGTCTTTGGATTGGGTACAATCTTAAACCGATCCGGAATAATTGGCAGATCATCAATACTCCATCTTTTGTATTTAGTATCGTAAGCCTCAGGCTGTGCTAGTCCGAGCAAGTGTCCAATAGCCCAAGTGATGATGTAGCGTTCACCTTCTAGATACGTTCGGTTGTTTTTGGCACGCGGTTCCACCACGGCAGCAATCGTTCGTCCCATGTCTGGTTTTTCCGCGATAATGAGCGTCTTCATCCGTCCGTTCCTCCCTTTTTAGCTCCTGTACGAGCCAAAAAGGAGCTTCCCTCATGATTTGACGGAAGCTCCCTGCTTCTAGTAGATCTATTATAGCAGAAAACTTGATGTTGCGTAAGTTGCAAGCCTTCTTGTTGTACTGATGGCGTTCCGTGAACGAATGGGACTGCCGGACGCTAATTGCCCGCTAATTTTCATGAATGAATATATAAAGGTACAAAATCTGCGGACAAAAGCGCACGCTTCGCTCCTTCATTCCCATCTCGTTCCCTCCACTGATGTACAACGAGATTCCTTACAAAAAACGAAAACATAAAGTAGGAAGAAGATAGCAAAAGCCCCTATGGATACTGACTTGTCCATAGGGGCTACTTAGAAATGATATATATAAGTTCAAGGATGCTATTTTTGTTGAAGCAGATTATACAAGAACCGTGGAGCCCATCAGGTATTTATCAACCTCACGTGCCGCTTCGCGTCCCTCGTTGATCGCCCAAACCACAAGACTTTGACCGCGTCTCATGTCTCCGGCTGCAAATACTTTATCCACGTTAGTTGTATATTTGCCGTAACGTGCCTTAACGTTGGAGCGGCGAGTTGTTTCAAGACCAAGCTGCTGTGGAATCGTCTGCTCCGGTCCGTCAAAGCCGATCGCGATAAAAGCTAGATCTGCTTCAAATACACGCTCTGTGCCTTCGATCGGTTGATAGATTTTGCGGCCTGTCTCATCCACGATACGCTGGATTTGTACAGTATGCAGCTCTTTCAAGTTGCCGTTCTCGTCACCAACAAATTTTGTAGTCATGATAGAGAACTCACGCGGATCGTTGCCATACAGTGCTTTTGCCTCTTCTTGAGCATAGTCAAGCGTGTATACGTTAGGAAATTGCGGCCATGGATTCGTAATTGGATCACGTTCAAGCGGTGCCTTTTCGTGAGTACCGAATTGGGTTACACTTTTTGCACCATGACGCAGTGAAGTGGCAACGCAGTCAGAGCCGGTATCTCCGCCGCCGATAACGATAACCTTCTTGCCTTCAGCAGAAATATAATTTCCATCAGCAAGACCTGAATCCAGGTAGCTCTTAATCGTTCCGTTGAGGAAATCCATTGCATAGTGTACGCCGTTCAGCTCGCTGCCTTCGATATTAAACTCACGCGGCTTCGTCGCTCCCCCGCACAACACAACAGCATCATACTGATCGATAAGCTCCTGAGAAGCAATATCCTTGCCGATTTCCGTATTGGTAATAAACGTAATACCTTCTGCTTTAAGCAGATTGACGCGGCGATCAACAACGCCTTTATCCAGCTTCATGCTCGGGATACCATACGTTAGGAGTCCGCCGACACGATCAGCCCGCTCATATACGGTGACCAAATGACCCGCTTTATTCAGCTGAGCTGCTGCAGCAAGTCCTGCAGGGCCTGAGCCGACGACCGCAACACGTTTACCTGTCCGTTTTTCAGGCGGATTAGGAACAACCCAGCCTTCCTCAAATCCTTTTTCAATGATCGCTTCTTCAATGGTTTTAATGGTTACAGGCTGGCCAATCAGCCCCACTGTACATGAACCTTCACAAGGAGCAGGGCACACACGTCCTGTAAACTCAGGGAAATTGTTCGTCTTATGCAAACGGTCAAGAGCTTCCTTCCAAAGACCACGGTATACGAGATTGTTCCATTCTGGAATCAGGTTATGCACCGGGCATCCCGAAGTACCGCCAATCATATCAATTCCGGTATGACAGTAAGGTGTTCCGCAATCCATGCATCGTGCACCTTGAGTACGGAGCTCTTCTTCAGACATGTGCTTGTGGAATTCCTCCCAATCCTTAATCCGCTCCTCAGGAGGTCTGTCAGCCGGCAGCTGTCTTTTATACTCCATAAATCCAGTAGGTGTAGACATGTTACATTTCCCCCATCCATTCTCATCTGCTTCAACGATACAGGCTATCCTATAAAATCCGAACAATAGCGATATAGTTGACAGTTCGTGTAGAGTTTTTGACTATTGTATCACAAAAAAGCGCAATTTGTATTTACCGTAATTTGCGAATTTTAATTCGGCTGTACAAATCGCTACTTACCCAATATATGACAACATTCAAAAGCTCACCAAAAATCAATATTTCAACTATAGTAGCACCTGAGAATCCTGATGTTAAATGGATTAAGCGCATAATAATTTGTACTATTCACCACAAATGGTAACATATTATGATAGTTTTTAAGTGCTGACGTTTTCAAATTGCGGCTTGTTATTACAGCCCTCAACAGTGCTTTCACACTTTTTTTCTGAAAAATTGAAAAGTAAACTCGTATGGATTTTTCTCATCCTGTTCACCTTTGAACTCCTCCGTCATTTCCCACTCATTCCAATTAATATCAGGCATATACGTATCGCCTTCGATCGTTTCATGTATCCGTGTGACGATCAGACGATCCGCGTAAGGGAGAAATTCCTCATAAACTTTAGCACCGCCAATGACGAACAATTCCTTATCTTTTGCCAGCTCGACACCTTCCAATACCGAATGAATCACTTCTGCCTTTGGCAGCTCGATATCTTGACGGGTGAGCACTACATTTCTGCGGTTAGGAAGCGCTCTGCCTCTAAGTGATTCCCAAGTTTTACGGCCCATTACGATGGTATGACCTGTTGTTTGTTCTTTGAAAAAGTCCATATCCTTAGGAAGGCGCCAAGGCATGCCGTTGTCTTTGCCAATGATGCCGTTAGAGCTCATCGCCCAAATCATTGATATTCCCAAATTAAGTTCCTCCCTCTTAGATCAGACAGATACCTGAGCCTTAATCGTCGGATGATGCTGATAGTTTTCGAATTCAAAATCTTCATATTTATAATCAAAAATAGATTCCGGCTTGCGCTTAATAACAAGCTTTGGCAGTGGATACGGTTCACGGGACAGCTGGGTATTCACCTGTTCCAAATGATTAAGGTAGATGTGAACATCTCCTCCAGACCAAATAAATTCACCCGGCTCCAAATCACATTGCTGTGCAACCATATGCGTTAATAAAGCATAGCTTGCGATATTAAACGGCAGTCCAAGGAACGTATCTACAGAACGCATGGTGAGCATACAGGACAGCTTGCCGCCTGCCACATAAAACTGGAACACGAAATGGCAAGGGGGCAGCTTCATATTTTCGATTTCAGCTACGTTCCATGCACTAACGATATGTCTTCTGGAATCGGGGTTATTTTTAATGGAATGAATGACATTCGCGATTTGGTCTATGAAATTTCCGTCCGGGGTCTCCCAAGCTCTCCATTGTGAACCGTATACCGGTCCCAGATCTCCATTTTCATCTGCCCATTCGTCCCAAATCCGTACCCCGTTCTCTTTAAGGTAGCGAATATTCGTCTCACCGCTTAAAAACCAAAGCAGCTCATGGATTACAGATTTCAGATGGACGCGTTTTGTCGTTACAAGCGGAAACCCTTGGGAAAGGTCGAATCGCAATTGACGTCCAAATACAGAGATCGTCCCCGTTCCCGTGCGATCTTCTTTTTTTACACCATGATTTAAAATGTCTTTTAACAGCTCTTGATAGTCCTTCACAGCAGGCCTGCCCCTTTCTAATTACAACTTACAAATTACGAGCAAATCAGTTATTTTTCCTAATAAAATTTCTATTATTACAGTTTACCATGCTCTAGTGCTTCCGGTCAGCAGAAAAAAAGAGGCAAAGAGAACGAACAATCGCCCTCTTGCCTCCAAATCAATGCATGCTGTTTAATTAATGAAAAGTGAATTACCAGTTATTAACGTACCATCGTATGGATCGGATGTCCCAGAACCACTTCCGAAGCTTCCATTACGATTTCGCCAAGCGTTGGATGCGCGTGAATTGTCAAGGAAATATCCTCAAGTGTAGCGCCCATTTCGATAGCAAGACCGATCTCAGCGATCAGGTTAGAAGCTTCCAGACCAACGATTTGACCGCCCAGAACAAGACCTGTTTCTTCATCAGCTACAAGCTTCACGAAGCCTTCAGGATGTCCGAGGGAAACGGCACGACCGTTACCTGCATAAGAGAATTTACCGGATTTAACTTTGTATCCTTTCTCTTTTGCTTCTTTTTCAGTGTAACCAACGCTGGAGCATTCAGGATCTGTGAATACAACAGCCGGCATAACTTTATAGTCAACGACAGAAGGCATTCCTGCGATGACTTCTGCTGCCACTTTACCTTCGTAAGAAGCTTTATGTGCAAGTGCAAGACCTGCAACGATATCACCAATTGCGAAGATGTGCTTGTGGTTGGTACGGCCTTGGTTGTCAACTTTAACGAATCCACGCTCGTCAGTTTCAACACCGATCAGGTCAAGACCAAGCTCACCGTCAGTATTAGGACGACGTCCAACAGTTACAAGCAGGTAATCTGCAGTGATTTCTTTGCTTTCACCGTTCACGCTGTATTTAACAGTTACATCTTTATCTGTTTGCTCAGCGCTCTCCGCTTTTGCATTCGTTACGATTTCGATGCCTGTTTTCTTCATGTTTTTCGCAACAAGCGTAGTCATGTCTTTGTCAAATCCAGGAAGTACTGTATCCATACCTTCGATGATGGTTACTTTAGTTCCGAATTTGGAGTACATTTGACCAAGCTCAGCACCGATGTAGCCGCCGCCGATAACGATCATGCTGCTAGGCACTTCTTGCAGGTTCAATGCTTCTGTAGAAGACAGAATGCGTCCGCCAAACGGGAAAGGTTTCAGTTCGATTGGACGGGAACCTGTAGCGATAATTGCGTTTTTGAAACGGTAACGCGGAGATTCATGATCATTGAATACACGCGCTTCGTTTTCGTTAATGAACATGCACTCACCGTTGAATACTTCAACTTTGTTGCCTTTAAGAAGGGAGCTTACGCCGCCTGTCATCTTTTTAACAACGCCGTTTTTGAATTCTTGAGTTTTAGCAAAGTCTACTTTTACGTTCTCAGCAGTTACGCCGAATTGATCTGCATGTTTTGCATTTTCATATGCATGTGCTGCAGAGATCAAAGCTTTGGAAGGGATACAACCGCGGTTCAGACATACGCCGCCAAGCTCGGATTTGTCAACGATAAGAACTTTTTGTCCAAGTTGTGCTGCACGGATTGCGGCAACATAACCACCAGGGCCTGCACCAATGACTAGAGTATCAATATCGAGAGAAGCGTCTCCTACTACCATGTTTTTATACCTCCATTACCAGCAACTCGGGATTAGTGAGCAGGGATTTAATGTAGTTCATAAAGTTTTGTGCTGTTGCACCATCGATGATACGGTGGTCAAAGCTCAAGGAAAGAGCCATAACAGGAGCTGCTACAACTTGACCGTCTTTAACAACCGCTTTTTCGCTGATACGTCCAGTTCCGAGGATTGCAACTTCAGGGAAGTTGATGATCGGAGTGAAGAACATACCGCCTGCAGAACCGATGTTTGTGATGGAAATTGTGCTGCCTTTCATTTCGTTAGGAGACAGTTTACCATCACGGCCGCGTGCAGCAAGATCACGGATGCTGTCAGCAATCATCCAGATGCTCTTACGATCTGCATCATGGATAACAGGTACGATCAGACCGTTATCTGTATCTGTAGCGATACCGATGTTGTAGTATTTTTTGTATACAATTTCGTTAGCCTGCTCGTCGATCATAGCGTTCATTACAGGGAACTCACGAGTAGCTGCGATGAGCGCTTTAACGATGAATGGCAAGTAAGTAACTTTTGTTCCTTTTTTCTCAGCAATTGGTTTCATGCGAGTACGGAAAGCAACCAGCTCAGTTACATCAACTTCATCCATGATTGTAACGTGTGGTGCTGTGTATGCAGATTTAACCATCGCATTGGAAATAGCTTTACGGATACCTTTGAAAGGTACGCGCTCTTCTTCAGCACGAACATTAGCTGCCGCTGCCGGTGCAGAAGCTGCTTCTTTAGTATCTTCAGCTGCAGATGCTGCCGGTGCAGAAGCTGCTTGACCGCCGCCGTTCTTGAATGCTTCAACATCTTCTTTAGTTACTTTACCGTTGTTGCCAGTACCCGTAACTTCAGCGATGTTAACGCCTTGCTCACGAGCGAATTTGCGAACGCTTGGAGTTGCCAGAACTTCTTTTGCAGATGCAGAAGATACTTCTTTCTCTCCGCCTTCTTTAGCTTCGCTTGGGCTGCTTGCTGCAGGAGAAGAAGTTGTATCTGCTCCGCCTTTAGCTGCGTCAGCTTCTTGGGATGCTTGCTCTTCTTCCTCTTGTTCAGGAATATCGCCTTCTGCATCAATTACAGCTACTACAGCACCTACAGTAAAGATGTCGCCATCTTTAGCGAATACTTCTTGTACTGTACCGTTAACTGGACAAGGAACTTCTACTACTGCCTTGTCGTTTTGTACTTCCATGATGATATCGTCGTCAGTAACTTTATCACCTGGTTTAATGTGCATTTTAATGATCTCGCCTTCGTGAAGACCTTCACCGAGCTCAGGGAATTTGTAATTAAATTTTGCCACTTGTATTACCTCCTACTTTAGATGACTACATAGAAGAACTTAGCTTAGGAGCTGTAACCTCAGCTCCTAAGCTTCATAGGAAATACGATTTCCTTTAATTGTTCATTCTATTAATTAGAATTCGAGTACTTTGTTAACCGCATCAATTATGCGATTAGGAGTTGGGAGCCAAGTGTCCTCGATTTGCGCAAATGCATACACCGTATCCGGAGCAGCTACGCGAAGTACAGGAGCTTCCAGATGCAGAATCGCTTTTTCATTGATTTGGGCAATGACTTCAGCTGCTACGCCGGAGCTTTTTTGTGCTTCTTGAACCACGATAGCGCGGTTTGTTTTCTTAACGGATTCAAGGATCGTATCGATGTCGATCGGGCTGATTGTGCGCAGATCGATAACTTCAGCCTTGATGCCTTTAGTTTTTTCCAGCTCTTCTGCTGCTTTAACAGAAGTATGAACCATCATACCGTAAGAAATGATTGTCACGTCAGAACCTTCACGCACAACATTCGCTTTACCCAGTTCAACTGTGTAGTCTTCTTCAGGAACTTCCGCACGGAAAGCATGGTACAAGTTCAAGTGTTCCATAAAGAATACTGGATCGTTATCACGGATTGCCGCGATCAGAAGACCTTTGGCATCGTAAGGGTTAGAAGGAACTACTACTTTAATACCCGGTGTTTGCGTAAGCAAACCTTCAAGGGAATCTGTGTGAAGCTCAGCTGCTTTTACGCCGCCGCCGAAAGGTGTACGGAACACGATTGGGGAATTGTAACGGCCGCCGGAGCGGAAACGCATACGTGCAGCTTGAACCGCCATTTGGTCAAGTGCTTCAAAAATAAAACCTACGAATTGGATTTCAGCTACTGGACGGAAGCCAGTTACGCCAAGACCTACTGCCAAACCGCCGATTGCGGATTCAGCAAGCGGTGTATCGAATACGCGCTCTTCGCCGAATTCTTTTTGCAGACCTTCAGTCGCACGGAATACACCGCCGACATTACCCACGTCTTCACCGAAAACCAGGACATTCGGATCGCGTTTAAGCTCGACGCGCATGGCGTCGCGGATCGCTTCTTTCATGTTCATTTGTGCCATTGCTTCATATCCTCCTTAAACATTTAACAGTTCGTGCCTATGTGTGAGTCCCAATGCTGGAACAAATACCTACACTAAAGAATTATTGAAAATCAGCTTTTTGTTCTTCCAGATGTTTTGGAGTTTGCTCGAACATGCTGTCAATCAGACCAGAAATCGTCATTTTTTCTGTTTTCTCAGCGCGTTTGATTTCTTCGTTCACTTTCGCTTTCGCTTCATCTTTCACGCGAGCTGTATCTTCTTCAGTCCAGAGACCTTTTTTCTCAAGATATTTAGCAAGACGGTTGATTGGATCTTTTTCGCTCCATTCGCCTTCTTCATCTTTAGTACGGTATTTAGAAGCATCGTCAGACAGGGAATGCGGACGGTAGCGGTAAGTCACAGCTTCGATCAAAGTAGCGCCTTCTCCGTTACGAGCACGTTCAGCAGCTTCTCTAACAGCGGCGATTACTGCAAATACGTCCATTCCGTCAACTTTGATGCCTTTGATACCTGCAGCTACTGCTTTGTGTGCAATAGACAAAGCTGCTGTTTGTTTAGCGAAAGGTGTTGTAATGGCATAGCCATTATTTTGTACGAAGAAAATAACAGGCAGTTTGAAGCGTCCTGCATAGTTCAGACCTTCGTAGAAATCACCTTCGGAAGAACCGCCGTCACCTGTGTAAGTGATCGCAACGTTCTTTTGGTTTTTCAGTTTGAAGCCCATAGCAATACCCATCGCATGCAAGATTTGAGCACCGATGATGATTTGCGGCATCATTACGTTTACACCTTCAGGAATTTGACCACCATGTTGATGTCCACGGGAGTACAGGAATGCTTGATACAACGGAAGACCATGCCATACAAGCTGTGGAATATCACGGTAGCCAGGTACTACGTAGTCTTCTTTCTCAATTGCGAATTCACTACCGATCATGGAAGCTTCTTGACCGGATACTGGAGCGTAAAATCCAAGACGTCCTTGACGGCCCAGGTTAACTGCGCGATCGTCCCAAGTACGAGTAAATACCATACGGTACATAATCTCTTTCAATTGTTCGTCAGAAAGCTCAGGCATTTTGTCTTTGTTAACGATTTCACCGTCAGGAGACAATACGGACAGAGCCTCTACTTCCTCTGTATAAACTTCATAAGGAACCTTGCTCATTTTTTTCTTCACCTCAACAAAAAATTTGAATATCAAGTTCCGCTGTTATAGAATTATTATACACCTGTTTTGTTACAAACGTCAAAGATAAACGTTGATTTTTTTAAGTTTTTCTTTTGTTTGTATGTATAACAGATAAATAATATTGATATAACAGCTGTGCGAAAACCTATTGCTTGTTCAATTTAAGCAACTAGGGTTAATCTTATCTTATTGTTAAAACGAATGCAAAAAATAAACGAAAAAGGTGACGATTAATGACTGATTCTCGCTATTTAAAAAGAACCATCTTAAAAGACGAAATCGCAAGTCAGTTTTTGAATGCAAAACGAAATCTCCGGATCTACCTTCCCCCAGGTTACAACGAGTTATTGAGCTATCCTGTCGTATACTGTCAAGATGGGGAGGAATTTTTCAACTTTGGGCGCATTGCAACAACCGCCAATCGTTTGATACTTGATGAAGGCCTTGAACCCTTTATTATCGTGGGCGTAGAAGTCGATGTTAAGGTTCGGACTCAAGAGTATGCACCGTTTGGTAATCTTTTTGAGAGTTACACTTCTGCCTTCGCGAAAGAAATCATTCCCTATATTGAAGGAAAATATCCGGTCCGGCGCACAAAAGAGGAAAGAATTCTTGCCGGGGACTCTCTCGGAGGCAGTGTATCCCTGCATCTTGCCCTCATGTATCCTGAACTGTTTAGCAAGGTGATCAGCTTGTCCGGCGCTTTTTACAAGGAATCTCAAGAGCTGTATGCCGAATCCAAGGACTTGTCATGGCTTCAAGTGTGGATGATCGTTGGACTTCAAGAAACCAGCTTTGAGACAGATCATGGCACTTACAATTTCGTTGAAATGAACCAAGACACTCGTCAACTGCTTGAAGAGCGCGGAGCAAAAGTGAAGTATGCAGAGAAAGACGGCCGCCATCAGTGGGGATTTTGGCAAAACGAGCTGCCTGACGCTTTGGAGTACTTTATAGACAAACAATAATCTAACTACGCATCTAAAGGAGATGAGTTTGTTCACATGAGAGAACATTTACTCATCTCCTCTTTATATCGACTATTATGTTACCGCTTTCAAATGTTCGCCCATATTATAGCATTTTTGGACACAAAAAACCCGGTTCTATTGAGCCGGGTTCGTTTTTTTTATTTTAACTTCTCTTCTATGATTTTATCCAGCAATACGCCGCTTCCAAGATTGATAAGTCTGTGGACCTCGTCAAAATTGCCTGTGTAGTAAGGATCCGGTACCTCTCTATGGGTTTCATCGGGAAGCAAATCCATGAATTTTAATATATTCGCTTGGTCTGCTCCAGACAATTTTCGCAAATTGCGTTCATTAGAATCATCCATACAGACAATGTAGTCAAACGAACCAAAGTCGCTTCCTGCCACCTGTCTTGCTTTCATTCCTTCAAAGCTGATGGAATGGAGGCCCAGTATCTTCTGTGTCCCTTCATGTGGAGGCTTACCGATATGCCAATCTCCTGTACCTGCAGAATCAACCAAAATTTGATCTGCCAGACCTCTCTCCTTGATTTTATGTCGAAAAATAGCTTCCGCCATCGGTGATCTGCAGATGTTTCCTAAACATACAAATAGAACACGTATCATGATCTCAACCCTTCCTCTTTGCCTATAATCTATCCAAAGGATAAACGTCCTGTTCCGGCAGGTTCATTAAATCTGGTGGTTATTTCCCCTAATCGTCGCCGTCTTCTCCTCAGATTTATGAAGTGAACGCTTGGGCAGCTTCCAGCCATAATGGACCGACAACATACGAAAGAACACTACTGCAGCAAATAATATCAGTAAGCTGGCCGTACCCTTTGCAATCTGGAGACCGATCATCAAGCCAGCCAAGATCGCCCATACGGCATAGATTTCATCGCGAAGAACGAGCGGTTTGCGTCCTGCAAGCAGGTCCCGGATAATTCCTCCTCCAATACCTGTAAGTACAGCAGCCACGATCACTGCACTGATTGGATGGTTCATTTGGTCTGCATAAAGTGCTCCCTGTATCGCAAATGCCGATAAACCGATCGCATCAAAAAACATTTCTGTCTTCTTCCAATGACCGATCCAAGCAATAGGGAGCAGAAAAGCAACGGCTATGGAAAACAAAGCCAGCATAATAAATGTCCCTTGACTCCAAAGCGTTGTGACCGGTACCCCAATGAGGACGTTACGGATAACTCCCCCGCCGAACGCTGTTACCATACCGAGAACGACAACACCCAAAATATCATATTCCTCTTCCATCGCTACAAAGGCTCCAGACATCGCAAATGCGATCGTACCAATAATACTAAATACTTCGAATATCTGCATTTCCACTTTACTATTTATACCTCACTCTTCGAGTCAACTTATATTAGCCTGTACCATTGTAGTCAATGCTAATGGATTTGTGCAACAACAAAATGTGAACTATACTCAAATGATACGAAATAATATAAGCAGCAAGGACGTGGCCGAATTGCCTAAAAGCAGAGTTGCTATTTTTACAGGCGGGGATTTGGATGCTGAATTCCTCAAGAATTTAAGAGCAGACGATATTTTAATTGGTGCTGATTACGGAGCCTGGTTTCTCGTCAAAAATGATTTGAGACCAGCCATTTCCGTGGGAGATTTTGATTCTGTCACTAGAGAGCAGTTTGATCTGATCGAAAAAATGAGCACCCGAACGATAAGCTGTGATCCCATTGATAAAGATTTGACAGACACAGAGCTTGCATTAGAATACGCATATACATTTAAGCCCGAGGAGATTGTAATTTTTGGAGCAACAGGCTCAAGATTAGACCATACGTTGGCGAATATACAAATTTTATTCAAAACACTTAAAGCTAAAATTCCCTGCAGCATCCAAAATAAGAATAATCTCATTCAAATAACCGACTCTCAGATTACTGTACATAAAACTGAATACGAATATGTATCTCTTATACCTTTAACAACAGAGGTACGCGGTATTTATTTGGATGGCTTTATGTATCCACTAGAAGATGCTGTATTAACCATTGGTGGTTCGTTAGGAATCAGCAACCAAATTTCACAAAAGGAAGCCACCATCACCATCAAAGAAGGTGTCCTCCTTGTAGTACACAGCAAGGACTAAATAAAACAAGACAGAAGCCATTCCTAAGCGGAATGGCTTCTGTCTTGTTGAGATAGACTGCATGTCAGCCGAAATAGCGATGATATACCGTTCTGGCCTCAGCTATATCTTTTGTGCCATGAACCAGAACTCTTCCATCTTTGAAAACAACCAATCGAAGCTGCTCACTAAGCTGGAACGATACAAGAAATGGATTTTGCTGCACTCGTCCCTGTTCTAATCTGCGGAGGCGATTCGCTGTTTGCTCCAGATCCAGCTCTTTTTTATGTGCTGGTCTGATCTGCACTGTATCTCTGCCGCATAGAACATCAGACCGTTCGGTATTTGCAGCTGTTAAATACGGATATGTAGACTTATCTCCGCAGGAAAGACAATTCGGATCCTTTGCCAAATCCACACCTATCGTCGTATATTCATTACGCCACATGTCAAAGGAGAGGAGCTTGCGTCTTAGAGCATCATGGCTTCCTGTCAGCAGCTTGAACGCTTCTGCCGTCTGGTTTGCTGTAACCATTTGAACAGCCTGCGGCAAAATCCCTGCCGTGTCACAGGTATCTCCGCCGAGCGGAACCTCACCCAGCAAACAATTCAAACAGGGGGTCTTACCGGGAAGAATCGTATATGTGATGCCATAGCTGCCAACACACCCTCCATATATCCAAGGGATGTTATACTTTTGTGCAATATCATTAATAATCAATCGCGTATCAAAGTTATCTGTGGCATCCATTATAAGATCCGCTTGGCTTACAAGATCCTCTAATTCCTCAGCTCCCACATCCATAACAAAGGCGTTAATGGTAACCTCTGAATTAATGAGCTGCAGCCTGTTTTTAGCAGCAACAGCTTTGGGGAGTCGCTCTGCCGCATCTGCTTCACTAAAAAGCTGCTGTCTTTGCAGGTTGCTCCATTCTACATAATCACGATCGGCAATCGTTAAATGGCCCACACCCGAACGAACCAAAGTTTCAGCGATGCCTGTTCCTAATGCTCCCGCACCAACAATAAGCACATGACTTTCTCTCAGTTTTTGCTGTCCTTCTTTGCCAAAGGGGGCAAACAGCTCTTGTCTGGAATAACGATCGTTTGCTGTACTTAAACTGTTCGCTCCTATATTATTCACTGCATTTTCATTCATGCCGGCTTCTAACTTGTCGTCTAGATTGTTCAAGTATGAATCATCCCTTCCAGCGGACTGCTCGCCGCCGCATAACGTTTGACCGGTATCATCCCTGACTCATACGCCTTTCTGCCTGCCCATACAGCATATTTCATTGCTTCTGCCATCTTTACCGGATCACCCGCTCCCGAAACAGCGGAATTTAACAATACAGCATCGGCACCCAATTCCATTGCAAAAGAAGCATCTCGTGGTGAGCGAATTCCAGCATCGACGATAACAGGAACGACGGCCTGTTCAATAATGAGTTCAAGCGATCTAGGATTATTTATCCCTTGGCCTGAACCTATAGGTGAAGCACCTGGCATAATCGCGTGAACACCTAGCAGCTGCAGTTTTTTCGCAAGTATTACATCGTCAGAGATATAAGGGAGCACTGTAAATCCTTCCTCCAGCAATATCTCACAAGCTTTAAGGGTCTCCAATGGGTCAGGCAGCAGCGTGGTCAAATCACCGATCACTTCTACCTTTATCATATCACATAGTCCGGATGCTTTAGCGAGTCGTGCAATTTTTACCGCTTCCTCCGCAGTTTGCGCCCCTGCAGTATTCGGCAGCAAAGTATATTTAGCCAAATCCAGCTGGTCTAGAAAATGCGGCTCATCCTTTTTATCCAAATTGAGTCTTCGAACCGCAAAAGTCAGCACTTCTGACTCAGAAATATCGACTGCTTTACGCTGAATGTGCAGGTCAGAGAACTTTCCTGTTCCTAGTAACAGCCGAGAATGAAAACTGTAGCTTCCGATATTCAACATCATTAACCGCCTCCCACAAAATGTACAATCTCGATCCTATCTCCGTCCGTAAGTCTCGTAGAAGAATGTAAATCCCGAGTTAATATTTGCTCATTCCATTCCACTACAACGGTTTTAATACCTAATTCGAGCGAATCTATCAGCTCGCTAACTGAAGTAATTGATTCGTCAAACTGCATATTTTGTCCGTTAACCAACAATTTCAATGTACAACACTTCCTTTCTGCATAACACGCATGGGTGAAAACTCCGTTATGCCGAGCTCTTCTTCACTCTCTCCTGCAACAAGCCGGCTGATGATTTCGCCCGTTACAGCACTCAGCAGAATGCCGTTACGATAATGACCGGCTGCAATGTATAATCCTTTAACTCCCTCGTACTTGCCGATATACGGCAGTCCATCTATCGTGTGAGGTCTCAGTCCTGCCCAGGACCTAACTAAGGAAGCCTGTTCTAATTCTGGGAGCCATCTGCTTGCCTCTCTAAGCAGGCGGACTATTCCTTGGACGGAGACATGTTTACTGTTATCAAACGGAATGCTTGTTGCTCCAATCCATATCTCATCACCAGGCTTAGGCACTAGGTAAATGTCATGAGTATAAATGGTATGATCCAGTCTCAGCCCGGGTAACGAGACAGCGGCTATTTCACCTTTGACAGGCACTGTCCTTAGATCAATTCCCCAGGTAGAAAGCACATCATTTGTCCCTAAACCTGATGCAATTATCACTTGATCGGCACAGTACATGCCTTCTTTTGTTTCGACGCCGCAAATAACTCCATCCTGTATATCCAGTGAGGTAACAGACTGCTGTTCCACATAGCGTGCACCCTTCGCTTTTGCACCTTCCGCTAATGCTTTAACGAATTGGGAAGGTACAAGCTGCAGCTCCTCAGAAAAATAAAATGCTCCCTCTGCCTGTTCACAAATAGCTGGAATTTCAGTTCTCAGTTTGAATTGATTCCAATAAGCTTGATGGATCGAATGTTCGTTTTTCATTCGACTATCAGTAAAGGGCACAACAAATCCCGAATGATTGACCGCCACATCAATAGGACTGAGCTTTGATAGCTCATCGATTAAAGGCAGCATTAATCGATGACTTCTTTCTGCCATTTCCTTTAACGCAGGCGCAGTAAATGTTTCTAGCCTGGGTGCCAGCATACCTGCTGCAGCACCTGAGGAACCAGATCCCATGCGGTCTGCTTCTAATAGCAGAACATCTTTACCTTCCCGAGCCAGATAATAAGCAATAGCAGATCCAATAATTCCTCCTCCAACGATGATGAACTCGGACTTTCGATTGGTACTGGATTTAAGATCAGCTGCACTCATGTTATTCCTCCTAAGCTGACGATTACTTACTTAATTGTCCCATAACGCAAAAGTTCCTTACGATAAGCGAACATGGCCGCCAGCGGATCTTCTGAATTTATCACTCCTGAAATAATAGCTATTCCGGATGCTCCGGCTTCAATCAGCTCTCCGACATTTTCAGGCTGCACTCCTCCAATCGCAATCACAGGTACGCTCACTTCATAGCAGATTTTTCGAAGTGAATCGATTCCGCGTGGGGCAGCACCCGGTTTACTGGAGGAGTCGTAAATATGACCATAGATTAAAAAACCAGCTCCCTGGAATTCAGCCTGCTTCGCTTCCTGTAAACTGTGAACAGATACCCCTAAACGCAGAGGGCTATTCCGATTCGAATGCTGCCGCTCCAACTTAATTTGGTTCAATTCCTCCATTCCAATTTGATGGGTGCCGACAGCGTATTTGTGGGTTAGACTAACCTGGCGGTTCAGTCCGATCTTGGAAAGCGGAACATGGTTTTGAGTAAGGGAACCGATAAACCGCTCAATTTCCATACGGGTTCGTTCTCGATCTCGGATATGCATAGCAGTTACGTAAGGCCATATTTCCGAAAAAATCTCAATCCATGCCTTGTAAGGCACCTTCGTAGATGAAATGACGTGAAATTCGAGCATACGACGTTCAGAAATAATCTCTCTGCCCCTTTCGACTGTTCTGATGCTCCAAGCAAGATAGCTATGCAATGGAATAATCCAAATCCCAAAACAGCTTGATCTTTCAATGGCTTACAGCATTAAGTGCTACATTGAAATAACAACAAAAAAACCACTCCTCGTAAGAAGTGGTTTAATATCACATTAAAAATGAAGACTGCTGTATCCTTCATAAGACTAAGCATCGTATTCAGTAAAGAATAATGAACCTCAGCTTTAAAGAAACTAGCAGCTATCCCACTTCCCTACGCTGGTATAATCCAGATCAGGTACAAAGAGTCCGGAATCGATTTCTTCCATCTCAGCCGCAAACGAGCGGCTCCCCTAGTGATTCGTATATTGTTGTAAAGTACGAAGATTATGTTAGCACAAAAGTAAGGATTTGGAAAGTATCAGCTTTATTAGTCTTAGACTTTAGCAGACCATTCTTCCACGTTCCATGTCTTGGTTACCCAATCCTCGTAAAAATCAGGTTCATGAGAGACGAGCAATACAGTACCTTTGAATTCCTTGAGTGCCCGTTTGAGCTCTTCCTTCGCAACGACATCCAAGTGGTTCGTCGGCTCATCGAATAAGATCCAGTTAGTTTCACGCATCATCAATTTACATAGACGCACCTTTGCTTGTTCGCCCCCGCTCAGCATGTTAAGCGGTCTGGTGATATGTTCGTTCTTGAGTCCGCAGCGAGCCAGATGAGCACGCACTTCGTGCTGATTCAAGTGAGAAAATTCATTCCATACGTCATCAATTGGCGTAATCTTCCCAGGACGTACCTCCTGTTCGAAATAAGACGGATAGAGGAAATCACCTAAATAGGTTTTTCCGCTGATCGCTGGAATTTTACCAAGAATCGTTTTGAGGAGCGTGGATTTACCAACCCCGTTGTAGCCGACAATTGCAATTTTATCACCGCGTTCAATGGTCATCGACATTTTGGGCAGCAATGGATAATCATAGCCAATCTCAAAATCGATGCCTTCAAAAACAGTCTTTCCGCTCGCACGAGCTTCTTTAAAGCCAAATACCGGTTTGGCTGCTTCCTCAGGACGGTCAATTCGTTCCAGCCGGTCTAATTGCTTCTCACGGCTCTTAGCACGACCGGAGGTTGAATAGCGTGCCTTGTTGCGCTGAATGAAATCTTCTTGTTTCTTAATAAATTCCTGCTGTTTCTCATAAGCATCAATATGCTGATTCTTATTAATGTCTGCCATGTCAAGAAACTTGTTGTAGTTGGCAGAATAACGTGTTAATTTTGCAAATTCCAAATGATAAATGATGTTAACGACCTGATTCATAAATTCGGTATCATGAGAGATCAGCATAAAAGCATAAGGGTAATCTTTCAAATAACGTGTCAACCATTCAATGTGTTCAACATCCAGATAGTTAGTCGGCTCATCCAAGAGCAGTACGTTTGGTTTCTCAAGCAAGAGCTTCGCAAGCAGAACCTTTGTCCGCTGTCCCCCGCTTAATGCAGATACATCACGATCGAGTCCAATGGCATTAAGTCCAAGACCATTCGCCATCTCTTCAACTTTTACATCAATCAGATAAAAATCGCCGATTTCCAGCTGCTCCTGAATTTCACCCATCTCTTCGAGCAGTTGTTCTAATTGCTCAGGTGTTGCATCAGCCATCTTTTCTGTAATAACCATCATCTCTTTTTCAAGCTCAAGCAAAGGTAAGAAAGCATCCTTTAATACATCGCGGATCGTCTTTCCCGGGGTCAGCTTTGTATGCTGATCCAAGTATCCATAGCGAACTTTGGGTGTCCACTCCACTTTACCGCTGTCTTTAAGCAGTTGGCCGGTTAAAATATTCATCAGCGTTGATTTTCCAACTCCGTTGGCACCGACTAATCCGACATGTTCACCTGCCAGCAAACGGAAGGATACATTTTTAAATAATGTGCGTTCTCCAAAATTATGGCTGACATTTTCTACAGTCAATAAACTCATATAATGCAGTTGCTCCTATCTTGTATGGCATATGCCTTTAATATCTATTCTTATCTTCAAGTCTGTCTTTTGGATTGATCAGCTGTCTTTCTATTATTATCAGAATCTTGTTCAATCCATCTAATAAGATATATTAGCATAATTAAGAGCTCTACCGAAACTAAGATTTTTAAGGAGTCGCTTTCCAGGAGCAAAAATGATAAGACTTAGCATAAATAAAAGAAGCAGTTGGATTATCTATCGGTTTCCATATTGGAACAGCTATGTTCGTAGTAGCCTGAAGCTGCTGCTTCTTTGGGTCCTGTAAATCTCTCTAAAGGTATGTAAGGATAAGAGCAAGTACTCGGATAATAGTATTTGACTCCCGACTCCGGATCCAACCCACCCATAATTGGCGTGGACTTGATTAATCGGCCGCTGCCAAATGCATAATTGTTGTAATACCCTGCACCCACAGGGATTCCTTGAATAAATGCCATTACTCCAACGTCATTAATCGTGTTATACCATTCTTCCTCTGATATGACAGGAAGTGTAAATCGATAGGCTCCACTGCTGCGCAGAGCTTTCTCATTATGAATACGAATGGAATAGGCAAGATCTTCTTGAATAGTACTTACGATAGTTTGCCTCCTCACATGCTCAAAGTCTTCAGCATTCCGGAGAAGCGGGATATCTGTTAGTGATTGAATTTCTTCCAAATAGCCTTCAAGCCACCGATCTGAAGAATGATCATAGGCATAAACGTAGTTGTCGAGCGTAAAGCGAACCGTGTTTCCTGATTCATCTGAATAGATATACAGCTTCTTCTCTGTCCACAAATGCTCTTCCGCATCGTAACCATCCTGATCCGTATACGGAAAGCTCCGATAAATATAGTAGCCGTCATAATCGATAACGAGAAGTGCAGGAAGATAAGTCATAAATGCTTTTTGTGCTGACTGATCCCCCTCTATACCAAAGTTCAATGATATTGTATGCATGAAAGTTTGCAGAATGAGATCCTTATCAACACGAACCGACTTCGAGGAGGCATACCCTGATTCAAGTGACGGATCCTCATTCTGATGCATGTTGCTGCTTGCATCCTGCACTGCAGTCTGGACAGCCTGAGTATACTTCTGCTCGAGAATAATTACCTCTGCTTCATCCTTCATACTTAAGCTCCCAAGCCAAAAGATCGGAAAGAATATCAATACGAAAAGGATGGCATAATCAGTAATCCTCATTAATAACCATGCCTCCGTAATTCGCAAATATCGAGCTTCCCTCACTCGTATCTATCTGCAGCCACTCCATGAAAATGTCAGCAGGTGTCCTGTTCGTATTCGCGCAAGTAACATGAAAAAAATCTCCGGCCGTAAGCTTGTAAACTCGCGCTGGATCATGCTTGTCCAGCTCGCTATCTGGAAATAGGACATTTAGAACTTGATCATTATAGTAACCATCCCATACCGCCTCGAACTTTCCAGAAAAAGTATCTTCGTTCATGGGGTCTGTATACTCCGGCACATATTTTTTGTGCATATGCTCAAGCTCGATAGTATAGGTATTGCCAGTTCTCTCCAGCTCGATTTGAAACTGTTCATACATTGTAGGAGTAATGTATCCCTTTGTCCTTACTGCATCAACGAACTTAGTAACCGTATTATATGCAGCCAATCTGGATAGATCATCCTGCTTCCCGGCAGCTTCAACAGCCGGATAAACATAAAGAAGCAGTACAGCAAGCAAGGCTGCCAGTATTTTTGAAATACTGTTAATCAAGGAGAACCGACCTCCTTTCGAAAATCGATTTGTATGAGATCACCGGCAGGACCTCTAATATAATGAGCTGTGTATTGAATATCTGGATCAAATTGTTCATCATCGGCCTGAATTTGACCATCTAGGGTTACCCGAATTGAATCCTCTTGCATAAACCTTACCTTGTTTCGTACATAAGCCCCGCTGACAACCGGGTCTACTGCGTCCCCAAGAACGGTTTGTATTCTGCCATCCTGCACGGATTGAAATTGACGTCTAGCCTTAGCTGCCTCTTCCATTGAAGATAACAAGGATAGAGTCAATGTGCAGGCTCCAATCCAAAGAGTAACTGCTGCACTTATAAGCAGCATCGTTCGAGTATGTTCTGCCAGCTAGATCCCTTCCTTCTGACAAAGTACATTTTTCTCTTAAGACTGAACAAATAACAATCCCCTGACTACATTGGAGCTGTCCTTAATAACAGTTGCTTTGAACCTGCCGCTGGGATTTACATACTCATTTTTACGTTCATTTAAAGTGTTATTTAAAGAACCCATCGTTGTGCCTTCAGGATTAAGCACTTCTCCATAGCCATAATTGGTATCAGAGCTGATATTCAGTGGATAGCCATACCATTGTCCCTCCGGATTTTTACCTGTTCTAATATAAATTCCAAACTGATCTTTGCCTGTAAATTTACGAAGTGCATTTGTTACTTGTGAACCGCTGATTGTAGTTCCGTCATATACGGTAAAGGAGGCTTGCGACAGCTCCGTTTGAATATCAGCAAAATTGTTTTGTGCGGTCTTGGTTGCTTCCTGTGCAGAAATAAATAAAATTACGACGATCGTAATAAGTGCGATCGTAAGAAAAATGCCAGCTGCAACTTTTAATGCGGATGAAGCATTTTGCATATTCTAACCTCCGATATAATTCTAGTTTTAGATTTTCTGAATCTGATCATAGTAAATATTCATTTGTGTAAAGCTCACCGCAATGAGTGGAACGACTAAATAAAGAAAAATAAGTGCATACATGGGTGTAAACCCGATCATTCTCCCCCATTCCGCCTTTGTCTCGATCAGCTTGGCATATTCCTGTCTGCGCTGTTCGAAGTAGAACGACATTTGGCCTTCCAAATCATCAAAAGCTTCTTTAATGGTGATGGCCCCCAAAGACAGCAAGAGCTTATCTACAACCCGCTGAAACTCCGGCAAAGATACCTCTTGCTTGAGTTCTTCTAGTGCCGCCTCCGGTCCATGCTCGTAATGTAGGAGGCATTTTTGGATAGGAGTTTTAAAAATAACGGCAAAACGATTCAGCCATTCCAGTATTTCTTCAACAGACATCCGATCCATTTCTCTTAGAATGGAAATTACAGTCTGAAATTGATAAACTTCATGCCTCATATCCATACTCCGAACTTTGCGCTGAATATAAAGCAGCAGCACCGGAAGCTGATATCCCACATACCCCACTCCAAAACTGATAAGCAATTCCCACCACTTAAAGACCTCTCGGTTCCAAGCCTGCAGCTTGTCCATGATTCGGGGCACTGCATTAAGCAGATCCTCTTTTGCCAGATGATCTTGTGACAGTTCTAAGAGCGATTGTTCTATCTCTTCAGAAGTGCTTTTTGAATTCATATTTAAGTCACGCATAACCTTTTCATCCAGCTCGCTCCAAGCCCGTGACTCTGCCAGCTCTTCGGCTGGCAATTCACCAAAAATCGTTGTACTCATCACAGGCTTGCTCACAAGATGCCCTTGCTCAAGAAGATGCAAAAACTGAATGCTTCCTATAGTAAAAACAAAGCACATCGCAAAACAGACAAGTCTGCGTACCAGAAACCATTCGATTTTTAGATGTGTATTTGTTTCACGGAGCAGTCTGACCATTGAATTGTAGCTGCTCGTACCCGGACGTGGACTAAAGCTTGATACGATTACACGCATCCATTTCCATCTATACATCTGTTTCTCAGGTATCTTTTTCTTCTCTGAAACACGAAAGACCGTCTCTTGATTCCGCTGCAGCTGCTGAAGCAGGATATAGCAGGCGATAATAATGACATAAATCGATAGTAGAACAATAACCCCCATTTTGCTGTCGTAGAAATCGTTCATAGTCGGGAAACTGCTTCTTGCCCATTTTTCTATCGGCTTTGTGAAGAAGACCGGAGCCAAACTTATTACGTTAAGTCCTTTTAATAAATAATCGAGCTTATCCAGCCGTAAAATTTCCAAGTGGATCTCCTGTGTAAGACTGCTGATTCCTTTTAAAAAGACAGATCCATGTTCCGTATCCTGATCCCCAAATTCCATGACCATATATGAGATACCGGCAAAAGCCTTTAAAAAACGATTAGGAGCAGTTTCATAATACCGTTCAAGCTCTTCATCAGGATTAGTAGAGGTCAGCGCTGTATAAATAAGCATGGCATGTCTTGTTGCTTCTCCGGTCACGGATTCAGCAGCTTCATAAAGCGCCTCTTCTACCATTCCATGCTGATGATATTTGTGACGAACATCGGCAAACAGCTCCACCATCTCAGAGAGCAGTTTCCGCTCATACCGTGCCACCGTCATATCCAAAAACAAACTATTGATGATAATGCCGACAAGCAAAGATAGAATGATAAAGCTTATACCAGGCTGAAATGACAGTAATACACAGCCAGAAATTATAAAGGAGATCCATATGGTAAATGTCAGTTTCATGGTGTGACAACGAAGCAAATATTCACTCATTCCCTGCTGGTAGCTCAGCTTCTTTCGCATAAGTAATATGTAATGAGAAACTCCCGGTATTTTCAGTCCGACATGATAAGATTTTGCGAAAAAGGAATTGATTGAAGCTAGGTTCTGAATTTTGCTTACCGGCTTATACATTCCTTGTTCATCTTGCCGACGGTTCGCTCGCAGTATAAATCCGTAGACGAGCAGTAATCCCGTTAACGAAATGAGAAGCAAAACTATGAGCCATTCCTTAAGAGACATAAACGTCACCTCTGTGCTCAGAAAGCCATCTTCTAAAAAGAATCGCATCTTCCATACTCATGTGCGACAGCATTTCATCCCGGTTATGTTCCGATAGCGAAGAGTTAACATGGTACTTTCCATGCTTGTACTCCACAATATTGCGATATTTAAAAGAACCATTTGATCGGGATTCGGCTCCAAACGGAGTACATTCAGTAATCCGTTCAATATATCTTTTGCCATCCGCATCCTTCTTGAGATGGATGTCAAAATTAATAACACTTGCAACCTGTTCCTCAGCTACGGACTCCTGCCTGAAGATACCCGCCTTCAACAGAGAGTTTCTTAAAGAAAATATGAGATCAGAGAACGTCTTGGCATGATGAGTAAATACAGTGAATAAGCTTGCTACCTGCGACATTTGAATCATCCATGCTGCTACCTCATCGCTCGCAACTTCACCAAGGATATTCACTGTTCCGTCTGTCTTCTTCTGAAGATCAAGACCCTCTTGTCCGGTAATATGATCTGTTTCTCTGAATGTTAATATATTGCGTCTGCTATAAAGCTTTCTTAAATGGAGCTCAAAGGCCATCTCTTGAACACGAAGGGTATGGTAGGGATATATATGCTCAATCATCGCCATAAGCAGTGTAGTTTTACCTGAGCCCTGAGCCCCTGTAATCGCAGTAATTCTACTGCCTTTCATTAGAAATTTAATCAACTCGATGACAGGCTCAGCATTCTCACCAACAATCAACTTCGTCAGAGTCGTACTTTGCAAGTCAAATTTCCGGACGAAAAATGCCCATGATTCTGAAAAAGGCGGCCGTACTACAACAACTCTCGATCCATCCTTCATATCATTTACTTTATAGCCCTTTGATTCAGACAGCTGCCCCGGGTGATTGTATTTGTAAATATTTTGGCACACCCTTTTCAGTTCTCTCTCCGTTCCAAAAGATAAGAATGACAAATGAATGGACTTTCCTTTGTAAAATATCCAGATACTTTCGGTCGCCCTAGAAGACTCATCATCTCGATATTCCCTTGTTAAGTGAAAATTATTATTAGATTTATCATTATTTATTGATGAAAAGTCAGCATCCATCAATCCGCTAACCCCTCCGCTTACCCCGTCGATCCGCTGATCACGAATTTCATCAACTACCGAAAACCCCTTGTACTGTTGGTAGATTCTTTGCACAACAATGTTCACCTTATCTATGAAGCTAATCTCCCTATATTCACAAGAAAATATATATCTAATATCTTCATCTGTAATCACGTAGCTGTCTTGAGCGTTATCCCCTTCTCTGCTTCGAAGCTCAGCTAAATCATATGTATCAATCAGGTTGGATAACGCCTCAGTTCCAAATTGCTGTTTATAAATATAAAACACAATTTCAAATTGGTCCTGAATGCTTAAATTTTGAGCGCTCTCAAATGGAATAGCCTCGTTAATGTTCTCCTCACTAAGTCCATAGCTGTGAATCAAGAGATCGGCAATCAAATTTTTAACAAACGCCTTGTCACTGACATTCCCTGAGATACAATCTTTAAGCGCACGTCTCATGTCTGCTCTTTGATTTAACCTCCGCTTATACTCCTCCTCATGCAGTCCTGCGTCTGCAAGCTGAGTGTGACTGAGTTCATGGAGAGACTGCTTGATATACTCCGTTAGATGCTCAATGGTGCTTTCTTCTCTGCTCCCTCCCTGTAAGCGTATTGAGAGTAACCGGACATTTCTAACCCGCATAATGAGCAGTAATACAGCTGCTGAGGTCAATAGAAAGAGGAGAAATATATTCATTAGAACCTCCTCACCCATTTATGCTCCCCTTTCAAGCTGCTTCAAAATAGTGCGCAGTCCGGCATTATCCATAATGGCTTTTGCCAACTCGCGAATACTTGCGGCATGTTCTCCCTTACGTCCGTTTTTCTTATCTAAGTTCATATTCTGCTGCATATAGGACGATACATCACGTCTGTTCCAAGCATCCTTATATTCCGTACAATAGGGTATACCAATCATCTGGCCTTTGTAACCGAAGCGGCGTTTAATATTACTTATGGTACAGCTAGATTCAGGATCATATTGACCAAGCGTTACGATTATTTTTTTGTCCTCAAGATCTTTTATTATTTCTTTATTATCCAAATAGCGTTCCAGCACTCTTAAATTCTGATCCAAATTTATAATGACTACATCTGCATCCTTCAACAAATTTCTCTCCATCCTTATCTGATTTCCCGCATCAAGCAGCACAAGATCATATGCCTCGTTGGCTGCCTTTAATAGCGGTGATACGTAGTTTATATATGCATCCTTTATATCAGAGTAATTCTGCCCGCGTGCACCTGGAAGCATGTCCAGCTGTCTGTATAGGGGAACTGTGCAATCTCTGAATTTATCTCTAGTCAGGCTTCCGCTTATATATAAACGAAGCAAAGCGTCCCAACCGGTCGTTGTTATCAGATTAGTTATGTGATTGGCTGTATTGTCTCTTAACGGTAGTGCCGCTTCTATACTACTTCCTTCAATATCCGTATGCATTGTCAGTAATCGAACATGGTGAGATAAAGCAATCATTAAAGCGGATGAAAACAAATGGGAGGAGGTTCCTCTTCCCTGCACTGGACTCCAGAAAACGACGCTGCTCATGCTCTTCTCCTTTCCGTCATTTGCAATGCCCGCTTCGTTTCAACACGATCCCAGCCAATAATCGTTTCAATAAGCTCGGCAAGCGATCTTTTGTACTGTTTTGATAAGGGTTTCATTGTCAGCCTGCGATAATGTTCATTTTCTATACGAAGGGCAGTATCCATCTCATCCGAATGAAATATCACCCTGCTTGCATGAAAGCGAATTGGAGCATTATCAAAATAGCTCCAAATAAAGTTCTCAAGGTACGTATCAACCGTATTGGTGTACAATCTGAAAAATCCCGGAAGTTCCTCTACCCCTAATCCCTCCATCAAGTCGGTAATCCAAGCCCTTCCCCGCTCCAAGCTTAAACGTGTGTAATCTGTTGCCCACACCCGAGCAGAAGCAGATATCCAATGCTCAGCAGATAAAAAATCTTTGCGCTCCATATCAAGAATAATGAAGTCATAAGCGGCAAGCTTCTCTTCAAAACCGTCCAGATATTGTTCAATTTGAGTGAAGTGTGAAAATCCAAAAGCTACATCAAATCCCTCAAATTCCGTAATTTGAACATCTGTGTGAATTTCATCAATACAGTATCGATATCGTTCATCAGCAGTAGCGTCAATCAGAAGCACTCTAAACCCGCTTTTGGTTAAAACTTTACATAAAGAGAGCAGTACATCGGTCTTATTACATAAACCAGCAAATATATAGCTATTCATGGGACTACTCCTTTCCGAACTTCAACTATGGTTTTGCTGTAAAAGGCTGAGATAGGATCTCGTTTTGTTCCTCAAGATCAGAATTTGCTGTTTGTCCTGAACTACCCGATGATCCCTTCCAAATCTCTTCATTGCTTGGTGATTCTGCAGTGCTGTCTTCTCTACTGTCTGTAGTCCAATTTGGTAAGGAGCTGCTTACGTTTGAACGTACCAAGTCGTTTTCAATCGATTCTGATACCGCATATGAAGCAGTTTCGCTCAAAGCTTGTTCTAATGACACGCGAAGCTGACTGGCCAGGGCACGTTCAGCACGATCTACGATATTCGGGTTTGATTCGATCAGCTGAAGGACTTTCTCATTAGAAGGATAGGTCGGTATGGCACGGTCTTGAAATTCCGGTTCTACATATGTAAGAGAATATAATGATGCTTTATGAAGATAGGCATCCACCATGGCACTGGACAATGTGAGAATCTCTTCTTCGTTTAATGTCATCCACATCGTAGCTCCATTCAGATCCTCAACCTTCTTTTTGGACAATACAATGTAATCCTGGCCTGTTGGAAACTGAATACGTACATCAATTCTATCTCCTGCACTGAGAAGCGAAGGTAATTGAATAACCGAAATTTCTCGATTTCTTAAATCAGCAGGTGTTGGCTTCTCCTCATATATCATTGCACTCGTTAATGCCGTTCCAGCCTTTAGCTCAATCTTTGCTATGCGGCCCGGGATTTCGTCCAGCTCTTTCATTAAATTATCCGGTGCTTGGCCTTTCGGGACTTTAACAGCTCTTACATCAGAATCCTTAAGAGGTGTACCTGAAGGAATATCATGAATGGTTACATAACCAGTCTGGTTCTCCTCCTGCTCCGTAAGAAGCTGCTTCTTTACTTCAGCCAGCTCCATCTCATGCCTTGATTCCAGCAGGTCCCTCGAATCCTTGTCGGATTTCCAGTCATAAAGCAAATACCCGCTACATAAAATACTTGCCGCAGCCGCCCCAATTAATCCGGCATATATCTTCTTCTTGCTTTGTTTTCTAATTTTGGACACACAAGGACTCCTTTACTAAACTCTTTTTGTTCCTATATGAACAGAAACCTCTTTCTTTTGCCCTCAGGCATAAAGGTACTGAGCGCCTGAGCAAGAACTTTATCCATATCATCAGACCGGTCAAAAGGATCAAAATGAAGAGGAACACTGTACACCCGTGATGAATTTATGCTTTTGCGTATCCTAGTTACGGTCTCTCTCGATGCAAGAGGCAATAGATAAGTCCATTTCATCTTAGGATGAGAATCATATGAACGTAAAAATAACGCGAGATCATCATGCTTCCACTCCGCAGCAGCGCTCACTACAATGGGAAGGTCACTACGGAAAAACTCCTCCATGCTACGTTGATCCCTTTCATGTCCCATATCCAGAACCACATACTCGTAACTCCCTCCAAGCAGTCCGATGATTTCATACTTGTTCCTTTTCTGAAAATAGTGGACTCGATCAATTTCAAACATGTTCATGGTATGAATTTCATCTGATTCGCCCAAGGCGATCGACCTTATCCTGGCAAATGCACCCGAGCGCTGAGAAAGCTCTGCGACTGCTACTTTATTTCCTGCCCGTGCCAAATAATGGCTTATGGCAATTGCCGTATGAGTTACACCAGTCCCGGGTCCGGTTCCGATTAAAGCGATTACACAGGTTCCTTGAGCTATTTTGACTTCATTCCGAGCAGTACTCCTACTTGCTGCAGGGGCTGAAAGCCGGTACATCTCTTCCCTAAGCTCCCCTATGGATTGATATCGTGCCTCTGGCTCGTGCCTGAGCAGTCTTCTTATAACAGGAATGTAGCTGCGCATATTTAGACCTCCCAGCATTTGTTCAACACCAGGAATCCACTCACTATGCGTTCCCCTTGTTGCCATGTAGAGAAACAAAGCACCAAGACTGTAAAGGTCCGATCTACCATCTGTCTGACCTGAGCCAAACTGTTCAGGAGCTGCGAAGCCAATCGTTCCGAGCTTGATCGTGTCCTCCTCAACCTTCTGCTTATACTTTCTGGCAATGCCGAAATCGATCAAACGAATCTCGCCCTCGTCTGTAATCATTATGTTTCCGGGCTTCAAATCTCGATAAATCATAGGCGGAGTAAGCCGGTGCATATAATCCAACACCTCCATAATTTGATGGATTATATTTAACATTTGATTGACCGGAATATTGTAGAGATTTTGATGCAAATGTTCTTGCAGTGTCTTTCCATTAATATAGTCCATCACCAGGTAGCTGAAGCCTTCATCGTTCGGTTCAAAAAAATCTACAATTTGCGGTAGTCTAGGGTGCTGTAATGCGATTAACATTTCTGCTTCCGATATGATATTTCCATAGTGTTCAGGCAAAATGACACTTTCCTTCACAGCCCATTTCTTGCCTGACAGCTTCAAATCTTCAGCCAAGTAGACATGGCTCATACCGCCTGATCCTATTTTTCGAACGATTCTGTATCTTCCTCCGAGGACGGACCCTCTTTCTAGCCGGGAAGGATGCTTCATCAAAAACCCCCTTTAGGCACAAAAAAAGAGAAAGCCCCTATTGTGATGCACAGCGTTACTGCCATCGACAATAGGGATGCTTTCCCTTTTCCGTACTGGTTAATTTTGGATTAATTATATGATAAATGATAAGAAAATGTAAAGTGTTTTTTTACTTTTAATATAGAAAAAGAGGATCCAAGCTATATTAGCTTGGTCCTCTATATAGAAGTACTAGTACTTGATCATATAAAGCGTGATCTCATCCCGATTATGAAAGAGCTGCTTTGCTCTTTGTATCTGCATTCTAGAGTCTTCAAATACTTCGATGACTTCACGGATTAATGCCATCGGTTTTTTGTGCATCAGCTTTACTGTTACAACGGCAGTACCACCAGACTGCAGACTGTGCAGCAAGCCTGTTACCAGCTTGGCCATCAATTTGGGACTCCAGCTCATGTCACATACGAGCAAATCAAACTCATTATCTCTAAATTTGACGTCACCCGCATTTTTGGATACATACTTCAGATTTGGATGACCTAACAGCGAAGGGTTCATTTTCGCCGGATCCACAGCCGTCACTTGGAGTCCTCTTTCTAGAAGGAAGGAAGTCCATCCACCTGGTGCTGCACCGATATCGACCGCGTTATGAAACGAAGAAAAAGGAATACCGAGCGTCTTTTCGGCTTCGAGAAGCTTAAATTTAGCTCTTGAAATCTGACCCTCTTCCTTCTGAAAGCGAATTGCTCCACCGTTCCAATCGGATAAATTATCCTCAGCTTTGGAAACCCCGGCATATAGCCGATCTTCTGTTAAGAACACAGAGACGATCATATCCACTTCCTGTACAACGGGCACAGCCGGCAAGGATTCTAGGCCAGATGCCAAGTGCTGTTTTAGCGCCCCTGAGCTTTCTTTCCAATAGCTATCCTCTGTTTTTCTAACCTGCAAAGCATAAGTTCCCTCTTGAAGAGCCTTGTGCCCCAGCAAAAAACGGTATAATTCGGCGAATGCTGCTTCTGGATCATCCACCTTCTCTTCAAATTGAACAGGGAATATATGTCTCAAAAATATGAGCGGCTCTCTGACTAAAATATCTCTCACGTCATCAAGCTCTCTAGGCAGGGTAGCTAAAAATACTTCCCCCGATACGAGCATTGTGCTCTTCACGCTGCCAAATGCTCTTCTCAATTCCTCTTGGGCATAAGGAGCAAACCCGTGATTGGCTGTACAAATGATTCTTGCAGCATTAATGTCTGCGGCAAATTCTTGATTACTCAAAATTAATTAACCTCCACTGCACACTCGAATCCATGGTCTTTCTTCGAACCAGTCAAGCTCGACGGAAACACCATAAGTATGCATTATCGTTTCTTTTGTCAGTACTTCTTTCTTTGGACCTGCTGCGGCCACCTTACCGTCTTTTATAAGTGCAATATGAGTAAATAAGGGCATAATTTCTTCAATATGATGCGTGACGTAAACAACGGCAATATCTTTCTTACCTAATTCATCCACTGCCTGAAGCATTTTTTCCCTTTCAAACAAATCTAAACCCGCACACGGCTCGTCCATGATCAAGAGTCTTGGTTTAGCCATTAATGAACGAGCTAAGAGCACTTTCTTGCGCTCTCCCTGAGACAACGTTCCGAACGGCTGCTCAGCTAGATGAGAAAATCCAATCTCCTCAAGCCGTGCATATGCCTCGTCCCTTACTTCATCCGGAATATGCTGATAAAAACGCAAAAAAGCATAAGCGCCAGTCGCAACGACTTCCCATACAGGATCCTTCAGCGCCAGCTTTTCAATTAAAGTTTGACTGATATAGCCGATTTCCTTACGGACTTCCCTAACATCACATTCGCCATACACGTAATCCAGTACCTTCACTTTCCCCTGGGAAGGGAACATGTAACCCATGATCATTTCTAGTATCGTTGTTTTACCGCTGCCGTTACGGCCAAGAATAACCCAATTTTCCCCGGGTTTCATCTGAATGTTGACGTCATCCAGTATCACCTTGTCTCCTCGACGAAGAGAGACATGCTCCATTCCGATCATTTGATCACCCTCCTGATTTGAGCGAGCAGATGCTCTACCGACTCCATTCGATAAACATGCTTGGGCAGTGCTTTTTCACCACTAAACAGTAGCACCGCAGGGACACTTCTGATCTGGTACTGCTGTACGAGGCCTTGAATCTGAGTAATATTCGCTTCATATAATATTTCTGCCGGCAGCAGGTGCTCACAAACTTCAAGCATACGTCTCGCTGCATGACAGGTGCCGCATAAGGGAGTATAAATGAACAAGGCAAAGGCCTGTCCCTCCCATGCCATTCTTAAAATTTCCTGCTCTGATGTTTCAATCATGTACCGGATTCACCTGCAATTTTCTCCAGCAATTCATTTGGTATAGGTCCGTTATGCAGCTCTACATGATCAGGCTTGTTCGTATAGAGCAGTTCATACATGGCTCTGCGACCAATGTCGCTGGAGGTGTGCAAATAAATTTTTTGGGGATATGCTTTTCGTTCCACTATGAAAGAAGCAATTTCAAGTCCAGTCGGATTTCCATAACCAAGGTCATAGTCGAGCGATAAAATATTCACACCGTATTCAATTAGAAGCAGCTTGCATTCATCTGCATCTCGAGCAAGTGTAAACCCATTTGGACATGCCCTGTAATCATCAAGAAAAATGTTCATATGCCGCTCCTCCCTTCCAAGTTACCGCTTCAGCCAGGAGCGAATTCGGTCTATGTCATCTTTATGGCTGCCGTCATCTCCCTTTTCACTTTCAAGTACCCAAATCTTCCCTTTGAGTTCTTTAAGATTCAACAGCCAAGTTAGTCCTTCCGCGCCTATTTTTCCTCTGCCTACCCGCTCATGCCTGTCTTTATTAGACCGAAGACCATATTTCGAGTCGTTTACGTGCACAGCGGCAAGCTGATCCCAATAACCAATGTCATGCCCCTTTTGCAGCATTTCATCGTCTATTGTTCCGTTCCATAAACCGCTGGCGAAAGCATGACAAGTATCCATACAATATCCTATTGATTCAGGGAACCTCGAAAGACTTCGGATTTGTACAATTTCCTCCATCGTTGTCCCCATTGGTCCATGGTCCCCTGCTTGATTTTCAATCAGCAATTGGGCAGTCCCATTCCAATTCGTTAGTACTTCATCCAAAAATTGAATAATATTGCGGTATGCCGTAAGCGGATCCTCCGTCTTCGCATGTCCAAAATGAACGACAACGCCTGCAGAGCCGCAGGCTTCCGCAATTTCAAGATCATTTTTTAGTGAGGTTACCATAGCATGATATAAATCATTTCCTTTTATAGTGCCGATAGCCGGATTCGTCGGGTAAGGGGAATGAGCAATAGACAAAATGCCATGCTCAGCGCAAAGCACCTTGCATCGCTCCGCTTCCCCCTGATCGTATGCTTTGGTCACAAGACCCCGAGGATTTTTCGGAAAGTACTGAAAAGCTGTCGCTCCCATATCGAAAGCTCTCAGTGCAGCCTGCTTATAACCACCTCTAGTGCTTACGTGACCCCCAAGATAAAAATCAGATTTCTTCATGCTGGCATTCCGGACAGAAGAAAGCTTTTTTGCCCGTAATTACCGTCTTTTGGATAATCCCCTTATTGCAGCGGATGCAGGTCTCGCCTTCACGATCGTACACCCGGCATTGTTCATTATATTTACCTGTTAATTCATCGCCTTCGTAAAGAGGCATTTCCATATATCCCCCTCCAGCAGTTGCTTCACGGAGAACCGATTGAATGGATCGATACAGTCTGCTGGTTAATTCTTCCGACTCCAACAGCTTTTGAATTCTCGTGTTAGGTGTCAGGCTGGCAGCAAATGCGATCTCGTCAGAATAACAGTTGCCGATGCCGGCAATCACTTCCTGATTAACAAGAGTTGATTTTATTGTTCCTTTTCTGCCCTTCAGCACGTTTCTAAATTTATCTTCTGTAAAACGGTAATCCAGCGGCTCTGGACCGATGTCAGACATAGCTTCATCCGTCTCTTTTGCACTTAGCAAATGCAGATAGCCGAGTCTGAGTCCGATAAAATATAAAATCATGTCGCCGAACTCAATTTCGATTTGAGTGTTTCGATTGGGACGCTGCTCTTCCGTGCCCCAGTATAAAATCCCTCCAAGCATAAGATGAAGCACTAATCTTCGACCTGTGCTTAGATGAAAAATAAGATGCTTCGCCCTGCGCTCAACATATACAATTCTGCTGTTTACAAGTGCCTCTTCAAATACTTCGGTGCTGACATTGATGGATTTCTCCCGGTTTATCGACACCTTTGTTATCGGGGTATCTAGTAATTTATCGGATAATAACTTTTTGTAATTTTCCATTTCCGGTAGTTCCGGCATCTTTACATTCTTCCCTTCCCTTGTTGCTGTCAATGTTCCATTATACGATATTCTCTAGATCGTGCTTATCAGTTTATGCAGATCTTCATAAATTTCATCTGGTTTAATTCCGGTGGCGCGAATATGGACATCCAGATTTTCTTTTGTTGTCACACCTGTGAGCACTAAAATGGATGCACATCCGGCTGCTGCTCCTGCAGCAATATCTGTCCGCATGTTATCTCCAATGACTGCAACTTCTTCCGCTGGCAGTCCCAATCGATCTATAGCATGCTTCATCAATATGCTTGAAGGCTTACCGATTACAACCGGCTTCACTTGAGTAGCAGCCTCAATAGCGGCGCCAATCGTCCCTGCACCGGGAGTAAGTCCATCATCTGCAGGCAGCTGCAGGTCCGGATTCGTTAATATAAACTTGGCACCGCCGTTAATCCAGCGCAGTGCTTTCGTCAATTTATGATATGTAAACTCACGGTCAATCCCCTGGATCACATATTCAGGAGAATCCTCAGTAATCTGAAGTCCAGCGTTTATAATCGCCTCTTTCAGTCCCTCTTCTCCAATATAGGCAACTTTTGCCCCAGGGGATTCTTCAGCCACATACTCTGCAGCAGCAACTGCTGAAGTACATACCTCTTCTCCAGAAGCCTCGATTCCAAGAGCTCTTAGATGCTCCGCTACTCCTGCCGGTGTTCTCGAAGAATTGTTTGTAACATATAGATAAGGGATTTCGGAAGTCTTCAAATGCTGAATAAGCAGTTCTGCTCCGTCGATCCGCTGCTTTCCGTGGTATATCGTCCCATCCAAGTCGAGCAAGTACGCTTTGGGTGCTGACAATGATTTCACTTCCTCTCACATAAAAACCTCAAATATGTACGCTATGTACAAGCATTATGCCCATCGTACAACCTTTTTAAGAGGATTGCAAAGCATGATACAAAGGCGCTTATTGTGAGGTTAGACTTTTAAATTTGGATCAGTTCATGCTCTGCTGCAAGAATAGTATTGGGAAAGACTTCTTTCGCCTCAGCCAGCAGAGGAAGCAGCTGTTCTTCATCCTTGTATCTGGAACTAAAATGGGTCATGATCAATTTCCCTGCTCCTGCGGCTTTTGCAGCTTCTGCAGCCTGCCTTGCCGTGCTGTGAAAATACTCATGTGCAGTAGATGCCAGTTCATGTAAAAATGTAGCTTCATGCACAACAACATCAGCACCTGCTGATAGAGGGACTAAGTTATTTGTCGGTCTTGTATCTCCAAGTATAGTTATTACTTTGCCTCGTTTAGGCGCTCCTAAAAAATCCTGAGCATGAAGGATATGACCGTTACCCAGATCAATGCTTTCCCCGCGTTTTAGCTTCCCAAAAAGCGGACCGGGCTTAAGACCGTGAACAGCAAGCTTTTGCGGGTCCAGGCTTCCCGGCTTGTCCTTCTCCATAATGCGATAACCGTAGCTGTCTATTCTGTGCTCCAGCAAAGCGGATTCCACGCTGAATGTATCATCTTCAAAAATGATCCCGCCTTCATGCTCCACGATGCTCAGTTCGTAGTTGATTCTGGACTGGCTCAGCTCAAGCGACATTTCAACAAATCTACGTATTCCCGGCGGGCCATAAAGGGTAAGTGGAGACGTTCCTCCTTGATAAGCACGGCTTGATAAAAGCCCAGGGAGCCCAAACAGATGATCTCCATGTAAATGGGTAATAAATATTTTTTCAAGCTTGCTCAGCTTAAGCGGTGATTTTAAGAATTGGTGCTGGGTTCCCTCACCGCAATCAAACAACCATAAGGATCGCCGCTCATCAAGCATGCGAAGGGCAACTGAAGTCACGTTACGCTGTATGGAGGGTACACCCGCGTTTGTTCCTAAAAAATAAAGTTCCACTATAGTCTCACCTCGTTAAAAACATTAATGATATACTTTGAATTTATTATCGGCTTCTGAAAAATCTTTAATTCTATAAAGGAAAATCCTCCGATTTAGGATCGGAGGATTCCTGGTTTTTTAGACTGGCTACGCTTTATCTACGTTAAAATACTGAGCCTCCGGATGACTGAATACCATCGCAGATACCGATGCTTCCGGCTCCATCATAAATCCTTCTGTAAGCTGGACTCCGATATCTTCAGGCTGCATCAGTCTGAATAACGGCTCTTGATCCTCCAAATCCGGACATGCCGGATAACCAAAAGAAACCCGAATCCCTTGATATCTTGCACCAAGACGCTGTTTCATTGTCATTTCCGCCGGGTCAGGGAATCCCCATGAATCCCTCATCATATGGTGAATACGTTCCGCCAAGCCTTCCGCCACTTCAAGTGCGATCGATTGTAGTGCATGGAATCTGAGATAATCGCCTTTTTCTTTCCATTCTGCAGCAAGCTCTGAAATGCCTTGTCCTGCAGTTACAACCAAAAATCCTACATAATCCATAACTCCGGAATCAACAGATTTCAAGAAGTCGGATAGGCATAAAAACGGCTCTACTTTTTGTCTAGGAAAAGTGAACGTGTGAAGAACTTTGGAATGATCCTCTGGATCATAAATCATGATGCTGTTTCCTTGCGACTGAGCAGGAAAAAATCGGTACATGGCACTTGCTTTGATAATCCCGTCCTTTACAGCTTCATCCATAATTTGATCCACTGTTTCTTTTAAATGCACTGCCTTCGAATCACCTGATTTAAGCAATTGCTCCACATTGCCTTTAAGTCCAAGATGGTGTCCGAGCAGCATCTGCATATTAACATATGGAAGGATGTGACTGATCGGATAATTCCGAATCGTATGTCTTGTTAAATCGGGAGGAAGAAACACAGGTGCATCTTGAGAAATTTTGGATCGTTCTACTCTCGTCAATTCGGGCAGAGGAACTACATTATTCTCAGCAGCTGCGTCCTTTTCCTTCTCCAATTCCATCTCTTGCAGCATAAGTTCTCTCGACTTTGGATTCATCAGCTTATTCGCTATTTCAAGCCCATCCATGGCATCCTTAGCGTAGACAACCATTCCATTATATTCAGGTCGAATCCGTGTCTTTGTGAATTTTCGGGTAAGTGCTGCTCCGCCAACCATAATGGGTACATCAATGCCCGCATTTTTCAAGTCTTGTGCTGTAAGCACCATTTGCTGTGCTGATTTGACGAGCAAGCCAGACAAACCAATTGCATCCACTTTTTCCGCACGGTACGACTCGATAATTCGTTCTGGTGGTACTTTTATACCCAAATTAACAATTTGGTAACCATTATTGGCAAGAATGATCTCGACAAGGTTTTTACCGATATCATGGACGTCGCCCTTAACTGTCGCCAGCATAATTTTACCTTTAACAGAAGATTCGTTCTTCTCCATGAACTGTTCCAAATGCGCAACAGAAGCCTTCATTACCTCGGCGCTTTGCAAGACCTCAGCTACGATCAACTCATTGTTATTAAACAGTCGTCCGACTTCCTCCATCCCTTTCATCAGAGGACCATTGATAATCTCAAGCGGACTATATTTCGCTCTGGCAAGATCCAAGTCAGGTATGAGTCCTTCTTTACTACCCTCCACAACATACGATGCCAGACGCTCTTCCAATGTTAAATTCGAGATTTGAACCTTTTTCTCTACTTTTTTGTTTCGGAAGGCGGCTACAAACGAAGCCAGGGTTTCATCATTTGTTCGATAGATCAAATCTTCTGCGAGCTTACGCTCCTCAAGAGGAATGGAGGCGTAACGCTCCACTTTTTCTGTATTTACGATCGCATAATCAAGACCTGCTTTAGTGCACTCGTATAGGAAAACCGAATTGAGTACCTCCCGCCCCGCTTCCGGCAATCCAAAAGATACGTTGCTGATGCCAAGAATCGTATGAACGCCCGGTAAGGCTTCCTTAATTACTCTGATGCCTTCGATTGTCTCCCCTGCAGAGCCAATGTACTGCTCATCCCCTGTCCCTACTGGAAATACGAGTGTGTCAAAAATAATATCCTCGGGTTTGAGACCGTATTTATTTACAAGCAGGTCGTATGAACGTTTAGCCACTTCCAGCTTGTCTTCCCTGCTGATCGCCTGGCCGCGCTCATCAATCGTTCCCACCACGACAGCAGCCCCATATTTAAGAATCAGAGGAGTCACTTTCTCAAATTTTTCCTCACCATCCTCAAGATTGATGGAGTTGATAATCGCTTTTCCTTGAGAGTATTGCAGCGAAAGATCAATAACATCACTATCGGTGGTATCGATCATCAAAGGCACTTTCACCTTCTTAGCGACAAGCCCAAGGAATTTGCGCATATCATCCGCTTCATCCCGATCAGGATCTTGAACACAAATATCAACAACCTGTGCTCCATTCTTAACCTGAGCACGAGCAATTTCAGATGCCTCCTCATACTTTCCTTCAACAATGAGGCGTTTGAATTTGCGTGAACCCAGGACATTTGTCCGTTCACCCACCATGTAAGGGCGATTATCTTGCTCTACATATACAGGATCAATCCCTGAAATAGCTGGTGGATGTTCACCTGTCATAGGACGCGGTGCAATCAGGCTGAGCTTGTCAGAAAGCGCCTTGATATGATCCGGAGTGGTGCCGCAGCAGCCCCCAGCAATATTAATCCAGCCTTGTTCTGCAAAAGCTGCAATCTTTACTGCCAGTGAATCTGGAGATTCATGGTACTGACCATTCTCATCCGGTAGACCTGCATTTGGATAACAGCTTACCGCTGTTCCTGCCATAGCCGACAAGGAACGAATATGGTCTCTCATAAATTCAGGACCTGTAGCACAGTTTAGCCCGACCGAAATCGGGTTAAGGTGTTCTAGAGAAATATAAAATGCTTCAATATTCTGACCTGCAAGTGTCGTACCCATCGGTTCGATCGTACCTGAGATCATGATAGGAAGTTCTGTATTCCGTTTAGCAAATGCTTGTCTGATGCCGATGCTGCCTGCTTTAACATTCAGTGTATCCTGGGAGGTTTCAAGCAGCAGAACATCGACGCCTCCATCTATTAAAGCCAGTGTTTGTTCTTCATAGCTATCGACAAGCTCTTGAAAAGTAACGCCGCCGGTAACAGATAAGGTCTTAGTGGTGGGTCCCATAGCTCCTACCACATAACGTGGTGAATCGGGTGAATTATATTTATCGACAGCCTGCCTTGCCAGTTTCGCGGCCGCGAGATTAATTTCTCTTGCTTTATCTTGAATATCATATTCAGCAAGTACGACAGAAGTTGCGCCAAAGGTGTTTGTTTCGATTAGATGAGCGCCTGCTTCAAGATAACGTTCATGTATGGTTTGAATTAATTCAGGTTTGGTAAGTACAAGCATTTCATTACAGCCATCCAGCTCTTCACCGCCAAAATCTTCAGCTGTCAAGTTCTCTTGCTGGATCATGGTGCCCATGGCTCCATCTAATATCAATATTCGCTTATTTAACGCGTCCCTTAAGTCACTCTTGATCACTGTCATACCTCCCGCAAAACGTTACGTCTTAGTTTAGCAGAAAGGGAACATGAAGGGAAGGTTAATTCAATTAACGTTTTTCGCGTCATATCAACATTTTTGTGCTAGCTTCTATCCATTTATATGAAAATAGAAATCGACAAAAGGATAGGCATTCTATATAATAGCAATTAAACCAAGTGGAAAAGAGGGAAAGAAAATGGCTGAAATCTTTATTAGAAACACGAACGAGAGAATTACTGGTGAGGAAAATGTTCGTGCGTTCCTTAACAACTATGAAGTTCTTTACGAGCAATGGGATGCTTCCAAGCTGCCTGCGGAGCTTCAAGATAACTATCTGCTTTCCGATGAAGAAAAACAGCAGGTTCTGGACGTTTATAATACAGAGATAGCCGAATTGGCATCCCGCCGCGGATATCAAATTTGGGATGTTATCACCTTGTCAGAGGCAACTCCGGATTTGGAAGCAAAGCTCGCTAAATTTGAAGAGATTCATACTCATGCTGAGGACGAAATTCGTGCGATCGTATCTGGTAACGGTATCTTTATTATCAAAGGTGACGAAGAAACGGGATACTTTGATGTAGAGCTTTCTCCAGGCGATGTAATTTCTGTTCCTGAAAATACGCCTCACTTCTTTACGCTGATGGATAACAAAAAAGTAGTTGCCGTACGTTTGTTCATTGAAGAGAACGGTTGGGTGGCATCTCCGTATCCAGATCCAGCTTTTATTAAGCAATAATATAATTCTTTCTAGTTAAAAGGACAACCAATATAATGGTTGTCCTTTTTTGATTGTTTATTGCTTGTCCTGCACAACAATTTCCGCAGATGGCATGGAATGAAGACCTCTTGCTGTGACGTGGGATATGACTTTATATTCACCTGCTGAATTAAATTGGTAGTCAAATACGTATACCCCTTCTCCCTCATGCTCCGCTTCAAACTCCATGCCTATGCCATCCGCTGTGGCGATCTCAATTCGCACCTCATCTGCATCATCAACAGGATCACCTTGCTGAGTTACGAAGGCTTTAATATGTACGGTTTCCTCTGTACTCACTTCTGCACTTGAAACGCTCAGCTCTACTTTTATAGGTTCAAGCAAAGTGACTTCTTCTGAAGAAGCATTGGATGAACATCCCGTAATTAGGATACAAAGTGAAATTATTATAAAGCCGATCGAGCTTCTCATATGCCGATATGTACTAAAGCTTTTCCATTGCAAGAGTTTCATTGCAGCCGTCGTCCTTCCTATGTTCTTTTAAAAAAGAAAACCGCCGCTGCTATGCAGCAGATGCGGTATGTCTGGAAGATTATAACATTGCTTTGATTTCGGATAAATGCTTAATTTCAGCATTAGGAATATAAGACTCCTCGTTCTTCTTATTATTCCGGTTAATCCATACAGCCTTAATACCTGTTGATAACGCTCCTCGAATATCAGTTGTGAGCTTGTCCCCTACCATTAATGCTTCATCAGCAGAAACTTCAAGCAGCTCGAGCGCATGTCTGAATATAGATGGATCCGGCTTCCCTTTGCCGAACGTTCCAGAGATGACAATATGATCAAAGAACGGAATGAGATCCGGCACACCATCCAGCTTCTCCTGTTGAAGAGAAGGGCAGCCATTCGTTAATAGCAGCAGCTTAACCTTACCTTTCAGATCAGCAAGCGTTTCAAGCGTCTCGTCATACATGTAAGGACGTGATCTGCGTTCTTCCCCAAACTTGTCTGCAAGAAATGCACCCAATTCAGGATTATCTATGCCAAGAGCGAGCAGACCCTTGGTCCATGCATCCCTACGGTACACAGGTGCAATCTGTTCAAGCTGTTTGAACTCAGTCATGTCACTCCCATTAAATTTCGCCCATAGTCCTTCAAAAGGGTTAATGCCAATCATTTTGGTAAAGGCAAATGTCTCATACGATTCATACAGCTTTCTTGCCTCATTCCGAACAGAAGCCTCTAGCTGTTGAGGATCTACACCTGTTTTTTGTGAAGCAGCAAGACAAGTTTCATAAAATGCTTCCTCTACACTCCGCTCGTCCCACAAGAGTGTATCATCCAAATCGAACATAACCGCCTTGATTGACATAATCTCTCTCCCCCGACTCTACACTATTTTGCTTCTTTGGTTACTTTCTTGTTCTCTAACGGAATTTGATTAGTTTCTGCAAAACGAGTAAGGCGTTCTCCCATGGCTTCCGTATCATAAAGATTCAACAGTTTGCTGAATACCCAAGGACCACCTTTTCCGTTGCGTTCAATAACAATAGAGCCTTTTTCCAATACGATTTTTTTAATATCTTCAACACCCATGGAGCGTTCTCTGCTCAGCTTGATGGTCTTAATCCGTTTTTTCCCCACTTTTAAGTAAGGTCGGCGCAGGAAATACATAATTGCAAGACCAAGATAAAGAACAAAGACAATCCAGTCAAATGAACCTATTCCATCCTCAGTGAGTCCGCTGAGAGTTAAGAACATGAATGCAAGTACGACTAGAACAAACGGAAATAAAAACGCTCTTCCTTTAAAAATGTCTTCGTTCTCCACACCTGAACCAATGTATGGTTGTCCTCTTTTTTTACGATCCTTGTTTACTTTCTGCTGATTCTTCTTTACTGATCTTTCAAATGAACTCGCCATATATATCCTCCTTCAATCTCTTACACAGATACCATTTAAAAAGATAGTCATTCCAAGTTAGGTGTTATTTGTTTGTTGAGTAACTGTCTCCGCTTACATCATCCACGATTTCAATGGATTCCAGTTGCTGCCGAAAGTTACTTCGTATGTTATTCAAGTATATCTTTCTCAGCTTCGTCCGCTCTTCCAGCTCTTCTTCATTTAAGCCGGTTTCTTTGTGCTTGCGGGCAAGCTCGTTAATTCTGGCAACTAGACTTTCAATGTCCAACTCTTTTTCCCCTCCAAATGCATAGTCACTTTAACTTTGACATGATTAGAAAAGGTTGTCAAGGTAAATACCTGTATAGGTTTAGCAATCCTTACCAAACAAAAAGAACGCAAATAAGATTGCGTTCTTAGCATGCTGTTCTATATGGAAAGTTATTATACATTCTCATTCAAAAGAAGGCAGTTTCAGCAATTGTCCCGTCTGAATATTACTGCTGGATAATCCGTTCAAACGTTGAATATGATCGACGTATTCTCTAATATCCATGCCTTGCGGTTTATAAGCTGTTCCTATGCCCCAAAGCGTATCTCCCGAATTCACCACAACGTTCTCGTATCTAACCTCTTCCCCGGCATTTGCAAACACGGTCATGAACCCCGTGAAGCATAAAAGGAGAATAGCTGCAACTGCGATAAAACGGATCAAGCTCTGTTTGTTCTTCTTAATTATCATATGTATTGTCTCACTCATAGTTTTGGTGTTACCTTCTGTATTTGAATATATGCTGTTATAAGTACTGTATTTAAGCATAAAATCATCCTCCAAACGTTTGTTCTCATTTCTTACAGGAATCACTATAACACGAACATGTGTTTTGGACAAGTGTTTTTTAAGAACAATTGTTCGATTATTTTTTAGAACTAATGTTTGTACGAACGGAGGTTCTATGCTATAATTTTCCCAAACGTTATTATGTGGAGTTGATACGGTATGTCGAAGGTATCCAGCAGGCAGTTAGCGATTCTGGAATTTATACGTAATGAAGTCCGATTGAAAGGATATCCGCCGTCCGTAAGAGAGATTGGTGAAGCTGTCGGTCTTGCCTCCAGCTCTACCGTTCACGGGCATCTGGATCGTTTGGAGAAGAAGGGTTTGATTCGCAGAGACCCTACAAAACCTCGGGCTATTGAATTGCTCGGTCAAGATGATGACAGCAATGCTCATCAATTTGTTCAGACCGTGGTACGTGTTCCGGTGGTAGGTAAAGTTACCGCAGGGATTCCGATAACAGCTACAGAGAATATAGATGATTATTTCCCTTTGCCGATGCAATACGTTGGGGAGGAGAAAGTATTTATGCTTTCTGTTGTCGGGGACAGTATGATCGAAGCGGGGATATCAAATGGTGACTACGTTATCGTTCGCCAACAACAAACCGCCAATAACGGTGACATTGTTGTCGCAATGACTGAAGATGACGAAGCCACTGTGAAGACCTTTTATAAAGAAAAGGATCATATTCGCTTACAGCCTGAGAATCCTACATATGAACCTCTCCGGCTTACTAAAGTAACCATCTTGGGTAAAGTCATCGGTTTGTTCCGTGACCTTCTACATTAAGCAGGAACTTTTTCATTGTTTTTAAATATTTTAAGCAGAGATCTTCATTAGAAGGTCTCTGCTTTTTTTTCATAAGATGCTTTTTTAATTTAGTAAGTATGTTCTTTTAAGTTCTCATTACGCTGCTCAACAACGCCCGTATCTAATATTTTTCTGTTGGTCACTCTTCCCTTAATTTGGGGTTGAATACCATTCATATTACTTCAAATGTGAATTTTCTTTTCTTACCGTAAGATTAAGAACGACTATTTGAAAAAATGGCAGTTGGAGCAACCCAAAAAATAAGGTTAACCCCCTATAATGCCCCCAAAAAGAAAAACCCTTGAGCGCTTAGAGCGCCAAGGGTTTCCGGTTTTAGTAAAGCGTCAAATATTGATCGCGTTCCCATTGATGTACTTGTGTGCGATACATATCCCACTCAATTTCCTTCAGCTCGTAGAAATGAGCAAGCGCATGATCGCCGAGTGCTTCAGTGATCACTTCGCTGCGGATCAGCTCATGGAGCGCTTCTTTGAGATCGGAAGGCAAGGAAGGAATTCCTTCTTCGATCCGCTCTTCTTCGGACATGATATAGATATTACGATCGATTGGAGCCGGCAGGCTGAGCTCACGGCTGATTCCGTCCAGTCCTGCTTTCAGCATTACAGCAAGAGCAAGGTATGGGTTCGCAGCCGGATCAGGGTTACGCACCTCTACACGAGTACTCAGACCACGGGAAGCTGGAATCCGAATCATCGGGCTCCGGTTACTTGCAGACCAGGCAACATAGCAAGGTGCTTCATAGCCAGGAACCAAACGTTTGTAAGAGTTCACCGTTGGATTCGTAATAGCTGCCATTGCACGTGCATGCTTGAGAATACCAGCCATGTAGTGACGAGCTGTTTTGCTCAGTCCCAAAGTATCAGACTCTTCATAGAATGTATTCACATCATCTTTAAACAATGATTGGTGACAGTGCATACCGGAACCGTTCATTCCGAACAAAGGCTTCGGCATAAAGGTTGCATGCAAGCCGTGTTGGCGAGCAATCGTTTTAACAACTAGTTTAAAAGTTTGGATTTGGTCAGCTGCCTTAATCGCATCTGCATATTTAAAGTCAATTTCATGCTGTCCCGGTGCTACTTCATGGTGGGAAGCTTCAATTTCAAATCCCATTTCCTCAAGCGTAAGCACGATTTCACGACGGCAGTTCTCACCAAGATCTGTTGGTGCAAGGTCAAAATAACCGCCTTGGTCATTCAACTCTTCTGTCGGATTGCCGTTTGCATCTGTGCGGAACAAGAAGAACTCAGGTTCCGGACCTACGTTCATGGAGCTGTATCCCATTTCCTCTGCTTCCTTCAGCACACGCTTCAAAATACCGCGCGGATCACCAGCAAACGGTGTTTGATCCGGCATATATACGTCACAAATAAGACGAGCAACGCGGTTATCGGTTACCCATGGGAAAATAACCCATGTATCAAGGTCAGGGTATAAGTACATATCGGATTCTTCAATCCGAACATAACCCTCAATAGAGGATCCGTCGAACATCATTTTGTTATCCAGTGCTTTTTCCAACTGGCTTACAGGAATTTCAACGTTTTTAATTGTTCCAAGCAAATCTGTAAATTGCAAACGAATAAAACGTACATTTTCTTCTTTTGCGATGCGGAGAATGTCATCTTTTGTATAACTCACTATATCCTCTCCCTCTTCTTCTTAAAGATTATCAGCTTCAACAAGTATTTGCTATTGCAGCTTCATTGTATACTGCAGATAACTCCAAACCCTGCCGCTGTAAGAAATGATGGATCTCATTCATTGTCACAGGCAAAGGATAGGATGTCAAGAAACCGGTTACGAGGACCTAACATCGATATCACTTTACCCGAAAAAAAACACTAACTAAACATTATTTTTTGTTAAAAAACCTCGATAATTCACCTTGAATCAGAGAAACCTGACCCGGACGCTTACCGCCGGAGACAAGTTGCTGTTTCAGCAAGCGATGCAGCTGAGAGTCAGACAGTTCCCTGCGTTTCACTTCTGTATCAGCTGTAATGATCGTTGCTTCCTCCGATTCTTTGGTGACCGGATTCATGACTTGTTTAATGCCAGCTATGTTTACACCCTTCTCAATCAGGGCTTTGATTTCGAGCAATCGTTCTACGTCATTGAAGGAAAACATTCTTTGATTGCCCGAGGTACGTGCTGGTACGATCAGATTATGCTGCTCATAATAGCGAATCTGGCGTGCAGACAGATCCGTAAGCTTCATTACGATACCTATTGGGAATAAGGCCATATTTCTGCGTATTTCGTCACCCATCTCGTTCATCTACCTTCCAAGTATTCTAAGATATCATCATTGTACATTTTTATGATACAAAGTGTCAATGATATGTTAGGTAAACTCACAGTAAATTACGACTTTTCATTGTTTGCAGTGCCATAAGCACACCGTATTTTACATGAGAATAAGTAAGTCCACCCTGCATATATCCAATATATGGTTCGCGGATAGGTGCATCTGCCGACAGCTCAAGGCTGCCACCCTGAATAAAAGTGCCGGCTGCCATAATAACCGGATGGTCATAACCCGGCATGTCCCAAGGCTCAGGAACAACATGACTGTCCACCGCTGCTGCTCTTTGAATCCCCTGAACAAAAGCGATAAGATGCTCTGGTCCGCTGAAGGACACCGCTTGAATCAGGTCTGTTCTGATTTCATGCCAAGCAGGCTTTGTTTCAAACCCAACAGCTTCAAACATGGCCGCCGCGAAAATGCTCCCTTTCACTGCTTGTCCGACTGTCGAAGGAGCGAGGTATAGCCCCTGATAGATTCCTCTTGTTGTACCAAGCATCGCACCTACCTCGCCTCCAATGCCAGGGGCAGTTAAGCGATAAGCAGCAAGCTCAACATACTTCGCTTTTCCGCATATGTAACCTCCGGTTTCAGCAATGCCTCCGCCAGGATTTTTAATGAGCGAGCCTGCGATCAGATCTGCTCCAACCTGAGTCGGCTCCTGCTCTTCCGTAAATTCACCATAGCAGTTATCAACAAAAACAATGACATCCGGTTTAATCGACTTAACCTGATCCACCATTTCTTTGATCTGCTGTACAGTAAATGAAGAACGCCAGTCATATCCGCGCGAACGCTGTATCCCGATGACCTTTGTTTTTGAATGGATTGCCTGTTTAACAGCTTCCCAATCGACTTGTCCCTCAGCCGTCAAAGCTGTCTCACGGTAAGTGATTCCGAAATCATGCAGTGAGCCTGTACCATCATCCTTCTTACCAATGACTTTATGCAGCGTATCATACGGCTTCCCCGTGATATACAGCAGTTCGTCACCCGGACGAAGCACGCCAAAAAGAGCGGTGGCAATGGTGTGTGTCCCTGAGGCAAAATGAGGACGCACCAAAGCCGCCTCCGCTCCAAAAACGTCGGCATATACTTCATCTAATACTTCTCTGCCTCGATCGTTATAGGCATAACCCGTTGATCCAGCAAAGTGGAAATCGCTAACCTGATGTCTCTGAAAAGCATCAATCACTTTCCACTGATTTTTATCAATCACACGGTCAATTTCCCGAAGCCTTGCTTCAATTTTATGCTCAATCTCTTGCTGCAACTTAACGATATCTTCTGCAAAAACAACCATTTTGTCTTCCTTCTCTCCTCTAAAAACAGAACTAACATCAATATCTCTTTAACGCGTTACATTGTTATCAGATAAAATCACATAGAACTTACGTCTCTATGAAATCCTGCAGCATGTATCCGTGCTTTTCATATTCACTTATTTGCACCTGAACTTCATAAATAACATCATTCTCATCATACGTCGTTTCAATAACATCCCCGATTCGATATACGATGGAGGTAATATCCCCACGATCAGCAGGCACTCTGAATTTAATCGTATCTCCTGTCAATTCTTCCTGAATTAATTCACGAATGTCGAGCAAATCCCGCTCATCGAAAGCACTGATCTTAAGGAAGCCTTTACCTGAAGGGAGCATTTGAAGCTGCTCTTCCGTACAAGCATCCTTTTTATTAAACAGGACCATTTGCGGCTTATCCGATGCCCCGAGTTCTTGCAGCAGCTTTTCAACTACACTCATTTGTTCCTCTCTCATCGATGAAGAGGCATCAACGACATGCAGGATTAAGTCTGCTTCATTCACTTCTTCAAGCGTTGCTCTAAATGCAGCAACCAAATCATGCGGAAGATTCTGAATGAACCCAACCGTGTCGGTTAATACAATTTCTTTTCCACTTGGCAGCTCCATCGTACGTGATGTCGGATCAAGCGTAGCAAAAAGCTGATTCTCAATATATACATCTGCAGACGTCAGCTGTTTGAGCAGAGTTGATTTCCCAGCATTCGTATAACCCACCAGCGCAACCTGGATCACACCGCTTTTCTTACGGCGTTCACGATGCAGTTTACGATGGCGGGTTACCTCCTCAAGCTGCCTTTTCAGATCATCAATCCGGCCGCGGATATGTCTGCGATCTGTTTCCAGCTTGCTTTCCCCCGGTCCTCGGGTACCAATTCCTCCGCCAAGTCGTGACAGGTTCTTGCCATGACCGGACAGTCGAGGCAGAAGATAGGATAGCTGAGCCAGCTCTACCTGGATAATCCCCTCTCTTGTATGTGCTCTTTGAGCAAAGATATCAAGAATCAGCTGTGTTCTGTCTATTATTTTCAAATCAAGACTCTCTTCCAAATTGCGAACCTGAGCTCCGGAGAGTTCTTGGTCAAAAATGGCGGTCGTCGCACCCAGCTCATCTGCTGCTGCACGAAGCTCTTCCACTTTCCCTTTTCCGATAAACCATTTGGAATCCGGGGTTTCCTTGTTCTGTGAAATAACGCTGAGCACATCTACTCCTGCCGTCTCGGCCAGTTTAACCAGTTCATCTAATGAATACTCAGGATTCACGCCTGAGCGCTTCACCGCATCAGTAACTAAACTTACGAGTACTGCTTTATCTCTCATCTCCGTTGATGTCTCATGTGTGGAGTTAGCCATTTATTAAGCTCCTTCATCGAATAGGTATCTTTTACTGGGATTAACCCTATAGCATCTAGCGAATATCTATTATCGCTCATTTTTTATCAAGCTTCAAATCCTCTAGTCGAAGCGTCATAAGCTCCAGCTTACCCGGATTGCCTGACGTATACTGATTCAGCAATCTGACTGCTTGATGTCTTATGGATTTCTCAATAAGATTGCGAACGTAGCGGGCGTTACTAAAAGCATGGGAGGTTTCATTTTTCTCATCAAGTAAATGCTGCTTTAATTTGAGTATCGTCTGCGGCATTAAAATATAATCTCTTTCTTTTGCCATAAGCTCGGAAATTTGAAGCAGCTGGTCGATCGAGTAATCAGGAAATTCAATCTGGATCGGAAACCTCGATGGCAGTCCCGGATTTGTCTGCATGAAGAAATCAATTTCATCAGAGTATCCTGCTAATATTAATATAAACTGATTTTTATAATCCTCCATCGCCTTTACCAGTGTATCGATCGCTTCTTTCCCAAAATCCTTCTCTCCGCCGCGGGCCAAGCTGTAGGCTTCATCAATAAACAAAATACCGCCTAATGATTTTTTAACCAGATCCCTTGTTTTTTGCGCAGTATGTCCAATGTATTCTCCAACCAGATCCGCCCGTTCAACCTCGATTAGGTGGCCTTTATTCAGTACTCCCATTTTCTGAAAAAGCTTTGCTACAATCCGCGCTACAGTCGTTTTTCCTGTTCCCGGATTTCCTTTGAACACCATATGATATACGTGTGAACCGCTCATGAGCCCGGCTTCTGTTCTCATCTGCGCAATCTGCAGAAAAGCGTAAATTTCAAATACAAACTCTTTAATGCTTTCAAGTCCGACCAGCTGATCCAGTTCCTTCTGAATGTCCTGGTACATCGCAAATTGAGGACCTTGCTTTAAATAGGCGGCAGCCTCCTCTGTATCTGAAGCAGCTTGACTCTGCCCCCCGTAATTTTCAGTCTGATTGCGCAATACGACATTGATCTGTCTGGATGGTCTGCCTTCTGGGCGACCTCCTGCTGCCATCGCTCTACCGTTCATATAACGCTCACCTCTACTCCTTTAAGGGGCTAACTTCTCTCTATCTAAAGTATTCTACTTGATTCTATGTTATTAGAAGTTTCGCACAAAAATTGCTACAAAGAGAGGAGTACAGCATCCAGCTTCCATTTTGTATAGGCAAGCGTTTCACGGATCTGACTTGGCAGGAAGGGCATGGCAGCGGATTCAGCCAAAGTGAGAACAGGCTGTTCATAATGAAGAAACTCGGCCATTTCAAGTGACCTCATTCCATGAAAATCATGGGTAATAATGACAGATGAATTTAAATTGTGCTCAGCCATAATTTCCTTGCTGAACAAGAGATTTTCATACGTACTCGTTGCTTCATTTTCCAAGAAAATATGTGACTCTTCAACGCCATGCTCTATTAAATAGCGCTGCATCCCTTCGGCTTCTGTATATCGATGCTGAGGACTATCCAGCCCCCCGCTGACGATGAAATATTCAAAGCTGCCTGCTTGATACAACTCAAGAGCTTTGTCCAGTCTTTCTGCGAGCCCAGGACTGGGTTCATCTCCCCAAAGAGACGCCCCCAGCACAATCCCAACATCTACAGGCTCTGACAACACTTTCGTATAATGCGGATTGAAGATTTTCCATTGCACATAGGCTACCCAAATGACTCCCAAGATAATAAGGGCAATCAGTATCTTATAAGCAGAACGTAAAAACTTGTTATTACCTGGCCGATTTTTTATACCTTTCACTTGCATAAATCCCATACGTCACCCCTTAAATTCTCCATCCTGAAATAACCTTGAGCGGTGATCCAGCGACATTTGAAAGTAAGGGAACATGTGCGCATCAATTGAATGCAGAAGATGCTGCGCCGTCCGCATGGATAGATCATAATCAGCGGTTGTAATATGCCCTTTCTCCAGTGCATCGTCCAGCTCATCTTCGTCCAGCAAGAAAACCTCTCCGCCCTTGAGCACGATGACGTCCAAATAAAGATCATCAAACCATGGCACACCTTGATCTGTAACTCCCTGACTGCGGCAAGTATCGATATACCACTCTACAATCCGTTCCTGGTCATCAAACATGGCAGTCACAACATAATGCTCATCCTTGGGAAAATACTGAAGCCAAGAATACCCTTTATCTGCAGTACAAAATGTATGCCCTCCATAAGTCTTCCATAAAGGTTCCTTTAAATCATGGATAGTGTAAAGGGATAAATAGCCCGTAAATTCCTCGCTCTCAACATACCGGCAGGTGAATTGCCGATTTGTTATTCGACGCCAGTTCGCCCGGTCACCAAATTTTCTTTTCATCCTCATCCCTCTTTATTCATCCAATATCCACTTTGTTAAAAACAGCTTACCATATTTAACTTATACACTCAAAATTTAAAGGTGCCAGTTGGAGCAAATCCTTAGAACAAAAAAAGACCTGCTGTCATTTCTGACAGCAGGTCTTAGACTCGTACATTATGGTGATGTTGTACCCGGAACAGTCGCTCCCGGAGGGGTCACTTCTCCTTGAACCGGAGGTGTAGATTCACCTTCGGGCGGGGATGTCCCCTCTCCCGAAGTTGTTCCTTCGTCTCCGCCGGTGCTGCCTTCCCCGTTGCCTGGAGTTTCGGTTTGATTACCACCGCTACCAGCACCAGTATCTCCTTGGCCGCCATTACCAGAACCGTTATCAACGTTCCCTTCATTTCCGGAGCCGTTTCCGTTTCCGTTTCCGTTTCCGTTTCCATTACCATTACCGTTACCATTGCCATTACCATTGCCATTACCATTGCCATTACCATTATTGCCCGGGTTCTCTCCGCCTTCATCCGGATTCGTATCTGGAAGATCCGGAACATCTGGAACCTCAGGCTCTTCAGGTATGACTTCCTCCGGTTCTATAAACAGCGTCACTCTGTTTGACTCGCTGCCATCTTCCCCATTCGCCGGATTAATCGCCGTAACATAGTACTCATAGGTAAGACCTGGTAAAGCTCCTGTATCGGTTGCGGTCGTTCCTGCAACCTGATCTTGGATTCGACTAAAGCTTCCTTCTGATGTTTCTTTCCGGTAAATCCGGTACTGAACACCTTCCGTCGCTGCCCCCGTCCAGCTCAGAGACACTGCTTTGGCTTCTGCATCATAAGAAGCACTGAGTCCGCTGACGGATAAATCCACTTCCGGCTCTTCCTCTTGTACTGGTGGTTCAGTAACCTCCGGAATTTCACTCTCAGGTTTAAAGAACTCCTTGCGGTCTACGCCTTCCAGCGCTTTCCCCATTACAGTCTGGAAGAACGTAGCAGCAAGCCGGCTGCTGTTCTTAAGCAAATGCTGCTGATCCGGGTTATCATATCCCATCCAGACTGCAGCTGTGTACTCAGGAGTGTACCCGACAAACCATACATCCCGGTTCGCACTGTTTCCTGAATATCCACTTTGGGTCGTTCCTGTTTTACCTGCAACAGGACGATCAAGTTTTGCGCTTTTACCTGTACCGCTGTTTACAACTTCCTGCATCATTTCAGTCATTTGATATGCAGTTTGTTCACTCATCACTTGCTCTGGATCTGATTCATGTTCATAAATTACTTTACCATCACTGTTTTCGATTTTTGTGATAGCATAACCCTCTTGATATTGACCGCGATTTGCAAAAGCACTGTATGCAGATGCCATCTCCATCGTATTGGTCCCCTTATCCAGACCGCCTAGTGCCATGGATAGGTTGCGGTCACCATCCGTCATCGTAATTCCCAGCTTCTCTGCAAAATTATATCCAGCATTTACACCGATCTCATTCAGCAGCCATACCGCGGGAATATTCTCTGATGTCGTAATGGCATCTGCCATACCTATCGTATTGGAATAGCCATGCAGGTTCGTAGGACAGTAATCCCCAAAGCACTGCTTGGAGTTGCTGAGCGGTGTATTCATTGTAAATTCGCCCGATTCAAGCGCAGGTGCATAGGATGCAATCGGCTTAAATGAAGATCCCGGCTGACGGTAACTGCTTGTAGCTCGATTCCAGCCTTGGCGCTGATAATCACGCCCGCCCTGCATAGCGACAATGCCGCCGGTTGCATGATCCATAATTACCATCGATCCCTGAACTTTTTGGTCGTCAGGACTATCCTCAAACAGATCATCATTCTTGAAGGCTTCCTCTACAGCTTCTTGGGCTGCAGGTGCCATTGCCGTATAGATTTTATACCCGCCGATGTTCAGATCATCCGTTGTCTTGCCGGTTACGCGCTCAGCCTCTTTCATTACGTAATCGATATAGGCTACATATTTCTTCTCTTCTTCCGGACGCTCATAGGCATAATCAACCGCCTTCGCTTCGTCCATCTCTTCCTTCGTAATGTACCCTTGATCGTACATAAGCTGGAGAACGACACCTCTGCGTTCCTTGGAATCGTTCGGATTACCAGCTGGGTTGTAGGCAGACGGCCCTTTAGGAATGGCAGCCAGTGTAGCTACTTCCCATAGATCTAAATCCTTAAGGTCGCTCTTACCAAAATAAAATTCCGATGCTGTTTGAATTCCGTAGTTCTGGTATCCAAACCAAGTCCGATTCAGATACATCGTTAGAATCTGATCTTTGGTATAGTTCCGTTCAATCGCCAGCGCAATGGACATTTCTGTCGCTTTACGGAAGAACGTTTTGTCCCTTGTCAGAAATACGTTTTTCGCAAGCTGCTGGGAGATCGTACTTCCTCCCTCAACTAGTGAACGCGCCATAATATCCTTAACCGCCGCACGTCCGATGGACCAAAGGTCTACCCCGTTATGTTCATAGAAACGTCTATCCTCTGTTGCGACAAAAGCTTCTTTAACTAAATCGGGAATCTCTTCTTCACTAACGGGGTCACGCTTCTCGATTGAGAGCTCGCTGATTTCTTGACCATCCTTGTCATAGACTTTAGATGCTTCATTTACCGTCATTTTATCGATGTTCGCCTGCAGAATTCTCTCACCGCTCACCATGATAAACAGGTAGCCGGCAAGTGCTACGAATATGGCAAAAGCTGCTGTAAAAAATAATGTCCAGGCTACACGTTTACCCGATATTTTTTTCTTTTTCTTAGGTCCTGGTTTCTTCTCTTTTTGATTCTTCTTACGATTCCCTGACCTAGACAGTGTATCGTTTGACATGTTACCTCCTGACTCCCTTTTAGGTGTAGCATCTTCATGCTAGTCTTTAAGTCTTTTTTAATAGAATTGAAACCAATTTGTAAACTTTCTCACAAGAAGTAAAAGAACAACCTTTACAGGTTGCTCCGCCTCAATCCTATACGTATTTAACGAAATCGATACTTTGAAAGTTTCAATAAATTACTCTTCACCGTTGCCATTTTGCATAAGTGAAATATTCCGCTGCGGTGTAAAGGTGGATATGGCATGTTTATAAATCATTTGCTGGCGTCCGTCGCTATCGACAACAATGGTATAGTTATCAAATGCTTTGACAGTTCCGCGAATTTGAAAACCGTTGACTAAAAAGATGGTAGCTGGAATATTTTCTTTACGCATTTGATTCAAGAACGTATCTTGGATGTTGATGGACTTGGTCATTAGCCGTACCCCCAATAAGTTCAATTAGATTGATTTGAAGAAAAATCATGCTCCAAATTCAGCTTATTTGCTATTATATCACGTATAGCAGCGAAGTTCGCAGAAAAATTTGCAGTATCCGTCATATCCACCCAGTGGATATCCTTCATGTGACGGAACCAAGACAGCTGTCGTTTGGCGAATCGACGCGTGTCTCTCTTCAGTTCATTTACTGCTGTATCCAGCGGCACCTCTCCCCGCAGATATGAAGCTATTTCTTTATAACCCAGACCTTGCATTGAAATACAGCCTGACCCCACACCTTGAGCAAGCAGGGAAGCTACTTCTTTAACTAAACCCTCTTCCATCATTTCATCAATTCGGTCTTCAATACGGTTATATAGCATTTGTCTATCCATTGTCAAACCGACGATACACAGATCATATGGAGACTGCTTATTTTGAGCGGCCAGCTGGTCGGATTGTTTGACACCAGTCAAATGAAAAATCTCTAGCGCCCGCACCACTCTCCGCACATCATTGGGGTGAAGTCTTGCCGCACTTTCTGGATCAACTTCCTGAAGCTTCCGGTGCAGGGCATCAGAGCCATGGGATTCCGCGTAATCAAACTGTTCTTTACGAAAATCCTCATCAGAACCTGCCTCTGAGAATTGAAAATTATAGCATACCGATTCAACATATAAGCCGGTTCCTCCTACGATAAATGGAAGCTTGCCGCGGTCGTGAATCTCCTTGATCAATTTTCTGCTCTCCTCTTGAAATTCGGCAACAGAATAGGGATAATCTGGTTCATGAATGTCGATAAGATGGTGAGGTATACCCCCCATTTCTTCAGGCTTAATTTTTGCAGTTCCAATATCCATCTTCCGGTATACCTGCATGGAATCCCCTGAGATAATTTCACAATGAAATGTTTTGGCGAGTTCGATGCTCATTTTTGTTTTGCCTACTGCCGTAGGTCCTACGAGCACAAGCAGCTTTGGCTTAGACGTTTCTGTCAACTTCAATCACTCCGTACACTGTTTTTGAATGGGCGCGGTCAAGGGGCTTAAATCCGAGTCTCGCGAATTCACCACTGTCCTTTTTCTCTTTTAGCACAACTCTTTTTTTGGCCACTCTTTTTGCCTCTGCGATGCTCTCTATCTCCAATGGAGCAGAATTGGCATATTTTCGCAAGGGACGAATGGCACTAGAGTCCATGACCGGCTCACGAAACATCGGGTCAAAGTAGACCACATCTACACTGTTATCCTCCATACTGCGCAGCAGCTCCAAATGATCTTTATGCTTCATCTCTATTGATCTTAAAGCTTGATCCACTTCTGGTCTCCCGCTGCGATAGTACTTTAGTCCCTCCAAAAGCACTGTGTATAAAGTTCTCGAGCTTTCGCAAGCAATGACATGCCCCTCTTCTCCTGCCGCTACAGCAAAAACAAGGGCATCTGTTCCAAGTCCTGCCGTGCAATCGAGTACGGAATCTCCCTTTTGAAAATCGGCCGCTTCCAGCATGGGGTCGCTTTCTCCCTTCAGCACACGCTTAGCGCGAACGAATCCCATACTCGGATGAAATTCTAGCAAAGGCTCCCCTGGTCTGATTAATCTAACGCCGTTGGTTACAACGACGACGATCTCCTCATCCCCATACTTTTCAGCAAGCTTGGCTACGGAAGCTTTATTTCTGGGAACATAGCTTGAACCCGTAGCCTCGGCAAGACGGATTGCACGCTCGGCAAGCGTCTTGGCATTCGTATCCCCTGTTGTAATTAACATGCATTGTCTCCTAATTGTCTCTTTCTGTTGTTCCACATCACATAACTCTTTTAAACATTTTTTCCAGATCGTACGTTGAGAACGAAACGACAATCGGTCTGCCATGTGGACACGTGTACGGTTGTTTACAGCTTGCTAGCCGCTCCAGCAGTACAATGGCTTCCTTGTCGGTCAGCTTCTGATTCGCTTTAATGGACGCTTTACAAGAGCACATGATGGAAGAGGCTTCGCGCAGCTTCGACAGATCAATCGCTCTCTCAGAAAGAACCCATTCCGCCATTTCCAGTATGATCGCTTCTTCATCTCCTTTGGGAAGCCAATAAGGATATGAAGTAACACGGAAGGTCTGTCCACCAAAATGCTCCAGATACACTCCTGCCTGTTCAAACCAACGGAGCTTACTCTTCAGCTGCTCCGCCTCGGAAGGCGTAAACTCCAAAGTAATGGGAAGCAAAAGTTCTTGTGATGCCTCAACCGGATTACCAAATTGATTATAATAAAATTCATAATTAATTCTTTCATGTGCAGCATGCTGGTCTATTAAATACAGACCGTTTTCGTTCTGCGCAATTAAATACGTACCGTGATGCTGACCAATGAGCTGGAGTTCTGGAAAAGCAGGGAGCTCTACCTTCTCTCCTGCCAGCTGAACGTAATGCTCTGCATTCATCCCTTTGGAATTCCTCGATTTAAGCGCAGCACTATCCCGGTAATAATCACCATAAGAACGGTTAAGTCTGGATTCTCTAACAACAGACTGCTGCTCCTTCATTCTGTCCTTATAGGAATGATTTGGCACTCTATGGTCAACTTCAGATTGCGGAGACATTGCCTGTGAAGAAGGATCAGCGACAAAATTTTCATCTATATCATCTGCATTGGCATCTGTTTTCCCTGCAGTCCCTGCGGTTTCTGTAGGTGTATGAAGCTTGGTCAGATCCATGTTATATTTCGGACGACTCAATTCCTGCTTATTTCTTGAAACCTGAGCAGGTTCTGAGAGAGGCGCTTGAAATTTGGGCACCTGTTCTTGCAGTATTGATGCCGCTGAGCTCTCTGCTGATGCCGAGGTCTCTGATGCTGCTGAATCCTCTGCTTGCAGCTTCGCTTTCGGAAAATGGAACTGTTCCTGGATAAATGACTTGCTCTCTGGTCTGCCAATGCTTTGCTTAATCACTTGGGGAATCAGCACTTCCTGCTTAAGGGCAGCACGAACATGCTCCTCTACAAAAGAATACAGCTCAGGCTCCTTACTGAATCGCACCTCCAGCTTTGCCGGATGGACGTTAACATCCACTAGAGAAGGATGCATTTCCAGTTGAAGAACGGCCAGCGGAAACCGGTTGATAGGAAGCAAGGTATGATAAGCCTTAAGCAACGCTTGATTCAATCCGTAGTTTCTTATGAAACGCCCATTAATGACTGTAGAAATTCCATTACGGTTAGCTCTGGTAAAATCAGGCCTGCTCACATAGCCGCTTATTTTGTAATCCAAGCTTTCCCCGCTGATCGGGAGCATTGTTTTGGCCGCTGAGGTGCCGTAAATTGCAGCAATAACCTGGAGCATATCTCCGTTTCCCAGCGTCTGAAGCAGCAGATTCCCGTTATGTCTTAAAGTAAACGCAACATGCGCATGGGACAGCGCCATTCTGTACAGTACATCCGAAATGTGACCTAGCTCAGTTTGAATTGTCTTCATATACTTCAGTCTTGCAGGTGTATTATAGAATAATTCCTCTACCAGGAAGTCAGTTCCTTGAGAAGCTGTAATATCATCGTGCTTTATCAGCTTTCCGCCTTCAATCACTATTTCACGGCCCCGTCCATCCCCTGCGTTTGCACTGATGAGTCTGACTTTGGAAACGGCTGCGATACTCGGCAGCGCCTCTCCGCGGAATCCAAGACTTGTTATCTCAAATAGATCACGGCCGTTTGCTATTTTGCTGGTGGCATGGCGGTAAAAGGCGGTTTCCATATCCTCTGGGTCAATTCCGCTTCCGTTATCCGTAATCCGAATACTCTGAAGCCCTCCTTCATGCACCGATACATCTATTCTTGTACTTCCTGCATCAATGGAATTTTCCACAAGCTCCTTTACGACAGAAGCCGGTCTCTCAACCACTTCTCCGGCAGCGATCTGGTTCGCGATATGCTCGTCCAGCACATGAATTTTAGCCACCTTCTACCCCTCCCTTTGTTCATTTTTTATTCACATATCCGTTACTTTCATCTTCAATTCATTGACAAGCTGCATGGCTTGAAGTGGTGTCATATTCATTAAATCCGTATTTTTCAATTTTTTTATAAGCTGTTTAACAGCAGGATCCAGTTCAGGTGTTTCCTTCTTCTTAGGAGAAAGCTCTTCATCTCCGAAGATGGAAAGCTGTACCACTTCACGTGATGAGACAGTTTTCTCATCTATGGATTTCTCTTCGTCTTTCTTCACTGATGAATCCTTCTTGTCCGAAATTTCATCTTCAATCGAAGCCGCAGCTTCCTTCTCAGCTCTATCGTAGCCGGTATTAAACGCCGGTTTGTTTCCTTCAGCAACCACTTCAACAGAGGTCTCCTCAATCGCGGTAATTAACCCGCTTGCACGTTCAATAATGGAGCTTGGCAACCCTGCAAGTCTAGCGACATAAATACCGTAACTGCTGCTTGCTGCACCGGGAATGAGCTTGCGCAGGAACTGTACTTCATTCTCTTTCTCCTGCACCGCCATCGAGTAATTACGAAGGGAAGGCAGACTTTCTTCTAAATGCGCCAGTTCATGGAAATGAGTGGACACGAGCGCTTTACACCCGATACGATCATGCACATACTCAATTACAGCTTGAGCTATGGCCATTCCTTCACTGGTCGAGGTTCCGCGTCCAAGCTCGTCAATAATGATCAAGCTGCGGGGCGTTGCTTTATCCGTCATGACCTGAATGTCAGCCATCTCGACCATAAATGTACTTTGGCCGCCGATCAAATCGTCGCCAGCGCCTATTCTTGTAAAGATACGGTCCATAATCGGAACTTCTGCCTGCTTCGCAGGAACAAAGCATCCAATTTGCGCCAATATCGAAATAAGAGCCACCTGGCGCATATAAGTACTTTTACCTGCCATGTTCGGTCCGGTTATAAGAAGAATCCGAGGATCATCCTGTCTTAACACGGTGTCATTAGCCATAAAAGAACCGTCGTGCATCACGGATTCCACCACCGGGTGACGGCCATCCGTCAGCTGCATATTGAAACCATCTGAGATTATAGGTTTGACAAACCCGCGCTCAGCGCTAACCGCTGCCAGTGACTGGTATACATCAATCTCAGCGACTTGCTCGGCTAATTGCTGCAGTCTTTTTATTTCTTTTCCAAGCTGGTCGCGTATTTCAATAAATAGTGAATGTTCAAGCCCCACCATTTTATCTTCGGCCTCTAAGATCAGAGATTCCTTCTCTTTAAGTTCCGGTGTAATATAGCGCTCTGCATTTGCGAGAGTCTGTTTGCGTTCATATCTGCCCTCAGGCAGGGAAGCAATATTCGATTTCGTCACTTCGATATAGTAGCCGAATACTTTGTTGTAGCCAATCTTGAGAGACTTAATTCCCGTTATTTCCCGCTCCCTAGCCTCCAGTTCAGCAATCCACCTTTTACCGTTAACACTTGCGTAACGCAGCTCGTCCAAATGCTCATGATAGCCTTCACGGATCATTCCGCCTTCCCGAATAGAAACCGGAGGCTCGTCCACGATCGCGTTATAAATTAAGTCACGCAGGTCACGACAGTCGTCCATCGTTTGCGCAATTCGCGACAGGGTCTTTGATGGAGATTCAGCGCATAACTCTGCCAGCGCCGGAATTCGCTCAAGGGATACTCGAAGAGCATTTAAGTCCCGTCCGTTTGCATTACCGAAGGCAATTCTTCCGACCAGACGTTCAAGGTCATAAATTTCTTTTAGCTGCTCTCGGATATCACTCCGCAGAATAAACTGGTTGTACAGCTTATCCACCGCTTCGAGCCGTTCTTCGATTCTTTGCTTCTGGAGGAGCGGCTTGTCGATCCAGCGTCTGAGCATTCGTGCACCCATTGAAGTCTCCGTTCTATCAATCAGAGATAGAAGAGAACCCTTCTTGGACCGATCCCTAACCGTCTCCACCAGTTCCAGATTTCTTCTTGTAAATGGATCCAAAATCATATAGTGATCCGGCTCGTAGGTTTGGATTTGAGTCAATTGTCCCAAAGAACGCTTCTGGGTTTCATGAAGATAAGCAAACAATGTCCCCAAGCAATGTCTGCGCTCGTCTCCAAGACGCGCCCAAACGGCTTCTCCAAACTGAGAGACGACAAGTTCTGCTTTATTTTTGTCAAACACAGTATAAGAAATCTTCCGATTGCCTGCCAGCATTTCTGCTTGAACCGTATGAAGAAGCTCGGCATCGCCAAGCAGCTCGGAAGGCTCGTAAATTCCAATTTCATCTTTAAGCCACTTCTCCGAATAAGGAGCAGATGTGACATACAATTCACCCGTAGACAAATCACAGGCGGCAATAGACACCATACCGCTTGTTTGTGTCAGGCACACCATATAATTATTGGACTTGTCACCAAGCGTCTTGCCTTCCATCACCGTTCCCGGCGTTATCACCCGCACAATCTCGCGTCGAACCATGCCTTTGGTTGCAGAAGCGTCTTCCATTTGTTCACAAATGGCGACCTTATACCCTTTCTCAATCAAACGCTGAATATAGTTATCTGCTGAATGATACGGCACTCCGCACATGGGAATACGCTCTTTCCCCCCGCCTTCACGACCGGTGAGCGTAATTTCCAGCTCTTTTGCTGCCAGTGTCGCATCATCAAAAAACATCTCGTAAAAATCACCAAGTCGAAAAAAAAGAAACGCATCCAGCGCCTGTTCCTTGACCTTCAAATATTGTTCAATCATTGGCGTATATTGGGCCATGAATTTTACCACTCCTGCCACACATAATAAATCTTTAAAATCTATAGTTATCAAATTGATTCCCTTATTATATCAAAAAGAGCTTCCTTATTCATGGCTCTAGCGGAATATTCCAGAGCGGACGAATATCTCTTGTTTCATCCCATGTTTTTCCCTCAGTCAGAGCAGTAAACAGAGGGCTTATATATTTCTGAAGACGGCCGTAGCCCGGCAGTCTTGTCACTTCCTGAACCATAGGATCTATAACGCCTCGAAGCACCTCCTTGTTTCCTCTGTAAAATGCTTCATGAATTTTCGGCTGATCTAGAGGTCTTTGGTTCAGATGACGATAATTTGCAGCTACAAGATAAGCAATGGACACCACCCCTTTTGCAATCATGGGTGATACCAGAAAGCTTGGAAGTGTCCTGTATTCAAATCCACCATAGGGCTGAACTCTAAAATCGCCAAGATATCCATACTTCGGTCTGCGCCCACTACTGCGCGGATCCTCCAAAATTGCAATCGGAAGAGCCAAATAATTATCGAGAGCACGAAGCAGCTCAAAAGTTAACACTACTCTGCTGAAATGCATATGCCCGCCGAGAGGCAAGCCGCTTACCGGGAGTCCTCCTGCACGCCATACTAGAGAACGATCCGTAATGAGGGTCGATGCCGTTACAAAAGCATGCATTAAATGAGCAAGCAGCTCGCGAGGCTCTGCACTCGGCATGGGACGAAGTTCAGCAACCGGGTATGATCTGCGTCCTCCCCGTGTTACAGCATCACAACCTACTTCTCCGGTTCGTTCCAGAAACAAAGAAGCAGGAACAATCCTGCCTTCCTGCTTGCTAACGAGTAGAAACTCCGGATCCATGCCAAGTACTGGAGTTGTGTCGCCAGCCTCCTGTTCTGCTGTCATCGCAAGATTCTTTTCCAGAACCGTTCGCTCATAAATAGCCGAAATCTCCTCGTTGATTAACCACGGCTTAGGTTGAATGCCAGTTATTGTGATCCCTCTCTGCCCACCCGCCTGCAGCACGATTTCTGCATGCTCCAAGTTAAGAGCATAGGCGGCTCTGACCGCGGCACGTTCAATACGATTATAAAGAGTAGATCCTTCTTCCCTCAGCAAAAAACTTGTATTCCCATTCTTTATTCCCGTGTAATCCTTTTTCACGATTCTTAATGCACTTAACTGGCTTACCAAAACCTCATAAGTCACATAGAACTGCAGCCTGTTCTGTTTTGGACGCAGAAGAGAAGAACGGAGACCGGTACGCGCCAGTCTTTCTTCCCGCTCCTCTATCGTCATTGCATCGTAATGCTCCAGGTTTCGGATTACAACCATGATCCCTTAGACCATCCTTCCCGCTATAAAAAGAAATAAAAAAAGGAGGGCTGCCGCCCTCTACGCCGAAGGGTTCGGCGCATATAATGCAATATAAGATACATTCAAAAAATTAGATTTCATCATCCAAAATGTCGGGATCAAGCTCATCAAAATCACCGTCTAATGCGCCAAAGTCGTAATCTTTGTCTGCTTCATCGCTGCAGTTGTTTGTGCATACCACGACACGAACTTTGGTTTCGGCAACCATCTCTGCCGAGAATTCACGTTCTACACGGATAACTACACTGCCTCCGCCTGATGCTACTGTTGCCTCTACACAGCTTGGTTCCTGCGTTGCCTCCGCAGTTACCTCTACCGTGGAGGCACGATGCTTAGGATCCAAATAGGATAATGGAACGTTCTCTACATAAGATACTGTTTTCTTTGCAACATCGGTTTGAGAGTTTTGGTCATAGGAATACCAGATGTTGATATCGTAAGTACCAATAACTTCAATTCCGTCTCCTGCCGGGACCGATTCGTACTCGTGGTTAATAATCCATGCCCCCAAAATACTGGTAGGATTATGTGGCGGAGTCACGGTATGTGTTACGGTAGAGAACTTACGACCTTTGCCGCAGATCGCTTTCGTAATAATCTCTCTACATTGATGTTTATGACTCAATGACATCTTTGAACCTCCTCCATACAATCATTCCATTTATATGTATGCAGGACTTGGGCGTTTGTTACCAATTTAAAGATAAATATAATTGAAAAAGAAAACTTTTAATTTTTCGGCGTCTGGATGATTCCGAACGCTAATTTCCTTTTACCGGGACAGGGAATGGAGCCTTGTCTTTTTTCGCTATTTTCAAGTATAACGCGAGTTCACGGCACAGCTGACGTATTGCAGAACGAATCTCGAATTCTTCTCTTGTTGTCGGTAAATCCATCGTTCGAAACTCTTGTTCTACCATGCTTAGCAGTTTTTCGGTCCGTCCGGTATAGAATTCATTACGGACATCATCGCTCAATTGCTCAAACAGCTCTGACACCATTTCTGCATGAGGCATGGCTGTATATACTTGAGATATGAGATGCATCATATGCTGAATGGAATCCAACTGCGTTTTTCGCATATAGAAATAGGCAGTCCATTCCTCGTTCGGATGAATAACCTGATTCTCGAGGTACAACTTCGATGCAGCAATTCCTCTATCAATGGATTTCTCGGCTTCCATCATTTCCTCTCCGGCCCATACGTATGAAGGATCCTTTAAGGTCCGGGCAAAACGTGTAAAAATTACCGAGAACAATTCGTCAATTTCATGTCGGATATACAGCAGTTTATTTTCAGATTTGGGCATATAGGCTAAATTAACGATCATGGCCGAGCCAAGACCCACGATCAGCAATAAGATTTGAGTCCATACAACACCAAGACTCATCTCCCCTCCACTGAACACACGGAAGACCACGACAGATCCGGTAACAATCCCTTCTTTAAACCCAAAGCGTACGATGGCAGGAAACGCCGTTAAAATGTAAAGGGCAAGCACCCAATAATGAAACCCGAACAGGGCAAAAAGCACAGAAGCAAAAAGAAGCCCTACTACTGACGCAAAAAAACGCGCCGAGATCGTCTTCAGGCTTCTTTTTCGAGTAACATCAACACCAAGAATTGCCAGCAGCCCTGCCGATGTCGGTCCTTTGAGCTGCATAGCATCAGCAATAAGCACTGCCATTAATGCAGCAATTGCTGTTTTGATAACGCGGAAACCCATGTATGATAACCCTCTCTTCTCTCTATAAGGCGAGCTAATATAAGATGTTCTTATTATTAGTACCCAAATGAAGCGTAGGTATCAATAGTACATGATTTTTCCTCTTGGAACAATGTGACATATCATAGACAGGTATATGGGCTGACGATTTATATCTCAATTCCAAATCACAACGAATTATAACTCCCGCCCGTTCATCAGCTTCCGCTCAAGCCATGCAACCAGCTGATACATGACTGTCGCTACAACAGCAATGACGATGAGACTTGACATAACGAGCGTAAAATTAAACACCTGAAACCCGTAAATGATCAAATATCCAAGACCGTCTTTAGCGACAAGAAACTCTCCCACAATAACGCCGATCCACGCCAGCCCTACATTCACTTTAAGCGTAGAGACGATGGCAGGAAAGGATGCAGGGAAAATGACCTTCCGGAAAATTTGCTTCCGGTTCCCGCCGAAGGTACGGACAACCTTAACGTAATTCGGATCCACTTCGTTAAAGCTGTTGTATACCACCAGTGTTGTAATGATGACCGTAATGGATATCGTCGTCATTACAATCGCCGTAAACCCGGCACCAAACATGACGATAAAAATCGGCCCTAGTGCTACTTTCGGCATACTGTTCAAGACGACCAAATAGGGGTCAAGCACCTTAGATAGGAATGGAGACCACCAGATCAGGACAGCAATGAGCGTACCCAGCAGCGTGCCCAGCAAAAAACCTACAATCGTTTCGAATACTGTAACAGACGTATGAAGCCATATTTCCCCGCTGACAACGTCCTTCCAAAGCTGTGCTCCGATTTTGGATGGATAGCTGAACAGAAGAACATCGATCCACTTCAATCTTCCAGCAATCTCCCAAAATACGAATAGCATAATTAGAATAGCCATTTGGGTGATACTTACGTTTCTATTCCAATTTCTTCGGCGCCGCTTGTGCTGTTGATGGATTTCCTGAATCCAGGGCTGCGGCGAATCGTGTTTTTTCTTTGCTTCATTCATGCAAGATCACCCCTTTCCCCCGGAGTCATCAAGCTCTCTCCAAATTTCATTAAAGAGATCATTAAATCCGTTCTGCTCCCGTGCATGAAAAGGTTGCGCATTTCGAATAGATTCGGGGACCTCGAAGGTTTTACGAATGCGGCCCGGATTTTTATCAAGGACGATGACCCGGTCGCTTACCGCTATCGCTTCGGATAGGTCATGGGTTACCAGAATGGCTGTCTTTCCCTGCTTCTTCAGCGTATCGGAAATCAGATCCTCCAGCTGCAATTTCGTCTGATAATCCAGTGCTGAGAACGGTTCATCCAGCAGCAGTAATTCCGGATTTGTGGCCAAGGTTCTTACCAAGGCTACACGCTGGCGCATCCCGCCGGACAAGGCTTGCGGATATGCCTCCTCTGTCCCCTTAAGTCCCATTTCAGCAAGCATTTCGCGCGTGTATTGAATAGATTCTTTATTAAGCTGTCCTGTCAGCTCAAGCCCGATCGATGCATTCTCCAAAATGGTTCTCCAAGGATACAAGTAATCCTGCTGCAGCATATACCCCACTTTGGAAGAAGGGGACTTTACCGGTTCACCGGCAAGCCGCACCTCTCCTTTTGTTGGATATAACAGTCCTGCAATCATGGATAATATCGTCGTCTTGCCGCATCCGCTTGGACCGACCAGGCTGATAAATTCGCCAGCCTGGACGTCAAGACTAACGGAATCGATCGCGAGCTTTGCTTCTCTTTCCGTCACATATACATGGGTTATTTGATCCAATTCAATCAGTGTCATCTGTTCACTTCCTTTTTAAAGGGCGAACCTCACTTTCCAGCAGCTTCTTCTGCAAAAGTGTTATCCACAATCGCAGAAGCAGGAACTCTTTCCTGCAGCTCGCCAGCGTTTTCCATAACATCCAGCAGATTATTCCACTCATCTTCATCAATGATTGGATCTAAGGCATACGTGCCTTGATCTTTATATCGCTGAACGCTGCTAATAATAATGTCACGATCAGCGTCCTTGAAGTACGGCATAATGACATCAGCTATCTCTTCAGCCTTATGCTCCTCAACCCAAAGCTGTGCTTTATGGATACCTCTTGTAAATTTAGATACGATGTCTTCATTGTCTGCAATATAGCTTTGTTTGGTCATAAAGACCGTGTATGGCAGCTTGCCGCTCTCTACTCCGAAGGACGCAACGACTTTTCCTCTTCCTTCTTTTTCAAAAATAGAAGCCTGCGGCTCGAATAGCTGGACATAATCCCCGGTTCCCGAAGCAAACGCTGAGCTGATATTGGCAAAATCGATATTTTGAATCAGCGTCAAATCATTATGGGGATCGATGCCTTTCTTACTCAAGGCAAATTCACCGGCCATTTGAGGCATTCCACCTTTTCGTTGACCGAGGAATTCGCTACCCTTCAGCAGATTCCAGTCGAATTCAGCCTCCTGATCTCTTGCAAATAAAAATGTACCGTCGGTTTGCGTCAGCTGGGCAAAGTTAATGACCGGATCCTCTGCGCCCTGCTGATAAACATAAATGGACGTTTCCGAGCCTACGAGCGCAATATCAATGGAGCCTGCAAGCAGTGCTGCCATTGTCTTGTCTCCACCTGCTGTCGTCTGGATCTCAACATCCAGCCCTTCTTCCTCAAAAAAGCCTTTTGCAGCAGCGACATATTCCGGTGCATAAAAAACAGAACGGGTAACTTCCCCTACGTTCACCTTCACATTGCCGCTGTTACCCCCGCCGCACCCGCTTAAGACAACGGTAAATAACAGCAGTAATATCACGCCAGGCTTCCACCAAGCCATTCCTTTCATTGGATAGCCCTCCCCTTGAATAAAGCATTGTATATCCTTATTTATGCAGGATGAAGGCAAATGGTTAATCAGACCGAAGATGAGATCCTACACCTCCAAATGGCCAAGCAGTAAAAACAAAAAAAGCCGAAGAATTCAAAAGAATTCATCGACTTCTTTAAATCATCTGCTTTACAGCTTATAGATCTCTTTATATTTATTCTCCAGATAGTCTGCAAGATAATCCGGATTCAGCTCTTCGCCGGTAATCGCCACGATCAGCTCAGATGGTTTACGTGACTTCCCATATTGATACACCTTGTCCGTGAGCCATTCTTTAAGAGGAGCAAGATTTCCCTCTCTAATATATTTCTCATAATCGGGAATCTCCTTAGCAAGCGTGTTCATGATTTGAGCAGCATACATATTCCCGAGAGAATAGGAAGCGAAATACCCAAAGTCACCGCCGGACCAGTGAACATCCTGCAGCACTCCTAAGCCGTCATCTGGAGGAGTCACACCCAAGTATTCCTTGTATTTCTCGTTCCATACTTTAGGCAGATCCTTCACATCAAGCTGCTCATTAAACAGCATCTTCTCAATCTCATAACGAATGATGATATGAAGATTATAAGTAAGCTCATCGGCTTCGATTCGAATCAGAGAGCTCTCTACTTTATTAATTGCACTGTAGAATTGATCAAGAGAAACCTTCTCCAGCTGCTCAGGGAAATAAGTTTGAAGAACCGGGTAATAGTGCTCCCAGAAGGCGCGGCTTCTGCCAATCATATTTTCCCAGAATCTTGACTGTGATTCATGAATCCCCATGGAAGTACCTTCGGACAGCAGTGTACCTGCAAGGCTTGAGTCTATGTTCTGTTCATATAAAGCATGGCCGCCTTCATGCAGTGAGCTGAAAATGGCGCTAGCCACATCTTTCTCGTAATAGTGAGTTGTTATGCGGACATCGCCTGGATTCAGTCCCGTTGCAAAAGGATGCACACTCTCGTCCAAACGGCCGGCTTCAAAATCGTAGCCCATTTCCTTAAGGATGTATTTGCTGAACGCAGACTGCTGCGCGATATCAAAGGACTGGTTCAAAAAAGATGGATCCGGCTTATGTACTGACTTCCCAATCGCTTCCTGCAGCGGCACGATGCGGGCTTTTAGACGGTTAAATACATCATCGAGCTTCGCTACCGTTAAATCAGGCTCATAGATATCAAGCAGAGTATCATAGCGTGTATCTTTAATCCCGTAGTATTCAATGAACTCGCTTTGCATGGCTACAATACGATTCAAGTATGGCTCGAAGGATTGAAAATCTGCCTTCTCTTTTGCCACTTCCCATTTTGCTTGAGACTGAGCCGTGAGAACGCTAAACTCATGTACTTTTTCAGGAGGAACAGACTGTGTTCGATTTAATTCCTTCTCGCAATCTTCTACCAGCCGCTGATGTGTGTCTGACAGTCCGCTAAATACATCCTCCTGCTTCAAATGCGAAAGAATCTCTTTCATATTATCCGAAGTTGAAAGTTTAAAAGCTTCCGTAGACAGCATACCTATCGTCTCAGAACGGGTATCAATCCCTTTGCGCGGAGCTCCCGTGCTCATATCCCAATGCAGCAGCCCAATCGCTTCATAATAGCTTTTTATTTTTTTGTTCAGGTCAAGAAATTGCTCCAATATAGCCTGTGAATCTTGGCTCATTATAGCTTCACCCCATCCACATATTATTGCCCTACCTATTGATCATACTTTTTGCATTGAGTATAATCAACATTTAAGATGGTTAATTTAACTTGACCTGACTAGATAAAGGAGTGGGCCTAAATTATGAAGATCAATCTAAGTCACAAAGCTGCTGAACTCCTGACCAAAAATCTCGGTAGCAGACCGGGCTTCATTCGTCTTATGTATGACAGTGAGGGCTGCGGCTGTGCAGTGAGCGGCGTTCCTGCATTTCGAATTGTGGATGAACAAGAGGACTCTGATATGGTTATAGAATCCAATGTTCCGGAGTTAACTTTTATTCTAGACAGCCAAAAGGCTGTTTTTTTTGAAGAGGAGCTTAATCTCTCGACCGATCCCGGTGACTTGTCCTTGAGGCTTTCAAGCAGCGGCCAGCATTATGGTCTCTATCTGTTCCCGCGCGATGATCGAGCGGCAAGTGCTTAAGCATATTCTTCTTATATAAAAGGTATAATTGGAGGTATGAACAATGGATAGTCTAAATCAAATTATGGAGCATAATCGTCAATTCGTAGAAAACAAGGAATATGAAGCTTATATCTCCGATAAATTTCCGCAGAAGAAAATGATGATCGTCACGTGTATGGATACTCGGCTCGTTGAGCTGCTTCCAAAAGCGATGAATTTTAAAAACGGTGATGTTAAAATCGTCAAAACCGCCGGTGCGATCATTTCTCACCCTTTCGGGAGTGCCATGCGAAGCGTCTTGGTAGGCCTGTATGAGCTTGGAGCTGAAGAAGTTGTCGTTGTCGGTCACCATGAATGCGGTATGGCTTCACTGAACGGTGAAGCTATGATCTCACACATGATGGAACGCGGTATTGAAGAAAAAATACTTAAAACCGTCGAACATTCCGGTATCAAGCTAGATCGCTGGCTGCGCGGGTTTGATAACGTAAACGAAGGGGTAATGGAAACTGTGGAGCTGATTCGTAATCACCCACTATTGCCCCCAGGTACTCCTATTCATGGAATGATCATTGACCCTAAGACAGGTGCACTTGATCTAGTCGTGAATGGTTTTGAGGACCAGGCATCTCTCTAACCCTTATTTTTGGCTTGGATTGCTCCCCAGCGATCCAGGCTATTTTTTTGCCATTTTTTCGTGATTGCTATAAATCAGAATATAATCTTCTTTTTTAATTTTCTGTGACATTTTTTACAACAGTTTTGGCGAGAACATGGAATAACGGTTGTCAAACCATACAGTAGTAGTGTACACTTTTACACATATATAGTCTTGGAAAACGCTTTTAAACCTTATTTTACAAGGCTATAGCTTAGTAAAGGAGACATGTCCACTTGAACATACTGTCCTATGGTTTGCTCGGGTTATTGACACGTGATGAATCGTCTGGTTATGACCTCATGCTCAAAATTCAGCCTCATTGGCCAGCAAAGCACAGCCAGATCTACCCGCTCCTCTCCCGTATGGAAGAAGAAGGGCTTCTTTCTTCACGATGGATTGAGCAGGCTGATAAGCCAGATAAGAAGATGTATACCATCACGGACAAGGGAATCCAGAAATTACTGGAGTGGATGTATACTCCAGTGTCAACATCACCTGTCCGGGACGAGCTGAGTCTTCGATTGATTTGTTTTCGGATAACCAATCCTCTGCTGTTTAAGCGATGGATCGAAGAACGAAGGCAGTGGTATCAAAATCGTCTAAGTTATTACGAAGAGCTTCTTAAGGATCTGCCAGAAGAAGCTACAGAGCCTACCCATTCTTATTTTGGGGACTTCATAGTCAACACAAAAGGAACAATGAAGGCTAAAACTGGAATGGATTGGTGTGATTGGGTTTCCGGACTCATGAGCTCACAAACACGGGAGCATGAAGCGTCCGGCACACGTTAGTGGTTTTAAAAAAAATAATGAAACCATGCTTTTGTTCATACGTATGTAAATAAGATAGAATGAACTAAATATAAATAGTGTGCAAATTCATTGTTTATCGAGGATTGGCTGTGAATTTGCTTTTAGTTCAACCTATCTAGTAAAACACTAAAAATCATCTTTAGGAGGAACATTTCTCACATGAAAAAATGGTTCAGCTCAAAACGTCTACTCATGGTCATGATGGCATTTACTTTAATCTTCTCGACCGTAGCAATTCCAGATAATGCAGATGCTCGCCGTGGCGGCGGCGGTTTTAAATCCGGAACGAAGTCCTATAACAATACGCCAAATCGTTCTACTGATAACAACAGCAACGTTTCTAATTCCACAACAAACCGAAATAACAACGCTACAAATTCTACGACGAATCAAAACCGCGGATTTTTCGGCGGTGGATCTTTGATGAAAGGTCTCATGATCGGTGGTCTTGCAGGTATGCTCTTCGGCGGATTGTTCGGTAACATGGGCTTCTTCGGAGAATTGCTAGGCCTGGCAATCAACCTTCTTGCCATCTTTGTTCTTATCAGCTTGGGCGTAGGTATTTATAGAGCAATCAAGAGACGTCGTGAAGAAAAAGAAAAAACCCGCAACAGCTATGACGGAAACGGACGGTACTAAGCTCTATGGTTATCACAATGGACGAAATTGTTAATGCGATTTGTCTTCATACAGCAGAGCGTAAGCAAATTAAACCAACCGATGTTCAAGTTGAACTCAGCTGGGATGAAGATACAGGTTACTCAGCAGAAGTATGGGCCCAAGGCCGCAGCCAATATCTCATCGAGTCTAATATGATTGAAGCGATCCTGCGATATGTACATCAGGAATACAATGTTCGTGCATACCGTGAAGATGTCACACTCGAACTCGATGAAGAAATTACAGCAAGAATTCGTACATGATGCCATTTGAATAATAACAGCCTCAGGCGTTTGCCTGAGGCTGTTATTATTTTGTACGGAGACAAATATATGTTGGGAAACTCACGAAATTTTTATTAATTCACAGGCCTGAACTTCTCCCGCAATTCTTCGGTTGTAGTGACAGGAGCTTGGCACGTAAAGTTTCTACAGATATAGGCTGTGCCTTCCCCGCTAATAGCCGGTTTATCATTCACATCAGGTATCATCTCTTTCAGTTCATCCCCTGCCTCACCTTCATATGCAATTAGTATTGAAGCATTAGAGGTATATGATTTTTGGACAATCGAGATCATTTCCTGCATCTTGATATCACCCGGTTTCCCGCTGATAATTATTTCAGTACCACCCTTAAGCGCATGGGAAACGGCAAGCATGTACATCGCATGTCCACCTGGATAATAGGAGGCTTCTCCGGCAATGACCTGCAGCAATTGCTGGCCTTTATGATACAGGTCTGTATCCTGGGTTATTGCAGCCCACTTGGTAATAAGCATCGATAGCACCGAATTGCCTGACGGCAAAGCTCCATCGTAAAACTCCTTATTTCGAATAAGCAGCTGCTCATGATCGTCGCCCGTAAAGTAAAATCCTCCACCTTCAGAATCCCAGAACAAGCTGAATAACGCTTCTTTAAGCTCAAGTGCTTTGGATAAATAGGATGCCTGTCCTGTCGCTTCATACAATTCGGTAAGTCCCCAGGCTAGGTAGGCATAATCATCCAAATGCGCCTTGTGCATTACTTCTCCATCACGATAACGAGATAACAGCCTGCCCTCTTCATCACGCAGCGTGGACCATACATAATCAGCTGCATTCCTTGCGGCCTCCGCATATTTAGGTGATTGCAGAGCCTTAGCTCCTCTTGCCAGTGCTGCGATCATTAGACCGTTCCAAGCGGTTAATACTTTATCATCCTTGAACGGATGAACCCGCTTCTCCCTGTAATCAAACAGCTTCTTCCGATCTTGCTCCAGCAAATTTCGAAGCGCCAGTGGATTCATGCCTCTTCGTTCGGCTTGGTCCTCAGGCAGCCCCTTAAGTAAATTAGGAATGCTCTTCCCTTCAAAATTCCCTTCCGGTTCAATTCCGTAAACATTGCAATACCGATGCATCTCCTCCACACCAAGCGCGTCTTCTATCTCTTCCCTGGTAAATACATAAAACTTCCCTTCTTCACCTTCGGAATCCGCATCTTCAGCAGAATAGAAGGCTCCTTCAGGAGACGTCATATCTCTTAATACATAGTCGAAAATCGATTCGGCGATTTCTGCATATAATTGTTTTTCCGTTAACTGGTAAGCTTCAAGATAAGCAATGGCCAGCAATGCATTGTCATACAGCATTTTTTCAAAATGCGGAATGAGCCAGCGCTCATCCGTCGCATACCTGGAAAAACCAAAGCCGATGTGATCGTACAAACCGCCTTGATACATGGCAGTAAGTGTTTTTTCAGCCATCTCAAGTGCTTTGGGTTCTTGATACACTTTCCCATAATTCATAAGGAACATGAGAATATGCGGTGAAGGAAATTTAGGTTCGCTGCCAAAACCTCCATATTCCGGATCAAACGATTCCTCAAACTGTCTATAGGTCCGATGAAGCAGCTCTTCATCTACCGCCCCAGACGTACGTTCTGAAAGTTTGCTCTGTAACTCCGCTACAATTTGCTCACTCATCTCAGATATAGACTCAGAGTTTACTGACCATTTTTGCTGTATCTGAGTCAGCACATCCATCAGCCCTATTCTGCCCATCATCCGGCGTTTGGGAAAATAGGTCCCTGCATAAAAAGGCTTCTGATCCGGTGTCAGCAGTACCGTAAGCGGCCAGCCTCCAGAACCCGTTAAAGCTTGGCACACAGACATGTACAGATTATCGATATCCGGTCTTTCCTCCCGATCGACCTTGATGGACACAAAATGCTCGTTCAAAAAGTCAGCAACTTCTTTATCTTCAAATGATTCCTTTTCCATGACGTGACACCAATGACAAGTAGATTTATGCTCCAACTTTCTATATGGTTAGCCCGAAGGCTAGGAATAGCCAATAGACAAGAATACGGGCTTACCCTCTCTTTTGGCTTTAATAAAGGCTTCAGCTCCCCAAGGATACCAATCAACTGGGTTATGTGCATGTTGAAGTAAATACGGTGATTTCTCAGTAATAAGACGGTTTGGTCTGTGTTTATGTTTTTCAGTTGAGTCCAGCATATCTATCGCATCCTCTCTAGGGCAAAATAAAAACAGGGAGAATTTCTCCCTGTTATAATTTACCCTGACGCAATAACTCATTAAACACTTTATTTAAATTCTTCCTGGCTTCATCAGAAGGTTCGTTCATTGATTTTATGTATATTTGAGATCCATCTTTAAATGTGATTAGCTTACATCCGTCTTCTTCTAAACTAATTGTTGCTACTTCATCTTCCATACTTATCACCTCTAACTTATACCTACTCTCTTCACAATTTGTCCTATTCCAAATTCCCTATTTTTTATTTTTCTATTTTACCTGCTATTGAATAAGAAAAGAACAATAGGCAAACAGAAGTTTATCTCCTTTAGTAGCAGCATGTTTGTGATTATACTATAGGAAAGTAAGAGAGCACTAGCCCTATCTTATAGTCAATAAAAATAAAAAAATAAACCTCTATATAAATCATTTAAATAATTTATGCCCGTTCTTTCAGATAGTCCTAACCTTCGTTATAGCCAGTACATATAATATAAGAAACAATTGGAGGAAGGACTATGATTGTTGGAAATTCAGATACTATCCAAACCCTTATTGATGCAGCATTACCCGGTACAAAAGTAATCATATCTGCTGGACAATATGAAATTGACAAACCTATTAACATAAGAAAATCTCTTCATATTCAGGCAGAGGGAGTTGAGTTGATTGTTGTTACGGATGGCCTGGCAAGGATCTTCAACTTTAGATCCATTAATAAGTTCTCGGTGAGTGGTTGTCATTTTAACAACAATAATCTTGGTCGAACATGCATAAATATCAATCAATGTACAAACTTTAAAATTTTTAACTGCCACTTCACAAGTTATAAGTCTCCAATTAATGTTGAACACAGCAATGATAGTGCTATCCAAATAATGAGCAACTGTTCCGTAGGCCAAGTTAGCAATAACACCTTCGAAGACTTTGGATTTCAATATGGAACTGAAACAAGCACTTTAAATCGTGCTATCTCATTAGGAGACATTGCTGTAGAAAATATCATAATCACAAACAATATTTTCAGAAGAATAAACCAAGGGATTGTTGTAGCAGGTGGCAAACACAACATTATTTCAAATAATATCTTCGATAGTGTTAGAGATAATGGCATATACGTTCTACCCAATGTTAATGGTTTAACAGTGAGTGGAAATACTTTTATGAGTGGTCATGATGAAGCAATTGTATTTGGTGGCAAGAACTTAATTCTTACTGATAACAAGTTCTTTGATATACCAAATAAAGCATTCTCGATTAATAGCAGCGCAGAAAATGTTATAATCGCTAATAACCTAATTAATAATACTACTGTAAACACAGGTCAGTTTATTGTATACCGATTAAATACCTGGAACATAAAGAAAATTACAATAGTAAACAATATTTATAATCAAACAATCAATGATACAAATTTTCCCTATGTAGAGTTTGGAAACGTTGAAGAATTGGTATTTAAAAATAACACATTAGATGTAGTAGCAACTGACTATCAGAGAATTATTTACTTCAATGGACGAATGGCTATAAATGCCAAAGTATCCGAAAACAATATACGAGTATCTAATAACAACACCACTGCCCCTACTTCAATAGCAATTGAAGTAAGCAACAACACAAATGCTAGCAATATTATTGTTGATAACAACGATCTAAGTGGGTGTCGTTTTAAGACCTCTCAATTAAAAATTTATAATCAATATATTCAGTTCAATGTTGGGCCTTACGGATATACTAATAAGATAAACAATGTCTTCTCCTCAGATGTCCAGCCAACATCAGGGAACTGGACGAAAGGAGATATTTCTCTTAATGCAAACCCTACCACTAATGGCCCCGTAGCTTGGATTTGTGTCGTATCAGGTACTCCAGGACAGTGGCAGCCTTTATATCTAAATTAAAGCTCACTCACCTACCTATAGACTCTCCACATTATTTATTGACACTTCAATTTAATTTTTTTCATATTCCCATGTGGAGGGTTATATCTCATAATTTCAACTTATGAAGTACATATGCAAATCAATTTTATAAAAGGAAAATTTCCATTTAATCTCTAATTGTTTTTCTACATCAAAGAAGCTAGTTTAAGTCGAAAGCCTGTGTGATCTAGAGAGAAACGATTCAAATTGTATATAGAATCAAAAGATAAGATTGTGTTTGCTCTCCGTAAACATGGTATGATGTTAAGTTGAATGACTTTTGGTGAACAAAAAAGACCATCATTGACTTGATGGTCTGCTTTCTTATTCAGTAGTAGCTGATAACATATTCTTAGGCTGGTTCTTTTAATGAAGTCTACATTTTTATATTTCTTGTCAAATAACTCAAATTCTTTTCCCGCTGCGTGAATATGCCCCTCTCCACCACCAAACCCCTCTTATTAATACTCCAATTTTCTCCACTTTACTTTTCTTTTGTGGAGACTCGTGCATAAGTTCGATTGCAGGAGATCCGATCTTTTGCCAGCGGAATAGATGTTTGGCTCTATCAGAAAGATTATTATATGTTTCCTGTGGAATATGAATATTTTTGTTTCTATTAAAAGCACTGTACATAATAGCTAAATTCGGGCGGCTTTCATTTCCTTGATTTGGTGTCCCTCTGTGCCACATTCGGACATCACGTATCAAGATAGAGCCTGCAGACATGTGAACTTTTATCGAATGCATATGCGGTGCTAGCTCTTCTGGATCAGGACCATTTGGACCATGATAGGAATCAGGTAGCAAGTGAGTTCCTCCAGGCCAAATTTCCATAGGGCCATTACTATCATGTACATCTACAAGTGGTATATTTAGTACCAAATCAGTAATTGGAAGAGCTACTTTGCAAAGATTTCCGAATTTAGCTCCATGATCTGAGTGCACCGGTTGTGCTCTCTTGCCTCCAGGAAGAGAGGTATTGGAGGAGAAGAGTGTGACAGAGTAGTCCTTCCCAAGAATACGATCAATTATTGCAAGTGCGAATGGATGCTCAATGACGAGGGAGTCATTGAAAGGTGGCGCAAACGGAAGGTATAAACCTAAATTGTTTGTACCCTCATTGAATCCTTTCTTGTTCAGATAGCTTTCTTCCCCGTACTGATCGATAAACCAGTTCAAACTCTCTGTAAATGCCTTTTTCAGTTCATCAACTTTCCCTTTAGGCAGGACATCTTCGAGAATTACGTATCCATTTACTTTGATTAACTTTGTAGCTAGTTCAATCGTTTCTTCCCTTAACTGCATTGTTTCAAGTTCTTCTCTATTTACCTTCAACTTGTTTCACCTCATCCTTTCTTCCTACATCCATGTCCTTAAGAAACATAAATTATCTTGTAATAGAATTCATATAATTACATAGACTAGTTGATTATTTATTCCATACTCCCCTCTATTTAGATGCAATTTGTATCATAATTTAAATATATTGGAAATAATATAGTTTTGTATATAAAAAAAAACATAAAGTAAACAAGGTCTTAAGTTTTATATGACTTTTATCTGAAGACTATTTTGGAAGGTTGGTTGTAAGTGTAGGAGAGAAGAGGCTATTTGCAAGTTTATAAGTCAATACTATAAAACTTGTCTTTTATCATGTTTCTAGATCAAAAGGTCTTCTATCTTTATTGGTATCTAGATGACACTTGTTATTTTGTAAGCTACTGTGAGGATTATAGGAATTAACCCATAGTAAATACTTTACTTTAACAAATTCGTTGCATTTTCACCATCTCTTGGCTTGTATGATATGTGATATGATCCCCTCATAGTAGACAGAAAAAAGTAAGCACATTACTCTGTGGGACTGACCCCCGTTATTGAGACAGGGATCAAAACACCTTTCAAGTTATGCAGCCAGTCGTCGATAATGAATCGGCGACTGGTTTTTTAGTTTCGTTTGAATCCGAATTGAGTTATAGTATGTAATGTAGTCTCGAACGGTCTGTTTAACGATTGCCGTCGTTGTGCAGGTTAGCCCTTCGAGATAAAACGTTTCAGACTTTAGTGTCGAATGAAACGATTCGATGGGGGCATTATCAGCAGGCGTACCTTTGCGGGACATGCTCATGATAATGCCTTTTCCTTTGACAGCTTCCTGGTATAACTGCGACGTGTAGACGCTGCCTTGATCGCTATGAAGCATCGCGCCTGGTAAAGTGGGCAGTTGGTTTAACGTGTCGAGAACACATGACGTGTCTTGCTTGTCTGCTATACTGTACGCTACAAAGACTCCATCCACTTCACTACAATCTTTGGTGATACCTCCTTTCCATTTCCTTGAACTTTTTTAACACATCTAACTGTTGCTTAAGAAACCGATTTTCCGTTTTAAGTTTCTCTAGTTCAGACATATACTCTGGCCCTTTTCCGTAGCTGTATTGCTTGCCGACGGGTTGCTCTAGCCGATTTAATTCGTCGTTACGATACCACTTCAGCCAAGTTTTTACCTGCGTCTTATTGCGTATGCCCAGTTGTTCCATGACTTCTTTTACCGGTATGCCGGCTAACCTCATCTCAATAGCTTTCATTTTGACTTCAACAGGATAACTAACTCTAGTTGCCAACGAAAAACACCTCCAAGATTGTCTCCATATCTTACGACATGGTTGCATTTTCTTGAAGGTGTTTTAATTTGTCTCACGTTATGGGGTCAGTCCCTGTCTATTATGGGGGGATTTTATTATGGGAAAAATTAGAAAAACGTATGATATAGCGTTCAAGAAAAAAGCAGTAGATCTATACTTGAAAGATGGCAAGGGTTACAAAACCGTTGCAAAAGAGCTAGGAATCGATCACTCTTTGGTACGCCGATGGGTGGAGCATTTTAAAACTGAAGGAATAACAGCACTCAAAGAAAAACGTGGAACAGCAAAAGGTCCTGGTAAAGGTAGACCACGAATAAGAACTGAAGATCCTAAGACTAAAATAAAACGGCTTGAAGCTGAAAATGAATTGCTAAAAAAGCTCTTAAAGATGTGAAAGGTGGAATGGAATTAGTACCTTGCAACAAAAAGTTTGCCGTGATTGAGGAATTAACCAAAAGCGGATATAGCGTCCTCCTTCTTTGTCGACTCGCTTAAGTTTCGAGGAGTGGATATTACCGATGGATAAAGAGACAAAAGATCACTCTCCTAAGCAGCTTGAGAATAGACAAATCCAAAAGAAGATAGCAGAATGTCATAGAAAGTTACGAGGAATTTACGGATATCGACGGGTCAGAGTGTGGATTAAAAAGAAATACGGGTTACAAGTAAATCACAAACGAATCCAACGATTGATGAACGAGATGGGGATTCAAGCGGTCGTCCGTAAGAAAAAACCTTATTACGGCAAACGAGAAGCCTATGTGATCTCGAGTAATCTTCTGAACAGAGAATTTAGAGCTTCAAAACCAAATGAGAAATGGGTCACCGACATTACCTATTTAATATTTAACGGTCAGAGACTATATTTATCGGCTATAAAAGACCTGTATAATAACGAAATTATCTCTTATCAAATCAGTCGAAGAAATGATCTGAAGCTAGTGATGGATACCCTCACAAAGGCAAGAAAAAAACAAAAAGTTGAAGGAACCCTCCTACATAGTGACCAAGGGTTCCAGTATACCTCTCGCCAATATAACCAACGTCTTAAAAGATACGGAATGATAGCCAGTATGTCGAGAAAAGGAAACTGTTGGGATAACGCATGTATGGAGAACTTTTTTAGTCATTTTAAATCGGAGTGTTTTAATCTATACACTTTTCGTACTAGTAAGGAAGTAGAGCACGCCGTCCAACGGTACATCCATTTCTACAACCACCAACGTTTCCAACAGAAACTAAACAATCTAAGCCCGTATGAATATCGGACTCAGGTTGCTTAATGATGCTTTTAAATTACTGTCTACTTGACAGGGATCATATCAATGTATCCTTGTCTTCTTAATAAGCTGAAACTAACATTTAAACAAGAATAGAGAGGGGATCATTATTCTCCCTCTCTATATATATGCTAATTAGTTTTAACTGGCAGCTGCTCTGTTTCTTTGTGTTTAGAAGAAGCTCTCCCAAATGGCCTTCTCATTATCTTAAGAAGCGGTTTCTCTACTAATAAATGAAATAAACAGCCAGCTACAAGCAAAAAGATAAATACAAATGGCGAAGACAGTTGCACAATCAATTCACTATCCATATTTAATATCTTGTGCACCTGAACAAAGAACAGAATTCCAACAATGTGTGTTAGATATATTGAATACGATGCATCGCCAAGGAACATAAGTGCTTTCTTAATTTTTAATGCCATCTTCCTCTCTTGTCGATTGGAAAGTTCGTATGCCACTAATCCATACAGCAGTAAAGCTGATGGGATTCCCCATAATAATACTCTATAATCGTAAACACTTGAGATCATACTAATACTCCATACGATAAGTAACATCAATATTGAGATTGTTAGTATTTTCTTATATGAATAAGAGTTGTTTTTGAGGATAAACCTTGCCACTATGATTCCATACAAGAACTCAAAATTGTAAGGGCTAAAGAAAAAATCTAATAGATAATTTTCTGATAATAAGAACAAATTTAAAACAGTAAAGGTTAGCCAGGCTCCCATAAAAAATTTAGTGTATTTTTTATTTAAGATTATCAGTAATCCGAATATTAAATAAAAATATACTTCATGTGTTAGCGTCCATGCCACTCCTAGTAGAGGCTGCTCTGATTGAGGGATTAAAAGAAATGAATTAAGTATGTAGGACGCATCACGATAATAATCGTATCCCATAGAAGGGACGGCAAAATATATTCCTACAAGAGCAATAAGAACAACCCAATATGCAGGGTAAATTCTAATTAGTCGTTTTTTCAAGTATGGTAAGAGTCTGTTTTTTGACGTTCCAATATCTTTGTGATGAATATAATACATTAAGAAACCACTAAGAACAAAGAAGATATCTACTCCCATATATCCTGGAATAAATGGAATAGTCATAACTATATCGTGTCCAAGACTCTTAGAGTAAATTGTCCCGATATGATGTAATACAACTAATAGCGCTGCTATTCCTCTAACCATTTGTAAACTGTCAATTTGTCGTTTATTGCTTGATTGGTTCATGTCTGAATTTGAGTTCTTCAATCTCATTCTTTGGCTCCTTTATCGAGGTTTCCACAGACGACATGATTATTCCTAAAAACATCCCGGATAAAGCAGAGTACAGAACATGGCCACCGAAGAAACTGAACGATGAAATTATAAAAATGCTTACTTTTATATGGATCGGCACATGTTTACTTTTTAATCCCTTTAATAATATTTGAGTAAGGTACAGATATATTAGAAAAGTTCCAATGACCCCATAACTGAAGAACGTATCGAATAAATCCATTTCAACTAAGACTTGAGTTCTACTAGTATTAAATACTTCAGCAGTATTAACTGAATGGTTATATCTTCCTTGGCCAATAAACATGCTAACAGCAGTTTCTAAGGAACCCTGCGTACGGAATGACTCTGTCGCTGCAATTAAAAAGCCATTTCTATCTGACAATAAAAATGTCGCTACCTCTCCTTGCTGTCCCTGTACTCTCCAAAAGTAGTTTTGACGATCACTAATTAAAGCTAAATCTTCTTTAAAGAAAGTAGATAATACGACAACAATTAGTGCAATCAGAGTACTAAATAAGAATAATAGCTTAATCGTTTTTAATACTTTGTGTTTAAGGAAAGAATAAAATAAGTAAATTAGGATAATACCACCACTAAAAACAAAGCTGGATTTAGAACCAATAATAATCAAAGAGATAAATAAGAGAATGTTAATAACTAGGTAGAATAAAAATTTTTCTTTATGTACAACACGATTAATCAATTCGCTCACACCAAAAGACAATAAAACTATAAGAACGATATTCAAGTCATTGTTGGCATTATAGAACCCTTGAAATCCACTTCCATTTGAATAGTTGGAGTAACCCATGCCTAATAACCACGGAATAAGAATTGTTAGAGGGAATATAATGAAGTTCACTTTAAGTACAAAAATAACATCTTTCTTATCGATTATTCCTAACGACTTGAGTATTCTAATACATTCGATCATTAGTATAATTAAGATAAGTTTTAAATTATTACTCAAATCAAAGGAAACGCCACCAGTAGTGTTATGAAAGAAATAATGAATAAAGGGTAAGGTCAGCAGCAGCCAAATAATAAGAAAACCTAGAGATCTGAAATTTTGTATTGCACCATGTTTGTATATGATAAGGACTAATATAAACATGAACAACATTCTATATAGTTGACCTACAACCCCCGGAAGCCCTAGTTCTTGCATAATAAATCCATTGAAACTGTCTACTAAGCCTATAGAACATAAGAATAACAACAGGAACTTTTTATGCTTCATAATATTCGATTGATCTAGCATTTTTCACCCTCATTCAGAATTTTCCAATCTAATTTCAACTTTTTACAAACCAATACGCACGAAGGACTCATCTCCCTCCGATCTCAAGATATTCTCCTAGATATGTGTTTACAACTGGAAATGTTTTATTTATGATACATATTGTATCGTAAGCTACGTTTTCGTTCAATGCTTTTTAGTCCATTTCTACACAGGAGTGATTGATTTCTATTCGGATAAATCCAAAAAAATTCTAGATAATGTATTTGAGTTGGAATATTTATAAAATAGCGAATCCCGTTAGTGATCAGTTCAATACTAATGAATGTAATGCGATTTTCCTGATTAAGTGAAAAATGAGGAGTCTCTGAGAGATCAAATCTGTGGTAATTAAATAGCTTAATTATGATTAAGTGCAGGATTTATTCCTGTGCTTTTTTATTTTGTATTGTTGGAGGAACTTAAGTGTATGACAAATGGCTTACGTACAAAGCACCTTATTTTAATTGGCTAGTGGGACAACTGAAGCAGTTGCATCTTTTTTTGGGAGGACGGCACCTGGTCCTTTCTCTAACTTCTTCAAGCTCTAATTAAGCGTGTATTTAGAAACTCAGAAACGTTTATTATAGCGCCTGAAAAGGTATATAACCCTGTTGAAGACTCAGATGACCTTATGTTCAATGTAAAGGGTTTATTAGCTCGACAGGAATATAATGAAGAAAGAATTAAACAATATCAGAATGCCATAAACGTTATAAAGAATCCTGACTAGGAATAGCCAATAGACAAGAATACAGGCTTACCTTCTCTTTTGGCTTTATTAAAGGCTTCAGGACCCCACGTAAACCAGTCTACAGGATTATGAGCGTGCTGTAATAAGTATGGAGACTTTTCATTTATTAATCGATTTGGTTTTAGTCCATTGTTATTTGTGTTCATTTGAATCGCTTCTTTGTTAGTAAACTTAGTTACTTTAGTACATTACCCTAAAATTGAATCCTTATATTTTTAAAAAAAATAAAAGGAGGGAATTTCACCTACTTATTTTTGCGTATTTTATTATGTGTTTATAAACAGCACTGACTGGTTAATAGTATTTATACTATTTTTCGACTTCGTACACATACCCATCTCTACATCATTTTAACCCCTCTATATAAAACTTAATGAGTCATTAACATGCAGATTATCCACTCATTGATAACTTTCTTAACTTCTTTCTAACATAATTAACAAACAATTCAAATGTATATATTGACCTTTGGTATACCCAATTGTAAAATAAAGTAAATTTATGAAACTGAGGAGAAGGTGTATATGGTAGTAGAGTCTGACATACCTGTCATAGTGGATGATCTGGATACACTTGTTAAAGAAATCGAAGTGTTCTGCTCACAAGAAAATTGGGAGAAAGTTATCGATTTATCTCACGTATTGTTAAAGTCTGCGGAACAAGTACATTATAACGTTACACAGGATATTCGTACGGCTTATCTATATGATCAACCTATCATCTACTATTTCGGTTACAGCTACTTAATGACCAGCGTGTCCTACCAAAAACTGAAGCAATTCACACAATCCATTAAGTATATCACCTTCTACTCTGATTTGAGCTGGCTTAGTGATGCATCCGTAGCCGGAGAAGCAGTCGTCCAAGAATTCAGGTCGCTCTCTGAAGTCCACCATATAACCTTAGAAATTTTAAGCGGAAATCAAAGCAAACTTTTGGAGTTTGAGCACTTACTTGAGAACAATACAAGCGAGGTATTGCTCGGTCTCATTGCTTTATTAGAATCCGCCATTGAGCACCGTTACAATATTGATCGTCAATTATCTATATTTCAACAATACATAAAAAGCCGCAGTCATTACGAAGGACGCATGATGGCCTCCCATTATTTATCTTATAAATATCTTCTGGCACAGTATGAACAGCTGAATAACAAGCCTTCTGAAGCCCTTTGCACAGCGGTATACACCCTTTGGGCTGCTGATAAGCTTAACAACGATAACTATTTCAAAAAAGCCGTTTCTTTATTTGAAGCTTTGCGTAAAAATGCGTCAGTTTCTCAATTAACCGCTTGCTTTAATCAGCAATTCCACTAATACTGCAGCAACCAGGCCAGTACTGCTCTGTCATGCAAAACTGTCTCTTCACATAAACTGATTGAAAGAGGAGGCTGGCCTATGATTTACGACATTGTACAATTAATCGGCGGATTCATTCTCGCTTCCGGCTGGATTCCGCAGATCATCAAAATTGTAAAGACCAAGTCTGTTCAAGACTTGAGTGTCAACAGTTTCTGGCTCGTATTACTCGGTATTGCTCTCATGGAGATCTATGCGATATCTCTTACTGTTCAAGGTGTAGGGCTTGCTTTTTTAATAACAAACACTTTGTCCCTGTTGCTCATCGCGCTCCTGCTTGCCTTAATTTATACTTATAAAAAAGAGAAGAACAAGTAGCTTGAACATTACATGACAGCTTAGGGCTGTCTTTTTTATTTCCGGAAGAAAAATCCATTAGACTTATCTCTTAATGTAAAGGTCATCGGGTGCCAATTCCTTCAACTTTTCTTCGTCTAATAAGAGAAGCTCCCCCCTTTCGCGCTCCAATATGCCTAGCTCGGTAAAACGTCGTACTACACGGTTCAAATGACGGTAGCTCGTCCCAAGCAAATCCGCAATCTCAATCAGGCTTTGGCTTGGAAGCTTACGGGATACAACATCTGAATCCTTATCGAGCAAAATGGACGTCAGATACCCTGCAAACTTCTTATCCAGCGGGTACAGCAAATTTACACTGCTTGATCGGTTAAGACTTGTCAGCTTGTAACACATTTGCTCCAGCAGAAAATGTAGGAATGCGGGTTGGCTGCTATAGTGCTTTTCCAAAGCAGAGTAGCTGATTCCGATTAATAATGCAGTCCGCACACATTCCACTGTCGTGCTGGCTGTATTTTTCGTTACCAGCTCGACATCGCCAATTAAGCTAAGCGGATCATTAAACCGAAGTGCTAGTGACTTCCCATTAGACATTGTCGTATAGACTTTCAACCTGCCTCTTACTAAAAAGTAAAGATGAGTAATTTCATCACCGCTTGCGCACACCCGATCTCCATGCGAAAGCTCATACAATTTCATATCATCTATATTCACTGTATTCAGCAGCACATCTAAATTGTAATTACGGATCATATCCATCAACAGTTCATCATTATGAACGATTTTCATCCCCAAAACCTTCTTTCTGATTAAAGAACATACACTATTTATTTTAACTGAATACAACTGGACATATATCCTCAAATCAAATAAAAAAAGCCTTTATCTATGGATAAAGTGCTTCTCATTCAAAGCTTTGACACATCTAACTAGTCAATCGCCCTTTCTTCTATTCACAGCTCAAGGACAAGGTACTTAAAAAACCATTTTGCCGTACATTATGCTAAAAATAAGTAATAGTTGGACTCATGAATGAACAGTACCTAAAGAGGTGAGCGATGTGCCTATTAAAAACGGAAGTCAGTACATTGAACGAATTGACCGACAAAACATAAATCTGTGGTATAAGGGTGAACGTGTTGTCGGTCCACTGTCCAAACATCCTGTGTTTAGCGGACTCATGAAAACACAGGCGGAATTATACGATATGCAGTGCGATGAGAAATACAAAGACCGGATGACTTATTTATCACCTGATACAGGGGAGCCTGTAGGTCTATCCTATTTACCGCCAAAAAGCTTAGAAGATTTGAAGAAACGCAGAGAAATGATTGAGCTTTGGTCAAGTAAGCATCACGGATTTCTTGGAAGATCCCCGGACTATATGAATACCGCAATGATGTCATTTTACACCGCAGCAGATGCGCTGGAAGAACATAATCCCGCCTTTGCCCAGAACTTAAGAAACTATTATGCCTACTGCAGAGACAACGATATCACCTTATCCCACGCCTTTATACAGCCTCATGCCAGCAAATGGTCAGGACAAACGGACGCAGTCGAGGATTCAATCGCTGCAAAGGTGGAAGAAGTGACAGATGCCGGATACGTCGTCAGCGGTGCATTTATGATGGCAACACAAGGAGCAACCTGTGACGAAATGATTGTCTTCCCTACTCCCTCACTCGCTCCGCTCGATGAAGTCAACCCATTTGCTTTTGCTTTTGCCGTCCCCAACGATCTTGAAGGAATGACCTTTATTTGCCGCGAGAGCCATGCCTCCGAATCATCATATGACCATCCCTTGAGCTCCAAATTTGAAGAAATGGATACATTGGTCGTTTTTGATCGGGTGGTAGTACCCCATGAGCGTATGTTTTATTATGGGAATGAAAATGTGGGCTTCCAATTATTTAATGAAGGTCACTTTCATACCCACATAGGCCATCAAATCATATCTCGTTACATCGCCAAAACTGAATTCTTCCTTGGTTTATTTGAGTTCCTTGCGGAAGAACAAAATGTCAGCATGGAGCCTCTTTCCATTGCCAATGTTTCTAAAATCATGACGATGCTGGAAACGTTCAAAGCTCTCAGGCTCGCTTCAGAAGCAGGAGCTGCACTGGACAGCTTTGGCTACATGGTTCCTGCGAATAGCCCTCTCCTCGCTGCCAGCGTTCAGTTCCCGGGTTTCTATCTTGAAATGATTAACATGCTCCAATTGCTCGGTTCAAGCGGAATCATTATGATTCCTTCAATCGAAGATCTTGCTGCAGAACCGAACAAATATTTAAATCAGTATCTAAAAGGGTATCACTCTGAGGCCAGCGATCGCATTTCATTATTCAGACTAGTATGGGAGCTTACGGCCGGACCTTTTGGAGGACGACAAAGTCAATTTGAACGCTACTTTTTTGGCAGCGCACAGACCGTCAATATAAGAATGTATAACAGTTATGACAATCATGAAGATTATCGCCAGCTGATCCCCTTCTTTCTTTCCCAGAAAAATTTATAATAGCTGAACTTAATTCACCTTATCTGGAGCGTCGTATAATTGAATTTCCGGCGCTCCGGCTGTATCCAGACATAGAGGCGAAACAAGTTTAACATAATCCAGCGCTTCTCTATATTTTTGTTCATCAGGAATTAAAGTTATTTTACGTCTGTCAAGCAGACAATTCACTTCAATTCTCTCGGGGATGCAGCCAAAAGCATGGTAACAGAACACCACCATCATGTTTTGATAAGCTCTAATGACCTCATCATGATAATTCACTATATATTTTTGAATATACAGCCCTGTTGTGTTCATTTCATCAGGCTGCCAAGCAACCTGAAAAATAACAGAGAGGTCCATATGTATGTCTGAAATATAGGCTTTATGCTCTTCAAACAGCAGTACAGGAAGCTCAAGCTCAGTAAGCTGTGTGAGCAAACGGACAAGCTCATCGCTTATTCTCGCTTTCATATTCCAGTAATGGTCACTCGATTCAAACCCGACAGCATGCCTCGGCCATCTTTTCTCAAGTAAATATTGGATCGGCACCTCTCTGCGAACCTCGGCTGATAAACTATAAAAATCATTGATCGTATGGCTGACAGCATACTGAACCCGATGTCTCCATTCGAGTACCTGCGGCTTACCTAAAGCTAGATTCTTCAGCCGGTTAAGCGACCTTTCAGACCATAACATTTCCTCAAGCTTATAATCATTTAACACTTTTTTATGCTGTATCGCTTCAGAAGGTCTCTCCATCCTTATCTCTCCTTCTTATTAAGCTTTCTACCGCTGCTGCACCCTCATAACTTATAGTGTGGCATGTGATCAGGATACCTGTTCCAGAATTGCTGCAAAGCGCTCACCTAATGCGCGGCAATCCTTTTTCTCCTCATCCAGCGGGCTGTACTCTATTTTGAGCGATGGTTCCGTTACAATGGCACCTCGCTCTTTCAGCTTGGCTTCTGCCGTATCTACAGCTCCGCAGAACAAATCATACGAGGTATCTCCGCTGCCAAACAAAGCCACTTTATACCCCCTAAGATCTAACTCATCAAGCTCTTCATAAAAATCAAGGAATTCATCTGGAAGATCCCCGTCTCCCCATGTGTATAAACCAATCATCGTTCCATCGTATTTTAGCATCTCATCGGCGCTGCAGTTTTCTGCTGACTTCATAACCGTATTGTGCCCTGCTTTTTTTACTCCTTCTGCGATAAGCTCTGCAATTTCTTCTGTATTTCCTGTCAAACTTGCATATACAATCAAGATGTTTGCCATCGTAATGTATCCCCCATTTTCCCTTTGGTGTTGCAATTATCATATTTGATAATGATTCTCATTGTCAACAACTATTGGACTGACGACATAAATAACCGCTTTCTATCTAAAGAAAGCGGCGGAGTAGACTAACTATTGAAATGCAAATTTGATGACCATTAAATGGCGTACCCGCATATTTTATATACGTTCTGCGGTCATTTTTTGCTCTCTTGTTAACATAGGTTCAAATTCGTATACCCACGTCCCGTTGTCTGCAACTTTTATTCTCACTAGTTCTTTTTTTCGAAGGCCTTCCAAAATACGCTCTGCTTCTTTTACGCTGAGATCCGTATACAGTGATATCTCCACTACAGTCAATAAATGTTCATGCTCCATTGCAAGCTTCATTACCTGTTTTTCCAGCTCAAGTTCCCGCTTCTTCTTGATTGCTGTAAATTCATACAAGCTATAAGCAAAAGGGGCAACCCCGAATATAAGGAATCCAAGATCAAATCCTGAATGAAAGCGAATAAACGAATATGTATACAGCACAATGGAGAATAAACCTAAAGCCATCAAGGTTGCTGCAATCCATATTTTGTTTTTGATCATGATAAAAACCTCCTTTATTTTACTTTACCCTAAATCTGCACCTTTTGGCACATTTCATCCTCTTGACTTTTGTAACGCAAAAAACGGGGAATACTGGCATGAAAACACGTAATTGTTGTACAATAGAACCTAATTGTGATTTGATACACAAAAGTGTATAGATGAGCTGCACACGCATCAGCTATGATTCGCGCGGTTTAGGTTCATACTATATACTGCAAATGAAACTTGAAGGATGGATTAATACAATGTACGCATCTGAGCAATGGAAAGATTACGAACTTATAGATACCGGCGGCGGAGAGAAACTCGAGCGCTGGGGAGATATTATTCTTCGCAGACCTGACCCGCAAATTATCTGGCCTCTCGAAAAGGAAACCGCTGCATGGAGAAACGTTCATGGACATTACCATCGCAGCTCCTCCGGCGGAGGACAATGGGATATGAAGAAATCTCTCCCTGAGCGCTGGACCATTTCTTTTGACGAATTAAAGTTCTACATCAAACCGACAAATTTCAAGCATACCGGCCTATTCCCTGAACAGGCAGCCAACTGGAGCTGGATGATTGATAAAATTAAAAATGCTGGCAGACCTATATCGGTACTGAATCTGTTTGCTTATACCGGCGGTGCGACTGTCGCTTGTGCTTACGCAGGTGCCAGTGTAGTGCACGTTGACGCTGCTAAAGGAATGGTGCAGTGGGCTAAAGAGAATGTCCAGCTGTCGGGACTTGGTGATCGGCATGTTCGCTTCATTACCGACGATGTTTTCAAATTTGTTCAACGTGAGCAACGCCGCGGCAACAAATATGATGCAATCATTATGGACCCTCCGTCCTACGGACGCGGACCTAATGGCGAAACCTGGAAGCTCGAACAGAATCTTTATCCATTTCTTGAATCCTGTACAGAAATTCTTACGGACAACCCTCTGTTCGTTCTTATTAATTCTTATACGACAGGAATTTCTCCAACCGTGCTTTCCAATATGTTAACCATGACAATGGCAAATCAATACGGTGGTAAAATTTCTGCAGGCGAGATCGGTCTGCCGATTACAGAATCCAAAATGACGCTGCCTTGCGGCATCTTAGGCCGTTGGGAGTCCTAAGCTGATGAGCGAAGGACAACATAAATCTCCTCCTATATCTATACTATACGAGGACAACCACCTACTTGGTGTCGAAAAAATAGTAAATGTGCCTACACAAGCAGATGCTTCAGGCGATCTTGACATGCTTTCGATCCTCAAAGACGATATTAAAGTACGGTTTTCAAAACCCGGGAATGTCTATCTTGGTCTTGTCCATCGACTAGATCGTCCTGTAGGCGGAGCCATGATCTTTGCCAAGACATCAAAAGCTGCATCCCGACTGTCCGATGCCGTTCGCACTCGTAAGTTTGAGAAGACTTATATGGCCGTCATTCATGGAACACCCCCTGACCGCCAAGGCAGACTTCAGCATACACTGCTGAAGAATGAGAAAAACAACACGGTATCTGTCGTGCCCAAAGGGACTCCTGGAGGTAAAAATGCGCTCCTGGACTACTATGTGCTTGGCCAGACGGACAAGCTCTCCCTGATTCAGGTGGTTCTCCACACGGGGAGATCACACCAGATCCGTGTGCAGTGTAAGGCTATGGGCTGCCCTTTATACGGTGACCAAAAATATGGCTCTGAGCTTAACAAACCAGGGCAGCAGCTGGCTTTGTGGTCTGTATCTGTAGGATTTCCGCATCCGGTGACTAAAGAACATGTTCAGTTCATTTCGCTGCCCCCTCGTGAATATCCATGGAATGAATGGCCCGAAAAATTGTACAAAAGTGCTGCAAGCCAGCCTTTTGTCTAGACCTATCCATGTAACTAACAAAAAATACGGTCTGCAAGATGCAGACCGTTTTTTATTTATTTAATGCTTTTTTTTATTTTTTGTCGCTTGTGCTGACTTCTGCTACTTTCATAGCAACGCCTTCTGCATTCTTCGGCACAGATCTTTTAATGAACACGGCCAAAACAAGGGCAACCACTGTAACACCAGTTGCAATAATGAACGAGAAGTTGATACCGTTAATTTGAGCATCATTTGTCAGTTGAAGCATTGCAGCTTGATCCTGCGGATTAATATTAGCCATATGAGACTCAACATAATGAGTCGTACGATTACTGAATATAGTGATGAAAATCGCTGTACCGATCGCACCAAACACCGTACGAAGTGTGTTCAGCATTACTGTACCGTGCGCATTAAGATTTTGAGGAATATCATTCAAGGCAGCCGTTTGTACAGGCATCATAAGAAGTGACATACCAAACATACGCAAGGTGTAAACGATGATCAACTGTGTATAAGTCGTATCCATCGTCAAGGTACTGAATTCCCATGTCGTTGCAATCGTAATGACAAGACCGATAATGCTCAGCCATTTAGCTCCAAATTTATCGAACAGCGATCCTGTGATCGGAGACATAATCCCCATCACAATTGCACCTGGAAGCATAAGCAATCCAGAATCAAGGGCACTGATTCCTCGAATGGTTTGCAAGTAAATAGGTAGCAGAATCATACCGGAAAACATAGCCATCGTTACGACGATCAAAACTGCTGTGTTCAACGTATACATTGGGTTCTTAAATACTCTGAACTCAAGCAGTGGAAGGTCCATCTTGAATTGACGAAGCACGAACAGCACTAGTGCCACTGCACCAACAACAAGACAGGTAATAACAATAGGGTCTCCCCAACCATCGGTACCCGCATCACTGAAGCCATACAGCAGTCCGCCAAAACCAAGGGTGGATAAAATTACTGAAGTAACGTCCAATTTCGGATTGGATACTTCTGTAACATTTTTAACAAACTTCATTCCCACAAGCACTGCGATAACAGCGATAGGAAGGATAATGTAGAACAACAATTTCCAGCTGTCAAACGTTTGGACAACCCATCCGGACAGTGTAGGACCGATCGCAGGGGCCAAAATCATAGCAATACCGATCATACCCATCGCGCGGCCGCGCTGCTCGATCGGGAAAATGTTAAGGATAACAACGGATAATAGCGGCATAATGACACCCGCACCTGCTGCCTGAACAACACGTCCAGTCATCAGTATTGCAAAAGTAGGACTTAGGGCACAGAGCAAAGTACCGATTGTAAATAGCGACATCCCCGTAATGAAAATCTGTCTTGTCGTAAATTTCGCCATTAGATAGGCTGTTACCGGAATAAGAACCCCGTTAACAAGCATGAAGCCCGTAGACAGCCATTGAACGGTTGTCGGACCCACTGCCAAATCTTCCATAATCTTAGGTAAAGCGACATTAAGCAGGGTTTGGTTCAAAAAGGCAACAAACGCACCCAGCAGCATCGCAAATAATATTGGACCTTTTTTCAATTCAACAGTCTTATGAGACTGATTCGCAGCTACGCTACTCATAATAAAAAAATCATCTCTCTTTCTCCATCTTCTCCAGCATCAAGGAATGGATGCGAAGCAAATTATCGATATCTTCCTTGGGTAAATCATCCATCATATGAGAAACTCGGGACATCCATAACTCATACATCTTCTTCTGAATCTCTTTCCCCTTCTCAGTGACCTTAAGCTCTAAAGACCTCCTATCCTGTATGCATCGCTCTCTTTCAACCAACTCTGCCTTTACGAGCCGATCCACCACACCACTCGTTGTGCTGCTGCCCATATGGCACATTTCAGCTAACTCAGCAAGCCCAATGTTAGGGTGCTCAATTAATATCGATAATACAAGCATTTGAATGCGGGTGACTTCCATTTGCTCTTCATGCTTCCAGAAAAGTTTGTGAAAGCTTTGGGTCACTTGGCGAAAGGAATTGAATATCTGGTACATCTCATCGTAATCCAGCATATGATACTCACCTTTGTTACAAAATAATTATCTTATAAAATATTTCGTATACGAAATATAAGGGGTACAAAGTAATATTATAGTCCGATTTTTAAAATAGTCAACACTTTCTATATGTAATTAGTTTCTTATGAAGTATGCATCAAATACAAAAAAGGAATACGCTGTACGTATCCCTTTAAATATGGTTATTTATTCAACTAATTTTTAAGATGTTTGTTTCGATGGTGCGCTTTGCGAGGTTATTTTGGATAGGAGATAGACCAATAGCTGCTGATTGTGTGAAGAAATTTTGCTCAGCGTTCCGCCAATAAAATCTTCACGAATCATTATTCCACGATGTGCCTCCTGCTTCCCCTTCTCCGTTAAAGTAACCCATACAATTCTGCGGTCGCGATCATCCCTGCTTCGCAGGATCAGCTCATTCTTCTCCATGCGGTCAAGCAGCATCGTAATTGCTGCAGGCGTCGTTGACAGATAAGGGATAAATTCAGAAGGCTTCATACGCGGCTGCTCAGATAACAGTTCCAGGACGGTAAGCTGTGCTTCAGTTAATGCAGGAGCAAGTGCCTGATCCATATGGGCTTTATAGTCCTTCGTGAGCCTTGCCCATAGCTTGGCAAATTCGGAAGAATGCATGTATTCTTCTCCCCTCTCTTGTTAAAGGCTAGAATTCAAATTAAGGAGCATTAAATATTAAGCTGATGAATCATTTCGCTTTTTTCTCTGCAATTCCTTCCTCTATTTAGCGACTCGACCTGTATCGACGAAGGTTCTTAATCTTTGCTTGTGAACGTCAAAAAAAGCCCCTGATGGCGTTTTTTGACGCATCAGAGACTTACTTTGACAAATTTTTAGGATTCGGCAGGATCTGTCGGCAGCTCTATGACCTGGGTAATCAAATCATTCTTATCGATGCTGACCAACGACTTCCCAATACTTCTCTTATCGGAAATTGATGAAGCCTCTGTAGAGAATCCAGATAGTTTACCGCTCTCTGTTAAGGCAAGCAGCTGCAACGGTTCCTTCACATGATAGGCGCTAATAATTTTGCTTCCATTCGGTTTGACGCGTTTGCCTTCTTTGAATTCGAACGTTGCTACTCCTTTACCTCCACGGGTTTGCAGCGGATAATCGAGCAGGAGCGATCTTTTTCCGTAGCCAAGGTCTGAAATGACAAAAATTTCGCCTTCATCTTCATCTACCCACAGAGCTGAGATGACTTCATCATCCTCTTTTAGCTGAATACCCTTCACACCAGCAGATACCCGTCCCATCGGATTCACTTCATCCTCGAGGAACCTGATACTTTGACCCAATTTGGATACGAGAATAATATGTCTTCCGCCAGTACTTAAATGAACACTGATGATTTCATCGTTAGCTCCGACCTTACATGCAGCAACTGCCGAGGAACGTTTAGTAACATAATCTTTAAGTGCTGTTCGCTTAACTTGCCCTTTTCGTGTTGTAAACACGAGACTAGCATCTTCTTGCTCGAAAGTGCGTACAGGAATGATGCTGACGACCCGATCCTCTTTGGACAGAGGGATCACATTAACAATAGCTGTTCCCGGGTCCTTCCATTTGAATTCAGGAATTTGATGGACAGGCAGCAGGTAGTACTGTCCCCGCTGTGTAAATACCAGCAAATTATCCAATGTGTTCACATCATAAAGGGTTGAGATCACATCTCCTTCTTTGACGCCTGAGCTGCTAAGCTCACCGCCCGAACGTGTAAAGGAGAGTCTGCTCGTACGTTTAATGTATCCTTCTTTTGACATCGTGACCAGCACGTCCTCGGAATTCACGAGAACTTCCAAATTCACTTTCAGTTCTTCCACTTCTTCCTGAATGGATGAACGGCGGTCAATGCCGTATTTTTCTCGAATCTCTTTTAATTCCTTACGAATTATGCTGATCAGCTTGCGATCGCTCTCCAATATGCTCCGCAGCTCAGCAACCTTTTTCTGTATTGCCTCCAACTCTTTTTGGAGCGTCGTAATTTCCAGGTTAGTCAATCGATACAGCTGCAATGTGAGAATGGAGTCTGCCTGCCGTTCGGAAAAACCAAACATCCACTCCAGATTGTTTTGTGCATCCTGGCGATTTTTCGAAGCTTTGATGGCAGCTATGACTTCATCCAAGATGTTAAGCGCTTTGACGAGCCCCTCAAGGACATGCGCCCGATCCTCCGCTTTCTCAAGGTCGTATTTCGTCCGATAAGTAACCACTTCCCGCTGATGGGCAATATAGGCCTCTAGAATTGGTTTAAGCCCCAGTTGGTGCGGCGCTTTATTAACAATAGCGACCATATTAGAGTTATAGGTTACCTGAAGATCCGTCTTCTTAAGAAGATACGTAAGAATGCCCTGAGCATCTGCCTCTTTTTTCAGCTCAACGACGATTCGCAAGCCTTCGCGTCCGCTCTCATCCCTTACTTCGGCGATCCCTTCCACCTTTTTCTCCAGTCGAATCGTTTCCATTGCTGTTACTAGACGCGATTTCACCACTTGATAAGGGATTTCAGTAATAACAATCTGCTGTTTTCCGCCTCGCAGGTTCTCAATTTCCGTCTTGGAACGAATATAGATTCGGCCCTTCCCTGTACGGTATGCGTCCAAGATTCCACTGCCGCCCATAATAATACCGCCCGTAGGGAAATCAGGTCCTTTGATAAAGGTCATAATTTCTTCAAGAGATATGCTTGGCTTCTCCATGACAGCAATACACGCATCAATCACTTCTCTCAAGTTGTGCGTAGGAATTTCAGTCGCAAAACCCGAGGATATCCCGCTTGCTCCATTAACGAGCAGATTAGGAAAACGAGACGGCAATACGACCGGCTCTTTAGCTGTATTATCAAAATTATCTTTAAAAAGAACGGTTCGTTTCTCAATATCACGTAATATTTCCATGGCAATCGGAGACAGCCGGGCCTCTGTATAACGCATTGCAGCTGCCGGATCATCATCCTGTGAGCCCCAGTTTCCGTGCCCATCGATAAGAACATGTCCCATCTTCCATGGCTGTGCCATGCGCACCATACCATCATAAATAGAGGAGTCGCCGTGAGGGTGATAATTCCCCATCACATCACCGACTGTTTTTGCTGATTTGCGGTACGGCTTGTCAGGAGTATTGTTCGAGTCGTACATGGCGTACAAAATACGGCGCTGTACAGGCTTAAGCCCGTCACGCACATCCGGAATTGCCCGATCCTGAATAATATATTTTGAATATCGTCCAAATCGATCTCCTACGACTTCTTCCAGAAACGCAGGTAAAAATTGTTCAGATAAACTCATTCAAAGCACCTTCTATTCTTCGTACTCTGTAAAATCAACGTTCTCAACGATCCAGCGCTTGCGCGGATCAACTTTATCACCCATCAGTGTTGTGACTCTTCTCTCTGCTTTCGCTGCATCTTCAATCTGGACTTGAAGTAATGTCCGGGTATCGGGATCCATTGTCGTCTCCCACAGCTGGTCAGGGTTCATTTCCCCCAGTCCTTTATAACGCTGCAGCTCAAAGTTCCTACCAAATTCCTTCAAGTAATTTTGAAGCTGCTCATCTGTCCACGCATAACGAACGGTCTCAAGCTTGCCTGATTTACGGGTAATTTTGTAGAGCGGTGGCTGCGCAATATATACTTTGCCTGCATCGATAAGAGGTTTCATATAACGATAGAAAAAGGTTAGCAGGAGTACCTGGATATGAGCGCCGTCCGTATCCGCATCTGTCATGATAATAATCTTTGAATAGTTGCTGTCTTCCACCGCAAATTCAGTACCGATACCTGCACCGATGGCTGAAGTGATAGCGCGGTATTCATCATTTTTCATAATATCTGCAAGCTTTGCCTTCTCAGGATTCATCGGCTTCCCTTTCAGGGGCAAAATGGCTTGGATCTTGGAGTCACGGCCTTGTTTGGCTGAACCGCCAGCCGAGTCGCCTTCCACGATAAACAGCTCATTGCGGGAATAATCCTTCGATTGTGCAGGCGTAAGCTTACCGCCAAGGTTTGAGCTTTCGCTCCGTTTTTTGCCTGTACGCATATCGTCTCTGGCTTTACGAGCGGCCTCACGTGCTTTGGAGGCTTGAACTGCTTTTTTGATCAAGGTTTGCGCCACCTGCGGATTTTCTTCCAGGAAGCGCTGCATGTTGTCCGTGACAACCTGATCCACCGCACTGCGTGCTGATGCACTGCCGAGTTGATCCTTCGTCTGACCGACAAATTCCACCTCAGACATTTTAACACTGATGACAGCCATCATTCCCTCACGAAGATCATTCCCTTCAAGGTTCTTATCCTTCTCCTTGATCATCGCTGTACGTCTTGCATAATCGTTCATTACTCTCGTATAGGCTGTCTTAAAGCCTGTTTCATGCGTTCCGCCGCCGCGAGTCGGAATTGAATTGACAAATGAAGCGATGGTTTCTGTATACCCTGCGTTATATTGAATGGCAATTTCGACTTCGATGTCTTCCTTTTCCGTATTAAAATGAATGACTTCGGTCAGCAAATCCTTGCCTTCATTCAAATATTCTACGAATTGGCTTGCTCCGCCTTCATAATAATACTCATCTTGATTCCCGCTGCGTTCATCTTTAAGACTAATTCGAAGCCCCGAGTTCAGGAAAGCAATCTCCTGCAATCGTTCTGCTAAAGTATCATAGCTTAGAGAAATTCCGTTCTTAAAAACTTTAATATCCGGCTTAAACGTAACTTTAGTTCCCGTCTGTCTCGTATTACCGAGCACTTCAAGTCCGGTCACCGGCTCACCCACATGCTCTTTCCCTTTTTTATCTACCCAGTACTCAAAGCGCTGCCGGTGAATCTTTCCATCCCGGTAAATTTCAACTTCGAGGAATTCTGAAAGCGCGTTCGTTACCGAAGCACCGACACCGTGCAATCCTCCAGACTTCTTGTATCCGCCCCCACCAAACTTTCCGCCTGCATGCAAAATCGTGTACACAACCTGTGGTGTAGGAATTCCAGTCTTGTGCATTCCTGTCGGAATTCCTCGCCCATTATCCTGTACTGTAACTGAGGAGTCCTTATGTAGCGTAATTTCGATCTTGTTACAATATTTTGCTAAATGCTCATCGACTGAGTTGTCGACAATTTCCCACACTAAATGGTGCAAGCCGGAGCTGCTTGTGCTGCCAATGTACATACCCGGTCTTTTTCTTACAGCGACAAGCCCCTCCAGCACTTGAATGTCGTCCACTCCATACCCGGCATCACCGGACATGTTAGCAGATAGATCCATTTCTTGGGTCATGAATGCTCCCCCTCTTATGCCTTCACTCTTTATGAATGACCACACTTTTTTAAGATTTATAAAATAGTTGGATAATCCTGGTTAAAAAAATAAATCTGTAAGGAATAGGCAACCGCGCTATATGTGCTCCAAAAGACGACAAAAGCGCGATGCTCCTGTCTTTTATAATGATGAGAATTGTACTCTTAATGATTGTTTTATTCAATCTTAACAGTTCTCATGATGAAAAATGCAAACAGATGTTTCTTATCCTTGTCCATTTTAATTCAAGATATCCCGTTTCGTAAAGACAAGGAATGAAACTAGAAGTGAACAGACTCCCCAAATCGTCAGCACCGAAAGAGAAAATAACAGTGACATTCCTTCAATCGGCGGTAAAGTTCCCGCTAAATAATTCGTTAGATTCAGATTGACCATGAACAAATATTTGGCACTGTCCCAGGCTGAAGCCATATTGGTCAGAATTGTTCCTGCAATAAGGGCAGCCATCATAATGACAATGCTTGCCGAAGTGCTTTTTACGAGCGTAGAGACCATAAAGGAGAGCATCGCCACGATCAAGCTGACAAACCAAATCAATCCAGACTGCATGAGAAGGTATTCCCATTGCTCAACAACGTGCACTTTACTCATATCGACATCGGAGCCATTAATTTGAAATCCGGTAAAGATCGGGAATGTAAAGCCCTTGAAACCAAAAAATAATCCCGCAATGATATAACAGATAACAAACACGGCTAAAACGACCAGTGACACAAACATGAGCAGCGTTATTAGTTTACTCAGCAGAATCTTCCAGCGCTTAACCGGCCTCGTGAGCAGCATTTTGATGGTACCGGATGTTCTTTCGCCAGACACCAGATCGGAGGCCATGGAGACGACAAGCAGAGGTATAAATAAATTGATGGAGTTATTCATAAACTCTCTTGTAAATGTTACACCGCTTGGCTCATTGGGATTAATATCATGCTCCAAGTAGTACTGAAGCTGCTGAATATAAATTCTCCGATATTGCTTCCACTCTTCAGGAACACGGTCACTTCCCAACGAATTTTGATTATCTGTGATCGCTTGCTGCATTTCAAGCCGCCAGTCATTCCCGAATTTTTCCTGCTTATCCTGCGATTCTCTCATCTGAGCATAGGTGAACATGGGAGTAAGCACAATAAGCACGAGCAAAATAACATAAAATCGCTTTTTTTTGACCATTTTGATCACTTCGTTTTTGACAAGAGGCAGTACGCTATTCAATGAATTCACCTTCCGTCATCCGTAAAAATAGCTGCTCCAGGGTAGGATTTACTCTTTGAACGCCCTCCACCTTCACTCCCGCTAGAACCATCGTATTGACCATCTCGGGGATCAGGCTTTCCGGCATTTCGGTAACTATAGCGTTCCCACCTAGGCTTGCTGTCAAGGAATCATCCAGCATACTGATATCACTCACTTCTTTAATCTGCGGATTTTTTAGAAGCCAGCGCGCCCCTTCCTCTTTGGGGCTTAAATGCCAGATGGTAATGTTGCTGTGATCCTGGATCAATTCATCAACCTTGCCGACAGCCAGTATCTCCCCTTTGCTAATAATGGCGACCCTGTCGCACATAAGCTGAATCTCACTGAGCAGGTGGCTGCTGACGAATACGGCTAGGCCCTCATCTGCAAGTTTGCGAATAAAGGTCCTAAGTTCTTTAATACCTTTCGGATCAAGGCCATTCGTCGGCTCATCAAGTATAAGCAGCCTTGGTTCGCCAAGGAGTGCTTGAGCAATGCCCAGTCGCTGCCTCATACCGAGAGAATATGTACTTACCTTATCATGAATGCGCTGATCGAGACCTACAATTTCGGCCACCTCAAAAATTCGACGATCGCTGACGCCCGGCTGCATTCTCGCAAAATGCTCCAGGTTCTCATATCCGGTCAAATAAGAGTACATCTCTGGATTTTCTACAATGCATCCGACATATTTCAAGGCATGTTCCGGCTCTTGATGTACAGAATATCCGCATACTTTTACCCGTCCTTCTGTAGGCTTGATTAAATCCACCAGCATGCGGATGGTTGTTGTCTTTCCAGCCCCGTTAGGTCCTAAGAATCCAAATACTTCGCCGGCTTTCACTTCAAATGAAACGCCCTTTATAATCCATTTTCCTTTGATTTTTTTCTTTAAATGCTCTACTGATAATACAAGCTCTTTTGTTTTATTGGTCATCATTTTCCACCCTTTGGCCGTGTACGTCGGTAATCCCCAAAACTTCGATAATGCGTTCTGCGATTTCTTCGTAGCCTTGCGCATTTGGATGAAAATGATCGCTAGCTAACAGTTCAGGCACATTATTTTCAAACAAATCAAACGTTTCTGCCATCATCATCTGATCATAAGTATGGATAACCTGCAGCGCTTCCGCATTCCAGGCTGAGACTACACTATTTCCAACTTTCCTCATATCAGGGAGATCACCAAAAGGATTATAGAGGCCCACGTATACAATTCGAGCTTCCGGATTAATCTCCGCAATTTTTTTGAGGATCTCCTTAAGTCGATTAACGGCTCCCGGCAAAATGTCGTACAGCTCTTCGACATCAGGAAGCTCTGTACCTGTGCTTTGATAAGCCTGTGCACCTTGGAATAAGTCATTGCCGCCGACAGACAACAGGATGAGGTTGGATTGCTTCAACACATACTGTACTCCCGTTTCGTCCAATTGAGGCAAAAGGCCCTCTGTTGTCAGTCCATTAATAGCAAGATTTGCTGTTACTCTCACGCTGCTTGCCTCACCTTGGAGCATACCGGTTACTCGGCGAATAAAACCGAGTCCTGCGTCATCCCCGGTTCCTTTAGCCAGGGAATCTCCTATAGCGGCAACTTTAATATCTTTACTTAGCTCAAAGGGAGCCGCGAGCGGCACCTCGCTCTCATTAACCTCACTACTTACGGTATTCCCTGATGGAGCAACGATATCCTGCACCGCGAGCACAAAACCCGTAATAAGGATGATCGTCACAATAACAGAGAGTGTGCTTACGACCGTCCATATTTTAGTTGAAGATTTCACAAAGACATTCCCTCCATGAAGTTTTATATTCGGATTTCATTACAGAATAACCGACAGCTGAACACTTCAATCCAGAAAACTTTTGATTTTATAATCATAAACATAAAACTTCCAGTCTTCATTTGCAAATCGAGTACCTCTCTAAGTAAACCTTCAAAAAAAAAGACCTCCAATGAAGGAGATCCCAAAATAACAGCATCGTATGTTTGCACCTAAAAAATATGGCATTTTGCTTGAGATGACATAGGGTCATTGAAGCCTTAATTCACAAAAAAATTACAACACAAAACTTATTTGCCGACGAATTCCTGTGCCCAGTATCCGTTCACATAACCTACACCGATCAGGGTGAAGTTCTTGTTCAAGATATTGGCTTTGTGCCCTGGACTGTTCATCCACGCTCTTACAACCTCAGCAGGTGTTTTTTGCCCTTTGGCAATGTTCTCACCAGCATAGCTGTAGCTGATACCGAATTTCTTCATCATATCAAACGGGGAACCATAAGTAGGAGATGTGTGATCAAAATAGTTATTGTCGCTCATGTCCTTCGCTTTGGCTACAGCCATTTTAGTCAAATTCGTGTGAATCGTAAGCGGTTTAAGGCCTGCAGCTGCACGCTCCTTGTTCACCAGGCTTACTACTTCTTTCGCATATGCAGATACAACAGAGTTTGCATCTGTAGATTCGCTTCCTGCGTTAGAATTAGATCCGGAATTTGAACCTGTATTGGAACCGCTATTAGATCCTGTGTTAGAACCTGCATTAGATCCAGTGTTGGAACCCGTATTAGATCCAGTATTGGATCCTGTGTTAGATCCTGTGTTAGATCCAGTGTTAGATCCAGTGTTGGAACCTGTGTTTGATCCGGTATTGGAACCTGTGTTGGAACCCTTATCCGGTTTTTGAATAGTGTTACCACCCACAGTAATCGTTTTGCCGCCTACAGTAATGGTTTTCCCATCAATTTTAATGTTGTAGCCATGTTCCTTCAAAAAGTCTAGAACATATTGTTGATAGCTTTCAGCCTGATCCTTGGAAGCAGAAGCAGAAGCCACGCCTGCGCCTGGCAACAGCATTCCTGCTGCAAGAACAGCACTTAAGCTGCCGGCAATTACTGTTTTCTTGATAGACAATCTGTTCAAAAATATCAGCTCCTAGAATGATTTATTACAATTTTGTAACTGCTATGTTTAGGATTATAACAGCACTTTTACAATTTGTTAACCCATAAATTTTGGAAAAGGTTAAATTTAAGTAACTATATTGTAATAACTTTGATAGAGAAAGAGTTGGAGCCCTTATAATCATAGAGTTACAAAAAACAAAAAACCTAACGATCAAAGATCGTTAGGTTATATAAGCAATGTTCCTCTTAGAACACGCCGAGCATATTATTTTGTATCGATTTACAGCTTCTTGCTGAACCGGTATCCATGTTTTGTAAAGCCGAGATGCTCATAAAAACTGTAAGATGGCTTATGCTGTTCTCGATTTCCTTCGATAATGAGCAATTTATGACTGCCATGTTCACGTGCCCAAGTTTCGGCGTACTCCAAAAGTCTGCGGCCAATACCTTCTCCGCGATGCTCTTTGCATACAATAAGAGATGTAATTTGAGCCGCTTGTTCTGGATCTGAATGAGTTTGAACACATTGCAGACCTAGCATTCCTACAACTTCTCCATCATTTTCCGCCACCAGCATACAGGCATTATCATTCACCTGGGCAGTTTCAATCCTCTCCCGCATCACACCCGGCGTCGTCGGATAGCTGACCTCATGCATAAGATGCGTAACATCAACTGCATCATGCTTATCACACAAGCGAATGGTCAGAACTGGGGCTTCTACATTACTTAACATGGTTTACCTCCACTTTCAGCAAATTTGCGGCTTGTTTTGCCGTTTGGCGTGCATCTTCCACATTTGAGGCTGCACTTAGTGCGACAGCCATTCTTCTTCCAACCTTTGTCTCAGGTTTACCAAATATTCGAACCTGGGTCCGAGGTAAAGACAATGCATCGGAAACGCCTTGAATGATATATGATGCTGTTATCTCATCTGCTTTAAGTGTTGCAGACGCACCTGGTGTCAGTAACTCGACACCTGTCACTGGAAATCCAAGAACGGCTCTTACATGAAGGGCAAATTCTGACAAATCCTGAGTGATCATAGTAACCATCCCCGTATCATGCGGGCGAGGTGAAACTTCACTGAATACGACTCCTTCTTTAGTCAAAAAGAGCTCGACACCAAACAAACCATATCCGCCAAGTTCATCTGTGATGCGCTTAGCGATATCCTGTGCCTCAGTCAGTTGTCCCTCATTCATGAAATGGGGCTGCCATGATTCCACATAATCTCCATCTTTCTGAATATGCCCGATCGGCGGGCAAAATACAGTGCCTGAAGATGAGCGAACCGTAAGCAAAGTAATTTCACTTTCAAATTCTACAAAAGCTTCTACAATGACCCGCGTAGTCGCGGCTCTGGCGCCTTCCAGCGCAGCCTTCCAGCTTTTCTCTGCATCCTCTGGTGTGCGGCAAACACTTTGTCCCTTGCCGGAGGAGCTCATCAGCGGTTTGACTACACAAGGCGTACCTAACTCCTGCAAAGCCGTCTCTAGTTCTTCAAGACTATTCGCAAAACGATAGGCAGCAGTAGGCAAGCCCAGCTCCTCGGCTGCTAGCCGTCGGATGCCTTCGCGATCCATTGTAAGCCTGGTCGCTCTTGCTGTCGGTACAACTCGAAAACCTTCTTCCTCGAGCTCTAGGAGCGCTTCTGTGGCGATCGCTTCAATCTCGGGAATAATGTAATCGGGCTGCTCCTTACGAATCAATTCTTTAAGTGCTTCAGCATTTAGCATGTCAATACAGTAGGACCTATGGGCGATTTGCATAGCAGGAGCATGGTCATAGCGATCGACAGCAATCGTCTCTACGCCAAGTCTCTGTGCCTCTATAACGACTTCTTTGCCCAGTTCACCGCTGCCAAGCAGCAGCATTTTTTTGGCTTCTGCCGAAAAAGGAGCACCCCACATTTTCTCTCTAATCCCCCTACCTGAGAAATCTATGTCTATTTCTCTATTTTCGGGGAACTTGAGCGATAATGCAAGAGTGCTCGACTTATTTCTTGTGAATATTACATGGAAATTTAAAATTTCGCGAATAAATTTTACAAAAATCTGAATTGAGCTTCGATCAAACCGTTATATATTCCTTGTTTCTGGATAAGCTGTTCATGATTTCCTTGCTCCTTAATTTCACCGTGATCAAGGACAATAATGTTATCCGCATTACGGATGGTCGATAGGCGGTGAGCAACCATAAACGACGTTCTGCCTTCAAGCAACACTTTAAGCGCCTCTTGAATTTTAAGCTCGGTTTCGGTATCGATACTTGCTGTCGCCTCATCCAATATAAGGATTCGAGGGTCTGCAAGAAGTGCCCGTGCAAAGGACAAGAGCTGTCTTTGTCCCATAGAGAGTACATTGCCTCGTTCCTCTACTTCAGTCTCATACCCTCCAGGCAATTTCATGATGAATTCATGAGCGTTAACCGCCTTGGCTGCCGCCTCTACCTCTTGATCTGTCGCATCCAGACGACCAAACCTGATGTTATCACGAATTGTACCTGAGAAGATAAAGGTATCCTGAAGCACGATACCGATCTGACTGCGCAAGCTCCGGATGGTTATATCCCGAATATTGTAATCATCAATTGTCAGCTTTCCTTCTGTCACATCATAGAATCGGCTCAGCAAATTGATAATTGTACTCTTCCCTGAACCGGTATGACCTACAAGCGCAATCGACTGTCCTGCCTTTACATCGATGTCGACACCCTTGAGTGCCTGACGGCCTTTCTCGTATTCGAATACAACCTTCTCAAACTTGATGTTTCCTTGGATTGGCGGGATCGGTTTAGCCCCTTCTTTATCAGCAATTCCCGGCTCCTCATCCATAAATTCGAAGATACGCTCAGAGGATGCCATCGCTACAAGCAGCTGATTGTACATTTGTCCCAAGCGGTTAATTGGGTCCCAGAAGTTCCCGACATAGTTGGCAAACGCTACAAGAAGTCCGATTGTAAGTGCTTCTTCTTGAATGAGATAAGCACCGTACCAGAACAAAATTAAAGAACCTACCCCGCCTGTAATTTCAATAAGCGGCCCGAACCCTTGGTTCATCGTCGAAGCACGATTCCAGGATTTGCGGCTTGTCATGTTCATTTTGTCAAAAAACTTCATATTTTCTTCTTCTTGGGTGTAAGCCTGTGTAACACGGATCCCTTGAATGGATTCATTCAAATGGGAGTTAATGCGGGAGTTCTTCATCCGCACATCCTGCCATGCACGGCGAATTTTAACCCGCAATTTGGTTGAAATAAAGAACATAACCGGAACTGTCAAAACAACAGCGAGTCCAAGCTGCCAGTTAATGAACATCAGGATGACAATAATACCGACAAGCTGAACACAGTCAATCAGCAGGTTGACTACCCCGTTTGTAAACAAATCCTGCAGCGAGTTAATGTCGTTCGTAATCCGAACCATAACTGAGCCGGCCGGTCTTTTATCAAAAAACGAAAATGAAAGCTTCTGAATATGTTTAAACAGATCAGATCTTAAATCGTAAATAACTCGCTGACCGATAATGTTCGTAAATTTGATCCGGATGGTAGCTGCGCCCCATTGAATGATATATAGAAGCAGAATACCTCCAGCGATCCAGTACAGCAGCGTTAAGCTCGGACTGCTTCCATCTGTAGGTGCGATAGCCTTATCAATGGCAAGACTGGTGAGATAAGGGACCGTTAATTTTGTAATGGTACCTAACACCATCATGATAATAACGATCGGCAGCAGTTGTTTTGCGTAAGGTTTCATGTAAGAGAAAAGTCTACTAAACTGCCCCCAGTTAAACGGCTTTTCAATGACTTCATCATCTTGATAAACAAAACGTTCCTGTACTTTTTTTTCATTCGCGCCTGGAATGTTTTGCTTTTCAGCAGCTATTTCGTTACTCATGTGTCACCTGCTTTCCAGGCGCCCGTTTGATGCGGGCGATATGATCTGCATATTGAATATGAAATACATCTTGATACTGTCCAGGAATGCTGGTCAACTCTTCATGTGTGCCCCGCTGTACAACGCGGCCCTCATCGAGAACTAGTATTTCGTCCGCATGACGCAGCGATGATATACGGTGAGCAATAATAAATGTCGTTCTGCCCCGCATAACCTCTTGGAATCCTGACTGGATTTCATGCTCTGTCTCCATATCAACTGCGCTAGTTGCATCATCAAGCACAAGTATTTTCGGATTCAGAAGCAAGGCTCTTGCAATCGCGATCCGCTGCTTTTGTCCTCCCGAAAGTCCCATTCCCCGCTCACCGACAACCGTATCGTAACCAAGCGGCATTTCCATAATAAAATCATGTGCTTTAGCCAGCTTGGATACACGGATAATTTCATCCATCGAGACGTCTTTGATTCCATAAGCAATATTGTTGCGAATACTGGAAGAGAATAAAAAGGTTTCTTGAAAAACGGCAGCGATTTGGCTGCGCAGGCTCTTTAAGTTAATGTCATTAATGTCGATTCCATCAATCTTAATGGACCCGCTGTTTATATTATAGGCACGCATAAGAAGCTGGATGATCGTGGATTTCCCTGATCCGGTTCCACCCAAGAAACCGATTACGGTTCCTGGAGGTGCGTCCAGATTAATATCAACGACCGCCGGAATTTTGTTGCCATAGGCAAAGGTCACATGGTCAAACTTAACGTGCCCTTTGACCTGATCAGGTACAAGCGTAATAGGATCGTTCCCGTCCTGTACGTCAATAGGTTGATTCAACAGCTCAAGCACGCGTTCACCAGATGCCTTGGACTGAGTATAGTTATTGATATGAAATCCGATGTTCCACATCGGTCCGATTATGTACCATATTAAGCTAAAGAATGCAACGAGCTCACCAAGAGATAGTTCTTGCCGAATAACAAGCCTTCCGCCCATAACGAGAAGCAAAACTACGCTTAAGGATGCCAACAGCTCCATGACAGGGAAAAACTTAGCCCATAGTGAGGAGGCGAAAATTTGATTCGTTTTGTATCGTTCATTCCGGAGTGAGAATTTATCCACTTCATAAGGTTCACGGGCAAAAGACTTCACTGTGCGAACCCCGGTAATGTTCTCTTGAACAGCGGTTGTTAGTGAACTCATCGCTAGACGCATTTCCTGAAATGCCGGATGAATTTGTGTTTCAAATTTTAATGCAACAAAGACAAGCACCGGCATAAAAATGAGGGTAAGCAAAGTAAGCTGCCAGTTAATTGATATCATCATAACGGCTCCAAAGAGCACCATCAGCACCATATTCAGTATTTGGGCAAAACCAAATCCGATAAAGTTGCGAATTGCCTCCAAATCCCCGGTCAGGCGTGACATCAGGTCTCCTGTCTTGGCCGTGTCATAGTAACGGAATGACAAAAACTGCAGCTTTTCATAGCATGCGTTCCGCAGACGATAAGCCAGGTAATTACCTAGTCTTGCACCAAAAAATCCGTGTAAAAATTGAAACAACGCTTTAATGATGACGACGCCCAGCACCGATAGGGCAAGCATGGGAACGTATTCATAATTTTTCGGCGTAATGACATCATCAATCAGTATACGCAGTAGGTTCGGGTACACGAGCCCGAGTGCAGTGGCAATGGCTAAGCAAAGGATTGATAAAAACATCAAATTTCGCTTGGACCAAAAGAAGCCCTGCAGTTGCCTGAGAACATCCATGTTTCTCCTCCTCAAAAATCTTACTCATCTTGTATAAAATTCATCTGAACATTAATGAAGTTTATCACCGGCGCAAACCACCGGCAAAGCGAAAAAGACTTCATTTTCAGTCTTCTTTTGGTTTGAAAGGGCAATATCAGGAAATAATGGGTATCTCTCAATTAAATAGTCGGATATCCTCCCTTTATCTCGCTAATGTCAGAAAAAACATCCCTTTTCGGTTACCCCGAATGAAGGGATGTTATCTAGGTAAAAAATAGTTTAAATCATTTTTTCCTCAAGATTTGATAATTGGGATGCCAATTCTTCCAAAGTTCCGATATCGCTCGAGAACTCCAAGGCTGCAAGCAGGCCTGAAATTTCCTCAGACCACTGCTCCTCCATCAGTAATTGATGGTCTTGCAGTACAGACCGGGTTAGTTGTTGATAATAATCGATAAGATGCTCTTCGTTATATCCAAGCTCCTGAAGGAGAAGCTGCTTTATTTCAGGTTCCAGTGCAGCCTGCAGCTGTTTTCTGCCGGGTCCTTCGAAGAAATGCTTCGGGTTTTTAAAATACTTCCAAGCATTCTTCCACACAATGGGATCGCTAAGGTCTTTACGTCTTAGCGAAGGCGTTTCCCATGCTCCCGTTACTTCAGAGTATACATTCACTCCATCCGATATATCGCTTAATCTCCTGCATGTTCGCTGTGCTTCTTCTTGTACAAGCTGCCGGCCTTTGCTCTCCATTCGCAGCGTTGTAGCAAGCAGTTCCTGCTCAATTTCGAGGTACAGTATGCGCAGAAGCTCCCTGCCAGAGGATTGGAATATCCCTTTAAGGTCTCCTTGGTCTTCTCTTAGTACGGAAGGATGGAAAGCATCAGACATAAATTCTGATATTCGATAACTGATTCGTTGTCCTACATGGAATAACAGCTCTTTCATTTCCTGGGCAATTTCCGCGTTTTTATTTAACGAACCGTATGCTGCTAACAGATCTAATCCTTGCTGCTTAATCTCATTTAGCATCCGTTTACGGGCAACACGCTCCGCTTCTCCCTGCCTTGCATCCCGAATCCACTGTTCCACACGCTGCCGGACGTGACCGACTTCCTTGCAGGCTGCATTGATGGCCAGATCAGGGAGCTCATCACCTGCAAAATGACCGAATGCACGTTCAAATGCTGCAAAACGGGACATATCAAGTTTGTCCATATCGTCAGCTTGCTTTGCTTCCAGTGCAAGCAGACTTGAGACCGGGTATACCTGCGGGACACGGACTCCATTTTGCAGCAGCTGCGTCGTTACATGCTCTTTCACCAATTCAAGCTCTTCCTCAGACGAAGCCAAATCAGAAGCGTTAATAACAAAAAACATATTGTCCATCGATTTGGCATCTTTTACGCGCCCCAGCTGGCTTAAGAACTGTCTGTCGCCTTGGGAGAATGCATGATTGTAATAGGTTACAAATACGAGCGCATCTGCATTTTTCATATAATTGAATGTGACTCCTGTATGTCTGGCATTGATGGAATCCGCACCCGGTGTATCTACTAAAATGATCCCTTGATCTGTTAGTTCACAGTTGTAATACAGATCAATTGAATCCACAAAACATGATTTTTTCTCCTCTGCGACATACGAACGATACTCATCCATACTCGCGATCCAGGCAATGCCCAGCTTAGCCTCAGCTTCATCATAACCTGCCGCCGCTGCCTTTAAGAAGCTGTAATGCGGTCTTCCGGCAGGATGCACCTGCTGGGGAGTCAAGGCAGCTACCTTGTCTTTCCATGAATGCTCCTTCGGCTTGCCCAGTCCAAGAAGATCAAATGAGTAGACAAGATCCTGCCACAATGCTTCACGGGTCTTCATGGCGACCCGCGCCGTCCGGTGTGCCGCCCCTTCGGCGGGCGCCATAATCCGGTTAATCGCCGCTGTCGTCGGATGCGGCGATACCGGGAGCACGGCTTCGCCGAGCAAGGCGTTGGCGAAGGAGGATTTGCCGGCGCTGAAGGCACCGAACAGCGCCAGGGTAAAGCTGCCGCCCGCAAGGGATCCAGCGCGGGCGGTGAGCCCCCGTACCGCCGACTTCATGGCGGGATACGGGGCGACAAGTGCAGCCGCCTGCTCAAGGCCGGCTGCTGCAGCCGACAGCCGCTCGTGTCTGCGAGCGGCAAGAGGTCCGCGCGCGATTCGTTCACGTGGCGCGCGGGTTGCCGCCGGAATATCTGCCTCTGTTTCTTTAGCAGATATTCCAGCGGCAGCTATGCCTTCGGACTCCGGCACAGCAGGCTCAGGGACCTCCGGAAGCATACCGGAGGTCAGTTCATCATCTGCCGGCAGCATGGCCTTTACGGCAGATGATATTCCGGCTATCTCCAGCTCGATAGCCTCATAGGCTTCAACCGCAGCGGATTGTGTGCCCAGCTGCACGCGTTCTTTCTCCAAATCAGCTAATACTTTCTCCGTTTTTAAATTCAGATCTGCTAATAGCTGTTCTGCAAATTCCAACACAGATTTGCGATATTGTGCTGTTAGATCTGCACGAAGCTCTTTACAATAATTAAGAACATATTCGCCAGTCACTGCGCCGTCCGGTGTTCTTCTTGCCGTAATCAATTCTTCGTCTACTTGATACAGTTTATCATCCAGCTTGTGGTCCCATTCCTCATTCCACAGCTCATGGGCCGAACCCCACTGGCGCAGCATCGTCTTAAGATGATAAGCAGCCTGGCCCTCCGCTTGCTTGCTGAATAAAGACCAAAATTTCTCATAACGCTCTCTTTTTTCTTGCTCTGTCTTTCCAGCCGAGAATAGAAAACCGACTTTAAATCCGGGACGACGGCTTTCAAGATATTTCTCTGCCGCATCTCTTACATCAGACGGAGTCAAATTGGCATTTGCCAGAAGACGATCCACTTCTTCCCGAAACCGATTCATCTCCTGAATCGGGAGCTCCATCTCTTCCTTCATTTTTCTTTCGAGGGCTGATTTCTCAGCGGACAAACGAGCAGCACCCTCTTCCCCGCCCATCTGTTCAAGCAGTTTCGTCCTGCGTTCTTCTCTTAGCTCTTCATACTTTAGCAGAAACTGCTTGGATATATGACTCGCAGAAGAAGTCAGGCTGTGATTTAAAAGCTCTGTTCGTATTGCAAGCAGCTTCTCAATGACTTCCGATAGCCGATTCAGCTGGTTGTAGGGATGCTCAGGCTTTCTTAGGGTTGTAAACAACAGACCTGCATAGGACACTTCCCAGGCTTTAAACGCGTCTTCAACGCTTCTGCGATATTCTCCAAAAGAAAGCTCCTGATCTCGATGCTTGTCAATTTGAGTAACAATCAAATAAAGGGGCTTTCCCCAATCGGACAAGCTTTTTGCAAAGGATAGGTTGTTTTCAGACTGGACATGGTTATAATCCATAACATAAAATACCGCATCCGCTAAATGCAAGGCAGAATCTGTCGCTTGTTTATGAGCCCCGTCTGTCGAATCCACACCAGGTGTATCAAGCAGTACAGCATGATCGTGAAGCAGTGCTACATCATCCCAAACTTCAATAAATGCATACTGCTCCCCGTTTTTACAGTACTCATCCAGCTCATCAGGTGAAACAACGATAGGATCGATAAGGGATAACTGTTCCTCCTTATTTGCTTCCAGGGATGGGGCTGGGTATATCTTGGCCTGCTTGGTACCGTTCCGGATCGCGACGACATTTGCGCTCGTTGGTACTGGGCTTGAAGGAAGCACTTTTTTTCCGCATAAGCTGTTAATCAGACTCGATTTACCTGCCGAGAAATGACCGCAAAATGCAAGTGTCAGTTCGCTGGCTGAAGCTTTAATTTGAAGATCCTTCATAGTCTGTGCAGCCTGCGCATCCCCATGATCTATAAAGAGCTTCTGCAAATCTTGTAAACGCATACGTAAATCATTGTTCTGCCTCTTTATGTTCGTCAGCATGTCCTCTTAAGACTCCCTCTCTTCATCTCTCTTAAATATGTATATTTTATCATTCACCTGCGTAGAAATGAACCTTAAGGTCGTTAAATTCCTCATTGTATAATAAAAAAACCAGGCACCTGACTCAGGTACCTGGTTATATCCACGTTCTTCACTATGGAATCTTCACATCTTGAATATTGTAATTAGATTGCATTTTCAAGTTCAGGAATTAAAATCTCAAACACTTGACCATGCTGCAGAATTGTAATATTTCTGCCTTTATCCTTCATAACGACCACTTCAGGCTTAGTCGACATACGCTCCAAATAATGCTCTGGTACTTCGCCGGAATGACTGACTGTGATGCCTTCAATTTCTTTTTCTTCATTTTCGCTCATTTCTGTTGAGACGATCTCTTCGAAAATATCAGAAAAAGCTTCAAATTTGTCAGTGTAAACGGAAATACATTTCATGGTTAACTCATCCTCTACTATTCATTTACAATTTCTTTAGGTAAAGCAGATGAACTACGTTCATTATCCTTCCTGATTTTGGACGTTTTCATACGCTTCTTGCCCTCACGGCATACATCGAGCAGCGGGCATACCTGACATTTCGGAGTCTGTGCCTTGCAATGATAGCGTCCGAAGAAGATCAGCCTATGATGCGTGAGTGTCCATTCATCCTTAGGAACTTTCTTCATCAGCTTCTTTTCAACTTCAAGTACAGAATCTTTCCAATTGACCAGCCCCAGACGCTTAGACACCCGTTCTACGTGCGTATCGACCGCAATAGCTGGAACTCCAAACGCGTTGGAAACCACAACATTCGCTGTTTTACGGCCGACCCCTGGTAACAGAACCAGCTTGTCATGGGCTTCTGGGACCGCTCCTCCGTACTGTTCAATTAGAATACGGCACAGATTTTGTATATGCTTCGCCTTGTTCCGGTACAATCCGATTCGCCGAATATCCTGCTGAAGCTCCTCAAGCGAAACAGACAGATAATCCTCAGGAGTTTTGTACTTCTGAAACAAATCGGCTGTCACTTTATTTACAGTTTCGTCCGTACATTGCGCTGATAACAATACAGCAATCGTTAACTCAAACGCATTGCTGTGGTTTAATTCGCAATGGGCATCAGGAAACATATTAGCAATCGTATCAAGAATATGGCGAACAGTCGCTGCATTCATGAAGAGCTTACCTCCCACAAAAAAACGTCTTGACACGAATTGGTCCGTATCAAGACGGTCATTCTTTTTCTAGCCGCTTAAAGAAATGACTACTGTTTAGAAATCTCCATAACTACGTTATTGAGCAGATACAATACAATATTATCATTATCTTTAAGAGATTGCACGCTTAAAGTAGCGTCTCCCTCATGAATGTAAACATTTGGTGACAAATTGAAGCGATAATTATTATCTGTCAGAGAGGAACGCTTCACTTGCAATTCGCTTCCACTATATTTCCAAAATGTTTTGTTAAGAGCTGTAAGCACCTGGAATACAGGAGTTCCATCCGCATCCTTCGTCAAGATCACATGGTCTGAAGCAGCAAGTGCACTTAGCGATGTTGATGTGCTGCCATTTTTAACAACCTTCACTTTACCGCTGACCGTAACAGATTCACTTCCGCCGGTTGTTGTTTTATAGCTGACCGTGCTGCCATTAATAGCGGTAATTTCACCCCAGGTTTGTTTGACCACGGAAACAGCAGTCGGAGTATTGCCATCAAACGAAACATTGATAAGCATTCCCTTCTGCAGATCAGAAGGCTTGATCACTGCACCATTATCATTTGTAATTTTGATGTTATCTACATAGATTTGGCTGGTTGTTCCGTCTTTTTTCACTTCTGCCCGGTAGTTCGTTGAATTTAGCGACACTAGCTCAAACTGAGCTGCGGATTTAACATACAATTTGCTAAGTGAATCCTGGTTACCGTTAAGCATCGCCGTTACTTGGTCTCCGACACTCACATCAGACAAGGAGGCTGACCCTTTACCATAAAGCTCAACCGCAGGTGTGGACTGGTACGGAATTGTAACACTTTGTCCGTTAGTCTGGATCAGCTTCACTGTTTTGGACGAAGTATTGATCTCAGAAACCGTACCCTCGTATTTGTACACAATGCTGACGGACAGCGCTCTTGTACCGATCGTGGTCAGGTTTACCTTTCTCCCATCTGTCAAATAAGGCTCAATACCAGATAATGAAGGATTTGTGCTGTTATACTCTACTTTTGTCGAGTCGCTTAGTGTAAATACATGCGGCTTTTGGTTCGAGTCAAGCACTGTCAGCAATTTTGTTTTGCTGTTATAGGACACGACAGTGACCATGTTCATCGGTTCCATTTGCCGATTAAGTACTTGAATTTTAGTAACCTGATCATCTGAGTTCAAAGTCAGCTCTACCTCGTCGCCGGATGTTTTGTCTGCAAGCAAGTCAGTCAGCTTAGGTTCTTCTATGCCGCTAATAATAATTTGCGGGTTGTCTGCGATTAATTTGACTTCCAATGAACCATTCCGGTCATATGTAATGGTTGAAAGATTCGAGCCAAGCTCATACAATGTACCGCGGACGGTGCGCTCAACTCCTGCCGTTACTTCGATCGATTGGGTTACACTATCTTTGATAGAGTACTTGATGAGAGTACCTTCCTTCAGCTCTGACAAAGTTACAATTTCGTTATGATAGCGAATGATGGTAGCCCCATCTACTACTTTCAAAACATCTGTTGAGCCTGAGCTGTTAACCACTGTTACTGTTTTGGCACTGGAATCAATAGACTGGATCGTTCCTTCAGCCGATTTGTTTACCATGCCGGATTTAACATGTATGGCCACCGGATTTTTTGCGGCAGTGAAGGTTTCGCGCTGTAGTTCAATGATGCTGCCAGCTGTAATATTCTCCGGCTTAATTACTTGTCCGTTCTGATCATAAAATACGGTACGGTCTGTATAAGAGAACTCTTGGTACGTATCTCCTGCAAACAGCCAAACTTTATTGCCCGACAAGCGTTCAAAGCTTCCCTCTATTGTTTCTACTTGAGGAACATCGCTTGTATTTTCTACATAAGCCGCTGTTAAATTCTTGCCAGATACGACTACTTCAGTGTACAGCTTGATATCCGATGCAGCGATTTTCGCGGAAGATGAACTATTAAAGAATGGTGTAGCTGAATTTACTGTAAAGCTTACATACTCGCTTCCTGTGTACAAAGTTAATTTACTGTCTGTAAGTTCGGTTATGTATCCTTTGTACTGATTTTCGTATTGATAGTCACTATATTCCCCGCCGCGGTTAAAAAATGCCGCTATTTCTGCACGGGTGACATTGCCTTGAGGGTTAAATTTATTGCCTGTCGTACCATGAGCTATTTCTAGATCAGCTGCAAGATTCACATAGGGTTTGTTTGCTGCCGTAATTTGGCTGTCGTCTGCAAAGCTGGTGGCACTATTTCCTCCGGACTTCGCTTCGCTTTCTTTACCGATGGCTCGAATAACCAATTTCGCAATCCATTCCCGTGAGGCTTTCTGCTGTCCCCAATTCTCTTCTTTTTGAACTGCTTGCAACTCTTCCTCATCATCGAGCAAGCCGAGTTCAAAAGCGAGGGAAACATAAGACTTCGCATATTCGCTCGTCGTTATGCCATTTGGCAGCTTAATGCTGCTGCCGGAAGGCAGATTTGATCTTTGATTCATGAAACGGACGGCGATCGTCACGGCTTCCTGTTTAGTTACCGCATCTCCCGGTCTAAACAGACCTTTATCACCGACTAAGATATCCAAAGCTGCAAATTTGTAAATATGTTTCTCTGCCCAGTATCCGCTCTTTACATCGCTGAATGCGCCTGTTGCCGCCGTACTGACAGCAGCGGGAGCTGTCTCAGCTCCCGCCACTCCTGCACCGGCACTCAGCGCCATCAGACTGGCGAGCATGGCAGATACCATCTTTTTGGAACGCTTGGAATTGATATCGCTAGGTTTGAAAGTCAAAATAACTTCTCCTCTCTTTACGTGTACATCAATTTTACTTACCATGTTCGTCAGCAAGATATTGCTAGTTGCTTTATGCCTATTCTCTTGTCATTGGGTGTTCGAGGTCAACATGACCCATCAGACTTTCTTTTTGCTCACCATCTACAAGCAGCTCGATTGATTCTACTTCTTCGAACTGGAAGAAGGTTTGCTTGAGGGCGTCAATGGCAAAAATCTCTCCGCTCGAGCCTAGATTAGCTGTCGCTGGAATCTTCAAGTCTAGCGTAATATTACCGCCTTCTACTTCCAGCTTGTTAATTGTAATCTCGTCAGACCATAAAGGCACGAGCTCTTCACTGTCACTTTGCTGAAGCGCCTTGAAAGCTGCCTCATACTTGCTCCAGTTGCTCTTATACGAGATCGTCTGAGTTGCTGATTTTACTTCAAGCAGCTCAGGATCCGTATAGTACACCTGGATGCTTGTCTCTTGACTCTCTTCATTCGCAGCGGACTCACCGTTTCCGTTATTCCCTGTGCCCGTGCTTGTACCTCCAGAACCGTTCACTGCATCGGTCTCAGTAGGAGTTTCTTCTGGCTCGGTCACATCCTCTTGTGCATTCTCTTCCGGCGTCTCTTGTTCACCTTCAGCGCCTTGCTGCTGTTCCGGCTGAGTGCTTGGCGGCGAGGCTGTCGGATTGTTGCCGCAGGCTGCAAGCGTCGTAAGTGAAACTGCAAGTAGTGCGATCATCCACCATTTTTTTTGTGTCATTCCATATCACCCTTTTTTGTCAGCTATTACATTCCCAAATATTCCTTGATGCCTTTGACTACACCTTCAGCTACACGATTCTGGAACGTTGTATTGAAGAGTGAAGCTTCATCGTTCTTGTTGCTAAGGAATCCAACCTCCAGCAATATAGCCGGCATCGTTGTATCTCTTATAACCGCGAAATTTCCTGTTTTAACACCGCGGTCTCTGAGACCAGCTGCCTGCACCATGTACTTATGCACGGTGTTCGCCAGCGATTTGCTGTTGGAGCGGTAATAATAAGTTTCCGATCCCGTTGCTGAAGCTGGTCCGCTGTTCGCATGAATGGACAGGAATAGATCAGCCTTCGCATTGTTTGCAACTTTAACCCGCTCAGACAATTCAAGGAATGTATCGTCATCACGTGTCATGATGACATTGATTCCGGATTCCTTTTTCAGCAATTGTTCGATTTTGAGTGCCAGGGACAAGTTAAAATCTTTCTCTTTCTTCCCTGTCACACCGATAGCACCCGGATCCTGGTATCCGTGCCCGGCATCAATAACGACTGTCTTCTTCTTCGTAGTTGGCGGCGTGGTTCCAACGCTGTCAGTATCCAAAGTTACAGTGATCATTCCTGCGCTGGACGTGGTCATTTTGTAGTTCATTGCGTAGCTTAGATCAATGACGACACGTACGGTTGAAGGTTCATTACTGAACAGTGCATATCTAACTTTCTCAACGCCTTCATAACCGTCCACAATGATCTGTCCAGCTATGCTCTTCGTAATATCGAGTGCTTGCGTATCCGCAAACAGAGTGCTAAATTCAGAATTTGGAATATCAACGACAATTCGGTCAGGCGATGACATCTTGAATGCGGATGGTACTGCTCCTCCGCTTGTAGCAATCATAAGCTTGCTGTCGGTAAAACTGATGCCGTTAACCTGAGTTAAACTTGAGTCGTTGCCATTTCCACCTGCAGGAGGTGTTACTTCTCCGCCACCGGAACCGCTTGACGAATTAAGATATACAGTTTTAGTCGAATTGTTCCAGCTTACCTTCATCCCCATTGCCTCTCCTACGAAGCGGATCGGGACAAGTGTTGTACCATTCTTGATAATTGGCGCAGCGTCAAGACTGACGGTAGAACCATTAACGGTCGCTGTCTTTTTGCCAGCCACCATTTTAATTACTGTTTGATCCTGCTTTATAGTAACCGTCTTCGTCTTCTGCTCCCAACCGACACTGTAACCTAACTTCTCCGAGACGACACGAATGGGTATCATTACTTTACTGTTAATATTCTCTGCCTTTACGCCAGAGGGAAGACTTAATTGGCTGCCATCGAGAACAATCTTGATGTCTGTCGCTGCTTGTCCAAATCCGGGGAATATCCACATGAAGCACAGCAAAGCGACCAAAACTTTTAACTTTTTCATCCGTCACCCTTCCAATTCTGCATTTTTTTGATTTTAGCCTTCTCTCTATTAAAGATAGAAAGAAACCAGCTATTAACAAAAGATTAGACGACAGAAATGGGTAAAAGTTGCGGATTTATATTATCATATCAAAAAATTAGGCGTCATGGTGCTACGAATTTGTCATATTTTAGCATCCTAACCTTTCATCCGTGTTACTTTTCACTTCAAATAATATTCGAAAGACAGGATTCTCTTCAGGTATAAAGCTACCTTGACAAGAGTATTACCTGCTATAAATCTATTAAAATTTAACGATCAGATGTTATCACATCATTGTAAATAACCTGCGCTGCCATTGCCCGGCTGGTATTCTTCATCGGATTCAGCTGATTTGCTTCTTCTCCCTTGGAAGCCAGATAAGCATGAATATAATCTTTGTGCTTGCTGTTTGCAAAAAAACAGGCTTGGATACAAACATCCAGCCTGTTTTTCAAAAACAAATTATAAAAGCTTAAGCGAACAAAGTTGCAGCATGCTTCTGCTCATAATCGGAGATTGCATCCTCATGTTGAAGCGTTAAGCCGATATCATCAAGCCCTTGCAGTAAAAATTGTCTGCGGTGCTCATCCAGATCGAATTGGATTGACAAGCCTTGATTATCTGTAATCGTCTTATTATCCAGGTCAACGTTCAACTCATAACCTGCGTTCGCATTGGTACGCTGGAACAGATCTTCCACTTGCTCCTCAGAAAGCTTAATTGGCAAAATACCATTCTTGAAGCAGTTATTATAAAAGATATCCGCAAATGAAGGAGCAATGACGCAGCGGAATCCGTAATCCAGAATCGCCCATGGAGCATGCTCACGTGATGAGCCGCAGCCGAAGTTAGCTCTTGAAATGAGGACGGAAGCACCCTTGTACTGATCCTGGTTCAATGAGAAGCTTGGAATTTCATTTCCCTCTTCGTCAAATCTCCATTCAAAGAACAAAAATTGTCCAAAACCCGTACGTTCAATTCTTTTCAGAAATTGCTTCGGAATAATGGCATCGGTATCCACATTAACCCGGTCTACAGGTGCAACAATACCTGTTAATTTCGTAAAAGCCTCCATGCTCGTTTCTCCTCTCAATTCTAAATGATATCAACTCTATATTTTAAGCAGCACATTCTGCTTAATACTTACTAATCATTAGTCCTTATTGCTAATTAGCTCATGACTTCTGCTTTGATCTTCCAGTCGCGAACATCGACAAAACGTCCTTCAATTGCAGCAGCCGCAGCCATTGCCGGAGACACGAGATGAGTACGTCCTCCGCGGCCTTGTCGGCCTTCAAAGTTACGGTTTGAAGTCGAAGCACAGCGCTGTCCCGGCTGAAGCACATCCGGATTCATAGCAAGGCACATACTGCATCCTGCTTCACGCCATTCAAAGCCAGCTTCCTTGAAAATGACATCAAGCCCTTCTTTTTCAGCCTGAAGCTTAACACGGCCAGAGCCCGGTACGACAATTGCCGTCACACGATCCGATACTTTATAGCCGCGCGCAACCTCAGATGCTGCCCTTAGATCCTCAATCCGGCCATTTGTACAAGAACCGATGAACACATAATCAATTTCAATTTCGGACATCGGTGTGCCTGGTGTCAGACCCATGTATTCAATCGCCTTTTCGGCTGCCTTGCGCTCATTTTCTGTTGGAAGCTCGGAAGGTACAGGCACACGGGAATTAATATCTGTTCCCATACCCGGGCTTGTTCCCCAAGTCACCTGCGGGATAAGAGACTCAACATCAAATTCCACCACGGAGTCAAATTCGGCTCCCTCGTCAGTGGTCAGGCTGCTCCATCTTTGTTTTGCTTCTTCAAAGCTTTCACTTTGAGGCACGTACTGCTTGCCTTCGAGATAAGCATATGTCGTTTCATCCGGAGCGATCATCCCTGCTCTTGCTCCGCCTTCGATGGACATGTTGCAGACCGTCATGCGCTCTTCCATGCTGAGGCTGCGGATCGCCTCTCCTGTATATTCAATTACGTATCCTGTAGCAAAGTCCGTACCATATTTAGCGATAACGCCCAGAATCATATCTTTAGCTGTTACTCCAGGCTTGCGGTTGCCTACGAAACGCACTTCCATCGTTTTGGCTTTAGCCTGCTGGAGACATTGTGTTGCCAGAACGTGTTCAACCTCGCTCGTTCCGATACCAAATGCAAGCGCACCGAAGGCGCCGTGCGTTGAAGTATGGCTGTCGCCGCACACGATTGTCTTACCAGGGTGCGTAAGTCCGAGCTCAGGGCCCATAACGTGTACTACCCCTTGATCAATAGTATCAAGGTCAAACAGCGTTACGCCAAAGTCACGACAGTTCTTCGACAGCGTATCGATCTGCTGCTTAGAGATTGGATCCTTAATGTTAAAGCGATCTTGAGTAGGAACATTATGGTCCATCGTAGCAAAGGTCAACTCAGGGCGGCGTACCTTGCGTCCGCTGAGACGAAGACCTTCAAAAGCTTGCGGGGAAGTTACTTCATGAACAAGGTGCAAATCAATATAGAGGATGCTTGGCTTCCCTTCCTCTTGCGTAATGACGTGATTATCCCAGATTTTCTCGAACATCGTCTTTTTGCTCATTATTCTCACCTCAGAATAGTTATTCGGTCTAATTTGACGGCAATACATGCCGTTCTTGATTAAACTCAATATAACATGAGCCAGACATATTGTTCCAAGATATAAAAACTATAGATGTGATAGGATTACCCTATAGACAATTTCCGGTTCCATGTATTATTTCCGTTTTATTTTTATTCTCTGAACTGTACGTCTATAAGCTCATTGATTCGCGGATTAAATCTGACAATAACGGTTACAGGAAATTCACGTCCCGCCTTTTTTATGATCAATCGAAACTTTTCCTCTGCTATTTGCTCTGAAATCACCGTCCGGCCTAAATGCTGATAATCTGTGACGGGGGCGCTATACTGCTCTTTGGCCTCTAGGACAGCAATATTTCCCCATTTTGCGTACTCCGGCTCTATTGCATATACAGAATCAGCAGTGGAGAGAAGATAGGACAATCCTAAGATGAAAAGTGATACAAGCATTAAGGGGGCTCTGCGATGGGACCAAATCAGTTTCATTTATAATGACTCCTTTTTGAGTGAACTTTCCATTATTATGCTGTCCTCTCCCACACTCTATCCCTTATTGAAAAAAGCAATGAACTCATTATTACTTTAGAGGAAATTCCTATATAATAGAGGTAACATATGATCCCGGAATAAATTGAAGGACGTGACACCCCATGGAACTTAGACAATTACAATACGCATTACAGATTGCTTCCGAAAAAAATTTCTCAAGAGCGGCCGAAAAGCTTCATATCGCGCAGCCCTCGCTCAGTCAGCAGCTATCCAAGCTTGAAAAGGAGCTCGGAGTTCTCTTGTTTCAGCGGAATACAAGCTCTGTAGAACTTACTCATGCTGGAGCCTCTTTTGTCTCAAAGGCCAGTAACATTTTGGATGCTGTGGAGCTGTTAAAGCAGGAGATGTCCGATATATCCCAGCTGCGAAAAGGAAAGGTCATCTTCGGCAGTATGCCGATTACTGGCTCTCATCTGCTTCCTTATGTCCTGCCGGCCTTTCGCAAAAATTTTCCGGATATTGAAATTACACTGCTTGAAGACTCTTCTATGAACCTTGAAAAATTAACGGCCAGCGGGAAAACCGACCTGAGCCTGCTATCTCTCCCCCTTCAGGAGCCATCCTTATCCTATGTAGAAATCGCCGAAGAACAAATTGACCTTGCCGTGCCCAAGGAGCATCCACTTGCGCTTAGATGGACCGAGTCTCCTTCGATGACAGTAGACATCAGCGAACTGAAAGAAGAATCCTTCATTGTTTTGAAAAAAGGACAAGGCTTCCGCAAATTGACTTTTGAATTATGTCAGCAAGCCGGCTTTGAGCCCAAGGTCGTCTTTGAAAGCAACAACATGGAGACCTTAAAGTCGCTTGTCGCTGCCGGAATGGGAATTACGCTCGTACCACGCTTCATTGCAAGGGCGCCTCGGAGCGAGTTTGTTCCTGTCTACCTCCCGTTGACTTCACCTGCTCCAAGCCGCACTCTTGTTATCGCCTATCGGAACGGCAGGTATTTGTCCGGGGCAGCAGATGCATTCATAAAGACTTTTAAAGAAACGATGCAAGAGTTGGCCAATGACAGCTCTCTTCCTAATTAATGATCAAGAAATACAAAAAACAGCCCAGGATGTCCTATCCTGAGCTGTTTTGCTATTTCTTTGTTACAGTAAAATTACTTACTAGGACAAAGTATCAATAATCATCAAATTTTTTCATTTCACTCACCGGAATCCAATCCGTCTGATTAATTTGTATCCGGCGGTTCAGTGAGTTCAGGGGGGTGATAGGTCTCCATCACGGCTCTCTAAGAAGGGCCTCTGCCTATCATCTCTTACGTATTTGTGAACCTGTCGCCTGAGTTTGTCTTCCAAGTGGTTAGCCTTACGGTAATCCATGGTGATCATCCTCCTTTGGTGACGGGATACTATTAATTAACCTGTCCCTGTTAAACGAAACAGCATAACCAAACTTTTTTTATTTTTTTATACCTTAATTCAATATCGCGTTTAGGAAAGCTGAATTCTACTTAAGAAAATCGGTTTTATTTACAGGGAACCGCAGCACCGTTTTTAACTTATGATTTTGATCCAAAATAAACCCCAGGTCTGCGATCCTCGAATACAGGTATACGCGCTCTAACGTCATCTACAAGTGCTGGGTTTATACTTCCCACCAAAATTTCTTCTCCCTCTCCGCCTTCAGCAACAATCTCTCCCCATGGGTCGATGATCATGGAATGGCCGAAAAAGGCTGTATCGCCGCTCGTCCCTACTCTGTTGCAGGACACGACATACATTTGGTTCTCAATCGCTCTTGCCATCAGCAGAGTTCTCCAGTGGTGGAGTCTGGGATGTGGCCACTCAGCAGGTACAAACAATACTTTTGCCCCGTCTAAAGCCATGGTTCTGGCAAGCTCCGGAAAACGGATATCGTAACAAATCGACGCACCGCAGAACCATTTCTCATCCAATGTAAAAGTGACCGGCTCATCCCCAGCTGCGAGGTACTTCTCCTCATCCATCAACCGGAACAAATGCAGCTTGGCGTACCTTGCGATCTGCTCTCCAAGTTTATTAAATACATACATACTGTTATAGATCTTTCCTTCTTTTTTCTCAGCAATGGAGCCTGCCACGATATTCACTTTATAGGCAGCGGCATATTCACTCAGCCACTCTCGCTCTATTGCTCCTTCTTCACTGGCAAGCTCATGAATCTCTGTCAGCGCATATCCCGTGTTCCACATTTCAGGCAGGATAATAACGCTCACTTCAGGATGCTCCTGCATTGTTTTTCGAATTGAGTCCTGCATTCGCTTTCGATTAGCCTCGGTATCTCCTACCGTAATATCGCTTTGTATCAGCGCCAGCTTTAATGCTTCGCCCTGCTGCGCTTTATCAGTATTCGAGTCTTGTCTGCTCATTTTGTTAGGATCTCCTTCGTATTCATATAAATTGTATTATAAACATTGCTGTCATCCGGACCTCACAATCCTTGAAGCCTAAACCCATCTATACACCTAGGAAAAATCGTGATAGATTTAAACTACTTTATCCAATTGAAGACCGGAGTGATGAAATGAAATCTGCTAATGAATCTGCCAAGACTTCGGCGTTTCAGATTGAACCTGCTGAAGTCATGAAGACATTGCCTACTCAATTTTTTGCTGCCCTCGTCCAAAATGTCAACCGTGAAATCACAGCCGGGCACGATGTCATCAACCTAGGCCAAGGAAACCCTGATACCCCAACACCTGAACATGTTGTTAAATCGCTGCAGGATGCGGCGTCTAATCCCTTATATCATAAATATTCACCTTTCAGCGGATATTCTTTTTTGAAAGAGGCTATCGTTCACAGGTATAAAGAAGATTACGGGGTTGAGCTCGATCCCGAGAAGGAAGTTGCCATTTTGTTCGGCGGGAAAACCGGGCTGGTTGAACTGCCTCAAGTGCTGCTTAATCCGGGAGATGTGTGCCTTGTTCCTGATCCAGGATATCCTGATTATTGGTCAGGGGTCGCACTTGCCAAAGCCGAAATGGCATTCCTGCCGCTCGTTGAATCCAACGACTTTCTTCCAGACTACAGTGCGGTGCCTGAACCGGTGCTGCAAAAAGCAAAGCTCATGTTCCTTAATTATCCGAATAATCCAACAGCGGCTACGGCTCCTGCTTCTTTCTATGAAGATACCGTTGAATTTGCAGCAAAGCACGGTATAGTTGTCGCCAGTGATTTCGCTTATGGAGCGATCGGCTTTGACGGACACCGGCCGGTCAGCTTTCTGCAGACCCCTGGAGCGAAAGAAGTAGGCATCGAATTCTATACTTTGTCCAAGACATATAATATGGCCGGCTGGCGTGTCGGATTCGCACTCGGTAATCAAGAAATTATCAGACTTATTAACTTACTGCAGGACCATATGTATGTGAGCCTGTTTGGCGGTATACAGGCAGCTGCAACGACAGCCCTTACTTCATCTCAAGACTGTGTACAAGAGTTGGTGCAGCGCTATGAATCCCGTCGTAACGCTCTTTTCAATGAACTGGACAACATCGGCTGGACGGCAAAAAGACCTGGCGGTTCTTTCTTCAGCTGGCTGCCAGTTCCCAAAGGATACACCTCTTCGTCCTTTGCCGATCTTCTGCTGAAAGAAGCGAAGGTTGCCGTAGCACCGGGAATCGGCTTTGGGAAGCATGGAGAGGGCTATGTCAGAATTGGATTGCTTAGTGAAGAAGAAAGACTGAGAGAAGCCGTCAGACGAATCGGAGCGCTCGGGCTCTTCTAGATGGATCAAAAGCAGGACGCCCGCTTCTCGTTATGTCGTGACTATTCCTCTTTGCAAAGATGGCAGTTTCCATGGTATTCTTACATTAATTTATATAGCTTAAAACGTGCTTGAAAGGGACCAGTAAGAAATGGACTTCCGTGAGACCAGAGAGTAGATTCCAATGGGCTGTAAGAATCTACCGCGGATATTTCTGAAACCTACCCCTTGAGCGGCCTGTTTACACAGGACGTTGCCTTAACGTTATAAGGCTTAAGAGTCGGATGATACCCTCATCAATAAAGGTGGTACCGCGGAAGAATAAACTTTCGTCCTTTGCTAACAGCAAGGATGAAAGTTTTTATTTTTTTATATTACAGAAAGGATGTGGATTCACTATGCCGTCACGAATCGTCGTTAAAATAGGCAGCAGCTCTCTTACAACAGATACAGGCTCATTGAATCACAAGGCTGTCGCATTTTATGCATCGGAAATTGCTGCCCTTCACCAAGCCGGCCATGAGGTACTGCTGGTCACTTCCGGAGCCGTTGCTGCCGGATTTGGACATATCGGTTACGAGACCAGACCCAAGCTTCTTCATGAAAAACAAGCTGCTGCTGCAGTCGGTCAAGCGCTTCTGATGCAAGCGTACCAACAGGCTTTTGCACATTACCACATAAAAACAGCACAGATTCTGCTTACACGCACTGATTTCACTAACCGCAAAAGGATGGGCAATGCCGGAATGACCATCGACGAGCTGCTGAAACAGCGTGTTATACCGGTAATCAACGAAAATGATACTGTATCGGTTGACGAGCTCAAATTCGGGGATAACGATATGCTGTCTGCTCTGGTTGCCGGTCTCACCAAAGCCAAGAAGCTAATTATTCTGACGGATACCGATGGCTTATACACCGCCGATCCTAGAATACAGGCTGATGCCAAAAGGTACGAACGAATTGAAGAAATAACTCAGGAAATTTATGAAATGGCCGGCGGAAGCGGTTCTGCTGTCGGAACTGGAGGCATGCGATCCAAAGTCGATGCCGCTAAAGTGGCTACCCGCGGAGGGGTACCTGTATTTGTCGGTCGAGTGGCTGAGTCTGGCGACCTTACAGCTGCTTTTCAGGACTGCGGTAAAGGGACGTATTTTGAAACACGGCTCCACTCTCTGTCACGCAAGAAGCAATGGCTCGGTTTCATCTCCTCTCCCCTGGGCTCCATCTACGTGGATCAAGGTGCGGAAGAAGCTTTAATTTACGGTGGCCACAGCCTGCTGCCGGTAGGTGTCAGACGGGTTGAAGGTCAGTTCCATGCAGGAGATGTCGTTGAAGTTGTTAATCTGCAGGAGGATCTGGTTGGCCGGGGCATCGTCAATTATGATGCCGAGCAGCTCCGCAGCATATCAGGACTCCCTAGTCCTGATGTGTATAAGAAGCTGGAGGGAACCCTTCATAGACTTGAGGTTGTGCACAGAGATGAATGGATTACTTTGAAATAATGCCTTGGAATGATGAAGTCTTAACTGATAACGATAAGGAGTGTGTATAAGATGTCCGAAGTAAAAGATAAAGCCAGACTTGCCAAGTCCGTATCTACGGCGCTCGCGCGTTTGACATCAGAGAAGAAAAATGCTGCTTTATCGGTGATGGCCGATGCCCTGATCGCTGAAAAAAACTCGATTCTAGAAGCGAACGCTCAAGATATTGAGCGCGGTAAGGAAAATGGAACGCCAGCAGCTATGCTTGACCGTCTTTCTCTGACGGATGACCGCATCGAAGGGATCGCCTCCGCCCTGCGTCAAATTATCGATCTGCCTGATCCAATCGGCGACTTATTGGAAGTCATTCAGCGGCCTAACGGACTTCGTATTGAAAAGGAACGCGTTCCTTTAGGTCTCATTGGCATCATTTATGAAGCTCGCCCCAACGTGACGGTTGATGCCATCGGGCTAAGCCTGAAGACTGGAAACGCCGTGGTGCTTCGCGGAGGCTCCTCTGCCCTGTCATCTAATAGACAGATTGTTAATGTACTTAAGAAGGCTCTAGAGGATACAGAGCTTCCCGCTGAGGCCATTCAGCTAATTGAGAATGCTGATCGTTCTTCTGTCGATGAAATGTTAAAATGTAATGATTACCTCGATGTCATTATTCCAAGAGGCGGAGCATCTCTTATTCAAAATGTTGTACAAAATGCAACGGTTCCTGTTATTGAAACCGGCGCGGGCATTTGCCATACCTACATTGACGCTGATGCAGATGCAGAAATGGCTTTAACCATTGCTTTAAACGCCAAAGTTCAGCGCCCGTCCGTATGCAACGCGATGGAGACTCTGCTTATTCACAGAGACTACGGTGCAGAGAATATCAGACAGTTGGCCGAAAGCTTCAAGGATTCCTCTGTCGAACTTCGAGGCTGCGAATCCTTTGTTGCATTAGCACCATGGGCAGTATCAGCAACTGAAGAAGACTACGCAACCGAATATAACGACTATATCCTGAATGTACGAATTGTTGATCATCTTGCTGAGGCGCTTGATCATATTCAAAAATATGGAACCATGCATTCGGAATGTATTGTAACCCGGAATCCTGATGCCGCCGCCCGATTTATGCAGGAAGTTGATGCTGCGGCTGTGTACCATAATGCCTCTACAAGATTTACAGACGGATTCGAATTTGGCTTTGGCGCCGAAATCGGAATCAGTACTCAAAAGCTGCATGCACGCGGTCCAATGGGACTTCCAGCATTGACATCAACCAAATACCGGATTTACGGAACCGGACAAATCAGACAATAGAACTACGAATAGCAAAATGCCAAAACTATGCTTGGAGGAAATAATATGAGCGGAACACGGTCACTAATTCATCGTAAGATTACTTTTTATGGAGCGGGGTCTATGGCAGAAGCTATTGCCAAGGGGCTGGTCGCAAGAAACGTAATATCTACAGACAGTATCACCATGTTTAATCGCAGCAACAAGGAAAGACTGCAGGAGCTTAAACGCAAATACGGGGTACTTACGGCGGATGAACCGCATACGAAGGAAGCTGCACTTAAAAATGCAGATCTGATCATTCTGTCCATGAAGCCTAAAGATGCAGCAGAGTCGCTCCGCTATCTCGGATCGCTGCTTTCTGATGGACAGCTTGTGGTTTCCGTCATTGCCGGACTGACCATAGAAACAATTCAAAATCTGCTTGGACGCAAGGCTCCTGTTGTACGCACCATGCCCAACACCTCAAGCTCTATTGGACTTGGAGCAACTGGAATTTCCTTCTCTCCTGAAGTTTCGGAAGAGGATCGTCAGATTGTAACCACAGTCTTTGAATCCATAGGCACGGTTACCTTTATTCCAGAGGAGAAGATTGAGACCTTAACCGGTATTTCAGGCAGCGGGCCTGCCTATATCTATTATATGATGGAAGCGATGGTTGAGGCTGGTGTTAGAGGCGGCCTGACTCCGGAACAGTCTCATGACCTTACCGTACAAACGGTGCTGGGTGCTGCACGCATGGTACAGCAAACAGGCGAAGCTCCGGCTATGCTTCGTAAAAAAGTCACCTCACCGAATGGATCGACCCAGGCGGCTATTGAAGTCCTGGCAAAGGGTCAGTTTACTGAAACGGTCATTGCAGCGGTTAACCGCTGTGCAGAGCGCTCCCGTGAAATGGGCGAGGAATTAAAGGAGGAAGTACGATGAGTTATTGCTCAGCAACTTACCGAATTTACGATGATAAAGCCGATTTCCGCAAGAAAGCAGAGTCGATTGCAGTCGGCATGACCGTCGGCAGCTGGACAGAACTGCCTCAGGCTAAACAGGATGCCATGCAGAAGCATTTGGGACAAGTTCTTACGGTTAACGTCCATGAACCGGAAAATGTAAAGCCTGGAGAGCGTTATGCGGATGTAACGATCGCTTATCCGGACGTTAATTTCAGCAGGGATATTCCCGCCCTGCTTGTCACTGTGTTTGGAAAAATATCCATGGACGGCCGAATCAAGCTGATGCATCTTGGATTCTCGGATGCATTTAAGTCCGCGTTCCCAGGTCCGAAATTTGGGCTGTCTGGAGTACGGGAAATTCTTGGAGTTTCTGACCGCCCCTTGCTCATGAGCATTTTCAAATCCGTTATAGGACTTGATATTGAAGAGCTGCGTGTCCAATTTATGCGTCAGGCACTTGGCGGTGTTGATTTAATAAAGGACGACGAAATTTTATTTGAGAACGAGCTTACTCCAATTGAAAAACGTGTTGAGGTCTGTATGAAAGCTGCAGAGGAAGCAAGCCGGGAAACAGGTAAAAAGCTGCTCTATGCTGCCAATTTGACCGGTCCAACGTCAAAGCTTCATGAACAGGCAAAGAGAGCGATTGACGCAGGTGCGAATGCACTGCTCTTTAATGTTCTGTCCTACGGCTATGATGTGCTTCATGAGCTGAGCAAAGATTCTGATATAAACGTACCCATTATGGCTCACCCTGCATTAGCCGGAGCATATTATCCATCACCTTATCATGGAATATCCGCTTCAGTGCTGCTTGGACAACTCATGCGGCTTGCCGGAGCCGATCTTGTTCTCTTCCCTTCTCCTTATGGGTCCGTTACGATGCCGCGTGAAGAAAACATGGGCATTAAAGAACAGCTGCTTACGTCAGAGCTGTCCGTGAAGAAGAGCATGCCTGTTCCTTCAGCAGGTATTCATCCTGGACTTGTGCCGCTGATCCTAAAAGATTTCGGTACTGATGTTATCGTGAACGCAGGCGGAGGTATTCACGGGCATCCGATGGGAACAGAGGCAGGCGGACGCGCATTTATTCAAGCTATCGAAGCAGCACAGCAAGGCATCTCGCTTTCAGAATATGCGGCTCATCATCCTGAACTTGAAAGTGCCCTGAACCTTTGGGGAGGAGAAGTAAAGTGAGTAAGAAACCTGTGATTTTTTGTGATTTTGACGGCACGATCACCATGTCGGACAACATCGTGGCTATTATGAAACATTTTAAACCGGAAGGCTATGATGCGATCATGCGGGATACAGTATCTCAAAGCATTTCGCTTCAAAAAGGCGTAAGCGCAATGTTTGCGCTCCTTCCTTCGTCCCAGAAAGACGATATTATTCAGTTTGTGATAGGACAAGCTGGTATCCGCGAAGGCTTTCCTGAATTTTTGGATTATGTGCGGGATGAAGGCATTCCTTTTTATGTAACCAGCGGTGGTATGGACTTTTTTATCGATCCGCTTCTTGAACCGTTTGGTATACCAAGTGATCATATCTACTGCAATACCGCCGACTTCAGCAGCGATCAAATTGAAATTAAGTGGCCTCATCCATGTCAATCGCCTTGTGAGAATGACTGTGGAATGTGTAAAGCAACGATTATGCGCGGCTTCGACCAAGACAAGTATGAGAGAATTCTGATCGGCGACAGCTTAACCGATTTTCAAGGTGCTAAAATTGCTGACTTCGTCTACTCTCGTTCGATTCTCACGGAAAAATGCGCGGAGCTGGGTGTGCCTCATGTGCCGTTTACTACCTTTTTCGATATACTGCATGATCTGAAATCTAAACAAGCTTAAAGGGGAACAGGACATGGATTTTACGACGATTACTTTAGAAGAAAAACAGCGGGTCATAGCAGAACTTGCTGATGTAAAAGACGATTTCGCCAAAAGAGGCTGGTTCCCGGGAACGAGCGGAAATCTTTCGATGCGTGTAGGAGAATTCGATCCTGAACAATTTCATTTTGCTGTAACTGCAAGCGGTAAGGATAAAGCTGCACGGACGCCGGAAGACTTCTTGTTTGTAGATAAGGATGGACGTGCCTGCGAAAATACCGGGCTTAAGCCTAGCGCGGAAACACTTATTCACTGCGAGATTTATCGTTTGACTGGCTGTGGGGCTGTATTCCACGTACATACGGTATTTAACAACCTCATCAGTGAATATTTTGGAGATCGCCAAAGTGTGCCGATTCAAGGCATTGAACTTATAAAAGCTTTTAACATTTGGGAAGAAAACGCAGCGATTGAAGTACCTGTGCTGCCTAACTTTGCTCATATACCTTCGATTGCAGAGCTCGTTCCTAATGTACTGGATCATAAAGTACCTGGAATTTTGCTGCGTAATCACGGCATATATGCATGGGGAAAGGATGCCTTCGAAGCTAGAAAGCATCTTGAGGCCTTTGAATTCCTATTTGAAGTGATGTACCGCGGCTTACTGCTAAAAAAATAAAATAAAAAACGGAGAACTCCACTCGATTAGCAGTGTTGTTCTCCGTTTTTTTCATATCAATATTTTACTTATCATGTCCACGATATAAAGGCGGCTCCACTTCACGCTCCAAGTCTTTGAGAAGCTGCTCCCCGTCGTATTCTTTTTTCCGTGGCTTGAACAGCAGACGGATGCCTGCCCCTATAAGCAGAAGCGACACGACAATCGTATTCATGTGAGATTGAATTTGATAGACGTGATATTCAAATCTTCCGCCGAATTCCGGAACAACAAGCCGTATTAAAATATAGTAAACTCCTAGGAACAGGAGGGCAATACCGATCCAGCTTTGATACCGGGTCCAGCTCTCAATGACCGGCTTATCATACAAGTGCTCTCTACCGTATTTGCTGGCCTGCTGAAGACCGTCAAAAAAGCTGTAGAACCATATAATCGGAATCAAAAACAGAAAGATCGACAGGTTCATCAGATCAAGAACATAGATGCTTCCGAGGAACATCAGCATTAACTGCATGCCCCTTTTTTGCAGTCCAAGATACATATGGCCCGCCCCAGGGAAAGCCGCTAGCAGCGTAGCGATTACCTTGCTTCGCTTGCCTGCACTTTTTCCATGCTCCAACTGTTCAAACAGCGTCTTGTCTTCTAAAATTTCACCAGCCTGCTTTCGATTTACATGCTGGACCGCATCAAACATACAATACAGCCACATCACAGGCAGCAGTAGAAGGAAAAGAAGAAAAATTTCCTGACCCGAAATGGCGGCCACAAAAAACAGCATAATCCCAAGTCCGAAGAAACCGATGAGAAACGATAATCCGCGCTGTAATAAACCTAAATGCAGGTGTCCTAGACCTGGAACAAAAGATAAGAGAATGGTATAGAAGCGTTCACTTTCCCTGCCCTGTCCCCTGCCTTGATGGGGATATACATATCCTTCACGAGGCGGATAGCCGAATGGAGGCTCTATCCCTTCCTCGGGCCCTCCCTTACCATAGAACGGCAATTCCTGTTCTCCATTGGGTCCAAATTCCTGTCCGAAGTACTTGTCTCCATTCATCATCTGACCTGGATAACCAGCATAAGGAGGATAGTGTGCCGGATGATCCGGCTCCCGTATCAGTTTGATCACGATATCAAACATGCTGATGAACCATAGGACGGCAGCCGTAAGACAGCTCAGTAAAGCTAACTCCTCCTCATTACCAACGACAAGCAACAGAAATCCAAAGCCTATAAGGCCAAAAAATAAAAAACCATAAATAAATCCCTTAACCCGGCTTTTATAGTAATAGTGACCTAAGCCCGGCACCATGTTAAGCAGAAAAGCCAACAACTTGCTGCGATCTTGCTGCACATTTGTTCATTCCTTTCCATTTCATTTTGTATAAGGATCAGGTTTAATTTCATCCAGCCAACCCGTCGCTTTTTCCATCATTTTCTCGCTATATGGCTTCTTATCTTCTGTACCTATATCAAAATTCCCAGGAGCTACTCTATCAAACACGCCTGTAGATATAAACAACATGGTTATAGAAGCGGCAAGGGTGTAATGAACGATTTTGTTATTGAGCAAATGCCGAAAGCGGTTGGATTTGCGTACTTGCTTCTCCTGTTTTGAAGAAAGAGCTTGAACCTGTTCCATAACTTGTGTTGTAAAAGAATCCGCATCTGACAGCGATGACATCGAATGCCTCTCAAGCGCCATTAAGTAGGAGTCCAAAGCTTCTTCATTCTCAAGGAGCAGCCTGTCCAATTCTTCTCTTTCTGCACCTGTCATTTCACCTTGAATGTATCGTTTCCAGTCGTTATGATCTAATTTAGTCACGCCATGAGACCTCCTTCCAATGTGCTCTTATCCACTGCCGTGCCCTGTAAAGTCTAGATTCCACCGTTTTTATCGCAATGCGGGACTCTTCTGCAATTTGCTCATAATTTTTCCCCTTCAGATAAAAATCAATGATAATGTCTCGGTGCTGCGGGGGGAGCGACGAAATCTTGTGCACAAGCGCCTCTTTACGCTCCTTCTTCATCAGCTGATGTACGATATCCGGCTGATGATCCGCGATATGAAGTACTTCATCATCACGGCCGCTCACTTCCACATCTCGTCGGCTTAGCTTTCTTTTCGCATCTATTGCCTTATGTAAAGCAATTCGGGTGATCCATGTCTTAAATCCTTCTGATCGGTACTGGGGGAGAGCTTTAAAGATTTGTATAAATGCTTCCTGTGCAGCATCCTCCGCATCCTGCGCCTGGTGAAGTACAGAGTAGGTTACCTGATAAACATGCCTTCCGTAGTGATCAATAATTTCACGAAACTTGGCATGGTCACCCTTTAATATTTGATCGATCAAACTTGCTTCATCAATGGCTTCTCTCCTCCTTCCCCAATTTAATAGACGCAGCAGCATTTATAAAACCCTGCGTATTTTTAAATCTATTTTTAATTTTTTTATTTTCGCTTGCCTTTCCCATTTTGACGTAAAACAATAAAAATAGACACCCCTTAAAATAAGGAATGTCTATTTGAAATAATACTATAGATGTTATCTACCGCCGTTGCGAAAACGAGCAGCATATGCCTTAACATCCTGCGCTGTTCTGACGCGGTTACGGCTCCATTCGAGTAAAATACGGTCAATATACGTAAAATGGATTTTCCCGGCAAACACCGCTTCCTTTAAAGCCAGCAGAATCAATTCATCTGGATATCTGTCCTGATCTATCCAGCTGGATATGCGTTCAAGCTCCATTGGAGACAAGGGTCTTCCAAACTCCTTCTCGAAGATACGGAAGATGTTCTTCTCTTCAGGCTCATCGCCGGTTTCGCTCAAGGGACTCTCCGAAGTACGGCCGCGAAATGCCGGCTTAGAAACGTGTGATGATCTATCTTCACTGAGACATTGCGCCAGTATCGTATACAATCCAATCAGATTATAGTGTTCATACTGAATGCCTTGGATCTCGTCCATCTCTTCGTCAATCCGGATAAATCCTTCCTTCATAAGCCTCTGCAATCGTCTTGCGATTTCATCAGGTAATATACCCATCCGATCGGCCAGTTCCTGAAGTGTTGGAAAGTCATTTCCTTCCATCTGCTGAAATCCGAGCAAATGCTGTATAAGCAGCATTTCTCCTTCTGACAGTCCCAGCCGGGCATAATAACGAAGCAGTGCATAGGGAAGCTGAAAGCTTCCCATTGCCATTCCGTAAGCGACACCGTCCGCCCAAGTTCCTACGCTAGGTTCGCTCATTTACATACCTCCTGGACTTAAGGGTAAAGACGGTACAGCATCCGTGGGAACGGAATGGTTTCACGAACATGGTCCAGTCCGCAAATCCAGGCTACTGTCCGTTCAAGACCCAGGCCGAATCCAGAATGCGGAACCGAGCCATACGTACGGAGATCCAAATACCACTGATAAGCTTCACGTGAGAGGTTATGTTCCTCAAAACGTTCTTCCATCAGCTTCGGATCGTCAATACGCTGTGATCCCCCGATAATTTCCCCATAGCCTTCCGGTGCAATCATATCCGCACACAGAACTACTTCAGGACGGTTTGGATCTGGTTTCATGTAGAACGCCTTAATTCCTGCAGGGTAGTGTGTAATGAATACAGGCTTGTCGTATTTCTCTGCGATCGCTGTTTCATGCGGAGCACCAAAGTCCTCTCCCCAAGGAATGTCGAAGCCGCCCTCCCCTTGCAGGAAGCTGATTGCATCATCATACGTGATCCGCGGGAATGGAGCTTTTACGTTCTCCAGCTTGGATACGTCACGACCAATGCTTTCTAGTTCCGCACGACAGTTTTTCACGACCGATTGTACAACATGAGAAATAAACTCTTCTTGAATACGCAGGCTTTCTTCGTGGTCAACAAAAGCCATTTCCGGTTCAATCATCCAGAATTCGATCAAGTGACGGCGTGTCTTGGATTTTTCAGCACGGAACGTCGGTCCGAAGGAATATACCTTGCCGAGCGCCATTGCTGCAGCTTCCATATACAATTGGCCGCTTTGCGTCAAATAGGCATCCTCATCGAAATATTTGATGTGGAATAAATTCGTTGTGCCCTCTGCAGAAGAAGGTGTAAGAATTGGCGGATCAACAATTGTAAATCCGTTCGTATCAAAATATTCCTGAACAGCACGAATGATTTCTGCACGAATAATCATGATCGCACGCTGTTTCGAGGAACGAAGCCACAAGTGGCGATGATCCATTAAGAAATCGACGCCATGTTCTTTAGGCGTAATCGGATAGTTCTCTGTAAGATGAATAATTTCAATATCCGTTACAGTCATTTCATAGCCGGATTGACTGCGAGGCTCCTCGCGAATCACGCCGGTTACATAAAGCGAGCTTTCCTGAGTCAAGCTTTTTGCATTGGCCCAAATTTCTTCGGAAACCTCACTTTTAACAACAACTCCCTGAATGTATCCTGTACCATCACGTAGCTGCAAAAACTGAATCTTTCCGCTGGAGCGCTTATTGTTAATCCAAGCACCAATCGTAACCGTTTCTCCAACGTGCTGACTGACATGGCGAATGTCGCTCTTTGTGCTCATGTCTTATCTCTCCCTGTTTATAAAATTCTTACTTATTTTATTTCGTTGATTCTTCCACAATACGATTTGTATCGCGGGCGATGACCAGCTCTTCATTCGTTGGAATGATGAGAACGTCAACTTTAGAATTTGGTGTGGAGATGCGGCGCGGTTCGCCGGAACGAATTTTGTTCAGCTCTTCATCAACCTCTACACCCAAATAAGTCAACTGCTCAAGAACTCTTTGACGAAGGACGACAGAGTTCTCTCCGACACCTGCAGTAAAGACGATAACGTCTACACCGTTCATTGCAGCAGCGTAGGAACCAATGTATTTACGAAGGCGATATTCGTACATGTTAAATGCGAGCGTAGAATTGGGCTCCCCATTCTCCATGCCTTCTGTAATTTCACGCATATCACTGCTGATTCCGGAAATAGCGAGCAGTCCGCTATGCTTGTTCAGCATGGAGTTGACTTCATTCAACGTCAGATCTTCTTTATTCATGACGTAAGGAACGATCGCTGGATCAAGATCCCCGCTTCGAGTTCCCATCATTAGCCCTTCCAGAGGAGTCATCCCCATGGATGTGTCAACGGAAACACCGTTTTGGATGGCCGTAAGACTTCCCCCGTTACCCACGTGGCAGGTAATGATTTTAAGATCCTCAATTGGACGTTCCATAAATTCTGCAGCCACTTTACTTACATAGTAATGGGACGTACCATGTGCACCATAACGGCGTACTTTGTACTTGTTATAGAGTACACGCGGAATCGCATAAAGATATGCATGCTCAGGCATCGTTTGATGGAATGCTGTATCGAATACAACAACCTGAGGTACACCTGGCATATTCGTTTCAGCAGCATTAATCCCCATAATTGCAGCAGGGTTGTGCAGTGGTGCCAAATCAATCAGTTGACGAATTTTCGCTTTGACTTCATCTGTTACAAGGGCGGATTCGTTAAAGAATTCACCGCCGTGAACGACACGGTGTCCTACAGCTTGAATTTCCTCAATGGATGACAATACTCCGTGTTCAGCATGAACGAGCTTGTCCAGAACTTTACGAATTGCTGTCGTGTGCTCCAGAATTTCACTTACTTCGGTTACTTCTTCTTTACCTGTAGGTTTATGTGTCAGGATGGAAGAATCCATACCGATTCGTTCAACCAAACCTTTTGCCAGAACGGACTCGTCCGTCATGTCATAAACTTGATACTTAAGGGAAGAGCTTCCCGCATTGATTACTAGTACTTTCATACCCGGTCACCATCCTTGTCGTACTTGAAGAAGCCTTCGCCCGTCTTAACACCCAATTGTCCTGCACGGACCATTTTCTTAAGTATAGTGGAAGGTCTGTATTTCAGCTCGCCGAACTCACGGAACATGCCCTCGAGAGCCGCATGGACGGAGTCCAAACCAAAGCGGTCTGCCATTTCAAATGGACCATGCTGAAATTTATATCCGATTCGAACTGCCTCATCGATATCCTCAGCAGAGGCCACTCCTTCTTCAAGAAGACGAAGCGCTTCATTAATATGAAGGCAAATCAGACGGGAAGTGACAAAGCCAGGAGATTCATAAACCATAACTCCTTTTTTCTCAAGTACTTCCTCAGCGAATTTCTTCGTGGATTCGAACGTTTTATCCGATGTTTTCAGACCGCGGATAATTTCAACTACATCAATGCTGGAAACCGGATAAATCCAGTGTAATCCGATAACGCGTTCAGGGTTGCTTGTAGCACTCGCAAGCTCGGTCAAGCTCAGCGTAGAAGTATTACTTGTCAGAATAATATCCTCTGACACAATTTCCTCAAGCTGTTTAAACAATTTAATCTTAGCTTCCAAATCTTCAGTAATGGTCTCTATGATCAAATCACAAGCAGAAAGATCATTAAGATTCGCTCTATGAATTCTTGATAAGATCAATTTTTTCTCTGCTTGGGTAATAGCCCACTTCTCCAATTTCTTATCCAGCCCTGTCTCAATCATTCCAAGGGAATAATCCAGCTTACTAGGGGAAAGTTCTACCAGCAGAACGTCGAGGCCTTTAGCTGCCAACATTTCAGCAATGCTTTGACCCATTGTACCTCCGCCGATGACTCCTATCTTTTTGAACAACATGGTTACTGCTCCATCCCTTCCTGGTCTCTTCTAAATAGTTTGTATCCTTCTTTGTCGAAAAATACATTTTTATGACCCAACATATAATAATATCTTAGCATGAATCAAAAGTAAAAAAAAATAACCAGCATAAATAATTATGCTGGCAATAATGCATTTTTCTTAAATAATTCACGGAATTGATCACCGGACAATACTTCTTCCTTCATCAAGATATCCAGCGATTGTTCAAACACTAAATTGTGTTCAATTAGCAGCTCTTTCGTGCGAGTGAAGAGCTCGTTTAGAATATGGTTGTTTTCCCGCATCATATCTTCCTGAGAAACCATATCCAGATTTACAATCCCGAGGGAAGTAAGACCTGAACTAATCATTGTTTTGACAATATCTAGTGACTGCTCGAAGTCATTTCTAGAGCCGGTACTGCGACCTCCGTAATAAATTTCTTCTGCAGCAGCTCCCCCAAGAGCAATCATAATTTGAGATTCAAGGAAATCCTTAGTGTAGAGATATTGCTCTTCCTGCGGATTATGTCTTACATAACCCAGCGCCTGGCCGCGAGGACTTAGCGCTACCTGGCCTACACTGTTTGGACGAACGGATTCAGCCGCAATCGCATGACCCAATTCATGAATGGCAACCCGTTTCTTCTCGCCCTCATTGGATTCACGGTCCGTTTTCTCGCCCATCATGACTTTATCAATAGCCATGGACAAGTTTCTTTGCGTAATAAACTGCAATCCGTCGCGCATCGCGTAAATCGCCGCTTCATTCATTAAGCTTTCAAGCTGTGCACCGGAAAATCCGTAGGACTCTTCTGCAACCTTATCAAGGTCTGTGTCTTCAGCAATCGGTTTGTTTTTGGCATGCAAATCCAAAATATGCTTACGGCCTTTTTTATCCGGCAGATCCACTTGAATGTGCCGGTCAAAGCGCCCTGGACGAAGAAGAGCACTATCCAGCATTTCTTTGCGGTTCGTTGCCGCTATAATAAGAATACGTGGTGCATCTGAAGTATAGATCCCATCCATTTCCGTTAGGAGCTGGTTCAATGTCTGATCATACTCACGCTGCTGGCCGCCTTCTCTTTTACCGCCAATTACATCAATTTCATCAATAAAAATAACAGCATTTTGTTTATTTTCCTTGGCAGCACGGGTTCTTGCATCTTTAAACAGCTCGCGGATACGGCTTGCACCTACCCCGACATACATTTCGACAAACTCACTGCCGGCAGCAGCCACGAACACGGAATTTGTATAGTGAGCAGCAGCCTTTGCCATTAGTGTCTTCCCTGTTCCCGGAGGCCCCGTAAGCAAAATACCTTTGAGGGGACGAATCCCGAACTTTTGTATTTCATCATGTCTGATCAAAAAATCCAGCGCTTCGCGCAGCTCTTGCTTTGCGCTGTCCTGGCCGCCGATCTCCTCAAAAGTCAGCTTTGGCGGCCCTGCTTTCTTGCGTTTCTTCTCACTGCTGGCTCCTACGGCAAGTCCGCCGCGAGACTGCATCAAGAAAAAAACGACTCCTGCCATAAGCACGATAAGCAATACAGGAATGATATTAACTCCGATAAAGACAAGGAATAAAAGTACGACTGGAACAACCCCGATTAGTATTTCCTTTAACCAGTTAGGCATTAGGCCACGCTCCCATCGTAGCCGGTTGTCTCGGCAAGATTATAAATTTGCTTGCTTGTCCGTCGGACAGGCTTACATACACATTCTCATTATCAATATCATAGTCAACGTGTATATTGCCTTCACTCATCGCCTGAAGTTTTTCTGGAATCTGAGTATATTGTCTCGTCTCCATCGCTTCAGCAACGGTGAATAAAGCATTCGACCAGAAATTGTCAAGCTCATCTGTGGAATGATCTTTGACTTCCAGCTTAATCGTTCTTCCGTTCAGAAGACTCTTGCCTTCTGTGCGGATATAATCAACAAGACCTCTTACATTTGTTTGAGGTTCAAGATCAAGATTCAAAGTAACCTGATTCTGTTTAATATCTAGTTGTACACCATTTACCCCGTCATAATCGGCAACCAATTTTTCAATTGGCTTCTCAAGGGCCACCTGACGGTAACCAAACCATCCTCCAAACAGCACCGTAGCAGTAACCATAACCGTAATTGCTATCCGAATAGGACGTAATTTCAAGTGAGGACCTCCTTTATATTCATGCCCGCTCTATTTAAGTAAAATGGGCTATGAATATAGCATACCATATACCGCGCCTTAAATCTAAACTATGAATAATTTTTCAAAGTTTCCAACCCAAATAACCCCGAAATGGCCAGATCGGTCCACTTCAGGGTATTTTGTGCTTTCATCATTCTTTAACCGGAAGCTGGAATCCATCGCCGACTTCCGTTCCGTCACTAAATCGATAAAACCGGTAATAATGCCGGTCATCCTCTTTATAAAAAAGCTGCCAGACATACGTATCTTCATATACACCTGGCTGAAGGCTGATGATTTCGATTCCAGACAGCTCAGAGCTGATCTGTGAGCGCATTTCTTCCTCGGAAATACCCTCTTCAATCTTCTCACTATGAACGCTGTTCTCGCCGTTTGTCGGCTTCTTATCCATACCGTACTGGACCCAGACCATAATCGGCTCATTCTGCTGGTTAAGCCCCTCAACAGTCCAATATATCGAATCTGCAGTCCATACCGATTTTTGGGTTTTAGTTATCGAGACCAAATCTGCTTCTTCCGTCGCGATGGCTACCGCTGCTTCCTCTTCGGCCCATGTGTCCTTCATCACGTAAGCATAAAACTGATAAAGGCCGAAAATAACAAGTAAAAAGGCAGCAACACTAATGAATATCCACTTTCTTTTCTTTCTCAAGGCTGAACTCCCTTCTTGCCCCTTAATCGATCAGCGGGACGTCAGTCCTTCGAATGCAGCTTGTGCTTCATGTTTAATGCGTTCTTCGTCCATGGTAAGTACTTCTCCATCTTTGACCAGCTGTTTACCGTCTACCCAGACGTGTTTTACGTCCTTGCTGCTGGCGGAGTATATAACATGTGAAATTAGATCTGTGTAAGGCAGGAAGTGTGCCTGATCCAAATCAAGTGCAACAAAATCGGCTTTCTTGCCTGGTGCAAGAACACCTGTATCTTCCACATAAATGGACTTCGCACCATATTCTGTTCCCATCTTGAGTGCCTCTGCTGCTGGAACTGCAGTCGGATCACCGCTTACGCCTTTATGGATAAGCGCTGCAAGTCGCATCTCTTCAAACATATCCAAATTGTTGTTGCTTGCCGGGCCGTCCGTTGCTAATGAAACGACTACCCCTGCTTTCAACAATTCAGGAACTCTGGCAACACCGCTGGCAAGCTTCAAATTACTGCCCGGATTGTGTGCAATCGCCACATTGTGTTTTGCAAGCACTTCTATCTCTTCATCTGTCAAATGCACTGCGTGTGCCACCAGGGAAGGCCTGGAGAAGAAACCCAGTTTCTCCAGATGAGCTACCGGACGCAGACCATATTCTTTGACATTTTGCTCTACTTCGGCAGTGGTCTCAGACATATGGGTATGAAGAGGCAGGTCAAGCTCATGAGCCGCTTCCACGAACTTCTCAATAAATTGAGGTCCGCAAGTATAAGGTGAATGGGGGGACAGCATCGTCGTAATTCTGCCATCTGCTTGGTTATGCCATTCGCGAGCAAAATTTGTTGCTTCCTTCAGCTTGGATTCACGAAGCTCATCCGATCCAAAGCCGATGACTCCCCGCATGAGGCTGGCACGGATTCCGGATTGTTCAACCACTTTTGCCACCTGATTCATCTGATCATACATATCGAGAAATGCTGTAGTGCCTCCCTTAAGCATTTCAAGCACAGAAAGCGAGGCTCCCCAATATACATCCTCTGAGGTGAACTTCTCCTCCATTGGCCACATTTTTTCCTGGAGCCAGATTTGAAGTGCAAGATCATCTCCGTAACCACGCAACAGTGACATCGCTGCATGTCCATGTGTATTAATAAGGCCCGGAATAAACAACTGATGATTGCCATCATGAACAGGCAAATCCTCTGTTCCTTCAGGAAGATCCTCACCAATATAAGCGATTCGGTCACCTTCAATCAGCATGTAACCGGAGACGATTCGCAAGTCAGGGTCACCTACTGCAAACTTCCCGTTTTTTATGAGCCATTTATGACTTGACATCCTCTTCCTCTTCCTTTCCAGCTTCGTTCTCTAAGTAATAGGCCAAGCTCAATAGATCAGTAGTAAAGTCCGCTGTATGAATACGAATATGAGCCGGAGCTTTGATTATAATCGGTGCAAAGTTCAGTATCGCTTCAACTCCTGCCTCCACCAGATGATCGGCTACACGCTGAGCCTCCGAGTCAGGAACGGTAATAATTCCAATTCGTATATTCAGCGTCTGAACGGTCTCTTGAAGAGCTTCCATTGGCTGAACCGTAAGAGAATTGATTTTGGAGCCGATCTTAGAATCTTGAGAATCAAACACGGCCACAATTTTCATATTATCTTTAACATAACGGTTGTAATTGGACAAAGCATGACCTAGATTACCAGCTCCTACCAGTGCCACATTGATCTGTTGATCCAGCTTCAAAATTTGTCTGATTTTATCGATCAAATAAGCGACATCATAGCCGATGCCCTTGCGGCCAAAATCACCAAAGTAAGCTAAATCCTTACGGATTTGTGCAGGGTTCAAGTCCAGCTTAAGCCCCAGCTCCTGTGACGATACGGTAGTCACTTCTCTTTTATACAATTCTTGTAAATAACGCAGATATACAGGCAGTCTTCTAACGACTGCCTCTGAAATTTTATCTGACTTCAACGATAATTCCCCCTTGCACCTATAAGCAGTGTCCGTTCCTTAATACATAAACTTCTATTTTTGAGTTTGATGTTCCTCTAACCACTCGCTTATCCGCGGAACCATTTTATCTGTTGTCATATGTTCCATTTTAGGACCTGGCAGGGAATATAAAAAATATTTTCCGTAATACGATTCTATCACTCTTGTGTCATAAACAATAACAATACCTCGATCGTTCGCTGTACGAACCAATCTTCCGAAGCCTTGTTTGAACCGGATAACGGCTTGAGGTACGGATAGCTTCATGAAAGGATTTTTCTTTTCCTGCTGAAGCAATTCGCTTTTGGCCTCTACTACCGGGTGGTTCGGTGGCTGGAAGGGAAGCCGGACGATGGCAAGGCAAGACAGAGCTTCACCAGGGATGTCCACTCCTTCCCAAAAGCTGCTTGTTCCAAGCAATACCGATGCTTTCGCTTCCTGGAATCTGCGTGTCAGCTTCGTTCGGCTGCCGCTGTCTACCCCTTGCCCAAATACGGAGATGTCACTCGAAGCAAGTGCTTCTTTTAACGGCTCATGCACCTGTCTCAGCATCTTATAGGAGGTAAACAAGACAAGCATGCGTCCCCGAGTAGCCTCTGCTGCTTCAGATAGCGATTTGACCAGCATGCTGACGAAATGATCGTCACCGACGCTGCCCTTAACACTAGGGAAATCACGCGGGATGACAAGCAGCGCCTGTTCCCTGTAATTAAACGGAGACGGCAGCTGGGAAGTAAGCAATCTTCCATGCTCCTGCGCTTCAGTAAGTCCCAGCTGATCGATCATAAACTGGAACGATTTATCAACCGATAAAGTAGCTGAGGTTAAGATTACACTGCGTTTTTTATCAAAGAACATCTCTTTCAGCTGCGGACTCACATCCACAGGTACAGCATACAGCTGAAGTGATTTGCTCTTGAACTGCCCGCTTCCCTCAAGCCAGTAAACTGTTCCCGCATCATCCAGACGCATAAACAGTCTGAGGTTATCCTTTAAGCCAGCTAAATCCTTAACAAGGCCTGACACATCGGTAATCAAGCTGTCTGCCGTGTAATCATCAAGATCCTCTCTTACTTCACTTAGAACCTTGTCCGCTTTTCGCACAAAGTCGCTGACGGTTACGTAAAACTGGTTCTCGATTGCAGCCAGCTTGTCCCATTGTTTAGGTTTATTTTGCGGCTTTAACCGCAGCGTAAACTGAGCGGCTTCACCCGGAGCGGCATCACTGCGTTCAGGAAGTAAGCTAAACAGCATCTCACTGAGCTGGTCCCAGGTTTCCTTCGCTTCAAGGGCTGAGGGAAACAGCTGATCCAAAGTAGAAGTCCATTCCACCATTCGTTCATGACCGGATTGAGCTATTTTTTGCCGCAGAGTAGGCAGTTGGCCGTTTCTGCTGTCCTTAAACAATCGAGTCAGCGTATGAACCACGTTAAAGTATTTCATATGCATGCCTAAATGCTTTCCGGCTACCTCCTCCAGTTGATGGGCCTCATCAATAACGAGATGGTCGTAGCTTGGTAGCAGTTGATGACTCGCTTTCACATCCGTAAACAGCTTGGAATGATTAGTAATAACCACATCAGCTATTCCTGCCTCGTGTCTGGCACGATGGTAAAAGCATTTCTTAAACCACGGGCAGCTCCGTCCAAGACATGAATCCGAATCACTTTGTACGGTCTCCCAGAAATCTCCGCCCCGATGGCTAAGGTTAAGCTCCTCATCATCTCCGGTCTCTGTCTGCGTCAGCCACACAAGCATTTGTGCAGCGGTGAAGACATCCTCTTTAGGAGTTGCAAACTCTTTATTATTCAGCTTTTGTTCAAATTTGCGCAGACAAAGATAATGTCCTCTGCCTTTAAAAACAGCGGCTTTGAACGGAAAAGGAACGACTTCTGTGAGCAGCGGAATATCGCGTTCACGAAGCTGCTCCTGAAGGTTAATAGTATGTGTACTTACGGTAACCTTTGTCTCCTGCTTGACGCTGTGATAAATGGAGGGAAGCAAATAACCGAGTGATTTTCCTGTGCCTGTTCCGGCCTCAATCAACAAATGCTTATCCTCATCCATGGCTTTCGTCACTTCAGCAAACATCATATTCTGAGCATCACGTTCCTCATAATGAGGAAGTGTATCTTTAAGACGAAGCTGAACCTCATCCATATATTCCTGAAATGTCAATTTTTCTAAAGGATTGGGCTCATGCTCATCCCGCGGAGGCGCGATTTGTGACCAATCATCAATCCGGAGAGCCAGCTGTCTATAGTAGGTCTGACCTTCCATGTCATGAATAGGCTCCATTTCTTTTTCTGAAAGAATCCCGTCAAAAAACCAGCCTAGATCACTATCTTCTGCAGCAAATAAATCGGTAAGGCGCTGCAATGTAATCAAAGGCAAATCCTTTAGTTCCTCAAGACTCTTTAAAAAGATATGCGCTGTCGCCAAAGCATCACTGTCCGCCTGATGCGGACGATCATGAACAAAGCCGAACTCGGCTGCTGCGTACCCTAATTGATAGGAGGACAATGAAGGAAAGCAAATCTTCAAAAAATCCATCGTATCCAAAATCCTGCCAGTAAACGGCAAGTATCCGCATCTATCGAGAGCATTCTGCAAAAAATAAAAATCAAAACCGACATTATGTCCTACAAGTACGACATCATCCAGCAAAGGAACGAGCTCCATCATCATCTCATCGAGTTCTGGTGCATCCTTGACGTCATCATCCGTAATTCCCGTTAATCCTGAAATAAAGGGAGGAATGGGAACGCCGGGATTCACATAGGAACTATACGTATCCTTTATGGTTAAATCATGATCTATTATGGCAAGTCCAACCTGAATAATTTCACCATCGGACTGTGTACCTGTTGTTTCAAAATCAAGCACAGCGAATTTCATTATAACGTTCCCTTCTTCAGTCTCTTTAGTAGCATAGCAAAAAAAAAGACTTTTGAACATGAAACAGACCAAAAAGGCGATGTCATGTCACGACATCACCTTAATGATTGCACAGTTTTAATGCACATTAGGATAAGGCAAGCAGCTGAGTTCCATACTGGAGCTGGCCGTTTTTTTTGCGGCACGCCTCCAGATTATACAGCGGCTCTGGTAAAGAGGGGTCATGCTGCAATGCAAGGGCGAAGCAGGATAAAGCCTGCTTTAGCTCCATTTGTTTGGCATGAACGCATCCAAGTGCATTATAAGCCATTGCCTTTAGTCTAGGCTGATCACTGCTCAGCAGTATCCGGTTCAGCTCTGATGCCGCTATATTCATCTCCTCTAAATGCAGGTGGCACATTGCCAAATACAGGCGGGACAACAAGCTTTCTGGATACATTTCCACCACTCTATTGAACTCTTCAGCAGCATGGTTGTACATGAGCAGTTTAAAATAGCCTTGACCTTTAACAAAAGATGGAAGTGACAGCTCCGGAATAGAGGTGAAAGGATCGGTCCCTCGGAAAATTCCGCTTTCGCGAATCCGAGCCATCTTTTCTTCAAAGGACATCCATTCATCAATGATTCCATCACTCATTTTTTTGAGCAAGTTCCATCTTTGGAGCATTTCCTGTTTCTTCTCGGCTGGTGCGGCAGTGTAGTACTTGGCAATCTCATCTAACGATTGATTCATTTCCGCAAAAAGATGTTGAAACATGGCATGCATCCCACCCTTAGCAAAATGGATTAGTGCAGTTACCTAATCACATTTTTTGCGCTTCAGGCACTTTTCATTCCTCATTCCATGGATTACAAAATCGTCGCGTGAACTTCCTCATGCATCAACTGAACCGGCTTGTTAGTATTATCAACAAAAACAACCGTCGGCTTATGAGATGCTGCTTCTTCATTTGACAACATGGCATAAGAAATAATAATAACGGTATCACCTGGCTGTACAAGCCGTGCAGCAGCACCATTTAGACAGATTGTGCCTGTTCCGCGTGGCCCGGGAATAACATAGGTTTCAAGCCTTGCACCATTATTGTTATTTACGATTTGGACCTTTTCATTTTCCAATATATCTGCAGCATCCATTAGATCCCGATCTATGGTAATGCTGCCCACATAATTTAAATTAGCTTCCGTTACGGTTGCACGGTGAATTTTTGATTTCATTAATGTTCTAAACACGGGAGAGCACCTCCATTTTCTGCAGCCGATGATTATCGATCAGCCTTGTTTTTCCAAATTTAACGGCCAAAGCAATAATGACATCATCAAGCTTTGTAATATGCACACGATCTTCGATCGGCTCGAGTTCTGGGAATGTCAGGATATCCACATAATCAATAACAGCCGTTTTAGAAGTGTTAATTTCATCCGTAATTAATGTTCTGATTTGACCAACCGTTATATCGCCTTGTTCTTCACTAGCTTTTTGAGCAAGTTTGAGCGAGCGGGACAATGCAAGGGCCTCCTTGCGTTCCTCCGGGCTTAAATACACGTTACGAGAGCTTAACGCAAGTCCATCTGCTTCCCTTACGATGGGACAAGGAACGATGTTAACCGGCATATTTAAGTCCATAACCATTTGAGATAATACGGCAACCTGCTGAGCATCCTTCATTCCGAAATAAGCATTATTTGGCTGCACGATATTAAACAGCTTGGAAACAACCGTTGTTACGCCGTCAAAATGGCCCGGACGCGATGCTCCGCAGAGCTGATTCGTAATGTCTGCTACTTTAATCTTCGTTTTTGTCGGACGTGGATACATTTCTTCAACCGAAGGAATAAACACAATGTCTACTCCTTCGTTATCCGCCACCATCAGATCTCTATTCTCATCGCGGGGATAAGTTTCAAAATCTTCATTCGGGCCGAATTGAATCGGGTTAACAAAAATACTTAAAACCACAATATCATTATTCTGTCTTGCGGAGCGCATCAGGCTTGCATGTCCTTCATGCAGATAGCCCATGGTAGGAACAAGCCCTACGGACGGCTCTTTATCGCGAATATTTTTTTTCATGCTGGCAATTTCTGCTCTAAGTTCTTCGATTCTTCGAACCGTAATCATGATTCATTCTCCACCTTTACTTTGTTGCTTCCATATAAGGAATCTACTACACCATCTTCAGCCGTAAAAACATGCTCCTCCGCAGGGAAAGACTTGTTCTTAACGTCTTTAACGTAGTTTCCAATACTGTCTCGAATTATGGTTCCTACATCGCTGTAAGTTTTCACGAAACGTTTTGGCATATAAGGAGATGCATACTGGATAAGATCATGGAATACAAGCACCTGTCCATCCGTGTCACGCCCTGCGCCAATGCCGATCGTAGGAATGGACAGCTGACCGGAAATAGCCTCAGCCACCGCTTCGGTTACGAGCTCAAGAACAATTGCAAAAGCACCAGCTTCTTCGAGCGCTTTAGCATCAGCAAGAAGTCGTTTCGCATCCGCAGCGTCCTTGCCCTGCACTCTGAATCCGCCGATCTGATTTACGGATTGCGGAGTAAGACCGATATGTCCAAGCACAGGTACTCCTGCGTTCACAACTGCCTTGACAGTCTCCGCAATTTCGACTCCGCCTTCGAGCTTCACAGCATGTGCATGGCCTTCCTGCATAATGCGGCGAACACCTTTAAGTGTCTCATCGATTCCGCCATGATAAGTCATGAACGGCATATCCGTAACTATAAATGTATTCTGTGCGCCCCTTGCGACTGAGCGAGAGTGATAGACCATGTCATCAATCGTAACGGGAATGGTTGAATTGTAACCAAGCACCGCATTTCCGAGTGAATCTCCGACAAGGATCATATCGATACCAGCTTCCTCTGCTATAACAGCAGAAGGATAGTCATAGGCAGTAAGCATCGTTATGGGTTCTTTATTTTCTTTCATTTTTTTCATTTTTACAATGTTAAGCGGTTTTTTAGCTGCTGCCATACAAGTGGCTCCCTTCTCTTTTTCGAAATAGCCGTAAGTCTTGATGCCAGATCCTAGCTGTGATCTTACAGACGCTCTTCAGCCGATTGTGGGATGAGGTCTAAAATAGACACACAAAAAAACCTTTTAGTATCACACTAAAAAGGTCCCATAAGTCAAAAAAGAGTCACTTGCGATCGTCCCTTCTGTCTCGGTCCTCTTCGGCTCAGAGCAGAATCCAACAACTTGGCATACTTGTTCAAATGTCTTTCAATAAACAGGCTAACGGGCATGAGTGCAGTTCAATGAATAATCGATACCGCCTCAAAAAAGAGTATACCAAAAAAAAAGTAATTGTCTATGCCCCATTCATCATTAACCTGTACCTTACATTTCAAATCAGTTTATATGCCTATACCGACATATCCTAGATTATTATTGATTTACTATCTCTACTTCCCCTGAAAAAACCGTCTTTTCTTCACCGCTTGGAGTAACTATGACCAGACCGCCGCTTGGATCAAGTCTTAATGCAACCCCTTGTATCGTTTCAGTCAGTGTTTCGGTTCGAACGGTATGACCGATGGAGGCAGAACGTTCCTCCCACTCTTTAAGAATCGGTGAAAATCCATCTTGCGAATAACGGTTATAGAGCTGTTCCATTTCATTCATGATTTCTGCAATCAAAAGGGACCGATGTATAGTATGCCCTGTCTCTATTTTTAAAGAAGTGGCAATCTCCGCTAGTTCTTCAGGGTAATCCTCTTTGGATAGATTGACATCTATACCTATGCCCGCAATGCAGTATCTCACTTTGTTATCTTCAGTTGCCGATTCAAGCAAAATTCCGCACACTTTCCGGCCACCTATCAAAATGTCGTTAGGCCATTTTATCTTTGCATCCGCCCCTGTCACCGACCGGATTGCCTTACATACGGCTACACCCGTGAGCAATGTAAGCTGCGGCACAAATCGAATCGGCAGTTCAGGACGCAGAACCAGGCTCATCCAAATGCCCTTGCCGGCAGGTGAAAACCACTTCCTACCCAGTCTCCCTCTGCCAGTAGTCTGCTGATCGGCAATAAACAAGGCCCCCTCCTGCGCTGCTTTTTCGGCATGAGTCATCGCGTCAATTTGCGTGGAGGCTGTGGATTCCATAATATGCAGCACTCTTCCCAAGGATTTGGTCTTCAGATGTGCCGAAATATCCCCAGCTTGATATACGTCTGGAATAAACGTTATTCGATATCCTTTACGTGACACCGCCTCAAATTCATAGCCTTGTTCTCTCAATTGATTAATTTGTTTCCATACGGCTGTTCTGCTGATGTTCAGCTTTTTACTAATTTCTTCGCCCGAAACGAATGAATGCTGTGCATCCATGAACAAATCAAGAAGTGTATTATGCTTCATCAGGAATCACCTTCTTTGCTGCTTCAATTAATATGTCCTGCTTGTTATCCAGCTGCCCCGTTGCCACTTCATACAGCAGCCGATTCATCGCCTTGCCGAGCCATGGTCCGCCGCGCCGTCCTGTCAGACGAAGAAGATCTGCGCCTGTAAGCGCCAGCTCCTTCAGAGTATATACTCCCATTTCGAGCTTCCACTCCTCTGCATGCTGTACCAAATACTGCAGCAAATCATAATCCTGATCTGATAATTTATAGCACTGACGCGGGAGAGAGCCGTTAATCACATACCAATCTTCTCCAGCTTGTGTTCCATATTTTAAAATAAGATACTTCCACGTATTCTTAATTTCGGTACTCGTCTGTCTTTCTTCATCTGCAGAAGTCAATTGCGTGAGCTTTTCCAGTAATTGCTCATGAAGCTCCAGCATTTTCGTAAGTCTTTCTCTTACTTTTCCCGAAAAAGTCCACGACCTCAGTACCTTATCCGCTTCTTCTGGATGAATCCCAAGCATTTGCAAAAGCATTCCCCATCGATAGTCGGATTCATGAGGAAGCAGGTCAAGCTGATCAAGCTGATCCTGATTCAATCCTGCGAGATTAACGGGTTCCTTTACATACTTGGTCAATTCACTATCCATCAACAGAGAAACACCCTTTGACGGGTAGGGACCGGCGAGCATCTTGTCCATTTCGGTCCGTACCCGTTCCATAGCAATATGAACAAGCTTATCCCTTTCAGCCATAAGACCCTTCCAAGTATCTGCAGCGATCTCGTAGTTAAAAACAGAAGCAAAACGAACGCCCCTTAACATTCGAAGGGCGTCCTCTCTAAAACGTTCCTGAGCAAGTCCAACCGCACGAACGATTCCCTGCTCAATATCTTCTAATCCATCAAAAGGATCAAACAGTTCTCCTTGACGATTACGAGCTATCGCATTCATCGTAAAATCTCTGCGTCTCAAATCATCCTCGACCTTGTCCACAAAATGGACCTCTGAAGGTCTCCGGAAGTCCTCATAACCGCTTTCCGTGCGGAAAGTCGTAACCTCAAAAAGCTGCCCATTCATGCGAACCGTTACAGTCCCATGCTGCAAACCGGTCGGAATGGAGTTAGGGAACAGCTCCATCACCTCATCAGGCTTCGCTGAAGTCGTAATATCCATATCCGTTACCGGTCTTTTCATAATCTCATCCCGAACACAGCCCCCGACAAAAAAAGCCTGATAGCCGTGATCATTGAGTCTCTCAAGCACCTGCTCGCCCGCAGAAGCCATAGCGGGTTCAATATGCTTCCAATTATTCATGTAGCCTGCTCCTTTATGTTTCTTATCCGTGTTTCGAGCCCACCCCCACATTCTGCTCGGCTAATACCCGTTCATATATTTCCTCATATTGTGCAGTAATTTTATCAATATCAAAATGGATGCTCGCCCGATCCAAGCAGGCCTGTTTAAAGCTCTTCATCATCTCTTCATTACGAAGCAGAGTGATGGCATACTCTGCCATCTGCTGGGTATCGCCGATACTTGCCAAGAAACCTGTACTTCCATGCTTTACTAATTCCGGTATCCCCCCGGCTGTTGAACCGATGGTCGGTACTCCACATGCCATCGCTTCAAGAGCGACGAGGCCGAAGCTTTCTTTTTCTGAAGGGAGCAGCAAAAGATCAGCCATAGAGATGACCTGCGCAACATCATCCTGCTTTCCTAACAGGTGAACATGCTCTGAGAGACCCATCTCCTGAATTTTGCATTGAATTTTAGGCAGATCAGGGCCTTCCCCAACCAGAATCAGCTTAGCCGGAATTTCTTTCTTCACCCGGGCAAAGATGTCGATGACATCGAGTGTTCTCTTGACTGGCCGGAAATTGGAGATGTGCATCAGCACCTTTTCTTCTTTCCCTGCATAATCGTTCCGAAGTGAAGAACACTCGCGCGGATAGTAGACTCTTGGATCCACAAAATTGTACGTCAGATCGATAGACCGCTTAATATCTAACAGTTCATGTGTTTCCCGGATCAAATCTTTTGATACCGCGGTAACTGCATCGCTCTTATTAATAGCTAGCTCAATCAGGTCCTTCAAGGATTCGTCCTGAGCCAGCACAGTAATGTCTGTTCCATGAAGTGTTGTAACCACTTTCAGATCGTCCGGCACCATTTGTTTGGCCAGGTAAGCACAAACAGCATGAGGGACTGCATAATGAACATGGAGCAGATCCAAATTCTGAGCTTTTGCAACCTGGGCCATTTTGGTGGCTAAAGATAGATCATAAGGAGGATAGCGAAACACATAATAGTCGTTCACTTCCACTTCATGATAAAAAATATTCCGATGGAATTGGCCTAATCGGAAAGGTATGCTGTTTGCGATAAAATGAACCTGGTGCCCTTTTTCGGCAAGTCTCTTACCAAGCTCTGTTGCCACTACTCCTGAACCGCCGAGAGACGGATAACAGGTAATGCCTATTTTTAAGTGTTTGCCCGCTTGACTCAAAGGAAGGGCCTCCTTTATCAGTAACTATACTATGAATAATTTTCAGATGCTGATCAAAGATCAGCATCTGCGCCTGGTTTATATTTATGTACAAGCTGGCGCCAAGCAAAATCACCGCGCTGCAGTGCTTTTACAAGAATTTCTGCAGTTGCCACATTCGTTGCAAGCGGTATCCCTTGCACATCACACAGTCTTAATAAAGCGTTGATGTCCGGTTCATGCGGCTGTGCCATAAGGGGATCGCGAAGGAAAATAATAAGATCCATCTCATTTTCGGCAACGAGCGCTCCAATTTGCTGGTCACCCCCAAGAGGTCCAGACATGAAGCGATGAATGTTTAGGTCAGTACCTTCCATGATCCGCTGACCTGTTGTGCCTGTTGAATATAAGTTATGGCCCTCAAACGCCTTCTCATAGGCGGTTACGAAGTTCACCATTTCATCTTTTTTACGATCATGAGCAATAAAAGCGATGTTTAACATATATGTTCTCTCCCTCTTTGAGTCTATATATAGTAATAATTTAACCACCCGATCATAACAACTTAATCAATAAAATGATCAAAACCGTAAATCATGCCTTCATAACCCATAACCTTCTGAATCCCGATCTTGACGCCTGGCATATAACCAGCTCGTTCGTAGGAGTCATGTCTAATCTTTAAAGTCTGTCCAAAATCACCGAATATGACTTCCTGCTGCGCAAAAACTCCCGGTAATCTCACACTATGAATTCTGAAGCCATTGTAATACCCGCCTCGAGAACCTTCAATTAATTCTTCCTCTTTAGGATTGCCCTGGCGAATCTCTTCACGGTTCTGCGCTATCAACTCCGCTGTTTTTACTGCCGTACCGGAAGGTGCATCAAGCTTCTGGTCTCCGTGATATTCAATGATTTCAAGATTAGGCATATATTTAGCCGCTTGTGCAGCAAATTTCATCATTAGAATAGCACCGATAGAGAAGTTTGGTGCTATCAAACCGCCAATCCCTTTATCTTGACACTGCTTGTCCAGGTCTTCAATTTGCTCTGGAGTGAATCCAGTCGTACCCATTACAGGTCTAACTCCATAAGAAATCGCGAGGGAGGTATGCTCGTATGCTTGCTGCGGAGTCGTAAAGTCGACCATAACGTCAGCGCCCGAATCCTTCAGTGCATCTACCAGTTGGTCCGTAACCAGTACGCCGCATGGTTCCAGACCCACCAGCTTACCAGCATCCTCTCCTACACTAGATCTATTGACTGCTGCTGCCAATTCCAGCTCCTCATCCTGAAGAACAAGCTTAACAACTTCGCGTCCCATGCGCCCTCCCGCGCCAACAACGACAACTTTTAATTTCTCTGCCACTTGCAAACACTCCTTATATACTAGGTTGATGGTTTCTTCTTAGAAGATTTCATTCGCTTATGAAAATCCTGCAGTAACTGTGTTAATTGTTCATTTTGCGGCTCTAAAGAAATGGCTTCTTTTAACACGGCGATGGCTAAAATGTAATCATCCATCTCAGCGTAAGCAATCGCAAGCCATACATATGCTTCCGTATAGAGTGGATCCAGTGCGATGGACTGTTTTAGATGCGCCAGCACTTCCTCCCTAACCTTCAGCAGATCAGTATCGGGCGTTTCTATAAGAACGCGTGCACTGGCTGTTAATTTTTTGGCTTCGAGACTGCCGACATGCATCAGATACTCACTATGATCTGGAGCTAGTTCGGCCGCCTTTTTCGCATGAAGAAGAGCCTGGTCCAGCTTCCCGTTCCTGGCATAGGTAATGGAGCACCTGTAATGAAGTTCCGCATTGTTGGGTTCTTCCGCAATCGCTGTCTCAAACCAATGGACTGCAAGCTCGTAATCCCCTTGCAGAATAGCCTTGTATGCTTTTTGAATATACTGGTATGATTTCATACTTGCTGTCCCTCCCCGAAAATCGGTTAGTACAGCATATGTAAGGGCGCTCTATTCGGTGTCCTTTTTGGTCCACCGATTCGCATCCCGCGTATTGAATTTGTGCATCACTTTATCGTGCGCCTCCGTCAAATCTATACCTAACGAATTTGCGAAACAGATGGTAATAAATAATATATCGCCAAGCTCGAGCTCTATCGAATTGTCAGCTTCCGTAGCCTTCTTAGGCTTCTCGCCGTATTCATGATTAACCTCGCGGGCAAGCTCTCCTACCTCTTCCGACATTCTAGCAAGCATCGTGAGCGGGCTGAAATATCCTTCTTTAAACTGGGAAATATAAAGATCGACTTCTTTTTGCATTTCTGCAAGACTTTTCTCCATAAAAGCAATACTCCTTACACCGATAATTTTGCTTTATTCCAATGTTAACTTATTGAGATTGTGAAGACAAATCATTTTTTAAAGTTAAAGTAAAAAGGCATACTAAGAAGGTACATATGTCAAAAGGGGTATATATTCTTACATCTCCCTTTTTAATGGAGCAGCACAAAGTAAATTTGATGGAGTGAGGTATTTTATTATGAACAAATGGATACCCCAGCTGAAGATCATTCTTCCGATCATGCTTGGAACCGCCATATTTTCGTTCGGTCTGCTGTATTTCATCATTCCGAATCAATTGATGGAAGGCGGCGTTACCGGGATAACAGTCCTTCTCAACTATGCCTTCGGGATTTCTCCATCCATCTCGACGCTCATCATTAATATACCTTTGTTTATACTCGGCTGGAAGGTGCTTGGCGGCAGACAAATCCTTTACACTGGTATTGGGATTGCCCTGCTTACTTTATTCCTGGGCTTATTTGAACGACTTATTAATGCCGGCTATATCGTCCCTTTCAAAACGGAGCACGATTTCTTACTCCCAGCACTGTATGCCGGTGTTACCATCGGAACAGGTCTTGGTATCGTATTTCGTGCTGGGGGCACAACCGGCGGCTCTGATATTATCGCTCGAATTCTGTCCCGCAAATCGGGATTGAGTATCGGCAAAGTGATGCTTGGCATCGATATTATCATTATTGGATCTTCTATATTTTTCATCCCTCTTGATAAAATATTGTATACGCTGGTTTCAGTTTTTATTGGATCTAAAGTCATCGATTTTATACAAGAAGGAGCCTATTCCGTTAAGTCTTACACGATTATAAGCGACCATGCGGAAAAAATAGCGGAGAAGATTACTGTGGAAATGGATAGAGGGGTTACGCTTGTCCCTGCCGTTGGGGCTTATTCAAAGCAGGCCAAGCATGTTGCCTATTGTGTCATCCCGAGACAGGAAATAAAGCATATGCAGGAGATTATTAGAGCTGCCGATCCTAAGGCTTTTGTCATCATTTCTGATGTGCACGATGTGCATGGCGAGGGCTTTAAAGAAAGTTAGCCCGGATAACCGGGCTATTTTCATAGGTGAAATTTAGGGGAGTGAAATCCCATTTGGTTTTTCAATGATCACTTGATAAACGAAGCCGTCTCCGTTCCTTTAAATTTCCGATATCCCACATATGCCAGCACGGCTACTATGGAAGACCCTATAAACAGCTGAGCAGCCCATGGCTCTGGCCCGTCAGCAAAAGGGGTAAACGCAGTTTCATCCTTTTCTCTTCCGAACAACGCGTTTACAAACTCATCTCCCTGCTTCAGCGCCTCCATAATGTCCTGAGACTCAGGATTAGAACGCATCGTCAGCCCTTTTAAATAGGACATCCAGGAATCAAATCGTTCGATTTCGTAAGGCTGTCTCTTAATAATAGCGGCTGGGCGGATGGTTTCATAATGCTGTTCAAACTCTCCATATGTAACGATCAGGGAATCCGTACGCTCCATTTGTGCCTCTTCTCCTAAAGCTGCTAAATCCTCTTTCAAAATTTTATAATATTGCAGCCAGAGCGGCTTGTCTTGATGTGCAATACTATCTACCGCCAGCCTTAATTTAGCAGAAGCGTGCTGTAGTGAATCCGAAGCATTCTGGACACTGGAGGATGCCTCTTTTACTTCAACTATAGTTTCAGTCAAAGCATGCATTCCTTCCACACTTGTCAATCCATTGAAGGAAAGTCGTTCAACCTGAGTCGTTATGGACTGAATTTCCTCACGTACCCCCGAGAGATCGTTATCAAGCGCCTTCCTGTATAATGAAGTGGCTGCCTGGTTCAACTCCTGGGCGGAATTGCTATTTACGGAATCAACCTGTCCGCTTGCAGCAGTAACTCCCGGATACAGCACACAACCAAGCAAAGTACAGTAAAGAATACTTAATACCATACAGGAAGACCGTTTTTTTCGCGAAAACATGGACATCCCCTCCTACAATATCGTATGAGGGGATGAGAATACATAGTACTATAATCGTCTAGTTTGTTTGAGGACCACAAAACCAGTAACAATGCAAGCAAGCGTAAGGGTGAAAGTGAAGTTTCTCACTGTATTGATATGTGCATCAACAACATCTGGAAGCCATGGATATATTCCCTGAGTATAATCCAGTGTGTCATTAAGCAGGGTCCACACTCCGGCAAATACAAGACTCCCCAGCTTGAACCCAAAAAAACGTGCGTACAGCAGCACTTCGACAGCCATAGCCAGATGAGACGCTATGAGCATAAAATCCTGCCACATCATATCCGAACCGAGGGACCAGCCTGCCACGATCATCGCTACAGCCCATATTCCGTATTTTAATGATGTCACAAAGGCGAGAGCCTGAATTACATGCCCCACATTCTTTAGCCATTTAGCAGCAGGTGGATATAATAAGAACAATAGAGACAATGTGAAAAAGAGACTAGCCGTCGGACTGTCGGGCACAAATACTAGCAGCCAGGAAGGATAATTATTCAGCGTATACTCCAGTTGGCCTCCGTACCAGATATACCCATAAACTGTACCAAGCAAATTACACCAGAATAACAACCATAGAAAGCCGCGATGCATAAGAAGCGAACGGCTCCAAAAGAAAGAAATCGATAACACCTGTATCCTCCTCTAACGTTCAAGCTGTATGTATTTAACTGCTGTAAAACTCTTTACCATCTTAAAAAAGCCTGACTGCATCTGCAGTCAGGCTTTCACCTATAGCTTATATTTTACTGTTCCGCTTTCTGAAGTGCAAGCCAATCTGCCAAGGCATCGATATCCTCATCAGTTAATCCCTGAGCTATATTGTTATCATACTGTGGCTGCATTCCGCCAATACCTTCATGGATAATCGTAAGAATTTCTTCCTTACTATGCTTGTCACCGATTCCGAGCAGTGACGGGGCTCCCTGCCCCTTCAAGTCAACCGCGTGACAGCTGACACAGGTTGCTTTCTTATAAATTTCTGCACCTGCAGAATCAGGCTCGACAACTGCAACTTCTTCCTCTTCAGCAGAAGGTGCAAACGAGGTCGATTCTCCGGCCGCATGCCTTTCCTCCGCTTCCTTCTCACGCTGTATATGCTCAGGCTCCTGTCCGCTTGCTGCAAGCTCATGCTTGTAATGTGTCCAGGCTACGTTGGTCAAATAAACAACAGAGACAATAGAAAGCAGCATCAGCGATGATGCAATCGGTCTTTTGTAAAAGCGCCGTTCTTTGCCGGTATCCAAAAACGGTGCCAGCAGTAACGCTCCAAATGCAACACCCGTCACGCCAAGTGTTCCAAGTACAACATAGTCACCTGATGCATACGGGTACTTCAAATATTGGTATAAAAATAAGAAGTACCAGTCAGGCATCGGAATGACCGATGCGCTTGGGTCAGCTGGATACCCGAGCGGGGCTGGCTCAGAAATCGTGAGCACTAGAAAACCAACCAACACGACGACACCGACCATCCATTCCTTCAGCAAAAAGTTAGGTATGAATGCCTCTGACTTCCCCGGATACGCAGTATAATCAGGCGGAGTAATAAAGCCTTCTCCCTTGCGAACCCGAGAATCGCCAACAAACACGACTTTTTCATCCGATTTCTTCCCGTGTGCCATAGGGTTATCCTCCCTTCTATTATAGTGGTCCGGAAATTCCTTGTCTGCGGATCATAATAAAATGGCCCACGAGCAATATGAGCAGAACAGCAGGAAGGAAAAATACGTGAAGAGCAAAGAATCTCGTTAACGTCTCTGCACCGACAATGGACCCGCCTTGTAAGAACTCTTTGATAACCGGTCCTAATACTGGAACCGTATTGGCAATCTCAAGAGTAACCTTTGTTGCAAAGTAAGCTTTATTATCCCAAGGAAGCAGGTAACCTGTTAATCCAAGCCCCAGCATGACGAAAAAGATCAGCATGCCCACGACCCAGTTCATTTCGCGCGGTGCTTTATACGATCCTGTGAAGAACACCCGCATTGTATGTAGAAACATCATTACTATAACCAAACTTGCACCCCAGTGGTGCATACCGCGGACGATTTGTCCAAATGCGACCTGGGTTTGCAAAAATTCTACGCTTGCGTAAGCGTTGATAATATCCGGTACGTAATACATGGTGAGAAACATGCCTGAAAGAATTTGAATAACGGTAATAAAAAACGTAAGTCCGCCGAAGCAGTATACAAAAGCTGAAAAGTGATGGGCGGGATTTACGTGTTCGGGAACTTCATGGTCAGCAACGTCGCGCCAAATCGGGGTAATATCAAGACGTTCGTCGACCCAGTTGTAAATATTCTTAAACATCTACTCACGCCCTCCCTATTGGACTCTCGTATTTGAAATAATCTCGCCGAGATACACCCATCCGCCTTCTTCCCTAACGGTATACTCGTCAAGCGGTGCCGATGCAACCTCCAGCTGCTTGCCTTCCTTCGTGTAATGTGCGCCATGGCATGGACAGAAATATTCGTCTGGATATGACGGGTTGTTATTGTATCTCACGGTACAACCCAGATGCTTACAGATCGGTGACAACGCATAGATGACTCCATCCTCACCTCTGCGAATCCAGGCGACCAAGGACGCATTGCTTAAATACCAGCCATCCTGCTGCTTAAGCTCAAAGTTCACTTCCTGCGGTTCATCCGTAACTTGGCTCACTTCAATGACTTTTACAAAAGCGCCTTCATCGTCCTTTTGCAGTATCGGGTCCACAGCAAAACGGATCATTGGCAGAGCTGCACCCGCAGCCATATATGCCGTAGCACCGCCCAAGGTGTAAGTTAGAAACTGTCTGCGTGACATCTCTTTACGACTGGGTGGTTTAGGCAGTTGGTGCTCATTGTCATTGTGTTTGCTCATCCTCTTCCAACCCCCTTTTTCATCCAAATATTTCATTCATCTCTTAAAAAATTCCACAAATTACTAGGACATACATTATCATATATTAGCCTCCATGGACCGTCAAGAATTTGTCACAAAATTTCGGACAGAGAATGGAAGCGTTATATTGAAAATGTTGGTAAATTGTCACAAATTAATCTAGTCTTTTTACAGTCCCCACATCTGGTAAATTTGACGATGCATTTCTTGAGTCATCTTGCGTGTTTTCTCATTAAGATCCTCATGTTCTGTGCATACTGCAGATTCAAGTGCTGTAATAGAAAATGACAAATCACAGGCTGGGATCGCGTCCTTATCGATATTTTTTTCACTCATGATCATGACAAATTTAAAACCGCCTACTTTTGCCTCCCTACATACTTCATTTAAAGCTTCATAATATGTACTGCTTATATAATGAAAAGCAGGATAAGTTACAATACGCCCTTTGAATGGAGTTTCAATTTGATCTAAGAAATCCCTCAATTTTTCTAAAGCGCTTACAGACTCTAGCGGAGATTCTTTACCCGTGAGGCCTGTCAAAGGAATAATACAGGTATCCAAATAAGGCTTCCACTCGTTCCAATCTTCCTGCCCAATCTCGCTGAACTTCAAGCATTCCTGCCCCCTTATATTATGATTCCTATCTATTATAATGTTTGTCCTGCTGGCTGGAAAGAGTTTCAAGTAAACATGCTCCTTTGATTTTTAAACACACAAAAACCCTCTTATTCATCGAACTTTATAGTCCGAGCAGAATAAGTAGGGTTAGTCTGAATTGATAGTTATTATAGGGTTTATCTATGTTAGTTAATCAATCTCAGTTCATCCGTCAGGTTACGAAAAGCCACTTCATCCCCCGATGCCAGTGCTTTATCAATTTCATCTAAGAGCTTCTCACTTCGATGTTTCTTTAGAGCTTCGTCCCAAACCATCTCAGCAGCCAGTCCTAACATGACCTCGTAAGTAACTTTCATTTTATCCATAGGATGCACCTCCAACCAATTGTTTGTTTTTCTAGATAGATAAATTAAAGGCTGTGACAGCTCTTCAAACTCATTCCATCTAAATTCATCATTATTGACCCTCTTCAAGTGCATAAATACTGTATTGTTGATCTAATGTATGCCCGTGTTTACAGAACCTAAACACAGCTTTTTGACATTTTACTACCCCAGGCTGTGATTTGAACAGCCTGTCCTTTTTCCACGGCATCTCCGCTTCGTATGATCCCCAAGTGAATCAGCATTTGCAAAATACGCTGCGTAAAAACGGCTTCTTTAGAATCGTAGTAAAAAGGGTGTACCAGATCTCCAATACTTTCCATAAGCGATGATACTGTGACCCACCTGTCAGCACACCTGCCAACCCAGTAAACGACGGATGTCAGATTTGGAATAGCTCCTTTATACTGTCTTAACCAAAAGCGGAATAGCTGTATCATTTCGTTCTCCGGCTCTTTCTCCAGAGAAGCTAAACCCTCTGCAGTCAGTTCGAGTACTCCGTTCTTTTCAGAAATATAGCGATGATGGAAAGCAAAATCATAAAGCAATGCTAACCGATCCGGGTACTCTTTGTAGGAGCGCCCATAACCGAAACGCCATCCCTTGCCTACAAGCGGTTCCTGAACGTGCAGATATTCCATCAACTGCTGCTGAGAACGCTTGTACATAAACCCTTCCTGATTCAAAGGAATGTCATGTTGATTAATAAATCTTAACATCAGCCTTAAATCTTCAGCTAACAAATGATGTTCCTCCCTATATACAGAAGGTTCACTTATCTTTACCATCATTTGTTCAAATCTTTCCTGCAACACATGAAGAAATTTAATCTTCAAATCATTCGGTACCTGGTACAAATACCGGGTCTGGTGAGTAGAACCGTTGAACAGCCATCCGCATTTTGTAAAGTGAACGATGATGTCTCGAAAATAAGAGGCAGGCTGCTCGCCCTTTGGCTCAATAGCCTGTCTTGCAAGGGCCGTTAATTCCTCCATACTGAAGCTCGCTCTTGTATCGAACAACATCGCATTCAAAAAAAGAAGATGACTGATCGGAAGCTTTTCAACCTGCTCCTCAACAAAAGATTTACTGCCCAGCGTTATTAATATGCTTTGAATCAATTCATGCTTGGAATTAGTTTTATTTATGCACTCATAATGGTTCGCAATGCGGTTCAGCTGACCGATATCAGCATATGTGAGTAGATCCGCTAAATTCATTGTTCCATCGCCTCGCCGTTTTACTACCATTATGGGAATTATTACAACATTTATTCCAAATGAGCAAAAAAAATAACCCGAAATATTTTCGAGTTATTTTATCAGCTATTTTTTCTCTATGGATTCCTGCACTATTAAATGCTTTGTGCAGTTGTATAATAACGGGTTCCAGCTCTCTACATCTTTCTCCAAAATGGTAAGCGATAAATTACCGATCCGTTCAGAATACTTATCCTCGTATAATGCTCTGTATAATTGAGCGAGTAATGCTCCATGAGATACGACCAAAATATGATGATCCGGATACTGCTCTGCCAAATCATTGATGAAGGTTAGAGCCCTGGCCTGCATGGCAGGTTCCTTCTCCTGACCTAAATCAAGAGTATTCCAGTCTAACCCCCACTTTTCTTCACGTTCCTCAGCAGTAAGACCTTCAGCTTGACCAAAAGATCTTTCCTTCAAACGCTCGTCCGACGGGAGCATAGGAATGTCCATCATCTTTGCAATGATTTCCCCAGTCTCTTGGGCACGGGACAATCCACTTGTAATGACATAATCCCATTTATAGGATTCGTTTAGGAGCCTTTCGCCTAACAGCCTGGCCTGCTGTCTTCCTTCATCATTCAGCGGAATGTCGCTCTGTCCTTGAATACGACCTAATACATTCCACTCTGTCAGTCCATGCCGTATTAGTCCAATCCTCATAGCTTACTCCCTTCAAGTTGTTATCTTCGTACATGATGTATTCGGCGTAATGAAAATAAAGCAACTCCCAAAGCTATAAGAGAAAATATCATCCAATATTCGGGATAAGCTTTCATTCCTGCCACTAAAGGGTCCATTATGCCGGTCCTTCCGATATCTTCATGATGAATAGTCGAAAAAGACGTTGTGCTGCTGGCCACTACAGTCGGTACAATGCCAGATTCATGTTGAATAACTTCATTATGGCTGAAATTCAGATTGGAAGTCATTAACACGAGGCTGCATAAAAACAAAGCCAAGCATGCGGATATCCATATGGAGAACCGATGGTTTGTTACAGTTGACATCGTATAGGTTCTCGCAACGCTTTTTTGAATATTCGGATTGTCCTTATATATTCTATCCATCACTTTAGTGTGCATGGATTTAATCTTCTTGTCGGGCACTTGTTCAGCAGTCAACGGGATCAGCTCATATAACTCTGTCCATTTCTCATACTCAGAAGCGCATGCCTGGCATCCCTTAATGTGCTGCATTAAGTCTTGCCTTATCGCGTGATGTGCAGGCAGATCCCAAATCATTGCCATATGCTCCCGGGCATCGCTGCAATTCATCGATTCTTCATCCCCTCATATTCCTCGTAAATCGGTTCAAAGAAATAGGACTGCAATTGATTCTTGACACTCATTCGAGCGCGAAATAACAATGATTTAACCGAGCTTACCGTTTGTCCTAATATGTTAGAGATTTCCTGATAGTCAAGCTGATCATACTCTCTTAATATAATTGCGGTTCGCTGCTTATCCGGCAGATTATTAATTGCTTCCCGCACCTTCACCAAACGCTCGCTTATCAGCATAGCCTGTTCAGGAGCAGTATCTGCGGAGGCTACTGGAACATATCCGCTCTCTTCGAGTGGTACATTTGCAGTGCGTTGCTTCCGAAGTTCACTAAGAACCGTATTTCTAGCAATAGTATACACCCAAGTTGAAAAGGATGCATCAACTTCACGGAAAGAATGCAAGCTGCGGTAAGCTTTGTAAAAAGTTTCAGATACTAGGTCCTCGGCCAAATGCTCAAGTCCGGAGCTTCTTAGCATATGATACACAAATGCATACATCTTCCGTTCGTATCGATGCATAAGTTCTGAATAAAGCTCAATGTTCCCCTCTTTTATCTCTTTGATCAGCTCTGAATCTTCCATTGGGTCTAAGCTCCTCCTTGCCTATCCTTAACTTGCTTCCAATTTAAAGCACCTAAAAACTACTGATGATGAATTCGAAATGTTATTCTAAACATCGTTTAACAACGGTATTTAAAAATTAAAAGCGTTCCAATGCCTTCTTATATTTCAGATAACAGGCCGTTTACCGCCTTGAACAAATGGTTTTATTATAAAAAAATTACAAAAATGTAATGGGATAAAATGAAGCGAAATGGTCGATATCACTTCGCAACAATCCATATGTAGTAACACTTTCCTAATCATTACTCTATGACCAAGGAACATTATACCATATAACCGCCTATAGTTTCCCAATAAAATAGTTAAATTTTTGTTATCTTAATGAACTTCACTACTTTAAGCCTATGGAGGTACTCCTCACCTTTATTCCAACTTCATAAACACCTAATTAATTAACGTGATGAAATTGGAAATAGTTGCACTCAAAATGGAATTTCATTTAATTGTATTCCGTTCTTAGCTATATCGGTCTTGTAGTAAAAAAACTGTAATTAGACAAAAAAAAGAGGCCGTGAACCGAGTTCACGACCCGTTGCCCATTTTCAGGGCAACTCAGTTATTGGATAGGAGTGGAGAGAAACCATACTGTACTTTTATTATATGTATACGTTTTCATTTTGTCAACCATTTTTATACATTAATTTATGATCCTGTTTATTTAATCAATTTAAGCGGTTTTATTAGTTTCTGAAATCTATATAAGGAGAGACAAAAAGCTAGGAAGCAACCCTTTCGCTTCCTAGCTTCTAACCGTGTAATGTTGCGAAACGAGCAGCTCCATCGCCCGCTCCATATCTTCTTCCTGCCTGAATGAAATCCTCAAAATACCCGGAACATCTTCCCGGCTTTCAATAATTTGCATATTACTCAAATTAATTTTAGCCGTACCCAGCTCCGTCGCGATTTTACCGATTATCCCCGGCGTATCCGGAACATCAATATAGATATCAAACAAAGAAGTAATAACACCTTTTCTTCGTTCCGGAAGTTTATTACGAAAAGATCCTGCCGCCCGAAAGGCATCTTCAATCGCTACACCGTTTCTATTCTCAAGAATGTGTGTAAAACGCTGTATTTGCACATTCCAATCCTCAAGCAGGCGCAGCAGAACCTCGCGATTACTCAGCAGGATATCCCGCCAAACGACAGGATCGCTGGATGCTATCCGAGTAATATCCCGAAAGCCGCCGGCAGCCAGCAGCTGATAGAGCGGTTCATGTTCATTATATTCGCTTACTTGATTAACAAGAGCGACAGCAATAATATGCGGTAAATGACTAATGGCACCGACAATATCATCATGATGTTCCGGATCAACCCGGATTACCTGCGCTCTTGTATAAGAAAGCAAATTTTTCAAGGTATCATATATATGTCCGGGCACCCCACTCAGCGGAGTCAGCACATAATATGCATTTTCAAACAGCAATGCAGAAGCGGCCTCTACACCTGATCTTTCGGAGCCTGCCATAGGATGTCCTCCAATGAAATAAGCATCCTGAAAGTTAAGCACTTTCGCTGCTTCAGTAATGGAGGCTTTGGTGCTTCCTACATCTGTAATAATGCAGCCCTTTTTAAGCGGAAGCTTGCTCAGGGCTTCAAGATAGTAGTTTAGCATTCCAACCGGAATGCTCAAAAATATGAAATCAGCATCCACAGCGGCCTCTTCAATGGACAATGTCACTTGATCGAGTACTCCACTGCGCAGATAACGCTCTTTAAGCTCAGGCTCATGAGCATACCCGATTACTTTTATTCCTGGCTTTCCCTTGAAACACAAGGCAAGGGACCCACCGATGAGTCCCACCCCGAAAATGGCTATTTTTTGTATATGATTCGTCGGTTCATTCGTCGGTTCATTCATCAACTGTCGTTACACCTCAGATGGTTCAGCCTTCAGCACATTTTCAAGCGCTTTAATGAAAGCCTCATTTTGTTCACTCGTTCCTACGGATACTCGTATATAAGTCGGGTATACCTGGAATCCAGGACGAATGATAATTCCTTGTCTTAACAGCTCATCGAACATTTCTCCGCCCGGTTTCCCTACTTCAACCAGAATGAAATTACCATGGGAAGGGAAATAGTGCAGGCCGAGACGATCGAACTCTCCTTGTAAATATTCCACGCCCTCACGGTTCCGTTTACGGCACTCGCTCACAAAAGTCTGATCCTTAATGGCAGTACGCGCTGCCGATTGTCCCAAACGGTTTGTGTTAAACGGCTCTCTTACCTTATTAATTAAAGAAATAATATCAGGCTGTGCGACACCATAACCTATGCGCAGTGCGGCAAGGCCATAAATTTTCGAAAATGTACGCAGTACTACTAAATTCTTATATTTATCAAGCATTGGAATGGTTTGCGGATAAGCTTCATCCGTAACATACTCATAGTATGCTTCATCAAGCACAACCATGACGTTCTGTGGAACTTGATCCAGGAATGAAACCAGCTCGTCATTTGTTACAATGGTGCCTGTCGGATTGTTCGGATTACAAACCCAAATGATTTTTGTTTTTGAAGTAACTTTCGCCAGCATGCCTTCCAGATCATGTTTCCCGTCGACAAGCGGCACTTCAATGCTGACTGCACCTTCAATATCGGCATTGCTTTTATATACAGAGAAGGTTTGATCGGCCATAATGTTTTCGTCACCGGTCACTAAAAACGCACGTGTAATAAGAGCAATAACTTCATCCGATCCAGCTCCAAATATAATTTGGTCTTTCCCTACACCAAGGTGCGAGGCAAGTTCAGCAGTCAAATCCCCGGCACTTCCGTCCGGATATAAGCTGAGGTTCGTGAATTCGGCTTGAATAGCTTCTTTTACTGTAGGAGAAGTTCCATACGGGTTTTCGTTAGAGGCAAGCTTGATCACTTCGCTTAACCCTAGTTCACGTTTCACTTCTTCAATGGGCTTCCCTGGTTTGTATACGGGTAAGTTGACTATATGTGATTTAGGTTTCAAATTAAGCCCTCCTTCTTCATGCAATATATAAACGGTATAACTTATCTACAGCTTCAATTGTGCCACAAAATCCCGGATTTGCGAAAGTCCCTCTTTTTTTGTGGCCGAATCAGACAATAATGGAATGCTCTCTTCAATCTGTCTGACGATAGCGCTGCCTACGACAACTCCATCACACAGCTGGGAAAACCGCTCGACCTGCTCACGGCTTGAAATTCCGAAACCGACGGCAACCGGCAGACTTGTATAGGATTTCACTGTATGAATAAACTCTTCCACCTCTTGATGGAAGGATGATCTTTCTCCCGTTACACCAAGTGATGAGACGCAGTATATAAAACCTCTGGCTTTTTTGACAATGTTCTCAATTCTGGACTTTGAAGTTGGTGCCACAAGAGGGATAAGGTGAATATTTGCCTTGTCTGCATATAATCTTACCTCTTCGGATTCTTCAACCGGCAAATCAGGAATAATGATACCGCTGATTCCGTATTCTTTGAGCAGCTCAAAAAAAGTAGAGAGTCCTGTCTGCAGCACAGGATTGTAGTAGGTAAACAGCACAAAAGGTAGCTTCGCTCCCGCTTCTCTTGCCCGTTTTGCCGTTTCCATGCACGTACGTATCGTGATGTGCTGCTTCAAGGCGCGCTCGGATGCGCGCTGAATAACCGGTCCGTCCGCGAGAGGATCCGAATATGGAACACCAAGTTCAATCACATCTGCTCCTGCTGCTTCCAGCTCAAGTATAATTTCCACGCTTGTCTCAAGATCCGGATCACCGGTAGTCAAAAAAGGAATGAGCGCAGTCTTACCTTCTGCTTTCAGCTTATCAAAGGTCTGATCCATTAGATTTAGTTGTACACTCATGAGAGTCTGCCTCCCGTGTATTTCATAATAGACTCAACATCTTTGTCTCCGCGCCCAGAAAGGCAAATGACAACAATCTGATCATTAGCGAGCTCTGGAGCCATCTTGACAACCTGCGCAACTGCATGAGCACTTTCCAATGCTGGTATGATTCCTTCTGTACGGCTGAGCAGCTGAAGTGCATCAAGCGCTTCTTGATCCGTTATTGGAACATACTGAGCGCGCTCGATATCCTTAAGATAGGAATGCTCAGGTCCAACTCCAGGATAATCCAAGCCGGCAGAAATGGAGTGCGCTTCCTGCACTTGTCCAAATTCATCTTGAAGCAGATAGCTCATTGAACCTTGAAATACACCATGAGTGCCTTTGCTCATCGTTGCAGCATGGAATTCGGTTTCAACACCTTTACCTGCTGCCTCGCATCCGATAAGATCAACTTCCTTGTCATTAATGAAAGGGTAAAACATTCCGATCGCATTGCTGCCGCCGCCGACTGCTGCAATAATCTTGTCAGGCAGGCGCCCTTCACTTTCTAATATCTGTCTTCTCGTCTCATCTCCAATAACACGCTGGAAGTTACGGACAATCAGCGGATATGGATGCGGTCCTACTGCGGAGCCTAATATATAGAAGGTATCCTCAACATTGCTGACCCAATACCTAAGCGCTTCGTTACCGGCATCTTTAAGTGTACGGGTTCCGGAGATGACCGGGACGACCTCGGCACCCAGCATATTCATCCGAAAGACATTCAGCTGCTGGCGTTTGGTATCCTCTTCTCCCATAAACACTTTGCATTCCAATCCAAGCAGAGCTGCAACAGTTGCCGTTGCTACACCATGCTGTCCTGCTCCGGTCTCGGCAATGACCTTTTTCTTGCCCATTCGTTTGGCAAGGAGTCCTTGTCCTAGAGCATTGTTAATTTTATGAGCACCCGTATGATTTAGATCTTCGCGCTTTAAGTATATTTTTGCACCGCCCAGGTGCTGAGTTAGACGCTCGGCATAGTACAAAGGTGTTTCTCTTCCCGAGTATTGCTTCAGTAAGTAATTCAACTCTTCATTAAACTCGGGATCCTCTGAAAACCGTTTATATTCCTGCTCCAGCTCAATGAGTGCATTCATCAGCGTCTCAGGCACATAACGACCTCCAAAAGGACCAAAACGACCATATTCATCAGGTAATTGCGTCATGCCTTCTTCACCCTCTCCACAAAAGCTGTCATTTTTACAATATCTTTTATTCCTTCTGTCTCCACGCCGCTTGAAACGTCTACTCCATCTGGAGCATACTCACGAACAAGTTCAGAAACATTGTCCATATTCAGTCCGCCTGCCATGAACAATGGAATCCCTGCCCTTTGAGCCCATTCCTTGTAAGGGATGCTCTTATTCCAGGCAAAGGTTTTTCCTGACCCGCCTCCATACACACCATCATAGGTATCGAGTAAAATCCCGTCCACCTTGCCTTCATAAGCTTCCACATCCAGCGCTGCTTCTTGTGACTCCGGGTCTTGATGCACTGAAAAAGCCTTCAGCACCTCGACCCCCAGCTCTTCCCGAACTTTCTGGCAAAACTCCGGGGCTTCCTGACCATGAAGCTGAACGACATCCAGAGGAACCTTAGTAACAACATCAGCAAGGTCATCCCATTCAGGATTGACGAATACCCCTGCGGCTTTAGGTCGAGGGGATCTGTCCCACTCGTTGAGCACCTTACAGAGAATAGAGGCCTTGTCTGCAGTAACCTGACGCTTCGACCTCGCGAATACAAAACCAATATAGTCGACAGTTAAGTGCTTCATAGATTTTAGCACTTCAACGTCCTGAAGTCCACATATTTTTATGGCTGCAGCTGTTTTACGAACGTTCATGGTTTCACCAAATTTCCAGATCCCATGAGCTCGTTAACCGCCTTAGTCACATCTTCCTGCCGCATAAACTGTTCACCTACAAGAATTCCCTTCGCACCTGCTCTTCTTACGAACTCAACATCTTCACGAGTGCGGATTCCGCTTTCACTGATTAAGGTTACGTTCTCCGGCACCAGCTCCGCCAAATGAGCTGTCGTCTCCAAACGGGTCTCAAACGTACGCAAATTACGATTATTGATCCCGATCAGACTTGCAGTTCCGAGATCAAGCACTCTCTCCAGCTCTTCTTTATCATGAACTTCAACCAGCGCATCAAGGCCTAAATCCTTCGCATAGGTTAAAAATCCGGAAAGCTGCTTATTATCCAGAATGCTCGCAATAAGCAGCACTGCATCGGCACCGATCAAGCGGGCTTCTGCAATCTGTCTTTCATCAATAATAAAGTCCTTACGCAAGAGTGGAACACTTACATGACGGCTGATTTCTGTCAGGTATTCAGCCTTACCTTGAAAATAGGATACATCGGTCAGGACAGACATACAGTCCGTCCCTGCTTCCTCATAGGCCTTAGCAATACTAACCGGATCAAAATCCGGACGAATCAGTCCTTTGGATGGGGATGCTTTTTTCACCTCAGCAATTAAGCCCATCCCCCGTGCATGTTCCTTAGTCAACGCCTTCTCAAATCCGCGTGTGCCGGGAAGCTCTGCTATTTTTTTTTCTACTTCATCTATACGGAACCATTTGGCCAGTTCAGCTACTTCCTCACGTTTTGTGACGACAATTCGATCAAGATACATATTCATATTCCCCCGTTTTCTCAATAAGCTGCTGCAGCTTTCTACTCGCCTTTCCGGAATCTATTGCCCCTTTAGCCATGTGAACCCCTTCGGCAATGCTTCCAGCAAGTCCTGCCACATAAATCGAAGCGCCGGCATTTGCCAGTACGATATCCCGGTATCCGCCAGATTCACCAGAAAAAACTCTTTTAATAATTTCTGCATTTTCCACTGCTGTTCCTCCGAGCACCTGACTAAGTGGACAAACATTAAGGCCCAGATCATCAGGATGAATGTCGTAAGTATGAACTGATCCATCCTTCAGCTCTGAAATTTTGGTCCGATCCGAGATGCTGATCTCATCAAGACCATCATAACTAGCAACGACGAGCGCTCTTTTAAGTCCGAGTCTGCCGAGAGATTCAGCTATGGCTTCTGTTCTTGATCTGTCGTATACGCCAAGCACCTGGCGGTCTGCCCCAGCCGGATTGGTAAGAGGACCTAGTAAATTAAATACCGTCCTTACCCCGAGCTCTTTACGCGGTGCTGCAGCATACTTCATCGAGGGATGGTATACCTGAGCAAATAAAAAACAAATATCAATCTCATCCAAGCAGGCTCTCGCCTGTTCCTGATTCAAGTGAATATTGACCCCCAGCGCTTCAAGCACATCCGCACTCCCTGCTTTACTGCTTGCTGAGCGGTTTCCGTGCTTCGCTACTCTTACAGATAAGGAGGAGGCGATGATCGCTGAAGCCGTTGAAATATTGAATTTGCTGATGCCTGAACCGCCTGTTCCGCAGGTATCAAGCAAATTGCTTTGTTCTGTAATAACCCGTGCAGAAGACTCACGCATCGCTTCGGCAAATCCGGTAATTTCATCAACTGTTTCTCCCTTCAGCCGAAGCGCAGTCAGTAAGCCCCCGATTTGAGCTGGTGTGGCCTCTCCTCTCATGATGCCGGTCATTACGTCTCTCGCTTCATTTTGAGATAGATTCATACCATCCAAAATGCGAACCAGCCCATGCTGAATGATGTTACCTTCTAGTATCGTGCTCATCTCTGTTCTCCTCCTTATCAATTTGATGTGTAAATGTAATCCTGATTTGCGTACTCTATACCAGGAGCAGCTTTAGGAAACATCTCTTCCGCATATCGAATGGCTGTAAGCAGCGCCTTTGCCTTATTTATGGTCTCTTCGTATTCCTTCTCCGGTACAGAGTCCCATACAATGCCTGCACCTGCCTGCACAAATGCTTTCCCTTGCTTGAAAATAATCGTCCGAATCGTAATGCAGGAATCCATATTACCACTGAACCCAAGATAACCTATCGCACCTGCATATGCGCCGCGTGCTTCGCGCTCAAGCTCAGCAATGATTTCCATTGCCCTCAGCTTTGGCGCACCGGATACCGTACCTGCCGGCAGACAGGATAGAAAGGCATCAAAGAAGTCTTTATCCTCCCTGATCTGACCGGAAACATTAGTTACCATGTGCATGACGTGGGAGTATTTTTCTATCTCCATAAAAGTGTCGCATTTAACCGTTCCGAATTCGCTGACCTTTCCGATATCATTTCGTCCGAGATCGACAAGCATTAGATGCTCCGCTCTTTCCTTCTCGTCACGAAGCAATTCCTGGGCAAGCTGTTCGTCCATCTCCTCCGTTGCTCCTCGTGGTCTAGTGCCCGCAATCGGTCTTGTCTGAACACGTCCGCCGTCGACTTTAACAAGTGCCTCCGGCGATGTTCCCACAATAATTTCTTCTCCCATCTTCAAGTAATACATATAAGGTGAAGGGTTTAAAGTCCGCAGCACACGGTACACCTGAAGTGGAGAAACTTCGGTTTCAATATGAAATCGCTGAGACAGCACGACCTGAAAAATATCACCCGCTCGAATGTACTCCTTGGCCTGCTCGACATTCGCGATAAATTGTTCTTTTGTTAGATTGGATTTGACGTTACCCAGCTCTATATGACTTGGTATGGTATGGCGGTTGGCATTTTCCCGCGGTCCCTCATCTGCCAATACCTTAGCCAGCTCCTCCAATTTCTCCATGACTTTTGCATAATTATCGAGTATGTCCTGATCTCGATCGCCTGGCTTCACATGCACGTTTCCAACCAACAGCAGCTGCTGCTTTACATGATCAAATACAATGACTTGATCACAGAACATGAACTGAATATCATCCATCTGGAGGTCATCCACTGCATGTTTTGGCAGTTTTTCGTAGTATTGAAGCAAATCATATCCGAAGAATCCAATCGCTCCCCCTGTGAATGGAGGCAACTCATCCATTTTTGGACTGCGGTATTGTCTGAGCAGCGCTTTTAATTCTTCAATCGGTTTACCTATCAGCTGCTTTCTTTGACCATCATGTTCGATCATGATGACCCCATTCTTAGCGGAAATCGATAGGAAAGGATTTGTACCGATGAATGAATATCTCGCCCATGTGCTTCCGCCTTCTACACTTTCTAATAAGAAGGCATGCTCCTGCTCTGCAAAACGGCTGAACAATCGGATCGGTGTTTCCATATCCGCTAGAATGCGTTTCGCTACCGGTATTAAGTTATATTCTCTTGCATGCTTTAGGACTTGCTGTTCTTCTCGTTTCAACATCGTAATACACTCCCTCGGGATAGAATGGGCGAAAGTGCAGATGAAGCTCAAGAAGTGTTCATGTATGCAAAAAAACCTCTACGAGACCGTAGAGGTTCATTAACGATAATATGAGTAAGTATGATAAGTGTATGTGAATATACGTATCCCTAAAAGAACTCCAAACGAAGTTCAGTCCGTAAACACAGTCGTCAGGATATAAAATCCCAAAGCTGTATACATAGGGAAAACATATGCTCCATGTACTTATCTCTTCAAATCCTTGCCTGCAATACAGAACAAGGTGCACTAAATTTCATCCGTTCATGCTACCCGTTAAGGCCACAAACATTTGAAATTTCTCTGCTCTACTCTTCTCATAAAAGCGTCTAAACTCTTCTCATCTCTGCTACAGTTCACTATACATAGTTTACATCGATTTGGCAAGATATCATTTGTCTTAGCTGTTAGATGGTGCAGCCAAATCAGGACGAAGCGCCTTAGCTCCGTTCAAATATACATGTTTGATTTCTTTTTGGGTTTTTTCGGTATTTACATGAATCATGAAACGGATACACTTCTCTAGAGCGCCCTTTACTGGTACTTCTAAAGAGCACATTAAAGGGACCAGCTCCCAACCATTTAATTCACGAATGGCCTTTGCCGGGAAAGCAGCATCCAAATCCTGTGTCAGCGTAATCCATACGCTGCAGATCGCCTCAGGATCAAGTTCATTACGTTCCACTATCTCCTGAAGCAGTTTGGAGGTCTCCTTCATAATTTCCTCTTCTGTATTACTTACTACCGTTGTTGCACCTCGTACGCCTCTTGTGTACATCATGAGTTTACGCCTCTTTCTTCAGCCCGTCGATCACATCCCTGACGTCCTGTACACGAACATCATTTGCCACTACAACTTCACCGATCTTGGTTGGGATAATAAATACCATCAGGCCTTCTCTGAATTTTTTGTCGTGCATCATTGCAGCCATAATATCATCTGTGCTTAAATCTTCCGGAAGGAATGTCGGCAGGTGTAACGACTCCAACATTCGCTTGGTAGTTGTATACAGTGATGGATGAGCCCCTCTGAGCACTCCAAGCTTTGCCGCTCCTACCATCCCTATAGAGATCGCTTCACCATGCAGAAATTTTCCATATCCCGCGATTGCCTCAATAGCATGACCGATCGTGTGACCCAAGTTAAGCGTCGCACGAATACCGTTTTCTCTTTCATCCTGGGACACAATTCCAGCCTTGATGGAACAGCCCTGCAAAAGTCCGTAAATAAGCGCCTCTTTATCCAATGAGAGCAGTTTATCTGCATTCTCCTCGCACCAGTAGGCGAATGATTCATCCTGGATTAATCCATGCTTCAGCATTTCTGCTAAACCAGCTGAAACTTCACGGGGAGGAAGCGTCATTAATGTATCCACATCGTAAAGTACAAGCTCTGGCTGATGGAATGCTCCGATAATGTTTTTGGCGAGGGGATGATTGACGGCTACCTTGCCTCCGACACTGCTGTCATGAGCAAGGATTGTTGTGGGGATCTGCACGAAGCGCACTCCGCGCATATATGTAGCAGCAACAAAGCCGGCTAAGTCCCCTACTACGCCTCCGCCAAGTGCCAGGACCGCAGAGCTTCGATCCAGCCCGCCTTCAATTGCCTTCGTCATCATTTCTGTATAAACAGATAGTGATTTGGAAGTCTCCCCGCTAGGAACAATAGCAGTCACAACCTTAAAGCCTTCCCGCTCCAGGGAATCGTTAACGATTCCCAAATAATGCGGTGCGATCTTTTCATCAGTAATAATCATGATTGGACTTTTCGCACGGATTCCATGCTTTAGCAAAAACACGGCAGTCTCTTGAAGCAAACTGCTTCCAATATAGATGGGATAGGAGCGCTCACCGAGCTCTACGTTTAAAGTTTTCATATTAATAACGCTCCAGCTGGGCGTTGTAATTGTCAAGATTCGCACGGATCTCCTCGATAGAGTCACCGCCGAATTTCTCAAGGAATGCCTTCGCAACTTCCCAAGCTACAACATGTTCCATCACGACGCTCGCAGCAGGAACAGCACAAGCATCGGAACGCTCAACTTGGGCCGTAAAAGGCTCTTTCGTATCAATATCGACGCTTTGCAGCGGTTTGTACAACGTAGGGATCGGTTTCATAACACCGCGCACGACGACAGGCATTCCATTGGTTACTCCGCCTTCAAATCCTCCGAGACGATTAGACGCACGGTGATAGCCCCGCCCTTCACTATACAAAATTTCATCATGTACCTGTGAACCCCGCAGAGTCCCCGCTTCAAAGCCAATACCAATCTCTACTCCTTTGAAGGCGTTGATAGACATAACCCCCTGTGCAATCCGTCCATCCAGCTTACGGTCGTATTGCACATAGCTGCCTAAACCGACAGGAACACCTTCCACGACACATTCCACAATACCGCCGATGGAATCCCCTTCTTTCTTGATTTGGTCGATGTAAGCTTCCATCTTCTTCTCTGTTTCTGGATCTGTTACACGTACTGAAGAAGCCTCAGTGCGGGCACGCAGCTCTTCAATCGGCAAATCCTCGTACGGTGCCTCGATCTCTCCGATGCGCAGAACACGTCCAGCAATCTGAATACCAAATTCAGCCAGAAGCTGACGTGCAAGAGCACCTACTGCCACGCGAACCGTCGTCTCACGTGCGCTAGAACGCTCAAGAACATTGCGCAGATCCTTTAAATTGTATTTAAGACCGCCGTTCAAATCGGCATGACCTGGACGCGGACGGTGAATTCTGCGCTTTTCTTCATCGCTTCCTTCAATCGGCTCAACATTCATAATGTTGCGCCAATGCGTCCAGTCCTTGTTCTCTACGACAAGCGCAACCGGCGCTCCTGTTGTATATCCATGGCGGATTCCGCCAACAAATTCAGCCGTATCCTTCTCGATCTGCATGCGGCGCCCGCGTCCATACCCTTTTTGGCGGCGGTGCAGCTGAAAATTCAATTCCTCAAAATCCACTTTCATATTACTTGGAAGTCCTTCTACGATAGCTGTCAATTGGGGTCCGTGCGTTTCCCCTGCGGTTAAATAACGAAGACTCATAATACGTTCCCCCTTTATACTGTTAAGCTTTAAACTGCTAAAATGTTTAATCTTTGATCATTATAGTATAGCATGTTATCTTTGACAAGAAGGTACAAAAAAAGCGTCCATCCACACAAAGGACAGACGCATACGAGCACATTCACTACTTACCTGCTGTCAAAATTGCCGCGGGTAAATCTTGATCGGTCATTTCAGGCTGAGACTTAAACTGATCAAGCATTCGTTCCATTTGAAACGTATCTAAACCAAGGATCTGTGCACACTGGCGAATATTGATAAGACCTTGCCTATAAGCTGCTATCACTGTCTGTTTATCCATTTATTTACCTCCAAGAATCATCACAGATAGTTCCAGTATAGGGCATTTCATACTCGATCTATACGCTATTTCTTCTTCTGGTAAAAAAAGGTGTCTGCACTCTCAAGGTTATATTGATTAGGTGCAAAGATTTGTTCTGTGCTGCCTACAAACAATATTCCTCCTGGCCTGAGCGCGTTCGCAAACTTTTGATAAAGCAGGTGTTTGGCCTCTTCTGTAAAATAAATCATAACATTGCGGCATACGATCAGATCAAAGCCTTCTTCAAAAGAATCTGACAGTAAATTTTGCTGGCTGAAGCGAATTGCCTGCTTTAATTTTTCATCAATATGGTACTGAAGTCCATCCTCTGAAAAATAACGTCTGCTCACAGGTTCAGGAACCTCTCTCAACGAACGTTCCAAATATGTACCTTGCCTCGCTCTTGCCAGCGCTCCTTCATCAATGTCAGTGGCTAAAATATCTGCCTGATTCAGCATCCCCTGCATATCAAGAATCATCGCCAGCGTATAGGGCTCCTCGCCCGTGGAGCAGGCTGCGCTCCACACCTTAAGTTTCGTACGTTCGCTGGCCAAATCGAGAAGGATTTTATCCTTAAGTACTTCCCACCTGTTCCGGTTCCGCCAAAATTCAGATACATTGATCGTCATTCGATCAAGGAACTCAAGAAACAGAGCTTTGTTATGCTTCATTTCTTCATAAAAAGAAGCAAAGCTGTTATGCCCGTGCTTGTTACGCAGTGTTGTAAGCCTGCGCTTCATTTGGGCTTCCTTGTATTGATTAAGGTCAATACCCGCCAGCTTATTAATGTTGCGTGTAAACAAGATATAATCGGATTGTGAAGAATCCACCTCTAGATTGGACACAAGCATCCTTCTTTCTCACGAAAAGAGTCGCACATTTTATGTCCAGGCAGCAATCGTTTTTTCATAAGTAACCAGTTCAGCATCTTCAAAGAAATTACGAAGTTCTCTAGCCGCACTTTCGGGTGAATCAGAACCATGAATCAGGTTGTGTGGCGTAATCGCTGCATAATCACCGCGAATGGTCCCGGGAAGCGCTTCTGTCACATTTGTTTTGCCAATCAGCATGCGTGACAAGGTGATAATGTCTTCCCCTTCCCAAACCATGGCAAACACCGGTCCCGAAGTTATAAAGGTCACCAGGCTGTCAAAGAATGGCTTTCCATCGTGCTCGGCATAGTGGCGCTTAGCCTGTTCCTCCGTCACTTGAACAAACTTTCCGGCAATCAGCTTAAAGCCCTTATCCTCAAATCGGCTTATAATTCGACCCATCAGACCCCGCTGTACACCATCAGGTTTCACCATTAAAAAAGTACGCTCCATCGTCTTTTCCCTCCAGGCTTTGTTTAAGAGTAAGCTCGCTGCTATTTATGATTTTCGACTTGCTTGCTTTTTGTTCCTGCCAGGTTAATATGAACGTTTTACAACAAAATGAGCGATATCCCGTAAATTTTTCTTCGTCTTAATGTCTGGAAGTCCTTCAAGCGCATCAAGAGCTTTATTCATATATCGGTCAGCAAGGGCTTCGGCTTTAGCCATTCCGCTGCTCTCACGGATCATGCCTACAGCGGCTCTAACGCTTCCCTTATCTCCCTCTTCATGTATCCGGTTGATCAGCTGAAGCAGATCCTCTCTTATGCGCTCTTCCTGCAGAGCAAAAATGACGGGTATCGTAATGTTGCCTTGAAGCATATCACTACCAGGCGGTTTACCAAGCTGTTTTTCTGTTCCTCTTAAATCGAGCAGGTCATCCTGAATTTGAAAAGCCATCCCTACGTTATAGCCATAGCTGTATAATCTTCTGGACACTTCTTTATCAGCCCCTGCAGCCACAGCACCCAGTTGACAGCTGATGGCAATAAGAAGAGCTGTTTTGCGGCGTATCCGCAGCAAATAATGACGAATGCTTTGATCCGTATTAAAGAAATCCCTAATTTGCTCCATTTCGCCAATCGTCATTTGTACCATGGCCTTTGCCATCGTCTGATGAATGAATGGATCAGGCAGCTCCGCGATGATAGACATCGCCCTGGCATAGATATAATCCCCGGTATACATCGCAATTCGGTTGTCCCACTTCGATTTGACGGTGAGCTGGCCGCGTCTCGTTTCGGCGTTATCAATCACGTCATCGTGAACAAGAGATGAGGAATGAATCAGTTCCAGCGGAACTGCCACGTGCTTCAACACTTCGATATCATAGTTACCGAACTTGCCCCCTAGCAGCACAAAGACAGGTCTTAACCGTTTGCCGCCCGCTTTCAGCAAATGCAGGGACGTTTCGGCAAGCAGAGGCTCTCTCGTCTCCACGCCGCGGTACAATTCCTTTTCAATATAATTAATATCTTTTTTTAACGATGTTAAAATATCCAGTAGTTTCATTCCGTCACCCGTATCAGCTTATTCTCATTCCAGAGATCCACCTGGACCTCATGCTCCATGAGACCAAGCTCATGTGCATAACGGAAATACAGTTGCAGTCCCTGCAACTCATTTTCGCCAAAATCGTAACATAAATTTCTGAAGTAGTTGTACCAATAATCCTCAGAACCGCCGATTTGCAGTATAGCATCTGCTACAACTGGTGCGAGATCCTTTAAGCTTTTTGCCTTGCTGTCGTGGAATGCTTGTACGATCTCCTTGACTGCTTCACCATGGTTTTCTGCGAAATTCCTTGAAACGGCCCAAACTGCATAAGTCATTTGATGACCTGTGAACCGATACCACAATTCTCCAAGATCGTACACATAATAAGAATGATCCGTCCAGGAAGCACGGATAGCATGATCCCCTATAAGCAGTGCAGCATCCGCAACCTCCATCATGGATTCCAGTTCGGGTTCCATTGAAATATAGTCCGGGTTCCCCTCATAGAATTTCGTCATAATAATCTTAAGCAGATTAATCGAGGTCGCTGAGGTGTTCGTTAATGCAATTGTACTGTTTAAAATCGATTCGATCGGCTTTTTACTAAACAGAAGAATGGATTTGACTTCTCCTCTGCTGCTGACCGAAATATCCGGGAGCAGGAGCAGACGATCGGACACCATTCCATACGCGAAAGACGACATAGCACTAAGATCCAAGGTTTCTTCATGTATACGTTTATTTAATTGCGCAGGGACTTCTGTTATCAGCTCTGCCATATGCGTTAGTTTGGCAGGCTCGAAAAAATAAAAAATGGGCCATGCATTGGTATAGCTTATTTTTCCGATGGTGGTCACATGCTGTAGTTCCTTCATTTCTCTTCCCCCCATCTCTTAAACAAATTGTGCTCAATATGAAGCGTATCCAGCACCTTGCCTACTAAAAAATCAATCAAATCATCCATCGTCTTAGGATGGTAGTAGAAAGCCGGCATGGCCGGGATCATTTTTACTCCTAGCCGTGACAGCTTGAGCATATTCTCCAAATGAATAGCATGAAGTGGCGTTTCCCTTGGTACGAGCACCAAGGGCCGCCCCTCCTTCATCATGACGTCCGCTGCTCTGGCCATTAGATTATCCGAAGCTCCATGCGCAATGGATGACAGAGTCCCCATGGAACAAGGCATAACAATCATCCCATCCGTCAAGAAGGACCCGCTTGCAATGGACGCTCCAATGTCGCTCACGGGATGGTATATAAGAGAACCGGGACGGTTCCCGAACTTCTCGTTCAAAATCCCCTCCCGGTCCGAAACATTCCAGCCTAGTTCTTCTTTTAAAACACGCCAGCCTGCGTTCGAAACAACAAGATGAACTTCGTATTCCTGATCAAGCAAAGTCTCAATCAATCTAATTCCATATATACTGCCGCTCGCCCCAGTAATACCGACAGCTAGTCTTTTTAATCTGTACATAAATTAGAACACCACCACATCGATGAGAGTAAACACTAGAATGACCATGCTGACCCAGCTGTTCAGGGTGAAAAATGCGGTCTGTACTCGACTCATATCGTTAGGTGATACAATAATGTGCTCATAAATGAGCAGTCCACATGATATCAGTATACCTATTGCGTATATCCAGCTCAAATCGGTCATGAAAATTAATGCAATGAATCCGATAGCCGTTAATAGATGGAAATACTTTGCAATTTGCAGTGCTCCGTGGATGCCAAAACGGGAAGGGATGGAATAAACGCCTTCCTTTTGGTCGAAATCAATATCCTGACATGCATAAATAATATCAAAGCCCGCTGTCCATAATGCAGCAGAAAGATATAATATGATGGCCGTAAGATTTACTTCTCCCGTAACGGCGACCCATCCGCCAAGCGGTGCAAGCGCAATTGTAAAGCCGAGGACCACATGACAAAGCCAGGTAAACCGTTTCGTATAGGAATAAATGACAAGTAGAAATACCGCGATGGGAAGTAACTTGACGGATAATGGATTAAGCTGCGAAGCTGCCCAGAATAATAGAACAAAAGAGATAATAACAAATATAACAACTTCGCTGATTTTTAATAATCCGGCAGGGATGGCTCGTCCTGCTGTACGAGGATTTTTACCGTCAATAACCCGGTCAATCATTCGGTTAAGTCCAAATGCCGCGCTCCGCGCTCCTACCATGGCAAGAAGGATCCAACCAATCTCGGCCCATGCAGGCATTTGTCCCTTTATCTCCGTAGAGCCTAGAATAGCGCCCATAAAAGCAAAAGGCAGAGCAAACAAAGTATGCTCTATTTTAATCATTTCAAGAAAAACACCAATCTTTTTAAACATGCTGACTCTCCTTGATCCCAATATGTAATGCTGCGATTCCGCCGGTTAGAGCGTAGGATTTAACATCCTTAAGTCCCGTCTCTGTGAAGATCTGTTCTAGCTCTAATCTTCCTGGGAATAGCGCAAGGGAATCAGGGAGCCACTTGTACTGCTCATAACGTTTAGCAAGAAGCTTGCCCATAAAAGGCAGTATTTGTTTAAAATAAAGATAATAAATGCCTTTAAATGGCTGCCAGGTCGGCTTTGAAAGCTCGAGACATACAACCATTCCTCCTGGCTTAACAACTCGCTGCATCTCCGATAATACCTGTCTTAAATCAGGCACATTGCGCAAGCCGAAACCGATGGTCACATAATCAAAAGAATGATCGTCATAAGGAAGCTGCATTGCATTTCCTTGAACCAGCGTAATTTGCCGCTCACGTCCGTGCTGTTCAATCTTATCCTTACCAACCGCAAGCATGTTGCTGCTGAAATCGAGGCCTTCGATGTGACCCGTTTCACTTGCTTCTGCAAGGCTGAGCGTCCAGTCACAGGTACCACAGCATACATCCAGCGCGGTTTGTCCCTTCTGCACGTTCATCTTCTTCATTGTAAATTTCCGCCATGCTTTATGGCGCCTGAAACTGAGCGTATCGTTCATAAAGTCATAGTTGCGGGCAATGCTCTGAAACACCGAATGAACGTACTGCTCCTTCGGTTTGTCTCCTTCATGCTGCATGTTCGAACCACCTTTTATTCACTTATCAAACAACCTTACCAGGAGCTCTGTACGTACGGTATGATTCCATGATCTTCATGAGTTCCAGGACATCCACCTGATCCATGCTCCCGTCCTTTATGGCTCTTTCCGTATCCATAACAGACTGACTCAGCTTGTCCGTCAAGAGTTCCATCGTTCTGTGCTTCATCGTGAGCTGAATCCATTCATTAGAATCCAACTGGTTTCTACTCAAAGCTTCCCGGATCTTCGAATCCGCATTCTCATAGATATGAAGATAAGCAAAACGATTGCGTGAGCGCTCAATATCCCTCACATTCTCGATTTCCTCGATAATCGTATCCATCAGGCTGATCGAGCTGAGCAGCTGATCGAACTGAATCTGCTTCTCTTCTGCGATCATACTTTGAAAAGAAAGAAACAGCTGCTTCTTCAGCTGTACCGATTCCCTCATATATTCTTCTGCAGTGACTAACTGCTTCTTCATCCGGTTATAGAGACCCATCTTCCGTTCGTTCAGGATGCAGATTCCTTGACTCAAGGATGCGACAACAGATACTTGTCCTGCAGCAGCCAGAAGCTGATAAAAGCGTGCACTGAAATAATCCCCTCCCAGCACTTTGAGCTGACGGGAACGCATATCCTCTTCTTTCAGATCCTCTTCATGCACATCAATCATCTCATGAGTATCAAGGCCCATTTGTACAAGGGCAGTCACAAGGGAATACAATTCACTATGCTCAGCTGAACGCACCTGTCCGTGATTCAAAAAAAAATGAAGCAGCCGGACACGGCCGTCAGGAAAATTTGGAATTTCCGTATGCCGCTGAATCATGTCGTAGTTTGTATATTTTTTTGCAAGATTTGGTATGCGGTATGTAGTCATCCTGTCCTCCGAGCCATTTTAAAAATATAAGTGATATGCTCACAATCTTATCTATTATAGCATACGTTCTAAACGATCGCACAGGCATCATTACCCCATTTCAACGTAAAATGAACTGTTTACGCCATAAATTCGTCTCGGACATATGAAACCATTTTTTGAGTTCGTCTGGAAGCTCAGGATTCTTCCATTCTTTAAGCATATTAAGTGCTTCAGGACGCCATTCACTCCTTCTAATGTCTGCCGATAGCAGCATATGCCTGCTCCCAAGCCACTCATCTTCCGCCATGACGCGCAGCATCAGCTGCTGAACATTTGCTGTCTCCTCAAAGGAAAAGGAAGCGACGCTCGCCATATCCGTATAAATATCTGAAGGGACAATGGCACCGCCTTCCACTTTCAAATCCAGCGTTAGAACATCATTACTCCATCTCACTTTGCTGATAGGTGCAGACAGCTTGAGCTCATGTAATGAATCCACTAGATTATGATCATCTAATTTGAAGTGTTCTGTGTCCACTAGGACCTCACGAGACTCTTGAGGGATAAGGACTCCTTTTTGCAACGTAACAAAAGTAGCTAACAGCACTACAGTACCTAATGAGATGGAAAGGACCATGAGAATCACTTTCTTCTTATTCAAAAGCTACGCCTCCCGTCCTCCATATTCTGAACCTGCAAGACAAGGCCCATACCTCATTGTACAACGAAAAAAAGCAGGCTATGCCTGCAAATTTTATCTGCTGTCCTTGTTCAATTTATTGATCTACCTCAACCGTGCCGTGTTTTGTCATCACTTCTGCTTTGCCGCGCACTTTGATCGCAGACGTATGATCGGTAAATTGAGCAATCATAACCTCGCCTTTATCCAGCTTTTCCGTGTGATGAAATCTTGTATCGTGTCCTCGGGTCAGCCCAATGACGTGTACACCGTTTTCTTTTGCCTTAATCACGATATAGTCGCCTGTAGGAACTTCCATGCTTCACTGCCCCTTTCTATTAAAATGAAAAAAGCCGTGAACGAATTCACGGGCTTTTCGGTTACCTGATCGTATGTAGAAATCTTATTTGATTCCTTCTTTGAGCGCTTTACCCGGTTTGAAAGCAGGAATTTTGCTCGCTGGAATTTCGATTTCCTCACCAGTTTGCGGATTACGTCCTTTACGTGCAGAACGCTCGCGTACTTCAAAGTTACCAAAACCAACAAGTTGTACTTTATCCCCGTTTTGCAAAGCTTCGGAAATCGCTTCGAATACAGCGTCAACCGCTTTCGTTACATCCTTCTTCGGCAACTCAGTCGCCTCAGTTACTTGTGCAATCAGATCAGATTTATTCATGTGTATTCACCTCCTAAGAAATATCTTAAGTGTTATACTTTGTTTCCGTTTTACCGCAAAATATACGTAGCTAGGCTATTTTTATACTAACTAGGTTCATATGCCCGGCTCATAGCATCCGTATCTTAGGTGGAAAAAATCTCTCCCGAAGGCTTCATTTTCCTTGAACGGACAAGCTTTATAGTAATACAGTCAGAACACAATTTCAAGTGAAATCAGCGCTATATATCTAATTTTAATAGAAAGATACAGGTTTTATATCAAAACACGCAAAATAACCGGAAGGCTTTACCCTCTCGGTTATTTTGGTATGAAGCTATAAATTTCCGTTACAAGCCGATTCATGGTTAGAGTATGATAGCAATTAATCCGCCGGATCCTTCATTTATGATCCGTCCCAGCGTTTCCTGCAGCTTGTATCTCGCATTGTCTGGCATCATGGCTATTTTGCCTTGGATCCCCTCGCGTACGATCGAATGCAAGGATCTACCGAACATATCTGAATCCCATACCTTGATCGGGTCATTCTCAAAATCCTGCATAAGATAACGGACCAGCTCTTCACTCTGCTTCTCTGTACCTATGATCGGTGCAAACTCAGATTCAACATCTACCCTGATCATATGAATGGAAGGAGCAGTTGCTTTCAATCTTACGCCGAATCTTGTTCCCTGGCGGATAAGCTCGGGTTCATCAAGTGCCATCTCAGCTAAGGATGGGGCAGCGATGCCGTAACCTGTTGTCTTCACCATCTCAAGTGCTTCAGCAAAACGATCATATTCCTTCTTCGCATGAGAAAAATCCTGCATCAGCTGAAGCAAATGGTCCTTGCCTCTGATTTCGATCCCTACAACCTCATACAAAATTTGATCGTACAATTCGTCAGGTGCGTAGAGGTCAATTTCGGCTACACCCTGCCCCATATTCATGCCGCTAAGTCCTGCACGGTCAATAAATTCATATTCCATGAATTGAGACACAACCCGGTCTACATCCCTCAGACGACGGATATCTTTGACTGTATCACGGACAGAGTTCTCATAATTCGAACGCAGCCAGTGATTTTCGTTCAGTACCATAACCCAGCTCGGTAAGTTCACATTCACCTCATGAACCGGGAATTCGTAGAGCACTTCTCTTAGAACGCCGGTCACATCATCCTCCGTCATGGTTGCTGCACTTACGGTCATGACCGGAATATCGTACTTCTCTGCGAGTTCTGCACGAAGCTGCTGTGCTTCTTCGCCTTTTGGCTTCGTCGAGTTGATGATGAGTACAAAAGGCTTACCGACTTCTTTAAGCTCTGCGATTACGCGTTCCTCAGACTCCACATAAGATTCCCGCGGGATCTCAGCAATGGTTCCATCTGTAGTCACGACCACTCCAAGCGTGGAATGCTCTTGAATGACCTTACGAGTGCCAATCTCGGCTGCTTCCTGGAATGGAATAGGCTCTTCGAACCATGGAGTGGATATCATGCGCGGGCCATTCTCATCCTCATAGCCCTTTGCTCCTTCAACCGCATAGCCCACACAATCAACGAGTCTGACATTAACATCCAGCCCGTCAGCGACTTTAATCTGAACCGCTGTATTCGGCACGAATTTCGGTTCTGTTGTCATAATGGTTTTGCCTGCTGCACTTTGAGGCAATTCGTCTACCGCGCGGACACGGTCCGAATCATTTGTAATATTCGGCAGTACGATCGTTTCCATAAAGCGTTTAATGAATGTTGATTTTCCTGTGCGAACTGCACCGACAACCCCAAGGTAAATGTCCCCGCCAGTGCGTTCGGCAATGTCTTTGAAAATGTCTACTTTTTCCAAGTGAAATCCCCTCCTAAAAATACTCCGAAGGAAAAATGCTAAAGAGCATCCGCTTCGTTTTCAATCAGACGCAAAATCCTGTAAGCGGTAGAACAGCTTTTAAAAATTGCCCTGAAGTCGTTCGCCGCCGACAATCACATTCTGATGAAAGAGAAGATGAGCGGCGCAACTCGTACATGCTTTTGGACTAGTATCATAGTATGTACATGACCACTGCAGTATGACGTCTTTTGCAAATTTTCTAAGACGGATTTTTATCGCAGAAGCAAGAATTACTCCGACGATAAGCCTCATTCCGCAGTCCATTCCACACTAAATATATGAATCTAAGATCATCTTTATGACGAGAAAAATGTATTCTATTTTCGTTCCATTTTTGACTGCCAGGGTTTGAGGCTTTTGGTGCTACCGCTTCAAAATAAAAAAAGCCGCACTCAGGCGGCTGAAAGATAACAACATTATTTTAGCGAAAGCACGGCAATTGGAGTTGAACCATCCCATAGATAGGTCAAAGATTTAACAGGAACATAATGCGACCTGTCTGTAAGCAATTCTCGCAAATCCTCTGTTTTAGAAGGCTGAAGACTCTCCCGCTCAATGATTTGCATTAAGTCAAAAGCATAATCAGCATAGACATTCCCTTCCTCATCTAACAGATACGAAAGCGGCTCTCCTGAATATACACTCGTTAATTCCGGTACCTGACTTGCTCCTCCTGTCAGCTGATCCACATCAACTGAATATACGCCAGGATTCAATTCTTCGAGTATCGGCCATTCATTGTGTGTCTGTCTATAAGACTGCACCAATCGCTGAACATCATTCACTTTCTGAACAGTCACTAGATCCATCACTTTAATAGCCGGATCTGTCTCTTCTTCCTGAATCAGATAGTAAACACTGCCTCCTTTTTCAAAGGCGGTATTGGGTATATCATCCAGATATCCTTGCGTCTCGAGCTTGTTTAGATCAACGCGAAACTTTTCGTATCGGGGAGTCTCTTCACCTGCCGTTATGAGAGGCAGAATCTGCTGATCCTCCTGAAAAGAATCTACTGCATTCTGAATTCGATTAACACTGTCATCATAATTTACAATCACCGGCTCGGCATTCTTGTTTGATCCCGAATACATACAGCCGGTCAGAAGGGCTGAAACCACAAGTATGACACTAAAAAGGAAAATACACCGCTTCAACCTATCTAAAAATGCTCGATTGTGCGACATGTTATGTTCATTCCATTCTACCTGAATTGTTGTACATCCAATTCTTCTATTTGCCTACCATAACTCATCCCGTTCAGCTTGCTGCCGTTCCAGCTGTTTACGTATAGCGGCCTTTAGCTTGTCCTCGGGCACTTCAACTACCACAGAACTCTTTACAGCAGCCTGACATGCAAGCCTCGTTCCTTCGTTTAACCATGAACCCAGCTTATTCTTTTCCGCTATACCTGGCTTGCTTAGATGATTCTGTTCCCGGTCCTCGACCTTCACCTTGCACATTAAACAGCCAGCCTTCCCACCGCAGCGTGTAGGAATATGTATTCCGGCTCTGCGCCCTGCCTGAAGCAACGTCGTGCCCGGCTTTACGATAATTTCTTTACCGGCTGGCAGAAACGTTACTTTAATATCCATTTATGCATTTCCTTCCTCGCTGAATTCTCTATTTAATTGAGACTAAAGTTTAATATTCAGCAGCTGTTCAATTTGCCTTAAATGCGGATCCGACCATACATTCCTGCGGATTAATAATCTTATTAAAGGAAGATGCTGCTCCTTATCTTCACTGATTTTGGCAGCGATGGGAGCGTAGCGGTCTTTTCTATCTCGCAATACATTAAACAGCAGCTCGTGACTAAGCGGGGTCAAGCTTACATGAAACTCAGTGTTCTTTATTGGGTGCCGTACACCTATGGAGCATAACAGCTCTGTCTCTGTACGATAGAGCGATCCGTTCGTACATATTTCAAATCCCCCTGAGAGTTCCACAGCAGCCTGCTCTACACGATAGTGACTCAGCAAAGATGTATAAGTCCCGCTTCGATCCAAGACTTGTTCATCCGTTGGAACTCCCGGAGCAAGCTTATGCAGTATTTTGGCAACATGAAAATCCGCATAGACATCAATATCATTAGGAGGCTGGGCAAGCTCCACTCCTTGCAGCTTCAAGCTGCTGCTTCCGCCCAATAGCCAGAGATGCTCGTCCGTGTTCCACGCATTAACCAACACCTTTAAGGTTGTATCCAGCACCGCATCATGACTCCAATCATCTGGTGAAAATAGCCCTGCCAATCGGCTCACCTTCCCTTTTTCCTCTATGTACTATTCTTGATGCTTAAGTAAGCAGCCGGGAATATGTAAAGCAGGAGCGAATATCCATTCCATTCTTGCTAAGCTTACATGATAGAGACTACCCCGCTTAAAAAACCAATTAACATAATAATAAAAGCAATCAAGGATAAAACTCCTTTTATTATACCCTTTGTTTTGGCCCTGGCAAAAGTAATGAGAAAAACAGACAATCCCATGATCAAGATGGCGATAATAGAAAGCCACATCTTATCCATTGCACTCATGAATTTGCTTCCTCCGCTGCAACAATATTTGATATTATTTTCCTGATTGGACACGACCTATTATAACACGAAATATTGTCTCCGCTTCCAAGTAAAAGAAAAAAGAACAAAGATTTCAGGCAAATGCCGATTCTTTGTTCTATCTCTCTTTACTATGTTTATTTCTTTTTCATCATCATTTTCATGATTGCTTCCATATTACTCGGATTCATACCGCTCTTTTTGACTGCATTTACGATCTCTTTGATCGTCTCTTCACTGACAGGTATATTCGCCATTGTTGAGACTTGCTTGATCAAGGTTCGCAGCTGCACTTCATTCTGCATTGTAGTCGGCTTTACAGTGCTGGCCAACTTCTTGACTGCACCTTCGGATATTTTCTTACCGGTCTTCTTATTAATCGCATCCAAAGCGTCCTTTGAAATGTCTCCCATTAGTTCCCCTCCTCAAGACAAAAACTCACAATATCATATGAGCTGTCTTAGAAAAAGGTGAAGATTTCAAGAGGTTGGAATACGAAAATGGCCCATTATCTTAATTATTTATGCCACTGTTCCCATGTTTCGAGCCTCATGACTTCCATCTCTGTCTTGGGATCACGTCCCATCAGCGCTTCTACTGCTGTACGGCTGTCTTTTCCTGTAAACAGAACCTGATAGAGCTGATCGGCTATCGGCATTTGCACTCCATATTTTTGCGATATGGCGTGTGCCGCTTCCGTAGTTCTTACCCCTTCAACGACCATTCCCATGGACTCCAGCACTTCATTAAGCGGCTTTCCTTGACCGAGTGAATAGCCCGCCCGCCAATTACGGCTGTGCTTACTCGTTGCAGTAACAACTAGATCACCCACTCCTGCAAGACCGGAGAAAGTAAGCGGGTTTGCCCCCATTTCAACTCCGACTCTTGCAATTTCAGCAAGCCCTCTGGTAATAATCGCAGCCTTCGCGTTATCTCCAAAGCCGAGACCATCGGACATTCCAGCTCCTAGTGCAATAATATTTTTGAGTGCTCCTGCGAGTTCTACACCTATTTGATCCCGATTAGTGTACACTCGAAAATTGACATTCATAAATAAATCCCTTGCACAGTCAGCATTCTCATCTTGCAAAGATGCCACCACAATTGTAGTTGGATTCCGTTTTACCACTTCTTCGGCATGGCTTGGTCCCGACAGAACAACGACGTCCCCTTCCGGACATCCCAATTCTTCTGAGATGACGGTAGACATCCGCTTCAAGCTGGGAATCTCAAACCCTTTAGTGGCATGGACAACTAATGTGTTTGGCACATAAAAGGGTTTCAGCTGCTGAACAACACTCCGCATGGCAGAGGAGGGTGCAACGATAATAATCCCGCTTGTATCCTTTACTGCTCTTTCCAAATCATTGGTTGCCGTAATGCGATTAGAGAGAGTGACACCGGATAAGTAACGACTGTTTGTATGCCGCATATTGATCTCTTGCGCCTGCTCCTCACTTCTCGTCCATACATGAACATCATGGCCATTGTCTGCGAGTACGCTTGCAAGCGCAGTTCCCCAGCTTCCGGCTACCAATAGTGTTACTTTTTTAGACAACCCGGTTTCCTCCTTTCGAAGCGCTAGATCCCAGTTTATTTTCCTGCCCCTTCATAAGCTTGGCTATATTGGAGCGGTGTCTCCAAAACGCAAAAATACAAATGATAAGGCTTGACCAGAATACGGGCCAAGGATAAAAAAGAATGAGCAGGAATAATGGCGTTAAAAATACAAAAATCAAAGAACCAAGTGATACATATCTCGTGATGACGATCGAGAGAATTGCAATGATTCCTGCATATAAAGCCGGCAGAAAGCAAAGGGTCGCAAGCACACCGATTGCAGTTGCGATCCCCTTTCCGCCCCTAAAACGGAAGAATACAGGCCAGTTATGACCTACAATAGCACTGATCCCGCACAATGCTGGAACCCAATCTGAATCTCCGCCAAGCCACTTTCCAATCCATACTGCAGCAATTCCCTTTGCGATATCAAGTACAAGTACAAGAATAGCCGGTCCTTTGCCAAGTGTTCGAAGCGTATTGGTTGCCCCTGCATTTCCGCTTCCATGATCTCGAATATCGATGCCCTTCGTCAGTTTACCCAGTAAAAAACTGAAGCTCACTGAACCAAGAAGATAGCTGATAATTACAGCCGTGATTGATAAAACCACACCGTTTCTCTCCTAACTCTCATCAGACTTGCGCCGAGTATAGATCCTGATCGGCGTACCTTCAAAGTTGAAAGCAGCACGGATTTTATTCTCTAAATAGCGCTCATATGAGAAATGCATTAGTTCCGGATCATTTACAAATACAACGATCGTCGGAGGTTTTACAGCCACTTGTGTTACATAATTAATGCGGAGACGTCTGCCTTTATCCGTAGGTGGCGGATTAATCGCCACTGCATCCGAGACAACATCATTCAGCAGATGCGTTTGTACACGCATGACATGCTGCTGTGCAACGTGCTGTACAACCGGCAGCAGCTTTTGCAAACGTTGTTTCGTTTTGGCGGACAAAAATACGATCGGCGCATACGTCATGAACAGAAAATGATCACGGATCTTTTTCTCAAATTCATGCATCGTCTTATCATCTTTGTCCACAACGTCCCATTTATTCACGACAAACAATGAGGCTTTGCCGGCTTCATATGCATAGCCTGCAATATGTTTATCCTGTTCAATGATGCCTTCTTCGCCGTTGATGACGATAAGAACGACATCCGCTCTTTCAATCGCACGCATTGCACGCATAACACTATACTTTTCGGTCGTCTCGTAAACTTTACCACGCTTGCGCATGCCTGCCGTATCAATCAATACAAAACGTTGTCCATCTTTTTCAAATGGTGTATCGATTGCATCACGGGTCGTACCGGCTATATCGCTTACAATTACACGTTCTTCACCGAGAATTGCATTTACCAATGAAGATTTACCGACGTTAGGACGTCCGATCAGGGCAACGCGAATAACATCCTCATCGTATTCATCTTCTTGAAGCTCAGGTAAATTGTTCGTTATTGCATCAAGCAAATCACCAATACCGGTTCCGTGACTTCCTGAAACCCCGATGGGATCACCAAATCCGAGTGAATAGAACTCGTAAATCAAATCGCTGCGTCCAATATTGTCCACCTTGTTCACGGCTACAATAACAGGTTTACCTGAACGGTACAGCATCTGAGCAACCTCTTCATCTGACTGTGTAACGCCAGTTTTGGCATCGCACATAAAAACAATAACATCCGCTTCCTCGATGGCGAGTTCTGCCTGCATCCGGATGGATTTAATAATAATGTCCTCACCATCGATTTCAATACCTCCAGTATCGATGACGCTGAAAGGTTTACCGTTCCACTCCGCGACTCCATAAAGTCGATCGCGCGTGATGCCCGGCTTGTCTTCCACAATGGCCAGCCGGTCGCCGATGATACGGTTAAAAATCGTTGATTTGCCCACATTCGGTCGTCCGACTATAGCCACAACGGGTCTTGCCATAAAATACACTCCTCCTGTCAAATCTTACGCTCATATCATAGCAAAAAAAAGTTCATTTATATAGATTGTTCTATTATTTTTGAACAATTTGTGAATGTTTAAGCTTAGACGGTCAATAAAACATGTCCCGAACGACAATCGGCGAACCCCGGAGGGTCCGCCAATTCAATTAGCTATTATACACTGCCAGATATGAATCTTATGTTAACGTAATGATCATTTAAATTTGCTGAGTTTGTCGCCGAAACGCTCACCGAGTGTGATGCTTAGTCCTTGGTTGCTCAAGGAAACGTTAGGGTTGTCGATCTCTTCACGCGGTGCGTTTTTGGATTTTTCAGCACGCGGTGCAGGAGCAGCAGGTGCTTCCTCAGTTTCTTTGATGCTAAGGCTTGCACGTTGTTCTGAAGAGTTCAGCTCCAAAATTTTCACTTGGACTTCTTGTCCTTCTTTCAGTACTTCATGAGGAGTACCGATATGTTTGTGTGAAATTTGGGAGATATGAACCAGACCTTCAACACCAGGAGCGATTTCCACGAATGCACCGAATTGAACAAGACGTTTAACAACACCTGTTACGATGTCTCCAGTATTGAATTGTGCAGAAGCTGTTTCCCAAGGTCCAGGCTGAGCAGCTTTGATGCTAAGGCTGATCTTACCTTTCTCAGGGTCAACTTTCAGAACTTTCACATTTACTTTATCGCCTTCGGAAAGAACATCAGACGGTTTGTCTACATGGCTCCATGCGATTTCAGAAACGTGAACAAGTCCGTCTACGCCGCCAACATCTACGAAAGCACCAAATTGAGTCAAGCGCTGAACAGTACCTTCGATTTCTTGACCTTCCTTCAACTCAGCAATCACTTTTTGTTTGTTCGCTTCGAATTCAGCATCAAGCACATCTTTCTGAGAAAGAATGACTTTATTTGCTTCACGGTCCAATTCTTTCACTTTTACGCGAAGTGTACGGCCTTTGTAGTCACTGAAATCTTCTACAAAATGACGTTCAACCATGGAAGCCGGAATAAATCCGCGAACGCCCACGTCTGCTACAACGCCGCCTTTAACAACATCGGAAACCGCAACTTCAAATACTTCACCAGATTCAAAGTATTTCTCAAGTTGTTCCCAAGCATTTTCGCTGTCGATTGCACGTTTGGAAAGAACAAGTCTTTCCTTCTCGTCATCAATGCTAACAACTTTGCATTCAACTTCTTGGCCTACTTCTACAGCATCGCCAATGTTATCAACTTGCAGAGAAGAAAGCTCACGAATTGGAATCACACCGTCATATTTATATCCAATGCTTACATAAGCTTGGTTATCTTCCAATTTGACAATGGTTCCTCTTACAGTATCCCCTTTTTTCAAAGATACGAATGAATCCAGTTCATCTTGGGTTGCAGCTTCTGTTACTTCTTGATTTTTAATCTCTTCCGACATATCAATACCCTCCTCAATTCAAAAACCCCATTTATTTAAACCTGCCGTGGCAGAGTTCAAAACACTAAGCCTGATATTACTTATAGTTCCATAAAATATAATGAATCATTCATGTAGTTTATTATGGCTGTGAAGGTACGCCCGTTTTGGTCATCTCATCAATCTTGGACATGATCTTCTCCGTTGCGCGCTCCAGTGCTTCGCCTGAAGAGTCACCCTTGAATTCATCAAGGTTTACAGGTGCACCGTAAACGATCTTCATTTTGCGGAACATTTTGTATTCCCCAATAATGGCTGCTGGAACAACGGCTGAATCGCTGCGCATTGCAAAGCTTGCTGCACCCTTCTTACCGATTCCACCATCATTATGACGGCTTCCTTGAGGGAAGATACCCAAAACCTGTCCGTCACGCAGAATATTAAGTGCTGTCTTAATTGATTCTTTGCTGACTCCTCCGCGTTTTACCGGAAAGGCGCCAACCGCTTTCAATACAGGTCCAAGTACAGGAACATCAAACAGCTCACTTTTTGCCATAAATCTTACCTTGCGATCAATCTTAATTCCTAGCGTCGGCGGGTCAAAGTTGCTGATGTGGTTACAGCACAGCACCACGCCTCCCTCACGAGGAATATTCTCTCTTCCCACGGCTTCTAAACGGAATAATACTGTGTATATTAATTTCAGTATAAACCGACCGATCGAATAAATCATAAATCGACCTCTCTCCTGACTTCCTTGCAGCGCGATACGATAAACTCAACGACCTCTTCAATGCTCATGGAAGTGGTATCTAGGACGACTGCATCTTCCGCTTGACGAAGGGGAGAGATTTCTCTTTCCTGGTCAAGCTTGTCCCTGGCCGCGATATCGAATTCGAGCTGTTCCAGTGTCAGGCCGCCTTCCTTCTCCAATTCATTGAATCTTCGGAGAGCACGTTCCTTAACGCTGGCAGTCATAAATATTTTGACTTCTGCATCCGGCAATACGGTAGTTCCAATGTCTCTCCCATCCATGACAACTCCTTTGCGGAGTGCCATCATTCTCTGAAGTTCGACCAGATGTGTTCTTAGATCTTCAATCTGAGAATAATGGGATACAACCCCGGTAACTTCCCGTGAGCGGATAGGATGCGATACATCCTCACCGTTTAGGAGTACTTTCTGCCCATCAAGATCCGGAACAAGTTCAATTTCCAGACGTTTTAAATGATCAAGGACAGTATTTACATCTTCCGGTTCAATATCATGGCGAAGCATATAGTAGGTTACCGCTCGATACATGGCGCCAGTATCTACATAAATGTATGAGAGCTCGCTCGCCACGCGTCTGGCAACAGTGCTTTTCCCTGCACCTGCCGGACCGTCAATAGCCACATTTAATCTCCCGTTCTCTGCTGCTTTCTGGCTTGTCAACGGGCCATTCCTCCTCAAACTTAAGCCTCAAGAAAAAAGCAGGCATTGCCTGCGACGTGAAAATTATACCACACAACCTAAGTTGATGCAAAAAGCGATCAATCTTCATTACCCGTTACCCAGGTGCTTAAAGCAGGATTTATCGGTTTCCCTTCCATGCTAAAAACTGGGGATAAAAGTGACGCAACACCCGGGATATGGAGAAGAATTTGAATGATAAGAAGCAATAAGACGAGCCCAATTAATCCTCTTTTAATTAAAGTTTCCACTTTAGTGCTGAATTCAATAAATAAGGTCTCATAATGCTTGCTCGCTTCTTGTTCTCTGCTCATTATTAGCTTGTCCCCTTTGTAAGCACAATTTGGTAAATTGTGCCCCGTACAGAGAAACTCTATCCAACATTCGTTTTATTTATCTTCCTCTAAAATCCAGCTGACGTTCGAAGCAGTACTTAATTACTTTCTGTCGCTCCATATCTGAGATTTTGGAAAATTCGATCATTACGGCACGGCGGCCGCTTTCAAGCTCTTGGATTCGCACGACAGATCCTTCAAACGGAACGTGTTCAAGCTCTCCATTTTTATAGGGTAACAGAAGCCAGCAAGCTAGCGGCTGTCCCTTCTCTACTTTATAATTACTGTGTTCAAAAAATGAAATTCCTCCGCCGCTCACATCATCGGTATACGTCAGAAACCTCGTAAAATCATGCTTAAACTTTATCGCAAGCTCTAGCTTAGCCTGCACACGCAAATAGTTGCGCCGCTGAACTTGGAAGATTTCGTTTTTAGACGGTTTACGTATTTTGACCATCCGGATCACATCTTCTTTGTACCCTGTCACATATGTATTAAAATAATGCTTCACTCCGCCTTCTGTAACAAAATAAGCCGAAATTTCATCACCGATCCGCAGTTTGTAAAGATATTTCCCTTCAAGCATCGGAATTTCCATATAAATGTGGTCTTCTTCGACTTCTGTAATTCTGGATTTGTATTCAACTTCTCTCTCTTTCTCTTCAACTGCAGCTATTTGAACGTATAAAACTTCATTAACTTTCGGATACAATGTCAATCTCCACCTTCGTCATATTCACGCCTCTTAAGGGATATTATACCATGTGATTCAGATCATACCTATCCAAAAAAGCTTCTCTCCATATCAAGGAGAGAAGCTTTTAAATTTGTGTTATAAACGGCCTGTTTGTCCTGGGATAACTTCAACTGCTTCTTCAAGTCCCGTATCACTGTTAAGGTAAATACGATATAGAGCACCGTTTATTTTACCGATAAATTGATAGCACAATACTTCATCGCCGTATTCGTTTTTAATAAGCGCTTTTCGAACCGTGCTCACTTTAAAATCAGGATTAAGCTTTACTTTGGCATCCTTCATTTTCATCTTTGGCACAGGAAATTCACGGTCCTCTTGATGCTCATTTAAAAATTCTGAAGCCTGGATCCCCACGACTTCTCCGTTATCGAGCGCAACACGAACGGTTATTTTCTCAGGATAAACCAACACATCCTCATGCTCCCGAACATAAGTAAAGTTACCCAGATTATCATATTCGTTATAAGCAACCGCCTGCATCTCACGATAACCTTTATTTTCAAGGAATTGATCTGCCTTAGCCATCGCTGTATCACGATCCACCTGCTTAGGTCCTACTTCGCGTTCATCAACATAAGATATTAACAAACCGCCGTCAGCCGTAAAATCCATGCTTACTTTATTCCCGTTTGGATGGACCACCGAAGCCGTATAAGAGCGGTAATCGGTTCCTTTACCGTTTTCCGTGACTTGGATGTCTGCTTGATTTATATCCGCAAATTTCTGCGCCTTACGCTTCACGTCTGCTACAGTTACAGGAACTCCGTTCAATTTACGAATTTTTCGCTGCTCATACAGGCTTGAGACTGAGGGACCCCACTCCATCGGCGGGTATCCTCCGACTTTCTTATCTACTGCCCGGAAACCATCGACAATACCATTTTTCATCTGTTTTTCAGATGTCATCGCCGCTTCGGCGTCCGACCACTTAAGATTGTCAGACAATACACTCATCTGTACGTTATCCAAATCTTTATTAATTTCTTCGGTGTTTTTATACAAGGTTTGCAGGTTCTTTTTCTCCTGATCCGTCAGGGGATTCTTCGTCAAATCACGTAAGGATGCCTGATAGGAAAATTTGGATATGCGCGACAGCAGCTCCTCCGTTTTATTGAATGGAAGCATCGACAACGGAAGCTGTGCTATCTCGTTCTGCGCCTGACTGCTGAGTCTCCACACATTCATTAACCCTTTGCGATGCATCCCCTCTGATGCCGAACTAACGGCAAGTGTATTGCCTAGTTCAGAGTGAATGCGGTCCATATTATAGGATAAGTCGTGGAATGCTCTTTGATATTGATTTTCAGACTGAACCATAATACTGTTTTTATGCTGATATTGCTGATATGCCCATATGATCGTACCAATAAGCAGTACGGTCACAATCGGAAAAAGAACCGAGCTTAATCGTCTGTACATCTTTTTAATTACTCCTTTCTTCAGGTAAGATGACCTTATTGTGACAAGAAGAAAGGAAGCTTATGCATGATGGTGTTTAAAATTTACATGATCTCTTCCTCAATATCAAAGCGGTCACGGTTGTCACAAATACATTGCTTAAAACCGGTTTCCGTTTTCCCTCTTTCTTTTCTACCCCTAAGCACAAATCGTTCACCGCACTGCTTGCAGCTAATCTTTACTTTGACTCTCATCTTCAACTCTCCTTTTTGTTGTACTTTGTTCAGAAGTCAGTAATCCGCACAAAAAAACACACCCATTCTATGCGGGCAGCATTAGCTGCACGATAAAACAAGTGTGTCCATATAAATTACAGATTAACCTCTTCTTCCCTCTTAACAAATCGGAAAGGTGAGCGGTTATTTGCTCGATATACTTTCCCCATTCCTCCATACCAGAGGATAACCATAATCGGCACCACAAACCAATACCAGCCATCGCCTTTCCCGAGCACAATATCATACAAGGCATGCCAGAATATAGGTAAAATAAGGGACATGGCGAGAAACTTTTTTCTTAACTTCGGCTTCTCGTTGAATTTAGCTCTTCCCATATAATATCCCATAATAACTCCAAACATGGCATGACCTGATACAGGTAACAATGCCCGGAACAGCATCAAACTGAATGAAGCATTCCCGGCCCATGAATATAATACATTTTCAACCGTTGCAAATCCAAGTGATATGGCTACAGCATACAAAATACCATCATATGGTTCATCGAATTCTGTATGGTGATATATAAAATGAAACATAACAAGCCATTTTATTGTCTCTTCAACTCCGGCTGAAATCAGAGTTGCATGTAAGTATGGGTTTACTCCAAGCCACATCTCTAATCCACGCTGAATAATCATGATTGGAAATACAATCAGCAAACCAAAGAAGAACATACGAATAACCATATGGAGCGGTTCTGCATCGTAACGGTCTTTTAGGTAGAAATACGTCAGCAAGGCAAGTCCCGGCGCAATTGCTGCCGTTAAGACCGAAAACAAAAGCACCGTTCATCCCTCCAAAATGTTTTGCGTAACATTATTTGTTATGCGTCGTGGCGTTTGAAATGCTCACAAATCGTACCAATCGCATTCTCTGCCATAACAAGCTTTCCATATTCTTCAAGCACTGCAGTGGTCACGGAGCTTCCTTCACCGAATTCGGCCAATAAAGCGATCAACGCGCCATGCTGTTCCGAATCCACTTCATCCGGTTCCAAATGCAAGAACCATTTATCTTGGTAATGATATAGTCGTCCAGCCTCAGTAACTTTATTACGAAGCATATGAGCTGCTTCAATGAGTACTTCAAAATCCTTGAAAGTATACATTACAGAATCACTCTGTTCCAATGTTACTTCCATTTCATATATTTCGTCTGCAATATCATCTTCATGACCTACACCGTAACGCTCACGGTCATATTTCCCTCTTGTAACGATAACGACCATTCCTTGAGCAGGCAATGCAAAGACCTCAACAGCTAGTGGTCCTGTAGCATCAAATCCAAGTTCTGTATATGCTTGATCCATCATTTCTGTAAACAGTTCATGAACTTTTGGCTCCTCTTGCCACATATCTTCTTTTTGGATGCCACGCTCGCTTAAATCATCAAAAGTCAGGAAAATCCGTATCTTGTCATGGCTTAAGCGTTCTATTTTCATACAGGATCCTCCCTTGTATCATGCATGTGTTATAAATAATTTATGTTACTATTATCGGTTGTGTGCTGAAATTGGATTATGTAAGTATGTTATCATTTTATACCCACAATTGCACGCAATAAAAACGATAAAAAAAAGAATCATTAACAGTCCTAAATTAGGATCTGCAATGATTCCATATCAAATCCTTTCTTGCTTTACATTCCAGGAATCGCTGTATGCGATTCTTTCAGAACTTGTTCTACTTCTTTTTTGACGTCTGGATTTGTACGGATGAAGGACTTGATCAAGTTCATGTTCTCTTCTCTTTCTTTTGGAGAAACAACTTTCTTGGGCGTGCTTGGGGTAACTGCATCAATCACATGCGAGTCAATTCCTGCTTTACTCAGCATGCTTTCCATACCAGGAAAGGTCATGTCCATCATTTTTTCCTTCGTGTTGTTCAGCATTTTGCGAGCGTCCTTTGCTACAGGCATGTTGACATTTTTAGAAAGGATTGAGCTTGCAACGGCACCAAGTGTCACACCGAGCAGAAAGGAAGATGTTCTCATTTTTATAAAACCTCCTTGTATGTTTAATGCACACCTATTGTTCGCGTAAGCTGACGAACTCATGCGTTATAAATACAGGAAGTTCAACAAATTTTATAAAGTGCAGTTTCAATATCTAAAATAAGGTTCTTAGCGGTGGTGCACCAATTACACCCCAATAAACGAGTGCTCCTGTCAGCAGGATAAATATAAAAATCAAGGAATTTACAAACCATTTGCTTAGCCGCACTCGGTGAGATGGGAATAAATCGGTTCGTGCAGGGAGTGTTTCTGCTTCCTGTATTTTGTTCTGGGATGCTTTCTTTGCAGATGGTGAATTTTTTGTCTGCTGTTGTTTTCTCTGCACCCTTGATAAAGTAGCAGAAGAAGCCTGTTTTTCTGTCCTCGTGCTTCTTTCCGTCTTTATGTTTTTATTTATCTGTACGCTTTTATTCGTCTTTGTACTTTTGTTCGTCGATTTCTGCTGTTTAATTGGCTGTTTGGTTTCTTTATTTTTACGATGACCATAGGTCTCCGTTCTACTTAGTCGCTGAGTCATTTTTCCCTCCGAAAACGAATTGCGAGTCCGGATATCAAGTCTATTAAGAAATGGCACAAAATTGGGGCCCATAAAGTTCCGGATTGCTCATAGATGTATCCCAAACCATAACTAGACAGAAATACCCACCCGGTTGGGAGCCAGTGGTTGAGGTATCTGAAATGAATAAGTGCAAAAATGATGCTCGTCCAGTATGGACCAAATGAATGCTGAATTGCTCCTCTGAACAAAAGCTCTTCACATATAGAAACAATCGCTGCAATACAAACAATATGCCAGATCGGTCTTTTCTGGAACAGCATATTATTGATTCCACCGTCATCCATGCTATCCTCGGGCATAAACGATGATAACAAGAAATCAATGACAAGCATAAGACCGGCAAGTCCCAAACCGTAAAACAAAAATCCCCATCCTTCGGGCAATGCCAGTAGATCTAGCGGATTTCTCTGCTGAAAGAAAATCCATAACAGACCAATGACCAGGGTTAACCCTTGCGTCAAATACAAGTTAATAAGAAGAAGGCGATCCGTTAACTGATGAGGCTCTATTTTTTGGAAGCGAATTTTCTTGCGCTGTTGTTTTTTCATTATCGCCTGTCCTTACTCCTATCTAAAAGTTTTAAATAATATCTTTATATAAATGATAGCCAAAATGGTTGAGAGATTCAAGAAACACATCTTAGCATCGTCCTGCGCGAATGGATATCTCGGATAGTAAATCTCCTTAAACACATAAAGATCCATACCTATAAATACTAGACAGATGATCAAACAGAGCGGACATTTTGTATGACAAAAGCAACTATTGACATGCTGATGTAAGCCATGATACATTATGAAAAAATTCAAATCGATTCGAAATACGAAGACGGAGAGAAGACCCCGCTTTAATTTTACAGAGAGCCGATGGCAGGTGTAAATCGGTAATTAAGCGAGAAGCTTTAGCACTCCTGAGTTATTGCATTGAAATGTCAGTAGATGCAATCGGTTGATTCCCGTTATGAATTCGGTCATAATACTTGACCATTGAGGCTGCTGCTCGTAAGAGCGACAGCGAATTAGGGTGGTACCACGACAGCTCTCGTCCCTTACTACGGCAGTAGTATGAGGATTGAGGGTTTTTTTGTATATAAAGGTTCCTCATCCGTATAACCAATCTATGCAATTTCTCGCTCTGTTACTGCAACGCATTAGTCTTTTAGAGAGTTTACGAAATGGCTTTGCTCAGCTTTGATGCTTGAGCGCCGCTTCTTAATCTATATAAAGTTACAATGACCAAGGAGGACAAGATTCATGTTAAAAGTATTGGTATCTGATCCGATCAGCGATTTGGGAATTCAGCAGCTGATGGATGCTGAAGACGTGACGGTCGACAAACAGACGGGCCTGAGTGAAGAAGAGCTTGTGCAAGTTATCGGTGAATACGATGCACTGCTCGTCCGCAGTCAAACTAAAGTAACGCGTAAAATCATGCAAGCCGGAAGCCGGCTCAAAGTGGTTGGGCGTGCTGGCGTAGGTGTTGATAACATTGACTTGGACGCTGCTACGGAACGAGGAATTATTGTTATTAATGCACCTGACGGCAATACGATTACAACGTGCGAACACACCTTTGCCATGATGATGGCCTTGGCTAGACATATTCCTCAAGCCTATGCCAAAACGGTTAACGGAACATGGGATCGTAAAACCTTCCTTGGCGTTGAACTTAGAAACAAAACGCTTGGAGTTCTCGGTATGGGGCGCATCGGAAGTGAGGTAGCCAAAAGAGCAAAAGCATTCGGGATGAATATTTTAGGCTACGATCCGTTCCTGACTCAGGAACGGGCAGAAAAAATGGGGATTACTCTTGCGACTGTAGAAGAAATTATTCGTCAAGCCGATTTTATGACCGTGCATACTCCTTTGACACCTGAAACCAAGCATATGATTGCTCGTCCTCAATTTGAAGTCATGAAGCGCGGCATGCGCATTATTAACTGTGCACGCGGCGGAATCATTGACGAGATGGCGCTTGTGGAGGCCATTGATGAAGGTATTGTTGCAGGTGCAGCATTTGACGTATTTGAAAGCGAGCCTCCTGCTGCTGATCATCCGTTCTTGACTCATCCAAAAATTATCGTTACTCCCCATCTGGGAGCTTCCACTGTGGAAGCACAAGAAAATGTAGCCATCGATGTATCTGAACAGGTGCTTCATATCTTGCGTAATGAGCCGTTCAAAAACGCAGTAAATATGCCGCCGGTCGCACCAAGTGTGATGACAGTTATCCAGCCGTACTTCAAGCTTGGGGAAACACTCGGCAGCTTTGCAGCTCAAATTTCCAGGGATGCAGTTCAGGAAATTCATGTAGATTATGCGGGTGACTTGTCAGAGGTAGATACACAGCAGCTTACAAGATACATTTTAAAAGGAGTTCTTGAGCGTCATCTCGGAAGTGAAGCTAACATTGTCAACTCCATGCATCTTGCTAAAATTCGCGAAATCAATGTTGTCGTATCCCAGGCACCTCGAACCAAAGGTTTTACAAACCTGATTACAGTAACACTGAAAAATCAAAAGGAGCAGGAACGCCGCATTGCTGGTACACTTCTTGCTGGATACGGTGAGCGTATTGTGAGACTGGATCATTTCCCTGTTGATTTTGCACCAGAAGAACATCAGATCCTGATCTCGCATAATGATAAACCAGGTATTATCGGACGAGTCGGTACTCTCCTCGGAGAGAATGATGTCAATATTGCGTCCATGCAAGTGGGTCGTAAAATTATTGGCGGCGCCGCAATTATGATTCTGACAGTGGATAAAGAGGTTCCAAAAGAGGTTCTTGCGAAGCTGACGCAATTGCCTGAATTGAATACAGCACAAGAAATTGTATTGAACAGATAAATTCACTCTTGTCATGCAATGCTTTAGTACATCTTATATAAATAGAAAAAGAGCTGGCCTATTTGGCTAGCTCTTTTTGTTAAGTTTTGTGCTTGAAATTACGTAATACGATGAATGGACCATACGATCCCAGGTGTTCCTGCTCCGCCAAGATCCAAAGCAACACTCAATCCATTCGCTGCATAGAAGAGTCCTACCACATCTCCCGCAGTAAGCGTAACATCCCCTGAAAGCGTGACGGTACCATTCCCTAAAATAGCTCTAAGGGTGAGGACAAGGGCCACGTTAACGTTAAGGACTGGGAACAAGCCGCTGATCAGCGGTGTAACTGTAGGAGAGGTTCTTTGGACAACAAATGCCGGATTAACTCCTGCTCCTAGTGCAATTGAGATAGCAGCTGTAGTGGAGTAATTAATCGTGGCAGAGATATGATACCGTCCCGTCGTCGGAACCGTAAAGTTTCCTGCTGCTTCATCAATTGTGGCACTGTCAAAATAAGGTGGCGTTACCGTCCATCCCGTTAATTGAGTGCTCGCTGCAGTACTTAGAGCCGGTAAGAATGCTGAAAAACCATCTGTTGCAACGGCTGTGCCTGTTGCGCCGGTAATTCCTGTTGCACCGGTAATCCCAGATATGCCAGTAGCACCCGTGGCCCCAGTTAGACCCGTTATACCAGTCGCTCCAGTTAGTCCCGTTGCACCAGTCAAACCTGTAACACCGGTCACTCCAGTGAAACCCGTTACTCCGGTTACACCTGTATCCCCAGTGGCACCTGTTAAGCCGGTTGCTCCCGATAAACCTGTTACACCCGTGGATCCTGTAGTTCCTGTAGTTCCTGTCGCTCCGATCACTCCTGTTGCACCTGTCACCCCTGTTGCCCCGGTTAACCCTGTAGCTCCCGATATGCCGGCTAATCCAATGCCTGTGGCTCCTGTTACCCCCGCTCCTGCCAGAAGGGTATAATCCGGCGAGGTATCAGGAACTCCTGTCGGGCTCGCCACATTGGTTATATACGTGCTGCCCAGATACGTAACGACCTGACCTGCAGGATATCCTGGCGCTGCTGCCGGATCAAAAGCTAGGATTCCACTTAAACCTGCACCAGTCGCTCCCGTGACTCCTGTAGCTCCTGTAGCTCCTGTAGTTCCCGTTATACCCGTCGACCCGGTTGATCCGGTAAATCCTGTACCCGTTGCTCCTGTAATACCGGTTACTCCCGTAGCTCCGATAGCTCCTACTTCTCCTGTGGATCCTGTCACACCTGCTGCTCCTGCAAGACCGGTCGCTCCTGTAGCACCCGTCTGACCAGCGCTTACGAGAAGTGTAAAGTCAGGTGAGGTTCCCGGTACGCCTAATGGATTAGCTGTATTCACAATGTATAAACTGCCTTCGTAGGTAACGATCTGACCTGGTTCATACGAACCTGCATGATCTGGATTAAAATCGACTGTCTGGGTCAAGCCTGGAGGGCCTGCTGGTCCGGGAACTCCTTGTGGCCCTACCGGTCCCGGCGGGCCTGTCGGCCCCTGCCCGCTGCCGATTCTCTCCGAAGCTGTTGTAAGTGCTACACCCGTCGATCGAAGGATACCAACGATTTGATCCTTCTCTGCCGATATTATGATAAGCAGTAGAGTAACTTCCAACAGATCACTTAACAAATCCTGTAAATTAACTATCGTGTTTAACCTGACGAATGGAGCTACCTCGGAACTGGCAATCGTAAATTCAAGGATCGACTGCAGCTGCGCTTTAACGACTCCCGGTAATGTGGAGGTATTAACGAATTGCAGCAAATCCCTTAATGTTCGCTGAAGTGCATTAATATTAGCTATAATGGGCTGTGATATCGCAACTGGAGCCGTTCTCTGTAAAGCAGCTAAAAGCTCTCTAAAGCGTTCCAATTCCTCAAGCGGGAATGGAATCCCGGCAAAATTTTCATTTGAGAAATCCCCGTCTTGCCCCCTGCCAAGAAGAGACCGGATACTGACTCTTTTTCTTTTCTTTGACATTGTTCACATCCTCCCTCCATCATACCTATGATGGAGGAAACTAACATTTAACTTGAATGGCTTGGTTTTTTTGCTCAGATCTGAAGACAAGTTACCTAACCCACTGTTTTGCATATATTCAAGAACAGGATAAATGTTCCACGAAGAACAAGATTTATCGCTTTCGTTCAACAAAAAAAGCACCCATCAAAGGGTGCCTTTCTATAAAACTTCCTAAATTTCGAAAATAACTGACCTAAAAACCAACGTATAGAAGCTTTATTATGCCTTAACAGGAAGAAGCAGGCTGAATTCAGTACCCACACCAGGTATGCTGTCGACCTCTATCGTACCGTGATGTGCATCTACAATATGTTTAACGATCGCAAGCCCTAACCCCGTCCCTCTGCCTACATCGCGTACTCTTGCTTTATCTGCCTTGTAAAAGCGTTCAAAGATAAAGGGAAGATCCTCTCTCGGAATTCCTTTACCCTCATCTTTGATCCGAACCTCCATCTGATTTGAATGGGTGCTGTTTGCGATAATTTGAATCCGTTTGCCTGAAGGTGTATGTCTGAATGCATTATCAAGCAGGTTCGTAAAGACTTGCTCAAGTTTATCCTCATCCGCGGCTTCAAGAATCAACGAATCTTCCTGATGAATATATTCCAAGACGAGCCCCTGCTCTTTGGCAGCTACACTGAATTTGCGGTAAACTCTCTCAAGCAGCTGGTTTAGATCCACTTGTTTTAGATTGATGTCTGTATGGCCTGCCTCCATACGTGCCAAATCCAGCAAATCCTTCACAAGCCGGCCCATACGCAAAGACTCGTCATGAATGACCTGTATCAGTTCTTCGCTTTCTTTAGGTGACGCAGCCATTCCATCAAGCAATGCTTCACTGTAACCCTGAATCATAGAAAGCGGGGTCCGAATTTCATGTGAGATATTAGCAATGAAGTCGCTCCGCATTTTCTCCAGATGCGCTTCCTCTGTTACATCCCGGAGCACAGCAACCGCTCCCCTGCTTCCCTGTTCCATATGCAGAGGAGCCATTTGAATGGACCATACACTCTGCTTCACATGAATTTCTGCACTTTGGTCCTGTCCCTCTGCCACCACAGCATAAAATAAAGGTCTAAGCGGAGGGGGAACATTGTCTATATGCTGAAAGGAGCTTTCACGATCCGCATGCCTTTCATCATTTTCATTCCATTCAATCCCCTTCCACAATGACATCACTTTTGTTCCGGGCGGGTTGGTAGAAATCATTCTTCCTTCCCCGTCAAACGAAACTACGGCATCTGTCATGCTTCGAAGGACACTAGCTACCCGTTCTTTCTCATGATTCAAATTACGAATCGTATCTTCCAGTTCCCCAGCCATATGGTTAAAAGCATTAGCAAGCTCGCCGATCTCATCGCTTGTTACAAGGGAAAGGCGAGTTCCGTAATTCCCTTTGCGTATCTCATCGGTTGCCTTTATGAGCTGCTGCATAGGCTGAGTGATTTTGGTAAACAGGAACAAAGCGAAGAAGGTGGTTAAGCTAAATCCGATAATACAAACCAATACAAACATCCGCTTGATATCACCGGATTCACTCGCTGAAAAGTTAATATCGATATAAGGAAGTAAAAATACCCCCAGTGTCATTAGAACACAGGCGACGAGCAAAATGATCGTATACCACAGTTTTCCGACAAGTGTCTTCCAAAAGTTCACCTTACTTAGGTACCTCCAATTTGTATCCAACGCCCCACACAGTTGTAATCATGGATGCAGCCTCTGGCGAGACCCTGTTCAATTTTTCACGCAGACGTTTCACATGGGTATCTACGGTACGCAAGTCGCCGAAAAACTCATAATTCCAAACATCCTTTAATAGGTCCTCTCTGGAAAAAACCTTATCGGGAGAAGATGCTAAATAGTGCAGCAGCTCGTACTCCTTGGGTGTAAGGCTGACCTCTTCTCCATTCGCAGTTACCCGGTGTGCATCATGTTCGATCAGCAAATGAGGAAATACGATATTGTTGCTAGAATTGGTTTCCTTAGATAAGTATGCTGTTTCCGAAGAGCGACGCAATATGGCCTTCACTCTGTATATCACTTCACGGGGACTAAACGGCTTAACCACATAGTCATCAGCGCCGACTTCAAACCCTTGAACCCGATTTATTTCTTCGCCCTTTGCAGTCAGCATAAGCACAGGGGTTGATTTGACCTGACGCAGCCGAGTACACACCTCAATCCCATCGATGCCCGGCAGCATTACGTCAAGTAGAATCAAGCCGTATTCTTCTGATGTTGCCTTTTGAAGTGCGGATTCTCCATCCTCCGCCTCATCAATTTCATAACCTTCCTTTTCCAGATACATTTTAAGTAAACGTCTGATTCTTTCTTCATCATCGACGACCAGTATCCGGTTCTCATGTTCTGCCATTAGCAAGATTCGCCCCACTTTCCTAATCCAGTCCCCATAGTATGCCTCTTTTGAATATACATTATATGACTATACTTGCATTATTCTGTTCCTGCATAAGAGTGAAGACCTGAGATAATTAAATTCACGCCAACCAGTGTAAACATGACAATTAAGAACCCGATAACGGCAAGCCAGGCCGAGTTTCTTCCCTGCCATCCCTTTGAAAGCCGCAAGTGAAGATAAGCACTGTAATACAGCCATGTAATTAAAGCCCAGACTTCTTTAGGGTCCCATCCCCAGAATCGTCCCCAGGCGATTTCAGCCCAGATCATGGCAAATATAAGAGCCCCGAGCGTAAAGATCGGGAAGCCAATTGCTACAGCACGGTAACTGATCTCATCCAAATCATCCGGATTAATGCCTTTTAAATGAGGATGGATTGCTCGTCCTATAGGTTTCCGGATTATAAGCCGCAATAATCCATATAAAATAACACCCGATAGAATGGACCAAATTACCGTATTCAGCTTACGGCCTGCGTTTACTCCATTCATCCAGGAAGGAGCTTCAAATAGAGGTTTCTCCATGCCAAGGAACGCAGTGAAGCTTTCGGTTTCACTATTGTACGGTGCCACAATCGGCGGCATATGATAAATTACTTTTTCTATTGTACTATTATCGGTCCCCTCGGTGTCAACGTTAGCCGCTTGCTGCTGAGTGAAGACAGCCTCATATCCGCTTGCTCGGAATGCAAACACAGAACCGATAAACCCTATTACAATAATAATGACAATGAGCGTGAATTCAACCCATCCTTGCTGTCTCTTGTCACTTTTCGCAGAACTGTCAAAATTAACGGTGCGCAGGAGATACATCAGCCCTGCCGCAAAGGCTACTGCAAAAAAGGACTCGCCAAGTGCTGCGAGCGTCACGTGAATGTTAAGCCAAATGGACTTTAGTGAAGGTACAAGTGGCTGAACTTCTTGAGGAAATACTGCTGCATATGCCATCAGAATAATCGTGATGGGGAGCGCAAACAACCCAAGCAGTGGCATTTTGTAGATTGCATATAAAACGATAAACGCAATGACGACCATCATTGACAAGAACGTCATAAACTCATACATATTACTTACCGGAATATGCCCTGCCCCGATCCAGCGGGTAAAAAAGTATACCAATTGTGCAGCAAGGGCGATTGAAGTCATAAACAGTCCGATTTTTCCCCATTTCTTCACATGCACGATTGGATCTCGGTTGCTGAATTTGCGGCCCATAATTGCGATTGCATACACAATAAAAGCTGCACAGTATAAGAAAAATGAGATCATAAACGCATTGCTGCTAAGATCAAGTAAGTTGTTCACGCTTTATTTCCTCCGTTATCCAAGAGTTTTTCGTCAACTACTATATCTAATTGCTTTAATACATCAGCTATCTCACGCCTTAAGCCAAACCAATTCTTGTTCGTATGTGCCCCGAGAACCAATTTCCCTTCATCAATCCTGATCCAGATTCTCCGGTGATGCCAGTAAAATCCGAGCACCAAGCCTAACATGACAATGGAGGCTCCTACCCATACAAACGGCATCGCTTTGTCAATGCGGATATTCAAATAAGATGTGGATTCAATAATATCAACATTATCCATGCCATCCACATCCAGCGTAATCGGATTTAAACCGCCGCCAAGCCGTTCATTGATCAAATCCTGTTGAAAACGCTCTTTGTCGATCATCAGCGGAAAATAAAGATACTGAATTCCTTCTTCCGGAAGATCAGGCCCTGTAATGACAAATAAGAAGGCCGGCGCATTCGGATTCGGTGACTTCGATACGGGAACTCCTTCGTCATTCAATCCAAAGTCCATGTACTTTTCTTTTAAAGTCAGGGAATAGGGGCCAGCTTCAAAATTCTGCTCGGGATTGTTCATGTCGAGCTGAATCTTACCATAAGATTCTCCCGTCTTTATATCAATGACTTCAGGAGATACGGAACGCAAAATCGGTGTAAGATCAAAATCGTATTGATATGCTTTAAACCCTTTATAATCCAAAGGATCATTCACTTGAATGAAATGATGCTCCACTTCTTTGAGCTGAGGAGTTTTGGATGGGTCTGTGCAATCTGCCGTACATTCATATAGTTTTGCTTCCGTTTCAAACAGCTTTGGAACGATCCGGCCAAGGTTTCTGAAATCCTCCGGAGTCTCCTCCTCCGAATAATACTCCACCTTGAAATTAATATTTTCTAAGTACAAGGTCGTGTTGGGGATATTCTTGATCTCCCCCTGAGGGAATGTAATATGCTCGTCCATATGTAAACCAGGCAACCCTCTGGCTAAAACGGCGAGCAGAAAAATAATAAGGCCTATATGTATGACATAAGGTCCCCACCGGCTAAACCGGTACTTTTCAGCAAGCAGTGCTTTTCCGTCCGTTTTTACCCGATAGCCCTTCTTTTTGAGCGGCGCAACCGCTTTCTTAATCCACTCCTCTGCTTCCTCGTCCGGGAAAGGCGACTGGTATGTAACTTGTTGTCTTGTTAAAAATTGAATATGCTTGGGAATACGTTGTCTGCTCAGCGCTTTATATAGCGGAAGGACACGGTCAAGACTACATATGACAAGAGAAGCACCGATCATAACTAAGAGCAAAATGAACCACCAGGATTCGTATGTATGGGATAAACCTAATAAGTAATAAATATGTCCAAGTGTTCCATAAGTCTCTTTATAATAAACGGAAGGATCAATATTGATAAAAGCATTTTCCTGCGGATAGATTGTACCAAGCATGGATCCAAGCAGGGTAAGCACAATCAAGTAGATTGCCACTTTTACCGAGGAGAAGAAATTCCAGACTAGATCAATGATATTTGGATTACTTTTCTGTGATCGTCTGGCCATGCCGTCGTATCTCATTTCCAGCAGTTCGGTGGATACGAGGTCCTGATCGTGCTGAGGTTTACCGCAAGCCTCGCAAAGCACTGTTCCAACCGGATTTTGATGGCCGCATTCACACTTTGTATTTTGGATCATGATGTCTCAAATCCCCCTGTTTGCTCAGTTTGAATTCACCAATTGCCGGATGCGATACTCAAGAGTGTCTAAATTCAGCTGACCTTCAAAGATATCAGAGATCTTTCCATTCTTTGAAATGAAAAACGTTGAGGGCATCGGTCCCACTCCAAAACGGCTTGTAGCCACCTTTTTTTCATCATACATAATTGGAAAGTCTACACCGACCTGTCGGACGAAGTTGTTTACTGTCATCTTGTCTTCGCCTACATTGACCCCGATGAATACTACCCCTTGATCCTTCCAGTTCTCCCACTGTTCCTGCAGGGCAGGCATTTCATCAACACAAGGCTCGCACCAGGTTCCCCAAAAATTAATGACCATCGGCTGCCCTTTATACTTATCAAGCTCATGAACAGCCTCATCGATGCCTAAAAGCTCAAATTCGGGTACCGAATCACCAACGGTTGGCTTGCCATCCGATTTGGCAACAGACGAGAATATAGCATAAGCTCCTAAAATGACAATGAATATCAAAATAACAACCTGAACGGTTCTCTTTGATCTCCCCATCGTAAATGCTCTCCTTTTATGACAATCTTGTCCAATTCCACATCTAGCCTAATTATAACGAAAATTGTCACAAAACTGCGTCTGTTTTTTGAAAATTGTGTGTCCTATACTGCAATATCTAAAATATGCATTTCATTTTAGATATTGCAGTCATTCAAGCTAAAGTAAAATATGCATTTCATTTTAGATATTGCAGTCATTTAAGCATAACTAAAATATATATTTCATTTTAGTTATTGCAGTCACTCAAGCTTAACTAAAATATGTATTTCATTTTAGTTATTGCAGTCACTCAAAGGTAAACTAAAACGTGTATTTCATATTGGTTATGGCAATTCTTTTAGTTCTCCGTATAAAAAAAGAATGAACTAAAGCAGCTCACTATCCTGCACTTTAGTCCATTCTTTGCCCATCTTTATCTACGCGATTTCTTTTTCGAAGATTCCGATTTGGCAGCCTGAAGAAGATTGTTTATTTCTTCTGCCGTCAGGTGGCGGTACACTCCGCGCTTCAAATTTTGCAGCAGCAGCCCTCCGAAGGAAATCCTCTTCAGTCTAATCACTGGATGATTGATTGCTTCGAACATGCGTCTGACTTGACGATTTCGTCCTTCATGGATCGTAATCTGAATAACAGCCTCATTCTTCGCTGTATCCACATCCTTGTACTCGACCTCAGCAGGTGAAGTCATGCCGTCCTCCAGCATAATTCCATCCCGAAGCTTATCAAGTGATGTGCCATGCGGAACACCTTTGACTGTCGCCCAATAGGTTTTGGGTACATGATGTTTCGGGTGTGTCAGCAAGTGGGCGAACTCTCCATCGTTAGTCAGCAGAAGAAGACCTTCCGTATCATAGTCCAGTCTTCCTACCGGATAGACACGCTCCTTAATGCCCTTCAGATAATCTGAAACAATCTTTCTCCCTTCAGGATCAGCTGCACTTGTAATAACACCTTTAGGTTTATTCATCACCAAGTAGATTTTCTTCTCGCTGCGAATGGGTTTACCATTGACCGTAATGATATCTTCATCGGGATTCGCCTTCGTACCGAGCTCAGTCACGACTTCACCATTTACTTCTACTTTGCCGGACAGTATAAGCTCTTCACTCTTGCGTCTGGAAGCGATACCCGCCTGTGCGATAATTTTTTGTAATCTCTCCATTTTAAATAAGTCACCTCAGGGATTAATGATACCCATCAGACAGAGAAATAACAAGGTCATCTAGAGGAAAATAACCCCTGGAACATTATCCAGAGGTTCTATATGTATTTGATGCTAACCAAATACGAGCAGGCAGATCATAATTGCAGCTACGAAACCGACGATATCCGAGAATAAACCTACCTTCAGCGCATACCTGCCATTTCGGATACCGACTGCTCCAAAATAGACTGTGAGGACATATAATGTCGTATCCGTACTGCCCTGAATGGTAGAAGCGATACGTCCAATCATCGAATCTGGACCATGAGTTTGGATCAGATCTGTTGTAAAAGCAAGAGAGCCTGTCCCCGTTAAAGGTCTTAGAATCCCCAGCGGAAGCACCTCAGGAGGAACACCCATCCATTGAAACAATGGGGCAATGAGCCCTATAAAAAAATCAAGCGCACCCGACGCCCGGAATACACTGATCGCTACCATCATTGCGACTAAACTGGGAATGATCGATATGGCTGTGCCAAAGCCTTCCTTTGCCCCATCAACAAAAGATTCGTACACAGGTACTTTCCTAAAGTAGGCATATACTGGGATAAAAGCAATAATGACAGGTATAGCCCATGTCGAAATGAGATTAATAAAGGACAACATGAATGCTCACCCTTTCGAGGATGATTCAACAGCAGGCTTAGAGAGGCCGCTTTTAGGAGCACTAGGAATTTGAGGTGTTCGACTTCGGAAATAACGGTCTGCTGCAATGGCTGCAAAGGTTGCAATGGCCGTCGCCATCAGTGTCGTGCCTACAATTTCGGCAGGGTTTGCCGAATGATAATTAAGCCGTATTGCAATAAGTGTTGTGGGAATAAGCGTTATACTCGCGGTATTTAGAGCCAGCAATGTACACATCGCCGGGCTGGCAGTTGTCTTGTCCGGGTTCAGCTCCTGAAGCTGCTGCATCGCCTTAATACCCATAGGGGTTGCTGCATTTCCGAGTCCAAAGAGGTTCGCGCTCATATTGGACAAAATATAGCCCATTGCAGGATGCTGCTTCGGTACATCGGGAAAAAGATAAGAAACGACAGGACCGAGCAATTTAGCTACTTTCGTCAAAAGGCCGGCATCCTCCGCCATCCTCATCATCCCCATCCAGAACACCAGCACGCTGATGAGACCAAAGCAAACGGTAACTCCAGTCGCTGCCCCGTCAAAAGCGGCCTGGGTTACAAGCTCTATATTCCCTTTGGCCGCGGCAAATATGAATCCGATTACGATCATAGCAAGCCAAATTACATTTATCATTCACAATCCCTCCCGATAACTCCCCGCTTATCTCATGTCAAAAAGCTGATCAAACACTTGCTTCAGAGATCCAAGCAGAGAATCACCCTTTAAATGTCCGAAATCAAGAGCCATCGCCTCTGCAGCCTTGTCTTTTGGAATGAGGCTCCCCTTCTCATAAACGGGTATTTCACCGATTTTCGTCTCACCAAGCAAAAATTCAACCCGTCCCATCAGGCCAAAGCTGGAAGATTCATCAACTTTGCTGCGCTTCCCTTTATCAAGCTGCTGATTGTACAGAATCAGCTTTGTTTTTACGTCACTCACTTCTGCTGCGAGAAGCGGGTATTTGAAGTTATTACCAGTAATGTACTGGAACTTTTGAATGGATTGACCTTTTTTGGCGAGCTCCTTCAGATGATAATGCTCAAAGCCAAAGTCCAACATATTGGCATGATCGTTCCAATCATCCCCATCATTCAGGGTTACCGCCACCAGCTGCTGCCCATTCCGTGTTGCCGAACTTACCAGACAACGGAAAGCTTTTTTGGTATACCCGGTTTTAACACCGTCAGCGCCCTCGTACAATCGAAGCATTTTATTCTTATTATGCCAGTCATAATCCCAGGATTCTTCCGGATTGGGGGCTTTCCGTTCCTCTGTAGCGACAATTCGCTTAAAGTCAGCATTATGCAGAGCATAAGCAGTCAGCTTGGCCATATCTTCTGCAGTCGAATAATGCCCTTCAGCATCCAGACCATGCGGATTCTTAAACTGAGTATGCTTAAGTCCGATCTCCTCCGCTTTTACATTCATCAGATGGACAAAGCCCTCCTCTGATCCTCCTATGTGTTCCGCAATGGCGGTGGCCGCATCATTGCCTGAACGCAGCATCAAGCCAAAGAGCATATTTTCAAGAGTCATCTTCTCACCCTGCTTCAAATAAATAGAAGATCCCTCTTTGCCGGCTGCATTTTTCCCGACGGTGACGGTGCTCTTCAAGTCTCCTTGTTCGATAGCCACGATCGCTGTCATAATCTTCGTCAAGCTTGCAATCCGCATTTCTTTATCTCCATCTTTGCTGTAAAGAACACGGCCAGAATTGACGTCGACCAAAGCAGCCGTCTCTGCGTTTGTGCTCAGTTCAGGCGGTTCCTTATGACCGGGTTCATGGTCAGCAAAAACCGTATAGGGTGTTGCTGCAAGCGAAAATACCAAAGGCAATAAAATGATTTTTTTTAAAAGATTCATTTGCTTCTCCTCCGGGTCCTTTGAGGGTTAATCTTGTACTATTCTATGTATGGACATGCAGAAGTATGTCCATGAAAAAGTCCCCTCCGTCGTTAAGCTAGGGAAGGGACCAAAACAATTCATTTACACCTCATACGTTGAAGCCGTTGGGGTTGTCATCGCAGCACCTGCGCTGTTTTTTTGAAAAATGCTTTGAATTTGATCAATGACCTGAGGTGCAGAATCAATGATCTTCTCAAACAGATGCGTCTGGTTATCAAGAGGGACAATATGAACACCCTGGCTGCCTACAACTAAAAAGGCAATTGGACGAATGGATACACCGCCGCCGCTTCCGCCCCCGAAAGGATTAGCCTTAGAGGAGTGTGCGTTTCCGCTATTGCTGCTTTTTGACTCATTTTCATTATCCAGATGAAAATCACTTCCGCCTGCCGCAAACCCGAAGCCTACACGGCTGATTGGTAAAATGACCGTTCCATCTGGAGTCTCCACCGCATCGCCAACAATGGTATTTACATCGACCATCGCTTTAATATTTTCCATGGCCGTCTTCATTAATCCTTGAATTGGATGATCCGACATAGATAAATTGCCTCCTTATTAACAATGATTTGACATCCTATAGCTTTACCAGTGCCGCCAACTACTATGTGTGTAAAACAAATGGAAAATTAAATATCTTTACTCCTGTTCATGCCTCTTCTTCTAAATCTCTGCGCCAGGACAGAATTCCTCCATGTGCCTCCGCTAGTCGCTTGGTGATCATATTGCTAAGCCGCATCCCTCTGAAAAATTTGATGCAGGCTCTTAGTTCAATGCTTGTATCCAAATCCCATTTCTCTTTCCAGTTTGGCGTTACCTCAAGATCCGGCATCTCTATAAATCGTACTTTATGCGATAACCACCCCAGCATCGTGCTTTTGACTCCCCATAAGAGACCAGTCGTCATAGATGTGATCACCACGTCCTCTGTTCCAATAAGGGTATGCCATCTCAGCTGCAGGATCCGAATGGAGGAGAATGGAGGCGTATCCCATATCTTTAGTGCATAGGCACTTTTCATCAAAGCTCTAACTTGATGTGTAATTCCCTTTTTTCCATGCTTAGTCTCAGATTGTTCCTCTCTGCTCCCTTCCTTATCTTCTCCTTCTTCGCTAATTGCACGCTGTAGATTCATTAGCAACTTCGCTTTAATAGCCTCTATTTTTTCCTCCGGCAGTTCCTTTTTCATACGAAGCAGACCGTACAGCATTTTAAACTGTACAAATACCTCCTGCTTATTATCTTTGGACTTAACGACCAGATGGATATGTATGTTTGATATAAGTACGAGCACAATGATTAATAGGATGACGAGCAAAACACCTGCACCAATCCAGATCCACACGAGTCTTCCCCCTGGTATAAGCAATATTAAAACACCCTTGTAGTATGTTCATAAAAATGGAAACCATGCGGAAACAGAAGAAAATTCATACTTAAATCTTATTTCTCTATAAAAAAAGAACCGATATTCAAATGATATCGATTCTTCTTCATCTTCTATTTATCTTGGCTGTCGCTCGTATTCTCTTCCTCGAACATATTTTGTTCGAGCTTACTGAACAATAACTGGGTCTCTTCTTCCAGCGGATCCGAATCCTCGAACATGGACGGCTCCGGTAAATCTTTAATCGTCCCAAGCCCAAAGTAATCCAGAAAAGCTTTAGTTGTTCCATATAGAATCGGTCGGCCAATGGCGTCCGCTCGTCCTACTTCTTCAATCAAATCTTTACCGGATAATGTATGGAGTGCGCGCTCAGCTTTAACGCCTCGAATTTCCTCAATCTCTACCCGTGTAATGGGCTGCCGATACGCAATAATGGATAAGGTCTCCAGAGCCGCTTGGGATAAAGAGGACCTGGAAGGCGAATAAGCAAGCTTCTCGAAGTAAGGTGCGTGTTCAGGTAGAGTTCCCATCTGATAGTTTCCGGCTATCTTTAAGATCTGCAAACCTCTCCCTTGCTGCGAATATTCTCGCTTCAGTTCTTCGAGCGCATCTGTCACGACTTCTGGACGCTGATCGACGATTTCGGAAAGATGCTTGACGTTCAGTCCTTCTTCCCCTGATAAAAACAGCAAGCCCTCAATAATCGATTTCAATGTCGGAAAGTCCATTCCTTTCTTCTTCCCCTCTCCATTCCATAACGATATCCTCAAACAATCGTTCCTGGTAACATACAATTTGTTTCATCTTCATCAACTCCAAAATAGCCAAAAAGGTAACGACGATCTCTTGCCGATACATATCCTCGTGCAGCAGTTTAGAAAACAGCATTTTACTGCCATACCCTTTTTGTCCTAGCGTGCCTGCTACATCACGAATCCGATCCTTTACCGATATCTCATCCCGATGTATCTTAGCCACACTCGTATTTCGCGTAGCCCGGCTGAGTGCTTTCTGAAAAGCCGCTATCAAATCAGCGGTGTGCAAACCTTCAACTGGATTTGACGGCTCAGCTTGTACATACGGAGCCAGATCTTCCGGCTCTTTAGAAAAAATAAGGCTGCGAACTGATTCACGTTCATGCAGATGACGTGCTATGCTCTTGAATTTTCGATATTCAATAAGCTTTTGAACCAATTCAGCACGCGGGTCCTGTTCTTCCTCTTCCATATAAAAATCATCTTCAAAATCAGGAATGACAGGAGGCTTGGGCAGCAGAATTTTACTCTTTATCGCCAGCAGTGTTGCTGCCATCACTAGAAATTCACTCGTAATATCAAGCTCCAGCTCTTGCATGGAATGAATATAATCCATATATTGGTCCGTAATCCGGCTGATCGGTATATCCTGGATGTCAATCTCATGTTTGTCTATTAAATGTAATAGAAGGTCCAATGGGCCTTCAAACGATTCAAGCTTATAGGTTACAACCGTCAATGGACGCATCCTCCCGCAACTGTTAAAAAATACATAAAGCCCTGCCCCGGCATCCTTTGATTTAAAAGTGATACCTGAGTACAGGGCACTATATTAAATAAGCACTATTTTAGCTGTTTCGTCAAGTTTGCCATCTCAATTGCTGCTACGGCAGCATCCCAGCCCTTGTTACCTGCTTTGGTTCCGGAGCGTTCGATGGCCTGTTCAATATTTTCAGTGGACACAAGTCCGAAGATCGTAGGAACTCCTGTCTTCAGGTTAATTGCCGCTACGCCTTTCGCCATCTCGTTGCAGACATAATCATAATGAGTCGTTGAACCGCGGATTACGGTAGCAAGTGTAATGACTGCATCGTACTTTCCACTCTCGGCCATTTTTTGAGCGATAAGAGGAATCTCAAATGCTCCAGGCACCCAGGCTACATCGACTTCTTCATCTTTTACTCCATGACGCTTAAAAGCATCCAATGAGGCAGACAACAGCTTACTTGTTAAAAATTCGTTAAACCGTCCTACAACGACTCCGTATCTTAATCCTTCTGAGACTAAATTACCTTCAAAATAGTTTGCCATCTTTATTCATCAACCCTTCATATATAGTAATAATGCTATGATTTAAATTTGCTCGTTTTGCTCGATATCATCAAACTTCAACATATGACCAAGCTTCGATTGCTTGGTATGAAGGTATGATGAGTTATCTTCATTTTCAGCAATCTGAATCGGCACTCTGGAAACAACCTCCAGACCATAACCTTCAAGTCCTTTGATTTTACGAGGATTGTTAGTCAGAAGGTTAATTTGGCGAATACCCAAATCCTTAAGGATTTGAGCTCCAATACCATAATCACGAAGATCAGCAGGAAAGCCAAGCTTCAGATTGGCATCTACGGTATCAAGTCCCTGCTCCTGCAGCTTATATGCCTTTAGTTTATTAATGAGGCCAATGCCCCTGCCTTCTTGGCGCATGTAGAGCAGCACGCCGCTGCCGTTCTCATGGATCTGACGGAGGGCCGCTTCAAATTGGGGGCCGCAGTCACAGCGATGTGAATGAAAGACGTCCCCTGTCAAGCATTCGGAGTGAACACGAACAAGTACAGGTTCATCTGTGTTTAGCGTGCCTTTTACCAGGGCAACATGCTCCTTCTGATCTACTTCATTCGTATAGGCAATGGCTTGAAACTCACCGAAATCCGTCGGCATTCTGACCGCAACCTCACGGGTAACCAGCTTTTCCTTGGCATTGCGGTATGCAATCATATCCTTAATACTGATCAGCTTTAAGTCATGCTGATTGGCAATTTCCCGCAGGTCAGGAAGTCTTGCCATTGATCCGTCTTCCTTAATAATTTCGCAAATTACGCCAGCAGGGTACGAGCCGCTCATTCTGGCAAGATCAACAGCTGCTTCTGTGTGACCAGCGCGTCTTAGCACTCCGCCTTTTTTGGCAACCAGCGGAAACATGTGCCCAGGCTTTCTGAAATCTTCACCTGTAGAAGCCGGATCGATTAACGCTTTAACTGTAATCGAACGCTCGTGAGCTGAGATACCGGTAGTCGTATGTTTGTGATCGACGGATACGGTAAAGGCAGTGCCATGGAAATCTGTATTTTGCTGAACCATTGGTTTGAGGTCCAGTTCCTCTGCACGTTCCTGAGTAATCGGCACACATACAAGGCCACGTCCTTCGGTAATCATGAAATTAATAACCTCAGGCGTCGCTTTGTCAGCCAGAGCAACAAAATCCCCTTCATTCTCCCGGTCTTCATCATCAACTACGATAACGACTTTGCCTTGCTGTAAATCTTGAAGAGCTTCTTCTACTGTATGGAATATGGATTCTTCCTCCATGATCTCACCTTCCTTATATGCTGCATTATCTTGTACTTTATCAGTTAAATCCGTGCATGCTTAAAAATTCCAAGCTCAAATCGGACTTTTTATTTGATGTTCCTGCCCCAGAAGGCTCTTGTCCGTAACGAAGCAAATGGTTTACGTATTTACCAAGAATATCACATTCGAGATTGACGATATCTCCGGTATTTCGGTAAGCAAGCACTGTTTCTCCAAGTGTATGGGGAATAATCGACACAGTAAATGAAGCAGCTGTTGTATCCACCACAGTCAGGCTGATCCCTTCAATTGTTATGGAGCCTTTGGGAATAATAAATCGAAATACGTCGTCGTGAGCAGGAGCAATTTCAAATACGACAGCATTCTGATCACGAGTGATGGACATAATCTTGCCTGTCCCGTCCACATGACCCTGAACAATATGTCCTCCGAATCGACCGCTGGCTGACATCGCTCGTTCAAGATTCACGAGGCTGCCATTACCCAAATCCTTCAGCGTCGTATGACGGTAAGTTTCCGGCATGACATCTGCAGTGAAACCTCTGGCTTCAATCGTTGTTGCCGTCAGACACACTCCGTTGACAGCTACACTGTCGCCAATCTTCAAGTCGTCCATGATCCTATTAGCTGTAATGCCGAGCACCATCGCTTCACCTTTGCGGCCAATACTGCGTATTCTGCCCACTTCTTCAATCAGTCCAGTAAACATGGCATTTCACTCCTTACCAGCCCTAGGGCCACACAGGTAAACCTGTAATGCATATATTATCTCCAATGGTCTCCACTTCGAGTTTACCTAGAACTATAGCTTCACTCATTCTTTCCACACCTTCAAAGCGGAAGCTGCCTGGTGTATCATATCCTCCGACAATTTTCGGCGCTATAATCATCAACAAGCGATCAATCAGCTTCGCTTCCAGCATCGCTCCATTTAGAGTGCCTCCACCTTCAAGCAATATAGAGCCTATCTCTCTTTCACCCAGTAAGCTCATTGCTCTTAATAAATTCACCCTTGGTCCCGGTCCGCAGCGAATGATCTCAACGCCCAAACGGCTCAGCTCTTCTTCCATTGCTTGATCTGCTTCATCCGTCGTTAAAATAATCGTTCGAGCAAGTCCATCTCGGATCAGCTTCGCATCCAGTGGTGTTCTCAGTTTAGAATCCACCACGATCCGAATGGGATTAATTCCATCTACAGATAATCGAGTTGTTAACTCGGGATTGTCGGCAATAACCGTTTCAACACCTACCATAATCCCTTGATGGCGATGTCTTAACATGTGAATATGCTCTCTTGCCTGCTCGTTCGAGATCCATTTGCTGTCACCGCTTCTTGTTGCGATCTTCCCGTCTAATGTAGAGGCGGTTTTTAGCGTTACAAACGGTAAGCCTGTCGTAATATACTTAATGAATTTTTCGTTTAATCGACGAGCTCTGTCCCGGAGTACGCCTACCTTTACTTCGATCCCGTGTCTTCTTAACATTTCAAAGCCTTTGCCCGCAACCTGCGGATTCGGATCCTCACAAGCAACGACAACCCTCTTTACTTTTTCACTGATCAGCCTTTCACTGCATGGAGGAGTCTTGCCATAATGACTGCAAGGTTCAAGGGTAACGTATACCGTACTGCCCTCTGCCTCACTGCCTGCCATGTTGAGCGCATGAACCTCGGCATGTCCTGTTCCTCTTTGCAGATGTGTGCCTAGTCCAACCATTCGTCCGTTCTTGACAACTACACAGCCTACGACGGGATTGATACCCGTTTGACCTTGTGCCCGTTCTGCCATGTCCAAAGCAAGAGACATATAAAACTCATCATTCATCATTTCCATCACTTTAACCTCTTTTCAACAAGAAACGAAAATAGAAAACACCAACTGAAGTAATTCTAAGTTCCGTAATCTAAAAAAAGCCCTTGCCGGATATAGCCGGACAGGGGCTTGAGAGTTCAATAGAAGTACGGCCAGACTGCTTCGAATAGGGTTATTCCTCATTCGAAGTTCAGCAAATAAGCATGCCATAAGAATTGATTATTAGAGCACGCATAATTCAGTCAGCCGGGTACGAAAACAAAATGTCTTATGTACCTATTCTCCTTCTCTCATCCAGACTATACTGTCGGTTCCGGAATTTCACCAGATCCACCGTTAGCGGTTGCTAGCGGGTCACGGACTAAGACTCTTGGACAGAGTCATCACCGCCGGTAGGGAATTGCACCCTGCCCCGAAGGATTACAGCATTATTCTTTTATAAATCCATTAATCTAAAGCATTAGAAAAATAGTAGCATTCTCTTTCAGAAAAATCAACAATTGAACTTACATTGCCTCGTTCATCCCGAAGTGTCCTCTCCTTATTCCTATAAAAAACACCCCGCATATAAGCTCTGGGCCTATATACGGGATGTTGTAAAATGCTCGTTATAGCTGAATCATTTACGCATCAAATACGGAAACACTCTTCATTTTGTCGCCTTGTTTTACGCCATCGATATATTCCATACCATTGATTACTTTACCGAATACAGTATGAACGCCATCCAGATGCGGCTGCGGCTCATATACGATAAAGAATTGGCTGCCGCCCGTATTTTTACCAGCATGAGCCATGGACAGAACGCCTTTTCCATGTTTAGTCGTATTTGTAGCAGTTTCGCAGTCGATTGTGTAGCCAGGACCGCCTGTACCGTTGCCTCTAGGGCATCCGCCTTGAGCAACAAAGCCTGGAATTACACGGTGAAAGCTAAGACCGTTGTAAAATCCGCTGTTTGCAAGTTTTTCAAAGTTTGCTACTGTGTTTGGTGCTTCTTCTGGCAGAAATTCGATTTCTACTGTTCCACCATTTTCAAGTTCAATAATCCCTTTTTTCAATTGTGTCACTTCCTTCAGAAATTTTCTAATATAGACCGCTTTATATTTATAAGCCTTGTCCTTATTTCATGCATCACTATCTGATTGTATCTACTTTAGCACTAATTTGCAATTATCCGCCATCATAAAAACGAACAAAGCATTTAACCTAAAAGAAAATCGCTCTTACATCAAGCTGAAATGTCAGCAGCTTGCGAAGAGCGAAGTTTGAAATCTTAGTTATTTACAGTCTGCTTGCTGATCCGCGCTGGAATAATATCGTTGCGAACGATATCTTCATGACTTTCACGGCGTACAACCAGATCGCTTTGGCCATTTTGTACGAATACAACAGCCGGACGGCGTATCCGATTATAATTGCTCGCCATGGAATAGTTATAAGCACCTGTACAGGATACGGCAAGCAGATCGCCGGACTCTACGCGAGGAAGCTCTACATCCCATATCAGCATATCTCCGCTTTCACAAGCCTTACCTGCAATGGACACCGTTTCTTCTGCCGCCTCATTCGCACGGTTAGCCAGGATTGCTTCATATTTGGAATCATAGAGGGCAGGACGCGGATTATCTGTCATACCTCCGTCTACGGCTACATACTTACGAACACCTGGAATGTTCTTGCTCGTTCCTACAGTGTACAATGTAGTACCTGCCTCGCCCACCATGCTGCGACCTGGTTCAACCCAAATCTCAGGAAGTTCCTCTCCGATTCCAGCAAAATGAGTCTTAACTCCGTCTGTAATCGCTTTGACATACTCCGATACTTGGAGCGGTGTATCACCCTCAAAATAACGGATACCAAAACCGCCGCCGAGGTTGACTACCTGGAAAGTAACGTTCAGCTTGCTCTTAACTTCCTTGGCAAACGCTGCGACGCGTTCTACTGCCATTTGGAAGCCTTCCACCTCAAAGATTTGGGAACCGATGTGGGAGTGAAGGCCTAGAAGCTTAAGATTCGGCTGCTTCTCAGCTAAATCAATCGCTTCAAAAGCAGCGCCGTTACCAATGTCAAATCCAAATTTGGAATCGGTTTGTCCTGTAGAAATATACTCATGTGTATGAGCTTCCACACCAGGAGTTACACGAAGCAAAATGTTGACCTGCTGATTCTTCTCTGCCGCAATAGCTTGCAGTAATTGCAGTTCTACAAAATTATCGACGACAAAGCAGCCGATCTTGGCATCAAGCGCCATTTCGATCTCATCCGGTGTCTTGTTATTTCCATGAAAATGAATCCGCTCAGTAGGAAAACCGGCTTGAAGCGCTGTGTACAGCTCACCATCAGAGACAACATCCAAAGACAGACCTTCCTGCTCAGCAAGCGCACACATTGCTGTTACGCTGAAGGCTTTGCTCGCATATGCAACTTGGAATTTCAGACCGGAAGCTCTAAATGCATCCATATATTCTCTTGCCCGCTTACGAACGAGCGTTTCATCAACAATATATAATGGAGTTCCATATTCTTCTTTAAGCTTAACTGTATCGCATCCGCCAATTTCCAGATGTCCTGAATCGTTAATTTTGCTAGTACCGTGTAAATACATAATTCGCTTGTCCTCCACTTTTCCTGGAATGAAAAATTTCCATCGAATTTTACATCAGTATAGCAGAATCCTGTTTTTGTTAAGAATGGATTAATCGGCAGATCATTTGTATTTTATTCATTTACAGCGAGAATCGTTGCCTAAACGTCACGGCTGCTTAGTATTATCTCTAGGTTTGTTAAAGGAAGGTCTTTTCTTACCTGTCAGCACTGGGGAGCGAACAAAAGTTGCCGCCAATCCCTTTGCATTAAAAGGTATAAATGGCCATAGATAAGAAGAATTGTAGGAACGGTGCAGCGTCAGGGCAACAATGATTGCCGTTGTTCCAACCACAAGCCCCGGTACTTTGAAAATGGCCACGAGCACAAGGAGAATAAGCCTGACGATACGATTCGCAAGTCCCAGCTCATAGCTTGGTGTCGCAAACATCCCTACTGCGGCTACCGCCATATACAGCAGCACTTCATTAACAAATAATCCAGTCTTTACCGCTACATCTCCAACTAAAATAGCTGCGATCAAACCCATTGCCGAGGCGAGGGGCGTAGGCGTGTGAACAGCCGCCATCCGCATCAAATCAATCCCGAACTCTACAATTAGGAATTGGAGAATGATCGGGAGCTTTACATTATCCTGAGGCCCTATAAAGTCAAGCCCGTCCGGCTTTAATCCAGGTTCAATAACAAACAGCATCCACAAAGGAAGCAAAAACAGTGAAGCTAATATCCCTACGAGCCGAATAATTCGTAAATACGAGCCCATAAACGGTGTCTGCCTGTTCTCCTCTGCATGCTGGCATAAATCAAAAAAGGTAGTGGGCATGATCATGACACTTGGGGAGGTATCTACAAACAGCACAACCCGTCCCTCCAGCAAATGCGAGGCCACTGAATCAGGACGCTCCGAATACCGAACAAGCGGATAAGGATGCCAGCCCTTATTGATAATGATTTCTTCCAGCTGTTTATCTGCAAGCGGAATACCGTCGATATCAATACTTTCAATTTTTTTACGAATCGTTTCCACTTGAAGCTTATCGACAATATCGTCAATATATGCGAGACACACGTCCGTCTTTGTTCTTTCCCCCACACGGAAAAGCTCCAGCTTAAAGCCAGGATCATGCAGCCGTCTGCGGACAAGCGAAACATTCGTGAGCATCGTCTCCGTGAAGCCATCCCTTGCCCCTCTGACAACCCGTTCTAGAGAAGGCTCCTCCGGACCGCGTGAAGGGTAGCTCCGAGTGTCAATAATGAGCGCCGTTTCTTCACCTTCTACAAAAAAGACACTCATCCCGCTCATAGACTGTATAAAGGCTTCGCTGAGCTTAGTGATCTTTGACACTTGAATATGCGGAATATAAAATTCAAAATATTTTTCCAAAGCGTCTGAGGTCATCTCATCTTCAGGAATGTACGACAATCGCTTAAATATTTCCGTTAAAATACTGGCATCGGTCAGGCCTGTAATGAATAATAAGCCCGTATGACGGCCGCCAAAGGTCATCTCCCGAAAGTTAACGTCAAAGCTTTCCCCGAACCCCATGACATATTTCAGCGTTTTCCGGAGCACGTCAAAATCCGAATAGATCACATCATCGTCCTGCCAGTAACGAATCGACTCCGCAATGGAATCGGACATTTCACGTTCTTTCTTTTCCTGGAGCTGTTTCTCTTCTTCACTCATGTGTTGTGATTCATCAGACATTCTTAAGAAACCTCCTTTATATACTGCAGATCGCTAACTTCAGCGATTATCTGTTGTAAACAAACCAATCAAACAACGATCCTGCAACCTTGCCGAACACCATGGCCATTAACAGCCCGAATAAATAAGATTTCATGCCGAGTCTTTTGGCCAAGATCGGCAGTACATTAAGCACTTCTGTAAGAGCTGCTGCAAGCAGGCCAATAAATACACCGCACAATAACCCTACAAAAATCGATACCAACGGAAGCCCGGCTACCTTGAGGTTCCAAAAATCTGCTACCGTTCCCACAAAGGAACCCGCAATCATCGCTCCTTCATATGCGTAAGCCTTATCGTAAGAACGAGTAAGCTGGGCCAGGCGAGGTATCATATCAAGCACGATAAAGAGAGCAATAACACCGCTGCCGACAGCTATACCTGAAGCAATCCCCAGAACAATGAGAACGAAGCCGCTTAGTACTGTCATCAATTTTTACGTCCAGAAGTATCATGTTCTTTCTTGATCCGTTCATACTCCTCACTCACTGCGTATTGATCCACATTTTGCTGATAAAGGTACATTTCAACCTCCAGCGGAGTTGGCTCATCGTTCCACTTCTTCTTGAACAAATGATTAAAAAACACAGCCATACCAAACCCAATCCCGATGGAGTACGCTGTCTGGAACAAATAGGGATTCTCATCCCGGTACCCTGTCAACATCTCAACGATACGGATGTGCACTTCCTTCATGTTGACATCCGCATGAAAGTTCATAATGGTTAACGCCGAGCCGACAAATAACAGCAGCCAAACAAGGACAAACAGAGATTTGGACGGCGGCCGATCATGAGGAATCAGCTCTACAAGGGTATGACTGCTTCCAAGTGCCTCAATCTGAGCTCCAGGCACAATCTCCTGTAAACGGCCAATAATCTGAAGCACATCAACGAGAAGCAGGCTTCCGTCCTTTGATTCGGTGTGCATCAGTTCGGCATCCAAAATACGATTTTCCAATCCCACAGGGTCTGTGAGCACGTGCGCAACATGCCGAATTTGTAGTGCAGTACCCAGTTTTATTTTGATCCGGCTATGCAATCTTACATAAACGATAGGAGTGGATGGAACGCTCATCCTAACCTCACCCCTTTATACTGTGAAATTATTCATAGTATGGAGGCTGCTGCTCATTTCTATTCTTTAGGCCATCGATTGTCCGAAAGATCAAGAGTATAAAGAAAAAAGGAGAGCATTTTCTATAACTAGAAAATGTTCTCCTTATATCTTCAATGAGTTGTTATAGGAACTATTTTATTTACTGGGCAATCTGTTCACGAATGATCTGCAGTATTTTTTTCTCAAGTCTTGATACTTGAACTTGGGAAATACCGAGCCTTGCCGCTACCTCAGATTGGGTCTGATCACGGTAGTATCTTAAGTAAACAATGAGTCTCTCCCGCTCTGAAAGATTCTCGATCGCCTCATTAAGCGCCATTTTGTCAAACCAGCGTTCCTGAGATTCATCCGCAATTTGGTCCATAAGTGTAATCGGATCCCCATCATTCTCGAACACCGTCTCATGAATGGAGGTCGGAGGCTTATTCGCTTCTTGAGCAAATACAACCTCCTCAGGGGTAATTCCAAGCTCATCTGCGACTTCCTTAATGGTTGGAAGCCGATCCAAGTACTTGGATAGCTCATCCTTCTTCTTACGGACTTTGTTTGCGGTCTCCTTCAGGGAACGGCTAACTTTCAGTGTTCCGTCGTCTCGGAGAAAACGCTGAATCTCGCCGATGATCATAGGAACGGCATAGGTGGAAAATTTGACATCATAACTGAGATCAAATTTATCCACTGATTTCAGAAGCCCGATACAGCCGATCTGAAACAGATCTTCAGGCTCGTATCCCCGGTTCATAAAACGCTGAACTACCGACCATACAAGACGTATATTACAATTGACTAGCGTGTCCCGCGCCACATTATCTCCGCTTTGGGATAGGGCAATGAGGCGCTTGACTTCCGCATCTTCCAGATACGTATGTGAAGATTGTTTCGCTTCTGCTTCCATAGGTCCAACCCCTAATTATACAGTGCTTTCTTGGATTCTATCCGTTTCTTCATCATGATCGAGGTACCTCTGCCCGGTTCGCTCACCACTTCAAATTCATCCATGAAATTTTCCATAATGGTAAATCCCATGCCGGAGCGCTCTAGCTCGGGTTTAGAGGTGAACAGCGGCTGCTTTGCAAGCTCCAAATCCTCAATGCCATCCCCTTGGTCTTCAATCACTAGGGTAATCGTATCTCCTGTGATCTCAGCCTTGATGGTTACAACACCGGCATGGTCATTGTTATAGCCATGGATGATACTGTTCGTTACTGCCTCCGATACGACTGTTTTTAAATCGCTCAGCTCGTCCATTGTAGGGTCCAGCTGAGAGATAAAAGACGCAACGGCCACTCGCGCAAACGATTCATTCTCCGACTTTGCTGCAAACTGCAGGTTCATAAAATTTGAATGATCCTTACTCATGAGACAACCTCCAAATCCGAGAGGGCACTACCCTCATTTTCGAAAACCGGCATAATCTTGAACAAGCCTGACATTTCAAGTAAACGGTGAACGGCAGGATTAGCTCCTGAGATGACCATTTTACCGCCTTTATGGTGTATGAGCTTATAGCGTCCTAGAATGACACCCAGGCCTGAACTATCCATAAACTCAAGATCCTTTAAGCTAAGAACGAGATGCTTGCTGTTCTGCTTGGAGATGGCCTCGTCCATTTGAAGGCGAACCAGATCAGCTGTATGGTGATCAAGTTCTCCAGATAAGCGCACAATGAGCACTCCCCGTGCATGTTCCATATTCACTTGCAAATTCATGCCTGTTCACTCTCCTCCCTGTCATGACCAACCATTTCTACATGGGCAAATACGTTTCCTGCCCCCCGACAAAACTAGAAGAAAACTCTCATGAATCGGGGGATCCCGCTGAATTTAGCGGAAAAGATCAGAGGTTGTCCGTTTAAAGAGCTTCCAGAAGCCCGCTTTTTCGACGTCGACCGCGGCTTTGATCTCAAACTCCTTAAGTACCTTGCTATCCTGGGTTACGATGAGCTTACCAAGGACCTGCCCCTTTTTAATCGGCGCCTTAATTTCTTGAGGCACGGTCAGCTGCTGCTGTGTCTCACCGGATGCTCCTTTTTTCATAAGCACATTGTACGGCACATCTGCAATCAGCTCGAGCTCTTTTACGTTTCCTTTTTCAATGTTCACCTTACCGATGACATCCCCTTGCTTATAAATAGGCTTCATCGCATATTGAGAGAAAGCATAATCAAACATGTTTGATACTTCGCTGTTTCGAGTCTTTGTATTAGGCTCGCCCAATACGACAGCTACAACACGCATACCATCCTTCACAGCAGTCGCAGATAAGCAAAATTTGGCTTCAGAAGTATAGCCTGTCTTCAGGCCGTCAGCACCAGAGTAGAACCGTACGAGCTTGTTTGTATTAACAAGCCAGAATGGCTTTGCGGTTTCTTTCCGTAAATAATCCTGATATGCTCCCGTATACTTGGTGATCTCCTTATGCTTCAGAAGCTCTCTGCTCATAATGGCAATATCATGAGCGGATGAATAATGATTTTCGACAGGCAGACCATTACAGTTCGCAAAGTGAGTATCGTTCATGCCCAATTCCTTTGCCCTGTCATTCATCAATTTCACAAATGCTTCTTCGGAGCCGGCAATTTTCTCAGCCATCGCCACCGATGCATCATTTCCAGATGCCATAGCGATTCCTTTGAGCATCTCATCTACGGTCATTTCTTCACCCGGCTCAAGAAAAATCTGCGAACCGCCCATGGAAGAGGCATATTCACTCGCACGAACTTTATCAGTCCACTTTAACTGACCTGATTTTATGGCTTCCATTGTCAGCAGCATGGTCATAATTTTCGTAATACTGGCAGGAGGCAGTTTTTCATGACCGTTTTTCTCATAAATAATGGTCCCTGTATCTGCGTCAAGCAAAACCGCAGATTTTGCACTTTGTGCAAGATCAACCGCAGGGGTCGTGTTGTCCGGCTGCGGACTTACTGGCTCTTCCGCGTATGCAATGCTTGGAACGATAAGTGCGGCAGTCAGCACTAAGGCTGTCAGCATCCTAGCTCCCTTTTTCATGGCAATCATATCCTCCTCAAGTGTAAGTTCCATTGATCGTTTTTATAGCTTGATTCGTTATACTGCTAATCATTGTCGTCAGGATTTCACCAAATTATTCCTTGTTTTCTTATGAAAAATATAGATCTGGCTTGAACCGTTGCAGACCTGATGTAAAATGTTTAATGTTGTACATAGATTCAACGACTGTGGGAAGTGTAAGACTTAGCTCAAAACGATTGAAATGATGAAGAAACATAGCAAAATGACCCATTCCACAGAGTAAGTTAAATAGGTTCGGAGGAAGCAATATGAAGCATATAGAACATCATGAGACTGATAAAGCTCACCACACTCACGATCATGGAAATGATCATGATCATCACCACCACAATAGCGGTCATCATCATAGCCATATTCATACGAATAATAAGAAAGCTCTATTAATCTCTTTCTTGCTTATTACAGCATTTATGGTTATCGAAGTGATTGGAGGATTCATCACTCAGAGCTTGGCGCTTATTGCTGACGCAGGTCATATGCTTAGCGATGCAATTGCCCTGGCACTTGCCCTCTTCGCCTTCAAATTTGGTGAAAAAGCAGCAAGCAGCTCAAAAACATATGGTTATCGGCGTTTTGAAATTATCGCTGCTTTTCTGAATGGTATCACCCTCATTGTTATCTCCCTGTCGATTATTTGGGAGGCGTTTAACCGTTTTTCAGCTCCGCCTGAGGTAGCGAGCACTGGAATGTTGTTGATTGCTTTCATCGGTTTAATCATTAATATCATTGTTGCTTTGGTGCTGATGGGAGGCGGTGATGTTAAAGGAAATTTAAACTTGAGGGGAGCTTTCCTGCATGTATTAGGGGATTTGTTGGGATCCGTCGGTGCGATCGCAGCTGGGCTGCTGATGCTCTTCTTTGGCTGGTCAATTGCTGACCCTATCGCAAGTATTCTAGTAGCGGTGCTTATTCTCGTGAGCGGTTTCCGGGTAACAAAAGATTCCCTGCACGTTCTAATGGAGGGTAATCCTGACTCCATCGACATAGATGAAGTACGCAGTCAGCTGTTAGAGCTGCCGAATGTTAGCCATCTCCACGATCTGCACAGCTGGTCGATCACTTCTGATTTTCCTGCGCTCACCGTTCATTTGGTCGTTACGGAGCCAGCGGATCGGGATGAAATACTTAGACAAGCCAAAGACTTGTTAAAGAATACGTTTAATATTCAGCACTCGACTATACAAATCGAAGGTGCACAAAAGTTATGCGATGAAAATTGCAATTAAATATACGAAACTAAATATCGGATACACTAAAAAAGCTGAAGGGCATGCATGCCCTTCAGCTTTTTCTAATACCTGTCCACGATTACGATGACTCTATCATACAAAACGCTTTACCCCGTCTTTAGTGACGAGAGCATAAATCAACGGTTGCTTAGCAACTGGAGTTTCCGATATACGATAAGCCTGCTCTAATTTCTGTTCGGCTTCCTGAAGTTTATTCTTATCGCCCTCATTTACATGAAGTATGGCGAGCGGCTCTCCAGTTTTCACCTCATCGCCAACCTTCTTAAGAAGCGTTACTCCCACCGCATAATCAATGACAGAGTCCTTGGTCTCTCGTCCTGCTCCAAGGAGCATCGCACTAATTCCAATCGCCTCTGCCTCAATGCTTGCCACATAACCGTCAGCTGATGACTTCACTTCAATGTGCTGTGCCGCAGCAGGAAGGAGAGAAAGATCCTCAATCTGTCTGACTTCACCTTCTTGTGCCTGTACCATTTGCTTCAGCTTTTCAAAGGCTAATCCTTCTGACAGAATCTTCTGGAGCTTCACTTCAGCTTCTTCTACCGACTGTGCTTTACCGCCAAGAACCAGCATATGGGAGGCCAAAAACAGGCTGACCTCTTCCAGATCCTTTGGTCCTTTGCCCTGCAGTGTTTCAACCGCTTCTTTGATCTCCAATGCATTGCCTATTCCATGACCAAGGGGCTGATCCATATCACTGATTACTGCTACAGTCTCACGTCCAACATGAGTCCCGATATTCACCATAGCTTCAGCGAGCTTGATTGAATCATCGAGCGTCTTCATAAAGGCTCCGCTTCCTGTCTTGACGTCAAGCACGATAGCATCTGCACCTGCGGCTATTTTCTTGCTCATGACAGAGCTAGCTATAAGCGGAATAGAGTTTACAGTTGCCGTTACATCCCTAAGAGCATACAGCTTTTTGTCAGCAGGAGCCATATTACCGCTTTGTCCAATGACCGCTGCGCCAATGTCATTAACTTGCCCAAAAAACTGATCTCGAGTAAGTTCTACCTTAAAGCCAGAAATGGATTCGAGCTTATCCAGCGTTCCTCCTGTATGACCCAGTCCTCGCCCAGACATTTTGGCAACCGGAACGCCCGCTGCTGCCACGAGCGGAGCGAGCACAATTGTGGTCTTGTCGCCAACCCCTCCGGTTGAATGCTTGTCCACCTTGATCCCACCAATCGGTGAGAGGTCTACCTGATCACCGGATTTAGCCATCTCCATCGTAAGGTATCCCGTCTCCTGAGCGGTCATCCCTTGAAAATAGACAGCCATGGCCCAAGCCGACAGCTGATAGTCAGGAATGTCGCCTCGGCTGTATCCCTGAATCAGATAAGCAATCTCCTCGGAAGACAGTTCATGTCCATCACGTTTCTTTTGTATGATATCAACAGCTCTCATAAATCAGACCTCACATCTGCATATATTTAGAACACTTAGTTTATACACGTCCTACAAAAGCACGGACAAGTCCGATAAACTTCGGCTTGGTACGATTCGCAACCGCTACGACCTGCTCATGTGTCAGCGGCTCGAGTTCTTCCCCTATCGCCATATCAGTTATACAGGAAATCCCCATAACTCTGAGACCTGCATGTCTTGCCGCAATGACTTCGCCCACTGTGGACATTCCAATAGCATCTCCGCCCAGCAGGGCAAACATGGTAGATTCTTTTGGTGTAGAGTAAGTCGGTCCGCTGATTCCGCAGTACACGCCTTCCTGCAGTTCAAGAACAGAACCGTCTTCCCCCTTAATATCTTTAGCCAATTCTTTTGCAAGGGCACGATATTCCGGATCATAGGCAGCCGACATATCAGGAAAACGAACGCCCAGTTTGGCATCGTTAGGCCCGATAAGCGGATTAGCACCTGTCATATTTAAATGATCAGAAATGAGCATCAGATCCCCTGCTTTAAAACCACGATTCATACCGCCCGCTGCATTGGTCAAAACAAGTGTCTCTACTCCAATGGACTTCATTACGTAAACCGGAAGAACAACGGTACGCATATCATAGCCTTCATAGTAATGAAAACGGCCTTGCATAATAATAACGTCTTTACCCTCCAGTTGACCAATTACAAATCTTCCTGCATGTCCTTCTACCGTGGACTCCGGAAAATGTGGCACTTCGTCATATGGAATATATACAGCATTTTCAATTTGGTCTCCCAAATCTCCAAGTCCTGATCCGAGCACCAAGCCAATTTTAGGAGCGTATTTGCCCAGCTTGCCTTTAATGTAAGCAGCTGCTTCTTCAATATTTCCTCCGTACATGGTCGTTACATGGTTATTCGTCTGCGTCATTGTCGTTTTCCCCTTTTTCGTATTTTACATATATGGAATGAGTGCCATGACTAGGCCGAGGAATTTCCCTTTTACTTGTTCAGCTGTTTCCATCACTTCATCATGAGAAAGAGGCTGATTAAGAATACCCGCTGCCATATTGGTAATGCAGGAAATCCCGAGCACTTCAATTCCGGTATGACGGGCAACAATGACCTCTGCTACGGTAGACATTCCTACGGCATCTGCACCCAGCTTACGAAGCATAACGATCTCAGCAGGGGTTTCGTAGTTCGGTCCAAGGAGTCCGGCATATACACCTTCCTGAATATTGAAGCCCTGAGCTTCCGCCGTTTCTTTGGCAAGCTTTCTGAGTCTTGCGCTGTAAGCCTCAGACATATCAGGGAAGCGAACACCAAAGGCAGGCTCATTTGGCCCGACCAGAGGATTACGACCAGTCAAATTCAGATGATCCGAAATAATCATCAAGTCACCAGCATTAAACTCCGTATTTACTCCGCCTGCTGCATTCGTTACAAGCATCTTTTTAACGCCCAGTTCCTTCATTACACGGACAGGGAATGCAGTCACTTCTGGTCCGTATCCTTCATACATATGGAATCTGCCCTTCATCATCACGACAGGGCGGCCCTGAATATTTCCGATCAGCAGTTCACCCACATGACCTTCTACTGTAGAAATCGGAAAATGAGGAATGTCGCCATAAGGGATGGCAGCCGCGTCTTCAATCAGATCTGCCAAAATACCGAGACCCGAACCCAGAATCAAGCCGATTTCGGGCTTCACGTTTGTCTTCTCTTGAATGAAAGCTGCTGCTTCCTGAACCATGCTTTGAGTTAATAATTTCATTATTCGTTAATACCCCTTTGTGCTTAAGTTTCTCGTAATTCCTTATAATAGCTGCTTCAAAAAGCTTGATCCATGAAGCGGAGCCGTTGCTCCAAAATTGTCAGCAATCGTAGCGCCAAGGTCGGAGTAGGTTTCCCGCACACCAATTGTATCCCCAGGCTGCTTAAGCGATGGACTGTAGATAAGAACAGGCACATATTCACGCGTATGATCTGTTCCGCTGTGAACCGGATCATTACCATGATCCGCTGAGATAATAAGCAAATCATCTTCTCCGATACGTTCCATAATCTTAGGAAGCTCACGGTCGAACACTTCCAGTGCCCCCGCATAACCTTCAGGGTCTCTGCGATGTCCATAAAGGGAATCAAAATCAACCAGATTGGTAAACAATAATCCGTTAAAATCCTTGCCTAATTGTTCGATTGTTACCTCAATCCCATGCTCATTGCTTTTTGTCGGATAGGCCTCTGTTACACCTTCACCGTCGAAAATATCGTTAATCTTTCCGACAGCAATGACATCATGACCAGAACTTTGCAGCGCATTCATAACTGTAGGCTCTGGAGGCTTAACTGCGTAGTCATGGCGGTTCGGTGTACGTGTGAAGGCTCCTGGTGTACCGACATAAGGGCGTGCAATGACACGGCCGACCGAATGCTCTGGAGCAAGAGTCAGCTTGCGTGCAATTTTACAAGCTTTATACAACTCCTCTAAAGGAATGATTTCTTCATGAGCTGCAATTTGGAAGACACTGTCCGCTGAAGTGTATACAATCCAGGCTCCTGTCTTCATTTGTTCTTCCCCGTATTCCTCAAGAACCTCAGTACCCGAAGCCGGTTTGTTACAAATGACCTTACGGCCGGTCTGCTTCTCAAATTCGGTAATCAAGTCTTGTGGAAAACCATCAGGATATGTATTAAAAGGAGTCTCGATCTTCAGCCCCATCAGCTCCCAATGGCCTGTCATCGTATCCTTTCCTGCAGAAACTTCCTTCATTTTGCCGTAGTATGCTTCCGGTTTATCCACGGGTTCAAGCGGAGGAATAGAAGCAATATTCCCAAGCCCTAATTTTTGCATATTGGGAAGCTTAACACCGGGTACTCGCTCGAGAATATGGCCCAGCGTATGTGCACCCTCATCTCCAAACTTAGCAGCATCAGGAAGCTCTCCGATACCGACACTGTCAAGTACAATAAAGCATATGCGTTTAAAACTCTGTTCATTGTTTGTCATGAAGTAAATAATACCCCTTCCTGTATCCAATACTAGTATGTCACAAACTTATGCCCTGGGATGATAGTGGTCATATACGTCCTTCATATTTCGCTTAACCACATGACTGTACATCTGGGTCGTTGAAATATCTGCATGTCCCATCATTTCCTGAACAGACCTTAAGTCTGCCCCATTTTCAAGCAAATGGGCGGCAAAGGAATGTCTAAGCGTATGCGGCGTAATGCTGCCTTCTGAAAGTCCGGCGCCTACGGCATACTTTTTAATCATTTTCCAAATGCCCTGTCTGGTGAGCCTGCAACCATTCGTATTTACGAACAAGGCTTCTTCTGAATGATTTGACCTTAGCAATTCACTGCGGGCTTTGGCCACATACTCCGTGGTTGCTTGTGCAGCAATCCCCGTTATGGGGACCACGCGCTCTTTTGCGCTGTCTCTGCCTGTACGTAAATACTTCAGCTGAGGATTCAAATCTGAAACATTGAGATGTACCAGTTCAGACACTTTTATGCCTGTTGCGTAAAGCAGTTCCAGCATAGCTTTATCTCTTAAACCAGCTGGCGTTGACGTCTCCGGCATAGCAAGCAGCTTGTCCACTTCAGCAATGGACAATATTTTTGGCGGAGATTTTTCTAATTTGGGTGCATCCAAATGATACGTAGGATCTTTTTGGACAATTCCCCGATACATTAAATAGTGGAAAAATGAACGGATGGATACCACATTCCGTGCAATCGTAGAAGCCGCCTTTTTCTGGTTTTTAAGAAATCCCAAATAAAGGACGATCTGATTTCGTGTTACATCCTCCGGCTGTGTAATCTGTTCATTATCCATATACCCAATAAATTGTTCTATATCACGTTTGTAAGATTCCAGTGTACTTACGGAAGAGCCTTTATCCTCCTGCAAGTAATTCATGTAAGGCTGCACATAATTCCTCATCGGTACATTACAGCTCCCTTACTATAAATTTTCATTATGACAAAAGTAAATCAGTCATTATTCACTATTCACCATACCAGTAATAGAAGCGCAGCCGTTCGATGATGTTCGTCTTCTTGAGCTCAAGCCCCGTTCCCTGCTCGGGATGGAAAACTTTGAGTGCATTGCCCTCTGGAATTTTGTAATGATCTACGGGTGTAATCCATGTAGAAAATAGATTGAACACATTATAAAACATGTAAACGAGTGCAGCAAATACGATAAGAAACCGAACTAATCGAAGCATTTTGCGGACTGAAATAATCATGCAAACCCTCCCGCCTTTCACCAAGAGTCTTGTCCTCTACATGTATCCATAGTCTTCCCAGCATACGCCTTTGCTATGTCTAGGCTATGAAATGATCTAGAGGTTTATGACCCTTATTGATGACCTACGAGAATCCTGCGAAATACCTAACTCTATCTTACCTAACGCTAACCTAAATGTATATCATTTGCACACAGGCAGCGAAGGAGAAATGTGAAAACAACGCTAAAAAGCTCCCCCGAACAAAAGCCGGTGAGAGCTTGTCTGATCTGCTAGTCATTATATTATTGATTAGGCTTTTGATCGTTTTTGTCTTTGCAGCGGAAACAAATTCCCTGAAAATCAAGCCTATGGTCGAGAACTGTAAAGTTAAACTCACGTTCCAAGCGTTCTTCAAGTGGTCCGAGCCAGTCCTCACGTATCTCATCCATACTGCCGCATTGAACGCATATCAAATGGTGATGATGATGCTTGTTCGTATCACCGCGCAAGTCATAACGCGCTACGCCGTCACCAAAATTAATCTTCTCAACGACATGCAGCTCATTTAGCAGCTCAAGGGTTCGATATACGGTAGCAAGACCGATTTCGGGAGCTTTTTCCTTGACGAGCATAAACACATCTTCTGCGCTCAAGTGATCTTCTTCATTCTCTAACAAAACTCTTACCGTGGCTTCCCGCTGGGGCGTTAATTTGTAGCCTTGGGATTGTAATTGCTGCTTTATTTTCTCGATTCGTGCTTCCATCTTCTCCCTCCCCCTAGGAAATCACTGCATCATGATCGAAAACTCACTTGTATTATTATAGGGTCTCATCTTTGATAAAGTCAACTATATCAAGCGATGAGGTGAGAGAGCTGTTTAACATATCACATTAGACGAATAATGGTGTGACCCATTGCATAAGCCTTGGCGTCACCCAAGTCTCCAAAGAGGCAATGGCGAGCATTAATCCGGCCATAGCAACCGTAAGTCCGATATAGCTTGTAAGCGGCCGCCTCACTCCCCGATTCCTCTGCATGAAGAACCTGCTCTTAATCATATGAAGCGAAAAGGTAATTGCGGCCACACTGCATATGAGAAGAACTGGAATAATAAACAGGTTGTGCGGAGCAACCGAAACCATCGCAAGCAGCAGCCCCTTCCATGAATATTGTCCTACCAGATACCCGACCGTAAATCCGATAAGTACTCCCTTTAAGAAATCAAGAATCAGAATGCCCGGAAGCCCGATGACGGACAAGCCTAATATCCAAATGAGACCTACCCATTTTAAATGAAGAAATGCAATATCCAAATAAGTTGCGCCTGCGTGATTTCCTTGATCAATTGTGACAAAAAAGTTATCCAAATAACCAGCCAAATCTTGCTGCTGATCAAGGGTAAGGGCTCCAACCATTAACGCACCGAAAATGACTCCAACCAAAAATAGAACAGCGACAAATACATAGAGCGGAGTTTGGTCTCTGAAGGTATGTTTGAGAAATGACATGATGACCGGTTCGTCCCCTTTCTGATTACTTACCATACTCTATGAACTTGTCTGCTATTCTATGACTCTTGAAGCAGCCTATAGAGAAACCTTTCCATAAGTACCGCCCCCGCCTGCCGACAGGCCGAGCTCCCCATTTCGCGCCATTACAATAAGTCTAGCCAGCTCATCGCCTACGATATGTGACAGATCCTTCTCGGACGCATGGTGCAGAATAGCCATTTCGGTACCAAAAGCCTCAAGCAGCATTCTAAGCTTTACCTTTCCCAGTCCGGGAATAAATTCAAGCGGCACCTGGTAGCGATAATCCGGTCTTAGTCCAGACACCAGCGGAGTTTCTCGATCGGAAATCGATATGATGCGGTCAAGCACGCCGCGAATTAGTTTTGTACTTCCACAAAAAGGGCATCTTTCACCTGATATTTGCTCCTCATCAATAATGCTGTTGCACAACGCGCAATACGTTCGATGATATTTTCCAAGCCGAGGATTGAGTCCATAATTCGCTTTGATTCTACGTCCTTCGCGGCCTTGCAGAGCCAGCAAAAATTCATCAAATGAAGGCTCCGCAATATACAGCTCATTATATTCCCGGCCGATCTTAGCTAGAGAATGGGCATCGGAGTTGGTCAAGAACGGATAACGATCCAGCTCACTTATAAAAGACGCCATTTCGGTATCTGCACTTAGTCCCAGCTCAACACCGGTAATCAAGCTTAAATCAAGAATTTCATCCATTCGATGCGTGCTGCTTCCGTAGATTCCCTTGTGAGGCGTAAAAATATGAGCAGGAATGAACAGGCCTCCCCTGGATGTGATCTCTCGCTGTAATTCAATTGCAGGAACATACACACGCTGAGAGCTGAGATTGACATTTTTCATATAGCGGGAAAGGTAGCCCGTGAAAGACTCCATCTCTTCAAGTGTTCTAAAATAAGCGAGTAGATGAAACTCCTTCCGTCCAGGCTCTCTTACCTCCAGCTCTGTCCCGAGTAAAATCACTGTATCCTTATATGCGATTCCTCCGCCGTCCACTTCCTTCATTTCCCCGGAAGAAAGTGCCTCCTTAATATCACGTTGTACTACCGGAGCATGCGCGTCTATGATTCCAATTAGACCGATGCCTTTGCGTTCCGAAGTCTCTTTAGCAATATTAACAAACGTCAGATCACGGCTGCCGCTTATTTTAACCGCTTCTCCCCGATTGGTTCTCCCAATATGAATATGCAGATCTGCAAAGTGAGTCGACAATGTTGGAGATGGGTTTACATTCGCCTGTTTCATTACTTAAATCTTCCCTGTCAATTGATACAAATGCCAAGCATAAACGGCCATTACGGTTTTGGCATCGCTGATGCGTCCTTCGCGAATCAATTCATAAGCCTCATCCAGCGTCACCTCAAACACTTCCAAAAACTCATCCTCATCCGGTTCCATACTGCCAGCCACGAGATCTTCAGCGACAAATAAGTAAATGAGTTCATCTGCAAAGCCAGGCGATGTATAAAAGGCCGGAAGCGGTTTAAGAGAAGGAGCATGATATCCGGTTTCTTCTCTCAGCTCTCTTTGTGCAGCTTCTAAAGGATCCTCACCTGGATCGAGCTTCCCTGCCGGGATTTCCACCTGGGTTCTGCCCAAAGCCTGTCTGTACTGATCGACCACGAGTATTTTATCTCCCTTTAGAGCAAGCACGGCTACTGCACCTGGGTGTTTGATGATTTCACGAGTTCCGGTCTGTCCGTTCGGCAGCTTTACGGTATCAACCTGCAGCGAGATAATTTTACCGTCAAAGATGGACTTGCTTGAGACGGTTTCCTCGACAAGTGCAGGATTGGATTCTGGATGTTTAATATACGGATTACTATTCAAAGAAATTACCTCCTATAAATGATAATGTGTATAGTTTAGCGATCATGGGCATACGGTGTAATATGAATCTTCACTATAAGGAGTGGCCCAGATGAGGAGTTATAAAACAAATCATGCCCTGTTTTTCGTTGGACAAGCTGATCAAATCAAGTCAACCCTCAGTCAATGGATATCGGACTACGGTCCTGATACTACAATTAAAGACCTGATCAAAAGTGGACAAGCCGTGTCCCCGTTTATACGCAAAATAAAAAAGCAGCTTTAGCCTCACTCCTGTGATTATTTTCAAAAAGGCCTGGGAGGAGATGCTCTTTCCCAGACCTTGATATATTCCTATATTTCAACTAGCGTTTAGCGGCTTCCTGAACGATGGCTACAACAACCTTTGCTGCATCCACTAGACTGCTTACTTTAATTCGCTCATTCGTCGTATGAATATCCTCATAGCCAAGAGCAAGGTTGACGGTCGGAATGCCGAAGCCGTTAAAAATGTTGGCATCACTGCCGCCGCCTGAAGGGAATGTGGTCGGTGTTAAGCCAAGTCCGGATATTGCAGCTGACGCAAGCTTCACCACTTCATCCTGCTCTGTCAGTTTAAACGCAGGATAAGCTACCTCACTTTCAAATACACCGGTAGCTCCATACTCACGACAAGTATTAAGCAAGGATTCACGCATGTGATCTACCTGCTGTTCTACTTTCTTTTGTACAATGCTTCGAGCTTCCGCCGCGATCTCCGCGTAGTCACATACGACATTTAGCGGGCCCCCGCCTGAGAAGCTGCCGATGTTCGCTGTCGTTTCATGATCAATGCGTCCAAGCTTCATTGCCGCAATGGATTTGGAGGCCACCTGAATAGCGCTGATTCCGTCTTCCGGATTCACACCTGCATGTGCTGACTTACCGGTAATCTTCATTTTAATTTGGGCACGCGCAGGTGCAGATACACAAATACCGCCTACTTCTCCCGTTGAATCCAAAGCAAAACCGAGCTCGGCATCAATCGCATCACGCTCCATGCCTCTTGCCCCGATCAGGCCCGATTCCTCTCCAACCGTAATAACAAATTGGATTTGACCATGCGGAATGTCATTCTCTTGAATGACACGGATCGCCTCAAGCAGCGCAGCAATCCCAGCCTTATCATCCGATCCAAGTATTGTGGAACCGTCGCTGCGGATATAACCGTCTTCAGATACAACAGGCTTAATACCCTCTCCAGGAGCTACTGTATCCATATGGCAAGTGAAGAATATTTTTTGCGCTGTCTCAGCACCTTGAGCCTTCCAAGTCACAATCAGATTTCCCGCCCCGTGTCCAGTACGTTCCTTCGAATTATCCTCTACTACTTCTAAACCCAGCTTATTAAATTTATCAGTTAATACTTTAGCGATCGTTTGTTCATTTTTAGTTACGCTATCTACTTGTACCAGTTCTGTAAACTCATTTACGATCCGTTCTTGCTTAATCATGGATATCTTCCCTTCATCAGTTACTTTCACATCTAGTGCAGATACGTTACAATAGAACTTATTATACATCCCCCGGATAAAAGGAGCTTACTCATGCAGCAGAAAAAATGGTTTAAAATAATCATCTATCTTATGCTTATTGCCATGATCGCATCTACTCTGCTTATCGTTATTGAGCCGCTGTTATATGGCTAATCATTCAAAGAACAGAGTGTACAAGCTTTCCTCATTTGCTGCTATCGCTTGCAGAGAGGAAAGCTTTTTAATTTCATATCATTTCAGTTTTCAGCTGGACGAAAGGAGCGAGACCCAGTCTGGCTCGAGTGCAAACCGTTCACAAAAGATGGGAACCAATTCATGTGCCACTCGCTCTACGGAAAAGGACTGTCCTGTGCAATCTTCAAGTGAAGTCACACCATACTCCTCGATTCCGCAAGGAATAATGCCGCGGAATCCTTCATTTTGAATTCCCGATTTAATATTAAACGCGAACCCGTGACTCGTAACAAACCCTCTTGTCCGTTTACTGCGATTAAATTTGATGCCAATAGCACATATTTTCTGGTTCTGGGCCCATACTCCTGTATATTGCTCCTTGCGGCTTGCTTCAATACCGACTCCTCTTAAGTACTGTATGATCACTTCTTCCAAGCCTCGTAAATAACCGTGCAGATCCACAGCCTTGTCTCTCCCAAGCCGAAGAATCGGATAACCGACAAGCTGGCCGGGGCCATGGTATGTAATATCTCCGCCGCGATCAATTTGAAATAAGGAAATTCCTTTGTTCGCAAGCTCCTCTTTACTGTAAAGCAAATGTTCTGGATGGCGCTGTGTTCCTATGGTATAGGTCGGTGGATGCTGCAAGAGCAGCAGATGCTCCTGCTGCTCTTCTTCATCCAGCTCTCTAACCAGCTTTTTTTGCAAATTCCAAGCCTCTTCGTAATCCATCAAATTCGTGTAGCTCACAACAAGCGGTCTGCTCATGGCGTATACACCCTTCCTGAAAATTACGTAAAATTAGGATTGTGCAATAAAAATCAGATTAATAAAGCTTTGTATCCAGAGAATAGCTCTCCAGATTTTCTTTTACACGCTGCAAGAATCTCCCCGAAATGACGCCGTCCAAAATCCGATGGTCAAGTGACAGACATAGGTTTGCCATTGAACGAACAGCAATCATATCATTAATGACGACAGGTCTCTTCACAATGGATTCAAATGTCAGAATGGCTGCCTGCGGATAATTGATGATCGGGTAAGAAAGGATAGATCCAAAAGATCCCGTATTGTTCACTGTAAATGTTCCGCCCTGCATATCATCAAGCTTCAGTGCGCCTTCTCTTGTTCTTCTTGCCAAATCTTCAATCTCGTGAGCAAGACCGGCAATATTCTTCGTATCCGCACGCTGGATAACCGGCGTCAACACCGAGTCTTCCGTTCCAACGGCCAGAGAAATATTGATATCACGCTTAACGATGATCTTATCTACAGCCCAAACAGAGTTCATGATCGGGTAATCCTTAATTGCGTTAACAACCGCTTTAAGCAAAAATGCCAAATAAGTCAAATTAATTCCTTCGCTGCGTTTGAACTCGTCTTTCAGTTTGTTGCGGAGTGTCACGAGATTCGTTACGTCCACTTCAATCATGGTCCAAGCATGCGGTATTTCCGAAACGCTCTGACGCATGTTTCGTGCAATCGCATTTCGCACAGGTGTTACATCAATGTATTGTTCAGCTCTGCCTTGCGGGAAGCCTTCCATTTCAATTTTAGGTAATTTCGGTGTCTCGGACAAGTGAATACCCGAATGACGAACCGGCATAGAAGGATCCATGGAGAACCCGCCCTGATTGGAAACAGATCCCGTATCCTCTCGCTTGGCGTTCGGTGCTTCATTGATCGAACGGTTGTCTGTACTGCTTGAACTGGAGGACGTCTGGTTCAGGTGCGAACCTTCCCGAATGTAACGGAGCACATCTTTACGTGTAATTCTTCCTTCCATGCCTGTTCCAGGCACATCCTCCAAATTCAGTCCATGCTCTGCAGCAAGACTTTGCACTGCAGGCGAGTAGCGCCCCCGCATAGCTCCGTTTCGCTCAGGCTTGCTAGAATTGGACTGTGCCTCAGTGACTGAAGCAGAGCTTTCTTGTGCTGCTGAATCTTCTACGATCCCCGTGCCTGCAGCTGCGTGTACTTCCATGCGGCAGATCAGCTCACCGACGGATACCGTCTGACCTTCCTCAGCGGCGATATCGCCCATAATTCCTTCTACGGTAGAAGGAATTTCAGCATTTACTTTATCTGTGATCACTTCACAAATCGGTTCATATTGTTCAACAGGATCTCCCGGCTTTTTGAGCCATTTTGCTATCGTTGCCGATACTAATGATTCGGCCAGCTGGGGCATCACAATTTCAATCCATTTTTTTTGTCCTGCCATCATTGTTTCACTCCAATCAAGTCGCTTACTTTAAATGGCCTGCTCATCGAAACCGAGAGTAGGCCATTTTTTCTTAATACATCGCCAGTTTAAGCATTGCGTCCTTCACTTTGTCTTTACTGAGCATATAAAATTTTTCCATCGGAGGGCTGATCGGCATTGCCGGAACATCCGGACCGCACAGACGCGCAATCGGCGCATCCAAATCAAACAAGCACTCCTCATTAATTATAGCAGATACTTCTGCGCCTACCCCACCGGTTTTATTATCTTCATGGATGATGAGCACTTTACCGGTTTGTTTTGCGGCTGCGATGATCGCTTCTTTGTCCAATGGCTGCAAAGTACGCAGGTCGAGCACATGGGCAGTAATCCCATGTTCTTTTTCCAATTCCTCGGCTGCCTGCATGACAAAATGAAGCGGCTGCGAATACCCGATGACTGTAATATCTTCCCCTTCACGCAGCAGGTTCGCTACTCCGATCGGCACGATGTAATCATCCTCGGGAACTTCTTCTTTAGTTAAACGATACATTTTTTTATTTTCAAAGTAGAGTACTGGATCCGGATCACGAACTGCTGCTTTGAGCAAGCCTTTAGCGTCACGAGCTGTGAACGGGGCTACAATTTTAAGGCCTGGTGTACCGAAGAAGATGGATTCCGGACACTGAGAATGATACAGTCCTCCAAAAATCCCTCCGCCAATCGGCGCACGAATGACAACTGGACAGCTCCAATCATTGTTCGAACGATATCTGATCTTTGCAGCCTCACTGATAATTTGGTTAGTTGCTGGCAGCATGAAATCGGAATACTGCATTTCGGCGATCGGCTTCATGCCATACATTGCAGCACCAATGGCAACACCTGCGATTGCAGATTCAGACAAAGGTGTATCCATTACCCGCATTTCCCCGAACTGTTCCTGAAGCCCTTTCGTCGTAGTGAATACTCCGCCTTTGACGCCTACATCTTCGCCGAGTACAAATACGGATTCATCCCGCTCCATTTCTTCCTTCATAGCAAGTCTAATTGCATCAATATACTCCATTACCGCCATCTTATTGTCCCCCTCCCAAATGATCGTCAGCGTACACATGAAGCAGTGTATCTTCCGGTTTAGGATAAGGGGCAGCGTCGGCATATTCCGTCGCTTCTTTTAATTCTAACGCAAGCTGTGCTGCAAGATCAGCATCACGCTCTTCATCCCATATACCACAATCGATCAGGTATTGCTTCATTTTAGCGAGCCCGTCTTTTTTCCAATTTTCTTCAACTTCTTCTTTGGTCCGGTACGCTAAGTCATTATCTGAAGTCGAATGAGGAGAAAGTCGGTACATCATCGCTTCGATAAGTGTCGGTCCTTCACCTGCAACTGCGCGCTCGCGGGCTTCCTTCACTGCTGCGTAAACCTCAAGGGCATCATTGCCATCGACACGCAGGCCAGGAAATCCGTATCCAAGGGCACGGTCGCTGACTTTACCGCTCAGCTGCTTGTGTATTGGAACCGAAATTGCATATTGATTATTCTCTACCATAATGATAACCGGCAGCTTGTGTACACCAGCAAAGTTACTTCCTTCATGGAAATCCCCTTGGTTGCTGGAGCCTTCGCCGAAAGTAACGAAGGAAACAAAATCTTTTTTCTGCATTTTCGCTGCCAAAGCAACACCCACCGCATGAGGAACCTGCGTAGTTACGGGACTCGAGCCGGTAACAATCCGAAGCTTTTTGCTGCCAAAATGACCCGGCATTTGACGACCACCGCTGTTTGGATCCTCCGCCTTAGCAAAGGCCGAGAGCATCAGCTCGCGAGGGGTCATACCTACAGCAAGTACGAATCCGTAGTCACGGTAGTAAGGAAGGAAATAATCCTTCTCTCGGTCAAGAGCAAAAGCTGCTGCAACCTGAGCAGTCTCCTGACCTATACCTGATACGTGAAAATTGATTTTACCCGCTCTTTGCAGCAGCAAACAGCGCTCATCAAACTTTCTGGCGAGCAGCATATATTTGTACATATCAATGACTTGACCGTCTGAAAGTCCAAGTGTCGTATGTTTGTGTTGTTTAGATGTTGTGTTTGAATTCAAACTCCAAACCTCCTTTTGAGAGCAGCTCAAGTTTAAGTACAGTCTTGTCTTAAAACCTGGTACTAAGACTTGGCTTAAGTTCATTATACTCGTTTTCTTTCCAAAAAGAAAAGACGTTTTGAAGTTCTCAGCTTTATTGCTTCAAAAAACGAGGACTGATCAGATGCCGATGGCTTTTCCGTCCACACCCAGCATGGCTTCTCCAATAATCTCAGACAGCGAAGGATGCGGATGTACAAGTTGTCCTACTTCCCACGGGGTAGCATCTAAAAGCGTCGCCAGCGCAGCTTCACTGATCATGTCCGTAACATGTGTACCGATCAGGTGCACACCTAAAATATCATTCGTCTCCTCGTCTGCAATGACTTTCGCAAAGCCGTCTCTATTTCCATATACCAGTGATTTACCAATCGCTTGAAAAGGAAATTTGCCTACTTTGACAGAGAAGCCGAGCTCACGAGCTTGTTTTTCGGTGTATCCGACACTTGCAGCCTCTGGTCTGGAATAAATCGCACGCGGAATAAGATGATCCGGCGATACATGCATGGGTTCACCCGCAATATGGTTAACTGCACGAATGCCTTCATGACTTGCCGCATGAGCCAGCTGGAGCCCTCCTATGCAGTCTCCAATTGCATAAATGTGAGGTTCTGCCGTTTGCAGACTTCCGTTCACTTGAATGAAACCATTGGCAGTTTTTATATCTGTATTCTCAATACCGATTCCTTCTATATTAGCCGTACGTCCGACTGACACTAGGATTTGGGATGCATGCAGTGTTTCCGAACCACTTTTTGTTGTAATCTCTATTGCGGCTTGTCCATCCTGGATACCGTATGTAGAAGGCTCAACCGATGCGCCAGTAATGATACGAACTCCTCTTTTTGTCAAAAGACGATTCATCTCTGCCGCAATGTCCTGATCTTCCTGAGGCAAAATTTGATCTGCTGCCTCTACAACCGTCACTTTGACGTCAAAATCATTCAGCATTGACGCCCACTCTATTCCAATAACGCCTCCGCCTACAATAATAATAGACTCAGGAAGCTCTTCGAGCTTCAGCGCTTCGTCACTAGTTAAGATATATTGTCCATCCGGCTCGAGCCCCGGCAGTACTCTCGGGCGGGAGCCTGTTGCGATAATCAAATGATTTGGGACAACATTCTCCATCTCTCCATTATCCAGCTCTACTGCTACTGCTCCGCTTTTCGGTGAAAAAATAGATGGACCAACAACTCTGCCTTTTCCATGCAGAACTGTAATTTTGTTTTTGCGCATTAAATATTGAACACCTTGGTGAAGCTGCTCCACAACAACCTCTTTTCTTTCCTGAACCTTAGGAAAGACGAGCGTAGCACCTGCTGTTTCTATACCATAGCTTGCGCTTTCCTTAACATCAGCATAAACCTCTGCACTCCGAAGCAATGATTTACTTGGAATACAGCCTTTATGGAGGCATGTACCACCCAATTTATCTTTCTCTATAAGGACGACCTCTTTGCCTAACTGAGCGGCACGAATAGCTGCTACATATCCGCCTGTTCCTCCGCCTAATATTGCAACGTCGCAATGAATTGCCATATTGATTAAATCCTCCAATCGTTTCTTGAGCTTACTTGTTAGCTAACAACATTGTACTCTTCCTCATATGGAATCACAAAAATTCCTTGTTCTAATAGACAGTAAATAGAAGACAAGGTATCATATAGAAAAACAGACGTGCGTAAGAAAAGGGGTATTACCTTATGCGACTTATGCTTTCCCGTTTTATAGCCATTATTATTCTCGTTATTCCCGGACTAGGGGCGATGAAGGGTTTCCTTATGATGAAAGATTCCTTATTTCATTATTACGCCGAGCATGGCAATGAGCAGGTGACAAAGCCCGCATTTGAATGGTTTTCCTTTTCGCTCGGGCTCCTATTATTTGGCTGCTGTATGGCATTTCTCGGCGGCTGGATCCTATTCCGTGACCGTAAACGCAACTATGTGGGACCACGCTTCAAACAAAGACAAAATTCAGATGTTTCATCATAAATAAGCCAGTTTTGTCCCTTTGCCATCAATTCGGGTATAATGATCTATTGATAGTATCATACCCGGATAGGAGAACGTTTTTTATGATATCTTTCATACTTACGCTAAAGCGATTGCTTCAAGGCGTGTATCACGGTTTCAAAGACAAAAAATTTCTTGCCTTGTTTTTCGTTATGCTGGCAACCCTGCTCTCAGGAACTATTTTTTATTCCTCAGCAGAGCAGTGGGACTGGATTGATGCTTTGTATTTTTCGGCAGTCACTCTAACTACAGTTGGACATGCAGAGCTCTCCCCACAAACTGACTTTGGAAAAATATTTACGGTCATCTACATGTTTGCCGGAATTGGCATCACATTTGGCATGATTGCACGGATTACGCTCGGCATTATCTTTCCAGATCGACTTTCAAACACAGCGAAAGAAGCTGTTTCTGTTGATGAGCTGGACGATAAGTGAACAAGCTAGCCCCTTCTCTTCCGTATGGAAGAGATTTTTTTAATTTTTCGCCTACTCCATTAGAGCATCCCGTAGTTTGGAATTCATTTTAGAGCTGTTTGAAGATTGCTTAAGTATGACTTTGCGAAGCCGTTCATTCTGACCTTGTGTCAGCTCTAATTCGTGTAATACTTCGGCAGCCCATTTGGAGGCCTGGTCAGTTATTTCTCCGTTTTTAATTAGCTGATCCAATTGCTGCCTCCATTCGGCCAGCTTTATTTCATTATTATTCATTTTCTATCACCTCAACCTTAAACACCATACCATGGGAATGGGTGCCTTCCAAGTATTACTTCTTATGAAAATATAAAAATGTGGCTTACTGGTATTTGAATATGGTAATCTATAATGGCACTTTTTTTGAGATACGTAACCCAATTTCAAGCGGAATAGTAACAAAGAGAGGAAGATTATTACCGTGCCTAAAGGTCGCATTACTGTCATTACAGGTCCTATGTTCAGCGAAAAATCAGGTGAGCTCATTAGACGCTGTCAAAAATTAATTAAATATGGCCGCCGTAAAGTGATTGCATATAAACCTGCAGAAGATGATCGTTTCGAAGTCAATGAAATCGTAAGTCGAATCGGTTATAAGCTGCCTGCCATTCCGATACCTAAACAACTGACACCTGATATTGTCAATCGCATCATGACCGAAACAGAAGATGCTGACGTGGTTGCATTCGATGAGGTTCAGTTTTTTAGCCGCGAAATTATGGATATTGTAGAGGAACTGGCTTACTGCGGCAAACATGTTATCGTTGACGGGTTAAATATGGACTATCGTGGCAAGGAATTTGGTTATATCGGCGGACTGCTCGCCATTTCGGATGATATCGAAAAATTGACAGCATTTTGTGCCGTCTGCGGAAGTCCGGAAGCCGTATTCACTCAGCGAATCGTTAACGGGGAACCTGTAACACTTGGTCCTGTTATTATGATAGGTGATTCAGAAGCCTATGAACCCCGGTGCAGAGCTTGCTTTGTACCTCCACATAAAGTGAAATGCTAGTTAAATTCTAATAAAAAGGAGTGTCCGCAATATGTCGGTCACTCCTTTTTATTCTTCAGCTGACGAACGAGCTTGTAGTACGCCATCGCCTTGCATCATTAGTCCCTTGTTACAAAATACTTATTGGTCATATAGTATGCATCCCCGCGGGAAGTTTCAACCATACCTTTTTTCGGATCAAGGAACACAATTTCCTTACATTTAGTGCAGTACCACTTTGTGCGTTTGTAAGGAGACTCTGTTACATAAGCGGTCCCGCACTTACAATCGATTTTCATCAGAATTTCGTTTGCTCGGTAAGCTGTAGATAAACGGTCCATGTTATCCTGCTGCACAGGCATAATGACATTCTGATAATCTGAGAATTGATTGTGCACTTTGAAATCAGATACGAGTGTTGGATTTAATCCAAAAAACTCCTTACCGATTTCAGCAATAAATTTCGTATCATTTCTATAGCAATGCAGCCAATCCTGAATCTGTTTACTAGACAAAGGAACTGTTCCTTTGATGCCGCTGTTCAGCGTATATGTCATGATGTATAAAGTATCGTCTTGTCTGCTTGAGTACATTAGAATCCTCCTTATTCTCTGCTAATGTACTACAATTGTAAAACGAAAGCAAAACAAAATCGTGATGTAATACCCACCAATTATACCATAACGTTCTACATCTGGTTAATTGTCATAAAGGAAGCATTTTCTGTCCACCAGCTTGAGTCTCACATTCCTTACAAATGCCGGTAACTTTACCGCTTGGATCGGAGTAGAAACGAAGCTTCTTTGCTTTTTTACACTTGTAACACTTTTGCAATTTCGTCTGCATTCTAACATCTTTTAAATAAATTACGTTACTTCTACTAGACTTCTCTCTTCGCTGCTTCAGCTTAATACCAAGTGTAATGATTATACAGATTGCCCCAATTCCAAACAACATATACCATAACATCGTCTTGTCCTCACTCTCCAGGGGACTATTCCCCTTGAAAAAGCGCCTACCTACAATCTCGGCAAGCGCATGAGTATTTAAGTAAACAGATTCAGGCTATTTCATGTATAAGAATCTGTAATTCCGTTTATTTATCCTTATCCTTTCAAGACACCTTATGCTCAATTCTAAGCTTATCGGCAACCATGGCGATAAATTCGCTGTTCGTTGGCTTCGATTTGCTGATATTGATCGTATAGCCGAATAAATGGCTAATAGAATCAATATTGCCTCTAGTCCATGCAACTTCGATCGCATGACGAATAGCACGCTCTACACGAGATGGTGTAGTTTTGAACTTTTCGGCAATTGCCGGATACAATGTTTTTGTAATCGCGCCTAGAATTTCAATATTATTGTAAACCATCGTAATGGCTTCCCGTAGATATTGGTAGCCTTTAATATGAGCTGGAACTCCGATTTCATGAATAATGGATGTAATGCTTGCATCTAGATTTTTCGTTTTTCCGATTGGAACGACATTCGATTTGTTTGAGGAGGAGATCACTTGTGAGCTGCTGCTTGTAATTGTTTGCGTACCAATGAGCTGACGAACCCGATTTGCTAATACTTCCATATCAAATGGTTTGAGAATATAATATGAAGCTCCTAATTGAACAGCTCTTTGAGTTATGTTCTCCTGACCGAATGCAGTCAACATAATGACTTTCGGCTGCGGCGACAAATCCATCTCCCGCAAGCGCTCAAGTACACCAAGACCATCTAAATGCGGCATAATAATATCTAAAATCAAGACATCTGGAATTGTTCTTCCATCACTAATCAGCTGAAGAACTTCCTCGCCGTTATATGCGATTCCAGTTACCTCCATATCCTCTTGTTCAGATATATATTCAGCCAGCAGATTCGTAAACTCCCTGTTATCATCAGCCAATAATACTTCAATTTTTTGCAAGTGTATTTCCTCCCTTAGACAATTGTTGATTCGTCATTCCCTTACTGTAATTGATTTTCGACACAGGGGAGGAAAATCCTTCTGTCGAAAATTATTTTTCTTTATTTTTTATTTCGCTTGATTTATAATATTGTATTTTATTTCAATTTTTGATGTAGTTCTTATAATTTCGACAAAAAAATCTTAAGGCTCTAGCTGGCCTTAAGATTTGATGTGTGTTTTTCACGGGGAATAACAACCCCTGCATCCTGTAACATCCATTCAATAAAACATCCATAGCCGGATTTCGGATCATTCACAAACACATGCGTTACCGCTCCAATCAGTTTGCCGTTTTGGACGATTGGGCTACCACTCATGCCTTGTACGATACCGCCTGTTTTACTGATGAGACGTTTATCTGTAATCCGGATAACTAAGCCTTTAGTTGCGGGCTCGGATTGGTCCGATACATGGACGATATCAACCGTGAACCTTTCCACCTTCTGACCATCTACTACGGTAAGAATCTCTGCTGGACCTTCCTTCACTTCATGTGCGAAAGCAACAGGAATTGGCTTGCCATATAGACTATGCTCTGGATTATCAGACATCTTGCCGAAAATGCCGAAATGAGTATTTCGTTCAATATTGCCGAGAATTTTGCTCTCCTTGAAGAAATGAGCACGCTTCTCACCGGGATCTCCGGACTCGCTTTTTGAAATTGAAGTAACATTCGACTGCACAATTTCTCCGCTGCCGACCACAATTGGCGTTTGGGTGTTCATATCGGTAATGACATGACCTAATGCTCCGTAAACGCCTTGATCCGGTGCATAAAAAGTCAAAGTCCCGACTCCTGCAGCAGAGTCACGGATATACAGTCCTAATCGCCATGCTTTGTCCTCCTCGTCATACGCAGGGGAAAGTTTCGTCTTAATCACTTTACCTTGACGAGTTAGGGTAATATCGATCGGTTTCTTTGACTTTCCGGCATCCAGTACTGCATCAGCTACGCCATTAACTCCGCTTAATGCTTTCCCATTCATATGGGTAATTAAATCACCGAGTTTAATGCCTGCTGTTTCACCGGGAGAAATCGGGGTCCTATTCGCTGAATGCACCAAATGATGGCCAACAACTAATATTCCAGCCGACTTCACCTTAACTCCAATCGTTTGACCGCCAGGCACCACTTTGAGGTCTGGAACAACGAGCACATCCGTTGTTTTGAAAGGGATTTTCCCAAACAGTTTCCAAGTAAGCTTCGTTTCCCCTTCTCGCTGGGGGTACAGATGAACTGAGTGAGATTTGGAACCTTCCGCCAGACTGCTCTGTTTGTTCAAATTGACTTGCAGTACTTCAGGATGCTCAGAAACGCTGGCATCGACCGGAGCAGTTACTTTAAGATCAGTTTCCCGTCCGGCCAATAAATGAAGCTCATCAGGCAATGATGCGTAACTAAATACGGGCAATAGGGTCTGTCCTATAAGACAGATAGAGAAGACAACAATAAGACCGATTAGTTTCTTTCCAAGGCTAAGCTTCAAGTGGCTGTCACACTCCCTTTGCTTCGTTCGCTTGACGAAAGGTGGTCGCCAATTGCGTAACTATAACATAACCTTGGCTAGGTTCTTTTATTACTGTCAATCATTGTTCCGTACAGTAGTTAAGCCCCTTTTTTGGCTTCGGCAAGCTTAAGCATTTCCTGGGCATGGTGAAGTGTCTTAACTGTAATTTCCACACCTCCGAGCATGCGGGCCAGCTCCGTTACCCGGCCTTGCTCTGACAAATTCTCTACCTGTGTCATGGTACGTTCTCCATGAATATTTTTCTCGATTAAATATTGATGATCCGCCATACAAGCTACTTGAGGCAAATGGGTAATCGAGAATACTTGGCAGGTCGAAGACAAAATAACTAATTTCTCAGCAATGGACTGAGCCGCTCTTCCACTAACACCCGTATCAACCTCGTCAAAAATAAGCACTGGAATCCGGTCATGACGGGCGAAAATACTCTTCAAAGCAAGCATGATTCGAGACATTTCCCCGCCTGATGCGATCTTGCCTAAAGGACGAAGAGGTTCTCCAGGGTTCGGGGAAATAAGGAATTCAACATTGTCGATCCCCTGTTTAGTAATTCGAATACGCTTGCCGTTCCATTCTACACCCTTAGGGTCTTCCACAACGGAGATTTGGGCACGCATAGATGTTCTCTCCATCTGAAGATCCTTAAGCTCCTGCTCCACTTGAACAGACAACTCCTCGGCACAGATTTTACGGGCCTGGCTCATTTCCTCGGCAGTTTCTAACAATCCCTCTAATAATTGATTACGCTCCGCAGACAGCTTTTCCAATCGCTCATCTTTGTTCTCCAATTGATCGGTTTCACGTTCAATTTGTTCATAATATTTAATAATGGATTCAACATTCTCTCCATATTTACGTTTCAGACCGCTGATCATATTAAGCCGTTCCTCGACCTCTGATAGCCGGCTAGGATTAAACTCAATTCCGTCACGATAACCTCGCAGCTGAAATGCGGCATCCTCAAGCATATAAAATGCAGACTGCAGCTGCTCCAGAATAGGCTCAATGCCTTTGCTGTCATAGTTGCTGATATCCTGAAGTTTAGAAATAGCGTAGCTTACAGCCTCAAGCCCTTGGGAACCATTCAGCATCTCATATGCTCCTGATACTGAATCCATCATTTTTTCACTGTAGGATAGTTTGACCCTTTCTTCATTAAGGGATTCATCTTCTCCTGGAACTAAACTTGCTGCTGCGATTTCCTCCAGCTGAAACCGGTACATATCCAGCATCTGGTATGCCTTATGACTGGATTCCTGAAGCTGGCGAAGCTCCTTCTCAATTTTGACAAAAGCTCTGTACTGCTCACTATACTTTGATTTAATCGGACCGATAATGGTCTCACCGTATGTATCGAGCAGCCCTAAATGCTTCTCTGCTCTTAGTAAACTTTGATGTTCGTGCTGCCCATGGATATTAATCAGCTGCTCTCCTACATCGCGCAGCATTGTCAAATTCACGAGCTGACCATTGATTCGGGATACACTTTTTCCAGAGGAAAGAAGCTCACGGCGAATAACCAAATGTTCTTCAGGTTCAGCCTGAATTCCCAGCTCCGTCAGTGTCTTCCACACGGGATGATTGTCCGGAAGCTCAAATAAAGCCTCCATTTCTGCCTTATCACACCCATATCTGATCAGATCTGCTGAACCTCTTCCTCCAGCAATAAGTCCAAGAGCATCTATAATAATCGACTTCCCTGCGCCCGTCTCCCCGGTCAGCACATGAAATCCTGAATGAAAATGTACGTCAACTGCTTCAATAACCGCTAAATTTCTAATTGATAATGTGGAAAGCATGCGACAGCACCTCCAATGATAAATAAACCTTCCCTCTTTCAGACAAGGGAACATCTGTTGCTATTTTCATCTTCGAAGTATACTTTACACTATTTTTTATCAAAAAGAAACATACGTTCGGCTATATTTTTTAATTTTTTTTATGAAATATAACTCATGATTTGATTTATTACCGTCTTGCTGTTTTCTTCCGTCCGGCAAATCACAAGAATGGTATCATCTCCGCTGATGGTTCCCATAATTTCCGGCCATTCAATACTATCAAGCAGAGCAGCCACCGAGTTTGCTGTACCCGGCAAAAATTTCATGACGACAAGATTAGTTGTGTAATCTACACTGAGAAAATTATCCACTAGAGCGCGCTTCAATTTTTGGCCAGGATTATAACGCTGGTCAGTAGGGAGTGAATACTTGTATCTTCCATCATCAGTTGGCACTTTGATCAACAACAATTCTTTAATATCACGGGAGACGGTAGCCTGGGTCACCTGATAGCCTGCCTTTCTTAAAGCTTCGACGAGCTCATCTTGGGTCTCAATATCATTCTGACTAATAATTTCCCTGATTTTGATATGCCTTTGTCCTTTCATACATGCCTCCATCCAAAATTGTTACATTTTTAATATTCGTCTTCCGGTTCCCAAATATAATCATCGTCATCCAGAAGGGTAATCATTCTAATTGAATCTTCGTCTGTATCGACATACAATAAGCCATCGCAATTCGGATACAAAAGTAAATACGGAAGAAGCCGGTCTCTAACCCCAGAGCCTGTCCACTCTTGAGGTAATCGGCTCCTTGAGGTTTTCACAATAAATACCTCATCGTTCTTTTCGGCCACATAATCAATAAAGAGCCTGCTGTAAAGCGAGTGGTTATTAATTTGGAAGGTTAGCGGCACTTTAAGCCTGCCTCCGATCACTTCAAAGCCTTCACGCTCCAAAATATAAAGTGCCGGATGCTCCTGTATCTCTTCATTCAATACAAGCTCAGGCAGCTGATCAGGAGCCGGCTCTTGGAGCCATCTGCGGATCCCGTAAATTAACCATATGACGAGAATTAAAGCGATGAACGCAATAACTGCCTTATCATATTGCCCTTCCATCCAATCACCTCTTATAGGAAATATTCGTGAGTAAGAAAGAATATCCTTTGTAAAGAATGTGACGGATTTCGTGCTGCCAGCAAAAGAAACTCATCTTAGGCAGATGAGTTTCAATGGAAAGTATGGGATGCTTCTTTTACGACGGTCTCGATCAAGGAATCAAGATCAGGTCCGACATTCGAAAGATCGCTTCCAAGCTGCCAATGAGCCAAAAACTCGATGTTACCTTCTCCGCCTGTAATGGGTGAAAAGGTCAGATCAGACAGTGTAAGTCCGAGCTCGGCTCCATATTTAAGGATGGATTGCAAAACTTCCTCATGAACCTTCGGTTCTTTGACAACGCCTGTTTTCGGCACTTTCTCCCGCCCTGCTTCAAATTGAGGTTTGATCAGTGCGACGATATCTGCAGGCTGCTTCAGCAGCTGTATAAGCGGAGGAAGTATAATTTTTAAAGATATGAAGGAAACATCGATACTTGCTGTATCAGGTACCGGACCTTTCAAATCCTCAGGTGTTACATACCGAAAATTCGTTCTCTCCATAACCGTAACCCTTGGATCATTTCGAAGGGACCAATCGAGTTGATTGTATCCCACATCAATAGCATATACGTGCGAAGCACCATTCTGAAGAGCGCAATCGGTAAAGCCTCCCGTTGAAGAACCGATATCGAGCATCGTCCTGCCTTCCATGTCCAGGTTAAAATGTCGGATTGCTTTCTCCAGCTTCAGTCCTCCGCGCCCTACATACGGGTGTACAGCACCTTTTACTTTTATTGCAGCCTCACGGGAGACTTTCATTCCCGGCTTTTCTATACGTTCTTCATTCGCGTAGACGAGTCCTGCCATTATGGCAGCCTTCGCCTTCTCGCGGCTTTCGTAATATCCCTGCTCCACGAGCAGCACATCAATTCTCTCTTTTGGGACTGACATAATTTCTCCTGTAAATTAAATTGAACGCTGTTCACTGTCGAGGTCTAGGAAGGCATACTTGTCTTCGGGAGATCATATGCAAACTCCAGCTTCAGCTTGCGCATCTCATCACAGACAGCTTGCGCAGTGAGACCGACTTCCTCACGTTGTTCCTTGACACTTCCATGCTCGACAAACAGATCTGCTATGCCCATCAGATGAACTTTAGTATCATAAAGCCCTTGCTCTGAGTAAAACTCAAGAATACTGCTGCCAAGACTACCAGCTTGAGATGCTTCCTCGAGCACAATGATCTTCGTATCCTTCTCATGCAGGGAAATAAGCAAATCCTGATCAAGCGGTTTGAAAAATCTTGCATTAACGATGCTTACCTGCATTCCTTCGCGCTTCAATACATCCGCTGCTTCCTCCGCCACCTGAATCATAGGACCAGCTGCAATGATAGCGTAGTTCTCACCTTGCCGGAGCGTCTCCCATGAGCCAATTGGAATGGCTTTAAGCTCTTTATCTAGCGGCACTCCTAAACCATTCAATCTAGGGTAGCGATAGGCAATCGGACCATCATTGTAGTCAAGGGCTGTTTTCATCATATGTCTTAGCTCGTTCTCATCCTTAGGCATCATAACTACAATGTTGGGAATATGACGTAAGAATGCAACATCGTAAACCCCTTGATGCGTTTCGCCATCTGCTCCTACAAAGCCTGCCCGATCAATGGCAAACATAACGTTAGCATTATGTCTGCAAATATCGTGTACGATCTGATCATAAGCACGCTGCATAAAAGTAGAGTAAACGGCAAATACCGGTTTCAGACCTTCCATGGCGAGAGCAGCACACATGGTGGCCGCATGCTGTTCGGCAATACCTACATCGACCATGCGTTCCGGAAACTCCTTGCTAAACGGAATAAGTCCTGAGCCCCCAGGCATCGCAGGCGTTACGGCAACGATTCTTTCATCTTCTCTGGCCAGCTCAATGAGTGTTTCCCCAAAAACATCTGTATACATAGGATTACCCACGGACTTAAGCACTTGGCCGGATTCAATTTTGTAAGGAGAGATTCCGTGCCATTTAAAGGAATCTGCTTCAGCAGGCTTGTATCCTTTGCCTTTGGTTGTAAGGACGTGCACAAACACCGGTCCGTTTACATTGTCCGCTTGTTTGAAGGTTTCGATCAGCTTAGGCATATCATGACCATCTACAGGACCTAGATAAGTAAAACCAAGCTCTTCAAACAATACACCCGGAACCATCATATATTTCAGGCTGTCTTTAATCCATCCGGCAGATTTCGCAAGGGTACCCCCGATTGCTGGAATTTTGCGAAGAGCAAGCTCAACCTCATCCTTTGCCTTCAGGTAATGACGATCCGATCGGATTTTGCTTAAATAGTTATGCATGGCTCCTACGTTAGGCGCAATCGACATTTCATTATCATTCAGAATCACCATCAGCTTCTTCTGCTCATGCCCAATATGATTCAGCGCTTCAAATGCCATACCGCCAGTTAAAGCCCCGTCTCCGATAATAGCAATGACCTTGTTGTCTTCACCTTTGAGATCTCTGGCATAAGCCATTCCCATGGCAGCGGATAATGAAGTGCTGCTGTGTCCTGCTTCCCACACGTCATGCTCACTTTCATTACGCTTTACAAAGCCTGACAAACCTTTATATTTTCGAAGCGAGTCAAAACGGTCCATACGACCGGTCAGCATTTTGTGAACGTACGCCTGGTGACCCACATCATATATCATCTTATCTTTTGGACTGTTATAAGAGTAGTGCAGGGCGACCGTGAGCTCTACCACTCCCAAGTTGGATGCCAGATGCCCACCCGTGTAAGACAGTTTTTCAATCAGGAACTGACGAATCTCCTCCGAAAGAGAAACAAGTTCATCCACAGACATTTTTTTCAGATCGTTTGGTCCCTTTATTTGTGGAAGGAGCACATGAACCCCCCGCTTTCCTTCGTAAATTTTTGTGAGATAGTTATTTTCATAGGGTACATTATACCACAATCCACTTTAAATCATAAATTTCGTCAATTTCTTGGTAAATTCATACCTATGCTTCCATCGATTTATTAATGATCGCGTTTCATCAGAAAATCAGCAATAGCGAGAAGTCTGGATGGATTGGGAATTTGACTATTTAGCAGTGCCTCTTTCGCTAAAGTCGTCAAACGCTCAACTTCTGCCAAAGAATCCTCCATGCCTATGAAATAGGGATATGTTACTTTTTGCTGTGCTACGTCGCTCTGTGTTTTCTTACCCAGCTTCTGTTCATCCCCAATCAGATCAAGGATGTCGTCCTGAATTTGAAAGGCCAGCCCAAGATCCCTGCCGAAGGATCTAAGCGCCTCTAACTGTTTATCGTCCGCTCCTGCAATACGTCCTCCCGCCAGCAGCGAAAAGATCATTAGGTCCCCTGTTTTGTGCAGGTGGATGTACTCCAGCTGAGCCAGGGATGTCATGCCTTGTTCTCCCTCCATGTCTGCAACCTGCCCGCCAACCATACCGCGTGCACCAGCATACTCAGAAAGTTCTTCAACAATAGTCAGCACCCGGTCTGCCGGTATGCCATGTTTGCGCGCGGACTGAACGACACTGTAAAAAGCATGAGTAAGAAGTGCGTCACCTGCAAGAATAGCCGTTGCATCTCCGTACACTTTATGATTGGTCAGTCTTCCTCTGCGGTAATCGTCATTGTCCATGGCGGGTAAATCATCATGAATCAGTGAATACGTATGTATCATCTCTACTGCAGCTGCCACCGGAAGAGCAGCCTTCCGCTCCACTCCGAAAGCTTCGCTGGCAGCGATTACGAGTACAGGACGCAGTCTTTTTCCTCCTGCCATTAGAGAATACTGCATGGACTCTTTCAAGTGATTCGGAATATCCCAATGCTCAGGAAATATATCCCTCAGCTCTACCGCCATCAGATCCACAATATCTTGAATATACATTTCAACGGACATTTTGGTCACAGAGAGACACCGCCCTCATCTTCATTACCTCCAAAAGGCTGCTTTCGAAACTCTCCATCCTCTTCTACGATCATTTCGATCTTTCGTTCCACTTGTTCCAGCTTTTGATTGCACAGCTGTGATAGCTTCATTCCCCGTTGGAAAAGCTCTATCGCCTGCTCCAGAGGAACGTCGCCTCTTTCCAGCTGATTTACGACATCCTCAAGCTCAGCCATTGCTGCTTCAAAATTCAGCTCTGTTTCATTTGCCATCTTCATTTGCCTCCTTTATCTCCCAGACCTGGCATGCCAGCTGCCCGTCGACCAACTTGATTTTGACCAAATCACCTGGTGCAACCTCTTTTGTTGATTTAACCAGGTTTGTTTCCTGCTCATCATAGACAAGGCTGTAGCCTCTGGACATAACTTTAAGCGGACTAAGCGCATCCAGCTGCCTCATCCCGGCTAACAGCTGCTGACGGTATTCTTTAACACGGGCCTGCATTACCTGTTCCAGCTGCCTTTGGGATGATGCGATTTCTTTCCTGGCCGATGCCACTTGTGCCGATGGGTTGAATCTTGCCAGGGATATCTGCATACGTTCATGCTTCTCCCTTGCAAAACGCTTCCGGGAATCCATAGATCTGGATAGTCTCATATGAAGCTGATCCAGCCTTTCGGTATGCTGCATAAGACTTCTTTGCGGATTGTGCAGCACTTGCGAGTTCGATAACCGTTCGAGCTTTTCACGACTGTGCTTCGCTCTTGTCATTAGACTCGATAGCAGCCTACGCTGATAACCGGCAAGTTGTTCCTTCAGCTCCAACTGATGCGGAACGGCAAGCTCCGCAGCCGCTGTTGGAGTGGCTGCTCTGACATCTGCTGTAAAATCAGCAATTGTAAAATCGGTCTCATGACCCACAGCAGAAATAACGGGAATAGAGGATTTGGCAATGGCTCTAGCCACTAATTCCTCATTAAATGCCCACAGCTCCTCGAGCGACCCTCCGCCGCGTCCTACAATAATGACATCGACTTCTGCCATTTCGTTAACCAGCTCAAGCGCTCGAACGATGGAAGGCGCTGCAGTCTTTCCTTGGACAAGCACTGGATATAAATAAACCTCAGCCTGTGGATAGCGGCGAGTAATCGTAGTAATAATATCTCTCACAGCCGCACCAGTTGGTGAGGTAACCACGCCTATAGATTTAGGGTAACGGGGCAGGGAACGTTTACGTTCAGCCGCAAACAGTCCCTCCGCGTCCAATCTTTGTTTTAATTGCTCATAAGCCATATATAAACTGCCAATTCCATCAGGCTGCATTTGTGTCGCATAAAATTGATACTGACCATCACGTTCATATACTGACACATTCCCCCGTGCAATAACACGAGCACCCTCTTTAGGAATGAATGGAAGCCTGCGATTATGCGTCGCAAACATAATGGATTTGATCCGGCTTCCTTCGTCTTTAAGCGTAAAATACATATGACCGCTGGAGTGATGTGTGAAATTGGAAATTTCCCCGCGGATCCATACATCGGTCAGTACGGAATCAGACTCCAGCTTCATTCGAATATAACGGTTTAAATCTTTAATAGAATAAATGTGCTTTTCAGCCAGAGGAATCACTCCTTTTTAGACGAGACCGTGAGCACGCTTTGCGGATAGCAGCGTATTTTGCATCAGCATCGTTATCGTCATCGGGCCCACTCCGCCGGGTACAGGGGTAATCGGTCCAGATACTTCCTTAGCACTTTCAAAATCAACATCACCGGCGAGCTTACCTGATTCAAGCCGGTTCATCCCCACATCAATTACGACTGCTCCTTCTTTGATGTAGCTTGCATCAATGAAGTTAGCTCGTCCAATGGCTACCACAAGAATATCCGCTTGACGTGCAAGTTCCTTCATATTTGCTGTACGTGAGTGACACATCGTTACCGTTGCATTCTCACGCTGCAGCAGCAAGGATACCGGCTTGCCGACAATGTTGCTTCGTCCGATAACAACCGCATGCTTACCTGCAATTTCACTGCCTGTGCGCTTAATCATTTCAATAACACCTGCCGGTGTACACGGGAGCAGACTGTCGTCACCAATTACCAGGTTGCCTACATTCACTGGATGGAACCCATCCACATCTTTTTCTACAGCAATGGCATTAATGACTTTCTTTTCGTCTATATGACCCGGAAGAGGCAGCTGCACCAATATTCCGTTGATGCTCATCTGACGGTTCAGCTTATCGACAAGAGCGAGAAGCTCCTCTTCAGAAGTATCATTTGCTAGACGATGAACCTCAGAATAGAAACCGAGATCATGGCAAGCTTTTTCCTTATTGCGAACATATACCTGAGATGCTGGATCTTCACCTACCAAAACAACCGCAAGGCCTGGCACAATGTCTTTATCCTTCAGCTGTGCAACTTCTTCTGTAATCGATTTACGAATATCTTCCGAAATTTGTTTTCCGCTAATAATTGTGGCCGTCATGTCTCTTCTCTCCCTTAGGCAATACTTTATTATCGAATCAATATGAATTAAATCATTCATAGTTCTATCATCTGGTCTAATATCGTATCAGATAGTGACTGTTCAAATCCTATATGAAATTGACTTATTTCAAACGGGATTTTAAAGCCTCAACATCCTGAATCATTTTACCCAGAACCCCATTGACAAATTTACCCGATTCATCTGTACCAAAATGTTTTGAAAGCTCGATGGCCTCATTTACCGATACTTTGGCAGGCACGTCTTCACGGTAGAGCATTTCATATGCAGCAAGTCTTAAGATTTGGCGGTCTACACGGGACAAACGACTTACCTGCCAGCCCTTCAAATAATCTGCAAGAAGCCCGTCAATTGCATCTTTGTTCTCCCATATGCCGCGCACATGTTCAAGTACATACTGGTGCATGACTTCTTCATTTTTAATGACGACTTCCCCTTCATTTTCCTCTGCAGCTTCTTGGAACAGCATGCCGACAGCTTCCTTAGCCTCGACCTCATTCATTTCCATCTGATACAGACTTTGAACTACAATTTCCCTTGCCAAACGTCTTTTCATTTCCTGCCTCCTGCTTCCTTATCTTCTCTTACTCGTACTAGTATCTTTCATTCTTTACACAAAAAAACCTGTGTCTATGCTTTTCTCCCAAAAACGGACATGAAGACTGCAGCTCTTTTTTGGAGTAAGAAAGCATATCACAGGGTTTACTTGAACGGACGCCAGCGCTCCGACAGATATTCGAGCCAGCTTCGCCAAGGAATGACGGAACCGAATTTCTCATCGCTTCTTCTGCCAAGCGTATATCCGATAAACACCACGAGTGCAAAGAACAACATATCCCAAAAACCAACAATCAAATAAATGATACCGAAAAATATACCCCCGGCAATGCCTAAAATTCGTCCTCTATGACTTTCCCAGATTTCCTTCCACGGCATCCATCAACCACCTCTATTCCACTCGACTCTTATAGTTCGGTGATTGCACAAGATTGGCGATGTATACCGATACAAAAGATACCGGAATCCCAGTGATTTCTTGTACATAGTCATGTATCGCTTTTTGAAGCTCGCTTGTCAGCTCCGGAATGGAGCTTTCTCCGTCAACCACTGCACGGATTGTTATTTCAAGACCGGATTGGGCAACTTGAATACGTGACTTCACTTCACGTACACCACGGAATTTGGATGACGCTTTGAGACACAGGTTCTCAATCGTTTCCATTGAAATTTGTATATCACCGTATTCTGTCTTCTGATCTACAGAGGGAAGCGAAGTGCGATCCCTGCGTACCGAGATGTAGAAAAAACGAATACTAAGCAAGAACAATACCACAGCTACAGACAATACAACGATTGTCAGCACCTGCTCATTCTGAACCTCTAAGTTTGGTACAAGTCCGCTTAACAGGAGGATGATAATGACAGATACCATACCAACAACTAAGCTGTATATAAATAGCAGAAACCTGTCCAGTATTTTGGCCACGAACAGTTCAACCTCCTAACGTCACACCTTCAAAATAATAAACGTTTAACATTTGCAACATCCTGAGGGATGGACTAAACCCCTGACGTTAAACTACGCCGGGGGTTTAAAGTTAGCTGCTTTTATTTCACGCGCTGAGGGTTATACTCAGGCTGTTCCTCTGTTTTGTCCTGAGTTTTAAATTGAACGTCATGCACTTGAACATTGACTTCAACTACAGTAAGTCCTGTCATGTTCTCAATGGATCGTTTAACGTTCTGCTGAATCGAAGAAGCGACTTCCGGAATCCGATGACCGTATTCGATAATAACGGATACGTCAACTGCAGCTTCCCGCTGTCCAACTTCAACTTTAACGCCTTTGGACAGGTTCTTACGTCCCAATAATTCAGCAAAGCCGCCAGCAAAGCCGCCGCTCATACCTGCTACACCGCTAACCTCCAGCGTTGCAAGCCCAGCAATGACTTCAATGACTTCCGGTGCGATCTGGATTTCACCAATATCAGTTCTCTCAAACTCAGTCGGCACTGTGCTCATTCATTTAACACACCTTTCAATATAAGTTTCCTCTCGTCCACAAGAAAGACATGCGTACTTATTATTCATACTATAGCATTCGAGGGACATTATGACAAACAAGCTCAATATGCCAATTAAATCTCATTTTCCTCTAAAAATTTGATATCAAAATCGCCTTTGGAAAACGTAGGATGATCCAAAAGTTTTAAGTGGAAAGGTATTGTCGTCGGAATACCCTCAACCGCAAACTCAGAAAGAGCTCGCTTCATTTTAGCGATGGCTTCATCACGTGTCGGAGCCCAAACGATCAGCTTGGCGATCATTGAATCATAGAACGGCGGAATGTTGTATCCTTGATACGCAGCACTATCTACACGAACACCGGGACCTCCTGGAGCAAGGTAAAATTCAATCTTCCCTGGTGCAGGCATGAAGTTACGGCTTGGGTCCTCGGCATTAATTCGGCACTCGATGGACCATCCGTCAATCATAACCTCTTCTTGTGTGAAGGATAACGGGCTGCCTTCAATAACAGAGATCATTTCCTTAATCAAGTCGATACCTGTGACCATTTCAGTAACCGGGTGCTCTACTTGAATCCGAGTATTCATCTCCATAAAATAAAACTCGCCAGTCGGGCTCAGCAAAAATTCCAGTGTACCTGCTCCACAATAATCCACGGCCAAGGCAGCGCGAACTGCAGCTTCACCCATTTTTGAACGTGTTTCTGAATCCAGTACCGGGCAAGGCGCTTCCTCAATCAGCTTCTGTCTGCGACGCTGAATGGAGCAATCCCGTTCACCCAAGTGAACCGCATTTCCCAGTTTGTCAGCAATGATCTGAATCTCAACATGCTTCATTCCCGTCAAAAACTTCTCAAGATAAACTCCTGCATTACCAAAAGCCTTCTGAGCTTCCTGCTGCGCTGCTACGATCTGCTTCACGAGCGACTCTTCGTCTTCAGCAATCCGGATGCCTTTACCACCGCCACCGGCTGTTGCTTTAATAATTACAGGATAGCCGATATCTCTTGCAATCATAATCGCTTCATCCACATTCTCAACGAGTCCGTCGGAACCAGGAATAACGGGTACTCCTGCATCCTTCATCGTCTGCTTCGCTACCGCTTTGTCACCCATCTTCGTAATGGCATCGGCAGAAGGTCCGATAAAGGAAATATTGCATGATTCACAAATCTCCGCAAAATCAGCATTTTCAGCCAAAAATCCGTAACCTGGGTGAATTGCGTCACATTCAGTTAAAGTGGCTACACTCATAATATTAGTTATATTGAGATAGCTCTCCTTAGATAATGTCGGGCCAATGCAATAAGCTTCATCCGCAAGTCTTACATGAAGAGCGTCACGATCCGGCTCTGAATATACAGCAACCGTTGATATACCCATTTCCTTGCAGGCTCTAATAATACGAACTGCGATTTCTCCGCGGTTCGCTACCAATATTTTTTGAAATTTCATCATTACCATATCCTCCTTTGGGGCGTTGACCTATTAAGTTACAGCAGAGTCATTCACCAACAGGAGATTACTCCGGTTTAACCAAAAACAACGGCTGACCGTACTCAACGAGCTGACCATTCTGTACCAGAATTTCAACGATCTCGCCTTTCACATCAGCTTCAATTTCGTTCATCAGCTTCATTGCTTCTACGATGCATACGGTTGTCTTCTCACTTACTTTGCTGCCAACGCTGACGAAAACACCAGCTTCTGGTGATGGAGCAGAGTAAAAAGTACCAACCATTGGAGACACAATTTTATGTAAATTGCTGTTTGCCGTTTCCTGTGCAGGAGCTGCTGGAGCCGCAGCTTCCACAGCTGCTTGAGGCTGAACTTGGTTAATTACAGGGAATGTGCTTACGGAAGCCGGGGCTTGTACAAATTCCGTTTTGCCCGGTTTACGGATCGTAAGACGCGAGCCTTCATTCTCGATTTCAAGCTCCTGTACGGAGGACTCATCAATCACTTTAATCAATTCTTTAATTTCATTCAATTTAAACATTCGTTATATTCACTCCTTCGGCATACTGCCATGATTCACTCGGACAGTCATAACTTTATGTATTATATCACAAACGCTAAAAATGGAAAGAGCCCAAGAATTATAGGGATTCCGGGCGCTTCCCATCTTGCTTAATCACTATTTATTCATTGACATATTGAACACGGACTTTGTCCTGTGTCACATCCAGCTCGTTAATGACCAGATCAACAATGCTCACTGCTTCTTTGGCTTGAAGCTTTTCACTGATTACAACGACTTTGTACTCATCTGCATCTTCTTGAACGATGGCGTTTGCGTACTGCTGTGAAAGCTGTTCCTCAATACCCATAATTTTTGCATTTTTCTCTTCTAATATACGCAGCTGCTCCAAAGCTTTTGCATTTTCTTCTGGTGTTTTTGTAGCATCGGATGCTGCAGCCATCAGATCATTTTCAAGCTTGTTGTATTCGGAGGAACGCTCCCATTGATAATTTTCGAATACGGTAATTGCTGAATTTGCATCATCTTGTGTTTCCAGCTGATTGATCACATCTTCATCCGTCTTGGCTTCTTCAGTTACTGCTGTTTCGCCTGTAGTTGTGCTCTCTTCATTGGATGCTGCCGGATCTGTAACTTCTGTGCCTGTGACAGGTGCGCCTGTTTCGTCGGTTTGCTCTCCAGTTCCTTGCTCTTCTGTAACAACTTCGTTCACTACAAGACCTTCTAATGGATTATCTACAGAAGCCTCCTCGGCATTGCCGATCTGCTCTGTCTCCGCAATTTGGCTGGACGACCCTGAATCATCTGTAAATAAGTAGTAAGCGGATAGAACAACCATTAGACTGAGCATCGATACGAGCCATATCGTTTGTCTTTTGTTTTTCATTTTTAAATTCCTCCCAAAATTAATCAATCTTCATATTTGTTGACAAATGCTTTATATGAAAGAAATGCTTACTGCTGTTTTCTTGGGACTACCGAAATTCGGTAAGAAGGTACGTTAAGTCCTTTCTCAACGGCGTCAACAATGAGCTCCTTCACCACTTTGTTCTCTGCACCTTTTGCTACGACTAGCACCCCTCGGACTTGAGGCTTTATTTTTTTGGTAATTATAGGTGTCTGATCACCAGATTCGTCATAAGTTACAATCTCTCCGTCGCGCGTATACTGCGTAATGCTTCGCTTGCCGCCGTTTGCATCGGTTTCCTCCGTATTTTGCTGGGAATCCTGCATATTTCGCTGCACGACAATCTCTTCGGTTGAATCAATTGTGACCATGACATCCACCGTACCCACACCTACAATTTGCTCCAATATGCCCTTCATCTTATCTTCAAACGATCTTTCAATCGTATCAAATGGGGTAGCATCACTCACTGATGTTTCAAAGGTGGATAGAACGCTGCCTTGTTCCGGCGGTTCACGCCCCACATTTTCCGTATCGATTTCTTTGACATTGATGAATGAACTGAAGATGACGATAGCGACTCCAATCAATCCGATGATAATCAGCCAGCGAAAAGTTTGACTTCGCTTGGAAGCCCCATCACCCCCGGAACCCAGCCATTTGTTTAATTGGTCCCTTAATTTCCCCATGCCTGCTCACCTCACTTATCCTTGATCTGTTCGTATGAATAACTCCGTTCAGTAACCAACTTCTCTGTCAGGCATTACAATCTGCACCTTTTTGGGAAGGACATCCCACTGCTGTTCAAGCAATTCCTCGATTTGTTTGACCTCATTCTGGGCTGTAACAGGAAGTGCTTGTTCCTGATGGTCTGATGAACCGGGAGGAATCTGCCCTTCCATCTTTCCTATCGGCTCCGATAGTTCAACTGAAATGTCGCTTGTTTGTATAGGATCAATGTAAATCGGCTCCGTCTTCCCTTCAGCTGTACCTTCACTGGCATCAATTGAACCAAGCTCTTCATCTTCTGACAGTTCTGTCAAATAGGTATCCGACAGGATAACCTCTACTCCTGTAATCCCCGCTTTCTCGGAAGCATTTCCCGAATCGCTTACGGGTCCGAGCTGAACCGTTACAGATTGTATTGGTATTTGAGTTTCCTCCTCAATCTGTGTCTTCATCTGATCTGCCACTTGTTCAGCTGCCCACTTCATTGCGCTGACTTCCTGCTGTTCTGTAAGCTGCCTTCCTCTTTCCAGAATTTCGGTCAGGGTCATTGCCTGCTCCACCGTCCCGCCTCCACTCCACTCATCCAGCGCAGCACTCAACTTGGCATCGGCATCACTATTGAACAGATTAAATATCGGAGATATTAAGGTGAGCAGGATAAGCAGACTCAGCACAAGCTTGACGTAACGCTCCATAGATCTGTTCGGAAGAAGCATGTCCACAAAGGTCGCTAGAAGAACAACCAGTATCAATTCCCTGAGCCAGCCGCTCAGCCACTCCATAGACTCACCTCAACATCACTGTCATATTTCCGGCTGTCAGCATGATCGTAATTGCCAGGAAGAACATAAGACTGACTGCTGCAAGGGCTGCAAATACATAGATTAGGCTTTTTCCTATCGCCTGCAGGCAGCCAACGATCGGAGTGTCGCCCAGCGGCTGCATAACCGCTGCTGCAACATTGTAGATCAGTGCAAGCGTCAGTATTTTTAAAGCGGGAAAAGCACAAAGGAACAATATGATAATGACTCCTGCCAATCCGATAGAGTTCTTCACAAGCAGCGAAGCAGAAATCACTGTATCTGTAGCATCCGCAAGCACTTTGCCGACGACCGGAACGAAGTTGCCTGACACATACTTTGCCGCCCGAATGGTCACCCCGTCTGTTACCGAGCTGGTGGCTCCTTGAACGGAGATGACACCGAGAAAAATGGTCAGGATGACACCAAGCAGACCCACTCCGAGAATTCTGAGCAAATTGGCCAGCTGAGTAAGCTTGTACTTGTCAGTTAACGAACTGACCAGATGCAGGACTGCTGAGAAAAACAAGAGCGGGAACACCACTTTATAGATCAGCATTCCGATGGTATGGATCATAAAGACGATCAAAGGGTGTGTTACCGATACAGTGACGATATTCCCCATGGAAGCCAGGAGTGCAAACAGCAGCGGAATCATGGCCAGCATAAAGTCGATCATTCGATCTATCGCATCCTGAGCATAACCAATGGCGACATTAAAGCTGTTGATGGAGATAACGATAATTACCATATAGCAGATCGCATAGGCTACTTTGCTGATCGTGCTTTTTTCAAAGGCGGTCTGAAGTGTTTCAAGTATCATGCTCATAATGTTCAGCATAATGATGGTGACCAGAAGCTTGCCATTGTACAAAATTTCATGCAGCAGAAATTTCCCTATTGCAGAAAAAACACTTTTTAAGCTCAGCCCTTCCCCGCCGGGAAGCAGCATGTCCATAAACGACGGAAGCTGCCCCTCCGGAAAAAATCCGCCGTAATCATTAATCAGTGACTGCCAGTATTTCTCCACCTGTTCGGTTGGCAGCTGTTCCACTTGTTCCCCTGCCCATTCCGTAACAGGCGAGCTCGCGAGTACGTTGGACCCTAATGCAAAGAAGAAACATATTATAAATACGATGACAATTCGTTTATCTTGAGGGTGATGTAACTTGTTTATCACATCCTCTATCCTCCGCCTCTTCTATACCGGCAGCAGCTTCATTACTGTTTCGATAATAATGCTGATGATCGGTACGGCCAGTACCAGAATCAACACTTTGCCGGCAAGCTCAATTTTCGAAGCAATGCTTTCCTGACCTGCATCTCGCACAATTTGTGCTCCGAATTCAGCAATATAAGCGATCCCAATAATTTTAAGAATCGTCTTCAGATGGATTTCATCCATCCCGGAGGATTCTGCCATTCGCTCCAGCACATCAATTACAGCCCCAATTTTGCCGATGACGAATAAAAAGATAAGTATTCCTGCAGTAGTAGCTATCAAAAAAGCGAACATCGGCTTCTGCTCTTTGACAATCAGGATCAGGATCGTTGCGATAAGTCCAAGTCCTATGATTTGAATGATTTCCATCGTATAATCACCTTGTCTACCTAAGCCTACATTCAATGAAACAGGAATATAGACTTGATCTCCTGGAGCAAATTGTCGAGCATTCGAACGACCATAAAGAGCACGACGACAAAACCAATCACAGTAACCCAGTGCGCCATATCCTCTTTACCCATTTGCTTCAGCACCGTATGGATCATCGCGATGATAATGCCGATGCCTGCGATCTGAAATATTGCGTTCACTTCTAAATTCATCTAACTATGGCACCTCGCTATAAGATCAGGATGACGATCAGCGCCCCGACTAGAAGTCCGAGACTGCGGCTCATCTTCTCATACTTCATTTGATCACTCCGGGCTGCTGCTTCTTCATGAGTAAGCTGCTGGATTGCAAGCGTGATATGCTTGTTTTGCTCTTCACGATCGCTTGTCCCCAAGCTGTAGCTTAGCTGACGGATCGCTTCTTTCTCCGGCGTTTTCATAGCCGTTCGGCTCCAGTTCTTGTTTATTGCGTATTGAAAGCTCTCTTGCGCTGATAAGCCTTGCGAGGAGCTCATACAGTCGGCTGCGGAAATGAACAACCGTCCAAGCGGCTCGCTGGCCTGCTGTCCAATTTTGTCCAGTGCTTCTGCAAGAGGTCTATAGCTGTAATTGATTTCTGTTAAAAGCCGCTGCAGCATCAGCGTCAGTTCTCTAATCTGTTTGGGCCTTGATGCAAAGAGATTTGCTTGATAAAATCCTGCAAGCAGCCCGGATAACAATATGAGTACGGAGCCGATCAGCTTAAGCATAGGTGCCTCCCGCTCCAGCTATTCCTTGTTGCTGCAGGCTTCTCTGTTTCGTATCTGCAAGTCTGAACTGAAATTTCTTACCTGAGCGGTCTAAGATAACAAACAGCTGGAAGTATTGTTCATGGATCAATTCCTGCAATGCCGGACGTCTCCTGAGCTCTGAAAGATCTCTGCCATGGGCTGAAGCTATAACCGATATGCCTGCACCAAGCGCTTCCTTTATCGCCTCTGCATCTTCTTGTCTCCCGATTTCGTCGACAATCAAAACCTCCGGTGACATGGAACGAATGAGCATCATCATCCCCTCAGCCTTTGGACAGGCATCCATTACATCGGTTCTGGGACCCACATCAAAGGTCGGAACTCCTTTATAGCTTCCTGCTATTTCTGAACGCTCGTCCACAATCCCGACTTTAAAGCTCTTTCTACCTTCACTCCCAGCACTTATCTGTCTGGACAAATCTCTCAGCAGTGTCGTCTTTCCTTGCTGCGGAGGCGAGAGGATAAGCGTATGTTTGATCCTTGAAGTTTTGGCTTCCCATATTTGCGGCATCAGCCTATCTGCTGCTCCCTTTATTTCTTTTGCAATTCGAACATTAAACCCGCTGATGTCTCTTAGATGTTCAACCTTTCCGCCTTTCAAAACTGTTCTGCCTGCCAGTCCGATTCGATGTCCTCCAGGTACAGTGATGAAGCCTTTCCTCAATTCTTCTTCTAACGTATAAAGGGAATGATTGCTGATTAGATCAAGAAATCGATATGTGTCATCCCTTGAGGGCTTGTACGCTTCATTCGGTGACCGTGACGGCTCCCCTTGCTTTGTAATGAAGTAATGCTCGCCATTTGTGTTCATTTCTAGCGGTCTGCCTTCCCGTATTCTCACTTCTTCAAGTGTTTCTAGCAGCTGCAGGGGAATATGATCCAGTATTGTTTTTAACGGACTCGGAAACAGGTCCAGCCATTTCATATAAGCACCCCCTAACTCGTACACTTTTGTCACAGCTGAGATCCTAAATTTCGTTTTTGTTGGTCATACCCCATATGTATGCCTGTACTTGTTTTTTATGACGGGAATCTATCAATTTTTTAATACACAATATTAAGAGCAGATTCATAATTTAAAAGGGATAACCTTCTTCTACTTCTTCTATTAATTTCAAGCTTCTCCCCAGACAACTTGCAGGGTGAGCCCCGTCCTTCTTCAAGATAGGCACCTGCCCTGTTCATCCTGCATATATTAAGCTTAAAGACTCCCATTTCAAATGCTGAGGTGGAAGGAGAAGCAAATTAGGGAGGTACGTCTATGCGTATAGATGTCGTTGCAAGTGTCAGTGAGATTCGCTCCGAGGATCTTGTGCATCGAAGTGCTGTTGTCATTGATGTGTTTCGAACTTCCAGCACAATTGTTACGGCGCTTGCTCAGGGGGCCGCATGTGTTATTCCTGTGGAAACCGTACCGCAAGCCAAACAGCTTCAATATAATGATATGTTTCGCGGGGGAGAACGATTCTGTAAAAAAATATCGGGGTTCGATGCAGGCAACTCGCCATTGGAATATAAAAGAGAACTGGTACAAGGCAAAAATGTCATCATGACGACAACAAGTGGAACCAGAGCATTGATAAAGGCTAATAAAGCTGAGACTGTTTTTTCCGCTGCATTCCTTAATGCGAAAGCTTGTGCGGAAGCATTAATCTATCTAGACCGGGATATCGTGCTCTTATGTGCGGGGAGTCAGGACAGGTTTGCATTAGAGGATGGCTTATGTGCAGGGATGCTGATCGATTTTGTGAAGCAGATGACAAAGCAGCAGATACGTTCTAATGACTTGGGAATGACGGTTTATCTGGCCTATCTTTATAGCAAAAGCCAGTTGAAAGAGACCCTATACGAAAGCAGCGAGGCAAAGCGCTTAATTAAACAAGGTCACGAATCGGATGTAAATTATTGTTTGGGGATCAACCAAATCCCCCTTGTTCCTATACTTGAAACCGATCAAGTCATCCGCCCCTGGACAGCAAAAAAAGACCTGCACGAATAATGTGCAGGTCTTTCATTTGATTGAATCGTAAGTGAAACCTATCTGCGATCCTGAGGACCACCGACGAATGCTTTTACATCCGTATCAAGATTATATGCTGTGTGCAGGGCTTGAATCACTTCGTTTAGCTTGCTGCCCTCAGTTACGCAGGAAACTTTGATCTCCGAGGTGCTTACCATTTTGATATTTACACCTTGCTTCGAGATGACTTCAAACATTTGTGCTGCCACTCCTGGATGGCTGACCATGCCCGCACCAACAATGGATACTTTAACCAAGTTTTCTTCAAAAGTGACTTCCCGGTAAGGAAGCACTTCTTTCATTCCGTTGATCACATCAATGGCACGTTCACGATCACCCAATGTTACGGTGAAGGAGAAGTCGGCTTTTCCATCACTGATACCGCTTTGTACGATAATATCGACATCAATTTGTGCTTGTGCCAGTGCTCCGAACATACCTGCCAATACGCCAGGAATATCTTCTACTCCTAGAATACTGATCCGTGCCACGTTTTTATCATAGGCAATACCGCTAACTACTACTCCCTGTTCCAATGATGCTTCCTCCTTCACAACCGTTCCCTCATTATGATTAAAGCTTGAGCGTACAACCAAAGGTACTTTTGAGTGCTTCGCGTATTCCACTGCTCGCGGATGCAATACAGCAGTACCGAGATGTGCGAGTTCAAGCATCTCGTCGTACGAAATTTCATTCAGTTTACGTGCTACCTTAACAATTCGCGGATCCGCCGAATATACACCATCCACGTCTGTATAGATCTCACATGCATTGGCATTAATTGCTGCTGCTAAAGCGACAGCTGTCGTATCCGATCCGCCGCGGCCTAGTGTCGTAATTTCTCCATCTGTCGTAATGCCTTGGAAGCCGGCAACGATAACGATTTTTCCTTCATCGAGTGAACGCACGACCTTCTCCGGGTTTATATCGGTGATTCTTGCTTTACCGTGAACCGGCTCTGTTACAAATCCAGCCTGCCAACCTGTATATGAAACAGCTTCGCGACCAAGTTTCTGAATAGCCATGGACAGCATCGCTATGGAGATTTGCTCTCCTGTCGTCATCAGCATATCCAATTCCCTTGCTGGAAGCTTATCATTTAACAATTTTGCTTGATCAATTAAATCATCTGTTGTATCACCCATCGCGGAAACAACCACTACACATTGATGTCCCTCATCCTGCTTCTCGGCAACACGCTTCGCTACTCTTTGCATACGTTCTGTATCTCCGACAGAACTGCCTCCAAATTTCATTACGAACAAAGACAAACCGAACTCACTCCCTACAGTATGTAACGTAAGATTGTAAACCATGGCAAGCTAAAGCTTACCGTGCTTCTAGATAGTATAATACGAACCGTCCTCAGTTGTAACCCTTTTTTACGGTAAATGGGTAAAGATGTGTGTGTAAATATTTTCAATTTATCCCATGATAAAACAATATCCTCTGCTGATGGAACTTTAGCAGAGGATATTTGCCATACCGTTATTAACTTCAGAATGTCCCTAGTTACGCGCGGGAGTTGTATTTTCCTTCGCGAGTATCAATAATCAGAACATCGCCTTCGTTAATGAAAAGAGGAACTTGTACATTCAGACCCGTTTCCACTTTCGCATTTTTTGTAGCGCCAGTTGCTGTATTGCCTTTAATTCCAGGCTCTGTTTCAATAACTTTCAGCTCAACAGAATTAGGCAGGTTAATACCTAGAATTTCACCTTGGTAGCTGATGATGTTAACGTTCATGTTCTCTTTCAGGAAGTTTAGTTCCCACTCGAGCTGATCGCTTGTCAAAGTGAATTGGTCATAAGTTTCGTTATCCATAAACGTATGCTCGTCACTGCTTGCATAGAGGTAAGAAACACCACGGTTATCGATTTGAGCACGTCCAATCGTTTCACCCGCACGGAAAGTTTTCTCAACAGTGTTGCCGTTACGTAGGTTCTTAAGTTTAGAGCGTACGAAAGCCGCACCTTTACCTGGTTTAACATGTTGGAAATCGAGAACTGTAAAGATATCTCCGTCAACCTCAACGGTCAAGCCTGTTTTAAAATCATTAACTGAAATCACTAAAAAACCCCTCCTAATTATAATTACAGCTTCAAAAGTTCTTTTGTGGAATGTGTAAGCAGGCGAATGCCTGATTCTGTAATCACGACATCATCCTCAATTCGCACGCCGCCGATTCCAGGCAAGTAAATACCCGGCTCAACAGTTACTACCATACCAGGCTTAAGAATATCATCGCTCAGCTTGGACAGTCTAGGAGATTCGTGAACCTCCATTCCCAGACCATGGCCAGTGCTGTGACCGAACTGGTCGCCATAGCCGTATTTTGTGATAATATCTCTTGCGAGAGCATCTGCTTCCCGACCTGTCATACCCGGTTTTAAATGTTCCAAAGTATGTAATTGGGCTTCAAGTACAATATCGTAAATCTCCAGCAGTTTGTCGGCAGGAGTTCCCATCGAAATTGTCCGAGTCAAATCTGAGCAATAACCGTCCAGCAAAGCACCAAAATCAAAAGTGACAAAATCTCCTGATTCAATCACTTTCTCACTGGCAACCCCGTGAGGCATCGCTGAGCGCTCACCTGAGGCTACGATCGTATCGAATGAAGAAGAAGTGGCGCCATTTCTCCGCATGAAAAATTCCATTTCCAGATCTACTTCACGCTCTGTCATTCCCGGCTTGATCACATTTATAATGTGAGAAAACGTTGCATCTGCCAAATCGCAGGCACGCTGCATGATGGCGATTTCGTTCTCGTCTTTATAAATCCGCAATTTCTCAATCAATCCGCTGACAGGTACTAAGCTAACAGGTTTCAACTGCTCCGAATACGTTCCGTATGTTGAGAAAGTTACAACATCCTGCTCAAACCCTAAAGATTGAATGCCTTCTTTAGACAGAAGCTCCTTAACGGTATTCATTGGCTTCGCTGAATGTTCAACCACTGTGAAACCGACAGCTTGCTGCGGTGCTTGGGTCATATAACGAAAGTCCGTAAGCAAGTAGGCTTGTTCAAGCGTAATGAGTACGTAACCTGCAGAACCCGTAAAACCGGTAATATACCGTCTATTGATTGGACTTGTTACCAGAAATGCCTCAAGCTGTAACTCCTGCATTGCTTTACGCAATTTCAACACTCGGTTGTTCTCCATGTTTATACCTTCTTTCTTAGCCACGAGCTTCATTTGTCTTATGAGCTTGGTGTCTCCAAATAGCGGTTCATCGCATTTAAAGCGTGTTCGTAGCTGTAAGCACCAAATCCGGAAATAATCCCGATCGTTTCAGGAGCAATTACAGACGTATGCCTAAATGACTCACGCTTGTGTACATTGGACAAGTGAAGTTCAATAGTAGGAATTTTTACTGCTGCCAGAGCATCGCGGATAGCGTAGCTGTAGTGAGTAAAAGCACCCGCATTAAGCAATATTCCGTCAACTTCCCCCAAGGAAGCATGAATTCGGTCAATAAGTTCCCCTTCATGATTCGATTGATAAAAAGTAATGGATACAGAAAGCTTCTCCGCCTGAGCACGAAGCATTTCTTCAATAGCCTGAAGACTTTGGTTCCCGTAGATACCAGGTTCACGTACTCCAAGCATATTCAGGTTCGGGCCGTTCAGGACCAGAATCCGCTTCAAACGCACGCACCACCTTTCCTGCAAATAACCATCTGCTATTTTACCATACCGTATATTGGATTGAGAAGCTTTTTTGACCGGAGCAGAAGGTGAACTCAGCAATACATGCATACTGCTAGCGGCGAAGAGAAGAACAACGATCCAATCTATTCTACCAGTTTCATCCTTTTATATAATTGTATAGGTTCTAGCTGTCTTAGGCTAACTCTGGCTCGCGCTTTCTTTCGTCAGTAAATTCCATAGCAACACTGTAGCCGATAAATAAGCCCCACAGCAAAAAAAGGCAAAATTCACTAAATATTGAGTCCCAGGTCAGCTTGTTAAGCGGCTTCATCATCCCTGTCCAGGGACCAATCCACACAAAGATAATGATCCACCAAGCAATGCCATAAAGCATTCCCGGTACAGGACCCTTTAGCTTTCGAAGCATATAGGTATATAAAATGGCCGCGATCAGAGAGAATACGATAAAGAAGAGCCAGCCGATAAAGTGCCCCTGCACTTTATATATATAAGCATGTTTGAAGAAAGGCTCTGCCAAAAAACCTAATGGTACCACCGTAAAATTAAAATAATAGAAGATCCACTGAATCCCGCCCCAAATAAGCCCAGCAAAAAAGCCGACCTCAAGTGCAAATGCGAGCGGATTGGTAACGTTTCTTTTTTGATCAATATGATCCATGCCCCATCCTCCTGTATCTATGTATTCATCCGCGCTGCTAAGCTTGAAACATTCGCAACTTTTTATGTTTTCATTCGTAATAAAAAGGCGAGTGTCACATTAAAAGTCTTCCTGTAAAACCATGTTATAATCTGTAGTATGTTCAAATTCATGAAGACTAGTCAGAACTAGAAATTGCTGGCGGAATTCGATACAATGTAGACAATCGAAGTTAACGAATAGGAAGGTGAGATCTTTGCCTCAAGAATCAAAACCAATGGCTTATGGTGGTCAAGCCGTAATTGAAGGGGTCATGTTCGGCGGAAAGCATGTAAATGTCACCGCTGTTCGTCGCAAAAACCAAGAGATCGCTTTTCTTGAAGTACCGAAGCAAGATAAAAGCTGGGTTACCAAATTGCGTAAAATCCCTTTCCTGCGCGGTATTGTGAGTCTTATCGACTCGAGCGCCAAGGGCACCAAGCATTTGAATTTCTCCGCGGATGCTTTCGCTGAAGATGAGCTGACTCCGGAAGAACGCGCCAAGCAGAAAGAGAGCGAGGAGTCTGGGTGGAGTTTGTCAATGATCATCGGCGTAGCAGCTGTTGGTATATTATCTTTTGTATTCGGTAAAGTCGTACTTACTGCCGTACCTGTATTTATTGAAGATTTTCTGTTCGGCAGTCTGTCTATGAGCAAGTTCGGTCACACCTTCATTGAAGGAATTATCAAGATTCTGCTCGTCTTTGCTTATCTCTATTTCTTATCCATGACTCCAACCATTAAACGACTGTTTCAATATCACGGTGCAGAGCATAAAGTAATTAGCGCCTACGAAGCAGGTGCTGAGCTCACTCCTGAAAGTGTGCAGAGATTCAGCCGTCTCCACTACAGATGCGGCAGCAGCTTCTTGGTTCTGAGCGTCATTGTCGGCGTGCTTGTCTACTCTTTATTCTCTATCCCTTTTCCATACGATAATGTCTGGGAACGTGTTGGACAGCGTTTGATCCTCCTGCCGATCGTGCTTGGAGTATCCTTTGAAGTATTGAAATTCACGAACGCGGTACGTGATATACCTGTCCTGCGTTTCCTTGGTTATCCAGGATTATGGCTTCAGCTGCTTACTACTAAGGAACCGACAAACGAGCAGGTTGAGGTATCCATCGCTTCATTCAACCGTATGCGTGAACTCGATGCGGAATTTGAAAAAGCTCCCGCACAGGTCAGCGTTGCAAGCGGAAATCTTGATCCTGTGAAAGGATGAGATCTTATATGTTTAAGCACGCAGTAGCATTTTGGACGATCATGGTACTGACTGTCATCGGTTTAATTAATTCAATTTTGGATGGAGAGTGGACCGCTCTAATCTTTCCGCTAATTATAGCAGGTCTCCTGTTTTGGTTTTATAAGAGGCCTCCCCGCGCATTTGGAGGCAAACAGCCAAAAATTAAACCTTCCAAGGCGACCATGGAAAAAATCGCACAAAATAAAACAGGGTATAAAAGCGGAACAACCACTAAGAAACGCAAGACCTATCCCTTTCATGTCATTGATGGTCAGAAGAAAACTAAAAACGATGATGATCTTCCTAAATATCACTAGCATAAAAAAGTCCTTTGACCGATTTGGTCTAAGGACTTTTTATCTCTCACCTGATAACTTTAGATATCGTAATATGCCTTCAAAGCTTCAATTAAACCCAGTGGATTTTTGGTTAGATACTGTGCGCTGAAATAAATATCCCCATCCACTTCATCATACTGCTCGTTGTATTTTAATTGATTGATGATTTCATTGGCCGACTGCCAGCCCACTTCTGTCGTACCCAGCTTATACGGGGAATGTCCGATATAGAGATCTACGTCCGTTCCCTTTACCTCATTAACCCACCAATCGACGAGAATATCGTATCTGGCTGCTGTAAGAGACATGCTCCAGTAAATCTGCGGTGCGACATAATCTATCCACTCTTCTTGTATCCAGGTCCGTACATCCGCATGCATATCATCATAAGCCGTAACCCCAGCTTTTGTATTGGAACCTGTCGCATCGTCCGCAATGTTTCTCCAAACACCAAATGGGCTTATACCGTACTCAACACTCGGCTTCGACGCTTTAATCTGTTCTCCGAGCGATTTGACAAACATATTGATATTATCTACTCGCCAATCATCGATGTTCTTAAAGTTTTTTGTATTATAGGTTTTAAAAGAAGCCGTGTCGTTAAACGTCACATTCGATGGATAGAAATAATCATCCAAATGGACTCCGTCGATATCATAGCGGTTTACGACTTCCATAATGACATTAATAATATCCTGTCTAGCTTCAGGAATACCCGGATTAATATACATCTGATTTTTCGCTGTAACAATCCATTCCGGATGCTGATTCACGATATGATTCGCTGCATTCTTACTCGTATCCGCTGTCGTATTTGCCCTAAAAGGATTAAACCAAGCATGGAACTCCATCCCCCGCTTATGTACTTCCTCAATCATAAAGGCTACTGGATCATATCCAGGATCTGTACCTTGCTTACCCGTCAGCACCCTGTTCCATGGTACAAGTGTCGAAGGATAGATGGCATCCGATGCACCTCTCAGCTGAACGAACACTGTATTCATTCCCATGGACTCCAGCGCGTCCAATTCTTGAATGAAATCCTGTTTTTGTTTCTCGATATTGCCAGTCGATCCGGATTTCGGCCAGTCTCCGTTAATAGTTGAGATCCAAGCCCCTCTCATTTCTGTTCCTTCCGGCTGCCCTGGGATGCTTGGAATTTCTGGTTCGGTAGGCCATAGGTTTGCCGTTGTCAGATGAATGGTCTTAGCTGATTGATTCCATTTTACCGTTAGACCCAGATGCTCGCTCACAAATCGAAGCGGCACCATCACACGTCCTTTTGTAATGGTGACAGTAGAAGACAGCTGAACCGTGTTGCCATTAACAATTGCCGTTTTCTGTCCTTGTGTCAGAGATAAGTCATTGCCAAAGCCCTGAATTCGGACCGTCTTGGACGCCTGGTTCCATCCAACTGTTGCGCCAATCCCTTCACTGATGACACGAAGCGGCACCATGGTAACATTGACTTTAGATGCAATATAAGGAGCAACGTCAGTCTCCAGTCTCTCTCCATCCAAATAGATCTTAATTTCTGTGGCACTTGCGGCCGATGTCACTATTCCCCCTTGAACTGCCAGCAGCAAAACTAGCAGAAATGCGAGACATTGCTTCATTTTCCCCATACAACCCTTGTCCTCCATAGCTTAATATTTAGAAAAATAAACCATTTGCTATGTGTATAGACGCGGGTCTCCATGTATTAGTTGCGGTAAAAAAAGAAAAACACCTGTCCTGTAGGTACTCAGGACGGTGTTCTTCTAGGATTCGTTTGTCAGTTCTTTATGGACACTTTGCAAATCCTCTAAGCGGGAAGGATCCCTGCGGAAATATTCTACAAGTGTTTCAACACAAGTTATCGAATCCCAGCTCAAGTGATGTTCGATCCCTTCAACATCGGTATAAATATTTTCTTCCTTTACTCCGATCATTGTTAAAAATTCTTCAAGCAGCTCATGACGGTCCATTAGGCGCTTCCCAATTTTCTTGCCTTTCGGAGTCAGCACGAGGCCGCGATATTTTTCATAAATTAAATATTCATCTTTATCCAGCTTCTGAATCATCTTGGTCACAGAGGATGGATGGACTTCCAGTCCTTCAGCTATATCGGAAACACGCGCATAGCCCTTCTCGTCAATCAACTTGTAAATCCGCTCCAAATAATCTTCCATACTGGGCGTTGGCATTTGCCTTACCTCATTTCATTTATGAACTAGCGTCTCATTCGATCGCACAACTTTGCTCTTGTAATGATACATGTTATCACTTGCGATTTGCAAGTCTTGAGCTTTATTATCATCTGCTTCATGACTTAACTTTCCACGCTTAATGTGAACATGGTCATGGCAAAATAACAGGGAAATAGGTGAGGGAAAGGAGCAAAATAACCATGACGTTACTTGTGCCGGATAAACCAAAACGCAAGCTGAAGCCAACGGCTCCCTTTGTTCCTGACCTTGTGTATTTTGAGCCTCAGGCATTGGAATATGAAAAAGGAAAACGGATCATGGAATGGGTCAAAGCAAATAACATTGAATTTCGAATGACGACCTCCCATAACCGAATTACCAACCTGCCGGGGGAAACCGATCAAGAAAAATACCGCATCGCCAAAAGAACGCTGGTAGTCGGCATTCGAAAAACTTTAAAATTCGATCAATCCAAACCTTCAGCTGAATATGCCATTCCCATCTCAACTGGATGTATGGGGCATTGTCATTATTGCTATTTGCAGACGACACTTGGCAGTAAGCCTTACATTCGCGTTTATGTGAATACAGAGGACATATTGCATGCAGCCAAAGATTATATTGAGGAGCGAAAGCCGGAAATTACCCGTTTTGAAGCAGCTTGTACTTCGGATCCTGTCGGTCTAGAGCATATTACAGGCAGTCTAGGTGATTTAATACGTTTTATGGCTGATGAAGAATTTGGACGGCTTCGCTTTGTAACCAAGTATCATCATGTTGATCCGCTTCTAAACATCAAGCATAACGGCCACACACGCATTCGTTTTAGTGTAAATGCGGAATATGTCATTAAGAACTTTGAGCCTGCCACTTCCCGATTTGAGGAACGGATTGAAGCTGCCGGAAAAATCGCTCATGCCGGCTACCCGCTCGGGTTTATTATTGCCCCGATCATCTGGTATGACGGCTGGGAGGAAGGCTACGCTGAACTTCTCGAGCGGCTTAAAGAACGCCTGCCGAAAGAAGCGACGAAGGATTTAACTTTCGAAATGATCCAGCATCGTTTTACCAAGACAGCAAAAAATGTGATTGAACAGCGCTATCCTAAATCAAAGCTTGAAATGGATATCGCCAAGCGTGAAACCAAATGGGGTAAATGGGGACAGTACAAATACGTCTATCCTAAAGACCAGCAGCAGGCTCTTCGCGAATTCATTACCGAGCGCATCTTTGAAGCTTTTCCGGAAGCAAAAATTGAATATTTCACATAATGATCAGACATAAGAAAAAAACCATCAGCCTACTCGGCTAATGGTACATAACTGTAATATTAGATAATCATCCAGTCTGGAGTAATTTTTTGCAGCCAAATTGTAATTTGGGTCATTCGGTCCGTAAAGAGAAGTACCCCCATCAATATCATGATACTCCCTCCGACTTTCATCAAGACACCGGAATATTTGGAGATGAACTTCGTTGTCCCGACGAAAAAGGCAAGCAGGAAAAACGGAACTGCAAACCCGATGGTATAACCTGTGATAAGTGTAACCCAAGCACCTGGCTCTGTTGCTGCCATGGCGATAATTGCTGTCAAAATCGGGCCGATACAAGGCGACCAGCCTGCAGAAAATCCGATTCCGAAAATGAATGAGCCGGCGTATCCCGCTGGCTTCCACTTGAAATCAAACTTTCTTTCCTTCATGAGAAACTGTGGCTGAAACAAGCCGATTAGAAATAATCCCATCACCATGATAAGAATGGCGGACAACATCCGGATTAAGTCCTTGTATTCATGAAAAAACTCTCCAAAAACACCTGCTCCGAAACCAAGCGTGTAAAATACGACCGAAAACCCTAAAATAAAAGCCAGCGTATGGCTTAATGTACGCATACGAACATCGCGTTTGTTCTGTTCATCCCTAAGCTGCTGCATCGATAATCCGGTTATGTATGACAAATAGGACGGGTAAAGCGGCAGACTGCACGGGGATAAAAAAGAGGCAAGCCCCGCTCCGAATGCCAGTAAAACGTTCACATCAGGCATTGCAAAAACGCCTCCTATAAGAACGAATGAAAGAATTCGGACAAGATCAATGAATCAAGTCCGAATTCCCTTTTTACCAAGCATAATAACGATAAGGATAGCAATTAGCAATAGAACAATCGTCGCTCCTGGAGCCAAATTCCACACTCCTGCAATAACAAGTCCCGCAATGACCGCAATCTCCGATATGATGACAGACAAAATGATAGAAGATTTAAAGCTTCGGGCAATCAATAGGCTGATCGCGACCGGAATGGTCAAAAGCGCTGACACGAGCAATGCTCCTACAATTTTGATCGCTGTACTGATAACAAGTGCTGTCATTACAGTCAGCAGCATATTTAATATTTTGGTTGGAAGTCCGGTTACGGCAGCAGCGTCCTCCTCGAAACTAAGCAGAAAGAACTCTTTATGGAAAATGGCAACAACCGCGATGACGATGACAGTGACGATACCAACTACAGTCAAGTCAGTCGTATCCAAAGTATAAATACTGCCGAATAAATAGCTCATTACATCTGCGTTATACCCTTTGCCAAGGGTGAAGAACAAGGACGCCAGCGCGACGCCTCCGGACATAATAATGGCAATAGATAATTCTGCGTAACTCTTATAGGCTTTGCGCAGCTTCTCGATAGCAAATGAAGCAAGGACAGCAAAAATCAATCCTACTGCAATCGGATATACTCCCAATAAAAAGCCAAGGGCTACCCCCGCAATCGTTACATGCGACAAGGTATCCCCGATCATTGAGAGTCTGCGAAGCACTAGAAACAAACCAATCAGCGGGGCTGTGATACCAATAAGTATCCCGCCAGCCAGCGCCCGCTGAAAAAATTCACTTGTTAAAATTTCCAATTCTCACGACTCCTTCGGCCCTTATAACAAAGAATGTTGCAAATCTGTCTGAGCACAGTTCTCCAAATCATGCGAATGGCGAACATAAAATTTGATCTTGCCGTTCTCCTGCTCCGGATCTTTTCCAAGATATCCTTCAATCATATCGATATCATGAGATACCATCAAGAACGTCATATGGTGCTGCCGGTGCATATGAGTAATAAGCTCAAAGAAACTGGCCTGCGTCTCCGCATCGATCCCCACGGTTGGTTCATCGAGTATTAACAAATCTGGACGGTTAATGAGCGCCCGGGCCAAAAAAGCACGCTGCTGTTGACCGCCAGACAACTGGCCGATTCTTTTATCTGCCAAGTCCTCAATCCGCATAACTTCAAGCGCATCGTCGCATTGCTGCTTGTGCTTATGACTCATTCTGCGGAATATATTTTTGTTGTTATATAATCCAGACAACACGACCTCTCGTACAGTGGCCGGAAACAGCGGATTGAAAGCATTTTTTTGCGGTACATAACCTATGCGCTCCCAATCTCTGAATCTGGATATCGGTGTGTCAAACATCCGGATTTCACCGTCACCCGGCGGCAATAAACCGACAAGCATTCGCATAAGCGTCGTTTTGCCTGCGCCATTGGATCCGATGACCCCGACAAAATCTCTTTCCTTTACGGTCAAGTTCAAATTTTGAATCACCTTTTGTTCGCCGTAAGAGAAACACACATTGTTAAGCTCAAGCACCGGATCATGGCATAATGATGATGTAGCTGGTTGCATGATTATCCTTCCTTCTAAACATGTTTCTGTATAATCAAACTATAAAGTGATCCTAGCACAGTCTTATTCTATTTTAAAGCGGTTAGGAGATTTTGCAAATTTTTCTCCATCAGAGTGAAGTAAGACTCTCCATTTTTCAGCTGTTCTTCCGTCAGTCCTTCTACCGGATTGAGCACCATCGTCTCGACTCCTGCTTCAGAAGCAAGCGTTTTGGCCAGCTTGTCGGATACCAGTTCCTCAAAGAAAATGTACTTGATTCCTTCTTCCTTAACAAGGTTAGCCAAGTTTACGATGTCTTGACCTCTAGGCTCTGCATCAGGAGACAATCCCATAATAGCATGCTGCGTTAAACCATAATCGCGAGCAAGATATCCAAAGGCCTGGTGAGATACAACGATTTCTTTATTTGTAACATTAGATAGTTCCTCAGTAAATTTCGCATCTAGATCTTCAAGCTGCTGACGCAGTGTTTCATAACGCTCTTCGTATCCATCTTTATGTTCCGGATCTGCTTCCACAAGACTATTCTTAATGTTCTCTGCCATTACAATAGCCGATTTCGGGCTTACCCAAGTGTGCGGATCAGTTGAACCATGGTTATGTCCGTCATCCGCTGCGGCAGCTTCTTCTTCATGGGCATGATCTTCTTCCTCATGAGTATGCTCTTCTCCTTCATGAGTATGCTCTTCAGTAGATTCTTCTGCAGCATGGTCATGATCATGAGAATCACCTTCAGAATCAATAAGCTCGATGCCTTCACTTACTTCAACAGATTTCACATTTGAGTCACTGTCGAGACCCTTCAAGAAATTGGGTACCCAGCCCTCAAGGCCTGCACCATTATAAAGGAATAAACCCGCTTTGGATGTATTCACAATGTCTTGGCTGCGAGGAGTCCAATCATGAGGCTCGACGCCAGTCGGTATCAAATTAATGACGTTTGCATCCTCTCCGCCGATGGTTTTTGCAAATTCATATATAGGATAGAAGCTCGTTACAACATTGAACTTGTCCGCTTCAATTTGTCCTTGCGACCCGCTATTTGTATCATTACCGCATGCCGCCGTAAAAATCATCATTGTGCTGAGCAATAGCCCGCCTGCCAAGTTACGCATTTTTTTACCAGAAAATTTAGATATCATATTATCCTCCGTTGTTCTCTAATCGTAATCGTAATGATTACTACTAGATAGTAGTATAGGCATACCTTCTGAGGTTGTCAATAAAAAATATAGAAAAAAGAACGTCCATTAAAGGGACGTTCTTTCATTTTAAGCCAGTATGCCTCTTTTTATGATGCAATGGAGGATTTATGGTATGACAATCTGTTTTACTTCACAATCGCTCCGTTTGGCATGCTATCCGGCACCGTAGCAAGTGTCAACTGATCACCATGAGAAGCAGCCAGGATCATGCCTTGAGACAATTCTCCGCGCAGCTTCACCGGCTTCAGATTTGTAACGCAGATCACTTTCTTGCCTACCATCTCTTCAGGAGTGTAGAACTTCGCGATTCCAGACACAACCTGACGCTGTTCATAACCGAGGTCCAGCTGAAGCTTAAGCAGCTTATCTGCCTTTTTAACCGGCTCACATGCTGTGACCTGAGCAACACGCAGTTCGACTTTCGCAAAATCGTCAATACCGATTTCCGGCAGTCCCTCTGGAGCTTCCGTTTTTGCTTCTGCTTCTTTCGCAGGTTCAGCTTTTGCCCCTCCGGACATTGCACCGGCGATATAGGCAACCTCTTGTTCTACATCGAGTCTTGGGAAGATCGGTTCTCCTTTGCGAAGCTCATTGCCTTCAGGAATAAGACCAGCTTGCTTCGTGCTGTCCCAGCTTGTGAGCTCCCCTTCTTGGATGTTGAGCTGCTCCCAAATTTTGCGAGGCGCTTGAGTCAGGAATGGCTGCAGCAAAATCGAAGCTACGCGCAGGCTTTCTACAAGATGAGCCATAACGGAGGCAAGCTCCTCGCGTTTATTTTCATCCTTAGCAAGAACCCAAGGCTGAGTCTCATCAATATATTTGTTGCAGCGGCTGATAAATTGACCGATCAGTGTGAGTGCTACCGAGAACTCCAGGCCCTCCATCGCTTCCTCGACTTTCTGAACGGTACTTACTGCAAGCTCCTCGATGTTTGCATCAAATTCAGTCACCTTGGATTTGTATGCAGGCGTTTTGCCGTCAAAATATTTATGCACCATAGCAACCGTCCGGTTCAAAAGGTTACCAAGGTCATTTGCAAGGTCAGAGTTTACACGCTCTACAAAGCTTTCCGGGGTAAACGTACCGTCCGATCCAAACGGCACTTCACGAAGCAGATAGTACCGCAAGGAATCCAGTCCGTAACGGTCAATCAGTGTCACCGGATCCACAACATTGCCTTTGGATTTGGACATTTTGCCATCCTTCATAAGCAGCCAGCCATGGGCAAATACCTTCTTCGGCAATGGCAGGTCCAGAGCCATCAGCATGATTGGCCAATAAATGGTATGGAAACGGACAATCTCTTTACTCATCAGATGTACATCTGCCGGCCAAAACTTATCATAAAGCGATGAATCGTCACTTCCATAACCAAGCGCTGTAATATAATTGAGGAGCGCATCGATCCATACATATACGACATGCTTCGGATCACTTGATACTTTAACACCCCAGTCATAGCTTGTGCGGGACACCGCCAAGTCTTCCAGACCCGGTTTAATAAAATTGTTAATCATCTCATTTTTGCGTGATTTCGGCTGGATGAATTCCGGATTTTCCTCATAGTACTGAAGCAGGCGGTCTGCATACTTGCTCATCTTGAAGAAGTAGCTTTCCTCTTTGACAAGCTCTACCGGATGACCGCTGTCCGGGCTTTTTCCGCCAATAATTTTGCCGCTCGAATCCTTTTCAATATCAACCAGCTGGGTTTCCGTATAGTAGGTTTCATCCGGAATACTATACCAGCCTTCGTATTCGCCTTTATAGATATCGCCCTGCTGAACCAGACGTTCAAAGACGTCCTGTACAATCTTCGTATGTCTCGGCTCACTGGTACGAATAAAATCATCGTTCGAAATATCAAGCTTTTTCCACAAATCCTGAATCCCTGCGACAATATGGTCAACAAATTCCTGAGGGGTTTTCCCTGCTGCCTTTGCTTTTTGTTCAATTTTCTGTCCATGCTCATCCGTGCCTGTCAAATAACGGACTTCAAAGCCTCTGAGACGTTTATATCTGGATATCGCATCTCCCGCTACAGTTGTGTAAGCGTGGCCGATATGCAGCTTGTCGCTCGGGTAATAAATCGGTGTCGTAATGTAGAACGTCTTCTTGTCTGTCATTCCTTTTACCTCCAAATATTTAATATGTAACAGGGGGATTTGGGATTTTTTTGCAAAAACCATGCAAAAAAGACCCTCATCCCGTATATGGGACGAGAGTCTGTTACACTCACGTGGTACCACCCAAATTCCCTGATCATGAAAGAAGAGAATAGATCAGGCTCATTCATCGTCAAACCTAAGGTTTGACTCACCCGCTAACGCTGGCATGCGCCGCTCCCTTACCGCGAGGCTTATTCCTCCTGCGGCTCGAAAGCAGTTCCTCCAGGACCATTTTCCGCGTCTTGCTTTAGACCGGTTTACAGCTCCCCCGGCTCTCTGTTGCTAAAGCATAAACCGTACTTATCCCTTCATAGGAAAAAAATATTCCGATTCAAAAAAATCATACTAAATCAGCTTTGTTCATGTCAAGGGCAGAACCAGCCTAGGTAGGGGCGTTTCCTTCGCTTCCTTTCTTCGGCGGAACCAAATCCACTCCGCCCGGATGAAAGGGATGGCATTTCGCTATGCGCTTAGCCGCCAGCATTGACCCTTTGACAGCGCCATGAACCTCTATGGCTTCAAGAGCATAGGCGGAACAGGTTGGATAGAACCGACAGCTCGGGGGCTTGAGCGGAGATATAAATTTCCGATAAAAAACGACCGGCCCTTTCACTAGCGTTCGTGTGACCTTCATGATTAATGTCCCTTAGACTGTGCTTTTTTGACGTTACTAGATATTTTGCCTGCTGACTGACATTCTTTACAATATCCAAACACTTCAAACTTATGCTCGACCACTTGAAACTGGTCCGGTGTGTCTGTGAGCTGCATAGGGCAGAATTCAATCGGCAGCGTCTTCTGACAATTTAGACATATCAGGTGGTGATGGTGATGACCGCTGCTGCACGAAGCTTTGAATTTCACTCCGTCTTCAAAGAACACCTGCTCAAGCACACCTAGCTCCTGCATGACTCGTAAGTTTCGATATACGGTATCGAAGCTCAGACCACTGTATGATTTACCCATATATTCATATACGTCTTTTGGTGACAAATATCCTTCAGATTCGGCAAATAGCCTAGCGAGCGTCTTACGCTGGTCTGTAATTCGAAGTCCTTGACCGGACATCGCTTCAATAATTTGATCCGTGGACAGCATGACTTTTACCCTCCTGTCATACTAATTGTGTCTATAACAATATAATGCCTGAAATGAACAGTCTCGTCAACGAAACATGTCCTTTACCTTCATTTTATCCAAGAAATAAGGAAAAGAAAAAGAACTCTGTAAGCAGAGCTCTTTTTCCGTCTAAATTTGTCTTTTACTACTCTTGAGCTTGCTCAGGCAGAGCTGTAAACAAGAGATTGATTGGAAGACTACTTGCAGCTGCAGCAGTAAACCAAATCTCAACCTGCTGCTCATAATCACCTGTTCGATGTAATACAACCTGCTCATTTGGCGCGCTTACTCCTCCGCTCATTGCCAGAGGAACGATCGTTCCATTCACCATCGCATAGCCGGAATAGGTACCGCCGCGAGGATTAAAGGAAATCAGTGTATTCGGAGCTACCTTGTCCAAAGTAATTTTATACAGCACTCCAAAGTTGCCTGAATTAGAAGCCGTTACACCAACCATTGGATCTATACCGGAAACATTCGGATCGTCGTTATTGTCGCCGATAACCAGACGCTGTGATACCTCACCTAAAGTTTCACTGTAACGGATGAGCCGAGTTGCATTTTCATATGTTCCGCGATTATGAACACCGTCCCGATCCAGAACCGGCAGCTTCTTCACTGCTGTAAGCGGACTTGCTTTCTCATCAACCATGATGACTTTATAGTCAATAGGATAATCGCTGTATACATCAGAGTATAACGATATAATTTGACGCTGACCTATGCTGGATTGGCTCAAATCCGTTAGAACCAGCTTGCTTTCTCCCGGTTTAAGCACTGTGTTTGACCATTTAGATCCGTCCTGCATTGTTTCGAAGTAACGGAGCACTGCTTTTTTTCCTGCTGCTTGGGCTATTGTCGTCGGTCCTGCAAAGCCGAGATTTTCTGTGCGTACCGTAGCTGTTTCCGAGTTATTATTGGTTGCAATGACGTACATCTTCACTTTTTTGCCTGTGTTATTCAGATGATGAAGCAAAAATCTGGTGTTGCCGACCGCGCTGTCCTGATATACAATCCCTTCCTGATTTACAGTTTCAGGGCTGTTGCTGCGGATAAGCGTGCTCGGTTGATCTGTATACGTATAATTTACTTTTGCGAAGGTCGGAACGACGGATCCGTCAAAAGCAAACTCCTCTCCAACCGGTCTAAAGAGCCGATTGAATTCATTCAGGGTGAATAACGTTTCGTTTGTAATAATAATTGTTTTTTCGTACGTCCGGCTAACCCCTTTATTATCCGTAACGGTCAATCGAACAGTTTTCGGTCCAGGAGTAAAAAAGGCGGAGGCATTGTTGTCCCACTGGGTATCCACAATATATTCGTCATCCGTACTTTGGTCCGTATACGTAATCAGCTCGCCCATCTTGTATTCCTCTTTATCTGTCGTAAACATCGGAACAGGTGGTTGATTCGGCTGCTGAACGTTAATTGTAATCGAATAAGGATCGCTCCAAGTACCGCTCGAATCCTGAACATAGTAGCTTACCTTATAGTTACCTGCGGTTTGAAAGACATCCTGTCTTCCTTCCCAGCGTTCATTGATAATGGTAAGCCCTTTCGGAGAATATGGATCTGTTACATAAGTTACGGTATTACCCGCATACACAACACTTGGCTGAACGCTGAATTTAGCGACAGGTTTGTTGGAAAGGTTAAGAATAATACGCTTATTGATATTATCAACGCTATATGTAATGCCGAGAGCCTGAGTAATCGACGTCAGAGGCACCATAAAGGTATTATTCGTCTGGTAGGAAGCTCCTTTCATACTTTTGGAAACCCCGTTAACCGTATAAGTGCTGCTGTTTGTTTTAAAGCGAAGCTCGTTGCTTCCCTGAATAATTAATGTCTCTTTTGTTGTATTGTTATAAGACACCTTATACCCTACTCTATCTACCAGTGCCCGAATCGGCACATAGGAAACCCCGCTCTTTACAACCATCGGCTGTGGAGCATTGTAGGTAACGCCGTCCTGAATCATCTTTGTGCTGTTATAAAATAAAATAAGCTGACTTGTGCTCGCTGCAGTACTCGCTTGCGTACTTGCTGCTGCTACAGAGGTCACTTCCTGCAATTCTTGCTGAGGTGCTGCAGGCTGTTCCTTGCTTTCGGATTCTTTATCTTCTTCGGTTGAAACGGACTCATCTTGCACATCTGTTCCACCTTCATGACCCTCCGGCAATGTCGCGTTACCATTTCCAGACTCCGTTACCTTCTCTGCATCTTGTGCTGCTTCTTCTACAGGGACGCTTGGAGTCTCTCCACTCAACTCCTCAGCCGAACTACTCTCCTTAGCAGAAGCTTCATTATTTATTGCTTCATTTAATGGTGTGCCCTGCACACTTTCGGTTTCTTGATCTAATGCTTGTCCTTGTTGATAATCAACGCTGTCAGATTGTGCACTCACCGGGAACGCCATGAAAACTTGTGAAGCGGCAAAGACGGTGAGAAGAGATAATTTCTTAAAATTCATTCCTCGACTCCTTCTAATCGCTTTAGTTCTAACACGCTACATGTCACCTTATTAGACGCAATTACGATTAAAAAGTTGCTCTTCATGTTCTAAAAAATGACAAAAAGCAGCATCCTGGAAGTAGGAAAAGCTGCTTTTATGTCGCTATATTCATATAAAACCAATCGATTTTAAACAACTACATCGTCTTCGCTGCCAATTCACGATATTCCGAAGGCTTCATCCCGTAGTATTTGTGAAATACTTTTGAAAAATATCGCCGTTCGCGATACCCTACTGCGGTCCCAATAGAAGCAATGCTTCGATCTGTTTCCTTTAGCAGTGCTTTAGCGGATTCCATTCTTTCTCTAGTTATATATTCTACAAATGTGACACCAAAATGACTTTTAAACAATTGACAGAAGTAGCTTGAGCATATCCCCAGCTGGTCAGCCATTTCTTCAATCCCCAAATCCTTATCAAGTCTTGTAGCGATATAATCTCTTGCTGAAGCAACAAGCTCTCCAGCTGTTCGCCTTGGAAGCTCGTTACCGCAAGCCTCAGCCAAAGTAATTGAAAGCTCGTAGAATTCCCGAAGCGTTAGCGGCTGAATCATCACATTCCATATTCGTTCCTCTGCCTCCGGTTTAAGCAGCTTCATCTCATGCATATCACGCAGCATCAACACGACAATATAGTGTAGATACTTCAAGGCTTTGCCTTTATGGGATTCTTTTTCGGCGCAAATAGAGCTGTATATTTGCTGTAGAATGCTCTTAATTTCATTTTTATTCTGCTGCCGTATGGCAAGGGTTAACCGATCCGACCATTTTCGAGACATCCAGTCCACTTCCTCAGCAGGCTCGTTCTTCCCTAAAGTCAGAGCCAGCTCCTCTGAATGATCCACGAGCATAATCGCTCGCTGGGCATCCCTGTAGGCTTCGGCAAGCTGTGAGTAATGGACTGCTTTCCCACCACAATACAGCTGAGCCTCCATCCCTGACACCTTCGAGAAACCATCCTTTAGTCCATTGATCATATTTTCTAGATAAGAATTCCGCACCGATACAAAGGTATGGTGTTCAATGACAATGCACCATTCTCCATCTCGGGTCTGGATCACTTCTCCCGTAGAGACGACTGAGCTCAGCTGCTGCTCCAGCACCTCCCGAACAGCCTCATTCCAGCTCTTGCGCTTCTCGTCGGTCCAGAGCAGAGCATTGCGGAAATAATCCTGGGCATCCAGCAGCAAAAGAGTATATTGCAAGCGGGCTGCTGTTGACTCCTCCTGCATACAAGGGTCGGGATCGTTAGATTCACCGAGCAATATTTCATACAGCCATTTTCGCCGAATCCACCTGGCCATTTGCTGCTGTTGAGCAGTTCCCTGCTGTTCCTTTTGCTTTCTCATACTGATTTGCTTCGCAAGTGTACCGATCGTTGACTCCAGCTCAAAGTAGTCAATTGGCTTGCATATGTATTCTCGTACACCCTGTTGAAGGGCGAGCCGGGCATATTCAAATTCTTGATACCCGGTCAGCAGCAAAATTTCTCCCTCTCCGCCCAGGCTTCGATATTGTTCAATGAAGGACAGTCCGTCCATCACAGGCATTCGGATATCGCATAGTATAAGATCTGGGTTAACAGAGGCGCTGAGTTCCAGCGCTTCACTGCCTGAGCGTGCGGTCCCCGCGACTTTAATTCCGAGCAATTCCCATGCTATAAACTCTTTCAAATTATCAAGTATCGGCTGTTCGTCATCAATGAGCAGTGCGTTCAGCATCAAGACAGATCCCTCCCATTATTTTTGGGCAGCACGCACCGTATGGTGGTTCCCGCCCCTTTGGCAGAGCAGATAAATATACCATAATGATTACCGTACTGAATGCGAATCCGGTCAGCAACACTTCGAACACCTAGCCCTCTTCGTTCAGACATGACAGGAGACGCTGCTTCCGGCTCTGGAACCGACAAGTGATGTGTTTCTGTAACCATATATGCAAAACGTTCAAGCAAAGCGTTGTCTATGCCTATTCCATTATCCTGAACCTCAAGGATGACTTTCCCCATATCCTCCCATGCTACGACCCGAATAAATCCTAAATAATCAATACCTTCAAAGCCGTGCTGGATACTATTTTCCACAAGCGGCTGCAGTGTGAGCTTTAGAACCGGAAAAGATTCGAGCTTATCCGGAATGTCTATTTCATATTCAAACAAATCGGCAAACCGATATTTCTGAATAGCTAAATAATTTTCAAGATGCTTCACTTCTTCCTTAATTGGAATTTCCTCCACGTCCTGAATACTGATCCGCAGAATGCTAGCCAGCCGATTCACCATCTCGCTGACCTTTCTTCTTTCCCCTCGAAGGGCAAGTCCGTTAATCGACTCTAATGTATTGAAGAGAAAATGTGGCTTGATCTGAGCTTGCAGCACCCTGAGCTCAGCTCTTGTCTTCTGCATTTGCTCCGCTTTTACTCTTTGGAACAAGCTGCTGATTTTGTCCATAAGATCATTGATTCCCTGCGCAAGCAGCTGCAGCTCGTCATTACCCTTGCCCTCTACCCTTTCGCTGAAATCCCCGTCTTCCACTCTGCGCATATATCTTACCAGCACCGCAATTGTGCCTGTGATCCGATTCATGAAAAAAACATTAAACATCAATGCAGCAAAAAGACAGGATATAATAACGATCACATACCAATTGATAAGCAAATTCGTTTCTTTGGCTAAGGAGTTCCATGGAGTAACAGAGATCAGCTGCCAGGGATACCCTTTCATCTGGTATTGCGATAATATACTCTCTTTCCCATCAAATTCTAACTTGTTGCTATTGTATCCGCTCCGGCTTGTAAAAGGCTCGCTCATCAGCTCGGACATATATCGTGCGTTATAGAATCCGGAAGGATCATATACGACAAGCCCGTCTTTGTTAACTATCAAAAAAATCGTATCCTGATTGCCGCTCATGCTAAGATTGCGGAAGATTCGGTCAATTTCCCAGTTTTGAATCTGAACGACCAGAATACCTATGTTTTGAAAAAAGCTAAGCTCTTTTACGAGCCGGATCTGTGTAAATACCGGTTCATATCCAGTGATCTCCGGATGTTCCAGCGGAGCAATCCATCTGGGAACGCCGTTTAACTGAATGACTTCATCATATAGAGCATGGTTATTGAATTGATCAAAAGGAAGAGCTTTGAAATCTTCTTTGGTGAAAATGGAGACAATGCCTTCACTTGAGGGTTCCTGCAAATTATAAAGGAAGGCGTAACTGATTGCCGGGTAGTTATAGAGCAGGCTGCGGAAATTACGCTGGCTCGCATTCAGATGGATCTGATCACTTTCCCCCAAATTCACAGGCTTATCAGACTGCAGCGCCATTTGAAATACAGACGTCGCGATTCCGTTATCCGTAACGTTATTCATTTCCTGAAAGACGCTTTCGATGCTGTAGCTGATGGACTTGAGCGCATATTCAGCCTGCTCGCTGTATTTCTTTTCAATCGTATTGGATGTAACCAGAAAGGTCCCGAACCCCATCACACACATCGGGATGATGATCAGTGCCAGAAACGCCACAACAAGTTTGGTACGCAAGTTCAATCGGCATTTCTCCTCTTAAAAGCGCAAGCGAGAGTGTTCGTCAGCCCTTAACACTTCCTGCCGTTACGCCTTCAATAATCTGCTCCTGCAAAATGGAATAAATAACGATAACCGGCACGACACTGTAAACAATTCCTGCTGACATCTGGGCATAGTTCATTTGATACTGATCCCTGAACTGAACCATACCAACAGGCAGAGTACGAAGTGTGTCCGTAGATAAAAAGTAATTGGCGAGAAGAAATTCATTCCAGTTGCCAAGAAAGTTCACGATAAATACGGTAACAATCGCTGGAATGGTTAGAGGTAACACTATTTTAGCAAAAATACCAGGAGCCCTCAATCCGTCCATGACAGCGGCTTCCTCAATTTCACTGGGCAATGACCGCATAAATGCGGCCAATATAATAATCGTGAATGGCAGTGCATTAGCTATATAAGGAATGATAAGCGCTAGATGTGTGTCCAAAATACCGAGTTTACGAACGAGCAGGTAGATCGGAAGCATCAAAGAATTGTTCGGGATAAGCATGCCAATTAGAATCAGGCTGAAGAAAGCTGTGTTCCATCCTCCATGCTTCATCCTTGTTACTGCAAATGCAAACATTGCACCAAGCAAAATCGAAACGACAGAGGCTAGTATTGAAATATATAAGCTGTTAAAAAAGTACGTTCCGATCTTAGCATTCACCCAGGCTTCCACGTAATTTTCAAACGCAAACTCTCTTGGAATGCCAAACGGACTGAGTGCAATAGCGTTATTGTCTTTTTTTACAGATGAAAAGATGACGAATAGAAACGGAAACAAAATAACGAGCAGGTAGCTTAACAGAAACATATGAGGGATGGATTTACCCAGGGTACGTATCATCAGTATTCAATCCTTTCGCTGCGGCGGGCTACAAGTAGTTGATATAGAGCCGTCAGAATGAGTGTGAACACAAATATGAGCACCGCGATCGTATTTCCATAACCATATTTAAAATTCGTAATGGCGTATTTGATCATATAGGTAGCAAGTACATCGGTGGAGCCTGCCGGACCTCCCTTGGTCATGACAATGACAATGTCTGCAGCCTTCATCGCACCTGCGATGGATAGCATGACTACAACAGAAATGATCGGTTTGATGAGCGGCAGTGTAATGGATAACGCCCTTTGAAGCCTGGATGCTCCATCAATTTCCGCGGCTTCATCCAGATCGCGCGGAATAGCCAAAATGGCCGCAAGAACCATAATGATGTAAAATCCTGTCCACTGCCAAGCGTTGGTCAGCAGAATGGACAGCATGGCGTATTTCTCATCGGACAGCCAGTAGATCGGTTCGATGCCGAACAGCCCTAAAATTTGATTCAATAAACCAATATTGGGCTCATAGATAAATCCCCACAAAATCCCGATAACCGCCGTAGACATGATGGAGGGCAGAAATACTGCCGTTTTGTACAGACCCTTTAGCTTCTTCACATTTGCAATGAGCAGTGAAAAAAATACGATAAGCGGAACTTGAATGCAGCAAGAAAAAAGAATAAACCAGCCGTTGTTCATAGCAGACTCCCAGAACCGTTCATCCCCAAATGCCTTAATGTAGTTCTCAAAACCGATGAATTTCGGATTGTCTGATACACCGTTCCAGCTTGTAAAGCTGTAATAGATAGAATTGAGTATTGGATAGATAAAAAACATAATGAACAAAATCAAGGCAGGTAAAATAAACATCGCGTATACCCAAGGATTCTTTAGTGAACTGTTCATGCGCTTTCCTCCCATGCAAAAGCCCAGTATGTACGTCATTTTTGAAATCATAGCTGAAGAACCCCGGACGCTGATCCGGGGTATGCAGTCCTGTTATTAGGCTCTTATTCAGCTGCTGCGTTGGCTTCTTCCTGTACCTTTTGCAGATCTTCCGCCATTTTCTCAGGAGTTGTTTGGCCGCCGATCAGCTTTTGGATTTGAATATTGCTGATTTCCGTCGTTACATCGGCCTGAACTAGTGAGTCAAATGCTGGGAAAGAAGTTGCGGAGGCATTGAGAACAGCTACAATTTCTTTCATCAAATCATCTGTAATGCTCTCGGTCAGCACCGCTTCATCAAACTTCATCGCCGGCAGAACGCCGTCTTCAACAAGTCCGCGGATTTGCATTTCTTCATTAAACATGTTTTTGATAAACGATTTTACAGCATCCAGCTTTTGCGGATCGTCTGCCACAGAGGCTGCAAAACCGTAGCCGTTGTTCACATCACGCATCAAGGAAGTCTGATCGCCAGTGCCGCCGTCTACCGGAGGCAAATTGAAGAATCCGACTTTCCCGATCAGTCCTTCCCCGGACTGCCCTTCCTTAAATACGGAGGATTTCCATGTGCCGTCATACATCAGGATTGCTTCACCGCTTGTGAACTGAGTCGTATACTCAGCATATTCAAATCCAAGCTCACCTTTTTTGAAGTATCCTTTATCCACCCATTCTTGATGTTTGGCAAAGGCATTAACGACTCCCGGATCGGTCCAAGCTGCTTCTCCAGTTACAAACTTATTCGTGATGTCGGACCCTGAATAACGGGACCACAGATGGTTAGTAAGCATCAGCGGTACCCAGCCTGCCTTTGACGCTCCGGCAAGAGGAACTTTGCCATCTGCCTTAATATCAGCCAGCTGCTGCTCAAACTCAGCAAACGTAGCCGGCGGCTCCCATCCTTTAGATTCGTAATATTCCTTGTTATAGAAGAAACCTTCACCCGAACCACCGACCGGAAGACCGTAAACATTACCCTCATAAGTAAAAGGCTCTAGAGAAGAGAATTTGTCCTTGATCCCCAGCTCTTCCAATATTGGTGTCAGGTTGAGGAGCATGCCTTCCTTGGCATACACTTTGGCGTCCGGACTGCCAAACAGATCGAAAATATCTGGAGGATTACCTGCAGCCATTTCTCCCCGCAGCTTCTCTTTCCGGTTTACGTCTGAATCAACTCCGTCAAGCGTAAAAGAAGCGCCTTCTACTTCCTCTTCCACTTTTTTAATGACATCCTGCAGAATCGCAAGACGTCTTTCCTTGTCCGCGCCGACCTGTGTATGACGAAGTGTCATTTCAAATGGCTCAGCAGAAGCAGCAGGCGGTGTTTCCCCTGAATTACCAGGCTCTGCTGCAGGTGATTCTGTGCCAGAGGAGCTGCCACAGCCTGCTAAGGTGAGTGATACAGCCAGCATGGTGAACATCATAGACCCAATTTTTTTCTTGAACATACGTTTGCCCCCGCTTCTTTATGAACTGAGATTTATGTATTGAGACTTTACAATTTTTATTATAAGAACAATACTCCTCGTCAGATAGGACCATAAATTAGAGATGAAGGGATAAAATCATTCAAATACGACAAAAAAACTCCCCTCTTTTGTGAGAAGGGAGCTTGTTCTATGAATAGCAAGATTAAATTTGAATTTGGCAGGATTCCTTGCGGCCAGCTTCAATGATTTGATAGGCCCGGTCTACTTCTTCTTGCTCAGGGGAAGGAACGCCTTCAAGCGGATATTCCTTGCCAAGCAGCTTCCATTTATAGATCCCCATCTGATGATAAGGAAGAATCTCGAATTTTTCTACTCCATGCAGTGTACCGATAAACCGGCCCAAATTCAGCAGATCATCCTCATCTTGATGAATGCCGGGTACATAGACGTGTCGGATCCACATTTTTTTACCATGGTCGGATAACCATCTTGCAGTCTCCAGCATTCTCACATTTGACTTACCTGTCAGACGTTCATGCTTTTCGTTGTTGATATGCTTCAAATCCAGAAGTACTAAATCCGTGACACTAAGCAGCTCCTCAATTCGCTCCATGTCATTAAATCCGTTCGTATCAAGCGTCGTGTGCAGATCCCAGCGTTCTTTGACCTCCCGGAAGAGCTGCGTCACAAATCCAGCTTGCAGTGTAGGTTCACCGCCAGAGACCGTCAGCCCCCCGCCGGAAGTCTTATAGTAATTGATGTATGGCTCAATCTCACTGAGTACTTCTTCGAGTGTCATCGTCTTCCCGCCGTCAAGCGCCCAGGTGTCGGGATTGTGGCAGTATTGGCATTTCAGTAAGCAGCCCTGCATAAACAGCACGAAGCGGATGCCGGGACCATCAACCGTACCAAATGTTTCTAGTGAATGTACATGACCTTTAACCATTTTACCATCCCTTTCTTTACGCATCCGCTTTGAGCGTTTTGGTATATGAGTGCTGCTTGGTATTACATATTACCGTGGAATGTACGATTAATAACGTCAAGCTGCTGCTCACGTGTCAGCTTAATGAAATTGACAGCATACCCGGATACACGTACTGTAAGCTGCGGATAGTTCTCCGGATGCTCCATTGCATCGATGAGCTGCTCACGGTTAAAGACGTTAACGTTCAAATGGTGTGCACCACTGCCGAAGTAGCCGTCCATCATCGCTGTCAGATTAGATTTGCGTGCTTCCTCTTCCTTGCCGAGTGCCTTCGGAATAATCGAGAAGGTATTGGAAATACCGTCCAGGCTGTGCTCATAAGGCAATTTCGCTACTGAGCTGAGGGAAGCAAGCGCACCTTTTTTGTCGCGTCCATGCATTGGATTTGCCCCAGGAGCGAACGGCTCTCCTGCTTTCCGTCCGTCCGGTGTCGTCCCTGTCTTCTTACCGTAGACGACATTTGAAGTAATCGTCAGCACCGATTGTGTCGGCATCGCATTCCGGTATGCTTTATGCTTACGGATCATGGTCATGAAGGATTCGACCAGTTCTACTGCAATTTGGTCTACCTGATCATCATTGTTACCGTAGCATGGGAATTCTCCCTCAATCTCAAAATCAACTGCAATCCCGTTCTCATTACGGATTGGACGAACTTTCGCATATTTGATCGCGCTCAGCGAGTCTGCTGCGACTGATAAACCGGCAATACCGCAAGCCATGGTCCGCAGAATGTCACGATCATGGAAAGCCATTTCAATCCGTTCGTAGCTGTACTTGTCATGCATATAGTGAATAACGTTCAGTGTGTTCATATACAGCTTCGCAAGCCACTCCATCATCGGTTTAAATCTTTTCATAACCTCATCGTAGTTCAGTACTTCAGAAGTAATCGGTAGATACTCCGGTCCTACCTGCATTCCAGATTTCTCATCTTTGCCGCCGTTAATCGCGTATAGAAGTGCTTTGGCTAGATTAGCTCGAGCTCCGAAGAACTGCATTTGCTTCCCGATCCGCATGGCGGATACACAGCAGGCAATACCATAATCATCACCATAGATTGGGCGCATTAAATCATCATTTTCATATTGAATGGAGCTGGTTTCAATGGACACATTAGAGCAATATTTCTTGAATGCATCAGGCAGCTGCTCGGACCACAATACAGTAAGGTTCGGTTCTGGTGCCGGCCCTAGATTATAGAGGGTGTGCAGAAAGCGGAAGCTGTTTTTAGTAACCCGTGTTCTTCCGTCCATGCCCATGCCGCCGATAGATTCCGTCACCCAAGTTGGATCACCGCTGAACAATTCATTGTAGTCTGGAGTACGCAGGAACTTCACAATTCTCAGCTTCATGACAAAATGGTCAACCAGCTCTTGAGCTTCCTGCTCTGTAAGTGTTCCTTCATTCAAGTCACGCTGGATGTAGATATCCAGGAAGGAAGAGACGCGTCCAAGCGACATCGCTGCTCCATTTTGCTCTTTAATTGCTGCGAGATAGGCAAAATATACCCATTGAAAAGCTTCTTTCGCATTTTTTGCAGGACCGGAAATATCGAATCCATGCATTTCACCAAGTTGCTTCAGTTCTTTAAGCGCCCTGATTTGCTCGGACAATTCTTCACGGAGACGAATAACGTCCTCGTCGATGACATCAACCTCTAGCTCTGTCTGTTCTCTGATCTTCACTTTAATTAAAAAGTCTATGCCGTAAAGTGCTGCTCTACGATAGTCTCCAATGATCCGTCCACGGCCGTATGCATCCGGAAGACCTGTAATAATCCCTGCACGACGTGCATTTCTCATTTCGCTCGTATAAGCATCAAATACACCTTGGTTATGCGTTTTTCTGATCGTAGTAAACATTTCAACAATTTGCTCAGGAAGCTTAAAGCCATAGGCTTCGCAAGCATCAATCATCATCTTGATACCGCCGAAGGGCTGAATGGAACGTTTAAACGGCGCATCCGTTTGAACACCCACAATTTGTTCCTTCTCTTTATCCAGGTAACCTGGATTATGGGATACAATGGTTGAAGGTGTGTTCACATCTACATCAAGGACACCGCCATTGTCTCTCTCTTTTTTGGTGAGATCCATAATGATCTCCCACAGCGCCTTGGTATTATCGGTAGCTCCTGTCAAAAAGCTTTCATCGCCCTCATACGGAGTCAAGTTGTTTTCTAAAAAGTTATTGACATTAACCTCTTTTGTCCATTTCCCAGACTTGAAGCTTCTCCAGCCTGATTGTACATTTTGCACTTCTTTTTCGGTTACCGCCATGGTAATCCCTCCAATAAAATAGTGGTTACACTGGACAGATCATGAAGGAAGGTTCCAAATCCATCCTTGCTGTTTCTCTTTCTCTCTCAACACTGTTATGGTGGCAAACTCGATTGTGATTATTTTCACTAATCTGCCCGTTCACTTCCCTTCTCTCCACTCTATATGGGGAAGTGAGTTTGTCTTTGGATCTCTCTTACATTTCAAATTATATTATACGGATCACAATTATTATGTGATTTTTATCACAAACTTAAACCTGTTATTCTATTTTTATTCATCTGTTATAGTCCGTCCCCTGTCATCATCTCATATCTATTGCCAATAAAAAACCGTGCTTCCAAGGGATTATCCTTGTACGCACGGTTTCTCATCCATCTCATACATTATTATTTATCGAATCTGCCATAGAATGCATCGCGGTAAACTTCAGCAAGCTCAGTAACAAGCGGAAGCTTCGGATTGGCAGTTGTACATTGATCTTCAAATGCCCGGTCTGCCAAATAATCGACCCGTGCTTCAAAATCTTTTGGATCGAATCCAAGCTCCTGGAACGAAGCTGGAATACCCAGTTTTTTATTCAAAGCACATATCGCCTGGATCAGGCTGTTAACTCCTTCTTCTGTGGTGCTTGCTGGCAAACCTAATATACGTGCAATTTCGGCATAACGAATATCCGCTGTGAAATGATCATATTTCGGGAAGGAAGCAAATTTTGTCGGCTTTTTCGCATTGTAGCGGATGACATGCGGCATAAGAATCGCATTCGTGCGCCCATGCGCGGTATGGTACTGCCCGCCCCATTTGTGCGCAAGGCTGTGATTAATGCCTAGAAAAGCATTCGCAAAGGCCATTCCGGCAAGCGTTGACGCATTATGCATCTTCTCTCTTGCGAGCTTGTCACCAGTCAGAGCAGAAGCCTCCAAATATTCAAATACGAGCTGGATCGCTTTAATTGCCAAACCATCCGTATAGTCATTGGCCATGACGGAGACATAGGCCTCAATCGCGTGGGTCAGCACATCCATTCCTGTATCTGCGACAGCCACTTTTGGCAGACTGTATACAAAATCCGGATCTACAATCGCAACATCAGGTGTGAGTTCATAATCCGCAAGCGGATATTTTGTATTGCCCTTATTCTTATCCGTAATGACGGCGAATGAGGTTACCTCGGAGCCTGTGCCTGATGTTGTCGGTATAGCAACAAATTTTGCTTTTTGTCCGAGTTTCGGATATTTATAAATTCGTTTGCGGATATCCATAAATTTTTGCTTCATGTTATCGAATTCTGCATCTGGATGCTCGTAGAACAGCCACATCGCCTTGGCGGCATCCATCGGCGAACCGCCACCGAGAGCGATAATACAGTCTGGTTCAAAGCTGTTCATCAGCTTGGTTCCATTCTCTACGGTTATTGTAGATGGATCAGGCTCAACGTCAGAGAACACCTCGATAAATACTGGATTTCGGCGCTGACGCAGGTAATGCTCCACTTTATCAACGTATCCCAGCTTCACCATCATCGGGTCTGTTACGATAAGAACACGAGAAATGTCTGGCATTTTCGCAAGATACTGGGTAGAGCCTTTTTCAAAATACACTTTGCTTGGAACTTTGAACCACTGCATATTCACGGTACGTCTCGCCACTCTCTTCACATTAATCAGATTCACTGCGGTTACGTTCGACGACGTGGAGTTACGGCCATAAGAACCACAGCCCAAGGTTAGTGAAGGCAGATTGGTATTATAAATATCTCCAATCGCTCCATGCGTTGAAGGTGAGTTTACTAAAATCCGGCATGTTTTGAGATGATCAGCAAAGCGGGCAATCACGTCATCATTATTCGAGTGGATGACCGAAGAGTGACCCATACCGCCAAAAGCTACAATTTCTGCTGCCCGTTCTATTCCTTGATCTACTGTCTTCACCTTATAGCAGGCGAGAATTGGGCTTAATTTTTCTGCGGATAACGGGAATTTATCTCCTACCCCATCAAGCTCAGCAACCAGTATCTTCGTGTCCTCCGGCACGTTCAGCCCGCACATTTTAGCAATATCAACAGCGGACTGACCTACAATCTTAGGATTGACCGCACATTTCTCAGCCGAAATAGCCCCTGCAGTCAACTTCGCAGCTTCTTCCTTGGTGACGAAATAGCAGCCGTTATGGATCATCATTTTCATTACTTCATCATAGACCGGCTCTTCAATGATGACGGACTGCTCGGATGCGCAAATCATGCCGTTATCAAACGATTTGGATAAGATTAAATCTGTTACAGCTTGTTTAAGATCAGCCGACTTCTCAATAAAGCAAGGGACATTCCCCGGACCTACACCTAGTGCCGGTTTACCGCAGCTGTAAGCAGCCTTGACCATTGCACCACCTCCGGTAGCCAGAATCAGTGCAACATCCGGATGATTCATCAGCTCATTTGTTTTCTCCATGGATGGAGCCTCAATCCATTGAATACAATCCGCCGGTGCTCCCTCCTTGATCGCAGCATCCCGAAGTATGCGGGCTGCCTCCCGGCTGCAGTTCTGTGCAGACGGATGGAAGCCGAATATAATTGGATTGCGTGTTTTTATTGCTATTAACGCCTTAAACATCGTTGTGGAGGTAGGGTTTGTTACCGGAGTAATTCCCATAATAATTCCTACTGGTTCGGCAATTTTCTGACAGTTCTCAAATTCATTGTCTTCAATGACACCAACTGTCATATCGTATTTAATATTGTTATACACATATTCTGTAGCAAAAATATTTTTGATGATTTTGTCCTCATAAATCCCTCGGCCCGTTTCAGTCACTGCGAGTTTGGCAAGATGCATGTGTTTATCAAGACCTGCAAGTGCCATCGCCTGCACGATTCGGTCAACTGCTGCCTGATCCAATTTTATGAACGACTCAAGTGCCTTCTTCCCTCTTAGAACCAGATCATTGACATACTCAGCCGCAGTTACCTCTTTGGATACAGCTTCATTTTTAACAGCCATCTCCTATCATCCTCCTACCCAATATATGTTGTTTTATCTCTTTATTGGATTACGGAGACATCGTATCATGTATTATCAAAATAGTTTGTGATTAGTTTCACATAGTATTAATTATTCCTCTTCGCAATAGTGAAATGAATCACAATGTTGAAATTTCGCCATACTTTGCTTCTTTCACCTTCTTTGTGAAGGTTTATACTGGACTTGTAAATCAACTGAGGATTTCGCACCACATCAGCTTCGACTATGCCAAATCCTATCTTACAACAAAGTGCAAGGGGGATACTTAATATGACTCACTTAGCATTACTTGAACAAAAAGATGGAAATATCAGCTGCTTTTCGTCAGAGAATAAAGACCACTTATTCAATCTAATGAAGTACCGAAATTTTCCGAAGGGCTCTCACCTATACTGGGAAGGAGACATAGCTGACAAGCTGTTTTATATTAAACAAGGGCGTATAAAAATCACTAAATTTACGGACGAAGGAAAAGAACTGATTATGTATATTCATCAAGACGGAGATATAATTGGTCATGCCGATCCGTTCTTTTCCACGAGACACAGTTATTCGGCTGAGGTAATTGAAGAGAGTGAAATCGGTTTTGTCGATACTGCTGAGCTTCAATTGCTTATTGAGATCAATGGCGGGTTTGCGCTTGATTTTATGAAATGGATGGGCATTTACCACCGAATTACTCAAACGAAATTTCGTGACCTTATGATGTATGGGAAACAAGGGGCGCTCTGCTCTACCCTGATTCGTCTTGGAAATACGTATGGTGAATTAGAAGGCAGCCATATTCGGATCAATAAAAAGATGACACACACAGACCTCTCCAACATGATTGGAGCCACCAGAGAAAGCGTCAACCGAATGCTGGGTGATCTTCGTAAGCAAGGGGCGCTGGGGTATGAGGATGGATACATCCTTATTAAGGAACTGGATACCCTTCGGAAAATTTGCCGCTGTGAGCAATGTCCCGTTGAAATTTGCCGAATTTAACAAGACAACAGAAATAAGCCGACTTTCTAGAGAAGGTTCGGCTTTTTGGTGTTTATTTAAATAGAGGCTGCAATTAAAAAATTAAAACGTGCAGCTTTCCCTTTATTATATGTATTCTATAGGTTGGAACTCTGGCGAAGATCTGCCCTGCCCGCTCAGCAGCTCCTGTTTCTAAATAGAGCTTCCAATCATCGGACGGATCATAAATCATATGACCAGACATAATGCCTTCCGACAATAATATTCCCCCAGGCGTAAGTCTTTCATTATCAATTGCGAATGGCTTTCCGTCGCTTGCTTTAAATACAGCGATCTCTCGATGATGTACATACACTTTACGACCGATTAATGTGTAGAAATCCCTCTCGTCCCCTATGGGATAAGCCCTGGCTTTGATCGATTCAGATATACTAAAACCGTCCCTCATTTTCCTCTTGACCACACCCATAGGTTACCCTTCTTTCCGGTGAGCAGTAATTACGGTACTCTATTATTTTAAATTAAAGATTCTAAATTGGAAATAAAATTTTGTGAATCCCCAGAAGTTTATCATCACAGATTTATCGAAAATGTGAATTAATTCACTAGATAGAGCAGACTTTCTTACACTGCAAAAAGAGCTCACTGATGGACTATTGTCTCTCAGCAAGCTCGATTCTCACTTCATCCCTAGGACTAAGCACCATATCCAATCCTTGTTCCATAAGCTCTTTACCATTGACTTCAATTACCCATTTTTCCGTAATTAACGGAATATAACTATCCACCGACTGAATATATTTTTTGTTTTCCGATAGCTGAACCCGATCATTTTTCTCTAAAATATCCCGTACAGTTAAATCAGGAAAATAAAGACTCGCGATTGTACCGCGCAGATCTGGGTTTCTTTGGCCGCCATAAATCGTTAGCGTTACTGCCGAAGGCTTAACATCTTCTATTTGGGCTATGGGCTGTATATACAGAGTTAAAGAATCCTTATCCTTCATCGAATAACCCCAATCCTCAGGCCCAATCTCCTCATCATTTAATTGTAATGCCCACTGGAGAGACTCGTCCAAAACAAAAGAGCTGACGGATACAATTTCTTTTGAATCCTCGGATAAATCAGCAACCCGATCAAGCGCATCGTACACTGTCAGCCCTTCATCGTATCTAATTTGTACAGGCTGAGTTAGTGAAGGTATAAAATCCCCTCCCTCAACTCGGAGTTCAACAGAACCTGGGGTTCCTTCTTCCGCAGTGCTTGTCTCCTGATCAATAGAACTGCAGCCGGATACGATAATCAATAAGAGTAGAATTACAGCTGAAATTGTAGTTGGATACCGCACTTTCATGCAATCACCGCCTTACCTCTTTTTGCATCATTCTACAATCCTCTTATACTAGCATACTATTTTCTTAGGAGCGACTTCAACGTAAAACAGCAAAAAGCCCAAATTTAGGGCTTTTTGCTATTGGGTGATTGATTCTTACTGTATAGCTGCCTGCATGTATATGCGGCTGCCGCACATATTTTTTAAATAAGGGCCCAGCCCTTTGAATTGAAGTCCGGTTATATATACGCCTGTCATTAGTTTTCCCTCAAAGGTCCCCCACTCGGAATCAAATGATACAGAAGGGGTAGTAAGGTCTTCCTGATAGACGGTAATTCCGTAAGCTCTTTTGCGATAACTTTTGCCATTCTCATAAAGTGGTCTTTCTGTAAAATAGGTTGGCACAAAATAGGCAGCAATCGTATCCATCTCTTCACCGGAATAGAAGGATTCCTCGCCGAGAAACGGATGAAACAATTGGATTTCCTCGTATTGTCTCCATATTAGTGCCTGCAGCAATACACTAGCAAAAGAGCTTTCCTGATTAGAAGTCATGTCTCCAGCTTTACCGGAGCTTGTATCCGTTTTCACTTCTGATATTGAATCTGCAAATTCTTCTTGCTTTGCACGAGGTTCACTTCCTATATACTTCCAGCCCTTATTTGTATGAATCCACTTTTGGAAATAGGAGCTGGGAGCCTGCAAAAAAGTATCGCTCTCCTTCATCCCAGCTGAAGAGAAATACTGCTTCACCATTCTGGCTGCCTTGTCATAAATGGACTGTACCCGGAGGGACGCTTGCTCAAGTTCGGCAACATCTTGTTTACCGTAATTCACTTTACGGGACACGACGATTTTGTTCAAGTGGTTCACCCTCCTCTTACGCCACGTTCGGCCTTTTTGCAATTATACTACGAAGAGCACCGAGTTGTGCAAGGACGATTCAACTATACTTACAATTTAAAAAAACTCCTTATCCTTCCTTAGGAAAAATAAAGAGTTCTCTTGCTAGCGAAGTACGTCGTGATCGACATACCTCTCTCCATTCAGCTCACTGAGCACTTCGATCGCAACTCTGGCTCCATCACCAGAGGTAACAATCGTATGAACGCTCACTCCTGCAACGACACCTGCAGCCCATACACCTGGCATACTGGTTCTGCCGAGCCGATCGACTTCGATGATAGATTTAATTCGTGGTTCACGGCCTTCAATTATGCGGATTCCACTGTTTGCTGCGAGCTCAGGATTAGCTCCCGTCGTTAGAATGACATGGCTTGCAACATAATCCTTGCCGGATTCTGTGGATAACGTGACCTGTCCGTTCTCGGAAGATATTTGGGTTACCTTCTCATCATAAAACAAAGCCCCGTATTTCTCTGCCTGCTTTCTTCCTGTCATTAGCAGATCCGGTCCAGAAATCCCCTCAGATCCGTAGTGATTTTCCATCCAGGCACGTTTGGTCATGCTTGCACCGCTGTCAAGGACGATCGTTTCTTTGCCTGCCTTAGCAGCAAATATGGCTGCACTGCCTCCGGCAGGGCCTGCTCCCACAATGATAATATCTGCCATGAATTCCATCCTCTCCGTCTAAAATCATGACTAGCATAGGTTAATAAAGTTACTCAACCCATTCTTCTGCCCATTGCTGAATTCCCTGCATTACCGGTTGAAGAGCTTTTCCCTTATCCGTAAGCTCATATTCAATTCTCACAGGCGTTTCCGGATATACATGGCGAATCAAAATGCCCTCGCCCTCCAGATCCTTCATCCGCTCAGAAAGCATTTTATCACTCATTTGTGGAATGAGATTCGAAATATCTTTAAAACGTTTAGGACCGTCCATCAAAGTTTGAATAATAAGACCATTCCACCGTTTGCCCAGGAATGAAAAGGCCGACTCAAATCTTGGACACATCTTCAGATGTTGACCTTCCATTGTATTCACCTCTTTAAGTATTTCCCTTAACAACTTACAATTAGTTAGTACATTTCATAATAACATATTTTGTAGTTTATGCAAAGAATGATAACACATCCGTTTTATTATTCCATACATTAACCAAAAATGAAGCTATCGACCCATATGCAATTATAATTTCATTCTTCATTAAAAAAAACCGTCCTAAGACGGTCCTTCTATCCGCGGCGCTTTGTGTTACCAGAGCTAACGTATCCACGCCTCCAGAAGCCTTGAGCTTAGAATTATTAACAAATCCGGAATTATATAAGGAACACGTCATGTTACGTTCGATTCCTAACCTAATGACAATATTATAGCATGAGACCCTTTTTATAACCAGTACTTTTTACCTATATACTTAAAAAAAGCCATGAACCTACTCAAATGTAAGTTCATGGCATTTTTACACTTATCCTATACAAGCACATCCCCAAGTTCTCTTACAGGTTGACTGTTGCCAAAGACTGGTTTCGTATGATGAAGCGGATATGCCCATTTAATGGAGTTGCTGATGACTTTAAGAATTTCGGGATGATAATATGTCGGGTACGTTTCATGCCCTGGACGGAAGTAGAAAATTTTCCCTTCCCCTCTTCGGAACGTACACCCGCTTCTAAATACTTCACCGCCTTGGAAATTACTTACGAACACGAGTTCATCCGGCGTAGGAATATCAAAAAACTCACCATACATTTCTTCATGCTCCAATAGGATATGGCTATTGATGCCTTCCGCAATCGGGTGGCTTGGATTCACAGTCCAGATGATCTCCTGCTCGCCCGCTTCCCGCCACTTCAGGTCACAAGAAGTACCCATCAGTGCTTTAAAAGGCTTGGAGAAGTGTCCGGAGTGAAGCACAACGAAGCCCATTCCATCTAATACTCTCTTTACAACCTTACTTACAATTTCGTCGCTAACTCTGTCATGAGCCATATGCCCCCACCAAATTAATACATCCGTCGTATTCAAGACCTCTTCCGTTAGACCATGCTCCGGCTCATCAAGTGTAGCAGTACGAATTGCATATCCTTCTCCAGAAAGACCATCTTGAAGTGCCTTGTGAATGCCTTCAGGGTATACTTCTTTTACCTCATCATGGATTTTCTCGTGAACAAATTCATTCCAGATGGTGACGTTAATCATGTTTTACTTCCCCCTAGTGATGTTAGACCCACCACATATCGCCAAGCGGCTCTTCAATAAGTACTTGCTTGAGATTGTGGACGGCTTTTGAGAAACCTTCCTCAACGGACATCAGTCCGTCTTCATGTTCAATGCTGACTACATAATCATATCCGACAAGACGAAGGGCACTGATAATGTCGGCCCAAGTTTTAATATCATGACCAAATCCGACCGTACGGAACTGCCAAGCACGGGTTTGCATATTCGTATAATCCTGCATGTCTGTAAGTCCGTACATATTTACGTTTACAGGATCAATCGTTGTATCTTTTGCATGGAAGTGATGGATTGCACCTTCACGACCCAAAATTTTGATGGATTCCACAGGATCGATACCTTGCCACCACATATGGGAAGGATCAAGGTTCGCACCGATCACTTCGCCTGCAGCTTCACGCAATTTGAGCAGTGTGGCTGGAGTGTGTACAGAGAAACCGCCATGCAATTCCAAACCGATTTTTACGTTATGATCGGAAGCGAATTTACCCCATTCCGTCCAGTACGGTATCAGTTTATTCTCCCATTGCCATTTCAATACTTCCTGGAAATCATTTGGCCATGGAGCTACCGGCCAGTTCGGATATTTAGCATCCTCATGATCTCCTGGAAGCCCTGAGAATGTATTTACAACAGGTACTTCAAGCTTCTCAGCCAATTTGACTGTGTTTACGAAATCATCATGGAATTTCTTAGCGATATCTTTTTGCGGATGAAGCGGGTTACCATGACAGCTGAGTGCGCTGATGATCAGTCCGCGGGATTCAACCGCTTTTTTGAATTCTTTCAATGCTGTTTCATTCTCCAGAAGTTCAGCCGGTTTACAATGAGCATTTCCAGGATGTCCTCCGGTTCCGATTTCAATCGCACCAAGTCCCTTGGAAGCTATATAATCTAGTGCATCTTCAAACTTACGACCGCCAAATAGTACTGCAAATACGCCCAATTTCATAAACTAAATCCCTCCTGAATGGTTTATAATCATTATTTAAACGAATAGTCTGTTTATTATTCGAAATATACCGCTTTTCCTGTACGTGCAGATTCATAAATAGCTTCAAGGATTTGAGTTACTACATAAGCTTGCTCCGGTTTTACTAAAGGCTCTTTATCTTCAAGGACCGCTTCAATCCACATTCTTGCTTCACGATCCGCATCGCTTTCAGTTTGACCTTCAAAGAAGGCAACTCCACCGGCTTTAAGATCAATATTTTGCTCATAAAGTCTGCTTAATTTCTCACCGTTCAAGCGAAGGCCATTCTTCATATCAGCTCCGCCTTCCGTTCCGGCAAGAAGGCTTTGAGCTTCCCCTGTTTCTACGACATTAAGAGCCCAGCTTGCCTCCACCTGAATGGTTGCTCCGTTCTCCATCGTAACAAAGCCGAAAGCAGAGTCCTCTACATTAAATTCCTCCGGATTCCATGGACCAAATGCATTCGCAGCATTTTCACGTCCGCTAAGTTTATGGAAGACAGAACCCATTACGCTTTTTGGCTTGTAATTATCCATCAGCCATAGTGTCAGGTCTAGAGCATGTGTACCGATATCAATAAGCGGACCCCCGCCTTGCTTTTCCTCGTCCAGGAATACACCCCAGGTCGGAACTCCACGGCGCCGAAGAGCAATGGCTTTACCGTAATAAATATCCCCCAGTTCTCCTGCTTCTATCAGCTCTTTCAGATAGAGGCTGTCATTACGAAAACGGTTCTGATAAGCGATAGACAGTTTTTTGCCTGTGCGCTTTGCCGCTTCAATCATCTCACGCGCCTGCTCCGATGTCTTAGCCATCGGCTTTTCGCACATGACATGCTTGCCTGCTTCAAGAGCCGATACGGTGATCACGGAATGGGAATCATTCGGTGTACATACATGGACTACATCAATGCTCTTATCTTTAAGCAATTCGTTGTAATCTGTGTAAACCTTTGCTCCCTCAGCGCCGTATTTAGCTGCTGCTTCCTCGGCACGGGATTCGACGATGTCGCAGAAAGCGACCATTTCGGCGTTCTTCTGTTTAGAAAGAGATGGCATATGTTTACCGTTCGCGATACCTCCGCAACCGATAATAGCTACTTTTAATGTTTTAGACATGAACTTTACCTCCGCCTGCAGCGTATTGTTTAATCCAATTCAGACTTGCCTCAATGCTTTCAAGTGGTGGATTCGTGCAAATATCTTGTTCGACGACGATCCATTCAACTCCAGCTTGTTCAGCAGCATCACCTACTGCTGCAACGTCAACTTCTCCTTGTCCCAGCTCCACGGTCAGCGGACTTCCATCCTCTTTACGCTTTACGTCCTTCCAGTGAACGATTGGCAAGCGTCCCTTATAAGCTTGAATATACTCAATAGGGCTGTAGCCGGCGAAATGAATCCAGCAAGTGTCGAGCTCAGCCAGCAGTACATCCGCAGGTACTGAGTCATATAAGGCATCAAGTGCTGTTCTTCCACCAATCTTCTCTGTTAATTCAAAGTCATGGTTATGGTATAGCAGCACCAGACCTTCTTGTTTCAGCCTGCTTCCGATTTCCTGGAGATTCGTAAATATCTGCGGCCAGCTGCTTCGCTGCTCCTCGGAAAGATAGGGCACAACAATATTCTTGTTGCCAATTTCTTTATGATAAGCAATGACGCTGTCCAAATCTTCCAGCAAACTGGTGTACTGAACGTGAGTGCCAAGCACTTCAAGCCCATACTCATCCAGCATCGCTTTCACTTCTTCTGCAGAATGCCCGTAGAAATGATGGAATTCTACACCCTGATAGCCAAGCTCAGCCACTTTGGCCAGCGTTCCTTTAAAATCCTCTTCAAGCAGGTCGCGCAGTGTATAGAGCTGAAGTCCAAGTCGTAACATTTGAGTCACCTCTACTGATTGGATTAGTTGTTCGATACATGCTCTTTCGTCGCTGTGTTCTCATTGCTCGGTTCTTCAAACGTGCTTTCCAGCAAAATGTGCTTGCCTTCAATGGAAGAACGTTCAAATGCATGCATTGCTTCAAGCACATGATACCCGAGCTTGCCGCTCGCTTCCGCTTCAGCGCCGTTTTGGATCGCCTGAACCATCTGATTCAAGCCGAGTCCTCGTTCATTCTGCTCACTAGCCGAAACCGGAGGAATAACTTCCCAAGATTCAGACCCTAATTTCTTGAGCTTCACTTCTCCGTTGAAGAAGTTTGGATCAGGCACTTGGAGCGTGCCCTCTGTTCCGTGAATCTCAATGAGTGGCAATCCTGATCCGCCTCGAATATCAAAGCTTGCAATCATCGTACCAATAACGCCATTTGCAAAATCAATTGTTCCGGCTAGATGAGTCGGGGTCTGCACTTGAAGTTTCTGTCCTTGCTTCGGTCCTGAACCGACGACACGGTCCGGTATCTGGATGCCAGTCGAAGCGCTTACCCTTCTGATCGGTCCTAACAGTTTCACAAGTGTTGTTAAATAATACGGTCCCATATCAAGCATCGGTCCGCCGCCGTAGGCGTAGAAAAATTCAGGATCTGGATGCCAGGATTCCGGCCCTGAGCCCATGAAAAATGCCGTTGCTGAAACCGGTTTTCCGATGATCCCATCCTGAATGGCTTTAATTGCAGTCTGAATACCCGACCCTAGAAAAGTATCCGGGGCGGTACCGACGTAAAGCCCTTTTTCCTCTGCCAGCTCAAGCACTTTACGGCCATCTTCAAGCGAGATCGTGAATGGCTTTTCACCGTATACATGCTTTCCTGCTTTAAGAGCAGCTATATTTGTTACGGCATGACTGCCGGGTACCGTCAAATTTAAAACGAGTTCAATTTCTTCATTGTTCAGCAGCTCGTCAACCGTGTAAGCGTTTGCTATACCGAACTCGGCTGCTCTCGCTTCGGCGCGTTCCACGATGAGGTCCGCTACCGCAACTACTTCAATTACAGGACTTTTTTTCAGGTTTGTTAGGTAAATGCTGCTGATATTACCACACCCGATAATGCCTGCTTTCATTTTCTTCAATGATCTTGTCACTCCTCTGGTGATTGACCTTCAATGTCACTTCGTAAACCTGGTACTATAGTATTCCATCTGTTTATAAATTAAAATGAAGTATATGATCAAAACATGAACAATCTGGTCATTATTTTTAGTTCAAGGAGTTAGCGCCATGTCAGTAGATCAAACTTGCCAAGTTCTTACAGCAGGCTTTTCGTTTCATCGCAAACCTTATTATTTCTCACAGCCTGAAGGGGTAAAAAATTACCTATTTCGACTTCAAACCGACGGAAGGTGCAGAGCCAGGGTAGATGGGGACATGACCTTTATCGAATCTGGGGATTTGCTGTTATTCCACCCCACAGAGCCTTATGAGCTGAAGATTGATAATGAAGAAAACGGGGCAGGAAACTCCCTGGTAGAGAGCGGAGACTATCATATTTTCTTCACAGGAGAATGGGTCGACGAATGGTGGCATAAAAAGAAACGTCCGACACGGATCAAGGTAGAATTGACTGAAAGCTTACTTAGCCTATTTCGTCAAATCGTGCTTGAACAGCGCCGGATCGCCAATCCTTTTCCAGAAATACCAAGCTATTACATGCGTATATTATGTCTTGAAATCGATCGTCTGCTCTCGGAACACCCAACGACTACACAGAACAGCTATTTGGCATATCAGATTAAAAATTACATAGTGGAAAATGCTTCTTCCTTATTCAAGCTCGAGGATGTTGCTGCCAGCATAGGCATCAGCGTCTCGAGAGCGGTGCATTTATTTAAGGAAGCCTTTGATACGAGCATTATGCAGTATACGCTGGACGTGCGGCTGAATATGGCACGGGAGAGAATTATCTTCAGTCCCATGTCTCTTGAACATGTAGCCGAATCGTCAGGCTTTAACAGCTATACTTATTTTCATCGCGTGTTTAAGGCCCGGTTCGGTATGTCGCCGCGAGAATTCCGCACCATCCACCGAGAACAAATCCTTTAGGGTTTGCGATGCTGAATAACTTCGGTCACAACCACCGCAAGATCAACGTTACCGTATAGTGACAAGACACCCAGGAGTGTATCGTCAGCAATGTCACCTGCTTCTTCTTTAGAAACGACCAATTTCATTGCATGCTGAAGCCGTTCATTGCTGTTTTGCTGAGGATAAGCTCTCCGGTACAGCTCCTCCGGGTCCTGGTCATTATTCACACACCACTGCGCGAAGACAAGTATCATCATATCCTCATCTTGACGATAGCTTTCAATAATTTGTTCTTCCATCTCTTTTTTGTTCAAAGTTCAAAATCTCCCATCTTGGTTTATAACCTCTATTCTACTGCAGCAGCTTCTCCGCAAGCTCATGGCTTGCCAGCACTCTTCCTGCATGTAGCTCACATGCTTCAGGATCCTCTCCTAGGTAATCAAGAAAATGCTGCACACAACCTGTAAATCCTCTTCGGGTAATAACCGCTTCCCAGCTGCCGGGTGCTTTAATGATAGCTGGCGAACCGGCTTCTTGAAGCTGAAGAGACTCCATCTGCTCGACAACAGCCGTTCTTCCCGAGCCGTGAAGCTCAATTGTCTCCAGGTCGGCTCCGGCAAAACGAACCATCCCCAACGACCCAACCCCCCTTTTCCCGAAAGAGATACTGCCAGTGGCTTGCAGCAAGGCTCCGCCTGAGTTAAGTCTCAATTGATGAGATGCCAGCTCGTAATCCTCGCCGCTCAGCCATAAGAGCGTATCAATCATATGAATTAAATCGTCATATACCGTAATACGGCTTGACCGGCTGTCCAGCTTAGTTCGATGCTTTATACAGGATATGCTTTCAAGCTCTCCGGCTGATGTGATCCAAGCCTTAGCTTCTCGGTAAAATGGCGCAAATCTGCGATTAAAGCCGACTGCCAATAGTACGCCCGCTGCTTCCGCAAAGGCGGCCATTTCTATGGATTCCTTAAGATCATAGGATAAAGGCTTATCCACATATACCGCAATCCCTCTCTCTATGCAAGCCATGACGATCTCATAGTGAGATTCCGTAGAGCTATGTACAAATACGGCATCTAGATCCCAGCTGAGCATTTCTTGTAGCACGCTTGTCCCCTTTTGAAGACGATAATCGCGAATAACCTCCTCTGTCTTGGATACAGAACGGTTCATTACGCCGACAACCTCTACTCCGGGATGAGCGGTGAGCAGTGGCAGATATACCTTTTTCGCGATGTCTCCCAATCCGACAATCGCTATTCTTTTACGGACAGTTGTATTCATCTTGACTTCATCTTCTCCTGTCTCCATATTCTTGATCTAGTGTAACAAGCAGAAGCATATCTAGCAAAGCAAAACAATGGCGTGTCCTCACCTTCACTATGTAAGCACTCATGGTATCCGCTATAATAGATGAATATTAAACTCCCTTAAGGATGGTAAGATGAAAAAATGGCTTCTTTTTGTACTGCTGTATGCACCTGCACTCGTATCCCTTTATTTATACAAAAATGAAATTATGGCCTGGTCTCAGGATCATGCCACGTATTTTAATTTGACAGTGATTGCTACACTATTTGCTCTCTTTCCCGTACTTCCCTACAAGCTTGTTATCGGGCTGCTCGGTTACTCTTTCGGTGCTGTGATGGGCGGTGTAGTTACGTGGATGGGAACGACCATTGCTTCGATCATTATTTATATTTTAGTCAGATGGTTGTTTCAGGAGAAGGGCCGCATCTATTTGGAACGGATTCCCGGTATATCAAAACTTACAGTCCTATTCAAACAGCATACTTTCAGCACTGTTCTTCTCGCAAGAATGCTGCCCATTATTCCACAAATGGGTGTAAATATATATGCAGGGACAGCAGCCCTTCCTTTTTGGAGCTACCTATTGGCCACTTCAATCGGAAAATTGCCCAGCATTGCTCTATACGCCTATGCAGGTAATAACCTCTTTGAGCACCCGGTTCAAACCGCTGGACTAGCACTGATCTATATTCTAATGCTCGCTGTAGCGTTTGCAGCCTACAAAATCCGGTTAAAGCAAATACACGAACCGAGATAGCTGATAAATTTGGTTAATATCGGTTTTATAAGATATAATATTTCAATACACATTGTACTCATATCTTCGATTGGAAATGGAGTGATTATAGAATGGAACCATTATATACGGAAAAGGCAACTTTTGCGGGCGGATGCTTCTGGTGTATGGTATCCCCGTTTGAAGAGCTTCCTGGCATTCTTAAAGTAAGATCCGGCTATACGGGAGGACATACCGAGAATCCGACCTATGAAGAGGTTTGCTCAGAAACGACAGGTCATGTAGAGGCTGTTCAGATCACTTATGATCCTAAAGTATTCCCTTATGAGAAGCTGCTGGCCCTGTTCTGGCAGCAGATTGATCCGACGGATGCCGGCGGACAATTCCATGATCGCGGTACTTCTTATCAAACGGCTATCTTTTATCATACTGAAGAACAGAAAGTGAAGGCTGAGGCTTCCAAGCAGGCCCTTGAAGCGAGCGGACGTTTTGATAAACCGATCTTTACCCCGATTCTTCCAGCCAAAACGTTCTATGAAGCTGAGGAATATCATCAGGATTATCACAAGAAAAATCCAGGTCATTACAAACGGTACAAAAAGGGCTCCGGACGTGAGGACTATATTGAGAACCATTGGTCCCGTCCAGTTGATAAAGAACAGCTGAAGGAAACGCTGACTCCTATGCAATATGATGTCACCCAAAACAGCGCCACCGAGCCCCCGTTCCAGAACGAGTTCTGGAATCATGAAGGAGACGGCATTTACGTGGATATCGTATCCGGTGAGCCGCTCTTCAGCTCCCGTGACAAATATGATGCCGGTTGCGGATGGCCGAGCTTTACCCGGCCGCTTAGAGATTACAGTATTAAGGAAAAAACAGATCTTTCCCATTTCATGATTCGCACGGAAGTCAGAAGCCGTGAAGCGGATTCCCATCTTGGTCATGTATTTGATGACGGTCCGGGAGAAAACGGACTAAGATACTGTATTAATTCGGCAGCGCTCAAATTCGTGCCAAAAGAGGATTTAGATAAAGAAGGATACAGCGAGTATGCTCATCTGTTTTCAGATGCAAAATAAACAAACAAATCATGCCTGATAGGCGCCTTACAAGCAAACGCAGGGTCTCATTAATTGAGATCCTGCGTTATTTGTATTTGTCAGGCTTCGCTGATCACAGCCATCCGACTACAAAACTGATCCATAGTGCAAACGGCAAGAGAAGAAGCTGTGCTAATAAGGTGCCTGCCAGACGAGACATGAGCATACACCCGAATACCTTGTTCATCTGCTCTATTCGGATATTTCCGCGAAGAGAACGATCACTGAGCAGTGCAATTCGTGGATCAATAAGGAGGGTTAGGAGTATGGTTGCCATTCCATTAATTAGACCGGAGGATTGGGAGGCAGCCATCGCCTGGTCCGGATGCATATGTGCTGCATATAAAGTTGCAAGGACGCCTACGGTATAAATCGCGGTAACCGACATATTCAGAAGCATCAGTCTTCGGGGCAAATTCCCTGTCAGACATGATCTCAGCATAGAAATACGAGGCAAGGAAATATAATACCTCGCATTCTTCAGTTTGTTTATCGAGCATACGGTTGCGAGCATACCTGGAAGAGAGCCGGTATTCTCCAAATGAACCACCATTCTTGACGACCAGCGAACCATAGTTGGAAACATTAGAATGGCAATGACGGTCCCCACCGCTGCCGCTCCTAATATCAGATGCAGCTGAGGAGCCAGAGAAACAGCTCCTGGGTCGGATGCTCTGTCTACGATCGAACCAAGCATCGGACCTTGTGCCATATTTGACGTGCGGGAGATGAGCAGCAGCATGCCTGACAAAGATAGTGCAATCGTTATTCGTTTCGTTCTCAATCCGCCAAGTCTCAGGGCATAAGAAAGACTGTCGGCTGCGTGAATCATCATCGTAAAGAAAAAAGGAAGTGCCAGTTGAAAGAGCATGTGGGTATTCACTCCTTATGTTTTTGTCATTTATGAATGGGTAATTATAATAAGATCGATTCTTAAGATTTATATTCACTAAATGTTTGAAGGGAGAGTGTCACTTATGCCTTGGAACAAAAATGATTACCCGCCATCTATGAAAAATCTCGATCCTAGAATTCGCGAAAAGGCCGTAGAAATTGCAAATGCTCTGCTTGATGATGGATATGAGGAAGGCAGATCGATTGCCATTGCTACAGCACAAGCAAAGGAATGGAACGAAAACCATCCAGAAGGGGAAAACAAGAAAGAGAATCGTTCTTCCCAAAAGAACGGACCTGTGCATACTTCCCGGGATCATCGCAATCTTCATGTTGTACCTCATGAAGACGGATGGGCCATCAAACAAGAAGGCAAGGAACAGCCGAAGCATACCTATCGAGTGAAGAAAGAAGCAGAGGACGCTGCTAAAGAAATGGCTTCTTCCAAGCAAATCCGGGTTATCGTTCACGACAAGCAGGGTAAAATCTTAACCTCAACAGCATATGATTAATTTTAATACAGCTGCTGTCTATCCGGACAAGCGCTTTGCCTCAATCCGTCAGGATCAGCTTGGCTGCTCCAATTACGCCTGCTTTGTTTCCTAATTGAGCTGGCAGAATAGGGAGGGAGGGATGATCTGCAAATCCGTCCATCGTGTATTTTTCCACATGACGGCGAATCGGACGGAGCAATGCATCTCCCTGTTCTGTAATAGCTCCTCCAATGATAACGGCTGGAGGATTATAAAGATGAATGAGATTAGATAAGCCAATTGCTATGTACTCGGAGTATTGATCGATAAGACTTTGCGCCGTTTTGTTCCCTAAATCTGCTTCCATAAATATGATTCGAGGATCCAAGGCCCAGTCTGACTCCCCCGCTTCCTCCGCCTGTCTTTTCAGTGCTGTCACCGATGCATACTGCTCCCAACAACCCTGTGACCCGCATGTACATGGAAGTCCGCTCAACTGAATAATCTGGTGACCAAAGGCACCGGCATAGCCGTTTCTTCCTTTAAAGACTCGACCATTCGTTATGAAGCTGCCGCCGACTCCCGTCCCTAGACTTACAGATAGAAATTCTTTAAGTCCTTTGCCTGCCCCCTGCCACATTTCTCCAAGCGCCAGTACGTTCACATCATTTTCAAGCTTGGAGGGTAGCCCGAGTCTTCTCTCCATCTCTTCTTTTAATGGGGTTCCCTTCCAGTCTGGTAAATTAGCAGTTGCACTTCCTATTGTTCCATCCAAGGTTACAAACCCGGCAGTTCCCATTCCGATTCCTACTACTTCTATATTCATGCCTTTAGCCTGTTCTATACAGCCGGCAGCCGCTCCTGCAATGGAGTCTATCAGTTGAGCTTTGCCTTCACCTGCATTTGTCGGAACCGTAATCGCATATAAAATATGACCGTCCTCCCTAACAATACCGGCTTTAATATTCGTTCCGCCGATATCAATACCTACTGCAGCCTGATTCATAAAAGCCATCTCCTCTTACTGATCAGATTAAGAAGCGTTTATACCTTTCAATCTCTTCAAGGGTACGATTCACATAAGCGGCTCACATAGACTTTTTAGCAGCAATCCCTCTATAATTTTCAATTGTTCTCTCCTTTATGAAATTAAAAAAGAAAAATACCTACTATTTCCTCTATGTTATCCTTTAGAATTAGAATATGTAAAGATTTTCAAATGCAAAAAGGAGTTTGTAAAAATATGATCCATAACGAGCACTATTCAGAAGGCTATCCTGAAATCAGAGCGCTTGATTTACAAGCAGATTGTGAGAATTGCTTCGGCCTATGCTGTGTCGCTCTGCCTTTCGCGGCATCATCCGATTTTGCGATCAGCAAAGGGGCTGGCCAGCCCTGTCATAACCTTCAATCCGATTTTCGCTGTTCCATTCACAACAGTCTTCGTGAGCAAGGTTTTCGAGGCTGTACAGTTTATGATTGCTTTGGTGCAGGCCAGAAGATCTCTCAGGTTACATTCAATGGAGAAGATTGGCGGCAAAAGCCTGATTCTGCTAAGCTCATGTTTGACGTCTTCCCTGTAATGTGGCAGCTTCAAGAACTGATTTGGTATCTCAAAGAAGCCATATCCCGCAAGGAAACCCACAGCATTCATCAGGAGCTAGATTCTGCCCTTGCCGAAACCATTCGCCTCACCTTCCTACTTCCTGACGAATTAATAGAGCTGGATGTGGCCTCTCATCGGGCTAATGTCAATGTTCTTCTGCTGAAAACGAGCGAACTTGTTCGTAAACACGGGCAGCTCTTAAATAAAGGCGGCAGTAAAAAACAAAAAATCGGCGGCCGTGGAGCTGATCTAATAGGTGCTAAGCTTAAAAATGCCGACCTTAGATACGCAAATCTTAGAGGGGCTTATTTAATTGCAGCTGATTTAAGGGATGCTGATCTTAGAGGAGCAGATCTCATTGGCGCTGATTTTCGGGATACAGACCTCAGAGGAGCCGATCTTACAGATTGCCTGTTTCTTACTCAGGTCCAGTTAAACGCGGCAGTAGGGGACAAGCGTACCAAGCTTCCAGCTGCACTTCAGCACCCATCCCACTGGTTGGTTTAATTTTCCTTATAGATAGTAGCCTAAGATTTCAAATATACTTGCCAGATAAGAGAAGAAGCCGCACATTCTAGGAATGTTACGGCTTCTGCGGCGCTTGATAAGCATGCATTGCAGTTTTCACTTGGTCAAGGGCTTGCTGGTATTCAAGCTTGTCTTTATCAGTTAATGCAAACTGCCTGCGCATGTATAAGTCATCCTGTAATCTTTTCACCAATTCTGTAATTTGGTCATTAGGTTTCGGGGTTGCCGGTTTAGGCAGGGATGTCTTTCCTGTCTGCACTGTGAGCTCTCCTTTGCTGTCCACCTGTCCGATAAATACATTGCTTAATGGCAGGTCTAGCTTCCGCAGCTTTTTATGAACCCAATCTTCATCATAGCCTGCAGCCATTAAAATATCCGGCAAGATATGCCCGTCTATAATTATCGTTCTTGGTTCTTGTTCAGAAGAAAGCTGATAGCCGAGTGCGTCCGCTGTAAGTGGCTGATGTTCCTTTTTGAGCATAACGTTGATTTCTCCGCTCTGTTCCATAACAGCAAACTCTACATCGGCTACTCTGAACACATCTTTTTTACGAAGCTGCTCTAAAAACTCATCTACGGTCAGACGTTCCTTCTTCAGATTATCCCCCAGCAACGCTCCATTCTCGACGAGTACCGTCGCTTTTCCATCGACAATATCCCGAAATTTCTTGCTCTTCATAGTGAAATATTCCGCTCCGCTGGATACCGCTACCCACACAAACAGCGCAACAAAGCCTAAATACCAAGTGTTATCAATATCCAAAGAAATGTAACCCACCAAGTTACCCAGAGTGATGCCTGTAATATACTCAAACAGGGATAGCTGGGAGATCTGACGTTTGCCCAAAATTTTTGTGATGATAAAAAGGACGGTTACCGATGCCAATGTTCTGATCGAAACCTCCAGCCAGTCTGGCATGTTTGTTCGCCTCCCTAATCGTTATTTTGTGTCTGGGATTATTCGCTGAACTTCAGCCATTTTCTAATTGCTCAATTCCATCGTTGTGATTGATTCCAATCCATACTTCAAATTGTTTAGTCTTTCTTTGTGATTGATTGCAATCGATCATACCTCAACAATTTTTATCAAATTCGTCGTGCCCGATATACCAATCGGCACTCCCGCCGATAGCACCACAACATCCCCTTGTGCAACAAAACCTTTCATTGACGCATTTCGGGTTACAGACTCAAACATTTCATCCGTCGTCGTTACCTTCTCACCCAAGAACGGAAACACACCTGAATATAAGCATAACTTAGGAAGTACTTCCGGATTTGATGTAATCGCTAGGATTGGTGCTTCCGGTCGGTACTTAGACACCATTTTTGCTGTGAACCCACTGCCTGTGGATGTAATGATCACCTTTGCGGCAAGCTCCAGTGATGCACTTACCACACTTTGACTGATTACTTCAGTAATTTTGGTCGTGTGCAGCTCTCTTTTCTTGAAGAACTCATTTCTGTAATCAATGAGCGATTCGGCTTTCTCTGCAACTGCAGCCATTGTTTTCACCGATTCCACCGGATATTTACCAGCCGCTGACTCGCCCGACAGCATCACGACATCCGCTCCCTGAAGAACTGCGTTTGATACATCGCTAACTTCAGCCCTGGTTGGACGGGGATTTACTTGCATGGAATCCAGCATATGTGTGGCTACGATCACCGGTTTTCCTGCCAGATTACATTTTTTGATTAGCTCTATTTGGACCATGGGTACATCTTCTATAGGCACCTCAACCCCTAAATCACCTCGGGCAACCATTATTCCATCTGAAGCATTTATAATTTCATCAATGTGATCTACTCCCTCTTGATTCTCAATCTTGGAATAGATTTGAACATGCTCCGCCTGATTTTGCTTGAGGATAGACCTTATTTCATCAATATCCGCTCCCTTTCTTACGAAAGAAGCCGCGATCATCTCAACTTTGTTTTCGAGACCGAAAGCAATGTGCTTCTTATCCCGCTCCGTTACCCCAGGCAGTGTTGTTTTGATGCCCGGCAAATTCACGCCTTTTCTTGGCTTAAGCACACCGCCGTTTAGAATCTTGCAATGTATTTCCGGTCCAGTGATTTTCAACACTTCCAGTTCAATAAGTCCATCATCAATCAGTACTTTATCTCCTGGTTTTACCACTTGATTCATTTCAGGGTAATTCACTCCGATACGCTGTATATCTCCTAATATTTCCTCTGTAGTTAGTATGAGCTCTGTTCCTGTCACAAGGTTAACTGAATCTTCTTTCAATTTCCCGATACGGATTTCGGGACCTTTTATATCAATCATAATTGGAACAAATGTCCCCAGCTCTTCAGCAGCTTTACGCACACGTTCTATTCGCTGAACATGCTCGTCAAGCTCTCCATGCGCCATATTAAGGCGTGCAACGGTCATTCCATGCCCGATCATTTGTTTTAGCAAATCGATGGAGTCACAAGCAGGCCCCATGGTACATATAATTTTGGTCTTCAGCATTCTTTCTCCTCACTTGTCGATAAAATTAACCGTTACTAAATGGTCCTTTGTGAAGTATGTGTTCTACCTGTAAAAATCATGTATAGGCGTTCCATTTAGCGTTCCATTTTTGACTGACTCTCTCCAGTTGCTCCGCAAAAGTCGTTCGCCATCCAAAAATTCCACTTGGTAGGGTTGAATGGCCTCATCTTGTTCTCTGATTCGGTTTGATGTCATCAAAGTGCTGAATGAGATTGCTGCGGGCAGTTCCAGCGTTCCATTTTTGACTGACTCTCTCCAATTGCTTTGCAAAAGTCGTCCGCCATCCAAGAATTCCACTTGGCAGGGGTTGGTTGGCCTCATCAATGTTTTCTGATTCGGCTTGATGTCATCAAAGTGCTGAATGAGATTGCTGCGGGCAGTTCCAGCGTTCCATTTTTGACTGACTCTCTCCAGTTGCTCCGCAAAAGTCGTTCGCCATCCAAAAATTCCACTCGGCAGGGGTTGGTTGGCCTCATCAATGTTTTCTGATTCGGTTTGATGTAATCAAAGTGCTTAGTGAGATTGCTGCGGGCAGTTCTAGCGTTCCATTTTTGACTGACTCTCTAGTTGCTTCGCAAAAGTCGTTCGTCATCCAAAAATTCCACTTGGTAGGGTTGAATGGCCTCATCTTGTTCTCTGATTCGGTTTGATGTAATCAAAGTGCTTAGTGAGATTGCTGCGGGCAGTTCTAGCGTTCCATTTTTGACTGACTCTCTAGTTGCTTCGCAAAAGTCGTTCGCCATCCAAAAATTCCACTTGGTAGGGTTGAATGGCCTCATCAGAAATCCCGCTGCTGGGTTGTGCTGAGATACACTTGAACATTACAAAGAACCGATACATAACTGCATCGGTTCTAAACTTTCTATGGGATTTAATCAAATTACGTCGGTAAGCTCTTTTCTGCTATGTGCATCTAGCTCTCGCCAGTCAAGGATTTCACAACGTTTGCCGTTAATATCCGTCAATACCATCCGACCCTCACCAGGAAACTGCACATGCTCGTGAAGATTTCGCATCGCCATTCTTGTTGGACCCAATGTTGTTTGCAGCTCCCACATCCAAAGCTCTGATTTTTCTTTGACGCTGTCCACTCTGGTTACTCGTGGCAGAAAATATCGAAACTGCAGTTCTTTGTCCAATTCCTCTCTGCTTTCCGAATCCAGCTGGTTGATATCCTTCACGATCCCAAGCTCATCTCCTTTTGCATTTCGAATGGAGATATACTGTGTCGTATACTTAAATGGGAAAGTGCGATAAACGACAATCTCATCATATGGCGTACCTTCTACAACGCCCTGCAGCACTCCCCCTATTCCACGGCTGAATATGACGGATTGCGGCGTCAGAAAATGAATATCGTAAGGATCCCGTTCCACTAACCTTCGACCCCCTTAATCTTGGACAACTCTTTCTGTGCATCGACTAATTTACGATATGCTCCATCTTCAATCGCAAGCAGCTCTTCATGTGTCCCAACCTCTACAATCTTTCCTTTATCAAGTACGACCAGCCGGTCAGCGTTTCGAAGAGTAGAAAGACGATGAGCTATCGCAAATGTCGTTCGTCCTTTAATAAGTCTTGATATCGCTTCTTGAATTTGCCGTTCCGTTTCCGTATCTACAGACGCCGTCGCTTCATCCAATATTAAAATACGCGGATCATGAATAATTGCCCGGGCAATAGATACCCGCTGCTTTTCGCCTCCGGACAACCGGTGCCCCCGTTCCCCAACTCTTGTATCATATCCGTCAGGTAAGCGAACGATAAAATCATGGGCATTTGCAATCTTCGCCGCCCTCATTATTTCGTCTGGAGTAGCATCAGGCTTTGAGTAGGCGATATTTTCAGCTATTGTACCGTCAAACAGAAATGTTTCCTGCAGTACGACCCCAATTTTGTTACGTAAATCTGTTTGACTAATTTCTGTTAAGGGAACTCCGTCTATGGTCAGGCTTCCCTCATCCGGATCGTAAAAACGACATATTAAGTTAATAAAGGTCGACTTTCCTGCTCCTGAATGTCCAACAAGACCGATCATTTCTCCCGGCTGAACCTCAAGGTTCACTTTCTTCAATACGGGGTGATGCTTCTCATAGCCGTAGGTGACGTTATCAAATTTAACATTCCCTTTCATCGTCTCCATCTGGCGCGGATTCGTAGCATCCGGCACATCCGGTGTCGTATCCAATATTTCAAAAACACGATCTGCTGCAGCCAGCGCATTACTGGACCAGTTAATCATCTGGCTGATCCATTGCAAGGGTCCAAACAGCATACCGAGGTATGAAATTAATGCCATGAGCACACCAAGCTGAAGATCCCCCCGTATAACTGAGGATCCACCGTAATACCAAATAAGCAATGTCCCTATCCCGGCAATCATGGAGAATAACGGGAACATCCCCTGCCACAAGCCTTCTATTCGAATGTTATGCTTCACAAGCTGTTCGTTCACTTCGCTGTATCTGGAAATCTCCGATTTCTCCTGTCCGAACGCTTTGACTACCCGTATACCTTGAAGTGAGTCGCCGACAATTACATTCAAACGAAAAATAGATCTCCATTGCTGATACCACCGCCGTCCAATCTTCGGCCACAGCGATAAGGATACAAACACCATGACTGGCATAGGGAGTAGAGCAAACAAGGTCAATTTCCAATCCAACCCGAACATTATCGCAAAAATAGCAATCACTCTAAGCGATTCCCCAGTTACCCAAATGATGCCATCGGTCATGAATTGTCGCATAGACTCCGAGTCGCTGTTAACCCTCCCGATAAATTGTGACGTTTGCCTTCGGTCAAAGAACGACAGTGATAGTTTCATTAAAGCATGATAAATATCTTTACGGATATCGCCCATTAATTTAGACCCTACCCAGACCCCCAGTAAACCACGGACCGTTTGCATTACCGATGTTACCAGCATCGTAACACCTAAACCGATCACAACCCAGAGTAGTGAGCCTGCCAGTGAATCCGGTTTCAAAACGTCGTCTATCATAATTTTGGTTAGGTAAGGCGGGATCAATTCTATAAGTGTAGTCAGCACAAGCAATATTCCGGCGAAAACCATTTGCCCTTTGTAAGGCGTCGCATACTTGAGCATGCGAAGAATCACTTTCCCATTGTCTTTACAGACAGGACAAGTCTGAGTACCTTCCGCCAGCGGATGCTCGCAATTCGGACAGTAACGCGGAAGCTCCTTTTCTGATGCTGCAGGCAGCTCCTCGTTCTGAACCACAGCACATAACAGTTTTGCTGCGAAACTAAAGACCGCCGTAAGGGCGGCCGTATATCTCGCTATTACAACAGGGCCTTTGGAAGTATCAGCAATGAACGAACCTCCGCCTATACCACTGACGGCTCTGGCTTCTTTCAACTCCTGAACTTCCAGCCTGCTTATTTTTTCTCCTTCCGGAGTCCAGACCGTGACCTCATCCTCAGTGATCACGATCCATTGTTCCCCAAAATGTCCATTGTGTAATAAATCCGTCCGTGCGCAAAACAAAAGGGGAAGCTCTATTTGACCTCCGATTGAGCTCGGAAGTGCTTGAATAATTGACAACGAAGACACTCTCCCATCATATCCGTAAGGTTCACCTTGTTTTTACTACGATTTTACGAATGCTTTCACTTGATAGATGATATTTCTGCTCCAGCTCGGATACTGACCATCCTTTGGAATAATAAAGTGAAATTTCTGCATTGCGCTGTGCCAGCTGCTTTCGTGCCCCGCTTTTTTCGCCCCAGCGTGCACGTTCCTCCGTAGCCTTCGGTATATAGATGAGATCACCTTGAATATACTTTTGAATTTCCTTCAGCAAGCTAGGGGGAAGCGCATCTCTTCCATTTTTGTACATCACGATAAATATCCTCCTCAAATACTGTTCTTTGACCACTTACTTCATCCATTACACACGTGTTATAAATCATGTTCGCATCTCCTTCCATTAGAATTGGATAATAATCCGCGGAAACTATGCCGCTAAAAAATAAAAAAACCCTGGAACTAATAAAGCTGTCCATAGGCATTCCTCTTGGCTTATTCATAAAAATCAATACAACAGAGCATCTCATAACTGCCGAAATTTATACAGTTATGATCCACAATACTGGCCAAGGCACCTTGGTTTGTGAATATTTAGTTGTCGTTGTTGATGAATATTAAATACTGTGTGCATCGTCCTTCCTCCTCTCTGCTCATATTTGACTTTGCCCTTCAGTCAGCAATTTAGCATTTTGGCAAAATCTTCATTATGTAAAACTAAACTTATTATAATGAAACGATCGTTACATAGGCAAGAAATAATTTTAATAATTTTCATTAATTACATATTTTATCATTTGTATTAAAGATGAGAGGAGGCAATTGCCTCCTCCCATGTTAAACGCATTGCTTCCGCACTTACGCGAAAGCCACCTCGCGCTCATTGATCAATTGGATCATCTCCTTTCCTTGTATTTCGTCGGCCCGACAACCACATTATATAACTGGCCCAACGAAGTAGGATAGAGAAAGAAATGTTATAACTAAACTTTACCGATATTCCTTTACAAAGCACTTAAGTGTTCATGAACAAGCTTCCATTCATTATTACCGTCTTTTTGAAAAACATTGGTTGCTCTTCCGCTCCCCTTCGTCCACTCCCCTTTTAAATATCCTTCGTATTCATATCGATAAATACAAACAGCGGTTTGTTCAGAAGCTGTAATCCATTTAATATCATGAGCGGAGTAAACCTCCTCTTGTATTGTTTTCCACGCCTCTTCAAAATAATGCTGTATTTCCGGTAACGTAGAGCAGCTTCTGTCGCTAAACCAATAAACCGCACGTTCATCAAGAAGCTGTCTTACATTTTCAAAATGGTGCGTATTTGTAGCGTCAATATACCGCTTCAAAATGTCTTCATGATTCATTTTCAAATGTACCTCCAACTAAACAGCCCCTAAGGAAAGAATAAAAACAGTAAGAAAAAGCAGGATTGAAGGAATCAAACGCTTCCTCCCGAGCCTGCGAAATTTGTAAACGATAGCGTAATTCACAGCTGCTAACAGAACGATGAATAATGTGTTAATAATAAAATCTAAGATGTCGCTACCTCTTGGTGCCAATTCTATGGATTGCAGTTGGCCTAACACCTGGTAGCCCTCTGCTTCCAATTGAGACTCAGCTTTTGCTTGCTTCAACCAGCTATGCAAAGCTTTAAGCATCGGGACATAATGCCCGCCCACATATCCAAATGTAACATTGACTAAGGAGCCCCACAAATAAATCAAGTCAGCGCTCCTCTTACATTTTTCGTTCCATAAATTCAATCCGATTTCCAAATGGATCATGGGTATAGAAACGGGTGACCCCTTCTTCTGCCCGTGCTTCATCATCAATCACTTGAATATTACGGCTTAATAGATGGGTTCTCAAGCTTTCGATACTTTGAACAAGGAATGCAGGATGAGCTTTTAATGCTGGTGTAAAATCTTGTTGAACACCGATATGTACTTCGTGATGTCCGCATCTAAACCAGACACCCCCGCGTTTCTGCAAGGTTTCCGGTTTGGGGATTTCAGTCCATCCTAAAATTTCATTAAAGAATAGACGCGTTTCGGATTCACAGCCTTCAGGAGCAGCAAGCTGAACGTGGTCAAGACCTTGATAACTAAACTCCATAGTAACCTCCCTTAATCATTGATATTGTTTCACATAATGAGACTCTGTCTCAAATATAACTGTTGGTTACAATGCTATAGTAAAATTTGTAAATATGCTATACCTAAATGTGAGTATGCATTATTTGATGTGATAAATATTAAATATTTGTTCAATATTATTATATTTGACCTTATAGGCTGTAACATAAGGCAGAAGAGCTGTCACTTCTTCCTCCTTAAGACCACTTGTGTTGAGTTCAAAAGTCCCTTCTATCTCTAGAACTTCCCCCGCCTTTAACTCTTGGTTGTAAACAAATTTCTGAGCATTTTCATCGACCAACAGTGATTCTTTTGCCTCTTCTAAGACAGGCTCCACAGAATGAACCATAAAGGTCTCGCTTCCCATGTTAGCAATTTCTGCTGAATAATATAGAGCTACCTTTTGCTGAGGTGTTCCATTAATCGATTCTCCCGTACCAGCAACGAGTATTCTTAAGCCCAGGTCAGGTGAGGTGCTTATCAGCTTTATCAATATGATCAAAAGTCCTGCCGCCACAAGCATAATTCCCGTTCTTCTCTTTCCATCTCCGAGCAGTGTCTTCATCTTTCTCCTCCTCTCTTACCTATTCATTGCAATGTACATCTGTTCGATGTTTCAAAATCATACAATTATTTGTCCAAAAGAAAAAACGTCTGGATCCGTCCAGACGTTTGATCATAAATATATATTCTATCCCCCGGCAGCACTTGACTCCTTGACCCGTGCAGCGGGTACATGAGATTTAGCATCCTTTGTTCTAACAGGCAAATAGGTTCGAGAGGCAGAGACTGGTGCCGGCATTTGCATTCTGCCCAAGTCAGCTTTATTATCCCCATTTCGCTGGCTGTCCGCTTGTATTTGCGGCTGCTGCTTCTTCGCCGCTGCTTGAGTAATAAGCGTAATAAACTTACTAGCAATCCAGACAGCAAGCACAGTGTAAAGCGTTTCTTTAAACGGCATAAAGGCAAGCGATAACAACAGCACAATTCCATCAAAAATAAAGAATACGGACCCTATCTTCATTCGGCTCCATTTGCTGACGAGTACAGCCAAAATATCGTCTCCGCCGGTTGCACTTCCGCTTGCAATTACAATCCCCGCACCAATACCGGTAAGAATACCGGAAATAAGCGCAGCAGCAAGCAGACTTCCATGTAAGTCAATGACTAGAGGGGAATATCGTTCACACCATTCATAAAAAATAGAGAAGGATATTGCTCCAAGCATAGCTTTGAGCATGTATTTCCGCCCCATAAAATACCAAGCGATCAGAATGACAGGAATATCGAGCAGCAAGCTGGTCAGTGCAGGAGACCAACCGGCAACATAGCTGCCAAGCAGGGCAAGACCTACAAATCCGCCTTCCGACAAGTGATTAACATAGTTAATGTGATAAAACGCGAATGCCATAAGCATTGTTCCAAACAGCATCATTCCGATGCTTTTGAGTTCTTTGAAACTAAACATGGATTTCAAGGCTGCAGCCATTGCCAGCCTATGATTTCTGTTTTCGAATGAAACAGGTCGTTCTTGTACATTTACAGCCGTCTTATTCCAAAACAGAAGATTTTGCTTTGTCCTCATACAGGTTCCCTCGCATTGTTTGTAGTATGGTCTGATACAGACCTGGACTAATGCGCAAGGAAAGCTGTGAGGAGATCATCCTTCGAATATTCATTTTCATTACCTCTCCCTACGCATAGTCGGTCTTCAATCTTGGGTGACTATTACAATCGCGTAAGAGAAGCTACGTATACGAGGAATCGTTTCGTTTCCAAATTGTCCTTTGGGGCTTCATCCTTCGGGGACTCATGGTATCCAGATCCTTTCTGTTAGTAACCATATAATTTTTTTCGTACTCTCATGAACAGTTCTTATATATATGATTAAACTAATTATAACATACCAGAAACAACATTGCCTGCTTGGTAACTTTTCCTTTGTCCATTACATGCTCTGGATTCGCTTTTTGTAACGGCAGATATACTAAATGATCACACATAGGTACTGCTTGAGTCGCATACCTATAGTTCTTACGCCCTTTTTCTTCAAGATGTGATGCTTTTAGGTTCGTCAAAATCGGGTAAATGGTATAATATAGAAAAAGATTTTAAAAAACCATATCCCGTAAGCGAGGCGGAGCGGACTATGAAGACGATAAAGCCTAGAGCGTTCATCGGATGTTCCCTTGAAGCGAAGCCTATTGCCGCAGCTGTACATGAGAATTTAAGGTACGCTGCAGAAGTTACTCCTTGGTATGCAGGCGTTTTTAACCCGAGCAGTTATACGATGGAGGATCTGGAAAAACAGGTTCGAAGCAGCGACTTTGCCATCTTTATTTTTCATCCGGACGACATCAGCAGCATTCGGGGAAAAATGTACGCCACTGTACGGGACAATACCCTGTTCGAGATGGGGCTTTTTATGAGCCGATTGGGGAGAGGACGCATATTCTTTATATTACCTGAACATATTAACGAGCTGGATCATGCTGCGGATATTGAAGGAATGCGAATGCCAAGCGATCTTCTTGGGCTCGGTTCACTCACTTATGAAATTCGTTCAGATAGCAACTGGGCACCGGCTGTGTCGGTAGCCTGCCACAAGATCGCAGACATGATGGAAAGATTAGGTCCATGGTCGGATATGTATGTAACGGAAAAAGTGAATAAAGTAAAGCAGGAGGAAGAAAATAAACGCATTCAACTGCTGAAGCTGCTCCGCTTCTTTCGTGAACTGCTGCGTTCCCGTAAAATTGATGATCAAATGCTGCACCGAATGAGTGACACCCTCCGAGCGGCTTTTGTATCAAGGCCTCATTTTCTTGTACGCGGCACCACAGTCCATCGTGTATCTGTATCAGGATATATTGAGCAGGTAGCTGGAAATGTGGGTGAGAACGGAAGGCGTTACCCTATGAATATAAATGACGGAAAATTACCTGATGATCCAAGCCGTATCTTGGTTGTCGATGCGTACAAGGAGAACAAAATTAAAGTCAATCTTTTTGACGATTATCTTGAGAAAGAATATATGCTGTGCTATCCTGTAGCAAGTGGTTATGTATTTACCGTACATCTTGTTGGACACCTCGAGGCAGGTGATGATCTATTCCAGCAAATTGACCGTGATAATCGCCAACTATTTAGTGCTATTCACGACCTGTTAGGAGGAGAGTTGGGATGAAACCTATCAGACAAAGGCTCACCAAAAAAAGAGGAGCTCAAAAGCTGCGTCTGAGCGCTGTCCGGGATACTGCCGGATCTGCACCGGAAGGTGACAGTGGCAACAGTTTCAAAAAGCCCGAGGTGCCCCTTATTACGCTGGGTCCTTCCCTCAAAGGAAAGGAACGCCCGTACAAGGTCATTTTAGAAAAAGAAGCGCTTTACGACAAACCACAATATATGGCCTAAACATAACAGTTAACTTATATAGCAAACGATTTTGCCTGCAGGCGGTGTTGACCAGAACGGTCGATGCCGCCTTTTATTTATGTACTGAATAGATGCTCCTACTCACTGCTTATCTCCTGCGTAGGAGCTACAAGCTCCACCTTGATCCGGTCAGGGTCCTCAAAATATACAGCATAATGCTTCTCTCCTCCTGCATAAGGATGGAGATCCTCATACAAAATCCGCACACCCTGGTCTCTCAGGCGGCTAGTTAATTCATCTACCTGTTTTCTTGATTGGGCATGAAAGGCCAGATGATTGAGTCCTACCTTGCAGCGATGGTAAGGAATATCCATATGCTTCTCTTCAACCTGAACGAATACTAAGTAAGTATGATGATACTTCCAGCTAATCCCTTTCTCCCATTTCTGATATACCTCATAGCCTAACTCCTTCAGAAGCCAGCCCCAAAATTCTGTACTTCGCTCCAGATTTGACACATATATTTCAAGATGATGAATCATTGCTATATAAAGCCCCCTCTTCCAAACTGTAATCAATTTCCACTTGTCAGAAAGCATAACTGAATCTTATATTGAATATTATAAAACAAGAACATACGTTCTGTAAATGAATATAAGTGATATAAATAGAAACTACATATGGTTAAGGAAGTGAACAGGATGTCTACACCATCCAGTGCCCCCGCACCCAGTGAATCGGACCATTTGCTGGTGAAAAAATATATCCTTCATACACTCATGCTTGATGTCCTTGAGCAGGATATTCATACGATTCAGCATGTCTCCCTGCATATGCCGAAGCTGTATGTACATCATTTAACCCGCATTCAAACCGATGTAACTCGCAGTTTAACGGAGCTCCGGATTCTAATGCGTAAACATGGCATTCGACTGTACGAGGAAAACAAACAAAAGGAAGGCTTTGAGGTACGCTATTTATGCCGGGGATATCATCGGCGCTTATACATGCTGTGGACCTTCTGCAAAATAGAAGTGATGAAAGAAATGTGTGAACGGCTCGGCATTGAACTGACCGAAGTACCTTAGATGCCTTGACCCGGAAGCTGTTCTGTCCGTATGATGATAGAAGTATATTCCTACTGAAATCATAGGATATTAAGCAGAAGGGGATTTTTCAAATGAAAGCAAATAACAATAGCACCTCAGCTCATGCAAGCAAGCGATTGGTGGTTAACAGCGTGGCAGAGCTTATCGGCGATACTCCCGCTGTAAAGCTGAACCGCCTTCACGGGCCCGGAGATGCTGAAGTTTATGTCAAACTTGAGTATTTTAATCCAAGCGGGAGCGTAAAAGACCGTGCCGCTTATAATCTGATCAGACAAGCCGAACTTCACGGACTGCTCCAACCTGGAGCCACCATCATTGAGCCTACCAGCGGGAATACAGGAATCGGACTTGCCATGAACGCAGCTGTGAAAGGCTACAGAGCTATTCTCGTTATGCCTGATAACATGAGCAAGGAGCGGATCAACATACTGAAGGCTTATGGAGCAGAAGTGGTGCTGACTCCTGCAGCAGAGCGCATGCCGGGCGCAATCCAGAAAGCCCTCGAGCTAAAGACGGCGATTCCGGGAAGCTTCATCCCCCAGCAGTTTGAAAATAAAGCCAACCCGGATGCTCATCGGACAACTACTGCACTAGAAATTTTGGCACAAATGGATGGAAAGCTGGACGCTTTTGTAGCCACTTCCGGCACCGGCGGAACCATTACCGGAACGGGTGAAGTGCTTCGAGAGCACCTCCCTGACATCCAAATATATGCCGTTGAGCCCGCTGGATCGCCCGTGCTGTCCGGTGGAAAGCCTGGTCCGCATAAGCTCGTTGGAACAAGCCCTGGTTTTATTCCTTCCATTGTGAATACGAGCGTTTGGAACGATATTATCCAAGTTACCGACGAGAACGCGCTGAATATTATGCGTCAGCTTGCTGCTAAGGAAGGACTTCTGCTCGGCCCTTCCTCCGGTGCTTCTGTATGGGCCGCACTGCAAACAGCCAAGAAACTGGGGGCAGGCAAAAAAGTTCTCTGCATTGCGCCGGATACAGGCGAACGGTATCTGAGCACCGGTTTTTTTGACGAATGAAGGATTAAACATGAATTAAGTTCAACATAAAAAGGTCAGCAATCACTTCGAAGCAAATCAATGATAATTGCTTCGAAATAAATTGGCTGACCTTTTTTTATTTTTAAATCTCCTGGACTTTGAGCACAGCTCCTTGAGGAAGCACAGCCTCAACCCGTTCTCTGACTTTGTTGTCGGCTACAATTTCAGGATCCAGAATAGCGGCAATGCCTGTATCCGAAGAAGTACGGATCAAACGCCCGAGTCCCTGACGCAGACGAAGAAGCATGTAAGGCATATCCACTTCCTCATAAGCAGATTCAGATGCCTCGCGTTTTGCCATAAATACAGGATCCTCCGGTGGGTAAGGCAGGGACCAGATGATCACGTTTGATAAAGAAGGTCCTGGTACATCAAGTCCCTCCCAGAGGCTAGTTGCACACAGTACGGTTTCTTCGTTATTTTGAAATTCCGCGATCAAGCTGCTAATTTCCCGATCCCCTTCATACAGCATTTTATATGAAGCAAAATAAGGATGCTGGGATACCGCCTGCTTGAATCTCCGAAGCTCTTCCATCGAAGTGAACAAGAGCAATGCTCTTCCTTCGGAACGAGCAAGCAATTTTGCTGCACTCGCGAGCTTCTTCGCAAAGATCACCTCATGACGAAGCTCTCCTGCTTCACTGATATCTGAAGGAACGACAAGACTCATCTGCTCAGCATAATCATACGGTGAATCCACAGAGAATGATAAATAATCAGTAATTCCAAGACTGTCCGCCACATAATTAAAAGATTTCTCAACTGAAAGTGTTGCGGACGAAAATACGATCGGCATGTTCAGTCCGAATACTCGTTCTTTCAGCACTTCCTTTACCGTTTGAGGCATCACCGCCAGCGTTACATCTCCATCCTCATTCTCTTCAGCCCAGCAAATATAGCTGCCTGGCTGCTTAAACAGCTGCAAAGCCGTTTGAATCATCTCGAGATGCTCTTCAACAATCCGTAATTTATATTCATCCAAAGTATGAAGACCAGATTCAAAGACCAGCTCCTCGTCGATTGCTTCCAGCGTCAGATGCCAGCGGTTTAATTGTTCAAGCAAGGCCTCATTCACGCTAACCCGCTTCCGGTCAGATCCCGGGATATTCGTGCTGAGCTCGTTAACCAGACGGAATACAACCTGGCTTTGATCAATGGAGTCCTCAATCCGCTCAGCGAGCGTTTCACGGATTTCCCCATCCAGCAAACGGGTAATAATCTCTTCAAAAGCAGCATGCTTCAGCTTGTAGCTAAGCGCATGCTGTGCTGCGGACTCAAGCAAATGCCCTTCATCAAATACGACAGAGCTGTGCTCAGGAAGCAGAGGAAGCTGGCCCTCTCTTTTTCTTCCCTCGTAGGTCCACACATGCTCCATATAATAATCGTGTGAACAGATGATAAGATCCGTCGACTTACGATAATGGTCTCGCGACAGCGTCATACCGCAGCGATGTCTTTTATCACACACAAAACAATCCTGAAATGAATCCCAGCTGATTTTTTCCCACTGTTCATCATTCAGATTCGGATACTCCTTGCGATCTCCGTAAGGGAAGAAGGACTGCATTGTTCCAGGTGAATGAACAAAATCAGGCAGGCTGTCATACACCTCTTCAATTACACCGGCATCCTCGTCCTTTAGACGAGCTCCGTCCATCTTCTTAAGACAAATATATTGATCGGGGGATTTCCCCAGTCTCGCATCAATGTTTAGATCTAAGTAGCGCGCAAGCTTGGCAATATCGCCTTCCGGCTTAACGAGCTGCTCGATTAATGACTCATCCGCACAGGCAATGACTGCCGGCTTCCGAGTGTAGCGCGCATAGTTCACAGCATACAGCAAATAAACTAGTGTTTTTCCCGTACCGACACCTGCTTCTGCAAAAATCGTCTTCTTGTCGGCATAGGCTCTTTCCAGCTGATACGCCATAAAAATTTGCTCATCCCGCACTTCAAATCCGTGCTCGGGTAATATATCATAAAACACATCCGCCACAAAGTCGCCAACTTGCTTGACGAAAGGCTCTGACGGATCATAGGAGAAAGGATATCGCTCCACAGTTACGCCTCCACCACTACATATTCTTATAAGGCAAACATTAATTATCTCATAGACAAACCATAATTTCAATCCATATTAGAACGGTGAAATACTTCCAAATAGGGATTTATACCGTTCGTTCTGCCGAATGCATTAAAATGGACATCTTTGTTTAAGCTATATCACAAATATCCACGCACTCCTTTATAGAAATGAGGCGCTATTATTCAAATGAAATGGACCATTCGCTCAGAACATCCTTCTGATTATCATAAAATCGCGGAGCTGCATGCCGCAGCGTTCTCCTACAGCTTCGGCATGGGAGAAGCAGTTCTAATCAGCATGCTCCGAACACGCCACTCGTTTGACCCCGAGCTGTCACTTGTTGCAGAGCAGGACGGACAGCTTATTGGCCATATTTTATTTACTCCTCAGCTCGTCCAAGTTAAGAAGAATACATATCAAGCATTGATCCTTGCACCATTAGCAGTGCATCCTGATTACCAAAAGAATGGGGTTGGCTCAGACCTGATCCATGCCGGTCATCTCTGTGCGTCTCAAAAAGGATTTGATTTATCTATCGTGCTTGGTCATCCTCACTACTATGCCCGATTTGGTTACCAAGGAAAAGCCTGGATGGATGAAAAAGTGAGCATTCCATTCGAAACTATTTTTACGGAGAACAGCGCAGTTGTCAGAGAACGCCGTATAGAACAGTCTGATATTCCGGCATTTATTAGTATGTGGAATCAAATCTATGCTTCTGCACCGTTTTCTCTTCTCCCAGGTCATTCTATTCTTGATTGGATCAGTCCCGGTGCCAGCACCATTACCTCTGCGGTCATGATCGATGAAGCACTTGCCGGCTACATACGCTACTCCAAAACAGAGCCCGAGCATATCAGCTTTATCGTGACACAGGACAGTCAATCCCTCCTGCAAATCGCAAACTACTACAAACAAAAGCTGAATCCGTTGACCATCACCCATTTGTCATTTCCGTTTCCTTCGGCATCCCCCTTGCTAGAGCCCTTCGGTTCAGCCTTTGACGTGAACATCAGCACCTATGCTGAATACATGGTTCGTATACTGGAAGGTCCAAATCACTCCATGCTCCAATCCCTTTTCGCTGATTTTGAGCAAGGAACAAGTCCACGCGGTGCTGTCATTTGGCCCATTGAGTTTGATTTATGCTGAGTTGGAACACCATTAAGCTCGGACAACATCTAATTCAATGATTATGTCCATATGAGATGCGTAACCATATAGATGAACAACTATTGGCACAAAGGCTTTTGGCATGACCAGTGAAGATGATTATTCCAGCACTCCTGCACGTAGGCTTATGATTCCATTGTAACCGCTGTCACAGGCGGTTCAATAAACGGTCCTAAGGAGGAATAATAGTGATGAAGCCAACACGCCACGAACAAAAACGAAAGCGCAAACACCCCGCCTTCCGCACCCTTGTATCCGGAATCAGCCTGTCCCTTGCCCTTCCCTTAATGCCTCTGATTACTGTATCTGCAGAAAGTAATCATGCTGCATTTAACGCGGCAGCAGAGCCTCAAGATGCAGCGGCTGTTACAGCAGCAGGTGACTTATATGTTGCGCCAAACGGATCCGCAAGCAATCCGGGGACACTTCAAAGTCCGACCACCCTTGAGCATGCATTGACGCAAATTGAAGCAGGCTACACCATCTATCTGCGCGGTGGAACTTATAATTACGCTTCAACAATTACCATTGAAAGAAACAACAGCGGTGCTTCTGCCGCTTCAAGAAAAGCACTCGCTGCATATGGGAATGAAAAACCCGTTCTCGATTTTTCGGCTCAATCTTTTAACTCAGCTAATCGCGGTTTGCAACTATTCGGCAGCCACTGGCTTGTTAAAGGGATCGAAATCAAAGGGGCAGGCGACAACGGGCTGTATATAGCCGGAAACTATAATCGGATTGAAAATGTAGAAGCGCATCATAACCGGGACACAGGCATTCAGCTGGGCCGTTACGCCTCAACTGCAGGATACAGCGAATGGCCAGCCTATAATGAGGTGATTAACTCGTATTCCCATAACAATTATGATCCTGACAACGGAGAGGATGCGGACGGCTTTGCCGCAAAGCTCACAGTGGGTCCTGGCAATGTATTCGATGGATGTATTGCCGCCTACAATGTGGATGACGGATGGGATCTATATACCAAAGGCGAAACAGGCGCGATTGGAACGGTAACCATCAAGAACAGCATTGCCTATAAAAACGGTCAAACCTCGGACGGAACGTCCACAACAGACAGTGACGGCAACGGGTTTAAACTTGGAGGGGAAGATATCGCGGTTAATCATATCGTTATAAACAGCATTGCCTTCCAAAATAAAAGACACGGCTTTACCTTTAACAGCAACCCTGGCTCTATCAATTTCAAAAACAATACTTCCTGGAGCAACGGACGAAGCAATTTTGCTTTTGATGAAGGCACTCATATTTTCACTAACAATTTGTCGTTTGCAGGCGGAGCAAGTGATAAAACAAGCGGAACGGACGTAAGCAGCACCAATGTCTGGTGGAAAAACAAAAAGAGTGTGAATGCTAAAGGATTGCTCGCAAGTGCGGAAGATTTTGTGTCTCTTGTCCCTTCTGTTACCCGTGACGCGAACGGCAAGCCGGTGCTGGGCAACTTCCTGAGCCTCGCTTCAAACAGTGATTTGATTGGATCGGGAACTCCAAGCGGCACAAACATCGGAGCAAGATAATAAGTATTTAAAAAAATATCAAAAAGGAGCCGAGTAATTTAAACGGCTCCTTTCCTTATATTATATAGAAGCTTTACGCCTCATACAGCACTTCACCCGTCTGGGACAAATCGTATCCCGATATAGAACCAAGCTCACGGACAAAGGCATCTGAGCGCAAAATATCAAGAACGGATTGAATCAGTTCCTCGTTCTCCGGCTTGTTCAGCAGGACAAGATCATATCTCTCTGTAGTCAAAGGGATAAACTCAACTCCCTGCACAATCGTTGCCGCCTTCTCAATTCCAACACCCACATCCGCTTGTTTTGAAGCGACTCTTCCGGCTACAGCCAAGTGATTCGATTCCTCATCACTGTATCCGTCCAGCGCTCTTGCAGCGATACCATGGATACGGAGCTGCTCCTCAAGCAGCACCCGCGCACCCGCTCCCCGCTCCCGGTTGACGAGCCGAAGACCTGGCCGGGATAGGTCCTTCCAGCCGAGCAGCCCATACGGATTACCGGGCTGAACATACAAGCCGGCCCGCCTGCTCATAAGATTCACAACTTTATAGGAACACCCGACCAGCAGTTTGCGAATATAAGGAATATTATATTCGCCTGTATCTCCATCCAGTAGATGAGTGCTTACAATATCAGAATGACCCTGATACATGGAGATCAGACTGTCCAGACTTCCTACATAGGATCGAAGAGGTCTAATATTAGTTGATTTCCGTTCCATATGCCGCACTAAAATGTCCAAGCTCATATCTTGTCCCGTGATGACGACTTGTCTGACCCCATGAGAATGTACAGCGACAGGAGCATCGGTACCTGAAGAAAAAGGTTTGTGCTCATCGCTCGTATGCATCAAGGGGCCTTTGGACTTTTGTTTATAGGCTTCGAGATCGGAATGATCCACCCGCATTTGTTTGCCGACCCTGTAAGCGGTAAGCTGTCCTTTTTTTATAAGATCGTATACTGTTAATTTTGAAATTTTTAATAGCTGGGCGATTTCCTCTGTTGTATAGGAAATATCGGTCACATCTGCCACCCCACTTGTCAGATATGGATTGTTTGTATCCATTCTATTGATTGTATCATATTCTATTCATTCTAACCTATTGTAATCTGCTGAAGAACCAATATAATATATTTAATTATATCTAATTATAATTAAATATAACGATTGGATGGGGATTATGATTAAACAGACAAAAGTAGCTATGATTTCTTTTTTCATTCTCACACTATTTTTATTATCTGCTTGTACTGCTTCACCAGATGCTTCATCAAATTCGTCTTCAGGCAATACCAGTACTTCAACCAGTTCCTCCTCAGAATCAGCAGAGCCAGCAGAACCAGCAGAGCTTACTGAGTTGACCGTATCAGCAGCCGCAAGCTTAACGGATGCTTTGGAAGAATTGCGTCCTCTCTTTGAGGCAGAGTACCCAAACATTGAGCTCAGTTTTAACTTTGGCGGTTCCGGCTCCCTTCAGCAGCAGATCGAGCAAGGAGCTCCGGCTGATCTCTTTCTATCCGCAGCTGAAAAAAATATGCAGGCGCTCTTAGATAAAAACCTGATTAATGCGGACAGTACTAAAACGCTGCTAACAAACGAGCTAGTGCTGATTGCCTCTAGTGGAAATGAACAAAAAATCACTTCCGAGGAAGATCTGACTTCCGAAGGCATCAAGGTCGTTGCAATCGGGATACCCGAAAGCGTCCCTGCAGGAAGCTATGCGAAGGAAGCACTGGCTACACTTGGTATTTATGAACAGCTCGAGCCCAAAATAGTTCAAGCCAAGGATGTCCGGCAAGTGCTTCAGTATGTAGAGACTGGAAACGCCGATGCCGGATTCGTATATAAAACAGATGCTATTACTTCCAGCGATGTTGAGATTGTACATACTGTGGATCCTGAGAACTATACAGCAATTACCTATCCTGCAGGGATTGTATCTGCGAGCAAACATCCGGAGGAAGCGGAGTCCTTCTACACTTTCTTACAGTCCTCCGAAGCACAATCCATTTTTAAGAAATACGGATTCTCCGTACCTGAATAATGCTTTCTACCTTTGACTGGAACAGTTTCTGGGCTCCTGTACGTCTGTCATTATTGGTCGCATTGCTGTCCAGTATAATCACTATTGTGCTTGGTGGGCTGACGGCAAGATGGATGTCCAAAAGAAAATTTAAAGGAAAGCTTTTGCTTGAAACGGCATTTATGCTTCCGATTGTGCTGCCTCCTACCGTTGTCGGCTTTCTGCTGCTCGTTATACTGGGCAGAAACAGCTGGATCGGCTCGCTTATTGAGGCTATTTTCAACGCACCTGTCGTATTTTCTTGGTGGGCTTGCGTTATCGCTTCTGTCGTTGTGTCTTTTCCACTGGTCTATCAGACGATGAAGGTCGGCTTCTCCTCTATTGACCCGGAACTAGAAGCCTCAGGACGCTCCATAGGTGCAAATGAGCGGCAGGTATTCAGGTACATTACCCTTCCGCTCATGTGGCCTTCTGTCATTTCCGCCTATATTCTCGGATTCGCACGGGCACTGGGAGAGTTCGGCGCCACTCTGATGATCGCAGGGAACATCCCTGGCAAAACACAGACGGTACCTACAGCCATTTACATTGCAGTTGACAGCGGGAATACGGTAATGGCCTGGGGCTGGACCATTGCTATCATACTCATTTCGTTCCTACTGCTGCTTTTAACCGGACGCAGGAAAAACGACTAAAACCCTCATATCTGTACGACAAAGATGATTTATAGCTAAGTCCTTACTTCCACAAAGTAAGGGCTTTTTTATTACTCATTTTTATTAATTAATAAGACCTCTTACTTTTTTTACATTTTATGGGTTAACACATGTAAATTCATCCTGTATTTTAAGTTACAATGTTGTTACTTTTATATCATATCTGTTTCAAATCAATGACAATTTATTATGCCACTTAGCGGAAATTTCATAAAAAATTCCGGATCTTTCTATGTTTAATTCCATTAATTGGTGTACAAAAAGTAAATTAAAGGTTACAATAATGATACTTTTTAAGCTTATTTTAATATATATTAATTACAGTTCATTCATATTAAAAAAGTGTGCCGAATCTATCAGAATAGTACGGGGGACGATTTACATATTTGGGGTGAATGCACAGCAATAATTGCTATGCTAGAGTGCCTTCTACTCGAACCCGTCAGCTAACCTCGGAGGCAATTGGAGGAAATGTTTTAATGAAAAAGTTTGGTAAATATATGTTATTTTCATCTCTGCTCGCAGCGGGGTTAATTATGGGGAACGGACAAGCAGACGCCTCATCATCCAGCACAAATACCGTTAATGTTCAAGTCAATAGCGACTTAATCCATTTTCCGGATGCAGCACCTTTTCTAGATAACAATAACAGCACTCAAGTGCCTGTGCGCATGCTTGCTGATGAAATGAATTATACGATTAAAGTGTTCAAAAGCGGTAAAGAGACGGTTGTAAAGCTTTCAAAAGGCGGTACAACGATTCGAATTCAAACCAATCAAACGACAGCAGTCGTTAATACAAGCAAGGTGAACCTCGGTACACAGGTTTTTATTCGTGATAATCGCACTTATGTTCCAATTCGATTTGTATCCGAAGCCATGGGCTATAAAGTAACCTGGAAAAAGGATCTTATGCTCGCCATGATCAGCACCACTGGTAATACATACAACCCTGCACTTGTTCCGAACGACCATGTCAAAGGTACGAACATAGTCAATGAAGCCATGGATTATATCGGCGTTCCTTATGTGTATGGCGGTTCTACAACAAGCGGCTTTGACTGCTCCGGACTGGTTAAATATGTATATGATAAATTCAATGTATCTTTGCCGCGTACGGCTGCTACCCAGTATAATCAAGGCACATCCGTATCTAAAGCTAATTTGCAGCAAGGTGACCTGGTGTTCTTTAAAACGACGGGAAGTTCGATCTCACATGTCGGCATCTATGCAGGAAACAATAATTTCATTTCTGCCACAAGCTCCTCTGGGGTGAAAATCGACAGCTTGGACAACACCTATTGGGGTCCTAAGTACGTCGGCGCAAAAAGAGTATTTTAATTCAATTGATTTCCTTAAAAAAGAACTCTGCTGTTACAGCAGAGTTCTTTTTTATTAACTTGAGATAGCAAGCCGCACAACCAGTCTTATTGCAACAGCTGGATTTGCACATTGATTTACATCCCCTACAAAAAACAGCTCCTTATCAGGATGATAAAAAGCAAACGAACCTGTTGAGCCTGAATGCCCTATTAATGCCCCTTTCCCCATAAAAAGCATTGAAAGTCCGCCTAATGGAATTCGCATATAGCCCCCGCCATATTGAATTGGGTAAAAACTCAACTGTAAATTATTATATTTCCCCAGTTGCTGAAAAACTTCCTTGTTAAACAAATCTCCTCCAAAGAACGCTTTCATAAATAGCATCATGTCATGCGCAGTACTAATAGCACCACCACTAGCACGACAGCTTTTAATATAATTCGGACGGAATAAGACGTTTTCTTTATAATAAGTAATGGGAATAAAATCATTCTCATCTCTAGGTAAATATGTTTTCTCAAGCCCTAAAGGTTCAAAGATTAGGGACTTATATACATCTTCCAATCGGAAATCCGTAAGGGTTTCGATAATCTGTCCAAGGATATCAAAGTTGATATCTGAATAATGAGACCTTTTCAATGTGTTAGGTGCAAAGTATGGTTTCAACTCTTTAGTCAGGGTTATCAATTCATTAAAATAGATGTCGAAATCTTCGCTAAGGACACGTTTTCTAAGGTTATTTTTTCCTTCTTCAAATACATCTGGTAGACCGCTCGTTTGAAACAGCAAATTAGCGATTGTTAATTCTGCAGTATAATCCTGGCCTTTATACATATGGAGCTCACTTAGAGTCCGGTTATCAAGGAAACTAGTCACATTATCATCTAACGACAGTCTGCCTTGCTCCCGTAATATTAAAATGCAGGTTGTTGTAAACAACTTTGTGATACTTGCCATAAGTAATGGTGCAGCTATACTCTTGCCTCCATACTCATTTTTGTATGAAAAATTTCCATTAGTGTCTTCTATAAATAGAACGGCTTCATGGATATGCTTTGATTTTACAACTCGGCTAAATATTTTCTCGTATTTTGTAGTAATCATTAGTTTTCTATACCTCCATGTACTGGATTATATTCATATTAGAGTATCATATTACCAATAATCTGGTACTCAACTAACCTGCACGTTAGCTTAATGAAAAAGCTGTAAACTTCAGTTAGATATTCATCTAATCAGTAATCGGACTATGTTCTTGTACCGAGCCGAGGACAAGAACTTGTACCGATAAAATAAAAAAGCCGCTAAAATAGCGACTTTCAATGGGAATCTGTTCCTATCCCCCAACATTCTATGTTTGCACATTGTTCTTTATTAATTTGTAAAGACATGATTCCCGATCTTCTTGATTGTCGGGCGTGCCATGCTCCATTCAGAGGTGGCAAGCTCAGGGTTATAGTAATATAATGCTCCCCCTGTCGGATCCTCCCCGTTCAAAGCGCTTCGTGCAGCCTTTAATGAAGTTTCATCAGGAGTGAGGTTATACTGACCGTCATCCACTGCTGTAAACTGTCTTGGCTGTAAGATGACCTCTGTAATGGAATCCGGGAATGAGTCCGATTGAACACGATTCAAAATCACTGCACCTACGGCAACCTGGCCCTTGAAGGACTCTCCCCGTGCCTCTCCATGAATTGCTTTTGCCAACTGATTTAAAGAGGTCTGGTTAATCGGCGCTTTTTTCTTGAGCACACCGACCGTTTCCGGGCCGGCGATTCCATCAACCTTCAATCCAAACTGCTCCTGGAAAGTGCGGACAGCTTTTTCCGTCGCCTTACCATAATATCCGGTAGTTCCTACATTCAAAAATCCAATACTGCTAAGTCTCTCCTGTAAATCAAGCACGTCAGCACTTTGAATGCCTTCCTGCATCACCGCAGCACTGGCACCTGCAGGTGCGGCTGATAAAGTTCCATAAGCGCCAAGAAGCGCAGCACAGATCATAAGCTTTTTCGTAAGTTTATTCATAGATGTAAAACCTCCAAGTAGTTTTAGGTCACAAGCACAAAACCAGTCAGTAATCACGCTCATACCATCGATATATTTATAATTATAGATAATTAGATTAATATGAATGCAAATTGCCCATTCTTTTCTGCTTTTTCTGCTAATGCTTTATATATTTAAGTCCGCTGAAAGATAAAAAGACAGCTATAATCCTTCAGCGGATATTTTATTTCCTTTACAGTACAGATCTACTACGTTTACAGCAAATGTTTCAATTTATAAAAAGCGGAGGTCCATCGGGTTGCACCGCTACTTCGTAAAAACATGATTCCCAAGTCTCTGCGTTACAGGACGGGACTTCATCCATGACGATGACGCGATTTTGGGATTATAAAAGTACAAGGCTCCCTTGGAAGGATCATATCCCGTCAGCGCCCTGCGGGCAGCTTCATAAGATGAAGCCGTTGGAGTACTCAGCTTTCCGTCCTGTGCAGGGGTAAACTGATTTTTCTGGAATATGACATTCGTTATGGAATTTGGGAAGGCGGAATTCTGAACCCGGTTCAAAATCACAGCACCAACGGCTATTTTGCCGGTCAGAGACTCTCCTCCTGCCTCATCCTGAATAATTCCTGCCAAATGCTTTAGCACTTTGTTATTAATCGGTGCGACAGCCACAAGCTTAGCCTTTGTCTTTGGTCCGACAACACCGTCTACACCTAGTCCATATGCTCTTTGGAATGATTTAACCGAGCTTTTTGTTTGAGTTCCATAGTAGCCGCTGATCCCGGCCTTGAAATAACCTTTACTGTTCAGTCTTTCTTGAACCTCTACGACCTCAGCACTTTGACTGCCAAGCCGCAGGGTAGCTGCATTCGCTGTTGCCGATGCACTCAGTACAGATAGAGCACAAGCGCATGTTATCAATAAAGCGGGTATTTTTTTCATATTCATTAAATCAGATATCCTCCAGTTTCATTCATGCTAGCCTTCATCATCTAAGGACGACTGACTTCATTCATTGAAAAGGCGGAACAAATGTGTTCACCTACGAACTACACTATAGCATAGGTTACAAACTTGTCATATCTGACAATGGTCCTAATCTGCGAGTTCGACCCCTTTTGTCTCCCTGCCAAGGACAAGAACAGCCACTGCACCAACAAGCACAGTAACAAAAAACAAAACAAAGATAGAGCTGACGGCAATCCCTTTTTGCACCAATAGTCCTACAAGCAGCGGCGCTATAATACCGCCAACCCGGCCTATAGAGGCCGAAAGACCAACTCCGGTTGAACGTGTTTTTAACGGATACAGCTCTGGAGTGTAAGCATACATGCCTCCCCATGCCCCCAAGTTAAAGAAGGACAAAGACATTCCCGCTAGGATCAAACTCATTTCTGAGCTTGCATTGCCAAACCACAACGCACTTACTGCAGTCATCACCAGATAGACGACCAGAACAAATTTACGGCCGAACTTTTCAATGAAATAAGCGGCTGTAAAATATCCCGGCAGCTGAGCAAGTGTCATAATGAGCACATACTGAAAGCTCTTGACCAGTTCAAAGCCCTTAAGCTGCATAATGCTTGGCAGCCACAAAAACATGCCGTAATAGGAAAAAACAACGGTGAACCATAAAATCCACAGCATCAGTGTGGTTTTACGATGCTCAGAGGCCCATACGGATGCAAATTTTTCACGAAACGTGATTTTCCGCAGCTCCTGCCTGTTTTCAAGACGAGGCGAATCCTCGATTGCTCTGCGCAGATACAGCGCGTAAAATGCAGGCAGTGCACCAATTAGGAAAGCAACCCGCCATCCGTATTCCGGAATAACGAAAAAAGAAACAAGTGCAGAAAGAATCCAGCCGGCTGCCCAAAAGCTTTCCAGCAGCACAACAGCTCGTCCCCTCTCTTTTGCCGGAACGGATTCCGATACCAGAGTGGAAGCGACCGGGAGCTCTCCTCCTAGTCCAACACCCGCAATAAAGCGAATAATGCATAGGAATACGTAGCCTGTGGCTAAAGCGGAGAAACCACTCGCTACAGTAAAAATTAGCAGCGTCCACATAAGAACCGCTTTTCTTCCATATTTGTCCGCCATCGTTCCCGCCAGCAGTGCACCTACCGCCATGCCGATGGATGTAGAGCTTGTCACAATTCCGACCTCGCTGGGACTAAGCAGCCATTCCTTTGCCAAAGCCGCGACGATAAATGACATCATCCCGACCTCCATGGCATCGAACATCCAGCTGAGTCCTGCGCTGAACAGCAGCTTCCGCTGCTTTGGGTTTTGCAATACTTCTAATCTACTCATTGTAAGGCTCTGCTCCCCTGTCTATGTATTTAATGATGAATTGCCCATCAAACTATTTATAATGGATTCTAGGAAACTGTCAACCTTTTTAATCATTTAAATCTTTGATCTAATCCTCGAATGAAAAGAAAAAGGAGAACAGTTCGCATGTTATTAGCTACTGTTCTCCACTTCTTATGAGTTCAAACCTGTTACTCATCTTTTCGGGCAAAGGTTAAATCACCCGTTATTTTCTGGTACCATGCTTCATAGTGATGGATGGCAAGCCCTGCAAAAGAACGATGCGAGGTCCCGAGCTTTCCTGCGATTTCAATCTCCGATTCCATATTCGTTACCGGCTTCCGGAAAAATGTAAGATGCTCGCCTTCTTCGGTATTACCCAGTTCTGCGCCAATCCACACCTTCTTGTCCAGCTCATCCGCTTCACTCAGCTCCTCCTTAGACAGCTCATACATCTGTTCACCGCTGTCTCGGTAAGCCATAATGGCGATCGCGTCGAACCTTTCTATGATCCATCGGCTGAACGTGCCGCTTCCATCCGGCGCTTGTCTTGCATCGAACCAGAATGGCACGGCTGCACTCATGTACAGCCCGCCTTCAGCACCCTCACGGGTCCATTCTTCCATATTCTCGCCCCATTCAGCAATGACAGCTGCTTCTTCCCGCTCCCATCTCTTTAGCTGATACGGCTCTACGTCAAACTGAATGCCGGTGAATTGCTCCTCTGGTGCTGCATTCTCGTTGTATTCCTTCACCCAATCAATCCACGCCGTTCCTTCATCACGCTTTTCGGTATAGGCCCAATCCGGGTGACCATTTAATGCATGAACAGCAATGCCTTGTGCTGTCGCTGATCGGATAAACCGCTGGTAGGCTTCATGACTTACCTCTTTTTGTGTTTGCAGGAACACCGTATCCGCCTTCTGATCGGCAAGAAAGGACAAAATTTCGTCGGTATGCTCCTCAATGATTGAGGCATCCCAGAGCCAGGTTGCTTTCTTCTCATCCATGACCGGTGACTTCAGCAAGAAATACAGGATGAGTAAAAAAACAAAGATGACTGATATGAGGCTCCATTTTACCCATGCCGGATATGCATTCCATGCCTTTCCTCCTCTAATCACGACGGATTTTATGCGAGTACCGCTTCTTCCTGCAGTGTCACCGGATGTTGTACAGAATGGCCGATCTTATAAATATGCGGCAGCGGATAATCCTTGAAAGCATTACGCGTATCAAGCACAGGCACGCCAAGGGAGGCGATGACGCTGTACTCCAAATCTTTGTGATTGGTAATCAGCACGATGCAGTCGTAACCCTTGAACTTCTCGGGATCGTACTTCACGCTGTGGACAGTAGAACCGTGCTTGTCACGGAATGTTTCAGCAAACGGATCGTAGTATTCAACATTTGCCCCTGCTTCCTTGAACAGCTCGTACACTTCAAGTCCTGGAGATTCACGCAGATCGGCAATGTTCGGCTTATAAGCCATACCGAGCAGCAGGATGTTCGATTTGCGGACAGATTTTGCATACTCGTTCAGAATTGTAGCCGTTTTGTTTGTTACATAGTAAGGCATGTTGTCATTCGTATTTTGAGCAAGCTCAATGAACTGGCTGTAGAAACGGAAGCCTTTTGCTTTCCAGGACAGATACATCGGATCAAGTGGAATGCAGTGTCCGCCGATGCCCGGTCCAGGATAGAACGGCATAAATCCGAACGGTTTCGTTGCTGCGGCATCAATCACTTCCCAAATATCGATACCCATGCGGTCACACATCATGGCCATCTCATTTACGAAGGCGATGTTTACGCTGCGGAATGTATTCTCAAGGAGCTTCGACATTTCTGCTACCTTCGGATTAGAGACAGGTACTACCTTCTCTACATATTTGCTGTACAGCGCAACTCCAAGCTTCAGGCACTCCTCAGTCGTACCGCCGATGACTTTAGGTGTGTTGTAAGTCGTAAACCGTCCATTGGATGGATCGACACGTTCCGGAGAGAAGCAGAGGAAATAATCTTCTCCTACTTTATGACCGATTGCTTCGAGCTCCTGCTCGATCAGTTCTTCCGTGGTTCCTGGGTACGTCGTGCTTTCAAGCGTGATCAGCATACCTTTTTTCATATGCTGCTTGATATTGTCTACGACGGTTTCGATATAAGAAGTATCTGGATCCTGGTTTTCACTGAGCGGAGTCGGTACACAAATGCTCAGTGCATCAATGACACGCAGCATGCTGTAGTCTGTTGTCGGCTGGAAACGGCCGCTTTGCATGACTGCTTTCAGATCTTCAGATGTAATGTCATGAATGTAGGAATCTCCTTGGTAGATACGCTCCACTTTGGATGGGTCCAAATCAATACCGATAACGGTAAAACCTTGTTTTACCATTTCAACGGCGAGCGGCAGCCCGACATAACCTAAACCTACAACACCAAGCACCGCTTTCTTGTTCTCAATCGCATTCATTAAAGTATGGAATTGCTCTGTCACAGTACTTCACCCTCCAGAAGGAAATTTATAATATATGTGTTGAATCTGAATTACCTAAGGTTTAATTATTTCTATTGGAAACAGCGGCGAATTCTCGCATCCAACTCGACTGGCGAGTACGGTTTAGTCACGTAATCGTCCACTCCATTTTCAAAGCACTGGCTGATTGTCTCTTCTACCCGTTGATCTGTCAGCACAATGACCTTGGGATGTGCTTGAAGCTCAAGATTTTGGATTTGATGGATAAAAGGCACCCCGCTGACCCCATACAGGTTCAGCTCGGTCAGGATCAAATCCGGGTTTATCTTCCTGGCAAGATCTATGGCGGAGAGGCCGTCAACCGCTTCATAGGTTTCGTAGCCTTGCAAGGAAAGGCGAATTTTAAGAAACTCGCGCGTCGACTCATCATGATCAACAATGAGAATCTTACCCGGCGCTGCCAAAGCTTCGTTTTTGGTATACAGCTGAATGTCAGTGCTCTGACTAAGCTTCGCTGACTCCGCCATATTTTTAAGCATGTGCCTGCTCGGCTTGCCCATTTCAGGGAAGCTGGCAATTACAAGTCTTGGATCCGCCTCACCCAAACTCTGAAGCAACTCCTGCTTAATAAGCAGAGCTTGGTAATGCGTAGCGTTCAACGTCATTCCGGGAAGGAACACGGCTATTGTACTGGTCTTGCTGTCCTTCCATACCTGAAATTCCGTTTCACACGTACGTTCAAGCGAAGAGTTCAGCTCGGTCTCCGGCTGCTGCTCCATGTCCTTGCAATGCACAAACACGACGCCGCTAGGCTTGTTTGCTGTCCCTTTCAACTGCTCCTCTAAAATGTCGTACACATTCACCGTCATTTGACGCTCAAGCGTGACCGTATTCGCCAAAGTTATTCCACCTTTCATCTCTTAATACAGTGATATTAAGCCGCCTCTTCGGCTTTCGGCTCTTCCCAGCTTTGTCTTGTCATCGTGCCCCAGGAGTTATTGTTCTGAAGGTACTGAATATGTCCCTGGACTCTCCAGATGACGCCAAGTTGGTGATATCCTACAAATTTCAGTGCTGAAAAGGTCAGCATCTTGACAAGATCAGATGGTTTAGGATGACGGCGGAAAGCAATTTCCTCCAGAATGAGCGCACCTACACTCAGCACGTAACCGCTCAAAAAGTTCAATAGTCCAAAGATGACAAGTACCGGCCAAGCCGTCATATCCAGCGCAACATAACCGATAAGAGCGAGCAGTCCTGTAATACGGAAATAAGGATTTAGTGCTTCAAAGAAAATGTTGTACGGCATGGTGAGCATGCCCATCGTCTTATACTTTGGTCTAAACATCATATTGCCGTTTTCGATCATATTTTTTAAGTTTCCGCGGCCCCAGCGTTTGCGCTGGTTAGAAATGATCTTGTACGTATCAGGTGCTTGGGTCCAGCATACAGCCTCTGGACAGAACGCAACCCGATATTTGATTTTGTTCTCCAGCATGTAGCGGTGAAGCTTAATAATAATGTTCATGTCTTCCCCAGGGTAACCGCCCCGGTAACCGCCGACGGCAATAACTGCATCTTTACTGAACAAGCCGAATGCACCCGATACGATAATAAGTCCGTTCAGCTGGCTCCAGCCTATTCGTCCGCCGAGAAAAGCCTTCAAATATTCAATGGACTGAAACATTGGCCACATCTTTCGAGGCAGCGAAACCTCTTTAACTGCACCGTTCTCGATCTTGCAGCCGTTAGCAATCCGTACATCGCCGCCGATGGCTACCGTTTCTTCCGGATTCTCCAGGTACATGCGGGCCATACGGATGAGCGCATCCTTCTCGAGCAGTGAATCAGCGTCAATTGAAGAAATCAGCGGATAATTCGAGAAGTTAATGCCGGCATTCAGCGAATCCGCCTTCCCTCCATTTTCTTTGTCAATCAGATAAAGAAACGGATATTCCGGATTATGATAAACACCGCGGATCGGCTCAACGTTAATCGTGCCGCGGAAACGCGGATTTTTGATTTGTTTAAGCCCGAATTCCTTGACAAGCACATTGACGGTCCGGTCGCTGGAACCATCATTGATAACGATAACTTCATACGTCGGATAGTTTAATGTCATCAGACACTTTACGTTTTCTATAATCGTAAGCTCTTCATTGTATGCTGGTACAAGAAGGGATACCGGTGGGACCACATCCGATCCTGCCAGGCTCTTGTAGCTTGAATAGACAGATCTGCGCCGGAGTGACCAGATATCCTTATATGAAAAACAGAGAATAGCAAAATAGAGAACGGTAACGATCATGACATAATAAATAATGACGGTGCCATAACCTAACAAAATATCTCTAAGCAGTGAAACCCCCTCCAATCACACCTGACACCCGGTTTCCGCTATTTGCTTTTGGTGTCATGCCAAAGTAACGATTATAAATCAGCCTTTTCTTGTTGAAGGTCATCATCTTCTCGATCTCCTCATACTCACTCGTATCTTCCATTGCCTGTTCGGCATACTCAAGGGCCGTCTCCTTAGCGATTCCTTTTGCTGTCAAGGCAGTCTCGCATAATGCCTCAAAGCCCTTCTCACCGAGCGCAGCAAGACTCGCTGCGCTGTTGTGCCTTACCAGCCAATCCTCATCGCTGAGCGCGTTTTGAAGAAGTGGAATGCTGCTAATTTGCTGACTTGCACCAAGCTTTTTCGCCACTGCTGCTCTTACCTCTTCCGCAGGATCTCCCATCCACTCTACAATTGTTCTATCCTTGAGCACCGGGCTCGTACTGAGATAGAGCTTGATTGCTTCAGAACGAATTTCCTGCTCTTTTGAATTGAACAAACGGGTTACTGCTGGCATCACTTCCGGGATCGCCTGCCCCCACATTGCGATAATTCCAACTTTGATGAAATCCTGATCCTCAGATTCCAGCATTTCATTCAACAGCTTGCTGGGTTCAAGACTTGTCTCCATTAAAATATCTGCCGCCAAGCGATGCACAGGTTTACCTTTACTCAGCAGATGCCCCAGCATCTCCTTCAGCTGTGCCGGGCGCTCTGCGCATTTGGCTGCCGCACGGGCATAAATAATCGCATAGTTCATTTTTTTCTCTTCTTTTAAAAGTTCAAGTATGGGCTCTGCCGCCTCTTCACTTCGCATGCCCCCCAGCCGATAAGCAGCCTGCATCGCTTTGCCGGTCCAGAAGCTGCCGAGAAGCTTGATTTGTTCATCCACAAACCCGGCCTCGCGGGTCAAATCACGCAGCTTGTCTGCATGCTCTCCCTTCAGCTGGCTGATCCAAGCGATACACTTATCCAGGATGACTTCCTTTTCAAGCTTCACGAGCTTGCCTTGCGGAAGCCGGAGTTTCTCACTGCCTGTTAAATTGGCTTGGACATATACAAAATAGTCTTGATGCTTCTTTGCATACTGTTCTTTCTTACGCAATGCAGAATTATGGGACATTTTCATTGAGAAAAGAATAATGATGCCCGCTACAATCAGTCCTGCGCACAGGTACAAGAACGTGTACGCCAGGGCTATATTTGAAAACATGAGTGTGTGTCCTCCTTTATCATTCCTGCTCTGTAATGGCCGTAAATGCCTCCTGCATCATGTAGTAGCTCTCCTTAAACCGCTCACTGTAATGGACTGCCTCCCATGATTCCCATGTGTATGGAGTCACAGCTGTAAGATCCAGACTGCCTTCTGAACCTCCAGGCCAGGATACAGTGCCTGTCTGCCTGTCTGTCAGCCACGGAACCAGCCTAATTCCTTCTGTTGTGACGGTGTGGAAAGCGCGGTCCTCGCCAAGCGGGCTGTAATCAATGACCTGATGAGAGCTCGGATCTCCAAAACCAAGCAGCATCCATGGGATGCGCAGTTCAACTTCTTTTCCTTCGTACTGCCAAAGCGTCTTGGAATCATAGTCTTCAGATGCAGGATTTGACGTCCCCCGGTTCAGCGTGCCTATTACTTCATCCATATATGGATGGGCAAATTTCGTATCCGGCGGCGACATTTTAAGACTGATGGCCAGCTTCCACGGAACAAAGGAAGGCGTGTCTTCAGGAAGCTCTTCAAGCATCCAATAGCCCTCCGGCCCGTAAAGCCGTTGATTGAAATCATAGTTTTTTGCAATCTTGACAGCCGACTCCTTATCCTTGCCAACCGTAATAACTGTCTCTAAAGCTCCGCCTTCTATCGTTTTGCCTGGCAGATCCTCAGCCGGCTGACTGCCACCGGAAAGTGTATCTGTTCCGATGCTCAGCTTCGTTTTTTCCGGATCGAACGCTTCACTCAGCGTTATCCCGATGTATACGTACGCCTCGTCATGTGTCAGCTTCATGCTCTCAATGCCATCAACGGCTCCTTGCCACTCCTGAACCTCGCCTTCAGCAAGCGCTGCCCAATCATCCAGCTTCCCGTCAATCATCAGCTGATTCTGCTTACCGGCTTCCATCGCGAGAACTCCGAACATCTTCTCGTTCGTCAGCACGTTTAGCCAGAACGATCTTCGATCGGCAGGAATTTCAATCGGCATGGTATTCCACGTTTTCTTAAACCACTCATCCTGCCACATGAACAGAATGGCACCGGCAAAATCCTCATCGTATATATCTTGGGTAAGTGATACGTTAATCTCGCCCTGCTCCTGCTCGTTGTGGCCGCCCTGATCCTTTCCTCCCAAACCATAATGGGATATGCCGAGGGAAGCAGGAACACCGTACTCTGTAATCATTACAGGCATATCGGGATACTCGGATTTAAGCTTTTGTAAATATGCTTTGTAGCTGTTGTACTCCCCATTCTCATCTTTGATGGTCTGAAGTGTCTCATCTGTGCGGAAGAAGTCGGGATAGTATGGATACACGTGATATGCGGCGAAATATCCGCCCTGCCAATCGACCGGCTCAATATGTCTTGCATCCACGCTGACCAAATCCTCTTCATACAACGGCTCACCCGGATGCGTAAGCACGTCCGTCGTTACCCAGTTGGTAAAGGTCATCGGATGCTCCCAGCCGTACTTCTGCTCCTGGACAGCTACATGATCCATGAGCTCCGCGAGCCAGTTCTCAAAAGGAGAGGCATCCTCTGTACCGGCAAAGTGACTGCCGACATAACGGGGATGATCCTTATACTGCTTGTTGGTGTTGTCCACCATTAAAGGATCCCACTCTGTTCCTAAATGCCATGCCATTAAGTATTGGCCTGCATTTGCGGTATACTTACCGCTCGACTCTCCGTTCACTGGAGGAATATCGGCATCCCCATATACTGCCGCAACCGCTTTTTCAATTTCCGTCTTAAATTTATCCTGAATCCCTTCCGCAAAAGCATCGCGCTGTTCAATCAATTGTTCTTCAGGTGACCAGATGCCTTGAATGAAATAGAGCGGATGCTCTTTCCCTCTGTTGTATTCAACAAGAGCGGAATAAAAAACAGGCTGATGGACCGTGTATACACGAATCACATTTGCGCCCATGTCCTCAATCTGCTTAAACCACTTAAGGTAATCCTCTTTTGTCAATGGAAACTCTCCCGGATAATAACCGGGCTTCGTCGAGCCGAGATTAACTCCCTTTACGAAAAGCTCTTCCCATTTGCCCTCTTGGGTATATTGCAGGAAACGATCGCCTTCGGTCTTGAACTTCATCCTCGTCCCATCGTCTGCAGCAAAGGTGACTTGAGCAGGCTTAAGGAGAAAATAACCCAGCGCCCCTCCTCCGCCTATAAGCAGGATGCCTGTCAAAACCCATAGGGCAAGACGTTTTCTTTTTCGTTTGCTCATGGCTTTTGTTTCGCTCCACCTCTCTAAATTGTGAGTACGCACTGCCTTAAAATTTTTTGATTACTTTTTAAGATATCCGCCCGTATATGTTTCTCTTGAGCCTTAACCGCGAACACCTGCACGGTTCATAAATAACTATATCGTTATGGTTTCACTTTTGTAACTAGGCTGATGGAAGGAAAGATGCGGTGGATACTATTGCCCATTTTACAGTCAGACACCTCTTAGCTAGAGTCTCACACCCCCTGTTTGACCGCCATGCCATAACTCATGAAATTTACAATCCTTTCTCGCCTGCACTTAGCTCTAGTGTTAAGTCTTGCAAGCCCTTGTATTTATTGAAGTATCCGCTTGCCGTGCAATTTCAGAAGGCTTATATTTTTGAGCTGCAGAACGCTGTGTCATATATAGTTTAACGCAGACCATCATCCAAAGTTACTTATGTTTTTACATATTTAGCCATAGTTATTACAAAATTGATACTATAGTCTGATAAAGAATCGCTGAAAAGCCCTGATATAACAGCATTTCATACTTTTCTCGATTTTCTCAAAAAAGGTCATGAGTCCTGTATAGGGCTAGGTATTATTTAATATTAATTTACACTTCCATTTTTGTATGCCTTTTCATAACCCCCTGGTCTCAAATAACTTACATCATATGTAAAAATCCAAGTCTATTTTCCTAATTTCTCGTCCTTTTTGACAAACTTTCAAACTTTCATTCATTTTCAAAAAAATTCCGGTTGCTGGATGTATATTTCTCCGTTATCCTAATAAAATAAGAACATGTGTTCTAATGTTGATAAATTGGAGAGGAGCCTGAGCCATGATGGAGGGAAAGAACCGCGTTATTATGCTGGCAGATTGCCAATCCTTTTATGCGAGCGTGGAGAAATCGGCTCATCCCGAATATGCACACCGGCCGCTTGTCGTAGCGGGTGACCCTGCCCGCCGTTCCGGAATTATACTGGCAGCCTGCCCTATTGCTAAATCCTACGGAATTACTACGGCTGAACGTTTATCTGATGCGCTTGCAAAATGCCCTGATGTCGTGGTGGTTCGCCCTCGTATGGCAGAATATATTCGCGTTTCTCTCCATATTACGGATATTCTCCAATCCTACACCGATCTGGTTGAGCCTTACAGCATCGACGAGCAGTTTCTTGATGTTACCGGCAGTCTCGGCTTGTTCGGCAGCCCGGATGAGATTGCTCTCCGCATTCAGCAGCAGGTTATGCAGGAAACCGGCGTATATGTGCGGCTTGGCATCAGCGATACAAAAGTCGTGAGCAAGATGGCCTGTGATCTTTTTGCCAAAAAAAATAAGAACGGCATCTATACGCTCCTTAAGAAGGATATTGCGGATAAGCTGTGGCCGATGCCGATCCGGGAAATGTTTATGGTGGGTTCCCGGATGTCGCGTCATTTTTATAAAATGGGAATTCATACGATCGGTGACCTGGCCCGCACTCCTCTCTCAAAGCTCCGCAGTCGTTGGGGAGTCAACGGAGAAGTGCTGTGGCGCATTGCGAACGGTATGGATCATTCACCCGTCATGCCAAGCACCTTTCACCAACAGCAAAAAGGAATTGGACATCAAATGACGCTTCCAAGGGACTATGCAAGCTGGCCCGAAATTAAGGTCGTTCTGCTTGAACTGTGCGAGCTTGTAGCCAGACGTTCCCGGGAGAAAGGTCTTATGGGCAGCGTCGTCTCCGTGGGCTGCCGTGGAACCGATTTTGATAGACCGACCGGTTTTTCGCGGCAGATGAAGATGGATGAGCCGACTCATCTTACAGACGAAGTGTATGAAGCTGCGACAGCCCTGTTTTTACGGCATTGGGATGGTGAACCTGTCCGCCGGATCGGTGTATCGCTGACAGAGCTGGTGCCTGATACGGAGTATCAATTAACCTGGTTTGATGACCGTGAGCAAAAGCGGAAGCTTGCGAAAGCAACCGATGAGATCAAGCGGAGGTTTGGAGAAACCGCCATTATACGTGCTTCCTCTCTGCAAAAGGCAGGGCAGGCACACGATCGTTCCCGTAAAATTGGAGGTCATTACCGATGAGTAAGAAGTTAGAACGTAACGGATTGTTTGAATCCTCGCGCATGATGCTTCCCGAGCACCGTGAGGCCTATGTGTCCCATCAGCAGAGACTGGCACCTAGAGTACGTCCCTTGCTTGACCCGCAGGCGGCAGAAGAAATGTCTCGCTTGCTTGCTGAGTCTCTTATGCTGGGTACAACGGTCACTCTCGTCCTATTTGACGAAGTGGAGGATATCCTTATCAGCGGCGGCGTGGTCAAATTTAATCAAACTGAACGCACCATTCGCATTCAGGATGAGGAAGGCTTGCTCCATGATGTTCGAATGAGGCATATTATCGAGGTGCGCTCTGGTCGATAAATGCGTTATACTCTAAGCATAAGTGCTTGTTTACGATCACCTAGGACTCTCTTACCGGGGAATTAACGAATAAGCAGCTTAGAGGTGATGAGCAAGGAGGGCTTGTTTTTGTGCGGACGATTTACACTTGGAATTACTTTGGAAGAACTGATGCTGCGCTATATGCTGGACGATATACCTGAATATATTGACTATAGGCCCCATTATAATATTGCACCGACACAGAACATCATGGCTGTGATTCACGACGGGTCCAAAAGAAGGGCAGGCACACTCAGATGGGGTCTCGTTCCCCACTGGGCCAAGGACCTAAGTATGGGCAGCCGGATGATTAATGCACGAAGCGAGACAGTACAGGACAAACCGGCCTTTCGCCAGTCCTTCTTAAGGAAACGCTGCCTTATTCCTGCTGATGGTTTTTATGAGTGGCTTAAAGAGGAGGATGGGACCAAAACCCCCTACCGGATTGTTCCTCGCAGCGGATTGTTCAGCTTTGCCGGGCTTTATGACACATGGGTGAATCCCGAAGGGCAGCGAATCAGCACATGCACCATTCTGACAACTAGCCCCAATAGGCTTATGTCCCGCATACATGACCGTATGCCTGTCATTTTGGCGCCGGATCAGGAGCAACTCTGGCTGGATCGCACCGTTCAGCAAGCAAGCGATCTTCTGCCTCTGCTCTGTCCTTATCCCGAGGAAGAGATGAAGGCTTATCCCGTATCACGTGCCGTAAACCGGGTGGATAATGACCATATTGAATTGACCTATCCGGTTCCTTCGGTCTAGACCCAGCACCAATGGCCCGGTTCAAAGACCAAAGTTCCATTTATTATAGAAGAAATTAACCTAAGTTAAATATGAATTCAGCTCACTCTGAACTTAAAAGGTTCTAATTCCAGAACTTCAACAAAACAACAAACAAGGGACCTCGCCTAATCGCGAGGTCCCTTGTTCGTTTAACGAAACATTCCCCAAAGCTTAATGAGGTGCAGAGTATTATTCGGATCAATTTTTTGATCAATCACGAATTTGACGAGTTTATCCTCATCTGCCGATGTGAATCTTTCATTTAATATGGCAGCAGACGATTTGACCAGCCGTCTTACTTTCGCACTATTTTGAAGATCAGCTTTGGTCACCCCGTCAATGAGCACCTTGATTTTTTCCTTGGTCACCGGGTTTTTCATTTTAGTCTTTACCCGCTCCACCAGCTGTGGACTAATGCCGTATTTTTGATAGCTCAATGTCAACATCACACCTCCCGCATATCGTAGTCCCTCACTACTATATGCCGGGAAAGCTCGTCCACTTGACCTTTATTTTTTGTTAATCCATGACATCTCCCTGGAAAATCTGCTCCTGCTGCAAATATCCGCGCAACCCGGAATATGCAGGTGATGTCCAAAATGCTTCGTTGCTGACCAGCCCGGAAGCATCCTCCCTTGCAAGCTCAAGCACTTCAAAGTCACTTACCATATCGGCAAGCTTGAAATCAGGCAGACCGCTTTGCTTGGTACCAAAAAAATCTCCCGGTCCCCGCAGATCAAGGTCACGTCTCGACACTTCAAAGCCGTCCTCCGTCTCGGTCATCACTTTCATCCGTTCTTGACCCACCTCAGATTTCGGATCCGCAATAAGAATACAGTAGGAAGCATGCGAACCACGTCCGACACGCCCGCGAAGCTGATGCAGCTGAGACAAGCCAAACCGCTCTGCATCCATAATGATCATCAGCGTGGCATTGGGAACGTCTACCCCGACTTCAACGACGGTTGTCGATACGAGCAGCTGAGTTTCATTTTCGTAGAACAGCTTCATCGCTTCTTCTTTTTCTGAAGGCGTCATGCGCCCATGCAGAAGGCCCACTTTATACTGCGGCAGCGCCTGCTGCATGGCTACATGCAGGTCAATCGCATTTTGCACGTCCAGCTTGTCCGACTCCTCGATCAGCGGACAAATCAAATACGCCTGTCTACCTTGATCCAGCTCTCTGGTAATGAAACCGATGACCCGATCCATCATGTCATGCTTCACCCAGTAAGTTGAGATTGGAATTCTGCCTTTAGGCCGCTCGGAAATAGTAGACACATCAATATCACCAAAAGCGGTAATCGCCAGCGTACGTGGAATCGGTGTTGCTGTCATCGTCAGCACATCGGGATTGTATCCCTTTCTTCTGAGAACACTTCGCTGATTGACTCCAAACCGATGCTGCTCGTCAGTGACGACCAGTCCAATATTTTGGAAAAAGACGTCATCTTGAATAAGAGCATGGGTCCCGACGACGACATCGATCAATCCCGCCTGGAGTCCTGCCAAAATTTCCTTACGCTTTTTCCCAGGTGTGCTGCCTGTCAACAGGGCAACCTCAATGCCAAACGGAGTAAACAATTTCTCGAGCGAGCGCATATGCTGCTCAGCCAAAATTTCAGTAGGCACCATCAGTGCTCCCTGGAATCCGGAACGAACAGCAGCAAACAGAGCAATGGCTGCAATTACGGTCTTTCCTGAGCCTACATCACCTTGAAGAAGCCGATTCATGCAGTAAGGGGAGCGCATATCCTGCAATATTTCAAGCTCAACCTTCTTTTGGGCGTCCGTCAGCTCAAACGGAAGACTCCGCACAAACTCTCGAATGGTCGCATTCGAAGCGGTATGTACTACACCATCTGTCCTTCCTCGGTTGACTGCCCGGAAGGCCTGCATTTTTAGCTGGAACAAGAAGAGCTCCTCAAATACCATCCGTCGGCGCGCATCCTGTCCTAGCTGAGGATCCCCCGGCTGATGGATCAAAGCAATGGCTTTTTTCCGCGGCATAAGCTTGTACTTCTTAAGCAGCTCCTCTGGAAGCAGTTCCGGCACCATTTCCCCAAACTGCAAAAGAGCCTGATTGATCGTTTTACGCATCCAGTTCTGTGTAATCTTCCCGCCGACGGAATAGACCGGCTGAATGGAGCCGGTGCGAACCGCCCCTTTGTCTGGGAATTCCGACTCCGATACCGTAAGCTGCATGCGCTTCATATCAATTTTGCCGGTCAGAGTAATTTCCCGGTTAGGTGTCAGCTGATCCTTTAGAAAATGCCGATTAAACCAGGTAGCACTAAACATAAAGTCTTCAGCCATCATTCTGCAGGTGAGCCTCGATTTTTTGCCGTACAGCTGCAGTACGGGTACACCCATGACTTTCGCCTGGACTGTGACTCGGTCCCCGTCCTTCACCTCGGTCAGTGATTTCAGGCGATAATCCTCGTAACGGAATGGATAATATTCAAGCAAATCTTTAATCGTATAAATGCCAAAGGCGTGAAGCTCTCCTTCCTTAAGAGCACTCACGCCGCTGACTTGCTTCACCGATGTTTCTTCTAACAACATAAAGCATCCCTCATATCTTAGGCCGGCCACACAAATACAGCAATGGTCCCGAACCCGACATGACTGCCGATCACGGCCCCAATATTCGGATACACCACTTCGTTAAGCTCGAACCTTGTCTTCATGAGCTCAACAAAGCTCTCGGCCGAAGCCGGATTCGCTGTGTGACCGACTGCTATATTGATTCGTTTTCCGGAAAAATCACTCTCGAACATTTGGACAATACGCTCCATCGCCTTCTTCTGGCCTCTTACTTTCTCGACCGCATAGATAATCCCCTCTTCATCAATCGAGAGGACTGGCTTAATGTTCAGCAAGGTCCCGAGAATGGCAGAAGCCTTGCCGATGCGTCCGCCTTTTTGCAAATATTCCAAAGTGTCTACCAAGAAATAGAGCTTGCGCTCATTATGAAGCTTCTCGACAGCTTCTGCAATTTCCGCTGCCGTCTTACCTGCCGAAGCAAGCTCTGCTGCATGCGTAACCAGCAGCCCATAACCGTAGCTTGCCGATTTAGAGTCAATTACGGTAATGTCCACATCCATCTCATCTTCAAGCATGGACTTGCCAAGCACAGCAGATTGATAGGTTCCGCTCATTCCTGATGACAAATGAATGGATACGATCTGACTTCCAGGATAGCTTTCGAGCAGTTCCTTATACACACCCATAAACTGAACGGGAGACGGCTGGGAAGTGGTCGGCAAATTCTTCGCCTCTCCCAGCTTCTCGTAAAACTTGGCAGGGCTAAGTTCTATTCCGTCAAGATAGGTTTCCTGCTCACTGAAGACAACTCGCAGCGGAACAACCTTGATACCATATTGCTCTACCAGGTTATCCGGAATATCTGCAGTACTGTCTGTAACAATGACTACTTTGCTCATGAACGCGCAAGCCTCCTTATCTATAATCAGGCCTCTACAGCGAAAAGATAAGAATAGACCGGCTGACCTCCCTGATGCACTTCCACTTCCGCATTAGGATATTCAGCGGCAAGCCAAGATGCGAGGGTTTCCGTTTCCGTTTCTTTCGCTTCCTCACCTGCAAGAATCGTAATGACTTCGTCTCCGCTTTCAATCATCTTGTGTAGCAGCTGTTCACAGGTAGCTAGAAGACCTTCTTCTGTAGCAACGATTTTGGAATCATGAATACCGATGAAATGACCGGCTTTAATCTCAAGATCGTCAAAAGTGGTATCTCTCACCGCATAGGTCACTTGTCCTGAACGCACATGAGAAATCGCCTCTAACATATTCTCTTCGTTAGCTTCCGCACTCTCATCCTCTTGGAAAGCAAATGCTGCAGAGATTCCTTGAGGAATCGTCTTACTTGGAATGACCGTTACTTGACGTTCACCCTCCAGCAGATCTCTCGCCTGCTTGGCAGCAAGGACGATGTTGGAATTGTTAGGCAGGACAAAAATATGCTCCGCATCAATGGAATGAATCGCATTGACAAAGTCCTCTGTACTAGGATTCATCGTTTGTCCCCCGGACAAAACAATGTCAACACCGAGGCTCTTAAACACATCGGAAATCCCTTGTCCCGAAGCAACTGCAATAAAGCCGAACGGAGCTAACTCATCTGCAGGAGGAATGGAGGGCTCTGGAGCCGTTTCCTGCTCAGGCGGAATGTCAGCGAACAGTTCAGGTGCCGGTGCTATATCCATCCCTGCTGTAAGCAAGTCCCGATGCTGCTCACGCATGTTCAGAATATGAATTTGTGTAATTTCCCCATACCGAAGTGCCAAATTGAGCACATCTCCTGGAGCCTTCGAGTGAACATGAACTTTAATAATTTCATCATCCGAGATGATAATAATGGAATCTCCATTAACTGACAGCGCTTTCCTAAATTCTTCCTCATCAAACGCTGCTGCTTGCGCCTCTCCGAGCTGACGATTAATAAAAAATTCCATATCATACAAGAATTCAATATCCTCGGTTTCAAGCCTTGCCTGAGCCGAAATCGGGATTTCTGGAGAAATGATAGCGGTCTGGCTCTTATTCGTTGTCATTACAGGCTCTGCCGGTACTTCCTTAACCGGAGAAGAAACAGGAGCCTTACCTTCTGAGCTCAGCAGGTATTCCATAAAGCCTTCGTAAATATATACAAGACCTTTTCCCCCAGAATCAACAACGCCGACCTGCTTCAGAACAGGCAGCATTTCAGGGGTTAAGGCAAGGGTTTCATTTGCTTTTTTAAGTACTTCGCTCATGAGTTCCGTAATGTCATTGGTCCGTCTCGCATAATAGCCCGCATGCTTTGCTGCTTCCTTTGCAACGGTTAGAATGGTCCCTTCCACAGGTTTGACCACTGCCTTGTAAGCTGTGTCCACACCGTTTTGCAGAGCAGCTGCAAACTGGAGAGTATTCAGCTCCTCATATGAGGCAGCATAACGGCTAAAGCCTCTGAACAATTGTGACAAAATAACACCGGAGTTTCCGCGTGCGCCCATCAGCAGGCCTTTTGATAAAATACCTGCACAGCTGCCAATCGAACTTGCGCTGTTTCTTTTTAATTCGGCCACACCGGCACTCATCGTCAAATTCATATTCGTTCCTGTATCACCATCTGGAACAGGAAATACGTTAAGGGAATTGACATGTTCGGCGTGTTTTTGCAATTGTTCCGCTCCGGCCAACACCATTGCTTTAAAATCTGTTCCATTTAAAGAACGTTTACTCAAGTGAGAATTCCCCTTCCTAGCTTGATGCATAAGCACACACTTTGGGGCCAAAATTGCCTTAACATGCGCCTAACATCCGTTGTTCCCGCATTGGACCTATAGCTATAGCCCCATGCGGCAGCGGATTCTTTCCGCAGTATTATGGACTATACCTCATTGTACTATAATCAAGTATAGAAATAAATAAAGTTTTTGTTTTTATTGACTAAGCTTTTTCTTATATGATATTATATTTAAGTATTGTTTTATGCAGGTATATTGGATTGAATACAACCATTGACCTTGCGGATAACGGTTACTTTCAGAATAGGAGGTGTAATCTATGTCTCGCAAATGTTATGTAACAGGTAAAAAACCTGGTAGCGGTAACCACGTGTCTCACGCTAACAACCGTAACCGCCGTTCCTGGGGCGTAAACGTTCAAAAAGTTCGCATTCTGGTGGACGGTAAACCAAAACGCGTTTATGTTAGCACCCGTGCTCTGAAAGCCGGTAAAGTTACTCGCGTATAATTTACTTTTTTGAATACAAGCAAAAAGCACCTTGCCTTATGACTAGGTGCTTTTTTCATGCCCGAATTCACCTGCGATCCTTCTCCTGCAGCCCTTTTTACGTATGCTAACCCCGACATGAACGTAATTAATTTTTCTGGAACGTGTTAAGGATCGCTTTTACAAAACCCCCCAAAAATTTTGGAAGCTTAAATGTGTAAAATTTCATTGTTCAGTTCACCCTCCCATCATCCTCATGCGCTCCACCTTTTTATCGTGCCAGAAGCCTTTCCTTCTTTACCGCAATCATCACCGTAACTATACGAAAAAAAGGCTACATGAGAATCGCGCTCATGTAACCATATTTATGCAGTATAAGCTCTACCTATTCCATAATGACTAGCCCAAACCTTGTGGATGATCGGTTACAAAGATATATACCGATAAAACAAAGATAAACATAATAAAATATAGCACTGTAAATACGATAAATGAAATTCTTACTGACTTTTTTTCAAACTTCTTAAAGAACCAAATGACAAAGATAACACCAAGCAAGGATACAACCGCATTAATCGGTGAAGGAAGCAGTGTGAATGATCCAAGCAAAATTCCTGTGACCAGGCTGGCAAGTGATGTCCAAAGCGCTTCTTTAAGAGTCATTGGTTATCCTCCAATGCTTTGACGGATTTCAAGGATTGCCTCTGCGCGATCTGCACGACCGAATACCGCGCTTCCCGCAACAAGGACGTCAGCTCCTGCATCTGCCACTAGAGGAGCCGTCTCCTTCGTAATGCCTCCATCAACTTCGATATGAACGTCAGAACGTCCCAATTCGTTAAGCTCACTTCGGATTTGTTTGATCTTTTGAAGTGTTCTTGGAATAAAGGCTTGTCCCCCAAAGCCTGGGTTGACCGTCATCACAAGTACCATATCAACGTCGCTGAGGACTTCCGTAATAGCGCTGGCAGGAGTCCCTGGATTAATGGCTACTCCGGCCATGATGCCGTGTTCTTTAATCATATGAATGACTCTGTGCAAATGAACACAAGCCTCAGCGTGAACTGTAATCATTCCTGCACCAGCTTTAACAAAATCAGCTATGTAGTTCTCAGGATTCTCAATCATCAAATGAACATCAAGCAGCAGGTTGGTATGAGGCTTGATCGATTGTACGATGGGAGCCCCAAGTGTGATGTTGGGAACGAAATGACCGTCCATCACGTCAACATGGATCCAATCTGCGCCAGAAGCTTCCGCTTCGGCTACTTCAGCTCCCAAACGAGCAAAATCTGAGGAAAGGATAGATGGTGCGATTTTTACTGTCATGTTTAGTACCTCCGCTTCTTGTCTTTCATTTCTTCTAAAAACTGCACATAATGAGTGTACCTGCTTTCAGCAATCTGGCCTTCTTCCTTGGCCCGGATGACTTCACAGCCCGGTTCATGAGTGTGCGTGCAGCCTCTGAACTTGCAGCTCCCTGCATATTCCCTAAACTCTCTGAAGCAGTCTCCCAGCTCCTCTACACCAATTTCTAAAAAATCCAGCTGGCTGAAGCCTGGAGTATCGGCTACAAAGCCTCCGTTATCCAGTGGAATAAGCTCTACATGCCGCGTAGTGTGCTTACCGCGGCCAAGCTTCATACTAATGCCGCTTGTTTCAAGCTCAAGACCAGGAAGCAACGCATTCAGAAGCGATGATTTACCGACACCGGATTGACCCGAAAAGACGCTGATCTCGCCCGCGAGCCGCTGATTCAAACGATCAAGGCCTATGCCTTGGCGTGAGCTGGTGACAATGACTTCATATCCTATGGACTCATACAGACGAACAAGGTCGGCAAATTGCTTCTCTACATCATCCGTCAGATCCATTTTTGTCAGGCAGATGACCGCTTCGAGACCCGCTTGTTCAATATGAACCAGAAACTTGTCCAGCAGCTGCACATTCATATCCGGTTCCTTTAACGAGAATACGAGCACAGCCACATGAGCATTTGCCACCGGAGGGCGTATCAGCTCAGTATCTCTTTGCATGATTTCCTCAACGGTCCCCTCTCCATTTTCAGTAAGCGTGTATTTCACACGGTCACCTACAAGTGGGCTGATTCCTCTTTTTTTGAAAATCCCGCGAGCTCTGCATTGAACTGCTGATCCATCCGTATCCGGCTTGCCGTGATCTAAAGATGGCTTGACGTAGTAGTAGCCGCTTAACGCTTTGATAATTACTCCTTCAAGCATAATTCACCGCCCTTATTTTGTAGAGTTATTGGAGAAGCAATGAAGAACAGGCGCCCTCATAGGCGCCTGAATGAGGAGTGCAGCTTCATTGAACTGCCGGGTTACTCATCATCTTCTTCTTCATCTGGATCATTCCCTCGGCCATTGCCGTTATTACCGTTATTACCATTGTTCCCGTTGTTGCCATTATTACCGTTATTGCCGTTATTTCCATCAACAACGCTATCATCGTTGCTGCCGTTGTTTCCATTATTTCCATTTTCCTGGCCTTCTTCATTTCCCGGCTCTTCCACAGTTCCTTCATCCGGGCCCGAGCCCTCATCACCGTTGTCTGGCTCTTCATTGTTCTCAGGAGCCACTGCAGGTCCGATTTGAGGGGTCTGCACTGTTCCGTTCTTCGCATCGAAATACCTTACTTCAAAGGTATCAAGCAGCTGTCCATCCCGGTATACAGATACGGCCCCATCCTTATTCGGTGCAAGAACAAGTGGCACTGTTAATGTCTCTGTTTTTTTAATGGTCTTGGTATTCCATTCCTGATTCTCACCTCGGGCATCCGTATAGGTGATCCGGATTTTGCTGTCTTTGCCTTCTTCATGAGGTGCGACAGATATATTGTAATTATACTCTATTGTTTCCGGTGAATATCCCGTACTTACGTAGATCGTAATTTCCGTGCCAGGAGCGATTTGATCACCGGCAGCAGATGGCCACTGCTGGGTTACTCTGCCCTTTTCTATCTCAAAGCTGGATTCTTCCTTGACCGAAACTAAGTTCAGCTTATTGTCCCGAATCAGCTTCTCAGCCTCGGCTCTAGTCTTGTTAACCAGATCAGGCATGGTTACCATTTCCTGCCCCTTGCTTACGGTCAGCGTAATTTCGGCCGTTTCCGGATCAAAGGGCTCGCCGGTTGTAATGGACTGACCTATCACTTCACCTACGGTCTCGTCACTGAATTCCTCTTTTTTCTTAATTCTGTCCTCACTCATTTCAAGTGCAAGCAGCGCCTGGACCGCGTCTTCATAATTCTTGCCCGAAAGATCAACCATGGTTTGCATAGGCTTCTCAACACTTACCGTTAGATCAATGAGTGAGCCTCTCTTCACAAGTGCTCCCTCAAGCCTGCTCTGTTCATAGACGATTCCCGGATCTACACCTTCCTTATACTCTCGGAAGACCTCATTCACCTCAAGTCCTTCCTCGGTAAGCTTCGTCCGGGCTTCTTCCTCACTCAAATCGATGACGCTCGGAACTCTAACTTCAGGTACAACCAGCACGCTTTCGACATACCAAACAACGCCGGCAAGTGCAATCAAAATAATGAGAGTCATCGTAACCCAAAAGGCAGCACGCTTCTTGGAAGATTTTTTCTTGGACTTATCACCTGCTTTACCTTTATCCGCCTCCATTTCTGGAGTGTCTGTAAAGGTGGCCCCGCGCGGCTCCGGCTTGATTGCAGGAATAATACGGGTTTGATCCGTATCAAACTCATCATCAAAAGTGAGCTTCTCCTCATTCAGCCGATCCGGCAGCAGGCAGGTCTCCAAATCACTGAGCATTTCGAGCGCAGATTGATAACGTTCATTCGGATTTTTCCGCATGGATTTGAGAATGATATTTTCCACGCTTTGCGGAATAAGCGGATTTAGAATGCTCGGTTCCTCAAACTCTTCCTGAAGATGCTTCAGGGCAACGCTAATTGGACTTTCCCCGAGAAACGGGAGCTGTCCTGTAAGCATTTGATAGATGACAATACCAAGGGAATAAAGGTCTGACTTCTCTCCGGTCACAACCCCTTTAGCATGCTCGGGAGAAAAATAATGCACAGAGCCGACAACCGACCCGGTCTGCGTTATGGTAGTTGAGGTCACAGCACGAGCAATCCCGAAATCCGTAACCTTAACCCTTCCATTTCTACCAATCAGTATGTTATGCGGCTTGATATCACGATGAATAATTTGATTATGATGTGCATGGTCCAGTGCATCCGCAATTTGTGCCGCGATTCTAACCGCTTCTTCTACCTGGAGAGGAGCACGTTCTTTAATGATTTCATTCAAATTTTGGCCTTCAATATATTCCATAACAATATAATGGATATCTTCTTCCTGGCCTACATCGTAAATACTGACGACATTCGGATGAGATAGGGAAGCAGCTGACTGTGCTTCACGTCTGAAACGGCGAATGAACTCCTCATCATGTACGAACTGCTGACGAAGGACTTTGATCGCCACATTCCGGCCAAGCAAAACATCATGTGCTTTGTATACCAGAGCCATTCCGCCGCCGCCGACACGCTCAATCACTTCATATCGTCCGCCAAGGTGGTGTCCGATCATGAGCTTACCTCCTCTTCCGTACCGCTGATTCGGCCTTTTGGCATTTCAAACAGAGCGACAGTAATATTGTCATCGCCCCCGGCAAGGAGTGCGAGCTGCAGCAGCCTGTCGGCTCTTTCCGCCAAAGTCAATTCAGCATGCCCAATAACCGTTCCCATCTGCTCGTTGTTTACCAGGTTACTGAGACCGTCACTGCACAGCATAAGCACTTCGCCAGCTTTCAGCTCGACCGGATAAAGATCTACTTTCACTTCTTCATCTGTACCCAGCGCTCTGGTTACGACATTTTTCAGCGGATGAACCTGAATTTCCTCTTCGCTGATCTGACCGTTCTTATACAGCTCATTAACTAGTGTATGATCTTCCGTCAATTGTACAACCTGGCTCCCCGTTATCTTATAAGCGCGGCTGTCGCCAATATGGCCTATAATGCCCGAAGTATCACTCATTAGTAGCGCAACGACAGTCGTCCCCATATTATGAAGCTTGTCGTCTCCAGCTGCTGTTCGAAATATAACCTCATTGGCATGCAGAATTGCATCGCTGAGGGCAGCCGTTAGCAGCGCAGCAGACAATCCCGGTTCAAGCAAAGCAAGATCCTCGGAGACCGTCTCGACTGCAAGCCTGCTGGCCGTATCCCCTGCGAGATGTCCGCCCATGCCATCAGCAACAATGCCCAGTATATATCCCTGGTCCAGATGTCTGATCCAGGCCGAATCTTCATTAACCGAACGAACTCGTCCTACATGACTCACATGTACTGTATTCATCACGGTATATCCTCACCTCATGCTTCCTTGTGCTTCTCCATATGCTTCGCGCGGAGCTGACCGCAAGCTGCTGCAATATCATGCCCCTGCTCTCTGCGAATGGTAACATTCACTCCATGGTCAGCAAGGATACGCTGGAATTGGAATATATCTTTGCGGGCAGTTCTGGTATATTTGCGTTCCGGTACATAGTTAACTGGAATCAGATTCACATGGCACAGCATGTCCTTCAGAACACTCGCAAGCTCTTCAGCATGTTCCGGCTGATCGTTAACACCGCCGATCAGAGCGTACTCAAATGTAATACGGCGGCCTGTTTTCGCTTGGTAATAGCGAAGGGATTCCATAACATCATCAAACGGAAAACGACGGTTAACCGGCATCAGCTTGGAACGCAGCTTATCGTTCGGCGCATGGATGGAAATCGCAAGGTTAATCTGAGTATCCTCATCAGCGAATTGATAAATATTCGGCACAATGCCGCTGGTAGAAACCGTGATATGGCGCTGACCAATATTCAGCCCTTTTTCATGAATCATGGTTCTAAGGAATTTCATTGTTTCGTCATAATTCTCAAACGGTTCACCCGTACCCATAATCACGATGCTGCTTACACGTTCGTTCCGCTCATCCAAAATTTGCTGTGAACGTACAACTTGCGCAATAATTTCGCCGGCAGTCAAATTACGCTTCAGTCCGCCGAGCGTAGAAGCGCAAAAAGTACAGCCGACGCGGCAGCCAACCTGTGTGGTTACACACACGCTGTTCCCGTAGTTGTGTTTCATAATAACCGTCTCGATCGCATGGTCATCATGAAGCCCAAAGAGAAACTTTACCGTACCGTCTTTGGATTCAAATTTAGTAATTTCCGAAAGCGTCACGAATTGGAACTGCTCATCAAGCTTCTGGCGAAGAGCTTTGGATAGATTCGTCATTTCTGAAAAATCATTAACTCTTTTCACATAAATCCAGTCATAAATTTGAGCAGCACGAAATTTCGGCTCTCCGTTTTCAAGTACCCACTGCTCTAGTTCTTCGAGCGAGTAATCATATATAAAAGGTTTTGTCATTTAATTTCACACCTGTTCTTTCCAATTGATCTATAGACATATTATTTCTCATTCTACCCATTTTAGCACATAATTTCACATACATCTATGGAGGTCTTTGTAACCAGGACAGCAAGAAGCCGCCAAAACCTAACGGTTATTAGCGGCAACCCTTCGACTTTTCGATCTGTATTCTACTATTTCACTTCTATTTTACTCTCGTTAGTCTTGCAATGTAGAAACCGTCGCTATGAAACTGGTGAGGCAGGATTTGCAGCCCCAGCCCGTCCGTTGTTACAGAGCTCCGGAGCTCTTCGTTCACTGTATCCATAATATCTGCTGAAGCAAAGTCTGGATGCTCCTGCAAAAAACGTTCAACGACGCGGCCGTTCTCAGCCTGCTCTGTAGTACAGGTACTGTATACGAGAACACCTCCGGGCTTCAGCAGCTTGGCGACAGTGCCCAGCAGCTGATGCTGCAGGGTGCTGATGGCTTCAACATCCTCAGGAGATTTGCTCCATTTCAGATCAGGCTTTCTGCGGATTACGCCAAACCCTGAGCAGGGTGCATCCAGAAGTATACGGTCAAATGAAGCCTCCTCATAACTCACAGCCAGATCAAGTGCATCATGGCAGACTGTCTCTATGCTGGCAAGTCCAAGCCGCTCTGCTTGAGACTGAATCAGCTGTATTTTATGCGGATGGATATCGTTCGCGATAATTTGACCGCGGTCTTCCATCTTCTCACCCATATGAGAAGTCTTGCCGCCGGGTGCTGCACAGCAATCGAGAACTTTCATTCCGGGCTTAGGATCTACTGCTCCTGCAACAAGCATCGAGCTTTCATCCTGGATGGACAACATACCTTCTTTGTACCAATTGGTAAGCGCCATATTCCCGCCGCTCGTTACAATAATACCGTCATTGCTTATTGCAGAAGGCTCAACGATAAGCCCTGCATCTTGCATCTCCTTCATCAGCTTGTCCCTGGAAATCATCGTCGTGTTTACTCGGACGCTGACAGGAGGCGCTTCGTTATTAGCCTTACACATTGCCTCTGCCGTCTCTTCCCCATACTGGGCTATCCACCGTTCAACGAGCCATTCCGGATGCGAGTGCTCTAAGGAGATGCGTTTAGCAGGGGGCAGATTGCTTGGAATCTTAAGCTCGCCTTGATTTCTAAGAATATTTCGAAGCACACCGTTAACCATTCCTGAAATCCCTTGATGGCCTTTTCGCTTAGCGATATTTACAGCCTCGCTCACCGCTGCATGATCAGGTATCCGATCCAGGTACAGGATTTGATAAAGGCTCAGCCTAAGCAGACAGCGAACCCAAGGCTGCAGTTTGGCAAGCCCTTTTGCTACGTAAGATTCCAGGAAATAGTCAAGCGTCTTTCGTCTGGCAATGGTGCCGTAAACCAGCTCCGTAGCAAGACCCGCATCCGCAGGGGAAAGGCTTGCGCTGTTCAGCACCTGATTCAGGAGCAGATTGCTATATGCTCCTTCCTGTTCAACGGCAGTCAATATTTGCAGAGCTGCTTCCCTGCTAGAAAGCTTGCGCTTTGCAGAAGCAGAAGATGATTTCGATCCTTTTCCTTTGTGACTAGGGTTCGCGGCTGCTCTGCGCAGGTTATTCTGATCGCCTGACTTCACTTCAGCACCGTCCCTAATTTAAGTGATCCGCCTCGGGCAAAGTCGCCGGCAGCCATCGCTTTTTTACCGGAAGGCTGAACCTCTGTGAGCCACAAAGAGTCGTCTCCAGTCTTCACTTCGATTCCAAGCTTCGATAGGGTCAGCACCGTTCCCGGCTCTGCATCCTTGCCCGACTTTGCCTGAATATACGCCTCTGGCAAGCTTACAGGATTTATCGCAGCCCATACCTTAAATACCTGTTCATCCCACAGGGTAAAGCCTCCAGAGTAAGGAACTAATCCGCGCACTTGGTCGTAAATTTGACGGGATGAGCGTGACCAATCGATCTTCTCATCATCACGGGACAAGTTTTTGGCATATGTTGCTTCCTCATCATTCTGAGGAGTAGCCTTCACTTTACCCTTTACTAAATTAGGCATTTCCTGCATGAGAAGGTCAGCACCTGCGACGCTGAGCTTCTCAAACATCGTGCCAGACGTATCCTCATCCTCAATAGGCACCTCGACCTTAGAGATCATGTCACCCGTATCCAGCCCTTCCGCCATATACATTAGCGTCACGCCTGTAACCTTCTCGCCGTTAATAATGGAACGCTGAATCGGAGCACCCCCGCGATACTTGGGCAGCAGTGATCCATGCACGTTGACACATCCACTTTGAGGCATGTCCAATACCGATTTTGGTAAAATCTGTCCGAAAGCAGCCGTGATGATCAAATCCGGCTCCCATTTCGCGAGTTCTGCCACAGATTCCTCGTCACGAAGTCTGCGGGGTTGAAACACGGGAATCCCGTGTTTCAACGCTGCTTCCTTAACAGGGGGCGGAGTCAGGATTTTTTTTCGCCCTTGAGGCTTATCCGGCTGTGTTACCACAAGGCTGATAGAATAGCCTTCAGCAAGAAGCCTTTCAAGTGAAGGGACTGCAAAGGCGGGTGTTCCCATAAAAACAATGTTCATTTGCAATGCCTCCTTATTTACTGCGGTTCGGTTCTGCTCCGATTTCATAAACTTTTTCAGCAAGATCGGTAAACAGTACCCCATTCAAATGATCAATCTCATGCTGGAAGGCTCTCGCAAATAGCCCGCTGCCTGTAACTGTGATTTCTTTTCCCTCACGGTCAAGACCTTTTACGGTTACCGTTTCAGCCCGGCGAACATCACCGTTATAGCCCGGAATACTCAGGCAGCCCTCAGGTCCAAACTGCTCTCCTTCAGAGCTAACAATCTCGGGATTGATCATTTTGATCAGGCCGTGTTCATCCCCTACATCAACAACGATAAGACGCTTCAGAATACCAACCTGCGGTGCAGCAAGCCCTACTCCGTCCGCATCATACATCGTATCTGCCATATCATCGAGCAGCTTCTGTACATTGGGCGTAATTTTAGTTACTTCCTTTGCTACTTTATGCAATACTTCATCTGGTTCTTTAACAATCAATCGAATTGACATGCTAATAAACACCTTCCTATGCGCTAAGAAAATTGTAGGTTTTCTGCGAGTTTTTTTATTTATAAGTATATGGTCAAAGTGCTTGCCTTACATCAGCATTTGCGGATCGACATCAAGACTGATAAGCAAATCCTTGCCTTGGAAATCCTGCTCCATCTTCTGCGCCTGTGCTTTGACAAGTCCAATGGCGTCGATTTCCCCACGCCATTTTATCATACATTGAAACCTGTATCTATTTTTAAGCCGAGGCATCGGGGAAGCTACCGGGCCGAGAACGTCAAAAGCATCTGAGCTGAACCGATCCAAACTCCCAAGAAGCCCCATCCTCTGAGCCTGTTCTTTCAGCAGCCTTGTATAATTCTCCGCTGCCCTGACGAGAACCGGAAGCTGTTCATGTGAAAATGTAACAAGAATAAGCCGGCAATAAGGCGGATACTGCAAGGCACGCCTGTGCTTCAGCTCATCCTTAATAAAGGATAGATAATCATGACCACTCGCGTGAATAATCGAGTAATGATCTGGTGTATAGGACTGCACAAATACCTCGCCTGGCAGCTGATGCCGTCCAGCACGGCCCGCAACTTGAGTAAGCAGCTGGAAGGTTTTCTCCGCTGCTCTAAAATCAGGCAGATTAAGTGCTGAATCAGCTGTAATCACACCTACCAGGGTGACATCAGGAAAATCAAGTCCTTTGGCTACCATCTGTGTTCCGAGCAAAATGTCTGCTTTTTTCTCCCGGAAAGCTTTTAACAGCTTCTCATGGGAGCCCTTTTCCGTTGTAGTATCCACATCCATCCGAATGACGCGGACCCCAGGAAACAGCTTAGCCAGCTCTTCCTCAACTCTTTGTGTCCCGGTGCCAAAATATCTTATGTGCTCACTGCCGCACTCCGGACAAATCTGAGGAGCAGCCTCCGCGTAACCGCAGTAGTGACATCTCATATTATTGCTTCGCTGGTGATAAGTAAGAGATATGTCGCATTCAGGACAACTCGCTACATACCCGCAGCTCCGGCACATGACAAAAGTGGAGTATCCCCTTCGGTTCAGCAGCAGAACGGTCTGTTCTCCCCTCTCAATACGATCAGCAATACCCTGATGCAAAGCTCGGCTGAACATAGAGCGATTGCCGTCTTTGAGTTCCTCTCTCATATCAACAACTCTTACTTCAGGAAGTTCGTTGCCAAGCGCACGATTATGCATCTCCATTAGAATCGGAGCAAATTCGTCATTCGTATGTGTTCTGGCTGCATAATAGCTTTCCATGGACGGGGTTGCTGAACCTAATACAACCGCTGCCCCATGCTGTTTGGCACGCTCCACTGCCACATTTCTAGCATGATATTTCGGCGTTTCCTCCTGCTTGTAGGAAGTCTCATGCTCTTCATCAATAATGATCAATCCAAGCCGCTCAAAAGGGGCAAACACGGCCGAACGTGCGCCTATCGCTACAGTAGCCTTTCCTTCCCGAATCTTCCGCCATTCATCATATCTTTCTCCCCCGGACAGCCTGCTGTGCATCACAGCCACCTGATCGCCAAAACGCCCCTTAAACCGTTCAACCATCTGCGGTGTAAGGGAGATTTCCGGAACTAGCACTATAGCCTGACGATTCTGAGAAATACATCGCTGAATGGTTTGAAGATACACTTCGGTCTTCCCGCTTCCCGTAACACCATGCAGCAAAAACACACCATGCGTCTGCTCATCCAGCTGTCTTGCAATCCGGTCGTAGATAACCTGCTGCTCCGCCGTCAGTACAAGCGGCTCCGTTGGTTTGAAATGGCGGCCGCGGTAGGGATCGCGAAACACCTCTACATCAGAAATAGATACAAGCCCCTTATCCTCAAGCCCCTTAACTGTTGCGGCGGATACCTGCATCGATGACAGGACTTCTTTAAGCGGCATTGGCAGCAGCTCTTTCACTTCGAGCAAAAAAGAAAGAACCTCCTTCTGGCGCTTCCCTTTTGCAGGAAATTCAGCCAGCGCCTGCTCCGCCTCTTCCTGGCTTACGGCAAGATCGACCGACTTAAGCATCTTTTTCTGCAGCTTGTCCTTGATCACTTGCTCCTCATGCAGAGTTCCGCTGCGGATCAGGTTCTTGATCTCTTTGGAATGTTCCGGATATCGTTGACTCAGATGATCAAGCGTGACCTGCTCCTTGCTTTGTACATAACGGACGATCTCATTTTGAATTGAACCATGCTCTTCCGATAATGAGAACAACACATCTTTTTGAGACTCAGCATTGGTTTCATTCGAAGTGTTCTCCTGCTCTGATACCGAGATATAACGTTTCGATTTACCCTTCAGCGCTGTAGGAATCATAACCTGCAATGCCATAATAGCACTGCACGCGTATTGCTGACTCATCCATCTGCCGAGCTCAACCAGGTCAGGCGACAGCGGGGGAACAAGATCCAGAAGCTCAGCAATCGGCTTCAGCTTAAAATTTGTGCTGGCTGCCTCTTCGAGCGCAACAACAAAGCCCTGAACTGTCCGATGTCCGAAAGGGACACCGACGCGGCTTCCTACTTCGACCCACCCCTGAAGCGATTCGGGAATAAGATAGTCAAAAGTGCGGTCTACGTCTTTAGCCGGTACGTCCACTATCACTTTTGCAATATTCACAGCTTACTTCCCCCATCGATACGGGAGGCTGCAATCAGCAGTACTTGTCTGGCCACTTCTTCTTTTGCGGTTACCGGCAGTTGCTTCACAAGACCCTCACGGTCAAATATATGGACAGCATTTGTATCTGTTCCAAATCCCGATCCTGCCTGAGTGACATCATTAGCAACGATAAGATCCGCTTTTTTACGCTCAAGCTTGGATTTTGCATGCAGCTCTAGATCATTTGTCTCCGCGGCAAACCCGATTAAATACTGATGTGTCTTTACTTTGCCAAGAGACTCAAGTATATCCACAGTTTTTACAAGCTCAAGTGTCAGTGTATCGCCCTTCTTCTTCATCTTTTGCTTTGCGACTTCGGCCGGTCTGTAATCTGCTACCGCTGCCGCTTTTACGACAATATCGCTGTGCTCCCATCGCTCAAGCACCGCTGCATACATATCGTCTGCAGATTGGACAGGCACAACCTCGACTCCCTCTGGATATTCCACCTGCATGTTAGCAGCAACAAGTGTAACCTCTGCTCCCATTGCTTTGGCTGCATTTGCAAAAGCTACTCCCATTTTCCCCGAGGAATCGTTCGTAATGTAACGCACAGGGTCAATCCGTTCAATCGTGCCTCCTGCTGTAATTACGACTTTTTTACCGGCGAGAGCTTTGTCAAGCGTCTCCTTCTCGCTGAAGAAGCGTTCAACAACTGAGACGATCGTCTCAGGCTCTTCAAGTCTTCCTTTGCCGACATACCCGCAGGCAAGCTGTCCTGTACCCGGCTCAATAAAATGTACACCGCGCGAATATAAAGTGTTCATATTCTCCACAACGGCAGGGTGTGCATACATATGCACATTCATTGCAGGCGCAACCATAACCGGAGCTGTCGTTGCGAGCAGCGTCGTCGTCAGCATGTCGTCTGCCAGGCCATGCGCCATCTTGGCGATCACGTTCGCAGTCGCAGGCGCGATCAGAATCAAATCTGCCGTATCCGCCAGGTGAATATGTGATACAACCGAGGCATCCCGCTCGTCAAAGGTATCTGTATATACCGGGTTCCGAGATAATGACTGAAGCGTAAGCTCTGTGATGAATTCTTTGGCAGAGGCAGTCATAATCACATGCACCTCAGCCCCCTTCTGCACCAGCTTACTCGTCAGTGCCGCTGCCTTATAAGCAGCAATGCCCCCAGAAACCCCGAGCACGATTTTTTTACCGTTCAACATATGCGCTCCCCCTGTTCTTGTTATGATATGGGACTTATACAAAATCCGCGTTTTAAAAGAAAAAAATAACAACCTTACGGTTGTCACTTTTATCAGGGCTGTACTCTATTCGTATTTCGAATGGCTGAGGTCTTATTCCTCTTCGTAATCTCCGCGTTCTACACGTACATAGTCGCCATAGATTTCTTCAAGTGCAATACCAACCTGTTTATGAGACTTTGGATTTCTGAGCTCAGACTTTTCACCCTCGCGAAGCAGTCTTGCACGTTTCGAAGCAGCAACGACCAGGGAATACTTGCTGTCTACCTTGTTCATCATTTCATCAATAGATGGATACAACATGAAACATACCTCATTTCGATTTACTATTTATCTTACAATGTTCGGCGATGATAATCGATTCTATTCGTTTGCAGGCCAAATCAATTTCATCATTCACTACAGCATAGTCATACTGCTGCAGAAGACTGATTTCTTGCTCGGCTACCGACATGCGATGATCGATTGTCGCTTGATTCTCTGTACCTCTACCTTGAATACGATCCTTCAGCTCATCCAGGGAAGGAGGCAGCAGGAATACAAAAATGCCTTCCGGAAACTTTTCTTTTACTTTCAAAGCCCCTTGCACTTCAATCTCCAATATAATATCTTTTCCGGTATTGAGAGTCTCCTCTACAAAATCACGCGGTGTGCCATAGTAGTTACCCACATACTCCGCATGCTCAAGCAGCTGATCCTTCTCGATCATCTCTAAAAACTGCTCACGACTTTTGAAGAAATAGTTAATACCATTCTCCTCGCCGAGCCGAGGCTGACGGGTTGTCGCTGACACAGAATAGATAAGTTCAGGAACTCGTTTTCTGAGTGCGGTGCATACCGTTCCTTTACCTACACCGGAAGGTCCTGATAATACAATAAGTAATCCCTTAGACATATTACACTCCATTTTATTCGTCGTTGTCATCATCTTTGGAAGATAGACGATGGGCAACCGTTTCCGGCTGCACTGCAGACAGTATCACATGATCGCTGTCCGTAATAATAACCGCACGTGTTCTACGTCCATATGTAGCATCGATCAACATGTGACGATCCCGTGCTTCTTGGATAATTCTCTTGATTGGGGCGGATTCAGGACTTACGATAGAAATGATGCGATTCGCCGAAACGATGTTACCGAATCCTATATTTATGAGTTTAATTGCCATATTCAGGTTCGTCCCCCTATTACTCGTGTAATCTTCGCAAAAACTTGGTTGTATGTTGACTACTCTAAATTTGCGGCTTGTTCCCTGATCTTCTCCAGTTCGGCCTTCATATCTACCACCAGGTTAACAAGCTCAAGGTGGTGGGCCTTCGTTCCGATCGTGTTGACTTCACGGTTCATCTCCTGGATCAGGAAGTCAAGTTTGCGGCCTATAGGTTCGCTTGTGACCAGCAAATTCCTGCACTGCTTCATATGACTAGAGAGACGAGTCAGCTCCTCATCTATGTTGGATCGGTCGGCAAAAATCGCGATTTCCATACCAAATTTATGTTCATCGAATGGTCCATCTGAAATTTCTGATAATCTCTGCCTCAGCTTGCTTCGATATTCCGTTACTACTGTAGGCGCTAATTGTACCATCTCTTCGTGTTGGGCTTGCAGAATCGAAATTCGAGAATTCAAATCAGCGGACAAATGAGTGCCTTCGCGCGAGCGCATGTCCATCAGTTCTCGGAGCGCCTGTTCCAGCCCTTCTTGCAAAGCGCTTTCCCAGTGTTCATGCTCAAGAATAGACGGATCACTCATGTCCTCAGGACTCATGAAAACCCCGGGAAGCTGAAGCATCTCCGAAATAGTCAGGCTTCCCTTCATTCCGTAAGCAGATTCTAGTTCTTCTGCAGCCTCAAGGTATGAAGCAACCGCTTGGCTGTTAAGCTTAGAATGTCTGCCGCTGCTTTCGTCTGATTCCTTCGTAATAGACACATCAATTCTGCCGCGCCTGAGTTTGCGCTGCACCAACTTGCGAAGCCCGTCCTCAAAACGCGTCCATTCCCTTGGCATCCGAAAGACGACTTCACAATATCTATGGTTTACGGATTTGACTTCGAATTGCACCTTATACCCGCCATAGCTGAGCAAATATTGACCGAATCCGGTCATACTGAATGACATCGGCATCACATCCATTATACTATTGTATCGGATAATACAGGCTGAAACAAGTATGATAATCCAGCTTGTTTCGCCATTAATTCATACCATTATTGCCTAATTTAGGACTTCCTATTAGAATCTGCATACATTTTCTATCCATTTGCATTCAATGTATATCACCCTTAGAATAACCCTCGTAAACTATAACAGGAGACATGCCTATGAAAACAGAACTAAAGCTCATTGTTCGTCCAACGGAAATCGATGTTAACGGGCACGTAAACAATGCCAAATATCTCGAATATTTGGAATGGGGCCGAGATGAGTGGTACGAAGCCGGACAATTATCCTATGACTCGCTTCTTGCACTCGGCTGCCAGACGGTTACAGTTAATATCAATATAAACTATCGCAAGGAATGCCTTCAAGGTCAGCATCTGACTGTTGTAACAGAGCCGGACAGCGCGCGTAACTCCAGCTTTATTCTGAAGCAGACCATCTTGAACGAGGCGGGGGAAACGTGTGCAGATGCCCTTATTACCAGCGTCACAATTGATGTTTCTTCACGAAAAAGCAGACCTATACCAGATCAGCTGCGCAGCCTCTTTCTACTAAATTAATGATCCTAAAAAAAGTGAATCAGACAAGGAAAAGTCCGGCTCTGCGTCAATACACAAGCAGAGTCCGGACTTTTCTTTTTTACAGCGCTTGGTAAGAAGAGATTTAAGAAACCATTACGCTTTTTTACTTAGAACAGCAGATTTCTCCCATACATAGTGCGTAAGCTCCTCACTCATTCCGTAGAACATAAACGGTGTCATTATATAGATGCCGTTAAAATGTTCCATAGCTACATCGAGCAGTTCCTTCGCAATGGTCGTTCCCATAGCACGGCCTTCTTCTCCTTCAAGCCCTGCCATTCTTCCTCTCACTTCATCCGACAATTGAATGCCCGGCACCTCATTGTGCAGGTATTCCGCATTACGTCCGCTGGCAAGCGGCATAACGCCAATAAATATCGGAATATCCAAATGCCGTGTCGCTTCTTTCAACTGAACAATAAGTTCGGGATCGTAGATCGGCTGCGTCATAATATAATCTGCGCCGGCGGATATCTTCTTCTCCAGACGCTGCACCGCCTTCTCCAAATATTTCACATTAGGATTGAACGCAGCTCCTACCACAAAATCAGCCTTTTGCTTGAGTGGCTTCCCGGAAAAAGCAATGCCTCCGTTAAGCTGCTTGATCATCCGAATAATTTCAAATGATGTAAGGTCATAGACAGAGCTTGATCCCGGCAAATCTCCGAATCTTGCCGGATCTCCTGTAACCGCCAGCACATGGTCAATGCCTAGTGCATCAAAGCCCATAAGATGGGACTGTGTTCCGATCAAGTTGCGGTCCCGGCAAGCGATATGGATAAGCGGTCTGAGGCCTGTCTGCTCCTTAACGAGATATCCAAGCGCCATATTGCTCATCCGGGTTACCGCAAGTGAATTGTCAGCCAGCGTCAAGGCGTCGACACCAGCCTTTTTAAGGCTCTTTGCCCCTTTTAAGAATTTCTGAATATCAAGATCCCGAGGTGGATCAAGTTCTACAATGACGGTGTGACGTTCTTTAACCAAATCTACAATGGTTGGTTCCGTTCTAAGCTTGTCTGAATCTCCGCCCACCGCAAGGCTGTCCGAAATGGTAAGCGGTATTTCCAGGCGAGCTTCATCCACCAGCGGGAGTGGAGTCGGCGAGTAGCTTGACAGGGCAGAAACCATAGCTTTGATATGCTCCGGAGTTGTACCGCAGCATCCTCCGATGAGGCGGGCATTTAGATCCGCAAACCGAATTGCGCTTTGGCCAAAGTACTCTGCCGAAGCTCCGTATCGATATTCCCCATCAACGTAATCAGCCAGACCCGCATTTGGAAACACGGACATCGGAATCCCTAGATTTTGTACAGTTTCCATCGCTCTCATAATGCTGTTCGGACCTGTCCGGCAGTTAAACCCGATGACATCCGCACCCTCGCTATGCAGGATGGAGAAGGCTTCAGGCATTGTATATCCGTCAAGGGTGCGTCCGATATCGTCAATAGCAAACTGGCAGATGACAGGAAGCTGCGTTATCTTTTTGACCTGGCGCAATGCAAGCACAAGCTCCTCTGCATCATAAAACGTTTCAAGCAATACTCCGTCGATTCCCTCTTCTACAAGGGCAGAGATCTGCTGATCAAAATAAAGGTTCAACTTGGCAGAGGAAATGTTTGCTCTCTTGCCTGCACGAATGGCTCCGACAGCACCAACGACAAATCCTTTATTCCCCATCGCTTCCCGTGCAACCCGGACACCCGCCCGGTTAATCGCTTCCACTTGATCTTCAAGACCATATTTTGATAAGTTCTCGTAGTTTGCAGAAAACGTGTTGGTTTCAACAAGTCTTGCCCCTGCTTCAATATACCTGCGATGAACATCACTGACCATCTCAGGGGATATCAGGTTCAGCTCCTCGTAAGAAACTCCGACCGGCGCGCCCATTTGATATAACTGGGTCCCCATGGCACCATCGCCTATAATGACTTCGTTTTTCAATACCTCACGTAAATCCGCCATCGTTCTCCTCCCGCCATCTCCTTTTATTCACACTAATGTAACATAAAAGGGGGTATTGTTTAAGCAAAAAAAGAAGGCTGTCCCTGTCATATTATAAAATAATGACAAGGACAGCTTGCTAAACCCCTCTATCTCAATAGGAAATATGCGATTTGATATTATTTTATAAGGCCTAGGGTCATAATTTCACAAGCCGCAACCGGCATATTTATTTCACCGGAGTTCTCCATAGCCATCTGTTCTCCTGTATCTTCAAGAATATTGCTCTTATAGCAGGAGCTGTAATCATTACTTCTCAATTTCAATACAGCTTCGTTCCTACTCATGTTATACCAGCGAAGCATCAAGTCGTTCGACTCTTCATTCACTTTCATTGAAGAAAAGGCCAGATTCGGGCTGTCCCACTGGAGAAATGCATGGGTAGGTGCGACTATACCCGTATGCATATCGGTTTGAACCGCCGTCCATGGGGTCTGGAACTGGTATGCTTCTTTGTACGCACCCGATTTTACTCCATCTCCGTTATGAGGAATCAGCGAAAGATGTACCGTATGCTCACCCAGACATTGCGCCCCAGGCGTAGGGAAATATCCCCAGTCACCCAATTCTCCGACCGAACGCAGCAGTGTAACGGCAATTGTGTTCCGGCCATCCCTCAAAATTTCATACTCATTCAAACCCAGATTTGCGATGGTAAGCCCCTCGTTTTCCTCGGACAGACTTACAAAAGATTGTTGATGCTGCGTATTGCTGGGATTCTCCCATTCTGCAGCAGGGTGGTTATCCCGAGCAGCTATTTCAAACAACGAATCGGCATGATGGACGGATGAAGCAATATCCGTAGGAAACAATATCCGCAGCCTGTGATCCTTTGCCTGATTGTTGAAGTTGGTTTCGATCTTCACAGTTTTCCCGTTACGTTCAAGCGTCAAGACGGTACGAATTGTAAGAGGAATCATTTGCTCTGTGCGTCCTGATGTTCGGTTTGGATAATATATCAATTCCCGCTGTTCTAAATCCAGCGTGTTCTCGGCAGAAGCAGGGACCTCCCACTCATGGGTTATCTCAATGGATGCACGATAGGAAGTATCCTCCAGCACGCGTATAACTGCCTTCAGATCACTAGTCGTTCTCGTCATTTCGCCTTCTGGCTGCTTAAACATGTATTCGTTACCGATATCTCCAACGTCCTCATATATTCCCAGGTCTTCGTACCGACGTCCTGTCTGCTTGTCCACCATGGTATATGAACCGTTATCCATCACTTCTATTTTCAATGATTCATTCTCCAGCACTCGTCCGCTGGACAGGAGCGACATGCTTCCCTCCGGCTTCTGACGGCCCTTTACCCATGCATAGGTCTTTAATCCGAGCGCTGGCACATGTTCGGCTTCAAAGGTCAGACGGACCCGGCGGCTCATATACGGCTGTCTGAACTTGTTATCTGGCAGGTCATAGCCGAACTGAAGACCAAGGTCCTCGATAGTACAGTCAGCTTGATTGCCTTCAGCATCAATGAGAATACGGCCGGATATGTCCGTATCCTTCATTCGCTCCGCAGTTTCCGATAATGGCAGCCCTTCCCGGAAATAAAGCCGGGCGAAGTCGATTTCAATACTGATCACTCCGCTTCTCTCCCAGCCAGAAGTATTAAAGACAACGACTGGCTTGGGATCTTCCCCAAGGTCAGTAAAGCTTGAGGTATCCACATAATTTGCAACGAAGGATTTGCTGTCATCAATAACAGCCTCAGCAACGTGCCGGCTCTTGTCAAATCGAACAACCATCTCCTTGTGCACCTCATCTACACTGCAGCCGCAAATGCTGTCATGCGGATGATTTTGCATCAAGGTTCTCCAGGCATATCTTAATTTATGATGCGGATATTCTTCCCCGAGCATATTGGCAAGAGAAGCTAGAGGCTCCGCCACTTTCTCCAGCATGACTTGTCCAAGCTGATTCATCTGTTTTAGATATACGCGCGCGGAAGCCGTATTAACCAGCGTTCCCCATCCATCTGTTCTCTGACTGCGCAGTTCGCCTTTAACCGTGGAAAGCCTACTTCCCTGCATATTTTGAAGCGACACAAGATAATCCGGAAAATTCGAGTGGATAAACTCTACATTCGGATATAACCTTTGTGCCGTATCTATTGCTTCAGGAAGATCCAGCTGCAGCGGCTGATGGTCGCATCCGTTCATGAACAACAGCTCTTTAGTAGAAGCATATTTGGCTGCATCAGCCAGCTTGCGATCCCAGAATACCTTTGCTTCTTCCTCGTTTACTGGAATCTCGTTACCGTTGGAATACCAGTTGGCAAACAGGATGCCGAGCACTTTAGAGCCATCAGGACTCTCCCACTCCAACTCTGAATACGAGGATTCAAAGTCGCTCTCAGACACCATGTTGTTGAACCCGGTAGGCTTCACTCCCCGGCCAAAGAATACATTATTAATCCCAGACTGCTTCATGAGCTGCGGGGTTTGCCCGACGAGTCCGAATGTATCAGGGAAGTAACCAATCTTGGATGGTGCCCCGTACCTTTTTGAATCCTGATGTCCTTCCTGCATATTCCGTACATTAGCCTCACCGCTTGTCAAAAAAGCATCCTGTAGGATATACCATGGCCCGATCAAGATGCGTCCGTCACGGATATGCTTTTCTATTCGCTTTTGCTGCTCAGGTCTGACCTGCAAATAATCTTCTAATATAATGGTTTGACCATCAAGATAGAAGCTTTTGTATTCAGGATCATGATCCAGCTTATCCAGCAGCGCGTCCATCAAACTGATTAAGCGCATATGGTGCTTTTCATAAGGCAGATACCATTCCCGATCCCAATGCGTATGTGAAATGATATGCGCCTTTAACTGCTTGCTCATCTTTGTCTCCCGCCTCTTTCACATGAATAGTTATCACACTATAACTTCTCTAATGCCTTTTGACCTCTATTTGCACTTCCTCCGGACGGTAGACGCTGATAAGCTGCCCTTTCGAATCAACAGCATACAAGACCGACCGCTGTTTCTCTAACAGAAACGCATATGATACTCCTGTTTGTTTATCTTTGATTTCGATTGAAGCATCCCACGCATATTCAGATACAAAAGTGTAGAGGGTTCCCCCGCTAAAGCTCAGCTTCCGGCCGTAGATGCCCGGCAGGTCGTGACCGTTCATCCATTCAAGTTCATTTGAAACTTCTGCTTCGTTCATGGCGTAACGGTACAGCTCGACTATAGGCTCATCACGACCGTTCAGTTCTAAAGGAAGCGGACACCATAATAGACGTCCTTTACCAAGTGGAATGGATAAAATTTGGTCCATATTTGTAGTACTTTCCGACCTGCTAAGCGCTTCTTTAGACGCCTCGGCTATCCGGCGATGACCGAAGGAGACCGGGTATGCGCGCCCGTTAATGCTCAGCATCTCTTCACGCTGCACATTCGTGAGCAGCCGTTCTCCCAATAGATGGTCTGCCCTGCGGCTTATTCGCCAATAAGCATCAATGCCTATCGGACCCGTAACAAGCATGGTAAGTCCTTTGCTTTCAACTAAATCAAACAGCTGCTCAAGTGCCCCCGTATCCATGTTATGCGGACTCGGTACCATAATAAGCTTAGGAGACGCGTCATTAAGACTTTCAAGATGATACTCAGACACCGCCCGAAACGGCTGCTTAAGATTGTAGGACAAAATACGTGTTAATCGTGTGGTCGCATCAAATGCCAGCGCCCGGTTTGAAAAATCATTAGAGTACGGAAATACAACAGCAATCTCTTCAAGGGCACGATCAGTAAACAAATCTCGTATCTCCTGCATAAAGCTTCCGAATGCATAAGAAACATCCGCTTCGGGCTTTTCAGTCCCGTCCGCTCGAAGTGCCCCGATATGAGATTCATTGGCATTATCCATGTAATAATTCGTATTCCATATCCAGTGAATCGCTCCGGCACCTCCAGTTGAAAATGCATAAGCATATTTCCGTTCTAATATGCTGCGAAGCTCGAGCTCGGATCGTTTGGCCCGTCCATCCGGAGTTTCCACATACATGATGCCTGTCTCTTGAACTACGTTCGGTTTATTCGGTGTTTTGGCGAATATCCCGTCCCATACTAAATAGTCATTCAGCCACCAGGAATGGACGGTGGTATAATCCACAACCGATTCATAAAAAAATGGGGACGGACGCTGTGCGCCAAGTGCCTCGTCCTGACCCACAGTGACAAAATGATCCGGACATAGCTCCTTGATCGTATTGACCAGCTGCGCGGCCCACTCATTGTGCATGTCCATGGAGAACAGGCAGTAGTCCAGCCATCGTGTCCCTTTCTTCGCCTGATGCATATCCTGTACGTCAAAATTGATCTCATGCGGCTCAGGAACTAGCGCCGATTCAAAATCAGGTAGCTCGCTTGGAGACATATTCCACGCTTCCTGCAGCCTTTCGATACGTCCGTGCCTTTGTTGAAGCCACTTGATAAACGCCTTCTTCTCAAAGGAATCTCTTGCCGAACGCGGACCACTCGCAAAAATTCGAGCCGGATCAAACATGGAAGGCTCATTGATCAGATCCCAGTCCACATGTGTAGCGGATGTATGCCTGCTGACGATACTGCGGATAAATCGTTTCTGCGCTTCAACACTTTGCGGGTCCAGGTAAGGATTGACTCCCTCCCAGGTTTCCGGCGTAAAGGAGAAGAAAGTGAACGTTACCTGCAGACCATGACGTTTTGCTGTGAGCAAAAATGCGTCGATAGCTCGGAGCACCTCTTCAGAAGCGTGACCATCCACCTGCATGATATTTCGGTATGCTGTCCATATGCCTGTTCGAATCCAGTTAATGCCGGCTTTAGCCATCTGAGCCATATCCCGATCCCACACCGCGACATTCGGTAAAAATAAAAATTTGCGCGCAACATCTGAAGTCATATAGGTCATGCCGACAACGGGAAGCGGCCTGTTATCCTTAATGAAATAGTCCCGGCTCCGTGTAATTACCTTCCCTTCAGCAAGGAAGGCAGGATCCTCTCCCCAGTAACCCTGACGAAGAACGCGCTTCTCTCCATCTTCGGCTTCAATGCGGCAGTTTACAGTATACATACCGAGTTGAATAGGGACAGGTACAGGCAGACGCACATAATTCTGTTCAGCTGTTATCTTCATCGTAAGGCTGTGGTGCCATACAGGAAGCTCCGCCTTGTCGTTCATCGTTCCTTCCGAATTCTGAATACGTGAATCGTTCCTAGTAACCGTCAGTTCGAAAGACCATTCCTCAGGCTCCGCTGTCCCATTTCGATTAGGCAAAAGCTTCTGCGTCTGAAGCGTCAGCACCGCTTGCTCACCAGAAGCATAACTGGCATAGCCAGGCTTTACGGACACCTCTGTAACCCCCTTGGCACAAAATTGTGACCAAGCTGCAAGCTGTTCAGCCCCGCCATGTGACCAAAAATGACTGTTCATCGGCTGGAGAATGAATAACCAACGTGAGCCTGCATAGGTCCCCCGCGAGTTTTCCCACAATACAACCGGAGCTGCGATCTCTCTTCCTTCCCGGCTTTTGCCTTTAATGAGCGGATAGATCTGCGTGCTCATCGGTCCGGCAGAGCCCATCTGCTGCGGCAGATCACTGCTTTTTGTTGTATGCGGCACAAGGTTCCAAGTATCCTCGATCTCAAACAGACTGATTTGCCCTTCAAGAAGCGGAACAGTATCTGATGCAGTAAGAGTTGTGACCCTAGATGCGTCAACCTTCAGCACTTCATGGATGTACAGCTCCTGATGGTACGTCGTCTGCTCTGCCTCAACGACCCACTTCTCTCCCTCTCTTCTCACCGGGAGCTTAAACGGAGCGCCTCCGCTGCTGATTAGTCCTCCTCTCCGCTCAAGAAAGCGGATTATAGATACCCAAGCCTCCTTCGGAAAATAGGGGGCGTGTAAATTCACAAAACAGGCAGTCTCCTCGCTCTCGAGTGCTGCGGCCAGCTCCACTGCACTGACTATCTGGCAGCCAAGAGCCGTTTTGAAAGCTTCTTCACTTGGCAATGTGCCGGAGTAAGGAAACGTCGGATCATAAAATACTATCGTTTGTTGTCTCATAGCAATCCATCCTTCATTGCCTTATACACCAGCTGGGAGAACAAGCTGTTGGACCAGGCAAACCATTTTCGGGTAAAGATGGAGGGGTCGTCTGCATGGAATCCTTCGTGCATAAAGCCCGTATCTGCATCGGTCGCTTCAAGCATTTCAATCATTGCAACTTTTTCCTCGGCAGTCTGTGCTGTGAGTCCCTGCATAGACAAGGCCATATGCCAAATATAATCCGGCGGCGTATGCGGGCTTCCGATTCCTTTGGCCGCAACTCCTTCATAGTAGAACGGATTTTCCTTGCTTAACGCAAAGCGTCTCGTGTTCTGGTATATAGGATCATCAGCTGTCGTATACCCCAGATAAGGGATGGACATCAAACCCGGAGTTCCTGCATCATCCATCAAGCAGTAATTGTCGTAACCGTCTGTTTCGTAGGCATAGATAGGACCAAATTCAGGATGACGATAAATCCCGTACAATTGAATTCCGTAATTGACCTCTGTCTCCAAATCCTTGAGTTCCTGAAGCAAGTCCATATCCCGGAACACCCATTCCGCAAATTCCTGCATCTGCCGCAGAGCAACAACTGCGAACATGTTTCCCGGAATGTTATAGTGAAAATCGCAGGCGTCATCGCTTGATCTAAAGCCTGACCAAATCATCCCTGTGTAGTTTACTGGCATCCCAAGACCTTGGTTCCGAAGTGAATCCGTAATAATGCCGTTGTTTCGTGTAAATCGATAAGAAGAAGCTTCAAAATGTCGTTGCTCCGTTTTGAACACATCAATGATTTTACGCAGCGCTGATTTGAAACGGGAATCGAAGATGTCGGTGAGCTCGGTTTCTTTCCAGTACGTATAAGCAAGCCGAATTACAAAACAAAGCGAATCGATTTCAAATTTACGCTCCCATACCCAAGGAGACATCTCCGTAATATCTGTCGTATTCCAATGCCAATCGTTATCTGACTCATTGAATGCATTCGCATACGGGTCGATATGGACATAATGAATATGGCGTTTGATTAATCCGCTGATTATGCGCTGCAGATCCGCATCTTCCTTAGCCAGCGGCACGTAATGGATGACCTGTTCCACAGAATCCCGCAGCCATAAAGCGGGAATATCACCGGTAATGACAAAGGTCGTCCCGTCATCCATCAGCTTGGTTGTTGTCTCAAGCGTATTTGGAAAGCAATTCTTAAACAGCTTCAGCAGCTTGGGCCTGTGAGCCAGCTTTTCCTCAGCTTCCTCCAGTACATTAAGAACCGCTTTTGGAAGCTCAAGCGGGGGGATCGGTATTTTTGGCAATCTGAATTGTTCCATAAGTATCCGTAATCTCCTTTACTTCAATTTAACTGCCGGTCTTCAGCAGAACGGTTTTGATTTCATAAGGAGCAAAAGCAAGCCTGAGCTTCCCGTCCTCCACCGAAAGCTTGGAAAGCTGCTCTTCAAGAGCATTGGAAGCATACACCTCTTGAACAGGATGCGGCCACTTGATCTGAATTTCCTCACGGCCCCCTGAAGATTCATAAAATCGCAGAATTATTCCTTCTCCATTCTCACTCAGCTTCACTGTATCAAGCATCACATGCTTGCTGTTCAGATCAATAAAGGAGCCTGTGCTCGCCAATCTTCCTTGACCCCGTGTAGCCGCTAAGAAAGGAACCGGAGCATTAAGCTCTGCCGCATGGCGTACGGTTTGACCGCTCCGAGAATCTCCTTCGTGCGGATAAAGCGAGTACGTGAAGTGATGCTCGCCCAAATCTGCCGAATCGTCCGGCCATTTGGGAGCCCGAAGAAGGGATAAGCGAATGGTGCTGTCCTGAATGTCATATCCGTATTTACAATCATTTAACAGGCTGACTCCGTACCCATACTCGGATACGTCTGCATAACGGTGTCCGCACACCTCGTACTGCGCCTGTTCCCAGCTTGTATTTCTGTGTGTCGGACGCTCGAGTGCCCCAAATGGAATTTCATAGGTCGCTTTGTCCGTAACTACATGGATAGGAAAGCTTACTTTTAAGAGCTTATGGGCTTCATTCCAAGCCACATAGGTTTTAAAATCGATTCGTTTATTATCATGATAAAAAACAATATCCTGGGTTATCTCGGAGTGATGCATCCTCCATCTGAAGCGAAGGATATCCCCGGTAACACCTCGGCTTACAATCTGCTGATCAAGCAGCTCTGCTTCTCCAGCCTCTTGCTCCTCGAAGCGCGGATCGATATCCCAAGCATCCCAAAGCGTAGGACGATCATGGAAAAACTGAAAACGGTTTGCTCTTTCACCGGGCTTCACAACCTCCCGATTGCACTTTTTATCAAACAGACTGATGATTTCTCCTTGTTCGTTGAACATAACCTTGTAATACTCCGTCTCCCAATAATCTAGAGAAACGGCTTCATCCTGCCTGCTCTTGCCGGATGCGTTTTTGTCTGGTTGAAGCCAAATCGTTTTATAGCCTAGCAGGGGGATATCTGGAATATGAACGATCACTGAACCATCTACATAATCAGTTAATAGTTCCTTCCCCATCTCGTCGCATGCCTTCATGGGCTGTGCCTCTGATTGAATATGAATCAAGGCAGAGCGATTCCAGCCCAGGCTGTTAAACACGATGTATGGCTCACCGGCTGATAATCCTTCTGTGTTTACGGATGCAGCAATTTCGTTAAGACTCCTCTGTAAGCTGGCATTACCTATTTCGAAAATTTCTGTATATTCTTTATCCGACGTTTCATACGATTCCTTTATTGCTGATCCCGGAATAATATCATGGAATTGATTGAGAAGTATCAGCTTCCAGCCTTCTTCTAACGTTAAGCTTTCTTTTTCTTGGCTGCCTTTCTCCTGCTGAGACATCACTTGCCATAATTCAGCTTCCCGATATAAGATTTCTGCTTTACGATTATTTCGCTTATTGCGACCATGGGTCGTGTAAGTTCCCCGATGAAGCTCAAGATACAGATCTCCCCGCCACTTAGGAAGTTTCGGTCCCGCTTGTTCAATTCCTGCAAAAAAGTCGGAGGCCGTACTGTACCTGCTTGCGGGCTGGCCCACCATCAGCTCGGCTCGATCAATATACTCCAGCATTTCACGGGTAACTCCGCCCCCTCCATCGCCATGACCGTAGAGCAACATTTGCTCACTATGCTTCGCCTTCTCACGATAGGACTGCCAGTGCTCATGGATATCCTTCGGCATCGTGTGCTCATTCACTCCATGATTCAGATAGGACAATATGGGCGTTCCATCGATACCGACCCAGTAGAACAAATCGTAAGGAAATTGATTTGTATCATTCCAGCCAAGCTTGGTCGTCATAAAATAGTCGATATTGCCATGCTTTAAAATTTGAGGCAAGGAAGCGCAATAGCCGAACGTGTCCGGCAGCCATTCAATGCGGGATGTCTTCCCGAACTCTTCTTGGTAGAATTGCTGACCGTAAAGCATCTGCCGAATCAATGATTCTCCGCTCGGAATGTTGAGATCAGGTTCAACCCACATCCCTCCGACAAGCTCCCAGCGTCCTTCCTTGATTCTTGCTTTTACCCGCTCAAACAGCTCTGGGTCGTTCTCCTTTAGAAAGGAGAAGAGCAGCGGCTGGCTTTGAGCATATTTATAGCCCGGGTATTCGTTCATGAGTGCATCAACTGTTGAAAAGGTTCTGCTTGTCTTGCGTACCGTTTCACGAACTGGCCACAGCCAAGCAATATCAATATGGGATTGTCCCACCATATGCATATGACCTTCCGCACTGCTGCCGATTTGTCCTACTTCTGAACGCAGTACCTGCTCAATATCCGCAATTAACTTCCCTTCCTGAATTTCCTCAGAAGTTAAAGAAACATAACGATCCATTGCCCTGTACAAAGCTTCGATGAGCCTTGTTTTACGTAAATCCGTGTCCGGAAGAAGTCTGGCAGAATCGGCAACAACCTCTGCGGTGTACATTAAGCTCTGCACGGCATGATTAGGTCTTGTAATCAGACTTGTCACCGAGGTAATCGGAGGCTGAATAACCGCCTGACGGTTGAGCGGATCAACCGGCTCCGGAACAGGATCAAACAGCTCGATTTCAAGATCTATGATCCGTCCCGTCTTACCAGGATCCAGAGTTACATATGTATGATTACGGTCAAGTCCTTGATAGGAGGAACCATTGACTCGAAGCAGACCTTCTCCTCCGGATTCAAAAAAGAGACCAAAGTCATCATCAGGCCATTCCTCCGGGACACTCAGACAAGTGCGAAAAAAATAAGTTGTTCCTTGCTTACTAGGGAAATGCTCCAACCCCTGCCCCTCTGTAAAGGGAGCTATATGCTCATATTGACCAGGCAGACCGTAATCAGCGCGCTCTATCCTCCAGTCCGTAAGCCTTCTCGTCTCCAGCCACTGATTCTCCGACAGTTCACGGATAAAACGTCTGATTCTCTCCATCTGTATTCTCCTTTACCGTAAGTTCCGCACGAACCGTATCGTTTACATGTCTTCCAATTTCGATATGAAACAATCCAGGCTCGACAACGGGCAATAAGTCACGTCCGATATACTGAAGCTGCTCCCCTCCAATTTCGAATTGCACTTCTCTGGTCTCTCCCGGCTCCAAGAAGACTTTCTGAAAACCTTTCAGCTCCTTGGATGGACGGGTAACAGAGCTGACCACATCAGATATATACAGCTGCACCACTTCAGCCCCTGCCTTGCTGCCGGTATTGGTTACTCTAATAGAAGCAGTCAATTTTCCCTCCGCTCTAATTGAATCCTTGCTCAGCATCAGCTTGTCGTAGCTGAACGTAGTGTAGCTGAGACCGTAACCGAATGGGTAGAGCGGACTTGTGTCCGATTCCAGATAACGCTTGCCCCGTGAGCGCTTGCCGTAATAATAAACCGGCAATTGACCGACATGCTTCGGTATAGATAAGGTCAAACGACCCGATGGATTGACATCACCAAATAAAATATCCGCAATGGCATGCCCGCCCTCTTGTCCCGGATACCAAGCCTCAAGAACTGCATCAGCATGCTCCTCTACCCAAGGCTCAGCAATAGGACGACCGTTAATATAAATGACAATGATCGGCTTCCCAAGCTTATGAACCTCTTGGATCAGCTCAAGCTGGTTCCCCGCCAGATTCAAGGTCATCCTGTCTATGCCTTCGCCGCACTCCATATCGCTCCAGCTATTGGTCGATACCACAGAAGCTCCTGTTCTTAAATCAATTGTCCCTTCGCCGAAATCACGGGCACTCGATCCCCCGACCACCATAATGATGGTGTCCGCCTGGTTCGCGCAGGCCAAAGCATGTTCAAACCCTTCCTTCGAATCCCCTTTGATTCGGCAGCCAGGTGCATATAATAGGCGGTCCTCAGCATCCTTAAACCTTTCTTTAATGCCATCAAGCACAGTAGCCACCTTAGAGCTCTGCTGAGGCGAAGTATAGTCTCCAAGCTGGTTATACCCCTGATCCGCGTTAGGACCGATAACAGCGATCCGGCCGCAGTCCTTTTTCGACAGCGGAAGAACGTCGTCTTTGTTTTTGAGCAGGACGACTCCCTCAGACGCAAGCTGACGAGCCAGAGCAATATGCTGCTTGCTGCCGATAATTTGTTCTGCCCGTTCGGTGTCCGTATACGCATTCTCAAACAAACCGAGCTTAAACTTTAAGGCCAGCACTCGGCCTGCGGCTCTGTCCAGTACATCCATTTCAAGCTTGCCTTCAGTTACTGCATTAAGAAGATGCTTCTCAAACATCACGCCGGACATCTCCATGTCAATGCCTGCGCGGATGGATTGAACCGCTGCATCTAGACCATCTGCTGCCACATCATGACCGCTGGCGAGCATGTCTATGGCGCCGCAATCGGTAATCACCAGCCCGTCAAATCCCCATTCTGTGCGCAGAATTCCGTCCAGCAGCTCGGTATGGATTGTACACGGAATGCCATCAATTTCGTTATAGGCAGGCATGACGGAGGATGCCCCTGCCTCAACCGCCTTTTTAAAAGGATACAGGTCGACCTCAAGCAGTTCTCGCCAGCCCATATGAACCGGTCCTGCATTGCGTCCGCCTTCTGAGCTACCGTAGCCTACAAAATGCTTTAGTGTAGCAGCAACACTGTCTTCACTGCTTAAGCTGTCTCCCTGAAGCCCTTCTATAGAAGCTGCGGCATATTCACCGATTAGATACGGATCCTCTGCAAAGCATTCCTCCGTGCGTCCCCAGCGAGGATCGCGTACCACATCAAGTACAGGAGAGTACGTCACCGCTCCCCCCTGAGCTCTGGTTTCCCTCGCAATTGCTCTGCACATTTCACGGTATAATTCCACATTCCATGTACTGCCGACAGACAGAGGAACCGGAAACACCGTCGCATCAATTGCCATATGACCATGAGAGCACTCCTCTCCGATCAACAGAGGAATTCCAAGTCTGGAATGCTCTATGCAATACTGCTGAATTAGATTTACGGCTGCAGCACCTTCCTTAGCGGACAAACCGTTCTCAAGGGTAACGCCAGTCCACGGGTCAGCACGAAGCACGCCGTACAGGGAACCAACCGCCCCCTTCTTTACAAGCTCCTTAAATTCTTCTGTAAGCTTGATGTTTCCATTTATATTTTCATAGATTTGCCAGCCGAACGGCTGTACCAGCTGGCCGACCTTTTCTTCCGTTGTCATAAGCTCAAGCAAATGTTCTACACGTTCATGAATGGGCCTTGTCTGATCTTTAAAGAGCATTGTTTGTTCACCTTCTCCCTCAAAGAAATAAATACTTCCTTACTCCTTCACTGCTCCTATGGTCAGACCCTGTACAAAATATCGCTGGAAGAATGGATACGCAAAAATGATAGGGAGCGTAGCCAAAACGACCATCGCCATACGGGACGTATCCTGAGGGATGCTTTGCAGTGCCGCAATGCTCATCGAGCTGTTCTGTGAGTTTTGCTGTATAAACTGAATACTGGATTCGATCCGCATCAGCATGGACTGCAGAGGAACCAGATTTGGATTGTCGATATAAAGCAGTGCATTGAACCAATCATTCCAATAACCAAGCGTACTGAACAGACCGATCGTTGCCAGACCCGGAAGGGATAACGGGAGTACGAGCTTCACGAATATATAGAATTCACCAGCCCCGTCGATTTTGCCGGACTCGATAATGGCATCCGGCACGCTTGTGGAATAAAATGTGCGCAGAATCATGATATAAAAGGCGTTCATCGCGAGCGGAAGAATCATCGCCCAAATTGTATCCTTCAAATCAAGCAGCTGGGCAACCACCATATAGGTCGGAATCATTCCGCCGTTAAACAGCATCGTGAAAATAGCCAGTACAGAGAAAAACCTGCGGTATCGAAAGGATTTCCGTGAAATCGCATATGCATATAAAGAAATGAGAACTAAGCTGAGTATCGTGCCAATAACCGTAACTAGAATCGTGACTCCATAAGAGCGCAGCAGCGCATCGCCTGATTGAAAGACGTAACTGTAGGCTGCAAAACTCCATTCAGCAGGAATCAGGCGGTAGCCGTCACGGGCCAGCACCTTTTCATCTGTTAAAGAGATAATGACAACAAAAAGAAAAGGAAATACGCAAGCAAATGCAAACAGACCAGCTATAATATTATTAAATACATTCCAGCCCGGCGTTACATGATGAAAATCGCGTGTCTTAGCCATAATGATACTCTCCCCCCTTTGTTTTCTAGAATAAGGCGCTGTCTTTATCGATTTTTCGAACGATGTAATTGGAGACGATGACGAGGGCAAAGCCGACGACTGACTGATAGAGTCCGGCAGCTGTACTCATACCAATTTCTCCGGATGTTTTCAATCCGCGATATACATAGGTATCAATGACGTTTGTGACCCCGTACAATAGACCTGAATCTCTCGGAACCTGATAGAACAGCCCGAAGTCTGCATAGAATATCCGTCCCACTGCAAGCAGCGTCATAATAATGATGATGGGTGACAGCAGCGGAATCGTGATGTTCTTGATTTGCTGCCATTTGCTGGCCCCGTCGATCATCGCAGCTTCATACAGCGATTTGTCGATCCCCATAATTGCAGCCAGATAGACAACACTGTTATAGCCCACCATTTTCCATAAGTTCACTAGAACCAGGATATATGGCCAATATTTCGACTCGGAATACCACTGAATCGGTTCTGCGCCAAACCAACCAAGAATTTGATTCAGCATTCCACGGTCCATACTGAGGAAGCTGAATACGAAGTAACCTACAATAACCCATGACAAAAAGTAAGGCAGAAACATTCCTGTTTGATAAACTTTTGCCATTTTCTTATTCACCAGCTCCGACAGCAGGACAGCCATCGCTACTGACAAAACCAGCCCGATAATAATAAACGCGAAGTTGTAAAGAAGTGTATTACGCGTAATGATATATGCATCATTTGTGCTGAACAGGAACTTAAAATTATCCCATCCTACCCAGTCACTGTTTACGATGCTTGCCCAGAATCCGTCACGGTGAAACCGATATTCCTTAAATGCCACTACAGTTCCCGCGAGCGGCAAGTAAGAGAAGAAGAAGAACCAAATGGTGCCAGGCAGCACCATCAGCAGCATGACCTTGTTCTTGATCAAATTTTTTAAAAATGTAACCATTGTTCTCTCCCTCCCGAAAGATAATGAAGAAGGACCGGGCGAAGAGTCACCCGCCCGATCCTTTTATGGGTTTCTTTAATAATTAGCTTACTTTCCGTTCTCTGCTCTCCAGGCATCGAGCTGGGATTGTGCCTCAGCCATCACCTTATCAAGACCCGCCTCTTCAAACTTCTCAATTACTTTTGGAATATTTTGTTCAGGATCAAGTGAGCCGGTCATAAGTGAAGCCCAAAACTGCTCCTTCACGTTCTGTACAGCGGCGAGCTCGCTAGACACATTCGAGCTGTCGAAGTTAAAACCAAGAATCGGGGAGCCGACACCTTGCTCGTTGAACTCCTTGAATTGATCCCATTTGTCATCTGCGTCATTTTCATTCAAATGCAGCAGCATGTTATTTCCTAGAGAATAGGAAGGCATATCGTAATTTTTGTAATCCGGCAAATTCTTGATCCGATTGTCATCGATTTTTTCATAGTGGACGCCTTCAATACCCGCATCGACCATGTTGCGAAGAACAGGATCCGTATTCAGCAGATTCAGAAACTCCATGGCTTTCTCCGGATATGCCGAGTTCGCCGAGATGGCCATAATGGAGCCTTGGACAGATGTGTTCGTAATAATCGCATCGCTGGCTGGTGTAGAAACTACAGGATATCCGTAGCTTGCTGACCACAGGTTATCGGCCAGAGGCTGTGTTTGCGCACGGTCAGTGAACCAGTTCCCTGAAGTAGTCAGATTGCTGGTAGAGCCGGTAGTTGCTGCTTCGGGAGATATGTAGCCGGCTTTAAAATATTCGTTCATCGTCTTTAAAGCATCCTCCATTTCAGGAGTTTCCAGGATATTGACGATCTTGTAGTCCGTTGTATCCAGCTTTACCGCCATAGGAAGGTTTTGAATGATATAGTCATAAGGCACATATGGCACATAGTTTTTGTCCATAGCGAACGGGGTTACGCTCGGCTCGTTTTCTTTAATCACTTTCAAGAGAGGTTCCAGACTTTCCAAGGAGCGGACGTTTGAAATATCGAGATTATACTTATCCAAATAAGTTTGGTTAAAACGCCATACTTCCTGTTGAGGCAGCTCTTTGTTTGCCGGAATGCCGTAATTATGGCCGTCAACCTTGGAGCCTTCCAGGAATGCCGGATCAATAGTATTTTTAAGATCCTGCCCATAGTCCTCAATCAGACTATCAAGCTCAAGAAATGCTCCCTTTCTGGCATTTTGTACATAATCAAAACCGCCGGCAGACGTAAATAAAATATCCATCGGCTCACCGGAGGCTACATTAACCTGCATCTTTTGTGTGTAGTCACCCCAGTCAACCATTTTCATTGTTACGGTCGCATTGATTTTCTCTTTCGTATAATTGCTGACTTCCTCCATAACCCGGTCCACATCTTTTTGTGGTGTTCCGATCGTATACCAGATGAGCTCGACCGGTTCCTCGCCTTCGCTGGCATTTCCGGTATCATTCCCCCCTCCTCCGCAAGCGCTGAGAAAGAGTGAAACAACCATCATAGAAACCAGCGTGAAAGCAAAGCTCTTTTTTCTTTTGACCATGTCTAAAACCTCCCTTTTCGTTTCACTTACATGCTTCTTTTCGTTTCGCCCACGCAGGCTGCTTTACTTGTGGGATCTACACTAAGCTTAGCTGATGAAAGCACTTTCATATAGAAGATAAACTTAATATTTTCGAGTACAAATTAAATGAAATGAACCTGAGCAAAAAAAACATTCCTTGCCGTCGCCCTCTTCCCTATAGGGAATTTTAGTAACGAGACAAAGAATGCTCTTCAAATTTCAACCCAGCCCTTTATAATCCGTTGGGGATATGCCTACATACTTTCTAAACTGCTTATAGAAGTAACCTGTTTCCCAATATCCTACGTTCCTTGCTATCTCTTGAACCTTAAGATTCGTTTTCTTCAGCTGCTCCTTCGCCTTCTCAACCCTGAATTTATTGATATATTCTGCAAAGGTTTCCCCGGTTTCTTTGTGAAAAAGCTGTCCTAAATAAACCGGATGAATATGGTATATCTGTGCCAGCATTTTAAGCGACATTTCCTCGGCATAGTGATCGTGAATGTAACCAATGATTTGGTTAATGACCGGATTCCTTGAATCCCTTTGCAGGAGCTGGCTGGTCTCCCTGGCTACTTGCTGAAGTGAGCTGACCAATTCCGAAAAGGTCATACTGTTCAAAACACTCCGAAGACCCTTTTTGTATATATCGGAAGCAGCCATATTTCTAACGGCTTTCAGCTCCATCTTGAATCGAATGACTATCTCCAGCGCAGCATTTTTTAACCCTTCTGGAGTAACCCCTTCCTCATGCTGAACTCCTTCAAAGTCCGATTTAATTTTTGAGACAAGCTTCTCTGTCTCCTTACCCATAAGATATTTAACATACTCCTCATAATCAAAGGGGAATTCCCGATCGTCACAGTCCCCGCTTACCCCAAGCTCTGGATAATGAATAATTTTCTCTTCGGAATAGATCATGAAGTATTCCAAAGCCTTTTTCGCTTCATAGTAACTCTCAGGAGCCTCCTCAGGATTACTGCCGATGCGTCCCACACCGATTAATACGGGCATGCTCATACAGCCGAAATCTTCTGCCCGGTCACGCAGATAATCAAAAAAACGATTCCTATCTTCCTGATTGTCCTGTAGTGCAGCAATAATGACCACGTCACCATCCGGATCGCGAAACAAGGTATAATCGCTGCCCATAATACGGTATATTTCCTCTATCCGTTCACCACAATTGGTATCAAAGCGAACAACGGCAACTCCGATATAGGGTTGGTTTAATGGGATTTCAAGCAGATGGACTCTCTCCTCAAACTCCCGGGCAGCAATTTGCCCGTTCAGCCATCGATACAATGTGTTGTCTTTTAATATTTGAATTCCCAAAGCTTCATACCGCTCACTGGACTCTTCAATATTTAGTTTATTCACTGTGTTTCGAAGGGTCATTTCAAGCTCATCTACATTAATCGGCTTCAGCAAGTAATTCTCAATCCCCAGCTTCATCGCTTGTTTGAGATAATCAAATTCATTAAAGCCGCTAAGAATAATGACCTTAAGCTTTGGATTAAGCTTTCTTGCCTCCTGAATTAAAGCAAGACCATCCATAACTGGCATCGATATATCGGTAATAAGCAGGTCAACCGGCGAATCTGACAAAAGACGAAGCGCATCGGCTCCATTCTCTGCCTGCATGGCAATGGAAAGTCCAAAAGAGGACCAGTCCACAATATAATGCAATCCTTCAATGATAAATGGTTCATCGTCTACAATGAGTACCTTATACATCATTTCCCTCCGTTTCTCCCGTTAAAGGGTAACGCAATCGGATTACTGTCCCTGCATCTGGAATACTCTCAATCTCAAGGCCGAATTGTGGCCCGTAAGTATACCGAAGACGGCTGTGCACACTGTACAGGCCAAACATTTGTCCTGTTTCTTCTGTTCGGGCAAGCTCATTCTTAATCTCACTCAAGCGTTCTGACGAGATTCCCTTGCCGTTATCCTGGATCTCTGCGAGCATTTGACCATGCTCTGATGTTATGTTGATGTTCAATACATTATCGCTTCGTTCTGGACGCAGCCCATGAACAATATAATTTTCCATGATTGGCTGCAGCGTCAGCTTGATGACATGCTCAGCTTGTAATTCAGGCTGTGCCGTAATTGTGTAACGGAATCTGTCTTTGTACCTGATTCGGAAGAGCTCCAAATACAGCTCACACATCTCCAGCTCGTCTTTTAGCATATACTCTTTTTTGGGCTGGACTAGATTTCTAAACAAAACCGAAAGGCTGTAGATCATATCACCCACATCCTTTGCTCCCTGTGCGAGGGCCCTCATCCGAATCACTTCAAGGGTATTATATAAAAAATGGGGATTAATTCTTGCCTGTAAGGCAACCAGCTCTGTCTCCTTCTGCTTGATCTCCGCTTCATATACACGTTCTATATACAAATTGAGCTCGTCCATCATATCATTGAAGCTTCTTGAAATTTGTCCCAGCTCATCTCCTCTCTGATCATCAATCCGAGCGGTTAGATCTCCATTCTTCACTTTGCGGGTAAAGTAAATAATCCGGTTGGTCCGTTTAGCAAAATTAAAGACGATAAATCCCGGAACAAAAATTGCGATGACAATGCAAACAGCGCTGATAATCATAATGAAATCTCTGATATTTGCGTAGGATTCTGCAATCTCGGCCTTTGGAGCTGCTCCGATAATGACATATCCCTTATCCGTTGAAGCGAGCTTGTTAATATACATATCCTCGTTTGTATTTACCAGGTCCAAATTAGAATCATCAAACAGGGCATCGGAAGTGCTTAAGTAAGGATAGCTTTTACCGTAATATCGACCTTCCGAGTCATACATGACCTTGTTATTAGCAGAAAGCACCACGATCTGGCCTTTAAGCTCATCATTAGCCAGCGTATCGGAAATCCGGTTCGAGTCCATATAAACGATGAGCTGTCCAAGATTTTTAAAGGTTTGTTTATCATTGATGGGGACACGAATGGAATATAGAGCAGGATCCCACTGCTCTATAGCTTGGCGAATCCATACATTCGGAATGGAAATATTTCCGCTCTCAAGGGACATGGCATCAGGAATAAAAGAGCGGGCGGAATTAACGGACATCTGCCTGAAGGCCTTATCTTGATCAAATCCGGTTAAATACTGCCTTTCGGCACTATACAGCACGATATTTCGAATTCCAGAGTTCTTATCCATTAAATCCTGAAAGTATCTGAGAACATCCGTAGAATAATGAGGGCTTTCTTTATACAGTTCGTCCAATCGATTCTGGACATATTCATGATAGGGGCGATCCATAAAAGTAGACAGATTTGCAGAAAGAGCTTCGTTCCGATAAATTTCTCTCACCATGTCCTGAACTAGTTCATACTGCTGATTGATATATCGGTCCACATTTTCCATTGCTGCTCTTTGGGTGTCCAATTCTCTGCGGACGACCATTTCTGATATGGATACAAATATAAGGTAAGAAAGAGTGGTAATAGTAATAACGGAAATTATAGAAAATATTAGGAGGATTCTCACGAACATATGGTTGTTTAAAAACTCCTTGTAAACGTTACCATTTTTCATGTCCACAAAAACCCCCGATTCGCTCTTACTAATCATTAGTATACCATCTCTCTTTATAACTGAGGGGGTTATCTTTCAGACATTATTTATTAACTTTAATATGAACACTAAATCTTTAATTTGTCCACATTCCGCTTCGTTTGTCTCTGAGTGCTTATTCATAGATACTTTCGGTGAGCGCCCGCAGTTCATCCGGATTGATCGGCTTCAGGCCGGACCGGTTAAAACGCACGGCAGAGCCGAAGTGCACCTCTGTCACACCGGTTTGGTTAATAAAATCCCGAATCATTTCCCTCTTCAATCCATTGCCCGCTAAAATTCGCAGATGGCTTCCTTCTGTCCATTCAACAAGCCGGCGAATCTGCGGAATGGCTTGAGGCGCAGGGCCTGGACCACCAGATGTCAGCACTCTCGTAACTTGAGGATATTTCATAAGGGTGCGCAGTCCTTCGAACTGATCCTCCAGCTCATCAAAGGCACGATGAAACGTCACCTGCATACTGCCGGTCCATTTTAACAGCTTTCCGATGGTTTCTTCGTCAATCTTCCCGTCTGGTGTGAGCGCTCCAAACACAACACCTGCCGCGCCCGTCTCCCGTATCGCTTGAATTTCGGCAGTCATCGTCTCAACATCGGTCTTGCTGTATACGAAGGAGCGGCTATGCGGACGCACCATGACGTGAACGGGAATGCTTACAGCCTTTACGACCTGCGAAACAAGTCCGATTCCTGGCGTCAATCCTCCTTCTGTGATGGCTGTAATAAGCTCCAGACGTTCCGCGCCATTCTTCTCCGCCATAATGGCGTCATCCACAGTCGTCGCTATAATCTCAAGCAGCATCGTAAGTCACTCCATCTCTCTACTAAGTTATTTTTCACAAAAAAAGCACTCCCATCAACTAAGTAAATAGCTGATGGGGATGCCTTTAGGACATCATATTTAATTTACATCAGTTTGCAGTTCCTGTGTACACAACCTCTGCAGGGCCGGTCATATACACATGGTTGTCTTCCTCGCTCCATTCAATGTACAAGTCTCCGCCCTTGAGGCTGATCCATGCTTCACGATCTGTCGCTCCGTTCAATACTGAGGATACAAGGGTCGCGCAAGCACCGGTTCCGCAAGCGAGAGTAGGACCAGCACCGCGTTCCCATACGCGCATATCTACGTGCTTGCGATCCTTCACAGTAGCAAACTCAACATTGATCTTCTTAGGGAAGAGAGGATGCGTCTCAAGCTTCGGTCCCCAAGCTGCAAGATCAAAGTTTACAGCATCATCCACATAGATTACACAGTGCGGATTTCCCATGGACACCGCTGTGAAACGGAATCCGCTGCCGCCGACCTCAATCGGTTCATTAACGACTGGATTTGCATTAATCGTCGTCGGCACTTTAAGTCCGTCGAGAACAGGTTCACCCATATCCACCCGAACCGTTTTTACTTTACCGTCCTGAACAGTCAATTGAACAGGCTGAACACCTGCACCAATCGTCTGGATCGTAATTTCTTCCCGGTCAATGTGACCGTTGTCGTACACATATTTAGCTACACAGCGGATAGCATTACCACATTGCTCTGCTTCTGTACCGTCAGAATTAATGATGCGCATTTGGAAATCCGCAACATCTGAAGGCAGAATATATACAAGACCGTCTGCACCGATTCCAAAGAAACGATTGCACCATTTAATTGCTAATTCAGCAGCGTTGCTTGGAAGCTCTTTTTCTCCATAAACGACAACAAAATCATTTCCAAGCCCGTGCATTTTTGTAAATTCCATGACGTAACTCCGCTCCTTTTGGCTTTCTAGAAAGGCCAAGATGATATCTCAAGTATCCTGCTTTCCATAGGATAAGCATTCGACTTTTTCAGGATAGCATATCTTAAGGAGCGATGAAAATCTATTTTATGCTGAAAACTTTGTACTTTTAGGTGTGTATCCGCCTGTAATTAATCTGCGGCGGCTGCGGCGTCCACCCCATACACTGCCTATGCCGAGCAGGAACGTTGGAATACCTGCCGCAACGATCACAAGTGCCCATTCTCTTAAATTGAGCGGTACCGTTTTAAAGATAGGCTGAAGCTGCGGTGTGTACATAACAACAAGCATGAGGATAACGGATGACAGAACGGCGAGCACCAAGTATTTGTTTTGCAGCGGGTTTCGGTGAAAAATAGATCTTGAGCTGCGGCAGTCAAATACATGGATCAGCTGTGCCATAACAAGCGTGGCAAAAGCAACAGATTGTGCCTTAACAAGCTGGCCTTCGCTATCTGGTGCCGCCTGCAGCGTGAGCCAGAATGCTCCAAGCGTACATAATCCGATCAGTACTCCCCGGCTGATAATCTTCCATCCCAGCCTTCTTGCAAAGATATTCTCCTTCGCCGAGCGCGGCTTATGCTCCATCAAATCCTTCTCTGGCTGGTCAACACCAAGCGCCATCGCCGGCAGACCGTCGGTCACGAGATTGACCCATAGGATCTGGATCGGCAGCAATGGGAGCGGAAGTCCAGCCATCATGGCAAAGAACATCGTTAATATTTCACCCACGTTAGAGGCCAGCAAATAGCGAATGAATTTTCGAATATTCTCGTAAATGTTTCGCCCTTCCTCTATAGCAGAAACAATCGTAGAAAAATTGTCATCACTCAAAATAAGAGCTGAAGCCTCTTTCGTTACGTCCGTACCTGTAATCCCCATCGCAATACCGATATCTGCCGCCTTAATAGCCGGTGCATCATTGACCCCGTCACCTGTCATGGCGACAACATGTCCTTGGCGTTGAAGTGATTTTACAATTCTAAGCTTATGTTCAGGAGATACCCTGGCATAAACGTATATATGGTCTACCTCTTTATCCAGCTCTTCATCGCTGAGCAAAGAAAGCTGCTGACCGGTGAATACTTTTCCACCTCTCGGAAGAATACCCAGCTGGTGAGCGATAGCCTCTGCTGTCAACGAATGATCCCCAGTAATCATAACCGTTTTGATTCCCGCTCTTCGGCACGTAGCAATCGCATCTCGCACTTCTTTTCGCGGAGGGTCAATCATCCCTGCCAGTCCGACAAATATCAGCTGGCACTCTGCCTTTTGCTCGCTGTTCACTTCTTCTTCCGGCTTTACGTCACGGTAAGCCATGCCCAGCACTCTTAGTGCTGCGCCTGCCATTTTTTCCCCGGCCTCTATCACCTTCTGTCTCAGTGTCCCGGTGAAGGGAACAACTTTCCCTTCCCACATGATGTAGGCACACTGTTTAATCAATACATCCGGTGCACCTTTAGTAAAAATGAGCCTGCCTCCCTGGTGCCGCATCATGACTGACATCAGCTTCCGTTCGGAATCGAACGGAAACTCCTGCACCCGGTCATATAATCCAGACAAGCTTTGAGGGGACACTCCTGCCTTTGAGGCTAATGTGACAAGAGCACCTTCGGTAGGATCTCCCTTGAGCCTCCATTCCATTTCTTCCTGCTTCTTTTTACCGCTGCGGCTGTCTATAGCTGAAACCTCTTCAATCTCCGCATTATTGCACAGGGCGCTGATTTGAAACAGCCTGCGAAGGGACTGATCGCTCTTAAGGTCAACGATTTGCTTTCCATAGGTAATTTGCCCAGACGGGTTGTAGCCTTCACCTGATACCTTCAAATGGCGTCCGCCCTGCCACACATCGGTCACGGTCATTTTGTTCTGTGTCAGCGTTCCTGTCTTGTCCGAACAAATCACCGAAGCAGAGCCCAGCGTCTCAACGGAAGGCAGCTTACGAACGATCGCCTTTCGTTTGATCATTCGCTGAACGCCGAGAGCGAGGGCAATCGTTACGATAGCCGGAAGACCCTCAGGGATGGCAGCAACGGCTAAGCTTACACCAGCGAGGAACATACCTATGGCCGGCTGTCCATGCAAAATACCTGCTACTACAACAAGTACAGTCAGCACAAGGGCTACGATAATCAGTATTTTACCCAGCTGCTCCAGTCTTCGCTGCAGCGGAGTTTCCTGGGCCTCGGTGCTTTGAATAAGATCAGCAATTTTGCCCATTTCAGTATCCATCCCGGTTCGGATGACAATCCCTTTCGCTGTACCTCTTGTGACCATCGTTCCCATAAATCCGATGTTCTTTTGGTCCCCAAGCGGAATATCCTCCTGATGAATTGCTCTGCTGTGCTTGCTTACCGGCACCGATTCTCCTGTTAATGCCGACTCCTCCACATCACAGTTGCTGGTCAATACAAAACGGATGTCTGCCGGCACCCGGTCACCGCTTTCCAGAGTGACAACATCTCCTCGCACCAGACTTTTCGCGGGAACTTGCATAATCTTGCCGTCTCGCAGCACTTTCGCTGTGGGAGCAGACAGCTTCTTCAGCGCACTAAGCGATTTTTCCGCCCGGAATTCCTGAACAAATCCGAGGATTCCATTCAATAAAATAATCGCAATAATAGTGATGGCATCCAGATATTCACCTAACAGTCCTGACACAAGCGTAGCTCCGACCAAAACAAGCACCATAAAATCCTTGAATTGATTCAGGAAAAGGGTGATCGGAGATATCCCTTTCCCCTCCGACAGCTCATTCGCCCCTGACTCTTTCCGTCTCTCTTCCGTCTCTGCATCAGAAAGACCTATCTGCGGGTCAACATCAAGGCTGGCCCCGAGATCCTCTGTAGTCATCTGATGCCACTTCTTATGTTCCATGCGTAAAGTTTCCCCTCCCGGTCTCTTAGTCCTGTGCCTGTCCAGTGTCAAAGCGTGCAAAATCTAATCATCTGACAATAGCGCGAATAAACGCCGGACAAACTCCTTAAAATACTCTATTCGGACAAGGGCGGAAATATCACACGTAAAGAGCGCTTAAGTTTTTGCCAAAACTTTTGTATGATAGTAAAAGGCAAACCTAGCCTTCCTATTCGGCTATGAACCAAAGTATAAGATGGGAGAACATTTAATTATGGCATTAGACGGAATCGTTGTCCGCGCAATTGTGGATCAGCTTCAAGCCTGCGTTGGCGGACGCATGAATAAAATACATCAACCAAACGGTCACGATATTGTAATCAGTCTCCGGGCAGGGCGCGAGAACGCGAAATTGCTCCTGTCGGCAAGCCCGACTTACCCGCGGGTTCATTTTACAGAGCAGACATTCGTTAACCCGACTGAAGCACCTATGTTCTGTATGCTGATGCGCAAGCACTGTGAGAGCGGGATCATTGAAAACATCAGCCAAGTGGGCATGGAGCGGATCATTTATATCGACGTGAGACAACGCGATGAGCTTGGTGATGTTTCTTTCAAAAGAATTATTATTGAGCTGATGGGGCGCCACAGCAATATTATTCTGGTTGATCCTAAAGCAGGGACGATACTGGACGGCATTCATCATGTTACTCCGGCCATCAGCAGCTATCGGGTTGTCATGCCCGGTTTCTCGTATACGGAACCACCGCAGCAGAACAAACATCATCCCTTAATGGCAGACGCATCCCTATTCACGGCGTATGAAGCATATGAAGGATCAGCTGCCAAATGGCTGGTGGACACCTTCAGCGGATTAAGTCCGCTTATCGCCGAAGAAATTGCTTTCCGAGCTCGTCAAGCAGGTCAGGAAGAGACTTTTGATGCATCACAGCTGAGTAGCGCCTTTTACGAAGTGATGAGCCTTGTTTCTACAAATCAGTTCACTCCGAACATCGGTCAAAATGCTAAAGGAAAAATGGTGTTTTCAGCCATTCCGCTTTCGCATCTGGGTAACGAGATTACAGAATACGATTCAATCAGCAAATGCATGGAAGCTTACTACGGGGAAAAGGCTGAGCGCGATGCGGTAAAACAGAAAGTAAGCGATCTGCTGCGGTTTTTACAAAATGAGCGGAATAAAAATATCAAGAAGCTGGACCATCTGCAGGAGGATCTAGCTGAAGCCGACGATGCAGACCAATATCGCATTTTTGGAGAGCTGCTGTTTGCCTCCCTGTACGCTGTTCAGAAAGGTGACAAGGAGGTTATCCTCCCCAATTTTTATGATGAAGAGCAGAAGGAAGTGCGGATAGCGCTGGACCCGCTCCTGACTCCATCAGACAATGCGCAGCGGTATTTTAAAAAATACAATAAATACAAAAACAGCCTGCAGGTCATTGAAGAGCAGCTGGTAAAAACTCGGGAAGAAATCGAATACATGGATAATTTGCTGCAGCAGCTGTCCATTGCCTCGATGAGCGACATTGAAGAGATACGCGAGGAGCTTGTCTCACAGGGGTACCTAAGAGATCGAAGCAAAAAAGGCGCCAAGAAAAAGAAAAAAAACAATCTGCCTACTCTTAACGTATTTACATCGTCTGAAGGTATCGAGATCTACGTAGGAAAAAACAATTTGCAAAACGAATACCTCACCAATCGTCTTGCGAATTCCAATGATACCTGGCTTCATACCAAGGATATTCCGGGCTCCCATGTCGTCATCCGTGCAAGTTCCTTTGGCGAGGAAACACTGAATGAAGCCGCCCAGCTCGCTGCTTATCACAGCCAGGCTAAGGAGTCCAGCAGTGTCCCGGTGGATTATACGCTGATCCGTCATGTGAAGAAACCAAGCGGTGCGAAGCCCGGATTCGTCATCTATGATAATCAGAAGACACTGTTTGTAACACCGGATGAAGAACGGATCAAGCAGCTGCCTAATACAATCAAGAACGGATCTTGATTCACAATTTAGTTATATTCTTGAGTCATAATAAGAACAGCCCCTCTAATGTGTGAGATGATCCGCATTAGAGGGGCTGTTTTATAATTAACTATTTTATTTGCGCAATCGGTCAAGAACCTCTGCATCCACACTTACACTGCCCAGGTCTCCATGGAAGACAACACCTTGTCTGGCCCCATGGAAATCCGAACCGCCAGTAATGATCAGGCCGTATTTTACAGCCATGGCATTGTAGCGTTCTTCTTCATCTGGTCCATGATCTGAATGATAGACCTCAATACCTTCAGGCTGACCCTGCTCAATGATTTGGATTACCAATTCATCATCCCCGTACAGCCCGGGGTGAGCAAGCACAGGAGTCCCTCCAGCCTCTCGGATCCAGTCAAAAGCCTCCTCCGGTGCTACGCGAGGAACACTGACAAAACCCGGTTTCCCTTCTGCCAGGTATAAGTCAAAGGCTTCCCGCATGTTCTGTACATAGCCCTTATGCACCATGGCATCCGCGATATGGGGACGCCCGATGGTTTCATCCTTGTCCAAAGGTCTGTTCATCACGCTGATGACTTCTTCCATCGTAAGGTGGAGTCCCAGCTCCGTAAGCTTGTTAAGGATGCGCAGATTACGTTCTTCACGGGTTCGGCGAAGGGTTTCAAGCCTTTCCAGGAACGCTCTATCCTGTATATCTACATAATAGCCAAGAACGTGGATGTCTTTGCCGCCCGCCCGAGTACTGATTTCAACACCAGGAACAACCTTGATGCCATATTGTTCACCAGCCTTTAAAGCCTCAGCTACTCCTGAAACTGTATCGTGATCCGTAATTGCAACAGCAGAAAGACCTCTGTCAGAAGCAAGCCGGACATTCTCCGAAGGAGATTGCATACCGTCCGAAGCAAGTGTATGTGTGTGAAGATCACAGCGATTTGTTTGTTTGTTCATAGATAATCGTGACTCCTATCTTATTCCTGAGTGATATCTAATGGATGAGCCTGCTTTTTTAAATAATTCAAAAAGGTCACCGCCGAAATGGGCAGCATCGATGATTTCGAATATACCTCGTAAAACTCCCTTTTGAACTCGATGTCTTTCAAATCCAGTACCTTTAAGAGCCCAAGTGTCACTTCGTGCTTTACAGAGGACGGAGAAATAATCGTTATGCCCACACCGGCTTCCACAGCTGACTTGATTGCTCCGGTGCTCCCCAGCTCCATCACTGTATTCAGCTTAGCAGGATCTATCCCGTGCTCACGCATAGCATCCTCCATAACTTGTCTTGTCCCCGATCCCTTCTCACGCACTATAAAAGGATAGTCTAATATATCATGAAGTCCGATCTCTTCCTTAAAGGTCAGCGGGTGATTACCGGGAACAATCAGCTTCAGCTCATCACGCATAGCCGGCTGTACGATCAAATCCGGATGAGAAAGCGGCGCTTCAATCATTCCAAAGTTTAACTGGTGCTTCATAATTCCTTCAATAATTTGAGTTGTATTCATTACATTCATGACAATTGAGATATCGGGGTGTTTTTTTCCGAAGGGTCCAAGCAAACGAGGGAGCACGTACTCACCAATCGTGAGACTGGCACCGATTAACAGCCTGCCCTGCAGCTTGTCCGTAAAGGATGACATGCCCTCATCCGTTTCACGGAACAGTTCCATGCTGCGGAGTGCATACGGCAGGAGCGCCTCACCCGCCTCAGATAATTCTATTTTTTTAGTTGAACGATGAATCAATTTAGTTCCGAAATAATCCTCCAACGATTGAATTTGCATCGTCACCGCAGGCTGAGTCATATGCAATGCCTGAGCTGCTGCCGAGAAGCTTCCCTTTTCCGCAACGGTATAAAAAATATGTAATTGGTGAAAGTTCATTTTGCTTTTTACGCCCCCTTAAACTTTCCTTATTGTAACCGATCCACAAAAAAAAGTGTGCAAATCTGCACACTTTCTGCTCAAATCTATGCTGTTGTATCCAAGGCTACTTTCTTTTGCGACTGTTCTTTACCAGCGTCATCCGTCTTGAATGTCTTAACCAAGAGTAGTAGGTCTTCAAATCACGTAGTTCAATCGTTTCAGACATACGTCCGAGGAATGTGACAATAATCATTTTGTGAAGGGGATTTCCTGTAATATCGTATTCACCAGGCAATTCCGAAAACTCAGCGACAACGACCAGGTCGCCATCGATGAGATATACATCTTGTTCATTCCGATAGTAGGGAGAAATCCTGTTCTGCTTGAGGCACTCCCAGAGCCATGCTGCGATGTTCTCAAAATCATTATTATCCTGTCTCACCCGGTCAACATATCTAAGCTTAGCATGGTTTGTAATGACAATATCAGCGACTTTCTTATCACCCAGAGCTACATAAAAAGGTTCATAAGTGCTCCAACGCTGCATCAACTTGTCTCGCATGGGATATCACTCTCCACAAGATAGGTCTTTCTATCTACATATTTATCCAATATATTACAACATAAGTCCCGGAATCTCAAGGTAAAAATTGCATCGTCAGTTGACAAATTGGAGTTATAAGTATGTACTGCATAAAAAGTCAACCTCCACAAGCACTATCTGTACTCATAGAAAACGTTACAATTACAATTTGTTGTTAAAAACAAAGAGCGGCCCCAATGGCCGCTCCTTTCGAACTGTAATCTGAATTTTGTATCGGGGCTTAGAGCCCCCCATAAAAGCTTGTTTTGTCAGGTACGTCTTTGCTATATTCCGTTTTAATCTCATTTCGGTAAGAACGCTCAATCTTGCGAACATAGGATAATCTTTTCACATTTTTCATCGTATCCTCTGCGCGGTCTGTATTCACATACATGACTACGTAATGCATTCTTCGTGAGATATAATGTACAGTACCATATTTTTCTAGATTACGAGCAGCCTTCAAATCACTTACCCAAATGATGTATCCTGTTCGCTGTGCAAACATGCGAATTTCACCTCTTCTTCAGATTTTGCAAGTCTTAGGAATCAATTTCATCATAATTTGGCATGAAATTGATTCTATATCTGTCTATTTTGCAAAATCCTCCCTATCGACGCGCCATGGCAAATCAATTAAATCAGCCGCCGCACCCGCAGCTTCCGCCTCCGCCGCAGCCGCCTTTTGGTGAAGGATCGTTGCTAGGAACTTTAATGGAAGTCGATACTGAAAAAGCAATCGTTTCGGACATCTGGTGCAGCATATCATCAAGCTGTTTCTCAGCTTCCTTAAAGCGTCTTACTTCATCGTAAGTATCGATCTGGTCTTCTACGGCCCTCACTTCATCTTTAGCGCTGTGATAATTGGGGTGGAAATGCCCAAAGCGCTCCGTTTCGGCAAAAAGTTCCTTCTTGTCCGCAAGCCGGCGGACGAGAGTCTGAATCTCCGGATTCTGTTGAACCCGTTCTTTCCAATATAAATAATCTGAAACCAACGTAGATTGGTTTATCATATCGCCTAATTCATAGGCGTATGTCAGCACTTGGGCCATATCAACCGTGTTAAGCTCAGATACGCTCATGAAAATTCATCCCGATCTATATGAAAGTTCCTTAACCTCTTTTGGAAAAGGACTACACATATCATATCATAACAGCTTGGACATAAGAAGAGTTTTGTTATTTATATTGCTATACAATTAACTTAATTTGGTAATATAAGGGACATATTTGTCCATTCCGCAGGCACAATTGTGCTCCTATGGGCTACTTTTGACTCTTGATCAGGTGTAAACCAACCAATTACCGACCAAGGCTCGCCGCGGCCAATCGATTCAGGAATGAATTCTCTTCTCGCCCCTTCTATTTCCACCCCTAATTTTATACGCCATGAAATCGCCTGCTGTACGATCTGCTTTGCAGTGGAAGAGTGATATTCGCGCCATTCCTCATGCCAGGTTCTAGGGATGGATTTATAATCAGGCAGAAGGCTTGATACTTCAGGTGTATCGCTTAACATTTCGTAATAGTGTAAATTACGTCCGGTATATACGAACCCTTGTCTTCCTTCAGCATTAAACTGGACAGGAGATGCGGGTATATCGCTGTGTATACTCGTAAGTGGATAGATTCTTGCTTCTGAATCTTGACCTTTAATTCCTTTAGCTGGTGCAAGGCCCATGGATGCGAGGCTTTTCTGCACCTCGGGGAGCTTGTTTTTGTCTATGATAAAATAGCGCGGACCAATTCGCTCTACTTCTGTTCCCCATCGAGAATAAGAGGGATGAGCCTCAATGGCGTCCGCGTCCTTCTCCTCAGCGCAGCGCAGCACAATTACCGCTTCTAAGGATGTTTTCCCAAGCTCTCCTCCCCACTGTAACAGCGTAGACTTCACATTGTCAGGAATTTCAGAGCTGCTGCAGTTTTCAAGCCATTCCATAATTGCGGCTGGGTGAAGCCCAAGCTCTGCGGCCTGATGTATGCGCTCCTTAGTCAGCTTATAGATGGTCATGTAATCTCTTGCTATTAGCTCAGCGCAGCCTTCAAGTATCCATCGAATCCGGTAGGACGCATCGGGAGGCACCATAATCTCAAAGTCAGGCTGTACAAAAATCCCTCCATGGATTAACTCAGAATGGCGGCCCTCTTCATCTACAGTTCTTTCTAAAAAACGAAAATAGTGTGTTCCGTCCGTAGCAATACCTGCATCTCCATATCCGAATGCGGCGAGCATCTGTGCCCACTCTTTGGAATACATACCCAGATCCTCCTCGGACATTTGCTTCGCATATCCATTTTTTATCAAGCAGGCACACAGCAGGTCAAGATTGATCCATGCTGTATCATGCTGCCCGCAGCAGGTAAGCAAATAGCGAAAATGATGCAGCCCTTGTTCTGCTGCTCCGTATCGCTCTATTGAAAGGGTGTAAATATGTGTTCGCATTTGAACTGCAGATAGCTCCAGCCAGCTGTTTAAAGCGATCTCTTCAATCGCTATTTGGCCCTCCTCTTTGCGGACCAAGCCTAGGCTGAATAACACGTCCAGCATAACCGCCACCTGGACCGGATAAAGATCCGGATGAGAATAAGACAGTTTAAGCCCTTTAAAGTCCGAAGACTTGAGAACAGTCATTTCCTCAAGCTTTTGGATTGTTTTCTTATGAATTGTGCCTTTTGCAGTCAGCGGTAAGCCGTGAACTGCAATGTACGACAGTAGATGAAGAACCTCTCCAGCAATATCCGGCTTAGCCTCTTGTACAGTATCCACTGTACTAGTGACAGGGAGTGAATCCTGCGAGAGAAGGGGGAATAAATACCGTTCAGTCAAAAACGGTATATGTGTTCCAGGGATATAGTATATTTCCTCTCCCCATGTTTTTTTTACAGCTCTAAGTAAGCCGAGCTTTCTTAAGCGAAGCAAGGCAAGATCCAGCTCTAAGCCGCTGAGCTGCCCAGCAAGTTCCTGCCTCAGCAGATCTACGCTGAGTGCTGAATTGCCAAATAGACGAAAAGCGCTTATATAGAGCTCACTTTCCTTATCTGACAGTTGTGAGACAATCTCCTCTATGGTATTTGTTGCATCAGCGGACATATTAGAGAGCCGCCTCCTTCTCTCCTGTGACATGATATTCATAGCCTTGTTCTATAAGAAACATCTGTCTCTTAAGAGCAAAGTCCTGTTCTTTGGAATCCTGAGAAACAAGTGTATAAAAATAAGCCTTGTTCTCACCTTCCTTGGGCCTGAGGATTCTTCCGAGACGCTGCGCCTCTTCCTGACGGGAGCCAAAGCTTCCTGACACCTCTATAGCAAGGGCTGCATCTGGTAAATCCACTGCAAAATTGGCTACTTTCGATACAACTAAAGTAGAAATCTCCTTCTGCCGAAAAGCAGCAAACAGCCGTGTCCGTTCTTGCTGCGAGGTAGCTCCCGTAATAAGAGGAACACCGAGCTCTCCCGCTAAAAGCTTCAGCTGACCCACATACTGACCGATAATGAGTGCAGGAAGGCCTGAATGCTTCTGCAGCAGACGTCTGACAACGGCCCGCTTAGAAGGATTTTCAGACGCCAGCCTGAACTTCTGTTTTGGCTCAGCGTATAGATATTTTCCCTTCAGCTCCTGCTCCATCGGTACGCGAATTTCTCTGCAATCCACTTCAGCAATCCAGCCCTGCTGCTCAAGTTCTTTCCACGGCATTTCATATCGTTTAGGACCAATCAGAGAAAAAACATCCTGTTCACAGCCATCCTCTCGCACCAAAGTAGCTGTCAGCCCCAACCTCCGTGTTGCCTGAATATCTGCAGTGGCCCGGAATACGGGGGCCGGCAGCAAATGAACCTCATCATAAATAATGAGCCCCCAGCTGCGCTCACCAAACAGCTTCATATGCGTAAAATCATCATCTTTTGTTTTGCGATGAGTCATGATCTGGTAAGTCGCTACAGTAACGGGCCTGACTTCCTTAGTTTGACCGGAATACTCCCCCACGGCTTCTTGAGAAATAGTGGTCTTCTCTCCGATCTCTCGTATCCACTGTCGCACGGAGGTTGTATTGGACGTTAGAATAAGAACTTCACATTGCAGACGTTCCATGACAGCAAGACCAATTATCGTCTTTCCTGCGCCGCAGGGCAGGACAAGTACACCGCTTCCTCCAAGTCCGTCTTGCCCTTCAAAAGCCTCAGCAGCATTCTGCTGATAATCCCTCAGAGTAAAGGAGTTATGGTCGTCCGAGCTCCATTTAAATTCAAGGGGGCTCCCATGTTTATATCCAGCCTGATCCATCACAGGATAGCCCATTTTCATAAGCTGCTGCTTAATAAGACCGCGATCTTTTTGTAATATCGCCAGCTTCGTATCCGACGATCGTATTAGCTTGTAAGAAGACAATGCTTTCAGTGATTGGATTTCGTCAATTAATTGAATATCTTCACTAACCAGCATGCAGTCATCGGTGCTCGCATCAGATTCCAGCTTTAATTTCCCGTACTTTTCCACAATGCTCTTAATATCCTGAACAAGAGCTGATGGGAGATTCCATCGGGAAACCTTAGAAAGACTGCTGATTATATCATCCGCACGATATCCCATCGCTGCAGCACTCCACAGCGTGAGCGGTGTCATCTTATATGTGTGGAAAGCCGAAGGGCTTTTAACCAGCTCTGCAAACGGGGCAATTAGCTCTCTCGCCTCGTCATACTGGGGATGAGCTGTTTCTATTAAAATGGTAAAGTCCCGCTGTACGATACAGGCTCTGTCTGCGTTCATCGTTTCTCTCCTTGCTCCACAATTATTAGATTTCTAGCTAGATGCAAAGAAAGAAAAGTCCAATTTCGCTTAGGCGAAAATGAACTTTTCTCGGCACATTTCATGCAAGTGCTGATTAATGCAAATGCTCCGAAATTTGGGTTAAGGCTTCTGACGCATTATCTGCAAGCAGATGCGAGGTTGCCAAATCTCCGAGCGACACGATGCCCACCAGTTTATCCTGCTCAATTACGGGAACTCTGCGAATCTGATGTTTGGCCATCAATTCTGCGGCCTCATCAGCAGTCATTTCCGGAGTTACGGTGTGTAATTTCTTGGTCATGACCTTCTCCACTGCGGTTGAACCGGAATGCTTGTCAGCATACCCGCGGAGTACCAAATCACGGTCTGTTACGACCCCTACTAATTTAAAATTGTCTTCCGTTTCTACGATAGGGATAAAGCCTGTATCATGCTCTTTCATCATTACTGCAATATCGTAAATATGCTTATCTAAAGAAACCGTCGTTATTCCCGAAGTCATTACTTCAGATACCTTTTTCTTCACTGTCTATACCTCCCTAATAATGAAAAGAAATGCTTTTTCAATATTAGGTTGGCCCAAATACGCTTTCCTCATTCCTTAAAACGTGCGCTTACTTCAAGATTTTAGGCATGTATTCTAGTTGAAACATATTCTTCAGCATAGGTTTTAGTCATTTTTATAAATAATTGCATAGCGTGCAGCATGGCTGTCTCATCAAAATCAAATCTTGGATGATGGTGCGGGTATACCGCTTCTGTATTCTCGTTGCCGGCACCCACAAACATAAAGCAGCCTGGAACCTTCTGCAAATAGTAAGCAAAATCCTCGGCAGGCATCAATTTCGACTGAACCTTAACGCGCTCCTCTCCAAACGCCTCCGCTGCGGCTGCAAAGAAACGGGATGCTTCCTTTTCATCATTTACAACAGGAGGATAACCCATAATGTAGTTGATATTATAATTCGTTCCATAAGCAGCTGCGATTTGTTCTGTGAGCGTGTGAATGCGTTCTTTCATAATGGAGCGAGTCTCCTCATCAAACGTACGCACTGTTCCACTGATCTTAAAATTCTCGGCAATCACGTTTTGCGCTGCTCCCCCTTGAATGGTACCTATCGTAAGGACAGCAGGCTGCAGCGGATCGACAGATCGGCTGACGACGGTTTGCATCTGAAGAACGAGAGAGGCTCCTGCAACGATGCTGTCGATGCTGGTATGCGGGACGCCTCCATGACCGCCTTTACCGGTGAGTTCAATATAAAAATCATCTGCAGCTGCCATCATGGCTCCAGGAGTACTTGCATAAGTGCCTAGAGGAAGAGGTGTCCACAAGTGAATACCATAGATGACATCTACACCTTCGAGCACCCCGTCTGCAATCACTTTGGCAGCACCGCCGGGAAGCAGCTCTTCTGCAGGCTGAAACAAAAAGCGAACCTCTCCGATAAATTCATCTATATGTTCACTCATATAGGCTGCTGCAGCAAGCAGTGTAGACATATGCCCATCATGACCGCATGCATGCATCACCCCATCCACCTGTGATTTATATGGAGTTTGTTTTTCGTCTTGAATAGGAAGGGCGTCCATATCAGCTCGGAGCATGATAACCGGACCTGGGCGATGAGTACGAAGGATGCCGATGACTCCATGTCCGCCAATGTTTTTGACCACTTCTAGCCCAAAGGACTCCAGCTGTTCAGCAATAAATCGGGATGTATTTACTTCATGGAAGGAAAGCTCCGGATTCTGGTGAAGATAACGCCTCCACTCTATCATTTTGCTAAGCCATTCATCAGTATGCTCTCTCATATACGCTATCCGTCCCTTCGAATGATTTCCCAATTAATTGTAACAGAAATTATGCCTAAACGATATGAAATGGCAGGTTATGGAAAGCTTGCACATGCAGAGGAAACATACTATCATGATATTTGTGAATACAAAGGAGCTTTATATAAGGAGGTTTCATCTTCTATGATATTTGAGAACACGGGCTTGGACGGTTTAAAAAGCGATCTCGCGTATTTAGATGAAAGCGCGGAAAAGGTCGGATTTATTCGTTGGCAATGGGAGTATTACCGTGCTACATACGACTACAAAATTGAAGATAACAAAACAAAAGATGAATATTACTTGAGAATCAACACACGTGCAATCGAGGGCAAGCTTGAGAAACCAGATTCTATCCTATCCGTGGAAGCCGTATATATCGGAAGAGCGACTTTTCCTCATGGGCTGGAATACGAGAGTGAAATTCCAACACCAGTGCTTAGTGTAGCGAACGAGAAGATCAAGCAGCTCAAGGAACTGCTTGAAGCCTAATCAGGATACTGACTATGCACAATAATAAAAATGGGATCAAGCGAAGAGGTTTGCCAGACTTTCAGCTCCTAATCCTTACCCTGCTGTTGGTAGGCTTCGGACTGGTCATGGTATACAGTTCGAGCGCAAGCATAGCCCTCGTCTCAGATTTTAACGATGCACTCTACTACACCAAGCGACAAGTGGTTTTTGCCATACTCGGATTTATTGCAATGTTTGTTGCCATGAATATTCCATTTGCGAAATACAAGCAATTATATAAACCTTTGTTTCTACTCACAATTATTTTACTGATTGCCGTCTTATTTGTCGGCATTGAACTGAATAATGCAAGAAGCTGGTTTAAAATCGGACCGATTACGATACAACCAGTGGAAGTAGCCAAAATATCGATTATTCTTTATTTATCGGCACTCATCACCAAAAAAGGCGAACGCTTCCGAGATCTGCGCACAGGCTACATCCCGGTCATGATTATCGTGGGCTTTGTTGCCGGACTGGTTATGCTCCAGCCTGACTTTGGCTCCACCTTCATTTTGGTTGCTACCTGCGGTCTTATCATTTACGCCGGCGGTGCCAGCATGAAGCATATTATGGGCTCGATCGGATTGCTTGTTGTCGGCGCAGGTATTGTCGTTGGCGCAGGTTATTTGATTGACCTCATGACTGGTAATAGTTCCGGGAATTCGGGAAGCTACCAAATCGCGCGGTTCAAATCATTTTTAAACCCATTCTCCGACCCTACCAACGCCTCCTATAATCTGCTCCATTCCTTAACGGCAATTGGACAAGGCGGGTTAACCGGCACAGGAATCGGACAAGGCATTATAAAGCTTCATTATCTGCCTAACGCCTTTAATGACTTTATTTTCTCAGTTATTGGCGAGGAATTAGGGTTTATAGGTACTATCATCTTTTTAGCGGTTTACATTTATTTTATATGGCGCGGGTTTACCATTGCACTTCGGTGTAAGGATCCATTCGGTACACTGGTTGGTGTCGGTATCATGGGACTTATCGCGATTCAAGCCTTTATTAACATTGGCGGCGTAACTCAGACCATTCCGGTAACCGGAGTAACACTTCCCTTCATCAGCTATGGAGGAACCTCGCTGCTCATCACGATGGCCAGCATCGGAATTATGCTGAGTATTTCCCGGGAAAACAACCTGGACACCACTCAGGAAAAAGTAACATCTGTTCGGACCGTGACCGAGCAGCAGCGTACTTCTCCTGCTCTCGTTAAACGTAAACCGCCAAAAAGAACATCATCACGATAAGACAAAACATAAAAAGGACAGTTTGGTATGATAACCAAACTGTCCTTTTTATTATTAATCCGATTCACTACTAGAAGAAGGCTGCAGCTAATCTCTAATGAACAAGATTACTGCTCATCTCCCTTAAATGATACACCTTCCACTTTAACATTTACTTCTACTACCTTCAGTCCGGTCATACTTTCCACCGCTTCACGTACATTTTGCTGAAGCATCCGGGACACTTCGTGAATAGGAGTTTCATAAAGAACAATTATTCTAAGATCAATCGCGGTTTCTGTTGAACCTACTTCAACAATTACGCCTTTTTGTACATTCTTTCCGCTGAGGCGTTTGGCCCAACCTTCAGACAAACCTCCGGACATCGCTGCTATTCCAGGGGTCTCAAGTGCCGCAAGTCCAGCAATTTTAGCAACAACATCGTTAGATATCCGAATGTTGCCTGTTTCGATTTCGAGCTGTTCTGCCATGCCGTATCCTCCTTTGGCTTCAATAACCATATTTTAAAGCCTTTCACCCCTAAAAAGCAAATCTATATGTATGCTCTGACGTATTTAGTGATTCATATTTTCATAAAATGGGGGGAATATTGAAGTAATCAGCATTTCATTAATTTGATTCGGAGGTCTTTTTTCATATGAGGAAACTAACGCCAGCACTGCTTATTGTCACCTTCTGTCTAAGTGCCGCAGCGCATTTCCTGCACTTTGATCCACTTGTGCAGTTTATACTCTCTTCCATCGCGGTCATCTTTGTAGCTGGCTTCTTGGGCAAGGCGACAGAAAACGTCGCACACTATGCTGGGGAAAGACTGGGCGGCTTTTTAAATGCGACTTTCGGAAATGCTGCAGAGCTCATTATAGCTATTTTTCTCGTTAAGGAAGGCTTATATGATATGGTAAAAGCAAGTTTAACCGGTTCTATTATCGGAAACCTGCTCCTCGTCCTTGGATTAAGTATTTTTGTAGGAGGCTTAAAATATAAAACACAAAGCTTTAATCAATCGTTAGCAGGAATGAATGGCTCGCTGATGACGGTTGCCGTCATTGCTTTGTTTATTCCGGCTGTATTTTTAAATACTCACACCATTACGATAACTCAGACTCAAACGCTGAGCTTGATTGTGGCAGGCATCCTAATCTTTTCTTATCTGGCATGGATCGTGTTCTCTATGATTACGCACAAGGACATTCTGGCTGACACCACTGACGGTGCAAAGCCTGATCATGGAGAAGAACCTAAATGGTCAAAAAAACAGTCCATTCTCTATCTCGTTATCGCTACAGTAATGGTTGCCTTTGTCAGTGAATGGCTCGTCGGCACTTTAGAATCTCTTACGGTTCGATTCGGCTTCAGCGAAGTATTCGTAGGTGCTTTCCTTGTCGCTATTATAGGGAATGCTGCAGAGCATAGTGCAGCGGTTCTGCTTGCGATGAAAAATAAGATGGGGGCAGCTGTTGAAATTGCGGTTGGAAGCAGTTTGCAAATCGCACTGTTTGTTGCGCCTATTTTGGTGATCATTAGTTACTTCTTCGGTAACACAATGGATATCGTGTTTACAACCATAGAGCTGGTTGCGATAGCGGTTGCCGTATTTATATCCAAATCCATAATACAGGATGGTTCAACGAACTGGTATGAAGGTCTGCTTCTTATGGCTGTTTACTGTATTCTCGGAGTATCCTTTTTCCTAATCTAATCCGTCAAATCTTTAAACAAGCACGAAAAAAGCATGCATCTCCCATGCATGCTTCTATAAATGATGACCTTGAGCTTATTCTTGATTTCCTTTATTATTCAGCGCTTCGTACAGAACCGCCAAATTACGTTCAAGGTTGTTCACCAATTGTTTGCCTGTTTCGACTGGAAGAAGCCCTGCACGAACAGCAAAATCAACTTCTTTGGAGAAACCAAACACTTGGGTATCTAATACTTCCTCATAGAGAGGGCAGTAACGTGTTGCCAGATTCTCCATCTGTACTTGAATAAGCTTCTGTATTTTATCTGCATCTTCTTCAAGAAGACTAATCGCTTTGAAATTGAGTTGTTCTTGCAGATTTGATGAAGTCATGCACTCTTCCCCCCTATGTCCAGAATCTTGTACGACAATATATCATTAATATTAGACGAAAACCGTTCTCAATACAAGAACCTACTAAAAAAAGCACCTTTACCATTCAAGGTAAAGGCGCCTCCGATCGCTGTTTAAGCTATTCCGCTACAACAACCACCGTCAAACCATGTTTAGCAAAGACTTCAGAGATTTCACGTTTGGCTTCATCGGCATCCGGTCCATGAACATGCAGTTCATACGTCTTATTGCCAACCAGCGTAGTAAACAATCCAAGAATACTTTTTACATCGATGTACTTGTTGTCCGAGTGAAGTACGATAGAAGAACTGAACTTACTCGCAGTTTGAGCAATTTCTACAACCGCTGCATTGTTACTCGACATAGGAATCCCTCCGTCTTATATCAGATCTCTAATGTAATATAACCAGTTTTATGATACATTGAATCCGCTTTCTTAGCAACCACATTTTCCATCGCAGAAAGCTTGGGCTGACATCATTACACGAGATTTTCCGGGTTCAAACCTTCGAGTTCAGGAATAACAAACAAACCGTCCTTCCGAATGAGCACATCGTCGAAGTAGATTTCGCCTCCGCCGTATTCTGGACGCTGAATCAGAACGAGATCCCAGTGGATAGAAGATGTATTGCCGTTATCTGTAACATCATATGCCTGACCTGGCGTAAAATGAAGACTTCCTGCAATTTTTTCGTCAAACAGAATATCCTTCATTGGATGCAAAATATGCGGGTTAAACCCGATCGCAAATTCACCAATGTAACGAGCACCTTCGTCAGAGTTAAGAATTTCATTCAAACGCTTCGTATCATTGCTTGTTGCTTCGACAATCTTACCGTTCTCAAAACGGAATTTGATATTCTCAAACGTTATGCCGTTATACAGCGTCGGTGTATTATAGCTGATCGTACCATTGACGGAATCGCGTACAGGCGCGCTGTAAACTTCTCCGTCCGGAATGTTTTTCTCCCCTGCACATTTCTCTGCTCCGATAGATTTAATCGAGAACGTAAGATCTGTGCCTGGTCCTGTAATACGAACCTTGTCTGTTCTGCGCATAAGATCTGCCAGCGGATCTTGTGCCTTGTCCATTTTTGCATAATCCAGGTTACACACATCAAAATAAAAATCTTCGAAAGCTTCTGTGCTCGTATTGGCCAGCTGAGCCATGCTTGCGTTCGGATAACGCAGAACAACCCATTTTGTCCGTTTTACACGCTCTTCACTATGTACAGGATGAGAGTATAACGAGTTATACATTTTCATTTTGTCCTCCGGTACGTCGGACAAATCATTTGCGTTCTCGCCGGCACGGATCCCTATGTAGCCATCCATCAGCTCCATCCGCTTCAGATCAATTTCTGCCCAAGTTTTGAGCATTTCTTCAGTTGCGTTTTTGAGCATTGCGCGTTGTACTGTTTTATCTGTAAGCTGAACGAAAGCATTACCGCCCGCTTTACCGATTTCCTCAATGATAGCGTTAAGAAGGTCCCGTTCAGAACCGATCATTTCTACTAGTACATTCTCGCCTGGCTGCACATTCACTGAATAACCTACCAGATTTTGCGCCAGCTTTTGAATTCTTGGATCTTTCATTAAAATTATTGCCTCCTTCAAGTTGATTCTTCCTTATTGTAGCACCGGTTCGAATTTTAGGATATGACCCTTTCTATGCGAACTGGATTATTTTGCAGGTATATTGTTGTTCCATCTCATTTGTATTTACTAAAATAGACCTCCGTAATGAGTAGCTCCTGCTCCTTCGGATTATTCGGATCACTAACCCTGCTTTCGGAAGACAGCCGGATAGGCAAACTTGTTTTCTTATCCACCATAAGATGGTAGACGGCTGCGGCCTGCACACCTTGTATTCTTTGGTTTAACTTATCATTTCCCGCCTTCCAAGCCTGCTCCAACTCCTTCAAGCACTTATCCCGATCTTTCTTATTTACCTGATTAGCCAGATCCGGCAAACCATTGTGGAGCTGCTCCATCTCCATATTCAATTGATCCGCCATCCAGGTTTTTGCTTCAGCTGAATCGAGCTCGATTCGAATCATCTGAGTCCCCCGCGGTGAGCCTGATTCGTTGCTTATCCTTTTTCCTTCCATACGCCCGATTCTCTCCAGCTGCTCCACTGGATTTAGCCTGGATGAGGCTCCAGATGAGCTGCCCTCTTTCTCTAACATTCTCCAGGAACCTGCTTTTCGTTCCATGGATATAGGACGAGATGCGTCGCCGGTCTGCTTCTTTACTTGAAATCCTTTATTTCTCTCCCGGCTCGATACTACGAGCTGGTTGTGATCTGATAAAGTACCTTTATAGTAAAACTGCTGTTCAAATTCACCTTTGCTTGAGGTTCTGAGGCCTGCCTGACCTTCAAAACTCATCTCTTCTTTTCCTGCAATTCCAGTAAGAGCACGACGAAAAGTTTCCTCGGGATCAGACTGCTGGTCAAACATGCCGCATCCGCTAATTTGGATCATAGCCATACTGCAGATCACCGTAATAATAAAACGAATTTGTAATTGTCGCATAACATGCGCCTGCCTCTCAATCCGTTATATATTTTTCAGGGCTAATAAGAAAGCTCCCTTGTTTGTTAGGTTTTCCGCAGGCTGCTGCTTATATCCAGCAGTAAATAAAAATAAAAAACACCCGCTGCAAATTAGCGAATGTTTTTTAACGATTCTTTGTTTTAGTCTCAATAACAATACGATCGCGCCCACTGTTCTTAGCTTCGTATAAAGCCATATCCGCACGATAAAAGAGCGACTCCAAGCTTACCTGATCATCAAGCCAGCACCACTCCCCGATGCCTATGGATACCGTTATAGATGGAGAGGTTAGTTTCGGAACCTGCTGTCTGATTGTTTCGGCGATGCTGCTAGACTGCAGGCTGCTAACTTGAGGAAGATAAATCGCGATCTCCTCGCCGCCCCATCTTGCACAGAGGTCATTTGGTCCTGCTGCGTTTCGAATAATGTTACCCACTTGCTTGAGTACGGTATCCCCAACCTGATGCCCGAATCGGTCGTTGACTTGCTTGAATTGATCAATATCGATCACCATCAGAGCTCCGCAAAAATCTGTATTTTGCCGTTCCTCAATCATACGGTCCACGTAGTGTCTAACATATAAACCCGTTAGTGCATCGACCGTAGCAAGGCGTTCCACCTCAGCGTGCAGTGTCGCATTTGTTGCAGCAAGCCCGATATGTACAGCAAGCATGTCTAAGAAGCGGAAATTGTTATAAGAAAAAAATTGCTTTTTCTGGTGAGCCACAAGCACGGTTCCTTCTACTTTACCGCTGATTCTTAATGGGACAGCCATCATGGACATAGAGCCCGTCGTGTCCATAAAAAAGGAGCCCGGTCCTGTGTAATTCTCGTAATCAAACAATATAAAGGGCTCTCCGCTTCTATATACTTTCCCGCTGATTCCTGAAAGAGAGAACTTCTCATTCTTAAGCGAAGGAATGTTGGAGAACATGACATGAAACAGCTGATCCTCCGGATCGAGCTTAAGTATACAGCAGGACTCCGCCTTGAAAATACGAATCAGCTGGTGAACCGCATATTCATAAATATCTGCCAGCTGCAAGCTTTGATTTAACCGTTTGGTCAGCTCATCAATCATTCGAAGCTCTTGAATCAAAGTACCTGATTGTTCATGCAATTTGGCATTTTCATAAGCAGTGCCGGCAGTATCTGCCATCATCGTAATCAACTTCAAATCCACATCTTCAACCAGCTCTTCTTTGGCTTCAATATGAAAGACGCCATATGTCCCCTGCTTGCCTCTGAACGGAATTCCAATCTCATATTGGTGAGGAGCATTAGGCTGCGATATGATACGTTCTTCAGTAAAGGCCCTTACACATACGGAATGGATATCTCCATGCAAATACAAAGGCTTTACTCTAGGATCATTCATCACGCCATCCTGAGACATGTAAAGGGTAAGGCCAACTGCCGGGAAAAGAAACGCAACGCTGTCGAACACTTCCTCAAGCACCGCCTGCACATCCATCTTGTCCTGCATTCGCTGCACAATTTGCAGAAGAATGGATCGTCGCCGGTTCTCATTGTCAGACAGCTTATGAATATGGAGCATATCTGTAAGGAAAAACTGCTCGAACCGCCGATAGAAACAAGATTGAAAATGATATTTGGTGGATAAAAGCAAGTCTCTAACTTCTTTTACAGCTGCTTTTTTCAAGACCCCTATACAGATTACGCCCAGCAGCTTTTTCTCTTTGCGGGAATGCAAAGGAATTGTATAAATTTCATATTCACTATTAACAGCAACCCCCGAATGCTCCTGATGCTGAACGATTTCCGTTAACCCCTTGTCAACAGCACGAGTAACCGCTTCTTCTATGGGAGAAAGGATTTCGCCTTTGGAAACAAGACAGGCATTGTCTCGGTTCCATACGGAGAAGAGCGCTTCATTTAATGATGGGATCATTACCGTATAACTGTACCATTCCTCAAAAGCCTCTTTGAGAATACGCTCGATATGACCAGCATCAAAAATGTTCACGTCCAAATAATCCAACCAGCGGTCTATCGGCTGAGGATCTTCTAATATACGGTCGTATTGTTCTTGCTCTGGAATCTCCAGAAGCAAACCCTCTTTCTTATACGAAGATTCATGAAGGTGTTCTGTCATAAAACGGCACTCCTTTACACCCTTCAGTTCAAAATTCGATGGGTTACATTTATTGCGGCAGGTTACGTTTGTATCGTAAATTTAATGTACCTGAATGTTTAAAATTAAGATACAAATCTATTTTACCTTCTTTTCCTATAATTTGCACGGAGTTTACGAGGATTTCGCCCTATATTTTTAGGTCCATGGTCCCACTGACAAATTTATACTGTTTTAATCTTTTGCATTTCCCTTGACTTCATAGACAGGTTTAATATAATATATATTGTTGAATAAGACTGTTATGGTCTTTAAATTTGGGCGTAACGTTGTGTCACCCTCACAGCTTTTTGTAGCTGAACTGGACAGCGGCTGAACTTTCCGGTCAGAAGTTATCTTTTATTAAGGATACGATACAAGGAGCGGCGCAAATAGAGCCCCATATGAAATTTATAATAAAAGGAGTTACTATATCAATGGCACGTTACACTGGTCCTAAATTTAAATTGAGTCGCCGTCTCGGCATTTCCCTGAGCGGAACTGGTAAAGAATTGAAACGCCCTTTCCCTCCAGGACAACATGGTCCTAACCAACGGAGAAAAATCAGCAACTACGGTATGCAGCTTCAAGAAAAACAAAAATTGCGTCATATGTACGGCTTGGGTGAAAAGCAATTCCGTACTCTGTTCGCTAAAGCTCAAAAAATGCAAGGTATTGCCGGTGAGAACTTCATGTTCCTGCTGGAAAGCCGTCTTGACAACCTTGTATTCCGTCTTGGTTTTGCTAACTCCCGTGCAGGCGCACGTCAGTTGGTAGCACATGGCCATATCACTGTTAACGGCAAAAAAGTAGATATCGCTTCTTACACTGTAAGCATTGGCGATGTAATCGGTCTTCGTGAAAGAAGCCGCGGTCTTTCCTCTGTTAAAGAAGCTTTGGAAAACCGTAATCATCTTCCAGCTTACGTTGAGTACAACGAAGCAGCTCTTGAAGGCAAGTACATCCGTCTTCCTGAACGTGCTGAGCTTTCTCAAGACATCGATGAGAAACAAATCGTCGAGTTCTACAACCGTTAATATTTAAGTCAGACACAATCATTCCCCGTAGGCCCGCAGCTTACGGGGAATTTTTTATTGTCTTATGATCTTTGCATTTTGAGTGATTCTAAAAAAGCTATGCAAAAAAGAGTGCCTGTCATCACGTTGATGCAGGCACTCTTCTTTTTTGAGTTAAGATGAGCTGGCTACTGAAACTTCTTACAGTTTGATTTTTGCAAACTTGCGTTTACCAACCTGTACTATGTCCCCATCCTTTGGTGTATACTCACTGTTTGGATCGCTCCACTTTTCTTCATTAATCTTAACAGCACCCTGCTGAATACTGCGCTTCGCTTCACCGTTCGAAGCTGCAAAACCGAGCAAGGTCAGCAAGCTGATCAAGCGAATGCTGCCGTTCTCCAAAGCTTCAGCAGAAATGGTTGCTTCCGAAATATCATCCGGCAATGCACGCTGCTGGAAGACAGTTACGAAATGCTGCTGAGCCGCCTCTGCAGCTTCTACTCCATGGTACATGCGGACAAATGTGTAAGCGAGCTTCATTTTGGCATCGCGCGGATGAACACTGCCGTCCTCAAGCCCCTGCTCCAATCCTTTCAGATCCTCAAGGCTCAGGTCAGTAGCCAGAGTGTAGTATTTCAACATAAGCTCATCCGGAACAGACATCGATTTACCGTAAATCTCATTTGCGTCTTCATCGATACCAATGTAGTTGCCAAGACTCTTGCTCATTTTCTGAACTCCGTCCAAGCCTTCCAGGAGCGGAAGCATGATCGTAGCCTGAGCTTCATCTCCATTTTCTTTTTGCAGCGTACGACCCATCAGAAGATTAAACTTTTGGTCTGTACCTCCAAGCTCAATATCACTCTTAAGAACAACGGAATCCGTTCCCTGCATAAGCGGGTAGAAAAATTCATGAATGCTGATCGGCTGACCGCTTTGGAAACGCTTGGTGAAATCATCACGTTCCATCATCCGGGCAACGGTTACTTTAGCCGCCAGATTGACTACTTGTGAGAAATTCATCGGTGCCAGCCAATCCGAGTTGTAGAATACTTTTGTTTTGTCCGGATCCAAAATTTTAAACAGCTGCTTTTTGTATGTTTCTGCATTGCGCTGTACATCTTCCTCGCTGAGCTGCTTGCGTGTTTCGGATTTTCCGGTAGGGTCACCGATACGTCCAGTAAAATCACCGATGATCAGCTGAACATGATGTCCAAGATCCTGGAATTGGCGCAGCTTGTGCATTACAACCGTATGCCCAATATGCAGGTCCGGCGCAGACGGGTCCATCCCCAGCTTCACCTGCAGCGGTACTCCGCTGACAACGGATTTCATAATTTTCTGCTTGAGATCCTCTTCCGGTACAATCTCCGAAACTCCTCTTGCGATTACATCCAGCTGGCGGTTCACTTCTTCTTGCTGGGTATTGTTCAGTTCTTCCCATTTCATTCTAATGGTACCTCCTCTTAAATCTTCGATCCTATTTATACACAAAAAAGCTCCTTCTCATCCCAAGGGACGAGAAGGAGCGCTCGCGTTACCACCCTAATTAAAGTGCTGTTAAATAAAGCATTCAGCACTTTCACTTCATTATAATAACGGGATTTCAACCCGGTACCAGGCTACCAGCTTGGTAATTTCAACCTGCCGCATTGTTCACCTGGACAGCTCCGGACGGTAATTCAAAAGCGGCACATATCCGGTTCGCACCACCCACCGGCTCTCTGACTATGTGTTATCCGCCTCCTACTGGAGTCCTTCACAGCTTTTATCCGTATCAAGTTTTGAATTTATATATAACATATTCCGTGAAGGAATGTCAATTTCCGAGCCTTCCCACCATTTGCGGGGATTCAAAAAGCTTATTTTATGCTATAATAATGCCTGTTAAAAGGAGGAAGACATTTGATGGTTGATGATAAGGAAAAAAAACCTGAAGAACAGCCTTCCCGCAAAAGAAGTTTCTTAAGCCGGTTAGGTAGTTTTGTGAAATGGATGGTCGTGCTTGGCTTCATGGGTATCCTGTTTGTCGGCGGTGCACTCACAGGTTACATAGCATCCATTGTAAAAGACGAACCTGTCCGCTCCAGAGCCGCAATTGAACAAGCGGTGAGTGAGAATTCTTTAACTGGTTTCGCTTATTTTGCAGACGGTTCTGCAATCGGACAACTCAGGACAGAGGAAGACCGACGCATTGTAGAACTGGAGGACATTCCTCAAGTTGTACTAGATGCTGTAGTTTCGATCGAGGATGATTCGTTTTATGAACATAAAGGCGTAGACATAACAGGTACCCTCAGAGCTGTTAAGGAAAAAGTGCTGAATGAACCCGTTCAAACAGGCGGAAGTACTTTAACACAGCAGCTGGCAAGACGGGTCTTTCTAAGTCTTGATAAGACTGAAGACCGAAAAGTGAAGGAAATATTGTTATCCTTGCGTTTGGAGCGATTCCTCACCAAGGATGAGATCATTACGGCCTACTTAAACAAGGTTCCTTTCGGGAACGGCTCCAGCGGCTATAACGTTTATGGAATTAAAGCTGCAGCCAAAGGCATTTTTAATGTTAATGATTTGAATGATCTAAACACCGCACAGGCTGCTTATTTGGCAGGCCTTCCTCAGCTCCCTTCCGCTTACTCTGCATTTAACGGAAAAGGCGAGTTTAACGAGGACAATTTCAACAATGCTGTTGAGCGTCAGCAGCGCGTATTAGGACGTATGCTTGCTTTAGGCAAGATTACGCAGTCTGAGTACGATGAAGCGATGGCATTTGATCTTAAATCATCGCTTGCTCCAAGAGTAGCGAAGGCATACAATACGTATCCTTACCTTATGCTTGAAACCGAGCGTCAGGCAGCCAAAGTACTGATTGATGTAATGTATCCCGACGGAGAAGAAGCGGATAAATCAAACAGTGAGCTGATGGAAGAAGCGCTTCAGAAGCTGCGCACCGGCGGTTACCGTGTCTATACAACAATTAACAAGAATGTTTATAAGACCATGCGTGCCATTGCAGAAGATGACAGCAACTTCTCTGCCTATAATGAAAGCAAGGGCTTGGAGCAAACCGCTGCCATGATGATTGATCATAAGACCGGGGCTATTCTGGGTATGATTGAGGGCCGAGATTTTAACACGGAAAATATGAACCTTGCAACACAGATGGTTAGACAGCCGGGCTCGGCTATGAAGCCGATTGCTGCCTATCTCCCTGCACTTGAGGAAGGGATCATACAGCCTGCCTCCATTCTTGATGACTCGCCGATTATTTTGAAGGATGGACAAAAGGGCTATCATATTCCGAAGAACTCAAACGGAAATTATAAAGGGCTGGTAACAGCAAGATATGCTTTGAACCAATCCTTAAATGTCCCTGCACTCAAAATCTTTAATGAAAAATTAGGGCTGGAGAAAGCATGGGATTTTGCGAAAACCCTAGGAATTACTACATTGACCGATATTGATTATACAAATGCGACCACAGGTGTTCTTGGCGGTCTAACCTATGGCGTATCTGTTGAAGAGTTAACCAATGCGTATGGCGCCATTGCCAATAACGGTGTGTATAACGATGCGTATATGATTCAAAAGATTGTTGATTCTAAAGGAAATATAGTATTCTCTCATGAAGAAGCACCTAAAGAGGTGTTCTCCAAGGAGACAGCTTATCTGATGACCGATATGCTCAAAACCGTTATCTCCGATGGTACCGGTAAGCTTGTAAGAGATAACTTCAACAAGTATGGAGATATTGATATTGCCGGCAAGACAGGTACGACTCAGAACTATGCAGACGTATGGTTCCAAGGATATACACCGGATGTAACGCTTGGTGTTTGGGTAGGTTACAACAACAAGGAAACCTTATCAACACTCGCTGAAGGTGCGGAAAGAGAACGGGCCCGCAGACTGTGGGCTAAAATTCTAAATAATGTGATTGAGGCAGAGCCTGATCTGTTCCCTACCAAAACATTTACGAAGCCGGAAAACATTACAACGAAGACGGTCTCTGCATACAGCGGCAAGTTGCCTACTTCGCTTACGGACAAATTTGTAACAGATATCTTCAATACAAAATATGTTCCGACCGAAAGCGACGATGCGGTAGCGAAGGCTAAGTATATTACCTACAATGGAGTAAACTATATTCCTAGAGATGAAACGCCTTCTGATATGCTTAAAGAGCAGACCGTTGTGAAGAGGGAACGTCCGATCTCAGAGCTGATCAAACAGCTTCAAGAGGCTTTCAAGGTTATGGCAGAGCATGAGTCGTTGTCTTATTACATGCCGGATGATGCTGATGAGGATATGCCGAAGCAGATCGATCCGCGTAAGGACGACGGTGCAAATCCCGATGCGCCTGCAAATGTCAGAATGAGCACAAGCAACGGGAATGCCGTAATTACATTCAATCCAAGTGGAGCGAAGGATGTTGTAGGCTACAGATTATACCGAAGCATGAATGGCGGAACATTCCAGAACCAAGGCAAGGTCGTGCTTGCAGGAAATCCAACAACCTTTACGAGCTATGCTGGAAGCAATGTGCAGTTTTACATTGTAGCTGTCGATGTAGCAGGAAGAGAATCAGCTCCTAGCGCGATCGTCAGCGGCGGAAACCAGGTGCCTGTTAATCCTCCAGAAGAGGAGACACCGGGAGATCCTATTGAGGTCCCTGGAACTGTTGTTACTGAGGATGAAAGCCAGAACGAGGATGACAGCACGGATTCCAATGCATCAGGCGTTCCTGCTACACCTAGCGGCGTCTCAGCCCAGGTAACAGATCAAGGCATTGTGATCTCCTGGACTGCACAGGAAGGCGTAACCGGGTTTAATGTGTATTACAGTGATACAGGCCAAGAGCCTTTCCAGCACGTCGGAACCGCTGGTTTCACATCATTCACCTATAATAATGCCGAAGCCAAAGGAGCCTTCCGGATTACAGCAGTAAATGAAGCTGGCGAGTCCAGTCCATCTGCTCCGGTCAGTCCCTAGGATTTAAACAGAAGCAAAAAAAAGTGATTGTAAGCTTAGCTTACAATCACTTTTTTATATTATCTAGACTGATTCACCTTTAATCTTCAATTGTAGACAAATCGCCCGCAGGTAAATCCAGCTCCCAAGCTTTCAGAACCCTTCTCATGATTTTTCCTGATCTTGTCTTAGGCAGTTTGTCTTTAAATTCAATTTCTCGCGGTGCAGCATGCGCTGATAGTCCTTCTTTGACGAAACGGTAAATATCATCCTTTAATTCCTGAGTCGGCTCATATCCATCTCTTAATGCGACAAAGGCTTTAATGATCTCTCCGCGCACCAAATCCGGTTTACCAATGACACCTGCTTCAGCGACAGCCGGATGTTCAAGCAGCTTGCTTTCGACTTCAAAAGGACCGATTCGTTCCCCTGACGAATTAATGACATCATCAATTCTGCCCTGGAACCAAAAATATCCGTCCTCATCCATATAAGCGGAATCGCCCGAAATATACCATCCCGAGATACGGAAATACTCGTCATATTTCGGCTGGTTATTCCAGATTTGTCTCATCATCGACGGCCAAGGTGTCTTAATAGCCAGGTTCCCCATAGAGTATGGAGGCAGTTCCTGCCCTTGGTCATTAATGATCGCGGCCTCAATGCCCGGTAATGGTTTACCCATGGAGCCTGGCTTAATAACCATGCCTGGGTAATTACATATCAGCTGTGCGCCGGTCTCCGTCATCCACCACGTATCATGAATTCGCTGATTATATGCTTTTGTCCCCCATCTTACGACCTCGGGATTCAAGGGTTCACCTACAGACAATACGTGGCGCAGCGTGGTCAGATCATACTGCTGAATTACTTCATCCCCTGCACTCATCAGCATACGGAACGCAGTCGGAGCGCTGTACCATACCGTCACTTTATTACTCGCGATCGTCTGATACCAGTCCTGCGGACTGAAGCGGCCGCCACGGATGACATTGGTTACCCCGTTCAACCACGGTGCAAAGATACCGTAGGAAGTCCCTGTGACCCAGCCTGGGTCTGCAGTACACCAATAAATATCATCTTCCCGTAAATCCAAGACGACTTTACCCGTATAATAATGCTGAATCATAGCATTGTGAACGTGGTACACGCCTTTGGGTTTGCCTGTTGAACCCGACGTATAGTGTAGAATCATACCATCCTCGAGACTCATCCATTCAAGTTCCAATTCATCAGAAGCGGAAGCCATCTCTGCGTCAAAATCAATAAACCCGTCCTGCTCTTGTGCTCCGCCGCCTACGACAAATATATGTTTCAGCTGGGGCAATTCCTGAGGGTTAATACGCGAGAGAAGCTGAGGCACAGTTACAAGGGCTACCGCCTCGCTGTCTTGCAGCCGATCCTTTACTGCTGTCTCCATGAAAGCTTCAAATAACGGGCCTACAATAGCTCCCACTTTAAGCGTCCCCAGCAGACTAACATACAGTTCAGGACTTCTAGGCATAAAAATAAAGACCCGATCACCTTTGGAAATTCCGTACTTTCTCAGTACATTACCAAACCGGTTAGAGCCTTCGCTAAGATCCAGGAAGCTGTAAGACTCCTCTCTTGCAGCATCACTGTACAAAAGCGCTGTTCGCGTTCCATTGCCCTCATCTACATGACGGTCAATTGCTTCATACGCCATATTTACTTTACCTGTCTTATACCAAGTAAACTGCTTCTTCACTTCTTCCCAGCTAAATTGTTCGCGAGCCTGTTCATAATTTCCAAGATTACTGCGCTCTACGACAGCTGCAATAACTTCATTTTGACTTTGACTCATTGCCCTCAGAGCCTCCTCAGCTACATTTTCACAATGTACAAGTTAGGTAGCGCTTACAAATGTAGTAATAACATGACCAACAATTCAGAGTTACTGCGAGTGCTGAAAATGTGAAAAATTTATGTCTGGAATATTATAGCATAATTTACGATTATGTTAATATTCCTTTTCATTTTTTTGTATTTTTGCTATAAGTAGAGAGAATGAGCAAGTGATGACACAATCAAAGGAGCAGTTGAGAACTGATGAATCATTCCAAACAGCACAATGTTCACACCCTCCGTAAAAATGGCAGGGAAATTGTTGTTGAAGGCCCGGTTCCTGCGTCCCTTTTGCAAAGCCTCCACATGCATCCGGATCTTGATGCCTTTCGCAGACCTCATGAGCAGTTTGAAGCGCTTGTTGAAATATCCGAGCTTCCCGAAGGAAGAATTATCATTGCAAGAGAGCAAGACACCATTATCGGCTACGTTACATTCCACTATCCCGATGAAATGGAGCGCTGGTCGGAAGGTAACATGAAGGATCTTATTGAGCTCGGAGCCATCGAGGTTGCAGATGAATACCGATCTTATGGAATTGGACGTACGCTCATTAGGACTGCCTTCGAACAGGAGCAGATGGAGGAATATATTGTTTTTACAACAGAGTACTATTGGCATTGGGATTTAAAAGGCAGCGGGTTATCCGTATGGGATTACCGTAAGATGATGGAGCGGCTTATGAAGACGGTAGATATGGTATGGTACGCAACCGATGACCCGGAAATATGCGCACATCCTGCCAATTGCCTTATGGTACGTATCGGCAGCAAGATCCCTCTTCGTTCCAAAGAACAATTCGACCAGGTACGATTTAAACAACGTTACATGTACTAAAAAAGACAGGAGCTTGGCCGGAGTAATCCCGAGTTTTCCCTGTCTTTTTCACTTTAAAATTATGTTAATCTGCCATATGTTTAAGCATATATTCTACGATACGATGCGATTTCCGCGAGGATTCTACAGTAAATTCTGCAAAATTCACATGGGCCGAACCGTCAGCTTTATCCGACATTCCGCGTAAAACAACAAAAGGCACTTTATTCATGAAGCTGACCTGCGCAACGGCAGCCCCTTCCATTTCAGCGCATGCCCCTTGAAATTCTTCATAAAGATTGCTAACGGTATCCTTGCTGGCAATAAACTGATCCCCAGATAGCACAATTCCCTTGAGATGCTTTGCTGACAGCTCCTCGCATGCGCTTGCTGCCAGGTCAATCAGTATAGGATCTGCTGGAAATGCCGACGTTTCCTGATATGGTATTTCACCACGTTTAAAACCAAGCGGTGTAACATCCATGTCATGCTGTATGCAAGCCGTGGAAATGACGATGTCCCCTATCTCGAGTTCCGGGTGAACGGCACCCGCTACTCCGGTAAAAATAATGAGAGACACTCCAAATTTTTCAATTAGCATTTGAGTGGTAACAGCCGCGTTCACTTTACCCACGCCGGATTTGCATACAACTACACGCTTTCCATAAACGTTCCCCTCGGTATACGTTATACCAGCAAATTCGGAGCGTTCAATATTGTCCATATCCGAAAGCAGCAGTTCAATCTCTTCATCCATCGCTCCGATAAGCCCGATCGTTTGCGTCATAACTATTTCATCTCCTTTAATCCGGATTTCACAACCCATTCTCCCGCAGTTATATCATCCGCTATGTAGTATCAACGAATTTATTCAGCAAAAAAGCTCCGAAAAAGCGGAGCTTTTGAAAACTATATTATTGATTTGTTACACATGGCTCACAGATAAACGCAAAATCGTTTCGTGCGGCAGAATGACGCGTGGGTTCTCCACATTTTCTTTCTTCATCAGCTTGGTGAGCAGGCGCATAGCCACCGCACCAAGATCGTACATCGGCTGAGCTACTGTTGTCAGCTGAGGACGAACCATGGAGGCCATACGAATGTTGTCTACACTAATAATCGAGAAGTCATCCGGAACTTTCAGACCCTCATCTTGAATGCTGTGGATGGCACCGATAGCCATTTCATCTGTGGCGCTGAAAATTGCTGTTGGTTTTTTCTTCAGACCCAAGAAATATTTCATCGCTTCCACACCGGACTCATATCGATAGTTACCAATCCGCACCAAGTCCTCTTGGTATTCAATGCCTGCTGTTTCTAAAGCCCGCTTGTAGCCTTGGAATCTCGCATATCCGTTTGCCGGATCCTGCAGAGTTCCGCTGATCATCGCAATTTCGCGGTGACCGTGGCGTACAAGTGTACTTACCGCGTCAAAAGCTGCAGCTTCGTGATCGATATCCACCGATGGGAAAGTTCCCTTCTCATCACTTGTTGCACAAAGAACGATAGGAACCGCTGCTGTTTGAAATGCTTGAATATGCTCGTCTGTAACTGTGCCGCCCATAAACAGAAGCCCGTCCACTTGTTTTTCAAGAAGTGTGTTAATAACACGGATTTCCTTTTCCTTCTTCTTATCAGCATTACACAGGATAATGTTATAGTGGTACATATTTGCAATATCTTCGATCCCCCGAGCAATCTCGGCAAAAATAGAATTCGAGATATCGGGAATAACTACACCGACCGTGGTCGTCTTTTTACTAGCAAGCCCCCTTGCTACCGCATTCGGACGATACCCGAGTCTTTCTATAGCTTCATATACTTTTTTACGAGTCTGTGGTTTAACGTTAGGATTGTTGTTTACAACCCGAGAAACCGTTGCCATAGATACTCCGGCTTCACGTGCTACGTCGTAAATGGTTACCGTCACATTCCTTCTCTCCATTTGCAATAAATTTTCATTCCATTTTCATGTTAAAAAATATGATACGACATATTATTCCGACATGCAATAAACAGGCTTTAAGGCGAGCTTAAAACCGAACTTAGGTCACTTGAAGTGATTCCGGAATGGGAAGTATGCCATACTGGAAGTCCATTTTTAACAAGAATCGTCTGCGGAGACTCATGCTTAACGCCCAGACGTTCAGCAGCTGCTGTGGAAACAGCCCGGTCTTCAATAACCAGAACGATAGAGTAGTTTATTTTCTCTGCAGGTGAATCTTGCAGGTAGGCTTGTACTTCTTCATAAGCATGTGCACTGATCGGACAACGAGTACTATGCTTAAATAACAATAGCGGCGTTTCAGAAGATTGTGAAATTGCTTCATCTAGCAGCTCGATAGTAGTCAGTCTTGTCAACGTTTTCATTGCCTATACATCCCCCTCGATCACTTCAGTATTTCGTTTTCATTTTTTTCTGAAAAACTTACACTCCCAATATATTAACAAAAAATGAGTCGAAAATCCAATTTTCATAAGGTTTTACGCGGACTTGGTCAGCCTGCCTCCGAAAAATGTTCTTCCCACCGAAATTGAGATAGCTGCTCGAGCCTGCGCTCCGTATCGCTCATCCATAATTCATCTTCTGACTGACGAGCATATTGATACAAATCCAGAAGAACATTAATACGTTCCTCCTTGACTTTTTCCACCTCGGTGCCGATCTCATCTAGGGAGATGTCAGGTATATGTTCAAGAAGCTCAGTAATCATTTTGGCTACTTCATTAAATTCAGAGAAATGGAACACCTGATAATCGCTTGTCAGTTCTACTTTTTCCAACAGCTTCGTCAGGTCCGGTTTCAAGGGTTTAAGGACTTCATAAGTGGAACATGTCATACAGAAAAATACGGGAACATCCTTGATTTCTACTTTTTTAGCATAGATTACGGTTCGAAGTTCCAAATCCATTGTCAATTTACATTTACACCATCTACGCATATCCAACCACCGCCCTGCAACAGTTTCAAATCCCATGCTTTTTCGACTTTTACTCTGTCTTTTCTTCTTCGACTAAATGTATCATAATTCCTCCCAAATTAGGGATGTACTATTTTCCATAACATGTAATCATTTTTACCAGCCATTAACTTCATTTGCCTCCAAGCAATGACACGGCACTATTTTGGCTTTCTGCTGTTTTTCAGTTACAATGTCACTGAATACCGTTTTAAAGGAGTGTTTTGAAGCATATGAGATTATCAGGCAAGAAAGTCATTGCGCTAGTGGATGAAGAATTTGAGGATTTGGAGCTGTGGTATCCGGTTCACCGGGTTCGCGAAGAAGGAGCAGAGGTACACCTTGCAGGTGAAGTGAAGGACAAGACATACATCGGAAAATATGGGGTTCCTGCCAAAGCTGAATTCAGCTTTGATGAACTGGACAGCAATGATTATGACGGCATTCTTGTTCCCGGTGGATGGGCACCGGACAAGCTTCGGAGATATCCAAAGGTCATAGAGCTGGTACAAGAAATGCACAAGGATCGCAAAGCAATCGGCCAAATATGCCACGCCGGCTGGGTTCTCATCTCCGCAAAAATATTAGAAGGTGTAACGGTTACTTCCACACCAGGGATTCGAGATGACATGGAGAATGCGGGAGCTATTTGGAAGGACGAGGCTGTCGTCATCGACGGAAACATTGTATCTGCCCGCAGACCGCCAGATCTGCCTCCTTATGGCAAAGCCTTCTGTGATCTGCTCGCCGATCAATCGGATGAAAGCTGATTAATGTAACACGAAAAGGACGGATTCCAGCAGCAGCTGGAGCCCGTCCTTTTTACATATTTATGAATGTTAGCCGAGGGCATAACGAATTAAGGCAATGCTGGACCTCGTGTCGAATTTTGCTTGAATTCTTCCAGATGTTCCTCAATCTCTTTGCCAGTCGACATAGAAAGACATGCCTTGGCTACAACTTTAGCCTCCTCAGACTTTGTATTGAGCACCCGGTGTTTTACACGCAGCAAGGATTGAGGCGACATGCTGAGGTCATATATGCCCAGTTCAAGCCAAATCGGTACAGCTCTCTCGTCCCCTGCCAGTTCCCCGCATACACTGATACCGATGCCTGCTGCATGAGCAGCTTCAGCAGTCATCCGGAGCAGTCTTAGAACAGATGGATGAAAGGGCTGGTACAAGTGAGCGATCTGTTCATTCATCCGATCGACGGCAAGCACATACTGAACGAGGTCATTCGTTCCGATACTGAAAAAGTCGACTTCTCTTGCCAGCAAATCAGCAATAACTACTGCCGCAGGCACTTCAATCATAATGCCGACTTCAATCTTGGGATCATAAGGGATTTCACGCCGGTCAAGATCCGCTTTGGCTTCCTTCAAAATCTGATTTGCTTCTCTGACTTCATCCAATGATGAAATCATCGGATACATGATTTTGACCTTGCCATGCACGCTTGCCCGCAGAATGGCTGACAGCTGCGTCTTAAATAAATCTTTGAGCTCCAAACTGATCCGTATAGCCCGATACCCGAGAAAAGGATTATCCTCCTCCGGTAAAGGGAAGTAATCCAGCTGTTTGTCTCCACCGATATCCAGCGTTCGTATCACGACCGTATTTCCGCCGGTCTTCTCGGCAACATGACGATATACCTCATACTGTTCTTCTTCACCAGGGAAGGAATGACGATCCATGTACAGAAATTCCGTTCGAAATAGTCCTACTCCCTTGGCTCCAGAACGCAGCGACATCTCAAGCTCCTTAACAGAGCTTATATTAGCCGCAAGATTCAGCTTGGTTCCATCCTTGGTTACTGCATCCACCTCAGCGAGCACCTGCAGCTGTTCTTTTTTGCGAAGCTGCTGTCTACGAATATCGGTATACTGCTCAATGATATCAGCGTCCGGATTTACATATACGATTCCTTCGTCTCCGTTAATAACAAGTGTATCTCCGGTCTGTACCGGTAGATTAACACTGTTCTCAAGTCCAGAAACCATAGGAATGCCAAGGGCTCTTGCCATGATAGCGGAGTGCGAGGTTTTACCGCCAATAAGCGTTACGATGCCCAATACATAATTGGGGTTCAGGTGAGCCAGCTGAGACGGAGAAAGCTCATTGGCCACCAAAATATAAGGCTGTGTATCCAGAGGAAGTGTAATCTCAGGGGCGCCGAGTAAATGCTTCAGCAGACGATTACCGACATCCTTGATGTCCATTGCCCGTTCTTTCATATATTCGTCATCAAGCAGATCAAACATCGTCACAAAATGATCAATCGCTTCCTTAACCGCAACCTCTGCTGCTTTATATTGACGCTCGATGATCCCCTGAATTTCATTCATGAACACAGGGTCCTCCAAAATGGCCAAATGAGCATCAAAAATGCTGGACTCCTCTGGTCCGACGACTTCATTAAACTCCTGTTTAATGAATTGAATCTCATCACGGGATGTTTTGATTCCCTCGTACAATCGCTCGAACTCCCTTGCCAGGTCCACAGCGTCCATCTTCTGGTCCGGTAAATCCCACTCCCAGCTCGGAAGCACAAATGCCTTGCCGATGGCTACACCAGCCGCTCCTGAGATGCCTTGTATCATGCTTCTACCCCTCCAACGTTCCTATCTTCATATAGTACGACCGACATGACGGATGCCTGGCCTTTTCTAACGTGCTTAAACGGTGCGTAACTCCAAGATTTGACCCGATCCGGGTTCGTAATGACCATTGGCGTTACAAGTGACGGCGCTTCTTTCAACAAGGCAGCATAGTTAAAACGAATCAGCAGCTGCCCCGGCTCTACGGTGTCCCCCTCTTTTACGACAGCTTCAAAATTCCCCTTGAGCTGCGAGGTATCGATTCCGATATGAAGTAGAACCTCAAGCCCCTCCGGCGTCTGAATGCCAATCGCATGCATCGTAGGATACAAATGCATCACCGTCCCATATACAGGTGACAGCAATTCCCCAGTCTCCGGTTCAAAGGCGACGCCATCGCCTACCAGCTTGCCGGCAAAAATCTTATCCGGAACTTCTTCAATCGGCAGCATCTTGCCCTGTACCGGGCTGCTGAATAAGACCTGAGGCAAATCGCGTTCCAGCAGCTTCGCAATCTCTTCCCTGATTAATTCAGAGTAGGTACCGAACACCACTTGTACATTCCCACCGCCAAGCTTAATAAGTCCTGCAGACCCAAGTGCTTTCATTGCTCCCACATCGATAAGCCGATCATTATGAACGGTTAGACGCAGGCGGGTAATGCAGGCCTCAACCTGTACAAGATTGCTTTTTCCACCAAGCGCCTCCAATATGAGCGGAGCCTGGTAGGGTATATTGCCTGCCCAATCCTCAAGTACAGAGCCTTCCTCGCGCCCTGGTGTTGGAATTTGGAACCTGCGAATGGCCCAGCGGAACAAAAAGTAATACACAAGACCGTAAATCATTCCGATGGGGATCAGCAGCAGGGCATTCTCCGACAAATGAAAATTCAATATGTAATCAATTGCACCCGCCGAATACGAAAAACCGTGCCGGATTTCCAGCAGGTAGCTGATCCAAAGTGCAAGACCTGACAAGACGGCGTGTACAAAAAACAAATAAGGTGCAGCAAATAAAAAAGCAAATTCAATTTGTTCCGATACACCAGTCAAAAAACAAACCAGCGCAGAGGTCATAAATGTCTTATATACCTTAGGCTTTAAATCTTCCCTGGCCTCTTGAATAATCGCAAAAGCGATGGCAGGAATCGCAAACATCATAATCGGGAACAAGCCTGACATAAAATAGCCAGCTGTAGGATCACCCGCAAAGAAACGCGGCAAATCTCCGGTCATGACCTGACCATCCACTGTCTCATATGAGCCGAGCTGAAACCAGAAGACATTATTAAGCAAATGATGCAAGCCGAATGCGACAAGCACCCGATACAAAATACCATATAAAAACAATCCGAAACCGCCGAGGCTGTACTCCATGGAGGCGATGAGATCGAGCAGCTGCTGCAAAAGCGGGGCTATGCCGAGCATAATGCACGAGAACAACGCAGAGAACAGACCGACAATCAAAAGGACAAACCTGGAGCCCCCGAAAAACTGAAAAATTTCAGGAAGCCGAATGCTTTTAAAACGGTTATGTGTAATCCCGGCGATAATGCCGAGTATTATTCCGATCAGAGATGCGGGCTGAACAGCCCCGTTGCCGAAATGGCTTACTACTTGATCATAGATAATCATACCAGCCAGCGCAGCAAGCCCTGCTTGACCGGCCTGATTGGACAAACCGAGCGCAACACCGACAGCAAATAGATAAGGCAGAAAATAAAACAGGCTCTGGCCTGCTACGGTTGCTATTCCGCTTATATTTCCAAATCCCCATGACTCCCATGGTAAGCTTCCTACGCTCAGCAGAATCGCCGCTGCAGGCAGTACCATCGTCGGAAGCATAACAGCTCTTCCGAGCTGCTGCAAGGATCCGAGCCAATTCATGGCGATCCTCTCCTTTCTATCATTGATGGTAAGCGTTAGGCGCCCTTTTGTCAAAATGATTCAAAAAAGGAAGCTTTGATGCTTAAGTATAGCTTTAACTAAAGAAAAAGGCCCCTCATAAGGGGGCCATCATGCTGCTCTAATTTAGGTTCTTTTGGGCTGGAGGATCGAATCCTCCACCTTGATGCAGCGATCCATAATTACCGTCATTCCATGCTCTTCACCGATTTGGGCTACTTCATCGCTTAGAATACCCAGCTGCAGCCAAATGACTTTGGCTTGAATCTCTGCCGCCTCTCTAGCCACATCTGCGCAGTATTCACTGCGGCGGAATACATTGACGATGTCAACAGGCTCTGGAATGCTTTTGAGGTCAGGATAACACTTCTCTCCTAAAATCTCATCTGCACCTGGATTAACCGGAATAATGCGGTAACCTCTAGACTGCATCGCTTCCGACACCATGTAAGAAGTTCGGTCCGGTTTATCCGATAAGCCTACGACAGCAATGTTGCCTGTTGAGGCCAGTATTTCTTTAATTTCTTCACGTGAAGGATTTTCAAAAGCCATTTGAGCATTCGCTCCTCTCATACAACATGTAGATATATCAAGCACTTATATTGTATTATACCCATTCCACATTTGCACCAAGCGCCCGCAAATGATCAAAGTAACCCGGATACGATTTGGCCACATGATGAGCATCCTTAATACGGAGCGGCTCTTTTGCTCTGAGTCCGACAACGGTTAGAGCCATAATGACCCGATGATCGTAATGAGCGTTAATCTCTACGCCGCCCTCAACACCTTCAGGCCTTCCATGTACAATGATCTCATCCCGTTTCTCTTCCACTTTTGCACCGGCCTTTGCCAGCTCAGTCAAATAATCTGTTATACGGTCACATTCTTTGTATCGTAAATTTTCTACATTATAGAAGCGGGATGTGCCTTCTGCGAAGACAGCAGCTGCAACCATTGCAAGCACCGCATCGGTTGCAGCATCTCCGTCAAACTCGACCGCTTTAAGCTTACCGTTGCTTTTGATTGTAACGATGTCATTCTCATGAGTAAGCGGAACTTCCATCATGCGAAGCACGTCTACAACAGCACGTTCACCCTGTTTACTTCTCTCCATTAACCGAGTTACCGTAACATCAGACTTCGTAACCGCAGCTGCTGCCAATACAGCAGCCGAGCCTGGATAATCTCCCTGTACCGTATATTCAGCTGCTTTATATTTTTGACCACCTGGAACTTGGAAAGACATATAATCTTCACTTGCATGAATCGTAATTCCAGCCTGCTCTAATACTTCCAGCGTCTGGCCAATGACTACCTTGGATTTCAAGTCGCCCAGTACCTCAATTGTGCTGTCCTTAGGCAATAATGGTGTTAGAAACAATAGTGCACTCAAATACTGAGAGCTTACTGTTCCTGATACCCGAATTGCTCCACCCTCCGGCTTACCACCGCGAATCGTAATCGGAAGCCTTCCATCCTGATGCTCCACTTGTACTCCCAATTGTTCCAAAGCATCAATCAGGTCCTGGTGCGGCCGCTTTCCGAGTGATTCGGGATAGGTATTCACAAAATGAATCTCTTCTCCAAGTGCCGCAATGCCCATAAGAAAACGAAGAACTGCGCCTGCATTGCCCACATTAAGCTCGGTAATTTGACGAGGGGAGGATCCAAAGCCCTTTATTGTTATTTTCTCCTCGTCTTCCGCAAGCTCCGCTCCCAGAGCCTCAATACAACGACGCATGGCATCGCTGTCCTCGCTGTGAGCTGGATAGTAGATTGTGCTTGTCCCTTCCGCAAGCGCTGCAACAAGCAAATAACGGGTAGTGTAGTTCTTGGAAGAAAGAGCATCAATTGTTCCTGAAAGCTGCGGGGTATGATTTACTATAACGTCCATCTTAAAGTAGCTCCTTTTGGTAAAGTAATATATAAATGCAAAATTGACACGCTTAGTCTGACTTCGGTATCATAAAATTGTTGATAACATGGAACATACCATAATCTTATCGAGATGATATAGAAAAGAGGTCTACCCTAATGAATCAGGTACCTGAAATTACAGCTGAAGAGCTCAAAGCCCGTCTTCAGTCTGGTGAAGCATTGCAAATGATTGACGTCCGTGAAGATGAAGAGGTCGCTGCCGGAATCATTTCCGGAGCAAAACATATTCCTCTCGGCCAAATTCCAGACCGCCTCTCCGAAATCGAAAATACCGGAGAAATTATCTTTATCTGCCGCAGCGGATATCGCAGCGAAAGAGCCTGCGAGTATTTGGCGCAGCAAGGGTATGAAGGATGCACCAACATGGTTGGCGGAATGCTCGCATGGAACGAACAAGCCGACTAAACATCGCAAAGGGCAGGCATATTGGCCTGTCCTTTTATTATTTATCCCCATCATACAACAACAGACCTTAAAAGCACAACAGCTTAAACGCGGTGACGCGCTAAAATATGCTGAACAACCTCTTCTGGATTCAGCTCCGAAGTGTCCACTGTCAGGTCTGCAAAGGAATAGACTGATTTGCGTTCCTTCATGATTTTATTTACACGATCTTCCACATTTCCCGCTAATAATGGCCGATCACTGTTTGCCGACACTCTCCGAATGATAGCATCGGCACTCGCCGTTAACGCTACAACCCAACCGGCTTTTTTCATTGCGTCGCAATTAAGCGGCTTAAGGACAGAACCTCCGCCTGTAGAAACAATCTGTGAAGAACTTTCCAGAACTCGAAGCAATACGCTCGTCTCTACCTCACGAAAATAAGCTTCTCCCTTCTGTTTAAACAACTCGGGAATCGGACAGCCCTCCTGCTCCTCAATTGCTGCATCGATGTCGACCAATCTATAATTCAGCTGATCTGCAAGCATACCCGATACGGTTGTTTTACCTGTTCCCATCATTCCAATAAGGATGACATTTCCTTTTTTGCTGCTCAAAGCCCTGTTCCACTCCTTTAACAGGACCATACTTGGTCCGGGTCGCTATTCTTCATCTAAACATAACACAGATAAAATGATCCGCCAAGAAGTCATAAGTGGACATCCACAGGCGTATTTATGATACAGATGATTCGCCTCAATCATACCTGTAGGGAGTGTGGAATGTGGAAGCTGTTAATCTCATAGCCAGCGCCGATGCCGTAAATAAAAAGCCTTTGTCCAGCCGAATTTCGCGAATATTTGAAAGAGGCCACGTGATCTGCAGAAATGACGTTTTGTTAGTGTTGCATTATGTTCAACAAAAAGTGGCTTCAGAGGATCCACTTATCATGAATCTTCCAAAGCCACGTCTTATAGAAAGTTTTCAATATTTCAGCGAAGCTTCCCTGCTGCTTCTGAATGAACACGCGGCTCATCATTACACTCAGGAAAGATTAAGAAAGTGCCTTAAAGAGGCTTTGTATGGCCTGTACGAAGAACCCGACCATTCATCTCTTTCACCAGCTCATCTCCAGCTGCTGGATTAGTTCTCCATCCAGTTGTAGTGGAATGTTCCTTCTTTATCCACACGCTTGAATGTATGCGCACCGAAATAGTCGCGCTGTGCTTGCAGCAGGTTCGCAGGAAGTCTTTCCGTACGATAGCTGTCATAGTAAGACAAAGCACTTGCAAAGCCAGGTACCGGAATACCGTTTGCTACAGCAACAGAGATGACTTTACGCCATGAATCCTGATAAGATTCAACCACATTTTTGAAATATGGATCAAGCAGCAAATTTTTGAGCTCAGCGTCTTTGTCATAAGCATCTTTAATATTCTGCAGGAACTGGGAACGAATAATGCAGCCGCCGCGGAAGATCATTGCAATATTGCCGTATTTCAGGTTCCAGCCGTACTCGTCGGAAGCAGCGCGCATTTGTGCGAAGCCTTGTGCGTAAGATACGATTTTACTTGCAAAGAGAGCCTTGCGAACATTCTCGATGAACTCTTGCTTGTCGCCTGTGAATGCTTCAGTCTTCGGACCACTCAGTACTTTACTTGCTGCAATACGCTCTTCCTTCATTGCTGACAGGAATCGGGAGAATACGGATTCCGTAATCATGGAAAGCGGTACTCCAAGGTCCAGGGCGCTTTGGCTTGTCCATTTACCTGTACCTTTTTGTCCTGCCGCATCAAGGATCACGTCTACCATCGGCTTACCCGTCTCTTCATCATATTTCGAGAAGATATCAGCAGTAATTTCGATCAGATAGCTGTCCAGCTCTCCTTTGTTCCATTCGCTGAAGATCTCATGGAATTGTTCAGCATTCAGTCCAAGCACATCTTTTAACAAATGATATGCTTCACCAATCAACTGCATATCGCCGTACTCAATACCGTTGTGAACCATTTTTACATAATGTCCTGCTCCATCCGGACCGATATATGTCGTACAAGGCTCGCCGTTTACTTGAGCTGCAATGGAAGTAAGGATCGGCTTTACAAGCTCATAAGCACTCTCTTGTCCACCCGGCATAATGGATGGGCCTTTCAGCGCGCCTTCTTCACCGCCGGAAACGCCGGCACCGATAAAGCGGAAGCCTTTGTCTTCGAGTTCTTTGCTGCGGCGCTGTGTATCAGGGAAATATGCATTTCCTCCATCAATGATAATATCGCCTTGGTCCAGATGCGGAACCAGCTGCTCAATCGTTGCATCTGTCGCAGGACCGGCTTGTACCATAATTAATATTTTACGCGGAGATTCCAAAGATTGTACGAATTCTTCAATGGAGAACGTTCCTATTAAGTTTTTGCCTTCAGCTTCTTTAAGAAGATCATGCGTTTTCTCAGGGGAACGGTTAAACACTGAAACCGAGAAGCCTTTACTTTCGATATTTAAGGCCAGGTTTTTACCCATGACGGCCAGGCCGATAACACCAATTTGTTGTTTTGCCATTGGTTCTCCATCCTTTGCTTCGTATTTTTAGTGATGTTTATTTGTTATTCAGCACCCTATTAAGGTATGTTTTGTCTTTGTAATGTCCTTAATATATGTAGAGAAATTGAAGGGCGGACTAACAATACCCCTATTCTATCGTGTTTGGTTTTGGAAGTGAACCCCTGTCACATTTTAAACAAGGATAAAACACCTCTTTTCACGAGGTGTTCATGAAATACTCATACTTAGTATGGAGCTTGCTGGGGATTACCATTCAAGCATTAACATACGATCCTGTAACTGGATCAAATTTGAACGGCATGTATCCGCTTTAGCTTCATCCTTCGCACCGATGGCGGCATGAAGTCTTTCGAGTTCGTCATCGATTTCCATCCGCAGCAGGAGCATCCTAAGCTCCCCTTCCTCTGAGGCCAGCATTTCCTCCATCTCTTCGAGTGTCGGCGTTGGTCCCTTCTGATAAATGACTCTCTGCTTAAAGCCTGACACTTCGACAAGGCGAATAACCTCTCCGAATAATATATTTTCAACGACAATTATATGATCCTTAAATCTGCGGACGACAGCATGCCCTCTGGTGTCTCCGATCAGTTTTTCGATGTATTCTGCTAACTTTACATCTTTAATAATATAGTCACCGATCAACTTGTAATCACCTGTTCTCATTTGCTGAAATTTCAGCTTGACTAATTTACGGCCGGTGCGCACAGACAGAATAAAAAAGTTCTCATCCTCACTCCAGTATAGCGAATATCCTTCTTGGATCAGATCTTTGATGAGTTGTTGGATACGAAGGCGGCTAAACCGGAGCTCTAGATTGCAATATTCCACTTCATAGCTCTTGTTCACGGCACTTCCTCCTCCACTTTACGGTTTTTTTATCCGAATCTCATGTATACATTTGACTTGCCGCTGCTACTCCTTGCGGTAACCTTTGCTCTTGCTTACCATATTTTATACTGCATTGGTTAGAAGGGTACTTAGTCGTTTGACCATTTTTTAAACATAAAATCTTCACTAACAAACCTCGAAAAGAACAGACTAAAAAGCAGTTTGAGCTGGAGCAACGTGTTATAATGAGTCCCGTAATATTGTGTATACTATTATATTGGAAAGTGTTTAGGTTCATGCTTACCTTAAGGAGGATTACGCATTAATGACACAAATCACATATCCCTCATTTCTTGAGGCAGATTTTGAAGTATTTGAAGTACCCGGACTAGAACCCCGGATGGAGCTGTTGATCGAAAGAGTCCGGCCGAAGCTCGAGGAAATAGGGGCAGCTGTGGCTCCCTTCTTAAGCGATCTGTGCGGTGAAGAGATGTTTGTCCATGTAGCGAAACATGCGCGCCGCAAAGTCAATCCGCCGAATGATACCTGGGTTGCCGTAGCAAACAATAAAAGAGGCTATAAAGCATATCCTCATTTTCAAGTAGGAATGTTTGGAACTCACACGTTCGTTATTTTCGCGATCATATATGAAAGCAGCAACAAGGAAATTTTCGCCGAAGCCTTATCCCGCCAAGTTAATGAAGTGGCACAAAACATACCTGATCATTTCTACTGGTCTACTGACCATATGGTGCCGGAAGGAACCCTTCATAAGGATATGTCAAACGCGGATTTTGAAAAGATGGCGGAGCGTCTTAAAAATGTGAAAAAATCCGAGGTTCTGTGCGGACTTCGTATTGAGAAGGATGATCCGATACTGCGCGACGGAGAGAAGTTTGGCAAGACAATTGAAGAGACCTTTGCTGCCCTGCTTCCCCTCTACAAAATGTCCTTTTAATCTGAGGGTTTGCCCGCAATTTCAAATTAAAAAGCAGGTTCATAAAAAATCCATTTCCATTCGCTTTTCATTTTGCTATACTCATCTAGGTTTAATTATTCTTAATAATGAAAGGTTGTGACAGCATCCATGGATCACCGTCGTACGCCGCTCTTTACAGCAATTAAGAACCACGCGGCTAACAATCCGGTACAGTTTCACATCCCTGGTCACAAAAAAGGACTTGGAACGGACTCAGAGTTTCGCGAATTTATTGGGGATAACGCCCTTTCCATAGATTTGATCAATATCGCCCCTCTTGACGATTTGCATCAACCGACTGGAGTTATTGAAGAAGCCCAAATGCTGGCTGCCGATGCTTTCGGTGCAGATTATACCTATTTCAGCGTTCAGGGGACAAGCAGTGCCATCATGACCATGATTTTGTCTGTGTGCGGTCCTGGTGAGAAGATCATCGTGCCGCGGAATGTACACAAATCCGTCATGTCTGCCATCATCTTTTCCGGCGCAAAGCCGATCTTTGTCTCTCCTGTAAGCGATGAGAATCTAGGTATTGATCATGGGATTACGGTTGGTTCCGTACGCCGTGCACTTGAGCGTCACCCTGATGCAAAAGCAGTACTTGTCATCAATCCGACCTATTTCGGTGTATGCGCAAATCTAAAGGAGATCGTGGATTTGGCTCACAGCTATCAGGTGCCTGTTCTTGTAGACGAAGCACATGGTGTATTGATTCATTTCCATGAAGATCTTCCTATGTCTGCTATGGAAGCTGGTGCAGATTTAGCTTCCACTAGCGTTCATAAATTGGGCGGTTCGATGACGCAAAGCTCGGTCCTGAATCTGAATACCAAAAACGGATTTGTTAATCCACAGCGCGTACAGACGATTATCAGTATGCTGACCACAACTTCTACATCTTATATTTTGCTGTCTTCCCTAGATACAGCGAGACGGAATCTGGCACTTCATGGACGAGATATGGCGCAGAAAGCAATTGATCTTGCCCAGTATGCTCGGCGTGCCATTAATGATATTGAAGGACTATACTGCTTCGGAGAAGAAATTCTGGGCAGCGAGGCAACCTACAGTTACGATCCGACCAAAGTCACCATTCATGTCCGTCACCTTGGCCTAACCGGTTATGATACGGAAAATTGGCTGCGTGAGCATTACAACATAGAGGTCGAGATGAGTGATATGTACAATATCCTCTGCCTGATTACTCCAGGAGATAATGACGAAACGGTCAACATATTGCTCGATGCGCTGCGTGAACTGTCACAGACTTATTACAACGTGAATCAGGCAAACGAGCTGGTTGTCAAAATTCCAGAAATTCCGCAGCTAATGCTGACGCCTCGTGAAGCCTTCTATGGAGATACGGAAGTCATTCCATTCAAGGAGTCCGCAGGAAGAATCATCGCTGAATTTATTTATGTCTACCCGCCGGGGATTCCGATCCTGCTGCCAGGAGAAGTTATCTCTCAGGAGAACATCAACTATATCGTGGAGCATGTTGAGGTCGGCCTGCCGGTTAAAGGGCCCGAAGACCGTTATATTAACAATGTAAAAGTCATCGTTGAAGCTGACCCTATATTTTAATAAGTTTCCACAAAAAAAGACCAGACAATTGTCTGGTCTTTTCGTTTAACGAAGGACTACTCGTTCTCAACCAATTCGTTGAAAGCTGCTTCAACACGGTTCCATTCATCTTCGTCTTCGATTTGGTACAAGGAAACTTCCTCGTTCTCTTCTTCCAGGCGAAGAATCAAGCCGTCCGCTTCAGGGTTGTTGCGCTCAAGCAGCACCGCATACTCTTTACCGTCAACATCAAAGGTTTGAGCCAAAATCATTTCGACTTCAGCACCGTTTTCATCAATCAGTGTAAGAACAGCCATTTCGTGTTCATGATCGTGGTCATGGTTGCAATGTTCGCCGTGAACATGGTTATGATCGCTCATATGGGGAAATACCTCACTTTAATATTTATAGTGTAATCATACTTTCGTCGCTTGTAATCATACGGACGTATCGTAACACTATTAGAGAACAAAATCAATTGAAGTCTAGTCCAATGCTGTAATCACTTTCTCGGACACCAAGGTGAAAGTGCTGTTTCCTGATGGTTTCATGTAAAACCCTACTTTATATTTCCCGCTTTTCTTAAAATCATAAGTAAAATCGTTTGTTTTGAACCAGAAATTATCCTTTGACCCGCTGCTCAGCTTTTCGGACTGTATATCTTTTACATTCCCGGAGGGATCTGTTATCGCTATTTTGACCTCTGCGATTTTCCCTTCCAGACTATCGACTTGACTTAACACGTTGAACTTTAACTTTCCGACATTCACATTCCCAAATACCGTATCGCCTTTAAATAAAGTAATATGCACATTCGGCTTAATTACCGAAACCTTGTTATTGGATGAATCCCATGAAGCAAGTCCGCTGATTTCGCGAACAGGAGCATATGTAGTACCGTTTATAAAGTAACCGCCGCCGCTTACTTCTTGTCCATTAATTATGACACGGATTCGTTCGGTAACCGAGTCAGCAAATAACATGGATCCGCTGCCCAAGAGCGAGAACACCACCGCAACGGCTAGGGTTCTTTTCCACTTCATAAGCTTTAGTTCCCTCCAGCTTTGAGATTTAGTATGTCTATTTATACTTCATCTAAGAGCACAAGTTGCGGTGCGTTTGGAAAAATTTTCAGAAAAAAGGACGAAAAATGTATATGAGACTTCTTATATAACTGAATAAACATGCACCGTCCTCTGATGGCACGGTGCATGATGCTTCTACTTCTTATCCCTTTGGTTTCGTTAGAATGCAAGGGACACCCTTACCCACAGCTCCCGGCTGCCTCATACGCTCTGCGTAAGTCATACCGAGTACACACGGAGTTTTACAAACCTCGCACACCTCAGAGGTAACCAACTTCATACTTGTCCGCACCTTTTCCTTGCTTGCTCCGCCTTTGTTGCCCTTCCCCTTTGCCATGGGCACATTCCCCGCTTTCATAGGTGTTCAAGGCACTCGTCTGATTCACTTAGATCTTGCCTGGTAATGCATTGTATGGGACATTCGCGGAGAAGGTGCATCAGGGCGTTCCATTTGGCGTTCCATTTTTGACTGGCTCTCAGACGTTCCATTTGGCGTTCCATTTTTGACTGACTCTCTCCAGTTGCTTCGCAAAAGTCGTTCGCCATCCAAAAATTCCACTAGCAGGGTTAAAAGATAGTGGTCCTATCACTTCCTTAAGGATTAGTGGTTGTTAAGGATGCTGCTCGTCTTTAAAACTACTGACGGGGTACAAAAGCTCAAGCAAAAAAAGAAGCCCTAATAATTAGGGCTTCTTTGTGTATTGCTGTTTCTATTGAAAAATGGGTAATTGATCCAAATTGTTCGTTGGATCCCCATCCGCATCTCCGCGAATGCGAAGTGAACCGTCTCTGGCCTTGAACAAATTAACGCCGGCGATCGCTCCAGTCTGGATTTCATTTAGTGCTTGATTATAATCCAGTACTCGCCCGGTTGACGTTTTAAATGCAGTCAAATCTCCGTCTCCGTTTTTCTGAACGGCAACAAATTGCTCGCGTGTGTTATTTTCCATAAGAACATACACTCCTTTTGCAGCCATAGTTTTGTTCCTGCCAGATCATATAAAAATAATATGATTATCCGACATCTATGAGTCTGCCCCGAATGTAGTCTTCTTATGTAAGGTATGGCTTCTTAAAGCTCCTTCTGCATACGTACATGCAGGATGCCCGCATCATAAAAGGGCTCGTCCGAAATCGTCTCGTAGCCCAGTTTTGCGTAAAATCCTTCTGCCTGACACTGTGCGTCCAGCAAAGAATAAGTCAGACCCAGTTCTCTCGCTCTTTCCTCTAGTGCCATGATCAACACGCGTCCGTAACCATTAACACGGTATGGCTTGAGTACAGCAATCCGCTGCAATTTGGCTGTATCCTTTTTATAATAAATCAGACGGCCGGTCGCCACCATCTCTTGTCCATCCTGGATCAATACATGGTGTGCATCTGGACTTAAAACGTCATATTGGTCTATTTCCTCTTCTATTGGAACGTTCTGCTCCTCAACAAATACCTCTTTTCGAATGTTCAGCCCAGCTTCAAGCTGTTCTTGTGTCGTTACATTTATGATCTCGGCTGGCATACGTCTCCCCCTCTGTTCTATCCAATCGCTAAATCAGAACCCATTATACAATACAAAAGACTCCATCGTACAGCCGCTCGGCATATGGCAGGGAAATAGAGTTTAACTATAATTATTTAAGGCAGGAATGTATCATCTTGTGCATCTTTAGAATAGACCTCGTCTCCCACTGATTTCCTGTACACACTATCAATAACGGGGAGCTCCGATTCGTACGGTTCGATTAACTGCAGGTTGATTGTCTCTTGTGAAGGGGTAAGAGAACATCCTGTTACACTGCCAAATAATATTGCACATGAGCCTATTAACTTTATTCCGTAGGTGAATTTACTGTTCATGGGATGCTGTTCCTCCAGATGATTTTTCTTCCTTTAAGGATGCATCATTTGAAGGCAAATTAAACATGGAAATTGGGATTGACACTACCAACCAAGCCTGATAATATAGGATTATTCCACAAATTTTACTATGATCTGTTAGCTCAGCTGGGAGAGCACTATCTTGACAGGGTAGGGGTCAGTGGTTCGAGCCCACTACAGATCATTACTGAAAACCCTTGTATATCAAGGGTTTTCTTCTTTTACTAGCATTTGTTTCAATCTTCAAAATGCCCATTGATACGAATATGATGCGAACACGCCTCCGATACGAAAAAAGCAGCGGCTAATCACCGCTGCTTTCGTTCGTTTGAAACACATCAAAGGTTGTTCCTTCAAACCAATTCCTGAATACTAATTTACTAATGTAGATATCTCTGCCGGCTCTTGCTTGTGAATAACTCCCGGAATTCGTAATTTATATTAATTAAAACCTTTCCTTTTTCCGATATAGTATAAGTCTTTTATACTATATTAAGGGGTTATATATGAGAACACGTAAACTTACTACTGCATCCATTTTGTCAATGGCTCTCCTGCTTGGTTCGTTAGCATCTCCTGCCGTTGCGTCCACTGCTTTTACAGATATTTCAGACAGCTATGCAAAGGATGCGATTAATAAATTAGCCGATGCAGGTATCCTAAAAGGTACAGGAAATGGAAGGTTTAATCCAACCGGAGACATCTCAAGACAAGATTTCGCAATTGTACTTTCCAAGGCTTTAAACTTAAACACATCAACCCCACCTCAGACTGCAACTTTTAAAGATGTCTCATCAGACTCCTATGCTTTTGCTGCTGTGGAAGCAGCTTATAAAGCAGGACTTGTTAGCGGTACAGGGAATGGTAAATTTTCTGGAACTCAATCACTAACACGTGAACAGATGGCAGTTATCTTTGTAAATGCCCTAGGCGTTGATGCAACTGGCAAAGGAACTTCACTTAGCTTTGCGGATTATTCATCGGTTTCACCATGGGCTAAAGAATATGTAGCTGCTGCATTAGAGCATCAATTAATGACAGGGAACTCAAATGGTACATTGGACCCTAAAGGAATTGCTAGTCGCCAACAAGTGGCTTTGGTAACTTCGAAGTTTCTCACTAAGAAAACTGAGTTAGAACAAGAGCAAGTTGTAATCCCGCCTACTAATCCAGAACCAGAACAAGAGCCAGTGAAAGAACCAGAAAAACCATCAACACCAAGCCCTAATACACCACCATCTACGACACCAACGGTGCCAGATAGTAATCCTAATCCAACACCAAATCCCAATCCAGAGCCACCATTAAATGCGGCTCCTATAGCTAAAGATTTAAGTTTTGTGTTTGAAGAAGAAACTGAAATACTAGTTGTTGGTCAACAAGTTAGTATCCACTTTGATTATGAGGATGCTGAGGACGATCAACTAGTATCTACAAATTATGCTTGGTATCGCTCTTCAAATTCTGAAGGTAGGAATAAAGAATTAATTCCAGATAGTAATAATAGCTCCTATACTTTTACCGAAGAAGATGTTGATCACTATATCAGCGTTGAGGTAACACCAAATGCAGCTACAGGAACAACTACTGGGCTCACAAGCTATAAGGTTTTAGATCGAGTCATTATGGAGCCTATCATTGAAGATACAACACCTCCTTCTATTAATACGACTAAATTTGATGTAAATGATAACTACAATGGAACTGATGATCAATTATTTGGTATCGAATCTGCAATTAGCGAAGAAAACGCGGTAGTACGTGCATATCCTTGGTTAGATACTAACAATATTGGTGTTATTGATGAAGGTGAATTGAGAGAACCAATTATTTTAGGCACAAGTAATGTAGATGGTTCATTAGATCCTAGTAGTATTGGAGATCTAGCTCCAGGTGAGTACAAATTTGCAATTACTGCTACTGATGAAGCTCTTAACGAATCTGAAATTAGTTCAGATTATGTAATTACGGTTTCACTAACTAAAGATGTTCAGGTTCAGATTACCAAGAGCTCGGAATCATACGGATTTGATGGGTATTTTGCAAGAGAGAAGGAATCTGTGGCCGGAATCAATCCAATCACTTTTCGCTTAGATTATGTCACTGGTGAAGTTTTTGAAAATGGCACTTTAGAAATAACGGTTCCTGATGGTTTTTCATTTGGTACAGATGATAAATATTTTGATTATGATGGATCTGGAGCATGGAGAAACTTCACTGAAGATCAAATCATTAATGACGGAAAAACTATCACATTTACAGGAATCTCTGGAATGGAACGACGATCCATATTACTTTATAATCAGTTAATACCCCAAGAGGGAATTTATACTTTTACATTCATAGGTGATGCTGATGGAGCTGAATCAAGCAAGGCACCTTCAGAGCCACATTATTGCACTCTAAGATCAGTCTCGCCTTAAGAATAGCACCATTTATAACACCTCTTTAGATTTGAATTACTCATTTTTAAAGAGGTGTTTTATCATATAATATATTATGAAATTCTCAGGTGTTGTTTATCTGTTTGCATCATTTATAACTATAGACCTCAAGCATGAAAGCGCAGCTCGGCACCTTAACTCAGTTTCCCAAGTTTCCCCTGGGCTTTTTTTATTGTTTAGTATCTAAACTTGCTGTCTTTGTTTTATTATCCCATCCGATTGCAGCCCCGATTGCTTTTCCGATTGAGCGAAGAGGAACGTAAGTATGGCCCTCAACAATGAGCTCTTACCGCAGGCATTTACGATAAAGGGATTCAAGTATATCCGGGGAAACAATTCGAGTGAGGTTTTAGCACATCGGATTCAGCTGGATTCTTTAGTGTTACAGGGTTATCTTTCAAACCTTCAACAATTGTATGGGTAGGGTCTCACGCCAATCATTATGGTGCAGTTTGGAATGAGTCAAGCATAGAAACGCCAGGGGATCGTACTTTTTATAGAGGTTTGGCAACAAGATATAGCATTTTTTATACAAATAGCGGTCAGCCGAGTGGTAATGACATTCTTAATCTATATTGCGCATTAGGCAACTCGCGGGTTTATTGACTCGCTTATGAATAAACGGGGAGCGTTTATTGGCTACATTGCAGGAAGAGCCAGGAAGGAAGTGATGCCTATATGTTTATGACGTAAACCTTCGGGAGTGGCCGAACTGTTACTTGGATATAATTTAAGACCTACACTTCCCCATTTTGTTACCTCTCCCTCACTAAAATCAAACCTCTTCTTTCTTAGCGCGTATATATTAAAAGAGGTGATATCATGTTCGAATTTTTAATTTATCTTCCCATCGGTATCTTTACACTTATAGCAGGTGTCAGAGCATTAAAGCAACCAGATTCATGGCCTTTTAATCGCCACAAAGATGAACTTGATGATACCGACATTATTGGTATTCAGTTTAGAGGTATTATACTTCTTGCTTCTGGTATTGTTTTCACCATTTTGTCATTTCAGTTTTTAATTTGATTTCTGATCAATTAGAACAATGGGACTACGTGCAATTTAATTATTTTATACTCGCAAAAGCAGTCTACTCCCTTGATCTTCATAATCGCCCTGAAAATCACCGATCCCTTCAATAAAAGGTGACCCTGTCAACTAGAGTCAGGCTTCTTATGGAGCACCAAAGCATTCATGAATGATGAAAATTTAAAAAAAATAAAAGACCATCAGGTATCAACACCTGTGGCCCCTTATTCCAAAAGTTTAGGAAAGGTTTAGATAATGAGCATAAGAAGAATGAAAAGAACAAGAATCGCAGACCATCCTCCAACTTAGCCATAACCTTATCCTGATACTTCACCCATGTTCTTCTCCTTACCGCTAAGGTTAGGCATGAGATAGTATTCGAGTAAGGCTTTTTTATGATCGGGCAATGACCTTGTTCTTTTCAAACTTTGCCTATTGCATTAAAATATTGGTTAGAAAAGATTATCTTGAGCCTTCGTGTCTTTCTTTGCGAAGACCGACAAGACCGAACAGACCTAGCAGACCAAGCCATCCCCAATCCATTCCATCATTATCAGCTGCGTTAGCTCGGACATTGTTGGTACCATAAGTGCCGTTAGTACCATTAGTGCCATAAGTACCGTTACGATAGCTGTTTGTGTTGTAGGTTCCTGGTGCATTGTACATATTGTCATTCATGTTGTTCATCGTACGAGTTCGGTTCATGTTTGTTGTACCATTGTTTGTTCCGTCAAGACCCAAATCTTTTTCAATACGGTTTACACTGTTCTTAACCGGATTGTTGTTTGCATTATTTCCGTCAGCCATCGCTGGTACGGCAATCACCATAGAGATACTGGCAGCAGCTAACATCGTTGCCCATTGTTTTTTCATGATCCCTTCACCCCACATTTATATTATTGGTCTGTCGATTGTATAATCCCCTGTGGAATTCAAACTTATGCGATACTGCTATGGGGTGAAAAAAGGATTCTTTACTAATAAACAACAAAAAGCTCACCGTTTGCAGCCGGTGAGCTTTTCCATATACCAATCATCATCTTTAAGGAGTTACAAATACATTATACTAACTCATTATTAACGATACATGATATAAACTTTAAATTTTGATTAAATTTTACCGCTGTCCGTGTCTAGATTTTACAACAAAGGTATATAAATCTTTCTCAAGCATCGTCCCATCTTCAAGCCACACACTTTCTTCATTGTGCGATTTGATTGTTGTGCGATAGGAGATCAATTTAGCTCCTTTCCAAACCGTTACAGCAGATTTGAAGTAGATCGCATTATCAAATTGTATGGACTGTCTCATTACATACCCAACATGGTGCAGGCCTGATCTTGCTTTTTTCTTTCCTTTACCATAAGCATCCTCAGGCAATGAATGAATTCGTACAATTTGACTAAACGGTATTTTAACTTTTTTGGCCCCAATCACAATCATTTCCGCATTGACATCCCACTTAAGCAAAATCCCTTGAACGGGGTCCTTGCGTTCACCTGTTCGTTCTACTAATACTCTCTGACCTACCCAGTGCTGCATTTCCCGTTCACCTCCGCATTAATCAGGAATAGCCCAGTTGACTTGTCCCATTTCCTTTGATTCCAAAAAAGCATTTGCTCTTGAAAAAGGATGGCTTCCGAAAAAACCATGGCGTGCTGCTAATGGGCTAGGATGTGCTGACTTGATAACAAGATGACGTGAATCATCAATAAACGCGCCCTTTTTCTGCGCATGACTCCCCCACAAGATGAATACAATGGGCTGCTTTCGATCGTTCAATTTTTCAATTATGGTGTCTGTGAACCTTTGCCAGCCAAGATGGTGGTGTGAAGTCGGCTCGCCCTCTCGTACGGTTAGTACGTTGTTCAGAAGCAGCACTCCTTGTCCAGCCCATGATTTTAATGATCCATGGTTTGGAATGGGCACTCCGAGGTCAGCATGCAATTCTTTATATATATTTCGCAAAGAAGGGGGGATTCTAACCCCTTTTTTAACTGAAAAGCTTAATCCTTCCGCCTGCCCTGCGCCGTGATATGGATCTTGGCCAATAATAACGACCTTGGTATCTGCAAAGGAGGTAATTTTTAGTGCATTAAATATCTCTTCCTTTGGAGGATATATCGTCATGGTCTTATACTCTACAGCGAGCTTTAATCGGAGTTCCTGTATGTAATCCTTGTCCATCTCTTCTTTAAGAAGATCATCCCAATCATTATCAAACATAATTCAATTCTGCTCCTCTCCCCTACCATGCGGCAATAATATATACTGAAGATAACACTCCCATGATATATTAAACTTTTTCTAAAAAAATAAGCTGGTCTCCGAAAGGAGCCAGCCTATTTATAAATTCGTAATGTATGCCGAGGACCGGGCTCGAACCGGTACGGTAGTCACCTACCGCAGGATTTTAAGTCCTGTGCGTCTGCCAATTCCGCCACCCCGGCGAATTGAATGCGGTAATCCTACGTTCTGACTAAGCGTTTATCTATCCGTTCATATATCTACGCTTGTAAGTACGATAGGACCTTGCGTTAAATTTACGGAAATCGCCGTCCAATTCCGATAAATCCTTCGCGACTTATTATAACCGATATGACGCGCGTTGACAAGCTTTGCGTAAATATAGTCGATTTCTGCACGAATCCTGCGCGTACGAAAAGCGAAGATTATAGATACGAAGGACTCGCGCGTTATTGCGCGACTTGCTAACTCGGTATATAATACGAATATATGTTCGCAAAACGGAGATGAAACGAATGACTACAGTACCCGCACAGATAACCGACGAAGAACGCACGCTCGTAAAATATCACGTTATCCTCCCGCTAGTCTTAACGGCATTTGAGCGCGACACCGAGATATTACGCGGAGCTCTCAGAACGCCCGAACCGTACATAGAGAGCGTCGAACTCGCGATGGATTTACTTACGCATGACATTACGGAGATTAAGCGTCAGGCCTCGATATCTCGCGCTTCGATAACATCGTAATTCCGGAATGGATACGGCTTCAGCGATAAGCGCGTTCACGCTGTTTAATTTCCGCCAACACTTCCGAAATAGGTCGCCCATATAATCGCGCATGTTCTTGCGTGAGCTTCGCGTTATCAGCCGTGCTATGTCGCTTACCGACCGGTTGAAGCGCGTCACATACGAACGGCGGCGCATACTCGCCTTCTACGAGCCAGCACGCTATAAATTGATATTGCTTCGTTGCCTCAAACGCAGCCTGCGGATCGGCGAACGTTTTTGATAGATACGGGAGTAACCGTTTATACGTGTCGAGATGCGTATTACGGAACAGGTGCCAATTAACGGACGCGGACAGTAATGTATCAACGAAGCCCGGATACGCCTGGAACGCGCTGAAATCATGGAACGCGATAATAGGCGCGAGTTTATATTTCGGACCTTCACGCAGCATCCGCTTGGTAAAGTGTACGAGGCCGCGCGATAAGAATTGATGCGGTTCGTTAAGCACGAGGAACGTTCCGGCACCGCGCCCATCCTGCGCTAGTTTAATAAGAAACGTTAACATGACGAGCCAGTATCCGAGTATCTCCTTTAGGCGTTCCGGCATCGGAATACCGTCCGGCATTTTGCAACGTATAATCACGACTTTTCCTTCGCTAATCCAACGGTATAAATCCATCGCTTTATCGGCTGATTGCGCGAACATCGGCTTAAGGAACTCGCTCCCCGTAATTTGACTAATGCGCCGCAAGACCGGCCCGTATATCTGCCCCTGCTTCCCTTCCGTCATCTTATCGAAATCACGCCACGTATCCATATCGAATAGGTGCTCGTTCTCCGCGATCATCTCTTTCCGAAATTTGCCCGATTGAAACATCGCCTTCATATCCGTAAAGTCTCCGCGACATACCTTCGCTGCTGAACGTGTAAAGTCGGCCGTCTGGAATTTATCCTCGTCACCATCCGCGAGTAAGAAATCCGTCAAGTACTCCGCAATCACATCGGCCGCAACGCGCTCATCGCTAATATTACGGAATATCGATTGCAGCCCGAAGTAAGGCGCGTAACTTGTATCCGCCAGGTTAATATCGATAACGTCGTCCGGCTCTAAATGGTCGCGCACAGCGTTAGCCATGCCGCGCCAGTTACCGGAGCTATCCCGATTCTGCTCGTCAATAAAGTCCGGAATGACCGCGCCTATTCCGTGCTTACGCTTAGCCTCAACGATTAGATTAACGATATGCTGATCCTTGCCCATACGCGGCGACCCGTTAACTACGCGAGGCATATACAATTTATCCGGTTGATTCGTCGGAATATGAACGTTAAGAGTCGCGCCCCTATCTGTAGCCGTGCCCGCTAATATACCGCGCTCATTACGGAAAGCAGCCGGCAATTCTATCTCAACGCGTCGATTCGACCGCAACTGGTCCGCAAACTCCGCCTGCAGTTCAGCGGTTGGTAGTTGCGTTAGCTTGCCGACCTCATCAACGCTCATCATATTCGGATTAAACTCGCGCATATTCCAACCGATTTCTACGCGTCCTCTTACGTTTATCTTAACGGGTTCGAGCCGGTTATCGCCCGCCAGTTCTCCGTAAGCATTCGCAACTGACCGCGCGAGCATTCCACGCTTTATTGGATCGACCGCTGTTACCGCGTACCTAACCGTCGTATTAAACGCAGGCAAATTACGCTTATTTCGCGTCAAATTAGAGAGTTCACCGTTAACCAATAGTTCGGCACGGTCCGGATTCGGAAGCGCTAATTTCACGGTATTTTTACGTGATTCCGACGCGCCATGATAGAATGTCCGCTCAATGCCAACTAGTACGTCATCGACTAGCGATTTTGCTTCGTAAAATATGTGCGTTAGGATTCCACCAAGTGTACGGAGAGCACGCAGCGGATCGAAGCCGGGCCGATATGGTACGCTGCCCTTATCCCACGTTTCCCATGCGTAGTCAGCGAGCTTCTTCCATTTATTACGCGCGATTGATTCCGTACGAATAAAAACGTTAACCTCGTCGCCTGCGCTTAGTTCGTTAGTGACGCCGAGCAAATCGCGCACCGGCGTATTCTGTTCGTTGTAGCGGAAGTCTAGCGAGAATATGTCGTGGCGGCGATATTTGAGCGCGTATAAGTCGGTATCCACTGAATCAGGAAACGCGAAGTCATCTACGAGTTCGAGCGTTGATTTCCGCCATTGCTCGTGATTGCGAAACTTGATACGGAAAGCATCGGCGAACTCCGGTGGTATCGCGCAGTAATATTCGATTGATTCCGTTGATAGGCGCGTAATCCACCAGAAGTCCGGCGACGGTTGCGAGAATAAACGGAGCGACCGCGCCTCCTTAACCGAAAACAATTCGTATAGTGAACGCTGAAAATTACGCGATGCTGAATTAAGTACGGAAGAGTGCGGAATAATACGGTAGACGACGCGCATACTTTCCCCTCCCTTCTATATAAGTACGCGCCAGATAACGCCGACCCAAAACGTTGTAAATAAGCGCCCAATCCACGGGTTCTTATCGCCGACTAGCGGAGACACCATCATGCCGGCAGCACATGTTATGATGCCGAGTGTTATGATCTCCGCTGAGTTAGCGTTAAGGAGCGCGATACCGCTGCGGAACAGTTCGCTGAGAACGGCACCGAAGTCTGAAGCGATGTTACCGAGTGAGTTCGCGATTATGTCAACGAGTTTACCAGCTACGCTATTCTCAACCGGGTTAGTATCCGCAATCATTCCGTTAATTCTTACGATCATATCGTCCGCCTCCTCATAACGTCTTAAGCCAATTACGGATATCGACCGCGTGCCGAATGATGATGTAACCGATGCTTCCGCCCATAATAAACTCAAGTGCCTTCGTACGGTTACCGAACATCCACGTAACTCCGCTAAACGTAATGATACCAACGCAGAGCCAATCCGCCATATTTAGTACGGTGTGAAATACGTTATTCCACGTATCAGCTCCGCCACTTGCAGCGAATACCGTTGCGGGCATTAACGCTAAGTGAACCGTCGAAGCTGCGGTAACTATCGCTTTATAATCGCGTTTATTCTTAGCGACAACATGGCCGGCGGACCACGCATGCCAATCGAGTACTTCCGTTTTACTCATCGTGTATCAATCCTTTCGATGTCGGTAATAATAACGACAAAACTATCGGGGGAGTGAGCGCATGTATTACGTAATCGGATTAATCGTCGGTGGAACTATCGGAGCGATCGTTAATCTTTTCGTTTAGTCGGGGATAAAACCCGGCTTTTTTATTTACCATCGCCGCGTATAAAACCGCCTTTACATATCCGCTAAAGTTATTCGCACTCTCCGCCATTACCCACGCTAACAATTCGTTTTGATGCGCGTTATCAACGTTAAAGTTAACGCCCTTTCTCACGTAGTTACTCATGCGTCTGACCTCCGATGCTGGCGTTTATGTTGCGCGGTAGAACCGATGTACTTTGCGATGTCGACGGCGCAGGTTCCTCCGTTTTCTTTGCGCGAGATCTGCGCGAACGTTGCGAATTTGATGCGCCAGTTACACGCGACTTTAACTCTGCGGAAAGTATTTCGATTGCCGCTGCGAGCTCTTCCGTTACCTCATCCGCATCGATAACTTGCTGCGCATAATCAGCGAGTAGCCCTCCGAGAATTGGTTGCGAAACCTCTCCGGCCATTTTCTTAAGTAGCGTTTTACTCATCGTCATGTTGCGATCGCCTCCTACGTTTTACGTATGTTTGATGTTATGGCGAACCGCTTGACCAAAATTCCTACAGTTCTGAATTAATTTTCATAGAGTTGTCCACACTTTAATATAAAGGAGTGGATAAACATGGGATTAGGAAAACCGCGAAGTAAACTAGGAGCCTATATTGATGCGCGAGGAATTAAACAGAAGGAACTTGAAGAGTGGACGGGTTTGAACCGTAATGAGATAAGTAAGCTATGCGCCGGGAATGGGCGTGAGGTTAATCCGTATCCGAACACGATGATCAAGGTAATCAGCGCGCTTAGAAAACGGGGACATGACGTTCAGGCAGCGGACTTTTGGACGCTATAAACGACGAAAAGGGAGCCACCCGTTTCCAGGCCGCTCCCTAGCGCAATCGCGTAGGCGATCGCTTTACCCCAGCGTATGCACGCGGGCTTGTATTTATTGCGTGTCCTCAAGATAAATTCTCGCAGACTCTCCGCCACCGAACGGATTATCGCGGACAACTATGCGGAGATTATCGGACGTTTTCGGTATTTCGAACGTTACGGTACCGGACTGCGTCAGCCCCGGATTTAGTCCGCCACTGATAATCGTGTTCGACGCGTCAGTGAACGTATTCAATCCGTCAGTCAATTCGATTAGTGACGTATATACCGTAATCGGGTTGCGTGTTTCATTCGAGACACTTCCGTTAATGGCTACGATTTTACTATCGCTACCTTCCGTTACTTTAAAATCGCTGAACGTGAACGTGTATTCTCCGACCGTTACGGTATCGCCTAGCGTATACTTTTGTACTGGTGGCGGCGCGTTAGATGATGTCATCGTTGGGCTACTATTATCAGCGGCTAATCTTACCGCGATTAGAACTACGATTGCTAGAACGACTGCTACGATTATGTATAACTTCTTACGTGGGATTCCGCGTGAACTATTTTCCATATGTATGACCCTCCGTAAACAGAAATAGGACCTATTACCGTAAGTATACGTTATACATCGGCAATAGGTCACGTAAATTTAACAATTATTCTATTATTTGTTCGCGCTTTTTCCGAACGTACTATAAATACCAAAACCTAAAAGAGAGAAAGTAATAAGGTCAACGCCGAGTTGCCACATTCCCATTTCTGGTGCGACTCCGCTCTTCTCAAGAATTTGATAAACGAAACTGACAATCGCCGCCACAAACACCGGATTCTTAATACGATCTTTCATCGTTTAATTTCCACCTTTCGTCGTAATAGTCGCTGTCTTCGTTTTGTTATCCCACGCGATTCCGGACCCGTAATACTCCGCAACTTCGCGCAAAGGTACGTAAACTGTGCCGTCAATTAATACGCCATCTTTCGCTTTCTTCGTGTCGATGACCACGTTTGCTTTATCTACGCGCACATCTTCCGCCTCCCTAACTCGCGCTTTTAGTCCGTAGACTTCAACGATACCGGCAACGATTGCCTCAGCACATTTACGGCGGTAAGCGTCCGTTTTAAGTAACGTAGCCTCTTCGCGATTATCCATAAATCCGCACTCAACGAGAATCGCCGGCATCTTCGTTTCGCGTACCATGTGTAGGTCGCCCGTTTTAACTCCACGATTTCTCCGCCCTGTTTTCGTAACGAGCTGCGCCTGCACGGCGGTCGCGAGTTTAACAGATGCGGTCGATTTCGTAGAGTAAACGAATGTCTCGATACCTTCCGCGGTTCCCCACGTTCCAGCCGCTGCATTCGCGTGAATCGATACAAGAATATCTGCGCCCCACGTATTGGCGTTTTTAGTCCGCGTGCTAAGCGGAACATCCGTTTTACCCGTTACGTCGTGCGTAAATTTCGTTTCGACTCCGTCATAGGCCGCGAGCATCTGCGCAACGTAATTCGCAACAACCGAGTTAAACTCCCATTCGCGCATCGATCCGTCGGGGCATCGTTTGCCGAACGTGTTATATCCGTGGCCTCCGTCAATAACGATTTTCATCGCGTATCCTCCTTTCCACGTACAACCGATTTAATTTCGTGAACATCAAGCGCCAAACTTTCGTATTGGCCTGCGAGTGTTTCAAAGCGTGCCGTTAAGTCTTCCGCGAGCGTCATCAAGCGGTCCTCGCGATTTTTTGCTTCGTCTTGGATGCGGACTTCACGTTCACGGGCCTCCGTTTGTATGCGTTCTTCGCGCGCCTTCGCCTCGTCTGACATGCGGCGTGCTTCGCGTAGTTGATACAAAAAGAGCGCGACAAAAAGGACGGCAAAAATACCGTCCTTAAGCGCTGCGTTTATGAGCGCGGTATCCATCGTATTCACCTCCGAAAATTAAGCCGCGAGTGCGGATTCAACGTCAGAACGTAAAGAGACCGGAACACTGTCGAGCTCGCGGCGTCCGGCCTTAATTAGCGTTACGTATACGTTTATCATCGGATTCATGCGGACTCACCTCCGGCTTTTAACTCGGCGAGTTGCGTCTGTACATCGAGAAGCTGTTCGAACACGGAAGCGACGGCATCGAGCGCGGTTAACGTCTGTTCGGTGAGGAGCGCGTTTTCGGCTTTCAGGCGCTCGCTCTCGTCCTGCAGCAATTCGAGCGGTGTTTTTGGAATAGGTTCATACTCGAAAAACACCACATTCGTTTCAGTGTTATAGTGTGCTACTCCGTAAAACCCCTCTCTATATTCAGGTTCCGGCATACTTTCAATAACAAAACCTTGTTTAATCGCTTCAGGATTCGCTTTCTCAAGCTCCTCTGCATCATAATGCGTAAAGACTACCCTAAATTTTGTATCAGATACTTTCTCTCCAGATATAAAAATACTCATGCATTTCAGCGCCCCTTATTTCAAGGTTAATTGTTGCGTATACCTTTTTACGGTTGTATCTCTGTGATGATACGCAAATTCGATTTCGTTTGTGTTTCTGTCCGTGTTCACTTCAACAGCAAGCCCCATTCTCGTTTCTATCCAAGTTGTTGAGGCGGAAGTGGCGTAGTCAAGAATTCTCCAAATAGTTTGGAACATACCTGTAGTAAGATATAGCGAATTATACTTCGTGACCTCTGTTATAAGCACCGTATTGCTCGTTTGGCTATCTCTTGTGCTCACTTGTGACCTGTGCATGATGTAAAGATTTCCGTCTGCATCAACGTCAAAGCTTTGTATCCTTCTTTCATCTGTTCCTGCCATAGAAGTTAACGGCGGCGATATGATAGAAGTAGCGTTTGTTCTGTAAATAGTCAACTTTGTGTTTGGATAAGTTGATTTGAAATAGATATATCCGTACTTATCGAATTTTATTTCTCCATAGTTATTTACACGAGCATCAGAAGCAACTGTAACTGGTTCGCCTAATTGGACACCGTTTTTGCTATACATGTAAATTCTTGTGGTTGTATCAACTGAACCGCCGAAGGTTACGACCGCTATCCTCCCGTCAACTGGATGAACTGCAACTGACTCATTCATGAAGTAAGTTCCTGCTATTGGGGCAGGTTTTGACCAAAGTACAACCCCGTTACGGTCCAACTTATACAGATAATTACTAGATGCCAGAACAATGTTTCCTTCCAAGCCTGAAAAAACACCTTCAAAACCTGAATTGTCTGACGAAGGCAACCCTGAACCCCAATCGTCTTCTTCTGTAAGTGTGTTGACATCGAATCTGCCTGGCCTCGTCGTACCTGATATTCGATAATAAGCATACCCATGCACTGGATCGTATCCGCATACGCTGCCACCACTCAAACCTATGCGCCTGTATAATTGAACCATGCCGACCAAGTTAAAAACTTGAAAACCATTGTAATTAAAAACTATGACCTTCTCCCTTTTTCGGTCTATATATATCCCGGAACCCGAACTTACCTGAGGATAGGACCCACCAGCTAAATTATATTCGGTAACAACTGGCGGAGGAGGAACCGGGTTCAGGTCTTGAACCCCTAGAATCGACCCACTCCCCTTAAGTGTATTGACCCCTGCGACCAACTCGGGAAATGTGGCGACACTTCCGGCTTTAGAGACTGAGCCGCCTTTGCCCTTGATGATTGTCTCAATACTGCCCTTACCATCAACGACAGATTGCTTTAAACTACTGTAGGTACCGCCATCAGCAAACGTTAGTTCACCTTGTACTGCCAACGCCCCAGAGATAGTTCCTCCGGTTCTAGGTAAACTCGCATTCTTCGCGTTCGTCTCAGCCGTATTAGCCTTTGTCTGCGCTCCCGTCGGCGTCTCCTTACTCGCCGCTAGTTCATACGCGCGTCTCACTGCGTCCGCTGATCCCGGTTTGGTTTTATCCGTGCTCGTCACGCTATCGATAACCTCGACGTCATGTTCCGCAAGTGCCGTATCGACCGCAGTAGCCAGCGCGTTCATATCACGTTTAACGTCATTCGTAGTATTATCGCCGATTAACGGTAATCCGAAATTTGGCGTTACTGCCATTACCCAATCCCTCCGTTCAGTATTTCCTCGTATGTTAATCCGGTCGCTGCGATCTGCTCATACGTCATTCGCGTCGCTTTCATCTCGCCGTACGTATAAAACTTAAACTTATACGCGACATCCAAGTGCGCCGGTATAATGTTGCGCAATTCCCGTTGAAGCTCGTCAAGCTGCGCCGGCACTCCGTACTCACCAACGAACTCAACCTTAATTGTATACGCGGGCACATCCGCAGTAACCGCGACGTTACCGTTCGAATACGCACGCGCCACACTCTCGATGAGTTCCGCCGTAACCGTACCGACTCCGCGCATTTTACCGAGGATAACTTCGCGCCGCTGTTCGTATGTTTGCGTTGTGCTCGGCGTAATTCCGAATATCGCTTCCCATCGCGCTAGTCCCCACGTTGCAGTTTCGATAAAGAATTGCGCAAGCACGTCGTAAATGTCCGCGTTAATCTTCGCAAGTTGCTCCGCTTCCCGATCGAGTATGTTGACCGCAATCTTCGAATCCTCATAATAACGCGGAACCGAATCGTGCATATCGCGTTTAATCTCGTTTAGAGTCGCCATTACGTAACCGTCACCGCCCCGAGCACCGCGACTTCACCGTTAGCGATAACGATATTGCCTGTGCCACCGTTAACGGTCATGTCCGTATAGTCGATGACCGACGGAATATCGAGAATAACGTTAGCTATTCGCGTATAACGAACCATCGGGTCCACAAACGCAAGTGTTCGTAAATAAGCCGCAACGCCCGTTTCGATTTGCGCTTGTACGTCTTCAATCGTCGCGTCATCCGTAATATCGACGTCAACACTTACGTTAATCGGTACCTCTGTCGCGCCTACTACCGTACAGATTGCGCCGACCGGCGCTTCGCCTTGACCGCTTCCGTCTTGCGTAGGGTCGATGTAATCTTGCACCGCGGTTATAACGGAAGGTTCCGGCGACGTTTTCTGATCTCCAAGCAATACGACCTTAACCGTACCGCCTCCGTTCCATACCGGATATACTTTCGCGTCCGATACGCCTGAAACTTCGAGCGCCCATTGGCGATATTGATTTACGTTGCCCGATGTTGCCGGACGTTGAGCCCGGTCGAGATAACGCGCAAGTAAATCCGCATTAGACTCGGTATCGACGCCGCCTGTTGCATTGTCTGCGTTTGTTACCGTTACGATACCGACCAAATCGCCGACCATCGTATTAATCGCGCCAATAGAAACGTTGCCCGCAGCGCCTGGTTCTTGCGCTGTTGCTTGCGTTGATACCGTGCCGCTTGCGCTAACCGTTACGTCTGCGTCTGTTTCGAAATAAATCGGAGCGTCGCCGCCAGTTGATACGACTGTTCCCGCCGGAATAACCGTTGCTGCCGGTCCGGTGAATGTAAGGGTTACCGTTGCCTTTATCGCAGGCTTCCGCGTTAATCCGAACTCACGCGCACGTAAATCGAGATATTCCGAAGGCTGGTCCGGGCCTGCGAATCCGAAGGTTAATACGTTGTTAAGCTCCACGTACATTTCCATCATTTTAATGGAGGCCGGCGAGATTAAATCGAACGTTACGGAGCCTTGACGCTTGTCGATATCGGACGGTGAATCGTCGAGCATTTCCTGTAATAACGCCGCTGCCGTTCTGTCTTCATACGCCATTAAATCGTCACCTCCATCGGAATAGTCTCTTCGTCTACGTCAACGAAAAAAGACACGTAAAGGCGGTCGCCCTCGCGTGTCAAAGTGAAATCATATACGTCTGATATGCGGTCATCGTAGATAAGCGCTTCTGTGATGACGCGCGGCACTTCCGTTTCAAGTAAGTCGATGGACGCGTCACTTCCGATTAAATCTTCGATCTCACATCCGTAATCGGAATCGTAAATCGGAAACCGGTAACGCGCCGTGAGTATCGCTTTATATATGAACTGCTTAATCGCGTCCGTCCCGTCTACTATTCCGCCAATCTCTCCAGTATCAAAGTTAATCGCGTATGTTCGTAGCGGTAGGACATCCAAGCCTGCGTCGTCCGTCGTTATTATTTCTTCGTCTGGTCCGAGGGGACTAAGCGCCATCTGCTCCGCCTCCTATCCGGTCGAGAATTACGTAACTCTGGCCGTTATTTGCCGATAATACGACAACGCGGTCGCCCGCTTTTAATACGTCGGGATATTCGATATCCGCGTCCGTTCCGTTAAGTTTTATCGTCTCCGTACGCTTCGTTAAATGCGAGCAGATAACGTAATCGCCCGGCTCAAGTTCGAACGGCATATTGTCGAGCTTTATACGCAAAGAAGGCGGTGCTGCCGTTACCGTCGCGTACTCTACGTCCGTGTCTCTGTTGTGGCCGAGCTTCTTTATAACGTGGCGCAATTGATTCGATCCGTAACCTTCGATTAATTCAACCGGCAAGATAACCGCCTCCTTTACGATTTAGTTTCTTTGCTGCTCGCGACTTTCTTCGCTTCCTTAACCGCGGCTTTCTTCTCTTCGTTATCCTCGTAATCGAGCTCCGGAAGATCATCCGTCTTAGAAATCGTTATTTGCATACGGTGATATCCGTCCGCGAATGTATGACTATCCGCATTAACGTAAAAACCGCCGATCAAGTCCGTCATGCTTTCGAAAGCATAAACGGCTGTGCCAGCGGTTATGTCCGTGTTGCCTAACGCTTCTATGAGGGCATCCTCCGTAACCTTGCCTAACTCAGATAGGCGCGTTTTTGCAAGCTGTTCCATTTGCGATTTCGTTGAGTCCGCTTCCGCCTGCTCCATGTGCTGCATCAATCCGTAAGTCGCGATAAGGTCGGCGTTCTTAGCAGATGCAGATAACTCATTCGATTCTTTATCCTGACCGATAACCTTAACAGATGTTCGCATTTCCTCAATTGAACGCGTTCTGTTGGCGGTTAGAATGTTGACGCCGTCCTCCAACATCCATCGAACCGTTGCGTCCTTCTTCTCCTTGAGATAAAGTTTGCCACCCGTCGAGTAAACGAAAAACTTACGGCCGTTCTGCTTACGCGTTTCCGTCAGCGCCGTGACCATCATATCCCATAGCGTCATGCTGCGCAGAATCATACGCGGTATTACGTACCCTGTATTCGCAACGTCTCCAACCGATACGCCGAACGTTTTACAAATATCCTTAACGATGGAAGCAGCGGTCATATTAACGAATTTACGCGTATCCGTATTCTTCGTTAAATACACGTTCTCGTCATGCGCGACAATCGTAGCTGATCCGTCTTGCGCGATTGAATACGAAAAAACGACACCGCGAAATAAGCCGACGCCATCAACGTAGAAACGCAGTTCTTTGCCGACTTCGATATTAACCGCTTGATCATCGCCGCTAATCGTATTCGAGAACGAAACGGTTAGCGTGCGGTGCGGTTGCGATACATCACCGGACCAAGTAGCGGAAGTAACGAGTTGATCAAGGTAATATTCACCGTCATAACGTACCGTTATCTTCACGGTATCACCAGCTTTTGTCCCGGCTTAAGTACGTTCGGATTCGCGCCGATAACCAATTTATTCTTATCGTAGAGCTTCCGCCAATCGTTGCCGTCTCCGTATACTTCCGGTTTGGCCGCGATCTTAAATAACGAGTCGCCCGATTTGACCGTGTAGGATTTCGCCTTATCGACCGTCGACGGACGTTCAGCGGATGTCTGCGGCTTCGTTCCGGCGTTCGAGTTCGTATTGCCGTCCGATTTCTTTTTCGTGGAGATAAATACGTACTCTTTAAGTTGTATCGTAAAGTAAATATCGCCCGGCTCTCCGCCGCGCTCTTCGTACTCAAACGAGCGAATTGTTACCGCAATATTAATCGGAGTACCCGTAACGATATAGCGGAGGGGCTTACCGGATTTCTGCCACTTTTCGATTAGCTTTACGCATTCCCACGGATCTTTTAAACTCATATAGCGGCAATAAGATGCGTTGTAATCTCGCGGAAAAAACGAAGAAAGCGAAAACTCTTTGAGCCGGTTGTTACCGAGCATGGTATATTCGCCGAGGTTAGTTATTTCTATATCTTGATAACCGTACGTAGAGGATACGGAGATAGTTTCCGGGTCCACTGGTAACCATAACGTTTCTGCTGAATTATTAAATTTAAACCAAAACTGCGGTCTCTTTCGCGCCATCTCGTATTCGCCTCCTCATCACGCGAGATACTGCGCAAGCTCATAAGCTATACGTTGAATATCATGATCATTCCTTACGTTCATATTTTGAATAACGATTGTAGGCGTACCACTCCCGCCGCTACCTCCGATTTGTTTACCATTATCGCGCCATTCTTGCGCCTCGGTTTTCGTTAATACCGCCTCGCCTGCGTGCAATCGCGCTGGCATATTGTTGTACGGAACGTTATCGAGACCGCCGGCATATCCGCGTACTGAACGTTGGAACGAACTGAGCGCATTGCCTACGGTGTCGGCGGCTTTACCGAAGAAACCTTTCTCTTTAGGCGCGACCAGCTTCGTTTCACCTTTGATCATCGGCTGGCCGTCCGGAGTTTTAGCGGCCCATTCGTCGAACCCCTTAAGATTATTCAGGTACTTATCGCCTTTTAACGCTGGCGAGATCGCGGAAAATGGATTGAAGTTCGCTTTGATTCCGTCCATGATACCTTGAGCAATTGCGGCACCAACTTTAGAAGCTGCAGCAATGATTTCAGGGGCTGAAGCTGCCAGGGAGTCTCCAATAAAGTTGATGATATCCGACACTATACTAGTGAAGTTAGTCTTACCTGTGCTTGACCACCAAGCGTTAAATGTAGCCATAAGGTTATCGAAAATGAACTCTATCTTGCCGGTTAAAGTGGGGATCTTCGCGAACTCAGGATTATTAATGAAGTTAGTGTTAATATAATTTGTAGCTTGGCGTACAGAGTTAACGGCACCCTCCACTAAACCGCCGAATGCTTGGGCACCCCACTCTTTGAGCTTCTTAAAATCAGAGCCTTCCAGCCATTTATTAAAGTCTTGCATCATCGGTTTAATGTAATCGAGACCGTTTGTCCCCATGTCCCGCAATGCTGTTTTAATCTTACCAACCGTCTGCAGGTATTGGCCCATCGTCGTTTGTTCTTGAGCTTTAAGTAAATCGTTAGATGCTCCCAACTTTTCTAGGAATTTATCTAGTTCGCGCAACTGGGTATCCAGGTCTAAATTCTTAAGCGGCTTCAAATCCGACCGGGAAAGCTCGAACCGCTCAACGAGCGACTGCGTATCACCAGAAAAGAACTCTTTCAACGCAAGCGCCGCACCCTCGTATCCTTGCACTGGATCAATCGCTGCCAAACGCTCAGCTAAGTTAGTCATCTGCTTAAGCTGACCGAGTTCCTTTGACGTAGCGATGAAACCTTTACTCGATCCCAGAAAGTCGCCGATATCATACGGACTTATATTCGCGCGCTCCTGCATAAACGAGAGGTAGTCTTCCGCGGTCTTCTCGTATCCCTTACCGAACATCGCCTCGACCGTTACGACACGTTGTTCATGGCGCGCTGCCTCCGCAATCGTCTTATCGAAAAGTCCGGCGCTAGCCCTTGCGGATAAATACGCGGCACCTAACGCAACAACCGATCCCGTTAGACTGCCGATACCGCCTCGCGCATTAGCCGTAGCACGACGCGAGTTCTGCGCGAACGTAAGCATAGAACGGCCGGCACCACGTACACCTGACGCAAGCTCGCTAAACGAGTTCGATGCGCTGTGATTGGCAGACGATAAACTTGACGTAGTACTGCGCAGACTCTTCGTTGCTCTCTCCGTCTGTTCTATTTGGCGCTGTGCCTTACGGAGTCCGGACGACATATTCTCGTCCTTTAACCGTAGGCGCGCTATTAGATCGAATGCTATACGAATTACCTCCTCCCTGCGTTTGCATTACGCTGTGCTCGCGCTAGTGCTTCCTCTTCTTCGCGCAAAATGAGCATTGACGCGTACATGAAACGAACATATCTACGGTCCTTAGCGTAGACTTCATCTGGCGGTATGCCGTGGCGCTGGAATATCTCGTGCAAGAGACCTGCCTCGCCACCCGCCTTGATTAGTTTTTTATTTCCGCGATTTCCTCTTCTTCGTTACTGAATCCAGATAGCTCCATGATCTTCGCCAGTATCTTGATACGCTCGCCCGGATGCAACGCCTTATACACGCAGTCGGCAGCGTCAAACGCATCGAATTTAGCACGCAATTCTGAATCGTTAAAGTCCGGGTCAACGCAGCCCGCCGCGATGATTAAGTTGTCGTGTCTGTCGCCGTCAAACTCTTTGTTCTTTCCTACCAAAGCTTGATTTTTAGTGCGATCAATGGTTGCATTAGTTACTGATTTAACCGTTACTTTTGCTTTGAGTCTTGGGATGTACACCTCATCAGTTAACTCAACTGGTGCGCCGAGGAGCGCCTCAAGTCCTTTACCGTTTGCCATCTATCTCAATCCTCCGATTGTTTTCAAAGTAAAACGACGGACCCACTTAAGGAATCCGCCGCGTCAAATATGTTAAGCTCTAATTCTGTCAAGAAACTCGTGCCCACTAAATACAAACGTATACTCGTTCTCAACGATCGAGCCGACCTCCGCATTAACCAACGGAATATTGTCAAACATAACGTTCTTTAATCGAACGCGATATGCTCCATGCGATTCAGGGTCGTGGAGTTTAATGATTAATTCGGTCACGTATGGGGAACTCTTGTCATCCGCCACTTGTGACATTTTCTCAATCCACTCAGTTGTAACAAGGTAGCCAGTAGCTGAACCAGTACCTTTAAGTGTCGTTTGTTTGTTTCCAATCCAACGGGTACCCGGTGAGCGAACTTCCTCAATACCAACCTCTATATTGGCTTGGATATTAAAGATGCTCGTTAACTGGTTCCCGTCGACATCGTAAACGTAAGCGTAGTTGCCGCTAACTACACGTCTAGCGTCTAATGGAGCTGTCATCGTCTCACCGTCCCTTAAATGTTAATTGTCATAAAGATGCGTTCCATGCTATCGACTTCCGCGTAGCTGACCACGAGGAACACGGAGTCCCCAACGCTAGGTCGAGCCGGGTCGAGCATTACAACTGGCGCAGTCAACACGTCATCCGCCTCAAGTGTTTCGAGATACGCTTTAATCGCGACGATGAGCGTTGCTTGTCCGTCAGCGTTGTTGTTGAGCTTGCCGATATAACTATCCGCAGCAGTCGTCGTAATGTCCGTTGATATCGCCTGACGTGCGCGAATCGAACGGATTTTAGCGCCACTTGTCGTTAGTCCTTGCATGATCTTGACCTTCGCGCCATCGTTAACGAACACCAGCGAACCGGCCGTAAGTGCTGCGTCAAATTGCGTATTAGTTAAGCGTTTTGTCACGTCCGTTGCCGGAACCTGAACGTAAGTAATCGAACGATTAATCGTTGTGCCAGCGATAAGGCCGGCTACCCACGGAGCGAACTCCGAAGATGTCAGCGTATCCTCGTTGATTTGAACGCCGCTGATTAAGTTAACGATGTAGTCATCGTCATTAAGCGTTGAGCGCGAGTTGCCCGCCGTAGGGTCAGCGTCAGTTGTCGCGTCGCCACCGATAACCGCGATAAAGTGTTTGCCTGCGGACCGACTAGCGGCCACCCACGTTTTAGTTGCGGCTTGCTCGGTAACGCTGTACTCACCGTCAAACACGAACACGTTGAACGGACGAGTATCGAAAGCAGCTCGCATATCCGTGTAATCTGCGGCAACAGGCGAATCCGGCATCGTGTATACGAGCACGTCACGCGCACCGCCTTGAAGCGCGAGTTCAATCGACTTTACGTTCGCAGCACCGAAAAGCTCATTTGCCTGGCTAACGGATTCAACGGTATAGAACGTTTCGGCAACGGCTGATCCGCCTGCATACGCAAGCAGCGGAATTGCGACAGTACCGCGTGCGCCTCCGCTAATTTGTGCGGCCGCTGTTTGGACGTAGTTGATGTAAAGACCGGGCTGTTTAGGTAGCGCGGTTGGGTCCCAACTTCCTGCCATTTAATGACCTCCTTTGGAAATAAAAAAGAGCGCCCGTAATGGACGCCCTTAAGTGAATCGTGAGTAAACGTTATTAATTTTTTCGTATTGTTTCTGCGGTACCGACCGCCGTGTCTCCGCTGTAAGAATACCGATTGTCGCGTATATCTTGTTATCCGTAAGAGTCGGATGCCCGTACGTGAACCCGTCAATCCGCATGTTCGTATCCGGAAGACTCTCCGTTATCTCGAACGCATCGACCAACGAGTCCATAATCGGAAACGCCTCCTCCGCAAACTCGCTGAAATAAACGAATTGATATTCGCGATCAATCCGGTAATAATACGGAGTTTCTTTTACCGGTGGATCTCCGTTTTGAAACCGAATGACCAACGTATTAGGACGCGGCTGTTCCGGCACCGTTTGCTTCTCGGTTAACACATCGGGAAGCGCTCCATTAACGAAGGTCTCTATCGCGATAATCTCGTCAGTAACCGTCGACAAACGTTACCACCCCCGCGCCTTAAACTCGTCTTCAATTTCGTTTTCAATATCGCGCATCCACTTATCGCCGTGCTTTTGTGCCGGAATATCGAGGAACTTTTTCTCCGTTCCTGGCGTGCGGAGCGACTTACCGCCCGCATCTTCTTCGTGAATGTAGTACGCGTAATTAAACCGCCCTTTACGTCCACGTTCCGTTGCATTGGCGCTAATCTCACCGACATAGCCGTCGCCTTCACGCTTGATATCGCTCGTCGTAATCGAACGCCGCAACGTACTCTTATCGATCGGCGCGATATCTACGGATTCACGTTTCCACTCGTCGAGAGCGTCGTGCATTCCGCGTACGGTAGCGTCAGCAATAAACTCGTCGGCTCCGTCTAATGCACGCATCAACTTCGAGATATCGAACTCTAGCGAAAACGCCATTACACGTTCACCTCCGTTAAGACAACGCGCGCATTAAGCATGCGGACCGGTCGAATTGCAATCGGCTTACGTTTGATCTTTATACCCAATTCGTTCGTATATTCGATGGTATCGTCGTACGTAATATTCGGTTGCTTATCGAGGTAAATCGACATGCTAGATACCGCTTCTTGACCGAGGTTATTAACGACAGTCTTCGTCTGCTCGCTAACACGCGCCATGAGCGTAATCGGTTCAGCGGTGCCGCCGCGTCCCCATCCGTTACTTGCGGTCGCTTTATGGACCGTGACCGTTTGCTTCATCGGAACTAATGGCACGTTACATCACCGTCCATTTAGCGGAACGTTTCGATATCTTGATGCCGCCGTTTTCCGCTCCGATTAGGTCGAGCGCTGATTGCGGAATAAACTTGCGGAGAGATTCGTAAGGTTGCGAAGTTGTATGATCTTTAAACGTAACGTTAAACGCTCCAGTCAGCGCAAAGGACGCGATGCCTTGTTGCTGCATGCGGAGCGTATCGTTGAACATTATCGCTAGAACGTTCGCGAACTCGTATACTGCGGAATTGGGAATCGTATATTTCGGATAGGCGACCGTGAGCTCTCGACCGGCGACGTTTAACAATCGTGTTTTTCTCGCCTCGTCACTCGCTTGCCAATCCTCTACATCGACGCAATTACCGTTGATATACGCGTCAGCATCCGGAATTATATAAGCCACGTAACCACCTCCGTTTATTTTGCGGAGGTATTCGCTTTACGCGGTTTAGCCGGAGCTTTAGCGGGCTTTTCTTCCGCCTCTTGCGCTTCGACCGTTTCCTCCGTTTGTTCTTCTTGCGGTTCGTCTACGCGGACTGCGTCCGAGATACGGTCTAATACTTCGACCTCTTCCGGAGTTCTAGCGTAGTAAACTCCATCTTTAAATTTTTGCTCTTTACCTAGCACATTGAACGCAAGCTCAATGTATCGTGAAGTGTATTTAATCGATGTCATGCGTTCCTCCTAAAAGAAAAGAGCCTCCGAAGAGGCCCCATATTTTAATTACTCTAGTCCTTTAATTCGTGCGTGCGCTTGTTCTTGGTGCAACTCCAGAGTGTATTCTCCGACGATCATGCCTTGGTAGTAGTCACCTTTCTTGCCCAGGTATTCATGAGCAAAGTCGCGTCCTTGAAGTGGATGAATCTCAGCGCGGTTTTTATCCAAGATGAGAACCTCATCCGAAGCAAGGTTGTCATTAATAGACACAGGGAACTCACCGAAATCCGTAATCAATCGGTTAACCACTGTTCCGCGGCGTTGGTCATTTTGGTCCACTCGAATCAAGGCTTCACCAAAGCTAGATACTACACGTTTTTGTTTTGCAGGCACTACGATTTCATAGTTACCTCCAGTTGCAAAACCTCCTTTTGTGTATATCGCTTGGAGACTATCATTAATCAGGCCGAGTGTAAGCAGTTCTCCACCAGCGTTTTTAACGTTAGTTTGAATCAGAGAGCGAATACCCCCCATTTGTCGTACTGCTCCGTTCTCATAGCGAATACCGCCGACAATAGCTTTTTCGAGCTGTAGAGCGAGTTCGCGCAGCTTTTTAGATTTCTCGTACTCGTAGATGTCATCAATACCGTAATTGTTGACGGCTGCTGCAGTACCTGTAATCTCAACAGTGTCAGTAAAGATCTGTGTCAAGTTTGATTTACGAACGCGTGCCTTATATCTCGCTTCTCTTGCATCCGCACCCTCGGACCCTTCAGTAAATTGGAAAGAAACGATAGAACCGCTAGGAATGACTGCAGCTGTAGTTCCGGCATAACTACGTGTTACCGTCAGCGTTTTTGTTCCAGAGTTGATTGCTGTTACCTTAAGGAGCTCTTCGCCTACTTTAATTACGTCGTTCACACGGAACGGCTCAACGGAAGCAACAACAACGGATGTTCCGGCAGCAGTTACTTCCGCACCAGATACGGATTCAGTCGCGAACATGGAGTCCTCGAACCATACGTGCTCAACTTGGCTTACTGGATTAGAAAAACCAAGCATAGAAAGCATTGGCGTTTGGTATGGATTAAGGAGCAATAGCTCGTCTGTTACGGATTCGCGTTTACCAATCAGATCGTTATTAAAGATTTTAGACATTCTCTTATTCCCCCATTAGGTAAGTTTTTGGGCATTAAAAAAGCGCCTCCAGTCTCGGAAGCGCAAAATAAAAAGGACACTCGATTTTAAAAGTGTCCTTGTGTTACTTATTTAGTTCGCGTTTAAGCTGCGAGAATTTGGCGATGTTACTCGGTGTCGGGTTAGCCCGCACCACTTCGGCCATTTCCGCAAGTAGTTGGTCTTTCGTTTTCTCCGCTTTCTGTTCGCCACCGCTTGGTCCTCCGATTGGATTCGGATTCGCTTTCGGCTGCTCCACGAGATACGGTTTATTTTCGATCAGCGCCTTAACTACGTCTTCCACGCCGACTGCGTTGCCCTCGTCATCGACCGTTACCGCGGATAGGTCTGCGAGTTTCAACGCGTCATCGATCGCATCTTTACGTACGTTCAGTTCGCGAGCAAACACCCGGAACTCCGCTTTAATCAAGCGCTGGTTAGCGGCTGTTAACGCCTGGTCACGCTCGGCTTTCGCATCATCTGCGGCCTTTAGTGCGTCAGCTTTTTCGGCTTCAAGGCGCTCTTGTGCGGACATTACCGCTTTCTTGCGTTCCTCTTCCGCCTGTTCAAATTCCGTAAGCTTCGACTTCAACTCGTCGTAATCTCCGTATTTCTTCCGTTCGCGCGATAATCTATCGGTAATTAAGCGGTCAACTTCGTCCTGCGAAAATGTCTTCGGTGGCTGCGGATCAGCCGGCGGGTCTTGCGGCGGAGTTGGGTCCGGCTCCTCTGCGAACAATTGAAGATTAAGCGGAAATCTAACGTCGTTTTTCATCGTATGTCCTCCCGTTTAAAGCCCGTCGGCTATCGAATGAGCTAACCGCTTAGTTTAACGTCTTAGCGTGCGGACATTGTAAGTTACATGTTCTCTACGCTTTTGCCCAAGCGGACCACGTAGAGCCAGAATCATCCCACCATCTAATGTGAAGCTCAGCAACCGCACCTTTCGGGATGAATGTAGCGTGGCTATATCCACTGACGCTTGATCTAAACACGCGCATAACGCCGCCTTTACTTAAATAGTTATCCTGCGCTGCGCTGAGTGGTACGATTGTCTCAGTGTCAACCCTTGTGTAAGTAGAAATTGCTGCATCCATATTACTTCCGTCATTGTTACGAACGATTAGCGATGAAGACACCTTTTGCCAACTTGCCCACGTTGGGGTCGTAGGTATCTCGTTCCAATATCTCATGTATAAATCATTGACGTTGTAAGGCCGGAACATTTGGAAACTGAAATTCTTTTTACTTGACCTAAAAGTAAAGGATGTACCGCCAGTGTTTAGCAAGTTATCTGCCGTGTTTGAAACAGGCTGAATAGTCAAAACATCCTCGTCATACTCAAGTAACGAACGACTTAAAGCGAGGGAGGTGTCCGACAGTACCTTCACAGGAACCTGCGAGTTACCGCCGCCAGATGTTCCTAGTCCCTTAACCCTACCGTCTCGGCCTAGAAAGAAGCTACTTGCATCCGTATACTCTCCTGCCGAAACAATATTCCCCTTAATCTTTACTGCTTCTCCAAAAGTCATAATAGGGACGCTTTTGGACTTAACATAGTCAATAAACTGTGAAATCTTATCACTACTAAATGTCCCAGTACTGTTTATATCCCCATCCGGGCGCCAGCAATGTGTTAGAACAACCAAAAACCCGTTTTGCTGAATTGCAGTGTCTAACCGGGATTTTAAAGTAGCAAGTGTTGCGTAATCAGAATCGACTCTACCTACAAAAAAGTTATCAATAGGTGAGAGGTTATAAGATGCCTTATTATCAATGCCGTGTTCGTAATACCTACGCGCAACTTTCTTGACTAATAAATTTGTAGTGTCTATTCCGTATGGGTACACGAGCGTATCCGCGCCTTTGAACCCGTTCTTCTTTAACCATTTATACGAATCTCCGAATTCTTTATCTAGCTGGGCTTCAGTTAGAGGCGTTAGATTGGGATGGGTTTTTGTATGTGATACGATCTCGTGCCCTTCACTTTGAAGTTGCTTTAACTGATTGAGCGTTAATTTACCTTCCGTTCCAACGTTATCCGTAACTGCAGCTAGTGTGATTTTTATCCCTTTGAGATCAAAGATAGGTTTCCAACGACTTAGTACAGAATCTGTAACATCGTCATCCACAAATACTACAACTGGTCCAGAATCGTTGGTTTTACTTAAAGTGCTTAGAGCTAGGTCAGACGCTTCCAGAATTGTATCGAGGTTTTCCGGTGTTGGTGGAGCATCGTAATACGATTTTCTTTTCAATTTTTACCCTCCTAAGAATTTATTCCGGACGCCTCACCGGACTAATCACGTGGCGACAGCGCGGATGGAATATATCTCTACGGGGTAAATCGCCTATATACGGATAGCTCCCGGGAGCGTCCGGCGTTAATTTCACGATGCGTCCTTCCCAGTTGCGACACGCGTCCTTCGCGCCGTGGCTCGATATTTGCCCGTACATTACGTCGCGGTTGATCGCCTCGTTAATTGTTGCGTCGATTTGCGTTCGCATCATCTTCGTACGCGTAACGAGATCCACGTAAACTTCCGGCTTCCAACGTCTGCCCGCGCTATCAATAATGCCGGTGTCTACCGCGCTTCCGAGTGTATTGCGCATGTTCGCCAGCGTATCCGCGTTAATCGTACGTCGACCGTTAATTCCCGCGGCCATATTAGCGCGCATCGAATCGGCTGTCGCTTGGCGTACCGCTTGTCTAACGCGACGGTCAACGTTCTGCGTCACCGCAAGTAAGTCCGCCTGTGTATCCGCAATCGCCGCCGCAACCATTTCGCGATTCATTCGGTTCATCTTAACGATTGATTCCGCTTCACTAACGCTTGAGACGACGCCGAGGTCGATGAGCACCCGAATAACGCCGTCTTGCGCAGCCTTCGGAATAAACTCGTCGACCCACGCAGCCGCGTCCGCATCTAGCGCTTTTAGAATCTTCGCAATCTCAGCGAGGGCGGCTTGCGCATTGGCGCGCGACATGTCCGTTAGATCCATACGCAGTAACTCCGACTGAATCGAACGGAAAGCGTCCTTAAACGCGTCGACTAAGCGCTGAACGTCGCGGTCATAATTCGGTTCCGGAAACATTACGCAGCACCGCCGTTGTTAAATATCGAAGCGTCGACCGTTCCCATCGTTCGCTCTTCGTCCTCTTCAATGCGCCGTAACATTTCGGTCGCTTGCTCATCGTCTACTCCGTCCTGGAACTTAATCGCGTCCGTTACGGATTGCGTTGCCTTGCCGCCGGTTCTGATTTGCGCTACTTCTGCGTCCAGCTTTTCATCGCGCGGAATGCCGTCGCGCCACGTAATCTTCGGATATACCGCTTCGTACGGTTCGAATCCCTCTACGTCCCGATTTGCGAAGTTTTCGAGCTTCATCGCCTTCCATAGCGCATTACGAAGAGCACGGTCAACGTGCGTACGAATCCGTTTCACTTTCGAAAGGATCGGCATGAACCGCGCTTTGATTGCGCCGGCATCCGTATGCGACGTACCCGTTCCGCCCTTATCCGCGGCCAGCGTTGTACCGAATAACCATTGCGGTGTTTCGCTTATTTGATAAACGAGTCCGAGTAGGATATCGAGTTCCTTAAACGCGCCTTCTAGTTGCGAGTCCCACGTCATGTAACCGGGAGTCGGATCGTTTTTATCGAGTTCAATATACCGTCCACCAAATTTAACGGTACTCTCGTCGTCACCAACTGAGTCGGGTCCGTATACAATGGGGTCGCTATGCTTCCACAAGATATAATCGATTTGCACCATACGGTCGTTAATCGCGGCCAGAACGCTTTCCAACTTCTCTACTCCGCTTTCCCCGCGCCAGTCATCGTCCGTTGTCTTATACGGAATGTGATCGACGAGCATTTCGGGCATTCCCGTTTCGATTACGTCCACAGCGCGGCCAGTAGCTACGCACTCACCGATTAAATACGTTGAAATCGGCACGCCCCAATTCGTATCTACCCCGTTAGCCGTCAGCTCGTAGCGTTCGTATAGGATGTAGCCCGGAATATGGCGCTCAACGTTCAAATACGGAGTTTCAGTCGTTGGAATACCGCTGAATATCGACCTAAATGCGCTCGACTTTTCGATTTCCCATTCGACCCACGCAATATTAAACGCTTTAAACCGTTTCTTAGATCCGCGTGATAGCTCCGGAAATACAATCGATGCATCTACGGACTCGATTATCGGTTCGAGCTTCACTTCCGGCGCCTTAAGTCCGAGTTGCTCGACCTCACTCACGTCTGCACGCGCGGCATAATACGTTTTAAGGAACGAGTCGCCGCGATAACCACCGCCGATAGTCGATTCATGCGTCAGTTGCGTCAAATCGTTCTCTTCAACGATCGAGTTTAACCGTTTCTGTTCGCGTGACTCCGGACCCTTACCGCTCTCGTATGTCGGAGGCTCACCGACCATCAAGTCCGCCGGCTTCGTAAGTAGCGCGTCCATAACGTTGACTGCGATAAACAGCGTTTTAAGCTGCGGTGCGAATGGCGTATCTCTCAAAAGTGAGGACGCGCGATCGTAAATCTCAACGTGTCGTCCGGAATATATCGCCTTGCCGCGCTTATACTTCGCTAGTCGCGGAATATCCTGTGGAGGCGGGTATTGGGCGCCTGGATAAAACAGCTTCGTTTCCTTGATATCGTAAAATTCCGTCATTTGCGGACCTCCTTTCGTTAGTACATCCATGCCGGCTTATTGCGCAGCTTCTTACGTCCTGTCTTCGCAATGCTTACGGCCATTTCGAGCGCGTCCACAACGTCATCGGTACTTCCAGCCGGGTACATTTCGAATTGTTCGAGTAGTAGCGAGTGCTTCTTCGTAAACTGGATCGCGCCGGTCTCGATATCCGGCAACATCGCTTCAATACGCAGCTCTTTACGTGTACGTTGGTGTATTTCCTTAACGCGGGTACTCGCCGGGTATCCCGCCGCCCTTAGCGCGTCCTTCAGCTTCATAACGAAGAACTCTTGCGCCGCCTGCGCTTCGGCTGCGATTGCGTTCGGCTGATAGCGGATAGCCTTTTCGACGATTACACGCAAAAAAGCGTCCGGTTTAATTCGCTCACCGAACGCATCAATAACGTATTTAGTTCCCGTTTCCTTATGGCGCGCTATCGTAACAATTGCGGAATAGTCACCGCGTTGTTTACCCATCGCAAAGTCAACGCCCATGTATATGTCAAATTCGCTGGTCGGCCGTGGATACTGCGATAATACTTCCGCTAACGCCTTGCCGTCCCAGTACGTAAAGTTCTCCGGATTAAAGATCATCGATTCCTCGTCGACCGGATTATTCATATACTCCGTGTTGAACGCCTTCGATCCGTTATCCCATTTCCACGTCATGAGCTTCCATATCGGTTGCGCTTCAGGCCACAATACGACTGCGCCGCGTTCCATTTCTTCGCGGTTCATTTCGTAAAGGGCTCGTGCATCTGCAGCACGGTTCGGATTTTCGCGGTCCGTATAAACGAGTCGACACGCTTCCCATAAGTCCATCCGCTCTGGCTCCTGTATAATAGCGCGATACACCCGCGATTTAAAGTCTGCGCGATTGTACAACACGTTAACGAGGAGCGCTTCGTGGTGGACCGTTGTTCCCATGTAAACGAAGGCTGTCCGCTTACCTTTCGGATCGCCGAGTGGTACAACCGTCTGCGAGAACCAGTCGCGCATCTTCTGGCGTAGTTCCGGAGTGGCCGCGTTAGACTTGATGTCCTCCAAGTCGTCGCATACGATTAGATCCGGCCGCACACCGTTCCAGTTACGTCCGCGGAGCGCTTGTCCGGTCGATGCCGCTTCAACTTTCGTGAGCAAACGCGGTATTCCGCTTTCCGTCGGTTCCCATGCGATAAACTCGGAGCTGTTATCCTTCGGGTTCTCTTGTTGCTTCGGAGACAATAAAGGACCGAAGTCCGCGCGCAGCTTCTCGTTATGTTTGAGTTGCATCGAAATCCAGTCCAGGTTGCCACTTGATACCGCCGGCGTCTCCGATATGATAATTTCGTATTTACGTTTCCTGTAGCAAACTTCCCGCACCGGAAATCCCTTAGATAAATACGTTGATTTCGCGTGTGAACGGGGCGCCGCGACCGCTACCTTATCGTTAGTAGTCTCGTTACTTACGTCGTCCATTATCTCGGCGATTTCCTGGTGAAATTGCGGCGCGTCCTCACGATCCTCGATGTCAAATCCGTCCCAATTACCGGCGTTACCCGGATTACGTACTTCGGAAAAGTATTCGAGGGAGAACTCGATTAAGTCCGTCTCACATCGATGAATCCGCGTTAACCGTTCGTACTCCGTTAAGTGTGCGTCGATCTCGCGCTGATCCTCTTCCGATAGAGTGGCGATATCTACGCCTTCGAGTACGTCGATTAGCGCTCCGATTTCGTTAATCTTAACTTCGCGTTCATCGCGCTTTAGCCACTTTCCGTCGACCCATGCGATAGATACCGCCTCCCTTCGTCCTTCGGCCGATTAGTGCCGTGTTTTAGCGTGAAATTTACGTGAAATTAGCGCGTTTCATACTCGGCGAGTATAAGCGTTGGGGTAACGTGTTTAAAACGCTAATTTTACGTCAAAACTGCGTAATAAATAGCGAACCGATACGCAGCGTATAGCGCCATGTCGCGAGAATCTTCGTAAATTTCATGCGTGGCACCTCCGCTTTAGTTGCGTAAAGTCCAAACGTTATTTTTGATACGCGGATTGTTTCCGGACCTGACCGGGCCGTGTGCGCTAGGGGCCTTGGGGGTCACGCAATTTCCACGCGCTTTCCTCTGTCTCAATCGTTCCAAAAACATTCGTTATTGAAACGCTAATTTAATCGTTCAATCTACGCGCCAAATACCGTGTATATACGTACCATAACTCGTACCATAATGTACGTTGCAATAACGTACGTGTTTTTGGTACAATAACGTTATGAAACGGAGGGATTCGTATGATGATCGGTTACGCGCGTGTATCTACCGCAGACCAATCGCTAGACCTACAGATAGATGCGCTAGAAGCTGCCGGCTGTGAGCGCATATACACCGAAAAGGCCAGCGGTGCAAAGGATGACCGCCAGACTCTTAATGACGCGCTCAATATGTTGCGTCCTGGTGACGTATTTGTCGTGTATAAACTCGATCGGCTCGCGCGCTCTACGTTAAAACTAATCGCTACCCTTGACGAGATTAAGGTAAAGGGCGTAGAGTTCGTCAGCCTATCGGACAAAATCGACACTACTACCGCAGCAGGCCGCGCCCTATTCGGAATGCTCGCCGTATTTGCGGAGTTTGAACGGAATATTATTGCGGAACGTACGCGCGCTGGCCTTGCCGCTAGTCGTGCGCGTGGTAGAAACGGCGGGCGCCCTAAAACGGACCGTAAACGCGTTAATCAAGCGCTAAAACTGTACGATAGCCAGGCGCATACTGTCGCTGAGATAACGGAATTGACCGGCGTAACGAAGACTACGTTATATCGCGCTATAAGAGAACGCAAAGAACCGCAGAATCCGTGAGGACTGCGGTTTTATTATTGCGTTGAAAAATTCCGAAGGGGTCGCGTGTCAGGAGCGCGCAGTTGATTAAACGGGCCTTGAGTCGGACACCGTCGGATCATCTTCGCGTATTCCTACATTATATGCGAAAATTAAGGCATATCCGACTCCCGCTTCTTCAACGCCTCAATACGGCTCATCAGCGCATCCACATCCGTACTCTCCGTTGCCTTCGTTTCTACCTCTACTTTATCCGTTAACATGCCGTTAATCTGTAGCGCTAGTTTTGCCATAGCTGCGTTTCCATCACGTATAGCAATGTCCGCTAAGGATTCGATTAACTCCGGCAACTTATCTTGACTATTGCGTATCATTTGGCGTTTTAATTCCGCTTCAAATACCGGATTCTTTTTCCACTCGAATAACGTTGACCGGTCTACTCCGACTATTTCCGCAATCTCTGCGTGAGTCTTACCGCCTCTTTTCGGTTGCGCTAACCACGCTATTGCGTCGTACTGTTCTTGAGTTAATTGTCGCGCCATATAATTACGTCCTCCTTCCGTTTATCTCTACGTAGGTCATGCGTTTAGGCATAACGCACAACGCTACGTTTTATATCGCTGGTACTCTTAAATTCCGCAACAATTAATACGATTATCGCGCTTAAAGATAACGCTAGATGAACGAATAACCATACGTATAGTAACGTATTTAACACCATATCCCCTCCGCTCACTGTACGTTCGCTTAACGCGTATAAACGTATTATTTGTACTACATGAGATACTTCGAGGAATATGCTTCATGAGTCTATCAAACATAAAGAGATCCTCGTCGCTTCGCTCCTCACCGTCGCCTTCGGCTCCGACTTATCTATACGCGAATAAAAATATATACACAAGGACCTGGTTTATGGTCCGCAGTGTCGGGCCGCTTTTGCCCGTTATTCCCGCATCTAAAGACTAAGAATAAATTTGACCCCCTAAACGGTGAAAACCCGCGTGGCTCTAAGGCGCAAGCCACTTTTTTCGTGTTCGCGTTTTTACCGATAGGTGGTCGTTTTTGTTCGCGTTTTTACCGATGAGAAATTACGCTGACCTCTTAGCGAAGTTATTTCGGATGGAAAACATCTCGCGCAGAGTCGCGTCAGGCTTACCGTTCTTACGATAGAACACGAACGGATTGATCTTGTAGAAGCGCGATTTCCCGTAAACTACCTCGGCAAATACGTACTGGTCACCGAATCGTAAATTACGTAGCTTCGTATATACCGATTTCTCCGTAATGTTCGTTAGCCGAGCGATATCCTCTTTCGTAAGCGGCAACGTATTCTCTACGTCGCGTTCGTATGGATTCGCGCAGATCGTATTCGTTTCGAGGTGAATATGCGGAAGCAACTTGTATACGAAGCCGAGATCCTTTGCGTTAACCTCCGTGTACAGCTCCTTTACCTTCGCGACGAACGTTTTAACGACCGCCGTGTTATCCGTTTTACCCTGGAAGTGATAGCGCGGATTCAAACGGTACTTGTCGCCGTCCTCGATAATTACGCCAGCTTCCGTTGTCTCGCGCAAAAAGTGATGCAGCGTAGTGCGACCGATCTTGAGCGTACGCATGATATCTTCGCGGCTCATAGCGGTTTTATCCGGATTCTCAAGTATCGCGTCGTAATTAACGAAGCATTGCAAATAAAGAAGGTACCCGCAGTGCTTATCGGATACCTTCTCGATTACTTCGTCAATATTGCGCATGTTCGTCACGGTGAATTCCGCTGTTCGACCGTTATGTAAGCGCGCATATGCTTCGCGTTGTGCTGCGCTAGTAACGCGGTCTCCGTCTTCGAGTACCGCTGTTCTTTCGTATATTTCGCCCGTTTCCGGGTCCATTAAGCGTTTATATTCGGCCATTAGTCGCGCACCTCCCGTAACTGTCGGTGAAGAGCGCATGTGATTCTAACAATATCCGATGGCGTATTTATCTGAAACTCCGTAGGCGTGACGCCCATTTCGCGTTGTGTGGCCGCCATAAGTTGCGCGTATTGTTCTTGCGTCATAACGTATTCGCCCGCATGTAACACCGCCTCATACTCGCGCAATGCCTGCGTAGCTTTCTTCGCTTCGCGTTGAATCGCTTTAAGCCCGGTTAGTGCTTCGGATACGTCAACGTTAATTCGCACGGTAACGTCTTTACCCGCCATATAATCGTCCCCTTTATCGTTAATTTTACGGGGCACAGGACTCGCACCTGCGCACGCTCGGTCTTACCGCCCTTATCGACGGCGTGTAATTTCACCGAAGCTCACACTCTTAGCGTCTATATTCCGCCACCCGCAACTGTTCCCAAACGGGAATAAGCCGCTATAAAAGCGGCCTTCAACCTCTAAGATATGAACTTACGTAAAATATACGGTGTCTTAACGGAAAATTTACGAAATATTTACAGGAAAATTGCGCCAATTTGTCGAAGTAATAGGGCAATGGCCCGTAAACCCACAACGAAAGGACTACGTATATGAACCGATTTATGAGACCGCTGACCTCGGATATCCACTTTTACACCGCGAAAATGGAGCGGACGCCCATCGTCGTGTTTATTGAGCGCGAGCTGGTCGGTAGTGGCGTTATCGAGGACATATCGGAGGCTAGCGTTAAGATAAAGGGCGAGCGTTTTATGCGCGGAGTCTGTACGTTTAAATACGCTGTGTAAGGAGGAAGTTTATATGGTAAGTAAACAAACTCAAGAGTTAGTCGATATTGTTAAAGGGATGACCGAAGAACATGCTAAAAAGGCCCTAGCCTCCATTTTCTTAGCTATAGAAAGTGAAGGATACGGTGGTAAATCAAAAGAAGATGTGTACAGAAAGATTGAAGACATTTATAGAAATGAAATTGTCGGACCTTCTATTTATAAAGACAATCCTGCTAAACAATAAACTCGCAGAACACCGGACTACGCAGCATCCCCGCTTTGGTCCAGTTCCGCATCTTCACGCGAGCCCTTATCCGTGGCTCCACGTAAACGAACTCGCTGTCCTCGCTGGTAACTATCGCTTTGCTGACGCCATAAAACGCCTTCTTGTGCGTTGGACTCGCGCCAAACTCGATAATGCCGGCAGGACGCACCTTCGTCTTCCCCTCGTCCATAACTCCCGCGAGCCATCCGAAATCACCTTTACGATATCCCGTTATATAAACGTCGGCATACGTCCAGTTAATGATCTTGCGCCAGTCTGCGGATCGGCGGCTGACATATACGCTATCTTTACGCTTGGCGACTACGCCTTCCATTTCGCGTGCTTCTATCTGCGTAAATAACGCCTCACCAGCGCCCTCAACGTATGGAACAACGCCTATGCTTGCGTTAGGCATCGTTAAGCCTGCGAGAATAGCTTTGCGCTCTGTTAGCGGAAGATTGCGTGTGTCTATTCCGTTATAATGAAGCACGTCGAACACCGCGAATGTAGCCGGATTGGTAATGGTAAGCGCGTTTATTTTATCGGCTTTACGCGCCTGGAAACGGGACATAACCGCCTCAAAGTCCGAAACGCCATTCGCTGGGTTAACGCAGGCAATTTCGCCGTCTAGAACGATATCATGCGGAAAGCGTGCGTTGGCTATTTCGGGATATTGGCGCGTGCAGTCGTTATTATGACGCGTATATAAGCGGATTTCTCCGTTAATTTGCGAAAATATTAAGCGGTGACCGTCGACCTTAGGTTCGAATAGGTAGCATGAATCCGAGAACGGCGCGTCCGCTTTTTCGAGTAACATCGGACTAATAAACATAAAAACACCTCACTACGATTATAGCGCGCGGCTAAACCGATGTGAGGCGGTAAGTGTTGGTAACGTTAACTTTGCGGAAGTAAAGACGGAATAATCTCCGTCTCATTTACCGCGCTCATCTCGTCGAACCAACGCTTGCCTAATCCGCTACAATTAACGAACTCGTCCGAAAGTACACCGCCCGTTTCGTACAAATTGTACGTTGTAACAGCGCCAGGCGCCGTATCCTTGCGGTATTGCTCTTGGCGCTCTTTGTTGCGTCCTTTAGCGTGATGATCAACGTACCAAGTCTCGTACCCATTACGTTTACGGCGCGTAGGCTGGCGATAACTCTTACCGTCTGCCCCTTCCGTATCCGCAACTTCGACTGACTCGCGTTCACGGCGGAGGTCCAATTGCCACTCGGACATAAACGGATACTCCGCGTGTGCGACTTTATGCGGATTCTCATCCGTTAACTCTTCGTATAAGAGGACGTCAGCCAATCGGTCGAGTAACGCGTAATCAACCGGAACAGTCGCGGGTCCCTCACCGGTTCCGCCCCGTGCGTAATAGGCGCTTTTAGCCGCGTCATTAAATTCGCCATGCTGGCGTACATAATCGTCGGTAATGCGGTCGATAACGCTGACCCGCGCTTGCCTATTGCGCAGGTCGTACGTTTGTCCACCGTAAGTAAACGGAATTGGCGTTCCGTTCGATTTAAAGTTTTCGCGCATAAGCCCTTCGATTTCCCCGATGGCTTGCGCAAGTTCCTCGCGGTATGTTTTGTTCAAATTAAGCCGCCTCCTCTTCGATATCTTGCGTATACTCAACCGTAACGTCTTCGTATTCCCATTTGCGATAGACTGCCGCGATGCTTTCCGCCGCGCGATCAATCGTTTCGCTTACGTTCTTTTGCGCGATTCCCATAACGGTTGCGGCCTGCGCCTGAGTTACGTCAAATCCGTATACTAGCGCGATGGCTTCCGTCTGGCGATCCGTGAGGCCGGCGTTATAGATTGCGGAGTGTAAATCGATGAGAATGCACGACGCATCCGTATCGCCGCGAAATCTAGCGGAACTAATACGGTGGCGGTCGCGAAGAAGCGCCTTGACGCCGGCTGCGTCGTTGAGCGCGTATTTAACGCTGTACTTGCGGCTGGACTTGTCGATATCGACTTTAACGTGACCCATATTACGCCGCCTCCTTTACTATTGTGAATTATTCAAACGTTGACATTTGCGAATAACCGGACGCAATAACTCGCTCGATTCCGAGTTCCGCCTTCACGTACTCGTTCTCGCAATGTCCCTCATGTGTCTTGTCTCCGTTATGGTATTTCGTCATCGCGTCACCTTCGTATATCTCAACGCCGCAAAACGCGCACCAGGAGACGATAACTTCGGGCTCATCCGGTGGCTTGAAACGGTCGAGATCAATCATCACGCCGCCTCCTCTAACGCAAAACCTGCGTAATAGTCCGCAACGATCCGGTCTTGCCACTCGAAATCGAACGCACTCACTCCGTCAATTTCAGATCCGGCACCAAGTGTTAACTCGTTCCAGCGGTAGGGCCCCTCCGCTGTGGCTTCCGTAAAGTGTCCGTAAGTTCCGCTGGCTTCGCGATACCCGTCTCCGGAATCGTTAGCGTGCTGAAACATATACGTACTGACGTCTTTTACCGAGTGCCACGACGGTATGTGCGGATATAGATTCGACCTCATTAAGTAATCGTCAGTAAAGTCATCAAGCAGTTCGTCGAGCTGCGTTAGTCCGTCTCCCCACCTATCCGTTGACTTTCCGTTCTTGTCGTAACCGATATCCGTAACTTTCGCGAAATAGGCCGGCGTTTGACCGAGTAAGAATCTCGCATTAAATTCCGTTATATCGTCGTATCCGCCACGCTTAAAATTAGATCCCCACCGTTTTTCTACCGTTGGTACGAGCGGAGTTCCTGGCGGCGCCTTTCTAACGATAAGTATTTGCGTCGGTATTGTTGTTCCGGTTAGTGCGAATGTCTCGCCGGGCAATCCAATAGTAGCTACGTGCCAACACGTTTCGTAAAGCATGCGCCTAACCTTCTCCGCATAGTTAGCGAATGCAAGCCCTAGTGGAAGCACAAACGCGATGTATCCGCCAGGCTTAACGGCTTTAATCGCGAGCTCAATAAACGCAACTTCGGATTTGCCTTTCGCGCGGTTACCGCCATCTTTTCCTTTCGTAATCCGCAGTGTATCGAAACTATCCGGAAGCTCCGCCGCATCTATATCGAGGTTAACTCCGTACGGTGGATTGCCGATCACGTAATCGTAATAATCGCGCCGAGTATGACGGAAGGCGTCCCCGGTTATCACGTTCGCATGCGGGTAAATTAGCGATGTTACCTTCGCGCTAGTCTCATCGAGTTCAAGCGCGGTTATTTCGCTATCTTGCGGTAGATGTTCGATGAATACGCCGCTGCCCGCTGACGGCTCTAAGAAACGCGAGCCCGGCGAAAACGCTCCGCCCGATAGCCCGCGTAGTGCTTCGATAACAAAACGCGCAACGTGCGTCGGTGTGTAGAACGCCCCACCAGCGTAAGCATTCGGTAGAAGCCCGCCTGTAGACGTGTAATTCTCGCGTAAAAAGGCGATATCTTCTTCCGTTATTTCCTCGCGTGGCTTTGCGACGATTGCCATTGAGCGGACGTTTCCGTCCCATCGTTTACGGTCAGCCTTTCCGATAAAGCATCGCCTCCTTCCGCTTCATTTCGTTTAGTTAACGGTGTCCGATCGTCATAGGGCGCATCTTGCGCTTCATCAACGCGCCCTGCCATATAGCCCGCTTCGTAGGCCATCCGGTAAGTGTCAGCGTAATCATTCACGCCCGCTCACCGCCCCTATAACCGCATCAACCTTCGCGTACAATTCGTCGAGGCTGCCGTCATTCACGACCGTATAGTCCGCCGGCCAATCGTCGAGCTCCGTTTCCGTTCCGTGAATGAGGTCCGCGTAATCGAAACGGTCACCCGATTTAATGGCGCGGTCAATGCGGATTGCGTCCGGTGCTTCAACGCGAATGAGAACGTAACCGCGAGACTTTAGCGCCTCAATCTCGTGAAACTGGCGTACATCGCTTACGACTATCGGGCGATAACGCGTGTATTCGTTACGGCTAATCCGGCGAAACATATCGTTAACCCATACGTCACGATCGAATTGGCGCGCTCCCTCCCCGAAACCCTGTAATAGAGCCCGAGGCTTAGCGCCATCCTCGAATTGATCCGGATAGAGTCTGCGGCAAACTTCGCGAATGCCGTCGCCGAACGCATACTGTAGATAACCGTATCCGTCTTCGTCAGCTAGATACGCAGCTACCGTATCTTTACCACTACGCAACTTGCCGATTAATCCGATGTTAGGTAACGTCATTCCGCGTTCACCTCCGCTATTATATACGCTTCAACCGAGAACCGCGCACGAGCCGCCGCTTTGACTTCCGCACGCGCTCCGTACCCTACGATTGCCTCAACCGAACGAGTTACCGCAGCGGTTGCGTCACCTCGCGAATAATAAGCGGCTCGCGGAGTTGAGAACGGCTTGCCGTCGCGGTACACTACGTATACTGCGTGCTGATCCGCCATTAGGCCGCCACCTCCTCGCCAACTGTGATGAGGCTATCATCGATTATCTTGCAGTACTTAAGAACGTCGTCGTACTCAATCGCGTCAATTACCTCTCTTAACCGATATGAGTAGAAGTTATAGAAATTTCCGGAGATCTTCTCGACTCTGTATTTCGATCCGGTACAACCCCACTCAACAACGTCACCAACGCGCACCTCCGTCGGACCCGGCACGCTCAAGTATTCCGCCGGCACTTCGAGACCGAGCGCACGTCTTAACGCGATTGCTTTACCGATATGAGCGTTGAATACGTCGTTCGGTGAGCACTTGGCGACTCCGCGCGAAATAATCTCTCCGTTTTTCCTCCAACGCGCGATTGCGACGACTGTGCGTTTATTGCGATTAACGACGAACTCTACATCTACGACGTACATTTTGTACGTGTAAACTAGCGGTTGCGGATTGGCGTTAATGTTCCACGGAGTCTTAACGCCCTCAACGTCAGCCTTCGCACGCTCAACGATCTCGTCGCGGATTTGTTGCGGAGACTTAACCGCAGCCACAAGCGCCGGCTCCGTTTGGATTACGGTTGGTGAATCCGCACGTTCAAGCGCAGTCACACGTTTCTTAAGCGATTCGACCTCCGCGGTGAGCGTTGCGATAATCTCAGCGGATTGTTCCGCAACTGGGCGTGAGGATAACGGAGTAGTTAGCGGTTCTAGTACGCGGTACTTGCCGTCCTTTACGAAGCCTGGAACATTTTGCCCTCGTCTGTTACGTAAAGCCTCTACATATATTCCTGCGAGAAGCTCCCTAGTCTCTTTTTCCGACCTCTCGACTATGAAAGTCTCACCCACATCGTAATTGGACGGGAACTCAGCGTTAGTAATAATCACTCGATCACCAACCGTAGCCTTCCGGTCGACCATGCGGAAGCGTTCGGAGTTAATGCGGACGATATCCGAAGGTTCAAGGACGACGTAATCGCCGTGCCACGATACTAGCGTCTGTACCTCGCCGTCTTCGCGTTCGAATCTTACACCATCAGTAACGTAAGTCTTTTCGTCTATTGCGGTAACAACGTCGCCTTTGCGGAAGGAATGACACAGCCCGCCGATTACCTTAGCTTTTTCTCCGACGCTCGCATTACGCTTAACCTCGTTATACTCGCGTTCTACTCCGCCCAGTGCCTCGTCCTTCAATACGGTTACGTTAACGTTATTCATTCAATCCGCTCCCTTATCGTTTAATTTTCGTGGGCCACCGTTGGCGCGGTAGCTTCGTGCTCGATCCGGTGATTGCCTATGTCATCGGTTACTTATATTTCGTACTCGTGCATTTCCGTTAATTGGCCGAGCATTACGACGCGCTCACGATACGACACGCCGGAATAGTCCGCATGAATATCGCCATCAATGACTCCGGCCTCCGTTTTGGCTGCGATAATTACGCCGGTTATCGCGCCTTCACGCGCCATTTCCGCGTAAGGTTCGAGCAATTCGATAACGGCGTCCTGGCGGAGTTGATCGGGCGTCTTGCGTATGGGGAACGGGACAATCTCAGCGGACGGCCCTTCCGGAATCTCCGGTTTAACGAGTAAGTAAACGTCCTCTAGCGTGTCAACGTAATCCATCGGGTAAATGCGGTTGATTTCAGCGCCATCTTCGCGCGCCTTTAAGCACGCTGCGAATCCGTCACCTAGCGGATGAAATACGTATGTGTGCGAGTCGACTTTATTCTTGTCGGCCCAGCGCGGTAAATACGGAATGATATCGTCGGCCATTTACGCGCCCTCCTTTGCGTCAAAATACGGTGCCAACCACGGATCAACCTTTACGATTTCATCGCGCAGCTTAACCGCTAGGTCTGCGATTTCCCACTGTGCTCCCTTACCCGGTTGTCTCTTCGCGTAGAAATCGAGGAACGTACGCAAGTTACCGGTCATAACGAGGTTACATGCGGCTGCGTTCGGTAGGACCATGCGTGCGTCTTCCGGTGGGACTCCGGCTTCTCTTAGAGCGTCATAACACACTTGCGCGTCACGCATTATCTCTTCGAAAAAGCCCTCGATCGTAACTCCTTCAACGAATACCTCCGATGGATTCGTTTGATTATTCGCTATACTTGGCGGCGTCACGTAATCGAATCCGCCAATCTTATCCGCGCTACCCATCCGCACATAACGCTGGCTCTGCACGCTAAACGATAAGTGACGGTGACGCGTAAGTTGCGCAAGTAACGCACGGCTGACGCCTTCGATCGCGAATGTATACGTGATATGTTCGAGAGTTGACGTATGCCCCGACCGTGTAATGTGGCGGAATAGCCGGTCGGCTTCAGTACCGCCTGCGCCGTCAGTTGCCGCGTTGTCGAAGTACTTAGCGCCTTCCGTTGCGACGATTTCCGTAGGCTTAAGCGGTGAGTAACACGTACGGATTGCGGTGAGGGCTACGGCTGCGCGTTCGTTGTATTCCGCTTGATCGAACGGGTTCTTAATGATGGAACCGTAGTCGTCCGCGTAATCGAAAGTATCGATAAATTCTTCGCTTAGCTGCGTGTGAGCTAGTAATTTAACGTTCAATTTTCGTCCTCCTTAACGTAAACTTTCGCGGTGACTACGGCACCCTCGTCCATTTCCGCGAATAGCACCGCCTCCGCATCCTTCGTTAGCTCGCGCAATTTCTCAGCTTGCTTTTCCGGACTTAGCGCGTCATATGCCGCCTCTAGTTCGCCATCGAGCGGTATTTGTCCGCTGATCTCAACGATAAGTGTACGTTTCATACATCGTCCTCCTTCTTAATGCGCGATTAACGCGATAACTACGATCCAAAACGTCAAGCAATACGTCAGGACTGCGGTACATATGAGCGCGGATTTATTCATGCGCGTTTACCTCGCCCCCGCTCAATCTCCGCTTGAAGCATCGGTTCCGGCCGCACAAACGTAGGCGGCTTAACGACCTTGTTCGTAATCGGATCGTAATGAACGGTACCATCCGGCCAGAGCTTCGACATATTCGCGTTGTGTACGATATCGAACAGTGCGTCCGGTTTAACTCCGATTTCTACCAGAGTCCCTAGCGCCAGATAGATAAGATCAATCATCGCATCAGCCTGGTCGACGACCGTTTCCGCTTCGTCAAATTCGTTCAACTCTTCGGACATGTATAGGTAGCGTTCGGTCCGACGTTGGAACGGCATAGCTTCCGGCTTATCCGCGTATGGTACGTTAAACTTTTCGTGAAACTCGCGCACCTTTTCATATTGAACGTTCACTAGGCGGCCACCTCCGTTTCGTTAGCGGAATAATCAACGTCCGTGTCGTCGATAACTTCGTATTGATTGTCGGAGATCCAGCCCGCAGTCTCTAGCGTTGTGAAAGCGTAGTTACCGTAATGAGTTCCGTCCTTTGAAGCTAATCGAACATTCAGCGTATGAACGCTCTCGTCTCCGTTAATTCTGCTCCTGTACAGTACTTTCGCACCAACTCGCGGCTCATCCGGTTGCGGAGCGTTAAGATATTCGTTCGGCACCGTTAATCCAAGTGCGCGGCGCAGTGCGATCGCCTTACCGATGTCTGCGTTGAACACTTCGCCAGGTGCGCATTTTGCGGTGTTCCTACCGCGATTGCAGACGAGCCTCTCTCCGTTATATCTGACACGGTGAACTAACGCCGTTACCGCTCTCTTCTCGCGATTCACGTGGAAATCAACGCGGTAAAAAGACAAGTGAAACGGTGAATCTTCCGGAAGTCTCGCGTCAATATCGCGTCCAACCCGCTCCAACTCGGCAACGTCCGCTTTAGCCTGCGCGATTACCTTTTCGCGAGTTAATACGTTGTTATCCGCAACTTTAGCGGGTTTAGCCTGCGATTCCTCTTCGATGATCTTGCGCACCTCATCCGCGTTATCACGTAAGAACTGCGTGAACTTTTCGAATAGTTGCGATGAGAAGAAGGATTGTGCTGACGATTCAACAATTACATATTCGCGAGGAGAAACGTAGATTGTCCCACCATCCACGTAAGCAATTACGCCTGGAGGACACACTTCTTTTACGGTAAGTACATCTCCGACTTTGTAACCTGCGGCCATCCAAGTGCTTACGATTTTAATGCGATCTCCTACCTTTACTTTGCGACTAACCTCTACGAATTGACTCATACAATCGCCTCCGTTTAATTTATTTACCAGCTCAGCTCGTCCGCATGTTGCGCCAGCCTACCGCGGAAGTTTACCGTCAACTCACACGTTAACGCGTACGGTTCATTTCGGAAGTGCTCGATATACGGTGCGAATCCGGATTTGGCCGCGTTAGGTAAGTCGATCTGCTCCGTATGTCCGATGATTATTACACGGCAATCATCGTGGATACGCGTTAACAGTTTCTTAAGCTCACCGCGCGTAAAGTTCTGCGCCTCGTCTACTATAACCGTCTTCCCTTCGATATTGGTTCCGCGAGCAAATACGTGACTCATCGGATGGACCCAAGCGTATTGATTCTCGCGTCCCGGCCGTTCCTCATCGTAAATCGCTTGTAACGGTATCTCGCCGATCTTGAGTAGCGCGTCAGTCAGCGGAGTTATATACGCAGACTCTTTTTCGCGTTGCGTGCCTGGGCGGAAACCCATGCGCCCCTCTTCGACCGGACTGAATACGTATACGAGCGGCTTGCCGATTAGCTTAGCGGCTCCGACGGCCAGCGTTGTCTTACCGGTACCGGATTTCGCGTTAACCATCGTAAGCTGATTATCGTAAATCGAATCGACGTATACGCGCTGTTCTGGCGTCAACTTATCGGCGAATCCGAAGAACATCGAATCTTTGGGTAGCGGCATGATTAGCGGCCTCCTTCGTGTTAAGTTGCGCTTTCCATTACGATAATTCCATCCGCGAGCCTAACGTCGATGTTCGTTGTCATTACGCCCGCATCGTACCCTTCCCATACGTAAACTTCCGTATTATCCGGGAACTGCGCGAGTGCTTCGATTAGCTGCGCTTTGGTCATCCGCTCACCTCCTCGTTTATTTCGTTCGTTTTCGTCTTACGTATACCTAACAGATCCGAAATCGAATCGGCACACTTTTACGCAAATTTTTATAAAAAAAAAAACGGAGAAGCCTCGAAAGGCCCTCCTCTTATACGTTTTACACGCTGCTTAAATCTAAATCCGCGTCAGATAGCGGTACGACGTGGAGCGCACGCTCATACCCGTTACCTTTGCGCGAGAAGAAATCGTGAAACTTAGTCGCCGTACTCATACCGTTTTGTACGATCGGGTTAATCTCCTCGTCTGGATACCACGTATCGCGACCGAGATTCATCGCAGCGCGGTTAAAGTTATAGCGTAAGAAACGAAGTACATCGTCCTCTAATCCGAGCGCGCTATAAAGATCGATTGTGTAGCCGGCCTCATTATCGTAAAGACGCGTAACCAGCGCTTCAACTTCGCGGTCGAGCGTTGCTTGAGTCTCTGGTGTAAACTCACCGTACAACTCGCGCGCCAAAGTGCCGACGTACTGACCGTGTACCGCCTCGTCGCGCATGATTAGATCGATAATCTCTCCGGATGACATCATCTTGCCGCGACCGGCGAGTAGTAACGGATAGAAGAAACCAGAATAGAATAACGCGGACTCAAGCAGAACGGAAGCAACCATCGCGAGATACAGGCGCTCGTCCGAGTCTATGTTAACGTAGTAGCCGCGAATGATCTCGCCTTTACGCTGCAGAAAGCGGTTCTGCTCGACCCATTCGAATACTTTATCGATCTCTTCCGTAGACGCGACCGTTGTAAATATCGAGCTATATGACTTCGCGTGTATCTGCTCCATCATCGCCATGAATCCGAGCACGGCTTTACGTTGCAGGCCGTCAACGTGTTCGAGTATCTGCGGCATGCCGACACCACCTTGTAGCGTATCGAGCATCGTTAGGCCGCCGAGCACCTTCATATACGTATCGCGTTCCGTATCCGATAGCGCGATCCATGACATTATATCGTCAGACAACGGAATCTCGTCGTCCGTCCAAAACTGCGATATATTCTGATTCCAGAACGCGAGAGTATAGTCATCGTCCGGACGGTTCCAGTTAACGGCTTTAGTTGTTGTCAATTAGTTGTCCTCCTTTGAATGAATACTGGACGCAACAGCGTAGGCACCATCAGCTTCTTTGCCGAGAGCAATTCGCTGGTACATAAACTCTTTAAATAACATTTGGAGATCACGAAGTCCCACGAAACTAGCCCATGCTTCTCCTACGGCCCACACTAATCCTTTTAGCAACAATACGATAATCGTTAAACCACCGACTAACAAAGAAATAAAAGTAAAATAGGCTACAATCATATTAAAGTCCATTCTCTACCACGCCCCCCCCTTATATAGGTTAGACCGCGCAAGACGTACATTCCGCAACGCTTAACTTCTTATTACGCGTATAGTAAAGCGATTTAAGCCCGCGTTTATGAGCGTACAGATAGTAACGGACAAGCTCGTTTGTTGCGATATTACTGTTAACGTACAGTACCGTCGAAATCCCTTGGTCAACGTGGCGCTGAATCGTCGCGACCATATCGATAATACGGAACTGGTTCATATTGAACGCGCTGGTATACGAAATCACATTCTCACGCGATAAGTACGGAGCCGGATAATATGTCGTAGCGTTACCGGTCGTACGCACCTCGATCGCATCACTAATCGGTAACACTGAACCGGTCGCGTTCTGCACGTAGGAAATCGAAGCGGTCGGCGCAATCGCTAGTCTATACGCGTGCCATACGCCGTTAGCGATTACTTGCGTTTTAAGCTGCGCCCATTCGTCCGGTCCAGGCAACGTAATACCAGCGTCTTCAAATAAGCGTGCGATTCGTTCGGACTTCGGACGGAAATCTTCGTCAAGATACTGGTCGAAGTACGCACCGGTTGCGTAGTCTGAGCGCTCGAACCCTTCGAAAGAGGCTCCGCGTTCTTTAGCGATAAGCATTGAACGCTCAAGCGAATAGAAGTTAACCGCGGCGAAGAACGCGTCGGCAAACTCACGGCCTAACTCGGATTGATACGAAATCTTGTTTTTAACGAGGAATCCGTGCAAATTCATAGCGCCGAGTCCTACGGAATGGAGTTCACGGTTAGCACGTGCGACGCCTGGCGCGTTCTCGATATGCGTCATGTCAGTTACGGCCGTTAACGAATCCATTGCGGAATGTACTGCGCGACGTAAGTTACCGGATTCCATTACGGTAGCGATATTTAACGATCCGAGGTTACATGAAATGTCGCGGCCGATAACATCGTCCTGTCCGTAATCATTAATGGTAGATGTCTCCATCAAATTAAAAATTTCTGTACAAAGATTAGACATTTTGATTTGTCCGATATCCTTAAGAGCATGCACACGGTTCGCGTTATCTTTGAACATCAAATACGGATAGCCCGATTCAAGCTGCGTAGTCGCAATACGTGTCAGCATCGCACGCGCGTTAAGCTCGCGTTTCTTAACGTTCGGATTAGCGACCAGCTCATCGTAAATATCGTCCATACTCATATCGTCGAGGTGCGTTCCATACGCTTTATAAACGGTATAAGGCGCGAATACGAAAAACGGCTCGTTCTTCTCCGCGAGTTCAAAGAATTTAGACGGAACGATTACGCCAATGGATAACGTTTTGAGTCGCGTACGTTCATCCGCGTTGATCTTCTTCGTATCAAGGAACTCTTCGATATCCCAACCGAAAATGTTGTAGTACGCAGCGCCGCTCCCTTTACGTTGGCCCATTTGATCGGCATACGCGAAGTCTAGTTCAAGTTTCTTCGCGACAGGCACAACGCCCTTCGCTACGCCTTCCTCTTCCTTAATCGTTTCGCCGCGCGCTCTTAATTTCGAAAGGTTAAGCGCCACGCCTCCGCCAATCTTAGATAGCTGCATCGCAACGTTCTCGTGATATCCGATTGAGTTAAGCGAATCGTCCATTTCGAGTAAGAAGCACGATACCATTTCGCCGCGTCTTGCCTTGCCCGCGTTAAGGAACGTAGGCGTTGCCGGCTGTACCCCGTTAAGGTAACCCCACAACAACTCGCGCGCCTTACCGAAATCGCCTCCGCCCAAGTACAGCGCAACACGTGCCAATGCCTGCGGGTAGGATTCGAGATACTGCGTCTTATCACGCGTCTTAACCGCATAGTCACGGTAAAACTTCGTTGCCGCCATATACGACGCGAATTTATGACCGGCCGCTTCCGCCTGACGGTGGATCTCCGTAATCTGCTCGGCATTATATTCCGCAAGCATATCGTAGTAATATCCGTTATCAATCATGTATCGTACGCGATCAACAACGGAGTCGAAGCGCATAGACTTATCGTTAATCTCTCGCATATACTCGGCGACAGCCTCCGCGTCCTTTTCTAAGCGGTAAAAACCGTCCTTCATCGTCATTACTTCGTTGTTTAATTCGATATGGTTATACGTTGTCAAGCGCAGCAACTCCCTCGTTAAATTTTCGTATGTCAGACGGTGTACCTGCGAGTTCAAAGCGCAAGATCACCGGCACACCGTATTCGTTCGCTATCTCGTCCGCAGCGCCAGCGTAATACTGGCCGAAGTTGCGATTACCCGACGCTGCAACACCGCGGAGATTGGCGCTATTCACACGTAAGAACTCGCGCACCTTGACCGGGGCCTCGCCGAACTTGTCCGTATACGTAACGAGTACAAACGGCTCGCTAACGGTCAGATCCAGCTCTATCGGACGCGTATCCGTAGGTAATCGCCGAGCAAATAAGCGCACATTACCGGTCCGCGTCGCGTATAGAACTAGCATCGTCATCGCTCCGTTTCTGTTCGTATTCGGATAGCCGGCGTTCGGCCTCCGTTAGTTTCCGTTCATATTCATCCGCAAGACCGCGGTAAAGGTCGACCGACCGCTGTAGTGCCACGACTTCTCGGCGTAAGTGTTCGTGGAGGCGGCGTTCCGTATCGGGCGTCATGCCGCTTCCTCCTCGATTAGTTTTTCGCGTATCAAGTATGCTAGAATTACCGCACATGCGTCCGAATCGTCATAGCCAGCCGCGAATTTATAATCCGGGCCAAGGCGCAAGTACTTCCGCACGGCCTCGGCCACTTCCGGCTTCTCCGCTTTGCCGTTTCCCGTAACGAGCTTCTTAACGGATGTCGGCGTAATGTTATCCGCAACCGTGAGCCCAAGCCTGGAAAGCGCGCGGTCAACTGCGGACCAGGCGCCGTGGACCTTATCGTTCTGATCGTAGTTACGCGAGGGCGGCCATATCTCGCGGACAATAGCGCTGTCCGGCCGATATTCGCGGAAGAATAATAGCGCGTGGGCTTCGATAACTTCGTAACGGAGCGGGCGCTCTTCGGAGGCCTCCGTCTTAACGGAAGATGTCGCGACTAGCGTAGGGATGCGGTCCTTTACGTCGATGACCGCGAAGCCCGGCGAGGTTAGCGATAGGTCGAGACCGGCGTACCGTTTAGGCTGCGTCTTTGGTTTCGCCAGATTCACGCACCTCCTTTACCGACTTGTATCCGACTATGAACATGTAAAGCGCGAGTATGGCGACTACTACGCGAGTAAATACATGATGCTCAGCGATAAAGAGATGAAAGAATACAAACTCCAGTCCGATTGCAACGGCAACCCCTCCGCCCAAGCAGAAACTTCCCATCGCTACTTTGGTAATAAAGTTCTTCATACTCACGCAGCCCCTTCCGCTTTAATTTCGCTTACACTCGCTAAATATTGCGTCAGATCCTTATGCGTCTGCTTACCCGCCATCGAGCTCGTAGCCATACGCGACTCCGCCCGTTGCAACAACGCTAAGTTATCCGCAGTTAGAGTATTCGCACAGTGTCCACGGAACTGGCAGAATCCGCACTTACCGGTCATCTCAATCGTAACGTCCGGCACATCTTCGCCTTCCCTTACCGCGTACACAATCGCCGCCTGGCTCGCTAAGTCATCGAGGAGTTCACGCTGCATCTCTTCGGTTATCTTCACGTAGAATGCGCGTAGATCCGGAAGCGGTGCGCCCTCTTCCCACGTTTTCTGGCCCTTCGTTACGGACGTGCGCTCTTCATCCGAGAACCACGCCGGCTTCTGCGTTGATTCGTATACGATAAGCGCTTCGTTAATACCGAATACGAGCGATTCCGCGACTACTTGGCGTTTATGATCGTCTTGCGCGCCTTTATAATCAAGCTTGCCGTTCATAGCACGTAGCCCGCTCGCCTTCGTCTTGTACTCGAAGATGATGCGCGAACCGTCCGGCGTATATTCGAACTTACCGTCGGGCTTAGCGGTAATCGCGAAACTAACGAGCTCGCCCGTTTCTGGATTCGGATGCGTGAATACTCTCCGCTCTTGTGCTGCATCCTCAAAGTCCCATTCGCCATCATCGCGGACAGCCATTCGGTAAAACTCACCGCCCTTCAACCGTTTCGGCATATGAAGGATATCGAGCTGTACGTAATCGACGACCGCCGTACCCTGGCGCCGTTGCCGTCCTCTAAACGGAATATCAGCGGACTTTTCCGGACGCGTAGCCTTATCGTTCTTAAACACGAGCTGGCGGTCGCACATTGCCGTGCCTGACGCACCGAACGTGATGAGTCCGTCGTTAGGGTACGGTTTGAATCCGAGATGGCGGACCTTTTGTTCGTAGAATTTGCGCTCAATTGCGTTATCATAAAACGACGTGTCAGGCGATGAATAGTACGCGTCCATTTGCGTTAAGAAATCGTGTACGAGCGTTTCTCCTCTGCTCAATTATTCGCCCTCCTCTTCGCTCTCATCTATAAATTCGTACTCTAACGTCTCGCCCCGTTTACCGGCCTCGTACGCCAATTTAATCGCGTCAGCTATCGAGAAGGCTCCGTCAAGGTCACGGTAAAATACCGCATCTTCCGGCTCACCTGCGTAAATACTGGCCGTTTTCCGATTGCCTGCGTCATCGGTGACAACGACCTCAAGCGATCCCTTCCCACTGTACTCGTCGTATCCTCCGCCGATATCGTGCGTCTCTACGATTTTCATTTACGCAGCCTCCTTCGTTTTATTGGTGCGATATTGCACCGTAACCCTCATTTACTTAACAGACTCCGTTTGGAATCGGCACACTTTTACGAAACTTTCTCCGCAAGTGGGCGACAGTTCTCGTAATCCCACTGACCCGGCGAATACTCTTCCATCCAGCGCGGCTCGATTACGATATCCGTAACAAGCGGAACGCTGAACGTCACAGTCTGCGTCATAATCTCGTTAATGAGCGCGATAGTCTCACGCGTTAGTTGTTCGTTCGGTATCGAGTTCTTGATCTCATCGTGAATTGACGCGTTAAACTCCCAGCCGCGTTCGCGACATGTCTGCGCGTTACGAATACCGATCCGCTTCAGTACGTCCGCGCCTGTTCCTTGAATAACCGCGTTAAAGGCTGCGCGTTCCCAATATCCGATAAGGCCGCGCTTTTCCGCTAGTACGTCGATTTCGTCCTGGATACGTTGGAGCTTCGCGGTATCTTGCGGGCCTAACTTCGCCTTGTTACGGAGAGCCTTACGCTCGGTATAAAGATAGATCAAACGTTGCTCGTTCTTGGCTTGCGCTGCAGCTACGCTTTTGTAATCCGGAAATCGGCGCTTCCGGCCGTCGAGGGTTTCAACGTATCCGTGCTTACGCATGAAGTCGCGAATGTCGGCCACCATCGTTTTAAACGACGGGAATGTGCGGTCGAAGTTCTCGAAGAACATCGCGGCCACATCGTCACTAACGTTCATCTTCTTAGCGAATGATTTCGGCGACTGATCGTACGATACCGCGAGCTGGCCCGTCTTCATCATGGCGCGAGGTTTAAACGTGCCGGTTGGGTCGTACGCCTTGTCGACGCAATACTCTTGCGGCAGATTGAACGTCATCATCGCCATTGTAGTATAGAGGTCAACGCCGTCGAGGAAGATTTGGCGCATAGAGTTATCGCCGTATCGCGTATACATGATGTGCGACATTATGCGCGGCTCAATCTGGCCCAAATCAGCGCCAACAAACGTAAAGCCGGGGCGCGGTATGATACAGTTACGTACACGATTGCCTGCGCCCTTAGACGGTAGGTTTTGCGCATTCAATCCGCGCTGAATCTTGCGGTCGTCAGCGATGAGTTTCCGGACGATAGCGTGGTAATTTGCATCAGATATCGTAAGAGTCATCGATTAACCTCCGAAAATGTACTGAGCTGGTAGCGAAGTTAGTATGACGAGTATCGCGGTAAACCAAAAGAAGCGCGCTTGCTCCTTCGGTGTGTCAACAAAGAACGAGATAATCAAACCCAACAGCCCCATGAGTGATACTAAGGCAAGAATGATAAAGATTGTCCAAGCAATAATCATTCGCTCACTCCTCCGTTTCAAATTCGCGTAATATATCGATTGGCCGCCCGCTGTAACCCGACGAACTATAACGCCCGGTCGCGGTGCCTCCCGATTTGAACTCCGAATGAATCCGCCCATCCACTTCGAGCGCATGCGGTATCTTTGAAACGTACGTATTGAGCAGTTTCTCGTACGCGGCTACGGTCGCGAGCGGTTTTAACGCTTCTTCCTCTTCGTAGTAAACTTCAAGTATTTCCGCTGCTGTACTACGCGTCTTCCCACGCTTAAACTGCGGAGTACGGTCGCGTATTCCGAGATAATCGTATATGAGATACGCAAGGTGATTTCCGTTCGTTATCGAAAACTCGCTTACGAATAACGGCGCATGCTCTTCGTCGGCTGGCGCTAATTCCTCCGCCTGCAGTTGCGTCAAGCGTTCGACCGCGTTTGTGTACTTCTTAAGCGTTGTTTTGCCGGCCGCCTCGCACTCGGCGATAATAGCGTGCTGTTTCTCGATACTTTCCGCCTGCCTCGCGATACGTTTCCGCTGCTTATCGATCCAGTCGCGTATTTTAGCCGCGTTAATTGTGCGGTCCATTTTCCGAACGAAATCGGCGTCAATCTTATACGCCGCGATAACGTCCTCTTTCGCTTGTTCGAGTAACGGCGTGAACTCCGCTTCAAGCTTCGCGAGTCCTTCGAGATCAACAACGAATCCGGAACGCGCCAGGAATACGTCAGTCTCCGGAAGCTTCGAGTCAATTAGCGCATAACATTCGAGTAGCTTACCAGTATGGTCTTGCGACGGCACGCGTTTCATCGTCTCGAACTGCCACTCCGTAAATCGCCATCCGTACAATACGTCCTTTATCGCATATATTCCGACGAGCTCAACGCTGAACGGCGCCGGCGAACGGTTGCCGAACATGTCCTCGAACGTGTAGATCGGACCGTTAACACCGAACTGCGGACCGTACTTCGCGGTTAGCGGCTTCAAACCGAACGACTCCTCGTGTTCGTTCATCATGCGCATAGCATCGAGCGAGTCCCAAACGCAGCCCCGTATCTCGTATCCGTCTTTAATCGCAACGTGTAAGTCATAACGCGCTGATCCCATATGAAACGACTTACCGTGCGCTGGTTGTGCTAGATACGGCGTTATTGCTTCGAGTACCTTCGAACGCGTTAGTTGTTTATCCGTTGACTTAAACGCGCTCATATCGTCTAGGAAATCGAATCCGTCCGCTCCTCGCATATCTACGTGTCCGTACGGTAAGTAGTAGCCTTCGTTCAACAACGGGAGCCACACGGAATAACCGATTGAAACGTCAATGTACGTATCGACACCGGTACCCTCGAAGTCGTTTGCGGTCATCGATTTAACGCCGAGCATCGACCATCTATCCGACCACTCGCGCATTTGGCGGCGGCACTCTTCGCGTAATCGCTCAACAAACGCTGGCAACTCGCTATCGTCCGTTATGATAAAGAAGTTGTCCGGTTTCGTGCGTAAGGTCTCCGCTATCCTTTCCGCACGTTCCTCCGATTGTCTTTTCGCGAGTATCCGTTCACCCGCTGCGATTACGTCTCCCTTAGCGATTTGACCGGACGAGGACTTGCCTATTGTCCCCGTCTCGATCTCGCCGGCCTGTTCCGCAGTCTTAACGATATCCACGAGTTGGCGCTCGCGCTCCGTTAGTGACATGAGGCTGATACGTTCTAACGCTTCGGCCACCGTTTCGTTCGCGGCCTTCTTGCGCTTAACTGCGGCGGCTACGCGTTCAGTTGCGTCGGTGTCTGCGGTAGGTTGGCGAATATTTAACGTGAGTTTTACGTCCAAATAACCGCCTCCTTTATTATGATGCGCGGTCGAAACGTTGCTCGACCGGTACGATGAGTTTTACGCGACTTACAGCGATGAAGGGACAATTTCCATCAGTTCCCGTCGATAAACGTAGAACATTATCATCACCGTGTGTCACCACGTCAACCAGTCCTACACGATAACCGCTACTACCGCTTTCGACTACCTCAACGATATCGCCGACACGGGCACCACTTGAAATCGGATCTTGATCGCTAGTGGTGCGGTCCACAATTACCATCGCATAATCACCGACTTTAAAACGTTCAGTCTGCGCGGGTTGTGGTACTGGCTCCGCGGTTATCGGTTCGAGAACGACGTATTCACTATGTTTAATGAATCCGTCAGGGTTACCGTTAGCAACGACTGCGTTTGACTCCACGCCCGATATACCGCACCGATCTACGGTAATAATATCTCCGTTTTGGTAAGCACCGCAGCTAAAAAACGCTCTTACGATTTTAATTTTCTCGCCTACTTTGGCCTCTCGTTCAACCTCGCGGTATTCCACCGTCTGTTCCTCTGGCTCCTTTGTTACTTTCTCGTAGACTTCGAACGAAAGACTACCGCCCGCATCGTAGCTATCCCCGTCCTCATCCGTAATTTGCGGATCACCAGCTCCGTCGATCTCGTCGACTTCGTAAAACGCGCCATTAATTACGTAGTCTGGAGCGTCTTCATCGGTAATACGGATAACGTCGCCCTCTTGCGCCTCACGCTCAACCTTACGATATTTCGCACCGTTAATCTCAACGTCTACCACCGGAATAGTTACGTTCAATTTCGCCATATATAATCGTCTCTTTTTATATTCGAATTGGTCTTACGTAAATCTCCGCTAATTAAGCCGCTGCCGCAACGTTATCACACGCTTTACGGTCGAGAGCGATCGGCATTTCGACCCAACGCTCAGACGCGCTTGTTTCTGACGCCCAGTACTCGCCAAGCTCGCGATTCTCGAACATATACACGCGTGGAACTTCGCCATTTGCCGCCCAGATACCAACGATATAGTCCGTATCGGATTTAGCGTAAGGCTCCCCGTTCCCTTTCTTCGCGTATACAACGAGCTCACCATTGCGGTCCGAACGTTGGCGTATCGTTTTGACTTGAATCTTAACGTACGCGCCTGACAACGGATCTCGCGCAAGTATATCGTGTGCTTCCGCTGTTTCCGGTTCGTATACCGTCCATCCATTCGCGAGTAACGCAGCTCGCGCGATTAGCTCGGAATAGGTCCCCGTGATTTCTGTTTGATGCGCCATTCATTCGCCCTCCTTTTCGGGTATAAAGATAATCTCGAAGTCGCTGTCCTCATCGTCATCGTTCACCGGTTCTATCGGGCCGATCGCGCTGGCCTCGGTAGGCTCAACGCTGACCGCGATACTCACCGTAAAGAGTCCGTGTTGTTCGGTTAGATGCGTTAGGAACTTCGCTACATATTCGCCGACTTTCGGAAGCTTACTCGCAGCGTCTACGTTAATGCCGATGGATAGCGTGCGTCCTTCGGGCCCTAGCGGAAATCCTGGATCGCTCATGCCGCGCCACCTCCGTTTATTTAGTTGCGGTTCTTGTGACCGCACCGCCCAGTATCGATACGATAACGATTAGGGCAGCCGCTTTAATAAGACCGAAGTCCACTTCGAATACGAACGTAATCAATAGCGATAACACATACGATACGGCCGCGAAGAATCCGGCGTATAAGACTAAGTAAAGTAGCGCGGTAAGTGCGGTTTTCATGCGCAATCTCTCCCTTCGTTATTAAAACGGCATTTCATCTTCGTTGATCTCGATTGGCGCGTCTTCTGGCGCGTTGTTAATGGCAGGCGGCGTTGCGTTTCCGAGAACGGATTTATCAACGTGGTTTGCGTCTGCTTCGTTCAATAGCGCGACAATGTCATCTTCATCTCGGAAGTTTGCGAGCTCAGCATACGCGAAGTCAAATCCGATGAACTGTGCGGCCGCTTCCGGAACATCTGCGTCACCGGAGCCGAGTGAATACGATTTGCCGTCAGACGTTTTCGTAATCGTGACGACATCGCCCACAACCGTATAGTCCTTCGAGAACTTCTTCGCTGCCTTTTCGAGTTTGTCGTAGTCTCCGATTAAGTTCATCGCGTGGAACTCTTTAATATCGAGCACTCTCCACGTTTGGTATTCGAGGTCAAACACCGGAACCATGAAGTAAAGTTTGCGCTTGGTCTTCGCTTTGCACGAGATGCACGCGCCGCCATTCGGTTTGCTGAACGATTTGAGATCGCCACCTAATCCGCGCGGTGAGTGTAGGCAAGTGTGCTTCTTTACGAATTGTTGACGCGTCGCAAAATCACCGTCTTCGTGGCAGAAGTAGAAGTACCATGAGTCCGGATCCGCAAGCATTACGAACTGGCGGCCGTCTTTCAATTCGGAGCCGAGACGGACGTAGCGCGTTACTCCTTCGGGTAATCCGTCGTTCAGACCGTTACCTTTCGGAGTGTTGCGGTCTTCCTCACGTTGTTTCAGTTGTTCGCGAATACTCATTAGATCACGATCCTTTTCGTTTATTTGTCGAGGTAGTTTCCTACGCTCGCGGCACGGCACTAACGGTCAATATCACGTTAACACCGCGCAGCCGGCGTAGGAGGCCGGTATTATAATAGGAAACGATTAGTTCACACGTAAGCTACAACGCTTTTCATCACATTCGTTTTCTCGCGTTGAACGCTGATTAATTCCGCATCCAGAGCGCGTACTTCCTTATCAATTTCCGCAATGCGTGCGGTCATTTCCGATACAACACGATTTGACTCCGATTTAGCTCGACGCAATTCCGCTTGAGCACGCTCAACGCTGAGCTCAGCTTTACGGATATTGATGCGTTTAATCTCGCGTTTCTCCTTACGTTCAGCCGCGTTAATAGCGCGTTGAATAATGCGTTCAATCGGATTGCGCACGATTTCATTCGCTTTGTGTTGCGGGTAAACCGTGTAAACGTGCGACTCCGTAGGATGAACGATTAGTACCGTGCGTCTGTACGCAAACATGCGCGCTGGCTTACCTTCTTCGTCAATTACATGCGCGGATACTAGCGATGCTTTACGCAGTAAGTCCATTACGTACATTGGCGCCTTGCTGCGGTCAACGCCGAAATGTTCCGTGGCGCGGTCGCAAGCGTGAGGCGAAACGAATATCTTACCGACAAAGTGCGTTCCTGCTTTCGGATCGATTGCGCAACTCATGCGATACGCACCGCCTTTACTAGCGATTTGGCATCGATATAGTCAGCGTAGTCCTCGTACGGCTCGACTCCGCCTTGGTACGCGATGTCCGGATATAATCGAGAACACTCGCTCGTATTAACGTTGTTATATGAAATTTCTGATTTATGGAGAAAATATTTTTTATTTTTACGTTTCATAACGAAAACCTCCGGGTAATATAGTATTAGCAAGCTTTTTAGTGATTTTTAGGCATTTTTTGGGCATGAGAAACTATCTCAATTAGCTCGCTAACTGGTTGACAACGTTTCGTTATGTTGATAAAATGCAAATTGTGAGGAAATGCAAAATACCAACAATTGGAAAAGCTTACATCAATCCTTCGTTCGTATTCACTTTTTATGTGTTATACTATATCTGAAGCTTCTCGGACATAATGCCTATATGCCCGAGTTACTTCATAACTTAAAACAACTCAAACTGCTAAGTATTGTTGAATATCTCCAAAGCGATTGGCGTCGTAGCGGTGAGCTAATTTTAACAACTTACGGTTTGCAACCTCATGATGAAGACCAACAGATTTGGCGATCTGTTTCTTCGATGCTCTTGGCGGAGCAGTGAGGTAAGCATTGACGAGTTCCATCGTCTGTGCGTCGACCTGGCGAGGGTCAATTAAGTGGGCGATCATTTGGTCGCCCTCGTTTTTTATAAACTCGGACATTATCTCATCTTCAGCAGACTCATTTGACGGAATTGGAATCGTTGGCGCGATATCCTCATTGTCAAGTTCGAGCCCAAAATATTTATGGTACGTAGCAACTTTCTTGTAGAAGTTAAATCTCGCATTACGGAGTGACCTAGAAAAGAGTTTGGCGAACTCTTTTTTGTGAGCGTGTGTCTTAGACAGTTTCAAGAACTTGTCATGGAAGATAGACATTGCGTCACTCTCATCACCTCGTCCGCTCCTTATAACTTCCATTACGTGGATTCTACCAAGCGCTTCAACTGCAGCGTCGTAGAAATCACGTAAGGTCACTTCGGACTCGTTTGCGGCGTAACTGTTTGCCGCGCTATTTAGTTTTTCAAAACTCATTAAGTTGTCACCTTCTCTTTCTTTTTATCAATTTTCGTCTTACATAATACCTAACAGTTCCGAAATCAAATCGGCACACTTTTTAGAAACTTTTTCTTAATTATTTTTCTGGAGGCAATCATGTATGAAGTCGGTCGCTGCCGGCTTCGGGAATTACTCGCGGAACGCAATCTCACACAAGCTGAGCTAGCGCGCCGTACCGGTATTGATCGTAAACAGCTTAACGATTACATCAATAAGCGCGATAAAGTTGGCGTTATGGGACTCGCACTTCTCCGCTCTATAGCGGAAGCCCTTGCGCTTGACTCACCGTATGAAATCTACGAGATGCGTAAGATTCCGAATGACCCGAAGTAGGACGCGGACTTTTCTCCGCGCGGCCGATGTCGGTACATTTACGGACTAGCCTATATCTTACATTAACTGACGGAAATTGGCAATGACTGGTTGCACGTTTCGGAAAATATTTTTACGTTGAGATATTTCGCAAATCCTTCGCACTGTTTCCGCATCCCCGATCTCGTTGATATCCTTTACGTTACTCGGAATCCTTACGTCAGCCAACGCGCAGTATCCCCGCATCTTACCGTAAATCTCCCGCCTTAACTTTTCGCCAGCCCCATCGTTATCCGCGCCAATCAACAGCTCCTCAACGGGCGACCTTCGTAATAGATCCGCCTTCTCGTTAGTAAACGCAGATCCTCCGACAGCTACCGCCGGCACTCCGCAGCTCCAAGCATAGAGCGCATCCGTTTCTGATTCCGTCAATAACACGCGTTTTATTCGCTGGGAATAAACGATATGTATTCCGTATATCATGTTACGTACAGGCGCGCCGCCTTTAGCGTAAAAGAAGACCTTGCTCCAAGTCGCACGCCATTTCGCGTTTAGAACGGTACCGTCCGGTGAGTGCCACGGCATGACTACCGCACGCTTGTCCGAATCATATCCGCAACTGAACATCCGCTGAACTTCCGGAGTTATTCCGCGTCCGGTTAGATACGGAATCTCATCCGCGGTGAAACCTGATACGTCAATCACGCGTACTCTTTCGTATAACTTCGGCGGTCGGACCTTCGTGCGGAGTTTAGGCGTTGCGTAAGCGTCAACCTCCCCGTTACATAGCTCGTCCCGCGCTTCTTCATCCGTTATATTGCGAATGAAACTATACAACCTAATTGGTCCGCCTCGCTGCCATTCGGGGTCATCCGATCCCTGGTCCATCCAACAACCGAACGCGTCCGAAGACTCATCGATTATAACGGAGAATGACGGATTCTTATCCTCACGCAATCCCCACGGTGACGAAGCGTTTAGGCGGCCGCGATTATTCGGCTGAACATTGCGCCAGTCATGCGAAAACAACACTTCCAGAAATAGTTCTTTATTGAGAATGAAACTCACTTTCCCACCTCCGTCCTATTGCTTTTGCGCGTTTCAATGTGTATATTTATTCTTAAGCTAGCGAAATTTCATTTCGTGTACATAGCATAGCGAAATTGTATTTCGTTGTCAACAACTTCCTTAGGAGGAAATTTCATGGCGGAACTTAAGAATAAAATTAAAGAATTGCGCGAAGCTCGCGGTATGTCAACTCAAGAATTAGCAGATATTCTCGGCGTGAGTCAGCGTCAAATACAGCTATATGAAAAGGGCGACAGCCTGCCGAAACTTGAAGGACTTATTATTCTTGCTGACTTATTTAATGTTTCGACAGACTACTTACTTGGTCGTGGCTAGAATCCTGAAGCCCCTGCGAATTGCTCGGCCTGGACTGCAGCTTCTGCTTCTTGCACAATGCCGTAATTAGGTAAGTAGATGAGTTCAACTTCTGAGTCTTCTCCACCATTACGGCCCTTGCCCAATACGATCTTACCGCGCCCCTCATGGTTCAGCGTATCAATCCCGAAAACGTTAGCCGCATCTTCTAACACTGCTTTCGTCTTTTTGATTTCAGCGCGTTTCGGTGGCTTCAGCTCACGCACGCCATCGTCGCCCTTCTCGCTCGCATCCTCGTCTGCCTGCGTTATAACGTGAAGGACGAGCTTATATCGCCCGGCCAAGCGCCGTAACTTTTTCGACGTCTCGGCCACGTCTCCACCCGATACTCGCGACGTATTCGCCTCGAAGTCCATGAGGTATATCGGATCGATAACGACGACATCCGCTTCGGTCTCGATAATGTCCGCTTCAAGCTGCGCGATTCCACGATTAATGAAACCTTCGCTATCCGTAGCCCTAACGATTATCTCACCCGGAATCTTATTGTTTATTTCCGTAAGGAACTCGACTAGCTTATCTTCGTACTCTTCCGGTAGCTTACCCATAAGAATAGCGCGGTTATCAAAGCCAGCATCATAGTTCTGACCGTTAATATTCGCGTTGAGTAAACCGAGCCTAGCGCTAATTGACGTATAAGCACGCGACATCCATTCATACTCTGACATCTCAAGCGCCCATACGAGTACAGTTGCGCCTTGGAACGCAGATTCAATCGCTTCCTCCATCGTTATGACGGACTTACCGCGCCCTGGCCTAGCGAAAAATGTGTATAGGTTCCCACTTAGAAAACCGCCTATCTGCGCGTTTATCGTCGGAAACTTCGAGTACCATATGCGGAATGATGTGCCGGCCTTACGCGACCGATACTCCGCTAAGAAGCGTTCTGTCTCCGATCCGATATTCGTTAAAGCGCGTTCACCGACTTGCGCGTTCTGCCGTATACGTTCGAGTTTCTTCGTTAAGAAATCGATAGTTTCTGCGATTGGCTTATCGTTGTATATCTCGTCCAACTCGTCACTGCCGAGAGTCACCGCAAAGTCCCGTTTAGATGATACTTGCTTTAACTCGCGCGCCAGATGCTCGAATGAGTCCGTCACGTCCGGTATATACGTAACGCCGGGACATTCAGAGGCGAACATAACGTATGATGGAGCGGTTCCATTCTGCGCGTCATACTTCATGATGAAATCGAATGCCTGGCGCTCGCCTTCCGTTGGGAAATCGGTACGTTTAACGCCCAGCCGCAATGCCGCTTTCGGGTCGTTAGAATCGACAAGTTTGGACAGGAACAATTCCCCATAATTAGCCATTAGTGACACCTCCTATTGTACGGTAAAGTGCTGATATAACCAAACCCGAAATTTGACCAAAATGAGAACGCATGTTCTTATGTCGAAAAAAGTCGCATTGAATTTTGAGTGTGTAGAATCAATTGTTAGGCGACTTTCTTAAAATTGAATCATCCCTTAATTATTGTAACCAACTCTCTTTTTCGCCTGTTTTCTCCGTTTTACGTGATTTTTACAAATATTACTTCGACACCGGTTCTTCCTGTATCTTCCACGTGAAGCATCATATCACATGAAATAATGGATGGCAAGCACAAGAGCACAATATATTGTGTTATCGTTATTCCGATATCAATATATAGTGATTAAGAATCCTCCTTTAAGGGATTGTTAATCCCCTTCTTAGTGATTGTTAATCTGCGCTAACAGATTCTTAATCAGGAAGCCGACCTGCGGAACCCCCGTTTACTCGCGCCTTTGAACTCGATCAGCATACACATGTCGCGCACTCTATCCGCTAGTCTCCGGTCGAATATCGTTTTCAGCTCGTCCGGCTTAACGTTAGACGTATACACGGTAGGAAGCGCGTTCGCTACCCGGTAATTAACGATCGCGTGCAGCATGGCGCGGAATCCTTCGCTAGCCGACCGAACACCTATATCATCAAGCACAACGAATGGCGTATACGTCGCGAGCTTCATGACCGCCTGCACCTGGCGCATTTGTTCAGCATCGTCCATCATTACCGCGAGGTTGTAATCGGTCTGCCACGCGTTAAGATCGAGAAAGTAGGACGGACGCTCCAACGGTTGCCTATTCCGTTGGAGACTGCCGATAAAATGGCGCACGTTGTAATCGTTCAGAACCGCGGCAGCCGACGTTGTTTTGCCGGTGCCCGGACTGTCCGAGTAGAGGTACAGCGATTTTATACGTTCACCATCTGCGTCAAATTGGCGTTTGAACGTGGTAACGTATTTGTCTATTAAAGCGTAAGCCTCCGGTTGTTCTCCGCGGGCTGGCGAGTTCTGCAGCGTGACTTTCCGATAGTCAGCCGGAACGCCTGCGGTTGCCGTGCGACCTCCTGCTCCGTTATGACCGTGTAGCGCGATGTAAGATCCGCACAATGCGTTACACTTTGGTCCGTTGGCGAGCGAGCAGTGTTGCGATAATATACATTTGTCAGCGTGGGACATTGCGTACCTCCTTCGCTTGTCTTCATTATATCGAGTGCTCGTGTATTCTCTCAAGAGAGAAAAAAAGTCAATTTCCGCTATATTCCATCGTTATTGACAATTAGCGCCCCCTAGGCTATAATACGCGCGCGCGAGGGACGATCGCTCGTTAGCTTTTAATTCCTCCGTTTTGCTCGATATTTCGCGCTATAACCATTCCGCAAGCTCGGCGGCCGTCATTCCGTTGTTAGCCGTATCATCCGCCTGCTTCGCTCTCTCTTGACGCTGCCTATCCACCAAGAGTCTCGGCATTACCGTATTAAGCCGGTAGCTTATCGCAAAGCCTGCGGTGAGGATCGGGTACTGCTCGTTTGGCCGGTACTCGCGAAATATCTGCGTGAATGCTTCGTGTAATAGTTCCGCGCCGTACTCGTCTAGCGCCCGTTTGATCATGCCGCGTTCGGCCGCCCAATTTCGCATCGGTAAATACGTTTCGACGTCGTAATGTTCGCGATTGAGATCCGCAAACATCTGCAGTACCGTTGCGGTGTTCCACTTGTCGTACGGTAGATTATGCCAGTCCTTGCGGTCAACTTTATTGCGTGGCATTTCTTAGCGCCTCCCTTGCTTTGTAAATAGCGTTATCAACTCCGATGGACATTTTTGTCGAATGTAAACGACCGTGATCGATTAGTCCGATAATGCCCGCGAGTGCTCCGCTTAATTCGTATATCGTACCTACGTTCCGCGCGTTCTCCGCCTTAACACGTTCGAACTCCATAAATTCACCAATCGCAACCTCCGATTCATGTTCGATGAACGCATGTAACCGTTCGACTTCCGCCTCTGCTTCGATTGCCCTCCGTATCGCTTCCGGCCAGCCTTCGCGTGCTCCGATTATAAATGCTAGGTCTTCCTCTGACGGAGGGTGCCCGGCCAAGGTATCTTCCGGAAAATCTCCGACAGTCCCGAAGTCCATTACCGCACGAGTACAGTTTAGATATTCGATGCTTCCGACATCGTCTGCGTCGTAGCGATCAAACCACCACGGCCCAGGCGTTGCCGCTTCGCATAGCGCTAAGTCAGCGTGTAAGTTTCGTTTCATGTGCTCGCCTCCTTCATAATGCGCCAAAGTTATTAAATTGGCAAATTTAGGTTTTATTAACTAAAAACCTTTTTACAAATTAAAAGACGCGTTAGTACGATGTTAGATGAATTTCATTTTTACGTAAACTTTAGTTCTTTGGTACTGTTTTCATTTCATTTCCCTTTGATATTTATGAGTATAAGTCCGAACCATTGAATCCGTAAAATGGCAAATTCGGTGATTTCTAATTTTTAACCGCTAGTTTTTAGAGGAATTTTTGAGTACTATATGACACGATATGAAAAACGTAATGTAAAACAATTCCATTAAATTTATTTAAATGGTATTAAATACAACGCTTTGATAAAACGTGATAAAGCGTCGGAAAGAGCTAATGAAAAGCCTGATCTTCAAAATGCTCTATTTTTCTTTGATTCTCGTAAGTTTTTAGTTAATCTTTGACTAAAGGAACATTGCAACTACGGCAAGGAACGCAAAGGCCGGCCAGAACGCAGTGATCATCGCAAACTCTAATACGGTGAGAGGAACGAACAACCACGTTATTGTCGCGATAATTACGCCTATGACTAACGAGGAAAATAATACGCTTCTCTCAAACGCTTTAGCGAAACGAGCGAGTGCCGAAATTGTACGCTGTCTCATGCGTTCACTCCTTCAATTTTGATTCCGAGTATAGCGAGCGTCTGCATAACACCGCGATGGTAACCGTCCTTATATTGCGCGCTTCGACGGCTTTCTTCCATCCAACCCAACGCCTCGTTAATCCTTTTGGCCCAGCGTTCCTCCTCCGTAAGTTCGCGTTCGTACCCGTTGACCAACGCTGCTAACAACGTGTCGAACGGCAGTGACCTAACGCGATCAAAATGCTCCGTTCCAGGTGTCGGATTAATTACGTTATATAGTATCGTCTCGTTGTCTAACGGTACATGCCCCGCACTTCCGCGTAAATACTCAATCGCATCCGCAACATCCGCAGGTATAACCGGTTTGTTAACGCTACTCATTGCGCTCACCCTTTCCGTAATATTCGATGATATCGTCAACTGTCACGAGTTCCATTTCGTAAATACCTCCGCCTATATAGATATACGGGACTAGCGAGAAATCACACGCTTACCGTTAATTTTGCGATAATTGCCGCGAGACATATCGCTTCTGGCGCCGAGTTGCGCGTTGGTACGCGTACATACCCGTCTTCCATCGTGATGTAGACAACGTAATGACCTTCGCTCTTACTGACTTCGTATTCGTAGAACATTTCGATAACCGTCCAAGCTGAGAATATTTCCGTTGTATAAGGCGGAAGCCAATGCGGACACCCGTACTCGTCCCACATCGCGGCCCACGTTCTTCGCGGATCGTTATCAGGCGGCAAAATAAGTGTCCGTCGCGCTACCTCATTACGGGTCCAACCGAAAAACAATTCCGCAACCCACGCGTCACGTTCACGCGGAGCCATTTCGTTCCACTTAGCGGTGATCTGATCGCGATTCATAAAAACCTCCTATATATAGATATAGAGAAGCGAGGTAAAATCCCACGCTAACCGTTAATTTATTTTTCCGTCCCAGGATTCGAACGCTTTAATCGCAGTCTTGCGGCGCTCACGTTGTCGCTTATACTCCCTTCTTTCCTCTTCTAACTCATAAAGTGATTCCACGGCGTACGTTGCTATGAGGATAAAGTTTACGTTTTCATGGTTGTACACTCCGTCAGGACGCGACCTATATTGCCCTGTGTATACGCGCTTAAACCCGAATCTCTTCCGTTTTACATACAATTTGACTACGACAATCTCATCGAGTATGTCCACGGCCTCATGGATACTAACGCGGAACTCCCGTCCGTCTGGCGCTGTTACCGGAAACTTCTTCATTCGCCTTCCTCCTTAATTAACGTAGCGCGGTAGGCACATTCGTTACCCATCTTTCCATCCGGTCTAAAATCACTGGCGTAATCTCCGTCGTTAAATTTCGCAACTGCCTCGTGTTCGTTATTAGCCTCGACATCAATCGTTCCCCATACCTCGCGACACACGTACAGTCTATATATCATAGATAGCGCTCCTCCCATGCGATATCACGCGCTTGTGCGTTCTCAAACACATACGCTTGATCTCCGAAATTTCGTGTAGCCCATGCGCTGGCTTGCGCTCTTGATTCCGCGTGAACAATCTCGACGACCTTGTTTGCAACGTAGATTACGAATGTGTTCGGTGCCATCGGTTTACCTACTCGTACCATTTTACCGTCTCCTTTACGTTAAATTAGCGCCTTACTCGCCGACCCTTCCGTTAACCCTACCGCACGCCTTAAGCGCCTATTTTCACGGTAATTTCCGGTAATTTCGCTGCGTTAATCGCGTCGACTAAGCGTTCGGTCTCAGCGGACAATGACGCCATCAATTCGGTTAGCGTCGTCGCGTTCGATAAGGCGGCCGACTTCATGCGGACACGGTCGAGCGCTGCGGTTAGGCCGGTTGAGGTGAGCGGGTAGTAGCCCGCGTCGTCCCAGCGTTCTTTAGGTTCCGGTAGCGTCGCGTGATCCTCCGGTTTGTAGCCGGGCGCTTTCGTTGGATCGCTTAATTTGCGTTGTTTGACGATGAATTGCGAGCTGTCTGCGACTAGGCGGAAATTTTCGTTTAGCTGTACGTTTAACTTCGACATATTACTCGTCCCCTTTCGGATAATGTATAACGACTCGGCCGTCTAGCATACGTATGCGGATGATACGTTGCTTTCCGCAGCGACAACTCTGAAACCGGATAGTTTCGTATAGCGTTATTTCTGCGCTGAGCGGTTCCTCTTCGAATTTGTGTACGTGAGGCTTACGCCTAAATAGCGAGAACATTTACGCGACCTCCTCCGTTATTTAGTAGCGTTTCTTATTAGCTCGTGATTCGCTACGCTCATTCTCGCCGTCACTATCGTTCCGATGTATCTATTTATACGCGTTATTAGATATTTAGATATAGACAAGCGCGCTAGGAATGAGGTACGAATGACGACGTGCAATGTTTTATCTTGTTAAATATGGTTCTAGTTAAAAGATGGTTATAGTTAGTGCCACGGTGACCAAGTTGGTAAACACCATGTCGGTGTAACTATACATGGACTTTATTTGTGTTTATAATTCCCTCTCATACGTTCCGTCTTTGCTCGATTACATATTGGGTTGTATGTTTTTATCGCGAAGGCTTCATATATCTCTTGATCGCATATGTCTTGGACGAAAAAGCCTCTAACATATAAAGCATCTCCTACATACTCTCGTGTTGATCGTTCATTACCGAGCAGATGTACTGTAACGCGTTGGTTCAAGTTTATCGAACGCCCAATATAAAATGGACCTGCCTCGTTACAAAGAAAATACACACCTTCAGATTTCCAAGGCAGATGAGGTTGTAAAATATCGTAATACTTATCTGTCTTGCTTCTACTATTTCCCGCCGGTTCTTCCTCACCTATGACTGAGAAATCAAAGTCAAAACTCGGTAACTCAATGTTTATCACGATGCTTCCTCCTTTATTGTTTCAGGCTCAGATTCAAAGATAGTTAACTGACTTATAGGTAGCACAGTGTAGCGAGTACTCTCCCATCTTCCGTTATTCTCGTCGCGCTTTCTCAAAGTTTGAATTACCGGGCGGCCTCGCCACCTATACGCTGCTAAATTCTTTACGTACTTATTCGCCGTCTGACGGTTGACTCCGAGGTACTTCGCGATCTGATCCTGCGTAGGGTAACAGTTACCTTGCGCGTCCATAAACGAAGCGATAACGCAAAGTGTCGTCCAGTTTTGCGCTCCCATATCCGCAATGAGTCCGGCTTTAGTGGCATCGACGTACATCTTAACGAATATGCGCGTTTCGGTTGCGCCTGACGTTACGGAGTATTCCGTTTGGGACTCTACGCTGACGAGGCGTTGTTGGTCGGTCATGCTGCGTCCTCCTTTAAAAGCACGCGTGTTAAATCAGCGTAGTCGTCAAAGTAAAGCGGTATATAATTCGGACGCATACCGGACCGGCTGTGCTCTCTCGTTAGATATAGGGTTAACTTCCTCGAATGGTGCAACTCTCCAATATGAAGGTACGCTACTCTTCTACTTACCGGCTCAACCACCGCGAAAATGTCGATATCTTTCGGAGAGTATTTCCGGTCTTTAGCGGATGGTCTACGAATATCTACCGACACCTTCACCCCGTCAGATACACCACATTTAACCTGTATTCTCTTTCCATGTGCCGAAAGGTCGCGTGTTGTACCGGATAGTACAGGAACATCTACGTCATACCCCTGTTGCAACATGTCGAAGATAACTAAGTGTTCCGCACCAGTTCCCTTAAGTGCTCTGTTATTCACCTCGCATCCTCCTTCTGTTTTCGTCCTACGTATACCTAACAGATCTCAATTCAAATCGGCACACTTTTCGAAAAAAATAACGCCCACCTCCGAAGAGATGGGCGTTTGTCATTCGTTATATTTTCGTTGCGCGTTTCGTTGTGTTAACGAGCTTATTCAGCGGACTTGCTTTCGCGTGTTCTTCCTTCAAATCGTCATCGATAAGATTTACGTATCGACGCGTCATTTCCATGCTCGTATGGCCGAGCGTTTTCTGCAGCGCAAAACTATTCGCACCGCCGCGTAAGAACTCGATTGAGAAGGCGTGGCGTAAGTCGTACGGCCGTATATGGACGCCGATCCGTTTCGTATACATTTCGATGCGGTCGCCCCACGTATTGCGGTTCAACGGCTTCCCTTCGTACGTACAGAATATCGGAACGTCATCGCCCCAATCTTTCGGGCGTACCGCAAGTAACTTTTTGATTTGCGTTACAGTCACATCCGTTATATGGAGCGTCCTGGATACGCGCGTCTTCGCTACAGTCGGCGGCACATATATCTCGTAGGATAGTCCGTTAAAGTCCATCGGAACGAGCGATAGGGCTTCCTTCGGACGTATACCGCAATCAAGCGTAAGTAACATTAACGTATAATCACGCAAGCCCGTAAACGTACGCTGATCCGGTTGCGCGAGTAATTGCTTCAATACTTCCGTATCAATTTTAACCGCGCGCCCCTCGTCTTTCTTCTTCTTAATATTCTTGATCGGATTAACGTTAAGGTAGCCGTTATCGACGCACCAATTCAGATATGTGCGCAAGTATACCAGCCGATTATTATACGTTGCCGGCTTGATATCCTCCGACAAATACGCGTATAACGTTGCCTTAAGCGCGTCATCCGATTCCCATGCGTCAGGATTGCGCGTAAAGAATTGGCGCACATGGCGGTTGTAGTCCGTATAGGTCTGCTCGGCAATGCCCTGCGCTTTCTTCCACGTAAGGAATCCGCCCAGCGCTTCGAGCCATGACCTCCGATAGTTGTAATCCGCTAGATCATCGGATAGTTTCGTAATTCTCGCCATAAACGCAAAAAGACTCCTTTCCGTGTAAAATATCGGAAGGAGTTATCGTTAGGACTTCGTATAAATTTCCGTAAATCGACCGCAAAATAGCACAATTTTGACGCAGGATTTTAAGTCCTGTGCGTCTGCCAATTCCGCCACCCCGGCGTAATCACCTGATTTTTTCTTTCCAAAAATCCGGTATTTATTATTATATATGAACAGTCACCATTTGACAAGCTTTGCATTTGTCGATGTGCAAAAAAACATAAAAAGCCCATCCCATTAAAGATGGACTATAGTCGTTAAATCGTTAAAAGACTATTCTTAATCTATACGCACCGCTTTATAAAGCTCGTTCCCATGTTCAACGAGGATAACTTCTTGATCATCCGCATCCTTTAATCGGTAAACAGCTGAACCTTCTTTTAAATAATTACTTACTCCGTCCTGATATTCTTGCTGTTCTGCAGAAGATTGAGTTGCAGTTACCTTCCCAAGCTCCTCACTTGCGAGCTTTTTCGGTAAAGAATCGTTCGTAATAATCTTAAACATACTGCCGTTCCCCCAAATGATAAACGGATAAGAAGCCGTCTGCTCCTCAGCATTTACATTTGGTTTAGCCGGCTTGGGCTCGGATGCGCAGGCAGCGGTAGATAATAGGCATAAGGCCACGATAGATATTTTAAGTAGTTTTGTCATGTCAACATCTGCTCCTTCTAAGCTGTCTGACTCACTTTATTATGAAAGCAGATTGCTTATACACTGAACGAAAGACTAGGCTTTTATTTAGAGCACGACTTATTCTTCTTTATAGGGCTGCTTCCTACTTGCCATTCTCATCCACCAAGCAACTCCGCCAATACACGCAGCAATGATCACAGCAAATATAACAATATACCATCCATGAATATTCATTGTTCATTCCTCCTCTTATCGTTATACCCACTTTTTACGTTAAATTAAACTTGTCCACTAAGACCCTATATTATCCCTAATGTTTAAGCTTCAAGGAATTGGTTTATTTAATATTAAGATAATTGGTTTTTTGTAGAAATTTTGGACTAGTTCTGATAGACTATTCATATAAATGAAAGTAAATTGCATGTGAATAAACAACCAGTTTAGGAATGTAATAAGACCTGTATATGTATAAATTATTTTTTGCATAGGGAGAATAGGCTTATGAACAAAGAAGCGATCATTGCAATGAAACGTAATCAACAGATAATGGTTAAAAGCAAAAACGGAGAAACAATGACTGGATTCCCAGTATCTACAGATAATTCATCCCGTCTTGGCTTGCGCACTTCCCATGGGTCAGTTTGGATCCCTTATGAGGAAGTAGAACAAGTCACTCGGATCATCAGTATGCGTCGTTCCGGAAGAATTGCTTGTATATAATAAATTAGAAATGTATATCATACTGATTTAGCTGGGGCATACGATCATGCTCTGGCTATTTTAATTTTCAGGAGGAAACTTGCCTTGAACATGCCTAAGCTTCTGATCTTTGCTGGCATTGTCTTAATTATAGCCGGCCTGATCTGGATGGGAATCGGAAGATTTATTCAACTGGGCCGATTACCCGGAGATATCTACGTAGACAAAGGAAACTTCAAATTTTATTTTCCTATTGTCACCTGCATCGTCATCAGCGTCATTCTTTCGATCATTTCCTGGATTGTCCGTCATTTCATGAAATAATTCTCAGGCGGATGATTAATATTTGGTCCAGTAATCTATTTGATCAGACGATGTCGATACCTGGCGGACCTGTTTCTCTGCATCCTGCTCCCATCCTTCAAGAATGACAATATGCTCGGTGGAGGATTTATCCTGCCATGCAATCATCCCTTGCTTCTCTAATTCCTGAAGCGCCTTTCGAATTCCGCTTTCTGTTCTTCCCGTCTTGATTACGAGTTCAGATAAATGCGGCATTCTCCTCCGCTGTCCACCAAAGTTATATAAAATCCGCAGCAATTTGCGTTCAAAATCAGGCAGCATTGCTTCCAACTCCTTTAAGCTGTGATAGACGTTCTTAACGGACGCCAAGCCAGCACATTTTCCTCATTAAACGTTCTTCTTGCTCCTGAACGAAGACAAGTAGCATATATTTTCCCCTGCCAAATCCGATGAATTTCAATGTTTCGCTGTGTTACCTGGCCAGACCGATCCAAATAGACAATCTCGACTACTCTACCTATATATTTTCGCGGCATCATTTCTCACTCCAAATAGGAACGTTTGTTTGTATTTATTATATAAGAACATACGTTCTTTTATCAATAGAAATTATTTCATTTCCAATAAATAGCTCCAACAATGATCACAGAAATAAAGATTATGAATTACATTTCTCTCTGTTTAATTGTGGCCAATCCGTTTAATTACAAACTAGCGATAGATTATAAATAAATTTAAATAGGAGTGATTATATGTTCCGTCATCAGAAAGAATTGCAATTCGAAGTCAAAGTAGATCGTCCAGATCCCGCATTCGCACGTCAGGTACAAGAAGTGCTTGGAGGACAGTTTGGAGAAATGACAGTCATGATGCAGTATTTATTCCAAGGCTTTAACTGCCGGGGTGAGGAAAAATATAAAGATATGCTGATGGATATTGGTACTGAAGAGATTGGTCATGTGGAGATGCTCTGTGCAATGATCAGCCAGTTACTCGACGGGGCTTCTCCAGAGGATCAGGAGAAAGCTGCTAAGGATCCGGTAACTGCTGCAATCTTAGGGGGGATAAATCCTCAGCACTTGCTCGTAAGCGGGCTAGGCGGACTGCCAAGCAACTCTAACGGCGTACCTTGGAACGGATCATACATCGTCGCCAGCGGCAACTTGCTAGCCGATATGCGCTCCAATCTACATGCCGAAAGCCAAGGAAGACTTCAAGTGGCACGACTGTACCATATGACTACCGATGAAGGGGTTCGTGCAGCCTTCCGAAAAATGCTGGCACGCGACCGCTACCATCAATATCAATGGATGGCAGCTATTCAAGAGCTGGAAGAAAAGAACGGGGTTGTTGTTCCTGCGACCTTCCCGCCTGAAGCAGAACTGGAATCACAGCCTGAAGCTTATGAGTTCTGGAATCTTTCTGAAGGAAAAGAGTCATCTGTAGGACTATGGGCTACTGGAAGCGCACCAGATGGAACAGGTAATTTTGTATATGTAGCCGAGCCTGTTGCTAAAGGCCAAGTGTATAAGCCTGCAATTCCGCCAGAAAATATTCATCATGATCTTGATCCAAAAATTCCGGTGAACAAATAAATCTTCATCACACTTCAGATCAATAATAAAAACCCTTGCATATGCAAGGGTTTTATTTTATCTACTGGTTAGTCCGTAAAAGATAACTTATGAATGTGCAGGCGCACTTTTTAAGTCTACGTTATCATATTCATCGCGAATATCTCCTACGATTTCTTCTAATATATCCTCCATCGTAACGAGTCCTGCAGCTTTGCCTTGTTCAGTCGTTATCAAAGCAATATGAACTCGATTTTGCTGCATTTTGGTCAGCACGTCTTTAATCAACGATGTTTCCTTAAAGCTTGGCATCGGATGGATAAATCCATCTAGATTGAACTTTCTGCCTGCAGCAACACTTGTCAGCATCTCTTTCGTGTTAATAAAACCAAGCACTTGCTCGCTATCGCCTTCATGGATGACTGGATAACGGGTGTACTCATGCTGATGAATCACTCCAAGTATACTTTCGAGCGACATATCATTGCTGATAGTAGCGATTTGGGATTTTGGAATCATAATTTCCTTTAATATACGCTCATCAAAATCAAAAATGTTTTTTAAATAATCCAGCTCCGTCTGATTGATTTCTCCGCTCTCGTAGCTGTTGTTTACAATCAGCTTCAGCTCTTCTTCCGAGTACACTGTATCATGGCCCGCAGGCGCCACGCCGAATATCTTAAGCAAGAACCGGGCTGAATTGTTAAGTGCGGTAATGATAGGATACATAATTTTACCGAACCAATACAGCGGTCCCGCCAACAGAAGCGTCATCTTCTCTGAGAACTGAATGGCCAAAGTTTTGGGAGCAAGCTCACCAATAACTACATGCAAGAAAGTGACCACAGACAAGGCAATCGCATAAGACAGGAACGTTGCGAGCGCATCAGGCACATTCAGGTTTTCAAAGACGGGATGCAGCATTTTCTCAACAGTCGGTTCACCAAGAGCACCAAGCACAAGCGCCGTAATCGTAATCCCGAGCTGACAAGCGGATAAATAATAATCCAAGTCATGTGCTACTTTTTTTGCTACAACCGCTTTTTTATTTCCTTCCGCGATCAATTGATCGATTCTGGACATTCGCACCTTCAAAATAGCAAACTCTGCTCCAACAAAGAATGCTGTCAGTCCAATAAATACAGCCACTAAAAATAAATTTAATGCAATTATTCCGTCCAATTATTTCCCTCTTTACGAGGGATTCACCTCCAGGATGATATAGTATGTTTGTCTATGGTCTTTTATCTCAGCTTTATACTTTGGTCTTTTGTAAAATAACTTTTTTGATTTGATAGTTATCCATTTCCTTAACAGTCCACAGATACTCTCCTAAATCAACAACATCGCCTTCCTCGACAGATGCTCCTTTTTTAGATTGAATCCAGCCAGCTACGGTATCTACTTCTTCTATTCCATCAAAGATGAATCCGAATTGCTTCTCCAATTCGTCCAAAAGGACACGGCCATTGATAAGATATTGGTCTTCGCCCGTCTTTTGAACATCTGCCGTTTCATCCGTGTCAAATTCGTCCCGAATTTCACCGACAATCTCCTCGAGTATATCCTCCATCGTAATAATGCCTGAGGTCCCTCCGTATTCATCGATAACAACGGCCATATGCACTCGATGCTGCTGCATTTTGATCATCGCTTCTTGAATAGGTGTGATTTCTGATACGAATGGAAGTTCTCTTACAAATTCTTCAAGCTTATGCTCACTTCCGGCAACAATATTAGGAAGCATCTTCTTCACATTCACAACACCAATAATTTTGTCCTTGTCCCCCGCTTCAACGACCGGATAACGAGAATAGTTATATTCATCAAAAATAGGCACGATATCAGCGTAAACCATATCCTTATCCAGCGTTACAAGCTCAACCCGCGGAACCATAATATCTTTGGCGTCACGTTCGTCAAATGAAAATACATTTTCCATATAGGCCAGCTTCGTTTTATTAATTTCGCCGCCTTCATAGCTCTGGTTCATAATAATTTTGATCTCATCCTCAGAGTAGGCTTGTTCATGACCCGCCGGTTTAACTCCAAAAGCACGGAGCATGACACGAGAAGATCCGTTCAGGGCCCATATAAAAGGTGACATAATTTTTCCGAACCAGTAAAGTGGTCCTGCGAGCAATAAAGTCATTTTCTCCGAGAATTGAATAGCGAGCGTCTTTGGAGCCATCTCACCTACTACGACGTGCAGAAACGTAACAAGAATAAACGCAATAGCATACGAAGCAATGGATGACACCGCTTCTGACACTTCGAAGTAGTTAAACACAGGGTAAAGCAGGCTTTCAACAGCCGGCTTACCAAGCGCACCCAGTCCAAGTGCAGTTACGGTTATACCTAACTGACAGGCAGAAAGATAATAATCCAAATCTGTTGCAACTTTCTTCGCTACAATTGCTTTCTTATTGCCCTCCGCAACAAGCTGATCGATTCTTGACATCCGTATTTTGACCACGGCGAATTCTGAACCAACGAAAAAGGCGGTAAGTGCAAGTAATATAACAAGTAAAACTAAATTGGTAATCGTAATAATGTCCAATGATTTCCCTCTTCAGTGAGGGATTCACCTCCAGGAATAGTTACAGCAACGTATGAATGATTGCTGATTTTAGTATTAAAGATATGATTTTCTCTTAAGCAATTTTATAATCATTTTCCGATCAGGGGCGGTGTTCATGAGAAGAATGACTGCACCCCGTCCGAGATCATACGCATAGTTTAATTCCGCCTGCGTCTCAATATGCAATAACGCCTTCCCAATGTTTCCACCTCCCCTCCGTAATATTCCTGTAAGTATATCATTCACAAACCATACAGTTCAACGTTGCAGTGTATGGTACAGATAAAGCTAAGCCACCCATCTTCAAGCGATTAAGAAGTGGGACACATGCTATTTTCAGCAATCTTTGTAATTTCCCCACGCTAACGTGTAGTGCTTAAACAATACAATATATAGAATTCACCTGCAATAATTAACCAATATATTGAATATTCAAACAAGAAATCTCCATTATTGAAGAATAACGATAGAGACTCCTATTATGTAGTTTACTTAAAAAAGATTTCATCATGCTAATGAGTTAGCTTACACTTTACTTACAATATTGTAAGTAAAGCAATGACGATGCTTTCTAATTTCTATTTAAATTACTCTTTGATGAGATCGGTTGAAAGAACCCATCAGATTAATACGTTCATTCTCGATCGAGGTTCCTAACTAAAAAAACAGTAAATAAAGTAAAAAGCCCTTGCGTTAAACGCAAAGGCTTTTGAGTAATGGGCCCTGAGGGACTCGAACCCCCGACCAATCGGTTATGAGCCGACCGCTCTAACCAACTGAGCTAAGGGCCCTGAATCAAAATTCTATTACACATATCATGACGCTGTATGTAACAATTGCGGGGGCAGGATTTGAACCTGCGACCTTCGGGTTATGAGCCCGACGAGCTACCGAGCTGCTCCACCCCGCGTCATCAAAAACATAAAACAGCGACATCTAATAATATACATGATGTGTAATAGAACTGTCAAGACACTTTTTTTGGAGATAAGAAAAAATGAAACACTCCGATGCTCTTCCATAAAGCGCAAGTAGATTTATTATGGAATAAACCGGACACCATACCGCCCCTTCCGCGATTTGTACACTTCAACCTGCTGCGGCTCATCGTGTCCATAAATCCACCCATCCTGCTCCATACGTTTCGCTAAACATCCTGCCTGAAACTTGCTTGCATATAATCTGGAGTAATAAATCCACTTCACTTTCTTCATCTTCCTTTAACTCGTAAATTATCCTTTCCCCCTCCTGTATCAGGATGCCCAATTCATCAAAAAATAGCCGCAAGATGAAAATTCATCAAGCGGCTGATGTTAAACCTTTAGTTGTAACCGAGCATATCTTCAAAGGTCGCCTTCGGATCGGCTTTAAGCTTTTGAAGCATCTCATTGCCATCCTTTTCCCAAGCCTCAAGTGCTTCCTTCGACGTTTTCTTATTCTCAATAACCTCATTAAAATATTTTTGTCCTACTGTCTCTACCTGCCACAAGCTCGGCATTTTTTGATATAGGGAAGTCATATCCGTACTTGACGGCGGGACTGGCTTCAGCGTATAGAAGGCGGCAATATTATAGTCCAATCCCTCCTTAGGCTGGATATAGCTTTTGCGGGACACCAACTCGTAGCTGCTCCGCGCTTTTATTTTGGCCCACTCCTCGCCATTCAGGAACTTGATAAATTCCCACGCGTCCTCTGGATTTTGAGCACCGCTGTTGATAGACATCAGGCTGCTCAAATAGACATTACCACCAATGTCCGGCTTCTCTTGGTGCACTGGCGGAGTAACAACATCCCAGTCGATCGGATCGTATTTATCATCGGTTTCAGCATATTTGTTATCACTTATCAGCCGAGTTACGTATCCGTAATCTGAGATCATCATAGCTAGCTTACCCTCCATAAACAAGTTGCCTTGAAAAGGGTTAAACGTATTAGCATCACTGTTTTGATATTCATAGATCTCTTGTCCCGGAATAATCTTATCACGTGACAGGCCCGCGACAGTATCCCACACTCTTTCCCAGGAATCATTGTTAACGGTCATCGTTTCTGCTTTGTCATCGAAGGTTCTGAGCTGAAGGGGTGCCGCAAACATCTGGGCATTGTAAAAGGAGTCACCATAATATTGGTTAAAGGAAAAGCCATAAACACGGTCCGCACCTTCCCCAGCAGACACCCGCTTCGCTTTGTCAAAAATATCCTCCCAAGTTGCACCGTCCGCAGGTGGCTCTACCCCAGCCTCCTGAAAAATAGCCTTATTGTAATACAAAGCAGATGAAGAAAAAGTAGGCGTAAGTGCATAAAGACTGTTATCGCCCAAATCCTTAATACCATCAAGCACTGTAGGAACGATATCCGCTGTATCAAATTCATCCTCCGCAATCAGCGGGTCAAGCTGTGTCAGCATATTTTCCTGAATTAGTGATTTTAAGAGAGAAGTATCGCCAATGACAACATCTACGGGATTATCGCCGGTCATCAGCTTCTTCATGGACTCAAGCGTATCCGGCTGTTCCGGCTGTTCATTGCTTGTATAGTCAAAGTATTGATATTGATTTTGGTCAACAGCGGGGACAATTTCAATTGTGATATTGTCATTAAGCACTTCAAATACATCCGTATACTGCTGGCGGAAATAGCTGTCGTCATTACTTCCATACAAAGTACCGATCCGCAGCACCCTCTCCTCCTGATCGTCCGATGGTTCATTCGAAGTGCAGGCAGCAAGAAGCGGAGTAAGCAAGGTAATACATGTCAGCATGGCAATTACCGGTCTTCTAAAAACGGATTTCATTTTCATTTCCATTCCCCTTTTCTATGGTCACTTCGGCTGCGTAATAACGATACGCTCACCGTCAAACTCCAGGGTGGCACGATTATCGATAGACAGCGCTTCAAGGTACTCTTTTGGCACTTGGAGGCGTCCAGCCTTATCGATAATGACAAAAGCTTCATGCACCTCACTGCTGCTTGGTACACGCTCTGTATCCAGATTGGCATTTCGCTTTACAAACTCCGTACTTGTCAGTCCGTCACGAATAGAGACAATACGGTCCACCTTGTTAGCAAGCTGGAGATCATGTGTAACAATGACGATGCTTACGCCGAGCTCACGGTTCATCTTTCGAAAAATATCCATAATCCGGTCACTCGTTTCGCTGTCGACTGAGCCGGTAGGTTCATCCGCCAGCAGAAGCCTTGGCTTATTAGCAAGTGAAATGGCGATAGCAACCCGCTGCTGTTCTCCTCCCGATAACTGATGCAGTCTGCTGTGCATGCGATGTTCCAGCCCCACCCATTCGAGCAGCTGTTTAGCATAGCTTCGGTTGTATTTTCCGCCCAGCATCATAGGTGTCTCTACATTTTCAAGTGCTGTCATGAAAGGAAGAAGATTGCGGCCGTTGTTTTGCCATATGAAGCCTACGGTATGCCGCTTGTATTCTACAAGCTGTGCCTCGGTCATCTTAAGCAAATCCCAGTCACCGACGATTGCGGTTCCTGCCGAGGGACGATCCAGCCCTCCTAAAATATTGAGCAGCGTTGATTTACCGCTTCCGCTGTTGCCGATGATCGCCATCATCTCGCCATCTTCTACTGTCAGATTCAGCCCCTGCAGTGCGACAACTTCAACTTCACTGGATTTATAAATCTTGACGAGCCCTTCACAGTGAATCATCCTAGCGCTCCTCTCCCATCTTCACAGCCTGGTGAACCCTAAGTCTTCGTATTTGCCACAGAAGCATCGCTGCTCCAATGATCAACATAACTCCTGTCACGATGTACAGCTGGAGCGTGTCACTGGCTTCAAACACGATTCGAAATGGCGGCACCTGGGTCTCCACGTTGTCTGTTGTCTGCAGGAAAGGAAGAAACAACCTGCTGGCCAACTGGCCGATGCCAATACCTAACATGATAGATAACCCGGCAGTGAAAATCTGCTCAAGCAGCAGCATACCGCTTAATTGAAACCTCGAAAGACCCATGGCCCGGAGCACACCGAATTGAACTACCCGGCCCGATAAATTAAAGAACCAATAAAGTACATAACCAATTAGAGAAATGATAATGGACACGAGAAAACCTAAACTTAAAATTCCAAACACCCCGCCCCTTGAAGGATGCTTGCTCTCCGTAACGAGCTCTGTCCGGACATCCTTGACCGAAGAAAGCTCAATTCCCGCATCACTCAAACGCCCCATGAGAGGAGCAACTAATGCATCCGGCTCCATTTTGAGCCAGACCTCGTAAGGGATCATCGGCACCTGATCATAGATATAATCCAAATTTGTAATAAAGAACGGGGTCTGATCCGGATACTGAGCTGGCCAGTATGGCAAAATCCCGAACACAACGAACTCAATCACCTGCTCCTGCAGGGCAATGGATACAATATCCCCTGATTCCAGCTGATATTTCTCAGCAAACTTAGACGGAATAATAACAGCACCTTCGTAATGTCCCAAAAGATCCAAATACCGGTTCGGATGCGCCGGGAAAAGGTCGTTTCGGAACCAGGCAACCTCTGCAAAATCAACGTTATCAATGCCGACAACCATGCCCTGTCCGGCTGATTTCCCTGATATGACCACATTTCCTTTAGTTTGAAGCACTCTAGCTGCATGTTCTACTCCCGGCAGCTGTCTGAAAATCTCAAACGGCGGTTCGCTGTAAATCATTCTCCCGGGCTGGCTGCCTCCTCCTGTACCTGGATTGCCTCCGCCTCCGCCAGGAGCTCCTCCCGGATTTCCGCCGCCGTTCCCTCCTCCTGCACCGCTGCCAGGACCTGCTCCCGGTGCATTCGGATTTCCGCCTGCGCCGGCATTCCCACCTCCGGCAGCAGGGGTCAGTTCAGGTGTCCCTTCCCATACGGTCTGCATGACAACGTCCGTTCCATATTCATATAAGGTACGTTCTGTTGAATTCAGATCGATGGTTCTAGCAGCCGACGCATTGTACACACCGAGCCCTAAAGTCAATACTAGTAAAATCATCAGCGGATAGTAGGAAGAGGAGGAACGAGAAAGCTGGGTTAATGTTAAATAAAGCGGCACTGGGAATATTTTGCGCCCCATCCACTGGAACAGCTTAAGAATGAGTGGGAACAACCTTAAAAAGAACAGCCCTCCTGCAAAAATGGCCAGCGCCGGCACAAAAAAGAGAAATGGCTGGACTTGAAGCTGATCTGTTGTCATTCCCGTCTGAAAAGTAAGCATCTGACGTTCATAAAATAAATAATATCCATAGCCTGAGATTCCGAGCAGCAAAATATCGAGAAACCATCGCTGCCAGATGGGCTTCCGGTCACTTCTTGCCTGTCTGCGTTTCGCATCAACGATTGTGGATCGAGCATAGTTAATTGCAGGCACCACGGAGGCGACAATGGACGCTGTAACGGCAACGAGGCCCAGCCAAATCGCATCCTGAGTCACACCTACAGGAATGGATTTACGGTCGACAAATGATAGAAATCCGCTTGCTGAGCCAATGCTCTTCGCCATAAACCAGCCAAGAAACGGCCCTATGATAAGCGCTGCAGCACCGAGTATGATGCCTTCCAGCAAATACAGTAAAACCACTTGTTTGCCTGATGCTCCCCTGCTTCGAAGAACGGCAATATCACTTTCCTGCTTTTGCAGCGACTGCCTTGCATTCATGACAATAAAATAGAAGACCATTGCAATCATAGGTACTGCAAGCATAAATAACATCGTTTGCAGCTGCAGACTTTGCGTCCTGAAATTAGCAAGCAAGTCACCAAATGAAATATCCACCTTTGTATCCTTCAAACGCTGGTATAATTCAATGTCAAGCCGTTCTAGCGTATTACCGAGACCTGGCAGCTGGCTTGTCTGGACGTCACGCAGATCAAATACGTAGTACCATCTAGAGGTTTGCAGCGGCACCCCTTTTTCACTGAGCAGATAATTATTCATCACTTCCGGATCGATATAGAGCCCATTCATCATTCCATCGAAACCCTGAAACCAATATGGGTCCGTCAGTTCATCCGGAGTAAAAGCACCGGCTATTTTGACTCTGAGCGTCAGATCCAAACCGCTGTGAACGGGATACTCAAGGATGTCACCAACATGCAGATCATTACGATACATACCTTCTTCCAGCATGACCGCCTCGATCACATTGTCCTGAACCTGGTTTCCCGGCAGAACTCCTTGGCTGATTGTTGCATAATCCTTTAAGTCAGTCATGGAGCTAATGGTCATTGTTCGGGTTCGGCTGGCATCTACTTTCGTTGGATCTTCGGGACTCACATCCGTGCTGCGTATCGTACGAACATTAAGGTAGGTGTTATAGCTGAATCCGATTTGATTAGAAACATCTTCACGAATGTACCGATCGACTTCACTAAGCGAGGCAAGCTCCGTCTTCGTGCCTCCAGCTGCCTGATAGCTCATGAGCAAGGAGCCGGCAGGCATTCCGCTGCTTTCCTCCTCGAGTGTTTGAGATACGACGCGTTTTAAGGCACCGTCGGCGTACATGGGAATACTTACGGTAAAGCCAACCGCTACGATAAGTCCAAGCAAGGTACTTAGCGTGAGCCAGCGGGTGTTCCACATTTTGCGAAACAAGAGACGCAACAAGGGCATTCCTTTCATTACCTTCCGACCACCTTCTGTCCGGGAGTCAGCCCTTTAACAATTTCAACATCGGTTGATGTCTGCTGACCTACCTCTACGTCAACTTCCCGTTTGCTGCCATCCGACTCCACTACCTGCACATAATTTCTCGATCCAATAGATCGCAGGGCGGATTTAGGGATAAGAATTGCACCCTCTTTGCGCTGAGTTACAATTGAGACCGTAAGCGGAGTTCCGCGGTTCAATCCCTCGGGCCATTCATCCAGAGCAACAATGACAAACTGGTCTAAAGATTCCTGAGCTGGGGGTGTTCCTTCACCTCCGCCGCCCTCTGGGTCACTGTCGATTCCAAGATTAACGGGCATGACCTGAATGGTTCCTGCGTGGGTACCTGCAGCATTAATATCAACATCAGCCGCCATACCTTGTGCGATAACCTCCAAATCTTTTTTGGCAAAGGAAGCCGCAACAACTAGATTGGTGGTATCCGCGATTGTAGCAATAGAATCATAAGCTTTAACGGCCGCTCCTTTCTCTACCTGAACACTAAGGACTGTGCCGGCAAACGGTGCGGTCAGCGTAGATTTACCTACCTGCTCCTCCAGATCGGCGAGCTCCTGTCTTTGCTCTTCAAAGGTAATGACCGCTTCTTCGTACTCCACCGGATCCATCTCATCCTTTTTTCGAAGCGTTTCCTTCATTTGAACCTCAGCTTTTCGAATCTGCAGCTTCTTCTGACGAATTTGCTTTTCCAGCTCCTCCACATCAAGAACTGCAATTTGCTGTCCTGCCTTTACTTTATCTCCAGGCTTAACGTACAGCTCCTTAACATGCATTCCGTCGAGAGTAAAATATACTTTTTCTTCCCGCTGGCTCATGAGTTTTCCCGAACCTGAGACTTTGGTCTCAATCGTCTCCGTCCGTACCTCATACTCTGGTTTCTTGGATATGGTAGGCGGTGTTATTGGAGGGAGCACTTCCTCCTCAGGCTCTGCAGGCAGTAAAGAACAGCCGCTCAGAACAAGTCCCGCTGTACCGATAATAAGGAAACCTTTGAGTCGTTTTTTCCAGTTGTAAAAAGACGTATTATGTAATGAATTTACCGTCCACCATCTCGTAAACATGGTCTGCAACCTCCAAAATCGTAGGATCATGTGTCGTCATACAGATGGTCACTTGTTCTGTTGTTATGATATTACGAAAAACCGCCATCACTTGTGCACCCATCTTAGAATCCAGTTCTGCCGTAGGTTCGTCCGCGAGCAGCAGCTTAGGCCGGTGTGCAATCGCTTTGGCTATTGCAACCCGCTGCTGCTCTCCGCCTGACAACTCAAAAGGCCGGTGTTTGGCCCGCTTGGATAAGCCCACCATTTCCAGGCAGTAGCTTACCCGCTCCTTCCACTCGTTTTTAGGGACATTCGCCATACGAAGGGACAGCTCTACATTCTCCCAGGCAGATAATAGCGGCATCAAAGCATAAGCCTGAAAAATAAATCCGATATCCTGACGCCTGAGTTTTGTTCGATTTCCATCCCCTGCTTCGTGGAGCGGTCTGCCATTAAAAAAAATCTCTCCGCTCGTTGGCTGGTCCAGCCCTCCAAGCATGTTGAGTAAAGTTGTCTTGCCCGATCCCGATCTGCCTTTGAGCATGACCAGCTGCTCAGCACTGACCTCCATATCAATTCCTTTTAGGACATGGATCGCACTGCTGCCTGTCTCAAAACTGCGATGAACATTGCATACTTTAAGAACGGGTTCCTGAGGAGCCGGTTCTAAATCCATTCCCTCCGGAATCTCATCCTCTCCCATGCCTTCAATTTCAAGGGCAGGAGTTCTATCAGGCAGCCCATGATCAGGATTAACATCCATGATTGACTGAGAAGAAGTCTCTTCCGTATCCTGGACTTTATTTTTGCGAAATGATATTCGTATGATGATTCGCCCTCCTAATACATGCAGGAAATTACTAGAATTTTATTCCAAATATTTCTACCTGCATTATAAACGACATAAATAAGGAAGAAGTTACAACCTTTTAAAATATTTGAGATAAAAATCTTCGTAAAAGTGAACATAAGAAAGACGGCCCAATATGGGCCGCCTTAGAAAAATTATAATAACTTCACTTAATTACCGAATGAGTTCGGATCTTCCCTCCAGGAGCGAAGCAAATTCAGATCAGCTTCAGCTATAGTTCCTTCACGAAGTGCTACATCCGTCAGCGCTGTATAGTTAGACAGGCTTTGCAGCGGAACACCTGCCTCCTCAAAGGCATTTGTTGCACGATCCAGCTGATAACTGAAGATGGCAAGGACCGCAAGTGCTTCGGCTCCAGCCTCCTGTACTGCTTTGGCTGCTTTCAGCGAGCTTCCTCCAGTAGAGATCAGATCTTCGATGACGATCACCTTTTGACCTTCGCTAACGAGACCTTCAATCAAATTTTCCTTCCCGTGTCCTTTGGCTTTATCCCGAATGTAGATCATCGGAAGGCCGAGCTTCTGAGCTACAAATGCGGCATGCGGAATTCCCGCAGTCGCTGTACCGGCAATCACTTCTGTTTCTGGATACTGCTCACGGATGATCGCTGCAAAAGATTCAGCGATCAAGTCGCGGATTTCAGGATAAGACATGGTGAGCCGGTTGTCACAATAGATAGGAGATTTGATGCCGGACGTCCAGGTAAAAGGCTGGTTCGGACGAAGTGCCACCGCCTTTATTTCTAACAGTTTTGATGCCAGCTGTTCAGGAATTTGTGTTAAAGTTGTCATTTATTCATCATCTCCTCAATGATTTGCTCTGCTGCCTGTCTCGGATGCTCTGCTGCCGTGATTGGCCTGCCTACAACAATATAGCTGCTTCCTCCTGTGATGGCTTGTCCAGGGGTAAGCACTCTTGATTGGTCTCCTGCTGCACTTCCAGCAGGTCGAATGCCAGGGGTAATTGTATAAAAATCACTGCCGCACGCTTCTCTAATAGCCCCTACTTCGAGCGGTGATGCAACCACTCCATGAAGACCTGCTTCCTTAGCCAGGGAAGCATAACGCACAACTGCCGTTTCTACATCACCTGGAATGCCGATCTCATTGTTCATCGTAGCTTGATTGGTACTTGTCAGCTGGGTTACTGCGATAATGGTCGGAACAGCAATCCCCTCTTCTTCTGCTGCCTGCGTTGCACCCGCGAGCGCGGCTGACATCATTTCTCTGCCTCCGGCCGCATGCACATTGAACATATCCACGCCGAGCCTAGTTACGCTGTGCGATCCGCCTTTCACAGTATTTGGGATGTCATGCATTTTCACATCAAGAAAAACGGAGTATCCTTTTTCCTTCAGCTCTTTTACAAAAGACGGTCCAGCCGTGTAAAACAGCTGCATCCCGACTTTCATATAACAAGGTATTCCTTCAAGACTCTCGATCAGCGTTCTTGCACTGTTTGCATCAGGGTAATCCAACGCCACCATCAAACGTCCGGCCATTTCTTTATATTCTGAAGTCATTTGCATCTCTCGATCCTCCCCATTTATTATCATTTGTTCGTTATAAAGGACATCGGTTAAAGCCCCCGAGTTCGGAGCTTTAACGATGTCCCTATTGATTAGCTTATGAGGATCAGCGACTGAACGCCGGCATCGATTCAGAGGAGAAGTTAATTGTCTCCAGCATTTGCAGAAGGGCGCGCACTGTATCCAGGGAGGTCATACATACCACACCGTTCTCTACCGCTTCGCGGCGGATACGGAATCCATCACGCTGAGGAGTTTTACCTTTCGTCAGCGTATTGAATACGAAGTTGGCTTCTCCTGTCCGGATCATATCCAAAATATTTGGCGTACCTTCGCTCAGTTTGTTCACCGTTTGAACCGGAATACCCGCCTGAGTAAGCGCCTCGGCCGTACCGCCTGTTGCGATGATTTTGTAACCCAGCTTATAGAACCCGCCAAGCAGGGAAACAGCTTCATCTTTATCCTTATCGGCAATGGTGGCTATGATCGCTCCGGAGGAAGGAATCTTCATACCGGCTCCAATCAGTCCTTTGTACAGTGCCTTAGCATACAGAACATCCCGGCCCATAACCTCGCCTGTGGATTTCATTTCTGGCCCAAGCGTAGGCTCTACGCGGCGCAGCTTCGCAAAAGAGAAGACCGGTACTTTAACCGACACATGCTCGCTTTCCGGCCATAACCCATCCTCATATCCTTGATCAGCAAGCTTATTGCCAAGGATAGCTTGAGTAGCCAAATTCGCCATTGGAATACCTGTTACTTTGCTAAGGAACGGAACTGTTCTTGAGGATCTAGGGTTTACCTCGATCACATAGACATCATCCCGATAGATGACGAACTGAATGTTCACAAGTCCGAACGTTTTTAGTTCTTTGGCAATTTTGATTGTGATATCTACGATTTTATCTTTCAAATGAGCTTCCAGGTGCTGTGGAGGATATACCGCAATCGAGTCACCGGAGTGAACCCCAGCGCGTTCAACATGCTCCATGATCCCCGGGATAAGGACGGTTTCACCGTCACAGATCGCATCAACCTCTACCTCTTTACCCAGCATGTAGCGGTCAATCAGCACCGGATGCTCAGGATTGATCTTCACTGCCTGTTCCATGTAGCTGAGCAGCTCGCTGTCAGAGTATACAATCTCCATTGCACGCCCGCCAAGTACGTAGGAAGGACGCACCAGCACCGGATATCCGAGCCCTTGTGCTGTTCCAACAGCCTCATCTACCGAAGTAACCGTGCTGCCTTGCGGTTGTGCAATTGACAGTTTGGACAGGAGCGCTTCGAATTTCTTGCGGTCTTCTGCTTCATCGATGCTTTCAAGGCTAGTTCCCAGAATTTTCACGCCTGCTGCTGCAAGCGGTGCAGCCAGATTGATCGCTGTTTGGCCGCCAAACTGTACGATGACACCAACCGGTTTTTCCTGATTAATTACGTTCATGACATCTTCGAAGAACAGAGGCTCGAAGTACAGTCGGTCAGAAGTATTGAAATCTGTAGATACTGTTTCAGGATTGTTATTAATGATAACCGCTTCGTATCCCGCTTTTTGAATCGCCCATACGGCATGAACCGTCGAGTAGTCAAATTCAATCCCTTGACCGATCCGGATTGGACCAGAGCCCAGTACAACAATCTTTTCCTTATCGGAAGGAAGAACTTCATTTTCCGTTTCATAGCTGGAGTAGTAATAAGGTGTTGTTGCTTCAAACTCAGCTGCGCAAGTATCTACCATTTTGTAGACAGGACGTAAGTTTTGAGCTTCACGCACTTCACGGACTTCCGCTTCCGTTGTATGAGCAGATCCCGGCTGTCCTTCTGCACGGAGCTCTGCAATGGAGCGGTCAGTAAAGCCTAGGCGTTTCGCTTGATACAACGTTTCATTAGTCAGTTCTTTTTCAGAGCGGATCTGATCTTCAAACTTCACGATGCCTTCAATCTTATCCAGGAACCACCAGTCAATCTTCGTAATATCCTGAATTTCTTGAAGGGTATACCCGCGGCGGAATGCTTCAGCAACAAGGAACATACGCTCATCGTCCGGTTTCATAAGACGTGTTCTAAGCACTTCGTCTTCCAGTGTTGCAGCATCCTTCAGATAGATGCGATGTGCACCGATCTCAAGAGAGCGAACTGCTTTGTGAATGGACTCTTCAAACGTACGTCCGATTGCCATAACCTCGCCAGTTGCTTTCATTTGCGTACCCAGCTTACGGTTGGCGGATGTAAATTTATCAAATGGCCAGCGCGGAATTTTGCTTACGATATAATCCAGCGTAGGCTCAAAGAATGCGTAGGTTTGACCCGTTACCGGGTTAATGATTTCATCCAGCGTGTAGCCGAGAGCGATTTTGGCAGCCATTTTCGCAATCGGATATCCTGTTGCTTTGGAAGCCAGTGCAGACGAGCGGCTTACACGCGGGTTTACTTCGATAACATAGTACTGGAAGCTTTGCGGATCAAGTGCAAATTGTACGTTACATCCACCCTCGATGTTCAAAGCGCGGATAATTTTTAGCGATGCTGAGCGCAGCATTTGATATTCGCGGTCGGACAGCGTTTGGCTCGGTGCCACAACGATACTGTCTCCTGTATGCACACCTACAGGGTCGAAGTTTTCCATATTACACACGACGATGCAGTTATCGTTAGCATCCCGCATAACTTCATATTCAACTTCCTTCATGCCGGCAATGCTCTTCTCAATCAAGCATTGGGTGATCGGGCTGTAGCGAAGTCCGGAAGCTACCGTCTCACGCAGCTCTACTTCGTCTGCGCAAATGCCGCCCCCTGTTCCTCCCAGCGTATAAGCAGGACGAACAATGATCGGGTATCCGATCTCATTTGCAAAGTATAGTGCTTCCTCCACTGTTGTAACGATAGTACTTTCTGGTACCGGCTGCTCAAGCTCTCGCATGAGTTCGCGGAACAAATCGCGGTCTTCCGCTTTTTCAATGGAAGTCAGCTGTGTTCCGAGCAATTTGACGTTTTCGCTTTCCAGTACGCCGGCACGTGCCAGTTCAACCGCCATGTTAAGACCCGTTTGGCCACCAAGCGTCGGGAGCAGTCCGTCGGGACGCTCCTGACGAATGATTTGCGTCACGAAGTCTAGTGTAATCGGCTCGATGTATACTTTGTCAGCCATGTTGGTATCCGTCATAATCGTTGCAGGGTTGCTGTTAATAAGAACAACTTCCACGCCTTCTTCTTTCAGCGCTTGGCACGCTTGGGTTCCTGCGTAGTCAAACTCTGCCGCCTGGCCGATGACAATCGGGCCGGACCCGATCACAAGAATCTTCTTGAGGTCTGTATTTTTAGGCATGTTAGCGTGCTCCTTTCACTGCTGCGGCAAGAACGGCTTGGCGCGGCTTTTGCGGGTTGTTTTGTTTATGTTCGCGAATCATGTCAAGGAAGCGGTCAAACAGATAGGAGTTATCCTGCGGTCCAGGTGCTGCTTCCGGGTGATATTGTACAGAAAAGGCTGGGTACTTTTTATGCTTCAAGCCTTCAATAGTCTTGTCATTGTTGTTGATATGTGTAATTTCAAGGTCCGTTCCCTTGATGGATTCTTCATTTACTGTGTAACCGTGGTTCTGAGAAGTGATGAAGCAGCGTCCGCTTTCGAGCTCTTTGACCGGATGGTTTCCGCCGCGATGGCCGAACTTCAGTTTTTCTGTGTCTGCGCCTGCCGCCAGTGCAAACAGCTGATGACCCAGGCAGATACCGAAGATTGGATACTCGCCAAGCAGCTCAGATACCATGTTCACAGCATGCGGTACATCTTTCGGGTCCCCAGGACCGTTCGACAGCTGAATTCCATCCGGATTCAGTTTGCGGATTTCATCTGCTGTAGTGTCGTGCGGCACTACTACGATGTCACAGCCGCGTTTGTTTAGTTCACGCAAAATTCCAGTTTTTGCGCCATAGTCAACTAGAACGATCTTTTCGCCAACGCCAGGGCTGTTATATACATGCTTCGTTGAAGTAAGAGGCACTTGATTGCGAAGCTCATCAATCGTCGTATCTCTCATCATTTCCAGAAGCTCTTCAACTGGCTTTGCGCCTGTCGTCAAAATCCCCTTCATTGTACCTTGGTGACGAATGCGGCGTGTCAGCATCCGTGTATCGATATCACTGATTCCGATAATACCATGCTCTTTCAGAAGCGTATCAATGCTGTATTCTGCCCGCCAGTTGCTAGGCACCGGCTCATAACGGCGTGTTACAAACCCGTGTACATATGGACGAATAGATTCGAAGTCATCGCGTGTAATTCCATAGTTTCCGATCAGCGGGTAAGTCATCGTTACGATTTGTCCGCAGTAAGAAGGATCAGAAAGCACCTCCTGGTAGCCCGTAATTCCCGTATTAAAAACGACCTCGCCAGTTTGTTCACCTTCAGCACCGAATGCTCTGCCTGTGAACAACGTGCCGTCTTCTAATAATAGTCTTGCTTGTGCCTGCATCCCATCTCACTCCTTAGTTGTTTCTCTTTCGAATTTACAATGTTTATAAAAGTGATATATAAAGTGCTTTATATAAAAGTTTTGAATCAGCTTATCGTTGGATCTGCATATACTTTTTTGCCGTCTACGAAAGTCATTACCGGCCAGCCCTTCAGCTCCCAGCCTGTGAACGGAGTGTTACGTCCTTTGCTGGCGAATTCATTCGGATCGACAGCCCGAACTGTCTCCAGATCAATGATGGTTATATCCGCTACAGCATCCTTCTCAAGACGGCCTGTATCCAGTCTGAACACGCGTGCCGGCTCGGAAGTCATCTTGTCTACGAGGAACTTCAATGTCCATTTGCCCGTTTCCACAAATTTGGAGTAAAGCAGCGGGAAGGCTGTCTCAAAACCGACAATTCCAAACGGCGCAAGTTCCATTCCTTTGGCTTTCTCTTCAGCACTGTGCGGCGCGTGGTCAGTCACGATCATATCGAGCGTTCCGTCCTCCAGACCCTTGATGCAAGCTTCCACATCTCTGCGGGATCTCAGCGGTGGATTCATCTTCCAGTTTGCATCCAGCCCAGGGATGTCTTCATCTGCCAAGATCAGATGGTGCGGACAAACCTCAGCCGTCACTTTAATCCCAATTTCCTTCGCCTGACGAATCAGCCGTACCGATTGTTCCGTGCTTACATGACAGACATGGTAGTGAACGCCAGTTGCTTCTGCCAGCAAAATGTCACGCCCCACATGAATAGCCTCAGACTCGTTTGGAATTCCTTTAAGTCCGTGCTTTCTTGCAAACTCTCCTTCAGCTACACACGCGCCTTCAACCAGTGAGTTGTCTTCGCAGTGAGCGATGACCGGCATATCAAGCGAAGCTGCTAATGACATTGCATCCTTCATCATTTGAGCGCTTTGCACGCCGACACCATCATCAGTGAAACCAATGGCACCCGCTGATTTAAGTGCTTCAAAATCGGTCAGCTCGCGGCCCAGCTCATTAATAGTTATCGCGGCGTAAGGGAGTACTTTAGCCAGATTTGCTTCCTGCGCTTTATCAAGCACCAGCTTTACTGTTTCCGGGTCATCCGTTACTGGCCTAGTATTCGGCATGCAGGCGATGGTTGTGAATCCTCCTTTTACAGCGGAACGACTGCCGGATTCAATTGTCTCTTTGTGTTCAAATCCCGGCTCTCTGAGGTGCACATGCATGTCGATCAATCCTGGTACGACCAACTTGCCTTCAGCATCGATGACTTCGATATCTGGTTCTTCCGAAGCAGATATGCCTTTGTTCTCATCCATAATGTCAAGGATTTTGCCATCCTCTATCCTAATGCTCTTCCGTTCAATTTCCCCATCTTTGTTCAGCACACTTGCATTCTCTATAAAATAAGCTTTCATTTATATCCTCCGCTCCGGTCACTCATCTACCCTATTCAAGATGTTTGTACCTGTTTAATGTTTACAGCTGACAATTTTCTGTCTTAACTTCTATTGTTTAAGCCTTCTTATAGAAGCATTGCGCGTTCCATAACCGCCATTCGGACAGGAACTCCATTGGACATTTGCGGGAAGATCCGGGATGCCGGGCTCTCTACTACCGCGTCGTCAATCTCCACATTCCGGTTTACCGGAGCAGGGTGCATAATAATCGTACTCGGACTCAGTTTCGCTGCACGTTCTTCTGTAAGTCCGAACTGCTCGCGATACTCATCTGCTTTCATATCGATGCCTTTATCATGTCTTTCCAGCTGCACTCGCAGCATCATAACAACATCCGCCTTCAGAGCTTCATCAATCTCGATATATGGTGCAGAAGTTTCAAGTTCAGCTGCTTTCATCATATCCGGGGCACAAAACTTAACGTTCGCTCCGAATTTCTGCAAAGCCCACAGATTAGATCGTGCCACCCGGCTGTGCTTGATATCTCCGATGATTGAGACATTCAATCCTTTGAAATGACCGAAAGCCTGGCGCATCGTGTACAGATCCAGCAGCGCTTGAGTTGGATGCTCATTGTTACCATCCCCTGCGTTAACAAGTGGCACTTTAACCTTCTCGGCGAGCTGTGCCAGAACCCCCTCCGGCTTCAGCCGAATCACTCCGGCGTCAATCCCCATAGATTCAAGCGTGCGAACCGTATCATAAATGGATTCCCCTTTGGCTACACTGGATGCCGCTGCGGCAAAGTTCAGCACTTCGGCACCAAGACGTTTCTCTGCCATCTCAAAAGAGAATCGAGTTCGAGTACTATTTTCAAAAAACATATTTGCTACAAATCTGGAAGAGAGGATCGGGATAAGCTTCTCACTTTGCTGATCCCAATGTGCTGCCCGGTTCAAGATCGATTCAATTTCGCTAGCTGCCAGATCCTTAAGTCCCAGCAAACTGCGCTCTTTTATACTTTTTGCGGTCAGCATCATGCTTCATTCCCCCGGTTCTGAATAATCGTGACTTCGTCTTTACCGTCAACTTCGTTCAGAGCAACCTCGATCGATTCCGATCTGGAGGAAGGTACATTCTTTCCGATAAAATCGGGTCTGACCGGCAATTCGCGATGACCGCGATCTGCAAGCACTGCGAGCTGAATCATTTGAGGCCGGCCGATATCCATCAGGGCATCCATCGCAGCGCGGATCGTTCTTCCCGTAAACAGAACATCGTCGAACAAAATAACTTTTTTATTGTGAATATCTATATCCAGCTGCTTCAAGGTCTTCACTTGCGCCGCATCTGCTTCCTCGCCTCGGTCATCCCGATAAGGCGTAACATCGAGGTCAATACAAGGAACCTTTGCACCTTCAATTTCCTCGATCTTCGCTGCAATACGTTCTGCAAGATAAACACCGCGTGTGCGGATTCCTACAAGGATACAGCCTTCAATCCCTTTGTTCTTCTCTAAGATTTCATGTGCAATCCGAGTAAGCGCTCTGCGAATTGCGATCTCATCCATGATGACGTGTGCTTCATTGCTCATGTGTGTAACCTCCTCTTGGGCTTCCTTCTCTCTTATAGTCCCGTGATGAGATAAAAAAAACTCCTTGCCGTAAAACCTGGGCAAGGAGTCTCAAAACCGCGGCTACGCACGCCGGGTCTGTAAGCTCTAAAGGACACACCGAAACAGTAGCCGCAGCTAAAGATCCGGGTCCAATCACGTTACCTTGCCAGTCTCACGGGACTGATTTAAAGGTGCTATTCATGTTATTGCAAAGGAACGTCTAACCTCTCTGGATTATCGTCATCCTCTACAAATTTTCGTCGACATGAATTATGACAGATTACTTATCTTCTGTCAACACCTTGACCTAAAAGAAGGAACAAGCCTAGAAAAAACTTTACACAGTGATGAGATTTATACAAAAAATCGCGAGCAATATACAATAAAAATTCATTATTTTTAATAATTATACAATAATAACGTATATTTATCCACTGTTTATTTATTGTTCGATATTACGGCTCCATCTCTCCTATTAACTCCCGATAAAGCCGATGCTTCTCCGATTTTGAGGACTAAATAAAAAAAAGGAGACTCTAAAAATAGAGTCTCCTTCTTACCGTCCAATATCTATCGATTAATGGTCATCCTTGGCAAGTCTCATGAACATAGCTGTGATGCCAACCCCGCCCAAGACCATAATAACAGCGATCATTGCGATAAATTCCATAAAATTATGCCTCCTTCATGGATTTCTTATAGTTCTAGTTTACATCATAATAAAGGTCTATTTCTGCTCCAACCGTGACAAAAGTATGAAAGATATCGGAATATGGCAGAAAAAAAACAGGGAAGTGAGATAACCACTTCCCTGTTTGGTATAAAAATGTTTTAGCTGCAATTAAAATTCAAATTGAACATCGCTCAAGCGACGTTTAATTTCACCGATAACGCGTTTTTCCTCTTCTTCCCCTTTTGCCTCGAATGTAACGGAGAAACGAACAAAGTTGCCTGCATCATCCCAAGGCACAGAAGAGATCAATTTCTCACGAATGAGGAATTGGGAGAAGTCTTCACCTGACTCAAAACGGCGTCCGCCTACAACACCTTTAGGAGCTTCAACGTACAGGAAGAAAGAGCCTTTTGGCTTTTCCGCTTTGAAACCAAGATCATTCAATGCTTCAACCAGCATATCATGACGGCGGGAGTATTTCTCAGCAATTTTTTCTGTGATTTCCGGATGAGCCAGACCATAAGCCGCAGCTTTTTGAATAGCGATAAATTGACCGGAATCATTGTTGTCTTTAATATCGCTGAATGCTTTGACTACAAGCGGGTTACCTGCAACAAAGCCGATACGCCATCCCGTCATGTTGTAGGATTTGGACAGGGAATGCAGCTCGACGCCCACATCTTTTGCCCCTGGAACGGACAAGAAGCTAAGAGGCTTCAAACCATCATAGGTAAGCGCTGCATAAGGAGCATCATGTACAACGATAACGTTGTATTTTTTAGCCCATTCAATAACTTCTGTAAAGAATTCAACTGTTGCGCTGGCACCTGTCGGATTGTTTGGGTAGTTCAAATAAATGAGCTTTGCACGGTGAGCGATTTCCTCAGGAATGGAAGCCAGATCCGGCAGGAAGTTGTTCTCTTTGGTCAATTGTACATTGTACACTTCCCCGCCAAGATACTTTGTGTGTGTACCCAAAACAGGGTATCCAGGAACAGTCAGAATCGCTACATCTCCCGGGTTAATGAATACAGAAGGCATCATAGCAAGTGCCGGTTTAGAACCGATAGAGTGAACGACTTCTGTTGCCGGATCAATACCCTTAACATTAAATACCTGCTCCAGATATTTCGCTGCCGCTTCCTTAAATTCAGGAATACCATTATCCGCATAACCGCGGTTCTCAGGCTTAGCCGCTTCTGCAGCAAGCGCTGCAACGATCCCAGCGTCAGCCATTTCGTCCGGTTCCCCTACTCCAAGATCGATTAGTTCAATATTTGGAAAATCCTTTTTAGCCGCTGCTTTCGCGCGTTTGATTTTTTCAAATTTATAAATGTTTGTGTCTTTACCATAGTTAGCGCCGCCGATACGGTCAGCAAAGCTGTTCTGAATATAAGTTTCCTGGTATTTTTCAATACTCATGCTTGTAGTTCATCTCCTCTTATAACCAATTTCCATTTTTAAATATGAAGCATCCTGGTCTTGAATGCCATGGACAAAACACACTAACATTTGCACTTTCATTAGACGCCCGTCCACCCATCTTATCATTCTACACAGGGGAAGTTCAGCGTTGCAAGTTTTTCACCAAGTTTGCATTTAAAAACACTAAAATATTCAGAAATGCTTTTATTTCCAGAAACAAGAGCTTACTAAATCGACAAAAAAAGAGCCGCGTTTGATCCGCAGCCCTTCTCTTTTTGAAGTCAGTTGAAGTCAGCCTTACCGGCTTCGAAGCGATGCTAATACATCCTCCATATCCTGAGGTAAAGGAGCATGAAACTCCAGCGTCTCTCCCGTTTCCGGATGTACGAAACCGAGGGTAGTCGCATGCAGCGCTTGTCCATTCATTTTAACGCCTTTACTGCGCCCGTACATCGGATCTCCAACCAGGGGATGGCCAATGAATTTCATATGCACCCGAATTTGATGCGTTCGGCCCGTCTCAAGCTTGAGTTCCAGCAAAGTGTAGTCGTTAAGCCGCTCCATCACCGTAAAATGAGTCACCGCATGCTTGCTGTTGCGCTCCGTCACCGTGAACATCTTGCGGTCATGTGCATCGCGTCCAATCGGCGCATCTACAGTACCCTGGTCATGCTGCACATGTCCATGTACTAGAGCAATATACCTTCTGTTAACGCTGTGGTCCTTAAGCTGTGCCGCAAGCGATGCATGGGCTTTATCATTTTTTGCTGCCATCAGAAGCCCGGAGGTATCCTTATCGATTCGATGCACAATGCCTGGCCGAAGTTCACCGTTAATGCCTGAGAGATCCTTACAATGATACATCAGTGCATTAACAAGCGTCCCTGAAGTATGCCCTGGGGCAGGATGTACAACTAAGCCTCTTGGCTTGTTAACGACGATGACGCTGGAATCCTCATATACCACATCAAGTGGAATATTCTCGGGCAAAATCTCGACTGCGGCCGGCTCAGGTATAACAACTTCAATCTTATCCCCTTCCGCCAGCTTGTAGTTTGCCTTCACGCTCTTGCCATTTACCGTTACGCATCCATCGCCGATCCATAGCTGAACCTGAGACCGGGACACATCCTCCATACTTTCAGCAATATATTTATCGATTCGTTCCTTTGCGAATTCTGCATGGACGGTCCATTCTTGGATGTCCTGGCTTAATTCCTGTTCGGACCGGTCTGTCATAGCCTATTCCTTCCCTTCCTCTTGACCCTGTGTTACTGTTTTTTCTCGTCTTGATTCAAGCAGTGTATCCAGTATGATGAGTCCTACACCCACAACGATAGCCGAGTCGGCAATGTTGAAGATGGGAAACGTGTAGCTGCCGAAATTGAATTTAAAGAAATCGACAACCTCACCCGTAAGCAGCCGGTCAATAAAGTTACCGAGTGCTCCGCCCAATACCAAAGCCAGCGCCACAGGTAAAATTTTGTCTGGCAAGGATTTTACTTTGTAGATATACCAGATCAAGGCGATCGCCACTACGGTTGTTACCACAATGAAGAACCAGGTCTGGCCCTCAAGTATGCCGAATGCTGCTCCGCGGTTGCGGTGAGAAGTAATCAGAAAGAAATCGCCGATAACTGAAATTTCCTCTCCGAGCTCCATCCGTGTTGCAACAAGCCATTTGGTCCCCTGATCCACTAAAAAAACAATTAGTGCAATGACATAATATATCACCTTTTTGTCACTCCGATCCTTCTCTTTTACCATTCCATGGGTAATGCCTCGTTTATTGTAGCATAACCGCCGGAACAGCGTCTATTGAAGCCGAAACGATGACAATACCAGAAACTCATTATACAAAATCCTCCTTCTTAAAAGTGGGCAAAACAGCGCACTCTATACAGACAATCCGATCAAGGATATAGAATAGTTCATGTAAAGGAGCAAACAGGCCATGACGCATCTTACGAAGCAGGAATGGAACAGCTTGAAGAAGCAGCTTCTTGAGCGAAAACGCGATATTGAACAGCGCGACAAAGAATATGATCATTACGGATTGAGCGGCTCAACCCGCTTTGAGTCCGGTGAATTATCTACTTTCGATAATCATCCAGGTGACGTCGCCACCGAAATGTATGAACGCGAAAAGGACATCTCATTAAATGAACACGATGAATTTATGCTTGAGCGAATCGATAGCGCATTGGGTCATATGGAGGATGGAGACTATGGGGTCTGTGCTGTATGCAGTAAACCGATTCCATATGAACGTCTAAATGCAGTACCCTACACAATTTATTGTAGAGAACACGCTCCTGAAACCACCGTATCCGAAGACCGGCCGGTTGAAGAAGAGTTCCTGACACCCCCTTTTGGACGAACCAGTCTGGATGAAAAAGAGACGCAGAATGGATTCGATGGCGAAGACACCTGGCAAATCCTAGAAAGCTACGGAAACTCCAATACGCCGGCGCTTCAGGAGGGCAACAATATTGATGATTATGACAATATGTATATTGAAGCTGCTGACGAAATTGACGGCTGTGTCGAAGCCTATGAAAGCTTTATTGCTACAGACATTTACGGACAAAATGTATCTGTCGTTCGAAACAAGCAGTACCGACGATATCTTGAAAATCATGAAGGTATGAGTATCCTTGAGCCTGATGTGGTCGAAGAAGAGTTATAACACTTAGACTTCACTTCAATACGTATCGAGCTCTAGCTGTCTTTGTACGATACGAACAATATCAGCAATGTAATCACCGACGATCGGCAAATTAAGCGCCCCCAAGACCTGTAGGAGATATACAATCGTCGCTGCAAAAAAAGTGAACCCTATGGCGATCCCGATTCCTCTAGCTGTGCCTGATAACAGATTGAGCCAAATGAGCCGAAGGGGCTTATGCAGCAGCCTTGTATAATCTGCAATTCTTGACTTCTCCAAATCAAGGGCAAGCTTGTGAAGCACACCGTGCATTTCATCGATCTGATCGTCCAGATGTCTTACTTCTTCGCTTTGATCATGATGTTTGCTCGTTCTTCGCCGAATTTGGTTCATAAATGGCCTCATTCCTTCATTATTCTAAAAATGTGAAACGAGCCGTAAGACGGGAGAGCATTACCACTCCACAGCCTGCGGCTCGTTTTCACAACCAATTCTTTGCTATTATGTCCGCTTTACCAGCAATTTAGCCTTAAAAGCATCGGTCAAATTTCAAATTAATGAATTTTAACGCCAATGGTTTTAGAACCAGCTTCCACTTTTTCCATATCATCAGAAGTGCCGAAGGACAGCTCAGTAACCAGCACATTCTCGCGCAGCACAGTTTCAAAGGCTTCGATCGCCGCTTTAAGCTCGCTATCTACATCAAGCGTAAGGTTTACGCGTTTTTCAATAGGAAGATCAAGCTTTTTACGGGTATCTTGTACGGCACGCACCACTTCACGCACCCAGCCTTCCTGCTCAAGCTCTGGAGTGATTTCCGTATTAAGTGCAACGGTCAAACCATAACCTGAAGCAGCTGCGTAACCTTCTTTAGCTGTCTTCTCGACCAGCAGCTCTTCGCTTGTCACTTGCAGCTCCACTCCGTCCGGAGATACGATATTCAGCTGTCCGGATTCAACCACTGCGCGTGTATCTTCAGGGCTCATCCCTTTAAAATGATTTTGCAGGAAGCCTACATTTTTACCGTATTTTTTACCTGCTACTTTCAAATTAAGTTTGAGTGTAAAGTCCACAAATCCGCTATCGCTTGTTTCCACATCGATATTTTTGACATTGATCTCATCCTTAATAATTTCTTCATAGCCAGGAAGATCAAAGTCATGGCTGAGCGAGACAATCAGTGCTGATAGCGGCTGACGCGTTTTAATACCAGTCTCGTTACGAACATTACGTGCAAGCTCGACGATGTTCCGTGCTGTTTCCATATCCTGCTCCAGCTTATCATCAATCAAGGATTCATCGGCTACTGGGTAATCGGCAAGGTGTACACTGCCCTTACCGCCGAGGTTGCCGTACACATCCTCAGACAGCATCGGTGTAAATGGAGCCATAACCTTGGACAAGGTCAGAAGCACCTCCGTCAGTGTACCGTAAGCCGCAAGTTTATCCTCGGTCAAGCCGCTTCCCCAGAAACGGTCGCGGGAACGACGGATGTACCAGTTGCTCAGCTCGTCTACGAACACCTCAATTGCTTTCGCCGCATTCAGGAAGTCATTCACATTCAGTCCTTTGCTGACTTTGGCAATAAGGGAGTTCAGGCGGGAAAGCACCCAGCGGTCCAACTTGTTCTCAGAGCCATTGAATGGATACTTTTCAGGATCATAGCCATCAATGTCAGCATAAAGAGCTAGGAATGCATGTGTGTTGATGATGGTGTCGATCACTTTGGATTTTGCTTCTCCTACGATGCCTTTAGAGAAACGTTTGCTGTTCCATGGTGCGCTGTCCGCAAGAAGTGCCCAGCGGAATGCATCCGTACCGTATTCTTCAATGATTTCCCAAGGATCAATAACATTTCCTTTGGATTTGGACATTTTCTGTCCATTCTCATCCAAAATATGACCTGTCGCCATAACAGCTTTGTAAGGCGCTTTTCCTGTAAACAAGGTAGAGACAGCCAGCAGACTGTAGAACCAGCCGCGCGTCTGATCAATACCTTCACAGATCATGTCTGCAGGATATTGCTGCTCAAACGTTTCTTTATTTTCAAATGGGTAATGGTGCTGTGCATACGGCATTGAACCACTGTCAAACCATACATCAATGACTTCAGATGTACGTTCCATTACACCGCTCTCGCAGTGTGTACAATGAACCTTCACTTCATCCACATAAGGTTTATGAAGCTCCAGGTCTGCACTCACTTCTCCAACCGCATGTTTCCGAAGCTCTTCATGGCTGTGAGGAGCGAATTGACCTCCGCAATCCTGACACACCCACACGTTGAGCGGAGTTCCCCAATAACGGTTACGGCTGATATTCCAGTCCACCAAATCTTCCAGGAATTTGCCGAAGCGTCCTTCACGAACATGGCCCGGATACCACTCGACGGTATTGTTATTAGCGATCAACTGATCCTTCACCGCAGTGGTTTCGATGAACCAACTGTCCATTGCGTAGTATAGGAGCGGCGATTTGCAGCGCCAGCAGAATGGGTAGCTGTGCTCAATTTTTTCCTTGCTGTAGAGCAGCCCTTGTTCAGACAAATGTTTTACGATATCCAGATCGCAATCTTTGACAAAACGTCCGGCAAAATCCGTAACTTCCTCGGTATATTTACCTTCAGAATTTACGACGCTGACAAAGCTGATTCCGTTCTCGCGGCAAGTCTTGTAGTCATCCTCACCATGTGCCGGAGCCATATGAACGATCCCCGTACCGCTCGCATCGGTTACGAAGCTTGCACCCACAACGATGTTCGTTTTTTCAGCTTTGATATAGTTGAACGGAGGTGTATAAGTCAAGCCGACCAGCTCGGAGCCCATCAGTGTAGACAATACCTCGTAGTCGCCCTTCATCACCTTTTCTACCAGGTTTTTGGCTACGATATAGATTCCGTCCTCCTGTTGAACACGTGCGTATTCCATCTCCGGATTAACAGCAAGCGCTACGTGGGATGGCAGTGTCCAAGGCGTGGTCGTCCACGCCAGGATATATTCGTCACGATCATGGAGCTTGAATTTAGCTGTTGCGCTGAGATCCTTCACGTCCTCATAGCCTTGCGCCACTTCATGTGAGCTGAGTGTTGTTTGGCAGCAAGGGCAATAAGGACTTACCCGGTGGCCGCGGTACAGCAAGCCTTTGTCATGAATCGTAGCGAGTATATTCCATACGCTCTCAATGTAAGTGTTATCCAATGTTACGTAAGGGTGATCGAGATCAGTCCAGTAACCAATCGCTTCCGTCAGTTCCCGCCACTTGTGCTCGTATTCAAACACGCTGGCCTTACATTTCTTGATGAACTCTTCCACGCCATAATTTTCGATTTCTTGCTTTCCGCTGATGCCAAGCTGTTTCTCCACACCGAGCTCTACCGGAAGACCATGTGTATCCCAGCCTGCTTTGCGGACAACACGGTATCCGTTCATCGTCTGATAACGGCCAACAAAGTCCTTGATTACACGGCCGAGTACATGTCCGATATGAGGTGCTCCATTTGCTGTAGGAGGTCCTTCATAGAAGACATAATTGGGCTTGCCCTCACGATTCTCGATCGATTTCTTAAATGTATCCTCTGCTTTCCACTTACCCAGGATTCGCTGCTCGCGAGCGCGGGCTTTCTCCTTCACGTCAACTCTTTTCATCCATCTCTTCCTTTCTTTCTTGACCCTTATCAATAAAAAAACAAAAAAGCCCCGTCCCTAAAAAGGGACGAGACTGATCTCGCGTTACCACCCTAGTTCCGTTTCCTGTTCATAAAGAACTTTAAAAACGGCGCTCTAATCCTCATGCACCTTCCATAAGGAGCCGATATAACGTTCGGCTTACGGATCGGCTTAATTGCAGCTAATTCAGCATGCTTTCAGCTTCACATCTCCGGGATGATATTCAGCCCTGCTTCGTTTCATTGGCTTGCACCTACCGCCAACTCTCTGGAAAACGAATGGTCAAGAGCTTACTGGTTCCCATCATCAAACAGCTATGAATTTCATATAACAATATTTATAGCCTCTTTACGGCAAAAAGTCAACCTGGCACATGTCCTGATTGGTTATTTCGCAGCATCACATGTTCTAGTAAATTTCTTTCATTTCGCGTTCGCGCTCACGAACTTCCTGCTCCCGGTTCTCAAGAGCTTCCCATCCGTCAACACTAAGCAGCTCAAGCTGAGCTTCGACAAGGGTACGGAAGCGTGCACGGTAAATTGAGGCCTGCTTTTTCAGTTCCTCAACCTCCAGCGAAATTTTACGCGATTTGGAAAGTGCTTCATTCACAATCCGGTCAGCGTTCTTCTCTGCTTCCTTCACAATCAGCTGCGCTTCCTTCTTCGAATTGTTCTTCACTTCATCGGCAGCTTCCTGAGCGACAATAATGGTCTTGCTGAGCGTCTCTTCAATATTGGCGAAATGATCCAGCTTCTCCTGAACGGACAGCAACTGGCTGCTAAGTTCCTTGTTCTCGCGAATGACGGCTTCATAGTCTTTGATCACTTGATCCAAAAACTCATTAACCTCATCTTCATCATAACCACGAATACGGCGGGCAAACTCCTTATTATGTATGTCCAGCGGCGTGAGTGGCATGCTGTCCACCTCCTATAGTATTAACCCCTCAAAATGAGAGGAAATGAAACAAGAAATAACGCGATATTCCTCTCTTCTCGTTATACATTAACTTCAAACGAAGAAAGAGAATTTATCGCCTTAGTAAACCCATCGTAATATATATCGGTACAGTACGTCATTTCTTAAACTCTGACCTATTGATTTCGACAAGAAAACTTGAATTCCTGCACGCGTATCTATACAAATTTACCCACTTTTACTCGAAACCGGCCCTTTTTAGTCATTCCATCGGTTTCCAGCACTTTAAAACGACCTAAGCCTTGGATCGATATCATATCGCCAGCCTCTAGCTGCTTGGATGGATCCTCTACTGCCTTCCAGTTCACCTTGCAGCGCCCCGCCTTAATTGGTGCAAGTATTTTGCTGCGGCTCAATCTGTATACATCGCTTGCAATCCCGTCCAAACGCAAAGAAGCCACCGTCAGATCCATCATCTGGAGCGAAACCTCGCTCATTCGAAGCTGATCTATCGGCAGTATATCCGTAAAAACATTCATCCGGTGCACCTGATGCAGGTTCATGGACAAATAGTCCGCAATTTCTTTGGCAACAACCGTATGGCACCCATCATCCAACACGTGGATGTCACCAATTTTTACTCGCTTGAGTCCAAGGCTGAGCAGTGCCCCCATATAATCCCCGTGATCGAGCTGCAGAAACTTTTGATCTGCCGAAGTAATTGCAAGAACTGAAAGCCCCATATCCTGATCGCTCAAATAAGCATAGTCCGGTGCAATCAGGGCTCTTTTTCGTTCGGCATTCTCGGAACCGCCATCCATATGGATCTGAACATCGCTGCGGCGATTCACAAGAGTTTCCAAAATATAAGCCTGGCGGGGGTCCAAAAAGTCCGTCAGCTTCATCTCATGAAACTGTCCCGCACGTTCGACCCACTCCCAGGCCTTGTCTACAAAATCCCGTTCATCGGGGTGAAAATGATCATAAATGTCTGTACGCATTTCATTATCACCCTGCTTGTTTATATAAATAATAGAACTTATATTTTAATAAATAATCGCTTCCAAAATGCCGATTAATCCCATCGCAGCGTACCTCAGTGCAATGATGGCTACGATCGGAGAAATGTCCAGCATCCCGAAAATCGGAGGAATGAATCTGCGAAACGGAGCGAGATAAGGCTCAACAATCTTGCCCAATATTTCTCCGAATTTGCTTTCCCTCGCATTAGGCAGCCAAGACATTAGGATGTATATAATGATCATCCAGTAGTATATGGTAACCAAAGAGTTAATAAACTGAAACACAATTACAAAGTCCAAAAAACTATCACCTCATTCTGTTATAATCTGCTTCGCTGTCGTTATCTGCAAGTATTTCCGCGATTGTACCCTGTATTTCAACGGTATCTGGTGTACAGAGAAAAATATTACCGCCGATTTTGGAGATGCCTCCGCCCAGTGCATAGACGGTTCCGCTTAGGAAGTCAATAACACGCAGTGCCTGATCCTTACGTACGCGCTGCAGGTTAACAACGACGGTGCGGTGCGAACGGATATGGTCTGCAATCTCTTGTGCTTCGTCGTAACTACGCGGTTCATACAGAACGACTTTTACATTTTTTTGGGAATGAATGCTGACTACATTATTGCCCTTCTGGTTTCTACGTTTATCAACGCTGGGCGTTTCACTTTCTTGTTCAGGTTCCTCTACTCGCGTATTCACCTGTTCACGCTCCACAACCTCTTCTTCTTCTTGCAATCCGAAAAAATTCATAAATTTATTCACTACGCTCATCTCCTTTATCCCTCCTCTTTTCCTACGAGAACACTTCCGAGCCTCACCCAGGTTGCGCCTTCTTGAATTGCCACTTCAAAATCATTCGACATCCCCATCGACAGTTCAGTTAATGGTTCATTCGTCAAGGCTTGTCTGTTCAGGTCATCCCTAAGTTCACGAAGTCCACGGAAAACAGGCCGAGTCTGTTCCGCATCCTCTTCAAAAGGAGCCATTGTCATAAGTCCAGCGACACGAATATGACTAAATTCACGAATTTGTTTGAGAAGTGGTGCTGCCTCCTCCGGATTAAGGCCATATTTCGACTCTTCACCCGAAACATTAACCTGCAGCAGGCACTGCACCGTTTGTCCTAGCTGAGCTGCCTTTTTCTCAATTTCACGAGCCAAGGACAGCCTGTCTAATGAATGAATATATTCAAATTTGCCAATTACGTCCTTAACCTTGTTCGTCTGCAGATGTCCGATGAAATGCCAAACGCCAAGATGCCCGAGTGCATTCCACTTCTCCTCGGCATTCTGCCATCTGTTCTCACCGATATGTATGAGTCCCGAGTCCAGCACCTTGGCTGTCATCTCGGTGGACACATATTTTGTTACTGCAATGACACCTACGTCTTCTCTATTGCGGCCGCTTGCCTTGCAAGCAGCCTGGATGCGCTCATCCACATGCTGTATTCTCTCCCTGAGCGACAAGGAGGGTCACCTCGCTTCCAATCCAATCCAGCTTGCCATTCTTCCTGTAACGCCGCCTTCCTTACGATAACTAAAAAACAGCTCAGGGTGGCAGCTTGTACACCACGTTGTACATTCGATATGATCCGGCAATATTCCTGCTTTCATCATAATGTGTCGATTGACTTCTTTCAAGTCAAGCATGCTTTTTCCTTCTGGAGCAGGTGTATAGACAGCATTATAAGCAGACTCGTCATATTTATCCTTACCCGGGACCAGCTCGTACAAAACCTTCACCCGGCTCATGACATAATCATCGACTTCGTAGCAGCAATCCCCTATGGATGGCCCTATGGCTGTCAGGATATCACTCCGCTTACTTCCATAATGCTCTTCCATCCGATCAATCATACGCTCTGCAATTCTTTGGACCGTTCCTTTCCATCCGGCATGAGCAAGTCCGACGACCTCGTTGACGGGATCAAAAAAATAGAGCGGGACACAATCCGCGTAAAAAGAGGTGAGCAGCACCCCGCGTACGTTCGTTAACAGTCCATCTGTCTCTTGGATGGCGGTTTCCCGGTTTACATATCCCCTGCCCCGGTCTGATTCGGTTACAATGGCAATCTCACTCTTATGTACCTGTTCACCGCATGTCCATGCTTCCGGCTCAATACCTATCTCCTGTGCAATCAAATTACGATTGGCGATAACATCAGCAGGATTGTCCCCAACGTGAAAAGCACAATTTAGACTGCCGTAAGGGGCTTTTCCCACACCCCCTGACCGGCTTGTATATCCGACTTTAAGTCCTGACTCTTTAGAGTATTGAGACCAAGGCTCTATCTCAAACAGTTTAGGTCCACTGTCTTTATTTTTTAGCACAAACGGTTCCATGTACGAAACATCACCTCATTCTTAGTTAACGACAATTACATCTGATTCTGAAAAACGATACACGTCACATAAGTGCTTTAGATCCCCTAAACCGCTTCTGATCTTTCAAAAGTCGCTCTTGCTCCTTTTAGCGCCTATGTGTATTTTTCTTAAACAGTGTACCAAAAAAAACACTTCCCTGTCTCTTCAGGTGCTTTCAGAACCCTTTTCGTTCCCCCTGCGGACGTTCTAAACGTTCCGTATAAGGCTCTTCCGGCCTGCCTTCCTTTACCTCATCCATCTTCACGAGTACGACATCCGAACCGATCTTAACAATGTTTCGCCAAGGTATAATGAGATCTGTCCCTCCACCGAACAACCCCATAAATCGGCTGTAGCTTGGCACCACAATGGCCTCAATACGTCCTTGTCTAAGATCCAGTTCAAGATCACTGATCTGTCCAAGTCTTTTTCCATCGACAATGTTAATGACGTCCTTTGTTTGAAAATCCGATATTTTCATCGCTCTTACCGTCAGATCACCTGTACTCATCTCTATACTCACATCCCGCTTTTTACTGTATTTACTTAAATATATGATTCGAACGCCTAAAATGTCCTTTTTTTTATCAGGGCTTGCCCTTCGGGAAAATAATAAAACCTCCAACTCCGCGCTGGTGACGCGAAAGTGGAGGTTATTTTAAAGATGATGCACACAAACCTTTTTCAGAGCTTACGTTTTTAAGTTTTGACGTGTTTTTGCATTTGCTGAATTGCCGATTTTTCAAGCCTTGATACCTGTGCCTGGGAAATGCCGATTTCGTCGGCGACTTCCATCTGGGTTTTCCCTTCAAAGAAGCGCATGGATAAAATCATTTTTTCCCGCTGCCCAAGACGCTGCATGGCCTCACGAAGTGCAATTTCCTCAATCCAAGAAACATCCTTGTTCTTGTCGTCACTGATCTGATCCATCACATAGATGGGATCACCGCCGTCATGATAAATCGGTTCAAACAGGGATACCGGATCCTGAATGGCATCAAGCGCAAACACAACATCCTCTTTAGGAACGTTCAGCACTTCGGAAATCTCGAATATCGTCGGTTCGCGGGAGTTCATATTGGTCAGCGCATCTCTTACCTGAAGCGCCTTATACGCAATATCCCGAAGCGATCTGGAAACTCGAATGGGATTATTGTCCCTCAAGTACCTTCTAATTTCGCCAATGATCATTGGTACTGCATAGGTGGAGAACTTCACATTTTGAGACAAATCAAAGTTATCGATTGCTTTCATGAGGCCGATACAGCCTACCTGGAACAAATCGTCAACGAATTCTCCCCGGTTATTGAAACGTTGAATGACGCTGAGCACAAGGCGCAGGTTCCCATTCACTAATTTCTCTCTAGCTGAGCGCTCATTATTTTGCTGAAGATTCGTAAATAATTCACGCATTTCTACGTTGGTTAGGACCGGCAGTTTCGACGTATCCACGCCACAAATCTCGACTTTATTTCGGGTCATCGTGATTTACCTCCCAAGGAGAAACATTAATGTACATTATCTCCGTGAGAGGTATTTTTATTCCAAATGATTTAGCTTACCAGTTATACCCAAGACTTGATTTTACACCATTTTATTGAACTCCTTACGCAGCCGCTTAATAATTCTTTTCTCGAGCCTGGAGATGTAGGATTGGGAAATGCCGAGCATATCCGCAACATCCTTTTGCGTCTTCTCCTCTCCGTCCTGAAGACCAAAACGAAGCTCCATAATCATCCGTTCCCGATCCGTCAGCTTGTCTAACGCTTTATGGAGAAGCTTTCGATCCACCTGCTCCTCAATATTACGATAAATCGTGTCATTTTCGGTACCAAGGACATCAGACAGCAGCAGCTCGTTACCATCCCAATCAATATTTAGCGGCTCATCAAAAGAAACCTCTGTCCGTATTTTGCTGTTGCGCCGGAGATACATCAGTATCTCATTCTCAATACAGCGGGAAGCATAGGTAGCAAGCTTAATTTTTTTCTCCGTATCAAAAGTGTTAACGGCCTTGATAAGACCGATGGCCCCGATCGAAATCAGATCCTCGATGTTGATGCCTGTATTCTCAAACTTGCGGGCAATGTAGACGACAAGCCGGATGTTGCGTTCGATCAGCATCGCCCGGATAGCAGGGTCACCGGTCTTTAGCTTTTGCAGCAAATAATCCTCTTCTTCACGCGTCAGCGGCGGGGGAAGAGCCTCGCTGCCTCCAATGTAATAGATTTCCTTACTTTTTAGTCCAAATAAGAACAGGAACCGGTAATACTGCAGCTGTACGGCGAGTTTCCATTTCACAAGCATGTACGCTTCCTCCTATACCACGTTCAGCGGCTTTTCTGATTGACCGGCAGATGGCTTGATGATGGGCGCAGGTGCTGCCTCCTGTACATAATCCGGATGAATAATCGCCCTGTATTTGCCTTCAGACGAGAGCGTTCCTCCATCAAGACCGATTAGTGTGCGGTTTGGCGTATAGCACGTCCCATTCATCTTGATCATTACCGTGTCGGGTTTAAGTGCAAGCATAAACGACGTTCCTTTGTTGATTCCCCGATAAGGGACAAGTCTTAATCTGTCCTGCCATTCGAACCCTTCCGTTAGCTCCATCACAAGGGTATCGGCCGATACCTGAGAGATCTTTCCCTTCCATGCCTCAGGCAGATAAGCCTCCCAAAGCGTCGCTTCCATGACCATTACCGGTGTGCGTGTCAGCGGATCTGTCAGCTGGTTTCCTGTGTCGACAAGTCCTGTACAGCTCACTTCCGCATCTCCGATCCTAACGGTAACTTCGCCAAAAAAAACAGACATCTGATCCGCTTTTCTTTTACTGAATTGGACAGCTCTAAATATGAATAGAACTCCAAAAAAGACAATAAACATAAACCAGAATCCCACTTGCAGTTCGAATGAAATACCTCCGGTCGTTGTAAATAAAATCCCGTTAAATAAGTCACCTGAGCTCTGCAATAAATAATGCACACCCAATATGCCGCCGGCAGCTACAAAATTGATGACGTAAAAGGCACCGAGCGTTTTCATAAAGGTCTGCAAGCTATGAAATCCAAAGGCGGTCCAGATCATCAGTAAAGATAAACCAAACTTGATCAAAAAGGTATAAAGGAAGGTCAGTTCAGGTACAAACATCATGACTACATACAGCGCACCAATGACAGCAGAGATGATCATTCGCCACCATTTGGGCTTTTTTCGCTGCATCCAGGCTGTTAAAAAAAGCAGGACCCAGTCAATCAGCAGGTTCGTCAGAAAAATCAAGTCGATGTAAACAACCAGGTTCACTCACCTGCCTTCTCATCGAATCAAGAATATAACCAGTATAAGGAGAGCAGCTTTCAAAGTCTGTCTAAACATGGGAGAAGGAATGCAACTTTTTTTGTCGGATTTTTCACTTTACTTATCACCAACCTGTGCAAAAAGCAAAAAATGCAGCCTTATGCAGGCTGCATTTTTGAATGTTGATTATTCGTTATTATTGCCGTTATTTCTTGTGCGATTCCGTAAAAACGTCGGGATATCCAGCTGATCCGAGCTAGGCTGGTTTCCGAATGGTTTCAGGTTGGAAGAACGATTCTCCTGTGCTTCCGGTTGAGAAGGCTTGCGGACAGGTGGTGCAGTGGCAGCAGGCTTATTCTCGAATCCTGTCGCGATAACCGTAACCTTAATTTCTTCTTTAAGATTATCATCGATTATCGCACCAAAGATCATGTTGACTTCAGGATCTGATGCAGATATCACAATCTCAGCTGCTTCATTCACTTCGTATAATGACAGGTTAATTCCACCTGTTATATTCATGATTACACCACGAGCACCTTCAATCGAGGTTTCGAGTAGCGGACTCATGATTGCTTTGCGGGCAGCCTCAGCAGCTCTGTTCTCTCCTGATGCCATCCCGATACCCATCAAGGCTGAACCGCGCTCAGTCATAATGGTCTTTACATCAGCAAAGTCAAGGTTAATCAAACCAGGAACTTTGATAAGGTCAGAAATACCTTGTACCGCTTGGCGAAGTACGTTATCCGCTTCACGGAAGGCTTCCAGCATTGGCGTCTTCTTATCCACAATTTCAAGCAAACGATCGTTAGGAATCACGATTAATGTATCTACTTTTTCTTTCAGTGCTTCAATACCGTGTTCTGCTTGATTGGAACGCTTGCGTCCTTCAAATGTAAATGGGCGAGTGACAACACCTACCGTTAATGCTCCGCATTCTTTGGCAATCTCTGCGATAACAGGAGCGGCACCTGTTCCTGTGCCTCCGCCCATGCCTGCCGTCACGAATACCATATCCGCGCCTTTTAGCGTGTTAGCGATAAGGTCACGAGATTCCTCGGCTGCCTTCTTACCAACTTCAGGATTAGCCCCAGCGCCAAGCCCTCTTGTCAGCTTATCGCCGATTTGCAGTTTGTGTTCAGAGCTGGCAAGATGCAATGCTTGAGCATCCGTATTCACCGTAATGAATTCGACTCCCTGCACACCATTCTCAATCATTCGGTTTACAGCGTTGCTTCCGCCGCCACCGACACCTATTACTTTTATCTGAGCCAAGCTCTCCATCTCGAAATCAAATTCCAACATACTTTTCCATCTCCCCCTCATGTGTGCATGGATGGCTCGTCCACTTATCAAAAATGAATCCTGTCCATTTCATATATCGACGAACAATACCATTTCGTATAGATCTCTTAAAACGAATCGTTCAAAGATCATGAAATGGATTCAGGCATGCTATATCAATTCACTGAACATATTTTTTATGCGTTCGAAAAACCCCGGTTTATGTTCTTCTTCCGGAGCCGGATTCGGCTTAACACGATTCGCAGGTTTCTTGTTATTGCTTCCTCCGCCGCTCGTTGGTGCTGAGGGCCTGATTTTGGCACTGCGGATAACATTATGCAAGATTCCTACACCGCTAGTATAACCCGGATCACGCACTCCGATAAAGTCCGGAACTGCCACTCGTACAGAAGCAGACAGCTCATGTCTTGCCACCTGAAGGACACCCGGCATGGCAACCGTACCACCCGTTAATATATAACCCCCAGGGAGCTCGGTGTAACCGAGTCTTTTGACTTCCTGATGAATCATTTGAAATATTTCTTGCACACGAGGTTCAATAATTGCCGCCAAATCTTCCTGTGTAAATTCCTTATCCACATTGCTGCCGATACGAGTAACTTTGAATACGACATCTCTTGCCGCATCATCCAGCCAAGCGCAGCCATACTTCAGCTTCACTTTCTCAGCCTGCTCTGTCAAAGTACGCAATCCGTATGCAATATCATTGGTTACAAATTCTCCGCCAATCGGAAGCGTTGAAGTGGCAACAATAGAGCCTTCTTCAAACACAGCGATCGTCGTCGAACCAGCACCGATATCAACCAGTACAGATCCCATTCCTTTCTCGTCCTTAGACAGTGACAGCAGTCCTGCTCCGAGAGACATTAGCACAAGGTCCTTAACTTTAAGACCTGACTTCTCTACGCAGCGAAGCAAGTTATGTATGGCGGTCTTTGCACCCGTAATAATCGTCGCTTCAACCTCAAGTCTTACACCGATCATGCCGCGCGGATCCTGAATACCTTCAAGACCGTCAACAACATATTGTCTTGCCACTACATCAATGATCTCACGTTCCGGAGGAATAGCGATCACTTCTGCCGCTTTCAACACCCGTTCCATGTCTTCTTCACCGATCTCGCGATCCTCATTCGAAACTGCCACAACGCCGTGACTTGTCATAAGTCCGATATGATTTCCCGAGATACCGACATATACTTCGGATATTTGAATACCAACCATACGCTCCGCATGATCAACCGCATTACGGATGGATTGTACAGTCTGGTCAATGTCTACAATTGCACCCTTACGGATTCCTTCTGAGTCGGCAGATCCAACTCCAATAATATTAAAGGTTCCATTATTAATTTCCCCAATAATAGCCCGAACTTTGGATGTACCGATGTCCAAACTAACAATGATGTCATTGTTGCTCAAGTCTGTGGCACCTCCTGACTCCGATAGTAATATACGTTCTCATGTTACAACACTCTCTACATATTCAACACGTTTAAGGCTTTCCCTCTTTTTTCTACAAATTTTTTAGGTGCCACCATGCTGGGTGTCATTACAAACTTTCGCTTGTTTACAAGCAAGAAGCTGCTGAGTTCACTCTCTTTATTGTCTATGTCTATAAACGGTATAATCCGTCTTAATGATGATATTAAAATTTGAAGAAAAAAGAAGGATACGCAAGCAAGATGCACATAGCTTAAAGTGTAACATTTTTTTAATAGTTCAGAAAGTGCTAACTTCATAGGTTGTTATAATGTTGTTGTAAACTTATTTTTTTACGGTGTTACCGCCGCATCATTTTCGTCCGTTTCTTCCTCTTTGGGATTAAAAGGCTCGTAAGAATCTGCCTCCAGCATTGTAATGAGCCCCGGCTCTTCGGTTTCAATAACCTGATTCAAATAGCTCACCTTATCCCCGAGTAAAGAAATCGTCGTTATCACCTCAAACTGTGATTTGGTGTACATTTTGATCCTGTCAGGAAAAGAAGGTGTAGGCGAAGGGATGATCTCCGATATGTCTGTTGTCAGCTCATTCGGAATCCCTTTGAGTACATTAGAGAGTTCGGCCTTCAGCGGGTCTTCAGCCTTCCACTGTGTGAGGATCGGCTTCTCAACCGCAATTCCTCTGCCATTCAGATTTACGCTGGCTCCGCTGGATAAAATGGCTTTAAGCTGTCCGTCTGAAGCCAATTCATAAGCCACGGTATCATATTCTTTAATATGAATCAGAATGATTCCAGGGAACTGCTTGTCCACCTGCGCTTCGGAAATAATAGAGCTATCCTCAAGGAGTGCTTCAATATCCGATACATTAGCTCCAAAATAGGGACTTCCGACTTCTAAACCGCTCTTAGTTAAAATTTCTTCTCTAATACTAAACACATTTCCTTCTATTTGAACCTGGGAAATTTTGCTTACCGGTGATCTGAAAAATATAACAGCAAAAATGGCGATAAATAACAACACCAAAATAAAGATGATTTTCCGGCTAGCTTTCATTTTTGGCGAGCCCTCTTTTTTGAGGACTGGAATTTGACCCTTTGGCATTAACGTTCGCTCCATAAAAGCCTTGAGATCCCCTCTTTAAAGAGGGGACATCACGGCAATATTGTGCTTAAATTTGATGTACCTGGAATATACATAAATAAAGCCGGCATAATGAACACGTCGATATCTATGGTGCTACGTAGCTCACAGGCTGACGTTCTACAGAAGCGCCTAGTGATTGGAATAAATGCTCGATCCGGTCGTACCCCCGGTCAATATGATGCACCTGTTCCACAATCGTTTTCCCTTGAGCAGCCAGCCCGGCAATAACAAGCGCTGCACCGGCGCGAAGATCCGTAGCTTCAACTGTTGCCCCATACAGACGAGGCACCCCTCGTATAAAAGCAGTGTTTAAATCTACTGAAATATCAGCGCCCATCACATTAAGTTCGTCCACATGCTTGAACCTGGCTTCAAACACAGTCTCTTTCATAATACTGAAGCCATCCGCTAAACTGAGAAGAACCATCACCTGTGACTGTAAATCGGTAGGAAACGATGGATAAGGGGAAGTAACTATGCGATCTACCGCCTTAGGTCGTCCCATACAGCTCACGGTTATTATATCATTGCATACACTTGTTTGAACACCAGCGCGCTTCAGCACATGTATAAGCGAAGTGAGGTGAGAAGGATTGCTTCGCGTTAGTGTAACATTCCCGCGAGTGGCTGCCGCGGCAATAAGCACTGTGCCTGCTACAATCCGGTCTGGAATGATCTCATACGTGCACGAAGTCAAACGTTCCACCCCATGGATGGTAATTGTGCTTGTTCCCGCTCCAATAATATGGGCGCCCATCGCATTGAGGAAATTTTGCAAATCCTGGATTTCAGGCTCTCTTGCCGCATTTGTGATCGTGGTGGTTCCGAGTGCAGTGACGGCAGCCATCATAATATTCTCTGTTGCCCCTACGCTTGGAAAGTCCAGCTGGATATCAGCGCCGACCAGCTTTTTTGCCCGGCATGTGATCTGAGAATCCTTTTCCTCGATCACTGCCCCTAGAGCTTCAAGTCCTCTTAGGTGAAGATCAATTTTCCTCTCCCCAATGGCACAGCCTCCAGGCTGATAAACAGAAACTTCCCCAAACCTGGCCAGCAATGGCCCCATCAAGAAAATCGATGAGCGCATTTTGTTCATTAAATCTTCCGGAACTCTTGAAGAACTGACTAGAGAAGTGTCCAGCGTTACAATGCCTTGTTCATGTTTCGTATTGCAGCCGAGCCTCTCCAAAATATGAAGCATCACTTCAATATCGAGCAAGTGAGGAACATTGTGGAGCTCGGTGTTCCCTTCCGCCAGCAAACTTGCTGCCATTATAGGCAAAGCAGCATTTTTCGCTCCGTGGATACGTATGGTTCCTGATAGGGGTTTCCCGCCTTCAATCACCAATTTGTCCAAGTGTATCACCTCCGAGTTTACCGCTCCCCCAGGCTTTGAACGCCCCTGACCTAAGCGCATACCGTCCGATTCAAATGCGCTTTGAAAAGGGCGCCATAGGGATTAACGTCCTTAAGCTTATTTCTTATTCGAAAACAAAAGCCGCAGCATGAATTAATTAAAAAGTAACGGACTCTGCTTTTTTTGTTTCCATCATAAGGTGCAGCGGATATAAATTTGTTGTAACACACTATGGACTTTTAAACGCCCAAAGTGATTGTCACATTTGATAAGGTATCTTATGTAAAGAGGCCTCTGTGTGTGACAATCGCCCACGGGATCGTTTTATACGTATCTACACTCGTTTAGCTTGATTATTTTTTGCGGGATATCCGCTTCATTTCGGCAGTCAATATTGCAGCTGAGTCTGGTTTTCCCAGCTTTTTAGAGGCGCTGGACATCGAGCGCTGAAGGCCCTCATCTGCCATAATAGCCGCTATCGACTTATATAGACTTTCCCCACTCATATCCTTCTCAAGAAGCATACGCGCAGCACCAGCGTTCTCCAGCGTCCTTGCATTTGCCTCCTGATGGTTATTGGTAACGTTAGGAGACGGAATCAGAATGGATGGAATGCCCAGGGACGTAATTTCTGCCAGGAAGGATGCTCCAGCGCGATTAACGATAAGAGACGTCGCTGCAAGCACTTCCGGCATATTACTTACATATGGCAAAATGTGAAGATGGCTTGGGATCGAGCCCAATCTCTCTTTTACCGCCTGAAGAGTAGATTCATAGTATGAATCCCCTGTTACGTATATCATTTGGACATCCTTTAGTTGAGCGATGCTCTCAGCCATCTGAATCATGGCGTCGTTGATTGCCTTTGCTCCCCGGCTTCCCCCTACAACGAGCACTACCTTACTCCCAATAGGTACCCCAAGCGAAGCAAATCCGCGTTCGCGGCTCGCATGTTGCACGGTAGTCGCACGCGGATTTCCTGTGTAGATTACATTTTTTGCCCCCGGAAAAGCTTTCTCTGAACCTTCAAAGCTCACAGCCACCGTATCGACATACCTGCTTAGGAATTTATTTGTCAGTCCTGGAATTGCATTTTGTTCATGAATAATGCTTGGAATGCCCAATTTTGCCGCCGCGTAAACGACAGGTCCGCACACATAGCCTCCTGTCCCCACGACAACATCGGGTTTAAATTCACGCAGCAGTTTTTTGGAAGTACGAACCCCTTGGAGAAAACGAATTACCGTTTTTACATTGTCCAGGGACAGCTTGCGGCGAAAACCGGTTATGTCAATGGATTCAAAGGGGATCTCCTCCTGAGGAACCAACTTGCTCTCCAGCCCTCTTTTTCCCCCGATATATAAAAATGCAGTGTCTTGATCTTCCGATTCCAATTGTCTTGCGACAGCGACAGCCGGATAGATATGTCCGCCTGTCCCGCCGCCAGTAAGTACAACGCGCATAAAAGTCACCTCGCATAACGTGATAAATTAAGTAGTATTCCCAGTGCTGTGAGCATCAGCGTTAGAGATGAGCCCCCATAACTGATTAAGGGAAGTGTGATTCCCGTTACCGGCATAAGTCCGATAACAACCCCAATGTTAATAATAACTTGAACGGCTACCATACCCACGATACCGACACCCAGCAGGCTGCCAAAAGCATCCGGAACGGTCATGGCCACTCTCATTCCTCTCCATACCAGCATAAGAAAGAGCAGAAGGACGATCAGGCCGCCAATAAAGCCCAGCTCCTCGGCAAGTATAGAAAATATGAAATCCGTTTGGGGCTCAGGAACATAGCTGTATTTCTGCCGGCTCATTCCGAGACCCAGCCCTCCTAGTCCTCCCGGGCCAATGGCATAAAGCGACTGGATGATCTGATAACCCGTTCCAAGCGGGTCTGACCAGGGATCCAAAAATCCAGTGATCCGTCTCAGACGGTATGGAGCAGCCAGGATCAGTCCAGCAAACCCCAATACACCGCCAAGAGCAAGGAACATCAAGTGCTTCATTCTGGCTCCGGCCGTAAATATGATCAGCATAGATGCGCCAAGCATAACTGCTCCCGTACCCAAATCAGGCTGAAGCATAATAAGACCGAATGCAAGGCCAATCAGACCTAGCGGAGGCAGCAAACCTGTTGTGAAGTTCTTAATTGCAGCAGGGTCCTTGCTGAGCCATTTGGCCAAGAACAGGATCATGCCGAGCTTCATAAACTCAGAGGGCTGAATACCGAACGAACTGATACCGAGCCAGCTTCTCGCCCCGCCGCGAACGACGCCGATTCCCGGAATCAATACGATAATAAGCAGAATAAAGCAGAGGATGAGAATGAACTTTGCATAATTGCGCCATATCCGATAGTCCACATTGGCAGTAAAGAACATTGCAGCAAGCCCCAGCCCTGCGAACAGCAGCTGTCTTTTTACAAAGTAGAAGGAATCGCCGTGTTCACGGAAGGCAAGGACGGCACCCGCACTGTATACCATCACGAGTCCGATGGCGAGCAGCGACACAATGCAGATAACAAGCCACAAATCAGGCGCCGGTCGGGTCTGTTTCATTTGGAGGCCACCTCTTACATATGTAGTAGGGGCTTATCCACCCCCCTACTTACAGGTTATGCACCGCCTCTTTAAAAATGCGTCCACGCTCTTCATAGGAGCTAAACATATCCCAGCTGGCACAAGCAGGAGATAACAATACTACATCCCCTGAATTGGCCAGACTAGAAGCTTGTTTGACTGCTTCGACAAGCGCTGCGGCGGCATCCTCCCCATTATCGACAACGCGAACATCCTTTAATCCGGCAAGCTTCGCAACTTCGGCAATTTTATCTTTCGTCTGACCCAGCAATACGACAGCTTTCACCCTGTCCTGGAATACCTGCAATAAATCCATATAGTCTGAGCCGCGGTCAAGCCCCCCTGCGATCAGCACAATCGGCTCTTTGAAAGAGGTTAATGCCATCAGGGTAGCCTTGGCATTAGTCGCTTTGGAATTGTTGTAATAGGCTGCACCGTTATAATCACCTACATATTCCAAGCGGTGCTCTACCCCACGGAAAGACGCGAGCGGCGCGGCAAGCGACTCTGGAGCAGCTCCGGCTGATAGAGCGATGGCACAGGCAGCCAGTGCATTGTCTACGTTAAATCGACCAGGCAGGCCGATTTCGTCCACAGGAATAATTGGATGAATACCTCCATCAAAATCACGGTACATTACCATTCTCTTGATGTCATCCTCCACATCCGGTATGTAAGGAGGATCTGCATATACACCGGTCTGCAGTGTTTCTGTCATCGAAAACGGAAGCAGCGTTGCCTTAATATAAGGCACAAGCTGTCTGCATACTGGATCGTCCCAGTTAATGACGGCTCTGTCCTCCGGTGTTTGATTGTTAAACAGCTTAGCCTTGGAGGCAATGTAATCCTCCATTCCGCCATGATAATCAAGATGAGTCTCTGAAACGTTCAGCAGACAGCTGACAGCAGGACGAAAATCGGTCGTTCCCTTCAGCTGAAAGCTGCTGAGCTCCACAACCATAATATCCTTCTCCCCAGCACCCTGCGCAGCCTCGGACAGCGGAGTGCCGATGTTGCCTGCAACGATTGGAGACAAGCCGGCATGCTCCAGCATAAGGCCGACCCATGTCGTTGTTGTTGTTTTGCCGTTAGATCCCGTTATACCGACGATAGGCGCTTTGCATATGTGATAGGCAACTTCAACCTCAGTAACGACTTCAATGCCAAGCTCAAGCGCTTTTTGAATCGGAGCGACCTTATAAGGGATACCCGGGTTTTTTATAAGCAGCTGTACACCTGGATGTATGAGATCATCAGGATGCCCCCCGCATATAACAGAAATTCCCAAAGCCTCCAATTCGGATGCTTCGGGACACTGAGCTCTTTCTTTTTGATCGTTAACCGTAACACGAGCACCTGCTTGATGAAGTACTTTTGCCACTTGAACGCCGCTCTTAGCGAGGCCAAGAACAACGACGTCCATTCCTTTATAACTCTCTGGATGATTCATGAACTACAACCCCTTGTTGATGTAAAGTCCGAGACCAGCGAGCAGCAGTCCTACGGCCCAAAAAGTAATAACGACCCGCCATTCAGACCATCCGGACAACTCGAAATGGTGATGAATAGGGCTCATTTTAAATACACGTTTTCCTCTTGTCTTGAAAGACGTCACTTGGATGACAACAGACAGCATCTCAATAACAAACACGCCGCCGATAACGAGGAACAGGAGCTCTGTTTTGGTCACAATCGCAATGGCTCCAATTGCACCGCCGATCGCAAGCGACCCCGTATCTCCCATAAATACCTTAGCCGGGTGGGCGTTATAGACGAGAAATCCGAGCACTGCACCAATCATCGCAGCAGCACATACCGCTGCCGGAAGGGAAGTCGCCTGCATTGCTACTATAGCAAAGGCTCCAAAGGCGATCGCACTCACACCGGACAGAAGTCCGTCAAGACCATCCGTGAAATTCACAGCATTACTAATCGCAAGCATCATAAGAACAATAAATGGATAATAAAACCATGGTCCCCAGTCGAAAGCCCAGGACGTGCCAGGTATTTCGATTGCTGTACTATGTCCGTTTTGGATGAGCAAGAAGCACATAATGGCAGCAAATAGAAGCTGACCAAACAGCTTTTGCTTAGCGGTCAGACCCAAGGAGCGTTTAAATACAATTTTGATGTAGTCATCTAAAAACCCGATTAAACCAAATCCGAGTGTGGCCACGATAAGCACGTAAAAATCTGTATTTTTCTCCGGGGCAAATTTCAAAAAAGCCAGAGTAAACGCCAGTACGATCACTACGCCGCCCATTGTTGGCGTTCCAGATTTTTTTAGATGGCTCTTCGGCCCATCTTCTCTGACCTGCTGTCCGAATTTCATGCGGCGCAGGAGCGGTATTAGAAGCGGCGCTGCAATCACCGCAAGAATGAAAGATACACCGATTGTTAGCAGCATTAATTGAAAGTCCATGAAAACACCTCTCTAGTAACTTCAGATCTGTAATGGTTCATTGATTAGCGCGTTAGCCACTTCTTCCAGCTTCATTCCCCGGGAAGCTTTGACAAGAACGACATCCTTAGCCGTTATTGTTTCCTTCAAATGGGCAATTAAAGCGGCCTTGTCTTCAAACGCAAACACCGCATCTTCTGGCATATTGACCAAGGCGCCTTTAGCAATGTTAGAAGACAAGGAACCATATGTGAATACCAGATCGAGCTTATCCGGTGTCAAATAATGTCCAATCTCTTCATGAAGCTCTCCTTCTCTTGGTCCAAGCTCCAGCATATCCCCCAAGACAGCAATTTTATGCTCATAGCCGCTCAGACCGCTTAGTGCATCAACAGCCGCCTTCATTGCCGTTGGACTGGCATTGTAGGCATCATTCAGCACTGTAATTCCACTTGCTCCTTTTACAACCTCAATACGCATTCCGGTCAGCTTCACTTCTTCAAGGCCCTTCTTCAGATTTTCCTCAGAAACGCCGTAATGTCTTGCCACTGCGAGCGCAGCAAGCGCATTAACCACATTGTGGTGCCCGATCAGCGGTATCTGTAAAGACTCCTCACCAGATCGAACCGAAGTAAAGATCATCCCTTCCGCATGGTTCATAATCCCAGTCGGATAATCATTATTCGTATGATTCATGCCAAAGGTAAACCGTCTAAACTCTTTCGGCTTCTTCGTGGTTGGCTCAGCGAGAACACGGTCAGCTAAGGAATCATCTCCGTTATAGATTAAGAGGCCCTCATTCTTGAGTCCGCTTACGATTTCAAGCTTGGCACGAGCGATTTCCTCTCTAGATCCAAGCTGCAGAAGATGAGCTTCTCCAATGTTCGTAATAACCGCAACATCCGGACAAGCAATTTCCGCTAATCGTTCGATTTCATGCCGGCCGCTCATTCCCATTTCCAAAATGGCAATCTGTGTATCCTCAGGCATATCCAATATAGTTAAAGGCAGACCGATATGGTTATTGAAATTGCCTTGAGTCTTATGCACCTTAAATGTAGTGGATAACAGAGAATACACCATATCCTTCGTCGTGGTCTTGCCATTGCTGCCTGTAATCGCAACTACGGATGCCCCGCTTTCCCTGAGGTAAGCTGCAGACAGCTCCTGAATAGCATGAAGCGTATCCTCTACCTCAATGACCGGTCCTTCCGGAGGTGTGCCATGATCTTTTTGCCACAAAGTGCATGCTGCACCGGCAGCCAAGCATTCGGCAGCATATTCATGTCCATCAAAACGCTCACCTGTCAGCGGGACGAATAGTCGTCCTGCTGCAGGCTTGCGGGAATCGGTATACACACCTGTTATTATTTGTTCGCTGTCTGTATCTCTCAAGAGTGTGCCGCCGCACATCTTTGAAATTTCACCTAACGTTCTTTTTATCACTTTGCTATGCCCCTTATCGCTTCTTTAGCCACCAAACGATCGTCAAAATCTGTTTTGGTTGTGCCTAGAATTTGATACGTCTCGTGACCTTTACCCGCAATCAATACTACATCGCCAGGGCTTGCCTGCTCAATAGCACGATGAATGGCAGCCTTTCGATCAACAATAAGCTCGTATTTCTCAGGCGCGACTCCATCTTCAAGAAGACCCTGCTTGATATCCTCCAGAATGGCATCCGGATTCTCTGTACGAGGATTGTCTGAGGTAACATATACTTTATCGCTGTATTTTGCAGCAATCTGTCCCATAATCGGACGTTTCGTTCTGTCACGGTCACCGCCGCAGCCAAATACACAAAGCACTCTTTTCTCAGCGAATTCATTTACCGTACGAAGCACGTTTTCAAGTCCATCCGGTGTATGTGCATAGTCCACAATAACAGCAAAATCTTGACCTCCGTCAACGGCCTCAACCCGTCCGTCAACACCAGGAATTGACTCAAGGCTGTGTTTGATCGCTTCAAGGGAGATGCCTTCCAAAAGAGCCGCTGTAAGCGCAGCAAGTGCATTATAGACGTTAAACTTGCCAACCATCCGCAGCTGAATATCCGTGCTGCCTTTAAACGTGTCCACATGGAAGGAAGTCCCTTTAGCAGTAATCTTGATTTGGGACGCTTTAATGTCAGCATCTGTATCAATACCGTATGTCACAACTTCGGCAGCTGTAATTGCTGTGAAATATGCGGTTGCCTCATCGTCGCTGTTAAGAACAGCATACTTACGCTTTGACTGCTCCTGTGCATATCCGTTGCCCAGCCGTGCAAACAAAAGTCCCTTCGCATTTCGGTACTGCTCCATGGTGAGGTGATAATCCAAGTGATCCTGTGTGAGGTTAGTAAATACCGCAGTGCGGAAATCAGTTCCTTTCACACGGCCTTGCTCCAGAGCGTGAGAGGATACTTCCATCACACAGTTACGGACCCCTGCTCCCACCATTTGATGAAGGCTTCGCTGAAGGTCAAGCGCTTCCGGCGTCGTACCTGACATCGGGAAATTCTTGCCTGCATAGCGCATTTCTATTGTGCCGATGATACCCGTGCTTTGGTCTGCATCATTTAAAATTTGCTCGATCAGATACGTTGTTGTTGTCTTGCCATTCGTACCCGTTACGCCAATCATATTCAACTTCTGGCTTGGGGATTCGAAATAATGGTCAGAGAAGACAGCCATCGCTAGACGACTGCTGCTCACAATAATTTGAGGAACATCCACATCAAGCTTACGTTCCACGACAAGCGCCGCAGCCCCTTGATCCACGGCTATTTGGGCATAATCATGACCATCAACCGTATGACCTGGAAGACAAATAAATAAGTCCCCTCTGCTGACTTGTCTTGAGTCCGTCTGTATTCCTGTGATTTCCGTATCCCCGCTGCCTGCAATGTTACTTGTTGCCAGCAAGGAAGCAAATTGTTCTAAGCGCACATCTATTCCTTCTTTCCATAAAATAAAACGTCATCCTTCCCTATTGTATCCGTTACTTAGCATTATGGTCCATAGGATACCTAGTAAAAACATCAAGGCGAGTCTTTTTCACTGCCGGTCGATGTATTTGTTCCATGCTCATGAGCATCATCCGGATGACTTCCCATATAGATTCGAATCGTGGAGCCTTGCTCAACCCGGGCTCCCGGTTTTGGCGCCTGACTGATGACTGTATTTCCTGACCCCGATTTCACCAGCATAAAGTTCATGTTTAGATCTTCATAAAGATCCTGTACTGTTGCACCCGTAAGATCAGGAACGGTTACAATCGGCGTTTCACCGTACTTATATTTTTTCGCAATCTGATCCTTCCGAGGAGGGACCTGCAGATAATGTAATGAATCCTCTAATATGTTCTGTACGATTGGAGCCGCAACAACGCCCCCGAATTGAATTCCCTTCGGATTGTCCACGGCGGTATACACAACGATTTGCGGATCATCCGCAGGAGCAAATCCGATAAAGGAGACGATATGTTCTGTCGTTGAGTAGCGGCCGTTTATTACCTTTTGCGCAGTACCTGTCTTGCCGCCTACCCGATAGCCGTCAATAAAAGCCGGACGTCCGGTTCCATTCGCAACGACACTTTCCAGGGCTTCCCGTACCTGCTTCGAGGTTTCCTCCGATATCACCTGTTTTACAAGCTCCGGCTGCTTCTCTTCGACAACCTCTCCGGTCACCGGATCAACCCATGCCTTAGCGACAAACGGTTTATACAATTTCCCGCCGTTAATCGCTGCCGAAACGGCCGTAACCTGCTGAATAGGTGTAACCGACACCCCTTGACCAAAGGCGGTTGTAGCAAGCTCGACTGGTCCAACTTGGGATAGTTTGAAAAGTATTCCTGAAGCCTCACCGCTCAGGTCAATCCCCGTCTTTGCACCAAAACCGAAGTTCTTAATATACTCGAAAAGTGTCTCTTTGCCAAGTTTGTTGCCTAAAGCGACAAAACCCGGATTACAGGAGTTTTCCACAACCTGTAAAAAGCTTTGACTGCCGTGTCCACCCTTTTTCCAGCACCGAAGACGGGCGCCGCCAACTTCAACGTAGCCTGGATCAAAGAAATGATCATTGACGAGATCCACCTTTTTCTCTTCCAGCGCAGCAGCCAGTGTAATGATTTTGAAGGTAGATCCTGGTTCATAGGTCATCCATACTGGTAAATTGCGGTTATAAATTTCCGAAGGATAATCCTGATAGTTGCCCGGCTCATAGCTTGGACGGCTCGACATCCCGAGAATTTCACCTGTCTTTGGATTCATTGCGATAGCAAGAGCCGAATTGGCTTCAAATTTGACCATCGCCTGATCAAGCTCCCGCTCGATGATCGATTGGATCGGCTGATCAATGGTCAACTGAAGGTTCAGCCCGTCCTTCGGCTCTACATATTCATCCGACGAACCAGGCATCAGCCGGCCCGCTGCATCAGACAAATACTCAATTCCCCCGCCGATGCCCTTCAGGTTATCATCATACTTCTTCTCAATACCGGTTAAGCCCTGATTATCGATCCCTGTAAAGCCAAGAATATGTGCCGCCAAATCTCCATAAGGATAAAACCTTTTATTGTCCTCAGCAACAACAATGCCCGGAAGCTCCAAATCACGAATTTCCTGTGCTTTCTCCATCGTAATTTTTCGGCCCCCGGGCTTTATCTCGACTATTCGTTCGGTCTTGGAAATAATGCCGAGCACTTTTTCCTGCGTCATCCCAAGAAGCGGAGCTAGAGATTCAGCCGTTTTTTGCTTGTCCTTCACCTGGACCGGAATAGCCATTACGGTCGGTGAGGTAATATTGTAAGCAAGTGCTGTTCCGTTGCGGTCAAGAATTTCACCCCGTTTGGCGGTATACGGAATCTGCCTCCGCCACAAGTTCTCTGCTTCATCTGCCAGTTCAGGTCCCTTGGCAAGCTGTACATAAGCTAGGCGAATAACCAGTGCCGCAAATAGAATAACCAGTATCAGCATGCACCACAGCAAGCGGCGGCGAAGCGTCACGCTGGATACCTTGGCCATATGCATCTCCCCCTACTTGTCTTTCATATTCACAATGAACATGCTTAATCATGAATATTCAGGACAACCAGGGAATAGAACAAGCTGTCAATGTTAAACTCTATTCAGCAACACATACTTCCGGTTTTCTCTCACTCGCCTGTGTCAACGCTCGTATCCGGTTCCTGGGATGTTTCTTTCTCCGTATCAGCGCCCACGTCTGATGCTGTATCTGCCGATTCCTCAGCTTCTCCTTCAGCATCAGCGCCCTCTCCATCCTCTACTACACCAGTAGCAGCTTCTTTAGCTGTCTGCAGGCTCAGTACAGCTGTACGCTGTTCTCCTGACACTTCTACCTTCTGACTTGTAACATAGCCCTCACCCTCAACTCTGACGCCCACTTTCAAGAGTGTTAATACTTCAAGAGCATCGCGCAGAGATTCTCCTGTTAAGTCAGGAATTTCCATAGTGTCACTTTCTTCTGTCAGCAAATAAATACGCTGCCCTTCTGACATTTCAGCTTCTGCTTTTGGATACTGCTGTATTACCTTGCTCCCTTTGCCCAAAGTTTCGTATGCGATTCCTTGGTCAAGCAGCAGAGTACGTGCATCCTTCCCTGATTTTCCAACCAGGTCAGGCGCCTTTCTTCGAACAACATTCTCCGATTTTGAAGTTTCTTCATTGGAAACTGTATCTTTCGGAATACCCAAATAAGTGAGGGATTTCGACATGATCTCTTTAAATACAGGTGCTGCACCCGAACCTCCGCCCAGATTTGGATCATTAGGCTCATCAATCATAACCAGCATTGCAATTTTAGGATTGTCTACCGGTGCATAACCGATAAATGATACAACTGACTTGGTATGATCGTATTCCCCGTTAATATATTTGATGGCTGTCCCTGTCTTACCGGCTACACGATAACCATCAATATAGGCATAACGGCCTGATCCATGATCCTGGTCGGCAACGACCTGTTCCAAATAGCTGCCCACTGTTCTAGCTGTTTCAGCAGATATAACCTGGCGTATTTCCTTGGGTTGGATGGTCTCCACTTCTCCGCTGTTTGGATCTGATATCTCTTTCACTAGATGCGGCTCAAGAAGCTTTCCTCCATTGGCAATGGCTGAGACAGCAGCGACCTGTTGAATTGGTGTCACCTGTACGAGACCGTGCCCGTAAGAAGCAGCTGCAATATCAGCAGCATATGTTAGTTGCCGAATCGGTGAAGCCGACTCACTAGGAAGATCAATGCCCGTCTTGACGCCAAATCCGAATTTGTCAATATAACTGCGAAGCTTCTCGCCTCCCAGCATATTGTAGCCAAGATTAACAAAGGCAACGTTACTGGACCGTTTGACGCCCTCCAGGTAAGTAATGGTTCCCCAATTACGACTAACATCGCTGATGGTTCTTCCGCCTACTCTTATGCTTCCTGATTCGAAATATGCATTAGGATTAAACAGTTTCTCCTCTACTGCCCCGGCGAGCGTTACAATTTTAAACGTCGATCCAGGCTCGTAAATGGACTGTATAGCATGATTGTAAAAATTCTTCGTATCTGACTCCCAATAAGAATTTGGATTATAATTCGGCAGGTTCGCCATGCCCAAAATTTCCATCGTATTCGGATCAGCCGCAATGACGGTCATACTGATTGGTTTATATTTGTCATAGGTTGTCTTCATCGCTTCCTCGATGTAGTACTGAATCGTATCATCGATCGTAAGCTTTAATTTCTTGCCGTTCTGCGCTGGGGTATAGCTGGTATTCGAGTTCGTGAGCTCAAGCCCTTTACCATCCTTCTGATAAAGCATTTTCCCATCCGTCCCTCTCAGCTGCTCATCATAATAGAGCTCCAACCCGTAAACCGGATCTCCCTCTTTATTTAAGTAACCAAGCACATGGGAAGCAAGATTGTTCTCAGGATAGAAGCGCTTGGACTCATCCATCAGCACGACGGCGTTCTTCGCTCCATACTCTTCGTCAAGTTCCTCACGGAAGTCATCAATCTGGTCTTTAAGCTCCTGATCGATCTTGTAGCCTTCACTGCGTACTTCCCTATGAGGGCGGTAGCTACCGTTTTCCCTCTTGGAAGTGACATCCTCCCTGAGACCTGCCTCATCCTTACCAAGCAGCTCATTTAGTCTCTTGACAACGACATCCTCTATTTCCTTCTCATGTATAAGTTCAGGATTTACCGCTACCGTATATGCAGGCGCATCCGTGGCAAGTACGTTGCCGTTACGGTCCGTAATTGTCCCCCTCTTCGCTGGAATTACCTTTGAATTTTCTATCAAATTAGCAGCGTAGTCCTGCCAAAAGCCCGCATTGACTACTTGAATCCAAAAGACTCTGCCCATAAGTACAAGAAAAAAGAGGGTGATGATCCCTCCAATGAGTAATGTGCGAAGTTTTATTCTTTTACTGATCTTCCCCATAGTCCAAAACCTCACATTTCTTCTTACTTGCCGTCTGAGGCTTCTTGGTCGGCTGAAGTTGAGCTCACGTTCGTTCTTGGAACTCGAATTACTTCACGATCGGAATTCTGCTCAACGTAACCCAGCTCTCTAGCTTTGGCTACAATTTCGTTCTCCAGCTTCTCCTTCTGAACATCCAGCACGGCAATTTCTTTGTTAGCTGTCACCGTTTTTTGTTCGACTGACTGTGTCTGCTTGTTGAGGTCATAGATGTTCACATATCTGCCAACCATAATACTGACAACAACTACACACACGACTACTGTTATCAGATACAAGAGCTTCTCTCTTGCAGGCAGACCGGTTCTGCGGGTAACGACCTTGGTCGTCTCCGTATAGCGCTTGGGCTGTGCTTGCTGTTCCTGTACCCTCTCTTTTACTGCCAGATTGCCACGTGTATAGGCCATATTTCGACTCTCCTTACGTCTCTTTAAGTTACAATTTCTCCGCTACACGCAGCTTTGCTGAACGCGCTCTGGGGTTCTGCGCAAGTTCCGCCTCGCTCGGTACAATCGGCTTTCGATTCACGAGCTTAAGCGTTCCTTTACCGCCGCATACACATAACGGGAAGTCAGGGGGGCATGTACATTTTTCCAAATAACTGCTAAAAATTTGTTTACATATCCTGTCTTCCAGGGAATGAAACGTAATGACAGATACTCTGCCACCTGGTTTCAAGCAGCGTACTGCTTGATGCAAAGCTTCCTCAAATGCGCCGAGCTCATCATTCACGGCGATTCGTAAGGCTTGAAAGCTACGTTTGGCAGGATGTCCTCCCGTTCTTCTGGCAGCTGCTGGAATCCCTTCTTTAATGATATCGACCAATTCGCCTGTAGTTTCAATAGCTGCCGTTTCCCTTTTTTCAACAATTAACCTTGCGATCCGTCTTGAAAACTTCTCTTCGCCATAAACATACAAAATTCGAGCAATTTCTTCTGCAGTCCATTCGTTCACAATGTCTCTTGCTGTCAAATCACCGGATTGGTCCATTCGCATATCCAGCGGCGCATCGTGATTGTAGCTGAATCCTCGTTCTCCTTCATCAAACTGGGGAGAAGAAACTCCGAGATCATACAGGATGCCGTCAACTTGGGGAATCCCGTCCGTCATCGGTACCTCTTGCTCACTTAACACATCGGTAATGTCACGGAAATTGGTTTTGACTAATGTAACCTTAGATCCAAATTCTTGAAGCTTATCTTTTGCGTTCTGCAGTGCCCAGTCATCCTGATCAAATGCGATCAGACGTCCCCCAGGTCCCAGTCGTGAGGCAATTAGCGAGCTGTGTCCTGCCCCGCCTAATGTGCAGTCCACGTAAATCCCGTCCTGCTTGATGTTTAGGCCTTCGGTTGCTTCTTCTTTGAGTACGGTAATGTGGTGAAACACTTGATTGTCCTCCAGACATAGTTGTAATTAAAAATCAAAATTAAAATCGACCAGCTTTTCGGCAATGTCGTTAAACGTTTCTTCAGATTGGCTGTAATATTGTTCCCATATGCCTTTGCTCCAGATCTCTACCCGATTTGAGACACCGAGCACTACACATTCCTTGTCCATCTTGGCATAGTCCCGCAAATTAGGCGGTAAATTTACCCTGCCCTGTTTGTCGAGCTCGCATTCAGTAGCTCCTGAGAAAAAAAAGCGGGTGAAGGCGCGCGCATCGGATTTCATAAGTGGCAGAGCCTTCAGCTTCTGCTCCAAAATGGACCACTCGTTCATCGGATATACGAACAAACACTGGTCCAGTCCGCGAGTGACAACAAAGCTTGGGCTTAGAGCGTCACGGAATTTGGCCGGAATGATAATTCGGCCTTTATCGTCAATGCTATGCTGGAACTCCCCCATAAACATTGTCTACCACTCCTTAGCTCCTGCTCACCACTTCGCTCCACTTTCCACCACTTAAGCATAATTGATTCGCTTTGAAAAATCAAAACCCTTCTCGTTAAGTTGAAACTTTTTGGAAGAGTTGTTAACGAACTACCTTGACTCCGACTCAAAACCTCGCTTGCTTAGGTGTGAATGAAGACCATCTCTGGTGAATCCGGGAGTAAAGTCAACCGCTCTGCAGAGCATATTACATAAAAAAGAGTGATACCATCAGCCAATTACGGCTGCTCTGGCATCACTCTATGACGTCTAGCCTATTTTAAAAAAACTGGCAATCCTCAAATATTTCAATAATTCACCTGAAAGGCTGAACGTTTGCAGCTATTGCCGCTATACAAACTTATAGATTACGCGTTCCAGCTATCCAGGTATTTTATTTGCTCTTCCGTCAGAGTATCCAATTGGATATTCAAGCTTTCCAGTTTATAGCGGGCTACCTTCTCATCAATTTCATATGGAACATTAATGACGGCACGATCCAGTGATTCATAATTTTCCCTTACATACCGAAGACCTAATGCCTGCAGGGCAAAAGTCGTATCCATTATTTCAGCCGGATGTCCATCCGCTGCAGCCAGGTTAACGAGTCGACCTTCAGCTAACAGATACATTCTGCGTCCATCTGCAAACTTATATTCCTCGATATTTTTGCGTACCGTACGGACAGATATTGATCTTTTCGCAAGCTCAGGAATATTGACTTCTACGTCAAAGTGGCCCGCATTTGCCAGTACTGCACCATCCTTCATGACATCATAGTGCTCTCCTGTAATGACATCTTTGTTCCCGGTAACGGTAATAAAGAAATCACCCAGCTTGGCCGCTTCGACCATCGGCATAACACGGAATCCGTCCATATGAGCTTCAACCGCTTTAATGGCATCTACTTCCGTTACAATAACGTTAGCGCCAAGTCCTTTTGCACGCATAGCTACGCCCTTGCCGCACCAACCGTAACCGACGACAACAACTGTACTGCCTGCAACGACAAGATTTGTAGTCCGAATAATGCCATCGAACGCGGATTGCCCTGTCCCATAACGATTGTCGAATAGATGCTTGCAATAAGCGTCATTAACAGCCACCATCGGAAGATTCAGAACCTTCTGTTTTTCGAGGGCTTTCAGCTTAATAATACCGGTTGTCGTTTCTTCTGCTCCGCCGCGAATCGTTTCAAGCAAATCTGGACGCTCGGAGTGCAGAATCGTCACAAGATCCCCTCCGTCATCAATGATGAAATCCGGTTTGGTCTCAAGCGATTTCAGAATAAGCTCTTTGTATTCGGCAGGCTCAGGATTATATTTGGCAAATACGGTTATTCCATCCTCCACCAGCGCTGCACATACATCATCCTGTGTAGACAGCGGGTTGCTGCCCGTAATCGTAACTTCAGCGCCGCCTGCTTGAATAACCTTGGCCAGATAAGCCGTCTTCGCTTCAAGGTGAAGGCAAATCGTCACCTTTAATCCTTTGAAAGGAAGGTCAGCTTCAAACTCCTTACGTACCCGGTTTAATACAGGCATGTGGGCTTCCACCCAATCAATTTTCAGATGCCCTTCAGGGGCGAGCTTCATATCCGCAACGATACTGTTCTTGATTACATCCGTGCTCATTTTGTTCCTCCATTTTATATATACAAAATGTGATGGCTGCCGCTTAACTCCGCAGGAACCGTCATTAATTCATCCAGCCAGCCGGTACCATAGCGATTGAGATAATAGAATACGTTGTATAATCTCTCCTGAGGCCGCTTCAGCGGGAATAACGCCCGCTCCATTGCATCCCACTGCTTGAGTGAAGCATCATGCCTTTGGGCAATGGCCTGCTTCGTTCTTTTTTGCATATATTCGATTTGTTCCTCTATCTTGCCGTTGTTGGTGACGCCTAAACGCCCAAGTCCAGGCTCAATCTGATTCAGCTGCTCCAAAAGTGGAGCATACAGCTTACGGAAAGAAGTCTTAAGCTGCTCGAATTGCCCGTTCACGTCAAACTCGTCAAGGCTGTTAAGCCATGCATCTTTCTTCTCATCAAATGAGAACTGAATATCTCGGAAGTTCATATCATACTTATCCATCAGCTTCTGTATATGATTATCCAAAATCGTGTAAGACAAACGCGGCTGCAAGATCGGCATGCGAAGCCCCATCCGGTAAAAGGCGTCTTTCGAAAGAGCCCAGTAAGCAATCTCTGCATGGCCCAGCACTGTCGAGAGAACCGGGAACAAAGAGTCCTGCATCAAAGGTCTGGTCAATACATTATTACTGAATCTCTCCGGATGCTTATGCAGGATATCGAGAAGCTCTGATTTAGAAAAAGAAACGTAGCCTTTACGGTCAATGAACCTGCCGTTTTCTTTAAAGAGCAGCAGTCTTGACCCTTCATGAATGTAGAAAAGGTTCGCTCCCCCTGCGGCCACTTCAGCCTGCATGGTAAACCCGCTTGTGACGACGCGGCTTGCAGAATCATGATAACATTCCTCAAGCTTGTCATTATCCTCAATAATACGCTCAAATACAGGCATTTCGAGCTTTCTTAGATTAGGGTCTGCTGAATCCATAAGGACGAGTCCATATGTCCCGAACAATTGACCCACCATTTTGGCGAATACGTCGCTCAGGCTCAGATGCTCATCTTGAACAGCTTCTTTAATAGAAGCAATAAGCCCCGGTTTATACTCAGAATCAGGCAGCAGTCCTTCCAGCTGCTCAATGGCGGACATCCAATGCTCTCGATCTACGGTAACGTCACTTACAGACGATCGGCCCTCATATTTTCCGGGCATTTTGATTTTTGTAACTTCAAGATCTGAGGACATTAAATAGGTATGATCTACTTCATCCCAGTCATGATCCTCACCTGCGATCCAAAATACAGGTACTACAGGGCGACGCAGCTTCTCCTCCGCTGCCCGCGCTGCTTTAATAATCGTTGCTGCTTTATATATTACAAGCATTGAGCCAGTAAACAATCCGCTCTGCTGGCCCCCTGTAATCACCAGTGCGTTCTCCTGCATTAACCGGTCCAAAGACGTCATGACCTCTGGATGCGGATTTAGTCTTTCATTATATGAACGCAAGCAAGAGACGATAGCTTGCCGATCCACTCGTGTATCCTCGGTGCGATCTAGCCACTCGGCACGCGCTATGTAGCTGGAAACATCGCGAAAATCATATTCGTACAAATGATGTATGGCTTCATCGTAACGTAGATAATGTTCCGCAAGAGGTGATCCACTACGCAGCGCCTCAGGAATTAGATTCATGAGGTCATCCTCCTATTCATTTAAAGCCTTATTCGATTGTACCGAATGCTTTATGTTCCGTCAAAGTAATAATTATATACCCCTCTGCCGTATTTTAAAGTGCCTGCTGATAGATTAGGGCTTTATTAGTTCAGTGATAGCAAAAATGCCGCCGATAGCAACATCGGCGGCATTCATATTAAAGTGAAGCTTATGCGTACGGTTCAGCCACAAAATGGCCTTTGGATACTTCAATAAGTTTCGCATTATCGAGGTTATAGGCGCTTTTTGCTCCTTCTCCCTCTTTACCGGAACTGATCGGGCCAGAGTTATCTTCTGGCATAATGATGCGCTTTTTGTTCGCCTCAATATCCGGATCCGGAATCGGGATCGCCGAGAGCAGCATTTTCGTATAAGGATGGATCGGATTTGCATAAAGCTCATCACTTTCAGCAAGCTCCACCATTTTACCCATATACATAACGGCTACCCGGTCACTGATATGCTTAACCATGGAAAGGTCATGGGCAATGAACAAATAAGTCAAGCCCAGACGATCTTGAAGCTCCTTCAAGAGGTTAACAACCTGTGCCTGAATAGATACGTCAAGCGCTGAAATCGGCTCATCACAAATGATGAACTTCGGATTAACCGCAAGCGCGCGGGCAATCCCGATCCGCTGACGCTGACCGCCGGAGAACTCATGCGGATAACGATTCGCATGGTCTGCGTTAAGACCTACTAGATCAAGAAGCTCCTCAATCCGTTTTTTACGCTCCTTACTGCTGCCTGCCATATTGTGAATATCAAGGGCTTCACCAATAATATCGGATACTGTAAAACGCGGATTCAAGGATGCGTACGGATCTTGGAAGATCATCTGCATGTCACGACGCATAGCTTTCATCTTATTCGGTGACAGCTTGTAAATATCTGTACCATTAAAACGCACACTACCTGCAGTAGGTTCATACAAACGGAGGATAGTACGTCCAGCTGTTGATTTACCACAGCCGGATTCTCCTACCATACCGAGAGTCTCACCTTCACGAATATAAAAGTTAAGATTATCTACGGCTTTGAGCGTACGATTCTTTCCTACGTTAAAGTATTTTTTAAGACCTTCAACTTCAATCAAGTTCTTACTCATGAAGAATGTACCTCCTTCGCCATAGGATGCAGCTCCCAGCAACGCGCCATATGGGTGTCGCTGAATACAGTAGCACCAGGATCAATACGCTGACAGATGCTCATCGCACGATCACAACGTGCTGCAAACGGGCAGCCAAGCGGCGGCTTGATCAAATCCGGTGGTGTACCCACGATTGGAATAAGCGGCTCGTCCTTCTTCTGATCAAGACGAGGCATGGAGCGCATCAGACCTTTTGTATAAGGATGCTGCGGATTTTTAAAGATTTCATATTTTGTACCCGTTTCTACCACTTCACCAGCATACATGACGATAACTCGGTCAGCAATACCTGCGACAACGCCGAGGTCATGTGTGATCAGGATAATGGAGGTTCCAAGCTTTTCCTGCATGTCTTTCATAACATCCATGATTTGAGCTTGAATGGTTACATCCAATGCTGTTGTCGGTTCATCAGCAATGAGCAGCGCCGGCTTACAAGCAAGCGCGATCGCGATCATTGCCCGCTGACGCATACCGCCGGAGAATTCATGCGGATATTGATCAAAACGCTCTTCCGCATTTTTGATGCCAACCATTTTCAGCATCTTGATCGCTTCTTTTTTGGCGTCCTCTTTAGATAGTCCTTGGTGTTTAATCAGCACCTCGGTGATTTGCTTACCAATCTTAATGGTCGGGTTCAGGGATGTCATCGGATCTTGGAAGATCATACCGATATCTTTACCGCGAATCGATTCCATTTGTTTGTTGGTCTTCTTCAGCAAATCCTGCCCTTGGAAAATAATTTCACCTTTATTAATAATGGACGGTGGAGACGGAATCAAACGCATAATCGTTTGAGCTGTTACACTTTTACCACTACCGGATTCACCGACAATAGCGACAGTCTCACCTTTGCCGATTTCAAAATTCATGCCGCGTACGGCCTTTACCTCGCCGTCTCTTACTTTGAATGAAACGTTAAGATCTTTAACCTGCAACAACGGATCCATTATGTCCACCTCCTATTTTTTCAATTTTGGATCAAGTGCATCACGGAGGCCGTCACCGAACAGATTGAATGCAAGCATAATCAAACTGATCAAAGCTGCCGGGAACAACATCCGCCAAGGATAGTACATCCATCCTGTAAGTGCGTTCTCAATCATCGAACCTAGAGATGCTCTAGGAGCTTGTACACCGAGACCCAGGAAGCTTAGGAAAGCTTCACTGAAGATTGCACTTGGTACGGACAATGTAAGTGTTACAATGATGGGTCCAACTGCGTTTGGCAGAAGGTGTTTAAAAATCAAACGAGTCGAGTTTGCACCCATGGATTTGGAAGCAAGCACGAATTCTCTGTTCTTGAGCTGCATAATTTCGCCCCGCACAATCCAGGACATGTTAATCCATCCGGTTATACATAGGGCTATAATAATCGTTCCTACGCTTGGTTCGAGTACAACCAGCAGCAAAATGGTTACGAGCAGGTAAGGAATGGCATATAGAATTTCAGAAAATTTATTCATCAGTTCGCCAATACGGCCGCCATAGAATCCCATGATTCCGCCATAGATAACCCCGATACAGAGGTCAATAAGTGCTGCAGCGAAACCAATAAGGAGTGAGATTTGAGCACCCGACCAGGTACGAACCCACATATCGCGTCCAAGATCGTCGGTACCGAACCAATGTTCCTTAGATGGAGGCTGGTTCGCATTCGCCAAATCATTTGTTTGGTAGTCATAGCTTGATAAAGCAGGAGCTACTAAAGCCATAATAATGATAACAACCAGGATGACTAGGCTGGTCATTGCAAGCTTATTTTTCAGAAGGCGTTCCCAAGCATCACGCATTGCTGAGACGCTTTGACGCTGAATCACTTCTGCTTGCTTCTCATCTGTCCCGATTCTTCTAAAATCTTCAGGTGTAAGCTGAGTGTTGTTTGGATCGATGCTAGATTGATTTACAGACACTACCTAGCCCTCCTTTCCGTTCGAAAGTTTGATGCGCGGATCGATAATGACATAAGCAATATCCGTCAGGAATCTTGCAACCATCAGAATGATACCGTAGAAAATGGTGATGCCCATAATCATTGTATAGTCACGCGTTGTGATACTGTCGACAAACACTTTACCGATACCCCCGATACCGAATACACGCTCGATAACGACAGAACCAGTAACGACATTCGCTGTCATTGGTCCGATGTAAGTAACGACCGGCATAATCGCATTACGGATGATATGTCTGAACATGATCGTGAAGCTGTTAAGACCTTTTGCTTTTGCGGTTTTGATATAATCCGCATGCAGCACTTCAAGCATGTTCGAACGAGTGAGCCTCGCAATATATGCAATTGGCTGAGCCGACAAGGCCGCAACCGGAAGTACATAGTCAAGCGGTCCGTTAAGCCCCATGACTTTGAACCAGCCAGCTTCTTGAGCCAAATAGAATTGCAGGAGGGAGGCAAGCACGAAGCTCGGAACTGCGATCCCTATAACTGCGAGTACCATGGCAATATTGTCAATTAGTTTGCGATGATTCATTGCTGCGATCATACCAAGCAAAATACCGACAATAACGGCCACAACAATCGCTACAAGACCGAGCTTGAGCGATACGCTGAATGTCTGTCCAATGATATCAGTAACTTCTTGATTCAAACGCTTCATTGAAATCCCAAAGTCACCTGTGAAGATATCTCCGAGATATTTAGTATATTGTTGGAACAACGGCTTATCGAGACCGTATTGTTCCATGAGTCTGGCTTGAATTTCAGGTGATGTAGCCTTCTCACTCATAAACGGATTACCCGGAATCGCCTTCATTAGGAAGAACGTAGCGGAGATGAGTACGAACAACGAAATCAGCATGAAAACCAGCCTGTTGATCACGTATCTTACCATGATCATGAACACCCCCCGCAATTTTAATAACAGTACTATAATTACAATTATAATTTTATAAGAACTAGAATCTAAAATCTATTCTAGTTATTTGCGAAATTTACTGTTTATTGGGAATTATGAATTACATACAAAAAAATCGGGATATATAAGGGTTAGCCCGCAAATATATCCCGAAGCTTCTATACAGTTAAATGCTTACTTGCCCTCGATTGATGCTCTAGTGAAGTCAATTGCTCCACTGAAGTCAAGGCTTACGCCTTTAAGGTAAGGCTTAGTTAAAGAAACATTTGTATAGTAGTACAACGGTACAATGATCATGTCCTCTTCAACGAGCATTTTCTCAGCTTGTGCAAAGAGATCGTTACGTTTAGCCGCATCAGTCTCTACAGAAGCCTGCTTGATAAGTGCATCGTACTCAGGGTTAGCATATCCAGCATCGTTGTTACCGTTGCCTGTAGTCCACATATCCATAAATGTCATAGGATCGTTGTAGTCAGCAGACCAACCAGCACGAGCAATTTGGTAGTTCAGGTTGTTACGAGTTTCGAGGAATACTCCCCACTCTTGGTTTTGTGTAGCTACTTCTACGCCAAGAGCATTTTTCCACATATCCGCTACAGCTACAGCCAATTTTTGGTGAGCTTCACTGGAGTTGTAGATCAATGTAATTTTAGGAAGTGTAGTGTAACCTTCCTCTTTCATACCTTCTTCAAGCAAACGTTTTGCTTCTTCTGCATTTTCCTCGAAGTAGTTATCTTCAACTTCAGTACGGTATTCTTCTGCAGCACCTTTGATACCTGGAGGTACAAAGCCGAATGCAGGAATTTGTCCGCCAAGAGTTACGTTGTCTACGATCGATTGACGATCAAGAGACATTGCAAATGCCTTACGGATTTTTTCGTTTTGGAACGGCTCAGCCGTTACGTTAAACATATAGTAGTACGTACTTGCAATACCTTTAGAGTGGAACTCTTCAGGCAATTCGTTCTTAACGCCAGGAATTTGATCCGTAGGGATCTCACCATTAGGTGCTCCTGCGTAATCGATTTCGCCGCTTCTATAAGAAGCAAGCTCAGTTGCACCACTGTTAGTCAAAGACATATCTACGCTAGTCAGCTTGATATTATCTTTATCCCAGTATTGGTCGTTTTTAGTAGCTTGAATTTTTTGACCAGTAGTCCACTCTGTAAGAGTAAACGGTCCGTTAACGATCATCGAATCTTTGTTAGTCGCCCATTTGTCATTACCTTCAACTGAAGTATGAACTGGGTAGTAAGTGTAGAACGAAGTCAGACCCAAGAAGTAAGGTGTTGGGTTCTCAAGCGTTACTTTCAAAGTCTTCTCGTCTACAGCTTCAACACCGACTTGGGAGAAATCTGTGATTTCGCCAGAGTTGAATTGCTCTGCATTTTTAATGTAGTAAAGCTGATAAGCATAAGGTGGAGCTGGTGTAGATGCCGGATCAAGAACACGTTTCCAAGCAAATACAAAGTCATTAGCTGTTACTGCATCGCCATTGCTCCATTTTGCATTGTCACGAAGTTTGAACTCGTAAGTGAGTCCATCTTCAGAGATTTCCCAGGATTCTGCAACACCTGGAATTGGGTTACCGTCTTCACCCATACGAACAAGGCCTTCATACAACAATTTCAGAACTGTGTTCGTTTGGCTGTCTTGAGCTTGAGCCGGGTCGAAAGTCGGTGGTTCTGCGCTCAAATTGATCTTCAAAACCTGTTCTGCTGGTGTGGCTTCAGAGCCTTCACCTTGACTGCCTTCGTTGCTATTATCAGAACCGCACGCTGCAAGTACGGTACCAAATGCAAGAACTAGCGTCAAAAGGACTAACAAACTCTTCCTTTTCATCAAGCATTTCCCCCTAAAAAGATGATGTGGTATATGTTTATAGATTATACAACCACCGGTCAAAAAAATCTATACAACTTTTTCTGAAACGCTATTTTTTTTCATCATTCGACATTATAGACACAACTTTGCCACAATTGGCGTTATATTTCCTCACATTATGTCGAGTATGTAACTAAATAATCCAAAGGCCATAAGTACTATGTAGCTGAATCCCATAACGACAAAAGCCATGCGCCATAAGGCTCTCATCATTCGTTTATAGTTGATTTTCCCTTTTATCCGTGTCTGAGCACTTCCGATCAGTCCAAGGGCGATTAGCAGCAATATTAAAATGAGATAAACTCCGAATCCTGACTGAAAGGCGTTATTAAACAATGCGGCAACCGCCGCGATTAAAAAAATCGTTGTAACGTCCATTGCCGTATGAAGTGCCATTTTCTTCGACTTCTTAAAATAAACCATTCCATAATATACAATCAGGAACGGAAAAAACGGAAGCATACTAAGTGCGATTAGAAATGATCCAACAGCATTCAATTCCTTTACTCCTTCCCTAGTGGCATTCCCTCAATAAGCTTACATATAAGCTGATGTCCTTCAGCACAAACTCCTGCTTCCTCTGCCATGGTCACTATACTTCCGTTGATTGCCGAGATTTCAGTAGGTCTTTCGTGGAGGACATCCATACACATTGAAGACCAATTGCTTGAAGTAGACTTGCAGACACCCAGCACTTGCTCCCATAAATCCGCATCATATGGGATATCGTGAGCATCATAGACAGCTACAGCTTCATTATATAATTGCCGCATCGTCTGAACTCTCTCTTCACTTGCTAGTAATTCGCCATTGGTTACTCTCCATATAGCTGTCAGCGGATTGATTACTGCATTAATCACAAGCTTTCGATAGATCAATCTATCGATTTCATTCGACGATTTTGTATTAAATCCTGCCTTTAACAGCGCACGGACAAAAGAATTCACTTCGGTGTTCTCCAGTTCACTCTCACTTTTAAGACTTCCAATAACAGTTTCGCCCCTACCCGCCCTCGAGACCTCGTGCTTCTCGTTTCTTTTGGCCCCTTCTGTTGTTACGGCGGCATAAATTCGGGCATCCGGGAGAGCTTTGGTTATTCGCGGGATATGACCCGTCCCATTTTGGAAACAATAAACTGCAGTATTCAGGTTCTTCACCTTATTCAAGATCTCTATAATTTCATGAAGTCCTCCCTGCTTGGTCATAAGCATAATGACATCACCTGGGTGTTCAGCCCATATATCAGGCAGTGCTGAGATAGCTGCTGCCTCGTATCTCGCTGGCTCAACGCTGTATTTTTTCTCGTCAGGCTGGTTAAGCGTAATTCCATTTACAAGTAATTGCTGTGCCTGATCACCTGTCCGAGTCCAGAAACGAACTTGTTCTCCGGATAATGCGAGAGCTCCACCATACATAAGCCCAAGTGCCCCAGCACCCACCACATCAATAAGCAATAATCTCACCTCCTAAAACAATCTCTTCTACTATATATTAGTTATGATGATATGACAAAAACCCGTACATCTATGATTGTACGGGTCTTTACCGGATGTTTGTTATGTGTCCTTAGTCAGGCCTTATTCAATACGTTCCAAATTGCCGTTCGCATCCATCTTAAACCTTGTTTTCTCTTCTTCTTCCTCAGCTAGAAAAGCTAGTCTTCTTGCACGATCCATAATTTGAATGAGCGCTTTATAGTCATCGTTCACTACTCGGTAGTCTGTTTGTACTTCGCTGACCTGTTTGGATAGACGATCATTTTCAAATTTCAGCTCGCTTAGCTCCTCTTCCTTCTCACGGAGTTCTTTTTCAATGAGTTTAAGCTGCCTCGTGTTCTCCTGGACAATCCCCTTCCACTGTCGTAAAAAACGTATAACAGCATCAATGGACAAGGTTTCCTCAGAGAACCCATCTGTTCTGTAAACCAGCTCATCGGTTTCCGTTACCGATAATGCAGCCACCTGCGGTTGAACCGCAGACTGCCTCTTTGAATAACTTCGCTTTTGACGCTGAGCTTTGGCTATACCAATAGCCTCATCGTACTTTTTACGCACAAAACTGTTCCAGCGAAAACCGCAAGCGGCAGATGTCCTGCCAATTTTTTCACCTACTTCTTCAAAAGCGGCCAGCTGTGTGCTTCCTTCCCGGATATGGCGAAGCGTTACATCAGCGAGGATTAAATCATCCTCCGCGCTCCATGCATCCTGTCTTACTGCAGTCATGCTATAAACCTCCTAACGACATACATAATCACAGCCTTGCCTCTAAGCCATACAGGTCAAGCTAAGAGACTGAAAGCCGGTTATAAAATCAGCTTTAATCATTCTTATGCCCTTCATAGAGTTCATAGAATCTATTTCATACTAAAATGTATTTCCAAATTGTAGGCTGGACATACCCTAAAAGATTTCGCTTTCATATCCATTTTTTATTTACATGATTTTCCTTAACCGCTATAATGTTACTTAGCAATTAGACGAGCGTACCTAAGAGAGGGGGTTAGCCATCGTGGCGCGCATGTTTCGTGTGCTTGGATTCTTTACACTAACGATCGGTCTTATGGCCTTTGCGGGTGATATGTTAGAAATGGCATTGTTGTTCTTTCTTCAAACTGCATTTTTCGTCATACTCGGTTATTTGAAATTTACGGAGAGAACTTATATTTTATTGTTCTGGGCCTACATGATTGTCACTTTTACTGGATTCAGCTACTGGACCGTGTTCGTAATGGGCAAGCCTTTATAAGCAGCACTTCTCTCTCAATCCAATAAAGAACGGCTCGGCAAACTTTGCCGAGCCGTTCTTTATTGGTTTTCATCCTCATATGTATGTGTATATGATAATAGAAGTTTTATAATTCAATTAATCTAGTACAAGCTTTATTTTTTACAGGAGGAATATATGAGAAGTTTTTTAGCGCGCCTCGCACTTATCATTTGTTCATTATTGTTAATCATCTATCCAGTCTGTCCGATTCAAGCAGAGCCTGTGTTGGATCAAGATTCGATGGATATATTACAAAACAGCCTATCGATCGTTGAGATTGATCACGAGATCGAACGAATAGAACAGCAGCAGCAGGAAATAGAAGTAAGCAGAAGCTCATTAGAGGAGCAAATAGCCATACATAGGGAAGAAACAAAATCACACGAGGAGCGAGCTGCAGCGATCGTAAGATCATATTATATGGGAGAACGGGATCAACTGCTCCAAGTATTCTTAAAGGCCAAAACGTTACGTTCCATTCAAATTTTGGCAAGCTATTACGAAATCATTATTGGCAGTGATCAAGAGATTCTGAATGCATACCATTCTCGTGCACGGGAACTGACAGACATGTCCAAAAGATTGGAGCAAAATGCAAACGAACTGGCCGAGCTGAAACAAAATTTACTGTATCAGCGGGAACGAGTACTCGCACTGGAGCAAGAAGTAGAAAGCAGCCTGACAAGCAGTGACAACAGAGAACTGATGGAGTTGCTGATTGAAGAGCTGACCGTCTATTGGAATAACGTCGGACTACATGAAGTAAAGCGTTATTTCGGCGCCTTAGCTTCAGCAATGAACAATCTTCCGGATTTTGTGCAGAAGGAAAAAGGAATGTTGTCAACCAATGGGCTCACTTATACGATCCGTATCAACGAAGATCAACTCAATACCTTTTTAAGGAATGAAAATGAATTATTTAATGACTTTTCATTTGAATTTACGGACGATTATATTGTAGCCAGCGGGAGCAGGGATAGTCTCGAACTTGCTGTACAGGGACACTACACCGTAATTAATGAACCAGCGAACGGGATCCTTTTCCATGTAGACAAACTCATATTTAACGGTCTAGAACTCCCGGATACCACTCGTAATATGTTGGAGCAGGAATTTGATTTGGGGTTCTATCCGCAAAAGCTAATGTCTTTCATTAAAGCAACGGATGTTGCAACGAAGGATCAGCTGCTGGAAGTCACGCTGGAATTAGCTTTAAAATAGATCTTTTTACGGCTGTGCATCGTTATTCTCTTTGTCTAAAATAATGGACTCCATCTGTAAGTTATATTCTTCTGCCTTAATCTCGCCTCGTAAAAATTGTTCAATGATTAACTTGGCCTCCTGCAGCAGAACAGGATCAAAAGATTCGTTCTCGTAGGAGGATTCCAGACTTTGCTCTAAAGCTTGAACAGGAACGGCAGTCGTAATATCTCGCATATCAAGCTCTTCATACAGCGACTTATAAATCGGCAACTTCCCTGATCGCTCAAACCAGATTCGGGCAGATTCAGGGGAGGTCATCGCCTTAATCCATTCTGTCGCCTTCTCCGTTTGAGCTGTACGGGAAGATAGAGCAAAGCTGCGGCCAGTAACGGCAAGCGCTTGGGATTCCACATCATTGTTAATATATGAGGCGATGTCTTCGCGATAGTCTGGCAGCAGATCTGATAGTTTTACAATTCCTGCATGCCATTGTAATTCTCCTTCAGAATCCCTAAACTCAGTCTCAATAAATGTCACCAATGTTTGAATATCTATCACACGGCTTCGAAGCTCATCATCGAACTCCTCCGCGTTTAATAACCTCGTTACCTCGCTTAATACTCCTTGAAATTTCAGCCATGAAGCATAAGCTAATGGATCATCCACATCCAGGTAAAACGGTTTTGCATCTGCTTCAGACCAGGTATTCATCCTAGTGATCCATTCGTCATAAGTGCTATTGGATTGCAATGGAGCAGCAGTAGGATCATCCATTCGATTCTCTGCATATACATAAGGATCAATATCAAGAGGGACAGCCCATCGGTATCCATTCCATTCGCTCATTCTGAGCAAAGATGAGAAAGGCTCCGCGGCTGTGCCGCTCGGGTCATTTCCTGTAATCGGCCTGAGGTATCCCTGCATAGCAATTGACTGTACCAATTGGTTATCTAGCAGGATGATATCCGAGCTCTCTCCCAGTCTAAAATTATCGCTTAAAGTTTTATATTCATCGTTTGGTTCGATATTATGTATTTCAATTTCCGTTCCAGTCACCTCTGCAGCATCTTGTGATAACTGCTGAAAAATGTCATACTCCTCTTCTCCCATTGATACTGTAATTTGCAGAGGTAGTTCTTTTTGCGGAGTTTGAGGAGCAGGATTATAGAAAGGATCCGTCACAGCATCACTTTGGTCCGATACCGGTTCATTGGAAATATCAAAACTAGGTGATAATATGGTCAAAGATAATAATAGAATGACAAACAGTATCCAGTGATTTCTGCGCTTCACAGCTCTAACTCCTCCCCATTCCTATGTCCTCTATCCAATATTGTACCAAATGGTTAGTGCTCTTGTCCTACTGAAAGTGTTCTTTCATAGATTGCTGTAACCATTTATATAAAAAGTGAACCGGGGCCTTTGCTCCGGTTCACTTTTTATATTATTTGTATTTTCCGGGAAATAACAAAGCTTACTAGGCACTGCTACAGTAAATCAGCAGCGAGTTGAGCTAATTTGGAGCGCTCCCCTTTTTCCAACATAATATGACCGCTAATCCCTTCCTGGCGAAACCGCTCAACAATATATGTTAAACCGTTGCTGGCAGAATCAAGATAAGGATGGTCAATCTGTTCCGGGTCACCCATAAGTATAATTTTACTGCCTTCTCCTACCCGTGACACGATCGTCTTCACTTCATGCTTTGATAAATTCTGAGCCTCATCAATAATAATAAACTGTCCGGGAATAGAGCGGCCGCGAATATAAGTGAGAGCTTCAACTTGAATACTGCCGAGTCCCATTAATATTTTATCAATATCTCCTGCCTTTTTGGTATCAAATAAAAATTCCAGGTTATCGTAAATTGGCTGCATCCAGGGACGAAGCTTCTCCTCTTTCTCGCCTGGCAGATAACCAATATCCTTTCCCATTGGAACCACAGGTCTTGCGATAAGCAGTTTTTTATACTTATGCTCATCCTCTACTTTTAGCAGCCCGGCCGCCAGAGCCAGCAGTGTTTTTCCTGTTCCGGCTTTACCTGTTATAGTCACCAGCGGAATGTCGTCATTCAGCAGCAGCTCGAGAGCCATTCTTTGCTGTGCGTTGCGAGCGACAATGCCCCATACCGGTTCATTACTCAGATATAAAGGCTCTAGTCTGGTCGCTTCCTGATTAACTTTTAATAGAGCTGATTTCCCTGTTCCCATCTCATCTTTTAAGATGATAAATTCATGCGGATACAGGTTATATGTGAGCTGTAAAGGCTTGATCGGTAAAAATCGGTACGTATAAAATTCATCAATGACAGACGGATGCACTTTAAGAGCGGAATAACCCGGATATAACTCACTCGGATCTGCAGTACGATCTGACAGGTAATCTTGTGTATTCAGACCAAGCACATCTGCTTTAATACGTACGAGCACATCTTTACTTACAAGAACAACATCCGAAGGTTTCCCCTTATCCTGTTCTTCCAGCTGATAATTCAGTGCTACGGCCAATATACGATTATCATTGGTGACTTCACCAAACATCTCCTGCACTTTAATAAAGCTGCGATGATTTAATTCCACTTTCAAGTTACCGCCATTTGATAAAGGTACTCCGCTGTGTAAATGTCCTTGCTCCCTTAATCCATCTAATAAACGCGAAACATATCTCGCATTTCTCCCTATTTCGTCTGCATTACGCTTTTTCGAGTCAATTTCCTCCAGAACAACTGCAGGAATTACAACCTCATGCTCGTCAAAAGCATAAATGGCGCCCGGATCATGAAGCAGCACATTCGTATCCAATACAAAAATTTTTTTCATTGGTATCCCCTCCAAGGCGGCGTCTTTTAAGCACAGCTAGGGCAAGCTTTGAGCAGCGGTAAGGACAATCGTGTATCCCCTATTTAAATGTATTCGTCCGAGAGTAAATACTTGTTCATTTCCTGAAAATATCCTTGGAATATATGCATTATTCATGCCATGAAATAAAAGAGCCCGGTGAACATAGTTCACCAGGCTCGTAATCATGACAAAACAATACATTTGTCAGTTTATTCTGCTTATGAGAAGTGTATTCCATTCTTTTAACAATGTCGGACATAGACAGGACCTCCCGAAAATGACTTCCATCTATGGGATACACCCACATTATACCATTACCTGCTAATAGCTTGTAAAGATATTTCGGCGGTATTAATTGCTTGCTGTATTAGACGATACATGCTCGCCGGCAAGCTCAGCTGCCAATGCTTGCTTTGCCTTTTCTAATTCTCCTTCATTAATATATACATATGGGCTGTTCCATGTTCCAGTCACCGGCACAAATGATACATTATCTTTGGATAAATCCCAATATGCAGAAATGAAGTTTTTTACCTGCTCGCTTTCAACCGTCGTAGTCATATTGTCATCTACAGCACCTACGACTTTACCAATCTTGGTTACTCCACCCAGAGACTTCATCTGGTCCATTAACGAATGGAGAACCTCGCTTTGGCGCTGATTACGGGAGAAGTCATCTGATCCAGGTGTCTTAGGATCACAATTCGATTTGCGATAGCGCACATAGCCTAAAGCATCTTCTCCATTCAATCGCTGCAGACCGGCAGTAAGATTGATATCCGTATTATCGGCGGTATCCTTATAACACATATTCTGATTTACGTTAACTTCAACTCCGCCAAGAGCATCGACGATTTCCTCAAAAGCCTTGAAGTTAAGAACAGTCACGTAATCAATATCGACATTCAGATATTTTCCAATCATAACCCGCATCTCTTCTTCAGCTGAAATGCCTGATTCTTTCTCCGCTGTTCGAAAACGAGGGTAGTATGAATTCAGTTTTCTTTGTGAGTAGCCTTCAAGCTGAATTAAAGTGTCTCGTGGCAGCGAGACAATTGTTGCGGATTTTGTTTTTGGATGAAGTGAAGCAACCATGACCACATCTGATAAATGAGTTCCTGTCTCCTCACGATAATCCGTACCCAATATCAACATCGTCTGCGGTTTTACCTTTGCCGAATCCTCTGCTGCAACCGGATTATTGTTTCCTGTATCAATTACATCGTTAAACAGCATGTACAAATATCCAACACCTGCGATAAGGCCAATTACAATGAGAGATAATACCCATTTCATCAAAGTTTTAAAAGGACTTTTCTTTTTAATTTTCTTCTTTGCTTGCGGTTTCTTCTCATTCGAATCTGATTTATTGCTCCCCTGGTTTCTAGGAGGAAGGCCATTAGATCCCATACCCATACTTAAAATCAACACCTTTTTACGTTTCTATGGCTGCTCTATACCATATTACCGTCACTGCTGCTGTAATTCAAATTCTGTACATCGGTATGGATAAAGTCGCCTTTAAATAAGAGAAGACCGCTGCTTAGGGCGGTCTCTCTAATGTGTGCATATAAAGTTTGCTTTACTAAAGTTACATTTTACTTGTCTCGCCAGTTGATTCCGCCTTTTTCTTTTGCCGACCTTCAACAAAGTAGCGGATTCTTACAAGCAGCATTAAACCAACGGCTACGAGCAAGCATTGAATAATCGGTAACTTGTCAATCTGGAAAACAAGCAGCATGAATGAGCCTATGGCCATTAAAATGTACAGTAATATCTCTTTCAGTAACGGCATCTTTTGCTGCGGGCGAAATACCTTATTGTAGACATACGTTATCAGTACGAAAATAACCACATAACTAACGATCGGGTGTGACGCAAACCATGCTTGCATGGTGGCGTTCATCTCCTTTCTAAGTTCATGCTCTGTTTTCCTGTTCAGTTATTTATTATGAATTAGCTTGTGACATTTTACGAGTTTTCTCTGCACGCTCACGTTCGCTCTTATTCAAGATCTTTTTACGGAGACGAACAGATTTAGGTGTAATTTCACACAGCTCATCATCGTTCAAATATTCCAGCGCTTGTTCAAGCGAGAAGATGATTGGAGTCTTCATTTTGACAGTATCATCCTTCGTTGCAGAACGTACGTTAGTCAATTGTTTTTCTTTACAAATATTAACTACGATATCGTTATCACGGTTATGCTCACCAACGATCATACCTTCATAAACTTCAGTTCCCGGTTCAAGGAACAGCATACCGCGATCCTCTACTCCCATCATTCCGTAGAAGGTTGATGTACCGTTCTCGCTTGATACCAGCACACCTTGGTGACGTCCGCCAACTTGACCGCCAACGAGCGGGCCATAGCTGTCGAATGCATTGTTCATTACACCGTATCCACGAGTCAGTGTCAAGAAATTCGTACGGTATCCGATCAAGCCGCGAGCCGGAATCAGGAACTCAAGACGAACTTGACCGTTTCCGGAGTTGATCATGTTAACCATTTCAGCTTTACGGGAGCCAAGGCTTTCCATAACTGAACCCATGCTTTCTTCTGGAATATCAATCAGCAGGCGCTCGATTGGCTCCATTTTCTTACCGTCGATTTCTTTAACGATAACTTCCGGTTTGGATACCGCAAGCTCATATCCTTCACGGCGCATGTTCTCGATCAAAATACCGAGGTGTAGCTCACCGCGTCCGGATACTACATAGGCGTCCGGGCTGTCTGTTTCCTCGACACGAAGACTGACGTCTGTTTCAAGCTCTTTGAACAAACGATCACGAAGTCTGCGGGAAGTTACCCATTTACCCTCACGTCCTGCAAAAGGACTGTTGTTAACAAGGAAAGTCATTTGCAGAGTCGGCTCGTCGATTTTAAGAACCGGCAATGCTTCTGGATTAGCAGGATCCGCAATCGTCTCACCGATATTGATATCCTTAATCCCTGCAATTGCAACGATATCTCCTGCACCGGCTTCAGCCACTTCTACACGCTTCAAGCCTTGGAAGCCAAACAGCTTCTCAATACGTGCAGATTTGTTGCTTCCGTCACGCTGGATTACCGTAACAGCCTGTCCTTGGCGAATAACGCCTCTATTTACACGTCCGATCGCAATACGTCCCAGATACTCGTTGTAATCCATCAAAGTTACGAGGAATTGCAGCGGCTCATCAACACTTTCAGTTGGATGAGGAATGTGATCTACGATGGTGTCGTACAGGCTCATCATGTTCTCGTCTTGTTTCTCAGGATCCATGCTGGATGTTCCGTTCAATGCGGAAGCATAAACAACAGGGAAGTCAAGCTGCTCATCATTTGCACCAAGCTCGATGAACAGATCCAGCACTTCGTCGATGACTTCTGCCGGACGGGCAGCTGGACGGTCAATTTTGTTTACAACAACAATCGGAGTCAGGTTATGCTCCAAAGCTTTACGCAAAACAAACTTGGTTTGCGGCATGCAGCCTTCATAAGCATCGACAACGAGCAATACGCCGTCAACCATCTTCATAATCCGTTCTACTTCTCCGCCAAAGTCGGCGTGTCCTGGAGTATCAACAATGTTAATAAGGAAGTCTTTATAATTAATCGCAGTATTCTTAGCCAGGATCGTAATCCCGCGTTCACGTTCCAGGTCATTGGAGTCCATGGCGCGCTCTTGAACAGCCTCATGCTCGCGGAAAGTTCCGGATTGCTGAAGCAGTTTGTCGACTAGCGTCGTTTTGCCGTGGTCAACGTGGGCAATAATCGCAATATTGCGAATGTTTTCTCTTACATGCATGGTATATATCCATATCCTTTCCAAAATCATTTCTATTTGAATCAAGCTCATAATAGTGAGCAATGAAACTTGATTCTTGTAATTTATAACGACCTACTCACAAAAGAAGCGCCGGGTGATAACTCCGACGCACACATATCCCTTATATTATAGACGAATAACAGCAAAAATCAAGTAGCTTATCTAAACCTCCGGTTTGGCTTTGGCCTTCCAAAAATAAGCCAAATGCCTGCGAAGATAAGCAAAGCCGCAATAATATAGATAAAACCAGTTGTTAGTAACGTAATAAATAGGAGAACAATGGAAACAGCTAGCAAAATAATGGAAGATGAGTATATGCTTGCTGGCCGCGGATATTCGAATAATGCATATTCAAATAAACCAAGTGCAATCCCAGTCAGAAAGACCGGCCATAAGTAGACCATCAAATGCCATCCCCAAATGTTGCAGATAAGAAATAGAATCCCATAAACCGTCAATATTCCGGCAGGAACCATAATGACAGCACTTGTTTTTCTAAAGAAATAATAAAGATGAAGGAAAATTCCAGGAATCAGCAAAATAAGCGGCCAAAAATTCCGGCCGACAAATCCGAAGAAGCCCAGCTTTCCCAGTAAAATAACAAGACCAGCAATAACGATAAATATGCCGATCGCGCGTTCATTTCTTCCTTTCACTGCACACTTCACCCCACTCATTTAATTATCCCGCTATCCAATAATTACTTTTCATCGTTTATCTAAACTCGAGCATAGTAATAGTTTATCCGAAGTTTTTACAAAAAACTACTCTGATTGACTTATAAAGTTGAGATCATTTATTTTTGCTTGAGTCTTTATTTATTATTTATATATAAAGAAAATAACCGGCAACAAAATGCCGGCTCATTTGTTGAACTTATGTATCTACCTTGTATCTCAGCATTTTAAAGAAAGCACCGCTTAGTATGACAGCAATAACAGATATTGCAGGCAGCAATCCTTCATAACCTGAAAGCGATTGCTGTAGCCAAACTCCAAGCTTAGGGTCACTCAGCACCATTTCTCCAGCTGTATAAGCTAGGATGGCTGAACCCGCAAACACCAGAATGGGAAATCGCTGCAGCAAATTTACAATAATTCCGCTGCCCCATACTACAATAGGTATACTGATTGCAATGCCGATCACGATTAGAGCCAGATCTCCATCAGCAATTGCCGCGATAGCTAAAACATTATCGAGGCTCATGACAAAGTCGGCAACCAGAATGGTATAGATGGCACTCAACAGGGTCAGAGATTCTTTTACGCGGATATCCCCTTCGTCCTCCAGCAGTAGCTTAAAAGCGATATACAGCAGCAAGATTCCGCCTGTAGCCTGAATAAAAGGAATCCCCAGTATGAGCACAGCAATAAAGGTTAAAATACATCTGAGCAAAACCGCACCGAATGCTCCCCACCAAACAGCCTTTTTTCGGCTGTTTTCTGGTAAATTGCGGCTTGCGAGTGCAATAACGACTGCATTATCGCCGCTTAAGACAAGATTAATCATTAAAATCTGCATCACAAGCCATATATGATCCATGATCAGACAAACACCTCCATACATTAGATGTATGCCCAGGTTGTCCTACCTATGCTTGACGATGCGAAATCAGAGGAATATAATGAATTCCGATTTATACCACTCGGTTATTCGGTTTATTTGTTTTTTATAAAAGGAGTGACAAAATTGGATATTGGGCAGTTTTTTATCAGCTTGGTGCAAATCGTTTTTATTGATTTGATCCTTGCCGGAGACAATGCAATCGTCATAGGGCTCGCTGCCCGTAGCTTACCTTTGGAGACGCGCAAAAAAGCAATCATTTACGGTACTGGCGGCGCTGTCCTCATTCGTATTGCAGCAACCATCGTTGTCCTATGGCTTCTCCAAATTCCTTGGCTATTGCTCGTTGCAGGCGCACTTCTCGTTGGAATTGCTTACAAGCTGCTGGCTGACCAAGCTTCTGAGGAACATAGCGACATCAAAGCAGGAACTTCTCTATGGTCAGCTGTTCGCACAATTGTAATAGCCGACGCAGCGATGGGAATAGACAACGTCATAGCCGTTGCAGGCGCAGCTCAGCAGCATTTGGTTCTCGTGATTTTGGGTCTGCTCATCAGTGTTCCGGTTATTGTATGGGGCAGTACGTTGTTTATCAAGCTTATCGATCGTTTCCCTTGGATTATGTATCTGGGTGCAGCAGTACTTGCCTATACCGCTTCAAACATGATCACGGAGGAAAAAAGGCTGGAGCCATTTTTCATCTCACATCCGGTGATTCGTATTCTGTTTATTGTTCTTGTCATTGCAGGAGTATTGTTTGCCGGCTATCGTAAACAACAAAGCTCAAAACGAGAGCATTCATACTCTTAAGGAATTTTCTAATCTTTCTTTGCAAAATGGACAAGCTGTAACAAATCGAAAAAGGCTTATCGCATCTCTGCGATAAGCCTTTTTTTATTTATTTAAATTCATGCAAATCTAGAACCAATCTTCCTGTATGGAGTCCGGCAGTTGCTTATCTTCATCCCCTCGCAGCACAAGCGTTTCCGTTTGAGCTACTGCATTTGAAATAAGCTCTGGCAATTCACTGATTGAAGCCTCAATCTTTTCAACAATTCTCATATTCGGATTGGTTGCCGGAGACTGAGGTACAAATAACGTGCAGCAATCCTCATAAGGCAGTATAGAAATATCATACGTACCGATCTCCTGGGCAATCTGTACAATTTCACTCTTGTCCATCATCACCAGCGGACGCAGCAGCGGAAGCTCTGTCGCCCTGCCGATAACATTCATGCTTCCAAGCGTCTGACTGGCAACCTGACCAAGGCTGTCCCCGCTCACGATAGCAAGTGCCCCTTCACGTTCAGCCAGCTGTGTAGCAATTCGAAGCATAGAGCGCCGCATTAAAGTAATGATTAGATTATCCTGGCCTGTCTTGGTGAACGATGTTTGCACTTCAGTAAAAGGCACCAGATGAAGCTTCACTTCCCCTGCATATCCTGCCAGCACTCTGGCCAAATCAATAACCTTGTCTTTGGCTTTCTCGCTGGTAAACGGAAAACTGAAGAAATGAACCAGCTCCAGCTCCAGCCCCCGACGCATGGATGACCAGGCTGCTACCGGGGAATCAATACCGCCAGACAGCAGCATCATCGCTTTTCCGTTAGAGCCGCGCGGGAACCCTCCTACTGCAGGGAAATATTCATAATACAAATATGTTCGTCCCTCGCGAATTTCAATCTTAAGCTCAATGTCGGGGTTTCTTACATCCACAGAGAGCGCGCTGAATTTTCTCAATATCGGCGAGCCTACCAAATGATTCATCTCATGTGAAGAATGCTCAAACGGCTTCCACACTCTGCGTGCGTTGACTTTGAAAGTAGTTCCCTGAGCCGGATTAATCTCCTCTATAAAACCGAGCGCAGCAGCTATGATCTCATCTAAATGAGATTCGGTTAACTTAACAGGGCTGATGGAGACTATGCCAAACACTTTACGCAAGGACTCTATAATTTCAAGATGATCATGCTGGCCCAATCGCACATACATTCTGCCATACTCTTCTATAATTTCCGTCTCTGGATAGGCGGTTAATTTAGATTTCACATGGTTGGTAACCGATCTCTCAAACCGTCTTCGATTTTTTCCTTTCAGTGTAAACTCACCAAAACGAAGCAATAACATATCATATTTCATTATTTTAACTATTCCACCCTTCAAAAGAAGCAAGTCTTTCTTTCATCTGCTGAAGCGCATTAACCAGTACTGTGATGTCTTGCTCTGTATGATTATCACCAAGACTTATTCTGATTCCGCTGACCGCAGCAGCTTCTGATTTACCCATTGCCAGCAGAACTCGGCTTGGCTCTGCAAGCTTGGACGAGCACGCAGACTGCGTGGAGACAATGACACCGAGCTGCTCCAAAGTGTGGAGCATGACTTCTGCCTTCATTCCCGGATAGGAAAAATGCACAATATGAGGTGCCCCAGCCTCCGAGCTGTTCAGCTCCCATTCGGGATGATGGCTTATATTCTCAAGCAGCATGTGCTGAAGTTTTCCCAGCCGTTCGTTGACGTCAGCTTGACGTTCCCAAGCCAAACGCACTGCTTTTGCCATCCCCACGATAAGCGGAATATTCTCCGTCCCTGCACGCAGTCCCCCTTCTTGGGATCCGCCGGACATCTGTGGTGAAAGCTCGAGTCCGGAGCGGACATACAGCAGTCCTGCTCCCTTCGGTCCACGAATTTTATGTCCTGATATACTATATAGATCGATGCCTGAAGCCGGAAGACGGACGGGGATTTTGCCATACGCCTGTACCCCGTCTACATGAAAGACCACTCTAGGATGCTTTTTCTTTAACGCCTGACCAATCTCCGCTACAGGCTGTTCAGCACCTGTCTCATTATTAACATGCATTACGCTGACAAGGATTGTTTCTTTCCTAATGGCGTTTATAACATCATCCACCTTTACCCTGCCGAGCGAATCTACCGGAACGTAAGTAATATCATACCCAATTTCAGATAAAAATCGAATGCTTTCAAATACAGAGGCATGCTCTGTCATGGTCGTTACAATGTGACGGCCTCTATTTTGATAACGAAGAGCCGTACCTTTAATGGCAAGATTATTACTTTCCGTTGCGCCTGAAGTAAAAATAATTTCTTTCTCTTTTACATTCAACGCCTCGGCACATATGGACCTTGATTTATCTAATAGCCGAGTGGCATTTTCTCCATAGCCATGAATCGAGGAGGCATTGGCATAATGCAGCTTCATCACTTCCGTTACAGTCCTGATGACATCTTCGTAAGGCGGTGTTGAAGCCGCATGATCATAATAAAGCATCTATGTTGTCCCCCCTTAAAATAAACATGAAAAAGATCAAACATAGGCGAGCCCCTGCACCTTGAGCAAAGACTCCCCATATTGATCTTCAGATCTCAGCTATTATTAATCTTAACCAATAAATTTGGACTGTGCTTTCTCTATTTTAGCAACATAGTCTTGCGTTTCCTTAGGTAATAAATGGATTAAACTCATCAGTTGCTCGTCCGTAGACACTCCCAGCTCACCTACGCGTCCCGGACCTGCATTATAAGCTGCGAGTGCAAGCTTCTCTTGTCCATCAAACCGCTGCAGCTGATAAGACAAGTATCTTGTTCCTGCATCTACATTCTGTGCAGGGTCAAAAGGATTGGTTACACCAAGACCGGCTGCGGTCCCATCCATAAGCTGCATTAAGCCTTTAGCTCCTGCACCTGAAACAGCATTTGGATTAAAGGAGGACTCCGTGTCAATGACTGCTTTGATAAGGGACACAGGTACACCGTATTTTTGGCTTGCTTCCTGGATCAATGACTCATACGCCGTGGCTGGCGTTGAATGTGTTTTGTTCGCAGTTAAATCTTTGGGATTTGTAACAGCTAGAGAACTTTGAGAACTTTGAGAACTTTGAATACTCGGACTACCGGACACCGTTCCCGTCTTTAAATTAATCCATAGTAATCCTTCTGTAGATATATTGGAATTACTGCTTCTATGATCTGAAGGCTGATCCCGCTTAACCTCTGCCCATATCTCTGAAAATTCTGGTGAATTAGCTGACTTTGATACCGCTGCTTCTGTGGCGGTATTCGATTGTGCCTCAGTCGAGTTCTTAACATCATACCACAGCACTTTTCCAACCGGATCGATTTGCATATGTATACAAGCCTCCATTTTGCTTTCTATCCATTGATCTATTGTACACAATTGCTTCTTTTCATGCCATGCTTAGTTTTTTCTTCATACAAAAATTAAACAGGCAGCCCCATAGCTAGAGCTGCCTGCACTACATTCTAATAATAGGTAAACATAACAAGGAACGCATAGCTGACTAATGCTGCTATTCCAATGCCTATCGCCCACCCGCCGACTGTACGAGCTCCTTTGATAAAGGCGTAGTACCCAAGAACAATACCTGCAGGAGCTACTGCATATGAATATAAAAACAGTGACATGATGGATGCGAGAATGCCAAGATAACCGATTCGTTTTCCGGTAGTGTCTTTCTCTTTTTCCCGTGCGCTTGTCGTATTGTCCTTGGATTCCATTTGAACCGAAGGACTAATCTCTGCGGCGTACTCTTCATGATGCTCTTTTCGAGGATAATCGATTCGTTCACGATTTCCTTTTGAATTGTTCTCTTGGCTGGATTTGTCCATTTTACGCACCTCCGAAGCAATCGAATGCCTGACAGGTAATGAAGCCAGCTGTTAAGCTTTTGGCTTAAACGTATGACAACATGTGGCTGATGAAGTAGAAGCTTGATCTTGATGCTCGGAGTCGAAGGTCTCACCTGCGTACTCTTCCTTGAGATGTTTTTTGGCATGCGCATCAATATCAATCATAATCAGATCCGCTTTACAAACATTTTGCTCGCCCCAATAAGTACAGTTGGCTACACTGCATTTTACGATGGGTATACTCATTTATTATCACCTCAATGCTATCGTTCCCTGCCCTCAAATTTCTTATACAGCTGTCGTCATGATGGCAATATAAAGAATGGGCATAATTAAAAATAAAAAAATGCCGCAAATATGCGGCATTTGGATCTTCATTATTTAAGTATTATAAATTAGCTTCGAGTGATCAGGCTCTGCTCTTCATTCTACGCTGTGTCAAATAATCACTTTCGTAGTAGTTAAGATCATCACGAAGCTCTTCGTAGGTCTTCGTAATTTCCATAATAATATCACGAGCAGGTCTTACCGGTTTAATTCGAAAACGAATGGCATCTTGACCTGTATAAGCATAACGTCCATCCTCGGAATAACATTCGTTTTTTGGATAGAAAAAGCTGTTAACACTTTGGTGGTACAGATTGTAGAGTGCTTTTTCTGCAAAGTCAACATCAAAGTTCGCACGGCGTAGTGCTGTTCCAAGCTTCTCATAAGAAACTTCAGAAAAAACAAGCAGGTGCCGAAGATCAGAAAGAAATCCTTTGTAAAAATGAACCGTTTCTTGATCTTGATCAGCAGCCAGCTGAACAAGCGAATTTTCATTTAGAAATGCTTCCAGCTTTTCGATTGCGGGCTTCAATTTCTCTCGTGCCGATTCACATAACTTCTGCACATTTGCTGACATAAAGGTAGTTCCCCCTTAAAGAATAAGTCCTTTGAATAGACTTCTTATAACCGGCCAAGATTTTGCTGTATCTTAACTGACCATTATTTCTCAGCTACTATCCTACCATAAAAATGTGACGAGCGGTACTCTAATCACATGAAATCCAGGCTTTAGAATATTAGTTCAATTTCGTATAAAAATCGTCTCTCCTCCTCACGATATAGGTAAAACCTTGATTACCATACTTCACAGCAGGAGGAATACGATAACAATGGGTAGAAGCAAATGGACATACTGGGCGATTGGTGCCGCAGCTGCCGTTCTGTTAATCACGATGTTCCTTCCCAGGGACAGGCATATTGCCGAAAAAGAAGCGACCCCAGTCCAGCCGAAGCAGGAGCTGCTGCTAAAGCAAAGGATTAAAGTACAAGATATTCAAGCAACTGACCGCTTGTCTCGCATGGATGCCCAAATGCATCTGCAGAACATGCTTAATGAACTGAAGGACGCTGACGAGAATGAGCTTTCATCCTACATGAATAAATTGCAAAAAACGCACGGTCATATTCATACGCTTCTATGGATGGATTTGTCTCAAGGCACTCAGCAGTCCTTCAGCATCCGCGAAGACTCTGCTCAGCTGAATAAGAACAAGCAGCTCCTTGCAAGCATCAGCTCTGCCAAACAGGCTCTGAATAAGCATAAATCCTATGAATCTACATCACTTACCCTTGATAAAGATAAATTTTTTATCGTAGGTGAACCCTCGCAGGATGGAAAGCATGCTGTGGTTGCCGTCATGAGTCAGCATATTCTTAATGATGTAGAAGAGCATCAGCGCCGAAATTTGCGAATGATCCCTTATCCTAAAGAAGGCAAGTACAGCGTAGAATCGGTACTGCCTAACACGCTAAAAGATATTACGGTAAAAACAGGACACGATAATCAGAATGCCAGCCATTTTTACGAAGATGAAATTGTGGTGAGATTTAGTCAAAAGCTATCCTCAGACAAAATAAAGCAAATTGAAAAAGACATTGATTTGGATCATATTCATCAGGTCGGCCAAGCTTATGTGTTTAAATCCAATAAGATGGATTACGCCAAGCTGCAAACCTATTTCCAGAACAAATGGAAGCCGATCTACTCGGAGCCCCATTACTTGTATTTAACCAACGAAACAGCTCCTGAAAATGAGCTGGCTAACAATATTCCGAATGACCTGCTCTTTTCACGTTATCAATGGAACCTTCCTGCAATTGAAACGAACAAAGGCTGGTCCTTGTCTAAAGGCAGTGAAGATGTAATTGTAGCCGTAATCGATACCGGTGTGGACCTAGACCATCCGGATCTTGAGGGGCAGCTGATCGAGGGGTACAATGTCATTGACTCTGCAGCTAAGCCTTACGATGATGTGGGGCACGGTACCCATGTTGCCGGAATTGTGTCTGCCAAAGTGAATAATAATGAAGGCGTTGCAGGTATGACTTGGTATAACAAAGTAATGCCGGTTAAAGTACTGGATCAATCCGGCTCCGGAACAAGTTATGCTGTAGCTGAAGGAATTATATGGGCAACAGATCATGGTGCAAAGGTCATTAACATGAGCCTGGGGAATTATGCGGATGCAGAATTCTTACATGATGCAATTCGATATGCTTATGATCATGATGTCGTCCTTATCGCCGCGACCGGAAATGATAATACCGAACGTCCGGGCTATCCAGCTGCTTATCCAGAGGTGTTTGCTGTGTCCGCAACAGATGCTTCTATGCAGCGGGCCAGCTTCTCCAACTACGGCGACTATATTGACGTCATGGCTCCAGGCTCAAGCATTGCAAGCACATATCCTGGGAATCAATACGCAGCTCTGTCTGGCACTTCAATGGCTAGTCCTCACGTGGCCGCGCTTGCTGGGCTGATTCGTTCGTACAATCCGAATTTAACGAATGAAGAAGTTATGGATTTAATGCGCAGCAGCGTAATCGATCTCGGTGACCCAGGCTATGACAAATATTTTGGATATGGGCAGATTGATGTACTCAAGGCGCTCGAAAATGCAGGTGCGGGAGCTTCGGGCGCGGGTGCTTCGGATCAGGATGCTCCTCTCCAGCTTTGGCCGCAGCAGGTCCGGGACAGGCTTCAAGATACGATTCATAAATATCTAAAATAAAAAAAGAGCAGCCGAGTTTACCCTCGTCTGCTCTCTTTTGTCATTACTATCTGCGTCTGCGGTTACGATTGCAATCCTTGCCATACATGCCGCCGACACCGTTCATTGTGTTCATGCCGCCTACGCCATTCATTGTGCTTGCGCCAGCAACACCGTTCATGCCGTTCATGCCGTTCATTCCATACATACCCGTGTTTGCTCCGCCGACAACTTCTTCTGTTTCAGATACTACCCACTCATGAACTGGTACAGGTACTGGATGATGTTTGTTAATGATTTGTACTGGGTGAATCACTGGCTGAATTTGAGGATGGAAGTGGTTTTTCACTACATTGACAGGCTCACATACGATCGGTTTGAGGGGAGGAAAACACTTTTTCATATGGTGTTTCATATGATGACCATTGCGTTGAGACATACTGAACAACTCCTTTTCAAGTGATAGTATAATCTATTCCCCACTCCATTATTGGCTTGGATGTTCGTCCATAGGTTACTTAATATAAGAAAAACGTCTATCGTTGTTTTGTTTATTCAAAGATGACAGACCGCTTTGAAATGTTGTTTTTCTTGCGATTATAGAACATCCTCCTCTGAAGGAATCCAATTCCGCAGTTCTATAATCTAAAAGAAAAACGTCTATCGTTGTTTGTTCAAGATGGCAGACCTTACCTCGACTATCACGCACAAAAAAACGGTAATTTCTCCCGCAAAAGCGAAGAAAATTACCGTTATACTCATTATATTCATTACTTTGTTGCAGTTTGGAAAGTTTTACGTAAGCCGGGTTCTGTGCTCTTCGTGGTCATAACGGGAACTACCCTCCCACCACAAGCGACAATCATCTATCTAGGCCATTCATTGCTGAACAGCTCAAGCGACCAACCTAGACACACCTCGGGCTAAGGCTGCCTCCCGTAGGAAGGCTGTGTCCCTTTAGGTCTTGCTCCAGATGGGGTTTACCAGGAACGAAGTCACCAGCGTTCCTCGGGGTCTCTTACACCTCGGTTCCATCCTTGCCTGTGCATGGCATAAAGCCAGCCATCGGCGGTCCATTTCTGTGGCACTATCCTTCAACTCGCGCTGACTGGACGTTATCCAGCATCCTGCCCTATGGAGCCCGGACTTTCCTCTCGTGGCAACAAGGCCACCAGCGATTGTCTGTCAAACTTTCCGACAACATTCATATTATACAAGGACTCGTACTATCATTCAAGAGTAATTATTTTACACTCGTTTTTTTAGATAAACTGGAAAGGCTCCGTATTGATCTCAGATGCATGCACTTTAGTCTCGTACCGGCTCTTTTCCAACTTTTCTTTAAGCCATTTCGCCGTATTCGGCTTCATAATTTTTTCAATATTATGTCCAGGGTCAATGATGGCGATTCCCGCCATGAGAGCATCATGGGCTGTATGGTAATCGATATCACCTGTAACGATGACATCTGCTCCTCTAAACAGCGCGTGGTTCACATAACGACTTCCAGAGCCTCCGAGCACAGCCGCCTTTTTAATCTTTCGGTCCAGATCACCAACCACCCGAACATGACGAACATCAAACCTTTGTTTTACTGTCTCCACAAGCTCTCGTAAAAGAACAGGCTCTGCCAGCTTTCCAACCCGGCCTAAACCAAGTGTTCTTCCCTTCATATCCATATGATATAGATCGTAAGCAACTTCTTCATAAGGATGGGCTTTCAGCATGGCTTGTACTACCTTGCTCCGAATACTCTGCGGGACAATCGTCTCGATCCGCACCTCTTCTACCCGTTCCATTTGCCCCTGCTTGCCGATGAATGGTTTGGTGTCGTCACCCGGTACAAAAGTCCCGTATCCATCAATATTGAAGCTGCAGTGGCTGTAATCACCGATAGCACCTGCACCTGCACCCAGGACGGCATCAAGCACTTTTTGATGGTGTGTTTTCGGTACAAATACGACCAGCTTGTACAGATTGTCGGTGTGCAGATCTTCTAATGGTGAGACGTCCTTAAGACCAATGGCTTCTGCCATCCAATCATTTATTCCGCCTTCAGCTACATCAAGATTTGTGTGGCTGATATAAACAGCAATATCATGTTTGATGAGCTTTTCATACAGCTTTCCCATGGGGGATTCGGTCGTAAGTGATTTAAGGGGTCTGAAAATGATCGCATGGTGAGCTATGATCAGATCTGCCTCAAGGCGGATGGCCTCTTCAACGACCTCATCCGTTACGTCAAGCGCTACGAGTACATTTTTGATTTCTTTCTGAAGCGTCCCGAGCTGCAGGCCGATGCGATCATCCGGAACAGCCAGGTGCTTGGGTGCGAGCTCCTCCATAATTGAAATTACAGCCTGTCCTTTTGCATACATACGAGCACCTCCTCAATTCGTTTAAGCTCATTTCGAAGTTCTTCCGCTTTTTCCATTGCTTCAGAAAGCTCTGATTTAGATAAGGAGGCAAGGACCTTATTAATCTTGTCCATCTCTCCATACCATTTCTTAACGAATACCGGTCCCCCCTGCTCAACCAGGAATGGTCCCATCTTTAACAGTTCCTCATGGCTCAGCTCAATCTCATGCGCTCCAGATCCCACTAGTTTCGGCTCATATATTTCTTCATTGGAAATATGGCTGAAGTAGCCCGGTACGGCTGCTATCACTTCATATATTTTGCCGTCTTCCTCTAGAATACGCTCTGCCTCTATAACAAAGTCATTATCATACAGCCATTTCCGCAAAATATCCTCGCCCACATTCGGCTGTAAAATAAGACGCGTCACTCCTTCAAGCTTTGCCTTGCCTCGGTCCAGGATATTCGCGATAAGCGCGCCGCCCATGCCGGCAATGGTTATGGTGTCCACTTCTCCAGCCTCAATAACTTGAAGACCATCGCCGCGTCTAACCTCAATCTTACTCTGTAATCCGCTGCTTGCTACTTGTCTTTTGGCTGCCTCATAAGGACCTTCATTCAGCTCCCCGGCAATAGCCATCGCCGCCTGTCCACTCTGAACACAAGCTACGGGCAGAAGAGCATGGTCAGAACCGATGTCGGCCAGATTTCGTCCCGGGTCCATTAGATCATGTAACAGCTGCAGTCGTTTTGACAATTTCATTACGCTATAGCACCGCCCAATTTTACTAAGATAAATAGAAAGATTGCTTAAAATGCTCTGCACAGTTATGCATTCCTTGTTTGCAATCGTTCTTAAAAAAAGATAAAATAATGGTTAATAAGAAATTAGAAGGTAATATATCCAAAAACAAGAAAATATGTTCTCGTATCTGAACAAAAAGACCTCCTGCCGCAAGCACAGCAGAAGGCCCTTATTCTAACTATTCAAGGAAATCTTTAAGCCGTTTGCTGCGGCTTGGATGACGCAATTTACGCAATGCCTTGGCCTCAATTTGGCGAATCCGCTCTCTCGTTACACCAAACACTTTACCTACTTCTTCAAGTGTCCGTGTACGGCCATCATCAAGTCCAAAACGAAGTCTGAGCACATTCTCTTCCCGTTCAGTCAGTGTGTCAAGGACATCCTCCAACTGTTCCTTAAGCAGCTCATATGCTGCTGCATCGGCCGGAGCGAGTGCCTCCTGATCCTCAATGAAGTCTCCAAGATGTGAATCATCCTCTTCACCGATCGGCGTTTCAAGCGAAACCGGCTCTTGAGCAATCTTCGTAATCTCCCGTACTTTTTCAACACTTAAATCCATCTCAGCTGCAATTTCTTCCGGTGTCGGTTCACGCCCGAGTTCCTGCAGCAGTTGTCTCGATACACGGATCAATTTGTTAATCGTTTCAACCATGTGAACCGGAATCCGAATGGTACGAGCTTGGTCTGCTATCGCACGAGTAATGGCTTGACGAATCCACCAAGTGGCATACGTACTAAACTTAAAGCCTTTGTTGTGGTCAAACTTCTCGACCGCTTTTATTAGACCCATGTTACCTTCCTGAATCAAATCCAGGAACAGCATGCCGCGGCCTACATAACGTTTAGCGATACTTACAACGAGTCGAAGGTTCGCTTCAGCTAATCGGCGTTTTGCTTCCTCGTCCCCATTCATAATCCGTTTTGCAAGCTCGACTTCGTCGTCTGCAGACAGCAATGGAACACGTCCGATTTCCTTCAAGTACATCCGGACAGGGTCATTGATTTTAATTCCAGGCGGCAGACTGAGATCATCATCAAAATGAAAATCATCTCCATCACCATTCTCGGATTCGTCGTTAGGACGAAGAGGATTATTATTATCCTCATCATTTTCATTGACTACATCAATTCCCATATCGCTGAGCTGTTCATAAAACTCATCCATTTGCTCAGGGTCTTGGTCGAACGGAGAAAGCTTCTCCATAATTTCTTTGTAATTTAATGACGATCTTTTCTTACCTTGCTCAATCAGTTGGTCCTTCACTTGATCCAGCGTCAATTCTGTTTCTAGTTCAGCATGCTGATCATTCGCCATACTTCGACTCCCTCCTCCCTAGAAACATGCTATGATAAATACAATCATTGTCTCTCTAGGGTTATAATCTCACTTGCAATTTGTGCTGCACGCAAAAAGTCTCCGGATCGTTCGGCAGCAATCATTTCTTCTTTTTTCTGATCAATCTGCTTTAATACCGGATACCTTAGTACCTCTTTAATACAATCATCCAGTGCTCCGTGATCCCACTCTTCAGGCATATCCATCATGGAGATTGAACTCAACGTTTTCTCCAGACGGTCATCTTGGAGAGATAACATGAACATTCTTATATCCGGCGGCTTGCCCTGAGCGTAATAAGCATATAGATAAGCAGCAATAGCTGCATGATCGTTAATGTTAAAGGCTTCACCAAGACGTTCACTAACATATCTGGCAGCCTCATCATCTTGAAGCATCCAGGATAAAAGCCTTCGCTCGGCCACGTGATAAGCAGGAAGAAGATTTGGGGTAGGAATCTGCCTATTTTGTTGCCTACCATTATTCCACCTTTTGTCGTTATTATCCCCATACTGCTCGTTTTTTTGCATTTGCTGCCGTTCAAGATTGCATTCCTGCTTCAGCGTTTCAAAATCAACATCCACTTCGGATGCTAATTCCCGCAGATACACCTCTCTCTCTGTTGGTGAAGAGAGCGGGGCGATCAATTTAATGGCTTCACGCGAGTATGCAATACGGCCACCTTCTTCTAGCAGTATATGGTTTTTTTTCAAGTTTATAAGTCTAAATTTTACAGGTGGAACAGCTCCCTCGATGATCTGATGATTAAACCGTTCTCCGCCATGTTTGCGAATAAATTCATCAGGATCTAATCCATCTGTTAAAAGCGCGACTTTCACCTGAATACCTGCCGACTCGAGGATCGGTAAATTTTTGAGAGCTGCAGCTTGTCCGGCGCGATCACCGTCATAACAGATAATTACCTCATCACTGAGAGATTTAAGCATCCGCGCATGATTTTCTGTCAATGCGGTACCCATTCCGGCAACCCCATTCTGAATCCCATGCTCCCAAGCTGAGATGACATCACCGTAGCCTTCGAATAATATAGCCTGCCCTTTTTTGCGTATAGCGGGTTTAGCATGATTCAAATTGTAGAGAACTCGACTTTTGTTAAAGAGCCTTGTCTCTGGCGAGTTAAGATATTTGGGCTGTCCATCACCCATAATCCGGCCGGCAAAAGCAATGATTTTGCCGCTGCTGTTCTTGATCGGAAACATAATCCGGTCTCGAAACCGGTCAACATATCCTTCACCCTCATTTCGGGCTGAGATAAGTCCGCCCTTTTCCATCTCAGGCAATGAATATGTTCGTTTCGTAAGAAACTGTACAAGCGTATTCCATCCCGCTGGAGCATATCCAATTTGGAAATGATCAATAACCTTGTCATTCATACCCCGATTACGTAAATACTCCGTTGCCGCTTTACCGTGCTCGGTATTCTTGAGTAGATAATGGTATAATTTCGCAGTAAGCTCATAAGCCTGCAATAAGCGCTCGGTTTCAGGATTATGATGTGCGACATCACGCCCTTGCCAATCCCCTAAAGGAATATGACTCTCTTCTGCCATCGATTTTACGGCCTCGGGAAAGGTTAATCCTTCGATTTCCATCCTGAATTTGATGGCGTTGCCTCCCTTGCCGCATCCGTAGCAATAGAAGATTTGACGTTCGGGTGTCACCGTAAAAGAAGGGGTATTCTCTGAATGAAATGGACAAAGGCCTTTCATATATTTGCCCTGCTTGGTCAGATGTACAAACTTGCTTACCGTGTCGACGATATCATGTTGGCTCAGTACTGATTCGATAACACTTTCCGGGATATTCCCCTGTCCGGCACTCATCTTAACCACCTTCATCTCTTAACACGTAAATAATAATTCGCTAAACTTACACAATCTCCTGCAAATCTTTTAAAAGTTTTGTCAGTTTATGTTGAAATGACTTTCGATCCTCTTCTGTCAGGGGCCTTGGTCCTTTGCCGTAATGACCTCTTTTTCTAGCCTTGGCATGCGAATGCCTCGAATCAAGTAAAAAATCGATATCCTGATCGCCAATGACCTTGCCTCTAAATGTAATTACGCTGCATGCTTTAGCTAGAGCCAAAGCAGCAAGTCCATAGTCCTGGGTGACCACGATATCCTGTCCCTGAATGTGATTTGCGATATATAAGTCAGCGCTTTGATCACTCCGATCGACATGAACGATCGAAATACCTTCCCCACCTTCTAGACGATGGTCATAGGAGGAAACCATAAGGACATGTACATTAAAAGCTCTCGCAGCATCTGCAATCTCCATTTTCACAGGACATGCATCTGCGTCCACTACAATTTTCCTCTGCAATTTTATCATCACCCGATTATTATTTAATCGTTCACTTGTGCATCCAGGTCCGGGATATTATTATATACGCCTTAGAGCATCGTAATTCCTGCTTGGAAATGCATATGGAAAATAAAGGACAAATACGGAACGGAGTCACCCCCCGTTCCGTACATTTATGTCTTAATACAATCCCTATTTTAGCGGAAAACCTTGTTTCTTATTACCAGACAAGCTTGGAGAAATCTGCAAAAGCTTTCAGATCCTTATCGATCGAACCAAGCAGCCCCAGACGGTTTGCCCGAACAGCCTCATCTTCTGCCATAACCATGACGGAATCAAAGAAGGAAGTAATCGGCTCTTTCCACTCAGCAGCAATATGGAGTGAATCCAAGGCGTTTCTGCTAGCTAAAGCCTTACGATAAGCTTCAGATTTGGCGCTCCAGGCTTCATACAATGAACGTTCACCGGATTCGACAAAAACTTCCTCGTTCACAGAAGCATTTGAGGCTTTCGCCGCAAGGTTACCCACGCGGTTAAATGAATCAACGATAGCCTTAAAGTCAGCGTTGGATTCCACTGCATGCATAAGCGCTGTACCTCTGTTAACAACAGATACAATATCATCATATCCAGCACTGATTACAGCATCGACTACGTCGTAACGCATCGTTTCAGACAATAGCTTTTTGACACGGAGTCCAAAGAACTCCTGTAAGTCTTTACGTATGTCGTCAGCGGAACGTTTCATCGCTCGCATATTTTCATGAATTTCAATACCGACTTCAAAAATATCATTCAGCGTAATCGGAAGCTTGTGATCAAGTGCAATTTGTACAATTCCCGCAGCTTGACGGCGAAGTGCATAAGGATCTTGAGACCCAGTAGGAATAATGCCGATCGAGAAGCATCCGACAATCGTATCTATTTTGTCCGCAATACTTACGATTGAGCCTACAATGGACGCTGGTACGGAATCGGATGCACTTCTTGGCTGATAATGCTCGAAGATCGCTCTAGCTACTTCCGGACGTTCTCCAGCCCGCAGTGCATAATCCTCACCCATAACTCCCTGCAGCTCAGGGAATTCATAAACCATTTGTGTTACCAAGTCAAACTTACAGATGTCTGCAGCACGGCTAACGGATTCCACTTGATCTGCTGGAATTTGCAGCTTGTGGGCCAGCGTATCAGAGATTTTCCGAATGCGGCGCACTTTATCTCCAATAGTTCCGATCTCTTCTTGGAATACGATGCTTTCAAGCTTGGACAGCGCATCTTTAATCTGCAGCTTTTGATCTTCCTCATAGAAGAATTTCGCATCAGAAAGACGAGCGCGTAGCACTTTTTCATTACCTCTTGCGATGACGTCAAGAGATTCGGCTCCGCCGTTTCGCACGGTAACAAAGTAAGGAAGCAACTTTTGATTCTCGTCCAGAACAGGGAAATAACGCTGATGCTCTCTCATCGAAGTAATCAGCACATCCTGTGGAATATCCAAGAAGGAAGACTCAAATGTTCCAAAAAGAACCGTCGGTGTTTCAACGAGGAACAGAACTTCCTCAAGCAAATCTTCTTTTATAGCAATAGTCCAGTTCTTCTCGGCAGCCAATGCTTCAATCTGTTGAACGATAAGTGCACGACGTTCCTCAATGTCAACAATGACATGCTGTTCACGCAGTGCTTCTACATAAGCGGCCGGCTCTGAAATGGTCGTTTCCTGACCAAGGAAGCGATGTCCTCTGGTTACGTTCCCGGATGTAACACCAGTAACTGCAATATTAATAACATCTGCCCCAAACAAAGCTACAATCCAACGAATAGGACGGACAAATTTAAAGTCATAGGAAGCCCAGCGCATGAATTTAGGGAATGTCATTGCATGAAGGATTTGTTGTAAACCTTCCGCCAGCATTTCGGCAGTTTCAATCCCTTTACTGCTCTTGGTAGCATAGATGTACTCTACACCGCCCAGTTCTTTAAAAGTAAACTGTTCCGGCTCTACGCCCTGACTTCTGGCAAAGCCAAGTGCAGCTTTACTCCAGTTGCCGTTCTCATCAAGAGCGATTTTACGGGATGGACCTTTTACCTCTTCTTCAACATCTTCCTGCTTCTCGGTCACATCTTTAATCATTACCGTCAGACGGCGTGGCGTGGCGTACGCCTTAACCTCACCGTGAGCAATTCTTACGCTGTCAAACCACTTAACAAGACGTTCCTCAAGCTGTTGAACCGCTCCGCGAACAAAACGTGCAGGCACTTCCTCTAGACCAATCTCAAATAAAAAATCTTTAGACATTTACTTTGCACCTCCTTGCTTGATCAGCGGGAAGCCAAGCTTCTCACGTTCCTCCAAATAGGTTGCAGCCACTTGACGGGCCAAGTTTCGCACTCGGGTAATATAACCCGTCCGTTCCGTTACACTGATCGCCCCGCGAGCATCAAGAAGATTAAACGTGTGGGAACACTTTAATACGTAATCATAAGCAGGGAAGACAAGATGCTGATCCATCGCTTTCTTCGCTTCCTCTTCATACATATTGAAGAGCGTAAACAACATCCGTACATCCGAAACCTCAAAAGTATATTTGGAATGCTCGAACTCAGGCTGCTTGAATACATCACCATACGTAATGCCCTCAACCCACTCTAGTTCAAATACATTGTCCTTATCCTGAATATAGGATGCAAGACGCTCCATTCCGTAAGTAATCTCAACAGACACCGGATTGGTTTCAATGCCTCCGACTTGTTGGAAATAAGTAAACTGGGTAATTTCCATACCATCAAGCCAAACTTCCCAGCCAAGACCTGCACAGCCCAGTGAAGGGTTTTCCCAGTTGTCCTCTACAAATCGGATATCATGTTTCTTCGGATCAATGCCCAGCGCCTGGAGACTCTCCAAATAGATCTCCTGGATGTTGTCAGGTGAAGGCTTAATAATAACTTGGAATTGATGATGCTGGTAAAGCCGGTTTGGGTTCTCTCCATAACGTCCATCCGATGGTCTTCTTGAAGGCTCTACATAGGCTACTTTCCAAGGCTCAGGACCAATGGAACGCAGAAAAGTCATCGGGTTCATCGTCCCTGCACCCTTTTCTGTGTCATATGGCTGAACAATAATGCAGTTGTGCTTTGCCCAAAAATCCTGCAGCGTCAATATCATCTGCTGAAAATTCATTACGTTTCTCTCCTTTGCTAGGTAACTTTTAAATGAGCGTATGGACAGCAAAAAGCCCCCGTCCTACGCCTGATGTTTCAGACGTAGGGACGAGAGCTACTCCCGCGGTTCCACCCTACTTGACTGCACTACAAGGTGCAATCCACTTTTCCGTATCCATTTCATGCTCACGAGTGCCATTTCCTGAATATGACCTGCCGGGCTCTCACCATCCCACGGCTCGCTATTTGCCAAAAGTCCTTCATTCAGTACTTTCTCGATCAACACATGTCTCAAAAGAGATATTACCACTAATAATAGCATATATATAATTCCAGAGTCAATATAGGCAAAGCTGCCAGACTTTTAGATCACTTATCAGCCAATTTCAGCAGCCTCGACTCATTAAAATCCGTATTTCTCCATTTGATCGAGAAAATTACGCGACTTTAGATTTAAGCTGAGCTGGTGATCCATAAAGGCTCGCATGATCGCTTTAATTTCTGCCTTGGTCTCCTCGCGCACAGAAATGTTCCCAAGCCGCTGCAAATCAAGTGCAGCAAACAAACGCATCAGCTTTAGCGCACGCGGAGTGATTGACATCGCAGGAGGATCAAAGTGCTTACAGGCCCGGCACAATGTCCCTCCGAGTCCAGGACTTATAAAGTATTCTTCGTCCGGTCTCTCACGTCCGCAGGATATGCAAGCCGTCAATTCTGGAGCATATCCTGCGGATTGTAATATTTTCATTTCATAAAGAGATATCGTAATGACTGGATCCTTATCTTCATTAAGTGCCGCAAGACAAGCCTTGAGCTGCTTAAACCAAAAGCTTCCTGTCTCATCATCCTGCAGCACCCGATCCAATAGTTCACAGGCATAGGAAGCATAAGCCGCTTTAACAATATCTTCACGCAGCAAATGGTGAGATTCTAGAATCTCACCTTGATTAAGTGTTCCAAGTCCTTGATTACGAAAAAAAACATATTCGCCATACGTAAATGGCAGCGTCAACGCAGCATGACGGCTTTTCGGCTTCTTGGCTCCACGGACGAGCACACCTATTTTGCCACCGCTTTCGGTGCAAAGCGTAATAATTTTGTTCCCTTCACCGTAGTCCATGCTGCGGATGACGATCCCTTCCACCCTATAAAGCATGTCTCGTCCCCCAATAGAAAGTCATGCTGTACTTTTCTAAGATTCGGTCTGACCGTCATCGTAAGCCCCTCCCTCTTCGTCAGCTTCTGCCCTTGCTTCAGCTGTGCAGGTTGCACAAGCTTCTTTATACAGCAAGTAGGCATCGACATCTCCAGTCTTTGCAAAATACGTCCACGAAAAATCTCGCATGAGTATTCATCCTCTCTCTTCGGAAATGACGTGATAAGCATCTACGAATAGGATGTACAGGGCGTTAGTTTCTATGCGATACATTAACTGGAATCGACGAAGATGGATAAGGGGCTGCTTTTGTCACGAAGGCAGGACTTAAGCGTCCCGATGGAAACCCAAATCTTTAAGTACACGATCTTGATTACGCCAATCCTTCTTCACTTTTACCCATAGTTCAAGGAATATTTTGGAGCCGAGCAGTCTCTCGATGTCTTGTCTGGAGCGCTTCCCTACCTCTTTTAGCAGGGATCCCTGTTTTCCGATTATAATCCCCTTTTGGGAATCACGTTCGACAAAAATAACTGCAGAGACATGTACTGTTCCATTCTCCTGTACACGCATATCCTCTATGGTTACCGCGATAGAATGCGGCACTTCCTCACGAGTCATGTGCAATATTTTCTCACGGATCAGCTCTGCAATTACAAATTGCTCTGGGTGGTCCGTTACTTGATCGTCCGGATAATATTTTGGACCTTCAGGCAAATACTTTTTAACTTGGTCAAGCAGCGTATTTACGTTGTTCCCAAACTTCGCAGAGATCGGCACGATTTCTGCAAACTCAAGCAGATTACGATATTGATCAATCAGAGGCAGTAGAGCTTCCGGCTCTACCTGATCAATTTTGTTAAGCACAAGGAACACGGGAGTACGAACATTTTTAAGCTGTTCTGCTATAAAACGATCTCCGCCGCCCATTCCTTCCGATGCATCGACCAAAAATAATACAGCCTCGACTTCGGAAAATGTATTAAATGCAGTCTGATTCATGAAATCCCCAAGCTTCGACTGACGCTTATGGATACCAGGAGTATCCAAAAATACGATTTGATTGTCCTCGCCTGTATAAACACCGTGAATTTTGTTTCTTGTCGTTTGCGGCTTATCTGACATGATCGCAATCTTCTGACCAATTACTTGATTCATGAGTGTCGATTTACCTACGTTTGGTCTGCCAATAATAGCAACAAAACCAGATTTAAATGCTGTTTTAGACATAAATTCCTCCAAAAGGGCATACTGCCCTTATACTTTTTTAAGCTTTTTCAAGAGCTTCCGGTCCAAAAGCACCGGGAAGCAGCTCGGTAATCGTTGTCTGACGAATATCTCCCTTGAGGTTACCAAGGAATACAGGCATTTCACTGTCGCACAATTCAAGAATAACTTGACGGCATACTCCACACGGTGCAATAGGCCCTTCTGTATCGCCTACGACTGCCAAGGCATTAAACTTACGGGGAGTATGACCATTTGCAATCGCACTGAATATTGCCGTACGCTCTGCACAGTTACTCGGGCCATAAGCAGCGTTTTCGATATTGCACCCATGATATATATACCCATCTTCCCCCAAAAGAGCCGCGCCTACGCCAAATTTAGAATAAGGAATATAGGCTTTTTCACGCGCTTTAACGGCTTCTTGCATCAACTGATTAACATCCATATTTATACCTCTTTCTAATAAAAATTATGAAGTTAGGATTTATGCGAAAAATAAAGTATTAGAAAATCCACCGGATGATCGGTCTTAGATAAACGAAGATAGCGATAATGACGGCAAAAACCGCCGCCAGCAGTACAGCTCCGGCAGCGGTATCTTTGGCAGCTTTGGCCAGTGGGTGAATATTTGGGGATGCGAGGTCAACGACCAGCTCAATGGCCGTGTTCAGCAGCTCCGTAACCATGACAAAACCGATGGCCAGACAGACAAACATCCAATCTATGCGTGAAATCTCCATGAACAAGCCGGCTATAACCGCAGCCAATGCAAGGGCAGCATGAACACGCAAGTTGCGCTGTGTTCTAAATCCGTAAAACAAACCTTCCATTGCATTACGAAATACATCTGCCCATGAACGCTGTCTCATTAACGTGTCAACCCCACGCTGGCCAAAACAGCCTCCTGCTTACCCATCATTTCAGCTTCACTTGCTTCATCCTGATGGTCATAGCCAAGCAGATGCAAGAAACCATGGACAAACAAAAATCCGAGTTCTCTTTCAACGGAATGACCATAATCTTCACTTTGTGCGATGGCTGTAGGCACAGAGATAATAATATCTCCAAGCACATCCGGAATGTCTACAGTTTCGCCCGACTCCAGCTCGTATACAATATCGAGCTCTTCATCCAGCGTCTCATTCATTGCAAAAGACAGCACATCAGTAGGACGATCAATTCCGCGATATTCCTTGTTCAGCTCATGAATCTCCTCATCGTCAACAAAGGTAAGAGCAACCTCTCCTTCAGTGACTCCTTCCATTTCGGCTGCCTTCTCAAGCAGCTGTGTGAAAAGAGCAATGAGTTCCTCACTAATGTTAAATTGTTCTTGATTATTATCCCATGCAAGCTGCACACTCATATGGCATGCTCCTTATCTATGTTTCTGTGAAAGTTATTTATTCTTTAGGCTTCTTGATTTCTTCAGGGTACTCAATTCTGGAATGAAAAATTCCCATGACCGTTTCCTTAAGCGTCTTGGAAATAATATCGAGCTCCCGCATCGTAAGATCACAATCATTCAGCTGATGGTCATCAAGCCGGCTCTTCACAATCTTCTCGATCATGGATTCCACCTGCTCGACTGTCGGTTTGCGCAGCGATCGAACCGCAGCCTCTACACTATCGGCAATTCCGACGATAGCCGCTTCCTTGGACTGGGCTTTTGGACCTGGATATCTGAAGTCTTCTTCGGTAAAATCCGGTTCCACTCCAGCCTCTTCCGCCTGTTTTAGTGCTTTATGATAGAAATAGTGGAGAAAAGTCGTTCCATGATGCTGCTCCGCAATATCGCGTATGCGTTTAGGAAGCTTGTAATCCTTTTGCATTTCTACACCATCTCTGGCGTGAGCTATAATGATCGATTTGCTCAGTTTAGGATCTAGTGTATCGTGTGGATTCTCCATATTGTTTTGATTCTCTATAAAATAGATCGGCCGTTTCGTCTTACCGATATCATGATAATAAGAACCAACTCTGCACAGCAGCCCATCTGCCCCAATAGCTTCTGCAGCGGCTTCCGACAGGTTCCCAACCATTACGCTGTGATGATAAGTGCCTGGTGTCTCTGTCAGCAGCTTGCGAAGCAGCGGATGGTTTGGATTTGAAAGCTCGACAAGCTTCAGCGCGGACAAAATGCCAAACAGCGATTCAAAAAACGGCATCAGACCAATGGCAAGCACAGCCATAAGAATTCCACCGGCAAAGGCAAAGCCGACTCCATACATCGCAGCCGTCCGGTCCCAATCACCGTTCCCTAGAATAGCGAGCATAAAGACTACCAGCGATCCAATCAAGGAAACGATAATACCGCTCTTAAGCAGGGTAGAACGCTGACTTGCTTTGTCTGTAGCAAAAATAGCGGCAAAACTGATAATAATCGTAAACAATCCAAAATTAAAATCAAAGTTCTCATTAATCTGCGTGTTCAGAATAATGCTGCTCAGAATTCCAAAGATGATAGCACATACATAAGCGAGCGGAATATCCAACAGCAGCGTGATGAGCATTACTCCGATCCCAACAGGAGCCAGATAGCCTACATAAACCCGGCTGTCGTTTTGCAGGAAGCTGACAAGATGCATACATCCGATCGTGATAGCAAAAATGCAGAGCAGCATCAGCAGCTGGGCATTATTGTACTTGAATTCAGGACTGCTCATCTGCTTCATATACATGAGTATCCCAATCGCCAAGCAGAAGGATAACAGCAGCAAGCCTAGCTGTGGCCAATAATTCACCTCGTCACGCAGCAGCTTGTTGTCCTCAAGCAGCTTGTACACTTCTTCAGTGATCACTTCGCCCTTGGCTACAAGTGTCTCACCTTCTTCGATATACACTGGCGGTGTGTTCTCTCTTGCTTTCGCCTTCGCTTCCTTTGTTGCCTCATCATCATAGAACTTGTTTGCCGTAATGACAAACCGGGTAAGTTCCTGCACGACTTCACGAGCTGTTCTATCCGTTAAGGAGCTGGTATTTACCATTTCTGCAACCTTGGCCCTAGGAGTGGAAGCATCCGTAATCTGGTCTACCATGAGCCTAGATACAAGCTCACGGGCAACAGGCTTCATTTCCTGGATCTGCTCAGAGGACAAACGGGCTATCTTGATATAAGTCTCTTCTGGAATCCGATAGGATTGCTCCTGTGTGACTCTGCGGATCTCTTCAAGAAGTGGGTCGGAATACGTTCCCGTGCCACGATTGTTATTAATATAATTCGTAATCGAATCACTGAGCCTTTGAGGAATTTCATCTTTATAAATTTCGATTTTATCATCCCTCGAAATGTCATCCTGATTCAATCTATCGATCCGGTCCAGTATGGAGGTCACCAGATTTTCATTGCGTAAAGAAACAATCTGATAGACCGGCTGAACTGCCTCTGCAGCTTCCTCTGCCGCGATTGCCCTTGCCTGATTATCCTGAATCTGCATAGGAGCCTTGATTTCTTTCTCGCTTCGAGTTCCCTGCACAATATCATAGCGTTCAGGCAGAAGACTTGGAGCAAGACTGACATAAAACAGAATCAACAGAAACAAAAACAGAAGATAGCGGGCTCCTCTGCTATTCTTCCATCCAAGCTTTCTATTTTGAAAAGATTTGTCCTTAGACAATTCCTTAAGGGTCATCCCACGACAATCCCTTCCTATTCTTGATTTTCGGCGGCTCGGTCATATGCAGTAATAATTTTTTGTACAAGAGTATGACGTACGACATCCTGCTCCGTAAAATAGACGAATCCGATCTCTTCCACACCTTCAAGAATGGCTTTGGCATCAATGAGTCCTGACTTTTTCCCACGCGGAAGGTCAATTTGCGTCACATCACCGGTAATCACCATCTTTGATCCAAAACCGAGCCGTGTCAAAAACATCTTCATTTGCTCCGGAGTCGTATTTTGCGCCTCATCCAAAATAATAAATGAATCATCAAGTGTCCGGCCGCGCATATACGCAAGCGGAGCTATTTCAATCAAGCCGCGTTCCAGCGCCTTGGCTGTCTGGTCTTGTCCCATAACATCATATAACGCATCATATAGCGGTCTTAAGTAAGGATCGACTTTCTCTTGAAGATCTCCCGGCAAGAACCCAAGGTTCTCTCCTGCCTCAACTGCAGGACGCGTCAAAACGATCCGTTTGACTGATCCTTCTTTAAGTGCTGCAACAGCAAGCACGACAGCAAGGTAAGTCTTACCTGTACCTGCGGGACCGATACCGAACACAATATCACGCTTCTTGATTGTCGTAACATAATGCTTCTGGCCAATGGTCTTCACTCGAATCGGCTTGCCGCGATATGTATTCGTAATCTCTCCTTTAAAAAGATCAAGCAGCTGATCTGCCCGCATGTCCTTGGCCAGTTCAATGGCGTACTGAACATCTCTTTCGGATAGGATATGCCCGTTTCGGATAAGCCCGAGCAGAACCTCAAACAGCTGGCTCATCATTTCTACTTCCTGTGCATTACCTCGTATTGTAATTTCTGCTTCCCGGGAGTCGACAGTCGCAGGGATTTGCGATTCCATCATTTTAAGAAATGCATCTTGGGGTCCAAATAACGACTGCCCTTCTCCCGCGTTCTGAAGCGAGATGCGTGTGCTGTAATTGTTTTCTGACAAATAGCCTCATTCTCCTTGACTTGGACTTGGGTTATGAACGAGCGGAAGTTCTTCCGCTATACTTTCTTCCACTTCGAAAAGCACTTTCATATAAACTTTACCATTCTCTTTCTTCTCATGCAAAATTTTTTCGCTTATAATCTTTGTTCCTTTCCCATTTTTCGCTAAAATATCGTTTTTTGCTGCGGTAAGCCCAGCCTGCTTGGCTTCCTCCTCGCTTGGCTTGAGCTCCCTGTAATTCGTCTCCCGGTCTGTTTCCGTCATCCATCCGACTGGAAGCTTAAAGGAACGCCATGTAAGCGGCTCTACATCGGTTATCGTCTCGAATTTGTTATAAGGCGTATCATCATATCCCCAGTATTGAATAGCCCAATTACCGAGAACGATATATCTCCGTTCATTGGATTCGCCTGTGTAGGTTGTCTGCTTCTGCGTAAGAGGAACTTCAATGTTATATTCATGCCACACCAACCCCTTAACCGCCCCCTTGGCAGCAACGATCTCTGTATTCGATTCATCCCCTAAAATACCTGATATAAGAATAGAACCTTTTTTGACACGGGTGTCCTTCTGCACAACCGGTCTTCCCTGCTCTGCATAGATTTCGGTCACGACTGCATCTGCTTTGCTTATAAGATGTCTCGGACTTAGTAAAGGCTGCTTTTCGGGCTCATCAGCCTCGACGATCTGAATCGTAAACTTCGTTCCATCCCGCTCAACACCGATCCATGATGCTGCCGGCAGCTGCTTAATCATCTCTTTAGCCAGCTTGTCCTGTGTTGGAAGCCGAAAAGCCCACTGAAAAGGATAAAGCCCTTCGTTCTTTGCTGCCGCCAATACCTCTTCTTCTGTCATTTTTACCGTGCCTTTTACTTCCACATCCCACACCAGCGAGGACATTGTAAAAAGAATAACAAAGAATAGAAGCGCTCCAGCAATAAACATCTTCCTTTTGAAGAGCCGTGCTAAAAAGAAAGGGAAGCCTATACGCTGTTTCACTCGGACACGGCAGCCTGTCCGGCGCAAAAGCGGACGCAGCTTGAAAAAATCCCGCAGCAAAATATTCATGCTGGCACTGCGCTCGCCGATGGATCGAATGTCCCAAACCTGGAGACCTCTGACGGCAATCTGATTAATCAACGCTTCAAGGTCTCCTCCAAGGAGAACTATACTTACACTTCCTCTTAAGTTTGCAAGACTGGGTGTCTTCACTTCTCATCCTCCGTTCCCAGGTACTGTATATTTGTAATCCTTCCTTCTACGGCCACCTCTTCAGGCAAAATGGCACGGATTACGAGATTATTTCCGCTAATTTCGAGCCTTCCTGCTGACAAATCCAGCACCAGCCGTTCCTCGGAGAAGTGAACCACCCCGCGATGATTTTCTATGTACAACTGATTGCTCCCAATCAGGGTTAGCCTAGGCGTATCAAAAAGAACATCCTGCGGCAAATCGAGCACTTCACTGGTCCATTTGCGCAAATTGCGGCTGATTCGGGTCATTGGGCCGGTTCTCCCCCTTCCTGTACTCTAAACCATATGCGCGGAAATTCTTTTTTATGAAAGTATCGAAATACAAAAAAAACCGTCTTTTCTCGAACGAGAAAAGACGGCCTTCTGTTAGTTATTTACGGTGCTTGGCAAAACCCTGCTTCGCACGGGGCGGGCCTAATATTTCGGCCCAAATGATACCCTTGCGAATATCTTCCGGATTTAAAAATCCATCACTGTCACTGCGTTTCTGCTTCTCTGAGGACTGCATTCTAGCTGCCGCTTTACGCTGGGCCGCATGCTCCAGGTTAAGCCTTGCCCGCTCCATACGCATACGCTCTAGTTCAAGCTCTCTCAGCTTTTCCTCAAGCGACTCATTCTGGGCAGCAGTATATACGGGGTGAGGCTGTTTATTGTATGGGGCTGGTTCTTCATCATAATCGTCCTCATACTCCTCATCATCTTCGTCTACATCGTCATATCTTGAATCATACTCTTCATGACGAGTCTCTCGATGATTCCCAGTTTGGGAGGGGCGCTGTCCTTCATTCTGCTTTTTGCTCTTTCCAAGGAAAGACACTAGGGCGAAAATAGCTCCCAAAACAAATATAAAATTATTCATCACCCATTCGATAAGGTTCATTTCATTCCACCACCTTATTTATTCGGGTTAGAATCGTCTTTGTCTCCCTGTCTATCCTCAGGTCTTGCAATGGAGCCTCTCATTTCTGTATCGGCTTCGATATTGCGGTAATTCATGTAATCCATGACACCGATTTGTCCATTACGGAATGCTTCAGCCATAGCAAGCGGTACTTCGGACTCGGATTGAACAACACGTGCTCTCATCTCTATGACGCGTGCCTTCATCTCTTGTTCTTGGGCAACAGCCATCGCGCGGCGCTCCTCTGCTTTCGCCTGTGCGATACGTTTGTCCGCTTCGGCTTGTTCTGTCTGCAGATCCGCACCGATGTTCTTACCTACACTTACATCGGCAATATCGATGGACAAGATTTCAAAGGCTGTACCTGCGTCCAGTCCTTTTTCAAGAACAGTACGAGAGATCAGATCCGGATGTTCAAGAACATCCTTATGGGAAGCGGAGGCACCATTCGTACTTACGATACCTTCACCTACACGGGCGATAATCGTCTCTTCACCGGCACCCCCGACGAGTCTGTCGATGTTCGCACGAACTGTAACACGAGCTTTAACTTTAACTTCGATTCCATCTTTCGCAACGGCAGAAACAACTGGTGTTTCAATAACCCGCGGATTGACGCTCATTTGCACCGCCTGCAGAACATCACGTCCGGCAAGATCAATTGCGGCAGCACGCTCAAATTCAAGTGGAATATTCGCACGCTGTGCAGCAATCAGAGAGTTAACAACACGGTCGACGTTACCGCCGGCCAGGTAGTGACTTTCCAGCTGGTTAATACTGAGTCCAAGACCTGCTTTGGTTGCTTTGATCATCGGGTTTACAATCCGGCTTGGTGTTACCCGTCTAAGTCTCATAGCTACAAGCGTAATAATGCTGATGCGCACACCGGAAGCGAGCGCTGAAATCCAGAGCATAACCGGGAAAAAGCTGAAAAATACACTTAGCACAATGATCACAACTACGGCGATCAGAAGAATTGAAACTAGACTAGGATCCATTAATTAAATTCCTCCAAGAACTATATTTTTTATTCTTAATTCTTAAGATAATACAAAGTAAAAACAAGAAAATTTAAGGGTTTACTTTTTTGACGATAATTCGGGTGCCTTCCACTTTATGAACCAATATCGGCTCATTTTTATCAATAAAGCTGCCCTCAGTAACGACATCGACTCGTTCCCCATCAACTACGGCTGTACCCGACGGACGAAGCGGAGTCAAGCTTGTTCCTTCCTTGCCCATTAAATCCTCTCTCGTCCGAATGGAAGAGTAGCCTTTGTCCGCCGTCATGCTGTCCCTTAGAATAAATCGGTTCCATATACCGCGCTCTTTAAATACAATAGCAACAATTATGACAACCGCTGTGGCTGCTGCTGCAGCAATACCAAGGGAGAGCAACGCGGTTTCCGTGTCGTAGGCAGCACGGACAACCCCTGCAATCAAGCTGACCGAGCCCAAAATTCCCAATATACCGAAACTTGGAACGAACAGCTCAGCGACAAGCAGTGCAAGCCCGACTATGAAGAGGAACCAGGTCTCTGATCCGCCGATGCCTGCCACATAGCTTCCTCCGAAGTAAAGCGAAAAGCTGATGATACCAATAATGCCCGGAACACCAAAGCCCGGAACAAACAATTCGATCAAAATACCAGCAATACCAAGGAACAATAGTATAGTTGATACTACGGGGTGAGTTAAGAAGCTCGATATTTTCTCAAATGTCGTCGGCTCCATGATGAATAGATTATCCTCTGAATAATCAAGCCATGCAGCGACTTCTGCGGGAGTTGAAGCAATCTCGTCCGCGTACCCAACCTCAAGCGCCTCATTTGCCGTAAGAGAAATAACCTGCCCTTGCTCCTTCGTCTTATTGATCTCTGGCATCTCGACCACCATATTGAGGTCTGTCATGCCTTGAGCAATGGCAGCGTTTCTACCGTTCTTCTCAGCTGCAGCCTGCATGTTCGCTTTCCATGTAGCAACTGCCTTCGGGTCATCGATATAGTTGTTGCTTGCATCTACAAGCGCTGCTGCACCAATCGTGCTGCCTGGTGACATAGCGATATGATCTGCTGTTAGGGCAATGTAGCTCCCTGCCGAAGCAGCATCCCCATGAATAAAGGCAGCCACGGGAATTTCGCTGCTCTGAATCATATCTCCTATCTTTTTCGTGGTATCAACCAATCCACCCGGCGTATTGATTTGCAGCACAATAAGACCAGCTTCCATCTGTTCGGCTTCCTTGAACCCGCGTTCCATAAACTTTTGAAGCCCGCGTTCAATAGGCTGATCCACTGGAATAACATATACAGCTCCGGCTTTTGCAGCCTGTGCAGGCGGTGCAAAAAATAAAGCAGAGAACATGGCGAGCAAAACAGCTGCAATGATGGCAATAGAGAAATTCCACTTTTTCAAGGTTTCTGCCAAATTTATAACCTCCCTCCTGTTTAAGTCTATAATGTCACCTTATGTCGTATACTACGCTATTGCAAGCATTTCGTTTCAAAAAAAAGAAAAAACACTCCCTGAAACAGGGAGTGTTTACGGTTATGTTATTGCAGAAATTGTTGAACTGCTTGGCTCACCAGCTTGCCGTCCGCTTTGCCTTTAACTTTAGGCATAAGGGCCGACATAACTTTACCCATCTCGGCTTTCGAAGAAGCACCGGTTTCCTGGATGGTCTGCTGTACAATGACTTTAATTTCTTCTTCGGTAAGCTGTACGGGAAGATACTTGCTGATTATATCAATTTCCGCTTTGGCATTCTCCGCAAGTTCTGTGCGACCCGCTTTATCAAATTCTTGGAGGGCATCTTTGCGCTGTTTGATTTCACGACTGAGGATATCAAGCACTTCGTTGTCATCCAAAGTTCTTTTCAAATCTATTTCAAGATTCTTAATCGTCGAACGAACCAATCGAATGGTGGAGAGTGTGAACTTGTCCTGACTCTTCATCGCTTGCTTCATATCTTCGTTCAATCGTTCGCTAAGATTCATGTTGTGTTAATCCTCCTAAAACTTTCTCTTACGAGCAGCCTCGGACTTTTTCTTGCGCTTTACGCTTGGCTTTTCATAATGCTTGCGTTTCTTCACCTCAGCCAAAACACCATCTTTAGCGATGGAACGTTTAAAGCGACGAAGTGCAGCATCAATTGTCTCGTTTTTGCGAACTTTAGTTTCAGACACCAGTTTTCCCTCCCTCCGACCAGACCGTCCAAGAGCATATAACACGGTTCATCAAACTTAATTATAGGTGAAAATTCGTTAGTGTGTCAACCTCTATACCAATAAGAGCTAAAAAAGCTTGATTTACCGCATATTTTAGGCACTCATCAGCTGTGAGATTTCGAAATTCCGGTTAACGCACCAAGCCTTGCGCCCCCAAGAACATGGTAGTGCAGATGATTCACTGACTGCTCTCCATCCTTGCCGCAGTTGTTGATAAGCCGGTATCCTGATTCAGCAATACCCAGCTGTTTAGCAGCTTCTTGCGCTGCTTTGTGAATCTCGCCGATTAGAGCAAAGTCATCTCCCTCTACATCATTCATTGAAGCAATATGCTTCTTCGGAATAACAAGAGCATGAGTTGGCGCTGCAGGCTGAATGTCATGGAAGACGATCACATGCTCATTTTCCAGCACTTTATTTGAAGGAATGGTCCCCTCTACGATTTTACAAAACAAACAATCCATGAATATACCCTCCTAAATGATCTAGTTATCAAACGCTAACCCATGAATAGCAATAATCAGGTCAACAAACCTTGGTCGTTCAAGGCTTTAACTGCCTTTCGCTCGTATAATGGGCTGCCATATTCTTATGTACAATACTGACTACTTTATCATACTAGTTCAGAACGGACGATTCAACAATTCCGGCGCTCCACTCCTCGATATAAAGGAAGACGCCCTCCTGACTAAGCAGGGGAGCGTCTCATGTCAAACCATTCAACTTTTAAATTAAAGGCAAGAGTGAAATCGCAGTCAGTGCAAATAGAGGCAGGACTAAGCGGTTAAAACGGCGGCGTCTGCCATGGTGATGGCCGAACCCGCCTCCAAATGGATAAAAACCTCGGTAATCTCCGCATGGCGAACAACCGTAATTTCCATGCATTGCATAAACAGGTGCTTGCATGTCGTAATCGCAGGTCATCGGCACGGCCAGGTAAACATTCTCATCATCGACGCTCTCTACGATGCCGTCGTGTACTGAACCGTCCTCCATCCATACAGATACATAGCGATACATGTGGTCGGAACACATTTTCTTTTTGTCATGCTTCTCCATCGTTATAAAGCTCCTCCTTTAAATCAATAGACTCATACCCACAACATATTCATTGCTGGGCAAATTGCCACTGAAAAAAAGAAAAAGAACAAACTAAATATACATATTAAGAAAATATCAAGAAAGTATCTGGTCTTTTGACGCAAAAAATTCCGTTTCAATCCGATCCACAAAATTTCTAAAGCTGTTCCATTGCCACTTTGGACCCGCTGCCTGCATCCTCTGCCGGAGTAACAATCAGCTTCCTGGCCAGCCTTGCCCGAAGCTCGGGCACATGGCTGATGACACCGACAGCAAGATGATTATTGTGCAGCTTCTCAAGCGATGTAATGACCGTATCCAGCAGTTCGGAATCCAACGTTCCAAAGCCTTCGTCCAGGAAGAAAAACTGGAGCGGATATTGTCCGCGCAGCTGAATTTGAGCAGATAGGGCAAGAGCTAGAGATAGAGAAGTAAGAAAGGTCTCTCCACCCGACAACGTCGAAACTGGACGCTTCACTCCCCCATTTGCATCGTCCACAATGACAAAACCTCCGCCGGAATCGACTTCAAGCGCATAGCGCTGCTTCGTGAGATAACGGAGACGGGCGGAAGCATCTCTGCTCACCTGCATCAGCTGCTCCTCGGCGATATACTCCACGAATGTATTGCCGCGGAAGACAGATTGCAGCTTGGACAGCTGCTCACCATATTGTTCCAGCTCTGAACGTTCTCCTTCAAGCTCCATCCATCGGGTATGTCGGCGTGTAATGTCCTCCAGATCGCGTTCTGCTCTCGCTTTGGCACGCATCGCTTCTTCATCCTGTGCTTTGATACTGCGAAGCTGCTCGGTCATAGATTGCCAATCTTCCTCAGTAAGCAAGGCTCCTTGGAGCTTCTGATCCAAGTCCTTCAAGCGTAAGGTCAATTCCTTCTCCTGTTCACGGAACTCTTGCACCGTGTGTTCAGACTTCGCTGTGATATCTGGAGTCAAATAAGCGGCTCTTACTTCACGTTCTTCCGTAAACGGTGAACGGCTGAGCTCAGAATCATACCGTGCAATTACGTCCTTCAGCTGATCCTGAAGTGAATCGGCCGCCTGCCGGGACATGACCGCTTGCTTCACCGCATCCTGCTTCTTCATCTCCGCTTCCTGAAGCGCCGTCTTAGCAGATTTGGCTGCAGAGCGAATGTCCGTCAGCCTCGACGCACTCACCCGGAGAAGCGCCTCCGCTCGCTCATCTCCAACCAAGCTGCGGAGACGGGCTTCTTTTTCGCGAAGCAGCTCAATTTTACCCCGCCATTCTGTCTCAAGCTGTGCGCGGCGTTTATCAATGGTAGACAGCTGCTGCTGCAGCTCTGTAATTGCAGCTGCTTTTTCCTCGAGAAAGATCACACTTTTATCGAGCCTTGCTTTGATCTCCTCCGCCTGGGCATCCCTTTCCTGAAGCGATTCGTAACGGCTCATCGCTTCTTCCGGCAGGATGCCGGGCAATTCGCGTGTCCAATCCGCGCGGATCGTCTCGCATTCGGCAGCGAGTACTTCCGTCCGAGCGGCCGCTTCCGTATGCTGGCTCGCGCAAGCGTCGTAAGCTGCTTGCGCGAGCAGTTTGCGCTGCCGCACAGAGGCAGCGCGCGTCTCCTGCTGCGCGGCTTCCGCGCGCAGCTGGGCTAGTGAGGAGGCAAAGCGATCCGCCGCCTCTTGATAAGTGCGGGTTCGCGACTCGTATTCGCGCACCGCAGCAAGCGCTGCAGCATGCACAGCTGCAGCGGTCTCGGCCGCAGGCGCGGCTTCCGCCTGCGGTGTATTCTGGGCCGCAGCAGACGACGCGGCCCCGGGGTCTTGCTGCGCGAGAAGTCCGCGCAGCTCATGCAGCTGCTGGCGCAGGCCAAGGCGGAGCTCTCCGAGCTCTGCCGAGATGGCGCGCAGCTGCGCAAGGTCTTCTTCACGAGCAGCATCCGGCTCGTGAAGAAGCGTCTGCGGGTTCGGGTGATGCACCGAACCGCAGACGGAGCAAGGCGTGCCGTCTTGCAGCTCTTCAGCAAGACGTGCGGACAGATATCTCAGCTCATTCTCCTTCAGCTCGCCTCGAAGTCTCTCCTCATATATGACAAGCTGCTCCAGATCTTGATTAAGTCGTTGACTGCTGAAGAGCAGCTCTTGTTCAAACGAACGAAGCTGACTGACAAGCAGCTCCTGTCCCTCTGCAAGCTTTAACTCCTCAGATGCTGCCTGATTCAGCTCTTCTGCTGCATTTTTCAGCTTGAGGTCAGCCGCGCTCCCTTGTGAGCGGGATTCGTTCAGCTTGTCCATTGCTGTGTCCAGCTTATGCTTCCTTGATACAGCTTCTGACAGTTCCTTTCTTTCCTGAGACTTCACTTCACAGGAAGCCAGACTGTCCTGAAGATCCTTGCGTCTTTGTAATCCCCGATGATGAAGATCCTGTTCTTTCAAGTAAGCCTGGTAAGTCTTATTGTACAAAGCTTCTTCTGCTTCTCTTTGCTCCTGAAGCATCTCTTGGGATTTGCTGAGGGTGTCGGTCTCCCGCTCCAGTTCCCGTGCCTGTTCAAGCTGCTCCAGACGAATAAGCAGCTGAGGTTCTTCCTCGGCTAGTACCTTTGCAGCCTGCTCTTCTTTGTGGGTACATTCGAGCGCGGCTTGTTCACAGCGCTCAAGCAGTACCCTCGCCGCTTCTGCAGCCTCCTGTCTTTTGGCCGATTCAGCCTGCGTTTTACTGAGCTCTTCCAAAATTGGAATGAGACCTGCTGCCTTCGCAGACAAATCCAGCTGCTTTTCAAGCTCCGCAATTTGAGCCTGCTGCTGCAGCATTTCATTTAGTTGCTCACGATATTTGGAACGCTCCAGCAGCTGTTCTCTGACTTTAGCCATCCCTTCCGCTGCAGAAGACATCTCCTCCAGCTTCTTGCGCATGGCCACAGCCTGCAGCACGGCTTCGCGGAGATTACGCTCAGCTTCTTCCAGAGCCTCTTTGCTCGCAAGGCCAAGTCCCTGCTGCTCCGCTTCTAACGCTTTTAGGCTGCTGTCGTTCTCTTTGACTTTACGGCTCAGCTTAATCGAAAGCTGGTCTCCGTACTTTTCCAAATGAAATAAGCGTTGCAGCATCTGTCTGCGTTCTGCACCTTTAAGCGACAGAAACTCGGCAAACTTCCCCTGCGGAAGCACAACAGCACGCGTAAAATCATCCATCTTAAGCCCAATCATCTCTTCAACAGCACGATTGACTTCCGCCAGCTTGTCTGCCAGCACTTCTTCTCCCTCATCCGTAACGGCTACAAACCGGCTTACCGTATTGCTGATCGACACCTCACCCGTGCGTTTGAATCTTCGCTCAACACGGTACTGCTGAATGCCCTTCTCGGATTGAAGTTCGAAGCTAAACGAGACATAAAGAGCATCTTCCGCCTGGTTCATGATTCCCTGTGTCCCGTTCACCGCACGCTCCACTTTTCCGTACATGGCAAGAGTAATCGCATCAAGTATGCTGGATTTCCCGCTGCCGGTTGGACCGAAAATACCGAACAGCCCCGTTTCCGTCAACGTCCTGAAGTCAATCTCCTGTACCTCCCGGTAGCTCTGCAGCCCGGACAATTTCAGCTTGACGGGTTTCATGACAGAGCACCTCCTTCATCTTCGGTCATTGACTCCTCTTCGTGAACGAGCTCCAGGAACAAGCGCACCAGGCTGTCATCCGGAGTCGCGCCTCCGGTCTGTCGCTGATAAAATCTTCGGAACACCTCATGTACCGGGAGCTCCGCACGCGCGGCACGAAGCTCCTGAGTCAGCATTTCCGGATAGACTGGACGAATATGGATAATTCCTTCACGGCTTTTACGAAGCTTCTGAATCTCCGCAATCGACATCGCCTCGCTGAGCGAAATTTCCAAATCGATATACGCATTTGCGTCCCTTCCTTCGTCCAGCCAGCGATAGACCTCAGACAGGCCTTCCTTCGCCTTCCATCTTACCAGCGGTTTACCGCTGCTAAGATACACTTCCTTCGCCACCGGCATCCCGCCTGGCACTACATCGACCATGACTACAGATTTTGTCTGTCCTGCTTCAGAAAAGCTGTAGGCCAGCGGAGAACCGCTGTACCGAAGCATTCCCTCACCTTTAACGGATTGCGGCCGGTGCAGATGCCCAAGAGCAGTATACTGGGCACGAGTAGCCAGGGCTGAAGGATCGACTGTATAAGCTCCCCCGACCTGGATGGGTCTTTCTGAATCACTCTCAAGTCCACCAAGCACATAAATATGACTCATGGCCAAATTGACAGTATCCTCGCGGAAAGAGCTTGCCAGATGCTTCATCAGCTCCCCGACACGCTCACTGTATGCCTTGCGCATTCCCTGTTCTTCGCCGTCCTGTGTAAACAGCTCGTTAAGTCTTGACTCAGAAGGATAAGGAAGCGCGGCTATTTTGGCTTCCTCACCCGTCCTCGCAGCATGAACCGTTATGATTTCCGAAGTCGGAAGTCCGACCAGCGTAATTCCTCTTCCGTCTACCAAAGGAGAGACCGAGGCAACCCGCTCCGGCTGATCATGGTTTCCCGCAATAACAACTAGAGGTCTGCCTCCTGCTGTAAGACGAGCGCAGGCATCGTAGAACAGCTGCTCCGCAGCTGCAGGCGGATTGACCGAATCATACACATCTCCCGCCATTAAAATGACGTCTGCCTGTTCCTCATCCGCCAGGGTGACCAGCTCATCCACAAAAGCCTCCTGCTCTTTCAGCCTACTCCTGCCTTCCAGCGTTTTGCCGAAATGCCAATCTCCCGTATGCAATATCCGCATATTACGTCTCTCACTCCTTTATGCTGCATTTCTAGAGCTTCACTGCTGTATCCGCATCAAAGAAATAAAGCCATTTTTCATTAATTTCATATCCCAAAATATCTTTTAATGCTCTTGCATAGAGATCAAGCTGGAACCGGTAGCCCTCAGCAAGCTGGTTCACTCCGCCTTGATGCTCAAGCACTTTATCCGTCTTATAGTCCAGCAGCACGTACTTCCCGTCTACCTCATACAAGCAGTCGACGATACCTCGGATCAGCACCGTTTCCTGTCTCAGCACCGATTCGGTACGGGAATCTTCCTCATCCTCCATAGGTGCCAACAAGACAGGATCTGTTTCACTGGCTGGAAGTCCATAGCTGAATGGCATTTCACGCCCGACCCATGCCGCTCTTGTCAGCTGCTGTCCTGGTTCGCTCTCATAGAAATGGAGAATTTGCTCCGGATCAACTGCCTCTGCCTGATGAGGCAGAAGGATATTCAGCTCTACGATTCTTGCAATCGACTCCTGAACCAAGCTAAGAGTGATACCCGGTGTCATCGGCATGTGCTGCATAATGGTATGATAGACTGTGCCCCGTTCGGTCGGAGTCAGCAGTGCTTCGCTCATAAATTTCGGTCGCTTTAAATGCAGCGTTTCTCTAGGTTTGCTCCCACTGCCGCGCAGCTCTCTTTCATCAAGCCACTCTAGTGTTGGACGATCCTGCGATCCAAGCAGCGTCTTCATTTCGGTCACAGAAGTACTCGCCGGTGCCTTCGCTGCAGCGATGTATGGGTAAGTCCACGCCAGCGCATGATCAATCTGCTTCACTACTTCTTCCTTGTCTTCAAGACGAGACACCACAGACCTGTGCTCTAATAGTGCAGCCGTTCGCTGCTGCCTGTCTTCGTCTATCCCCTCCTCTTCAGGAAGAATTCCGCTGCTAAGATTTTGAACAGTATCCCCTGGGACAATCGTAACGTTCCATTCAGCGGCCTCTTCATCAAATGAGCTGGAGCTGGACCAGGACCACCGACCATCTTCATTGTCCAGACCTGCCATTTCACGCAGCGGCTGACCATCTGGATGCCGGAACAAAGCAGGTCCCACCCAGTCCAAATAACTTCTTCCCGAAGCAAGCAGCGTTTCCGGCAGCAGCATTTGGGAATGCTCCTTGATCTGCGACCAGGCTAAGGCCCTTGAAGCCGCATCTTTTACCGTACCGACGAGAATCATCTTCTCTTTAGGCCGTGTCAGTGCAACATAAAGTACACGCATCTCTTCGGCTAGCAGCTCGGCGTGAGCACGCCGCTTAATAGCCAAATTCGCTAGCGTCGGATATCCTACACGGTTCTCTTCATCTATAAATCTCGGACCAAACCCGAGCTCCTTATGCATCATAAATGGAGAGTTAAGGTCCTGCTGATTAAACATTTTCGACATGCCGGCTACAAACACGATCGGAAACTCCAAGCCTTTGCTTCGATGGATTGTCATGATGCGCACTGCCTGCTCCGTATCGCCGGCACCGCTGACTGTACCGAGATCACCGCCATGATCCTTCAGCCTGGAAATAAACGTAAGAAAACGGAACAAGCCCCGGCTCATTGTTGTGCTCTCATATTGCTTAGCCCGGTCGTACAGCGCCTTTAGATTTCGCCTGCGCTGCATGCCGCCTGGAAGACCGCCTACCCATTCCAGATAACCGGTATCTCCGTAGATTCTCCAGATCAGTTCACTCAGACTTCCGCTCCGGGCATCATTTCGCCATTCTTCCAGCAAGCTATGAAACTCACGAAGTTTACTAATAAGAGCTGGGTTCACTGTGTTTTTCTCATCGACAGTTGTGAGCACCTCAACTGCTGCACTCGCCTCCCTCAGCGCGGACTGCAATTCAGATTCTGCTGCCCCTTGTTCGCTGTCTTGTCTTGTTCTTGAGAACTCGGACACCTCAGGCTCTGTACCAGGTAAATTATCCGCACCTTCAATCGTCTTCAGCATGGCATCATAGAAGGATAAATTTTTCCCTGAGAGACGAATTTGGGCGAGCTCCTCCTCGTCCAGACCCACAATGGGAGACCTTAGAACAGAAGCAAGCGGGATATCCTGCTGAGGATTGTCTACGACTTGAAGCGTGGACAGCATAATTTCAACCTCTGTTGCCTCAAAAAATCCCTTGCTCTGATCACCCGTAACCGGAATTCCTTCCCGTTTCAGCACTTCCATCATGAGCGGGGTCCAGAGTCTTGCAGAACGCAGCAGGATTACAACATCCCCATATTTCGCCGGTCTCATTGACTTCGTAGTTTTGTCATATACCTGCATTGGTGCTCCAATACTTCCGACCATCTGATGTATGCGGGATGCGATAAAGGCTGCCTCTAGTTCCGCTGTCTCCAACTCCAGCTGTTCAACCTGTTCGGCTGCACCTGCAGAATCCCCTTCTGCTGCCTCAACGTCTTCAACTGCACCCGATCCTGCACGATCAATCAGCACCAGTTCCGGCGTATAATCACTTAGCTCCTCCGACCCTTCCGGAAAGGAGGCTCCAAAAGCTAGAGCTGCCGCATCATCATATTCAATCTCTGCGACACCCTTGTTCATCATCTGTCTAAACAGCATATTGACCGCACCAACGACTTCTTTGCGGCTTCTGAAATTCCGTGCCAGATCGATCCGAAGACCATCCCCGCCCCCGCTATGTTCATACCGACGGTATTTGTCCAGAAACAATCCCGGCTCCGCCAAGCGGAAGCGGTAAATACTTTGTTTTACATCGCCAACCATGAATCTGTTTCCTGGATTTACACGTGAAATCAGACTTACGATGTCCTCCTGAACCGTATTAGTGTCCTGATACTCATCAAGGAGCACCTCATCAAACTGCTGCCTGTATTCCATTGCGGCATCTGAAGGGTATGAGAGCTCGGGAGTAGAATCCGGGTGACGCAAAATGCGGAGTGCATAGTGCTCCAAATCGCTGAAATCGACGACGCCTTTTGCTCGTTTCTCCTCCGTGAATCGTTGTCCAAACTGAATAACGATATCAGCGAGCTTGTTCATTAGCGGCGCCGTCTTTGCAAGCTCAATTAGAAACTGCTCAGGTGACCTTCCGAACATAACCGATTTGAGCTCGGTCACCGTTTTTTTAGCTGACTCTCTGAGCTCCTTCGCCCTTTCCTGAAGTCCAGGATCAGCTTGTCCCTTGCGAACGGACTTCAGCTTGCCGAAACCGGTGCTGTTAAATACTTCATATAAAACTCCCCACGAGCCGTTTCGTACTTCGCTCAATAGAGAATCGACCATGTTCAGATCCTCTGTAAATGTCTCAGCATAAGCGGCAGGGCCCTCAGGCTCCTGCGCAATGGCCAGCGCCTGCTTCAGCTGATCAGCGGCTCCGCCCAAAGCAAGCTCAGCATCCCGCATAATGCTTGCCACCCATTCAGTCTGGCTTAGCTCCTCAACGGACCCTACTTCAAAAGATTGAGCCATCTGTGTGAGCCAATGCTCCGGCCACGAATGGCTTCGAGAAAAATCATACAGCCTTTGAACAAGTCCATATATGGCATCGTCGGTTCGCTCTCCGCTGAACCAGTCGACTAGCCTGCGGAAATCGCTGCCTTCCCCTTCTTCTCCGTACTTCTCTTCAAACAGCTCCATCAGCAGCTCCTGACGCATGAGCTCTGCTTCATACTCGTTAAGGATTCGAAATGAAGGATCGAGCGGAATAAGTTGATAATACCTCCGAATAATCTCCATACAGAAGGAATGAAGCGTCGTAATTGGCGCTCTCCCAAGCAGAGTCAGCTGCCTGCGAAGATGTTCACTTTCCGGATCTTGCTCTAGAGCGGTTTCGAGTGCTTCCCGGATCCTCTCCCGCATTTCTGAAGCAGCCGCCTTTGTAAAGGTGGCGATGAGCAATCGGTCCACACTGAAGCCTGCATCAAGGTCCGATATTTTCCGAATAATCCGTTCAACCAGCACTGCTGTTTTTCCGGAGCCTGCGGCTGCCGCAACAAGCATGTCTTCTCCCGAAGAAGCGATTGCCTTCCACTGGTCATCACTCCAGAAGCTTCCCTCCGGTTTTGGAATACTGCTCATTACGCTTCTCCTCCTTCCTTGTTAAATAATTCCCACGCCTGCTTCTTGTCCGGCCGTTTCAAGAGATTATATTCACTGCCCGGTGCGCTTTCATCAAACTGACATACCGATTTTAACGGACAGAATGTGCAGGCGCTCTCCTGCTGCATGCGATATGGAGAAATGGACACATCTCCGTTCGTAATACGTGTGCCAATCTCTTTAATTGTGCCGCGGACAGATGTAAGCAGCGTATCCCACTGTTCTTCTGTCGCAACGGACGAACTGCTGTAAAATCCACCGTCTGTTTTCACAGCGACTGGAAGTATAGAAGAATACCCCTTCTCCAAGGAAGTATCCATTTTCCCGACAACCTCGCGATCGGCAAGCAATAACCCCTTCATCTTAAAGCGTTTAAGCAGCTCTTGTTCAGCTTGCTCTGATCCCATGCCGTTTGCTGATTGCAAAAGAGGATTATGAACGTGAAAATACAGTACTCCCGCTGGGTGGGCTTCCGTTCCAATCCACTCTTCCGCATAAGTAAGCAGTACATCCAGATAGGTGAGCATTTGAAGAGATAATCCGTAAAAAACCTCATGCAGCTTCAAATCGGTTTGGCTTGATTTATAGTCAATTACACGCAGTAAAATATCTCCGTTGTCTCCCTCAGCCACATCGACACGGTCAATCCGGCCTACGATTTCCATCACCACGCCGTTATCCAGTTCGAAGGTAAGTGGTGGGAGCGGCTTGTCCGGTCCAAAATCCAGCTCAAGCGCTAGAGGCTCAAAGCTCCCTCTTCTTGACTGCTCGCCCAATATAATGGAAGCGCGGCTGACGATATTTTTCAGTTTCCTAAAAATATAGCCGTACCGCTTCGTGCTGAGCAAAATTTCACCCTGAAGCTGCGGCGCTAATACGTCGACCGTCTCTTCTGCATAGGAAATGCATTCATCCCGGCTAAGCGTGCCCCATCCCCGGTTCTCCTCCTTCAGCTTCGCTGCCATCTGGCTTAGTGCGGCATGAAACAGCTGACCGATATCGGGAGCCTTAAGCCGGTATACCTGTCTTTCCTTTAGCTTCAAACCAAAGGAGACGAAATGAGAAAAAGGACATAGCGCAAAGCGTTCCATTCGAGAGACGCTTGTCTTCAGCTGAGTTCCGTACAGCTTAAAGCTTGTCGCCGGTGTGAGGCTCCGTGTACGGTTCTTATGAAACACCGATTCAAGCATTCTCTCCAGACGAAGCTGCATTTCCGGACGCTTGAGGAGCCAGTTATATACCTCCCACCAAGGCTCCTGAATGGACTTTCCTCTTCGCCATTCCCGAAGCTCCCCAATAAGATAAGACAAGGTCAGCTCGGGATGTAGCAGGAAGCGGGCCTGCTCCTCCCAGTAATCACTTTGACCCGGCTCTGACTGAAGGGAGCTTTCCTCCAAACCAGGAAACATGCGCTTGATATGTCGAATCATTTCAGACGGGTGTAGTGCTTTTCCATCTTCATCTGCCATAGGGTAGCTGATCCACAGCTGATGACTCGCCTGAGTGAAAGCTGCATAAATTAATAAGCGTTCATCCAGCATTTTTCTATTCACATCAGGGCCTAGCTGCAGTCCATATTCGGTAAGCATGGCTCTTTCCGTACCAGTAAGAACCCCCTCCTCCTGATGGATTTGAGGCATAACACCGTCTGTTGCACCAAGCACAAAGACATGGCTCACATTACCTGTTCGTGAACGGTCAAGGCTCCCTACAAGTACTTGGTCAAGTGCAGGAGGAATGAGCCCGAGCTTCAACTCGGCAAGCCCCGTTTCAATGACGCCAGAGAACAAATCGGCATCCAGATGCTCACCGCCCATCATCTCAACCACTTGGTCCATAAGATCCAGTACAGCAGACCAGATGCCCCGATGCTCGCGAGCCTTCTCGGGACTGCCTTCTTCAAGGGCTTTGCTGCTTAACGCATCCAGTTTGCGAGCGATGTCCGTGTCCTCCAGCAGCCTGAACAAAGCACTGCATTTGTCCTGCGCCGTTTTCGCTCTCTTGAATCTTTTCTCAAAAGCAAACAGAGGAGTTACAACCGCATTGCGGCATCTCTCCATCAACTGTAAGAAACGGCTGCGCTTCTGCTCGGCTCTGCCTTGCTCATCCCCTTCAAGAGAAAGACTCGGAACGGATTTCCACGGCTTACCGTCCGTCCATCTGTAACCCGATATCCCCGAGGCAAGGGCATAGTTCTCCAGCATATCCATATCGTATCGGCTGATTGACCCGTCCAGCGGCAGGAGCAGATCAGTTTTAACAGCCCGGAATACATCCTCATAACGCCAGCGTTTATTAACTATATCAAGTGCTGCACGTATAAATTCAGCCAAGGGATGATGAAGCTCATCCCTCCGTTCGTCAAGGAAGTAAGGGACATCATAGTCCTTGAATAAGGGTGCAATAATATGATCATAATCCCCTAGATTTCGGACAAGCACAGCCATGTCCCGGTAGCGCACCCCTTCATCTCTAGTCAGACGTCTAATCTCCCTAAGCATTCCTTCAACCTCTGCCCTGCTGTTCTCGGCTGAATACAGCTCGATTCCTTCATGACCTGATTCCCTCGGTCTAACTCGCCGCACCTCAAATCCGGCCTCCAGATGGGCAATTGCGGAGCTGATATATCTAGGTGCTTGAGGAGGAGCAATATGCGTCGTTCTGCACTCCACTCCGGCATCTTCAGCAATTCCCTTCAGCTTTGCATACGCCATGCCTGTAGAATAGAACAGATTCATTTCATTCGGTACATTCGTTCCCTCGTATGGCCGGTCGAGAGTAAGGGCAATGGTCACCGAATTGGCATGTATCAGCAGCTCTCTTATAACGGCAAGCTCCTGTGGTGTAAAGCCGCGAAATCCATCAATCCAAATGTCAGCCTGCTTCACGTAATCAGAGGCCGATGCACTCTCAGCAAGCTTTACCAGCGTATCTTCTTCATCTAAATATAGGCGCGAAATTTCCTCTTCAAAATCATCGTATACCGTTAAGATATCATGTAATTTATGCTGCAAAATCGCCCCTGCGCCCGGTAAATCCATCATACGCCCCAGCTCTTCCTTCAGAGACTGCTCCTGTGCTCTGTAACGCTTCATTTCTGCATATAATGAGTTTAAATGATTGGCAAACCCCATCTGCGTCCCGGATGCTGCAAAAATTTTAAGCTCATCCTTCCGTTTTTGCACAATTTTGTACAGCAGCATTTTCTTGCCCTCTGCCCGGATCGGAACAATAGCTGAGCCGCCTGTTTCCTGCATTACTCGTAAGCTCAGCCTGCGGAAATCGAGCACCTGTGCTCTGATAGACCCATTGACGCCCTGAGACCGGATTAACTCGGATTCGGCCTGGAAGGAAGCTTGCTCCGGCACGATAAGGATCATAGGCTTTCCTGCCGGATCTTCACGCAGCTGATCTGTAATCTCGCTCATTATTGCAGTGCTTTTCCCGCTGCCGGCACGTCCAATCATCAAATGAAGCGGCATATATAAGTCCCTCCTTAATTTCTATTTACAATTCATTTTTTAAATTAATTAAGCTCTATGATTTATACGAAAATCTGATCTATTAATATAAAATCTACAGTTATTTTAAATAGGTTACACCCTGCAATTGTCTTTCGAATGCATCGAAAATTTATCCGATAAGCTAAACCATTTGTCGATTAGACACTAAGCACAAGTATACCATATCTCATTTCACAGGAACATGCGTTTGGTAATTCTAGTCAATCACTCTATTAGAATTGAATCAGAATTAAACATATGTTTATATTAAAAAAAGCACCCGCTTCTTCTCCTTTGAAAGAGAACCGGGTGCTTCTATATTTATCAGCCTGCTTACTTCCTGTTTATTTATGCGTATCCTATACGCTGGCTTTTGAGCGAACTTCAAAAATAGCAAATTTCAGATAATGTCCCTCGTCCACACCCAGAATTTGCGGGTGGTCCTTACCTGCAGCACGCCAGTCAATCAATCTTAAAATCTTACCTGCATCTGCTGCCGCCTCCTGAATTGTTTCAAGGAACAGTTCAGGGCGCATATGGTACGAGCAGCTGGCAGTTACTAGATATCCACCTTCATTAACCAGCTTCATACCGTGCAGATTGATGTCCTTATAGCCGCGAACAGCGCCTTTGACCGCTCCTCTTGTCTTAGCGAAAGCAGGCGGATCTAGAATGACGACATCCCATGTCCGTCCCCCTCCTGCCGTCATCGGCACGGAAGTGTCTACCTTCTTGTCGCCTTTGGCTCTTGCTGCACGCTCTTCCAGGCCTTTAACTTGATTCCGCAAATATTGAAATGCATCATCAACAACAAACTCAACCCGGTCCTCAAAGCCGTTCAGCTCTACATTGTCCCGCGCACTTTCAATGGCATGCTCGGAAATATCAAGACAGGTTACCTGCTTTGCTCCAAATTTGCATGCATTCAGCGTAAAGCTGCCTGTATGGGAAAAGCATTCTAATACACTAGCCCCATCCCAGTATGGAAAGGTTACTGCTTTTCCGCTCTTGTTTACGGGAGTAAGAGTGGTGATGCCGTCCTGCTCAATCTCCTGAACGGTAATTCCACTTCTTTCACCCCAGCCTGTCATGATGGGCTCAATCGCTGCCCGATTTTCGCGCTGATCGAAGAAATAACCGGTTTTTTGCCCTTGTTCAATATCCACTTTAATTTTAAGCCCATTTTCGGTTACCGTCACATGTCTCGGACATTCACCGTAGAGGAGTCCTTTTACCTGCTCTATTCCTTCCAGCTCCCTGACGCTTACATCACTGCGTTCATAAATGCCTTTTGGCTGAACGACTTCAACTAAAGCATCGACAATTGCTTCACGACACTGATCAATGCCGAGCGTCAGCATCTGTACCACAAGCACATCCCCGAATCTGTCCACCACGAGCCCAGGAACAAAATCGGCTTCGCCGTAAATTAAACGATAGGCGTCTCCGCCGGTAACGAACCGCTCCCGATGCTTTAAAGCCTGCTCAAATTTACGGACAAAAAACGCTTTGTCCATAGCGTTAACAGGCTCATAGGAAACAACCCGTACCGTAATTTGTGACGCAGGATTATAGTAGCCGGTAGCCAGGTAGCGGCCTTGATGATTTTTCACCTCAACCAATTGACCAGGAACTGGACTTCCATCCACCGACTCAATTTCATTTTTGTAGATCCAGGGATGCCCCTGCTCTATTCTTTTTTTACGGCTCTTTGTAAGAATAACCGATGCCAAAATGCGTACAACTCCTTTTAATAATCGAGTCACCTGCTTACCTATAGTCATGGTTGTCCTCCCGCTGACATAAGATGAAGGATAGACAAGTCATGTCTGGAGAGAAGGTGTTCTCGTAGTATCATGTTAAATTCAATCTTATTCCCACTCGTATATGGTCTAGCTATTTTCTTTGTGGGCATGAAGCTAATGGAAGCTTCACTATATAAACTCAGCGGCCCTCTGCTATCGGGTTCACTGGATCGTGCCACGTCAACGCCATTAAAAGGCATGCTGTTCAGCACAGGGATTACCGCATTGCTTCAAAGCAGTACGGCGGTTACGGTGCTGACCATTGGACTCGTTAATGCCAATTTGCTTGGATATGCAAGAACCCTCGGCATCATTCTGGGAAGCAATATCGGTACTACGGTAACGACAGAGCTGCTCAGTCTGCAAATCGGAAAATACGCACTTCCAATGCTGCTCTTTTTTATAGCGATTTGGATCTTGCTTGTTCTGCTGGGCGAGCTCAAGCTGGTTATGAACAGCCGAATCTCGGGGATCATTCAGCCCGGCGGCTACATCGCTCTTGCAGGGGCGGGATTCTCCATGGTAATGTTCGGTATCGTTATGATGCAGCGAATAGGCCCTGCGCTTGAAGAAGGCGGTATATTCCCCTGGTTTGTCCATCAAGCAGGCCACAGTGTGTGGTGGGGAGTACTTGCCGGTGCCGTTTTGACAGCGATTGTGCACAGCAGCGCTGCCGTGATCGGCATGGCAATCGGTCTGGCTGCGTCCGGTACTCTGCCCCCGGAAATCGGAATTGCCATTGTGCTCGGCTCGAATGTCGGAACCTGTGTTACGGCTTTTCTGGCTGCAATAGGAGGAAGCAGAGCCGGTCAATTTGTAGCCTGGTCTCACATTGTCCTTAATGTCGCAGGAGCTCTGCTGTTTGCTCCGCTCATCCATCTGCTCTATCAGGCATCAGCTATGTTCTCATCCGAACCGGGAGCACAGATCGCCCATGCTCAAACCATTTTTAATATTGTCTGTTCTTTGCTGGCTCTTCCGCTGTGCTACCTTAAAGTTTGGAAGCAGCTGGAACGTTAGCTGAGTAAACTTAAGCCGCCGGTTCGTATCTAATACGTGTCAAACCGCCTGGTTTAAACCTCAATCCCCAGCTTTTGAAGCGCTTTTTTCAAAATACGGTCATTGTTGTCATAGCCCTGATGCTGCTGCTTGTTCCAAGCCTCTATGGGCTCATACCAGGCTACCGCTTTAATTTCCTCAATTTGCGGTTTATGATTTCCGCCTACAGCTTCAACCAGATAGTAATGCACTTCTTTATCCACTTTACCGTGAACGGCATGATGATAGGTATATTTTATAATGTCCACTGGCACAACAATTCTTCCCTTGAGCCCTGTCTCCTCTTCAATTTCACGAAGCGCCGTTTGTTCAACAGTTTCACCCGGCTCCATCTTGCCCTTGGGAAGAGATATTTTGGCATAGCGGTCAGTGATGAGCTGAACCTCCAGCCCTTCACCCGTATGGCGGAATACGACACCGCCGGCGGAAATCTCTGTTCTTGCCATTTGAAACTTAGCTCCTCTCCTTGAACAACAAGGACTTCGAATCCTCTCTAAGGGTCAAAGCATTCTTGTCCCTCCAAAAGAAAGCGAAATCCTTGTTCGTCTCCGTGATTATATACCCTAATGTTAGAGGGCAGCTCTATGAGGTCCGTTCTCCATGACTCTGACCAACTGTCCTTCACTTGCATGAACTCCAGCCTTGGTCAGTTTAACTCGGCACACTTTGCCTACAAGGTCATCGGAGCCTTCAAATTCAATCTGGATATAGTTATCGCTATACCCGTGAAGGTTGCCTTCTGCCTTATCCCCTCTGCCTTCTGGGATGACCTCCAGCACTTGTCCTACAAATTTCTCTGCATAGCTGAGCTTCATTTGGTCTGACAGTTGAAGAAGCTCGTGTACACGCTCATTCTTCACCTCATCATCCACTTGATCCTCCATACGGGCTGCAGGAGTCCCCGTCCGCTTGGAATAAGGGAAGACGTGCATCTCGGAGAAATTAATCGCCTTCATCAGGTCATACCCGTTGCGATACATTTCATCCGTCTCTCCCGGGAAGCCCACAATGACATCCGTCGTAATCCCTACATCAGGCATAGCCTCACGAATCCGTCCCATCTTGTTGTAGAACTGCTCCGCTGTATATTTGCGGCGCATCCGTTTCAAAACGGTATCGTCCCCAGCTTGGAGCGGAATATGGAAATGACGGCACATCTTCGAGGAACGATTCAATACGTCAAGCATCCGATCATCGATTTGACTTGCTTCAATGGAGCTGATACGGATTCTTTCCAGACCGTCGACCTTATCCAAATCCCATAGAAGGCTGGACAGATCATAATTATCGAGGTCATCGCCATATCCGCCGGTATGAATACCCGTCAAGACAATTTCCTTGTATCCTGCTTCTACGAGCTGGTGAGCTTGCGTAATAATACTTTTGGAATCACGGCTTCGTGACAGACCGCGAGCCCACGGAATGATACAGAATGTACAGAAGTTGTTGCAGCCGTCCTGGATTTTAAGGAACGCACGTGTCCGATCCGCGAAATCCGGCACGTCCATTTCTTCAAATACGCGATTCTTCATAATATTCCTTACGGCATTAACTGGTTCACGCGTCTCCTGGATTTGGTTAACGTATGGGATAATTTTGTCGCGGTCCTGGTTTCCTACAACCAAATCGACCCCGGGAATATCCATAATTTCTGCCGGAGATGTCTGCGCATAACAGCCGGTTACAGCCACGATCGCATCCGGATTTTTGCGAACCGCTCTGCGGATAATCTGGCGGCTCTTCTTATCCCCTGTATTTGTCACCGTGCAGGTATTGATGAGATAAACATCAGCGGTCTGCGAGTCAAAATCAACCTGCTCGTATCCTTGCTCTTTAAATTGCTGCCAAATGGCTTCAGTATCGTAGAAGTTAACTTTACATCCCAAGGTGTAAAACGCCACGGATGGCATAATTACATTCCTCCCATTTCATCAGTTTCATATAAAATACAAGTTAAAGCGGCCATGCCTGCTGTTTCGGCACGAAGAATTCGTTTGCCAAGACCTACGGATTTAGCTCCTGCAGTCTCTGCAGCCTGTACTTCCCCTGTCGTAAAGCCGCCTTCGGGGCCAACAACGACAAGAACGGAAGCAGCCTTATCCTTAGACAATCCGGCTGCAAATGGCTTGACCACATCTCTAAGCTGCAAGCCGTCTTCTTTCTCATAGCAATAGCACACCAGATCATAATCCTGAAATGAAGCCAACAGTTCTTTCCAGGACTTGGACGTTTGCACCTCTGGAATACGGTTGCGGTGGCTCTGTTCAGCAGCTTCCTTCGCTATTTTTCGCCAGCGCTCAAGCCGTTTCCCCTCTTTTTTGGCATCATACTGTACAATAGTTCGTTCGGATAAAAAAGGAATAAAACCGACCGCGCCTATTTCTGTACATTTTTGAATAACTAGCTCCATCTTGTCGCCCTTTGGCAGACTTTGTGCAATCGTCACCGACACTCTGGGCTCGTGATCCATAGGAAGCCATTCAATAATTTCAGCCTGTACCTGTGAGGCTTCTATGTTTGTAATCTTAACCAACGCTTCACGGTTAACCCCGTCGCTCACAATCAGCTTATCCCCGGGCTTGCCCCGCATGACCTTCGTAATATGACGGGCATCGTCGCCATCAATAACGGCTGTTTGCTCATCAAGTTGATCCTGTTCAATAAAATAACGCTGCATGGATCTATATGCCCCCTGCTTAACCATCTATCTTCTCAGAAATACACTAGTTTTTCGAAAATTAACCACATAACATCTTACAACTTTTCATCGGTTCTGACTAGCCTCCGAGCAAGGTCATTACCATCTGGGCTATCCCCGTGTACCAGCTCATGGACAATTCATATAGCGGTGTAATCGTCCATCGATTGAGCGGAGTAATAACAATAATCAAAAAGATGAGAATGGACCATTGCTCCAGCGACTGCAGCTTGATCCGAATTCGAGTCGGTACAATTTCCTCCACGATGCGGTATCCATCCAGCGGAGGCAAAGGAACAAGATTAAAGAAAAACAAGAAAAAGTTCGTTATATTAAAAATAGAAAAGAATGTAGAGATCGCGAACACCACGCGCTGGTTCTCAATGGATTCCATGACTCCAAGCTGAATCATGACCGCATAGATAATCGTACCTATGAGGGCGAGCACGAGATTGCTTACAGGCCCTGCAGCAGATACAACGACGCTCATCATTCGCCTGCGTTCAAAATTGTCCCGGTTTACCGGAATCGGCCTTGCCCAGCCGAAACCCGCAATAACCAGCAGGATGAGTCCGAAAAAGTCAAAATGAACCGCCGGATTTAAGGTCATCCTCCCGAGCATTCTCGCTGTCGGATCACCGAATTTGTTGGCAAAGTAGGCATGAGAAAACTCATGCACCGTAAACGCAATAAGAATCGTCAGAATAAAGAAGGGCAGCTGCTCTAACGGATAAAAGAAAAACCGATCCATACTCATCTCTATTTCCTCGACACAAACGCAAGCCAGTCTTCATCACGCTGAATGTCGATGATTTCGAATCCCGCGTCCCGCAGCGCTTTCTCTACAACTTCCTCTTTGTTTTTCCAAATGCCTGAAGCAATATATAACCCGCCAGGCTGCAGCGCTTCGTATACGTCACCTACAAAGAGAAGAATGACTTCTGCCAGAATGTTTGCCACAACAATATTAACCGGCAGAGTAACACCGAGCGATCCGTCTTGTTTATCTAGAATTGATAGAAGATCACTCTCATATACAGTTATATGATCGGTAAGACCATTCAAAGCGCTGTTCTCCTGTGCGCTCGATACAGCTACCGGATCCAGATCAAGAGCTAGTACATGTTTCGCTCCAAGCTTCATAGCACCAATGGCCAAAATACCGGAACCCGTACCCACGTCAATGATTTCTTCTCCACCCTGCACATATTTTTCAAGGGTGCGCAGACACAAGGAAGTCGTAGGATGTGTTCCTGTCCCGAACGCCATTCCTGGATCAATCTCAATAATTTTTTCTGATTCGCCTGCCGGAATATAGTCTTCCCACGTAGGTTTAATTGTCAGCGACTCGGATACCCGCAGCGGTTTAAAATACTGCTTCCAGGCCGTTGCCCAGCTGTCCTCATCCACCTGTTTTACGGAGATGGAGGCTTTCCCTGCGTCAATTCCAAAGCTTGCAAGCTCTTCAATGCGCGGCTTGATCTCCGCTATTATCGCATCCATATCGGTTGTATCTGCAAAATAGCCTTGTATTACAGCTTCACCCGCTGGAATATCGTTCAAAGGATACTCGTACCATTCACCGTATTTCGTTGTTCTGATCTTGTCGAGCGTTCCTGATTCTTCAATCGCTACACCGCCTGCACCAGCTTCATGCAGAAAATTCGAAATCATTTCCGTTGCGATTTCGGTTGTATGTATTGTTATTTCATTCCATAACATATTCTATAATTTCCTCCCCTGTATTCATAACCTCTATTGTACTATACAAACAACAGCGAGCACAAAGAACGAAAGGCTGCTCGCCTTATTCTTTTCAGTTATTTCCACATCCCAAGTAAAATATAGTGCTTGAGCTCAAAGTAAAAAAACACCGGCATTTGTCCTTTTGAGAAAGGCATGCCGGTGTTCCCTTATTTTTATTCGTATCTGAAGTCATCCAGTTTCTTCGTTTGCCGCTCATCTGCAGCTGCACTTCGGTTCAAAGCCTCAATATCGTCTTGATCGGCAAGCGTGCCGCTGAACTCCACATCTTCATTTTTCGCTGAAGTGAGCTCACTCATCTTTTCTGATTTTTTAAGCACGCGATCTTTTCTTCGGTTAGAAGACATGACTACTCCTCCTTGAATTCGCTTTTTAAATTAATCCGCCGGATTCCTCAATAATACGCAGTGCCTCATGATGAGAGGATTCATCAACAACGACAGTAAGCAGGATATCCTTTCCTGTCGGCCCTCCGGCTCCTCCGTCACTCATTCCGCTTGCAGACGGGTCTGCGGCAGCAAGAATTCCCGATGAGGAATTTGTAAATGTGCCGTCTTGGGTTACCGAAGCGAGACTGTCCATAGCACCGTTTAATATGACCTCATTGCTTCCTTCTCCCGGATAGCGGCTGAATCGGTCGATGGAGATGTCTTGAATCATCAGACTCTTCAGCTTCGCTGCCACCTGCTGCGCTTGATCCGGAGAGTTGAAATAAGCAAGGATATTCTTATCGGTCATCAGAAATCACCGCCTTTGTTCACTTCTTTATGATGAAGCGAATACAAAATGATTGTTTCAAGCCATAGAATGCCGCAAAGAAGAATCAGCTATTCATAGAAAAAAAGGATTGCCCATCTGTCATGGACAACCCTTTTCTTCTTATTCGCCTCTAAATGCCTTTTTTACACGGTCAAAGAAAGATTGTTCGTTCTCGTGCGTCTGTTCTCCGCTTAAGGAAGCAAATTGACGCAGCAGATCCTTCTGCTCATCGCTAATCTTGCTTGGTGTAACGACCACCACTTTGACATGCTGGTCACCTTGACCGGAGCCGCGCAGATGAGGAACGCCTTTGCCTTTCAAACGGAAATACGTTCCCGTCTGCGTACCCGCAGGAATTTTAAGCTTCACTTTCTCGCGGAGTGTAGGAATTTCAATCTCATCCCCAAGTGCCGCTTGTGCAAAGGTGAGCGGTACTTCACAGTAGATATCGTTGCCTTCACGCTCAAAGAAGTCATGAGACTTCACGCGAATAACAATGTAGAGATCTCCTGCAGGACCGCCGCGCAGTCCGCCTTCACCTTCACCGCTCATACGAAGCTGTGCTCCGTCATCGACCCCTGCAGGGATACGGACATTAATCTTGCGCTGCTTGCGAACTTTACCGTTTCCTTGGCACGTTCTGCATTTTTCTTTAATAATTTTGCCGGCACCGCCGCAATTAGAACAAGCACGGCGATTCACCATACGGCCAAATGGTGTGTTCTGAACCACTTCTTCTTGTCCGCTGCCGCGGCAGACAGAACATGTCTCCGGATTCGTGCCCGGTTTAGCCCCTGAACCATGACAGGTGTCACAGCTCTCTGTCCGCGGAATAGTGATATCCATTTCTTTACCAAAGATGGCCTCTTTGAACTCGATTGTCATCGTGTACTGCAGATCGTTACCGCGCTGTGGCGCGTTTGGATCCCGCCGGCCTCCTCCGCCGCCAAAGAACATATCGAAAATGTCGCCGAATCCGCCGAAATCTTGACCGCCAAAGCCGCCGCCCATACCTTGGTTCGGATCGACATGACCATATTGATCATAACGAGCACGCTTCTGATCGTCACTTAGGACGTCATACGCCTCTTTTACTTCTTTGAATTTGGCTTCAGCATCGGCTTCCTTGTTCACATCCGGGTGATACTGCCGTGCAAGCTTACGGTAAGCTTTTTTGATCTCATCGTCACCGGCACTCTTGCCTATACCAAGCACTTCATAATAATCACGCTTATCAGCCACTCTTCCACCCCCATAACATATAACAATACCGTATATACGTGACAAAAGGAAGGATCAAAGCGCGAAGAACTCCGGCTCTGACCTTCCCATGCTTGTCACTTGTAAGGCTTATCAAACATCGATATTTCGATGATTATTTATCTTTTTTGTCCTCGTCAACCACTTCATAGTCTGCATCTACAACATTGTCACGTGCGCCTGCATTAGCACCTGCATCGGCTGCGTCTCCGCCTTGAGCCTGTGCCTCTTGTGCAGCTTGCTCGTACAATTTAACAGACAATTGTTGAACGATTTCAGTAAGCTCTTCAGTAGCAGACTTAATGTCTTCGACATTGTCAGATTCCAGCGTTTTTTGCAGTTTTTCTTTTGCAGCATTCGCTTTTTCTACTTCACCTGCATCTGCCTTCTCGCCAAGATCTTTAATTGTTTTGTCAACAGTGTAGATCAGCTGGTCAGCTGCATTTCTCACTTCAACGAGCTCTTTGCGTTTTTTGTCTTCTTCCGCATGAAGCTCAGCGTCTTTCATCATTTTTTCGATTTCATCATCGCTTAGACCGCTTGAAGAAGTAATCGTAATTTTTTGAGATTTGTTCGTCCCTTTGTCTGTAGCAGACACGTTCACAATACCGTTCGCATCAATATCGAAGGTAACTTCGATTTGCGGTACTCCGCGAGGTGCTGGAGGGATATCTCCAAGCATAAAGCGTCCAAGCGTTTTGTTGCCGGCTGCCATCTCACGTTCCCCTTGCAGTACATGGATCTCAACACTAGGCTGATTATCCGCATAAGTGGAGAACACTTGGGACTTGCTTGTTGGAATTGTTGTGTTGCGGTCGATCATCTTGGTAAATACGCCGCCTGCAGTTTCGATACCGAGGGACAATGGCGTTACGTCAAGAAGAACAACGTCTTTAACATCACCAGTCAATACGCCGGCTTGAACCGCTGCACCCAGTGCAACCACTTCATCCGGGTTAACGCCTTTGTGAGGCTCTTTACCTGTCAATTTCTTGATCGCTTCCTGAACAGCAGGAATACGAGTGGAACCGCCGACCAGAACGATTTTGTCGATATCGTTAGCTGTCAGACCGGAATCGCTAAGCGCTTGACGAGTTGGACCCAGGGTGCGTTCTACGAGATTTGCAGAAATCTCCTCGAATTTAGCTCGAGTCAGGTTTACTTCCAAGTGCTGAGGCACACCATCAGCAACAGTAATAAATGGAAGGGAGATCGTCGTAGTGAGTACACCAGACAGTTCTTTCTTCGCTTTTTCCGCTGCATCTTTCAGACGTTGAACCGCTGCTTTATCTTTGCCCAGGTCAATGCCTTGCTCTTTCTTGAATTCATTTACTAGGTAATCAATGATGACTTGGTCAAAGTCGTCACCGCCGAGACTGTTGTCACCGCTGGTAGCTTTAACTTCGAAGAAGCCGTCGCCAAGCTCAAGAATGGATACGTCAAAAGTACCGCCGCCAAGGTCATATACGAGGATCGTTTGATCTTCGGATTTTTCCAGACCATAGGCAAGGGCTGCAGCTGTCGGCTCGTTGACGATACGCAGAACTTCAAGACCTGCAATTTTACCTGCATCTTTAGTTGCTTGACGCTGGCTGTCATTAAAATAAGCCGGAACCGTGATAACCGCTTGAGTTACGGTTTGGCCAAGATAAGCTTCTGCATCGGATTTCAGCTTTTGAAGAATCATAGCAGAAATCTCTTGGGCAGAATAATCTTTACCGTCGATGTTTTCTTTATGGTTTGTACCCATATGACGTTTAATGGAGATGATTGTGCGGTCAGGATTCGTAATAGCTTGACGCTTAGCCGTCTCACCTACAATACGCTCACCGTCTTTTTTGAAGCCGACAACCGAAGGGGTTGTGCGTGCACCTTCCGGATTCGGAATTACCACTGCTTCGCCGCCTTCCATTACGGCTACGCAAGAGTTTGTTGTACCAAGGTCGATACCGATAACTTTACTCATGGAAAATATCCTCCTTCTTAATGTATACAAGGCATAAAGCCTGTTCTATTTTAATGTAAAAAAACGTTGTACTTGCTTATGTTCGTGTTACATACTTACTTTAACCATAGCAGGACGAAGTACTTTGTCTTTCAACATGTACCCCTTCTGCACTTCTTCAACCACGATGCCTTCTTCGTGCTCCTCACTCTCAACCTGCATGATGGCCTGATGGAATTCTGGGTTAAACGGCTGACCCACCGTTTCCATCGATGTCAGACCTTCTGCCTGCAGTACACCTTCCAGCTGACGGAAAATCATGCTGACCCCTTTTGCAAAGGACTCCGATTCCGCATTCGCCGGAGCTGTCGCGATGGCGCGCTCAAAGTTATCAATTACAGGAACGAGTTCCGTAATCAACTTCATGGAAGCATACTTCGCAAGATCTTCCTTCTCCTTTTGTGTACGGCGGCGGAAGTTATCAAAATCAGCCTGGGCACGCAGATAGCGTTTCTCATTCTCTTCAGCAAGTGCCTGCAGTCTGTTCATTTCTTCATTCGAAGCTTGAGGTTCAGCAGCAGAATCAGTACCGTTCACGGCCTCTTCCTGCGCTTCGGCGGACTCAGCTTGCACAGCCTCATTTACCGCTTCCTCTTGCAGAGTGTTCTCTTCTCTATTTTCCATTGTTTGTTCATCTTTCAAGATGTTCACCTCCTTAAATAGAGTTATTCAATTCGGGCAGGCATTTCCGTTAATACCATTCAACATGAACAAGGATCATACCTTCGTACATATACAAATCATTATTAAGCCTAGACAGCCCATTTAAACTATAAATCTGAGTAATAAACGACTTATTACTTATAGCGATGTGTCAGCATCGTCGTCAGATTTTTGGACAGCATATTGAGAATACTGATGACTTTTGCATATTCCATTCGAGTTGGACCGAGAATTCCAATCGTACCCAAAGCTTCTCCTTCAACCGAATAAGACGCAGTTATAAGGCTGCAGTTGGCAAAGGCTTCATGGTCATTTTCCGTACCAATCTTGACTTGAACTCCTGTCCCTCCAATGGTCGGCGTCATTATTTTCATAATGGTAGATGTCTCTTCAAGGAGGTCAAAAATATGTTTGACTTTGTCGACATCTTTAAATTCCGGCTGTGAGAGCATATTCGTTGTGCCGCTCAGGTACAGCCGATGTTCAGACTCTCCGTCAAAAGCAGAATCCAGCATTTTCATAAAAGCTTCGTATTCGGAAACATTGCGCTCCATCTCTCTTGCAACTTCAGAGTAAAGTCTTGCTTTCAACTTGTACAGAGGAACACCCACCAGCTTGCTGTTCATTAAATTAACGACTCGCTCCATCTCAGAAATGGAGACATTTGGCGGAATACTCACCGTCTTATTCTCAACTTGACCCGTGCTGGTAACGATGATCGCTACAGCAGTATTCTCCCCAAGCGGAAGAAGCTGAAAATGACGAAGCGACGTATGAAAAACTTCCGGTCCAAGCAGGATGGAAGTATAATTGGTCATATGCGACAAAATGGTCGAAGCATGCTGTATTACTTGCTCCATCGCATTCAATTTCTCGGCTAACAGCAGTTTGAGCTCCTTAAGTTCAGAAGGCTCGCTAAACTTAAAAGGATCAAGATGATCAACATAGTATCTGTATCCTTTATGAGACGGAATACGGCCTGCAGAAGTATGCGGCTGTTCCAAGTATCCCATTTCCTCCAGGTCTGACATCTCATTGCGAATCGTTGCCGGACTGTATCCGACATCGCCTCTCTTTGAAATGCTGCGGGATCCTACGGGTTCTGCCGAACGAATATAATCATCAACAATAGCATTCAGTATCAGTCTTTGACGCTCGGTTAACATACGTGTCTCCCCCTAAAGATGTTCATTTCGTTAGCACTCACAACTGACGAGTGCTAACCAGTAATACAAAAATACCAAACTGACCTGAGCATTGTCAAGTCAGTTCAGTATCTTGAGAACTGCTATTTCGTCACAAGCGTGCTGCTTGCTGCAGTTGACGCAATCGGTCCATACTTTTTCCGGGAAAATCTCTTTATTTACTACAGAGAATCCATTCTTCTCAAAAAAGGAAACCTCATAGGTTAATGCCATGACTTTCGGGATCTGCTGTTCCTTTGCTTCCTCCACCAGTTTGTCCAAAAGCAAAGAACCAATACCTTGTCCTTTATGACCTTCAGATATGCCCAGCGACCTGATCTCGACCAGATCCTTCCCCAGCTTGCATAAAGAGCCGCATCCGACGACTTGTCCATTCACTTCAGCCACAACAAAAAGATCGATTTGCCTGTGAAGCACATCACGTGAACGCGGAAGCATTATTCCTCTTTCTGCATAACCTTTAATCATTTCAAACAAAGTATCGACATCTTCGTGAGATGCTTTTCTGCATACCGCAGCCATGACTCCTTCTCCTCCTATCACGCACTGACGAAATTAACATGTGTATAAATATACATCAGAGCGTATAGAAGTTCAAGCAATTATTTGACGGTCAATGTCCCGATAAATTCAGCAAAAACCTCGTTCCCGTACAGGACTCCCTGGCTGCTCAGACGGTAGCCTTCCCCCGTGGCATCAAGGAGACCTGCATGCAACATTTTATGCAGCGGCTTTGAGAATATGTCCTCTATTTTCTCACCAAACTGTTCCTCGAAGCTCGCGCTGGATACTCCCTCCAACATGCGCAGTCCCACCATCATAAAGTCTTCCATTGCTTCTTCCTTGGATACTGAGAGCGTATCGAGACGCGGAAGCCCTTGTTCTGTTGCTTCTATATATGGGTTGACTCCCCTGACATTCATATGACGTTCTCTTCCAACGTAACCATGTGCGCCAGCTCCAAGACCATAGTAATCTTCGTTTCTCCAGTAGGTCATATTATGCCGGCTTTGCATGCCCGGCTTCGCGAAGTTACTAATCTCATACTGGTCGTATCCTGCTTCCTTCATTCGTTCCATGAGATGCAAATACATTTTCAGCTCATGCTCCTCGTCCGGCAGCGGAAGCTGGTTTTTCTGGAACAGCGTGTGGAACAGTGTATTTTCTTCAACCTTCAGCCCGTAGATGGAATAGTGAGGCAAACCCAGCTCAAGCGCCTTTGTCACACTTTCCGAGAGCATTTCGACAGTTTGGTTAGGCAAACCGAACATCAAGTCGATCGACAGATTTGTAAGCCCCGCCTTACGCGCATTCTCCAAACTGCGATACACGTCGTCCGTGTTATGAATTCGCCCAATTCCTGTTAACAGCTCATTCTGGAAAGCTTGTACTCCAAAGCTGACCCGGTTAACTCCGCCCTCTTTCATTACGGACAGCTTCTCTAGATCCGTCGTTCCGGGATTGGCTTCCATTGAAAATTCAATATCTTCTGCCCAGTTCGGGAAGTAAGTACGTACGGACTTCAGAAAATAGGCCATCTCATCCGGTTTCAAAACCGTCGGTGTTCCTCCGCCTACGAATATCGTTTTGATTTCCCCTGGAGGCGTCTTAGTGACGGTATACTCCATCTCCCGCTCCAGCGCCTCTAAATATTTCATCACCGGCTGATCTTTCAGCACATAGGAATTAAAATCACAGTAGAAACATTTATTCGTGCAGAAGGGAATATGAAGATACACCGCTTCTGGTGCTTTGTTTCGTTTCAGCATTTCATTTGCCACGCGGGTATGCCCCCTCTTGATTAGTATGGTCTGCAAAATGATACATCTTACAAGAAGCCATTGTATCGTCATTGAAGAAAAAAGGAAAGCCGAGACCGGCTTTCCTTATATAGTGAGGCTCGTTATTAAGCGCTCGGTTTTGGGCTGAATCTCTCCAGTTGACTAAAGTCAAAAGTCGTTCTTCATCCAAAAACCTCGCTAGGATAAATAGCTTATTAATTGTCGTCGATCTTCAGTACCGCCATAAACGCTTCCTGCGGCACCTCTACATTCCCGACCTGTTTCATCCGCTTCTTACCCTCTTTTTGCTTCTCGAGCAGCTTCCGTTTACGGGAAATGTCACCGCCGTAACATTTGGAGAGTACGTTCTTACGCATCGCCTTAATCGTTTCACGCGCTACAACCTTTGTTCCGACAGATGCCTGAATCGGCACCTCGAACATTTGACGAGGGATCAGTTCACGCAGCTTCTCGCAGATCACCCGGCCGCGCTGATACGCACGCTCGCGGTGAACGATAAAGGACAAGGCATCGACCTGCTCACCGTTCAACAAGATGTCCATCTTCACGAGATTAGACTGGCGGTAGCCGGAGATTTCGTAGTCGTAAGATGCATACCCTTTCGTGCTGGACTTCAATTGATCGAAGAAGTCGTATACGATCTCTGCAAGTGGAATATCATACGTAATCGTTACACGGTTCGCATCGATGTACTCCATGTTAAGATACTCGCCGCGCTTGGTTTGGCAGAGCTCCATTACAGTTCCGACATAATCGTTAGGTACGATAATATCAGCTTTAACGTAAGGCTCCTCTACATGATCAATACGTCCGACTTCCGGATAGTTCGACGGGTTGTCGATCTCAAGCACTTCTCCATTGGTCAGCTTAATGCGGTAAATAACGCTTGGCGCCGTTGTGATGAGCGGTATATTAAATTCACGTTCAATCCGCTCCTGAATAACGTCCATATGCAGCAGTCCGAGGAAGCCGCAGCGGAAACCAAAGCCAAGCGCACTGGAGGTTTCCGGTTCAAAGCTGAGAGACGCATCGTTCAGTTGAAGCTTCTCCAGCGCCTCACGCAAATCGTTGTAATCCGATGTATCGATTGGATACAGACCGCAGTATACCATCGGGTTGATCTTACGGTACCCTGGCAGCGGCTCCGGAGCTGGATTCTTAGCATCGGTAATCGTATCCCCGACACGGGTATCGCCAACGTGCTTGATTCCGGCAACAACAAAACCTACATCGCCGACGTTAAGCTCGTCCACAATGGTCATCCGCGGCATAAAGGCACCGACCTCAATGACCTCAAACGATTTGTCCGTCGCCATCATTTTGATCTTAGATCCGGCTTTGATTTTACCGTCAATTACACGAACGTATACGATAACACCCTTGTAAGGGTCATAGTGAGAGTCAAAAATAAGCGCTTTTAGCGGATTATCTGGGTCGCCGTTTGGTGCGGGCACTCCCGTTACGACCTGCTCCAAAATTTCCTTAATCCCGATCCCTGCTTTGGCGGAAGCAAGTACAGCTTCACTGGCATCAAGACCGATAACGTCCTCGATCTCCTGCTTCACCCGTTCAGGGTCCGCACTTGGGAGGTCGATTTTGTTGATGACAGGTAGAATTTCAAGATCGTTATCGAGCGCAAGGTATACGTTCGCAAGTGTCTGAGCTTCAATCCCCTGAGCAGCATCCACAACCAAAAGTGCGCCTTCGCAGGCAGCAAGGCTTCGGGATACTTCATACGTAAAGTCGACGTGTCCCGGTGTATCAATCAAGTTGAGAATATATTCTTCCCCATTATCCGCTTTGTACGTCAGACGCACAGCCTGAAGCTTGATTGTAATTCCACGCTCGCGTTCCAGCTCCATTTGGTCAAGCACCTGCTCCTGCATTTCGCGGGATGTCAGCGCACCGGTGTACTCCAGAATACGGTCTGCCAAAGTCGATTTACCGTGGTCTATATGTGCAATGATACTGAAATTTCTAATTTTCTTTTGTCTTGCCTGAATGTCTGTCATGCCTTACCCCCAAAACAGCCTAATGTCAATCATCTCATTATAGCAGTTAGCGGTACAGCCTTCAATATACAGACCCTATTCTGTTACACCGTTAAAAAGAGAAACCACCCAGCGAATTCCGCTCTGTGACACCTGCTGAAGTAATCCGGCTGTTTTTTCAGCAAGTACATCGACGGCAGATGCTTTGACCGGCTCTGTAATGAGTACGTCCCGCGGGGTAATCACTTGAGGGTTTGGCTCAGGCATTGAAACAGGCTGCTCTGTAGAAGAGGCTTCCGTTATTTGCTGCTGTCCCTGCTGTTGCACTTGCGTCTGTACTAAGGGAGCATTTTCTTCCTGCACATCCGTAGCTAGTGAAAATCCTGTCCCTGCGATCTGCATGCCCATCAGCATACCTGCAATGATTAATAGTGCAAAGATAAGCAGCCTTTTTCCAAATGTAGACATGGCCTCTTCCCCCAATGGTTAATAATGAGACAAACGTTACCCTTTATTCGCAGCGGGCGAATCCTCCGCGCTGGCTTTTTCTACATTCTGTTCCTCCATGTACACTTCAGCAATGATGTCCGCAAGAGCTTCGGAGGTGCGCTTAAGTTCCTCCTCTGTATTGTCTATGCCGCCGATCTCTACCAATATGCTGTTCTCCGATAGGGACTGATTGTATTCGCCATTATTTCCTCCGCCGCCATCCTTGCCCCAAACGCCTCTAGACACGCCGGGGTACAGCTTTTCCATCTTCTTGTGGAGCTTGGCTGCATAGGCTTCGTTCTTCTCCCAGTTCGGATTGTCATGCCCGATAATGAAATAGACTTTGGCATAGGTTATGCCGTCAATTGTTGCTGTAGTTTTACTTTTTCGCTGGGAATCTCGGTGAATATCTATTAAATAGGTAAGATTTTCGTTTTCAGTCATAGCAGCCTTAACCGTTTCCCTTGAATATTTATAAGAGTAATTCCAGTTGTAATCCTCCTGTGTGCTGACGTAATCCTCCTGCTCATGAACCACTCCGACGCCTTGCTTCTGCAGCTGCTTGCTGAGGAATGATCCCACTCTAAATACATTGGCGCTGGCTTTCCCAGACGATGGATTCGTGCTGTCTGTACCGAGCAGCGGATTATAAGCCTCGTGAGGATGAGAGTGATAGATGAGAACTGTTTTTTTCAATTCCTTCTCGGGGTCAGGACTCTCGACCACTTCCCCTGGAACCTCCGTCGACGGTTGTTCTTCATTAGTAGGCTCTTCGGCGCCTTCAACCGGATCAGGATCTACGTTCTCCTCCGGTTCATTCCCATTGGAAGTAGAAGCGACAAATCCCGGGTCAGGCTGATAATCCTGAGGTGCTTCTGCTTGCTGATTGCCTGAACCGCTTCTTAACAAGACCGGCTTATTGCTTCCCATGCCCGGCACCTGACTTGCAATCAGGCTTTTTGGATTTCTAGGATCCACACCCGTCAATAATTCAAAGACAAATGAGGTTACCTGTTCACCGGACAGCTCGGATTGCTGCTTCCCTTGTGATAGATGCGGAATTTCCATTCCAAGGACATCCATAAATATGCCGCTTGATAGAGAGCCGGCAAAGCCTTGCATCGAGGATATGGAAGAGCTGTTCAGCTTTCGCTCAGCCAATCCAGAAAGACCAAGCAGGACGAAAAACAAGGCAGATACGAGTATAAGCAGCAAAAGTGCACGTCCTGTCGCTAATATACGAAGACCGCGTGCTCTCATTCTTGAAACATTCCAAGTTTGAAACTTGTTCATAGCTAGAGTCCACCTCCCTAAGCAATCAAATCATCATTCGAGTTTAGGCTTGTTTCTTGTAATCTCTCATAATTCAAAACTATGAACTCTTGCGAGGAAGTAGAACAAAAAAAGGACAAAAAAAAGAAGACCGATAGATTCGGTCTTCTTTAGTAGGAGAGAAACCCTTATTCAGTGCGTGTAGGACGCTACATTTTCCAATTTAACTGCATCATGCAGCGCAGCATTCAATCCGCTCGCGATAATGTTCGCGATATCTTCGATAAATTCGTCAATTTCTTTAGGCGTCACAATCAAATCATGACCGAGAGGATCAAGAACTTCTTTTACCAGACCAAGACGCTCCTGCTCACTGATCTCATTCAGCACACCTAAGATTTGACTTCCTGCTTTAGTTTGTTTGTTAAAGTGTGCCTGCATCAGCTCAAACGTCGTATTCACGATGGTTGAGGCATAGCAGACAGTAGGTACTCCGATAGCAATACATGGAACCCCCATTATTTCCTTGGTAATTCCTTTGCGTTTGTTTCCGATCCCCGAGCCTGGGTGAATACCAATATCCGCTACTTGAATGGTAGTATTCACTCTTTCCAGCGATTTGGAGGCGAGTGAATCAATGGCGATAATGAGGTCGGGTTTGGTCAGTTCAACTATTCCCTGAATGGTCTCGCTGGATTCAATGCCTGTGAGGCCTAGTACACCAGGCGCTATAGCGCTGACTTCGCGATATCCCGGGGACACCTGATCCGGCATCAGCTCGAAGTATTGACGGGTAACAAGGGTATTTTCTACAACGAGAGGACCGAGAGAGTCAGGTGTCACATTCCAGTTCCCCAAACCGACGATAAATACTTTTGCCTTTTTATTGATTCCGATTTTAGCGATAAAGTCTTCCATTTCCTTCGTAAACACAGCGGTAACCTGCTCCTGCAGCGTCGTATCTCCATTTCGGAGCTTAGGAACTTCCAGGGTAACATAATGTCCTTTAACTCTTCCTATGCGCTGAGAGCCTTCTTCATTTAATACATCCAGTCTTGTTACTTTTACATCCCCTAGCTGCTCCACATCTTCCTGAACGCCTGAAATAGGAGTGTTATTCTGTATTTGAGCAAGCTCACGAGCCTCGATGGCAAGATCGGTGCGAACGGCATATTTTTGCAGATCCAGTGTCATACTGTGTAGTTCCTCCCTCAAAAGTAACGGTTTACGGTAGTGTGCGTCGAATATGTCCTTTTTTATACAGAAGCTCCAAATTCGTTATTTCAAAATACAAGCACAGTGCATGTTGTTGTTGCTTTTTAAGGGGGGTCGTGCTAGAATATTTTAAGTTGTGAAACGTTTTGTATTTCATAAGTAACTGCCTTAACAGGAGGTGAATGTAATGCCAAACATCAAATCCGCTGTAAAACGCGTTAAAACTAACGATAAACGTCGTGCGCTGAACGCTTCCCAGAAGTCTGCACTTCGTACAGCTGTTAAAGCTGCTGATACAGCACTAGCTTCTAACGAAGTTGAAACAGCTAAAGCTGCGATTCAAGCTGCTTCCCAAAAATTGGACAAAGCTGTGACTAAAGGTCTTGTTCATAAAAACGCTGCAGCTCGTAAAAAATCCCGCTTGGCTAAAAAACTGAACGCTCTTACTGCTAACGCGTAAGTTTGCGTTTCTTATAGTGACTAAGCAAAAAACCTGATCCGTCAGGCAGATTTTATCTGTCAGGCTGGATCAGGTTTTTTTAGTTGTAGTCACAAGGCATGGAGCTTCCCGCCCCTTCTAAGTTCGTTCTATGTAAAAAAACCTGACCAGCAAATGCTGGCCAGGGCATATTATTTTATCTACATAAAGAAAATCTTAGGCTTCGCCGCTGAGCTGCCAAGTAATCCCAAACTTGTCACGTACCATGCCATACAGTGGACTGAAGAAGGTTGACTGCAGTTCCATAAGAACTTTTCCGTCCTCAGCAAGACCTTCATAAATACGCTTCAGCCGATCCAGCTCCGTGGTCGTAATGGCAAGGGTCAACTGATCGCCGAGTGTGAAAGGCTGTCCCTGCATCGTATCAGAGAACAAAATTTTATTGCCATCAAACTCAAGTGCCCCGTGCAAAACACGGTTTTTCAGATGTTCAGGCACAGGTTCATTTGCACCCGGCATATCGCCATATGTCTGTACACCTAAATTTTTAGCCTGCAGCACCTTTTCATAGAAAGAAATGGCTTCAGCACACTGCCCATCCAAATAGATATACGGTGAGATGATCATTGACACAGCACAGCCTCATTTCCTCAAATTGTATAGGTTAAGACATGACTACCTATCTTCTTCATTATATATAAATTAGGATAAGCCACTACAATGATTATGCCCCAAGCTTCAGCAAAAACAATTCAAGCCCCAGAACCTTATCAATAGCCCCCGTCTTCATCTGATAGTCTAGTTCACTCAAATGCTTAATAATGCTGCGCAAGCGCTCAGACTGGAACCTCTTCGATTGCTCTCCGGCAATTTTGACTGCATAGGGGTGCAGCCCCAGCTGACTTGCGATTTGCTGCTGGGAATAGCTCTGTGCCGCCAGTTCTTTAACCTGCAAAATAATCCGGAATTGTCTAGCAATAAGAGCCATAATTTTGATAGGCTCTTCCTTTTGCTTTAATAATTCATAGAATATTTCAAGCGCCTTGCTCAATCTTAAGCCGGCAATCTCTTCTACCATGGCAAAAATATTTTGTTCCGTATTCCGGGCTACCATTCCCTCAACATCCGAAGACGTAACCGTTCCGCCAGTACCTGCATACAGGCACAGCTTGTCCACTTCTGCTGATAAAATTTGCAGACTCGTACCCGCTCGCTGGACTAAAGTCTCAGCAGCTGCCTTTTCAAGAGTCACGTTGCGAGCGCCTGCCTTTTTTGTAATCCAGCTGATCAGCTCGTCTCCTTGCAGAGGACCAAAGGACAAAACAGAGGCCTTACTCTTCATTGTCTTTACTATTTTTTTACGTTCATCCAGCTTCTCACCCTGTACGAGAAAGATCAGTATGCTGTAATCAGCTGGATTATCCAGATACGTCAATAACGACTCTATGCGATGCTCGATCTTTGAGTTATCTTTGCCCGCTGTGAACAGCAGGTTATCACGAACAAAAATAAGCTTTCGAGGCACCAAAAAAGGAACCGTCTCCGCTTCCTCAATCACTTGTTCAATAGGCGTATCGGCTGTATCGTAAGTTGCAATTGCAAAATCACGATGAGCTTCTTCAATCAGCTGCTCCTTCATCGTATCTGCAAACTGCTTCATTTGGTATTTCTCCGTCCCATAAAGCAAATATACGCTGGCCGGATCACCGCCACGAATTGCTTTTATTGCCGTCTTTACATCACTCACGGACACACCTCCATCCTTACTATCCTAACAGAAAAACAGTAAGACAACAAAGGGACCTCCTCTGCTAATTATAAGCAGATACAGGTCCCTTTGCTCTAGCATCTATATAAACGCCGGAATTCCGAAGACTGGCTCTAGAAACCATTCGGCCGGCGGTCATACGACGCCTTTCATAAACCTTTGACTCATCTTAAATGATGAATCATCATATACATATTCAGGTGCTAACCAAATGGTGTGGGTGGGTCTTATTTTTTGGATTCAGAAGGTGTCGTTTCTATATTCGAGCTAGGTGTCGTGCTGTTTTGTGATGAAGACGGTGCCGTGGTGTTTGTGCTTTCCGACTTCAAGGGAACAGCATAGCTGTGCTGTGTTGTTTTGCCTTCAGACTCCATTTCATAATTATAAGTTAAGCTGTCTTCCGTCCAGCTACCTGTGATCCAAGTTCCTTTGATTTCGATCTCTTGCAGCAGCTTCTTTTCTTCCTTACTTGCTCCACCAAGCTGATACACACTTAGTTTGTTGTCCTTGAGATCCACTAAATACTGGCCGTCTGGTGATAGCCATTTCGGAGAAATCGTTGTGGCAATCGTCGGAACATTCATGCTCTTCAGGCCTTGGCTTTGAAGCTGGGATTCGCTGCTTCCAGACGAATTTCCTGCTGCGGCATCACCATTCTCTGATGGTGCAGGCTGAGCCTGGATGCTGAACATCCCAGATTCAGGTGCCGTTTCAGTAGACCCGGTCTGGCTTTCGCTATTATTTTCCTTACCTTGTGTCATACTTTGCTGACCGCTCTCGTCCGGCTTGGAGGATGGAGGCGTGTTGGTACCTGAAGCAGGTACACTCTTATCCTGCGACGAAGACGGGGCCACCTGATCATTCTTCACTCCCTCTCCAGATGAAGCTTGGGAAGAAGACGGCTGCTCAGCTGTACCTTGTGAGGCAGTTCCCGATTCAGAGCTCCCATCTTTTGGAGCTGTAGCTTCTGTGTCCGCAGCCACTTCGCTTTCGGCTTGTTTCGGATCAACCAGCACCTGTTCTGAAGAAGCAGTTTCGTCTGATTCAGTATCTGGAGCGTCAGGTGTCTTGGACTGATCATCAGCAAATTCCTTCAACTGGGTACTTTCTTCCGGTTGTTCCGCCTGTTTAAAGGCCCCCCCGCTGCCGCTGGTTGGATCGGAATCCTGATCAACCTCACTCATAAGCTGCAAATCCACTTCTGCTTGATCCAAATTCTGAGGTTCGTAATTAAAAACAGCGATACCAAGAACAATAGCTGCAGCAGCAGTCCCCATGAATATACGTCCGACACGGGATTTCATCCAGCGCTGTGAGGATTTATTCTTCTGGCGGTCAGACAATGCGATAACCTCTGACTCCTTCTTCATTTCCTGCAGTGTGCTTCCTTGTTCCTTCTTTGCCTTATCCATCGCATCAAGCTGTGGCATAATTCGATCTACCAAGCTAAATGGCGGGGCTACGTCAGGCAATGCTTGCAAATCTCTTGAAAGAGCTTTTAGTATTTCAAATTTCTCGGAGCAGCTTTTGCACGTCTTTAGATGGGCAAAAAGCTGCTCTTTTTCCAGATCGTTTAGATCATCATCGATATATCGGTGCATGCTTTCCACCACCTCTTGGCATTTCATCTACGTTACACCACCTTTCTGATACTCCTGTAATAGATTTTGCAATTGCTGCCTGGCTCTAAACAGATAGGATTTAACCGTATTAAGCGGCAAATCAAGACAATCTGCGATTTCGTTATAAGAGAGGTCCTGCAAATATCTGAGTACGATCACGGCTCTGTGATGCTCGGAAAGCTGATTAATTGCACTTTGGACGTCCTTCGATACATACGTTAGCATCACTTCGTGCTCGACATCCTGTCGGTCTTCAAAGACCATTTCATGTTCTTCAATGGAAACTGTAGGTTTAGTCCTTCTGAATTTATCAATACAAATATTAGTTACTATACGCTGAACCCAGGTTTTAAACTGCGCTTTTTCTTCGTACGAATCAATCTTGGTGTAAATGCGGATCAGTGCTTCTTGGGCAGCATCTAGTGCATCCTGCTCATTATTTAAAATGTAGTATGCCGTTTTATAGACGTGCTGTTCAATTTCTCGCAGTAGGGTAATTAGAGCGTCGCGATCGCCTGATTGAGCGGCTCTTATGAGTCCCTGCTCTACCACAAAGGATCCCCCTCTCCTTGTATCCTTACTGACGCAAGTCATGCTTGAATTGTTGCATGTATGCGTGAGTAATATACGTCAAATGACATTAATTAAGAATTTATGTAATATAAGAAATACGTCTATCGACGAACTTTCAAAATAGACAGACCGCGATTAGAGGTCGTTTTTCTTGCGATATCAGGTGACTCCTCCCACGAAATGAATACATTCTGTTATTGTTATCTTAGAAAATAATAGGTTTTTGAAGTAAAACCTTCCTATACAATATCAAAATTATGGAATATCGTCATCCAAATTCCGTCAGTTCATTTATACCAGCTGTTTGCTGAAGCGTATGGTACCAAGGTTTGGTTATAGTTTGGGTATATCTGCACTTTTGACACAATAAGACGAACCTATATTCCTGTATCTGAGTTATCACTTTATCCTATAAAACGATTCTTTTGGCATATATTATTTGCCATGACGCTGATGATTTGAGCCGTTCGCCGAGTAGATTTGCTGGCAGCAATACTGGATAATAATTACTATATCCCTCATTACTCCACAAACTTGAAACTTAAGCAGGCTTGATATAGGTTTTGCTTAAACTTAACTACATGAGGAGGTTACATTATGAAATTGGTTTTCTCATTGATTGGAAGCATTATGACTATACTTGGATTGTATTTATTCTCGTATAACTGGTTCAGTGGAAATTATATAAGTAATCCGACAAATGAGAACCCTGGCAGCTTTCCAAATGCTTCTTACTTCATTACCGGATTCTATATCTTTCCCTTACTTTGTCTTGTCTTCTTCATCCTGTACATGATCTTCTATAAGAAGATCAATATAAGGGGAATTGTACTAAGCGGCATGGTTGGTTTTTGGCTATTCAGCCTGCTTACGACGATCTCTTCTTCACCAATTTATTACTATCTGCCTTTAATTGTGATTGTACTGGGAGCTTTTCTGGTAAGATTCAAAGGTTCCGGGCAAGCCATGAACTGGACTCTGGCTGGAACAGCTGCAGGCTGGCTGATTGCCTACCTGATCGTTATTGCTTTAAGAGCAATCCAAAACTCGCTCACCTCCTATTTTTATTTTGATCCCTCTCAAAAAATCTTTGTACTTGCCATGATTCTTGTCTTCGGTATTGCAGGATGGTTGATTGGGCGAAAGAAAAATCAAAACCGGATGAAATTTTGAGATTTGAAAAAAGCCGACTGGTAGAAGTCGGCTTTTTTTATTGGAGTTAAATAATGTTGAGTTTCTAGTAAATATCCAATATACTCATATACATAGATTTACGATACATAGATATACGATGTATAGGAGGGGTGTGTTGGAAGATGCCAGTAAACAAAGAGCTCCTTAAAGGAAGCACAGTAACGTTAATTTTATCCGTATTGAACCAGCAAGAAATGTACGGATATGAGTTGATCAAAGAAATCGAGTCACGCTCAAACGGGGTTTTTCTGATGAAGGAAGGAACTTTATATCCTATTCTCCATTCGCTCGAAACCGAGGGATGGCTCGTATCTTATTGGGATCAGCCGGACGGACGCAAACGGAAATATTACAAGATTACGGATCAGGGTAAGAAACAGCTGCATGCAAAGACCAAAGAATGGATTCAATTCCGAACTGCAGTAGATACCATTGTTGGGGAGGGGCAATAACATTGCGTCAATTCGAGGATCATAACGTTATCCGGGAGTTTTTAGACCAGGTATGTGCCCCTATTCGGGCAAAGCAAATGCACTCGGAAATACGTGAAGAGCTGAAAAGTCACATCGAGGAACGAATGGAATCGCTGAGATTAGAGGGCTCTTCAGAGGATACGATCGCCGAGCGTGCTGTTAAGGACATGGGCGAGCCGTATGAGATCGGGCAAAGTTTGAATACAATCCATCGTCCTGTGACAGATTGGAAGCTTCTGCTGCTGATTGCTTTGTTGACAGCAGTCGGACTTTTTGGAGCGTTAAGTGTGCAATTTATGGATTCAACCTCACAGCTGTACAAACATAATTTCGATAGATACGCCTTTTATATGGGTTTGGGATTCGTCTTTTTCACCGCTTTTTATTTCTTAAACTACCAAAAGCTCAAAGCGTACTCTGCCGCTCTTTTTTTGATTATTCTCGCACTTATGACATTCTCCATACTGTTTGGAATTAGACTTAATGGGATGAGCGGATATCTTGCTCTCGGTATGTTCAGCTTTAACATCTGTCATTTATCCGTGCTTCCCCTCCTGCTCACGGTAAGCGGTATGAAGCCGTCCTCAGAGTGGGGGAAGTTTGAAGGAATATACCGAACCATGTACTTGGGAGTGCTGCCCATCATCATCCAGATCCTAGCTAATCAATCTGTGGCTGCAGTACTGTACTTTACCGGCTTTACCGTTATTACATGGATGAATAAGAAAAACATTTCTCAATTCATATACCTCTCAGTCCTCCCATCTATTGTGTTGACTGTCTGCTTTCTGTTTCGTAAGGATTATTTAATGGAAAGAGTTCAGCAATTTATTAGACCAGATGCTTATATGAAAGTTCAGGCGATCGAGGCGATACGTGATGCAGGCTGGTTCGGTCAAGGATTTGCTGCCATGAATACCAGATTGCCTTATATTCATCACGATTCTATCTTTCCATACCTTATATACTGCTTCGGTTGGGGGTTTGCTCTTTTGCTGGGGGTGATAGTCACTCTCTTCTTGCTTAGAATGTGGAGCCTGAGAAATGAGATCCGTGATGTTTATGGAAAGTTATTGGTTACCGTAACAATCCTTTTATTCGGAATCCGGCTGGTGTGGCCAATTCTGTCTGCTTTTGGATTTCTTCCTATGGTCAGCATCATTATGCCGTTTATCGGCTATAGCGGTTCATTCCAAGTACTTGACTTCGCAGCAATCGGGTTGCTCTTATCGATCTATCGTCGCAAAAACATGATTCCAAGTTTAAGAACTAAATATTAAATACCCTGAAGAACTCCATCATACATGGAGCTCTTCTTTTTTTATGGATAAAAGCACCTCTTAAGGAAACTATAAAAGAAACTGATTGGTAAGGGAGATGAGAGCATTGGATATACAGCATACCGAAAACACACCAAAATTTCTCTCGACTGATCTAGATAAAAACTTGAGGACGTTAAGCTTACTGCTGAACGATCCCAGCGATCTAACTACGAAAGTATTAACAGTTGGGGGAAGCGAGTACAGGACGGCCATTGTCAGCTTAGAAGGCTTATCTGACCAAATCCTTGTAAAGGAACAAGTGATTAACCCTATACAACAGAACCAAAAGATGACTGATGAATCTCTTAAAGATCCTCATCTAGCTCTTCATGACATAGAAAATCAAATGATTGCTCTTCAAATAACCCAGCGAACTAAAAACTGGGTTGAGCTGCTGCCTTTTTTTCTATCGGGGGATACTGTACTGATGCTAGAAGGTGCCGACGAGGCCTTAATTATCAAGAGCAGGAAATGGCCTGCCAGAAGCATCGAAGAACCTCAAACGGAGGCGCTGGTTCGTGGACCTCGTATAGGTTTTACGGAAAGCATTTATACAAATATATCGCTGCTGAGACGAAATATCAGGGAACCAGGGCTAACCATTGATTCGCATACGATCGGCAGAAGATCAAACCAAACACTTTGTATTGTATATATCAATGGACTCACGAATACCGAGCTGATTAATGAAGTCGAGCGCAGAATAAAGACCTTGGATCTGGATTTTGCTCCGGAATCGGGAACGATTGAGCAGTGGATAGAAGACAGCTTTCTGTCGCCGTTTCCACAAATCTTAAATACGGAAAGACCGGATAAAGTGACCGCTGCCTTACTGCAGGGAAAAATCGCCATCCTCCTGGATGGTACACCTTTCGTTCTTTTGCTTCCGTTTACGTTTGTATCCTTGCTGCATTCGCCTGAGGATTACTATGAGAGATGGATTATAGGTTCTTTGATCCGTTTGCTTCGACTTGCCGCCATATTCATCACCTTGTTTCTCCCTGCGCTCTACATTGCCATATTATCTTTCCATCCAGGAATGATTCCTTTTAAGCTTGTTTTCTCCATCGCTGCTTCAAGAGAAGGCGTTCCGTTTCCAGCAGTTATCGAAGCTATATTAATGGAAGTGACGCTTGAATTGCTGCGTGAAGCAGGGATTCGACTGCCGAAGCCCATCGGTCAAACGATTGGTATCGTTGGAGGACTTGTTATCGGAGAGGCTGCTGTTCAAGCAGGAATTGTAAGTCCTATTATGGTCATTATCGTGGCACTCACTGCAATCTCTTCATTTGCCATTCCTTCTTACAGTGCAGGGATTTCCTTTCGAATGCTTCGTTTTGTGACAATGATTGCTGCAAGCTTCCTCGGACTATACGGCATAGTGATGGTGTTTATCATGATTTGCCTTCATCTTGTAAGGCTGCAGAGCTTTGGTGTCCCATATCTAACTCCTATAGCCCCGTCATTCAGTCATGATTGGAAGGATATGTTCATACGACTGCCCGTCACATGGCTGACAAGAAGACCGTTATTTATGAAGCCTGAGGACAAGAATCGAGCAAAGAAACGGTGATCCTTATATGAAAAACGCACTCATTAGAGAAGATATCAGCAGTAAAGAAATTGTATATTCGGTAAGCAACATGGTCATAGGATTTGGTATTCTAACGCTCCCTAATACGATTGTGAGGACAACCGTTTCTGCGGATGGCTGGATTGCTATTATCCTTGGGGGCGGAGTAGCTGTCCTGTTTGCATGGATCATTGGAAAATTAAGTGTAACCTTTCCAGGGGAAAATTATCACTCCATGGTGACTCAAATTATCAATCGCAAAATGGCCCACATCCTGACGCTCTCCTTCGCCCTGTACTTTCTTTTATTTGTAAGCTATCAAATTCGCGGTGTCTCTACAATTACAAGACTGTATTTGTTTGATAATACGCCTGAAGAGATCATCGGACTCATATTTTTGCTCGTGCTTGTATATGGTGCTGTTGGACCGAGCATAGCATTAGTGAGACTGAACTTATTGTTTTTCCCCATTGTTGTTTTTATCATTATGCTGCTATTGCTCTTGAATATAGGGAGCTTTAACGTACATAACCTGCTTCCTGTATTTAAGTCCGACTTTGTCGGGATTATTCAAGCATCCAAAGAAACGATGTTTTCTTATTTAGGTGTCGAAATCATGTTGTTCTATAACATCTACGTTCTTAAGAAAAAAGGGGTAACTTCATCCATTGTTCGTGGAGTGATTGTGTCGATTTTACTATATCTTGTCATCTTCATTTTCGTGGTCGCTGTATTTGGAGCCATCGTAGCAGAGAATACATTATATCCGCTGGCTGAATTAGCAAAAGAGGTTGAGATACCCGGAGGGATATTTGAACGGTTCGAATTCTTCTTCTTTGTCATTTGGCTGATGACCTTATTCAGCACCAATGTGATGGCTTTTGACGTTGCTGTACTCGCATTAACTTCTGTATTTACAAAAATTAGTAAAACAACATTAATTATTATCTTAGCACCCATCTTGTATATCATAGGGTTGCTTCCAAGCGATTTAATGGAGCTTCGTATATTTGCCGGATGGATAAGCTATATGGGGATTGTTGTAGCTTGGACGATTCCCGCATTGCTGCTAGTAATAGTTAAGATGAGGAGGGTTAACAGGCATGAATAAAGCTAAGGGCATCGCTAAATTCATTCTTGCTGCCGTCCTTTTATTCGTAAATACAGGCTGCTGGGATCGGGTCGAAATTGAAGAGCGAGGGTTTGTTGTAGGAACTGCTCTGGATTCCGCTGAGCAAGGACAAGTCAAACTCACATTTCAAATCGCCGTGCCTACTCAAATGAAAGGTGGCAGCGGGCAGAAAAATGAAGGGGGAAGTCCCTATATCAATCTTTCTTCTACAGCCAGCAGTGTATTTAAAGCAGCTCGCAAAATGTCTAACGAGATCAGCCGTCCTCCCTATCTTGCTCACAATCAAATCATTGTCATTTCTGATGCATTGGCAGGAACAAAACATTTAGGCGAAGTTTTAGATTTATTTGTCCGAGATCCGGAGAATCGTAGAGCCTCCAATATTATGGTGTCGCAGGGAGAAGCTAGCGAAATTCTTAGCATCAACCCTAAAATAGAAACTTTGCCGGTGCAATACATTCGTTCGACTCAAGAAAATCCGGACAAAAGTGAATCCATCACCCCGCCTACGAATATGGGAGAGCTGCATGATCTGCTATTGTCTAAAACAAGCTATGCTTTACCAAGAGTACAAAAAACGGATGACAACAGAATCTCAACTGCTGGAGCTGCAGTATTTAACGGAGAAAACCATAAATTTATGGGTTATCTCAATAAAGATGAAACAACTGGAAGAAATATGATCCAAGGAACGATCAAGACCGCTTCGTTAGAGTTATTCTTGGGCAGTAAAGAACTTGTAGTCGAGGTCCGCGAGTTTAATAGGGTGATCAAAGTAAGAACCGATCAGCAGGGTTTGCCTGTATTTAACTTGGATATATCCGTCAGAGGCACAATTGGGGAATCAGAGTTGGAGGGAACAGAGCTTACTGAGCAATTAAACCGTGAGATCAAACGAAAGGCTGAAAAGAAGATCCTCCAGTTGGTATCCCAAGTAGTCAAAAAATCTCAAATGGATTACAAATCAGACTTTCTTGGGTTTGGTGATAAGCTGTATGAGCAGCAACATGCTTTATGGAAGAAATACCGTGAGGATTGGGATCGAGGTGAGAATATTTATGGGAAATGTACAATCAATACAACAGTTGATGTAAAAATTAGAACGATTGGTACCATTACAAATACGAAATAAAAAGGAGAAAGATGGATATGCATCTTCGTTACGACTTGCTGCTAAATCCGTTAGTCATTATATGCTCACTGTTATCAGTCATTATTCCATTGGCTGTACAATATGTAAACCGATATTTGCATACTCATGGAGATCCGCCTTGGAAGCAAAGTAACGAAGAAAAAGAGAGGAATAATGATTAGGGAAACGTAACGTTTCCCGTTAATCCAATACCCTCAAGTTATTCTATAAGGTTTGCTTTCATCAGAGAGGCAATTTTTTGTTCGTTTCCATTCTGAATCTGTTCCAATTGACTGATCACAAGTTCTTACCGCTGAATTGAATGATTTTGGCTTAACTTTGCTTTTCCTTCTATCTTGTTAATTTTTATTTTGAATCCTTGAATTCCTTTGTTCAGTCCTGCGATAAAGTCTGCATCTACATCTTGCAATTGATAAGAACTGTCAGAAGCTTCATGCTTCAATACCATTTCATGCAAGGAATCCAGCAGCTCTTTTTCATCATCAATAAGCTTAACTTCACCGTATACATGAACGATCACATAATTCCATGTTGGAACTACTTTATTTGTTTCATACCATGATGGAGAGATATAGCAATGCGGCCCATGAAAGATGGCTAAGATCGTTTGATTGCTGATATCCTTCCACTGGGGATTCGGACGTGCGAAATGCCCGTACGCTCAAATATTAAAAATGCTTATTTAGCTTATGACAATGTTCTAGTCATTATAAAATCTATTTGTTCTTCATCACCCATATTGAAAGTGTGCGCCCCTGTTTGAACAAACTCCATTTTTTTATAAAAGGCAATGGCATTCTGATTTTTTTCCCAAACCCCTATCCAAATCTTCTCTATATCTCGTTCTTTTGCTATTTCTATAGCTTTATTTATAAGATGTTGACCAAGTCCCTGGCTATGGAATTTTTTTCTTACATAAATCCTCTCGACTTCAAGCGAATCATTACCCATCGTTTCTGACTGAGCATCATTGGTGTTAAGCTTTAGGTACCCGGCCATTTCCTCATTCGAATAAATAAAATAGAATTCCGAGGAATGATTGGATAGTTCTTTTTCTAATTGTTTTAAGTTAAACGCTCTATCTATGTAAGCTTTCATATTTTCAGGTGAATTTTGATTCTGGAATGTATCTTTAAATGTTTCAACACTCATTTCTCGAAGTAAGCTCAGATCTTCGTATGTGCACTTTTTTATATAACTAGTCATTTCATTTGCCCTCCTTTTACTATGAGTAATTTCTTGTTTCCCTTCTCAACTTATTCTATATTTCAAAAATGGTATGAGAATAGTACTCCTTCTTTGTTGTAATTACAACAAAAATTCATCATATATTTTCATGGCTAGCCTTTCTCACAACAAAAAAGCAGCCGACTCTTATGCCAGCTGCCTGTTTATTTACCTAAAGTTCCCCTAGTTATAGGATACCATTTTTATTTTGAAAAAAAGTTCATATTCATGATCGGTTCAATACGCTCCGCCGCTCGGCTAAATTGTTGGTCAAAATCTTTAGATTTCTCATATTCTTTCGGTAATTCGTTAATGAATAGTTGAATATGTTCCTCTAACTCCTTATGAACTTGGAGGTTAAAACTGTCTTTGTCAGATATTTGATTTCTCACAACAGAGGCGTAGTTAATTCTCAACCATATAAGATCATTCTCTAAAACATCTAGTTCAAGTGAGGTAGCAGCATTATTTTTCAAAAAATCCATTCGATCATTTACATCAATAATAGCTGTATATACATCAAACACAAGTGCAGCAATGTCTTCAGAATTTTTATTATTGTCAATTTGATCCAGACCCTGATTTAGCATCTGGACACTTGAAACAAAACTATCATAGTATCTTGAATTCAACTCATTGTTTTTCTTATTATTAAATCCTCCATTTATAAGCAGAAAGATCGATAGAATAACAAGCACTGTAACGACGAAGACAATAGATTTCGAAAATTTTTTACTCATGATAGGTTTAACCCAATCCCCCTATTTTCTGTTATTCAAAGACTGCTATCCAAACACAACAAAAGATAAGTTATCATATATGTAAAGGAAATAAAAGACATTTTTTATTAATAATCAGAATTTCATTAAAGATATAAATTTATAATCCTGTTAAACGAATTATGTGGTCCATTAATTCATTTAGCTCATTATTGCCCTGTCCTTTAGAACAACGAAAAAACAGCCTATCGGTTGATCGGCTGCATTTTCACTGGTCTTGTCTTTATCTGCTTCAGTAATTTCTCTAATAACCCGGCAAGGGTTATCACCGTTCTACATCGATTTTATACTATTGAATGCCGCCAGCAATATTGGCCTTACCTTGTCTTCCGCAAGTGACTCTCCCGTAACTAATAAGCGATAAAACAAGGGACCATAGAGCAGATCAATACTCGATTCCACATCGAGTTCTTCTCTTAACTCTCCCCGATCGATTCCTCTCCTCAAAATGCTTGCTGCTTCCGCACGACGAGGTCGAATATAGTACTCGCGAAATACTTGGATTAACGTCGCATCCAACTGCCCCTGACCAATCAGCTCTGAAATGACTTTCCCCTCCTTGCCCTCCATATACAAGGAGATATTTATGGCATGTGTCATTACATCTTCCTCGACTGAGCCTGTATCCGGAACGGGCAGTCGATCAGCCGTTGCCTCGAAAAAACCGTCAATAACAACAGCACCTTTATTCGGCCACCACTTGTAAATGGTTGCTTTGCTTACTCCTGCTTGTTCAGCGATTTTTTCAATCGTTACTTCTTCAAAGCCATGTTCCAAAATTAGATTATAGGCAACAGATAATATCAATTGTTGAAGTTTTGTGTCTCTTGGGCGTCCTTTTTGAGCCATTTCTACTGCCCCTTTCTATCCTTTGATCTCAGTATAAATGAAATATAGGGTATTTACAAAACGTCACGTTCAGTATATATTGATAATCATCAATTAAGTGAACGCGACGTTTACTTAATAAAAAAAGTGTTGGAGGAGAAATCAGTATGAGACATGTCGATGCTTCAGCAGGCCAAAGCAAAATATCAACGGCCATGATGGTTCTTTTGGCAACTGCATGCGGCCTTATCGTCGCTAATCTTTATTATTCCCAAACCCTCGTGGGTCCCATTAGCAGAGAGTTAGGGTTATCCCCAGAGGTTGCCGGGCTAATCGTGACTTTAACTCAAGTTGGCTATGTGATTGGATTGTTGTTTATTGTTCCGTTGAGCGATAAATTGGAGAACCGGCGTCTTGTCCTAACATCGCTTGTCATCGTAACTTTGGCCTTAATATTAGCTGCGATCTCCACGGAATCTGTCATCTTTTTGACAGCTGCCTGGTTAATCGGTGCCGGGTCTGTAGTTGCGCAAATTCTTGTACCCTTAGCTGCCTTCCTGTCAAGTGAACAGCAGCGCGGCCAAGTTGTTGGAAACGTTATGAGCGGTCTCTTACTTGGCATTATGCTGGCCCGTCCCGTTTCCAGCTTGATTGCTGACCTGTGGGGCTGGCGTATGATTTTTGTAGTATCAGCTATACTCATGGCTCTTTTAATGTTTTGGCTTGCCCGCTCTTTACCTAATAAGGTACCGGAAAGTAAATTAACCTATATACAGCTTCTAACATCTTTATTTGAACTATTTAAAAAGTATCCAATATTGAGACGCCGTGCTTTTTACCAAGCCTTTCTATTTGGAGCATTCAGTCTCTTCTGGACGACCGTTCCACTTCGGTTGGCGGACGACTTCGGGATGTCTCAAGGCGGGATTGCGTTATTCGCCTTGGTAGGTGTGGCTGGAGCTATCGCTGCTCCTGTGGCGGGAAGATTGGCTGATCGAGGCTTTACTAAGGTTTTGACCTTAGTATGTATCATAACAGCGATTGTCTCTTTTTTACTTATTGCCTTGTTTCATGACAATTCGATCTTAGCATTGGTGCTGCTGTTCGTTACAGCAATCACACTGGATATGGCCGTATCTGGAAATCTGGTTGTCAGCCAAAGAATTGTTTATTCTCTTGGTAATGAAGCCAGTGGAAGATTAAATGGAATTTTTATGGCTATTTTCTTTATCGGTGGTGCAGCAGGGTCATTCTTAGGAGGATTGACTTATGCTCATGGCGGTTGGATGTGGAGCGGATGGCTCGGAGTGGCTTTGCCTTTCTTAGCTTTCCTGTACTCCTTGACAGACCTCAAGTCTAATTCTCGTTAAACAATGAATTACGCAGTCCTGCTGTAGATTCGGCTGAACTATAAATGCCCCGAAACATAAAATTTTCGGGGCATTTCAGATTTATATAGAAAGAAACTCACTATCAATTTATCCGGTCATTATCATCTGTATCGGAGGAACCAAACCAAGTGCGCAGCACTCGGGCAATTTCAGCGGAGTACACCGGTTTGCTGACGAAATCCTGCATGCCAGCCTCCCGGCAGGCCTCTCTGTCTTGTTCACTGGCAAATGCCGTGATCGCAGCAATGACAGGCTTTCGTTCGGTCTGATGCTTCAATATCGTCCTCGCAGTTTCGTAACCGTCCATGTCCGGCATTTGAATATCCATCAGAATAAGATCAAATACCTCTGCCTGAGCTGCCCGCACAGCTTCTACTCCATTCTCGGCCAATACAGCACGGTACCCAAATTTTCCTAATATGTTTGCCAGCAGCATCCGATTAATTTCATTGTCATCGACCACCAAAATCTTCAGCGGGACATAGGAAGAAGACAATTTCCAGTTTGCTGTTCTCGGCGAACGGGTATTCAGGACACCAACCAGCGGTCGTCCTTCTTCAGAAGCATCCATTTGCTCAGGCTCAGCTTCTGCTAGTTGTAAAGGCAGCGTAAAGTAAAAGACTGAACCCTTACCCTCAAGACTCTCCGCTGATATGACACCTCCCATTAGATCCACCAAGTTTTTGCAAATGGCTAGACCCAAACCTGTGCCCCCGTATTTACGATTAATGGAAGAATGAATCTGAGAAAAGGATTGGAACAGTCGATCCATTTTATCCGCAGGGATTCCTATACCGGTATCCATCACTCGGAAGTTCAATCCATACACATTGAAATCTGCTCCTTCTGGCTCAGCATCTACTTGTACAGTAATTGCACCATTTTCCGTAAACTTGACCGCATTCCCCACCAAGTTCACCAGGACCTGTCTCAGCCGCCCTTCGTCTCCTATCAGCATATCTGGAACATTCTCGGAAACAGCAGCGATAAGCTCTATTCCTTTCTCATCCGCTCTCGGACCAAACAGCTCGAGAACACTGCTTATGACCCCGCGAACGGACAGCGGTTCGCTTTCCAGCTCCATCTTACCTGCTTCCAGCTTACTGAAATCCAGAATTTCATTTACAATCCGCAGCAGCGTCTCGCTGCTTGCAAGAATGGTGTCTACATAGCTACGCTGCTCTTGGTCAAGAAATGTGGTCGCGAGCAGATCTGTCATCCCTATAATCCCATTCATCGGGGTACGAATCTCGTGGCTCATGATAGCGATAAACTCCGACTTCGCTCGATCCGCCCGTTCAGCAGATTCCTTAGCGCTTAGAATTTCCTTCTCACCTGTGATATCCCGGAATACAATTACGGCTCCCTTAAAGCGGTCGCTATCGACAAGCGGGTTGATTTGGTATTCTGCGAGGAAACTGGAACCGTCTCTGCGCCATAGTACAGCTTCGTTCTGCCGATACACCCGGCCTCTGCTTACCGCACGCATAATTTCAGTTTCCGTTGGAGCGTACATTGAATTCTCAGCTATCACTAACCCAAGCAATTCCTGATAAGAGCCTCCTATTAAGTCTTCCGGATTACAGTTAAGTATATCTGCCCCGGAAGGATTGACAAACATGATTCGGCCATCTGCATCCAGCCCGATGATGCCTTCGGATACCGCATTTAATATTAATGTATACTCGCCGCTAAGCTTCTCGATTTGCTTAATGTACTGTTTTCGCTCAGTAATGTCCTGAGATATACCGTAAACGCCGACAATCTCACCGTCCACAATGATCGGGATGTTTGTTGAAATTATTTCGACAGGATGGCCGTCCTTATGAATTATAGTCAGATCATAGCTTTGCGGCTCACCTTTAGCAGCTAGAGCGAAATGATGCAGCGTCTTCTCTAAATCATCCTCATGCACCATGGGTCCCCAATCCATACCGATCAATTCTTCAAGAGTATAACCGGTCAGCTTCTCTAAGTTAGAGTTAGCCGTCTCATATTGGCCATTCAGCTTCATCGAGTAAACGGCGTTAGGATTATGGTCGAACAATGATTGATAGCGCTGACGGCTTTCCTGAAACAGCCTGTCTGCTTCTCGGCGATCCGTTATATCACGGGAAACCGATATAAACCCTTCCACATTCCCTGAATCGTCCAAAATAAATTGGCTTGTCGTTTCCACCCATACATAGTTCCCGTCCTTCTTGCGAAGCCGGCAAATCAATTTATCGTCCTTATTCTCACGTTTTCGAATCAGAAATTTTTCGACGTTCTTTTGGTCTTCGGGATGAATAAAATGAAACGCTCCAAGTCCAATCATCTCTTCCGGCTGATAACCCAGCATGGTAAAACACACAGGTGAGGTATAAACTATCGTAGCCTGATCGTCTACCATATGGCGGCTTATCATATCTTCTGACGCCTTTGCAATGACGCGGAACTGATCTTCACTTTCTCGAAGGTTCTCCTGCTCCTCATAAGGTTTCGTACGGTCCTGACTTACACCGACGATCCGTTTCGGCATGCCCTGCGAGTCCTTCAAAACCTCCCAGGCCCCGTATACCATCCGAATGCTCCCATCCTCCAGGATCAAGCGGAAATGAATCTCCCCGTTCTCATGGCTTGATATCTTCGAAATACAGGCATCGACTTTTCCCCTGTCTTCTTTATGAACAAGATCAAGCATGGATTCCAGGGTTAAATCATCTAAGTTTAGCTGACCACCAAAAAGCTTCCAAACTTCTTCGGAATATGTCATTTCTTTTGTTGTGAGATCACATTCCCACCAGCCGCTCTTAATCAACCCTTGGGCAAATTGATCTAAAAAGACTTGTTTTCTTGTTTTTGTCACGTCCCGTCCGACGGTCATCATCAGGGATCCACCGTATCCGTCCGGCACAATGGTTTCGCTCCACTCTATCCAAACTTCCCGGCCATTATTGTGAAGAATTTTGCGAACAGGAAGTTCTCCTTGCAAATTTCCGCCTATCTTTTCATCCACATCGCCAGTATCTATTACTTCTAAATCGGAGCGGTTTTTTCCAATCAAATCTTCTCTCGTATATCCTAAAATCTCACGGCATGATAAAGATACGTCAACAACGGCCCCATCATTTCTGTAAAAAAAGACTAATTCCTTACAACTTCCCAGCCAGGCATTGGCCCAGGCGATGTTCATTTTCCCGGCGTCCAGACTCATGTTCCGCTCCGACCCCCTTCTGTTACAAATCTGCGTATTGGTCACAACCTATTTTATTAGAATGAATCCATGTCCCGATGAATAATACTCGAGCTAAAGGTTATATATTTATTATGACTCTAGTGAGCTAATACACTTCTTCAGTCAGAGCTATCTTAATAACTATACCCACTTTTACAAGAAAGAAAAGAAGTTAATAATTTAATTTCAAGTGTTTCAAAATGCGAATTAAGGGATATACCTTTTTAGAAGAAAATCTATCCATTTCAAGAAAGGATTGTTGCGGTGAATATTACAGTCAATACGATTAGCGAACTCGTTGTTACTCAATCACTCATCAGCCTCCATCTCATTAGTGGAGAATTTATAATAGGTAAATGCAGTGAATCAAATGATACAGATATGATCAAAATTAGATCAGAAAACAAGATATTTTCAATTCCACTATGGACCATCAAACGATTTAAAGTTCTAATGTAGAAAGACCCAGCTGGTTACCAGCTGGGTCTCTTGTTTTCGTTAGCTTACTCGTATATTTCGCAGTTAATTCGATCTCCTCTTGGATAGAAATACGTCTGTAATTGAAACTGCTCCATGTATCAATACTACAATCCCCCATAGGATCGTTAACAAATTCAATTGGGTGCTTTGGTGGATTGGGATGAGATCTATTACTGATTTTAAGTTTGTCATAACCCACTCTCCAGTAGGGTTTAGTTTAAAGACAAACGTGCCATCATCAAAGACAGAGAAGACCAGCTGTGCAAATGCAAAAACACATAAATGAATATACCAACCGATAAGAGTTTTGCTCCGCAGACTTGATACTGCTTCATTTTCTACTGACATTTCTTCTCTCCATTCTTTTTAATGTAGCTAAATCCTATAAGTCCTTTCTTGTAAACAGATAACGGGTTAAATAATAAGAAGCTGCCAATAACAATAAAGTACCGATTAAAATAAGAAATGTTATTTGGTTTCTGGCTGCATCATTCTTGCCGAGCATGTCAAAGAGAATGGCTGCAGGCTGCGCCAGGAGTATCATGCAGACCATAAATACGGTGTTAATAACACCGGCTCCCTTTTTACTGAACGCATAAAAAAGAGGCATATAAATCGAAATTAATACAAGCAGCAGCCCTACTGAAACCAGAATGTCTATGATTCCAAAATCCGGCTTGCTCAGCTGCGGGAACGCCAGTTTAACAAGCAGGTGAATGACGTAAGAGCCCAGCACTCCGCAAAAGGTAAATAAAATCGTAGTCATATATTTGGCCAGCACAATATGCCTGCGGCTTATCGGCAAGGTAACCAAGAAATTATGGTTACTATTTTTAATATCATTCATCGTCACCAGAATGATGGAGCCGAAAGCCGTATAGATGCCCACAAAATAAATAGATAATTCCATTTTTGGAATAAAGGCGGCACTGAATACAACGAGATAAAGAAGAACTACCCATAGTGAGCTTTTTAAAGCGATGAAGTCTTTGCGAAGCAAGCTAAGCATTCACTCTTCCTCCCTTAGAAGTAAAGTACATGATATCCTCTAATGTGGGTTTTTCTAGATGAGCATAATCCCCAAACAATTGAGCTACCTTATCTCTTGTATCAATTAACCCCTCAAAACCAATGGGGGTCTCCCGGATTCCGATAAATTCATTACGTATATCCGAGTCAAGTAGTTGGATGTCACCCTTTACGATGGCATATCTCTCAAAGATATTATCTTTAGTTTCATTGAAAACAAGCTTTCCACGATTTATAAAAGTAATGTAATCAGCAATACGGTCCAAGTCCGTCGTAATGTGCGTAGAGAAGATAATTGAATTTTGTTCATCCTGCATCATATCTGCAAGCAGATTCAATAGCTCCCTTCTAAATACCGGATCCAGTCCAGAAGTCGGCTCATCCATGATGAGCAGTTCCGCATCGTAGGATAAAGATACCGCAAGAGACAGCTTGATTTTCATACCCTTGGATAAGTTCTGAACCTTGTTCTTGGGAGACAATTCAAATTGATTGAGCAAGCTGTTAAACTTCTGATCACTCCATTTCTTATAGAAAGGGGCTATCAGCTTCTGTGTATCCCGAATCGTTAGGTGCTCGTAATAGGAGCAATCATCCGATACGATACCAACACGCTGCTTAATCTCTACCTCATATTTGGGCATTTCAAGCCCAAAGATTTTTACTGTGCCGGAGTCTGGTCGAATCATACCGAGCATCATCTTAATCAAGGTGCTTTTTCCCGCGCCATTTGGACCTATAAGTCCAGTAATATAACCCCTTTTTATCTCCAAAGAGACATTATCGACTGAAAATAAGGGGTACGTTTTCGTAAGATTACGTAATTCTATTGCATTCATGTTGTTTGTTCCTCCTCAAACAATAAAGTCAGATGATCTATTAAATCTTGTTTGCTCAAATTTAATTCCTTGCTGTCTTGAATAATCTCAACCATCTTCTTTTCAAGCCGCTTCATACGCTGCTCGCGAATAAAATCTTTATTTGCACCAGATACGAAGCATCCTTTACCAACAACGGAGTCGATAAGCTTCTCATTCTCCAGCTCTTCATAAGCCCGTTTGGTCGTTATTACACTAACCTGCAAATCCTTGGCTAGCTGCCTAATGGATGGAAGACTGTCCCCTGCATTTAATTCCCCACTTAGAATACTCTGTCTAATTTGGTTCATAATTTGCACGTAAATCGGATCACTGGATGCATTGGATATGATGATGTTAATATCCATTCACCTCATAACATTGTTTATTGTGTAATGTGTGTATATATATAATATATACACTTTAAATGTTTATGTGTCAATTTATTGCTTCATTTTTGCTCCTATTTGAGATTTACATTGGATAAAGTGGACTCTTATCAAAAGAAAGAACCTTCAGATAAAATATCCAAGGTTCTTTCATTTAAGCCTTACACTATTGTATTCATTAAAGCAGTTTGACAGCCTTTTTAGAACGATTGAGAACTACCGTAATCGTTACATGGTTCTTTTCTTTAAGTTTAACTGATTGTTATCCCTTGCGCAGCTTTATCCCGGAAGGTCCGGTGGCTCAGCAAGCCTACCAAGAGTGCTAGGATGGTCAGGCCGGCCGCGAACAGGTAGAGATTTACGATCCCGAAGTATTCAGCAAGCCCAGCCATGCCTAGCAGTGAAATGCAAAAAACTAGATGCAAGAGTGAAGCTTGGGCAGATAACACTTTAGGCAGCATAAGTTTGGATACGCTGCGCTGAATTAAGGTGCGCCGGTTAATAATGGACAGCTCCGCGAAAGGTCCCATCAACATAACAAGAATAAGCGCAATGAAGGGCTGCGTGCTGAGCGCGTAAAGTGCGGTTAGAACTCCATAACCCGCCATGCCGATCATCATTGCCGCCAGATAGCGGTTACCTATGATCCGTGCCAGCGCCAGCACCAACAACCCTCCGCCAATTGTACCTGCAAAATAAGCGGCATTAATAAAGCCCCACCATTCTTCGCCTTGTCCAAGCGCGACTTGAACGAAAGCAAGCGTAAAAGCGCCTACCCAAACCGAAGCGCCGAGCATGTCGAAGATATCCATAAACGTAAGCAGCCGCAGGCGAGGCATTTTCCATATAATCTTCCAACCCTCGGTGAGCGTATGCCATCTAGATGCGCCAAGAGCCGATATTTCGTTAGACGGCGCGTTCAATTCCTTGCCTCCGAGTTCTGAATCTGCAGGTTCTCTGACGCCCAGTGTAAATACCGCCGCCAGGCCATAAATGGCCGCCGTCAGCAGCAAAGTGGGGCTGGCTCCCATAAACGCAACTACGACACCGCTTAATCCCCAACCCGCGAATTGCACGACTTGATCGCTGACGCTAAGCAGTGCGTTGGCTTTGAGCAGACCTTGCTCATGCGTCACCAGACGCGGAATAAGCGCATTTCGAGCCGGGGTTGTCCATCCGTCGAGAAAGGACATTACGAATACGAGCGTAAATACCAAAACAAGTGATGAAGCCTCTCCGTTAAGCTGCAAATAAATGGCTAGGCCAACGAACAGCAGGAATTGACCCACTTGCGATAATAAAAGAAGGTTGGTTAACTTGAAACGATGGATCAGCAGAGGTGCAATCAGGCTGCTCAGCATTTGGGCCCCGCTGCGCATTAGCGGCATCAGCGCCGCCGATACGAGAGAGTCGGTACGATCAAGGACCAGCACCGTAAGCGCCATAATGTATAGTACATCAGCTGCGTTCGCGGCGGTTTGAGTTGTCCACAGGAAATAAAAAGGGCGAGTCAAATAGGATGACTTCATGACAGATCTATTCTCCGTTCTAAATGATTTACATTATTAACTTAGCGTAAGAATTGTTTCAAAAATGAGCATTAAAAATAAAATTACGGCAATTAAAACGGTTTTACAAGAAGAAATGAGAAAACAGAACCCGAGTGATCCGTTTCGGCGTATGTCATTTGGTCGTTAGGTTTTCATCAAAAAAATGACAATGAAAAAACAGCGGCAGCAGGACTTTATTGCTTAGTCCATGTCTGTCGCTTGTTCCTTGCCCTTATATTGGCCCTTTTGAATAAGTTCTGATATGAGCTTTAATCTTAATTACTCTAATTCATTTACTCTAACATATACACTTCCATCCACTTCCGAATCGTTATAAATAAAGCCTAGCTTTCCTTCGTCCCCTATCATGGTAAAGGCACCAGATTTAAATAATGAACTCTCCTGCCATTGATCTTCTTTAGTTTTAGACTGTGCTTCGCATGCTGTAAACAACAATAAAAAAATAAAGCAACATACAAAGAAACGCATAATCCCTCCTAAATCTAAATAAGATTTTTGTCACCTAATTATTCAATACGCCTTTAGTTACTTCGTAATAAGCTTAAGATTATCCTGTATATAAAGTGCCAATCATCAATTATAATACTGTATATTCCTACATACTATTAACTCATTGAAAAAATATGTCACCCTATCACAGGAGGAATCAAAATGAGTGTAAATTTATTTCAGGCTCACAAAAGAAACCAATTAACTTGGTTGCATGAACCAAATGAATGGCAATTTACAACTAATGATGAACTTGTCATTGAAACACCTCCTAAAGTCGACTTTTTCAAAGATCCAGGAGGTAAGCATGTAGCTCATTCAGCACCATTTTTACACGTAAACGTTGATTCCACATTTGAACTGATCACTCAAGTAGAAGTAGATATGCGTCACATGTACGATTCAGGATGCTTAATGGTAATGGTGGATGAAAATAACTGGGCTAAGCTTTGCTTCGAGTCAAACGGACAGTACCCAACGATCGTGTCTGTAGTTACACAGAATGGATTCTCTGATGATTGCAATTCAGAAAGAGTTTATGTGGAACAACCATATTTGAAGATTACCAAGATCGGTAGTGTGGTATCTTTCTATTATTCTTCTGACGGAGAAGAATGGAAACTAATTCGCTACTTCCGTATGGAAGAAAAAAGCTCAATCATCGCTGGTGTGGTAGCTCAATCTCCCGCAGGCCATGGATGTCAAGTTACGTTCAAGCATCTTAATCTCTCTGTTCCTGTTGATGAAAGCCGTTTTTGATAGGAGTATGTATGAAGACATAGACGTGATAGCCTGCGAGATTATCATTAAAAAAAGCAGCCGTCCAATGGGTCGGTTGCTTTAAATTTATATGGTTTGAATATTTCCTGTTAGCTTCGCATAGCCTCACACAATTAAACATGCCTTTGAAGTTTCATGCTGCATTCTGATGTAGTCGCAGTGACATAATCCATATAATTTACAGAGCCGTTAAAGTTCAGATAGGCTTCAAAACGCATGCGGATTGGAGGTAAAGTAATCAAATCCAAAACTTCTTCCTTTGGCACCCACCTGCACTCGCTCGTTTCATCAGAAGCAGCTAACTCTCCACCCACAGCTTTGCACACGAAATCAAACATGACCTTTGTAGGAACATCCGTCACACCATCATACCACTTATGGATCGCTGTATTGGAAATAATACTAACTAAATGGCTAACGGTAGCGTCTATTCCACTTTCCTCTTTGATTTCACGTACCACCCCATCAATGAGGTTTTCTCCAATTTCAGTTATCCCACCAGGATACACCCAGCCATCGTCATGGGCTTTTACCAGTAAGATATTCCCATTTCCATCTTCTACAATTCCGCCTGCCGATACAATATGTGTCGGAAATGCCATTTCACGACCTCCTAATACAATGAAGTTGTATATTTATTCTATATGGGTCCCTGTATTTTCCTGCTTTTATGGATTTATATGCTCGAAGATACTCATGAAACGAATAAACTAACCTGCCTATTAGCGTAATGTGCCTGGTGAAGACTGGTCATGTCAGCGAGATCAAAAAGATGCCGGATAGATGATTTTAGGTGGATTTGTTCATAGAAAAACGGTATGTTATTTGGGGGTAAAAGTGCAGAGTGTTCGTGTTTGATATGTGTTATTCATAACAGGCAAGTTGGGATATACATTTTAGGCTCATACTATTATTTGGGGAGAGCGGCGGCATGGATAAGAATTCTGTTTATAAAACAAACAGCTTCTATTGGGATACAAAAGGAAATGACTTCTTAGGAGCAATCGTGCTTCCTTTCTATGGGGCATTTATCTCAGAAGAAAAATGTCAGCTTTTTGGTGATGTCTCAGGGAAAAAGCTGCTGGAGATCGGCTGTGGAAACGGTCAATCCTTACAGTATCAAGGGGAACGCAAAGCATCTGAACTATGGGGTGTGGATATTTCAGAGAAACAAATTGAAAAGGCATCGCAGCATTTGAAAGCATGCGGTCTTTCAGCAAAATTGATCTGTACTCCCATGGAAGAAGAATCCGGCATACCCTTGGATTATTTTGATTTTGTTTATTCGATTTACGCCATTGGCTGGACTACCGACCTTGAGGGTACTTTTTGTCGGATCGCTTCTTACCTAAAAAAAGACGGTGTATTTATTTTCAGTTGGTCTCACCCTATACACAAATGCGTTGCTGCAGAAAATGATAGGCTAACCTTTAATAAATGTTATTTTGATGAATCTTGGTATTCAGTACCTCTCGATGAAGGTACACTAACATTATCGGATCGTAAGCTATCCACCTATGTGAATGCGCTATCAAAAGCGGGGTTTGTCATTGAGGAAATGATTGAGGAGTCTGATGATGAAATTTTACAATCGCGAGGCGATCACAGCGATTTTGCAAAAAAAGCAAAGATGCTTCCTGTAACTTTTGTAGTCAAAGCAAGAAAACTATAGCGTTAGCTTAGCTTAAATTGAGTCACGAGGTTTCCCCACTCTTTCCCTTAGCTAGCCTTATCTAGAGTAGTATTTGGAATATGCGGATTTTACAACTTAAAATACTTCAGCAAAAAAAATCGATTCCTTTGTTTATAGGAACCGATTTTTTAATAGGTCAATGAATCATAAGGAAAGTAACTAACCATCTAACCCGTTTTTCTTATAGGCATAAATAAAGATAGCTGAAGCAATGAAGAACCACCCAAAAAGAACGGAGCTATCTAAAAGATTCCATGTGTAGTCACCATCCGCGAAAAGGCTACTAGCAAAATTAGTTAAAACCCCTGTATACGTGTAGTTCATAATTTCAGCTAAAATATTGTTTTCTTTAAGAAATTTTAGTACAGGTACTGAAGTCAAAAGAAGCGTAACAGGCATACTAAAGATTGCTGACTGGGCTTGATTGTTTGCTAAAATCCCCACAATGTATCCAATTAATAGACTAATTAAACTAGCAACCGTTGTAATGATGAAATAACTTACTAAAGGGACTTCTTGAAATGACATTCCACTCGCAGGAATCATAACTATATTTGCTACTATTAATATAAATAATGGAGGAATCAAAGTACCAATTAAATACTCCACACCATTAACGGAAGATGTCATTAAGACCCTTAAGGTGTTCTTTTCTTTTTCTTCGGCTAAAGGACTGCTGCTCATCGAAATGCCAGCTATGGCGATATTAAAAATCAGACCAAAACTAAGCACAAATGCACTAGTAGAAAAATTCATTCCCGCTGTGCTAACCTCTACATTGGGCATGATATTTCTCATTATAAAGGCAAATCCTATGGCTAGGATTGGAGCGATGATAACACCGGTATTACTTAGTATGGTTTGAAATTTCATGCCTATAATCGCATTGATTTTCCTTAATGATGCGTTCAAAGTAATTCCCTCCCCGTAACTTCTAAGAAGGACCTTTTCTAGTGTTGGTTCACATGAATGAATCGTTACTAGCTCATCATTAGCCATCCATTGATTGATTTTTTCTCTCGTTTCATCGGAATGGGGCAAAATAAACTCACTTTCATCCGTTAATTGGATTTGATAACGTTTATTACGATTGTATCTAAGACAAACATCCTTCGGAACTCCATGCTCAACAATGAGACCATCATTTAAAAGAGCAACATGATCACAAAGTTTAGTTGCCTCATCCATGTTATGGGTTGTAAGGAATATAGCTGTCCCATTCTCCTTTAATTCAAATAAAAGGTCATGAACGGCTTCAGCTGTACTCGGGTCTAGTCCGCTAGTGGGTTCATCTAAAAAAAGCACCTTCGGTTGATGTAATAGAGCTCTGGCGAGAACCAGCCGTTGTGTCATTCCTTTTGATAATTGGTTTGCCATTTTATGTTTATGGTCGGATAAACCAATTCTTTTTAAAAGAAGGTCAATACGATCCTTCTCTACATTTAAAATTTTGGCAAATAATTTCATGTTATTATAAACCGTCATCTTTTCATATAATCCGCTATTGTCTGTAACAATCCCCACTTGCTCATAAATTCGTTCATTTATCTGCTCAACAGGGATTCCTAAAACCTTTGCTTGTCCAGATGTTTGGGTTAGTTGCCCCGTCAGAATTTTAATGGTCGTTGTCTTTCCTGAACCGGATGGTCCAAGAAAACCAAAAATTTCACCTGAATGAACTGAAAAACTTAGATCCTTTAAAGCTGTTTCAGTTTTGAACGTTTTAGATAGGTGTTCAACTTGAATGACCAATTGCTTTTCCATTCGCTTTCCTCTCCTCCATTATTATAAATTTTAGCCACCTAAAAATTTGTTTATAATAAATTCTTTTAGGTTAACCAACTACTTATAAGTTAAGTGATTAGACTAAGAATGTCGTAAAAGTTCGTTGAACAGTACTAAGATAAAGCCCAAATGTAATAAAAAAAGGCTGAAATGGACTCATTTCAACCTCAACCGTACGTTAAAACTCTATTAATTGCTTCATTTCATCTAAACGATTCCGTGAAAGCGGAAGTTTCATATTAGGATTACCTTTCAAAATTAAGGTATAGCTATTTTTTGAATAACTAATCAATTCAGATACGCGTTGCAAATTGACTAAATATGATCGGTGACACCTGAAAAAGCCAAACTTAATTAACTTTTCTTCTAAATCATTCATAGTAAATTCTGTTGGAAAGGATTCTTCAGCAATACGAATATGACTAACGCTGTTGATGCTTTCAATAAAATCAATTTCATCGGGACTAAAAAAGATCGTTTTATCCGCCAACTTACACGTAACTTTAAACACATTCCTTGGTTTAATATTTTCAGTCTCGTTCTCGCTCTCACTCTTTGAATCAAAATCTGTTTCTTGGAGCAGGTCTGTTTTTTCAAGCCCATTTGTCGAATGATAACGATATACCTCATTGCTCAAAAGTAATAAATCTTCAATATAATTAGAAGTAAATAATGTGGCCATATGATTCGAACGCAAATGTGCTAATGCTTTTAAATATAATTCAATTCCTTCGTCTGATAAATTATTCAATGGATTCTCGATCAATACCAACTGTGGGGAAAACAAAAACATCCGAAATAGACTGACTCTCTTTTTTTGTTCTTTTGTTAAAAACTTAATTTTTGTTCGCCAAACATCTAATAAAGAGAACTCAGATATACACTCTTCCAAAGGAGGTTGAAAATCTGCAATTTTTTTAAAATATTTTAAGTATCTTTGAACAGTTAAAGAATCATACAACCCATCATCTTTTTGTTCTGATAATATGGAATCCGTTTCTTTTCTAATATGACCACTCGAAGGAACTGCTCTTCCTGATATCAAACTAAATAACATAACACTTTCTTCACTGGACATTTTAATTCCAATCTGAGATGTTTCTTCAATAACTAAGTCTATATCTTTTAATATAGTTCGGTTCCCTTCCTGTTTCAGCACTTTTTCTAAGATTATCAATGTCATTTTATACACACTTTCATTATCTTATTTATGTTTATTGTACAACACCCGATTCGGTTGAAGGTAATAATAAACATGTTGTACCGATATATACTACTACGTCTGATTCTTCAACTAACCTGCTGCCAGAAGTAGAGTATAATAGGAGTAGTTGTAAATATATTTCAGGAGGCTACAGCCATGTCACAGGAGATCTGGATTAACCTGCCAGTCAAAGATGTTGAGAAGTCAACTGCCTTTTTCAATGAGATTGGTTTCCATGCGGTGAGCGTCGGGAATGAAAGAGCCAAGCTTGCCATAGGCCAAACAACGATTCTGCTGTTCCCAGATGCGGCGTTTGAGAAATTTACAGGTTCAAAAACCGCAGACACTTCCCATAGCGCAGAAGTAATATTTTCCATTGGCGCTGAAAGTAGAGAAGAAGTAGATGCCTTTATTCGAAAAGTAGAGTTGGCCGGAGGAAACATCTTTGGTAAGCCGAGTGAAATTGATGGCTGGATGTACGGCGCAGGATTTGCCGACTTGGACGGTCACCGTTGGAACCTGCTGTACATGGATGAGAGCAAAATGCCAAAACGCTAATATAACAGCGCTGGTCACCTGTTTAAGGTCACCGGCGTTTTTTATATCCTCTGGTGAGTTAAATCTATACTGCTTCATCTATCGATTACTAGTTAGTTGAATAATTCTTATATACTTATTTTAACTAATGAAAGGTGGGATTTCACCAGACAATAAATCCTCAAAGAAAATCATATGATCAGGAAACAGATTCTCTGGGAGAGCTTGAATAGGAAAAAAAGCAGTCTCCAACGATTCATCTGTAATTTGTAGCTCACCTTTAAACTCCTTACAAGTAAACATTACTTGCACTAATGAGGTTTGGTTACCATTTCTGAATATTTTGTCAATGTTCGAGTAAATACCGAACAATTCCATTCTACCTAATTTTAACCCGGTTTCTTCCAAAACTTCTCTTCGAGCAGTATCTTCAATTTTTTCACCAAGTTCCATGAAACCACCTGGAAGTCCCCAAAAGCCATTGTCTACACGTCGGTGTAATAAAATTTGGTCTTTATTGATGACAATAGCCCCAGCTACTACCATAATTATTTTCGTATTCCCAACCAAACGACGTAACTCCTGAATGTAACTAGCCATAGTTTCTCCTTCGTTTCATATTTAGCCCTATTTTATTGTTTTAAGAACTAGTTTTAAATAGATCATTGTGTCTTGGATATGGACTATTGTTATTAAGCTAACTGCCGTTAGCTTAATGAATAATGGAAGGAACTGATTAGTCACTTTTCTAATCGGGCACTTGGAGACTTCGTTAAAATCCTTCTGAACTTCCGAATAAGATCGGGGCAATCAAATCAGACCGGCTATGAAGAGAAAGCAACAACATAAAGGAGCGAACACCTTATGAGTGTTCGCTCGAAGAGCAGTTTTATATTGGTTAGTACTGAAACGCATCTTTGAGATGACTTATCTTGGTTGTTTGCTAATCGGTGTCATGCACTCTTTCTTTAGCAGTAACCATGCATGCGTAAGAATAAATTACCTCCAAAATGTAATCTTGTCAGAACCTAATCGAACTGACTCATACCCTTCTTCTTTGGCTTTCCCTATTGAAATAATCATTACTGGAACGTACCGTTCCTCATCCAAATCAAATGATTTTGCTAATTGATCGTTTTCAAAGCCTGCCATTGGATTTGAATCATACCCATGTGCACGAGCTACTAACATTAGCTGCATAGCAAAGAGGCTGCTATCGATTTTTGCAATCTCAACTTTCATTTCTTTTGATAAAGTTGGGAACATCGATAGAATGGTTTCGAGTTGACGATCTCGTACATCTGCAGGCATTTTTCCTTGTTCAACAGCTGTATTGTAAATTTCTTCAGCATATAAATGGCTTTGAGTATCACCAAAAATTAGCAACATAGCTGCTGAAGTATCATTTTGTAATGTATTGAAACGCACAAGAGGTCTGAGTTTGTCTTTTCCTTCTGGAGTATCCACCACAATTACACGCCAAGGCTGCATATTTGCAGAAGATGGAGCTAAACTGGCTTCCGAAATAATTTCGCTTATCTCTTCCTTCGATATTTTTATGTTTTCATCATAATTACGGACAGAACGCCGCCCCTTAACTATATCGGCAAAATCGTTGTGAGATATATTGTTAAACATAGAAACTCTCCTTCTGATAACGTTCGATTTTGACATTGTAATATGTCTTTCGTTATCATATTCGTATTATGAACTATGAACCTAGGTTTATAGCAAATACAAAAAGAGGTCACTTTATGAAAATTAATGATGTTTCAAATTTAACTGGTCTTCCCATATCAACATTGAGATTCTATGAACGTAAAAACCTAATTCCAGACAATTTCGTTAAAAGAGATGAAAATAATTATCGGCTTTATTCTGAAGAAGTTATTGAATTTTTAGATGACGTGAAAGCACTTTTATCCGCGAATTTTTCTATAGAAGAGTTAAGTTTGCTAGTAAATCAACAAATTAATTTATCATATGAAGCAAAGAAGAAAATGGTCGAGCAAAAAATTAATGAAATTGATGATATTCAGAGGCAATTAAGAAAGTCGAAAAAGTTTTTGAATGCAGTCTTGGAAGGAAACGCAAATTTTCAAACAAAGTGTTAAGGATAATTAAAGCAGCGATCGATTTAGAATGACACTTCTAATGTGTCTTTCCAATTAGGTCGCTGTTTTATTTATTATCCTAATCTGCCCGTTAGCGCATTAGGATGCACTAGAATTCAGTAATTTTTCCATTCTAATCCCAACTACATAATCCTCATCTTGATTAATCTTACTGTACAAATCTACAGGCCTTGCCTAGATAGCATGAATTCTCTGTGGCACCATAAAGATTCGCATAACCCACGACTCGACCATCGTGTGTGACTACGGTGGGTTTAATTCTATGTTTAACGGATTCAAGAATTTGTTCAGGTTTTTCTTCAAGATTCCATATCATAAGCTACTTTTCCTTTGGTCTGGCAGAATAACATTCTTTTAGCCCAAATGTAACGATAACGATCAGCTATACTTACATATTTCGAGTTTTCATTCCATTTTTCACCATACGTGTTAAAATCGGTATAGCGAAAACTAAACTCATAGTTAAACAAGGAGTATTTATGAAATGAAAGCTATTCTTATTGACGACGAACCTCTAGCATTATCTTATTTGGAGCGTCAATTAATGAAGATGGATACGATCAGCCTTGAAATTTCAGGTAGATTTACAAACCCTTACGATGCCCTGGACTTAGCAAACCATACAAAAGTGGATATTGCTTTTATTGATATTGAATTGCCCGAGATCAATGGTATTGAGCTAGCAGAACGATTGCTGGAGCATTATCCCGGTCTAATGGTTGTATTTGTTACTGCCTATCAAGAGTACGCTGTAGATGCCTTTGAATTAAATGCCATTGATTATATTGTGAAGCCAGTCCGTTTTGATCGGTTGTCCAAAACTATAAATCGGATTATTAGCAATCATAAAGTCAACCTTAGTAACGCTGGCCCCTTGCAACCTATTAGGATGACGATGTTCAAACAAGTTATGATTGAGGAACCGCAATCACCCGGTCACTTCTCATTGCTGCAATGGAGGACCGCCAAAGCACAGGAGCTTTTTCTCTACTTGCTTCAGCACAGAGGACAGCTAGTTCGTAAATCGTTTATCGTAGATTTGCTATGGCCTGATGTAGACGTTAACAAAGCCTACTCGCAACTGTACACAACGATTTACCATATTCGGAAAACCCTCACTCCTTATGAAAAAAGGTTTCAGATCAAGAGTGCAAATGACGGATATGTGCTGGGGTTAGAGAATGTAATACTGGACGTAGCAGGTTGGAGCTCTTCTCCGGAGGCTAATCCAATTTCAGAGAATACACTGGAGCATTATATTGAGAAGATTAGCAGCTATACAGGTGATTATCTGCAGGAATACGATTATTGGTGGGCAGAAGGAGAGCGGCAAAGACTCAAACAATTATGGATTCATACGGCAATATGCTTGGGCCAGTGGTATGAGGCGCATCAGCAATTTGACGAAGCTTTGACAGCTTACTTACATATACGAGGTCTCTATCCAATAGAGGAAAAGTCTTCATTTGCCTTGATGAAGCTATATGACAAGATCCGCAAACCACAAAAGACTCTCGAGTGCTATCAAGAACTCACAGAACAGCTAAAAGAAGAATTCGACGAGCCCCCAGGGTACGATATCCAGCAATGGTTTAAGAAATGGAAAAAAAGACAGAGCCGTTTAAAATCAGCATTTTAATGTAGTGTGATGTTCAGAAGTTGTATAGCAGGCAATTATAAAATAGATACATTCAATTGCCTGGAGGTGTATATGATTGAACATTATTAGAAATTTTGCAGATCCAAATGGGAGTCACTGTCTTCTGCTCAATTCGTTAAGAGAAGTCAATGTTACTTCCTTAAGAAGCTTCCCTTACTATAGAGGGTTTTATATTAAACTTGGAGGAAATAACTTAACAGGAATTTTCGCCAGCACCGAGGGTCCTCTCTTCTTCTTTAATCAGGATCTATACCTACTTGAAAAGGGGTATTGCACTTTTGATCTGAAGAGAATTGGACAGGAGCCCGTCGTTCATTTTATATGGAGAGAGAAATCTATCCTACAAATTCCTCATGCTTGGCCTTTAGTTATACAGAAATGTGGGAAAACCGGTAACTATACTGCTGACTTTTTCTGTTGGCTGAGCGAAGCTGTCACTTCTGAAAAGTTTTACTCTTTCTATACCCTGAAGAATGATATAAAAGCAATAAAACCGAATTTGTTCAATTTCAAGTGCAGTAAAAAGCTTCTTATATTTGTATAAAAATAAAACCATTAAAAAGTAAGAAAAAGGGTTGTTATGTTGCGATCACTCACTCAATTTAGAAAAAATATAACGAAACATAGACTGACATGGCTTGTCCTGATTTATTTAGCAGCTTTGATCGGAATGAGGCTGTTATGGTACACGGAGTTCTCTCCCCCAAACCAGCCTCAGGCAGTCCATGGAGAACTCGATTTAACCAACTGGAAATTTGATAATGAACAGACAGTTACACTAAACGGGCAATGGGATTTTTACCCTGATGCATTCCTTTCGCCCGGCAGCTCTTTGAGTGGCAAGCTTACCTCGACAAAAGTGCCCGGCTCCTTTAACGATACAAGTCCAGAATCTAATTTCGGAACTTATCGACTTCGCGTGCTTTTGCCTGATTCTAACACTTCCTATAGCATTTATATTCCACAAATCAAGACAGCCTATCGCTTATATGTTAATGGCAGCCTTTTATACGAATTGGGCCGTCCTAATGGAACTCCGAGTGGAACAATCTCTAAAGTTCTACCCTATACAGGTAGCTTTACAGCAGAAAAACCAGATATCGATATTATGATCCACGTCAGCAATTTTCACTATCATAATGAAGGCGGAATCATTCAATCCATCAAATTTGGAACTCCATCTGCCATCATGCATGAAAAATATTTTAATGAAAATATGCAAATGCTAGTCGGCATTATTCTGCTGCTTCATATGTTATACGTCGTCATCCTGCTTTTCGTCGGCCATCGGCAAAAGGAGCTTTTTTACTTTGCCGGAATTATTCTTTTCGCTTTGACAGCCACTTTAATTGACGATAACAAAATGCTGCTTCAATGGTTTCCGATTACGTTTGAGTGGGCAATAAGGATGAGAATTATTGCATATACGGCCCTTTCATACTGCCTTGTGTTATGTACAAAGCATCTGCTTGGCGTTAAGGGTTTTAGAAGACTAATTCAGACCTTTTCCATTTTCTTTTATTCCTATGTGGCAATTACACTGTTCTTCCCTCTGGGTTGGCTGGATTATACTTCGAAAATTTTAACCTTCTTTATGCTTTCAGCCATATTGCTCGTACCTATTATTTCAAGACAAGCCGTCAAGACGGGTCAAGAAGCAGCTATTTCCATATTGCTTGCTGGTATTGCCGTTTCGATAAATATGGTACTCAGCGGTTTCTTAAAGTTTTGGTTTAATAAAGATTTGCCTTTTTATCCAATTGACCTTATTGTAGCGTTTGTTATCTTTGCCTCCTTTTGGTTTGTGCGCTTCACCAAAACGGCTATTCGTGCGGAAAAACAAGCCGAAGAGCTTAAAAAGGTAGACAAACAAAAAGATGAGTTTCTCGCCAATACTTCTCATGAGCTTCGAAATCCGCTGCACGCGATCATAAACATGGCTCAATCGATTATAATTCGAACAAATAGCAAGCTAGATGCGCCTGACCATGAAGATTTGATGCTGATCACTAAAGTGGGACAACGCATGTCACATCTGCTCGATGATTTGATTGATATTACTCTTCTCAAGGACAGCCGGATTACGCTGAATATAACAAGTGTACCTTTACCTGCAATAGCAAGGGGCGTAATCCATATGCTTAACTATATGACCGATAATAAGAACGTGGAGCTAATTAATGAAATTCCCGATTCGTTTCCTAACGTGGCAGCGGATGAAAACCGCCTTACCCAAATTATTTTTAACTTAGTACATAATGCTTTGAAATATACTAAGGAAGGCAGTGTTTCTCTTCGTGCAGAAGTCCTGAATGAGACTGTTTATATCCATATTGTTGATACGGGTATCGGAATTAACGAGGAAATACAGCATAGAATTTTCCACCCTTATGAACAAGCCGATTCTAGCATCACCTCTCAGGGCAGCGGCTTAGGGCTCGGGCTAAGCATATCTAAAAACTTGGTAGAGCTTCATGGTGGAAAGCTTGCGCTTGAATCTATACCTGGGCAAGGTTCTGTCTTCACCTTTACCCTGCCACTAGGAGCAACAACATCTAAAGAGCATGTGCTTAAGGGTGAATCAATAGAGCAGCATCAGGATCAGATGTCACAAAGTGATATGAATGGACATATAGAATCAGCAGCCTCTTTGGAGAATGATTTTAGAATCGATAACATCTCGGCGTCTATACTACTAGTTGACGATGATGCCATCAATTTGAAGGTTACAAAGTCATTGCTGGAGCTGGATAATTACGAAGTTACAGCTGTTAAAAGTGCTGAGGAGGCCCTTAAACAAATTAGCCATAAACAATGGGATCTTGTTGTTTCCGATATCATGATGCCAGAAATGTCCGGGTATGAGCTTACCGAAATGATACGCAAAAAATTCACCATATTCGAACTGCCTGTGCTGCTACTAACGGCAAGAATTAGACCGGAGGATATTCACACAGGGTTTTTAGCAGGAGCCAATGATTACTTGACAAAACCAGTGGAGGTGTTAGAACTACAATCGAGAGTTCGCGCTCTAATTCATTTCAAGCAATCAGTAGATGAGCAATTGCGCATGGAAGCGGCATGGCTCCAAGCTCAAATTCAGCCTCACTTTTTATTTAATACGATCAATTCGATTGCTTCGCTCAGCCTGTCAGATCCAGATCGCATGATTACACTGCTCGAAGCATTTGGTGATTACTTAAGAGGAAGCTTTAATGCTAGGAATTTGGAGCGTCTAGTACCACTTTCTCATGAACTTGATTTGCTGCGATCCTATCTTTACATCGAAAAAGAACGTTTTGGAGATCGATTGGAAGTCGAATGGAACCTGCCGGAGCATTTGGATGCCAAACTTCCTCCACTTACGATCCAGCCCATCGTTGAAAATGCAATTCGTCACGGTATATTAAACCGGGCAAGCGGGGGAAAGCTGACCCTATCAGCTGAGAAAGAGGAGGATTGCATCAAGTTCGTCATACATGATAATGGAGTCGGGATAGATGCGACCAAGCTGTCGACCCTATTAGATGGCAAGAATTCATCGGGGGTGGGAATGACCAACACGGATCGACGTCTCAAAAAAATTTATGGACGAGGATTAACTGTTCATAGCATACCTGGAGAAGGAACAACGGTTTCCTTCATAATACCGAACCCATCTAGAAAAGATAAAAAGAAGGAGCGAGCATGATATGCCGCTCCTTCTTTCTTTTACTTCTGAGAAATTAGTCATTCCTCCTCTCATATTACTTGTTGTTTATATAGCTTCTATTTTGATGCCTATTTTTCGCCCGCTCCTCTGACTCAATGCCGTAACTTAGAATTGTATATTTTTTGTATATTTCCCCCTGTTATTCTTTCATCTTGACAATACATAAGAGGAGGATATGCAGCAAATGAGAAGAAAAATGAGCATCGTAATCATTGCTTTTATGCTGATTACGCAATTAATGCAAGGATTTGTGTTTACACCATCTTTGCATGCTCAAGATGTGTCCGCAGACGAGGCTCTTGCTTCCGAGGCTTCGGTGATAGAGTCCCCCCCATCCGATGACACGGAAACTCCAGCGGATACTGATTCAGGTGAAGTAACAGTGCCTGATACGATAGATCCGGAGGTTACCGCACCTGCTGAGGAAAGCTCTGAGGACATTACGGAGGATCCAGACACTGATTCAGCCGGAGCAGAGGAACCAGGCGATATGACCAATTTAACGAATGCGTCTGCTGGCTCTGAGATAACCGAAAATCTTATCAAAGACGTTCAAATGTATAATGAGGAGCCGGCTTACGATGGAAATGGTAAGCTTGAGATTCAAGGGGATAAACTTGAGGATATACGTCCGAATCTTAATGATAAGGTTGCTGTCGTCTTCACATGGGGACTTCCAAATGACTCACACAGCTACACTGACGGCTCCACTTATACATTTCATATGCCAGACAAATTTCAAATTGGATCCGAACTGAGAGGCCCATTGGATGGCGGTGTTGGAGACTACGTGGTTTATCCAAATGGAGAAGTAACGTTTATTTTTAACGAGGAGATTACGGGTGCACAGCTAGAGGGTATCTTCTATGTTTGGGTACAATTTGACGGAAGCAAACTAGGCAGTGGACTGGAGCAGCCTATTGATTTTAGCTCGGTTGGACAAGATGTCATTCATGTGCATTTTGCTAATACTGCAGCAAATAAACTTACGAAAACTGGTGTTGCGAACAAGAACAGTTTTAATTCAGATGAAATCATATGGACCGTCGATTTTAATCAGGGTGAGAAAGAAATCAAAAATGCAGTTCTTGAGGATACCCTTCCAGATGACTTACCGCTTAAGGGAAACATTGAACTCCGGCAGTTGGAGGTTCAATTAGACGGAACAATAACAGCAGGAAATATTGTTAGAAATGAATCAGAGTTCCCTATTCACCTTGGAGATATCCATAACGGTTACAGGGTTACTTATACAACTAGCATTAAAGCCCCGACAACGGCTCCATTCACGAACCGTGTTTATGAGAATCAAGCTGACCTAACCGGTGATAACGGGTACTATGAAACCGCAAGCGGTAAAGTAACCGTAAGCTTTAACGAGCCTTTAAATAAGTCCGGGCAAGACAGTGCATACGATCCGGTTACCCAGACTATCACTTGGAAAGTTCAGTTTAATTATAATCAGCAAGCTCTCTCTCAGACCAATGCATGGATTGAAGATCAATTTGATGCTTCCCAGAAGCTAGTCGATAATTCAGTCAAAGTATACCAAATGGATATCGATGACAGCGGCAAAGCAACACGCTCCGGCCAAGTGGATTTAAATAACTATACCGTAACTAAAAATACCGCCGGCTTCAGGCTGCAGTTTAACGAGGCTATCTCCTCGGCTTATGAAATTGAATATCAGACCCAGGCCAAGGAACGAGTCTATGAAAACACCACGGTCAACAATACGATAACAATGTATGATGGAACAACGAAAAAAACACAAAAGAACATTCAAGAGATCATTTTTGCCAAGAGTGTAAAAAACGAAGATTTCAATAAAAAAGAAATAGAGTGGAACCTCATTCTCAATCGTGATCTGAAAGAGATGACGGATGTTCTTATTACGGATAACTACGAAGGCCGACATATGCAGCTCATTCAGAATAGCCTCCAAATTAATGGTGCTAAAAGTGATCAGTTTGAACTTGTAGCCAATCCAGATGATCCGGAATACCGTAAAGGTTTCATTATTCGACTAAAGAATGACGCCTCCATCAGCACTTTGCATGAAATCACTTATAAGACAAGCTTCGATCCAACAGCAGGAATGCCAACAAATAACGAATATCGAAATACGGCTGAACTGAATTGGAAAGAATCAGACGTATCACAGACACGAATTACAAAATCGGCTGTAGTTAATCCACAAAACTACACGATTGATAACGGGAATAAAAATGGCGAATACAGCGCTAAAGACAAATCTATTACGTGGACAATTGATGCGAATTACAATCTGTATGATATTCAAGATGCTATTATTAGGGATGAGTACACCGGAAATCAATCCTTTGTTCCTGGCTCCTTGAAAGTAAACAAGCTGGAGTTACAAGGGGAAAATAATGTCACCGACATTGGTGATGAGGTTTCTCTCACCCCAGAACAGTTCCAGCTCAATTCTGACGGCAAGGGCTTCCAGATCAATCTTGGAAGTATCGGTAAGACAGCCTACCGGGTTGTGTATAAGACAAGCCTGGATGGCGAGTTTGATGTAGACGGCACCTACTCTAATCATGCAACCCTTAGTGATGGTGAAAACGGACCGATCCGATTTGAAAAGTCTAGCCAGGTTACGCCTGCACACGGTGGCATTTATGTGAGTAAAACGGGCAAACAAGAAGGTACAAGTGACATTGCCTCCTGGACAGTAAATATTAATCCAAGCCAATCTTATATAGCATCTGGTTCTAAGCTAACGGACACTTTATCAGATAATCAGATCTTACTATCCGACTCATTAAAGCTGTACAAGACAGATCTGCCTGCGAACAATAGCGGTAATGTGTCAATTAAATCGGGTCTGGTTGATCCCGATGACTATGAACTGATAGTTGAAGGCAACACATTTACTTTTACTTTTAAACATCCTTTAAAAACTGCATTCATCTTAGAATATAAATCTTATATTAATGCAGGCAGCGGCGACAGAATCAGTAATCAGGTTGCGTTTGCAGGTCAGACTTCTTCCGTGAAGGGATCAGACCAGCTGGAAGGATTTCAAGTCTACCTGGCTGGAGCAGGCGGAGGAGCATCCACTGGATCTGACAAGATGAAGATCAAGAAGGTAGATGATACAGGTCTCCCACTGAAAGGGGTAGTCTTCCAAATTTACAATGCTTCAGGAACGACCTTGCTGGAAACTCTGGAGCCGACGGATGAAGATGGAGAAACGGTTACTGCTCGAAATTATCGCTATAATGACCAAACTAATGGATTACCGTACAAACTGAAGGAAGTCTCTGCACCAGCTGGTTATTTACCTGATGCGGAGTACGGAGCTCTTACAGGTAAAGCGATAGAGTTTAAAGATCCAAATCAGTCATTTGAAATTATAAACGAGAAAATTCGCCAAGGCTTTGAATTATCAAAGGTTGACGCAATGGATACCCGCATTAAACTGTCTGGCGCAGTCTTTGAGTTATATTTCATAAACCCGCAAGGCGAGTCATCTCTTATCGATACTTTAACAACAGACGAAAATGGAAGAATTCCCAAGGGTGAGCTCACGCCAGGTAATTATGAGCTGATAGAAAAAACAGCCCCTCCATATTACACAGTAGATGCAACTCCAATTCCATTTACGATTGCAGCTAATCAGACTCAAATCGTATCGTTGACCCATCGGAATACACAGGGTACTGATGGAGTCCTGATTGTTACTAAAGTAAATGCTAAGGATCAAGCTGTATTGAGCGGGGTTGAATTTGAACTCCGTGATCGCACAGGTTCCGTCATTGCGACTAAAGTAACGGATTTAAACGGTGTTGCTCAATTCGACAATCTACCTTACGGTCTTTACACATTGGTAGAAACAAAGGCGGATGGCTTTGTTATAGAGGTTCCGGAAACACCGGTATCTATTATAAAATCAGAAACCCATTTAACTATTGAAAATAAAGAAAATGATCGATCGGTGAAGTTGATCAAATACAACAGCACGAAATCCAAACTGCTTCAAGGAGCTGTTTTTGAGTTACGGGCACAAACTGCTTTGATGGACCCAAATGGTGATTGGATGTTTCAGACGGCAACAGATATAGATGAAGCCCTGCTTACAACCAATCAAAATGGTGAGCTTTACCTTGAGGACCTGGAACCGAATATATATCAGCTTGTTGAAGTTAAGGCACCTGCAGGATATGTACTAGACAGCACGCCTGTAGAGTTTGAGATTACTGACAGACAGACAGAAACAGTAGTCGTTGAAAAGACAAATCAAGCGATTTCCTTACCTGGTGGTCCAAGTGAGCCTTCAAATCCTGGACAACCATCTCCGGAAACGCCAAATTCTAATACGGATTCAAGCCCTGGCCTAGAAACACCTGCTCCGGATGATGAAACTACAGGAGTAAATCCTGAAATCCCAACCGTTCCGGACTCAGGAGATTCTTCTCCAGAGCCTTCAGATCCAAGTGTGCCTAGTAATGAGGAAGAGCCATCTGTAGGAAATGAAGGTGATGAACTAACAACTGATACTAGTGGGGGTTCAGATACATCGGATACAGATACTAATGAAATTGCTGGAGCTCAGAATGGTATAAATAAAATATCTCAAGGCATGCTGCCTAAGACTGGAGAAGAAAGTCGCCTTGGTTTTATGGTGACTGGTACACTCCTAATCATGCTAGGCTGCTGGGGATTCTTTTACTCCCGACGGAAAGCTTTAAATCTGAAACAATAGGTATGATCTGTATAACTCATCAGATTTTATAACCGGTTCATGTAAAAAAACACCCTGAGTATCCACATGGAGATTTCTGGTCCCCGTGTGAAATACCAGTGGTGTTTTTAATTTGTAAATTTAAAATATATCATGTCCATAGACATTTTCTTTAACATGGACCGCCCTTACAATCAGCCGATGCGTCGGATTTATTAATGGATCACAAGTAATTAATGTAAGCACCTCTCCCAGCTGCGGATCTTCAAGTACGGACAGATCCGTCGGTTCCACGATGGATATCTTATCCACTGTGTATGTAGTTCGTGTTTGGTCTGTCAAAGTTACCTCCATTTGATCGCCAATCTCGAGCTCGCCCAAACGATTGAATAAACGCCCTTTTTTATGTGCACGATGGGCCGCTATTGCGGCGTTGCCTTCTTCTCCAATGGGTGACGTTTCCACGAGATGCGCTGCAGCTATCTTCATGTTGTCCTCTGTAGCATCCTCAAGAATCGGTAAACGGATATCAATCTTATCAATTTCAATGATTCCAATGGCACCTGAAGATATGTCCTGCTGTTCTTCCTCATCATTTGTTTTGGGTTCCATGTCGATAGGCTCCAGCTGAGCTTGTTCAAATATGTGATTGACTTTAGATAAATCCGATTGGAGCAGCTCCAGCTCAGTTATGACCTTGGCCTGCTGCCAGTCATAATATCTTTCCTGCAGAAATGGGAAAACAATAATAGATATCCCCAGAAAAATGAGCAAAGAATATATCATCTTCATTGTAATAGCCCCTTTGTTAATAAATGATTAGTTTTTGAATCTATATTATTTGGATCACATATACAAAAACTGAACAAGCCCAAAGTCCCCCCCCTTGCAGCCGTTTTGGCATGTTCTAATCAGAATAAATGACCCTTCCCTTATGTTTCATGCAAAATTGTCTCATTAACTAGACAACTGAAAATGGAGCAGTTGCCAATTGGCAAACTGCTCCATGCTGTTTTGTTCTAACATATCCCGTTAGTTTAACGATTTTTTTAATACTTCACTTCGTTTCAAGGATGAAGCTCTAACTAAAATTTGCAAACGCTACAGTTGATCCCTCGTCACAAGATTGGAACTCATTTTTTTCATAAAAGTGTCTTACATCTGGCGCTTCTTCAGTTAATAGAACCTTTTGACGAACATTGCTATACTTCCTAAGAATCGATTGCATTAGTTGAGTAGCAATTCCTTGATTCTGATAATTATTTAATACAAGAATATCTTGGATATAGATGATTGTTAATCCATCACCAACCACACGAATTAGACCAACCAGTTCTTCTCCATTCCAAGCAGATATAACGTCTAACGACTGTAACACAGCTTGCTGAAGAACAATTAGATCTTTTGTATAAGCATACCAGTGCACATCATTATATAATTTTTCCAACTGCTCTATATCGTGAAATTCAAGTCCATTTATTTTTCCTCCTCAAAATATTATTTTTTGAGTTGTTCCATAATTTATCCACTGTCTTAAGCCCCTTTAAACGTCTTATGTATGATTACCTCAGATATCCGCCATTATTGATATCAAACGTCGCACCTGTATAATGCTTAGATTTATCAGACAGCAAAAAGATAACCGTATCGGCAACGTCTTCCGGCAGTACAGGGGTTTGAATGAGCTGGTGGCTTAGATATTCTTTTTTTCTCCACTCGGGAATACTGTCCATCATCGGTGTACCGACCATCGTCGGAGCAACTGCGTTCACTCTTATATAAGGTGAGAAGTTCATTGCACAGCTTTTGGTAAGACCGAGGATAGCTGCTTTCGATAAACCATAAATGGCGTCAGAGCTCCCTTCATGTCCCGAGACTGAAGATAGGTTAACAATGACCCCGTGATGCTTATTCTTGTATAGCTTTTTACCAAAAAGCTGTGAGAAGTAGATACATCCTTTGACATTAATATTAAGTACTCGATCTATCTCCTCTGTGTCATAGTCCATGATATTCTTTGCCAGATAAATGCCTGCATTATTTACCAACGCGTTGACCTCAATATGCTTATGCTCAATATATTCAAAAAATCGGGAGACTTGCTCATAACTGCTTACATCCACACTGTAGGTAAACAACCTTTTGTTATAGGGCTCAGGCATGGATTGCTTCAAATTGAAGAGGGACTCCTCATCTATATCACATGCTATAACTTCAGCTCCCTTAATTAAACACTGCTTTACAACTTCTTTTCCGATTCCGGATGCTGCGCCTGTTACAATGACCTTTATATCTTTCACGAAACATCACCATCTTTCTCCTATTCCCATGATCCTACTAATTAGTTAAAGTTCGTTGTCTCCTAATTTCTTCGCTCTATTTCCGCATGCCTTCATTGTACACCATTTGCAGTACCTGGTCTTGAGTAGTCAACAAAACCCACTGGCAATCCTCCACAAGAACTTATATACTTCAAACAAAAAAAGCTGCATTACATGCGACTTCTAAAGTATTCCTGTTCTTGTCGTCTGACATGTTACCGACAGGATATTTAACCCGTTTACGAAATCGCCTCATTTAGCAGCAGCTTTTGCAGCGAAACTACCACCATGTTGTGGTCTTCGTGGCCTTCAAGTCCGGAGACGGTAATCGTGCCGATCATCCCGACACCCTTAACGAAAATTGGGAAGCATCCCCCTTCGGCAGCATACTCCATTGGATCGACAAAAGCATTATCCTGGACCGTTGTGTTCCAAGACTTCATAAGGACATGTATGTAATAAGAGCTATGTTCAAAATGATGGGCAACATTGATTTTACGCGCAATCCATCTGTCATGGCCTAAACCATTCTCATTCATTTTCGCGTGAAATAAGGTCATGCCATTCTTGCGAATGTCCACCGTAATCTGCTTTCCTTCGTCAAAGGCTTTGGACAAAATCAGCTGGCCGAGCTTGATGGCCGTATTGTTGCTGAACTCCGTAAATTGAAGCTCCTGCTCCTGACGAAGCAGATCGTTTAACAGCAAAGAATAATCTTTCATCCCTTCACTTCCTTTACTCTATTTATTTAGACATAAATTTAAGCAAATCTATTCTAGTATACTGTGATTTTCTGCATAAAAAAACTATTTGTATTCTACGATTGAACCTTAATATAACAGAAATCTAGAGCAGCTTTAACACTCTAAACCTTCTGTTTTCATCCCATAATCTATACTAAACGCTTAAAATTAAGTTCATGTCTTTAGTTACACAAGAATTTAATACTTAAACGAAAAAAGCCGCTAAATAAGCGGCTTAAAGTGGAATGTCTTCCCATTCTTATCAGTATACCATTATAAAGCTTATTGGGCTCCGAGACCCCCGTCTATCACAAACTCAGAGCCGGTGGAATAACTGGATTCATCTGAAGCTAAATACAGTACGAGATTGGTTACTTCTTCCGGTTGTCCTACACGACGGATCGGGAAGCTTGCCTCCAACTCATCATTAATAAGGGCTTCTGTCATTGGGGTGCGGATAAAACCTGGATGAACAGAGTTAACTCTAATACCGTACTGGCCAAGTTCCAATGCTGCAGCCTTTGTCATGCCGCGGACTGCGAACTTAGATGCTGTATAAGCAATCTTTTTATAACTTCCAATGATGCCAGCAAGCGAAGAAATATTAACGATTGAGCCTCCTCCAGCTTTACGCATTGAAGGTACAACGTGACGCATGCCAAGAAATACGGAAAGCTGGTTCACATCAATAACCTTTTGATATTGTGTAACTGAAACATCTTCTAAATCTGCCGGTGGAAGATCTATGCCAGCATTATTAATAAGGACATTAATAGGACCGAAAGATGATTCAGCCTTCTCAATTACTGTTTGCCAATCGTTTTCATTCGCCACATTGTGTGTTAAGAACAGACTATTGGGGCCGACTTCCGCTTGAAGCTTTTGTCCTTCCTCCTCCAAGATATCTGTAAACACAACTTTCGCGCCTTCCTCAACGAATCTGCGCACATGAACCGCGCCCATTCCACGCGCTGCTCCTGTTATGACAACCACTTTTTCACTCAATCTAGACATACTGCTCACCTTCCTATACTTAGTGTTAATTGTCCCTATTTCTGTTCAATCTAAAATTCCCGTTAGTTGAACACCTCAGTTAAGACAGAGATCAATGCATAAAAATTACCAGTCAGGCAGGTTTTACTGTACCCAAATCCCACCGTCAATGATTTGAGCAGTCCCAGTAATATAAGAAGAATCATCACTGGCTAAGAAAAGGACTAAGTTGGCAACATCTTCAGGTTGTCCAAGACGTTTTAGAGGAACCGCATTGACAACAGCTTGTTTGGCTTCTTCTGTTGTGAATGTGTCTCTTGTCATTTGAGTATCAATACCTCCAGGATGAACTGAATTCACTCGAATTTTCTCAGGTCCTAGTTCAAGAGCTGCAGCACGAGTTATTGCTTCAACAGCACCTTTGCTTGCCGTATATGGGTTAAAACCACCTGCAGCAATAATACTAGCAAGTGATCCGATATTAATAATAGAACCAACACCTGCTTCCCTCATATAAGGAACTACTGTCTTAATCCCTACAAATTGGCTCCATGCATTTATATCCATTGCTTTTTTCCAAATGTCATAAGTAACATCCATAAATGATTGCATAGACAGTATGCCAGCGTTATTAACAAGTACATTTATTTGACCAAATTTGCTAACGCCCTCTTCGGCAACTTTTTTCCAATCTTCTTCTGATGAAACATCATGTTGCAGGGCAATGGCACTTCCAGGAAACTCAATATTTATCTTTTGAACAACCTTAGTAACATTTTCGAATTGAATATCTGTAGCAATGACTTTCGCCCCTTCTTTAGCAAACAGATAAGCCTCACTTGCTCCTTGACCATTTCCTGCACCCGTAATTAAAGCTACTTTTCCAGTTAAACGACCCATTAAAATCCTCCTATTCTTATATAAACCCATCTTTTTAGAAGATACAGTTTGTAAAAAGCGCTTACAAAATTATAATAAGACTAAGTAGTAACTCGTACAATAAGCAGCAAAATCCAATATGTTGATGGATCAACACATTGGATTTAGTTGTTGATCCATATAAACTTTAATGAACATAGGGGGATGAAATGTTGACTATTTCAAATCGCCAAAAGAGAAAACAGCAAATAACTATAGAGTCATTAAAAAATGCTTTGATTGATTTGATTTTGGAAAATAATGAAGTTGACTCCATCACAATTGGTGAGATATCTAATCGAGCTGATTTAAATCGCGGGACTTTTTATATTCATTACAAGGATAAAAATGAGCTTTTGGAGGATTTATACTATGATGCTATACATGGCCTTCAACAAGCTCTTCGAATACCCTATAAAAGTACTAATAAGGTGCTGTTGAACGGTGTTGTTCCTTCTACAAAACTTATCTTTAAACATATAGAAATGAATAAAAAGTTATTTAAGGCTTTGGATCTTATCAAAAAGAATCCGAATTTATATGAGCGCCTTGAGCAAATGTTTTGGAGCTTATTCACTACAGAGATTAAATTTGAACGAGAGCCTGCTTCAGGAGAAACCGAATACGAAATATTCCTTAGTTATCAAATTCATGCTTCTCTTGGTGTTATTAGGTTTTGGATTAATAAAGATTTTATTTACTCCGCTGATTTCATGTGCGAGCAGCTAACGTCATATTATTCACATAAAGTTACTGCAATGAATCTCAAAAAAAATTGAGATGTCCTGCCTGTTAGCTTTATAAAGTAGCATAATAAATTAAATTGATTTAACTCAGAGATTGGATCTTATGCTATTAGCCCCTTCAACACAAAAAAAGCCGCCATATTGGCGACTTTTAATGGGTGCAAGAATTTCAATACATCACAGGCAAAGAATCATTTTTTAAAAATAGGCTCTTTACCGTTCAAAAGAAATGGTGTTTGAATTTTTATCCAAAATTACTATGGAATAATCATTCAGTATCGGAATATCCCCGCTAAATTCAATGGGCAGCATGACATAACTGGATTGAAAATAATCCGAAGCATTCCAGCGATCTGAAAAGTATAGGTACTCCTGCTCTGATCGCTTCAGTACAAATGCCGGCTGTGTTCGGTACGTCGTGTCATCGCCGAAATCGCTGAGCATTCCCCATGAGCCATCGATAGTATTGGCTACCGAGTATTTTCCTTGATTTGGATCCCAACCGGTGCAGAAGGAGGTCAGCATGTAGTACTTCCCATTCCGTTTGAAGATGGCCGGCGCTTCTCGATATTCTCCCTGCCACAGCTTCCCTACAAGACATTCAACATTCAGATAATCTTCCTGCAGCCGATATACGTGAAGATCCGCATTGTTTCTAGCAGCCGAAATAAAATAAGCAGTCCCGTCATCATCTTGAAAGAGTGTGCAGTCACGTGACATATAACCGTAAGGATTAAAGCTACCATGATATACGAAGTGACTGTCAGGAGAATCGGAAGTGGCAATGGCACAGGCAGCGGCATTATAATTATTCCCGTTCTCGTAGTGGACCCACAAAACAAATTTTCTAGTCAACGCATTGTAGAGCACCTTGGGCCGTTCCAGATTCACTTTACCGCCATTGTCGTTGATAAGATTTAAGTCGCTCCGAACTCTAATGGGTGCAGCGGGCGTAGAGGTCGTAATGATATGGTTCCGGAACTCCCAATGAAATAGATCCTTAGATCGGTAACAGCTGACATAAATATTGTCCCTGCGGTCTTCGCCATACCAGTAATAAAAATCTTCATAAAATATGATGTGTCCACCGTGTGCATGAATGGGCTGACCATTTACATCCTCCCAAATATGACCATTAATTAGTTTATGCTTCATACATTTACCTCTCTTTTTCATGAAATAAATGGGTCCAATAACTATGAGAAGATTAACTGGTTGGCTCGGATCCAAATACCTTTACTTCCCAGAGTCTCGGGGTATACCAGTTATTTGGGTTATTATGAAGCTTCGCATTGATCATATTAATTCTTACATACCTAGCCACACTTGAGAAACTATCCGATGTGAAGCCGTAAGATGTATTATCGGTTTTATCCAGAGCCACGCTCCAATTTACATTATCTGTGCTGGTCTCAATTTTATATTGATAAAATCCTTCAGATCCTTTTTGCATCCACCAGGAAATTTGGACATTGTTGATTTGTTGAATAGAGCCAAGGTCTACCATCCACCAATGAGGCCAAGAACTGCTTACTGCCGTCCATTCCGTTTGATAGCTGCCATCATTGGCGTAACTCGCCGGTTTCGTTCCTACAGCAGTTTGAGCTGTTGCGTTTTTACCTTGTGACAGCAGTTTTCCGTTCTGCACGGGAATGACAACATCGTTGTTAACATCGTACATAACTTGATCGAAATAATCATAAAATGCGTAACCATTGGAGAACCAAACGGGAAGTAATCGTTCCTCGGTTGTCCCGTTTTGCGTTCCTGCCCAGCCGAACATCCAGCGGTAAGCAACCATAACTACATTATTGCCGGTACTTGGCGTTACCCGCATAACCGAACCCGACTGAGCCGAAAAGGTTGAAGTGTTGCCGATCGTTCGTAATTCAGACCATTCGCCATCAATACGTGTTGATGAGGAATACATCGGTATACTCGGGTACCATCCGGCAGCCTGGGAGGAAAACAAATAATAAATGTCATCCTTTTTGATCATCTTGGGCAGTTCCCTATGTTGACTACTATAAATAACAGAAACTTGATTATCCACATCCAGCCAGTCGGAGGTCAACTGATACAAAATGGTGTCCGAATTGTTATTAGCCGTTGAAATCAAATACGCCAAACCATCATCATCTTTGAAAATGGAGATGTCCCGAGACTCATTTCCTTCCGGTCGAAAGCTTTTATGAAATGTAAAGCTTTGCCCTGGTGTGGCTGACGCAACCGAAACTCTAGCCAGCGTGTAATCTGTGCTGTTCTCGTAGTGAGCCCAAAATACAAATTTATTTGTGGGAGCGTGATATAGGATATTGATTCCCTCAAATTTACAATCGGCCAGATCAGGATGATCTGTGTAGGAAAGGACGACCTTGTCATTACCGTAAGTAATATCATCGGTGGAAGTCTGCTGAACAATTTGACCAAATCCGCCTGATGTTTTATTAACGAAATTAAACCTATAGTAGGTATCTCCTACTTTAAGTTCATTTGGGAGGCTTAAGGTTGATTTCATTGTATTATCAAAAGTGGTGAGGTTTTCTGGGAGGGTGTAAGGAGTATATTCTGGCGAGATGGCAGAGGCTAATAATGAATCGCCGCCATAAGCTTTCACTTGATACCTGTACGAGCTGCCTATGCTGAGGTCATAATCATCCGTCGTTGTCCCGGTTGTTAAGGTCTGCAATATATGAAAGGATTCGTTGTCCTGGGATCTATACAGCTCATATTCGGTCGCTCCCGTAACAGGCGCCCAATGTATTTTGGCATTGGATACTTCTGTTTCGTTCTTCAGCAGGAACAGCGTTGCAGCAATACTCGTCTTCTCGCTAGCCGCAGCTTGAACAGTTGTAACAGCGGAGGAAAAATGAACACCTAACATAAAAAATATAATGAAGATTATGATCCATTGCTTACCCTTTCTCACGTTTCATCATCTCCTTTTTAAAATCATTGAGCTGCTCTTTTTAATTTCATTCAGAAAAACAAAGAAGTCTGCCCTCATTTCCAATCAGCTTGCGCTCTACTCATCCAATTAAAAACCCGTCTTTGGAATTTCCGATGGCATACTAGAATAAGGAGCCGACCTTCCGACCCGCACTTCGTAAATCCGCTTATGCGCTATAGCCATGGATTCAACGAATGAGACGTAAGGACGATGGCATCCATCCACAAGTCCGATTTGATAGTTTTCTCCGTCAAACCGTCCCAGTACGGGTTGGTCATTCAGTTGAAAATAATGGACTCCAATAACTTGAGGCAGGCTCGCAGACTGTTCGACATAGTAGCGATAAGCTTCTCCGCGTTCCTGTTGTGTAGCAGCTGCACGGATACCGTAGGCCGGTAAACCAGCGTCCGCTGCGCCGAAGTGAAACTCGCCGATCATTACAGGCATGCCGAGCTTTCCGGAGATGGCTTCAATTTGCGCCGCATCCGGGGCCATCTGATAACAATTTAAAGAGAATACATCAAAGCATTCGCAGCCCTCCAGCAAGTCATCACTCCCTACCCAAGCATACCTCATGCCTAGGTTAAGATGATGGGGATCTGCTAGCTTACAGAAATTAGCCGGGAGTTCAGTATATCGCCGGATGAGCTTTCGGTTAAAACACCGGTAATCCTCTTCGCGGGCCATGTTGAAGGCTAACTGCAGCTGTGGTTCATACAAATCATCAAAGCTGGTATAATCACTATCCCAAGCGGTGTTCCAGCTTTCAACCGAACTATATTTCACCTTTAATTCATTGATGAACTTCTTTTTACTGGCAAAGCTCACCGGCGATTGCAGCATTTGCTGTGTCAAATTCAGACGATCGACAAACGCCCAATGCGGCTCATTGCGCATAAAATATCCTATCAAACGTCGGTCTTCCCGCAGCGGCACAAGCTGCTCAGCAAACTCTTTGGCGCTGCGTTCATATTCGGGGCTAAACACATCGGGAAAATCGCGGAAGATCGTCTGCTCTGTCGTCGGAAAATGAGACATTTGCAGTACGTACGGCAAATGTGAATGATGAATAAAGTCAGAGGCGGACCAATTGCCGATCGTATTGAAGCCCCATTTTTGCAGCCGCCGCTCCGTCAATTCCTGCCAAGCTTTGTGCCAGTCGGCTCCGTAGACACGGTTTAAATTTGCAATCTGAAAGCTGTACTCTTTTCCTCCCGCCGACCATGCGTCTCGAAAGGGGCCGTTCTTATCAGGAAGCAGCGGAAGCAGATGCTCCATCCCCTCAAGACGTGTAAAAACAGCGGGTTGAACGCAATTGATCCCAGCGCTGAATAATGCATATCCATCCGGATCGACAAACCACCATTTCCCATCACCTTGCTGTTCAGTACGGAAAAAGCCGGAAGACGGAAATTTCAAGTGTTTCCAACCACCGTAGCGACCAAAATCAGGCTCATCAAAGCAGATACTTGCCGGTGTGTTCATTTCCCGATGCAGCGAGACTGCCATATCTTCAGCGCTTTCCGTTTTTCCCTTCCACTGTCTACGTAACATTTGTCCAAGGTCATCTACATATGGAGTACTATCGTAATCAAATATTGGTTCACTACGGGTAAAGGACAAGCCTGTAATATGCAAAGAACGGTCTTTAGTAGAGCTAGTGGTTCCGAGCGATATGAAGTCAAGGCAGTTACGGTCAACAAAAGCATCCCCTCGAATGACCGATTGCAGCACGCCCGGATAACGATCCAGAAAAAGCTTTTCACCGTTCAGACAGGCTAGTGGTATGCAAAGCTTCGTTTTCACATGTGGCAGCAAACCGAAGTGAAACGTGAGGGAACGCCCCTCTTGATCGCAGAAGGTGAACAGTAGAACAAGCACGTCATGAGATTCGTGATAGACGCTCGCAGTCAAATAATGATGCTCCCACCAAATGGAAGCAGGCAGAAGATCTGCCTCCATTCGCACACTGCCGCCTTGCGGTGCCGTTCGTATCCGGAAGCCGGTGGAGCCAAGTCGGTCAATACAGGTCTTTGCATCAGCAGGCTGCAGTAATTCCGTCGATACAGCAAAGATATCGCCCATGCCACTCCCCTCTTTTCTATAGATTATGATGAAAGGACAACCTTCCTTTTGCCAGAAGGTTGTCCTGAGCTATACGACAGGGATTATTTCAACCCCATCAAGGTCATGACATCTGTCTCGCTGGCTTGACCGTACCAATCGTTGACTTCTTTGATAACTTCGTTTCCACCTTTTTCGTGCCACTGCTTAACAAAGGTATCAAACGCTTCAACCGGCTCATTGCCATAAATGATTTTGGTGAACGTTTCTTGCTCCATAGTAGTAAGCTGCTCCCACACATTTTGCATGGTTGGGGTAGGCGGGCCGTTAAATGCACTCGGTAGCAAGACCTCAGCGTTTTCATAAGAAATCCGATATCCATCTTTGCTCGTTTGGTCCATCGATTCACTCCTAATCAAGACGCCCGTGTTAGGCTCGGCACCGTTCGCAAGATCGTAGTATGATTTGCCGGGGCCGTCGACGCTAGGTGTATTTTTAGTAAAAGCCATTTTCCCAACGCCTTGGACTGCTTCCAAAGGTGTATTAAATTTCTGCGGATCAAAGGTCACTTCCCCGTTGACAATATCGTAGTCATATCCCTGAGCGTACCCATATTTAAAGTCTCCCGTGCCGAACGCCGCATCGTACAATTTATCGTAGTACAGGAAAAATGCCTCCATGTTGTTAAAATCCTTGTTGAACATGAACACTCCGTCATTAAGCTGGGCGTTCTGATACGTCTTATCGCCGTTCACGCCTTGAATGGTCGGATAAGCACTAATTAATGCGCCCTGCACATTTTTCTCCACGTCCTTTACACTGCCGTAAAGCCAAGGGCGGCCTATGATAATACCTGCCTTCCCTTCGGTAAAGTCTGATAGAGCGTCCCAGGCGCCCTGGGTCGCCAATTCTTTGTTCAAATACCCTTTTGCATACCAATCGCGGAGCTTAGCGAGCGCTTCTCTGTTGCCCTCAGCCAAAGAACCGTAGGTTAGCTTCCCGTTGTCGTTGTACCATTGTCTAGGAAGGTGCTTGCCCGTGTAGGCACTGAAGATCATGACTGGATCGCTGACCCAGCCTGTGTTATAGGAATCCTTTCCAGAAAACGTAAAACCGTAAGTGTCTGGCTTGCCGTTCCCATCCGGATCCTCATTAGTAAACGCCGCTATGACTTGCTCAAACTCCTCTATCGTCGTCGGCGCTTCAAGCTGCAATTTATCCAGCCAATCCTGCCGGATCAGCATCACTTCGCCTTCCGTCAAATTGGGTGTGATCGCCATTCCGTACACCTTGCCATCTCTGACTACCGGGTTGAAGGTAGACGGGTATTCTTTGTAAATCTCTTTAATCCGGTCTGGCATGTAGGTTGCAATATCCTCCGTAATCTCCTTGACCCGTCCTGAATCAATTAAATCATTGACCAGCATGGTGTCGTAAACCGGCAGAACGTCCGGCAGCTTTTCAGACCCCGTCAGTGCCAGTCGCAGCTTGGTATTGTATTGGGAAGCGTCACCGCCCAGCAGGGTGGTTTCAATCTTAATGCCCAAATTCTCTTCGCCCCAACGGGTTAACACATTATCGTTCAGGCTTTCTCCATTTAGGTATTTGCCGGCGTTTTCATCCTGCTGCTTCGCAATCGTGATTGTCATTGGCGGATCGTATTTGCCGTCCTTCAGCAACGATTGTTGCGTCGTACCGGAGTCACTTTCTCCTCCGCTGCAGCCTGCCACAAGACTAGCCGTCAACATAATCGTACTTACCTTTTTCCATAAAGCGCTTGTTCTCTTCATATCACCCGTGCCCCCTTTGTTTTTTGCTGCTTCTATCAATTCCGCGGTTTTCTTTGCGGCTACTCTTTTACAGCGCCTAGTACGATTCCCTTAACGAAATATCGTTGCAAAAAAGGATAGACCAAAATGATCGGTAGTGTGCTGATAAAAATTTGCGCGGCTTTGATGCTTTGTTCCGACATGGCTTCGACCTCGGATTGGCTCATCGCCATGCTCTGCATGTTGCTCTGCACCACGACAGTCTGGAGGAAAGACGCCAGGGGATACTTGCTCGTATCCGACATGTATAGAATTCCGTCAAACCAGGAATTCCAGTGTCCCACCATAATAAACAACGATACAGTTGCCAATCCTGGTAAAGACAAAGGTAAATAAATTTTGCTGAGAATGACGAAAAAGGAAGCTCCATCAATAAATGCTGCTTCTTCCAAGGCTTTCGGAATTGTTTTGAAGAAATTAACGAGAAGGATCAGATTATAAGCTCCGAAAGCTCCCGGCAGCACAAGTGCCCAAATGGTATCCTTTAATCCAAGGCTTGTCACCAGAATGTAAGAAGGAATTAATCCCCCGCTGAAGAGCATTGTAAATATAAAAAACCACATAAGCGCATTGCGCCCGCGGAACTCTTTGGAAAGGGCATATGCCGCGCAGCTAATGACAAACATGCTGATTGAAGTCCCCAAAACAGTTCGAATAACAGAAATCAGCATGGAACCAACAAAATTGGAGTTATTGAAGGTTTTTACATAGGCGTCCACATTAAAATCGACCGGCCAAAACGACACCAAGTTACCATTGACTGCCGCTTTACTGCTGAATGATTGCGCCCACAAATGAAGCAGTGGCAAAAAACACAACAGTCCCGCTAATATCATGAAAGTATAATTAAAAACGGAGAATACTCTATAACCCGTTGTCTTGTGATACATCCTTCCCCTCCTTTCTTTTAGAATATTTTATAATTGGCATACTTATAGGCCAGTCTGTAAGAGATGACAATCAAGATCAGACTAATCCCAGACTTAAACAGCCCTACAGCTGTCCCGAACCCGTATTGCCCATTCAGCAAGGAAGAACGATAGACATAAGTGTCGATAATATCTCCCGTACTATAAACAAGTGGATTGTACAGATTGAAGATCTGATCGAATCCCGCGTCCAGAATATTTCCCAGACTGAGTGTAGAAATAACGATAATCATAGGCATCATGCTAGGCAAGGTTACGTATCGGATTTGCTGCCGACGTGTGGCGCCGTCGATTTCAGCAGCTTCGTAATAAGAAGGATCGATTCCTGCAATTGTCGCCAAATAGACTATCATGCCGAAGCCAAAGCTCTTCCACAAGTCGCTGACCACAACCGTTACTCGAAAGAGATCAGGATCGCCCAGAAAATAAATAGGTTCAATACCGAAAACCTGGGTCAAGATTTGATTTACGCCCCCACCTAGTCCGAGAATATCGATCATCAATCCCGCAACGGTTACCCAGGACAAAAAATGCGGCAGATAAACCAGTGTCTGTACACTTTTCTTGATCCCCATATTTCTAACCTCGTTCAGCAGAATCGCCATGATGATTGGAACAATAATGCCGACGATAATTTTAGCGACTGCGATAATCAAAGTATTAACAATTGCCTGGGTCGCTTCTTTGTATTGGAATATCCTCTCGAAATTCCCCAATCCGATCCACTCGGAACCTCCGATGCCAAGCCATGGCTTGTAGTCCTGGAACGCCATGACCAGACCTACCATGGGCCCGTATGAAAAGATACAGACAAACGCAAAAGCAGGAATACAAAGTACATACAAAGGCCAGTTCTTTTTGAATTCCTTCTTCCATGGATTCTTCTGAAGAACCCTAAGCCTGTTTTTTTTTGCGGCTTTAACAGAAACGATTTCTTTAATGTTGCATACCTCCTTTTTGACGGCTTGTGGAAAGCTTCCTTCGAAATTAAGCTTAACAAAAGCGCTTTCACACCAAAATGCCAAAATTTTAAGATCATCACCTCATCCTGAATCATTTTAAACCGCTTTCATTTTAATCATTGTGATACCCTTCCTCTTTTCGACGGTTTGACTTATGATATAGCTAATTCAGTTAAGATGCTGACTTCCAAGTTTTACGTTAGGGAAGGGAATCAACATGATCAGAAAAATGTACATGAAGCGATTCATCTATTTCTTTATTTTTTTTCTGCTGCTGACATTGAGTTTATTTTTCGTGATGAATCGATTGAGCTCTAAGACACTAGAGGAAAATCTAATTGCAGCTTCTAAGAACCAGCTTGATTATGTAAAGGGCATTCTTGACGGGATCATGTATGAGGCTAATATGTACGGGGTTCAGTTTGCATCTGACAATGATGTCCGGTTTTATCAAAGACATGTTATCGAATTGAGCAATTACGATTCCCAAATGAAGAAAAATGATATCGTCGATCGCTTAAAGCAAACACTCCTTTCCAGCCAGTCCATTGAATCCATAGGCATTTACTGGAGATCTGAAGAAACCTTCCTTTCCACCAACAACACTAGGGAGGCAAAACTCCCTTTCATGGAGGTTCATCAGCGAGGATGGCAAACCGTCGGTGACAGCTTGTATTACTTTGCCGTCTACCCTTATATCCAAAAACCCGGACATCCAGAATCGATTCAATATGTTGTCGGCGTAAAACTAAATACAAATTATTTAAAGAGTTTGCTGAAGAAGGCCGTAAACAACGACAGCTCGAACGCATTTTTTCTTGTGAACCATCATCTGTTATGGAGTGAAGAAGAAGTTGATGGCGACTTATTGAAAGCGGTTACGGACTTACTCTCGCCTCAACCGGATGCAACACTGAAATTTGATTATCATAATAATTCTGATGATTATTATGTTCTTTCCCGATTTATTGAACCGATCGACACCTACCTGATCACCTATACACGGACAAATGATTTTCTGCAGCCGCTCGACCGCAGCCGTAAAGTATTCCTTATCAGTATTTTGGCGGTCCTGACCCTTGGCCTGTTCGTCATCTTTACGTTTTACCGGAATTATTACCGAAATATCCGTTTGATGGGCAAAAAATTTTTGCAGGTCGAACAAGGTAACCACAGCACGCGGATTACCGAAAATTCCGACAATGAGTTTTACAGCCTGTTCCGAAGCTTTAACCACATGGTCGCTGAGATTCAGGGTCTGTTTGTATCCTTAAAGACTGAAACGGAACTAAGAAGAAGCGCAGAAATGAAACAACTGCAAGCGCAGATTAACCCGCATTTTTTATATAACAGTTTGTTTTTTATCATGTCAGTGGCCCGAAATTCACCGGATGCCGTTATGCAGATGAGCAAGCACCTGGCCGAATATTACCGCTATCTAACAAAATTAGACCGACATGAAGTCACCCTAAGTAGTGAGCTTCAGTTAGCAGAGCATTTCCTAGCCATTATGGCCCTCAGTAAAAGGATCGAGTATAGAATCGATCTGCCAGCTGAACTGGCCTCGTTTCCCTTAATGCCTCTGATGATCCAGCCAGTAGTAGAAAATGCCATCCAACACGGAATTGAAGGACAACAAGGAGCCCATCGGGTAACCGTCGATGTAAAACAGACGGAAGCTGTGATTGTGATTAAGGTATCGGATGACGGGAAAGGTCTTCAGCCAGATGAAATTCGCAGGCTGGAGGCTCGACTTGAACATGAGAACCCGCCTGAAGGATCAAGGGGTCTCGGACTCTGGAACGTAAATCGGCGACTGAAAAATACGTACGGCGAGCTCAGCGGACTTCAATTTTCCGTCAATGATTGGGGCGGATTGTCCGTCCTGCTGTTCATTCGTATTCCTGCTGAGAAGGGAGAAGATTATGCGATTGTTAATCGTTGATGATGGATATTATGTCATTGAATATATGAAGCACTTGCTGGATTGGGGAGCCTATGGCATCGATCAAATCGAGACAACAACCAATTCAATTGAAGCCAGGGAATTATTACATCGAAGCCGCGTAGATATTTTAATTACTGACATCCGAATGCCGGAAGTCTCAGGAATTGACCTGCTTCAACATATAAATGAAAAAAATCTGCCGACTAAAGTCATCTTTCTCTCCGGCTACTCCCAGTTTGATTATGCTCAGCAAGGACTCCGTTTAGGGGCTCTCGACTATTTGCTTAAACCTGTAGATAAAGACGATGTGGAACAAGCCATGTCTAAAGCCGTTAAGGTCATAAGGAAAGCACAGCCCCCTCAACCTGTTTCATGGGAGAACTTCGATGGTCTAGGGTACCTTCTTTCGCTTCTTGGAGAAAATGAGAACTTTAGAAGAGAATTTGATACATATGGTGAACATTTCAGGGGAAGACGCTTTTGTTGTTTCAAGCTGGAGAATTTCACGCAAGCCCATGCGGATCGTTTAAAACAATCCGTGGGAGATGGTTTAGACTCTTTCGTTTGGAATGTGGGAACGCAGCTGGCCGCTATCGTGCCGGAAGACGTTGCCGGAAATATGACCTCCATCCTAGAAAATTCGGTATGCTCTCGGCCGTTTTCGTTGACCGATCGGAGCGAAACCCGACAGCTGTTTTACGGATTCTTCCTAAATGAGGATGTTTGCTCCAACGATTTCAAAGGGTTGTTTAATGATTTCCCCTCATGCATGGAATGGAAATCCGCAGGAAACCTCATTAAGAAATATGATCGAATCGGTAACAGAAAGCAAAAAATTATATTTTTAATGGAGACAATTCTTTATGTGTATAAGACGGTGGGGGGTCTGGATGCGTTAGAAACGGCGGATTGGATTTTCAATCGACTTCGGGATCCCGACAAGCTTTGGTTATTCCTCATCGACACGGTTGGCCAGATCTGGAACAACAAGCAGACGTCCATTGAATCCATCGTAGGCAAAGTAAAAAAGCATATTGAAGACCATCTTTCTCATGGTCTTTGCTTAGATGAGCTGGGAAAAGTCGCTCACCTTCATCCGGTTTACCTCTCCAAAATGTTTAAACAAGAGGCGGGAGAAAATGTGTCTAGCTATATTTCCAGGAAACGGCTAGAGAAGGCTTCTCAGCTGTTACAGGATTCTGATCTACGTGTAGGGGATATAGCACAAATGGTCGGATACAAAAAAAACCAGTATTTTATCCAGCTGTTCAAGGAGGAATATGGGGTTACGCCATACCAGTATCGCCGAAGTTACTTGAGCTATTCCGGATCATAAATCTGCTCCCATAAGCCAACCGTTAAACCGTCCAATTACCGAGCTGCGCAACGACTCTAACGCTACCCTCATAAGAACAGTTCTGTGCCAGAACTGAACTAATTTCGCCATTCAATTACTGGACACCTGTCCGATAGCTGAACAAAAGATGGAGCAGCTGTTAACCGGCAAGCTGCTCCTATCAAAATAGCGTATCCCCGTTACGATACTGATTTCACGTGTCCTCCACCTAATTAATCAATAATCCCTCTTGTTACCCTTTTTAACAAACTCCCAGTCTTTCTCTACATTTTTTCTGACTCGCTGCAGCAGATTAAAGATCGTTTCTGTTTCACTTTCAGAGAGTCCAGATAATGCGACCCTATTGGAGTAATCATTTTCCCTTTTGATAAAAGGGTAAATCTCCTTCCCTTTCTCTGTCGGAAATAACATTTTTATTTTCTTATTATAACGATCGTCTTGTTTCTCGATAAAACCTTCCGATTCCAGTTTTTTTATTGCCCGGGCAGCTGTTGTTCGGTCTACTTTAATCATCTCAGCTACCTTTTCTTGTATTATGCCTGGGTTTTCCACAATTCTTATAACATAAAGATACTGCCCTTTGGTCAAACCATATTCTTTAAACTCAATATTACTAATAGAGTCCAATGCTCTAGCTATCATTCCAACTTCACGGAGTATATCTTTCATATGAATAATCCTTTCTTTATTTTTGTTGCATTTACAACAATATTTGTTCTATACTTCTATTATTATTACTTCAAGAAAGGCAGTGAAGCAAATGAGTTTCAAAAAAATCGAGTCAAACGAGGATTTACAAATTGCTTTCGATATAAGGAAGAAGATATTCGTAGAAGAACAAGGTGTCCCTCTGCAGGATGAGTTTGATGAATATGATGTACTTAATGGATCGTCTGAGCATATCCTTGTTTATTTGGAAGCACAAGTCGCAGGAACAGGAAGAATACGATTTGTTAATGGGGTGGGGAAATTAGAAAGGATTTGTATTCTAAAGCCCTACCGTAAGTTTGGTTTAGGAAGGATTGTTATCAATTCACTGGAGACTATCGCTAAAGAAAAAAATATAGAGCAGGTGAAGCTGCACGGACAGACACACGCTGAGGGATTTTATCAGAAACTAGGCTACAAGACCATCTCGGACGTTTTCGTAGAAGATGGAATTCCTCATGTAATCATGGTAAAGGAAATTTGACCTGATGAAGGCGTTCAAGACATCTCCATTCTTCATGTACATTGTAGGCATAGTAATATTAAGCCTAGGCATTTCTTTTACTATTCACTCTGAGCTGGGAACTTCTCCATTTGATGCACTTTTAGTAGGGCTCTCCAACAATGTGGGTCTTACTGTGGGAAGCTGGGAGATCATCATGGCGTTCCTATTAATCATTTGTAATTCAGTTTTAACAAAACAGCGTGTCGAGCTTTTTGGACTCTTAACAGCTTTTATAGCCGGTATTAGTATCGATTTATGGTTATTAATTTTGGAAGCGAGTATCCCCCCTGACCATTTGGCAGTTCAATTTTTTTGTTTTTTCTTTGGACTCATTTTATCTGGATTAGGAACTGCTCTGTATTTACTTTCAAACTATGCACCAATCCCAATAGATCGGTTAACTCTTATCGTAAAAGATATAACAAAAACAAATTTATTCTTCTCAAGAACAGTTATTTATATACTTTTTCTTGTTCTAGCAGTTCTATTCAAAGGTACTATTGGTGTCGGCACAATACTCACCGTTTGCTTTGGGGGAGTCATCCTGAATTATTTTAATAAAATGATTCGCAGATTTTACTCAGGCACAAATAGTTTAGGACATAGCGTGTAATTACTTATAAAAAGACCTACCCAGCATTGAAATGCTTTGTAGGTCTTTTCTGACTCCAGTAGTTAAACCAATTCTGACCGTTAGTTTAAGCGCCGAAGTTCCTGCACAACCTGATCAAGTTGTTCAATGATCTTTTTATCGTTATCCATCTTTCTCTTCAATCTAACTTCAATAGTGGTTATCTCTATCATAATAATCAACAGCATTAATCCAATCAGAAAAATCATTCCGTTCTCTCCTTTTATTCAAACTATGTATTGTTAGTAGCAGCCGATGTTTCGTCCGTTGCCCTCTTTTCTTCATTGAGTGTAGCATTTCTCGTTAACTAAACACGCGCGTGAGCATCTTCAGATGGCCCCGTTTCGTAGACTTATACCACGGTTTAAGTTGTATTATATTCCTCTCGACAGGCAAACATATAAACTGAACGCTATATCAAATGCTCATTCCAATGTGAATAAATAATAGAAAGAGGTATTATAATGAGACTTTCCGAAAATACAATACTCGTTACAGGCGGAAGCACTGGAATCGGATTAGCTTTTGCAGAACGCTTTATCAAAGCTGGAAATACAGTAATTGTTACGGGTAGACGTGAACATGTGCTTCAAAATGCAAAAGAAAAATTGCCTAGCCTTATTACTCGTGTAAGTGATTTAAACAATGAATCCGAACGTAACGAACTGTTTGATTGGGTAACAACAAACTATCCTGAAGTGAATGTGTTAGTTAACAATGCAGGGATCCAACAACGTTTTAACGTATTGAAATCAGATGCGAAGGACAATTGGAGATATTTTAACAATGAAATTACTACGAACATCGAAGCACCTTTCCATCTCTCTATGCTGTTTGCTCCTTTTTTTGCCACAAAGGAATCAGCAGCTATCATTAATGTAACCTCCGGATTAGCCTTTACCCCATTGGTGATTGCTCCAATATACTCAGCAACTAAAGCCGCGATGCATTCATTTACCATCAGCTTAAGACATCAACTTTCTGACACGTCTGTAGAAGTCATTGAAATTGCTCCTCCAGCAGTAAACACAGATTTAGGCGGTGCAGGGCTGCATACGCATGGAGAACCGTTAGATGCCTTTGCAGATGGAATTTTCAAAGGATTAGAAGAGGGGCAAAGGGAAATAGGATATGGTTCTTCCGTAGATCGCTTGCGTATGTCACGAGATGAAGTCGATGAACACGTAGCCAATATGTATAAGGCAATGAAAAGCTCTATCGAATAGCTGCATTTAAAGAGGTATCATTGAAATATATTCAAATAAAACTCTCCGAGAGATTGGTGAGTTTTATTTATATTCACTCATTCCTTATTCAGCAGCCATCCTTGTTCACTTTCCCTCTCTCCCATAAGCGTCAGCATATAACTCGGCAACAAGCGTATCTAGATCCATTGGCAAATTCGGCCCAAACTGTTCTGTTGCTCCAACTGATAGAACAGCAGTATCAATCGCACTTTGGGATAATTCCATGGTCGTGTTCTTATAACTAAGCATAACAGTCCCCCATTAAATCTCAATTTCTCAACATCCATCGAATTATATCATGAGTGCTTCAATACTTTGAAACGGCGAGTTTTGTTTTAATTGTTTTGACCCGTTGACCACAATTTTACCTGAATTCTATAATTGGAATAAGTAACATGAAATTGAACAAATTTTATGAACATGATTAATACAAATATGACTCTTAAATACGATGCGGAAGGGATCAATCTCTAAAAGATCTCATCTGTGATAAATCAAATTCACGGAGGGAGAAATAAATGTCTTTTAGTTACTACGGAGAACTATGTACAGAGGTCTATGACCTTACTAAGGAGATTGGTCAATCTTTTGGCGGTGAGTTAGAATATTACCGGGACAGGCTGCAACATTGTAAGGGACGTATTCTAGAAGCAATGGTTGGGTCTGGACGCGTCATCATCCCGCTTCTAGAATCAGGTCTTACGGTGGATGGTGTTGACTATTCTTCCGAAATGTTGGCTTCCTGCCGGCAACGTTGTGAAGACCGACAGTTATCTACTCATTTGTATCAGTCAAACCTCCAAGAACTTTCTTTACCCGATAAATACGAAGCAATCATTATTCCAGGTGGTTCATTCTTGTTAATTGAGAAACGAGAAGAGTCACTCAACGCTTTGAAGCGCCTGTACGACCATCTTCAGCCAGGCGGACGTCTGCTGCTTGACCTTTTCCTGCCTGATCATAACTTTGAATGTGGTCAGGTTCGTGGAACATCAACATTTAACTTCCCAAATGGCGACATCATTACAATGGAAGAAAAGCTTGTTGAAGCAGACTTATATCATCAGTACAAAGTTTCATATTTAAAATACGAAAAATGGCGTAATGGCACACTTATTCAAACCGAATTACAACGTTTTGCATTACGTTGGTATGGTGTCGAAGAGTTTAAACTTGTTTTAGAAAGTATCGGTTTTACGGATGTAGTTGTGTCAGCTGATTTTGAATATGGAAAAGCACCAACTAATAGTAGTCAAAAATTTGTTTATGAAGCGATACGACAGTAAATAGATAGCATCGGGTACTTATTTTCAGCCAAATCTCTGTTTCTGTATCTTATTAAATTCGTTAGCTTAGTCGTCCATTGATCTGTTTAAGGTGATGCATATCATGATCTATGAAAATCTTTAAATATTTATCTATTGTATATAGACGTTTTCCTGAACCGATTGTGAACTTATCATTACTATCGATTTTAGATATCTTTTCAATCAACAGCCGTCTATTCAGGACAAATTCATCAATCAAAGAACGAGTTGTATTAAAAACATTTATGTATTCAATAGCCTCTTTATTATGAGAATCGTGATTTGGGAAGGCTCTCAAATTTGCACCCTCATTCATGGATGGAATATGTTGTTCTAAAATGAACTTATCCCAATAATACAAGTGGCCTATAATTTCCTTAACCGACCATTTCCCTTTACTAATTGGTTCGAGAAAGCAGTGATCATCCAATTCTTTAAACTTTAATATTTCTACAACCATTTTCCCATAATCTACAGCTGTTTTATTACTCATATTTACCTCCAATTCTTATCTATCCTTATAATAATTTTATCCATTTATTATACATAAGTAAAGAACGTTCGTTCTTATTGTTATTCTTATCGTTTTATAATAAGTCACCTGAAAATTACTCTAAGTCATTGTTTTAGTAAGGACGAAATTTGGATCAGAAAAGTAAAAAAGACACTATCGACTTTAATCGATAGTGTCTTCTGTGTGCTTGGCAACGTCCTACTCTCCCAGGACCCTGCGGTCCAAGTACCATCGGCGCTGGAGGGCTTAACGGTCGTGTTCGGGATGGGTACGTGTGGAACCCCTCCGCTATCGCCACCAAACAGGA
>JAMBOW010000030.1 GCA_023715865.1 Neobacillus mesonae
GGGCTTATCCAAAAGATACCCCACAAAGTGAAGCGAATGCTTCCGGAGAATATTCCGAGTACTTTGCGGGGACCCCGAGAATAACGGGAAAAGCATAAATCGCACATTGTTTCGTATCTAGTTTTCAAGGACCAAATTATAGGTTCTATATTCCCTGATAGCTCAGTTGGTAGAGCACTCGACTGTTAATCGAGTTGTCACAGGTTCGAGTCCTGTTCGGGGAGCCATGGAGAGGTGTCCGAGTTGGCCGAAGGAGCACGATTGGAAATCGTGTAGGCGCCAAAAGCGTCTCGAGGGTTCGAATCCCTCTCTCTCCGCCACTATTTTTATAGCAAGGCCCGTTGGTCAAGGGGTTAAGACACCTCCCTTTCACGGAGGTAACAGGGGTTCGAATCCCCTACGGGTCACTTTAATATGGAGACTTAGCTCAGCTGGGAGAGCATCTGCCTTACAAGCAGAGGG
>JAMBOW010000031.1 GCA_023715865.1 Neobacillus mesonae
GCGATCGCGGTTGAGGAAAGCGCCAGAGTCATACCAATCAGCTCGGCCACCTGCCAGCGCAGGCCCAGCAGCATGCAGAACAGGCCGATCAACACCCCGCAGGCCACCATCTGCAGTGCGCCGCCGCCAAACACCGAGGCGCGCAGCTTCCATAAGCGCTGCGGATCGAGCTCCAGACCAATGACGAACAACATCAGCACCACGCCAATCTCGGCAAAGTGCAGAATCGCCTCGGCATCGGTCACCAGCCGCAGCGCCCACGGGCCGATAATACAGCCGGCGATGAGATAGCCCAGCACTGACCCCAGCCCCAGACGGACGGCGATGGGCACAATCAGCGCCGCGGCGCCGAGGTAAATCAACGCCTGTATCAGCGTATGGCTATCCATTCTGGTGTGCCTCCTGCCAGTCGATTAAGCGTTGACGATAGCGGCGGGCCTGCGCCTGCAGCGTTTCATCAT
>JAMBOW010000032.1 GCA_023715865.1 Neobacillus mesonae
CCTAAATGCTGTCTGACCGCGTCGAGGCGTACGGCGGTATGGTTGGCGGCGTACCGCCCGTAGGTTTGCACCGTTTCTGTTTTGCCTTCCCGACGGAACTTCCAGCGCGCATCGGCGGGCGTTTCGCCAAGGCTAATGCAGCTATGCGCGCGCAGATCCTGCGGCGTGTACGGCGTACCGTGCTGCTGTAAATAGGCCTCAGTGGCGCAGATAACGTGCCTGATTGGCATCAGCGGTTTGCCATGCAGGCCGGGGGAGGGGGTATCGGTGATGCGTAGCGCCAGATCAATACCGTCATCGATAAAATCGAGAGGGCGATCTTCCAGCCGCAGGCAGACGTCCACCTGCGGGTAGCGGTGGAAAAACGCCATCATCAGCGGGTGGATCACAAAGCGGCCGACGGCTTTCGGGACGCTGAGCGTCAGCTTTCCCTGGGCGACCGTTTGGCGACTGCCTGCGG
>JAMBOW010000033.1 GCA_023715865.1 Neobacillus mesonae
GTCTACAACTGGTCCGACTACATCGCGCCGGACACGATCCCGAACTTCCAGAAACAGACGGGTATCCACGTCAAGTACGACAACTACGACAGCGACGACACGCTGCAGGCGAAGCTGCTGGCCGGCAGCTCGGGCTACGACATCGTCGTGCCGACGTCGAACTACATGGCCAAGCAGATCCAGGCCGGCGTGTACCAGAAGCTCGACAAGTCGAAGATTCCGAACCTCGCGAACCTCGACCCGTTGCTGATGAAGATGATCGCCGACGCCGATCCGGGCAACCAGTACGGCGTGCCGTGGGCCTACGGCACGGACGGCATCGGCTACAACGTGCAGGCGGTGAAGAAGGCGCTCGGCGACAAGGCGCCGGTCGACAGCTGGGCGCTGGTGTTCGACCCGGCCAACATGGAGAAGCTGAAGGGCTGCGGCGTGTCGTTCCTCGACCAGGCCGTCGACGTG
>JAMBOW010000034.1 GCA_023715865.1 Neobacillus mesonae
TCACCGTACAGTTTGAAGCCCTGGATCGCCATCCACTGCAGCGGCGCCCAACCGTTGGGTTTATCCCACTGTTCACCGGTTTCATGCTCCGTGGCTAAAATGCCACCGGGCGTTAGCAGGCGACTGCGAACCGCGTTAGCAAGCCGATCGGCTTGTTCATGCGTTGCCATACCGACATACAGCGGCACAATACTGGCGGCAGAGAACAGGGCCATTTGTTCGCGCCGCCAGTCGTAATCGCGATAGCAGCCGTTTTCATCGTCCCAGAGATAGCGGTTTACCGCATCACGACGATCGCTGGCTTTCTGGCGAAAAAGTGCTTCCGTTTCTTTGTCACCTTTTAGCGCGGAAATATTGGCAATAGTGCTTTCCAGCTTGTAGAGGAATGCGTTCAGGTCAATTGGGATGAACTGCGTGGTGCGTATGCTGGCAAGGCGGCCTGCGTCGCGCAGCCAGCG
>JAMBOW010000035.1 GCA_023715865.1 Neobacillus mesonae
CCTTTCCTTCGGGACATTCAAGACAGGTGGTGCATGGTTGTCGTCAGCTCGTGTCGTGAGATGTTGGGTTAAGTCCCGCAACGAGCGCAACCCTTGATCTTAGTTGCCAGCAGGTAAGGCTGGGCACTCTAAGGTGACTGCCGGTGACAAACCGGAGGAAGGTGGGGATGACGTCAAATCATCATGCCCCTTATGACCTGGGCTACACACGTACTACAATGGCCAGTACAACGGGAAGCGAAGCCGCGAGGTGGAGCCAATCCTAAAAAGCTGGTCTCAGTTCGGATTGCAGGCTGCAACTCGCCTGCATGAAGTCGGAATTGCTAGTAATCGCGGATCAGCATGCCGCGGTGAATACGTTCCCGGGTCTTGTACACACCGCCCGTCACACCACGAGAGTTTACAACACCCGAAGCCGGTGGGGTAACCGCAAGGAGCCAGC
>JAMBOW010000036.1 GCA_023715865.1 Neobacillus mesonae
GTGTAGAAGCATATAAACAAAACATGTTCGCATTATTAGGTAAACCTGGTTTTGAAGACTTGAAAAAAGAATTAGAAGAACGTTTATAAAATACATTACTTCAAAGATTAGTGAAGTTTGAAAAGATAGAACTAGACGTTAACTATTTAAAGCATATTTTCGAGGTTGTCATTACAAATGTAAAAATGTAATGACAACCTCGTTTTTATTTATATGCAAGAACTAGGTTTACTAGCTAATGTGACAAGATGTTAAGAGAAAATTAAAGATAAAATAATATCTGCCTTACAATAATATTGTTATACTACTAGAGACTGATTTATTAGCATGATTACATGTTAATGTTTCTTTACTTAGTAATTAACTTTATAATGTAAGAATAATTATCTTCAACCAAAGAAAGGGATTGATGATTTGTCGTTTCATCAAGTAGAAG
>JAMBOW010000037.1 GCA_023715865.1 Neobacillus mesonae
GACGTACCAGTGGCAAGGTGACGCGAGTACGTCGCGGTGACCTCGATATGTTGGCTCGCAGCGACATCGTCCTGCAGCCAGGAGATCGGGTGCTGTGTGTTGTGCCAGCTCATCGCCTTTCCGACGCTGCGGACCTCTTTGGCGACTCTGAGGCTCACGTATCCCAAGTGGATGCTCTGTCTTTGGGATTGGGTGCTGCTCTTGGCTTATTGCTCGGTGCCCTCATGGTGGCCCTGCCCAGGGGGTTGCAGTTCGAGCTGGGAACCGCTGCTGGGCCGCTGGTCATGGGCATGATCTTGGGATCGATTCACCGCACGGGGCCGCTGCGGTGGCAATTGCCGCACGCGACGAACGCGATTCTGCGTCAGCTCGGGCTCATGATCTTCCTGGCCTGCGTCGGGCTGGCGTCCGGGCCAGCATTCTTGTCCCAGGCGG
>JAMBOW010000038.1 GCA_023715865.1 Neobacillus mesonae
GCCCTCGGCCTCCGCGGCGTCGTCGACGGTGATGCGACGCAGAGTGCGATGGCGCGGGTCCATCGTCGTCTCCTTGAGTTGGGAAGCGTCCATCTCACCGAGACCTTTGTACCGCTGCGGTTCCTTGAACCGCACCCCTTTCTTCGCCAGTTGGGCGGCGGTGCGCTGGTACTCGGCATCGGTATAGGTGTATAGGTACTTGTCCATCCCCCGTTTAGGGTTGATGAGTTCGAATCGGTGCAACGGTGGTACCGCCGAGAACACCCGGCCAGCCTCCACCATTGGGCGCATATAACGGAAGAACAGGGTGGCCAGCAAGCAACGAATATGGGCACCATCGGAGTCGGCGTCGGCCATGAAGATGACCTTGCCATAACGGGCCTGGTCGAGGTCGAAGGTCTTGCCCGACCCGGCACCAACGACCTGGATGAT
>JAMBOW010000039.1 GCA_023715865.1 Neobacillus mesonae
GTTGTTGCTCAGCCACAGAACTTCTTCTTCACCGGCGGGTTTCCAGGAGAGCAGGTGCGCCCCCTGCAGCGCCACAGAGGCTTTCACCTGCGGATGGTCGATGACAATCAGCTCCAGGTCGTCCAGCTGGCGACGGGAGATCACGGGAGAAATGGTTTCATTCACCGGGAGAGCAAAAATTTTATTTATCATTGTGCAATCCTATCTCTGCAGACAAAAAAAAGAGCGACCGAAGTCGCTCTTACAGATTACTTTTTCATCTCAACTTATTTGGAGATGTGGGCAATCAGATCCAGAACTTTGTTGGAGTAGCCGGTTTCGTTGTCGTACCAGGAAACCAGTTTCACGAAGTTGTCGTTCAGTGCGATACCCGCTTTAGCATCGAACACGGAAGTGCAAACTTCGCCGTTGAAGTCGGTAGAAACAACGTCG
>JAMBOW010000003.1 GCA_023715865.1 Neobacillus mesonae
TCGCAGCGCATAAATCCTGTTTGGTGGCGATAGCGGAGGGGTTCCACACGTACCCATCCCGAACACGACCGTTAAGCCCTCCAGCGCCGATGGTACTTGGACCGCAGGGTCCTGGGAGAGTAGGACGCCGCCAAGCAAACAAATTAGGGCCCTTAGCTCAGCTGGTTAGAGCGCACCCCTGATAAGGGTGAGGTCGGTGGTTCGAGTCCACTAGGGCCCACCATATAACCTAACATTGGATTTGATATGGGGCCATAGCTCAGCTGGGAGAGCGCCTGCCTTGCAAGCAGGAGGTCAGCGGTTCGATCCCGCTTGGCTCCACCATTGATCCCTGATAGCTCAGTTGGTAGAGCACTCGACTGTTAATCGAGTTGTCACAGGTTCGAGTCCTGTTCGGGGAGTCCAATCCTGAGAGCAATTTATATTGCTCTCAGGGAATTAGCTCTCACGGAGAAGTGTCCGAGCTGGCCGAAGGAGCACGATTGGAAATCGTGTAGGCGTCAAAAGCGTCTCGAGGGTTCGAATCCCTCTTTCTCCGCCACTAATATATTGAACAAGTATTGCTTATAGCATGGCCCGTTGGTCAAGGGGTTAAGACACCTCCCTTTCACGGAGGTAACAGGGGTTCGAATCCCCTACGGGTCACTTTAATATGGAGACTTAGCTCAGCTGGGAGAGCATCTGCCTTACAAGCAGAGGGTCGGGGGTTCGATCCCCTCAGTCTCCACCATCTAACCAAATATAAATGTCGCGGGGTGGAGCAGCTCGGTAGCTCGTCGGGCTCATAACCCGAAGGTCGCAGGTTCAAATCCTGCCCCCGCAATTGATTCACATGGAACTGTGGTGTAGAGGCCTAACATGCCTGCCTGTCACGCAGGAGATCGCGGGTTCGAATCCCGTCAGTTCCGCCATTTAACTGTTTACTTCTGATTTGGAGTACGACCTTGGTAATCATTTAGCCGGTGTAGCTCAACTGGTAGAGCAACTGACTTGTAATCAGTAGGTTGGGGGTTCAAGTCCTCTCGCCGGCACCATAGTTTCATATGGAGGATTAGCGAAGTGGCCAAACGCATCAGACTGTAAATCTGCTCCCTTACGGGTTCGGTGGTTCGAATCCATCATCCTCCACCAGTATTTTATTAATATGGCGGTCGTGGCGAAGGGGTTAACGCACCGGATTGTGGCTCCGGCACTCGTGGGTTCAAGTCCCATCGATCGCCCCATTTATTACTCCTTATCACTGTTGGGGATTAGCCAAGCGGTAAGGCAACGGACTTTGACTCCGTCATGCATAGGTTCGAATCCTATATCCCCAGCCATTTTAATACGAGCCATTAGCTCAGTTGGTAGAGCACCTGACTTTTAATCAGGGTGTCGAAGGTTCGAGTCCTTCATGGCTCACTTTTTTAAATAACATATGCGGTCGTGGCGGAATTGGCAGACGCGCTAGATTCAGGTTCTAGTGGTGTAACAGCCGTGGAGGTTCGAGTCCTCTCGACCGCACCATATGTTTTGCGGAAGTGGCTCAGCGGTAGAGCATCGCCTTGCCAAGGCGAGGGTCGCGGGTTCGATTCCCGTCTTCCGCTCCATAATATGCGCCCTTAGCTCAGCTGGATAGAGCGTTTGACTACGAATCAAAAGGTCGGGAGTTCGAATCTCTCAGGGCGCGCCATTTTATGATATGATAACAGGCCATTATCATTCTTAATCTGTGTAACGGGATGTAGCTCAGCTTGGTAGAGCACCTGGTTTGGGACCAGGGGGTCGCATGTTCAAATCGTGTCATCCCGATTTTATATATTTTGCGGGTGTAGTTCAATGGTAGAACTCCAGCCTTCCAAGCTGGTAGCGTGGGTTCGATTCCCATCACCCGCTTCCTTGAAAAAAGCCTTTCGCTTTATGCGAAGGGCTTTTTTTGTTCCTCTTTTCGATTTTCATGCTGCAGAGGATTCTACTCAAACCGTTTTATACAGGTCGATCAGTTTCTGAGCAGCTTTACTTAAGTAGTGCTGTTTAAGCCATATCACTGCTGAGCTGGATGTTTCTTGGGGACCGGCAATTGGATATGTGCGGATGTGCTCGCCTTTATACCTGTGTAAAGAACTTCTTGGAAGAATAGAAGCACCAAACCCTGATGCTACAAGTTCGACCAGCATTCCAATATCTGAGCACTCTCCAATGATAACAGGGGACAAGCCTCTGCTATGAAACTGGTCTAGGATTAAGTGATACAGTCCCAATCCTTCCGTACTGGGCAAAATTAAAGGGAATTGTGAGATCGTCTCATAGGTAATAGGTTCTTCACTAAATTTAAGATCTGACTGCTCGATACTTTCTTGATGCTCTCCCATTACAAAGTAAAGCGGCTCAGTCCCCAGCACCTCATAGTTAAACTCCTCAAGTGCGATAGGGAGGCGAATAATGGCTAGATCGAGAGCCCTTTCTCTAACAAGCTTAGCCAGTGTGTTTGTCTCATTCTGTTGAATTTTAAAGGTGACTTTAGGATAGAGTGTGCGAAACGTGTTTAATACCTTTGGAAGTTTCTCATCAGACAGCGTGTTGATACCGATGGAGAGCTTTCCCCTGACACCAAGACCGGATTCCTGCGCTTCCGCTTTAGCTTCTTCCATCATGCGGGTAATGGTAAGCGCATGTTCATATAGAGTTTTTCCAGAAGGAGTAAGCTCTAATTGCCTGCCATTCCGATAAAACAAGGGTACACCAAGCTCTGATTCCATAAGTTTTAACTGCTGGCTAAGCGGAGGCTGAGACATATGCAGCCTGTGAGCTGCCGAGGTAACCTGTAATTCTTCAGCCAGCGCAATAAAATAACGAAGCTGCTTGATATCCATACAAAATGCTCCTCATCTATATGATAATCCTCTACTTTAGCAAGGTTTTAAATATTTTTAATATAGTAATTCCCATGATACCATAAAAACATAGCACAGTGATGGAGGGATAATGTGAGGTTTAAGCAGGTTTCCTTATCAATAGTATTGTTTACGGTTCTTATGGGCTGTGCAAATCCTTCGGATTCAGAGCAGCTAGGACAAGATGGACAAACGGCTTCGGATGGACTGTCGGCAAATGACCCGTCAAAGGAACAGACATCTTCTGAAAAATCCGATAAATCTGAGGATGCTGAGATGACAGGAGTAGAGCAAATAGATGATCAGGAGGATGGTCAAGGTATGACTAAGGAATGGATAGCGGCTGCTGAGCGCGGGGAAACCGACAAGGTGCTTGCCATGCAGCAGCAAGGAATAAATATTAATGCGACGGATGAACGCGGAAGGACAGCAATTCTTGCAGCCACTCATGGGAACAAGCCTGATACCGTCGCGGCTCTTATTCGAGAAGGAGCTGATTTGAACCTTAGGGATCAACGTAGCGATAATCCGCTTCTCTATGCCGGAGCTGAGGGGATGCCAGAGATTGTAAAGCTTATGGTTGAAGCAGGGGCGTCTACAACCCTAACAAACCGTTTTGGAGGCACTGCATTAATACCTGCCGCGGATCGTGGTCATGTAGAGATTGTAGAGTACTTGCTCACGCATTCAGATGTGAATATCGATCATATAAACAACCTTGGCTGGACGGCCCTCTTGGAGGCAGTTATTCTAGGAGACGGGGGAGATAGGCACACCCAAATAGTGAATCTTCTCGTTGAACATGGTGCAGACGTAAACCTGGCTGATGGAGAGGGAGTATCCCCGCTTACGCATGCCAAGAGTCGAAATTATACTGAGATGATTGCTATTTTAGAGAACGCAGGGGCAAAATAAGTTGTTTAGGAAATGATATTGAAAGCTGGTTAAATAGAAATGAAGTTACAGATTAAAAATGAGGTACAATCAAGATTTTCGTTTAGTGTGCTGCTTGCCGGTGTGCAGTGGCTTTTCTTTTTGTTTACGAATACAGTGATGGTGCCGCTGTCTATTGGTCATGCACTGGGGCTTCCGTCTGAGGAAATTGCTGCTTCGATGCAGCGATCTTTCATCCTGACAGGGCTGCTCTGTATTGTTCAGGTTATATGGGGGCATCGTTATGCGCTTATGGACGGACCTGCCGGCGTATGGTGGGGTGTCGTGCTTAGCATTTGCGCCTCTGCACCCGCAATGGGGCTGGATCTTGGTACAGTGGCTGCGAGCTTGACGAGCGGCTTTATTTTGTCCAGCGTCATGGTCATTATTTTGGCTTTGTGCGGATTTTTAAAAATATTGCAGCGGGTGTTCACACCAATCGTCATGGGTGTATATCTGCTGCTGCTTACGTTTCAGCTGGCGAACACCTTTTTCAAAGGGATGATCGGCTATGATCAAAGTGGAACATGGGACCTGCCTCTGGCCGGACTATCTCTTGTTATTATTCTGGTTGTAACCATTATTCATCTTAAAGGGAAAGGTAAATGGGGGCAGTTCTCGCTGCTTGGAGGAATTGTTTTCGGCTGGATTGCTTATGCGGCTCTGTTTGGTCATGAGGGCGGGACTGCTGCTTCTTCAGAAACGACAGTGGGTGGAGATACAGTATGGCAGTGGATGCCATGGGGATCTTTTGGACTAGAACCAGGCATCATCGTAGTGGGGCTGCTAGCTGGTCTCGTGAATATGACGAATACATTAACGAGCTTAACGGCTGCGGGCAAACTATATAACAGAAAAGCGACAGATCGGCAATTTAAAAGATCGTTTATATTTACAAACCTGTTTTCTGTTCTTGGGGGATGTTTGGGGTTAATTCCTTTTGGTACATTTGCCTCCTCCATCGGATTTCTGGAGAACACGAAGGTACTGCGGCGTGCTGCCCTATTCGCGGGCTCTGTCATGTTTATCATCGTCGGGGTGTTTCCTTCGCTAAGCGGATGGTTGGCTAGTCTGCCTTTAACGGTTGGAAATGCCGTGCTGTTTGCCGCCTATCTTCAAATGTTCGGTACGGCCATTCGAACGTTTCAAGGAGCGGTATTTAATCCGAAGACGATCTATCGGGTTGCACTTCCAGTCCTCACAGGAATAAGCATTATGAACATTCCAGTTTCTGCATTTAAGGACTTTCCGCCTTTGCTTACACCAATTCTGTCGAATGGACTTGTCATAGGCGTCGTGCTCGTCATTATTTTGGAAAATGTGGTCGGCTGGGACAAATATGAAGGCAAAGTGACTAATAAGCCAGTGGTGTTAGAAGAGCCAGGCTCATTTGTAGAAAAAGCGAATACTGCTCAGTCCACGCGTTAGAATTAATGAGCTTCTTTTGTATGGATAAGGTTACACAAGCAGCCAATATGCTTTTCTAAAAACAATGTGAAGCAAGCAGGACAACGCTGCGTAATGCTAATATAAAAGTAAGATTAATATGAACGTTATAAAAAGCCGCAGGACACCTATTTAAGAGATGTCCGCGGCTTTTTTACGTTTTACAATCGATAGGCAGTAAAAGCAGCATTTGCTGTGGGCAATGTGCTACCGGTGTTATTGATTGTACTTCAGAAAAAGGATCGTAAAAAACTATGGCAAAGCCTGTTCGATGAAAGAGTTATCAATGACGCTTGTAAAATCAGGTTTCTTCTTTAAGAACTCGCCCGCAAGCAGAATCTCGGAGGAGAGTTCCTGTGCTTGAAGTGCTTCCGGCGTATACGCAGAAAGCTGGTTGGCACTTCGTTCTAGCACGATTTTAATAATCGGGGCAGGGATCTTGGAATACTCCTCATAAAGAGTCGCTGCTTCGTCGATATTCTCGTTCTGCCAGTCAAGAGATCTTTTATACAGCTTTAGATATAGGGTGACCAGCTCAGGATGCTTCTCGGCAAAGTCGGTGTGGGCAATTAACGACACCGGAGCGTAAATTTCCGTATCCACTTCAAGCAGCTTGGCTTTTTTCTTCTCCAAATTCAGTGTGACATAGGGATCAATACTAATCCAAGCATCCAGCTGTCCCGACTCAAACGCGGCTTGGCCATCATCATACTGAAGATTAATCTGCTTGATATCGTCCTGGGTCAGTCCATTAGCCAGAAGGACTTTGATTAGGTATACATGGGAAGTAGTACCTTTGGCTACACCAATGGTCGCTCCTTTCAGATCTGCAATGGAGGAAATGCTGCTGTCATAGGGAACAAGAATGTTATTGAGCTGTCTGCCGTCACTAGTAAGCCCAACAATTTTGAACGGAAGTTGATTGGATGCCCCGGTAATGGCTGCTCCGTCGCCAAGAAGAGATAAATCCACACGTCCTGACACCAGTGCCTCCAATAGCGGTGGACCGCTCGTAAACTTGCTCCATTCGACCTCGGCATTTAGTTCCTTGAACGCTTCATCCAGCCAGCCCTTCTCTTGGGCAATAATTAGAGGGCTAATTCCACCGTTAATTGCGATGTTCACTTTAACAGGGTCGCTGCTAGATGAGCTTGAAGCGCTCTCTGTACTGCTTGCGAAGGAGGCTCCTTTCTCGCTGCCGCAAGCGGTAAGCAAGATGGCTAGGCCGATTAGCAATATGGTAAAAGTGGAGGTATATTTTGAAGTATGAATCATTGCAGCTTCTCTCCCATCCCTGTAGTAAGCTTTGTCTCTTGACTAGAACGGCCGATCACCAGCGATTGACACCCGCTCCGCAACCCGGCGATGCGGGAAATAATCAGAAACAGCATAATGCTGGGTTGCTCTGTTGTCCCATAGTGCTATGGAGTTGGCTTCCCAGTGGAAACGTACCTGATACTCCGGAATGTGAGCTTGACGGAACAAGTAGTTGAGGAGTTTCTCACTTTCCTCCTCTTCAAGTCCGACGATCCGGATGGTGAAGGCGCCATTAACGAACAGTGTCTTACGTCCGGTTTCGGGATGGGTCCGCACGACAGGATGCTCTGCAGCAGGGAACTCCTCCTGCTTGGCGGCAAGGATCTCCGGCGGCATGAAACGGCCGAAGGTCGTAGTAAAATCATGAATGGCAGTCAGCCCGTCGATTCGTGCTTTCACTTCATCGGGGAGGTTGTCGTAAGCTGCTCCCATATCAGCCCAAATCGTGTCACCACCGAAGGGAGGGACCTCGGACAAACGAAGCACGGAGCCGAGAGCTGGGTCAAGACGCCAGGTCACATCTGTATGCCATACATTTTCATTGCCGGTCATGTTGGCATTTTTCTCAAAACGCGTAATTTCCTCTGCGCTTCCCCGAGGGAGGAAAGGATGCTTTTCAAGCTCTCCCCACTCCTTGGCAAAAGCCACCTGCTGTTCGCTCGTGATGTGCTGGTTTCGGAAAAATAATACTTTCCACTCCAGAAACGCCCGGTGAATTTCGGCCTTGAGATCAGGGGTCAGTGGCTTGCCAAGGTCAACACCTTCGATTTCGGCTCCAATAATCGGACCAAGCGGCTTTAAAGTGAACAAGGTATATGGGCGTTCCTCTAATCCCTCTGCCAGCCGGTTCAGCTGTCTGGCTCCTGCTTTAAACTCCCTGATAGGTGCATAGTCACGTGAAAGATAAGTGGTTTGACTCATGGTTATTAACCTCCTCAAATTTGGGTATTCCTACGTTTTTAGTAGAATTTAGAACGAAAAAAAGACGCCAGAGACTTCAGACAGGAGGAAAAAGGTACATTTCATCCGTATCTGAATCTCTGGTCGTCCAGTCGATTCGTTCATCGGTTACAGACTAACTTGTAAATCAGTTTGTGATGGACCAAATCTTATCAGCCAATATCATAAATTGTCAACCTGTATTTTCCAAAATTTTATGTAGCAGTTTTCGGAGAAATCATTTGCAGGAGCAAGTGGACTGTATCTTTAGTTGGCAGAGAGTATCCCCGCTTTTCATGCAGCATTAAGTTTTGGATCATAGTGCCGAGCAGGGTGGCCAGCTGTTCAGGGTCACCCTGTATCACTGTTTGATCGCGCTGGCCTTCTTCAATGAGCGAAATAAGAATAGAGAGATTGTATTTGGCTCTCGCAGTAATATCCTTTTTGGCGTCGTCGGAAAGAAGGTCAGTGAACAAGGCTTGGAGCAAAACGAGGTACATTTCTGCGCTGGCTGTACTCAGCAAGGTGTGCTCCGCTAGAAAGCGGAACTTGTCGGCTGCAGTGCCAGGTAATTGCATTGTTTTCTCCAGCGTTCGACTGTAGGAATTCTGGCCCTTCTCAATCACCGCAAGCAGCAGCTGCTCCTTAGATGTGAAATAGTTGTATATATGACCATGGCTTAAACCGGCTTTGGCTGCAATATCGCTGATCTTGGTCAGCACGCCTCTCCTTGCAAAAACACTGGTCGCTGCTTCTAGAATCTGTCGACATCGTTCCTCACGGAATTGCTCATCCTTTATCACATTTCTGGGCATGAGTCGTGCTCCTTTCAGTCATAAAAAAAGGATATATTTAGACTGTAAATGTAAAATTTAATTATGTAATTCTACCTGTTTAATCGGGTATTGACAATAACCTTCCAGCTCTGCTAAGATGAGCCACAACATCATATGACTTGGATCACCTGAACTGATCTTAACCAGCAGCTTCAAGCCTATATGTATATGTGTGGAATCGACTGGAACAACCGGAGATTCGGCTATGCACCTTTTTCAGAGGGTGAGTCGGGTCTCTTTTTTATTTATCAAATAGGAGTGGGGGAGTTATCATGTCCGAAGAACGACTACCAATACTTGAAGTGAACGCGGTGAATAAAACATTTAGAGGAGAACAGGGCTCTAACCATGTACTCGATGAGATAAATCTTACGGTCAAAGAAGGAGATTTCACGACCATTATCGGACCGAGCGGATGCGGAAAGAGCACACTGCTCAAAATTGTTGCAGGACTGGACACCGATTATGAAGGTGACGTACTGCTCAATGGAAAGCGGGTAGAGCGGCCCTCTCAGGAAAAAGGGTTTATCTTTCAGGAGCACCGGCTGTTTCCTTGGCTTAGTGTTGAGCAGAACATTGCCGCTGATCTGTCCCTTAAAAGTCCGGAGATTCGGAGTCGGGTAGATGCGCTCATTGATCTCGTCAAATTGGGAGGATTCGAGAAGGCATTTCCACGAGAATTGTCGGGCGGAATGTCGCAGCGGGTTGCGATTGCACGTGCGCTGCTCAGAAAGCCGGAGGTGATGCTGCTCGATGAGCCGTTCGGCGCTCTGGATGCTTTTACGAGAGGACATATGCAGGAGGCGCTGCTCGATATATGGCAAACGAACAAGACAGCAATGGTGCTCGTCACCCATGATATTGATGAGGCTGTGTTTTTGTCCACCCGTGTCGTTGTCATGGATCGCCGCCCAGGACGAATTAAGGCCATCGTGCCGATTGATCTTCCTTATCCCCGCAAACGGACCAGCCGTTCCTTTACTGAGCTGCGCACCCTTGTACTGGATGAGCTGGATCATCGTGAGGAGCAGGAAGCTTACAGTATCTAATATGGACTTTTGGTATTAGAAGTTTATATGGATTAAAAAGAGTTAACCGTAAATATTTGATTTGCGCGCATCTTAAAGTATAGAACATGAAAAATTTTAATTCGTTCCATATAGTAAAAATGATTAGGAAAGGAGCAAGCTACGATGGCATTATCGCTGGCTGCTCGGAATAAAACATCGGCAAAGACCTGGCAGAAGACGAATGGACGTAGAGTGAGCAGTAAAAAAAGGCTGTTTTTGCGCGGAGCTGTATTGCCTGCGGCCATACTTGGCATCTGGCAGATTCTTAGCAGTACCGGGCTTATATCTCAGCAGATGTTCTCCTCTCCGTGGCTTATTTTACAGCAATATATTGAACTTACATTGTCTGGTGAGCTTCTCCACCATCTGCGGATCAGTCTGCTTAGGGCATCACTCGGATTTTTGCTTGGCGCAGGAAGCGGGCTGCTTATCGGCATGCTGGTGGGTATGTACCGTTCTTTTGAGGAATACGTTAATCCGACGGTTCAAATGATCAGGACAATTCCGCTTTTAGCCATTACGCCGCTGTTCATCATGTGGTTCGGCTTCGGCGAGCTGTCCAAGGTGCTGCTCATCTCCATGGGTGCCTTCTTCCCGCTATATGTAAATACCTTTCTCGGCGTGCGCAACGTGGATGCTAAGCTGTTTGATGTCGCTAGTGTTATGGAATTCAGTAGATTCAAACAAATCAGGAGACTTGTTATTCCCGCGGCTTTGCCCAATATTCTGCTTGGGTTCCGCCTGTCATTAAGCATTGCGTGGTTGTGCCTTGTAACGGCTGAGCTACTGGGTGCCGATACGGGAGTGGGCTACATGATTCAGGATGCCCGCTCATTTATGCAGACGGATGTTGTGTTTGTGGGGATCACCATTTTTGCATTGGTCGGAAAACTATCGGATTCCATAGTGAAAATCTTTGAAGCGAAGCTCCTGAAATGGCAGGACAGCTATAAAGGATAGAGAATAACGAGAAGAACCCGAAAGAACTCGCACTATCAGCGGTTTTTTCAGGTTCTCTTTGTTATTTTTTCATCTTTCGCGTAACGAGCAGAGCAAGCAGCACGGCAGCTGAACCTCCGGTTAATTTGCCTACAATCATGGCAAACACCATGCTTTTATCCATACCTGCCACATATCCCAAATGACCGCCAAACACAAACGCCCCGCTAACGGCAAAGGTAACATTGATGATTTTCCCTCTAGGATCCATGTCTTTTAGAAGGGCCAGCATCGGAATGTTGTGGGCTAGGGTGGCGAGCAGGCCGGCAGCAGCTATTTGATCTATTTTCATAAGCGCACCCGCTCTTGTTAAATATTTATTCAGTCGAGTAGAGAGGAAGGTGACCATGGGAAAAGCACCTGCCAGCACAATGGCGATTTTACCTACAGTTTGGATCCCTTCCTCTAGCGGAGCGAGTCCTGGAATCAGGACAAGCCCTGTCAATGTCTCTACAGAAATGGCTGTAAGACCGGCGATAGCCAATATTTCAATGAACTTGCCGAATATAAAAAATATCCGGATGACCGTATCGGTGAACTTCCATAGTCCGATGGAGATCACAATTGAAAAAAGCACAGGTATAGCAAGATTGATCAGCATAAGCTGGGGACTGAGACCCGCCACAAGTCCACCGACAAAACATCCGACCGGAATCGTGATGACTCCAAGCAAGATGCCTTTCGCAAAATAGGGACGATCATCCGTGCCGATAATCCCAAGCGCAACCGGGATCGTAAATACAATCGTCGGGCCCATCATTGTTCCGAGCAAAACCCAGGAGAACAGCGCTGCCTCCGGGCTGTTTGCCATCTCCTGGGCAAGCGAATACCCGCCCATATCGGCAGCCAGAATGGTATTCGCGAAAGAGGAAGGATCCGCACCGATCCATTCATACAGGGGGGAGATAAGAGGGATCAACAGCTTAGCCAATACGGGAGCAAGCGATACGATCCCGACCATAACCAGCGTAAGAGAGCCCATTGCTGCAAAACCCTCAGAGAAACGCTCACCGAGCCCCCACTTATTCCCGAGCAGCCTGTCCAAGGCTCCTAGACAAAAGAAAACGGCAATAATGCCGACCACGATATCGTTCACATTCAAGGAAGAAGCCTCCTCTTTCAAAATCTAAATCATGTTTAATCATCGGCACGATGCCGGATCATACTACATATTTATGCTGGCGGACACTTAAAAAGGCTGCCGATATTTCGGCAGCCAGGATTATGGCTTACTAAAAATGAACGTGGTTCTAATCGTTTATCGTTTCTCAGCGCTGAAGTGAATAACCTGCTGCTCTTGTGCGCTTTGATAAGTACTAAACACCAGTTCAAGTGTCTTTAAGTTATCTTCGCCGCTGGTCTGGAATTGTTCACCTGTATTCAGACAGTGTATGAAGTGGGATTGCAGTCTATAATGACTTTCCTCAAAATCGAGGCCGTTATTTTCGGAGACCGTTTTCTCTACACCGTTATTATCCACTACACTGATTACACCGCTGCTGTACAGCTTAATCGTTGCCTGATCGCCCTCAATAATGAACTGTTCCAGGTGATTTGGCAGCACTTGATCCGCGAGCGGTCCGGGCAGGTTTTGCCTTGTAGCCCAGCTCATGTCCATTAATCCAAAATAATCATCGTAACCCAGTGTTACAAGTCCGGTATCCTCTCCTTGGATATAAGGGCTGACCCGTTTGGTTTCGGCGTACAGTCGTTTCGGGTCACCAAAGAGGAAGCGCCAGGTGTCATACCAATGAACACCCATCTCATAGAAGAGCAGTTTCGGCATGTCACGGAAGAACGGCTGCGGCAGTTCATTCTCCGGAGCAAAGCGCGGCGAGTAAAAATCGGTATGGATATAGCGAATAACGTTCAGCTGGCCTGCGATTCCATCATTCAGCAGCTTCTTAATCTGCTGGAACGGCTGCAGCCAGCGCCAATTCTCGGTTACCATCAACCGGACGCCTGCTTCGTTTGCAATTTTGACCATCTCACGCGCCTCTTCCATCGTCCGTGCAAATGGTTTTTGACACATGATATGCTTGCCTGATGCAGCGATTTTTCTTATAAAATCCAGATGAGTCTGGGGCGCTGTAATCACATCAATGACGTCTAGGTCCGCATTCGCAAGCATTTCATCAAGGTCCGTATACAGCTTGTCCTGCGGTATTCCATACTGATTCGCTTTTTCCGTCAGCTTATTTTTGTCCAAGTCACACAATGCTTCAATTTGGACATCGGGAATTCTCTTCCACGCTTTTAAATGTTTATCAGACCAGTAACCTGTTCCAATGATACCTATTTTCCACATCCAGCTTCACCTCTTGCTGCTATTAGTTATTTGAGCTCATGCTGTTCAATTCATCCATAATACGTCGATGCTTCTTATCCAGCGTGTACATCGCAAGCAGTACGATCTGAATGAGCGTAAGGACAAGCGGTACAAAAATATACATTCCTTTAATGGCTGCAATAGCCGAATCCGGCTGCACTGCAAGCTTTCCGTCATAACTAGCGAGTGCGAGTGCCCAGCCGATCGCTGCCCCGCCGAGCCCGGTGCCCACTTTCATGCCAAAGCTGCTAGCACTGTATACAAGCCCTTCGGTACGTGCGCCTGTCTTCCATTCACCATAATCAATCGTATCAGCCAGCATCGCATTGGTTGTACCTGCCAAAGGCCCGATGGCAAACGTCTTGAGGATGAGTCCGGCAAGCACCATGCCGAAGTTGTCGGGAGCGATCCAAATGAGCACATACCCGGCAATGGAAAGAATAAGACCGGCCAGAGCCGCGTTTCGTTTGCCGAACTTTTTGATGAGCGGCGTACTTATAGGGAGCGCTACAAGCAGAGGCAGGAGTCCTGCAAGTCCCAGGGTACCGACAAGTGCCTCATCTCCGAATAAATACTTAGCGTAATACACATTCAATCCGTTTGTAATGGCATTCGATGCATACATGATAATGGATAGGAATACCAAGATGATCCAATATTTATTGCGGAACAGTGCTTTAATGCCCCGGTTGAAGGGGATTTCCTTCTGTACAACGGTAGGTTTAACTCTTTCTTTCGTCGTAAGGAACGTAAACAGATAGAGGAACGGAGCCACGACACCGAAAATACCAAATGTAATGGCATAGCCAGTTCTTCCTCCACCGAATGCATCAATCATCGGCATGGCAATATACGTAATGATCGCCGCTCCAACAAAAGCCAGGAACATACGGAAAATGTTAAGCAGTGTCCGCTGGTATGGCTCCTGAGTGATCATTGCATTCATAACACCATAAGGAATGTTGATCGCCGAGTAGAAAATGTTGACGAGCAGGTAAGTAACATAAGCATAAATCAGGGTCCCTGTTGGTCCGAGATCCGGAACAAAAAAGAGCAGAATGGTTGCAATGCCGAAAGGAGCGCCGATCCAGAGCATCCATGGCCTTGCCTTGCCGTGCTTGCTTTTCGTTTTGTCGACCAGCACTCCAACACCAATATCAAAAAATGCATCTGCGACACGAGTGATGAGCATCAGGGTACCTACTGCAGCAGCAGACAGACCGATGATGTCCGTATAAAAGAAAGATAAATAAACAGAGATAGCAGTAAAAACAACGCTTGTCGTAAAATCGCCCATCCCATATCCAAACTTCTCTAAAAACGAGAGCTTGGCATTAGGATCCGTGGAGCCTTTAGCGGGCTGTGTCTTTTGAACGATAGTGCTCATGTTTTTTCCTCCCCCGATGCCTTTCTCTATAATCTAAAGGCACGGATTGTTGTAATCTTGCTGTATGATGATTCTATTTCTTTTTCTTTTTATGCACGGATCATTCGGACCGCTATATAAGGTCTGCCTGGCAGATCAATGCGGAATGTGCCCTCATACGTTCCCTCAAGCTTTTGAATTGTCATGTTCCAGGTATCCAAAATCTCTACGTTGTACTTGATGCCCGGCTTGAGAAGAAATTCCCGGAATGTAGGCTGGTTAAAGCCAAAGTAGAACAGGTAGTATTCATCTTCGACGCCGGCACAAGGCAAATCCCATTCGAATTGCAGCGGATTCAGACCCTCGCTAGGACCTTCTTCCATAACCCTCCGAAGGAAAGCAATACGTTCTGGACTCGTTCCATGGAGCTCGCCGCCCTTGGCCCACCATAGGATTTCGTCCGGATGCATGTAGGTTTCACCATGGCCGACATACCCGCCGCGAACAGCTCCTTCCCAGAAACGCCGTACCATTTCTTCACCAGTGATGTTTCCCCATCCTTGGTCGACGTTGCCTTCATAGGCGCATTCATCGATAACGATTGGCTTATTCCACTGTTCGCGCCATTCGTCGGTTGCTTCCGCTGTTTTGTACACATCGATGCGCTGTATACTGCAGTGAGTTACCCAAGGCTTGGTGAAGTCATAAAATTTGACTCCATTATGATTGGAGATCAGATGGCCATACGGGTCGTTTTCTGTTACGATTCCTGCAAAGCGCTCCCAGTCATCGAGATCCTTAGCCCACATGAAATCATACTCGTTCGCAAGCGACCACCAGATGTGACGATAGGAGGCAAGCCGGGCTACGACATAACGCAGGTAGAGTTCATCCTGAGCCTTGCTCATTTCGGCAAAGCCCCACCGGTCATAGGAATGGAAGAGGATAAGATCCGCTTCAATGCCAAGCACTCCCAAGTCGGCAATACGCCGCTCCAAATGACGGAAGAACTCCGGATTGAAGCGGGTAAAGTCCCAGCCTTCCTCCAAAGAGCCTTCATATGGGTAATGTACGGGCTCGTTGCTATTGTATAGATAGGATTTAGGAAACACGCACATCCGCATTTTGTTGAACGGAGAGGCCTTCAGCGATTTCAGTGTCTGCTCTTCCAGCGACTCTCCTTGATGGGTCCAAGCGTAACTGGTCGTGCCTACCGGGATATACGGAGCTCCGTCCTCGTAGCCAAAATGAAAGGTATTCTTTACCCGCACCGGACCATGGTTGCCTGGCTCTGGTGCGGTACAATCAAAGCTTCTTTCAATCCCGTCCATGGATGGAGTGTTACTCTTTGTCTTGAAAGTCCAGCTTCCTTCATGATTAGGCATAAAGCGAACCCGGTATATTCCGTCTCCATCATAGAAACCGAGCACTTCCACTTCATGGCTGTCTTGAGTGAACAATGCGCCGAGCTCAACATCGAGAAATGGATTGCCTTCGCTTGGTCCCTGCAGCTCAATCTCGTACACGTTCCACTTCGCGGCAGTGCTTGGTGCATGAACCGGTGCGCTTGCTCTCTCTAAATGAGCGGCTGCTGCCTGGTGTGGTGATGCAGGCAGCGGTGCTTCTTTAGGATTTGGCATTGCCGGAACCGCTGCCAGTTCTTCGAGCAGCTGCTCCAGCTTGCCTTCTGGCCAGCCCATTCTTGAAAAGTAAGAAGCGTATTGCGGAAGCGTCATCATTTTTTGCAGAAAAAGCGTGTTTGGGGATTCCCCCAGTATAGGAAGATGGCGAAGCAGGATTGCCCGCGTACTCGGGTTTTGCCAGAGTGTACCGATCTTTGTGTCTCGGTTATAAGCCATAGGTAAGGCTCCCTTCCGTTTTATAGTTTAGTTTTGTTTAGTAAACAAATGCGAAACGATCTTGTTTAATTAATTTAATTATGATTTCTGATTATGGCTGCAAAACCATCCTACATCAGCCTATTTAAGTCGTCAACCTATTGATTCACGAGAAGTATCTGTTTTCAGATTGAACTAAACAAACTAAACAAATTAATAAACGTTGATGCTATTATGTTTTTGTTTGAACTCCTAATGACAGAAGCCCCAGAAATAATAAATTTAAGAAAATAAACTGAAAATACAATGGAAAAATTCATTAATTAGTTACATGGGAATCGAAAATTGCTATTTATACAGCATTCCTTTAAACTAAACATACTAAACAACATGATGAGGAGGGATGAACCTGTGAACATGGAAGAGCTCGCTCGAATTGCCGGTGTCTCTAAATCGGCTGTTTCACTCGCCCTGAGCGGTAAGCCTGGTGTGGGGCGGGACACAAGGGAGCGGATTTTGCAGCTAGCGAATGAATATGGATATTCGAATAAAGGCAGGACGAGTGCAGGAGAGATGAATGGCAAGTCACTGCAATTTATTGTGTTTACGAATACTGGGCTTGTCCATGAAGACTATTACCAGCAGCCCTTTTTCAGGGAGCTGATTCACTATACAGAAGAACGGTGCCGTTTAAAAGGCTACTCGCTGCTTTTTTCAACGATTGATGAACATAGCTACGAGCAGGGGATTCGAGCGATTGCTGAAGACAATCGCAGCAGCGGTGCAATACTACTAGGCACGAATTTGGACAGCATGACCATCCGTGAAATTGCGGACAAGCTTCCGAATCTGGTCGTGCTTGATACATGCTTCGATCATCTGCCGGTCCATTTTGTTGAGATCAACAATTTTATGGGAGCCTATCAGGCAGGTAAGTACCTGCTTCAGATGGGACACCATAACATCGGTTACATTGCTTCGGATGAGCGGATTCACAATTTTGACGAGCGGAAGAGAGGCTTTAATACTGCGCTGAGTGAAGATAGGGTTCAGATTCCGGAGGACCATTCCTTTGCTGTTGCACCGACAATGTTCTCTTCACAGGAATCGCTTCGTTCCCAGTTGGAACAGTTTCTAAGCAGGGGTAAAGAATTGCCTTCCGCCTTTTTTTGTGAATGCGATTATATTGCCATCAGTGCGATGAAGACTTTAAGCGAGCTTGGTTATTCCATTCCAGAGGATGTGTCAGTGGTTGGGTTTGATAACATTAACGAATCAATGATTATGACTCCTGAACTGACGACAATTCATGTAGAGAAGGAGCGCATGGCACAAATCGCGGTCGATCTGCTGACTTCAATGATTCGCGGGAATTCACCGATCAGTACGAAAGTGAAGGTTGATACCCTTTTCGTAGAACGGAAGTCCTGCGCTCCTGCTGCTGAACTATAAGAAATACAAAAAGAGATGCCCTTATTTCAAGGGCATCTCTTTTTGTATTATTCATTCACGCCTCGGGCGTTTCTAGTTCAGTTATGGCCCGCTTTGCGAGCATCTGATAGACCGCATCGTCCATAGGCGGATTATGGAGTCCAAATCTGACATCACGGTACATGCGAGACAGTGGATGGGAGCTGGCAAGGCTGTGAACCCCCACGATACGCATGGCGGTATCCACGATGGACAGAGCGTTCTGAACGGCGAACGTCTTCGCCGCTCCCAGATCGGGTGCGATCCTTGCCAAAGCTTCATCCGTTAAAGGTCGTTCGAGTTGCTCCCATCTAGCTGCTACACTGTACAGAAAATGCCTTGCCGTCGTCAGCTCCATCTCCATATGCCCGATCTTTTGCTGAATATGAGGAAGCTCAATGATGGGATGGGTAAGGCTGTTGGGCTGATAGGCTGCGGCAAACGTGAGGGCTTCTCTTCTGGCTCCCTGTGCGATCCCAAGGTATACAGCCGGAATGTTAAGTAAATAAGCATTTGGGCGAACGGATTTTTTGCCCCCAGCACGTCTTCGAACCAGTGCCTCTTCCGGAAGCTGCACCTGATCCAGCACGAGATCATGGCTGGCTGTCCCGCGCATGCCTGTCATGTTCCAGGTCGGTTCAATGTTTACGCCTGCTGTATCTTTATGAACCAGGTACTCGCCAACCTCGCCTGTAACGGTATCCGCAGCCGACACGATAAAATAATGCAGCGCGGTCGACAGTGAAGTAAAGATCTTTCGCCCATTCAGCGTATAACCATCAGAGGTCTTCTGTGCTGAGGTTTGTGGTTTCCCTCCACGAGAGGGGCTGCCCGTCGCTTTTTCCGAATCCGCTGCGTTAATCAAGGCGCCCTTCATCATGACAGCTCTGCATAAAGAACGGAAAGCCCCTTCTTCCCAAAGTTGGTTCTGTCCCACGTTAAACATTGTAATGTGATGCCATCCAATGGCTAGTGCTGTTGCTGCATCTACCATAGCAATTCGTTCCTGACACAGAAGAAAGTCGGTAAGGGATGCACCCTGGCCGCCATATTCCTTAGGAACTGAATAGGTATGGTATCCAGCTGCCAGCAGATCCTCAATCAGCGCAGTGTTCAGCTCATTGTTCTCATCCGCTCTTGCTGCGCTTTCCTTATGGCGTTCTGCAATTTCTCCTATGATTGCAACCAGATCTTTATCTTCCTTATCGAACAATAGGGGCCCCTCCGTTTCTGTCTTAAGTCTATAATCTAAAGCTCAAGCGCCATCTCCTGAATATGACTGAGCATGCCCGTCATATCCATACTGGCATGATTGCCGAGCAGGATAACGGTCACGCCGTTATCGAGGTTTCTGGAAATGCCTGTGGAGTAGCCTGTGCCGCTGCCGTTATGGAATACGGTTAATCCATTTACTGAATCGCTGACCATCCAGCCGTATCCATAATTCCGGTCAGAATAAGGCGTATACATGGTGTCTTGCGTTTCTTTCGAAAGAATTTCATTTGCCCGTAGGGCCTGATCCCATTTTAACAGATCGTCGGCCGTGGAATACAGCGTGCCCGTGCCGGATTGAGATACATAATAGTTAGCAGGCGTCCATGCCCCGTCTTGATCGACAAATCCTTTAATCGTCTTGGTTGCAGGGGTCGCCGTCCCCGTATTTTTCATGCTGAGAGGGTTAAAGAACTGTTCTTGCAGATAAGCCCCGTACTCTTTGCCTGTAACCTGCTCTAATACATATGCAAGCAAAATATACCCGTTATTACTGTAACGATATTCAGCCCCCGGCTCAGCCATCAGCTTCTTCGTGCGAATTTCTGCCAGTGTGTCCTCCATCGTAATCCCTTCCTCACGCGTAAAGTTGGAAGGCAGTCCAGAGGTATGGGAGAGCAGCATGTGAATCGTAATTTCTTCGCCGCGGTCAATACCGGAAACGTACTTTGCGATTGGATCTTCTAGTGAAAGGGTCCCCTTTTGAATCTGCTGCATGATGGCCGCCGCTGTAAAGCCCTTGGTTATGGAGGCGATGCGCGATTTTTGATCCGGACGAACGAGTGAATTGATATCGGATAATCCGTAGCCCTTTTTCAACTCGACGTCCCCATCAAGGGCAACAAGTGCAATGCCTGAAAAGTTCGATTCTTGAAGATAGCGGTCAATTGCGGCTGAATCGGTATCAATTATGGTGGCCTGGTCCGACTTGAGCACAATATTCATGCTGGACGATGTATTGGTTAATTGCAATCCAGCCTTCATCGCATCGGAGAGGGGACGCAGTGGGATCATCAGTGTGCCGCTCATATTTTTAGATGGAGCAGGAAGCTGCAAAACATGGTCATTGATTTGAATGACGTTAGTTCCGGCGCGGTGCTTGATGGTGTCTCCATTATCGTAGATCTCAACCGTACGCTCAGTTTGATTCCATTTGACCTGTCCGCCGAGAGCGGCAGCGGCCTGCCTAAGAGGAGCGTAGGTTGTCCCCTTTTCAACGAAAGGAGCATATTCCCATGTGACAGATTGGTTGTCCACTACAATAGAAGCCGGCTTTGAAGCCGCCTGAACCTGAGGTGCTCCGTAGCCCTGTGAAAGAAGTGCTGAGGTAACAAGAATGGCTGATAAAGTTCGGGTAAATCTCAGTTTTCCATTTGATTTAAGGTTGAAGATAGACATGTTGTTAGAAATCCTCCAGTTCCAGTTCTGAATTAGACCTATTTAATCGGTACTTTAGTGCGGTTAAGTGTGTTCCAAGTAACATACTGGTTTCATTTTAAAGGATTGAAAGTTGGTAAACAACCCATATACTGGGCGGTTTAATTTAATAACTCCTCCATTAAAAACGCAGCTCTAAAGCGCAGACTGTTGGCAGGCAGTCGAAGGGGGCGGCCCGTCAGCTGCTCGCATTTTTCTAACCGGTAAATAACGGTGTTCCTATGGAGATACAGCTTCTTGGCAGTATCCGCAATATGGCAATGGTTATCAAAAAAGATCCGCAGCGTCTTCAGTAGCTCGCTTCGTTCTTTGTCCTCCAGAAACAGTAAATGGGCAAATGTTTCTTTAATAAACTCCTGCAGATCCTCTTGTGGAAGCATGCGCAGCAAATCGGACAGCTCTTTGACATGATAGAACTGGACAAAACGCTGCTGCTGGCCGTGTATCCCTGTATGAAGTGCATCAAGCGCCTCCTGGTAAGCTCTTGGGAGCTGGAGCAGCTCATCGGCCGTATTGCTGACTCCAACGGATAGAGATATCTTGTGTCCCACCCACAGCGTTTGAATCAGCCTCTGGAGGCGGGAAGCGAGAAGGCGTTCCGCCGGCATGTGCTCGCTCAAGGCAGCCTCTTCAAGTGTATTAACCGGAAGAAACATGACAGTCGTATCATTTTTGGAAAATAAAATAAATGAGAAATCGTTAGCCTTCGCTTCTCCTTTAATAAGCTCATACAGGTCCTCTTTCATCGCCGCCGTTCGTTCGATGAGATCGTTCTTTAGCAATGATGAATAGGAAGCGCTGCTGCTGTGAAGAATTACATCTTTTTTCAGCACGACGCAGTAGTAGGAGCGCTGCTCACTTAAACCGTATCTGCGGCCGCGATAGATCAAGTCTTGCTTGTCTGAAATGAATCCATCCACGAGGTCGCCGAAGAAATCATTCTTATAGCGGCGGGAGCGTTCCTTGACAGCTTGGCGCTTGAGTAAATCAAAGCTGATAACATTGGCGGCTTGTTCAAGGGTAAGCAGGGAGAGCGTACTGACAGGGTGTTGATCCGTAAAGGATAGCAGATATCCTTGGGACTGGTCGGTTTGAATCGGATATTGCAGCAAATAGGAATAAGGTATCGGACTGTCAGCAGGCAGCGAAATGCTGGGATGATGGCTTTCAGCTAGCAGTGGGGGAAGCCAGCTAGGGATATTTTGCAAGATCGCGGAATAGGCAGCACCAAATCCAGATGATGTAGCAAAGGGCTCAAAGCTGCGGTTTACGAGAAGAACAGGATGGGAGAGAAGTCTCGAGAGCTCCTCAAGAATCGTTTGAAGACTTTTTCCTTCCAGTAAAATGTCTGAAAAATAGCGGTGGCTTTCAAGTGCATATCTCATCTCCTCCGTTCGCGATTCCATGATACGGGCAAGCAGCTGGTGCAGCGCCTCAGATAGGGCACAATCGAGCGATAGCTCAAGCAGTGGAAATTGAAGGCGGTCGGCAGCCTCCTTGGCTTCTTCAGGAATGTGGTCAAGGTATCGCTTCGTTTTAATACCGAGACCGGCGCAGCCGAGTTCAGCCATTTTCGTAACCAGCTGTGCTAATATCTCAGGCTTGTCTTTAATAACATAGCCTGTCGTGAGGAGGAGTTCATTGGGCTTCAAGTAATCGAAGATGTCTGGAGAATCCATCATGTTAACCGAGTGGACGTCACGATGAAGCCCTTCCCGGCCTGCAGCCACATAGGAGTTAGCCAGCATGGGAATATCGAGCAGATCGGAAATTTTCATAGATAACCTCCATGGATATAAAGTCGATGATTAAGTTGTCAGAATTCTAACGATGCGAAAGGAAGTGCGATCGAGTGATAAATTGTATAGCTGAAAGAGGAGGGAGAGAAAATGGTGATGTATTTTCGGATTTTGATGTCAAATACGTGTTAGGTAATTAAATTACGTTGGTTAACTTAACCAATAATTAAAAATGTTTTAGTTTACTATAGCCAATGACAATGAAATATTCAATCCTTTATGATGAGATCAATTCATATAAATGTAATAAATACTAACATCAGGCAGGATGTGATCATCATTAGTACAACGCTGATTTATAACGGAACAGTTTTGACCATGAATGCGGACAATGAAGTGTATTCACCGGGATATGTATACATCCGGCATGATCACATTGTAGAGACGGGGCCGTGGCCTCTAGAAGAAGGGACTAGCCAGCATCTGCTCGGGGCTGACCGAAAAATAGACGCTGGCGGCAAAGCGGTCATCCCCGGCTTGATTAACGGCCATACGCATCTGTTCCAGACGTTCCTTCGCGGGGTTTCGGATGATTACCCTTTAGCTGAGTGGTTACGGCAGGTTATTTGGCCAGGATCGCTTGCAATGGAGGCAGAGGACTTCTATTTAGCGGCCTTGATTGGCTGTATCGAAAATCTAAAGTCTGGTGCGACGTACATTATGGATCACCATTATATTCACACCTACGAAGAAAATACAGAGAACGTGCTCCGGGCAATGGTGGAATCCGGTATCCGCGGACATTTGGCTCGCGGGGGAGTGGACCTAAGCTATGAACCGAGGCTAAGAGAAGAGGAGGAACAAATATTTGAGCGAACGGAAGCGCTGCTTGATCGGTGGCAGGGTGAAGGAACGGGGCGCATCGAGATCGCCATGGGTCCGCTCAATTTGTACGGATGTTCCAGGCCTTTCCTCGAACGGGCGGCCAAGTTCAGCAGAGATCGAAACTTGATTACGCATATTCATGTAGCCGAAACCAGTGATCAGATTGATAACACGTTATCCCGGTTTGGACTGCGTAATTTGGAGCTCGTCGAAGCGGTAGGCATGCTTGGTCCAAAGACTCAGGTCGTTCATGGTATTTGGCTGGATGATGGCGAGCTTGAGCTGCTTGCAAAGCATCAGGCGTCAGTCATTCATTGTCCGGTGTCCAATATGTATTTGGCTTCAGGTGTTGCAAGGGTACCTGAAATGAGAAAGGCAGGCATCAACGTCGCTTTGGGTACGGATGGACCGGGCAGCAATAACTGCCAGGATAATCTCGAGGTGCTGAAGTTCACGGCCTGTCTGCATAAAGTGCATCATTTGGATTCCACAATGCTCCCTCCGATGGAGGTGCTTGAAATGGGCACTCGCGGCGGAGCCAGGGCCATGGGCAGAGAGAAGGATCTAGGCTCCCTTGAGCGTGGGAAGAAGGCAGATATCGTCATTATAGATATGCAAAAGGCTCATATCGCACCGATCCATCGTTATTCTTCAGCGCTTGTATATAATGCGAATGGGAACGATGTTCATACGGTGCTTGTGAACGGAGAGGTTGTTGTAGAAGCTGGGCGCTGCACGCTCGTGGATGAGGATGAGATCATCAAGCGAGCGCAGGCAAGGGTGGATAAGCTGAGGGAGAAGCTCATGAACCGCTATCCAGTCTACAGCCTTCGGTGCTGAAGCAGGCAGTGTCTTCGTGAAGGAGGGGAAAGGATGTCACAACGAAGGTGGATGACAAGAAGCGTAGAGTGGGGAATTGAACTTCTATTCTATGTCTTTGCAATTCTGCTAGCCCTCATAGCAGGGGGGCTCGTAATGGCTGCAGCTCAAGTATCGCCGCTGGAAGCGTACGGGTTAATCTGGCAGGGTGCTGCCGGCAGTATAAACAGCATCAAGGAAACACTTGTCAAGGCCACACCGCTGCTGTTTGCAGGACTCAGCTACAGCTTTGCTTATCGAAGCGGGCTGTTCAACATCGGAGCCGAGGGTCAGATTTATATCGGTGCACTTACGGGAGCGGCGGCTGCTTTGCTCATGCCGGAAGGTACTCCATTCTTTATTCATTTACCTCTGTCTCTCTTGTGTGGCTGCCTTGGCGGAGCGGTTTGGGGAAGTATTGCAGGCTTGCTTAAAGTAGGCCGAGGAGCAAGTGAGATCATAAATACGATCATGCTGAATTATATCGCCATTTATTTGATCAGCTATATGGTCACAGGTCCTCTGAAAGATCCGAACGGCAGCATGCCTCAATCAGCTCCTCTTCCAGACAGCGCGATTCTGCCGACTCTGCTGGGATCAAGGCTCCATTACGGATTTATAGTAGCTGTAGTTGTCGCTCTCTTCATGTACTTCCTGCTTCACAAGACAACTTGGGGTTATGAGATTCGCATGGCAGGGTTTAACGGGCAGGCAGCCAAAGTGATGGGAATGCCGGTTCGAAGAAATATGATCATGGTGATGCTTGTCAGCGGCGGACTGGCAGGACTTGGTGGTTACATCGAAATTGCAGGTGTTCAGCATCGGCTCTTGCAAAATTTCTCGCCAGGCTACGGCTATGAAGGGATTGCGGTAGCGCTGCTCGGAAATACACATCCGCTCGGCAATATGGTATCGGCTCTGTTATTTGGAGGGATGAAGAGCGGAGCGAATGCGATGCAGCGAGTTACTGGCGCTTCCACCTCCCTTGTGCTGGTTATTCAGGCACTGATGATTATTATTGTGGTATGCAACCGGTATTGGTTCGGCAGATACAAAGTTTTAATCACCAAGTGGATTGTACATAAGCTGGAGGGGGCAAATGCCGATCACCACCCGGGCAAGGTTTCTCTTTCCAAGGCAGGGGGTGGTAAAAATGGGTGAAGAACTGTGGGTCAGCTATATCGCCGCTGCGATCAGGCTATCGATACCGCTGCTACTGGCAGCGATCGGTGTGCTGTTCATGTCCAAAAGCGGAATTCTGAATATCGGTATGGAGGGTATGGTGCTGATCGGGGCTCTGGCGGGAGTAGTAGGCGCATACTATGGCGGCAGTGTATGGTTTGGACTTGTGACGGGTGTTCTAGTATGCGGGATGGTCGGCTTTATCTTTGCTTTTTTGACTGTAACGACCGGAGCTGATCAGGTTATCATCGGAACGGCGCTGAATCTTCTGGGTCTTGGCTTGACCACGGTTTTTGGCAGAAGCCTGCTGGGTATGGGTACAGAAAGGGTTCAGGTTGAGGCGATTCCTGTTCCGCATCTTCCTCTTTTGCAAAATATCCCTTGGATTGGGCCAGCCTTATTCGATCAAAATCTTCTGGCTTACCTCGCATTTCTATTAGTTCCGATAACAAGCATTATTCTATACCGCGCGCGCTGGGGGCTTACCGTTCGGGCCGTTGGTGAAAACCCGCTTGCTACCGATACGCTTGGTGTCAGGGTGCACCGGGTCCGCTACACCTGCTGCCTCATTGGCGGCATGCTTGCGGGGCTTGCGGGCTGTGCTTTATCACTCGGCATTCTCAATCAATTCACTGAAAATATGGTAGCAGGCAGAGGGTTCATCGCTCTATCCGCAGTCATCTTCGGGCGATGGACGCCGGCAGGGACGATGGGTGCCTCTCTGTTATTCGGTGGAGCAGACGCTCTTCAGCTTCGTTTTCAGTCGTTTGGTATTGAAATTCCGTATCAGTTCATGCTGATGTTTCCTTACATACTGACCATGCTTGCTCTGGCCTGGTTCTCGGGTAAGGCGAGGCAGCCGGCCGCAACGGGTAAGCCTTATAAAAGTGCAGCAAATCGGCATGCTTAGCAGAGCTTAAAGGATCAGAAATGGAAGGAGGAGATGGGGATGAATGCATACACTTCTCAATCTATAGGGCGACCTTCAGGAAAACCGAGCATCTCAATTCCAGGTTCTAGGCAGGGTGATTTTATTTTGGAAACCAGGGGTCTGACGAAGCGCTTCGGAACATTCACAGCCAATGACCGCCTTGATCTCTGTATCAAATATGGAGAAATTCATGCCATCCTTGGGGAGAATGGAGCGGGCAAAAGCACACTGATGAACATGCTGTCAGGGCTGCTTGCTCCAGATGAAGGAGAACTTTTATTTAAGGGAGAATCGATCACATTTGCTTCACCAAGGCAGGCGATGGAAATGGGGATCGGCATGGTTCATCAGCATTTCATGCTGATACCGGCATTAACGGTAGCGGAGAATGTGGTGCTTGGGCTTAAGGAAGGAAGAGGTCCTTGGTTTCATTTTCGCAGAGCATGTGCAGAAATCAAAAAAATCTCAGATGCCTTCGGACTTGATGTGGATCCGACAAAGCGGGTCAGTGAATTATCGGTCGGTCAGCAGCAGCGTGTTGAAATTGTAAAAACGTTATACCGCGGGGCAGAGTTCATCATTATGGATGAGCCGACAGCTGTCCTCACTCCGCCAGAGGTCAAGGACTTGTTTGTTGTGCTGCGATCATTGAAGGAACAAGGGAAAACGATTGTTTTTATAAGTCATAAGCTCCAAGAAGTAGAAGCTGTCTGTGATCAGGTTACCGTACTTCGTGCAGGACAGATGGTTGGCTCCATGCAAATGAAAGAAACGACGCCTGCAGAGCTGGCAAGACTCATGGTCGGAAGAGAAATTACCTCACTGCAGCCTGCTCCTTACAAAAGGAAGCAGCGAAGCTTGCTGGAAGTTCAGGGTCTGTCGGTTCTTCGTAACCAGATGCCGGTTCTTATGGATATTAAGCTGGTCGTCAAAGAAGGAGAAATCCTCGGTATTGCCGGTGTGGACGGTAATGGTCAGCGCGAGTTGAGTGAAGCTCTCATGGGGCTTACCGATCTGGCAAGCGGAGAGGTAAAGCTCTGCGGAGAGCGGGTGAAGGGCCTGCATCCGCGTTATATGACGGAGCAAGGCGTGGGCTATATCCCCGAAGATCGGCACAGGGAAGGGTTGATGCTGCCGATGAGCATCGGCGAAAATTTGATTGCGAAGCAGTATAAGCTGTCTGATTTCAGCAGATTTGGCATGTTGAGGAGAGGGGCAATAAAGAAGGCGGCAGAACAAGCTGTTCGAGAGTTTGATATAAGGACGCCTTCCAGCGAACACACTGCAGGCCAACTGTCAGGAGGAAATCAGCAAAAAGTGATTCTCGCAAGAGAGCTTATGCTGAATCCTAAGGTGCTGATCGCAATGCAGCCGACACGTGGGATGGATGTAGGGGCTTCGGAGTATGTGCATAAACGGCTCCTTGCAGAGAGGGAGAGGGGGCTAGGGATTCTGCTCATTTCTACAGAGCTTGAAGAGGTATTGTCTCTCTCCGACCGGATCGCCGTTCTTTTTAAAGGGCGGATTGTTGATATGGTGAGCAGAGAAGAGGCTACGCGTGAACGAATTGGCCGCCGCATGGCGGGGATGATGGATTAATCAATCAAAGGGGGATGCAAATATGGGAAAGAAAAGATTCCAATTATTGTTTACGTTTATCCTTGCTTTTGCTTGTTTGCTCGCTGGTTGCGGCGGTGCTGTGGAAAGCGGACAGAGCGAGGAGGCGGCAACAGGAGCCGGGGCTCCGCCGGCAGATTCCGCAGACCCATTCAAGGTCGCTCTTCTCACTCCTGGTCCGGTAAATGATAACGGGTGGAACGCGACGGCGTATAAAGGACTCCAGCAAATTGAGAACGAGCTGGGTGCAGAGGTTCAATATTCCGAGAAGGTTGCTCAGTCCGACATGGCGGAGTTCATCCGGGGATATGGGATGGATGGTTATGATGTCGTCATCGGTCACGGATTCGAATTTGCTGAGCCGATGATGTCTGTGGCCGGTGAATATCCGGATACCTGGTTTCTTGTCACAAGTGCAAGCGTAAGTCAAAGCCCGAATGTGGCTTCCATTAGCATCAACAACCGTGAGCAGGGGTATTTGATGGGTACTGTAGCTGCTTTGATGTCTGAATCCGGGACGGTGGCTGCGATCGGCGGTCAGGAAATTCCTCCGATCACCAACTCCGTCAAAGGGTTTGAAGAAGGCGCAAAGGCGGCGGTTCCGGATATTAATGTCCTTACGACGATGACAGGGTCCAGTGATGATATTGCAAAGGCGAAGGAAACAGCAATCTCGCTCATTGAAAAAGGAGCTGACGTCGTCATGACCAATGCGAACCAAGCAGGCATGGGCGGCATTGACGCAGCCAAACAGGAGGGTGTGCTTGCGATCGGATCTAATGAGGATTTGAACCCTGTCGCACCTGATACAGTCGTTACCAGTGTTATTCAAGATTATCCTACGGCGATGACGGCCACAGTCAAATCCATTATGGATGAAACGATGAAGGCAGAGCCGCTTTCCCTCGGTGTGAAAGATGGCGCTGTATACATGAGCCCCTACCACGGGTTCGAGGAGAAGATGACTCAAGAGATTAAGGATAAGGTCCAGGCTACCATTGATGCGCTAAAGAACGGAGAAATCTCAGTTAACAACGAGTAGTGGGGAAATTGAGTTTGCGACTTGATATCAGGAGGGGACTAGAATGATTGATCATAAACTGCTTAAACCGTTAGGGTCTTCAGCGCTTACTGATTCTGTGCTTGAAAATGAATGGCATCCGGTATGCGCATCGCGCGAGCTTGATGACAAGCCTGTATCCGTCATTGTGCTGGAGGAGAGAGTAGCTGTTTACCGTACCAGCAAAGGCGTGCATGCGCTTCGTGATCTATGCGTGCACCGTGGTGCTATGCTGTCCAAAGGCTGGATTGACAAGAACGAAAATCTAGTCTGTCCATATCACGGGTGGCAGTATAATTCCGATGGCGAATGCGTATGTATTCCTGCTCAAGGGAAGGATGACCGTATTCCGCCAAGAGCCAAGGCAACCAAATATCACTGCCAGGAGAAATTCGGTATTGTTTGGGTGTGTATTGGTGAACCCCGGGCCGAATTGCCGAACTTTGAAGAATTTGAGAACAGGGAGTATCGGCCGCTTGTTTGTGGTCCGTATTATGTAAAAGCGGCAGGAACGCGAGTCATCGAGAACTTTACGGACTTCGCACATTTGATGTATGTGCATGGTGGCCTGCTCGGGCACCCAGATTATTCAGAGCTTCCTGACTTTGAGGTGTTTAAGGAACCTGACCGCGTGTACACGGGGGATGTACCTATTTTTCAGCCGATTGCCCACTCTGGATCGGAGCACCGCGAAGGCACAACTTATGTATATGTAAAGGAGGTGTTTAGACCGCTCGCTGCCCGTTTATCAAAAAGAGACCAGGCTACGGGTCAAACGCTCTGGATTATGCTGACTGTGCTCCCGGTATCAGAGCAGGAGTGTATCGTATATATGCCGGTGTCGCGCAACTATGCACATGATGTAGATGATCAGCAGTTCATTGATTTTCAGGATACGGTGTTCGAGCAGGATAAGTGGATTATTGAAACCCAGAAGCCCGAGCTGCTGCCGCTTGATCTGCAGACCGAGTTGAACCATAAAGCGGATTTATTATCAGTAGCATACCGCCGTTGGATTAATCAGATGGGTGTTCGAATTGGAACGACCTAAGTGCGAAAAACGAATCATTGAGAGATAAACGGTAAAACTCATTTTTAAATAAGGCACACTCTACAGAGAAAACAAAGGTTCATTATACTTATACTATCAGCACATAGAGAGAAGAAGGCCTCCTGACTGTCAGTCAGAGAGGCTTTTCTTGATATAATTCTCTGATAATCCAAGAGTGATCGTGTCATATTTTCTAACGTAAACAATAAAATATATTGTTAATGTTTGTAATAGTTGATAGAATCTGCATAGAGATGGAACTTTATTTTGGGAGGTATGCCCATGTTTAGAGAATTTGGTGTTATATTACTTGTCCTATTTGTGGTAGTTTTGTCTGCCTGCGGGAATGAAGGGGATGTGACTGCAACGGATACCGGAGGTGCAGAAGAGACAGCAGACATCGTTAAAATTGCGACAGATGCTGCTTACGCTCCTATGGAGTTTATGGATAAGGATCAGATCACCGGCTTCGATATCGATTTTTTAAAGGAAGTGATGGATGAGGCGGGCGTGAGTTATGAGATAAGCAACACTGGCTGGGATGCAATGCTGACGAGTGTTCAGCAGGGGACCGAGTTTGATGCAGGGATTTCCAGTGTATCGATTACCGAGGATCGTAAAGCGTCATTTGATTTCTCTCTCCCTTATTTTGAATCTACGAATATGATCTTGTTCAAAGAAGGGGCGGGTATAACCAGTGCGCTGGACCTGAAGGATAAAAAAGTGGCGGTTCAAGGCGCTACCACGGCGGATACACTGATGACAGAAATTATGGGTATGGGCAATACCGACCTTAAGAAATTTGAGAGCAACGTCCTTGCCTTTATGGAGCTGGAAAGCGGCGGTGTCGATGCAGCGGTGGCGGATGTAGCTATTGTGCAGGAATATATGAAAAATAATCCGGACAAAGCGTTTGACAGTGTGCTCGATCCGGAGAACTTCGATTCAGAGTATTATGGCATTTTGTATCCTAAGGGGTCGGAATTAAAGGCGAAGCTTGATCCTGCGATCAAGACAGTCATTGAAAACGGCAAATACGCGGAAGTGTATCAAAAATGGTTTGGTGAAGAGCCTGATTTAACCCGTTTACAGGAAGAATTGAATAAAGCAGCAGAGTAGGGAGATGGCAGGGACCGGACAGCATGTGTCAGCGGTAGGTGCAGACACGTGCTTTTCTTTTTGTCTATTAAGTGATAAGGGGAGTACAGCTGATGGATGATTTTAGATTTGATATTATCATTGAATACCTGCCGTTAATCCTGAAGGGTACACTGCTTACGATCGGGCTGTCGATCATTTCGATTCTGCTCGGTGCTGTTTTAGGTTTAATTATCTCTTTTGGAAGAATGGCAAAGAGGTTCTATTTCAATTGGCCAGCGAGCCTTTATATTAACTTTTTTCGTGGAACTCCGTTCTATGTTCAAATCCTAATTATTCATTTTGGTGTTGTACCGCTGTTCTACGGGAGTACGGATGCAATTGCCGCCGGAATACTATCGATGACACTCAACTCAGCTGCATACACGGCAGAGATTTACCGTGCTGGCATTCAGTCTATCGACCAAGGTCAATTTGAAGCTGCTTATTCTTCTGGCATGAACCGAATCCAGACGATGAGATATGTTATTATTCCGCAAGCTGTGAGACGGATGATCCCTGCGTTCGGTAATGAATTTATTGTGCTTATCAAGGATTCTTCGCTCCTTGCTATTATTGCTGTGCCTGAGATTATGTTTTGGAGTAATGCGATGCGGGGGCAGTATTATGAGATTTGGGAGCCATACTTAACTGCGGCCCTGATTTACTTCGTGCTCACTTATCTTCTTAGTAAATTGCTATCTTACATAGAATGTAAATTAATGTGAAATTTTCAGAAAACGTATAACAATTCAACAGCCATTTGCCGATATATAGAATGTTCTGTCTTTTTTTAGACAAGAAGCCGATGGAGTTCATTCATTCGTGCCCGAACAAACTGCATGAATTTACACATATTGGGGAAGGGGGCTGTTTTTTGTGAAAAAGTTAATGAAAAAAGACTTACTAAAAAGAAACTTGCTAAAAAGAAACTCAGAGAAAAAAAGCAAGGAGAGAACCATCAAGGAGAAGAAAAGCTTGTTGTCTTTTAGAGTTCGATTGATCGCTGCATTTCTTTTCTTTTTATTCCTGCCGAGCCTAGCGATTTTTTGGGCATCTTATGACACGGCCGACAGGGAAATTCGAAAGTCGGATCAAGAGACGATGGAGCAATCCTTGGCACTCGTCAGTAAACAGATTGATTCCTTAATCGACAGCCAAAAGGCAAATATTAATCTGCTCGCAAGACAGGCTACTGCAGCACAGATTGCGAATCAGAGCCCGGCGGCTCAGCGGCTCCTTGATGACTTGAAGGATGCGAATCCCCAAATTGAATCACTCGTCATTGTATCCGCTAATGGGGGTAATCAAATGAGGGCTCCCATGTACGGAATGAGTGAATCCGTGACAGACCAGCCGTGGTATCAAGATGCAATAAATAGTGAAGAGGTCATTGTAACAAAGCCTTATAAATCTAGCTCTACAGGAAATGTAGTTGTAACTTTGGCTAAGGGTTTATTCGATAGTCAAGGTGTAGCAAGTATGCAGATCAGCCTTTCTGCGCTGACGGCAACCGTAAATGACGTACATATTGGAGAAACAGGTATAGCGTATCTGGTGGATGGTGATGGCAACTACCTCGTTCATTCCCGTTTTGCTGCCGGATCGAGTGCGCTTGAGACCTTGTCTAACGAGGTTGTAGAACAAGATAGCGGGGAATTAAACTATACGATGGGAAATGCCCAAAAGTATGCATTTTACAACACGCATCCGAGCACGGGCTGGAAGCTTATAGCTGAAATGGATCGTGCTGAGGTTGATAGAGCTGCCCGTCCCATCCTGAACGCGCTAATCGTGGTGCTTGGAATTTCCGCTCTTGTCGGAATAGTATTCATGACTCTGATGATCCGCAGTCTGCATCGCCCGATACAAGCCATGGTAAAAGCATCCCGTGATATCGGTAACGGGGATTTGACCATCGACTTGTCTGTGAAGCGCAAAGATGAGTATGGTGTTCTGGCAGAAGGGTTTAACCGGATGACCGGTTCTCTTCGTTCGGTGCTGGGAGAGGTCAGTGAGACTTCGCATCAGCTTGCCGCTTCCTCCCAGGAGCTTGCAGCAAGCTCGGAGCAAACGACAAGAGCGACAGAGCAGCTCGCTACCATTATGCAGGAGACTGCGACAGGGACGATTCATTCTAACCAAAGTCTAGGCGAAGCAAAAGTGCTGGTTGAAGAAATGTCCCGCGGCGTAAAATCGATAACGAATCAAGCTGAAGATGTGACCCTGGCGGCTAAACAGGTGTCGGATGAATCGCAGGCGGGGATGAGCAGTATTAATGAGGTGAAGCATCAAATGGATCAAATTGGTGCTTCTGCTGGTGATCTCAATGAGGTCATTCAAGGTCTGGGTGATAAATCGATTGAGATTCGTAAAATTGTTGAAGTCATCACGAATATTGCCAAGCAGACGAATATTCTGTCCTTGAACGCTTCGATTGAAGCGTCAAGAGCGGGCGAACACGGACGCGGCTTTGCGGTTGTAGCCAATGAGGTCAAGGAACTGGCGGAGCAATCAGCGAATTCGGCGGCGCAAATCGCTAAGCTGACCCATGACATGGAACAGGGGACAGGTGCTGCGTCGGAATCCATGTACAACGCGACGAAAGAGATTACCAAAGGGATTACTACGGTAAATGAGGCAGGAGAGCGATTCAGAGCCATTCTCCAGTCCATTCAAGAGGTTGCTGCTCAGATGGGAGAAGTATCCTCTGCATCGAAGCAAATGGACGCATCGATGACTCAGGTCGGAGAATCGTTTGAGATCGCCGTGGCAATTTCAGATCAGATTGCTGCTGGAGCGCAGGAAGGGTCTGCGGCTTCTGAGGAGCAGCTTGCTGCAATGCAGGAGGTTGCAAGCTCAGCGGCTACCTTATCTAAAATTGCGGATGAGCTTCAGGAGATTATTCAGCGGTTTAAACTATAAAGAAGCATGAAGAAGCCCTGTCGTCGGACGATTAAAGATGACAGGGCTTTTTTTCTTGTCTTCATGAGGTTGGTGTTGTTTCAATTGCCTTGCGAACAAAACCTTTAGATGAAACAAGCAGTTTTCTTGCTTCGTCGACATTTGATCCGGTCATAATCATGACGATGGCGGTCTTTACGTGCCCATCCGCCTCTGAATAAGCGAAGTCGATCTGCTCTTCGGACGCTCCTGTTGCCAATTCGATAATGCGTTTAGCGCGATGGATCAGCTTCTTGTTGGAAGGGTTAAGATCGATCATCAAATTACGGTACACTTTCCCAGAACGGATCATGGCAGTGGTGGTCAGCATGTTCAGTATCAGCTTTTGTGCGGAGCCTGACTTCATACGGGTAGAGCCCATGATCACCTCGGGACCGGTGACGGCCTCAATGGTGCAATCCGCATGAGGTTTCATGGCAGAATGGGGATTATTACAGAGTCCGACGACGTAAGCCCCTTGCTTACGTGCTTCTTTCATGGCTCCGATGACATAGGGGGTTCTGCCGCTTGCGGCAATGCCAATAACGACATCGTGTGGGCCGATCTGGTGGGAAATGATATCTTCTTGGCCTAGTTGTTCACTATCTTCCGCACCCTCTACAGGTGTTCTCACTGCTTCGAAGCCTCCTGCGATGAGCCCTTGGACAAGTGATGGGTCTGTACCGTAGGTTGGGGGGCATTCTGATGCATCGAGGATTCCGATTCGGCCGCTGGTACCAGCTCCTACATAAAATAAGCGTCCGCCCTGCTCGAAGCTCTCGACGATACGATCGGCTACCTTTGCAATATCGGGGATGAGTGGTCTGATTACCTGTGCAATTTGCTGATCCTCATCATTGATGAGGGTCATAATTTCTATGGATTCAAGCTGGTCGATATTTTCTGTTTTGGGATTAGGCTGCTCGGTAATTAAACGATTTAATTTATGACTCGTATGATTCATAAAAGTACGGCCTCCTTCGCTCCTGGCCCGCATAACGAATGGTCTCATCGACTTATCGCTGTTCATTCGCTTATCTGTTGACGGGCTTTTTTTGTCACGTTCTCTATATTCGGGTTTTTATATTAAAAACTATAGGGCAAAGTGTCTGATGGAAGTAAAGTTTTCAGATGAACAGTCTCTGCGCGAGCAGTGCCGCACCATAGGCAGGGGATTTGTTTTCTGTGCCCATCACAATTTCTATATCCGGAAAGACAGCTCTTATATACTTCGTAAAATATGCTTGGTAAATGGAGGAGTGCAGAAATATTGAACCGGTTAAAGCTGTGATTTTCTTTTGAAGTTCAGAATGAGTCTGTAAAAGGGCAATGGCTGTGTCTGCGAGATTTCGGGCTTGTTTTTTGAGTATGCTGCATGCCAGTGGATCCCCTTGTTCAGCTGCATGGATGCACAGCTTGGCATAGGCTGCAATGTTTTTCTTATCAAAAGGATGCTGATAAATCAGGGAACGAAGCTCAGTGATCTCATTCAGCTGCCGGGTCTCCTTAATCAGTGAAGTCAGTAGTGTAGGGGGGAGGATTTTATCGTGGCTTCTCATGACTCCTTGAAGTGTATCGAGACCAATCTGGTAGCCGCTGCCCTCGTCACCGAGAAGGTGGCCCCAGCCTCCTGTCCTAACGGTTCTTCCATCCTCAGTAAAGCCGTACACAATGGATCCCGTGCCGGCGATGATGAGCACGCCTGTGCATTCCCCGGTTGCGGCCATTAAAGAGATTTCTCCTTCAGTACGGATAGCAATAGGAATAGAAAGTGATTTTCGCTCTAAACAGCGGTTGATTTGTTCCATAAGATTATCTTTTTCGGCTGCAGAATAAATACCTGACATACCAAGGCATATACCATGACAATTCATGGATTCCTCAAGGAGATAATCTAGTGCAGATTCAAGCGTCTTCTCAAGTTCGTATGCTGCTGATTGAGGTGATACAGCATAGGGGTTGGTCGATCCGCCGTAGAATTGAGCGAGAATTGATCGGTCTTCAAGCACAGCTGCAATCTCTGTTTTGGAACCGCCACCATCCACGCCCATAAAGACATTCATCGTTTCTCCCCATTTCATTTTTTTATTTAGTATAGGTCATAATTTTAGACTTGTAAAATAAAATTTTAAATAATAAATTAATATTGAAATTATATTTCATAACTCATATAATAAAGTCAATCTAGAACATATTTGGAAGGATAGAGAACTTATAATGTTAGTTTATCTAACCTATATGTACATAAAATTTTGAATGGGGGTGGGATTGCTCATATGAACGGTGGCTTGGTTCGTCTCAAAGAATTCTATGAAACGCTGAATCCTTCGGAGCGTAAAATTGCAGCTTATATTCTGCAGCAGCCCAGCGAGATCATTGAGCTCTCCGTAGCAGAGCTGGCAGCGAAGAGCGGGGCAAGTCAGGCGGCCATTATTCGTTTATGCAAAACGATCGGCTTTAAAGGCTACCAGGACCTGAAGCTGAAGGTTGCCGGGGATTTGCAGGAGGCAGATGAGCAGGCAGGCTATCAAGAGATCAGACCGAATGACAGCGTATCAGCGATGATTCGAAGCGTGTCCAACAACAATATTCAATCAATTCGGGATACGCTGAAAATTATGGACGAGGCGATGGTTGAGCGAGCCGTCTCTTTAATGGATCAGGCAAGACGCATCTATTTCTTTGGTGTCGGAGCTTCGAACCTCATAGCTATGGATGCACAGCAGAAGTTTTTGAGAATTAACAAAATGAGCTTTTCTTTCGCTGACCCGCATCAGCAGCTGACTTCAGCGGTTACGATGACAGAAGAGGATGTCGCTGTCTGCATTTCCTATTCAGGAGAAACGGCGGAAGTGCTGCGTGCTGCAGAAATCGTGAGAGAACGGGGAGCGGAAGTCATCAGCATGACCAAATACGGTCATTCCAAGCTAAGCAAGCTTGCGACGGTGCCTTTATACACGTCATCAACAGAGAATGAGATTCGGAGCGGTGCCATGGGTTCCCGTATTACTCAGCTCAACCTGATCGATATTTTATATCTCTGTGTGGCCAGCAAGAACTACGAGCAGTCGGTAAAATATCTGGAAGAGAGCAGGCAGGCCCTAAAAAGGTAGCTGAATCTACGGTGTTCCTTTAAGCGAAAACGAACGAGGGGAGAATGGAAATGCGAAAAACATTGATCCTGCTGACTTCAATTCTTATGTTTGCAACGACAGCCTGCAGCGGAGGCGGAGACAGCGAGCAAAGCGCAGATGCCAAAGATACAGTAACCGTGTGGACTTATCCGGTCCATAACAAGTACGAAGAGGATCTGAAAGAACTCCTTGCCGATTTTAATAAGGAACACCCGAATATTACCGTTAAGACCGAAATGCTCACATGGGCCGAAGGCCCGAAAAAATTTGATGTCGCATTAAATGCAGGAAATCCGCCGGATCTTTATTTTCACAGTGTAGATGGGAGTTATGTCGACTCGGGTCTTGCCATTCAGCTGGATGATCATCTTACCCCTGAAATTAAGGAGGACTATTATCCGGGCACGCTGGAGCTCGGGCAGATTCAAGGCAAACAGTACGGACTCCCGATCTACCAGTACCAGTGGGGATGGGGCGGCAACAAGCGTATTCTTGAAGAAGCCGGAGTCGATTGGAAGAAAATCCAGCAGGAAGGCTGGACCTGGGATGAGTTTCTAGAGATCGCTCCAAAGCTTATGGGGACGGCTCCAGATGGCACAACACAGTATGCCTTTGTTACAGAAGGACAGACGATGGAAATTATGGAGCTGCTGTCCCGAAACAATAATATGCCCGATGTACTGAATGCGGATGGGCAATTCCAGTGGAATGATGACCGGATTCTAGAGACACTGAAATTTTTGGAGACAATCCGAACAGAAGAATTCATGCCGAAAGAAACGGCGGCGATTGCTCCTGCCAAACGGGTGGAAATGTTCTATGCCGAGCAGGCAGCTATCATATCTAAAGCCATTCCTTATTACGATGTTCTCATTAAACAGCGCAACGCAGACATTGATGCAGGCACAGTAAAGGGAGCGAAGGTTGAATTTGTATTACTGCCGGTTCCGCATCATAAGGATGCACCGCAAAAATCGACCATGGGCGGTGAGGGCTACGTTGCTTTCAGACAGAAGAATGATAAAGGCGAGCAGCATGCCAAGAACACATTCCTTGTGATGGAGGCGCTGAGCGGCGCCAAAGCAGGAAATTCGGCCAATGAGCTGGTTCTTCCGTTTGTAAGGAAATCTCAAGCTGAATATTTCGAAGGCAAGGGACTGGGGACTCCGGAAACGCTCGAAGCGGCCAGCATTATGGCTGGGCACATGGAGCAGCCGGTAGTACTTGCACTGGATTCAGCGCTTGCTGCCAAGCAAAAGCAGTTCAAGGAGCAGGTCATGAAGCCGAATATTCAAGCGCTCTTTACAGGAGAGAAGACGGCCGAGGAAATTGCGGCTGAATTCAAAACCAAAGGAGAGCAGATGTTCAAGTAAATCATAGATACGAAAAGGGGAGTTGTATATGAAAAAACCACTTGCGTTTATGATCGCCATGATGATGCTAATCGTTACGGCGTGCGGTGGAGCTTCCGAAAGTGAGACGGGTGCTGGAGATGCCGATGCCAAAGACACGGTAACGGTGTGGACGTATCCTGTTCATGGCACGTATGAAGATGAATTGAAAGAACTGATTGCTGATTTTAACAAGGAGCATCCGAATATTACAATACAGTACGAAATGCTCACTTGGGCAGAGGGCCCTAAAAAATTCGACGTTGCCCTCAATGCGGGGAATCCGCCCGATCTATATTTCCACAGCGTTGACGGCGCTTATGTAAAGACAGGGCTAGCTCTTGAACTGGACTCCTACCTAACCCAGGAAATCAAAGACGACTATGTGCCAGGCACGCTTGAGCTTGGACAGATTCAAGGCAAACAGTACGGGTTGCCGATATACCAATTCCAGTGGGCTTGGGGAGGTAATAAGCGCATCTTGGAAGAAGCAGGAATCGATTGGAAGAAGATTCAGCAGGAAGGCTGGACCTGGAGTGAATTTAACGAGGCTGCAGCCAAGCTTACAGGTACTGCTCCAGACGGATCTACCCAATATGCACTCGTCACAGACGGAACCTCTCTTGATTTTATCGAAATGCTGAGCCGCAATAACGGAATGCCGGATGTGCTTAATGATGCCGGGGAATTCCAATGGAATGACAATCGCATTTTAGACACACTAACCTTCATACAAAACCTCAATGATCAAGGCTTCATGCCAAAAGAAACCGCAGCGATTGCTCCAGCAAAACGGACGGAAATGTTCTATGCCGGGCAAGCCGCCATTATCTCCAAAGCACTTCCTTATTACGATGTCATGATTCAGAATCGCAACAAAGATATTGATGCAGGTACGATCGAAGGCGAAAAGATCGAATTTGTGCTGCTGCCTGTTCCGCATAATGACGGGGCTGAGCCCAAGACGACCATGGGCGGAGAAGGTTATGTCGCCTTTAGACAAAAGAACGATAAAGGTGAACAGCATGCCCAAAATACGTTCCTCGTGATGGAGGCGCTGAGCGGCGCCAAAGCGGGCAACTCGGCGAATGAGCTTGTGCTTCCGTTTGTTAGAAATTCACAAGCCGAATATTTTGAAGGCAAAGGTCTGGGTACGCCCGACACGATTGAAGCCGCTAATATTATGGCTGAGAACATTGAGATGCCTGTAACACTGTCGCTTGATATTGATAAATCCTCACAGCAAAAACAGTTTAAGGAGCAAGTAGTAAAGCCAAACATCCAAGCGTTGTTCTCCGGGGAAAAGACGCCTGAACAAATCGCCGAGGACTTTAATGCTAAAGCGGAGCAAATGTTCAAGTAGCATTTTATGCAGCGGTTCGTTGTCCTGAGGGCAAAAGCCCTCGGGACCCTTTTTAAGAAGGGACGAAATCAAAAGCGACTCTATAAACTCGAGGGGTGAACGTACGATGCAGACATCACTGGCGCCCAAAAGGGCACCTTCCCGATCTACGCCCATACGGGTCATGAAAGAATATGGCTGGGCCTACCTCTTCATCCTGGCACCGGTATTATTATTTCTCGTATTTACGCTTTATCCGGTGGGTCATGCCTTCTTTATGAGCTTTCAGGAATACGGCATCATGAACTCTACTTGGGTCGGAATGGATAATTACAGCAGATTGTTTCAGGATGCGACGTTCTGGAAGTCGATGCGAAACACGGTTATTTTCACATTGGGCACAGTGCCCGTTAACATCATCATCACTTTTGTATTGTCCGTGCTGATCTTCCAGATGAAAAGCAAATGGCAGACCTTCTTCAAAGCAACGCTTTATCTGCCGGCTGTCGCTTCAGGCGTGACGATCTCCGTCGTCTGGCTTGCGATTTTTGATCCGACAGAAGTCGGGCTTCTCAACCGCTTTCTTAGCTGGTTCGGGCTTGATCCCGTCATATGGCTGGGGCAGTCCAGCACAGCGCTCTTCTCGCTCATTCTGATGAGCTGGCTCGGCTCGCATGGTGCGGGCATTATCCTTTACATGGCCGCTCTCGGCGGTATCCCAAAATCGCTCTACGAGGCAGCGGATATCGATCATGCCAGCGCATGGACCAAATTTACTCGAATTACATGGCCACTGCTTAAGCCAACGACGCTCTACCTGCTCGTAACAGGTGTGATCGGGTCGTTTCAGGTATTTATTTCGGTGTACTTGATGACACAGGGCGGCCCCAACTTTGCAACGACCACCATTGCGTATTTGATCTACCAAACAGCCTTTGTGTTTTATGAGTTTGGTTTGGCTTCGGCACAGTCATTTATTCTGGCCCTCATTATTGTGGTCATCTCTGTTATTCAGTTCAAATACTTCTCCAGCGATGTTGAATATTAAAGGCAGCCCAAGAGGAGGTGTGATGTTTTACGATGAAACTACAAAAAAAATCGTTCCTGCTCATTTTAGCAGCCGTTATTATTTTGCTCTGGGCGATCTTGACGATTATTCCGCTGTATTGGATGCTTGTCGGTTCGGTACAGGATACGAAGGTATCCGCCACGTTCCGTCCGCAGATGATCCCTGAAATGATCTCAATGTCACCATATGAGCGGTTCTTTGGCAAAACGGATGCCTGGCGCTGGTTATGGAATTCATTTATCATCGCAGCCATCACCACGGTGACAAATGTGTTCTTCGCTTCGCTCGCAGGCTATGCTTTCGCCAAGCTCAAATTTCCGGGGAATAAAGCCATCTTCTGGGTTCTGCTCAGCACGATGATGATTCCTGCGCAGGTTACCCTAATTCCGCTTTATATTCTGATGGTGAATATATTTAATATCGGGGACACCTACACGGCGATTATCTTGCCGACCGCGGTCAGTGTGGGGAATATTTTTCTCATGAAGCAGTACATGTCCTCTCTTCCAACCTCTCTTATACATGCAGCGCGGATTGATGCCTGCAGTGAGTTCGGAATCTTCTGGAAGGTTATTCTTCCGATGGCTAAACCGGGACTCGCCGTACTTGCTATCTTCAGTTTCGTTGCCGCATGGAATGAGTTCTTCTGGCCGTTCCTTATTACAAATTCAAGCGATATGCGCACAATTCAGGTAGGACTTGCTTCGTTTGTGTTCGGCGATGCCTCCGATTTTGCCGCTATGATGGCTGGAGCGACCGTGGGCGCATTACCGATGATTATCCTGTTCTTCTCCCTGCAGCGCTACTTCCTGCAAGGCATCACAATTGGAGCCGTTAAAGGCTGATACGTAAAGGAGGAATACCTATGGCACGCGTGGAGTTTAGACAAGTGCGCAAGCAGTTTAGTGATGACAAAAAAGGGACCTTTACCGCGGTAGCGGGCTCCGACTTTGTTATTGAAGATAAAGAATTCGTCGTATTCGTCGGTCCGTCCGGCTGCGGAAAAACAACATCACTTCGCATGATCGCAGGACTGGAAAAGCAGACGAGCGGCGATATAGTGATCGGTGAACGGATCGTAAACGATCTGCATCCGAAGGACCGGGACATCGCCATGGTGTTTCAGGACTATGCCTTGTACCCGCATATGACCATCCGTGAGAATCTTTCTTTTGGTCTTCGGAATCTAAAAAAGAAAAAGGAATATATTGATCAGCAGGTAGAGAATGCAGCCGACATTCTTGGCCTGACCCATATGCTTGAGCGAAAGCCGCGCGAGCTTTCCGGCGGTCAGCGCCAGCGTGTCGCGGTGGGTCGGGCAATTGTCCGCGACCCGCAAGTATTCCTGTTTGACGAGCCATTGTCGAATCTGGATGCCAAGCTTCGGATTCAAATGCGCGTCGAGCTGAGCGAGCTCCACAAAAGACTGGGAGCCACCATTGTATACGTAACCCATGATCAGGTTGAGGCAATGACGCTTGGAGAGCGGATCGTTGTTATGAACAACGGAATCATTCAACAAATCGATTCTCCGACAGAGCTGTATGCCAACCCGCAAAATATGTTTGTCGCCGGGTTTATCGGATCACCAGCCATGAACTTCATCGATGCCGTCGTTAACGGCAATCGGATCCTTATTGAAGGAGCAGAATTCACTTTATCGGATGAAGTGGCTGCAGGCCTCGCGTCGTATAATGGCAAGCCAGTTATTCTCGGGATTCGTCCAGAACATATCTATGGTGAGGATATCGCTCCGAATATGGATACCGAGCATAAAATTGAAGCAAAGATTGATGTGGTCGAGCATCTCGGTTCGGAAAACTTAGTTTATTTTCATGTTGGAAGCCGTCTAGTCACGGCCAAGGTAAATCCTGAAACGGTTGCCTATGCAGGAATGACTAAGACCTTACTCTTCAATTTGCGAAAAGCTCATTATTTTGATCCGGAGACAGAACAAAGAATTCATCTTCATTAAGAGAAGGAAAACAAGGAGTGATATGCGATGCGCAAGCTTAGTGAAGTGCTGGTCAAAACCGGCGCGGAGATTTACCGGGAAATTATTCCGGTTGCCCTATATAGTGTACTCAGTTCGTTAATTCTGATTCCGACCGTCATGCTGCTGCCTATAACCGCTGCCTTGGTGGTGATTCCCTTCATCTATATGCCGCTGTTCTTTGGTGTGCTGAACGTATTTCATCACAAAATGGAGCGGAAAAGCAGAAGATCTGGAATGAAGGATTTTGCTGATGGAGTGAAAAAGGGATATCTTCCTGCGGTTGTTATGGGGCTGTTCGTATCACTTCTTGTGTTCATTCTCTGGTCTACATGGTGGTATTACGGCGGTAAAGAAGGCATGTTCTATACAGTAATTGCTCTTTTCCAGACTTACTTTGTCATCATGGCATTTGTATCTCAGTTCCATACATTCCAGCTTGTTCTGCAGAAGGACATGGGAATTTTCCGGGCAATGGGCGAAAGCGTCAAATTATTGTTCCGTCATCCAGGGTACACAGTCGGTGCATTCTTCCAGACGGTATGCCTTACCCTGCTGCTCGCTTTAACGGCTGTCGGTTTCCTCGTGCTGTTTAACGGAATGATGGGTATTTACATGCACAAAGTGACTGCTAATTTGATTGAAGAAGAGGAGCCTGCCGCAGATGAGTGGTCCGAGCAAGGAATGACAGCGAGCGTAAAATAATTGTAATATTTAACAATTTAAGTGTTTGCTTTTACATACTCCTCGTGTTCTGTTTACAGAGTCGATTTAGCCTGATAAAGGAAGTTGTTTTCTAGTTCAGGGCTTTATCTACTACAAAATACAGGAGTGAATCAGGTTGTTAAGAAAATGGCGGAAAAGATTATCTTTACTGTGTCTTGGATCGATGCTCGCAGGACTATGGGCTCCGACTGGTGTCATGCGGGCAGAGGAGGGTGCTGTACTGGCAGCTGCCAGTCCCGAGTTGTTTGTGACTGAGATTCAGCCGGACAATACAGGGACGGACGAATATGAGTTTTTTGAGCTGTACAATGCATCAGAGACGGTTATTCAGCTGAGTGATTACCGATTGATTTATCACTACACGGATAATCCTGGATCGGATAAAACCTTTGTTGTTCCTGAAGGAGCCTCCGTTCAGCCTGGACAAGCTGTCGTGCTGTGGTATAACAACACCGGAAAGACCTTGGAACAGTTTAATACCAAGTTTGGAACCGAGTTAAACGAAAGCCAGGTCTTTGAAGTAACCGGCTTCAGTGGATTTGCAAACGGAGGAAATCGGGGAGTTATCGTACAGGATAACACTGGTAAACCGTTGGCTAATGCTAATTATTTCTCTGAGGATGTCAGTGCAGGAACAAGCGTGCACTATTATCCTCCAACATCAGGTGGAGAGCAGCCGATCTATGAGCGCAGAGGTACAGCTACCCCTGGTTCCGTAGTTCCAGAGCAGTTGATACCGCAAGAGGAAGTGCAGGCTCCGGTAATCTTACATACCCCGGTTACTTCGGTCAGTGTAGATGGAGACGTCTTGATCCAAGCGGAAATCAGTATAGCTGGGCAGGGAACTGATTTGACTGCAGCTGAAGCTATAGAAGAGAATGAACAAAATGATTCAGATCCTTCGAACTTAAATGAGGACCTATCTGTAACAGAAGATACTTATGAGAGTACTGAAGAGAATGGAGCAGAGCAACAAACCGAAGCGCAGGGTGCGCCTGATGGCATTGCTGAAGAAGAAACAGCAGATCAACAGGCAGAAGATGTGGAGGCTTCAGATGCACTTCCTGAAATGGAAGGAACAGCTGAACAGCAAATCGCCGATCAGAACATGCCGGATGAAACTGCTCAGATCGAAGCGGCACCGCAGCAGGCAGCTGTCACAAGTGCGGTCTATTACCGGAACTTGTCTGAGACAGAATTCCATGTACTGACCATGAGTAATGCGGAAGGTATGAACTACACCGCTTCCATTCCAAAAGATTCTTTGACAGACCCGCAGCTCATCTATTATATAGAAGCTGAATCTCAAGGGGCAGTCTCACGAACTGAACACTATACGGTCAACGTCGAACAGGGAGACGTGGATTATAATCAGGTTCCAACCTTGCTTGTAACTGAGCTTGTTCCTGATTCTGCAAACTTCGGCGGAGCCGATGGATATGAATTTATTGAGGTTTATAACAACACCAATCAAGAAATTAATCTGAAGGACTATAAGCTCTATTATCGTTATACCGATTCAGGTCCATCAGCAGATGTGATTTGGCCGACAGAGAACGAGGGAATTATTATTCCATCGCGGGAAACAGTGGTTTTCTGGGTCATTAATTCTGCCAATGGAGAGCTGACGGAAGAAGATTTCAATGCCAACTATGGCAGTAATTTGGTTGAGAATGACAATCTGTATAGAGTGTACTCTGACGGTATGGCCAACGGGGGCAAGCGGGCTGCAGTCATCGGAACCAATACCCATGTGGACATATCCTCTGCAGCGTATGATAACGATGCAGAGACACAAGCAAACAAAGGTATTTTCTATCGTTACCCGACCGGCGGCAGAACGGAAATGCTGAAATACAGCGCAGGTTTACTGGATGCAACCCCAGGTGTTGTTGATCCTGTTCAGGTGCCGTCTGTGCCGGTGCAGGTAGAGGCTGATCAAGAAGCACCTGTCCTGCAATTTGCCGATGTGTCTGATACAGCGAACCAACTAAATAACATAAAAATGGCTTTCGGGGTAACAGATGATACTTTAGTAAAAACGGTTGCCCTATATTATAAGACTAACAAGGATTCCGAATTTACAAAAAGATATTTACATTTATCCTATGATGATTCGAAATATCACTATACAGTCTATTCTCCTGAGCTTATAGGCAGCAATCAGCTGGAGTACTATTTGGAGCTGTCCGATGGGACGAACGAGCGGCAAACTGAATCTAAGTTCGTGGAGATCACAGGAAATGTCCAGTCTGATGAGCTGCGCTTGAATGTACAGGAAGATCAGGTCATTAGCGGTAATACAATTATTAAAGGAACACAAGGTATTGATGCGGAGCAGGATGTTACGCTGATCATAGACGATGAAGCCGTAGCTGCTGAAGAAACGTTTAATGCCCTTGAGCACGATGCTTATTTTGCATTTGAAGTGACGGGCGTTAATTATTATTTCAAAAACGCAGTAACCAGCGGAGAGGAAATCCTTCACACCTTTCAGGATCCAATCAATCAGTATGAAACGCTGACGGTGCCGATTGATGCGCAGCGATTCCATGAAGGGGATAACATTCTCTCTATTCGCGCGGGCTCCAAGTCATCGCCTTTTGATGAGCGCGAGGAAGAAAATAAGGATGATTTTCAGATCCGCAACATTCGTCTCGTACTTGCAGATGGAACGGTAGTGTATGATCCGAGCTATTCAAACCCTCAAGCGGAAATCAAAATGGGGGACAGCTCAGGTCGCTACGAATATGTAGATTTTACATTTAATCTGACTGCTGATGAGCTGCGTTCAACGGCATATACTTGGGACACAACAAAGACAGAGGATGGCGAGCATGTTGTCACTGCAGAGGCTGGAGAGGAAAGTGTTAGTGCCAACATCATTGTTGATAACACTCCGCCAAGCATCAGCCCTAACCTTGAAGAGGGAAAAGAGTACCGCGGTGAATTTACGATTGATGCTGATATCTCTGATGAGCTGGCAGGAGTTAAGGAAAGCCGTGCTGAGCTTGACGGCGAAGTGATAACGCTGCCTTATGAGACATCGTCTTCCAAGCTATCGGCTGGCGAACACCAGCTGAAGATCCAAGCAGAAGATCAGGCAGGAAATGTGAGTGAGGTGGAAATTGGATTTACCGTTCCAGAAGAAAATCCACTGAAGCCTGAGCTGGTATCTCCTCAGAACGGTGCAGAATATGTGCCGGTAAATACAGAGCTGAAAGTGAAGGTAACCGATCCTACTTCCGATGTGATGGACGTATCCTTTTACACAGGTTATCTGCATGATGCAAAGCAGCTGGAATCCTTCAAAGGATACCGCAATGCAGCGGACGTTGAGCCGCCTAGAGAAGAAGTGCCTGCCGGAGAAAAGGCGATGACTAATGAAGACTATGCACTAATCGCAAGCGTTGATGGACAATATCTGACCGATGACTCCATGGAGCAATTTCCGTATCACCGATTTGAGGCTAAACTGAATTCTTCTGTCAAAAATACTGATCAAGTACAGCTGGAGTGGGTCGGGAAGTCGCTTGAAGGACGTAAAGTAAGCCTGTACGCGTTCCGGCCTGATCAGCAAAAATGGGAGCTGCTTGACCAGCAGATTGCAGGAAATGAGGACTTTAAGCTTGAGGTGATGGTTACTGCGGGCGACTACCGGAGCGACGGTAAAATTCAGATGATGGTGCAGGATGAGCTTCCTGTAAGTGAAGACCCGTATGATTTTTCATTCGTATGGATGTCCGATACGCAGTACTATTCGGAGAGCTACCCAGATACCTATAAAAGCATCGTTAACTGGATTGCCAATCAGAAAGAAGAGCAGAAGATTAAATATGTTATTCATACCGGAGACATCGTTGACGAATCCGACAAGGAGTATCAATGGATCGTAGCGGATAATAACATGAAGGTGCTCGAGGAAGCCAATATTCCTTATGGGGTGCTTGCAGGGAATCATGATGTATCTAATCAGTTTGGCACCTATGATGAGTACTGGAAATACTTTGGCGCTTGGCGTTTTGAGGATAAGCCGCATTTCGGAGAATCCTACAAGAATAATATGGGGCATTATGACCTTATTTCATCAAACGGCAATGATTTTATTATTGTTTATATGGGCTGGGGCCTAGGTCAGGAAGAGATTGACTGGATGAACGAGGTGCTTGCTAAATATCCGGAGCGGAAAGCAATTTTGGCATTCCACGAATACTTGCTTGTATCCGGAAATCGTGCACCAATTGCAGACAAAGTATATGAAGAAGTCGTCCTTCCGAACAAAAATGTTATTGCAGCCTTGTCAGGACATTATCATGATGCGGAACTTAAAGTCGATGAAATCGATGATGACGGGGATGGTACGCCGGATCGCAGCGTGTATCAGATGCTGGCTGATTATCAAGGTGCTGAACAAGGGGGATTAGGATATATCCGTTTGATGCAGTTCGACATGCAGAACAATAAGCTGCACATTAAGACATATTCTCCACTTCAGGACGATTACAACTTCTACGATCCGATTGAGCATCCGGGCAAAGATGAGTTTTCACTTGACCTGGATCTACAAGGTAAGTTAAAGAGAGTCGCTACGGACTATGCTGGCATTAAAGTATATACAAGTGAGCTGATCGGTAAAGCAGAGGATATCGAAAGCGGCAGTCAAGCCATCATAAAGTGGACGGGGCAAAAGAACAAGTTATATCAGTGGTATGCTGTCGCCGAGGATAACAATAGCGGCTATGCCTTGTCCGATATTTGGCATTTTGCTACCGGTAAGATAGGTGGAATAAATCCAGGCAGCGAAAACTCAGGGAACGATTCATCTGGAGGTAATGGAACTTCAAAACCAGGCGGAGAAGCGACCAAGCCAACCGTGACGGACGGAATCATTTCCGCTGTTGTGACCGCTGAAGGTGAAGCTGTAATCTCCCAGGAGGACATGGCTGCAGCTATCTCTCAAACCGAAGAGCAATACATTTCCGTTCGACTGGATGGAAATACGGCAGAGCCGGCACAGCACCGCCTGCGCATGAGTACTGCAGGGCTTAAGCAGCTGTATGAACAGCAGAAGGATCTGCGCATCCTTGCAGGATCCTTGTCGCTCACGATTCCATATGAGGCGCTTCAAGAAGAAGCGGTGCAAGGAGATTGGCTCATCTGGGAAGCCGAATTTGTAATGGATAACGGGAGAAGCGAGCAGGTGAACGCAGCCATGCGCGCAATGTCTGCCCTTCAACCTAAAGAGCTCTATGCAGACATACTGTGGTATTCGGATGAAACAGAACTTGATGCTCTTGCCGCTCCAATAGAAGTGGAATGGCAAATCGGCACGACCGATATTAATGCCGATTATACAGGCGTTTATAGGCTCGAAGCTCCGGGAGCGGAATATATCTTGAGCAAATGGAAGGGACAGACGGTTTATTTTGAGCTGGACAAAGCCGGGCTCATTGGAATCATGGAATACCACGCTCAGTTTGTAGACATGCAAAGTCATTGGGCCGAGGAAACAGTTGCGAAAATGGCAGCAAAACATGTAGTGAAAGGAACGGCAGCAAGCAGGTTTACACCAAATGCTTCAGTTAGCCGGGCTGATTTTGCAGTCATGGCTATGCGAAGTCTTGGAATCGAGTCAGAAGCCTTGTCTTCTTCCTTCGAAGATGTATCTGAAGATGCATATTATGCTGATGCGGTTATAGCTGCAGAGCAGTCAGGCATTATGCAAGGAAACGACGGCCGTTTCCGTCCAGAAGATCAGATCACGAGAGAAGAGGCCGCAGTGGTGTTAATGAGGTTGTTCGAGCAGATGGAATTGCCAGTATCCGGGACAACCGGTCGCGGTTCCTTCTCTGACTTGAACCAGGCCAGCAGCTGGGCGCAGGAAGCGATTAGGACTGCAGAAGGCGAGGGTCTCATCAGCGGTAGGACAGACGGATCCTTTGATCCTCACCAGTCGGTGACAAGGGCTGAAGCTGCTCAGCTTGTATATAATTTGCTGCAAAAATAAAATGGAGGGCGCAGGGAGAAGGAATCCTGCGCCTTCTCTATAACTAAGGAGGCGGAATATGAAGGCGAGCGTACTTACGGGAGCGGACAGACTATCTGATTTATCTCATCCATTCCTCGCTGGAAGACGAATTGGGCTGGTGACGAATTCTACTGGAATAACCGCTGATTTTAGAACAACAGTCGAGGTATGCGCACAGCTTTCAGGCTGCAGGCTGAAAGCTTTATTTGCCGGTGAACATGGCTTGTACGGTGAAAGGCAGGCAGGGGTTTTGTTCGAGGATGAGGTTCACCCAATCCTGGGAGTTCCCGTATTCAGCCTATACGGCAAGCACAAGAAACCGACAGCAGAAATGCTGGATCAGGTAGATACCGTCATATTCGACATGCAGGATGTAGGCGTGCGTTTTTATACCTATTTATCCACTCTCTTCTATATAATGGAAGCATGTGCTGCGAGCGGGAAATCGCTGCTGGTGCTTGATCGGATTAACCCGCTTGGAGGGATGAAGACAGAAGGAGGGATCTTGCAGAAAGGGTACGAGTCCTTTGTGGGTGCCTGGCATATGCCGATTCGTTACGGGATGACGATAGGGGAAATTACACTCATGCGGAACGAGGAAGAGGGGATTGGCTGCGAGCTCGACGTCATTAAGCTTGACGGCTGGAAGAGATCCATGACCTATGCCGAGACGGGCCAGCCCTGGATGATGCCGTCGCCGAATATACCTGCGCCCGAAACGGCTGAAGTATATGCAGGGACTTGCTTTTTTGAAGGGACCAATGTATCCGAGGGCCGTGGTACGACAAGACCATTTGAATGGATTGGAGCACCCTGGATGGACGGGGAGAGGATCGCTCGGCAAATGCAGGCCCGCAAGCTTCCTGGTGTATATGTTCATTCTGTGTATTCATCGCCTGTGTATTCCAAGCATCAGGGAGTGCTTTGCGGAGGGGTTCGCCTTTTTGTAACGGATAAGGGCAAATATAGAGCCGTAGAGACGGGGCTTGCGCTGCTGCATGAGATTGCCAGCTCCTATCCGAATCAATTCGAATGGCTCGCACCGCCTCAAGGCGGCAGCCGTTATTTTATCGATCTGCTTACGGGAGGAACAGAGGTAAGAGAACATGTGCACGAGCTGGACGGACTCCTGCATATTATGGCGAGCTGGCAACAGGACGAGACGGAATGGGAAGAAAGACGGAAACCTTATTTAATCTATGGGAGCTGAGAACATGAAATCAAATCCGAATGTAGAAGCGCTTTTAGCGCGTTTAAGCTTACGTGAGAAAATAGGTCAATTGCTGCTTTGCGGACTGCCAGGTCCTCACCTAACAGAGTCTCTGAAAGATTTTGTTAGATCTAACCCTGTCGGGGGTATTATCTATTTTGCCCGGAACGTGGAGAATCCCGGCCAGGTAGCGCAGCTTACACAGCAGCTGCAAACGACGGCAAGTGAGGCGGATCAGCTGCCGCTGTTCATCTCCATTGACCAGGAAGGCGGAATGGTTGCACGCATCGCTGAAGGCATCACTTTGTTCCCAGGAAATATGGCCATTGCAGCAGCGGGTTCTGTCAGCGATGCGTATGAGGCAGCGCTGGCGAGCGGGAAGGAATTAAGTGCGCTTGGCATTAATCTCAATTTTGCACCTGTCCTTGATGTGAACAATAACCCGCTTAATCCGGTTATCGGCGTCCGCTCCTTTGGGGAGTCGCCACAGCTGGTTGCTGAATATGGCGCAAGTGCAGTGCGGGGATTCCAGAAGGCCGGTGTATCGGCATGTGCAAAACATTTTCCAGGGCATGGCGATACGGCAGCAGACTCTCATTTGGATTTACCGATCGTTCCTCATGATCTTACTAGAATGAAGCAGCTAGAGCTGGTCCCTTTCATTAGAGCTATTGAAGAGGGCGTGGATTTTATTATGTCCGCTCATATTTATTTTCCGGCATTGGAGTCTGAGAAGAAGCCGGCGACCTTGTCAGCGTCGGTTCTTACTGGACTTCTTCGAGAGCAGCTCGGCTATGAGGGTGTCATTATGACAGATTGCATGGAGATGCATGCGATCGTGGATACATACGGTACGGTTGAAGCCTCCGTCATGGCGCTTGAAGCAGGAGCAGATTTGGTACTGATCAGTCATACGCATGAGCTGCTCACTGGAGCATATGAAGCAATCGAGGCGGCGGTAGCAGCAGGGCGTCTCAGTGAAGAGCGAATTAATGAATCTGTCCGCCGTTTGCTCGAGCTTAAAATTCGGCGCGGTATCATGACAGAGGTAGGGGATTTTCCGGAAGAGATACTTGAGGCGCCGCTCTCGGATGCGTCTGGGCTGCCAACGGGTGTCGGGCTTGCAGAGCATGGAGATATCGCCCGCAGAATCAGTGAAAAAAGCATTACACTCGTTCGCGACCAAGCAGGTATGCTGCCGCTACCTCGCAAGAAAACGCTCGTCGTAACTATAGCTTCATCAGCCATGACTATTGCCGACGAGCGGATCAAGGATCACCTCAGTTTAGGTACTGCTCTAATGGAACAGGGGCTTGATGTGGTGGACCTGAGCATTGCGGCAGCGGAAGTAGCAGGTAAGAGTCCAGCTGTTGCTGCCGCCGCAGAGGACTCAAGCATTGAGCAGATCGTCATCGCTACGTATAACGCTCACTTTTATGAAGAGCAGTCCAGGCTCGTTAAGCAGCTGTTGTCTTTAGGTAAACCGCTTGCCGTGATCGCTACCCGCAATCCGTATGATATTGTGGCTTTTCCGGATGTGCAGGTCTACATTGCGGCTTACGAGAGCAGGCCGCTTACCATGAGAAGCATCGCAAGCGCACTGCTCGGATCCACTCCGTTTACAGGCAGGCTTCCCGTATCACTGGGAGATGAAGGCAGGTACGGGAGTGTTATGATCGAGTTTGCATCCAAGACGACCACCTTGGCGATCGGGCTCATGTCTGGCACTTCCTTAGATGGTGTGGATGCGGCGCTAGTCCGTATGACGGGAAGCGGGCAAAGGACTCAGGTAGAGCTTATATCCTTCGTTCAGCTTCCATATGAGAAAGAGTTCAGGGAGCAAATCAAGGCGCTTTGCAGCGTTCAACAATCGAGTGTAGATCAAATCTGCTCCATGAATTTTGTGCTGGCGGAACGTTTTGCATTAGCAGCTAGAGCGGTCGCAGCAGAAGCCGGTATTCAAATGAATGAAGTGGATTTTATCAGCTCGCATGGACAGACGGTATGGCATATACCACAGGACGATTCGGTAAATTCCGTTGTCCGGTCGACCCTGCAGCTCGGCGATCTTTCCGTTATTGCTGAAAGAACGGGAAGACCGGTGGTCGGCGATTTCAGACCTGCCGACATGGCAGCGGGAGGACAAGGAGCGCCGCTGGTTCCTTACGGTGATCTTATTTTGTTTGGTAATGAGCAGAAAGGGCGAATCCTTCAGAATATTGGGGGGATCGGCAACTGCACCATTCTTCCTGCGGGCTGCAGTGCAGATGAGGTAGCTGCCTTTGATACGGGTCCGGGTAATATGATTATTGACCAAGTTGTGTTTGATTTGTCGAGCGGAAAGTATAATTACGATGAGAATGGACAATGGGCGGCAGAAGGAACACCAGACGAAGAATGGATCGACCAAATGCTGAAGAATCCCTATTTTTCGCTCATGCCTCCTAAATCCACGGGTCGTGAATTGTTTGGTGCGCAATATACCGCTGAGTTCCTTGAGAAGGCAAAGGAGAGAAGACTATCCTCAGCAGATATTGTCGCAACAGCTACAAAATTCACGGCTAGAACCATAGCGGACAGCTATAAAAAATGGATCTTTCCGAAGCATCCCATGGACGAGATTATTGTGTCAGGAGGCGGAGCCCATAATCAGACACTGCTCCGTATGCTGACGGAGCTGCTTCCAGACCGCAAGGTTACCACGGCTCGTATGCACGGAATTGATGATGATGCGAAAGAAGCACTTATCTTTGCTCTGCTGGGTAATGATTTTTTGCATGGAATACCAAATAATGTACCTTCTGCGACAGGATCTCATAAGCCAGTGATCATGGGTAAGCTGGCGCTGGGTTGAACCCAATCAGGGGCAGAAGGAGTGTTGTGCGAATGCAAAGAACCGGCCGCGGCCGGTTCTTTTTTAATTCTATTGTTAACAAGTGTTTACATACAAATACCTAGATTAAAATGTATATTGTTTGACAATTAATAAACATAATAATAAAATATCTATATAAAATAAGATGACTCGAGAGGAAGTTTACTCTATGGATGAACATACGGCTTATATATATGAAGCAACGTTGGAAGAGATCAAGCGCGGATACATGGAGAATGACAGAGAGTACATCTGCGTGTGCTGCGGGAATCGGATAGAGAAAGGGGTCATTTATCCAGTTGACGGTATTTTATATGAAGCATCCAGATTTATTCAAATCCATATCGAGCAGGAGCATAGCTCGGTATTTGAGTATTTGATTACATTGGATAAGAGTGAGAGCGGTCTATCAGATATTCAGCGCAAGCTGCTTGCGAAATTTTACGAAGGCAAAAAGGATGCGGACATCCAAAAAGAGCTAGGCATGGGATCTACTTCGACCATACGCAATCATCGTTTTGTTCTCAAAGAGAAGGAACGTCAGGCTAAAGTGCTTCTCGCGGTTATGGAGCTATTGGGTACGAGGAACGATACAAGCGGCCCTGCTGAACTGGCTGCCCCTATTAGTAAACGGGCTGGCCGCAATGATGACAGATACAGCATCTCGGCCTCTGAGCAGACCAAGGTGCTTAACAAATACTTTCCTCATGGTCCGGAGGGTCCGCTCAAGACCTTTACTATGCAGGAGAAGCATCGCATTATCGTCATGAACGAGCTGGCTAAACGCTTTATACCTGGGAGGGAGTATACGGAAACCGAGGTTAACAGTGTACTCGAGCAGATCTACGAAGATTATGTAACGATTCGCAGGTATATGATCGATTATGGCATCTTGAGCAGGGAAGATGACGGAAGCAAATACTTTTTAACAACACCTGAAGATAAGGAGGGGAAGCAGGTGAGCCGGAGAGAGGAGCTTCAGCAGCAGGCGAAGGAAATCAAGATTGAAGCTGGTGTCTACCAGATCCGCAACAAGGAGAATGGAAAGATGTATATAGCGAGCACTCCAAATTTAAAGACGATTAACGGACAAAAATTTACGCTGAATATGGGTTCTCATCGTAACCGCGATCTGCAGGGAGATTGGTCAAGCCTTGGTGAGGGTGCATTTGAGATCGAAGTATTGGAGAAGCTGAAGGTTCCAGAGGGAAATATCTTCTTTGATGCCAAGGATGCGCTGAGGAAGCTGGAGGCAAGCTGGCTTGATAAGCTCCAACCCTACGGCGCGAACGGGTACAACACTCCTTAAAAATATACGGTAAAAAGAGGTTTATAGTGCCACTGTAAAACTGCAGTATACACTTCCTAGTGAAGTTTTTGGATATTGAACGACTTCTGGATTTGTGAAGCAAATCAATCGGAGTGAAACAGCCAATGACGAACCCTCTTTTTACTCCGTCAGCAATAATAAGAACACATGCAGCGATAGTGTGCATGTGTTTTTTATTTTTAGGTTAATACTGATTAGAGAGACGTTTTGGAAGATTATAACCCGGGAAATAAATTTTGACGAAGGGGCGGTATGAACCAATGGCTGACAAGCGGAAAATACTGATTACCGGTGCGGCTGGACGTATCGGAAGCTGTCTTGCTGAAGGATTGCGAGCAACCGGTGCATATGACATTATTGCGGCAGACTTGAATGCTGATGAAGCAAAAGACATGGAATCGATGGATGTAACCGACGGGAAACGAATGCTGGAGCTGACCCAAGGGGTGGATACAGTTCTACATATCGCATGGGCCAAGGATGAAGAGGACTTCTTAGGGAAGGTACTGCCGATTAATGTGACAGGAGCGTATCATCTGTACGAAGCAGCCCGTCAGCAAGGAGTAAGGCGTGTCATATTTGCAAGCTCAAATCATGCAACTGGATTTTATAAAGTAGGGGAGGAAGTAGATGTTACGGACCCTTACCGACCAGACAGTTTCTATGGATTAAGCAAATGCTATATTGAACTGCTTGGCAGATTGTATGCAGACCGGCACGGGATCTCATCTATCAATATCCGTATTGGTAATTTTCCAGGGGATGATCGCCCGCATTCGGAAAGAGCTGCTCACATTTGGATTTCGGAGCGCGATATGGTTCAGCTTGCTGAAAAATGCATTGAGGCACCTGAGCATGAGAAGTTTTTATCCCTTTACGGAACCTCGGCCAATACCGACAACTATTATGACATCGCCTATTTAGAAGAACTTATCGGATATAAACCCCAGGATGATGCAGCCGATCTGCTTGAGGAGTTTAAGCGAAAAGGGATGAACATTAAAGAAGATGAGACAGAATACCAAGGCGGAGGTATGACGGGAGCAAAGTGAATGGGTAAAGCTAAGCATGGTATTTTTGCTAAAATATCAGCTTAGCTTTATTTTTGTGGATACATAAGAAACAGAAAAACTTCATACGCTGAAGTTGTAACCTTATTACATAATTCTATAGAATAGGTAAAATGGCTAAACCCATAACCGGGTGCATCCAAGAAAGCATAGTCGAAAGGGATAAAACCCTTTATTATGAGGAGTACAATACAAACGATAGCCTTATCTTGGCTATTAAGTCATCAGGTTCTTTCAGCTTGGCATAGATAGTGCATGTTCTTGCTTAAGCGCCCTCGCGAATTCGCAGGGCTTTTTTATTCTGAATAACTTAACTGATGTTTTCTATATGAAGTACCTTAAGAGGAGGTATGAAATGAAATCAATATGCAAAGTGCTCATTGTTGACGATGAAATGCTGGTAAGGCAAGGGATTAAACATCTGATGGATTGGGAGCAGGCAGGCTTCCGCATCGTGGGTGAGGCCTCCAATGGACTTGAGGCGCTTGATCTGGTAGATGAGCTTCAGCCGCACATTATTCTGACCGATATCGTCATGCCGATTATGGACGGTGAGAAGTTCGTTAAAATCGTGAAGGAGAGATATCCGGGTGTAGAAGTCATCGTACTCAGCAGCTTCAGCGAATTTGAATATGTAAGGTCGACCTTTCAAAGCGGTGTAGCTGATTATATTTTGAAACCGAAATTAGAGGCTGACTATTTACTCACAGTTCTAAACAAGACGGCAGATAAAATTTCCGATTTGCTTACAGAGGGCTCGGAGGAGCCGGCAGAAGAAAAATGGCTGGAGCAAGCAGCCGAGAAGCTGATTACTGGATATGAAGCAGAGCTTTCGCCGGATGTTTTGCATAAAGTGCTGCCTTATGACTCTTATGCTTTGTTTGGTGTCGACTTAAAGCAGATCAAGGAGCAGGCTGATAAATCGGGTATCCTTCAAGGAATGGAAGATACGCTCCGCCGGTTAGAATCTGCAGCGAATATTCGCCTTAATGATAAAGATCGTGAGCTCTACATGCTGAATGCCAACGGCCCGGATTGGAGCAGCATTATTATTGAATTACGGGCAATGGCATCTCAGTTAGCGTCTAAACCGCTGCCTGGTGTGCATTTTGTTATGACAGAGACCTTTACGGATTTCTTCCAGCTTGGCGAGATGTATCGTCATCAGTATTCGAAGCTCACACGCTATTCGTTCTATATGCCTGACAAACACTTTATCTCTAAGATGGATTTGCGGGACTTGCAGGAGCAAACGATAGACATAGATATCAGTGAGCTTACAGATCAATTAAAGCGGAAGCAGTTTCAAAAAGCATTTGCCGGTTTTCTGGAACATATTCATGCCAAAGCAATGGATTATCGAACAGATATTTTTGAATTCAAGGCTTTGCTGGGGAACTTTATTTTTAATGTGACAAGTACGCTCGGCAAAATGAAATATGCTACAGAGTCCTTGGAGAACAGCAAATATGAGTTTTTTCGGAAAATAGATGAATCTGACTATGCCCGGGATGCCATTCAGACCATTGTTGATTTCATTCATGAGGCGGAGCATATCATCGGAGAAACCAACACGGCGGTTAATCCGAATATGACGAAGCTGCTGAACTACATCCAGGAGCACTATGCAGAACCGATAACCTTAACTGAGGTGGCAAAGCAGTTTCATTTTAACCCATCCTACTTGTCGAGTTATTTCTCTGCTCATAATAATGAGGGGTTCAGCGAGTACTTGAACAAGGTACGGGTTCAAAAAGCGATGGAGCTGCTCAGCTCAACGGAGGAAACTATCTCTGAGATCAGCGGAAGAGTCGGGTATTCGGATCAAAGTTATTTTACCAAAGTGTTCAAAAAGCATACCGGCTTCTCGCCAAGCAGCTATCGCAGAGGACAATTTGCGAAAGAAGAAATAACATGACGATGCTGAAAAACCAAAGCCTGTTCGTCAAGCTTTTTCTCGTGACGCTGATCAGTATTATTTTGGTCTCCCTGCTGACACTGGCCATTACAATCAGGATGTCTGAGCAACTGTTCCTGCAAACCTTCAGCATTACAAATACTAAGCTGCTTAATCAAATGAAATCGAACCTGGAATCCTATAATGGTGCAGTAGCCACTACCGCAACTTTGGTTAGTCAAAGCGGAATTATCCGTAACTATTTAACGAACGGGGATACCGATTCTATCTCATTGGCCATCCAAACGTACAATATGACCGAACGGATGAAGAATATCAGGTCCAACTTAAGCGCCTATGAAGTAAGTATTATGGTCCTCGGCTCCAACGGGCGCAGCTATACAAACGATCCATGGTATTGGTCAGGCACTGCGCAGGAGCTGAAGAGCCATCCCATAACAGAAAATACAATTAAGAATCCAAATAAAATTTTGTATCAGCTCTACCATGAACAAGATCAGACAAATTCCTGGCAGGAGCCTGTTCTTGTCGCTTCCAAAGCGCTGTATGACAGAGGCTCGCAGGAGATCTACGGAACGATGTATGTCATGATCAGAGACAGCATATTTAAGTCCTTTTATGCCAATTTTACAAGTGAAGGTAACGACGTGCTGTTAATGAATGACGAGGGTCTGGTCATTTCGAGCAACCGTGATGAGCTGATCGGGATGACGGACAAGCCTTTGCTGAATAAGGTCGTTCTAGACCAGCAAAGCGGGGAGAAGGGCAAGTATGCAGATCTTCTAGGTGAAGAGCGCATTCTATTTTCTGAATATTTACCGGAATTCGATTTCTATTTAGTGAATCTGATTGATAAGGATGCCGCAATCGGTCAGATGGTCAATGTACAAGCGCTGACGCTTACCATATTGGCCATTGTAGTCATCGCTCTCATTGTTGTGTATTGGATCACCCGAAAGATGACAAGATCGATGAGGGGTCTAATCCATCAAATGTCCGGTATTACGACAAAAGGCTTTAATAATTATGTCGATGTTTCGACGAGCAGCAGTGAGGCTCGGGAGCTGGGCAATGCATTTAATTTTATGCTGGATGAGCTGAATGATTATGTCGAAAGGCTTGTCGAAACGGAAAAGCAGCAGCGCAATGCCGAGCTGGCAGCACTCCAGATGCAGATTAATCCTCATTTCCTGTATAACACACTTGCTTCAGTTAAGTTTTTGGTGCAGCAAGGAGATAAGGAGCGGGCTGGAGCAACCATTAATTCATTAATTTCTCTGCTGCAAAACACAGTGAGCGACGTTGATTCCACCATTCCTGTGAAGCAGGAAATTGAAACGTTGAAGGATTACGTGTTCATTAACCATGTCCGATATGGTGAACGAATCCGCGTAAATTATTTTATTGAGCCGGACAGTATGGATTATCATGTGCCAAAGCTCATTATTCAGCCGTTTATCGAAAATGCCTTTTTCCATGCATTCAACCACAAAGGAGAGGGAAGCATTCTTATTCTTATTTCCGTACTGAATGAGCAGCTGGTCTGCGAGGTTGTCGATAACGGAGACGGGATGAATTTAGAAAGTAAACCTTCTCACGAGAATGAGCTGCCAAGGACAAAACGCAATCGGAAGCTGTTCTCCGGCATTGGCATTAAAAATGTGGATGAGCGAATTAAATATATGTACGGTGAGGGCTATGGGATACACATTACAAGCAAGCTCGGGGAAGGGACAAGAGTGAAGATCACTCTGCCGCTGATTAAAGCGGATTCAGAGCATTTCGGAAAATAGTCCTAATTTTTGAGCTGCATCTTCATACCCGACTAAAAAAAATACTAAAAGCTAAATATATTACCTTAAAGGAATGTGTTTGTCCCTCTAATGACCCAATAAAAGAACAAAAGCACGCAAATATAGTCCTAAAGAAAACGGATACAAAGATGATAAGATGGAGGCATAGAAAGAGTAAACGCTTCCATCTTATTTTATCTCTTAAATTAGTAAGCCTTGAGGGGGTTATGATTTTGAAGAAATTACTTACTGTAATGCTGGCAAGTGCTGTGCTTCTGACTGCGTGCGGCGGAGGAGGAGAGTCAAGCTCCGGAGACAGCGCGAGCACAAATGAAGTAACGGTGTGGGCATGGGACCCGGCATTTAACATTGCCGCGATGAACAAAGCGAAAGAAGCTTATGCTGAGGTTAACCCTGATGTCACTGTCAACATTGTTGAAAACGCTCAAAATGATATCGTTCAAAAGCTGAATACGGGGCTGAACTCCGGTTCGACTAAAGGACTTCCAAACATCGTATTGATTGAGGATTACCGGGCGCAAAGCTTCCTTCAATCTTACCCGGATTCATTCTACGAACTGACCGATGTCATCAATGCGGGTGACTTCGCAGATTATAAGATCGGGCCGACTAGCGTAGACGGCACACAATACGGCGTACCGTTTGACTCCGGCGTAACAGGAATGTATGTAAGAACAGACTACCTGGAGCAGGCAGGCTACACGCTTGACGATTTGCAGGATATCGATTGGAGAGAATACATCGAAATCGGTAAAGCTGTGAAAGAAAAAACAGGCAAAGCGATGCTGACACAAGATCCTAACGATCTGGGTATCATTCGCATGATGATTCAATCCGCAGGAAGCTGGTATACAGCTGAAGATGGTTCGACACCAACGATTGCTAACAATGCAGCAATGAAGACTGCATTTGAAGTTTACAAAGAAATGATGGATTCCGGCATTGTAAAAGTGAACTCTGACTGGAGCCAATTTGTAGGCGCATTCAACAGCGGTGAAATCGCTACAGTTCCTACAGGTAACTGGATTACACCGTCCATTAAAGCAGAAGCTTCCCAATCCGGCAGCTGGGCTGTTGCTCCGCTTCCAGTGCTTCCAGGTGTTGATGGATCTGTACACGCATCGAACCTTGGCGGCAGCTCCTGGTATGTGCTGAATGTAGACGGTAAAGAAGCTGCGGCTGAATTCCTGAAACAAACATTCGGTTCTGATGTTGATCTGTATCAAACTTTGAACAAGGATGTAGGCGTTATCGGTACACTGAAAGCAGCTGCTGAAGGAGAAGCCTATAAAGCAGAGGACGAATTCTTCCAAGGTCAAAAAGTGGTATCCGACTTCGCTGCTTGGACAGAGCAAATCCCGAACGTAAACTATGGTCTGAACACCTATGCGATCGAGGATATCCTCGTAGTAGCGATGCAAAGCTACTTGGGCGGACAGGATTTGGACAAGGTTCTAAACGATGCTCAATCCCAGGCTGAAACACAAATTCGTTAATCATAGTAAATCCTTATAAAACACAAACCCTTGCTCCTTACGCTGCTCCTATAGAGGAATCTCTAAAGAGGGGGGGAGGGCAAGGGTTTTTTAGAGAGAGAATACCAACACTGTCGTAAGTAACATCACTATATTAGAGAAAAATAGAAATTTAGTTATGAAGGGAAGTGGAGTGGCGTGAAACCTGCAGCAAATTCGACCTCGGGCCGTAAAAACTTAGTCAGTAAAAGCCGGATAAATTTAACGGGCTGGTTCTTCATTCTTATACCGATTCTCGCGATCAGCACATTTTACTTTTACCCTATGGTTCAAGCGCTGATCCTCTCATTTAAGTCTGGTCGTGGAATGAATCTTGATTTCGTAGGCATCGATAACTATGTCCGGTTGTTCAGCGATTCGAATTTCATCACAGCCGTTAAAAATACGTTCATTTATCTTATTATTCAAGTACCTGTCATGCTCGTGCTCGCCATCTTCATTGCAGTACTTCTGAATGATGATAATTTGAAATTCAAAGGCTTTTTTAGAACGGCGATTTTCCTGCCGACGGTAACTTCCTTGGTTGCTTATTCCGTTGTATTTAAATACATGTTTGGTGCAGACGGAATCATCAACAAAATGCTTATGAACTTCCACCTGATTGCAGAGCCGATTCAGTGGATCACAGACCCGTTCTGGGCAAAAGTAACGATTATTATCGCAATTACTTGGCGTTTTACCGGCTATAACATGATTTTTTACTTATCATCCCTGCAAAACATCGACAAATCGGTATACGAAGCGGCACGGATTGACGGCGCAAACGCCTTCACTCAGTTCTTCAAAATTACGATTCCGCTCTTGAAACCGATGATTCTGTTTACGACCATTACATCGACAATCGGTACGCTTCAGTTGTTTGACGAAGTTGTCAACATTACGAAGGGTGGACCGGGTAACTCGACCATGTCGATTTCACAGTATATCTATAACCTGTCGTTTGAATATACTCCAGACTTCGGTTATGCAGCGACAGTATCCTATTCTATCGTAGTTATGGTTGTACTGCTTACCATCATTCAGAACAAGATTGGAGGCGATAAAAAATGATGAAGCCCAAACGCTTTTTTACGTATCTGTTCCTGATTATCGCCACCTTGATTTCGATCTTCCCGTTCCTATGGATGATTGTAAGTGCGACAAACCAATCGGTAGATGTAACGAAGGGAACTTTGCTTCCTGGCTCGCATTTGATTGAGAACATTACGAATCTGTTCAACAGCGTGGACATGTGGCAGGCACTATGGAACTCGGCAAAAATTTCGATTGTGACAACATTCTTGTCTCTACTCGTTGCTTCCGCTGCGGGATATGGCTTTGAAGTGTATCGCAGTAAGGGCAAGGATATCGTCTTCAACATTCTGCTTGCATCCATGATGATTCCTTTCGCGGCAATAATGGTGCCTTTGTATCAAATGTTTGCGAAAGTATCGAGTGTCATTCCGTTTCTAGGTATTGATACCGCCTCTGCGGTAATCCTGCCGACCTTTACAACGGCGTTTCTGATCTTCTTCTTCCGTCAAAGTACGAAGATGTTTCCGAAAGACTTGCTTGAGGCAGGACGTATTGACGGCTTGAGTGAATTCGGTCTCTTCTTGCGCGTATACATGCCGACAATGAAGTCGACATACGCAGCTGCTGCGATCATTACATTCCTGAGCAGCTGGAATAACTATCTGTGGCCGCTCATCGTATTGCAATCGCCGGAAAATATGACCGTTCCGCTGCTGATTTCGAACCTGGGATCGGGCTACGCTCCGGACTACGGCCTGATCATGTCCGCGATCGTCATTACGACATTGCCGACAGCCATTGTATTCTTCTTGATGCAAAAACACTTTGTAGCAGGAATGACAGGGTCTGTTAAATAATTTAAGTATAGTGAGAAGAAGGACTGCCTGAACGGTCAAACGATATGTGCGAGCTGTGAAGGCAGTCGTCTTCATTTTAAGCGAGGAGGATTATACGCATGAGTTTAAAAGCAGCACAAAAAACGATACCCAGCCTGGACTGGCTGTCGGATGTAAATGTATTCTCGGTTAACCGAGTGCCGGCTCATTCGGATCATTACTATTATGAAACTTTAGAGGAAGCAGAGAGACGCGGAGACATGCCTCTTCGCAGCAGCCTGAACGGGAGCTGGAAATTCAGCTATGCAAACAATCCTTCACAGCGTCAAGCTGACTTCTATAAGACAGACGTATCGGCAGCTGGCTGGGATGCAATCGAAGTACCTGGACATATTCAGCTTCAGGGATATGGAAAGCCGCAATACGTTAATACCATGTATCCGTGGGATGGACATGAGCATCTTCGCCCGCCAGTGATTTCGGAAGATCATAATCCGGTAGGAAGCTATGTGAAGCATTTTACAGTCCCTCAGGGATGGGAAAAGCGTCCTGTATACATCTCCTTCCAAGGCGTTGAATCCGCTTTCTACGTCTGGCTTAACGGTGAGTTTGTCGGCTACGGAGAAGACAGCTTCACACCGAGCGAGTTTGAGCTCACTCCGTATTTGAAGGATGGAGAGAACAAGCTGGCTGTTGAGGTCTACCAGCGCAGCACAGGCAGCTGGCTGGAGGATCAGGACTTCTGGCGCTTCTCTGGCATTTTCCGTGAGGTTTATTTGTACACGGTGCCTGAAGTTCATGTTAATGACCTGTTTATTCATACGGAACTCGATGCAAATTACGAGCAGGGAACGCTGAAGGCAGATCTCCAACTGAATGGAGCTTCGGCATCGAAGGTTGTTCTGGAGCTGAAAAATAAAGACGGACAGGTCACTGCACTCGGCGATGTATCTTCACCAGGAAGCTCTGTTTCTTTGACACTGAATGCAGGCGTAGTAGATCTATGGAGTGCCGAAGCACCGAATCTGTATACGCTGTTCGTTTCCGTGTATGATGCTGCAGGTTCGCTTGTAGAGGTCGTTCCTCAACGGGTCGGCTTCCGTAAGTTTGAGATGAAGGATAAGATCATGCACCTGAATGGCAAGCGCATTGTGTTCAAAGGTGTGAACCGTCATGAATTCAATCCTCGCCGAGGACGGAGCATCACGAAGGAAGACATGCTTTGGGATATCAAAACCTTGAAGCAAGGGAACATGAACTCAGTTCGGACCTCCCATTACCCGAATCAATCGCTCTGGTATGAGCTGTGTGACGAGTACGGTGTGTATGTCATTGATGAGATGAACCTTGAAACTCATGGATCCTGGCAGAAGATGGGAACTGTTGAGCCTTCCTGGAACGTGCCTGGAAATTTGCCTGAGTGGCAGAATATCGTTATGGACCGGGCCATTTCCATGGTAGAGCGGGACAAGAACCACCCGTCAATTTTGATCTGGTCCTGTGGTAACGAGTCCTATTCCGGTGAGGTTATCCTGAACGTATCTAACTATTTCCGTGAGAAAGATCCTTCACGTCTGGTTCATTACGAAGGGGTATTCTATGATCGCGATTATGATGCTTCAAGCGATATGGAGAGCCGGATGTACGCTAAGGTTGCAGATATTGAGCAATATTTGAATGAGGATCCTCAAAAGCCATATATCAGCTGCGAATATATGCATGCGATGGGCAACTCGGTCGGCGGAATTGTGAAGTACACAGAGCTGGAAGAGAAATATCCAATGTACCAAGGCGGATTCATTTGGGATTACATGGATCAGGTTATCGTGAAGAAGGACCGTTACGGTAAGGAGTTTATGGCTTATGGCGGCGACTTTGACGACCGTTCCACAGATTATAACTTCTCCGGTAACGGGATCGTCTATGCGGATCGCAGATGGTCTCCGAAAATGCAGGAAGTGAAGTTTGTGTACCAGAACGTGAAGCTGCTTCCCGATGCAAAAGGCGTAACCGTGAAGAACGAAAACCTGTTTGTAAATACGGACAGATTCAATCTGGTTTACAGCCTCAAGCGGGAAGGTATTGAACTGTTCCGGGGTGAGAAGAACGTCTCGGTTGCTCCAGGCGAAGAGCAGTATGTCAGTCTTGATCTGCCGGTGAACGCGGAAGCAGGAGAGTACACAGTAGATGTATCGCTTGTGCTTAAAGAGCAGGAGCTGTGGGCTGAAGCGGGCTTTGAGGTTTCCTTCGGACAGCATATCTATCTGGTAGAAGCGGGTGAAGCAGCCAAAGCTCCTGCAGCGGGCAGCGATTTCCGTGTCGTGGAAGGTGATGTGAATATCGGCGTTCACGGCTCTGAGTTCTCCATTATGTTCTCGAAGCAGGCAGGTACGCTGATCTCCGTCAATTACGGAGGGCGGGAGATGATTTCCGCTCCGCCAGCGCCGCTCTTCTGGAGAGCTATGACGGATAATGACAAGGGAGCGGGTGTTCACTTTGAATCCTCGGCCTGGTATGCAGCAAGCATGTCCCGCCGATGTGTGAAGTGGGAGCTGAGTGAGCAGGCCGATCAAGCGACGGTGACGTACACGTATAAACTCAGCGTATCGGATGAAGCCGGCGTGAAGGTGGCTTACACGGTATACGCAGATGGCAGTATTCGCGTGAAGTCAGACTATACAGGAGCAGCGGGTCTGCCGAAGTTCCCGATCTTCGCATTGTCGTTCAAGGTTCCTGCAGATTATGCCAATCTGGATTGGTATGCTCAAGGGCCGGAGGAGAATTACATCGACCGTGCTTATGGCGCAAGACTGTGCCGTTTCCAAAACAAAGCAGAGGACAATGTGTCCGCTTATCTTGTGCCACAGGAATCCGGCAACCGTACAGGTGTAAGACGCGTAGAGATCACGAACGAGCTGGGACAGGGGATCGTAGTTACAGCTCCAAATACACAGCCGGTTGAAGCGAACATTTCGCCGTACACTGCATTTGAGCTGGAGAACGCGACGCATCATTATGAGCTGCCAAATGTGCATCATACAGTCGTGACCATTGCCGGCCGCCAGATGGGTGTCGGTGGAGATGACAGCTGGGGAGCACCAGTGCTGAATGAGTACTTGATTGATCCGGCACAGGATATGTCCTTTGAATTTACGATTTCGAAGAAGTAAATAAGCTTTCTTGCTACAAGAAGGAGCCTTCCATTATAGGAGGGCTCCTTTTTTGTTAATCCTTATTAATCCTCAAAAGAAAGATTAGCAGGTTCGTCATTGATTTCGTAATCCAGCTTCAGGCTTGTAGTTGGTACGCTGAGATCGACTTCCTCAAACTGAAAGCTGTCGACCCACACGTTTCCCTCACCCATAAGCAATACCCCGATAGAAATTGTTCCGCTCTCCTCAGGCACATCCAGTACGATGGAATAATGATTCCAGTTCGTATTACCGATAATGCGGCGGTCGTGCATATTGTCAAACTGGAGCACATCCTCTGAGTGACTATCGACTCGCATCCAGAGTCCGCAGTATTCTTTCACATTTTCGGTTTTGACAAAACCGGAGAGCCGCATTCTTTTTCCCTTAAACTTCTCGGCTTTGAACTGTTGCATCATGGTGGCAAAGGCACCGTTCACCATAGGTGTAAGTGACTTCAGAAATCCGGAGGTGCTCCCCTGGTGTACGTTATTCCGGTCAATGCCCATTTCATAGTCGTGCGGGTGACTCCCGCTGATAAACCAGCCTTTAATCGGTGAAGCGATTTGTTCTTGCATAGGATTGTCTCCTTTTTCACGGTTAGTGGTGTGAAGAATAAACAGCTTGCGATATCTACCAGGCGGCATGCCGTAAAGCTTTTTGAACGCCCTTGTAAAGGACTCCTGGCTTTCAAAATGGCAGTAAAATGATATATCGATAATGGAAGCATCCGAGTGCAGCAGCAGCTGAGCTGCGTAGCAAAGACGGCGCCTTCTTAAGTAATCGGCGATGTTCATGCCCACTTGTTTGCGGAACATGCGGTGAAAATGATAAGGCGAGAAGCCGACGTGAGCAGCAATGTCCGCTAAGGACAGCTCCTCCTCCAGACGGGCTTCCATATAGTCGATACTTTGTTGAATGGCGTGTTGGGTACTCAAGGTCAGGCCCTCCTTTGCTTATTAGAATAGCAGAACATCAAAGGGCGTTTTTGATTTTTTTTGCCAACTTAAAAACCCCTTTGAATCTTAGGCTTCAAAGAGGCGGGATGCTAAATAAGTATTTTTATTTCACAATGAATGGATTGCTGATGAGCACTAGATCTTTTTTATTCTCAAAATTACCAGGCTCATAGATTTGGGTTTTTTTGATAAGTCTGTACTCGCCGGGAGGAAGTTTTACGGTCTGGTAAGCATCCATGGTAGATTCTCCATCCTGATGCAAGCTATATCCGGGATCATGAAAGTTAGCATTGACATGCGCCTCTCTCCACCCTTGATCTGTATTCTTTTCGATGAAAATGTATTCGCCATAAAAAAGAGTATACTTACTTGAGCGGTTAGCCATGTGATATGTGACGATCTCACCTCGCCAATACTCTTTTTTCATCGTGCTTAGCAGCAGTTGTTCAGTTTGCTGCAATGCTGAAGGCTCGTGCACAGATACCTCTCCTAATGTAACATTCGATTCGTAGTAGGATTCGATTAGCTCAGCGATTTTATCTGATAACATCGTTAGGATCTGTTGATTCTTATCGCATTCGTTCCATGCATGCTCATACGTTTTGTTTCCGAATTTAACAGTTAGGCTGTAGCCCTCATGAGGTTTTTGGTTACACTCTGCACTTTCCTCGCTGCCGGAATAGAGAGCGCCATGCTTGACCATTTCCTTATAAATCTGGGTCCTAGTTTTGATGTTCAGGTGAACATTGCTTGCCGTATATGATTCTCCGCTATCAAGGACTCTTGTAATCTGTTTCTCTTCCGTGTCAATTACATTCTCTTTGTTCACGCCGTATTCCAGCCTGAAATCAAAGGTGTCCTGTTGTTTAAGGTGATAATCGATCTGAATCAACACTTCACTTGCGTTAGTGTTATCGCATTGAACGAGGGAATAGCTTAGGGATTTATCTGTATCCGACTGTTGAAGTTCTGTACAGCTATAATCGATCACTTCACCTGTTCCATATGCATCTTGGGTCGTGTCGTAGCGCACCTGAATTCTGTTATCCTCAGTATGCTGAAGGTTGTAAAAAATAGGATCGCCCTCATCTGTGTAAGATACGAAACGTTGTGAGGAACGCTTTTTATCCATAAAATCATCTAAGTGTTGAAGGCCCTCTACTTGACCGTGCCTGTTAATGACGTCCTGATTTGCATCGATTTCAGCCTGCGGATGAATCTCAGGCTGTGTTTGTTCAAGCTCCGTATCGCAGCCAGATAAAGCGAGGACAAGAAGTAACAAGAGTAGTAAATTACTTTTCTTCAAAGATGAAACCCCATTTCGATCGGAATTCTTTATAACAATGGACTTCACCAAATATAAAAAAGTTCCATATAAGAGAGAAAACAGCTAATCCAAAGCGGAAGAGCTGCTTTAAATTAACGTAATAAAGTAGGGGTAGCTAAGCGTGCTTTGAAACATTGATAATTCAATTCTGAGAAAGAAAAGGCTTCACTCCACTCGTTGCTTCCTTTAAAATGTAAACGAATACAAATTTGCCCTGTAAAAGGTGGTCCGTCTTATATGAACCAAATGGAGTCGTTAGGCAAAGGACTGGGTTACATAGATACGAGTACGATCAAAGAGGCTTTAATCGAAGGGAGAAAGACAGCGTTTCTTCCACTGGGTACTGCGGTTTGGCAAGAGCGTCTTTGTGCAACAAGAGGCAAGCCTGAATTCAGTTCATATTGGCAGCAGATTGAGGGGACAGCCCGGAGGGCGCTGCAGGAACCGCTCCCGCCGCTTACCTTTAAAATATTTAGACATTTTGCAGATAGCGGAGCTCGCAAAGATTACGAAGATGTATATTTTGAACGCAGGGCAAGACTGGCTGCGCTTGGATTAATTACTGCAGCAGCAGGGGTGGGGGCAGAGCAAGCTGGATATCTCTCTGCTCTGGAGGATGCTTTATGGGATATTTGCGGAGAATACAGCTGGTGCCTGACCGCCCATCTTCCGGCAGAAGGTGATCCATCGCTAGAGGTGGATTTGTTTGCTGCCGAGACGGCAGAGACGCTTGCGGAGCTGCTGTATATGTATGAAGATGCGCTGGACTGCCGTGTTGCCAAGCGGGTAAGGGATGAGGTCTTTCGGCGGGTGCTTCATCCGGTTTTTATAGATAGAAAGCCATTCTTCTGGCGCAATGTAGATCATAACTGGTCGGCAGTCTGCGCAGGAGGCAGTGGTATGGCCGCTCTCCTGCTAATGGATGATGAAGAGGAACTTGCCTCCGCCATCAAGCAGGTATTGGCTTCGTTTGCATCATTCCTTGACGGATATGGTATGGATGGCGGCTGCGCAGAGGGACTGGGTTATTGGGTATACGGGTTCGGCTACTATACCTATTTTGCCGAAATGCTGAGAGAGCGGACGAATGGAAGGCTTGATTTGCTGGTACCTCCGCAGCCGCGTATAATTGCCAGCTTCCCATCTCGTGTTCACTTGTCTGGCGGCGTATACGTCAATTTTTCGGACAGCGAAGAGAGGGAGGTGCTTCCGTCCGGTTTACTTAGTCGGCTGGCCGAACGAACACGTTTATCCGGCAATCTGCCTTATCATATTCCCGGGCTGCTGGATGATCCGGTTCATAGATGGGCTCATGTGCTGAGAAATGCACTCTGGAGCAAAGAAGAGTTGTTTAATAAAGGTAAAGGGACATCGGTTACTACCCAGAACAGCTATTTTGAAGAACTGGAATGGTGGGTCAGCCGCGGTCAGCTGTCAGGTTCAGCATCGGACGAAGCGGAGGAGAAGGTTTGCGGCTTTGCATTAAAAGGCGGCCATAACGGGGAACCGCATAATCATAATGATCTTGGTCAGTTTATAGTGCATGGCGGCGGAGAAAATATCATCTGTGATCTGGGAGCAGGGATGTATACAAAAGCATACTTCCGTGAGGGCAGAGAGGGCATCATTAACATATCCTCGGGCGGTCATAACGTTCCTGTTATTAATGGAGTCATGCAAGGTATTGGAAGAGAGTATTATGCCGAGACGAGAGCCTTCAGACATTCGGAAAACGGCTTTGCGGCTGAGCTTGATCTGACCAAAGCATATCCAGAGGCAGGGATCGATCGCTATACGCGTTCTGCCGAGTGGGTTCTAAATCCTGAACTGGACAGAGCTGCGCTGGAGCTGACCGACCGTTTCGTCTGGAGCGGTGAAGGACAGCAATTTGAGGAGAGGCTAATTAGCAGAATCAAGCCGATAGAAGGAAATGGAGCAGTGCATTGGATGGGTAAGCAGGTAGGACTAAAACTTGTTTACAATCCAGAACAGCTGGAGCTATCTATTGGTTCTACGGAGCATTTGGATCACGACGGACATCCTTTTACTTTTTATACAACAAGACTTATTCAAAAGAGCCGGGAGGTCGAACCTGAAACAGTATGCAGGCTGCGGTTTGAAATGGAGAACCATTCTAAGTAGAAAAAATAAGGCTGCCGGGTTTCTATCCAGGCAGCCAAAGCAGCGAGCCATCGCTGCTTTTTCATTTTTGTATGATTTGATTCTATCGGCTGATCGATTCCTGTGGAACAATCCCGCTTGAGAAATAGATGGACAACAGCACAATGCTTACAAGTACGGCAGCGCCTACCGTCCAGAATACAAACTTTTGTAACATGACAGACTCCCTTTGATTATTAATATGGCATCATTAGCTATTATACACATCAATTGTTAGGAAAAAGAGACAAAATTATAATATTTATAATGTTTTAGCACAGTAAAATTTATACATATGCTTCTAACTCTTTCGCAGCAGCAAAAAATCAGCAGAAGAAAGCTCGGGATAGCGCTGCGGAATGATTTCTTCGATTTTATATTCTGGATGTGCGGTCAGATAGTCAAATACATTCCGATCCTGTATGGTTTCAACGCCTGAGTTCGAGAAGGAATTCGTTATTCGGGTGTAAAGGACTACCCATTCTGCACCTACACTAAAAAGATCACGCAAGGTGCTTATGTAATCTGCTTCATTAGTAATGTGATAGAGAACATCCAGGCATACGGCAAGATCTGCCGCAATAAAGCCTTGGTTGATAAACAGTCCGGGGTTATACAGCATAAAGCTTTTGGAAGGGTCTGAAGCGAAGCGCTGTGTACACAGCCGGATAGAAGACCCGGCTACATCAAGACCCAGATACTCTTTATAATTCATATAGCTGAGCTGGTTGCCGTCTCCGCAGCCGAATTCAATGACACGAGCCAGCTGATGTTTGGCAATTAAGCTGTTGATGACTTCGGCTTTGAATTCGGCAAGCACCCCGTAAGAACCGGCACCTGAATTGCCCCCGTTTTTATACGCATTATCCCAATAACCGATATAATCAAACGACATGAATGATCTCCTCCTCCTGAGTTAACGTATGCCTTTTTTCGGAGTTTGTATGCCAATGAATCCAAGTTTGATTCTGAAATTATGGATATAAATCCACGGTCAAACCTAATCATTCGTATCTCCCTGGCCGACATAAAAAGATGAAGACACTATGTTATGGGGGGAAATCATGTTATTAAAAAGCTTCTACGCAAAAGTATTTGCGGTATTTATGTCCCTGATCCTGATTCTTTCAGCAGCAGGATTGACTTCCATGAACCGCGTTTCTGCCGCAGATGCTGAATTAAGCAAGCTTGTTCTATCGACGAATGCAGTGAACTTGGAAATCGAGGATTCAACAACGCTGTCAGCTACTGCAGTGTACAGTGATGGCAAATCAAGCAATGTTACCGTCAGCACGGAGTGGAGCAGCGACAACAGTTCGGTAGCTTCAGCATATAACGGTACGATTACCGCTAAGGGAGAAGGAACAGCGACAATTGTTGCTGTATATCAAGGCGTATCCCAGGCAGTTGATGTGAAAGTAACGAAAAAAGTAAAGGCTTTGACTAAGGACCACCAAAGCTTGGATCTTCGGATCGGAGATTCGGAGAAAATCGAACTGACCGCTATTTATAGTGATAACACAACAGAGCAAGTATCAGGTAAAGCAGAATGGACATCCTCAGACAGCAAAGTAGCTTCCGTTATCAATGGAACAGTTCGAGGCTTGTCTGCAGGTACAGCGACCATTACTGCAAAGCTCGGCAAACAGAGTATATCGATTGATGTGGGTGTCGAGGTTGTAAGACGCATTGAAATTAAGGATTACACAACATTATCTTTGCTTCTTAACGATGAAAAGACAGTAGAGTTAATTGCGACTTATCCTGATGGTTCAACGAAGGACGTATCCAAAGATGCGAAATGGTCTTCGAGCAATGAGAAGGTAGCGGATGCCTACCAAGGCAAAATCGTGGCCTACAGTGCGGGAACAGCAACCATTACGGCTGAGTATGGTACCAAAACAACGACGCTGGAATTGGATGTCGACAAGACCCGCAAGCTTGAGGTGAACAAGCCAAGCTTGTTCATGAAGGTCGGCAAGGATGAAGAGCTGACTTTAACAGCGGTTTATCCGGATGAGAAGGAATCCATCGTGACAAGCAGCGCGACTTGGACCTCAAGCAACGAGAAGGTAGCTGATGTTGTTAAGGGTAAAGTGTACGCGAATGCTTCCGGTTCCGCGACCATTACAGCTAAGTATGGAGATCGCACCATTGAAATCCCGGTTGATGTTGAAGTGGCACGTTATCTTGATATTCAAGAGGAAGAGTTGGGGATTACTGCTGGCGATGAGCATTCTTTCGAGTTGACAGCCACTTACCTGGATGGCTCAACGGAGGATGTTACGGCTAAAGCAACCTGGACCTCTAGTGATGACAGTGTAGCTTATGTATCAAAGGGTGAATTACAAGCTTATAAATCGGGTAAAGCGACAATTAAAGCTTCGTATGGTGGAAAAACTGTCGAAGTGGCAGTAAGCGTAGACATTCCAACAAAAGTAGAGATTTCGAATAAAAAGGGAGTTGTACCGGAAGGCGGAACCCTGCAGGCGAACATTGTTGCAACCTATGCAGGTGGCCGTGAAGAAGTCGTTACAGACAATGCGGAGTGGAAATCCAGTAATGAAAAAGTGGCGGAAGTATCCTCCAAGGGTTTAATTACAGGGGTTTCAACTGGTAAGGCGAACATTACAGCCAAATATGATGGCAAGACGTACACCATGTCCGTAGAAGTGGGTCTTGCGAGCGGGCTTTCCGCTGATGTACCGGTTGTTGCTCTCTTGTCCAAAGAGACCTATCAAATTAAGCTGACTGCATCCGATGAATACGGCAACGAGCAGGATGTGAGCAGCGACGCCAGCTGGAAATCAAGCAGTTCTCGTGTTGCGGACGTGAAGAAGGGTCTTGTTACAGCTTATGGCAAAGGCAAGGCAACGATTACAGCAGAGTACGGCGAGCAGAAAGTAACCGTATCTGTTGAAGTAGACAGTATTGATCGAATTGAAGCTTCGGTATCCTCCTTGTCGATGAAGTCAGGAGATAAAGCAAATATTACATTAACGGTATTCCTAAGCGACGGCTCAAGCCGTGACGTAACAGACTTAGCTGAGTGGAAGACAAACAGCTATAAAGTAGCAGAGGTAAGCAAGGGAGAGGTAACCGCTGCCGGTCACGGTAAAGCGAAGATCACAGGCAAATACGGCGGCAAGTCAATCAGCGTTCCTGTCGATGTGGATACACTCAAGTATTTGCAGACAGACGAGGTTGTGCTGGAGCTGAAGAAAGGTAAATCAGCAACAGTGACCGCAACAGCAACCTATGCTGACGGTACAGAAGCCAATGTATCTAAGCCTGCGCTTTGGACTTCTTCCAGAATTACAGTCGCTACTGTTAAAGATGGAATCATTAAAGCAACAGGCAAAGGGAAAGCAACGATTACGGTTAGCTTTGCTGGAGAGAAGACGAAGGTCAGCGTCATTGTAACTGAATAAAGGGTTTATCCATAATAAAAGAGGCGTCAGCCGTAAGCCAAGCTCTAGTTAGAGCGAGACTTGCGGTGCGCCTCTTTTATTGTTTTTAGCAGCAGTTAAATGGTATGGGATAAGACAAGAGCCCCGTAAGCAAAGGCGGCAAGAATGACGAGTGCAGGATGAATCTTGGTTTTGGTCAGTACCCATAATGCGATGACGGCAATAGTAAGAGTCTGAAAAATGTTAATAACCTCTGCGGAGACAACACCCATTTCCCATGTCAGCAAAATCATAAGCACGGCAATAACCGGCTGTACGAGTAGCGTCATCCCTTTTACCACATTAGAAGTCCGGTATTTATTCAGAAGGCTGAGAAGCAGAATTAACGCCGCTGCTGAAGGAACAACCGTTGCAAAAGTCGCGATAATAAATCCTGGCCAGCTGGCCACCTGATATCCGACAAATGCAGCTATTTTTGTAGCGATTGGACCCGGAAGGGCATTACCGATAGCAAGTACGTCACCGAACTGTTCATTGGTCATCCACTGGTAATGATTAACGACTTCCTCCTGCATCAGCGGAATAGAAGCTGGTCCTCCGCCGTAGCCAAGAACATTCGCGACAAAGAAGCCCCAGAAAAGTTCCCACCATGTTTGCAAACGTTCCATTCCTTATGACACTCCTTTATCGTTCTGTTTATTGCGCTTGTACTTCTGGACCAGATTTAGGTGGAACATTCCATAGGCGAGGAAAAGAATGACGACAATGCCTGGATGCACGTGAAGCAGCTGCAGCAGCACGAAAGCAATCACCCCGAATAATATGGCAAATCCTCTACCCAGTCCCTTCCACGCTTTCATCGCAAATTCATAAGCCATAATCCCCAGCATAACGACGATCACGGGGCGTACTGCAGCTATCATGCCTGCTATGTATTTTGAATCTTTTAGGGTGTACATTACTCCGAGTAAAGCGACAATAGCGATGCTGGAGGGTAAGATATGGGCCAGTACAGAGACGATAGCGCCAAGCGTACCTTTTTTCTTGTACCCGAGATAAGCGGCCATCTTCGTTGCGATAGGGCCTGGAAGCGCGTTCGCAAGAGCCAGCGTTTCCCCAAATTCCTCGTCCTCCATCCATTTGTACCTCGTTACGGCTTCGTAACGAATGAGCGGAATAACGGACGGGCCGCCTCCATAACCTAAAATTCCTGTTCTGACCATTCCAATGACAAGTTCTTTGTAAGGCTTAAAGTCCATCGTAGGTGTCTCCTTCCTATAAACGCATACCCATGCGGCTCTTGTAGCGTTTGAGCAGCAGTTGAGATTCGACTTTTACAATCCCGGGCATTTTGTACAATTTCTCAAGCAGGAAATGCTCCATCTCTTCCATATCCGCAAAAATACCGTGCATATGCAGCGTGCTGGGACCTGTCATATGATACAAGCTTGTAACAGCTGGCTCCTGATCTAATCTCTCGGCCACTTCATCCAAGTACATAGGCTCAATATCCACGTTAAAGAAAGCGGATACCGACAAGCCCACCTTTACTGGGTTAATAACGACGGTGAACCGTTCGATGATTTCTTTTTCGGCAAGCGCGTTGATCCGTGCCTGAACAGCTACGCGGGAAAGCCCGATCTGCTGTCCCAAATCCGTATAAGAAATTCGGCTGTTTTCATGCAGGGCAATCAAAATTTTGCGATCTATTTCATCGAGACTATGCATATGCGGAATCTCTGCTGAGTTTTTTTTCACTTTAAATTCCTCACTCAATTGAACAAAACCACCTTTCTACAGTGCATAAGCAGAATAACTTAACTGCAATTTTTATGAGACTTTATGTAATTCACAATGCTTATTTAATATCTTTTCGAAAGATAAGTCAATGATTTTTATTCAAAAAGATATAATAGTGATTCTATTACCTTCTAAACGTATGTATAGATTATTGAAAACCAGTTATATTTATTTCTCGTAAGCTTATCCTTTTGTTTGCAATAAAGTCGACTTTTATGTGCGCAAATTAAAGAAGGACATGCTCCTAGGGAGCATGTCCTTCTTTTGTATTATTTTTTAGGAAAAGATGCTCTGATCCGAGTGCCTTTCCCGAGAGAAGATTCAATCGACAAGGCTCCACCTGCGCTTCGTGCGCGCTCTTCCATACTGAACATACCAACCCCGCTGCCGGGAGTGTCAGAGTTAAAGCCTTCTCCTTCATCAGCGATGATAATGATCAGCTCATGCTCTTGATCATCAATCGTCACGCTTGCTTCTGCTGCATCAGCATGTTTTGCTGTATTGGTCAGTGCCTCCTGAATAATCCGATAGACGGCCAATTCCTGATGATGGGGAAGACGCCGATGCAGCCTGCATTCAAAACGGACTTCGATACCGTAGTAATTCCGGTAGTTTTCAATGTAGGAGCGGATTGCAGGTACCACCCCGAGATCATCCAGGACAGAAGGCCGAAGCTGCCATGCGAGCCCCCTGACTTCCTCAATAATGGAGGTAACCTGGTCCCTTAGCGGCTGAAGCTGCTTTTGGCCTTCATCTTCACTAGAAGCCAGCTGGTCAATTTGAATGACCAAAGAGTAGAGGCTTTGTCCGATCCCGTCATGCAGCTCCCGTGAGAAACGTTTGCGTTCCTCTTCTTGAATGCTGATCACTTTAGTCATCATGGACTGGAGCTCTGCCTCGACCTCTTTAAGCTTAGTCACTTCATTACGCACGGCTAAATAATTTTTGGGTTTCCCTTTTTCGTTCAAAATAGGCACAATCGTTGTGTTTACCCAGTAGATACTGCCGTCTTTTGCAATGTTTCGAATTTCGCCATGCCATACGTTACCCTGCCCGATCGTTCTCCACATGTCCTTCATGAAGTCCTTGCTGTGATACTGAGAGTTGATGATGCGATGATCCCGGCCAATCAGCTCTTCTCTTGAATATTTGGATACTTCACAAAATTTGTCGTTCACATATAAAATGGTGCCCTTTTGATCGGTAAGGGCAACAATGGAGGACTCATCGAGCGCCAGCTTGAGGTCGCTTAATTCGCGGAGCGCGCTTTTTAGCTCGAATTTAACTGTCTCTTCACTTACGCTTTGATCGACTTCACTTAATAAATGATCTACTGAATAATTGCCAAAAGGAGTTGTAAAGCTTTGCTGTTCGTCAGTCATAGGAGAGCAGTCCCTTCTTCATGGCCAGCTTAACCAGCTCTGGACGACTCTTCAAACCTAGTTTATCCATCAGATTGCTTTTATGGGATTCTACCGTTTTCACACTAATTATAAGGTGTTCGGCGATTTCTTTATTAGAGTAGCCCTTAGCAATCCAAGCCATAATTTCTTTTTCCCGCTCGGATAAGGTCTCGAAAGGACCTTCTGTTTCTCCCCGGCGGATCATTTCGGAGTATTCATGCATCAATTTTTTGGTTGCGCTTGGATAGAGGTAGGCGCTGCCCTCTGCAACAGAACGGATCGCGGCAATGAGCTCCTCGTAAGGCGCACTTTTCAATATATAACCGGATGCCCCGGCTTGAATGGCCCGGAATAAATACTCTTCATCGTCGTGCATCGTCAGGATGAGGACCTGAATATCAGGCAGCTTCTTTTTAAGTTCTGATGTTGCTGTAAGTCCGTCTTTACCTGGAGGCATGCTGAAATCCATCAGGACGACATCAGGCGATAGCTCCTCTGCTTTGACGATTGCTTCATCGCCGTCTGCGGCATCACCAATGACCTCGATCCCATGCTTGCCGTTCAAGAGCGCGGTAAGTCCGGAACGAACAACGACATGGTCGTCAACAATAACGATCCTTATCAATAGGCTCCCCCTCTCGTCAATGTGATTTAATTAACATTTTACTATATACAAAAAATCACTGCACAGACGAATTAACGAGGGGAGAGAGGAGAGAGTGCGTCAACGGATTGAGAGATGGCCTCGGCTTCATGCTTTGCGCATTCTATATCCTGTGAGGAGAAAGTGAAGTTGGAACGGCGGCCTGTGACAATCAAGCCGATAGGCAATTTATGCTGCAGAATGGGGACAGCGATAATACTGGATAATCGTTCGGCCAGGAGAAGCGGGCAGGTCTTGAGCAGTCCGGTGCGATCCATGCTGGCTTCATCAATCATATAGCTTCGACCATATTTAAATACATGCTGGGCAATGCCCTGGTTTGGACGGAAGGCGAGTTTGCCGGTACGTTCGCTTCGGCTGCCTATGCTTGAGATGACCCGCAGTCTGCCACCAGGTTCTGTGAGAAGCACAATTGCTGAAAAATCGGAGTTTATATGTCGGTGAATTCGATACAAAGCTTCTTCATCCATCGGAGTCAAGCGGTGCATAGGTCATCACATCCTTCGTATTTTGATTTGTATGCACCTATCATTACTGTAATTTGGAGCGGCGGCAGTGAAATAGTTCACTTAAGAAATGAAAGGTTTTTTTTAGGGGATTCTGCCGTGAAAAATCAGGTTTTTCCCTGATCACAGACCTCTATTACATCCAGTACAATAAAAACAAAGAGAGAGCGGAGGCGAGAGTAAAGATGACAATCGTACTTAACCAGAGGAGACGTGAGGCTGCTGTGACCGGATGTGGTGGAATGGAGAAACAAGGAGAAGAAATGCTGAAGCATGCACTTCAAGAAATTATGCAGCCAAAAACAATTACTGTCGGCGATATATTGTATTACGAGGGCGACGATGTAGAAGCAATTTATTATATCAACTCGGGCCGTGTCAAAATGACAAAGATGAGCGAGGACGGGAAGCAGATCATCTTATCCTTCATGCATGCCGGTGATTTGATCGGAGAGTTCGGCGGTGCAGATGGGGAATGTTACGGGCAAGGGGCTGAAGTGGTCGAGAGCGGCAGTGTCGGTGTCATTATGATGAATGATTTAGAGAAGCTTCTCAGCGAGAATGGGAACGTTGCTCTGGAGTTTATCCGGTGGATGGGAACAATGCAGCGGATTACTCAGCTGAAGCTTCGGGATTTATTGATGAACGGAAAAGCAGGGGCGCTGGCTTCCATGCTCGTAAGAGCGGGCAACAGCTACGGGAAAGCAACAGCGGACGGAATTCTTATAATGAAAAAGCTTAATCACTCGGATCTGGCCGAAATGATTGGGGCCACACGTGAAAATGTAACGAAGACGCTCAGCGGTTGGAAGGAACAAGGCATTATCGAAGTAGTGCAGGGTAAAATACTGATTCGGGAGCTCAGAGAACTGCACGAAATTTGCGGCTGTCCTTCGAGCCATATGTGTTCTTCGCAAATTTGCAGATTATAATGCTGCTTTGCTAATGGTTTAATAACAGATAATAAAGACACCTTGTAAAACAAGGTGTCTTTTAATGTACAAGAACCGGAAAAATTACAGTTCTCGGATATATTTTAAGTATGTTGTTTACTTCATTTGGGCTGCGGTCTTTACAGGATAAGTATAGGACAATTTACGGATAATTTCTTTCTGCCATTTCTCGTCGCCGACGGACACCGCCAGATTAAGCAGATCCAGATAATCATCAAGCTGCAGTGAGGTTTTGGTTACCGATGCTTTCATTCTGTCTTAGAGTCCCCTTTATCTTAAAATAGGGGGTATGTCATTTAGACAACCCACAATAATGATAATCATTATCAATAATGCTATTATGCATGTTCTTTGATTAAAATGCAATCCTTTGATGCTATTTTATTGGATTTTTTTATTCTATAGGCGAATTTGGTTTCTTCTTTTTGGGCAGCAAAAAGTACGTAATGATGAGATATGGAATGTAGATTCCGAGATAACCAATGGGAATAACAAACAGCGGGTCCAGCAGGATGTGGTGAATTTGGGTAGTGAACGTCATTCCGTTCATATTGGTATGATATACAGCTAATAAGAGGCAAACACCTGCAGCATAAAAGCAGAGCAAGGCAAGAAAGTGAAGTGTCCTTACCAAGGGCTTAAAGAGCAGAGACAAAGCGCTTAGAAAAAGGGGAAGAATAAGAAACAGGGCAATGAGCAGGGTGTTCACGTCAAGCAAGCCTCCTTTTTATTCGAAGTATCGACATGTTTAACATGATGCATACAAAGACAGACGAAATCCTTGATATGCTGATTGTGCTCTTAACGATTCATATGCACGTTATAAAAGAAGATTAACTCGATTTCGTATCCGTTGATGATTTTGCTGCTGCAATAGGAAAAGCCATCTTAAATAAGATGGCTTTCATTTTAATATAAACTTTTCCGCAGTAATTGGTGAATAAGTGTCCTTTTAGCTAAAAATGAGTGCTTAGGCATCCACACGTGTCTCTAAACGACGCGCAAAGAGTGAAAGTGAATAATTGACTATAAAATAGAGCATTGCTGCGAGTATGATCATCGGAAGATAGAAATCCGGATTTTGACCGCCGACAATACGCACGTGATTCATCAGCTCCGGCAGTGAGATAGCAACGGCGAGAGATGTATCTTTTAACAATGAAATCGTCTGGCTGAGCAGTGGTGGTACCATGCGGCGCAGCGCCTGCGGAAGCGTTATTAATCGCAGTGTTTGAAAGTAACTGAGACCAGAAGAGCGAGCGGCTTCAATCTGCCCTTTATCAATGGAATTAAGTCCGCCACGCAAAATTTCTGCGATCATGCAGCCTTCAAATATAGTGAGTCCGAACACGGCAGCCCAGAATACAGACAGGTTGATGCCAAACTGCGGCAGAATCAGATACGAGACCAGAATAATGAGAAAAAGCGGCAGATTTCGAATGGTGTCCACCACGACGGCTACGATCTGCGAAACAACAGGGAATTTAGTATATCGAACTGTCCCGAGGATAATGCCTACGATAAAACTAAGCACGATGGCAACGCCAGCGACCTGAAGGGTCAGCATAAAGCCTTCTAAGAGAAACCTAATATAGGGCCATTGATAAGCACCTGCAAAATCCATTGCATCTTCCTCCTCTCCCATAAGAGATTTTTAGCTGAGCGGCCTGTCCAAACCTTTGGTGAGATGCTGTGAACGCGGTTTTTTAGCCATTTTTCGAGCCTCTCTTCCATTCAGTCGTTTTTCCATATACAAGACAAGAAAATTTAGTGGAAGCGTAATAACCAGATAGAGTATGGCAACGACAGTATAGACAGAAAGCGTCTGGAATGTGGCAGAGTTGACGCTGTCGGCAAAATACATCAAATCCAGTCCGGCAACGACGGCCAGAATGGAGGAATTCTTCACCAGATTGATCGACTGATTTCCCATAGCAGGAAGCACGATACGGACGGCCTGAGGCAGAATGATATGTACCATCGTCTGAATATAGCTCAGTCCTGACGAGCGTGCAGCCTCCAGTTGCCCCTTGGGTACAGACTGAATACCGGCTCGAATGGATTCAGCAACAAAGGCAGAGGTATAAATGGTCAGACCTAACGTTCCTGATACAAATCCATCCAAATTGAGCCCTATAGATGAGAGACCGTAATAAAAAAAGAAGATGGTGACAAGCAGTGGAATATTGCGTATAAACTCGACATAGGCCGTGCCAAACCAGTTGAGCGGTTTCACGGGAGCGATGCGGAAGACGGCAATGACAGCTCCAATAAGGAAGCTGCCGATAAGAGCCATAAGGCTGATCTTCAGTGTATTGAGAAAGCCCGTTGAAAAATCGTCCCAGTAGCGCCATAGCACGCTGATATCAATTTCAGGCATAGAATTCACCCCTTCTTAGATCCGTAAGAAAACTGAAATCGGTGTTCATCATAGCAGCAGAAGGTTTTGATCATAGAAAAAGGGCGGCCAAGCCGCCCTTTAGAACAATCCCGCAAGCTGCTTATTGCGGACTTGTTCCCAACCATTTTTCATAGAGCGTGTCGTATTCTCCGCTGTCAGTAAGCTCTGTAAGCATTTCATTGACCGTATCCACCATTTGCTGGTCACCTTTTTTGATTGCCATTCCATATGGCTCATCCGTGAAGTTACCGCCAACCATCTCATAGTTCGGATCATCCTGCATCATGCCGAGCAGGATCGAGTTATCCGTCGTCAATGCATTGCCTTTATTGGCCTTCAGCGCAGTGAAAGCCTCTTGGTAATTCTCGAATTCCAGCACTTTGGCATCCGGCGCCTTTTCTTTAATGTTGGTTACTGAGGTGGAGCCTTTTACGGCAAGCACCGTTGTATCGCTGGTCAAGCTATCAATGCCTGTGATCGGACTGCCCTTTGGTACAAGAAGGGACTGGCCAGCATTAAAATAAACATCGCTGAAGTCGACTTCTTTCTTGCGGTCCTCGGTAATCGTCATCGTGGCAATAATGATGTCAATCTCGCCGTTCTGCAGAAGCGGTGTACGTGTCTTGGAGGTTACTTCCTTCAGCTCGATCTTGGTTTCGTCACCCAGAATTTTTTTGGCGAGTGCCTTGGCCATATCGATATCAAAGCCTTCTACGTTGCCTGAAATCGGATCCTTCAGTCCGAATAAACGGGTATCGTACTTAACTCCGGCAATCAGCTTGCCTCGCTCTTTAATTGCTGCGATCGTATCGACGGTTTCGGTCGTTTCTTCTTGTCCTCCTGATGAACCTGATGAACCGGTCTGTGGTGACGCTTCGTCACTGCCGCATCCGGCCAAAACAATGACAAATACGAGCATGAACATCCATACCAGCTTTGGACCCTTATACTTTTTCATTTTCATCATAAAAACTCCCCTTTTTATTAAAGATGAATTAGTGATGGATTAAACGGCTGAGGAATTGGCGTGCACGTTCTTCTCTAGGATTTGAAAAAAATTGCTCTGCTGCTGCATCTTCTACGATCTGACCTTCATCCATGAAAATAACGCGATCCGCTACTTCACGGGCAAAGCCCATTTCATGAGTTACGATCACCATGGTCATTCCTGAATTGGCCAGCGTACGCATGACATCCAGTACTTCGCCGATCATTTCCGGATCAAGCGCTGATGTCGGTTCATCGAAGAGCATGATCTTGGGATCCATAGCGAGACCTCGGGCAATAGCTACCCGCTGCTGCTGACCGCCCGATAACTGGCTCGGATAACTTTCTGCTTTTTCGGCAATGCCGACACGGGACAAATACTTCATTGCCGTATCATGGGCAGCAGCCTTAGCTTGTTTCTTTACTTTGATTGGAGCGAGTGTAATATTTTCAATGACTTTTTTGTGAGGATAAAGATTGAAGTGCTGAAATACCATGCTGATGTCTCTGCGGAACTTGTTAATGTCGATTTTGCGCTGATGCAGAGGAACCCCGCTGACATGAAGCTCTCCGCCAGAAATGGTCTCGAGACGATTGATGCAGCGCAGCAAGGTGCTCTTGCCTGAACCGGAAGGGCCGATGATCACGACGACTTCCCCTTCTTTAATTTGAAGGTCGATGTTCTTTAGTACATGAAAGCTGCCGTAATGTTTGTTAACATTTTTAAATTCGATCAATGAGGTTCCACCGCCCTTTTCTCTTTCTTTCTACCCATTTAAGGAATTTAGAGGAAATTTAACTGTTATGATACAGTAAGATCAGTGGATTGGGCAATCAATTTGTTATGAAAGGTGACATTAGTATCAATTCGCATAGTGCTTTTGTTACATAAATGTAAGTTTGTTGTTAGGAATAACGAAATTGTTTCGAAGTATTTTAATATAAAATGGGTCTTAACACATAAATAAGCAATATTTTTCAAAAATATGATCTTTTTTGCAAGGAATATGGGAGAAATGCTGCGAATATATCACGGAGGAATAGGTTTAAGTAATAAATAAGGGCAATCTAAAAAGGAGATTTGATGATGGTGAAGGAAATGAGTGTACATGCAGTTGAAGGGATGGAAGCTTCTCTTTATCATGTCGATCTTCCAAATATCCCGCAGCGTGAATTTCGAATTGTTGATTTTGGGGCCGTAGGCAACGGGTCTCACGATAATACAGAAGCGATGAATACAGCTATTTCTGCTTGTGCTCAAGCTGGAGGCGGGCAGGTTATTGTTCCTGCGGGAATATGGCTTACGGGATCTATCATTCTTCATAGCAGGGTCGAGCTTCATTTAGAGAGAGGTGCTCTGGTGAAGTTTAGCCGGAGATATACAGATTATCCGCTTATTTTGTCCAGTTTTGAAGGACGTGAGGTCATTCGTGCAAGATCACCGCTTGACGGGGAAGGCCTCACGGATGTGGCTATCACGGGCGAAGGAGTATTTGACGGGGGAGGAGAAGCGTGGAGGCCGGTAAAGCAAAACAAGCTTACGGCTTCCGCATGGAGTGAGCTCGTCGCTTCCGGAGGTGTGGTTGACGAGCGCGAGGGTGGAAACTCCATTTGGTGGCCGTCCGAGGGTGCGATGACAGGGGCTGCATTTACAGAGAACCTGTACGTATCAGGTATTCGTGATCCAGAGGCGTATGCACCTGCTCATTCATTTTTGCGGCCAAATCTGCTTAGTCTGCGCCGCTGCAAGCGTGTGCTGCTTGAAGGAGTGACCTTTCAGAACTCTCCGGCATGGAACCTGCATCCCTGGGCCTGCGAGCATGTGACGCTTCGCGGGGTGAATGTGCGAAATCCTTGGTACGCTCAGAATGGGGACGGGTTGGATCTGGAATCGGTGAGACATGCACTTGTTGAAGGGTGTTCATTCGATGTCGGAGATGATGCGATCTGCCTCAAATCGGGTAAAGATGCAGAAGGACGGGAGCTTGGGCTCGCGACAGAATATGTAACGATTCGTCACTGCACGGTATATCATGGACATGGCGGGTTTGTTATAGGCAGTGAGATGTCGGGCGGTGTCCGGCATATAAGAATCTCGGATTGCCTGTTTATGGGGACGGATATCGGGCTGCGTTTCAAGAGTACAAGAGGACGCGGCGGCCTCGTTGAAGATATTAAGGTAGAGCGGATTCTGATGCAGGACATCATCAAAGAGGCCATTTCATTCTCCTTGTACTATGAGAGGAAGCCGGGCTCCGAGGAGAAGGTTATAGCTGTGAATGAAGAGACACCGATTTTCCGTAATATATCGATCAGGGATATTACGTGCACAGGAGCACAAAAGGCCTTCTTTGTCAGCGGATTGGCGGAGATGCCTTTGGAGAGTGTTACTGTGGAAAATTATGAGGTGCAATCGATAGAAGGGTTTATCATATCTCAAGCCAAGCATCTTAAGCTTTCAAATATAAAGTCTGTCATTTCAGAGGGACCGCTGGTCAGTCTGCATCAATGCCGAGGAGTGGAGCTTACAAGGGTGGAAGGTCTCGGAGCAGACGGGCGGCTGCTCGTTGTAACCGGACTTCAGAGCACGGGCATCGTATGCCGAGCCTCTGACGAAGAGGAAGGAAGAAGGATATCGACCGGACCTGGGGTTCGAAGCGGCTCCTTGATCCGTAAAAAATAGAACCTGGATAAACTTTCTATAAATGATAGCGATTCTTGTGTTAAACTTCTGTTCATATAAAAATGTGCAGCTCGAAGAACAGGAGGAATTTCATGTGAATGATAAAGAAGAGCTGACCCGGTTTGGCGTTGCCTTTCCGACCCCGCTTATTGAGCAGTTCGATAACTACATTCTGGAGCAGGGGTATAAGAATCGTTCCGAAGCCATTCGCGATCTGGCGCGTAAAACTATGCTTGAACCGGCCAGGCTTCATTCGGACGAGCAGGTTGCAGGAGTTATCGTGATGGTTTTTGATCACCATGCAAGTGAGCTGCCGGGTACGCTGATGGAGCTGCAGCACGATTATCATCATGACATCATCTCCAATATGCACGTCCATCTAAATCATCATCAATGTCTTGAGGTCATAGCGGTCAGAGGGAAGCTGGGTAATCTCCGCTCGCTTCATCAAAAGATACAGGTTCAAAAGGGTGTGCATTATGCTGAATTGTCCGTAACCTATAATGACGGCGATGCGGATCATTCCCACACGTAAGAGAATGCTCTCTTTACAAATCTATATATTGGGGTATAAAATAGAGGATACCACTACTTATTGTATATAATTGGTATTTAGATATAACAACTTGGATATGGAGGAAACATCAGATGAACCGTTATCTATTTGAATATGAACTGAAATCGACTGGATTCAAAGGTGAATTCAGCTGGGTAGAAGAGTCCGAAGAGAAAGCAAAAGAAGCTGTCCGCGAACGGATCGCTGACCTTGAGTTTACGGACTTGGAGGATGTCGTTGTAGGTAAATTGCTCAAAACGATGGATGCATCAAACCGCTACTTTGAATGCGAGAATTGCGCATCGTAATGTGAATTTCATCATAGGTCTTACTAAAAAAAGTATCTGGAATTACCTTCGGGTAAGGACGGGTGCTTTTTTTATTATTCTTTATAAAGTCAGTGCCATATGTCTTATAACCTGAAGCTCATCAAGATATTTGTTTCCAATGATATGATGTCATATTTCCTTACTCGTTACCGCTCAAAAACCCAAAAAATGGTTGAGATTCTCTTGCTGTGCGTGCTACAATTAGTAAAATTTGTGGCACGATTTTTAAAAATAGAATAAAACAGGGGAGAAATGGGAAATGAGACGCCGGTTATTAAGGTTCATGTTAGTTATGACTACATCTTTGTCGATTATCCTTTCAGGATGCACCAATGCAGACGAACAGACACAGACAGTTTCTCAAGGATCCGGAGGTGTTCAAGCTGCAAAGGATGAGCTGATTCTTGCTGTCGGTACCGAAACAGAAGCGGGGTTCGATCCGACAACGGGCTGGGGGCAATATGGTTCTCCATTATTCCAGAGCACTCTGCTCAAACGAGATGCAGCGCTGAATATCGTAAACGATTTGGCAAAGGACTATAAAGTAAGCGAGGACGGCAAGAAGTGGACTGTAGTCATTAGGGACGATGTCCGATTCTCTGATGGAGAGCCGCTGACGGCAGACGATGTAAAGTTCACTTTCGAAACGGCCTCAAAAAGCGCCTCGATCATCGATCTGACGAACATGGAAAGAGTGGAGGCCATTGATGGTACGACTGTAGAATTCACTCTGAAAGAGGCGCAGTCAACTTTTATCTCTCTCCTGACAACGCTGGGTATCGTTCCTGAGCATGCCTATGATGATCATTATGCCGAGCAGCCGATCGGGTCCGGTCCGTACAAGCTTGTGCAGTGGGATAAGGGACAGCAGGTCATTGTGGAGCGAAATCCTGAATACTACGGGGAGCAGCCTTACTTTAATCGGTTGACCTTCCTGTTTCTGCAGGAAGATGCAGCCTATGCTGCCGCCCAGGCCGGCACGGTGGATGTAGCCGCTATTCCGGCTGCTTTTACCGGACAAGCTGTTTCCGGCATGAAGCTTGAAGCCGTGAAGACTGTGGATAATAGAGGGATCGTATTTCCTTATAATCCATCAGGGGAGACAACATCGGAAGGATATCCTGCCGGAAATGACGTAACTGCAGATATTGCGATCCGGAAGGCAGTAAATGTAGCAATCGATCGTCAGGCGCTGGTGGAAGGCGTGCTTGAAGGTTATGGACGCCCGGCTTACTCGGTAGCTGATGACCTTCCTTGGGGGAGTGATGACGCGGAGTTTGAGGATGGAGACCCGGAGGAGGCCAAGCGGATTTTGGCGGAAGCGGGCTGGATAGATACGGACGGAGACGGAATAGCAGAGAAGGGAGCGCTTGAGGCGAGCTTCCATCTATATTACTTTTCAGGAGATATGACAAGGCAGTCCATTGCACTTACAGTGGCGGATATGGTCAAGGAGGCTGGAATTCACATCGAGGTGGAAGGAAAGAGCCGGGAAGATGTGCAGAAGCTGATGTATGCAAATCCGGTGTTGTTCGGCTGGGGAAGTCATGATCCGCTTGAAACCTATAATTTGTACTCCAGTACGAAAAACGGAGTCGGTTATTATAATGCAGGCAGATACAGCAATCCGGCCGTAGATGAGTGGATGGACAAAGCGATGCAAGCGACTAGCGAAGAAGAAGCGTGGGGTTATTGGCAGAAAGCGCTGTGGGACGGCACGACAGGAGCAAGCTTTAAGGGAGATGCGCCATGGGCATGGCTTGTCAATGTTGATCACATCTATTTGGTTCGCGAAGGACTCAATATCGGTGAACAGCAGATACATCCACACGGTCATGGCTGGCCGATCACTTCAAATATTGAAGAATGGTCATGGGAAGACACGCGATGATTAAAGAAGGACGACGAGTGCGCATGAACGGCTGGGTACCATATATGATGAAAAAAATACTGCGGCTGGCCTCGTTGCTGGCTGCAGTCAGCTATATAGCATTTATGCTCGTCCAGTACTCGCCGGTTGACCCGGTGATGGCGTACGTGGGCGCAGATGCAATCAAGGTAAGCCCTGAGCAGCTCGATCAGATTCGGGAACGATGGGGACTGAATGACGATCCGCTGACCAGATATGGCAAGTGGGCGTGGTCTCTTTTGCAGGGGGACTTTGGAACATCCATGATCTACCGTGAGCCTGTTATAGATCTGATCCAGGATCGCTTCTTGGCATCTGCGGCGCTTATGGGGACAGCTTGGGTGATCTCGGGCTTACTCGGTTTTGCTCTCGGCTCAATTGCTGCCATGCATAAGGATGGCTTTCTTGATCGAATGGTGAAGAGCTATTGTTATTTACTTGCTTCCACCCCAGCTTTTTGGCTTGCCCTGCTGCTACTTATGGTGTTTGGCGTATGGCTTGGCTGGCTGCCTATTGGACTCGGTGTTCCGGCAGGTGTATTGAGCAGTGAAGTTACCATTGTGGAGAGGATTCAACATATGATCCTTCCGGCGCTTACGCTCAGCGTGACAGGAGTAGCGAACATAGCGCTGCATACCCGCCAGAAGCTCCTTGATGTGCTGGAATCAGATTATGTGCTTTATGCGCGCGCAAGAGGCGAGCGGGGATTTATGCTGTTTCGGCGGCACGGCTTTCGCAATATCCTCCTGCCGGCGATTACGCTCCAGTTTGCTTCCTTTAGTGAGCTGTTTGGGGGTGCCGTGCTGGCGGAGCAGGTATTTTCTTATCCGGGTTTAGGTCAAGCAACGGTCGAAGCTGGGCTGCGAGGCGACGTGCCTTTACTGCTCGGTCTCGTTCTATGCAGCACCTTGTTTGTTTTTACCGGTAATTTTATAGCCGATTCTCTATACCGTTTGATTGATCCTCGATTTAACAAAAAGGAGGCGGTATAATGCAGCGGCTTGAACGCTCGCCAAGAGCGAATTCTACATTAGCTTTAAACAGCCAAGGAAAAACAATGCTTAGTATTGTTATATCAGCCGGACTGATCGTTCTTGTGCTGCTTCTGGGCACCTTCCTTCCGGACGATGGAGCAAATACCGCGCTGTCCGAGAGAAATATGGCTCCGGGAAAAGAGCACTTTTTTGGAACGGACTGGCTTGGGCGGGACATGTTTATCCGAACCTTGAAAGGACTCGCCTATAGTGTCCAGGTCGGACTTATGGCAGCCATTGGATCAAGCTTGATTGCGATGTTTATGGGTCTTCTAGCGGCCGCGGGCAGAAGAATGGATCGGATCGTATCCTGGATCATCGACCTGTTCCTGAGTGTTCCACATCTGGTGTCCTTGATTTTACTTGCTTTTGTATTTAGCGGCGGGGCCAAAGGTGTCATCATCGCCATTGCTTGTACTCACTGGCCGCAGCTGGCGCGAATTATTCGGGCAGACATGCTCCAGCTGAAGTCGGCGGATTATATTCAGATTTCACGCAGGCTGGGGAGATCACGTGTTTACATTGCACTGCATCATATGCTTCCTCATTTAGTTCCTCAGCTGCTTGTCGGCCTGCTGCTTGTGTTTCCGCATGCCATACTGCATGAGGCGGCCATTACTTTTCTCGGGCTTGGACTCTCTCCGCAGCAGCCGGCCATCGGCATTATTTTATCGGAATCGATGCGATATTTGTCTGCGGGCATGTGGTGGCTCGCCTTTTTCCCAGGCTTGGCTCTAGTAATCGTTGTTCGGGCATTTGACAGAGTGGGGCATGGCATTCGGAGCTTTAGAGAACCAGCTAGGCTAAGGAGCGAATAAGAAGGAGGCGGACGGTTCATATGGCTTTGCTCGAAATCAACAATTTTTCGGTATCTTTTGCGAAGAGCAGAGGTTTTTTTAAGGTCGAGGAGACAGAAGTGGTTCATGGTTTAGACATGTCGGTCGGATCTGGACGCATTACTGCCGTGGTGGGAGCGAGCGGTTCGGGCAAAAGCCTGCTGGCTCATGCTATCATGGGTATTCTTCCGGGAAATGCCATTACACGGGGAACGATGACTTACAACGGCTCCTTGCTGGATGAAGTGAAAAAGGCGGAGCTTCGCGGAAACAAGCTCGCCTTGATCCCCCAGTCTGTTCAGTATTTAGATCCGCTTATGAAGGTAGGCGAGCAGGTGAGCTACAGCTTTCAAGCTGATCAAGCTCAAAAGCATGTACACTCTCATGAAGAGCATAAGGCTGGGTCATCTTCCCGCAGTATACGAAAAAGGCTAACTGCTAAAAGGCTTCCTGCTTTATTCCAGACGTATGGTCTTGCCCATGAAGTTAAAGATCTGTATCCGTTTGAGTTGTCCGGCGGAATGGCCAGGCGAGTACTTTTGTCTATAGCAACAGCAGGGGATACGGAGCTGATCGTTGCTGACGAACCGACACCGGGCATACACGTGGAGGCTCTTTCCGACACACTCAAGCATTTTCGAGCTATTGCTGATCAAGGGACGGGGATATTGTGGATTACCCATGATATCAGCTCTGCGCTTCAAATTGCGGATGAAATTATCATTTTTTATGCCGGAACGAACGTGGAAAAAGCGCGCCCCTCCGATTTTATCGGAGGCGGCGAGCGATTGAGACACCCTTATTCAAAGGCACTGTGGAATGCTTTGCCGGAGAATGGATTTAAAACACCTGTTAAAGCCGGTTCTCAGCCGAAGCCGGGTGATATGCCAAAGGGCTGCTTATATACCGCAAGATGCCCGCTGGCTACGGAGAAGTGTACGGAAGAGCGTCCCCTGCTGCGAGAGCTGCGAGGCGGAGAGGTGAGGTGTATTCATGCTACTTGAGGGCAAGAAGCTTGGGTTTCGTTATGAACGTGAGAACTGGATGATGCGTGGGGTCGATATTGCGATCTCAGCCGGGGAAGTCGTGGGTCTTAGCGGACCCAGCGGTGCGGGAAAAACGACGCTTGCTCGTATGCTGGCAGGTTATCTTGCACCGTTCGAAGGTGAAGTGCTTCTGGAGGGGAAGCCGCTTCAGCATAGCGGCTATGCCCCGGTTCAGCTTGTGTTCCAGCATCCGGAGACAGCTGTTAATCCAAAATGGCGGATGCACAAAGTGCTGGAGGAAGCGGGCATGCATGATCAAAGCCTGCTTCGCATGCTTGGTATCGAAGAGGAATGGCTGCGTAGAAAGCCAAGCGAGCTGTCCGGAGGTGAACTGCAGCGGTTCTGCGTAGCAAGAGCGCTGGGAGCAGGCACCCGCTTTCTTATTGCCGATGAGATGACGACGATGCTGGATGCGGTGACGCAGGCCCAGATCTGGCAGGCTGTTCTAACCCTGGTTGAAAAGCGGGGTATGGGTATACTGGTTATTAGTCATGAGACTGCTCTTCTGGATCGTTTATGCAGCCGTATTATAGACTGGCAGCCAGCGTCAGTTTCATGAAGTATTTGTTTGAGGGCGGCTTCTTTTTCTAGTATGATACTCACTAGAGCATAAGGAATCTGTTAGAAATTATAGATAAAGGCGGTTATCAGTATGTCAGAACGTAATTTATCTCCTCTCGTTGCAGCACTTGAAATGGAGCCCCATCCGGAAGGCGGCTGGTTCAAGGAGATGTGGAAGTCTTCTTATCAAATTCCACACTCTGTGCTTCCCTCTGTATATTCCGGAGCGCGTCCTGCAGCAACTTCCATTTACTTTTTGTTGCATCCTGAAGAATTCTCCGATTGGCATGTCGTTCACTCGGATGAGCTGTGGCTGTGGCATTCCGGCAGCCCCGTGGAGCTGATCATCGGCGGAAGCGGCGAAGGCGAGCCGGAGCAAACGAAGTCGTACATTTTAGGTCCCGATGTTGCAGCAGGTCAGTACCCGCAGGCTTTGGCCCCGGGAGGGCAATGGCAGATGGCCCGTCCGCTTGGAGATGAGCCGGTGCTCGTATCCTGTGTTGTTGCACCAGGATTTCATTATGATGATTTCAGACTCATTCAGCGCGGGGAAGAGTAATTTAATATAAGCTAATGCGCAGGCCGACTTTCGTCGGCTTGTTTTTGTTTTTTATGACCCAAAGTTTGGAATAATAAGATTGTGGTGATAAGATGAATATTAAAAAGCACCTCGTTCGTAAATAGAAAATCTTATACATAGATTAAGCTGGTGAAGGAGTCAAAGAGATGGTTAAACAGACGAAAAAAGCCGCTGCATGGTCGCTTGTTATCATGGGGGCAGGATTCGCGGCATCACTGCCTTTTCAGGACAGTATAGCTGGGAAAATGCTGGTGGGTTCCTTTGAAGCCGGTCTCGTCGGCGGACTTGCCGACTGGTTTGCAGTAACAGCGCTGTTTCGCCACCCGCTGGGACTTAAGATTCCACATACCGCCTTGCTTCCGAAGAATCGTAAAAAAATAACGGAGGCGCTTGTTTCAGCGGTTGAGAATAATCTCTTGAACAAGGAAAGCATTGCTGCCAAGGTTGCAGACATGCCGATCTCGCAAATGATATTAGAGATGGCGGAAAAAGAGCTTCATGCACAAAGCACGCATGAAGCGATAGATCGTTTGGCCAAGAGAATCGTGTCATCTATCCCGCTGGAACGGATTGCTCCGCTCGTCGCGGAGGAGATTAAGCGTCAGGCAGGCAGCTTGGAGATCCAGCCACTGTTATCCAAGGCAGAGCAATATATTACGAGTAAGGGATATGACAAGGTTGCTCTGGATTACAGCCTGGATCAGGCTGAAGCATGGCTGGCAAAGCCTGATTCACAATATACGCTTGGTGAAATCGGGATGAAGGCGATAAACTCCCTGCAGGTTAACGGGTTGATGCAATTTGCTCTGAACGCTTTGATGGGCTATTTGAACGAAGAGCGTCTTGGCGGGATTCTTCAGCGTTTCCTGTATGACCAAGTGCAGGATTTAAAATATGAGGGGCACCCTCGCAGGCAGAGTGTGCTTAGCACGATACGCAAACAGCTCGGCCAGCTGGCACACAGCAGTAAGGTGACAAAAGGGCTGGAGGAGTGGAAGGCTTCCATGCTTGAAGGCTGGGATGCGGAGAAGGCTGTCTTAACGAAGATGGAAGAGTTCCGTGACAAAGCGCTGGTCTATATGGAAGATGGAAGCTATGTCCAGCAGCATCTTATTCCGATTGTGGAATCCCTTGTGACCGAAGTGAAAGAGGATGCTGAGCTGCTTGAGCGGATTAACCGCAAGATTGTGGACAGCATAACGAGTCTGGTCGAACGGAATCATTCCAAAATTGGCCAGCTTGTTCGGGAAAACATTGATAAGATGGATAACAACACGCTGATTGCGATGATGGAGGATAAGCTGGGTGAGGATTTACAGTGGATCCGGATTAATGGTGCAGTCACTGGCTTTATTATCGGGATTGTACTGACAGCGCTGCAGCTGGCGCTTGCTTGAGTTCCTCTTTTTTAGCCATATAGAAAGGCTGTTCCCCTTGCACAGGGGGACAGCCTTTTTTTTAAAATGCCTTTTTAACTCTGAAAATCCCGTTCAATCCATCCCTTTTCCAAAGCGTATCTTGTCAGCTGTACACGATTCTCGAGTTGGAGCTTTTGCAGGATGTTCTTAAGATGATTCTTCACAGTTTGATCCGATATGCCAAGTGCATCTGCAATCTCCCGATTGGTTTTGCCTGAGGCGACCCAGTTTAAAATTTCCCTTTCCCTAGTGGTCAGCGGCGTTCCTCCATCATCTGTCTTCTTCGTCTTTGGAAACTCTTGGAGGATGCGATAAGCAAGCTCAGGATTGACCGGAGCCTCATCACTCACGACCGCTTTAAGGTATTCAATCCAGGTGGAGGAAGAGAGGTTTTTGAATAAATATCCTTGTGCGCCTTGCTTTAAGGCTTCGAAGAGATGGGTCACATCATCCGATACCGTTACCATAACAATAATGACATAGGGATATTGTTGTTTAATAGCCCGTGTCGTTTCCAGACCGTCCATTCCCGGCATTCGGATATCCATGAGTATGAGATCCGGCATCCATTCCTCGGTAAGAGCGAGCGCTTCATCACCGCTTGAAGCGGTAGCTACAATATCAAACAAAGGTTCTTCAGATAATATAGTTTTCATTGCTGCTCTGGCATGTGCTGAATCATCGACAATCAGTACCCGTGTCGATTTCATGAAGACGCACCCCCTTTGATAATCGTCATGCATGTCCCGCTGGGTTCCATATTATTAAACTGAAATTCCCAGCCCATTTCTTTTGCGCGTCCTCTCGTAATTCGAAGACCATAACAGCCCTTCTGCTGCTCGGGATCACCGCTGTAGCCTATTCCGTCATCGGCAATGGATACTCTCCAATGCTTGGCGTTTCCTGTTCCATTCACCGTAATGGTGTCAGCATTTGCATGCTTGCGGATATTTAGAATCGCTTCTCTTATGCAGGAGATGAGCTCTACATGTTCTTTGGTCGTAAATGCGTCGTCTGGAATGTCCCAGTTGATCCGGGATTCGATTCGGCTGCTTGCGATCATATCCTCAATCTGTCTTTGCATCTGCTGGGGAGAAGTTAAGTATTCCTCTTCTCCGTGCGGAACTTTAAGCTGGGCAATGGCCTGTCTGGCATAATGATGCACTTCGTGGACGGTTTTTCTTGCATCCTGCAGCTCGCCATCGTAAGAAGTTCCAGCCAGCTTGCGTTCTGCTTTATCCATCTGAACAGACAGCAAAAATAAGGATTGGGCAATGCCGTCGTGCAGCTCTCGTGCCAGCTGTTCTCTAGCCTCCAAGGCAGATTTAGCGGCTTTCTCTTTTTCCAGCTCCGCTTGTGATTTCTCCAGTATCGTAAACAATTTATTCAACAATGTGACACTGATCAAATATACAATTACAGGGGTGAGCCAGTTTCCTGCCTCCATAGAAAGGTAAGGCATCAGGAATTGATGCCGGATGTATTCCCATAGACCGACCGTGATGGTAGGAATGAAGAGAATCATCCATTTAATTTGTTTATAGCTCATCTAAGGTATGATCTCCTTTGAACGGGTAAGATTAAAGTTTCTATAAAATCCAGTCGATTCTATTATACCCTTTACTCCAAAAAGGCGCCTGCTGTCTTCAAATGTATTCGCCAATGTTAGGAACAAAATCTAGCATTTTAGAGCAATTGTATGGCTGAACCTGATGCAGGCAGAAAATTGTCCATTTAATACTTTTAATTTGTTATTTTCAAACAGAATAATATTTTCCTTAGTTAAGAGCCTTTCGATATACTAGGTACAACTTCATTCTAAGCGGAATTTTCCGTCTTGGAATGGAGGTAATTCATAAAGAGAGAGAAAAATACTGAAGGAGTGTAGTAAAAGCATGAGTCAAGCCGTATTGGAACGTCGAAGTGAAATACTCAAGAAGAATATCGAACGAATGTTGATTAAGGAAAACCAACGTGGCATTACGAGACAGCAAAGCATGTTTTTACAGCAGATGATTAAGGAGCTTCATCAAACCTCTCACGATTTGAATGCAGAGAAACACTAGTTCAATGACTCGAGTACCTGCCTAAATGATACGAAAAAAACCTATGCTTATTCTACGAATTTCCCTGTAGAAGCAGCATAGGTTTTTTGATTTTTGAACTAAAAGCTCATGTCTGAGCGGCTGGCAGTTGTACGGAAGAAGATTGCTCCGATTTAGGCAGCTGCGCGCTGATATAAGAGATGAACAGCTCCGCAAGCTCAGGGTCAAACTGCGAACCTGCGCAGGCACGTAACTCAATGATTCCTTCTTCCAGGGTCTTGGTCTTCTGATAAGGCCTTTCCGAGGTCATGGCATCAAAGGAGTCGATGACGGTCAGCATCCGGCAAAGCTTCGGAATTTCTTTCCCTTTGAGTCCATGAGGATAACCCTTTCCGTCATAGCGCTCGTGGTGGAGCTCGATATAAGGAATCAAATCCTTAAACCTTGGATCGGTCATGGCGATCTTCTTGCCCCAGGTCACGTGCTGCTTCACGGTTTCCCATTCATCCGGAGTCAGCTTTCCTTTTTTGTTCAGCACTCCCCAAGGAATTTCCAATTTGCCGATATCATGAATTAACGCTCCGAGGATAAAGCTGCGTCTTTCTTCCTTGTCCAGGAGGAGAACGCTGCTCATATCGAGAGCATACTTGTACACCCGTTTAGAATGCTTAAATGTATCGATATCCTTGTAAATAAACAAGTTCAGCTGCTGCTCGATATAATGGATTTCCTGCTCCAGATCAATATCAGCTTCTATATCAATATCACAGCCGTAGGTATGAACGGTGTTTTTTCCTTGTTTTTTAGCATAGTAGAGCGCTTTGTCGGCGTGATCTACCAGCTGGGATTTGTCATACAGCTCAATGTCATATCCCGCAATACCAGCTGAGAAGGACAAACATTTATGAGGAAAAACTTCTACGCCATCAAAAGGAGTATCGTTTAATTTTTTTCGGATTCGGTCTACGAATGATCGAGCTTCTTCAACGGCATAGCCGGGCATCAGCAGGGTGAATTCTTCTCCACCGTATCGGGAAGCGATGATGGGCGTGTCTTTGGTTTCTTCCTTCAATAGTGCGCCTAGAAAGCTGATAAGCAGATCGCCCTTCAGGTGACCGAAGCTGTCATTATATTTTTTGAAATCATCAATATCAATCATGGCAAGAGCAAGCGGTGTATCATTTTTGCGTGCTTCTTCAATGTTTGTCTCGAGCGAATTCTCGAAATAGCTGTGATTAAACAGTCCGGTCCGCTGATCAATATTCGAACGATTCAGAATTTGATGATACATATCAAATAACTGGCGGAAAGCATGCGACAATAGTATAGCCAGGCCAAGGAATAGAATAAGTCCCAATACCCCATTATGTACAATTAATACTACGAGTACGAGGGAAAGAATAAGCATGCATAAATAGACAAGCATGGTCTCTTTAACGAAACCTTTTAGAGTGTTGTACAAATCTTGACGATACAAAAGGTAGTAATACATAAACATGCCTATGGTGTTCACAGAAAAGTAAACCGCCAGCGCAATCATGTATACAGGCAAGTTTTGATCATTTACGGTACCGGGTGTTCCTCCAAGCGCTAGATATACTACATCGGAAAAAGATATCATTAAAGAATACAAGGTGAAGTTGGTTAACTGCTTCCACAACGCCACATTACGTTTATAGATTAAATAGCACAAGAATGAAAAAAGCAGCACGGACAGCGCCAATTCTCTTCCATATATAAAGATGCATGCAAGATATATAGAAGAATCAAAGGACATAACATTTCCTTCGGGAGGAAGCCGGAACGTCAAGCTGTTTAGAATAAGCGTAGCACCCAGCATAATATACAAAGTAACCCACTCATCAGGTGAATAGGAAAAAAAGGCAGCCCCGTTATTCCACCAAAAGGCGAGAATCCCAGCTATACAAAGGAAAAATATGTACCACTGACTGATATCGACTTTTTTGATTTTTGATAGAAGTGTTGTCATGAAATCTATTTTCTCCTAATTTAAATTCATTGTATGTTTTGTAATTTATCATGACATTAAATATTGATGTATAAAGAAAAAAACAGGCTTTGTCGCCTGTTTTAAGAGGAATAAAGCTCAGAGAATCTTAACCGAAAGCAAATCCAGAAGTCAATGCCACAACGACAGAAGCAACAATTACCCCGTTCATGATGATGCGGGCGATGTTAGATTTTTTCATGGTATGTATCCTCCTTCGTCTTAATTTGATGTATGTAAACTAGGTGCGAGATCTTGATCTTCAGAATCCTTCTTTGGTGGAACCATGATGCTCTGGATGTATAAGAAAATACCCAGGTTCATGACCACGTCCCCGATACTGATGACTTGGGTTCGAGGGTAAGGACTTGAAAGAGGAATGATGTCTCCCAAAAAGGATAAGCGGGTAGAGGCATCAAGCATATAATGCTTGTACACAGCATCACCGCTGGTAAGAAGCTCTGTATAATAAGGCCCAAGAACTTGGGCTGCTTCTAACGAGACAGGCATCCGGCCGCCATTGACAGCCATGACAATGAAGTTAAGGAATACGCCAATCAGAATGATAATAAAGCCCTTGTTCTGACGGTTAACCCATAAGAAGAACAAGCCGACAACATAAAGGAACATAAAGAAATATCCCGAGACGGGAGCCAGCCAAGCAGCATCTCCTTGAAAACGGAAGATGATAAACTGAATGAGCAGCAAAATCGGAAATATAAGTCCGCCCCTCAGCTTGATCTGACCAAACTGCGTGAGTCCATTCTTAAGGCCGCCTCTGAACAGTCCGACGATAAGTCCCAGAATTATACCATCATAGACCATGTATCAATCTCCGTAATTTCAAATTTTTACCGTATCGTTTGTATTCGACGGCAAAATGGTAAATCCTTCATGACTATAAAAATTTTTTTGAATAATTTGTCCGATTTCTATTTTCTTGTCTGATTCAATCTAATTACTTATAATCCCCTAGCAAATAGTTATAAAAAGGTACATCGACCCACAATTTATGACTCTCTACGTCGGCATCCGGGGCGAGTTCCCGAAAAGCCGCAGCTACGACTTTGGCATCGCTGCTTAGCGTGAAGGACTGAGCATAATAATTTCCTTGGACAATTGTATTGTTTGTAATCGGTGAGTAATCCTGGATTGCGGTGCTTGAATAATAGAGCGGCTGCCACCAGGAGGCATGAAGCAGGCCGGATTGATCATCGCTGTTCTTTTTGGCGTACGCAAGCAATATATCATTAAATCGAATCTTGTCAGCTGCCGTATCAAATTCGAAGGAAAGATCATATTCCTTGGCATAAGCGATGTAGTTGCCGTTTGCAATTTGTTCTACCTTATAATTCTCGGTTTCTTTAGGCTCTCCCCATTCCCTAAGGTAGATAAAGGCGGATGTCTTAGGCTGGAAGGAGACGTCTGCTTGAATACCCTCGCTCTGCAAAAGACCAATGAGCTGTTTGGCGTGCTTGATGTCATCATGGCCGTAGGTCAGCGTGAGAGGCTCGATAAAGTTAGAGTCATATCTTCGATCCTTCAGGTTATATCCTGTCACTTGGCCTGCTTCGAGCGCTTGGTTAACAACTTTGCGAAGCTCGGGTGCCTGAATAAGATCAGAGGTGTCGTATGCATTGTACAGCTTGCTGATGATATCCTCATCGCTGGTCCGGCCGATACTATGTTTGTAATCGCCATTAAATTCAAGGACTCTTCCAAGCAGTACGGAAGCATATTCGGCAGTTGCAGGTAGCGCTCCGCGCGCTTGTGAATAGAGGGGAGACGGCAGCAGCCCGGTATCTACAGCAGCTGCAATTTCAGCGGCAGCGCTTTGGTTGTGCTGGAATCGGTCTTTGGACAATCCTAGAATATTTAGAGATGAGTCTACTTTGTTCTGGGGATAGGTATACCCCAGCTCGCTGATTCCTGCTGCTTTGACTGCAATATACAATGCGGACAATGGGGTCAGCGGGGCGTCCGCATTTACATTCAGCGAAGTCAATATGCCTGCTGAGTACAGCTTGGCTGCTGCAGGATACAGAAGATCTGATGCAGAGAGGTCCGCAAACTCCGGAAATGACTCCTCTTCTGGTTTAAAGTCTACGATTTTAGCTACGGCTTCAATATATTCCCCTCTAGTCATCGAATCGCTGAAATAAATTCCATACTTATTATGAAGAAACTGAATATAGCCTGCAGCGGGCTCTCCGGTGCCAGATAACGGACCGTTAACGCTGCTATGGACTGTAGTTAAAGCAGTAGACTTGGCTGCGGAGGCTGGGATCGGCGATCCAGCCGGCACAAGGACGGAAGCTATGCTTGTAGCAATAACGGTTTGCAGAAAAAACTTTTTCATAAAAACCACTCCTCAATATAAGATGAATAAGCTATAATCCATATAAATCCTATGAGATATGTAAGAATATTGGGAACATACTACCATTATGAAAAGAGAGGTGTCAACAAAATATTCGTAATGTAATGGACTATTGAGTATATTGTTTACATTATTTATCTACCAAATGGTTAATTTCCGAAAGTTATAATTGACAAAACTCGACATCGTTCGTAAAATTGGACTATGAAAATGGGAAAAGGGGATTAGGTCATAATGAAAAGAACTCTTTCGTTCGTATTAGTAATTACGATGCTTTCCATCTTACTTGCTGCTTGCGGAAGTGACAGCGGTAGTGGAAGCAATGAAAATGCAAGCGCGGGCGGATCCGCTGACTCCGGTGAAGCGAAAAAAGCAGTACTTGTCCTGCCTGAGAAAATCGGCGTAAATCCTTTCTTTGTACAAATGGACGAAGGGTTTAAAAGAGCAGGCGAAGAATTTGGCATCGAAGTGAAGACGATTGAATCGACGGATGCAGCAGCATTTGAACAGAATCTTCGCGCAGCTGTGGCGGAAAATTATGATTTAATCATGACGGCTACGTTCCAAGCAGAGGACGCACTGAAGAAAGTCGCTGCTGAAAATCCGAACAAAACTTTTGCTATCGTCGATACGGTTGTAGATTTGCCGAACGTTCGAAGCGTTGGCTTTAAAGAATATGAGGGAGCGTATCTCTTAGGTGCGGCTGCCGGACTTGCTACAAAGACAAACAAGGTCGGCATGATTGCAGCACAAGATATTCCTCTGATCAAGAAATATACTGAAGGATTCCGAGCTGGACTTGAATCAGTTAATCCGGATGCTGAGTTCCTTGTAAGCTATGCTGGCGGTTTTAATGACCCGGCAAAAGCAAAAGAGCTTGCAATTGTTCAGGCTGACCAAGGAGCAGACTTTATCGCAGGAGCATCGGCTGTAGGTGATCTTGGCGTGTTCGAAGCAGCGAAGGAAAAAGGATTCTATACTTCAGGACAAGATACAGACCGTACAGTTGAGGATCCTGAGCATATCGTTCTTTCCCAGCTGAAGTCTACAGATTCTGTAGCTTACGAAGAGCTTAAAGCATTTGCAGAAGGCAATTTCGAGTTTGGTTCTGTAAGTTACGGCCTTAAAGAAGACGGCGTTGGACTTACATTCGTAACAAGAGACAGTGAATCCGAGCTCAGCCCGTTCATTGGACAAGAGGTTGTTGATCAAGTGAAAGAAATTAAAGAAAAAATTGTGTCCGGAGAAATTGAGGTTAAAGACCCATTACAGCAATAAGGATCAGTTTAATCCGTAAAGAGATGTGGCCGACTGCCGGGCTGGCAGTCGGTCTTCTTCGTAAACAACAGGCTTTTTAAGTCTTTTATATGAAAGGGAAGAAGGGGGACGAGAGATACCATGCTGCTAGAGATGATAGGAATTACTAAGAAGTACGGAACGCTTACAGCGAATCACGATGTCCGCTTTGACTTAAATGAAGGCGAAGTACATGCCCTGGTTGGAGAGAACGGGGCTGGAAAAACAACACTGATGCGGATGCTGTACGGAATGGAGCAGCCCACCTCTGGGTCCATCCGGATTCATGGGAAAGAGGTTCAGTTTGCAAGCCCCTCCCAAGCCATGGAGCACGGGATTGGCATGGTTCATCAGCATTTTATGCTGTTCCCTTCTTTTTCCGTTGCCGAGAATATTGTCATAGGCCGTGAGCCGTCAGCAAATGGCGTGTTTGATCGTAAGCAGGCCGCGAAGACAGTGGAGGAGCTGGGAAGAAAATACGGGATGCCTGTAGATCCTTGGAAAAAGGCTGGTGACTGTCCGCTAGGGATGCAGCAGCGTATAGAGATCCTTAAGGTGCTTTATCAAGGGGCAGATATCATTATTTTGGACGAGCCTTCCGCAGTGCTGACACCTATTGAAGTCAAGGAGCTGCTGGATAATGTACGGGCACTGACCAAGCTTGGCAAGAGTTTCATTCTAATTACACACAAGCTTCAGGAAGTTATGGATGTTGCAGACCGGATTACGGTGCTTCGGGATGGTGTGGTGACTGGAACCTTAAACGCGTCAGATACGGACGTAGAGCAGCTGTCGAAATTGATGGTGGGCAGGGATTTGATCCGAATGGAGAAGAAGCCATTTCTGCCAGGTGATGCTGTGCTTGAAGTCAGCGAATTATCGGTGTCTGGTGCCAAGGAACAGACCTCGCTTCGTCATGTTAATTTAAATGTTCATGCTGGAGAGGTTGTCGGAGTAGCGGGCATTTCCGGGAACGGTCAATCCGAGCTGATTCAGGCGATTGCAGGGATACGTCCGGCGAATGAAGGAACCGTTCGATTGTCCGGTAAAGATATAACAAAATGGTCTGTGCGGGATATACGTGAGCTGGGCATGGCGCATATTCCGGAGGACCGCTATATGTGGGGAGCAGCGAAAGACGCAACCGTGCTTGATAACGGACTTATGGGACATCAGAAGTCTTATCAGCGCAAAGGAATAATTGCTTCAAGTAGGGTTCGCAGAATGGTGGAAGGCTGGATTAAGCACTTTGGGATTAAGACAGGGTCAACAGAGACCAAAGCCCAATTTTTATCCGGCGGAAATCTTCAGAAGCTTATTGCGGCCAGAGAATTTGCTCACGAGGCTCCGTTTCTTATTGCAGCCGAGCCGACGCGCGGGGTGGACATCGGAGCAATGGAAACCATTCACAAGGAGCTGCTTAATCAGCGGGATAAAGGTGCGGGTATTCTGCTCGTATCGTCGGAGTTGTCCGAGATTTTGCAGCTGTCAGACCGTATCGTCGTAATGTACGAAGGAGCTATTGCAGGGGAGCTTTCCGCTGAAGAGGCTACGGAAGAGAAGATTAGTTTGCTGATGGCAGGAGGGAAACGAGAAGCATGAACTTCATAAAAAATAACATAAAAGGACTCGTACAACCGCTGCTTGCCGTTCTCATCGGTCTTATTGCCGGTGCTGTTGCCATTCTGCTGGTAGGCGGTAACGTCTTGGAAACCTACACAGAGATGTGGAAAGGAGCGTTCGGCAGTTTTTACTTCTTCACCAATACGCTTGCGAGAGCCACACCTTTAATTCTGGTCGGACTGGGTGTTGCCCTCGCCTTTAAAGCTGGGTTCTTCAATATGGGAGCAGAAGGACAGATGCTGCTCGGGGCGCTGGCCTCGGCGCTGACGGCCTTATATTTGCCGGGTCCTGGCTGGTTCGTGATGCTTGTCTCCATTCTTGTTGGTGCCCTTGTTGGCGGCTTATGGTCGCTATTTGCTGGTCTTCTGGATGCTAAGTTTGGAATGAATCTGCTAATTACAACACTACTTCTGAACTACATTGCTCAGTACTTTACAGGGTATATGGTTGCCTATCCATTTAAGGACACGACAGGATCGGCAGCTATGGCCCAGACACCAATGATTGAACAAGGAGTATGGTTGCCGAAGCTGTTCCAAGGCATGGGCCTCCATGCCGGATTTATTATTGCTGTCGTACTGGCTGTAGTCATGTATTTCTTCATGAAAAATACGGTGCCGGGGTATGAAATTCGGATGCTTGGCGCGAATCCTTCATTTGCTGCATACGGCGGTGTAAAACGTGTGCGGATGATGATGCTGTCTATGCTGGTCAGCGGTGCGCTGGCCGGTATCGCCGGTGCGGGAGAGGTGCTCGGAACCCAGTACCGGTTTATTGACGGAACACTAAGTACGGCCAATTATGCTTGGAGCGGAATCATGGCGACGCTGCTTGCAGGCTCGCATCCGCTGGGTACTGCTTTCTCTGCCTTCCTGCTTGCTGCACTGCAGACCGGTTCCATGGGCGTAGAACGGAATACGGAAGTTCCACTTGAAGTAGGAAGTGTAATTCAAGCCGTACTTACACTCTTTGTATCTGCCCGGATCGGCTACAGCTTTCTAAAACGGAGAAAGGGGAACAAAAACAATGGAACAACTCTTTGATGCTGCCCTGTTTAATGCGACGCTGCGTTCGGTAACACCGATATTGCTCGCTGCACTGGGTGCGGCGCTCTGTTCCCGTGCAGGACTGTTTAATGTCGGTTTGGAAGGGCTAGTGCTGATTGGTGCATTTTCTGCAATATTAGGTAATTACTTATTTCATAATGTATTTCTAGCTATTGTGTTTGCTATCGTTATTGTCATGCTGTTCTCGCTAATCTTTGCCTATGTCAGCATAAATCTGAAGGCGAATGAGATTATCGTCGGGTTATCGATTAACTTTCTTGCAGCAGGGCTGACGACCTTCTCACTGCGTGCCATTTTTGACGTGAAAGGTGCATACTACGATAATGCTATGGTGGGACTTCCCAAATGGGACATCCCTTTCGTTGAGGATATTCCTTGGCTTGGGTATGTTATCTCCGGACACAGTCCGCTGGTATATCTCGGGCTAATTACGGTGTTCTTGCTGCAATTTTATCTATTTAAAAGTGTTTCCGGCTTCCGCCTCCGTTCGGTTGGGGAGAATCCGATTGCCGCGCAGAGCATTGGAATTAACGTTCGAAGAACCCAATACGGTGCGGTGCTGATGTGCGGAGTACTGTGTGCACTCGCCGGAGCCCAGCTGTCTCTTGGACAGGTAACAATGTTTACCGAAAATATGACGGCAGGACGCGGATTCATTGCGCTTGTAGCCACAATGCTTGGACAATCCAGTCCGATTCTTGTTATGGCTTCCAGTCTCCTGTTTGGGTTCATGGAAGCGATAGGTATCCGTCTCCAAGGCTTCTCACTACCGGCCCATTTCACTTACATGCTGCCGTTTGTCGTCACCCTGATTGCCATGTTCTTCTTCAAAGACAAGAGCTATGCAAAGGATGCGCAAAGAGCTGGGGGCAGCTCGAGGTAGCTGTCATTGTACGCTTAAACTGATGCTTAAGAGTTCTATTAGCGATACTAACTACTGCACGAGGAGTGAACAACATTGCACAATAAAGCCGAACGGTTAAAAGGGACTAAAGCACCGAAGGTGAATATTGACGATTCCATGAAACATCGCCTTCCTCCGGGGCAGGTGCTGACAGAAAAATTTCCTATTCTTCATGAAGGGGAAGTACCTGAGTATGACATGAGCACTTGGGATTTGCGCGTATTCGGAGAAGTAGAGGAAGAGGTTACCTTCAGCTACGATCAGCTGCTATCCATGCCAATGACGAATACGGTAAGTGATATTCATTGTGTCACACGCTGGTCCAAATTTGATACCGCGTGGGAAGGCATTCGCTTTTCCGAATTTGCAGAGCAATTCAAGATTAAACCTGAGGCAAAGTATGTCATGATTCATGCTGACCATGATTATGAGACCAATCTGCCGATCGAGGCACTCATGCGGGACGATGTGCTGCTGGCTTTTAAGTTTGACGATAAGCCGCTGACACCGAAGCACGGATGGCCGCTGCGGCTCGTTGTGCCGGAGTTTTATTTCTGGAAGAGTGCAAAATGGATCCGTGGAATTGAGTTTATGACAGAGGATCGCCACGGTTTTTGGGAGCGCAACGGATTCCACAATACCGCCGACCCATTCCTTGAACAGCGCTTTTCAGATGAAGAGCTTCCTATTCCGGAAGACGAGTGGATGAAGAAGGAGTTTGATTAATATGCTGATGCCTATTTTGCAGGTCCGTTCTGAAGATATGCCGCCGTATGCGTTGGTTTGCGGTGATCCTTTTCGGGCAGAGAAGATTTCTCAAAAGCTGGAGGGTGCAACAGAGCTTGCCTTCAGCCGGGAATATCGTACGTTTGTCGGTGAATATCAGGGAGTGCGGCTGGCTGTAGTCAGCCATGGCGTTGGATGCCCGGGCGCTGCTGTATGCTTTGAAGAACTGATCCGCGCAGGTGTAACCACATTGATTCGCGTCGGCACTGCCGGCTCCTATACAGTGGATGCACCGGCAGGAAGCCTCGTGGTCAGTACGGCTGCGCTGCGAACCGACGGCTTGACGAAGCAGCTCGTACCGGACGGGTTCCCGGCGGTTGCGGATCATGATGTCACTTCAGCGCTGTATACCGCTGCCACCAAGCTACCGGGTGTAGTAGCCAAAGGAATCACGGTTACGCTTGATGCTTTCTTCACAGGTGTGGAGGAGATTCCGCATAAGAAATTCAAGCAGGCGGGTGCACTTGCTGCCGAGATGGAAATTGCAGCCTTATTCGTAATCAGCTCCATACGGGGAGCGCGTGCGGGTGCGATTCTAGCCATTGACGGATTTGCGGATCAGGATCTTGCAGCAGAATACGACCCGCATACGAATGTGGTTGGTGAAGCAGTGGAACGAGAAATGGTAGCTGCACTGAATGCCATTGCCCAAATTGCGAACAACGATGCTCTTCAGCAGCAATAAGTATGTATAATCCGAATCCGGCCCTGCCTCATATGCAGGTGCCGGTTTTTTATGTTTTAATGGAAATAATACATACCCCAGCGAGGTATAAACAAAATGCATATTGACATACCCTATGGGGGTATATTATATTGGGACTAGGAAACGAAGGAGGTCATGCGAGTGGATGATATAAAGGTAGGCGCTGAAGATCAGAACAAGACGCATTGCCATGATTCCCATTCAGACCATCATAATGAAGAAGTAAGACACAGCCATCATTCCGATGAGATGAAGAATATTTTGACGACACGCCTGAATCGGATCGAAGGACAAATCCGCGGTATAAAAGGCATGATCGAGAGAGATACCTATTGTGATGATGTACTCACTCAAATTGCAGCTGTACAATCTGCGCTTAACGGGGTTGGGAAGCTTCTGCTTGAAGGGCATATGAAGAGCTGTGTTATTGATCGAATTCAGGCAGGCGAGCATGAAGTGATTGACGAGCTTCTGGTGACGGTTAAGAAGTTAATGAAGTAGCTTTTTGTAAGGAACCAGCTTCAAATATATAAAGGATAAAACGAGGAGGAAATCTGTATGAGCAGCGTAACTTTGAATGTGAAAGGCATGTCCTGCAACCATTGTGTGAAGTCCGTTGAAGGGGCACTTGAAAGTGTCGGAGCCTCAGGTAAGGTTGATTTGGCATCAGGTACGGTAAACGTAGAGTACGATGAGCAAAAGGTAACCGTTGATCAGGTAAAGCATGCGATCGAAGATCAAGGATACGACGTGGTTTAATCTATTGATCGTTTGATCATAGTAAGGATAATAACAAGCGAAGAGCAGCCCGTTAGGACTGCTTTTTCTGGATTAAATATATACCCATAAGGGGTATGAGGAGATGGTGTAATGAGTCAGTCTTCAGTAAACAGCGAGAAGCAGGCCACACTCCATATTACGGGAATGACCTGTGCCGCTTGCTCTGCACGCATCGAGAAAGGACTCTCTCGAATGGAGGGCGTGCACAAGGCGAATGTTAATCTTGCGCTCGAACAGGCTTCGGTCAGCTATGATCCGAACGTAATTCAGGTAATCACACTAAGAGATAAAGTTGAATCGCTTGGGTACGGAACGGTAGTAGAGCGTGTGGATCTGGATATTACAGGAATGACCTGTGCGGCCTGCGCCACCCGGATCGAGAAAGGGCTTAGCCGGATGCCTGGAGTGGCAAAAGCAAATGTGAACCTGGCGCTTGAAACGGCACATGTTGAATATGATGCCAATGAAACAGCTCCCGAGGATTTCGTTCGCAAGGTGGAGCAGCTCGGATACGGCGCCCTGCTGCAGAAATCGAAGGAGGATCTTGCAGATATCAGGCAGAAGGAGCTTGACCGCAAAAAGTGGAAATGGATTATATCTGCAATCCTGTCGGTCCCTTTGTTATGGGCCATGGTAGGGCATTTCACCTTTACTTCCTGGATTTATGTGCCGTCCCTGTTTATGAATCCTTGGTTTCAGTTTGCACTGGCCACTCCTGTGCAGTTTATGATCGGATGGCAATTTTATAAAGGGGCTTACGCAGCTCTGCGCAGCAAGAGCGCAAACATGGATGTGCTCGTCGCTTTGGGAACGTCGGCTGCTTACTTCTATAGCTTATATCTGACGATAGACTGGACAGTAGAGGGCGGGCACCATGGGGCTGAGCTGTATTATGAGACAAGCGCAATCCTCATCACATTGGTGCTAGTTGGTAAGTGGTTCGAAAGTGTAGCCAAAGGGCGTTCCTCACAGGCGATCCGAAGTCTGATGGAGCTGGCACCGCGGACGGCGCTAGTCATTCGCGAAGGCCAAGAAATAAGCATCCCAGCTTCAGAGGTCATGGTATCGGATCTGTTCATTGTAAAGCCAGGAGAAAAGTTCCCGGTAGACGGTATCGTTGAAAAAGGCATATCCTCCGTTGATGAATCCATGCTGAGCGGTGAAAGCCTGCCTGTAGATAAACAAGCGGGAGATTCCGTGACTGGAGCTACGATCAACAAAAACGGCGTGCTTACCGTAAGAGCTACCCGGGTAGGCTCTGACACAGCGCTGGCGCAAATCATCAAAGTAGTCGAAGAAGCACAAGGCTCGAAGGCGCCGATTCAGCGGATCGCTGACATTATTTCAGGCATCTTTGTCCCTATTGTTGTTGGTATTGCGGTAGTTACCTTCCTGATCTGGTTCTTCTTCGTGGAGCAGGGACAATTCGCAGCAGCACTAGAGAAGGCCATTGCTGTACTGGTCATCGCTTGTCCGTGTGCGCTGGGTCTTGCGACGCCGACCTCTATTATGGCAGGATCGGGAAGAGCAGCCGAGTACGGCATTCTATTCAAGGGAGGCGAGCATCTGGAACGTGCCCAGGAGATTCAGACCGTAGTGCTGGATAAAACGGGAACGGTAACGGAAGGCAAACCTCGGTTAACGGATGTTGTAACGGCGGAGGATGTCTCAGAAAGAGAGCTGCTATCCCTTGTGGGAGCGGCCGAAGCGGCTTCTGAGCACCCGCTTGCAGGAGCTATCGTCACCGGAATTGGTGAGCGCGGCATTGCTATTCTGGAGGCTGATCAATTTGAGAATGTTCCGGGTTATGGAGTAAAGGCAGGAGTACAAGGACACAAGCTGCTCATTGGTACTCGAAAATTGCTCACGACTCATGAAGTTGATATTACTGCTGCCGAGGAAGGAATGGAGCGGCTTGAAAGCTTCGGCAAAACCGCTATGCTGGTCGCTGTGGACGGCATCTGGTCGGGAACAATCGCAGTGGCCGATACGATCAAGGACACCTCCCGCGCTGCGGTGCAGAAGCTTAAGGCGATGGGGATCGAAGTTATTATGATCACTGGCGATAACCGGCGGACAGCAGAGGCGGTTGCCGCAGATGCAGGCATCGATCATGTTCTCGCTGAGGTGCTGCCGGAAGGTAAGGCCGAAGAGGTCAAGAAGCTTCAGGCTGCCGGCAAAAAAGTGGCGATGGTCGGAGATGGCATTAATGATGCACCTGCACTGGCAACGGCGGATACTGGAATGGCAATGGGTACAGGCACGGACGTTGCTATGGAAGCAGCAGATATAACTTTGATGCGCGGGGATTTGAACAGCATCCCGGATGCCATTCAAATGAGCCGCAGAACGATGGGGAATATTAAGCAGAACCTGTTCTGGGCACTTGGCTACAATGTCATCGGCATTCCCATCGCTGCTGCTGGATTTCTTGCACCTTGGCTGGCTGGAGCGGCTATGGCGCTCAGCTCGATCTCCGTTGTACTTAATGCCCTGCGGCTCCAACGGATCAAGTTATAAAAGAATTCAAGAGTGTGCATGGATAAGGAATTTAAATATGGAGAAAAAAGACCATCTGAAGTGGATCAGATGGTCTTTTTTAGTGGAAGTAGATATCAGGCTTCTATAGCTCTTATATTAATGATTGTCCAGCTTCTTTACTGCTGCTGCAACTAAGTTTTTAAACTCCAAGGTGTCCATATCTGTAATAAACCTCGGCGTTTTGTTCTCCTGCTCTATTTGCTGAAGCTCCTCTGTCCCTATGTTTTCACCAATCGAAGATACTTTGCCGCCCTGAATGATATAACTTCCCTGGTAACCCCCTGCAATATAGTAAAGGTCTGAATCCTCATCTTTCTTCAGAAAAAGAATGGCACGGTCTCCGGTTGAAAGCGGTGGATGATAAGTGTCTTCTACCTGCGTATTCTCTTGATCTTGAACCGCGTTATAGCTCAATGTAATCTCATCTGGAGTGATGTCACTAGGTTTTGAATAGAGGACATCCTCCACCTTTAATTTTAGATTAGCTGTTGAAGAAGGAGTGCCGGTAACCTCAACCTCGGCAGCCAAGACAGAGTCGGCAATAAGATCCTTAATACTGGAATAGGAGTAGGCAAGGCTCTCGGAGCTGGCAGAGCTTTGCGGAATCACGGACATTTCGTTTGAAATGTCTTCTGTCTCGCTTTCGCTGTATTCTTTGCTATCATTTGCAGCCGACTCTTCTGTAGCCTGAGAATACCGGGCCGTTACATCGGCATCGGTGCTGCTTGTCTTCTGACTTGCAGCTGTATTCGAGCCAGCATCCATCGACTCGGCTTCGCTGGTTTCGGCAGCCTGCTCCGCCGTGATAGCCATATTTTCAGTATCTAAACTGCCCGGAACAAGCCACCATGCACAGGCGAGAACCGCTCCGCTGATGCTGCAGGCCAGCAATATGCGCTTCACTCCCTGAAATCGGGGCTTTTGCTGTGTATGAGAGGTTAGGTTTTGTACAGTTTGGATGACTCGCTGTTTCTGCTCCTCTGTAAAAGGTTCTTCAGTGAAAGGACCTTTCTTCAATCGCTCCTGCCAGTCTTCATGATGATCGGTCATGCTTCGAGCCTCCTTAGTTCTTTTTGCACCTTTTCCTTCGCTCGAGCCAGCCTGGATTTAATGGTGCCTTCTGCGGTGTTTAAGAGCTCTGCGATCTCTTTGATTTTCATTTCGTATTTTAGAGACAGCACGAGCACCTCCCTGAATTTGTCCGGCAGCTCCATAATGATCTCCCATATGTCATCTGCATACTGCTGCTCCATGACCTCTGCTTCTGCGGAAGGAGAGGTGCTTGTACTGAGCTTTGCCGCACTGCTGCCTGCCACAGGATAATCCAAAGAAGAGACACGTCCTCCAAGAAGACCCTGCCGAAAAAAACGTGATCTTCGATACGAGAAGGCCGTATTTCTTGTAATGGTAATCAGCCATGTTTTAATAGAGGCATCTCCGCGGAACGTGTGCATAGCCTGATAGACCTTGATAAACACCTCCTGAGAGATATCATCCGCGTGATCCCGGTTTTTCGTTAAAAAATATGCGTAATTCCACACATCGCTGCCATACTCGTCCATGAGTTTATATAAAGTTTGATGATCTGAGTCCAAGTGCGTCACCTCTCTATTCATTAGACTAGGGAAAAGGAGGAATTGTTCCTTTGCGCTCGTATTTGTCTTCTTTGCTCGGTTTGTTTTGAATGCGGATGTATAGCTCTGATGTAAACGGCTATCAAAACTAAAAAGTTGCTTTTTAACGCAAAATAACTAGTAGTGATATATCGGAAGTATCGTGAGCGACATAGCACGCTCTACTGTGCGCTCGATTGCGCGCTCTGTTGTGCCGCTCACATTTTGCCTCCCTCGCTCCGGTTGCTTTCCATGCGGTGAATCTCTTTGTTGTCTATTCAGGGCATGGAAAGCAAAAGTCGCTCCGTATGCAAAATGATCGCTGGGTTAGGTTGGCGCTTCCTCACGTGAAACAAAGGCGGATTTTGCATCTCGCTCTGTTTTGTTTTGAATGTAGGTGTATTTCTCTGAAGCATTCACAGCTTCAAAACAAAAATCGTCAAGTCACAAAAACTCGCGGGTGCATATCGGGTGGCGGCTTGCTTTGCATGAGCCGCCGCCCAAAGGAAAGTTTGTTAACCGCTAGGACATTAAAAAAACTACAAAAGAGAAAAGTCTCTTAAACCTTCGGTTGTGCTCTGGCTCTGTTCAAAGAGGCAGTGGAATGATTATCGAGGGAGGGATTAATAATATAAACGTTCATGATCAAGAGCGGTGCAAATGAGTAAACATATGTAATTTAATTTTAATATGAAAAAAGGGGTAAAAATATAGGAAGATACATGAAGAAGGGAGCATTATTTCATGAAACGGCAAAGATTATGGCCAGCCTTAATCATGCTTACGATAAGTTTAATGCTGACCGCCTGCTCGCAAGCAGCGGAAGCACCATTTGATGAGAGCCTAAAACAAAGTGAAGAGGTGCTGATCAAAAAAGGAGAGGTCTCAAAAACAATAACCGACTCCAGTCAAATCTCTGAACTTGTCGATATCCTCAATCAAGGGAAATCGACCAAGGTGCCGGAGCAGGCGAGCGAGGTTAATCCGGAGATGGCCCAGAACGTAACGCTGATCCACTTCCCGAATGCAGACTTGGTCTATATCGGTGAAGGGTATTTGCTGAATGGGCTTGATGGCAAGTACTATGAGGTTCCGCAGGAGATCGAGAAGTATATCACGGTTACACAGTAAATTTTTCAGTTATTTGCATATGGATATGCTTATTCGAAGCGGTAAGCGGCCTTCGCCTTGAAACGTATGGCATGAAGGAGTAGACTTAAGGCGTATTTGTCTCAAATTCCATTTAGTGAACGGAGTGAAGGAAGTCATGAATGATACGATCAATCTCTTAATGAATCATCGTTCGATACGAAAATATAAAAATGAACCTGTAACCGACGAGCAGCTGAACACCATCGTTGCTGCGGCTCAAATGGCTTCTTCATCAAGCAATGTGCAGGCTTACAGCGTTATCGCTGTAACGGATTCGGAATTGAAGAGTGAGCTGGCCGCTCTTGCCGGTAATCAAGCCTATATCAATGAGTGCCCGGTCTTTCTTGTCTGGTGCGCAGATTTGTTCCGCCTTCGTGAAACAGCGGCTGTGCATGCAGCAGGCGAAGAGACGTATGAGGATACAACGGAAAATTTCACGGTTGCTACCATTGATGCAGCCTTGGCATCCCAAAATGCAGCAATTGCTGCAGAATCCATGGGACTTGGCATCGTATATATCGGAGGAATCCGTAATAAAATCGCTGAGGTTTCCGAACGCCTTGGTCTTCCGGAATTCGTCTATCCGGTCTTCGGCATGTGCGTAGGCGTTCCAGATCAAGAGCCGCTGCTCCGGCCGCGTCTGCCGCAGCCAGCAGTGCTGCACAAGAACGGCTACAATCGGGAAGAGACGCTTGAACAGGTCAAAGCTTATGACGAGACACTTTCAGCTTATATGCGCGACCGTTCCGGAGGAGCACAGACCGCTACTTGGTCGGAAATGATGACCAAACGTCTGACTCAGCCTGCACGTCTTCAGCTGAAAGGCTTTCTTGAAAGTAAAGGCTTCATGAAGCGATAAGCTCGGCTCACATCGGAAAATTTGAAGAAGACACCGCCTCTTTGATAAGGGGTGGTGTCTTTGTTTGCATCATGATAAGCAGTGTGTATCAAAGCAACCTATTTGTGGAATCTGCCGCGGAACTGGCTTGGAGATTCACCAGTCCAGCGTTTATACTGCCTGCTGAAATGGGCGATATTTTTATAGCCCAGCCTTGAGGAAATTTCCTCGATAGAGGTCTCAGGATCCATGAGCAGCAGCTTGGCCTTTTTGAGCATCAGCATAGACATGTACTGTCTCGGCGATAAGCCGAATGCACGGGTAAACATGCGATTGACTGAAGATGTGCTGTAACCGACGTCCTGTGCTATGGACTCAATCGTTTCATGGGTACGAATTTCTCCTTCCTCACTTTCCATGTCCCCAACGATCTGCTCCAGCCTGGAGGCAACATAGGAAGCGGTAGGGGAGATTTGCGACGAGGTACCGTGACCTTCTTGGGACAGGACATGGCTGAGTGTTCCGAACAGCTCGAACAAGGCGGAGAGGATGATCATGCGGGACTGAACGCTCACCCCTGCTTCCTCCAGCGTAAGCATAATCAGTTTGTCCAGCGCGGGACGAATCGCGTTGCTAAGCTCGCTGTCTGAGGCGAAGAAAGGAATAACTCTGGCACATAGCAGCTCTCTAAAATCCGGTTCATCCACATCAAAATGAATGCAGTAATAAGTCATGCCTCGTTGAGCGGCTGCATAGCTTTCATGTTCCTCTCCAGGGATAAGGAGCAGCAGGTCGCCAGGCTGTTGTGTAAAAGGCTGCCCATTCACTTTCATGTCTTGAGTACCGGATAAAACAAGGTTCACCTCGAAGAAGGGATGGGAGTGAACAGGATAGCTCCAATGTTGATCTACGGTGCGGTAATGGGCAGCAAACACACGGAAGGTTGAATTCATATCAGGCAGCATAAATTCAGTTCCCTTATATTCTTCTTTATGTCCTCTATGATCTCTTATCACATTTTCTCTACGTTCCATGATGGATGCACCTTCCAATAGGTCAGCAAACTTTGCTTGATTTGGGTAAATAGTGACTTCTTATGGATATGGGTAAGTATAAATAACCTTGCTATGATTACAGTATACTACTAAATTCACACGGATTGCTGCCTGTTGAAGAAGAAGGGTAAATAGAGTGCAAGCAAACAGGGTTATCCGTAATGCAAAGGAGCAAACTGATGGCTATTATTCAGAATCCGATCTTGACGGGATTTAATCCGGATCCAAGCATTTGCCGTGCCGGAGAAGACTACTATATTGCAGTATCGACTTTTGAATGGTTTCCAGGCGTAGGAATCTATCATTCAAAAGACCTGAAGAACTGGAGGCTCGTATCAAGGCCTTTAAATCGTCTAAGTCAGCTGAATATGATGGGAAATCCCGATTCAGGAGGCATTTGGGCCCCTGCATTGTCTTACAGTGACGGGAAGTTCTGGCTTATTTACACGGATGTTAAAGTGACGGAGGGACAGTGGAAAGATTCCCATAACTACTTGGTTACTTGTGACACCATTGATGGAGAATGGTCTGAACCGATTTATTTGAACAGCTCAGGCTTTGATCCGTCCCTGTTCCATGACGAGGATGGCAGGAAGTACCTTGTCAATATGGTTTGGGATCAGCGTGTTGGGAATCATCCTTTCTACGGTATTGCTCTGCAGGAATTCGACCCGGTACAGCAGAAGCTGGTGGGCAAAGCAGAGATTATCTTTAAAGGAACGGATATTAAGCTGACAGAAGCTCCGCATTTGTACAAAATTGACGGTGTTTACTTCTTGCTCACGGCGGAAGGCGGAACGAAGTATGATCATTGCTCCACGCTTGCCCGTTCCAAGGATCTGCGCGGACCTTATGAAGTGCATCCGGAGAATCCGCTCATTTCTTCCTTTGCTCATCCGCGGAATCCGCTGCAAAAGGCAGGGCACTCTTCCATCGTGCACACGCATACCGACGAGTGGTTCCTTGTTCATTTGACCGGAAGACCTCTTTCGAGAGAAGGACATCCGCTGCTTGATCCGAGAGGATACTGCCCGCTCGGCCGTGAAACAGCGATTCAACGCCTTGAATGGAGAGACGGATGGCCTTATGTGGTCGGCGGCAATCAGCCTTCCCTTCAGATCGAAGGTCCGAATATGGCAGAGGTCAAATGGGAGCCGGACTTCCCGGAAAAAGACGATTTTGACAGCGAAGAGCTGAATCTGCATTTCCAAAGCCTGCGTATTCCGCTTGGCAGCTCGGTCCTCTCATTGACGGATCGCCCTGGGCATCTGAGATTGTACGGCAAAGAGTCCTTCTCGTCCAAGTTTACGCAAGCCTTTATCGCAAGACGCTGGCAGCACTTCCGCTTTACAGCAGAGACGAAGGTTGCGTTTAACCCGACGACATTCCAGCAATCAGCAGGACTTGCAAACTACTACAATACCCAGAACTGGACCTCCTGCCAAATTACTTGGAATGAGGAGAAGGGAAGGGTGCTGGAGCTTGCAGTATGTGATAACTTCACGTTCTCCCAGCCTTTGCAGGGACAGGAGATTGTTATCCCGGCTGAAGCAGAGGACGTATATCTGCGTGTAGATGTGAAATACGACATTTATGAGTATTCCTATTCTTGGGATGGGCAGAATTGGGCGACTATTCCAGTGCAGTTCCAATCTCACAAGCTGTCGGATGATTACATTCAAGGCGGCGGCTTCTTCACCGGGGCATTTGTGGGTATGCGTTCTCAAGATACATCGGGTCAAAGCCTGCCTGCTGATTTTGATTACTTCATCTATAAGAGTAACGAAGCATAATCTAAGCATTTGTTAAAAAAGCTCCGAGCCTCTGTGCAAAGGATTAATCCTGCGCATGGGGCTCGGAGCTTCTTATATTAATCACACAGACAGTCTATTCTAGATCAGCCTTTTACGGCTCCGGCTGCCATTCCCTCAACAATCCGTTCGCTGAGGAACATGTAGGCAACGAGAATCGGCAGAATACTGATCATTAGCGTTGCACCGATGGCACCCCAGTCGGTTGTGTATTGGCCGATAAAGTTCTGGACGCCAACGGTCAATGTTTTATATTGATCGGAGCTGATAAATGTATTTACGAAGATGAATTCATTCCAGTTATAAATCATGTTGATGATTCCTGTTGTAGCAATGACTGAGCTTGTCATTGGAAGAACGATGCGGAAAAACATCCGGTTAACGCTGCAGCCGTCGATCACGGCTGCTTCTTCGACCTCTTTAGGAAGCGCATAGTAGAAGCCCAGCAGAATCATAATCGTAATCGGCATATTAAATGCGACGTAGGAGAGCACCAGCGAAAGCGGATGATCCGTCAGCCCGATCTTGTTAAACATACTGAACAACGGAATTAATGTGGAATGGACAGGAATCATCATCGCGACCATAAACAGGCCGAGGACAAGAGAGCTGCCTTTCCATTTCATCCGGGTGATGGCAAAGGTCACAAGGCTCCCAAGCACCACGGTGATTACTGTTGCTGCCACGGTGATCCATACACTGTTAAAAAAGTAAACATCGATATTGCCTGAGTTCCATACCTTTGCATAGTTTTCCCACTTGGGATTTGCCGGCAGGGACAGCGGAGGCAGGTTAAATACCTCTTGGTTATTTTTGAGCGAGAAGAGCAGCAGCCATACAAGCGGAAACAGCTGAAATGCTGCAACCCCGATCAATATAATGTATAGAAGCGAGTATCCGGTTTTTTTCAATATACTGGAGCTGGATTTAGCAGATCCGCCAAGCTGGGCAGTACTATCCATCATGATGCGTTACCTCCTTATGAGTATTGAATCGTATCTTTAGTCGCTGTTAATTTACGAATGATCCAGGTCACTACAAGACAGATAATGAGCAGGAAGAAGCCGATGGCACTGCCGTATCCGAAGTCGTAGGATTTAAATGCCTCGCTGTACATGTAGGAGGCCATAACTTCACTTGAGCCGTTTGGCCCGCCGCCTGTCATGACGTAGATCAAATCAAAATATTTAAGCGAACCCACAAGGGATAGCACAATGGTAACTTTAATGACTTCCATAATAAGTGGAAGCTTGATTCTAAGGGCGATCTGTATGCCGGTGGCACCGTCGATTTTTGCCGCTTCTTCAAGCGAGGTCGGAATGTTCTTTAGTGCAGAGTAGTAGATCAGAATATAGAAGCCTGCATACTGCCACAGGATGGGAATAAAGAGCGCAATCAGTACAAGTGAGGGCTCTGCCAGCCATGCAGGAGGATCGTCGAAGCCGATGGACGTCAGAAAGCTGTTAATAACCCCGTTTGTCGGATGGTACATCCGCAGCCACAGCTGTGCAATCGCAACAGATGACAGCAGCATGGGGACAAGATAGATTTTGCGGAACAGATTAGCGCCCTTAATGCGACCCGCTACAACCATAGCCACAGCCAGATATATAATCAAGCTTAAGCCTGAGAAGAAAGCGAGCAAGAGGGAGTGCCAGGCACTGCTCCAAAATACGCTGTCCTGCAGCAGCTCCTTGTAGTTATCCAATCCAATAAATTTCATGGCACCTATTCCGTTCCATTCATGCAGACCGTAATATCCAGTTAACAGAATTGGGATATAGACGAGCGCCAAAATTAACAGCAGGGATGGAAGGACGTAGAGTGCGATCATCTTCTTGTTAGACATCACTTTATCCATTTGAGTCAAACTCCTTTCCGTTCTACATAATGAGCTGACCCGGTGCAAGACCGGGCCAGCTCACCTGATTTGTGGTTGTTATTCTTGTTGTTTACTTCCCGGAAATAGCTTTGTCATGCTCGGCCGCGAAGGCTTCAGGAGTCACGGCTTTGCCAAACAATGCCTGGATTTGATTCAGATGGGTTTCAGCTGCTGATGCCTGCATCTGCACATCGGCATATAAAGTAATGCTGGTCGCTTTGTTCATTTCGTTGAATAAGTCAATATACAGCTGAGGGAGCTCAAGTGAAGCTGTATCTACTTTAGTGGCCGGAATCACACCTGCGCCGGTAACAGATTGCTCACCCCATTTAGCTACAAAATACTCTACGAATTTCTTCGCTTCTTCTTTCACTTGGGAGTTCTCGGATACGAACAGCCCTACACCAGGTCCGCCTACCCAGCTGTCAACGCTTCCTTTGCCGCCTTCGACTGCAGGGAATTTAAAGAAACCGACGCTGTCGCGGAATTCCTGAGGGATTTCCTCGTTCGTTGTAAAGTTAGGAAGCTCCCAAGTACTCATGATATACATTGCCGCATTTCCATTCAGGAACTCGGATTTAGCTTCTTCATTGGAAAGCCCGTTAAATCCTTTAATAAAAGCGTTGCTGTCTACGAGTGACTGCACTTCAGCTGCCGCCTTGAGCAAGCCTTCATCTGTGAAGGAGCCTTCGCCGTTAATCGCTTTAGCAAGTGCCTCTTGTCCGCCAAAGCGTTCCGCGAGGAACATGTAAATGAGAGATCCTGTCCAGCGGTCCTTATTGCCGAGCGCAATTGGAGCAACCCCGTTGTCGGTAAGAGTAGCAATAACTTGTTTCAATTCCTCGTAGGTTTGCGGTGTTTCCAGTCCATATTGCTCGAAGATAGCCTTATTGTAGAACACAGGGGTAATGTTAAACTCCAGCGGAAGACCATATGTCTTGCTGTCGATGTTGAAGGCTTCGGTTGTTCCTTCTACAAATTTTCCGCTTAAATCACCATCAAGCAGATCATCTAACGGTGTGAATAGTCCCCCTTCAACGTAAGGAGTCATAAAGCCTGCAGCCCAGGTAATGCCGACATCAGGCAATTCATTGGAAGCAGAGAGTACCTTCAGTTTGTTTTTATACTGTTCGTTGTCGAGCACTTCCGTCTTGATCGTTACATTCGGGTTTTCTGTCTGGTAATCTTGAATAATTTGATTAACGATTTTATTTTGTCCTGCAGATACACCCTCAGGCCACAGATGCATAAAGCTGATTGTCGTTTTATCGCCGTCCGAAGCACCTTCATCTCCATTTGCGCTGCCGCTGTTACCACAGCCTGCAAGCGCGATGGCGAAGCATAGCGTCATGATCATAAACGTCCACTTTTTACTAAATTTGAACACGTTTACATCCCCTTTGCTTATTGATCTTAGTCGGTTGTGAAACCGCTTTATTTGTCTCTAGTTGAATTGTAGCAAAGCTTTTGTAAGCGCATAACGTAACAGGTTTTGGGTGTAATACCACTTTTATTGGATTTTCTCCTCTGAGCCGATTTGTAGATTCGTTCTGTACCTGCCCGGGCTTATATTCTCCGCTGTTCGAAACACTTTTACAAAATATTTCGGAGTCTGGTATCCGACGAGCTCCGAAATCTCGTTAATCGAAAGTCTCGTATTCACGAGAAGCTCCTTTGCGCGTTGAAGTCTTTTGCGAGTCATATAATCGCTGAAGGTAAGGCCGGTTTGCTCCTTGAATAGGGAACTAAGATAGCTTGTATTCATGTGAAGCACCTGGGACAGATCGCGCAGGGATACGGGCTCGTTTAGATGCTGATCAAGGTAATCTATCGCTTCGCGAATCGATGTACTGTACACTCGATCCTCTTGGGCGGTCTCCATCAGTTTTGGATCGACCAGCTTTTTCATCTGCTCTACTTGGTTCTGATCCTCATAACGCTTAAGAGCTAGCTCTGCCGCAGCAACGAGCTTCTTCTTGTCGATAGGCTTGAGCAAATATTCAACTACACCATATTTCAGCGCTCTCTGGGCGTAATCAAACTCCGCATGTCCGGAAATGACAATAACGACAGGAGGGGAAGGAGACGAATGAATTTGTTCAATCAAATCAAGTCCGCTGATTTCCGGCATACGAATATCGGTAATGACAAGATGGGCATGATTCACCTGCAGCCATGCAAGTGCTTCTACTGCACTCGATAAAGTATGGGTGGTATGCTGTCCGGATGACCAAGATTCTAGCGTTTTCCGTATGCCTTCTCTAGTTCTTGGCTCATCATCCACAATGAGTATTGTCTTCATGATAAAAAGACCCCCCCGGTTCAATTGGTATCGTAAGTGTAATGGCGGTTCCTTTTCCTGCTTGGCTCGTAATATGCATTTCGGGTTCCTCTGTGCTGTAGCTTAGCTTTAATCTTCCGTAGATGTTCGCAATGCCGATGCCTTTTCCTTTTGAAGAAGCCGAACGTCCCTCTTTGATAGCCGTGTATAGGGATTGAATCTTCTCATCGTCCATTCCCGGTCCGCTGTCAATGACTATAATCTGCGTATATCCCGGACGTTCTGAAGGAGAGACTGCCAGCTCAATGCTCCCTGGACCAACTTGCTGTTCAATCCCGTGAAGAATGGCATTTTCGACAAGGGGCTGAATCAGCAGCTTGGGAATAGGAACAGATCGTAAAGACGGATCGCATGTGATGCTCCAGGAGAGCCTGTCTCCCATCCGAATATTCATAATCGTCAAGTAACGCTCAGCATGCGTCAGCTCATTATCTATAGCCACCCATTCGTCCTCATCTCCCCGGTTAATGACATAGCGGAACAGTCCGGACATCGCAATTACACTCTCAGCCAGCTCATCCTCTCCTTTTTCGTCAAGCGCCCAGTAGAAGGCCTCCAGCGTGTTAAACAAAAAATGGGGGTTGATCTGAGACTGAAGTGCTTTAAGCTCTGTACGACTTTGCAAAATTTCTTTTTGATACACGACCTCTACGAGCTCATTCATTCTGTCCACCATCTGATTGTAAGTGTTGTTCAGCTCCCGAATTTCAAGTGTGGCAGAGGTAACGGTACTTGGCTTTAACGTGCCGAATTTGGAATTGCGCATCACCTTAATCAAGCTCAGGATGGGTTTCGTAATCATTGTAGATAGAAAAAAGGATAGGATGATGAACAGCAAGGCACCTCCAATGCCTGAAACGATAATGACGGTCTGAAGCACGCTGATGCCCTCTGCCTTGTAATCTGCTGGGGATAAAATCACCAGGTTCCAGCCTGTCTTCTCCGAAGGCTTCGTCACCGTGATATACGATTTACCGTCCAGCTGAATAGAGGATTGAAGCTGGTGCGCTTGAATATTCGCGTTGATGCCTGGCATTGGAGCGATCGAAATAGGGTTGCCGGAACCATCGAACAGATTCATGTACTCCAGCGGCTGATTGCTGTTCGATTCAATATCCGTGAGCTGAAAGTAGCTTTTATCGATACGTACTACCAAATAACCGGCGACCTCAAACGACTGATTAATCAGCCTGATGTTGCGGATCGCAACGACACTGTGAGAATCTCGCGGATCAATGCCGAACCAGACCAGTCTGCCCTGTGCTCGATCTGCCTCATCCACAAGTCCGTTTGCTACACGCTGATCCAGCTGCACATCGTCCAGCGGCAGGAGTCTGCGATATTCCTTAGTGTAAATTTCGATGGAGCGGATGGAGGTTGCATAAGCTTCCAGCTTGCGCACCTCTTCTTGCAGGTTTTGTCTTTCTGCGAAGCTGAGTGTTCTGCCTGCAGTCTCCTGGGCCAAGTAACGCTGGACAGAAGCATCCGTTGCGACTTGAGAGGTCCAGGTATCAATTTGGCTCACTAAAGCCTCCAGCTTGCCTGTTGTCTGAATAGCGGTTTGCTCAATGTGGCTTTCCGCATTGTTTCTTAGCAGAACAGAAACCTGCTGATACAGAATAAAAGCAATGGAGCCGAGAACAAGCATCATGACAAATAGGGACCCGATAAAAATTTGATTGCGAAGTGTATTTAAATAACGGGAATCGATCATGAGGTTCACGTTTCCTTTCAGGTTGTAAGTGCTTACATTTTAATTGTTAGCGGTCTCTTAACTTCGGTACGGCGACAGCTGCACATTCTCAAATTCTAATTCGTTCTTCTTCGTTCGACAATACCTTCATCATCCCGATGCTTGAAAAGGAAAAGTGCTTGAGTGAAATGGGGAAATGTTCGGGCATTGAAAAAAGCCTCTGTTGTAAACAGAGGCGTAACCTGCTGAAGCCACTATGTAAGGGTAGGGTGCTGCTTGGCAGCTTGTCTTGATTAAATGCCGTAAAAACGCTTGGTATTGTTGTAAAACAGTTCAGCTGCTGTTTCCAGCTTGACTCCTGTTACATCACACCATGCACTGATGACGTCCTTTACCATTCGCGGATGAGTCTTTTGCGCAGCAAAAGGGCCTTCAAAAGGCCATGGGCCATCGGTTTCTGCCATAACCTGATCATGCGGATAAATACCGGCAAGATCCTGAATTTCTTTTTCATATACAATATCCGGTGTAAAAGAAATGAAGTATCCGTTCTTTGCCATTCGGCGCACTGTACTTTCGGCGCCTTTAAACCAGTGGAAATGAGCCTTCGTAAAGCGGTGATGCTCGAGCAGATCAACTGCAATATCTGCGTCTTCATAGACAGCATGAAGGATGATCGGTTTATCGTGTTTTTTCGCGAATCCGATAAATGTGTCCAGCAGATCAATGTAGGGCTGCAACTCAAAAGGATTTCCTTTATCGGCAGCCTCCTGTCTGGAGTAGTAGGGCAGACCGACTTCACCTACTGCAATCATCCGGGCTAGATGCTCTTCCATCCATTGAAGCAGCTCGCGAAGCTCCGATTCGGACGGAACCGGCTGCTCAGGATGAAATCCATAGGCCGGAAAAATCTGTCCGGCAGCGGCAGAAGCCAGCTTCTCCGTTCTTAAGCAGGAAGCGAGATTGGTAGACACGGCGATAACCGATTCAACATGATGCTGTGCAAACGACAGACGTAAGGGCTGCTTCTCGTCATCATACTGGTCCAGGTGAATATGCGAGTCAATAACAGGCGCTAAATGGTATTCAGGCTGCTGCATTACGCTTTCACCTCCTTGCTTTATTTACTTCTCAGTCCATTCATCATCGAAGAACGATCCTTGTTTCTTTCGTCCCGCATCCAATCGGACATTTCGCGTTTCAATGCGAGAAAGCGGGGGTCTTCGGTCAGCAGCTCATGTCTCGGGCGTGTAAAAGGAACCTTCACCTCATGAAGCACGCTTGAGGGGCGGTTTGAAAATACGTAGATCCGATCCGACAACAGGAGGGCTTCTTCGATATTGTGCGTGATAAAAAGAACCGAGCGGCGGGACTGCTCCCAGATGCCGAGCAGCCATTCCTGCATCTCGCTTCGCGTAAGCGCGTCGAGCGCACTGAACGGCTCATCAAGCAGCATCAGCTCCTGCGGACTTAACAGCGCACGCAAAAAAGCAGCCCGCTGCTGCATACCGCCAGACAGCATATGCGGGTATGCCTTTTCAAATCCGCCCAGTCCGGCTTGAGTAATCCATTTCCGAATGGTTTCTTCACGCCCCGTATCTTCAACAGCACGGAATTTCGCCGGTGCGACTTCGCTGCCAAGCTTGATATTGTCTTCGATTGTCCGCCAAGGGAGCAGGGCTGGCTGCTGAGGCATATAGCTGATATTGCCGCTTTCTTCTGTTACCACTTCTCCATTCATACGGATTGTTCCTGCATCGGGATGAAGAAGTCCTCCTATGATTTGGAATAAAGAGCTTTTTCCACTGCCAGAGGGACCGATGATCGAGATAAATTCACCTTGTCCTACCGTCAGTGAAATATTACTCAGTACGGGAAGGCGGCGTTTCTTATCTTGAAAAGATAGTTTGATATCTGTTACTTCGAGCGCAGGATGCATAGGATATTCCTCCTTTCGTAAGCAGATGAGCTGCCTCATATTAACGGGCGGCGTTTCTGCTTTTGTCTGTCTTATATCGAACGAGTGCTTTCTCCAGCAGAGCGATTAGAGCGAATAGCAGCAGGCTGAGAATTACGATAATGGCCATAGCGACAAACACCCGGTCTGTCCGATAGGCTGATTTTTGCAGCATCATATAATAACCGATACCTTTGTCCGTTCCAATCCACTCGGCAATGACGGCACCCATGACACTGTAGGTTGCTGCTATTTTTATTCCTGAAAAAATGGAAGGCAGTGCATGCGGGACTTCCAGCTTACGGAATATCTGTCCCTTATTTGCCCCGGCCATTCGCATGTAGCTCAGCATACTTCGATCGGTTTGCATCAGCCCATCCATCGTAGATACCGCTACAGGGAAGAAGCACACCAGCGTAATCACGATAATTTTGGGAAGCAGGCCGAAGCCAAACCAAATCATAAGGAGCGGAGCGAGCGCAATGGTCGGGATATTTTGGCTAAGGATGAGCAATGGATAAATGGCTGACTTTAAAAAAGGAACCAGATGAAGCGCCATAGCGGTCAGAAGACCAACAGCGACTCCGATACCGAAGCCGAGCAGAGTGAGCCTCGCTGTTGCCCAAGTATGTTCTGTAAGACTGGCGGCCTGAGCAGCCGCTTCACGGGTAATGTCTACGGGACTTGGAAGGATCCACTTTTCAATGTGAAAAAGCGGCACGGCAATTTGCCATACCGCCAAAAAGAGGATCACTGCCGCAAGAGGGGGCAGCACACTTTTTGCAAAATGTTTCATGGACGATATTTCTCCGTCAGACCCTCCATGCTGATTCCGCTTGGATAGTGGGCGATTTTGATTTGCGAAATGATGCTTGGACTGCCCGCTTCAATCAGAACCTCATGCATCTTTTGAACAACGCTCAGCAGCTCCGGAAGCTCGCCTTCGAGTGTGGTCTCGAGCGGATTGACTTGATATTTAACTCCCGACTGCTGGATGACCTCAATGGCGCGATCCACATATGGAATGGAATCTTCGCCATTTGGCGTTTTTGGGATGACTTGAATGCTTAATAGAGTTTGAGCCATATCGTTCACCAACGCTTTCTGTTCATTATTGTTCAGGCAAGAAATCATTCGTAAATGCTTGATCGACGTCCAGTGGCTGCTCAAGCAGCTCGTGCTCTACCATCCAGTCCGAATAGTTTTGCCATACTTCTGCTTTCTGTTCGCCCCAGCGTCCAGCATCATCCTGATATTTAGGGCTCAGCCATTTCTGGCTGGCAAGCACCAGCTCTTTATCCAAATCCGGTTCCGCGCTGCTAAGGATTTCTGCCGCTTCTTCCGGATGATCGATTGCGTACTGATAACCTTTGGACGTAGCTCGCATAAAGGCTTTAACAAGCTCTGGATCTTCGCTGATGGTTTGTTCATTGGTGATCAGGACGGGAGTATAGTAGTCGAGCTTCTCGGAGTAGTCCTTGACGTAGAACATGTCGATTGGCTCACCACGAAGCTCGGCTTCGATGCCCGTCCAGGCATAAAAGATCCAGGCGAAATCGATGTCCCGTTTGGTAGCTGTAAAGAAGTCAGCATCACCGATGTTTACATTGCTGACTTTATCGACATCTGCGCCTTCGATTCCCATTATCGTATCCAGAACTGCCGAATCGATAGGGTTGCCCCAGCCTCCGTAGGTTTTGCCTTCGAAATCTTTAGGAGACTCAATGTTGCGATCTGCGGGAGCTGCAAAACCCGATGTATTATGCTGAATGACAGCAGCGATCGAAACGATAGGAACACCTTGTGTCCGGGCCTGTGTAACACCCTCCTGATAACTTACGCCGAAAGGCACTTCGCCTGATGCTACCATCGTATCCGCACCAGCCTGACCTGGCTGTATGATCTCAACATTCAGGCCTTCTTCCTCATAATAGCCTTCACTTACCGCAGCATATAAACCGGTATGGTTCGTGTTTGGCGTCCAGTCCAGAACGACCTTGATATCACGCAGACCTTCGCTTCCAGCGGTGTCCTCTGAACCGGTACCTGAGCCTTCGTTCTCTGTGCCGCTGCTTCCGCAAGCTGTAACAACAGCCATAAGCAGTACAAGCATCATCATGCCTAGTCTTTTATGCACTTTTCTCTCTCCTTTAATTACCCCTATGAGCATTAATATTCATGAAAATGCTTTAAAAGCTACCTTCTCTTCACAATAAAAAAAGCGTCCCGGACAAGGGACGCATGCAAACGTAAGGGTTCGGCTGTTATATAACCATACAGCACAAAAGAATTACTCTCCATTCCTACGCTGGCATTACCCAGATCAGGTTAAAGGGTACGTATCTGACACGCTTTACACGGATACTATCTCAGCCGGCTAACCAGCACCCCTTGAGCTTCATATGAAATTAAAGCATTTCAAGTGCTAATTATAGTCCTATCTGGCAGGAAAGTACAGCATAAATAGGCATAAAACCGTTGCAAAATGGAAATGGCTAATCTATAATGCACTTAAATCAATAACGTGAAAAAATGCCGATGAAGAGCATCCAACTCGGAGGTGTTTTCGTTAAGGGACTTGTTTCCCCTAAGTTAATCGGGCCCGCCCGTTATCGCGGAACCAAAGTGATTGAAGCTTGACCGAGTCCTCTGACCGTTAGAGCTTCAATAAATTGGGTGGCACCGCGAGCATAGAGCGCTCCTCGTCCCAAGGGATGAGGGCGCTCTATGTTTTTTTATATCAAAATTAACTTAGGAGTGATACGTATGCTGGATATGAAATGGATTAGAGAAAATGCAGAGCGGGTTCAGGAAACGGCTAATCAGAAAAAAATAAATGTATCGATCAAGGATTTGCTGATGTGGGATAACAGGCGCAGAGAGCTGATTACTGAAGTGGAGAAGCTGCGGCAGAGACGGAATATAGATTCGGAAAAGATAGGCCAGCTTATGCGGGCGGGTAACAGGACAGAAGCAGATTTGCTGCGTAAGGATGTACGAAGTCTGAATCTTCGAATGGAAGAGGCGGAAGCACAGCTGACTGACGTGCAGGATCGTTGCAGCCAGTTGATGCTGCTTGTTCCGAATGTGGTATCACCGGACACACCGCTTGGTGAATCGGACCAGGATAACGTAATCGTGCGGCAGGTAGGGGAGATTCAAACACGGGATTTTCCGATGATGGATCACATGGAGCTGGGAGAAAAGCTTGATCTGATTGATGCTCCGCGGGGGGTAAAGGTTGGTGGTTCGCGAAGCTATTATCTCAAAGGCGACGGTGTTCTGCTTCATCGGGCCGTTCAGCAGCTTGCGCTGGATATCGTGATGAAGCACGGATTTGTGCCGATGGATGTACCCATCATGGTACGGGAAGAGGCGCTGGAGAATACGGGATTCTTCCCGACAGGACGAGATCAGACATATGAGCTTGCTGGGGAGAACAAATTTCTTGTCGGTACATCGGAAGTACCGCTCATTTCGTATTATGCCGGAGAAATTATCGATGCCGAGGAGCCCGTTCGTCTGGCAGCCGTATCGACCAGCTTCCGGAGCGAAGTGGGGTCTGCCGGCCGGGATGTGCGCGGCCTGTACCGGGTGCATCAGTTTGCAAAGGTGGAGATGGTTGTACTGACTGAAGCGGACCCCGAGGTATCTGAAAAAGCGCTTCAAGACATTACAAGCTATGCAGAAGAGCTGCTTCAAGCTTTGGAGCTCCCTTATCAAGTTGTAGCAGTATGTACGGGTGATATGTCTCAAAAGACATATAAGCAGTATGATATCGAAACCTGGATGCCAAGCCGGGGCAGCTACGGTGAGACACATTCGTCGTCGAATCTGCACGACTTTCAGGCACGCCGTTCAAACATCCGCTATCGTGATAAAGAGGGGGATTTGAAATATTGTCATACACTAAACAATACAGCAGTCGCTTCACCAAGGATACTTATCCCGCTGCTGGAGAACCATCAGCAGGAGGACGGGAGCATCCTCATTCCTAAGGCACTTCGCCCCTATATGGGGAACAAAGAAGTGCTGATGCCAAAAGTAAATGACAATAAAGAAAGGGATGTCAGACAGGGAAATATCTGATTTCTTTAGAATGCATCTTGTGCAGTCATCGGGTTCAACTTCCTGGAGAAGGGTACACTAATATTATAGAAGTTACTTTTTGAAAGGGGTTTGAGCCGACATGAACAAAACAGATCTTGAACAGCATATAATAAAAGCCATTGAAGAAAATCCATACGGATCCCTGGCAACCGTTGAAGGTGGAAAGCCAAAGGCAAGATATATGGCCGTTTATAATGACGGTTTGAGCATCCATATGGCAACGAACCGCTGTACTCATAAAGTAGAGGAGCTTGAAGATAATCCGAATATCAGCCTGCTGCTGGGTTACGAGGCAGGCGGAACGAAGGATGTACTGGAGATCGAGGGTACGGCAGCAGTGACCCGTAATGGAGAGCTTCGCAAGCAGCTGTGGAATGATAATTTTAACAAATGGTTTACAGGACCCGATGACCCGAACTACGTCATTCTGGACATTACGCCGAAGCGGATTGAATATACAGGCAAGGGGCAAGACATGCAGGTATGGGAATCGGATGCAAGCTACTCATAGGATGACAAGGTAGGATGGCATGAGTTTATTAAAAGAGAAGCTTTTTCGTATGAAAAAGCTTCTCTTTTTTTTGCTGTAGTTAGCTTAATCGCTTCAGCTTGCACGTGAATTACATCTAAATCGACATTCTGTGTCAAAATAGGTGACTTAAGAGTTGCATCATGAAGTCATTATTGTGTGTTTAACATAAAAATATGTCATTTTGTTGTGCATTATATAAAAAGTTCTCTCTTTTACATATGTATGAAATGTTATAAAATAGAATTTATTAGTATATTTCTTCCAGAGGGGGATTGTGTGTCAGGCTTAGTGACAGCAAAGATGCTACATATTCAACGTTCTAGTAAGTAATGACCTAATCAGGAGGGGTTTCTTTGAAAACGCGTAAACCATTATTGGCAGGACTGACGACAGCAGCACTGTTGTTTCAATTATTTGCAGTACCAGGACAACCTGTATCAGCAGAAGAAGCAGCCAAGGTAAAGCTTCGTATTCTGGAAACGACGGATATTCATACGAATCTGGTCGACTATGACTATTACAGTGATAAGACTGTGGAAACCTACGGCTTGGCAAGAACGGCTACTTTGATCAAAGAAGCTCGAAGCGAAGCGAAGAACAGCCTCTTATTTGACAACGGTGATCTTATTCAAGGGAACCCGCTTGGCGATTATGTAGCAAAGGTTAAACCGCTTAAAGGTGATGAAGTACATCCAGTGTATAAAGCAATGAACCTGCTTGATTATGATGCGGCAACACTTGGAAACCATGAGTTCAATTATGGACTCGGCTTCCTAGATCAGACGCTGAAGGGCGCCGAATTCCCTTATGTAAACGCCAACATTTACAAGGATGATGGCGATGATGATGAGAGCAATGATGTGAACTATTTTAAGCCCTACGAAATTATAGAGAAAAAGGTAACAGATGAAACGGGCAAGGAGCATACGCTTAAAGTAGGTGTCATCGGTTTGGTGACTCCTCAAATTATGCAATGGGACAGTGCTTACTTAACAGGCAAAGTTATTGCTAAAGATATTGTGAAAACAGCAGAAAAATATGTTCCTGAAATCGAAGCTGCAGGCGCTGATCTTATTGTAGCTCTGGCACATACGGGTTATGACGAGAATGCACCGGCAGAAATGGCGGAGAACGCGGTTTTGCCTCTTAGTGAAGTGGATGGTATCGATGCAATTTTATTCGGACATGCCCATAAGATTTTCCCAGGTACTGATTTTGAAGGACAAAAGGGCGTGGATTTGGAGAAAGGCACGATTAACGGCGTAGCTGCCGTTGAACCGGGAGCATGGGGAGATCATCTCGGTGTTATCGACTTAGAGCTTCAGCAAGTGAATGGAAAATGGGAGGTTGTTGATTCCAAAGCGGTTTCCCGTCCAATCTATGATTCCGCAAACTCCAAACCAATTGCAGAAGTCGATTCGGAAATTGCAGCTGCAGTGGAAGCGGAGCATGAAGCAACAGTGGAGTATGTACGCGGACCGGTAGGAGAAACAACGGCGCCGATCACGAGCTATTTTGCGCTCGTTCAGGATGATCCTTCGATCCAAATCGTGACTAATGCGCAGAAGTGGTATGTTGAGAACAAGCTTAAAGGTACAGAATATGAGGGGACTCCAGTACTGTCTGCGGGCGCACCATTCAAAGCGGGAGGCCGTATGGGAGCCAGCTACTATACAGATATCCCGACAGGTACGATTGCCATTAAGAATGTTGCCGATCTTTACGTATATCCAAATACAGTTCATGCGGTTGAACTGACGGGTGCGGAAGTGAAGGAATGGCTCGAATGGTCTGCAGGCCAGTTCAATCAGATTGATCCCAATAAATCCGGTGAGCAAGAGATCGTAAATGTTGACTTCCCTACGTATAACTATGATGTTATTGATGGAGTTACGTACGAAATTGATGTAACGCAGCCAGCTAAATATGACAGCAAAGGCAATGTTGTAAATGCTTCTGCGAATCGAATCAAAAACTTGCAGTTTGAAGGAAAGAATATCGATCTGGATCAAAAATTCATCGTGGCTACGAACAACTATCGTGCCGGCTCGAACAAATTAGCAAATCCGGACGGTAAGCGCATTATTATGGCGGCACCGGATGAAAGCCGCCAGGTCATCATCGATTACATCAGCGAAAATAAAACCATTAATCCGTCAGCTGACGGCAACTGGTCCTTCGCTCCAGTATCAGGGTCTCCGGAGGTTATCTTTAATACGTCTCCTGCTGCAAGCAGTATTGTTGAAGCAGACGCTGAACTCAGCACCACGATGACCTACCTGGGCGAGAATGAAGATGGCTTCGGCAAGTATTCCCTGGATCTCTCTGCTGGCGCAAGTACAACTGTTCCGGAAGTTGAAGTGCCAGAGGTAGAGGAGCCAGAGGTTGAGGCTAAACCGACAACTCCAGCACCTAAGCCCGATCCGAAGCCGACTAAACCGGAAGCAAGCAAAAATACCGTATACGTTGTGAAAAAAGGGGATAACCTCTACCGTATCGGGTTGAAATACGGAGTTGATTGGAATGCTATTGCTAAGGCAAACAAAATAAGCAATGTATATACACTGAAGGTTGGACAAAAATTGATTATTCCTGCTTCATAAAATTCGATCTGTTTAGAAAAATCCGTCCCCTTGACCAGGTCTGGTCAAGGGGACGGATTTTTTTGTGAGGGGAGGTTTTAAGCGGGGTACAACTGGGTGCTTTAATAAACACGATTTTGATTGAGTTTATCTGCTCGTCCTTCTATCTTCAAAATCTAGGAGGCCTTTTGTAAAGCTAATGGCTAGACTGGCTTGAATTTAACTTCGAATCTATAGGTTGTCAGGTGAGTGTCGTAACATAAATGCCGAGAGGCGTGCTGGCGCTGCCCGCAGTCATATATTTGAAGCTGTAGCTGCTTTCTCCGGGCGGTACGACGATATCGGCAATAGGGCTGGCCACTGTGTTGTTTCGCAGCAGTGGGATTCCATAGGTTTTACCATCAATGAGTGCTGCTCCGGCAAAGGCTCCGCCGCGAGGGTTTACGCGAATGCGAACCGTAGCTTCATTGTCTGTCTCATTGACTAAAGGAATGTTCACCTCATAAACAGCACCGAATTGGCCACGGTTTGTAAGGGAATTCGGAAGCGTGCTGCTCTCCGCTGTAAAGAGCAGGTCAGCAGGCGCTTCACCGGTCAGCTTGGTGCCTGCGCAAGTACGATAATTCGCACTTTGGCCAACACGATACGCAGGCGTTACCGCAGACGTTTCGGAGAAGGTCCAGCTCCCGCGAGGATGAGCTTGAGGTGCAGGGCGGGGAGGTACGGGATCTGTAGTGATTTCGCGCAGATCCTTGTCCACCTGCTTAGAAGCTACGGTGCGAATCTCATAATCCTGACTTCCTTTGCCGTCTGCATGCTCGACTGTGAACTCATAGATAAAGCCAGCGAGTACGTCCTCCTCTACAATAAATTCTTCAATCAGGGCTACTCCCTTCCCAAACTTATGATGATCCACCGGCTTAATCCGATCCAGCGTGCCGCCAAGACATGATTTTGCAATGCATTGCCCCACATCGATAATCCAACTGACGGTAGAGGGGCCAAGAATCAGGTCTCTTTCAATGTGACGGACCTCGATGCGCTCCTTATCTTTATTTTCAATCGTTACCCCGAGCTTTACCGGAGCCCCTGTTCGATTGTAGTGCCAGCCAAAAATCCGATGCTTCATTGAACGCTTTGACGTCTTGACGACATCATGCCATAGAGTTCCAAATTCAACGGGAAAGCTTTCGGCTGTAAGAGTTTCCGGATTGTCGCTCACCATCAGGCGGCGTTCATCTCCTCTAGTTGCAGAGGCCATATCGATATTGATGTTTCCCGGTACTGTCAACGTTTCTACTGGTAAATTTTCTTGTTTGCAGCTCATTATGCATTTCCTCCTTAGGATTGGTTTTTTTGGTGTTCACTTATATAGGAGTTTGTAATGCTCTTTTTACAACTTATATTCAAAAATAATTTTTTAAAACTTTTGAACTCTATTTTTGGGACTTGGAAGAAAGAGGATGATGCATTATAATGACCATAAAAATAGGAACAAATGTTCTTATTGATTAAATGGAGAGGTGGCATCGGTATGAGTCAGACTGTTCTTTATTATCAGAAGGAGCTTAAGCGTATTGCTTGGCGTTTAGGATATCGGGCCCGATCGGAACGCCGCAGAGAAATGCCTCTAAAGCTGGACAGTATACAAATGTTAACGAGTTCTCCAGAGCATGAAGTGGATTCCAAATTGTACGTTGAATATTTGCTTTCGCTCATTCCATCGGAAACAGGACAACGGATTGTCAGGCTCTTTTATATAGAGGGACGGAGCGAAGCCGAAATTTCAAAGCAAATGAATATAAGCCAGCAGGCGGTGAACAAATGGAAAAGAAAATCGATTCAGACCATATCGCAGAAAATGAGTTCTTGAACCTGGTTGCAGGGGTCAAAAAGGGCGATGAGGCAAGCATGAAACGAGTTATCGAAATGTTTGAAGAGGATATGAAAATATTAAGCAAATACATTCCCATGCCGAAGGAGGATGCATTGCAGAGCATGAAGCTGGAATTGATCGCGCTGATCAAGAACAGTTCTCTTACTGAGGAGGAGGAAGAGTAGAGCAGATGAATGCTGTAAACAAGCTCAAATTACCCGCTGCCCGGGAGGACTGCGGGTATATCTATTTTTCGGCTTGAATCCGTTTCGCTCTTTCAGAATATTAACTGTTATGCAAACGTTTGTACTCAGCTAAAGAGGAAGGGGTGAATTTTAAAAATTTGTACTATCTCTCGAGTTACAACTATACTGTGCGTGTGTTGTTATGCATAGAAGATTCCCTGACAATTAGGCGATGGGGAATGATATGACGCTTGCCGAAAAGTGACTTGTCATCTCCCTGGATTGCTTGAATGAGTGCCTGAGAGGCTACATAACCGAGATGATAGATTCCGATATCCACACTGCTTAAAGGAGGACTGTACAGCTCCGATACTGCATTATTATTAAAGCTTACAATGCATAGATCTTCAGGAACTTTATATCCCAGTTCGTTTAATCCGCGAAGAACGCCAAAGCTCACCACATCGTCAATGACGACAAGTGCTGTTGGACGCTCGGGAAGTGTCATAAAAAATGACATGGCGCGGTATCCACTCTCTTGCAGAAAATCATCTTCAACAATCCACTCCGGTCTGGTAGGAAGTCCTGCCTCATTCATGGCCTTCTTATATCCTTGCATTCGATCCTTGGAAACTATCAGATTTTTAGGACCGCTGACAAAACCGATTCGTTCATGTCCGAATGAAATAAGATGACGGGTTGCATCATAAGCAGCCTGTACATTGTCGGTATCAACAGACAGCACATCTTGATATTGCTCGTTTCTGCCTACCAGCACAAAAGGAAAATCCTCATTGTGCAAATAGTCAACCACAGGATCATTTTGTCTGGAATGCAGCAGGATGGCTCCATCTATGCGTCCGCCATGCACGAGTCTTCCGACAGCTTCGACCTCTTCTTGTTCGTTTGCCCCAGAGCTAATGACAATATCGTACCCGGATCGGTTGGCTTGGGAAACAATCCCTCGAATAAGCTCCATAAAGAAGGTGTTAAGGAACAGTTCTTCTGCGGGTTTTGGCAAAATGACACCAATGCTTTTCGTTGTTTTTGATACCAGACTTTTTGCCATGATATTTGGGTGATACCCCAGCTCTTCCATAATGGTTCGAACCTTGCTGGCTGTCTTCTGGCTTATTCTTGGATGCCCGGATAGAACACGGGATACAGTAGATGGAGATACACCCGCCATTTTAGCCACATCTTTAATTGTTACCGCCATTCGTTTCACCTCCTTATGGAACCGTTTGCGTTTTACCGATTATGTTAATCCATGAGCTGCATTTTTGTAAATGAGATTTTTATGCGCTACTCCGGTTTACCTTTGCTTCAGCATCAAATTGAATCATCATAGATATACCCAAAGTAAGACAAAATAAAAAATTTGGTATAAAATACCTAGGTTTTACAAGCGTTTTAAATGAATTAGTAAGTAAATTGAAGAACCATAACGTAATGATTAGATAATAGGGCATAATATTATAAATTTGACGTATTATAGCCTAAAATGATCTATGCAAACGTTTTAACAAATTTAGATTCTCGGTTATGATTAGCTTGCTGATAAAGCGCTTACTTAACCCAAATTTTATAAGTATCCTTTGTTTTGAGTAAGATGTCTATCGTTTCAGGGCTGAATTATAGTCATTTGGACAAACGTTTGCACAGTTTCCTTAAGCGCAAACATTAGTATCTAATCCAAATATTTCTGAAACAGATTACAGGCAAAATTCGCTGGGTTAAGCGCATGCAGAACAAAAAGGGGAAGGGATGAATTTAAACATGAAAAAAGGAAAGAAGTTTAGTTTTATGACACTCTCGCTTGCTATGACGGTCTTCTTGGCTGCATGCGGCAGCGGAAATAATGCGCCTGCTGAATCTGAACCAGCGCCTGATACAGAAGCACCGCCGGCAGAGTTGGAGGAGTTGCTGCCTGAGGAAGGTGCAGCACTTACAGTATGGGATGGCGGAGACCAAAAAGGCTTTATCGAAGAAGTAGCGAAAGCATTTGAAGAAAAATACGGTGTGAAAGTATCCTTCACTGAGCTTGGCGCAGACAAGGCTATGAGCCAAATGGTAACTGACGGTCCTGCTGGTGTAGGTGCCGATGTATTTGCAGGAGTCCATGACCAGACCGGTCAAGGCGTTACTGCCGGCGTCATTATGCCGAATGACTGGTTTGAAGAAGATACAAGAGCAAGAAACAGCGAAGTTGCTGTTAATGCCCTGACATATGACGGAATTTTATACGGATATCCAAAATCTGTTGAAACCACAGCTGTGTTTTATAACAAGGACTTGATCGATGCGGTTCCGGCAGACTGGGATGGCGTGAAAGAATTCGCAGGCACATTTAATGATACGAAGAACAACAAGTTCGCGATTATGTGGGATGTAGGTAACGGCTACAGCTCCTTCCCGTTCTACGGCGGATATGGTGCATATGTATTTGGCAGTGACGGTACGGATCCGACAGATATCGGTCTTAACAGCGAGCAAGGCGTGGAAGCAGCTGCTTTCCTGCAAAGCTTGAAAGATATTTTGCCGCTGAACTCCTCCAACATTAATGGAGATATTCGTAAATCCTTGTTCACTGAAGGTAAGCTGGCGATGAACGTAAGCGGTCCTTGGGATGTAGGCTCCTTGAAGGAAGGCGTTCAAAATCTTGGAGTCGGCGTTTATCCGAACCTGCCTAACGGCGAGCCGATGAAACCATTCTCCGGTGTGAAGAGCTACTTTGTAAATGCCTACACCAAATATCCGAATGCTTCGAAGCTGTTTGCTGACTTTATTACAAATGCAGAGAACCAAACGAAAAACTTTGAGATGACAGGTGCACTTCCAGCCAATACAGAAGCTGCAGAGAGTGATGCGGTGAAGAGTGACGAGATCGCTTCTGCTTTCCTTACACAGTTTGAGAACTCCGTTCCAATGCCTTCCATTCCGGCAATGGCTCAGTTCTGGTCTCCAATGGAAGCGGCTCTATCCGAGCTTTGGAATAATGGCGCCGATCCTAAAACGACCATGGACAAAGTGGTAGATCAAATGAAGAGCAACATCCAAACAGGTTCTTAATAATAGAAATAAAAGGAACGAGCCACCGCCAGTCACAGATAATTTACCTGGCGGTGGTTCATACCATTCTAGTGGAGGGAAGGGCTGGGGCCATACATGAGTAAAGGACATTCACCGGCAATGATGTCGACCGGCAAGCCGCAATCAATGGGTACAAATCATGCGCGTACAGGCGCGATTTTGTCCGCCGTATTTATGGGGCTGGGACAGTGGTATCACAGACAGTGGGTTAAAGGAGCCATCTTCTTTTTAGTTGAGGTTATTAGTTTATATTTAATCATTACACAGCTCGGGGCCAACCTATGGGGACTCGTTACGCTGGGAGATTCACCTACTCGGATGGAGAAGGTCGGTAGACTGTATCAAACCGTACAAGGCGACCATTCGATCTTTATGATGATTTATGGCCTGGTCGCACTCATATACATTGGCCTTCTCATCGCTTTTTACGTTGGAAACATCAAGGATGCTCATCGTATCGGACAGCTCCGCGATCAGGGAAAAGAGGCGCCTTCCTTCCGCGAGACGGTGAAACAGCTGCTGGATAAAGGCTTCCCTTATCTGCTGCTTTCCCTGCCTACGATTGGTGTGCTCTTTTTTACTATACTGCCGATTCTATTCATGGTATTGATGGCGTTTACGAACTATTCTGCACCTGATCATATTCCGCCGAAGAACCTGGTGGATTGGGTAGGTTTTGACACTTTTAAGAACCTGTTCACGCTTCAAGCTTGGAGTAATACATTCTATGGTGTATTGATCTGGACGATCATATGGGCCATTGTAGCAACGGTTACCACTTATTTTGGCGGTATTTTGGTTGCTCTCTTGATTCAGCAGCACGGTATTCGCTTTAAAACGATGTGGCGTACCATCTTCATCATTCCTTATGCGATTCCGCAGTTTATTTCTTTGCTGATCATGAAGAACATCCTGAACTCCCAGTTCGGGCCGATCAATCAATATCTCAATATGCTTGGACTTGGGAATGTTCCGTGGCTAAACGATCCGTTCATGGCAAAGGTAACTGTCATTCTGGTTAACATGTGGATTGGTATTCCTGTGTCTATGATCTTGGTTCTGGGAGTGCTCACCGCTATCCCTAAGGATTTGTACGAAGCGGCGGAAGTCGACGGGGCATCTGGGTTCCAAAAATTCCGCAACATCACGATGCCTTTCGTATTGTTCCAGACGGCACCGATTCTCATCATGCAGTTTGCGGGCAACATCAACAACTTTAACGTTATCTTCCTGCTAACCGGAGGAGCTCCGGCGAACGGCGACTATTCTTTTGCGGGCAGTACCGACCTACTTGTAACGTGGCTGTATAAACTGACGCTGGACAATCAACGATACAACTTTGCGTCAGCGATCGGTATTCTGATCTTCCTGATCATCGCCTCGTTCTCGATCTACAACTATCGCAGAAGCCGTTCGTTTAAAGAGGAGGACATGATTCAATGAAAAGAAAAAAACGGATTAAACTTACGTTCAGCTATATTTTGCTGGTCCTGATCGCAATTGTATGTATTTATCCTGCGCTTTGGATTGTCATGTCCTCCCTTAAAGTAGGGGACTCCCTATACAGTGAGACGATTATTCCTAAACAGTTCACGCTTCAGCATTACAAAGATCTGTTTTTGCCGCAGGCGGATAAGGATATCCCGTTTCTGCAGTGGTACTGGAATACGCTGAAAATAGCTGTCATCAGTATGGTGCTTGGTACGGTTATTCAGGTGTTAACTGCATACGCGATGTCCCGTTTCCGGTTTAAAGGACGTCAAACAGCAATGACGGTCATCCTGATTCTCGGCATGTTCCCTGGCTTCATGAGTATGATTGCCGTATACGTCATGCTGCTGCAAATGAATCTGTTGGATTCAGAATGGGCACTCATTCTCGTCTACACGTCAGGGGCAGCTCTCGGGATGTTTGTAGCCAAAGGCTTTTTCGACACGATCCCTAGAGCGCTAGAGGAATCCGCTTTGCTGGATGGAGCCAGCCATATGAGAATTTTTATTTCTATTATTCTGCCTTTGTCCAGACCGATCATTACTTACATTTCCTTGATGACCTTTACAGGGGCATGGGTGGACTTCATCTTTGCCAGACTGATTCTGCGTTCCCGTGAAAACTGGACGCTGGCGGTTGGTCTATATGAGCTCGTCAACAGCTATACCAGTACGGAATTCACATTGTTTGCTGCAGGATCTGTACTTGTTGCTCTTCCAATTACGCTCCTGTACATGTTCCTTCAACGATTCCTAGTTGACGGTCTGACGGCTGGAGCCACGAAAGGGTGAGGTTTATGACGGTAGGCCGTTTACCCGGAATGGGCAAACGCCTGATTCATATTACATTGCTGCTGGCAGCACTTGGTTTACTCAGTGCATGCAGCGATGCGAGTGAAGCTCCTCAGCAGCAAGCTCAAGGTACAGCAGACTCCGAAGCAGGCAAGGGGGGCGAGGGTTCTCCTTCAGCTTCGGATGCAGGGGCAAATGCGGAGGATGGCACTTTTGCTTTGGATGAACAGCCGTCCAGCGTATATTACGAAATTTTTGTCCGTTCCTTTTATGACTCAAACGGTGATGGAATTGGTGATTTGAACGGAGTGACAGAGAAGCTGGATTATTTGAATGACGGTAAACCTGGCGGCGATGATCTTGGTGTAGAGGGGATCTGGCTGATGCCGATTAATCCGTCTCCGAGCTATCATGGCTATGACGTCACTGATTATTACGGAGTCCATCCGGACTATGGAACGATTGAGGACTTGAAGCGTCTGCTTGATGAAGCCCATAAACGAGGCATTAAAGTCATCATGGATCTTGTGGTTAATCATACGAGCACGGATCATCCGTGGTTCACCCAGTCCAGCCAATCATTGGAAAGTGAATATCGGGATTGGTACAGCTGGGCGGAAGACACGGGGAAAGATACTTCTGGAATGAGCGCCGCAGGCAGCGGTACGGCATGGCACGAGAGTAACGGAAACCATTATCTTGGTACCTTCTGGAGCGGAATGCCTGATCTGAACTTTGATAATGAAGATGTTCGTGCCGAAATGATCAAGATCGGACAGTATTGGCTGGAACTTGGATTTGACGGCTTCCGACTTGATGCAGCAAAACATATTTATGAGGATGTTCAGAGCGACCGCAGCGCAGAGACTACGGCCAAGAATGTGGCTTGGTGGCAGGAATTCAGAACGGCAATGAACGAGGTTAAGGAGGATGCTTATATTGTAGGGGAAGTGTGGGAGAATTCTCCGGTCTCTGTAGCTCCTTATCTAAACCAAGCCTTCGACTCCGGCTTTAACTTTGGTCTCGCTGATCAAATCATTCGTACTGTAGCGAGCGAACAAAATGGCGGATTTACAGTCCAGCTTGGCCGTAATTACGAGTTGTTTAATAAAGAGTCCGGCGGTGCATTCGTCGATGCAGTCTTCCTGTCCAACCATGACCAGAATCGTGTTATGAATCAGCTGGGTTCTCATGTGGACCATGCCAAGATGGCGGCGGCAATTCTGCTGACACTTCCAGGCAATCCATTCATCTATTACGGCGAGGAGATCGGGATGGAAGGGGCCAAGCCGGATGAACAAATCCGTGAGCCAATGCTCTGGTATGCTGAAGGAGCAGGAGAAGGACAGACGACCTGGCAGCTCCCGATGTATAATCTCGGTGAAAATGCAGTGAATGTCGAGGACCAGCTTCAGAATGATTCATCCTTGTTGTCTCATTACCGTTTGCTCATAGGATGGCGGAATGAAAGCTCTGCTTTAAAGAATGGGACTATCATGGATTATTCGTTGGATGACGATCAGCTGCTGGCTTATATTCGAGCAGCGGAGGATGAACAAGTGCTGGTCGTTCATAACTTGTCGAGTACTGAGAAAGAGGCCGTATTATCTGATGCATCCGATGCTGACAATACGTTCTCTGAGCTTGTACATGCAACAGATACAAAGGCAGTGCTTACAGAACAGACTTTGATCCTTCCGCCGTACTCGTCGGCAATTTTGAAATAGGCTGTATCTTCTGCTAAACAGACTGACCGCGATAATAAGAAGTTATCGTATCTTAGACCCTCTCTTATGCTGAATGTCGATTAGACCTGCAGCTAAAGAGAGGGTCTATTTGTTGAATCACCGGATCTCTAGGTTTTTAGCGAAGAAGTATTCGATCGGTTACTCATGGAAGTTAGAAACATTGGACATAAAGAATTTGCCAAGTAGGAATGGCTTGAATTATTGGAAAAGGCTGAGTCTGTAAAAACACAGTTACGGCTGGATTGGTAAAAAGGATAATGCCAAGACGAACCGTCAAATTAAATGGGTTCGGGCCGGTGATCAGAATCGCCCAACGGTAGGTGCAAAAAGGAAGCTGCCATGGGAATCGTGCACTGCGGTACTCGGCATATCCCTCTTCTGCTTCGGGAAGATAAGCGGGTTCATCTTCTTCTCTAGGACCGCCTAAACCCGGGAGCAGATTGCCCAGAATTCCACCGGAGGAACCAATCCCTCCAGGGGTTCCAATCCCTCCAACCGAGGTGCTGCCAAAGCCGCTTGAAGGAATCTGCCACGGCGAGCCTCCAGGTCCTGTCTGCTGACTGGCTTGAGAGACCAAGCTTTGTGCCTGTGCTGGATTGGAGGTCAACAACTGATATTGCTGAAGCGCTTGATATGGAGGGCTCGGTAAGGATGCCAGTATATTAGAAGGAACGGCTTGCGTAGCGTTCGGTGAAGCCGCCAGACTTCCTACATTAATCGTCCCAAGCAGGTTCTGCAGCGGAAGGGTGCCGCCTCCAGGTCCTGAAGGGGGAAATATCGGTGTGAAAGACAAATCAATCAGCTCCCATAGGTTACTTGGTGCATACGCCCATGCTCATATATATGGATTATGAGAGCTGCGGGTTCCTGTTTTCCGATTGAACAAAGGACCAAAATTGATCGGCAGCAGGAGTTAAATCATTGTTCTTGTATAAAAAAGTATTGATTGTTGAGTCTTCATTATTGAAGCCGGGGATGGGCACAGCAGCAACTCCTTTATCAGAAGCTTTAACGCCACTGGCGGGGAAAAAGGTGATGGCTTTGCCTTGTGCAACCACTCTTTTTGCTGCTTCGGGAGTAGCTAATGACATTCTTCTCCATAAATGAACGCCAGTGATCTCAGTGAAACGCTCCACTCGATTCGTTATCCATCCGCTGTCTTCATACTCGACAAACATCCATTTGCTCAGCTCTCCTGCCTGTAAAGGTAAATCGTGTGTAAAAGGGTGGTTCTCCGGAACGAGGAGAATCAGCTTATCTGAATGAAGCAGAAGCCTGTCGGAAGTCCCAGTCTCTGTTATTTTGTCGGGCTTGTCCAGTTTCGCTAGGAGGAAGCCTTCCTCGTTGCCTTGATCCAAAGATTCGTCATATAAACGGTGGGTAATTCGAATACCCGGGTAGTGAAGTGCGAACTCGCTCATTAACTTGGGAAGAACATACTCTGCAGTTATTAAATCAGATTTAATCTGAATGCTGCCCTGATTTAATTCGCTAAACAGCAGAGCAGTTTCACGAGCCTTGGTGCCTAGCTGAAGCATTTGTTTGGCGTAAGGCAGAATGGCCTTTCCCGCCTCAGTAAGCATAATTCTCCCCCGTGTTGAAAAATATAAAGCTGTCCCCATATCTTTCTCCAAGCTTTTCATATGAAAAGAAACCGTCGGCTGCTTCATATCGAGCTCTTTGGCGACATCCGTAACTTTGTTCCATTTATCAATCAAAACGAGAATTTGAAATTTAATTAAATTCATATCAAAAGTTCCTCCGGGATGTTAGCTTTACATTTGTAAACGACTTTTATCCATCTATATATTGTTTAAAATACAAAACAAAATCTATATATTGATATTTTCATTGATTTTAGCCATGTGCAATGGATTGTTTCAGGAAAAAAGGTCCAATCTTCAAATCTATTATAGATAAATTATATTATTCAATAGATTATATGTATACATATTTAATACATATTTAACAAAGCATAAATTTTAAGATGATGCATTGAGCCTAGAATGAGAAATGTAAGTGGTGAACAAAAAAACTACCACACACAAATTGGGGGAGGACAACCTAACATGTTCAAAAAAGCTAAGAAATTACCTTTAATGATGACTACTCTAGCGATGACCGTCGTACTTGCAGCCTGCGGATCTGGATCAGGAACAAGTACAAGCGGATCTGGAAATACAGACACAACCGGAAGTTCTAATGGTACAGACCAAGCACAAGAGCAACAGCTTAGCGGTTCCGTACTTGCAGTTGGATCCACAGCATTGCAGCCGCTTGTTGACCAAGCAGCACAAGATTTCATGACAATCGAAGGCAACGAAAACATTACAGTTCAAGTTCAAGGCGGCGGTAGTGGTACTGGTCTTACGCAAGTAGCTGACAAACAAGCAGATATCGGTAACTCCGATGTATTCGCTGAAGAGAAGCTGGATGCTGAGCAAGCAGCACAACTGGTTGACCATCAAGTAGCTGTTGTAGGTATGGCAGCTGTAGTAAACAACGATGTAGCTATTACTGATCTGACAAAACAACAGCTCTCTGACATCTTTAACGGTAACGTTAAGAACTGGAGCGAAGTTGGAGGTCCGGATCAAGATATCGTAATTATTAACCGTCCTGCAAGCTCCGGTACTCGTGCTACTTTCGAGAAATACGCGCTTGGCGCAGCAGCTCCTGACCTTGAAGGCTCGATTCAAGAAGAATCTTCAGGTAACGTTAAGAAGCTTGTAACAGAAACTCCTGGTGCAATCGGCTACCTTGCATTGTCTTACCTTGATGATACGTTGACTGCAGTGAAATACGAAGGCGTTGATGCTACTGTAGAAAACATTGAAACTGGAGAATATCCAGTATGGGCTTACCAGCATATGTACACTAACGGCGAGCCGAATGAAGTAACACAAGCATTCCTTGACTACATGGTGTCTGATGAAATCCAAAACAACTATGTTGTAGAACTTGGTTACATCCCAGTTAACGGCATGCAAGTTGAACGCGATGTAGATGGAAACATCTCTGAAAAATAATAACTCATTCATAAAAATTACGCCTGAAACGAGTGAAAAGAGGCGGGCAATATGCCCGGCCTCTTTCGTTCGGTTTTCGAGATGATATACAAATTATACTAAAATGATTCAAAAGGATGGTTTAGATGAGCCAAACGAAAAGGGAGCCGGTGCTTGAGTCCGGTGAACATTCTCGTCCCAAGCGGGAAAAGCATTTTTACGAAGATTGGATCGGTAAAGTATATACCTCCATTTGTGTAGTCTTTCTTATTGTAGTCATCGTATCAATCGTTTATTTTGTAGCTTCTAAAGGACTTGCAACCTTTATCAGTGATGGTGTAAGCCTTAAAGAGTTCTTTACATCTGGAAAATGGAGCCCAACATCTGATCCGGCTAGTTACGGTGCTTTGCCGTTTATCCTCGGTTCCTTTGCTGTAACAATTCTGGCAGCCTTGATTGCAAGCCCTTTGGCGCTCTGTGCTGCACTGTTTATGACAGAGATTGTACCGGGTAAAGGAAAACGAATTTTGCAGCCGGCTATCGAGCTTTTGTCCGGTATCCCTTCGGTTGTTTACGGCTTCGTAGGTCTGAGTGTTATTGTTCCCTTCCTGCGTTCGATTTTCGGAGGCACTGGGGTCGGGATTTTGGCAGGGTGTTTAGTCCTATCCGTCATGATACTTCCTACGATCACAAGTATTATGGCAGATGCGATTACATCACTTCCAGGGGGACTTCGTGAGTCTTCTTATGCACTGGGTGCTACTCGCTGGCAGACAATCGCCCGCGTCGTCATTCCAACGATGCTTCCAGCACTCCTTACAGGTGTAGTGCTTGGTATGGCGCGTGCATTCGGCGAGGCGCTTGCCGTACAAATGGTTATTGGTAACGCGCCGTTTATTCCGACATCACTACTGGAATCGGCATCTACGCTTACGAGTGTAATTACACTCAGTATGGGTAACACAGCTATGGGATCGGTTCATAATAATGCCCTGTGGAGCATGGCGTTAGTACTTCTTCTTATGACATTCTTATTCGTTCTGCTGGTACGCCTGCTTGAAAGGAGAAACCGGGTATGATGAAACCAAAAACAGCCGATAAATTAGCAACTGGCATTATCATTGCTTTCGCTGTATTTATAATAGCGATCCTGGTGGGATTGATCGGTTATATTTTATTCCGTGGCATCAGCCACATCAGTTGGGACTTCCTCACCAGTCGGCCGCAGAATCTACGCGGCGGCGGGGGGATTGGACCTCAGCTCTTTAACTCTGTGTTCCTGCTGGTACTGACACTCATCATTACAATTCCACTTGGCTGGGGAGCCGGCATTTATATGGCGGAATATGCGAAGCCAGGTAAAATCACGAACTTTATTCGACTTGTTGTGGAAGTATTGTCTTCATTCCCTTCCATCGTAATCGGTTTGTTCGGTTTGCTTCTACTCGTTAACACCTTTGGCTTCGGATTCTCACTGTTATCCGGTGCCCTTGCGCTTGCGGTATTTAACCTGCCGCTGATGGTGCGTACAACAGAACAGGCCTTCCGATCTGTTCCGACAGCACAGAAGGAAGCGGGCCTTGCACTAGGCTTGTCCAAGTGGAAGATCATTACTTCGATCCTGCTTCCAGTAGCATTACCAAGTATGATTACAGGTACGATTCTTGCCGCAGGACGGATCTTTGGTGAAGCGGCAGCATTGATGTATACAGCCGGAATGAGTAGTCCGCCGCTTGATTTCACCAACTGGAATCCATTCAGTGAGAGATCGCCTCTCAATCCGATGCGTCCGGCAGAAACACTTGCGGTGCACATCTGGAAAGTCAACAGTGAACAGCTTGCACCTGATGCAGTTGAGATTGCTGCAGGAGCTTCGGCAGTTCTCGTCCTTCTCGTCCTGGTGTTTAACCTGCTCGCCCGCTGGCTTGGCCGCGTCGTATATCGTAAGATGACGGCAGCTAAGCGCATGAACTAGTAGAATCGGCTTTTTGTATATAGGGAGGTACATTTGAAATGCCACAACAACCTTTTAGCACAGAGGATTTGAGTGTTTTTTACGGGGAGAAGGAAGCCGTAAAAGGAATCAGCATGGAATTTCCGGAGAATACCGTAACAGCTCTGATCGGTCCTTCAGGATGCGGTAAATCCACATTTCTACGATCTTTAAACCGAATGAACGATGAAATCTCCGGAGCACGTGTAACAGGTCATATCTGGATGGACGGCAAAGACCTGAATGCACCTGGTACCGACGTCATCAAGCTTCGTCAAAAAATCGGAATGGTGTGGCAGAAGCCGAATCCGTTCCATAAATCCATCTATAACAATATTGCGTTCGGGCCGAAGTATCGCGGGGTCAAGAAGAAAAAAGACCTGGATGAAGTCGTGGAAAAAAGTCTGCGCCGTGCCGCGCTTTGGGACGAGGTTAAGGATCGGCTGAACGATTCTGCTTTAGCTTTGTCAGGCGGACAGCAGCAGCGTTTATGCATCGCTCGCGCGCTGTCGGTAGAGCCGCAAATTTTGCTGCTGGATGAGCCGGCATCCGCATTGGACCCGGTGTCTACCGGTAAGATTGAAGAGCTCATTACAGAGCTCAAAAAGGATTTGCGGATCGTCATCGTTACCCACAACATGCAGCAGGCAGCTCGGATTTCTGATTTTACAGCCTACTTCTTTTTGGGCAATTTGATGGAACGTGATGTAACAGAGAAAATCTTCTCTAATCCGGAAAATCAGTCGACTCAAGAGTACATCATGGGACGCTTTGGTTGATTCCATTTCAATATAAGAGAGCACAGCTTGCGGTTTTAGAAATCGCAAGCTGTGCTTTTTTTGCAATCAGCGAGTACTCTTGGCAGAAGAACTTAAATCAATGGTTACAAAAATTGAAGGATTTGAGCGGTTTTAAGGGAAACAGTATATCTGGCCGTCTGTTTTCAGGCGGCGAGGATAATGGATACGAAGAGACTGAAAGGATCTATATATGAAGCAATCAATTTCGAATTGGCAGGGAAAAACGTTGCTGCTTGGAAGCATCGGGATATCCAGAGTTGGAGACTTTGTCTACCTCATCGCCATCAACGTCCTGATTTTGAACTTGACAGGTTCGCCCGCAGCAGTAGCAGGCCTGTGGATTATCGCTCCCGCTGCATCCGTGCTGACCAAATTTTGGGCAGGGAGCATTGTAGACCGATACAGCCAGCGGCAGCTGATGATTATAACAGATCTGATTCGGGCAGTATTTGTGGCACTTCTACCGCTGCTTCCTGAGCTATGGATGATATATGCTTGTCTGATGATTAACAGTATGGCCTCTTCGATATTCCAGCCGGCTTCCATGGCGTATATCGTGAGGCTTGTGCCTGAACCTGAACGAAAGCAGTTTAACGCTTTTCAGGGGCTGACGACTTCCGGCGCATTTCTCGTTGGGCCAGCTGCTGCCGGCATTCTGCTCATCTATATGGAACCGGATATTGCAATCTATATTAATGCAGCTTCGTTTCTACTGTCTGCTGTTTTGCTGGCATTGCTTCCTAATCTTTCTGCCGATGCAGGGCAAGCAGGGAACAGAAAGCTCACCTTTCGCATGATCGCAGATGATTGGAAAGTTGTTCTTCAGTTTAGCAAGTCTGCGGCATATGTTATATTCATATACGGTCTGTTTCATGTTATTTTGCTGCTGGGGATGGCCTTGGATTCGCAGGAAGTGGTATTTATTCGCAATACGCTTTCGATGACAGAGCTGGAATACGGCTTGATTGTAAGCTTGACGGGAGCAGGAAGTGTTGCGGGTGCCTTTTTGAATTCGTTATTTGCCAAATGGATTCCGGTCAAGCATATGCTGGGAGGCGGAATGCTGCTTGTATCATTCGGATATTTAATGTTCTCCGTGTCACATTCGTTTGTCTTGGCAGCAGCAGGCTTCATCATACTTGGCTTCTTCTCTTCCTTCTCGAATGCAGGACTCGCTACCTTCTATCAAAACAATGTCCCGTCCGAAATCATGGGGAGAATGACAAGCGTATTTGGGCTCATGATCAGTCTGCTTCAGATGGCAGCAATTATTCTGTTCGGGGTTGCTGCAGAGGTAGTCTCACTACGCTGGGTGTATTTTACGGTTTCGTCTGTGCTAGTGCTTCTATCTTTACTGCTCTGGATATCCAGTCTTCAGCCATCGAAGCATACTTATTTTGAAGAGGTCGGTTCTTCAGTAAAGCTCTAATTTAAAAAGTAGTTCATAAGCAGCTTGAGCTAGGCTGCGGTATAAGCGAAAATCAAAGATTTTACATACTATATAACAGATGGAGATTGTCACTATGTAATAAAATGTAACGTGTTAAAAGAGATTTTGAAGACTCCGTTACTTTTATTGACATTAGGTCTGGTTATCGATTAATCTGATTATGAATGTTAAAAATAAATAGTTAAAAAGCGAATGACGATCAATGGGAGAGATCACGCGGGAGACCGCGGGACACCGAAGGAGCAAGCTGATAAGCACCCGGCTTATATAGCAGAATCTCTCAGGTAGAAGAACCTTGATCCGACGCAACTCTGGAGAGAGCCAATGCGCCGCCAAAGGGGTAAGTAAAAGTAAGGGATGCAATGACTGCCCTGCTTTTGACGAAACTTTCAGGTACCAGGACAGAGAGAAGGGATTTACACCCTTACTCTGTCCTTTTTTGTGTGATCATTCATTTTTAGTTCAGATCGAACGGAATATTAAATACACGAAAAATTAATTTAATGATCGTGAGGGAGTTATGATGACGAGATTTAAGGATGTTTTTTCAATTATCGGCCCGGCAATGACGGGACCGTCCAGCTCCCATACAGCAGGGGCCGTCAGACTTGGGCTTATCGCCCGGCAGTGGCTTGGGACTAGGCCGGAAAAAGCTAAAATGATTTTATATGGCTCATTTGCCGACACCTACAGAGGACATGGAACAGACCTTGCTCTGCTCAGCGGCCTTATGGGCATGGCTACCGATGATGAACGGATACCCGATGCGGAGCAGTGGGCAGAACGTATGGGCATGGAATATGAGTTTATGACAAGCGGCCTTCCAGCTGCCCATCCGAATACAGTGAAGTTCGAGCTGACGGCAGGAGAACGCGGCTGCACTTTGGTAGGAGCTTCAATCGGTGGAGGCAATGTATCTGTATCCTTATTAGACGATTTCCGGGTACAGCTGACAGGCGATTTTCCTGCGATCATCCTAACCCATTCGGATAAGTCCGGTGTCATAGCATCGGTAACGACGGCGATGAGTGAATCTGGAGTCAATATTGGATTCATGCAGGTAGACCGTAAAGGCAGAGACGGAGAAGCGCTGACAGCAATGGAGACGGATTCCATACCAGCTTCTGAGGTGCTCTCAAAGCTGAGATCATTGCCTCATATTTTGGATATCAAAGTGATTGATTTGAAGAAGGGGGTAGATGAGCATGCGGTTTAAGCACTTAAAGGACCTGAATGCTATCTGTACAGTAGAAGGAAAAACCCTTGCCGAGCTGATGATCGAAGAGCAGGTGAAGGAAACAGGAACAAATGAAGCTGAAGTTGTGAAGCAAATGTCCGATTATTATCAAATCATGAAGCAGGCTGTACACAAAGGAATGACGGAAGACACGACTTCTAGGAGCGGCCTTACGGGCGGCGACGGGCAAAGAGTCCGAGATTATTTGCAGAACAATCAGAGCTGCTCTGGCGATGCATCCACCCTTGCCATGGCCTATGCGCTTGGAGTGTCAGAAGTGAATGCTTCAATGGGCCGAATTGTAGCTACACCAACCGCAGGATCTGCCGGTATTATTCCCGGCGTGTTCTTAAGTGCTCAAGAACGATTTGGCTGGGATGACGAGAAGATGGTAAACGGATTATTCTGCGCTGGAGCCATTGGGTATGTCATTGCCAACAATTCATTTATTTCCGGAGCGGAAGGCGGCTGCCAGGCTGAGGTTGGATCCGCGATCGGAATGGCTGCGGGAGCAATGGTTGAGCTTCGCGGCGGCACGCCGGACCAGGTCGTTCATGCCGTTGGTTTAGCACTGAAGAATACGCTTGGACTTATTTGTGATCCGGTAGCGGGACTTGTTGAAATTCCGTGCATCGTACGAAACGGACTTGGAGCGGTGACAGCTCTTGCAGCGGCTGATATGGCACTCGCGGGCGTGCGGAGCGCCATTCCTTCTGATGAGGTTATAGATGTTATGCTGGAGGTCGGAAGCGCGATGCCTAGTCGGCACCGGGAAACAGCGCAGGGTGGACTCGCGCAGACACCGACTGGGAAAAAGCTGACAGAGCAGCTGGCAGACAGTAAGAAAAGGAAGAGTGTACCTAAGAAAGCAGAAGCTTAGACGATTTTCAGACATTGAATCTATATCGGCTATTAAAAAAGCCAAGACATTTACCAGGGATGCTCCCGGTTCGTCTCGGCTTTTAGTGCTTATTGCGATGCTATTTTAAGCTTGATTAAAAATTTCACTCAGCAATTTGATGGAATAAAGTCTGGCTTGATGATCGTAGATCGGGCTTGTAACGATGAACTCGTTAGCGCCAGTCTGTTTCAGGAGATGGTCCAGCTGGTCACGTACGCTTTCCTTATTCCCTATGACAGAATAGCTAAGCTGACTTTTGACGATAGCCTTCTCCTGCATATTCCAATCCAGTTCATCGACTGGAGGCTGCATGAGCCCGAAGCGGCCTCTGATCATGTTCAGAAATTGTCTTTGGTGTGAAGTCGCAAGCTTGTGAGCCTCCGCATCCGTGTCCGCTACGAAAGCGTTCAGAGCAACCATGGCATAGGGTTCCTCTAATACTTCCGAAGGTTGAAAATTGCTATAGTAGTAATCCAGCGCAGGCAGCAAATAATCTGGAGCAAAATGGCTGGCAAAAGAGAACGGCAGACCTTTGCGGGCTGCGAGCTCTGCACTGAAGCCGCTTGAGCCAAGCAGCCAGATCGGAATATCCAATCCACGTCCAGGATATGCATGCACCTGCATAGATGAGGTGGACGTTGGTTTGAAATAATTTTGAAGCTCCTCAAGTCGCTGCGGGAAGTCCTGACCATCGCTTCCTGGACCACGGCGCAGTGCGCGGGAGGTCAGCTGATCAGAGCCTGGAGCACGGCCTAGACCGAGATCAATACGTCCCGGATACAAAGATTCGAGTGTGCCGAACTGCTCTGCAATGACAAGCGGAGCATGGTTTGGCAGCATAATGCCGCCGGAGCCGACGCGGATGCGTTTCGTTCCGCCTGCGATATGTCCGATAACAACAGAGGTAGCGGAGCTGGCGATTCCCGGCATGTTGTGGTGCTCAGCGAGCCAGAAGCGGTTATAACCAAGCACATCTGCATGCTGGGCAAGCTCAAGCGAATTGCGCAGACCAGTACTGATATTGGAGCCCTCTGTTACGGTAGCTAAATCAAGAATGGAGAAAGGGATATCCTTCAATTTTTTATGAGACGTACTTTCAGTAGTCATGGATTCTTAGTGAACCTCCTTGTAAATAAGATGTATAGTAAATCTTTCAAGATGCGTTTTGCTTAGCAGTAACCCAAGAAAATTATTCTTTCACGGGTAAATAAAAAAGAATAGCATTTCCATTATATCATAAACTATAGATATTTATATGAACCGTTATTAATCCCGCAGGAGAATGTTCCTGTTCATTATACGTAACAATGGACTCCAGCATACAAAAAAACCGAGTCTGCGTTCAGTCAGCAGATTCGGCTTTATAAATGGAGCAACAGTGATATCTCTTTCAGGCTGTAGGCGGCGCTATCGTGCGGGTCATTTTCACGCTTGATTCCCTTACGATAAGTCGAGGCTCAAACTGAACCTTTTCATAAGGAGCGTTATTGTTCTCGCGGATCCGCTTGATGAGCAGCTCAGTTGCAAGCCTTGCCACTTCATCACCGAGTATCGTTACCGAGCTGATTTGAGGCGTCGTAAGTGTCGTCCACAAATTGTTATCGATGCCTACCACGGCGACATCTTCAGGAACTTTTACCCCAAGCTCCTTGAATCGGTTTACGATGCCAATGGCAATCATATCGTTACAGGCATATATGGCATCGGGCATGTCCTTAAGACTGTAGAAGTAATTGGCTGCATCGAAGCCGGTCTGCAGTGAAAAATCATCGCCGAAAAAAGTCAAAGAAATGTCGACATGCGGCAGCGACCTTTCATAGGCAAGATAACGCTCCTCAATCATATCCTTCGCGGCACCGGCGTATGCAATGCGGGTTCGCCCGATTTTGATCAGATGCTCCATGACGAGCATGCCTTCCTGCTTCGACATGCATACAACATCTGCTTTGATCTCTGACCCTAATTTTTTGCCGTAATTAATGATAGATATAGGGACTGGTGATTTGCTAATCAAATCCGGCAATGTTTTGGGATAGGCAAGGGGAAGCATGATTAGTCCATCAACATGAAGCTTTTTCACTTCGCGTATCGTTTCGAGCTCGGTTCTCGCATTACCTGAAGTATTAATTTGGACGACCCTGTAGCCGTATTGCTTGGCGGACTGCTCTACTGACCAGGCGATCTCCGGCATTATCGCATTTCGAATATCGGATACGACAAGGGCGATTTGGTTTGTCTGGCGCACTTTCAAGCTCTGGGCCGACGTATTAGGAGTAAAGCCAAGCTCTTCAATCGCCTGCATGACTTTTGCCTTCGTTTTAGCACTGATGCCGCTGGCATTATTAATTGCCCGGGACACCGTTGCTATGCCGACACCGGCTCTTTTGGCTACTTCTTCTATTGTAATCTTTTTGGAAGGCATGCTGCTATTATCCACGTTTATGATTACCTCACTTATTACGGAATCGTTTCCGAGTAAATCATATTTTAATTTGATTTTGATTTCATTATACCATACAAAGTATGAGATCAATGGAAATTCGGCCTGCTCATGCTGATTACACTCTGATAAAAACAAAGCTTATCCGTAAACTGTCTAAGATTAAATTGTCATGAAAACATTAGTGCTGGCCGATCTTATCTTCAAAGTTTATGGGTAAAACAGCGAATTCAAGGAATTGACAAAATATTTGAAGTGTGACATATTTATTTCGGAAACGTTTCCTAAAATATTTTGATTTAGGTGAGCTGAGCTGGAGTGCAGCAAAGTTGAATATGTGCGAAGTTTAATCTTAATTGAGGAGATGACCTATATGAAAGCGCTTAGATGGCATGGAGTTAAAGACTTGCGATTGGAACAAATCGAAGAACCGAAAGCAGCTGCAGGACAAGTGAAAATTAAAGTGGAGTGGTGCGGCATTTGCGGCAGCGATCTGCATGAATATACAGCAGGCCCCATCTTCATTCCGGGTAAGGAGCAGCATCCGTTAACAGGAGAGAAGGCGCCAGTAACCATGGGGCATGAGTTCTCGGGACAAGTTGTTGAGATCGGTGAAGGTGTGACGAAGCTCAAAGCAGGGGATCGTGTTGTCGTTGAGCCGATTTTTAATTGTGGAAAGTGTACAGCTTGCAGACAGGGAAAATACAATTTGTGTGAAGATATGGGCTTTCTAGGACTCGCTGGGGGCGGCGGAGGTTTCTCCGAGTATGTAGCTGCAGCGGAGCATATGGTGCACAAAATTCCAGACAGTGTATCCTATGAGCAAGGCGCGCTGGTTGAGCCTTCGGCCGTTGCTCTCTATGCTGTGAGACAAAGTAAGCTGAAGGTTGGCGATAAAGCCGTTGTATTCGGTGCAGGGCCAATTGGGCTTCTAGTCATTGAAGCATTGAAAGCATCTGGCGCTTCTGAGATTTATGCAGTGGAGCTGTCGCCTGAACGTAAGCAAAAGGCAGAGGAACTGGGCGCGATCGCCATTGATCCGAAAGAATATGATGTGGTGAAAGAAATTCATAATCGTACGAGCGGCGGGGCCGATGTAGTCTTTGAAGTAACGGGTGTTCCTCCAGTGCTTGAGCAGGCGCTTGAATCGGTGAAAATCGGCGGAGAGCTTATGATCGTGAGCATATTTGAGCAGGAGGCTCCTATTAAGCCGAACAAAATTGTAATCCAGGAGCGAAGCATTTCAGGTATCATCGGTTACCGTGATGTATTCCCGGCCGTCATCAGCCTGATGGAAAAGGGCTTCTTCCCGGCAGAGAAGCTGGTCACGAAGCGTATTTCTCTTGATGAGGTCATTGATGAAGGCTTTGAAGGGCTGCTGAAAGAGAAAAACCAGGTGAAAATTTTGGTTAAAGCGTAGCTCTTCTAAATATCAGCTTTCCACAAGTTCTAAACTTAGACTTGTGGGAAGCTTTTTTTGTTATAGCGGAGGCTGCTAGAGTTCATACTCAGTTCATTATTTCGGGATATAGTTTAAGCTATAATCAAGCCTTTTTAGAACCGTTTGGTATATGTTTATCTTTGTTGATAAGATAATAAAAAAATAAGGTCGGGCTAAGCGGGAAGGAGAACCATAGATGGCCAGAATTCTAATTGTAGATGATGACGCTCATATTCGTGAGCTTATTTCTTTATTTTTAAAACGGGAAGGACTCGATATATATGAGGCAGCGGATGGGGAGGATGCGCTCAAGCTGCTCGATACGGTAAGGCCTGATCTAGCTGTCATTGATATTATGATGCCTAATATGGATGGCTGGGAGCTTTGCAGCCACCTGCGGGCAGCCAGTGACATTCCGATTCTGATGCTGACGGCAAAAGGAGAAACTCATGACAAGGTAAAAGGCTTTGGCCTGGGTACGGATGATTATATGGTGAAGCCCTTTGCACCACAGGAGCTTGTCGTAAGAGTGAAGGCGCTCCTTAAGAGGTACAGAGTATCTATAGATAAGTCAATAAAGGTTGGAAAGATAACACTGGATCGCCTGTCTTTTCAGGTGGTCACTGAGCAGAGTCATACCACACTTCCTTTAAAAGAATTCGAGCTGCTGTACAAGCTTGCCAGCTATTCCGGGATCACCTTTAGCCGGGAGCAGTTGATAGAAGACATATGGGGAATGGATTACGAAGGTGATGAGCGCACGGTGGATGTGCATGTAAAGCGGTTAAGGGAAAGATTCCCTGAAGCAGAAGCGGGTTTTAGAATTGTGACCATTCGCGGTCTGGGTTATCGGCTGGAGGAGCTGGCATGATCCGGAGCCTGTATGTACGGGTGGTGCTTACTTTTATCGCTGTCGTTATCGTCAGTCTTTTTGTGTCATCCTTGTTTGCACAGCGCTGGTTTGAAAAGGATGTAAACCGTGGAATGTCCGATGAGCTGATGAGCGACGGCGGTAAAATACAGGAGCTTTATAACAACTGGAGGCCTGAGGATTTGAACGTATTCCTTGCTCAGGCAGGTAGTATGATGCGCGGTCTTCACATTTCACTTGTTGATAAAGAAGGGAATGTGATGGACAACAACACTCTGTCAGAAGAGGGGACTCCTCCAGTGATGAATGACCAGTTTATGGAGCGGGCCCGCGAGGTGCTGAATGGCTCGGAGGTCATTATAGAGGAAACGATGCCGGAGGGCGGGGCTGTTCGGCCGGTGGCTGTCGGCATGCCGCTGGAAACGGATGAAGGGCGCTATGTTATGTATTTGCAGCCTAATCTGATGCCCCAGCGTGAGGATTTTCGCCGGAACAACGACATTATTAATTCCAGCTTTCTCATTGTCGGCAGTGTGCTGATTCTGATGGCATCCAGTTTTCTCGTGCGTCCGCTCAAGAAGATGACCAGCGCTACCCGGCAGATTGCCCGGGGGGATTTCAGGGTCAACCTCCGCATGAACAGGAGGGATGAGATCGGCGAACTGGCTGACAGCATTCATCATATGGCACATGAACTTGGGGCACTGGAACAAATGAGGAAGGATTTTGTATCCAATGTCTCCCATGAGATGCAAACTCCACTGACTTCTATCCATGGCTTCTCACAAGCACTGACGATTGATAAATTAAGTGATGAGGAGCGGATAAGATATGCCAGTATTATCGAAACGGAGAGTGAACGGCTGTCACGTTTGATTCGGAATTTACTTAAACTGTCTTCGCTTGATTCGGATAAACATCCGTTTCAACCGGAACATTACCGCCTTGACCGCCAGCTTCGAGAGGTTATTATTTTATGTGAACCGCTATGGACGGGCAAAAGGATTACGCTTAATTTGGAATTGCAGGAGCTTCTGATTTATGCGGACCGGGATCAAATGAGCCAGGTATGGACCAATCTCATCCATAATGCGATCAAATTTTCACCGGAAGGTGAAAGCATCGAGATTTCGATGACGCGTGATCGAGGTTATGCAGTTGTTTCGATTCAGGATCATGGTGTAGGGATGGTGGAGGAAGATCTGCAGCGGATATTTGAGCGCTTCTACAAGGCAGATGTGTCTCGTAACCGATATGAGGGCAGCGGCCTGGGATTATCCATTGCGAAGAAAATTATGGATATTCACGAGGGGAGTATCCAGGTGGAATCAGAGTTTGGAAAAGGTACAGTATTCAAAGTGTATATTCCGCTCGATATGGGCTGACATTAATTACAGCGGCCCCTTCTAGTACTCTGGCTATTAAGCAATCTAGTGCTGAGAATTGACTTTTGGATAACATGTAACTACAATAGTTACATGTTATTTGCATGTTATTTGCATACAACAAACGGCTATAAAGACTAACCATAAACCTAGGAGGAATTGAATATGAAAATTGGATTAACAGGAGCAACGGGCCATTTTGGCTCCATTGTTGCAGAGACCTTGCTAAAAACAATACCTGCCGGTGACCTTATCATCAGTGTTCGCAATCCGGAAAAGGCGGAGGAGCTTAAAAGCCGCGGCGTAGAGGTCCGTCATGGAGATTTCGATCAGCCCAGCACGCTTGAAGCGGCATTTGAAGGATTGGACCGGCTGCTGATCGTGTCTGCTGACGGGGATAATGATACTAGAATTCGCCAGCATAAGGCTGCAGTGGCAGCAGCTAAAAAAGCAGGTGTCCGTTTTATTGCCTACACCAGCGTAGGTAACGCGGATAAGAGCGAGCTGTTCCTTGCTGAAGTGCACCGCATAACGGAGGAGGAGATTCGTAATTCCGGAATTCCATACAGCTTTCTGCGGAATAACTGGTACTTGGAGAATGAAGCCGGCTCTATCCAGGGCGCGCTGGCAGGTGCCCCTTGGGTGACCTCGGCTGGCCCAGGCAAAGTAGGATGGGCGACACGCCGTGATTATGCAGAGGCTGCTGCAAACGTCCTGAGGGAAGAGGGGCATGAGAACACTGTATACGAGCTGTCTGGTAAGCCTTTAACTCAAGAGGAGCTAGCCAAGATTGTGGCGGATGTGATCGGTAAGGAAGTTTCGGTACAGCAGGTCGATGACGATACTTATGCTAACATTATGGCAGGTGTCGGCGTACCGGAAGCAGCGCTTCCGATCGTTGTGGCTATTCAGCGCGGTATCCGCGAAGGGTGGCTCGATATTGAAAGCGGAGATCTAGAGAAACTGCTGCAGCGGCCAGCTGCAACGATGGCAGATGGTATTCGCGAGCTAATTAAATAAGAATAGCTGAATAAGCTAAGAAGGAGCAGTTCATGGTATAACGCCATGAATCTGCTCCTTCGTTATTTCAAGACTTAAATAAACAGGTTAATGCCTGATTGATCAGCTTGACCGAGGTAGTAACCGACCCCGCCGATTTTGATTCCATCAATCAGCTCTTCTTTTTGGATCCCCATAACATCCATCGACATTTGGCAGGCTACAATCTCTACGCCTTGGGAGACGGCAGTGTCCATCAGCTCTTCCAGCGAGGAGATATTGCTGTTCTTCATTACACCGCGAATCATCTTGGAGCCGGCACCCAGCATGTTCATGCGGGAGAGCGGTAGCTTTTGGCTGCCCCTTGGCATCATGAGTCCAAACATGCGTCCCATAATATTTTTCTTCACGTGAACCTGTTCGGATTTGCGAAGAATATTGAGCCCCCAGAAGGTGAAGAACATTGTTACTTTTTTTCCGCTGGCGGCCGCCCCGTTAGCAATGATGAAAGAAGCGATCGCTTTATCCAGATCGCCGCTGAACACCACCATCGTTGTGCCTTCCGGTCTGCTGACAGATGGGGTCTCTGCGTCTTGTGCTGAAGGTTTCTCTTTAGCACCGTCTTTTTGCAATAGCGCTGTTACTTCTCCGTTCGAGTGTTTTTCAACTACAAGGGCAGCGTGTCCTGACATACGGGCAAATGATTTAACATCCTCATAGAAACCCGGATCTGTTGCCGTGATGTGAAGGATTTGGCCAGCTGCAAGTTGATCCATCGCCTGCTTTGCTTCAATGAGCGGTCCCGGACAGGATAAGCCGCACGCATCAAGCTTGATGTCAGCATGAAACTTGGAATTCACTGCAATAGGCTTCGCCAAGGGTACGGGATTCGTATCTTCATCTGAAGGTAATACAGAATGATGATTTATCGGAGTATCGGACGGTTGATGAAATACCTCTTTAGGCTTAAATTTACTCATCATGTATGTCTTGTATCCTCCTGTCAGATTCCGTACCTTAAATCCATGCTGCTGCAGAATACGGGCTGATGTGTAGCCGCGGAGTCCTACTTGGCAGTACACCCAAATTTCCTTCTCTGGATCAAGCTCGTCTAGACGAGCTCTCAGCTCATCCACCGGAATATTAATTGAGTCTTTAATATGCCCATTCTGATGCTCAAGTTCTGATCTGACATCAACAAGCATCGTGGTTTCTGGAATCCGTTTCTTCAGATCTTCGCTCACAAACACTTTTGTTTTGCCTGTCATTACATTTTCAGCGACATATCCGAGCATATTCACGGGATCTTTGGCTGATGAGAAGGGCGGCGCATAGGCCAGGTCCAGCTCGGTTAAATCTGTGACAGTACCGCCAAAGTGAAGCACAGCTGCAATATCATCAATTCGTTTGTCCACCCCTGTACGACCCACTGCTGAAGCGCCCAAAATCTTACCCTGCTTATCAAACATCAGCTTCATGGTGAGAGGAGATGCTCCTGGATAATAGGCCGCATGCGCATTGGGATGTACATAAACGGTGTTGTATTCTATCCCTTGTTCTTGCAGCATTTTTTCGCTGTATCCGGTTTGTGCTCCGGTCAAATTAAACACCTTGATAATGGAGGTGCCTTGTGAAGCCCTGTATGTGGTATCAAAACCTGCAATACGGTCAGCCACTATTCTTCCTTGCTTATTGGCAGGGCCGGCAAGAGGGATCGCAGTTATACGATCCTTTGCATGGATCTCTACCGCGTCTCCCACTGCATAAACACCTTCGACACGGGTCTCGAGTGCATCATTCACCTGAATATGACCTCGCTCACCGAGCTGAATTCCGCTTCCTGCTAGAAAGCGGGTATCCGGTGCTACGCCTACTGCCAAAATAACAATGTCGCTAAGAAGCGAGTTCCCGCTGTTCAGCATAAGCTCAACTTGCTTTCCATGCTCCTTGAAAGCGCGGACTGTATCGTTAAAAACAAGCCCTACGCCTTGCTCTTCCATTTCCTTAGCCAGCATATCCGCTATTTCTCGGTCAAAGGATTTCATGAGCTGGGACCCCGATTGAACGAGAGTGACCTCTAGTCCGGCCAGTTTCAGATTTTCGGCCATTTCGACACCGATATAACCTCCGCCGATGACAACCGCAGTGCGGGTATCCGGGGAAATCACTTGTTCCTTAATCCGGTCCGTGTCAGGAATATTGCGTACCGAATAAATTTGAGGATGATCAATTCCCGGCAAGTCGGGCCGAATCGGTCTTGCGCCAGGTGAGAGCACGAGTGCGTCATAGCTTTCCTCGTACGTTCCTTGTTCTGCGCTCCGGACGATTACTTTTTTGGCTGACGTGTCGATAGATATTACCTCGCTTCGGGTGCGAATATCCAGGTTAAATCGTTTGGTCATGGCCTCTGGTGTTTGTACGATCAGCTTAGATCGGTCCTGAATTGTATTTCCGATATAGTAGGGGAGACCGCAATTGGCAAAGGAAATATACTCATCCCGTTCAAACATAACAATATGTGCCTCTTCATCCAGCCGGCGCAAACGTGCAGCCGCAGAAGCTCCGCCTGCAACACCTCCGACGATGATTACCTTTTTACTCATTAACTTCTTCCTCCTGAAAAAACACTTCTATTATTCCCTTAACTCTGGTGTCCTTTACGGTATACACAACCTCTAGTCCATGCCGTTCTGCTTCGACGATGCCGAGACTCCGCAGCTTCTGCAGATGCTGGGACACGGTGGATTGAGGGAGGTCTAGACACTCCTGCATGTAGCTGACATTGCAGCTGCCTTTTTTCAGCAGTCCTCGAACGATGCATAGACGGACCGGGTGAGCCAGCGCCTTCAGGCATTCGGCCATTTCGTTATATATTTTAAAATTGTTATCCATTGATGGTAGCCTCCTCTTCATAAGGGCATAGGTTAAAATGCATTAACAATAACGATTCATACCATATTACTATATTGTAATATTAGAATATAATGATATCAAAATCAACCCTTACTCGGATGACAAATAAAGCCAGACGCTCTTCTTACAAATAAGAAGGCATCCGGCTTTATTCAAGTTATATAAGTATGTGCGTGAATTACACAGATTGCAGAACAGCATAACCGAGCGGAGGAAGCTCCATGCTCAGCTTTCCGTTTACAACCGGCCATTCATTCCCCGACAATAGATCGACGTAAGAACTTCCTTCTACTGGAACGGAGAAAGATTCCGGGTCTTCTGAAGTGCTGGCCAGCACGACGATGGTTTCGTTGTCATCTTTACGTTCGTAAGCCAGCTTCTTGCCATCCTGCTCGGCTTCAAGGAAAGTGACCGTACCCGTACGAAGGGCAGAGTGCGCTTTTCGCATCTCAATTAAATGCTGGTAAAAGGTGAATAGCTCACGGTCTTGCTTAGACTTATCCCATTCCATACATTTGCGGCAGTCCGGGTCCATATCTCCATCCATTCCAATCTCGTCCCCATAATAAATGCAAGGCGTACCGATGTAAGTGAACTGGAAGAGGGCGGCCAGCTTCATTTTCCGTTTGTCCCCTTTACTTAGGGTGAGCAAGCGTGGCGTGTCATGGCTGTCCAGCAAATTGAAGGCTACCTCAGTCGCCTGAAGCGAGTAACGAGACAGCTGACGTCCAATGGAATTAGCGAAGCGGTAAGCATCAATCTTATCCTTTACAAAGAAGTCTACCACGGCATTGGTAAACGGATAGTTCATCGCTGCATCAAATTGATCCCCTTGCAGCCATGGTGAAGCGTCATTCCATACTTCGCCCAGGATGTAGGCATCAGGATTGGCTAGCTTTACTGTATGACGGAATTCACGCCAGAACTGATGGTCAACCTCATTCGCTACATCGAGACGCCATCCGTCAACGCCGACTTCCTTGATCCAATATTCAGCTACATTAAGGAGATATTCCTTAACCTCCGGGTTTTCCGTATTAAGCTTAGGCATCAGCGGTTCAAATGAAAATGTCTCATAGCTTGGAATGCCGTCAACAACTTCAATCGGGAAGCTGCGAATATGGAACCAATCCTTGTATTTGGACTTCTCCTCATTTTTTTGCAGGTCAACAAAAGGCTTGAATGTGCGGCCGGAGTGGTTGAATACCGCATCCATCAGCACTTTAATGCCGCGCTCATGACAGAGATTTACAAGCTTCTTCAGTGTGTCTGCATCTCCAAAATGAGGATCGATCCGCATATAATCCTCAGTATCGTATTTATGATTGGTCGTAGCCTCGAAGACCGGAGTGAAGTAGATGGCCGTAATTCCGAGCTCGCTCAAATAATCGAGATGATCAATGACTCCCTGCAGATCGCCGCCAAAGAAGTTATCACGCTCCGGCTTCCCGCCCCAAGGCAGTACGTTTTCTGGATCGTTACTCTTGTCACCGTTGGCAAACCGTTCAGGAAAGATCTGATAAAATATAGCATCTTTAACCCATGCAGGAGGTGTAAAGACGTCGACTGCATTAATATAAGGGAATTCAAACATGCTGTCCGGGTTGTCCGGCTCCTCATCAAGAAAGTTGTTCTCATCCATCCATACACTTTCACTGCCGTCTTCCAACAGGAAGGCATACCGAAGCCGGCGGTAAGGGGGCTGTACTTCACAGGAATAATAATCGAACATGGAGTCAGACGTCATTTTAGTAAGAGGTATGTATTTTTTAGTCCGATTCCAGTCGTATTTATCTCCGGTCAGAATGGAGACTTTATGAACATCGCCTCTTTTTGTGCGTATTCGGATGATGACGGTGTCCTTGTCGTAGGCGCAGGACCACTGCTGCTTAGGGTGATGATATATGGCTTCTAAATGCATAGTGCGAATCCTCCTTAAATATCTGCTTGATAGAATGGATTAAAGAACGTCATGATCAATACTTCAATATACCCTGATAAGGCAGTAGCGATATAATACTTTTGAGAGTGCTGATAAAAAAACAAAAGGCACAACCAAAGAGATTCGTTCATCCTCCGAGGTTGTACCTGTTTCTTATCACAGATAACATGGCCTTTAAATTGTGAGTTAAAATACTGGAAGTTATACTTTATCGTAGAACTTTACAGTAGATCATTGCCATCTTTGTTAATATATCATGCTGAATACATGATCTGCAATAAAGCGCGTACATAATTTTATGCCTGAGGTGATGCTTGAAATGACAACATTATTGTATGTTGAAGATGATATAGAAATCGGGAATTTAGTGAGAACAGATCTTGAAGAGCGGGGATATGACGTACTCTGGCTTAAAAGCGGAGAGAATGCTGTGACTATCGCACAGGGAGCGCAGCTAGCTATTCTGGATGTAATGCTCCCTGGACTTGACGGCTTCACGGTTGGGCAACGGCTAAAAAAAGAGTTTCCCGAGCTGCCGATATTAATGCTTTCTGCTAGAACCTCCATTGATGACAAGTTGCAGGGACTTGAGTTTGCCGATGATTACCTTACCAAGCCCTTCCATCCGGATGAGCTCGCGGCAAGGGTTGAGGTGCTGCTACGGCGTCATGGACAGGCCCTGCCGCGGTCAGAGCATATTGTCCTCTCTCATCTAAACGTCTTTTTGAACGAGCAGAGGATCGTGAATACAGAGAAAAATGAGGAAATTGTGCTTACGGGCAAGCAGTTTCATATCTTTAACTATTTGCTGAGACATCTGGGCCAAATTAAGACAAAAGAGCAAATTTATGAAGCTGTATGGGGAGAGCCTTATATGGAAGGAGACAAAACACTTATGGTGCATATTCGCCATTTAAGAGAAAAGCTTGAGAAGGATCCGGCTGAACCAAAGATCATCGAGACCATTAGAGGCGTTGGTTACCGGGTGAAAGCATGAGAGAGCAGCCAAAGCTTCACGCAAATGGAGGCAGAATCCGATTCAAGCATTCATTAATGTCACGGTATTTACTGATCGTCATTATTGCGATGGTGTTTTTGCCGGTTGCCTTTATGTCGACGGGTCTCCTCTTCGGCGTTCTATACCCCTTTATAAATTCTGCAGAGGACGATAAGCTGCCTTACGGTAATTCCATCGAAATCGAATCGGCTTGGCATGAAGAGGCAAAGAAGCTTAGCGGCTTGCCGGAAGACAGTATAAGTTCGCGGCTGGCAGAGCTCGGAGCGCATTATAAGGAATCCAACATTCTCTGGGTGGATAACTCTGGAATGACTAGGTTCAAAAAACCGGAATCACTGCACGTGCAATCCAGCTGGAAGCCCTCCGATGCCGTGGAATATATGAAGAACGCACAAAATAACTCGGATATTTTTACAGTCGTTGCCTTCATTGGCGGTGGACAGGAGGATTTAGGCGAAGGTTTTATATCTCTAGAGCTGCCGAGACAAGTGCTGAGCCGCTCCTCTGATAGTGGCAGCTGGGCAATCTATAACACACTGGCCATGATTATGATTTTAGGCTTGTTTATGCTGATATCCTGGTCATTCTTCCGGCGAATTAGTAAAAGGCTTACCCATCTAGAGGTAGCAGTATCGACGCCTGGAGCAGATGGCATTCCTCTGCCCGTAGAAGTTAGGCAACCCGATGAGATTGGACATCTGGAGAAGTCCTTTAACGGTATGGTGTATCAGCTGAGAGACAGCCGGGCAAGACAGCAGGAGGAAGAGCAGCTCCGCAAAAATCTGATTGCTGATCTGTCGCATGATTTAAGAACGCCGCTGACTGTTGTACGCGGACATCTTCATGCACTCCATAAAGAGCCGCTTACGGTAAACGGCCAGGAATCGCTCCACCGGATGGAAGGCAAAATTGATGATCTCGGTGGATTAATAGACAATCTGCTCTCCTATAATTTGCTGTCGAGTGGAAAATATACGATGAAGCTGCAATCCGCAGATGTGCTGCGAATTCTAAGAGAAAGTTCAGCCGCCTGGTATCCGATATGGGAATCAGAGGGGCTTCACATCAATATTGAACTGGGTGAGCAGGCTTTGCATTGGAATGTGGATATTCAAGGCTTCCGCCGTGTACTGGATAATTTGTTCCAAAATGTCGTGCGTCATGCCAAATCGGGCAAGTACGTCAGAGTGGCGACAGAAGAGCACTACGGCAAGGTATGCATTGTCGTTGAGGATCATGGACCCGGCATAGGCAAGGATTCGAAGTCAGCCGGCGCAGGAATCGGACTTATGATCGTGGATCTTCTGCTTGAAGGAATGGGACTTATACGTGAGGCGGAGAGCTCTGATCAAGGGACAAAAGTGTTCATTATACAATCCGAAGCGTCTAGAAATTTAAACTAAACTTAAACTTGTTCCACACTTCACCTTAAACCTGGAGCGTTATAATAGTTCCCGAGGTGATAAACAAATGAACGAATGGATGATTGAAACAGCTGATGTTTGGAAGACTTACCGCAGTAAAGCTGCTGTAAGAGAACTCAGCTTGCAAATAAAGAAAGGTGAGATTTACGGATTTTTAGGCCCGAATGGAGCCGGAAAAACGACGATGATTCGGATGCTGCTTGGACTTATCAAGCCGACAAAAGGATACATTCGAATTTTCGGCAAAGATATCCGGCAGCACCGGATGGAGATCCTTCGGAAGGTGGGTTCCTTGGTTGAGTACCCTTCTTATTACGGGCATTTAAATGCAATACAAAATTTGGAGACAAGCCGGCTCCTGCTGGATGTTCCTAAATCAAGAATCGATGAGGTACTCGGTATTGTTGATTTGAGAAAGGATGCAAAGCGTCCAGTGAAGGGATACTCCCTCGGAATGAAGCAGCGTTTAGGAATCGCGAATGCGCTGCTGGGTAATCCAGAGCTGCTCATTTTGGATGAACCGACAAACGGGCTTGATCCGTCAGGGATTCAGGAGATTCGGGAGCTTATTAAACAGATGCCGCAGGAGTACGGTATTACCGTACTCGTCTCAAGTCACTTGCTCAGCGAAGTGGAGCAGATGGCAAGCACTGTCGGTATCATCCGCGAAGGTCAGCTTGTATTTCAGAATACGATTGAACGGCTGCATCAAGAGGCGGGCAGCACGATCCGCCTAACCGTCTCCGATGCAGAAGATGCACTTCGAATCGCCAGAGAGCTTGGACAATGGGGACAGGCTGATGGAGCGAGACTGACATTCAACCATATGGATGATCATCTGATTGCAGCCCTGGTCCGCAGCTTGGTTGAGCATGATCACAGTGTATATCGGGTTGAGGAGCATAGGCAGTCACTGGAGGACTTCTTCCTGGAGGTAGTTGGAGGGGTCGTCAAATGATCATGCGGCTGTTTAATGCAGATTTAATCAAGATACGGAAAAAAGGTTTGTGGTTTCTTGTCTTTCTAGCTCCTCTCGGACTGGTAGCGATGAATGCTCTTAATTTCGGACTTCGGCTGGATTATTTGCAGGGCTTGTATGGTGAAGAAGGCATGTGGGACGGATTGTTAGGTTATTTTGAAACGTTTGTGCCGCTTGCCATTATGCTTGGCGCTACAATACTAAGCTCGATGATGGCAGGTGTGGAGTATCAGCAGGGATCATGGAAGCAGCTGCTTGCACTTCCTGTATCGCGAAGATCCGTGTTTTTATCCAAATTTTCAGTCATTATGATGCTCCTGTTAACCTCTTGCGTGCTGCTGTTTATCGGCGTTATTGCGCTGGGGCTAACACTCGGGTTCAATAATCAAATTCCATGGATGTATTTGCTTAAGATATGTTTTCTCCCACTGGCTGCATCTCTCCCATTGATTGTATTCCTGTTCACGCTGACACTGGCCCATGAAAACCAGGCCTTATCCGTAACCGTGGGGATAACGCTCGCCATTGCTGGCTTGTTCAGCGCTCAGCTTCCGGAATTTATTCCGCTCTCTTGGCCGATGTTCAGTATTCTGCTCCCAGGCGGGGAAAAGCTGGCGCTGTACGGCATTGGTTTAGGAGTGGTATTGCTGCTGGCCGGGATGATGTACTTTGGTAGAAAGGAGGTGGCTTAAGCCATGGCCGCTTACTTTCGACTATTATCTGCAGAAAGACTTAAAATCATGAAATCCTGGGTGTGGCTGCTGGTATGGGTCAGTCCGATCATCGCGTTATTGACTGGATTCGTTGCTGAGCCATCTGGGAACTGGGCAGTTCTTCTTAGTGCCCAGGCGACTTTTCACGCGATGCTGTTTCTTCCGATCTTTACCGGGGTGTTTGCTTCTTTCGTCTGCCGGTTTGAGCATGCAGCAGGAGGGTGGAAACAGGTCATGGTACTTCCAGTGAGCAGGTTAGCCTTCTATACAGCGAAACTGACCATTATTATGGTGCTGCTCCTTATGATTCAACTGCTGTTCTTGCTTTCCGTTATTGCTGCGGGTGCCTATCATGGGATGCTGCACGATATTCCATGGGCAATGCTGCTTCAAAGCATTGGTATGGGCTTAATTGCCTTGCTGCCACTGGCTGCGCTCCAGCTGTTCGTATCCTTGATGTGGAACAGCTTCGGGGCTCCGCTCGGCATTAATTTTATGCTGACGATCCCGAACATACTGATCGTAAATTCGGCAGATATCGCTCCTTACTACCCATGGGCACAGCCATTACTGCTGATGATGCCGGGCGAGGGAATGGGATTCGGTGCTTTTCTTATTCCGCTCTCAACCACCTTGCCTGTTGTTCTCGGCAGTGCACTCTTGTTTATTCTGATCGGCAGCCTGTATTTCAAACGGAAGGAAATTTAAATGTGAACGAAGGCGCTCTGAAGAGGGCGTCTTTTTATTCGGGGAAAATGGGGATGGGAGGCAAGTGCGAAGTGAGCGTCAAAAAGAAAAATAAGATTTTAAATATTCTTAAGAGATTGCTTCTGTTCATGTTGTTCGCTGTACTCATCTGGATTGGCTATCATCATGTCATGAAATTTGTCGAACAGCATAAATACCCGCCGGTAGGGACGTATATCCAAGTTGGAGATAGTCAAATGCATGTATACACCAAAGGTGACGGACCAAACACGATTGTATTATTAAGCGGCCTGGGGACAGCTTCACCAGTACTGGATTTTGAGCCTTTGATTAATGAAATGTCCAAGCATAACAGAGTTGTCGCTATAGAGCCGTTCGGGTATGGCTGGAGTGACATGACGAATAAGAAAAGAACGGTGGAGAACATAGTTGAGGAGCTGAGAAGTGCGCTGCAGCAATTAAATGTTAAAGGGCCTTATATACTCATGCCGCATTCCATTTCCGGAATGTACAGTTTGTACTACGCTCATGAATATCCGGGAGAGGTTGAAGCGGTTGTAGGAATAGATGCGATACTGCCAGCGGCCCTTACTTATTTCAATGAATCTCCTCCGTCCATGCCAGGATATATGAAATATGCGGCGCCAAGCGGGTTAGCCAGACTTGCCGTATCTTTGAACGGGAGCAGCTATCTACCACTTGCGACTGAGGGCACCTATACTGAGGAGAATTTAGCAATGACCAAAGCCTTAACGTCCTGGAACGGGTACAACAAGAATGTCATCCAAGAGGCAAATGAAGTGAGCGATAATGTAAAAAAGACGGCTCTTATGTCATTTCCGTCAGATCTGCCTGTATTGTTTTTTACAAGAGAAGATAGTAGGGTGAGCGAGGACGGGAAATCCCAATTCACCTTTTTGCAAAGCCAGCTTACGGAACATCCTTCAAGTGCAATTATCCCTTTATATGGCCATCATTACCTCCATTGGACAAAGTATACGGAGATAAGCGAAGATGTCTTGGAATTTATAAAAGATATTGAAATTCAGGATTCTCCGTAATTTACCTCGAATGATAAAACCGAGCAGTCCTAGTCATTAGACGATCCTAGGAGCAGCCCGGTTTTAATATGGAATGAGGTATTCAAATATCGCAGGTCGATACTATATCGACAGATTGTTAATGTTATCCCTGAGGACCTGACAAGAGTGCTTGAACTTAACCAATTCCTCGGCGTTCAGATTAAGTTCAAGCAGTTCTTTAATTCCATCCCCGCCGATGATGGCTGGGACGCCGATACACATATCCTTCTCGCCGTATTCTCCGTCCAGAATAGCAGATACAGCAATGATTTTGTGATCATCAGTCAGGATAGAACGAGTAATAAAGGCAATTGCACTGCCGATTCCGAATTGGGTAGAACCTTTACGGGTGAAGATTTCCCATCCCGCGTCTCTTGTCTTCCGTGCAATGTCCTCAAGATCAAGAGTTTTAAATCTCTCTTTATGCTGATCAAGAATATGAAGGATCGGTTTACCTCCAATTGTTACATGAGACCAAGCGACAAATTGGGATTCCCCATGCTCGCCCAAGGCATAGCCGTGTACACTGCGCGGGTCAATAGAGAATACTTCCGATAAAATCGTCTTAAGTCTGGATGAATCAATTGAAGTGCCCGTGCCGATGACCTGATTTCGGGGGAGGCCAGACAGCTTCCACACAAGATACGTAATGATATCTACAGGATTGGCAGCGACGACAAATACGCCGTTAAATCCGCTTTCCATAATCGGCTGAACGATATCCTTCGTTATAATCTCCGCTTCTTCCAAAATATCGAGTCTGGTCTGTCCCGGCTTCGGATTAGCCCCTGCAGTAAGGATGATGACGTCCATATCCTTGCAGTCAGCATAAGTCCCGGCATGGACCTTGGTCCGCTGGTATGTAAAATCCATGCTGTGGGACAGGTCCAGCGCTTGCCCCAGTGCCTTTTCATAGGTGCGCCCAATGAGCATAATCTCTCCTGCAATGGCCTGATTGATCATAGAATAGGCGGCGCTTGATCCGACAAGACCCGCCCCGACAATTGCTACTTTTCCTGTTCTGTTTCGCATCTTCTGCTTGCCTCCTGTCTAACCTATCTTTATAAACTAACATCTATAGTTGTATTCTATGCATATACCTATTCAACGTTACATAAGATAACATAATTTTCTCAAAAACAGCAATGGATACGTCATGGTTTTTGTGAAATGAGTCAGTAATTATTACAAATATATGACATATGTTAAATTCCGATGTATAAGGCCGGGAAAAAAGTGTCGAAAGGGTAGGATTATACGTCACATTTACACCCTGACAAAACTTCTTAGGATACCACATTCTTAGAAGAAATTTGCCAAAGGAATCGAAGGGGGGATGGGCGAATTGCTTATCTCACAGACGAATTATTCGCTGCTTTCGCCCTGATCAAGCGTGTAGCGTTGAAAATCTGTTTTCTTAAAGGCAAGTGCTTAGTATGAGGTTTGAATGATGTCGGCATTCGTTAATGATTTATTAGACCCCAAAAATCCAGGAGGGAATGATAATGAATATGAATTTAAATATGAATACGAATGAAGCGGTAGCAACGACGGAAACGGCTAAGGGACTGGGCATTGGAGCGAGTACACTTCGCAAATATGCGGCTGCACTTGAGGAGCAAGGGCATCGTTTTGAACGTGCTGCGAATAAATCCAGATTGTTTGGGGATTTTGAAATTGAACGAATTAAAGAAATGATGAATTTGATGAGAGAGCGCAACCTTCCTTTGAATGAAGCAGCAATGCTGGCTATGGAGCTGAATAATGAGTATGCGGCAGCGGCCAAGGAAGAGAACAATATACAAAAAACGGTCCATTCGCCATTGATTGAACAGGAGAAGGTTCTTCAGAAGGTGGGAGTAGAGCAGGAGCAGGTGAAACAGCTCAATATGGAATGGCAGCTGCTGCAGGAACGCATGGTCGAGCTTGAACGGGAGCAGGCCAAATTAATGAAGCAAAATGAGCAGCTGCAGGAGCAGGTAGAGGAGCAGCGCATGTGGATTAAAGAGAAGCTTGATGAGGATCGTGACCGCCAGCTAATTACCAACCTGCGGAGTTATCAAGGACGAAATCAAAAGGCAAAGCCAAAGCCAAAGCCAAAACAGAGGGGGCACTCGTTGAGGATGCTGTTCGGATTACTCCCCAAGAATAGGAGGGAGGCATGATGATGCGAACAGGGAGGAGACTTGCACATCGCCGCAAAGCAAAGAGCCAGGATACAGGGCCGCCTAAGGAATAGGTTTTGTTTTTAATTTTAGAACATAAGAGTTACAATAGAAAGGAGGGTTTGATAAAAGCGACAAGGAGAGCCATAAATGATTATTTTGAAAAGTAAAGATGAAATACAATACATGAAGAAGGCTGGCGAGATTCTCGCAGCTTGCCATAGAGAGATTGCCGGGCTCATTCGCCCTGGCATCCAAACACAAGAAATTGATGCATTCGCAGAAAGCTTCATGAAGAAGCATGGAGCGACTCCTGAGCAAAAAGGCTACAATGGTTATCCGTATGCGACCTGTGCTTCGGTTAACGATGTTATCTGCCACGGGTTCCCTGGGAAGTACGCGCTGAAAGACGGGGATATTGTAACGGTGGACATGGTCGTTAATTTGGATGGCTGGCTGGCGGATTCCGCTTGGTCTTATGCAGTAGGCAACGTATCCGAGCAGGCACAGAAGCTGCTGGACGTGACCAAAACCTCCCTATATAAAGGGATTGAAAAAGCAGTCATCGGCAATCGGATCGGGGACATTTCCAACGCGATTCAGGTTTATGCCGAAGGCGAAGGTTTCTCTGTCGTACGGGAATTTATTGGCCATGGAATTGGTCAAGACATGCACGAAGAGCCGCAAGTGCCTCATTACGGACCAGCCGGACGCGGACCGCGTCTGAAGGAAGGCATGGTGATTACGATTGAACCGATGCTGAACGTCGGAACCTATCGCAGCAAGCTGGATAGTGACGGTTGGACAGCTCGTACGATGGACGGTGGATTGTCTGCACAGTATGAGCATACGCTTGCGATTACCGCAGACGGCCCGGTTATTCTGACTGAGCAATAATAAGGAAGGAAATCTGGCAGCAGGGATGCTTGCTGCCAGATGTCGCTTTCATCAAAACAATATAAGAGCAGCCCCTTCTATCCTCCATATGAAGGGAAGCTGCTCTTTTTTTGTCTACTGGCTTATGGGTGTTTTCAAGTGGATAACAAAAAGGAAGCATCGCGTTAGAGACCATGATCTCTAAGTGCGGTGCTTCCTTTTTCATATTATTACTGAGCCGGAGATTGCTCTTGCTCTATTGTTCCAAAGGTTTCGTTATAATGCTTGAGCATATACAAGCGCCAGTGCAGCAGCATCCCGAATGCGAGAATAAAGAACACGGCTCCGGTTTGAACGACAGAAATATATTGATGAACCACTTCATGAAGTGCCAGCCGCACGATCAGCAGGCCGACCAGAATAAACATGAAGCTTTTCGAACTGGTTGCAAATACTTCACCGTTCTTCATCTCAAACTTGGTGCTTTTAATCAGCGGGTATGAAAAAATAAACCAGCCGACAAGGAAGGCGATAAGCGCCCATAGCCATGGAATATGTGTCTGTGGAACGACAAACATGAGAAACCCTGTGCTCATACCGAGCGGAGGGATAATAATTCTTTTCTTAGTTATCGGCCGGTTGGCTGCTTTCATGCGAATAAAGATGGCACTCACAGCAATAAAAATCATGCCGACGGTTGCAGCGATTTGTAACCATGAGGAGTCAAAATCCACGTGCAGGACCTCTCTCTATTGATAATTTCTTTTTCACCTTTAGTATATCATAATTTCTCTGAAAAGCTGTATGTATACCCCGATTGTAACGATTGTGACAAAATGCTCTTGTAGGAATTTGTAGAAAATGCTCGAATTGTCGCGAGCCTTTCTTCCAATTTGCGGAAATAGGTCATATACTATGATTATACTTCAATTGTATCGAATGACTTAAATCGAGAACGGTATGGAAGGAGGAAAGAGGGAAGTGAGACCAGGAGATTGGAAGCTAAAAACTGGACTTGCTATACTGGTTGTTTGTTTGGTGTTTCTCACTTTTCCTTGGATTCAGTGGAGAGCGGCTCCAAGCCGTTTGATCGATATCGCAATTATTGATAAGACGGTTCCTGATTCAACATACCGAGAGCATAAAGGACTGGCATGGCTGCTTAACCAACAGAAGATTGTTGATCCTAACAGAGCTGTATATGATTATCGTAACGCTTACTATGGATACCATCCGGATAAAGAAGGGGAGGAGCAAATCAGGCGCTTGCCCACAACGCTTCGTGGTAAGGATTTAATTTATCTGGCGGATTCATATGGTGTTTATGAGAGGGAACAGGTGCAGGAGGAAGGGGTAAGGCAGAACGAACAATTGGTATACGGCGGTATGAATTTGACAGATATAAATAAGATTCAAGCCGCAACCTCAACAGGGACGACGCTCATTGCCGAGTACAATATATTTGCTGAACCCACCTCGAGAGCGGTAAGCGGCCAATTGCAGAAGATGCTGGGTGTGGACTGGAAGGGCGGCTGGACGGGAAAGTATTTTAATGATTTAGCTTATGATGTCCCTTTACATATTATGGAGAATTATACCGAGCAGACGGGTATGGAGTGGTCCTATAAAGGCAAGGGACTAATACTAATACATAATGAAGGTGAAATGATCGTACTCGATCAAAGGGATCTTGGGAAGTCGGGTGTGGACGTATCCTTTTCGCCGGAGAGCAGAGAAAAATACGGTGTTAAGGGCAGCAGCAGCTACACGGAATGGTTTGAAATTGTCGATGCAAGGTCTAATGCAGAGATTGTTGCCTATTATAAGCTGAGTCTGTCAGAATCGGGTTCAGCAAGACTGAAGGCTGCCGGTATTCCGAACCAGTTTCCTGCAGTTGTTCGATATGATCATATAACCCATCAATCTTATTATTTTGCTGGAGATTTCGCAAAACGTACGGTTTATCCTATGATTGTTCAATATAAGGGGTGGGAGCAATTTGTCAGCCTGCTCATATCAAGTTCCAGTCAAGACGCCTTTTATTGGAATACATATATTCCTCTCATGAAGCATATTTTGTCCGATATTGAAAATAAAAAGATGTAACGACAGCAATTGGAGAGTCCTTTCTTTCATATGGGGCTCTTTTTGCATTTAGAGGTATGGTGTGATTGGAAAAAGAGTCCGACTTGACAAATAAAACTGTTATCAATAGAATAACAGTTGCCAGGAAGATTCGGTGTTCTATGTACTGGATATTCCTTATTAACTCTAGTTCATCATATACAGAAAGATAATTCAGGACATAATTAATTTCAGAAGGAACTGGAGACGAGTGCCTAGTGCACGAAAATACAGGAGGTCAGGGTAATGAATAGTGAGTTTACTATTGCGGTACATTGCCTGTTGTTTTTGGGTGTCCGTGAAGGGCGAATAGCAAACAGCGAGGACATTGCGGAAAGTGTAACCACGCATCCTGCAAGGGTACGGAAAGTGCTTAGCGTGCTTCGTAAGCATCAGTATGTCATGACTAAGGAAGGGGCTCACGGTGGTTATATGCTAAGCAGCAAGCCGAGTGAGGTGAGACTTGGTGATTTGTATCGGCTGTTTGCACTGGGATCTTTTGGACCCCATTGGCGTTCTGGGGATGAAGACTCAAGCTGCATGGTATCCTCTAACATAAAAGATGTAATGGGTACGATTTATCATGACGGTGAACACGTTGTAGAGCAATATCTGGACAGCATCACGCTTGCAGAAGTGAAGGATCGCTTGGAGGATAAGTGGAAGCAGCGGGGTTTCTCATAACACTTAAATAAATGATGCTTAAGATCCGGTTGAATACCGGGTCTTTTTATTTTCTAGAAATCAATATAAAAAGGATGTTATTACCTTAATATGGATTTTAATATACAATGATATGGATTCCATTCTCGTTTTACGGGAGAGTGACATATGACAACAGATACGAACTCTTACATTCATATGAGCGAAACAGAGCTGTCTACGGCTGCGGGTCAAGGAGATTTTGATGCATATGAAGAGCTGGCAGAGCGTTTCAGCAGGGATTTCTATGCCTGGGCGTATGCATTAATCAGGAATGAAGAAGGGGCAAGAAGTGTACTAGCAGATGCCATTATCCAAAGCTGGCATGGATGTAAGAAGCTGAAGGCTGAAGGGCAGCTTATAAAGTTCATGTATCGGACGATGTACGGAATTGCGAAGAAGCGGAATGCAGCGGATATGAGCTTTCTCCCCGATTCAACCGTTCAGGAGTACCAGGCTCAAATGATCAATGACACATATCTTTTGATGTCGCAGTCATTAAACAAGATGTCCTTTGATGTGCGTGCACAGGTATTGCTTTCATGCATACTGAACAAGACGCCTGCCGAGATTGGCAAATATACAAATATACCTAAAGAGCGTGTAACAGCCAACTTAATTAAAGCCAAACAAAAATTAAGAGATGACTTAGGCATGTCACCTGCTATGATCGATATGTTTTTTAAGAGCGACAGAGAGTTCGTTAATCTCTATATGAAAAGTCATCCACAGGCAGCTGTTCGCCAAGGGCTAACCGCTGCCAGGGAAGGTAAATATGTTATGCGACAAAGAAGCTGGGCAGCTGGAACAGCCGTTATCATCCTTGGCTTCGTTCTGCTCTATGCTGTATATCATCCTTGGGAAGAGAAAGGAGCACATGATCTGCTTAACCGAGAGGGGACAAGGGTTGTACCGGATGACAGCTACTGGCTCAGCGGTACCGGATTAGATCTGGTCTCAAGGAAGCACGTAGAGCAAGGGGATGTTCAGCGTCTCGGCTATGCCATGGAGCATAAGGGACTCAGGCTCATTATCGACGGTATGATGACGCAGGGAACAAGGACGACTATCTTCTACACTCTAACTGCTGAGGATGGAGGACCGCTGCCTGACAAAGTGGGAGGTTACATGCACGATCGAGGCAGCATACCCTCGACTGCTTCTACGAGCTTTGTTTCAGGAAACAGGATTGTGCCATCCCAGGACCCCTCCAAAATGCAGGGGATAATGGTGTTCAACAGAGTGTCCTTAATGTATGACCCATCGGCTGTGAAAGAATGGAGTATTACCTTTAATACATATACCGAGGATCGTCAGGACTCTATCGCCTCTATGACTCTAATCGTGCCGGCGGAACCATACAAGGAGCCTGAGCTAATTATGGTGAATCGGGAATTTGAGCTGCACAGTAGGTCTTTCCTGATCCAGCAGGTCGAGTTAGCCCAAAATTACACCAAAATCAGCATTGAAGCAGAGACAAACCATCAAGAGGATATTTTGATGCTGAGAAGGCTGGGTATCAGCTTGTCTCGGGATGAGATATACTGGCCTGCCTACGAGGGGTCAAACGATGTAGAATACCAGCAAAGTGGGACACAATTTACTTTGGTGTATCCTCCTGTTTACTATCTTAATTACAGCGACTTATCTCTATATATGGAGAATGATGGTGTCATGACGCTGAGTATTCCTCTATTTAATAACAACAACTGAAAAGAGATGTGAATATGACAGTCTACACAGATATGAAGGATTCCGATTTGTCCGCTGCGGCCTTTGAGGGAGATTTTAATGCTTACGAGGAGCTCATTAGACGTAACAGCAAACCGATGTTTCTGCTGGCATCCGTCACCGCACGCCGGCAGGAAGCAGGAATGGGCTTAATGGCACATGCGATATCATTAACCTGGCAGTATCGGCGTAAAATAAAAGACGAAAAGAAGCTGCTGGAATTTCTCTACAAGCAGATATGGAAGTCCGCTGAAAAATTCAGCGTCGCTGGCGAAGAGACAGCTAATCGTTCTGAGGCTTTAGAGGTGCAGGAGGGTGTGTGGCAAAGCTCCAGACAAATGATGAATCATCGTTCCCTCATCGTAGAAGACACTTTATCCCGCATGAACGCAGAACAAAGAACAGTATTTCTGCTGAAATATGCTGCCAAATTAGGACAGGAAGAGACTGTAATGTATGGTTTTCGTTCAGAGGTACAGCTAGAGAAGAGATTGATCGAAGCTCTGACTATGGTATTTAGAGAAGCAGAGGAGCAGAAAGAGGATATTGGAGAGGTCTTTCTGCTTCGACATTTTGAGAAGGAACATGAAGCCATTACGCTCTTGCCTGATGACAAAAAGATGGAGGCTTTCATTCAGCAGGGATTGGATGAGGCTAAGACCGGCAGAACGGTAAAGGGCAGAAAAAGAAAACGCATCGCCTGGACAGCTGCTGTCACTGCTGCGGCTTTGTTCTTAATTAGCTTTATCTATCAGTGGGTTCCTGGAGGAGCAGGTGAGGTTCAGGCGTTCGATCAAAGCTACTGGGAAAGCACACTGGATAGAGATTCTTACTCTCTTGAAAGGTTAAAAAACGGCGATTATGTACCCGTAGGTAAGGTACTGCCGGAGGAGAATGGAATTCGCCTTATTATCGATGGGGCGATGCAGACGAGCGACGGCTTGATGCTATGGTATAGGCTGGAGAATACAAAAGGCAAAGAAGCCCCGATGCTGGAGGATGTTGTCCTCTGGGATGAGGTGAATCATCAAATCGGTATAGAGTCCGATAACATGGATGGATCAACACGTATGATGAAGGACGGAAACAAAACTTATGGCAAACTCGCTGTTTCTAAATTGCTGAGCCATGTCTTTTTGACAAGTGCACAGGAGTTGATTATTACAGCATTTGTCGATGAGGGGCAGGATTTCAGGTGGGCTACCTTTGAAGTAACCGTGCCAGAATTTCCTGTGAAACCAGCCATAGAGATCGAGGTTAATCAGTCATTTACAATTCAGGGCGAAACGTTCCACATTCCTTATCTGTGGCTCACTACCAACGAAACGTTAGTTGAAATTAAATCTGACCCGGCAAACACAGCTTCGACAGAACAGCTGATTGATCCGACTTTACAAGTTACTCGTGAGAGTTCTCTGGGAAGGGAAATCGAAGTGAAAAGAGGAGAGTACGGCAGCGAGACCGTGCTGTATTTCGACTCAATCTATTACGATGATTATACTGACCTGGAATTACAAATTAATGGGGTTCGTCATTTTGAGAAGCCGGCTGATCCAACCATTAAAATTAATACGGACACGGGCGAAATTGTTGAAGCTCCGGAGTCCTTTGCAGAAGAGGTGAAGGTGGGCGAAGTAGACGATGCCTCTTTCTACATTTACTTCAATCAATCTGATGATTTCAACTATAGTATGGAGAACCAGTACCTGGACGCGGAAGGGAACATTTATTTTCCTCAGGGCAATGAATGGTCAAGCGAGCGGGTTGCATTCAAATTAACTGATTTTGATTATGCGCAGCCGTTAACGTTCCGGTTCAGCTCCTACGGCGAACGTCGATATACCAGTGTAGAAGAACTAATGGAAAGCGAAGATCGAGTAAATATATCCTTGGTAAAGAAGTATTGATCATATGTAATCCCTTTGAAAAAGAGGTGATTCGATGCGAAGCTATGATGAGCAGGAAAATCAAGACATAAAGAAGGCAGAGTTAAGCAGAGAGTTTGAAGCTTATGAAAATTTGATCCATCGTCATGCTGCCGATCTGTTTATTGCGGCCTATGCAGTGACCCGCAGCAAGCGGTTTGCGCGGGCACTTGTATCCGATGCTTTGTCCCTCACTTGGCACCAGCTGAAAAAAGAGAAGCTGCCCGCAGATGTTGTTACGGCCTTGTTCCAGAATGCGCTGCTTTGTGCAAGGAGGTTAGATTGGACAGATGGCGGAATTGAAGCATCTGAAACCTCCCGAATGGCGGAAGCCACTGTCACTGCAAAGGAGTCAGTGTTCGAAGAGCATTCAGTTCAGCCTTTGCAAATGATGCGCAGCAACCGTTCTCATCACCTTGAGGCAGCGATCAGCGGAATGAGCTTCGAACGAAGGGCTGTATTCCTGCTGACTTTCATAGCAGACAAACCGGTATCCGAAATCGCAAAATACATAAACAAATCTCAAAAGGCTGCTTTAGCACTACTTGATGCGGCAATGAAAGATATAACAAGAGAGATGAGAGAAGACAAAGAGGCTGTCAGCCTGCCGTATATTCGCAAGCATTTTTCGAAGGAAAGAGAGTTTATCGGTTCTCCCGAAATGATGCTGGAAATTGAATCTGCCTTTCAGAAGGGATTGAACAACGCACTCGGCGGCATACTTCCTGAGCATAGAAACAGAATGAGATGGCGCTGGCCTCTGGCCGTGCCTTTTATCGCAGCTGCTGTGCTGTTCGCTATTCTTAATCCCTTCCGCGAAAAGGAAACCCATGACTCCCTTAACTATTCCGGTACAAGAGTCGTTCCCGATGACACCTATATACATAGCACTGACAATGACTCATATCAGCGAATAAGGGCAGAGGATGGGCACTTCGAGGCACTTGGCTATGCTATGGAATGGGAGGATGGCTCCCGGCTCATTATCGATGGGGCAATGGATGTCGGGAGCGAGACGTTGTTCTGGTATACGCTGGAGAAAGGCGATGCTCAAGATATTAGCTCGATCGTTGACGGGTCTATTTTAGAGCGTTCCAGTCTGCTTTTGCTGGGTTATTTACGGGAACAGATCATCCTGTCGGTGACAGAAGCAGATGAGAAAGGGGTTGTTGTGTTTGAACGGGCAAATCCGACCGTGTCTACCGAAGGCGCCTTACTGCAGCTGGACATTGATATACAAGGGGACGATCCCCGCATGGTTACCCTTGAGACCGACTTTCCGCATGAGTTAGAGAAGCCGGCCAAGGAGCTGGCGCTGGATCAAAGCTTTGCCGTTGAAGATCAGACGTTTCATATCTTGGGTATGACGATCAGCTCAGACTACACTCGGGTAATGATAAAGCCTGATACGCAAAATAAAAGAGGAGTAGAGAGCCTAAAACATATTCGATTGGATCAAATGAAAGAGTCAGGAGCATGGATAGGTGCCAATGTATTGGAATTCGCAGACTCAGATCTGATCTTCCCATCCATCTATTACGAAGAGTATACCGAAATCAGGCTTACGATGGAGGATCGTTTAGCAGGCTCCGATTCCGTCATCCATAGGAATGATCCCTCCTATGTTCAATCCTCGGAGGAGGCAGAGACTGCTGACAGCCATGAAGAGAACAACGAAAGAGCTGTAGAGAACTTCCTTTCAGAAGAAGGCCGGATCTCCATCCCTCTTTTAATGAATCCTTAGACGCTGGCTCTTTCAATTAAATGATAAGGAATAGCCGTCTTGAGGATGCTATCAGTGTTCGTGGCAAGACGATTTCTGCGGTTATAAAATGCTCGGAAGGCTTCTCTTCCAATTTGCTGCAAATGCTGATCAATAGTTGTCAAATGGAGCGCTTCGGATATCGGAAAATTGTCAAAACCGATAATAGCCAGATCCTCTGGAATACGCAGTCCCGCCTCTTGTGCTTTCAGGATAACGCCGGCTGCGGCTTCATCTCCTGTAACGATCAGTGCAGTCGGACGTTCCTTCATCGTCATAAGTGTATCAATGAGACGCATGCCATCCCTAATATCTGTGCAATCTGTAAAAATCCATTCTGGACGCAAGACCGCTCCCAGCTCGTGAAGGATTGCTTTATAAGCTTTGTAGCGTGCCTTGCTGCTTTCGCTGTCAGGACGGCCGACACAATATCCAATGGAGGTGTGGCCGTGCTGAATCAAATACCTCATTCCGGTTTGAAAGGCTGCATAATGATCTGTGTAGACTGCAGCAATATGCTCATTGTCCGTATATTCACAGGTCACAATGGGACCGTATTTGGCATATGAAGCAATGTGCTCCATTTCGAGAGCACGAGAGCAGAAAATAAGTCCGTCAATCTGCTTGGTTTGAAGCAGCTGTAATGCCTTTTGCTCCTCATCCGTATGGTAACGTGATTGGTACAGCAGTGTTCCGTAGCCCGCCTTCGCTGCCTCATCTATAATACCGGACAGAAGGGTTTGGAAATAAGGGTGGCTGTTCGGGACGATAACACCGACGCTGTCTGTTTGTCCCTTGATTAAGTGTACGGCACTTGAATTCGGTGTGTATCCTTCTTGATCAATGATTTGCTGTACTTTACAGCGAGTTGCTTCACTGACATAGGGGTGGCCGTTCAGCACCCGAGATACAGTTGTGACAGATACACCCGCCAGTCTGGCAATAGTTTTAATGTTGGCCAACTTGTGATTACACCTCCAAACCTAACGTCATTATACCGCTGGCTATGCAGTAATACGAAATGAATGAAATATATATCAAAAAAGCCCCTTGAAAGGGGCCGTTTCTGAAAGTGGGCTGCTTTATTTAAATATGTTCTCCATTTGTCTTGATGACATCCTGATACCAATAGAAGCTGTCTTTTTTAATGCGGCGAAGATCCTTTTCTCCCTCTTCATCCTGATTGACGTAGATGAAGCCATATCGCTTCTGGTATCCGTTCAGCCAGCTGAGCAGATCGGTAAAGGACCAGCTGCAGTATCCGATCAGTTTCACGCCGTCAGCCATTGCCTGTCTGCACTGATGAAGATGAGATTTCAAGTATTCAATACGGTAATCATCATGAATTTTGTCTCCCTCTGCCAGCTTGTCAAACTCGCCGAGGCCATTTTCCGTAATGAAGATCGGCAGATCGTACCGGCTCGTAATTCGGCGCATGCCGATGCGAAGACCGATAGGATCGATCGCCCAATCCCAATTCGATTTTTCAACATGTGGATTGTCTGCAGTTTTGTATAGCCCCGGGATACCGGTAGATTCGTTGCTGCCTTTTTTGCCGGTATTGTTCATCTTGCCTGATGAAACCCCGCCTTGAAGCGGATTATGCTCATAGGTTACGGTCTGATAATAGTTGACGCCTACAAAATCGGGAAGACCTTGCTTTAACAATTCCCTGTCACCCTCTTCAAATACAGGTGCTAATCCTATCTGCTCCAGATGGCGGTATGGTATGCTCGGATATTCACCGCGACAGTATACATCCAGCCACCAGTAGCTTGTAAATTCCTCTGCATTCTCAAAGGCAAGCATGTCTTGAGGTGAGCTTGATGCCGGATAAGATGGAGTATAGGCAAAGCTCGGTCCAATTTTTCCGTCAGGCACGTACTTCCGGAAGGATGCGATGGCCTGGGCGTTTGCAAGGAACATAATGTGGTTTGCCTCATAGAAGCGCTTGCGGTCTTTTACTCCGGGCGGATGCATTCCCAGCATGTAGGCATGATTGGTGTTATGGTTCTGTTCATTAAGAGATACCCAGTATTTTACGCGGTCGCCGAATCTCTTGAACAGGGTAATACAGTACTGGTTGAAGTCTTCAATGATGGATCGTGATTCCCAAGCACCATACCGGTCTTGGAGCGCTTGAGGCACATCCCAGTGATAAAGGGTCAGAACGGGCTCAATGTTATGAGCCACCAGCTCGTTAATCAGGTTATCATAGAATTGAAGGCCTGCTTCATTCACCTCGCCGGAACCGTTCGGATAAATTCGAGGCCAGCTGACAGAGAAGCGATACGATTTGAGACCCATTTCTGCCATAAGCTGAACGTCCTCTTTGTATCTATGGTAATGATCGACTGCGATATCGCCGTTAGTGCCCTTGTACGTGGTACCCGGAATTTTGGTGTATATATCCCATACAGAAGGCCCTTTTTCATCTTCATTCCATGCACCCTCAACCTGATATGCAGCAGAGGCAGAGCCCCACAGGAAGTCAGCCGGGAACGGCGGCAAATTTTCGTGTATCATAACGTATAAGTCCTCCTTAAGAGTTGATTTCAGAGTTGGTTATAGCTTTTACATAAGCATCTTAAGTTATGAAATGCATTTCAGAGCAAGGCATGGTTTCGTGAAATTTCTGTTAACAGTTTCGTTTTTGAGAGGTTAGCGTCTATTTGTGGTTAATAGAATAGTAACTTTAAGATAGTTATAATTCGGTTATTTTGAAAAAGGAGCGATCGAAGATGAACCAACAAGCGAAGAAATCAGACGAAGTTTTATTTTATACAGGGACTTATTCATCTGCTGCCGAGCCAAGCATCTACCTGGTTGCTGCCAATAAAGAAACAGGAGAGATGCGGATCGTTAACCAAACGACGGGGATTGAACGCCCATCCTTTTTGGCATTGCACCCGAATGGAGAAGTATTGTATGCAGTCAGCGAGAACGGAAAAGGCGAACTATTTACGTATAAGGTGGACGCTTCAACGAGTGAGCTGCATCTTCAGGACCGCAAACCGACAGAAGGCGTAGATCCTTGTTACGTATCAGTAGATAAGAGCGGAAGCTATGTACTGGTCGCGAACTACTCCAGCGGGAGTGTCAACGTATTTAAACTGGATGAATCCGGTGTGCCCGCGGAGATGTCTGCCAATATCAAGCATGTAGGCAAGGGCTTCCGGGAAGACCGCCAGGAAGGACCGCATGCCCATTCCATATTGCCGTCTCCAGATGGAGAATACGCTGTAGTATGTGACCTGGGATTGGATCAAATCATTGTGTATCACATGCAGGATGGAAAGCTCTCGACACATTATGAGCTGAGACTGCCTGCAGGTTCAGGACCAAGACATTTGGTCATTCATCCGAATGAGAAATTTGCTTATGTGGTTAATGAGCTTAACAATACAGTTACGGCTTTAACGTTTAATAAAAATCGCGGAGAGTTTCAAATTACGCATCATATTTCTACGCGGGATGATTCAGAGCAGACGGAAAATACGGGAGCTGATATCCGGATATCCTCTTGTGGACGTTTTCTGTATGTATCCAACCGGGGTGATGATTCCATCGCTTTATTCCATATTCATGAGGAAACCGGTGAGCTGTCAGCAGTAGAGTATGTTTCTACAGAGGGCAATACTCCTAGAAACTTTAATTTGCTGGACGGAGGATTGCTGATTGCAGCAAACCAGGACAGCAATAACCTTGTTTCCTTCAAAATGGATAGTGAGACAGGTCGGCTCACGCCTGCAGGATATGAGCTTGAACTGCCGAGTCCTGTATGTATTGAACCTGTGCGTAAGTAATGATTGTCGCATAATTTAATCTTACGTTATAACTTAGGCCTAAGAGACATGATCTGAGAGGATCATGTCTCTTTTTTTGCTGCAGCTGTGCACAGTATAAACGCCTAAACAAATGGTTTGTTTTATCCGCCAATCGTCGGCGGTTTCAGGTCAATATAAAAAGTCGGATTTTTGAACACATAATGTTATTAAAGACCTATTCATGTCACTAATTGGATAAAATATAATTTTACTCACATAATAAAGCGCTTACATAACGAGTGAGAGGGACGCGTGCAGTCTATTCTTTACCTGAGAAAAAAAGGAGGCAGTGTCATGTTGATTAGAAAACGCAGCTTACGGAAGGCAGGATTTGCGATGCTCAGCGCAGCGATGCTCTGCGGATGCTTTGGAGTATCACCGAATCAAGCTGAGGCAGCGAGTCCGCGGCAGATGGAGTACTTGGATCGAGGCGTTGTTGCTGTTAAGACCGGGACCGGAGTATTTGTGAGCTGGAGGCTGCTTGGGACGGAAGGTTCAAATGTCGGGTTTAACGTATATCGTGACGGGGTGAAAGTCAATTCCAATCCAATCACGAACAGCACAAATCTGCAGGACAATGCGGGAACAACAAGCTCGAAGTATACGGTAAAAGCTGTTGTAAATGGCGCAGAGCAGGCGGCATCTCCGGCAGCAAGTGTATGGGGCTCTAATTATTTGAATGTGCCTCTCAGCAAACCCGCTGGTGGAACAACCCCGGACGGAGTGGCCTATACCTACAGTGCTAATGATGCAAGTGCAGGAGATTTAGATGGAGACGGCCAATACGAGCTCATCGTAAAGTGGGATCCTTCCAATTCCAAAGACAATTCACAGAGCGGATACACAGGAGAGGTATTCATTGATGCGTACAAGCTGGATGGGACAAGGCTCTGGCGTATCAGTCTGGGCAAGAACATCCGTGCCGGCGCGCATTATACCCAGTTCATGGTTTATGACCTGGATGGTGACGGTAAGGCAGAGGTTGCAATGAAGACAGCAGATGGCACTAAGGATGCAACAGGGGCTGTCATTGGGGATGGAAGCAAGGATTATCGGAACAGCAGCGGTTATGTGCTGTCAGGTCCGGAATATTTAACGGTATTCAGCGGCCTGACAGGACAAGCGCTCACCACAGTTAATTACGATCCGCCGCGGGGACAAGTGAGCAGCTGGGGAGACAATTACGGTAACCGGGTAGACCGTTTCCTTGCCGGCATCGCTTATCTGGACGGAGAAAGACCGAGCTTGGTTATGGCACGGGGCTACTACACCCGCTCGGTCCTCGTGGCCTATGATTTCAGAAACGGGCAGCTCACTAAGAGATGGACATTTGACTCCAATACATCCGGAAATTCGGGGTATGCCGGTCAAGGAAATCACAATTTAAGCCTTGGTGACGTGGATAATGACGGACGTGATGAAATCATTTATGGTGCCATGGCAGTAGATGATAACGGAAAGGGATTGTATACGACAGGTCTCGGACATGGAGATGCTATGCATTTCAGCGATCTTGACCCTGACCGCCCGGGGCTTGAAGTGTTTCAGGTGCATGAAGTGGCTTCGAATGCCGGCATTGAATTCAGGGACGCAGCTACCGGTGCATTGATCTGGGGAGTACCGACATCCAAGGATATCGGCCGGGGGATGGCTTCGGATATCGATCCGCGTTATAAGGGCGCTGAAGTGTGGGCTAACGGAGTGCTCTATACCGCGAAGGGACAGGTTATCGTCAATAAGGTGCCGTCCACGAATTTCGGAATATGGTGGGATGGCGATCTAAGCCGGGAGCTGCTTGATAACAATCGAATCGATAAGTGGAATTATGAAACATCGACAACGACCAATCTCCTGACTGCGACCGGAGCTGCGAGTAACAATGGAACAAAGGCAACCCCAGCCCTGCAGGCCGATCTGCTCGGGGATTGGCGGGAGGAAGCAGTCTGGCGGACAGATGACAGCACCGCTCTTCGAATCTATACAACTACAGATATTACCGACCAGCGAATTTACACCCTGATGCATGACCCCATTTATCGTCTGGGAATTGCATGGCAAAATGTGGCGTACAATCAACCGCCGCACACCAGTTTCTATCTTGGTACAGGCATGACCACGCCGCCAGCACCAAACATTAGGTTGGTTGGAGGGCCTTGATATAGGAAGCAGGATTTCACGAGAGAAGAACCGCATGAATGTGCGGTTCTTTTTTTATTTTCTATATAAATAGAAGGAAAATGGCGTTGATTTGGAAAAAAGAGAGTAGTCATCTTTTGTTATCTATAAATGTTAAAAAATGTTTGACAGCACTAGTCTGCCTATTTAAAATGTAACATAACATACTAAACAGGTAGGAATAAACGATTTAGATTACCTACCAGGCGAGCGGATGAACTTTAGGCAGCATAGAACAGCAGACACGGCGCTTAACCGGTTTGACCCTTCTATGTATCGCCTTGGTTCCTCCGTTTTTCATATTAAATTGATGGCAGCTTTTATAAGAAGGGGTGTCTTTTATGAAAAAGGGTATTAGCAAAAGTCTTAAAATAGGTATCGCAGTATTGCTTGCAGCTTCACTTGCGGCTTGCGGAAGCGATAGTTCGGGCAGCAGCGCAAACGGAGGCAATGCACTGGAACTTCTGAACGTTTCATATGATCCTACTCGTGAGCTTTATGAGCAATACAACACAGCTTTTGCGGCATATTGGGAGAAGGAAAAGGGGCAGAAGGTAACCATTAATCAGTCCCATGGCGGATCAGGCAAGCAAAGCCGATCCGTAATCGATGGTTTGGACGCTGATGTCGTTACGCTTGCGCTCGGTTACGACATTGATGCCATCGAAGACAGCGGTCTTATTAATGAGGGCTGGCAGGAAAAATATGAGCTTAACAGCTCCCCTTACACATCAACTATTGTATTTCTCGTTAGAAAAGGAAACCCAAAGGATATCCAGGATTGGGATGACCTCATCAAAGAAGGTGTAGAGGTTATTACACCGAATCCTCAGACATCTGGAGGGGCTCGCTGGAATTACCTAGCGGCTTGGGGATATGCACTCAAACAGAATAATAATGATGAAGCAAAAGCAAAGGAATTCATAACCGAATTATTTAAACATACCCCGGTACTGGATACAGGTGCCAGAGGATCTACAACCACCTTCGTTGAACGGGGCATCGGTGACGTTCTGCTGGCTTGGGAGAATGAAGCTTTGCTGTCGATTAAAGAGCTGGGTCCGGATAAGTTCGACATTGTTTATCCTTCGGTCAGCATTCTGGCTGAGCCGCCTGTAGCTGTTGTAGACAAGAATGTAGATAAGAAAGGAACGCGAGAAGCGGCAGAGGCTTATCTCGAGTATTTGTACAGCGAAGAAGGACAGAAGATTGCTGCCGAGAACTACTACCGTCCTACGCTTGATACTGTTGCTGAACAATACAAAGAAAACTTCCCTGAATTAGAGCTGTTTACATTGCAGGATGTATTCGGTACATGGAGAGAAACGCAAGAGAAGCATTTCAGTGAGGATGGGGTATTCTCGCAAATTTATACTCCAGGCAGCTAATACCCCATAAGGTATTTCTCGGTGTTGCTCGCAGGAGTAATACTCAAGTAGCAGTAACGATTAGACAGCGTTTTTCAAAAGCATTGCAGCCACAAAAGACTAGGTACTGCCGACCGGGGACAGCCGGAGGCATGAAGGGATGAGTAAGTATGAGCAGGGCAGGAACGGCCCGGGTTAGAGTACTTCCGGGTTTTGGGATAAATATGGGTTTTACCGTTTTGTATTTGAGCCTGGTTGTCTTGATTCCACTTGCAGCACTGCTGTTTAATTCAACAGGACTTACTTGGGCTAAGTTTGGTGAGATGGCTACGGATCCACGAATTCTGGCCTCCTTTAGAGTCAGCTTCACTACTGCGGGGCTTGCAGCCTTTGTTAACTTATTCCTAGGATTGCTTCTAGCCTGGGTACTGGTGCGTTACGAATTTCCCGGAAAAAAAATATTCGATGCCATCATTGATTTGCCGTTCGCGCTTCCTACCGCGGTTGCAGGGGTAGCTCTAACTGCCCTGTATTCACCGAATGGATGGATTGGTCAAATCTTCGAACCTCTTGGTATTCGAATTGCCTTTTCACAGCTGGGAATTACGCTTGCGCTCATGTTTATAGGTATTCCTTTTGTTGTACGTACCGTCCAGCCTGTGTTGGCGGAGCTTGAAAAAGATGTTGAGGAAGCAGCCGCTACCCTGGGAGCTGGAAGGTGGCTGACTTTCCGAAAAGTCATTTTGCCAGACCTTATTCCTCCACTGCTTACCGGTTTTGCTCTTGCTTTTGCAAGAGGAATCGGTGAATACGGCTCAGTTGTGTTCATCTCGGGTAACATGCCGATGAAGACGGAGATTGCTCCGCTCCTCATCATGACACAGCTGGAGCGTTTCGATTATGCAGGAGCAACGGCTGTTGCGCTGCTGCTGCTTATCGTCTCCTTTGTTCTGTTGTTTCTCATTAATTCACTACAGCGATGGAGCCGGAAAACATCCCGCAGATAGGAGGAATATAACATGGCAGGAACTGTACCTTTAGGAGCTGGCGCTCGGACGAATACGAGACACTCTCAAGCAACGACAGAAGCACCATGGGTGAAATGGGTTCTTATAGGGGTGGCCATACTCGTTATGGGCTGGATGCTTATTTTACCTCTCGTAATCGTTATTACCGAAGCATTGAAGCAAGGCATGGGCGTATTTTTTGCAGCACTTTCTGACCCTGATGCACTCGCTGCCCTCAGGCTTACACTGCTCGTGGCGTTAATTACCGTACCGCTGAATACCATTTTTGGAGTGGCGGCAGCCTGGGTCATTACTAAATTCCAATTTCGAGGAAAAGGCTTGCTTATCACGTTAATTGACCTGCCCTTTTCAATTTCCCCGGTTGTCGGCGGTCTGATGTTCGTTCTCGTCTTCGGAGCAAATGGCTGGTTCGGACCCTTGCTTGAATCGTGGGATATGAAGATTATTTTTGCAGTTCCAGGCATTGTGCTCGCGACCTTATTTATTACCTTTCCATTTGTGGCACGCGAGCTTATTCCACTGATGGAGGATCAAGGAACCCAGGAGGAAGAAGCTGCTGTTATGCTGGGAGCTAAGGGATGGAGAGTATTTTTCAAGGTTACGCTTCCCAATATTAAGTGGGGGCTGCTCTATGGAGTTATTTTGTGTAATGCAAGGGCGATGGGCGAATTTGGAGCGGTATCGGTCGTATCCGGTCATATTCGCGGACTAACGAACACTTTACCTCTCCACGTAGAGATTTTGTATAACGAGTATCAGTTTTCCGCTTCATTTGCGGTTGCATCCCTGTTGCTCGTGCTCGCCCTGATCACGCTGCTTCTAAAAAGCTGGTTCACGAGGGAAGGGACGCATTAGAGCTTGACGTGAGGGATGTACCTGCATCATTTATAAGTAGGTTTGAATAATAAGCAGGGTACACTTTGGCCCGATTTAACAGGAGGCGTTAGTAATGACTAAACCGCTAAAAGTCGATGAGGTGTGGATGGATCGTATTGCCGGCTTGCTGAATGAGATGGAATTTGGCTCACTTTCTATCATTGTACATGAAGGACAAATTGTGCAGATGGAGCGTACAGAACGCAAACGTTATGAAAACACATCTTCAAATGTCTCTAAATCGGGTAAGGCACGAGGTTCTTCTGCAGGCAGCACTGCGGGCCAAATTTCGAGCGGTCCGAGAGCATTGCGCAAATCAGGCTCTTCTTAAGTTAATATGAATCTATTTAAATGAAATAAGCAGTCCTCTTGTTATCAGGCAAGAGGACTGCTTATTTATGTTACGAATGATTCAGCTGGGAATCCGGTGTATCAGATGCTCCAAACTGTCCTGCATAAGGCCGTTCTTTACGGGAAGGCGGTTTGCTCCATTTGAATCCTAGCAGGAACAAGACCAGCTGTGCTGTCAAAACATAAGGTGCGGCTGCAAGCCCCATAAGATGGAATAGAGAAGCAAGGATAATGAGTAATGTCAGCATATAAGTTATGATCCCAGAGACCGTACGCGGCTTCATCAAGATGAGAATGTACACGTAAGCTATAGAGATCAATCCGGAGATAAGTCTTGCAGCCAGCAGTACCCATTCCCATGCCGAGGCATTTGCCAGGATATCTCTCGCACCTGCCATAAACTGATATAGCAGCAGAGCAATGCCCACTGCCGCGAGGGGAGCGAATAACGGCTGAATAATCTGCCACAACGCTTGTCCCCACTTTGGTGAATGTACAGAAGAAAAAAGCAGATTTCGCTCCCCAGTAAGCCGAGTCATTTCACGATCTAGAGACCGTGAAAGCAAGCTGAGACCTGCTTCGTCTCCTTCTGCAAGACAGGCCTGAATCTGCTCTCGCAAATGCGGTGTCAGGCAGGGTGCAGATTTGCTTTCTTGAAGAGCGAGGATAAGTGCTCCATGAAGCGGCTCTCCAGGGAGACCGTCATGCTTCAGTCCAAGTGTCAGCTGTCCAGCGAGCTTGGAATAGGTGTAGAGCGTATCCTGAAGCTCATCCATGCGTCTATACTTGCTCTGTCGCAGACTGGATGCATGATATATGTAGAGCCACAGCAGCAGCACAATAAAAAAGGCGGCAATAACAATCGTCTGAGCAGACAGCGGGATGCCATCGATGAGGATTGTAGTGATCAGGCTTCTCCCTCCTTTACATTAAGCGATACCTCTTTTCACTATTGCATATGAACCCCGGGTTTTCAAGTCGAAAGAGGCGGCTTGGAATAAATTAATCATATAAGATAAATAGATTAGAACACGCGTTTTCCTTTTCTCTATTTTTAACCTAAAATAAATGAGTATTATTATGGAAAAACTAATAAGGGAGTACGACTCCAAATGAACCGAAAAGGGGTAGACTTTTACATGGAAATCATTCATCAAATCCCTTCGCCGCAAGACTATTTAAATCTGCGCAAAGCTGCGGGCTTGAGCGAGATGAGCCTTGCTGGCGCAGAGAAGGGGCTGCCTAATACACTATTCGCGGTAAGTCTATTAGAGAAAGGAAGTCTGATCGGGATGGGGCGGGTTGTCGGTGACGCCGGCTTGCAGTATTTGGTTACGGATATTGCCGTTCATCCGGACCATCAAGGGAAAGGATACGGCAAGACTATTATGACAGAAATCAGGAATTATTTAGATCATCATGTTCCTGAAAAAGGATTAGTATCTTTACTGGCGGATATACCTGCTGACCGTTTATATGAGCAGTTCGGATTTACTCATGCAGCTCCTCAGTCCCAGGGCATGTATTGGAAGAATAAATAGAAGAATATGGGAAATAGACCTTGGGTTGAATTGACAAACGGAATTTACTATGAAAAGATGATAGTTATATAGATTGGATGCCAGCTGTAGCGGCCCCTTGGTACTCTGATGGATCATTCAGATGCGTAAAGGAGGCCCTTTTTTTTAAAGTTGATTGAAGATTCCGACCGTTTTATCATACAAACCCGATTATTGTTTTTTTGGATATCGCTCCTTCTTCCTTTATTAAACAGCCGGTGGACAATTTGTTAGTTGAAGGAAGTACCAGCCTTTTCACATCACTTAGGTATTAAAAAAAGTGAGGAGATGTATGTTCATATGGCACAGTACAGCTATTTAAGTCATTTGGAATGTCCGAAGTGCGGCCTTATCTATCATACAACTGGAGTTCAGCAGCTGTGTAGTTGCGGATCTCCGCTAACAGCGAGGTATGATCTTGAAAGTCTGAAGAAGGAGTGGACCCCTGATTCCTTGCAGGGGCGGGAGATGAATTTATGGCGCTACCATGAATTACTGCCAGTGCGGGAACCGGAGCATGTGATTACTCTGGGGGAAGGAATGACTCCTCTGCTGCGCATGCCAAGCTTAGGGATGGATATGGCTATCCCTCATCTTTATATGAAGGATGAAGGTTTAACGCCGAGCGGATCCTTTAAAGCTCGAGGTGCTGCTGTAGGTGTATCTAAGGCAAAAGAGCTGGGTGTTTCGAAATTTGCGATGCCGACGAATGGGAATGCTGGTGCGGCCTGGTCCTTATATGCGGCACGTGCAGGAATACAAGCGACCATTGTCATGCCTGTTGATGCACCATCCATTACTCGTAATGAATGCATCGCAGCAGGTGCGGATTTATATCTGGTCAACGGACTAATTAGCGATGCAGGCAAAATTGTTGCGGATAAAGTGAAGACAGAGGGTATTTACGATGCCTCGACACTCAAAGAGCCCTATCGGATTGAGGGCAAGAAGACGATGGGGCTTGAGATTGTCGAGCAGATGGGCTGGACCATGCCGGATGTTATTCTGTATCCTACCGGCGGCGGTGTTGGATTGATCGGCATCTACAAAGGTCTTATGGAGCTTCAGGAGCTTGGCTTTATATCTGGACGTCTGCCGAAGCTGGTCGCTGTGCAAGCTGCGGGCTGTGCTCCTATCGTTAGGGCATGGGAGCAAAACGCCGACGAATCCGAGTTCTGGGCGAATTCGGAAACGATAGCGTTTGGCATTAACGTTCCCAAAGCGATTGGAGATTTCATGGTCCTTGATGCTATTTACAAGACAGGCGGAGCAGCCATTGCTGTATCAGAGGAGGATATCCTCATTGAGCAGCGGCGGGCTGCGCAACTGGAGGGATCATTTGTCTGCCCAGAGGGCGCTGCTGCTTTTGCCGCTGCGCGTATACTTCGGGCTAACGGATGGATTGAGGACAATGAGAAGGTCGTTGTGCTCAATACCGGCTCAGGATTGAAGTATCCGGAAACAATTACCGGAGATGTTCCGGTACTAAGTCCGGGTGACTCCATTCCAAAAGCAGTGACGTAATCGGAATTATAGATATAATAAAGAATAGAAAGCCATCTTGTTCCGCCAGGGGCAGGGTGGCTTTTCTTGCGAGTAGAGGAGTAGAGCTCGATATATCTGTTTAACGTTTTAAGAAACGGCTAATCTGATTAATATAGAGTAGAGCACGCAAGTACAGAACAGAAATGGAGATTATAATTGATGAGTATAGCTTTATTTGGTGCAACAGGAACAATTGGACAGGCGATTTTGGAGGAAGCATCGAGACGAAATATGACGGTGACTGCGATTGTACGCAACCGGTTTAAATTCAATGAGAAGCGAGACGGACTGACCATTGTTGAGGGAGATATCTTAAGACCTGAATCCGTTGCTGAGGCTGTAAAAGGACATGACGTTGTCATCAGTGCATATGGTCCTAAATTTGGAGAAGAAGAAGAGCTGCTTGAGGCGGCACGGTCGCTGGTAGAAGGCGTTCGAAACAGCGGAGTTCAGCGGCTTCTTGTCGTTGGCGGTGCAGGGAGTCTATTAACAGAAAGCGGTGTGCCGCTTATGGAGACGGCAGGGTTCCCGGAAGAGGTAAAACCCCTTGCACTCGCACATCGGGATGCGTTTCATATTTATGAGGAATCTGATTTGGATTGGACATATCTGAGTCCGGCAGCAACGATTGAGCCAGGGCGCCGAACAGGCAATTTCCGTATCGGAATGGACCGCTTGATCTTAGATGAAGCAGGACAAAGCCGAATCTCAGTCGAAGATTATGCTGCTGCACTCTTGGATGAGGTGGATGATCCTTATTTCAGCCGCTCTAGATTTACGGTAGCTTATTAACCGAATATATTTTGCAAAAAATTTCAGTCTTTAGTTCAGAGCGAGGTCTACATATCCTTCGCTCTTTTTGTTAGGAGGGAAAAGGAATGTATGTAGTAACAGCTCAGCAAATGAGAGAGCTGGACGAATGGGTGATTAAGAAAATAGGTGTTCCTTCCATAAGTCTAATGGAGAATGCGGGCAAGGCGCTGGCAGAAGAAGTAATCAAGCTGTGTCGTGAGAAACGGAATGCTGATAAAGACAGCAGCACCGTGCGCAGTCTCCTGCAGGAAAATGAGGAATTAAAGCGCAAAGTGTTTGAAAAGTGGAGGGGTGACAGAGGCACTCTGAGTACAGAGGTATCTCTCTCTGCAGCTGAACGAGCTAAGGAGCACTGGTACATTCTTGTCGGAAAAGGTAATAACGGGGGCGATGGACTCGTGTGTGCCCGGCATTTGCAAGAGGCAGGAGTCAAGGTTACCGTTGTTTATGCTGTTCCTCCATCTGAGCTGCAGCAGGACGCTGCACTGGAAAGAGATGCTGCAAACGGTTTTGGGATCCGAGCGATCACCTATAACGAGAATGAGCCGGTATCCTTTCAGGACGGTACAGGCATTGTGGATGCTCTTCTCGGAACTGGAAGTACAGGAGCACCGCGGAAGGCTTATGCCGCCTTAATTAAAGAGGCTAATGAAAGCGGCCTTCCGATCGTTTCAGCAGACATCCCGAGCGGATTGAATGCCGATACGGGTGAGCTCTTCGATCCTCATATCCGTGCGGAGGTTACCGTATGCTTTGCCTTGTTGAAAAGAGGATTAACACAGTATCCCGGTGCAGAAGCTGCCGGCCGAATTGTTATCCGTTCCATCGGCATCCCGCTCCAGCTTGCTGGTGAAAAAGGTGTTTCCGTAAGAGTGCTCACAGAAGAGGTGCTGGAAGACAGGCTTGGGGTTGATCTTGCACTGCGCAGGTCAGGCGAGGGACATAAAGGCACTTATGGTCATGTGCTGCTTGCAGCCGGAACACTGGCTATGAGCGGGGCTGGTCTCATGAGTGCACGTGCCGCCCTGCGGGCAGGCTGCGGGCTTGCTACTTGGGCGCTGCCCTATGAGCTGATGCCACACGTTATAGGCAAGGTGCCTGAGCTGATGCTGGCTGATGCGGTCAGAGGAAGCGGCGGAGCTTGGACGGAAGAATCTGCAGAGACGATTATTCAGCTTGCGAAGGGTAAGGATGTGCTGGCAATTGGACCGGGGCTTGGCCGCTTTGACGGAGACACAAAGTGGCTGCGCCGGATATGCGAGGAATGCGATTTACCAATCGTTCTGGATGCTGATGCACTAAATATGGCAGCGGCAGAAGGGGAAGATTTCTTTCTGAATATATCCCGAACAGCACCCATCGTCCTCACTCCACATCCTGGAGAGATGGGCCGTCTATTGGGGATTGCCACTAAAGAAGTGCAGAGAGACCGGATCACACATGCGTCCAGGTATGCTCAGGAGACAGGAGTGATTCTGGTGCTTAAAGGCTCACGAACAGTCGTCGCTGCTCCGTCAGGCGAAGTTTATATCAATATGACGGGACATCCGGGAATGGGAACTGGCGGGGCGGGCGACGTTCTAACCGGCATGATTGCAGGCCTGCTTGCACAGGGATGGGACGCAGAGCAGGCCGCAGCCTTAGGTGTATATCTGCATGGACTGGCAGGAGAACGAGCCGCGTATGGGCGTTATCATCCAGGGGGTATTACAGCCGGAGATATTATCGAGGGATTGTAGCATACCTGATGCAGGAGTGTTAGGTTGACAGCGGAAAGGGGGAGCATGTTACAATATACCAAGAAAATAAGTAGGAATTAACGATAGATTAGAAACATTAAAATACTTGCCAGAGGTGAAGAAAGTGGCCAAAATTGCAGTGATTAACGGAAGCCCTTCCCTAACTTCCCGAATTAATGCCGTTATTGAATATGCGGAAAGCCGTCTTAGGGAAGCCGGTTTTGAAGTAGAGCGAATCAACGTGGCGGAGCTCCCTCCAGAAGATCTGATTCATACGAAATTTGAGAGCGAGTCGATTGTAAAGGCTAACGGAATTGTAGCTGAAGCGGATGCGGTTATCGTGGCGAGCCCGGTGTATAAGGCGTCTTACACAGGCGTACTCAAGACTTTCCTTGATCTAGTTCCAGAACGCGGGCTTGCTGGCAAAACGATTCTTCCGCTCTTTATCGGGGGAAGCCTGGCACATCTTCTAACGATGGATTATGCACTTAAGCCAGTACTCTCCGTCTTGGGTGCACGTCATATTTTGGCCGGCGTTTATACGGTAGATGCACAGGTTGCACGCAATGACCAAGGGGGCCTTGATATAGCTCCGGAGCTTGTAGAACGGCTTCAATCCGGTATACAGGAATTTACTGAGGAAATCCAGCTTCGCGAGAACCAGAAGAACCTGAAATAAATAATGTAAATGAGTCCAGCTGAGTAAGATCTGCTGGGCTTATTTTATATTGGAACCTTCATCTTACGGTAATGGGTAGAGAATTTTCTGTGTAAACCGGGCAGAAGTTTAGTGGTTAAATATGGTACTATAGATATAAATCCTTTAGGCGAAAGGTGTGTTGAGCTTGAAAATCCAAGGTATCAATCATCTTTGTTTTTCCGTATCGAATCTGCAGGAATCTATCAGGTTTTACGAGACGGCTTTTGGAGCCAAGATCCTTCTTGAAGGGCGCAAGCTTGCCTATTTTGATCTGAATGGATTATGGATCGCTTTGAATGAGGAGAACGTGCCTCGCAATTACACGGCACCGACCTATACTCATATCGCTTTTACCATAGATGAGCAGGATTTGATTGAACTGAAGCAGCGGCTTGCCGATGCAAATGCCAAGATATTGCCGGGAAGAGAAAGGGATGCAAGGGATCGGCTGTCCATTTATTTTCTGGATCCCGACGGGCATATGTTTGAGTTCCATACCGGAACGCTGCAGGACCGGATGAATTACTATAGGGAAGATAAACCGCATATTAAATTTTTTTAAATAGAACTGGCGATGAATGAGAACGAAGGTCCGCAGGATAACACTTGAGAAAGTGCCTCCTAGCGAGATTAGTGCATTCATCGTCGTTTTTTTATTACACAGGTTGAATACCGGAATAAATTAGCAAGCAAATGACAGGAGATCCTCCTAGTGCGGCTTTAATATGAAATGAGAGCGTATCATCCGCGCCAAAGCCGCACTTGAAAGCTGGGGGGATTTTATATGAAAGGCTTAGATTACACTCAAGGGAATGTGAATCGTTTGCTTGCGGCAACGTCCATTCCGATGCTTCTGGCATCGATGGTTAACATTACAACTCAGATGGCCAACCTCTTCTTCATGGGCCATACCACACGGGATGTGTTATATGTATTATCACTTTATATTCCTATTTCCTTCCTGGTGATTGCCCTTGTCGAGGGATTACAGATCTCTGCACAAGTCGCTGTATCACGCAGCCGTGAAAGGGGAAAAGCCGAGCTTACCTCACTGTATGCTCACTATAGCGCAGCTGGTCTTATTCTTGCTTTAGCTGCTCTGTTTATCATATGGATTGCTCTGCCTTCGCTGCACTGGGTTTATGGTATTTCGGAGCATGCTGCTCCGAGCTTTGACAAGTATGCTATGGGGATGCTGGCGGCAGCCATACCCGCTTTTTTGGGATCGGTGACAAATGCTTTTTTGCGCGGATTAGGAAGAACAGGTACTGCCTCAATTATTGCCGTTTGTACCGCGATTGCGAATGTGCTGCTCGTGTATTGCTTGGTAAGCATCGGCAGATTGGAGCTGACGGGAGTGGTATGTGCTGGACTGATCAGCTCCAGCGGTTCTCTGATTGCTGCGGTGCTTGTCCTCGTTCGGACCAGGTCACTTGAGTATTCTCTGTCTGGGATTGATATGTCGCAGCTTAGGATGCTCAAATATGTCGGTGTCCCTGTATTTGCATCCTACTGTCTTATTTTCGTCAGCACGTTCTTCTTCAACCGAATCGTAAGTCCTTTCGGCGAAGCTGCGCTTGCCGGATTTGGTGCAGGTTATCGGATTCAGACGATGGTATTGCTGCCAGGTATTGCTATTGGATCCGCGATCGGAATCCTGATCAATCAAAATCTGGCACCTCATTTGCGTCTCCGTGCTTATGAAGGGTATAAAAAGGGGATGCTCCATTCCTGTGTTGTCTATTTAGTTATAGCTCTCACGATTTGGCTGGCAAAAGAACCGCTCGTTTCTTTTCTTATATCCGATCCGGTATCAGCTCGAGAGGCAGCACAATTCCTGAATTTCGTAGCGCTCTCCTATGCATTCCTCGGTCCCATGATGACAACGCTGCTGACAATGGAGCAAACGGGCAAGGGATACACTGCCTTTTTCTTAAATGCGGCATACTTCGGTATTGTGATCGTCATTGGATGGATTCTGGCAGTAAGCCTTGGGCGGGTCGAAGCCTTCTATGCATGTATGCTGGCCGGTAATGTGTGCGGTGTGTGTGTTCATCTGCCGGTACTCCGAATGTATAAGAGAAAATTCAGCCAGACGACTTCGCAGGGGGATGATGAACTTAAAATGACCTCTTCCTACTGATAATCAGAAGTTATAAGAAGTATGAAACCATTTTCTCCTCTTGTATATTTAGAACGGCAGCTTTAAAATCTTAATCGAACGTGATGGAAATTCTAAATGAGAAAAGAGGAGGATTTTTAGGCATGATTACCTTTCCTACCCCTGATGTGGCTCAATTTTTTCAAACCAGCGTCATTCGCTATTTCACAATTACAAAGGATGAATCAAGGCTGCTATTTAACAGCAATCTGAATGGTCAGCCGAATCTGTGGGCAATGGACCTGCCCGGCGGCTTTCCATATCCTCTTACATACCAGAATCAGTCCGGAAGCTTTATCAAGGCCGACCCGAATGGAAAATTTATTTTAACCGATTTTGACAAGGACGGGGATGAGAACCTCCATCTGTATGCATTACGGCCAAGCGGCGGAGAACCTGTTAGAATTTTGGCTGGTGAGCCCGATGACAAGTTTTATTTTGCCCATCTCACAAAGGACGGCAAGCGGCTTTACTATGACACTTCCAAGGATAACCCTGCTTTTCTGAACTCGAGATGCTTCGATTTGGAGTCAGGAAATGACGAGCTGCTTCATGAAGGATCGGATAAGCCGACTTATCTTGTTGCTGTTAGCCCTGATGAAAAACGCAGAGCTTACGTTAAGCTTTTTGCCAATACGCATCAATCCTTTTTTATCCAAACAGATGGAGAAGAAGAGGTAAAGTACGTATTTCCAGAGGACGAGGTTCAAACCATTTCAAGCGTTAAATTTATTGATGATGACACACTTCTGTTTGTTACAAACCGCGAGAAGGAATTTGCCTATGTAGCTGAATATTCGATTACAAAGGATGAGGTAAAGACCATCCGTGCTTTTGACAGGCAGGAGGTGGTCTCCATCGAGTGGCATAAAGAGTCGAAGACATTATATATCGATACTGATCTGGGCATTGAGCACCGCCTGTACGCTGTTCGATCTGGCGAAGATGGACATACCGAGATTCCACTGCCAGTGGACGTCGTAGAACAGCTTTCGGTTGCTGAATCGGGGAATATATACCTGCTTGGACGTGGAGCAGTGAAGCCTTATAACATTTACCGTTATGTCAGCGGAGAATGGGAATCGCTCACTCAGAATGTTGTTGTAGGGCTGACAGAAGAAAATCTGTCATACCCTGAAGTGATTTCCTACTCGTCCTTTGACGGAATGGATATTGAAGCATTGCTGTTTAGAGCAAAGCCAGAGGCAGCTAACGGATACACCATCTTTTGGCCGCATGGGGGGCCGCAGGCTTCAGAAGGAAAATTCTTCAGGCCGATGTTCCAGTTTCTCCTTGCCCGCGGCTACAACATTTTTGCACCAAACTTCCGCGGAAGCACAGGCTATGGGGCTACTTTCGTCAAGCTGGTGGAGGGAGATTGGGGTGAAGGTCCGCGTCTCGATTGTGTAGCTGGCATCGAATGGCTGTTTGAGCAAGGGATCAGCTCGCCAGACCGCCTATTTATCGTTGGAGGCAGCTATGGAGGTTATATGACCCTGCTGCTCGCAGGCCGCCATCCGGAGCTGTTCCGTGCGGCAGTGGATATTTTCGGTCCATCCAATCTATTTACGTTTATTGACTCCGTGCCGGATTCCTGGAAGCCGATGATGGCCCAGTGGCTGGGTGATCCGGATAAAGATCGTGAGCGTCTCATTAAGGATTCCCCGATAACTTACTTGAAGCAAATGGTGAAACCGATGCTGGTGATCCAGGGGGCCAATGACCCGCGTGTCGTAAAGGCAGAATCCGATCAGATTGTGGCTGCACTGAAGGAGCAGGGGACAGAAGTCGAGTATATTGTTCTTGATGATGAAGGTCACGGTTTCTCGAGAAAGGCTAACGAGATTCTTGTATATACAGCTATGGCAGATTTCCTGGACAAGCACAGAGCGGGTGTTGAAGTTCACGCCTAACTTTCAAATTTACTAACGTTGTTATAAATAAATTGCACGAAAAAAGCGATCTTCTGCAGAGTCAGAAGATCGCTTTTTTCTTTATACATTATCTATTTATATCATGAAAGGTTCGTTCGTTAAATGGTTTATAGCATGAAAGATCAGGCTGTGATCTCAAGAATTAAAGCTTGTACCTTATTACAGATCATCAAACCCGTTGTCGTCCCCAACTTTACCGTAGTTACGGGATTTCGCCTCGAAAAAGTCTGTTTTTGTAGCGTTCAATGCTTCATCAGAGAACGGTTTGATCCAAGGCATGCTGTTCACATCTACACCTTCGTAAGCTTTGTCCATACCCATGAGGCGCAGACGCTTGTTGGCTGTGAACTTGATATAATCCTCCAGCTCAGGAAGATTAATACCGCGGACGTTCTTCAGCGTGTAATGAGCCCAGTTGGTTTCCAGCTCCACTGCACGATCAATTGTGCGGTACACATAGTCCATGTTCTCTTTCGTGTTCAGCTCAGGGTAGTCAGCCAGTAACTGCTTGTACACTTCGGCGAAGAAGTAGCAGTGCTGATTCTCATCCCGTTGGATATAGGAAATCATCTGTGCTGTACCCATCATCTTCTGATCCCGTGCAAGATTGTAGAAGAAGGCAAAGGTGCTGTAGAAGAAAATCCCTTCCAGAATCATATCGGCAACAAGCGCTTCAAAGAACGTTTGCGGAGTCGCCTCATCACGGAAGTTTTGGTAGATGTCTGCAATGAACCGGTTGCGCTCAAGCAGAACAGGATCATGCTTCCAATATTCAAAGATCTCCTTTTGTTCATCCCAGGACACGAGGGAAGAAAGCACATAAGAATAAGACTGATTGTGAACCACTTCCTGCTGAGCAATGATGGCGGAAATGGCCTCAAGCGAGGAATCCGTCAAATAATCTCTAACGTCACCGACAAACATTGTTTGCATGGAATCAAGAACCGCAAGCAGGCCGATGTTAATTTTGAACGTGCGCTGTTCTTCCGAATCCAGGTGCGGAAATTGCTGCGCATCCTTGGACATTGGAATTTCATCAGCGATCCAATAGTTCAGCAGCAGTACTTTGTACAACTTATACATATGAGGCATGCGAATGTCGTTCCAGTTCAGAATCCCGGAGTTCTCGCCATTAATAATACGGGTTGATTTATTCGGTGCCTCAGTATTAAAGATCTTTTGCTCATTCATTAGGGTGTTGCCTCCTTAAGATTCGCATGATTCACATTCGTTCTCAATGGTCAGCGCACGGCTGCGTACATAGTAAGTGGACTTGATGCCCGCTTTCCAAGCATGCAGGTGAAGATCAAGGAAATCCTTCGCACGGATATCAGGACGTACATACAAATTGAAGCTTTGAGCCTGGTCGATATGACGCTGGCGTGCTGCAGCCATATCAATGGACGCATGCTGATCAATATTAAACGCCGTCTTGTAGTACCAGATTGTTTTTTCAGACAGATCCGGTGCAGGGTTAGCGATTTTGTATGTTGTCTTCTCTTCATAGGAAAGAAGCTCATACAGCGGATCGATACTTGCAGTAGAACCGGCAATGATGGAAGTCGAAGCGTTTGGCGCAATCGCCATCATCCAGCCGTTGCGAACGCCGTGTTCTTTTACTTCAGCAGCAAGCTCGCGCCATTGTTCCGTGCTTACAAATTTACCTTCACGGCTGCCATCTGTGTATCCGCGCAGCGTGAAATAGTTGCCGTTCTCCCAATCGGAGCCAGCGAACTTAGCGAATTTTCCTTTTTCCTTCGCAAGTTCCATGCTGGATTTAATTGCAATATAGCTGATTTTTTCATACAGGTTATCATTGTAGGTTACAGCTTCTTCGGACTCCCAGCGAATGCCTTCCAGTGCAAGCAGGTGGTGAAGTCCAAATGTTCCAAGACCTACAGCACGGTACTGGCTGTTAGTATATTGTGCTTGAAGCACTTCAATATTATTAATATCAATAACATTATCCAGCATGCGCATTTGAATCGGAACGAGTCGATCCAGTACACCATGAGGAACAGCACGGGCAAGATGGATGGAGTTCAGGTTGCAGACAACGAAATCGCCCGGTTTTTTTGTAATGATAATGCGGGTCTCGCCGTCTTTGGTAACAAGCTCCTCTTGCTCAATTGTTGTAGCAGATTGATTCTGCATAATTTCCGTACACAGGTTGGAAGAGTAAATCATTCCTTTGTGACGGTTAGGGTTTGCGCGGTTAACTGTATCACGGTAGAACATGTACGGTGTTCCTGTCTCAAGCTGAGACTTCATGACACGCTTCATGATATCAATCGCTTGTACTGTAATCCGGGACAGATCTGGATGATTCGTAGCTTCTTCATATCTTTCACGGAACGTGCCTTTGCCGAATTCTTCATCATAGAAGTCTTCCAGACCTAGCGCACGGCCGTTTTCGTCTTTCCAGCCCATTACTTTTTTCACTTCATGCGGATCGAACAGGTTCCACTCACCGCGTCCTTCCACGCGCTCAAGGAACAGGTCAGGCAAGGTGATACCATGGAAAATGTCATGGGCACGCATGCGCTCATCACCATTGTTCAGCTTGAGGTCAAGGAATGCCAAAATATCTTTATGGAAAACATCAAGGTATACGGCAATCGCGCCTTTGCGAGTACCAAGCTGGTCTACGCTGACAGCGGTGTTGTTCAGCTGACGGATCCAAGGGATAACGCCGGAGCTTGTGTTCTTATGTCCGCGGATATCAGATCCTCTGGAGCGAACCTTTCCAAGGTACACACCGATGCCGCCGCCCATTTTGCTAAGACGCGCTACATCTGTGTTGGAGTCGAAAATACCTTCGAGAGAGTCATCTACCGTATCAATAAAGCAGCTGGACAGCTGGCCGGCTACTTTCTTACCGGCATTAGACATCGTTGGAGTGGCAGCAGTCATAAACATGTTGCTCATTGCCCAGTAAGCTTCTTTAACCAGCTCAAGACGTCTGTCTTCTGGCTCTTTATGCATGAGATACATGGCAATCACCATGTAGCGTTCCTGCGGAAGCTCCATGACTTTACCGTCGAAGTCGTTCGCAAGATAGCGCTCTGCAAGTGTTAACAGTCCGATGTAATCAAATAGAAGATCGTTTTTCGCCTCGATCGTTGCACCAAGCTCTTCGATTTGTTCCTTGGTGTAGCAATCAAGCAGCTCCTCACGATAAATCCCCTTTTTCACCATGGTGGAGATGAGAGGATGGAAGGCGCCGTAAGGCTCTTCAGGATAAGCTTTATATCGGCGGTTGTTAGCCGCTTTTTTGTACAGGGAAGTGAGCAGCGAGCGTGCTGCAGCGAATTTCCAGTTCGGTTCCTCTTTTGTTACGAGCTCAAGGGCTGACATGGAAAATGCATTGCTGATTTCTTCGCTGGATACTTCTTCACGACGGAGTTTGGATGTCACACCGCGAACAAGCTTTTGTTTGTCCAGCATCGGCAGATCGGCAAGAATACGGTCCGCATAAACGGAAATACGGATTTCGTCAAAAGCAAGCTGACGATTATTAGGTTTGATAACCACTTGTGGCATGAGAGGGTCCTCGCTTTCTTAATGGATAATAGGTAAATAAAAATAATAAAAAGGCTGATCATCCTGCTGTGGATTTCACTTCAAGAAACGTAAAACTTTTAGTGCGAGAGAATCGTACCTGTTGTAATCGTGCATAGAAAAAGCATTTTCCGGCTTTCTTGTTGCCAGAAAAATGCCAACTTTTTGCGTCCCTGCGTTCACCGGGATGTTTAGTATTTTGCAGGGAAAGAGTAATAAGGTGTAGGTAGGATTTATGTTTAAAATCCGTATGTACCTGCTTAGTTCGGTTCCCGCTTCTTCGTCTCAATGTATCTCGCTTGCTGCCTAGTGCTGTCAAAATAGAGTCATAATTCTATTAAAAAAAGCTTGACAATTTAGAGATTTGTACATTGGTCGATTTTAGTGCTAACACTACATTTGGTTGATGTATTAAAAGATTACCCCAATATGTTGTGTTTGTAAACACCACTTGGATAATGAAACGCATTTGCGATTATAGCAAAAATCCGGAGATACCGCAAAGGAAAAGGGATGGAAGATATGAGCAAGACCTAATAAAATTTTTTTATCCAGAAATTTTGAGCATGCTACAATGGATATATCGTCATGCATAAGCAGATCGCTGAATGACACAAAAAAAAGAATTATTTTTTGATTGATAACAGAGTGGGAGGGATTTACATTGGCTATTGCAGAAGTAACGATTATTCCGATTGGAACAGGAAGCACAAGTCTGAGTCCTTATGTGGCAGACCTGCAGCGAACTCTTTCTCAGCAGCCCGGCATTGAATATGAACTCACATCGATGAGCACAATCATTGAGGGGGATTTAGACGCTGTATTTGCGGCCATTCGTGCACTTCATGAGACGCCTTTCAGCTCAGGCGCACAGCGGGTGTCTACATCGGTTAAGATCGACGACCGTCGCGACAAGCCGTCCTCTAGCAAGCAGAAGCTGGCTTCTGTCAGAGAAAAGCTGTAAATATAAATCAAGTCCTACTACATGTTGTATATTGTAATGCTGCTGCTGACTAAATGTTCCATCTTGCAGCAAAGTTATGTTGTCTTCTGGACTTTAAGAGAGATTGACAGAAAAAGGAACTCTATTTATACTACTCTTCATAATAAAGCCAATAGGAATAGTTGGATTGCAGACTGGACTAACCGGATGCGCCATTCCATACAGAGTAAATCTGTGTGGAGTGTGCGCATTTTTTGTTTTTGTCTGAAATATTGGCTAGGAGAGAGGATGAGCACTAGAGATGAGAGATGCAAAGGTCACAGCCTGGTTACTGATTCTTACGGCGTTTACTGTTTTTTTGTCGGGATGCGGGGGAGGCTCGGGCACAAATGCTTCAGGAAGCAGTACAGCAGATGAACGTCTTGAGGTCAGCATCATGACCATTACGCCCAGCGCGACACCGGCAGCAGAGGATAATCCGATCCAGAAGGCGATCGAGGAAGCGACGAATTCCAAGCTGAACATTCAATGGGTAGCCAACAATGTGTATAAGGAAAAATTGAATTTAACGCTGGCTTCCGGAGATATCCCGGAGCTGATTATGATTAATGACCCTTACGGAAGTACATTTACTTCAATGGTGAAGCAGGGAGCTTTCTGGGATTTGACTCCATATTATAAGGAGTATCCTAATTTAGTCGACGGCATCCCTGAAGTTGCCTGGGAGCATACCAAAGCGGCGGATGGCAGCAACTATGGTATCCCTCGTCCACGGGATCCGGATGATGTATCCTTCTTTATCCTTCGCAAGGATTGGTTGGACGAGCTTGGTTTAAGCGTTCCTACAACTACAGATGAGCTATATGACGTAATGAAGGCGTTTGTCGAGCAGGATCCGGACGGAAACGGGCAGGATGACACAGTGGGTATCGCAGCTTACATTGCTCCAGAGGATTTGGGAGGGGGTAATGTTGGCCCAATTCTAGGCGCTATTGATGAATCCTTTACAGGCGTAAGCGGCGAATGGAAATGGGACGAGGAGGCCGGACAACTTGTCTATACAGCCCTGCTTCCTGAAACAAGAGAAGCTTTAGAGTACTATACCCGTGCATACAAGGATAAGCTCCTTCCCGAGGATCTTCTGTCCATGGTCCAGTCACAGGCCCGTGATTTATTTAAGGGCAACAAGGCAGGCATTATCGTGGACAAAAGCGGAACGATGCGCAAAATTTATGCCGATGATCTGAAGAAGGTCGACAAGAATTTTAAATATACGGATTTCTACCCTCTAACCACCATTAACGGCTATGTTTCCAAAAGTGATGGATATAACGGAATACTGGCTATTCCCAAAACGGTCTCTGAAGAAAAAATGAAACAAATCCTCCGGCTGATCAATGACTGGATGGAGCCTGAAGTATATAACATTCAAAAGTACGGTATTGAAGGCGTCCATTACACCCTCGATGCAAGCGGCGAGAAGGTACTCAATTCAGAACAGCTGATTGCTGATAATGCTTCCGATTTTAACCACGTCGTTAACGTGATCACGCTTCCTGTGGACTATACGGGTGAAACAGAAGAGGAAACAGCCGCGAACACGTTCTTCGGACAAGTGAAAGAAGAGAGAGCGAAACACAGTGTATCCAATATTTCCTCGGGGCTTCAGTCCGAGACAGGGACAGAAATTTTGCCTGATCTAAACAAGCGGATTCAAGATTTGAAATCTAAAATCATTCTCGGGCGCGAGCCGATAGAGGCTTGGGATACGTTTGTTCAGACCCTGAAGCAGGATGCGAAGTTCATACAGATGACAGAAGAAATGACCGCAGCCTATAAACAGAGAGCCGGGCTGTAGAACAAAGGAGGCACGCAAGGCATGAAAAATCATTCATCAACATCTGCTCCCGCGCCTTCATCGCCTCCGGTGCAGAGACCTAAGATCCGGGTCCGGTCCGCTCTTAAATCCAGCCTTCTGCGAGACCGCTCCTTGTACCTCTTGGCACTGCCTGGAATTTTATTTTTTCTCGTCTTCAAATATGTACCGATGTGGGGGATTGTTATCTCCTTTCAGGACTATTCTCCGTTTCTCGGAATAATGGACAGCCCGTGGGTTGGTATGAAGCATTTTGCTAATTTTTTTGCCAGTCCGGACTTCATGCTCATGCTGCGTAATACGCTGGCGATCAGCTTGCTTAATCTACTGCTATATTTCCCTTTTCCTATTCTCATTGCACTTTTGCTGAATGAGCTGCGCAGCGCAGCTTACAAGCGGATCGTACAGACGGTCATTTATATGCCCCACTTTTTATCCTGGGTTATTATTGCTGGGCTTACGTTCCTTCTCTTCGCAAAGGGAGAAGGTCTGATCAACGATGTACTCGAGTGGCTCGGCAGGCCGAGAACGGATGTAATGACCAATCCCGACGCCTTCTGGATTCTCGTCACCCTTCAGTCTATCTGGAAGGAGGGAGGCTGGGGGACCATTGTATTTCTTGCAGCGATCGCCGGCGTCTCTCCCCAGCTGTATGAGGCTGCCAGAATGGACGGAGCGGGCCGGTTCAGGCAAATATGGCATATCACGCTTCCGGCCATACGACCGGTTATTGTCGTTCTGCTGATTCTGCGTCTCGGCGACATTATGGATGTCGGTTTTGAACAGATTTTTCTCATGTATAACGGCGCTGTCTCTGAGGTTGCAGAGGTATTTGACACTTATGTATACCGAACGGGAATTACACAGGGTAAGTTCAGCTACAGCACGGCCGTAGGCTTGTTCAAATCCCTGGTCGGGCTGGTGCTTGTGGTTGTAACGAACAGGCTGGCGAAGAGGCTCGGTGAAGAGGGAGTTTACTGAAAGGGGAGAGGACATGAAGCGAAGTGCTGCGGAAAAAACGTTCAACATCGTCAATGTGCTGCTGCTCGGTGTGCTCGCACTTGCCACTTTTTTTCCAATCTATTATGTTTTGGTTGTATCCTTTACAGACCCCGCTGAATTTCTGCAGAAAAAAATCGTGCTGTTTCCTGAAAAGTGGTCCTTTGATGCGTATGCTTACTTGCTGTCGACGGAGACTTTCCCGCGCTCTTTAGGCAACAGCGCATTTCTGGCAACGGTGGGTACCTTATGCAGTCTGGCCGTATCCTCCTCGTTTGCCTATGCGTTATCGCAAAAGCGTTTGAGGTTTAGGCGGGCACTGATGCTCATGGTACTTCTCACCATATTGTTCAGCCCGGGCATCATTCCAAATTATTTGCTTGTGCGGGAGCTGGGTCTCATCAACAATATCTGGGCACTGATCATTCCAAGCCTTGCCAACGGATGGACCGTGCTGCTGATGAAAAATTTCTTTGATGGTATTCCGGCAGAACTAAGCGAATCGGCTGCTATGGATGGGAGCGGAGCTATTCGCACCTGGGTGCAGGTTATTCTGCCTTTATCGCTGCCTGCCCTCGCCGCCTTCGGACTGTTTTTTGCCGTTGGCTATTGGAACCAGTTCTTTCTCGCACTGCTCTATCTGAATGATGCTAAACAGTGGCCTATTCAGGTGCTCCTGCAAAACATGCTCTTAAGCTCATCAACGACCGACCTCGTCGGACCGGACCAGTATATCGAGACACCCCCGACCGAGATGCTGAAGATGGCATCCGTTATTATCGCAATTCTGCCGATTATGCTCATCTATCCTTTCCTTCAGAAGCATTTTGCCAAAGGGGCCTTGGTCGGTTCGGTCAAAGGATAAGTTCCAAGTCACAGGAGAAAGGATGAAAGGGAAGATGTCTAAGCAAAAGCCCAATATTATCTTTTTCATGACAGATCAGCAGCGCTGGGATTGCATCGGAAAGTTTAACGAACATATTCGTACGCCTAATCTTGATCGTTTAGTTGCCGAAGGCATTACATACGGCCAGGCCGTATGCCAGTCCCCGATGTGTGTGCCGAGTCGTACTTCCATGATGTTTGGGTACTATCCATCCCAGACCGGAGTAAGGACTAATTACGGGGGGATTTATGACGAGGACAAACTGCCCTCAGACCCGCTTCCGGAGCTAATGCGTAAAGCAGGGTATCAGACGGCGGGATTCGGGAAGACGCATTGGAATCACGGCGAGCGGGCGGAGATCCCCTCTACCCGGGGGTTCGAAGTGAGGGCCGTAGGACTTGCACGAAACAGCGGTCACTACGAGGAAAATGCAGTCATGATGGGAGACACCCATCCGGAGTATCTGGAGGCCTACAGCAGGGAAACGGCTCATTTTGGCGGGGGTGAAGAGAACATTCACGGCTATATTGGAATGACAAGCGAAGTTCCGATGGAGCAGCACCGCGACGGATGGGTAGCGGAGCAAAGCCTAAAGTTTCTTGATGAAGGCGTAGATCCGGAGCGTCCGCTCTTTTTTTACCTTTCTTTCCTTAAACCACATGCCGGGTTTAACGTTCCCAAGGCTTTCGAGGATTTATATTCAATAGAGGATATTCCAGATATCCCGCAGCCGCCCTGGCTCGATGAAGGGAATACGCATCTCTCTGCTTCCGACGATCTGAATGCACGCAGCAGGCAATCCTATCTGGACAAGAAGGAAGTGTTTCTTGCCATGAGCGAGCAGGAGCGCAGGCGAACAACGCTGAGGTATTTCGCCAATTGTTCATGGCTCGATCATTACTTTGGCCTTGCTCTGGAGAAATTAGAACGGATGGGCAGGCTGAAAGAGGCGCTGATCGTGTTTGTTTCAGATCATGGAGAGATGCTGGGTGAACGGCAGTTTCGATTCTCCAAATATAATTTATATGACGCAAGCGTCCGGGTCCCTATGATTTTATCGGGCTCATGGATTCCAGAAGAACGATGGGGGAGTATCGATGACCGCCCGGCAGAGCTTGTCGATCTCGTTCCGACGCTGACTGAAGCTGCAGGAATGCCGCGTAATCCGATGCTTCCCGGATTCGATCTGCTTGGCGAGACAAGGAGGAAAGGGACATTTTGCGAGTTTCATGGAAAAGGAGTAACTGCTCCACATTCAGCTCCGGCCTTTATGTGGCGAACAAAGGAATGGAAGCTGATCCTGTATATCGAGGGTTCAGTCCGAGATGCTGCTGCAAGAGTTGATGAGACAAGAGGGGAACTGTATGACCTTGCTGCCGATCCCGGTGAGTGGGTTAACTTGTATGGCGAAGAGCAGCATGCTGCTACGAGAGAACGATTAAAAACAGAGCTCTTAATGCATCTTGCCGTCTCTTGGTCAAAAGGGCCAGTGCTCTATGATAAAGGCGGCATGGCTCCGCTTGGTTAAACAAAAAATGGGCTGATGCGGATTTATATAGCAAGATGAAGGAAATAGGCATATACCGTGTATAGATTATTTTCTTTACACGAAAGGATGTATCGAACATGTCTGTATATCTTTTGCCGTCAAATTTCTTTCAGGATGAAATTAACCGGGGCCGTACAGGGCATTATTATCGGTCGGTCATTCCAGGGTACGGCCAGGTAACCTGGCAGCTGCTTGGCTATGCTCCCCCGGTTCCTCCGAATACAAGCGGAATTGTCAGCTTGAATCTTGTGCTTCCGAACGGCTCGGTTCAATTTATGCAGGTAAGCAATGTGGATATTATAGGCGCGCAGTATCTTGGACCGACTTTACCTACTCCAACGCCATTGCCTGCCCCGACTCCTCCTCCTAGACCGCCATACTGCAGCTTTATGTGGTGGCTTCCGGAATGCCAAGGTCCTGGCAGCGGAGGAATTGGCGGAGGTTTTGGAGGAGGCTTTGGTGGATTTGGAGGTTCACGAGGCAATATAGGTGTGCCTAGAAACTGCAGATGTGCCTGCGTCACTCCGGTTTATTATTACCGTTAAAGCTAAAAAAGAAGAAGCGGCCGCATATTGCAGTCGCTTCTTTGTCTTGTTTATCCATTTATGTAAAGTTATCGTATAGTAATTTATTATTATGATTATTTGGGCTTAATCCTGCATTCTAGTCTAGAAATGAGCTGCTACAATGGTCGAAGAGTGTTTGATATCATTTATGTTTGCCCATACCCGTCCTTGGTCACATATGATCACGAGGCTCTCTGCATCGGGGCTTATCTCTATTTCCCCGACATAGGATGTGCCGTTCTGCATGACGAGACATACACTATATCCTTTATCTACAGCATACTTAAGCGTGTGTAACACTAAAATCCCTCCATTCCAAAAAAATAACATAACCTATGTATCGACCGGATGGTCGCAAATGATAATAATGGAACAAAAAAACAATTAAGTAATTAGATTATACTTAAATTTAAGATAAATTACACCATTCAATTTGATCTGCGCAAACATAAAATACGGGACGGGTTCGTATGAAAAACGATCAAACCAATCCCGCTATGCATGGGTATGGTAAAAGGTATTGCCTATGTCAAATACTGAGGGCTCGCATAAACTACTCTAGATGCTGCAATGTGTTTTATATTAAGTGATAACCTCAGTTACATTCGGAATATGCAGATCTTTTAAAGCTATATAAAGACCAATCCCTGCAGCTATAAAAGCAAGTATGGCAGCGACTAGTGCTAAGTATTCGATTTTATTCTCTGCAGCTTCGTAATTGGAATGACTGTTACCATTATTGCTTCTGTTCTTGCTCGATATGCTGCTCTTTTTCATGTATACGTCACCCTCTTTACTGAATTCCCTCAGTTCTTTCTTCCAGTTTATGAATGCTTATAGGAAGGCGTTCTAAAAAAGGGTGCTTTCCTAAATCACACAGTTTGAAAGGAGAGAAACTCGTGAAGAATCAACGAACCCGCTCGAAAATGAAGGCTTCTAGAACGCAGATCAGAAAAAAGACAAAGAAGCCAAAGAAGAGCGAGGCAGCCTCAAATCTATTTTCCTTCATCCCGCCTAAGCTGCTTGAGAACCTGACTTCAGAACAATTTTTTGCACTCTGTACAACGTTAGTGGATATGAAAGACGGCGTCGTCGAAATGTATAATGATGTGAAGCCCGAGAAAAAACAGAGAATTCATAGTCTTATGGTGCAGCTCCTTGAACAATCCGACAAGCTTAATCTTCCTAAAGAGTATAAATCTGCGTTAGGAGGACTGCATCAGAGATTGAAAAAAATGAATTCGAACGCTTCCGCTCCCATAAGCATGAATCATAATCCCCAAGCACTGCCGCATCATCAAGTAACTCCGTATGGAACACCTCCTCATCCCGGACCGTACCTTTCGCCGCAACCTAATGGGCATCATCCTCATCCGCCGCATCCAAACGGACCTCATCCAAACGGACCTCATCCAAATGCAGGGTCCCATTATCCGTTCCAACCGCATGGTCCACAGTATCACGGAGAGGACTGGTAATCGGCATGGAAGGACGGTTGACCTGAAAGTGAAGATTAAGGAAAAAAGGGGTAAAAAGCCCGGTCGAAAAGCAGCTGAACAACATATGGTATGGATGTAGTACAAAGAAAGGAGGAGTTACGATGAGTGATTATGGATACGGCGGTCAAGTAGGTGGCTTCAGCGGCTACGATCATGGGAAAAACAACATCGGTGCAATCTTGGTATTGTTCATTCTCTTGGTTATTATCATTAAAGCATTCTGTTACTAATCATTTGACCATGATATAACCTTTAAGGCCTGCCTATTCGTTTAGGCAGGCCTAAAGTGCTTATACAGCAGCCTGCCTCCCTGTCTTTAGCTCATTGTCAGATATTTACCTATGGGAAACAGACAACTGCTCGGGTCCAGAAGGGAAGGTTTTACATACCATTAAAAGAGAGGGATAGGCGCTTAAATGGGGGGAGTTAAAATGGGTGAGCATATTGGCGGTGCAGCGAGTCATTGTATTTTCATGATCCTTGTTCTCTACATCCTCTTGGTCTTGGTTTTGATTACAGGAGCATTCTTTGGGAGGTTTCATTGAGGATAGACATTAGACAGCCCCCGCACTGAAGGTACGGGGGCTTAATTGTTTGCTCCCAAGGTCACCCTCGTCTAAATAGATCAAAAGCGGCTTGGTTTGCATATTTAATTTAATTTAACCTTGTTTATGGCTGCTCATAGCAGTGATTGTAGAGTGAACAGCACCCTATAATTCCTCTTTCGTAAATTCACACAACAAAAGCCCTGCCTCTCTTTTGTCCTTACGGCTCCGATGACCGCGCCAGTTTGAATGAAAATCATAAATTCTCGTGTTTGGGTTATAACGCGATTTCTTACTTCATGGGGTTAAATGAAGAAATAATATGCTTAGGATCGAATGCACTATTCCAGTATTTCAGCCGCGAATATTTCATGCATGATCCTGCAGGAGGAATGTTTATGGGGTTAAATATTAACAACGTTTAGTATTGTAACATATTTTGAAACTATTTACAAATGAAGCAGGCATGATGAAAAAAACAGACCCTATCTATTCGAAAAAATCCCATTCTCGGATACAGGAGTTCTAGGCTATAATAGGTTTAGAAAAGCTCCCTGGAAAGCGAGGTTGTATCTATCTTGCAACTGTATCGAGCGCTTCGCAAAAGATTAGTACTCAACTACATTTCAGGGTGGGCCGCAGTTTCCATATTGGCGCTCCTGTACATACTGCCTTCAACGCTTGATCTGCCGGCAGCTGAGTCCCGTAATTTGGCTGCAGTTATCATTACTTCGCTTATGCTGGCGTTCTTTCTCGGATTATGGCTTGTTCATAAGCAGCTGAGGAACTGCCAAGAGCTGTTGAGCCATGACCACTCAGTCCCTCAGCTGAGCAGGATATATATATACCTGCATAGACTACCGGTATATGCCTTATGCCGGATGCTGTACCCCTATTATTTATGCTTGTCCGTGCCCGTCTTACTGCTTACGACGATTTTGACACGGTTCGATCTCCTTCATTTTTCGTACATACATATCATTTATATTGTTTTGAGTCTTTTTTTTGTTTCCTGTTTCCATGCCATTATCGAGTATTTTATGACCTCAAGAACGGTGAAGCCATTTATATTAGCTGTTAAAAATAGAGCACAAGACCTCGGAGCTGAGCAGCCGCTGGAGGGTAATTTCTCTGACTCCATTCGCAGGAAAATAGGGGTCAGCGCGATATTCTTGGCCCTGTTTTCCTTTCTTCTGCTCTATTTAATGACCGAGGTACGCTTATCCTATATTTCCCAATCGTTTGACTATGAAGGCTGGGGAGGGTGGCTTCTGCTGATCGGCATCGCTATGTTCTTATTTGCTGTTTGGCTGCTCATACACGATGGTCTGAGCCGTTACAGCGCTGAACTCACCTATCTGGTGGAGGGGATGGACCAATTGAGCCATGCTCTGAAGGAGAGGGATGAGCTGGCAAAGCAGCTGCAGGACAGCTGCTTTGATACGTTAGCAGCTGCACTGGATGCACGTGACCCTTATACAGCAGGCCATTCTATGCGGGTAGCTGAATATTCTGTCATGATTGGCAGAAGAATGGGCCTGACGAAGGAAGAGCTGGACATTCTCCGTAAAACCGCCTTGATTCACGACATAGGAAAAGTAGGTATCCCGGATATGGTGCTGCTTAAGGAAGGGAAGCTTAGTGAAGAGGAGTACATTACGATCCAGCGTCATCCGGTACTGGGAGAACATATTTTACAACATGTTCAGCCTGCCCAGAGGATCAAGCCTTTTTTATCGGGTGTACGCTCTCATCATGAGCGGTATGACGGCAAAGGTTATCCAGATCAGCTGGCGGGAGAACGCATCCCTTTGTTCGGAAGGATTATTGCTGTAGCTGATGCATTTGATGCCATGACTTCAGACAGACCCTACCGCAAGGGAATGAAAGAGGAAGAAGCCATTTCGATTCTGGAGCAGGGCAGAGGGACCCAGTGGGATCCGATTATTGCAGGCATTTTTGTGGAACAATACCGCAGAAAGCCATGCTGTTGTTAAGCCTCTCTTGTCTCCTTGCAGATTCAAATGACTGAAATCGGGTTAAGAATATAACACGCTGGTGACATACTTTCTAGTCTCTAGGAACATGGATTCACCATACAGACAAGGAGATGAGAAGAATGGATAACAACGTATTTAAAGGAAAATGGAATCAAGTGAAGGGCGAAGCCAAGAAGCAATGGGGTAAGCTGACCGACGATGACCTGGATGTCATTAACGGTGAGAAGGACAAGCTGGTTGGCAAGCTTCAGGAAAGATACGGTCATACCCGTGACCAAGCCGAAAAAGAGTATGACAATTGGAGCAGTACGCACCGTTAAGCCATAATTTACTTTAATTAATGGAGAGCACAGATCCCAGGGAGGATTTGTGCTCTCTTTGCGTGTTATGATATTTGAAAAGCGAGTATTGCAGGAGGTAAGAAGCACGTGGGACGAAAAGCACTGGTTATTGGAGCTACCGGTTTAGTTGGTAAACAGCTGATTGCGCAGCTGTTGGAACAAGAGGAGTATGAACAGGTAACCGCGCTCGTAAGAAAAAAGCTGCCCTTATCCCATCCACAGCTAATACAGTTTGTAGTGAATTGGGATCATCTTGAATCAGACACAGCAGTGTTTGAAAATACGGATGATCTGTTTTGCTGTATGGGTACAACGATCAAAAAGGCAGGCTCGCAGCAGGCCTTTCGAAAGGTTGATCTTGAATACCCCGTTACCGCGGCTAAGCTTGCCTTAGATCATGGGGCAAAGCAGCTGATTGCCGTTTCTTCAATGGGAGCAGACAGCGCTTCACGTATATTCTACTCCAGAACCAAAGGGGAATTTGAAGACGAGATTGCCAGACTTGGCTACCGAGCTGTCCATTTTCTCAGGCCTTCTCTGCTGCTGGGTGAACGCGAGGAGAAGAGAACGGGAGAGAAGCTGGGGGAATGGGTGCTGAAGGGCATGGATCCACTGCTTCGTAAAGGGACAGGACAGGAATATCGGGCTGTGCCGGGCGCATTTGTGGCCAAGGCGATGATCCGGGTGGCACTGCGTGACCAGACAGGCGTTTATCGGCATTCGAACAGGATCATTTGGAAATTGGCAAGCAGCGAAAGGAAATAGACAAGCTGAGATGCATTGACTACAATAGCAATAGAAATACAGAGGGAAATCGAATAGAGGAGGAGATTACATATGAGCAAAAACATCATTTCTACAGAAAATGCACCCGGAGCGATTGGACCGTACAGTCAGGCAGTAGAAGCGGGCGGTTTTATTTTTACATCCGGACAGCTGGGTATTGATCCGAAGACAGGTGAATTTGGCGCCACAGTTGAAGAACAAGCTCGTTTGTCTCTTGAGAACGTTAAGTCAATCCTTGAAGCTGCTGGAGCAAGCCTGGATCAAGTCGTGAAGACGACTGTATTCCTTAAGGACATGAACGACTTTGCCCGTGTAAATGAAGTGTATGGATCGTTCTTTAACCAGCCTTACCCTGCACGCAGTGCAGTTGAGGTAGCTCGTCTGCCTAAGGATGCATTGGTAGAAATCGAGACCATTACGCTGAAGAAGTAATCGCACTTCTTAAATAAGAAAAGGGACCGTTTGCGTACGCAAACGATCCCTTTTTTTGCTGTAAGCCGATAAATCCATTATCGTTTCCGCTTAAAGAAGAACAACCAAATGGAGTAAAGGAGCAGCACTACAGCTATGATGACAGCGGCGTAATATACAGGCAGAACGTCGGACTGTTTCACGCCGATGGCAATATAAGCCCATACAAAGACCAAAGGAAGTATGGCATCCCGGTAAGTGAAGCTTACAGCAATCGCCACGATGGCTCCAACAATCAGCAGCAGGACAGCCCAGGTTTCGTCTCCGAGCCCGAAGCCATTCCAGCCCATCTTATTGAGCCATACCGTCACATTAATGATGGTCGCGACACTGACCCAGCCGAGATATATTCGGAAGGGGAGCTGTATAAACCATTTCTCACCGGTGGAGGGGTCCTTCAGCGATAGAGCACGCACATACATCTGACTTAGAGAGAACAGCAAAATAATGATGACGAGAACCGACCAGCCAAACCATAGATTTTGCCACAGGACGATCCAGGAGGCGTTCGCAAGACAACTGATGAAGAACCAGTATTTTAGAACAGCTGCTGTATTGCGCTGTTTTTGAGAAGGTAAGAATTGTAGAATGATAAGCCCGGCCAGGAAGGCATAAATGACGGACCAGATAGAGAAGGCATAGCCAGCCGGTGTGATTAGAACAGGATAGAGAGCAGATACCTCTGAGGTGGTTCTGCCGCCGATCGGCAGCAAATTAGCTAGTGCGTTCATAACGATAACGAGAACAAATCCTATGACGTTAAGCCATTTATAAGGATTGCGGTTACTAGTGTGCAGCATGTTTTTCCTCCTTGTAAGCCTATAATTGACTTTATGGTTAATTAATCCTTCATGTACTACCTTTACCCATAATTTGTGATTTCAAAAGAAGTGTATGCATAAGAACACTCAGGTAATGCCTCCCCCTAAAGTTTTAAATTTCCGTAATGGTCATTCATTTCCAGTCATATGGGTTATAGATAGTTAGAGACACCAAACTCATATGAAAGGGGGCGCGGCTTCACGTGAACAGCAAAAGGTCTTCACAGTGGCTGCAGCAGCTTGTCTTTGTAGGTCCTTCATTCATTTTCTTTCTCCTTATTATCGTGGCTCCTTTCCTGCTGGGAATGTATTATTCCTTTACAAACTGGAACGGTGCAGCGAGTACGCCCACATGGGCCGGATTATCCAATTTTCAAAAGATATTTACGGATGATCCCGCCTTTTTGGAATCCTTTACTTTCACAGCTTGGTTTACTCTTGCGGGCGTGCTTCTCACGAACGTGCTCGGGTTCTTTCTTGCTTATTTCTTGACGAGACCGCTAAAGACGAAAAACGTCCTGCGCACGATCTTTTTTATGCCGAATGTGATCGGCGGCCTGCTTCTCGGTTTTATCTGGCAGTTTATTTTCGTTCGAGGTTTCGCTTCCGTGGGGGAAGTTACGGGGTGGTCATTCTTTAACCTGCCCTGGCTAGGGGATGAAATCACCGCCTTTTGGGCGATCGTTATCGTCTTTGTGTGGCAGACAGCCGGATATTTGATGGTTATTTACATATCTTCGTTGAACAACATACCACCAGAAGTCATTGAAGCAGCTCAGATCGACGGTGCAAGCAAAGGACAGATTTTAAGAAGCGTGATTGTGCCCTTGATTATGCCAGGGGTTACCGTGTGCTTGTTCCTTGCAATATCCTGGTCCTTCAAAATGTTTGATCTGAACTTATCCCTTACAAAAGGAGGGCCATTCCGTTCAACCGAATCGGTTGCACTGAATATTTATAATGAGGCGTTCGTAAACGGCAGGTACGGTTTGGGTACAGCAAAAGCTTTGATCTTCTTTATCATCGTGGCCGTCATCACATTCATTCAGGTCCGACTGACGAAGAGCAAGGAGGTTGAAGCATAAGATGGAATCTGCAAAAAACTATCGCTTCGGCACCTTGTTGACCGAACTCATGATGATATTGCTGGCTCTTGTCTTTCTTGTTCCGTTCTACTTTCTGTTTGTCAATTCCGTAAAGACATTCGGAGATTTGCTGACCAATGCGGCATCCTGGCCACAGGCGTTTGAGTGGGGCAATTACAAGAGAGCTTGGGAGATTACAAACTTTCCAAAGGTACTTTTGAATTCACTGATTGTAACCGTTATCAGTAATCTGCTGCTCGTGCTGATCAGCTCGATGACAGCCTACAGAATGGTAAGAAGAAACACCCGATTTAACCGGGTTTTGTTTACATTTTTTGTCGCTGCAATGGTCATCCCGTTTCAATCTATTATGATTCCGCTTGTTAAAGTGACAAGTACTGTCGGCATTATGAACAGTCATTGGGGGCTGATTATTTGTTATTTAGGCTTCGGGGTTCCCATGTCTGTATTCCTGTTTCACGGCTTTGTGAAATCGGTGCCGATTGAGATTGAAGAGGCGGCACGTGTGGATGGAAGCAGCGTTTACGGCGTTTTCTTCCGGATTGTGTACCCGCTCATGAAGCCGATGTACGTCACCATTATCATCTTGAATACATTATGGATTTGGAATGACTATTTGCTGCCATCGATTATTTTGCAGAGCGGAGATTTACACACCATCCCAATAGCGACCTATGCTTTCTTTGGTCAATACACGAAGCAGTGGGATTTGGCGCTTCCTGCGCTGGTGCTGGGAATTACCCCGATCATTCTATTTTTCCTGCTGATGCAGAAGCATATTATCCAAGGGATTACGGCAGGGTCAGTTAAAGGATAATTTGAACTCAACCTTTTTATAGCGTCTATTACTTTTAGGAGGGAAATGCCTTGAAAAATAAGAGACTGTTCATGTTCATCTGTACTTTGATGTGTGCTGCATTGCTGGCAGGATGCGGCGGCTCGGGAAGCGGAGCCGAGGATGGGAAGACGACCATTAAAATATTTCAATATAAAGTGGAAATTGCGGAGGCATTCGATCGGCTTATTGCTGAATATGAGGAAGAGCATCCGGATATTAATATCGAAATTGAGACCGTTGGCGGCGGCAGTGATTACAGTGCCGCGCTGAAGACCAAATTTGCCGGTACAGAGCATCCGGATATTTTTAATGTGGCTGGTTACCGAGAGCTGGACACTTGGATCGATTCTTTGGAGGATTTGTCGGGGGAGCCTTGGGTAGATGATATTATCGATGTAGCCAAAGAACCGATGACCAAGGATGGTAAGCTGTACGGCCAGCCAATCGGGCTTGAGGGGTACGGATTTATTTACAATAAGGACTTGTTCGAGCAGGCGGGCATTACGGAGCTTCCGAAGACACTCAGCGAGCTTGAAGCTGCAGCACAGCAGCTGCAGGATGCCGGTATCGTTCCTTTCGCAAACGGATATCAGGAATGGTGGGTGTTAGGAAACCACAATGCAAACATTCCTTTTGCACATCAGCCAGATCCGGTTGCTTTTATTGATGGGCTGAATGAAGGTACAGAGAAAATTCCAGGCAATCCTATATTCGAGGAATGGATCGGTCTGTTGGACTTAACACTCGCTTATAGCAATAAAAATCCACTGACGACGGACTATAATGCTCAGGTAACCTTGTTTGCAACTGGGGAGGCAGCAATGATGCAGCAGGGGAACTGGACACAGGTGCAGATTGACGGCATTAATCCAGATCTGAATCTTGGCATTTTGCCGATGCCGATCGGAGAGGATCCTGAAGTCTATGACAAATTGTTTGTTGGCGTGCCGAACAACTATGTAATCAACAAAAATTCTGAAGTAAAGGAAGAGGCTAAGGACTTTTTGGAGTGGCTTGTGACGTCAGACGCAGGCAAACGTTATATGACAGAGGAGTTTAAGTTTATTCCTGCCTTTAAGAGTGTAACAGCAGACGCGGAGGTACTGGGAGATTTGGCAGCAGAAATTATAAATTACAGTGATCAGGATAAAGCTCTGAGCTGGAACTTTAACCGATTCCCGGAAGGTGTACCGCAGGAATATGGGTCTGTTATGCAAGCTTATATTGCAAACCCGGACCCAGCCAAGCTGCTGGAGGATATGCAGAAGAGTTGGGATAGTCTGAAGCAATAAATTGAAGAGAAATGTAACATACTAGCAGAGATTCGAAAGAGGCGGCTCGTGTAATAGAGGGGTCGTCTTTTTCTTTTTGGAAAGAGTTTGTATAAAATTTTTAAAAATAACGATTTTCGTATATGATGGAGAGTAACAATCTAAAAGGGCTGACGGGTGACCTACGATGAATCAACCACTTTACGGAATATGGCTCGGAGATGTGTTTTTTTGTTTTTCAGGAGAGACATCGGAACCAAAAGTTGATGCTTGGAGTCATTTAATACGAAAAATGAAATTAAAGGACGGGGTGTTCCGTCCATTTCAGCATGCTGCTCTGCGGCTTGCAGAGCTTAGATGGCAGATGAAGGCTGCGCAGCAGGAAGGAGCCGAGAGCCAGAAGAAAAAGAGACCAGCCTTTGGCCGGACTTTGGAGGGCCTGGCTTTGACGCCGAAGGATGCCTTTGAGCTGCTCATACATTGGAACAGGGAGGAAGCTGAGGCAGCCGGATTCGCACCTGGCGAGGAGATGGAGTACTGGGCGAAGGCTGCGCGTTTTGCATTGGAGCTCCTGCTTCGCGGGCAGATTACGCCGGGCTCAGCTCCGGTAACTTCACCGGGAGGAAGACGACGGGGCAACCAATCTGCTGTAAAAGGAGTATGGTTACCAAAGCTTACGAGGTCTGAGGATGCAGAACGTTTTGTTCTGCTGGCGGAGTCCATCCCGGCCGTCTGTCTGACTGCATCCGGCGCGTATGCGGAATCGGAGGCCGGCACTGTCAAAGAGGCAGGCGCTGCCGTGCTGTACTCGTTCCTAAGTCACGTCATTCATTCGGTTGTATCAACCGAAATTGCTTCTGTGGAAAGCAGCCTGTCGCGTTATCGGGCAAACTACAGACGAGGTTATTCTCCGCTGTCCGAGCTATGGTGGAACAGTCTTCTCACGGGCTCGCGGGAGCTCAGCGTACAGGCAACCGTTCAAGAGATTGAAGATTTGGCCGAGAATGTTGCTGAGGCATCACAAAGCGCGCCTCCGGTAATGGAGGTGGGAGCTTCCGGTCCAGAAATCGGAACATTAAGGCTAAGCTTGAGGCTTGCGCCTGCTGAAGGGGATCAGTCATCTGCATGGAAAATCAGCTTATGGGCTGAAAGTGAGGTTGAGAATGAACTCCGGGTCCCGATCCAGGCTGTCTGGGCCCACCCTTCGTCTGAACTTGATCGGGGAACGGTGAAATACAGCAGGATTCAGGAGCAATTGTTCCTAGCTCTGGGAAGAGCTTGTGATGCAGCTCCTGCCTTACTTCCGGCGATGGCGGCTTCCCGCAGTGAGGTTGAGATGGATGCCCAGACATTTTATGAATTTATGTCCGGCTCCGTACCTAAGCTGCAAGAACTTGGCATAACCGTGCTTATGCCTTCCCGCTGGAGCCGGGAGGGGAAACGGAAAGCGGGGCTCAAGCTCAGAATGCTTCAGGGAAGTGAAGGGTTTGAGGGAGCTCGCAAGGCCCCGACGCTCGGAATGGAGCAGCTGATCAAGTTCGAAGCTGAAGCGGTCCTGAATGGAATGACGGTGACAAAGGAAGAGCTTGCAAGGCTGGCAGCCTCTGCTTTCCCATTAGTGGAGTTCCGCGGCGAGTGGATCGAAATTGATCCAAAGGAAATTCGCCAGGTGCTTCGGTTTATGAAAAAAAATGATGAAGGCACGATGCCCCTCTCCGAATGGATGCATCTGGCCATAGATGAGGATGAGGAGGCCAGCTGGAAGGGTCTCTCCATATTTGGAGCAGAGTCCTTTGGTATGCTGTCCTTCCTGCTCGAAGGTCAAGTGCTGAATCGAATCGAGCTAAGGGACACACCGCCTTCGCTGCACGGCAATCTCCGCCCTTACCAGGAGCGGGGCTATCAGTGGCTTTCCGCTATGCGTGATTTGGGCTTTGGCGTTTGCCTTGCCGATGACATGGGTCTTGGCAAAACGATCCAGGTGATTACCTGCCTGCTTGATTCAAAGCTTGCAGCACAGGAAGCAAGAGAAGCAGAACGTGAGCTGGAGGAAGAGGAAGAGGAAGAGGAGGATCTGGATTGGGATGAACTAGATGCAGATCATCCTGCACTAATCATCTGTCCTACTTCCCTGCTTGGAAACTGGCAGCGGGAAATGAAACGCTTTGCGCCGGACTTTAAATTATATATTCATCATGGCACCCAGCGGCTGCATGGAGAGGCTTTTCAGAAGCAGGCCGGGGAGCATGACATCATATTAACGACTTATCATCTGGCCGGTAGAGATGGAGCTGATCTGGCGTCCATTCATTGGTCCTCAGTCGTGCTTGATGAAGCGCAGTATATTAAGAATTATCGAACGAAGCAGGCACAAAGTGTTATGAAGCTGACTGCACCGCACCGGATTGCTATGACAGGAACGCCGGTAGAGAACAGGCTCAGCGAGCTGTGGTCCATATTCCAATTCCTAAATCCCGGCTATTTGGGTACAGCGGCATCCTTTAGGCAGCGGTATACTTTAGGAGCTCAGGAAGAGAATGGAGCTTTGCGAGAGCTTCATCGACTGGTTTCGCCCTTCATGCTCAGAAGGCTGAAAAGCGATCCGGATATTCGAAAAGACCTGCCTGAGAAGCTGGAGCTTAAATCCTACTGCTCACTTACAGTGGAACAGGCTGCAATTTATAAAGGTGTTGTGGATCAGCTGCTGACAGGTATTGAAGGCCAGACCGGATTTACACGCAAAGGCGTCGTATTATCCTCGCTGACTAAGCTGAAGCAAATTTGTGACCATCCGGTGCTTGTTGATCAGACCCGCAAGGATGCAGGACGTGCAGATGCATCTGGCAAGCTGGAACGTCTGATGGAATTGACGGATGCCATCCGTGATAACGGGGAGGCAGCCCTGATCTTTACGCAATATGTATCAATGGGCGAAATTTTAGTTCAGCAATTCGCACAGCGTTATGATGAGAAGGCTTATTTTCTTCATGGCGGAATTTCCAAGGCAGAGCGGGATGAGATGGTGGATTCTTTCCAGAGCGGCAAAGGTCCTTCCCTCTTCGTGCTTTCCTTACGGGCAGGCGGTGTAGGACTGAACCTGACTCATGCGAGCCATGTCATTCATTACGATCGCTGGTGGAATCCTGCTGTGGAAAATCAGGCGACGGATCGCGTATTCCGGATCGGCCAGAAGCGGAATGTTCAAGTTCACAAGCTGATATGCCAAGGGACGCTGGAGGAGCGAATTGATGAGCTGATTGAGAGCAAAAAACAGCTGTCAGAGCAGGTGGTCGGGTCAGGTGAGAACTGGATTACGGAAATGTCAGATGAAGAGCTGAAAGGTCTTGTGACGCTGCAAGGTGAAATGTGGGTATAAATTGTACTTAAAACAGGAGGTGTGGGGTGACAGTGGTTCTTCAAGTAAAAGATATTAAGCTGGAGCCTCACGGCTGGACGGCGATCGTTATGGATAAGACTGAAGAATTTGCAGTCAAGGGACAGCTTAAAGCGTCAAAAGAAGAAAAGAAGGCTGAATTGCTGGCTGAACTTAAGGAGGACGCCTATACCCTATATCGTCTTCTTGCAGGACAATCTGCGGAATTGATAGGTCCTGTGCTGAGGAGTCTATTAAGCGATGTGGATGTGACATGCTCTTGCTGTGAAGGTGAATGTGCTCATGTACAAGCGGCCCTGGATATGGCTTCCGCTTGGGCGGTGCAAAATCCGTTGAAGCTGCTGGATATGATCGGGTTATCTCGTGATGAGCTGCTGACAGGCGTTTTTCGTAATTGGTCTGCAGCTTCTCACGGGGAGGTTTCGTCCCAGACAGCGGCACTGCTTGAGCGCAAAAATCAGCGTACAGGAGGAAATGCCTCAGCCATCCTGGAGTATATTGGCGATGCAGCAACTGATGGTTCGCTTCATGCACCGGGGCCTGGATTTAAGGATGTTGAACTGAATTTAAAGGAGCCTTCTGAGCTGAAGACTCCATCTTCCGGCATCGCACAGCTAGTGCCTCAGGTTCCTGCAGAGGCTGCTTTGGAGCATATCCGCAAGCATGTATCCGCTAGGGCGGCCAAATGGGCAGATGAAGCGAATCGCCGGACCAAAACGAAGTAATACGAAAGATGGAGCAGTATATGCCCGGTACAGGGAGGGTTTAGGGAGAGGAGACGCTATATTGCGACTTCAGTCTTCTTTAGCTCTATTCTTATATGAATTATAATGGGAGAAGATTAGACGCTATATTTTTTTCGATAGGGGAACTACTTATGACGACAACATCAAGATCAAAAAGATCACGCTGGACTATCGCTTTGTTGACTATAACGCTGCTTTCTGCTTTTTCTCTTGCAGGATGCGGAAATGGTGATGAACAGCAGCAAGAAGGACAAAACCAAACGTCTCCAACCACACCATCGGGCAGCGAAACGCCGGGATCGTCTGCAGACGATCCTCAAGAAGATACACCTGCAGAGTCAGATGCAGGTGAGAATGACGACGGAACTGCGGAGCAGCCTTCAGAGGGAGCCGGTCAGGATGATACTGCGGGAAATGCAGAAGAAGACAGTATTACAGCGCTTCGTGCTGCCAGTTCCCTGCAAAGCACCATGGAGGTTATTGGGGATAAGAACGTCGTGACTAACCCGGATGCGGTAACGGTCATCGTTAACAAAGAACGCAGTCTGCCAGACGGCTACGAACCACAGGATCTAGTTGAGCCTGATGTACCGTTCTCATTTGATGAGCCGCACGAGAAGCGCCATATGCGTCAAGAGGCAGCTGATGCGCTGGAGGAGCTGTTTGCCGCGGCGGAAGAGGATAATATTGAGCTCCGTGCCGTTTCAGGATATCGTTCCTACGATCGCCAGGTATCCGTATTTAACAGCAGTGTGGAAAGAAACGGAAAAGAATATGCACTTCGGGTAAGCGCACAGCCAGGAATGAGCGAGCATCAGACAGGACTTTCGATCGACGTATCGAGTCCAAGCGTAGGAAACGTATTGGAGGAAGTCCTCGGAGATAGCGAGGAAGGCAAGTGGCTTGCTGAGCATGCGCCTGAATTTGGATTTATTATTCGTTATCCAGAAGGACGAGAAGAGACGACAGGTTATGTATACGAGCCTTGGCACATCCGTTACGTTGGCAAAGAGCTGGCACCGGATATTGCAGCAAGCGGACTTACGCTCGAAGAGTACTTTGACGAAGCGAATATTAAGCTGTAATGAGAAAAGGTCAGTTCCCACGGGAATTGACCTTTTTCATAATGGCTTTAATATTTTGGCTGCTATATGCCTTATTCAGCTGGAAAAGGTTTAATCGTATCTGCGGCTTCATCTGAAGCTGTAGATTGTTCCTCTTCCTGAGCAGGCTCTTCTGCAGATTGACTAACATCTACCGAATCAACAACGATTTTGATCGCATTGCCGATTGGAGGCAGGCTGCGAGTCAGAACGCCATTGTGGAAACCGATCACATAATCCTCATCTGTAATGGATGCAGGATCAACTTTCTCGCCTTTTGTATTGAAGACTTGTGTATCTTCATTGATTTGCAGCACGATTTCAGAGTGTGGATTCGCTGCAAGAATTCCGCTTTGGATGAGGAGACTGCGGTCACCGTCATCCGATACGCGAATTTCACCGATCGTACCTTCAGCGCTGTGCAAAGTTCCTTCAGCCTGCTCTGTGACTGTAATTTTGTAAACCGCAGATTGAGGCGGCATGCTCAGCGCCATAACTTGGGAATGCTCAGCAACCACTTGATCCCCGACTTTTAGATCTGTTGCTTTCAGGCTCGTTCCATCTGCAAGAAGGTACTGCGTATCTTCATTAGCATTCAGGATGAGGCTTTCCGGACCGAATCCATTAATGTGAACTCTGGATACATCTTCGGAAGCATTTACATAAGTAACTACACCCGCCGATGTTGCGAATTCCTGTGCTTCTTCAGTCGTTATCGACACTGAGTCTCCTTTCGCTTCTACGTTTGCATGCAGCACTTCAATTGCAAAATTTAGCGGAACGTACTGAGTGCCGTCCACGATTTCAGGCGCTTGTCCCAGTGTAACGTACATACGGTTTACGTTATATTGGTCTTTCCCTGTAGCAATAGCAGTCCATACATTACCCTTGGTTAATTCAGCAGACTTGGTCTCTTTGTTCCATGTAAGCTCCATACCGAGTGCTTCTGCCAAGGAACGGACAGGAATCATGGGATGCTCAGCATTGGCTGTATGATAACCTTCTCCGATTGCATTACCGTTTACAGTAATGTTTACTGTTTTGGCAGCAGGGTTTGAGATAGACACAGGGGCTTCGGCGTTAGCGTAGACATATCCACTGCTGAGTACTGCGGTAATCGCAAGTGCAGCTGCGCCGGTTTTCATTTTTTTGTTCATAGGTTGTTCTTCTCTCCTTCGCTCTGATGTATTGTCTCCCAGAATTGTTGGCCGACAAGTTCTTAGACGAAGTGATTAGAAGTAAAGTTGCAATTTGACCTATAATGGTCACTTTAGACCTACATCAGTACATCTTCCGTATATAGTCCATGGATGTTAAGAAAACCCGGTTATAAAATGGAAAGACAGTGTGTTTTTATTAACGAGGAGATTGGATATAGATGAGAGAAACCTTCAAACAAGAAATTATAGGGGGGAGGGACGTGCATATTTATCTTCCTCCATCATACCGTGAAGGCGATGCACGTTTCCCCGTTGTTTACATACAGGATGGTATTACAATCGTTAGAAATTGCTTGAACCTGCTCGAACATAAATTTCGGGTTAAAGAGCTCCCGGAGCTCATTTTAGTCGGTATTGTTCCGAATAACCGCAATGATGAATATACGCCTTGGCCAGCCAAATCACTGAGTGGGAAGTCTGCCGATTTCGGAGGCAGCGGAGCTGACTACGTGTCATATGTGGCGGATACACTCAAGCCGTATATGGATCGCAGCTACCGGACTTTGATTACTCCAGAGCATACAGCCATGATCGGAGCTTCTCTTGGCGGAATGATTTCCATGTATGCTGCCTACCAGCGTCCAGATATATTCGGAAGAATCGGAGCCATATCTGCATCCATGTGGTACGAAGGTTTTTTGTCTTTTATTCAAGAAAGTGAAGTGTCCTCTTATGAGCAGAGGCTTTATATGTCGGTAGGGAGTCTAGAAGGAATACATAAAGAAAGTATTCAAAAAAATATGGTCTCAGGCACACATGAAGCCTACAGGACGCTGATCGATAAAGGCTTCCCTGAAGATAAGCTGAAGTTTACTGTAGAAGAGGGCGGAACGCATGATGCTTTGTTTTTTGCCAAGCATTTTCCGGAAGCATTAAATTGGCTCTATGTGTGATATCTGCCTGTAATTCAGTCGCATCACGGTTCCCAAGTGGCTGTCTGATAGGGCAGTTCATCATACCCGCTTGCCCAGTAATACCCTGAAGCCATAATTCTGCGGGGCAGAAAGCCGATCTCACCTGTTGCTGCGCTGACACTTTCGGAAACGGTTCGAAATATGCCGTTTTCGTCTGTGGTACCGGTGACATACTTTCCTGCCATGTGGGTGAATCTGCCGCTGACATTGGCCGGAATCGGATTTCCAGCTTCACGGTCGATTACACGGAAGGAGACGGTTGCTTTACCGGATGCAAATTCAATGCTCATATCGGTAATCACCATGGGTTTAAGTGAAGATGAACCAGTAACTGCAGACGCGGTTTCGCTTGGCGGCCCTTCATTCCCCTGGATATCTACAGCGGTCACTTTATAGTAATAGGTTGTATCCGGCAGAAGGCCTTTATCTTTATAGGACAGCCCTTTGATCGTGCCAGCGTAAGTATCGGGACCGATGTTGAACGAAGGCTCGGTGCTGCGGTATATCCGGTAGTCGTTAACGAATGTGTTGTCCTGTGCCATGCCATAGGAAAGATCGATTCGGTCGTAATGAAATGCACTGGCTTGGAGCTGCCCGGCTGGTGCGCTTGGCGGCTCGTTATCTGCTGGGGGTGCCCACTTGTACCCGGCAGGACCCCATTCGCTCGGGAAGTCAATGAGAGAGGAATAATGGTGAAGAGCGATGCCGCCGAAGGCGGGATCGCTTGCAAAGGCTGCATACACTTTGGCAAGCTCCGTCTCCATGTAGGTTCTTCCTTCCTCATTAAAGCTGATCGTCTCCGGATCCCCGCCGTCAGCAATGTCTTTGGTTTCGACTCCAATAATGACTGACTTTGGCTTGCCTATGGCGTTAGCATAGGCAGCTTCCCCGAGTGCTTGGTTAATGATGCCCGCGCTTCCTTCTGCCTGATCGCGGTAATTCATGATGGAAATATAGTCGGCTGTATCCTGAATGTGCTCTGACATCCATTTGACAGCTCCGTTCCACGGAATATCACTGGCATCGGCCGATGTATCGTACCATCTCGGGATGGCTGCACCGACGGGGAGGCTGAGACCGGAAGCTGCCTTTCGTTCCATGAGGGCAGCCAGCATATCCAGATACTGAACTTGAACAGATGGCTTAGCTGTCTTGAAATCAGGGAGAATGTACGGCTCGGTGTCCAGATTAATTCCGTCGAACTGGGCTTCGGTTTCTGAAGCAATATTGTAATTCAGAACTTTCTCGAACTCCCGTACCGCCTGTGTGCGGTATCTTTCGTAAGCCCCGAAGTAAGGCGGCTTGGTGCCTCCGGCAATAAGAGCCTCGACCCGAAAGCCCTCTCCGTGAGCCCAGGTTATGAACTGCCGAACCTCACTTCGGTGGTCCTCCAGCATAGAGGTACCGTTATATTGATCCACACCCAGATACAGTGTCGTAATCGGCCGCTGATTAAAGGTTGCTGTATCCGATGCGAGAGAGGATAGGACACTCCAGGAATTCGGATTCAGAACCAGATGGTAGGAAGCCGTTTCCCATATCCAAATAGCCCGATCCTGATCAGGGAGTGGGGAAGGCACGTTAAGAGAGTCTGCGTCCATCTCCATTGATTCTGGATCGTACACGCTGTCCACCACCCCCGCGTCCGGATCGTACACATGATCTGTTACCGTATGATCCGGGTTATCCGAGTCATCAATACTGTCCGTCACCAAATCAGGATCAACTGCACTTAAACTTATGTCCTCTTCGCTTTCGTATTCTGTATCATATACATCATCTGTGACAGAGCTCTTACCTCTAATATTTACATAAAGCGTCGGACTGTAGCCTGTATTCCCATAGTTGTCTGTAGCTCTTGCTTCCAGACTGTGAACCTTTCTTTGTTCCGCCCGGGTGTCCCACTGATAGGTATATCCGTCCTTGGCAGATTTAAGAGGAATCCAGTCTTTACCGTCGATTCGCAGTTCAACCCCTGTCACTGTATTTTTGCTGCTAACCGAGAGGCTGACCTTTTCTTTTGCCTTCAGAGGAGTCTGCTCGGACGGGCTTGTAATTTCGATTTCCGGGATATGCGCCTCAGGGTTATCAATGACAAGTGACATAAAAGAGGACCATATTCCGTACCTGGTGCCGGTATCTTTGGATTTCAGTACAATTTCGATTGGACCGTCCCATCGGGAGGTGTCAAGGGGATAAGACCATTCCCCGCTGTCATCGCCGTCCTGATCATCCATTAGGACATCCGTAATCATTTCTCCGTTAACGATCAGCTCTACTTCGTACACATCTGTATACGTCCCATAGAGTTGAGCAATGCCCGGGGGTAGCGTCTGTCCATTCTGATGCGAATCAATCGTAATTCTGGCTGATGCTTTAGCTGGAGAAGGGGGGACATGAATCAGCGCGAGTACCATTACGAGGCTTAAAAAACCAAACGTTCGCAGAAATGAAATCATGATCATCTCACATCCTTGTCAAAATGATGTAAACATATTTGACGGAGAATCCTGCTGTGATCACTGTACTGACAAATCTACGGCAGTTGGTGTCAGCTTAAAGCGGTTACTTTTAAATATTACGAAAAAGACGGGAATAGAACCGTTGGCGGGTTCATGTGAGCTTTATTTTGCTTAAACGTGAAAAGACCGGATTCATAGATATGAACCCAGTCTTTCATGAGCGTTTAGCAAGAATGAAGCACACAAGCTTAAGCTATTTATCTACTTGTTCAGGGGAGAATCTTCATAGCCCTTATTGTCATAGTCGGTATGATCCAGCTTGTCCAATATGTTTTGGCTGCGGATCGCTGCGCGGGTATCTTCGGTCCCCGTCTTATAGATAAATTCATAAATCTCTTTCATTTGACTCGTAAACTCGTCATTAGCATCGTCGTGATCAGCTGATTTATAAGGAACGGGTGCCCGCTGCAGGGTATAGCTGTCGTCCCGATTCATTGAAGCGAGCATATCCTGTATTTCGGATAGCTGTTCCTTATCCAGCCGTACTTCATAATCATTTGATTCCGAGGGATCCTGATGAACCAGCTTCTGTGTCAGCGATACAAAATATTGATTCGTTTCCATAAAGGTACCTCCTCTTAAGGCCGTTTACAATTTAGTAGGCGAAGTATGCCACGTTCTACACGTAAACAGGCGTTTAAGAGTTCTTACACGATTTTAGCAGGAGCTGAATCAAATTATCTATGCTGCTTTGGAGTAGCAGGCACCTCGCGTGTTGATTTCTCCATTACTGATTTGCATAGCGGACAGGCTGGCGGTTTGTCCTTCTCTTTGGCAGGATGCTGCCTGATCCAGGCTGGGCAGGAGCCCGAAGTGCATGACCAGACAGGAACTGTCTCCATACGCTGCTGTGATGCTTCTCCCGAACGATGATTTGACTTCTCCTTGTATCCGGAGCCTTCCTTTGCATGAGGCTTGCGTTCATTCATGGCACCTCTTTTGCTCGCTGCGTCTTTAATACCGAACGCTTCCAGGAGAAATCTGGATACAGGTGCAGGTTTTCCATGCTGACTAGCTGGAGAGGTAATAAACAGCTGCTTTTTGGCTCTTGTAACGGCAACATAGGCAAGTCTGCGTTCTTCTTCCAGCAAGGCTTCCTCTACCTCTGTAGGTGAGGATCCATGTGATAAAGCGGCTTTTCGATCTTCTGGAGCATCCTTTGTGAGCGCAGAGCTGTGGGGCAGAATGCCTTCGCTTGCGCCAATCAGATATACACATGGGAATTCCAGTCCCTTGGAGCGATGAATGGTCATCAGCTGTACGGCGTCACTGTCGCTTGCAGCCTGCAGAGATTCCATCTCCCTATGCCGTCTGGAAAGCTCATCTGCAAACGAGACAAAGCTCTCCACCGTTTCAAAACGTTTAACAGCAGTTTCGAGCTCATCCAGCGTTTCCAGCATCGTCTCCCGGTAATGCGTGTATATATTTGGATCTCCGCTCTCCATATAAGCATCGTAGAATTGTCTTCGCATTTCTTGAATCGCAGCAAGAGGAGTCATAGAGGCCAGCATCTTGATCAGCTTGATTCGCTCTTTTACAGCCTCCTGCTGGAATGGCTTTAATTTATCCCAGCGAGTAAAGTGGATCAGCGGATACTTTTTCGCCTGCTGTTTCTCCTGCTGCTTCATATAATCCAGGCCCGCATCCCTTGAAATATACAGCGGACCTAAAGTACTTGAAATCGCATCGAGATTTCTAGGATTCAACGACAGTCTGAGATGATCTATCAGCGGCTTGACCAAAGTCTGATCATAGAAGACGGGGCCTGCGCCATGCTGTATGAAAGGGATGTCCTTAAGTACGAGCTGCTCAAACATGGCACGGCTGCTGCTCGCGGTGCGGTGCAGGATTGCAATGTCCTTGTAGGCGTGCTGCCCCGCTTCAACCTGCTCCTGCAAGTGACTCACGACTAAAGCAGCCTCTTCTTCTGCTCCTGCCGGAGTAGCGTATAAAGGCTGGGATCCCGGGCTGCCTGCTGAAACGAGCTTCTTGTAGCGGCGTTTCTTGTTGTACCTGATGATTTCGGTACCAAGACCTAGGATATGCGCATCAGAACGGTAATTAATGTCCAATGTGACAATCTTGGCACCTGGATACATCTTATCAAACTCTAGAATGACTTCTTGCCGGGCGCCGTTAAAGGTATAGATCGTTTGATCATCGTCGCCCACAACCATTAAATTGCGGTGAGCTGCTGCAAGCTTGCGCACTATTTCATATTGCAGCCCGTTCGTATCCTGGAATTCGTCGACCATAATGTACTGAAACCGCTGCTGCAGGGGACGAAGGACTCCAGGATCTGAGAGCAGACGGTTTGCATGAAGCAGAATGTCGTCAAAATCCATTTTGTGCCTTTCTTTCTTCCAGGCTTCATAACCGAGCAGAATTTGCTTGACTTCCCGTTCCTCCCGGCTTGAATCCGGCAGATCCTCAGCAATCCTGCCCTCCATTTTCCATGCTGAAAGGGAAGACAGCAGACTTTCAGGCTGAAAGGCATCGCTCAGCCCATGCTTGCGCTGGATCATCTTAATGATCGTATGCTGCGCTTTGGTATCACCAAAAATATCCTCTGTCATGCCATAATGGCGAAGGAGCATCAGGGCAAAGGAATGAAAGGTCCGGGCTTGAACCGCACGGGCTGCTGCCGAACGGACGCCGGGAATGGACGCAATCCTTGATTTCATCTCGCCTGCCGCTTTGCTTGTAAATGTAACAAGCAATATGCTTCCGGCAGGAACATTAGCGACCTGAATAAGATAACCTGTTCTGGCGGTAAGGACAGTTGTTTTTCCACAGCCTGCGCCTGCGAGTGTTAAGAGTGGGCCCCTGCCATGACGTACTGCCTTGATCTGCGGGCCGTTCAGTATGATTCCGGCTTTCTCTAATGATCTGAAAAAGTACGCATCTTCCTCGTGATCAGAAACGAGCTCGAGACTGGTTTGCTCTGGAGCCGGTTTGGCCTTCGGAGCCCATGCATTTCCTGTAACACCAAGCGGCCGCAAGTGGAATATAGGACTCATGTTATGCATAAAAGACTTACACCTCATCTTATTTCTAAGTAAATCATTGCCCTTTTCACAAGAGGGCTGTAAATTTGGTATGATAGAGTCACCCCTGCTGCAGACCGCAGAAGGGAGAGTATTTATAACATTATTAAAATCATGCCTGACCATAGCAAGATGGAAGCAAATTTGAATAAACAAACCGCTCTCTATTATACCTAAAGTAGCAGGCTTCGCGAAGCATAAGGTATAATTTGACGGTAAGTTTTATCCTGTGGGTGTTGGCTAAGTAGAGTGTAAAGGGCTTGGCCGATGGAGATGCTTCGCCTTGCCATGGGAAAGAGGAGGAACTGTTAAAGATGAATTTTTTACAAAGAATTAAAGACGGGGCAGGCCGTGCGACGGAAAAGGCGCAGCATGCTGTGGAAATCAACAAATTAAACTCACAAATTGCGAATATCAAACACGAAATGTCCGTGAACTATACAGAAATGGGCCGTATTTTTTACGAAGGTTACCGTGCTCAGGACATGTCGATCGCTGAACAAAAAATGATGGAGCTTTCCGAGGCTTGTGATGAGCTTCAGGATGAAATCAATGAAATTCGTGAAAAAATTGCGCTGCTGAAAAACGAACGGGTATGCGTCTGCGGGCATGTATCGGATCTGGATGCTAATTTTTGTCCGAAATGCGGCCGTTCCCTTACTGGCGACCAGGCTGTGACACACAGCGCAGCTGCTAAACCGGAAGCTGCCGCAGCTGAAGAGCTGGACGAGACGGAGGAGAAGGAAGAGCTCTTCCCGGATCTACTCCTCACTGAAGATGAGCTTCTACCGGACGAGGATGATTATGATCTCAAGGACTTCCTCCCGGAGGAGAAGGAAGAATTTGATCTGGAATGGCAGCGCAGACGTGAGGAAGAGCTTCAACGAGAGCGGGAGAGACAGCAAGAGCTCGATGAGCGCATCCGTTATTGGAAGGAAAATAACGAGAGCTTAGATGAACCCGTTCAAACAGAAGTTCCGCGCGATATCGTCAAATGTCAAATCTGTGCTTCGGAGCTGCCAAAAGGTTCGAAATGGTGTCCTCATTGCGGTGCAGAGCAGATCTGATCGTAAAAGCAGCTATAGGTTCTTATACAGCATGGGAGGACAGTGACGATGGACCAGTTGCTTGGACACCTTAGAAATTTGGGTTTTACAGAAATGGAATCCAAAATTATGGTTGATTTATCCCGCCAAGGGGCTTCATCTGGCTATGAGGTGGCAAAGCGCCTTGGTGCATCGCGTTCAAATATATATGCAACGCTTCAGCGCCTGAATGCACAGGGCTACCTGCACTGCAGCAAGGGAGAGCCTGCGAGGTACAGCATGCTTGAGCCGGATAAGCTTACGATGAAAGTGTCCGGCAATATGCAGAAGTCGCTGCAATATGTTGAACAGGCCATGCCCAGACCTGAACCTGCGTATCCCAACTTTTACAGCATGGACGGGGATCGCCAGGTCCTTGATTTACTGATAAGCCAGGTGTCACAGGCCAAGAAGGAAATTGTGATTGATATGTTTGCTGAGGAGGCTGCTTTATTTCGTGAAGAGCTGAAGGCTGCTGAGGAGCGAGGCGTAAGACTCCTGTGGTCTTATGACGCAGACGGCGGACAGCACTCCATGCTGCCTTGGGATCCTTTCGAAGGTACGGCTGAGCTTAGCGGAAGAAAATTTTCCTTTGTCATTGACCGAAAGTGGTGCATGCTTGGCCTGCGGGGTGAGGAATGCACGACTCAGGCGCTTGTAACAGAGCATCCCCTCTTGGTGGGGCTTTTGCTGGAGTATTTTGCTCAAGAATTAATACTGTATGAAATGGAAGAAGATATGGGAGAGGAGCTGGCAGGACGCTACGGCCGGCACTTTGAACATGTGATGAATAAGTATATTGTAGATAAGTAACACTGTATTGTATGTCAACTAGGTTCTCTTTGGGCTCTAAAGAATAATTAGAGCCCCGAAGAGAATCTTTTTTCTTTTTAGACACAACCTTGCTTATAGCTGCTGTAACGCTTTGAACACAGAAACGTAGTAAGAAGAAGGGCGGTAAACGAATTGCTCTGAACAGATTTGTTCTAAGACCCTGTCATAAGTGCTTGTTGTTTCGTTATATAGAATGCCTGCTGCGGTAATTTCAGTTGTGACACCGCTGAACAGATTCAGCATCTGCTCAAGTTCAGCTTCGTACAATCCGGCCACTTCGCTTGTCTGGAGCTTGTACTGTGTAAGATCCCAAGGACAGTAGGATCCGTATACGCTGCTGATTTCCCGATCGACGAACGGAACCCCGGAAACCTGGCCGTTCAATTCCTCCTTGATTTCAAAAAGAGGTGTAAGCTGCTCGAAATCTATTTGTAGACCCAGCTCTTCTTCAAGCTCTCTTGCTGCTTCACGAACGGTTTCTCCAGCGGAAAGATGGCCTGCCGCCGTGATGTCGAAGCAGGAGGGGAAAGTGTCTTTGGTACTCGTGCGCTTCTGAAATAAGACCTTGCGGCTTCCTTCAGTATCGCGAACCAGCCAGCAGTGAAAGGATTTGTGCCAGTAGCCCTTCTGATGTACCTGTGAACGCGGTGCGGTGCCGATGTGATTGCCTGAATGATCATATATATCAAATTGTTCTTCGCTCATTTATGCTCACCTCCTAACTGTCATAACACAAAATAAGACGTTCTTATGTCAGCATCGTCACAATCTCTTAGGGGAAATATAGCTATACTTAAGTTAGAGATAAAGAAAGGGGAATTCTCACCATGGAATGCATCGTGAATTTTCAAGTCATTTATAAGAATGAAGAACCTAAATCTTTAAGAGGTCTTCTGCTTCTTAACGAGAAAACCTTACCCGGCCCGGAGCTCCTTATTCCGATGTTTAAAAGAATCGGCTATGATGTCGTTACTGAAAATCCGGAGGAGATGACGTTCAGACCGGTAAATCCGAATGGCGACTTCATCCGTATCCGTGTCACTGAGCTGGATACAGGAGAGGAAGTCTACAAGGAAGATATGAATCTGCGCAAAATTTTGGAGAATCTACTTTAGGGTCTCCATTTCCGGCTCAAGCAGAGATGTGCAGTGGGCGCAGCGAGTGGCTGCAATTGGAATGTCCGACAGACAGTAGGGGCATGCCTTGGTTGTAGCTTCAGGCTGCGCAGGCTCTTCTTCTTTTTTTCTTTTGAGCCGGTTGATGCCCTTGATAAAAAGAAAAATACAAAACGCAACGATCAGAAAATCGAGCACAACGTTAATGAATTGTCCGTATTTGAGAACCGGAATGCCGTCTTGTTCAGCCAGGGCAAGAGTGGTATATTTGCTGCCTTCAGGGGTAAGCAGTCCTTTATCGAGCGGAATAAACAATTGCTCAAAGCTTCGGTTGCCCATCAGTAGCCCGATCGGCGGCATCAGAATATCATTAACGAACGAAGTTACAATCTTTCCGAATGCACCCCCGATAATGACGCCGACGGCCAGATCAATGACATTGCCGCGTACCGCAAACTCTTTGAATTCGTTTAGCATTTTCTTCATTTGAACACTCCTAACATGCTTCGTAACTTAGTACTTTCCTTCCATTTAAACATTATGTTCCGCTTGTTGAAAAGAACTTTGGAAAACTTTCTTGAAAATAACACTTTATTTTACACCATCAATTCGGTATACTTCTAACATTGTCCTAACATGAGCAGCTAGTCGCTTTTAGTATTTGCTCATATGCTATTTTTAAAAAGAAGATATCTCGTATATGTGCTGGGATTGGCCAGCATGTCTCTACCCGATCACCGGAAATGATTGGACTACGGGGGGAATATAAATGATGCACGTAAATAGATTTTTTAAAGTTATTGCTTTCAGCTGTAGCCTTTACGTCTTGAGTTTTATTGCATCTTTATGCTGACCAGCCCTTGTTCCAATTCATTCGAGTATTTCGGCGGATGTTTCGGAAGCGGGCTTTTTTTGTTTTTGCTTTGATGGACCAATACAGAACGAATACGATAACGGGAGGAATATAACTTGAAGCTGCTAAAGGAAAAAGTGTTGAACGAGGGGATTGTACTGTCGGAACAGGTGCTGAAGGTGGACTCATTCTTGAATCACCAGATGGACCCGATCCTTATGAAGGAAGTTGGCCGCGAATTCGTAAGACGCTTTGCCGGTGAGGAGATTACACGTGTTCTTACGATTGAATCCTCCGGGATTGCACCTGGAATTATGACGGCGCTGGAACTCGAGGTACCGCTCATTTTTGCCCGCAAACAGAAGTCGCTCACCCTGCGTGACGATATTTTTGTCGAGAAGGTTTATTCTTTCACGAAGCAGGAATCAAATGAAATTACGGTAGCTAAGAAATTTATGAAGCCGGGTGACCGTGTTCTCATTATCGACGATTTTCTTGCAAACGGGGAAGCAGCCTTTGGACTTGCCCGGATCGTAGAACAAGCGGGTGCAGAGGTTGTCGGCATCGGTATTGTTATTGAAAAAGCATTTCAGCCTGGGGGTCGCTTGCTTCAAGAGAAGGGCTACCGCGTAGAATCGCTTGTCCGTATCGGAGCGCTTGAGAATGGACAAGTTACTTTTGCAGATGAAGAGGATGAAATCTAATGTCACGTGAACGTATATTTGCTCGCAATCGTCACCCGCTGAAGACATTTTCACTCGGTATTCAGCATGTACTTGCCATGTATGCGGGGGCCGTTATTGTCCCGCTGATCGTCGGAGGACCGAGCGGTCTTAATTTGCCGCCGGATCAGATTACCTATTTGATCGCTATCGACCTGCTTGCATGCGGGCTTGCGACACTGCTTCAGGTATGGGGTGGTAAATATTTTGGTATCGGACTTCCGGTTATGCTCGGCTGCGCCTTCCAGGCGGTTGCTCCAATGATATTAATCGGTCAGCAATACGGCATGAGCGCTATTTACGGAGCGATTATCGCTTCCGGATTGTTCGTCATGATCTTTGGCGGCCTGTTCGGTAAGTTGATTCGTTTCTTTCCACCGGTCGTTACCGGCTCTGTTGTTACCATCATCGGTCTTACGCTGATTCCAGTTGCCTTGAACGATCTTGGCGGCGGCAGCGGAGCAGAGGATTTCGGGGATCCCGTTAATCTCCTGCTGGGCTTTGGGGTTCTGCTCTTTATCATTGTGATGAATCGTTTGACTCGAGGATTTCTGCAATCCATCTCAATTTTGATTGGACTTGTAGCGGGAACCGTTGTTGCCGGTCTATTCTTTGGAAAAGTGGACTTGTCCCCTATGCTTGAAGCGAGCTGGTTCCGTGCTCCCGAGCCTTTCCATTTTGGTACGCCTACCTTTAACTTGTCCGCGATCCTGACCATGATTCTTGTAGCGATTGTCAGCATTGCCGAGTCGACAGGGGTATTCATGGCGCTGGGTAAAATTCTGAATAAAGAGATTGACTCGAAAGATTTGTCCAGAGGATATCGTGCAGAAGGTTTGGCTATTGTGCTTGGGGGGATTCTGAACTCGTTCCCTTATACAACGTATTCCCAAAATGTCGGGCTGCTTCAAATGAGCCGCGTGAAGACCCGCGACGTTATTGCAGTCGCAGGTATTCTTCTTATTCTGATCGGCTTCGTACCGAAGATTGCTGCTACAGCTCAAATGATTCCTCCTTCTGTACTCGGCGGGGCGACGGTTGCCTTGTTCGGTATGGTTGTATCGTCAGGGATTCGAATGCTTGCCGACCAGGTTGATTTTAACCGATACGAGAATCTGCTCATTATTGCTGTTTCCGTTGGAATGGGTCTGGGTGTAACCGTAGTGCCTGATTTGTTTGCACAGCTTCCTTCCGAAATCGGCATCTTGCTGAATAACGGGATTGTTGTCGGCAGCTTTACGGCCATTCTGCTGAACCTGATCTTTAATGGGTTGGGTCCTAAAAATCAGAAGACAGCTGAGTCGAATGCTTCTAATGAATTGGTCTAATTGAAAATCATAAAAAATAGCCGCTGGTTATCTGTTAGGGATAATCAGCGGTTTTTTATTGTGCGCTACAGCTTGCGCATCTGTTTCTCAGCAAGATCACCCACTACCGGCAGCTTAAGCCATTTTCCCTGCAGGGTTGCAGCCAGCATGATTACCCAAATGGCTACGCCAAGGAGTGACAAGAGAGCGGCGATCAAGGGGCCGAGAAGGGGAATAAAGCCGCTTAACACGTGACCGACGACAATGGAGCCAAAGGCAAATAGTGATTGAAGAGCATGAAAAGTAACGAAGCGGCTCCGTTTTTCAAGAGCAAGCAGTAAAATAGCTCCGATAAAAGCGAAAAAGTAGCAAAGCGCACCCGCAATATTTTCATCAAGACCCGTCGATGATTTGAATGGGGACATGTTGTTCTTCCTCCTTTGTCCTTCTCTCTTAGCATCATATGAGAGAGGACATGCGATTTGAACAACCCATCCAAATAAAAATATCACTCTTCCATTAAAGGAAAAGTGATATATAAGTTTATTTACTCAGCTGCCGCCCTGAAATTGGCGTCTTGGACTTGTTATTTTGCCTTTTTTATTCTCATCATCCTCTTTAGGCACAAGCCGCTCATCGGTTCTGCCTTCATGATGATTTTCAAAAGAAAATTCTGTCAGCTCCCACTCGGTCGCCCCAAGAACAGGATCCGGAGGGAAATGCTGTCCTCTATGCAAATGCTCCCTGAGCCCACGTTCATTCGTATATACGCCGTCAACCTCGACCTTTTCCCGAGTGATCGGGAGCATATCCTTATCTTTACTGCTCATGATCAAGTGCCTCCTAATAATTTTAGTGAAATAAGACAGCTTATGATGCTCTTATCAGTAGTTTAGAGTAACCCGTTAGGCGTATATCTATCCGTCGGGATGGCATAATAAATGTAATATCACGCATGGAATTTACAGGATGCAGAATAAATGCCGATAAAATAATTACGTGCTTTTTCTATTAGATATTTTTGGAAAGCTGTACGCCGGCTTTGAATATGATACAATAGAAGTGTGATTCAAAAGGAATCATTTCGGGTATTTACAATGTCAGGTACCTGTTTTTTTTCAGGGATTCCCGGCCTGAAGCTATTTACAGCTGCGCACACTTCTTCATGGTATCACTTAGATCTTTTTTCTACGCATTCTCTAAACGGAGCATTTACTTTTGAACGTTTTGGGAGGGAGTTATCATGGCAACGAAAGGTCATAATGAGGTCAAAGAAAGTTTGCGAGAAATGACTCGGATTTTCAGGCCTAAGGATCCTAAAAAATTCGTGAAGGAGTATGTGAAAAAATACCGGATAACGGGAGGGTATGAAGAGGAACTTACGCTTGTCGTTGAACGCGAGCTGACCAGACTGAATTCCTCAGTCTCCTGATTCGTCACTATTGTATCACCTACTGTAACTGGCATCAGAATATACTGTTCGAATTTGAATAGAACCGCCGCCTGCTTCAAATGCAGGAGAGGCGGTTTTTTTTGCGTTCTTTTCCGCATATACATGAGTAAGTGCAGAGGGAAGGGGCTGACCTGTAGATGTCTGTGATCCTGAAGACGAAGGAAGAAATTGCTTATATGAGAGAGGCAGGCCGGATTCTCAAAGCTTGTCATCGTCAAATCGAGGCCAAGCTTCTGCCTGGGATAACGACAAAGGAGATTGATGAATTCGTTGAAGCCTATTTGGCAGAACACGGGGCAACCCCAGAGCAAAAGGGATACAAGGGTTATCCATACGCCATATGCGCTTCAGTGAACGATATCGTATGCCACGGTTTCCCTTCTGATGTAAAGCTGAAGGACGGGGATGTAGTTACGATCGATATGGTTGTGAACAAGGATGGCTGGCTTGCTGATTCTGCCTGGACTTATGCAGTGGGTAAACCGAATCCAAGGACGGCGAAGTTTCTCTCCAGGACGGAAAAGGCGATGTATCGGGGTATTGCAGAGGCTGTGCCTGGAAAAACGGTAGGTGATATCGGGTATGCGATTGAGAAGAGCGTCAAGCCCTGGCGTTACGGAATCGTGAAGCCGCTGGTTGGCCACGGGATCGGCCGAAGCATACATGAGGAACCAGACATCTTTCCTAATGGCAGTCCGGGAAGGGGATTAGAGCTGCAGGAGGGAATGGTCATTACGGTCGAACCGGTGCTTACGATGGGTGCAACCGGGGCTGTATTCTGGGAAGATGACGGGTGGACGATCCGTTCTGCTGACGGCAGTATCGGTGCGCAATATGAACATACGGTCGCCATCACAAACGAAGGTCCCGTTTTATTAACAGGCTGAATTGCTTTGGTAGAAATACCCGCTCTGAAAAGAACGGGTTTTCTTTTGTGGTAAATGATGGATGAAAATAGAAATGGGATGGAATTTCACCCACTGAGATGGCAAAAAATAGAGATACATTCTATAAAAGATTACTAGGCTCTCTACTAAATTATTTGCACTAAACTACATAAAATGACGGATTTAAAAATATACTCGAATCCTACCGTATTATCCGTAATTTGGAAGAAAACAATAGATTATCACTCTTTGTCGGGTCTCTGAAATCGTTAACAAACACAATAACAGCGCGGTTTTTTGAACTTCGTGAACATTCTGTGAACATGTGTCTAAAGATTGACAAAAATAGGGGGTCGACTTATATTTAATAAGTGATTGTATTAATTTACAGGATTACAACAAAGGTACTAGAGCAGGTAGAATACTCGCTTTTTGGGACCAGATGGTAATCAGCGAAATTGGGAAAAGTGGGGTAGATAGGTGATGAAAAGGTGGCGGTACGGAAAAAGAATCCTCCTTTTGCTGGCAGCATTCTCCTTGTTTTTGTCCGCTTGCGGCCGTGAGGATTTATCTGTAATGAAACCGCAGGGTCCCGTAGCACAGGGGCAGCTTGATTTAATGAAGCTTGCAATTACGATTATGATCGTGGTGCTAGTTGTGGTCTTTGCGATTGCAGCCTATGTACTGATCAAGTTCCGGCGGAAGCCCGGACAGAATGAAATCCCTGAACAGGTGGAAGGTAATCACAAGCTGGAGATCATTTGGACGGTTATTCCTCTCGTGCTTGTTATTATTTTGGCTGTTCCAACCGTTCAGCAGCTCTCCGCATTAGGCAAGGACTACACCCAAGACGAAAACGCCCTTCAGGTTAAAGTTACAGCTCATCAGTACTGGTGGGAATTCAGCTATCCTGATCTCGGCGTGACGACCGCACAAGACCTCATTATTCCGACCGATAAGACGATTTCTTTTGTACTCGAAAGCAATGACGTTATTCACTCCTTCTGGGTTCCGTCCCTGGCAGGTAAGATTGATACGAACTTTGACGGAACCATTAACAAATTCCATTTCTCTGCACCGAATGAAGGCGTTTACCGCGGGAAATGCGCAGAGCTGTGCGGACCTTCCCATGCCTATATGGAATTTAAGGTCAAAGCGGTGAGCGAAGAGGAGTTCGATAACTGGGTTGCCGCAATGCAGGCTCCTGCCGTTCTGCCTGAAGACGAGCAGCTTGCTGAGAAGTTCAAATCTGCATGCCTCAGCTGCCATGCGGTGGGCGATCAAGGAGGTCCTTTGGGTCCAAACCTGACAGGAATCGGCGGCAGGGAATCTATAGCGAGTATGCTTCTGAACGAACGCGAAGGTCAGGAGGGTGCTCCTGTAGAGGATAACCTTAAAGAATGGCTTCATGATCCGCAAAAAATCAAACCTGGCAACGAGATGCCGTCTCCGGAAGAGCTTGGGCTCACCACGGAAGAGGTAGATGCCATTGCCGAGTATTTGGCTGATTATAAGCTGGATTATGAAACCAACAGTGCGGATTGAGAAGGAGGTACTTGAACTTGGCTCACGCTCATACGGTTAAGCGGTATACCGGACTGATGGATTGGCTTACTACCGTTGACCACAAAAAAATCGCGGTTCTATACTTAGCAGCAGGCGGCTTGTTCTTCGGGATCGGCGGTATTGAAGCGATGCTGATCCGGCTTCAATTGATTATTCCTTACAATGATATGATGAGCACTCAGACTTTTAATGAAATGATCACCATGCACGGTACAACAATGATCTTCCTTGGAGTCATGCCGATCATCTTTGCCTTGATGAACGCAGTGATTCCGCTGCAGATTGGGGCGCGGGACGTAGCGTTTCCTTTTCTGAACTCACTTGGCTTCTGGACGTTTCTGTTCGGAGGACTGCTGCTGAATCTAAGCTGGGTCATGGGCGGTGCTCCAGATGCAGGGTGGACATCGTATGTTCCGTTGGCAAGTACAGATTACAGTAAAACTCATGGTGTTGACTTTTATACGATCGGACTACAGATTGCAGGTCTTGGTACACTCATCGGGGGGATTAACTTCCTTGCTACGATCATTACGATGCGTGCACCGGGCATGTCCTTTATGAGAATGCCGATGTTTGCCTGGACAACGTTTATTACGTCAGCCATCATCCTGTTTGCGTTTCCGGCTATCACGGTAGGTCTCGTACTTTTAACCTTTGATCGAATTCTAGGTGCTAATTTCTTCGATGTTGCAGGCGGGGGAAACCCGGTATTGTGGCAGCATATTTTCTGGATCTTCGGTCACCCTGAAGTATATATTCTGATCCTTCCGGCTTTCGGTATTATTTCCGAAGTTATTCCGACCTTCTCAAGAAAAAGGTTGTTCGGATACAGCTCCATGGTTTTTGCTACAATCCTGATCGCCTTCCTTGGCTTCATGGTTTGGGCGCATCACATGTTTACAACTGGAATGGGAACGGTAGCAAATGCATTGTTCTCCATCTCAACGATGCTCATAGCAGTACCTACAGGGATTAAAATTTTTAACTGGTTGTTCACAATGTGGGGCGGACAGATCAAGTTTAATTCAGCGAATCTTTACGCCATCGGCTTTGTTCCTACCTTCGTCATGGGCGGGGTAACCGGCGTAATGCTTGCTTCTGCACCGGCGGACTTTCAGTTCCATGATACATATTTTGTTGTTGCACACTTTCACTATGTTATCGTCGGCGGTCTCGTGCTTGGTCTATTCTCAGGACTGCACTACTGGTGGCCAAAAATGTTCGGCCGGGTACTGGCTGAAGGGCTTGGTAAAGCAACGTTCTGGATGTTCATTATCGGCTTCCATTTAACGTTCTTCGTTCAGCATTTCCTCGGTCTGATGGGGATGCAGCGCCGGGTCGCAACCTACGCACCGAATCAGGGCTTTGATATGCTGAACTTAATTAGTACCGTTGGTGCACTTATGATGGGTGTTGGCGTCATTATGTTCCTCGTTAACATCGTGATGACTACGCGGAAACCAGCTGACGCTGCGAATGATCCATGGGAGGATGGACGTACGCTGGAATGGAGTATTCCTTCTCCTCCGCCTGAGTATAACTTTAAGCAAACACCTCTTGTACGAGGTATTGACGCTTACTGGAAAGAGAAGATGGCAGGCCATACGGAGATGACGCCGGCTGAACCGGTGGGTCCGATCCATATGCCGTCTCCAACGATCCTGCCATTCTTAATGTCAGTCGGAATCTTTATTGCCGGACTGGGTCTCATGTTTACAAACGATGATTTTGGAAATGGATTTATGAATTTTATGTTCAATAACTATATCGTTGTCATTATTGGTCTGGTTATTACCTTTGGTTGTATGATTGCCCGTTCACTCTATGACGACCATGGATGGCATATTGAACCTGAGGAACTGGAAGATAAGGAGGCAAAAGCATGACAAACCCTCACGCTGAAGCTGTAAACGGTCAGCTGCCTCATGAGCCTGAAAAAGCAACCCTTGAAGGGCGCAATAAAATACTCGGGTTTTGGCTCTTCATGGGCGGAGAGGCTGTTCTGTTCGGTACATTGTTTGCAACCTTCCTTGCGCTTCGAAATCAGACAGTGGATGGACCAACGGCAAATGAATTGTTCCATCTGCCGTTGGTTGCAGCAGCAACCTTCACCCTATTGGTGAGCAGCTTAACGAGTGTTTTTGCTATACAGGCCATGCATAAGCATAACGTCAAGGCTCTTATCAGCTGGCTGGGCGTTACCATTCTACTTGGTCTTGTCTTTCTAGGAATTGAAATTTATGAGTTCTACGAATATGTCGTTCATAAGGAATTTGGTATGACGACTAGCGCATTCAGTTCTGCTTTTTACACGCTGGTCGGCTTCCACGGAGCGCACGTGGCCTTCGGGCTTGGCTGGATTGGTCTACTGATAGGACAGCTTTACAAAAAAGGATTAACGGTCGTAACCGCACCGAAAATTTATGTTTCAGCCATCTACTGGCATTTTATCGATGTGGTTTGGGTCTTCATCTTTACGGTCGTATATCTGCTTGGAAAGGTGGTTTAATCCATGGCGGGTAATAGTCAGTCAAGCTCGGACGGCGTTAAGCATCGTCACCGTCCGGAGGGGCCGGAGAAACACGTTGTCGCGTTCATATTTTCAATTGCTCTTACACTCATTGCATTTGCTGCCGTAGCCGGAGGCGGGATCAATAATACGTTTACGATCGTTATTCTCCTCGTGATGGCTGTGCTTCAAGTGTTTATTCAGATGGCATATTGGATGCACATGAAGGATAAAGGACATTTTATCCCCATTCTCTTTATGGCATTCGGATTTTTCGTGGCCTTTACGGCCATTATTACCGCGCTACTTTGGATGTGGTGGTAAGGAAGGCAGGAAGGCGGCGAACCATTCGCCGCCTTTTCAAATTTTCATAAAGCCATTCATTTACATTCATGTGAGGCAAGCGATTGGCAAGGGGGGAAGACATGCTCGGTCTACAATATTTCAGCTTTAATGATCTCTGGAGTCCGCTTTTTTTGGCACTCATGATTATACTTGCAGCGCTCTATTTCGTGCTTATTGGTCCGATTGCTGAGAAGGTAAAAGACAGCAAGAATACGAGGACATCACAAAAGGTCATGTTTTTGTCCGGGATGTTGATTTTATATATGGCTCAAGGGGGTCCGATCAGCCTGCTGGGTCATACCATGTTTACTTTTCATATGCTCAGTATGGCGTTGTCCTACATTGTGGCTCCGCCCCTCATCATGAGAGGGATTCCTGCGTGGGTATGGCGCAAAGTGCTGGATTATAAGCCGATCCGCTGGTTTTCCTTTCTTGCCCATCCGATTGTAGCTGCACTTTTATTTAACGGATTATTTTCCTTCTACCATATCCCGGTGATCCATGATTATGTCATGCTGAATTTTGCCGTGCATCGGATCTATTACATTGTCTTATTCATCACTGCCATGTTGATGTGGGGTTCGCTTGTCCATCCGGTACCGGAAAGGGATAGAGGCTCAGGACTTCATAAACTAGGATTTATCTTTTTAAACATGGTACTGCTCACACCGGCTTGTGGTCTGATTATTTTCGCGTCGGAGCCGATCTATGAGACATACAGCAACCCTAATGTATGGGCGACGGCGATGGGGTACTGTGTATCAGATAATACACAGCTGCTGCTCCAGAAATTTGGAGGTCCGTCATACTTTAATTTCTTAACGACCACACAGCAGGACCAACAGGTCGGCGGGATTGTGATGAAAATGTTTCAGGAGTTGATCTTCGGCGTTATGCTGGCCTACGTATTTTTTCAGTGGTATCGGAAGGAAAACAAGGAAGATGACGATCCGATCCCTGCGGTACAGGTGACAGGCAGATCCGAAGCTTAAGCTAGTAAAAGAAGACTGATTCATAGCATGCGAAGACTCGAGGGGGAATCGACATGGATTTGGATTTCATGCTGCCTACACTGAGTACTGCCTTTATTGTCATTAGCGCAGTGCTTGTAGGGATTGGATGGTTTCTAATCGCGAAAGGTAAAAAAGAGGCTCACAAAAAGATGATGATTGCTGGTGCGTGGGCTGCCATTATATTTTTTATCATATATTCGTCCCGTACGTTTATAACAGGGAATACGTCGTGGGGTGGACCTGATCATCTGAAGCTGTTCTATCAAGTGTTTCTTATATTTCATATTATTATGGCTACTGTTGCTGCAGTGTTTGGCATTACGACACTGGTCTGGGGCTTCAAGGAGAAGTATGCCAGGCATCGCAGGCTCGGGCGAGTGACATCTATGATCTGGTTTTTTACCGCAATCACGGGAGTTGTGGTCTATACCTTACTATATGTCATGTATCCGGGTGGACATACGAAGCCGGTCTGGGAAGTTATAATAGGGGCTTAATGGACTTAATCATTTAGGATATGAGTTTTTTATTAGGTTGATGTTGACGGATCAAAATTCCCCGATAACTGCATACCAATAACGCTACTAGCGTTGTTGGTATGCTTTCTTACTTACAGGAGGTAAGGAATGCGTAAATGGACTATGGCCATTTATATGGTAGTGATGGTCTGATCAAGTCATTGGAATCGACAATTCCCAAGGATATGGATGAAGTGCTAATGAAATATATCCAGGAGAAGGAAGAAGAGCTGGAGCCCTTAACCACTACAGTATTTCTTGAAAAACAAATGACGGGCCGATATATCGCTCACGGACCTCAAATTGCCTTGATCAAACAGAGTGGGGTTAAAGTTACCTGACTAGAACTTACAGAGAGAGTACGAAATGATGCCCAGATCGACTTTGACTATCATGGGAGTCTAACTTATGGTGAGGAGAGCTTGAGACTAACGGGGACCCTTACTGTTTTAAGATCGGGAGGCGGATGGATAGTAAACAACGACGTGTATAACATGGAGGATTTGCTTGATATCATCGGCTCTGATTCTTAGAGGATGGTGCAGCATAGTCAAAAAGCAAGGCAAAAAGCGTCCATTCAAGGGCGCTTTTTTTCATGTAAGAATGCTCCTACAGCAGTTCCTGCTCCATCAGCGTAAGTGCAATTTGAAGAGAGTTCCATGCGGCTCCTTTCAGCAGATTGTCGGAAACGATCCAGAGATGAAAGCCGTGTGTAACATCGGGATCCTGCCGGATTCGGCCGACGAATACTTCAGGTCTGCCGGCTGCAGAAAGTGGTGTAGGATAGAGCTGTTCAGCTGGATTATCCTGCAAAATGACACCTGGCGCATGGGACAGCAGTTCTCGCAGATCTTCAACCGAAGCAGGTGCTGCAAGCTCAATGTACACCGATTCGGAGTGTCCAGTAACGACAGGGACACGAACGCAGGTAGCAGCCATTTTTAAGCCAGGCAGCTCCATTATTTTCTTGGTTTCGTCCATCATTTTTTGTTCCTCAAAGCTGTAATCATTACTTGTGAATACATCAACCTGCGGGAGCACGTTGAAGGCTATTGGGTAATGCCTGGCATCTTTTTTGGCGGGTAAAAGTCTAGCTTCCACTGGTTTTCCTTCAAGTGTGTCTTTAGCCTGGGTCAACAGCTCAGTAATTGCACCGACTCCGGAGCCTGAAACCGATTGGTACGTAGACACGATAATACGATCAAGACCGTAGGTGCGGTCAATTGGCGCTAGAGCAGTCACCATTTGGAGTGCAGAGCAGTTCGGTACGGCAATAATGCCCTTATGAGTGTGCAGTGTGTGTGCATTCACCTCCGGTACGACCAAGGGAACATCCTCCTGCATTCGAAATTCACTCGTATTATCAATGACGACAGCTCCGCTTTGAACGGCATAAGGAACATATTGACGCGATATTTCACCTCCGGCACTGAAGAAGGCGATATCGACCCCCTCAAAGCTGTCTTGTGAGAGCTCCTCGCAGCAGATGTTGTGTCCCCGAAACCGGATGGTCTTGCCCGCTGAACGCGATGAGGTGAGCAGCTTTAAATTACTGATCTCAAAGCTTTGCACCTGCTCAAGTAGCTCTGTAATTTTTTGACCGACCGCTCCGGTGGCGCCGACAATGGCAACTTGATACGTATTTTTTTTCATAGATAAGTTGTCCTCCTTAAGATTGATTTCATTTATTGTAATACAGCTGATGATATAATGATCATCAGAAGATACGATAGGATTGTTCATAAAGGATGATATAAAAGGAGCCCGCCATGGATATTAAACATGTAAAAACGTTCTGTGCAGTGGTGAAGCACGGCGGATTCTCTAAAGCGGCAGAAGCGCTTAGTTATGCGCAATCCACAGTGACGATGCATATTCAGTCACTGGAGCATGATCTGGATTTGCGTCTATTTGACCGTCTTGGCAAAAAGACGATTCTGACAGAGCCGGGGAAGAGGTTTCACCAGTATGCTATAGAGCTTTTAGCGATCTATGAGAAGGCGAAAGAAATCTCCAAAGAGAAGCATGAAGTGACTGGAAGCCTCAATATTACAGCGAATGAATCTGTTGCTGTCTATTTGCTGCCCCGCATTTTAAAGAAATTTAAAGAGCAGCATCCTAAAGTGAATATTGTTATTGAGGCCTCCTCAGGAATAAACGAGCTGCAACGATTAAGAGAAGGCGAAACCGATGTGGTTTTTAGAATAGGGGAGAAGCAGACATTCGAGGAACTGACTACGATCCCACTCAGGCTGGAGAAATTCGGCTGGATCATGCCGGCTGGATATAAGGACGGCGATGGCTTATTACAGCAGTATCCATTCATTTATACTGAGCCAGAGTGCAGCTATCGGAAGCTGGTTCATCAGGTGCTCTTGGAGAATGGGACTACGCCTGAACGAACGCTGGAAAGCTCCAGTATTGAGGTCATCAAGCAGTCGGTTATAGCCAATCTTGGTGTGGCGATCCTCCCGCACATGGTGACACGAGAGGCAGAAGCTAAAGGGGACCTTGTTTACCGGGAGATTCAAATGCCTACGGAGATATATAGCCAGGCCTATTATCATAAAAACAGGTGGCTGTCTCCGGTAATGAAGGCGTTTATTGATTTACTAAGTAAGGAATTTGATGCGACGGAGATGTCAGGCGAGCTAAGCTGAATAAACACAAGCAGTGTTAAAGAATGGACCGTAGAACGAGTACAAAGATGTGCTCGTTTTTTTATTTTTTTCCAGAAAGAGGTTGACGTGGGTTCTGAATGGTTTGTATACTGTGTATAAAGATATATACAGTAATCACACCTGGATCGATGAGGGGGATTTACATCATGAGTTCGAGAGTATGGAAACAGGCTTGGTGGATGACGAAAAATGATTTGTGGCGTGACCGGTTTAACTGGATATGGACCTTGCTGTTTACTGCTTACACCGGATTGATCTGCGGCAGCCTCATGCATGGAGCAGTTGAGGATAAAGGATATACTTTAATGGGAGATAATATGTTTCTCATGTTTGTACCATTTTTGGGCTTTTTCTTCTCAAGACGGTCTTTCCGCTATTTACAGGAGGATTCTTATACACAGATGCTTGCTTATATGAGGCGGCTTCCTGTGCCGACCATTGCGATTCTTTGGAATCGGATCATACAGATGCTGATCACTTTTCTAATTAACGGGCTCGTCTTCTTTGCTTTAATTTACTTTGCAGAGCTTCGGAGCGAGAATTTTGGACTGTCGGGTGTCCTTGCCTTCGCAGTGACGTGGATTGCATACGGATTGTTCATTAATGCGATGTTCATCTTCTGGGAATTTAATATGAGCGGAAAGTGGTATTTTGTTCTAACGATGATCATGTTCGTCATCTGCATAGGTGGAGCATTAGTTGCTGCAATACTCGATCAAAACTTAATTGAAATTACGATGCAGCAGAGCGCTGCGTATGGATTATTAGCTCCGGTCATGTGGGGAACGCTGCTGGTCGGCGCTGTCAGTCTGGCTGTCAGCTTCAAGCTGACTTATAAACAGCTGTTAAAACGGGATTTGAGTTAAGGAACAGGACGGATGAAACATGAGAAGAATGAAGCGTAAAATCCTAAAGACTGAGAGGGGGGCGCTTTTTCGTGAATATACCTATACAAATTAATGAAAACAGCGCAGAGCCCTTATACCATCAGATTGAAAGTCAGCTTCGGTCACTGATCATCGCCGGTCAGATTAAGGAGGGGACACTATTGCCATCCATACGTGAATTTGCAAGCAATCTCAGCTGCAGTGTCATCACGGTAAGGAGAGTGTATCAGGATCTGGAGAACGAAGGGCTGCTTCGTACGAAACAGGGGACGGGCACCTTTGTAGCTCAAGTCGGTGTGAAGGAACGGGATGAGTTCAAGCATACGGCTGTAAAGGATGCGCTTGTTCAAGCTGCTAAGGTTGGAATATCCGTCGGCAGTACCCAGGAAGAATTGAAAGCTTGGTTCGATGAGGCGCTGAGCGAGGTCTATGACGGAAAGGAGGAGAGGCAGTGATGACAGAAACCTCAGTGATATCCATGCAGGGCGTATATAAATCCAGAAAAGAGAAAACCATCGGACCCATCAATTTGGAGCTGGCAGCAGGATTTATATATGCGATTGTGGGGCATAACGGTTCGGGTAAAAGCACCCTCTTGAATATGATCCACAAAGTCGTTCTGCCGGAAACCGGACGCATACTTTGGTTTGGCAGTGAATTCGAAGGGGAGCTTCCGACTGAACTTCGGGAAAAGATTGGATATGTTGCAGAGCATTCTAATATTGAAGAGGATTTGCTTACGGCAAGAGAAGCGGCTGTTTTTAGATCTTACTGGTATTCCGATTGGAATCAGAGTCTGTTTGATGAGCTGCTGACCAAATTTGAAGTTCCACTCAAGACGAAGCTTAAGAAAATGTCCAAAGGGGAGCGTAGGAAATTTGAAATTGCTGCAGCTTTGGCTACGCAGCCGAGTGTGCTCATATTAGATGAGCCTTCTTCCGGCCTCGATCCCTTCGCCTGGAAGCAGATGATAACAGAGCTGCAGCAATTTATGGAACAGGGAAATACGACCATTCTTATCGCCACCCATATTATTGAAGAAATTCGGCGTTTAGCCGACTATATCATTCTGATGCATAGAGGGCAGACCTTGGGGATGGTGGAGAAAGACCTCCTGCTGGACAGCTGGAGAGAGATTTGGTACGAGGGCGAAATCAAGCCTGCGCATTTACCGGGAATTGTAGACTGGTCGGAGGAAACGAGTCGTTTGCGCCGAATTGTGACTACGCACACGAGTGACGTGCTGGAAATTTTCTCAGAGGCGGGAATCTCGCCCGTGAAAACCCGAATTCTTGAGCTTGACGAAATATTGGCCTACTGGATTGAAGGATATGGACCGGCAGGCTGGGAGACGAAAAAGGGGGAGAATGTAGGATGAATCGATTAGAACTAAGCCACGTAATGAAGCAGTATGGAGACAAGACGGCAGTAAATGGTGTGACGCTGAATGTAGAAGAAGGGGAAATTTACGGTTTGCTGGGCGCGAATGGCGCGGGCAAGACAACAACGATGCGGATGGTGCTGGGGCTGATTTATCCGGATGGCGGAGACATTTTGTACAATGGGAAACAATTCAGTCCTGAACTGCAGCACATTATGGGTTATCTACCGGAGGAGCGGGGAATGTATCCGAAGGTTAAGGTAAGCGAGCAGATAAATTACTTGGGCAGACTTCGTGGTATGAATGCAAAGGATGCAGACCAGAGTTTGAGATACTGGCTTGATCGGTTTGAAGTTCCGGATTATTACGATAAACGGATTGAAGAGCTGTCGAAGGGGAACCAACAGAAGATGGGCTTCATTGCTGCTGTCGTCCACCGTCCGCAAATTTTGATCCTGGATGAAGCATTCAGCGGGCTCGATCCGGTTAACGTAGAGCTGCTTAAAGCGACGGTGAAGGAGCTTAGGGATGAAGGTACCTCAATTCTGTTCTCTACCCATCGGATGGAGCATGTTGAGGAGCTGTGCAGGAACATAACGATTCTCCATCGTTCCAATACCGTAGTACAAGGGGGCATTCATGAGATCAAGTCACGGTATCCACGCGAGCATGTACGTCTTGTAACAACGGATAGAGTCGGTGGTCTTGAGAGCGTTCCAGGCGTATCCCGTGTCGAAGAAATGGAGAAGGGATATCTCATTACGATTTCTTCACCGGATGCAGCTCAGTTGATTTTGCAAAAGGCACTGGTAGACTCAACGGTTGAGCATTTCGAGATTAAAGAACCTACATTAAACCAGATCTTTATCAAGGAGGTAGGAACCGGACATGAATAAACTCGGGACGATTATCGGTTTTACTTACAAACAAAAGGCTAAGACGAAAGCCTTTAAGGTCACGACACTAGTCCTTGTTATTTTGATGACCATCGGGATGAATATCCCATATCTGATTGATATGTTCGCTGGTAATGATGGGGGCAGTGGAGGCAGTGGGGGTGCTGCTCCAGCAGACATTCCAGCTATAGGGTTAGTGGTAGGAGATCAGCAGGATACGGGCCAAGCGCTTGAGGAGTTTGCGGCAAGCCAGCAGGTGCCTGCACTTCGCTGGATATCATATGAGCAGGCTGATACGCCGGAGCTGCAATCGGATCTTGCCGACGGAGTCATTGATGGTTATGTGGAACTTCATGCTCCAGGTGATGGAACGACTCCAATGGCAACCTACTATTCTGAAGATGGTATTCCGGATCCTGCCGTAATGACGACAGTTCAAACCGGGCTGCAAAATGCAAAGACCAGTTCCATCGTTCAAAATGCGCTGAGTCCAGAGCAAATCGAGGCAATCAGTGTACCGGTTGTCGTCGATGTGCAGGAAGCCAGCGTTGATAATGAGGCACCTGCTGCAGGAGCGGAAGCAAGCGAAGCGGTCGATTATATTTTTGTTTATGTCCTTATGATTCTGTTCTTCTTCTCGATCATTATGACTGGTAATATGATTGCTTCTGAGATTACAGCAGAGAAAAGCTCGCGCATCATGGAAATTCTCATTACGAGTGTATCTCCGCTGACGCAAATGTTTGGAAAAATCATCGGTATTTTCCTGCTGAGCTTGACCCAAATTGGCATTTTCGGGCTCGTTATCTTTGCGAATCTGATGCTGCCTCATAATATGGAGCTGCTTCGCGGTATAGATATTGACCTGTCTACCTTGAATTTAAATGTACTGATCTATGGATTCTTGTTCTACATCCTTGGTTACTTCCTGTATGCTGTACTGTTTGCGGCCATTGGCTCCATTGTCAGCCGTACAGAGGAGCTCGGTCAGGCGCTGACTCCGATGACAATGCTGTCTCTAGTCGCGTTTTATATCGGAATCTTCAGTTTAGGTACACCGAACAGCCTGCTTGTGCAAATTTCAAGCTTTGTTCCGTTCACTTCGCCAACCGTTATGATTCTCCGCATCGGAATGGGTGAAATTGCTATTTGGGAAATCTGGGTGTCACTCGTCATTCTGGTTGCTTCAATTCTTATCTTCGGATGGCTGTCGGCAAAAATTTACCGTACAGGCGTGCTGATGTACGGCAAGCGCCCAAGCATCAAAGAGCTTAGAAAGGCGATGAAGGCGTACAAGATTTAAGTACGACGACGTACCTCCTGTTAACTTTAGATTTAAATGTCGTTAAGTTGATGGTATTCTGTCGGTAGATTTATATAAAAATGTCGTTTTCCCTGGATAAATTAAGGTTTTTCAATAGAACCTCCATGAATCTAATACGAAATTGACTTTATAGCATTATGTCGTTTTTATAAATATTAAGAACAGTAGAAGCTTGTTCTAGTTTGTGAATGGTGTGAAAAGTAATTAAAGCAGAGAAGGTGCTGTGGTGTTGTCATAATTAAAATTCCAGAATTCTTGAAATTGATTTATCATTAGTTAGTGTGAACAGAGTAATTAATTGTAAAAATGAATAAATAAATAAAATTATGACAAGAGTGAACTAGAACACAAAAAACCGTCTTAAAAAGGCGGTTTTTTGTGTTCTATCTAGACTGGAAATTCTCAGTCGCTTTTATAGAAGACCGACTGTTCCAATTAAAGTTATGGTTTGCATATTATATGGGCTTGAATACCTAATTCTTTACACATTGATATGAATGATGATAGCAGCCAAAATAACTGAATAACTTGAGGGCGAGTAGAAATTTTATCTTTTAGTTTATTTAACTCGTTAGTTAACTCAGCTTTTGATATGTAGTTTACAACAAGGTATATATGGTTTGATGAATTTGGATGGTTTAATGCCTTTAAATAACAGGAAGCCCCGTTTTCCACTGTATCCCCAATTCGCTTTAGAGCAATTTTTGTATCATTGTAATATGAAGACCACCTCACTTTTTTTGCATCTAATTGTGAAGAATTAATATTCATATTTCCGATATTTTTTAAAGCTTGTCCGACAACTTCATGAAAGGCTGATGCTGACATCTGAGAAGTTGAATATTTTGCGTGGTAGAAAGAAATGTTTTTAGGATTTTTTACAGATATATAATCAGCAAATTCGTTACCAAGATCATCACAAAATAGATAATCCGAATTATGCGCTAAATTAGTTTCTATAAAGTTAAATATGGAGTTAGAGCTGAAAGAATTACTCGTTTTAGTGTACCCTTTTCGGATGTAACATTTTCTAAATCTTTGTGTGATTCAAATACCTCTAAAAATGAATCTAGATTTCCTAAAAGCCTTGTATCTTTAAATAGACGTTTACTGGTATAGATAACATCAACTTCGGTGAATGTAATGATAAAATTTTGATTTCTGTTTATATAATCTAACAAATTGATTTCTTGATCAGTGAATTTTAAAATGATTCTTTTGAGTCTGGGTGAACTAATTGTAATAGAATTTATATTTTTTTTAATAGTGGTTTTTTTATCATATGGGTTCTGAACATTATGAGTGATTTTTTTATCACTTATTCGTTTATTCTCTACGGTGAAATATGATTCAAAATTCTCTAAGATCTTCTGTAAGTTTATATTTTTGCTACGATCTTTATCGTAACGATATTCAACTGAATCAAGGGAGCCAGTTTCAAGTTCAGTTAAAAGGTCATTAAAAATGAAATAGAATACTAGAGGGGTTTAATGAAGGCAAAATTTCGCCGGCTTTTAAAGGTGTTGAAAAGTTATCAAGAAATGAATCGGCTAAAACAAAGTTCTTGATCTTATCAATAATTTCTTGTAACCAACAAACATATTCATGGAAAGTGACCTTTTTTCCTAGTTTATTAATGCGTGAGGTATTAAGTGCTAGAGAAATACGATTATCACTTTCCTTAATTCTTATATTCTTCAATACGTAACGGCCTAAATAAGCAGCCGAAAAAGATGACCTAAGGTCATTAGCTTCAACGTTACGATTCCTGATAGCATTGTCGCTTATATCCATATTTGCCATGGAAAACTTCTCAAAGTATGCTTTATCACTTAAAAAGAGACGAGATATCGTTAAATAATCAACATCAGAAATTCGCTTTTCGATAAGTTTTTCTAAACCACTTATATTTTTTTTGCTTATCACTAGCATATCGTTATGCTGGACCAAAAGTAGGTATGCATATTTAATTTCTTCTTCTGCTCCATCCGAATTTAAGAATCCAGGTTTATCTTTTATCTTAAAAACACATAACGAATACTCGACGACAACTCCACTTTTAGAGAGAGGAAATGATTCATTAACTATTTTAGCTACATAGTTACCTATTTTGCGGTGAGAAACTTTTTTGAATATCTCATTTATAAATGAGGTTGAAAGATATTTTTCCCTGTGATAGAAATATGCTGCTTCACTTAAAATTAACCGTTCAATCAATTCATTGCCTCCCTTTCGAGGAAATTATTATTACTAGTACAAAAGTATCATATTTTGGGATTATTTGTCGATAAACTGATTCGGTAAAACCAACTACTTTTCAGTTGAGTTTAGTTCAAAATACATTACACGGCACATATTATAAAGCTTTTTCATTAAACTAACGGGCAGGTTAGTTTAATAAGATACATTCCATTAAGTCCTGTTAAATTGTAACTTTGAACTATAAATAGAGGTGGACTTGATCGAAATTGTTCAGATCAATATGAGAAACAAGATCAATATGCTTGGAATGGTCTCGGTGCAACTGATTGGATTATAGGAGTGACTCTAGTAGTAGTTTTTTTGATAATAATCAACTAAAAGTAGCATGGAGCAGTTTGCCGTTTGGTATCTGCTCCTTTTTCTTGTCCCTGGATGAGTGCAAAAAATATGTATGGAATCATTGCTTTTCCTGCATCTCCGAAAAGAGTCTAACAATCAAACTTTATCATTTGTAGTTAGTTCAAAAAGATCAATTAGATAAGCAAGAGCTTGTATACTGAGTGGATATGATATGTTTTAATTTGTTCAATAACTGATGGGACTGATCTGAGTTATAAATTAAATTAAGTGTAGAAACTACGCCTAAATAATAAGCCACTGATCTCAATTGAGATCAGTGGCTTATTAAGTATAAATAAACGTGTGTGTTGATGGATTTATTCAATTGAGAATATCATTGGCCATAGTGCATGCAGTATCGCTAGGAAGCCTTTAAAAATGTTGTTTGATTTCTATTGACAATCCCTATGCCTAAAATATTCTACACGGTGACAACAGAGTAATCTCGGGTTAAGGAACTTAAGATTCACTGATGAGTAGTCACTTAATCATCCTAAACAGTTAACTGAGTTTAGTGAAAAAATAATAAAGCTGTTGAAAAGATAAGTGAAATAAATTGCCCTAGGTAAGTAATTCGAAATCAAAAAAGAAGAGACCAATTAGTGAATTAGTCACTTCAAAACAGAAGAAGACTATAAAATTTTATTTTGAGTCCCTTCTAAAAAGGTATCTATCCCTTTTTTGTATAATTCCTGGCGATCAAAATTAATTCCTGTAAGCTCTGCCCTCAAATCAATTCCGTTTATCATATTTTGCAAAATCAAAGCCAAATATTCAATATTATTATCAGCAGCAATTAACTTTTCTTTGACACCAGATTCAATCAACTCTTGAAAAATGGAATAATAGTTGTTACTTATCATTTTAATTTTTTTATTTATTTCACTAGATGTAAATGCACTTGCCATAAATTCCTCGCTAATCATTAAAAAGGGGAAATTAACTTTTGTCTGGGCTGAATAATTACCCAATACATATAACTTTTCCTTAGTATTTTTGCAATTTTCAATTTGTTGTCTGAATCCTCTTTCCCAGCTCTTTGAATCCTCTTCAAGGATATATATAAATAAGTGTTCCTTACTTTCAAAATGGTGGTACAAACTTCCTTTACTTGTATTTATTTGCTTGATAATGTCGCCAACAGATGTTTCAGAAAAACCTTTTTTTGAGAATAATTCTCTTGCTGCAGTGATTAACTTATCTCTCATATTTGGTTCATTTATTGCTTTTCTTTTCATGGTATATTTTTCTCCTTTTTAAAACCGCACCTTAACTCCCATTATAGACTGGTCGGTTGGTATGTATACATTATAACAATACGAAATATGTTTTGACTACATCGTTTATCTTAAGAGAAGTCTTATAGTTTTTCAATTTAATTTTAGCAGTTTACGTCGTTGAACAAGCAAATTGATGATTAGTAAGGATCAAAATTAACTTGCAATATACTTAAGTAATGGGGTAGTATATAGTCAACATACCGATCGGTCGGTATGTTGACTATATACTACCCTTAGGAGGAAAATTAATGAATTTAGGAATCTTAGACTATGCAATTATAGATGAAAACCAAGGAGCACACGAAGCATTATGGAATACTACTCACCTTGCTAAACATGCAGAAGAATTAGGGTACAAGCGTTTTTGGGTTGCAGAGCACCATAAAGATATAGCATCTGCAAGTAATAATCCTGAAATGCTCATGATGCATCTAGCGGCTCACACTAAATCAATTAGAGTTGGTTCGGGAGGAGTTATGTTACCGAATTACAGTTCATATAAGGTTGCTGAGAACTTCAAAATGATGGAAGCCTTATACCCCAATAGGATAGATCTTGGTGTTGGAAGAGCCACTGGGGCAGATCATCAGGTTACTTTTGCACTTAATGATGAAAAACGCGGTAATTTACCCTTTGAGACGAAGGTACAGGATCTTAAGGGATTTGTGAGTGGGGAGTTCCCAGTAGGCAATCGTTATCATGGTAACATTTACGCCTCACCTCAAATCGATACACTTCCTGAATTTTTCATACTTGGAGGTAGCGGATCTACCTCATCTTTAGCTGCATCAGAAGGGTTAGGGTTTACTTTTGCACACTTTATTAACCCGTCTGGCTCTGGTAAGGAAGCTACTGCGCACTATCTGAAGAATTTTAAACCTTCTAAAGTTCATCAAAAACCATATGTTATTGTGGCTGTATTTGCGGTCATTGCTGAAACGGATAGTATAGCTGAAGACTTAGCCCGCTCATTGGATCATTGGCTGTTAAAAGATGGAGCGGGAGAACCGGTTCAATTTTTATTTCCTGAATCACTCGATAATTATAAGTATAGAGAAGATGAAAAAATGAAAATTACTCAGAATAGAACAAGAGCCGTCGTAGGTAGTCCTCAAACTGTGAAAGCGCAATTGGATGCACTTCAAAAGCTATATAATGCAGATGAAATGATGATTTTACCTGCAGTGCCTGGCCTAGAAAACAGAAAAAAATCAATTTCTCTTTTAATCAAAGAATATAAATAACTCACTAAAGAAAGGATGTAATATAAATGGATAAAAAGAAACCAATACTATCAGTGCTTAATTTAGCACCCATGAGAATTGGCGAAACATTCAAACAAGCGATTGATTCTATGGTTGAATTAGCTCAAGCGGTAGAACAAATGGGGTACTCACGTTACTGGATTGCGGAGCACCATAATACATTTACGACCGTTAGTTCTGCCACCTCCATTCTAATGAAGCATACTTTGGACAAAACAGAAAGAATACGAGTTGGTTCAGGAGGAATCATGCTACCCAATCATGTTCCTCTTGTTGTTGCTGAACAATTTGGGACTATGGAGTCTCTTCATCCAGATAGAGTTGATTTGGGTGTTGGTAGGGCACCGGGAACAGACAGAGAGACCGCTATGGCTTTAAGACGTACTATGAATCACTCATTTTTTAATGATATTCAAGACCTAATAAGATATTTTGGAGTCCCTGAAATGCAAGATAAAGTACGGGCACTACCGGGTCTGAATTCTAAAGTTCCATTGTATATCCTTGGATCTTCTACAGAATCTGCTATGTTAGCTGCACAATTAGGTTTGCCTTATGTATTTGCATCACATTTTGCTCCTAAAATGATGGAAAGTGCTATCTCACTATACCGTTATAATTTCCAACCTTCTGAATATTTGGATAAGCCATATGTGATTATAGCTTTGAATGTTATAGCTACTGAATCTGTTGATGATGCTCAGTTACAAAAAAACTCTATGCTTCAATTTCTCACCAATATGATCAGAGAAGAAGAGCAGCCTTTAAACCCTCCAATTAAAACTATGGACGGTTATTGGACTTCTTATGAAAAAGACATAGTATCATCAATGACAAAGGTTTTATTTATCGGGGACCGGCAATCGGTAAGAAAACAATACATTGATTTCCAAGAACGAGTTAATCCCGATGAAATCATGGTGGTAACGTATATTTTTGATAAAATCAAACAAATAAGATCGTACGAGATATTTAACGAAATTGTGAATGAAGTCTAAGATGTGATTATGATGAAAAGTGTCAATAAGTGCATAAAAAAATATTGACACTTTTCGTTGTAGTCGTTATGATTATAACGGTGATGTTACTATGAAAAAAACAAGCACAAGATTGTCTATAGCTATTCACATTCTTACGTTTATTGCTTCAATTGAAGAAGAGTGTACTGGGGACTTTATTGCAAACAGTGTTAACTCTAATCCGGTAACTGTTCGTAACGTTATGGCTTCTCTAAAGAAAGCTGGTCTCATAAATGTTAGACCAGGAATTGGGGGAGCTTACCTTTTAAAAGAGCCTCAGGATATAACACTTTTCGATGTATATACTGCTGTTGATTTAATTGAGAATGATGAATTGTTTGGCCTGCACAGTCCAAGAAAGGATTGTGAGATTGGGAAAAATATTGAAGACACTTTACGGAGTGAATTCATGAAAGCTCAAACCGCTATGGAACAACATCTTAAATCAGTAACAGTGCAAGATATTCTTGTATCCTTATGATAAAGAAAAGCTCATTAGAGCCTTTTTTTATGATATCGTTATAGCCACTATTGTTATAACGATAATATATATACCAATTTTGGAGGGAAAACAAATGACTAATTCAACAAATGTATTCAAAGAAAGACGTTCTATTAGAAGCTATGATCCATCAGTAAAAATTTCGAAAGAAGAAATGATGGATATTCTTGAAGAAGCAACCTACGCACCTTCCAGCAACAATCTTCAAACTTGGAGATTTTTAGTGATTGATGATCAAGAATTGAAAAAGAAACTACACCCAATTGCATATAATCAACAACAAATTTTGGATGCCTCTGCTGTAATTGTTGTTTTGGCAGATCTGGAAGGTCACTTGCGCGCTGAAGAAATTTACGACATCGCTGTTAAACAAGGAACCATGTCTGAAGAAGTACGTAATCGACAAGTTGATGGAATTAAAAATACAACTTGGAACTCAGATGCTACAAGAATTAAGAATATTGCATTAGTTGATGCAGGTTTGGTGTCCATGCAATTGATGCTTGTAGCTAAAACAAGAGGTTATGACACTGTACCAATGGGTGGGTATGTTCCTGACCTGCTGGTTAAAGAGTTCGACATCCCTGAGCGTTATGCACCTGTTATGTTGCTTGCGATTGGTAAAGGTGTTGGCAAAGCGCATCCTTATTTCAGATTGCCAGTAGAAGAAGTTACTTTCTGGGATGGGATGAAATAAACAATAAACTCCTACAGATTGACTAAGGTTCCGGACATTGTAAATAGTTATAAGTCCGTTGTTTATTTACAGCAAGAAACCACTTTAGGACTTGTAACTAACCCAGTGTGGAGAGTGATAGAAGTCTTCGGTTTAATGCTTCTCGGAATAGTTTTTTATTATACTGTGAGTATATTGAAAAAGTCTTCCCTTAAGAGACAAGACGGAAGTAATTGAACTAATGGGAAACGTTAGTTCAAGACAGTAAGGAGCAGTTAGCGAATTGGCAACTGCTCCTTTTTCATTAAGCTAACGGGCAGGTTAGTTTAATAATATTTAGTTTAGATGTAGAGTGAAATTTATGAAACAAAAGGAACATTTAATCCCTATATTTCGTCTATATCATGACAACTAGATTCTGGGGGAAATGTTTATGAAGAAGATCTTGATGTTCCTTATAGTTCCTATGGTAATAATGAGTTTTGTAGGATGTTCAAATGCGAAACCGCCGACAGAGGATGTTACCGATCTTCGCCAAGCTGCTTGGAGCAGCCTTTCTGAAAATGCGAAGGAAGAAGTAGTTGGTGATTGGAAATTCGCTAATGTTGAAAGAGTGGAGTTGAACGTGTTGCCAATAGTGCAAAGTGGTGGAAAACCGCCTCAAGTTGATAACTTGTATAGAGTGACTTTTAAAACAAATAGAGACGAATTTCTAGGTCCCATCCAAGTATATGTTGATGGTGATTCAAAAGAAATCGTTAGCTATGGTGCCAGGTTGTAAAAAAAGAATGATTTGAAGCAAGAGGCAGTCGAACTAAGTGAATCGGCTGCTTTTTTCATTAAGCTAACGGGCAGGATAACGTAACATTCCAGGCATTGGAAACGTATTCGATAATGTTGTCGAATATTAAAGCAGAGGAGCGTGGGAACAATGACTAATTCTGAAAAAATGAAATCCGCTTTAACTGGGGCTATTCTTGAAAGCGGCCTTCGTAATTGTTCATACTCACCATCTTCCACGCCTCAATCCACGTTATCTGAATCTATACGACAAAAAACCTGCTGCCCCTGATCCTTGCGGAATTTTATCTACAGGCTTGCGTCCAAATTAGGCGTGCTTTTCTTTGCTTAATGATTATTATTTGGTAATCATCCAGGTGACGCCAAATTTATCTACGACTTCACCATAATGGGCACCCCAAGGCTGTTGAGTGAAAGGATATTTCTTTTCTCCGCCCTCGCTTAGCTTAGCATAAGCGGTTGTTGCTTCTGATACATTGTCAAAGCTTAAGGAAATACTGATGCTTCGGCTGTAATTAACTGGTTCGAAAGAGTCGGCCATCATAATCGTATTTGCACCCGCGACTGTTATAGCCAAGTGCATCACTTTATCCTTCATCACTTCAGGAGTCCCCGGTGTTTCACCAAACGTAGTGAGGAATAAAATTTCGCCTCCGAGCGATTGGGTGTAAAAGTTTGCCTGAGTTCTGGCGTCTTCTGACATTAAATATGCGTTTATTTGAGCTCCCATATAACAACCCCATTTCACTGATTATTAACTTTACAGTTGTAAAGTTATAGGTCCATTATATTCTACAATTTTACTAATGTAAAGTAATGTTTGAATGATTTTAAAGTAAGGTTTGAGGAGGTATTCAAGTTTTGGTAATATTACAGAATGACCATACTGGAGTGTGATTTTAAATGGGTGAGATTCGAAATGCTGAACGTACACGTAAATCGATACTTCTAGCAGCGAGAGAGGAATTATTTGAGAAGGGGTTCAATGGATCAAGAGTCGAATCTATCGCTAAACGCGCAGGTACAAACAAACAATTAATCTATCATTACTTTAAGAACAAAGACGAGTTAATGAATGAGACCGTTACTGATTTTTTGAGTTCTGTACCAATGGGAACATTCACATTACCGGCTAACCCAGTGGATATTGCTGAATTTCGTTTCAAGGTCAACGTAGCCCATTTATTGGATTTTCTAAAATATACAGCTTGGGAAGCCGTCGAACAATTACCTGAGAATAAGAATGGTGAAAATAGCAGGAAACAGTTGCTTCAATCCTACAATGATGATATGAGGTCCAAGCAAGAGATGGGGCTGGTTCCAAAGGAGTTAGATCCGTCGTTGATTACCTTGATGATATCTAGCTTGACGATATATCCAATTCTCTATAGTAATGTGACGAAAATGATAACAGGCCATACCTCTGAAGATCCAGAATTTCAAAAAAAATGGACTGAGTTTTTGCACGCCATTAGTGAACGTATATTTAAATTATAGGTAATTGTTTTTGGTAGTGAAACATGCAATGGAGGGAGCGTCTCACTAGCAGCGAGAAGGTCAGGAGTTCGAATCCCCTATGCTCCGCCACTACCGAAATTAACCCTCTCACTGCAAACAAACTGTTTTGTTCCGGAACGAAACCCAGGAATTTGTTTTGTCTTAGGGTTATGAGGTGTAATCTGCAGCGAATCTTCGCTTCGAGCCACCTGTCCGAACGAGGATCGCCTTCATAGAGACGTTTCACAGTACTCGTAAGGTCGTCCAACGCAAACTCCATTTACGTCGCGAAGGAGTACCAGGATTCTCATAAGATCCAGGACATTGTTAGAGTGCCTGAAGAAATGCAGAGTCTTTATCGAGGTAGGTAGCGACTCAACTAACGGGAAACGTTAATTGAACAACGAGTAGCAGCTGTATGATCAGCTGTTTTTTTCTGTTGAAGTAACGGCAGAAATAACAGTAAATATTTACCTGTATTATCCTTATCCTTGGGGGTGCTAAATTTACATAAATAGGCTTAAATCGTAAGGAGAATAACATATGAAAAATACAAAGGCTATTATATCAATTATTACCGCATTAATGACACTATCTTTAGCTTTGAACTACTTTCAATGGACAACGATAAGATCGTATGAGAAAACAATGCGAATTTCTGTAGCAAGCAGTATAGGGCTCTTAGGCTCCGATTTTAGTAGGTCCAATGATTGTCTAAATAACCTTCTAACTGATCAAGGTAATAAGGAAGTCCAGTTTGTACGCTGCTACGATTCCATTATGAATGCAAGCGAGCATGCTAGGGAATTATCGATTAATTCTCTCGGCGAACATTCTTCAGCATGGAACAAAATATATAGAAGTTTGAGTAAGTCTGGAGAGATCCTACTGCAATTAACGTATACAGATCAGTTGGACGAAAATGTCATAAATGAATTAAATAAAATTAATAAGTTAACTATCTTATATTTTGATGTTATAAAGAAAAGTAATGCAAATACAGGATATATTGATGATCAAGCCATGCTTAAAGCTGAACAAGCTGCACAGCTATTTCTAAGTGAGTAAGTAATTAAATAAAGAATGTATTGAACTAACGGGAAACGTTAGTTTTAAAATAGCTTAGAGCAGTATGCCGGTTGGCTGTTGCTCCTTTTTATTAAAGCAATGAGCAGGAAAATTGGATTTAATGATGGATATAGATGTGGTTATTATTAAACCTCCTTAGCTAGCGTAGGTAGTACTACTAAATTATAGTTATAGATAAGACTGAGTTTATATATTTAAAGAGTTTTGGTGTCTCTACAGTAAGATCAATCTTTGATCTTACTGTTTTTTTTGTTCCTACATTTCTTCATATCTTCTAGAGAGATCTTAGACTTAAGAAGTTAACTTAATTTCAAAATGGTGAATCTGAAGAGGGTTTAAGAAAAACTAAATAAGTAAGAAACTTTTATGCAATATCAATTGTTTACTTAATTAGTGTCTTATTCGATCCAACTGTGACAACTATTCCAAAGCCATGAGGTAAACTCTATGATTATTCACACTTTAATGCATATGCTTGTAGGAGCCTATCTGCTTATATTATTCATGAAACCAAAAGAGTTAAAAAATAAAGCAATGATAACTATGCTTGGGTTACTAATTGGAATAACTCCTGATGTAACTAAATTTTTCGGGGATATCTTCTTTCATAGTATCTTTGCGATTCCTATAATTGGATTTATATACACAGTTTTAACTCGCATGATCTTAAAAACTAGTTTTTTGAAATCATTTTTAAAAATTAGCCTAGTCGTTTTTCTTAGTCATCATATGATAGATCTATTGGGAAATGGTATAAGCTTATTCTTTCCTATTCATACTGTAGAACAGGAATTAGATGTAATCCCACAAAGTTTGGAGATTCTAATTATAATTTTATTTGTAATAGGATTGATTTTGTATTATTTAAAAATGTCTTTTAGAATAAGTGTTTTACCTTTATTGGCAGTATCAATCATTTTGTTTATACAAATTGTTTCAAGTTCAGTAATACAAACTAAATTAAAAAGCGAATATGATCCTGAAACAATAACAATAACAATGACACCTCATAATACCATTCTCAATTGGTCCATCGATGTTAGATTGGAAGACGGTACGATTATTAAAGGTGAGGCGCAACTTTTTCATTATAATATCGAATATATTACAGACGGTGTTAATGAATAGCATGTCATTTTGTCCTCAACCTTATTGCTTATCTACAGCACCCAGAGGACAGGTTTTGTTAATAGCTTACTAGAAAAGGTCGTTCTGAAATGAATTCAGAACGACCTTTTAGCATGTACAATAGAGGAATCATATCATAATTAAAAATTGATTGGAAATTGCTCTATCTATTCATCCTATCTCTGTATGACAGTTTCACCTTCAACCAATGCTGGCTGATAATAGGTGTTGTCCGGCAAATCCTTTTTCCCTTGCAGCTTCTTAATGATCCAGTCGGCTGCATCCCGTCCCATGGTTTCCTGCGGGTGGGTCAACGTCGTTAGCTTAATATTTGCATTCTTGGCAATATAGGAATTGTCTTGGCCGATAATCGATAATTCCTCTGGAATAGAAATACCCAGCTGCCTGCACGCATTGACGACTTCTAAGCCTACCTCGTCGTTGTAGCAGACGATAGCTGTAAGTACATCTCTATTATTATCTAGGAATTCCCTCAAATTGTTGGAAAGCGCCTGTTTTGTCTCCGTATCGAATGAAAAGACTTGCTCTGGGTGAAATCTTAATTTAGCTTCTCCAAGCGCCTTGATATACCCCTTCATTCGATACTTTCCTTGTAGATCATCCATTTTAGATATGAGTCCGATTTCCGTGTGTCCTTTGGAAATCAATTCTTTTGTTGCAAGATAGCTGGACTGCACGTCATCCAGGCAAAGGAAAGGCACCTCTATTTCCTCGTAATACGCATTGATCATGATGAATGGAATATCCTGCTCCTTAAACGACAGGTAGTAAGCGATATTCGGATTATATAGATTACTTTTGGTAGGCTCTATAATCAAACCATCTACACCGTAGGACAGCATCATTTCCAGCGCTTTTTTCTCTTGGGCTACATCATTGTTGGTACTGGCTAGCAGCAATGAATAATTATCCTCGTTCAATCTGCCTTCAATGCCGCGGATGATGGAGGGAAATATGTAATCGGAAATATAGGTCGTGATCACTCCGATCGTCTTCTTATTGGAGCTTCCGCCAGACTTTGAGCGATACCCGCTGCTGACATAGGTGCCGGAGCCCTTTTCACTGCGTAAGAACCCTTCGTTAGACAGCTCTAAAATTGCCTTTCGAACAGTCTGTCTGCTAACTTCGTACGTGGACTGAAGGGCTGACTCAGTAGGAATTTGTTCCCCCATATTGTAATCCCCGGAAAGAATCTTGCTCTTTATATCATCAATGATGACTTGATACTTTGGTTTCATGTAACTCCTTCTTCCATACTTGTTCGCTTAGTTATTCGTTCGTTTCGATTATTTGTATGTACAAATTATAGCATGATTGCGAAATAAATAAAAAGGATCTCTTTATTTTATGGAAAACTAGAAAAACCTTATAGATCCTATCGACTTGTCTGCACAAAAATGTTAAAGCTCTCGTTGAAACATAGGGTTTAACTCCATAGTATATCCATATTTGTATTTATGTATAACATAATATGTTGACAAATGTACGTACAAAAAAATATACTATACGTGTCAATTTAGAAAGCGCCTTCTTACCATGATTATATAAAAAAGCGCTGCCAGAGAGGTGACTAACGTGATATCGAATCGATTGGACATCAAGCAAGCGATCGTTAAGGGTGAAACTTCCCTTGGTATTGAATTTGGATCCACGCGGATTAAAGCAGTACTTATTGATCAGAGCTTTCAAACGATCGCTTCAGGAAGTTACGAGTGGGAAAATCAGCTGAAAGACGGCTTTTGGACGTACAGATTAGAGGACATCATTACAGGTCTGCAAGCGGCTTATCGCGAGATGAAGCAGGAGGTTGAACGGAGCTACGGAATTAACCTCCAAACCGTCGGTGCAATCGGATTTTCTGCCATGATGCACGGATATATGGCTTTGGATGAGAAGAATGAACTGCTGGTTCCGTTTCGGACTTGGCGTAATGCAACAACGGGTGCAGCAGCTAAAGAATTAACAGACCTGTTCAAGTTTAACATCCCTGAACGGTGGAGCATTGCTCACCTATACCAAGCGATATTAAATAAAGAAGAGCATGTACCGAGAATTCGTACTGTTACAACATTAGCCGGATATATCCATTGGTTATTGACTGGAAGCAAGGCTCTCGGTATCGGGGATGCTTCGGGCATATTCCCGATTGATGAGTCAACGCAAAACTATAATGAATCCATGCTTCAGCAGTTCAATGAACTTATTGCGGATAAAGGTTACTCGTGGCAAGTAAATGACCTGTTTCCAAAGGTGAATTCGGCAGGTGAGCAGGCAGGCATATTGTCTGCAGCGGGAGCTGAAATTTTGGATCCATCAGGAGAACTGCAGTCAGGCATTCCACTATGTCCTCCGGAGGGGGATGCTGGTACAGGAATGGTCGCTACGAACAGTGTAAGAAAGCGTACGGGGAATGTATCCGTAGGAACTTCCGTGTTTGCCATGATTGTACTCGAGAAAGATCTTACAGCAGTGTATCCAGAAATCGATATCGTCACTACACCGAATGGCAGCCCTGTCGGCATGGTTCATGCGAACAATTGTTCAAGCGACATTAATGCCTGGCTAGGACTGTTCCGTGAGTTCTCTGAAGCTGCGGGACAGAAAGTGGATAACGAAAAATTATACAGTGTCATGCTGAATAAGGCTTTGGAAGCTGATCCGGATGGCGGCGGTTTGCTCAGCTACGGTTATTTTTCAGGAGAAAATATTACTGGACTCGAGCAAGGCCGCCCGCTGTTTGTCCGCTCGCCGGAGAGCAGATTCAATCTCGCTAACTTTATGCGGACACACCTCTTTACCGCATTCGGCGCTTTAAAGATCGGAATGGACATTTTGACGAAGGAAGAGCATGTGGCGATTGACAGTATTTTAGCCCACGGCGGCTTATTTAAGACCCCGGTAGTCGGCCAAAAAATTGTCGCAGCGGCTTTAAATGTGCCTGTCTCTGTGACCAATACAGCCGGAGAAGGAGGGGCATGGGGAATGGCCATTCTAGCCTCATACCTCTTGAACAAGGATAAGGAAGAAAGCTTAGAGGATTTCCTTGATCTGAAGGTGTTCGCCAATGTGGAAGGTCAAGAGATTCATCCGGATGATAGCGACGTCAAAGGATTTGAGACCTTTATTGAACGATACAAAAAAGGCCTGGTAATTGAGCAGGCCGCTGTCGACAATTTGGTGTGAATGGAGGGTGCAAGTTGTTAGAACAACTGAAAGAAGAAGTATTTCAAGCTAATCTGGAGTTACCGAAGCAGGGACTTATTAAATATACATGGGGAAATGTTAGCGCAATTGATCGGGAAAGCGGCTTGTTCGTCATTAAACCGAGCGGTGTTGGCTATGAGAAGATGACAGCCAGTGATATGGTGGTGGTTGACCTTGACGGCAATGTGGTTGAAGGGGATTTGAGACCTTCATCCGATACACCGACTCACGCCGTACTTTACAAGCACTACTCTGAAATTGGCGGTATCGTGCACACCCATTCCATGTGGGCGACTGTGTGGGCTCAGGCTGGACTTGATGTTCCTGTGATGGGCACAACACATGCCGATACGTTCTATGGCTCCATCCCTTGTGCACGCTTCTTAACACAAGCGGAGGTAGACCGGGGATATGAAGCCGAAACCGGACGTGTCATCATCGAAACCTTTGAACAGCGCGGTATAGATATTATGGCGGTTCCCGGTGTTCTACTGCAGGGTCATGGGCCTTTTACTTGGGGCAAAGATGCTAAATCAGCGGTCATGAACAGCGTTGTGCTGGAAGAAGTATCAAAAATGAATTTGTTTGCTCGTGAACTGAACCGTTTCGCGCCGGAATTGCCGCAAGGCATTCTAGATAAGCATTACTTGCGCAAGCACGGGAAAGACGCCTATTACGGACAGAAGTAAATTCCACTATTTAAAATAGAAAAGAGGATGAGAATATGTCAGCAAACGAAACAAAACAATTTTGGTTTGTCGTAGGTTCCCAGCATCTCTATGGAGAAGAAGCTTTATCGGAAGTTAAAGCACACGCACAAGAAATGACAGATGCACTGAATAAAAGCGGCGTGCTGCCTTATCCGCTTGTATTGCAGGACCTCGCTGTCAGCGCGGATAAAATTACGAGCATCATGAAGGAAGTCAACTATCGTGATGAGGTTGCGGGTGTAATCACTTGGATGCATACGTTCTCGCCTGCAAAAATGTGGATTCGCGGGACGAAACTATTGCAAAAACCTTTGCTTCATCTAGCTACACAATATAACGAAAGCATTCCTTGGGCAACGATTGACATGGACTTCATGAACCTAAACCAAGCAGCGCACGGTGACCGGGAATACGGATTTATCAATGCTAGACTCAAGAAACAAAATAAAATTGTAGTCGGTTACTGGGAGCGCGCGGAAGTGCAGCAGCAGATTGCGGACTGGATGGATGTAGCTGTTGCCTTCAATGAAAGCTTCAACATTAAAGTGGCCCGCTTTGGCGACAATATGCGTAATGTCGGAGTTACTGAGGGAGACAAAGTGGAAGCCCAAATTCAATTCGGATGGACGGTTGACTATTTTGGGATCGGTGACCTTGTTCAATATGTAGATGCGGTTAAGGAAGAAGAAGTCAATGATTTGTTCGCCGAATATGCCGAGCTGTATGAATTTGATTATGGTACTTACAGCAAGGAAGATTGGGAGGCCAGCGTTAAAGTACAAGCAAGCTATGAAATTGCTATTAAACGTTTCCTTGATCAAGGCGGCTATAATGCCTTTACGACCAACTTCGAAGTGCTGTATGGCATGAAGCAGCTTCCGGGTCTTGCTGTTCAGCGTCTGATGGCGCAAGGATACGGCTTTGCCGGTGAAGGCGACTGGAAGACAGCAGCCCTTGACCGCTTGCTTAAAGTGATGAGCCACAACCAATCGACTGGATTTATGGAAGATTACACTTATGAGCTCTCCGCCGGTCAAGAATCTATCCTTCAATCTCATATGCTGGAAGTAGACCCTACCTTGGCAAGCAATAAGCCTAAAGTTATCGTTTCTCCGCTGGGAATTGGTGATCGTGAGGATCCAGCACGTCTTGTGTTTGATGGCAAAGCCGGAGACGGTGTTGTTGTATCCATGGCCGACTTTGGTACGCATTACAAGCTGCTCATCAATGAAGTTACGGCATTTGAGCCGACGACTCCAGCACCGAAACTGCCAGTGGCTCGCGTCTTGTGGAATGTAAAGCCGAACTTCCAGGATGGAGTAAAAGCTTGGATCGAGAACGGCGGCGGTCATCACACGGTTGTTTCGCTCAATCTAACAACAGATCAAATTGTAACCTATGCTAAACTTGTTAACTTGGACTACGTCATCATTAAATAATTGTTCATATGGATCATGGTATACTTGTAAATAGAACAAAAAGCACCTTAAGTAAAGGTGCTTTTTGTTATCTATGAAGAATTTAATTTGAATATGATGTTCAGGCGTTCGGAGCAGCGGTGGTAATCATCCACATGACGCCGTATTTGTCTTCAATTTGTCCGTACAAGGATCCCCAGAAGGCAGGTTCCAATGGGCATTTGATATAACCGCCTTCAGCCAGCCGATTAAAGGCTTCGCGTGCTTCAGATTCGGCTTCGAATTCGAGACTTAAGTTTACGGCATTCCCCCGGGTGATCGGCTCAAATACAGAATCGGACATGAAGAAGTTAATTCCTCCGGCAATAAGGCTCAAGTTAACGACCTTGTCTTTAAACTCCTCCTTTGCATGAGGGAGCTGGCCATGCGTCATAACGGACAGGATCTCCCCGCCTAGTGCGTAAGTATAAAATTCAGCGTGTGATTTTGCGTCCTCCGACATGATGTACGTTGTGATTTTTGCCATTTTAAAACATCCTCTCTTTTTGGATATGGCTGCTTCATTTTATTTCAGCCTCTATATAAAGACGACGAAGGAGAAATAGCAAAATCGACAGGGGATAAAAAAATAAAAAATAAAATGTCCTGTTATAGAGAAGGAGAAGATGAAATGGATACGATCATTTCTGAAGAAGCTATTCGAGAAGACCTGATTAGGAGTTTTCAGTATTTCTTTGGTATAAATGTACGGAGCTCTACTCCCATCAAACGTGGATGGCTAAATCTTAAATGGAGACTGACAACGGATTCAGGGCATTTTCTAATTAAACAGTACAACAAAGAAAGATATAAATTATATCATCCGGAAGAGCTGCAGTTTGCATTGTCTCAGCAAGAGAGGCTGCGCGAACTTGGTCTTCCATGCCCATTATTGTTGTCGTGTAATGATAGAATTTTACTGGAATCAGATCACGGAGAAACATTTATGGCAATGGAATATTGCCAAGGCAGCATCCTTCAGCCAGGTACAATAAATGCACAGCAAATGCATGACTTAGGCCGTGCAACAGGTAAAATGCATCGTTTATTAAACGATGGCACAATAGATAGGAAAAAGCAGCCCAAATTCATTCCTCCAAGCCGTGAGGAACGCTTAGCGCATTGGAATTCTTTGATGCAGCAAGCAAAGGATAAAGGCAAGTATTCACTGCTTGCCGACATGGAGATACAGCGGAGCGCAGCCGAAGAGATCGATTTAGAGGTACTTAGCAACCTTGAAACAGGCTGGGTACACCGTGATTTATGGGTCGATAATCTTTTGTTTCATGAGGACCGGTTATCGGCTATTCTTGATTTTGATCGGCTTGACTATGATTACCCGCAATTAGATGTTGCCCGCGCTATCATGTCATGCGCTTTAAATGATCATTTAAACGTTGATCTTATCTCTGCATTTGCTGCAGGGTATACCGACGAAGAACAACAATCCCTGCCGCAAGGCTATGTTGCTCAATCATTGCAGCTGCTATGGTATTTGGAAAGTACTTGGTGGGTTCATGCGAATATGGATGAACACAGCGTGCCCCCGGCACGATTTGCAAAAGAAATGAATTGGCTCGCCATAAATCTAAAGAAATTACCTGAAATCTTAGGAGATTTATAATAAAAAGTCTATATATCGAATAGAAAGAGCCAAATTTGTGCGGCTTTATATAAGTAGTAAGGGACCGGTAGGATAGGTATCAACCATCTCAGGGGCCCTTTTTTTTATGTAAAAAATAATGGACTTGACTTTTAACTAAGCTGACAGAAGCTCTTGACAGGCATGTGATATACTTAATATGTAAGTGAGTTTTTCGTGGAACACGAAGGGTGGATTTCACTGGGACTTTACTTATATCCATATAGATCTTATAACAATGTGTTGTCGATATATCGAATAGAGAAGAACCATGTAAGAAAAAAGGTAGGGGGAGCGCTAAATGTATCATGTAAATGAATATGTGATTTACGGTAATAACGGGGTTTGCCAAATCAAATCCATAGGGGCACTTCCGATCCTCGATCCCAATAAACAGTACTACACATTATCACCTCTATTTAGTACAGAGACGATTTACACACCAACGGATACGACGATTTTTATGCGCCCTGTCATATCAAGGGAAGAGGCGATCGTGCTGTTTGATGAGGTCGATACCTTTATAGCAAATATTTCAGAGCATAGTCAAGGCATATCATTGGTTGATCATTATGAGGACTATTTAAAGTCATTGAAGAGTCAGGACCTTGTACAACTAGTTAAAGTCATTTATACGAAGAGGTATCTTGCCATCCAAAACGGGAAGAAAACGATCAGTTTAAGAGATCAACAGTTTCTAAAAGAAGCCGAAAAGCTGCTGTACGGTGAAATTGCCATTGCCATGGGATCAACCAAAGAGGAATTGAAGGACAAGTTCGATCAGAAGCTAGAAGAGGAGATTGCTCTGTTCCTAGAAGAGCATGAAGCCGGCAATTAACCCCACCTTGTTGACACCGTTTTCAGCTTATGTTAATGTAATTGCGAGGCTTGTTACCGGTAATGCGGGCAAAACCACAATGGGGATATCTTTTTTGTATATATCCATTGTTGTTTTGCCCTTTTTTTATTCCTCAAAAAGTGGTGGTTCATGTGATCATTAAACAAATATTTAACAACAATATTGTAAGTACGATGGATGACAAAGATCAGGAATTACTGATTCTCGGCCGAGGAATCGGATTTCAATTTCGGGTTGGCGACACCATCGATGAAGGGCGAATAGAGAAAATATTTCGCCTTCAGGATTCGTCCATATATGAGAGGTTTAAGGCGATTGTAGCAGAGGTTCCTGCAGAAATTCTGCAGGTAACGGACGATATCGTGAGTCTGGCGCGTACGCAATTGAACAAAGCGGTCAGTGACGGGATCTATGTCTCTTTATCAGACCATATTCACTTTGCAGTGCAGCGGCTCGCTAAAGGGCAAATTACACGTAACCCTCTGACATGGGAAGTGCAGCATTTTTACAAAGCCGAGTATGATGTAGCTGCGGATGCGCTGACGCTCATTCGGGAAAGGCTGGGCATCGATTTCCCCAAGGAGGAAATCTGCAACATTGCTTTGCACTTCATCAATGCAGAAGTCAATGATTCGATGAACGATGTTACACATCTCATGCAGCTATTGCAGGAGATTATGAACATCATCAAATATCACTTTAATGTGGAATTCGATGAGGATTCCGTCAACTATTTCCGTTTCATTACGCATCTTAAGTATTTCTGCCAGCGGGTCATTACGCATTCTTCGTATGATGATACGGAGGAGTATCTATATGAAGTAGTCAGAAAAAATTACCCGGCAACATTTAAATGCATTGAGAAAATCGAAACTTTCATATTCAAACATTACCAATATGAGATGACACACTCGGAGCAGCTGTATTTGACGCTTCATTTGGAACGTTTAATGAAAAATAAAAAGTGAATATAACAATGGGCTTGTTACTGTTTGATCAGGCAATACCCGAATGAGTTCTGGCATGAGCTATAAGTGTGCCGGTTTCGTTCGGGTATTTTTTTATGCATACAAGAATCAGGGGGAATCAACGATGAGTTATCAAAAGACGGCGCAGGAAATCATTAAATCCGTCGGCGGAGTAGATAATGTCAATTCCGTATACCACTGCATTACCCGTTTGCGTTTTGAACTTAAAGACAATGACAAGGTGGACAGCGGAGCAATTAAAAAAGTAGATAAGGTCATGGGCACCAACGTGTCTGGTGACCAATTCCAGGTCATTATCGGCAATGAGGTGCCGAAGGTATTCGATGCGATGGTGAAGGAGTATCCGGTGCTGCAGCAGGCGAAGGAAAGCGAGCAGAATAAAAAGCCGGAGAAGAAGCAAAATGTGATTCTTAAAATATTCGAAACGATTGCGGGCGTCTTTGCACCGATGCTGCCTGCTATTACGGCGGCCGGTCTCCTGAAAGGGCTGCTTGCTCTGCTCGGATCTCTCGGCTGGATCTCGGCAGGAACGGATACGTACCGGATACTATCAGCTGTCGGGGATGGTGTATTTTACTTCCTGCCGATGCTGATTGCTGTCAGCGCAGCTCGTAAATTCGGCAGTAATCCGTTCGTCGCATTAGCGCTAAGTACCGCGCTGATGTATCCGGATATGGGCACACTTTTATCCAGCGGAGATGCGGTTTCCTTCTTAGGGATTCCAGTCACGGCAGTAACCTATTCTTCTTCTGTTATTCCTGTGCTGCTTGCGGTTTGGATTCTGTCTTATGTGGAAAAATGGGTAGACAAGATTATCCCGTCCGCATTAAAGCTGCTCTTAGTACCACTTATTTCTCTATTAGTTATGGTGCCGGTCACACTGATTGCCATTGGACCTTTGGGGACTTTAATCGGCAGCGGGCTGTCCGGGGGGATCAACTGGCTGCTGGATGAAGGCGGACTGATTGCGGGTATCGTTCTTGGTGGAGCTATGGCAGTCATCACGATGACAGGTATGCATTATGCACTTGTACCGGTCATCCTCAGCAACATTGCTACACTTGGTTTTGACAAGTTCCTGCCGCTTACTTACATCTCCAACATGGGGCAGGCGGGTGCTACACTTGGCGTATTCATTCGGGCAAAAGACAAAAACCTGAAATCCGTGGCACTGTCCACCAGCTTCACTGCATTGATGGGTGTAACCGAGCCGGCAATGTATGGTATTAACATGAAATATAAAAGACCTTTTGCGGCAGCTATGATTGGTAGTGCTGTAGGGGGCGGATTTGGTCTTGCCTTCGGAGCAAAGGCTTATGTATTAGCTGGAAACGGCGGCTTGCCTGGTTTGCCTGCTTTAGTAGGACAGACCTTCTTGTACTCTCTTATTGCGATGGCTCTTGCCTTTGTAGTTTCTGCTATCATGACGGTAATATTCGGAATACGCGAAGAAGAATCAGATCAAGAAACGGTGGGGAAACCAGCAGTATCTGAATCAACAACGGCAGCAAGTTCAACAACTACTACAAATGAAGCAGCATCCGTTACCGAGCTGTCTGAGACACCTGTACCTACTGAGAACGCCACGGCATTCGCACCTATGACAGGGAAGGCAGTTCCCCTCTCAGAAGTCAATGATCCGACCTTCGGTGAAGAACTTATGGGTAAAGGAGTAGCCTTTGTGCCGTCCACTGGCAAGCTTTCTGCTCCGGTTACGGGTACGGTTATGAATGTATTCAAGACGAAACATGCCATTGTCGTCCGCAGTGATAACGGAATGGAGCTCTTGATTCATGTCGGGATCAATACGGTCAAGCTGCGGGGTCAGTACTTTGAAGCGCATGTGGCGACAGGGGACCGGGTTCAGGCAGGAGATGATCTGCTTACCTTTGATCTGGACAAGATTGCGGAGTCTTACGATATAACAACGGCGATGGTGGTTACCAATACTGCCGATTATGCAAGAATTAGTTCCTTAAAGCTTGGCGACATCACAACTGGAGAAGCAGTACTAAAAGCAGAGCTGTAACTGGAAAGGAGAGAGGTAAAGAATGAAAAATATACAAGGATTTCCGAAGGATTTTATGTGGGGAGGCGCCATTGCAGCCAATCAAGCTGAGGGGGCATACGATGCAGGCGGTAAAGGCTTGTCTACAGCTGACATGGTCCCGTACTTTGACAAGAAGGACTATGTTAATCTCAAGGAATTAATGCATGTAACGAGTGACTCCATAGAGAGAGCCATGGAACACAAAAGCGCTGAAGGTTACCCTAAGCGTTACGGGATCGATTTTTACCATCACTTTAAAGAAGATATTGCTTTATTTGCGGAGATGGGACTCAAGACTTTCCGCTTATCCATCAACTGGCCGCGTATTTTTCCAAATGGCGATGATCAAGTGCCGAATGAAGAAGGTCTGCGTTTTTATGATGAGGTATTTGACGAGCTCAGAAAATACAATATCGAGCCTCTGGTAACTCTATCTCATTATGAGATGCCGATGAACCTCGTTCTAAAATACGGAGGATGGGCCGGACGTGAAGTCATCGACCATTTTGTGAAATATGCAGACACTGTAATGAACCGGTATAAGGATAAAGTAAAGTACTGGCTTACATTTAACGAAATCAATACAACCATTATCGAGCCGTTTACAGGCGGAGGAATTGTAGAGGATCGGGTAGACAATGTAATGCAGGCTTCCTATCAAGCACTGCATCACCAATTTGTTGCCAGCAGCACGGTAACGAAGCTCGCCCGTGAGATCAATTCAGAGTTTCAAATCGGCTGCATGCTGGCTCGTATGATTCATTATCCGGCAACGTCTAAGCCTGAAGATGTGCTTCAAGCACAGATTGATAATCAGCTGAATTTGCTGCACACCGATGTACAAGCTAGAGGCAGCTATCCGCCATTTATGGCAAGATACTGGGCAGACCATGGGATATCCGTTCGCATGGAGCCGGGCGATCTGGAACTCCTGAAGGAGCATACGGTAGATTTCATATCGTTCAGCTACTACACCTCGCTCGTTTCTGCAGTGAATCCAGAGGAGTACGGAGTGACTGGAGGTAATTTGTACAGCACCATACGAAATCCTAACCTCCCGCGAACAGAATGGGGCTGGCAGCTGGATCCAATCGGACTTCGGGTTGTGCTGAAAGAATTGTATGACCGTTATCAGCTGCCCCTGTTTGTCGTAGAGAACGGCTTAGGGGCTAGGGATACGGTGGAAGCCGATGGTTCGATTCAGGACGACTATCGGATTGATTATTTCCGTAAGCACATTTACCAAATGAAAGAAGCAGTGATGGATGGCGTTGAGCTGATGGGCTACACAAGCTGGGGAGTCATTGATATTATCAGTGCTTCAACTTCAGAGATGTCCAAACGTTACGGATTTATCTATGTCGATCAGGATGATCAAGGTAAGGGAACCCTGAAGCGTTTTAAAAAGAAGAGCTTTGGCTGGTATAAAAAGGTCATTGCAACCAATGGCGAGGATCTTGATTAAATAACGAGAAGAAGCCGTAGACTATGGTATGAGGTCTACGGTTTTTTTGTTATAGGAATAAACACAGATGAGCACTTAATACCCAAATGACTAGATCATGGTACAAGCACTCTTTACTTTTTATAAATACTTACTTGACAATATGAAATATAATTAATACAATAACTTACATAAAGTAACTTAATGAACAGCATTGATTTGTAGAGAAGCAAGTTAAGATATAGGTGGTGTGAGAAATGGGTTTTTGGGATAAATTATTTGGAAAAGAGACTAGGGAGGAACAGACAATGACTAAATTGAACATCGGTATTATTTTGGGAAGCACACGGGAAGGACGCGTAAGTCCGCAAGTAGGAGAATGGGTCAAAGGCATCGCTGAAAAACGCGGAGATGCTAACTATGAAATCGTAGATATCGCGGATTATAACTTGCCGTTTCTCGGTACAACAGACGGCTCTGAGCCGGGAATTGCAGCATGGAATGAAAAGCTTGCCAGCTTGGACGGATTTGTGTTCATCGTACAGGAGTATAATCACAGCATTACTGGTGCACTGAAGAATGCAATTGATTTTGCCCGCGATGCTTGGAACAACAAAGCTGCCGGTATCGTAAGCTACGGTTCGACGGGAGGAGCTCGTGCAGCAGAGCACTTGCGCGGTATCCTTGGTGAATTGCTTGTTGCGGATGTACGTGTGCATCCAACATTATCCTTGTTTACTGATTTCGAAAACGGAACAGTGTTCAAGCCGCAGGAGCTGCATTTAACTAACGTTAATGCTATGCTTGATCAAGTTGTTGCTTGGAGCGGAGCGTTAAAAACTTTAAGATAATGAATAAGTGAACAGTCCAAGGTATAGGGCGGATCTTATAAAATATTTCTGGAAAAACGCAGATAACTTCTATATGTATGTTGCCCGTCATAAGGCACTGCATAAGAAGACGATCTGCGTTTTTTATGCTTTTCGATAAAATAGTAAAGTTATGTTTATGTAAAATTTAGGTAATATCCTTAATGGGTAAAATTTGCTAAAGTAAATGTAAGTTTATACCTACAGCTACGATGACCGGAGGATAGAAAAGGGAAAAATGAGTGAGTTTTTAAGTGAACAGTCTATTGAGGCCTTTAAATCAATCATTAATTACAATCCGGATGCTATCTTTATTGTTTCCACCGAAGGCAGGATCGTTGAAGTTAATGAAGGGATTACCGAGTGTTTAGGTTATAGAAATGAAGATATTACGGGTTTATCGTATAAGGATATATTCAGCCTCAGTCAGCTTGAGCAGTTGAATGAGTATTTTAATGAGGTGCTAAAGGGAGCCTCCTGCCAATATGTTGCAGAAGCTATCCATAAGAACGGAGACATGATCTATCTACAAATTAAGAATGTTCCGTTGTTCTATGAAGGTAAGGTCAATGGTGTTTTTGGTGTAGCTAAGAACATTACAGAGCAAAGACAGCTGCTGAATGCACTAAAAGAAAGTGAAGAGCGTTATCGTCTTCTGGCAGATAATTCGCTTGATATGATCCAGCTCGTTAATTTGGATGGCATTGTGGATTATGCTTCTCCATCACACAAGCTGGTGCTTGGTTATGATCCTAAGGAGTACATGGGGAAATGGGTTTTCTATCAGCCTGACGATAAGACGGATGATCAATTTCGAATGCTCTTCATGAAAATGCTGCTCTCCCGTAAACCCTTTACCTATGAAATGGAACGGGTGCATGCAGCCGGGCATATCGTATGGCTCGAGATAAAAGGAACACCGATGTTTGATGAGCATGATAATTTCAAAAATATGATGATCGTGGGCAGAGAAATAACCGAGCGGAAAAAGTACCAGGAGCAGCTCGAGCATTTAAGCTATCATGACGCGCTTACAGGAGTTCCTAATCGAAGATTTATGAATAAAACGTTAATGGAAGCCGTGGAGGAAGTTCAAACCAATGCATCTCAGCTGGCTGTCATGTTCATGGACTTGGACAAGTTTAAACAAATTAACGATACATTAGGACATGAGGCAGGAGATGAGCTTCTTCGGCAATTCGCGGCGAGGGTACGCGCCTGTATTCGAGAAACGGATGTGCTTACCCGAATGGGCGGCGATGAATTCGTTATTGTTCTTCCACATATCGGTAGCCAGCTGCAAGCCGTGGAAATTGCTGAGCGTATTCTTGAGGCGCTTCAGCATCCTTGGCATATTTCGGAACAGGAACTGATCACGACATCCAGTATAGGCATGGCTTTGTATAAAGAAGGCGATACAGCGAAGGAGCTGCTTCAAAAGGCAGACGCAGCTCTATATCTTGCCAAGGCAGAAGGTAAAAATACATATCGCCTTGATTCGTCTGTTTCCTAAATATGTATTTATGAAAAAAATATAGGGCGCGGGACATGGGAGTAAGGAGTGATTGAGTCCTTCTCTTTTTCACCATACAATGAATTGAATCATATCTGATTTAAGCTGAATGTATTTAAAAAGGAGGAACGAATTGTTGCTGTCATCTTATTCGGTCCAATTAACAGCTGCCGAGGCGGCATTTTTGTTTCAGCTCATGGATATTCCGGAAGGAGAGGCATTGCTTGAGTATGCTGCGGATGATAGGGAGAACATCCCGCCGGAAAAACGATATGAGCTAATCTTGAAAGATCTGAAGACTGCCGGTCTACTTGCTGTGGATGGAAAGAACGTGATTCTGGATTCTTTACTGCTTGAGCTGTTAAAGGCATGCAAGTACAGCTGTGTAACCCCTATTCTTCAATTCCATAACACCGAAGGTGAATCTTCTATTATATATGGTTTTCTATCCGGAGCTCAGGCTGCAGAGCTGAAGTGGTGCTCAGAAACAGGGGAGGTCATTCTCACTTCACTTTTGGAAGGACTTGAGGAGCTTGTATCCAGAATGGGGGATACACTGCTGCTTCCTGATACAGAAGAGAAGGCTGGCCGGCTCTCTATGTACCCAGAGACATTTAACAGGATAAAAGATCAACAGGGTAAATTTAATTTAGCTGAACTTAAATCGAATGTGCAGAGCGATGCATTGGCGCAGAACAACCCATCTTTATTGGCTGAATTAATGGAAGTCTGCTCATCGTGTAGGCAGCAAGGGATGTTTGAAGTCATCATTCGCGGAACAGAGCTTTGTTCTCACCCGATCTATTTTATGGGAAGTCCTGATGGAAACTGGATTTTCATTAAGGATGAGAACCGGGAAATGGTACAAGCATATCAGGTAACGGAACCCGAATTCATACAAACACTTTATTTGGTAACAACACGTACTTTGTCTATCCTTACGCCGAGTTGAAGTAATTCATATAAAGGAGGAGAATCATGACCCAGATCGTGATGAAAGCAGCCTATCTGAATGCTCTTGTCCAGCAGCTGGAGCAGGTGACACAGCAGCTGCAGCAGGTAGATGCGGCACTTCAGAATGGACTGAACGGAGCGGCTTGGCAATCAGGCAACCGTGAAGCCATTATCGGGATGTATCAGGCTCATCAGCGCAATTTTCAGACGGCAGCTCAGAACATGCAAGAGCTTTCGACTTTTGTAAATACAACTCGTGTGCGGTTTGAAGAGGAAGATCAATCGGGCGGAGCTTTAGGTATTACCGGGTTCAATCCAATGGCTCCTGTCGATGGGCTGGGTAATATTGTGGGGACTACGATGGGAGCCTTGGCTGTTGCCCGTCTAGGTTATAGAGTACACAATGGCTACATGGTCAAGCAGCAGCTGGATCGGAGAAGTCCGCGTATTCTGGTGCGGGACAGCCATGCTTCAGTTCGAGATAATCCCAAAGTTAATGGAAGGCCGAGAAATTATAAAATTTATTATTTGCGCGATATGGAAGCAAAGATTGCTAATGGTACGGCCTCCCCGAAGATTAAAGATATTTATTCCATGGCAGATCCGCTTTACGGGGCCAAGACGGCGCTGAAGGACAAGCTTGGCTGGGCGAGCGTCGGTATCGATGTATTTACGGATACAAAAGAGAATCTCGACAACAATGCTTCGACTGATAAAGTTGCCGGAGATATTATCGGCAATGTCGTTGTCGGAGGAGCGACGACGGTAGGAGCGACACTTCTCACAGCAGCCATTATGCCTGCTGCGGCACCTGTGCTGGCTGTCGGTGCGGTCGGATTCGGAGTATCCGTCGGGCTGACTTATCTTGCTGAAGGCATCAAGATGGACATGGATCTTGATAAGGATGGAGAGGACGACTCCTTAAAAGATGTTGTGAAGCATGGAGCTAAAGAGGCATGGTCGACGGTTTCGGGGTGGTTTAAATAATGTCAAAACGTAACAAGCCTCTGGCTGAGAAGCATTCAAGGACATGGGAAGGAACAGACTACGACCGGAAGAAATTCGACACTTATCTCACGTTGTATCCGGTGAACACCATCCGGTTGAATGCCGGAATTCTGGTTCTTTTTTTTCTTAATGTGTTCTTAGTTATACCGGTCCTAAGCGCACCTTATGAACCCCTTTACGCGTATCTGTTGTTCCCGCCGCTTGCTGTCATGAACGTATGGGCGCTTTCACTGATTGCGGCTCCCCGAAGGCTGCAGCTGATTTATGTCCTATTCAGAGGCGTATTTGGTATCGTCGGCTCTCTCGGACTGATGATTGCCACTCAGAAATTTGCCTACAGCAGCTTGCAGTTAACGACGCCATGGTATGCCATTGGCTCTTTTGCCGCTTACGGATTTGCTCTTTATCATTACGTTCGTGCACATCTTCGGAAGCTCCGCACTCCGGAGAAGAAGAAGGAAGAGCAGAAGACAATGCGCCTGCTGCCGCTGACGATGATTACCGGACTTGGCTATTTGCTGGCGAACCTGTCTTTGATGTTTGTTAGTGAAGATACGGTTGTCATTGTATTGATGTGTGTATATTCGATGCTGGCTTTTGTCCTGTTTCATTTCATACTGGAGCTGCATCGTTACTATTGGATTAGACGAGTTCGATCAGGCAGTGCTGCTCCGAATGGAGATCAGCATCCTACTCAGCATGTATAAAGGAGGTATTCAAAGAGTGAATAAACCGGAAACGCTGCTCCCTAACGGTTCTATCGTTCGGTTAAGAGAAGGAAGCAAGAAGCTTGTGATCTACGGGCGCAAGCAGATTATGATGACCGAACCTCCGCGTGCTTTCGATTATATAGGGTGCCTGTATCCGGAAGGATATATCAATCCGGATTACACGTACGGATTTAATCATGAAGATATCGAGGAAATTGTGTTCGTCGGATTTGTGGATCACGAAGAGGAACAGTTCTCTGCACGGTTAAATGAAGCCTGAGCAAAGCACACCCATATACTTAAAAAGCCATGAGCTAACAGCTCATGGCTTAAGGTGCTGCGGTATAAATCGCAGAAGACGACGAAAACATGATGTTCTTCTTGCTTTATATATATCATTGAAGTAATCGTGTTAAAGTTACTCTTCCGGCTCCTGGCTTCTCTTGAGCTGCAAAAATGGCGCTAGCAAAGTCCATAAACCCAATTATCGAGCTTGATCTGCCTCTTGAAAACGTGCAGCCGTCTGCTGCAGCTGCGTACCCGTCTCCTGCAATCCGTTCAGATAGGATTTAACGGAGGTAAGACTCTCCTGAATACGCTGAAGAAATTCCCTCTGTCGTTCACCCTCCCACTGACCTTCGGACTCATTAATCATCGTGTTCAGCTGTTGAACAATGGACTGTCCGTTCTGAGAAGCTTGAACAAACTGCTGGGAGAGCTGCTGCAGCTCCTCTGGACGAAGATTGATTCGTTGATCCATTCGCATTAGCTCCTTTCCGTTCGATAGATTCTTTGCAAAGATTATATATGGAATATTCTCACAAGAAAAGTGTACAGAGGCTTATTCATAGTCCTAAATGCCTGTGTTTACTTAAGATAAATGCACATAGAAGGTGGTCGATTCACCGACGGTGCTTTTGGCATGAATTTTGCCTTTATGCTGTTCTACAATCGATTTGGCAATCGCCAGACCCAGACCATATCCGCCTTGTTTGCGAGCTCTTCCGGAATCGGTCCGGTAGAATCGGTCAAAAATTCGCGACAAGTGCTCAGGAGCAATACCTTCACCGGTATTCGTAACAGACAGTACAACCTCATTATGCTGCTTTTTCAAAGAAAGGGTAACCGAGCCCTTAGAATTTGTGTATTTCACGGCATTATCCAATAGAATCATTACGACCTGCTTAATCTGTTCACTAGAGCCGTTCACTGTAAGACCAGGCTCAATATCATAATCCAGCATAATTTGCTTCTCAAAGATGACAGCTTCCATCGTTAAGAGGATATTTTCGACGGCCTCACTCATATCAAACTTGGAGAACAATACACCTGCACGCGAATCATCCATCTCAGTTAAATATAAGAGGTCATTCGTCAGCCTCGTCATACGCTCTGTTTCTGACTTGATGTAGTACAGCCATTTTTCCTGATCGCGGATCTTGTCCTCGCTGTTGGACAGTAAAACGTCTGTGTTTGTATTAATTATAGTCAAAGGCGTCTTCAATTCATGGGATGCATCGGCTATGAACTGCTTCTGCTTATCAAAGGCTTCCTGGATCGGTGTAATGGATCGGTTGGCGAAGAAGCGGCTGGTAAAAAAGATGACGATCAGCATAATCAATCCGACAATGGCAAAGGTATAGATTAAATTCGTTAAAATAACCTGCTGCGAGCTGACATCCAGAAAGACTATCATATAGCCTGAGCTCGTTTCTAGTATCTCAAAGGTCCAGTGGCTGTCGTCCAGCGTAAATTGTCCGCTTGTTTTGCCTTTAGCGAGCGCCTCCTTGAGAGCTAGATCATAAAATTCCTCATCCAGCTCCAGCCTCGAATCCCGGTTAGTGATATTCCCATCCTGGTCGGTCTCCAGCATGAAGGATACGGAGCGCTTGGGAGGCGAAATATCGTTAGCAAAGTCATCCTCTGCTGGTCCAGGTCCCATATTCCCTCCGGGACGTTCTCCGCGAGGCTCATTAAAATCATGAGTGTAGGACTCGGATACCTTGTTCAACTCCATTCGAATGTCTCTTTGCACGTCACGGAACGTAATCGTATAAATGGAGACAAAAGCAACCAGCATAATGATCGAGATGATGACCAAATTTAAGATCAGGAATCGGTTCCTGAGTTTTGTAAACATCAGGCGCTCACCTCTAATACATAACCGACGCCTCGAACGGTGCTGATGCGAACGGAGGAATGGAGGAAGCTCAGTTTTTTACGTAAAAAAGAAACATAGACCTCTACATTGTTGTGCTCCACTTCGGAATCAAAGCCCCAAAGCTTCTCAATGATTTGCTCTTTGGAGGTGATGGATTGTTTCCTTACCATTAAAAGCTCCAAAAGCTCACTTTCCTTCAAATTAAGCTTGATTTCCTTTCCCCCTACGGAAAGCTTCAGGGCCAGAGTGTTCAGCTCGATATCACCAAATTTCAGCCCATCCTCAGGCAGCACCTCGCCTTTACGCCGCGATACCGCCCTGATCCTTGCAAGCAGCTCTCCTGAGGAGAAAGGCTTGGCAACATAATCGTCAGCACCATAATCGAGCCCTGTTATTTTGTCATCCACCTCGCCCTTTGCTGTTAGTAGAATGACGGGGATGGAGATTCCTTCCTTTCGAATTTCCTTAAGGACACTGATTCCGTCCATTTCAGGCATCATGATATCGAGCAGCAGCAGGTCGTAAATCCCGCTAAGCACATAGTCGAGTCCGCTTCGTCCGTCATGGACCATATCTACGGAATAATGTTGCTTCTTTAATATTTGAGAGAGGGCTTCTGCTAAATGAAGCTCGTCCTCCACAATTAATATTCTCATTGTTATTCATCCTCTGTATGGATTATCTTGTTTGTTTTGATAGGGCAAGTATAACAGGATTACCTTTAATCAACCTTAATCAATTCATAAATACCGCGCATATATAGAAGCGATTTTTTGCAAGGGTGCTGTGTAAACGCAGTGTTAAAAAATTTATATGAAATGTAAAAGTATTTAAGATTCATTAAAGGTTTGAAGCTTACGATACATACATCACCACACGAGACCTACGAAAAAAGAAAGGATCTGAAGCACATGGCTATAGAGGTATTTAACCGCTATGAGAGCAAATATTTGCTGGATAGCAAGGCGTACCGCAAGCTGTATCTCGATCTCATGGAATATATGGAACCCGATGAATATAACAAGCAGCATGAATTTTATTCCATTAGCAATCTCTATTTCGATACAGAACACGATTCTTTGATCAGAACGAGTCTGGCAAAGCCAAAGTACAAGGAGAAACTTAGACTCCGGGCTTACGGCGTACCGAACAAGGATGCAAAAGTATATCTGGAAATCAAGAAGAAGGTGTTCGGCCTGGTCAATAAGAGAAGAACAGCGCTTAAGCTGGATGAGGCTTACGAATTTGTCCGGACAGGGCAGGCTCCTGAGCTGAAGGATTATATGAACCGGCAGGTTGTGAACGAAATCAGCTACTTCCTGCGGCAGTACGATTTGGCCCCAAAGGTGTACCTGTCGTACGACAGAAAAGCACTCTTCTGCAAGGATAGCCGAGATCTGAGAATAACGTTTGATACGAACATCCGCACAAGACGTTATGACTTAAAGCTGGAAAAAGGAGATTACGGCGAACAGCTGCTGGAGGAAGGGCAGTGGCTTATGGAAGTAAAAGCAGAAAAGACCGTGCCCATGTGGCTGTCGGTCATGCTTTCCGAGCACGAGCTGTATCGGACGAGCTTCTCGAAATACGGAAATGAATACAAAAAAATGCTAAAGAACGAAAAACAGGAACGGGAGAGTATGCTTTATGCTTGATTCACTATTTAATGCAACAACATCTGCGAGTACGGAACTTACTTTTATGAGTACGGTGCTCAGCATTCTTATCGCCATCGTATTAGGCGGCATCATTAGCTTTACCTATATGAAGACGAACGCAAACGGTTATACCCAAAGTTTTTCTCTGACAATGGTTGTCCTGCCCGCAATCGTAGCGATTATTATTCTGCTGATTGGCAGCAACATCGCAAGAGCCTTCAGCTTGGCAGGTGCTTTCTCCATCATCCGGTTCCGGAGCGCGCCTGGTGACCCTAAAGATATTGCTTATGTTCTGTTTACCATGGCAGCAGGTCTTGCCTGCGGTGTGGGGGCATTTGGATATGCCATATTGTTCACCCTGATTCTATGTATTCTGATGTTTGTGTTAAGTAAATTTAAATTTGGTGCAAGAAAAACATTGCAAAGAACGTTAAAAATTACGATTCCCGAAAATTTGAGCTATGATGATGCTTTTGATGAGGTATTCAAGAAATATAACGTGCAGTATGAGCTGAAAAAAATTAGAACGACCGAGCTGGGCAGCCTGTATGAATTGGTATACGGCGTGACGATGAATCAGCTTACCAACCAAAAGGAGTTCTTGGATGAAATCAGATGCCGTAATGGGAATCTCGATCTTTCATTGACAATGGCCCCTGTGACTAGTGACTACTAATTTCTAGCTGTATGGGTCTAGGATGAACTGTATATGACTCTAAGTGAAAATTTCCGGCGAAGACGAAATTTGAGCAAAAACATACTTAGCGAGGAATTTGGATGACGAACGACTTTTGGCGTAGCCAACTGGAGAGAGGCAGTCAAATTGCGAGCGATAAGAAAGGAAAGATGAATAAATGAAAAAGACAACCCTAGCAAGCAGACTTAGCGTTGTATTCTTATGCGCCGCCCTAATGGCAGCATGCAGTAATAACGCAGCAGGAACAGATACCAGTACAGCCGCAACCAGCACAGATAGCGAGGCTGCTGCAGTAGAGCTGGCGAGCTTCAAGATGGATGATTTGATCACATTTGATGAGGATGACCGCAGCACGGAATGGAGCACAGAGGATGCAGTGACCATTGAACTGAACGGCACAAGTGCACAGATTAACGGAGCGGGCGCAGAAGCTGCAGATGGATCGGTAACGATCACGGAGCCAGGAACCTATGTACTTAGTGGAACACTGAACGATGGACAAATTGTAGTGGATACAGAGGAAGAGGCACTCGTTCATCTCGTGCTGAACGGCGTGGACATTACAGACAGCGACAGTGCGCCGATCTACAGCAAAGGTGCTGGCAAAACGGTCATTACACTGGCGGATGGAACCGAAAATAAGGTTGCGGACGGCAAGACCTATAGTTTTGAAGATGAAACGAGCGATGAGCCAAGTGCGGCTGTGTTTGCTAAAAACGACCTGACGATTAATGGGACCGGCAGCTTGTCGGTTACGGCAAGCTACAAGGATGGTATTACGAGTAAGGACGATTTTAAATTAGTGGGAGGTACGATCACTATAGATGCCGCCGATGATGGTATCGTAGGGCGTGACCGGCTGGCTGCTGAAGCAGGAACCGTTACGATTAAAGCAGGTGGAGACGGCATGAAGTCGACAAATGATGAAGATGAGGATAAGGGGATTATCGCTATCTCGGGCGGAACCTTTGATATTGAAGCGGAGAACGATGGAATCCAGTCAGAGAAATCGCTCCTTATTGATGGAGGAACCTATACGCTTGCAACCGGTGGAGGAAGTGCCAATGCAGAGGTGAAAACCGAGAGTGACCAGGGGCCGGGCATGGGAAGAATGAACGGTGACGGTGGCATGATGCGCGGAGACTGGAACGGAGAGTCTGCGCCGGCAGCACCTTCTGATACAGCTAATGGTACAGATGATACAGCAGGGACAGCCAATGCTACCAGTGCAAAAGCAAGCAGTACGGTTGTGACAGCGGCGGTCACCAATATGTCTGGAAGTACGACGACAGATGCAGCTGCTTCAGATGCCCAAGATACCATTTCAACTGAGACAGAGTCCACGAGTGCAAAAGGGATCAAGGCAGGCGGCGATATGATCATAAACGGCGGAACATTTACGATTGACTCAGCAGATGATGCGGTGCACAGCAACCAAAACATCTCGATCAGCGGTGGGAATATCGGTATTGCTTCCGGTGATGATGCGGTTCATGCCGATGCACTGCTCGCTATTTCAGGCGGAACAATTGATATTACAGAAAGCTATGAAGGTCTTGAAGGAGCAGATATTACAATATCCGGAGGCGAGGCGCATGTCATCGCATCTGATGATGGCGTAAATGCTTCGGGTACAGATGCAGAGACAACAACAGATACAACAGCAGGAGCAACAGAAGCATCATCAGCAGCAGAAGCACCGGCCGCACCACCTGAAGCAACAACCAGTGCCTCTACAGAAGGTACAGCACAAAGCACTGGAACGGAGGATTCACAATCGAGCACTGCAAACCCGTCAGCACCAACAGATAGCGGGGCAGCAAATGGTAATCGTCCTCCGGGAGGCTTTGGCGGCGGAGGACTTGAAGGCAATCAAAATGCGAGCTTAACCATCTCGGGCGGTCTTCTAACGGTTGATGCAGGCGGTGACGGTGTTGACTCCAATGGAGCGATCACCATGACAGGCGGTACGGTTATTGTGAATGGTCCAACGAATAATGGCAATGGGACACTGGATTATGACAGCACGTTTGATATGAGCGGCGGTTACTTGATTGGAGCAGGCACATCAGGAATGGCGCAGGCTGTATCTGATGATTCCGGCCAGCTCGCTATTGCGATGACATATACGGATACACAGGCTGCAGGCACTTTGGTACACCTTGAAGACAGTGAAGGCAATACGATCGTTACTTTTGAACCGTCTAAAGATTACCAATATGTAGTGATCAGCTCTCCGGATCTGGAAAAAGGTAAAACCTATACACTGTATTCTGGCGGTACCTCGACTGACAATGTGGCAGACGGATGGTACAAGAATGGCAATTATGAAGGTGGAACTGAAGTTGTATCCTTTGAGCTTGGAGAAACAGCAACGACTTGGCTCAATGAATCAGGCGTAACGACAGGAAATACAAATGGCGGCTTTGGCGGCGGCAGAAGATAATACGAAGCTAGAAAAGAGCCCAGGTAGATCCGATAAATGACGGGTTTCCTGGGCTCTTTATGTGGTCTACAAATGGGTTCTCCCGATGTTCTAAAAGTAAGCCGGAACAGATCGGATTCTTTATCCTTACAATTTAGTAAGCTAATTGTAAGATATCTCATTAGAATCGGGGCTCTAAATGCGATTACAATAAAATGTAAATGTGAATCTTCGTAAAGAAGCTTAGACTGGATTTGAAAGGAACGCCATTATATGACCAAACGAACAAAGCGTGTTACTTGGACCGTTGTCTTATGTATCGTCATTGGGATCGTAGTTGTAGGGGGAATCTATTTTTCCTCTATCGTCAAGGAGCTTCAAGGCTTGCAAAAAGAAGGAGAAAACTCCCCTTTTCATAATGTAGAACAAATCGATCAGGAACAGACATCAGAGCCCCCTGTGTGGGAAGGGGATGAACCTGTCAATATCCTTATCATGGGTGTAGATGCCAGAGGTCTAAAAGAAGGAGAGATTCCGCGTTCTGATGCTATGCTGGTAGCCTCTCTCAATCCTGAGACCAAGAAGATATCGCTCTTCTCCCTCATGCGGGACACATACGTTTCAATTCCCGGGTACAGCAATAACCGAATCAATACAGCTATCACTCATGGCCCGAACGTCGCTATGAAGGCAGCAAGCGATCTGCTGGGCATTCCAGTCCAATACTATGTTTACACTGATTTTCAAGGCTTTATAAAGCTGGTGGATGCAGTAGGTGGAGTGGATTTTGATGTGGAAAAGGATTTGTACTACGTTAGTAAGGCGGATAATCATCAATATGACATTGATCTGAAGAAAGGTATGCAGCATTTGGATGGTGAGAAGGCGCTTATGTATGTGCGGTTTCGGCACGATGCCCTGTCGGATTTCTCCCGGACCGAGCGTCAGCGGGAGCTGCTGAAGGCGATCGCGGAGAAGATGATGACTTCGACCTCCATTATGAAGCTTCCATCCATATTGAATGATGTTAACCCTTATATCGATACCAATCTTTCGCTTAATGATATTTGGAAGCTGGCAGCGCTCGGCTACCAAAGCAGCCTTCAAGGCAGCGAACAGATTCCGCCGATGAGCCTTCTGAAGGAAGAGAAGATTGGCGGAGCGGCAGTCCTGACGGTGAAAGATGACAGTGAGCTCAAGAGCTACGTGCAGGATATATTAAGTACCGATTCACAGACAGAAGAAGAAGTATCCGAGGAGGGTACAGACCATCTGGACTCGGAAGAGAGCAGCATAAGGGTAACATACTAGAGAAGTAAAAAAGTCATTAGTTAACAGCCTTAAGCCTACAGAAATCTGTAGGCTTATTTTTGATAGGAACTGCAGGCTTGTAACAATGCTACAGTTCTCGAAGGTGCATGCTTTTAGTAAACCATTCGCGATAAGTGAGTTGGCTAAGCAAGATGCTGGTGACTGCTGCCGAACTAGTAAAGGCAAAAACGATCAGGATCTGATAACGGACAGCTTCAATTGGGTCGGCCCCTGCAATAATCATACCTGTCATCATGCCAGGAAGCTGGACAAGACCTACGGTCTTCATACCGTCAATCGTCGGAATCATGCTGGATTTTACTGAACGTTTAAGTACATCCTGAATAGCACGCTTGGGTGCAGCACCGAGTGCAAGTAGAGTTTCGATTTCGCCTTTAGAGGTCACCATTTCCCTCTTCATGTGGTTAAGGAACAGACCGGACACGACCATAGCGTTGCCAATGGTCATTCCGCTGATTGGAATGATATAACGAGGGGTAGGTTCTATGATATCCAGTCCTAACAGAAGTCCCATCATAAGCAGTTCTGTTGTCAGGATGGATAGGGCGATCCTCCAACGAATACCACGAATTCCTTGACCGCGCTTGCCTGCGTTCATGGAAGCAACCGTGATCATAAAAGCAATAATGAGCAGAATCAAGGCTGGATGCTCAGAATTGAAAATGAACTGTAGGATATAACCGACGGCAAGCAGCTGTATGGCTGAACGAATCGTGCCGATTGCAATATCCTTCTCCAAATCAAGCTTCTGCCATACAGAAATGAGCATCGTCACCATGACGAATGTAATCGTGAAACTCAGGGCGAGGATAGACATGAGTTCTCCTTATCATCAAGAGCAGATTTTGTAATGAACCGGCTGGCGGACTCTGTATTGGGCCGGGTAAAAAACTGTTCTGTTGGCTGACGTTCAAGAAGCGTATGGTTGCCCATGTACCAGGTAGTTGAGCTGAAAGAGCGCGCTTGTGCCAAATCGTGCGTAACCCAGATGAGAGTGGTTCCCTCCTTATGGCTCCAATCCTTTAAAAGCTGTTCCACTAGACTCGCATTTGTTTGGTCCAAGGATGCAGTGACTTCGTCCAGCAGTAATACTTCCGGATGCAGCATAAGAGAACGAATCAGTGCGATCCGCTGTTTCTCACCGCCGGACAGATCAGATGCCCGTTTTTGTACATCCAGCATGGAAAGGCCTGTGCTCTCCAGCAGACGCTGTGCAAGTGCTTTATCGTAAGGCACTTTATGAATAAAATGCACCATCTTTAAATTATCTTCAACACTGCCTGGCAGCATGACAGGGTGTTGTGCAACATAAGTGATCTTCATTCTCCACAAGCGAGGGTCAGATTCACAAAAAGAAACACCATGCCATGCTATATCCCCTTCATCCGGCCCATCCAGCAGAGACAGAATTCGGAGCAAGGTACTCTTGCCTTGTCCAGAAGCGCCTATAACTGCGATGCGTTCTCCTTCAATAACCTCTGCTCTAACATCTGAGAATAAAATCGTTCGATCTGTTCCGATGTATTTGGTCAAGCGCTGTAGATTTAATAAGTAAGTCAATGACAGGCCCCCCTTTTACTGTTTTCTTTTCGTATTCATCTTAGCAAATGAAAAGAGAGAAGGGGAAGATTCAAAGAAAGAGTTGCACACTGTTCGTATATACGTAACTTTGATCCAATGCCTTAAGTCGCAAAAATAGTATATAATGGTAAAATAGATCTACTACATATATAAAATTTATTAGTAACAGACGATGATATATGTAGAAAGACTAAAGACTAAAAACTCAGGGAAGGAGGTAGAGCACCGTTTTCCGAGTTTTTAGAAAAAGATAAATAGAAGATGGAGTAGAGGAGAGAAACGTATATGAAATCCGAAACGACCTTTATGGAAAAGGAACAGATTATTTGGGTAGATCTGCAAGGTTTCTTTGATGTTCAAAAAACACAGGATGAAGTGGACATATTCGAAGCTTCGATGGATCAGCTTCCTCTGAAGGATCTAACGCTGGTTATCGATTCTACCGATTTGGCTGTGTTCAAGCGCGAGATTATTCCTATTCTTGAACACTGCTATGCTCTATATTCAAGATTTAAAAGATGCATCATGGTTGACCCGGCTTCTCCTACAGCTAAACTGCAGCTGCATAAGGCGGCAAAAAATGTAGAAGGTTTTACAGGAGAGTTTGTGAGTACAACAGCCGAAGCCAAAGCACTTCTAAATTTATAGAATATACAGCTTAGAGGAGGTAAAAAAAGTATGTCTAGTGTAATCATTAAACAGGTTGCGGTATATCATCCAGAACTCATTAAGAGCAACGATGAAGTAGCAGAATCTTTTGAGAATAAAGATCATCTTGTAGGAATGTGGAAGCATCTAGGCAGAGACAAACGCTTTATAGCCTCTGAAGAAGAAAATACACTTACGATGTCCATCGAAGCAGCCAAAAAAGTACTTGCCGCTTCAGGACTCACAGGAAATAATATTGATTTAATTGTGGTATCCTCAGGAACACATGAATACAGCATCCCGACAGACGCAGCTTTCGTACATAAAGCAATTGAAGGGAAGAACAGCTGTGCCATTTATGATAGTAACGCTAACTGTGTAGGTATGGTTGTCGCTTACGATCAGATCAGCAGAGCGATGATGCACAATCCGAAGATGAAATATGGTTTGCTGGTAGGATCAGAGCAGGTAGGAAGATTCTATAATCCAGGAGATATTGCATCGGAAGGCTTGAGCGGAGATGCAGCCTGCGCGGTATTGCTTGAAAGAATAGAAGAAGATTCAGCGGGACTCATTGATTCTGAATATTTCACATCAACAGATAAACCGGAAGGCTTGATGCTCCCGGGCAAAGGCTTCTCCAAAGTGATTACAGAATCGTTAGATGGAAAAATCGCTTTATCAGACGATTATAATGTCAACGTTGCTTTTCCGGCAGCAGTTCAGCTCATTAATAAGCTGTTAGACGATCATGGGTATAAAAAGTCGGATGTATCGGCTTATTTTGTTTCCCAGCTGTTTTTGACGGAAATTCATAAGCTGGCAGATCATCTGGAAGAGGATATCAGCAAGTTCCCGTATATTGGAGATCGTTATGCTTATACTGGAACGAGCAGTCCTTTTATCGCTCTGTACCATGCCATGGAGGACGGCGCCATCTCACAAGGCGATGTATTCGTCATGTGGTCGGTTGGGTCAGGCATTACCTCCTGCGGCGTTTTAGGAAGACTATAAAGATTAAGGATCATGGGTGATCATGATCTGTGACTAGATTCTAATAACAAAATGAGGAGGCACCCCTTAAGCACGTTTAAAGATAAAAGGGAGTGCCTTCTTTTTCATGTAATGAAGCTATACCTAGGATATTTCCAAAAGCACGTAAAAACTTTCAATAGTTAACCGATATATATTACACTTGCATCATTTCTATTAGGGGAGAGTACAGCATGATCAAATTCGTGAAGGGTGAACTCCTTGAAGCTTCGGAAGATATCATCGGGCACCAGGTAAACTGCATGGGCGTCATGCGCAGTGGAGTTTCGAGACAGATTAGAGAGCAATATCCAGAAGTGTACGCAGCTTATATTTCAATAACAAACAGCGAAATTTCGCCGCTTGGACAAATGCAAATCGTAAGAACCAAAGATAAATATATTGCTAATTTGTTCGGGCAAAAGCATTATAAGAAAACCATCTTTCGTAAACAGCTGACAAGCATTAAGGCGCTGGAGCAGGCATTGACTGAGCTGCTTACCTTTGCGGAGGCGCATCAGCTATCCATTGCTCTGCCATACAGGATCGGTGCTGATCGGAATGGAACCGATTGGAACGAGGTGTTTCGAATGATCGAGCAGGTGTTTATTAACTATCCAGTAACACTGTATTCGATCGTTGATATTGAGGAATAAGGCTGTATGCTTGCAGCGTATCCCCGCCGTAAGTCTAGTTTTATTACCGACTGAAGCCCATTTTTAAAATCAGCTCCTTTATCATAAACTAGACAAATAAGATATTGAAGAAAGCGGGGCCTATCCATGGACTTTTTGTGGTGGACATTAATTGTTGTTTTATTCTTACTCAGCTTCGTAGGGATTGTGTATCCGATAATCCCATCTGTTCTGGCGATATGGGGCGGATTTGCGATTTATCAATTCCTTATTAATTCGGATGAGCTGTCTTTATGGTTCTGGATCAGTATGGGAATATTGACGGTTGTAATTATTGCGGCAGACATTATCGCGAATAGTTATTTCGTTAAAAAGTACGGGGGCTCGAAAACGTCAGAGACAATAGCGGCCATTGCAACGATTGTAGGGTCGTTTATCCTTCCTCCATTCGGGATTCTTATTGTTCCGTTCCTGGCTGTTCTCGTAACCGAGTTTCTGATCCATAAAGATTTCGGAAAATCGATGAAGGTTGGATTTGCAACGATCATTGGCTTTCTTGGCGGCAGCATTGCCAAAATTGTCATTCAATTAGTCATGATTGTCTGGTTTATTCTGGATGTGATTATTTAGTTGTAATTTCAGTTCATAATTATAATGAAGGCAAGCGGATATCGTTCTAAGAGCCGCTTGTTTTTTTATTTTATTGGGATATAGAGGATTTCTCTGTGCTTCCTTTGGAAGAATAAGATATACTGAAACGTGCATTTGTGAAAAAGTGCGAATAATTTGTTCATGGCATCAGGGAGGATACGGATGGGAAACACAGAAGGATCGCTGCAGAAAAAATTAAAGCCTAGACATATCAGCCTGATGGCGATGGGTGGCGTTATCGGTACAGGAATTTTTAAAGGCAGTTCGGAAACGATTGGCCTGGCAGGACCGGGCGTTATTTTCACCTACATTCTAGCAGGTCTGCTGCTGCTCGTTGTGATGACAGCAATGGCGGAAATGGCGACGGTATATCCAAACCAGAATATGAGGGATTTTGTAAGAGAGGCATTCGGTGAGAGGGTCTCGTTTATTATGGGCTGGATGTACTGCTTTATGTGGCTTGCCGTATGCGTCATTGAGATTATAGCTGCAGGCAGCTTTTTGCAATATTGGTTTACTGACGCTCCTTTATGGATGCTCAGCCTGTGTTGTGCCGCTGTCGTTATTCTGATCAATTTACTCAGTGTAGGCGCATTTGGAGAATTCGAGTTTTGGCTGGCAGGCATTAAGGTTACGATGATCATCATCTTTATAGTCCTTGGCGTGTCCTTGATCTTTGGTATCATTCCAAGCGATTCTACGCCTTATCTAGAGAATTACACTGCTCACGGCGGCTTCCTGCCGAATGGCTGGAGCTCTGTCTTTTCAGCACTCCTTGTCGTCATGTTCTCCTATGGCGGCTCGGAAATGATCGGACTGACGCTGACGGAGACAGAGAACGCTGACCGCGTGCTCCCGAAGGTTGTACGCAATTTCATTTTGCGGATCATTTTGTTCTTCACCCTACCGATTCTCATTATCTGCGGTTTGATCCCGTGGAATGAGCTTGGACCGGAGAGCAGTCCCTTCGTGCAGGTGCTGGCTTCGACAGGACTTTCGGGGGCAGCTCATATTATGAACTTCGTGCTAATTACGGCCGTACTATCGGCAGCGAACTCTGGGATCTACGGAGCATCACGGATGCTGTACTCCATGGCAGCGGCTGGAGAAGCGCCCAAAGGGTTCACCAAAACGAACCGAAAGGGAAGCCCTGTAAATACGCTTCTGTTGTGTGCAGTGATCTTGGTTGCTGGTTCCCTGCTTGGACTTATGGCACAGGATCAGCTGTTCCGCGTACTTATGGCGGTTCCGGGATTCACCGTGCTGCTGGTATGGATATGTATTGCTGCCTCTCAGCTTAAGCTGCGCAAGCAGTATAAGGTAAAGCCGGCTTTTAAGGTATGGGGGTACCCTTACATTACTTGGTTTACAATCGTCTGTCTTGCTGTCATTGCGTGCGGATTTATTGTTGATGATCAGAATCGTTTCAGCATCGGGATTTGTCTCGCGGTGCTGGTTGTTCTTATTTTGACATCGCTTATGAAATTTCGTAAACAGAACTAGATGACGATGAGCTTAGGACGAGCCATTTCAATCTAAACTAAAAAAGCCTGCTGGATTTAAGCTCTTAGAGCGAATCCGGCAGGCTTTTTTAAACGATGATGGCGATCAGTGAATGTCGCGTTTCTTGAAGTTGCCCCCGCGAACCTCGGATACGTCCGAGATCACGACAAATGCACTTTCATCAATATCTTTTACAATGGTAAGCAGCTTATTCTCTTCCATCCGGTTAATTACGCAGTTCAGAATTTCCGATTGTTCGTTCGAGAAACCGCCGCGCCCCGGCGTATAAGTGACGTTTCGTCCAAGACGAGACTGGATGGTGTCCCCGATTTCCACTGATTTTTGACTTACGATACGAACGGATTTGGATTTTTCCAGACCGACCTGAATGATATCGATTACGTTCTTCGCAATATAATAAGTCAGTGCAGAGTAAAGTGCGCTCTCCAAACCATAAATGAAGCTCGCGCCGATAAAGATAAAGGCGTTGATAAATAGAATGATATCTCCGACGGAGAAAGGAACTTTACGTGACAGCAGAACAGCTAGTACCTCGGATCCGTCCAAAGCTCCCCCGTTACGAAGTACGATACCAATTCCGATACCGAGCAGCAGCCCACCGGACAGAACGATAAGCAGCGGATCCTCTGGTCCCAGGATGGTCTCGACGTGGTGAAGCAGAATGGTGGATACGGATAATGCAGCGATACCAATGATACTCATTACGGCAAAGGTCTTACCGACTTGCTTGTAGCCTAAATATACAAAAGGAATGTTCAAGATGAAGAGGAGGAGCCCAAGAGGAAGTCCGAACAGATGGGCCCCCATGATACTGATGCCCGTGACGCCGCCGTCGATGACATCGTTCGGGATGAGTACAGCTTCAAGACCGTAGGCGGCAATGACTGCACCGATAATAATCATAATAATTTTGCGGATGTTTTCACCCAGCCTGTTGTGTTTCTGCATAAAACGCTCCTTTTCTGTGGATCTATTCAATCCAGTGCTAAATTTTATGTATGTATTTATATAAGAACATGGAATAGAATAGGGTAAGCCTTCTTTTCCATTATTCTTTTGCTTTATATGTATTAATTTTCACATCCTTTAACTTTACCATGAAATGATGCGAAAAAGAAACTTAAACCTATGAATTATTGATTAAATGAATGATTTAGGAGTGAAAATATGGATGCACAGCTGTATGAGCTGTTGGACAAGTACGGGGTTGTCATCTATGCGATCTTGTTTCTGCTGATCTTCAGCAAAACCGCCTTTGTGCTGTTGACCTTTATTCCCGGCGATTCCATCGTGTTTGCAAGCGGCATCCTTGCTTCCATCGGCGAACTGAACGGGTGGCTGCTTGCTGTTCTTTTTTTGTCTGCCACCGTTCTTGGTGACTTAAACAATTATTTAATCGGCAGGCTGGTCGGTAAAATTAAGATATCCAAAAGAAGCATATTGCCGGAGAAGACGACAGAAAAGGCGGAGGGCTTTTTACTTCGCCACGGATTTACAGCGGTCATCATGGCAAGGTTTGTACCTCTTATGCGGACCTCGATTCCATTCGTATGCGGGTATATGAAATACGATTTCAAGACGTTCGTCAAAGCAAACAGCGGGGGCGGCATCGTGTGGGTTGTCTTGTGGCTGGGTGCAGGTCTTATCTTAGGGAATTTTGAATGGATCGAGGATAATGTGACAGTATCGCTGGCCATCATCTCGGTGATTCCTTTTATGCTTCCCATGCTGTATTTTGGTGTCAGAGCATTGCTTCAGCTGTCCAAGCGCAAAAAGGATCCGGCCGAGGATGCCTTTTAAAAGTTTTGCTGCAAGGGAATATCACATTACAATAAATAAGTTAGTATCGGTTTTGAAGTTTAAATGCTTAAGGTAGATGTCTTTAAGATTACAAAAGGAGAATAACATTATATGGAATACACTGCACAGCAGGTCGCCGAGTGGATGGTGGAGACGATCAGGTTTAAAGGAAACCTGTATCAAGAGGAAGCCATAAAATATGTGCGTGAGCACTTTGGCGAAGAGTTTGTATTTGTTAACGAAAACGGAAATGCATCTTTAGACAAGGAAGTGAAAAAGGCATTCCGCAAGCTGCACAAAGGCAGAATTGCCTGGGATCGGGACGGCTTCCTGTGGGCATGGACTTGAAAAGGAAAAACAGACTGCGAATTTAGCTTCGCAGTCTGTTTTTTTGTATCAGTTGCCGGACAGACCAATTTTTGTCTCTAATCCTTTCAAATATTGATCTTCCTTCACATCTTCTGCAAAATCGTCCTTAATAATAAAAGGCTTTACAATCAGGTATTTGCTCGTTCCTGGCGTAGAGGCGTAACGGCGGTCATAGACAAGACGGTTTCCATCGTAAACGCCATCTCCGGAAAGTGAAGCAAGCCTTTGGCCTTTATCATCAAAAACAGCAATTCCTATTTTACGCAACCGGAGCTCATCTTTAGAGGATAGTGAGCTTACTCCGTTAAGGGTGACGGATGTCGTCAGTCTAGTCGTGATCGGAGTTGATGAGACCTTGGTAACGGAGAAAGTAAGGTCATCTTTAGTTACAGCTGTATTTGGATCCATCACAATCTCTTTTGTCGTAATCTTCTCAAAAGGAATGTCTATCGTAAACTCATGATCAACTCCGTCAAGCTTAATTGTCACTGTGGAGGTGAAGTTGTCAGGCACCTTATCCATGGCCGAGGAATCCAACACTTGCTCAAACACGAGTGTGTTTGGATAGGCTTCGCCAGCTGGGCCGTAGAACATGCCTCCTTGCAGTACGGATTCTTCATCGCCCTGGAATTCTCCGTTCACGGAGAGGACTACGTTTTCAACAGCGCTGCTCAGTTTCATCGTTTGTGCACCGTTATCGTAGGTTCCATGATCTAAGTTTGGTGCTGTTACATTCACAAGGAATACAGCACGTGTACCATCATAAAGAGTCTCTGTCACTTCAAGCTTGACGTCTTCATGTGAAATCGAGCGATTTACGGGAGAGGCAAGCCCCAGCTCACCGCCTGCACGAAGCCCGCTGTCAGCTTGAATGGAGCTGAAGATGCTGCCGATGATCGGAATATTTTTGATCGATGCGGCCATCACCGGAGACACGAAACCGGAAGCGAATATGCCGATTCCTAGAAGACCGGCTGCTGCTGCAGTTAAGCTTATCTTGCGAAGCCGTGAGACTCTCTTTCGGGCAGTTGATGGGGTCTGCTGAGATAGAGAAGCATAAGTTTCATCCAGTCTAGACCTCACAAGCGGGGGAATCTCGGTATGATCGGTGTTCGTCTTCTTTAATTCTTTCTCTAAATTAAATGCTGCCATAGCTTATCTTCCCTTCATGTTTATTGGGTAATGTGTTTAGCAAAGCTTCACGAGCCCTTGAAAGGCGCATCTTCACGGCACTTTCCGAGATGCCAAGAACCTTGGCCACCTGACGCACCGGAAGGTCCTCAAAATAATGAAGAATCACGGCAATGCGTTGGGGTTCATCCAGTCGTTCTACGGATTCTCTCAAATCCACCATCTCATAATCGCTTGTGGAAGAGGCTACGGACGGGATTTCGGCATAGGCGATGGTACGTGCGCGGCCTGCTCCAATATTGTTGCATTCGTTAATCAATATTCTAAATATCCAAGTCTTGAAAAATTTCGGCTCTCGTAAGGTATGAATGGATTTATAGGCTTTGAGGATCGTTTCCTGCAGCGCGTCTGCCACATCCTCATCCTTATTCAGAATGGATTTGGCCATATAATAGAGTGACTTCTCCATTTGCTGAACAATCCTTATAAAAGCATTAGAGTCGCCTTCTGCCGCTTTCTCAGCCAGGTTTGTTATGTCCACGCTTTGGTCCTCCTTTTCTCTTATTTTTTTGTTTTTATATTAGTTAGACCGGCGAGAAGATGATCTGGTCACTCTCTTATATAAAAAAATAAAAAAGACGTGCTTCCTTCGTCGAATAAGGCACGCCGTTTATTCATTTTAATTTTATATCGTATACTGCTTACGGAATTTGGTCGGCGAAATGCCGAGATGCCGGGTAAAGCAGTTTGAGAAATAGGGAGTATTCTCGAATCCGACCTGCACTGCAATTTCCGCGATCGGCCACTCCGTTTTTAACAGTAGCAGCTTGGCTTGCTCGAGACGGTATTTCTGCAAATATTCACCCGGAGTCACTCCATACACCTGCTTCATGCAGCGAGTAATGTAGTTATAGTGGAAGTTGAAGGCATCTGTCAGCGTTTTGCTCGTAACTTCCGAACGATAGTGATTTCTGATATAGGATTCGACTTGTTCAGCAAGAGCAACGACCGGGCTGGCAAAGGCATCGTTCTGCCGTACATCCATCATTCGAAGCAGCTCCTCAAAGGTCTGCTGCTGAGTCCAAAAAGCACTGGATTGACGCTCTCTTTCGGCTGCATTGAGTTTCTTCATGAACCGGTAGGCCTGCTCAGGATAAGGAAGCGTCCATGACTTATGCAGATGAAGCATATAGGGAGAGGTCAGGAAGCGTTCATAGTGTGCATTTTGATTCATGAGATACGCTTCCTGTCCGGATTGCATCCATTCACCTACAGCTTGAAAATGAACCCAATAAAACTTTGTAGGCTCGGTTGTCTGTTCTACAGGATAATGATGCTTATCCGGCAGCAGCAGCAGTGTTTGCCCTGCCGTAAGTGCCCATGACTCCCCTTCTTCACCGATATGAAGACATCCTGATTCCACAAGGATTAAATCGAACTTTCCCATGTTTTTTCGGTTCGGATGCTGATCTCCTGGCTCATAGTAGGTCTCGCCGCTCTCCAAGTAATAGGGCAGGGGAGGCGCAGCAAAATAAATATGTCCATTCCCGTCCATATGCGTAAGCTCCTTATGCATGCTTGTGTGATATTTTATAAAAATCAGGTTGGTTTCATCTATATTCCTGTTCCATTGTACCGCATAAAATAAAGTCAAACAGCAAAAGGATTCACCAATCCACAAAAAGAGGAGCGTACAAAATGGGACAAATCGCAGGCATGGACAGAGTAAAGCCGGTATCCATGAAACAAGTGAGCATTAAAGATAGCTTCTGGAGCTATTATATAAATTTGGTTAGGGATGTCGTCGTGCCCTATCAATGGGAAGCAATCAACGACCGAGTAGAAGGAGCGGAGCGAAGCGGGGCAGTCAGCAATTTCAAAATTGCCGCCGGCCTTGAGGAAGGTGAGTTTTACGGCTACATATTTCAGGATACGGATGTGGCAAAATGGCTGGAGGCAGTAGCCTACCTGCTCATGGAAAAGCAGGATGCGGATCTAGAAAGAATCGCGGACGAAATGATCGATATTATTGAAAAAGCCCAGCAGTCGAGCGGCTATTTGAATACATATTTTACGATTAAAGAGCCTGACAACAAGTGGACAAATCTGGCTGAGGCACATGAGCTGTATACGGCAGGCCACATGATTGAGGCAGGGGTTGCGTACTATCAGGCAACCGGTAAACGCAAGCTGATGGACATTTGCTGTCGTATGGCGGATGACATTTCGAAGGTGTTTGGTAACGGTCCTGGTCAAATCCCGGGTTATGACGGTCATCAGGAAATCGAACTCGCATTGGTAAAGCTGTATGAGACAACCGGTGACAGCAAGTATTTGGATTTAAGCCGATATTTTATCGACCAGCGGGGTCAGAAGCCAAGCTTCTTTGAGGCAGAGGCCGAGCGCAGAGGGTGGACTTCGATATGGAGCAATAACAAAATGCAGCTGGATGATGCCTACTTTCAGGCTCATAAGCCTGTACGAGAGCAGGATGTGGCGATAGGTCACGCGGTACGTGTCGTATACATGCTTTCCGGCATGGCGGATGTGGCGCGTGAGACGGGAGACACCTCTTTGTTTGAGGCCTGCCGTAGACTTTGGGACAATATTGTCTCTAAGCAAATGTATATTACGGGCGGTATCGGTTCGATGGCACAAGGGGAGGCTTTCTCTGTTGACTACGATTTGCCGAACGATACGGTTTATGCTGAGACCTGCGCTTCCATCGGCCTGGTGTTCAGTGCACATCGTATGCTGCAGCTCGAACCGGACAGCCGCTATGCGGAAGTAATGGAACGTGCCCTCTACAATACAGTCATTGCAGGAATGTCCCGGGACGGAAAAAGCTTCTTCTATGTGAATCCGCTCGAGGTTACGCCTGACGTGTGCAATGGACGGAATAAAAATTACAACCATATTAAGCCCATTCGCCAAGAATGGTTCGGGTGCGCCTGCTGTCCACCGAATATCGCAAGGCTGCTGGCATCACTCGGTGAATATATCTATTCAGTGAAGGATAAGACTGTGTACACCCACCTGTTTATCGGCGGGGAAACAAAGCTCGACGTTTCTGGGGAACAGGTTACACTGAAGCAGCATTCAGAGATTCCTTGGGATGGAAAGGCAAGCTTTGAGATCCATGTTGAGCAGCCACTGCGTTTTCAATTGGCGCTCCGTATACCTGCATGGGCTGCGAACGTTCAGGTAAGGGTCAATGGCGAGATTAGTGATATTACAGGAACAATCGCGAACGGTTACGCTGTGATTGATCGTGTTTGGAGTGCGAACGACCGGGTCGAGCTCACGATGGAAATGCCGATCCAGCGCGTTAGAAGCCATCCTCTGATCAAAGGGAATGCTGGCAAGGTTGCCTTACAGCGCGGACCGCTGGTGTACTGTATGGAAGAGGCGGATAACGGACCTTTGCTGCAGCAGCTGATTTTGCCGCAGGAAAGTGACCTTCAGCTTGCCGATGATCAGGACACTGCAGGGGGCATTACAGCCATATCGGGTAAAGCCCTTAGAATAAATACGGCCGACTGGGGCGAGGCACTCTATCAGTTCGACGTACCCGTTTCGATGGAACAGGCAGCCATTAAATTTATTCCTTATTACGCTTGGGCAAATCGAGGTATAGGCGAAATGTCCGTCTGGGTAAAAGAAAAGTTGTAATATACGGAAGCAAAAAAGCCGGATCATGCGATCCGGCTTTAGATTTTAATTTTTAGCTTTATAGAAGCTGGATATGTCCAATATTTCTACTCCGTACGGAGGCAAGGTCAGATGGGATGACTGTTCGCTTCGGCTCAACAGGCTGAAATAGGATTGTCCTAGATCAACAGAAGCCTCCTGCCTGCTTAAATTGAGCACAAACAGATAAGCCTTCGTGTCGTCTTGTCGTATGGACAACTGGATGCCCTCAGGTAACCCGATATAGAAGGGAATATTCGCTGCACCTGCTGCTTCTTTGATCAGCTCTTCCATATAAGCATCATCAGGCTGAGTTCCGACATAATAGACGGTTCCTTCACCGAAGCTGTTCCTTGTAACCGCAGGCACACCCTCGTAAAAATCATCCGCATACCATGCGATGGCTTCAGCCGTGACTGGCTCAAGCAGATCATTCCACTGGGTACACGTGAACTGTTCCTGACGGCTATTGCGTATGGTATGAATGTCATTTCCAATTGGGTCGTATTCCGTTACTGTAACACCGGCACATTTGGACAGCAGAGCAGGGAGAGGCAGCATATGACACACGCTCAACGTATCTTTCACACCTGAACGCTCTGTGAGGATGACGGTTCCGCCAGATGCTGCAAATTGCTCGATTCTTCCTGCAAGCTTGTCATCGATGAGATATAGATGAGGAGCAAGGATCATTTTATATCCGTCCAGATCTTCATCGGTATGAATGACATCCACACCGAGGCCCAGCTTCGTTAATGCCTTATGCCATGCTTTCATATTCTCGTAATAATCGAAGCCTTCGACCGGCTGCTGATTGCGGAGCGCAACCAGCTGATCGCTGGAATAAAGTATGGCAATATCATTGCGAAGAGAGGTTCCCTCAAGTTGCACGGCCACATGGTTCACTTCTTCGCAGAGCCTCGCAAACTCATCAAATCTTCGTCCCGGTACATTACTGTGGTCGATGAGCCCGTGCCAGAACTGCTCCGCTCCCTGAAGGGCGCTTCTCCAGCGGAAATGAACGACGGTATCGGCTCCGCGTGCGATGGTCTGCCAGGAAAATGCCCGGATAAATCCAGGGTAGGGTGTCCGCCAATTCGGAAACCAACAGCCCGGAGGTCCGCTAAGTTGCTCCATAATCCAGAAGTTACGACGCTTGATGCCACGGGTGAGATCAAGCGATAGAGCTCCGCTGTAAGGTCCGGTTGTCGTTTTATCAGGCGACGTATTCGGATAATAATCAAAGGAAGCGAAGTCGAGCTCAGCTCCAATGAGATGAATATCCATTTTCTGCGGATAGCTGTGAAAGTTATGCGTAATGAAATGACCTGGAGCATACTGACGAATCACTTCAATCTGCTCATGCTGAAAGGTCTGCGCTGACTCAGACTGAAAACGGTGATAGTCCAGCAGGAAGGACGGATTTTGAAAAGATGTTCCTCCAAGCGGGGTCGTAATCTGGCTCCATTCGCTGTATTCACCGCTCCAAACCACGGTCCCCCATGCGAGGTTCAACGCTTCTAGCGTGCTGTACTTTGCCTTCACCCATTCCTGGAACCGCTGGCTGCAGGATTCGCAGTGACATTCCAGCAGCCAATACTCGTTGTCGATTTGCCAGCCGCAAACCGCGGGATGCATGGAGTAGTGCTTGGCAAGCTCTTTGACGATTCGAGTGCTGTACTGAAGAAGGGAGGGGCTGTTAAAGCAGCGATGTCCTCGAACGCCGGGATGGACCAGGTCGCCATTATCTTTAATGGGCAAAATATCGGAATGCATGCTTGTAAGCCAGCGCGGCGGTGTGTTGGTCGGTGTACCGATGACTACTTGCATGTCATGCCGGTGGAATATATCTATCGCACGGTCAAGCCAGGCAAAATCAAACTGGCCGTCTCTTGGCTCCAAACGGCTCCAGGCAAACTCTGCGACTCGGATGATCTTAACACCGGTTTGCTGCATAAGCGCTGCATCCTGTTCCCAGAGTGTTTCATCCCACTGTTCAGGGTAATAATCAACGCCCACTTGAAGGGATGAGAAGACTTTAGTTGATTCAGACATAGAAGTTCCTCTTTTCCATACGGATTCTTGATAACTTATCTTCTATACTAAAGGTTACAGGAGAGAGGCTCTTGCAGCATTTTAGCGTGAAACATCATTATCTTGCCTTTAATGCCACTAAAAAAACAAACCCGGTGCCTTCTAACTAAGAAGGACCGGGCTTTCTATATTAATGGGCGTGATCTTCCACCACACCAAGCTGTTTGTTTTTCTCTTTGAATTTTGCATTATGAGAAGAGACATAGGCTACTTTATCTGCTTCAGGCTCAATATAAAGCTTAGCTCCGTTAAGTGCTTTTACTGCATCTGTGAACGTACCGGCAATCAGACGAACCTTACTGTCATGATCTACGAAGTCGCCTGCAGCAAATACGCCGGGGATGCTGGTGTTCATGCTGTTTCCTACTTTGCATGTCCAATCACCCATCTCCAGTCCCCATTCTCTGAGCGGACCAAAATTGTATCGCATTCCATGATTAACGATGACCGCATCAACTTCAATCCGTTCCTGCTCGCCAGTCTCAACATGACGAATGCTGACTTCGTTAATATCGGTTCCATTTGCGCTATGTAGTGCATCAATCGCATAAGGTGTACGTACATTACAGGAGGATTCCTTCATTTTACCAACATTGCGTTCATGTCCGCCAAACTGGTCGCGCCGATGGACCACAGTGAGGCTTTTAGCAATAGGCTCAAGTGCATTTGCCCAATCAACAGCGGAGTCTCCGCCTCCGGAGATGAGCACTCGCTTGCCGCGGAATACTTCAAGCTCCTGCACCGTATAGTGTAAATTGCTCACTTCGTAACGGTCTGCTCCTTCTATCTCCAGCTTCGCCATCTCCAGAATCCCATAGCCGATGGCAAGTACAACCGTCTTGGTCCAGTGGCGCTCGCCTGTCCCTGATGTCAGAATGATAGTTCCGTCCGGCTGATGCTCTAGGCCCGTGATATGCTGGCCGAGTACGATGGTAGGATCGAACGTGGTAGCCTGCTGAACCAGTTGTTTAATGAGATCTTTGCCAAGAGTTGGTGTTAGGCCGCCGACATCCCAGATCATCTTCTCAGGATAGACCAGAATTCTGCCGCCGAGCTCTTCTCTAGCTTCAATCAGCTTTGTCTTCAAATCTCTCATTCCGCTGTAAAAAGCGGTATACATACCGGCAGGTCCACCACCGATGACCGTCACATCATATAATTCAAGCTGTTCGCTCATAATTTACGTTCCTTCTTTCCGCATAGTCAGTTGAACAATTGCCTATCGGTTAATCTCCGACTATTATAATTGATAACGATTCTCATCGTCAATTACTATCTTTACGAGCTGTCGGCTAAACCCCGCTTTGACTTGCGATATTCGCTTGGTGTGCAGCCGACATCCTGCTTGAAGAGCTTCGAGAAATAGGGATAGTTCGAGTACCCGACTTTGCCTGCAATAGTATAGACGGATAACGAAGTGTTTTCCAGCAGCAGCCGTGCTGTGTTAATTCGTACCTGAATGATGTAAGCTCCAAGGGGGATGCCGGTCTCTTTCTTAAATATTCTCGCCAAATAATCGGGATTCAGATAGACGATTTCGGCAAGGCTGTTTCGGGTGAGCTCCTCTCCGCAATGCTTCTGAATATGCTGTTTGATCTCCTCCACAACGGAGTCCTGCTGAGCTGCGTAATGCCGGTATTTTGCCGCAGTTGTCACAAGATAATCGATGTACTTCTCCATATCTTCTACGGAATAGAGGGAATGAACATATAATTGGTCATTTGTTTTGCCCGTGTACAGCTTGTGGGCCTGAATTTCCTTCGTCTTTAAGTAAGAGTAAACGAGCTGAATCATGTCCAAGCGAAAGAGGCTGAGGACAGAGGTGTTAAGAAGCCGGCCCTGTTCGTTTGAGAGAAGGCTCTGCAGACAGCTTTTTGCCTCCCTAAGAAAGGATTCAGGATCATCCTTGGACAGCCAGTGTTCGAGCCGTGTCAGATCAGGACCATGATAAGCGGAATTCTCCTCAATTCGTGAATAATGCTCTAAATAAAGCGTTTGATTACGGTGCTTGATGACATCCTCGTTCATGCGCAGCAGATCCCTAATTCCTTGATGAACCTCTGACAGAGCCGAGGAGGTGCCGATACAGCAGGAAGCATCACATTTTAAGAAACGGTTCGCTTTTTGAATAAAGGAGCTGCAGGCAGATTCGATCAGAGCTTGATCTGGAGCAGAGTTCCATTTGAGCATAGTGAGATAGTGATTATCCTTGACCTCGAGTACCGTTTCGACCGTGTGGGAGGGGTGCTGGAACAACTCAGTGAGTACATTATGAAAGGCGTAGTTAAACAGGTCCTTGTCTTCCTTGCCCAGGCTTTGGTCATGGGGATAGATGGAGATGAACAGGGGGACGAAGATATCGGACAGATCATAGGGCAGACTCTGCTCCTTGATTGCTTCTGCAAGTGATGCCGAGCCGGGAGCCGTTTTCTTCTCCATAATCAGCTGTCTCCAGAAATGCTCAACGATTTTACGCTGATTTTTTTGCCAGAGAACCCCCTCCTGTATGGCAGCCTGATTGATCCGCTGTTCCTTCGCTTTATATATTGCTTTGGACAGGATCAACGTAAGCTTGTCGAAGGCAATGGGCTTAAGAAAATAATCAAAGCTTTGCAGTTCTATCGCTTTTTGCGCGTAATTAAAGTCCGCATAGTTGGTTAGAAAAATCGTCTGTACCGGATATTGTTCCTCTCGGATCCATGCGAGCAGCTCCAGCCCGCTGCCCTGGGGCATCTCGATATCACATATTAGGATTTCGACCTCATGCTTAATGAAGATCTCCCTGGCCTGGGCAATATTATAAGCTGTAAAGACCTGATGGATGGAAAGGGCATCCCAGTCGATTTTTTGTTCCAGTGCGGCAACGACAAAATAATCATCGTCCACAAGCAATACATTCATGTTACACCTGCTCCTTTCGCTAATGTCAGGCTCGTGAGGCCTGCGGCAGAATGAGCGTAATGCAGGCTCCGCCATGCGCTCCGTTGGAAAATTCCGTTATGGCATCACCATCGTACAGTGACTCCAGCCGCTTCAGCGTGTTCATGATTCCGATTCTGCTTCCTCCGTCTCTCTCGAGGGGGAGTCCCGATCTCAGCCGTTCCAATATTTCTACTGGAAATCCAGGACCGGAATCCTCTATAACCACCTTCAGTGCGAGTATATCATTCGTGCTTTCATGCTCCAGTCTGAGCAGAATTTGCAGCTTGTTATCCCTTGAAACGGCATACTTTACCGCGTTCTCGATAAAAGTCTGAAGCACCAGAGGGGGAAGCGTCATATCCTGTATGGCCTCGCTTTGGATTACTTCGTAATTCAAAGCATTTCTGTACCGGTGCTTTTGTATTTCTAGGTAGGTTTTCACGTGCTCTAACTCATCTGCAAGACGAACAAAATTACCGTCGTTCTGGAAAATATACCGGAAATACGAGGAGGTGGAGAGAGCCATATACTCAATTTCTTTGTACATTTGCATTTGGGCCATGCTGTAGATATTGGTCAGGCAGTTTAGAAAGAAATGCGGCCTGATTTGCATTTTCATATATTCCAGCTGCACCTGCTGCTTTGAGAGCTCCTGTTCATACATATCGATTTTGATTTGCTTGATCTGTTCGATAAGATTTCTGTACTGCAGCCCAGCCTGTGTAAGCTCTACGATGGGACTGCTTGTGAAATCAAGCGGTTCGCTGCTGGTTTCCTCTAATCTCGTCAGGTTTCTGGAGAAATATTGGATCGGCTTCAACACCCTGTTTTTGAAATAGAGCACCACGATAATAAGAGAACAGGCTACGATTACAAAAAGAAGCAGAATGAGCAGTTGTGCGACCATAATTTTCTCGAAGGCGCCAAACTCAATAATCATCTGTACATTAATGGTTGAATCGGTGAAGGCTTTGCTGACAGTGGTTCTGGGACCTGAAAAGAAGGGGAAAGTGAATCCGGACCCTCCGGCCTGTTGAACATCTGATGGCGGACTGGACAAAATGTTTCCATCCTGATCGACCAATGTGGAAAATCCGTTTTTTCCTAAATTAATCTGTCTTAGAGGCGCAATGAGATCGTCCGCAGATATAAGGCACAGCAGATACTGCTCATGATAAGGCACGATATTAACAATGTAGTACTCATCCTGTATGAGAATAGGTGTCCAGTTGGAATAGAATTTCTCATAGACGTTTGGGTCGCTGGTATAACTGACCATTTGCTGCCCGAGCTCTTGGTATTTCGGATAAGATATGCTCATCGGTGCATAGTTGCGGAGCAGTTTTTCTTCCTTGGAATAATAGAAAAAGTTGTACTCAGGCCCGTAGTTTTTTTGCAGCTCGGTGTACCGCTTTCGCAGGTTTTCATTTGCTTTAAGGAATTCACCATAATGACGTGCTTTTTCTTCTGATTTTAAGGCTTCGATATTATCATCATTGGCAAGGGTCCAGCCCATGTAATGGTTGATATAATTGAAGTCATGATTAATTCTTGTTAAATAAAGGTCGGCCGTATCCTGAAGGTAGCGTGTGGACTGCTGCTTGACGATGGATATAGAGATCATGCTGATGGCAAGATCCAGGACAAGGGCTGATATCGTGATGAGAAGCGTGATTTTGATATAGTGGCGGATGGGATGCGCCTTGCGGGGAGCAGGCTTTATAACCATATCCATCGTCAAGATTCCTTTCCTGACGCTTTAAATGTAAGCGTTTTATTATATAGTACTGATATTATAAATCCTCTCTCTGCAAAAGAACATGGCTGACCGGGTGATTTAGAATAAAGTCCGGATAGTGCAAGATCAGGTCTGTTTCCTCCTATAATTCAAAGTCCCATACAGGGCTGTCCGCAGCAATCAGGTAAGAGAAAGGTCCGAATTATCATCTTATGAAGTCCACAAAGCGAATGGAGCTGCGGCGTATACTCATGACATGAAATAAAAGAACCCAAATATGAAAGCGCTTGTTGTGTAGAAATGTTCAGAAAGGGGAGCGTCTGTGAGAACAGCGGATCTAAGCGTAAAACAGAGAAGGCGGGAAGGAACGCCTGCACTGCTTGCGATCAAAAGAAATTGGGGCCTTTATTTGCTGCTGCTGCCTGCAGTGGTGCTGCTCCTGCTGTTTGCCTACATTCCAATGTACGGCATCATCATCGCGTTCAAGGATTACAGCCCTGCACTCGGAATCGGAGGCAGCCCATGGGCAGGCTTCAAGTACTTCGAGAAGTTTTTTAATTCGTACCAATTCGATACGACGATCAAAAACACCCTCATCATCAGCCTGTACAGCCTTGCTACGTTTCCTATTCCGATCATGCTGGCACTGATGATTAACCAGATGAGGGAAAACCGGTTCAAGCGTTTTTTTCAGACGGTGACCTACATGCCTCATTTTATATCTACGGTGGTCATGGTGGGATTAATGCTGATTCTGCTTTCACCAAGCACCGGCTTGATCGGCAACATTTATCGATTGTTCGGGGCAGAGGCTCCAAACCTTATGGGATCACCGGGGCTGTTCAGCAGCGTATATGTATGGTCGGATGTGTGGCAGCACACGGGCTGGGACAGCATCATCTTCATTGCCGCCTTGTCTGCAGTCAGCCCCAGTCTGTATGAAGCGGCAACGATGGACGGAGCGAGCCGGTGGCAAAAAATGTGGTATATCGATATCCCGATGCTGATGCCGACAGCAGTCACGCTGCTCATTCTCCGAGTAGGGAGCTTGCTTGGCGTCGGTTTCGAGAAAGTCTATCTAATGCAAAACAATCTGAATATTTCCTCAAGTGAAGTTATTTCCACTTATGTCTACAAGATCGGGATGCTGAGCAGCCAGTACAGCTTTTCTTCGGCCATCAATCTGGCGAATACGATCATTAATTTTATTTTGCTCATCATGGTCAACGAAATCTCGAAAAAATACAGCAAAAACAGCCTTTGGTAGCAGCTTATACGAAAGGAGGGATAGCAAATGGATAATGCGGAGGTGTCCCAGCAGACTGCCCGGCCTGTAAATAACAGATCCTCGGACAGGGTCCTGGAGATCGCAATGTATGTGTTCGCCGTGGTGCTGCTGGTCATTTTGATGTACCCGATTTATTTTATCATCATCGCTTCGTTTAGTGATCCGGCAGCCGTAGCAAATGGTCAGGTATGGCTGTTTCCCAAGGGATTCACACTGGCCGGCTATCAAGAGCTGTTAAAGCATGAAAATATATGGATCGGTTATCGAAACACGATTCTATATACGGTGATCGGTACGCTGATCAGCCTTGTGGTGAACATATCAGCGGCCTATGCCCTTTCCCGCAGGGATTTGTTTGGCCGCAGAACCATTTCGCTCTTTTTTATCTTCACGATGTTTTTCAATGGTGGTCTCATTCCCACCTTCCTTACGATCCGTGATTTCCACATGTACGATACATTTCTGGTCATGGTGCTTCCCTTCTCGGTTGCCGTATACAACATCATTGTGGCGCGGACTTTCTTTCAAAACAGCATACCTGAGGATTTGTGGGAGGCGGCACAGCTGGATGGCTGCGGCAATCTAAGGTACTACGTGCAAATCGTTATTCCGCTTTCCAAGGCCGTGATCTCTGTCATCGCTTTATGGACAGCAGTCGGCCACTGGAACTCCTATTTTAATGCACTGATTTACTTGAAAGATCCAAATTTATATCCGCTTCAGCTCATTTTACGCAATATTCTAATCACGAATCAGATGCAGTCCAGCATGGGAACCGGGGAGGCCGCGGCAGTTGCTCTGCGTCTAGCGAATATTATGCGCTACGCGGTAATCATTGTGGCGACCGTTCCGATCATGTGTATTTATCCGTTCGTACAGAAGTATTTTAACCAGGGGGTGATGATCGGCGCCGTCAAGCAATAGATTAGAGCCGTATGGTATGGATCATTATATGAGGGGATCGATGAATATGGGGATGAAGTATAAGAACAGAGGATATCGTTTGAAAATGGTCACTTCGGTTGTTCTGGCAGGGACTCTGCTGCTTGGTTTGATCGGCTGCAGCAGCGGTGAAACAGGGGAAGCGCCTCAGGCAGAGGAGGGGAGTTTCAATACGGAGGGACTTCCCATCGTAAATGAGCCGATTACGCTGGATGTGCTGACTGTACGGTGGGGCAACATGGGCGACACATTTACGCAAAATCAGTGGCTGAAGGATCTAGAACAGCAGACGAACGTTAAGATCAACTGGCAGGTGATGTCCTCAAACGATTGGGGTGAGCAGAAGTCCATTATGCTCGCAAGCGGTACGCTTCCGGACATTATTTTGGGAGATGCAGTATTCTCAGATTCAGATATCGTGAACAATCTTGCCTATTTCCGGCCGCTGGATGAGTACATCGAGGAATATATGCCGAATTTGAAGGCTGCAATGGAGGAAACGCCGGAGCTGAAAAGAATCAGTACCTTCCCGGATGGACAGATGTATTCCCTGCCGGCCAGGCTTCCATCCAGACCCAAGTCGATGAACCAGCCGATCATTAACAAAGTGTGGCTGGACCGTTTGGGGCTCGAAGTTCCGAAAACGACGGATGAACTTTATAACGTTCTCAAGGCTTTCAAAGAGCAGGATCCGAATGGCAATGGCAAGCAGGATGAAATTCCAATCAGCGGTTCTGGTGATATTAGCAGCGATCTGCTGAGTCCGTTCGGCATCACCGATATTAACGCGAACAGCATGATGATCCAAGATGGAAAGCCGGTATTTTATCCGGTGACGGAAGAGTATAAGGAAGCCATCAAGTGGGCGCATAAGCTGTATGCAGAAGGCTTGATTGATCCGGAATTATTTACTCAGGATAACACGATGTCTACAGCGAAGCATCAGAATCCGGATGCCGCTCTCATCGGATTTACGAACCAATGGATACCTGATGCTGTGTTTGGAAAATGGAAGGATGAGTACGTAGCGATCGAGACCATAATCGGACCTGACGGGAACCGCTATCAGGCCGGAGATCCGGTAGGTCTCAGCTTTAGACGAAATGAGCTGCTGATTACAACCTCAAGCAAATCTCCTGAGGTGGCTGCCCGCTGGGCAGATCAGTTCTATACCAATGAGGCGAGCATTCAAAACTTCTGGGGTGCCATTGGCACGGTAATCGAGAAGAAGGATGAGAATACGTATGCACTGATGAGCCCGCCTGAAGGAACGAGCGCAGATGCATGGTACTGGGATCAATCGCTGCGCGATTTTGGTCCGAAATATGTGAGCCCTGAATTTGAGAAGAATATCATACTAGATGAAACCGTTGGTGACGGCCTCAAGCTGGTCATTGATAAGCTCGGAGCCGATTATGTGACAACTCCGTTTCCGAATGTAATGTACAGTGCGGAGGAGTTTCAGGAGCTGCCTACGCTGACTACTGATATCGATGGATTCGTCCGCACCAATCGTGCGAAGTGGATTACAGAAGGTACCATTGATGCAGAGTGGGATGATTATATCAAGAAGCTGAATGACATGGGATTGGAACGACTCGTGCAAATCCGGACCGAAGCGTATGCGAGGTATACGAGCGTAAAGTAAGAGGTCATCATTATGGCAGAGCACTCCGATTGAGGAGTGCTCATTTTTGTATTGGAGGAGAGCTGCGTTCCATCATGCTGCTTGCTTTTTTAGCACGAAAATAATACGTATTGCTATACATTAGAAGATGCTTATATAATGATGTCGGTATATTGGACGATAAGTGATGTAACGGTGCGATGTAGCACCACGATTATGCAGTATTGTACATGGGGGTTGTCTTTAGTGGCTACGACGATTTTAGCCTGCATTATTTTTGTCATTACGATTGTGCTTGTTATTTGGCAGCCTCGAAATCTATCCATCGGCTGGTCTGCCTGCGGTGGGGCTATCATTGCCTTGCTGGCAGGGGTCGTGAACTTTCAGGATGTGTATGATGTTACGCAAATTGTCTGGAATGCCACATTGGCATTTATCGGTATCATTCTAATATCGCTTATCCTGGATCAAATTGGATTTTTTGAGTGGGCGGCACTCCATATGGCGAAGGCAGCGCAAGGGAACGGTATCCGGATGTTTGTCTACATCAGCATACTTGGTGCCTTGGTGTCTGCATTTTTTGCAAATGACGGTGCAGCCTTAATTCTGACGCCGATCGTGCTGGCTATGGTACGCGCGCTGCGGTTTGATGAGAAAAAAGTATTTCCATTCATTATTGCAAGCGGCTTTATTGCGGATACGACATCACTTCCGCTGGTTGTCAGCAACCTTGTGAATATTGTATCGGCAGACTTTTTCGGCATCAGCTTTGGAGAATATGCAAGCCGGATGATGATTCCGAATCTCTTCTCTCTTGGCGCAAGTATTCTGGTACTGTATTTGTTCTTTCGTAAAAGCTTTCCGAGACGCTTTGATGACTCTGTTCTGTCTGCTCCGTCCGAAGCTATCAGGGATCCAAAGCTGTTCCGTATTTCCTGGTATGTGCTGGGACTACTTCTCATTGGTTATTTCGTCTGCGAGTTTGTTGGCGTTCCTGTATCTGTGGTAGCAGGGATGATTGCCATCCTCTTCCTTCTGCTTGCTAGAAGAAGTCCCGCCATCCAAACGAAGCAGGTTGTAAAAGGCGCGCCGTGGAATATTGTGTTTTTCTCGGTAGGAATGTATGTAGTCGTGTACGGGCTGCGCAATGCCGGGCTTACGGATATTCTGGCCGATGCGATCGGTGCTTTGGCAGATTACGGTTTGTTTGCAGCTACGATAGGGATGGGCTTTATCGCAGCGATTCTCTCATCCATTATGAACAACCTGCCAACGGTAATGATTGGCGCACTCGCGATTGATGCAGCAGACACAGCAGGAGCGATTAAAGAAGCGCTTATTTACGCGAACGTCATCGGCTCTGATCTTGGACCGAAAATTACGCCGATTGGCTCACTCGCTACACTCCTGTGGCTGCATGTCCTGTCGGCAAAAGGAATCAAGATCTCTTGGGGGACGTATTTCAAAACAGGAATCATCATTACAGTACCGACATTGTTTATTACTCTGCTGGGTCTGTACTTGTGGCTTCTGGTTGTTTAGTACATGGTTAAAAGGATTTTGTGTAATAAACTTTCGGACTTTTCTGCATGGTGATAGGAAAATAAGGCTTCGATGAATCGGCTGCAATACACTAATGGCCTAAATAATTTACTTAATCGAATAAAAGGCAAAACAACCTGACTCAAGACTTGAGTCAGGTTGTTTTATTATGCTTATGCTTCAGCGATGGATTATAGCGGCTTTAGTATTTCAAATGCTGATTTGGTAATATTGCTGCCTGCTGCTTTTACGTTCGTAATGTCAACCAGCTTGTCCTTAGTTATCATTAATTGGTCAACCGTTCCTTCTGTGCGGAACGTACGAGAATGACCCCACAAGAACTGAGGCGGGCGGTTACCTATTTTTCACGGGCTGAATATAATGCAAAAATGATGCGCTGATTACGAGGAGGCCAATGATTATGATCCCCATGTATCCTTATTACGGTAAGGAAGTGAAATGCGAAGAAACCCCGATTACCTTCCCCCCTCAGGAGCAGGACCGCCAGCCCGGCTTTGAATACCTTATGAACCCGGTGCCTATTTCAGATAATCCGGATTATAGAGGAAGCGGTAAGCTTTGCGGAAAGGTTGCCATCATTACCGGGGGAGACAGCGGAATTGGCAGAGCAGTTGCCATTGCCTATGCAAAGGAAGGAGCGAACGTCTCCATTCCGTATCTGGATGAGCACCGGGATGCGGAAGATACGAAGAAGATGGTAGAGGCTTATGGCGGAAGCTGTCTTTTGCTGCCTGGCGATCTTAGAGAGGAGAGCCATTGCCGTGCGGTAGTGAATAAGACGGCAGAGTATTTTGGCAGATTGGATATTCTTGTTATTAACCAAGGAGTTCAGTTTCCCCAGGAAAGCATCCGGTGTATCACCGCCCAGCAGCTTGAAGATACGTTTCGAACCAACATTTATCCCAGCTTCTTTCTGACCCAAGAGGCACTGAATTACTTAAAGCCAGGCAGCGCTATTATATCGACGACCTCCGTTACGGCTTATGAAGGAAATGCGCTTCTGCTCGATTATTCCTCGACCAAAGGAGCTATGGTTTCCTTTACCCGTTCCTTGTCTGCTCAGCTTGTCAGCTGTGGAATTCGCGTAAATGCGGTAGCTCCAGGACCGATCTGGACACCGCTGCAGCCGGCCAGCTTCCCAGCGGATTATATTAAGACTTTCGGGGCAAATACGCCGATGAAGCGTGCCGGTCAGCCTTTTGAGCTGGCTCCCACTTATGTTTATTTAGCTTCTGATGATTCCAGCTATGTTACAGGTCAGGTGCTTCATGTCAACGGCGGTACGATCGTCGATTCCTAATGAATGACCTTTATCTCGAAAAATGGTAATTTTCTGTGTTATAATGAGCTCAAAAAACGGGGAGTTGATTACATTGGTTGAGCGTAAAACTAAAGCGTCCCATGCAAAGCCGGGTATTAGAGAGGCGATTCTTTGCATGGGGTGGCATGAATCATTTTAAATATCGCCCTTGATTAACGTCTGTCTAATACGGCCGGCTTTGCACCTTATCTTCTTGAAATATAAGAATAAGGGGCGAGGGACACATGAAATATGTGAAAGCAACGACCGTATTACCAGAGGAGCTAGTCAGCGAAATTCAAAAATATGTACAAGGCGAAGCCATCTACATTCCAAGACCGAAGCGAAGCTACAAAGCCTGGGGTTCGCAGTCTGGCGGCAGAAAAGCGCTGGATGAACGGAACAAATGCATCAGGGAGGCTCATGCGGAGGGGAAGAATGTGCAGCAGCTGGCGGAGTTATTTTTTCTATCTATCGATTCAATTAAGAAGATCATATATCGCAAGGATAAGGATTCTACATAGATTAAGGCTTGTAAATTCTTATCTGCATAAGAGGCACGGGATCTAGGTCCGGTGTCTTTTTTGTGCAGATTTTAATTCTGGTCTGTTCTTTCCCTCGTGCAGCACTTATTGCTTGGGATAAGATGAAGGATATGAAGTCATGTCAACAAAGGAGAATTTTTAAAGTGGAAAACTCTATTTATATACCTAAGGCGCTCCAAGGGAAGCATATTTACTTAAGACCCGTCAGCGTTCAAGATGCAGAAGCTTATTACCAGCTGCTTTTTCAATCCGAAACGAGAAGACTGACCGGAACAAAAGCCATGTTCACTTATGATCAGATCGTATCTTATTTTGAGGATAAAACGAGTGACCGCTCATCACTGCTCATGCTCATCTCTCTACAAGACGGCAACGATATCATTGGAGATATTGCTCTGCAGGATATCGATACGACAAATCGCAGCACGAACCTCAGAATTATGATTGACCCATCAGAACAGCAGGGAAAAGGGTACGGTACTGAAGCGCTGAAGCTCATGCTTGACTATGCTTTTGGCATCCTGCAGATGCACCGTGTAGAACTGAACGTGTTTGATTATAACGACCGGGCGAAGCATGTGTACGAGAAGATCGGCTTCAAGGTCGAGGGCAGACAGAGAGATGCGTTGTTCTACAATCATGCCTACCATGATTCTATCCTCATGAGCATCCTTGAGCATGAATATCGTCAGTTGCATCTTCCTGATTATAAAGGGTAATGATCAAGTACTCGTTGTTACTTGAATATGGATATTCCTTTCAAAATCTCATGAAAGTAATCTCTCCAGGTTTTTGCTGCTGCTGGAGAATGCTGTGTTTTTTCCGATGCGTTAGTTTCTTTTTTGAATTCGGCCGTTGGAGTGCTGTTTTCTATCATAAATGATCACTACCTTTCTTAGAGACCATTTTATCGGAATTGAATACTGTGTTTGTATATCAATGTTAAGGTATATTTTGTGATATACTTTTAAAATGATATGAATTAAGAAGGGTAAAGCTTACAAATGAAAATTGATCATATTGATATGTCTATCTTGACCGAACTTCAAAGAGACGCCCGTCTTTCCATGAGGGAGCTAGGGAGGCTTGTCAATTTATCGGCTCCTTCCGTGACCGAGAGGGTAAAACGTCTGGAGGAGCAGGGACTGATTGAGGGGTATACCATCAAAGTCAATCGCAAGAAGCTCGGCTTCACAATGGATTGCCTGATTGAAGTCACACTTCAGCATGGGGATCATAAGCGGTTTAAGGCATTTATTGAAAACTATCCTACAGTGTTATCCTGTCACCGGATTGCCGGTAAATCATGTTATATGGTGCTCCTTACCGTAAGCCAGCTGAATGAAATAGAGCAGTTCATTGACGAAATATCGACTTATGCCTCTACATTGACGCATGTTATTTTCTCGGAAGTCGAAGTGAACGCAGCGCTTGAGCAGCATACACCGCTATTGCCTGAAGCATAACAAAAAAAGGACAATCCGAAATGCTGCGGGTTGCCCTTTTTGCTTTGGTTTATCGATCTGATTTTTGCGCAACATCAGTTACGATATCGCTGAGCTTGACCTGGGCGAGCCGATCCTCCATGGCCTTCTGAGCCGCAGTGAAGATGGGTTCAACGCTTCCTTGGATGTTTCGTCCTACGTCACATGCAGGATTAGGCGAATCATGGAGTGAAAACAGTGAATCCTCGTTTACCGCATGAACAGCATGATAAATATCAAGCAGCGTAATGTCGGAAATGTCCTTTTTAAGCTTCGCACCTGCCACACCAGGTTTAACCTCGACAAGTCCGGCTTTATTCAGCATGCCCATGATTCTGCGGATTACGACCGGGTTCGTTCCTACGCTTGCAGCAATAAATTCTGATGTATTTACGCTTTCCTTATTGTAGTCCAGCAGGGTCAATATATGAATGCCTACAGAAAATCGGCTGGTAATCATCTTCAAGAACTCCTTTTCACTCTCTTACTAGCAGTATACCTAAGTATATTATAACCGCAAGAAGCAGGGAAAACGAAAAAAATGAAGATGCGGAGCATCTCCATTTCTACCTATCATTCTTAGTTTTTCTCGGATACAACCGTGAAGCGCTGGCGTATATGATTCGGCGATTCAATCTCGTCTACGAGTGCAGCTGCATAATCCGCGTAGCTGATATAGCTCTTGCCTTTGCTGTTTACGATGAGATTGTCTTGTCCTTTTTGATAAGTACCCGTGCGCGTACCTTCTGGATCAAAGAAAGCAGCTGGGCTGATAAAGGTCCAGTCCAATCCTTCGGAGGCTTTCAAATCCTCAAGGTTTTTGCCTTGATTGCTTGCTGTAGGCTTATATGCATCAGGAAAATCTGGTGTGTCGATCAGCCGTGTTGTCTTCGCCTCATCAACAAAGAGACTGCCAGCACCGCCAACGACAATAAGGCGGATACCCGTATTTTTCAGCAGCTCGATGAGAGCTCTGCCTGCTTCCACATGCAGATGTTCTTGACCTGGCGCTGTGCCAAATGCATTAACAATGACGTCAAAGCTTTGCACATCTTCAGCCGTAAGGCTAAATACATCTTTCTCCAGGACAGGCATTCCGCTAATTTTATTTGCATTACGGACAATAGCTATGACGTTGTGCCCCCGGCTTACCGCTTCCTCTGCAATAAGCTTGCCAGCCTTGCCGCTAGCTCCGATAACTCCAATATTCATGTCAATCTCCTCCTATCTCAAATTAGAAAATAACTTGTAATGATATCCTGTAACTAATCTAGTTACAACTTGTAATCATTATATTTACACGATGGCTCAATTGTCAATAGTCGTAATTTAATATTGTCTTGATCATTCCCAGCTATACTATTTACAAATTGCTTAAGGCTTGGATTATATATTGCCCGGAGGTGCACAGCTTGGAAACGAATACTGAGAAAAAGATGGGGGCTCCCTTACCAAACAAAGGGGCATTATTATGGGAGGTTTGGACAACAGCTCTGAAGCTGGGGCTAACTTCTTTTGGAGGGCCGGTTGCTCATCTTGGTTACTTTCATAATGAATACGTAATGAGACGCAAATGGATTGATGAACGCACCTATGCTGATCTTGTTGCACTGAGCCACTTTTTGCCGGGACCCGCCAGCAGCCAAGTGGGAATTGGCGTAGGCATGATGAGGGCAGGCGTGCTCGGAGGAATTATTGCTTGGCTGGGCTTTACGTTTCCTTCTGTATTAGCACTATTTATTGCAGCTTCTATATTGCAGGGAACGGGATTGGCTGACATCTCTTGGATGCATGGGCTTAAAATCGTTGCGGTTGCTATTGTGGCACATGCAGTTTGGAATATGGGGAAGAGTCTGGCGTCCGATCGAAGCCGAATGACAATTGCAGCTGTTGCATGCATCCTGGTTATTCTATGGCCGTCAGCCATCATGCAGGTTCTATTAATAGGAGCTGCTGGAATTGCGGGTGCTGCGTTGTATCAAGGTAAGCAGGAACAATTGACCACACTGGAGAGAACACCGGTTAGCAAAATCTTTGGAGTCTGCTGTCTTGTGCTCTTCTTCTTACTACTGGCTCTATTGCCATTGCTAAGAGAAATGACAGGTTCTGCTTGGGTAGCTTATTTCGACAGCTTTTATCGGGCGGGAGCACTTGTCTTCGGCGGAGGGCATGTCGTGCTGCCGATGCTTGAGAGGGAGCTGGTGCCGACAGGACTGATTGATCCTGATTCCTTTTTGGCAGGATACGGCCTCACACAGGCGGTTCCGGGACCTCTCTTTACGTTTGCCTCTTATTTGGGCACGGTGATTGAAGGGGCTGCAGGCGCGGTTGTTTTTACGCTTGCCATATTTTTGCCAGGTTGTCTGCTCATTATGGGGGCGATTCCTTTTTGGCACCAGCTCAGATCCAGACCGAAAATTCAGGGCGCCTTAAAAGGTGTGAACGCAGCCGTTGTCGGATTGCTGCTCGCTGCCTTTTATGATCCTGTCTTTACCTCTGCTGTCCGCGGGGCAGGAGATTTTGCACTTGCGCTTGTCTTGTTCGTCCTGCTGGTCTGGTGGAAGCTTCCGCCTTGGCTCATCGTTCTGCTCGGATTATTAGGTGGATTAGCTTTGAATCCATAGATATAATACAATCGAGTGAGCTGAACTAAAGTTTTCCATTTTGCTGTCTTTTTATATGAAGTGGAATTCAAGTATTAACCATGTTTTCTTTAGTTCATATGCTCGAAGGTATCGTATTTTGGGTAAAGGAGCCTTTAGATCAGGATGAAAATCACCACAAGGACGGTTATCAACTTTCTGCTTTTTCTTATCATTTTTACAGGCATAAATATTTATATCGGCTGGAACATTTATCTGTTCCTCACGCATTACTTTCCTGCAGCTTCCAAGCTATGGCTTGGGTTAATCCTTACTATTGTTGCACTCGGATATGGGATCGGCCGCATCAAATGGCTTGGGCATGCAGGTCGCTTTATTAAAGTACTGGGCTCGTTTTATTTTGCCTTACTGGAGTTTTTTATCATCGTATTGCCTATTGCGGATCTGGGAGCCTGGATTAGTCATGCAACAGGCGTGGAAAGAGCCATCTACATTCCTGTTATCGGCTGGCTTGTGACCGGACTGCTCATTCTCTTTCTTGTGGCAGGTTCCTATAATGCATGGAGCCCTATTGTTCGAAAGCACGAAATTAAGATTCACAAGAAGCCTGCAGGAGGTACTCCTGACACGTATCATATTGCAGTTGCATCAGATATTCATCTAGGGAACATTGTTGGGAATCGTCATTTAGGAAGGCTTGTTTCCATTATGAATGGAATGAATCCAGATCTTATCCTGCTTGCCGGGGATGTGCTGGATGATTCCATAGAGCCTTTTCTCAGGAATAAAATGTCCGAAGGGATGAAGAAACTGAAGGCAAAGCATGGAGTGTATGCTGTTCTCGGCAACCATGAATATTATGGCGGCCACATTGATCAGTACGTAAAGGAAATGGGACTGCTTGGTATTCGGGTGCTTCAGGACGAGACTGTTACGGCTGCAGACGGAGCCCTCCAAATTGCCGGAAGAAAGGATCTGACTGCAGAGAAGACAGACCCCAAGAGACGACTTCCGGTTGCAGAGCTGCTAGCCTCCCTTGATCATGAGAAACCGATGATCTTGCTGGATCACCAGCCTTATGCTTTTGAGAAGGCTGCACAAGCGGGAGCAGACCTGCTGCTTTGCGGACATACGCATCGTGGTCAATTTGCACCGAATCATCTCATTACGAAAAAGCTGTTTGAGCTGGACTGGGGTTACATGCTGAAGGAAAAGATGCATGTCATCGTTTCTTCCGGTTTTGGCTCCTGGGGACCTCCCATACGGATTGGCAGTCGCTCCGAGGTTATTCATATTGAGCTGAAGTTAGAAGGTTAGACAAGAATATGATCAAAAGGCAGGAGTTAAAACTCCTGCCTTTTTTTGTTTAGTGCTTTCCAGAATCATGAAAAAATAACATTGACATTACATCGACATGTCAAAGGTGCAATGCGCCACCACTTTAGCTTGATAAACGAATAAATGGAGGAAACAAGAGATAAAACGTTTGATTTTATAGAAAATAAAAGTTATAAATTAAATTTATTATATTGATAGATTTCATGTATGGGGAATTTGTCGTTTTTTGATGGAAAAACGCTTGATTTTAATGGAATAGTGCATTACTATCAGAAAAACTAAATTCGTACCAATTCATAGAAAAAGTAACGAAAATAGACTCGTAAGAAACTATTTATTATGTAATTAGGAATTATTCTTGCAATATGAGTCGATAAAGGAGGCTTCGAGTGACTGAAGAAGAGCACCAGCGGGCGATGTATACCGGTCTTGATGAGTTGGATCGCGGTATTGTAGGGTTTCTGCAAGAGAATGCCCGTATACCCTTTACCCAAATTGCTAAAGAGTTAAACGTAACAGAAAAGACGGTTCGGTTCCGAGTCCAGCAGATGCAGGATGAAGGTGTCTTAAGCTTAGTAGGGATCGTTAATCCAGTGAAAGCCGGCATCCGTTCCGAAACTCTCATCTTTATCGCTGTTGAAGACCTCATGCTGGAGGAAGTCACAGAGGCCCTTCACGCCATGCCTGAAGTCAGGCTGATGCTTCTCATTACAGGAGAATACCAGTTAATGCTGCAAGTATTTACGAAGGATAGTGACGAATTCTCTGAATTCCTGATAAAAAAGCTGAATAAGGTTAAAGGCATAACACGTACCAATGTCATTATGGAGCTTAAAGTTCTCAAATCAAAGTTGAAGTTCGTTCGTTAGAGCTTCTTCTTTATAACTGGACTGTATATTTATGCACAAAAACTAATATAGATCCGTCCCTTCTCGGAGGGACTGGTTATAAATAATCTATCACGAAGTGAGGTCATGAAGATGTTTACGAAAAAAATGAACAAATTGTTATCATCTGCTGTACTCAGCAGTCTGCTCCTGTTAACTGCCTGCGGCGGCGGCGGTGAAACAGCAACTCAAACGGGTGGAACCGGAAGCACAGCTACAGGTCAAAAGGTGCTTAATGTCGGTTTGAAGGCTGATCCTCCGAGTCTTGATCCAATGTCATCCTCCTCCTTATATGATCGTCAAGTTCAGAACAGTATTTATGACAAGCTGTTCGATGTAAATGCAGATGGTGAAATTGTACCGATGCTCGTTTCCGAATATACAGTATCCGAGGACGGACTTACGTATACTTTAACACTTCAAGACGGCATCACTTTCCAGGACGGAAGTGAATTTAACGCAGAGGCTGTTAAATTCAACCTCGATCGTTATAGAGAAGAAGGGTCTAAACGGATCAGCGAGCTGAGCCCAATTGATACGGTAGAAGCAACAGATGAATTAACCGTTGTTATTACATTGAAAGAGTCGTTTGCACCATTCCTTTCCGTTCTTACTGACCGCTCAGGAATGATGGTATCTCCGGCAGCAGTAGAAAAATATGGCGATAACTATGTTAAAAATCCGGTAGGTACCGGCCCGTTCGCCTTCGTTGAGCAAGTAAGCGGTGACCACGTAACTTTGAAGAAGAATGAGAACTACTGGAAGAATGAAGTCAAGATCGACGAAGTGAACTACAAAGTGTTCACGAACACTAGCGCAGCCGTTCAGAACTTGCGCTCCGGCGTTGTCGATATTATTGATGAAATTCCGGTAAAAGAAATTCCTACAGTAGAAAATGATCCAAACCTGACTGTTGTTGCACAGGCAAACATGGGCTTCCAAGGGATTCATTTGAACAATACAGTCGGCGACCTGCAAAACAAATACTTGCGTCAAGCCGTTGACCTTGCCCTTGATCGTGAAGCGATTGTAAAAGTATTGTTTGACGGATACGGTGCTCCGGCACATACACCATTTGCACCAGGCAGCTTTGCATATAGCGAAGAGCAGGACACGGCTCCTGCAGTTGATGCAGCGAAAGTTCAAGAGCTGCTTGAAAAAGGCGGCAAGCCAGACGGCTTCAGCTTCAAAATGCAGATTTCTACAACACCGCAGAACGAACAATTTGGCGCTGTTATTCAGAACATGCTGAAAGAGCACAAGATCAACGTTGAGCTTGAAAAAGTCGAGTACGGCACCATGCTGGAAAACGGCGACAGCGGTAACTTCGAAGCCATGCAGCTTGGATGGTCTGGCCGGATTGACCCGGATCAGAACGTGTATGACTTCCTAGTAACCGGCATGCCAAACAACCAAGGACGCATCTCCGAGCCGGAGCTTGATGAAGCATTAATTGAAGCTCGTGCAGAACAAGATGAAGCAAAACGTACAGAGCTGTATCAAACAGCGATGGACATCGTTCATGAGAACGGAAGCTATGTATACATCTATCATAACTACGATAAATTCGGTGTTTCGAATAAAGTACAGAACTTCACTTATATTCCTGACGGCATCATCCGTATAGCGAATCTGGACCTTCAATAATTGTTACAGCGAGTATAGAAGAGGTTAGCCAGCTGAGATGAAGTATTGTCACACACAAAATATCACTCTAACACAACACGAAAGCGGATTTCAAATTCGCTTTCGTGTGCCATATGATATGGAATTTGCAAATTAAACAAAATTGGGAGAGAGAGCTCATGATGTTTGTATTAAAGCGTATTTTACTCGCGATCCCCATTCTGTTTTTGGTGTCGATCATGACATTCTCCTTGATCCACTTGATTCCGGGCGATCCTGCCAGGGTCATTCTGGGCCAAGAGGCAACCCCGGAGGCGCTCGCCAGTCTTAGAGCCGAGCTCGGATTAGATAAGCCGATTGTACAGCAATATTTTACATGGCTTGGGAACGTACTTCAGGGAGATCTAGGGACATCGATTACAGACCATGTACCTGTAAGTGAATTAATCGCACAACGTTTGCCCGCAACGATACAGCTGACGATCGGGAGTTTTATTGTCGCATTGCTGATCGCAGTGCCGGCGGGGATTCTCGCGGCTGTTAAACGCAACACTTGGCTCGACTATCTTAGCTCTTTTGGAGCACTTGGCGGAATGAGTATTCCAAGTTTCTGGCTCGCCATGATGCTCATTATTTATTTTACCGTAGAAAATAATTGGCTTCCGTCCTCAGGATATGTACCTTTTAACGTGGATTGGAAGGCAAATCTATTAGCACTTATTCTTCCTTGTATAGCAACGGGTCTGAGAGAGTCTGCTGAGCTTATGCGGATGCTGCGCTCTTCTCTCGTTGAGGTCGTTAATATGGATTTTGTCCGTACTGCGAAGGCAAAGGGCTTGAATGAATGGGCAACAATCTTTAAGCATGTGCTGCGGAATGCCTTGATCCCTGTCGTCACAAGCTCCGGAATTCTGATTGCCGGACTCATCGGCGGACTAGTCATTACCGAATCGATCTTCTCGATTCCAGGCTTTGGCCGACTGATCGTAGAGTCTGTCTTCAAACGTGATTACGTGACAGTTCAAGGCGCAATTCTCGTATCAGCGCTTCTCGTTGTTATCATCAACATCATCGTGGATCTCCTTTATGCGGTCATCGATCCGCGCATCAAATCAGGTAAGGGGGCATAGACGGATGAAAAAGTTCAAAAAGTTCTTTAAATCCGGACTTGGTGTCCTAGGTACGTTAATTATTCTCGTTCTGATTATTACCGCTGTCTTTGCGAGCACCATTGCTCCATATGACCCGAATATGCAGGACTATAACAGCATTCTTCAAGAGCCAAGCGGTGACCATCTATTTGGTACTGATGACCTTGGCCGCGATATTTTTTCAAGAGTAGTATACGGTGCACAAATTTCCATTAAAGCTGCGCTGATGTCTGTAGCGATCGCCGTATTCATCGGGGTTCCCATCGGTTTGCTAACCGGATATTATCGGGGCTTCTGGGATGAGTGGGTCGTCATGCGGATCGTCGATTCCTTTCAGGCGTTTCCGTTTCTCATCTTGGCACTGGCGCTCTCGGCCGTTCTCGGAGCAGGGTTCGGAAATGCAATGCTCGCCATAGGTATCGGTTTTGCCCCTACCTTTGTACGGATTACGAGAGGTCAGGTTCTCAGTCTTCGCAATATGGAATATGTGCAAGCCGCCAAATCCGTTGGCGTAAAGGACGGACGCATCATCTTCGGCCATATTTTGCCGAATGCACTGGGTCCAATCATTATTCAAGCAACGCTGACCATGGCGAGCGGTATTTTGGCGGAGGCTTCGCTTTCCTACTTGGGACTTGGCGTACAGCCGCCGACACCGTCATGGGGCAGCATGTTGAACCAGGCACAAAGCTTGATGAGTGTCGCACCTTACGCAACATTGTATCCGGGTCTGGCTATCTTTTTCGTAGTACTTGGATTTAACTTGCTGGGTGATGGATTGCAGCAATTCCTCAATCCGCGCTCTAGGAAATAGAAAGGGGGTCCGTAAGCCATGACAACAATATTAGATGTACATCAGCTAAGAACGCGGTTTAAAACCGATTACGGACAAGTCGCGGTCGTCGATGGAGTGGACTTTTCCATAAATGAAGGAGAAACACTTGGCGTTGTAGGCGAATCGGGCTGCGGCAAGAGTGTTACAAGCTTATCGATTATGAGGCTTCTTGCAGGAAACGGAGCCTCTGAAGGACAAATACAATTTAAAGGAAATGACCTTCTTTCTCTATCTGAGAAACAGATGCAAAAAATTCGCGGCAATGATATTGCAATGATATTTCAGGAGCCGATGACTTCACTGAACCCGCTTCAGACCGTTGGGCATCAGATCGAGGAAGCCGTGCTGCTGCATCGCAAAGTATCGAAGAAGGAAGCTAAGGAACGTGCCATTGAAATGTTGAAGGCGGTCGGCATGCCGCGCGCAGAAGAAATCTACGGAGAATATCCCCATCAGTTGTCCGGAGGTATGCGTCAGCGGGTGATGATTGCGATGGCGATGTCCTGCGAGCCGAAGCTGATTATTGCCGATGAGCCGACGACGGCGCTTGATGTAACGATTCAAGCGCAAATTCTGGAGCTCATGCAGAAGGTGAAGGAAGAGACTAATACCTCCATTATGCTCATTACGCATGACCTTGGCGTTGTAGCGGAGATGTGTGATCGGGTTATCGTCATGTATGCAGGTCAGGTCGTGGAAGAGGCGGATAAATTTGAATTGTTCGAAAATCCAAAACATCCTTATACGATTGGGCTCATGAACTCTATTCCTGAGCTTACCGAAGAGGTTGAGTACTTAGAGACGATTCCAGGCTCGGTCCCACTGGCGCATGAGATGCCGAAAGGATGCCGGTTTGCTCCAAGATGCAGCAAAGTCATGCCGATCTGTCAGGAGCAGGCACCTGAGCTGTTCGAGCTGGGCGGGCAAAAATGCCGCTGCTGGCTGTATGCGGAAGGGGATGAGTAAGAATGGAACCAATATTACGAGTTAAGGGTCTCAAGCAGCATTTTCCGATCCATGCGGGTGCCTTCAATAAAGTGGTAGGGCATGTTCGGGCAGTCGATGGAATTGACCTTGAAGTCTATCCTGGAGAAACGCTTGGAATCGTAGGTGAGTCGGGCTGCGGGAAATCAACCACAGGCAGAACGATTCTAAGATTGTACGAGCCGACCGAAGGAGAGGTTATCTTCGGCGGTAAAGATTTGGCTAAGCTCAGCAAAGAAGAGATGCGCAAGACAAGACGTGACATTCAAATGGTGTTCCAGGACCCGTTTGCCTCGCTGAATCCGCGCAAAACGATTCGTAAAATTTTGCTGGAATCCCTTGCGGTTCATAAAATTGGTACGGCGAAGGAACGAAATGAGACAGTAGAGCAGATGATTGAGATTGTTGGCTTGAAGAAGGAGCATCTGGATCGTCATCCCCATGACTTTTCCGGTGGGCAGCGCCAGCGGATCGGAATTGCCCGTGCGCTCGTGCTTAATCCCAAGCTGATTATCGCGGATGAACCGGTGTCGGCATTGGACGTTTCGATTCAGTCACAGGTTTTGAATCTGCTTAAAAATCTGAAGCGGGATTTCGATCTTACCTTAATGTTCATCTCCCATGACCTGTCTGTCGTCAAGCATCTATGCGACCGGGTAGCCGTGATGTACCTTGGCCGTATCGTTGAAATTGCAGACAAACGAAGCTTGTTCGCAAATCCAAGTCATCCGTATACTCAGGCTTTGCTATCTGCGGTGCCGCAGGCCAATCCAAGGCAGAAGCGGGAACGAATTCTCTTGACAGGTGACCTGCCGAGTCCTGCAAATCCTCCATCCGGATGCACTTTCCATCCGCGCTGCCGTTTCGCAACAGAGGAATGCAAGGTGAATGCTCCACAGTTAAGAGAAATAGCTGACGGACATCAGGTGTCCTGTCACTATGCAGAACAAATACTACAGAGCTTGCGGGCCAAAGAAGAGCCTCAAGGTGCCCTACATTAGGAGGAATCACCCATGAAGACGTTCGATCCATTATCCTATCCTTATACATCCCAGCGCAATGCGACATACGCGAAGAACGGCATGGTTGCCACCTCTCAGCCGCTCGCAGCACAAGCGGGACTTGATATCTTAAAGCGCGGCGGCAATGCGATTGATGCAGCGATTGCTACAGCGGCATGTCTTACTGTCGTTGAACCGACATCAAACGGAATCGGTGGAGATGCATTCGCCATTGTCTGGACGAAAGGCGAGCTGCATGGTTTGAATGCAAGTGGACCTTCTCCCGCTGGCATTTCAATTGATGCAGTGAAGCAGCAGGGACATGACAAGATGCCGACCTATGGCTGGCTTCCCGTCACTGTTCCAGGTGCGCCATCGGCTTGGAAGGCGTTGTCTGACCGTTTCGGCAAGCTGCCGCTGACAGAAGTGCTCCAGCCTGCCATCGATTATGCTGAAAACGGGTTCCCGGTATCACCAACCCTTGGCTACTACTGGAATCTAGCCTATAACAAGTTCAAAGAGAAGCTGACCGGCCCTGAATTTGCTGAATGGTTTACAACTTTTGCTCCAGATGGAAGAGCTCCAAAGATCGGAGAGATCTGGAAATCGCCGGGACACGCCAAGACGCTTCGCGCTATTGCGGAGACGGGTGCAGAATCCTTCTACCGTGGAGAAATTGCAGATCAAATAGATGCCTTCTCCCGCGAACACGGCGGTTTTCTTCGTAAAGAAGATTTGGCAGCTTATTACCCGGAATGGGTAGATCCCATCTCAGTGAACTATAAAGGCTATGACGTGTGGGAAATCCCGCCGAACGGGCAGGGACTTGTCGCTTTACTGGCACTGAACATGCTGAAAAAGGATGAGTTTGCAGCACGCGATACGGTGCACACCCATCATTTGCAGATGGAAGCGATGAAGCTTGCCTTTACGGATGGTCTGAACTATATTACCCAGCCTGATAAAATGAACGTAACTGTAGAACAATTGCTGTCTGATGCTTACGCTGAAGAAAGAAGAGCACTGATCGGCGAGGAGGCAATTCAGCCAGAACCGGGCAATCCGGCAAGAAGCGGTACGGTATATTTGGCTGCTGCAGACGGTGAAGGGAATATGATCTCCTTCATTCAAAGTAACTACATGGGCTTTGGCTCAGGGGTCGTCATTCCGGGTACCGGGATTGGGATGCAAAACCGGGGACATTCCTTTTCTCTGGATGAATCTCATGCCAACCGACTCGAAGGCGGCAAGAAAACCTACCATACGATCATTCCAGGCTTCCTGACCAAAGACGGTAATCCGGTAGGACCATTCGGCGTCATGGGCGGGTTTATGCAGCCGCAGGGTCATATGCAGGTCGTCATGAACATGATTGACTTTAATCTTAACCCGCAATCGGCACTGGATGCGCCGCGCTGGCAATGGACTGAAGGAAAGACAATCGAAGTCGAACCGAACTTCCCGGATCATATTGCACTCAGTCTCGCGAGAAAAGGGCATGATATCAAACGTGCCAACAATACGGGCGGCTTTGGACGCGGACAAATTATTCTGCGGGATAACGAAAACGGAGTGCTCGTAGGCGGTACGGATTACCGTACAGATGGCGCTATTGCCTCGTGGTAATATTTTTTTCTTCTATTATATATAACAAACGGTTTTAACCAGGATGTTGACGCTGCAGATTTTATGTCGGCATCCTTCACCCCATAAAGATGTGAGATCTCGTTCGGCTTGATTGAAAGGGTATATAACGAGCTTGATTATTCACAGAATAGAACCTTAATCACTTGAATGCTTCAGGTGGTTAAGGTTTTTTTCGCGCGAAAGACTAGAATGGTATTGGCTAGGGTAAGGTCTAATATATCCTTTATGGTGGGATATTGTTATTAGGTGTCATCTATCTTAATATACAATTGTGAATGTTGCTTTTTGTTCAATATTTAAGAGGATATCCCTATAATATCGTTCTGGAATGACCCGAGTGGGCTATTCAACTGGACAAGCGAATTAAGTTATGCTGATATCAAAGGTTCAAAGTTCTAACTTATATACAGAAAGGGAAGAAGAAAATGAAGAAAACGATATTGATGCTTGTGCTGTTCCTGCTGCTGATGCCGGGCGCTGCATTTGCGCATACCCACTTAGACACGTCAGCACCTGCTGATGGGGAAGAAGTAACCTCAGAGCTGACAGAGATTAAGCTCACATTCGAGGGGCCGATTGAACAGCTCAGTACGGTTGAAGTCGTGAACGAGAATGGTGACAAGGTGGAACTTGCTTCTACTGAAGTAGAAGGAAGTGTGCTTACGGGAACAGCAAGTGCCCCGTTTGCGAACGGCAATTATACTGCGAATTGGAAAATCATTGGTGAGGATGGGCATGAGGTGGAAGGCAGCTATGCCTTTACGGTCAACGTTCCAGAACCGGAGGCGACTACACCGCCAGCGGACAATGCAGGAGAGAACAGCGGAGATACTCCAGCAGAGAGTGGGGATCAGGGGACAAATGATTCAGCTGCAAATACGGATACACAAACTCCAGCTCCTACAGAAGAGTTGGACGAGAATGTGCAGCCTGAATCGGCATCAAATGGCAGCAACACAGGCATTTGGATTGCGATTGTTGTCGTGATTGTCATTGCCGCAGTTTATGTTGCAATGCGCCGGAGAGGGAAAAAATAAAGATGTCTTTCCTGAGTGATGGACTTTTATATATCTGCTATGCATTTCTAATGGGGAGCCTACTGGTACAGCTTGTACCGGCAGGCTCTAAGCCGCTGGTAGAGATACCGCGCTGGACGGTAAATTTAAGCATAGTGGGTATCATTCTGCTGGCTTCTGCGCCTCTCCTGCAAATCATTGTGAGATTTGGACCCAATATCGGATATGGTAAGGCTATATCCAGTGTTCTGTTCACTTTCAAGGAAGGTAAAGCATACTTGATCGTTTGCGGATTATGCATTTTGCTGCTGCTGCAATTTTTACTGTTCAAGAACTCGCTGCATGAGAAAAAAGTGCTGTATCCATCAGTACTGATCACGGTTTGTATTATTGCTATATTCGGATGGTCTAGCCATTTGGGGGCTATCGCTGGACTTACAGGCGCTGCCATCCAGTTTATGCATATGCTCGGTGTGGCGGTGTGGATCGGGATATTGCTTGTCATCGCTTGGTTTACACAGGAAGCAAGAAACTGGCTCTCTTTTCTAAAATGGTTTACACCGGTAGCGATTGTCGGTGTGCTAATGATCCTTATATCTGGTCTGATGACCATGTCATACACGACACCAGAGTATGTAAACTCCTGGATACTTTCCTACGGACAGGCACTTCTCATGAAGCACCTGCTGTTCATTCCGCTGATCGTGTTCGGTTTGTGTAATGGGTTCTTCTATCGGCAAAAACTGAAGAACCGGCCTCAATTTAATCCAATCCCTTGGCTAAGAGCGGAGGCCATTATTGTTATTCTCGTATTCGGCTTCACGGCTTTTATGAAGCTGCAGGCTCCTCCCCATGAAGTGGCCGAGACACTGCAATATAATGATCCGTCCGCTGTGTTTACATTATTGCATCCTGAGGCGAGTCTGCCTTTGTCCTTCAGCTTGAACGTTGTGGCTATCGTACTGGCGATTCTGGCACTGCTCAGCCTTGGATACATCATGTACTCATTCCGGTGGAATAAGGCAAAGCCGGGTATCTCGCTCATTGCAGGGCTTATCTTTGTAATCAGTGGATATGCAGCCATTATGCTTAGCGTGAATTAAGGCAAATCAATTAAACGATCCCTTCTGTCAAACAAGTGTATTGTACCTATTCACATGTTTGACGGAGGGGATTTTTTTATGGATTCATCGGCCAGAAGAACTTAATTGATATCATTTAATATGTAAAGCCAGGGTCTTTCAATTGTTTACAAATCGATAAGAGCAGATATAATTATAATTATGGAACCAATTACAATTCATAAAGTGTTATCGAATGAGACGCGCCGGGATATTTTGGAATGGCTGAAGAATCCGGAAGAGCATTTTGGGGAGTTATACCATCGTCCGCCGAACGGAGATGTTGTGAAGGGCGTATGTGTAGGCGATATTCAAACGAAGGCAGGACTTGCGCAATCCGTGATATCGAGCTATCTTCTCACGATGCAGAAAGCAGGACTTCTGATTTCCGAGCGAGTAGGACAGTGGACGTATTACAGACGCAACGAAGAAGTCATTAAGCAATTTTGTGAGGAACTATCAAATAATCTATAAGAGAAAGGGGGCTTTTTAATTTATATCATCTATAATTTTGGATATATAGATTAGAGAAGATTACGAATTTGAAGAAGAAGTGTGTTATAATGGGGCCGGATAATGAGAGTTTTGGAGGGATAGCATGATACGTTTTGGTATTATCGGAACCAACAGAATCACAGATCAATTTATTGAGGCAGCATCCTCATTGCCTGACTTTCAGCTCACCGCAGTATATTCTCGTACAGAAGAGAGAGCAGGGCAGTTTGCTGAAAAGCATGGTGCAGAACACATTTTTACAAATCTTGAAGAAATGGCACAAAGCTCTGTGCTGGATGCCGTATACATAGCAAGCCCGAATTCATACCACAGCCGGCAGGCGATACTTTTAATGAATCACGGGAAGCACGTACTTTGCGAAAAGCCTATTGCATCGAACAGCAAGGAGCTTTCCGAGATGCTTGATGCAGCAGCTGCTAATAAGGTTGTGCTTATGGAAGCCATGAAGTCAACGCTGATGCCTGGTTTTAAGGCAATGCAGGACCACATTTCAAAGCTGGGTCAGGTCCGTAAATATATGGTGAATTACTGTCAGTATTCTTCCCGATATGATGCTTTCAAGGAAGGGAATATCCAAAACGCTTTTAAACCAGAGTTCTCCAACGGTTCGCTTATGGATATTGGAATCTATTGCATTTATCCGATGGTCGTATTGTTTGGGCAGCCGGAGAATGTAAAAGCCACAAGTGTTATGCTTGAATCCGGTGTGGATGGAGAAGGGAGCATCGTTCTCCAATACAAAGATATGGAAGGAGTTATTTCGTACTCCAAAATTACAAATTCCTATCTGCCTTCCGAAATTCAAGGGGAAGAGGGAAGTATGGTAGTTGACCATATCAATTCGCCAGGCAACGTGACCGTTCATTTCAGAAGCGGTGATACACAGCAAATTTCCGGCCTTGATGAAGCACCGGCTATGAAGTATGAAGCTGCCGAATTCATCCGTCTTATCCAAACGGGAGAATTGCAGTCTGCGAACAATTCGCACCGGCATTCTAGCATTACAATGGAGATTATGGATACGGTTCGAAAGCAAATGGGTCTTGTCTATCCGGCAGATCGATAAAACTTGGCATTAAAATTAAAAACCCGGTAACGCAAGCAGCTTGCGTTACCGGGTTATTGTTAATTAACAGCCACAAGAGAATTGTCGAGCATATCAGATGCCTGCTCTGGTGAAATATTTCGAGCATAAACGAGCTCGCTGATCACGAGCTTTCGGGCATTGTTTAGCATAGTCTTATCCGACCAGCCAAGTGTTTTGCGTGTCATTAGTTTGCTGAGGTCGCGAATCACCTGGATTTCCATACAAATGTCCCCAGTTTTTAGCTTGTTCAGCATGAATTGGTGTCTGGCATTCGGATTTGAGGGAATCTCCCCGCATTCTTCACTAAAAATGGATTTCGCCTGCAAGAGAGTTTTTTCATCACTGATACAGCGAATTCCAAGTAATCCTGCTTTTTCAACAGGAATGGATACATCCATCAGAGGGTGTTCAATGTGTACCTCGAAATACCAGCTTTTCTCTCCCAGTATTTCCTTCTCTTCTAATGATTGAATAAAGCCTGCCCCGTACATAGGGTAAAAAATACGATCTCCCACCTGATACATGAATGAGGACTCCTTTTCTTTTTTCTTCTAAAGACATGGAGCTTTAACGAAATCTAACGATACCTACGTTACCAACGTTACTTCATTATATCATACTCTTGTTTTCTCTAAGGTCCGGGGAATTTCAGGGATTATTTACGAAGATGAGATCTCTACAAAAAAAAGCCTGACCCAGGCTTCATATGAACCTGGGTCAGACTGTTCTGATGCATTATTTTAATTGAATTTAAAGTGTTGCGTTCGTTCTGTTGTTCTCTACAGAAAGCTGTTCTGGATAACCGTAAGTTCCGTGTTCACTCATATCCAGTCCGATCAATTCTTCCTCTTCGGATACGCGGATGCCGATCGTTTTCTTCATTACCCAGAGGATAACATAGGACACGATGAAAGCGTAGAGTCCTGCAGCGACAACACCCATAGCCTGAACACCCAGCTGACCGAAGCCGCCGCCGTAGAAGAGACCCGCATTACCTACACCAAGCTTCTCAACGAGCTCAGGAGTCGCGAAGAAACCAGTGGAAAGTGTACCCCAGATCCCTGCTGTACCGTGAGCGGAAAGTGCAGCGATTGGATCGTCGATGCCGAGCTTTTCAAACATGCGGATACTGAAGAATACAAGAATACCAGCGATAAGACCAATCACGATAGCTGCCCAGGAATCTACGTATGCACAAGATGCTGTGATTGCTACGAGACCTGCCAATGCACCGTTCAGCATCATGGATACATCTGCTTTACCCATTACGGCCCAAGCAATAAGGAGAGCTGCAACTGAACCCGCCGCTGCACCAAGCTGAGTATTGATAGCTACAAATCCGAAGAAGTTGCCGTCTTCAACAGTCAGTGTACTGCCTGCGTTAAAACCAAACCAGCCTACCCATAGAATCATAACACCGAGTGTAGTGAATACTTGGTTATGACCAGGCATATTCAGAGGCTTGCGTTCTTTGTTGTACTTACCGATACGCGGTTTAAGGAGAAGTGTTGCTGCAAGAGCTGCACAAGCACCTGTCAAGTGAACAACGGTAGATCCCGCGAAGTCTTGATCCCCGTGATCTGCCAGCCAGCCGCCGCCCCAAATCCAGTGAGCGATAACTGGATATACAAGAATGGAGAACAGTGCTGCAAAGATCAGATAAGCGGAGAGTTTCGCTCTCTCAGCAAATCCGCCCCATGCGATGGACATGGATACAGCTGCGAAAGCTAATTGGAATATGAACATAACTGTCGGTGCTACTGCGCTGTCAGCCGGTACCTCCGTCTCGTTAAAGAAGAAGTAATCTCCCCAGCCAATCAGTGAATTACCTTGACCACCAAATATAAGTGCATAACCTACTGCCCAGAATACGACGGATACAATACCGACTGTAAAAATCGTTTTACCAGCAACGTGTCCAGCGTTCTTCATACGAGTCGATCCTGCCTCGAGCAGGATAAATCCGCCTTGCATGAACAGTACTAGAATAGCTCCAAGCATTACCCAAAGGCTGTTAATTCCGATTTCCATCTGATTCACTCCTTGTGTATGATGTGTGTTGCTGCCCCTTCTGACTTAAAACTATCCGTTACTTCAACCTTAATTTGCTAATCACACCTTTCACAATAGATTGAACTAATGGTAATTTTCTTTACCTGCTTTAGGTCAATCTATTCAGCTGAATAAAACAATGTTGAAATGTCTTTGTTAGAAGAAATCATTTTATTCAACAACAAAGATGATGACTTAGCTTGAGAGACATGGACAACCTGCACAGAATGGGATCCAAAGTTTACATAAGCTCTTTTCAAAAGTGTGCCGAGCATGTAATTCTCTAGTTCCATTCAGCCAGTTAGTTACCAATTTGACTCAGGTGATTTAAGGTTCCTAATTAAAGGCTCTGACCGTATTTTAGGTGCAAAAGCACTTGTTGTCAATATATCTGACATAAGAACTTTTTTATTTTCTTGTTTTTTCATAAAAACTGTATAATTGTTTGTACTTTTTGAACTATTTAGGATGAAAGGCTCACGATGGGATCGTTAATATTATACTTTGGGTTGATTAAATACATGGGTGAGTAAGTAGTAATGTGAAGTTTCGCTTGATAGAATAGTTGACATGAGGGAGTACTGGGAAATTTTATAAGTGACTACATACAGAATAATTGAAACAAAAATACGGGAAGAACGTATTATTGTTAGTTTATTTTCAGTAGAATGTATATATGGGAATGGCTAGAGCTTTTATACAGTTAGAGAGGGATGCGGCCGCATGGAACAAGAAAAGGTGTGGCCAGACAGGTTCAAGAGATTGTTTCTTAACAATAAATTTGTATTGTTCCTGCTGGTTGTTTTATTAGTTGGGCTTAATGTCATGGTATTCAGCAAGATCTCTTTTATTTTTCACCCGATAGAAGTACTGCTGAAGACGATTATACTGCCAATCATATTAACGGGTGTCGTATATTATCTGCTTAATCCGATTGTGGATATTTTGGAAAGGCGCAAGGTGAAGCGTGTATACTCCATCCTTATTTTATATCTGCTGATCGCGGCAATTATTACAATCGTGGTTCTTGCTGTCATTCCGGTCGTTCGTCAGCAGATTACAGATTTAGTTAAGAACTTTCCGGTGTATTACCAGAATGTCGTTTATCAGTTTGAACAATTCATAGGTACAGGATACATGACACAAATTCAGAATACGCTGAATTTTAACTTTGATGATATTATGGGCAATCTTTCGGAACGTCTCAGTTCCATCGTTAATTCAACGGTAACGGGCATAGGTGGTTTTCTGGGAGTTCTGACAGAGACAATTCTGGCTATTGTCACCGTTCCGTTTATTCTATTCTATTTGTTGAAGGACGGTAAGAAGCTTCCTGGCTATCTGCTCTCTTTCATGCCTACCAAGATGCGTGAAGGGACCTCTAGAGTGCTCTCTGAATCCAATCATCAAATCAGCTCTTATATTCGCGGACAGATTATCGTCAGCTTTTGTATCGGTGTTCTTCTATACATCGGATACATTATTATCGGGCTTGATTATGCGCTTATTTTGGCGGTGATTGCAGCTTGTACGGCCATCGTGCCTTATCTCGGTCCAGCCATTGCGATTACGCCTGCTTTAATTGTAGCTGCAGTGACCTCGCCGATTATGCTGCTTAAGATGATTGCCGTGTGGACAATCGTTCAGCTCGTTGAGGGGAAGTTTATTTCGCCTCAAATTATGGGCAAGTCGCTAAAGGTACATCCTATTACCATTATCTTTGTCATATTAACTGCGGGCAATCTGTTCGGAGTGGTCGGAATCTTGCTGGCTGTGCCTGGATACGCTGTGCTGAAGGTCCTCTTCACACATCTCTTCAAATGGTTTAAGACTCAATCCGGGCTGTATAACCCTGCACATGACAAATCAGTACCAAAGAAATAACGATATATTCGGTTTGTAAAATAAAAAGCGCCCGAGGAAATTAGGACGTAGAGTCCTTTCTCCTCAGGGCGCTTTTTCTTGTATCAATTCTCACACTACTCACACTATTCATGCTTAATGTGCTGAAGTGTCTGGATAAATATCTGTTCAATATGTCCGTCATCAAGAGAGTAAAATACCGTTTTTCCTTCCTTGCGCCGTTTAACGATACGCATGTTGCGCAGGGATCGAAGCTGGTGAGAGATTGCCGATTGACCCATGCCCAGCAGGACTGTCAGATCATGAACACATAATTCACGCTGAAGCAGCGCATCTATAATACGAAGACGTGTCGGATCGCTGAACGCTTTAAACCAGTCTGCCATTTGAACAGATGCCCTTTTATCCATAAGTGAGAGCTGCATTTGCTCAAGCTGAGCCTCAGTCCCGAAACAGGTCGGCTCGCATTCTTCTATAGGAATTGCCTTTTGTTCTTTCATGTATATCACCGCCTCTTTATAGCTTTATTATAGCCAAAATCAGCTCTTGTGCATAAATATAAATTTTAAGATAAGAGCGTTGACTTCTCATCCACTCGGTGCATATAATGAATCATAACATATGAATGATTGCTCATATATTGTTGTTGTTTAGGAAGAGGAGATGACATATGGTGAGTACCAATACAAGTCAAGTGAAAAGAGAGCTCCTGTTAGAAGGGCTGGATTGTGCGAACTGTGCCATGAAGATTGAAGATGGTGTACGGAAGGTCAGCGGTGTCTCATCTGTAACGGTCAATTTTGCCACGACCCGTATGAGCATTACAACCGATATAGATAAAGCGCAAGAAGTGCTTGCCGAGGCTGCGAAGAAAGTAAAACGAATCGAACCGCATATCCGCGTGTCCATTATTGATCAAGGTGCGCGAACTGTACGGCAGCCTGCAGAAGGTGGTCATACTCATTCCCATGATCATGGGAATGACGGGCATGTCCACCATCATGGGCATACACATGGACACGGCGAAGGTGCAGAGCATGCTCATGACCATGGGCATGAAGGTCATACTCATGATGCAGGTGCAAATCAGCTTCGCAAGCTTGGGGCAAGGCTCGCCCTTGGTACTGTTCTTGCGGCAGCAGCTGTCTTAGCACCGGTGACCGGGTGGGCTCAGATAGGGCTCTTCGTCCTTGCCTACTTGCTCATAGGCGGCGATGTTGTATGGCAGGCCGTTCGGAATATTGTAAGGGGCCGAGTATTTGATGAATATTTCTTAATGACGATTGCCACCATCGGTGCCTTTGCAATCCAAGAATATCCGGAAGCGGTAGGGGTCATGCTGTTCTATCAAGTCGGAGAGATGTTTCAAAGTCTTGCTGTAAACCGGTCTCGCAAATCCATTCAATCCTTAATGGATATCCGTCCGGACTATGCGAACTTAGAGACGAATGAGGGGTTAATCCGTGTATCGCCAGAACAAGTGGCCATCGGTGAACGTATCGTCGTAAAGCCCGGTGAACGTGTGCCTCTGGATGGCTTGGTGATAAGCGGCTCATCAATGATGGATACTTCTGCGCTTACGGGTGAATCTGTACCTAGGAAGGCCGAAAATGGCAGTGAAATACTGAGCGGTTTTGTGAATTTAAACGGTGTGCTTACGATTGAGGTATCGAAGGACTATGGTGAATCGACAGTCTCTAAAATTTTGGAGCTTGTTCAGAATGCTACAAGCAAAAAAGCTCCAACAGAGACATTTATTAATAAATTTGCCCGTGTGTACACACCAATTGTTGTAATTGTTGCTGTTCTACTGGCTGTAATCCCGCCGCTTGTGATCACCGGAGCAGAATTTTCTGAATGGATATACCGTGCTCTTATCTTTCTTGTTATTTCCTGTCCATGCGCGCTGGTTGTTTCTATTCCACTCGGATTCTTTGGCGGGATTGGAGCTGCGTCAAGGTCAGGTGTTCTCGTTAAGGGTGGAAACTATTTGGAGGCTCTGGGTGATGTAAGGACTATCGTCTTTGATAAGACAGGAACACTTACGGAAGGTGTCTTCCAGGTCACAGGCATTCATCCATCCGAAGCCGCAGCTGTTGATCAGGAGAAGCTGCTGGAGTATGCGGCATATGCAGAGTATCATTCTAATCATCCGATTGCAGAATCCATTCGCCAGGCATATGGAAGTGAGCTTGATCAAGACCGTATCGGACATTATGAAGAAATATCCGGTCATGGGATCAAAGTGATGCTGAAGGGCACTGAGGTTTTGGCAGGTAATACGAAGCTAATGGAGCTGCAGGGAATCGACTATGCTCTGCCGAAGCATCACGGTACTGTAGTTCATATTGCAGCCGCAGGAAATTACTTGGGGCATATCGTCATATCGGATAAGGTGAAGCCGGATGCCGCTCGAGCGATTAAGGAACTGAAGTCACTTGGTATTCGTAGAACAGTGATGTTAACCGGGGATGTGCGTGCGGTAGCAGAAGCTGTAGGAGAGGAGATTGGCATCGAGGAGATTCATGCAGAGCTGCTGCCTCAAGACAAAGTGACACAGGTAGAACGGCTCGGAGAGCATAAGCTTCCTAAAGAAAAGCTGATGTTTGTAGGGGACGGGATTAATGATACACCGGTGCTGGCGCAAGCTGATGTCGGTGCGGCCATGGGCGGGCTTGGGTCCGATGCCGCGATTGAAGCAGCAGATATCGTGATCATGACAGATGAGCCCTCCAAGATCGCCTCTGCCATTCGAATAGCGAAACGGACTCGAACGATTGTCTGGCAGAACATTATTTTTGCTTTAGTTGTGAAGGCTCTCTTTCTCCTGCTGGGTGCTTTTGGAGTGGCAGAGATGTGGGAGGCCGTCTTCTCCGACGTAGGTGTTACGCTGCTTGCGGTACTCAATTCAATGCGTATTTTAAAATATAAAGGCCTATAATTTAAAAAGTGTAAATATGCCTATTCTCTTGATTGCGAAGAGAATAGGCTTTTTCTTATGTTATGCATATTATAAAGGGTTACACGTTCGCGCTTCGAGCAAATGCTCTCAGCTTGAGCTCTTTTCTTTGTTTACTGCTGATTTGGAGCTGACGATGCTTTGGTGACTTCACTACCCACTTTTTGAAAGCTGCAGTTCCGGCAATGCTTGTGAGCATAGGGGAAGGGGCATGAATATAGCTTAAGGCAGCGTATATACATGAACTTACAAGGAACTCCGTGAAGATAAAATAAGCAATATCGGAGCTGTTTACAATCAATACAGTATATTTTCGAGGTTCATCGGGGATTAGGCCGGGTGCATAAACGCCTACGACACGGTATTTCATGGATGTTCACCTTTCCTAAAAGGGTTTCTACACTGGTATCATATGTGTCTGCGGCTTGGCCCTATGTATGCGATCTTGAGTTTCATATCCCGCTATAAAGATATTACAATAATAAAAGTGGGTTTAAATAGATAAGAAGAAGGAGGTTATATACAATGCTTAAGCAACGTTTATATATTGGAGGAGAATGGCGGGAAGGGGCATCATGGACAACGCTCACATCTCCTTATACTGGCGAAGCCATAGCTGAGGTAGCAGCAGCGGATAAAGAGAATGTGAAGGAGGCGATTAAAAGAGCTGAAGATGCCTATAAAGTAATGAAAAGCATGCCGGCACATGAAAGAGCTGCGATATTGAATAGAGTGGTCGCTCAGCTCGAGGAGCGGCGAGAAGAGGCTGCTCAAATTATAGCCAGCGAAGCAGCAAAGCCGATGAAGGCGGCAAGGGCAGAGGTCAGCAGGACGATCGAAACCTATCGTTTTGCTGCGGAGGAAGCGCGTCGAATTCAAGGAGAGTCGCTGCCTATGGATGCTGCTCCTGGAGGCGAAGGCCGAATCGCTTATACGGTAAGAGAGCCTATGGGTGTAATCGGAGCAATTACCCCGTTTAATTTTCCAATGAATCTGGTTGCGCACAAACTGGGCCCAGCCATTGCAGCAGGAAATACAGTGGTCTTAAAGCCGGCGGGACAGACGCCTCTGTCCGCTTATTTCATTGCTGAGTTGTTTGGAAAGGCGGGCTTGCCCAAAGGAGCTTTGAACGTGATCAGTGGGAGCGGCAAAACCATTGGGGACCTGCTCGTTTTGGACCCAAGAGTAAGGCATATCACGTTTACGGGCAGTCCGGGCGTAGGGACAAGCATTCGAGAGAAGGCAGGACTTAAAGGCGTAACGCTGGAGCTCGGCTCAAATTCAGCGGTTATCGTTGATGAAGATACGGACAATCTGGATGGAATTGCCGAAAGAATTGTACAGGGGGCGTTCTCCTTTCAAGGGCAGGTATGTATTTCTGTCCAGCGTATATATGTCCATGAAAATATCGTTTCATCGTTTACCAAGCTGCTGGCAGAGAAGACAGCTGTGCTGAACTTAGGAGATCCGCTTGATCCTTCTACAGATCTATCTGCTCTTATTTCCGAGGAAGATACAAATCGGGTGCTGGGTTGGATTGAAGAAGCAAAAAGCGAAGGTGCTGAACTAATCTGCGGAGGCGAGGTCAAAGGCCGGGTGCTTGCACCAACGATAATGACGAAGGTTCCGCCTTCCGCAAAGCTGTCCAGCCAAGAGGTGTTTGGACCGGTCGTAGTTATTCATGAAGTTGAATCGATGGATGACGCCATTGAACAGGTGAATGACTCTATATATGGACTGCAGGCAGGGGTATATACACGAAACATTCATCATGCCCTTAAAGCTGCAGCAGCTCTAGAAGTTGGAGGAGTCATCATCAATGATATTCCAACATTCCGTCTTGATCACATGCCTTACGGCGGTGTAAAGCAAAGCGGTTATGGCAGGGAAGGTATTAAATATGCCATTGAAGCAATGACCGAGCTGAAGCTTGTTGTAATGAACCGGAATTTATAGTCATAGGTTCTGAAAATAACTAAAAAGCGGCAGTTCATGAGCTGAAGCTCGTGAACCGCCGCTTTTATTTTACTAAATGAATGTTACAGCTGCTTAACTAAAATTTCTACGAACTGTTCGAGGAAAGCTTGATCCTCTTCGTCAAAGCGCTCAAGCAGCGGGCTGTCGATATCAAGGACGCCGAACAATTCACCATGTTTCACAATAGGAACAACAATTTCGCTGTTGGTAGCCGCATCGCAGGCGATATGTCCAGGGAAATCATGAACGTTTCGAACCAGCTGTGTGCTGCGCTCCTCTGCTGCCGTTCCGCATACGCCGCGGCCGATGGCAATCCGAATGCAGGCAGGAAGGCCCTGAAATGGTCCTAGGACAAGTTCTTTACCATCAAATACATAGAAGCCAACCCAGTTCACATCTTTAAGAAAAAGATTCAGCAATGCGGAAGCATTGGCCATGTTTGCTACTGCGCTTGGCTCATCATAGATTAAGCCCTTCAACTGATCAAGGACTGCTTGATATTGCTCACTTCTTGTACCTTCATATGTCATTGTTTGAAACATTCTTATCACCTTCCGAGAGTTATATATTCGCAGGCAGCGTTCTATTATTGAAAACAGGATCACGAACAGATTCAATCCCGAAAATAAGATCAATTTATAAATAGATATCCTTGTTATTGTAAGTGATTGGCGTTTCTTAAGCAAGGGTAATGGTGAAGTAAATACTGTAATCGAAGTCGGAAAGGGGTTATGGATTATGCTCGCAGATGTGCAAAATTTATTCATCCGTATTCACATGCTTCATCTTGCTCAAACAGAGGATTTAACCATTTCAGGTGCTCTATCCCAGCTGGAAGAATTAGGATATCGAGTGGGTGAGCGTGAAGTGAAGCAGGAGCTTGAGAGATTGACGCAGGAGAACTTTCTGACTTCCCATGACGATCAATTCAGCATTACAGGCGCAGGGATTGATGAATTCAAGGAAATCCGGACTGTTTTAGATACGGTCTGCTCGGAAGTTGCGGAACCAAAACAGGTGTAGATAGAATGAAGGGTACTAAAAAAAAGTCCGGCACCGTTATTGCCTAGGTGCCGGACTTTTTTTATGTTCTAGCTTAATTGAGTCTGCAGCTGCTCAACCGGTGAAAGACGGGGAGCTGGTGAAGAATATATCGGAATCGCTTCAGTTTCCAGCACTTCGTCAATAAATCGAAGTGTCTCCATTCGGTATAATTCCGGATTTACCATGTAAGCATTGGCATGGACAGCCCCTTCGATCAGGATTAGACGCTTTAATCCTTTTTTAGCTTTGAACAGATCCACGCTCATCTTAGTCGGAACAAAGCGATCCTCGGTTCCATGTATAAATAACGTAGGGAGATCGGATAGTTGAACTGCCTTCATAGGGGAAACCTGCTCTAGACGAAATCCTGCCTTCTTAAGGACACGCCGGTTGACTAAATAATAGAAACAAGACACGGGATAAAGACGCACCCTTCGAATTTGATATCTCATCAGCTCCGTTAGATCGGAATAGGGGCAGTCGGCAATAATAAATTTAACATTAGATGCTGCTATGGCTCCGTATTCCAGGACAGTCCCGCCGCCAAACGATTGGCCGTGTAAACCGATGATACAGTCCTTGCCTGCACGCTCAGTAATAAATTGAACCCATTCATCAATATCGTACTTTTCCTTATAGCCAAAAGTAGTGTAAACTCCTTCGCTCATACCATGTCTGCGCTGGTCTACGAGAAGAAGGTTGAAGCCGGAGTCCTGAAACATTTGAATGTACTGTGTTGAAATAAAGTGCGAGGCAGTGTAGCCGTGTACTATGATCATCCATCGCTTCGATGACGGATTTTTCTCAATCATGACACCGTGAAGCTTCAGTCCATCGCGGCTCTTAATCCATACATCTTCTTTAGGCAGCTTCTTAAATTCAGAACGGTGATAAACGCCGGATTTCTCAAGCAGCGAGAACAGGTAATCTTCACTGCGGACTTTCATCCGAATCATTTGCTTAAATGCAAAGGAAACAACACCTTCAATAAGAAGGATAAGGGAGAGGATAAAGAAAGCGACTTGGTACATATAACGGTGTGCCCTCCTTTCGAGCAGTTGCTTATTTAGTATCTGTAGCTCTGTAGTACCTCATTCATATCCGATTAAATCCAGGTACCTATTATTTAAACGCTTGTCATCGTTTCAATCCTGTGATTAGATGACTAGTGAGGTTTTTGATCAGAAAAAGATCAACAAAGTAAAGGAGCAAGGCGTAATGTATGTATGCAGCGGTCATATCCCCGAGCTGAATACGGATCGTTTGATACTTCGCAAGCTTGTGAAGAAGGATGCAAAGCAGATTTACAGCATCTGGTCCGATCCAAAGGTCACAGAATACATGAATATAAGTGCGATGCATAGTGTAGAAGAAGCATGTGAAATGATAGAGCTGCTGGATCATGCTTCAAGAAACGAAGACGGCTTTCGCTGGGCGATTGTTCATAAAGAGACGGGAAAGGTCATTGGCAGCTGCGGCTTCAATCATTGGCAGCTTGAAGGAGCATTTCGCGGCGAAATTGGCTATGAACTGGCTGCTTCCTATTGGCGCAAAGGATATATGACTGAAGCGATTCAGGCCATGCTGCATTATGGATTTGAAACGATGGGACTGAACCGGATTGAAGCTCTTGTTGATCCGAGAAACAATCCCTCTCAGCAGCTGCTTGCCTCTCTATCCTTCCGATGTGAGGGCCTGCTTAGGCAGCTGCAGTATACATCGACTGGATATAAGGATATGCAAATGCACTCCATTTTGTTTGAGGAATGGAGATATCGGTAGAAATTTGAAGTTTTAAGGAGGAATATTGAGTAATGCTTCTGCAATACCAGAGGGGCTCCTCTCCGCTGCATCATATAAGTCCACTCAGCAAGCTTGTGATGCTGGCAGCACTGACGGCAGCCGTATTGAGTTCGGAATCCATCGTTACACAAATGGTGCTGTTCGGCATTCTTCTAGCGGCAGGAAAAGCGGGTGCCGGCTTATCCTTTTCAAGTTTGAAGAAGGCGGTACTCTTTGTTCTTAGCTTTGGTCTTCCTTATTTTGTCCTGACTTCTTTAGCCGTTCAGGGCAAGGAGGTTATATGGGAGCTTGGCCCGCTTCATGTCGCAATGGACAGCGTGATTCTTGCGGGAGCTTTGACCATTCGGATGTTTAATTTGTTTATGTCGTCACTTCTATTTATTTCAACAACAGACCCGAGGGATTTTGTAAAGTCGCTTACCCTTCGTCTTAAGGTGCCTTATCGGTTTGCTTTTGGTGTTTCGATTGCACTGACTTTTCTGCCTTTGCTTGAGGAAGAAGGGAGAGTCATTGCTCAGGCTCAGCGGATTAGAGGAGGAGAACAGCCAAAAGGCATGATGAATAAACTTCGCTGGTACCGCCGATTTTTTATTTCAATTCTGGTGAACTGCATAAGAAGGGTGCAGCAAACTGCCGGCGCAATGGAATCCAAAGGGTTTGGAGCCTACCCGGAGCGTACGTATTTACGTGTCAGAACGTTTTCACCTTATGGTTCATGGCTGGCTGGTGCTGTCGTGGCCATTACACTGATCGGTACGCTGTGGTAATGAGAGAAGCTCTAGCGGACGATTTGCGCTCTTATTGTTAACCTAATAATAACTATAATAGGTTGACAATATGGGCGCCTGTCTTTAAAGTAATAGTCAGTGATTTCTACATTTGATGAAATGGGAGAGAAGAATCGTGGCTAAACTTAAAACAAAGATCAACCGCCATTTTGCCGCTTTTACAACTTTGGATATTGTTCTGATGGCAATGCTGGCAACAGCGAATGGAGTGATGACCTTTTATCTGTCCGTCGTAAACAAAATGCTTAACAATCTCGGAGGCCCTATCGCAACATCGACGATTACCGGATTATATATTATTTATGGACTACTGGCATACTACATTATCCGTAAGCCGGGAACAGCAGTTATTACTTACGGTATTGGCGCACTAGTACAAAGCTTTATCGGTTCAGCATATGGACTTGCTTCGATCGTGGTCGCTGCCTTGTGCTATATGGTTGTGCTTGAGGTGTTATTCTGGATCACAAGATACAAGCGCTGGAATACGGCATTTATAATGACAGCGGGCGCCGCATTGGTACCCTTATGGTTTGTATTTGCGGCTCAAATGTTCGGCTATACAGCATGGGGCTGGCCTGTTCTGCTCATTGCATTCGTTACGCGCGTTGTGAGCGGAGCAATCCTGTGCGGTTGGTTGACCAAGGTGCTGGGAGAAGGTCTGATTCGGACGGGTCTCCTGCGCAAATATCGTTCATCTGAGCAGTTCAGAGCTTAGGGGAGTAGACAGAGAATGAATGATTCCAAAGCAGTTCAATTGCAAAATGTGAGCTATCAATATGAAGGAGAGGCCAGCCCTGTGCTCAGCGGCCTCTCCTTTGCCGTGTCCGCAGGAGAGTGGGTTGCACTTGTCGGCGGCAGCGGCAGCGGTAAATCGACGGTATGCCAGCTGCTGAACGGTTATTTGCCCCGCTCCGGGGGAGGAAAGCGCACAGGGGAGATCACTGTAAGCGGAGTAGATCCGCAGCATGCATCTATTGCTGACTTTGCGCAGGCCTGCGGCCTCGTCTTCCAGGACCCGGATGCGCAGCTTGTACAGGGATTTGTCGAAGATGAGGTTGCTTTTGGTCCTGAAAATTTATGCCTTGCCCCGGAGCTGATTGAGCAGCGCGTGGAGGAGTCGCTTCACGCTGTATCCCTTGCGGAACATCGTAACAAAGCGGTGTCCCTACTATCCGGCGGGCAGAAGCAGCGCACAGCCATAAGCAGCATTCTGGCGCTGGCGCCGCGCGTCATGGTGCTGGATGATGCCGCGGCAAGCCTCGATCCGCCGGCACAGCGCCAGCTTGTGCAGCTATGCGCAGCGCTGCATAAGCAGGGCCGGACACTCATCACTGCGTCCGGCCGATTCGACGATCACGCGCGTAACGCCTCGCGCGTGATCGTTCTGGATGGCGGGGCCGTGTATCTTGACGGCCCGCCGGAGGAGCTGCTCCGCGATTACCCTGCGGAGCTTGCAGCCTTGGGGCTGCTGCCGCCACCCGCAGGCGTAGCTGCGGAGCGGGGCGGCGCGCCCCAAGATGAGCCCCCGCTGCTTACTGTGCGGGGGCTTGGGTTCACTTACCCTGCCGGCCATCAGGCCTTGCAGGAAGTGAACTGCACTTTGTCAGCAGGTCAGTGGACCCTGCTGACAGGTGAGAACGGCTCAGGCAAGACGACCCTGAGCCGACTTATCATGGGCTTGCTGCCGGTTCCGCCGCAAAGCATTTATTTGCAAGGCAAGGACATGGCGAAGCTTAAGCTCTATCAGCTGTCGAAGGAAATCGGCTATGTGTTCCAGCAGCCGGAACATCAATTCGTCTCGACCACCGTATGGGAAGAGTGCACTTATGGAATCCGGGCAAGACTCTCGTTGAAGGACGGAGAGCCCCTTCCTGAATTACAAGCAGAAGAGGCGACGAATTTACTCTGTATCTCAGGACTTGCGGATAAACTGGAAGCATCCCCATATCTGCTCAGCGGCGGAGAGAAAAAGCTGCTCAGCGTCATTTCCCAGCTCGTCGTTTCGAAGAAGCTGTATATTTTTGATGAGCCGACTGCAGGACTAGACTATAATGGCATTCAAATTCTCATTCAGCTGTGCAGAACCAAGTTAAATGAAGGGGCAGCCCTTCTGATGATCACCCATGATGCCCATCTGCTTGCTCCCTATTCGGATCAAACCCTTACTTTGAAAGAAGGACAGATGGTTAACCCATACGGGGAATGAATTCTCAAAGGTTTACTTCATTATTCCATGTCACGTAAGCTCATGCTATGATGGAATCAGTTTGTAAATTGGAGAGAGAAGGTACAGGATTTTGGATAATAGTAGGTTGATTCAGAAACGTGGATTCATTCTGGCAGGCGTGCTGCTGGCTACGTTCTTATCCGCTATTGAAGGAACGGTTATCGGCCCTGCTGGCCCAACCATCGTCAGCGATCTGGGAGATGTATCGCTTTTAAGCTGGATATTTACTTCCTATTTGCTTACGATGGCGGTCAGCACGCCGATTTTCGGTAAAATCAGTGATTTGTACGGACGCAAGCCGGTATTTATGATTGGGGTAGGACTCTTTTTATTGGGAAGCGTATTGTGCTGTTTTGCAGATAATATGCAAAGCCTGATTGTTTTTAGAGCCATTCAAGGGATTGGCGCAGGGGCAGTTGTGCCTGTTACCTTTACGATTATCGGGGACATTTACAGTATCGAGGAACGGGGCAAGGTTCAGGGCATGATCAGCTCGGTGTGGGGAATCTCCTCCTTGCTGGGACCGCTTATCGGCGGCTATTTCGTAGACTATTTGGGCTGGCCCTGGGTGTTTGGATTTAACGTTCCTTTTGGCCTGCTGTCCATGTGGTTTGTAGGCAAGTTCTTGAAAGAGGATTTCGTTAGACAAAAAGTGAAGATCGATTATGCGGGTGCGGTTACTTTTACAATCGGGATCACTTCATTGTTGATTGCGTTATCACTTGGAGGCCATTCTTATCCTTGGAGCTCTTCATTCATTGTCAGCCTGCTGATTGTTGCAGTCGTCTTTATCGCGGCTTTCTTATATATTGAGACCAAAGCGAAGGAACCGATTGTTCCGCTTAGTCTCTTTAAGATTCGTGATATTACCATGGCAAATTTAGCAGGAATGCTGACAAGTGCACTCATGATCGGCTTAACCAGTTACCTGCCGTTATGGATCCAAGGTGTGCGCGGAGGGAATGCGACTACCTCCGGACTTGCTCTTGCACCGATGTCGATCGGCTGGCTGATCGGAGGAATATATGCAGGACGTCTGCTGATGAAGCTCGGCTCGCGTCATACCTCTCTAATCGGTTTGACAGGTATTATAGCTGGGTCTGTCGGTCTCATCTTTATGGATAGTCATTCCTCTGAATGGCTTCTCCTGTTCTATATGTTTGTTTATGGACTCGGCTTTGGCTTTTCCTTTACGGTATTTACGATTATTGCCCAATCCTCGGTCGGTTACCGCCAGAGAGGGGCATCAACGGCACTGAATACGTTTATGCGCACGCTGGGACAAACCATCGGGGCAGCGGCATTCGGAACATGGCTGAATTCACAAATATCTGCTCATGCCCAATCGATGAATTTAATGGAGCAGGGAGTTACACAGAAGGATATTAACTCTATTCTTGCACCGCATGGCAGCATGGAGCTGCCCGAGGAGCTGAAAGCATTGCTTCAGCATGTGCTAGAGCTTAGCCTGCATTCTCTCTTTATCATTATGCTTATTATTAGCGTAGGCGGATTTATCGTTACCGCTGGGCTGCGGAATAGACCTCCTGCTCCTTCAGAGGAGGAGACGGGACAAGCTGCAGCAAGCAGGGAGGCAACATAGCTTAAGGACACAATTGAGCAACCGCAATGGTTCATTCCTTTTTAAATTATGAAAATAAATGATGGAGCCCGGTTTTTGCCCTTTGGCAGGAGATCCGGGCTTTTTTGTATGGGAAAACTAAATTTTTGTTTATATAAATTACATCCAAAGTGGAATATTAACTCTAGTCTGACGGGCAAGCGCACTACAGATTTTTTAAAATACTACAATTGGAAAGGGTTGATTCAACATGAACGAAGCAGCTTTCATCGTTCGGTTTCAGAACGAAGATAAGGCGCGTAAAGCATACGATATGCTGATGGAGCTGGGTTATAAACCGAATATGCTCGGCGGAGGGCTGATGGATTGCAACATTGAACGACAGGACGTAACCTCTGCTCTCGAAATCATAGAAGCCTATGGCGGAGAAGTGCAGGATGATAGCAATGAGCAGACGCATGAGGCGTTGACACCGGAAATGAATCAGATGAGCGACACAGAATTCGCCTATCTTTCTATTCCGGCCCATACCGTAAATGAAGATCTGGATGAAGATTATATGTCAGGATATTCGGATTCCCCATATACAGATGATGTGCATAACAGAAGCGAGGATTCTGACTTCGACGCTTCATTTGGAGGGTTCTCCGGAAGTGTAAAAGCCTAGGATTTATATAAAAAAGCGTTCCCTTATGCCTGGTGTTGAAAGCTGAAGACTGCTTAATAAGCAGCAGCTCTTCGGCTCATCCGGGCGGGAACGCTTTTTGTCTATTAGTCGGCTGGCTGCATCGCAGCATGTTTACCTGCCGTATACCCTGTAGAAAAGGCGGCAGTGATATTGTAGCCTCCTGTATAGCCGTGAATGTCTAGTATCTCCCCACAAAAATAGAGTCCGGGCATCAGCTTGGATTCCATCGTTTTGGGCTGGATTTCTTTTAAATGGATTCCGCCTCCGGTAACAAAGGCTTCGGACAGTGATCGTGTTCCGTTTACTTGAATAGGGAAGCCCTTGAGGATAGCGGCCAACGCTTCTACTGAGCCCTTTGGAAGATGATGATAGGTAATCTCTTCATCAATCTCCGCTTTGGTAAGCACCATAGGAATTAAACGTTCTGGAACGATACCCTTCAGGGCATTTTTAATTGCTTTTTTAGGTTCCTGCTCCAGCTTTGCCTTCAGCTCATGCTCCATTTTGGACAAAGAGTAGGAAGGGTGGAGGTCGAGCTTCATTGTGACGAGCTTAGATCCCGACTTTTTCTGTACCTTGCGAATGAACTGGCTGCATCTCAGAGCAATCGGTCCAGACAAACCAAAGTGGGTAAAGATCATATCCCCTTCATGGCGGATTACCGCTTTGTCCTTTGCATCATGAACTGATAATGCCACCTCACTTAGAGAAAGGCCCTGCAGTTCTCGTGAGACGATAAAGGGCTCATTTGAGGTAATGGGCACCTCTGTTGGATACAGCTCTGTGATCGTGTGGCCGGCTGCTTCTGCCCAAGGATAACCGTCGCCGGTTGATCCGGTTTGAGGTACAGATTTACCTCCAGTAGCAATAATGACTGCGTCAGCAGGGAGGATCTTTCCGGATGCCAGCTTCACTCCTGCTACTTGATGGTCGCTGTACTGCACTTCGGCTACAGGTGAATCAGTTAGCATCTTAACACCAAGCGCGCCTGCTTTGCCAATGAGTGCATCGACTACCGTTTTGGCTTTATCGGATACGGGGAACATTCTTCCGTTGTCTTCTTCCTTTAACGCAATACCCAAACTCTCAAAAAACTGCATGATTCCTTTGTTATCCATATGCTGGAACGGGCTGTATAAAAATTTACCATTGCCAGGGATATGTCTAATGAGCTCGTCCTGCTCCTTGGCATTGGTTACATTGCAGCGTCCTCCGCCTGAAATGCCTAATTTACGACCTAATTTATTTCCTTTGTCAACGAGAACAACCGATGCGCCATGCTCTGCCGCCGCAACGGAGGCCATGAGGCCCGAAGGCCCACCGCCGATGACAACCACTTTTTTCATGCTCACGAAATACCTCTTTTCATAACAATTTCCTTCAAACATCGTACCAGAAACGGCTGAGAAATGTCGCAATTTGTTTTGGCTTTAGAGAATAAAAAACAATATTAAACACAATAGTTTTTATTTTGCGTAAGTACACATAGAAAATATTGTAATATACTGTCGCCTATGTTTTAATCAGGTTACATAAGATAAGTGTCAGTGAACGAATGAGAGGAGAGATAACCGCCTGTGTTTGCTGTCAAAGACATTCTGCTGCAGTTACTGCTTGCAGGGATTACCCCCCTTCTCTTTTCGTTGTTTCTAGGGCGTATTCGAAGTCAAATTTACGAAGCGAACAAACCGCCTGCTCCTATAAGCATTGAGCGTAACTTGATGCTGGCATGTATGATATCCATTGTACTTTGTTTCACTTTCTCTACTATTATATTAGATTCTCTGTATTTAAATTTAAGTATGCTTCCAGCCACTGTGGCTATTCTTTACGGATCTTACCCCGCTGGTATTTTTGTATCGGTCAGTAGTATCCTTTTATTTGTCGTTTCTACAGAGCATTGGAATGCACTTCCGATTATTTTGCAATCCGGCATTCTGCTGTACCCCATTATGCTGCTTCTTACTAAGCGCTTCAAGCATTCCGGACTGGACGGCAAAAGAAGGATGTTTTTTGTTTCAATTATCATCTGCTTTATAGCAAGTATGGGCATTACTTTTTTGTCCCTTGCTCCAAGGGAAGCCTATATTCAACTCGATTTTATTATATACTCGCTGATCTACTCCATCTCAGCTCTGCTTATCGGGCTTGCGGTTATCCATGTTGTAGAGCAGCAGCTGATTCAGCTGGGGCTTGCAACAGAACGCCAATCCAAACAGCTGGAGTACAGGCAGCATTTTCAAATGAATGAACAGCTGCTGAATACAATTCCGGTCTCTGTTGTTGCATTTGATGTAGACGGAAAGATTGTGAATGCTAACCTGCGAATGCTGACTGAACTGCAGAAGAAAAATCCCTCCATTGAATATGAGACGGAAATGATCGGTAAGCATATTGAGTTCATTATAGGACAAGAACACGGTTCTAGGGTCACGGAACGGATCCGCTTTGCAGCGAGCAGCGGGAAAATATCATCTGAATATTTGCGTGTCGGTCCGTATACTTTTCATACAACCATTTCCCCGATCAAGGACCCCTTGGACGGAAGACTTATTGGAACCTCGCTCATCCTGCAGGACATTACGGAGCTCGAGAATCTCCGCAACGAGCTTGCACATGTGGAAAGACTCAGCTTAGTCGGGCAAATGGCCGCGAGCATTACCCACGAGGTAAGGAATCCAATGGCTGTTGTAAGAGGTTTTCTGCAGCTTATGCATGAGAAGAGCCCGAGATCCCTTGATCATTATTATCGGATTGTAATGGAAGAATTAGACCGTGCTAATGGGATTATTAATGACTTTTTATCTCTTGCTCAAAATCGGATCGTGGAGAAGGAAGAAGTGCACCTTCATGATGTTATTCAGGATTTGCTTCCGCTCTTATGGGCAGATGCTAATATGAGAGGTCAAACCATTAAGCTCAACTTAAGTGAGAATCTGCCCAAATGCCATTTGAATCCGAAAGAAATGAAGCAGCTTATTCTGAACCTGGCCCGCAATGGCATGGAGGCTATGGATAGCAAAGGAACATTATTCATTGAAACCTCGGTTACAGAGAACCAGATAAATCTAAAAGTAATGGACGAAGGACCAGGGATTCCTGCATCCGCTCAGGAAAAATTGTTTGAGCCATTTTACACTACAAAATCGAAAGGCACCGGTCTAGGACTTGCTTTGTGTCTAGGCATCGCAGAGCGTCACAATGCCACGATTTGTGTGGAGTCTGAGGAAGGCAGAGGCACGGCCTTTACCGTTATTTTTAACTATAAATAAATAGCATCTGTTTAAGCAGCATTAAAAAGGTGTATCAATACATAGAACATAGGGGCTATGTTACCCATGGGATAAAACCGTTTAGTCGGTGTCATAATAGGGAGGGCCATCTGCTCGAAAGAGCAGGTGGAAATTCTAATTCTGAACCGAAGAAAGGAGAGTTTCCCATGGCAAAAAACGATTCCAAACAACAAGAGATTCAAAAGCAGTCCAACAAGAAAAACCGCAATCAAGGTCAAGTCGTTGATAAAAAGCTGGATGGGGATAACTTCCCTGCCACCTAACGCATCCGCATGGTTACAGGCGGTTTTCCATCCTCATGTAAGTGAAGCAGGATATAGAGTACACACGGTTCTTTTTACATGTTCATCCCTTGCGTTCACAACTTATGAATGTATAATAAAAGTTAGTGAAGGAGTGAATAGAACATGTCTATGTCTTTTGACCAATACATGAGAGATATGGTTCAGCCTATGAGGGATGAACTGACACGCCTCGGTATCGAGGAGCTTCGTACACCTGAAGAAGTAGAGGCTAATCTGCCGGGTGCAAAAGGAACTGCGCTTGTTGTTGTCAATTCGGTCTGCGGTTGTGCAGCAGGTCAAGCACGTCCTGGCGTAGCCAAAGCGCTTGAGAATGAAGCAACACCTGACCACTTGTTTACCGTATTTGCTGGCCAAGATAAAGAAGCAACGGCTAAAGCTCGTGAATATTTTGCTCCATACCCGCCGTCTTCACCATCCATTGCGCTCATGAAGGATGGAGAGCTGGTACACTTTATCGAACGTCATCAGATCGAGAATCGTTCAGCTGAAGAAATTGCAGCCGATCTAGAGGGTGCATTTAACCAGTATTGCAAATAATTTAGTTACATAACGCCCCGATTCTTTCGGATTAGTCCCGAAATTACGGGGCGTTTTGGCTTTTTTCATTATTTCTATACCAGACTTAAAGAAACGGGGTGCGTAAACTATGAGTTTACAAGAACAAATCATTGCTGAATTAAAAGTAAAGCCGTCGATTAATGTAGAGGAAGAAGTTCGCAAGCGTGTAGATTTTCTTAAAGAATATGTACTTAAGTCAGGTACCAAGGGTCTGCTAATTGCCATCAGCGGCGGAATTGACAGTGCAGTAGCGGCAGCGCTTTGTAAACAAGCAACGGACGAGCTGACGGAGGAAAAAGGGGAAGAATACAAGACTTTGGGTGTATTCCAGCCTTATGGCGAGCAGGTAGATATTTCTGACAGCTACGCTGTAGCCAAAGCATTTGATTTAAAACATACCGTAGAGACGAATATTGAAGAAGCTGTAAATGAAATTGCGCTTGAGGTGGAGCATGGCTTCAAATCGCTGGGGACTCCGCGTCACATGACACCGCAAGGTAAAGGTAATGTAAAAGCAAGAACCCGGATGGTCGTGCAATATGCACTTTCTTTTGAGATGAATCTGCTTGTTGTAGGTACAGACCATGCTTCTGAGGCGATTACTGGCTTCTACACAAAATGGGGTGACGGAGCAGTCGATATTACACCTCTCAGCAGTCTGAACAAACGTCAGGTTCGCCAGATCGCAGCTTACATAGGTGTACCTCAATCCGTGCTGGATAAAGCACCGACCGCTGGATTATGGGAAGGTCAAACGGATGAGAAAGAGCTGGGCATCACCTATGACGACAACAGCAACTATCTTGAAGGTAAAGAAATCAATCCTGAAGCTAGAGAGAAGCTGGAAGCGGCATATTTGCGCACCGGACATAAACGTAACGCTATTCCAGGAATTTAATTCGCTGTAACAAACAATAGGACAGGCTTTTATCTATATTCAACCCTCGTTGTTGGGGCTTTTTGCTACCTTGACGGGGGTTTTTGATTTGCCCGTGCACCTGATACAATAGAACCAGGACAAAGGGTGGTGAAGAGCTTGATTTATGGAATTGGAAACGATGTGCTTGAAACAGCACGGATTCAAAAAATTATGGATGGCGATAACGGGGAACGGTTTATCCACAGAGTACTCACAGTGAAGGAACGGCTGCTCCTGAATTCACGCACAGGCAGTGAAACCCAGTACGTCTCCGGGCGCTTTGCTGCTAAAGAATCCATTGCCAAAGCTTTTGGCTGCGGCATCGGGGGAGTGCTTGGATTTCAGGATATTGAAATCATGCCGAATGAACGGGGTAAACCGAAGGTTTCAATATCTGCTGAAGCATGGAAGCGTCTTGGGCTTAGCGGTGAACCTGCATACCTTGTCCATCTGAGCATCTCGCACCAGCCGGGTCTGGCCGCCGCCTTTGCGATCGTTGAACGGGTATAGACTATGAGTTAGATTTGAAATAGAGAATGGGAGAATTGTAACAGAAATGGATCAAATGAATGCAAAAAAGTTTTTCAGCACGGAGCTGTTAAATTGGTATATGCAAAATAAGCGTGATCTCCCCTGGAGACGCCATCGAGATCCTTACTATATATGGGTATCGGAGATCATGCTGCAGCAGACCAGGGTAGACACGGTAATTCCTTATTTTCAGCGTTTTATTGAGCGGTTTCCGACCCTTAAGGACTTGGCGGAAGCCCCTGAAGAAGATGTGTTGAAGCTATGGGAGGGTCTGGGCTATTACTCAAGAGCTCGCAATCTGCAGGCTGCTGCAAGGCAAGTGATGGAACAGCACGACGGAGCAGTACCAAGCCGGAAGGATGAGGTCTCGAATTTAAAAGGGGTTGGACCCTACACAGCTGGAGCGATACTCAGTATTGCGTTTAATCAGTCTCAGCCGGCAGTAGACGGAAACGTCATGCGTGTGTTATCCCGCTACTTCCTCATTGAGGACGACATCATGAAGGGCAGCACGAGAGTCAAGATGGAGAGCCTGGCCGAAGAACTAATACCGGAAGGCCGGGCGTCGGATTTCAATCAGGCATTAATGGAGCTTGGAGCACTGGTTTGTACACCCAAATCACCCCACTGCCTGACTTGCCCGGTGATGGAAATGTGCACAGGGCGGATTGAGGGAAGAGAAGAAACATTACCTGTGAAGAAGAAGGCCAAACCTCCTCGTCCGGAGCAGCGTATTGCTGCCTTAGTCGTCGGCACAGGTGTGAATGAGGGGAAAGTCCTTGTTCGTCAGCGACCTATGACGGGTCTGCTTGCAAGGATGTGGGAGCTGCCGCATATCCTAGCGTCCGCACCTGGTGAGCTTGCCCACCAAGTCCCGGATGAGCCTGCTATGGATCTTATTGCCGGACATTTGCTTGAAGAGGGATTTCAGGTAAAGCCAACCTCGTTCTGGAAACTGGCAGAGCATACCTTCAGTCATATCCATTGGACCCTGCAGGTGTACCGTTGTCAGGAAGCAGAAGCCGTGCTTACTTCCGCTATGGTAGCAGAACAGATCGAAGCTTATACTGATGAAGAACATCTGTACCGCTGGATTGGGGCTGAGGATATGGAGACATTGGCATTTCCAAATGTGTTTCTGAAATTATTGCGAGATCATTTTGATCATTAATTTTCGGAGGATTTGTAAAGAGCATCGCTTTAGTACGTAAGGGGGGTTCCCACATACGTCTTGGGCGGCGGCTCTTTTTTTTATGATTTCTATGCTTCCCCGTCTTGAGTCTAGGCAAAGAAACGGTCCGTAGACCGTCTTTAAATCACCTGATTTGTCGTAATCTATGATAGACAGCAAACGGAATTTTGGACAATCGTGGTTGTATAAAAGGTATTCCGGCCTAGCCTTATTTGAAAAAGAGGAGTGAAGCTGATTTGACTATTTTTAAAGGGCTTATTCGAAAGTATTGGTACTTTTATGTGATCCTTGGCGTTTACATGCTAATTGAGATTGGGTCGAACCTTTCCATTGCCTGGCTGTTCGGGGAGCTGACAGAGACAGCGGTGGGCGGGGAGATGTCCAAGTTTACGCCTTTGATTCTGGCGGGGGCTGTGCTTATTCTGGTTATCGGCCTCAATCAGTTTGCCGGCGGATTTGTGAAGGCAAAGGTATCGGCTAACGTACAGGATGAGCTTCGCAAGCAAACATTTGGTACAATGCTGCAGCTACCGCAGGACTATTATGATAAGCACCACACAGGGGACTTGTTATCCCGGATTACAACAGATAATAAGACGATAGGCAACGCGCTGGGGCATACTTTAATTGAACTCGTGAAAAACCCGATTATGGCTGTGGCCTCCTTTATTTATCTAGCCATCATTGAATGGAGACTCGCTTTAATAAGCCTCATCATTGGTCCGGCCATTTTACTCTGCGGACTTATGCTTGGAAAGACCATACGGCATCAATCAAATGAAGCACAGCAGAAGTGGGGAACGATGACTTCTTTTATTCAGGATGTTTCCGGAGCAAGTATCATTTTTAAAGTCTTCCGGCTGGAGGCCATATTTGGGCGTAAGTTTAAGCAGCAATCGGCCGTGGTAAGGGAGCAGGAGACTAAGGTGGGGCTTACCAGCAGTATATTACAGTCATTGTCGAATCTCATCGGGCTGTCTGCGTTTATCATGGCTATTACATACGGAGCCTATATGGTTACTCAAAATACGATTACTATAGGCAGCCTTATGGCTTTCGTACAGCTGATGAATTATGTCATTATGCCGTTTACAACGTTTGCTGCAACTTGGGGAGAGATGCAGGTTTCGCTTGGAGCAGCAGACAGGATACAGGAGGTGCTTCGTGAAGCTCCAGAAGAGGAAATAAGAAGTGAACGCAAGGAACGTACAACAACAGGCAAAGAGACACAAGTCAGTCTGGAGCAGGTAAGTTTCTCCTATTCAGATAACAAGGTGTTGGAGAAAATTTCATTAGAGATTGAACAAGGGAAATTCACCGCGATCGTGGGAACAAGCGGGAGCGGGAAAAGTACATTATTCCGGCTGCTCCTTGGCTTATATAAACCGAATGGAGGTGAAATACTTGTAAGCGGCTGCTCCTACTCCGAGCTTACGTATGAAGAAATCCGGAATTTATATGCCTTGGTGCCGCAAGAACCGTATTTGTTCGCTGGAACCATCAGGGAAAATATATTATACGGGCGAGAGGACGCAACAGAGCAGGAATTGATTCAGGCAGCTGTACACGCTAATGCCTACTCTTTTATTCAGCAATTTCCGGAAGGCTTGGATTCTCAAGTGGGGGAAAGGGGAAGTCAGTTGTCCGGAGGACAGAGACAGCGAATCGCAATTGCAAGAGCAATATTAAAGAATGCGCCAATTCTGCTGTTGGATGAAGCAACCGCTTCTCTTGATAATGAATCGGAACAGCTCGTACAGGATGCTTTGCGTCAGCTAATGAATGACAGAACAACCGTTGCGATTGCACACAGGCTGTCCACCATTCAGCATGCTGACAAGATCATAGTCATTCATGAAGGTAAAGTTGCCGAGAGCGGACGGCATGAAGACCTCATGCTGCTTCAAGGTCATTATTATGAGCTATATCGTGCTAAGCTGGACGAGGAGGGACTCATACCAAATCAGACGGAAGTAACGAATGTATTAGGAGAGGCATCCGGTATAACAAAAACGGCTCCAATAGCTAACTAACGAATAACCGCACTGTTTGGATATGTACATAAAAAGCAGCCCTGGCTAGAGTGAAAGACCACTTCAGCCAGGGCTGCTTTATTTCATATACGATAACTGCTTATTTTGCAGCAGCGTAACGTTTGTTAACTTCATCCCAGTTAATTACATTCCAGAAAGCTCCGATGTAATCAGGGCGTTTGTTTTGATATTTCAGGTAGTAAGCATGCTCCCATACATCAAGACCAAGAACAGGAGTCAGGCCTTCGAATACAGGGCTGTCTTGGTTAGGAGTGCTAGTAATAGCCAGTTTGCCGTCTTTACCGACAACAAGCCATGCCCAGCCGCTGCCGAAACGAGTTGTAGCTGCTTTAGCAAAGTCTTCTTTGAATTTGTCAAAGCCGCCAAGCTCACTGTCGATCGCTGCTGCGATTTCGCCAGTTGGAGCGCCGCCGCCGTTAGGTCCGATAATTTCCCAGAACAGGCTGTGGTTGTGATGACCGCCGCCGTTGTTGCGAACCGCTGTGCGGATGCTTTCAGGCACGCTGTCGAGGTTAGCAAGCAGATCTTCAAGGGATTTCTCTTGAAGCTCAGGAGCGTTTTCCAAAGCAGCGTTCAAGTTCGTTACATAAGTATTGTGATGGCGATCGTGGTGAATTTCCATCGTTTGAGCGTCGATATGTGGTTCTAATGCATCGTTTGCGTAAGGAAGTGCTGGTAATTGGAATGCCATAATTGAAATTCCTCCTAAAAATAAATTAAAGGTCAAATCTTTATGTAGATTTCCCCTCGACACTTATATTAAACCCTATTCAGCATATTTAATCAACATTTTTGTTTGTTAAGTTGCTGCAAAAGGATTTCAATGTAACATAGAATTAACAATAAGAATCATTTCCTAAGATTATGTGTTAACAAGTTTGACACCAAATATACAAACTTTAACAACAAAAATGTAAACGCTTAATATTAAGCGCTTACAGAAGAAAAAGCGTGTTTTCTGGAGCAAAGTGTGGTTTAATGGACGATGAAGAAGATATATCTCGTTTTTTGTCATATTATCATTTCCTGAACATTTCTGGCTCTCCTAAACGGGATGTGGCAGATGTTTCGGCCGGCTTTAGGCCGGTTTTTCCGTCTGTGTATATCATTCTAATATATTCAGATGGATAATCATCGGGTTTTTGGTAAAAAGGTTGTGCCTTTTTTGTAAAACCTCACTAAAGTTAACGAAAAGGGAGATTTAGCAGATGAACGTTCGTTCCTTTCAGTTGAGTGACGCAAGCCGTATGACAGAGCTCCTGCAAGTCGCTTTGTCGGAAGATTGCTTCGAGAACACGATGGGTCCATTTGCACGTCAGTTGTCCTGGGATTCCGATCTTATTATGGTAGCGGAGCAGGATGGAGAACTAATCGGTGCATTAATCGGAACAATCGATGAGAATCAAGGCTTTATTTACCGTATTGCCGTTCATCCCGATTTCAGACGCCAAGGCGTTGGCAAAGCTCTTGTGCAGGCGCTTGAACAGCGCTTCCAGCAGCGTAAGGTCAGAAGCGTATGGGTTGCGGGGGATGAACATAACAAAGCAGCGATGCCGCTGTATGAAGCCATGGGATACGGTGCTAGTCAGGTAATGAAGGCATTCCAGAAGCTCAGCATTCTGGCACACAACTAAGAGACAGTCGAGAATAATAGATAGATAGAGAAATTTCTAGGGATGAATTGAACTAAAGATTGATGATCCCGTCATTTTGCATTTATTGTTTTTTAAAGATTAGGCTATATCACGTTCTTTAGTTCAATTTATTTCTGATCCATATTAGGCATATCTTGGCTTCCAATTGCAAATGGAACTGAGATATGCTTTTCTATTCATATGGCATTTTTATATAAAACTCGAGGTGATAGAAGCGAATGAGCCGCGAAATACCGCCAGACATAGAGAATACGGCGACACCTTCCTCAGGCTCCACTCTACCCGGAGAGCTGCTGGATTGGCTTAAGACGATATTGATCGCTTTGGTGCTGATGCTGCTGATTAACATGTTCGTATTTAACATTTCCATTGTTAAAGGCGAGTCGATGCAGCCCACCCTTGCTGAGCAAGATCGGTTATTTATCAATAAGATTGTATATGAGTTAGGTACACCTAAGCGTCATGATGTCGTTGTGTTGCACGATCCGAGCAATACACCAGACCGAAAAGAGTTTCTTGTCAAAAGAGTCATCGGTGTTCCCGGCGATACGGTAGAGATTCGGGACCACGTTCTATATATTAACGGAGAAGCCCAAACAGAATCCTATACGAATACCATGATTGAGGATTCTGACTTCGGACCTATTAAGCTGGAGAAGGATCGTTATTTTGTTATGGGCGATAATCGGCATGCGGGAAAAAGCAAGGACAGTCGTTCCTTCGGCAGCGTCTTTGTGGATGAAATTGTAGGTAAAGCGGAATTTATATTTTGGCCAGTGAGCGATATGAAAAAACTGTAGATGGATGCCTATATCGTTTTTTGTGATCGAATTTTGCAAAATCCTGACTATATAGGTCTATGAGGCAGTTTTTATTTTATTCATGAATCGAGGTGAGAATATGATTGGCAGAGAACCGCTCGTCAGTCCGGGCGTGCATTATGAATGGCTTAAGCAGGAAATTGTAAAAGCTGCACCGTCGTTTGGCATTGATGATATCGGTTTTGCTTCGGCTGAACCGTTTGAATCCTTGCGTTCGATATTGCTGGACCATCGTGCAAAAGGATATGAGTCTGGCTTTGAAGAGTCTGATATTGAAAAGCGGGTCAATCCGGCTCTTGAATCCGGCAAGCCCGCATCTCTTATCGCCATAGCGGTTGCATATCCTTCAAAAATGAAGAACCCTCCTAAATCGGAGCCCGGCAGTTATAGAGGTATTTTGGCGCGAACTGCATGGGGGCAGGATTATCATCATGTGCTAAGACAGGCGATGGACAAGCTGACTGCATTTATCCAGGAAAAAGTTCCAGAAGCACGTATTGAGAATATGGTGGATACTGGTGTGCTCGTGGACCGTGCTGTTTCGGAGCGTGCAGGGATTGGCTTCAGCGGGAAGAATTGTGCCATCATTTCTCCGAAGCTCGGCTCCTGGATTTTTCTTGGGGAACTCGTGACGGACATTCCGTTTACACCGGATGCACCGGTAGCTGAAGGATGCGGGGAATGCACCAAATGTATCGATGCATGTCCAACTGGCGCACTCGTCGGACCAGGTCAGCTAGACTCCCAGAAATGTATTTCTTTTCTCACACAAACCAAAGGTTTTTTGGACGAAGAATATATGAAAAAAATCGGGAACAGACTGTACGGCTGTGATACATGCCAGATTGTCTGCCCGAAGAACAAGGGTAAGAATTGGGATCACCATCCTGAATTCACCCCCGACCCGGAAATTGTAAAACCATTGCTTAAACCGCTTCTTTCCATGAGCAATAAGGAATTTAAGGAACGATTTGGGCACAGTTCTGCCGCTTGGCGAGGTAAGAAACCAATACAGCGCAATGCTGTGATCGCACTTGGAAATTTTAAAGATCAAAGTGCGGTACCAGAGCTGAGCGAAGTATTGCTGCGGGATCCTCGTCCCGAACTGAGAGGAACCGCTGCGTGGTCGCTCAGCCAAATAGGAGGAGAAGAAGCGATGAATGTGATTTCGGTAGCTGCTGCTAGAGAACAAGATGGAAACGTGCTGAGTATGCTGCAGAAAGCCCAGGAGAAATTAATGACCGGGCGTCTATCCGAGAATAAAGTGGAAGTGGAATTCGCTAATGAATTTGCTTCATCTGAAGAGAATAATTCCAGTACTAAGGATGAAAATAATATGGCTTTAAATCCAAGCGGACATACGGCTGCTTGGAAGCCTACGCCGGTAACCAAGCTTACAGGAGATCCAGTATATTATCATGAAATTTCAACACAGGCTGGAGAACTGACACTCTGTGCGACAGAGATGGGGCTGGCAAGGCTGGATTTTGGAAGCTATACAGTGAGAGAAGCACATCTGCAGCAGTGGGCACGGACATGGCTCGGAGATTATCATTTTATCCATGACCCATCTCGTTTCCAAGAAGCGACTTGGCAGCTGCAGGAGTATTTGGCTGGAGAGCGTAAAGAATTTGACCTTCAGCTGGATCTTAGAGGGACTCCATTCGAGGTGCAAGTATGGAAGGCGTTGACCGGGATTTCTTACGGTCAGCATGTTTCAAGTTTGGAGCTCGCGGAAAAGATAGGAAGACCTAAGGCAGTTCGATCGGTTGTGGCGGCCGTCTCAAAGAACCCGCTCCCGATCATCATTCCGCATCACCGGTTAACAGGCAATGAGGGCGGAGTAACGATTTACCCTGGAGGGCTTCATGTAAAGGAACAGCTCTTGGCTTTAGAGGGGCAATCCGCAAACTGACAAAAACACCAATTTCCGTTTGCTAGCAGCGTTTCTACATGCTATGATATCGTGTATGATGCGTTTAGAATAGTAAACAAGCGAAAAACAGGGGTGTATAAGTATGGATATCGTTATTCCCATTATTACACTAATTGTGGGCCTTGTCGGGGGATTCTTTATCGGTGCATTTTATCTGCGCAAGCAGCTTGAGAAAATGCAAAGCGACCCTGAGGCTCTACAAAAAATGGCGAAGCAAATGGGCTACAATTTGAACAGCAAGCAGATGCAGCGTGCTCAGCAAATGATGAAATCCCAGCAAGGTGGTAACGGCTCAGGCAAGATGCAGCCACCGCCTATGCGTAAAAATCAGGGCAGAAAAAGATAATGCTGCATTTTTGCCTGCCAGGTACAGGTGTATGCCGCTTGGGAGGAGGAAATTACAATGGCTGGAGTTAAGGATTATGTGAACTCATCTGTCGGATCGAATCGCGAGAAGATTGAGTATCATGTTGAACAGATATTAAAATTGATCGGTGAGGATACAGAGCGAGAAGGTCTGCTTGAAACACCGGCTAGAGTAACCCGCATGTATGAAGAAATTTTTGCGGGATATGAAGTTAATCCTAAAGATGTACTGGGCGTAACGTTTGATGAGAATCATGAGGAGCTTGTTATCGTCAAGGATATCGTGTATTACAGTCAGTGTGAGCATCATATGGCTCCTTTCTTCGGAAAGGTTCATATCGGCTATGTTCCAAGCGGACAAATTGTCGGACTCAGCAAGCTTGCCAGACTCGTTGAGGCAGTAACCCGCCGTTTGCAAGTGCAGGAGCGGATCACTTCTCAAATTGCCGATATTCTGGAGGACGCACTTCAGCCTCATGGCGTAATGGTCGTGGTGGAAGGAGAGCATCTGTGTATGTGCGCTCGCGGCGTGAAGAAGCCGGGCAGCAAAACAGTGACCTCTGCAACACGCGGTACGTTCCGTGATAATGCAGCTTCGCGTGCGGAGTTTTTGTCTCTAGTTAAAGAATAAGACATCGTCTGAAATACTGGACTAGATTACCAGTATTCCAGACTCGTCTGAATGTTGGACTAGCTTATCCAACAATTCAGACCAGCCCATGATCGTATCGATCAGGGCTTTTTTTTATAAAGGGAGGATGTTTAGAGATGGCTCACATGGCTTCTGCTTCTGTACCTCACAAATTCAATGAACTCCAAATCTATGAATCGCCGCTGATGAGAAGCGATCAGGACGTGCTTGAAGCCTTTGCATGGGAAGAACTGATGTGCAGGCAAGTAGGACTTGGACATCGTCCTGTAGCTCATATTTGGCGTCATGAGAATGCCCTTGTCATCGGTCTCAGAGATCGGAGGCTGGCAAAAGCTCAAGCGGCATTGCAGCAGTTTCGTGGATCTGGAGTCAGCAGCTGCGTGCGCCCATCAGGAGGGGCGGCGGTAAGACTGACGAGAGGCGTCGTTAATTTCAGCCTGATTCTGCAAAACCCTGGACATGCCATTAACATACATGACGATTTTAAGTCTATGGTTGAGTACATTCAAACGGCGCTGCTCCCCTGGGGCGGCCGTGCAGCAGCTGGGGAAGTTGAGGGTGCTTTTTGTCCGGGTGACTATGATGTGAGTATTAATGGACGGAAATTTTGCGGTATCGCACAGCGCCGCCTTGCGAAGGCATATCTTGTTACCGGGTTTATCATTGTGGAGGGATCAGGAGACGAGCTGGCGAAGGATGTCAAAACCTTTTATGATCAGGCAGTAGAAGAGGAAGACAAGGGTTATCCACGAGTGCAAATGGGTACCATGGGAAGCTTAAATGAATTATCCGGTGTTCCTTCTGCGGAGGATTACATAGAGTCACTAGTTAAGGTGCTGAGCGCTTCTGCTGATCATGTCTATACCGGGTTACGTCCGAGCATTCCGCATGTGGAAGTGGAGGATATGACCTCTGCTTTAAAAGAACGCTATGATTCTGATGCTACATAACATAATAGAACTCTATCCAAACATAAAAAAGAAAGAAGCCTGATACTCGATATCAGACTTCTTTTTTTGATTCTTTGCTTTTAATAAGGAGTCCATTTTAGCTTTCGGGCTTCCTGAAAGCGATCGGCTACCGCTGGCCAGTAAACGACATTCCACCAATCTGAGATGTATTTTTTTCGCTCATTCTGATGCTTAAGGTAATAAGCATGCTCCCAGACATCGAGCGGAAGGAGCGGTACGATATCGTACTGTGATAAATTCTGATGCTTCTCTGCTTGTAAAATTTCCAGCCTGTGGGCTCTCGGGCTCCATACCAGCACCGCCCAGCCACCGCCTTCTACCTTGTTTGCCGCTTCTGTGAAATGTTTTTTAAAAGCTTCGTAGCTTCCAAAATCTTTACGGATTTGCTCACCCAGCGACCCGACTGGCTTTCCGCCGCCCTTCGGATTCATCGTGTTCCAAAATATAGTGTGCAGATAATGTCCTGCTCCGTTAAAAGCGAGCTCTCTTTCCCAGTGCTTTACAAGATCGAAGTCTCCGGTCTGCCGTGCCTCTTGCAGCTTTTTCTCCGCCTTATTCAAATCATCTACATACGTTTTATGATGTTTATCATGATGGATGCGCATCGTTTTTTCATCAATATAAGGCTCTAACGCATTGTAGGGATACGGCAATGGAGGGAGCTTATGACCGCCGATTGGAACAGGAGAATCAACTGGAGTATTAGCGGCATAGCTGTCTGTGTCTGATACGTTGACAGGTGAGGTTATTTCTTGGCCAGGTTTTTCAGAATAAGTGGTTCGCTGTGTTGATACTTCAGGATAAGGATATTGTTCTTCATTCCATATGCTGCGAGGTCTTATCCTTTCAGATATTGCACCTGGCTGATCAAGCAGCTGTAACTTATTGACGGTTTGCTCCGTCTGATCCCGAATGTACTGGAACATGATTTCCGCCGCAGGATTGCTCGAAAGAGCGCTGCTTTGCTCAATGATCTGACCCAGATGACGGTGAAACTCCTTTGACTGTGAAAAAGAGGCGGCAAGCAGCACATCCATCTGCCCGAGCGCATATTCATCAGGCGGCTGGGTACCTGCTGCCACGTTTCTAAGCAAATCATCAGCGGCGGAGCTTGATCTCTGAAATACGCTTCCCCATTCGTCGAGAAGCTTAACATACGAGTCCTCCAGATCGGGTGAAATCGAAGTGATCATGTTGGTACAGCCCATTTCTGTATCCTTCCATGACCTTATTTCCTCCAGAACGCGAAGCGGCAAATAGGGACCATATCTGAGTTCCATATGAAGGGCACCTCCTGATTCCAAATTTTATCTTGATTCCATCAGAAGAACGATCGATCAGCAATGTTCTAACCTATATTTATTCTCGTATAGGCTTGGACTATGATGACTTGTCAAAATACGATGAAATGAGAAAAGGCACCTGGTTAAAGGTGCCTTTCCATAGTTATTTCTGCGCAAGTTGGATACCGCCCAAAAATGAAGATACTCTATTCAAGTATTCTCTCGGATATTCTCGGTAGATAAGTTCATGCCTTGCACCCTCTACGATCCAAACATCGGACTCTGGATTAGTCTGATGGCTTGCAAAGAGTTCAGCCATCGGGTAAGGTGCCTTCTCATCCTGTGTACCATGAATGAAGAAGATTGGAATATCATAATCTTTTGACTTTACTTCCTGATAAGGAATTGAATTAAGGCTGGTACCGTTCAGTATTGGGAACAGCATGGTTAAAATTTGCAGCGTAGGCTGCTTCGGCAGATCAATTTGGTTCTGTATGTTATGGTAAAGCGTATCCGGCTCGAGCAGGAAAGTGCTGTCCAAAATCATGGCGTCAATATCCTTAGTCTGGAGTGCCGCCTGGAGCGCTGTTCCAGCCCCCATGGAGAAGCCCCATACCACAACTTCCTGTGCTCCTTTTTGTTTGGCAAGCTGTACTGCACCCAGCAGCTGCTTTGATTCTGCTTTTCCGCCGGTAGCCACCACTCTTGCGCTTTGGGAAGCGAAGCCGTAATCGAACATAATAACATTAAAGTTTTGCTGATGAGCATAATGAGCCAAATCATACATAGGAATCCAAGATTCCTCACGATTGGCACCGTATCCGTGACTGAACACGATCGTTTTGCTGCTGTTCTCCTCAGCAGGAATATACCATCCGCTTACATTCCGGCTCCCATCTGTTGCAGGGAAAGTGACCTCTTCATATTCCATTCCTTTTGCCAGCATCGGATTTGAATACACGGGTGCAACTGTCGGATAGGACAGTACCCAGGCAATATAGGCGTGCAGAGCTATGAAGCAAAACACGAGAAAGAAAATGATCGATAAAATAAGAGCGACCACAATATGCTTAAAACGAATGAGTCTTGGCGAAAGTGCTGGAGGAGCACTAGATGTGTTCTGTTTAAGAGAGTTACTCTCGGATATAGGAAACATGATACTCCCCCTATTCATAGAGTTTTATTTATAGGTCTATTTTACCAGAGACTATGAGTGAACGATAAAATAGCACTAGTGAATGTTTAACGGTTATTTTTTATCGTATGACGCCGTAATAGTAAAGTCAATTGATTGGGACTAATTGTTACACACTTGTAATATAGATGAAATAAATGTTGAAAAATGTTTGTCAAGGGAAGTAAGTCTTATTCCAAAGCTTGCCATAGACTCCCTTGAAAAGACATGTTTATACCATTTCAATTGAGATTAATTCTCAATTAGTTCTTTACTTTAGTTATCAATTCTCTTATAATTTATGTAACCAGGTTTCACGTGATGAAACGGAGAGGGGTTTATGCCATGGAAGAACAGGATCGCAAATTAACGGTTCGCGCGGTCGAAAGGGCATTGGATATTTTATTATGTTTTACAGAGCAATCTGATCTTGGTCTTACGGAAATCTCCAGCAGAATCGGTTTACATAAAAGTACTGTGCATCGCTTACTGACAACTCTTGAGGACAAAGGGTTTGTCGTGCGAAACCCATCTACGGAAAAGTACCGGCTGGGTATTCGTATCTGGGAGCTTGCAGCGCATATGTCCCAGAGTGATGACCCGGCTGTATTATTGCTGCCTGCAATGGAACGTCTGCGCGACCGGCTTGGTGAAACCATCAGCTTATATTTAAAGGATGGGAATGAACGGATCCGCGTTCAAGCCGTTCAAAGCAATCAAGCTATTCGAAGAGTGGCGCCTGTTGGGGTGAGACTGCCTTTATCAGTAGGCGCATCAAGCAAAGTATTAGTCGCTTTTGCATCTAAGGAAGAGCAGGAGCAGTTAATGAGAGCGTTTGACCCTCAGCTGTCGGTTGATCAGGACACTTATTTAGCCCAGCTGCAGGAAATTAGAGAAATGGGCTATGCTACGAGCTATGAAGAGAGAGAGCCGGGAGCCGCTGCTGTATCAGCTCCGATTTTTGACCGGAAAGGCAATGTCGCCGCTGCGCTTTCTTTGTCAGGTCCGGTAAGTAGGTTGTCTCCGGATACGCTTCGTGAGTACGGGCCGATTGTTATGGAGACCGCAGCACAAATGGGATTAATGCTAAGATAGATGTGCAACTGCATATGGAAAATAAAGGGTTGAAATTATGCTGTTAATAGGATAACCTTGTATGGACCGAAATCTCATTTTAGTGATGGGACAGGTCAACAATTGAATTTAAAATAACTATTTACTAGGGGAGCCCGAAATGCCGGGCTGAGATGGCATCGCGAGATGCCGGACTCTTTGCACCTGATCTGGATCATACCAGCGTAGGGAAGTAATTGGCGATAAATGAACGGGTAAGATCTTTCTATTTGCTAGAGCATCCTTGTTGTAGTCTATGCTGCTCTAGCGGATAACATAAGATCTTATTTGGAGCAAAGCCGATTCCCTTTTGGAATCGGCTTTTTGTTGCTGCCAGCTTCTTACATACTGGCCTCAAGTTTGTGTTTATAACAGACAACAGCTCAGGAGAGAGGGCTTCCCGCTCGTAAAAAGGGAGGAAGCAAATGAATAACATGAAATCAGACAGTCAAACACAAGCTTTAAGCTCACGCAATGGATCGGAAGCGCTGAACCCTTTTCCGGCTAGCAAGAGAGTGTATATTTCAGGCTCAAGATCCGATATTCGTGTACCAGAGCGTGAAATTGAACTTCATCCAACGAGCACATCTGAGGGGGTTGAAAATAACGAACCGTTCCGGGTGTATGATACCAGCGGACCGATGGGGGACGCAGCTTATGCTTCGGATATTCGCAAAGGCCTTCCTTTGCTTCGACAAGCCTGGGTGCTTGAACGGGAAGATGTTGAGTTTTATGAGGGAAGAGAAGTTAAGCCTGAGGATAACGGGCTTCGATCTGAACGAAGCGCTCAGCAGGAAGTCGAGTTGTTTCCAGGAGCCGGCACATTGCCGCTGAGGGCTAAGAAAGGAAGTAACATTACGCAGCTGCATTATGCAAGGAAGGGAATTGTAACTCCTGAAATGGAATTTGCCGCTATACGTGAAGGGCTTGATCCGGAGTTTGTGCGCAGTGAGATCGCCAGAGGAAGGGCAATTCTACCTTCGAATATAAATCATCCGGAAAGCGAACCAATGCTGATCGGAAGCCGCTTCCTTGTCAAAATCAATGCCAATATCGGCAACTCGGCTGTCTCATCATCTATTGAAGAGGAAGTGGAGAAAATGAGCTGGGCCGTGCACTGGGGAGCAGACACGGTCATGGACTTATCGACTGGACGCCATATTCATACGACAAGAGAATGGATTATCCGAAATTCTCCTGTGCCGATCGGAACCGTTCCGCTGTATCAGGCGCTTGAGAAGGTAAACGGGGAAGCGGAGAAGCTGAGCTGGGAGATATACAGAGATACGCTGATAGAGCAGGCGGAGCAGGGGGTAGACTATTTTACGATTCATGCTGGTGTACTGCTGCGGTATATTCCAATGACCGCAAGCCGGATGACAGGGATTGTATCCAGAGGAGGCTCCATCATGGCGGCGTGGTGTCTCGCTCATCATGAGGAGAATTTCCTGTACACTCATTTTGAAGAGATTTGCGAGATCATGAAGACATATGACGTTGCTTTTTCACTGGGAGATGGACTGAGACCCGGCAGCATTTATGATGCTAATGATGAAGCTCAAATGGCAGAGCTGGCTACACTTGGCGAGCTGACGCAGATCGCCTGGAAGCACGACGTGCAGGTTATGATTGAAGGTCCAGGTCATGTACCCATGCATAAAATTAAAGAGAATGTTGATCTGCAGATGGAGATCTGTCAAGAGGCCCCTTTTTATACGCTTGGACCGCTTACAACGGATATAGCGCCGGGTTATGATCATATTACGTCCGCCATTGGAGCGGCAATGATTGGGTGGTTTGGGACGTCCATGCTGTGCTACGTAACGCCGAAGGAGCACCTGGGACTACCGGATAAAAATGATGTGAGGGAAGGCGTAATTGCCTATAAAATTGCAGCTCATGCGGCAGATCTCGCCAAGGGCCACCCGAGAGCGCAGAAACGGGATGATGCTCTGTCCAAGGCCAGGTTTGAGTTCCGCTGGAAGGATCAGTTTAATCTGTCTCTCGACCCACAGCGCGCCATGTCCTATCATGATGAGACGCTTCCTGCAGAAGGGGCAAAAACAGCGCATTTTTGTTCAATGTGCGGACCAAAGTTTTGCAGTATGAGAATCACGCAGGATATCCGCAGCCTGGCATCGGCCAAGGGCATAAGCGAAGATGAAGCCATTCATGCCGGTATGCAGGAGAAGGCTCAGCAATATCGTGGTCATAGCATATAAAAGTGCCATCAGCAGTAATAGGTAAAAAGTGAAAGGATGCAATAAAGATTGCTGATCCTCTGTTTGGTTAATATTAAAGTAACGAGCTGTTTGAAGCCAAATCAATGCTTATTACTTTCATAATGATATCAAGGAGGAGATGACAATAATGAAGACTCCCACAGCTAATCAAGACGCAATAGAAACCGTCAGAGACCTGATTAAAGGAATCGATACAGCGATGCTTACAACAGTAACCAGTGAGGGGTTAGTATCCCGGCCCATGAAGACACAAGAGGTGGAGTTTGATGGGGATCTCTGGTTTTTGACCAAAAAAGATACGAATAAATATCGGGAAATTGCTCAAAATTCACGTGTCAACGTAGCCTATGTAGGCAAATCCTATGTTTCCATTCGCGGTGAAGCAGAGCTGATCCAGAATCCTGCCAAAGTAAAAGAGTTCTGGAATGCAGCGTACGAAATGCTGCTGGACGTTCCTTATGATGATCCCAGTCTGGTGCTCATTAAAATTCAGGCTGACACAGCCGAATATTGGGAAACAGGTAGTAAGACCAAGCTGGTCAAAAATCTGTTTAACAAAATGACAGGTAAAAGCGAAATGGATTTAAACAAAACGGTTGGTCTCTAAATGCCTGGTGGATTAACTAAATAGAATGAATACTAAAGCCAGCGTCTTCATTACAAGATGCTGGCTTTAGCTATTTTGAATGTCTAATCCAATAAAGAAGGCATTTAGCTCGATACGCTCAGCTCGAAATTTCGGGATGTGCATTCATAATTTCATCAGCAACTTTTGAGAGTACGGGTAAGAAGTTCAATATGTCCTGAGCCCTCTCCATATAAGCTTCATGTGTGTCGATCCCCAAATCCTTAATCAAAGACTCAAAGGCAGGCTCTAACTCCCTCTTCTGTTCTGGTGCTGCGTCAACATCAAGAATCTTATGACACCGGGCAAAAGTAGCTGCTATCCAAAATACCGCCTCCCGATGGCAGTCGGATTCGATCAATTCACTGCTGCCTTCAATCACGATAGGGCGGGCGCTTTCTGTAATGTCGGAGCTGAAGAAGAAAGGTGTGGATGACACGGCGGCCGCTGTATCAAAGGTAATCTCCAGCTGGTGGAGATGCTTGCGGGCCTGATCTGCAGTCATCTGTTCACAGCCAAGCAGCCGCAGCAGCTCCGGGTAAATGTCAGACCGGCCGTAGTGATTGAGAACCTCACGTACACGCAGATACCGAAGACGAACCGTCGGGTTCTGGAGAGCTGCAATAAGCAGGACATGTGTTGTAATGGCCGCAGGGAAGATGAGAGCAGTGATCCGATCATATAAAGGCGCGGACATATTAATGGAACGAAGTCCGTTTTCTATCTTTAGAAGGGCATTCCCACAGCGCCTTTCCACCCATGTTTTTTTGGTATATTGCTGTGATACCTCCTCATAGATCCGGTACAGATGTGAGTAAGGGTCGGCAATGATCGTGTTGACACGAAAGCTTCCGGCTAAATGATAATTTGCAAGCACTTCTTCAGCAGAAGCGAACAGGTCCCATGAGAGGTAGGTCACTTCTAGCAGGACATTGTGATAGAGAAATTTACCAAGCTTGAATGGGGGTTCTTCATCGAGGATGATCACAATGTCAATATCTGAAGAGAGCGGAAGCAGCGCATCATCCGGAAGGGATATCGTTGAACCGCTGAAGTAAGCCCCTCGAAAGCCTGGCGATTGACTGGCATACCTTGTTACCCAATCAACAGCGGCGAGTCTGGCAGATTGAATATTCATAAGCACGCTCCTTTAGAGTTAAAGCTTCAGAGATTTTATAGTTGTATAAAGTTTCTGGAGTTTTAACAAAATAGAATGTCTATACAAATTCTAGAATAAGGAGAGGTATCCTGTGTATTTCTATAAAGAGGATCTTATTAATATTATTGTGCCGGACAAACCTGATCCGGCAGCGGCGAAGGTTCTTCAGGAAACCTTGGGCGGGCGCTTCGGCGAAATGCGTACCATGATGCAGTATTTCTTTCAAAGCAGTAACTTTCGCGGAAATAAGACGCAGTATCGTGACTTACTCCGCGGTGTATTTCTGGAGGAAATCAGTCATGTCGAGCTGGTGCAGACGACCATCAATCAGCTGCTGAACGGAGCAGGTGAGGAAATGCCAGGCGACTCCGGGACTGACGGAGCACCGCTTGATGAGGCGGTTCGTCATGCCAATCCGCATCATTTCATTGTGGGTGCGCAGGGATCTTTGCCAGTGGATGCAGCCGGCAATCCATGGATGGGTAACTATGTTTACAACCATGGCAATCTCGTAGCAGATCTATTGGACAACCTGGTGCTTGAATCAACAGGTGTTCTGCAAAAGTCACGTATCTATGAAATGAGCTCAAATAAGACTTTTAGAGAAACGCTTGCTTTCCTCATCGTTCGAGACAATGCACACCAAAATGCATTCGCTAAAGCGCTTGAGACGCTTGGAGTCGAGTGGGGCAAGCTGTTCCCAGTGCCAAATTATGATATCAACAAGTATCCGGAATGTAGAAAATATGTAGACATGGGCTTCCACAACGCGCAGTTCAACTATAGGCTGGATGAGACCCGGATTGCAGAAATCTTCAGCGGCAAGTCTCCGAGCCGAAACGGTGGAGAGCTTCAGGTTACACCGCCTCCGATCGGACATCCCGTTCCTGTATTACCGGATATGCCAAACGAGCACGCCCCGGGTCTTAACGACCTGAACGCATAGTAGAGAGAACTAACAGTGTTATTAAAACATATAACATCTGGAGGGTTCATATCAGGTATCTTTACGGCTCGGCCGTTTAGAACATTCCAATAAGTAACATAAAAAACTCCAGTCCTTCTGCTATGCAGAAGGACTGGAGTTTAATTATTTCTAATCATAATCAGTCAAAGTATTATTTCATCAACTGACGAAGTACCGTTTGCAGGATACCGCCGTTATGGTAGTAATCCACATCAACCATACTGTCGAGACGTGCGATGACAGGGAATTCGAATTTCGTACCGTCTTCGCGTGTAGCTGTAACCGTAAGTTCTTCACTAGGTTTTACATCATTGCTGAGACCGGCAATATCAAACGTCTCGCTTCCGTTCAGTCCAAGGCTTGACCAGCCGTAGCCTTCCTTGAATTGAAGCGGCAGTACGCCCATACCGACCAAGTTACTGCGGTGAATACGCTCGAAGCTTTCGGCGATTACTGCTTTTACGCCAAGCAGGAGTGTACCTTTTGCCGCCCAGTCACGGGAGCTTCCTGTACCGTACTCTTTACCAGCCAGTACGATGAGGTTGGTTCCTTTATCCTGATACTTCATGGAAGCATCATAGATGGACATTACTTCATCGGTAGGGAGGTACTTCGTAACGCCGCCTTCTGTGCCTGGAGCGACTTGGTTGCGGATACGGATGTTGGCAAACGTACCGCGCATCATGACCTCATGGTTACCGCGGCGGGAACCATAAGAGTTGAAGTCCTTGCGCTCTACGCCATGATCTTTCAGGTACAAGCCAGCCGGACTGGTTGGCGAAATATTACCTGCAGGAGAAATGTGGTCCGTTGTTACGGAATCACCCAGTAAAGCAAGGACACGTGCGTCACGAACGTTTTGAATATCATTCAGCTCGCCTTCAAGTCCTTCAAAGAACGGCGGATTCTGGATGTAAGTGGAGTTCTCATCCCACTCGTACAGTTCGCCTTCTGGAACATCAATAGCATTCCAGCGTTCATTTGCAGTGAAGACGTTCGCGTATTTATTGCGGAACATGTCTGCATTAAGCGAGACGTTGATCGCTTCTTGAATTTCTGCAGAAGTCGGCCAGATATCTTTCAGATATACAGGCTGATTGTTCGTATCGTAACCGATTGGATCGTTCTGCAGATCGATGTTTACAGTACCTGCCAGTGCGTAAGCAACGACGAGCGGTGGAGAAGCCAGGTAGTTTGCCTTAACTTGGGCATGGACACGGCCTTCAAAGTTACGGTTACCGGAAAGCACCGCAGCTACTGTCAAGTCGTTATCAGCAATAGCCTGACTTACTTCATCCGGAAGCGGACCAGAGTTACCGATACATGTTGCGCAGCCGTAGCCTGCAACGTTAAATCCAAGCTTCTCAAGCGGCTCAAGCAGATTAGCTTTGGTCAGATACTCGGTAACAACAAGAGATCCAGGAGTAAGCGAGCTCTTCACATAGCCTGGTTTAGTCAGACCGCGCTCTACTGCTTTCTTCGCAAGAAGTCCTGCGCCGACCATAACGCTAGGGTTGGACGTATTCGTACAGCTCGTGATCGCAGCAATAACGACTGCTCCTGCGCTCAGCTCAGTCTTGGAACCGTCTGGATGGGTAACGGGCACTTTCTCCGCGATCTTCTCATCGCTCAGTCCGTAACCGCCCTTGTCGATTGGTGTGCGGACAATGCCTTCCCAGTTTTCTTTCATATGAGAGAGCTCAATCCGGTCTTGAGGACGTTTAGGTCCTGCAAGGCTCGGTACAACCGATGCCAGATCAAGTTCAATTGTATCTGTAAAGACAGGATCTTCTGTATGATTCGTACGGAACATGCCTTGAGCTTTGTAGTAAGCTTCAACCAGCTCAATTTGTTCTTCAGCGCGGCCTGTATTGCGCAAGTAGTTAATCGTTTCTGTATCGACAGGGAAGAAACCTACTGTAGCGCCATACTCAGGAGCCATGTTAGCTACTGTAGCACGGTCGGCTAGACTGATGTTGGATAGACCAGGACCATAGAACTCAACGAATTTGCCGACAACGCCTTTTTTACGAAGCATTTCGGTAACCGTCAGTGCAAGATCCGTTGCGGTAGAGCCTTCTGCAAGACTTCCTGTCAGCTTGAAGCCGATAACTTCAGGCGTTACGAAGTAGAGAGGTTGTCCAAGCATTCCGGCTTCTGCCTCGATACCGCCGACACCCCAGCCTACAACGCCGAGACCGTTAATCATTGTTGTATGGGAGTCTGTACCCACCAGAGAATCCGGGAACACAACAGTTTCACCGTCTATTTCTTTTGTAGCGGCTACAGATGCAAGATACTCAAGGTTAACCTGGTGAACGATCCCTGTGGAAGGCGGAACAGCACGGAAATTGTCAAAAGCCGTCTGCGCCCAGCGAAGGAAGCGGTAACGTTCTTCATTACGTTCAAATTCTACTTTAATGTTATAGTCCAGCGCGGTGTTCGTTCCGAATGCATCGACCATAACCGAGTGGTCAATAACAAGATCGACAGGAACGAGCGGGTTGATCTTCTTAGGATCGCCGCCGGATTTTTTGACAGTGTCGCGCATAGCGGCAAGGTCAACGACCACCGGTACGCCGGTAAAGTCCTGCAGTACGATACGTGCAGGAATAAAAGGAATTTCTTTATTGTTGTCTTTGCCTTCGGCCCAGCCTGTAAGCTGGCTTACATGATCTTCAGTAATTGCGCGTCCGTCGAACTGACGGATGGCGGCTTCGAGGAGCACCTTAATGGAAAACGGCAGCTTGGAAATGTCGCCGCGGCCTTGCTCTTCGAGAGTTTTGAGGCTGTAATAGCGGTACGTTTTGCCTCCGACTTCAAGCGAGCTTGCAGCAGAGAAATGATTCTGTTGAGACATGCATGTACCTCCTTGATTAGTAGAATGCCAGAAGTTCATTTTTCCGATCAACGTTCACAAAGTTTCATAGTATGAAACACAATTTCAAAATGAACTTTTGATTTAAGTATACCGTTTTCAGACCTGTACGTAAAGTTTTTTTTCGTGTTAAATCGCCTAATTTTGCTCGGTTTTAGATGCTTTCATTCTCTATGGATAGCTCGCACATACTGGGATAATCATCCTCATATATTTAAAAGAGAATAGGTGGACGTAAAAGGACAAGAGGACATATGAAGGTAAATAGAAAGGGGATAACCAGCTTTGGAGCGAGAATGGAAAAATACGTTATATTCCTATGTTAAAGAGTATAACCGGGGCGAAATCGACTACAGGCCGGTAAGGCCGCAGGTTGTTACGGACCTTGCCGTTCTGCTTGAACGGGGAAAGCGGCTTGAACAGCTGGAGCATTGGTATCGCCAGCGGCAGGCCGTTCCGCTGCGCTGCGAGACAAGCGCCAAGCTGCTTCGAACACTGGCGGAGCGTCCGGATGAAGCAGTGGTTGATGTCCAGCTGTACAGCCGACTGTTTTATTCTAAGGGAGGAATAACACATCGTGAGGACCGGATTGAGAAGGAGCGGCTTACCTTCTCTAAGAATGGAAATGATTGGGTGATATCGCGTGTTGTGAGAGATGTTCAGGAACGAAAGCCGGTCTCTTATGAAACAATGATCGCTGCTGAGACTGCGAAACAGGCCGGTATGCTGAAGAAGCCTCTGTTGAATAGGGAGGTGCTGTACCCGGGAATTCCGGCGCGAATGGTCAGATACCGCAGAGAGGATGCCGTAGCCTATGCAGACCAGTGGTGGAATTCAGGTAATCCGGAGTTTGAAGAATTTGATGTAAACTGTACCAATTATATATCGCAATGTCTCTTTGCAGGGGGAGCGCCGATCAACTATACTGGTAGGAGAGAAACAGGCTGGTGGTATAAAGGTTACGCAGGGGGACAAGAACATTGGAGCTACAGCTGGGCCGTATCGGATAGTTTTGAGAACTACCTCACGCGCAGTAATCACGGACTTGCGGCAACGCTTGTTGACCGGCCGGAGCAGCTTCAGCTTGGCGATGTCATTTTTTATGATTGGAACGGGGACGGCAGGTATCAGCACAGTACGATTGTAACGGCTTTTGATGCGGGCGGAATGCCATTAGTGAATGCCAATACCGTAAGCAGCAGACACCGTTACTGGGATTACAAGGATTCCTACGCCTGGACCGATAACACAACATACCGGTTATTCCATATCGCTGATACTTTTGGAACTTAAAAAAGCGTAACGATCATCCTGAAGATGAATATACTACTGGCATATTCAGTAGGCCTTGGCGGATACGGGAATCATACAAGATTCTCTCCCTAGGACCTGTAACCGTTAAGAAACCGGAGGTAAGTCATGGTACACAGTAAACAGAACAAAATGACCGTAGGGATGGTCTACGGAGGCAAGTCAGGAGAACACGAGGTATCATTGCAGACGGCATTTGCTGTCATCAGCGCATTTGATTTTGATAAATATGATATTATTCCTTTCTATATTTCGAAGCAAGGCAGCTGGGCTAAAGGCCGCCTACTGACTTCTCCTCCTGCAAGTATAGATGAACTGAAACTTGGAGGAAGCCCGGAGGAAACGCGGGACGCGCTGAATACTGTATTCGGACGTTTGTATGGGACTGAAGGCGAAATTGATGTGATGTTCCCGCTGCTTCACGGCACGTACGGTGAAGATGGAACCATTCAGGGCTTGTTTGAAATGGCAGACATTCCTTATGTAGGAGCGGGCGTATTACCTTCTGCAGCAGGCATGGATAAAGTTGTAATGAAAAAGCTGTTCGCCCAAGCAGGAATTGCGCAATGCGAGTTCGCATATTTTAATCACGTTCAGTGGAAACGTTCAAGTCATGATCTAATTGTGGCAATGGAGGATCAGCTTGGATATCCGATGTTTGTCAAGCCGGCGAACTTAGGATCCAGCGTAGGTATTTCCAAGGCTCGGAACCGTGATGAATTGGTGGAGGCGGTAGACTTCGCATTCCATTACGACATCAAGGTTATTGTTGAGGAGTTTGTCGATGCAAGAGAAGTGGAAGTGAGTGTACTCGGCAACGAGGAAGCGATCGCTTCGGTTCCTGGCGAGATCGTATCCTCCAGTGAATATTATGATTATGCGGCAAAATATATCGATGGACAATCGCAGATGCTTATACCAGCTCCACTAGATGAAGAGGAAGCGGACCAGGTTCGCGAGGCTGCTCTGCAAGCTTTTCGCGCTATAGAAGGCAATGGCATTACCCGTGCGGATTTCTTCATTCGCAAGAATGACGGGGCGCTGCTTATAAATGAAGTGAATACGATGCCGGGCTTTACACCATTCAGCATGTATCCTCTGCTTTGGAGGGAGACAGGTGTATCCTATAAAGCATTGCTGGACCGCATGATTGAGCTTGCTATGGAGCGTTACGCTCAGAAGCATTCGCTTAATTATGAGAACGGCAGCCGTTAGTATCGGGGAAACTCGGGGAGTGATAAGCTCCCCTTTTTTTATAGACATTTTAAAATCACAAAACATTTCTAATGAATAATGTATAAGGAGGGCTTAGAATTATGGGGTTTCAGACAGAGTTTAATTCTGTATGCAAATTTAAAAGCGAGCAGGAGCTTTATGAACTGCTTGAATACGGACGAGGCAAAATGGTAAAGCAAGGCTTCCGCGTGTTTCCGACAGGTCAGAAGGTCATTGCTTATACACCGGAGAATAAAGCAGTCGCCATTGTTAAAATTGTGGGCTGTATTGCGGAGATCAATTTCCAGGGACAAGAGGTTACTGAGGTTGAAATGGTGCTGGAACGGAAGCTGACTGAGGAGGAATCCCGGATTCAGACAGCTCTCGCGCATGAAATGTTTTTTGGTGAGCAGGACAAGTAGCTTGTCATGTAATAAGAGGGTTTTAATCCGATTTCAAAGGGTATAACTGTACTATCTATGACGAAGGGATTGACCGCTTCTATGATAGTACGATTCGGATATGTTGCCATGTCCATGGTGGTGGCGAATGCTTCTCCCTCCAAGACCATGACAATGGCAAGCTTTAATAAAATAGATGACCGTGAAGCAGCGATCCGCAAGCTTGAACGTATTGCTGCTGATAATTTACATAACACCCTCAGATTGCTGAGACACAATCTTGCGAGTGATATTAAGGTATACCGTTTCTCGTCTAAGCTTATTCCGCTCGCTACGCATGGAGATTTGGCGGATTGGGACCCATTTGCGGCGCTTGCGCCCTCCTTTAAAGAGGTCGGAGATTTTGTGAAAAAACACAGCATGCGTGTATCATTTCATCCTGATCATTTTACAGTGCTCAGCACACCCCGTGAGGAAGTTCTTGCAAGCTCAATCCGCGATCTGATGCATCACAAAGCGATGCTGGACGCAATGGGGCTGAATGCTACAGCCAAAAATAATATTCATATCGGCGGTGCTTACGGCGATAAGAAAACCTCGGCCGAACGGTTCGTAAATAACGCCTCAGCTCTTCCGGCGGAGCTATTACAGCGAATGACGCTGGAGAATGACGATAAGACGTTTACCGCGGTTGAAACGCTTGAGGTCTGCAAGCAGACAGGCCTTCCGATGGTTCTTGATATCCATCACCATTGGGTGAACAATGACGGCGAAGCTCCGTGGGAGTTGTGGGACGATATCCTTGAGACATGGAGCACACCTTATGCTCAGGCGGATGCATCTCCTTCTGCTCCTCTGCCGCCCAAAATTCATGTGTCGAGTCCCAAGAATGCGAAGGACATAAGAAGTCACGCAGACGGTGTGGAGATTCAGCCGCTGTTTGATTTTCTGCGCCATATTGCAGACAGAACTCCTGCCATTGACGTCATGATTGAAGCGAAGCGCAAAGATGAGGCTTTATTTAATCTGATGGAAGATTTTAAGAAATTAGCAGGAGAAGGAATCGAGATTATAGACGGAGCGACGATTAAGATTTGAGGAATAGCCATGAATTGGCACAAATTTGTGAAATAGGGCTTTTTTTATGTAACGATGATGCATTTATGGCGTTACTATTATAGAGATAGTTAGTGAGCACAGATGGCGTAAAGATACTAGGAAAGTAGTGTGATAGCTTTGAACGATAATCAGAGGATTCCATATGTAGTGACAAGTAAAAGTTATACTGCCGTTGCAATCAACGCCGCTGCAAAGGCGGGGGAGTGGATTAAGAGCCGTGCCGGTTCAGCTGTAAAAATGACAACGAAGTATTCGGCTCAGGATTTGGTAACCGAGGTGGACAAAGGAGCGGAGCAAATGATTCGCAGGTTGATCCTGACTCATTTTCCCGATCATGCCATTCTGGGGGAAGAAGGCGTTGAGCCAGGGCCGGAAGCTTCGGCCAAAGCACTTGAGGCAGCACGTGAGGAAGAATATTTATGGATCGTGGATCCGGTTGATGGAACAACCAACTTTGTTCACGGGTTTCCATTCTTCTCTGTTTCCATTGCACTTGCCCATCACGGAGAAGTCATTGTCGGTGTTATCTATGATCCGATGCGGGATGAGTTATTTGTTGCCGAAAAGGGTAAAGGAGCTTATGTACACGGTAACCGGATGAAGGTATCTGCCGAAGAGAGCTTGTCAGATAGTCTCGTGGCCATCGGTTTTCCGCCTGATCCTGAATTTGCGCTGCCAGCGAATATGGCTGTTGCAAAGGCCTTGGCTCCCAAGGTCCGCAACTTGAGAGCAGGAGGCTCGGCTGCGCTTCATTTAGCTTATGTTGCAGCAGGCAGACTCAGCGCTTATACAGAAATCGGACTCAATCCATGGGATATAGCGGCAGGAGCTTTGCTTGTTCAAGAGTCGGGCGGAACTGTAACGGATACGGAAGGCAGTCCTTACAATCTCTCGGTTCGATATGTTACGGCAAGCAATGGCGGCATCCATGATGAATTGATTCGTACATTGAAAGAAGGAAATGCAACAGGCGTCAAATAATGCATAATCCATTCCTGTCATGTGGAATAATGTATGCAAATAACGAGGGAGGGATCAGACGGTGACAGATTCTCGTGAACTGGAGCGTCAGCTTAGCGATATGTTAACGGAAGGTGAACCTGAATTCGGAGATCGCAAAGAGAGAGAACGGCAAAACATTTCACCAAAGCACGAAATCCGCACTCAGACACAGCTCGATCCTATTGTAGAGGAAACCCGGAAGTTTCGCAGCATGGCGAAGGAAGTAGATGGTCGGTATGATGAATATATGAAAAAAACCGGTTTGTCAGAGGATAAATCAGACGAGAAATGATTAGCTGATTAAGAGATGAAAGAGAGGCCCTTGATAAAAAGGCCTCTCTTTTTTATATAATCTCCTGCAAATAAGGGGGTTCTTCAGGTCAAATTTTTAGTATCAGCTTATGCTTCCCTGGTGGTAAAATAAGGGATGCGTCAAGAGAGGAGAATTCATAATATATGAATAAGAAATCAAAATTAAAAAACAGTATTATTTTTATGTTTTCGTTCATGCTGCTGATGTATACGGGCCAGGCAGCTGTACATGCGCAAGAAGAGACGGACACGGAAGTATTCAAGGTCGTTGCTCTTGGCGACTCCATTACAGTGGGGTACGAACCAGGCATGGAGAACTTCGCCACGCAGCCATACGGTTACGTAGAGCGACTGCTTGAACAAGGATTGCTGCATGAACGGACGAATGTGACGAATTACGGGATCGCCGGATTAAAGAGTGCAGGTCTGAACAAATTCACAAACGCGGTGTATACAGGGACCAAAGTAGCTTCGGAGGAAATACAGCCAGGCTTGCCGGATCCGCGCGTAGCTTCGTATATTGCAGGCATCGGACAAATTAAACAGGACGTTACTGAGGCGGATGTCATTACGATAACCATTGGCGGGAATGATGTATCCGAATTGCTTATGACGGCAGGCGAGATGTCAGATACGGTGCTTCAGCAAAAAGTGCAAGAACTGCTTGCGAACTATACTTCAGAAGTCAGTGCTTCCATTCAGCAGCTGCACGCGATGAACAGCGATGCACTTATTGTGCTGGCAGATCAATATCAGCCGCTCCCAAAAGTAGGCAATGCAAGTCTATACGACAAGCTGATGCAGGCAAGTACAGCCTTTACTCAGAACGTTGACACGCTCGCTGCTGAATTAAACAAGCAAAGCATCAACATTAAAGTTGCTCATGTCGCAGAGGAGTTTGTCGGCGGAGAAGGAACGATGACGCACATGATCGGCAACCGGGATTTTCATCCGAATCAGCTCGGTTATGAAGCCATTGCCCGGGTATTCTCAGAATCCATATGGGGTGAATACGAGAAGATTCAAGCTCCGCAAACTGGGGAGCCAATGAACATTATTGTCAGCGGCAATACACTAAATACGCCGTATAAGCCTGTCCTGAAGAATAATCAAAATTATGTGGCTATCCAGGATATTGTTAATGCGGTAGGGGCTAAGTCGCAGTGGATTCATGAGGCGAAGGCTACACTTATCACTTACAACGGGAATAGCGTGCAGATTCAGATTGATCAGCCCAACGTATTGGTAAACGGGCAGCTTATTTCTGTAAAAAATGCTCCGTTCCTTCACAAGGTGGGCAAAGAATCCAAGACCTACGTTCCTCTGGCGCTTATTGCCGAAGGACTCGGTTATGACGTGCAGTACAATGCCAAACTAAAGACAGTCTTTATCAATCCGTAACAATCACGTTACATGAGGAATAAATGATGAACAGCTCAAGAGGCCGCTCCAATAAGGAGCGGCTTTTATTTTTGTGAGGGTACTGAAACAGAGGTTCTTAAAAATACTTTATTTTAAATCAAATCAAAACGGTACAAAAAAATGTTAAAATGTAATATAATCAACAACAAAGACTTCTACAGAAAAACACAGATAAATTCATTGGATTTCATTTCTACTTCACAGATTTTCTCCTAAATTAAAAGCGCTTACAACTAAATCTTGATGTCTGAGGCTTCTACAAAGGAGGCGTACTAATGCATGAACAACCTGGAACATGTTGTTAGTCGTGCCGAGGGTTCTGCCTTTAAGAGATCCGCACCGGTGATCAGGCTGCGTGTTTTTACAGAAGAGAGAAGTACCGCCAAGCAGTCAGCGATCGTCAGCTCCATGCTGGAACTCGTGCATAACCATTATGCCGATGCTGATTTGTCCCTGAATACGGTGGCCAGACAAATGCTGTATATGAATCCGGATTATTTAGGGAAAGTGTTCAAGAAAGACACGGGCCTTAATTTTTCCCAGTACTTGAACCAGTACCGAATACGGCAGGCATGCAGCTATATTCATCAAGAGGATGATGATGTCAAAATTTTCGAGTTAGCAGAATGGTTTGGTTTTGGTGGCAATTCCCAATATTTCAGCCAAGTTTTTAAAAGATGGACCGGGATGACACCATCCCATTATAAGAAAAGGGCAAGATGAAGCTTGTCTATTATAGGAGGTCTTAGACTTTTGGAAACGAGTAAACCGTCTCATTTTAAATTTGATTTTGGTCCTGGCACACCTGCAAGTGGTTTCATTCCTATCCTCCCTGAGATGCAGTATCAGGCAAGCTTGGGATACGGGTTTGAAACAGCAGGCAAAGTTTTTGGCAGAGACCGAGCTGAGGAGCGGATTGACGGACTACAGCATACCTCCGGAGCAGTAAGAAGTCGTCTGCAGGACAGCTTCTGTATACCGCTGAATGCAACTTTCCGTATCGATGTCCCGGCAGGCAGTTATCGAGTTCATTTACTGGCCGGAGATGAATTAACAGAGACGCGGACGACTGTAAAGGTCGGTGAGGGAAGGCTTATACTGCCGGAAGTAAGATCGGCCCCAGGGCAGTGGATTGAGGAGAAGTGTACAGTTCATGTAAGAGAAGGAGATGCTCTGCGACTTACCTTTTCGGGACCCGCTCCACGGATTAATGCATTGGAGATTATGCCAGCCAATCAGACGCTCACTGTCTTTTTAGCTGGGGATTCCACTGTATGCGATCAGCCTGCCGCAGGTTATCCCTATTCAGGCTGGGGACAGATGCTGCCTGCCTGCTTTAAGCATGATGTGGTGGTTGATAATCACGCACATTCCGGCCGCAGCACAAAAAGCTTTATTGAAGAAGGAAGACTTGCGGCCATCGAGGAACGCATCAAGCCGGGTGATTTCTTGTTTATTCAGTTCGGTCACAATGACGAAAAGTCGGATGCACAGCGCGGAACCCAGCCGTTTACAACTTTCCAGGAGTATCTGAAGCAATACATAGAGACGGCTAGAAGCCACCAGGCTCATCCGGTGCTCATTACTCCGGTGCATCGTCGGTATTTTAATGAAGATGGAACGTTGTCTGATACACACGGAGACTATATAACTGCTGTTCAGGAGCTTGCAAAGGAGGAAGGAGTTCCTCTCATCGATCTCGCAGCGAGAAGTAAGGTTCAATTTGAGCAGGCGGGGGTAGAAGGAAGTAAACATGATTTTCTCTGGGCGTTCCCCGGCGAATTTTTGAGCCATCCTGCTGGAGTCGAGGATAACACCCATTTTTCAGTTCGCGGCGCAACCCGTCTTGCCAGAGCTGTAGCTGATGCTGTTTCCGAGCTTCAGCTACAGCCGCTTCAAATGTATCTCCGCAATCGTAGCAAATGATTTATGTACAAGTTTAAAAAAGGAGGCTTCTCGCGTCATGCAGCAAAATAATTTAGAATTTGGTGTTCCTTACGGCCGGACAAAGTGGTTTATTCCTGACGGATATATTCCGCCGGAGAGCAGCGGAACCCTTACTAGCCATGAAAGTATTTGTGTTCTGAATACAGGAAGCAGAGATGCGAGTCTTTCCATTTCGATTTATTTTGAGGACAGGGAGCCTCTGGAGGGAATAGAAGAGGTCGTGCCAGGCAGAAGGACCAAGCATATTCGAACAGCAGGCCTAGAGTCGGGAGGAGAGAAGATTCCTCCGGGAGTTCCTTATGCGATTACGATCCAGAGTGATAATCCTATCATTGTTCAGTACAGCAGGCTGGATGCGACGCAGCCAGAGCTGGCGTTGATGAGCGTTATGGGATATCCGCTCTAATTGATAGAGGCAAAAAAAGGCACCCCATTTCTACAATCTGCATAGCTGCTTTGCGGATTGAATGAAAGGGGTGTCGTTCTTTTTCAGGCACTATTTGTAAGTGTTCGAATTCAGGATATGCACATTTACCTTGACTTGGTTTAATTCAAATTGAGTAACGGGATGTTCTCTTCCTTTTGCGATTTTCCTCCACAGCTCATTTTGCCGGCGATACAGATGTTCCTCCAGGCCGTAAATATCTATGTTCTTTTCTTTAGCCTTATCGAACGTATAGCGAATTTTTTGCTCCAGCCGCTGCTCGGCTTTGCTCTTGATCAGATTGTCCGGGTCCAGCATTTGATCTTCCAATATGGAGCCGGTAACCTCCACGGAAATATTGAACTTTACGTTAGAAGAGTTGGAACTGTGTACCTTAATAACACTATTCGGGTTCTTGATCATAAGAACAGGGGCTTCTATTTCTTCAGGATTTAAATCTAATGGATACTGCTGCATTTTACGGTAGTTTACATACCTTGCTCCATCCGCCTCCAGACCGCTTACCCTGCCTCGATTCTTCTTTCTGCTGATAACGTAGAGACCGTTAAAATGAAGCATAGGCGGCTTCTCCGAGCCTCCTTCAGTCCAGGTGTCATTTATGTTCGATAAGGATGGGATGAAGACAGTAGTAGCAGGCTCTCTGAAACCATCCGTCAATACATGAAGCCGGAGGGGCTCATACTCTGAATTTTGCCTGTATAGTGATAGGGGTTCAAATGATTCGATGCTCTGAATGGATTGATTGAGGATCGTTGTCGAAGACAGCACGGATACAAGATCTTCACTCGTTCCGTAAATCCATGGTGTATAGCGAAGTTCGCCGAAATGAAGCAATGAGTTAAACGTATCCTCTAGTTTGTCATTCAAGATATTCTCTGACAGCACGATGGCTTTAAGATGCGTCCATAAAGACCTTTGCTGTGAGGTTCGGTATAAGTCATTAAAAGCAAGGGATAGTGTCCGCCCTTTACCTTCCCCTACCCATACCTTTCCTTCGTTCCGCTGAGAAGGGCCTTCCTGTGTCGCGATATTGGCAAAATCAACGAGTTGGGCGTAAGCAATATACTGGTCGTCTTTGTAGTCAATCCCAAGTGTCGTAATAAAGTTGAGGCTTTGCACCTCTTTAGTATCCCAGCATCCGCTGATGAAGAACAGGGATGTACATAGTCCTATTAGAAAAAGCTTTCTCACTTCGCTCCACCCTTTCGGGTATCGTTTTGTGTTTGCAGAACATCGGGCCTTTTTTTGCGGCCAAGTGAAGGCATCATGGTGATTGCATGCTGAGCGTCTTTTGGATTTAAAGGAGATAACGGTGATAAATAGCGTACTCCATAGCTTTCAAGAGAAGCTAAGTGCACAATTAATATAAATGTACCGATGAAAAAACCGTATAAGCCTAAAACCGACGAGAAAAACAAGATAGCTATTCTGACTAAGGATGTGATTGCATTAAGCACAGGATTAACCAAAATGTAGGAAGAGATAACCGATATGGCTACGGCTACGATAATTGTAGGAGAAGTGATTCCGGCTCGAATTGCTGCGTCTCCAATAATGAGTCCTCCTACAACGGTTACGGTCTGACCCAAAGCCCGCGGCAGCCGCCTGCCGGCTTCATTAAACAGCTCGAACATAAAGATCATCATAAAGGCTTCCAATGGTACAGGCATGGGGAGTCCGAGCCGTGTACCAGCTACGGTTGCAAGCAGCGGAAGCGGAATTTGTTCTACGTTAAAGCTGGTGAGACCGATATAAAATCCGGGAAAAAGCGATGCAATCCCCAGTCCACTGATGCGAAGTAATCTTTCTAAAGTCACCATAAAGAAAGGAGTATTCTCATCTTCCGGAGACTTGAGCTGATTAAACAATGTTGTGGGAGCGATAATCGCGATCGGCGAGCCTTCAAACATAACGGCAAAACGCCCATTCATGATTGAATTTACAACATAGTCTGGTCTTTGGGTCATGTCGAATAGAGGGAAAATCGAAGGAATACTCCCCATGACGGTTCTTTCTATAAAGGAAGAGCCGATAACTCCATCCACGTCGATTGTATCCAGTCGGGAGCGGACAAGCTCCAGAATCTCCGGATTAATGACGTCATCCATGTACAAGAGTGCGATCTTTGTATGTGTACGGCCACCCTTTACAAACTGCTCGTAACAAAACGACTTGGTACGCAGCCTTTTACGGATAAGGCCAATGTTGATATTGAGCTCCTCAGTAAAACCATCCCGTGCACCTTTTTCTGAGGTTTCAAGTGCAGATTCTTCAGGAGGTCTGCCTGGCAGATTGGCAATATCCAAAGTGTATAGCTTGCTGTGGGGAAATTCGCCAATTGAAATTAAAAGCTGGCCGCTAAAGACACTGTCAACAATGGTGTCCGTATCTGCATGCTCACCCTGTTCAACCAGTGTTAATGCGAGCCGTGAAGAAAGATCTTCTGTAATGGACAGATCCGTTTCCTTCAGACGTGGCAATACGATTTCATTTACTGTCTTTATATCTGTTAGCCCATCACAATAGATAAGAGTTACGGGAATTGCGCCTGCTTCCGTTGTGACGGAGTAATCATGAATGACAACATCAGCACAATTTTCAAACATTTCACTTAGGGAGGAACGGTCAGGAACGATTTTCTTCTGGTGCGGCATGTGGTTTTCTCCTTTTCTTCTGCAATGCCCCTATACACACAGCTAAGAGGGCTACCAATATGAGAAAGCTGAAGTAGATAAAATTCATTGGGAAAATATAAGTCATTAATAGACGCTGGAATATAGAATCGTTCATGGGATATAACAAAGTAAGGCTTAGCAGGAGACTGAGGATGATAAACACGGCAGTTCTTCTTTTTCTAATGTTCCAAACTTCAACGGCGATATACATCGCGAGCCCGATCCTGGTGAAGGAGCCTGCGAGCCACTGATAGATGGAGAAGAAGTCGGTTTGGGAAATATATTTGCCTAGCGAGGCAATCCTCCATTCTTCAAAAGCAGGATAACGCATTTTTAAGGCTTCGCCTGGGCTGAATTCAACAATAGCGCCGATAAGAGGACCCGTGGTCAAGCCAATCATAATGATCATGAGCAGTAAAAGGTGCCATAATTTATATCCCTTTTTTAGATAGGGTCCAATAAACAAGATGATGGCGATTTCGAATAGCCCAGAGAGAGAGTAAAAAACTCCTCCAAACAAAGGCTTCCAGCCATGCTCGATCAAAGGCAATAAACGAGAGTAATCCTTAAATTGAACATTAACTATGGCTACATAGAATCCGAAAATAACGACAAATGGCAGCAGGATACCAGCAGCAAAAGACAGAGTACGCAGCCCGCTGGAGGCAGCAAAAGCACAAAGAATGGCAAGTGCAAGCCCAGTTACGAAAATAGGAGTCTGTGTTAAATAAGAGGATTTTGCCCACATCGCTGTATCGTAGAAGGTAAAGTAACATACCTGCAGGAAATAAGCGGTGGTAACGAGCTTGAATAAGATTCCTCCTAACCTTCCGATCCGATTCGTAAACCATTCGGCAAAGGTTTGCTGATCCATGTGCTTAGAAATATAGTAAAGAATGAGAACAAACACGGTGATGGGCAGGGCTGAAATCAGTACAGACAACCATGAATCTCTTCCTGCTATTTGAAGCAGGACAGGAATAATAAACACATGATTGCTAAGACCAACAGATAACATGATCAGCATAGCTGCCTGCAGAAAGCCCGGTTTAACAGGATTCATACTTCTTGCCTCTTTCTTTTTTATTACTGAACTGGATAAAGCTTCTTAAGTGTTTGCTTTAAGCAGAATAAAAATACAAAAAAAGAACAGAAGTCACAGGATGAACTCCTGAACTTCTGTTCTTATTAAATTTATCTCTATTTAGCTTGAGCCATAACTTTAAATGAATCTTCTGCTGCTTCAATCGTTGCATCGATATCAGCCTCGGTATGAGCAGTTGTGAGGAACCAAGCTTCATATTTGGACGGGGCAAGATGGATGCCGCGGTTCAGCATGTGACGGAAGAAGGCTGCGAAAGCTTCACCGTCCGTGTCCTGTGCCTCTTCATAATCCGTCACCGGGTGATCACAGAAGTGAGTAGAGAAGGAGCCGCGAATTCGATTGATGGTCAGCGGGATCCCGTGTCGATCTGCTGCTGCTTTTATACCTTCTGTCAGCTTGATCGTCAAACGCTCCAGTTCCTCATATACACCTGGCTGTCCAAGCACTTCAAGACACGCAATTCCTGCAGAGATGGAAGCCGGATTGCCGGCCATCGTTCCTGCCTGATAAGCAGGGCCGAGCGGAGCAACTTGCTCCATAACCTCTTTGGATCCGCCATAGGCACCAATCGGCAGTCCGCCCCCAATAATTTTCCCGAGAGCTGTAAGGTCCGGTTTAATGAGGTCATGATTTTGAAGACCTGCATACGTCTGCGTTGATCCGTAGTGGAACCGGAACGCGGTGATGACCTCATCATAGATAACAAGAGCACCGTGATCATGGGTAAGCTTAACCAATCCCTCGAGGAAGCCGGGCTTCGGCATAACCATCCCAAAATTGCCGACAATCGGCTCGACCATAACGGCAGCAACATCGTGGCCCCATGTCTTAAGAGCTTCTTCAAGACCGGACAGATCATTGTAAGGCACCGTAATGACCTCCTGAGCAATACTTGCCGGAATCCCTGCACTATCCGGAATGCCTAGCGTTGAAGGTCCAGAACCCGCAGCAACGAGCACCAGATCCGAATGACCATGGTAATTTCCAGCGAACTTGATAATCTTGTTCTTTTTCGTATAAGCACGTGCTACCCGAATAGTTGTCATAACTGCTTCAGTTCCTGAATTTACAAAACGGACCTTATCCATAGAAGGGATGGCTTCCTTCAGCATTTTGGCAAGCTTGATCTCGAGGGTGGTTGGAGTGCCAAACAGTGTACCGTTCATCGCAGCTTCGGTAATCGCTTTTGTAATATGGGGATGTGCATGTCCGGTAATAATCGGACCGTATGCCGCCAAGTAATCTATGTAGCGATTATCATCTACATCGTAGAAATATGCGCCTTCTCCCCGCTTCATAAATACGGGCGCTCCGCCTCCGACTGCTTTGAAGGATCGTGAAGGGCTGTTAACGCCGCCGACAATATGCTCAAGAGCTTCTGCATAGTGATGCTCTGATTGTGAACGATTCATTTATTTCATCCTTTCTAATTCACATGGTAGTGAGGTAGGAGCCGTGAGAGCACAACTCAAAAGGGCAGCTTACGCTGCCCTTGTCTCACATCTAAATATAGTATAGCACTTTATAGTTTGGTGTGGCACGAAGACAAAATGTGTCACTGTTCGGTATCGCCGCTTGCTGATTTGTCGATAGTGGATTTTTGCTCGACTTCTTCAGGTTCTGTAGGATTAACGATCTCCTCAACATAGGTTTTTAGTTCTTCTGAGTCTCGAACAGTTAGGACAGCAGCTCCGCCGATTTTTTCCTCAACTAGCAGGCTCATTGGGGGAACCTGTTCACTGCCTTTGAAATTGCTTTGATATCCGAGTGAGGCCAGCTTCCACATATCATTAAGCGAAAGATTCGTGTCGATATAAGGATTGACATCGTTTAGGATGGAAGGCAGCTTGGCGATGGACGTTGTAGTTTGCATTTTATCAGCTATAGCGCTGATCAAATCACGCTGACGTTCTGTTCTTGAGAAGTCCGACAGGGCATCGTGTCTAAAGCGGACATACATCAACGCCTTTTCACCATCCAGATGCTGCATTCCTTGCTTGAGATCGATATCATATTCGTGATTATCTGCTTTACTGACGTAATGCATATCCTTCTCTACTTCAAAATCAATGCCGCCGATTGCGTCGACAAGTGCAATGAATCCTTGAAAGTCTGTGTATACATAATATTGAATAGGAATGCCAAGCAAATCGCTCGCTGCCTGCATCGCAACATTGGGACCATGCGTTATGGCCGTATTAATGCGGTCGCTGCCATAGCCAGGAATTTCGGTATATGTATCGCGAAGGAGAGAGAATAAAGATATTTTTTTAGTTACAGGGTTTAAGGAGGCGACCATCATGGTATCCGATCTTGGAATTTCACCTTCGGCCGTACCTCTGGCGTCCACACCCATCAGCAGGATGTTTACCGGCTCTTTTCCTTCCCATTTTGGAGGTTCCGGTGTTTTCTCTTGATCTACCTTCTCCACATTATAGAAAGGGGATTCCTCGCCTTCCTTTTGTAAATCTTGCAGTTCATTTACAACAGAAGTAAAATAATAAGCTGCAGGTAGAACCACAGCAAGGGTTACTACGGTAAGAACTGTCCACAGAATTCGTTTGGTCTTCTTGGTCATCTGGAGCTCTTCCTTTCACGGTCACATAAATTAAGCTGCTTAGCGAAGAAGGCGTCAATTTACAATAATATACAAATGATTTCTTTGTACATTATAAGTTCTTTTAGGGATACAAATCAATTATTGGATGTTTCTTGCATAAACAGAAGGAGTGAAAGCAGCATGAATATAACTATCGGCGCACAGGCGCCTGATTTTGAGCTTGAAGGAAACGGCGGACAGAAGATAAAGCTTTCAGATTTCCGCGGTAAACGGGTAGTGCTCTATTTTTATCCTAAGGATATGACCGCTTCATGTACGGACGAAGCATGCCAGTTCCGGGATGCCCACGAATCTTTTGAGGAAATGAACACGGTTATTTTGGGCGTAAGCACAGACCCGGTGAGCAGGCATGATAAGTTTATTGATAAATATAATCTGCCATTCAGTCTCTTATCAGACGAGGATCATCAGGTGTCCGAATTGTATGGTGTTTGGCAGCTGAAGAAAATGTATGGCAAAGAGTTCATGGGCAGTGTTAGATCCACTTTTTTGATTGATGAAGAAGGAATATTGGTAAATGAATGGCGCAAGGTTAAAGTGAAGGGTCACATCGAAGATGCACTTGCATTTATTAAGACAAATTTAGACAAGTAATTTTATATGAAGAATGATTTCAAAGCCGATCCAGCAGGATCGGTTTTTTTGTATGCTACTGAGAAATTAACCCTGGCGATATAGAATGAATCCTGACTGTAACGAATAAGGATTGCCTTCATCCTATAATTAGAATATTATCTAATTAGCTATATTACTAATTATATAATCGTTGATATGGAAGGAGGATGAAGGGGTAATGCCTATAAATAAGAGGCTTAGGATCACGACGATAGGAGTATCTCCATATAACAAGCTGTTTCTTGCTGGTGTAATCAAGGGGGTAGGGGAACGTTTTTTTCAAGTTGCGCTGCTTTCAATAATGGCCAGTACGGCTAACTCTGGTTTTGCCATTGGAGCGGTGTTAGCTTTAAGGGTGCTTCCTTTTTTACTTTTGGCGCCCTTCAGCGGCTGGCTGCTTGCTCATGTGTCGCATGTTAGGATGCTAAAGAGCATCGATTTTGCGCGTTCTGTCCTTGCTTTGCTTCCGTTGTTTGCACAGGATGGACATTTGATCGGGTTGCTGATTGCTGCTCAGGTCATGTTATCCTGCGGTGAGGCCATGTATGCTCCTGCACGCAGGGCTGTCATTCCTTTGATGGTTAAGCAGGATGAGCTTGGTCGTGTCAACAGTCTGGAGCAGGTGATGACGGGAGTCATATTAATCGTAGGCTCGGTTACAGGGGGAGTCGTGTCGTACTTATTTGGCACAAATACAGCGTTTATCATTCAATGTATAGCGTTTGTTTGCTCCGGCTGGCTGGTTTCTTCCATTCGCTTGTCTGAACAGATTTCTGTGCAAGCAAAGGATAAAAAAGTAGAAGTAGAATACCCCAAACCAGGGAAACGCAGCGTTTATTTCCTTGTCAAATGTTCTGCTCCTCTTCAAATGCTCATCATCTATGAACTTATGATTACATTTCCGGGCGGCATTGAAAATGTAATGATCAGCATGTACGCTGCTGAGGTATACGGGATGGGGAATTTGGGTGTGGGAATACTCTATGGTGCACTTGGGCTTGGCCTGTTTATGAGTTACTTTGTATCGCAACACATTAGAAATTCCCTGTTTGGTCTTGCCATTTTGACTTTGGCTTTGGAAAGCGCCATGCTGATTTGGCTCAGTTATACCTCGTATTTTGCTTTAGCGGTTCTAATTTGTGTTCTGCAATCCTTTTTTGCGGGTATCACGAATGCGCTCATGGATACAAAGCTTATGCAGGAGACACCGATCCAGCATCAAGGTATCCTGTTCGGGTGGCTGGCGGCTTTATCCAATACACTATTTGGGATGTCCATGTTTATTGCCGGTTATCTAACGGCATATATTGAATTAAGGGCGTTGGGGAGATGGGGAGGTATTTTGTACGCAATCATTGCTGCTGTTCTATGGCTGTATTTGATGATACGAGTGCGGAAACACAACTTTAATAATAGAACTATATAAATCTACTAAATTTTAGTCTTTTTTAGCTGTCCCCTTCATAAGATAGCAGTGTAAATCTCAAATACTATCTGAATTAATATAAATGATGGGGGCGGTAGAAGATGAAAACAAAGACAAGCGTAATATCAGGTATTATCTTTTTATTTATAGTGGCAGTAATGGTGTACATAATTCCTACTCAAATGGCGAACTCCGCTGATTCATCATCTGAGACAGATTTAATAGAGAACATAAATCTAGCTGGTAACAAAGTAATAGATTTAAGCTCATATAATAAAGCGGCGGAACACACAAAGCTGATAACAGCAGCGGAGCTGCCATCTTACAGCTCGTCAAAAAAGGAGCAAACAGAGCAAGCTAATGTATCATCTCTTAAAGTAAAAAACGTAAAGGAAGAGCAAGTTAAAGAGACTCCGATGACATCTGATAGCTCAACTATAGTATCAAATCAAGCCTCTAAATCCAGCAGTAACAAAACAGTGTACCTCACATTCGATGATGGTCCGGGGAAACATACAGCTGAAGTGCTGGATATCCTGGAGGATTACGAGATTCCTGCCACTTTTTTTGTTCTCGGTAAGTATGTAGAGACCTATCCTGAGCTAATCTATCGCATGCATGAACAAGGGCATGCGATCGGGAATCATACCTATAATCATGACTATGCCGAATTGTATGACAATTTTCCGGGATTCTGGTCGCAGATTAAGAGTACTGAAGATGCGATTCGGCTTATCACTGGTAGTCGGCCCCAGCTTGTCCGTGCACCGGGCGGAACATTTGGCCATTTCGATCAAGCCTATTTTGATCTGCTGGATCAAGCGGGATACACAGTCGTAGACTGGAATGTAGACAGCGGTGATTCCAAACGCGCCGGAGTGCCGGCTAAGGAGATTGTTCAGAACGCTACAAATGTTAAATTAGACAAAGACCTTGTTATTCTGCTCCATGACGGTGGGAATCATGAAGAGACTGTAAAGGCCCTCCCTGAAATTATTGAATATTATAAAGAGATGGGATATGCATTTGCTGTGCTTGATCCTTCCGAGAAGCCTGTTCAATTCAGGGTGAAAAACGATGAGAGCACCAAAAAAAGGTTTCAGCCAAGCAAGGAGTGGATAATTAATGTTATCGCCGGCAACGCTGATTTGTTTGAAAAGGGGCCTGCGCTTATCATTGAAGCAGGAAAGCAGGTCACTGAATTAAAGTATGGTGAATATCGATTGGAGAAGGGGCAATATCTTGTTCCGCTAAGAGACGTGATTGAAAAATTCGGCGGATCTGCTTTGTGGAAGGCGAAGGAACGGGAAGCTGTAGTTGTGCTCGGAGGCTCTCATATAACTGTAAAGCCTGAGGATCAGATGATCACCGCTGTTAAAGGAGAGGCATCGTATTCAGCAAAAACGGATATTTACATGCGTGACGGAGCCATTTGGGTTCCGTTAAGGACACTCTTGGAAGCAGCTGATCACAGGGTAGTATCCTTGGCTCGCGGCACAGAGGAAGTTGTTGTGAGGGCATCGTAGAGCTCCTAGATTTCCAATTTTAAGGATATGATTTCTGCTAACCGTTGATGAGACTTAGAATTCAGGCATTGACAAAAAATGCTTGACTTCAAGCGCTGATTTTAATATGTTTATATCACGGTTTAGCTGATCATCATATCAGTTAAGCAGGAACGTGATTAAAGGGGAGTAGCTGTACAGCAAAGTCGTCAGTTCGGGAATAATCCCCGGCTTTGTTGGCAACCATTCGTTGTTAGCGAGACCTTTACCACATGACTGTGGTAGAGGTCTCTTTTTTGTGAGACCTTTGCCGACCGGCGAAGGTTTTTTTTATTATAATTATTTAGGAGGATGTTTCATGGAGTTGTTTTTAGAGTACGGATGGGTACTATTAGTACTCATTGTGCTAGAGGGACTGCTCGCGGCAGATAACGCACTGGTCCTTGCTATTATGGTGAAACACTTGCCTGAAGAGCAGCGTAAAAGAGCCTTGTTCTATGGTCTGCTGGGTGCCTTCGTATTCCGTCTGGCATCACTGTTCGTTATTTCGTTCCTTGTCGACATATGGCAGGTTCAAGCGGTCGGTGCTCTTTACCTCTTGTACATTTCAATCAATCACACGGTGAAGCACTTCCTGCACAAGCGTCAAACACAGGATGCAAAGCCGAAGCCGGAAAAGCAGAAGAAGAAATCCGGATTCTGGATGACCGTTCTGAAGGTAGAGCTTGCCGATATCGCGTTTGCGGTTGACTCCATCCTTGCTGCGGTTGCTCTCGCTGTTGCATTGCCGCCAAGCGGAATTCCGAATATCGGAGGGCTTGATGGAGGACAATTTATCGTAATCTTCCTCGGCGGATTTATTGGTCTCGTCATTATGCGTTTTGCCGCAAGCTTCTTCGTCAAGTTGCTGGAGCAGCGTCCAGGACTCGAGCTTGCTGCCTTCATTATCGTAGGTTGGGTAGGGGTCAAACTGGCCGTTATTACACTTGCACACCCTGACGTAGGTCTTATTGATGAGCACTTCCCGCACAACAGTATTTGGAAGGCCAGCTTCTACATCGTACTTGTACTGATTGCATTAATTGGCTGGTTTGGCTCCTCTAAGAAGGAAGTTAATGAAGATGATCTTGCAACCAAAGAATTGGAAGAAGTACAGCCTGGTAAAGAGACATCGAAGTAATCCAATTTCATTGAATGAATTGAACAGTTCACAATATCCCTGAAGACCCGGAGAATTCCTCCGGGTCTTTTTTGTTTTTTTATATAGTTCAGGACGATGAGTGTTGCTTACATGTATTTTCTAGCGTCTATATCATTTATGAATTGGAAATAATAGAGATCATATAGATGAAAATCAGCTGTTTATAGGAGGTAAGGCAAATGGATTTCTTAAAAACTAGTGATTACGCAGCTAGCTTGCTCGATAAAGTGGTACAGCGGGTGGAGACCGTAATCGTAGGCAAGCGGAAAGAAATTCGGCTGATTCTGATGGCGATGCTGTCTGGAGGACATATTTTGCTGGAGGATGTGCCGGGGACAGGCAAGACCAAACTTATAAAGACCATATCTTCCTGTCTAGGAGCAAGCTTTGGACGGATCCAGTTCACTCCTGATGTCATGCCGTCTGATGTCATAGGAACCTCTATATTTAAGCCGATTACAGGGGATTTTGAGTATAGATCCGGGCCCATTATGGCGAATATTGTGCTGGGTGATGAAATTAATCGTGCAGCGCCCCGTACTCAATCTGCTTTACTTGAAGCGATGGAAGAAAAAAATGTAACGGTAGACGGTGCTACCTACGCTTTGCCGCGTCCGTTTTTGTTGATGGCTACTCAGAATCCGCTGCAGTTTGAAGGTACGTTTCGTCTGCCTGAGGCACAGCTCGACCGTTTCATGATCAAGCTCAGCTTGGGTTATCCCGGTCTTGATGAAGAAGTAGAAATGATGAACCGTCAAGAAGGTGGGATCGACGTGGCAATCAAACCCGTCATGCTGGCAGAGGAGCTTGTCAAGATGCAGCGGGAAACAAAAAACGTGCTTGTAGATCCAATGATTAAGCAGTATATTGCCCGTTTTGCTGCCCACTCCAGAACTCATCCACAGCTTCTGCTCGGGATAAGTCCGAGAGGAAGTATTGCCTGGATGAGTGCCGCACAAGCTGCGGCATATATGAATGGAAGAATGTATGCTATTCCTGATGATGTAAAGGAAGTAGCAGTCCCTGTACTAAGTCACCGGGTTCGGAGCCGCTCTGAGTTTTCTCAGGATCAAGCCGCAGAGTCTATTATCCGTTCTATGCTGCAGGAGATTCCGATACCTGTACAGCCAGCTTCCGCTAAAAGGTACGTCTGACCATGTGGAGGACAATTCGAACTTTTACTTTTATGCTGTTGTTATTATCCGGAGTAACGCTTGCTTACAGTATTCAGGGAGGAAGCACCTTGCTGTTCCTCTTGATATGCTCTGCATTTATAGTTGGGAACGGCATGCTGGTTCTTATAATGAAGCCTCGAAATATAAGTGTGAGAAGGACACTAAATTTGGAAAGGATAACAGCCGGCGACAAAGCGGAGGTTCATGTGGAACTTAAAGCTGACATGCCTTGGTCTTTGCTATGGCTCAAAATTGAGGCCGAAGGAGAAGGGCTTGAACATTCCCAAATTATTTTTACAGGTAGGTCCCGAACTTATAATTACACCTATTCAATCCGTGCAATACACCGGGGAGTGTATTCTTTTCAAACCTGTAAAGTCACCTGGGGCGATACATTCGGCTGGTTTACACGCAGCTGCCGGGTCGAGGCTCCTTGCACACTCATCGTACATCCTTCGGCTTGGGCGGGTTCAGATGCATTACGCTATGGAACGGCAGCAGCAGTTGAGGGACAGGCATCCCGCTTGAGAAATCCACTCTATGAGATGCCTGCGGGATACGAAATTAGGGAATATGTTCAAGGAGATCCTATTCGCCATATCCATTGGAAAAGCACCGCCCGCAGCGGGAAGCTCCAAGTTCGGATCCCCGAAGACAACAGCAGCGGTCAGGCTTATTTGCTGCTTGATAACAATGCTGCCTCCTATTTCTACAGAGCGAGGGATGGAAGGTTTCAGTTCTCGTGGGATTCCTACGAGGCAGCCATTTCGGCTTGCGGAGGGCTTCTTCGCTCCTTATCTAAAATGGAAATCGATGTCCGCATTACTTCTTATTTTGTGGATGAGACGGATCATGAATACAAATGGGAACCGATCGGCGAGGGGCCTATGGGCCATGTGACGATAATGGAGCAACTCGATGATCTATCGGCTCTGGAACCCTCAGGTACCATGAAGGTGTATGGAGAAGGAGATAAGGCTTCATTTCCGAATGGGCTTGGCAGCCGTTTTCCTTATCTTCATCTGCTTCGCGGCACCCAGATTTATTTGATTACGGGTGCGTCTACGACAGTGAATGGCAAGCTTATTCAATTGTTAGGCAGGCGGGGGATTCAGGTTGTGATTTGTGAAGTGAACGAAAGTGGACAGATTCGGAACGATGATTCGTCTATGCAGTATATTACGCAGTTGGTTAACTGATCATTGTCGATGAGAAGAGGCGAAGGGTATATGAATGGGATGAGTTTATCTGACAAAAGCAGTGCAATTGTAAACCAAGAGCCATGGTATTTTCGTATGTCTGCATCTGTGGTGTTATTCATTATGTTTGTAGAGTGGTTAATGCCGGGAGGGATTGGGGAACAATTGCATTCCAAATCTGCTCCAATCATGTTGCTGCTTACCGCTCTTCTCTTATTAACAGGAACTTGGAAAATGACACTGGGCGTGTCACTGCTCATTCGAGCTGGGGTTTCCTTCTTATGCCTATGGTGGTTTATGCAGAGTTTTTCAGATTCATTCTGGATTCTTGAATATTTGCAAACTCTCAAACAAGATTTGTCCCTATGGTTAGATGGTGCACAGATTCATCTGATCAGTGATGAAACAAAGTCGATCATTATCATCCTGGGATGGTCGTTATTTGTCACTTCCGTTCAAATGCTTGTTATTCAGCTGCGAACCGTCTTGTTGTTTGGATTGGTCTCGATTCTGTATCTCATTGGCATAGAGCTGGTAAATGGGGAGGATGGCAGCGGAGGGATGATCAGGGTTGTATGCTGCTTTCTACTCCTTCAGGTGCTCATGCAGCTCCCTCGATTAAGAAGCAGTGGCTCCTTAACCAATATTGACAAGAGTCGTTATATGAAATGGACAGGAATTGCTGTGGGATCTGTTCTTCTCATATGCGGTGCCGCTGCCGCTGTATCCTCCATCATTCCTTCGAAGCAGCCTGACTCAGATATGCTCACAAATGCGAGGGCCCACATATTAGAATGGGCTGATTATCTTCGGAGATCGGAATCCGAATCTGCCTTTGCAACGACTGGCTACGATGCAGGCGGGAGAGATATGGGGGCGCCGCTGGTTCCTGGTAATGAAGTGTTTTTTACGGGGTACAGTCCTGTCGCTACCTATTGGCGAGGACAGTCCCGATCTTTGTATGACGGCAGGAGCTGGAAAAGCTCCTACAGCAACGCTGAATCTGTTCGCTACATAAGCACTGCTGGCCGTATACGCGAAGAAGAGATTGAGGAGAATCCTTACTTTCGTTTAATTCAACAGACTGTTGAGCTCCAGGCTCCTGCTCAAGGGGGATCTGATATTTTTACCGGCGGTGTCCCGGTTCGTTTAATTATGAATAATCCTACGGAAGGCACTGGGGAAGGGAATGAGAACAAGGAGACTGGACAAAATAAAAACAATCAGCGATTCCCGTATGTGTTAAGCGAGTTTGCTTCTGGAAATTTAAGATTTGATGATATCAGGCCATATGGTCCTGGATCTGTAACAAGCTATAGTGCGGATGTGCTTGTTCCTATTCATGATTTAAGCGGGCTGCGTAATCTTAATGGGACAGATCCAGCAGAGATCAGACGAACAAATCTACAGCTGCCATCAAGCTTGCCTAAGCGTGTTCGGGAGCTTGGGGAGGAAATAACCGATGGAGCCAGCAGCAGATATGATGCGGTTATGGCGGTGGCAGCTTATTTGAAATCGAATTATACCTACAGCTTGGATACAAGGGTTCCTGGAGCAGGTCAAGATTTTGTCGATGATTTCTTGTTCACTATGAGAAAAGGCTACTGTAATCATTTCTCGACAGCGATGGTTGTTTTGCTGCGCAGTGAAGGAATTCCAGCCAGGTATGTACAAGGCTTCTCGCCAGGTAAACGGAGTGCGGATAATCCGAATGAGTACATTGTGACTCAAGGTGATGCACATGCTTGGGTGGAGGTTTATTTCCCGAATGTCGGCTGGCTTCCCTTTGAAGCTACTCCGGGGTTTGGAGCGGAAGAATCAGGGTCATTACCAGCCATTGTCTCAGCTCAAGAAGACGACGATGAGACATCGGGCTGGGCTGGGACTGTATTACAAGAATGGCTTGCAGCTATCGTACAGCCGCTAACACTTGCGTGGACAGCTGCCGGCGCGTTCCTGATTGCAGCAGCGGCAGTTGCGGGACGGAGATACAGTCCCGCATTAAGACTTCGGCTGCGGCTGGTATTCCCGCGCAGCAATACTTTCCCAGATCGTGAGCGACTTCTCGCTGTCGGAGCTCCTGTCTGGGATAGAGTTGCACAGCGCTATGGAGCTCGCGAACCGGGGCTTACGCTTAAGGAATATACTTCAGCGCTCCCCTTCGATGAACCTCACGTTCACGAGGAAATGCTGCATTTTGCGGCTGACTGGGAAGCACTTGTTTATGGCTCTGTGTCATTTTCCCGCGCAGCCAGCACAGCTTTTTTAAATCGATGCCTGAGGATTTCGAAATTATTAAAATAAGAAATCATTCAAGCGATTCGGATTTACATTATTTCTTAATGATGAAGAAGACGAGCTATCCTTGACGTTATGTTTTGTCGTTCAGTATAATTAATCTCATTAATTGAGGGAGGCTCGGTAATGATAAAGCCAAATGAAATTGTCGTTGTTCTCGATTTCGGGGGACAATACAACCAACTTATCGCGAGAAGAATTCGTGATCTAGGAGTATACAGCGAACTGCTTCCATATAACACGCCAGTTGAGAAGATTCGTGAAATTGCCCCTAAGGGGATCGTTTTCTCCGGGGGACCATCCAGTGTTTACGCAGAAAATGCACCGCATGTAGACCCTGCGATTTATGACCTGAATGTTCCAATTTTCGGTATCTGTTACGGTATGCAGCTGATGGCGCATCAGCTTGAAGGTAAAGTTGAACGTGCGCATAAGCGTGAATACGGTAAAGCGGATGTTTTATTCAATGAAGGTTCTCACCTTGCTAAAGGGCTTGAAGCAAATCAAACGGTATGGATGAGCCATGGCGACCATGTCGTTACATTGCCAAACGGTTTCCGCCTCGATGCAGGTACGGAAAGCGCGCCGATTGCAGCGATGAGTCACCCTGAGCGCAATTTGTTCGCGGTTCAATTCCATCCGGAAGTTCGTCATTCTGTGAATGGTAACGATATGATCCGCAACTTCCTTTATGAAGTATGTGGCTGCGAAGGCAATTGGAGCATGGAGACATTTATCGAAGATAAGATCCGTGATATCCGTGAAACAGTTGGAGACAAAAAAGTACTGTGCGCATTAAGCGGCGGTGTTGACTCTTCTGTTGTTGCGATTCTGATCCATAAAGCGATCGGCGATCAGCTGACTTGTATGTTTATCGATCACGGCTTGCTGCGTAAAGGTGAAGCTGAGAGCGTTATGGAAACCTTTGTCGGCAAATTCGATATGAAGGTTGTTAAGATTGACGCTCGTGATCGTTTTATGTCCAAGCTCGAAGGCGTTGACGATCCTGAGAAAAAACGCAAAATCATCGGTAATGAATTTATCTATGTATTTGATGAAGAATCCAGCAAGTTTGATGATTTTGACTTCTTAGCACAAGGCACGTTGTATACGGATATCGTAGAGAGTGGTACAGCTACAGCGCAAACGATCAAATCTCACCATAACGTAGGTGGATTGCCTGAGGATATGAGATTCAAACTGATCGAACCACTTAACGCCCTGTTCAAGGATGAAGTACGTAAAGTGGGTGCAGAGTGCGGATTGCCGGACGAAATTGTTCACCGTCAGCCGTTCCCTGGTCCAGGCCTTGCGATTCGTGTGCTTGGTGAAGTTACAGAAGAGAAGCTCAAAATCGTTCGTGATTCAGATTACATCCTTCGTGAAGAGATTATCAAAGCGGGCCTTGACCGTGAAATCTGGCAGTACTTCACAGCTCTTCCTAACATGAAGAGTGTAGGAGTTATGGGAGATGCACGTACGTATTCTTACACAGTAGGTATTCGTGCGGTAACATCTATTGACGGAATGACAGCGGACTGGGCACGTATCCCTTGGGATGTGCTCGAGAAGATTTCTGTTCGTATCGTCAATGAAGTCGAGAACGTAAATCGTATCGTTTATGACGTTACATCCAAACCACCTGCTACTATTGAGTGGGAATAATCAAGCGACACTCTGAACACTGAAAAACGTTGATTTTATGCCGTTTAGGTAAAACTCATAAGACTCTCTGGAACCAAAATTCTTTTGAATTGTCTCCAAGATTGTCTCCAAAAACTCTCGCCGAATGATTGTCGGTGGGAGTTTTTATTTATTTGGTATTGAGAAATTTAGTTCAATGTTATAATTAGAAAAAAAGTCATAAAAGGGATGAATAAAATGGCAAAGATTGAACCGAAGATTTTTGATGAGTTAAAAATAGCATTATCTTCTTTTGGCGGTAAGTATTTAGTTGGAGAGGAATTAAATCGCTCAAAACTCACGGATGATTTACGGAATTATGATGAAGCACTTCTTAGCAAGTTATTTGAAGTGGAATTTATCAAGCAACATGTTATCAAGGAAGTTGCAGGACAGAAGTTATTTCAAATTGAACAACTTGAGGAAGCGATTCTCTACAATAATTACTGGGATACAAGTTACACCAAGTATGAAAATCGTGTCGGGTTAGCTTCAAAAGGGAGGTTCTTACAGGACAGCCAAGACGTGGTGTTAGATTTTCCGTTTAAAGATGGCGTATTGACGGCAAGCATGACAAAGGAAGATAACGAAGACGGCTACGATGACGCTTTTTTGAATGAAGTCATTGAAAAAGACGAAATCGACCGCTTATTCGACAGGAAAATACTAGCAAACGTAAAACGCTACGGAAAAGCTGAGAACAGCATACTAGATAATGAGATTGTTTCTTTTGATAAGGAGAAAGACAATCTGGTTATCAAAGGAAATAATCTGTTGGCACTGCACACGTTGAAGGATATGTATGCAGGGCAGATTAAGCTAATATATATCGACCCCCCGTACAATACAGGAAAGGATAGCTTCAGATATAACGATAATTTCAAAAAATCAACTTGGCTCACGTTTATGAAAAATCGTCTAGAGGTTGCTCGAGAACTACTCACAGAAGATGGAGTATTGATTGTTCAAATTGACGATAAAATGCAGGCACAATTAAAACTATTACTTGATGATGTGATGGGGGAAGAACAGTTTGAAACCACCTTTCATGTTCAAGTCCGTTATTCTAATAAGACTCTCTCAGAAGATAATGATTTTCAAAAGGTGATGGAAGTTGCTCATGTTTATTCTTATGATACAAATACTTTCAAACCTTCTAAAATTAAAGATGAATATAGCCTTGATAAGTTCAGTTTTGAAGTAGTGGAAAAAAATCTCCCCATTGAGACGATTGTCGAAAACGGGAAAAAAGTAGATGTGTTTGGGCCGGATGATTTTGAAATTAGGCAAGTTGATGGTAATATCGACGGTCTTAAAGAAACTTGGGCAACGGGCTCTCTGATACGACAAGGCGGAACAGCAGCCGAATTTCTTTCGAAATATCTTATTCAAAGAAAAGAAATTGGCTACCTGTATAAGGTATATGGAATGGGTAACGATGGACTTGGATATCGATACATCCGTGGTCCAAAGAAAAAAGGAGCTACTCGAGGAACGTTTTTCTCTGGAGTTCCCACAAAAATTAGAGATGGAGTAATCTCAGGCGAGTATTCGAAGGAGAAACCGATTCCAAATCTATTAGATAATTTACTACACTACGAAGATTCGTTTGGTAATAACAGAACTGAAGGTGGTGTAGATATTGGCGGCGGAAAAAAACCAGAATCATTGTTACAGTACTTCATTGAATACTTTACAAATAATGAAGGCGATTTAGTTTTAGATTTCTTTGGTGGTTCAGGAACGACCGCAGCCACAGCAATGAAGATGAGAAGACGCTTTATAACCTCTGAGCAAATTGAAGGTCAACTTGAAAAGTTAATATCTCGATTGCAAAATGTTATTAACAAAGATCAAACTGGAATTTCAAAAGAAGTTGATTGGCAAGGTGGAGGTTCATTCGTCTATGCGGAGCTTTTCCCTAAAAATATGGGCTACCTTCAAGATGTCATCCACTCAAAGACTATTGATGAGCTAAAATCAGTTTATGAACGCATGCTACAAGGAACTGATACAGAGGAACCTGCTGATATTTCCTTCCGTGCAGATTTAACTAAAATTGATTGGGCTGAAGGATTTGATGAAAATAAACGTTTGTTAGTTAAGTTACTTGATAAGAATGGATTGTATTATAATTACTCGGAAATTGAAGATAAGAATGTCCGTGACTTAATTTCTGACGAGGATTACGCCTTTAATAAAGCGTTCTATGAAGGTGGTGAGTAATATGGCAAGAGCAAAGAAGACTCCTGCTAATGTTCGCCAATTTCCATTAATTGAGCAGGCAAAAGAAGCGGAACATGACATATTGAGCCAACATCAAGGGTATGTAATTCCAGAGTATATCAATCGAAATTTGTTCCATACATTACGTGATTATCAAGATGAAGCAATGCGTAACTACCACTATACACAAACTCAGATTAGCCCAAGTCCGCAACACGTTCTCTTTAACATGGCGACTGGTTCAGGAAAAACGGATTTGATGGCAGGCCTAATTCTCTACCTTTACCAAGAACATAAGTATCAGAATTTTTTATTTATAGTAAACACAAATTCCGTTCTTATGAAAACGAAGGACAATCTGGTAAATGGAAATAGTGAAAAATATCTTTTTCAAGAGAAGGTTGAAATTGACGGAAAACGTATTTATATTCGACAAGTTGAGCGTTTTCCTCGTGTTCGCCAAGATAATACTATTTATATCAAACTTTCATCCGTGCAAAAGGTATCAGATGATTTGTTTGTGTTAAAAGAGAACACAATGGGGCTATCTGATTATGAGAATCATCCTGTGGTTGTTTTAGCTGATGAAGCTCACCACTATTCAGCAAGTACAAAGTCAGAGAAAGAAGCCGAGAACACATGGGAATTTGCTATCAATAAGATTCTAATGGCTAGGGATGATAAAGAACACAAGAATCTCTTGTTAGAGTTCACGGCGACTGTGGATTTCGAGAAGGAAGCAATTTACAACAAATATCGTGATAAAGTCGTTTATCGTTATCCATTAAGCAAATTTATGTTTGATGGTTATTCAAAGCAGGTTAAGCGTATTGAAACATCCGCAAGGGATGAAGATAAAATGCTTAATGTTGTTTTACTCTCACAATTTCGAAAATATCGTGCCTATGCTGAGGGTGTCACGGGATCGTTTAAGCCCGTGATTATGTTCAAATCGCCCCAAATTGCAATATCACTTGAAGCAACAAAAGTATTTAATGAGCTCATTGCCAACCTAAACGCAAATGATTTAGTGACATTCATTAAACGTCAGCAACTATTGGATAGTAGTGGAAGCTCTGCGCTGGAATTAGCTTATAACTACTACCTACAAAATGAAGCGGATTTAGCAAAGATTGTTCGTGAGATTAAACAAGATTTTGACCCACGAAATATTTTGAATGCTAATGATACTAGTGGAAATATGCTTGAAAAAGGACAGTATGAAGCTTTGAACACGCTTGAAAGCCCAAACAACCTCTATCGAGTGGTTTTTGCTGTGGCAAAACTGACAGAGGGATGGGATGTACTTAATCTGTATGATATTGTTCGTATCGAAAAGGAAGCCGGGACGAATAAGAACGCTACAATGGTTGAAGCTCAACTGATTGGACGTGGTGCAAGGTATTATCCATTTGAAATTGATGGTGAGAAAAGCTATCAGCGGAGATATGACAATGATTCCTCAAACAAGCAATTATTTTTGGAAACCCTCCACTACCATACAATGAATGAACCTCAATATTTGAAGCAGCTAGTGGGTTCTTTGAAACAAATGGATTTACCAACGGGACAAGATAAGAAAAACCCGCCTATTGAAATTAAAGTTAAACCTTTCTTCAAGAGAACAGATACCTATAAAACAGGGAAAATCTATTATAACGAAGCCGAGGACGTATCAGATGAATGGTTCGACTCTATTGGAAAATATGGAATAAACCATAAGTCAGATATTTCTCGAAGCTTAAACTATGGTAGTCGGGAAGTTTCTTATAAAGCCAATGTTGAAAATATTGAAACAAAAACTATCAGTATAGAAAAATTTGATGTTCGTTACATTAAAAAAGCCATTCAACGCCTTGACTTCTATCAGTTTGATAATTTGAAAAAGTATCTACCACTCCTAACTTCTATGAAAGAATTTATCTATGGAGAAAAATGGTTAAATGCAGGGAATCTGAAGCTTTTCTTGACTGTCCCGAAAGAATACAAAGCGTCAGATATTTCCCCAAATGAGATTTTGAAAGTGACAATCGACCTATTGAAAGAGTATGAAGTGAAATTCAAATCTGGTTATATCAAACAACGAGGAACAAACAAATTTATCGGTTATCCGATTAGAGAATATCTGACAGATTACAAAAAACGTGTTCCAGAGTATGACACCGCAAATCTCTTGATTCAAGCAACTCAAAAGGTTGACGCTTACGAAATGGACGATGAGTTTTACGTTTATGAAAAAGCAATCGTCAACAAGCTAGAATATGAGTTGATTGAGCGGATTAAAGCCCATGTAAACGAGTTAAAACAAAAATATAACAAGGGTGTCTATCTATTCCGAATGGATGAGAATATGCACCGGGAGTCAGCCAAAAGTGAGAAAGTTAAACTGCACCAATATGGCTCACGGATCAATCGTGCAGGTGAAACAGTAGACATGCACTTACAAGGTTTTCAACCTGACTTTATCTTATTCCTTGAGGATAGCGAGTTCTATTTCCAAATATTCATTGAACCAAAAGGAATGAGCGGTGACAGGTTTGTCAGTGAGTTATGGAAACAAGACTTGCTATTGTATATGACCGACCATCAAGCAGAAATGGAATTTGAAGATGATTCAAAGAATGTCCGAATTAGTGGGTTGAAATTCTATACTAAGGGTGACGGTCAAAAAACGATGGCTCAACTTGCGGAAATTACTCAAGTAAAGGAAGTATCTATTTCCTCCTCGGTTCAAGAAATATTAGAGTTATCAAGTGGAATAGAATTTGGTAATGAGTAAGATGTCAAAAGAAAAAGAAACTTTAGAAACAACTTTTGATAAAACGTGTGAGTTGATATATAAACTTGCTTCAGAACGGATAAGTCAAAAGTATGATGAATGGAGAAAAGGTCAATCCTATGGCTGTGGTATAAATGGATTTTTACCCAGGAATAGGAAGGTATTGGGATATGTACTAACATGCAAAAGAACAAAAGATAACCCGTACCTGCTGACTCCCAGCCTAGTGAAGGAATTTTTAGAAAGTCATGATATTTTTAATGATGAAAATGAAATCTATTGGGGTAATGATGCGAATGTATATCTTGAAGAATTATTCACTACGGTGCTATTGGAGATGCAAGAATCCAATGATTACACGAAGTATTGGATGGGAATTCCTTTAAAAACGGAAAGAGAAATCAGAGACTTTTATTGTGAATTTTTACATGACAAAGAAGATGTTTGCGTGTCGTTGAAAGATGATTTTGTTGATTTTACATTTAACTCGTACAAATATTTTGAATTAGTTGGCGAGGTCGGAGAAATTAAAAAAGATTCGATTGTCCAAAAAGACAGTAATGGAGCCTTAACATTTTATGATTTGCCCAAAAAAATAGCAATATATGCTGACAAGATTCTTCTCCCATTCGTGAGTGGAATTTGCCTTAGTATCTTAATAGATACCTTTGAAAAAGCTTCGACTGAATAAAAAATAATATTATATCATATAAGCTCCCCTTTGTGTGGGGGGCTTTTTGATCTGCGCAGTTCTTCAATCCCACACAACAGAACAGGAAACGTGTCATACTGCCATTATGAAATGACAGCAAACATTTCGTTGCTTTAGGTCAGTATTGGTTGCAAACAATATTGATCCACAGGTTGGCTAGTTGCTGATAGCCAATACATTATGAAAGCAGGGGATAACATATCATGAAATCGAAAAATTCGCAAAGCGCATACAACGAAGAAACGGCAAAGCGGTATATTTCTGACGACAAACCAATCTTCAATGTTTCTTCCGAATTAGAAACACAATATAACTGGATTGATGGGAAACGGACTGATGAGGTAACAGGCTACAAACTCTTCTTCACTCAAGAGGGAGTTAACCCGTTCGCTGTGAAATTTGAGAAAAAACCTTCTCTTCCACCTTTTCTTTCAGAAGTTAAATTGGAGAGACTCGAAGCAATCGAAATCAAATCAAATGTGTATTTCCGATCAGAAGGGGCACGGGTTGTTAAATGAAAAACTCAGAACTTGAAGGCTATTTGATCCAAGCTCTGAATATGGCATTACAGATAAATGGTGAGACTTCTTACACCAACTCATTTGATGTAAGGGTAGCGGACGAAGGTTTTTACTTCGTCCCTCGCCTTCCTGCAAGCTATGTCGTTGATAATGATCTTTATCAAAAGATTTATCTCATCAGCAATGCTGTTTTATATCCAGACTATACCCTATTAAAGCAAGCAGGGGCTTATTTTGTCCCGCTTGAAACAGAAGACATTCATGTGAAACGCGCACTATTTTTTCCGTGGTATAAAGGCACATCCAAAAGGTTGATTATTCCAGATATAGAGCGATTTATTGCCAATATACCGATAAATAAAATTCCAATTATGGAAAACTTCACAGTAAGCCTTAACAAGGTTACTAGCATGGCTATTGCGGGGAACTCTGGCTCTGGAAAGTCCTATCTCCTTACCTACATTCTATTTGTGCTAAAAAAGAGTTCTAGTCTAGTGATAGTGGATCCAAAGTTCGACATCCCAAGCCGTTTTGGTAGAGAATATAATGTTAAGGTTATTGCACCAAGTAATAACAGGAGTAAGAGCGACTTCGTTTCTGCTGTAAACAATGAGCTAAGTAAGTGTTTGGAATTGATTCATCAGCGACAACAAGTGCTCTACAACAATCCTCAAGCAGATTTTGAGCATTTTACAGTGGTGATTGACGAGGTTCTCGCATTAAGTGACGGTGTGGCAAAACCGATTAAGGAAGCATTCTTTAGCCTTCTTTCTCAAATTTCACTACTTGGCAGGGCATCAAAAGTTCACCTCCTTCTTGTCTCACAACGTTTTGATAATAATGCTATCCCGATTTCATGTAGGGAGCAATTAAACGTGTTAATTCAAGTGGGAAACATAAATAGCAAGACAACACAATTTCTATTTCCCGACCTGTCACTTGAGGGGATAGTCATACCACAAGGAATTGGAACGGGACTGATACAGGTTATTGACTCTGAGCACCCATTTCAAATTGTTCCATTACTAACACCAACATTTAATGATTTGAAAGGAATCATGTAGATGAGAAAACCAGGTAAATCTTTCTTCATTCGGACGTTTCATATTAACGGATTTCTGTTATTTATTTCATTGATACTCCTCTTAGTTCGAGTTCCATTCAAAATGATAGTAAGTATTTTACACACTGAAACAAGTTCATTCCTGACAGAATGCTCAGAAATAATGTCTAATGTATTGCGGTCAATTTCCAATACAATAGATGGGGTGGTTGTGCTATCTGTCGCAACTTTGCTGATACTGGTAGTTCCTGAACTGGTAACAAGGATTGTTCACGACTCATTGGCAAATTGGTTCTATTCGATATGGATCAGCTTCCGTTTGAGAGAATTCCTAATAAAAAAGGCGGACCATGAAGGTGAAGGAAGTTTCAAGCTTCAACAGCATAATAAAGCAATCCGAAATTCCATTATTGATGTTAGGAAAAATAAAATCATTTTTATTGTCAAGTTGCCAAATAGTGTTCAAGCACAAAAACTTATCCTAGAAACAAAAGAAATTCTTCGGGAAGAAATATCAAGTCGCTTTCCAGATTACACTTTCTCCAATTTTGAGAGGTACAAACACTGGATGAAGATTGACGGAACAAAAATTAGATAGAGAATAGCGAAGCTTTTGCCTGCCTTGGGCAGAAGCAAAGGAGCTTCGCTATTCTTGCTAGATGGAATGAACATTGTCCACTTTCTTTAATCACGTACATAGAGTTGAATGGTTGGGTTTATCAAACCATTCAACTCTATGTACGCCAACAACTGGAGCGTAAGCGTAGGGCGTTAGACAGGGCAAAGGATTACATTAATTTAGGTCCACTATAGAGCGTAATTGAACAATTTAATACAATCGAAAATATCATTATGATGCTGGTATTTACAATGGCAGGAAAAGATCTTCCACGGGGTTACTACGACCCCCGTGGGATCAATAATCTATAATCGAGGAAAATGAATTATGGAAAAGAAAAAAGAGCAGAGAAGCAACAAATGGGCGTTCATATTCTATCAAGAGAGTGCTCCTGAAAACTATTTAGAAATTTTTGAAGAAATGCACATACCTTTTGTTTTGAGCCCGTGGCACGATAAGGATGTGAATAAAGAGACAGGGGAAGTTAAAAAGGCACACAAGCACGGTGCACTATACTTTGATTCTTTGAAAAGCTATTCGCAGGTTTCAAGTCTGATTAGCGAAAAGCTTAATGCTCCAAAGCATGTTGAGGTTGTGATGTCTCCAAAAGGAATGTATGAGTATTTCACACACGCTGAAAATCCAGATAAGACGCCCTACCAAACAGAAGATATTGAGTGGGGATGTGGATTTGAACTCGGAAAATTTCTTGTCGAGCATAATACGGGTGAGTTTTTGAACAGCATTATTGATGTTATAGCAGAACAAGATTTTAAGGAATTTGAAGAACTTGTAATGTACGCAAGAAATAATGATTATTTTTTGCTTGAGTTAATCGTAGATAAAACGTATTTCTTCTCAAGGTTACTAGACTCAAGGCGTTACAGTTCAGAAAGATCTATTAAGAAAATCTATAGAGAAATGGGTGAATCCGATGAGTAAAACAATGGTGAACTCAGAAGACTTAAAACGTGTTGGCTTCTCACCTTACACTGCTTCCAATATCATTAGACAAGCAAAACACTATATGGTACAACAAGGGTATGAGTTTTACGAGGGGCGGCGTGTTTCTGTTGTCCCCTTACAGGCAGTAAAATCCGTTATCGGTGATGTTGAGTTGTCCGAAAAAACGGAGGAATAACTTTGCCAAAAACTAGCTACCAAGATATCTATCAAGACGAAAATGGGCAATACTATTACGAGGTAAGCTTAGGTACGGATAAAATCACAGGAAAACGTATCAAGCGTAAAGGTCGCAAGTCGCAATCTGGAAAGAAATTTGAGTCAGCGAAAGAAGCCTATGCGGAAGCTATCCGTGTAAAAAATGACTTTTTGCAAACTCAAGGATATTCTGATTATGGCATGACCTTTGAACAATTCATGAATAATGTCTACATTCCACATTATAAGACCGAAGTGACAGAAGATACATTTGAGTCACGGAATCCATCTTTGAAAATTCTGCTCGAACGTTTTGGAAAGAAGCCATTACGGAAAATTACTCTGCACGATATTCAATTTTTCAGAACGTGGCTTCTAGATAAAAATGCGGCAGGATATTCACAATCATACGCTTCATTGGTCTTTGGAATGTTGAAAAAAATTCTTGAATTTGCCGTAACCCTCAATTACCTTGATAAAAATGTTGCTCAACAAGTGAAGCCAATTCCTAAAGCGAAAACGGATGTTGCTTACTGGACGAAAGATGAATTTGAGAAAGTAATCTCAAAGGTTTACACCGAAGATTTTTATGAGCATTTGTGCTTTGTGATGTTGTGGGTCTACTATATGACAGGTGTTCGTGTGAACGAAGGAACAGCTCTCTGGTGGAGTGATGTTGATTTTGAGAAAAAACAGCTTCGTGTTCATCATATGCTAGTTACTAGGAGTCGCAAGAATTACAATCGGAAGAATCACACGAAAACAGTTGATGGAAAACGGGTGCTTGCTTTAGATAATGATACGCTTGAAGTGTTACGTGTATGGAAAGAGCGACAAGCACAACACGGAAATATGGACTTCATTTTCTCCTATGATGGCTTACCCATGATTAAGTCAACGATTGCCCGAATTATTGCTCGTTATGCGAAGCTTGCAGGTACTCCAGTAATTCAGGCTAAAGGTCTACGTCATTCACATGTAAGCTTTCTCATCAATGAATTAAATGCATCAGTCTTGATTGTCTCAAAACGTCTCGGGCACAGTTCGCCAGAAATTACGCTAAAACACTATGCACATTTGTGGCGAGGGATTGATGATGCTGTCGCCGAATCAATGGCAGGCATTATCAAAATTGAAACTGCAACGAGTAAGCAATTTTCATTTGTCGGAAATCAAACGGTGAAACGATTGTCGCCAAAACTGTCTCCAAGGTAGTGGTGACACCTTAGAAATGTGATAACAGCAGGCATTACAAGCCCTAACCGCTTCATCGAGTGGGAATAGGATTTATATGTTCTAAGGCAGCCATGTGGCTGCCTTTTTTGTCATCTTTCATATATACATAAGCAGGGTTATGTGAGCTAGGTCGCTATTGAAGCAGCTGGAATTGTTTTGAAAGTTAATGTCATTATTTTCTGTTTATTTTCACAAAAATGAAATTACCGAACATTACTAGTCATGTAACTTTGTATTATTCGTATAATTATATTGACAATCTGGCATATCCCTCCTAGAATGAGACAAGGAAAACCAATAAACACATGCTTTTTCGTATAATCTCGGGGATCTGGCCTGAGAGTTTCTACGAGATCACCATAATGATCTGGCTACGAAAAGAAGAGAAAATGCAATATTAGCGCTAAAGTTAACAAGCGCATACGCTCTGGCGGGCGTTTGTGTGAACGGCTTTTTGGCAGCTTTTGCAATCTCTTTTTAGCGTTAGCCCTTGAAGATCAATTATCTTTGAAGGGCTTTTTGTCGTTTTAGGTAACCGACTTATCTCTAAGGAGGAATATTCGGATTATGGAGCGTTTCTTTAAATTAAAGGAACACGGGACAAATGTCAGAACAGAAATCATTGCAGGTTTAACCACTTTCATGACCATGGCTTATATTTTGGTGGTCAACAATGTATTTCTAGGACCGGACGGAGCAGGGATGCCTGCTAATGGCGTATTCTTTGCTACAGCGGTCGGCGCAGGTCTTATAACAATATTGATGGGGCTTGTAGTAAACGTTCCAATTGCACTTGCTCCCGGGATGGGTCTTAATGCATATTTCATGACAGTCGTGCTTAGCTCTGGAGGAGCTATTACATGGCAGGCAGCTCTCGGCGCAGTATTTATTTCGGGTTTGATTTTCATATTGCTGACGGTAACAAAAGTTCGGCAAATGCTTCTGGTAGCTGTTCCTGAAAGTATTAAAATGGCCATTACAGTCGGTATTGGATTGTTCGTAGCCGTCATCGGTTTGAAGATGGCTAACGTTGTAGTAGCTAACGTTAATCCTGGAACAGATGTATCGGGTCCTATACCTGGAGGCAGCTTCAACCTTGCTTTTGGTAACTTGACACATGCTGATGTTATTTTGACGCTTATCGGTTTACTTATCATCGCTGTACTGATGGTAATTAAGGTGAAGGGTGCCATGCTGATCGGGATCGTTGCAACGACACTGATTGGTATTCCTATGGGAGTAACAGATGTAAGCGGACTGTCATCCGCAAGCTGGCTTCCTAGCTTTAACGATTTGACATTTGGTAAGCTGGATTTAGGTGCAGCCCTTCAAGTTGGACTTTTCGAAATTATTTTTGTTTTCACTTTCGTAGAATTGTTTGACACCTTCGGAACTTTAGTAGGGACTACAACACGTATGGGACTGTTCAAGAACAAAGAAAAAGGCGAGAAGGTTGTCGGTAAAGCAATGCTCGTCGATGCTGTGGGTGTCAGTGCAGGGGCTGTGATTGGTACAAGCACAATTACATCTTATGTAGAGAGTTCTTCCGGTGTTGAAGCAGGTGGACGTACGGGTCTGACAGCCGTGACGACAGGAGTATTCTTCCTGCTCGCACTGTTCATTGCTCCGCTTGCGCTTATCGTTCCTTCAGCAGCAACTTCTCCAGCTCTTATTATTGTAGGTGTTCTGATGATGAGTCAGGTACGCAATATTGACTGGGACGATTTCCTTCATGCTTTCCCGGCATTCTTAACGATTGTTATGATGCCTTTGACAAACAGTATTGCTAACGGTATCTCCCTTGGTATCATTTCTTATGTAGTGCTTGCTGCATTCTCCAATATTGCAACAAGCCGTAAAGTGAAGATTCACTGGTTGATGTGGGTGCTATTCATTATCGTATTGATCAGATACATCTTTATTGGTGCAGAATAATAGTAGTAACTAGGTAGAAACTTAAACCTTGCTCCTCGTGAGCAGGGTTTTTCTTTTATATAGAAGGAAAAGAAATTTATTAACGATGAAGAAGAGGTTTCATCAAACAGAATTTAAGAGATGGTAACAAATCTATAAAAAAAGTGTTGCATAATTTTTATGTACATGGTATATTCTAATTCCGGTCAAGAAAGCCAGTAAGCAAAATGGCAGGCAAGCTTTTAAAAAAGAAGTTGAAAAAACTTTCTTAAAAAAAGAGCTTGCAATTCTGAACCGAACATGATATGATATAAAAGTTGTTAACGACGAAAGTTGAAACAACGAAAATGAAGTTGATCTTTGAAAACTGAACAACGAGTGAGTAAAATTTTGCATCTGCAAAATTTAAACGTGAGGTTATGGTACATGTCTTCAGACTGTATGATAACCGAGCGAATAAAGAGAACGTTATGTTCTCGT
>JAMBOW010000040.1 GCA_023715865.1 Neobacillus mesonae
CGCTTGCACGGCCGATGCCGTCCTCATCGGCAGCGGTATGCAAACCCGCCAGGTCGTCAATGACGCGGCACTGATGGCGCAGCTCGAGTTCGACCCTGCCCGGCAGCTCATCGGCGCGCAATGTTCGGGCACGTTGGTCCTGGCGAAGCTCGGCTTGCTCGGCAACATCCCGGCCTGCACCGATCTCACGACCAAACCGTGGGTGCTCGAGGCGGGCGTCGACGTCCTGGATCAGCCGTTCTTCGCTCGAGGCAACGTCGCCACGGCGGGTGGCTGCTTTGCTTCGCAGTATCTGGCCGCGTGGCTCATCGCGCGCCTGGAAGGCGAGGACGCCGCGCGCAGCGCGCTGCACTACGTCGCGCCGGTCGGGGAGAAGGACGAGTACGTTTCACGCGCGCTGACGAACATCAAGCCCTACTTGGGGT
>JAMBOW010000041.1 GCA_023715865.1 Neobacillus mesonae
GAATATAAAACAGCGTTTGCGCCGCTGAAAAACCAAAATCTCGTGCCGCTTCCAGTTGGCCTTTGGGCAACATTTTAAAGCCAGCCCGAAGAATCTCTCCTTGAAAGGCTGCGGTATTTAATGAGAGAGCCACAACCGCCGCCAGCAATGGTGAAAGCGTGATCCCTACTGTTGGCAAAGCATAAAATATTAATATCAACTGGACCAGTAACGGCGTTCCACGATAAAAACTGACATAGGTTTTGCAAAAACAACGCACGAGACGCCGCGGAGAGTTTAACCCCAGGCAAATTAACCAACCGAGGATCAATCCTATGACAATCGCGCTCAGCGATACAGCCAGAGTACTGAGCACGCCAATTAATAGCTGAGGGAAATAGGGAAACACCACTGAAATATCAAACATATTGCCCTCCAGTA
>JAMBOW010000042.1 GCA_023715865.1 Neobacillus mesonae
GTAATGCAAAAAGCCTCGCCTTGAGGAACAACGTATGCCGCCAGCGTTTTTTCTTTTTCGCCGATCGCCAGAACGGTTGCTTGTTTCACCCCCGCCAGCTGGCTGAGCGCGCTTTCGATTTCGCCCAGCTCGATGCGATATCCTCCGACTTTGACCTGCTTGTCGCGACGACCGAGGAACTCGATTGTGCCATCTGGCCAGTAGCAGCCGAGATCGCCGGTGCGATACCAGCGCTCGTCCGGGAGCGTCAAAAATTGCTGCTCGCTACGCAGGGGATCGTTGAAATAGCCTTCCGCGACCCCAATGCCGCCAATCCATAATTCACCCGGCACCCAGTCAGGGCAGTCCCGGCCCTGTTCATCCACCACCCGGTAGCGTTGGTTGGTTAGCGGAAAACCGTAAGGGATGGAACGCC
>JAMBOW010000043.1 GCA_023715865.1 Neobacillus mesonae
GCCAGCCGTCGAAGGTGGGGTAGATGATTGGGGTGAAGTCGTAACAAGGTAGCCGTATCGGAAGGTGCGGCTGGATCACCTCCTTTCTATGGAGAATCGTCTTCTGCAACGAAGACATTCAAATATACGTACGACGAAAGTCGACGGATCGCTTTGCTATTGCAAAGCTTCAACACTCCATTTGTTCAGTTTTGATGGAATTTGAGGGGCCATAGCTCAGCTGGGAGAGCGCCTGCCTTGCAAGCAGGAGGTCAGCGGTTCGATCCCGCTTGGCTCCACCAAATATTCTATCAATATTTGATCCTTGAAAACTAGATAAACGAAACAATTTTGCGATTTAGAAATATCCTTTTCACTTTATTTGTGTCTAAACAAGTAAAGATGATAAGTGCTTTAGTTGGTTAAGCTAT
>JAMBOW010000044.1 GCA_023715865.1 Neobacillus mesonae
GCTTCACGTACCGGAGGTCATCCGCAAGTGCCCACACGGGCACGTCCTTCTCCCCGGAGTCGAAGAGTTCACGCATGGTCGTCTCCGCGCCGGTGTCCGCCCGCAGGATGCGAGTGTCGCCGGTGAGGCAGCCCGATTCGCGCAGGTCACTCACCTGCGGCTTCTTGTCCTGACGCTGCTCCGCACCACGGTTCAGCTGGGACAGCGCCACCACGGGCACGTCCAGCTCCTTGGCGAGGAGCTTGAGCGCACGGGAGAACTCGGAGACCTCCTGCTGGCGGGACTCCACCTTCTTGCCGGAACTCATGAGCTGCAGGTAGTCCAGGATCACCAGGTTGAGGTCGTGCTTCTGCTTGAGCCGGCGGCACTTGGCGCGGATCTCCATGAGCGACATGTTCGGGGAGT
>JAMBOW010000045.1 GCA_023715865.1 Neobacillus mesonae
GTGCGAATCTGGTCAGTTGCGGCAGGCGACAAGGCACTGGCCGAGGCGTTCCGCGCAGGTCAGAAATTGCGGCAAGCCTACATCTCGGCAAAGACCGATGAGGAACGCGCTGAGATCAAGGCGCAGCTAAAGACGAAAGGCGACATTCACATTCAAAACGTGTTTCGCTTTTTCAAGCAGTGGGTGGACAAGGATCACCCGCTCCGTCACGCGATTAAGGCGATTGTGTTCGGCACGCTGTACGGTAAGAGCGCAAAGACACTCGGCATCGATACGAAGCAGAGTGACCTTGGCTCCCTAAAAGGACAGATCAGCGCGCTGTACGAAGAGTCGTTGAAGCCCGAGACGGACAAGAAGCGTATGGTCGAAATCAATCGCATGCTGGAAGAGTTGGATCACAAGC
>JAMBOW010000046.1 GCA_023715865.1 Neobacillus mesonae
AGCCGTCGAAGGTGGGGTAGATGATTGGGGTGAAGTCGTAACAAGGTAGCCGTATCGGAAGGTGCGGCTGGATCACCTCCTTTCTATGGAGAATCGTTTCCTGCAACGGAAACATTCAAATATAAAAATCTAACCGGTCGGTTAGTTGCTCACTCGTTGCTCAGTTTTGAGAGTTCAACTCTCAATTTGATCCTTGAAAACTAGATAAACGAAACAATTTTGCGATTTAGAAATATCCTTTTCACTTTATTTGTGTCTAAACAAGTAAAGATGGTAAAGTGCTTTAGTTGGTTAAGCTATTAAGAGCACACGGAGGATGCCTAGGCGCTAGGAGCCGATGAAGGACGTGGCGAACAACGATACTGCCTCGGGGAGCTGTACGCAAGCTTTGATCCGGGGAT
>JAMBOW010000047.1 GCA_023715865.1 Neobacillus mesonae
TCAAGAGCCAGCGTGCCTAAGCGCGCTCCAAAAGTGACAGCATCTATGTAGTGCTCCACGTCACGTTGGTGGTATCATGGTTCGTAGAGGCGGTGGCGGCCCGTGTGCATGGCGCACTCGAGGTATGCGTGGGATGTGAGGCGCAGGTGCTCGAGTGAGAGTGTGGCGGCTGCCTCGGCTCGTGCGTCGCCGGTGGGTAGGCGTGTGATGCCGCGCACAGGCGCATCGGCCTCGAACCGATCCGACGTGGGATCGAAGTAGACGACGCGAAAATCGTGGATGGTATGTGGCCGGGAGAGGGCCGGGTCTGCGAGGTACAGCAGGTGCGCGACTTCGCGCAGGGTCGTGGATGGCCATGCGTACACGGACAGCGTTCCTGGCAGGGGCCGTCC
>JAMBOW010000048.1 GCA_023715865.1 Neobacillus mesonae
TTTGTATCACAAATGCCTGTTTGGTGGCGATAGCGGAGGGGTTCCACACGTACCCATCCCGAACACGACCGTTAAGCCCTCCAGCGCCGATGGTACTTGGACCGCAGGGTCCTGGGAGAGTAGGACGCCGCCAAGCGGATTTTCTAAAACTATACTTTATTCCCTGATAGCTCAGTTGGTAGAGCACTCGACTGTTAATCGAGTTGTCACAGGTTCGAGTCCTGTTCGGGGAGCCAGCGGCCCGTTGGTCAAGGGGTTAAGACACCTCCCTTTCACGGAGGTAACAGGGGTTCGAATCCCCTACGGGTCACTTTAATATGGAGACTTAGCTCAGCTGGGAGAGCATCTGCCTTACAAGCAGAGGG
>JAMBOW010000049.1 GCA_023715865.1 Neobacillus mesonae
TACCATCGGCGCTGGAGGGCTTAACGGTCGTGTTCGGGATGGGTACGTGTGGAACCCCTCCGCTATCGCCACCAAACAGGATTTATGCGCTGCGATATCTTCGGTGATCACTCACCAGCAAAATATCAGACCTTAGAAAGGACATGCAGCTTAAATCTTACAAGGATTTGCTCCCTGAAAACTAGATACGAAACAATTTGCAATTTATGCTTTTCCCGTTATTCCCGGGGTCCCCGCAAAGTACTCGGAATATTCTCCGGAAGCATTCGCTTCACTTTGTGGGGTATCTTTTGGATAAGCCCTCGACCGATTAGTACTGGTCAGCTCCATGCATTGCTGCACTTCCACCCCC
>JAMBOW010000004.1 GCA_023715865.1 Neobacillus mesonae
CGCCGGTAGTACCGGTTACCCCGGTAACACCAGTAACTCCAGTGGCACCAGTAAAGCCAGCAGCTCCAGTATCTCCGGTAGCACCAGTCACGCCAGTAGCTCCAGTATCTCCGGTAGCACCAGTCACGCCAGTAGCTCCAGTATCTCCGGTAGCACCAGTCACGCCAGTAGCTCCAGTATCTCCGGTAGCACCAGTCACGCCAGTAGCTCCAGTATCTCCAGTAGCACCAGTCACGCCAGTAGCTCCAGTATCTCCGGTAGCACCAGTCACTCCAGTAGCTCCAATGTCCCCGGTAACACCAGTCACACCGGTAACACCAGTAATGCCAGTAGCACCGGTTTCCCCGGTAGCCCCAGTGTCTCCAGTAGCGCCGGTTACCCCAGTCACACCGGTAGCACCAGTAATGCCAGTAGCACCAATTTCCCCGGTAACTCCGGTCACTCCAGTAACGCCAGTGATCCCAGTAACACCAGTAGTGCCAGTGTCTCCAGTAGCGCCGGTTACCCCAGTCACACCGGTAGCACCAGTAATGCCGGTAGCACCAGTCTCGCCAGTCACACCGGTTTCACCAGTAATGCCAGTAGCACCGGTTTCCCCGGTAGCCCCAGTGACTCCAGTAGCGCCGGTTACCCCAGTCACCCCGGTAACACCAGTAGCACCAGTCACGCCAGTAGCTCCAGTATCTCCGGTAGCGCCAGTCACTCCAGTAGCTCCAGTATCTCCGGTAGCGCCAGTCACTCCAGTAGCTCCAGTATCTCCGGTAGCACCAGTCACTCCAGTAGCTCCAGTATCTCCGGTAGCACCAGTCACACCAGTAGCTCCAGTATCTCCGGTAGCGCCAGTCACTCCAGTAGCTCCAGTATCTCCGGTAGCACCAGTCACTCCAGTAGCTCCAGTATCTCCGGTAGCACCAGTCACACCGGTAGCACCAGTAATGCCAGTAGCACCGGTTTCCCCGGTAACTCCAGTCACTCCAGTAACGCCAGTGATCCCAGTAACGCCAGTGGTACCAGTCACCCCGGTAACACCAGTAGTACCAGTCACGCCAGTAGCACCGGTGACTCCAGTAGCTCCAATGTCTCCGGTAGCTCCAGTCTCCCCAGTAGTACCAGTCTCGCCGGTAGTACCGGTTACCCCGGTAACACCAGTAACTCCAGTGGCACCAGTAAAGCCAGCAGCTCCAGTATCTCCGGTAGCACCAGTCACGCCAGTAGCTCCAGTATCTCCGGTAGCACCAGTCACTCCAGTAGCACCGGTTTCACCAGTAGTGCCAGTATCACCAGTCTCCCCAGTAGCTCCAGTAGCACCGGTTCCCCCGGTAACTCCAGTCACTCCAGTGGCACCAGTTCCCCCGGTAGTGCCAGTTCCCCCAGTAGCGCCAGTGCCTCCGGTAGTTCCAGTAACTCCAGTGTCTCCGGTAACACCAGTCACGCCAGTAACTCCAGTTTCCCCGGTAGCACCGGTGACTCCAGTAGCACCGATATCTCCGGTAGTGCCAGTCACTCCGGTAGTGCCAGTCACGCCAGTGGCCCCAGTGGCACCAGTCGATCCAGTGGCACCAGTCGCTCCGGTAACACCATTAAATTGGTTTGAATTTCTAAGGAGCTCTGACGATACGAGCCGATGGGCGGCTGAGATTTGACCGAATGCATTTTTCCCCCAAACAGATACTTGCACCAAGGCTTCTTCAGGCCCAGAAATCAGACATATAAAATCCAAACCGTCCAGATTCGCAAAATATTCTCTAGTAATCACCTGGTTCGGTTCAATGCTAAATATATCTTGGACATATAAAGTTCTTGTATTATTGAGGTAGTATCCTTGGATCTCAACGTTGGCGCTGTTTGTGCTGCTTTGATTATCTATTTTTACCGTGATCTGTTGAGTAGTTCTTTCATTCGTGACAAAGGATCTTCTGTTTTCTATTGGTCCTGTTGCCCAGCTAATCATAAGCGGATTTCACACCTTTTTGATTATTCATACCAATATATACGTATGCCTAATGATTTGTGAGTACTTTAGATTTTAACGAGCAAGTATTCTATTGCTGGTGTTAACATCAAGAGATAGAGTACGAGATAAAAAGTTGGATCAGGGGGCTCAGACATGAAAATTGAACTGCAGCATATAAAAGAAGTTTTGTCTCTATTTCAGATACAGAGTCACATCATCAGGACAAACTATTTTATTGAACAATATAAGGAAAGTCCTTCATTTCGAGTAAAGGTAATCCTTCGTGCAGAATTTGCGGATCATCCTTCCGTCGTGATCAAGTTCATTCAGCAGGAGGAGCATCCGCGATGGAAGATAGAACAGCAAAGTGTTTTTTCGGAGCATATGAGGGTTAACGGCATTTTAACTCCAAAAAGGTACAAATCGGGCGAGAGTTACTGTATCCCATACGAACTAGATCACTTTTCTCTGGACGTTACTGTTGAAGAATACCTTGGGGAAGAAATAAAAACGATAGATGAAGAAGTGACAGGTAAAATCGGACAGCTAATGGCACAAATGCATAGCATAGCGGAAAAAAACAAGTGTCACATCGAGGCTGATTCTATATTTAACGTTACCGGTTATAACGAGGTCAGCGGCTATGAGCGATTTAAAGAGCTGGGTGAAGCGGGGCATTTCAATTCAGAAAGATATGAAAAGATCATTAAGCTGTACGAAAGCAGGATGGATAAAATTAAAGAAAAGTGGCCGGACCTTCCGAGATATGCAACGCAGGGTGATTATTCCATTAACAACCTGACGATGAAGGACGGAGTCATGGGCATCTTTGATTACAATATTGCAGGTGACGAGACGCTGGCAGGAGATATGGTTGTGGAGGGACTCCTTATCGCGAATGAGATGGATTTGGCACCAGGGCTCTGTGCAAGTGATCGTCCACGGTTATTCGAGGCTTTTTATAAGGGATACATAAAAGTAAGGCAGCTTAGTAATCTGGAGCAGGAAGTTGTGAATGATATTTATGCAGTGGCGGCTTCTATGTGGTTTACAAAAATAAGGTATGAGGAAGACTCATTAGAGTTCTTAGTTGAACGGAAAGAGACGGAGAAGATCGAGAGTATACTCGATGAAATGTTAAAAACTCTCTCAAGTACAAATACTAGGTGGCATGAAGAATGACATTGGCAAAGCTACACCTAAATGGAGTTTGAAAGCTTCATTATATAGTAGTAGAATAAAATAATGATACTGAGTTTTTGAAAGTTGCATCCAGATCAAGGAGGAGACATCTTATGAGTAAAGTAGCAGTCATTACAGGCGGAGGCAATGGATTGGGCCGTGCAGCAGCATTAAAGCTGGCAGAGCAGGGAGTTAACATCAGTGTTGTTGATATTTCCGAAGCAGCAGGCAACGAAACCGTGAAGCTTGTGGAGGAAAAAGGCGTTAAAGCCATCTTCGTCAAAGCAGACGTGAGCAAAGCAGAAGACGTTAAAAATTACGTTGACCAAACCGTTGAGGCCTTTGGCACGATCGATATGTTTTTTAACAACGCGGGTATTTCTGGACCAGGAACACGCTTTGCCGAGAATACAATCGAACAGATCAATCAGGTCGTGGGTATTAACCTACTTGGGGCGCTTTATGGGATTAAATATGTTCTTGAAGTTATGCTGAAAAATGGCGGCGGTTCCATCGTGAACACTTCCTCGACAGCTGGTGTGGTCGGACAAGAGACGGTCGGCTCTTATTCTGCAACGAAGCACGGTATTGTCGGTATTACCAAAACGATCGCAGCTGAATACGCACGCGAAGGTATTCAAATCAACGCCATTGCTCCGGGTACAACCGAAACACCAATGGTGAAATCCTACCGTGAAAATCATCCGGAAGTATTTGAAAACGTCGTTGCAGGGATTCCGCAGCGCAGAATCGGTCAGCCTGAGGAAATTGCTGAGCTCGTTGCATTCCTGCTGAACGGACAAGCCAAATACATCAACGGAGTGGTTGTTCCGATTGACGGTGGTTTTACCGCTCAATAATATGAGAATTTAAAATGAGATAAAAATACACCTCTTCATTACATACATGAAGAGGTGTTATTTTTTTGTGGAGACATTCTGTCCTCCAGATTAGTATTTAATGTTCACTTTGAGAAGCGAGCCGGTCCGTCTTGTGAAGTTGCCGATGCTGCACGCTATAAGAAACTGGGCAGAATAGTACGTCGTCATGATGAGTACACCTGCATAGGGGATACTGTCCACGAACATATTCCAAGACAAAATGGAATCCGAGATGACGAACAGCAGACTGCCGATGGCTGCCCACAGATTGCCTGTCATGACAGCGGACCAGAGCATAAGTGAAATAACGACTACATAAGCCATGACTGGAATCACCAGCCCCTTGAAGTCTGCAGCTGTCGCAATGGCGTTCGTTAATTTCCCTCCCATAAACCAGGCATAGATGCCGATCGGGACAATGCTTAGGAAGCGGATCCACGAGAATCGCCACAGGTTCAAAAATGCAGTTAAATAGAACAGGTGCCCGATCAGAAAAGCGCAAAGTCCGATCACGAACCATACTGGCAGCAGTCCGTCGCCCAGCATGCAGAAGAATAATCCGGCAAGCAGAAGCCAGTAGGATGGACGCCTCTCAGAGGGAAGCTGCAAATATGCATACACCATAATGAGCCACATCGGGATCAGCTTGAACAGTAATTTTACACCGAATGGATCTTCCGGAATGAAGAAGATGTATAGTATGCTCATGATGAGAATGAGAAGAGGCAGTATGTATTTCCTCAAAGCGTACATGATTTAAGGACACTCCTTATGAATGGATATTAGTAAGTACAATCATTTACATATTATATTAGATCGGCAGGAAAGTCATGGAAATCAAGTGCGGAAAGAGGGATGTGAGAATGCCGCAAGATCGGGTTCAAAAGCCGAAGACACTATCAATTTTGCATGAGGCAAGCAGTGAATTTTATTTTCGGGGAACAGGCAGGCTATCACTCAAGACATTTACGAATGGACGAGCGATGTATGAGGCAGGGAAGGGGCATTATGCCGTAGAGGACGGAAACTATCTGCTTCTGAACCAGGATCAAGAGTATTCGATCACCATCGAGAGTAAGGAGCCAGTCGAATCGTTCTGCGTCTTTTTCACGGAAATAGGCATGGAGGATTTAAAGAGCAGCTTAACACTGTCTTCGGAAAAAATGCTGGATGACCCCTTCAGCTTGGTGCCTGGAACCACTCATTTTGTAGAGAAAACCTATACGAATAAGCGCGTGTCCCTACTACTCGAACGACTCAAACAATCCTACGGAAACTTCGGTCATGATCCTGCATGGATGGAGGAAAGGACGTATGAACTGGGTGCAGAAGTACTCCGGGCTCATCAAGAGGTCTGTATAGAAATGCAGAAGCTGCCTTCCGTCAAATCCTCTACCAAAGCGGAGCTCTACAAAAGAGTACAGATCGGCCATGAGTATCTCTCAGCTTACTTCAGTGAGCAAGTCACGATCACCGATGCAGCTAAAGTAGCATGTATGTCGACGAATCATTTTTTACGAAGCTATAAGCAGCTGTTTGGCAGGAGTCCACATCAATATGTAACAGAGCGCCGGCTCCAAGAAGCGAAGAAAATGCTGTCTAACTCCGATCTGACGGTTACGCAGATTTGTATGGAGGTGGGATTCCAGAGCCCGAGCTCTTTTAGTCTGTTGTTCTCAAAGCGTTTTAGCGAATCTCCGGTACGGTGGAGAGAAAAAAGTGATTTTCGATAAGCGTGAATAGGCTGGACAGGGTATTCTGGAAGTAAGATAAAGTGATCAGCAATTACATAACACTAAAGGAACAAAGAATGAAACTCTAATGCTGGGGAGGATCAAACACATGGAAAACGCAAACCTAAAAGTATCTGAATTGTTTGAAGCTTTGATCGCAGGTAATACAGCACACGTGTCAGAACTATTGCAGGAGCAACCGCAGCTAGCCAACACAGAGAACGAAGACGGACTAACTCCGCTTGCTTATGCAGGACATTTGGGATTCGAAGAGATCGCTCAAGCTTTATTGGATCATGGAGCAGAGGTTAACGCTGTAACGCATTCCAAAATTTCATACATTCCCTCCAATACGGCACTGCATGCCACCATTGCTGGGGAACGCAGTCTGAATGTTATTAGACTTCTCTTGTCTCACGGTGCAGATCCTCGCATTGTAGACAGTAATCGTCATACACCTCTGCATTCGGCTGCTTATCATGTGGATCGTACGGAGATACTTCAACTGCTCCTGGATCATGGTGCGGAAGCGGATAAGCTTACACCGGAGGGGGAGACGGCGTTTCAGATTGCGGAAAAACAGGGGAACAAGCAGGCTGCGGCGCTACTTAAGCAGATCAGTCTTTAATGGTATCGTAATAACATAAAAAGAAGGTGACTAACATGTTAGCCACCTTTTTTTATGTTGTAATTTAGCTTAGTTTACAAAAGTATTTTTAACACGTTTCGATCGAATAAAGTAAGGAATCCAAATAGCAGTGGACAGCACAGAACGCAATAGATCCGAGGGCCGGGTTCCATCTTCGACTTCACTTACCGCAGGGATCTGGAGTGCCAAAAGGTAGTCAACAAACATAAAAAACAAGCTTGCGCTGTAGATCATAATCATGAGCTTGGGGAAACTAGATTTCTTCCCGTATAGCTGAACAAGCGCGAATATACATAAACCTAGTAGAAGCAGGTTAAAGACCATCTCGAAGATAAGGATTGGTGCCCATAGGCTATGATAGAAATCCGAGTCAGGCGAGGTCAGCAGCTCCCAATACTCCGAGAACATAATAGGCGCAATGATGAAGAGAAGTTGAACCAGAGTCAAAATGATGGAGAGATAGAGCCCGATGTGAGGTAATATAAGCCACCCCCCAAGCCCCTTCTTGCCTGGAGGCTGTTCGTTAAGCTGCCTTGTTTCCATGTTTGTTTCCAAAATACTACACTTCCTTTTTATGTATTCGATTTTCTGATAGATTAACATTGTAATGTGATATTCCATATTATGCAATCTATAGAAAATATCTAATTTATATTAAAACTTTTATCATAAGGTTAAAACACAAACTTGATTTGTTTAACAACGAATTGATTCTTAGGTAAAAGGTAGATGAGTGGGTTTGTCTTGCATATTGGGAAATTTCTTTGTTCAATCTGTATACGCTAATAGATATGCACGGTGGGATATATTAATAAGTACAGAGCCTTTGAATAGGAAGGAAGAATGATTATGTATGAATATCATGGATGGGCAACCATTAGGGAAAGCTCTTCTATTGAAGAAGACGAAACTAAGCTTGATATCTGTATCAATCAGATTCAAAACTACATAGATGAATTGCAATGGCCAACGGGGGTGCTGGATTTGAGGGTAGTTAATGGCGAATATCAACTTTGGATAGCAGGTTTTAGTAATCATAAACCAATTGCTGAACATGATCCCTTGAAGGTTATTACCATGATAGGAAAGTTAGCTCAAGGTTCATACGGGATTTTATATGTTAGGGATAGTGATGATCATGAACAATATAACGAATTTAGGGTTCATTCTTTAATTAGAGGAAATGTTACTGAGCACGCAGATCCTTTTCTATCGCTGGTTATTCCTACATTAGAGGATGAATTTTAAATGGGATACATCTTTTCCATATGAAGCGAATTGGTGTTATATAAATCCTAGAGGTCTACATTTTGAAGTAAAATAAAATAATATGGATTCAGTAGATGTTCATACTTAACAGTCCAACCTCTGTTTTTGTTTACATTTGAAAATTGCCTGTATAATCCAGTTGTGCTATCATAACAATAGAAATAAGGACGGATGGCAGTCCGTCCTCAGCACAATAGCTTGGTGGATTCTCCTCCAAAATAGTGATTGCAGAGAAGTGACCCAGGTGCCTAACCTAAGGGGTCACTTCTTCTTCTGTTCTATATAAGTCAGCAACGCTATGATAAACCCAGCGAAGATCATTATATCTGAAAAGGAGAAGTTCATGAGCCTCACCCCCTCTCTGGAGGAAGACTCACCCACCTAGGCGTATTGTACAACCATATTATACCATAGCCACCCGATGAATCAGGGCCTTTTTTGTTATCTACACAACCTTTTACTTCAATACAAAGTTGAATAATAACTATAGAATGAAGCGGAGCCTCCAAGCTCTGTTTTTTTTATTTCTTTAAAAAGAACACTTGTTTGCTGACAAATCAGTGTCTCTTGATCATGCCATAATAAGCAGAAGTATAGCGATTGAAGAGGAGATGTTTTTTTATGCAAAAAGTGTTTTTTATGCTGACAAATATAACAATTATCATGTGCATACTGATCAATGTGGTTTTATTTCTTAAGGAAGGTAGGGGGCGGGTATCGAGGTGGAATCAGGTCATCGTGAACCCGTTAAATATGGCTTTCTCTTTCCTATTGGTGGGGTATACGACTCTGAATTGCCTGTTTCTGATTCTAGATTTCAGCTTGGAGCACTATAAGTTTTTTATAGATATCCTTATGGCAGTCATTGTCCAAAGCTATCTGCTCATGATGCTGAACGAAAGAAAAAGGCTAAATCGGGACCAAAAAGGACTCTAACGCGCGATCAAAAATCAACCAGCGAGAAATGAACATCGACAAGTTCGAACAGTAGTGAACTGCTCTTTTTCATAATAATGAAGGATTAAGACTAAAGGAACTCAGGATCCACACAAAAACCCACCCTTATTTTTCATTTTTTTGCAAAAATATATGTCAACCTGCCATTTTGTTCTATATAATAGTAAGTGTAGTTCTTTGGTAGTGCGTTTAGATGAAACTTATGAATTATATTTATTGGATTAAACTCAAAATGGCTACGAGTATAGGTCTATGTCTGATAAGTTTTTTCGCTGGTTTAAGATCATTCATGCGATACAAGCAAGACCGGGTATTACGGCTCCGGAGCTTGCTGCAAAGTGCGAGTCCGATGTAAGAACGATTTACCGTGATTTGCGGGCATTGGATACGCTCGTTCCTATTACAAATCAAGGTTATGGCAAGGGATATACGTTTGAGGGGAACTTCGCGATGTTTCCTTTTAACTGGACCGAGGAAGAAGAGCTGGTGTTTACAATGCTGCCTTCCTTCGTGGATCAGACTAACCTTCCGCCGGGATTCGACAGTGCCTACGACAAAGTGATGTCCTCCCATTATCGAAAAAAACGTAAAGATCAGGAGCTTCTCCAAAATGTAACGGATATCATTCAGATGGGATCGCCCGCATACAGGGAGGATTCTCCGAACTACTTACTGCCAGTTATTCAGGCTATTTTGGAGGAAAGAACCATTAAGGTCCAGTATCATACGCAAAGCCGCAACGAACTGACGGAACGGGAGATTGCCCCGTATTATCTGGTTCCGCGGGATCAGCGTTTTTATCTAATTGGTTATTGCCATCTGGCAAGGGAGATACGTACCTTCCGGTTAAGCCGTTTTAGATCCATGGATATCACGGACCGTCATTTCGACCGAAAAGATTTCAACCTAAAAAGTTATATGAAGAACACATGGTCCATCGAGCGCGGAGAGCAACAGATTCATTTCAAAGTGAAGTTCTCGACAGATGTAGCAAGATACATAAAGGAAGAAGAGTTGTTTATCAGTCCGAAGATGAAAGATTTGAAGGATGGAAGTCTGTTATTTGAGGTAACGCTCAATCATGATAGGGAGTTTTTGAACTGGCTGAGCCAGTACGGTCCGGATGCGGAAATCCTGGAGCCGGTGAGTTATCGGGAAGTGATGAGGGAACGGCTGGAGAAATGGAGTCGGTTGTATTCAGGCTGAGGAAGGACAAGTATTACTAAAGCTGAATTAATCATCTGGTTTAAAAACGAAGTAGTTAAGGAAGATAAAAGCTTACTCAAGAAATCAATAAGCAATTTCCTAGGGGGATATGAGAATGGCGTTGTGGTTATTTCGTGCTGGACGCTCTGGTGAGTATGAGTCTAAGTTTCTTAGTGATCAAAGAATCTATTTAACTTGGGATGAACTGAATATTGATTTAAGAAGCTTTAAAGAAAGATCTGATTTAATCAAATATCTAATGAATGATTATGAAGCAGAGAAGCTAGCCAGAGCAAGAAATTGGGCAAGTCAGATTATGCCGATTGCGATTGATATGAAAAAAGGGGATTGGGTTATTTTACCTAGCAAACTCAAGTCTGCGATCCATATCGGTGAGATTATGGGCGACTATGAGTTCCATCCAGACCACAGCAACCCGTATTACCACAGCCGGAAAGTGAATTGGTTCGCCACGGATATTCCAAGGACCAATTTTGATCAAGATCTCTTGTATTCACTTGGAGCCTTTATGACTGTCTGCCGGATATCAAGAAACGATGCAGAAGAACGGATCAAGGCAATGCACAAAAACAACTGGATGACCAGCAGTTCAAAAGTTCAAATCAATATCCCTAACCAAGATCCTCAAGAAGATACAGAGAATATGTTTGATCTCGAAGAATATGCAAATGATGCCATTGCCAAATATATTATTCGTAAATTTAAAGGGCACGGTATGGCTAGAATTATTGATGCTATTTTAAGGGCAAAAGGCTTCACCACTTATATAAGCCCAGAAGGGCCGGACAAAGGTGTGGACATTTTGGCTGCTCCAGGAAGTCTAGGTTTTGGAACTCCAAAAATTTGTGTGCAAGTGAAGACATCAGATACCCCAGTAGACAGACCAACCTTAGATCAATTGATTGGAACCATGCATAACCACAAAGCAAGTCATGGATTGCTAGTATCTTGGGGAGGATTTAAGAGCTCTGTTGATAAAGAAATTGCAGCACAGTTTTTTAATGTGAGATTGTGGGATCAAAAGGCGATTATCAATGAGCTTTTAGAAACATACGACTCGCTAGATGCAGATATAAAGGCAGAAATTCCTTTGAAAAGGGCATGGCTTCTAGCTGGTGAAGAATAAAGAAGATCACTTTTTTAAAAACTTTAATGGGCAGTTTCCTTTAGTTTCAATTTGGAAACTGCTTTTTTTACTTTATACTTACTATAATTACCTAGTCATTTCACGGAGGTTATCATGCTACCAGAATCACTTTCAAAAATCTTCAGATCCAAACAAAAGTCATACAAAATGGTCCTTATTCTTTCCATTATCGAATCCTATGAAGAAACTAAATCCATCCAAGCTCCATTGGATCAACTAGCTCAAAAGTTCCTGAAATACTTCCAACACGAAAGCGAGCTAGGAAACATAGTAGATTCGCCACCAGAACAACAAGCATCAGGGTGGAACGAATTTTCGCTAAGCCAAACCAAATCCCTACTGAAAACACCAATAGATGTCCTATCCTCTGTCCTCACATACGACCAAGTAAATCAAACCATCACCTTCTCAAATCCAGTGTGGTTCAAGGAAGACACACTTAAGGAGCTTAAAGAATACGCCATGCAAGAACTAGACAGTTACAATAAAAAGCTAGAATTGAATAGAACTAATCAGTCTTCTTTCTCCTTACACGATGCTTTATCCCAAATCATGAACACATATCTCCAAGCCAAAACGGAACCCTTTGCCCAACATCCATTAGGCACCTTAGTAAGAAACACCATTCCGAACCAATTAACTGATCTTTTATCATTAGATCATCATTACAAGGTACAAGGTTCCATTGGTCAGGGGAATTGGGCGACTATCCCTTGGATTGCCTTTATGGATAGACGCATTACTCAAACGACTCAGCATGGGGAGTACATAGTATATTTATTCTCTGAGAATATGGAATCAGTTTACCTTACTTTAGCTCAAGGAGTCACTGAACCCTTAAAGCAAGGAAAGCTCAGAGGGTACGAGTACCTCAAGAATAAAACGCAAGAGATCCGTAGCCTTATCCCATTAGATGGACTACATAAAGACGAGAACATCTTTCTCATGGAAAAAAGCGGCCTAGGCCGGGACTATCAAGTCTCTACAGTAGCTTATATCAAATACGACCGGGATGCATTGCCAGGGGATGATGAGCTTTTACAAGATCTTGAGAACCTCGGCTCTAATTACAAACAGTACGTAGATATCGTACTTCAAAATAGGGCAGATGAACCTACTCCAGAGGAGGAGCTAACTCCAGTGACCATCAATGTGCGCGAGCAACTGGAACAAGTAAAACAATACATTCACTACAAAGGCTTTCTCTACCCAGATGGTCTCATGGAGAACTTCTATTTATCCCTTAAGACAAAGCCTTTTGTCATTTTAGCTGGCGTATCAGGAACAGGGAAGACGAAGCTGGTGAAGCTTTTTGCAGAAGCTTTGGGTGCAACCATGTCGAATGGACAATTCACGTTAATCCCAGTAAGACCGGATTGGAGTGATCCATCTGATCTCTTGGGTTACAAGGATCTTTCGGGTGTATTTAGACCTGGGCGTTTAACGGAAGTACTCGTAGATGCATCTAAACCAGAGAATAAGAACAAGCCATATTTTATATGTCTGGATGAAATGAACCTGGCCCGTGTGGAATATTACTTCAGTGATTTGCTGAGTGTTATGGAAACTCAAGAATGGCAAGGGAATCGGATTGTTACTTCTGCGTTGATTGGACCGGAGTCTTTAAGAGAGGAAGATCAGTCCATATATGGTGGCTTGGCTCTGCCTGATAATGTCTATGTGATTGGAACAGTCAACATGGACGAGACAACACATCCGTTTAGTAAAAAGGTGCTGGATCGCGCAAATACGATTGAGTTCAACTATATTAATCTAGAGCAATTTCCATCTGAGGGAATTGAGATAGACGATCTTGAGTCTTCAAGTACAAATAATGCTTTCTTACGAAGCGAATATTTGCAGTTAACCGATATGTATAACGCCTACCCAGAGCTTGTCCGCTCGACGACAGAGAAGCTGGTGAAGATTAACAATATCCTAGAGGAAATCCATTCACATGTTGGCTTCCGGATTCGGGATTCGATTTGTTTTTATATGGCTTATAATCAGCGATTTGAGCTATTACCAGAGGATAAAGCATTCGATGGACAGCTTCTACAGAAGATCCTGCCTAGAATTCAAGGAAGTAGTTTATCCGTAAAAAGAGTACTACTCCTATTAATGCAGGAGGCTATCGGCAAAACGATTCCTATTAAGGATCTCTTAGATGACGCTTCTGAATTATATATGAAATATGGTAGTAAGCAGCAGGCAGAAGAAGCAAAGTTTTCACAATCTGCTCGCAAGATTGCCTTTATGTTACGGAGGTTAGAAGAAGATGGGTTCACCTCATATTGGCTTTCTTAATCATAGCGTAGAACTGATCCGGATTGAGACGAATCTTTTTAACCTTTATATTCAGGGTAAGCCATATCATCCTACGGTAGAATCCTTACAGCTTCATCGTGATGATGTTGGAGCCTGGATGGATTCGAACACACTGCAGATCAGCAGTTTATCCAGTGAACTTGAGCTAGAGAGTATATCTGTTTTTTCGCCTGAGCAGGGGCAACTTGTTTCATGGAAGACGGGAGAAAAGAGCTATCCGTTATTTTATGAAACACAGTCATATGAGCTTGTTATTGAGAAAAAACAGGGGACAGATCTGACCTTCTATCATGACAATCTATATATTCGTCAGGCAGTTAAACCGCTAGGACAGTCGATCCTCTCGGGTATCTTAAATTTCCAGAATGAAGTGGGATTAACGGAGCTTGAGCTTCGTCATAACGGTAGGTCTTTGTTTCAGATGCAAATCGAGATCTATCCCTCCAAAATAGATTACAAAAAGGATTACCAAATGATCCTGAGTGACATTAATCGGCAGATTTATAATCTATCCTTTGATTTTTTAAGAAAGACATATCATCTGACAGGGTTGAAGGAGACACGGAAACAGAGTCTAACGGAATTTTTTACGATTTTGCAGCATGTGTTTGATCAGTTAAGACAAGCAGTAGAACGAATTCACGCAAACCCTCATTACAGCCTAGTTAAAGAGCAGAGAATCGTAGACTCAGCCAAGGTTAGGAAGGCGGGAAAAGAGAATATCGCATTTCTCTCCAAACGCCCGTATTTATTGAGCCATCATGAAGAGCATGGCTTCATTCCACATCAGGGCCAAAGCCTGCATCCATCCCATGCCCTTGAGACGAAACGTCGTGTTCAGTTCGATACATTGGAAAATCGATTTGTGAGATGGGTGCTTATCCGGGTATCGAAGAAGCTGCAGGAGATGAAGAGAAAACTGAGCGGTTCAGGCAAAATGCAGGATCCCATACTGGATAAACGAATCACCTCGATTCAAAATCAGTTGCAGCGTCTATTGCAGCTCGATTTTTTAAAAGTCGGTGAGATGAAGCAGTTATCGGTTTCATTAGTACTACAGATGGCTCCAGGATATCGCGAGGTGTATCGAAGTTATTTAATGCTGATGAAAGGACTGAGCGTGCAAAGCGATTTGTTCCGTTTATCCATGAAGGATTTAGCACAATTGTATGAGTATTGGTGCTTCCTGAAGATTAACGAGCTCCTTGGTCACAAGTATGAGCTATTGAAGCAGGACATGATAAAGGTGAATCGCACGGGCGTATTTTTTACATTGGACAAATCACAGTCGGCAAAGATGGAGTACCGGAACCCGAAGAACGGTGAGATTTTTACGCTCTATTACAATGCTCTGCCTCGTGGGGATCGGAGTGCTACATTAGGCCAAAGACCGGATAATGTTCTTACTTTGAAAAAGAATGACTCCGCGATGGAGTATAAATATATATTCGATGCGAAGTACCGAATTGATCCTGCTTACGAAGGCACCTATTATTATGAGAAATATAAGCGACCTGGACCGGTGGAGGAAGATATTAATACGATGCACCGTTATCGGGATGCGATTGTCTACAGTGAGGGTGGGCAGGAGCTAGAGCGCAGCATGTTCGGAGCTTATGTGCTTTTTCCTTATCCTGATGAAGTGTCTTACCGTGAGCATAAGTTTTATAAGAGCATTGAGCTTGTAAACGTTGGGGCCTTTCCTTTCTTACCGAATGCGACTGAGCTGATGGATAAGTTCCTGGAAGAGATTATTATGGATAGTCCTGAAAAAGCCTATGAAAGGTCTACGAGACCACGTGGGACAAATCGTTATTATAAAGATAAGCTTGCAGGCAAAAATGTATTGGTTGGATCGTTAAGAGAAGTTGCTCAATTACAAAGTGCATTAGAACATGGATATTACCATCTTCCGCTTGAGAACATTTCGGATCATAAAATCCTTACTCAAATTGAGTACATAGCTCTGTATCAATCTAAAGGGAAATTTGCTGACACTGGCGAAATGGGAGTTAACTGGTATGGTAAAATCCAGGATTGGAAAGTGCTAAGAAGAGAAGAGATCAAGGAACGACCTGCCCGAAAGGGAATGGAGAATCAGCTCTATATAAAGTTCAGTATCGAGGAATGGATTAAAAGAGAAGAACCCATCGAATCAGGAGGTCTTGGTATTTACCGGTTGCTTTATACCTCCAAATATATATTTGATCGTGCTAAGGAAATTGCTGAACTTAAGCTGGAAACAGAAGAACAGTTAAGCGAATGGCGAGAGAAGAGACGAAGAGGTGTGGTGAAGGTAGAGCTGGATCATACCCAGGTTGACTTGGCGAAGCAGATTAAAGAGATTCGGATAGATGAATAATGAAGTATAAGAGAGATGCAATATACATTAAAATAGACGAAGGATACTCTGCAATTGGATGTGATAACGTGATTGAAGTAGCGGCAGCTATTATCGAAGATACAGAAGGGCGTATTCTCATTGCGCGAAGAAGGGAAGGCAAGTCACAAGCGGGATTATGGGAGTTCCCAGGCGGTAAAATAGAAGCTGGAGAGTCGCCGGAACAGTGTTTAATAAGAGAGCTGCGAGAAGAGATAAATATCAAAATCGAACCCTACGCTTTTTTTGCTGTGAATGAGCATGCCTACGATACGGTGACGATCCGTCTCATTGCTTATAAGGCACGAATGATAGGCGGAATAATTCAGTTATCAGATCATGATGAATATCGATGGGTAGGAGCAGAGGAGCTGACAAATTATCCATTTGCTCCAGCAGATATTCCTTTTGCCCAGCAGTTATCTGCCCATTAATGAAGGTCTTCCGTATGAATTGTTATTAATAATGTAGGGTCGAGAGAACCTTTTCCATAGAGAGAGATATAAGTAAAATTATACCTATCTATCATATGGAGAGGTAGCCTATGACACGAATTAAAGTTCCAGTTGAGGTGCTGCTATCGGTATCTGATCAATTCGACAACGCATCTAACCAGCTTAAGATGATGAATGAGAACCTTCTCCGGCAAATTTTTATGCTGATGTCTAACTGGTATGGCCAGAGAGGGACAGCTTTTCAAACTGATTTCAAGACAGCCTATGAACATATGAATGTAACCATAGAACGTATGCATGTGATCAGCCAGGAGCTGAAGGGAATTGCTGTTCGTTTCATGGATGCGGACCAGCTGCAAGATTTTATGAGCGAACAGCGAATGGAATTATTCGCTAAACTAAGTACAACAAGTAGCGATAGCGAGCCGCCTAAATCATTCTTGGAAAAAGCGGGAGACGCAGCAGTAGGTTTCGGCAGTGGGGTTAAACAGGGCCTGGGTAATCTTGGCGATTCCCTAAAAGATACTGCGACTGCCTTATACGAAGATCCACTAGGAACACTGGGAGACATGGCATATAACGCCACTATAGGAACGGCAGAAGACATTAAAGATGCTGCAGTATGGGGCAAAGATATGGTCATGAGTGAAGAGAAGCGAGAGGCTTTTTGGGCAGAAACACAGAGAGATATAGACGAGTCAGGAGGTTATTCTAACTACATAGGTGAAAAGGCCGCTGTAGTTTTAGGGTCAGCAGCAATTAGTAGAGCCGGGATTAAAGGAGGTTCGAAATTAAAGCATGACATTGGTGGAGATGGAGGCAGTAATAAGGGAAGTACTAAAGAGTCGGATAAAAGTGGCAGTGTAGTTTCTAAGGCTGGTGTAGTGAGTGAGGGAGAGGGTGGTCAACACTTACTTTCAAGTATAGGGAAGGTAGATGGTTCTCCCTCTACAGTGAAATACTTGGAAGACAGTATTAGAAATGAACCATTTGAACACGGTCTGTTTTTTGATAAAGATGGCAATGTGATAAGTGAATTAGTGTCTGATGGAGAAAAGGCGAAAATTGACCTTTCTTCATATAAAAAGATAGCAAAGGATGCTACATTTACACATAACCACCCTAATAGCAGTAGGTTTAGTATAGCAGATCTAGAAACGGCAGTACATTTCGATATGGCAGAAATAAGGGCTGTAACTCCAAATGGGGTAACCTTTAGTCTTAAGCGTGGAACTGATGGATGGGGTATCAATCCGCTTGATGTTGAGAAATTTTTCAAACAAACACAAAGAGAACTTTCTAGCGACCCTATAGCTAAAACATTTTATAAAGAAGGTAACACGGAGGCAGTATGGGATTTACTTTACAGTAAAATGGCAGAGAAAATTGGAGGGAAGTTTGATGTTTATAAATAATGACGAGGGAATTAATACAAAATTTCTTTATAGAAAACCTGTAATTATTGGAGTGTTGGACGATAGCGATAATGATCCCTTTGATATGAGCTGGATGGTTGATAACTCGTGGGAACTGTTAAAAGCAAAATTTTTAAAAAGTTCTTTTAACGATTTAGTTTTAGGGTTAGTGGAGATATTTGGAGTGGGGCAACCAAACTACTCATCACTTGGTGAAATGTTTGGTGAGGAAACAAAGATAGAGAATGATAACGAGAAAATAGTATATATAGTAACCAATGTTGAGAGAAATTTCAATGATATTGTTAGAGTGGAGATGTACCTAGACCCTATTAACCGAAATATTAAAGATTTACTTTTATATACTCGGGAAGGGTTGGATATGTTAACACTAAAAGAACTATTAAACGATAAATATGAGGGACTATCTATTGAGTTAAATGGACAGTTTATTATTGCGGATAGGGACTATAGAATCATTATCACTATATAGTTAAGAACTGTGTTTAGATGAAGCTGTAGCAGCACATTTGGTTAATCATGAATAACAGAAAGTGTCTCAATTATACTCATGTTCATGTTATTAACAAATCATAACCTTAAGAATATTGGAGCAAAGAGATGAGTCCCAATAAAATAAGTATACTATCTGAGAAAGAACGGATGAACAAGTCGAAGGTATAACGATTATGATAGATGGCAAATTAAAAAATATGTTAGACATAATCATTGAAAAAGAGAGCACATACAATAACTATTCAGAGCTGATTAGGGACATAATGTTTGCTGGTATAAATCAATTTATTGAAAAGCATAAGAGCTAGAAATGACCTTCTGTATGGGCTTATATAACAGCACTAGAGTAATCCAAGATACCAGTAAGTGAGACAGGAGGAGTCATAGATTGTATAGAGATCTAGATCATCTTCTTTCAACTGCAGCCTGTATAGAACGCTACAGATGACGAGCTGTTTGAAATATGTGTAGATACGCTCAGAAGTTATACAGATGCAGCGAGCAAGAAATTAATAATGAATGATCCATCTATTGTAGAACTAACCTATTCATAATGCATGTAGATGATACAAGCTAACACAAGCTTATTCCGACGCAGGTGCGGAGTGGGCTTTTTTAATTTCTAGAAGACTCGTTTATTATCGCATGGGTACTTTTCATGAATCTCTCTATACCGCCCTTGATCTTTATATAAGGTAATCATATTGAGAATTAGGAAAAATGTATTATATATCTTAAATTTATTACATTTTGGTCATGACAATTACATTATTGTGTGATATATTTTTGAGAATTCGTATTAAGGACAACTGTCCTTGTACAGTGGACAAAAAATATAACATGTATAGGTGATGACATCATGAGTAAGAAAAAACTCGGCTTGCTGCCAAAAATTTTGATTGCAATCCTGCTCGGGATTGCTGTCGGTTCATTCTCGCCTCAATGGCTCGTGGCAGGACTCGCCACGTTTAGCGGTCTGTTTGGCAACTTTTTAGGATTTGCAATCCCTCTGATTATTATAGGATTTATTGCACCAGGGATCGGGGAGCTGGGAAGAGGAGCAGGTCGACTGCTTGGATTAACTACAGGACTTGCTTATGTATCATCAATTATCGGAGGATTATTGGCATTTTTGGCTGCGACTTTGTTATATCCTTATATGCTGGAGGCTGGGAGCCTTAGCCAATCCTTCAGTAATCCCGAAGAAGCTTTGCTTCAGCCTTATTTCACGGTGGAGATGCCGCCGATGTTTGATGTGATGACTGCTTTACTTCTGGCCTTTACGCTGGGACTTGGAGCTGCGGTTATTAAGGGACAAGCCTTACAGAATGTAATGGTAGATTTCAGAGAAATTATTGAGAAGCTAATTGCTTCAGTTATTATTCCGCTGCTTCCTTATCATATTTTCTGTGTGTTTGCTAATTTGACGTACGGCGGACAGGTTACCATGATTTTATCTGTCTTTGCCAAAGTGTTTGTAATGATCATTATTCTGCATGTACTCTACTTAGTTATACAATATACAGTAGCAGGACAGGTTGGGCGGAAAAATCCATTCACTCTGCTCAAGAACATGCTTCCAGCTTATTTCACAGCGATCGGGACACAGTCCTCAGCTGCAACGATTCCCGTGACGCTCCGCCAAACGAAGCAGAACGGGGTTAAGGGTAAGGTAGCTGATTTTGTTATTCCTTTGTGTGCTACCATTCACTTATCCGGTAGTACGATTACACTCGTGTGCTGTTCGATGGCAGTTATGGTATTGACGGGCATGCCGATTACCTTTGGTTCCATGCTGCCATTTATTCTGATGCTGGGGATTACAATGGTAGCTGCTCCTGGTGTTCCAGGCGGTGCAGTTATGGCTGCTCTGGGTCTGCTGGAATCGATGCTTGGCTTTGATACGACGCTTACTTCATTAATGATTGCTTTGTACATTGCTCAAGACAGCTTTGGAACAGCATGTAACGTAACGGGGGACGGAGCAATTGCGGTCATTACGGATCGAATAAGCAAGTCGGAACCTGCATAATTATAGATCAGCTCAGCACCATATAAAGGTGTCTGAGCTTATTTAATTCATTAGAAAAGGGAGGCCGAGTGTCTGGTTTTTCTCAAAAATGAAGGTCTGAGGTATGAAAATATTTAATAAATGAATAGACTTAGGCACCTTTCCTGTTTGTTGATATAGAAGTAAGATATTTCCTATATTAAGATGGAGAGGTTGTCGATGACTAGAATTAAAGTTTCTCCTGAGCACCTATTATCCGTCTCCGATCAATTTGACAAAGCCTCTAAGTTACTTGAAATGGATAAAGAAAATTTGAATCGGCAAATTTTTATGCTGCTGTCCAATTGGGATGGTCAGACAAGCACTGCATTTTTCTCAGAGTTTCAGGTTGCGTATAAACAGATGGGTTTAACTGTCGAGCATATGCATGTAATTAGTCAGGAACTGAAGGAAATAGCCATTCGCTTTATGAATGCGGATCAGCTGCAGGATTTTATGAGCGAGCAGCGAATGGAGTTATTCGCTAAATTAAGTGCATCAAGCAACTCTAGTGGGCCGCCTAAATCATTCATCGATCAAGTTGAAGATACAATGATGGGAGTGGCGAGTGGAGTCGGTAAAGGACTTGAGAGTTTAGTAGAATCATTAAAAGATACAGGCACTGCATTTGTTAAAAACCCCATTGGCACTGTTGGAGGCTTGGCATACAATGCTACGGTAGGAACAGCAGAAGATATCATTGATGGTGTCGTATGGGGCAAAGACATGATTATGGATGAAGCGAAACGGGAAGCATTTGTGGATGGAACGCAGGAGAGTATTAAAAAAGCAGGAGGTTTATCCAGCTTCTTAGGCGAGCAGGGCACAGTGCTTGCTGGTTCATTCTTTCTTGGTAGAGCTGGACTTAAAGGAGGCAAGAAATTTAAGCAAGATTCAGGCGGGGAAGGTGGTAGCCGAAAAGAGGGTATTGAAGGGAAAAGGGAGGAGGTAACAGGCCCTACACTACCTGAAGGTGGAAAACCTAAAGGGAAATACGAGACTCCTGACCCTAACGATCCCAATCCTATAACCCTTCAAAATGAAGCAGCAGATTTATTAGCAAGCAAAGGCTATGATATAGAGATGCTGCCTAACACGAAGGGCGGGAATGGTTATGGCATTAAATCAACATCTAATCCTGACTTCTTCATTAATGGTAAGGCATTTGATTGTTATTCTCCTGAGACACCTAAGGTGAGAAATATTTGGGCAACCGTCGTGAAAAAGACCGAGGAACAAGCAAATGGAATTATTATGAATTTAGATGGTTATAAAGGCTCAATGGATGATCTGTATCAGCAGTTTAATGACTATGATGTACCAAATTTGGAAGAGCTAATTATTATTAAGGATGGAAAGATAACAAGATTAAAACCTTAGACAAGGAGATAAAGTCATGTTTTGTAATTTTTATTTTGAAGGCTACTCTAATTTTAGTGAGGTGAAAGCTACAGTAAAAAGACTCTCACAAGGTGCTGATATATTAGATTCTAATGATACAGTAACTATTTCTACTGATGGATTCACAATATCGCTTAGTGAAGGTGGGCATGGCCCGAAGTTTGCGAGTGAGGATTATAATATTGAGTTAAAGTATAGCTGTTATATAGATGTTATTGCTAGTTATACTAATTGGGCATATGATTTGATGAGTTTTATTGGAAAAGTGATATGTGATATGGATGGAGATTGTATTCTAGAGTTAAATGATAAGCCGATACTTCTAAGAAAGAATAATATAATTACAGTTGACGATAAAAACTTGAGTGGGACAGCTAAATTTCCTTTCCATAAGTTAGGTTTAGATTATCAGGAAGGAGATATATTATAGTATCAATACCAAGTAGTGTCTCACGGAACAGTTGCTTTCAAATGCTCATTTCAACTCGATTATGAGTTAGGAATGGGCTCTTTATACTATGATCTTAGCCGAAGAGAAGTGCGTCAAAACTATGTAAGGAGGCACCATGATAAACAAATATATGAAGATTGGCATATTAAATAGTGACATGGATGAGGTTACAAAAGACTTGCAGGACATCTTAAATTTACATTTTGAAGAGCACGAAAGCAGCTATTGGGGAGACTATCATGTCGCGAATATTTCTGAAAAAGAAAAGATCAGGTTGGTTTATAACTATGTAGATGAGGATTGGCAGGAAGAAGACTATAAAGAGTTTCTATTATTACTCGAATTAAACCGATTGGAAGAACCGGAGAAAATAATGAAATTGTTATGCGAGCGGCTTACATATCTTAAACCGTTGTACATGCAAGAAGTAGAAGCCAGGGTATCTACTAAAAAGTATATCTATCAAAATGGAGGGTTTATACTCGTAGATGAGTATTAATGAATTAGAAGACGCTATTTTGATAAAGAGTGCAAGTAGAGACAAACTTCATCGTTACAAAAAAAGGAATTCATCATATGAAACAACGGCTGATAGCTTAATCTTTAATTAAATGATCCTAAATAAAACAAATATTCAGAGGTGGAGACATGGCGTGGAATATTGGATTACTTTGTGTTAAAGCACCAATGAGTAAAGCGGATGATATTCTAGATATCTTTTACAAATCGGAAGAAGGGCTGTATTTTGAAGATGTAACTTCGGCCTTAATGGAAACTTCTCTTGGAGTGGGGGAAGCAAACGACTGGCTTATTATCTTGGATACTCAAGGCCGTTTTATCCATGAACCAGGATTTGCAATGACATTATCTAAACAGTATAAGGTAAAAACATTTTGGATTGCAGAATCACTGATCTTTAGGGATTATCATTTTGGACTTTTGAAAAAGGGCGGACTCAAATCGGAATGGAAGGGAGTAGATCAAGGAATTAAGTATTTACATTTGAGCGGCATGAAGGCAATTGATGAATGGGGAGAAACGATTATTTTCCAGATCATTGAACATGAAATATTCAACAGAAAGATCGAGAAGTATGATTCAAGTCTCCAAAATATGAGATATTCCAAATATGAGCTTTAGAAGTTGATCACTGAGAAGAGGTAGTACATAGGAGTGAGTGATTTCATGGCTGATAATCGAATGAATAAGAAATTTCATCTAACCGCTGAACAAATTATACCGCTGATTGATTCAAATGAAGGCTGCATTGCCAGTGACAGAATAACGGTGGATGGATGCAAGGTCGGATTCATGTATAGAGAAGATACAGAGGACAGTACATATCCGGATAGCGGGTGGAGATTCATGGCAGGGGATGAGGACGAAGATTATATGAGTAATGCAGATTATCATGGAATTTATCTCGTGAATACGATATGTAATTATGATCCTGATATTATCCCTTTCCTTGACGCGCCTCCTGGGACGGCCTTTATCCGCAATGAAGAGGGTATATTGGTACTGGATACAGAGTGGGAAGGGCCAAACGAGGAGTAACTATACAGTGCTGAAGCCATAGAGAAGCAGGAACAACAACATTTGAGATTAGAAAAGGCCAAGGATTGATTGGCCCATGCAATCATTATTTTTCACAAGCTATTAAATCTTTGTCACGATCCAGCTTCTTGTTCAGATTATAAAGTTCTTTAGAAACGTAGGGTTTATGTTTGGTCTTACCGCCCTTGTTTTTTACAGATGATGATTGTGCTACCCCGCCTTTGTATACTTTATTTAGCTCTGTACAGTTTTTATAGGTTTTGGCTTTCGGTTCAGCACTAACTGAACTCACAATCATAGCTAGAAATATAACTGTACAAACCGTAACTATTTTCTTCATGGTTCTCCTCGGCTTTCTGATCGGAAGTGTAATTTGTGGAATTTATTCCCTGGATAGTATACCAAGAAATATTGTAGCCGGAAATATATTGATGAATATAAAATTGTATAGAGGTGTACCGCTTGTCAAACATTCATATAAAAATTCACAGTGTAGACCAACCTGCAAAATTAATACCGTTATTGAGAAAGTATACAGCGCTAGGGATTTCTGAAATTAAAAATAGGATAGGAAGCGGACAATCTGTTTTTACGTTTAATGCCCTTGATGAGGATGAATGTGAGATTGCCAATAAGATAATAATGGGGATTCCTGCACTTGGAGGAGAAGTTAAATTATTTGATGACGACGAAGAATTGACGCTAGATCTCTATTGGAACCTACAGCAACAAAGGGAAGAGACAAGTAAATATCTTCAGGACATTGTCGATCTGCAAAATACAAAAATACTCATTTCACTAGATGAGAAATTCCTTGGAATGATCGGAGATACTTGCACAGTCTTTAGTACACTAGGAAACGATATAATACTGGAATCTGAAATGAACAACCGTCTTATGGATCTGCTTCAAACCATAGTTGATGATCAAGTTCCTGCGAAAGTATATCAAGTTGAACAATATGAGGAAGGTTTTGATGAAGACGATGAGGTAAGTCCAAATGAAATCTTAGCTCAATATAAAAGCTATTTTGATTAGCTGACAAGGTTCTCATATAAAATGTACGAGCATAGAGAAAAGGCAAGATTCAACCCAACAAAATGATTAGGGTGAGCCTTGCCTTATTTTTATCATAATTAATATATGAAATTGTTAATAGCTGCTAATCAGCTTGCCATTCATATCATAGAGCTTGGCAGGATCATTCTCATCGTTATTATGAACATTCGCAGTGGTCCATTTGAGGTAGCCGGCAGCTTCTTTGGCGTTCTTGCCGCTCGTCACATAGACGGTCTTGCCGGGCGCCAGGGTGTAACCGTCAGGGAAGTTATATACCTGGTTCCCCTTTACACTAACTAGCTTCCAGCCTGTGAGATTAATGGTTTTGCTATCCTTGTTTTTAATCGTCACAATTTCATTCGCGTAGTCCACTTTTTCGATTACCAATTTCCCTGTTGTGCCTTTAACGGCACTTCCTACTTCGCCATCATAAGCCCAGAGTCCGCGGTTATTGCTTCGAGCATTGGCCACAAGAGCAGTGAACAGGTCCACCCATCTCACATTAGGCTGATAGGTCATCTGTGTGGCATAGCCTTCTTCAGCCAGCTTGGCATTATACATATTGCCGTTCAAGTAAACATAAGCAAGCAATCTGCCATATGTATCTCGTTCACCTGCATCAAATTCGAGCAGTACGGTTTTGTTCAGCAGTTGGCTTTTGGTGTAATCGGAGACGACAACTCCTTCACTTGTGTTGCGATCAGCGTCGGGATGAACGGATTCAGGTGTATCGATTCCAATAAGCCGAACCTTCTCAACTGATCCATCGTTCAGTGTCACCTCAATCGTATCTCCATCAACTACGCGGGTAACTTTTGCCTTCTGCATGGAAGCGGAGCTGATTGTAACCGTCTTGCTTTTGTTAAACCATCCTACACTGTTTCCAAGTGATTCACTTACGAATCTTAACGGAACCATAGTGGATCCCTTAAGGATCTCTCCTGGAGCATTTAAGGTGAAAGCACTGTTGTTTACCGTGGCTTGTTTCTGGCCGATGGTGTACTTGATGGTGGTACTTCCTTTAGTAGCTGTGACCGTCTTTGTCGTGTTGTTCCAGCTTACTTTGGCGCCCTGCTTTTCGAAGATAAGCCGCATAGGAACAAGCGTGGAGCCATTTTTAATAATAGGGTTGGTGCTGAACGTCAGCTTTTCCCCATCCAGATAGACTACTGGGGCTGCTGCCGCAGATGCAGTCGGTATAGCAGCTAACGGTAGTACTAGACTGCAAGTCATGAGTAATGCTAATAATTTCTTCTTCACTAGATGCACTTCCTTAGATGTCAATAATTCTATTATGAAGTTAATATAAACCAATTACAAATTGTAAAAACTGACATCTAAAGAGTTAGTAATACTACTTTAAGGGATCTTCGATGAGGACGTAGAACGGTTTGCGGTATGATGATTTAAGGCTGCAGCCAAGTAGGGATCGCGTGAGTCAAAATAGAATAACTAAAACGTGTTTGTGCTGCGTTATGAAGCTTATCACCATCTCATCTTTCACTTATTATAAATAATAGATTATTAGCTTAGTGTATAGTGTATTGGTAACTAATGATTTGGCAGATAAATTTACTGGAGTACCTTGAAAGGCATTATCCGAAGGAGACTAAACAACAGACAGATATAGACGCATTAAAGATTTTTATAAAGGGGGATAGATATGGCAGACATCAAATTTGATAGCTTGTCCGATGACAATAAAGTGATATTTCTTCTGACCCTTTCAGAAAAAGCGCTGGATGTATTTTCTCGTAAGGAAGACAGCGATGTCGCATCCGACGCTCTTGATAAATGTTGGAACTGGTTAAGAGACAAAGATCCTGTAGGGGACGCTCTTTATGATTTACTGGATAATGAAGATAGCAGAATAACGATCATTCAAGAGATGTCAGATAACGAAGCAGATGTGGACGCATGGAACTGTATTATTGATGCAGTAGCATTTACAAGTCGAAAAGCCCTGGAAAAAGAAGGAGTAAGGTACTATCCAGAACCGATAGCTTTGGTGGATGATACGATTGCTGATCATTTTATTGAATGCTTCGAGAAGATAGTTGATCAAGCAGAGCTTCATATTAATAAATCGTTTGCTAAGTTGAATGAATAGAATGTAAAATTACGAAGCTTCGATTTAATAAATGGAATGGTTTTATAACTGGCGGAACATGGACTTTCCGAACGGAGATTAGTAAATAGCAAGGAGAATTTTTATGGGTTACCATTTGGATAAGGCAATAAATAGACTTACTGCGATTACTAACAATTATGGTGAGAATAACAACTTACAAAAAGAATCCCATCATGTATTAGCTAGTGAGTTCTTCAGAAGAGTTAATGCTTTCATAGAAACCTCCCATGCTCAGGTAGAGACATATCCGATATTTAGTGTTGCAAAAGCACTCGGCAAAAAAACGAACATAGACTTATTTAATCTTTGTCCCCAGATCAGGGGAATTAATCATCTTTATGTTAAAGCTGTATGTTATGGTTACTTGGAACTCTCTGTTTTGGCTGATGAGTCAGATCGAGAGGCGAAAGATCACATAGAAATCTACGAGCCTATGATTAAACTTCTAGAAAGGAATGGAAGTTTCAATATTCGTCAAGGGGAATTAGTTGTCGGAAGATCATCTTACCCTATAGATTACTGGAGAAACCTGAATGTTTCGTCCAGCGATATAAGTGATGATAATTTAGATCGATTGGATTCAAATTAGTCTAATAAACCGAATACTTGTACTAATCACTGCTAGGGCGGAGTGTATCTGCCCTTTTCTTATTTGCGTTTTAATTTTAGCCGAAAGAAATAAAAAACTGTTGCCATGAAAACGCTTGTATAGTATATTCAGTTCATAAAAACGTTTTTATAAAAAAAGGAAGACGGCAGATGAGAAAGGTAACGATCAAAGATGTAGCAAGGGAGGCGGGAGTGTCCATCTCAACGGTCTCCAATGCGCTGAACGATGTCGATGTGCTGAACCCGGAGACGAAGTCGCATATCCTGGATGTCGCCAAGCGCCTGAATTATGTGCCGAACATCAACGGCAAGCTGCTGAAATCAGGCAAGTCGAAGATGCTGGGTTTCTTTACGACAAGTGTGTCGGGGCCTTACTTCTATACGCTGGTCGAGACCATGTCTCGGGAATGTGACCGCCACGGCTATGGACTTAACATCTTCGTGACCAAGGATAAGCAGGTTATTATGAGCAATATTCTTGGCGGACGCGTGGACGGCGTCATTGTGTATGAAGAATTGAGAGTAGACGAGAACGACATTGAGATCATGGAGAAGAACAATATTAAGGCTGTATTTTTGGATCGAGAGATTCAGAATGAAACGATGGGAAGCATCATCTTCGATTCCTATGTGGATGCGTATGAAGCAACGAAATACCTCATCAGTCTGGGCCATAAAAAAATTGCCTACATATCGGGCGTCGAGACGATGTTCGACAGCGAGCAGCGGAAAGCCGGCTATCTGGCAGCACTGAAGGACTACGGACTTCCCGTCGATGAAGACTATATCCTTCAAGGGTATTTTGAAGAGGAAGGCTCATACGGCGCAGTCAAATCGTTTGTGAATGTGCAGGGGGGTAAGCTTCCTGACGCATTTCTCGCAGGGAATGACCTCAGCGCGATCGGGGCCATGCGTGCGCTTAAATCGCTCGGTTATGAGATTCCGCAGGACATTAATGTCGTCGGATTTGATGATATCGACATTGCCCAGTATTTCACGCCTCCGCTCACTACGGTGCGGAACCAGATTGCAAGACAAGGCATGCTTGTCGTCAACCACTTGATCCGCATGATCCAGAAGAAGGAGCAGGGCAGACATGAGAAATTGCCGGGAGAACTGATTGTGAGGGGCTCAACTCAGATCAAAATGGTACGGGACTAACCTTTTAAACCAAAAGGGGAATTCCCACTCAGTTTAATAGTAAACGCTTACAAAAACCGAAAGAGTTCTTAATACAACGAACTTTAATTACCGAACAATGACTACTCTTAATGCTCACAACCTTTTAAATCTCTTATTATTATCTTTTATCTAATACTTATCTCATATCTTTTGCTTACCTAATTTTTATCTAATACGAACCCATTGCTTTTAAGAACGCTCAGGTCTCTGTGTAATGCTAACTAGTTAACTTTGTTGAATTAATCATTGCCCCAGCATATGGAGCTGCGTTCCATTTTGAATTTTGTACTGCTGAATAACCACTATTGTTCTCTATAATGAGCAGGATTACTGGCATATCTCAATAAAAAACTGCATATTTTTTTACTTAAAAATAAAAACGTTTTTATTTTTTGAGTAAATATCAAATATGTACATTGATTTTTCTCTTTATTCAAGTTCTTAACGAAAAGGAGCGAAGTACATGAGTAAACCAGCGGCGATCCAGTCGGCTGAATCTTCACACACTGCTGTAAGGCCTCCCGCCAAGAAGCCTGCAGGACAGCGGATTAAACAATTTTTCGTGGATTTCGTGAAGCAGTGGGAGCTTCAATCCATGATTCTTCCGGGCGTTATTTTTATGATTGTGTTCAACTTTATTCCGATTTACGGACTCACGATCGCCTTCAAGAGCTATACCGTCATCGACACCATCGACAGCGCGCCTTGGGTGGGGCTCGACAACTTCAAGATTATTATGACGGATCAGTATTTTTGGGACTCGGTCATTAACACGCTTGGAATCAGCTTTCTGAAGCTGGCCATCGGGTTTGTCGTTCCTATCATTCTTGCGATCATGATTTATGAGCTGAGCGGCAGCCGGTTCAAAAAGTTTGTCCAGACCGTTTCTTATCTGCCGCACTTCCTGTCCTGGATCGTCCTTGGCGGTATGCTGATCACCTGGGTGTCGACGACAGGACTATTCAATCAGATTTTGCTTACGCTGGGCATTATATCGCAGCCGCAGAACATTTTGCTCGACCCGAATAAATATTGGTGGATTGCTGTTCTATCGGATATTTGGAAGGAGGCAGGCTGGGGGACGATTCTGTATCTTGCTGTAATGGCCAAGATTGATCCTACCTACTATGAAGCAGCCAAGATCGACGGAGCGAACCGGCTTCGCCAGATTTGGAACATCACCATTCCGAACATGAAGATGATTATCAGCTTGAACCTGATCCTGACCGTAAGCGGACTGCTTGGCTCGAATCTGGATCAGACGCTTGTGCTTATGAACTCGCAGAACCGGGAAAAAGCAGAGGTCATTAACTCCTATGTGTATCGCATGGGGATGACGCAAGGCGACTTTTCTTATGCGACCGCAGTAGGTCTTGGCGTATCCATCGTCTCGGTCATTCTGCTGGTGACGGCGAACAAAATCACGAGCAAGCTGAATGATAATCAATCCGTTTTATAATGCATTTTCTCATAAATCCGGTCAGCAAGGCTTTATATAAGGGGGGGCAATACCTGTGAACTCAAAAGCAATTAAAGGAGATACCGACAGTCGGATATTCAATGCGGTTAACGTCACGCTGCTCGTCATTACGATGATTGTGATCATCGTTCCGCTCTGGAATGTCGTGATTTCATCCTTTGCTTCCAGCAGAGCTTTGGCGGCAGGAGGTTATATCTTCTGGCCATCGGAGCTGTCACTGGAGAATTACCAGGCTGTGTTTAGGGATTCATCGATTTGGCAGGCGTTTTTTATCTCGATTTCCAAGACGGTTATCGGTGTTGTGACCCACGTGTTTTTCTGCGCGATGGTGGCTTATGGTCTCAGCAAAAAATACGTGCGCGGCCGCAAGCTTTACGTCTCGATGGGTGTCATTACAATGTTCTTTTCCGGAGGCATGATTCCTACATACCTTTTGATCAAGGATCTGGGTCTTCTCGACAGCTTCTGGGTGTACATCATTCCTGCGCTGCTCAGCTTTTATGATGTGGTTATTCTGATGAACTTCTTCCGCGGTGTGCCGGAATCTCTAGAGGAATCCGCGAAGATTGACGGGGCCGGGGATTGGAAGGTCTTCCTCAAAATCTTCATTCCGCTGTCCATGCCTGCGATGGCGACGATCGCTCTTTTTAACGGGGTCGGTCAGTGGAACGATTTTATGACAACAAAGCTCTATGTAACGAATGAAGCACTGTATCCCTTACAGATGAAGCTGTATGAAATTATTGTGCAGTCCCAGACGCAATCCATGCAAAATGTCGGAGGCTCAGTTGTGATTGAAACCGCCACCAAAGGCGTTCAGCTCGCCACGATCGTCATTACGACGCTGCCGATTGTCATCATTTATCCGCTGCTGCAGCGGTATTTCATTTCGGGTATGATGCTCGGGGCTGTTAAAGAGTAGGCATCACAGGCAGTACAACATAGATTGAGCAATTGTTTCTAATGTGGAAAGCGCTTCAATAAAAAGAGGAGGGTAAGCAAAATGTCAAAGAGAAACAACAGATTTGGCAAAAAAGGATTCACCCTGACGGCGGTTATGATGTCGGTGATGCTGCTTGTAAGTGCATGCGGCGGAGGAGGCTCCGGTTCCAAAGAGGAGAACTGGATTTCCATTGAAGATCGTTACACACCGGATGCAAGCAAGCCTGCCTGGCAGCTCGATACGAAAGAAGAAACGACTCAGTTGACCTGGTATGTGAATGCAGATTGGTGGAACACCGATTACGGCAATGATGTGGTAACGAAGAAAATCAAAGAGGATTTGAACATTGATATCAAATTTATTACGGGTGACGATACGAAGCTGAACACGTTTTTTGCGGGAGGAGACATGCCGGACCTAATCACAACCTTCGGTATCAATTCTCCAGTGGTGCAAAAGGCGTCAACCTGGGCGCTGCCTTTGAACGATTTGGCTGAAAAATATGACCCTTACTTTAACACCGTGGCGGCGCAGGATACGCTGAACTGGTTCCAGCTCGCAGACGGCAAAACCTATGGCTATCCGAACTATTCGAATACGCAAGAGGATTACAATGAAGGAACGATCCCGGCGAAGACAGCATTCATCATTCGCAAGGATGTGTATGAAGCACTCGGAAGTCCAAGTGTAAATACGCCGGAGGAGTTTCAGTCCGTTATGAAGGACATTAAGGCACAGTTCCCTGAACTGATTCCATTTGGCTTTAACTCGATCGGCGAAGGTACCGGCTCCTTGGGAGATGTGCTGCAGGATTTCATTGGAGTGCCGCTTGAGGATGGAAACGGCGGGTTTTACAACCGCAATCTGGACGAAGATTATCTGGCTTGGCTGAAAACATTAAATCTGGTATATCGCGACGGCAGTATTAGCGATGACAGCTTTGCAGATGATGGAACCGCCTTTGAGGAAAAAGTGAAATCTGGTAAATATGCGACCCTCATGCTCGACGGCACGCCGCAGCAAGGGGGCAACCTGCAGATCTTTATGACTGCAAATCCTGGCAAAGAGTACATGGCCATTGACGGACCGCAGAGCACGGCGGGCAACGAGCCGAAGTTGAACCAATCGGGAATCTCCGGCTGGATGGTGAGCTTTATCACGAAGCAAAATGCAGATCCTGCGAAGTCCATGCAGCTGTTCACCTATCTCCTGAGTGAAGAGGGACAAATGCTGATGAACTACGGGATTGAAGGTGAAACGTATGTGAAGAACGCGGACGGAACCGTTCAGTTTACTCCGGAAGTGAAAGACATTCAGCAAAACAATGCCGATCAGTTCAAAAAGGAATACCGCATGGGTGAATTTATGTTCTTTGGTCATGACAAGCATAAAACGCTGAGTGAGGATGCATTCCCAGAGTCGATCAAGCAAATGCAGGCATGGGGAGAAGGGAAGCTTGTGCCTCACTTTATTCTGGAGAATATTGATCCGGATCAAGGTACCCCCGAAGCTCGTGCACTTACTGCCGTTAACACCAAATGGAACACGTCGATGGTCAGCATGATCCGTGCAAAGGACGATGCACAGTTTGAAGCGGTCCTGAATGAATACAAAGCGTTCCTTGATGCGAACAGCTGGGATAAGATTGTAGAAATTCGCAGCGAAAAAATGAAGGCCAACAAAGAAAAGCTCGGTCTGTAAAAAAAGGATACGGAGGAAAGCAGCATGCGGAATTTGACCATCTATGAGTCTAGTGGAGAACATTCCTTATTTGTGAAAAAGACGATCGATCAGCTGGCACAGCCTGAACCACAGGTTGAGAAGCATATCATCACGATCAATGAGCAGGAGCAGTATCAGGAAATGGACGGCTTCGGAGCCTCCTTCACCGATTCGGCGGCCTATCTGATTCATCAGGTGCTGACACCGGAGCAGCAGGAAGAGCTGCTGCCGATGCTCTTTGATGCCGAGCAAGGAATTGGTCTGTCGGTCATTCGAAATCCGATGGGAGCCTCAGACTATGCCCGGGATTTCTACAGCTATAATGACCTGCCGGAAGGCGAAACCGATCCAGAGCTTGCGCAATTCTCCATTGCCCATGATGAGGAGGATATTATTCCTCTTATGAAAGAGGCTGTGCGGCTGAATCCGCAGCTCAAGCTGATGGGCTCCCCATGGAGCCCGCCCGGCTGGATGAAGACAAGCGGATCCATGATCGGTGGTGAGCTGAAAGAGAAATATTATGCAGCATACGCCGATTATTTCGTCCGGTATATCCAGTCCTATGCAGAGCATGGACTCCCGGTATACGCAATTACACCGCAGAACGAATCTCTGTACTCACCGGGTCATTATCCAGGGATGATTTTCCCGGCAGAGGATCAGTCGACGTTCATCAGGGACCATCTAAAACCAAAGTTCACTGACAACGGGATTGACACCAAAATATTGTGCTATGATCACAACTGGGATAAACCCGATTACCCGCTGACGGTGCTTGAGCAGGCACAGGATGCTGTGGATGGTGTAGCCTGGCACTGGTATGGAGGACGCCCAACGGCACAGACAGAAGTGTTCAATGCATTTCCGGGTAAAGAGGTGCACTTCACGGAAGGCTCCGGCGGTGAATGGATTCCTCCGTTTGAGCAGGCTTTCTCTAATGTCATGCGTACAGGAATTGAGATTTTGCGTAATTACAGCAAATCCTTTGTACTCTGGAACATGGCCTTGGATGAGAAGAACGGACCGACTGTACCTGGATTCGGCAAGAGTACCTGCCGCGGTATTGTGACGGTTAATCAGGAGACGCGTGAGCTGACGTACACACTTGATTATTATGCGTTAGCCCATTTCAGCAAGCATATCCGGCCAAAAGCTGTGCGTATCGGCTCAAACAGCGATGAAACGCTGCGCTCCGCAGCCTTTAAGAACACGGATGGCTCCATCGCGGTCGTCCTGTTTAATGACTGTGATGAGGCGAACAACGTTGAGGTTCAGATGCCTGGAGCAGATGCAGTAAGCTTCCGTATGGAAGCGAAAAGTGCAGTGACTTTAGCGTTTGCTCAGTAAGCAATACCCTTTCATTCATTGCAGGTACATTGATAAGAAGATCATAGGTGAGGGATCCCAATGCAGGGTATCCCTCACCTATTTTTGGATTACACGGAAACAACATTCTTAAACGAATCTTAAACTCGGGTAGAGGTGTAGTTTAAACTCGGCATGATAAGCTGGTGTTCATTACGACCGAGGGGTGTTAAATGAATGAAACGATTTTCTAAAAAGATATTATTGTCTACCGCCATTAGCAGCTTAAGTCTTATGTCCATTGGGCAAACAGCTTATATGTCAGGAGCACCGCTTGCAGCAGTGGAGACGCAATCAGGATCTGTTGAGGAGCAAATGATAAAGCTTTGGAAGGATGAGGTCAGAAAGAGTGCTCACACTATTGCGTCCGTCAAACCGCTTGAACATGATGAGTATTCGGACCTGAATTTTCTCAAATCTATTTTGGAAGACAAACGAATGGTAAGCCTAGGGGAGGCATCGCATGGTGCCGCAGAGTATAATTCGATGAAAGTCAGGCTCGTGAAATTCCTGCATGAGAAGCTTGGATATAATGTGATTGCCTTTGAATCCAATCTGGCAGATACGGCTGTTGCTTATGCTCAAATACATAAGACCACACCCAATGAGCTCATGAAAAACTCAATCTATGGAGTTTGGCAGGTGGAAGAGAACCTGGCTTTATTTGAATATATTGCAGAGCAAAGCAAGACAGATCATCCGCTTATTTTGACAGGAGTTGACTCCCAAGGGACAACGGAGCTGTTTATCGAATTTGTGGAGGATTGGTTTAGGAAGGTTGATCCGGCTAAGGCGAAGGCTTTTGCGCAAACAGAACGCTGGTATTTAATGCTTAACATGATGGACGATGTAGACCAATTTGGTATCCAGAAAGAGCAGATGAAGCAGAAATATACGATTTTTCAAAAGTTTGTTCGAGACAATAAGGAAGAACTAAAGAAAGTGTACATAGAGCAACCTGAACTGGTTTCCATATTGGAAAGAGTTCTGCAGAACAGGATGGATATGCTCGATCACTATCATGTTCATATGGTTAATCTCCTCGCTGGAATTGACTCAGAGGGCGAATTCAAGCAGGCAAGCTATGAGCGAGACCGCGTAATGGCAGGCAATTTAACCTGGCTGGCAGAAACCGTGTATCCGGATGAGAAGATGATTGTATGGGGACATAATTACCATATCAGAAAAAATAATTCGACTATGATCACTGAGCATAACGGCTATGATTACAATAATGACCCATATCCGACCATGGGAGAGATGCTTCCTTATTCACTTAAGCAGGCAGGGTATGTTATAGGCTTATATGCCAACGAAGGAAGCTCCAACAAGAACAATGGGGTGGCGGAGGAAATTATGCCGCACGAGCCAGGCAGTCTTGAGGATATTTTGGGTGAAATCCAAGGCCCAGCCAGCTTTATTAACATGAAGGAAATGGAGTTAAGTCCATCGACTGCTTGGATGTATACACCTCGTATTGCCAAAGCATGGGGAGTTCTGGATGAAAGAATGATCCCTCGCGATCAATACGACGGAATATTAATGATGGATCAAATTCATCCTTCTAACCGGTTAGAATAGTATAGAAGAAGACGGCTGTCCAAAGTGATCAGCTGTCTTTTTTTACTTATAAAGCAGGGTAGCAGCCAAAGTACGTTTTCTATATATAGGCATATGATGGATAAAAAAGCATAAGGGAGAGACGAAAATGTACTTTACTCCTTATCAACCTCATACTAATCCTTATCTTCCATTAGCCTGCTGTTCCTATTTGTATTACCCTCGCTTTGCTCCAGTCTATCCTATAGTTAACAGCCCAAGAAGTGATCTAGCTCATCAACCCTTTTATCCCAATACAGCGACTTCTATGAATGGAGGGCAGCCGCTGCTATTGAAGGATTACGGTAGGCAGCCGCTGGTGATTAACATTGAACAAGCGGCAAAGCAAAACGATACGTATCGTACCGCTCTATGGACCGGGGAGCATTTCCAGGTTACAGTGATGAGCATTAATGTCGGAGAAGATATCGGTTTAGAGGTTCATCCACATACCGATCAGTTCATAAGAATTGAAGAAGGACAGGGTTTAGTCCAAATGGGAGACAGCAAGGATCAATTAGATTTCGAAGCGAACGCCTATACAAATGATGCCATTATGGTACCCGCTGGGAAATGGCATAATGTAACGAATACAGGAACGGTTCCGCTTAAAGTATATGTGATTTATGCCCCTCCAGAGCATCCCTTTGGGACGGTGCATTACACAAAAGCAGATTCAATGGCTTCGGAATCTGCCGAGGGATAACAAGGATAATATAAAAAAGAAGTGACTCCTAATCTCATGTGCTGGGGTCACTTCTTTTTAATACATGATTCATATGTGAGCGAAAATCTCGCTTTTGCTTTTACTGTAGCGCCTTATCCATCGATTGTGCAGCTTCATTCAGCTTGTGAATGTTTGCCACAATTTCATTAACCCGATGCTGCTGCAGCTCGGCGCTGGCGAGCACTTCCTCGACAGAGGCAGCCGATTGTTCCGTAACGGAGGATACGGAAGCCACTTCATCTGTAATTTGAGCGGAAGCGAGCTGAAGCTTGTTGTTCAGGTCAAGCAGGTGGGTTGCTTGATCCATTACTTCTTTCGTATTTGTATTGATCTCATCAAACAATGCCGTGATGAGATCTGCTGATTCGGCACCTGAGCTGGAAGCTTCTTGTCCTTCGTTGATACGAGTGGATGCCGTGCTGATATTATCTTGAATCGCTGACAATATGCTGGCGATATCGGAAGACGCATCATGTGTCAGTTGTGCCAGGTTACGGATCTCGCTCGCAACAACAGCAAAGCCGCGGCCATGCTCTCCGGCACGGGATGCTTCAATGGCAGCATTGAAGGACAGTAGATTGGTTTGCTTTGCAATTTCTTCGATAGAGCGGAGTATACCGCTGATTTTGGCGTTTTCCAAATTCACCTTATCCATTATATTTGACGTATCATCCACGAGCTCAGAAACCTGATGCATTTTGGCTGCGAGTTCTGTCATTTGCTCACGGCCTTCTCTGGTTAGCTCTGCTGTGATATTGGCTTTCTCGCTTGTCATCTCTGAAGCTGCATAGGTGCGCTGAACGGAATCGTTCAGGTTCTCCATAGCTGAGCTGATGTCCGATACACTACTGGCCTGGGATTCAATCCCTGCCGACATTTCATGAAAAGCGGCCAGTACCTCGCTGTTAATTTTACCTGCCATGACGGCATTTTCATTCAGCTCTTTACTTGAGACACTAAGGGTGGCTGAGACTTCTCTCGCTTTTATGACGAGCTGTTCCACTTTTTCTTTGGCAAGCGTAGCTTCATTCATGCTGTTCTTCATCGATGACAGCATGCGTGAGCCGATGGAGCTCTGGCCAATCATCGTCAGCAGAACAACGACGTAGAATGTATTCAGTCCTACGATGTCTTCGCCTACGTAAACGGTGAAGCTGAAATAGTTCAGAATGGCAAGGCTGATCACCCCATTCACAATGAGTGCGATTCGATCCATATAAAGGGATGTAAATGCAATGGCTAAATACAATACAAGCGAATTCATAATCGAAGTGCCCGCAGACATCAGTGAAAAACTGATGACATTAATGCTAATGACGACCAAGTATTTGAACTGCGGAATGAACAGTTTTTTTATAAATAGGAATGAGCTTAATAGGCAGAAAGGGACGGCTGAGGAGGCGAGAGAGATTAACCCTGCCTTTGAATCCAATGTGGTTGCCAGACCAAGCGCGGTGCATATCCATAGCATCAGCACCAATAGTCCGTTTCTTTTGTGAAGTTCGAGTAAATCTTGTGTCATTCATGCTCCTCCTGAAATTAAGTGTGTTGAACTGGTGTTTATCCTTTTCCACAAAAGATGATTGCTTCAAATTCGCCTGATATCTTGTAAAAATGTTAAGATAAATAATAGCAGTCTATATAAATATATCGTCCAAAATAAATACATAGCTTAGTAGATTTTAAGAGGTGGAATAAATTTTCTGAAGGGGGGGACGAGCTCATGAGAAAGGCAGTCATTAATATGATGTATTCTGTTCTAATTATCATTGCTTTGCTGGGGCTGTTTATAACAGACATGTCGCCGAGCAACATTATGCTGTCTATTGCGGCCATCATTATCTGTGCCGGAGGGCTGTATTTGGTTAACCGTAAAAAGAAATAATCTTGAAAAGGGAAGGACGCCATCGTAGAGCCGGAATGTTAATGAAGGAGGGATAGGATTGAATGTGCTCGTCGTAATCCTCATTATCGTTATAGTTGGAGTGACCCCGGCCTTTTATCGGATGAACAAGCGAATCCAAGTGCTGGAGGATCGGATTAGACAACTCGAAAACCGATCGCGTACCCCTTAGGCACAATATGTGTTTGGTCTATGGTCATTATGACCTTCCTGGTCTTTGAGCTTCTCGTTAACATGCAGCTCCTCTTTCAAATAACAGGAAGCGATATGATTCAAACGCTGGCTATTTTAGGGCAAGTACGTTCTACATCCTGGTTTGTACCATTTAGTTCAGCCGCGCTGTGGAATTCCCTCCCATAACAAATGAAGATTAAGTGCATCCGGATTATAAATATTTTTCAGCGAAATATTTCAAAAGCTTTTATACTCTACATATACAGAAATAATTTACATAGAGAGAAGAAAGAGGGAGTCATCAGGGTGTTATACATAATCATTGCTGCAGTAATCTTGCTATTCCTTGGATCGAAGGGTGGTTGTGGCTGCCTAACATTCATCGGAATAGCCCTTATTCTATTTCTGCTTTGGCGGTTTGGGATCTTACAGCAAATTATCACAGGGATCCGGGTTCTATTCTATATGCTGAAGGAATGGTTATTCGGAGATCTATTTAGCGGAACGGAGGGAATAGGAGTATGACGGGACAAGGTCTGAGTACGCGTGCTTTAGCTGTTCAAAAAGATTGGAGTATTCAATCTCATACTGTACATGATGATTATCATGAGTATGTCTTTGTTCGCAATAAAGACGGAGTTACAAAAACAATTAAAGTACAGAAGGAAAATGCGGTGAAACGGGGCCATGAAGATAGTCCTGAATTATCAGCTTGGAACACGCTAGCCCTTGAGGATTTATTTATACCACTGGATGCAGAAAGTAATAGCTAGCTGTTTATTATTTACTCGCCGGAATGAGAGGAACAAGCTAACGATGAGAATGAATTTAGATTCATAGGGGTGATCATAGGTTCCTCAATAGAATCTACAACCTAATTCCTCAATAGCAACCTTGCTAATCGACTGAGCAGTAGATTTAAGTCTATTCGTTTGTGATTTATTACATAAAGAGCAGGGTGTTGATATGACGGATCATTTGCCTGGCGAATTGAATTCAACTATAAGACATTTAGAATGGCTCAAATCTATTGTTGGCGGCTTGTCTTATGGAGCGGTCACACATTAAACATCTCTTTGTATCTGTCGTCTTGCTCATCCGAGACACACAGCTTAAAGAAGCCTGGATGTTCAAATCCAGGCTTCTATAGGCAGATAGCGAAATCCATTTTACTCATATACCCTCACATTCCCCTCATTCGTCATTAATTGAACCTCGTTAAAGCCATTTCCGATTTGCTGCTGGCCCTGTTCGTCTTCATAAACCTCTCCAAGGAGCTCCATACTTCCACTATGTGTTTTCGCCATGAATTTATAATGCTCCGGCTGGTTTATCTTGAAGAACACATCACCTGCCTCTGTCTTTCCATGAAACTCTTCAGCATTAATCTGCTTTAAATCGAGGTTTCCTGCTCCGGTTCGGGTCTCCATGGCGGATGCATTCATACGCTCTACTGAGATATAACCACTCTTCGTAATCAGTGAAATTCCCGTATACAGCTTCTCTGGTACAACAATCGAAAGCGTCACGTTCTCATGATGAAGTTCCTTCCCTTCATGGGTAGTTTCCATCGGATATCGGATTCCCGCAGTAAGCGTCTGATCCTTGGTATTCGTGAACAGCAGCGGCTGCTCCTCCAGCAGCCAATTCTCTATGTTAAGTGTAGCTGTAATGCGGTCTGCATTCGGATCCATAGTGACATAAATATTTCCTTCGAAGCCTTCAGCGGTCCGAAGGGATCGAATGTCTGAGGCTTCGACTTCCCGTGTCTGAGTTATATGCTGCTGACTATGCTCTCCGTTCGTATCCGCGTGTTTCTGCTCCAATGCTGCGGGACTGCCCTGGCTATATGCTAGCTTCTGCTCGAAGGTTGAGGCTCGACCTGACTGGCTCATCGTAGTTGGATCATTCCCGCATGAAGTTAACGCTAGGGCAGCCATCGCGAAAATGATGAGACACATCCGCTTCTTCATGCGCTTCACTCCTTTAAGGTAGCAATATCTATGTAATATTACCCAATGATTTGTGCAGTAAAAGTAAGCTGCCAAGCGAAAAGTCGAATTATGCAAAAAAAACAGCCGGATCTGCTTCTTGAGCAGCACCGACTGTTATTCGACATATTCTTTTATATTTCTCAAGATTCATTTTTAGAATGATCTTCGTTGAATTTTGTAGGAATTTGGTGGACATTGTCTTCAGCAGGTTCAGAGAGAGCGGAATCAATCTGATTCTTAATAATGTCTGCATAGATCGTCTGATCAATTTCAATCAAGCTGGGATAGAGCATATCGACCAGCTCTCTGATCGTCTCAAGTGCCGAGCGAAGTTCCCGGTGGCTTGCAGATTGCTTGCTGTGACCGGCTGCTGCCCGCTCACCTGTCTCATGGATAATATGAAGCGGACGCTGCAGATCCTCATGAAGGAGCTGGAGCTTGTCCGTTACGGTCTGTATTTTCTGAATCTGCTCAATGCAGATCAGATGTCCCAAGCCCTGATCATCCCACTGCTGGTAGATATCAAATACGGCAAAGGGATTCGCCTTTGTGTTCATGATCAGCTCAATCCTCGTGCGAGAGTGGATCTTAGAGATATATTGCTCGGCTTTGGTGATAGACCCCTCATCTAGCCATTCTTTAAAATTTTCAGCCTTGCTAAACACTTGGCTTGTCTGCTCCGAGGAGGAGAGGATATGAAGTTCTGCGTCTACTACGATATAAGGAACAGGGATCATGGATAGATTTAAGATGAATTTCACCTCACGTATTGCTGTTGATTTACTTGTCTGCTGTAGGACATAATCCATTTGTCGAGCTCTAGCATGTCAGACAGAAAGACAGCCCTGTCTGCTACAGCCTCCTGGATACTATACTTCTCTATAATGCGTCCTCCAATCATAATGACGGGGCGGTGCACCAATTGTTCAAAGGCTTCAATATATTCCAGCAAAGTCGGCAGATGATATGCAATCGAGACCGATAACGCAATAATATCCGGCTTCCAATTGAGCGCGCTGAGTCTGGCGTATTCCAGCGGCAAATTTTGTCCATAAAAACGGGTATCAAAGCCATGCTCCTCGAATATGGTGCTTACCATCTTAAGTCCAAAGTAATGAGCTTCATCCTTTACACATAGCAGCATGGCACGGTAGCCATTGTTTGTGGAAGGTTTTTTGAGAGCGGCATACCTGGTCAAGAGAACTTCGCACACCCCAGATGCAAGATGCTCATCTGCAACGGTAATAAGGTTATGCTCCCATAATGAACCGACATAGCGCATGGCCGGTGCAAGCAGCTGTTCAAAAATGAAGAGACTGTTTCGGCCTGAATCGACATGCTGAAGCAGTTTATCCCAGCATTCCTCCGTTTTACCTCTAACCATGTCTTCCGCGAATTGTTCTGTATCCATATGCATCGCATGACACCTTCTTTATTGTTAATGTTACCCATTTTAATATAAATGAATAGAAAGAACTAGGGAGAAACAAAGGAAGTTGTAGAAGCTTTTGTCGAAATTGACCCATATTCAAAAAAATCCTATATGATTAAATAATGGCATGAAATATACTGAAGTAAATGTCGTCAAACTGGAAAATAATGCTTTATTTGATCTAGGTCTGACGTGAAATGCAGGGTGGTTGTTTATGACAGATAGGGCAGGACAATATGAACGTCTCATAGAAGAGGTTACTGCGAGAATCTATTATAATGCTCCTGAATTGATAGACAGATATGGAGAAGTCGGAAGGCAAAAGTGCAGGGAAGACAATCTCCATCATATGAAGCACCTCCATACCGCTTATATGCTCAAGAATCCTAAAGTATTTGTTGATTATGCCGTATGGCTGAACGGGATTCTTCTTACTCACGGTATGGATACGCGCCACTTAATCGAAAACTTTCGCTATATCTCTGAGTCTCTTCATTTACTTGAAGAACAGGAAGAGAACGTCCTTGATATCTATAGACACTGCTTGAGGACAGCAATAGACCAGCTTCAACCCGGATACTGATTCGTCCGTAATGACGTAACATACGCAGGACATGGAAGGGGAGTAAGCAGATGGAACGCGAGTCTTTAGACATCATGATGAATAAAGTAGAAATCGAGGAACGAATAGAGGCATCCGCACCAGTATGTGTAGTAGGTATTGGAGCCTCTGCAGGAGGACTTGAGGCACTAGAGGCCTTTTTTGACCATATGGTGCCAGATTCAGGCATGTCTTTTGTGGTTGTTCAGCATTTATCACCTGATTATAAGAGCCTGATGGCTGAAATTTTATCCAAATATACAACAATGTCGATATCGGTGGCAGAGCACCAAATGGAGATCGTGCCCAATCATATTTATTTAATACCGCCCCGCAAGACGATGACGATTCGAGAAGGAAAGCTGCAGCTGGCGGACTCAGTTAAACAGTCGGCGATCAACTTGTCCGTTGACGACTTTTTCGTCTCACTTGCTGCCGAATATGGCGAAAGGGCAGTTGGGATTATTTTATCGGGAACGGGGACAGACGGCTCTAAGGGAATTGTTGAAATTAAAAAAGCAGGCGGTCTTGTCATCGTTCAGGACGGGCAGTCAGCTAAATTTGACGGTATGCCGAGTTCAGCGAAAATGACGGGTAAGGTTGATGATATATTAAACCCGAAGGATATGTCGGAGAAGCTGTTGCAGCACGTACGTGCCTTTGGAGTATACCCACTTGCAGGTGATCAGGAAAGAATGAGTACAGAGCAGTTTATTCAAATCATTTTTGAGAAAATAAAAGAAGAAAGCGGCATCGACTTTACGTACTACAAGCGAAACAGCGTACTTCGCCGTATCGAGCGCCGCATGGCTATGAATAACGTACCTTCTATTCAAGAGTATATGACTTATCTTGAGGACCATCGGAATGAGCTTACTTCGCTAAGAAAAGATCTGCTGATCGGGGTGACGAATTTCTTCCGGGACGCGGAGGCATTCCAAATTATCTATGATAAGGTGCTGCCTCGTATTTTTGAGAAAAAAAGCTATTCAAAAGAGATCAGAGTCTGGGTAGCCGGTTGTTCAACAGGAGAAGAGGCATACTCCATTGCGATTCTGCTTAAGAAGTATGCGGAACAGCTGGAAGATGACTATAACATTAAAATCTTTGCAACTGATTTGGACAAGGAGTCCATTGAATACGCCAGTCAAGGAATATACTCTCAGAGCAATATTCATCACCTGTCCGAAGAGGATGTTGATCGTTTTTTCATCCGGGACGATGATATGTTTCAAGTGAGCAAGGATATTCGCAAGATGATTATTTTCGCGCCTCAAAATATTATTAAAGACCCGCCGTTCCGCAATCTGGATCTGGTTACATGCCGAAATATGCTTATCTATTTGCAGCCGGAGATGCAGGTGAAGGCTTTGTCCTTATTTCATTTTGCCTTGAATCCGGAAGGCTTTCTCTTTCTTGGTCCTAGTGAAACGCTTGGGAGATATGCGAGTCATTTCGAGGCATTTGATCGGAGATGGAATATATTTTGTCACAAGAATGGCAAAGCAGAGTCGGATTCCGAAGCGGAGTCCCAGTCTTTTTCGATGGAAGGAAGAGCCTCCAGTTATCACAATTATAAAAAGGCAGCCGTGACCGCTGTTCAACCTCGGGAACAAATTCAAAGTAAACGCCCCGGAGATTTGTACACCATGCTGGCGGAAGAGCACATTTCTCCCGGAATGATTATTAATCATCATAATGACGTCATCCATCTGATCGGACCCATTAACGAATATTTAATGCTTACCCAAGGGAAACCCAGCTGGAACATCTACAAGATGATCGATCAGAATGTAGCCATTACCGTATCATCAGGAATTCAGAAGGTAAGGGATATGATGCAAAATGTAGTGTACCCTGCGCTGCGGGTCAATACGAACCAAGGTGACCGTCTGATCGATCTGCATATTCGTCCGTTTTCCCTCAAAAACAAAGCTTATGAGAAATACGTGCTGCTCTTGTTTGAAGAACCCCAGCATCTGAAGCAGGCAGAGGAAATCGTTATGGAACCTGTTCATATCGACAATACGCTGAAAATGCGGATATTCGAGCTGGAGCAGGAGCTGCAGCGGTCTGAGGAAAGCCTGCAGGCCACCGTAGAGGAGTTGGAAACGTCCAACGAGGAGCTCCAGGCAACGAATGAAGAGCTTGTGGCGGCGAACGAAGAGCTGCAGAGCGCAAACGAGGAGCTTCAGTCCGTAAACGAAGAGCTGGTAACGGTTAATACCGAGTTTCAATTCAAAATCCAGGAGCTTACCGACGTCAATAACGACATGAACAATTTTCTTGGCAGTACACGAATCGGGACTATTTTTCTGGATAAACGAATGTGCATTCGCCGATTTACACCAGCGATTACAAAAGAGATTAACCTTATGGATGTAGATTATGGACGCCCGATTCAGCATATCTCGCATCACTTCAAATACGAGAGTCTTGTGGACGATGCCCAGCATGTGCTGAAGACATTTGAGCCTTTCGAGAAGGAAATCCAAAGCCAGGACGGAACCTGGTACAGCATGAGAATTCTTCCTTATCGGACAGTAGACAACTTTACAAGCGGTGTTGTCCTTACCTTTGTTAACATTACAGATCTAAAGGCGGTAAACGAAGAGCTCCTTAAGCTCTCTTATGCGATTGAACAGAGCCCGAGCATGACAGTTATTACGGACGTGCGAGGAAAGATTGAATATGCAAATCCTAAGTTCACCGAGGTCACAGGCTACACACTGGAGGAAGCAAAAGGACAAGACCTGAGCTGTTACAGCCACAATGACTTTTCTATAAGGGAAGTATTTAAGACGGCTCTTGGCGACGATATATGGAAAGGCGAAATCTTAAGCTTCCGTAAAGATGGGGAAGAATTCTGGGAATCTGTCAAAATGATTCCGATTACCGATAAAAAAGGCGAAATTATTCATTTTGTTAAATTATCGGAGGATATCAGTGAGCGCAAAAATGCAGAGGAAATGCTGCGCAAGACAGAAATGCTGTCTGCCGTAGGCCAGCTTGCAGCCGGCATCGCTCATGAAATCCGCAACCCGCTTACGGCGCTAAAGGGTTTTACGAAACTGCTCTCCAAGAAAGAAAGCGGGAATGCCTATATCGATATTATGCTGACGGAGCTGGACCGGATCGAGCAGATTGTAAGTGAACTGCTGGTGCTTGCGAAGCCGCAGGCCGTTCAGTTTACCGAGCATGGGCTGGAGCCGATCATTCAGGATGTCATCATGCTGCTGGAAACACAGGCTATCATGAATAACGTTGAAATCACCGCTATATGTGAGCCGGATGTTAAAGTGATGTGTGTAGAGAATCAGATCAAGCAGGTATTTATCAATGTGCTGAAAAATGCAATTGAGGCGATGCCGGGCGGAGGCAAAATTCATATTTCTGTTCTATTGAACGAGCAGGGCAATATCATGGTTTCTTTCGTGGACAATGGTGCTGGAATTCCGGAAGCCAAGCTGGCACGAATTGGGGAGCCGTTTTATTCAACCAAGGATAAAGGCACCGGTCTTGGGCTTATGGTCAGCTATAAGATCATAGAGAATCACCAGGGAACGATTCAGATCGAAAGTGAGGAAGGCAAGGGGACAGTCGTACTGATTCAAATTCCATGTTCGAATAAGCAGGCCATCAACCAGCTGGATTCCATAACAGGATAATTTTCAATTGTTCCTTATTCATTTTATACCAGAGACTATAACGCGCGCGGAACCGGGGTACTTTAGCTCTGTTCCCGCGCTTTTCATACTCCATTTATGATGTACGAACATCATTTCATCTAAGAAAACATCAATTTATGATTGACAGTCGATAATAAGAGCGCTATGATCAGTACATTAATAAACCAGTTTTCTTTCGAAGCATGAAAGAAAGCGGATACATAAAATGAGGAATGGTATGAAAGAAACGAGACGACTAACGATCAAGGAAATCTCTCAGCGTATTGGTATTTCTGCCGCTACAGTGGATCGAGTGCTCAATAACAGGGGCAACGTCAAGCCTGAGACTTACCGCAAGGTCATGGATAAATTGAATGAAATGAATTACAAGCCTAATAAATCGGCGAGCTTTCTCTCTCGGAAGAAGGAAGTATCCATTGCCGTTGTATTTCCAGAGCTTCCGGACTATTTCTGGTGGCAAGTGGAGAAGGGAGTCCACATTGCTTACGAGGAATTAAGGGATTACGGCTTGCGAATCGAATTATTTAAATCCGAAAAGTATGACATGGAGAAGCAAAAGCAGGTCGTGCAGGATATTATCGATTCAAAGGAATTTGATGCGATCGCGATTTCTCCCAACGATTCGGAAGAGATGGCGGAGCTGATCGATCAAGGCATAGATTCCGGTATGGGAGTCTGCACGTTTAATAACGACTCTCCACTCAGCAAGCGTCTGTTCTACGTGGGATGTGACTATCGCATCGCAGGCAGACTTGCGGCGGATCTGCTCTGCAAGATCACAGGGCAAGGTGCTAAGCTGGGACTGATTACATCGGATGCTTCCTCTGTGCCGTCGGCAACAACGTTCCAGCTGCAGCAGAAGATTATGGGGTTCCGTGAGGTTATCGCGGACCAGCATGTTGAGATGACCCATCTGCTGAAGCTGAAGCAGGAGGACTATGAGCAGGCATCTGTATTCGAGCCGTTGTTTGAGCAAGCTGATGCGGTCTATGTAACCAGTGCCAAGCTGAATGTTGTCGCACGGCATCTGGAACGGTCAGGCTTTGCAGGAAAGGTCTCGCTCATCGGACATGATATGACAGAAGAGATTTACAGCTACATGCGAAATGATGTTGTTACGGCTACCATCTGCCAGGATCCGGTAAACCAAGGGTATTTGGCTGTTAAAACTCTGTTTGCCTACCTTGCGTATGGTGAGAAAATCAACGTCAAGGAAAACATCACCAAGCTGGAGCTTGTCACCAAGGAAAATGCGCAGTACTACATCTAAGCTTACCTTTTCCCTGCCGATATAGGCTTGACGCTTGCATACAACGATAGTTTATAGAGCTAAAGCCTATGTAATCAGGGAGTGGCTTCCTTTTGAACAAAATGATGCACGTACATCAATTAATGCGAGAAGTTTATCATTTTAGTGTATCGATGGCTTTGAGAGGGGTGATTTCATCAGCGCAAGGCGATATGAGCGTAATGAACTAGTAAAAGTTTTCGATGATGATCAGCATGAACTCAGATTTAGAGCTGACAAAAGTGGCAAAGAGGGGAGCGTATTATGAACAATAAAATGAAGGCGCTATCATTAATGCTGATGGTGTTCCTGCTGCTGACGGCTTGTTCCAGCGGATCAGGCTCAGCAAATTCAGACGTAAAAAAAGTCATTACCTGGTGGGATACCATGACAACCGACGGAAGTGTAAACGCGATAAACAAGATTATCGCTGAATATGAGGCGGAGCATCCGGATGTCGATATCAAGAGAACCTACGTGGCTTACTCAGATATTAAAACCAAGCTGCTGCTCGGCTCCATCGGTAATTCCGGACCGGATATTTTGTGGATTGACAGTGCGGATCATCAGACCTTCTCCGCCGCAGGTGTGCTTGCAGATATAACGGATGAAGTAGAAGCCTGGGGACAGGCGGACCAGTATATTGAAGGCCCTTGGTCCTCCACGATGTATAACGGAAGAAACTACGGAGTGCCGGTCGGAAGCAATAACCTTGCACTGTACTACAACACCGATCTTTTTGAAGAAGCCGGACTTACACCGCCTAAGAATTGGGAAGAGCTGCAGCAAGCTGCTGCGAAGCTGACCAAGAACAACGTTTTTGGATTTGCTGTGAGTGCGGTTAAGACGGAAGAAGGAACCTTTCAATTTCTCCCTTTCCTGCTGCAGTCAGGGGCTGATATAACGAACTTTGACGCTCCGGGAACTTTGAAAGCGCTAACGATGATGAGCGATATGGTGGATCAAGGTAATATGTCCAGAGATGTCGTGACACAGAAGCAGGCGGACACCGCTACACAGTTCGCGGCAGGCAAGGTAGCCATGATGGTTAACGGTACATGGCAAATTCCTTTCCTTGAAGCGAATTCTGAGGTGAACTGGGATGTTGTAGAACTCCCTGCGGATGAGAAGTCAGCTACCGTGCTTGGCGGCGAGAACTGGGCTATCTCAGAAGCATCGAAGAACAAGGAGACTGCTTTTGATGTCATTCAGTTTGCCAATGAGCCGGAGCGACTGAAGGAGCTGCTTCAAACGAATGGACGTCTGCCGAGCCGGGGAGATCTGCTGGAAGATCCATTTTGGCAGGACGATGAGCATATGAAGGTGTTTGCAGACAGTATGCTGGATTCAAAGGCTAGAGCCTACGGTCCAAACTATGCGAGCATTTCGGAAGCGATTCAAACGATGCTGCAGGAGTCTCTCACAGGAGCCAAATCTCCTGAAGCAGCACAGCAGACAGCAAGCCAAACCATTCAAGAGCTGTTAAATGAACAACAAGAGAATGAATAAGAAAGGGGGAACTGAAGATGGAGCCAAGCACAGTGCCTTCCGTTAAGCGCTCTAGCACAACCAGACATTTTTCAACATGGTCTAACTATTTGTTCATACTGCCAATTATTCTGTTTATGCTGGTGTTCGTCCTGTTTCCGATTGTTTATAACATTACGCTGAGCCTTCAGGATGTGAACGTCTATAACTTTAAAAAAGAGCACAGCTTTGTCGGACTTGATAATTACATCGAAACCTTTAAAGATCCAGTGTTTTTCACAGCGCTTCGTAACTCGTTAGTCTTTACTGTACTTAGTCTTGTATTTCAGTTCGGGATTGGATTTGCCATGGCGTTATTCTTTAATCGCTCCTTTCCGGGACGGAATGTCATGCGTTCTCTCATGCTCCTTGCCTGGATGCTCCCGGTTGTCATTACGGCTTCTGTGTTCCAGTGGATGCTGAATGGTGACTACGGAGTTATCAACTTTATTTTGCAATGGTTAGGCATCATCGATCAGCCTCACAGCTGGCTCAGCGACAACAGCACCGCTTTGCTGTCAACCATCGTGGCCAACATCTGGATCGGGATACCGTTTAATATGATTATTCTTTTGACCGGTCTTCAAGGCATGCCGGAGCAGCTTTACGAAGCGGCGAAGCTGGACGGAGCAAGCAAGTGGAAGCAGTTCCGCCACATTACGCTGCCGCTCATGAAGCCGACAATTCTGATTCTCGTTATGCTGGGTATCATCAATACATTTAAAGTATTTGATCTTATCTTTATCATGACAGCGGGCGGTCCGGTCAACTCGTCGAACGTCCTGCCGATTTACTCATACCAGATGTCCTTCCTCAAATTTGAGTTCAGTCAGGGAGCAGCCGTATCGATGATTATGTTCATCATTCTGATTCTGCTTGCTATGGTTTACCTGCGGATGACGAGTAAGGAGGAGGCTCAATAATGGCGCAATCCCCAAAAAGATACTTCATGACACTAGTGTCGATCCTGATCACAGCTCTGTTTCTGTTCCCGGTGTATTGGATGGTCAAAACATCGCTTACGCCAATTACAGACCTGTTTGCAACGCCGCCGAAATTTGGGCTGCTGAATGCCACATTTCAGGCGTATGTAGATAACTTCATCAAGAATCAAGATATGCTTCGCTATATCGGCAACAGCTTTATAGTGGCGACCGGCACAATGATCATGACTCTGTTGTTTGCTGTTCCGGGTGCTTATGCCATGGCAAGGCTGAATGTCAGAGGTAAGTCAATGATCATGATTCTGCTGCTTGCGATTCAAATGCTGCCTGGGATTACAATGGCAATGCCTTTGTTCATCATGTTCTCTAAGGTGCAGCTCGTTGACAGCTATTTCGGACTGATTCTTGCCGATATGATTCATGCGCTGCCCTTTGCCGTGCTCATTCTGAGACCTGCCTTTATGGCGCTTCCTAAAGGACTTGAAGAGGCGGCAGCGATTGATGGCTGTAACCGATTTACGGCTTTTACACGGATTATGCTCCCGCTCGTTGTACCGAGCATGATGACCGTTGCAGTATTTTGCTTCTTGTTCGGATGGGGAGATTTCGTCTTTGCCTTGACGTTGACGACAGACGATAGTGTTCGTCCGCTTACACTCGGGCTGTACCGGTTTATCGGTCAATACGGAACAGAGTGGAACAATTTGATGGCGGTGGCAACTATTGCAGCCCTTCCTATTATCGTTATTTTTATTGCCCTGCAGCGTTATGTTGTCGGGGGCATCGTAGCAGGATCCATGAAAGACTAACATATACAAAAAAGAGAGATAGGAGAATATCTATGAAATTTACAGACGGCTACTGGCACGTAAGATCGGGACTTCAGGTATTGTACCCTGTGGAAATTCGAGATGTAGAGGTGAAGGAGGACTCTGTAACTGTATATGCATCCACCAAAAAAATCGAGCATAAAGGCCATACACTCAATACAACACTCCTTACGGTAAGATACAGTTCACCTATGAAGAACGTGATCTGTGTTGAGTATATTCATAACGACCTAGATGAGGTATCGCCTAAATTTCATATTAATGAGGAAACAAATTCAGCTGTTTCTATTGAAAGGGATAAAGCCAAGGTAAGCCTTGCGAGCGGTGACCTCAGTGTTAACGTCGATCTGATGAGCGGCTGGAAAGTGGATTACAGCTTCGGAGAGAGAAGATTGACAGGAACCGGCTATAAAGGCCCTGCTTATATTAAGTCCGCACTCGAGCCTGTAGTGCATATGCGTGAGCAATTGGATCTGGGAATCGGAGAATACATTTACGGACTCGGGGAGCGGTTTACTCCATTTGTGAAAAACGGCCAGGTTGTTGATATGTGGAACGAAGATGGAGGCACCTCTAGTGAGCAGGCTTATAAAAACGTACCTTTCTATATGTCCAATTACGGCTACGGCATATTTGTAGATCATCCCGAGCGTGTGTCCTATGAGGTTGCATCGGAAAATGTATCCAAGGTGCAGTTCAGCGTCCCTGGTGAAAGCCTGAAATATTACATTATCGGCGGCAGTGATATGAAAGAAGTGCTGGACAATTATACGACGCTGACTGGTAAGCCGGCTCTGCCTCCGGCCTGGTCGTATGGACTCTGGCTGACGACATCCTTTACGACGAACTATGATGAAGCAACCGTAAACAGTTTTGTAGACGGGATGCTGGAGAGGGACATTCCGCTTTCTGTATTCCATTTCGACTGCTTCTGGATGAAGGAATTCCAGTGGTGTGATTTCAAATGGGATGAGGATGTATTCCCTGACCCTAAGGGGATGCTGGACCGTCTGAAGAGCAAAGGGCTGTCGATATGCGTCTGGATCAATCCTTATATCGGACAGAAATCCTATCTGTTCCACGAAGGGAAGAAGCACGGCTATCTGGTCAAAAATCCGGATGGAACCGTGTGGCAGTGGGACCGCTGGCAGTCAGGGATGGGCCTTGTTGACTTCACGAATCCGGAAGCGGTTCGCTGGTATAAGGACAAGCTGATCGAGCTGGTAAATATGGGCGTGGATAGCTTTAAGACGGACTTCGGTGAGCGCATCCCGACAAATGTCGTATATCATGATGGCTCCGATCCGGTCAAAATGCATAACTATTACACTTACCTATACAACAAAACCGTATTTGAAGCTCTCGAGGAGTCCCGCGGCAAAAATGAAGCGATGCTGTTTGCACGTTCGGCTACAGCGGGGAGTCAGCAATTCCCTGTTCACTGGGGCGGGGACTGCTCCGCAACCTATGCCTCAATGGCCGAAACTCTTCGTGGCGGCCTGTCCCTCGGGATGAGCGGATTCGGCTTCTGGAGCCATGATATCAGCGGCTTTGAGCAGACCGCGACGCCGGATCTGTATAAGCGCTGGAGCGCTTTTGGGCTCCTGTCCTCCCACAGCCGTCTGCATGGAAATGAATCCTACCGCGTACCATGGCTGTTTGACGAGGAATCGGTGGATGTGCTGCGCTATTTTACAAAGCTGAAGGGCACGCTGATGCCTTATCTATACGCCGCTTCCGTAAATGCTACGGTACAAGGCGTTCCATTAATGAGATCTATGGTGCTCGAATTTATGGATGATTTGAATTGTGCCCCGCTTGATCTGCAGTATATGCTTGGTGATTCGATGCTTGTTGCACCCATTTTCAATGACCAGGGCGTAGGGCGGTATTATCTTCCGAAAGGACGCTGGACGCATTTCCTTACAGGTGAGACAAAAGAAGGCGGTCAGTGGTTCAGCGAGCGATATGATTACTTTAGTCTTCCTTTGTATGTACGTGAGAATAGTCTGATGGCTATCGGTCAGAACGATTCTCGTACGGACTATGATTTTGCCGATCATGTACAGCTGCATCTATTTGAATTGCAGGAGGGCGCTTCTGCTGAAGCTGTTGTTTACAATACAAAAGCAGAAGCTGAATTAAAAGTAAGTGCATCAAGAGCGGACGGCATCATTACAGTAACTTCGGAAGATGCGAGCAAGCCTTGGCAGCTGCTTCTTAGAGGTAAAGCTGAGGTGGAGACTGTGGAAGGAGCAGCTGTAGAATCTACAGAACAGGGTATTCTGCTCACTCCAGCTTCCGTGAAAGGAAAGCTTAAAATTACATTGAAGTCATAAATCATAAATAATTAGATTAGTATATTTACAACAGGCCAGGTCGATTAACGACCCGGCCTGTTAAGCGTTAATTCCGCTTTTTGAATGATTCTAAAATTCCTGACCGCGAACCTTTGAGAACACGCAAGTGTCCCGAAGCGTGCCATCTACCCCAAGACTGTCTCCTCGCAAAATACCTTCCAGCACGAAGCCTGCCCGCTTGGCCACATTTGCACTATTCGTATTCAGCGCGTCACAGCGGATCTCGATCCGGTTGGCCTTCAGCTCTTCCACGGCAAAGTTTGTGATCGCATGCACTGCTTCAGTAACATAGCCCTTTCCTGTGTGAGCGCTGTGAATCCAGTAGCCGATCTCAAATCTACGCGCATCCCAGTTGATTCGGTGAAGGCCGCTGCTTCCGATCAGCTTGCCCGTTTCCTTCAGAAATAACAGCAGCTGCAAGTCCTTTCGCTCGGCAAAATGGACAGCGGATTGTCTGATCTGCGTTTCGGATTCCGAGAGCGTAGGGGGAGTCTCGGCCCAAGGCATCCATGGCTTGAGCTCCGCAAGACTCTCCTTGACAGCAATGTTCATGACAGCTCCGTCACCCGGCTTAGGTGCGCGTATGATCAGTCTTTCACTTTCAATGGCATCTGGAAAATTAATCAGAATCGGATCAATCTTAGCGGTACTCATGGCGGCTCCTCCTAAAAATTTTTCTAATAAACATAACATGGCTCCTCAGGATGAGCAACCCGAAATATGAACCCTAAATACGAAATTTAACACCTTATAACCTGGCGAATTTAACTGTATGATGGATTTACTAAATGTAAGTGCTTACATAGTAGATGTTAAAAGAGGGAGGTCAACTTACCAATGGATATGGAACCCCGCCACGCACCTCCGTCTTCCGCCAAAGTGTCGAAGGCTCCCCGGAAATCTTTGAGTCCCGGGCTCGGCAAGAAGTTTTTGCGGCAGCGGCATATACAGACGATGGCATTGCTTGGCATCGCGTGGATGTTCATCTTCAACTACATCCCGATGTACGGCATCATTATTGCTTTTAAAGAGTACAACATCATCGGCACTATTTCTGAAGCGCCATGGGTGGGGCTAACGCATTTTAAGGAGTTTCTGGAGGATGATAATCTGGGCAATGTCATCCGCAATACACTCGGCATGAGCCTGCTCAAGCTGATTATCGGATTTCCGCTGCCTATTTTGTTTGCTTTGTTCCTCAACGAACTGAGAAGTGTTAGATTCAAGCGAACCGTGCAGACCATTTCCTATTTGCCGCACTTTTTATCCTGGGTCGTACTTGGCGGTATCCTTGCCACATGGCTGTCGGACATCGGAATTATAAACAACATTCTGCTTGCGCTGAATATCATCCAGGAGCCAATCAGTTATTTGGCGGAGCCAAAATATTTCTGGACGATCATTATCGCCTCTGATATTTGGAAGGAGCTCGGCTGGTCGGCAATTATTTATCTTGCTGCTATTTCGAGCGTATCCCCGGATATGTATGAGGCAGCCACCATCGATGGGGCTGGAAGGTTTCAGAAAATGTGGTACGTTACGCTGCCTTCCATCAAATCCACGATAACGATCTTGTTTATACTGGCTGTCAGCGGCGTGTTGAACTCGAACTTTGACCAGATCCTTGTACTGCGTAACTCGCTGAACGACAGTGCAAGTAATGTAATTGATTATTACGTATACCAGACAGGGCTTCTTTCGGGACGTTATTCGTATGCTACGGCAGTTGGTCTGATCAAATCAGTGATCGCGCTTATTTTACTGCTGATTGCCAACAAAGTCTCGAGACGAATCAATGGCACATCCCTGTTTTAAGGAGAAAGGAGGAAATCATTCTTGTGGACGCTTGAACGCAGAACCAAAGGGGAGTTCGTCTTTGATGCTGTCAACACCCTTGTTATGCTGCTGATCTGTTTTCTAACGCTGTATCCGATCTGGTACGTGCTTGTGAATTCCTTTAATGACGGCGCCGATGCCATGAGAGGCGGAATCTACTGGTGGCCTCGGGAGTTCAGTCTGGACAATTTCAAAGCGGTCTTTGACAGTCCGGGAATCATGATGGCGATGGGTATAACCGTAGCCAAAACGGTAGTCGGTACAGCGGTGCATGTCTTCTTTACGGCGATGGTAGCCTATGCCTTCTCCCGAAAGGATTTAATTGGAGGCAAGCTGTATATTCTTATCGGGACGATCACGTTGTTCTTCGGAGGGGGCCTCATACCGACCTTCCTGCTCATTCGGGATCTAAACCTCCTGGATAACTTTCTCGTTTATATCATCCCTGCTATGTTCAGCTTCTTTGATCTCATCATCTTCATGACGTTCTTCCGGGAAATACCCGATGGTCTGGAGGAGGCTGCGCGCATTGACGGTGCGAATGACTGGTCCATATTTCTAAGAGTGGTGCTCCCGGTGTCTCTGCCTGTTATTGCAACCATTGCGTTGTTCCATGGAGTCTATCAGTGGAATGACTATTTTACTGGGATGATCTATATCAACAATACGGATCTTCAGCCGATTCAAACCTATCTGTACAGAGTTGTCGCTCAGTCGAGCTCGAACCAGATGGTGGCAGCGGTTCAGGGAACGGCCGCAACAAAAACAGTAACCTCACAGTCGATCAAGCTGGCGACCATGGTTGTCACGACACTTCCGATTGTGTTCGTATATCCATTCCTGCAAAAATACTTCGTAAAGGGGATGATGATCGGATCAATCAAAGGCTGATGAATTAAAAATAAGACGAAAAAGGGGTAAAAAGCATGAACCAATCATTTGCGATGAAACGTGTTTTGATTATGCTGACTTCACTCATTCTTATCTTTACGGCCGCGTGTTCTTCTGGAGGAAGCCAGGAAGGTGAAGCCGATACGCCTGATACCGAAACACCAGCCGTTCAGCTCAGTAAGGATGAGCCGGGCTGGGAAGTGGATACATCTCCAGTTACCTTTGACTGGTATTTGAATTTTTCCTGGTTTCCTAACCAATGGGGCGTTGATCCTACGTCGAAATATATAACTGAAAAGACGGGGGTCAGCATCAATTTTATCGTTCCAGCAGGAAATGAGACTGAAAAAATGAATACTCTTATAGCATCAGGAAAGCTTCCGGATTTCATTACCCTCGATAAGGGTGACGATGCTGTACAAAAGATGATTGATGGGGGACTTGTGCTTCCGCTGAACGAGCTTGCAGACGAATATGATCCGTACTTCTTTACGGCATCGGATGCAGCCAAGCTTTCTTGGTATACACAGCCGGACGGCAAGGTCTATGCCTACCCGAACGCGTCATCTTCACCGAAGGATTATGAGCAGTATGGTTCAGATTATGTCTCCAACCAAGTATTTCTAGTCAGAAAAGATATGTATGAAGCTATTGGCAGCCCGGATATGCGTACACCGGAAGGGTTCCTGGCTGCACTGGAAGCGGCGAAGGCTCAGTTTCCGGAAGTAAACGGTCAGCCGCTTATTCCGCTCGGACTGCATGAGTTCACCGAGAATGGTAACTACTCACTGGAAGGCTACATTCAGAATTTGCTGGCGATCCCGAAGGAGAAGGACGGCAAGCTGTATGATCGCGCTACCGATCCGGAATATATTAAGTGGCTGAAAACGATGCGCACGGCGAATGAGAATGGCCTGCTCTCCAAAGACATCTTTATAGACAAACGCCCGCAGATGGAAGAAAAAATAGCTCAAGGCAGATACTTTGCCATGATCTATCAGCGCAGTGATCTTGCCGCTCAGCAAAATGCGCTCTACGCGAATGATCCGAACTCTGTATATATTGCCGTTGACGGACCGTCGAACAGCAATCTGGATACACCGACACTGGATGGACCGGGAATCTCCGGCTGGACAGTGACGCTGATCTCCAAAAACGTAAAGGATAAAGCGCGTGCTATCCGTTTCCTGAGTTACTTAAACAGTGAAGAAGGCAACAAGGATCTTTATCTGGGCGAAAAAGGCGTAACTTACGATACGATTGACGGCAAGGATCAGTTTAAGCCGGAAGCACTTGAGCTGCTGAATTCTGACCGCTCTGCTTTTGATAAGGAGTACGGTGCCTCATTTACTTTCTGGATGCTGATGAATACGAATATTACCACACAATGGACACCTCCGGCTGTGGAGCCGTTCAAGCAGATGGAGGATTGGACGAAGGGCAAAACGGTAAGCGCTTCCGAATTTGAACTTCTCAATCCGACCGGGAACTCTCCGGAAGGTATTATTAATACAAAGCTGAGCCAGCTGTGGGGCAAAACGCTGCCGAAGCTGCTGATGGCCGAAACGGAGGCTGAATTTGATTCCATCTGGACCGATTATCTCGATAAACGCCAGAAGGAAGGACTTGAGCAGGTTCAGGCATTCCAGCAGAAGAAATATGAGGAGAACGTTAGTAAGCTTGGTGAGTTTTTAAAATAGTGCTTGAGCTGATAAGCCCGAATACCCGCTGACCGCGGGTTTTTCGAGCTTTCAGCTGTAAATACGAGCAGGAATGGGGATTAGGATTTCAGGTGAAGAGAAGAGGAAACAATCTGCTGCAGGCTTTCGCTTATTGGTGGGAGCAGAGATCCCTGCAGAGCCGTCTGATCGCAGCTTATATCGCGATTATTTTGGTGCCGAGTCTGCTCGTCTCCATTGTGTCCTTTCGCGCGATCAATGAGACCTATATTAAGGATGCGATAGACAAGAGCGCGAATATACTCGATATGGAGAAGCTGCACATCATGAACCAGATTGAGTCCATGGAGCGCTCAGCCCAGCTGGCCGTTTCTGACAAAGAGGTATTGAACTATCTGACAAGGAAGACGGAGCCTGCTTTAGGCGAGCTGGTCGATTTTAATATGAACGCTTTTGTCAATCTCACCCGAATTCAATTCAACAATCCCAACATCGAGCATCTATATCTGTTTACGGATAATCCGTATGCCTATGAAATATCGCCTATTATTTTCAGTGAACGACGCATTAAGGAGGAGGCCTGGTACAAGGATACATACGGGTTAGGGGATTTACAGATGTGGACGTTCCAGCATTTCGACCGGGATCTGTTCAAGCGAAGTATGGAGCAGGAGCCCAAAGTCTCTTTGCTGCGGGAAATCAGCCTAATCAGTGGAGAGCATTCCGGTATCATTCAGGTGGATATGCTGCTATCCGAATTTTCTCCCCGGACTTTTTCAGTGCAGGATGAACGCTCCCAGCTGTTTTTGGTCGATGAGAACTATCAAATATTCACCCGTGCCAAGCAGTCGCTGCTAACGGAATATCCTTTAATGGAGCAGGCGATTACGGCCAAGGTTGAAGCATTGTTGGCAGGGAAACCGTGGCAGATGGAGTATAAAGAGGCCGGGAAATCCTATCTTTTTCTAAGTATCCCATTGGAGGGCTTGAACGCCCATTTACTAAATGTGCTGTCCATGGAGGATGTGCTTGCGCAGATTTCAAAAATTCGGAATACGACGATCGGCATCAATGTTCTTTTCATTATTATTTTTACGATTATTGCTTATGTACTTAATTCCTTTATCCTAAAAAACCTCGTTAGACTCACAGATGCCATGAAAATGGCACGCCGCGGGGAATTGTATACAGGCGTCGTGATCCGCGGAGGTGGAGAGATTGGAGAACTTGCTTTTCATTTTAATAAGCTGATGAACAAGATTAATGAGCTCGTTGCTGTTGCTGTTCGCAAGGAGGCCATGTCCAAGGAAGCGGAACTCAGAACACTGCATAACCAGATTGATTCCCATTTCCTGTATAACACGCTGGAGAATATTCGAATGCTGGCGGAGATGGAGGATCAGCGGGAAATCGCGGATTCGCTAACCTCGCTGGGAGGAATGATGCGATACAACTTCAAATGGTCCGGGGATTACGTGAAGCTGAGAGATGAGCTCAGGCATATCAGGAATTACATTGATGTCATGAACATTAGGTTTGATACACCGATTTCACTTGTATTGGATGTGCCGAATGCAATGCTTGAGGCGGAAGTGCTCAAAATGTCGCTTCAGCCGATCGTAGAGAACAGCGTTAAGCATGGCTGGTATGAAGAGTCGGAAGCGCTTCAGGATAAACGGATCGTTATTCATGCGGAGACACTCCCCGGTAAATGCCGAATATCCATTCAGGACAATGGAACAGGCATCGCTGAAGCGGAGCTTGTTATGCTGACCGATGCCCTTCGCAGGTCATACCCGGGAATGGCACATGATGCAGAAGCTGAGGTTCAGAATACATTTGCCGAAAGAGGCCGGGCTGGGCGTTCTGTCGGCATTGGGCTGATGAATGTACATCAGCGGATCCAGCTTTTTTACGGACAGGAATACGGCTTAACGATTCACAGTACAGAAGGTCTGGGCACCATTGTATTCATCACTTTGCCTAGAGTGGTCATGACAGGAGGGGATGAGGGTGAGGAAACTCATCATTGTGGATGATGAAAAAAATATTCGTCTAGGTCTGAAAGCGATGATTGAGCGGCAATACCCGGAAGGCTATCAGATTGAGCTGGCGGCCAATGGACAAATTGCACTGGAGCTGAACCGTAAGTCCCGTGCAGACCTGATTCTGACGGATATCAAGATGCCGGTACTGGATGGGATTCGGCTGCTGGAGGAGCTGAATAACGAGCCGGGAGGACGAAGACCTGCCGTCGTATTGCTTAGCGGGTATGATGACTTTGAATACGCGAAGACGGCCATTCGATACAAAGTGAAGGATTATTTGCTTAAGCCGATTCAGCGGACAGAGTTGTTTGATATGCTAAACCGGGTGGATAAGGAACTGAGTGAGCAGGAGGCACTGCATCTGGAACGGACCCATGAGCAGATGGAGCTGCGGATGGAGCAGCGCAAAAACCGTCTGCGGCAGCTTTTGTTTGGAGAAGGTCCCATTCTTGCAGAGGAGATGCAGCAGCTTAACAAGGATTGGGCGCAGTATGGTCCATTTCCAAGTACCTATGCTGTAGCCTTGGTGCTATGCAGATACGTGGATGGGTCAGCGATGCCGGCAGGAGAAATTCTGCGGCTTGTCGAGCAGTTGAGCGATTCTATGGATGTACGAGCCGAAACGATATTGACGGATGTGGAGGGCAGGCTTGTTCTTGCTGGTAATACGGTCAACTGGTATAAGGAGCTGTCGAGACAAGCAGAGCTGAAGGGGTGGAACGGATTCCGGATGGGGATCAGCTCGCAGCAGGAGGATTTGGCAAGGGTTCGCGATCAATATCATGAGGCGCAGACAGCGCTGAGATACGCTTTTTTATATCCAAGGTCCAACTACGTCGAGTATGATCCTTCGTTTGCTAGGCGTACAGACTTCCCTATTCCGTATGCCTCCTTACGCAAACTCGGAAACATGCTGGGAACGGACCGGATCAAAGAGATGAAGCTGCTGCTCGGATCGATTTTTCAGCTTGAGCATTTGCAGCAGATTGATATCACGTATTTAGAAAAAGTAAGCAGACTTATGAATGAAAATGTGTTTGATGAGGTGTTCCGCAGGTATGGAGAATCGTCAGTTGAGGTGCTGAAAATGTATAAGCTGGCCGGGAATCTCTATAATTTTCAAAGCTTTAGTGAGTATTATAGAAAGTTAGAGTATTTACTCGTTAGCGTTAATGATTATGTATCCCGTATTCGGCTTGCACACAGTGAAAATGCAGATATGAAAGAGGCGGTTCGATATATTCATGAGCAGTATAACCGGCCTTTGAACATGGCGATTGTCAGCAATCATGTGTCCCTCAATTACTCGTATTTCAGCGAGGCGTTCAAAGCGTATACCGGTGATAACTTCGTGTTGTATTTAAAAAAGGTGCGCATTCAAAAGGCTAAGGAGATGCTTCGAAATCCGGCTCTGAAAATGACAGAGATCAGCTGCGCCGTCGGTTTTGAGACGAGTAAGCATTTCTCCCGCGTATTTCGGGAGCTGGAAGGTGTGTCGCCTCATGAATATCGCCAGCTCAGTGGAGGAGAAACAGAACGATAGTATATATGAATAAAGGCTGGATAAGCTTGCAGCTGCAGCAAGCTTATCCAGCCTTTTTAACTTGTATTATATCCGGTAAGCCGCAAAAGGTTTCGCGTGCACGAACCGGTCGCTTACTTCAGCCAGCTTTCCTTCAAGCTCTGCATCCATGTTGATTTCAAGACTTTTCAAATTATCATCCAGCTGTTCCGTACGAGTGGCGCCGACAATAACGGTCGATACGGCAGGACGGTTCATCAGCCAGGCGATCGAAAGTGCACTAGGAGAGTGTCCTGTCTCTGCTGCAAGCTCGGACACCTTTTGTCCCAGCGTAATGTTATGCTCCTCCAAGAACCGCTGGAAATTCGGGTCTGTTTCCGCTCGGGAGCCGGCTGGTACAGATGACTTGCCCGTATATTTTCCGGTCAGAATCCCGCCGGCCAGCGGAAAGTAAGGGATAATGCCGACGCCTTGATCCAGGCACATCGGAACAAGCTCAGGCTCTGGCGTGCGATCCGCCAGGGAGTAGCTGACCTGATTGGAGACAAAACGTTCGAATCCTTTCAGCTCACTAATACCGAGGGCCTTCATCAGCTCCCATGCGGCATAATTGGAAGCGCCGATGTAGCGTACTTTTCCGGCGGATACCATATCATCAAGCGTACGGAGTGTTTCCTCCAGCGGTGTATTCGGATCAAAGGTGTGAATCTGATACAGATCCACATAATCCGTCTGCAGCCGTTTCAAGCTGTTCTCTAGCTCCTGCTGCAGATGGTACCGGGAAGAGCCGCGCCCATTCGGGGAATCGCTTCTTGCAATAAGTCCGGCTTTGGTTGCGAGTACAACCTGGTCTCTTTTACCTTTCAGTGCTTGTCCAATAATCCGCTCGGATTCTGTTCCCGCATAGATGTTGGCTGTATCGATAAAGTTGATGCCACTGTCGATGGCATGGTGCAGAATTCGTGCAGAAGCTGCCTCATCCGCTCGTTTGCCAAAGGAATTGGTGCCAAGACCGAGAAGAGAGACCTGCATTCCGCTTCGTCCAAGGTATGTATATTTCAAGTTCGTCACTCCTTTTTGTTAGATGCTCATATTATTAATGATAGTATACATTCGTTCAGATAGGAAATGTCGGAGATATGGTTACCTTTTATAGAAGAAGCGGATGCTTTTGCCGAGTTTGTTGCAATGACACAGCAGCAATGACAGGAAAGCCATATCACCAGATGAAGATCTGATGATATGGCTTATTACTTGCTTTATATAGGAAGGGCAGATTTACTAAGAGGCATCGCTGTTCTCCAGCCTCCGGTTACGGTAATATCCTCTGCGCCTTGGGCCGCATAAGCCTCGCATATAAATCCTGGTATCTCTGTACCATCCTGAAGCTCAATCTTCCCGATGCCGAGGGGAGCGGGGATGGAAGCAGTAAATTCACCAAAGGCTTCAAGCGGCATTTCCCATATTTCCAGTTGAATAGAGGCGCCTCCTGCAGTTTCCTTAATAAGTCCGGGCTTGGCCGGCAAGGTGTCTAGTTTAACCAGCTGGTACTTCGGTGCGGTAAGCTCCTCTTTGATGAACCGTGCTCCAGCAGATTGCATTTGGACTTCAAGTGGATATCCTCGCATATGAAGACCACATACAGCAACTTGTGTAGTCGCCGCAGGGATAGAAGTGTCACGGTTTATTAGTGGAGTTGCAGTACTAGAGCTTATTGAAGTTCGCTCTTTTTGACCTTCAAACTGGGCTGATGTATAGGCAATAAGATGCTCTTGCCCGGACAGAGCAAAGAAGGTGATTCCAAATGGAAGCTGTTCTTCTGCATCGTCAGCTGGGATCGCCGCTGCACATAAGTCCAGCAAATTGCAATGGTTTGTATATCGTCCCATGTCACGGTTCGTTGCAATCGGCTCCCGGCTGACATCTTCACGACGCCAGGTGCCTCCGCATGTAGGCATGATAAGAATCGAGTCTTTGAGCAGCGCTGCTGTTTGCAGCCTATACTCCTGCAAACGGTGCATTGCGCGGAATACCGAGCTGGCATTGTAATTAGTATCTGTACCAGAACGCAGAATTTGCTCGGTCACCGGAAGCGTGCTTCCAGGGTGGTCTTCTATAAAGCTGCCTAGACCTGCCCAGCGTTCAGCAACCCAAGCGTCGTCATATAAAATCTTCGCAGCATCCATAAAGATTGAAATATCAATACGCTCTATTGGGAGACCGATTGCTTCAATACGCTGGAGAGATCGGTTCCAGGCATCTCTGTATTCAGCTTCAAAAGGACCGAAAAACAGGTCCGTTTGCTCAGGAATCAGCAGCTTGACGGGAGCAGCAGGAGCCTTCATCGGAATAGCTTTTGACCAACAGTCCTTCTCGTCAGCCGCACGAACAATTTTATCGATGAAGACGGCCTCATCTAATTGGCGCGTAAACACGGTTACGCAATCAATGCTTGCCGATGCGGGCACAACGCCCCGAATGGACCACGCGCCAAGACTTGGCTTCCAGCCGACGAGCCGATTAAGTGCAGCAGGAATTCTTCCTGAACCTGCTGTGTCCGTTCCCAGGGCAAAAGCTGCCTGACCGCGTGCTACGGCGACAGAAGAACCGGAGCTTGAACCGCCGCTGATCAGTTCTGGCTTATAGGCATTATGCGTTTCCCCGTAAGGACTCCGTGTACCGACGAGGCCTGTAGCAAACTGGTCCAAATTTGTTTTGCCGACAGGGACTGCGCCTGCATCGATCAGTTTTTGAACAACGGCTGCGTGCTCGGAAGGCATATAGGTATAGTCAGGGCATGCGGCTGTTGTGGGGTATCCGGCTACATCGATATTATCCTTGACGGCAAACGGAATTCCCCAGAGCGGGTACTCTTCCATATCCATGGATTCAAGCCGCTGAAGATAGGGGGTAATCCGTTCCATTGAAGGAGGGACAATCCAAATATTCATGAGATGGTCTTCTTCAGCACGCAAGGCGATCACCTCTATAACTTCCCGAGGAGTCGAGGTTTGATTTTTATATAATTGCTTTAGTTCAGATATGGTAAGTAGTTCTGGAATGCTCTCTATAAGTCCGTTCCTATTCAAATCCATGTTCAACCCGTTCCTTTCTATGGTGAATTGTTCTTACTTCATTCTCTTTGCATGGAATACAGTTTAATGGCTATCTCCAGCTGCAGCCGGTCATCCGCATGGTCAAAGTTAATGTTCAGCAGCTCCTTGATCCTTTCGAGCCGGTGTGTGATCGTGTTGTAGTGGGTGTAAAGCGCGGCCGCGGTTTTCTTGGCGTTCAGATTATGATCTAAATATGTCTTGGCAGTGAGGAGCAATGATGCGCCCTGCTTGCTGTCATACTCCACCAAAGGGACGATGTATCGATCCCGAAACAGATGAGCATCCTCTTCATCTGAGAGCAGGTATAACAGTCGATATATACCGAGACTTTCCATGGTTACATTGGGCTTGTCTATGCCGATTAAACGGGAAATGAAGGCGATCTTGAGAACCTCTTTGTAGCTTTCATCAATTAGCTCCAGCGATGAAGCAGGCCTTCCGATACACAAGGAAAAGAGGCGGGGGTCTTTGAATAGCTTGCCGATTTCGCTTGTTACACGGCGCAAAGCAAGTTCGCAGTCTGCCTCCGGTACAATAAACAAAAGCTCGTTGCTGATAACGACTGCCTGGATTTCAGGCGCTTTCCTGCTGCGTTCCTCAGAACGGATGGCAGCCCGCAGTTTGTTGACAGCTTGCTTCAGCTGCTCCTTCTCCAGATCCTTGTCAAGCGGACGGGCTAGAATTACACAAACCTGAGTAGAAGGAGGGAATAGAATTCCACTGGCCTCCGCCCTCAATCGGATGTCAGATTCCAAAGGGAGTCGTCCAAGAAGCCAATCCTGAAGAAATTGATCCAAGTATTTATATTCGACTTCCTCGCGCATACGAATCGTAGAGAGTTCCATTCCGATAAGAGTGGCGACTCTTTCGAGAATGAGCACATCAAGCTCCGAATGTGGAGCCCCATGCTCTGCCGTCAGCAGCACAGGCGGATGAGTTATACTGCCGCTGCTATGGATCGGTGTTACTCGGATGGTGTGTTCCGCATCGTTAAAGAAAGAGGCACTGACGTAGGCTTCATACCGGTCCTGCCAGAAGCTGAACGGTTCCATTCCAGCTGCAGCAGCCATGGCCGCTGCTGTGCCCGAGCAATAGATCCGGTTACTTTCATCAATCAAGACAGAAGGTTTTTGCAATATTTCTTCAAGATAAGCCATTAACTCATGCAGTGATTTGCCTTTGAGCACAAGCTGGGACATTTGCTGTACATAGTTGTTCAATTTAATAAGTATTTTTGTCTCGTGGGCCAGCACCCTTTCCATCGTTTCACGCTGTACATCGGAGAACACGGTATGAGGCGGCAGCTCAAAGATTGGAAAATCATATTCATCCGCGAGCTTTAAAGTATCCTCAGGAATATCATCTAAGAAGCGCTTTGTCTTTATGCCTAAAGCGGCAACGCCTTTGTTTACAAGCTTAGGAATCATTTCAGTCAGCATAGATGGGCTGTCACGAAAGGGGTAACCTGTCGTCATCAGAAATTCCCCATCCTTTACCCAATCGGTAATATCGGGAACTTCCATCACGTTGACGCGGGTAATCGGATGATGGAGTCCGTTTGCACCCGCACGAAGCCTTATTCCCTCCAAATGAGGGAGCTTCAGCAGATCGGCACAGGTAAACTCTACATCTTCAAGCGGGGGGATCACTCGGTCGATCATACCCATTCCTCCTTTCTAGTTAGCGCATCTGGAATTAAGCTGAGTTTTAGGATCTGCTTGCACCCGAGCTCGTAACGGCAGAAGCCTTGGCTGTGCTCTGCGAAATGAGAAGGTAAGCAGCTCCACCTGCCAGCATGGATACAAAGGCAGTCGATAAGTACGGTGCAAATTGCTCAACCGCTAATCCAATCAGTGCACCAATGATCCAAGCGGCAAAGGCAGAAATGCGCACCGATTCACTGATATCGGCTCCCCTGCGAAGGAACAGCTGATCGCAGATGATGACGGCGCCGATTGGAGGTACGATGATACCGAGAAGATTAAGCCAGTCAGAGAAATGGTTCCAAGCGCCTGATACGGCAAAGATGGTGCCGATTACGCCAAGAACAATGGCAGTTTCGCGCATTTTGCGTCCGGTCAGACTTGACCAGCCCACGGCACCATTGTATAGACAATGAGCACACACGCTGCCTAAATTAAGGAACAGAAGAAGGATGGAAACAAAGGCAATAGCTCCGCCTTTGCCGGCAATGTATTGGAACAGGTCCGAATTTTGACTTGCTGCTGCTGCGATAAGTCCGCCAAATACCATGGCGATCATGCATGCAAGCGGGAAAGCGGTAAAAGTGGCTGCGAGCGCCTGCTTTTTATTTTTGGACCATCGGTTGAAATCGGCAGCCATTGTTCCGGAATCAATGAACAGTGAGATGACCATAGTAACGGCGATTCCCATGCTGATGGCTCCGGTGCCTTCAAAGCTTGTAATAGAAGCTACGCCGCTGCTGGTTGCCGCATCGTATACGGCCCAGAGTCCGATGATAAAGAAGAATGGTGCAGAAATTGCTCCGATATAGGTGAGGGCTTTGACGCCAAAAAGTGTGAGAACAATGTACAGAATGCCGGCGATTAACGTGATGACCAGAGCGTTCGTGCCGAAGGCGTCATGCATACTGCTGCCGGTAAGTCCGGTTTGAACCGCGAACCATCCGATAACGAGCGTGGAGAGTAGTCCGGAGACGATGCGTGCACCCTTGCTGCCGAAGGTGATGGCTGATTGTAGAGAGAAATTATAGCCCTTGTTTGCGGACAGCATGGCCAGAACACCTACATAGCCGAACAGAATTAGATTGCCGATCAGGATGGAGAGCATGCCGGTCCAAAAGCCGAGACCTCCGACAATTGCAGCGCCGGTTACCGCGCTTGTCATGATCATGGGAAACCCGACCCAGACCAGTGATACGGAGAGGAGACTTTTGCGAGCCTTTTCAGGGACGGCAGAATTTTCGTATTCTTCTTCTAAAATTTGGTGTTCATGTTGACTCATAGGGTTTCATCTCCTCGAAAGTGTATTTCACAATGGATAGTAAATGATAAAAAGCTTTATTAGCGAAGCTCTTGTAATGCATCAATCACTGACTTGGAGTCTGATACAGCTCCGAATACCCCGCCTTGCATCGTAACCATGTGAAGTGCGGCCAAATGGTTGTTATGGTCCGTTGCACCCGTGCAATCCTCGAGAATGACGCATTCGTATCCGCGGTCGTTCGCTTCCCGCATCGTCGTATGTACACAGACATCTGTAGTGATACCAGTTAGAATGAGATTTCGGATTCCTTTGGTCCGCAATATCATATCCAGATCGGTTGCATAGAAGCAGCCTTTGCCAGGCTTGTCCAGCACGATCTCTTCCGGCAGCGGAGCCAGCTCCTCAATAATGTTCCAGCCTGGCTGATTTCTCACGAGAATTCTGCCGGCGGGTCCTTCGGAGCCGATCTCAGCACCGATCTGCTTACTGCGCCATCTCTTGTTCGCGGGCAGGTCGGATAAATCCTCACGGTGGCCTTCCCTTGTATGGATGACCGTAAACCCTTCTATTTCACGGACGCTTGCAAGAAGCTTTGAGATAGGATCAATGGCGCGGCGCGTAAGTGAAAGGTCATATCCCATCTGGTCGACATAGCCGCCTGGTCCGCAGAAATCGATCTGCATGTCAATGATGAGCAGTGCCGTATTGTCAGCTCTAAAGTCTCCGTCAAAAGGATAAAAGTAGGGTCTCGATTCAATATGCATGCTTGCTCCACTCCTCTAATTGTCTAAAGTAAAATTGCTGAAAGTATTAAACGTTACATGGTGTGTAACTTCGTGTTTGTAATTTGTTATATTATATTACATGAATAATCAGAAGTCATTGTAAATGTTTCATAATAACTTCTCTTATTAATTGTAAATTAACTACAATCATTTCCGAAAAAGAAAGAAGTTTAATTATAAAAACCTTACATAATGCTGTTTTAATGAAGTCTTTAGGTGAAAGGATGGATTGAAAATTAAAATCATGCGGAGGGTAAAGTTGATCTATTATGTCATTAAATATGACATTAAAGAATAGGGCGGATATTTATAGGGAGGCGATATGCACAAAAACCTTCAAACCTGCAGCTATAGCAGGCTTGAAGGTTTAATTCTTAAACACTTCTTCATGTTTACAATAAAGTTCTTTGCTTCCCATTACGGGAGTTTTTCAAAGGAATTCGTTGAAAGGATATCATTTTTCATCAGAACTATGCGATTTATTTTGCTTCTAGCTGTATTTCTTCGGCTGTCGCCCAATTTCCTACTGGGGACACGCTGTAGCTGACTCCTGATACCAGCTTGGCTCCATTTTGCAGCTCGAATACGCCGGTTGCACCTGAGCGGGTCTGCACCTTGTATTGTGCTGTAAGAGTCGTGCCGTCAGAGCCTTCAAGCTGAATGGATCGGTAAGCGAACAGCTCGTCTCCTGGGTCAGCAGTAAGCTCAACATTTAAAGTTACCTCATCAGTTTGAGATACGGAAGCGATCTCGAGCGGAGGGATGGAGCTTGCTACGAACGTATCGTTCTGCAGCGTAAACCAGTCAGAAGATACAGTGTATGTAACACCCGGCTCAAGTGAGCTGCCTTGCGGCAGACGGAATTTCGGCTCCTGTTTGCCGTCGGTCGATTGCGTGAATCCAACATAGTTCACTGTCATCGGTTCTCCGCCTTCTGGCGTCAGTGTTGCTTGGCGAGTGGCAAGAGAAGAGATCACCTGAATCGGATTACCGTTCCATTCATTGTTCTCGTCAAGCACAATCGCGTTAGCACCCCGTCCGCCCGAATAAGCGGAAATCAGGTAGCCATAGTCGATAACTCCGTTTTCACGGAACGAATCCACCTCGAATGTATCCTGTGCAACTTGACGAGTGCTGCTAAGTCTGATTTTTTCATCGCTTGCCGTAACTTCAAATGTTTGCTCGCCTTTATATTGCAGCGTATAGGTTGTCCCAGCTTCCATCGTTTGAACAGGCACGATATAAGTAGCAACCGAGCCGGTCTTGAGTCTTGGCTGGTTAACCAGCTGGAGGTTGCGGTCAAAGTTGAAATTTGCTTGAGCCGCTGCCGTGGCTTCATCTTCAAGCGTCATCGGCTGGTTAAATGTAACTTCAAACGTAATTTGATTCAGCGCTTTAATGGAGACGATCTCGGCGGATGAAGAGCGAATCGCTTTCTCTGCCTGCACGAGCAGACTTGCCGCATCTCCGCGGGTAACACGGGACCCATCAAGCTGCAGCTGTTCCATCCAGTACTGGACAGATTTAATGTCGCGCTCCAGCGCTTTAGCGGTCATGCTCGCCATCACGGTTCCATCTGCCGCTTCATTCGGCAAGAAGTCGGATGCGCTGTCGATCAATCCCTGGTCTACAGCTGTATTAACATATCGGTCATACCACTTATCTCCTGGCTGAGACGGCTGACTGCTTGGTGTAAGCTCCAAAGCGAGCACGACCATCTTTACGAGCTCCGCGTTGGTTACGAGCTGGTTGGCCATCATTTGGCCATTCGCGTATCCATGAAGCACGCCTTTGTCGATCAGTTGCTGAATCGCCTGTTGGCTGGAATTTACTTCTGCTGCCTGCTGTCTATTTGCCGCAGGAGGAAGCGAGGCTGCATTTGCTTGGAACGGAAGCAGCGCTCCTCCGGCTATAATGGTGGATAATCCTAGAATGGCCGCTTTTTGATTTGCTTTTCTCATATATTCTCTTCCTCTCGATCTATTGTGGTGTTCGCCTGTGCGATAATTCTATGGTAAACGACCACTCTAAATCGGCTGATAAGGAAATATAAACAATTTCTAAACAGACTCATAAAATTTCACAAATCGCATGTACGAAGTAGAGTTATACGGCAAAACGATAGCCTGCTCCCCATACTGTTTCAATAAACTGCGGGTTCGCAGGGTCCGCCTCAATCTTCTCTCGAATACGTGAAATATGTACAGTTACAGTTGCAATTTCACCGTTTGATTCAAATCCCCAAATTCGCTCAAACAGTTCATCTTTCTTGAACACCCGGTTTGGATGCTCTGCCAGGAACACCAGCACTTCAAATTCCTTGACGGTCAGCACAATTTCTTTGCCGCGAAGGAATACGCGGTGCGAGGCTTTGTTAATTGACAGCTCACGGATATCAATTGTGGCCTCAGGCATTTCTTTCTTGACGCTGGTAAACCGCTCATACCTTGCCATATGGGCTTTTGCTCTAGCCACCAGCTCGTTGGGGCTGAACGGCTTCGTTACAAAGTCATCGGCACCGAGGCCAAATCCTCGAATTTTATCGATCTCTTCCTTCTTAGCGGATACGATCAGAATAGGGACATCCAGCTTCTCGCGAATTTGCCGGCAAATCTCAAAGCCGTCCATTCCCGGCAGCTGTAAGTCCAGAATAATGAGGTCATAACCTCCATGCAATGCTTTATCCAGCCCCTCTAAGCCATCAAGGCATAGATCAGCTTCATAATCATGCAGCTGAAAGTAATCGCGCTGCAGCTCGGCAATATATGGGTCATCCTCTACGATTAAAATGCGTTTCATCTGGTTCACCTGCGATCCTCGAATAATTTTAGTGTGAAATATAGTGTCAGTCCCTGGCTTGGTATGCTTTCCGCTCCAATGTCTCCGCCATGACCTTCAATAATTTGCTTAGCAATGGCAAGTCCAAGCCCGCTGCCCCTGATCGCTTGGCTGCGTGAAGGCTCTTCTCGATAAAAACGTTCAAAAATGTGAGGCAGCGAATCGGGATGAATGCCCGGTCCGTTATCAGCGATCCGCACGACAGCGAAGTCATCCTGCTCGTCTATGCGAAGCGTAATCTGTTTCGGTAGCTGCACCATGTATTTCAAGCAATTGTCAAACAAATTGAGCAGGACACGCTTCAGCTTTTCCCGGTCGGCAAGCACGTTCAGGGAATCAGAAAGTGGAGTGTCCCATACAATCTCCACACTGTGGTTATCAAATTCAAGGGCAAGCTCGTCCAGCACCTGCTGAATAAAGCCGTTCAGTTCTACCTGTTCAAAGGAGAACGGCTCTTTGTTTAAATCCAGCTTGGAGTAGAAGAGCAGCTCGTCAACGAGATGCTCCATATCCGCAGCTCGGGTATGAATGGCCTCCACATAGCGCTCAAGCTTATCCGGCGTGTTCGTCACTCCGTCTCGTATGCCTTCCGCATAGCCTTTGATTGTCGTAATCGGTGTCCGCAGATCATGAGAGATGTTGGACAGCAGCTGTTTGCGGTTCTCCTCATAATGGAGCTGGAGCTGAATAGAGTCATGGAGCTTCTTCCGCATATCCTCAAAGGCCACTACCAGCTGACCAACCTCGTCGCTGGAAGAAGCGCGCAGCTCTTGCGATAAATCGCCTCCCTTGATCTGTTCTGCCGATTGTCTGAGCCGGTCCAGCGGAAAGACGATCTTGCGCGTCACGTACCGGTACAGCAGGAAGCCGGTTAGAAGCAGGACGCATACGAATACAATGATAAGTATGGGCAGCAGGGTCCGAACGATTTCGGCGAACGGGCTGCGCTCACGCAGTACGAAGATACTTCCCATATCCTGCTTCGCTTCGTCGAAATAGAAATCGAATTTGGCATAGGAGAAAAATTGGTTACCCGAATTTAACGTGCTGCGAATGGCGTAATTCCCCATCTCGTAATCGGGCAGGACCTGATTTAGCTCTACAGAATTCAGGGTAGGTGTGGCATAGATCATGGTATCGTTATGGCGAACCGCTAGCTGTGCTTGGACCATCTTCAGCTGCAGGTCGTATTCTTCGAGTCTGTCCTCATCGAGCAGCAGCTTGGGATCGTGCTTGGCTAAATATTTCATATCAAGGAATAGATTCTCTTCCTCTTCAGACAAGGGATGGAGCGAGTAATGGATATTATAAAAGCTGCTGATGCTCCGAAAGTCGCCCGTAACGGCAACGGACAGTAAATAGGCGGCCGATACAAACAATATGACCGAGACGACGACAACGGACGTAAAGGAGAGCAGCAGTCGAAAACGGATAGACATTGTTTCCCCTTCCTCAATTACACTAAATTTGTAGATGAGAGAGCTCACCTTATGCTTTGTATCTGTCATTACATGTTAATTTTTGAACTGAATATTAGTATATAATGGATTCCCTCTTAAGCACAGCGTGAAAAAGCTTGAGATGTATCGAAGTAATCAGGATGCATAAAACATGAAAAGGCCTGCCCTCTTATTTTGAGGTACAGGCCATTGTTTTGTATAAGAACCCTACAATCGTTTTTATCCAATGAATCTTACATGTGTAATAAGACCATTCTCAACACGATATACTGGCACGGCAAGCAGTACGTCCGTTCTGCCGCGGTGTCCCGTTACTGATTCATGGTCAATGACATAGTTATTATGCACGATACGATTTGTAATGGTTGCGTTAAGCTCAGGACTGATCTCGAACAAAGCCGTATACCGCTCACGGATTTCTTCTTTGCCTGAATTCTGGATGTTGCCGACAGCGTCTTCAATGACACAGTCATCGTGATATGTAGCCAGTAAATCCTCAATATTCCGCGCGTTGTATGCGGCAAGCTGTGCATCAATAACATCAGTAATGGACACGGTGAACTCTCCTTTTTGCTTGTAAAATAAATTTAATGTATTAAAGCTTCTCCGCATTGTATCACAAAATTATACTTTAACATACATCATTTTTTCTGACGTTAATCCATGCTCATGAATACTTCTGCTGATTCCAAAAATAATGATTCAATCAACCGATTCTACAGAGAACAAACCGAATTGTTTTTGATGTCCTGTGAGGAATTTAAGCTACCGTTTGGAGAATTGGGCCATTGTGCACTGAACCACTGGATTTTATGCTTTGGTGAGTATCGCTTGAACATTATTATTTTATGGTAAGGAGGCGCTTTTAGGCTATGACATATGTAACCAAGGAACGTTCTTTCGGGGCTTCACTGGACAGAACAGAGGATGTGCTGAAGGCCGTTGTGAACAGATATATCGGTGCAAATCCGAAGACTCTGCCGACGTATCGGTTGCTTAATACGGAAGGGTTTCTGCGGGATTACGAATACCGTTATGATATGAATCTAATGGAGAAGCACCCTCAATTGCAGAATGGGCAGTTCGTCTATGTATGGGGTAAAATTTGGGCTGATGAGGAAGCATCGCAGGCCTACCGAATAAGCTGCTACAGTCATTCACGGGTGTTTATTAACGGACAGCTGGCTTTTGAATCCAACCATCGGGATGACGTTATGCCGGGGAGCAAGGCCACACTGCGAGGAAAGCTGCGTCAGGGCTGGAACCTCTTCGTTCTGGAGTTTGAAAAAACAACCACCGGCTGCGGTGCAAAATTCGGTACAGGTTCTGTGAAGGGTGCACCCGTTCACTTTCTTGCTCCGACGCTTGAGCGAGAAGGCGAAGAGGGATGGATCTACAGCGAACCACAGGCATCTCGCTGGATACCAGGCAATGCCAAAGAGGTGTTCTCTTATGACATTGACCCCACTAAAGCAGTTATTTTTAGTGCAGACACATCGGTATCGGAAGCAGCTACGGGTCAGAGATGGCTCCCCCGAAGAGAGTGGAGTGAAGAGGAGCAGCAGCTTGGAGCTTTCGCGAGAGTGTTCGATGCAGAGATTAAAGCAGGAATTGGGACGAAATCCAATGCGGAAGAAGCCAATGCAGAGATAAATGGTTCTGTTGCGCTGGCTTGGTCCAAGCTGGACCACAGACATGTCAAAGGCGAACGCAGGGTGACTTGGAAAGGACTTCATGAAGGCACAATCCGCCTTTATGTGGACGGCAATTTACTGTATGCAAGCGACCAGGAGCAGGGCTACTTCGAAGTGGAAGCTGAGCTGGACTATGGAGTTCACGATGTCGTCGTCATGTCGGCCCGTACCCGTAGAGCCTGGGGCTTTGAGCTGGATGCATTTCATGCAGGAAGCAGAGAGGAACAGCCTCTGCCATGGTCCAAACCTTATCCAGTAGAAGGTCTAACGGGACAGTGGCTTTATTTGGGGACATTCTCAAAGGAAAATACGCCTCATCCTAAAGAGATCACATATATTGACCGTTTACTTGGGAACGGACCTGACCGCACATACTTTAGAGCCGATCAGCCTGGTGCCCGGGTCCGGCCTTATCTGGAATCCCGTTTGTACGGTAAATGGAATTACCCGCTCGGAGTAACACTGTATGGAGTTCTTGAAACGGGCAGGGAGATTGGGCGTCCTGATTATATTGATTATGCAGCCGATCATATTGAGCAGTGTTCATCACTCGATGAGCTGGTGATGTGGGATATGGAGCGCCATGGTGCACCGGGGATCAACCACCAGCTTGCGCTGATGGACAGTTTGGATGATTGCGGATCCTTCGGCGCTACGATGCTCAGGGTCCATGAGCAGAAGGAACTTAAAGGAGCCGAGCAGGCGGCACATCGCATTGCATCGTATATTATAAGCGAACAAGACCGTCTGCCTGACGGGACACTTTACCGCTATCGCAGCTTCAGCGAGCTGATGGTCAATACGATCTGGTGTGACGATCTCTATATGAGTACTCCATTTCTCAGCCAGTACTACAAGCTTACCGGGGAAACGCGTTATTTGGATGACGCTGCCGCACAGTTTTTGCTCTACAAGAAAAGACTGTATATGCCTGAACAGAAGCTGATGCATCATGTGTATAATGTGAACTTTGAACAGGGATGTACGGTGCCATGGGGGCGCGGCAACGGTTGGGTGCTGTTCTCTCTGACCGAGCTGCTGGCCGTACTGCCTGAATCTCATCCCGATTACAAGGAGCTGCTGCAATTCTACAGGGAGCTGTGCGAGGGTTATCTCGCTGTTCAGGATGAGCAGGGCTTGTGGCATCAGGTGCTGACAGATCACGATTCGTATACCGAAACGTCTTGCTCCTCCATGTTTATCTATGCTTTTTCCAGAGGCATCCGCTACGGGTGGCTCCCGAAGGAATCGCAACACAGCTATGCTGAGGCCGTGTTCCGAGGGTATGAAGGCATAATACGACACTGTATTGATCGGGATGGGAATGTATATGGAGTCTGCAGAGGCTCGGGTTACTCCTTCTCTCCGAATTATTATAAGGAACGCCTGTCTTGGCTGTTGAATGACACGCATGGCATCGGAATTGTATTGCTGGCCGGGATCGAATCCTTAAGGCTGCGCAACCATTTGAAGGAATCCAACTGGACTTTGTCGGAATCAGCTGCTGCTCACAGCAAGTAAGTAGCGGACGGGGAATGTTATCGAGATCTGTGATGTTTAAACCGGGCTTGCGAGTCCGGTTATTTTTCTTTTTCACAAACAGGAAAAAAATTAAATATTTGTGAACGACATCCATACAAGTTGTGATAACATATGGAAAGAAAATGTAAATATGAAGTATTCTAACGGATAAGGATGGGGGAAGGCATATCATGTCCAAAGTATCCAACTCGCTCCGCGCACTGCTCTCGACGACCCAAACCAGGCTTGTTTTTGCGCTGACGATCGCGGTGTTTGTAATCATCCTGGCGGTCAGCTTGACTTCCTATTACACATCTAAATCGGTGCTTCAAAGCGAACTGAGTGAGATGCATCACCAGCTGCTCAGCGATAGGATGAACTTTATCGAGGACTACATCAAGGACACCGACAGTACGGCGATAAAAATGGCACTGCATTCCGGCGTATATGGTTTTCTTTCCAAAGGGGATCAAATTACCCAGACAGAAATTCGACAGCTTATTGAATATTTGAAATATGTGGTCGTTAACTCACCTATTATAGAAAGCGCATACATTTTTAATGCTGATGAAGAAAGCTTCGTGTCCTATCCAATGGGGTACAGCTCTCGGTTCAGCACGTTTCCGGATTCAGATTGGGTCGGTGTGGGCAAGGAGCTTGAAGATCAGGCCATGCTCGTCAAATCGAGAACCGCAGCAGGCGGCAGCGGTAAGAACGGAACTAATGAAATTACCTATTTTCGAAAAATTATGGTCCAAGGCGAAATGAAAGGTATTCTAGCCTTGAATTTCAATAAAGCAGAGCTGTTCGCACAGATGAGGCCAAGCGCGGTTTCGAAAATCGAGAGCGCCCAGTATATTCTCGATAGTGAAGGGAATTTGGTATATCAAATCGGCGATGCCCATGCGGAGCCGTCTGCTATATATGAACACACGCTGCATTTAGGAGACCAAAGATACAATGATGTGGAGTTGAACGGCGAGTCTTTGCTGCTTACCTACAATCCTTCCCCTTTAACCGGCTGGAGTTATGTATCGATCGCATCTCAGGATGAGATTTTGGCAAATTCCAAGAAGATCCGCAGTGTCGTGCTGCTAGTATCCTTTATCATGCTGGTGCTCGGTGCCTGGCTCATTATTCATCTTCATGCTGTGACCTTCAAGCCGATCCGCCGGATGCATTCCCTTCTGCGAAGCTATGAACGTGAAGAGAACAGCCTTGACCTCGGCAAGCTTGAAAATATTACAGTCCGGCTGCTGCGTGCACATGAAGAGCTGTCCCAGCAAATCCGTCATACGAAGGCAGAGGCTTCCTCGAAGTTCGTGCAGGATATATTTATGGGCAATCTGTCAGGACGGCGTGAGATTGAGGCCAGATATAGTCAATATTTTAAGGAGTGGACACACAGACCGCTTCGGGTCGTGCTGATTTCAATAGACCGGTATTCGGAATGGGCAGAAAAATGGACCGACAATGATCAGTTCCTCTACAAATATGCGATGAATAATATCGCAGAAGAGCTGCTTGCTCCATCTTACCGCAGCGTCAGCGCAGATCTCGGTAAGGATAAGCTTGCTTTGCTGGTCCAGCCTACCCTGGCTGAGGAAGAGCCGATTCAAGCACAGCTCAGCAAAATCCTCCCCATTTTGCAGGATATTTTGCAGACAAAGGTCTCCATCGGAATCAGCCATGAGGCAGAGAATGTCATGAAGCTGCAGTCAGCTTATTATGAAGCGGAAAATGCGCTGAGCTATCGTGTTTATAAAGGATATGGCACGGTCATTGCCTTTGAAGAGGTAGCCTCTCACGAGAGGATTGATTCCGCACAGGATGAATCGATCATTTCGGGTTTACTTCAGGCAGTGGACTCAGGATCGAAGGACCAGGCCGGCCGAATACTCGGCAAGCTTGAGGAGCAGATGAGAACAGAGGGCTGGTATCCCTCCGAGGTGCTCGCAATGCTCACTCAAATTCGTCAGCGGCTCATGAAGCTGGAAGCCGCAAGAGAAGGAGCCGATGCGGAAGAAGTCATTCAGATTCCTCAGCTGCACACGCTGGATTTACAGGATATGATCGAGCTTCTCTCAGAATACACAGGCCGGCTTGCCGATCACTTTGCATCGCTTGCCGTCAGCAGGGAAGCTGTAATGGTACAGCAGATGATTGATTTTATGACGCGGCATTTGGACGGTAATGTCGGGGTTCAGGAGATTGCTTCCTCCGTGCATATCAGCGTAAGTCTTGCCAGCCAGCTCTTCAAACAGGAAACCGGTGAGACGATTCATGATTACTTTACCAAGCTGCGTGTAGAAAAGGCTGGCGAGCTGCTTATTGAAACGGATTATAAGCTGGCTGAAATTGCAAAAATGGTCGGTTATCAGCACGAGAACAGCTTTATCCGGGTATTCCGTAAGCTGAAGGATATTACCCCGGGGAAATACCGAGAACATATGAAATACAAAAAATACTCCGTATAGCCATGATAAACCGAAGCTCCACCCTATGAGCAAATACTGCAGAAGGGTGGATTTTTCTCTTTATGTCCATAAATTGGCGGATTGGTCGATTGCCGCATATCCCCCTTGCCCATTAAATTTAGGGTGTCCCTTGAGGCACAAGACTATATAAGAGGAGAGGCGGGCGAAAGGCACATGGCTGACATCACAGCGAATTCGGAGGTGTCTCATACCAAACGAAGACGAGGATCAATTCGTCCTTACCTGCACAATGTACGTAAATATTGGATGCTGTACCTTATGATCCTGCCGGGAATTGTGTATTACATCCTATTCAAATATGTTCCCTTGGCCGGGAGTATCATTACTTTTCAGGATTATCAGATTATGAACGGGATATGGGGCAGTCCCTGGGTCGGTTTCGATAACTTCAAATTCATATTTTCTTACCCTGATTTTTGGAATGTCCTTCGCAACACGGCGCTTATTGCCCTCTATCAGCTCGTATTCAGCTTCCCTGCGCCGATCATCCTTGCGTTTCTGTTTAATGAGGTTGCCGGGAGAATCATGAAGCGGACTTATCAAAGTATTTTTTACCTTCCTCACTTTTTATCCTGGGTCGTCGTAGGCGGAATTGTGTTCGAGCTGCTGGCTACCGGAGGACTTGTCAACGTTATCCGAGGCTGGTTCGGATATGAACCTGTTCTTTTTATGCAGCAGGAAGGGGCTTTCCGTACGATCGTCATCCTGTCGGGAATTTGGAAGGAAGTCGGCTGGGGAACGATTATCTATCTTGCTGCACTGACGGCGATCAACCCTAATCTGTATGAAGCAGCGGTAGTTGATGGTGCCGGCAAATGGAAGCAGGCGATCTATATTACTTTACCTTCTTTGTTACCGACCATTACAGTCTTATTCTTGCTGAATATCGGCAACTTCCTGGAGCTAGGCTTTGATCAGATCTTTAACCTCTTGACGCCAATGACTTACTCCGTCGGGGACATTATTGAGACCTATGTGTACCGGGCAGGGGTGCTTCAAGGGCAGTACAGCATGACGACGGCTATTGGTCTGTTCCAGTCTGTCATCGGGTTTATATTGCTCTATATCTTTAATCGTCTTGCGAGAAAAACAGAGCAGGGGTTGTGGTGATGAAAAGTACATTCGGAGAAAAATTGTTCAAGGTCATCAATTATACCTTTTTGACTGTGGCTGCTTTTACGATGCTCGCACCGCTCGTGCAAATGCTGGCCATGTCCTTTAGCTCGCCGATTGCGGCGGACTCCAAAAAAGTGTTCCTCTTCCCGGTAGATTTCACCCTGGGAGCTTGGGAGTACATCCTGAATCGTCAGGATTTATGGAACTCTTTTGCCGTCACCATCTTTATTACGGTTGTCGGGACACTACTCAGCGTATTATTTTCCGTGCTCACTGCCTATCCGCTGGCGCACCCGAAGTTCATGATTAAGAGACATGTCATGCTCGGGATTGTGATCACGATGATTTTTAACGCACCGCTTATTCCGTTCTATCTGACAGTCAAATCGCTCGGCATGCTGGATTCGATCTGGGCTTTAATTATTCCGGGACTCATCGGCACATTCAACATGGTCATTATCCGTACTTTCTTTATGGGCATCCCCTCAGAATTATCCGATTCGGCGCAGATCGACGGCTGCCATGATTTCAGGGTGCTGTTTCAAATTTTCTTGCCGCTATCAAAGCCCGTGCTGGCAACAGTCAGCTTGTTCTATGCGGTGGGTTACTGGAACACATTCCAGCGGGCTATTCTATTCATTCGAGATCCGAATCTTCATCCGCTTCAGGTAAAGCTGCGGGAGTATATCGTTTCGCCGGAAATGCTGAATGTCACCGATATGCTCGGCAGCTTTGATTACAACATCACGACATTGAAGGCGGCGACCATTATTTTTGCGGCAACACCAATCATTCTCGTATATCCCTTTCTGCAAAAATACTTCGTTAAGGGAGCGATGCTGGGTTCATTAAAGGGCTAGCCCATCCGGATTGAGATGCATGTCATGAATAATGTTAGTGATCTTCAGGCGGGTCATGAGAACAAATACGCGAATCATGAATTTTAAGCGGGTCATATATCCAGTGAAAAAGGGGAGAAGAGCATTTGAAGAATCGTAATCGGTGGACTCAAAAAGGATGGACTCGGTCTGTTCTGGCATTGACGCTCGGAGTGACGACGGTACTCGCAGGCTGCAGCGGAGGCACAGAATCAGGCAGCTCAGCGGAGCCGACCAATTCGGATTATGTTGTAGTAGATGTCTATAAGACGCATCTCAGCAAGGGCAAGCTGCCGTCGCCGGATGATGCGCATGTGCAGTATATCGCTGAGAGGACGGGTGTGCAGTACAATTTGCAGACAACCTCGTCCGGTGGCGACCCGGTGGAAAGCATGAACGTAATGATCGCTTCCGGTGATCTGCCGGATATTATGAGACCGGTCGGCGGGGTAGAGCAAACGCTGATCTCGCAAAACGGAGCACTTGCACTTGATGATTTACTGCCAAAATATGCTCCAAAGCTGTGGGAGCTCATTCCTTCGGAAGCATGGGATATTGTACGCTCAGCTTCACCGGACGGAAAAATTTATTACGTCCCTAAAATTTACATGATTCCTGAGCGTGCCCCGATGATCCGGCAGGATTGGCTGGATGCGGTGGGTCTGGACATGCCAGAGACACAGGAAGAATACGTTGAAGTGCTGAAGGCTTTCCTGAATGAGGATCCAAACGGCAATGGCCAAGCGGATGAGCTTCCGACGACAGGCCGTGAATTCGGTACATGGATGGACCATCTGTTTGCAATGTACGGCGTGGCGATGTGGGAAGGCAAGCCGGAGTGGGACATTTATGACGGCAAACTTCAATACGCAGGGGTTACCCAAAATATGAAGGATGCCATTGCTTTTACCCGTGATTTGTATGAACAAAAGCTGCTTGATAACGAGACCTTCCTGAATAAGGGCGAAATCTGGACTGCAAAAATCAACAACAATTTGGTGGGCAGCTGGTACCATCTTCCCGGAAACTTGAAGGAGCGGCTGGCCGCAATTCAGACGCTTGCTCCAGATGCAGTTGTGAAAGGAATGCCTGTGCCTAAGGTCGAAGGTTATGAAGGATTCGTTACCCAGAAAAGCGTGGGTGAGCCGGAATGGATGATTCCAAAGGTATCCGAGGACAAGGCGGAAGCATCGCTGAAATTGCTGGACTTCTTCTACGATCCGGCGAATGAAGACTTTATCCGGTTCGGGATCGAAGGCGTGCATCACGAAGTGGTGGACGGCAAGAAGCAGCTGCTTCCTGCCGATGACAATACGCCGATTGGGCTCGGGATGCTGAATTACAATACGAAGGAAACGATGGATGTTCGAATTGAGCAGACGTTCCCGGAGGATCAGGTTCAGATGGTAAAGGATATTTTTGATGTATCGACAGCAGATGCCCGCCGTATAGCCGGTGATGGACTTCCTTCTTCTGTGTACCAGGGATATCCCGATATCCAGTCACATAAGCTGTTCCAGGAGTACTTGTCCAAGATTGTTATCGGCGAGTGGCCGCTGGATAAGTTCGATGAGTTTGTAGAGCGCTGGAATAGCTCTGGCGGAGAAGAGGTCACGAAGCGGGCGCAGGAATGGTATGAGAAGGTGCAGAGCTACCAGCAATAAATGGACAGTTGTGAGGAGTATCCATAGGCTTTTTTTCACGAAGCCAGGCAGTGGTCAGCAGTGCTTTTTACGATAAATCTGGATTGCTTGGCTTCGCTGAAATGCTTTATGAACATGCGGATCATCTAAAAAGGAAGCAGGAGGACTTCTTGCCATATGCAAAGAATTGATCGCAAATCGCTTGTCACCCGGCATAATCCGGTGCTGCGTCAGGCCGAAACGATTGCACCACTGTCTGTGGGCAACGGAGAATTTGCCTATACCGTAGATATCACCGGGATGCAAAGCTTTCCGGGGGAATATGAGTTCCCGCTCGGAACCCAGTCTAACTGGGGATGGCACAGTACGGGCGGGCATGACCTGTATCGTTATGAGGACGTAAAGCTCGTCCCATTTGAAACGCATGGACGGAAAGTGGGATATGCAACGGATGCTTCCGGTCAGGAGGATGTTTTTCACTGGCTGAGGCAGAATCCGCACCGGGTCCAGCTCGGCGTAATTGGACTTGAACTATTATCTTCGGACGGCAGCCGAATTGAACTTCAGGACCTTGATGACATCCATCAGGAGCTTGATTTATGGACGGGACTCATTACTAGCCGCTTCACTGTAGAGGGAGTTCCGGTTACCGTCCTCACCAGCTGTCATGCCAGAGAAGACCAAATTGGGGTGACGATCGAGTCGGAGCTCATTGAACAAGGCAGGTTGTACGTCAGCATTCGGTTTCCTGCTCCTCATCCGCAGTCCCGCGGATGGGGCAGCAGTATGGGACTCAACTGGGAGAAAGAAGAGGCGCATAATAGTGTGCTGCATCATGCAGATCCATATGGTGCAGACTTCCGCCGGGTTATGGATGAGGACAACTACGCAGTTAAGCTTGCATGGAATGAAGGTGAGCTTGTCCAGCTCAGTAGGCATGCCTATCGTCTGGTACCGGCCAGCTCCTTAACAAAGCTGGATTTAACGATGAGCTATGCTCTTTCTGCAGATGTGATCAAGGAGCTGCATAATGCCAGTACGATCCGTAATTCCTCTGCTGCACACTGGGAACAATTCTGGATGAGCGGAGGGGTCATAGAACTTGCTCATAGCAATGACCCACGCGCCTTGGAGCTTGAGCGAAGAATCATTTTATCCCAGTACCAGACAGCACTGCATTCCGCAGGCTCCCTGCCTCCGCAGGAGACCGGGCTCATGTATAACAGCTGGTTTGGCAAACCCCATCTTGAAATGCACTGGTGGCATGCTGCCCATTTTGCCCAGTGGGGAAGAATCCATCTGCTTGAGCGAAGCCTCTCCTGGTACGAGAAGATTTTACCGAAGGCGCGCGAGCTGGCGGTATCTCAAGGCTATACGGGAGCAAGATGGCCGAAGATGGTCGGGCCAGAGGGGGATCAAAGCCCGTCGAGTGTAGCAACGCTGCTGATTTGGCAGCAGCCTCATCCAATTGATCTGGCTTATCTATGTTATCAAGCTGATCCAACAGAGGCAGTACTCGAAAAGTATAAGGATATCGTCATGGAAACAGCCGAATTTATGGTCTCCTACGCCGTATGGGAAGAGCAGGGTCAGCGTTATGTGCTGGGTCCGCCTGTTATTCCCGCACAGGAGAACCACCGGGGCAGTGAAACCATGAACCCGGTCTACGAGCTGGAGTATTGGCGTCATGGGCTTGAAATCGCCCTTTTATGGCGGGAGCGGCTTGAGCTGCCTGACGAGCCGAAGTGGCGTCACGTCATGGAGCATTTATCTGTACCTATGCCGGTCAATGGAGTATATGAGGCGCATGAGCTTTGCACCGATACATATACTAGGGCCAATATTGATCACCCGTCCATGCTGGCGGCGCTTGGAGTGCTTCCCGGCAAGCTGATTGACCGGGCTGTCATGCTCGCTACCTTACACCGTGTGCTGGAAGCCTGGAAGTGGGAAACTTCATGGGGATGGGATTTCCCAACGGCGGCGATGACAGCTGCGCGGCTTGGAGAGGGGGAGCTGGCCATTGACATGCTGCTTATGAACCAGGTGAAAAATACGTATTTACCGAACGGACACAACTATCAGCGGGGAGACCTGCTTGCTTATTTGCCGGGAAACGGCGGTCTGCTCGCAGCCGTGGCGTTAATGGCAGCAGGCTGGATCGGAGGGCCAGAAGACGACGCTCCCGGATTTCCAAAGGACGGCTCGTGGACGGTTCGTCATGAAGGGCTGGTTCAGAGGCTGTAGGTTTGAACAGGACCGCAGGACCGCAGTAAGATCCACTTGCCAAAGAGAAGAAGCTTTCACGCATGCTTACCCATGCAGAAAGCTTCTTTTTTATGTGTCCATTTAAATATCACTTGATGATCACCCTAAATAAAGTCCAGATGACCTCAACATAATCCAGTATAGCGCTTACATTTTGAAGCTTATAATTTGAAGAGTAAAGTTTAAACATCCATCCTAACGGAATGAAAAGGAAGTGTTGATGTGAAGAAATCACCAGTATGGTTAACGCTGACACTACTAGCTTCACTGGCTTTATCGGCATGCAGCAGCTCGGGAACAACAAATGCTCCTTCCGGTGGTGAAGCTTCTCCAGGAGAAGGAAGTGCGCCGCCTGTTTCGACGGACAGCAAGCAGGTTGAAATATTCAGCTGGTGGACAGGAGCCGGAGAGGAAGCAGGTCTCAAAGCACTGATTCAGGTATTTAAGGATAAACAACCGAGCATTGAGGTTATTAATGCAGCTGTGGCAGGCGGAGCGGGAACGAATGCGAAGGCGGTGCTTGCAAGCCGGATGCAAGGGGGAGATCCTCCGGGGACGTTTCAGGTGCACGGCGGATCAGAGCTCAATTCAGGCTGGGTTGCAGCCAGTAAGATGGAGCCGCTAAATGATCTTTATGAAGCAGAAGGATGGAGCGATAAGTTCCCTCAGGATTTGATCGATCTCGTAAGCAGTGACGGCAGTATCTGGTCTGTGCCTGTTAATATCCATCGCGGCAACGTGCTATGGTATAACAAGAAAGTGTTTGATGATAACGGATTAACAGTGCCGACAACGTTTGATGAGTTCTTTACAGCAGCGGATGCGTTAAAAGCAAAAGGTATTACGCCGCTTGCACTCGGGGACAAGGAGCCTTGGGCGGCTACGCATCTGTTTGAAACCGTACTTCTCGGTACGCTTGGTGCAGACGGCTACAGACAATTGTGGACCGGAGAAATCAGCTTTGACGATCCGAAGGTGAAGGAAGCGCTCGAGACCTTCAAGAAAATGCTGACCTATGTAAACGAAGACCATGCCGCCCGCAACTGGCAGGATGCTTCTCAGCTCGTATCGAGCGGCGAGGCAGCCATGAATGTGATGGGGGACTGGGCAAAAGGTTATTTTACAGGCGACCTGAAGCTTGAGGTTAATGTTGATTTCGGTTATACGCCTACACCGGGCACAGATGGCAGCTTTATGGTTATCACGGATACGTTCGGATTACCAACAGGTGTGAAGGATCCGGAGTCGGTGAAGGAATTCCTGAAGGTGCTGGGTTCTGTGGAAGGACAGGATGCTTTTAATCCGGAAAAAGGGTCGATTCCTGCTCGTATTGATGCGGATGTAGAGAAGTATGACGTTTACGGCAAGGAGACGATGGAGGATTTCAAGAACAGTGCCCTCACGCCAAGCCTTGCCCACGGTTCTGCAGCTTCTGAAGGATTCCTGACGCAGGCGAATCAGGTCATCAATATTTTCGTTACCGGCGGTGATGTGGAGCAGGCGGTGCAGGGACTGAAGTCTGCAGCCTCCCAAGGAATGTAATAGACACCATAGCAGCCTCCCGGGTCCGCTTAATCCGGAGAGGCTGTTTTTTAGTTCGGGCACGAATGCACATCGAGTCTATGAGCTAATAAATGTCCAGATCATCTTAAGATAGTCCAGCATTGCAGCAGGTTTCCTGATTTTATAATGAAGCTAAGATCTGCAAATGGGAAAAGGAGCGAATACAAATGAAAGCACAAGCGGCTCTGCGCAAAAAAAGAGTGCCCGATACCGCATGGGGGATTCTGCTGCTCATGCCATCACTAATTGCGATCGGTATCTTTGTATACGGTTTCATCAGCTGGACGGGTTACGTATCGCTTAGTAACTGGAACAGTCTCGTGAAGGATCTGTCCTTTGCCGGACTCAAAAATTTTGCTTTTCTATTCCAGGACTTTCGGTTTCAATCCGACATCCGAAACACCATTATGTTCACGGTGCTCTTTATATTCGCGTGCCTTGCCATCGGATTGCTGCTGGCCATGCTGGTCAATTCAAGAATTAAAGGGGAGGGGTTCTTCCGCAACATCTTTATTTTCCCGATGGCTGTCTCCTTTATCGTTACCGGTGTGGTCTGGCAGTGGCTGTTGAATCCTTCTTCGGGGATTAACCTCCTTCTGCAAAATCTTGGTGTTACAAGTCCACCTAAATGGTATGTGAGCACAGAAATTCTCTCGTTTTTTAAAATCGGCCAGATTGAGTTTGGTTTTCCATTAGCCTTGGTGGCGGTCATCATTGCTGCTGTCTGGCAGATGGCAGGGTATACGATGGCGATGCTGCTTGCAGGACTCCGGGCCATCGGAGAGGATCTGTTTGAAGCTGCACGCGTAGACGGAGCCACGGAGCGAAAAATTTTCACCTCGATTATTTTGCCTCTATTAAAGCCTGTTATCGTCAGCGCCATTATTATCCTTGGACATATCTCCTTAAAAATCTTTGACCTTGTCTATTCCATGACCGGCCCGGGAGCGATGTTCGTCACCGATATGCCGGGTGTCTACATGTTTGAAACGACGTTCCGCGGCAACTTTTACGGCAATGGCTCTGCGATTGCAATACTGCTGCTGCTCTTCGTTTCGTTCCTGATCGTACCTTACCTGATCTCCAGCAGAAAGGGGGACTAAAGGGTGGCACAGAGAAGACTTTCCCGCTTTTTCGTTTATGCGCTCCTCGCTGTGTTTGCGGTCCTGTTCCTGGTTCCTGTCTATGTGGTACTTGTCACCAGCTTTAAATCCATCGATGCCATTACGCTGAATCAAATGTGGTCCCTACCCAAAAGATTAGACCTGTCCGGCTACAGCCAGGCCTTTGCAAGGCTTGCCCCGCATCTGTGGAACAGCATGATGCTGGTTATTCCGGCAACAGTGCTGTCTGCTTTTCTCGGATCGCTGAACGGCTATGTGTTTGCTAAATGGCGTTTTAAAGGCTCAGAAACAATCTTCACACTGATCCTGTTCGGTATGTTTATTCCTTACCAAAGCATTCTGATTCCACTGATTCAATTCATGCAGCAGATCCATTTGTACAACACGCTTCCGGGACTGATTCTGGTGCATGTCATATACGGTTTGCCGATTTCAACGCTGATCTTCCGCAACTTCTACGTGAGCATTCCGAATGAGATTATAGAATCGGCGCAGATCGACGGCACCGGATTCCTCGGCATATACAGGCATATCATTTTTCCTCTGTCGGTAACGAGCTTTGTGGTCGTCGGCATCTGGCAGTTTACGAACATCTGGAATGAATTCCTGTTTGCAGTCACGCTGACAACCCAGAGCCAGCAGCCGATTATGGTGGCGCTGCAGAACTTGTCCGGAAGTCAGGTTGTCCATTGGAACGTACAGATGGCAGGGGCAGTCCTCGCCGCATTACCTACGCTGATGGTGTATATTTTGCTCGGAAGATATTTTATTAGAGGATTGCTGGCAGGCTCCGTCAAAGGGTAGCTGTTACCTATAAAAACAAGGATTGCGATTTGTTATGGAAATGATTAAGCTCAGCATAGGAGCCGCGGCATACGCGGTTTCTATAAGAGCTTTTTCACATTTATGATTCCATATCAAGCTAAGCTGAGAATGGGGGGCTCCCGCTTGTTCAAGCCATGGATGCGGCCGCATTATATTCTGATTACGGTGCTGCTTCTACTGACGGTGTACATATCTTTGTTTCATTTTATGAAAGCGCTTAATTATGAGCCGAATATGTCTTCTATTCCTCATTCACATGACTCTAGAATCCATCTGGTGCTGATTTCGCAAGAGCTTGATAATCCCTATTGGCGACTAATTGAGCATGGAGCTAGAAGCGCTGCGGAGCAAAATAAAGCCACACTTGAATATATCGGTCCGGTGGAAGCCAGCGTCAGTGAGCAGATCCGGCTGATTGAGATGGCGGTAGCCTCCAAAATCGACGGCATTTTAACCCAAGGGCTTGATGATGAGCAGTTTATTTCTATAGTAAGTCAAGCCATGGATATGGGGATTCCCGTCATTACGATTGATTCTGATGCGCCGGACAGCCGGCGTCTTGCCTATGTGGGAACCGATAATTATGCGGCAGGATTTATGGCTGGGAAAGCACTCATTCAGGATACGGGGGGAAGTGCAAACGTAGGAATTGTTACCGGGAGCTTTCATGCCGCCAATCTAAAAGAACGAGTTCAGGGCTTTCTTGATGCTGTGAAACGCGAGGATGGTATTCGTATCCTTGATATGAAAGAATCGAACATCGACCGGATCGGTTCCGCATCGGCAGCATATACGATGGCCAAAGAACACGAAGGGCTGGATACGTTCTTCGGCACCAGTGCCCTGGATGCGATGGGCATCGCTCAAATGCTGAGCGACCTGGAACAGGATCCTCATGCCAGGGAGGATACAAATATCCGAGTATTCGGCTTTGATGATCTGCCGGAAACGATTGAGCTTATTGACCAAGGCGTTGTAAATGCAACCATTGTACAGAAACCTTATCAAATGGGAGCAGAAGGTGTGGAGCTCATGCTTGATTATCTTGACGGCAAACGAATTGTCAGCGTGTATAACACGGATGCCCGCGTGATTCGAAAGGAAGATCTGCCGATGTACAGAGGGGGCGGGGGGTTATGATTCATATCAAAACGAAGCTGATGCTGTTTTTTACAGTGCTAATCGTTCTCATCTCCGCTCTTGCCTTCTATCTGTATCAAAATAATAGCACCTCTCTTACTCAGTATGATCAAATCTTAAAACGGTTCTTTCTGCTCAATGAAATTAATCAGCGGACGCTGCAGGTTAACGGCTCGATTCAGACTTTCGTACAAAGCTCTGCTTCTGATCCGGGGCTGCTAGAGAATTATGAAAGGCAGGCCGGTGAGCTTGGGCAGCTAGGCACAACACTGCTGACCGAAATAGAGAATGACATGAATTATGTGCTCGTGAAGAATTACAGCAATATGATCTCGAGCTTCCTGGAGCAAGGAAGACAAACCATTGAGCAGGCCAAAGGATCTGATCTGGCAGCATATTATGAGAGGATGACGCAAACGGATCGGACTGCCGGCTTCATCCAGGATACGACACTTAAGCTAATCAATAGCGAGCTGTCTAATTACCAGACCTTTTATGACATGATGAATGCCAAGAATCAGCATCTGCAAAAAATGGCCGTTTATGCCTTTTTGGCTGCAGCTCTGCTGTGTACGCTGTTTACCTTCTGGTTTTCCGAAGGGATAACGAACCCTATTCGAAGGCTTTCCTCAGCAGCGAAGCAAATTTCCCGTGGAAATCTGGAGGTGAGCGAAGTGAAGGTGAACAGCAGGGATGAGCTGCAGTTCTTGGCAGAGACATTTAACGGAATGTGCGCAAATATTCGCCAGCTTGTGGCAGAGATGAAGCAGCAATCAGAGCTCGATGCGCTAGTCAAAAAAATGGAGATTCGAAGTCTCCAAAATCAGATTAATCCTCATTTTCTGTTCAATACGCTCAATATGGTATCCAAGATGGCTTACGTTGAAGGAGCAGAGAAGACGAGTGATTTGGTGGACTCGATTTCGGCGCTGCTCAGGTACAATCTGAAGAAAATGCATAACGATGTTGTACTGCGGGATGAGATCGCCATTGTCAGGGAGTATTTTTACATTCAACAAATGAGATTCGGTGAACGTATTCGCTTTTCAGAGAAGATAGATGAGTCCTGTCTGAGCTATGTGGTGCCTTCTTTGACCATTCAGCCGTTGATTGAAAACAGCTTTGTGCACGGAATAGAGTCTTTTGAGGATGGAGGTGAGCTGTCGCTGCATATCTATAGACAGGATGACATGGTCATCGTGGAGATTCGGGATAATGGAGCCGGCATTAAAGAAGAACAGGTCTCGAAGCTGCTTGGAACAGCAATTCTTCCAGGGGACGAACCCGGAGTAGACGCTCGCAGCACAGGAGCTGAAGGGCGGAGGAGGACAGAACATCTATCCCACTCGCCGCCATCGACCGGTGGCATTGGCCTTACCAATGTGCTGAAACGGCTGCGGCTGTATTATCAGCGTGAAGACGTCATGGATATCGAATCCTCTCCGGGCCAGGGGACGACCATTCGATTAAAGCTGCCTTGCGCGAAGGAGGAGAAAGCCGCCTATGTTTAAGATGCTTATTGTCGATGACGAACAGATCGAACGCAGTGCCCTCAGAATGATCGTGGAAAGGAATCTCCCCGGTATTCAGGTGGTCGGCGAAGCAGAGAACGGAAGAATGGCCATCGAAATGGCGGAAAGACTGCTGCCTGATCTGGTCACAATGGATATCAAAATGCCGGGTACGGACGGGATTGAAGCCGTATCTGTCTTGTATAAAAGTCTTCCTGAAACAAAGGTGATTATGGTTTCGGCTTTTGATGAGTTCGAATATGCACGCAGTGTGATGAAATACGGGGTAAAGGAATACCTGCTGAAGCCTTGTAAAAAAGATCAAATCGTAAGCGCAATTGAAGCAGTGATTACGGATATTGATGAAGAGAGACGTGAGCTCTCGCAAATCAATGAGCTGAAACTTCAGGCGGAGCAGTCAAAGGCATTGCTGGAAATGGACTGGGTATCTTCCATCTGTCAGTCACGCACGCTTGGAGCTGAACTAACGGAATGGCAGCAAACGGCAGACATTCTTACGGATTCAGCCGGCTGCGCCTGTGTTCTGAAGGTCACTATGGATCAGGGGGACGGGCAAGCAGAGCTTTTTCGAATTCAGGATTGGATACGAAAACGTACGGCTGTTTACGCCTTCTGTACTGCCGGCCCCTTTATCGGTCAGCATCTTCCGCTGTTAATATTTCCGGAACTTATGATGGAGGGGGGCGGGAAGTCCGTCCGCTCAAGAGCTGCTAATCTGGCCAGATCCCTGCTGCAGGATGCACAGCGCATGTTTCCTTCCAGCGGGATGACTGTGGGTATTGGAACGCTGAAATCGGGCAAGGAAGGGTGGATGCGATCTTATCATGAGGCTGTGCTTGCTAGTCGTGAACCCCGTGCCTTCGGCAGCTGCTTTTATGAAGATATACCATCCGAGGCAGAGGAATCTTACGCATACCCTCATGCATGTGAGCAGCAGCTGCTTCTTATGGTGGGACGCGGGAACGGTGAGGAGGCAAGACGTCTGTTTGATCAGTACATGAATGAACTGCTTGAGATGACGAGGTATCAGCTGGAAAGGGTTCAGCATGATGTTCACAAGCTGTTTGCTCAAATGCTGAAGCAGACTAAGGAGAAGGGGATACCGATTCCGAAGCTTGGCGGACTTCAGGATATAAACGATGTCGAAGGCTTACGTACCCATGCTTTATTTCAGCTAAATGTGGTGCTGGATGCGCTGGATGTCTGGTATAGGGATGAGCACAGAGGCAGTATTGAAAAAGCGAAGGCATATATAGCTGAGCATTACAGCAGAGAGCTGTCTCTTGAGGAAGTCGCTGATTATGCGGGTCTGAATCCGCATTACTTCAGCAAATTGTTTCATGAGAGGTGCGGCATTACCTTCATTGATTATTTAACCGGACTAAGAATTGAACGGGCTCGGGAGCTGCTAGTCGATCCTTCCTATGTGCTGAAGGACATCAGCCAGAAGATCGGATACAGGGACCCGAACTATTTCAGCCGTGTGTTTAAGAAGATGGTCGGCATGTCACCCTCCGAGTACCGGAATGCTTCACTTAAAGACCATCGGCTTGCGGGCAGAAGATGACTATAAGGAAAGTTAGTGCAATTCTTTAGGCAATGTTATAAGGGTAGCTCGAAATACAGCTTCTTTCGGGTTGTCCTTTTTATGATGCAATTCATTAGTAATCTATCAAATCAGGTTGAATCATCCGATATAAAAATTGAAAATATGGAAAGGAGTGGTGGAGTGAAGGCGAAGATAGCAATTATCATATTCATGCTCGTCTTGTTAGTAAATCCAATAAAATTATACGCAGAAGAGCATTACGTACCTTCATCGTTCTTTGATGTCTGGTCAAACGAGGACAACACCGTATCAGTAGAGGGAGTTGCTTCGCTTAAAGGAGTGCAGGAGATGACCCTAATCCTGTATTCGGGAGATACCGTTTTGTCGGAGACTAAAACAATGACCAATGTCAAAGGATATTTTCTAATGACATCTTTGCCGGTAGATCCAGATTCAGTGGGAACCATCGGTATAACCGTACTGACTGAGGATGGTTCAGAACAAAGTATGATGATGAATTATCCACTGAAAGAGTGGAACCCAAAAATAAGTGAAGGATATGCAGCATCTAGAGAAGTTACGGTAGAGATGTCATCAGATGAACAATTAAAGTTCTGGGAAGAGACACAGCAAATTGTCAGTAAATTTGCAGCTGGGGATCGGACTTCTTATGCAGTGGATAAGAATGGGCAGCTTTGGATCTGGGGAGCAATGAACGAATCGGTTTGTGGGAATAAAGAAAAAGACCGTCGGAATGAGTGCAATATACGACTGCCAGAGAAAGAAAAATCCATGTCTAATGTTGCTGCAATATCTGTTAACGGCAGCATCGGCGCGATTCTTACAAAAAACAATGAACTTTGGGGTTTTGGTCCCCATTACACAGAGAGCTCGTTTTATCGAATAGGAAAAGCGAAAAATATTGTGCAAATCCAAGCGGATTCAGAAGGGAACGGTATTTTCCTGAAAAAAGATGGCTCCGTATGGGAATGGAAAACGAACCGTGATGACTTAATTTACGGCAAAAGCAAGAAACTTAAGGTGAGCATTTCTCAAATAAAACAGTTGAAAAATATAAGTAAAATACATATAGGCTATCACAATCTTTATGGAGATAATTATATGGCGCTTCGAAATGACGGAACAGTTTGGTCATGGGGAGACATGTCGATTATTTTGAGTTCAACCAAGCAGCAGAATCGTCCATACGCTTACGTTTCCATCAATACTAAATCTCCTCAAGCTGTCAAAGGAATTCCTAAAATCAAGGATATGGCGCTCATCGATGGCATACCTGCTTTTATAACGGAAGATTTTGATCTATGGATGTATACGCATACAGATAAAGAGAAAGTTATGAAACCTGCAATAATAGGGAGCGATGTCATATCCATATTCAGAGACAGTTCTTACGTCATTAAAAGTGATGGGAACTTTTATCATTACAATGGACTAAACAGGCAGTACAACAGGGAACTGGAAGATGTGAGGGCTGTATCCTATGGAGATTCTGTCTACAGTGACAGTGACCATTCTCTGGCAGTTAAAAAGGACGGGACTCTGCTCAGTTGGGGAAATAATACTTACGGTCAGCTTGGCGTCTCCAATCTCAACCCTCGACTTGAAGGCCCTACGGTACTTAAAAGCATTGTCGATCCGTTATCTATTGCCGCAAGTGATGAGCATGTCCTTGTACTGACAAAAAGAGGGGCAATATATGGTTTCGGTAATAATGACAACAGTCAAATCAATGGAAGCGGCATCACTGAACTCGTATCCCCAACTAAAATCGGTGTTTTTGATCAAGTTAAAAAGATAGAAGCAGGCAATGGCTTCTCCTTCTATCTTACGAAGAAAGGTGATCTTTACGGTTGGGGGAACCTCGGTTTTTTAGGGATGGACTCCACAGGGCAGCCTCAAAAAATTAATCTGATCAACGAGGAGATATCTGACGTTCAGGTATACGAAAAAACGGTAATTGTACTAACCAAGAATGGACAGATATATCAACTTGGAGATTTCCGTGCTAGTCCGAAGCATTATATACAGAAAATCACAGGATTAAAGGATGTCAAGGCCATTGCAGCAGGTGACTATCGTGCCTATGCATTGCAGAACGACGGTACGGTCTGGTGGTTTTCAGCAAATGTAGTTAAAGCGGAAAAAAACGCGTATCCGCTGGCGGGATTCAAAAACATAAAGATGATTTCTGCTTCCAGCTCCAATGGAGATTATGTCCTCGGCATAGATAAGAATAATGACGTTTGGGGCTGGGGTGAAAATAGCTCGAGACAAATGGGATACGCATTTTTCCGAACAACAACGGCGAAAAAGATTACTGGAGAGCTAAAGACAGCTAATGCATTTCGAGTTGAAGGTAAACGTAATCTTCAATTCGTTACAACAAGTAAAGATGGCATTGTATTTATCGATGAGAATGATCGTGCTTTTATACTTGGTTATGGCAGTGCGAGCATATCCTCGGGAAAAATTAAGTTTGTTGAGAACAATTACCGTAACCTATATTGGATTGAAAACAACAAACTATTCGTAAACGGGTACAATAATTCTCACGGCCAGTTTGGAATTGGAGTTAAGGATCATTTTGAGACCCCACAAAAAATAAGCAAGGTTATCGTACAAGTAAACTAGTTATTAGAAGCTGTCCCTTAAGAGGGACAGCTATTTTTCGTGTAATGAGCGTGTTTCTATAGTTTGACACCAAGGTAAAGATACGGTTACTAATAGCATTTGGAGGTTAAGATTGCACTTAAAATCGAAATTTTATTAAAACAATAAACATATTTATGACAAACAAAAGTTATTGTATTTTTATACATATAGACGTATAATCCACTTAATTAACGTTAATTAAAACTTAGGATGTGACATTGTTGACGACCAGAAATAAGTTAAGGGAAACCGCTATAAGGCTGTTCGGAGAGAAGGGCTACGATGGTACGGCACTATCTGAAATCGCAAAGGCAGTCGGAGTGAAGACACCGGCGATCTACGCTTTTTATGAGAATAAAGAGGATTTGTTCATTACGGCTTTCAAGGAAGCAATGCAGGCATACAACCAGTTTATTCAAGATCTGCATACAACGAAGGTGCGGGCGGATGCCAGAACCAAACTTCGCAACGTACTTGCAAGGCAGTATGAATTCTACGTAGAGAGCACGGAAACGAATCTATTTGTTATTCGGACGCTTCTATTTCCTCCTGCATTTCTAAAAGAGGATGTGGAGAAGGCATTTGCGGACTCAGACCGCCTGCTGAATCAGGTGCTGGAGGACATCTTGGTACAAGGCATGGAAGAGAGCCTTATCCCGGATCAGAAAATAGAACCGCTGGCGGATGCTTTCTTAACTTTGATGGACGGACTTGCTATGCAGTATTTCTATTACGGCTCCAAGGAAGTTTTTGAACGTAAGCTGGAACATGGCTTTGACATGTTTTGGAGAAGCGCAGAGTACGTAACGACAACTTAAGAGCCGGTTCAACCAAGGGGGATCTTGACATGAATGAGGCCAAAAGCGTAATTGAGAACAGCAACGAAGCAAAAGTAATTGAAGATTTTGAACGGGAGCCGGTGCCGCAGCATCTGCGTAAAAAATGGCTGACGATGGCCTTCGTATGGATTGCGATCGGAATCGACCTGTCCGCTATGTTTCTTGGTGCAGAGCTCGGAGCGGGGATGAATTTATCCAGCTCGCTGACCGCAACCTTTATCGGGTCCTTGATTCTTGGCCTTATCGGCGCATTATGTGCTTATGTAGGGGCTAAGACGGGACTCTCAACAGCCATGATAAGCCGGTTTCTGTTTGGTAATATGGGAGCCCGGATCATATCCGTGGCGCTGGGGATTTCCTCACTCGGGTGGTTTGGTGTTCAGACCGGATTTTTTGCCAGCAACATGCAGACGGCACTTCATGAGCTGTGGGGAGTGAACCTGTCGCTTGGCTTACTGTCCTTTATCGGCGGTATGCTGATGATGTCTACAGCAATCTGGGGCTATCGTGCGATTGAGAAGCTTAGCGTGTGGTCCGTGCCGCTGCTTGTGATTTTTATTTTTATTTCATTATTTATGGCTTTTAATCTAAATGGAACAGCTGCAATTTGGAAACCCATCAGCGCACAGCCGATCCCTATGGGCACAGCGATATCGCTCGTCATCGGTATTTTCATGCTGGGAACCGTGCTTTCACCGGATATTGCCCGCTGGGCAAGAACGCCGAAACATGCCATCATGGCGGCATTTGTAGGATTTTTTGTAGGGAACAGCTTCATGACGGTGATTGCCATATTCCTCTCCAGGGTGATGGATTCAAGTGACCTTACTGGAATATTCCTTACGATCGGGTTGGGACTTCCCGCCATTATCGTGCTGACGCTGGCACAGTGGACAACCAATACGAACAATCTGTATTCTGCTTCGCTTGGCTTCTCGGTCGTATTTTCAAAGGTACCGAAATCAGTGATTACTATTGTGGCAGGTCTGGTTGCAACATTGCTTGGGGTATTCGGCATTTATGACAGCTTCCTCTCGTTCCTGACCTTTATTACGATGCTGATTGCACCTATCGGCGGTATTTACACAGCGGAGTATTTGCTTGTGGATAAATCGAAATTTACGTTTGAGGGATTAGAAAAGAATAAGAACTGGGTCGTGCGTTCGCTCGTCGTATGGGCCGTGTCCAGCTTTTTCGCATATATGACAACAGCTGCCCCAGACGGGCTCGGTTGGTTCCAAATCACGCAGGTTCCTGCACTTGACGGTTTTCTTTTTGCGTTTATAGTGCAGTGGATCGTCGCCAAGGTATTCAGCAAGAAAGGATGACAACATCATGACAAGCATAAATAGGAATAAGAGACTTACAGAACTTACGGAAGAAGCAGTTGAGTATATCGCGGTAGGCGCAGCGGTTCTCGGGACGGGAGGCGGCGGTGATCCGCATATCGGCAAACTGATGGCTTTAGGAGCGATTAAGAAATATGGACCGGTGAAAGTCATCTCTCCAGAGGAGCTTGGGGATGACGATCTTGTCGTGCCTTTCTCCATGATTGGTGCTCCGACGGTTATGAATGAAAAAATTCCAGCACAGGAGCAGATGAATAAACCGCTTGATCTGATTGAAAAAGAGCTCGGCAGAAAGATTACTGCTCTTATGCCGATTGAGGTTGGAGGCGGGAATTCACTCATACCGGTCATCGCTGCAGCCGAACGGGGCATCCCGGTGCTTGATGCGGACGCGATGGGCCGGGCTTTTCCGGAATCGCAAATGGTTACCTTCTATCTTGATGGCATGGACCCAAGTCCGATTACGATGGCGGATGAACGAGGAAATGCTGTGCTGATGCATGCGATTGATGGCGTATGGGAGGAGCGAATGGCGCGGGCAGTTACGATCCAAATGGGCGGCTCCGCATCGATCTGCGATTACCCGGCAACCGGTGCTCAGATGAAGAAAAGTGTCATTCCACATACTTTGTCTCTTGCATATGAGATTGGCAAAACCTTGTTTGAGTCAAAAGAGCAGAAGCAGCATCCGATTGAAGCCTTGCTTAAGCAGCTGAATGGATATGCACTGTTTCATGGGAAGGCGGCAGATATCCGCCGCCGGATGGAGGGCGGCTTTACCCGGGGAGAAGCGACCTTTGAAGGAACGGGTAAACATAAAGGCCGGACAATGAAGCTGTTTTTCCAGAATGAGTTTCTGCTGGCGATGGAAGGAGAGCAATCTCTCGCCATAACGCCAGATTTAATCTCCTTGTTGGATCAGGATACAGGCATGCCGATTACAACGGAGAACCTGAAGTACGGTGCTCGGATTACGGCTGTCGGCTTCCCTTGCGATCCGAAGTGGCGAACCCCGAAGGGGCTGGACACCGTCGGACCGAAATATTTCGGCTATGACGTTCCTTATGTGCCTATTGAAGAGCTGGCAGCGAAGAAAGGAGCGGATCAGGCATGACTTTAAAAAGAGAGCCTCGGCCAAGCGAGAAAGAATCATATCGTATCGGCATTGATGTAGGCGGTACGAATACGGATGCAGCGCTGCTTGATTCCAAGCTGAACACAATTCATACCGTAAAGGTGCATACGACGAAGGATGTGAACGAGGGGATCATTGCAGCCGTTCACAAGCTGCTTGAAGAGAGCAAGGTAAATCCTGCACAGATCGAGCATGCGATGCTTGGTACGACCCACTGTACAAATGCAATCGTCGAAAGAAAGAATTTGGGGAAAGTCGGACTTATCCGTATCGGAGCACCTGCGGCAACGACTATTCCTCCGCTGACAGGATGGGATCAGGAGCTTATACAAGCAATTGGCCATCATGCCTATATGGCAAAGGGCGGTTATGAATACGATGGCCGCACCATTGTCGATATGGATGAAGAGGAAATCCGGAAACTCTGTGAGCAGATGAAGGGAGAGGTAGCATCCGTTGCCATTTGCGGCATTTTCTCCCCGGTGAATACCTCGCAGGAAAAACGCGCGGCGGAAATCGTCCGGGAAGTTCTCGGCAAGGATATGGTGGTTACCTTGTCTCATGAGATTGGCAGTATTGGCCTCTTGGAACGGGAGAATGCTTCGATATTGAACGGAGCTCTTCTCGGCGTTATTTCCGGAGTAGTCCAAGGCTTTGAATCCGCGCTTGCTAGTTTTGGCATTCAGGCAGGCGTCTATATCTGTCAGAATGACGGAACGCTGATGCGCAGTGATTATGCGCTTCGCTATCCAATATTGACCATCGCTTGCGGGCCGACCAACTCGATCCGCGGAGCTGCACACTTATCTGGACTCAGCGACGCCCTGGTCGTGGATATCGGCGGTACGACGACGGATATTGGTGTTCTTAGTCAAGGCTTTCCTCGGCAGTCCTCAGCCGCCGTTACACTGGGTGGTGTAAGAACAAATTTCCGGATGCCGGATATTCTGTCTATCGGTATTGGGGGAGGGACGATTGTCCGTACACAGGATTCAAGCAATGACGAGAGTGGAGCCATTGTCACCGTAGGTCCTGACAGCGTCGGCTATGAGCTGACCAAGCGAGGGAAAATTTTTGGCGGGGATACGCTGACAGCGACGGATGTCGTCGTAAGACTTGGCAGGACTTGGTGGGAAGGTGCTCAGACCGAGGGAATCGACGAGGAAATCTGTCTCAAAGCCGATCAAATCATGAAGACGGATATTGAGGATGCCATTGACCGGATGAAATCGAGCAGCGCTCCTGTCGACGTTGTGCTGGTCGGCGGCGGAAGTATCTTGGTGCCGGAAGAACTTGAGGGCGTAGCCCGCATTATCCGTCCAGAGTATTATGACGCAGCGAATGCGATAGGCGCAGCGCTCGGTGAAGTAAGCGGAGAAACGGAACGCATCTATTCACTCGATGAACAGACCTATGATCAAGTGATGGAGGATGCCCGCAGCCATGCCACCCAACAGGCTGTTCGGGCAGGAGCGGACCGGGATACCGTCCAAATCGTCTTTACTGAGGATATTCCGCTGGCCTATCTGCCGGGGAATGCACTGCTTGTTAAGGTGAAGGCTGCAGGAAGATTATAAGATATAACAAAGGCATCATTCTCAGCGGGTAACCGACGTGAGGATGATGCCTGTTTTATTCATAATTTGGCCATAAATCGGTCCTGCCAGTAAAGGGAATTATGGAGCGCATCGGCAGGGATAATGTACATATTTATGATTTTAAAATGCTGTGATCTAGGATTCCTCACCCTGAAATACATAAGAGAAAAAGTTCAGCAGTGCGATATAAACAGGGTAGAAGAGCAGCATGCCAAGGCCTATAAGTCCTGTTGCCGGTCCAGGATGATCTGCAGGATTGGCCATTGGAAACAGCTTAGCAAACAGGTAAATGAATAGGACAAAATATGGCGCCCACAGCAGCACGGTCCAAAAATTAGCCTTCCGCAGGCGAAGCCATTTGACGTTCAGATAGCAGAAGAGAGCGGATGACAACAGCGATATGCCCAAACCGCCCCAGCCAATCGCTTGATCTACGGTTTCCATCTCCAAGCCTGTGATCCTAGCAATTCGATAAAAATTAACAAGGCTTTCGATTAGATAGAAGAGCAGGAGTGCGTATAGGGCGCTCATGATATTGAGCTTGAGTATGTATTTCACGCTGATTACCTCCTAAATAAAGGATTGAGCTCATTCTAATCGAAGTAATATCTGATTGGGTTACAACTTTGATAGCAACTTACACGCAGCTAGGAGAGGACAGCATGGATAACAAAGACATTCTTAAGATTGAGCCTGGCGTAGGCATTGGAAAAATCAAGCTGGGAATGACAAAGGAAGAGCTAGCAGTCTACGAGGAAGAGTATCTTAAGGAATATCCGGAGAAGCCGTGGCGAGACATTGGGTTTGAACACCTTTTTCGTATAGACTACGATGTGAATCATAGAATCAGCTTTATTGAAATTATTAATTATGATATGGAGCATATGAATTTTGATTGTCTTTATGAAGACATCAATCTCTTTAGCACCAAAGCAAAAGATCTGGTTCTTACCATTAATGAAATTTCTCCTTACAAGCCGGATGAGTATGATATGGGATATTCTTATCATTTTCCAGAGATTGGCCTTGTACTTTGGAGGGGGAGTGTGTTTCATGAAGAACAGATTCATGAAGCGTGGTTCCAGGAAATGCCGATGGAAAGTCAGGAACAAGAGCTCAGATACTTATACTTTGAGACGGTCAGTGTCATGATTTGTAATTATTACAACGACCCAGAGCAAACATCAATAAATTACTTAAAGGCGAAAGAAAAAGGGTTAATCTAAACTTGACATCAATTTTTCCAATATGATATATAAGTAGAAGAGTTAGCACTCTAACCATTAGAGTGCTAAAATTTTGATTGGCGAATTCATTCGCTCATAGAATAGAAGGGAGACTTATCATGGCAACAAAGCAGTTTAAGGCCGAATCCAAGCGCTTGCTGGAAATGATGGTTAACTCTATTTATACGCAAAAAGAGATTTTTTTGAGAGAGCTTATTTCTAACGCGAGTGATGCAATCGATAAGATGTATTACAAGGCGCTGGTTGAAGATCAGCTTACTTTTAATAACGAAGATTATTTCATTAAAATTACCGCAGATAATGAAAACCGCACGCTCACCATTTCTGACACAGGGATCGGGATGACGCAGGAGGAGCTGGAGAACAACCTCGGCATTATTGCGAACAGCGGATCTTTTGCATTCAAGAACGAGAATGAATCGAAAGACGGCCATAACATCATTGGTCAGTTTGGGGTCGGTTTCTACTCCGCCTTCATGGTAGCTGATGAAATTACGGTCATTTCGAAGGCTTGGGGCAGCGAACAGGCTTACATATGGAAATCCCAGGGCGCTGAAGGCTACACGATTGATCCGGCCGACAAGGATAGTGTAGGAACAGATATCATTCTTCACATCAGAGAAAATACGGAAGAAGATTCCTATGATGAATTCCTAGAAGAGTATCGACTCAGAACAATCATCAAGAAATATTCCGACTTCATCCGTTATCCAATCAAAATGGACGTGAAGACGCAGAAGCCTAAAGAGGATGCTGAGAACGAGTTCGAGGAAGTAACGGAAGAGCAAACCGTAAACAGCATGGTTCCCATCTGGCGCAAAAACAAAAGCGAGCTGAAGGACGAGGATTACGAGAACTTCTACTTCGAAAAACGCTACGGCTTCGACAAGCCGTTGAAGCATGTGCATATCAGTGCTGACGGTGCTGTAGTTTACAATGCTATTCTATTTATTCCGGAGAAAACACCGTTCGACTACTACACTAAGGAATATGAAAAAGGTCTCGAGCTCTACTCCAACGGTGTGCTGATTATGGATAAATGCGGAGACCTGCTGCCAGATTATTTCAGCTTCGTCAAAGGAATGGTCGACTCTGAGGATCTGTCCTTGAACATCTCACGGGAGCTTCTGCAGCATGACCGTCAATTGAAGCTGATCGCAAAGAACATCAAGAATAAAATCAAATCTGCGCTGCAGTCCTTGATGAAGGATGAGCGCGAGAATTATGAGACATTTTATGAGTCCTTCGGCAGACAGCTCAAATTCGGGGTGTACAACGATTACGGCATGAACAAGGGCGATCTTCAGGATCTCCTGCTGTTCTATTCTTCCAAAGAGCAGAAGCTCGTCAGCCTGGCTGAATATGTCTCCCGCATGCCGGAGGATCAGAAATATATTTACTATGCAACAGGTGAGTCTGTACAGCGTATCGAACGCCTGCCTCAAACCGAGCTCGTCGCTGACAAAGGCTATGAAATTCTCTATTTCACTGACGACGTGGATGAGTTCGCGATCAAGATGCTGATGAGCTATCAAGAGAAAGAGTTCCGTTCTGTATCGAGCGGTGATCTTGGGTTTGAAGCAGATGCAAGTGAAGCGGAAGCGAAGGAATCCGAGAACAAGGATTTGTTTGAGAAAATGCAGGAGCTGCTTGGCGGCAAAGTGAAGAATGTTAAAGCTTCTAAACGTCTTAAGTCTCATCCGGTCTGCCTTTCTGCGGATGGTGAGATCACCATTGAAATGGAAAAAGTGTTGAACGCCATGCCAAATGCGGATGGCCAGCAGGTTAAAGCCGATAAAGTGCTTGAGATCAACGCGAATCATGATGTGTTCGGCGCATTGAAGCAGGCGTTTGAGAACGACCAAGATAAATTCGCGGTATACACAAGCGTTCTCTACAATCAGGCGCTGCTGATTGAAGGTCTTCAGGTTGAAGATCCTGTAGCGTTCACGAACGATATCTGCAAAATTATGGCGTAAGCCGAATGATAAAGAGCAAGTCCCACAGTCTAGTTAGACATCAGGGGCTTGCTCTTTTTTTGTACCAAAATTAAATGCTATTTGCTTGGTATGTTAATGGCTGAACCCAAAGGTAACATAAATAGTTGTCACACTTTTGGCTTGTTATTAGTTATTTAAATTAAATAGGGAAACGGAGGTGAGAAATTGGAGTCTGGTTCAGAAGAAAAAGAAACATTCGAGGATATCGTCAAGAAATACCAGCATAATGTTTACCGTTATTGTTGTTTAATGCTTAGGAATAAGAACGAAGCCGAAGATGCTGCCCAAGAGATTTTTATTAAAGCATATATAAATTTGGAGAAGTACCGGTATAACCAGTCTTTTGAAGGATGGTTGTTTACTATTGCCGTAAACCATTGCAGAACAGTTCTTAGAAAACAGAAACGGCGGAGAATTTTGGATCAGCTGTTGGATATCCGGACAAATGAAGCAAGCGCAGAAGCTCTTTTTTTTGAGACTGATTCAAATTTATTAAGTGATTTTCATATGCTCTCCTCATTGGAAAAGACGATCCTAGTTCTTCATACAGTCGAGATGTACAGTCTTAAGGATATTGCATCTATTGTAGGAATGAGCCCTTCAGCCGTTCGAAAAAAGTATGAGCGTATGAAAAACAAAATTATTAAAGAATCTGAAAGTAAGGGGGAATGGTCCATTGGCAAACAATACAAGGTTTGATGAAATGGTAAGGCAGTTGAACAGGTATCCAGTCGACCAAATCGAGCTGACTGATCAATTAATGAAAGAAATCCAAAGAAGAACAACCAGAACAGTTAGGATTAGATTAAAACGTAAAACAGTCGTACTGCTTGGAACGATGTTGTCTTTATTCTTTTCTGTTACCGCTGCTGCAGCGATCTGGTTTCCTGAACAGTGGAACGGAGTTTCACTACATACACATCATTCAGCTGGAACTGAGCCGACAGCTATAAATTCTTTGTCCGGAAAAGAAAGGCTTATGACATGGCTTGAACAGCCGGGAGTAGTGAAAAAACAATCAACAACACCAAGTTTTACGATTCCTTCTTTGGACATTGGGATGACTTTAATAAAGCAAATCAACGGAGAAATAGTTCTCGATATATCTGCAAACGGATTGGTTCATAGTTCAGGGCTTGCTTCTCGATCGTTTACTCAATCAAACATCCACATTTATGAACATGAAGATCAGTGGCTTACGATCATACAGACGAAAGATGAAGAAATGAGCCAGACGGTCACAAATAATGCAAAGATGGAAATGCATTATAATGGAGGCTGGGAAGTACTTACTTCGAATAGCAATATACTAGCAACATATCATAGCAACGGTGATGATCAGCTAATTAATGTGAGCATTAAAAATGCGGACGGGGAAGTAATATCTGCTCAATTGAACAGTAGTCATCTTGATCGAGAAACTATGGTAGCCATCATGAATCAATACATCGAAAAATACCAATGAGGTTTACTGCGTCTTCACACCAAGGTAGAATATAATGAGAACAGAAATTCTGTTCTCATTTTTCTATTTCAAGGAGAATTGTGCTCATGATTATTCAGTTCATTCGTTATCGTTAATGAAAGGTACAGATGACAAGTAAGCCCAGGCTGTTTTTAAATTTACAATGCCGGGGGTTTATTTATCTGTGCCTTTTTCATTCTTACGATAAATGAATGGACGGGGTGTTTTTTTACATGTTAAATTCTCATTACATTGATTTACTGCATTGTCCAAAATGCGATCAGGAGATGGAGCTTCAGGCAGGTAAAAGCCTGATATGTCCTGATGGTCATCTTTTCGATATATCAAAATATGGTTACATTAATTTACTGCTGCGTGCACATAGAACAAAGTATGACAAAACGCTGTTCCGTGCACGCAAGCAGCTGATAACGGACGGTAAGCTCGAACCGCTGATTCATGCCATCGCTACGGGGATGATTAAAGTAATACCTGACCAGTTCTGGGGCAGAGAGGCCGCTAAGCCATACATGCTTCTGGATGCCGGATGCGGTGAAGGCTCACTTTTGATACAGCTTCGCCGAAGGCTAATGTCCTTATCTGAACGTAAATGGCTCGGTGCAGGTTTGGATATTTCCAAAGAGGGAATTACGCTTGCCGCTAAGGAAGAATCGGATATGCTCTGGTGTGTCGCAGACCTTGCCAGGACTCCGCTTAAGAGCAACAGCTTTTCCTTCATTCTGAGTATTCTGTCTCCTTCTAACTATGAAGAGTTTGACAGGCTTGTGAGGGATGACGGCGTAATTGTCAAGGTTATACCAGGAAGCGGGTATTTACAGGAATTGAGAAGCCGATTCTATAAGCATACGGCACAGCAGGAGTACAATAATGAGCGAACGATCCGGCATTTTGCCCGGCATTATCAGATCATCTGCGAGGAGAAAGTCAAGTATTCACTCCAGCTTAACGCTGAGGAAATGGCCCTGCTGATCCGTATGACTCCTCTATCATGGGGGATATCGGAAGACATGATGAGGGAAGTTCTTCAGCAGCAACAGGTAACGTTTGATTACCACATTTTATATGGGAAAAAGAAGGCGAAACGTCCTCTGTAAAAAACGAACGCAGGTGCCATTCTTCATAAGAAGCGCTGCAAAGTTGTGGTATACTTCAACCATTCGCAAATACAAAGACACGAACTTTTAGATATAGAAGGTGTGATTCCATTGAAGACAGTGGCTATCGTTGGCGGGGGTATTACAGGATTGTCCTGCGCCTATCATTTACAAAAAGAAATACAAACAGCGGGTTTAGCTGCCCGTATCGTTCTGCTTGAAGCCAGCACTGCGCTTGGAGGCAAAATCAGTACGGTGCATGACGGAGAGTATACGATGGAGACGGGAGCAGACTCCATTGTGACACGCAAAAAGAATACTTTTCAGTACATTGAACAGCTTGGACTTACGGAGCGTGTCGTTTATAACGAGACAGGGACCTCTTTCATTCACAGTGAAGGTGCACTTAAGCAGATTCCCGATGATTCCATGTTCGGTATTCCGATGAGCATCGAATCCTTGGCAAGCACTACACTGGTGTCTGCCGAAGGAAAAGTGGAAGCACTTAAGGATTTTTACACCCCTAACGAAAAGTTTACAAAAAAAGATTCCTTGGGCAGCTTTCTAGAAGCCTTTCTCGGTAAAGAGTTCGTTGAGAAGCAGATTGCTCCCGTTATATCTGGGGTATATTCAGGCAATCTATACGATTTGACCTTGGCTTCGACTCTGCCATATCTGCTCGATTACAAGAATGAATACGGCAGCTTGATCAAGGGACTTTCCGAGCAGCGCAGCAAGCTGAAATCCTCCGGTGAGAAAAAGTTTCTCTCTTTTGCCGGCGGGATGTCCGATCTTATTGATGCATTTGAACAAGAGCTCTCTGAGGTAGACATTCGTAAACAAACATCAGTTAACCATATTGAATCTGTAAATAGTAAATACATCTTAGATCTGTCTAGCGGCGATAAAGTGGAAGCAGATTATGTCGTGCTCAGCGTTCCTCATACCGCAGCAGAGAAAATGCTCGATAAGCCGGAATTAAGTAAGGATTTTGAACAGCTTAAGAGTAGTTCTCTGATCAGTGTATATTTAGGCTTTGACATTCCGGACAGTGAGCTGCCGGCTAACGGAACCGGATTTATTACTTCTGAAGCAAGTGACTTGAAATGTAACGCTTGTACCTGGGCGAGCCGGAAGTGGAAGCATACATCGAAGCACAGCCGGCTGCTGGTAAGACTGTTTTACAAAAGCACAAAGCCAGTGTATGATTCGCTGATTTCGCTGTCCGAGGAGGAGCTGATCCATGTGGCGCTATCCGACGTGCGTGAGGCGATGGGGATTTCGTCTGAACCGGTGACGCATCATGTACGCAAATGGCATGAAGAAATGCCGAATTATCATATGAAGCATCATGAGCTAGTCGAGTCGCTGGAGCAAAATATAGAGGTCTTTTTCCCGGGTATTTGGCTGGCCGGCTGCTCCTACTATGGGGTTGGGATTCCAGACTGTATGCAAAATGGAGAGAAAACCGCAGCACAAGTCATGGAGCAGTTAAACGCCCAGGTGTGAATTAAGCCGATGTTTTACAATGCTGTTTGGATTAGTGTGATGATCGTTCAGCTGTACATTGGCGCTTCTTTCCTGTATAGTGTTAGGCTAGTCCATTATATGTAATGGAAATGAATATAAAGTGGTGAACCATAGAATGGCAAAAGGTAAAGGCGGAACCGGCAGAGGTACCGGCAAAAAAGGGTGGAATCGCTGGCAGGCTAGTGAACGCCGGGCTAAGAGTGCACCTAAGCCTTATAAGAGCAAAGGAACAAAAAAACCTTCAGACGAGACTAGTGATGGCCAGAAATAAATGGCATCCTGCCTTAACGAAAGTTGTCTAGACGTCCGGATTAGTAAAGATCCGGGCGTTTTTTTATTTTATTCAGGTTTCGGATAAGAACGGGAATTCATGAATTTTGTATCCATGGTTGTAAAATCGGTATTTCCATTACCTTCCCATATATAAGGGAGGGATTTACAATGGAATTAATCAATCTCGAAGAAATCATTAATCTAGTGACGAATATTGGTTTCCCGATGGCCGTTTGCGTTATTTTGCTCCGTTATATCCTTAGTACGATCGGAACACGTTTAGATAAGCTTGACAGCTCAATCACTAAATTAACGAAGACTGTCCGAGATATGGATGCGGAAGCCAAGGCAGCAAATGTGAGCTTAGCTCTAAAGCCGGATCGAGAGAAGGAGGGCGGATAAGCTGAACATAAATTACTCAGAAAGCGGGATTAAAGACTCCGAGCGTCTTATGGTATTTTTGCATGGCGGCGGAGTAAGCGGTTGGATGTGGGATAGGCAAACAGCTTATTTCTCTGATCATTACTGTATCGTACCCGATCTGCCGGGGCATGGACAGAGCATGCTTAACGAACCTTTTTCAATACAGAGAACTGCAGAGGAGTTGAATCGATTCCTTGAGCGTTATTCAGAAGGACGAGAGATCGTGGTTGTCGGGTTCTCCTTGGGGGCTCAGGTGCTTGTTGAGATGATAAGTCAAAGCCCGGCATTCATTAATTATGCGATGATCAACAGTGCACTTGTCCGGCCGATGGGCGGGATCAAACCGTTTATTGGTCCATCCGTACGTTTGACGTTTCCTTTAATTAAAAATCGTACCTTCTCTAAACTGCAGGCGAAAACCTTGTATGTGGGCGAGGATGACTTTGAGAAATACTATATTGAATCAGCTCAAATGAGGATGGGTACGCTTATTTCTGTTCTGGAAGAGAATATGTCCTATTCAATTCCGAATGGGTTCAAGTCAGCAAAAACCAACATGCTTGTGACCGTAGGGGAAAGAGAAAGAGGCATGATGAGAAAATCAGCCCTCCAGCTCAAAGCGGGGAACCACAAGGTGGAGGCCGTGTCGTTTACCGGCATAGGACACGGAGCCTCCATGGCACAGCCCGAGCTGTTCAATCAGGTGCTTTCGAGCTGGCTTAATCAATCGGCTTTGCCAGAAGAGGTTAGCATCATCAGGTAATTTGGAGAACTAGTCTTTTTCTTTATGCTCATAGTTCAGTGTGGTGACTTTTCCTGGATCAATGTGGAAGGTGATCGTCTCCATACCATATGGAGGATTATGAGGTCCAATAAAAGTAAATACCTGCACTGTAACGTCAAAAGAAAATCCGCCTTTTATGTTGCGATCCATCCGGACGATTTTGGCATCATACAGCCCATACTGCCTAGAACCCTGGCTGCTGCCTTCATAATATTGAAAAACTTCACGTTCGATATAAGGATTGAGCAAAGTAATGAACGTATCTTTGAGCAGCGGCTCATCAGACTCATAGGGGGAGGAATGAGCGGAGGGGGATAGTGAGAGTAAGAGTAACGTTAATAAGGATATTCTCACTACTCTTTGTTTTATATTTTTCATGGTGCTGTGCTCCCCCTGTTTTTAGACTAGCCTTCCGCCTGTAAGACATAATTATTCAAAAATGGAGTATGATGATGAAACGATTATTTAAATTTCTAGTGCCAGGCGTGTTAACCGCTATACTGGCAGCGGGCTGCTCACAGCCATCAGCAGAAGAAGAAGAGTTACCGGAACAAGCTAAAGTTTATTATTTATTTGATACGGCAGATTCTCCAACATTTCAAGAGGTGGGAGAAAAGAGTCAAATGCATATGACTTATTCACATTTCGAGCAATCCGGGAAAGATATCAGCATTACAGCTGAAATTACCGACAGCCCTGGTTCTGAAGTTCATTTTGTATTGCCTGAAGGAGCAAATGAGGTATTCAGCGATCCCGTGGTCAGTTTAAACAGCAGCAAAAATGAGACAAAGACAAGCACTTATGAAGTCACATTTGAGGTGAAAGAAACCTATTTTGCAGCACATCCGAATACAGAGGTGGTGTATGAAACAGCCTGGGAGCAAATAAAGGGCGATCAAAAATATACGATACTCAAATCGCAGACTTCGATATTAGCTGACGAGGTCCTTTAGATAAGACATACGGCGTTTCGTTTTCCTCACAAAGGGTAAATTTCAAGCAAGACACGATGTAATTATCCTTAAAGGAGGAGATGAACATGTCTAAAAAAAGAGGATTGATCATGACCGCTATTGGTGCAGGTGTTACTTATTTGATGAGGAACAAAAAAGCGAGGGACAAGCTGTTCACCACCGTTTCCGGAATGATGAGAAGCTCTCGTTCTTCACATGGAGGCAAAAAAGTTCCGCGTGTAGATTTAAAATAGCTTTTTAGCATACCCAGTCATTTTGCAAGCAGAAGCCCGGGCCGATCAGGTCTCGGGTTTTTTGTTGTGCGAATATTTTCACGTCGATAGATACGTTTGAAGAAAGCTGAATATCGGGTATACACAGGTTTGTGTCTCGTAAATACTACTGCTAGACTAGAAGGAGCTGCCTTTTAAGCAGACTATCATGATTATGCAGGACACTAAGGAAGTGAGCGGTTTGATTACAAAAGAGACGTTTGACCAAATGTATCATGTAATGAAGGAAGCTTTTCCTCTCATCGAATATCGAACCTATGAAGGACAGAAGAAATTGCTGGATAATCCGCATTATCGTCTTCTGACGCAGAAGAATGAGCAAGGAGAAGTGATCGCTTTTCTCGCAGGTTGGGAGTTTAAGGATTTCCGGTTTGTGGAGCATATTGCTGTCTCACCATCTATTCGCGGCGGAGGAAGAGGTAAGCAGCTAATGGAGCAATTTATGAAGGAGTCCCCGTTACCCGTCATTCTTGAAGTGGAGCCGCCTGAAGATGAGCTGACAGAGAGAAGAGTTGGATTCTACGAACGTCTTGGATTTAAATTAGGGAATTATAAGTATGTTCAGCCGCCGCTGCGTATAGGGCAGCCTGATTTGCCCTTATGTATAATGAGCTATCCCGAGTTGTTGACGAAATCAGAGTTTATATCTGCTAGAAAGCAGCTCTACAGAGAGGTATATAATGTACCTGATGATGATCCAGAATCCATATGAGCATTGAGCAGGACCGCATTAAGCGGTCTTTTTTGTTGGCAACATTGGAAGAAGCATTCTCTTTGAAACCGATTAAATTTGTGTTGACAAAAGGTATAGTTTTTTATTATCTTCTACTTATGAAAATGATTCTCATTATCAAAATTGTTATACATAGTATGTAGGGGGATGAGTATTTTGAAGAAGAAGATGCCGCTGATCGTCGTTGCTATGCTGCTTGTGTTCTCATTATTTATGGCAGCATGCGGCAGCACGAGCAGCACGGAGGGCCAAGGAGAAACATCGAATACGGAAGCAGCTACAGGGAGTGAAGATACGGAGCCAGCGGAAGAGACCGATGAGCCTGCAGATGCTTCAGTAACACGTACTTATGAATCAGTTAAGGGCCCAGTTGAAATTCCTGCCAAACCACAGCGTATCGTAACGGATTATTATGGCGGTGAGTTGCTTGCTGTAGGCGCAAACGTGATCGGCGTAGAACCTACCGCTTTTGACAACCCGTTTATTGTGGATGAGCTGAAAGAGACGGGGGCAGTGGACGTAGGGACTCCGGTCAATACGGAAAAAGTACTGGAGCTCGAGCCTGATCTAATCGTCGTGATGTATGATGATAATTATGACGCTCTTTCCAAGATTGCTCCAACCGTGCATATTCCATATGGAACTGGAACTAACATTCAAGAGACAGTAGAACTATTCGGCGATCTGGTGGGGGCACCGGAGAAGGCTGAGGAGTTCTTGGCTGAGTTTGATGCCAAAGCTGCTGAAGGTAAGGCGAAGCTGGAAGGAATTGTGGATGAGAATACAACAGTGGGTCTATATGAACTGACAGATTCGGGCGAACTGTGGATTTTCGGCGATAATGCAGGACGCGGTGGTCAAGCGGTATACAATGCGCTGGGACTGAAGCTGCCGGAAGCGAAGCAGGACGATGCGCAGACCGAGCAAATCTCGCTTGAGGTGATTCCTGATTACGCAGCGGACTATATGTTCCTGACAACGTATGACCCGGAGAATAAGGGAGAACAGCTTCCTAAACTGCAGGAATCCGCGGTGTGGAGCAAGCTTGAGCCTGTGAAGAACAACCTGGTATTCTTCAATGATTTCGATACTTGGTATCGTTATGACCCGATTGCTTCTCTTGAGCAAATCGATATGGTGGTAGATATGCTCGTGCAGCGTGCAGAAGAGAATAAATAGTATTAAGCGAAGCAGACTTGTATTAAGTTGTATGAGAGAATATTATAACTAAAGAAGAAGCAGGCTAATAGCCTGCTTCTTCTTTAGTTATGTCCTTCTTGAAAGCTGCTGTTAGATTATATAATCTTTATCTAACTATCTTTCCGGTCAGTGCCCTTTTCATTATTTTCTGCTGCAAAGGGGTAAAGCACAAGATCGTACATCAATTGGCCATCCCTTTCATTAGTCTCAATATGAACGATCATCGGTATTTCATAACCATAATCTGTTTTGAAAGATAAGTGCATTTCTTCTATACTTCTATTCATCTTTATAAGAGGTAAGAAATAGATTTGAAAGAGAGTACGGCTTGATCGGCTAAGCAATGATTCCAATTTGGTACCCTTCAGTCCTTTGATATAATAACCAAATACACGAGTAAAGGCTTCGTTGACATCGATTATTTCTTGATTTTTATCCATCGATAAGCAAGCACAATCTTCAGGGTCCTGCTGATCATCACGTTTGCTCATGGTATGATGCCTCCTGACCCCTGGTTTCCAAATATTCTGTGATTTGAAAGATAGTTTCGTCCGGATGACTAACATGCGGACAATGACCAGTCGCATCCATCAGTCTAAGCACACTGCCATGGATATTATTATACATGTAAGCGCCTACTTCAAGCGGAGCGATAACATCTTCAGCACATTGTAAAATAAGTGAGGGTATAGTCACATTCACTAACTCATTTCGATAATCCGATAAAAAAGTGGCTTCGGCAAAACGTCGCGCAATATCAGGTTCTGTTGAGCAGAAACTATCTCTCAATTCCGTAGACAAATGCGGACGATCACCATTCCCCATAATTACGGGCGCAAAATGACCAGCCCATTTAACAAAATTTTGATCCATTATATTAAGGAGGTCTAAGATGTCTTCTCGCACGAAACCGCCGATATAATCAGGAAGATCATTTATGTAACAGGGAGAAGCACCGATAAGAATTAGATCTTTGAAATAATCCGGCTTTCGAATGGAAGCAAGAATTCCAATCGTTGCTCCTACTGAATGACCCGCAAAGATAACATCCTCCAATTCAAGTGCCTCACAGATATCTAATACATCTTCGGCGTAACCGTAAAGATCACTATATTTACTGGGATCGTACGACTTTATATCAGATTTACCAGAGCCTGTGAAATCAAATAAAATAACTTTATAATTTTTCTCAAAAGCGGGAGAAACAAACCGCCACATATTCTGGTCACACCCAAAACCATGTGCAAAAATGATCGGCTGTGTCCCTTCTCCCAAAATCTTTATGTTGTTCCGAGAGAGGATATATTCCCTGGTCATAGGTGGACCTCCTTTTCTTGTTTATTCATTCCATATCGAAATACTATTTAATTAGTATAACATACATAAATATTTTGCTTAGCATTGTCTTTCCGTGAGCTTTTGGCTAGGATGGTTACCTTTAAAATGGATGATAATTGTAGCAGTGTCCATTTATAATGATGGGTCTCCTGTCATGCTGGAATTTAATATAACATTGACTTTTCAGTAGTATTGAAACTTTTTACCAGTTATAAATAGAACGCCTAAATTTCCTCTTGAACCTCACGTAACGTGATGAATTATGATTCTATCAGGGAGGTGAATGAACAGCCGTGCTATACAAGGTGAAGGAGGTAGCAAAGCTTACGGGAGTTACTGTAAGGACGCTGCATCATTACGATGAGATTGGGCTCGTCAAACCGGATGAGGTGACAGAATCAGGCCACCGACTGTACTCAGACGAGAATCTTAAACGGCTGCAGCAGGTACTGTTTTTTCGGGAAATTGGCTTCCCTCTGCAGGAGATCGGACCGATTCTGGATCGGCCGGACTTTGACCGGAAACAGGCACTGGAGTCGCATAAAGAGCTGCTGCTGGAGCAGAAGAAGAGACTTGAAGATTTAATCGATACCGTAGATCGAACAATACAGGAGGAGAATGGAGGAATTCCGATGTCTAAGGAAGAGATGTTTAACGGATTTGATATGAAAGCCATTGAGGAGCATAAAGCCAAGTATTCACAGGAAGCGAAGGAGAAATACGGAACAGAAAGGGTAGAACAAACGGAGCGCCGGACGGATGCATATACCGAGCAGGACTGGGCAAGAATTCATGCGAGAAACAAAGAGGTGAATGACAAGATCGAAGGAGCAATGGACCGCGGGCCGGCAGATCCGGTTGTGCAGGAAGGCGTTGCCGAGCTTCGGCAGGAAATTACAAACAACTATTATGACTGTACACCAGAAATTTTCCGCGGACTTGCTGATTTGTATGTAGATGATTCAAGGTTTACTAAGAATATCGAAAAAGGCAGAACTCCGGGCTATGCAGCATTTCTGAGAGAAGCCATGCTTATATATTGTGATCGCCTGAATGAGTAGAGATACAATAGACAATTAACTAGAAAAAGGTCGAATAAAAGCTGTTCCGACGTCGAACATCGATGTACGGAGCAGCTTTTTTATATAATTTCAACATTAAAACAAAGTAAAAACAACTAAAACCATAATAATTACGTGTGATTGACATTCCCTTAACAATGAATCCGTAGAATGTAAGTACAACTGAGGTATACAATGCTGGGCACGAAGATAGTCAGGAGCATGAAAATAAACAGTGAAGACTTGGTGGTTGGCAGAAAAGATAACTGTGTTTATCAAAGAGAAACAAAAAATGATTGTGGAGGGAATAACATGATTAAATCAGTAATTTTCGATTGGGCAGGTACAATGGTGGACTATGGCAGCTTTGCTCCAGTAGAAGCATTCCGTCGTCTATTTGAGGAACGTGGCATAGATGTCAGTGCAGAGGTTATCCGCAAACCGATGGGACGAATGAAAATCGATCACCTCCGCGACATTTGCGAGGATCCGGGTGTTTCTGCAGCTTGGAAGGAGCGTTATGGACGCCTGCCTGAGGTAAAGGATGTCCTTGAATTGTACGAATCCTTTGAACCGATGCTGTTCTCACTTCTGGATCAATTCGCTGTGCCTGTTCCTGGAGCCGTTCAGCTGGCCGATCGGCTGCGGGCTAAAGGGATAACAATTGGAACAACAACAGGATATACACGTGCCATGCTGGATGTCATCGTTCCAGAGGCGGCCAAGCACGGATATAAGCCGGACAGCGTCATTGCACCGGATGAGACAGCAGCAGGCCGGCCCTACCCATGGATGATTTTCCGAAATGCTGAAAATCTGGGTACGTATCAAATGAAGGATATCGTAAAGGTTGGCGACACGGAAGCGGATATGAGAGAAGGACGCAATGCTGGAGTCTGGTCGGTAGGCGTTGTTTTTGGAGGGAATGAGCTGGGACTGACAGAGCAGCAAACACGAGAGCTTTCTCCATCAGAGAGAGAAAGACGCTTTAACGAAGTAGCAGAGCGCCTAAGAAAGGCAGGCGCACACTATATTATCTCCGAAATTGGCGAGCTCGATCAGGTTATCGACAAAATAAATGATTCGATAGTGAAAGGAGAGCTACCGTGCTAACAGTACAAAAAAAGAGCAATAATCCCTATTTTCTGTTAACCCCCGGGCCTCTGAGCACGACAGAAACAGTTAAGCAGGCCATGCTTAAGGACTGGTGCACCTGGGATGACGAATACAATACGCTTGTAGATTCCATACGGCACAGATTAGTCCAATTGGCTGCACCCATGCGTTCTGAAGAATACACAGCTGTGTTAATGCAGGGAAGCGGCAGCTTCAGCGTGGAGGCCGTGCTTGGAACAGCGATACCAAGGCAGGGAGGAAAGCTTGCCGTGGCGGTGAATGGAGCCTACGGTGAGCGCATGGTGGAGATGGCACAGGTGCTCGGCATACCTGTTACTGCAGTCCGTTTTGATGAAAGGGAGGTCATCAGCCCTGCTGTTTTTGAGGAAGCATTAAAAAATGATCCTTCCATTACGCATGCTGCTATCGTTCACTGTGAAACGACGACGGGTGTGCTGAATCCGTTGAATGAGCTCGCTCATGCGGTGCGCCGTCAAGGAAAATTTCTGATCGTAGACGCGATGAGCAGCTTTGGCGGTATCCCGCTGCATGTGGATGAGCTGGAAATTGATTATTTGATCAGCAGCAGCAACAAATGTATACAAGGCGTTCCGGGCTTCGGATTTGTCCTTGCACGAATCAGCTGTCTTAAGGAATGCAAAGGCAACGCACGTTCTTTGTCCCTGGATTTGTATGATCAGTGGAATGTGATGGAGCGTAATCATGGGAAATGGCGTTATACATCCCCGACCCATGTCGTTCGAGCTTTCGATCAAGCGCTTCATGAGCTGGAGGAGGAGGGAGGAGTTACTGCCCGTTATGATCGATACCGTCAAAATCAGCAGCAGCTGGTCAAAGGAATGGGAGAAGCGGGATTTTCCACTTTGCTTCCTGCAGAATGGCATTCGCCGATTATAACTTCATTCCAGTACCTGGATGACCGGTTTTCTTTCTCTGATTTTTACAGCAAACTGAAAAAAGAAGGCTTTGTTTTATATCCAGGCAAGCTGACAAGCGTGCCAACGTTTAGGATTGGAACGATCGGTGACGTCCACTCCTCTGATATAGAAGAGCTGATTCGCATCGTAAAGCAGATAACAGCGTAAATTGAGGCTAATGGTATAATAAGTTTAGTATATTTACGTTACGTCTATCTAAAGGAGAATCCGTGATGTCGCTTGCCGGAGAGGAACGAAAGCAGACCATTTTACATATGCTCCAGTTAAAGGGGAAGGTCAGAACACCCGAGCTGGTACAAGAACTGGACGTTTCGTCAGAGACTATCCGCAGGTACCTTGAAGAATTGGAGAATGAAAACAAGCTGAAGCGGGTATACGGCGGTGCTGTAAAGCTGAATGTGGAAAGAGAAGAGCCAGCATACGGCAAACGCGAGGTGCTTCAGGCAGAGGAGAAGAAGCGTATCGGCAGAGCCGCGGCCTCCCTCATCCAAGATCATGATATCGTTGTAATCGATGAAGGCACAACGACGCTGCAGATGATCGATTCGCTTGTGCTTAAGAAGAACCTTACTATATTGGTCTCATCTATATATATTTTGAACTTGTTAATCAATTTCAAAAACAAAGGTGTTTTTGACGGGGAGATTGTACTGATCGGGGGAAGAATCAATTCCAAGCACTACCGGGCATCAGGCTCTCTTGCTGTTGATTTTATGTCTGGGTTTCATGTCGATAAAGCGTTTGTTGTGGCAGACGGTCTCCAGCTGGACACAGGAATTACAAGCTATGAGGATGAGAGAGGGCTGCTGGCAAGGACGTTTATGAAGCAGGCGAAGCAGACCATTGTGCTGGCAGATCACACTAAGATCGGAACGTCTCATTTTTATAAATTTGCCGACTTTAGAGAAGTGGATATGGTGATTTGTGATGCTCCGCCGCCATCTTCTTGGGAGAGTAAATTAACTGAAGAGGATGTCCACTGGATCGTTGCCGCAACAAAACAATGAAAAATAGGGTGAAAGTGAAGCTGAATAATATAATAGACTAGGCGAAAATATCTCTCTTTGAGTCATGCTGTTTATGACGAAAAGAGAGATATTTTGTGTTCAGGAAAGTTCCTGATTTTAGCTCTCTCACGTGAGCCTTAACTTGTGATACAATAAACTGTCTATGAAGGATTTTTCGGCATGAAAGATTACAGGAGGATTCACATGACCAAAGGCTCATTTATTACTGTCGAAGGCCCGATCGGGGCTGGCAAAACTACGCTTTCTACGATGCTGTCACAGGAGCTGAATATTCCGCTGCTTAAAGAGATCGTAGAAGAGAATCCGTTTCTCGGCAAGTTTTATGAAAATATCGACGAATGGAGCTTTCAGCTGGAGATGTTTTTCTTGTGCAACCGCTACAAGCAGCTGGAAGATACAACGACTCAATATATTCAGCATGGAAAGCGGGTCATTTCAGACTATCATATTTATAAAAATCTTATTTTTGCCCAGCGTACGCTTGGCGGCGTGAAATGGGAGAAGTACCGTGAAATCTATCATATTCTAACGGATGATCTCCCGAAACCCGATCTTATTCTATATATTAAGGCAGATCTTTCAACGCTCTTGAAGCGAATTCAAATGCGGGGTCGGTCGTTCGAGCAAAATATGGACCCTGCCTATCTGGAGCAGCTGATCGTTGATTATGAGCATGCCATGGCTTCACTTGCTGAAAGCGAGCCTAACACCAAAATTATTACGATTGACGGTAATCAGATTGATTTTGTAATGAATCGCGAGCAATTTGACCTGATTGTGTCTGAAGTAAAGGAGTACATTCAATGAGTGAGTTCAACATTCCCCAAAATGCGCTGATTACTGTAGCCGGTACAGTAGGGGTGGGGAAATCCACGCTGACGGCAGCTCTTGCGCAGCGTCTCGGCTTCAAGACTTCTCTGGAAAAAGTGGATCATAACCCATATTTGGAAAAGTTTTATCACGATTTCGAAAGATGGAGCTTCCATCTGCAAATTTATTTTTTGGCAGAACGTTTTAAAGAGCAGAAGGGTATTTTTGAAGCAGGGGGCGGATATGTACAGGACCGTTCCATTTATGAAGATACAGGGATTTTTGCTCAAATGCATGCTGACAAGGGTACGATGAGCGAGACGGATTTCGAGACTTACTCCAGCCTGTTTGAGGCAATGGTGATGACACCGTATTTCCCGCATCCGGACATCCTTATTTATCTGGAAGGCAGTCTTCCTTCCATATTAACCCGGATTAAGGAGCGCGGCCGTGAAATGGAAATTCAGACGGACCCCGCTTACTGGGAAGAGATGCATGGACGATATGCGAGATGGATTGGCGGCTTTACGGCTTGTCCGGTGCTCAAGCTGAATATAGATGAGTATGACGTGCATGACCCGGCTTCCTTGGATCGTATTTTGAATGAGGTTGGCAGAATGATTCAAGAGAGCAAGAAATAGATAGAGTTCTATAAAGGAAGGCTCCTCTGTTGTACAGAGGGGTTTTTTTAATTTAGCTCCTTATAAAAAGTAAATACCGCCGGGATGATGATCCCAAGCGGTATTGTGTAGTCATATCTTACAGCTTAAATGTGCTGATGATTTGCTTCAGTTCCTGAGCACTGCTGCTTAGTGCTTCGGCAGAAGCGGCAACCTCTTGCATAGAAGCGCTTTGCTCCTCGGTTGCGGCTGCGACATTTTGGGTATTCGCTGCAGATTGCTCCGCGATGCTGGCTACGTTCTCAGCCAGCTCTACCATGTCCTGCGCGCTCGAGCTTACTTGCTTCACGATGGCGGACACTTCATAGGCTTCTTTCGTTACCTGTTCAATGGAAGCCGTAATGTCTTTAAAGGATTCACCTGTTTGATGAACCTTGTTAATTCCGTCCTTAACCACATGAATCCCGTCCTGCATGGACTGTACAGCGTTCCCGGCTTCAACTTGTACCTGAAGAACAAGTTCCCTTATCTGACCGGCTGATACTGCGGTTTGTTCAGCAAGATTTCTTACTTCGTCTGCAACGACAGCAAAGCCTCTTCCATGCTCACCAGCTCTTGCAGCTTCAATCGCAGCATTCAGAGCGAGCAGGTTGGTTTGAGCAGAAATTTCGGTAATCAGTCCGATGATGTTTCCAATCTCTTTGGTTTTACTTCCGAGAAGATTCACAACGTTTGCTGATTGATTAACGGTATCATGAATCAGATTCATTTGGTTCACGGTATTGTGAACAATGCCGTCGCCATTGCTTGCTTTTTCACTCATGGTCGTGGCGAGCTTGGATACGTACTCAATGGAAGCTGATGCTTGATCCATTCCACTTGAAATTTGAGCGATGGATGAGGAGAATTCAGCTGCACTTTGAACCTGCTTTTCGGATCCAGAGGCGACTTCCTGCACGGCTCCAGAAATATGCTCGGCTGTAGCCTGAGTTTCCTCTGCACTTGCAGAGAGTGATTCTGAAGTATAAGCTACGACTTCGGAATTGGCGTTGATTCTGCCGATCAACTCTCTAAGACTTACTAACATTTTGTTAACAGAACCAGACAGCATGCCCAGCTCGTCCTTAGATGTAACATTTACTTCTTCGGTTAAATCACCGGCAGCTACTTTTTCGGTTGCAGTCATTAATTTGCGTAGCGGCTTGTTAATAGATCGAACGATGGCTAGAACGATGATCATTCCGAGTACAATGGCAATGGCGATAATACCGAGTGTAGTCACAAGAATACTTTGAGTTGCTTGAGCGATCTCATCAAGTGAAAACGTCCCTACAATCTTCCAGCCTGTCTGCTCATTCGTCATATAAATGGCTCTACGCTGAGTGCCATCGGAAGTTGTATAGTCATCTTCACCATTTTGTTTCTCTTTTACATTGGCTAAGTAAGCCTCTGTATTTTCAGTACCGATCTCAAGGCTGGGATGCGTGAGATAGTTGTAATTAGAGTCCAGAATCGAGATATAACCTGAATTACCGATCGTGGTTGTGTTAACCTCTGCCGAAAGATTATTCAAGCTAAGAACAACACTTACAACTCCGCCTCCATCTTCGCTGGCTTTGGAAGGAACGACCATAACTTTTCCATCTTGACTTATAATCGGATCATTAATGTGATATTGGTCCTTTTGTTCAATCGCATGTTTATACCATGCACGTTCGCGGGGGTCAAAGCCATCTGCGAAATCCTGCTGCGGCGAATTTAACAGCATTCCGTCCGTTGTCGCATATTGAACATGGTCGTATTCTTTTTTAACAGCTTTGATCGGATCAATAAGCTCACGAAGCAAAGGACTTTCTATGCCGTCAATCATATCTACTGTTGCGGTTTTCGATAGATATTCAAGATCGGCCAAGGTTTCATTGATCATATTATTGATCTCGATATTAACGTGCATAACTTCTTTCTGCGCACTGTTCATAATCTGCTCTGTAATCTCTTCTTTCGCTGTTTGATAGGAGAAGAAGCCGAGAGCAGATGATGGAATGATTAGAATGACCAGAAAAGCGATAACTAAACGTGATCTAATCGACAAGAGATAATGCTTTGTACGGTGATACGTATGATTTATGCTCCACTTATCTTTGTTTTTTTGCTTTGTTTCTTTTGTTCTCTTAGGCTGCTTCAATTTTAGTATGACCTCCCTGAGTACATCTAGATTATGTATTTTAGTTATTTCGGAATTAAATGCCTGAAGGTTTAGGTCTTTTGGTGCAAAATAATCAAATTTTTTCGTGAAAGCGCAATCAAAATATGACGAAAGTTGTAAAAAAATATGGAACACAAGCGATTTATCTTCATTTCCTACTTTCGCTTGCCGATATAAGTCAGATGGTCTTTTTCAGGACCTATGACCTGATACTTTAAGACTAATTACAACTAGAGAACTGGAGGAAAAGAAATGAGTAAGGGAAAAGCGATTCATACACGTCTTTTGGCGAGTATATTGGCTGTTCCGCTGCTTGTTACCAGCTTTAATGGTCAGGCAGTGGCTGCGGGTAACTATGTATCACCAAACGGCGTGATCACTTTAACACCGGAAGGGGCTATTTCGCCGACAGGAACATGGGATCTTGCCACTCGGGCAGGTGATTACATCTACATCGCCGGCATGCGCGGGATTGATCCTGCTACCAATCAGCTGGTAGAAGGTGATAAAGAACGTATCCGCCAAGCCTTTAAAAATATGGAGTTAATCGCGGAATCTGAGGGCGCATCGCTGCAGGATGCAACTCGTCTTGTCGTGTATGTATCGGACATGTACAGATACCGTCCGCTCGTAAATGAAGTACAGGAAGAGCTGTGGGGAGATGGTCCTTACCCGCCTCGTACCATCATTGAAGTCGATCGTCTTAACCAAGACGATATCGTTGAGGTCGAAGGAACTTTCTATGCTCCTGAAACAAAAGGTAACGGCAAAGGCAACAACAGTGCCAATAATGGAAAAGGGAATAACAAATCAACCGATACCGAAAATGTATCACCAAATGGAGTTGTGACTTTATCACCGGAAGGAGCCATCCAATCGACTGGAACTTGGGACTTGGCTACACGGGCAGGAGACTATATTTTTGTTGCAGGCATGAGGGGGATTGATCCCGAGACCAATCAGCTTGTTGCTGGCGAGAAGAACCGGATTCGCCAAGCCTTCAAAAATATGGAGTTGATTGCAGAGTCTGAAGGAGCTTCCCTGCAAGATGCAACCCGTATCGTCGTTTATGTAACGGATATGTACAGATATCGCCCGCTCGTAAATGAAGTACAGGAAGAGCTGTGGGGAGACGGTCCATATCCGCCGCGTACCATTATTGAAGTGGACCGACTGAATCAGGATGATATTGTTGAAGTAGAGGGTACATTCTATTCACCGGAATCCAAGAACAATGGCAAAGACAAAGGTAATGCAAAGACATTGAGTAATGCAAGTGTGTCACCTAATGGAGTCATCACTTTATCTCCTGAAGGTGCAATTATGCCGACTGGGACCTGGGATTTGGCAACACGCGCAGGAGATAATATCTATATCGCAGGTATGCGCGGAATTGATCCGTCTATGAATCAGCTTGTAACGGATGCGAAGGAGCGAATCCGCCAAGCGTTCAAAAATATGGAGTTGATCGCGGAGTCTGAAGGAGCATCGCTTCAAGATGCGACCCGTATCGTCGTCTATGTAACAGATATGTACAGATACCGTCCGCTGGTCAATGAAGTACAGGAAGAGCTGTGGGGAGACGCTCCATATCCGCCGCGTACCATCATTGAGGTGGATCGCCTAAACCAGGACGATATCGTTGAAGTAGAAGGTACTTTTTATTCGCCGCAAGATAACAACAAAGCATCTCATATTTAGTTAGCAGCATTTCTTAAACGGGCTGTCTCAAAAGTCATGAAAAGTGACGATGGGCCAGCCTTTTGTCATTTCAAGGTAGCTTATACTTATTTTGCAGATGGCTGAATATAAGGAACTTTATTTGCAAACCAATAAGTAAGGGTTGATGCAGGGAGGCTTACACCACCTCTTCCCTGTTGTTTTTTCGCAAATATTGCGTAATGAGTAGGTCCATAGACTTATTCATTAATTTACATAACAATTACATGTATACGGATTTCCATCTTTCTTGTATAATATCAAAAAATTTATAAATGGGTCTTAATATTAGGTAAGGCTTCAGCAGAGATGGAGGACATCATGGTACCAAAACAGACAAATCAAATCGAAACCCCAGGTTCGGGTGAACGATTTTCGTCTACAGGTTTTATTCTAGCAGCCATCGGCAGTGCCGTGGGTCTAGGTAATATGTGGAAATTTCCATACATTACAGGGCAGTACGGCGGCGGAGCCTTTTTCTTGCTATTTATCGTTTGCTTGCTTGTTGTCGGTTTGCCCGTATTGCTTGCAGAGCTGGCGATCGGCCGGGCAGGACGCGGAAGTGCATCTTCTTCCTTCGTTAAAGCTGGAGGAGGCAAAATTTGGGGTGTGTTCGGATTATTATCCGTTCTAGCTCCGTTTGTAATTATGACGTTCTATTCGCTCGTAGCAGGCTGGACGCTGCATTATGCGGTGCTTTCCTTCACTGGACAGCTGTTCAACACCTCAGATTTTAGCGGGCAGTTCGGTGCGTTTACCAGTGGTTACATGCCTCTAGTATGGGGAGCTGTTGTCGCATTGATTACCGGTTTCGTCGTGGTTAAAGGGATCTCCAGTGGGATTGAGAAGTTCAATAAAATTCTCATTCCGGGTATGCTGGTGCTGCTCATCATTCTCATGATACGGTCGGTCACGCTGCCAGGAGGGATGGAAGGTGTATCCTTCTTCCTGTCACCTGATTTCTCCAAGCTTTCGCCTGAATCTGCGCTTGTGGCGCTGGGACATGCTTTCTTTTCCCTTTCCCTAGGGATGGGAACCATGATTACGTACGGTGCATTTGTTGACCGCAGACAATCGCTCGGATCAGCAACACTTGCTGTCGGAGCAGGGGATTTGATTTATGCCTTTATTGCAGGTCTGATTATCTTCCCAACGACCTTTGCATTTAATATTGCACCCGATTCGGGACCGGGTCTTGTCTTTGTGGCCCTTCCGGCTGCATTCTCCGCGATGCCGCTCGGCTGGTTATTCGGGGGATTGTTCTTTATTCTGCTCGCAATTGCGGCATTGACTTCCCTCGTATCCCTGCTTCAGGTTCCTGTTACTTATACGATGGAGAAGTGGAACTGGAGCCGCAAGACAGCGGTCTCGGTGATTTCTGGGCTCGTATTCCTGCTTAGCATTCCGTCTGCAATATCCCTTGGGCTTGTTGAAGGGTTTGAAATTAACGGGATGCCGGTATTTGATTTCGTTGACTTTGTAGCATCCAACTGGTTCCTTCCGCTGAGCGGACTCGTGGTTACCTTGTTTGCAGGATATTTCTGGAAGAAGGTTGCTGAAGAAGCAGGCTTGACTCAAAGATGGTTCCGCATCTGGCTGTTCATGCTTCGTTATATTGCACCTATTCTTGTGTTGTTCGTATTCTTGTACTCGGCCAACATCATTAAACTTTAGAGATACAGAGAAGACCTCTCTCGCTTAACCAAGCGAGGGAGGTTTTTTAGTATTTTAAAGCGAATTTATTCGTACAGCTCCTTTTGTAAAAAATTACAAAACCTCATGAATGTTATATAATACATTTTTCGACATTTATCTCTCCGTTTATCTGGTATATTTGTATAAATGATATTGTATTTTGCGGATATGTGCATTTGTATGGTGTATAAGAGGAGAGGGGCTCTAATGTAAATGCGTTTGGGAAAGAAGGAAGTGTGGTTTATATCCACCGTTCTGATGCTTACAATTGCGATTATGATGGCGTTGATATACATATGGAGTGGGGATCAAGATACAATGAAGTCAGAACAGGCGGGAGCCGCTGACAGCAAGGAGGTTGTCCTTGAACCTCTGGAGCCGGAGCAGGATCAGGCGTTTGAACCATCGGAGGAAAAATCAGTTTCCGAGAACCCTTTTTTCCCGGATGATTTGCCTTTTCCGATAGGAAAGACAGAGGGATATCTTGGGGATCAATTTCCGCTTCATAAAAAATCAGTGAAAAGAATTAGTATTTTGCTCGGTATGGATAATGGGATGCGAGGGTATACGGTTCCTCCAGAGAACTATAAAATATTGGTATCAGGGCTAAAGAGCTTAAATATGACTAAGGCGAAGACCGAAATCAATTCTTCTGCGCTCGCTTCGGAAGTGTATATCCGATTTAATATTGACGGCCAAATGTACTCTATTCCTTATAATCTGGATTTTAATACAGTGGAGCTGAATGGTCAGCATTTTTATGCTTCCCGTAATATGATGACGTATCTCCACTTGTTCTGCAGACCGAATACGCTGCTCGCTATGTTTGGTGAAAAACGGTCGATCGATGTGAGTACTGAGAATATTGTTGATACAAAAGAAGATAATACTCTGAGGTATAATATTGAACGGTTTAAGGTGGATGATAAGGATTTTTCGGGATGGAGGACTTATATCGGCAGCAGTGCTGAGTATGAGGACAGTTATCATTACTATTCGATTGCGGATGATATCATCAAAACAGTCCGGATGAATGAAGAAGCTGGTATATTATCAACTGACTCAATGATCTTATTCAGTAAGAGCAATGTTGAAACTTCTGATGGACTCACAATAGGTATGAGTGAGAAAGAAGTAATGGACAGGCTTGGCAAAGCCAATCTTTCACTTGATAGCAAGTGGAGCTATACAATCGATGATAATCGGAATCTCCATTTGTATTTTGTCCAAGGCAATGTAAGGTATATTACGCTTACCAGCGAATGAAAGGATAAATAGATAGAACATGTTCGATCCGACTATATTTGATAATTTAAAAGTGGCTCTCGAGAATGATTGTATGACTTGGACAATTTGGACAAGGCGATTCGGATTACGAATCGAATTGATCGGCTGGAGATGTCCACCATGTCCCGTCTGTTCAGACTTCAGTTCCAAATGACAGGAGAAATGCGGGTGTATGCCGAAATTGAGCTCGGCGCATCAATGCAGGAGCTGGCTGCTGAGATTCTCGAGCTGTCGGGGGAAGATCCAGGCTGCGATCTGTGTCTGAGGTATACGATGCAGATTAAGGATGTTGAGTCAGTATGCCGCAAGATTCAGCAGGCCATGGAAGAGATGTGGCCCGAACAGAAGACAGTACAGAACATCAGCTATGTATATGGCTCAGAGTCCGCGATAACGGATACGGTTGAAATCCAGTTTAACCATAAAATCAACGAAAATCATATGCGTGATCTTCCAGAATTGGTGCAGTATATGCTGGAAGCGGCGAAGAAACTCGGGGAAATCATAGCTCAGGATTAATAATATGATAGATTGGCATCAAGGCGGGAAAGTACTTCAGTATTTTGATCCCGCCTTTTTTGTGTGCTTGAAAGGGGTGAGCACTGGCTGGTGATTTGCCTGCCTCCGAAAATTGATGATGAAATACGGATCAATGATTGGGCTAAGGCTGCTGTAAATGAATTGACTGCACTTGGGGTGATGTATGGCGATCAGCGAACGGACAGCTTTGCTCCATACCGACCCGCAACAAGAGCGGAGAGCGCTGCTGTGTTGAATCGTGTGCTGCCGCTTCTCAGCTATAATCAGCCTTAATTATATCTATATAAAGGAAGCCTGAGGACAGCACCCTGGTGCTGTCTTCTTCGTTAACAAAGAACAAGAACAACCTATACAGGAGATGCTATACTTAGGCTAGTAGAATAGGAAAGGATGTACATGGTATGAACATCAGCATCATGGATATTAAACAAAGGGCATTGGACTCTCTTAAAGGAATATGGGGCCGAGCCATCATGGTTACAGTCATTATTGGGGTCTTAACGATTATCCTACCCTTGGTTATTGATATCCGCAGCAGCGGGGGATTTGAGTTTTGGTTATTAGAGGAGGATTCTTCCTCTCGATTCAACTTTTTTAGAATTGTGCTGGAAATCGTCCTGATCCCTTTCTCGGCTGGCGTAATGTGGTTCTATCTAGATATCGTTCGCAGGTATGATTCTTGGCTTACAGAGATATTTGCTGTTTATAAAGACGGGGCGATGACACTGAAGTTGATATGGACATCGATCGTTACTGTTTTTTTTCTAGTACTATGGACGCTGCTTTTGGTCATCCCTGGAATGATAAAAAGTTTAGCTTATTCACAAACCACGTTTATTCTAAAGGATCATCCTGAATATTCAGCCACACAAGCAATTACGGAAAGCAGAAGATTAATGTATGGAAACAAATGGAAGTATGTGTTGTTTCTGCTCAGCTTTATCGGGTGGATGCTGCTTACTGCCGTAACTTTTGGTCTCGCTGGATTGTTTGTAGGTCCGTATTTTTACGCAGCCCAGGCTGCTTTCTATGATGAATTAAAGAAAAATGACGAGGAATCAACGATTCCATTCCCTACTTAATTAGTAAGCCGGTGCCTTTCGGATATTATTCCGAAAAAAGCACCGGCCTTTTTGTTTTTGTTACGTATTGTTACGAGTTCTGTGATACTGCGGAAACTTTTTTCTTTTTGATGGAGTCTGTATTTTTAACTAGCATCAGCAGCTCCGTGCCAATCTGGGTCGGATTCATGGAGAACGATGAAGTACGTACATTAGACAGGACAACGACACCGACAGCTTGTCCGGGCAAGAAGCCCATGAAGCTCATATATCCATGCGTTCCGCCATTGTGCCAAGTCATACGCTCCTCCAGATCCTGAAACCAGCCAAGCCCTACGCCGAATCGATCATTTTTTTGAAAATGCAATTGTTGGGTAATAGAATAGATGTCTGTTAATTCCTTGTCTGGGTGTATTCCCATATGCGCAGATAAAAAAGTCAACAGGTCACTCATGCTGGATCTCAGTGCACCGGCTCCTGGGAAATCCTGAAGCAGAATTTCAGGTGACCTGCGGCGTCCGGCATAACCTGGAACGAGCCGCTCTCGTGCTTCCTGCGAAAGATGTATGGATGTATCCGGCATCTGCAGAGGAATGGTAATTCCGTCCTGTACAGCCAATTCATAAGTGGTTTGGAGCTCGGTTGCCAGAATGTGACCGAGAAGCCCCATTCCTGCATTCGAATAATGGAATTTGGAGCCGGCTTCTTTATCCGAAATTTTGCGCAAATAAAAGGCGGCTTCTGACAAGCTGAATGTGGAATAGGGATCACGCCGTTTATTCGTGTCAAACAGGTTTCTTGTTTCTCGTAAAATGCTCCGCGATGGTAGACCAGAGGTATGTGTGGCAAGATGTTTAAACCTAACCGGTGAATCCGGCGGAAGCAAGGGGACATATTGTCCAAGTGATTCTTCAATGGTTAGGAAGCCGTCATGATGAAGCTGAGCCAGCAATGAGGCTGTAAACAGCTTCGTGATCGAGCCGATTTCATAGATCAAGCTGCTATATTCTGAAGTAGGATAAGGACTTAAATTGCCTATTCCATAAACCTTTCTTTCATTACCGTACACCGTGCCGATGACAAGTACGGCTTCTTTATGTTTTGCATAATAGGCTTCCAGAGTGCGATCTATGAAATTCTGAATGGTGAGAGATAGAAAAGGACTCAACTGGAGACATCGCTCCTTTGGAAAAAATAATGTCTATTTTTGTTAAGGATATTTTATTCTATTGTAACCTGGTTGTCATTCAAGTCTACTCTATTTATTTTAACCTATATATAGGAAGACATATAAACCACATCTTTGAAAGAAGTGACACCGTTTGAGAAGAAGAACCCGCAGAAGAAGAGTAAGAAGAAATCGCATTTTATTTGCTGCCAGCGTCATCGTATTAGCCTGTGCAGCTATCTGGATGTATGGTGATTTTATCATAGATTCGTTCTGGCAAACTGAAGAAGTGCAGACAGAAATTGAACAGCCGAGTATGCTTGGAGGGTTTACCCTTGTACCGACGGATAAGAAAGTACCTATAAAGTACAAAGGAAATGTAGAAAAAACGGTTTACATTACGTTTGATGACGGGCCGAGCAAATATACGGATGATATCTTGGATGTTCTACAGCAGTACAATGTAAAGGCTACTTTTTTTATGATCGGTTCTGAAATACATAAATATCCGGACGAGGTCAAACGCCTTACGGAAGAAGGACATTACCCGGGAATGCATACGATGAGCCATGATTATCATCGTTTATATAAAAGCGGCGGATCCGCTAATTTCTTGAACGAGGTCAGCCAAGAGCAGGATATCATTCATGAGCTGACGGGATATAGGCCAGAGCTCGTACGTGCGCCTTTTGGAAGTGCTCCGCAAATTGATGAGGCCTTTCGAAAAGATATTGCCGATTCCGGCTATAAGTTGTGGGACTGGACGATCGACTCACTCGATTGGGATTTGCCTGGCAAACCTAAGCAGATCCTGGCTAATGTGAAGCATAATGTGCATAAGGATATGGAGGTCATCCTATTCCATGAAAAAGAGCAGACGCTGGAGGCATTGCCTGACGTCATTCGGTATTTGAAGCGAATGGGATACCAAATCGAAGTATATAATCCGGATCAGCATTTTGTATTGAATTTTAAAAACGATGCAAGGCTATAAAAAATGGAGGAAGATACGAGTATGCGGGGGAGAGGTAGAAAGGCTGCTATTGTAGTGCTAAGTATGATGCTGCTGGCTGCATGTAGTGAGGAAGAGACGGTAGATATCATTCATTCCATGGAGGCCACAGTTCAAACGGAGAATCAGATGCATTCTAATTTGAATGAGCTTGCTGTGCTTGAAGGCAAAGATATCGCATTATATGACGCTATTTTGGACCAGGGCCGGGAAGAGAATGCGGAGCTTGCGGAACTGCTGCGTGATGCCACAATTCATGTGAAGGAAAGAGAGGCGCTGCTTAACGCAGCAAAGGCGACTATGGATGCTGCGGAAGCGGAAAGCAAGCTTTGGAAAGATCAATTGGCTCTGTATAAAGAGAAGGAGCCCAGTGGAGACATGGCGCAAAGGGCGGATGAGCTATGGCAGGACTATGAGGGCAGGCAGGATATTTTTAATAAGCTGTATGATAAATATGAATCCGGTCTTGAAAAAGAAACAGAGCTGTATGCTCTGCTCGAGGAGAAGGGAAGCCAGCTTTCCATAACCGAGCTGAAAGCCAAAGTCGCTGAGCGTAATCGTGTATTCAAAGAAGTGAACGCGATTAAAATAGAGTTTAACAAGGAAACGAAAAAATTCAATGAAAAGCATCAAGCTTTTGTGGCAGAGATCAAGTCTTTGCTGTAAAAGTCGGAGGAAGCTGCCAGTGTTCACAATGGCAGCTTTTTTGCTGTGTATGTATTTAAGAGTATATAAAACATGAATTAAAGTGAATAAAACGGAATAAACATGAAATATTTAGGTTTACAAACGGAATAAAAATGAATATATTGGATTTGTAATACTAAATAATTCCATTAAAGGAGTGAACAGTATGTTTTCGCAAGAGCGCAGAGATCAGATTCTTAAGCTGTTGCAGGAGGAAAGCAGAGTGTTGGCCAAGGAGCTTGCTGAAAGATTCCAGGTGTCCATCGACTCTATCCGTCGTGACTTGTCCATAATGGAGGAGGAGCAGCTGCTGAGAAGAACTCATGGCGGGGCGATACCTTGGTCCAAAGTGCGAAGGGATCCGGGAGATCCATCCATTCGTTACGGGGAGGGAAGCGTCTACCAGAATGCTATCGCGAGGAAAGCCGCCTCCTATATTCAAGAGAATGAAACTGTGTTTATTGGTGGAGCAGCGATTCATTACGTCATGCTGAAATATTTATCTGAGGATTTTCATTTTACGGTGGTAACCAATTCCATTCGGACAGCGGATCTGCTGAAGGACAGGAATAATATGGATACGTACCTGCTGGGAGGAAGGGTTAAACGCTCCGGCAATATTACAGATTCCATGGCAATGGGGCAAGCTGCAGGTCTCATGTTTGATCTTTGTTTTGCGACAGGAGGAGGCTGTTCAGTCAGAGGGTTAAGTACTACAACTCCTGAAGTTGCACAGTTTGGCAGAATCATTGCTGAGAATTCAAGAAAGGTGATTGGTCTCGCTGAGCATGACAAGATAGGAGCGGATTCTTTTGCGCAAATCATACCCTTGACCAGATTGAGCCTGCTTATTACAGATGAAGAGGCAGCAGAAGAGCATGTTAAAGCTATTGAGGGAGAAGGCATACGAGTTATTATCGCCAAGTAAAAGACCCTCTGCTGGCACAGAAGGTCTCTAGTAAAATACTGCGTAGAGGGAGAGATTCTCCCTCTTTTCCCATTGTACCTAGATATCAGAGATGTGGAAAGAGAAGTTAAACTAGGCTGGTCTAATTTGCTTCGTCTCCACTATAATAAAAGCTAGAGAAAGATCTTACTTAAGAATGGAGAACGTTCGTTTTGAAAACATTCAAGAAGGTATACGTTGAAATTACAAGCATATGTAATCTCGCCTGCAGCTTTTGTCCTCAAACGAGCCGGCAGGCTAAATTTATGCATCTGGACACATTTAATAACATTCTAGATCAAATTAATCCTCACACGAATCATATCTACTTGCATGTCAAAGGAGAACCGTTGCTGCATCCTAAGCTGGATCAGCTGCTGGATGCGGCTGATGCCAAAGGCTTTAAAGTGAACATGACAACAAACGGGACGTTAATTGAGAAGGCAAAGCATCGGATACTGGGTAAATCCGCGGTTCGTCAAATGAATTTTTCACTGCACAGTTTTGATGGCCATGAAGGGTCTACAGATCGGGAAGGATATCTCACGAACATTATTTCTTTTGTGCGTGAGGCAGCCGAGCAGGATATGATCATTTCGTTCAGACTGTGGAATCTGACTCAAGACAATATGACAAATATAGAGAAACAGCGCAATCGGGAAACGCTTGAAGTGCTGGAAAGAGAATTTAATCTGGACTTCAAGATTGAAGAAAAGGTAACTCCGGGCAGCGGGGTGAAGATTGCGAAAAATATTTATCTTAATCAGGATCATGAGTTTGAATGGCCGAGCCTATCAGCTGAAGAGGATGATGGCAAAGGCTTCTGTCACGGATTAAGAACACAGGCAGGAGTGCTTGTGGACGGAACGGTTATTCCATGCTGTCTGGATGGTGAAGGGGTTATTAATCTCGGCAATATCCACAGTACACCATTCTCCGAAATTGTGGAGGGAGAGAGAGCGAACAATTTATTTTACGGATTTTCGCGGCGTGAAGCGGTCGAGGAACTATGCCGTAAATGCGGCTATCGCAAAAGATTCGGCGCCGGTGCTTAGGCGATTATACATGTTTACTTAGTAGCTAGATGGATGGAAGGGAAGGTTTATGACCTTCTCTTTTTTATGACAGAACATAAAAAGTTATAATAAGTTTGAATTGAGAGAGGAGAGTTTTAAATGAACATATACTTGGCAGAAATCGCGGATTTAGAAGGAGTATCGAATTTATTTAACTTGTACCGTATGTTTTACGACCAGGCTTCTGACTTAGAAGGGGCTAGAAATTACATACAGCAGCGTTTGGAAAGTAAAGATTCGGCTATATTTGTTGTTAAGGATGGTCAAAAATATGTGGGCTTTACGCAGCTATATCCGACATTCTCATCTATATCGATGAGAAGAGCATGGATCTTAAATGATCTCTATGTAGATGCGGATGCGAGAAAACAGGGAATCGGAGAAATGCTTCTAAGTAAAGCAAAGGAATATGCTATTGAAACAGGGGCTAAGAGTATCGCTTTGGAAACGGCACCGGATAATGACTCGGCTCAAAGATTATATGAGAAGCACGGATATGTAAAGGATTCAAAATACTTTCATTATGAATTGAGTTTGACTTAGTTTAAATTGGTTTATACCGAACAGACTATTGACTTGGAGTTAACTCCAGATGCAATAATAGCGAGTATCAGCTCAGCTGAAAAAATTGAAGCAAACGAGGTGCATACTGATGGAATATGTGAAACTTGGAAATACAGGATTGGATGTATCCAGGCTTTGTCTCGGTTGTATGGGTTTTGGTGTAGCAGAACGGTGGATTCACCCATGGGTGCTTAATGAAGAAAACAGTCGTCCGGTTATTAAAAAGGCACTGGAGCTGGGCATCAATTTTTTTGATACAGCAAATGTTTATTCAGATGGTACAAGTGAAGAAATTGTCGGCCGTGCACTAAAGGATTATGCAAACCGTGATGAAATTGTCCTTGCGACCAAGGTGCATTTCCGTATGCACGAAGGCCCGAACGGCGCAGGTCTATCCCGGAAGGCCATCATGAGTGAAATCGATAAGAGTCTTAAGAGACTAGGAACGGATTATGTGGATCTCTATCAAATTCATCGCTGGGATTACAGTACTCCCATCGAAGAGACGATGGAAGCCTTGCATGATGTGGTGAAGGCCGGGAAAGCAAGATACATAGGTGCTTCAGCCATGTACGCATGGCAGTTCCAAAAGGCGCTTTATGTAGCTGAGAGAAACGGCTGGACCCGATTTGTATCGATGCAGAATCATTTAAACCTCATCTATCGTGAAGAGGAAAGAGAAATGCTGCCGCTATGCAAGGAAGAAAAAATAGGGGTTATTCCTTACAGCCCGCTTGCAGGCGGAAGACTGACACGCGACTGGCAGGAGTCGACACATCGTTCTGAGACGGACCAAACAGCCAAGTCTAAATACGATGCTAATGCAGATAAAGATAAGCTGATCGTAGATCGGCTGGCGGCAATCGCTGAGCAGCACGGAGTCCCGCGGGTCCAAATTGCACTGGCTTGGTTATTGCAAAAAGAACCAGTAACAGCTCCAATTATCGGTGCCACAAAAATATCTCATTTGGGAGCTGCGGCTGCTGCTCTCTCCGTTAAGTTAACTGCGGAAGAAATCGCATCATTGGAAGAGCCGTACGTTCCACATCCCGTTGTCGGAGCACTGTAAGAGCTGTAAACGAGTGAGGTGGAATCTTCATGTTGATATCAGAAGTAAGTGAAAAGTTTGATCTTCCGCAGGATACCCTGCGCTATTATGAACGCATTGGTCTCATCCCACGCGTAACTCGTAACAAGAGCGGCATCAGGGATTATTCAGAAGAGGATTGCAAGTGGGTGGAGTTCATCAAATGTATGCGCGGAGCGGGACTGCCTGTTGAAATGTTGATTGAGTATGTAGGGCTGTTTCAGCAGGGTGATGAAACTCTAGAGTCTCGCAAAGAGCTATTGGTTGAACAGCGTAATCACCTTGCGATTAAAATGGAAGAGATGAGACAGGTGCTTGAACGTCTGAGTGATAAAATTACGAGGTATGAAGAGACCATTCAAATTAAAGAACAGAAACTAAGAAGATAGCTTGTATGTGATAATTGATGGATAAAGGAGCAGCTGCGAATGCAGCTGCTCCTTATTTATTTAAAGAAATAAAGAAACTAACGATGTTCTGATCCCGTCTTAAGGTATAAGTTATATATATGATAGAGGACTATGGAAGCTGAATGTAGAACAAAAAATCATGCCATTTTTACAGGAGAAGATGGCATGTCAGATAAATTAGCTGAAATTTTTATATGTCTCATATTGGGTTGTATAACAGGGTTATGGCTTAGCGGGAATGGATTTAGCTTTCAAGATAGCGGAAGTGAGATTTTGCTCGGTTGTATTTTTTGGATCTTAATCTTCTCTTATTTTAAAAGAAAGTAACTATGTGTGACGGAGGGATGGTATGAGAGCTATTTCATTTGACTTTCCGGTTAAAAAGAAAATTTATAAAGAAATAGGAGCAAGAGAACTATCGTTATACATATTTGAACCTAAAGTACCGGGTGATAACAGAACAGCGATTCTTTTTTTCAATGGAGGGAGTTTTAAAAAAGGGCCGCTTACCCCTGCCCAATTCCAGCACCAAGCACAATACTTTTCTTCTCAAGGCATCGTTGCAATTTGTGTGGATTATCGTAACGGCCATGACGAAGGCTTCATTCCGGTTCAGGCCATATCTGATGCCAAATCTGCAGTGCATTGGGTGAGAACTCATGCTGCTGAGCTGGGTGTGAGTCCTAATCGAATTGTAGTGTGCGGCGCCTCTGCTGGTGGTTATACGGCTGTCTCTTCCATTATGTTTGAAGATGCGAAGGATGACGCAAGTACGGACAATGTGCCAAATGCATTAATTGTGTTCGCGGCAGGGATGGATGGGGTGGACATTATGCGGAGATTGTTCCCTGAATTACTTGGGAGTGCAACCGAGCTTTCTCCTATACATTATATTAAAAAATGTCTGCCGCCTACTTTATGGATGTGTGGAACTTCTGATCATCTTTTTGAACAGAACGAAGAGTTCGTCCATCGTATGCAAGCAGAGGGGAATGACATTACCTTTGTTAGTTATGATGGAATGGATCATGGCTTCTTTAATTATGGATGGCACGAGAACAAGCCTTACAATGCCACCACTTTAAGAATCAAAGAGTACTTAGAAAAACTGCAATTGATGTGATATTCATTTCGGTTTTAAGCTGACGGGAGACGGAGGGATACTGGATGAAAAAAAGCTTGAAGCCTGCTATGCTGCTAATATTGACCGTTCTTACAATGATCCTTCTAAGTGGATGCGGAACAAACGATAAGATGACCATTGATAAAGTGGATATCATGGCGAAGATTATGCTGGACGGGGACTTATATGTAGAAGAGTTGTTTACATACACAGTGCGAGGAGAGTATGAAACTGTCCCGAGATATATGGACAATTTTGGGGATGCGAACATAGAGTTTTTTGAAGCTTATGCTCCTCCAAATGATCGAACGCTCGGCAATATCGGCTATGAAAATTTGGAGCGTTATCCTGTTGCCTTACGAGTGAAAAGAGGTACTTATTTCATCGAATTACAGGCCAAGGAAGAAACAAGGCAGGTGTATTACCGATATAGGCTTGACAGTGAAGCCGTAAAATATAATGACCGCGGTGAGCTGAATTGGTCTGTACTGGAGGATAACAGCCAGGATCATCATAATGTCACGATAATGGTATATACAGAGCAGCCTGCAAAGGAAGCTATGTCCGGTTTTGCTTATGATCGTTCCGGAGGAGGTATTACAGAAGAAACAAATCAGTTGGTCAGATATGAGAACGACCTGTTGCCAGAAGGGGACACTGTCCGGCTGAAGATGTATTTTCCCCCTGAGGTGCTTACAGATTTGGAAGCCACAGAGCAATCTTCAGCTACTCTCTCGGAACAGCTAAGTGCAGAAGAGAAGCTTCAACAAAAATTTGCTGAGCGTGAACAGCTGTTGGAGGCTGGACGACATATAAGCCGCTGGCTGATCTATATAGCAGCTGCAGGTGTTATTTTTTATGCATTTTCACTGCGAAGGATTGCTGCCTGGTGGAGTGGAAGAAGAATTTCCTTCGAGGAACTCGTAGACATGGACCCGGTAAACCTGATTTATTATTACCGCAGAGGAAATCTTCGGCTTGCGGATGCGCTTGCCGGGGTGTACTCGCTGTGCCTCGGAGACAAGCTAAGTATTTCAATGGTGCAGTCAGGAGTGCGATTCCAGGAAGATAGAGAAGCCCCAAAGCGGTGTCCACAGTTTACCTTTAAAGGAAATCGCACAGGGTTGAACAAGACAGAGCGCTACCTGCGGAGCTGGTTGTTTCATGGAACGGCTGTCTTGAATTTGGAGACCATATCAGGTCCTACAAAAACAGAGCGTAAACAGGAACAGGCTATGCGCAAATATAAAAAGCGCGCGAAAAGCCTTAAAAAGAGCCTCAGCCGGTGGCAGGAGCTTGTGGCTGCTGAGAATAACGGAACCATTAAACAAAGGGAATACACACCGAGAAAAGTAATACTTCCTGTTCTAGCTCTTATCCATCTAGCTCTCTTGATCTATTTATATATCGCAGACGCAGTCCCATGGGGCTGGATAATTGTATTGGCCGCCGTTTTGGGAGGCGGAGTAGCTTGGGCTTCGATTCGCTGGCGGCACAAAGGATTTATGATCGCCTATTTGATCGCTTGCTTCTTCGTTGGTGCACAAATAATGTATGATCCGGTTGTTGAAACATATTTGGATTTTGTTATGCTTTCCATTGTACTCGTCGTGCTTCTGCCTGGAAGAGCTTTAGATCCAAATTCAGAAGCTTATCGGAGTGCTGTGAAGCGATACCGTAGGAGACTGGCAAGAGGAAAAACGGACGAGGTGGACGACCTCCATCGTTTGGAGCCGATGCTGTATGCGGCACTCCTGCTCGGCGTAGGGCGAAGTTTTATAAGAAGCGTACAAAAAGAGCATGGGGATTCCGTATTGTCTCCGATCTCTCCTCTAACTCAGCCTGAAGCGATCGCCGCAATGGATTATGCCCTTAAGCTGTCATGGAGGGGGATGCCTGTTGATTCGTCTTCTCGGAGAGGAAGCAGCAGTGACAGCGGCAGTGGAGACGGGGGAAGCTGGTTCGAAGGCAGCAGTGACTGTGGCAGTGATGGCGGTTCCGGTGACGGCGGCGGAGGTGGAGGGGATTAATTTAAAGAGTGAAAAACCCCTTCGAGTCACGGTTCTGTGCAACTTCATATGATCTTTCGCGTTATATAGTAATAAGCGTGCTTCATACTATTAACGTCAGGACGTTAATAGTATGAGCTGGGCCTTATAATATTAACGTCGGGACGCTAAGAGTATTACATGTACCTCATACTATTAACGTCAGGAAGTGAATGTATTGACAGGGTTCTTCGGCTTTTTATTTATCATAGGAGGACTGATCGCAGCATTATCGCCTCACACCGCATGGTATTTATCCATCGGGTGGAGATTTAAAGATACAGAACCAAGTGATCTTGCGTTAGTTGTAGAGCGGATTGCAGGCATTATTCTTGCTGTTATCGGATTTATTCTCATCGTTTCAAGCTGCTCTTCAGGAAGTGCAGATAAAAAATGGCCGGAGGAGTTTAAAGATAAGCTGGCTGCTGGTGAAGTGAAGGAGATTACAGTCGGTTTAATAGATCCTGTCCCGCTGTCCCAGGCAGAAGTGGCTGAAGTGATCCGTATGATACAAAATTCGGAATTGAGAGCTTTTGATCTAGGCGGTGTCTATGGAGCGAACAATACGGGGACCATTGTATTCCAAGATAACACGAGTGTCGAGCTGGTGATGTTCGGATCATCTGGCGGTATTGAATTGCACCCCGATGCCACAGATAAGAAATATATGATCGTGAATAAGAATCTGGAAAGATGGTTCCAAAACAATTACCAAAACCAGTAGCAAAGTCAAACGTAATATTCTGCAGGCTAGACTTATACAAAACCAGATCCTTTGTTTAATGCGAAGAGGGTCTGGTTTTTGTTATTCAAATAGAATGATTCAAGCTCTTTATAGTCACAAGCATTAGTTTTTGATTTATTTAGGAAAAAAATTCTGAGAATGTCGATAACATGATTTGTTATTCGTCGTCTTTAATGAGGCAGGATTTTATGGAAATATATCCAATAGTTCATCAAAGGAGATGGGAATATGCATTACGCAATTTCAAAGGACGGAACGAAAATTGCATATGACAAAAAAGGCAGCGGCCCGGCGTTGATCCTTGTGACGGGAGCCTTCAGCTACCGCAGGTTTCCGGCACAGGTAAAGCTCGCTGAGCTTCTTTCGGCGAATTTCACTGTCTATAACTATGATCGCCGCGGCCGTGGAGACAGTGGAGATACACAGCCCTATGCTGTCCTGCGTGAGGTAGAAGATCTTAAGGCGATGATTAAAGAAGCCGGGGGTACGGCAGCAGTATGGGGTTTATCATCAGGAGCCGTTATTGCTCTACATGCTGCTGCAGAAGGTGCAGCGATTACCAAGCTGGTTTTGCATGAGCCTCCGTTTCTAGTGGATGCTGCAGGCCGTAAAGTCCCTGCGGATTTTACTGAGCAAGTTACAAAATTCATTAAGGACAATCGCCCCGCAGATGCTATCAAATATTTCATGACCAAGGGTATGGGAGCCCCTTCCTTTGTCGTGAACATGATGCGGATGATGCCTAAGGTATGGTCAAGTCTAATGTCGGTAGCACACACGCTGCCTTATGATGCAGCCATAAGCGATGGATATATGGAGGGTAAGGCACTGCCAGCACAGCTATGGAGCTCTGTTCAGATGCCCACAGTAGTCCTCGAGGGTACGGAGAGTCCGGCAGAACTGCGTCATGGAGCCGAGGCTCTGGCATCCGTTCTTTCGAATGCACGGCTAATAAGTAAAAAAGGACTCGGTCATACGAAGCAGTTGAATGCGAAGCTCATCGCCTCCGAGCTAGCTGCTTTTTTGGGAGACAGTTATTCGACCTCTTATAGGATTGCAAAATAATTTAATGAATTTTTTATTAGATGTCGATTTGTTCTCCGTGTCTTCGTCGTATACATGAGAGGCGAATCACCGGTGCAGGGGGCTGCGCGGGAAAGATGCCTCACCATATAAAAACTAGGAGGAATATAAACTATGAGATTCATGATGATCGTAAAGGGAACAACGGATTCAGAGGCAGGCAAACTCCCCAGCCAGGAATTGATTGATGCCATGCACAAATATAACGAGGAGTTGGCTAAAGCAGGGGTACTTCTTGGAGGTGACGGCCTTCAGCCCAGCTCAAACGGAATACGGATCTCTTATCCGGAGCCGGGAGGAAAGCCTAAGGTAGTTGATGGACCGTTTACTGAAGCAAAGGAAATCATTGCAGGATACACGCTTATCGAAGTGAAGTCGAAGGAGGAAGCAATCGAGTGGGCTCTCCGCATGCCGGATCCCCATGGATTTGGACAGGGAGAAATTGAGTTGAGGCAGATCTATGAGACGGATGAGTTAACGGATAATGCAGAATTTATTGAGAAGGAAAATGCACTGCGTAAGCAGCTTGAGGAGTCAAGGAAAGCGTGACAAGGAGCAGTACGCAGCGAACCATTGATGCGATTTGGCGAATGGAGTCAGCCAAACTGATTGCTGCTTTGACAAGAATGGTGCGGGATGTCGGTCTCGCAGAGGATCTCGCCCAGGATGCTTTGGTTACAGCATTGGAAAAATGGCCTGAGTCCGGTATACCAGATAATCCGGGAGCATGGCTGATGACAACGGCAAAGCGGCGTGCCATTGACCTGATACGCAGAAGCAAACGGCTTGACGAGAAATACGAGGAGATGGCGAAGAACACAGATTTATATACGGAGGAAGATATGGATCGCGGGCTGGATGGGGAGATCGGGGACGATCTTCTCCGTCTAATCTTTATGACCTGCCATCCCGTGCTGTCTCAGGATGCGAGAGTTGCTCTGACCCTCAGGCTGCTGTGCGGTCTGACGACCGATGAAATCGCACGATCGTTTCTTGCTGCCGAATCCACAATTGCGCAGCGAATTGTACGGGCCAAGCGAACGTTAAGCGCTGAGAAGGTTCCCTTTGAGGTGCCGGAAGGCGAAGAGCTGAATCAGCGTCTGGCCGCTGTGCTTGAGGTGATCTATCTGATGTTCAATGAAGGGTATTCAGCAACTTCAGGGGATCACTGGACCAGGCCCTTGCTATGTCAGGAGGCGCTGAGACTTGGCCGCATCTTGGCTGAAATTGCTCCGCTGGAACCGGAAGTGCACGGACTGGTTGCTTTGATGGAGCTTCAATCCTCACGTTTAAAGACACGAATTGGGAAAGACGGAGAGCCAGTGCTGCTAATGGATCAAAACCGAGGGCAGTGGGATCATATGCTGATCAGGCGCGGACTTGCAGCACTCGAACGTGCGCGTAAGCTCGGCCGCACGCTTGGCCCGTATTCGCTGCAGGCAGCGATCTCCGCCTGCCATGCAGCATCACCTACTCCTGAAGCTACCGAATGGATTCGTATTGCAGCTCTTTACGAGGCCTTATCCCGAATGACATCCTCGCCTGTAGTGGAATTAAACCGGGCCGTTGCCGTCTCGATGGCATTTGGTCCTGACTATGGACTTCAGATTATTGATACACTGACAGCGGAGCCGGCATTAAAAGGGTATCATTTGCTTCCCAGTGTTAGAGGAGATCTTCTCTTGAAGCTTGGACGTTCTGCTGAAGCAAGGGCAGAATTCGAGAGAGCCGCTTCCATGACGCGAAATGCGCGTGAACAGGAGCTTTTATTAAAGCGTGCTGCAGAATGTAATTAGTGCGTAAGAGGAGGGAAAAGTGATGCGAGTGATGCTTATGGTCAAGGCAACAGGCTATTCGGAGACAGGAGTGGGACACAGCCGGGATTATACAGAGGCATTAGAAGAATACAGAAGGCTGCTTGCTAAAGAAGGCGTACTGCTGGCAGAGGAAGAGCTGCAGCCGAGTTCAAGAGGAATACGGATAATGTATTCACAGGCAGGTAAACCTCAGCTATGGGCAGGTCCCTTTGTGGGTGAGAGCAAGGATCTTATTGCCGGGTTTTACATACTGGATGTGCAGACGGAAGAAGAAGCTGTGCAGTGGGCGCTTGGAATGCCGATTCCTACAGATCAGGGTGAGTATGAGCTTGAATTAAGAAGACTTGAAGAGAATGCTGCATTCATACGGCAGCCTGTCATAGAAGGAATAAAAGCAGACCTGCAGGAGCAGCTTAGCATGTTTCAGAATTTACATATAGGGAGCGGACGAATATGAACCAGGAAGTTACTGAATTTATTGAACAGATAAACCTCATTTTTTGAAAAATGGGAAGTATGCAGCCTAAAAAAGGGATTGATCCAATACCAAAACGCACTTGCGATGTATGACATCGTCAGGTGCTTTTTTTTTACGGCAAAAAATGAAAGTAAAGACTTATGAAGTGAATCCATCCCTTATTAATGGTATCATTGCAGTTACATGAATAGATACGTGAGAGTTCGAAGGAAGGAAACAATGGGAAATGACTACAATGCTCAATCAGAAAATGATTAAACTGCTATGCGGCAAGAAGTTCTATGAACGGGGAGTAGAATGCTATCAGGCCGGAATGGTCGGCATTACGTTGTCTGATGCATCAGCAGGAAAGTTTCAGGCAGTCGTCAAAGGCAGCGGCAAAAATAAATACGATGTTAGTGTCCATATGGATGAAGGAGGCGATGTCGAAGCACGATGCTCCTGTCATAATTACAGGAATTACAATTATTATTGTGAGCATATCGCAGCTGTCCTTATCCAGATTCGTGAAATGCAGCAGGATGGACGGATTGAAGTGAAGTCGTATCCTTCCTTGCTTCATGATGCCAAGCCGGCCATATCGGAGGGAAGTCTGACGCCCCGGTTTCAGAGAGGTGCGAGTGAGGACCGGATTATAGAAGATGTGCTTGCCCTCTTCAGCAGTATCCCTAAGGCAAATCCTGCCGCAAGGTACATCCTTGAGACAAGAGAGCTTCTTCATGTTGAGTATTTGATTAAGCCTGTTCCTTATGGATTCAGCAAACAAATGATCGGACTTGAGATGAAGCTCGGACCAAAACGATTATACATTGTGCAGCAGATGAAGCAGTTTTTGAGCAGAATGCAGCAGGGTGAATCTTATGTCTTCTCCAAGAACTTCACCTATAACCCAGAGGCTCATTATTTCAGGCCAGAAGATGAGGCTGTACTAAGAGAGCTTGTTCAATTGGAGCGCCAAGAGGAAATGTATCACGAGTCCATCATCTCTTACCCGGGGGCAGGACGCGGCAAGAACCAGGACCGGCTGCTCCTTATTCCTCCGCTTGCTTGGGACAAAATCGCTCCCCTTCTGCAGAAGACAGCGGAGGCATTTACTCAGCAGGGAGAGCAGATATTCAGCGGGGTTTCCCTAACCGACAGCCTGCTTCCGCTTGATTTTGAGTTTACCAAGACAGATGGGGAATCAGGATTCGAATTGTCTGCTTCGGGAATTCATGATCTGCTGATCTTACCGGAATACGGCATGGCGTTAAAGAATGGTATTTTTTATAAAATGTCGGAAGAATCCATCAGCCAGCTAGCCGGCCTGCAGGAAAAGCTTTCACTTGTCCTCTTTCCCAGAATTCGAATTCCTGCAGCACAGATGGGACCGTATATCGAGAAGGTCGTGCCTGGTCTGATGAGGCTGGGGAGAGTGCATCTGGCGGAGGAGGTTTCCAGCCAAATGATTCAGGTACCGCTGAAGGCAAGGCTGTATTTGGATAGAGTCAGGGACAAGCTGCTGGCTAGTCTTGAATTTCAGTATGGCGATGTCGTGATCAATCCGCTGGAGGAGAAGGAGCGGCTCGCTGAGAATCGAATTATTATCCGAGATAAGTCTCAAGAGGAACAGATTATACGTCTGATGCAAACCAGTGATTTTACACAGACGGAATCTGGTTTCTATCTCGACAATGAGGATGCAGAATTTGATTTCTTATACTACACGATGCCTCAGCTTGAGCAGCTGCTTGATGTGTATGCAACTTCAGCAGTGAAAATTAGAGTGCTTCCCGAACCGATTACGCCGAAGGTGCATGTTGATATTGACGAGCGAACAGATTGGATGGAGTTCAAATTTGATATTAACGGTATTCCTATGAATGAAATTAAGCATGTGATTGAAAGCGTGGAGGCGAAAAGGAGATATCATCGTCTGCGGAACGGGGCCCTCATGCCTTTGTCAGCGCCTGCTTTCCAAGAGATCGTGAGACTGATGAACGATATGGGCTTTCGTAAAGGAGAGATCGAGAACGGCATCATGAAGCTTCCTGTTGTATCCGGGCTGAAGATTATGGACCGGGACCAGGGGAATCAGATAGAGTTTGGCAGCAGACTGAAGGAGTTTATGGCAAGCCTGACTCAGCCGGAGAATATGAAGTTTCCTGTTCCTGTACGCCTTGCATCTATTCTGCGGGACTATCAAAAGCAGGGCTTCCAGTGGATGAAGACACTCGCCTCCTATCGCTTCGGAGGTATCCTTGCTGATGATATGGGACTGGGCAAGACGATCCAGAGTATCACTTATATGGTGTCTGAAATTCAAACGATACGTGAACAGAAGCAGCCGGTACTCATAGCTGCACCTGCGTCACTTATATATAACTGGCACAATGAGCTGAGTAAATTTGCACCGGAGCTGAAGACGGTTGTGGCAGACGGGTCAAAGCCGGAAAGAATTAAAATTCTTCGCCAGTATGACGAGGTGGATGTACTGATTACATCGTATCCTCTTTTGCGCATGGACTCTGATTTATATGCCGAGCGGCATTTTCACACTTTAATACTGGATGAGGCTCAAGCGTTCAAAAATCACACGACGCAAACGGCACATGCGGTAAAAGCTGTGAATGCAAAACATCGCTTCGCTCTCACCGGCACTCCGATCGAAAACAGGCTTGAAGAGCTGTGGTCGATTTACGATGTTGTTTTTCCGGAGCTGTTTCAGGGCAGAAAAGCTTTTAATGATTTAACGCGAGACGCTGTTGCTCGGAGAATTCGGCCATTTTTGCTGCGAAGGGTTAAAACGGATGTATTGGAGGAGCTGCCAGAGAAGATAGAATCTCTCCAGACTTCAGAACTCCTTCCAGATCAGAAAAAGCTGTATATCGCCTTTTTGGCTAAGCTTCGAGCGGAGACCGTCAAGCATTTGAATGACAATCGATTTGAGCAAAACCGAATCAAAATTTTGGCGGGTCTGACCCGGCTCAGACAGCTGTGCTGCCATCCCGGACTGTTCGTAGAAGGCTATAACGGAAGCTCAGCAAAATTCGAGCAGCTCATGGAGCTTATTGAGGAAAGCCGCAGTGCAGGTAAGCGAGTGCTGCTCTTCTCTCAATTTACCGAAATGCTTGGGATCATTGGCAAAGAACTTGGTTATAAAGGCATTCCGTTCTTTTATCTGGATGGACAGACTCCGGGGAAAGAGCGCGTAGAAATGTGCGAGCGTTACAACGAGGGTGAGAAGGATTTCTTCCTTATATCGCTGAAGGCGGGAGGCACGGGGCTTAACCTGACGGGGGCGGATACGGTGATTCTGTATGATCTGTGGTGGAATCCTGCCGTAGAGGACCAGGCCGCAAGCCGGGCACACCGGATGGGACAGAAAAACGTAGTTCAGGTCATCCGATTGGTTACCCGAGGTACAGTAGAGGACAAAATGTTTGAGCTTCAGCAGCGCAAGAAGAATCTCATTGAAGAAATCATTCAGCCTGGGCAGGAGACCCTGTCTGCCCTAAGTGAGGATGAGATCCGCGAAATTTTGGCGATCTAGTTTTTTGCAAAAGAAAAAGGATAGAAATCGATTACCTGAGAAAACGGGCCATCGATTTCTATCCTTTTTATATTTTAATTCAGCTTCGATTTATCCTGTTGCTGCTCGATCTTTAACTTCTCTGGTGTAACGTCGTCCCCATTGGGATCAACGATGGTCAGACCGGATATAGTCGACAGCACCTGTCCGCGAATCGCCTTTAAATACTCTTGGCGCAGCTGCTTCTGCTCTGTAATCTCTTCCGGAGTCAAACCTTCCTTCTTCTGCTTACGGCTCAGCTCATTGATTCTATTTAATGAAGCGATCTCCATCGTATCTGCCTTCCTTTCAAGTTTCATTGGTATTTGACAGTGTACTGTATCAGGCTGAGTATTGCAACCCGAAAGGGAGAAAACGGACTGTTATCCGCATTTTGTCTATGTAATTCGCTGTTTCTTTACTTAAATTCGTTTTAATCGATTTAGAACGATCGCTGATGCGATGCTTTGAACGAAGAATACGATCATAATGAAAGAAATATAATGCTGGGCAGCTAGAAATTCTAAGTTTTTAACAAGAATGACTCCAAGGATAATACCGCCGATGAGAATATAATAAGATACGTTTTTGACTTTAAGCTGAATCATAATTCCACGTTCATCTTTCATTTCAGGTTTGCTTTCTACGAACACCTTATATATTTCGGAGACAACCATCAAAATCGCCAGTACTGCGATCGTTATGGACAAAATTAACTGCATGTATTATTCCTCCTCGCTTTCGTATGTAAAAATATCCTCAATAGATTTATCAAGCGCGTGTGCAATCTTAAAGGCCAAAATCAGTGACGGATTGTATTTGTTTTTCTCCATCGCGGCAATAGTCTGACGGCTTACCCCAACGATATCGGCAAGGTTTTGCTGCGTCCATTTTTTTTCCGCTCTGCACACATGTAATCGATTTTGAAGCACTAGGTCACCTCCTGAAGAAAATGTAATATATTTTTAACATAATGTAAAGAATTATATGCAAATTTTATAAGCTTGACCGACGAGCTTATGCTCATCGAAGTCACCGCAACATCGTAAAAGAGAGCAGACGTCGTACATCTCGCACCATGTTCTGGATAAATCCTTTCTTTACAAAACGAAAGAAAGCAGTATAATGGGTTACGATTGGAATTGAATATCGAAATGAGCACTAGGGGTGCCTTAACTGGCTGAGAGACCAATACGTCTGCATATGCGGACGATGGCGGTTAACCCTTTACACCCGATCTAGATCATACTAGCGTGGGGAAGTGCGGGGAATATTGAAAGGGTTTGTCTTATCGACTTGGCTGGTACTCAGCATTGTAAGAGCTAAAGTCGATGCGAACATCTCAAATACTCTGCTGCACTCACACATGGGTGCAGCTTTTTTTGTATTGTTCCAAATATTACGGACATGAGGAGATGGAGAGCATGAGTTTAGAAATGTGTGGAACTAGCAGAATCGTGGGATGTCGTTTTTCGCTTTATCCGATGAGCGACCGATTCGTTGATATTATTCTTGGAGCAATTCAGGAGGCAGACACCTCAAAGGTATGGACAGAGACAGGTGATGTAAGCACCTGTGTACGCGGCAGACTTACGCATGTATTTGATGTGATGAAGGCCGTTTTTCTATATGCAGCCAATACGGGGGAGCATGTGGTATTCAGCGGAACCTTTTCGATCGGCTGTCCTGGTGATTCAGCAGGGGACGTATATATGTCAGAGGACGCTGTTCGAATGAATGAAGACAAAGTATCCTCGATCAAGCTTGAGGGTGCAGCTGAATATTCATTGTATGCGCTGGGTGAGCCGGAATATATGAAGAAGATTGCCAGCGTGGTTGATATTGCAAAAGAGGATGGCAGTTACGGAGGCAGCATCCATTATGCAACTCGCCTCGAGGGTGATGTACATACGATCTTCAAGACTTTGGAGCAGTCTTTTGAAGTGACACAGGAATCGGTGTCCCATGTCGTAATGACCGTAACGCTGTCCTGCAACAGTCCTTCCAGAAAAGCAAAGGGAGAGGCGGTATAATTTATGGGCTCCTGGAAATTACGTGACATCATTGTCTTAAGCTCCTTGTCCGTCGTCTTTGCCGTAATTTACCTGGCGTTTTTACAAATCGGCAACTTGTTGACAGGTGTGATGGGGCCGATGGGGTATGAGGTTATCTTTGGCATCTGGTTTATCGTCTCCATCATTGCTGCTTATATTATCCGTAAACCAGGCGCAGCTTTTCTGTCTGAAACGGTAGCAGGCATCCTTGAGGTGCTTATCGGAAATACAACCGGTCCCATTCTCATTGTGTCGGCGATGATTCAAGGCCTTGGTGCAGAGGCGGTATTTGCAGCTTTCCGGTATCGAAAATATTCACTGCCTGTCCTGCTGCTTTCTGGTGTAGGCGCTGCTATTTTCAGCTTTGTCTGGGGTTACTTCCGTTCAGGTTTTGCAGCGTTGTCACCTGAATTGGTGATCGCGATGCTAATCGTTCGTATTATCAGCGGAGCGATTCTTGCTGGACTGCTCGGAAAATGGATCGCTGATGCGCTTGTCCGTACCGGTGTACTGCGGAGTTTTGCAGTAGCAAAGGCAGCCGGGCGAACTCATAAAACATAATGCTGCAGAAAAATCTTATAACGGAATCCCCATTCAAAGCTGTTACCCCTCGAACTGCAGTGGAAGTTAAAGAATTAACGCTGCAGTTTGAAGAGGATTCCCCCGTAATCTTAAACAAGGTAAATCTAGAGCTGCATGAAGGTGAAATGCTGCTGCTTCTAGGACCGAGCGGCAGTGGTAAAAGCACGATTGCGCTATGTTTGAACGGCATTTACCCACAGGAAATCGAAAGCTGTGTTACTGGAAGCGTTAAGGTGTGGGACAGACCGATAAGTGATCGGGATGCTGCTGTTAATGCACAGGCGGTCGGTATCTTATTTCAGGACGTAGACAGTCAGTTCTGCATGCTTACAGTGGAAGAGGAAGTTGCTTTTTGCTTGGAAAATATCCGGTGCCCTCAGAGTGAGATCAATGAACGAATCGATGAAGCTCTTGAGATGGTCGGTCTCTCGCCATACCGGAACGTTCAGATTCATACGCTGTCCGGCGGCATGAAACAGCATCTTGCCATCGCTTGTGCACTTGCGCTTCGTCCTGAAGTGCTTGTGCTGGATGAGCCGACTGCAAATCTGGACCCTGTATCAACCCAAAAGCTGGCTGAGCTCATTACTTTACTTCGTAAGAAGTATGGAATGGCGGTGCTTCTAATCGAGCATCAACTAGATGCATGGATGATGGAGGTCGATCGGGTTGCGCTGATGAATCATGAAGGATGCATAGTTCATTCAGATGATCCGCGTTCGTTCTTTTCAGCATACAGGTATGAGCTGGATTGGCTCGGAATTTGGATTCCGGGGCCGGCGAATCTGCAGCGCGAGTTATTTGAGCATATGGCGAAGAAGCTTACGATCCAAGATTTTTCGCTTACTTCAGAAGAATTGATCCGATACTGGAACTCCCGACCTGAGCAAGAGCAGCAGCAGGTTCGTAATTATTTGGGGGAGAGAGTAAGGCGCCGCAATTTAAACTCTGCTTTCCTCAAGCAAAACGTTGTGCTTGATGCAAAGGAGATTACGTTCTCCCGTAAAGATCGTGAAGTTATTCATAACGTCTCCCTTCGTGTGCAGGCTGGTGAATTCATTGCAGTAACTGGACCGAATGGTGCGGGGAAATCGACGCTCGCCGGCCTTATTTCCGGACTGCTCACTCCTCACAAAGGACGTGTGATGCTGGGTGAAACGGATATCGCTGAGCTGCGTGAATCAGAAATCCGCAAGCGGGTGGGGCTTGTCTTTCAGCATCCGGAGCATCAGTTTGTGACGGATAAAGTGAGCGATGAGGTCTCTTTTGGACTGCGTCTTCAAGGTCTATCAGAGGAGGACGTTCAGCGGAGAACGTCAGAGCTGCTTGCCGAGTTTCGTCTATCCGATTTTGCAGACAGCAATCCCTATACTCTCAGTCAAGGACAAAAAAGAAGACTCAGCGTGGCATCCATGCTGGTAGAGGATCAACAGGTACTAATCTGTGATGAACCGACCTACGGACAGGATGCTTACGCATCGCTCCGTTTAATGGAAGCGCTGAAGGCCCGGGTGGACCGGGGCCTTACTGTGATCATGATAACGCATGATATGGAATGGGTTCAGGCGTTTGCGAGCCGTGTGATTGTTATTCGGGATGGAAGAGTTGAGCTGGACGGTAGTCCTGCACAGCTATGGGCATGGTCTGAGGATAGGCTTTCGAAGGCTAATCTGATGCTGCCGATCGAGATTCAGCTTGAAAGAGCTTTGGGAACGTACACGGAGACAGCGCAGATAGAAGAACCTGGTGTACTCTATGATGAAACGAATGCGATACCAGGTGCTGAAGAAGCTCTCCGACTTACATCGGGGCCTGATTCTTCTAAACAGAACCTAGATAATAAACCATGGAGCAGGCGTATGTCTTGGAGTCTTCACGAGATGAATCCGAGCGTCAAGGCACTGGCGATCACGCTTGGAGTCATTATGCTGTCTCTTGCGTTTGATCCTATAACTCAACTGAGCGCATTAATACTTACCATCGTTCTCACAGCTTGGTTTGGGAACATCTCCTGGCGAAGGTGGCTGCTGCTCTTCACTCCCTTTATCATCATGGCCTTAGGCTATGTTTGGACCGCGATTGTTTTTCCAAGAGAGAATGCTGCCTTGAATGATGAAATATGGATCCGCATCGGGAGCTTTGAAGCAGGGAGGGAAACGGTGCTTACCGCACTCTCGCTCGGAGTTCGTACGCTTGCCTTCTCCGCTCTGTCACTAATGTTTATACTTACGACCGATCCTGTAAAGCTGATGTTCAGCCTGATGCAGCAGTGCAAACTATCCCCGAAGCTGGCCTACGGAATTTTGGCGGGGTACCGTTTTTTGCCGCTGTTTAAGGAGGAACTTACGACGATGCAGCAGGCGCATCGTATGCGGGGGATTCAGAGGGAGAAGGGGCTGCGCTTCGTTCTCTACGCGTTTAAAAGGTACTCCATTCCGCTTCTGGCCAGCAGCATACGCAAATCCGAACGGGTCGCCGTAGCTATGGTATCCAGAGGATTTACGGGAGAGCGAAACCGTGATTTTTATGTAAAGCTGCAGGTGAAGCGCCGAGACTGGATCTTCCTGCTTGTCCTGATGGGGGGCATCGCCATCAGCTTTGTCACCTCGTATTTGCTGGGCTATTTGGAATGGTATGCGGGTCAGCTTTGATCGGGCTATATGACATTTGTCATACCCATCACTTGACGTTTATGACTTCAAGGGGTGACATTCTTCTTCTACAATGAAGATAGAATACGGGACAGTTACCGCAGTAAGGATGACTGCAGCTGTCTGCCTCGAAGGAGAAAAAATGCCATGTCTGCATCTTTTAAATCCCAGCTGAAAAAAGAAGTTGCACCTTACGAAAAAACAGAGCTGAAGGCAAGTATAATTCAAATGATGAATACACTCATTCCTTTATTTGTGCTCTGGTATTTGGCTTATGCCAGTTTGTCTGTCTCCTATTGGCTGACATTGCCTATAGCCCTGATTGCTTCTGGATTTGTTATTCGTACGTTTATCATATTTCATGACTGCTGTCATGGGTCATTTTTCAAAAGTAAAAAAGCTAACAATATTGTCGGGACACTAACGGGCGTTATTTCGCTCACTCCTTACATGCAGTGGAAATATAGTCATTCTGTGCATCATGCTACAAGCGGCAATCTGGATAAGCGGGGAATCGGTGATATCTGGATGATGACAGTGACAGAGTATAAGGAAGCGCCATGGTATTTGAAGTTCTACTATCGCGTATACCGTAATCCGATCATTCTGTTCGGTATTGGTCCGATCGCCGTGTTCCTGCTGCAGTACCGCTTCAATCGGCGCGGTGCCAAGCGTAAAGAGCGGTTGAACACTTATCTGACGAATTTGCTTATTGTGTTAGTGTATACAGCTTTATGTTTTGCGATTGGATGGGAGGCTTTTTTACTCGTTCAGGTTCCGATTTTTTATTTTGCAAGCATGCTCGGCATCTGGCTGTTTTATGTTCAGCATACTTTCGAGGATTCCTATTTTGAAAATGAGGAAGAATGGTCATATATCCAAGCAGCTGTCGAAGGAAGCTCCTATTATAAGCTTCCGAAGCCGCTTCAATGGATTACAGGCAATATCGGCTTCCATCATGTTCATCATTTAAGTCCGAGAGTGCCTAACTATCACTTGGAGGAGGCTCATAATGCTACTCCGCCACTGCAGAAAGCTACGACGATTACGGTAATGGATAGTTTGAAGGCAATGCGATTCCGTTTGTGGAACGAGGAAGCCAAGCAGTTCGTTACCTTCAGGCAGTATAAGAAGGAACTGAAGGAACTGCGTCAGCAGAAACTTTCCCAGCAGGAGCATCGAGAGAAAAAGGCGGCAGCCATCAATCCGCAAGAACGTTATAATTAGAGTGCATATGTTAAGATGACTATAGATAAACCTATCTGTAGTCTCTTTTATTTGGGGATAATGAACTCTAGGAAATGCAGGTGACTTTATTTGAACAGCATGCATCGCTGGCAGGACATGTTTCGCAAAAATACGGGGCTTAATCCTTATGTATGGCTCGTATGTTTTATCCTGCCGTTTTATTTTATCATCGGGTCCTCATCCAGAAGTTATGTCGTATTCGGTGTCCTGCTGATTATTATCTTTTTTGCCTCTAATTTGCTTGGTCTTGTCATGAGGGGCTGGCCGGTATACATCTGGTATGGTGTACAGATCGCCATATCCATTACGATGGCGCTGATTTTTGGCTTCGTTTATTTTTCTCTTTTTCTCGCCTTCTTTATCGGAACAATCCAAAACAAGGCAGGATTCATTACGCTCTATACGGTCCATTTGGTCTCTACCTTCATCACCATTAACTATGCACTTGCTTCGGCTAATCCCGTTGTCATCAAGCAGCTTCCCTTTGTACTCATCAGCATGATTGCTGTTATTCTTCTGCCTGTCAGCACATATAACAAAACTAAACAGGAACAGCTTGAAGGGCAGCTGGAGGACGCGAACAAACGAATCTCAGAGCTGGTTAAACTGGAGGAGAGGCAGAGGATATCCCGTGATCTGCATGATACTTTAGGGCAGAAATTATCTCTTATCGGTTTAAAAAGTGAACTCGCGAGCAAGCTGATTATTCGGGATCCGAAGAAGGCACAGAGAGAAATGGATGATGTCAGGCAAACTGCACGAACTGCACTCAAGGAAGTACGCGAGATGGTTACACAGATGAGAGGTGCACGGCTTGAGGATGAACTGTTTCGAATACGGCAGATACTCAAGGCAGCGGAGATTGAATTGCGAATTGAAGGGGAAGAGCATTTAGGCGGCCTTTCTTTAATGAATGAAAATGTGCTTGGGATGTCGCTCAAGGAAGCTGTAACCAATGTGGTGAAGCATAGTGAAGCGACCAGCTGTGATATTCGAATCCAGCCTGAGCGCACCGAGCTTGTCGTTATTGTTAAAGATAATGGTAAAGGAATCGGAGAAGAGGCAAGGAAGTCACACGGCAATGGACTCCGAGGAATGAAGGAACGGCTGGAATTCGTTAACGGAAGTCTACAGATTGCTTCAAATGAAGGAACTGCGCTGCGTATTGCAGTACCCCATGCGGTGCTTGCGGCGAAGTGAAATAGGAGTTGAGCTATTTTGATACGAATTGTAATTGCGGAAGATCAGCGTATGCTCTTGGGTGCTCTTGCATCCCTGCTTGATCTTGAAGAGGATATGAAAGTCATTGGCAGGGCCAATAACGGTGAGGATGCTGTTAAGCTCGTCCATGAGCATAAGCCCGATATTTGCATTATGGATATCGAAATGCCAATTAAGAATGGTCTGGACGCTGCGGAAGAAATCAAAGGCAGTGACTGCAAAGTGATTATTTTGACGACCTTTGCCCGCACGGGTTATTTCGAACGTGCCCTGAAGTCTGGCGTAAGCGGGTACCTGCTTAAGGATAGTCCGATTGAAGAGCTCTCGCAGACGATCCGAAGTGTTATGTCAGGCAGAAGAATATATGCAGCGGAGCTGGTGGATGATGGATACGGGGAGAAAAACCCGCTGACGGACCGGGAGAAGGAAGTACTTGAACTGATTGCAGATGGCAAAAACACCAAGGAAATCTCGGACGAGCTGTATATAACGACGGGAACGGTGCGAAATTATGTTTCCGTTATTCTTGATAAGCTTGGTGTCAGCAATCGTATTGAAGCCATCAAGCATTTTAAAGAAAAAGGCTGGTTTAAGTGAAATCACTTCTAATGATTACCTGCGTTATGCTGATGTGCTGAATATAACATGACCTCTCACCAAGGGGCAGCACTGGTTTATTGGAGCATGTTTTTATGTCCTAAAGCCTCTGAGGCGCCCATCTTGTGAAATGATTATTTCGGAACTTGTACTCCATCTGATACGGTTGGACTCACGATACAAAGCGAAGGTGCACATTCACTTATGTATTCGTAGAATCCATTACGATGAACAAAGGATGGGGATAATAATGAAAAAACGTTTAACAGGAATGCTCCTCTCTGCTGCTTTAGCTGCATCAGCATTTATTGTACTGCCAGGAAGCTCGGATGCCGCAACCACCGTCAACCAAACCATTATTGTGCCTGCAGGACAAACGTATGATGGAAAAGGCCAAACCTTTGTAGCGAACCCGAGTACGCTTGGCGACGGGGGACAAGGTGAAGGACAGAAGCCTGTATTCAGGCTCGAAGCCGGCGCAACTTTGAAGAACGTCGTTCTTGGCGCACCTGCAGCGGACGGAGTTCACTGTTATGGAAGCTGTAACATTACGAATGTCACTTGGCAGGATGTAGGAGAGGACGCGCTTACCTTGAAATCCTCAGGCACGGTGAATATTACAGGGGGGGCAGCGTACAAGGCTTATGATAAAGTGTTCCAGGCCAATGCGGCAGGCACCTTCAATATCAAGAACTTTAGAGCGGACGATATCGGCAAGCTTCTTCGTCAGAATGGCGGCACTTCCTATAAAGTGGTTATGAACGTGGACAGCTCCGACATTTCAAATGTTAAAGATTCCATACTTAGAACGGACAGCAGCACTTCTACCGGTAAGATCACAAATACCAGATATCGTAACGTACCTACGCTGTTCAAAGGATTTGCATCAGGCAATACATCACAGTCTGGAAATACGCAATATTAAGCCTTTAAGTTTTTTAACATTCAAGCCTCAAATGTTGAAAAAGTAGGGCAATCAAGACTCATTTATGCTATGATTTATAAGGTTGTGTTTTTATAATAATCTACGCTCGCCCGGCTATGTTCGCATATTCGGTGCGGGCTCTTTTCAGATTATCGAATGGTGCAGTAAGGAGGATTGACTTTTTTGTGATATCGCTAAGCCATGTCAGCAAGACATTTGGAGCAAAGAATCATGGCAATGTCTTGACCGTAGTCGATAATGTATCGCTTGAAATTGAGAAAGGGACGATTCACGGCATTATCGGAGCAAGCGGCGCAGGGAAATCCACTCTTCTTCGCGTGATGAATTTGCTGGAAAGACCGGATAGCGGTCAGGTATTCATAGGAGATCATGAGCTGACCCGGATGAAGGAAAGGGAGCTTCGGGAAGAAAGAAGAAGAATCGGGATGATCTTTCAGCATTTCAATCTATTGTCCAATCGTACCGTACATGGGAATGTCGCCGTTCCGCTTGAGCTTGCGGGTATACCGAGAGACAAACGTGAGGAACGTGTACAGGAATATTTACGGTTTGTCGGCCTTTCCGACAAGGCGAAGCAATATCCGGCACAGCTCAGCGGAGGACAGAAGCAGCGTGTAGCCATTGCCAGGGCACTTGCTAATCAGCCGCAGGTACTTCTCTGTGATGAACCAACTTCTGCGCTTGATCCCAAGACAACAGGCGGGGTGCTTGAAGTGCTGGAGCATGTAAACAAAGAGCTGGGTATTACGATTGTTATTGTTACTCACGAGGTATCCGTCGTAGAACGGCTTTGCCACTCGGTTTCCTTTATGGATTCAGGAAAGCTGCTTCGGACTGTGCAGTTGACTGAGGGAGCACTGCCTCCAGATATGCTCGCCTGGTACGAAGAGCAGGAAGCAGGTGGCGAGGAATGAGTGATTTTTTCACAGGGATTTATGAGTATGTCGTTAATTTCTATCCAAACTATGTAGAGATTTACTCATCCGAAATGTGGAAATCGATCGGGCAGACCTTTCTAATGGTCGGTATATCGCTTGCAGCGGCCATTTTGCTGGGCCTTCCGCTTGGAACTGTTCTGTATTTGACTCGCAGAGGACAGAAATATGAGAATCGGACCTTGTTTAGCATCCTTGACTTTATCGTTAACATTGTCCGTTCATTTCCTTTCCTGCTACTGGTCGTATTCATGATTCCGTTCACTCGGATGATTGTGGGAACGGCACTTGGGACGGTTGCTGCTTCAGTACCGCTTGCGGTCGTTGCGATTGCTACATATTCACGCCTGGCTGAGCAATCACTGCTTGAAGTGCCAAGAGGCGTAGTTGAAGCCTCCTCTTCTATGGGAGCTACGCTTCCGCAGTTTATATTCAAATTTTTGTTTGTTGAAGCGAGGTCCGGCTTGGTAAGAGGCCTTACGACTTCGACCATCAGCTTCATTTCTTACTCAACCGTAGTAGGTGTTGTTGGCGGCGGAGGAATCGGTGATTTTGCCATTCGCTATGGGTATCAAAGATTTGAGACAGAACTTATGGTGTTTACGATTATCATTATGATCGTGCTTGTACAGCTAGTTCAATACTTGGGAAACCTGATTTCGAGAAGTCTGGACAAACGGTAATTCATTTAACGAGTAGAAGATCTAATTCTAAACATGAAGGGATTATGTAATCAATGAGAACATTGGGCAGCAAACGTGTAATGAAATGGACGGGACTTTTTTTAATGGCGATCATTATGCTGGTCGCGGCAGGCTGCGGTTCAAATGCCGGCGATACAGCTGAAAATAATGAAGGTACATCATCAGCAGGAGAAACGCAGACGCTGAAAGTAGCCAGCAATCTACCTGCGATGATTGATATGATGGAATCGATCAAACCGACTTTGAAAGAAGAAGGCATTGAGCTTGAAATTGTTAATGTATCGGATAACATTCAGCCGAATGACGCGCTGAAGAACAAAGAAGTAGACGCGAACTTCTTCCAGCATGAAGTGTTCATGCAGCAGTACAACGATAATAACGATGGCAATCTGACGGTGGTTACTCCGATCTATCATATCATTTACGGCGGTTATTCTAAGAAGTATAAGAGCATGGAAGAGCTTCCGGAAGGTGCAACCATCGCAATTCCGAATGATCCGGCCAACATCGGTCGTTCGCTTGCTATGTTTGAGCAAAATGGAATGATCAAGCTGAAGGAAGGTGTAGGCACCAACGCTCTTCAATCCGATATTGTGGAGAACCCGAAAAACTACAAATTCCAGGAAGTGGATCTGTTGATGCTTGCGCGTGCTTATGATGATGTGGATATGGTAACGATGTATCCTGCATACGCAAGTCCGCTTGGCTTAACTCCAAAGGATGCAATTGTAACAGAAGAGATGGATGAGAAGTATGCAATCTCACTTGTTGCACGCGAGGATAACAAAGATTCAGAAGCCATTCAAAAACTGGCCGCTGCGCTCACAAGCGATGAAGCAAGAAAGTTTATTGAAGAAAATCATCCGGATACTATGATTCCGGCGTTTTGATGCTAAAGGAGGTCCCAAATTTGGGATCTCCTTTTTTTAGTAGTTGATGTTTTACATCATTTATACAAATGAATGAATGATCCTTAACAATAGGTTTGTACAATAACTCGATGTAGCTTAATACATACCTTATTTGAGGGAGAGTGTAGTATGAGAATTAAGGCACGGAGATACATAGCCATGGTAATGGCAGCGGGATTAACACTGGGAATGGTTCCGGCAGGAACACCCGAGGCTTATGCGGAGATCACCAAAGCGTCATCAGCTATAACAGCCGCGCAAGAAACCTCTGACAAAATTCAAATCCGAAAGATAGGAGGCTATGAAGTTGGCGTCACCAATGCTGACGGAGGAATTGCTGAAATTGTTAGATATAACAAGGATAACGGAAGCTTCTATCTGGTAAATGGAGCGACACAGCCTCCGACTCTTGATATTGTTAAGCTTGCGGAAGATGGCAAGACAAGTAAAGTGAACAGCATAGATATTGAGGCGCTTGCAGCTACTGCTGACTTTAAAGTCGGTGATTTGACAAGCGTAGATGTGAATACGACAGGGAAATATGTAGCTGTTGCTGTACAAGAGGAAGCCTCCATGAAAACGGGTAAAGTGCTGGTGCTGGATTACGAGGGCAAGCTGCTTCAGGAGTATTCTGTTGGCGTACAGCCGGACATGGTCAAAATCAGCTCAGACGGAAGGTACATTCTAACCGCTGATGAAGGTGAGCCTCGTGACGGAATTGGGTCTGATCCAAAGGGCAGTGTCACGATTATTGATACACAGACGGATGAAGTAAAGCAGGTCTTGTTTAATAATCCAGATGTCATCGGGGATGATGTCCATATTCGCGGTGATGTAAATGAAGACGGGATCATTGTTGGAAAAGGCACCAAGGATAAAGCTGAGACTGATTTTGAACCGGAATATATTGCACTGTCTGAGGATAATAAGACGGCATATGTAGCTCTGCAGGAGAATAATGCCATTGCAACAATTGATTTGGCAGAGGCAAAGGTAGTTTCTGTTCAAAGCCTTGGAGCTAAAGACTTAAACAAACCCGGAAATGAAGTGGATCTGATCTCTGACGGACAGGTAAAGCTTGAAAATGTTCCATTCAAAAGTTTTTACATGCCGGATGGTATTGCGGCTTACACCGTAAACGGACAAACTTATCTGCTCACAGCAAATGAAGGAGATGCCACGGGATGGGATGGCCTTGAGAATGAGCTTAAGGTGTCTGATGTGAAAGAAGACTTTGAGCTCTCTGAATCACTGTCCGCTTGGCTGGGCCAAACTGAGGATTATGACGATGTTCGTGTGATCTCGGAGCTGGGTAATCAAAACGGGGTATATGAAGAATTGTACTTGTATGGGGGCCGGTCCTTCTCCATCTGGAATGCAGATACGATGGAGCAGGTATATGACAGCGGAAGCGACTTTGAACGGATTACGGGAGAGACAAACCCTGAGTTCTTTAATGTGAGCAATGATGATGAAGAAATGGACGACCGCAGTCCGAAGAAAGGACCGGAGCCGGAATATGTTACGGTGGGTGAGGTAGGTGATAAGATCTATGCATTTACGGGCTTGGAAAGAACGGGAGGCGTCATGGTATATGATGTGACTGACCCGGAAAGTCCGTCGTTCGAAACCTATGTCAATACCCGTGAGTATGGTCAAGAGGATATCCTTGCAACGGATACGGGACCGGAAGGTCTTGAATTTATACCTGCTTCGGACAGTCCAACAGGCAAGCCGCTATTATTTGTAGCTAACGAAGTCGGAGGAACGGTGGCAATTTTGGAGATGGGCGAAGCTGAAGCGTCCGAGCCGGGAGATCTTCCAGCAGAAGATGATGTTCCATCCTTTACAGATCTTGAAGGTCACTGGGCAGCTCAAAGTATTACAGCTCTAACTACAAGTCATATCATCCATGGATTGACGAATGAACGGTTTGCTCCAGATACGTCTGTTACCCGGGCCGAGATTGCCTCCATGCTCGTTAAAGCCTTGGAATCAGCTCCGGCTTCTGCAGGGACAAGCAGCTTTACAGACATTGCCCCAGACGCATGGTATGCAGAAAATGTACAGGCTGCCGTAGAGAACAACTTGATCTCAGGCAGATCCGATACTTCGTTTGCACCAGATGCTCCGGTTACAAGAGCTGAAATGGCAGTGATGATTGATCGGGCAGCTCATTTAGTGGATATTGCGAACGAAGCGAATGCTTCGGTATTGAGCAATTATAAAGACATTTCGGATGCTCCGGAGTGGTCAAAGGACAGCTTCGCTAATCTGGTTCAAGGCGGTCTGATCAAAGGAAGTCAGGCAGATCGTTTAAGTCCAAATGCACATACAAGCCGTGCGGAAGCTGCAGAGGTGTTGTATAGACTTTTAAGCAAAGCAGGTCTGACCGAATAAGAGAAGAGCAAATAAAAAATAGGATATAGTTCATTGCGGTTTCGCTCAAGAAGCGAAGCCGCTTTTAATTTATTCAATCTGATTCTGCTGGCGGACTTCATAGGAGAGACTATATTTGTACATTCTGCCTAGGGCTAATCCATTATTTGGCATTAGGACATTCTATTCATTTTCTAAAATAAGCTCTCATCCTGACCTGCACCTCATGTATAATATTTGAACGAGGAGGGGCGTTAAATGAGTGAAATCCTGCCTTTTGATCAGCAAGCATTAACGAAACATATTTATAATCATGCGCCGGTAGGCATTGCTCTGGTATCGATTCAGGAAAAGTGGATCCATGCGAATTCTACAGCATGTAATATCCTAGGGTATTCGCTAGAAGAGCTCATGTCACTCCCGGCGAGAGATTACATTTTTTCAGATGCATTTCTTCCGTCTGAGTTGTTAGAGCATGCTTCGACTTCAATTGAATTTGAAAAGCAATATTTGCATAGAAACGGAAATGTCGTATGGGCAAGTGTTCATGTCTCCTTAGTACATGATCGACCAGAGGATGAACCGCTCTTTTTTATTGCACACATTATTGATATAACGGCTAGCAAGGTAGCTGAGCTGAAGCTGAATGAAAGTGTCGAAAGATACACATCTCTTAAAAAATACAACCATGATGCTATTATTTCCTTTGGGTTGGACGGTAAAATCATAAACGGCAATCAAATGACCGAAACGTTGACCGGTTACACCATTGCTGAATTAATAGGGGCAAGAATATCAAGGCTGATTGGAGAAGATGCGCTGGCGAATTTGAGCTCGGATATGCTCGATCATTCACTAATTGAAAAAGAGATTGATCATATCAGCCATAAGGATGGTCATCCTGTAGAGGTTCTGGCGTCGCTTGCTCCAATTATCATTCATAATCACAAGGTCGGCTTCTATCTGATTTTGAAGGATATAACCGAGCAAAGACGGCTGTTGATTGAGAAGGAAACTGCTGAAAAAACGAATAAGGCAAAAAGCGAGTTCTTGGCCATGATGAGTCATGAAATCCGTACCCCTATGAACGGGGTCATTGGAATGACAGATTTGCTGCTGGAGAGTGAGCTGGATTCGGAACAGCGGCAATATCTTGAAATTATTAAACAAAGCGGCAGCACTTTGCTGAATATAATTAACGACATCTTGGACTTCTCAAAAATAGAATCCGGGAATACCGAGCTTGTCCATGAGATTTTCAGTATTCGAACCACACTGTCGGAAGCGTATTACATCAATCAGCCGAGGGCGCTAGAGAAAGAGATCGATGTTACGACCTCTGTTGCTCCAAATGTCCCGGACTATTTGTTTGGCGACGGCACCAAAGTAAGGCAGATTCTAATCAATCTGCTGAGCAATGCAGTAAAATTTACGCCGAGCGGCAGCGTATCGGTAACTGTTGAACAAATCGAACAAACATCGGAGCACGTCAAGCTTCAGGTGGAGGTTGAAGATACAGGGATAGGTGTGTCTGCGGATAAAACGATTCGCTTATTCGACCCCTTCTACCAAGTGGACAATTATATGACCAGGAAGATAGAAGGTACGGGATTGGGACTAGCCATATGTAAGAAGCTGGTTGATTTAATGGGTGGAGAAATCTGGTATAGACCAAGGAAGGATGGTCCTGGTTCTAGATTTATATTTACAGCCAAGTTTAGACTGCAGCCTTTTACAGGCAGAGAACTGAATGACCGGACTGATCGTAGTCACGAATCTGGCATTGAACCGCTAAAAATATTGGTTGCTGAGGATAATGAGGTAAACCAGGTTGTATTTATCAAAATGATGGACAGGCTGGGATATCCCGTAACGGTTGTACCGAATGGTGAGCAGGCAGTTAAAGCATGTACAACACAGGATTACGATATGGTATTTATGGATGTTCAAATGCCGGTGATGGATGGTCTGATGGCGACAAGCAAGATTCGTAATGAGCTTAATGGTAAAAAACAACCTTTTATCGTAGCTGTCACAGCACATGCTATTAAAGGTGAACACCAAAGATATTTAGAGCTTGGCATGGATGATTATATCAGCAAGCCGCTCAGCATGACCGCCGTCTCTGCTGTGATTCAGAAATACATCGCAAAGCGGGAGAACTAGGAGGAGCGTGAGAATGCGAGGCAGCTTTTTTCACCAAGAACCTTCTCCTTTTGATGTCAGGCCATGCTTCTATGCTTATTACTATAAGCAATGGCAGAATTACACGATGGAATATCACGAGCATCGCTGGACAGAGATCATGTACATGATCCAGGGGACGGGAGCAATCGATGTCCTGTCTATAGATGGCAGAAATGAGCGTATTGTTTTACGAAAAGGTGAATTTATTATTTTGGATGAGGGTGTGCCGCATCGATTAACTGTGGATCAAGCGGCTCCATGCAGGATGCTGAATGTAGAGTTTGGATTTCAGCCGCATGCAGGTCAGTTCTCTCTAGGACATATCTCTCATGAGGAGCAGGAGGTCGCTGCTTTTCTTACACGACCGTTCAGGTATCTTGTATTATCCGATCCAGAAGAAGTCTATTATGTGCTGAAAAGTTTGGTGCTTGAGCTGGATCGTCAGCAAGCAGAAAGAAGCAGCTTAATGATCGATCTATTGTTCAGTCAGCTGCTTGTTCGGATGGCAAGACTGAGAATAGCTGCCGAAGACAGCGAGTCTGTTGCAGATGGATATGTCACTCAAAGCATTCAGTTTATGCACCAGAATTATGACCAGCCGCTGCAGGTTAAGGATATTGCTGCTTACGTTAACCTGCATCCAGGCTATTTGCACCGGATTTTCAAGAAAAATATGAACCAGACATTGATGGAGTATTTGACTGAGGTGAGGATGGAGAAGGCGAAGATGCTGCTGCAGCAGACAGGGATACCGATCCATGATATACCAGGCTATGTCGGGATCAACAGCAGACAGTATTTTCATACCTTATTTAAAAAGCATACGGGTGTAACGCCTGTAAATCACCGTGAGCTTGGGGAGAAAAAGTCGTGGGATTGGCCGGACAATTAAATACCTAGGGATAATATCCATGGTAAAGAAGTGATCTTAAATGATCGCTTCTTTTTTTTAGTGCGATTTCATTATTCTAATTGCCTCCAACCGAGCAGACAATAAAAGTGGAGTTAGAAATAGAGGTGAGGATTTTAGACAGTTCCTCAGTTAAAAAGTCATAATTTTGGTAACGCTTCCTCAGGTGATATTGCTACAATAAAACCAACTTGAAACGGAACGCTTAAGTCTTAAGGAGAGCGTTCCTATCATTGAAAGGTGGATGAGTATCATATGTCTTTTAAAGTAGCTTTTATCGGGGCAGGAAGCATCGGCTTTACACGAGGGCTGCTGCGTGACTTACTGACCGTACCGGAGTTTAACAACATTGAAATTTCGTTTACAGATATTAGTCAACATAATCTGGATATGGTAACTGAGTTATGTCAACGGGACATTCGAGAGAATGGTTTATCTATTGAAATCAAAGCGACCACAGATCGACGCGAAGCGCTGAAAGATGCAAAGTATGTCTTATGCACGATTCGTGTCGGAGGACTCGAGGCTTTTGCAACTGATGTCGATATTCCTCTGAAATACGGTGTCGATCAATGCGTTGGCGATACGTTAAGCGCAGGAGGCATTATGTACGGTCAGCGCGGTATCGCAGAGATGATGAACATTTGCAAGGATATTCGTGAGGTGTGTGCTGAGGATGTGCTGCTGCTGAACTATTCCAATCCAATGGCAATGTTGACTTGGGCCTGCAACAAATACGGCGGTGTAAATACAGTTGGTTTATGCCATGGTGTACAGCATGGTCATCATCAGATCGCTCAGGTCTACGAGCTTGAGATGAAGGATGTTGATATCGTCTGTGCCGGGATCAACCATCAAACCTGGTATATTAAGGCCAGCCATGAAGGAAAGGATTTGACTGCGGGACTACTGGAAGCATTCGAGAAGCATCCGGAGTACAGCCGTACGGAAAAAGTGAGAATCGATATGCTGCGCCGCTTTGGTTATTACAGCACAGAATCGAATGGTCATCTGAGTGAATATGTACCTTGGTACCGTAAGCGTCCGGACGAAATCCAAGAGTGGATTGATCTTGGCAGCTGGATTAATGGGGAGACTGGTGGATACCTGCGTGTATGTACAGAAGGACGAAACTGGTTTGAAACGGATTTTCCAAACTGGATGAAAGAAGAGCCGAAAAAATTTGTATCTGAGGAACGCGGTCAGGAGCATGGTTCCTATATCATTGAGAGCCTGGAAACCGGCAGAGTGTATCGGGGACATTTCAACAGGGTAAATAACGGAGTTATTTCAAATCTTCCGAACGATGCGATTATCGAGGCGCCCGGATATGTGGATCGAAACGGGATCTCAATGCCTCTTGTCGGTGACCTTCCGCTGGGGCCGGCAGCTGTCTGTAATGTAAGCATCTCAGTGCAGCGGCTTGCGGTGGAAGCCGCCATTCACGGAGATGATCAGCTGCTGCGCCAGGCTTTTATGATGGATCCCTTGGTTGGAGCCGTATGTAATCCGAAAGAAATTTGGCAAATGGTTGATGAGATGCTTGTGGCGGGAGAGAAGTGGCTGCCGCAGTACAGCGATGCCATTGCTTCAGCCAAGCAAAGGCTGTCATCTGGAAATCTGATTCCAACTCGCGACTATAAAGGGGCGGCAAGACTCAAAGTGAAGACCGTTGAGGAAATGCAGCAGGACCGTGATGCGGCGAATAAAAATGCAGGAGAATCAGATAAAGGTAAAGACCGGGAGAAGGTAGGCAGTTAATCTTTCTTACTTCAAAGGCGCATCAGCACAGCTGATGCGCCTTTACTTATTAAGTTAGTAGAATAATTGTATTAAAATATAGGCGGTAAACATTCGATATATATAGTAAAAGTTTCATAAAAATAAGAAGGAGGTTATATACAAAATTAAAGGACGCTGTTAAATTAAGGATAAAAGAGTTGTTGTATAGGAGGAGAAAATGATGGCAAAAAGTTTAGATATGGTTATAATGTTTGGATACTTATGTTTTCTCCTGCTCGGAGTGTTCATTAAAGAAATTCCTTATACGTTACGAAACGGAAAGTAAGAAAGAATGGAGAGCTAAATACATATTCTAAAAGCTTGTCCCCTGATGGGACAGGCTTTTTTAAGTTCATACGAAAAAATTCAAGTTTGCTATGCTCATGATTTTATTGACCAGTTGAAAATTCAGATTTATAATTATTAACATATTTGTTAAGTATTTTTTTGGAACCGATGCCGAACTCATTACATTTTTTAAGTATATTTTGGGGATAACAAGCATTACATATTAGAAATACCATCCGTGACAGTTCAACAAAAGTATGAGGAGTAAAGGAATGAGTGAAAATGATCAAGACTGAAACCGCTTACCGTCGTGCGTTGGAAAAACTGAAGGATCACAAGGCTTATATTTCAAATGAGAAGCTTCGTTATGAGAGCATCGGGATGAGCAGAGAACAGGCAAGACTTGCCCTTCAGCCGCTGTTGTCCTTCAAAGAGGAGCTTGCGGAAGAGATATATGACTATGAAATGATCAAAAAAGGATCGTTTGGACCGCTGGAGAGCATTGCAGATCTTGGGAGAAATTTAATCGCATACCGGATCTTTATGAATATATCGCAAGCCGAGCTTGCCAAAAGACTCGGCGTATCCGAGGCACAGGTATCGCGTGATGAACGCAATGAATACAGTGGAGCTACGACAGAGAAAATTCAAACCGTCATGAATGTACTGGGCTTAAAAACAACGATAAAAATTGAAACAAGTGCAGGATAAAAATGAGCAGGCGAATCTTCCATCAGGAAGAGTTCGCCTGTTTTGTTTATGGTCCTGTGCAGTCAGTCAGGTTAGCTGTCAGCTAAGGAGCTGTCAATAATCTGTGCAATGCGTTGAACCGCGTTCCCCTGATAAAGACCGCCATGATAACAGATCACTTGATTTATCTCATAGGGTAACAGCTGTTCTAGTGATTGAATGGCCTGCTTCATGTCCGGAGTATATGCAGGGTTTGGCCCCATCAATTCTCCATCTACTACGGTCATAGCATCTCCGGCAATGAGTGTTTTGCTCGCCTCATGATATATGCATAGATGCCCCGGGCTATGACCAGGCGTGCTGATAACCTTTAATCCGTCTGCAAAGGGCAGTATTTCGTCATGTTCTATAGTGCGGTCAATTTGAGCGGTGGGTCTATTGTCTGGATTATTTGCTTTAATTAAGGGCTTCTCACCTTGAATATATGGTTTTTCGGCGGCGCTTGAGAGCACTTCAACATTCTGGTTCAAGTGCGATAACAGATCGGGAAGACCTCCGATATGATCCATATCCTGGTGAGTAAGGAGGATTCGAGTGATGCGGCTTAGGTTTACTCCAGTGAGGGCAAGTTCTTGCTCAATGAGATCCAGCATTCCTGCGTATCCGGTATCCACCAAAATAACCTCATGTTCATCCTGAAGCAGAGAGGGATGCAGCTTTGTACTGCGTCCATTTGAGTTCGCGGATAACTCAAGCATATATATGTTCTTCGTAATTTCAATGGCCATGGAGACTTCACTCCTTTGAATAGATTTGAGGATTTTATCATAACACATTCTCTTAGGCGTAAAGAAATGAAGGAAGACGTCAACACTTCGGTATTTCAACATTTTACATAAAAAGACAATGGTTGTGACTTCCAGATAACATTCTCTTCCTATACTTGAGCTAGCAAACGCATAAAGGAGAGTGTGAAAGTATGAAGCTGGCGATCCTGGGAGATTTGCATTATCACGAGGCGGATGAAGCCGTTAATTCGTGGGTTACGGCAAGAAATGCGTTTTATAATAAAATGCTGCACCATTTCCTGAGTGCTGAGGCGGATTTGCATATATCGCTCGGCGATCTGACGAACTTTGGCACAGAGCGGGAAATTAACGAGGTATATGAAATTATAGAGAGATATGATGCGAGTTTCTTCCATGTACTCGGTAATCATGATACGTATTCTCAGACCAAAAAAGATTTGCTTACGCTGACAGGACAAGCCCGTTATCAGGCGCTCACCACGGATAAAGCGATTCTTGTGTTTCTGGATACTACAAGAGAAATGGATTTAACGAACTGGGGAGGCTGGATGGATGAAGAGCAGCTGAACTGGTTTGACAATGTAATTGTAAGCTCTGGTACGAAGCCGATGCTCGTATTTGCGCATCATCCGATTCATCTGACAACGACAGGTTCCGAACGGGATAAAGGATCCATTGATCCATCGATCGATATGTGGCGGGTATTAAGTAAAAAACAAGGAACAGCCGTTTATTTTAATGGCCATACACATGTAGATTCTATTACAAAACAAAACAATTGGACATTTGTTCAGCTCTCAGCTTGTCTTGACGAGCATGCCTTCCGGATCGTGGAACTGGGTGAAGATTATATCGATGTCACAGCAGTGGATATTGAGGATGCAGAGCTTCCTGTACAGCTTCCGGAAATACATCTTCATATAAAGCATTTCTCTCCAGCTGTACATGCGAGGGGGACTGAGCTTGAAAGAGCTTGCCGGGTAATGCTGATGAGGGGACAAGCCGCGACTGCCTCTGAAGACACAGCAAAGGCGAGTCCAGGCCATGTATAAACCTCAAACCTATTCAAAGAAAGGTCAGACAAGCCTGCGCACAACGACCTCGGTAACTACACTGCTTGAACGACTTGAAGCATACAGAAATGTAGCTTCGATCCGGGATGTAAGGCAGCTTGAGACGGCACTGGAACATAGAGAACATCTAAGCTGTGTATTTTTGCTGACGGGAAGCATTGGGGTTATCAAAGGTTATGTAGACTTGTTTAAGAAGCATGACATTCCGGTATTCGTCCATGTGGAGAAAATCGGGGGCTTGTCTTACGATCAGGCGGGACTCGATTATTTGGCAAATGCAATTAAGCCCGATGGGATCATTACGACGAAAATTCAGGTCGTGAAAAAAGCGCAGAAGCTAGGTCTGACAACGATACAACGCTTCTTTCTCATCGACTCGGAAGGGCTTGATAACATTAACCAATCGCTCTATCAAGTACAGCCTGATATCATCGAGATCATGCCTGCCCGCATCCCGGAGGTGCTTGGAAAGGTAAGAGAAATAACAAAACTCCCCATTATTTCAGGGGGACTGCTTACCGAGCGCAGGCATGCTAAGGAATGTCTGAAGCATGGCGCAACCGCGGTTTCATCATCAAGTACGTTGATGTGGAAGGAAGCCTTTAACTTAACTCATGTTTAACACTTGAGAAATATGCCGTTAACATTCAAGGAATAAGATAAGTGCAGGATGAAGAGACAAACATCCCGCTTATAAATAGACAAGTAAATAGCCGATGGGTTGGAGTGATGGAGAAACCTGAACAGATCATAGAGGACTTATGTGAGTCTTGCAATGGTTTGATTCAGGTTTCTTTTGTCATGCCTATAACTATTAAAAGGTACCCTAAACGGCTTAAAACTATGGGAGGAAATAAAATGAAAAGTAAGAAAAGACGGGGTTTCTTAACACTTATGCTGGGTATGGCAGTCATGCTGTCCGCCTGCGGCAGTGAATCGGGAGGAAGCACGGCAACAAATGCCGGTGCAGGCTCTGCAAGCGCAAGCGAAGGTACTGGAGAGAAAATACAGATCAAGTACTGGTACGCTTTTGGTGACAAAATCGAAGAGGCTAAGCAGGAGCTGGTTAAACGGTTCAATGAATCTCAGGATGAGATTGAAGTTATTGCCGAATACCAGGGGGGATACGACGATCTGCATGCCAAAGTACAGGCTGCCTTTGCGGCGGGTGATGCCCCAGCTGTATCCGACCTAGAAATTGCATCAACGGGAACATTCGCAAGATACGGAATGCTGCAGGAGCTTGCTCCTTTTGCTGAGCAGGATGCAGAGGAAGTCCAAATGGATGACTTTAACCCGGGTCTCATGGGTAATGCCTACGTTGACGATAAGCTGTACGGCCTTCCATTTATGCGCAGTACACCAATTATGTATATGAACGTAACCTTGCTTGAAGAAGCCGGTCTTGATCCTGCTGGTCCAAAGAACTGGGAAGAGTTTGAAGAGTATGGACGCACGCTGAAAGAAAAAGGAATTGCACTCATGACGATGCCGGTTGATATTTGGTTCTATGAAGGTCTTGTTGCCCAATCCGGCGGACAAGTTCTTGCAGACGACGGTAAATCTGCTCTATTTAACTCTCCTGAAGGGGTAGAACCCGTTGAGTTCTGGAAGAAGCTCGCTGATGAAGGTTTAATTAAAATCCCGGTTGGAGATGAAGCTGGAGCAACAGCAGACAAAGACTGGTCCAACCAGACCTCTGCTTTTAAATTCGGATCCACAGCAGGTGTATCAGGAGCGATTGAGATTTCTGAAGGAAACGGTTTTGAGTTCGATACAGCATTTATGCCAGCAAACAAATCTTATGGAGTGCCTACAGGCGGATGTCAGCTTGTTATGACATCTAAGCTTAGCGAGGAAGAGCAGGCTGCAGCTTGGGAGTTCATCAAATTCATGACAACAACAGAAAGCACGATCTATCAAAGTGAACATGTCGGTTATCTTCCTACTCGCTTGTCGGCTCTGGAGACAGAAGAAATGCAGTCCCTGTATAAGGAATATCCGCAATACAAAGTCGCTGTAGATCAGCTTGAATATGCAAGACCACGTCCTATGGAAACTGCTTATCCAGAAGTAGCTAAGATCATGAAGAGTGCGATTGAAAAAACAATTCTTGATCCGAATGTCACACCACAGCAATCGCTTGATGAGGCTGCTGAGAAAGCAAACGCACTGCTCAGCAAATAAACAGGAGGTGGCTCTAGATGGGCAGAATCGAGCTGAAAGGAATCAGCAAGTTTTTTAAGGATGAAGAGGTTATCAAGGATTTGGATTTGACGATTCGGGACGGTTCCTTTACCGTCCTCGTCGGACCCTCGGGCTGCGGTAAATCGACGACGCTTCGTATGATTGCCGGTCTGGATGAGCAGACAAAGGGCGAAATTTGGATTGACGACCAATGTGTAAACGGGGTTGCACCGGGGAATCGTGACGTGGCCATGGTATTTCAAAACTATGCCTTGTATCCGACGATGAATGTTTATGACAATATTGAGTTTGGCCTGGTTAATCGGAAGGTTCCTAAAAAGGAACGGGAGAAGCTCATTAAGGACATTGCCGAAATCGTGGGACTCAGCGATTACATGAAGAAAAAGCCGGAAATGCTGTCCGGTGGTCAACGGCAGCGGGTAGCGCTTGCTCGCGCAATGGTTAAACAGCCGCAAGTCTTTATATTGGATGAACCGCTCTCGAACCTTGATGCGAAGCTGCGTCACCAGATGCGGACAGAGCTGATCCAGCTGCATAAACGGCTTGGTACTACCTTTGTATATGTTACGCATGACCAGGTGGAAGCAATGTCCATGGGTGATGAGATCGTCATCATGAACAAGGGGGTTATTCAGCAGGCAGCATCGCCGATGACACTGTACAATGATCCGGCGAATGTATTTGCTGCCCAGTTCATTGGAACTCCGGCTATGAACGTCCTCCCTTATAAAGGTCTCAAGCTCCATTCGGCACAAGGAAAATCGCAGGATATTATCAACTTTGGATTCCGTCCGGAGCATGCCCGAATGAACCCGGCTGGTACGTCTGAAGGCTTGCTGCTTACAGGGGAAATACTGACCCGTGAGAGTCTGGGAGCAGAAAATATTTATCAGATCCAGTCACCATTCGGCATGTTCTCGGTTAAAACATTCCTTGAACCGCTCACGTCTGAGAACACAGTATCTGTGATGGTTCCGTATGATCGGCTCTACTATTTTAATGCCGAAGGCCAAAGACTTAAGCAGTATGAAGTCAGACAAGGAGAAGAAGCAGCCCAGCTTCATTCTCCAGATTTGATATCGGTAGGCGGAGGGCTGTAGCATGACATCTCGCATCTGGGAAAAGCTTAAACCTTATGGAATGATATCGCCTTCTCTCGTTATCTTTGGCGTATTCTTTCTCTATCCGATCTTTTACATGATCTATCTTAGTTTTTTTGAATGGAATTTTGTCAGTCCGACGAAGAATTATGTAGGTCTGCAAAATTTTTCGGATCTTTTGACGGATTCTGAGTTCATGCAGGTACTTCTTAATACGACAATTTATACCTTTGCTACTGTTGCGCTTACACTCAGCATTTCATTGTTGATCGCCCTCTGGCTTAACCGGTCAGGTTTGTTCTACGGCTTTGTACAGGGAGCGATCTTCAGTCCGCATATCATTTCACTCGTATCCATCTCCCTTCTCTGGAGCTGGCTGATGGATCCTGAATACGGCCTGCTTAATTGGGTAATCGGGCTGTTCGGGATCGCGCCGCTGGATTGGTTGGCTCATCCGGACACCTCTCTGATGTCTCTGATCTTGGTGGCAGTATGGAAGGGCATTGGTTTTAATACGCTTGTCTTTATCGCGGGACTGCAGAGTATTCCGCCAAGTATATATGAAGCTGCTGCACTTGATCGCTCTAAGCCGCTGCGGACGTTCCGGAAGCTCACGCTGCCGATGCTGTCCCCGACGCTGTTCTTTCTTGCGATCATGAGCATGATTGGATCTTTTCAAGTATTTGAGACTATTTCGATCATGACTCAGGGCGGACCGGTCAATTCGACGAACACTCTCGTTTATTACATTTATGAATACGGCTTCCGTTTCTTTAAGATTGGTTACGCTTCTGCAGCGGGTGTTATTCTGCTTGTCATTGTAGGTGTGCTTACCATTATTTATTTCCGTATGCTATCAAAACGTGTCCATTACAGGTAAGCACAGGAAGGAGAGACAATTAAGTGAATGCTATAGATCCTACAGCTAGGGCGCGAGAGAACTCGCAGGGAAAAGCACGACAAGAGTCATGGAGCGGTCTTAAGGCAATGAACAGCGTCCTGAAGGTGGTAAATATAATCGGTATGCTGATTCTGGTCTTGATCTTTGCGCTGCCTTTCGCGTGGATGATTTCGACTTCTCTCAAAACGCTGCCTGAGACGATGATTTTTCCTCCGGAGTGGATTCCGAATAATCCGCAGTGGCAGAACTTTGTCCAAGCTTGGAATTCAGGACCGTTTCTCCACTATTTTATGAACAGTCTATTAATCGCAGTCGGGATTCTTATTCTTCAAATGCTGACCATTATCCCCGCGGCTTACGCGTTTGCCAGATTTCAGTTTAAGGGGTCAGGGCTGCTGTTCGGACTCGTCATGGTCACCTTGATGATTCCATCCCAGCTCATCTTTCTGCCGGTTTATCTGCAGCTCAGCTCCTGGAATATGCTGAATACTCATCTGGGCTTGATCCTTCCCTTTGCTTCCAGTGCCTTCGGTATCTTCCTGCTTCGCCAGTCCTTTAAGCAGGTGCCGGAGGAGCTTATTGAGGCAGCAAGACTGGATAAGGCTAAGGAATGGAAGATTATGTGGAAGCTGATGATTCCCATGGCGCGTCCTGCGCTGATTACAATCGCTTTATTTAGCTTTATCAGCCATTGGAACGATTATTTCTGGCCGCTCGTCATGACGACGAACGAAACGGCAAGAACTCTACCGCTTGGAATTGCTAAGATTCGTCAGACAGAGGGAGTGGCTACTTGGAACATTCTCATGGCAGCGAACCTCATTCTTGTTCTGCCGATTCTGGTTGTCTTCTTCTTCGCTCAGCGCTCGATCATCAAGGCGTTTGTGTATAATGGAGTGAAGTAATCAATTCAAGTGTTTATTACCAAAAAAGTCCGGCTGCCAGCCGGACTTTTTGTATTCGATACTAAGGTCAAAAGTCGGTTATAGGATGATATAATAGATTTTATTATGATTGCAGTGTGTACACTTTGAATATGCTCGATTAAAGTTATTGTGTAAGGGTATACTTTCTTGAGGGGAGAGGCAGGATTTGAATCATAGGATTGAGCATTATAATAACGGTATAGAGGCAGCTTCATCCTCTAGTGAGAAAAAAGTTTATAATAAATTAGTTCGTGACCGAATTCCGGAAATCATCGCTGCTAAAGGCGGCTCTAGCACTATCAGCGTGCTTGATGAAGAAGCGTTTAAAGAAGCACTGCGAGTAAAACTTACGGAAGAGCTTGAAGAGTACTTTGCTGCAGAAGATGATGAAAGCGCCCTCTTAGAGCTGGCGGATGTAATTGAAGTCATTCGAGCATTATCCAAAGTCCATGGTTCAACACCTGAGGGATTGGAGAATAAGAGAGTGGACAAGCTGAATAAAAACGGTGGTTTTGAAGATCGGGTATTTCTTATCGATTCCAGCGATGCTTAGCGCGATATGAGAAACTAACTTTTCGATTATAGTCAGGAGGTGATTTAGATACTGAATCCGGACAAAATCAAGAAAAAGCGGAATAAGAAACTTGTACAGCTTGAAGGACTGCTGACGATCATTGCATTTATTCTGTTGATCGTTGCTTTTGTCAATCCGGTCATTTCACTTGGATGGTTTTTTATCACGATGGCAGTAGTGTACATTATTCGATTTATAGATCTTAAAACATGGATATCTGCTGTATCTTTCATTCTTCTTCTAGCGGTTGCAGCTGTTTTATTTATTTTTGGAAGCTAACAGCTAAGTCATACAAGAACGAAATATGCAGCAAAAAAAGGCGATACCCTTTGATGATTTCGGGAATCGCCTTTTTTGTATGTTTTAGACCGGTATAGGTACGAGTGTAGAGCAGTGTTTGATTTCGTTAAAGGGAACTGTGACGATTCCCCCGGAATACTTTAATCGAAGCTTCATTTGGCCCATATTTAAACTTACGATACCGGAATAAGTGGACCCGTCCGTCAGGGAAAGATGTACATTGTATCTTTTACGCTCGGCTCTTCGTAGTTCTTGAATCATATGGATTCCTCCGTTCGCTCATACTTTAGTTCATAATAACTATGTCGGTAGAAGGGAGAGAAAAATGAAGACCTTTATTTGAAATCGCTTACTTTACATTAAAGCATTTTCGTCTCTATGAATCATTATGACAAAAGTCCTAAATATTATACTTAAGTATTAAAACAGTAAAACAAAAATCCCCTTCTAAGAAGAAGGGGATTTATACTCATGATCGTATAACTATCTCTAGAATAAAGTTGTGGTGCATCCACCGGGAATCTCAACAGGCTGCTCATCGAGCAGGACCCATACGCTCATGGCAGAAGGGTTATAAACAAGATGCTGATCTGCTGAGAATCTAAGGCTTTTATAAGCGTTTACATAATCAACGATCTCCATATTCGTTACATACCAAATGTCCTCACGTCTGCCTATAAACTCACAAAATTGTTCGATAACCTCCCAATTTCCCTGCTCGTCAAATTCGTAGCTGTGACCCCAGACATACAACAGATTGATGTTCTTACGAGGAAGTGAAACGAAGGTTTCCGCATGCTGCATAAGGTTCTGATTATGATGACAGGTTGCCTTCCACTCAAGGAAATTTTCCGGAAGATGGTATCGACCCGTCGTTTGTACGACACGTGCATATTCAATCCCAAACACAGGCAGCATCTCAATAATTTCTTGATTGTAAGAGCCGTTAGGATAGGACATGCCTCTTACTGGATAACCGAACAGCTTCTCCAGGTTTTTGCGGTCCTCCATAATCTCGTAGAGAACCTGTTCTCTTGGACAGCGAGCGATAGAAGGATGGGTGACCGTATGTACAGAAACCTCATGACCTTGATACACTTCGAGCGCTTCTTCTTCGCTAAGGCGGGTACGGTATCTCGTATCGCTGAACATCCCTGAATTAATGTGAAATGTTCCCTTGATGCCATGCTCGTTAAAAATAGCTGCAAGCCTTCTGTCAGCGAGGACACCATCGTCATAGCTCATGGTCAAGGCTTTCAGTTTACCTTCCGGATAACAGCTGAGAATTTTAGGCATGCGTACAGATCTCCTTTTCTCAAATATGGAATTAACCTCTAAAGTGTAACATACAAACCATTTGAGAATTACAAATATTGGTTTAAAATAATGGAGACCAAGTGGCGGTTTGAATGATGCTGAGTGCGTCAGGAGGCGACCGAAATGAAAAAGTGGCAAGCTGTTCGTGTATGTATTAGTGTGATCGCTTTAGTCACAGCGGGGATGCTTATTCATCAGGTGAGGAGCTTCTCTATTGCGGAAGATGACCTGGAGAAACACATGACTGATCAAGTCAGCGGATGGATCACGGAGACTAAGATTGAGCTTACAAGTGACGTGGGTAATTATAAACTTTACTTCTTTTCAGTAGAAGAAGGGAAGGAGGCAGACGTTAATCCAAAGATCGGCGTTGCATTCTACGAAAAAGGCTGGTTAGGTAATAACTACCGTTATGATGGAATAGGTGTCAGCACGAATACGTTTGATAGTTATTTATTTGAAGCAGTTACCGGATACAATAAAGGAAATTTTCTCGTTGTATACGGAAGGAATCCTTCGGAAACAAAGGTGTTTGAGCGGTTTAGAGTACAGTTTCATGAGGAGACATTTGCTAACAATTTGCCAAAGAAAGAGTACTTTATGGAAGTATTCCCGGTTACACATTACTCTGAAGAAAGCTTTAACTCCAGCATCAGTTTTGAGACAGAGGACCTTAATGTTGAATCCTATCCTCTCTTTATAACCTCCAAGATGAAGTAACAAGCGGTATATTGATTTAGTATGAGGGAATACCATATCGTTGAAATAAAAAAGCCCCTGAATTTTATAAAATTCAGAGGGCTTTTTTTACTTTAATTATTTGGATTGTGCAGCGTATTTCTCGCTGATGCTGCGATGATCTTCGCTGCCTGCAGCAAAGCCTGTTACTTCGGCAATGACAACTTCAATGCCCTTAGCCTTAATTTGACCCTGCAGATCAGCGGATTGCGGATCTTGCGGATTGTCATAATGGAAGGCTGCAGCAATACCGGTAAGCAGAGCATCATGCTTAAGGCCGTATTCGATGGCCATGTTTGCCGGTCCTACAAGACGATCAGCTGGGCCAAGCTTGCGAAGCGGTTCACGTCCAACGCGAATGACTTCATCACGAATATAAGGATTTTTGAAGCGTTTTTCGATTTTGTCGATGTATTTGTAATGCTCATCTTTATCGAAGCCGTGCTTCTTAATTAGAGCCTCACCGCTCTCTTCCATGGCTTGACGAACAACGCTGCGAATTGCTTCATTGTTAATGCCTTGCTCAATAGTCTCGATACCTTCCAGGAAGCCGAGATAGGCAGTGATGGCATGTCCCGTATTCAAAGTGAACAGCTTGCGCTGTACATAAGCGATCAGATTATCTGTCAGCTTCATCCCTGGAATATTTGGTGTATCCCCTTTGAGGGACGGTTCCTCAACAATCCATTCATAGAAGGACTCTACGCCGACATCCAGAATGTTCTCTCCTTGGTATGGAGGGACGATCCGGTCTACAGAGCAGTTCGCAAAGCCAACATTTTGATCGGCGTATGCTTTGCTGTCATCTGAAAGGTGAGAGTAAACCTGCTCTTTCAAATGGCTGCTGGCGCCGACCATGTTCTCGCAAGCGATAATATTAAGCGTACCTTTATTCGAAGCTTTGCGAGCTTCAATTCCTGCGGCAATAGTGGAAGCAATGATCTTCAATACATTAGGTCCAACCGCTGTTGTAATGATATCCGCCTCTTCAATGGTGCTAACAATATCAGACCCGTTAGAGAGCACTCCAGATACATTAGTAATTGTCTCTTGCCTTTGCTCCAGATCCAGGATATGAATCTGATAGCTCTTTTTGTTATTCAGCTCATTAATCATTTCTTCGTTAATATCGGCAAAAACGACATGATAATCTGCTTGGGAGAGAAGGGCGCCGATAAAGCCGCGCCCAATGTTGCCTGCCCCAAATTGTATTGCTTTTTTCATTGTAATTCCCGCCTTTCTTATACTCCGAAAGTGTTATACAGTTCATCGACGTTTGTAACTTTCGCCAATCTTTGAACTGTCTCTTCATCCTCGATTGCTTCCGCAATCTTAGTCAGAATTTGCAGATGCTCTCTGCCTGCTCCCGCAATACCGATGACGAGATAAGCAGTCCCGCCCTCAAACTCAACACCATCCGGATATTGGTGAATCACGATTCCGCTTGTTTTGATTTCTTTCTTCGCGTCGCCGACACCGTGTGGAATGGCAACACCGTTCCCGATATATGTGGTTGCTACACCTTCGCGTTCAATCATTGCGTCTACATAATGCGGTTGAACATATCCAGCAGCTACCAGCGCTTTTCCTGCACGGCGGATCGCATCTTCCTTGCTCTCTGTTGGGAGCTGAAGAACGATATTCTCCTTGCGCAGCACACCGCTGCCAGCATTCTCTTCATTGTCTGCAGCAGCATTCTCAGGGAATGTTTTTTCAAGGCTTTCTGTTACATCTTCCTGTGCATAATTCGGAACAGGGGACTCAGCCGTCTGCGTAGATTTAGCTTTCAGGTCTTGAATCAGTTTATCGTAAATCGGATTGTTTACAAAATTATCAATCGAAACGTGAACGGCGTTCGGCGCTTTAGCCTTAGCTCTGGCCGTCAGATTTTGCTGAGTGACAACAAGGTCTGCATCCGGAGGAATGTTCTCGATTGCCGTATTGGTAACATCAATCGGCAGACCAGCCGCTTTAACTTTTTTACGGAAAGACGTAGCACCCATTGCACTCGATCCCATACCAGCATCACATGCGAAAATAATTTTGTTAATTTGGCCTTTACTGTTTAGATCAGCAGTAGGAGCATCAGCTTCTGCTGCAATCCCTTTGCTGCTGTTTTTAGCTTGAGATACGGCTTCCTTCGCTTTTTCCAAATCCTCGTCTGTCGCAGCAGATCTGCGCAGGAACAGGGAGGACAGAAGGAATGAAACAACAGTTGCTACAAGGACACCTGCAAGAATTGGAATATATCCGCCTTTTGGTGACATGAGCATGAGTGCAATGATACTTCCTGGAGAAGCGGCTGCAATAAGTCCTGCATCGAGCAGGTTAAAAGTAAACACGCCTGCCATACCAGAAACGATGACAGATACGAACATGATCGGCTTCATGAGTACATACGGGAAGTATACCTCGTGAATACCGCCAAAGAAATGGATGATGGCTGCACCCGGTGCGGATCCTTTAATGGAGCCTTTACCGAAGAACGAGTAGGCCAGCAGAACCCCAAGACCAGGGCCTGGATTAGCTTCAAGCAAGAACATAATGGATTTGCCCACATCTTCGGCTTGTTGAATCCCGAGCGGGCTAAGTATCCCGTGGTTGATCGCATTGTTTAGGAACAGAATTTTGGCCGGTTCAATAAAGATGGACACCAGCGGGAGCAGTCCCAGATTTAGAATGGCATCAACACCGGATGCAAGCAGATTCGTAAAGGCAGTTACAACAGGCCCGATACCGTAGAAGCCGGCGATAGCCAGCAGCATACCGATAATCCCAGCAGAGAAGTTGTTCACAAGCATTTCAAAGCCGGATGGAGTTTTACTGCCGATATATTTATCGAACTGTTTAATAATATATCCACCAAGAGGACCCATAATCATAGCACCGATAAACATCGGGATATCTGCACCGACAATTACCCCCATCGCTGCAATGGCACCGAGCACACCGCCGCGATGATCATGAATCGCTTTACCTCCGCTGTATGCAATAAGCAGCGGCAGGAGGTATTTGATCATTGGATCAACTAGGGAAGCCAAATCTGCATTAGGGAAATAACCTGCTTCAATAAATAGTGCGGTTAGAAAACCCCAGGCAATGAATGCCCCGATATTCGGCATCACCATAGCGCTTAGGAAACGGCCAAATTTTTGTGTAGCCTGTTTCAAAGCCCCGGATTTTTTTGGAGCTGGAGCGCTTTGTTCGAGCGTACTCATAATTGTTCAACCTCCATTGTAAATTGTTCAATTTTTCTTAAATACAAATCTTTCATAATGCCTTGAATTTCCAGGTTTAATTCTTCAGGCGTAGCCTTCGTCAGGCGAACAGCAAAGCCGGGCCGGTCAATCAAGGATTTACTTACTTCACTCGCTGCTTCGAGATAAGTCCGGTCACTTTCGCGCGGAGCAAGCAGAACAATAGCCGCAGTCAGCCGAGATTTCTCGGATGTACCGTAAGATATCGGCTCCGTGAAACGCAGGATGTTCAGTGTCAGCTGCTGAATGACCGTGGAACGGCAGTGCAGAAGAAAGATTCCTTCCTGAGACAGAATGGTCTCTCCCAGTCTTTCTCGTTCGTGCAGTTCTTGAACTAATTGAACAGAGCCTGCGTCATCCGCGGAAAACTTTACTGCTATTTTTTCAATAAATGCATCAATTGATTCAAATCTCACTTTGTCCTCAATGAGGAAGTTTTTCATTAAATCCTGAATGCCTTCAATTAAAAATTTTTGCTTTTGCAAAGTATCCGGCAATGAAGAAGAAGCCCCCTTATGCTGCGGCACTCTGTCGGTATGAAGAGGGGTGTCCTCAATCATGGATCTTACTTTCTCGATGTCCCTCTCTCCAAGCAGCGGTGATACCCGTACTACAGGCAGTTCGCTCGATAAATCAACGGTAGAAATGATAAGATCTACCTGTTCTTCATAGCTGCTGGCCTCAGCCGCAGACACTACAGCAGCGATCTGCAGTGTAGGAAATTCCTTGCGGATCCTCGCATGCAGCAGACTTGAGGTCCCTATACCGCTCGCGCATACAACAAGCACTTTCAAGGCTGTCCTCATATATCTGGCCTCTGCGTATTCGAGCATAGCACCAAGATGAAGGGCAATATAGCCAATCTCAGCGTCAGGAATCGGAAGTTCGACATATTCCTCAAGCACCTCAGAACAGCTGCGTGCAATATCATATACACTTGAATACTGTTCTTTAATCTGTCCCAGAAGCGGATTACGTATATCTAGACCGAGCCTTAACCGCTCCAGGGCTGGACCAAGATGATTGATAAATCCGAAGAACAGCTTGCTGTTGCTTTTAAGTTCAAGTCCTGTCAGAGCTTCGGCTTTTTTAACAATCTCCCGTGCCAGTCTAACAAGTTCGAAGCTGACATTCTCATAATCTGTTTCCTTTTCCGCATCGAGTCTGGTTTCAGCACCTTTTAAGTGCATCGTAATATATGCAGTTTCGTCTTCAGGAATTGCCAAGGAAAAGGCTTCCTCCAGCCGATCCACCAGCGTCTGGGCCGCTGAAAAGGAAGGATGCTGTTTCAGCTTATGAAGCACCTGAGCCGGAATGGCAATTTGTTGACCTGCACGAATTCTTTCAATGGCAAGCGCCAAATGAACAGCAAGCCCAATAAATGCACTGTCGGTCAGCTTCAGCTGCATGGTCTGCTCTAGCTCAGATAAATACTTCTCAAGCTTCAGGATCGTGCTCTCTTCTACGAGATTAAGGAGGCGATTACGAATGTGAGATTGGACTTTACCAAGCTTTCTATCACTCTCTTGACCACGATCCCTAATTAAGTGAATGAGTTCATATTCATCCAAATGCTCATGCAAGAGATGAATAAGGGCAGTCCGAACATCTTTTTCGTTGCCTTCGACATATACGCCGTATCCCGGTTTACGGATAAGATCAATATGAAAACCGGTAAGCCATTCCTCGATACGGTCAAGGTCATTGCTTAGGGTTCCTTCAGTTACCTTGAATTTGGAAGCGAAGGCATAAAGCTTAACGGGCTCAGATGCAAGCAGCAGCTCAGATATAATAAAGTAGCGGCGTTCGTCCCTTGAGAAAGAAGGGACGATGGACACCGTATCGACTGCAGTCGACAGGCTTGAGAGAGCATCGCTTTCACCTTCAATCATAAGACCATATCCAGGTTTGCGGGTTAGTGTTACCCCCTGCTCATTCAGCCATTGCTCTGTAATGGGAAGCTCGCGTTTAATTGTTCGTTCACTGACGTCCAGTTCATCCGATAATTCCCGGACGGTGACATAACGGCCAGACGAAGCAAGGAGAAACCTGGTGATCAGCACTGCCCGCTTACTAGGTTTCTCCATATCTTCACGCTCCTTTCCTGTTTGCAGCAGCGACTGCAGTCTCTTGCCAATATTTTGAAAACGGTATCATTAACCGGCTGGAAATTTAGACAGCAAAGCTGCTAACTCAAATTCTAAGTAAAGATTATCTTAATATCAAAGAAAAGATGGCCTGTTTTGTCCTCAAGTCACAAGGGCCATCTTTAAATAGTATTGTTTAATCAACATAAAAAATTCATGAATCAGCTTATTATGAGGCTTTTGGGAAGGGTATATAAAGATATTACGAAATTTAAGAGGGTTTGAAACAAAAGGTGTTATGATACACAGTATAAAAACGGTAATGCTACATTTCAAAGAAACGGTCCCGCTCCACTTTGGCGACACGGAGAGAGAAGGATTGATACCATTCTTGTTTGCCCCGTTCCTGGGCGACTTGATGAGCGGAGTGCTCTCTCCATGCTTTTATAGACTCGAGGTCCTTCCAGTAGGACACTGTGATTCCCAGCTGCTCGTCACGAGCGGACTCCACACCGAGGAAGCCGGGCTGACGGGACGCAAGCTCTACCATTTTGTCCGCCATAGCCCCATATCCATGATCTCCTTCTGTGCGTTTAGAGGAAAAGATGACAGCATAGTATGGGGGTTGAAATTGATCTGATTGTAAATTCATGGATTAGGCGCTCCTTTTTCACAAAAAAAACTTCTACTATATATTATAGCAATTTGCACAGGTTAAGAGAATGCAGCGTAATCGTGGATTGAAGCTTGAATAGGAGGAGGTCCTTGTTCTTGAAAATGAATACGGTTCGAACGATCTGCCCCGTATGCGGCGGAGAATTAAAAAACTTGAAGCATAGTATTTCCTGCAAGTGCGGCAGCAGACTCAAAGGAATCATAGGAAAAGCCGGATAAAGAGGTTAATGACAATCAACAAAAGGGCGCTCATCTCAAAGATGGGAGTCTTTTTTATTGTGCAATAATCTTAATTTGATCTAGTAAAAATCCGTTATATATATAAGGTTGATTTAATCAGCTAGAACGAAAAATACGACAAGCTAGTGGAGGAACATAATGAATATCATAGAGTCATTGATACAGTGCATGCCATTTTTCAAGACAGTAATTCGTGAAGACGCGGCAATCAATATTTATGATCGTAAGAAGTTTCTATACTGGTCCGACAGTAATTCAATCAAGCTAGATTTTAAAGCTGGCTCACCGTTGTATGAAGAACATCAGGATTTTAAACAGCTGACCAACGGAAACGAACTTACACTTATTAAGCTGCCGGCAGAGGTGTTTGGCACTCCAATTGAGTCGCTGAATATACCGATCAAGGACGAGAACGGAGAAATACTGGCTGTAATGACAGTCAGCTACAGCATGGAGAACCAAAGCAAACTGGAAGAACTGATGATGGAAACAGAAGCCATTGCAGAAAGCCTGCTCAGCAGTGTACAGCAAATCGCAGCTCACTCAGAGGAACTGTCTGCTTCATCTGAGGAAATTTTGAGCAACGCACAAGTTGCAGTACAAAATTCTGCAGGTGTTACAGACGTGACCAATTTCATCAATGAGATTTCGTCACAAACCAATTTGCTTGGATTAAATGCGGCAATTGAAGCAGCACGTGTTGGAGAGGCAGGCGCAGGGTTTGGCGTCGTAGCTAAGGAAGTTAGAAAGCTGTCAGAAGATACTAAAGAAGCAACTAAGCGAATTGAGGAATCATTAAGCTCCATTCAGCAGTCGATTAAGCAAATGGAATCAGAGATTAAAGAAGTAGCCGCTGCATCCAGTGATCAGGCGGGACTCGTCACGAAGTTTATGGAAAGTATTGAGCAGCTAAACACAACAAGCAGCAGCATGAAAGCATTCGTTAGTAAAGTTATTTCTTACGAAGTTTAAGGTACATAGAACATGGATAAAGCATAGAACGGAAATTGCCGATTTCAGGCATACTCCGCTCTATGCTTTTTTTTGTATTGTCAAAAGATCTTCTGATTAATCACTTTGGCGGCGAGGTGCTCATTGCTTCTTCGGACATAGACCTCATACTGGGCACTGCCGGACATGCTTACACCCGGGGAGCCGGTATCCGAAATGCTGGTTCGATAATCAATGCCGTTATCGCTCGAGTCTGCCAAGTATTTTGTAGAACTCCTGCTCGTTCGTCGATGAATAGATTTGCTGTTTGTATCTTGAAAATAGTTTTCTGAAGATGGTCATGATGAGCTTATCTAAATTTCCGATCATAGATTAAATCTCCAGTCTTTTTTTGATAGAATAGTAGGGGTTACATAAGTATGAAAATAGAATGGATGAGTATATCTTGATAAGAAAGAGAAGCTTTGCTGTTGTTTTGATGCTGCTGATGCTGACTTCGGCCCATACTCCTGGGGCTTACGCAAACGGATATAATGACATTGAGGTTGTATCGCATGAAGTCGCTCAAACGGGGTCATTAGGTATTGAAGAGACGGAAATCTCAAAGGAAATTCAGGACCGGCTTCGGGAACAGTATGATCTCCCTCAGCCAACTCCTGAGCAACCGCAAATGACAGGTGATTTTGGAATAAGCATCAGCCTTAAAGATATGGAGTCGCTGTATACCTTGGAACTGGCACGTTGGATTATGATCATGCTGACGATTTCGTTTTAGCAATAGCGGTTAACCTTTTGATGACAGAGTGAACGGTTAATCTGTGGAAGGATACCAGCTGCCCTTCATAAACCGCAGCAAACACACCATAAGGCGTAGGGGAGAGGTGCAGCAGCTCCTCTCTATTTTTTATGTCCAGGACAGTGGCTTCTATTCCCAGTGTATGAGCGCCTTCTATTATATTGTTTGTTGCAATCTCAACGTACGGGCACTGAAAGGAGCGCAGTACGGTTAGACCCTTGAATCGGCTGAGGCGTTCATCCCAATTGGCAGGAAAATGAGGAGTAGGGCTGCATTCTTTGATTGAATAGACTAACAGCTCGAATCCGTATGGCGCGTTGTCCACTTGTACAAATCCGTTTCTGATAAATACTTCCTTACTAGGTGTCCATGATGTATCCGGGTTTGTCAACACGACGACGCCATGCTTTCCCTGCGACTTTGCATCTTTCACGCAGTGCTCGATCAGCTGAGTTCCATAACCTTTTCCTGATGCACTTACCCATAGACAATGAATTACGATATACTGATCGGCATACACCGCTCTAGAAGAGTATTCCGCCTCCGTATACTCTATAAATCCTGCCGGCTTGTTGTTCTCCATTAATTGAACGTACTTCAATCCCTTCTCTATTTGCTCAGACAGCCATTTATGTTTATTGATGTACCCTGTATCGTTCTTTTTGCTTCTAAGACAGAAGCTCCCCGTTCCTTCCAACAGCTGCGTACTAAGCTCATTAAGCTGAACATTCATTTCGCAAGCCCCCCTGAAAACCATGATTAAGGATAGCTTCTATTTAAAACATTCAAACCCCTTTATATAGCTGAAAAAAACAGCGAAAAACCGCTTTTAAACAAAGCGGCATAAAGGCTGCTGATGTAAAATTTATTTTTGCTGTTGTTGATCCTTCTCCTCATAAGCGATGAGGGTGATTGGTAATCCATACTGCTCCGTCAGCTGCTTTTCGGTACGCTGGATTAATTCAAGCGCTTCCGATTGATCGTTCAGCTCTGCAAATTTGTAGCTGTCTTTTGACTCCAAGAGCTATCCCTTCTTTCCTAAGATGTTTATCTTGTTTTGTGTGAATGGGCAGCTGTTTATGCACATTAAACCGCAAGTTTTTAAAAATAAAGAGCGAATTAGCTCAAGCATTTATAGCAGCGCTTCCATTATACTCTTATTAAAAATAATCCTGTTTCAGCTGAAGCAGAAAATATGGAGGAACGCTTATGCCTGATATGCTCGTTAAACTTTATGATTTGCCTGAGGTGGAAGGAAGGGCAAGCTATGAAAAACGTACAGGTGTCACCATTCGTCGGGCCATTGCACCGGAGAAGCATGTGGTGAGTGAATGGGTAGGAACCCATTTTGGCAAAGGGTGGGTTAGTGAATGCGAGGTTGCTTTTGCCCGATCACCGATTACCTGCCTGGTTGCTGTAGAGAATGGTAAAATGCTTGGCTTTGCCTGCTATGATGCTACGGTGAAAGGATTTTTTGGACCGACAGGGGTTGACGAGCATGAGCGGGGACGCGGAATCGGTAAGATGCTGCTGCTCTATGCACTGGATGATATGAGGCAGGATGGTTATGGTTATGCAGTTATCGGAGGAGCGGGACCTGTTGATTTTTACGCAAAAACAGCCGGTGCGACCGTGATTGAGGGTTCAGTGCCCGGAGTGTATAAGGGGATGTTATCCTAATCAGGTAGATTAAATATGATGAACGCCTTTTGGCCATGCTCAGAAATTGGTGCGTGGCGAAGGCGTTTTTTGATTTATGGCATTGATCTGTAGATAACACATATGATACTATTAGACCGAATAGTCGGTTTATTGAAGTGGAGGGAATTCGGATCGAGGTCAAACGAAGAAAAGACGTTGCTCAAATCAAGAAGGACATCGCTCATCAGTCGAAGGAGCTGTTTGCCCAGAAAGGCTATCATGCGACCTCCATGGAGGATATTTGCCACGCAACCGGCCGCAGCAAGGGCAGCATCTACTACCATTTTAAGAGCAAGGAAGAGTTGTTCATCCACCTGATCAAGCTGAATAATGAGGAATGGGTGGAGGCATGGCATAAGAAGGAAGAGCAATATGATACGGTCATTCAGAAGCTCTACGCTCTGGCTGATCATTATGTCGATGATATGGATACTCCCTTAACCAATGCATCCAATGAGTTCGCATCCAGTCAGGGGCTGGGTGATGATCTGATGGAGGAAATTCTTTCGATTTTACGGCTTCCATACGTGATGTATGAAGAGCTGATCATAGAGGGGATGGAGCGCGGCGAATTAAGAAAAGACAATCCAAATGATGTGATGTATATTGTTCAAGGTCTAATGGCCGGGTTAAGTACATTATTTTTCGAGAAGGATATGATTGAACTCAGACGCCTGTATAAAAAAGGAATAGATACGCTGCTTGTCGGTATTAAAGCCTGAGCATATGTCACTGAACAGTGTGAACAGGAATACATAGCTTACTCGCTCAGCAATACAGCAGGAAGAGGAAACTGATGTGGAATATCAGTTTTTCTTTTTGCTTTTATAATAAACCGGACAGTCGGTTTAATAAGAGAGGATGAGAATCAATGGGCGTACTATTCAGGAACAAAGCATTCTTAATCGTAACCGGCTCGGATTTGCTGCAGAATATGGCAATTTGGGTCCGCAACATGGCAATTCTGTACTTTATTATGGAGCAGTCTCAGGGAGATCCTGTTGCCGTAGCACTGATTACGGTACTGGAGTACCTTCCTATCTTTGTATTTTCTTTTATCGGCGGGGCGTTTGCAGATAGGTGGAATCCGAAACGAACGATGATTCTTGGTGATGTACTGAGTGCACTTTCTATTGTTCTTATTTTATTTGTGCTGTCCTCTGGATATTGGCAGGTATTGTATGCGGCAACCTTTGTGTCTTCCATTGTAAGCCAGTTCTCGCAGCCCTCCTCTGCTAAAATATTCAAGCGCAACGTGGATGAAGAGCATGTCCAGACAGCTATTGCTCTGACGCAGAGCCTTCACTCGCTGTTCATTATTGTGGGACCGATGCTTGGGACATTTATTTATACAGCGCTGGGTATCGAAGCTTCGCTATATTCACTGCTGCTACTATTCGGGATCTCAGGCATTCTTCTGACGTTCCTGCCAAGTATGAAGACAGAAAAAGCAGATACGGTTACTACGATTTTTGCGGATTTAAAAGAAGGATGGCAGTATGTGCTAAGGTTCCGCTCTCTTGTTATGCTTGCCCTTGTATTTGGGATTATCGGACTTGCAGAGGGGCTTGTCAGTCCTTTGCAGATCTTCATCGTTACAGATCGACTGCAGCTGGAAGAGACAGCTCTTCAATACATGTCAGGCGTTGCGGGTATGGGCCTTTTAATCGGTGGGGGACTGGCGGCTGTGCTCAGCAATAAATTAAATCAAAATATTACCTTAATCGCGGCGATTTGTATTATGGCGGTGACCACCATGATAGAGGTGCTGTCAACCTCACTGGTCCTAACACTAACAAGCAGCTTTTTAGGATCAGTTAGCATGGCTTTCATCAATGTGATTATTTCAACTTATATGGTCGCAAGGATCGACGAAAGCATGATTGGACGGGTTAACGGTACGATTATGCCTTTATTCATGGGCATGATTTTGGCCGGCTCTTCTCTATCAGGTGTACTGATGAGCACTGGATCCATGCTTCTTGTATATACTCTATCTACTTTCATCATACTATTGAGTATCATTCCTGGTCTTAGGATCCAGTTTAAGGAAATGCAGACGGGGCACAATGGCTTGGATTCAAAAGAAATACCAGGCCCATCTTCATAACAATTACCGTATTCTTGCAGGTATAAACCGAATTGATTAGCACCTGGTACTAGGACGTGTTATAATAACCCAATACACATCGTCGTGAAGGAGAAGATGAACGTGAATTATGAGCATTGGGTTGCACCTGAACTATATAATATGACATCTGAAATGGAACGGCATAGCGAGGACAAGATCGCACTGAAGTGCTTGGATGAGCATGAACAATATGAGGAAATAACATACGGAGCGCTTATTAAAAAGGCAAACCAAATTGCTGGAGGTCTGGAAGGCCTTGGACTTAGCAAAGGCGACCGTGTTCTTGTCATGGTTCCCCGCAGAATTATCGCATATGCTATATATATTGCATGTCTTAAACTGGGACTTGTCATTATCCCTTCTTCTGAAATGTTAAGAGCGAAGGATCTGTCTTATCGTTTAAATCACTCCAAAGCCCGGGCTGTCATCGCATGGTCTTCGGTAGCAGATGAAGTGGATAAAATTGAAGAGCCTCTTTCTGCATTAGATTTCCGTATTGCGGTATCAAGTCAGGAGAGTGATCAGAAGGAAGGCTGGTTCATGCTGAGCGATTTGATGAACAACCAGCCTGAAGCACGACCGGCTGTTACGACGCATCGTGATGACATTGCGATTTTAACCTACACATCGGGTACGACTGGCAACCCTAAAGGGGTTGTCCATACTCATGGCTGGGGCTATGCTCATCTGCGTATAACTGCGCCTTGGCTCGATATCCAACCAGAGGATACCGTTTGGGCGACGGCTGCCCCGGGCTGGCAGAAATGGATCTGGAGTCCGTTTCTTTCTGTACTCGGACATGGGGCTACCGGATTTGTATTCAGCGGTTCCTTTGATTCGAACCGCTATCTGAGCCTGCTGCAGGATTACCGGATTAATGTGCTCTGCTGTACGCCTACAGAGTACCGTCTGATGGCTAAATCCGACGGACTAGAGAAGTATGATCTGTCTGCTTTGCGCAGTGCAGTTTCAGCAGGTGAACCGCTGAACTTAGAAGTAATCAGCACATTTGAAAAGTACTTCAACATCACGATACGTGACGGATATGGACAAACGGAAAGCACGCTGCTGATCGGCAATCTGAAGGGAATGCCGTTCCGCAAAGGAGCCATGGGTCAGTCGATTTCTCCTGGCCTCGTTCAAGTCGTCGACGATGAAGGTCAGCCGGTGGCACCTGGTACAGTCGGAAATATTGCTGTTCATATCGAAATGCCTGCCTTGTTCAGCAGCTATTATTTAGATCCTGAACGCAAGCTGGCAAATACGCTTGGAGAGTACTTCATCACAGGTGACCGTGCAAGTCTTGATGAAGATGGTTATTTCTGGTTTGAAGGCCGCGGTGATGACATTATCATCAGTTCCGGTTACACGATTGGTCCGTTTGAGGTCGAGGAAGCTTTGATGAAGCATTCTGCGGTAAAAGAGTGCGCGGCTGTGGCAAGTCCTGATGAAACGCGCGGAAATATCGTCAAAGCATTTATCGTGTTGAAAGACGGAGTGGAAGGCTCAGATGCGCTTATTAAAGAACTGCAGCAGCACGTAAAGAGCATTACTGCACCGTATAAATATCCGCGCCAAATTGAGTTTATCTCTGATCTTCCGAAGACAAGCTCAGGCAAGATCCGCCGGATTGAGCTGCGGGAGCTGGAGAAGCAAAAAGCGAGTAACAAATAACTGCTCCTAGATCAGCATTGCAATTTATCATTGCAGAAATTTCGTCATATTGAAATATTAATGGCTTGAACTTATAGAAGCTGTCCGAGTGCTTAGTCACGAAGGACAGCTTTTTTGTTAAGATGAGACAAGATACCCTGCACAATTGGTGCAGCAAAAGTCGGAAACGTGCATCTCATCTCCGTTATTCTAAATGAGAAGGAGGAAGCATGATGGGTATGGATTTTCTTAGCGGTATGAATCGTGCAATGGAATATATCGAGGAGCGTTTGCTGGATGAACTGGACTATAAGCAGGCAGCACGAGCTGCGGGATGTTCGGAGTATCATTTTAAGCGAATGTTTTCTACTCTTGCAGGGCTTCCGATATCCGAATATATTCGGCGCAGAAGGCTTACCCTTGCAGGTCTGGAACTGATGGAGGGGAAATCTGCCTTAAGGGTTATCGACATTGCCGTAAAATACGGGTACAGCTCACCGGATTCGTTTACCCGAGCTTTTCAAAGCATGCACGGGATGCTGCCATCCGAGGTTCATCATGCCGGTAAAAGTCTGAAAGCCTATCCTAAAATGACCTTCTATTTATCTATAAGAGGAGGAGAAGAGATGGATTATCGGATTGTGAAGAAAGAGGCGTTTCGTATTGTTGGTTTTTACAAGAGGGTTCCGATTCTTTTTAGCGGGGTAAACCCGGAGATTGCTTCGTTGTGGAGTCAGCTTAATGAGCAAAGTATTAGGGAGTTAAAAGCACTCTCCAATATCGATCCGGCCGGCCTGATCAGTGCATCAACTCATTTTTCAGAAGGAAGAATGGAGGAAAAGGGGGAGCTGGATCATTACATCGGCGCAGCGACAACGCTTGGAGCACCTTCACACTATAACGTCCTTGAAGTTCCTGCATCGACTTGGGCAGTGTTTGAAGCGGCAGGGACATTTCCTGATAAACTCCAGGAGGTATGGGGCAGAATTTATGCTGACTGGTTCCCATCCTCAAATTATGAGATTGCTCCAGGGCCCGAGCTGTTATGGAATGAGAGCAAGGACACTTCCTTGCCGAATTACCGCAGTGAAATATGGATTCCAGTTGTTAAAAAATAGCTCGGTAAAAAATAGGCCGTACCTGCTGCATCTCTGGTACGGTCTATTCGTCATTTCTAGACATAGGCCAGCTCGTATTCCTTTTGATCTATCAAGGCTACAATCTGTTCTGCGGTTGTATTGGAGCTGAAGTTATTTTGAATAACCCCCGCTCTGCTCAGAATGAGCTCGAGTATAACTCCAGTTGCATAGTAGTTGTAGAGCCCTTTATCAAAGGAAATGGACAACTGTTTAGCCTTGTAGTGTTGCAGGAAGATTGGAAACCAGCGGTTAATGGCCAGTCCGACTCTAGCAGGGCTTTTTAGAATACGAAGGAGCACACGTTCATTCTCAATCAGCTTGAAGAGACGATCACAGCTCTCAATGAGGCCTTGCTGATCTTGTCCTTGCGAATTGGCATTTAGCTCCTTAAGCATTTCTCTGCCCAACTCATCCAGCATATCCATGATCAGCTCATCTTTGTTGCTGTAATAATCATAAAATGTAGCTCTTCGGATGTCCGCTCTCTCCGCGATGTTTTTAATCATAATGTCTTCCTCCGGGATCTGATCCTGAAGCAGACTCAGCAGGCCTTGCTTAATTGCGCCGCGTGTACGCGTAACACGCCGATCCTCCCGAACCGGCACGTTAGAGTATGGCTTAACTTCATTAGAAGGACTAAAATACCAGCTCGCTGTCTTCTCCCTGTGCAGACGATTCAGCTGTTCGTTCAATTCCTCCGCAGAATATTTAAAATCTGAACGGACCCAATACCCCATAAAGGATAAAAAAGCCAGGGAAAGATATTGTGCCGAGCAGTCTGCATCCAGACGGTTTGATTTCGGTTTGAATACAATCTCGCTCGTAAAGCTTGAAGCAAGAAACGAATAGAAGTTTAGAAAAAGCTGGCTGGGAACATTTCTACTGAACAGATAGCTGAAAAAATCACGATGCTCTTCAATGTAATTCAGTACAGGCAGCATGGATGGATAATGACTGAAATCAATTTCCTTCGAATGCTCAAATGAGATGATGACAGATTGAAGAAGGCCCTCTTGTATATTGGCTATCAGATCCTGAAAAAGCTCCGATTTGTTCTGATAATATTTATAAAATGTCGCTCTGCTGAGTTCTGCTTGCTCTGTAATATCCGCAATCGTTATATGGCTATAACCCTTTGTGATGACCAGGGACAATAAAGACGCATTGAGCTTTCGTTGTGCAGAGCTTTGACTGCTTCTCACTTCATTCATGGTGTCACCCCTTGTTCACATCAGTTGACAAAAATGTGACAAAAGTACGCTAAAGTACTTTATCTCTCTTAATGATTACCTACTTTTTAACTACTCCTTTTATACTATAAGGTGTAATTGTTGCCATGATCAACCGGAAATTCACAATTTGTTCAAGTGGAATAGCTGAACTGGATGACTGTACGGATATGTTTTGGCAGCGCTTTACACTGGACACTTGCAGACTTTTGCAGCTCATTTCGTAGGATTTAAATCATTATAAAGGAGTGCATACATATGAAAATTACAGCAGCTATTACAAAAGACAATACCTCACCATTCGAACTAGAAGAGATTGAAATTGCTGAACCGAAGGCAAATGAGGTGCTTGTACGTATCGTTGCTTCCGGAGTTTGCCACACGGATGCAACCGCTCGTGATGCAAGCATGGTGCCTTTCCCGGCCGTGCTCGGTCATGAAGGGTCAGGTGTTGTTGAGAAGGTTGGAACGAATGTAACTACCGTAGTTCCAGGGGATCACGTCGTACTTTCATTTGCTTCATGCGGTCGTTGCGAGAACTGTTTAGCAGGAATGCCTGCGTATTGCCATAGCTTTATGGCTCTAAACTTTGCGGGTGTCATGGAAGATGGAACTTCTCCTCTTGAACAGCATGGCCATCGCCTGTCTAACTTCTTCGGTCAATCTTCTTTTGCTACTTTCGCAATTGCAAGTGAGCGCAGTGTTGTTAAAGTAGATAAGGATGTAGATCTTGCTCTTCTAGGACCGCTTGGCTGCGGTATTCAAACCGGCAGTGGTACGGTGCTTAACACGCTGAATCCTAGCTTTGGTGAAACGATTGCCATCTTTGGAGCAGGGGGCGTTGGCTTGAGTGCGGTAATGGCAGCTCATTTGATCGGATGCTCCAAAGTGATCGTCCTTGATATTGTAGACAGCCGTTTGGAGCTTGCCAAAGAGCTTGGAGCTACGCATGTCATTAATTCTAAATCGGTGGATGCGGTTGAGGAAATCCGTAAAATTACCGGCGGCGGCGTAAACTATACATTGGATACAACGGGACTTCCATTTATTATGGCGCAAGCAGTAGAAGCGTTAAAACCGCTCGGTACTGCAGCTTATGTTGCAGGAGGACCTGATTTGACGAAGTCAGCTACTTTCACGCTCGGTAAACGTCTCGTAGCTTCTATCGAAGGAGATGCGGTGCCTCAGCTCTTCATACCTAAACTGATCGAATATTATAAACAAGGGAGATTTCCGTTTGATAAATTGGTTAAATTTTATGATTTCAACGAGATCAACAAAGCTTTCGCCGATTCCAAATCAGGCGTTGCTGTGAAGCCGATTATTAAGATGAACTAACCTCTTGCGGACTTAATCATTCTTAAAAATAACCGTGCCCTTCTAAGGGTACGGTTATTTTTTAGTGATTAGAGGTAAAGAAGAATAAATCTACGTTATAATATACATATGAGTGTATTTTTTGGGATTTGCATAATTCGATTCAATCATTAGAAGAGTATATATCCGGGAAATACTCTTGGAAGGCACTTACTGGATTATGCAAAATCCTCGGGAATAAGAATTTGGCTGTATTATACCAGTGAATCGTCGGAGGAATGTACATGGCTCTTATTTTCAGTTATTTGCGGAAGTACCGGGTAGCAGCGTTTGCAGCATTGTTCATGCTGCTGCTTGAGCTTGTGGTTGAGCTGATTCAGCCGTATCTTATCCAGAAGATTATTGATGATGGTATTCAGCAGGAGAACCTGTCCGTTGTGTGGATGTGGGGAGGTGTCCTGCTGGTCAGCGCGGTCATCGCTTTTGCTGCCGGGATATCAAGTTCATTCTATGCAGCGCATGCAAGTCAGGGATTTGGGGCAGACCTTCGGGAATCACTGTATGAGAGAGTGCAGTCTTTTTCTTATGCAGTGTTCAACCGGTTTGCAACCTCCTCACTGATCATACGGCTGACAGGGGACATTACTCAGCTGCAGGATACGGTGTTTATGGGACTGCGCTTTGCGACCCGTGTTCCCCTTGTCGTCATCGGAAGCGTTATTATGGCGCTGGTCGTCAATGTGCAGCTGGGGTTGTTTCTCGCGTTAACTGTTCCCATACTGCTCCTGTTTATTTTTTATGTCATGAAAAAGGTGTCGGTAATGTTCCGTACGGTCCAAAAAAGATTGGACGAAGTGAACGGCGTAGCCCAGGAAAATTTGATCGGTATCCGTTTAATTCGGGTGTTTGTCCGTATGGGGCATGAAATCGAGCGTTTCGGACAATCCATCCACAGACTGATGACTTCAACGATGGCTGCCCAGCGATTCGCAGAAACGACGATGCCTTTTATTATGCTGGTCATGAATGCGAGCATCCTGCTTATTTTGTGGTTCGGACGAAATGATATTAATGTCACAGGGGACGCTACGATGGGAGAGGTTGTTGCCGTCGTTAATTATGCGGTAAGGACAATGGGGTCCTTGTCGATGCTTTCGTGGATCGTGGCCACTATATCGCGTGCTAATGCTTCGCGTCACCGGATTAGTGAAGTACTGCAGACAGATGAGAACGGAATCGGAAATGCTAAAGGGAAAGACACCTCGGCTTCTTCTCAGGCGATGGCTACAGGTAAATCCTATACGCTGAAAGACAGCGTGGAGTACGAGCAGGTAGATTTCAGCTATCCAGGAAGTGACCTGCATGTGCTGGAGAAGGTGTCCTTCAAAGCAAGAGCAGGGGACCGAATAGCGATTATGGGAGCGACAGGCTCAGGAAAGACTTCCCTTGTTCAGCTGCTGCTGCGTCTCTATGATCCGGATCAGGGTGTCATCCGCATTGACGGGAACAATATTGAGAAATATCCCGTAGGCGATTTGCGCGGTTTTATCGGTTATGTGCCTCAAGAGGCTGTGTTGTTTACAGGCACTGTACGGGAAAATATAGCTTGGGGAAATCCGCAGGCAAGTGATGAGGAAGTGAAAGAAGCCGCGCGCAAAGCACAGATTCATCAAACGATTGAAGCGCTGCCAAATGGATATGATACGCTGCTCGGTCAGCGCGGTGTGAATCTGTCGGGCGGACAGAAGCAGCGCTTGTCCATTGCAAGAGCATTGGTCAGAAGACCGCAAATTCTCATCCTGGATGACAGTACGAGTGCGCTGGATGTGAAGACAGAAGCGGCACTGCTTCATGAGCTGACACAGCTGTCATGCACGACATTCCTGATTACTCAAAAAATCTCCTCTACATCATCCGCAGATCTTATCCTTCTACTGGATGAAGGAAGGCTGATTGCAAAGGGTACGCATCATGAGCTCATGCAGGATTCAGAATTGTATAGACGCATATACGAATCACAGTTCGGACAGGAGGAGAGGTATGCTTAAACAACTTGTCGAGCCTTTTCGCCAGCAGCCATCTGAGGCGCTCAAAGATAAAGCAGCATTAGGTAAAGGTGCGCGTAAAAAAACAGCCAAAGCTAAAAACTGGTCTTGGACGCTGAAGCGAATCTGGTCCTATCTTGCTAAGAGAAAGCTGAAGCTTACGCTGGTGCTGTTCATGGTTGTGCTGACTTCAGCGCTTGCTTTGCTTGGTCCTTATCTTATTGGTGTTGCCGTAGATACCTATTTGGCTGGAGAAGCAGAAAGCACTTGGATCTACTTCCTATGCGGACTAGGCGCCGTATATCTCCTTCATCCTGTCTTCGCTTTTCTGCAAAGTATATGGATGATTGAAGTCGCCCAGGAGACGGTGTACCGCATGCGGTTTGATCTGTTTGCACATTTGCACCGCCTGCCTATTCCGTTCTTCGGCAAACGTCAACAGGGGGAGCTCATGAGCCGGCTCACGAATGATATTGAAAATGTCAGTGCAACGCTGAATGGTTCAATCATTCAAGTCACCGCAAGTGTCCTGACTCTGGTGGGTGTGGTAACCGTTATGCTGACGCTCAGCCCGCTGCTGACCCTGCTGACCTTTATCGTTATTCCACTGATGATTCTTGGCATGCGCTGGATTACGCGCAGGACGGGTCCCTTGTTCAAGGAACGCCAGCGGAATCTGGGTGAACTAAACGGGTATATTGAAGAGACATTGTCCGGACAGCGGATTATTAAAGCTTTTTCCCAAGAAGAAAGAGTCATTACTACCTTTAGGGAACAAAATGACAAAATCCGGCTTTCCGGGTTTTGGGCGCAGACCATATCAGGATTTATTCCGAAGCTAATGAATGGTCTGAACAACTTAAGCTTTGCCATTATCGCCGGAATTGGCGGAATTATGGTGATTAACGATATGATCAGCGTCGGGGTCATCATCATCTTTGCTGAATACGCCCGCCAGTTTACTCGCCCGCTCAATGACTTGGCAAACCAATGGAACACGGTTCTGTCCGCTATCGCGGGTGCAGAGCGTGTATTTGAAGTGATGGATGAGGACATAGAAGTAAAAGATGAAGTCGGTGCAGAGAAGCTCAATCATGTAGAAGGTGCAGTGAGATTTGAGCATGTATCTTTTGGCTATGAGGAGAAGGGCAGAACACTGAACGACATCTCTTTCTCGGCAAAACCCGGAGAGATGATTGCTCTAGTCGGACCGACGGGAGCCGGCAAAACGACATTGATTCAGCTGATCTCTAGATTCTACAGTCCGGATCAGGGCCAGATCACTGTTGATGGTCAGGATGTCACACACATTCAGCGTGAGAGCCTTCGTTCGCATATGGCTTTTGTGCTTCAGGACTCCTTTTTGTTTGAAGGAACAATCAGGGAGAATATTAGGTACGGCAGGCTGAACGCTACCGATGCGGAGGTAGAGGAGGCAGCCAAGATGGCGAATGCTCATTCGTTTATTACCAGGCTCAAGAAGGGATACGATCAAAAACTCACCGCAGATGGAAGCGGGATTAGCCAGGGACAGAAGCAATTGCTTGCGATTGCGAGAGCGATGCTCGCCAATCCCGCCATCCTTGTTCTTGATGAAGCGACCAGCAGCATTGATACCGTAACCGAGATCAAAATTCAGGAAGGACTACAGCGGCTGATGAAAGGCAGAACCAGCTTTGTTATCGCCCATCGGCTGAATACGATCCGGCAAGCGGACAAGATATTGGTGCTGAAGGACGGACGCCTCATCGAACAGGGATCTCATGATGATCTACTTGCCGCAGAAGGGTTCTACAGCGATTTGTTTAATAGTCAAATCAAACAAGAGGCAATCATGTAACCAATCTACATTGATGGAGGTGGAATATGGGAGCATTAACACTCGAGCAGGTGATGAATACACTTGAGGAGCTCGGAACGGAACAGACGAAAAAGACGTTTTTACGTCATGGCGCACGCGAGCCTTTTTTCGGAGTCAGGGTCGGAGATATGAAGAAGAAGCTCGTGAAGGAAGTGAAGAAGGATCAGGCACTAGCGGAGTCTTTGTTCAGCACGGGCAACAGCGACGCTATGTATTTGGCAGGTCTTACGGTCAATCCGAAACGGGTATCCAAGGAGACACTCGAAGCATGGGTGCAGCAGGCATACTGGTATATGATCGCAGAGTATCCGGTAGCCTGGATAACCGCAGAGAGTCCTTATGCAAGAGAACTTGCCATGAAATGGATTCGTTCGGAGGAAGAGATGGTTGCAACAGCCGGCTGGAGCACATATGCCAATTATGTATCCATCACGCCGGATGACGAGCTTGATCTTGGTGAAATCCAAGAGCTTCTAGATTTAGTGAAGTCGAACATTCATGAAGAACGCAACCGGGTCAGGTATGTAATGAATAACTTTGTCATTTGCGTAGGGAGCTACGTTAAACCGCTTCATGATGAGGCGGTAAGTACAGCCGAAGTGATTGGGAAGGTTCAGGTTGACGTAGGCAATACAGCTTGCAAAGTACCGCTTGCCGAGGATTATATCCGCAAAGTAGAAGAAAAGGGCAGACTTGGCGCTAAGAGAAAAACCTGCATTTGCTGACTGCTGAATAGATTACAGCTATGGGAAATAAGCATGGGCTAAACAACCTCTATGGTGACTTCAACCAAGAGGTTGTTATTTTTTTTTGCAAATATTTTAAAGAAATATATTGAATTAATGGAAAACCTCGATTACAATAAGAGCAACTACCATACTAGTATGACTAGTATGCAATTCTCTTCACTATTATAGCTTAGTCATTTCATTTTCCGCCATTCTATTCTGTCAGCAGCCTATAGGGTCTGCACCTTTCACGCTCATTTATTTTAAGACACATTTGTAAGCGCTTCAACATCAAAGGGGGTTCAATATAGGCACATAGAGAAACAGAATATCAAATATCACGACAAAATGTAAGCGTTTTTTCTGTTACGTCTATACAGATAGGAGTGAATAGCTAAATGGAACCAAAGACTGTAAGCCCATCCATACGAGAGATAAGAGTTGCTAAGAAAAGCAAGCTGAAGACTGTCGGCTATCTCTTGAGAAAAGACTGGCAGCTGTATTCTCTTTTAGTCTTGCCGATTATCTATCTGCTCATTTTCAAATACGGGCCCATGATCGGTAACGTTATCGCCTTTAGACGTTTTGTTCCCGGGGGCAGTATTTTTGGGGAGACCTGGGTTGGATTTCACTATTTCAATATGTTCATTGAGGACCCGACCTTCTGGAAAGTATTTACGAACACGCTTGTATTGGGCGGGCTCACGATGCTGCTTACGTTCCCAATGCCGATTGTCTTTGCACTTCTTCTAAATGAAATCAAGAACAAGAAATTTAAAAAGTTCGTGCAGACAGCTTCCTATCTGCCTCACTTCTTATCCATCGTTATCGTTGCAGGGATGATCTTGCAGCTTACCGCTATGAACGGCTCTATCAATTCACTGATTCGTTTCTTTGGTGGAGAGTCTATTAATTTCATGCAGCAGGCGGATTGGTTCCGCACCATTTATGTTACATCAGAAATATGGCAGGGTATGGGCTGGGGTGCCATTCTGTATCTCGCAGCGCTGACAACGATCGATGACTCCTTGTATGAGGCAGCGAGAATTGACGGTGCTAATCGCTGGAAGCAGACGCTCCATGTAACGATTCCGGGAATATTGCCTACGATTGTTACAGTGCTGATTCTGAATATGGGCAGCTTCCTTGCCGTCGGATTTGAGAAGATCCTGCTTCTGTACAATCCGCTCATTTACGAAACTTCTGACGTTATCTCGACTTACCTGTATCGCGTGGGTCTAGGATCCAGCAACTTCAGTTATGCTACCGCAATTGGATTGTTTGAATCCATCATCGGACTCATACTCGTATTATCCGTCAATGCGATTTCACGCAAAGTGACGGAAAGAAGCTTATGGTAAGGAGGCAGCCACATGAAGGAATCTGCATCGTATAAAGTATTTAAAGTTTTTAACGTATCGATCCTGCTCTTTATAATTTTTATCACGCTGTATCCTTTCCTGAACGTTGTCGCGCAATCTTTCAGCAGCGAATCCTATATTAATTCCGGTCAGGTTAACCTGATCCCTCGCGGGTTCAACGTTGAGACTTATAAAAAGGTTGCAAGCGATACCATGTTCTGGACCAACTACAAAAATACAGTCATCTATGCTGTCGTTGGAACTTTAATCTCTATGTTTTTAACTACGATCTTTGCATATGCCTTGTCTAGAAAGAGACTTATGGGGCGTAAATTTCTGACCGTGTTCGCGGTGTTTACGATGTTTTTTAACGGCGGCTTGATCCCTAACTATGTCTTGATCAATACCTTGGGAATGGCTAATTCCATGTGGGCCATTGTCCTTCCGGGTGCGATCAGTATTTATAACATGCTCATTATGAAGTCTTTCTTTGAGAATATGCCGGAGGAGCTGGAGGAAGCAGCAGCCATTGATGGACTAAACACTTACGGTATCCTGCTGCGAATTGTATTACCGCTAAGTAAAGCGGTTTTGGCCACAATCGTTCTCTTTTATGTCGTGGCACACTGGAACTCTTGGTTCCCTGCCTTTATCTATCTCGACAAGAAAGAGCTGTTCCCGGTCACAATCTATCTGCGGAATATGATTTCAGCTGCTACAGGCGGAGCTGCCGTTGGAGCTACCTCTGCGGATAACCTGACCCAAATATCGGCGAACATTAAATCGGTGACCATGGTTCTAACCATTTTGCCTATACTTACGATCTATCCGTTTGTTCAAAAGTATTTTGTATCTGGTGTCATGCTGGGTTCTGTCAAAGGGTGAGGATGAGAAGACGGTCACACTCACTCATCGATTCACAAAGTACGAGATTACAAATCGTAGGGGGATTATCTAGATGAAAATGAAGCTTGGTAAAACATTGATTGCCGGATTGCTGAGTATGTCCTTGGTAGCGTGCAGTAACGGGCTTGGCGGTGAAGAAGCTGAAGTTCAAGATAAAGGTGCAATGGAGTCTTACGCGGTAGGTGACACGTTTAAGTCGTCAGAGCCTTTTAACCTGTCGATTATGTACAGTGACAACCCGGCTTACCCGATTAAGCAGGATTGGATGTTCTTTGAAAAAATAAAGGAAATGACGAATGTAACGCTTGAACCGACCATCATTCCGATGAGTGACTACAGCCAAAAACGTTCACTCTTAATCAGCTCGGGAGATTCGCCTCTCATTATTCCAAAGACTTATCCTGGAGAAGAGTCCCCGTTTGTTGCTTCTGGCGCGGTATTACCTGTAAGCGATTACGTGGACTTGATGCCTAACTATAAAGATAAGGTGGAGAAATGGGGACTCGAAGAAGAGCTCGAGGGACTGAAGCAAGAAGATGGAAAATACTATGTGCTTCCTGGTTTGCATGAAGAAGTATGGCCTGACTATACGCTGATTGTTAGAACCGACATTTTTGAGAAGCATGACATTGCTATTCCAACGACTTGGGATGAGCTGTATACGGCGCTCAAGCAGTTGAAAGAGTTATATCCGGATTCCATTCCATTCTCCGACCGCTTCAAATTTAACAGTACATTAAACATTGCGGCTACCGGGTTTGGAACAAAAGCTGGCTGGGGCTACGGCAACGGTCTAACATACAAGGAAGATCAGGATGCTTTCGTATATACTGCAGCCATGCCGGAGTACAAAGAGATGCTGACGTATTTCAACAAGCTGGTATCCGAGGGCTTGCTCGATAAGGAAAGCTTTACTCAGGACGATGATCAAGCGGTTCAAAAATTCGTATCAGGTAAGTCCTTTGTCATCAACGGTAACTCTCAAACGGTAGTTATGCACCGAAATGATATGGATAAAACTCTGGGTAAGGACAACTACTCTATTTCTAAAATTACGGTGCCAGGTGGTCCAGCGGGTCAACTGATGTCCGGTTCAAGACTTGAAAACGGTGTCATGATTTCTTCTAAAGCTAAAGAAAGCGAAAATTTCAAAGCAATTATGCAGTTTATTGACTGGCTCTACTATAGTGATGAAGGTCAAGAGTTTGCGAAGTGGGGCGTTGAAGGCGAAACCTTTACAAACGAAAACGGCGTGCGCAAGCTTGTAGATGACATTAACTACAACGGTCTTAACCCTGAAGGAACAAAAGATCTGCGTATCGAACATGGTTTCTCCGGCGGGGTATTTGCTTACGGTGGTACGACAGAGCTATTGCATTCCATGTTCAGTGAAGAAGAGCTTACATTCCAAAACGATATGAAAGAAGTAAAAGAAGTCGTTCCTGCTGAACCACCGATTCCTTATTCTGTAGAAGAACGCGAAAGAGTCACACTGCTCAGCACACCGCTGAAGGACTATACGGATCAAAATACATTGAAATTTATTTTGGGCGAACGTGACCTGTCCGAGTTTGATACCTTTGTCAGCGAGCTGGATAGCCAAGGTGTTTCTCAATATTTAGAGATTGCAAATGAAACGTACAAGGAATACAAGGAAAACGCAGGCAACTAATAAAAATTTTATGAGCAGCAGGCTGCCGTTTCGCCTACGAAAAGGCAGCCTGCTTGTATTTCATCCCTATTCGACACATGTAACTGGAGTGAGCTTCGCTTGAATATTACAGTGCAAGACGTGATCAGCAAATTGGCAGAGCCGGTCGGTCCAATTGAACGGACTGTAGACAAAATCCTGTTTGGGCATTCAGACATGGAAGTTCGAGGAATTGCAGTTTCATTCACCGCCTCCTATGAAGCGCTGAAGAAAGCTGCGGAGCTTGGCTTGAATCTGTTTCTTACCCATGAAGGAATGTTCTACAGCCATCATAATGATGAAACCAGCTGGCTGGAGAACAGCCCAATATATAAGGCCAAGATGAAATTAATTCAATCTCAGAAAATGACGGTCTACCGATTTCATGATTATCCTCATCAATATGTTCCAGATCGCATTACGAGCGGGCTGATTCATGCACTTGGAATTAGAGGGGAAGTACAGCACCTCCAGGCCGCATCGTTAGTCCAAATGGAAGACGACATGTCGGTTAGACAAGTTGCTGAATGGATAAAAGGAAAGCTTCAGATTTCACATGTGAGGCTCATAGGGGATCCCGATATGGTGTGCAGACGAATCGGTCTCGCCGTAGGATACAGGGGCGGAAGTCAGCATTTAATCCCTTTATATGAGAATGAACGTTTAGACTTGATCATTGCAGGAGAAGGTCCGGAGTGGGAAACACCCGAATATATCAGGGATGTCCTGACACTAGGCGGGGGAAAAGCCCTCCTCATGCTGGGGCATGCAGCCAGCGAAGAACCGGGAATGAGCAGGATCGCGGATAGAATCAGGGATTTGTACTCGCATATTCCGGTGTATTTTATTCCAGCCTCTCCTTTAATTCAGGTTATTTAATGAAGGAAGAGCATTGAAGAAAGAGGTAAAGCTATGTCGACAGAGCAGAAGATTAAAGGCTCGACGAGAGCTTATTCATACTATTTGCTGAAAGACCGAATTCTTCACTTGGAACTTCCGCCGGGGACGAAGATTTCAGAGAAAGAAATTGCCGACGAATTGAGTGTGAGCAGAACGCCAGTACGAGAAGCATTTATGAAGCTGGCTGAGGAAGAATTACTTGATATTATTCCGCAGAGCGGAACGATTGTCTCCCGTATAAATCTTGCTCATGTTGAGGAAGGCAGATTTATAAGAGAGAAACTGGAGAAGGAAATTGTTGAGCTCTGCTGTGAGCATTTTCCCGAGGAGTTCAAGTTTAAGATTGAGGCTAATATAGCCATGCAGGACGTATGTGCCGATAAGAAAAACTTTCATAAGCTGTTTGAGCTTGATGAAGAATTTCACCAAATTTTATTTCACGGAACAGGGAAGGAACGAACCTGGAAAATGCTGCAGCAGCTCAACATCCACTTTAACCGTTTGCGTTTGCTGCGTTTGTCCTCCGACTCCAACTGGGAAAATATTATTTCACAGCACAAAGAAATCTATCGATTGATTGTGGACCAAGAGACTGAGCAGGCCAAGAAGGTCATGGAAGATCATCTGCGGCTCGTCTCGCTGGATAAGGATATTTTGAGAGAGAAGTACCCGCATTATTTTGTTTGAGACAGAATTATAAAGAGGGATAAGGAGAAAGGAGTTAACATCTTATGACACTGACGACAAAGCTTCCATATTCAGCTGCTGACCGCGGCTGGCTTAGATACGAACAGAAGGCATCCTGGAAGGGTGCATGCGATATATCTAAAATTATAGTTCATAACCCTACAGAAGTGACGAGCTCTGCAATTCGTGAACTGCAATATGGTATTTCGGAAATGTTTCAGGTGTCGCCTGAAGTTCTAGAGCTGACTCATATCTCTGCACCCGGCGGCTGCATTCGGCTTGCTGTACTTGGAGAAGAGCTTCCTTCTGAGCTTCATGCATCCGGTCAAGCTGAGCAGCTAAACGAGGAAGGATACATACTCCAATCCATCTCAGACGGCGGAAAGAATGATATATATATTGTAGGCAGATCAGAAAAAGGTCTGCTGTACGGAGCATTCCACCTGCTCCGCCTGCTTCAAACAGAAGAAGATTTAACAGAGCTTAAGCTCATTGAAAATCCCGTCAATCAGCTGCGTATGATGAATCATTGGGACAATATGGATGGTTCCATTGAACGGGGATACGCAGGGAAATCGATCTTTTTTAAAGACAACAGGTTTGTTCAGGATGATGGACGTATTCGCGATTATGCCCGGCTGATGGCATCGATCGGCATTAATGGAATTGCAATCAATAACGTTAACGTGCATGAAGTGGAAACAAAGCTGATTATGCCGGAATTTTTGCCGGATGTAGCCCATGTGGCCGGTATCTTCAGAGCATACGGAATTAAGCTGTTCTTAAGCGTCAACTATGCGAGTTCGATCCAGCTTGGAGGTCTTGAGACAGCAGATCCGCTCGACAAGGAAGTAGGCGATTGGTGGAAGGATAAAGTCAAGGAGATTTACAGCTACATTCCGGATTTCGGGGGCTTTGTTGTCAAGGCAGACTCCGAGGGCCGGCCAGGACCGTTTACTTATAACCGGACACATGCAGATGGCTCGAATATGCTTGCCGAAGCACTCGAACCTTATTCAGGAATTGTCATTTGGAGATGCTTTGTCTACAACTGCCTTCAAGACTGGAGAGACCGGAAGACGGATCGGGCACGTGCTGCATACGATCACTTTAAACCGCTGGATGGACAGTTCAAGGATAATGTCATTTTGCAGATTAAAAATGGACCGATGGACTTTCAAGTCAGAGAAGGGGTATCACCGCTGCTCGGGGCCATGCCTCATACGAACCAGGTGCTGGAATTTCAGATTACACAGGAGTACACAGGGCAGCAAAGACACTTATGCTATCTGATTCCGCAATGGAAAGGCATTCTCGATTTTGACACTTATGCAAAAGGAGCCGGCTCTGAGATCAAGAAAGTAGCTTCAGGTAGCCTTTACCCCTACAAGTACAGCGGAATCACGGCGGTTATTAATGTCGGAGACGATCATAATTTGACAGGGCATACACTAGCTCAAGCGAATTTATATGGATACGGCCGATTGACCTGGAATCCTGACTTATCCGAGGAGCAGATTACTGCAGAGTGGATTCGTCAAACCTTTGGCAGTAATGAAGAGGTGTATGCGGAACTCAGATCGATACTTACAGCATCCTGGCCAATCTATGAAAGCTATACCTCTCCGCTTGGAGTAGGCTGGATGGTTAATCCTGAACATCATTACGGACCGAACGTAGACGGCTATGAGTATTCGAGGTGGGGTACTTACCATTTTGCTGATTGCCATGGAATCGGTGTCAATCGGACAGTTAAGGACGGAACCGGATATACGGCACAATATTTCCCGGAAAATGCTGAAATGTATGAATCGCTGGCAACTTGTCCGGATGAGTTGCTTTTGTTCTTCCACCATGTACCGTATACGCATGTTCTGCATTCAGGCAAAACCGTGATCCAGCATATTTACGATACTCACTTTGAAGGTGTGGAAGGCGTTAAATCCCTAATCAGCCGCTGGAACAAGCTTGAAGGGCGGATTGATACGGAGCGGTACCAAGGAGTGCTGAAGCGTCTTGAGGGACAGCTGGAGCATTCAAAGGAATGGAGAGACATTATTAATACTTACTTCTATCGCAAATCAGGTATTGAGGATGAACTGAGCCGTACCATTTACTAGAGGCAACATATCATACGTTTGGTAAATTATGTTATAATAGCTGCCGGAGCCGTAGGTTCTGGCAGCTTTTTTAATTGAAAGGAGTCTTCGCGGAGTCTTTCATTACATTATTAGAGAAGGAGGCTTGCTAACCGCTGTATGAATACTATATTGTGGATCATTTTTGGAGTGATCGTCTTACTACTGGCAGTTGTATTTATTGGAAGCATGCGGTTCCGAAGGGAGCTAGAGAAGACAGGACCCGGGTATTTTGCAAGCTTTATAGAGGAAAACAAAGATAATCCCCGTTTGTCCATGGTGCTTCAATATAATCATCATAAAATCGTGGAGATTCATCCCCGTGAGCTGCTGCCGCTGGCAAGCACGGTCAAGATTCTGATAGCGATTGAATATGCCAGGCAGGCAGCAGATGGCGGAATTGATCCAGAAATGAATGTGAAGCTAGATGAACTGAACCATTATTATGTTCCAAAGACAGACGGAGGAGCGCATGAGGCTTGGATTTCTCAATTGGAGCAAAAGAATAATACCGTTTCTGTTCCATTAAGCGAAGTCGCTTACGGCATGATCGCCTTCAGTTCAAATGCAAATACGGAGTATCTCATACGCCTGCTTGGACTGGATCATATCAACGAACTTATAACGACTTTAAATCTGGAGCAGCATGAGTATCTGTATCCTTTGGTCAGCTCGTTATTTATTCCTGGAGCTCTAATGAAAGAGAAGAACTTGTCCAAAAATGAAGCTTTGGCAGAGTTTAAAAAGATGGATCTCGCAGAGTATCGTAACAGAGCAATCGCTATACATAAGAGAATTGCTGAGTTGCCATTAACCGAACAAGACAAAAAACAAGTGGTCGGCTTTATGAGTATGGATGTTCAGAGACTGTGGTCTGACCGGCTTCCCCGTTCCACTGCAAAAGATTATGTATCTATTATGGAGAAGCTGAACAGCAAAACTTATTTCTCAGCTGACATACACCGATACCTTGATCCCGTGATGGAAGGCCTTATGAGAAATCCTCACAACCAGGAATGGCTGAGCCATGCAGGACAAAAGGGCGGTTCTACTCTATTCGTGCTGACAAATGCAATGTATGCAACGGACAAGAGGGGGAACAGTCTGGAGCTGGCTGTATTTGTGACCGACCTGACGTGGAAGGAACAGGCCAAGCTGTCCCATAGTTTAAACGGCTTCCAGCTGAAATTGTTAACCGATGATGAGTTTCGGAATTCGCTTAAATAATGTAGTGGGAAAGACGCAGGCAAGACAGGTAAGGGGAGCTGATACGGAAAATGGAGAAAACGGAATACTGGCTTCATACCTACGATAAGGAAATGAGAAAATATAGCCGTTACATTGCAGGAAATGAGCTGGATGCAGAGGACCTCTATCAGGAAACAGCCCTGCGTCTCGTTAAGGCGATGGATAAGGATAAGAATCGTCCCATTACGAAAGCTTTTATCTTTCGCCTAGCGCAAAATGCATGGACAGATCATTTACGTAAGCATAACCAGACACATCTTCCGCTCGATCATTTGAATCATGATGGGCTAGTTGTTAAAGATGATAACACGCTTGAACTTCTAGAGCTGCTGGCAGAGCAACTTGCCCCAAGAGCTTTAGTTGTTATGCTGTTAATGGATGTATTTCGTTTTACTGCACGAGAGACAGCTGCTCTGATTGATTCCACTGAAGGAGCCGTACAAATTGTATTATCACGCGCCCGTAAGAAGCTAAGAACCCTGCGGCAGTTTAAAGAGGAAGAAGTACATACGAAGCAAGCTGCTGAAAGTGAGCGGCTCGATCAGAATGTATTAAGCGAGATCGCCCACAGCTTTCGAAGCAGAAATGCGCACCGCATAGCCGCAGCTTTTGTCAGGCTATCCAAGCAGGGGGCGCATATGGAGCATATCCGCATGGAGCAAGGCAGATTATTCTTTACCATCACTGATCCGGACGGAAACAGCATTATGATTACTTCAACGTTAAGCTAGATTTAAGGAAAATATTGGAATTACATGCTTTGTACAAAAAATTATTTGTGTGATGTATGGATTTTGACATTTTTTACGTTAATTCTTATAACCGTATTCGAAACAGCTGCCTCGGATATTGGTAATAATGAATAGGATAAGGAGAATCACGATGAATGTTTCAAAAGACAAAGCATCTGCAACAAGAATTGATACTGTATTTGTTCCAGTTAGTGACCCTGCTAAATCGGCTGAATGGTATATGCGACTGTTTCACATGGAATTGGGATACCAAAGTCCGGATGGAAGCTATATCAGCGTCCGCTTTTCAAGCGCGGGTAAAGATGCCGCAGCTCTAACTTTATATCGGAGGGAAAATAGACCCCAGTCGGAGCATGCTGCCTTCAACTTCTATACACCCGACATCCATAACTCCTATCAAGTATTTAAGGAGAATGGGGTGAAGGTATCCGAAATTCACGATGCAGGAGGCATGCAGTTCTTTGAGTACTGGGATTTGGACGGAAATATGGGCGAGCTGGTGTCATTTCCAGAGTAAGATACAGCTCAAAAAGACCTCTCCTTATGGAGGGGCCTTTTTTGATTTACAGAAACGAATTAAGCTTCTAAAAATGGCTTGTATGCCGATTTAACGGTATGTTCGATCAGTGTTGCAATCGTTACAGGACCGACCCCGCCCGGTACAGGCGTGATCGCTGAGGAATGCGGCAAGCAGGCATCGTAATCGACATCTCCGATGTTGCCTTTGTTGTAGCCAGCATCAATTACGACGGCTCCGGGCTTAATCCAATCTCCTTGGACGAAGTTCGGTTTGCCCACAGCAGCGACTACAATATCTCCCTGCTTTACAATTTCCCCAATGTTTTGTGTCTTGGAGTGACAGGTCGTTACAGTGGCATTCCGATTCAGCAGCATTGCAGAAACCGGTTTGCCCAAGATCGGACTTCGGCCGATCACAACCGCATGCTTGCCTTCTACGTTAATGTTATAAAAATCAAGTATGCGGATAATCGCCTGAGGCGTACAAGAAGGGAAATCCGCTGCTCCAAAAGCATTCAGAGCATAACCAAGCGTAGTAACACCGTCAACGTCTTTATCGATACTGATCGCGTCAAAGCATGCTCTTTCGTCAATATGATGCGGAACCGGATGCTGCAGCAAAATGCCGTGAACTGATACATCCTCATTTAACCTCTGGATTTCACTAATTAGCTCCTCGGTCGTTGTTTCCGCAGGCAGCACCACCTTAATCGAATTCACACCGATTCGCGCACAGGCATTACCTTTCATACGTACATAAGTAGCAGATGAAGGATCATCTCCGACAAGAATGGTAGCGAGACATGGCTGAATCCCTTTTTCCTTAAGAGCCGCCACTTTAGCTCCTGTTTCATTCTTCATAAAGTCGGCTACCGTTTGACCATTCAGAATTATTACGTCACTCATCTCTATCACATCGCCCTTTCGAGAGTAAATAAAAAGAGGCAAGGAAATATAAATTTCCTTACCTCTGCCCAGGCGTACGGCTTTTGTCAGGCCGCATGCTCCCTCACGGTTTACCCCGTGTACGCCAGTTACATGCAGCTTTGTTTAATTGTTTGAATTGCGCTAATGAAAGACAGAAACTAACCTATTTGATAGTACTTGATTATGTGAAATTGATCAATAGCTGTGGGCAAATTTGGTATGCGAGCTGGTGTGCAGTCATTCAGCTTGCTGTACTACAATGAATTAGAGTCAATGTCTATTTCATTGACCACTTCTTAGTCAGATATGAGTCCAGTTTATTTTATTTAAATCGGGTGCTATAAAAACAAAGCATCGTTCGTCTTATATATAGCTGCAGCTGAAAGGAGACTAAATCGTATGGAAGGACAGGAAATCGAAGTTTTCCGTACTGTGTTTGAAGAGCATTACCCCATTGTACGCCGAAAACTGGTTGCTCTGATCCAGGATGAAGCCGCCGCGGACGATCTTGCGCAAGAAGTATTTATACGGCTGTACCGGAATCCACCAGATGATCCGGGTGCAATTGGTGCATGGCTTCATCGTGTACTGACCCGCATCGGATATGACTATATGAGCAAACAAATTAGAGAACGGAAATTGAAGGAAAAGCAGGAACAGTACTTTGACAGCGGACAGCAGATGCTGGCCTCCGGGGAAGAAATTGTGCTGAAGCGCATGGATCAGGAGGAAGTGCGTGAATGGATGGACGAGCTGCCGGAACGCGACAGGCTGGTGCTGATGCTGAAGTATTCAGGATACAGCTATGCAGAGATCGCCGAGGAACTGAACGTAAGACCCCCGCTCGTTGGATCCATGTTAAGCAGAGCGACGAGCAGGCTGAGGCGAAAGGTTCAGAGGAAGTCTGCACCGCAGTCCTGAGATGGATGAAACAATCAAGCAAAGAAGGAGATGAATCTGCCCATGACACCAAAGCCGAACGGAAAAGACGAGAAGCAGCAGGTGGAAGAAGCCTGGAACAAACTCGCGTCAAGGCTTGAACAGGAAGAAATGAGTCCAAAATGGTCGGCATGGTCCTTAAATCGTGAAACAGAGCCAGCGGCAATCCATTCATTCCAGAGTGAAGCATCAAATAACCAAACGATGGATGAAAACAAGGGAGAGAAAGCGATAATGACTTTGGATCAAAACATAAATAACGGTATGAGTGATCATCAAAATAAGAAGCCTGTGAAAAAACAAGCAAAGAAACAAGCCTCTAAAAAATGGATTGGAATTGCAACAGCCGCTGCGGTTGCCGGAGTGATGCTCGCCACACCGATTGGTGATAAGGCGCTGGCAGCTATTCTTAATCAATTCCGCATGGATGAAGTGACGGTCGTCAATGAAGGGGACGTATTGCAATTCTTCACTGGAGTAACAGAAGGCAGCGGCAGCTCACAGGATTTCATTGATAAGCATGGTTCATTCACTAATGAATACGGCCCTGGGATAAATACGGAGAAGCTTAGCTTAGAAGAAGTTGAGAAAATAACAGGGCTTACCATGTATAAGGATGAGGCTTTTAAAGGCAACGATTATTATGTATCTGGTTCACAAACGATCACAATGAAACTGAATATTGATGAAGTGAATACAACAATGAAACGGCTTGGAGCTAAAGAGCTGATGCCTGAGTCTCTTGACGGAAAGCCAATTACGTTCAATATTCCAGCGACTCTTTATCAATACTATAACGTTGAGGATAAATACGGAGTACAGCTGCAAGCTTCTTTATCGCAGCAAAAAATTCCAACAGTAGAGGTTGACCCTTCTGTACCGATCGAAGAGGCGGTTAAAGCCGTGCTCGACTTCCCGCTATTGCCGGATAATCTGAAGTCATCGATCAAGTCAGACAGTATTTTGTCAGGCAAGCTGCCTATGCCGGTGTTCTCAAATGGAACAGCTGAGAAAGTAGAGGTTAAAGGTGTAGCTGTAGTAATTGAGCAGCCAGGTTACTATGGTTCCAACGGAAACCTGGTTCACACAGCAGTATGGACGCAGGATGGCATCCTGTATAAACTTGAGGGCGATGTGTTTGATACAAAAGACAAACTGCTCACACAAGTGGAGGAGATGATCAAGTAATGACGGCTGCGATTCACACTGAAGGCCTAACCAAACAATTTAATAACGGCCGCGGCTGTCATGACGTATCCATCACTGTTCAGGAAGGGGAAGCCTTTGGCTTCCTCGGCCCGAATGGAGCGGGAAAGAGCACATTTGTCAAAATGCTTGTCGGACTTATCTTTCCTACTGAAGGTACTGCATCCATTTTTGGCCATCCTATTCATTCCGTTGAGGCCAAAAGACAAATTGGTTATCTGCCCGAGCTGTTCCGCTATCAGGAATGGCTGACAGGTGAGGAGGTCATGAAGCTTCACGCTAAAATATGCGGTGTTGAAGCGTCCTACGCGAAGCGCCGTATTCCAGAACTGCTGGATGAAGTAGGACTGGGCAGCCGAGGCAAAGGAAAGGTGAAGGATTATTCCAAAGGAATGCAGCAGCGGCTTGGACTCGCTGCAGCGCTCGTGGGTGATCCGAAGCTGATTTTTCTGGACGAGCCTTCCTCTGCGCTTGATCCTGTTGGAAGGAAAGAGGTCCGATCGATTTTAATGAGGCTGAAGGCACAGGGAAAGACGATTTTTCTAAATTCCCACATGCTTGAGGATGTCGAAGCTGTATGCGACCAGATTGCTCTCTTGAACAACGGGGAAATCTTGCGCGCGGGGGATGTAAATTCCGTGCTGCAGCAGCGAGTTACCTACCGTTTTAAAGTCAGCGGGTATACGCCGGTTATTCTGACTTGGCTTCAAGAGGAGACGGGGATCTCTATACAGGTGGAAAGTAAGGGAGCAGGTCAGTTTTCCGTTCCTCAAGAAACAGACTCCGTCTGGATCACCGCTGAACTTGAAAGCGAGGAGCAGGCGGGCTGGGTCAATTCCCTGATCATTGAGCAGGGGATGACGCTCTACGAAGTAACACGGGTGACCGGAAAGCTGGAGGACTGGTTCCTTACCGCTGTATCAGGTCTCAGTCATCGGGGGGAACACGAATGATACTGATCATGAATATGACCTGGAAAGAGATGCTGCGCAAGCGTGTTATGATTTTGGCTGGCATCCTTACCGTACTATTTCTTATTGCCTATTGGTTCATCGGGGGAGCGGTGGCTGGCAGCGATCGATTTAGAGGCTTTACGTCGGGAGGCGATTTAATCGGCGATTATGCGAGCGGAGTGCTCATGATGATGATCGGTTTTTTCTTTGCCGGGTTTGTTGTTGCTCTGTTATCCATCTTCAGCTCTTTCTCCTCCATTGCAGGGGAAGCGGAGCAGGGCGTGATGCAGGCGCTTCTAACTAAACCTATACCAAGGTGGAAATTTTATATCGGCAGATGGCTGGGCTATGTAACTCTACTCTTGTGTTATACACTCGTGCTGTATATTGCTATCATGGTTATTACCGATATCCATGCCGCGATTCCGCTGGAGCCGATGGTTCATGTCCGGGCTTTCCTGCTGTATGCGCTGGTCGTTGTGCTGCTAATTTCTCTGACCATGCTGGGCTCCACCCGATTCTCATCTCTTGGGAACGGCGTGTTTATGACGATGCTGTTTGGAGCGGGCTGGCTTGGGGGTATGCTTGAGAAAATTACCAAGATCGGTATCATCGATGTTATGGATGCGGAAATAGGTGAGAAGCTGTCCAATATATCTGGACTGATGTCGCTCATTATGCCCGTAGATGCTTTACAAAGAAAGATGCTTAATGAATTGATCGGCCTAAATGAGCTTGGTGGAATTGTCGATGTGAGCAGTATAATCTCAGAATTTTTTGTAGGCGATGTGCCTTCTGCTTCCTTCGTAATCTATGCGCTGATTTATGCTGCTATTGTATTTGTGTGGGGGATGCTGCGATTTAATCGCAAGGATTTATAACAGCTTGAATAACATTAGGGTAAGTCACCAATTAAAAAGACCATCGCGAAGAAAAAATGAAGCGATAAGTTCCTTTCGTTACTGTATAGGAAACTTCCCGGTTCAGCATTCTTCCCGAGGGTCTTTTTTTCTATTGCCTTAAATGGATGATTTTGGTATGATAGTGTCCTTCTCTCGCATTTCACCTTGTCTGAAGCACGCTTGTTCAGCGTCTCATCAAGCTTATCGGAGGTGTATTCAATTGCTTTATTTCACCCTGGCGCAAAAAGCCTATGCAAGAAATCTGCAGTATCGCGGTGCACATATGGTGCACAATGTTGCCAGCGCTTTGTTCGGTTATCTGTATGCCTGTATCTGGATTGGCATCGGACGAGACAATACGCTTGGCGAATACGGGACCCAAGGGATGGTCAGTTACATTGCGTTTACGCAAGCATCCTTGTGGGTAACGACATTTTTGACAAATGGCCTTGGCATCCCTGAAACCGTGCGGACAGGGCATATTGCCATGGATCTGATGCGCCCTGTGCATCTGTTTACGCATCTGATGAGCCGGGAATGGGGGCAGGTGCTCTACCAGTTTATGTTCAAATCCATTCCCATTTACATCGTGTATCTTCTTGCATTCAACCTGCAGCTTCCTTCAGATGGCATGACTTACATATGGACAGCGATCAGTCTGCTCGGCGCTGCCTACATGGGCATTTGCATCAATTTCATTATCGGGGTCACGGCAATGTGGACGACCGAATCGGCGTGGCTGCAGTGGACCAATCATGCGCTCGTCAATTTGCTTGCAGGCTTCTTCATCCCCATTGAATGGCTTCCGGGATGGCTCGAGTCTATCGCCTGGTTATCTCCTTATCCTTATCTTCTGTATGTCCCTACGAGAATTTATCTGGGCTACTCAGATGTTCACCTGATTACGGGGACGATGGTATGGGGCGTGCTCCTTACACTCCTTTGTTTCCTTGCAACCTATTTCCTGAGACGGAAAGTGGAGGTGCAGGGCGGATGAAGCAGAACAAACTGAAAGCCTATTTTGAGCTTTACTCTCTACTAATCCGCACCAGCATCAAAAGCTCCATGCAATACAAATTCAACTTCTTCTTGGGCGCCTTTCTGGCTGCTCTCATTCAAATTGCCGAATTTCTTATGATTGCCATCGTTCTGAATCGCTTTGGAGCCATCCAAGGCTGGTCCATCTATGAAGTAGGTTATTTGTTTGCCATCATGACCTTGTCCAAAACGGTGTACCGCTCGTTCGCCAATGAAGTGCACCATCTCGAAAAATATTTAGTCAGCGGAGATCTGGATCAGCTTTTGACACGTCCGCTGCCTGTGCTCTTTACACTCTTGCCTCAGCGATTCCGAATTATGCTTGGAGAATGGCTGCAGGGAGGCTTCGTGTTTGCTTGGTCCATCTACGGCATGATGAGCTCGGGACAGATCAGCTGGATCGCCATTCCGCAGTCAATGTTCGTCATCCTTACTGGTGCGGTCATTTTGTTCTCTATCGGTCTCGCCACGGCAACGCTTGGGTTTTGGACGACGCGAATCAGCGAATTGCAGACGTTCACAGAGGATGCAGCGGGTACAGCTGCAAGATACCCGCTCTCTCTGTATCCAAACTGGCTTGCCGGACTGCTGCTAGTTGTACTCCCAGTAGGACTCGTGAATTATGCACCGGCACTATATATCTTACGGGGTGAAGCAGGTCCTTGGATCCTCGCTGTGATATTAGGTGCAGCCTTGCTATGCCTTTCACTCAGTCTCAAGTTCTGGAGCTATGGCATGACGAAATATCAGAGTACAGGAAGCTAAGGGGGACTATAACCAATGATTGAAGTACATGAGCTTCATAAAGAATTCAAAATACCGGTTGTGCGGGAGGGACGTTTTTCCGGACTGCGAACTTTCTTTTCGAGAGAATATCATGTAAAAAAAGCGGTGACGAACATCAGCTTTAAGATTGATCCCGGTGAATTTGTCGGATATATCGGACCGAACGGGGCCGGTAAATCAACGACAATCAAAATGTTGACTGGCATTCTTCATCCGAGTTCAGGCAAAGTGCTGGTAAGCGGCATGAATCCGCATGAACAGCGCAGACAAGTGGTGAGACGGCTTGGCGTTGTCTTCGGACAGCGCAGCCAGCTATGGTGGGATCTCCCCGTGAGGGACAGCTATGATATTCTCGCCAAGATGTACCGAGTTGACGAAGCAGACAAGAACAGGCGGATCGATCAGTTTGCTGAGCTTCTTGATCTTAAGGAATTTTGGGATACGCCTGTTCGTAAGCTGTCGCTTGGACAGCGGATGCGGGCAGATCTGGGAGCAGCGATGCTTCATGAACCGGACATCCTGTTTCTCGATGAGCCGACAATAGGACTAGACGTGAATGCAAAGCGGAATATACGTGCATTTTTGAAGGTGCTTAACGAGGAGCTTGGCAAAACCATTCTGCTTACAACCCATGACATGGATGATATTGAGCAGCTGTGCAGCCGCGTCATGGTGATTAATCACGGACAGCTGACCTATGACGGGACCGTGCAGTCCTTGCGTGATAATATCGGTCTTCCTACAATAATTAAAGTGTCATATCGCGGAGCTTGCGACATACCGGAGTCGGCTGGGGTCCATAACCATCCGTTGATGAAATTGTCCCTGATGACAGAGAATACGGTGACTATTGAAGCGAACCGAAACAGAATTACGACAATGGAGATTTTGAAGGAGCTGGGAGAGTGGGGAGAGATCGAGGACGTTGAAATGCAGGAACCTGATTTTGAAGATGTCATTCATAAAGTCTACTAAGTCTATACATTTGATCGTGCGAGAGGAACTTCTGTATTTGGCAGGAGATCCTCTTTTTCTTTTGTGAGAAATCAGAATAATTAAGATTGGGGCTTGCTTTTTCTTCACTTTTTTAGGACGATACATAGGAGAGTAGAATCCGCTTTCATCCGAAATGAAGGTGACATAAAAAGGTTTTTTCATGAAGCAATCTTTTGTTACTAAAACGTTTTAGATATTCTGGAGAGCCTTACATCAATCGCCCTTACCCTGACTTTCGGTATATAAAATGAATAAATGGAGGAAAGCACATGTTCTTAACGTACAATCGTCCAGCCAAGGAATGGACGGAGGCCCTTCCCGTCGGTAACGGTAGAATGGGGGCCATGGTATTTGGACGGATGGAGCAGGAAAGACTGCAGCTGAACGAGGATACTTTATGGTCCGGACCGCCTCAGGATTGGAACAACCCGGAATCACTGAAGGTGCTCCCTGAAGTCCGTCGTTTAATTAAGGAAGGAAAGCATGCGGAGGCAGACAAGCTGTCTAAGAAGATGATGGGGGCTTATACCCAGTCCTACCTGCCTTTTGGTGATTTGTATATTAACTTTGATCATGGCGATATCGGCTGGAATTATAAACGGACCTTGGAGCTTTCTGAAGGCGTTGCCACAACTCAGTATCAAATTGGAGAAACGGTGTTTACACGGGAAGTGTTTTCTTCCTATCCGGATCAGGTTATTGTCCTGCGTCTTGAGGCAAACCTTCCGGGTAAACTGAGTCTTCAGGCTGGTCTTAGCAGTCTGCTGCGTCATGAAAAAGGAGTGGATGGAGAACATGCTGTAATGCGTGGCTACGCACCAGAGCATATTCATCCAAGCTATTATCCTGCAAATGATCCTATTCGTTACGGAACTCCAGAGGAAACGGATGCAATGCGGTTTGAAGGACGTATTGCTGTCAAACATGAAGGCGGGACTTCCAAAGTTGATGCATCCGGTATCCGTATCGTGGGAGCGGACAGTGCTACCATTTATTTAAGCATGGCAACGAGCTTTAATGGCTATGATCGCTCACCAGGGAAGGACGGAAGGGATGAGGGAGCTGCTTCCAAGCATGATCTGGAGAAGGCGCTTCAGTACGATTACACTGAGCTTCGAGCACGGCATGTAGAGGACTATCAAAGGCTGTATAATCGGGTTCAGCTCGACCTCGGTCAAGGATTAGCGCCAGCCGACCTTCCGACAGATGAACGTATCGTTCAGTTCGGCGGCAAGGATCCTTATCTGGTCAATCTCCTGTTCCAATACGGGCGCTATTTGATGATTTCGAGCTCCAGACCGGGAACACAGCCAGCAAATCTGCAAGGAATATGGAACCATGAGACAAGAGCACCTTGGAGCAGTAACTATACACTCAACATTAATGCGGAAATGAACTATTGGCCGGCAGAAACTGCGAATCTGTCGGAATGTCATGAGCCTTTAATTGACCTGATCAAGCGACTCTCCGTCAATGGTAAGAAGACAGCGGAAGTTCACTATGGTACCCGGGGCTGGACGGCTTCCCACAATACTGATATTTGGGGGCATTCCGCACCAGTCGGCAATTTCGGGCACGGCGATCCGGTATGGGCCCTATGGCAAATGGGCGGCGTATGGCTGTGCCAGCATTTATATGAGCATTATGCATTTACTAAGGACGAGGATTTCCTAAGAAATACGGCATATCCGATCATGAAGGAAGCTGCGCTCTTCTGCCTCGACTGGCTCATTCCGGGTGAGGATGGCAAGCTTGTTACCGCTCCTTCTACCTCTCCTGAACACCGCTTCGTGGTGGATGGGGAATTGTATGGTGTAACGACGGCGGCCACGATGGATCTTGCTCTCATGCATGATCTGTTTACGAACATTGCAGAAGTGACAGAGATTCTGGGTGAAGATAAGGACTTTGCCGGTGAGGTGCTGGCAGCAAGAGAACAGCTTCCTCCACTGCAAATCGGCAAGCACGGACAGCTGCAGGAGTGGCTGTATGATTATGAGGATGAGGATGTTCATCATCGACATGTATCCCATCTATTTGGGGTATATCCGGGCCGCCAAATCACAGAAAGTCTTGCACCTGAGCTGCTCAAGGCGGCACGGGTATCACTTGAACGTCGCGGTGACGGCGGTACAGGCTGGAGTCTCGGCTGGAAGGTCGGTCTATGGGCACGATTCCAGGATGGGGATCGGGCACACCGACTTGTCTCCAATCTGCTTCAGCTGGTTCGTGACGGTTCCGAAAGATACGAGAGCGGGGGCGTGTACCCGAATTTGTTCGACGCGCATCCACCTTTCCAAATTGACGGCAACTTTGCAGCAACCTCAGGGATTATTGAGCTGTTGTTGCAATCGCACCAAGGCTATATTGAGCTTCTTCCTGCACTTCCTAAGGCTTGGGAGAACGGCTCTGTAAAAGGTCTGCGCGCCAGAGGCGGGTATGAAATAGATCTTGAATGGAAGAATGGACAGCTGGCTCATGCCGAGATCCGTTCTGATTATAACGGAGAGTGCGCTGTGTTCTTAAAGGGCACAGCTGCAGATGCCATCAAGGTTGCGAACAGTGACGGGGCAGAGGTTAAGGCTGAAGTCAATAAGAATGGGCTTCTTACTTTCACTGTAGAGTCTAAAGGTGTTTATACCATTAGTTTGCAGAGATAGGATGTTCACAATAAGAAAACGCCGAGTACATCGGCGTTTTTCTTTATCTTCTCTGCTCATACTACAAATTCGTTCAATACTTTAACAATATGCTCTACTTCTGCTTCCTCCAATTGCGGGTGTACGGGGATTGATAATACTTGTTCTGCTAGATTCTCAGCAGTAGGCTGCTGCTTGATTTCAAAGCCTCTATCGTTCGCATAAGTCATTACGTGCTGTTGTTTATGTAGCGGCATCGGGTAGTAAATTCCGTACCCTACTCCGTTTTGCTTCAAATGGGCACTAAGTTCATTCCGAAAGGGTGTCTTAATAGTAAATTGATGAAATACATGATCGGCGGATGGAGTCATTTTTGGAAGTGTTATGTAGTCATTGTTTATTTCTGCAAGGTATTTGCCTGCAATCATCTTTCGTTTAAAAGTAAAGTCATGTATTTTGCTTAATTGAACGGAACCAATAGCAGCAGATATGCTCGTCATACGGTAATTAAAGCCTAGGACGTCATGAACATACTGTCTATTTGAGCCGTGGTTAATCATCTTTCTGCACAATTCAGCGTACTCTGGATTTGTAGATACGATCATTCCGCCTTCAGCTGTAGTCATGTTTTTCGTCGGGTAAAAACTGAATGCTCCTCCAATGCCAAAGGTACCGACAGGTTGGCCATCGTAAGATGCACCATGTGCTTGCGCGCAGTCTTCAATGATCGTTAGGCTGTATTCTGATGCGATGGACATGATTTCCTTCATGTCGCAGGGTTGACCAAACAGATGGACGAGCAGTAGATATTTTGCGTCGGGGTGTTCTTTAAGTGTGTTTCGAAGTGCACTAGGTGAAAGGTTAAATGAATGCTCATCAACATCGACGAATATAGGAATCCCTCGACAGTATAAAATGGCGTTTGTTGTTGCGATAAAGGAAAAGGGTGTAGTCAGCACTTTATCTCCTTCTGTAACGCCTGCCCCAAGCAGTGAGACATGAAGGGAAGCCGTTCCATTGTTTGCTGCTGCGGCATAAGGGTAACCGAATGTTTCGGAGAAACGCTTCTCAAAATTGAAAAACAGACTCGCCTTGAGCTAATTGGCCTGAGAGCATTACGTTTACAACGGCATCGATCTCTTTTTGGTCGATGGAAGGTTTGGCGATGGGTATCATATGTTCCTCCGTCTAATTATGCTTAGAATAATTAATATTAGGATCGAAATAACGACCTTTGGAACCAGAGAGAAATCACCTCATTCTTGCAATACCTCGTTCAGATTTGTTTACGAAGGATACAATATGTTCTTTAAAAATGGAATGAGGTAATCTATTAATTTCATCCAGAGCTTGAGATAGAGTTAATTTTTTCCGAAATAGGAGAGAATGAATTTGCTTTATCGTTTTCATGTCATCATTAGACATATGGTTTCGTTTTAATCCCACGAGATTAATTCCATATATTTTGGCACGAGTACCACTAGCAAGAGAATAAGGAACGATGTCTTGGAATACGTTACAGCCAAGACCAATCATGGAATAGCAGCCAATTCTACAGTGCTGGTGAACACCGGCCAACCCGCCGAAGGTTACATAGTCCTCTATTTCCACATGACCAGCAATCTGTACACCATTTGTGATAGTGACATGGCTGCCAATTACTACATCATGTGCGATATGGGCATAGTTCATAATGAAATTGTTGTGGCCAATACGTGTGATTCCATTGCCCTTCAACGTACCTTTCGAAATTGTTGCGTATTCTCTTATTATATTACTGTTACCGATGATAAGATGAGTTTCTTCCCCCTTATAGGTCATGTCCTGTGGAAGGGAGCCAATTACTGCTCCGTGAAAAATATGGTTGTTAGTGCCAATTGTAGTATGAGAACCGATAACAACGCTGCTTCCAATTTTACAGCCGTCTCCGATCTTTACGTTCTCTTCAATAATGCTGGAGGGACCAATTTCTACATTTTCTCCAATGTATGCTGTAGGATGAATCATTGCAGCAGGATGAACCAAAGAAGTGGAATGAACCATAAGTGCTAACCCTCCTTTAGATGTTTAAGAGTTTTTTCTTCGATAATTTTTAATCTATTGTTAATTTCCTTCATTGTTTTAGGAAGTCTGGACAGTAAGGCGTATTCTTTTAATTGTTCCTTATGGGGAAGCGCTCGATAGCCGGAAACGAACGATTGTGAAGGTAAGTCCTTCGACAGGCCGGTTCGTGCCATTAACACGGAATGATCTCCGATAGACACATGATCTACAATACCGCATCCTCCTGCTAAGACCACATGATTACCAATGATGGAGGAGCCTGCAATAGCGCTTGTCCCGGCAATAATACAGTGCTCGCCGATTTGCACGTTGTGACCGATTTGGACAAGATTGTCGATTTTAGTGCCCTTTCCTATCATCGTAGAATCGATCGTACCGCGGTCGATTGTCGTGTTGGCGCCGATTTCCACATCATCATAGATAACAACGTTCCCGATATGGGGAATTTTCACATGCCTTTCCCCGTCCCACTCGTAGCCGAATCCATCAGAGCCAATTACAGAACCTGAATGGATAATGACATTGTCACCTATAAAGGTATCGTTTTGAATCGTTACGTTGGGATGGATCAAGCAGTTTTCCCCGATAGTAACATGTTCACCAATAAAGCAATTTGAACTAATTATGGTGTTGCTGCCAATAGAGACCCCTTGTTTTACAACCACGCCTTCATCAATTTGTATAAGGTTCCCGGCTTTCAGTGAAGGATCGATCATACGTGACAAAATTTCTCCATTCGCTTTCATCTCGCCATGAAACATTTTTATTAAAGAAATGAAGGCGAGCCTTGGGTTCTTTACTTTAATGACTGGAAGCTCAAAGTGCTGGATTGTTTCGGGAACAATTACAGCTGATGCGCTGCAGGAAGCTAATCGACTTGCGTTTTTTTGAGTTACGTAGGTAATTTGACCAGCCTTGGCATTTGATAAAGAAGCAATGCTATGTATCAATATGTCTCCGTCGCCAACTAACAATCCGTTTAACTCCTGTGCAATTGCTTTTAAATGAAAACCCATACGTTCATCTCCTTCATCGTTCTAATAAAGCTGCTTTAATATTTCCTTCGCGAAAAGTGTATTCAAGTGATGAGATGTTCTTTGGCCTTCAATTTTGGCCCAGAATGGAGGGATTAAAGCTAAGTCACCAATAACATCTAACAGCTTGTGACGGGCAAATTCATCTTGATATCGAAGATTTGATATGATTCCACTGTTTCCTATCAGCACTGCGTTTTCTGTAGAAGCCCCTTTAATCAGGCCTTTAGTCTTCAGGTACTCCACTTCATGTTCGAAGCCGAATGTCCGGGCGGGAGCAATATCATATAAATAATTCTGAGGATCTCCGTTAAAAAAAGCGGTCTGGTCGGTCAAGAAGTGGAGGTTGTGATCATTCTTAAAAACTATGGAATAGGTTATTTCATCACAAGGAACAGCCTGAAGATATGATTTGCCTTGTTCAACTCTTATCGTCTTCTTTAAGCGAAAACACCTTTTCTCCGCTTTTTGATCTGAAAGACTGACTTGCTTGATTCTCTCTGCAATTGTGACTGCACTCCCATCAAGAACAGGGATTTCCTTACCATTAACCTCTATGATTACATTATCGACGCCCATGCCGCGAAGTGCAGACAAAACATGCTCTACCATTGAAATGGAACAGCTGTGATGTTTGCTAAGCTGGGTGCAGCGATCAGTGTTTGATACGTTGTTAACTGCAGCCTTGATTGTTTCATAGGGTGTAATATCTGTCCTTCTGAACACGATGCCGCTGTCGGGTGGTGCAGGATGAAAAATCATGGAGGTGGTCATTCCGCTATGAAGCGTGATGCCCTCGAGTTTAAAGCTGCTATTCAAAGTTTTTTGTGTTGCCACTTCATCACCTCTTCTTCATTTGTCTATTATAGTATATTTGTGACTGATATGGTAAAATTATCTTTTATTTTGCGGATCAACATACAGATCATTTAATCAGTCATAAACACTGATATTTGAACAAGTAACTCTGATATTTAAATGGTGATCGAGAAGAGGGAGGTCTATAATTTTTATTACATCATTTACGACATAAATTTGTTCATTTCTACATTTTAGTTCATAGGAGAGGGGCGAAATAAGGACCAGGATTCAGGTTCGTTCAGGCTTATTTTTGTAAACGTAATCATTCTGAGGAAGATGAGGTGTTTGCATGATAAATTTAAGAGCAGGTCTGATAAAAAAGATGGCTGTGAGCGGGATGTGTGCAATCTTGCTTTGTACTACAGGAATCGCGGTAGCCGAAGATGTAAGCGGGAAGGGGCACCAGAATATGAAGAGCCAAATTCAAATGGAGTATTTGGATCGGGGACTCATTGCCGTTCCGGCGAGCAATGGTATGTTTTTGAGCTGGAGACTGCTTGCTCATGAGGTAACGGGGAGTAATGAAACCGGATTGACAGGTGCTGATTTTAACGTGTATCGGAATGGGGAGTTGATTGCAAAAGTAAGTGACAGCACGAATTATCTGGATTCTGAGGGAGAAGCAGATTCATCCTACTATGTCTCCGCAGTTATAAATGGCAAGGAGGTAGACCAAAGTAATGCGGTCACTCCATGGGGAAATACGTATTATGATCTCCCTCTTCAAAAACCGGCGGATGGAACGACTCCAGCTGGCGAAGCCTACACCTATTCAGCCAATGATATGAGCGTAGGGGATGTAGATGGTGACGGGCAGCTTGAGTACTTCGTGAAATGGGAGCCAAGCAATGCCAAAGACGTATCCCAGGTCGGCTATACAGGCAACACCTACATCGATGCTTATACTTTTGAGGGTGAACTGCTCTACAGAATTGATCTTGGCGTCAATATTCGTTCAGGTGCGCATTATACCCAGTTTCTAGTTTATGACTTTGACGGTGACGGGAAGGCTGAGCTGATGTTCAAAACCGCCCCGGGCACAAAAGTCCTCCGCTACAACGGCCAAGGTGCTGTGATATCTGAGCAGTACATAACGATGCTGAAGGATGATCTTGCGGCAGGCTATTCGAATGAGGATGACTACAGGCTGAGCAGTGAAGGTTACTATGAGCATATCGTAGATATGTTTATGAGCTGGCATGATTACGAGGAAGTCAAAGATGGCAGCTGGCCGCAAACTCTTGAAGAAGCCTTTGGAATTAAACCCCGATATCATTATCCTTTAGTTCGGGAAGACGCTGAACAGCTTGCAAATTATTTCATGGACGTGTTTGCTCCATCCAAGGATGCGAATCGAAACAAATTCCGTGAGTTTGAAGGATTTATTTTATCGGGTCCAGAGTATTTAACTGTATTTGAGGGAGCTAGCGGCAAAGAACTGAAGACGGTTCGCTATAAACCAGGGCGGTACGATGACGGACTGCGTTGGGGAGATTATGCCATGAATCGGATTGAACCGGGCAACAGGGTGGATCGATTCTTGTCGGGTGTGGCTTATTTGGATGGAGCGCAGCCGTATGCAGTATTTGCGAGAGGTTACTACACCCGGACAACGCTCGTTTCTTACAGCTGGGACGGGAAGGATTTGAAAGAGTATTGGTACGTGGACAGCGGCTGGACACCGATGACGAATCCGTTCAGAGACGGCCCGCATGGAAGACCGGGGACAGATCCGGAGTACGGTCAGATTACGACACAAGGGGCGCATTCGCTCAGCGTTGCCGATGTGGATGGGGATGGCAGGCAGGAAATCGTGTACGGTTCCACCACGATTGACCATGACGGCTCGGTATTATCCAATTCTTCTGCAGTGATGCCGCCGCAAAGTGCAAATCCCGGAGCGGTTGCAAATCTGGGACACGGAGATGCCCTCCATGTAGCCAATATTGATCCGTCCCGAGAAGGTCTTGAAGTGTATATGGTTCATGAAGGAGGACCTTATGCACCATATGGCTATGCGCTAAGGGATGGGAAGACGGGGGAAGTCATCTATGGTGCATATACCGGCCGTGATACCGGGCGCGGCATGATTGGTGATGTAGATCCGGATCATCCTGGACTCGAAACATGGGCAGTAGGGCTGTATTCGGCACAAGGAGAGAAGATCAGCGATCAGGCACCGGGAACCAATATGAGCATCAAATGGTCTAAGGATATGACAACCCAAATCATTAACGGATCTCTAGAAACCACACCGACGATTGATGACTGGAAAAAAGGAACGGTATTAACGGCAGAAGGCACACGGACAAACAACCATACCAAAGGGACCCCTTCGCTTGTCGCTGATGTGTTCGGAGACTGGCGTGAGGAAATGCTGGTCCGCACTGCGGATAGCAGTGCCATCCGTATTTATTCCAATACGGAGGTGACTCATCACAAGCTGCATACTTTGTTGCATGATCCTCAGTACCGCGCAGGAGTGGCCACGCAGAATACGGGCTATAATCAGCCTGTATATACGAGCTACTATTTTGCATCCGACATGGAATTCGGCAAGGTTAACCTTCCTCAGCTTTCCATGGCGGGACTGCTTCAAGCGCTTGAGCAGCTTCATGAATCGTATGTGGAAGCAGGGGATCTGAAGGGGGCTGTTGTCAATCAGACCACAAATACACTCCGGCAGGCTCGTCATCATTATGACAAGAAGGCATTAAAGCAGGCTTCATCATTTCTTGCAAAATATATTTCTCAACTGGATAAGAGAGGCGGCAAAGATACAGTGAGCGAGAGAGCAGAGCTGAATCTAACACGCCATGCTGAGCTTCTGATCGAAGAGTGGAAGTCAAAGTAAGTTAATCAGGTTAGGCTTTAAACGATCATTACCTGTACAATAATGATTTTCGTAAAGACACCCCTGGACTGGAATACAGTTAGAGTCCATGTGGGTGTTTTTATGTTGTGCAAGTAATTTTCCAACTAAAATTCTACCAGTGGATAATAAAATCATACATTCTAGTGGCGTAATCTCTCATCCTATGTTATTATGTTTTCATTATGTTAATATGGTAGCGAACTAAAGCGTTTGTTTACATCATAATTTTGAATTATACATCTATGGAGGGAAACTCGTGAAAAAGTCAGCATGGTTAACAATAATGATGAGTATTTTGGTACTCGTCCTCGCCGCATGCTCAAGCGGTAAAGATGAGAACACTTTGGTCATCGGTATCGATGACAAATTTGCACCGATGGGATTCCGAGATGAAGATAATAATATTGTCGGATTTGATATCGATTATGCAACGGCAGCGGCTGAGAAAATGGGCAAAGAAGTGGAGTTCCAGCCGATTGACTGGTCTTCTAAGGAATCTGAACTTAGCAGTGGACGCATTGATCTGATCTGGAATGGTTATACCATTACTGATGATCGTAAAGAAAAGGTGCTGTTCACTAAGCCGTACATGGCAAACAGCCAGGTAGCGATCGTGCTGGCAGATTCACCCCTGACAAAGCTGGATGAACTGGAGGGCAAGCAAGTAGGACTTCAAAATCTGTCATCCGCATCGGATGCCCTTAGTGCACACCCGATTAATGATAAAGTTGCCCAGGTATCTGCATTTCCGGATAATGTGCTGGCTTTGAGTGATTTGAAGAGCGGCAGATTGGATGCTGTGATCATAGATGAGGTTGTTGCTAAGTATTATATGTCCCTGGAAGAAGGCACTTATAAACTATTAGATGAATCCTTGGCTCCGGAAGAGTACGGCGTTGGAGTGAAGAAAGGCAACGAGGAGCTTTTGAATCAGCTGCAAAGCGCACTGGACGAAATGAGTGTAGATGGATCAGCGGCTGAAATCTCTGAAAAATGGTTTGGAGAGAATAAAGTATTAAACTAAGGGTTACGAGTTACACAAGATTGGAAACCGGGCGAGGTTCAAGAACCCCGGTTTCTTTTACTTCAAAGATTTAAAATCCTGATTTTAGGAGTCGAACATTAACATGAGCTTAGAATATTTATGGAGCATTACCCTGCCCATGCTTGAAGGGGCAAGAACCACTATACTGTTATTTTTTACGGCAATTATATTGTCTATACCGCTGGGATTTGGTGTTACCTTAATGGCAAACAGCCGATTTAAACCTATTTCAGCTTTTGCCCATAGTTACATTTATGTGATGAGAGGTACACCGCTCTTGCTGCAGCTGCTGTTCTTTTGTTACGGGCTTCCAATGCTCCCTGTGGTTGGAGAGTACTTAGTTCTCGATCGCAGTGTAGCTGCGGGAATTGCATTTGTTCTTAATTACGCGGCATACTTTGCTGAAATTTTCAGAGGCGGACTGTTGTCTATTGATAAAGGTCAATACGAAGCCTCGCAGGTTCTTGGTTTGAGTAAATGGCAGACAATGACGAGAGTCATCCTGCCTCAAATGATTCGAGTTGTGCTTCCTTCAACAGCGAATGAATCCATTACGCTTGTAAAGGATACCGCGCTTCTCTATGCTGTAGCTGTACCAGAGGTATTGCATTTTGCCCAGACTGCAGTCAATCGGGATGCAACCATTATGCCTTTTGCAGTGGCGGCTGTTATCTATCTGCTAATGACTCTAGTGCTTACGCTTTTCTTTAAAGCGCTGGAGAAGCGGTTTCGTTTCGAATAAACTTAAAAGGAATGTCTCGTTATGACGAATATGATAGAAGTTACAAACCTGCAAAAGTCATTTGGTGATCTGCAGGTATTAAAAAAAGTAGATTTCACAGTAAAGCCGGGTGAAGTCATTGCTGTCATTGGACCATCCGGTTCAGGGAAAAGCACTATGCTGCGCAGCCTTGTGAACTTGGAGAAGGTGAATGGGGGGACCATTCGGATCGGTGATGAATTCCTCGTGAATAATGGAGAATACGTCAATGCGGTAGAAATGAGGCGAATCACCTCCCGGATGGGTATGGTATTTCAGCATTTCAACCTGTTTCCTCACCTTACGGTCCAAGGAAATTTGGAGCTTGCTCCCAAGATGGTGAAGAAGGAAAATGCAGCAGTGATCAAACCTCATGCAGCAGATTTGCTTGCAAAGGTTGGGCTTTCAGATAAAGCAAGTGTGTATCCTTCGAGTCTGTCCGGCGGACAGAAACAGCGTGTCGCCATTGCACGCGCGCTCATGATGAATCCGGAAATTTTGCTCTTTGACGAGCCGACATCAGCTCTCGACCCAGAGCTTACCGGAGAAGTCCTGAGAGTTATCCGCAAGCTGGCCGAAGAGAACATGACAATGATCATTGTCACGCATGAAATGAACTTTGCCAGAGATGTGGCTGACCGTGTTATCTTCATGGATCAGGGTGAAATTGCGGAAGCAGGAACCCCGGAACAGATTTTTGGCAATCCGCAGCTTGAACGGACGAAAGCCTTCCTGAAGCGCAGTGAATAAATTAGTCCTTATATAAACAGCGCCCCTATAGGGAGCGCTGTTTATTTTTCTATTAAGAACTTTGGCTGCTTTTTATATATTTAATCCAACACCGTCAGATCATAGGCAGCACGTTCATTTTCCAAATGAAGATGATTTCCGTCCACATGTACTTGATTTAACTGTGCAACAGGTATTAAAAATGTGCCTCCAGGGAGTGCAGCATTGCCTTCCGGTTGCACCACACTGCCGTCCCCCCGGATATATAAGACATCGCCGCCGGTATAGTTATCCATGGCATGGGTGTTGTCTTCGTGGACTCCGATTTGCTCCACCTTCATCTGCACTTCATCGAGATCTCCTTGTTCCTTCTTTTGTATCCGAATAAGATGTCCCGAATGCGTGTCCAGCCAGCCAGTAATTGATTGCAAGTGATCATTCATCCTTGGATTCTCCTTCAGAATGGTCTGGAGATATTTGAATGCAGCTGCCCTGAAACCCGTCATGCAGCTTCATTTCCTCCAAATGAGACCTCATTTCTTCATCTCCGGGCAAATCAGCTACCATTTTGACGGCAGGAGGATGAAATTCAACATGGCCACGTTTTTTTGAATGAGCCAATTTTTCTGCACCACCTTTTTGTGATATTATGTGCAATTGAATTTAAATTCATCCTACTGGCATAGCATTTCTGTGTCTGATCGTTTACATGATTCGAAGTCATTTATACACTCACAGCTACAATGGAGCCAACTCTTCTAAGCAGCAGAAATCCTTTCTCAATGCTTTCGATAAAATACTTTTTATCCTCCAATACGACTACATCGTTTTCATTTAATTTTATTTCGCTTTTAAAATAAATGAAGTTATCTAGTCCTGGAATAGCTCCTTTATAGTAATACATGTTATTTTTCTCTCCTTATTAAAGACAGGGTTATAGACGACGCATTCTCTGTCCATTTCTAGATAGATTATATACTTTAGCTCTCTCATAAAAGTACCCTTCACCTTTCCGTTAGAATAAAAATAACCTTAGCCCTGGCGGACTAAGGTTATTTACAAGTTAGGAGGCTTTATAGCGGAGTATAGAAATAAAGTAAAGAGGTATATTTTAATGTAAAGATGTGGTTTATGTGTGCTGAACGGGCTGTTTTTGATATCTTGAGACAGGTCTTTTGAGACCGAGGTGATCCCTGAGCGTAGTACCCGCATATTCTTTTCGGAAGAGCCCGCGGCGTTGAAGCTCAGGTACGACCAGATCGACAAAATCCTTCAGCCCGCCCGGCAGATAAGGGGCCATGACGTTAAAACCATCTGCTGCACCACCGAGGAACCAGGATTCCAGCTGGTCGGCAATTTGAACGGGTGTTCCTTTTATACTCCAATGTCCGCGTGCACCCGCAATGTGCTGGTACAGCTGCCGAATCGTAAACCCTTCCCGGTCGGCGATGTCTTTTAATAGGAGGAAACGGCTCTTTTGGCCATTAATTTGAGACAGTTCAGGCAGCTCTGGGAGCGGGCCGTCTATAGGATAAGGGCTGAGGTCATAACTGATCAGCCCCGATAATAAAGCAACACCGACGGAAGGGTGGATCAAATCTTTTAGCTTGGCTTCAAGTTCATCTGCTTCCTGCTCCGTCCGCCCAATAATCGGGAACACACCCGGCATGATCTTCACATCTTCAGGCGATCTTCCAAACTGCTGCAAGCGGCCCTTGATATCACTGTAGAAATCCTTCGCTTCATCAAGAGTCTGCCAGGCGGTAAATATAGCTTCCGCATGCTGAGCAGCAAAATCCCGGCCGGATTCTGAGGCTCCTGCTTGAATGATGACGGGATATCCTTGCGGCGGTCGTGAGATATTCAGCGGCCCCTTGACCTGGAACCAATCCCCGTTATGATCAAGTGCGCGGATTTTGCCTGGTTCAGAGAACAATCCCGTATCCTTATCTTTAATGACTGCATCATCATCCCATGTATCCCATAAACCGGATACGACATCAACAAATTCCTTGGCCCGGTCGTATCTCAAACTGTGCTGGAGATGATTTTCTTTACCAAAATTCAAAGCCTCGATTTCGCTCCCGGAGGTAACAACGTTCCATCCCGCCCGGCCCTGACTGAGATGATCGAGAGAAGCGAACTTGCGGGCGACATGAAAGGGCTCGTTATAGGTAGTGGAGACCGTTGCGGTAAGGCCGATGCGATCTGTAACTGCAGCAAGGGCTGATAATAGTGTCAACGGTTCAAATGTAGCATTCACCACACGTCCTTCTGTATGTCTGTTGCTCCTTGCAGCAAGGCTGTCAGCCAGAAAGACCATATCAAACTTACCGCGCTCGGCTGTTTGGGCAAGCTCCCTATAAAAGGATAAATTCAAAACGCCGTTGACATCCGCCTCAGGGTGGCGCCATGAGGCTACGTGATGCCCAGGGATCATTAGGAAAGCGCCCAGTTTCATTTCTCTTTTTGGCACATTGCTCATCCTCCTACTAACCTGAAAAAGCCGGAGATCAGGCCCTTAAAAAGGGGAGATCTCCGGCTGTCCGGTTGATAAATGTATATTCCGAGTGGAATAGTATAAATTAAGTTAAATGCATAATAACATGCCATGACCTGAGTTGACAACTATTTTTTGTCATTTTTAGAAGACTCATCCTCATCTTTAGATTCACCTACAAGCTCGCGGGCGGAGGATTTGAATTCGAATAAGGTCCTGCCAACCGCTCGTCCTAATTCAGGCAGTCTTGAAGGTCCGAACAGGATCAGCACGAGCACCAAAATCATAATGATCCCCGTTATTCCTATGTTTTGTAGCATTCTTCATTCCTCCTTTTCAAAATAGTTATTTATCAGGGAACACTGCCACGGCTTCAATTTCAATTAACCAATCGGAACTGACCAGACTTGCTACACCGACAGTGGACCGTGCTGGCTTAACCGGGTTCTTCTCGTTGTTAAAGAACTCTCCGTAAGCTGCATTCCAGCCTGCGTAATCGAATTTACCCTCCTGAGCCGTATCCGCGGTCAAGTAGGCACGCAGGTATATAACGTCTTTCATCGATAGCCCTTGGTCTTGAAGCTGCTTCTCTATCGATTTTAAAACACCTGCTGCTTGTGTCTTCGTATCACCATAACGCTCGTAGACGGTGAGTCCATCCTTATTCAATACGGGTGGTACCGTCCCGCTTGTGTACAAATAAGCAGCGCCTTCCGGTACGACGACACCGCTTGAGATGGAGGAGGTGGGACTTCCATAAAATATGGAGCTCTTCTCCAAGGCCGGAGCAGGAGAGGATGAAGCTGGAGCTGTTCCCGTTACAGATACAACGGTTCCTTTAACTTCAATCGGCGATTTTTCTTCGGCGTAAGCTGTCATTCCAAAGCTGGCGGCTAATAGGCTTGTCAGCAAAAGACTTCTCACAATCTTTTTCATTGGTCATTCTCCTTTATTGTTGGATAAGATAGATTTTGCCCTGTCATCCTTTCATCACACGCTGATGAATATCGTTAACGACAGCACGCGCCGAATCAATAGCTCCGGCCTGCCAGGCAACAATATGACTGATATGATCTCCTGCCAGATAGATCCGGTTATCCGGCTGGCATAAGGTTTTGTAGAGGCCTGCGCGTTCCTCAGCGTTATAGGACACCCAAGCGCCTTCTTGGTATTTAATTTTCTTCCAGTCAATGGAGAAGGAATTCTCGAACTCTTTCATATATTGAGGATGGATTTTGGCACCTTGGGTGAGGGCATGGCGCTCCCTTTCTATGTAACTCATACTGCCCAGCTTGTCCGCGTTAGATCCAGTAACATAATAGCCAAGAAGGATGCCCTTTTTGCCGAAGTAATCCGTCGGAGGATAATAGATTTGAGTGATATCCATGTTGGTCAGGCTGTTGCCGCCGTAGAGAAGATCATCCTCCTCCCAGAATCTGCGTTTGAACTGCAGGCCGATTTTACCGGCGGATGCGTATCTGGCCCCACGGATGGCGCTTGCCATAGCCGAAGAGAAATTGGCGGGAATGTTGCGCAGGACGGATAAAGGAATGGTACAGATACAGTAATCACCCGTGATTTCCTGTTCCTTTTTGTTCTGGGTAAAACGAACGCGAACGCCGTCAGCGGATTGACGGATTTCAGTAACTGGGGCATTCAGCTTGATACGGTTGCCGAGGTGCTTCTCAAAGGCTTGGACAATCATGTCCATACCGCCCACCGGATGGAACATCATCATCTGCTGATCGTATCCGTACTCATTGCTGAAGTAATTGCCAAAGCCAGAATTAAGGATGGCCTTGAGATCGAATGGATCGCGGACAACTCCTGCATCCAGACGGCTGCCTGGCTCTTCTTTATATCCACCTCGGGATGAGCCTCGATAGAAGAGGTCCGCATTCAAATCGCCTTCCCTCCGGAGATAATCAACCAGCTTTTCTTTTTCCTCGGAAGTCAGGGGGAGATCGAGAGCGGACTGATTGACGGCTTTAGCCAGCATTTCGGAAACATAGCCGCGGACATCGGCTTTGGCTGCACGTTTGGGAATTTTTTGACCAGACAGTGCTCCTGCATTTTCATTGTAATAATAGCCGCTGTCATTCACGTTATTGAAAGGCTCAATCGGAATATTGAACTCCCTGCAGTACTCAAGTGTAGAGTGGAACTGGGGAATTCGCATCGGACCTGCATTAAAATATAAGTCACTGCCAAACTGGGAGTACTGGCGGGAAGCGCCGATTTCCTGATTCGTCGTCCCTTTCCGGATGCTCCAGTTCCGGCCGCCTGCAAAGGATTTGGCTTCCAGTACGGTGCAGTCATAGCCTGCTTTTCCAAGCTCGTAAGCTGCGGTCACTCCGGCGATTCCGGCGCCGAGAATAATAATCTTCTTGCCGCTGCGATTACTCAAGGCAAGATCGTTTTTTCCTGGAGGGGTATAATCCTGCGCTTTCATGGTTTCAGGCGAGAGGAGACCGAGATTTCCCATCAGACTGAATACAGCGAGGGATCCCCCCACTTTACCGACGGTCGTTAAAAACTGTCTTCTCGTCATGTCCTGAGGACGTTCAGCGTTGCTCATCCTTAGCTTCAGCTCCTTTTTTAACAGGTGCGAATCTTTGTGAGAACGATATTACCAAAAACCGGTTTACTTGTCTCAAGTACTGTGAAGAAATCTGACACACTTTTTTTAAAAATCTGAAATATATTGAAATTTAAAACGAAAATCCTTAAAATTGTTGACATGATGTAATGAATTACAATAAACAGCTGCATAGTTTCGGTCTCTTTTTCCATCAAACACGCTGTTTAGAAGGTGGCACTCTGTTTGTATGATAAATATCCTGACATAGGAGTGGTATTGATGAATGAGCAAATTATGAGCATTGGTATGGTTAAAGAGCTGACAGGTCTATCCGAGAGGCAGATCCGTTACTATGAGGAAAGAAAGCTGGTATTTCCGGCTAGGACTAAAGGGGGAAGCAGAAGGTACTCATTTGAAGATGTGCGAAAAATTCAGGAAATTCATCGCAAATTGAAGGAGGGATATAATACCTACGAATTAAAGTCGAAAATTAGACGACAAAGCACTGTTATATGAATTATTGCTCATTTCTTTACTATGACTAATGTCTGATGGAGCTCCCTGATCATGTATGAAAAAAAGGAATATAGGATTTCATATCCGCCCTTTGCCAGTATTCGACAGCAATGTTGAAAATCATGGTATATAATGCACTTATCAGTTACAGCCATATTCCAATAACTTGCATGAGGGAGTGCAGCTCGATTGTTAATCCATCGACTTAAGTTGATTTTTCTACCGATAACCAGCTTGCTTATCATCATCTCATCCCACATATTAGATAAATCGCATAATTCGGGTGTAATGATCATAGTTGGAGCTTTGATGTTGCTGACCGTTTTACTGGATCGAAGATTCCCAAGACTCCTATTGGTACAGTGGATATTGCTTGGTATTTTTCATTATTTTTCTCAACTTAATTGGTGTGTGCTACTTTATTACATTATGATTATGTCAATTTTCGGTAATAAACAATCCTACAAACAAACATTGCCGATATCTATGCTGCTTATCCTACAGTACACACTTATACGTCTCAGCTATGTTCCTTTGACCGAATATAATATCTTGGTTTCAGTATTCGATTTTTTGACATCTATTTTCCTTGTTTTTTTGTTTCATTACGTTATTCGTACAGAATCGGAGAAGCAGCTGCTTCGCGATAAGAATGACTATCTCACCACACACGATCCGCTTACCGGCCTTCTCAACTATCTTGGCTATATGAATCAGATACAGGAACTGATTTCAAACAAAACACCTTTCTATTTAATTCTGCTAGATTTACAAAACTTTAAATCCTTTAATCATGACGGACTAGAGAGTGGTAATGAGGCTCTGTCCAATCTAGGACAGGCGCTGACCTCCACTTTTCCTAATGCCTATGGTGTTTCAAGGTATGCAGGTGACCGCTATGCCCTGCTGCTGCCAACCGAATATTATGAACCAGGACGAATTGGCTCCTTGCTGGAATTGGATGTGCTCGGCTATCAAGTATCGTACAGTATTGCTTCCCATCCGGAAGAGAGCACCGATTACAATGAATTGATTATGAAAGCGGAGGACAAGCTGTTCCAGATGAGACGGGAGCAGTGGCTTCAGCGTGAGGAGGATCTCTTCAGATCAGAGAAAATGAAGGTTGTAGGGGAATTGGCGGCAGGTATGGCGCATGAAGTACGTAATCCGCTAACAGCCATCCGCGGCTTCGTTCAATTGTCGAAGATCCAATCGTATAATATTCAGCCTTGGTATGATGTCATTATGAGTGAAATTACGAGAGTTACGGAGCTGACTGCAGAATTCCTCCAATTTTCCAAGCCGCATGCCAGCAATATGAGATCTGAGTCACTTAAGATCTGTGTTGAACGTGTCATTTCTTTATCTGAATCAGATGCAATCTCTCGTGGCCATCAGCTCTCTTTAGAGATTGAGGACGATTCGATGTACATATACATGGATAGGGATAAAATTGTCCAAGTGCTGCTTAACCTTGTCCGTAATGCCCTTGAAGCGATGGATACACCTGGGGAGGTTCAAGTTAAAGTGAGTAAGGTGGACCATAATGCGGTTGTACGCATTAAAGATACAGGGTCTGGCATTGCGCCTGAACAGCTGCATCAAATCTTTAATCCTTTTTATACAACGAAGGAGGAGGGAACTGGCCTTGGCTTGTCTCTATGTCAAAAAATTGCCCAAGATCACAAAGGCTCTATTACCGTTTATAGTGTTGTCGGAGAAGGCTCGACGTTTACGCTGATACTGCCTGTATTGTTAGATTGAGCTGTCGGCTGGAGTGAATGTAATGTCGATTCATGGTGAGAAAGGTGCTGTTGAAATCAACACGCCTTTCTTTTTGTGTCGTGGAAAAAGAGGATGAATATTTAATTGTATACGGTTACAATAGAGAGTGGAAATTATATCTATTGATTTAGATTAATCATCGTATCGAATACTTCAAAAACAGACTTCTTAAGGAGGTAATTTCTATGAACTATCGACAATTAGGAGATACGGAACTTCGAGTCAGTGAGGTAAGCTTTGGTACATGGGCTATTGGGGGCAGCTGGGGAAAATCCAGTGATGAAGAAGCCATTAGAGGACTGGAATATGCAATTGACAAGGGAGTCAATTTTTTTGATACAGCCGACGTGTATGGGGACGGACATGCGGAGGAGCTGCTAGCGAAGGCAGTCGGCCATAAGCAGGACAGTGTTCATATTGCAACGAAGTTTTGCCGGGCAAAGGATATCCATGATCTAAACAACTACTCAGAGGAACAGATTCGTTCTTTTTGTGAGAACAGTCTAAGCAGACTGAAGCGTGAGCGTATCGATCTGTATCAGATTCATTGCCCGCCGCTTGCGGTACTTAAGGATGGACGAGTATTTGAGACACTGGACAAGCTGCAGTCCGAAGGTAAGATTCGTCATTACGGCGTAAGTGTGGAAAGTGTGGAAGAGGGATTGTTCTGTCTCGGTGTTCCGGGTGTAAAAGCACTGCAGGTTATATTCAACATCTTCCGTCAAAAGCCGGTGAGTGAGCTGTTCCCGGAGGCGAAGAAGGCAGGAGTTGGCATCCTCTGCCGTCTGCCGCTGGCCAGCGGCCTGCTTACCGGAAAGTTCTCGGAGAACAGCACTTTTGCCGAGGATGACCACCGGAATTTCAATGCAAGCGGCGACCACTTTAATGTAGGAGAGACGTTTGCTGGCCTTCCGTTTCCTACCGGAGTTCAGCTTGCAAGAGAACTTGCGTGGATTGCTGAGGGCAGAGAAGATATGGCTCGTGCGTCCATGCGCTGGATCTTGGACAATCCGGATATTACATGTGTCATTCCAGGGTTTAAAAGTGTAGCCCAAGTGGAGGATAATCTGGGAGCTGCTAGCGTTCCTTCCTTTAGCCCGGAGGAGCAGGACAAGCTTCGTCAGTTTTATCATGAGAAGGTAGCGGATCATATTCGCGGCTCTTGCTAAAAAATAAGAGAAGCCTGGCGGTAATTACGCTGTCAGGCTTCTCTTTTATTTTTTAGTAGACTTTAAAGTCTGAGTCATTTAAATTTGGCCGGCATAAAGCTAATTCCGCAATGTCTTAAAGTCAATCTCCGGAACGAGACCTTCCTTGGCCGCACGGCCTAGCAAAGCTTCAATTGCTCCAAAGCCTTCATCCCCCAAATTTCTTGTGAAGTCATTTACATATAAATCAATATGCTGTTGTGCAACAGAAGGATCCATTTCTTGCGCATGGGACAAGATGTAGTCTTTGGACTCTTCAGGGTGCTGCCATCCGTAGTCAATGGATGCCTGAATCCATGAAGTAATCTTGGCTGCATCCAGACTGCGGCGTGCAACGATAGCGCCAAGCGGAATCGGAAGTCCGGTATCGGCTTCCCACCAGGTTCCGAGATCGGCCATCAGCTTGAGACCGTAAGATGGATAAGTAAAGCGTGCTTCATGGATGACAAGACCTGCATCGATTATGCCATCGCGAACCGCAGGCATAATTTGATCAAACGGCATGACAATGATCTCACCGACACCGCCAGGTACGTTTTGCGCAGCCCATAGTCTGAAGAGCAGGTAGGCTGTAGAACGCTCGCTCGGTACGGCAATTTTCTTGCCTGCAAGGTGATCCGGCTGGGTGTTATTATCGGCTGTCAGCACCAGCGGGCCATTGCCTCTTCCGAGTGCACCTCCGCATGGAATAAGTCGATATTCATCGGAAAGCCATGGAAGCGCAGCATAGGAAATTTTTAGAATATCATATTCGTTCGGCTTTGTAACGAGCCCGTTTGTTACATCAATATCTGCGTATGTAACTGTAAAATCAGGTGTACCTGGAACCAAGCCATGGACCAAGGCATGAAAGACAAAGGTGTCGTTAGGACATGGGGAATACACAATTTTCATACTATAAGACCTCCGATATTTTCTGACTGACTGCTGTGAGTGCTTGCAGCGCTTCAGGAATACGCCATGCTTCCCGGTTGCGCGGGCCGACGGCGTTTGAGATGGCTCTGATTTCAAGAACAGGCACATTCAAATAGCTTGCTGCAGCAGCAACGCCGTAGCCTTCCATCGATTCTGCATAAGCGTCAGGCACTCTTCTGAGCAGCTCGCTTGCTGTTTCTGCCGTCCCCGTTGTAGTGGAAACCGTGAGAATAGGCCCGGAATAGACGCTTAAGCGAGTCTCTCCTTCTTGAAGAGCCGCGATAATTCTGCCGACTGCCTCCGCATCCGCTATCACTCGCGACTTGCCGAAGCCTAGCTCGTCCACACTGCGAAATCCTTCCGAGGTTTCGGAACCCAGATCGGCTGCAATCATTTCCGTGGAAATAACGAGGGAGCCTACCTCTGCTCGTTCAGGAAAACCTCCGCCAATACCGGCATTAATTACGAGAGTGTAGGAAGCTGAAGCAAGGGCTGCAGCCGTTGCGGCAGCAGCAGCTGCAGGCCCGGCACCGCCAGCAATGACATGAACATGTTCCGGGACTTTAAGGCCGTCCTCTATAGCCTTTCGCTCGGCTTCTACAGCGGTAACGATTAAGATTCGAGATGACATGTTGTACAGCTCCTTTTAGTATCATTAATCAGACATGTACGATTTAGTGGAATGACATCTTCTTAAGTATACCACTTTACAGAACGGGTAGTGTCTATTAGCCAACTGAAAAGGAAATGGTTGACATTTTCAGGTTCGACTGTATTATGAGATATAGTACAGTTAATTCAGTAGACTTCATTTTTAGCTTACTTCAGCTGCATCGTGACACATCGCTTTAATTACTTGAAGGAGGAGGCATCTTATGTTCGAACTGGACGTGCGCAGCCGTAAACCGATATATGAACAGTTAATAGAACGAATCAAGGAGTTGATCATGATGGGAATGCTTCAGCCCGATGAACAGCTGCCTTCTGTAAGGCATTTGTCAGCAGAGCTAACTGTAAATCCAAATACGATTCAGAAGGCTTATCGTGAGCTTGAGCGGGACGGTTATATTTATTCTTTGCCGGGTAAAGGGAGCTTTATTGCTAAGGCAGAGCACAGACCTGTGGACAAAAGAAAGCAGGAGCTGAAGGCGGAAATACATAAGCTATTCACAGAAGCGATTTATTTGGGGTTAGATGAGAGCGAGATCCAGCGGCTTTATTCAGCAGCAAAGCAAGAGATAGAGAACAGCGGACGGGAGGAAGACCATGATTGAAGTATCCGGAGTGACCAAAGTGTTTGAAACAGAGGCGGCGGTCAATCACATCTCTCTATCCATACGGAAAGGCTCCATATTCGGGCTCTTGGGATCTAACGGGGCTGGAAAGACGACACTGCTAAAGACGATGGCAGGGATCTATAAGCCGGACAAAGGCAGTGTCACCATGGATGGCTCGGTCGTTTATGAAAATACGAACTTGAAAAGCCGTACATTTTTTATGTCTGATATCCCGTATTATTTTCCACAAGCGACGATTCGTCAGATGGCCGCCTTCTATAAAAGAATATACCCTTCGTGGAACGATAATCGCTTCCAGCAGCTCGAATTGGTCTTCAAGCTGGATCTTACACGAAAGCTGAACCGAATGTCGAAAGGAATGCGCAGGCAGGCTGCTTTTATGCTGGCGCTCAGCTGTATGCCGGACGTGCTGCTGCTGGATGAGCCCATTGACGGCCTGGACCCCGTCATGCGCAAGATGATAAAAAACCTATTGTTCCAGGAATCGGCGGAACGCGAACTGACCGTCGTCATCTCCTCTCATAACCTGAGGGAAATTGAGGATCTGTGCGACCATATCGGCATTATGCATAACGGGCAGCTGATTGTCGAAAGGGATCTGGACGATCTAAAGGCGGATACGCACAAAGTTCAAGTCGCTTTTCGGGATCGAAGCCATGAAGATACACTGGCAAATCATGTTCGCATTTTGCATGGAGAGAAACGAGGTAGTGTTGAAATTTATATCGTAAAAGGAAATGAGCTGGAAGTGAAATCCGCTTTCGAGTCGTATCACCCTTATTTGCTGGATATACTGCCGCTGACTCTTGAAGAGATCTTTATCTATGAAATGGAGGACGTAGGCTATGACATCCATCCGATTATTCTTTAACCGGGGAGTAATTATCCAGGATTTGAAGCAGCATGGATGGATTGGATTATTGTATCAGCTGCTTCTGTTCTTTTTCCTGCCCTTTGTTATGATGTTTGAGCCGGTCAGCGGAGGACGGAATTTACAGATCGATTCTTTGCTTGATGTGTACGGAGGTATGCTGCTTCCTTTGCTGCTTATTTTTCCGATCGCTACGGTAAGCTTTGTCTTCAGATACCTGCACGGGAAGGCAGCGTCCGATTTGTATCACAGCCTGCCGATTACGAGAAGTCAGCTGCTGACTTCCCACCTGTTCAGTGCGCTGGTACTGCTGCTGATCCCGGTATGGGTGACTGCTGCCGTAACTGCAATTATTCGTCCATATTCAGGTAACCATTATGTATATGAGCTGTCCATTGTGTGGGATTGGGCAGTGATGTTTACCTTCTTGACCTTTTTCTTATGTGGTCTGACACTGCTGCTTGCGATCAGTTTCGGACAAACGATCCTTCAAATGATAATTACATATGGTTTGCTGCTTACTCCGGCTTGGCTGATCTTACTTGGAGTTGTGCACGGGGAGAGATTCCTTTTTGGCTTTCCAGGCCAGTACTATGAACGAGGATTGGGTACCGGATTTTCAGTTGAAATGGCAACACCGTTTTATCGATTTGCAGGTTTAACGGGTGCCCCATTTGGCTGGAAAGAGCTTACGGTATATTTATTACTGGGAGCCGTGTTTATTGTTCTAAGTTATGTACTGTATCAGAGAAGAGACGCAGCTGCATCCAGCCGGACAATTGCTTTTCCGTTTATGTCATTTTTGCTTCGTCTGCTTGTAACGCTTTGTATCGCCCTGGTAGTCGGGATCTATTTGTCGGAGATCACTGGGAAGAGCGATAACGGACTCCTTATCGGTTATGCCATCGGCGGCATTTTAGGTTTTCTGATTGCTGAAATGGTCATTCGCCGAACTTGGCTCATTTTTGATAAGCGTGCCTTTGCCAGCTTCTTAGGGTACGGTATTCTGCTTGCGCTGATCTTGTATCTTCCTGTAACAAATCTAAGCGGATATGAAACTCGAGTACCTGAGCTGGAGGATGTCAAAAGTGTGGTAGCTTCAGATTCTTTCAACAATATCATCGATTGGGATAAGATGAACCGGACGCAGGAGAAGCCTAAGCTCAGCAGCAATTATTTTTCTCATAATTCCGAATATATTGAGGATGTCATAGGGCTTCATCAGGAAATTATTGATAAGTATGAATCTGGGAAAATCTCGCATCGGCAGTTCTCCCATAATACTAGAGATTTAATCATCGCTTATGAGCTTGCGGACGGGAAGAAAATGATAAGAAAATATGTACTGCAAGAAGGGGAGCTTGAGGATAGTCTAAAGACCGTAATGGAGCATGAAGAGTACAAGAAGCAATACGTACCGAAAAGACTTACGGATGAAGATACGATAAGAATTACCCTTTCGAGCTGGTATACAGGAGAAAATGTGAACATCACTGATCCTGCTGATATTCGGGAATTTAAGAGGATATTGCAAAAAGAACTGATGGAAATGAGCTACGAGGATCAGCTCCAGATGGGAAACAGCTGGGCTTACATCGATATTGTTAGTAACAAACAGCCTTACGGTTCTTACCAAAATATAGCGTGGAGCAAATCATTTGATGAGCTGGAAGCCTGGCTTGTTAAAAAAGGGTTGGCTGATAATGCAAGGTTAAGCCCTTCCGATATCAGCGAGATGACGATTACTAGAAATATTACGAACACCGGCTTCTTGGAGGACCAGAACGATGCAGAGCTGGAACTGAAATACTATGACCATATGGCAAGGTTGTCAGGCGAAACGAAAGTGGCAGAGGAGTCAGATCAGTGGGACGTGCTGCGATATGCAAAAGACTTCTCCGTATACGCAGACTACAATATGGATGCACCGTACCTTGTAAAGATCCAGCTGAACACAGGGGATACATTGGTTCGGATGCTGGATCAATTTCCAGAAGGATTATAGGCATTCTCGCTTGACGCCAAATGGAAAATAAAGTATATATGAGTAGATCCTAATTTCATATGAACGGCTTATGAGGAAGAACCCGTAAGATGAGGCATGTGCCTATTCTTGCGGGTTTTTTTGTGTTCAATTGAGGGTCACATGATGAATTCAAAATAAGGAAAGGAGAATGGTGAAATGTCGAATCAGGTCCATGCAGGCAGCCGGAGGAGGGAGTCTTTGCTAAGAAGGATAGGGAAGAAGGGAGGGCTGGTGCTGGCTATCCTCAGCTTGACGATGACACTTGCTGTGCCGTATGCCCAGGCTGCAGGCTTCGAGCTGACGATTACCGGTAAAAAGATGCTGGATCAAACCGTCGCTGCAGCTACCGGGAACATGTCGACCGCACTTCGCAAGCAGGAAAGCAGATTGAAAAGTCTTCATCAGCAGGATCAGTCGCTGGATCAGCGGATATCCTCTATCTATTACGAAAATAAGGAGTCAGAGACCAGGTTACGCCAGCGCTTGAAACAGCATGAGGCTGATCAAATTGCCAAATTGACACAGGATGTAGCGAATACGAAGAAGCGTTATGAGCCGTTATTTACACTGTATTCCTCACTGAACAAAGAACTGGCGCTGGTAAGAAAGCTGAAGAACAAAGATTTGACGGCAGCTGTTAAATCTCAGGTCGATACGACTAAGGTTGCAGTTACGCTTGCCAAGGAGGATATCAAGAGAAAGCAGGATAAGCTGACGACAGCCAAAAAGAAAAGGGATACGGAAGTAAAGAAGGTAAAGTCCACGCTTGCTCAAAAAGATACTCTTCAAGTTCAGATTAAAGCGACGAAGAGCAGTGTATCTGCAGCCAAGAAGCGGTTTTCGCAGGAGATGAAAAATTTTAATGTCATCGTTAAAAAGAAGGAGGGGACCGGAACACTAACGTCTATTACCACGTTATGTACGATCGCAGATGAAATTATTAGACAAAAGGAGAAGCAGTACAATCTTGAGGCAAAAGTAAAGCAGGTGATAGCCGGGGCGGATAAACAGCTCTAAGCATGTAAAAGAGCAGCTTCACAGGTTCATCGATTGGATGCTTGTGAAGCTGCCTTGTATCCAAATTTACTTATTTGTGCTCGTCAAACCAGCGAACAATATGATTCAATCGTTTAACGCGCAGCCCTGGATGGCCGCCGCGTGACAGTTCATGGCTGGATTTAGGGAAACGGATGAACTGCGTCTTTTTGCCAAGTCGTTTAAGAGCTATAAAGAGCTGTTCGGCCTGTTCGATAGGACAACGAAGATCCTCCTCGCCATGCAGGATCAACAGCGGCGTAGTTACATTCTCGACATAGGCGAGCGGAGAGTGCTTCCACAAAAGCTCCGTGTTCTTCCATACATCCCCGCCGATTTGATCTTCTGTAAAGAAGAAGCCGATATCACTCACACCATAGAAAGAGATCCAGTTCGAGATAGAGCGCTGGGTAACGGCTGCTTTAAAACGGTCTGTATGACCCACAATCCAGTTGGTCATAAACCCGCCGTAGCTTCCGCCGGTTACGAACAGCTGAGAATCATCTATGAAATCATATTCCGCTACAGCATAATCCACAGCTTCCATCAAATCTGCATAATCTCTTCCACCGTAATCTCCGCGTACCGTATTGACGAATTCCTGGCTGTAACCGTGACCGCCGCGAGGATTTGTGTAAATGACTGCGTAGCCTCTAGCTGCAAGCAGCTGGAACTCAAGCATAAATGTAAACCCGTACATGGCGTGAGGACCTCCATGAATTTCAAGCACGGTCGGGATTTTAGCTCCGCTGGCTGTTCCTGCCGGTTTGATCACCCAGCCTTGGATGCTTTCACCATCAGAGGCTTTGAAACGGAATTCCTGGGGAAGAACAACCTCAACCTCTTCAAGAAAGGCTTCGTTATGGTTAGTAAGTCTGTTTTCCAGCTGTGATTCGGGATCCAGGAGAAACAAATCTCCCGGCTGTGCCGGATCAGCCGCCGCAAGGATAAATCGGCCGTCTACTGTGATATCGAATTGGTAAATGTCGCGCTCACCTTGGGATACCCATTCATAACCGGAACCATCAACTGCAATTTTAGCGAGATGGACTCCGCCTTCACGGGAGATCAAAGCGTACACGGATGAACCGTCTTCACTGAACACAGGGCCGTTTGAACGAGTCCCTGATCTCATGTCGGACACCATTGAATTGGTCAGCTGAATATCAAAGGACTTGGTTACAGATAACCATTCTCCGTCTTCAACCGGACGGACAAAAAGCCCTACCTGTGTCGCATTATGGTGAGAGCGATCGCTTCCAAATACAGCAAGCTGCTTGCCATCTTGAGAATAGCCGACCGCATAGACGGACCAGTCTGAATCTGTATATTTACGGCGGTTCTCGCCGCTGCTGCTGATGATATAGACGTCACTGATCAGGCTGAGGTCAGGATCGGTATCGTCTTCTGCTATTTTTGTTACAAAGGCAATGTTCTCTCCGTCTGGCGACCAGCAGAAGTCACCGATATCGTAGTCTCCGCTTGTGAGTGCAGCTGCTGAATCCTTGCCGATTTCCTGTATGTATAGATGAGATCTGCGTCCATTCCAGCGTCCGCCGCCATCTGCTTTGTACCTAAGTCTATCGATAATTTCTTCTTCGAGCGGTTTTTTATCACCGCTTGTGTCTTTTTTAGATTTTTCTAAATCTTTGGAGTCTTCCTCAACTGCCTTTGGGTCAACCTGGGTACGGAATAACAGCTTGCTGCTATCCGGTGACCAGGCAAAACTGCTGACACCATGCTTTGTGCTGGTAACAGCCTGAGCTTCTCCGCCATTTGCCGGAATGATCCAGATTTGAGGCTTATCATTTTTGTTGCGTAAAAAAGCAAACTTGCTGCCATCAGGAGACCATACAGGATAACGATCCTGCTCTCCGCTTGTAAATGAAATATCCTCATGACTTCCCAGCTCTACCATTCGAATATGGGATACATATCCGTCACGATCTTTGTTTACAGTCTTCGACACATAAGCAACGCGTTCACCATTTGGTGAAATCGACGGATCGCTGGTCCATTTTATACGATATAAATCTTCTGCAGTAATGCTGCGTTTCTCACTCATACGTACAAGCCTCCTAAATCTGGATAGATTGAATAGAATTGTTGGATCCTTCCTTTCTATCATATCTTAAGCTATCGCCAAATCACAACGTCACTTCATATGAGAGATTGCGAGAACACCGGATTGTAATTATTGATTATAGCTGTTTAATTGGGTGCGCTTTGAACTGGCAGACCCTATAGTTAATTGGGGATGAAATAACTAAAGAAGGTGGTGGATCCATTGATCAAAGTAACGAGAGTACAAAAAATGTTCCATTTTGAAACCCACGACATCGCGCCGGTAGAATCGGTACCGTAGTTGTCAGGAGGTTTTACCATTAGGAGGATGTATGAACGAACAATATAAGTTGAGCAAGATAAATAGAATCGATCGCATTGTGAAGCAGTTTATAAAAAATACGAATGTGCCTGGCCTTGCCGTAGGCGTCGTCGATCAATATGAAATTTTGTTAGCCAAAGGTTATGGAGTTAAAAATATGCTGACGCAAGAGCCGGTGAATGAACAAACGCTCTTTCACATGGCCTCGGTATCCAAAACCTTTGTTGCTTGTGCTGTAACAAAGCTGATCCAGCAAGGGTCTCTTTCTCTAGAGAGCAGGATTGCCAGCTACATTCCCTATTTCAAGCTTGCGGATTCAAGATATGAGGACATTACAGTACGCCATCTGCTATGTCATACTTCGGGTTTACCTGACGAGGAACAATATCCATGGGATACTCCAGTATATGAAGATTACGCTCTTGAGCAATATGTCCGCGGCTTGCGCAGCAAGAAGCTGGAAGGTAGTCCAGGTGAACGCTTCAGCTACAGCAACATCGGGTACGAAATATTGGGCAATCTCATCAGCAGAGTTTCCGGCGTTCCGTTTGAAACTTATATGAAGGAAAACATTCTTGAGCCCATGGGAATGAAGCATAGTAATTATTACAAGCCAAATGTGAGGAACGATCAGCTCTCTAGTCCTCATGTTTTTGAGGTGCGTAATGATTATTGTATTAAAGTCAGCGATATTTTTCCTTATCATCGTGCGCATGCTCCCAGCTCCACTTTGCTGTCGAGTGCGGAGGATATGTGCTGGTCGGCTCTTTCATATCTTCAGGTAAATAGAGATCGGATGAACAAGGGCGGAAATGCTATTAGCAGGGAAAGCCATCAAGAATTATGGAGCACCCAGGCGGAGACGGGCTGGGGAGGATACATGAGTCATGTCGGACTTTCCTGGTTTCATGGAAAATATAAAGATACCAAGGTGTACTCCCACGCAGGCATGGATACAGGATTCAGATCGAATTTCATCATCATGCCGGAACTTGGAGCCGGGATTGCGGTCATGAGCAATGCTTACCATGTGGGTATTCAGGTGTTGTGCAGAACCATTATGGATATTTTGCTTGGTGAGAAGCCGGATTCCATCCCTTATTCGGCAGCTCGGCCGCTTGCGGAAACGATGGTGCATCAAGGATTGGATGAGGCGATATGCCGCTATAAACAGATGCAGAGCAGCAGTGAGTTTATTCCTCTGCTTATCATGGAGGGAGAATTCGAGGCCCTTGGAGAAGAATTTATCCAGGCCCGTCGAGAGCATGAGGCAGATTTATGGAAGGAACTGTGCAGATTCGTATTTCCGGTTCCGGCCCAGGTCAATTGATATCATTTTACACTTGCTCATATAAAATAAGAGAAAAAGCCGATTCTCCTGAACAGGAAAATCGGCTTCTTTGATTACACACTTACCGTAATGGAGCGCTCGGCAAGCTTTCTTTTGATGACAGGCATTAGGAGTCTGCCTGAAATTTCGGCTTCCTCCAGATGCGGATATCCGGAGAGGATGAAGGAGCTGACTCCCGCATCTACAAACTCAAGCAGCCTGTCAGATACTTGCTCTGGTGTACCGACAAAGGCTACGGCACCTCCTCCGCGAACTGCAGACAAGCCGGACCAAAGGTTTGGACCAATAACATAATCCTGTTCTTTGGACTGCTCATAAAGATCCATCTGGCGCTTCTGATTCGTTGCATCCGTTTTGGCATGAAGCTTTTCCTGACTTTTCAGCTGATCCGGCTCGACCTTGCTGAGAATGTTCCAAGCGGCTTTCCAAGCTTCTTCCTCGGTTTCGCGTACGACTAGCTGAGCTCTGATACCGTAGCGGAGCGTGCGTTCCACTCCTTTGCTTTCTTTCAACTCGGCAAGATGCTGCTCCATTTCGGCGATTTGCCCTTGAATCCATTCCAGAGGCTCGGCCCACATAAGGTAAACGTCCGCGCTTTCGGCGGCTACTTTCTTACCAGAAACGGAGCTTCCTCCGAAGTATAGAGGCGGATGAGGATTTTGTACGGTTGCTGGTTTGCTTACGCCGCCTTCGACTGCATAATGTTTACCTTCGTAATTAAATCCTTCCCCTGAGCCGTCTTCACCCCATACGCCTTTAACGACATCTAAAAATTCTTTAGTCCGTTCATAACGTTCGTCATGGCTTCCATGCAGAGGGTCGCCGGTTGCTTTGAGGTCCTGAGGATAATGGCCGGTTACCACATTAATAAGCGCACGGCCGCCGGACATTTGATCCAGTGTGGACGCCATACGGGCTGCAAGCACAGGAGAAATGAGTCCTGGACGCATCGCAATAAGCGGCTTCAGCTTTGTTGTATTGGCCGCGACCCAAGATCCTACGATCCATCCATCCCAGCAATCTCCGCCAGCCGGAATCAATGTGAATTCATAGCCTGCTTTCTCTGCAGCTTGTGCAACCTGCACAAAATACTCTTGGGAGGGTTTACGCTCCAGTGCTGTCCCGATATATCTTCCGTCACCATTGGTTGGTATGAACCAGCCAAACTCTACTGATTGTGCTGCTTTGCTCATTGTCATGAACTCCTTTCGAGGTGTGCTTGCAATATTGTTAATCAGTCTATATATTTGGTATAAAAATAATTACTACTAATACGGTAGGAATAGTATAATAATCATGATATCAACGTTGAACGAATTGAACCATATCAATAGAAGGGATAGAAATTTATCATTTTGTGGGTATCGGAGGGGTTTAATGTTTAAAAGCATGAAGGAAGACTTTCACGAATTTTTAGAGATTCATTTCTTTAATCCCTCGGCGTACGAAAAGGGAAGCGCCGCATGGCCGATCCGTTTGGGCGCAAATGAAGCGAAGCCTGCTTATCACATTGGTCCTCGGGTGACACCATATTATTATTTGCTGATGGTACTTGAAGGCGAAGGCACCTTTATTCAAAATGAGAAGACCTATTCTCTACGTCCAGGCGACCTGTTCTGTCTGTTTCCTCAAGTTACTCATGAATATTACACCTCGGAGGCAAAGCGGCTTCGTAAAATCTTTTTCGCCTTTGATGGCAGACATGCGCTGTCTTTGCTGGCTAGGGCGGGACTTGGGCCCTCGCGTCCCCATTTGCAAGGGGGAGTCAATGATCAGGCTGTTCAAATTATGGAGTCGTGGTTTGATGCCAGCCGAAAGGAACAGTCGGATCTGTCTCGTCTTACCTATCTCCAGCGTATATTTGATGCGCTTGCCGTTAATGAAACCAAGCTCGCTGATCCATCACAGGAGCCTTCCTGGGTTCAGCAGGGAAAGGAATATTTAGAAATTCATTATGCCGGCGGAATTTCAATTAAAAGCGTGGCCGATTATGTCGGTGTTGAGCGTACCCACTTTACTAAAACTTTTCATAAAACTTATGGCATTTCGCCGATGAAATATATGCAGGAGCTCCGAATGAATGAAGCGAAGCTGCTCCTGACCGGCACGACTTATAAACTCAGTGAGATTGCGCAATCCGTCGGATATCCGGATCTCTTCTCGTTTTCCAAAGCTTTCAAAAGCTATGAAGGCGTCTCTCCTGCCAAATACCGTGAGAAACACACAAAAGGACAAGCTTAAGGGATTTCCCTTTACTTGTCCTTTTGTGTGTTTTGTTAACCTTTTAGCGAGCCTGCAGTTACGCCGGATATGAAGAAGCGCTGCAGGAACAGGAACATAAGCAGCATTGGCAAAGAAATAATAACGACTCCGGACAGCAGTCCCGGATAATTGGTAGAGTACTCACCTTGGAATTGCAGCAGGGCAAGCGGAAGTGTCATCTTTGATTGGTCCGTAATGAGAAGGAGTGGAAATAACAGCTCATTCCAAACCGATACGAACAAGAAGGTCGCCGTTGCCGCTAGGTAAGGAACCGAGAGCGGCATCGCAATTTGAAGGTACATTCGCCATTCCCCGGCACCATCAATGCTTGCAGATTCAAATACTTCTCTTGGCAATGACTTCATAAAGCCGTTGATCATGAAGACAGACAGCGGCATCAGAACAGATACCGAAACCAATATAAGGCCGATGCGGCTGTTTGTCAGTCCCAGATCCCGAAAGAAGGAATGAATAGGGATCATGTTAACCTGAGAAGGCACCATTAGACCGATGACAAACAGCACCAGCACTGTTTTGGAAATTCTGTTCTTTAATCGGTACAGACCGAACGAAATCATGCTTGCCAGAATGAGCAGCACAGCGACCGTTGAAAATGAAACGATGACGCTATTGCTGAAGTACATCAGCATCGGCTGGCTTTGAAACAGATGAATGTAATTGTCCAGCGAGAAGGAGGAAGGCACTCCTATCGGATTCATATAGAATTGCTGCTGGTTCTTCATCGTTGCCATAACGACGACAAGCAGCGGAAGCAGAATAATGACAGCGTACAGGATCAGGAGCAGCTTGCCGAACGTGCGAGCGAACACAGATATTCATCCTCCTCTCTTTTATGAGGCACGGTCTGAGCGAATTGCTTTGAATTGCAAGAAGGTGACCAGTGCGATAATGGCTAGGAAATATATGGACGCTGCAGAAGCATGTCCAAAATTATAGTTCTGATAAGCTGAAGAATAGATATACGTTGACAATATTTCAGTCGAGTAAGCGGGACCTCCGCGGGTCATGACATAGATCAGGTCGAAAGCCTTAAACGACTGAATTGTCGTGTAAGCGATGACAAGCGTAGCCGCTGGAGCCAGCAGCGGCCAGGTCACGAAGCGGAAGATCTGCCAGCGGTTTCCGCCGTCCAGTCTAGCCGCTTCATTAATTTCTTCCGGAATTCCATGCAAGCCGGCAACGAATAGAATGATCATCTGTCCAATATGTGCCCAGGCTTGTATACCTGCAACGGAATAAATCGCGATGGAAGGGTCACCCAGCCAGTTATTTGCAAGGAAAGACAAGCCAATGCGATTCAGCACTTCATTGAGCAGACCCAGGTTAGGGTCATAGATATAAGTTCCGATAAAACCTACTGCCGCCGAGGACAGAATGGTCGGGAAAAAGTATAGAGCCCGTAGACCAATGTTCACTTTTGTATTACGGACGAGTAGCAGTGCAAGCACCAGCGATGCTAGCGTCTGCACAATCACGACACTGAACATGAATTTCAGATTGTTGCCGATCGCTTTATGAAAAATCGTATTTTCGGCGACATTGACATAGTTGTTGAGCCCTACAAAGTTCATCGTATCCGACATGCCGTCCCAATCAGTAAAGGAGTAGTAAAGACCCTTTAAAGTTGGATAGATAAAAAACACGAGATAGAGCAGCAGGCCGGGTACGAAAAACCAGTAGATTGATTTACGTACGCCCATAATTAACGATTCAGCTGCTGGTCAACAATGGCCTGTGCATTCTCAGCAGCCTTCTCCGGTGTAGTTCCTGACATTACTTCCTGAATCGAGCTTGTTACCGCTTTTTGAATTTCGATATTGGTAATCAAATAGCGTGGCTGGAAACGGGTGTTTTTTGTACTCCAGTCACTGATGGCCGTCAGCGCAGGAGAAGTGTATTCAATATCCTTAACTGGAACATCCTGATCTGTTTCGTTCGCTACTTTACCAGCGGCTTCCGCAGTGCTTAGGAATTCGAGGAATTTCTTAGCTTCCTCAGGATGCTTCGATTTGCTGTTAATGCCGAGCATGAAGGTGGTCGTATGTATCCCTTCATAGGTCGCCTCATCAGCAGGTACCGTAATAGGTGCAAGCAGATTCAGGTTCAGCTCCGGGTTACCGGCCAGAATGGCTGACATGGAGTAGGAGCCTGTTGCAATCATTGCCGCTTTTTCTTGAGCCATAAGGGCGATAGCACCGTCTGTATTCGTACCCAAGGCACCCTCTTGGAAGTAGCCTTTATCATTCAATTCTTTGAATTGGGTAAGTGTCTTAACCCACCACTCATCCGTCAATTTGGCCTCTCCTGATTCCAGCTTGGCGAAGATTTCTTCGTCAGGGGCATTGTTCATCATCATCGGATTCATGAATTGACCAGGGCCGATGTCTGCGCCAGGGAATGCGATTGGAATGATGCCCTCGCTTTTCAGCTTCTCGCAGAGAGCAAGGAACCCTTCCCAATCTGTTGGCGGCGTTAAGCCGTATTTTTCAAACAGACCGGCATTATAAACCGGAATATTGTATATAAGGTTGTATGGCAGGGCGTATTGTTTCCCGTCCTTTGCTCCCGATTCGATGAGATCTGCTTTGTAATTATCTACAAAGGGCTCATCGGTCAGATCGGTATAGAGTCCAGCCTTCAGAATCGATTCAAACTGGGCTCCAGGGAATGAAGCAAATACATCCCCGACCGATCCATCCATCAGTTTGGCTTGAGCTGTCGTTTGATACTGCTCGGAAGGGAAGGTCTGCATCGTAACGTCAATGTTAGGATTTTCGCTCTCAAATTCACTAATGAGGTCGTTCCATACAGCCGATTCGCTGTTCCAGTGAATGAAGCTGATCTTGACTTTATCTCCTTCTGACGAGCCGCTCCCGCTTCCGCATGCACTAACGACCAAGGAGAGTGCGAGAGAGATAACAGCCAGTGTGGAACGTTTTTTTGTTTTCATGAATAAGCCCCCTTTGTTGTGGTCCAGTGATATACAAAAAAAACGACATAAGGATAGAGCCTCATTATCCATTGTCGTAAAATTTGCTGCCTCAAAGATCTAAAATAAATAACCTACTAATTTAGTTGGAATAGTGTGCATTTGCATCATACCACTTCGCTCTACTTTTCAGCAATGTAAATTCGTGTCATTTAGAGATTGTCATTTTGTGGTTTGCAATGATTTTTATCACAATTTGGTATGAGAATTGGTTCCAACTTTTCACTAAATGCTTACGTCTAAGATAGTAGAGGGCAAATATCTCTGTATGCTGTTATTTACAGAAGGGGGTTATCGCTTGCTTATTAAAGATAAAGAAAAGAAGTTGAAAGAGAGTGCAGGCTCCATTTTTTGGTTGTGGTTCCGAAAAAGCATACTCTTCTGTGTGATGTATGTGGTGTTGTCCCTGCTTTTTGGAGGATTGCTTGGCGTTCCGGCAGGAAGGCTGCTCCTTTATGATCGAGTGACGGATCTTGGCGCAATTCTTATTGCAGTGTTGTCCTTATATTTGATGGTGACGGTATTTGCCTGCTTTGCTTCATTTGTATCAAAAGATGCAGGGCGTCCCCAGCTTCTTCTGGCTACGCTTATTCCACTATTCGGTTTCGCATTGTATTTCTGGGTACTTGGCATGCAGCTGTCGAATGGAGATGCAAGAGAGCTGTGGAGCCAATCCTGGCTCTGGTATTCGCTTAATCAATACTGGGCCAACCCCATATTAAAAGTTCTCTCGGCTTATGAGGCGCCAATGCAGGTCATGACATTGATCTTCGCGCTGGTTCCGTGTATCAGTATGATGCTTGGCATTCTGCTGCAGGGAAGGGTTATGCAGCAGATGAAGGGACTTAGGAAGCTATTGACTTGGAGTGCGTTTCCTCTCCTGGTTGTCATCACACTGGTGGTTTCCATTCTAGTTCCTAAGGGGACCTTATATACAGCTGATCAGTATCCAAGAATTGATGGAGCAACGGCTGCCATTCCTTTTGCGGAGAAGCTGAGAGCTGAGCTCACTGGTGTAAATCGCATGAATGCAGCAGAGCTTACACGGTTTAGTACGACCCATTATGCTTATCTTAACCTTATCGAAGGGCATGCTGATTTAATTTTTGTGGCTGGACCTTCAGACGACGAGATGTCTACGGCTGAGAAGAATGGCGTCGAGCTTGAGCTTCATTCTGTAGGAAGGGACGCTTTTATTTTTTTGGTGAATGATAAAAATCCGGTAAGTGTTCTGTCAACAGAACAGATCCAGGATATCTACGGCGGATTTATTACGAACTGGAGCGAGGTAGGCGGAGAGAATCGGCCGATCTTGGCTTTGCAGCGAGAAGCTAACTCCGGCAGTCAAACCTTTATGGAAACAGGAGTTATGGCCGATACTGCTCTCACAGAGGTGCCGAAGGAGCAGAAGGTCAGTCTGATGAGCGGCTTGATCGACCGCGTAGCGGAATATAACAATGAAGATAATGCCATCGGCTACTCTTTTCACTTTTATGCGAGTGAGATGTATCAGAAAGACAACGTTAAATTCCTGGCCATTGATGGTGTGATGCCGAATAAAGACTCGATACGCTCTGGTGAATATCCTTATGCTGCTGAGATCTATGCAGTCACCCGCTCGGATTTACCGCAGGACCATGCGGCACGTCAGATCGTGAAGTGGCTGCAAGGTGAGGAAGGTCAGCAGGTCGTGGAAGAGGGGGGCTTTATTGCTGTGGGGGAAGATAAGTAATGTTGGTGTACTGGGGAGTAAATAGTAGGCTAAGAGAGTAAGAGAGTAAGAGAGTAAGAGAGTAAAAGAGTTAATGCTGGCTGTATATTGCTGCGTGAGCGAAAGTTTCGTCCGATCGTCCTTGGGAGGGAACCATTCCCGCCCAAATACGAGCGCTTCGCTTCTCCCGAAATCATTTCGCTCCTCCGCAAGGGAGCCAGCGAGGGAAAGCCCCTTCCTCATCTTGGATGGGAAGGGGGAATGGAGGAGTCCGACGCTGCAAGCAGTAGAAGTCGGACACTCTTGAGGTAAGTACTAAGTGCTAAGTGCAGGGCAGTGAGCTAAGAGTGCTTATATCGCTGGCTATATATTGTTGTGTGAGCGAAAGTTTCGTCCGATCGTCCTTGGGAGGGAATGGGGTTGAATAGGTGTGTAGAGGAAACCATTCCCGCCCAAATACGAGCGCTTCGCTTCTCCCGAAATCATTTCGCTCCCTCCGCAAGGGAGCCAGTGAGGGAAAGCCCCCTTCCTCATCTTGGATAGGAAGGGGAATGGAGGAGTCCGACGCTGCAAGCAGCAGAAGTCGGACACTCTTGAGGTAAGTGCTAAGTGCTAAGTGCTAAGTGCAGGGCAGTGAGCTAAGAGTGCTTATATCGCTGGCTGTATATTGCTGCGTGAGCGAAAGTTTCGTCCGATCGTCCTTGGGCGGGAATGGGGTTGAATAGGTGTGTATAGGAAACCATACCCGCCCAAATACGAGCGCTTCGCTTCTCTCTAAATCATTTCGCTCCCTCCGCAAGGGAGCCAGCAAGGGAAAGCCCCTTCCTCATCTTGGATGGGAAGGGGGAATGGAGAAGTCCGCCGCTGCAAGCAGCAGAAGCCGGACACTCTTGAGGTGAGGGCCGGACATGTTATAATAACGAGCAATAATATGAAATGGAATATAGGGCGGGTATCATATGAAATTAGAGCGATTGATCTCAATGATCTACAAGCTGCTGAATCACGAAGTTATATCTGCTTCCATGCTGGCTGAAGAGTATCAAGTCTCACAAAGAACGATTTATCGGGATATCGATGTGATCTCTGCTGCGGGCTTCCCAATCGTATCGTATCAGGGAACTAAAGGCGGATACGGGATGATGGACGGCTTCAAAATGGATAAAAGCTTGCTTGGTTCCTACGACGTCAATTCTCTAATCACTGTACTTCACAGCCTCTCGACTGTCTTTGAAGATGAACGTGCCCAGGGGACCATTGAACGTCTGCAAACGATTGGGCCGGAGCATCAGAATCAGAGCCTTTCGGTAGACTTTGAAACCTTCCGGACTGATCCCGACGCGCTCCGTCAATTACGCACGGGCATTATGGAGCGAAGAATTGTTCGCTTTGATTATATTAATGGAAAAAATGAACGTACAACCCGTGATATGGAGCCGGTTCGGCTTGATTATAAATATAGCAACTGGTACGTTTATGGGTTCTGTCGAACACGACACGAATATCGGGAGTTCCGTCTATCCCGGATGCTGAACTTGTTCCTGACTGAGGAAGCCTTTCAGGCTCACCAAGAGGCTGCAAAAGAAAAAGAGGCTGTCTTTTCGGACAACAGATTACAGGAGCAAATGGAGGAAGTCGTGATTCGGGTAAAACCAGAGGCTCTGGCAAAAGTGATGGATCATTTCCACCTGGCGGACAAGCAATTTCATGACGATGGAAGCATGACGATGCGGATTTCTATTTATCAGCCGCTAAAAGCGCAATGGCTCTGGACAATTCTGCTCGGTTTTGGCAGCGGCGCAGAAGTTCTCGAGCCTCCGGCACTGCGAGGAATTATAAAAGAACAGCTTCAAAATACACTTAAACTTTATGAAGAAGTATGACGGTCTGTTGTCATACTTCTTCTTTTATTATGAATTCATAAGCAATCCAATTCTATTGTGAATTAAAAGGAGAAGATACGAATGACAAATTATCCAGCAGAAATGTTTCAGTACCACATCTGGGCAAACCAAACCATTCTAGGTAGAATCAAGGAGCTGCCATCCTCTGTGCTGAGTCAAGAGGTGAACAGCTCGTTTCCTACCGTTGCCCATGCCCTTAGTCATATTTATGCGGTAGATAAAATGTGGTATCTGGTTTTAACAGGTACTGATATGCGAGAAGCGCTGCAAGCATCTATACCGTTAAATGAGAGTGTTCTGCTTTCTGCGGATGAATACACCCATCGCTTTGACCAGTTATCGGAGCAATATAGGGAATGGTTCCAAAGCCATCCTGATTTGGAGCAAACCATTTTGCTTGACAATCCATTTGCAGGTATACGCCAAACACGTTTATCGGAAATTGTGCTGCATGCGGCCAATCACGGAACCTATCATAGGGGGAATATTTCTACGATGCTGCGTCAATTGGGTCACGCCTCGACGATGAACGACTATTCACTTTTTTGGTATCAGGTACCTGCAGAATCAACGAATTAATTAAGGGTCGCGGACTATCTATGGATATCGAAAATCTAATTACAGTGACAGCAAGAGAAGATTTAAGGGATTGGCTGGAGAAAAACAGTACATCTGAAAAATGCTGTTGGGTCATAGTGAGCATGAAACGAGCCCAAGATACACTCCTATATTTGGACGTGGTTGAAGAAGCATTGTGCTTTGGCTGGATCGATGGAATTAAAAAGAAAGTATCAGAAGCGGGGCAGGCACAGAGATTGTCCCCTAGAAGTAAAAGAAGCTCATGGACAGAACTCAATAAAGAACGGGTTCGCCGCCTGGAAAAACTAGGGTTAATGAGAGACGAAGGAAGAAAGGTGCTTCCTGATATGAATCACAATTCTTTCAAAATTGATGAAGTAATAGAGCAGAGGCTAAAAGAAGATAGGCATGTATATGATAATTTCTTGGCATTTCCAGCTCTTTATCAAAGAGTGCGGATCGACACGATCCAAAGCAATAAAAATCAGCCAGAGTTATTCTTGAGCAGATTAGACAAATTTATAAAAAATACTAAAGCCACTAAAATGTATGGTCAATGGAATGATAATGGACGCCTTTTGGATTATTAAGATAAGCTTTTAAGATTCTTACCTATTTCTAATGTAATAAGCCTGAGCCAACAAATAGTTGGTTCAGGCTTATTTTTTATGCAAATGATTTGGCTAATGCGATAAGTCCGATCAAAGTAATAATGTTAAACAAGGTAGAGATAAGCACGGTCTGCGCTGCAAAATCAGGCTCATTCTGATACTCTTCTGCAAGAATGGAAGAATTGACGCCTGTCGGCATACCAGAGGCGATAATGAGCGCCTGTGCAGTAACTCCTTCGAGTCCAAGCGCGAAGACTAATGTAATTCCAATCGCAGGGCCAACGAGCAGACGGATAATCATACTGATATATACGCTAAGCCTCCCGAACCGAAGCGGATATTTCATAATCTGAGCTCCGAGAGTCAGCAGGGCAATGGCGACCATGGATTCTTTAGCGTAATTGAGCGGCATGGATAAGAACGTAGGCAGTGGGAAAGCAAACACATTCCACAATATTCCGAGAAGAAGTGCATAGGGAACAGGCATTTTTAGAAACCCGACAATGACACTGCGGTAATTCCCTTTCAGCTTAGCTCCCTGAATGGAAAGTACACCGTACGTAAAAGTAAGCAGGCTCTGCATAGACATAATGAATGCTTGAACAGATGCTGCAAGCGGGTCCCCTTTAAAAACAAGCGCACTGATCGGCATCCCGTAATTCCCTGCGTTATCCAGCATAATACTATTGTTGAAGGCAGCCTTCATTCCTTTGCTGAATTTAAAGGATTTGGATACGATCGACCCGATGATATACAAAACCAATGCGTAGAAAAAATAGAACAGCGCAATCGTGCCAAGCAGCTTGCCTGACATTTCAGACAGATACATGCTCATGAACACGGCAGCGGGAGTGATAAAATAAAAATTAATTTTGGAGAGTGTGTAGAGATCGAGATTGAACGCACGCTGCATAAGTGAACCGACCCCGATGAGAACAAAGACAGGAAGGACCACTTCCAGCAAGATGTTAGCAATCATGAAGTTTTCAGCTTCTTTCTATAAAGTTATGTAACATTTCTGAATGTTTCAAATACTTGTTACATTATAGCACTTTAGCTAAGGTGTGCATGAACAAGTTGTTTTCTTCTAATATTTGCTTTCTTATACCTCATATTGCCTAACTTATAATTCGTTTGTTTCCTGGATCAAGCCATGAAGCTTCATTCAGTGCCAGTTATATGAATCCATTACTGCAGCCCCTACGATTTTTGCACCCGAAGCCTCGTTCTTTATTTGTTCGAATAATTGTTTACTGTAATGCTTTGCGTCTGTCAGGGCGGATTCTCCTTTAAAGGTTGCAAGAATAAGATGGTACTCCTCACTACCCTTTTGCCAATAGGATCTTGGAACAGCTTCATTTCTTAAAAGATATAGATCACCCGCTGTTTCCGAAGGCCATTCCGTCATTCCTTCCCGATCGAGTAAAAATAAACGCTTCAGCACGGTTAATGCGGTATAGCCCATCGGCATGGCTTTGTATAAGTCGTTATTATTATAGTTAAAATCAATCAAATGATCAGATAAATAAGAAAGGCTCCTTTGTCTATTTGACAGGTATGCAAAATACTTTCCGGCTGAGTCTTGAGCAAAGACATCCTGGTTTGAATTTGATGGGTAATTACAATAATATGACATGATATCCGCTCCTATCGAGTTTTGTTTTTATGGTATGGAAAAGCTGGTTAATGAGTTTGATTCTCTTACATTATAGTTTGGGTACCTTTTCTTTGTAGAGGTATCTGGTGTAATCGTTTAATATGTACTTTACCTGAACAGCGAGAGCTAAGCTTATTCTAAGATAAGGAGTTCATTCTATGGAAGCTATTCTAGATCATTTGGAGCAGGGACTTCAGATTGTGTTTATTGGCTTTAATCCAAGTATCCGATCCGGAGAAACGGGACATCACTATGCAAACCCTCGGAACAATTTCTACCGAATTCTTTATCAGGCAGGCTTAACCCCGCGTCTTTATAAAGCAGAGGAAGATCAGGATTTGCTGAAGCTCGGGTACGGGTTTACTAATATTGTAGCAAGACCAACCAAAGGCATCGAAGATATTACTAAAGAGGAGTACGCTGAAGGAAGAGAGATTCTAAGAACGAAACTGGAAAAATACAGACCGGAGGTTGCTTGCTTCGTCGGCAAAGGCGTATATGCCCAGTATGCAAAAAGATCAAAGGCAGATTGGGGATTCCAATCACAGCCATTCCTCAAAGGAATGCACGAGTTTGTCGCCCCTTCTTCTAGTGGATTGGTTCGCATGCCGATGACTGAAATTATTGATATATACAAGCAGCTGAGTGAATATGTTCATAGTGAACGAATTTGAATAGAGGCATCTTGCGGAGAATTAATTTTTTTGCAGGGTGTCTTTTTAAGTTGTTTGTAAGAGGGTTCTCATTAGGAGTATATAAAAGTCCGGGCAGGGCGGAAGGGATACGGGGCTTAATGTCGAAATATGGACTTGCTGGGCCATTAATCGAAGAAACCGCAAGTCGTAAGGTACATTTGCGGTTATACTCTAGCGGAGGTGGAATACATGAAAGCGCTTTTTATTGGAGGCACCGGGACAATCAGTTCTGCAATTACTCGTCAGCTGTTGGAAAATGGATGTGAGCTGTATCTGCTCAATAGAGGGAATCGAAATGAAGCTTTTACAGCAGGAGCTACAATGCTGCAGGCGGATATTAACGATGAAGAGCAGGTCGCAAAGCTGATTGAGGATCTGCAGTTTGACGTTGTGGCTGATTTTATTGCATTTCATCCAGCACAAGTGGAACGGGATTACCGTTTATTTAAAGATAAGACCAAGCAGTATATTTTTATCAGCTCGGCTTCAGCCTATCAAACGCCTTTGTCTGATTACAGAATTACGGAAGGAACCCCACTATCTAATCCATATTGGGAGTACTCGAGGAATAAGATTGCTTGTGAGGAGTATTTGGTCAAGCAGTATCGGGACAACGGATTTCCTATCACGATCGTCAGACCAAGCCATACGTATGATGAACGTTCCATTCCGCTGGGTGTTCACGGCAGCGGCGGTTCTTGGCAGGTTGCCAAACGAATGCTGGAGAACAAGCCTGTCATCATTCACGGGGATGGTACCTCACTATGGACCATGACACATAATCGTGACTTTGCTAAAGGGTTTATTGGACTTATGGGCAATATTCATGCCATCGGAGAATCGGTTCATATCACCTCGGATGAGTCAGTGACCTGGAATCAAATTTACGAGATTATAGCGGACAGCCTCGGTGTGAAGCTGAATGCGGTGCATGTGGCCTCCGAGTTTTTGGATGCGAGCAGCACACAGGACTTTAGAGGAAGCCTGCTGGGAGATAAAGCAAATTCCGTCGTTTTTGATAACTCCAAGCTTAAGCGGCTGGTTCCTGATTTTGTGGCGACTACCCGTCTTGATCAAGGGATTAGAGAAACCGTTCAGAATATTCTTGCGCAGCCGGAGCTTCAAAAAGAAGATAAGGAATTTGATATGTGGTGCGACAAGGTGATTCAAGCGCTTGAAGCAGCTTCAAAAATATTAGCCGAATAACGTTTTTCATTTCAAGTTATTATAATTCGGTTGTACACTGACAAGCGAAGAGAGCGAAAGGGTACAGAGAGAAGTGAAACGTTCGTATTTGGTCTGGAGATAGAACCATAGAAATACATTCAGAAATCTCCAGACCAAGGACGATCGAACGTACCATTCGCTATCGAAGCGGCGAAGCCAGCCTGACACACCTCATCAAAAAGGTCCGACAACTGCCACAGCAGCATCGGACCTTTTTCTATTCCATTTCCACCTTCTGTTGAAGAGAAGGGTGGCGCTTTTTCGAAAGTTGGCTGACAAGCGAAGAGAGCGAAAGGGTACAGAGAGAAGCGAAGCGTTCGTATTTGGTCTGGAGATAGAACCATAGAAATACATTCAGAAATCTCCAGACCAAGGACGATCGAACGTACCGTTCGCTAGCGAAGCGGCGAAGCCAGCCAACACCTCAGCTAACTCCTCAGCCAACTCCCTCTCATCCATCTCAGCCACTCTTATCATCAACTCAATATCCCCGATACTTCTTAATAAACTGAACCGCCTTCCGTATATCCTCCTCAGGGGTTGCTCCAACCTCACGCTCAATAGTCAGATAGCCCTTGTAGCCGATCTCCTGCAGGGCGGCAAAATAGGCATCAAAATCCACCTGTCCTTCGCCCAGCGGAACTTCTAGAAAGGCTGCGCCAGAAGCGGCCATCTCCGCAATTTTTTCATGCGTCATGCCGTCATAACCAAGAAATCCGTAAACTTCTTTGGGATCGATCGGACGAGTTTGTTTGCCGTCTTTCACATGGGTATGAACGATGTAATCCTTGAGAAGCTTTACACCTTCCACTGGATCATCGCCCGTGACCATCACCATGTTGGCAGGATCGAAATTGACGGAGACGCCGTTCGTACTAAGGGAATCAAGGAAGCTCTTCAGATGTGCAGCGCGTTCCGGTCCTGTCTCAATCGCGAAATAGGCATTCATGCTTTTGGCATAGACACCCAGCTCTTCGCAGGCTTCCTGCATGGCAGAGTAGATGGAGCTGTTCGCGTCATCGGGGACTATGCCGATATGGGTAGTGACAACATCTGTTCCCAGCTCCACAGCAAGATCCAAGATACGCTTTGACTTTTCAATCTTCTCCCGGTTAGCCGCTGCATCCTGAAAACCGTGACCTCCTAAATCTCCGCAGAGGGCAGAAATCTCGAGACCTAGATCAGCAATATAGCTCTTCAGCTCCTTGCGGCTGGTGCTCGTTAGATTCTCAGGAGCCATTTCTCCGGATACTGCATAAATTTGAACGCCTTCGGCGCCGACCTCCTTGGCTTTGAGCAGGCCGCCCTTAAGGCCGGATTGAAAACTGTCGGATATGACTCCGATTTTATTGGTAAAAGACATGTGTGGTGCCTCCTTATCCAAATTCGTTAAGATTCAGGTGCTTGAGTGTTACGCTTCCTCCCAAAACCTTTTTACGTTGGCGAGTCCGACCCGAGCACCCAGCTCGCAGTCCTCTAGGCCTTCGAATTCGAGACTCAGGTACCCGTCATACCCAGAGGATTTAATGAGCTGAATGATTTCACGGATCGGAATATCCCCTTGTCCGGCGATGGCACCGCGCAAGTATTGGCCGGCGGTTGTCGTAAAGAAGCCTTCGCCCGGATGCTGTCCCGCAGGGCGGATATAGAAATCTTTGATATGAATGATGGATGCATAAGGCAGATTGTTCTTCACCGCGGCGATCGGCTGCTCATCAGCACAAAGGAAGTTGCCGACATCCAGCGTCGTTTTGAAATTGGGAAGCCCTACTGCATGGATCAGTGCTTGCACACGGTCGCTTTGCTGAATAAAAAATCCGTGATTTTCCACACTGGTTGTGATTTCGTACTGAGAAGCATATTCCGCAATTCGGCGGCAGGCTGTCGCAAGCTTCTCCAGATTGGCATTGAAATTCGCAATGGATACATCAGGAGAAGAGGCAACATCATGACGCATCAGCTTAACGCCGAGGCGGCTGGCGATATCCACTTCTTTTTGTACTCTGATAATTTCCTGCTCGTAAGCATCATCATCACTGACTAGAAAATTGGCGCTGATGGCGTAATTAGATATCTCAAGTCCTCGCTCAGCAGCTTTAGAGACAATGGTGTCGATAAGCTCCGGCTGCTCACTCAAGTTGTAGCCGAGCGGTACAATTTCAATATGTTCTCCGCCATGATCGGCTGTGTAGTCGATGACGTCCGAAACCGTCATTTTTCCGCTCTGCAGTGCCTGATACAGACTATATGTGCTCAGACCAAGCTTCATAGATACACTTCCTTCCCGGTGCTGGCAGATTCGTAGATGCCGCGAAGAATCTTCATAATTTCTACTCCATCCTCGACAGGACTGATCGGCTGTTTGCCTGTCTGTACACATTCCACAAAATGATCAATCTCACTTTGGAAAGCTTTTTCAAATTGGAAGCCCTTGCTGTCAGTCTGAGGTTTGATGTTCAAAATAGTATCGTGCTTCTCGGTAACAATGACCACTTCTGGATCAATCTCAAAACCGCCCTTGTCGCCGTAAAGCTTGACGACGCCTTCATTTTCTTTGGCGTGCAGGGTAAAGCTGACATCTACAAGCAGGGTGGCGCCATTCTCAAAACGAATCAGCGCATTTGCCAAATCCTCCACGTCATTGCTTTCCGCGCTGTAATCCGCAGCTTTGTAGGAAGATAGATTTTTAATATTTGAACGATTGCCTAATTTGCGATAGGTGTTGCCGCTGACGGATTTTACTTTTGGTCTGCCCATCATATACCAGCAGAGGTCGATGACATGAACGCCGATATCTATAAGTGGTCCGCCGCCGGAGCGTCTGGAGTCCGCAAACCAGCCCCCGGGATTACCGAGTCTCCGGATATATGAAGCTTTGGCATAATAGATTTCTCCGAATTCCCCGTTATCTACAAAAGACCGCAGCATCTGTGCATTGGGATCGTATCTACGCACAAATCCCACTTGCAGGATTTTCCCTGATTCTTTAACTGCTTGCTCTATTTTATAAGCCTCTTCAACGGTACGGCAGAGGGGCTTTTCTACGAGAACATGCTTGCCTGCATGAAGAGCGGCGATACTGATCTCGGCATGGGTATCATTCCAGGTACAGATGCTGACAGCGTCAATTTCCTCATTGGCAAGGAGCTCTTTATAGTCGCTGTACGCGTGAGGAGCCCCGTACTCCTCTGCAGTTTTTTTAGCTCTTTCCAAATTCATATCACAGACAGCAACCAGTGTTACGTTCGGATTGTTCTTATAAGGAGTCAAGTGATACTGAGAGATACTGCCTGCGCCAATAACGCCAACTTTGAGTGTGCTCATATGTAATTTCGTGCTCCCTTCGTGGTCTGTATTAGGATATACTGGATAGAAAGAACCGCTTATACACGTTACGTAAGCGCAACTGAGGTATTCGCTGTTCACTTTTCTTTCATTCTATCTGGATTTACAACTATTGTATTTTGGCCCTTATTAGAAAGCCATGCAGACGGGTGCTGATTATTTGAACAAATGTGCGGTTAATGGAGGGGTGACATGTTTAGAAATGCCGCTTTGAGGGAACCTATGGATATGCCGGATCCTCATTTTCCTATTAAGCTTCATTACTGTGAATACACGGAAAAGGGCCAGACGTTATTTAATCCCCATTTTCACGAGCATATGGAAATTTTGTATTTTGTGCAGGGAGAAGCCATGATTGAATGCAACTCTCAGGCTGCGCATGCGAAAGCGGGAGACCTTATCATTCTAAACAGCAATGACCTTCATCATGGTATCAACATTTCTGGACATCTGAAGTACAACGCACTTATTGCGGATTTTTCCCTGCTGCAAAGTCCGACACCGGATGCCGTGGAGACTAAATTTATTACACCGATGACGCAAAATAATGTCATGTTCATCAATCACATTTCGGATGATCTGGAGCTGCGAAGTGCATTTGAACTGATCAAGCAGGAGTTCCGTAATCGCGAACTTGGATATGAGCTTGCGATTAAATCGAGCATGTACCAAATGCTGACGATATTGTTCCGCAAATATATTGCTGAATATATGCCGCTTTCTGTATTTAACAGCCGTACGAAAAATTTGACGCGGTTCGCGCCGGTATTCAAGTACATAGAAGAGCATTATCTCGAGGAGCTGTCTGTTGAACAGCTGGCTCGGATGGTCGGGTTATCCAGATTTCACTTTAGCCGCCTGTTCAGCGATCTGACGAATAAGACGGTTACCGATTATATTAATCAATTTCGGATTAACAAATCGGAGTATCTTCTCCGGAATACGGAGATGACAATATCCGAAGTTGCTCTTGCAGCGGGCTATAATGATATCTCCTACTTCAGCAGAACATTTAAAAAATATAAGCAGGTTCCGCCCTCGAGTATTAGGGGTTCCTTAAAAACGAATAAATAGTCAACCATTTGCCTTTATAGTTCGTGAATAACTGTGAACAAATCGTTAATTCGTTGACAATACATGTTATATTTATTAAAATACGAAATGGACATCAGGTTAAAAACACAAATGAGTATCCTTATTGTTGGTTTTGAGGCTTGTAAATTAGAGCTGTTAAATCCTAATGACGAATATAGGAGCGAGAATATTACAATCCTATATGAAGATTAGGATTTTTTGTTTTTATCACTGAAAGCACAATTTGAAAGTTGGAGGCTGGCTTTACCATGGACAATTGGTTCAAACTAAAAGAAAGAGGCACAAGCGTTTCCACAGAAATCATCGCCGGGATCACGACGTTTTTTACAATGGTATACATAGTTATCGTAAACCCGGGAATCCTCAGCAGTACGGGGATGGATTTTAATGGTGTGTTCATAGCTACGGTGCTGGCTAGTATTGTGGCAACACTCATTATGGGACTGTGGTCTAATTATCCGATTGTACTGGCGCCAGGTATGGGGCTGAATGCATTTTTTGCATATAGTGTGGTTGCCGGATACGGCGTGTCTTGGCAAGTTGCCCTTGGAGCGGTATTTATTGCGGGGATCTTATTTATTGTTCTATCCCTGACATCCTTTCGTTATATGCTGCTTGATGCAATACCGGCAAGCCTTAAGCATGCGATAACAGCAGGGATTGGCTTGTTTATTACAACGGTAGGTCTGCAAAATGCCGGAGTGATCGTCGCTTCGGAATCCAATCTGATTACAATCGGAAACTTGGCCGAGCCGATGACTTACCTAACCATTATCGGTTTGATCATTACTGTAGCGCTTATGGCGTACAACGTAAAAGGTTATCTGTTCATCGGAATGGTGATTACAGCGATTCTCGCCTGGATCATGGGACTGTTCCAAATGCCGGAATCTATCGTATCCATGCCGGAGGGTCTTACATCTACGGCTTTCCAACTGGATCTGGCAGGCGTATTCTCTAACGGTTTATATACGATCATTTTCACGTTTCTGCTGATCACCCTGTTTGATACAACAGGAACGATGCTTGGCGTAGCTGAACAGGCTGGCCTTCTCAAAGACGGCAAATTCCCGCGCTCGCGTGGTGCGCTGCTGGCAGATGCTGTGGGTACTACTTCCGGTGCTCTTCTTGGAACGAGTCCAACATCGGCATATATTGAGTCCAGCACAGGGGTGGCTGCAGGCGGAAGAACAGGACTGACAGCAGTAACAGTAAGTGTACTGCTTGCTCTTACGTTGTTCTTTACACCTATCGTGAGCGTGATCTCAGGCATTCCGGCGATCACTTCTCCGGCCCTGATCATTGTCGGATTCTTTATGATCAATGTCATCAGCAAAATCAAATGGACAGATCTTGAAGAAGCATTTCCTGCATTTCTGATCATTATTCTTACTCCGCTGACGCATAGCATTGCAACTGGAATCGGGGTAGGGTTTATCTTCTATCCTGTGCTTAAACTCCTGCGGGGTAAAGGTAAGGATGTACATCCGATATTCTACATTTTTGCAGTATTGTTCTTCATCCAGCTCGTCTTCCTGGATCACTAAGCATCAGTCAATATAGTAGAGTCGCCTATACAAGGCGGCTCTTTTTTTATATTTAAATATAGACATATCCAGTTAAATATCTAATTTTTATATGAATAAGTGAAGAATTAACAGGGTATGACTAGATGGGAAATTATGATAACTTATTAACCGAAAGCGCTTTCAGAAAGACGGGAGTGTCAACTATCATTTTTAGCTTCAGTCACTTACTTTATTAAGGAGAGATGCAAATGGTAAAGCACAAGCAACGATTTAAGTCCTTACTTACACTAACTATGGTTTCAGCACTTGTCATTTCTTTATTCTCGCCCGTCGCCTCCGCTGATACAGCGCAGGAATCTGCACCCGCTGTTAAAAATAATCTGCAGTCTTATGTAGACGATATGCAGCCTGGATGGAATCTTGGGAATTCCCTCGATGCCGTAGGCGATGATGAAACAGCTTGGGGTAATCCGAAAATTACAAAAGAGCTGATCGAGGAAATCGCTGATCAAGGTTATAAAAGTATTCGTATTCCTGTAACCTGGGACAATCAGGTAGGCGAAGCGCCAAATTATACGATAGAGCCTGCCTATCTCGAGCGGGTTGAAGAAGTAGTGGATTGGGCGCTTGATGAAGGTCTCTATGTCATGATCAATGTGCATCATGATTCCTGGCTGTGGATCAGCCATATGGAGACCAAGCATGATGAAGTAGTCGCCCGATACAATGCGATATGGACACAGGTAGCCGATCATTTTAAGAATCATTCCGATAAATTGATGTTTGAAAGCGTTAACGAACCGCGCTTCTCAGATGGCGGCACTACGGATGAGCAAAAAATGTTCGAGATGCTTGAAGAGCTAAACTTGTCCTTCCACAGCATTGTTCGTAATTCTGGTGGTGAAAATGCAGATCGTCCGCTTGTTCTTTCCACTCTGGAGGCTTCACCTACCCAAGAGAGAATGGATGAGCTGTATGCAACAATTACGAAGCTGAGCGATCCTAATATTATCGCAACAGTGCATTACTATGGATTTTGGCCGTTCAGTGTAAATATTGCAGGCTACACTCATTTTGAAGAAGACACAAAGAACGATATCATCACAACCTTTGATAATGTGTACAATACTTTTATTGCAAAAGGAATCCCGGTAATACTGGGCGAATACGGGCTGCTTGGCTTTGACCAAAGTACAGCGGTTATTGAGCAGGGAGAAAAGCTGAAGTTTTTCGAATTTCTAACTCATTATTTGAATGAGAAAAAGGTAACTCATATGCTCTGGGACAACGGTCAGCATATGAACAGAACAACCTACGAATGGTCTGATCTGGACTTCTTTAATATTATGAAGGAAGGTTGGAAGGGACGTTCTGCAACAGCTGCAACTGATTTGATCTTCGTTGAAAAAGGTCAAGAGGTGAAGGATGCAAACATTAAGCTGGAGCTGAATGGAAACAAGCTGACCAAGCTCAGAGTGGATGGAAAGAATCTGAAGAAATTTAAAGACTATGTTCTAAGCGAAGATGTACTAACCATTAAAGCAAGCAAGCTCGAAGAGCTGACAGCAACGGATGAATACGGTGTAAACAGTGTGATTACAGCAGAGTTCAACAAAGGTGCAGATTGGAAATTCAGAGTTATTGTGAACAGCACCCCTGAGCTGCAGAACGCAGAAGGGACAGTAGAAGATTTCGCTATCCCGGCGTCCTTTAACGGAGATATGCTGGCGACGATGGAAGCCAAATACGCTGACGGCAGCAGCGCCGGTCCGCAAAACTGGACTTCGTTCAAAGAATTTGAATACACCTTCTCCCCATCCTACGAGGAAGGGAATATCGTGTTGAAGCCTAACTTCTTTAATGAAGTGAATGACGGAGAAGTTACATTGACCTTCTACTTCTGGAGCGGTGAAGTCCTCACTTACAAGATTACGAAAAATGGCAGCAGCGTTACAGGAACAGCTTCCTGATTCGGAAACATGAATAGCTACTCGGGCCCTGGCGGTATCTTCGCTTCGGGCCCTTTCTTTATAATGGATGAAATACAACCCTAAATTCGCATTACCGACGAATAAAGATTTCCTTATTTGCACCGTAGGCGGCAACACTTCGTGTATACGCCTCAGGCGTTTGCCCGACGACAGTTTTGAAGTCCTTAATGAAATGAGACTGGTCGTGGTAACCGAGCTCTAGACTAAGCTCTAACGTATTAATATCCTGTCCTAATTCAAGAGCTTCTGCGGCATTTTGAAGCCGATACAGCTTAATGACTGTTTTGGGGCTTATACCAACATACTGTTTAAAAATACGCTGCAGGGTTCGCTTGTTTATCTGGAAATGCTCACATACTTGATCTACCTTTGTGATGTCTTGCTGCTTCTGGATGTACTCCGTTATCTTATCCATGGCGGCTGCCAGCTCATCTCTTGGAGGCACAAGGGGATGCAGGAGGTCATTCATGCGGGCTGTAAGCTCCTCATGCTTTGAAGCTCTGTTAAGAAATAAAGCTTCCAGTTTATCAGTTGGAAGCGGGAAAATTTCCTCAGCCGGCAGCGGCTCCTCAATCAGCCTGGAAATAGACTTACGATACCAGGGGAAGAATCCGCCAGGTTTAAATTTGATGCCAAAGACACGGCCCTTGCTGGCCAGGTGATAGCTGTATTTGCGGGTAGCAGGTCCGTAGAAAAAGCTCCGGCCGGATTCGATAACTAGGTTTACGCATGGGTTTGGAATGACTTCCTGTTGAAACGTTTGATCTTCATCCAGCTCCCATTCCACAATCCAGTAATGTTTTATTAAACTCTGCAGTTCCTCACTAGGCGAATAACGCTCCAGAGAAAAATGCTGTTGACCTTTTTGTAAGTTTAATATGCCCATGCTCGGTTTCTGTGAAGAAGGCTGGTTCATTTTGTATCCGCCCCTGTTCTGTCGCGTTTTTACAATAGCTTTGCAGTGATGATGAGTAATATAAGAACTGTAAGCACATCATGTTGCAGACTAGTACAAAAGATGATTTTCACCTGATATTTTAACAAATTTTGGGCGAAGATAGGAGTGTCGTTATTCAATTTGTTTATGCACATAACGATGAAGGAGAGGGATTAATCGAATGGAAGCATTACGCTATGAGTTTTATATCGGGGCAACCCCTGAGCAGGTATGGGACACGCTGTTTAAACCGGAAGGAACAAAAAAAATATTTTTTGGCTGTAAGTTTGAGTCTTCGTTTGAAATTGGTGAGCCGTACCAATACGTAGGTCCAGGTAATGACGGTGATGAGACGGTGCATGTATACGGTGAGGTATTGGCCTGTGAGCCCGGTAAGCTGTTCAGCTGTACAGAGCACCCAGGGCCAAGCTATGTTGACAATCATACCGAGCTTACTACACGAATGACGTATACATTTGAAACGGTAGGCAGCTGTACGAAGCTGACTTTTGTCAACGATCAATGGAGTGAAGACCATCCTTCCTACGAGAGAACAAAATCGACCTGGCCTATGATTTTAAGCAATGTAAAAACCGTAGCTGAGACGGGCAACGCGCTTGACTTCGGATTTTAAAAAAACAAGTGGCATGAGACTCTCTGTTTAAGAGGAACTCATGCCACTTATTTATTGAAGCTATCTCAATTATTTCATCAGTTTATTGAACAACCGGACAATTCTGGAGGAGAAGTCCTCTAGATTCATGGACGGTTTATACCGACGGTTATACCATTTTTTTACGGACTCCATAACCCAAGCCGGCACCTTGATTTCATTAAACCGGGGATAGACATTGTAGTAAGCCCAAACCAGGTGATCCCAGCGCTGGTCATCACCATCCTTCACATATTCGGAAACGTCGAGTACTTTGCCTCGGCCGTTTTGGTTCAATACATTCTTAAGATGAATATCCCGAGGGTTCAGTCCCACGCTTCTTACATAGCGGCGCGCATCTTCCACATCAAGGATAACCTGCTCCGGCACAGGGACTCCAAGGGTGAGACAGTCTTGAAGAGTTGGTCCATCCTCAAAGCTGAGCACCAAGTAGTTATTGCCATCACCGTAGCATGTAGCAAAGTAAGGAGAGCCTTTAAGTTTATCGTAAACTTCCTTTTCTATATTCTTTTTGCTCAGCGCCTGCTGTGAATAGACTTTGAAAGCATACTGCGGCAGGTCCGGCATAACAAATACAGCAGCATCTGTACCGACACCGATACATTCCAGCCCTTCCGTCTTTCCTTCAATGCTGACTAGATCGTTCTCCGCATTGCCTATAATTTCGATTTGAGATAATAACGAATCGGCCTTGAGCCAACCGTTTTTCTCATTCTCCTGTTCAAACCCAGTATTCATTTGCTATTAGCCCCTTTAACGTGAACAACCCTGCCTTGTCCTATATTATATGCAGGAGTGGCTTTTCATTGCTTATTTGAATATAAGTTGTTTTACGCTCGGTTATATTAAAATGTTTCATTTGGATCTTGTTGATATGATAGAATACAATACATCATAGAGACGATAGATTGCAAAGAAAGGCGTGGGACAGGTCATGATTACAATGTACCCTCCGTGGTCCTATTCCGGTTCGCGGGCAGGCATGTTTGATGAATGTCTTCGTAAATATTATTACCATTATTACGGTTCGCATAACGGGTGGAAGCCGGAGACAGCTGACCCGGATCAGGTTCAGACTTATCGCTTGAAGCAGCTCAGCAGCCTTTATTTAATATTCGGAAATCTAGCGCATCAAATGTGTGAGTCTGTTATTCGAAGCTGGGAACGGGATAGAAAGGCTCCAGAATCTTCGTTTTTGAAAAAAAGGATGCGTGATTTACTTAACAGAGCATATTTGGAATCTAAAGACATGAACGGCTGGCATCTTGATCCGAAGTATCACACGATGCTGTCAGAAATGTATTATGATGAGGATGCCAAGCTTGAGAATCGGATAACATCCATTAAAGCACGAATGGAAACGGTAGCGGAGAAGCTTTATGAGAGCAAGACCTGGAAGGATATTGAGTCAGGTATCGCCCATATTATGGAGGTCGAGAAATGGGATCACATGATTCTGCATGATACGAAAGTGTATGTCAAAATGGACGTAGTGTATCGCAATGAGCAGGGGCATATTGTCATTGTTGATTGGAAGACAGGCAAGGAAGACGATTTTACCGATCAGCTGTATTTGTACGCGGCTTATGTTCATGAACATTATAATGTGCCCCTCGAGCATATCGAGATGAGAGTGGAGTATCTGCTGACAGGCAGCCACGAGAGCTACCAGGCATCCCAGACTGAAATCGATCAGGTGACTGCTAAGGTCGGAAGAAATATCGAGGAAATGAAGTCTTGTCTCGCCGATGATTACTACAACCGGCCGAAGGATATTACTTATTTTACACCTATGCCTTCGGAAAGAGTATGCGGGGAGTGCAACTTCAGGGAAATATGCAGTTATAGAGCAGTGTAAATAACACCACGGAAAAATTATTCCGCGGTGTTATTTTTATTTAACATAACAAAACAAACAATATAATAGATAAAAAGGGTGCTTCATGTTATGATCAAAGCGAATTTGTTATGGGGTACAGCATAAGCATAATATTTGACCGTCGTTTTGCATGTTGCTAAGGCGGCTGTTATTAGCGGTCTATACAGAGGAGGAGAAAGATGAACGAGAGCTTGTCTGTCTGGCTTGAGGAAGTGGAGTCAGAGCTTACGAACAATATTCTTGCTTTCTGGAAATCACAAACGATAGACAATATGTATGGAGGGTTTATCGGCGGGATGAATTCTAATGGTGAGGTTGAAGAAGGGGCGGATAAATCGCTTGTTCTCAATGCTCGGATTTTATGGACTTTCGCTGCAGCTTATCGCAGATATGGGAAGGATGAAGATTTACGCATGGCTGATCGTGCCCTCGAGCAGCTGACAACCCATTTCCTCGATAAAGAGTATGGCGGCTTCTTCTGGATGATCAAACCGGACGGGACGCCTTCCGAGGAGAAGAAACAGGTATACGGCCAGGCGTTTGTCATCTATGCACTGGCAGAATATGTGCGGGCTACAGATAACCGTGAGCCGCTTTCTCTTGCTGAGGAGATCTATCGTTTGTTGGAGCGTTACGCTTATGATCCGGTGCATACAGGCTATATTGAGGCATTGTCACGAGAATGGAGTGAAACGGATGATCTGAGCCTCAGCGGCAAAGATCTGAACGAACGCAAATCCATGAATACACATTTGCATGTGCTTGAAGCTTATACGAATTTATACCGGATTTGGAAGCCGGAAGGATTGCGTCTAAAGCTTAAGGAGCTCATTGAAGTACATTTAAATCTTATCCTCGATTCTGAGGCAGGTCACTTTAAGCTCTTTTTTGATGACGCATGGAATTCCCAGTCGAAAGACGTTTCCTATGGTCACGATATCGAAGGCAGCTGGCTTCTATGGGAAGCTGCGGAGGTGCTTGGTGATCACGAGCTTCTGGATCGGGTTCGAACTGCTGCACTGTTGATGGCGAAGGCGACGCTTGTTGAAGGTACGGATGAAGACGGGGCTGTATATAACGAGCTTCACGAGGACGGCAGGCTGGATGACAGCAAGGACTGGTGGCCGCAGGCGGAGGCCATGGTAGGCTACCTTAATGCATATCAGCTAAGTAAGGAAGAACAATATTTAACTGCTGCACAAAAAAGCTGGAATTTCATACGGGAGAAAGTCGTCGATCCTAAAGGCGGTGAATGGCATTGGCAGGTGTCGCGAGACGGGAAGCCAAACATGAACCAGCAAAAAGTAGGTGCATGGAAATGCCCGTATCATAATAGCCGGGCATGCTTGGAAGCTGCCGAACGTTTGGGATCCATAACAAAATCATATGCTTTGTCATAGTTGTATCGGAATCTTATTTAAGATACAAAAACGGATCTTGGCCTTGGCTAAAGATCCGTTTTTGTATGCAATTTTTGCGGGGTTATTCCTTCCGAATAGGAAAGGCTTCTGTTATGGTGTTCCCGATACTGCTTCGGAGACATGCCGACAACTCTTGTAAACAGGATCGAGAAATAGTTAGGATTCTCATACCCAGTGAGTTTGGCAATCTCCCGTACTTTCATTTCGGACTGCACAAGCAGCCTCGTAGCCTCTCCCATCCGGCGCTGAATCATGTAACTAATGGGTGAGGTGTTGTAGCTGCTCTTGAAAATATGAGCAAGATAGTAGGAGCTTATGTTAAATTTTTCTGCGATCCCCTTGAGGTTCAGCTGCTGCGTATAATTCCCATCGATATAGTCTTTGATTTGTGATGCAAGTTTATTTTTTGTCAGGTTCTGTGAATGGTTCTGCTGTGTAAGCATTCGGTTGACAAGAACCAGTATAGAAGACAACAGATGACTTGTAATTTGTTCATGCCCTTCTTCCTGCAGAGAGGATTCCTTAAACAGCAGCTCCATAAGCATAATGAGTTCATCTGAATATTTATTAGCGCGAATCATAGGCTCGATATGAAGCGGGACAAGATATTCGCGGGCGGAAGAGAAGCCGCAATAACAGATAAATACCGGGTGCTCCTTGGATGATTTTTCAGCATGCAGTGTTCCCTTGTTATAGATCAGCACATCTCCTTTAGCTGCATGATAGCTGGTTTCCCCGATAATAAAGTATCCTTCCCCTTCTTTAATGGCGAGAATTTCAAACAGGTCATCATGCTTGTGACTCGGAAACTGCCAATCCGGATTATTGCTCACATTTCCGCTATACAGCAGCTGATCATTCAGGTTAATCACAGCGTTGTTATTCATGTACTTCACTTCCTTCGGCACCCCTGAACTCCTCAATCGGTTCCCTGATTCAGGATTGTAATATACCATTCTCCGTTTAATGAATCATGTTTTCGTTTCTGCTGTCAAGCAAAAGAAAATAGCAAGATATATAACAAGGGAATAAAACCCAGCAACATGTTTGATTGTATATGTTTTTTTATATCCGTATTCTGTTAAAGGAGGATTGGAGAAATCCGTATATAGAAAAATAGATGTGGATAGAGGGAGAGAAAAACATGTCTTATTCCAAAGAAAGAGGTCTCGTGTTTTCTTTTACACTGATGGCTTTCATACTAGGTACAACCGAGTATGTCATTGTTGGAATGCTGTCGGACATTGCTCGTGATTTCGGTGTCACACTTGCTGCAGCCGGTATTCTTGTGTCGGGTTTTGCGATTTCTTATGCTGTGGGTACACCGATCATACTGAGCTTGTTTGGACGTTTTCCTAAACGTCTCGTTATTTTGACTGCAATTGCGCTTATTATTGTACTGAACCTTCTGAGCGCTTTGTCCGGTTCGTTTGCTTTTTTGATGGGAACCCGGGTATTTACCGCCGTACTGTGCGGCTTATCCTTATCCCTGGCGATATCGATAGCAAGCGATTATGTGGATCCTGCGCGCCGTGGACGTGCAATCTCCTACATTTTAGGCGGTTTTACGATCGCCAATGTCTTTGGTGTTCCGATCGGTACATTTGTAGGACAGTTTTTTGATTGGCCGGCTACATTTATACTTGTTGCGATCATGGGCATCCTGGCGCTAATCCTGAATGCCGTATACATCCCAAGAGGAATTCCGGTTGTGAAGGTGTCAGCGAAGGAGCAGTTTATGCTGCTAGGCAATCCGCGAATCATTCTTGCTTTTCTCATTCCGGCGTGCGGAACAGCGGCCGTATTTGTGGTATACACGTATATTGAACCGATTATGGGAGAAGTTATGCAGATGCCCAGGGCATGGTTTAGTATCATTCTGCTCATGTACGGATTGGTCACTATTGTAAGTAATTTTATTGGGGGCAGAGTGGCGACAGGGGATTACGTAGGTAAGCTGAGAATCGTGTTTCTGATTCAGGCCGGTATCTTTATTCTGTTTGGACTGCTTGCTTCCGTGCCGGTTGCGGGTCTGATCAGCTTAATTATGATTGCCTTAATGTCTTATGCACTTAATGCATCCACACAGCTGTACCTTATTGATCTTGCTCGCAGGTATGTGCCGCGGGCGAAGGATTTTGCAACCTCCTTGATGCCGGTGGCGAATAATACGGGGATTGCCGTGGGTTCGTTTATAGGCGGTCTGGTGGTGGAGGGCAGCGGATTGACCTCACTTCCATGGCTTGCCTTGGCGTTTACCATCGCGGCTCTTGTAATTACTGCATTTTCCTATCAGCTGGACCGGAAGCAGAAGGTGAGAACACAGGATGAGCTTGCACCTGCCCACACGTAAATGTGCCCAGTAAGATCCAGTCTAGTAGGGGATGATAGGATAAAAATTTTAAAAACCCTAATAATGGACCCTTCAAATTTTAAAAATGGATAACACTATATATAAAGGTGTGTCTAAGAAAGTTTCATAGACACACCTTTTTTCTGTTTTCATTATTCAGGTGATACTCGTGAGAGCTATGAAAAACCAAGTAATAAACTATCTGATTCTATCCAAAATTCAAGGTTTTTCCCAGATTAAATTTCTATCCGACTCTTCCGAGCCTTGGATATATATTTTATTTACATTACTGTATTTGTTTTCAAAGTTTATATTAAAGTTTCCACTTGAATTAGGGAAAGGGAGAATATTCCCTTTAATTTTAACATATAAAGCTTGATCGTGATATTCTACACTATAACCTCTATAGTTACTGGCACTATCAGCAAATCCTCCTGTAAGTGTTATTGATTCTTCAGTGACATTACTTTGTGAGATAATAACGGCGTTCGGTTTAATTATCTTAGACAACATTGATATTCCCACCAGTCCGACAATTAGAATTAGTGCTAAAACAAGAAGTCCCTTCTTTGTTGAGCTTCGCAAGAAATATTCTCCTCACATTACTCAAGTGTACCTTCCATAAGAAGGTACACTTGAAAGATTTTAAAATTACCACACACCACTACCAAACATTACTTCTAATTGGAGCGCCCGTCCCATTAGCATAGTATACTTTATAGTCGTAAGGAACAGCAGCACCTGTTACATAACTTCCATCTTTAATAGAGTCTGACAAGTTTTAGGTGTGTTAGGGGATCCAGCAGAATATGTATCAGAAGACACTGAATTCCAAAGGCCTACCGCAAAAGTGGAACAGTTGTTCAAGTGGCTCCAAGAGTCACTATTTTTAATATAAGTGTTTATTGAATTAAGCTGAGTTTGCGTCAAGTACATCGATTTTGATACACGATTTTTATATGCACTATTGTTATTTACGTAGAGCGCTTCTAAATTATACCATAATCCCTTATTTTCATCTTGGTTACCCCAAGTTCCTACAGAAACTGTTTTTTGACTAGCGATACCTGACAAGCCACCGACGGTTATAGCAGAGCTTGAGATATTTTTAACTGTTATAAATGAATGAGTTCCAAAAGTTGATCCAGAGCTTCCAATTCCTGCATCTGTTCCGTCAGAGAACATAGTAAGGATAGCTACACTTGTTGCTGTAGGAGATATTAAGTTTCCATTCTTATCTAATATTCTATTATCAGTGACACTCGCTGTAGAAGTAATTTCCGCAGTTTGAGTTGGTTCAGCAATTACAGTAGTTGAATCTGCAAATGCAGCTGATGGGATAACAAATATAGCTAGGGCTGCAACGATAAGTAAGGTCAATGGTTTCAGCAATAATTTTTTCACTTCTAAACCTCCAAATTAATTAGTAGATTAGTTGTACATGAATTACTAATTTTAGCCTCTGATAACATCAACTCCTTCGCAATCACAAATTTACCATTTAATTACATATTTTGTGCATAGATATCATTTACTAATATTTCCATATATACTTCTGATTCTTTAGTCCTTTATGTATCGTAAATGTGAAAACAGAGAAAAGAGATGTCTCTTAATTTCTAGGCTTGTTATAAAGAAACCGCGCTGACCTAAAAAAATGGATAAGTTCCTAAAAGTAACTAGTTCTAGGTGTTACTGTCGCAGGAGGACCGCTTCATCAGGTGGAAGACATGAATGCGTCTTGCGTTGATTTCTGCCTACGAAGATTAGAGAGATTTTAATAAGCTCGATTGGTGGAGCTATCGAGTTGAATAAGAGTCGATCCAGCGCATAACGAATAATTGATAACAATAGTAAAAAGCAGAGCCTTCATGGAGTTAGCATAAACGCATGAATCTCTGCTTTATTTTTATTTGATAAGTCAGATTAACTTAGTTCGCTATTGCAGCTTTCACTGCTTCCTTTGCAGACACGTAATCATATCCGAGATCCCTTGCCACAGCTTCATAAGTGACCTGTCCCTTGAATACATTCAAACCTGCGAGGACCGCTTTATCCAGTCTAATAGCCTGGATTGCACCGATGTCGGCCAGCTTCAGCGCATAGGGCAGTGTTGCATTCGTAAGTGCAAGTGTAGAAGTGCGAGGTACCGCGCCCGGCATATTCGCAACGGCATAATGAACAACACCATGCTTCACATAAGTAGGATTGTCATGGGTTGTAATATGATCAATGGTCTCCACAATTCCGCCTTGGTCGATGGCAACATCGACAATGACAGAGCCGGGACTCATCTGCTTGACCATGTCTTCTGTAACAAGCCTAGGAGCCTTCGCACCCGGAATCAATACGGCACAGATCAAGAGATCGGATTGTTCCACAGCTTCGGCGATATTGGCCGGAGTGGATACGATGGTATGAATGCTGCTTCCAAAAATGTCGTCCAATTCACGCAGACGGTTCACACTAAGATCAATAACCGTAACATCCGCTCCAAGACCTACTGCAATTTTTGCCGCATTCGTGCCTACAATACCGCCTCCGATGATCGTAACCTTACCACGGCTTACACCGGGAACGCCGGATAAGAGAATGCCTTTGCCGCCTTTGTTTTTCTCCAGCAGCTGAGCTCCAATTTGTGCCGCCATCCGCCCTGCTACTTCACTCATCGGTGTAAGCAGCGGCAATGTGCCGTTTACGTTGATCGTCTCATAAGCGATCGCAATAACCCCGCTGTTAACGAGTGCCTTGGTTAATTCAGGTTCAGCCGCAAGATGAAGATAGGTGAACAGGATCAAGCCTGATCTAAAATATCCGTATTCGCTGGACAAAGGCTCCTTGACCTTCATCACCATGTCCGCTTTATTCCATACAGAGGCTGCATCCGTCAGCACAGCTCCTGCCGCCGCGTATTCTGGATCAGTAAAATTGCTGCCGCAGCCGGCGCCGGACTCCACGTAAACCTGATGTCCTTTGCGAACGAATTCTGCTGCTCCTGCGGGTGTCAGAGCTACCCGGTTTTCATTGTTTTTAATCTCTTTCGGTACACCAATGATCATGTGAATCACCTCGTTATTAGAGTTCACTAAAGCTCGAATTAGAGTATAAGGAATATTATAGAAAAATGATGTTCAATCTTTCTATGTTAGCTATACTACAATTCTATGTTGGACAATGCTGAAATGCATCTTACCTTTTGTCTACAATTCATGATTATTGCACGACTTTATGTCATAATAGTCAAGTATCATGATGGATATTTCGATGTTAATGTAAGTAAATTTGACGTGGTGGTGTTTATTTCTGAAAAAAACACAATCTCTTACCATAAAAGATGTGATGACCAGACCAATCTTCAAAAAAGCGCATATTGCAGCAGGCGAGAGCGGTCTGCATCGTCTGGTTGGCTGGGTTCATGTGCTTGAGATTACGAATATTTCTCCTTACTTAAGCAGCGGGGATTTAATTCTGTCCACCGGTCTATGGCTTAAGTCTGAGCAGGAGCGGAAGAATTATCTGCTTCAGTTAATTCAAAGCGATGCAGCAGGCTTATGTGTGGAGCTCGGGACGAGCATTGACAGCATTCCTGCAGATATTTTGGAGCTGGCTGACGCTCACAGCTTTCCTATCATAGTGTTTGATAAGCCTGTCCGATTTGTAGAAATAACCCAAGACATACACTCCTATATCATTAACCGCCAGCATCAGCTTCTAAAGGATTTGGAGACTTATTCCCGCAAGGTTCAGCAGCTGACACTTCAGAGTACAGATGTGTCCAGCATTCTTCGATTACTTCATGAGTATTCGTCTCATCAGGTAGCCTATATCTCTTCTCTGGAACATAACCGATTTTATCCAAGCATGGAGCCGGATACAGCTTCCTCCATAGCCGAGGTCTACTCTCGTGAGATCGTACATAGGGATCTTGGCAGCCAAGAGTCTAATGTACTCACGGTACTGGATGAGGATACGTCAGTATTGTTCCAGCCTGTAGTCATATTCGGGCAGGTATTCTCCGCCGTCGGCATCGTGAGCCGGGAGCAGCCGGCAGAGGCGGTGTCGCTGCTGCTTGATTACACAGTAAAAGCGGTGGCCACGCTGCTGCTCCGCACCCAGTTTCTAGAAGAAAAAATGCTCCGTAATCAGAACGGCATTTTGCAGGACCTCTTGAATAACCGGATTCATAACGAAGAACAGGCACAGACCAGCATGGGGCTCAGGCTGCTGGTGAAGGGTCATTATTTGTTCATGGGCGGGGTACTCGAGATTGAGCATCGAGCTACAAACACAGCTGAAGAGCAAAAAGAAGCGGGCCGACAGGACATTATGGTGCTCCTGCGCTCATTGCTAAAGAAAAACAATGTACCTCATCTCGTCATGATGAAGATGAACCAACTACATGTGCTCTGCGCCAAAGAGTATCTTACGAAGGATACCGAACGAAATTTGATGCATACCCTCCAGACCATTACAGAGGACATCGGCCACTTTGCGGAAAATCAGCTGGATGGTGTCGTTGTTCATGCCGGGTTTGGAAAGGTAAGAAACAAAATGATTGAATCCTCGGCAAGTTTTGAGGAGGCTTATCAAGTCATCGAGGTCAGCAGGAGTGTAGCTCGGCTGAAGGGATGTTTATTTTATGACAAGCTTGGGGTCTATCAGCTGCTTAAAGCAGCTCCATATCGTTTCTTGCAATCCTTTGTCCAAGATCATTTAGGAGAGCTGATTCAGTATGATCAGGAGCATGAGCTTCAGCTCATGGTGACGCTTAAGGCTTATATGAACGCCTTCGGCTCCAAGCTGGAGACGGCAAAGGTGTTATATATTCATAGACAGACACTCTATAACCGGCTGGATAAACTTGATGAGCTGCTGGGTGAGGATTGGCTGACACCGCATCGGCGCACCTCCATCGAAATGGCACTTCTGGCTCATGACATGCTTCAGAACAGCCGTTAGCTAAAGCTCTTGTACGAAGTAATGCAAGCTAAGTGAACTTTTTAATGCAAAAATAGTAACCATTTGCCCCAAACCAGACACTTAAGATTAACAGCCCTAAACGGTTGTGCATGGATAAAGGGAGGAGAGCTTTGATTTTGTTGACATCATGGATTGAAGCTGCGCAAAAAGGAGATCAGGCTGCTTATGAGCAAATTGTGAGCCATTTTAAGGGCATGGCATATGCTGTTGCTTATGAAAAGCTGCGGGATACTTATCTTGCAGAGGATGCGGTTCAGGAAGCTTTTGAGCAGGCTTTTTCTAAACTTAGCCATTTGGATAACCCGGCTGCCTTTCCGGGATGGTTTCGCACCATCGTAGAACGTTCCTGCTACCGTATGATCCGTAGGAGAAATAAGAAGGAATCTTTTGAGATTCATGGATTGGATCAGCTGCAGTCCATTCCAAGCAATCTGGAGCCGGTAGAAGAAACGGCGAGCCGGAATCAGATGAATGAGCTGCTTCGAGCTGCTGTAGAGGCGCTTCCGCTGCGAAGCCGAATTCCCGTCGAGCTATTTTATTTCTACGGGTATTCACTAGGGGAGATATCTGGATATTTAGAGACCTCACAGCAAGTGCTGAAGAAGAGATTGTTTGATGCAAGGAGTAAGCTGAAATCGATGCTTCCAGTGTCTGATTTCACTCACGTATTTCACAATTTATATGATGGAGGAATCAGAATGCTGCATATCGTAAATGGAGATACGGTGGCTGATAAATTGAAGCAGGCGGAAATTCAAGGCGAGATATTAGTATGGCGTGAAATATATTCGCAGGGTCCTTTGTTTGAACCAATGGAGTCCAAAGCAAACCGCTCTCTGCGAGCAGCTGCCTTGGAGCAAACGCTGGGCATTCCCTCTGCGGAGTACAAAGAGCAGTGTCAAAAACAGGAGAGTGTTCTGCAAAATTTTCGTACATATGATGAGGTGGTGCTGTGGTTCGAGCATGATTTGTTCGACCAGGCTATGCTTTCTTATCTTCTTCATTGGTTTGCTGGGCAGGAGACAAGAGGCGTTAAATTAAACCTGCTGAGCATTGGCTCTTTTCCCGGGATTGAGCGGTTTAGGGGACTAGGGCAGTTATCACCGCTGGAGTTAACTTCTTTATCCGGAACTTGGCACAGACTTCAGCGTCCTGAGCTTGAACTGGGAAGCGCATTTTGGAAAGCCTACATCTCGCGCGATCCCAGAGAGCTGGCACAGCTGTTAGCGAAAAATACATCGCTGCTGCCTTTTGCCAAAGCAGCCTTCACCGCTCATTTATCAAGACTTCCTTCCGTTCAAGACGGGCTGGGCTGTGTGGAGTATGAAGTGCTCGGAGCTATACAAAGAGGAGTAAACAATCCGTATTCGCTGTTCAGGGAAGTGGGAGATAAGCTTGACCTTCTTGGCATGGGGGATTTGGAGTTTTGGGCAATACTTAACAGAATGGCAGGGGAACCGATGCCTTTGCTGAAGCTGGAAGGAAGCGACGGTTTCCCGGATTACAAGTTTAACCCCTCATCGTTCAAAGAAGCTGTTATGATGCTGACAGAGCAAGGCGATGAGGTGCTTAACGGGAGAAACAGATACGTGCTTGTTGATACTGAAGAAGTATGGTACGGCGGTATTCATATGAACGGAGCAGTCAAGTGGGGATGGGACAGGGAGAAAGAGGCGCTTGTATTCTTGAATAAGTAAATTACAAAAAATAAAGTCCCGAATAACAGGATCGCTGTTACTCGGGACTTTTGTGATGAGGCACTTTGTTTTAGATGCTGGACTTAAACAGAAACCGGACTATTAAAATGCCCAGTTTCCTTGTTTGAAGACTGCTTCTTCCTTGCCGTCCTTCGTGATTCCGATAATGTCGAGCTCAGCTGAACCGATCATGAAATCGGTGTGAGCCGTACTCGTGTTCAGCCCGCGTTCACGAAGCTCCTCTGGAGACAGCTCGGTACCTCCTTCGACACAAGCGGAGTAAGCACTGCCGATTGCCAAATGGCAGCTGGCATTCTCATCAAACAGTGTCTTGTAGAACAGAATGTTGGAATCGGAAATAGGGGAGCGGTGTGGTACAAGCGCTACTTCTCCGAGGTAATGAGAGCCATCATCCATTCCTACGAGACCTTTTAAGGTTTCCTCGCCCTTCTCAGCCGTTACTTTCGTAACACGTCCGTCCTCAAACGTAAATGTGAAATTATCAATAATATTGCCGCTGTAGCTGAGCGGCTTTGTGCTGGTTACTGTGCCGTTCACTCCTGTACGGAATGGAGCGGAATATACTTCTTCTGTCGGCAGGTTGGGTACGAACCATACACCCTTTTCATTTTCCTTGTTGCCGCCAAGCCATACGTGGTTCTCAGGCAGGTCGAGCTTAAGATCAGTTCCTGGAGCAATGAAATGCAGCTGCTTGTACTGCTTTTCGTTCAAATAGTTGGACTTCTCTTTTAGCGTGGCAACATGTTTCTCCCATGCTCCGATCGGATCTGGCTGATCGGCACGGACCATTTTGAAGATGGCATCCCACAGTTTCGATACTGCTTCTTCCTCCGGTACATCCGGGAATACCTTGGTTGCCCAGCCTTTGGATGGAGCGGACCCAAGTGCCCAGCTGACCTTAAAGGATTGGGTCAATTGACGGAAACGGGTGAGCGCAGTGCTTGCTGTTTTGTTAGCGTTAATAATTTTTTGTGACGAAACGCCCGCCAGCAGATCTGGATCATCCGATTTGATCGTAATGAAGGCTGCTCCATTTTCGGCCTGTTCAATTCGCTCTGCTGCCATATGTGTAGGGACGTCAAGGAAGGATTCCTCCGAGCCCATATCGTACTGAATGCGAGACACCGCATCATCCGACCAGTTCACCTTGACTTTGTATGCGCCGGCTTCATATGATTTTTTGACGATCGCTCTCGCCAGCTCGGGAAAATCAATTGAGATGTTGAGTACGACCGTTTGTCCTTTTTGTACATTGACTCCGACCTTCACGAGAAGTTCGGCGTAATTATTGAGTTTAGTTTGAAAATCCATATCCATTTATCCTCCTTCATTCCTGCCTGACAAATAATAGATCTCTTCTAGTGTACTGCTAAATCTCTCCAAGTCAAAATGGGTGTTGTGTTTATGTTATGTAAATTCATTGAGATAAGACTTGTAGAGCCATTTAATCCCTTATTTGATATGATGAAAGGAAGAAAGAACGGAACTTGAGATTTGGTCAGGGGGCTGTTACACATATGGGTGATCATCCGATAGCTAAACTTCAAATAGATCTAAACTGTGATCTGGGGGAGGGGTATGGAGCATATCCTTCTGCTTCAGATGCCCAGATCATGAAATACATAACGAGTGCAAACATTGCCTGCGGCTTTCATGCCGGAGATCCTGGGAAGATGAGGGAAGCTGTCCAGCTGGCGCTTGCTCATGGGGTTGCGATAGGAGCACATCCTGGCTTGCCGGATCTCATCGGTTTTGGAAGAAGAGAGATGTCCGTCACCACACAGGAAGTATACGACATGGTCGTGTACCAAATCGGGGCGCTCTCGGCGATCACCAAAGCGGAAGGAGGAGTCCTCTCCCATGTAAAGCCTCATGGGGCTCTGTACAATATGGCCGCCGAGCGGGAGCCGATCGCAAGAAGTATCGCTGAAGCGGTGTATCGTGTGGATCCGGGTCTCATCTTGTATGGACTGGCGGGCAGTCATTCGATCCATACCGCAGAACTTATCGGCCTCCGGACCGCAAGCGAGGTGTTTGCTGACCGAACCTATGAAGCAGGCGGAACATTAACGCCAAGAAACATAAAGGGAGCAGTACTACAAGACTCGTCCGCCTGTGTGCGGCAGGCCCTGCGGATGATTCAGTACGGGGAAGTGATCTCACGGGAAGGGACACCGATTAAAATGAAGGCTGACACGTTATGCATTCATGGAGATACACCTGAAGCCATTGAACATGCACTGCATTTAAGAGATGCTTTTAAGAAGCAGGGAATAGAGGTGCGAAAGACAGGTGAACATGTATGAATTGGGATTACAACCAGATTCAGCTGTCAAAGCCAGTTTTGAACCCTTTGGGTGATTCTGCGGTACTTATCGAATTTGATAAACGAATCGATCCTAAGGTTCATCAGCAGGTGCGTGAATGTGTGATGCTGCTTGAGAGACAGCCTTTTCCGGGAATGCTCGAATGCGTTCCTGCATATGCAAGCGTGACCGTCCATTATGACCCCATTCGGGTGATACGTGATCGCAGCGATGCGTTTCTCTCTGCTGATTCTGAAAGCGAATGGATTGATGCAGAGAAGCAGAGGTTATCACCTTCGTTCCGGGTTATGAAATATATAGAAGCACAGCTTGCTGTACCTAAAGATTTTCAGTATATAACACCCCGCACGGTTATTATTCCTGTCTGGTACGGAGGAGAGGCAGGGCCAGATTTGGATGAAGTATCCCATCATACAGGTCTATCCGAGGAAGAAGTAATCCGGGAACATGCTGAGCAAGAGTACACAGTATATATGATTGGCTTCTCACCGGGTTTTCCTTACCTTGGAGGGATGTCACCGCGCATTGCGGTTCCGAGACGAGCAACACCTCGCACATTTGTTCCGGCAGGAAGTGTGGGAATTGCAGGGGGACAGACGGGTGTGTATCCGTTAGGCACACCGGGCGGATGGCAGATCATCGGCAGGACACCACAGCGGTTATTTGATCCGGAAGCGGAAGAGCCTTCCTTGCTCAGGGCAGGAGATCGTATACGCTTTCAGCCGATATCGCAAGAACAATACATAAATTTAGTAAAAGGGACTCCAATAGGGCAAAAGGGAGGCGGCAGCGAGCTGTGAGCATATATGTGTTAAAGCCTGGGATGCTGACTGCCGTACAAGATTTGGGGAGATTCGGCTTTCAGAAATACGGCGTATCTGTATCAGGCGCCATGGACAAGGATGCAGCAAAAATCGCGAATCTGCTTGTAGGCAATGCTGAGGAAGATGCCGTGCTGGAGGTCACATTATCCGGGGCGGAATTCAGAGTAGAAAAAACAGGTTTAATCTCGGTATGTGGTGGAGATCTAAAGCCTGTCATTGACGGAGAGCCCTTGCCGATGTGGAGGCCGCTACTCGTAAAAAAAGGCAGCAGGATCAGGTTCAGGGGACCTGATTACAAAAAAATGAGAGGGTGCAGGGCGTATATTGCTGCAGCAGGAGGTATAGATGTTCCTGTCCTGATGGGGAGCCGCAGTACTTATTTAAGAGGTGAAATGGGAGGCTACTCGGGAAGGATGCTGCGGACAGGAGATGTTCTTACTGTTTGTGAACCGGGAAGGATGAGCAGAGTACTTGAGCAGGTCATCAAAGCGAATGGAATAGATCGAACTGTATACCAGACTACGGCTTGGTATGTTGATCCGTACTTTATATATTCAGAACAGAATGTAATCCGGGTAATGGAGGGCGCCCATTTCTCATTGCTCACGGCTGACAGCAAGAAACGATTTGCTCTTCAGAACTACCTGATTGAGCCAAGCTCAGATCGGATGGGATACCGGCTGCGCGGATCAGAGGGACCGTTTGATTTTTTGGAAAAAGCAGAGCTTCTTTCAGAAGGAGTCACAGAAGGCACGCTGCAATTACCGCCGGGTGGGGAGCCTATTCTGTTACTTACTGACCGGCAGACGACCGGAGGATACCCAAGAATAGCTCAAGCAGCGAGTGTAGATCTGCCGCTCCTTGCACAGCTGCCCCCGGGTGCTCGTCTGTCATTTCAAATCATTAGTGTCCAAATGGCGGAATATCTGCTTATGCTCAAAGAAGAACAAATGGATCAGCTTAGGCTGGCGGTAAGATTAAAGGCGCTCACCTGTTGATAGAGCGCTTCTTTTTTGCACCCGGTTGATGACAATCCTGAGCATAGGCGGAACGGCGAAATAAATGAAGAGCAGACGGAACAGCTGATAGACTGCCACAATTGAAAGATCTGCTCCGATTTCATGTGCCATAATACTCATCTGATCCATCCCTCCTGGCGCCAGACTTAACAAAGCGGTTGGCAGGGTTACAGAATCATATGTTGACAACAAGAAGCTGAATACAACAGAGCCGGCAACCAGCAGCATACTCGAAGAAATGGAAAGGGACAAAATTTTAAACCTCTGCGTAAACTGCCCTGGCTTTAACAGAAGGCCGAGATATGCGCCGATCAGCACCTGTGCTCCATTAATGACAAAGGAAGGAAGAACAGGACCGACGATGCCTGTCATTTGCAGCAGTGCTGTACCGATCATTGGACCCAGCAGAGGTGCGGTCGGAAACCTTAACTTTTTAGCAGCCCAAGCACTCACCACACAGACCACAGCATACAAAATATAATTCAAGATCGTACTTTGACCGCTGCCCAGCATCGCTGCCGTTCCTTCAGTGAGGCTTGTGCCTGCACCACTCCGATGGGTCTCGCCGATGATGGGGCTGAACAAAAGCGCCGGAATGGATATGATGATCGTCATCAAACGGATGACCTGCATAACCGTTACAACAGTCACATTAACCCCTTTGGTTTCTTCGGCAAGGGTAACGACCTGGCTCAGACCGCCGGGAATGCTGCCCATAAGCATCGTCAGGAAGTTCGCTCCGGTGAACCGAGATAAGAGAACAGCCATTCCAGCACACAACAGGAGCAGCAGTACCGTCATAAGCAGCATGGTTGGCAGATGCCGGGTAATTTCTTTTAGCGCGGAGAGAGTGAAAGATAACCCCATCGTATAAGCCACAATGATCATGCCTGTGTTTCGTAAGGCTCCGTTCCATTCATAGCGGCCTTTCCATTTTGTAGAGCCGATCAGCACAAACACCATCGGACCCAGCAGCCAAGGGAGCGGGATGTGAAGAAGATAAAATATCCATCCCCCGAGAATGGAAGTCGCAAGTGTTAAGATAAGACGCGTTGATTTATTGCTGCGTATGAAAGAGGGCATAACAAAAATCATCCTGTTCTATATAGAGATTTGTAAGCTGGTTACGTCACCATATGTATTAAGCATACTACTTCACACTTACTTTATAAAAGTGATAAATGATTTTGATCAGTGGTGTCGATTGTCATACGAAGATGAATAAAGGACCATCCCGCTCGGGATGGTCCTTTATTTTGGGTATGAGTTTTTTTCTTTTTCAAGCCGAATTTGCTCATCTCGTTTCAAGGCTTCTTTAATGTAATCTCTTTTCGGTATTTTTTCATTGATGATGAGTAACAGCCCGATGATAAAAATCTGCAAAATTATGATAACAGCAAGCAATAAATAAACCTCCTTCAAGAACCATACTCGTTGAAGCGATTGCATGCACATCCATTATATACTTTATCAGCCTCAACAGAATAATAATGGAAAATTAAATCCATAATACTCACGTTAATCCAAAAGATGGAGGAGTATATTAATGGACAACGTAATGCTGGCCCGGTCCCTATTCGGATCATCAATGGCTTTTCATATCATATTTGCAACTTTGGGGGTGGGACTGCCCTTTATGATTGTGTTTGCGGAAATTGCTTATCAGATTAAAAAAGATCCGCATTACGCTCTCATGGCAAAGCGATGGACAAAATGTCAGGCCATTCTGCTGGGAGTGGGTATTCCTTCAGGTACGATGGTTGGTGTTATGCTGTCGCTCCTGTGGCCGGGCTTTATGGAAATTGTGGGCCAGGTCATCGCGCTGCCCTTTCAAATCGAGATCTGGGCATTTTTACTTGAGGCCTTGTTTATGTCAATTTACGTCTATGCCGCAGACCGGCTGTCTCCGACTTTGCGGATTGCCAGTGTAACATTAGTCGCCATGGGCGCAAGTGCTTCAGCCGTGTTGATTACGGACGCTCACGCCTGGATGAACACTCCTCAGGGATTTAGGCTGCTGGAAAATGGACAGATCGTCGATGTCGACCCCTGGGCGGCGGTATTTAATCCAAGTCTGCCTACAACGGCCACGCATGTGCTGTTCTCCGCCTATTTGCTGGGAGCCTTCGCCATCGTGTCCGTTGCAGCCGCCAAGCTGTTCAGCCGCAAGCTCCCTGAACGGGAGAAGGCATATCATCGCAAAGGGCTATTTTTATCCATCATCATCGGCTGCATCATGTCACTGCTGACTGCGCTTAACGGGCATGAAACAGCACAGATGCTTCATCATCACCAGCCTGAGAAGCTGGCAGCCGCGGAAGGGCTATTCGAAACGCAGGCCTATGCGCCGCTGGCGATCGGAGGCTTCACGGATAAGGAGAGCCGGACCATCCATGGCGCTATCGAAATTCCTTGGGCGCTCAGCTTTTTGGCGGGGAACCGTTTTGACACCGTGGTCAAGGGATTAAATGACTTCCCAGAAGCAGAGTGGCCTCCTTTGTTCATCCATACGCTTTTTAATCTGATGGTAGGTATCGGCTCCCTGCTCATTGTGGTGTCGGCCGGTACGCTCGCATACCGAATCATAAAGAAAAAGGAATATCCGCGCTGGCTGCTTGGGGGTCTGATGCTAACGGGGCCGCTTGCCCTGATCGGTATTGAGACGGGATGGATCTTCAGCTGCACAGGTCGACAGCCTTGGACGATTTACCATATTCAGCCTACCTCGGCTGCGTCGACTCAGGCGGAGAACCTTGCCACTTTGTTTATCCTATTTATCGCGCTGTACGTGTTTATGCTGGTCGTTACCTCAGTAGTACTGCGTTTTTATTTCAAGCGCAATCCGGTAACACCTGAAATGCTGGGAGCCAAGTAAACAATAGAAGAGGGGTGAAGATGCTATGAGCGATTCTACTATAGCGATCTCCATACTATGGGGATTTTTGTTCATTTATTCAATCATGGGCTCCATCGATTTTGGTGCAGGGTTCTGGTCCATGGTATTCAGCAAAAAAAATCCGCAGGCTGCGAATATTGCTAACCGCTTTTTGTCTCCGTCCTGGGAAGTGACCAACGTGTTTTTGGTGCTGCTGGTCGTTGCATTAGTCGGCTTTTTTCCACGTGCCGCTTATCTGCTCGGAACACTGCTGCTGCTCCCTGTCAGTCTCGTGCTCGTGCTTCTCTTGTTTCGGAGTGCATTCATGGTCTATGCCTATTCCTCGCAGCAGAACGCCAGGGGCCTGCGTCTCGTGTCCGGTATTACAGGGGTATTGATTCCAGGGCTGCTCGTTAGTATTCTTCCGATCACACTTGGGGGCTTTATCCATGAGGAGGCAGGATATCCGCAGTTAAGATACGAGGAGTTGCTGGCGAGTCCCTCATTGTATGCCTATTTGGCCTTTGGCATTGCAACAGAGCTGTTCTTGTCCGCATTGTTCTTAGCAGATTTCTCTAATCAGGCCGGGGATCAGTCGACTTATCGGCATTACCGTAAGATTGCTGTGGTAACAGGGCCTCTCGCCATGCTGTTCGCTGTCGTTGCAACCTTTACCATGCAGGATGAGGCGATGTGGATGGTCGTCCGGATGAGAGAGCAGGGACTGTGGTTTATGCTGTCTGCTGTCGCTTTTCTCGCTGGGTATGTTTCCCTTTGGATCAAACGGAACGGCAGGCTCGGGTGGCCTCGGCTTGCATTTATTTTTATAGTCATCCAGTTTGCCGTGGCAAGCTATGCCTACGGAAAAGCGCATATGCCGTATATTGTGTATCCTTTTCTGACTGTAGATGATGGGATTACAAATCACTCCATGTTTGTTTCACTGTTGTGGGGTTATGGCTTTGGTACACTGATCCTGCTGCCGGCATTCATCCTGTTCTGGTGGCTGTTCTTGAAGGACAAACGTTACCTGCGAAATGAATAAACGGGAGGGGGGATGGGTGAGGAGTTAGTCCAGTTGGCAGGCTTCAGCAGCGTAGAAAGCGAAATGATTCGGGAGAAGCGTCAGCGTTCGTATTTGGATTGGAATGGAGACCGCTAAGGATTCAATCAACTGCATTCCAATCCAAGGACGATCGGACGAACATTCGCTTGCGGAGCTGTCATAACGCCTGCCATGTACTAACGCGAAGTGTCCGATGACCCTGCAATCGGACCCCTTCATTCCTCTCACTCAACAGATGGGAGAGGAGAGAGACTCAGAAGATGGCAGGCTTCAGCAGTGTAGAAAGCGAAATGATTCGGGAGAAGCGTCAGCGTTCGTATTTGGATTGGAATGGAGACCGCTAAGGATTCAATCAACTGCATTCCAATCCAAGGACGATCGGACGAACATTCGCTGACGGAGCTGCCCCAACGCCTGCCATGTAAGATTATTCGCTGGCGAAGCTGCCATTAGCCCTGTCAATTAGTTACACCTCCGATCCATCTCATCTCCCATCTCTTACCTCCCCATATTTTTCAACACCAGCATCAAATTCCCCGGCTTCTCCGCAAGCCTGCGCGTATAATACGGATACCACATCGTCCCGTAAGGTACATAGCAGCGTACACGGTATCCTTCCTGAGCCAGCTTTTCCTGCTCTTGCATCCTTAGACCGTACAGCATTTGAAATTCAAACCGTTCCTTCGAAATGTGATGATCCTCTGCATATTTTTTCGTGAATTGAATCATTTTATCGTCGTGGGAAGCGATCGCTGTGTAAACATCCTGATCCAAATGCAGCTTAATCATGTGCTGAAATCGATTACGTACATCTTTTGCACTTTGATAGGCGATGGATGCAGGCTCCTTGTATGCGCCTTTCACCAGGCGAAGTGAGATATTCTTCTGAATACATTCCTCTACGTCCTGCGCTGTTCGGTATAAATAGGCCTGAATCACTGTCCCGACATTAGTCAGGGCTTCGCTGTGAAGCCGGACAACCATCTGCAGAGTCGCTTCCGTATAGGGAGAATCCTCCATATCGATTCTGACAAAATTCCGGTGGTACTTAGCCTCGCGAACGACAGCTCGGATGTTCTGGTAGCATGCCTCCGGATCAAGAGCGAGCCCCATTTGTGTAGGTTTTAAGGAAACATTAGATTTGATTCGTGCCTTCGATATCCCTTCAATCAAACGAATGTACTCATCACGGTAGCCTGCCGCTTGTTCCAGATGCTTAATTCCTTCACCAAGGTGATCCAAGGTAGCCATAATACCTTTTGCATTCAAGCTCCGCACTTCTTCTAATGCTCCGTTCAAATGATCGCTTGCTATAAATCGTCTTGCCAAGGATTTACCGTATTTTATTGTAAGCCGCTCGATTCCTGAGTTGCCGGCGATCGTGAGTAATGCTTTTCGATACAATTCATTGGCTGTTATCATGGGCCTTATCTCCCTTCTCTCCATTCATATGTATGGAGAGAGAAGAGGCAAAATAACAATCAAATGCAAAACAAGCCGCATTCTCATGAGAGAACACAGCTTGTTCATTTATTGGTTAAGTAATCAGATTAATTCATGTGCAGGAAGCGCTCGCCGGCAATCCCCGGTGTCGTCATCTGTTCAGGATGCAGAATTTCATCCAGCTCCTCCATTGTCAGCAGTCCGCGCTCCAGAATAATTGCAGTGATGGTTGAACCTGTGCGGAGCGCTTCTTTAATGACACCGGCAGCAACGTCATATCCTAAGTGAGGATTTAGTGCCGTAATCATACTGAAGCTTTGATCCAGTACCTCCTTGATCCGTTTACGGTTAGCGTCCAGATCCTTCACAAGGAAGTCATGGAATGCATTCATCCCGTTGTTCAATATTTTCAAAGATTGAAGCAGGTTAAAGGCGATTACGGGACCCATGACGTTCAGCTCGAATTGGCCCGCTTCACAAGCAAGTGCAATGGTATGATCATTACCGATGACCTGGAATGAGATTTGGTTCATGACTTCGGCCATAACGGGGTTGACCTTACCCGGCATGATTGAGGAACCCGGCTGTCTTGGCGGAAGAAGCAGCTCGGAGAAGCCGGCTCTCGGTCCGGAAGCCATAAGACGGATATCATTACAGATCTTGGACATGTTCACAGCACATACTTTTAGTGCTGCGGAAAGCTCAAGATAGCTGTCTGTATTTTGTGTAGCATCCACCAAATCCTCTGCAGTGTAAAGGGGGAGCCCGGTAATCTGAGATAGATGGCTGGATACCTTTTCGATATATTCAACTTTGGCATTTAGTCCTGTACCTACAGCGGTAGCTCCAAGATTAATCGAAAGCAGACGCTTTGCAGCGTATTCCAATCGTTCAATATCACGGGAGAGGACGCGTGCATAAGCACCGAATTCTTGTCCAAGTTTAATCGGCACAGCATCCTGAAGATGAGTGCGTCCAACTTTTACAACATCGTCAAATTCCTTCTCCTTACGTTTGAAGCCTTCGGCGAGCTGCTTCATGGTAGCAAGCAATTGCTCACTCAGGCGATAGGCTGCAATGCGAAGGGCTGTTGGAATCGCATCATTAGTGGATTGGGACATATTGACATGATTGTTAGGATTGCAGTGGAAATAGTCTCCTTTATCCTGCTCAAGCAGCTCCAAGCTGCGGTTTGCCAAAACTTCATTCATATTCATATTGATTGAAGTGCCTGCACCGCCCTGGATTGAATCGACAATGAAATGATCAAGATGCTGACCTGTCATCACTTCCTCTGCAGCCGTAATGATGGCGTTGCCGATAGGCTGAGGAAGCATTTTCATATCCATGTTAGCGGCTGCGGCAGCTTTTTTGACTGCAGCCAAGGCAGTAATCAATTCCTTTTCAATAGGGACTCCTGTGATCGGAAAGTTCTCGACTGCCCTCATCGTTTGAATTCCATAGTAGGCATCTGCGGGAATGCTTTTCTCGCCGATAAAGTCTTTTTCAATTCTTATTAATCCTGACACTTTTATTCCCTCCAATAGGAAGCGGTTATGATGTGCTTGTCGGGTGTTCATTTCTTCTTTGAAGGCAAGCACTACTAGTATACCTCAAAGTATCCAAGATTTTCACAAAAAGCTTGTAGGGCCAAATCATTCTCTAATTAGTATATGCAGGAAGCTACGAAATGGACAGGGAAGGAAGCAATGGTCTGGTGAAAGAAATGTCCGCACAGAGAAGACACAGGTAAAGAACACTCACGAAAAAAACAACCCGCATCAGTGTGAAATCGTCGAGTCGACAATTCACACTAGCGAGCTGTTTTCAAAAAATATATCAGATCCTGTTTGATTAGGACTGCTTTGTATCGAGCGGTTTCAGCATTTTTTCAATCAGATTGCGTTTACCCTCTAAGAAAGGCGGAAGGGCAAGCGATTCACCCAGGTGAAGGATATCTTCATCCGTATCAAAGCCAGGGCCGTCTGTCGCCAGTTCGAACAAAATACGGTTGCCCTCCCGGAAATAAAGGGATCTGAAGTAGAAACGGTCGACAAATCCGGAGTTTGGAAAGCCGTAGCTGTTAATACGGGGAATCCAAGCCTTCAACTGTTCTTCATTCTCTACTCGAAGTGCCACATGATGAACACTTCCGCGTCCTGGACGTTCAACGGGCAAGTCGGTTCTTTGCTCGATATGAATTTCCGATCCGCTGCCGCCTTCGCCGACTTCATATACCTCGATATCCGGCTGACCCGGCGTAAAGGAAGGATAGCTGCCTTTGTGACGGAATCCCAGCACTTCTACAAGCACGGCGGCAGTATGCTCGCCTTGTTCTACTGTCAGCTGCACAGGCCCTAATCCGATAATGGCATGCTCCTGAGGGATTGAACTCTTATCCCAAGACACTCCGCCAGCAACTCCTTCATTATGTTCATCGGATACAAGAATGAGCCGCTGCAATTCGAAATCACGAAAAGCAAGTGTTTTTCGTCCAGCACGTTCGACAATATCGTCATGCTCGACCCCGTATTCCTCAAAACGCTGCTTCCAAAAATCAAGGGAGGCATCGCTTGGCACTCGCAGAGAGGTTGCCGAAATACTGTTTGTCCCTGTCCGGGTTTGTCCCGCGTTTGGCATTTCGAAGAAGGTAAGCTCGGTTCCCGGATTTCCTTTCTCATCACCATAGAACAGGTGGTACATCGAGTTATCGTCTTGGTTTACCGTTTTTTTGATAAGGCGCAAGCCCATTGTTTTGGTATAGAATTCAAAATTCTCAGGTGCTTTTGCTGTAAGAGCGGACACGTGGTGAATCCCTTTAATTGCAGATAATTCAGTCATGACAGGTAGCCTCCCCATTCTATTCATAAATTAATAATTTTTCGATTCGATATAAAATTGAATGCTTAGTCCTGCAGTTTTTTTAGCAGTTGAAGCAGCTCTTTACGTTCATCTTTGGTCAGTTTGCCGAATTGGGATGCTTGAAATTGCTCTTGTGCGGGTACGACCTCGTTATAAAGCTCTCTTCCTTGGTCAGTGAGGGACACATATTTTGTCTTCCAGTCCGTCTCCCGCTTAATCAGCCCCAATTCTTCCATTTTGCTAAGCATTTGAGTGATATTGCCTTTGGTTACAAGAAGCTTGTTCGCCAGCTCTTGTTGTGACATCCGTTCTCCGGTACCCACCTGAACAAGAACGTCGAATTGGGCCGTTGATAAATTCCATGCTTTCAGGTGCTGATTGCTTTCCCTGATATTATGGTTGTAAATGCGCGAGAGCCTGAACCACAGCAGCAGGCCAAGCCGTTCTTCCGGTTTTGACAGGGGAGGAGAGAAATTAGATTTGCTCATCGTATAAATCCTCCTTGGTCTAAAGTAATGAGTTTAGCTCTAAACTTATTATCATCAGTTTATATGTAAACTGATTAATTGTCAACATAGATCTATCTAACTTTTATATCATTGCTTTTCTTTCCAAATTACATCCATTATGATCAAATAAACCCTATTTTTGAAAAAAGGAAGAGGAGAGCATTTTGCGTACGTCTGTTGTTTATCTATCCATCTTCAATCCTTACGATGCACCGAGGTTCGAATTGATGTCTATTGCTCACTTGGGAGCGCTTGGCGTGATCTTTGCTTTGCTGCTAGCCATGTTTCTATATAGAAGTAAAATCAGGTCCTCACTTCCCGGTAAAAAAACGCTTCGCTATGTATTGATGGCTGTGCTGTTCTTATCTCAGCTGTCGCTTGAAGCATGGTATCAGATTTACGACTTATGGGACCCGGCTTACACGCTTCCGCTTGAATTGTGCAGCATTACGCTCATTCTTTCTTTTTTTATGCTGCTGACCAGAAACAGGCTTCTATACATTATTGTGTTTTATGCAGGGATCTGCGGTGCGCTGGCCGCACTCGTAACACCTGACCTGGTATATACGTTTCCTCATTTTCGATTCAACCAATTTTTTATCGCTCATGGCGCTATTATCGCTTCTGCACTTTATATGACCTGGATTGAGGAAGAAAGGCTGTCGTTAAAATCCGTTCCGGTCATCATGCTGCTCCTTAACATCATTGCAGGAATCGTATGGTGCGTTAATCAATGGCTTGGGTCAAATTATATGTTTCTTGCTCATAAGCCGGCGGGCCCCTCCATACTGGATCTGCTTGGTCCTTATCCCTACTATATTTTAGTGGAGGAGCTGGTGGCACTTGTGATATTTTCCGTAATGTATACCCTATTTTTTTATCTTCCCTCACGATCGTCGTCAGACGAATCATTAAATGAAAGAAATGTATCGATATAGACATAGAAAAACAATGAATTCCAAAAGATCTCAAGAAAAACCCCACTGATTTTAAAAATCCGTGGGGTTTTTCTATTTCTTTGGAGCAAATCTAACAAAACTTAACGTGAGCTTTACATTCCTCTGACCATGGCTGCTTGGCATCAAGTTAGACTATGTGCGTGAAGAGATAAGTGATCTTGCTAAATGGGAGGTTCGACTATATGAAGGTAGAATTGCACTGCCATACGCGGATTTCGGACGGATCCTGTTCTTTTGAGGAAGTGCTTGAACTGGCTGATCAAGAGGCTGTTACTTGTTTAGCGATAACTAATCATGATACGACATCAGGTCTGCAAGACATGGTCATTCGAGGTAAAGAAAAAGGGATTGATATCATACCAGGCATCGAAATATCTGCGTACGATTCTACAAGAGAGCGCAGGGTTCATATTTTGGGCTATGAGATCGAACCCGGGGACAGCGGGATTGCCGAACTGTGTAATCCGCTGATTGAACGGCGCCATGTAGGGTGCAGGCGGGCAGTGATGCTGCTGGCATCTAACGGATACAACATTACCTGGGAGCAGGTATTGAAGTATGCAAAAGGCGGAACCGGGGTCTACAAGCAGCACATCATGCATGCTCTAATCGATGAGGGCTACACGGATTCAATTTATGGCGAGCTGTATAAAACCTTGTTCTCCCGAGGCAAAGACGAAGAAGCACCCGGCCTTGCTTATATGCCAATGGAATATGTCAGTGCAAAGGATGCGGTGAACGTCATTCTTCAGGCAGGAGGTGTTCCGGTTCTTGCTCATCCTGGGCAGTACGACAGCTTTGATATAGTTCCAGAACTCGTATCTTACGGACTGCAAGGTATAGAAGTGCTGCATCCGCTGCACGGACCAGATGATGAGAAAAGGGCTGCTGCCCTGGCAGAAGAGTATGACTTATTTATGACAGGCGGCTCTGATTTTCATGGGTTCTACGGTGAAAAAGAAGTGCTGCTCGGCAGCAAAAGTCCCGCTATGAACGCAGTTGAGGCGATTAGAGAAAGGAAACGCCGTCTTTATAAGACAAGCTTAATCTAACTTTATTTTATACGGAGGGAACGCGAGGCATGTCTGATGAGATAGATATTATGGATTATTTCATTTCCTGTATTCAGTCGGGAAAGTACGAGCCGCACGACAAGCTCCCATCGGAGAATGAGATCGCAGACAGGCTGAAGGTCCCGCGCATCACCGCCCGCAAAGCATATGAAAGACTTCAGGAACTGGGATATATCTATTCCATGCAGGGCAAGGGCAGCTTTGTGAAGGACAGGCAGCAGCAAATACCGCTGGTGTTGAGCTCAGACAAGAGCTTTAGCCAGAAGATGATAGAGATGGGCTTTGACTATCAGTCAAGAAATATATTTTGCGAAAAAGTAGAGTTCAATCACAAAATCTATGCGGCGCTGCAAGCTTCTGAGGAGGACAATGTCTATCGAATAGACCGGCTCAGATTGATTCAAGGCCAGCCTCTCGCCCTGCATAGTTCTTACGTTTCGGAAGCTCAATTTCCTGATATTGGACTTGCCGGCAGAGAGCTCAGCTCTATGTTTCAGTACTATCAAAGTAAAGGATACAGAGAGTTCCAATCTCATCAGACGCATATCAGGCTGACAAATCCGACCAAGCATGAGCGTGAACTATTGGAATGCTCCAGCCTGATCCCTTTGCTCGTGCTGGAATCAGCTTGCGCTGACAAGGAATCAGGACAAACGCTCGAATACAGCAAAATCATGTACAGGGGAGATTCATTTACTTACGTCATATAAGGCAGTCAATATGACTTGATTCGATCGGAGGCTAGTTATGAAACGAAAGCAGAGAACGGAAATCCTTGTATCCAGGCCGCCTGAATTAATGAAGTCGCTGGCAGAGGAAATTTTGGACAAGTATGAAACGGCCATTGTCGAGGAACCCAATCCCGGACTTGTCATGGTGAAGGTGAGAGAGACGGCTAAGCAGAGTCTTTTCTATTTAGGTGAGGTACTGGTTACCGAGTGCAAGGTCCGGATTGAAAATAACATAGGTATCGGTCTTGTAAAAGGTGAGGAGAGTGAAAAGGCCTATCACCTAGCTATTATTGATGCAGCTTATACAGCAGGACTTGAGGAAACGCGAAGCTGGGAAGCTCTGCTGCAGAAGGAGAAGGATAAGAATGCTGTAGAGCAGGCAAACAGCCGCCGAAGGCTGCTGCTCACCAAGGTCGATTTTGAAACCATGGACAGTGATTAAGGGGGAACGAATACATGCTGAATCAAGTACATGACATACAGCAGGCTTATCGAAAAGTTGTGGATGCATTATCCAGACCAGGAAAGATACAGAATCTCGCGGACGTCGCCTGCAAGACCGAGCATAGAAGTGACTGTTATTCTGTCACGCTTGTGCTTGCACGAATGCTGCTGGACACAGAGGTATCCTTTAAAGTGGTTGGAGAAAATGAGGAAGAGCTGACGCAGTATATCAGCAATTTGACATATGCCAAACGAGCAGAAGCTCATGAAGCCGATTACCTGTTCATCACACATACTTCTCACTTCGACAGCCTGTCCCAAACTCTGAAACTGGCTAAAATTGGAGAATTGAATGATCCGCATCTGTCTGCAACGCTCATTGTTGAGCTGCCAAGCTTAGATGGCGGCGAGCGCCGTGTACTCAGAGGGCCGGGAATCGAACAACATGAGCTGTGTGAAATTCAGGCTGCCGGGAAATGGGATATTGTCAGGTCGGAAAGGAATGCAGAGTATCCCTTGGGTGTAGATCTTATCTTTGCAGATACTTCTCATCGATTATTGGCTCTGCCAAGAACGACCCAGATTGAGAAGGAGGTGCTTTAAATGGGATACGTTGCAGTGAAAGGCGGCACCAAGGCAATTGAGGAATCGCTTCGCCGCCTTCAGTACGAAAGATTGAAAGGGAAAAAGACACTCTCTACTTCCGACATAGAGGCCGGAATGAGGGGGATGATCGATCAGGTCATGTCTGAGAGCAGCTTGTACAGCGAATCGCTTGCTGCGCTTGCGATCAAGCAGGCGGAAGGAAGTCCCGAGGAGGCGGTATTCCTGCTGAGAGCCTACCGCTCAACACTTCCGCGTAAAGCATATTCCCGAGTGGTGACATCGGATCAAATGCGGGTCGAGCGAAGAATATCCGCATCGTTCAAGGACATTCCCGGCGGACAAATTCTCGGAGCAACGACCGATTATTCTCACCGGCTGCTTGATTTCGAGCTGCGGGAAGAGACGGAAGGACATATTCGAGAGTGGCTTGCTGCATTTGAACAGCAAGATGAGCGTAAGGGGGGGCAGGCTCCGGAGGCATCGGAGGGAGCTGAAAGCGATCAGCTTCCTAAAGTGCTTGACTATCTGCGTGGGGAAGGCTTGATTCCGGAATGTCCGCTTAATGATACAGAGCCGGATGATGTGACACGTACGAGCCTTGCTTTCCCAGCAAGCCGCAGTGAAAAGCTGCAGATCCTGTCCCGAGGACAGACAGGCGCCGTAACCTCCCTCGCATATGCCGTCATACGGGGTTACGGAATGGTCCATCCAACAGTAGGTGAGCTTCGAGTGGGGCAAATTCCCGTATATGTAGATAGTCCGTTTGAGGCTGCTCAAGATGAGGAAGAGGCTTATTATATCGGTGATATTCAAGTGACAGAGGTTGAGATGCTTGTGCCGAGTACTGTGGATAAGGAAAACGGGAAAAAGGAGCTCCAGTTCGATTTCGGTTACGGTCTTTGCTACGGACAGAACGAGACAAAAGCGATTGCCATGAGCATTCTGGACAAAAGTCTTGAGGCTGGAGACAAAGCTATTCCAACGCAAAACGAGGAGTTTGTGCTCTTTCATATTGATTCTGTGGAATCGACCGGATTTATTTCTCATCTGAAAATGCCGCACTATGTTACGTTCCAATCGAAATTGAATGATGTTCGCAAGATCAGAAAGGCAGCCGAATCTAACGGCGAAGAGGAGAATCAATATGCATAATGCCTATAATTTTGCCTTTTTAGATGAAGGATCAAAGCGGGAAATTCGCCGGGCTACCTTGAAAGCTATCGCCATCCCAGGGTATCAGGTTCCTTTTGCTTCCAGAGAAATGCCAATCGGACGCGGATGGGGCACGGGAGGACTTCAGCTTACATTGTCGCTCATCGGTGAGAGTGACGTCCTGAAAGTGATTGATCAGGGATCGGATGAATCGGTGAATGCCGTCAGTATTAAGAGGCTGATCCAGAAGACAACTGGAGTGCAGACAGTAGATGAAACCGAAGAAGCTACACTGATCCAATCCCGACATCGGGTGCCTGAAATACCTCTGCGGGAAGGGCAAATATTAGTATTGCAGGTACCCATGCCTGAGCCGCTTCGTGCATATGAATCGAGTGAATTGCAGACCAAAAGACTGCATGGCGAAAAGGAATACAGCGGTGCTTGGCTGATGCTGTTTGAACAGATTATGAAATACGGAGGAATTTCGACAGGGGCCGATCATCCGGTCATGGTTCAGGATCGTTATGTGATGGCGCCTAGCCCGATCCCCAAATTCGATAATCCTAAGCTGAATCACTCCGAAGCGCTCATCCTGCTTGGTGCAGGCAGAGAAAAGAAGATTTATGCTGTACCGCCATACACAAAGGTGGTGTCTCTGGATTTTGAAGACATGCCGTTTGCTCCAGAAAGCTTCAGCGGGATCAGCTGTGTACAGTGCGGCGCAGAGCATGTGTTTATGGATGAGCTTTACGATGCAGATACAGCGACGACGTACTATCAGTGCAATGATACGAGCTACTGCTTGGCGAGAAAAAACCAGATGGACTCTTCTGAAGAGGAACAGCTTTTAATGAGCGGCCCGAAATGATTGATTAAGAATCACCTAACCTAGGGTTCTGAACAAGGGTGATCGAGCTTTAGTTAGCAGTTAGTTAGAAGTCTTTGAATAAGTTAAGGATTTGATGGGTCTAGTGAGGTTTTTGGATGAAGAGCGACTTTTGACGAAGTCAACTGGAGCGATTCAGTCAAAAAGCGAACGCCCCGATTCAGTCAAAAAGCGAACGCTCCGATTCAATCCATAATTAACAATTCATAAGGGGTGAGAGAGCCATGAATACAACAGACGATTCGATTTTGAAGATACGTAAACTTAATAAGCAGTTTGGTACGGGATGTCCAAGATGCAGTGATGCAGAGGATAGGAAGCTGGACAGGAACTATTGCCCGGCTTGCAGTACCGTTTACTCCTGTCAGAACGTCAGCTTTGATCTGTATCCAGGCGAAGTGCTGGGCATCGTCGGTGAAAGCGGAAGCGGAAAATCAACCCTGATGAAGTGCTTGTACTTTGATCAGGAGGTCACGAGCGGCGAAGCCATACTAAACGTGTATAAGGATGGTTCATGCAATCTGTTTGAGGAATCTTCCCAGCAAAAACGATACATCCGAAATCAGTTGATGGGCAAAGTGTACCAGAACCCGGTGCTGGGCCTGCGTCTTCGCTTCTCCTCCATCGGAAATATTGCCGAGAAGATGATTGCAGCAGGAAGCCGAAATGTCCAAGCCATGGAAGCGCGTGGAAGCGAGCTGCTTACGAAGGTTCATATTCCCGTATACCGCATGAAGGAAGCACCGGAGAACTTCTCCGGCGGAATGCAGCAGAGAGTTCAGATCGCCAAAGCATTATCGAATAACCCGCCGATTCTGCTGCTTGATGAAGTGACGACAGGGCTTGATTTATCGGTGCAGGCGAGCGTGCTAGATCTGATCAAGCATTTACAGAGAGAGCTGAATATCAGCATTCTGCTGGTATCTCATGATCTTGGAGTAATTCGCATGCTGGCTGACCGAACACTGGTCATGCTGGATGGGCAGATTATCGAGCAGGGCCTAACGGATCAGATTCTGGAAGATCCTCAGCATGCATACACCCAGCAGCTTGTCCATTCGTTATTGTAATAAAAATAAGGAGAGGGAGTCGTTCCATGTATGTGATCACAGGTGGAATTATTGTTACGGAGGAGGCTCTTCTAGAAGGATATGATCTTCTAATTGAGCAGGGCAGGATCGCAGGGATTATCCCTAACGGAGAGGGGAAAGATCAGCCTAATGCTGAGATTATCGATGCTAAGGGCGGCTACGTTACGCCTGGAATGATTGATATTCATTCGGATTATATCGAGCATATGACAGCCCCGCGCCCAACCTCTCTGATCCATTTTGGACTAAGCCTGAGAGAGACGGAGAAGGAGCTCATTTCGCACGGTATCACAACTATGTATCATTCGCTGTCCATCTTTAAATCAGCCGATTATAAATACCGTCCGATTCGCGAGCCCGAGAATGTGCGCAAGCTGCTTGAGCTGATTAACCAAACTCATTATGAGAAGCATCTGATCCGGCATCGGTTCCACGCTCGTTTCGAGATCGACAATCTCAGCCAGGTGGACAATTTAAAGAGCTACATTGAAGAGGATAAAGTGCATCTCATTTCTTTTATGGATCACACACCAGGTCAGGGACAATACCGGGACTTGGAGATATATAAGAAAACAATCCGTGGTTATGACGATGTTTCGGACGAAGGTCTAAGCGTGCTGATCGCAAACCACCAGACAAAAGAGAAATTGACGGTAGAGAGCATCAGAGAAATTGCGGAACTAGCTGCTTCAAGAGGTATAGCCATTGCTTCACATGACGACGACTCACTGGACAAGCTGGAGCTGGTACAGAGCTTTGGCGCAACCATCAGTGAATTCCCGATTACGCTCGATATAGCCCGTGAGGCAAAGAATCGAGGAATGTTTACGATTGCCGGAGCACCTAATGTCATATTGGGAGGATCACACAGCGGGAACCTGTCCGCACAAGAGGCAGTAAGCGAAGGGGTTATCGATGTTCTGTGCAGCGATTATTACCCGGCTTCCATGCTTCATGCAGTCTTCCAGTTAGCCAGTGAGCTGGACAGAGATCTTCCGGAAATGTTCAAGCTGGTCAGCCTGAATCCAGCGAAGGCGGTTCAAATAGATGAAGAGGTCGGTTCGATCAAGATTGGTAAAAAAGCAGATCTTCTCATCGTAGAGCGTCTTGAACCGGATCAATTTCCGGTGATTACGACCGTTATGGTTGACGGCAAGCTGATTCAGCAAACCAATTATAGAATCTAAATCGATGGATCGAAGATCTACCGGAGTGAAAAAGGAGGAGGAAGGGATGACACAACACCTGCTGTCGATTGAAGAACTGTCAAAATCCTTTACGATGCACCATATGAATCAGCAGATTACAGCACTTCATAACATCAACCTGCATGTGAAGGAGGGGGAGTTTGTCGGCATTACCGGCAAAAGCGGAAGCGGAAAATCAACGATTCTAAGATGCATCTATAGAACATACCTGCCCCATGCAGGGGAAATCTGGTATGAATCGGCCCATTTCGGCAGAATCAACCTGGCTTCTGCATCCGAAAGGATCATTTCCCAGCTCCGCAGATCCGAAATCGGTTATGTATCCCAGTTCTTGAACGTAATGCCTAGAACCTCTGCGAAGGAATTGGTTCGAGAGGCAGTACTTGAAATGGGACATGATTCAGCTCATGCCGAAACGGAAGCGGTAAAGATGCTGACCCATTTCGAACTGGATAAGGAGCTTTGGGACAACTATCCGGCAACCTTTTCAGGGGGTGAAAAGCTCAGGCTGAACATTGCAAGAGCAATGGTGAAGCGTCCCCGCCTTCTGCTGCTCGATGAGCCGACGGCAAGTCTAGATGAAGCATCCAAGCTGAGAGTGAAGCTGCTTATTGAGCAGCTGATGCAGGAAGGAACAACGATGCTCGGTATTTTTCATGACTTGGAGTTTATGGAGAGCCTCTGCACCAGGGAGTATCGAATCATGAATGGAACCTTCCAAAGCGCCTAAAAGATATGCGATCGTTTAACATAAAATCGAAAAACAAAGTATTTTGATTGAAAAATAAGCAGTTTGTTGATTCTGCCCGAATATTCTGAAAATATATTACTTTTATACTAGATTATGTATGATTAATAGCATTCATTTCGGGAGGGTATTTAGGATGAAGAAATCGCTGGCAATTATTTTGATTTTATCGCTTGTAGTGGTCTTGGCAGGCTGTGGAAGCGGGGGAGAAGGGGCTTCTGCGGAATCCAAGGACACGCTTACTTTTGTCTGGTATCCTAATGAATCCGGAGCAGATCTCAAGGATGCGAGAGAAGAATTCGGAAGGATTATTGAAGAAGCAACAGGCAAGAAAGTGGAGCATCAAACGACAACAGACTACATTATTGCCATCGAGGCGATTACAAATGGAAATGCGGATCTCGCATTTATGGGACCTCAGGGCTATATTGAGGCTCACACTAAAAATGAAAACGTACTGCCTTTGGTTGTGCCAAGCGGGGAGTCCGGCACTTTGGATGACGCGGTATACTACAGCTGGCTGAGCGTCAAAAAAGGAGAGGAAACTGCCTACAAGAACGGCGAGCAATTTGCAATTGATGGAATTGCCGGCAAGAAGTTTTCCTTTGTATCCAACTCCTCAACTTCCGGATTCAAAGTTCCATCAGCTGGAATTATTACGTATTTCAGCGGTCAGGACCAATACAAGGATCTAGCGGAGGAAGATTTGCTGCAGGGCGGAGATGATAAGTTTTTTAATGAGGTTCTGTTTGGAGGCTCTCATCAGGGATCGGCAGTCAACCTGCTTACAGGTAAAGCAGACGTAGCTGCGTTCTGTGATACGTGTGTGTCCAATTATGTAGAGCTTTCTGAAGGAGAGGCCAATATGCCAGGCGCTGTATATACAGTAAAAGACGACGCAGCGGAGCCGTTCAATACATTAACAGGCGATCAATTTTCACTCATTTCTGTTACGCCAGTCCTCAACTCTCCATTTGTAGTGAACACAGATACCGTAAGTGAAGAGGATATCACTAAGCTTGAAGAACTGTTTACTTCAGATGAAGTGACGAATAACGCGAAGATTTTCCTGCCGGTGGATTCCGAAGATTCCGGTTTGTTCAAGAAGAAGTCAGGGGATGAAAAGTTTCTGCCTGTAGAGGATGAATGGTTTAATCCGATCCGCGAGCTGTCAGGTCTGTAATCAAGAGAAGATGATTTATCGTTAGGAGGGTACAAGACTGCCATGACGAAGTTACTTCAGCTGAACCAGGTGGACAAGCAATACGGCGAAGACACCATAGCCTTATCCAATGTGGACTTTACCGTGAATACAGGTGAATTCGTCTCCATTATCGGTCCTTCCGGAGCAGGAAAATCGACTCTTCTCAGATGCATTAATCGAATGATCGATTCAAGCAGCGGTGAGATCGTATTCGACGGACTGAGTGTAAACAGCCTTAAGAAGAACGAATTAAAAAAACTGAGAACCCGGATCGGCATGATCTTTCAGCATTATAATCTTGTGGAGAGATTAAGTGTCATCGAAAATGTGCTGCACGGCAGGCTCGGCTATAAGTCAACAATAGCGGGTGTTCTTGGACTCTATTCAGAGGAAGAGAAGAGACAGGCATATACCATTTTAAAGATGCTCGGACTGGAAAAACAAATCTACAAACGCTGCGATCAGTTAAGCGGCGGGCAGAAGCAGAGAGTGGGCATTGCACGTGCTCTCATTCAGGATCCGAAGCTGCTGTTATGCGATGAGCCGATCGCTTCCCTGGATCCGAATGCATCCCAGACCATTATGGAGCATTTGCGCAGCATCTGTACCTCGATGGGGATTACTGTTCTCGTTAATCTTCATCAGGTCGACGTCGCATTAAAATATTCAGATCGAATTATTGGTGTGAACAAGGGAGAGGTCGTGTATGACGGCTTACCTGAAGGTATCGGACCAGAACAACTTCAGCTAATCTATGGATCCAGACTTACAGAGTATATGTCACCGAGCGGAGGGAGTCAGCATGCAGGCTAATTTCTTTGCGCGCAAAAGGAGAAATTCCCTGCTATACTGCGCCTTAATTCTCGCCATTACGTTTTGCGCAATAGTAATCACAGAATATGACGTCGTCAAAGGCTTCACTTCCGTACCGAAAGCAGCAGAGTGGGCTGTGTCCAATTTCTATCCGAACGGAGAAGCGATGGACAAGCTCCCGGACATTATCGCTTCACTGCTTGAAACACTCCTGGTTTCCATAGCCGCCACGACGATTGCCGCAGCCTTTGCTCTATTCTTCGCGATTATGGGATCGCAAACGACCGGCGGTGGCGGGATATTAAGTTTTATCGGCCGTTCGGTTGCCACCCTGTTTCGTAACATTGATGTTGCGGCTTGGTCGATGATCCTGCTGCTATCCTTTGGACAGAGTGTTCTTACCGGATATTTTGCTTTGTTTTTTGGCTCCTTTGGATTTTTGACACGGGCATTTATTGAGTCCATTGATGAAGTCAGCAACAGTTCTGTTGAGGCGCTGAGAGCTACGGGTGCCAGTTTCTTATGCATCATTTTTAAATCTGTGATCCCATCTAGCATTCCCCAGATGATCAGCTGGATCCTATTCACGGTTGAGACAAACATTCGAAATGCAACACTTATCGGTATACTTACAGGAACGGGAATCGGCTTTTTGTTCAGTCTCTATTACAAAAGTCTTAATTACAGCTCTGCCTCACTCGTCGTCCTTGTCATCATTGTAACCATCCTGCTTATTGAGACGATATCCAATTATGTGAGGAGGGTGATCTTGTAATCATGGAACATTCTTCGTATGAGCTCAGAAAAGGCGCAGATTCAATGCCTCAGGAGCGAATAAAGGCGAGGCCCTTCAACAAATCGTCCTTTGCGATTTCTACAACGCTTATGGTACTGCTGTTCCTGACGATTTATGGATTTTTGACATTCGATTATAAGGATCTTCAATTCGGGGCTGCTGTTCTTGCTACCTTGGAGACGGTCAGGACCATGTTTCTCGAGCCGCAGATGAATCATTTTACATTTGTTGAAGCGCTGAGTCAGGTCAGTATTACACTGGGACTTGCCTTCCTAACAACTATTTTCGGCGGAATTATTGCCTTGTTTCTAGCGCTGCTCGCAGCAAGGAATTTGAGCACGAAGACAACCTCTATTGTAGTCAAAGCGATCGTGTCCTTTATTCGCGCAGTTCCAACTGTGCTGTGGGTGTTAATATTTGCTGTTGCAGCAGGGCTTGGAGGCGTTGCAGCTGTCATCGGGATGACGTTCCATTCGGTAAGCTATTTAGTTAAAGCTTATTCCGAGTCTTTTGAAGAGCTGGATAAAGGAGTAATTGAGGCCTTGAAAGCGAGCGGTGCAGGCTGGTGGAAAATCGTATTTCAGGCCGTCATTCCTTCCTCGATGTCTTATTTAATCTCCTGGACGTTCATGAGATTCGAGATAAACTTTGCTGTCGCTGTCGCTATGGGTGCAGCTGCCGGTGCCGGTGGAATCGGCTTCGATATGTTTATGGCCAGCAGCTTCTACTATGACGTAAGAGAGGTTGGATTTATTACCTATCTGATCCTAGGGTTTGCGATCATCCTTGAAATTGTAGCGACACAGATCAAAAAGAAATTAAAGGTCCGCACGTAGAACGGATAACTGCTAGATAGCAAAACCTCCTGATGCGTTTGCTCTTAAGCAAAGCATGCAGGAGGTTCTTTGCATCCCTAGATTATCCGCGAAGCAGGGATTCTGCACCATCAATATATACCTCAGTGCCGGAAATGTGGGAAGCTTCATCTGAGGCAAGGAATAAGACCAGGGAAGCAACCTGATCCGAAGTGCCTGATTTTCCGGCGAGCGGCTGATCACCTTCCGGAAATTCAACCGGAATTTGCACCTCATCTAAATCCTCAGCGCGCTCTGTTTTGGAATCAATATTTGTGTCAATGGCTCCCGGATGAACCGAGTTGACACGAATTTTATATCTGGCAAGCTCCAGTGCGGCCATTTTCATAAACGCAGCTTGACCTGCCTTGGTTGATGCATAGGCGGAAAAGCCGATATTAGAGAATACACGGTTCCCGTTGATGGAGCTGTTAATAATGATACTTCCGCCCTGATCCTTCATATGAGGTATCGCATATTTCACAGTGGCAAAAGTACCTCTCATGTTAATACACATCGTTTGGTCCCAATCCTCGATTTCCATCGTTTCAATCGGTGCCATTTTTCCGTTTACACCTGCATTGGCAAAAACAACATCAATTCGGCCAGCTCGATCAGCTACCGAATGAATGGCACTTTCCACCATCTCGGGCTTTGCGATATCGCATTCAATCACATCGGCAGTCCCGCCGTTTTGCTCGATCGTGCTTTTGGTTTTTTCGGCTCTTTCCACCGTACGGTCCAGCATGAACACGTGTGCCCCTTCTTCTGCCAGGCGGATGGCAGCTGCTTGACCGATGCCGGAACCTCCCCCGGTCACAATCGCAATTTTATTCTCAAATCGAAGATTCGGCATAACATTTCCTCCCTAATCCTTAATCTATTGTAGAATGTTAGATCTTCCTAACGTAGAAATACCCCTGCCTGAGGTAGATTGAATCAATAGGAATAGGAAAGAGGAGGATAATAGCACAAACCCCAAGCGCTGATCTTTTTATTGACTGATCGTAGCTAGGGGTTTGCGGACTTTTATTTATATTTGTGCCAATCCTGACTGCTGTTGTTTAGAAGATATTCAAAATTGTTATCCAGTTTTTTCTGTTCTGCTTTTTTCTTCTCTTCTGCAATGCGGCGTGCCTCTTCCTGGCGTGCAGCGTCGGCTGCCTTTATTTCGCTGGCCTGTGCTTTGAGCTTTCCGAGTATTTCCTCACTCAGCATGTCCTTAAGTGTGGCGGCTCCAGTCTCTTCACGATTGGAAGAACGGTTCGTGGACTGCCTGGCCGGCGTATTTTTTTTCTTTCCCATGAGGATCCCTCCGTTTCATCGTAGCAAAATTATAACAGGTAAATGAAATGAACTAAAGTATAATAGCAGAGGTTTTTGAATAGTAATAAATAAATGATAGCGCTTTCTATAAAATGGTGTAATATTAAGGTATAGGAAAGAATAAGGAAACAGAGTATATAGCTCAATATGAACACCGATACTACGACTAATTATAACAGTGAAGGGGTCGTTGCTATTGGAACTAAACACGCAGCTATTTAAAGGGTTGATGTGGGGCATTTTGCTCAGTGTGCCGCTCTGGATTTCCATCATGGGATGGGTTAGCTTAATATGGTGAATATTTTGCATAAATGGAGTACGTAATAAAGACCGGACGTAATTAGAGTCCGGTCTTTTCATGTTCCATCTATTCAATTTTCTCCGGTTCAGGATAGTCCACACCTAGCGTGTCTACCGTTACTTTGGTCATAACCGGAGGGTCTTTCGGCTTGTCATTTTGCTCTCTCTCAAGATTGGCAATTTCATCAACGACGTCCATTCCTTCGGTCACTTTACCAAAAGCGGCATAGAGATTATCCAAATGATCGGCGTCAGCTTGTACAATGAAAAACTGTGAGCCGGCCGAATCCAGATCATTGGACCGTGCCATCGATACAACACCGCGAACGTGAAGCAGGTGATTCTTCACGCCGTTGCTGGTAAACTCGCCTTTGATGCTGTAACCGGGGCCGCCTGTTCCTGTACCTTCAGGATCGCCGCCCTGTATCATAAAGTTCGGGATGACCCGATGAAAGATGGTTCCATCGTAAAAGCCGCTGTTCGCGAGGTAGATGAAGTTGTTTACCGTATTCGGCGCAACCTCAGGATAGAGCTCCATCACGATTTTTTTGCCGTTAGACAGTTCAATAGTGGCTACCGGATGAGACTTCGCAGGGTCCGGAACACCAATCCCACCGAATTCTAACTCGTCATTTTCAGCAGCATCTTTTCCGCATCCTGCCAGAACCAATACAAGCGCAGTCAGGAGAAAGAGGAATTTGAAGCCTTTGGATCTGAAAAACATGCTGTTTCCTCCTTGATATAGGTTTGAATATTTTAATCATACCGTTTTTTCATTAAATTAGAAACGTTCACGCCAAATGACACGAAAATGTCATAGCTTTCTTTAAGCATCAAAATAAGCTGCAGCCACTTCGTGACCACAGCTTATTATGGAAAGCTCTTTTTGGCGTTATTCCTCTTCGCCGCCTGCTCCGTTAAGTAGATCTGTACCATGCATGGCATCTGGATCTGGAGCAGCGGGATCTACAGGGGTATTCTCCTCAATGTCATCCGCATCGGGTACGGCGGCGAGATCCGGTTCACTTGAACGGACAAGCACATCCTGTTTGTCCATAAAATCTTCATCAGCTGCAAACTCTATGGAAGAAGTGTCTCGTACATCCTGCATCGGTGCCTTCTGCGCCGTTTCAGCATCCAGCGGTCCAGTGTCCTCATCGAGGCTTATCGTCTGCTCTGTATAGGTATTCACATAATCCAAATCATCCGCAGGGAGTGTACCGAGCGGGTCAGGTTCCTGCTCCGCTTTATACCTGTCGTAAGCAAAATCAGACTCATTAATGCGAGGTTTATATTCCATCACGCTTCGCTCCTTTTACATAACTGATTTATAGAATGCCCATCTAGAACATGGGAAATACGAATTTGACAAGGAAGTATAGAAAACCGAAAAAGAGAACGATATATGCCACATATTTAATGAATGTAGATGCAACCAAGCTGGAATCGGATTTTTTCTGTACATCCTTCCGTTCAACTTCTACATTACGATGTTCATTCATGTTATTATCCTCCTTAATATAATGAATTGAGAGGCCTTCTTGCCTATGTTTTAAACGCCTTTGCTGATACCGAATCAATGCCGCTTAAATATTGCAATGTACCTAAAACGAAAACGATGTATTAAAATATAAGCAGTCTTTTGAAAGGAGGACGTCAGGTGGAGTGGTACACTTTTTCAAATATGATTGGACAGATCCGGATTGGTCAGAAAGCATCGACTCCGGGCCATTCAAGGACGGTCATCCGGAAGCCCGACGGTCTTTACTGGTCTTCAGGGATATGGAATGGCAAAGTAGTAGAAATGAAAGACTATTTATTTTCAGATATATGGACAATTTACGAAGATGAGGAGAGCCTTGTCTGGCTGGAATATCGTGCACAAGCAGAACAGAAGGAGCAGGAAATGATTACGAATCAGTTCGAGGCAGAGAGAGAAAGATTGCGGGATGATAGAGAGAATCGTATGATAGATATCAATAAAGTGTGGAAAAATAAGGATGTATATTAATTTGATTTTGAGGTGTTGAAATGAGGATCGTGCCCAGAGTATCGACTGCATTCATCCTGTGTTTACTTTGGATACTCTTTATCCTGCCCTCTGCGCACGTATCTGCTGCTGAGGAACAGGATATACAGAAATTAATGTCATGGGACATGCTCTGGTTGAATAACAACGAGAACGTAGAAATTAACGAACTGATGCAGGGAGAGTATAGATGGACAAGGGTTCAGGCGAGCCAGCCTAGAGAAGATCAGGAGCATACCTCAGCACAAACGGCATGGACCAGGGTCGAAATCCCTGAGAATGTTACGGCAAGGACAGGCCTCCTGTTTGAATATATCCATGGTCAAGAAGTTGATATATATATTGACGGAGATCGTGTGTTTAATATAACGAGGGATTATCCATTTGACCGAAATCTTGTTCTATTGTCACTCAATGCAGAGGATTCGGGCAAGGACGTGTACATATGGACACATAGCGTTAATAAAAATGTCGGAATAGACCAGAGTGTTTTGCTCGGGCCTTATTATGAACTAAACGCCAAATACGTCCGCGAGGGTTTTTCCAATTTGATCATCGGCGGGATACTTATATCTTTGTCGGTTATCATCGCGCTCACTTGCTTATTAATAGGCCTTGTCAATCGTAAGCTATGGATGTCGCTGACAGCCGTAATGGTATGTCTCGGCATCATCATCATGATGTACTCGACTTCTTTATATACGCTATATCCGGAACAAGGTGCACTTTTTCAGTTGTCATTAGAATTGGGCATGCTGCTTTTACTGCCGTTATTATCTTACAGCTTCGAGCAAATGTTAGGTCCGGGACCTGGTCAAATTATAAGAAAACTGTGGATATTCATGTTGATCTACGTGTTGATCTGTGTTTTGGTCAGACTTACAAATGATTACATAAGCAATGAAATATATCCGTTTTATGAATTTGTCACTCGTCCTGTGTTCGGCGTTATATTTGTAGTGCAGCTCATCATGCTGACGTATTTTGCGGTATTGGAGGCAAGGCATGCCAATCGCAAGGCCGTGATTCTTTCCTGCGGCTTGGGTATTTTTGCTTTGACAGCTATAGTGGAATGGATCCTTTATTATACCTTGGCCTGGTACGAGTTTTGGCTGGTCAAGTGGGGGATGATCGCTTTTATAATTTCCCTTATCATCGTCAAAATTAAACCCGTATGGGGGAAGCATGACCAGGTAGAATTGTACACCAAGGAGCTTGAGGTATTTAATAATGAGCTGCAGCGTTCAGAAAAAATAAAAATTATAAGCGAGTTAGCTGCATCCGTCGCGCATGAGGTCCGCAATCCGCTGCAGGTTACACGCGGGTTCTTACAGCTGATGGGCAAGCAGGAGAATTTCACGAACCGTAAATACGTTGGAATTGCACTAGAGGAACTCGACCGTGCATCCGAGATTATAAATGACTTTTTGACGTTTGCTAAACCTGAGTTTGATCATATTAGGCTGATTAACTTGGCAGAAGAATTCAATCACATTGAAGGCGTGCTTGTACCGATGGCTAACCTGGAAGGCGGCGTACTTACAATGGATGTGCCTGAAAACCTATGGGTAAGAGGGAATACTTCCAAGTTTAAGCAAGCCTTTATTAATATTTTGAAGAATAGTATTGAGGCGCTGCAGGGCAGCGGAGAGGTGAAAGTAAAAGCTTATGCCAGAGGCAAAGAGATTTTTATCCATGTACAGGATAATGGGGTGGGCATGGATGAACAGGAGCTGATGAGACTCGGCGAGCCTTATTTCTCTAATAAAACCAAAGGCACAGGTCTTGGCATGATGGTCACCTTCCGCATTATTGAAGCGATGGATGGAAGCATTGAGTACAGCAGCGAAAAGGGAGTCGGGACGGAGGCAGTCGTTCGTTTTCCATCAGGAACTTAAAGACTTTAGCTAGACTCGTAAGAATTTAATGTAAATTTCTTTAGATCATTGGATAAAAAAGGGGTATATTCGTCAACACTAACCTAAGTATAAACAATCGCTGCTTAGGAAGGTGGATTAACACATGAAGAAATATATCAGCCGCGTTGCTTCTGCCGCGCTCCTAGTTTCGGTGATGCTGGGTTACGCGAGCCATGCGGAAGCACAGGAAGTAAAAGCACCAGGTCCGGTATTTACCGAGTTCGATGCTGAAACGAATTGCGGAAATGGACATCATCTATATTTTATGGATGAGACCGCCAAAATTCTGAACATGGATTTGAAAGAACTTGCAGGTCAAATGGAACAAGGCAAAACGATCGCAAGCATTGCGCAGTCAAAGGGGCTTACAGATAAACAGCTGGAGAAAAAGCTCATCCCTGCGATTGAGAAAAGAGTGGATGCTGCAGTCAAAGAAGGTTGCCTGACCAAAGATCAGGCTGCCTCCATGAAATCCAACATAAATGCCCGTTTGGGCAAAGTGATTAACACACCGCTCAGTGAGCTTCGAAGCAAGCACATGCGCCATGGCAAAGGATATTCGAGATTGAATCGGGAATCGATTGCCAAATTCTTAGGAATTACCGCGGAGCAGTTAAATCAAGAGCTTCGATCAGGAAAATCGCTGGCTGAGATCGCCAAAGCAAAGGGGATATCTGAACAGCAGCTCGTTGATAAATTGAAGGAAGAATTAACGCCGGATCTGGAGAAATTCATCCATCGCAAAATCCGTGTAGATCAAGTGCCTGGGAAAGAAGCCTTGAAGCATGATCAGAGCTAGATTCAAAAAGCCTCTCTTCTGATTTCGGATAATCAGGAGAGAGGCTTTTAATTTGGATTATCAGCTGCTTGCAGCAAGCTGTAAACTAAGTCAATCTATCCACTACACCAGTCTTTGCGGCGGAAGGAACGATATTTTCCTGTAATGGTATCGAGCTGTCCGTAGAGCGATTCTTTTTTACCTTACGTGAAAGCCCAACAATATAACGTGACCCAGGTAGCTTGGATAACCCAAAGCTGATTAAGAGTGAGATCATGACGGTTAATAGGAATGTAAGCAGCGTCACCGGCAAATGATAGCCTGTAAGCATCATGGGTCTTGTAAAATAAGCAATTCCGTAGATAACCATAGCATGCACGAGATAGCCGCCATACGAATATCTGCCGATCCAGGTGAACCATTTACGAAAACGACTTTGCGGTGACACGACCAGCATCATTCCGTACAGAAGGAACATTTGTGACAGGATCAGTGCAAAAGTTTGAGGCTTCAAGTAAGTTGAAATGTTCAAATTCATGGTTTCCCCCGAGCCCCGAAGGACATCGTACGCCAGTAGAATGAACAGTGCGATCGACAGCAGAGCTGTCCAAGGAAGAAATTTTAAGATCCATGCACGTAAACGTTCCAGCATAAATGCGACCATTGCCCCGAGTATAAAGTAAAAGAAATACATAACAAAGGAATAGGTTCTGTAATTCAAGAGCGTGAGTGCAAGCCCGCTCGTTTCACCAGCCCAGATGCCCATCCTATAGTAAGACAGATATAAAAGGTAAGCATAAGCCGTTCCGCTGACCAAAATAATTGTTAACACCATACGGTTTTGCTTTTTCGGATTTAAATGGGCGAGCTTCCCTTTCAAGAATAGAGCTGCCTTTCGGAACAAAGGGAACAGCAGATAGAACTGAAACACCATAATGACAAACCACAGCTGATACCCGCTTTGCGGAACGAACCATTCTCGGACAAGACTTGTCCAGGTATCCGCACTTAGCCAGTTGGTGCCAGCTGTCAGCCGGACACTCAGCCAATACAGCAAAGTCCATAGCAGAAACGGGACATAAATATCACCGAACCTTTTCCGGATAAAGCTTGGATAATGCAGCTTCTGTTCATAATTATAGAAGAGAAGTATGGCCGATAAGAATACAAAGGTCGGCGTCCCAAACCTCGTCAAATGATAGATAAACATAAGCATGGTTGAATCTTCAGACAGTATATCTGCCCGATATATATATTCTGCAAGACTATGCTGCATTACGATGGCTAAGAAAGCAAGTCCCCGTAGAGGAGTGAGCTCCTCAATTCTAGGTTTCTTCAAGATCAGAACCCTCCTAACCTGTTTTATTCATCTTGCGGGGAGGGAAAAAGCTAAAGCCTTCGTCATTGTAACGGATAAACATTAAGGAAATATTAAAAGTTCTGCTCCAGAAAATAGCATGGGTAATTCTGTCATAGTATAAAAATTATACTACATATCAAAAAGGTGCGCGCTTGTAATTATATTCTGTATATATTATCGTTTTGAAAGAAAACGAAATATTCAATTTTGTAGATAAGAGAGGAGCTTTACGGATATGAGTGAAGAGAGAGAAAATCTGTTTCAAAGCCGAAAGTCTTATCGCAGATTTGATAAGAACAGGCCTATTCCGCAGGACACGCTTGAGAATATGTTAACGGACGCCCTGCGTGCCCCATCATGGTCGAATACTCAGCCGTGGGAAGTATTTGTAGCTACCGGTGATATTTTAAGTGAAATCAAAGAAGCCTATATAGCCGCATATGAAAATTCTGAGCAGCCTAATACGGATGTTCCTGTTCCGCAGGAGTGGCCGGAATATATCCAGGATCGGAGCAACCGCAACGGTATGTCTATGTTCAAAAGCCTAGGTATTGACCGTAACGACTCAGTGGCCAGAGAGAACAACAAACGCAATAATATTGAGATGTTTGACGGTACAGCTCTGGCGATCATCTGTCAGGAACGAACTCTTACAGAATGGTCTACAATGGACTTGGGTACATTTGCCGGATATCTGATGCTCTCTGCCGAGCATCATGGCGTTCAAAGTGTACCGGCATATAACTCGATTTTATACCCTCATATCCTTAGGGAGAAGCTGTCCATCCCTGATCATCTCATTCTCCGTTCAGGCATTGTATTTGGTTATGCGCTTGAAGGTCATCCATACAACAAGCATAAGTCAGGAAGAGAGCCGCTTCATAAAATGGTCCATTTTGTGAAGTAAGCCTTGAAGATGCAGCAATACATGGTTAGACCCCCAGTTCCCGGGGGTCTTTTCTTGGGTGTTCCGTATCCTTGACAGTTCGATTTATAATATATTGAAAGCGTTTAAATCTTGCGAAGACAGGCAGAGAGGGAGGCGTACAAAACATTGAAGAAGATGATGCTAATCTACATGCTTTTAATTTTCGCTTTTCTTTTCTATCTATTTCAATATATGTCAGAGGATACAAGGGCCAGAGATTTGGCGAGTGAGGGTCTCAGGGGGGAAACCTCGGAACGTTATGTCATGGTCACGTTTCAATCTGGGTTCGAATACTGGAAAAGTGTGCTAAAGGGCTTTGAGGATGCTGCAGATGCCTTGAACGTATCCATTGAATACAGAGGGGCAACGGAATATGACTTACAGGAACAGATGATGGTGCTTGACCGGGTCATCGCTAAAAAGCCGGCAGGAATTGCCCTGTCCGCCATTGATGCGCATGGACTTGACGAGGTTATTGATCGGGCGATTGAGGAAGGGATTCCGGTCGTGCTGTTTGATTCTGGCGCACCGAACAGCAGGGCCTACTCCTTCCTCTCTACGAATAATTATAATGCTGGATCGACGGCTGCTGCTCAGCTCGCCAAGCTTATCGGCAGAAAGGGACAGGTGGCTGTTGTTACGGTACCTGGCCAGCAAAATCACACAGAACGCATCGAAGGATTTAAGGATACGATGAAAAGCGCTTATCCGGCCATCGAAGTGGTAGAAGTAGTGGATGGCAAAGGGAATGCTGGAAGCTCAAGAGAGCAGTCGGAAGCACTGCTTGGTAAGTATCCTGAACTGTCAGGTATATTTGTAACGGAGGCCTCGAGCGGAGTTGGAGTCGGAGAAGCGGTTAAAGCGCATGTGGCAGCAGGGAATACTCCGGTTCAAATTGTAAGCTTTGATACGAATAAAGCGACACTGGATATGATTAAGGACGGGACCATTTCTGCCAGTATTGCTCAAGGGACGTGGAACATGGGCTACTGGTCTCTGCAGTATTTGTTTCATCTTCATCATGATTTAACGATTCCAGCTCCTTCTGCAACGGATGATGTATCTCCCCTTCCCGTACAGGTAGATACAGGTATTAACATTGTGACCAAGCAAAATGTGGAGCAGTATTATGCGAAATGAGAAAAGAACGAAGGAGCGATTCTGGAATCGTGCACGTTTCAGCCAGATGCCTTTACGCTACCAGCTCTCCATTCTGTTTGTACTGGTCGGCATCGTGCCGGCCCTCGGACTAGGTGTCATCGTGAACTGGACAGTGGATAGCATTGTGGAACGCCAGGTCGAGGACAATACACTACAATTAATCGGCAAAGTGAATCAGTCGCTTGATAAATCCATTGAGAACTTGCAGAACATTACGTATTTAACGGAGTTTGATGAGGACGTCCAGCAGTTTATTGACGGAGAGAACGAGTCGAATGAGGGCCAGGTAAATACAGCCCGGATTCAAACATTTTTGCAAGGGTTTACAACGTTATATCCGGATATTGCCGGCATTTTGCTTGTAAATCAGAATGGAGAATATATAAGCAATGAGATGTATGCATACAACGAGGCCGATCTTGTTCAAGAAGATTGGTACAAGCAGGCCGCGGACCAAAAAGGTATTTTTACCGTCATAGGCCATCCTGGCGAGCGAAGTGTAACGACTCATGTGAATTATACGCCTGATGAGGTGGTATCTGTAACAAGGGCACTCGTTGATCCGGAAACGAGAGAAGTAAAGGGTGTTATCCTTATTGATCTCAAGCTGTTCTCGATCTCCGGTATTGCAAGGGATATCACCCTCGGCAAGAACGGATACTTGATGATCCAGGATAAGGACGGCGGAAAAATCTACGCACCGGATGATTCCGTGATCAGCCAGCTGGAGGGACACTGGTTTGAAGATGCGTCATATGGAACGTTTAACAAGCAAATGGGGGATCAACATTTTCAATTACAGTATCAGACCTCTTCGTATACCGGATGGCGCACCATCGGGGTATTTAATACGGGGGATTCGGCGCTCGCTGTAAGGGAGATTCATTTTTATGTGATCTGCTATTTATTCGTTGTCTGCATGCTAGGATTAACGGCAGCCTATGTTCTGTCCCAGTCCATTTCCAGACCCATCCATCATTTAATGTCGCTCATGCAAAAAGCGGAAAAAGGAGACATGACGCTGCGTAATCTAGGTAACCGGGGGGATGAGGTCGGGATGCTTGGCATCAGCTTCAACCGCATGCTTCAGGAAATCAAGAAGCTGATGGCTATCAATCGCAGAAAAGAAAAGCAAAAGCAGGCCGCGGAGCTGAGAAGTCTTACGGCACATATTAAGCCCCATTTCTTATACAACACCCTGGATACGATCCACTGGATGGCACATAAGCAGGGGGCACATGACGTATCTGACATGGTGAAGTCCTTATCCCGGTTGTTTCGGATTGGACTCAGCAAGGGAAGCAGCATGATCCCTGTATACGAGGAGATTGAGCATATAACCAGCTATTTACAAATTCAAAAAACGCGTTATCGGGATCGGCTTGACTGCCGGATGGATATTCAGGATGAAGCAAAGGGCTTCTATGTAGTCAAGCTCATTATGCAGCCTATCGTTGAAAATGCGATATATCACGGCATTAAGGCAAGGCGGGGTGCAGGCATCATTCGGATTAAGGTGGAAAAACAAACGGAATATCTTCTCATTACGATTATGGATAACGGTGCTGGAATGAACGAGGAGAAGCTGCAGCAGATGAGAGAGAAGCTTACAGACCCACTGATGACCATTGACAAGCAAAGTGAAGAAAAGGGATCGGAAAAGAGCTACGGACTATTAAATGTACAGGCACGCATTCAGCTGGCTTTTGGATCAGACTATGGGGTATCACTGGACAGCGTACCGGGAGAAGGTACGACAGTTACGATTAGACATCCGTTATTAACTGAGCCGCAGGTCAGGGCAGATCATGTTCAGGAGGAAGTGGACTTATGAGACAGCCTTATCAGGTATTGATTGCAGACGATGAACCTATCATTCGTGAAGGGATCAGCGAGTCTATTCATTGGAGCACGCTTGGCATGGAAGTGATGGGGCTCGCAGAAGATGGAGCCGAAGCGCTTGAGCTGACGGAGCAAAAGGCAGCAGATATTGTACTTGTCGATATGAACATGCCCATTATGGATGGGATCACTTTTATTCAAACACTGAGGGAGAGGAATCAGGACTGCAAGTGCATTATCATTACCGGTTACGATGAGTTCAGCTATGCTCAGCAGGCCATCCGGCTTGGTGTAGAAGAGTATATACTAAAGCCCGTTGATCCAGCTGAGCTGGAAACGGTGCTTCGTCGAATTAAGTCTTCACTGGATGAAGAACAGATAGAGAGGGAAGAGCGGGAGTCGCAGAGCGAGCATCTTCGGAGAAGAAGAGATGTACTGCGAGAGCAGCTGGGACAGGAATGGATTCAAGGCAGACTGTCAGAAGAAGAGCTAACCAAGCAGCTGAGACTTCTCTCCCTTCCGGAAGCCTGTCCCTCAGGCTGCCTTATCATCCGCTGGCCGGAGGCTAATACGCAGCAGCCCTTGTTGAAGGAAGGGGATCGGCAGCTCTATTTGTATGCAGTAAAAAATATTGTTGAAGAGCTTGTAGGCAACTCAGATGCCCTTGTGTTTAAGAATGCGTCTGATATGGTCATAGGCATCAGTTGGCATCCGATCCCTCCTGAGCTAAGAATTAAGGCAGAGGAAGCAGCCAGGGCAAGCTTAGGGATTACTATTCATGCAGCTTGGGAAGAAGCAGGTGGGGCATTATCGGATATTACAGATGTTTACAAGCGCTGCAAGGAAAGCCTTTATCAAGAGGCTTCTGTATCACCGCTCGTTCGAAGAGCACGTCAGTATTTGCAGGAGCATTATGCTGATCATTCCCTCACCTTAGACACTGTAGCCTCTGAACTCAGTGTTTCCGCTGTGTACTTGAGCCGTATGCTCAAAAAAGAGCTGGGGGACTCCTTCATTTCTTTATTAACAGGGATCCGTATTCATAAAGCGATTCAGCTCCTGAACAAAAGTGACCTCACCATTCATGAAATTGCTGAACAAACAGGCTATGAAAGCCAGCATTATTTCAGCACCGCCTTTAAAAAGGTAATGGGCATCTCGCCTAACAAGTACCGCAAAGGTGAGGCTTTTCAATATACCGAGTCAAAGATTGACCCTTAAGACGCCTATAAAGGCGTTTTTTTGCTGGTCATCATTTTTGTACAGCAACTTTGGCAAAAAGGTTTGATTTTTATAAAAACGGTCGGAAATGTGCAAAGACGTTCAAATCCTGTTGAGATATCATAATGGAGAAACAAGGGATCAATGGATATGAAAGCGCTAACTATTACAGGCTTCAATCCAGGCAGGCATAATTGTAAAAGCGAAAGGGTGGAACCGATGAAGAAAGGATTAACATATCTTCTTCTCTTCGTGCTCGTTATCTCTTTAAGCGCATGCAACCTTGCGGAAACGTCGGGCGGCAGCAAGAGCCAAGGATATGTCGGTATATCAATGCCTACAAAATCAGCTGAGAGATGGGTAGCCGATGGAAACAACATGGTGAAATTGTTTGAGGAAAGAGGATTTAAGACCGATCTGCAGTATGCGGAGGACGTCGTGGAAAATCAGGTCGCACAGATTGAGAACATGATTACCAAAGGGGTAGATGTCATCGTCATCGCATCCGTTGATGGAAATACACTTACCGATGTAATCAGCAAAGCACATGACCAGGGTATCCGTGTTATTGCTTATGACAGACTCATTCGTAATACAGAGTACCTGTCCTATTATGCCACTTTTGACAATTTCCAGGTTGGTGTTCTTCAAGGATCTTATATTGAGGAGAAGCTGGGTCTGAACGAAGGCAAGGGACCATTTAATATCGAGCTGTTTGGCGGTTCGCCGGACGATAACAATGCTTATTTCTTCTTTGACGGTGCAATGTCCGTTCTGCAGCCTTATGTCGATTCGGGCAAGCTTGTCATACGGAGCAACCAAACCTCCATGAGTCAGATCGCTACACTGAGATGGGACGGAGCCGAAGCTCAAAAACGGATGGATAATCTGATCAGTGCTCATTACTCCAGTGAGCGGATTGATGCCATTCTGGCACCTGCCGACTCATTAAGCTTAGGTATCATTTCCTCACTGAAAGGTGTAGGTTATGGAAGCTCAAGTAATCCCATGCCGGTTATAACGGGGCAGGATGCTGAGCTGTCTTCAATTAAATCGATTGTTAGAGGAGAGCAGACACAAACCATATTTAAGGATACGCGCCAGCTTGCAGAGCGGACTGTTTCCATGGTAGAAAGCGTTCTGTCCGGCACGGAAGCGGAAGTAAACGATACCGAAAGCTACGACAATGGAAAGATGGTTGTGCCGTCATACCTGCTTGAGCCGGTGTCTGTCGATGCGACAAACCTTGAAGAAGTTGTTATTGATTCCGGATACTACACCAAAGAAGAGGTTGGATTGGAATAGATCAGCTTTTGACTCTAGATGCGGGAAGGTGACATTATGGCCGAATATATACTTGAAATGCGTGGGATTACCAAGACGTTTCCAGGGGTCAAGGCGCTGGAGAATGTGAATTTGAAAGTAAAGCCTGGAGAGATACATTCTTTATGCGGGGAAAACGGCGCCGGAAAATCAACGCTGATGAAGGTGCTGAGCGGAGTATACCCGCATGGAACTTACGAAGGGGATATTTTGTTCGAGGATCAGATATGCGAGTTCAAAACCATCAAGGATAGTGAAGAAAAAGGGATTGTCATTATTCATCAGGAGCTTGCTCTCATCCCGTATCTATCTATTGCAGAGAATATATTTCTTGGGAATGAACGGGCAAGCAAGGGGGTTATCAACTGGCAGGAGACGGTGATGAGAACCTCAGAATTGCTGAAAGAAGTAGGACTTGATGAGAATCCCAACACGCTGGTCACGAATATTGGCGTCGGTAAACAACAGCTTGTCGAGATAGCGAAGGCATTATCCAAAAAAGTAAAGCTGCTGATTCTGGATGAACCGACAGCTGCACTTAATGAAACAGACAGCCAGAATTTGCTTCGATTGATGCTGGAATTTAAAAATCAGGGTATTGCTTGTATTCTCATTTCTCATAAGCTGAACGAGGTGTCTGCGGTATCCGATTCAGTGACGATTCTTCGGGATGGGAAAACGATCGAAACACTGGATATGAAGTCCAAGGAAATGTCGGAGGATCGAATTATCCGCGGCATGGTTGGCCGAGACCTGACGGACCGTTATCCGGAACGAAAGCCGAATATCGGTGAGATGATGCTGGAAGTTAAGGACTGGACTGTATATCACGAGCATCATGCAGACCGTAAAGTGCTGAACGGAGTTAATCTGAATGTGCGCCGCGGAGAAATTGTCGGTATTGCGGGGCTGATGGGAGCAGGGCGAACAGAGCTTGCCATGAGTATATTTGGGAAGGCTTACGGCCAGAAGATCTCAGGGGAGCTGCGCAAGGAAGGAAAGGTCATTCAGAATCATACGATCAATCAGGCGATTGATAACGGATTTGCTTATGTTACAGAGGATCGCAAAGATTATGGCCTCGTACTGATTCAGGATATTAAACGAAATATTTCTTTAACGGGTATTAAAAAGCTGCAGAAGGCATCTGTCATTAACGAAAATGAAGAGGTCGTCGTTGCTGAGCAGATGCGTAAACGGCTTAAGATTAAAACAAACAGCATCCATCAGGAGGTTCAGAACTTAAGCGGCGGTAATCAGCAGAAGGTCGTTCTGAGCAAATGGATTTATTCTGAACCAGATATTCTCATTCTCGATGAACCGACCAGGGGAATCGACGTGGGGGCTAAATTTGAAATTTACTCCATTATCCAGGAGCTTGCTAATGAGGGCAAAGCCATCATCGTTATCTCTTCCGAGCTACCTGAAATACTCGGGATCTGCGACCGGATCTATGTAATGAATGCAGGAAGAATAACAGGCGAGGTTGACCGGAGCGAAGCGAACCAGGAACTGTTAATGAAATACATGACAAACACGACCAGATCAGGAGGGGCTTAAGGTATGGATAATTTAATGCAGCTGCTCAAGAACAACATTCGCCAATACGGTATGATTATCGCACTTATATTAATTATGATCTTGTTTGGCGTCCTCAGCGGCGGGTTGTTGTTTGAGCCTATTAATATTACAAATCTGATTTTGCAGAACAGTTATATTCTCGTTCTTGCCATCGGTATGGTGCTTGTCATTATTACAGGTCATATTGATTTGTCGGTAGGTTCCGTGGCTGCTCTTGTCGGGGCATGTGCGGCAATTATGATGGTCGATATGAATCTGCACCCTGTCGTAGCGGTTATTCTTTCACTGCTGCTAGGGGCACTGATCGGTGCATGGCAAGGATTCTGGATAGCCTATGTCCGAATTCCGGCCTTTATCGTTACACTTGCAGGTATGCTGTTATTCCGCGGTCTTACAATGATCGTTCTTGAAGGACAGTCGATTTCACCTCTTCCGGATGGCTTTCAAAAAATCAGTGCTGGCTTTATTCCTGACTTCGGAAATGCAGGAACCAATATCGTTGCCCTGCTTGCCGGAATCGTTGTGACTATTCTCTACATTGTGAATGAAGTGAAAAATCGCAGAAACCAGCAGAAATACAAGTTTGAGACGGCCTCCACCTCACTTTTTATAACCAAGATGGTTGTTATCGCAATTGTTATTAATGTATTCTTCCTGGCATTGGCGAGCTATGCAGGGATTCCTAATATTCTCATACTCTTGGCAGTGCTGATTGTGGGTTATTCCTTTATTATGAACAAAACGGTGATGGGACGTCATATCTACGCTGTCGGTGGGAATGAAAAGGCTGCAGGACTGTCTGGTGTTAAAACGAAAAAGGTGACTTTCTGGGTATTCGTCAATATGGGCGTGCTAGCTGCGATCTCCGGTTTGATTTTTACCGCAAGACTGAATGCAGCGATACCTAGAGCGGGTACGAACTTTGAGCTGGATGCTATTGCTGCGGCATTTATTGGCGGTGCATCTGCATCGGGCGGAATCGGCACGGTGTTTGGCGCCATTATCGGCGGACTTGTTATGGGTGTCCTGAATAACGGAATGTCACTGATCGGTCTTGGTATCGATTGGCAGCAAGGAATCAAAGGTCTTGTTCTGCTGCTGGCTGTAGCCTTTGATATTTATAATAAAAACAAGCGTTCAGCTTAAGGATGAAAACCGAAAGGTTACAAAAAAGTTAAAATAAATGTACGAATCAGGATAGGGAATCTTAACCAAAAGCAGGAACTAGTAAGTTATTCCATTGTTAAATCCGACACTGTCTGTTATAGGTATAAATACCTATATAAAGGTAGTGTCGGATTTTTGTTTTTAAGTTAATCATATGGTTGGTATACATGGGTTTATATGCGTAAATATAGCTTTGTTTATAATCAGAATTAAACTTTTTGTCTTTTTACATATAGGTAATAAGAACTAAGTGAAGTTCTGGGCTAAAATGACTAAAGTCTGATGTTTTGAGCTGCATGCCTGTCCTACAATGAGGACAGTTGATGGCTGGCGATGCCATGAAAAAATGACAAAACCTAAAACAACAGGAGGTTCTACATCATGAAGGTTACAAAAAAGATACTTACTGCGGCGATAACCTCAACCTTGTTATTCAGCGCGGTGAGCATGCCAATAATCACTAGCCAGGTTTATGCAGCTACGACAACTAAAGAAGTCATCTATGGGGTTAACCTTAGAGAAAAGGCAAGTGCTTCTTCTTCTGTCATCCGTATGCTGAAGAAAGGCGAGACGGTTTCCGTACTTGGAACATCGGGGTCCAGCTGGCTAAAAGTTAAGGATACAAAAGGGAATACAGGATATATCTCTTCTTCTTCCAAATATACAAAAACAGTTAGCGGAAGCAGCTCTTCAAGCAGCGGAAGTAATTCCTCCAGCAGTGAAAGCAGCACGGGGTCCAATACAAGCAGCTCATCCACGGTTGAAAAGGTAATTTCTGCAGGAATGAAGTATCTTGGAACTCCTTACGAATTTGGCGCTTCCCGCAGCAGCACCAAGACTTTTGACTGCTCTTCTTTCGTAAGACGAGCTTTCATTGACGGAGCCGGCATTACCCTCCCAGCAGATTCCCGTCAACAGGGTACTTATGTGAAAGAAAAGGGAAATGCAAAGACAAGCATTTCTTCACTGAAACGCGGAGATCTGATGTTCTTTATGTCTTATAAAGGTACAAGCAAATCTTCCTACTCTGGCATCAATAAAAGCACGGCAAAAATTACGCATGTCGGCATTTACTTAGGCGACGGCAAAATTCTGCACACGTACTCCACAGAATCCGGAGGAGTAAAAGTCGACACATTTACAGGCAAGCATTGGGAATACCGCTTCCTGTATGGCGGCAGCGCGTTGTAATCCACAATATATATAAGACAAGCCTCTTCCTTAAGGAAGAGGCTGTTTTTTTGTGCTCAATATTAATAGTAAAGTCGAAAATTAATATTCTGATTATAGTTCCCGAAGCCTTCGCCATATAGAGTGAGTCCGCCCACATGCTGCGCATCCTTCTCTACTGCAAGCCTGAATGTCCATTGGTTGCGCTCTATAGGTATATTGTTAATGGTAATGTCCGACATGCGCTGACCGTCAATGAAGGTAGCTTCGTTCGTAATTCTTATAACCTTAAGAAGTCCATATTGATTAACCTCATCCTGCCACCATTCTGGTGTAAAGACACCTCGTCCGTTACCCGAATCCCCGGGACTTGTCCACATGCCGAGTGGAACACCATTCAGTGTAAAGGAGATATCTGACGGCCAGTTCGGATTAACTCCGGGTGCTTCAGAGCCGATTTCGAAGGACAGTTCAATTTCTGTAAGCTGTTGATTCGGCAGAAGATAATTCGGAATTTTATACTCTATATATCCCCGGCCAAACCATAGAATATTTGCCTTTACCCGCTCGGGATCGAGGAAATATCGCGGATCATCGTATTGGCCGATCACTTTTTCTGTCGTGGACAGACCGCAGGTTGGATATACTTCAAATTCAGTATAGTGACCGATAGGAATGGAGGCCTCCTTATAATTTCGAGGAAGCTGTGTTTTTTGGGGCATTACAATTTCAATCCAGTCTACAGCAAGGGAATTTATTTTGTGTGTTCCGCCATCCTTACGAACCATCTTTGATTCGATGATGCCTACTTCTTGCAATTTCCGTACATGGCTCGTTACGATCGCGCTGCTTAATTCGAGACTGGCGGCAAGCTCTTTAATATTCATAGGCTGCTCTGCAAGCAGTCTGATGATAGAAAGACGTACGCCGCTGGCTAACGCCTCGTATAAGGGAAGCCATTTATCTTCAGCATTTGCTCTTATCATATACTTTACTCTCTCCTGAATCTTAATGATAAACCAACTTCTCTTATTATAGGATTAACTAATTAATAAATTCAATAAAAATCAAAAAAATTAAAGAATGTTATTGCAATTAAGTTTTATTTGGATTTTAATAAAAGAGGGAATTATGATTTGCTTAAAGGATTAATAATTAAATTAATTTAAGGAGTTGGCATAATTTCATGGCAGACAAAGCGAAAATGATCGTTGACAAAGATTTTAGAATTGCAGAAGTGGATAAAAGAATATACGGCTCATTTATAGAGCATTTAGGGCGCGCTGTTTATGGCGGGATTTACGAACCAGGTCACAAGACAGCAGATGAAGCTGGTTTTCGTCAAGATGTCATGGGACTGATTCGAGATCTTCAAGTTCCGATTGTCCGTTATCCAGGTGGTAATTTTGTATCCGGTTACAATTGGGAAGACAGTGTAGGTCCGAAGGAAGATCGCAAACGCCGTCTTGAGCTGGCTTGGCGGACGGTTGAAACGAATGAGTTTGGTTTTAATGAATTTGTGGATTGGGCAAAGCAGGCAAATACAGAAGTTATGATGGCCGTAAACCTAGGTACCCGTGGCGTTGATGCTGCCCGCAATATCGTGGAGTACAGCAATCATCCGTCCGGCTCTTACTACAGCGATTTGCGTATCAAGCACGGCTATAAAGATCCGCATAACGTAAAGACCTGGTGTCTGGGTAACGAGATGGACGGTCCATGGCAAATCGGTCACAAAACTGCCGAAGAGTACGGAAGAGTGGCGCTTGAGGCTGCAAAAGTCATGAAGTGGGTAGATCCGACCATTGAGCTGGTTGCCTGCGGAAGCTCCAGTATCAATATGCCGACTTTCCCGGAATGGGAAGCGACCGTACTTGATCACACTTACGATCATGTCGAGTATTTATCTCTGCACCAATATTACGGCAACCGTGAACAAGATTCTGCCTTGTTCCTGGCAAGATCTCTCGAAATGGATCGTTTTATTGAGACTGTGACAGCAACTTGTGATTATATTAAAGCGAAGAAGCGCAGCAAGAAAAAAATGCTCCTTTCCTTCGATGAATGGAATGTGTGGTTCCACTCCAATGAGAACGACAGCAAAATGGAGCCTTGGCAAATTGCGCCTCCACAGCTTGAAGATGTATATAACCATGAGGATGCCCTGCTTGTCGGCTGCATGCTGATCAGTTTGCTCAAGCATTCCGATCGAGTAAGAATGGCTTGTCTTGCTCAGCTTGTTAACGTCATTGCGCCAATTATGACAGAGAACGGCGGAGCTGCTTGGAAGCAGACGATCTACTATCCGTATCTGCATACCTCCGTATTCGGCCGTGGTCAAGCGCTCGTGCCGCTGATTCAATCGCCTAAATACGATACGAAGGAAATTACGGATGTGCCTTATCTTGAAGCGATTGCGATTCATAACGAAGAGGCGGAAGAAGTTACTGTCTTTGCCGTGAACCGTCATCTTGACGAGTCCCTGCCTGTTGAAGTGGATCTGCGCAGCTTTGGAGAATGCCGGATACTAGAGCACATTGTATTGGAAAGCGATGACCTGAAAGCAGCTAATACCGCTGCACAGCCTGATCGTGTTGCCCCGCATAAGAACGGAAGTGCTGTCGTTGACGGCACAACGGTGACTGCGCAATTGGGTAAGGCGAGCTGGAATGTTATTCGTTTGAAGGTGAGTGCGAAGTAAAGTTAAGGTTTATGAAAGAGACGGAATAAGAGAAGTAAAAGAGTTAAAAGAGTTAAAAGAGTTAAAAGAGTTAAAAGAGTTAAAAGAGTTAAAAGAGTTAAAAGAGTTTCTCCAGCAAAGGCGCTTCGAGGTGAATATGGGTTCGGATCGTAAATTGGTTGTGGATTCCCTGATCGTATAGCAGCTGTAGAAGGAATCCACAACCAAAAAACGAACGCTGTCGCTTCCTCTCTCCATAATTCACCTCTTCGCTAGCGCTGGAGGGAAACCTTAAAAACTTCGCACTCCCCTCTGTTTAGTGGGGAGTGGTGATGAAGCCAGAGACGCAAGTATGCGGTCTCTGGCTTCTTTTTTCGGGGAGGCTCGAGGTGAGTTTTTATTTTTATTCTAGGGCAAGGGCAGTGCAGATAATAAATACTAAGAAGACTATGGGGATCGCGGTCCCGACAGACATAGCGATATAGGGAAGGGGCGTTCTCATATAGCTTCGAAACTCTTTGGAATTACTATTAGATTTTGCTTTGATCAGCAGTTGGTCACGCAAAGAGTCAATGGTCTTTCTGGCATCTGAATCTTCCATCTCCTCGATATGTCTCCATAAATGAAGATATTCCTCTTTGTAGGTTTCTTTGTTATTTATAGAAGCGGTCATTGTCTCACCTCGTCACAGATACTGAGTTTGTTTACAAATTAACAAATAATACCATGTAAGTCAATCTGAATGTCTTGAAAACAAGCAGAGTAAGGCCTTGATATGGACATTAGAGTACGCCGCCTCTGATAGCCAATTCCATCATTGCGCTTATAGGCTCCAAGGATTGATTAAATAATGTCAGATCATATTTTTAAAAACATACTTGACAGGTTGGATTAATTGGTTTAATCTTGCAACAAGACATTTACATCACTAGTCATTAAATGAGTATTCATTATTATAACACTAAACTAAAAATATAACGGTCAGCCGATTGGACAAACCAAAGGCTCCTATGTATCTCTTTTTTGAACATGCGTCTTATGCATGTGTGAAGAGGTATTAGGGGCCTTTTTGCATTCCGAAAAGTGCCGGAAGGGAGCGATATGCAAGAGAAGGATTGGATTTTATTAGAAGAAGCCGATTTTCGCTTTCGCAAATTGGTCAGAAGATTTGTGAAGGAGCGCGACAAGGTATCGGTTGAGGGGATCTCGCTTCCCGGCGTGCTTATTCTGAACACGATCATGAGCGAAGGAGATCAGCGTTTGGGAGATTTGGCGGAGCAGCTTGATTTAACCTCAGGTGCGGTAACCGCCTTATGTGACAAGCTGGAGGCCAGTGGATTTGCCGTACGCAAGCGCAGCGATACAGACCGGAGGTCCGTGGTGCTTGGAATTACGGATGAGGGCAGAGAGATGATTCGGCGCAACAAAGATACCGGCTCAATTATCATTGATGAGATTTTTGGGGGCTTCACTCCAGCCGAGCTGGAGACTCTTATTCTGTATTTAAAGCGATTGAATGAAAGAATTGAGGGCTTTTCGGAAAAGGTGCGGGAGTACAGTAAACGTGCTGACGAGGAAGCTGGATCACATTCGGATTCACTTCATTCTCAGCGGACAAATAAATTCATTTCTTATTAATGACCATCGAAGGGAGAAATCATTATGGGACATCCAACTATTTATCCGACAGGTGCAACAGTATACATACCAGGCAAAGCATTTAGCGGTTATACCATCTTTCAGGCAGCGGATACAGGTGCGCTTCTTATCGATATGAACGGCAGAGAGGTAAAGCTGTGGAAAGGACTTAGAGGTTTCCCGAACAAGATTTTTCCGGGAGGATACGTGCTGGGAAGCACAAAAGAGCGGGATCCGAAATACGGATTCCAGGACGAGGCTAACCTAGTACAAGTGGATTGGGATGGTAATGTCGTATGGAAATTTGATCGTCATGAGTTTATTGAAGATCCGGGGCATGAAGGGGAGTGGATGGCTCGCCAGCATCATGATTATCAGCGTGAGGGAAATCCGGTAGGGTATTATGTGCCTGGTCAGGAGCCTAAAGTGAATTCCGGGAACACTCTCGTTCTCGCTCATAAAAATGTACACCATCCCGAAATATCCGATAAGGAACTGCTGGATGACATCATTATTGAAGTCGATTGGGAAGGAAATAAGGTATGGGAATGGTCTGTGAGCGACCACTTTGAAGAGCTTGGTTTTGATGAAGACGCGAAAAAATCACTCTACCGCGATCCCAATTCCAGAGGCTTTGGTGAGCATGCGGGGGACTGGATGCACATCAATTCGCTATCTGTACTTGGCCCTAATAAGCACTATGATGCGGGAGACGAACGCTTCCATCCGGACAACATCATTTGGGATGCACGTGAGACGAATATCATTGCAATCATTGATAAAAAAACTGGCAGCATTGTGTGGAAGCTGGGTCCTAATTATGATTCGGAAGAAACGAAGCATATCGGCTGGATTATCGGCCAGCATCACGCCCATCTCGTGCCGAAAGGCTTGTCTGGTGAAGGGAATATTCTCGTATTCGATAATGGAGGGTGGGCTGGTTACGGTTTGCCAAACCCGGAAGCTCCAGACGGCGTAAAAGTAGCACGCCGCGATCATTCTCGCATCCTTGAGATTAATCCGATTACGCTGGAAATTGAATGGCAATATACACCGACAGAAGCCGGGTATACGGCTCCGCTGGATTCCTACCGATTCTATAGCCCTTACATCAGCTCCGCGCAGCGCCTTCCGAACGGTAATACGCTTATCACAGAGGGTGCGGATGGACGGATTTTTGAGGTAACCCAAGAGCATGAGATTGTTTGGGAGTATATTTCTCCATACAAAAACAAACGCAATGCCAATATGGTCTATCGTGCATACCGAGTACCTTATGAGTGGGTTCCGCAAGCAGAAACACCAGTCGAAACGGAGATTGCCCCAATCGATGTAGCCGACTTCCGTTTACCGGGTGCGGCGCCGCGCGGAGCGGTCTCTACTGTTGAAATTATCGGAGCGGTTTCTTACGATGACGGAGCATTTTGCGTAGCGACTCAGGATGAGGTGGACCTGCGAAAGGATGGGGATCACCATGAATAAGCTTCACAAGAAAGCCCGTTACAGCTTCCTTCTACTCGCCATTGCACTTACAGCCGCTTTACTGAGCGGCTGCGGCACGGCAGCGGAAGGACAGGGCAGCAAGCTGAACATCAAAATTGCCGACATTTCGACGAACCCTGTATTTCGTGTGGCCGAAAGCAAAGGCATATTTGATAAATACGGCATTGACGCTGAGCTGATCACTTTTGCTACGCCTGCGGAAGGCATCAACTCGCTTTTTATCAAGCAGGTAGATGTAGCTTTTGGTGCAGATTATCCGCTGCTTAATGCGGCGAGCAAAGGGGACTATTCCATATTTGCTTCGTCAGGCTCCTCTACAGATCAGGGAGCAAGAGAATGGAAGCTGTTTGTCCGCAAGGAAATCACCAGCGCAGAGGATTTGAAGGGCAAGAAGCTCAGCTTCTCCCGAGGAACCTTTATCCCATACTTATGGGATGTCTATCTGGCTGAGCATGGGGTTGCCTTATCCGATGTGGAACTGATCGGCCAGGGAGCGTTTGACGAAGCCTATGTCGCTCTACAAAAAGGGGAAATTGATGCTGTTTGGGTATACGGGGCTGTGCTCAATGAAAAATTCGGAGCACTTGCAGAAGCACATGAATTAACAGATATGTCTCAGACCCCTGTGCGTCTTGGCACGGGACTGATTGCAACGAATGAACTGCTTAGCAACAACAAGGAAGGCATGGTTTCTTTCCTTAAAGCGATCGATGAAGCATCTGCTTACGCACAGGCTCATCCGGAAGAGACCGCTGACATTTTGTATAACGAAGTAAAACAGCCGAAGGAAGCTACGCTTAAGGATTTGCCAAATAATCCGTGGAACATCGGATTTACGAAGAAGGCCTATGAAGGGCTTGCGGGCCAAAAGGAATATATGGTAAAGACAGGGACGATCGAGAACGACTTTAATTTGGATGAAAAATTAAATTTGGATCTGGTGCGTGAAGCCTTCCCGGATCGAGTCGAAGTGGAATAAGGAGTGATGAGATATGAGAGCGGCAACCAGCAGGAATGAGATTTATATCGAGCAGCTGAACAAGAGCTTTTCCCAGCCGGCGGCAGGAGAGCTGCATTACATCATACAAGACGTAAATCTGACGGTAAAAGGCGGAGAATTTTTTATCCTGCTTGGCCCAAGCGGCTGCGGCAAGTCAACGCTTCTCAGTCTAATTGCGGGCTTCGTCTCGAAGACTTCGGGCCAGGTTAAGGTAGGGGAGAAGGAGGTAGAACGTCCGGGACAGGATCGAGCGGTTGTATTTCAGCAGGCGGACTCTTCTTTGTTTCCATGGCTCACGGTCAGAGAAAATGTAGAGTTCGGCTTAAGAATGAAACGGATTCCAGCTTCAGCGCGAAAAGAGATTTCCGATCAATATATTACTATGGTCGGCCTTGCAGGCCATGAGCACAAGTTTCCAAGAGAATTATCCGGAGGTATGAAGCAAAGGGTGCAGCTTGCGAGAGTTTTGTCTAATGATCCGTCTATTCTGCTGATGGATGAACCGTTTGGTGCACTGGATGCAATGACGAGAAGAACGATGCAGCGGGAATTGGTTAAAATTTGGCAGGAGACTGACAAGACCGTTATCTTTGTGACACATGATATTCAGGAGGCGCTGCTTCTTGGTGAGCGGATCGGCATTATGTCAGCAGGACCTTCTTCAAAAATTACCGATATCTATGAGGTTCCGCTTGCTTATCCACGAGATCTGTCTGTACCCGAGTTTCATGAATTATATAATCAAATTCAGTCCCATTTTGATGAGTGAGAGGAGGGGACACTATGAATAGCAACTCTAAAAAATGGACCCTTCATATCGTATTCTGGCTCGCTCTCCTTATCTTATGGCATTTGCTCTCGCTCGTATACGGACCTGAAATTCTTCCCGGACCGCTGTACACACTGCAAGGGGGATACGAGCTGCTGATGGATGGCACCCTAATGCAATATATAGGAATCAGCTCGTATCGGGTACTGCTCGGCTGGACACTTGGCAGCCTCATTGCCATACCGGTTGGGATAACGATAGGAAAGGTAAATGTGATTCGTATATTTGCTGAGCCTTTTCTTAACTTCATTCGATTTATTCCACCGATTGCATTCATTACGCTCTTTCTTGTTTGGTTCGGGATCGGGGAAACGTCAAAAATTATGCTCATTCTGTACGCTACTTTTTTTATCGTTACACTTAATACCCTTACAGGTGTTCTGTCAGTTGAAGAGGATAAGATCCGTTCTGCAAGAAGCATGGGTGCATCGGAGTGGCAGATTGTGCTGCATGTGATCATTCCGGCTACGGTGCCCTACATTTTTACCGGCATTCGGTTGGCGATGGGGACATCCTTTATGGCGATTATCGGGGCGGAAATGATTGCATCCAATGAGGGAGTGGGGTATCTCATCTGGAATTCGCGCTTATTCTTCCGGACGGATTGGATCTTCGTAGGGCTGATCAGTCTTGGTTTAATGGGTTTTGTAACAGACCGCTTGGTAGGACTGCTCGGACGTAAGCTGCTTTCCCGCTATGGCGTAGTTAGTTCCAATTCGCTGCGGAGATAATTTAAGGTTAAAAAAGCTTCACGCCAGGGGATGGCGTGAAGCTTTATTTTTTTGTTAAGGATCTTGTCTAGAACTTACAGGTTCGGATCCTGTTCTAGGTTATTGTTTTGGGAAGAAGGCTGCTTTTCAAATACTTGTGCGGCTTCTTCAGCGGAAAATTCGGTATCGAAATCACCCGGTACAGGGAATTGATTCAGCTTTGTGGAATTTACTTCAGCTTTTGTAGCCTGCTTTCTGGATTTGCTCATCAGTAACACACCTCCTCCCGTCATGAACATCAACAAGTATTTTTTCAATTACAGGACAATTTTATACTGAAGAGAATTCAAAGACGGGTTATAACTAAAAACCTATTAGCGATGGGAGGTAAAATGCTCAATCATATTGCGAAGCTGAGCCCGAAAGGTGTGATCTCCAGCCCGCTCAATTGTAATTAAAGGTTCAACCTGACTACCATCATGAGTATTGTAAATGCTCCAAAAGTTTTGGTCAGTATGCTGGAGCAACAGTATTTTTTCGGCAGTCGGCAGTTCTTCCTCGGTATAATGCATGATACTGAGGTTATCCAGACTTCTTCCGGAAGCACTAAACTCGGAACACCAGGAGTTGATAAGCGATTGATCTGCGTCAGAAATGGACCATTCCTCGATTAGCTTATTCACCGAATCGGCAGAGGGGTTGTCGACTATTTGGTTCCAGCGAGTTTCCGAAAGCTGCAAACGGCCAGTGGAAGTGGGAGGAAGAGAACGTTCTTTCCCGACATAGAGCCGGTATAATTCCTCTTCCCACTCATCAGGCTCCGTCCATGTAAAGAGGTGGATTTGCTGATTTATAGTCAGATGATATAAATACCGGTCTCCGCGTTCCGTGCCTGAATGAATCGTTAACACTTTTTCCTGTCCATCCCAATCTGTATATCCTCGCAGCATGCTTCTGCTTTTTGCAAAATGGATTAGCATATCAAGTAATTCAGGAACAAATTCAATCTCGTTTTCTTCCATTCGAGTAATGAGTCCTTTAGATAAGAGACTATGTGATGCTGCTCTTAACACAAGCTCCCATTGATCTTCCTTAAGCTCACCGTACAATGGCTTTAAAAGTCCTGCAGCTATTTCTTCTGCACCTAGTGAAGCGAGTGCGAATCCAAATTCTTCAATGGATAATGTAATTAATGGCTTGTCCATAGGGATCTCCTTAACATAAGGTTTTATGTTTATTCTCATTCCAAGCTTGTTGAAGAAGTTTATGATAATGTAACAGCTCGTTATTGGTGAGCATGTTATATGTATTCAGATCAAGAAATTGACCATCATGTAAATGAACTCGATATTGCGGAGGAACAAATTGAACTATTTTAGAAAAACTGCTCTGGTGAAGCTCAATTTTCTTTATATCCTTCCAGAATATCTGAGTTCCATTTCGTGCAGTGATATACATTTCATTTAATTTCAATAAAGTAGGGTTTGTAAAGATTAGATATACAGAACGGATAAAGACCGGTCCAAAAAACCAAAAGCTCAAAACCATGCCGGAAGCATAGTAAATGGACTCAAAAATTCCGAGCCCCTCATCGCTAAGTGCATACATAAGCAAAAAGCCTGCAAGTATAAATAGAAAACTGGCACCTGTTATTTTGACTGCAGTTAACCGGCGATATGAAATTTCATACATGATAAGGACACCTGATTATTTTTTGTTCTTATTCTGGTTCCAAACTGAACGGATCTCTTTAAGTGTTTGCTCTTCTTTACTCTTTAGAAGATTGTAAGTATAGACTCTCACTTGAGTGTTATTTCTTAAATCCAATTTGAAATAGGAAGGTACCGGGAGTACGAATTTGTTCATACCTGGTGCTTTATTTTCAATTTTGGTAATGGAATTCCAAGGAACCTCTTGATTGTTCGCTAGCTTAATACTCTCATGATCATAAGAAAAGAGAATCGTGCTGCCGAGACTTCTTCGAAAATTCCAGTAAAACAGAGGTCCTACAAACCAAAAGCAAAGAATGGCAGCTGTTGAATAATAAAATATTTCAAAGATGCTATGCTCCTCCATAAGCACTGTCCAGGATAGCACGACACCGACAATTAAAAAGATGAGGCAGATTAATGTGTGAATTACAGCGGTTTTACGATGATAAGTTACATATGTCATGATGCTGCCTCCATCTAGTTATTTGAATAGTCCGCTGACCCATTTGATGCCTTCTTCAGCTGCTTTGGCGACTTTACCGCCTACAAACGATCCAACAGCACCACCAACGTAAGCACCCACTGCAGCGCCAACGGGTCCTCCAACAGCCCCCAATAAAGCTCCTCCTGCTACAGCTCCTACCCCTGCCGCAGCAGATTTAATGACGACATTTGAAGCTGATACGGCAATGTCGGTGCCGGTGAGGTTCCCTTGCTTAATTTTTTGAGCTGTTTTGACGCCTTCATCAAATATGTTGAGACCAACGTTAATTGGGAAGAGCTTTTTGCCGATCATTTTCGGGATCGATGAAATTTTCATTCCATACTGGCCCTTTTGTACGCCGGCCACCACATTCCGGGTCCATTGCGGGAAGCTGTTAGCTTTGCTGAAACCGAGACCGAGCTTGCCCATTTTTAGCGTTCCTGCCAGTTTGTCAAACCCTTTAAGTCCTTTCATGACTAAGCCGGGATTACGAAATTGCTTATCGAGCCTCCGAGCTAAATTGTTGAGAAACTGGTTGCTTCCTTTTCCATTTACCCATTTGGCATTATGTACAACAGCCCGGGTCGGGTTTTTAGGACTCCGCTTAAAGTCTACTGTCTTGGTCAGGACGAGTGTGCTCGCAAGGGTGCTGTATAACACCGTACCTGCAAGTCCCAAATTGCCGCGAATACCGTTAGCTGTGCTCCATGCATTTGTGCCTTGATCAAACAGGTTGGACAACGTTTCTCTCGCTTCTTTACCTGGATTGCTTGTGCCGTCTGTATGTACACCTTCGCCGGCTGACTGATCTGCTTCAGTAAATTTAACCGAAATAGAATGCAGTTCCTCTCCAATCGAGGAGACAGAAGTCGTAAACTTCTCCATCTGCCCGCGGGCAACCTGGAATTCTTGGAAAAAGCGTTCCTGTGTAATGCCTGCCCATTGGCTTTGTAAAGATAAAATATGTCCGTTCAGGTTTGAAATCATATTGCTGCTAAGAACGGAGGCTTGGGCAAATTGCTGAGATATTTCCTGAATGCGTTCAGGAGGGACATCAATTCTTGTCACCTTGCTTCACCTCGTTAATAAATGTTAGTTCGATCCCTTACGAGAGTTACACATTGGATTTTTAAAGAAAAATAGAAACTAGGATGCCTCAGCGGCACCTAACCTGGTATATATACCCATTAATTGTAAGGGTCGAAACGTGGTATTGGCAACGAAAGTCATATAAAACAGGACTTTTGTAAGAGAGATTCGGCGCTGAGCCATGTCTTTAGTCCAATGATATGCAAGTTGAAAAAACAGCCGATCAAGTGAAAAATCACCTGACGGCTGTCGTTAGAAATATGTTGTTACCCCACGTCGTTATGGGAATGTTCTTTGGTGCTGGAGCCTGATTCCAGCGCATGATCGTATAGTTCTTTATAGTAGCCTCCATGCTTCATAAGCTCGTGATGTGTGCCCGATTCAATGATGGATCCCTCACGCATCACCAGGATACGATCAGCATGCATGACGGTTGAGAGCCGATGTGCGATAACGATGGTTGTTCGTCCAGCAGATACCGATTCAAGGGCGGACTGGACAAGCTGCTCCGTATGGGAATCCAGATTAGCCGTTGCTTCATCCAGTATAAGAATCCGGGGCTTGAACACGACGATGCGTGCAAACGAAATCAGCTGGCGTTCTCCGGCAGATAATCCGCTTCCTCTCTCGGACAAAAGCGTATCGTAGCCTGCAGGTAGTCTTGAGATCATCGAATCGGCCCCAACGAACTTGCATGCCTGAATGACTTCTTCGCGGCTTATTTCTTCCCTAAACATCCGAACATTGTCCACGATAGAACCGGAGAACAGAAATGGCTCTTGCTGAATGAGTCCGACAATTTGATGTAGTGTTGCTTGAGGCAATCGTTTGATGTCGATATCGTCAATGTTTACACTGCCCTCCGTTACATCGTAAAAACGATTCAATAGACTTATGACAGTACTCTTTCCCGCACCTGTCGTGCCTACCACTCCGATCATTTCACCAGGCTGGATGGTAAGGTTCAAGCTGCGAATGACATCCTGATCGGGCAAGTATCCAAAGGATACATTATCGAACGTTACTTTCCCATTTACCTGATCTGGAGTAAGCGCGGATTTGTCACCTTCCGACGGTTCGCTGACGCCAGGCTGTGTATTAAGAATGCTCCATATCCGTTCCATAGAAACCGTGGTGGACTGAAATGTATTCCATTGCATCGTAATCTGGTTAATCGGTCCGAAGAACTGACGAATATAGCTGATGAATGCATACAGCACCCCGACTTCAAGCGATTTGCCGAGCACGGCCTGCCCTCCGAGCCATACCATGAGCACAAGAGCGATATTGCCCAAAATATCAAATGTCCGGTTAAAGATGACGTTGGAACCAACCTGCCGAATATTAGCCGAATAATATTTCTCGTTCTGCTCCCCGAACTGTTTGAGCTGTTCCTTCTCCTGATGAAATGCCTGGATCAAGAACATCCCTGACAGATTCTCGGCAATAAAGGCGACGAGCCGGGACAGTCTTGTTCTTGCCACACTGTAGGTTTCTCTCAAATAGCTGCGGAATAGGACGGCAATGATCGCAATGACGGGAAGCACAGCGAGTGAATAAGCAGCCATGGTTACATCCAGCTGGAACATAAAAAAGATAATCATAATAAGCATCATCCCATCCCGGATGAGACTGAGCAGCACTTGAGTGAAAAATTGGCTGATCGTCTCCGTATCACTGGATACATTGGTAACGAGGCTTCCGCTGTGTCTGCGGTCAAAGAAGGACATCGACATTTTAGTTATATGCTTGAATAGATCTTTACGCAGGGATGCGACGATGCTCTGTCCGGTATATTGAAGCAAATTGTTCTGAATATAGGTAAAAACGAAGCTGATAATGGACAGAACTAAGTAAAGTACAGCAATTTGTATGAGAAAACGAAGACCGGTATTTCCGATCGCCAGATGATCGTCAATAACGATCTTAATAAGATAAGGCTGCGCCAGCTCGGCTGCTATGCCGAGCAGAGAACAGAAGAAGATGCCGACAAACGCAAGACGATGGGGACGTCCATAGCTGAATATGGCACGAAAAGCACCCTTGTTCGGTTTAGACTCCATGATTCAATCCCTCCTCCTGAATGCGGGCAAGGGATGCATAGTGCCCGCCTCGAGACATGAGCTGACGGTGATTTCCTTGTTCGACAATTCGTCCCTCTTCAAGAACGATGATCAAATCCGCATGCTTTACTGCGCTGATCCGATGGGAAATAATAAGCGTTGATTTATTTTTTCGTTCTTTCTTTAGACTGTTTAAAATCCCTGTTTCTGTGACGGCATCCACGGCGCTCATACTGTCATCCAATATGAGCAGTGGAGCCTTCTTCATGAGTCCCCGCGCAAGACTCGTGCGCTGGCGCTGACCCCCTGAGAGGGTTACACCTCTTTCGCCCAAGGGGGTATCAAAGCGTTTCGGAAATTGAATAATGTTATCAAAGATCATGGCTTGTTTGGCAGGTGCCTCAACTTCGCTGAGCGTTGCTTTGCGATCGCTGAATGCAATATTATCTTTAATCGTGGTGCTGAACAGGAAACCGTCTTGAGGTACATACGATAATTTGGATCTGAGGCTCTCAAGCGTCGCCTCCAAAATATCAATACCGTTTATAAATATTGTATTTGCAGGCGGATTATAGACACGCAGCAGCAGTTTTACAAGGGTGCTCTTGCCGCTGCCTGTACGGCCAACTACGCCAATGGTTTTGCCAGCCGGAATAACTAGATGGATATCCTGAAGAGCAAACTCCTTGCTTCCCGGATATTTAAAGGACAGGTTTTGAATCGTAATATCTTCCACTTTATGCAGGGGAACTGCATCCGGATTTTCTATAACATCGGGTATTTCAGCAAGCAGACTGTTCACTCGGTCCAGTGAGGCACTGGAACGCTGCATCATGTTAATGACATTGCCGATTTGCTGAAGCGGGCCCATGATCATGCGAAGATATAAGGTCAAAGCCACAAAGCTTCCCAAGCTGATCGTATTTTGAATGGTCATATATCCGCCGATGACGATAGATACGACGAGTGAAATCGCCCCGAGAAGAGGCAGTAAAGCTTGAAACAAGGATGATAACCGGACAAGTTTCAGCTGCCTATCCCGAATTGAATCTACTTTCACTCCGAACCTGGATTCGGCGATATCCTCCGTAGCGAAGGTTTTGGTTACGCGCATGCCGCCAAGCTGCTCTTCAGCAGATTCGGTCATAGATGCAAGCGCTTCCTGTACATTTTTTGATCTTTCCCGAATTTTCGGGCCAAAGTAAACCACCAGAAAAGGGATAGCCAGAAGCGGGCCTACACTGATTGCAATGAGCGATATGGGAATGCCGTCAATCATCATCATGACAATACAGGACAGAAGCAGAAAAACTGCATTCGTTGTTTGGTTGATGCCGTTCGAGATGGCTTCGCGTACAGAAGTCACATCATTCATCACATAGCTGAGCAGTTTGCCCGTGCCCTGCTTCGCAAAATATTTTTCACTTAGTTCTGAAAATTTGCTAAACAGCTTCTGACGCGTAATATACTCAAATCTTCGGCCGAGCCGCATAATCATGAATTGTCCCAGTCCAAACAATGCATTGAAGGAAACGGCAATCAGGAGAAGCTGAAGACTGTAATGAATGATTTTATCCATTGTAAGAGTTAATTGCTGCAGTTCGTCTGTAAATTGACCGACGACACGGGGGAGCAAGGCTTGAGTAATGTTTGAGATGATAATAAGCAGAATGGCAGCGAGGTAGGAAGGCCAATGCGATCTGACATAATTTCGAAGCATACTTCGATCATGCATAGAGGCAAGTCATCTCCTTGGGTTATAAATTTTTAGTTAAAACACGGCAAGAAAAGGGCAGATGCTTTTTTAGTTCAAAAAAGCATTCATGCCCTCAATTGCATATAAACTAAATTTCATGCGTACGACCGGTAAACAACATACACTTATTCTTATGTAAAAAGTTGCAGTTGTCAAACCTTGAAATGTGCATTTTTCAGTGGAAATAATTTAGGAATATGATGGGAAACTTATAAACAGGTTAATGATAAGGAAGATAAGTTATTGCTCAAATGCAACATTTCAAAGTGAGGGCTCGTTTAGAGAGTATATAGAGATGGGAAAATATAGATTTTAGAATATGGAGGTTGAGTTCAATGAAGCGTAAAACAATTAAGGCATCTGCGGCCGCATTATCTATAGCTTTGACTCTGGGAGGTGTTTCCGCTTTTGCTTTTAACGATGTAAGCTCAAATGAAGAGCTCAGTATGCTGGAAACGCTTAAGGGCAAAGGAATTGTAAACGGTGTGACTGCCCAGTTATTTTATCCAAGCAAGGCTTTAACTGAAGCCCAGGGCATTCAGATGATTGTTAAAGCATTTGACTTGAAAAATACGAGCAGTGCAGATGAGACAGGAGAGAAATGGTATGACGAAGCTCTTGCTGCTGCCGCAGCAGAAGGTCTCTCAGTACCTGAACAGTTTAATGCGAATGCCAGCTTAACAAGAGAAGTGTTTGCACAGCTTTTGTATGAAGGTCTATCTACAACTGGCCAATATCCTGTCATTCTAAAGTATAACTTTATTGCGGACAGCAGCGAAATTAATAAGGAATATGAAGGATCCATCCAAACTCTGCTTAACATGAACGTTGTCAGTTTAGACGAAAATGATGAGTTCAGACCCAATGACGAGCTGACAAGAATGGAGGCCGCTGAAATGATTTTTAACGCACTTGAAATTGTGGATCGCTACGGAAACGGCGGTTCTGCTGAGCAGCCCGGCACAGACATCCCAGGAAGCGGTCAGCAGGCCCTCGTACCTGAAGTGACATCCCAGACGGTAGATGAGAAGACGATTAAGGTGAAGCTCAGCCTGGAACTTCCAAATCCCGGATACGGGCTTGAAATCAAAAAGGTAGAGCTGAGCAAGGATGGAAAGGCGATTATTAAATATCAGATCATCCAGCCGGATCCGGATAAAATGTATCCACAAGTCATTACGGAGCGTACTGCGGAAACCAATATTCCGTCCGGATATACTCCGCTCGTTGAGCCGTTTTAAGAAGTGAATAACACAAAGAAAGCCGCGGATTTATTCCGGGCTTCTTTTTTTTGTTAAGATATAATAAATGTCACATACGATTCTATAAAAGAAAGCTGGAGATATTCATGATTTTACATAAAGGCGAGGTTCTCTTCCGCCAAGGGGATGCAGGGCCCTTGTATATTCTTAAGAAAGGCATGCTAAAAATCGTACGGATCCAGGAAGACGGGAATGCTTATCTTGTAAACATTATCGTTCCAGGTGAAATGATCCCCCATCACAGTTTAATCAGCCCAGGGCCTTGCTTTGGAACGGCAATCGCACTATCCACCTGCGAGGTTGAAGTCATTCCCTCTTCGTCCTGGTACCGGACTTTGTCTGAGCAGCCAGAGAAGTATCGCGATGTCGCTCTATTGCTCCAAGATAAACTTCGAATGATGCAGCAGCGAATGGATCAGATGACCGAGACAGATCCTGCGCAGCGGCTCCATAAGCTTCAAACCTGGATGGAAGGATATCTCGCTCCTGAAAAAATGACAGACGTGCTTACCCAATCGGAAATCGGCCAGCTGATTGGACTGCGCAGAGAGACGGTGAACCGATTGCTGAGAGCAGGTGTTCAATCATAGGATGATTAGAAAAGTTAGAGCTGCTCTTTAGATCCAAAAAATTCGTAGTGCAGATCTTGTTCCTGTACTCCCCAGTCAAGCAGCATGCTCCGCAGGTCCTTCATAAATAGGGACGGTCCGCAGAAATAGAAGTGAGCGTCTGTTGTGCTGACGATATCTGCAAGCCATGCTTGATCAATTCGTCCGGTCTTGTCATGTGCATCATCCTCGGGAAGGGGCTGGCTGTAGCAGAAATGAGCAGTCAGACGGTCCTCCGTACGTTCAAGATCCCGAATGTGCGAGCCCATGGCGTGAACTTGGCCGTTTCTAGCTGCATGGACGAACTTGATTTCGCGTTTAGCAGGCTGAGACAGCTCTGAATGAAGCATGCTGATGAGAGGAGTGATACCGATGCCTCCTCCGATTAACATGAGCGGACGATGATCATTCAATTCGAGCTTGAACTCACCTGCGGGTGCAGACAGCCACAGCGTGCTTCCCTCTTGGAGTTGAGTATGCAAGTAGTTGGATATTTTACCTGCGGGCAGATCACCTTGGGCGTGTTCTCTTTTTACACTGATTCGGTAATAAGGCAGTCCAGGGGCATCCGACAAGCTGTACTGCCGAATTTGGGTATACTGTTCTCCAGGGATATCGACTTTAACACTGATATATTGACCCGGAATGAATTGTGATAGCGGCAGAGCATCCTCGGGTTTAAGATAGAACGAGCGTATCACTTCACTTTCGTCTACGATATTTGCGACCGTAAATGGACGGAAGCCTTCCCAGCCTCCCGGTTGTTTCTCCGCATCCTCATACATCCCTGCTTCGATTTGGATAAAGGTGTCGGCGATTATCTGATAGGCATTCTTCCATGCTTCCATAATATCCTCAGTAGCAGCATCACCCAGTACATCCTTGATTGCAATGAGCAGGTACTTGCCTACAATTGGATAATGCTCTGGTTTAATTCCAAGGCTGCGGTGCTTTTGGGCAACCTCTTTGACCGCCGGAAGCACGCTCTCCAGCTGATCAATGTGTTTGGCAGCCGCATACACCATACCGGCGAGAGCTGCCTGCTGTTTTCCTTTATGTTGATTGGCGTGATTAAATATATTCAGCAGTTCAGGATGATGCTCAAACATCAGCTTGTAAAAATGCCGTGTAATATCATTTCCGTGAACTTCGAGCACGGGAACAGTAGATTTGATTGTTTCGATGTCTTGTGTGCTTAACATAATAAAGCCCCCTTTTGTTGAATTAATTTAAGTATAGAAGAGACAAAAGGGGCAAATTGTGATCTGGATCACACCTAATGTGAACAGGTGATGAAGGTTAGAAATGCATCCTGATGCCATGCTGCCGCGTATACATGTAAGTAACATTCAAACGTATATTCGAGGAGGAGAACTTAACTTACAATGAATAAGGAACATAGAGATTACCTTCAAGGAGAACTGGCAGTCATAGAACAGTGGGAGAAGGAGCAGAAGGATATCTTTTTCTGGGAGAAGCTTGGACGGCTGCCGTTTACTCTGCTGGATAAAATTACACCGAAGATTGTCAGAGACAAGCTGGGTGATGCACTCAATGAGTTGGGCGCTTTTATACAGAACGGGGGACGTTTTCTTGTAAAAAAGAAGGCTGTATTACGCCGTATAGAAAAAGTGACGAACGAAGAAGCTTCACAAGATCCAAGCGGAGAAGCGAAGAAGAGCAGTGTTAAATCGCTGTTCAAACAGCTGTCAACGGCTGCCTCGAGTGTTACCGCAAGTGTGACTGGCAAAGGTGAGAAGCAGGAAGAAGCAGAGGATGCGCAGGCTTCAATAACACTCGAACATGTCGCACAGCTCCCGATTTCCATGATGGATAAGGCGGCAGATGAGATCATTTCAGAACGCGTAAAATTTGCTACGGCAAGCGGAGCCGCTACCGGGGTCGGAGGCTTTATAACCATGGCAGCAGATATACCTTTGGTACTGGGAAATTCATTGAAGACACTTCAGGAGATTGCCATCTGTTACGGCTTTAATCTGGAAGAGCCGATGGAGAGAGTGTTTGTTCTGAAATGTCTTCAATTTTCCTCAGCGGACATTGTCGGGAAGAAGGCAATCCTTGCTGAGCTCGCCTCCTTTGATAAGGAGCATACCAATGCTGAAGTGATATCACAGATTAAGGGCTGGAGCGAAGTAGTGGCCACCTATCGGGATAATCTTGGCTGGAAGCAATTGTTTCAGATGATTCCGATTGCCGGTATCGTATTTGGCTCCATCAGTAATAAGGGCACTCTCTCTGACGTATCCGAAGCAGGCAAGATGCTGTATAAAAAACGCCGTTTGCTCAAACGTCTGTCGGAACTGGAATAGACGGGGATAGTTTTCGTAATTCTGTACCTCTCCATTTTGATTTTTAAGCTATACAGCCTAAGCCAGCCCAGTTCCGAGTTTCTTGATTCGGTCGAGCCACTTCTGTCTTTTATGATCTGATGAGCCTTTAACCGGACCTATTTCGGTTATCTTTTTGGTTTTAATCCCGCAGTAGCCGAATATGCCTTGTTTGACGACACGATGTCCTGCTTTTCCATAGATGAGACGGTAGTATACGGATGGGGTATCCATCGTTACGATCAGATGCGCCGTTTTTCCTGTAAGGAGCTTATCCCAGAGCAGACTGTCCGGCCTTTGGCGATAAGCATAGCCGGGAAGCAGAATCCGATCAAAGAAGCCTTTCAGCAGAGCGGGCATACTGCCCCACCAAAGCGGGTAAATCAGGACGATATGATCTGAGTTCTCTATTACTTTCTGGGCATGAAGCAGGTCAGACTCAAGCTCGGTGCGCTGCCTGTAGCCATACTTTAAATTGGGGTTGAAGCTCAGCTTGTTTATTTCAATCAAGTGAACCACAGCACCTTGCTCTTTGGCACCTGCGAGGTAAGCTTGAGCCAGAGCGCTGCAGTAGCTTTCGCCGTCGGGATGTCCCATGATTATCGTAATGACGCGGTTTGAAGATTTCATATCATTCCTCCTGATGATCAAAATAAGTTTGATCAATGTTTTTCTGTTCTCATCATAGAGGATCATCCGCATTTTTCTTATGATCAATAACGCAGAATTCATGTTCCTGTCTGAAAAAAGGAGGTGGAGGAACTGAACGATTACGGAATTTCGGTTACGATGCTCTACACCTTAATAAAAACTGTCTCCCTGTCGGGGTATGATATGGAGGTTTTTTGCCGGGAAAACGGTCTGGACCCAAAGCTGCTTCAAGATCCAGAGGCGCGGATCGGGGCGGAGCAGCATGTGAAGCTGGCTGGTGCTGCGGCGAAGCTGCTGAAGGATGATTACTTCGGGCTGCATCAAGGTCCGAGAATGGAAATGGCCGACCTAGGAGTGCTCGGCTATGTGATGATGCATTCGAAGACGATTCGTGACTCTATTGAGGCGTATCAAAGATATTATGCTATCGTCTGCAGTGGTTACGAAATGCAGCTTCATGAGGATGGAGCAGAAGCTATACTTACATTATCTCTGGATGGGGTGTCCTATCCGCCTTCAAGGCATTGCATTGAGGATATGGTAAGCTCGACGGCCCATATCATGACTCGGCTAAGCGGAAGAACAATTCCATTCAGTAAAATCACCTTTATGTATGCCGCGCCCGATGCTGTGGATGAATATAAACACGTACTGGGCACACAGCCGCTGTTCAATATGGAGAGAACAAGCCTTCATTTTCCGCAGGAAATACTCACGTATCCGGTAATTTATGCGGATTCCAGGCTTGCTGGCTGGTTTGAAGAACGAGCGTCAGATGTACTTCTCACGCTGAAGGCAGGCAGACATTTTACGGATGAGCTCTCCCGCTGGATCATGGAACAGCTGCGCACCAAGCTGCCGAGCGTAACCGAAGCCGCCGCACATTTTCATATGAGTCCGAGAACTATACAGTCCAAGCTTCAGCAAGAACACACGACGTACACACGGCTTGTGAATGACATTCGCAAGGAGCTTGCACTCAGATATCTCAAGGAGCCTGGTTATTCGATTGCCGATATTGCTTATGTTTTGCATTTTTCAGAGGACAGTGCCTTTCAGCACGCTTTTAAAAAGTGGACAGGACTCGCTCCCGGGCAATATCGAATGATCGGTGCAAAGTGAATTTCTAAGCAACCTTTGTTACGATTTTACGTTTGTAAGTTAGTAGAGCGGCTTTCGTGCAGAGGAGGAGCAGAAATACGTGAACAACGTCGGTAAAGATTTATTCTATTTACTGATTTGTCTAGTTGTTGGTTTTTTCATTATTACGGCAGGAGTCCCATTTATATTTATTCTTATTGGGTTGATTCTTTTTTTTATGCTAAAGGTGATCTCTATTTTGACGGATATTAAACGCAGTCTTCAAAAAGAAAGACATGATGATGACAATAAAGAGAATGATCGTTAAATAGATGGACTTAAGCATGTTACAGATTCAATGTGACGCTTCCCTGCTGCGGAGATCCAGAATTCATACTATATAGAGGCTGAAATAATAAAAATAACGCTCCGGAATTTTTCCGGAGCGTTATTTGGTATGATCCTAGAGCAGAATATTGCTCTTAAGCTTTTATCAAGCAGTACGGTCGGTCCAAGTTGCAAGCTTCTTATCCGTTGGCAGCAGGAAGGTAAGAACGCCAAGCAGCGGCATAAAGCTGCAGACGAACATAACCGTGCTTATACCTGCGGCATCGATCCAGTTGCCGAGAACCAGCGATCCGAGTCCGCCCAGTCCAAAGGCAAGACCTGTAATCATACCGGATACGGTTCCGATTTTGCCGGGTACGAGCATTTGCGCATAAACCACAGTAACGGAAAAGCTCGACAGCATGATGAACCCGATAATTGTCAGCAGCACGCCGGTCCAGAACAGGTTGGCATACGGAAGAATGAGTGCAAGCGGTGAAGCGAGTGCCATTGAAGACAAAATGACGTTTCGCTTTCCGTATCGGTCGGCCAGCGGGCCTCCAAAGAAGGTACCCAGTGCACCTGCCCCGAGGAACAGGAAAATAAAGAGCTGTGCATCTTCCGTTGAAAGAGCAAATGCGTCCTTTAAGAAAAAGGCATAATAGCTGCCGATGGACGAAATATACCAAGACCGGACGAATACGAGCAGAACCAGCACGACAAAAGCGTAGACGATTTTGTTTTTAACGGCAGGATTCATGACGCCTGCATTTGCCTTTTTCTTAGCATAACCTGCGCTGCGAAGTGTTCTTCCGTACCATCTCGCAATGTAAATTTGCACGGCAATACCAACTGCCGCAAGTGCAGCAAAGCCGAGAGAGCCCATGAGTCCAAATGGAATGAACACCCAGCGGGTAAGCAGCGGTGCAAGAGACTGACCTGCGTTGCCTCCTACTTGGAAGATGGACTGAGCCAGACCGCGGCGATTACCTGCAGCCATATGCGAAACCTTGGAGCCTTCGGGATGGAAGGCAGCAGAGCCAAGTCCGACCATAATGACCGCAAGCAGAATGGCCAGATAACTGTCAGCAAACGCCAAGAAGATCATTCCGGAGCAGGTAAAAGCCATGCCGATCGGAAGAAGTGCAGGAGTCGGGCGACGGTCTGAAAAATAGCCTACTACCGGCTGCATGATGGAAGCTGTGATGTTGAGTGCGAAGGCAATCCAGCCCATCTGGCTGTAGCTGATCCCCATGTTGTCCTGCAGCACTGGAAAGATGGCGGGAATTACAGATTGTACCGAGTCATTGAGCAGATGCACCAGACCAATGGCTATGAGAATTGGGAAGATCGTGGCCTGCGGATCGCTGCTCGGACGCTGCAGCATGCCGGTGTTGGATCCGCTTTTCGTTATAGAGTTGAGTGACATGCAGAGTCTCCTTTAGACTGCTTCTAAGATTCTCTCATCATATGGTAAAAATTACTTAACCTCAATCCGCAAATTACGGTAAAAAGCAAAAAGAGCCGCTTCACAGCAAAGTGAAGCGGCTTCTTACACCCGTTAGCTTTAAATCCCTGCTTAACGGTTATCGATTTTCTCAGGATACATATCGTGCTGGAACAGGCGTTGTGTAGCAAGTTCCTCATATTTAGTGCTTGGACGGCCATAGTTGCAGTACGGGTCAATTGAAATGCCGCCTCTTGGTGTAAATTTGCCCCACACCTCGATATAACGCGGATCCATCAGCTTAATCAGGTCGTTCATAATGATGTTGACTACATCCTCATGAAAATCTCCATGGTTGCGGAAGCTGAATAGATAGAGCTTCAGCGATTTGCTTTCGACCATTTTGATATCTGGAATGTAGCTGATGTAGATCGTTGCAAAGTCAGGCTGTCCCGTAATCGGGCACAGGCTTGTAAATTCTGGGCTGTTGAATTTGACGAAGTAATCGCGGTACGGGTGTTTGTTGTCAAACGTCTCCAGTATGCTCGGGTCATATTCAAAGGTATATTTTGTTCCTTGGTTGCCAAGCAGGGTAATATCCTGCAGTTCATCGGATTTGCGTCCGGACATTTTAATCATTCTCCTTGTGAGGCTGAATATATTTGGTCACGCTTTGTAGTTTAGTTTTTTGTGAAGTCAAAGTCGTTCGGTCTTGGCGAATCAAAGGCAATGGTTTATAAGATCAAAGGCATTTGGTATAAGATCAAAGGCATTTGGTATAAGATCAAAGGCATTTGGTATAAGATCAAAGGCATTTGGTATAAGATCAAAGGCGTTTGGTATAAGATCAAAGGCGTTTGGTATAAGATCAAAAGCGTTGGTTTAAGATCAAAAGCGTTTGGTTTATAAGATCAAAGTCGTTCGGTTTTTGGCTGAATCACTCCGGTTGACTACGTCAAAAGTCGTTCTTCATCCAAAAACCTCACTACACTTCGTATAAACCAAAAAAAACAAAAAACAAAAAACCAAAGACCAAAAACCAAAGACCAAAGACCTAAAAAAACTCACTACATTGTCAGATCAAAAGAGCTTAACACCCATCCGCACAACTAAGCATCGCTAAGACCAAATCTATTCAGCTATTTTTTGTATAGGGTGGGCTGCTCGCATCGATTTCGCTCGCTGGCCTACTGAAAAAATTCTAATTATTGGGTGTTATACTCCGCGCTTGTTCCCCCACACCAGCGTGTGGAGCTGTGGCAGCACACGTACCTCGTTCATATCCGGCAGCTCCATCGTCCGGTCAATCAGCCACTCATAACGATGCAGCAGGGAAGAGGCATGGTTCTCTACATCCCCGGTCGTTACATCCGGGTTACCTGTTTGCAAATACATGGATACGTCCGGGTAACGCTTATGAACCTCGCGCGCATATTCCAGATCCTTCTCGTCAAAAATGACGACTTTAAGGCTGTACGACTTGTCATTCGTACGGTCTGCCAGGCGCTGGACAATATCGTCAAGGATTTGCCAGTTCGTACTCATTCCTGAGCTTGGCGGCTTCGGTGATAGCGTCACCTCATTAATATCCATCAGCCAATCCTGCCACTTGGAGCCTTGGGTTTCGACCGCGGTCCGTATGCCTTTTTCCTGAAGAAGTGTAACCAATTCTCCGATTTGAGGCAGTAATGCCGGATTTCCCCCTGAGATCGTGACATGGGAGAAACGGTCTCCACCGATCGCCTTCAGCTCGCTCCATATCTCCTCACTGCTGAGCTGGCGAATGAGGTCCTTGGCACTGCCGTCCCATGTGAAAGCTGAGTCGCACCAAGAGCAGCGGTAGTCACATCCGGCCGTTCTAACAAACATCGTCTTCTGACCAATGACCATTCCTTCTCCTTGAACGGTTGGCCCGAATATTTCGAGGACAGGGACCGGACGGGCAGAAGGGGCTTTTTTATCAGGTGCAGCGGTTGAAAGATTCGGGTTACTCATCAAGCATCCACTCCCGTCTGACTTCCGCATAGCTTGTCGGTGTTTCATATAGTCTTACAAACTCCGTGCGTCCGCCTTCAATTTGGGACTGATAGGGCTCGCTTTGCAAAGCTGCTTCCATCTGCTCATAGATCCAAACGACCATATTTTCTGCCGTCGTATTCATGGCAGGAAGAGTTTCATTTAGATACTGATGATCCAAATGCCCCTCGATCTGATTCTTCCAAATTTCTTTTACATCGCCAAAGTCGACCGTAAGGCCTGTTTCACCAGGGATGCCGCTGATCCCGAATACGACCTTGTAGGTGTGGCCATGCAGATTCTTGCATTTACCTTCGTAGCAGTGCAGATGATGTGCTGCATCAAAAGTGAACTCTTTGCTGACAAGGACCCGCTTCCGGTGGTATCGGAGCTGCTCCTTCTGAATGTCTTCGCCTATACGCTGCAGCCGTTCAACGATCCGAAAAGTGCCGGGTTCTGGCTTCATCATTTTTCACCGCCTCGTTCTGATAAGTACTCATCAAGGCCTGCCTTGCGCAGCTTGCACGCAGGACAGTCGCCGCAGCCGTCGCCTTTGATGCCGTTATAGCAGGTGAGCGTACGTTCACGTACAAAATCAAAGGCTCCCAGCTCATCAGACAGAGCCCAGGTTTCCGCTTTATTCAGCCACATGAGCGGGGTATGGATGACAAATTGGTAGTCCATTGCGAGATTTAGTGTTACGTTCAGTGATTTGACGAACACATCACGGCAGTCCGGGTATCCGCTGAAATCTGTTTCGCAGACACCTGTAATGATATGGCGGGCGCCTTTTTGTTTCGCCATCACCGCTGCGAAGCTAAGGAAGAGATGGTTTCTTCCGTCCACGAAGGTGCTTGGAAGCTGTCCCTCTTCCTGACTGATGTCAATGTCACTGCGTGTCAGTGCGTTAGGCGCAAGTTGATTCAACAGACTCATATCAAGAACCGTTTGCTCAACACCCAGCTCTCGAGCGATATCCGCAGCTACTTCGATTTCCAGCTTGTGGCGCTGTCCATAATCAAAGGTAACGACCTCGACTTCGGCAAAATGCTTTTTCGCCCAGAACAGGCAGGTGGTGCTATCTTGTCCGCCGCTGAATACGACGATTGCTTTTTCATTAGTAAACATAAAAAAACCTCTCCATCTTCTAGAATTTGCGTGAACACCAAATGGCGTACCGCATCAAAGGAAGAAAAGAGAGATTCCCTAACTCGTTCAACAAAAAACAGGCCTCCGCCTCAGAGGGCAGGGCTCTTATATAGATTGGTCGTTTAAGATGATTACAACAGAAAAAGACTGCCGGGTGCTCACTTTAACAAGCATCTTCTAGAAAAGATCCCGGTAGCTGTTTATGGAAGAGTCATCTTTGACAATCTGTATAGTTTTTTATAGAGGGAGTTCGCGAACCTCTCCCATGGCCTTAGCCATGGATTTCATTTTCAATTGTCATTTAAGTATTATATCAGAAAAAACGAACATTAGAAGCCTTTAATCGATATCAAGTTTTTACAAATACCAAAGTGATAGCGTCTATTTAATTAATACATTTCCAAATGGAAGGACTTCCCGCAAGATCCGCTTGAACAAGCCTTCATCATTAACGTCATTTTCAAGCCTCCGGTTTTCTCGTCCGGCCTGGAAGAGAACGGTACCGTGGCCGGTCATTTTCCAATGGTAATTCATATGCTGGCTGGCTAAATTATTACCGTAGACGGTAAGCTCCAGCTTGGCGTTTTCCGGGTAAGCGATGACGCTGCCTGCATCAACATACAGAGGGGCAGTGGGATGAAGCTGCTGCTCACAGACCTGGCCTTGAGTAAGAATTCCGATGACGCCTCTGCCGGAAAACTTCATCTTGATCGCATCCCGCGTAATGAACATGTTCTTGAGCTTAAGGATTCGGGACTGCATTTCAATTCCTTCGCTGTAGAAAAATAAATGACGAAAATCATAAAGCAGATCGCTTTGTTCATCAAGCTCAACGGGCTTCATGCTGAAGCCGGGAGGGAGCGCGCATACAAACTGGCAAGGACCGCTCATTTCCGAGCGGATCAGCTTATGCTTGCGATACATTCCTTGAATATTCATGAGACGGTCATTGCGTCCATTTCCTAACCCGCGGTAGGCAACGATCTGCTGGGGATGGAGCACATGAAGCTTGTCTCCCTCTACCAGGGAAAAGGTAACGGCTTGCCCAGTCAAGTCTGGGGCTTCTATGCTTTGAGAGATTTGCATGGATCTTACTTATCCTCTCTACTATTTTTTGCTGTATTTACTGAGCATACTAGGTTCTATGTGTACGGCGCATACGGAAGCGAATGATCCGGATCAGAACAAAATATCCAATAATAAGCGCAGCGGCAACAATTGCCGTATTGATCACTTTTTTCTGAGTGGCGGCCCGTTCTGCCTCGTCCTTTTGCATTTGAGATACCAGCAACGTCAGATCTTCATTTTGCTTCATTAGCTCTTCGTTTTGCTTTATCAAATTCTCATTGCTTGCCTGAAAAGCCTCCATATTTTCCTTAGCGCTGTTCAGTTCGCTGATCGTGTCTTGATAGCTTTGCTGCAATTTATTTACTTCTTCAGGAAGATTCGTATACTGCTCATATCCGTTGTACAGGTCTTCCCAGAATCCTGCGTGTGTGCGGTTATCGGATATAAATAAAGTAATGCTGTATATCATCATGGTCAGAAGCGACAGCTTGATTCCTGCTTTTCTCATGAAATCCACCACCTTGGTCATAGTAATAATGTACAGGTGATTACGTACCTAGGGAAATCTGTTACTTTATACGAGATTATGCTATTAATTGTTTCATATTTCACCAATGTTTTCTATTTAAAAGATTGTAATAAATATGTTTAGCCTGCTGACAACAGGGGTAAGTAGACAAAAGGATGCTTCGATATCGGAATAAATGAAACGTAATAGAAGGAGATAGATGAATATGATGAACCATGAAATAGAACAGGAGTCTTACAAAACCATTATGATTACAGTGAACGGAGAGCCGGTTGGAAGCGGCTTTGTCTATGACGGTTTGACCTTAAGACCGATCAAGACCGAAGGAATGCAAGAAGATCAGGCAGCAGTGACTATTTAGTTCATTCTTAAATTTAAATGAAACCATGTTTACGAAGAGCCGTTTTATATATAGAGACTAACATAGAAATATACTTTCCTTGTTGATAACCGCTGATCACGTGTGAGTCAGTGGTTATTTGTCGTATTTAGTCGAAATAAATAGAAGGAATAGCGTAAAGTCACATTTTTTTGCAATATTTTATACCGAACATATGTTCCGTGACAATCTGTTGTCTATTTATCCTGTTAGTATAAAGAAAAGCATACCGGGGAGGAGATATTGATGAGTCCAATATTAGATGTTTTTTGTACCTGGAACCGTGATGTCATTTCTATCTCTGGGGAGGATTCGTTGTTTTTGCTTATCGAGTGGCGCAGCGGTCCTCCTTCGAAGAGACAATCCAAAAGCATGCCCAAGCTGTTGTATCGTGATGTCGAATTGCTGCTAAAGCCTGAGGAAGGCGTAAGCATAAAGTCCGTACATGGAGCACGAGCGAAAGAATCAGATACCGGATGGATCTTGGAGTTAGGAAACGCTTTAAAAGGGAGAACGAAGACTGTATTGTTAGAACTTGCCGTATCTCCGCAATCAGCGGGAAAGAATTCCGTGTGCTCCGCCTACTGGAGTGCCTTAAAAACGAAGCAGGATCAGCGGGTGCTTCTGCGTAGGGAGCAAATTTATTTACAAATATCGACTCATTTAGGATTAATGAATAAGACGCCGGACCCAAGAGTCCAGAAATTTGCAAAGCTGAGTGAAACGACAGGAATCATGAAGCAGGCGCTTCGTGCTTTTGAAAGAGGAAGAAGTGCAGAAGGCGAAGAAATTATTAAACGTCATACAGACGAGCTGCTTATCCTGGCTGTAAGGTCCGGAGATTTAGAGTATTATCGGGAAGCCCAAATCCTTATCCGTTTAGGCGAATACTACAAATTAACACATGAGAAATCCAGAAGCGAGGAATCCGGCACAGAAGAAGGCGCATCCGGCTCTTTTTATTCTGACTTTAATGAGGACTTATTCGAAAAGCAAGCCAAGTAATGATATATAAAGATAGTAGAGAATTTGATAAAAATAACGGTAGTATACAAGCGTCAAATCTCACATACGGAAAATACATAAAAAAATAAAGGGTAATGACCGATATAAGTCTAAAGTACTATGTGATAGTACGACGATAAGGAGTATAGATAGATACAATGGACTATATAGAATATGTAAAGCAGCTTTCTTTTAGTTCATTCTACATGACGAATCGATCGTTATAGGAGGACATCGCATGACAGAGCGACTTATTCGATTAATGCGCATCATTACCTTAGTACAGGCTAAGCCTGGTATTTTGGCAAGAGAATTGGCTGAACGTTGTGAGACTACCGAGCGCACAATCTATAGAGATATGGATGCCCTTAGTGCGATGCATATCCCCATTGTAAACATGGGTCATGGGCGGGGATATGAGTTTATAAGTAGATTTGCGCTTTATCCTCTCAACTGGACTGCGGAAGAGACAGCCGCTTTTTCCAACGCAGCGAAGGAAATGGACAAGATCAAGCCTTTCCTGCCGCCTGCTTTTGAGAGTGCTTATGAAAAGGTGATGGCTGCAAGCCAAAAGAAAAAAAATGAGCGGGTGGAATGGGAGGAACAGCTTTCAGCAGTGGTTAGGCTTGGAACGACCATTGGCAATGAACAGGAAAAAAAAGTCCTCGTGCCGATTGTTCAGGCCTCCCTGTCCCAGAATTCGTTGGAGTTAATCTATACATCACCTGATTTTGGAGCAGAAGGATACATGGATGCTAATTCGGAGACCAGGCTGAGGATCGATCCCTACCAGCTGGTTCCGAAGGAGCATCATTTTTATGTTATCGGATACTGCCATCAGACCGAACGGATCGAAGCCTTACGCATGAGCTGTATCAAGGAAGCCGAGGTAATCTCAGAGACATTTCGAAGGGACACCGCGGAATTGCAAGCATTTTTAAAGGATACATGGTCGGTGCATAAGGGAAATGAGAGGATCACTTTCAAGGTTCGATTTAGTCCGCAAGCTGCGGAACAGGTGAAAAGGGATGAACTTTTTGTCCAGCCCGTGCTGCAGGAAGAACCGGAGGGAAGTGTGATTCTAGAGGTCACATTAAATAATAGCAGTGAGTTTATGGATTGGCTTGTCCAATATGGTGAGGATGCGGAAATTCTCGAGCCCCCGCAGTATCGAATGGAGTTGCGAGAGAGGCTCAAGACTTGGTTAGCATTGTATGAAGGTATTGAAGCTTCAGAGGTTGAAGGTTAAGAATCGGACGATCCCAGCAATTTTGCCAGATCTCCAAAAGGATTATGCTTATCTTCGTCTCCGCTGGAATATACGAGTTTGGATGCTGTTCCTTCCTCTTCTGCTGCATTATTCATCTCCAGCTTCAAGTGGTTGAAGTGATGGATAAACACTTTCGCGGTGTTTACTGCGTCATCCAGCGCCCGGTGCTGTGTCCCGTCAAATTCGATCCCGCATAACATGAGTGCTTGGCTGAGTCCAAGCTGACGAGGACCTCCTTCTTTACGCAGGGTTCGTGAGATTTGTTTTTGTACATCGTTATGATTCATGATCCAATTGACTTTCATCTGATGTGTGCGGCAGTGAGAGACAAATTTGTTTTTGTCATCGGGACCCCAGGAGCATAGAAAATAGGATTCAGGAAGCCAGCTTATGAACTCTTTGACTGCTTCCGGAAACAGTGGGGCTGCGTCAATATCTTTTTGCGAAATTCCGGTGAATTGGATCGTATCCGTAGAAAGCACGGATTTATTCGACGGACGTACATAAGTATGGAATGTATCAACGATAGCAAGGGTTCCATTCTCATCTACGGGAGCTACTTTAACTGCACCGATATCGATAATTTCAGAGGAGTACCGTGTACTCCGGCTCACAGTAAATTCTAAATCATATATAATATAATTTAACATGATTCATACTCCTTTCTTTTTATGAATGAGGCAGCATGGCCGAATGGTCAAACAGGAAAGCTTCAAATCTATCTAAATACTATATTACCTTTAACATTCCAGACTGTCAGCGTATTTTCTTTCCACTTTGTGACGAGAATGATAGAAATAGTGGTCAGCTTATACGAAAAGGATTGACATGAAGCGCTAAATCTATTATCGTGCTTTTTAAAATATGATCAGCGATGAACAAGGACATGGTATAGGTACCAGCATCCCGTCAGAGAAGAGATCCGTTAGTGGTGAGAGATCTTTAGGGATTGCCGCTTATACTCCTACCTTGGAGCTGCAGGTGAAGCGAGTCAATTGTTCTCATCTGCCGGTGTTCGGCACGTTATGCCGGAATAGAGGATTTAGCATGAATGGGCATCGGTTCATTTTTGCTTGATCAAAATTAGGGTGGTACCACGACACTTTCGTCCCTGACGAGAGTGTCTTTTTTGTGTTTGATGCATATAGAAGGAGGTTTTGTGTTATGAAGCAAAGTCAGTTGCTCGCGCCAACTTTAAGAGAAGCACCTGCGGAAGCTGAGATTAGGAGTCACAATATTCTTTTGCGTTCTGGAATGATTCGGCAAACCGCATCGGGTGTGTACAGCTTTCTGCCTTTAGGGAGAAGAGTTCTTCTTAAGATCGAACGAATCATCCGAGAAGAAATGGATGGTATTCATGCACAAGAGACATTGCTGCCTTCCTTGCAGCCGCTTGAACTATGGGATGAATCCGGAAGATCAAGCGATTACGGTCCTGAACTGATGAGATTAAACGATCGGCATGACCGCTCTTTTGCTCTTGGTCCTACGCATGAAGAAGTCATTACGTCGATTGTACGAGATAATGTGCAGAGTTACCGGCAGCTGCCCCTTACGCTCTATCAAATTAGCTCGAAATATCGAGATGAGCGCAGACCGCGATTCGGCGTACTCCGCGGCAGGGAGTTTACAATGAAGGATGCTTATTCGTTCTCATCCACCTATGAAGAGCTAGATTTAACTTATACGGCTATGGCAGAGGCATATCATCGTATTTTTACTCGAATGGGTTTGAGATTTAAAAAGGTAGAAGCAGATGCAGGTACCATAGGAGGAAGCGGCGAAACCCATGAGTATATGGCGCTGGCTGCTATTGGAGAAGATACAATCGTCTCCTGTACCTGCTGTAATTACGCAGCGAACTTGGAGAAGGCGGGTTACGCAGCTGCGAGTCCAAATCATAGTAGAGATGGACGGCAGGAACCAGCTGCTGAGCCGCAAATTGTTACTACAAGAACTAAAGTGCATACACCGGATATGCGGACGATTGAACAAATTTCAGATTTTCTGCAAATTAAGCCGCGTGAGGTAATTAAGACGTTGTTGTATGTGGCTGATGATAAGCCGGTTGCCGTTCTGGTTCGAGGTGATCATGAAGTCAATGAAATTAAACTGCAGAAAGCGCTCGGTGCACAAAAGCTTGATCTTATGCCAGAAGAAATGAGCCGTGAGCTTAAGCTTACTGTCGGATATCTTGGCCCATATGATCTTCAAATGAAGGTGATTGCAGATCATGCTGTTACTGTCATGACAAGCAGCGTAACAGGAGCCGGTGAGAAAGACCATCATTATGTGAATGCTGTTCCTGGCATTGATTTTACTTGGAATGAAACTCATGATGTCCGAAATGCGGCAATAGGGGATACTTGTCCCTTATGTGAAGCACCGCTGTCCTTTGAACGTGGAATTGAAGTAGGGCATATTTTCAAGTTAGGTACTAAATACAGTGATGCCATGGGGGCGACGGTGCTGGATCAGACGGGAGTGCCGCAGGTGCCGATTATGGGCTGTTACGGTATAGGCGTTTCACGTTTACTGGGAGCGGTGGCAGAACAGTATGCCGAAGAAGGAATGATGCATTGGCCTGTCTCCATAGCTCCATATCATGTGCACATTATTCCTGTGTCTAACAAGGATGAGGTTCAAATGCAGCTTGCAGCCGAGCTTGAAACGGCTTTGTCTGTATTAGGACTGGATATCTTAGTGGATGATCGCAGCGAACGGCCAGGAGTCAAATTCAAAGATGCTGATTTGTTTGGCATACCGATGCGTATTGTCGTGGGCAGAGATGCTGCTAATGGACGCGTGGAGTGCAGATTGCATACGGATGAGGTGGAGGAGGTTCGTTTAGAGTCCGGTTCCCTCTCGGATGTGGTCAATATCGCCAAGCAGCATCTTATACCAAATTTGTGCTAGTCAAATCGGATAATATAATATATTCTATTTAAAAAGGTTTGACCCTACCATATGACGTCCTAAAGCATAGGGCCTTGATAATTATCAAGGCCCTTTTTTGCGTCTTTAGAGGTATTTTAAGGTCAAGCCAAACAGAAAGGAGCTGATTTGCAAGATACATTTTCTATTCCTTAAACATTAGTAAAAAATTGTATAATCGCTCTATAAAAGGATGTTTATCTTCGTCCGATAATAGAGTAGAATCTGTCATTTCCATTGTTATCTGCAATAGGCTTGGGATTAACGTAACCAACTGCGAAGGAGGAAATTCAATTGATGAAGAAAGTAATGTTGTCTTTAGGAGCTGGTGTACTAGCATTTTCGACCATGATTACGAGTGGAGTGCAGGCGGCGGGAAATACTCAGGTAGAGGTGCTTCTGGATACGAAGAAGATGACTTTTCCTGATGCGAAGCCTTTTCAAGACAGCCAAGGCAGTGTGATGGTTCCTATTCGATTTGTGTCGGAAGCGCTTGATGCTAAGATCAACCTTAAGAAAACTGCAGGGAAGACAACAGTAGAAGTCACGAAGGATGATCACCATATTCAAATGACGGTTGGTCAAACCTCCGCTTTAATTAATGGGAAGTCAAAGAGCTACGGAACCAGAATCATTCTGAAGGATAACCGCACATTTGTACCATTGAGATTGATCAGTGAAGGACTGGGTGAATCGGTCTCTTGGGATAAGGTAGGCCGATGGGTTTGGATCGGAGATAAAGAGTTTAGGAGTACGGATGATAAGGAGTTTAAGCTCCAGCCTTTAAGTGATTTTAAGGAGTACTCAACCAAAGATAAATCAATCTTGAAAAATATATACGAAGAAACCTTTAAAGGAATTAAAATTGTTGAACAAAATCAGTTACCTATACAGTTAGGCACAGGTGAAGTGATTTATAGCGCTAATATAACAAAAATTAAAGGAGACATTTTCCTAGGAATTAGAAGTACTTCAAGAGCACCAATAAATCTGTTGTTAAAGAATGACTTTCCAAAATACAGAAAAGGACTTGATAACTTATATAAAAATCATGGGGATGGAACAGGTACTAACTACTACCCTCTTATTAGCCAATCTGACAAGTTCCAAAATGGAAAGTATTTAGAAAACTATAAATATACTGATTTGGATTTGAAAAACGTTGACTACATAACCTTCAGGACAGATGAACCAAGAGATTACGTAGTGGCGCTTGTTAATCCTTTCAATTAGAGCATAGCCATGAAGAAAAACTTTTTAATTTTAATAGGTTCAATATTTGTTATCTCATTTTTATTTCTGACTTACCCTGGCCAAGCAAAAGCAATTGGTTTATCTAGGTTATATCAAGATCCTAATAATTCTAATATCTATTATTTTGTTGGCATGGTATTTTATGAGGTTTGGAAAACAAATTCTGGAGAATGGCAGTATGGTAAGAGGCCAGGTGGAATAACTGACATTGATGGATTCGATTATACATTTGAATTCAATTCTTCAAGAAAGGTAAAAGATGTACGAGTTAGCAAGTTTACATATAGAGGGCAGTATGCTGATGAGATTTTTGAGACATCAAGATCCACAGAAATGTCTCAGAACACTAAAGCATATTATGAAGATGCCACTTCTCCAACTTATAGCTTGTGTTCAGATAATCAAACTCAAGGATGTGAAGGTTGGCTCTGGACTGGAAAGGGTACAAATATAGCTAATATACCAATATACGTGACGAATGGTCTCTTATATGCTATCGATCCTGTCAATAGAAGGCTTGAACAAGAAGCAGTAGGTGTTGAATTTGGTCCAAACGTAGAAGGATACCGCTATTTCTTCCCCACTCTTTTCACCATCGAACTCGAGCCTGAGGAAGGTAATGCGATTATTAAGCATTACACGACCAGGGGACAATCGCTCAATGGAGTAAACGGGTTTACGGATCGGGAAGAAAAGCTGGTTAAGAACGAAACCTATGCCTTCACCCATACACCAGGGAACAATACATATAAGTACGTAGGTCACAAGAAAAGCACAGTGTCTGCACCAAGTGGGGGAACCCCTTCACCAGGCGATCCATACTCTTTTACCTATGATGGAAGCTTTCCGACCTATTATCTCTTTTTCTATTACGAAACTGACGATACGGGTCCCGACCCGCCAACCGCAGGCTGCACAGCACCTGTTCCGGCTTCAAATCTTACCGGCAAATATATGGATCCTGTAGCAACCGGTGTAATTAAAGCGGACGAACGGGGAAGTGAAAGATTTGATGTACTGCAAGGAATTCCAACATCAGAGAGTCTATATGGGAATATCCTGGCTAGAAATTATCTATTTGAGAACAAATTTACAGAGATGCAGGGCGTATGTACATACAAGGTAAATGTTGAACAAACTTGGAATCTCACCTGGGATCCTAAGACAACGGACGAAGAGGGGAACGAAGTGCCTGATCCTCAGAGTGATGAGGAAGTCGTGACCGAGCAATACGAAATTATAAGACCGTATTCTTATTGGGTTATCGATCAGCTTGAAGTATATGAGATTGACCAGGCACTGCTTCAAAATTATGCACTCCCTAATGACAAAATAATAATGTATCCAAAGGGATACGAAGGACCACGATTTACAGTGACGAGTTCTGGACAGTATTATCCTCCTGAGATTCCAGGGACGGTTGTTGCTCCAGGTGGCAGTAAAGATGGGGGTACATCAAGGCCTGAGCCAGACTCGGAGGACTTAAGCAGTTATGCAGAAGATGCAGTGGACAGCGTTGATGTCACGAATGATTCTCTTATTTTTAATGGGCAAACGATTATCTCTTCTAACAAGACCCAGGAATCCGGACCGACACCTGGAAAGATTCCAGCACCGCAGTCTATTAACGAAAATGTGCTTTATGAGCCGGGAAATATCATCAGCAGTAATAAGGTGAATCGGGCCAATACAACAAGCGCTGGCTCCATCGGGTATCGTCTGTTACCCGGCAGTATCGGCGGTGGAGATAAAGAGTTTCCTATTTACGGAATTAATACCGTGACGGTGCATACACCCGTGGTGAATTATTCCTCTGTTACCGATGATCAGGCTCATAATCAGAAGACGCGGCCGAATGAAAGTCGAGCGGCTTTTATTCTCGATCGTCCTTTCAAGATACGTATTCCGACCAGCGGACAGCATGTCAGTTATCCAGGGTACGGTCATCGAGACTATGCCAAATACGTTAGAGTGAAGCAGGTATATTTTCCTTTTGACGTGTACAGTGCGGACAGACGCTCCTTCTATCCAAAGAATACCTGGATTACTGTTCCGACTCTCCAGCTCGAGACGGAGTTCTTTCTGCCCGTATGGGTAGATGAAGGGGATTATACGGTCTACTTCCGTACCATTGCGGAAAACGCACCTGGCGATTTTACACATGAAACAAATGCAAATATGAGTCTTGCTCACCATGCGGCGACAGATTCAGCGGATGTGGAAGTAATCGGCCGGGTTTATGATTTTCGTGTGACCGACATTGCTGACTATGAGTGGGAATCCGTATTCCGGGAACAACTTGGGAGCAGTATTCCTACGGGCTTCTCATATTGGGTTGGTTTAAACGGAATTGATGGAGGATTCAGGGGAAATAACGAACCTTTTATTTTACCTATACGACCCGGCAGCCATCCGGAGCAGGGATACGCTAATGTGTCTGTGAAAACAGGATACCATTTCAAGTTTGACCTGAAGACCAAAGGGAATATGTTTGACGCAGATGATGGAATTCGAATCACACCAGCCTTTTATTATGTAGCAAGCGATGGATCGCAAAGGCAGGAGGTCGATTTGTACTACAGCAAAGGCTTTAAGCATTTTATTCGAATTGGATCTCCCCAGGATGAAGAGAAGAGATATGTCTTACTGAATGAGCGTCTGCGAAATGTGCCGCTTGAAGAATTAACGGATACAGCGGCCTTTTACTACAATACCGAGCTTACGGATACCGAGAGAAATCAGATTCCTTTTGCAGTCTATACAGAGAATTATATGCTCAGTAAGGAAAAAGAAAGCTCATGGGCAGGAAGGTATCATTGGATGGTATTATCTGATGAGCTTCGTACTTTTATTGGGCCGAAAAGTAACCTGCCTGCAGAAGTTAACCGACTTCGTGCTAATGCAGCCATACAGCATTGGTACGGTGAGTACAGCCTGCCTGCTGATACCGTCGCGGTCAAAAAAGGAACAGATCTCGCTGCCTACTCCAGATCGAGTGTTCTCGATGATCAATCTGACATTCTATTAAAAGACGGTTATATCGTCGTTAACTTTAATATTGAAACGATCCAAAATGGAGATACGGCAAATCCTCACCTGCAATATATCCATGCACCGCTCATGAACCAGTGGCAGCTGGAGGGCTTCCATAGGAAGTTTACTACACCGGCAGGAGGTTCCTTTATTGGGGAAGATGGCGATGTTTTGTACTATTACAGTCACTTGTCGAGCAGAAATGACTTCTCTTCGCAAGTGCCTCATTAATTGATCACGCCAAAAGAGCCCTGAACTTAAAGTTCGGGGCTCTTTTGGCTTCGTCCAATCTCTTATGCTATTCTTCGGCTTGCTTATGCTGGTGGTAAGGCTATTGTGGTTCACGCATGCGTTGTGTTACTTAATGCCTAGTTTCTACGTTAACTATTACATATGACGCTCTTCTCTTGCTCCTAAATAATTACTATATAACTATAATATCGGATTTTATCCTAGGATATTAATAGTAATTTGAAATTTTTTAGAATTTTTTTGAAGAGATGTGACTTTTTATCTACGACAGCTGCCGCAGTATTATGAAGCGGAAGGAAGCTTCAGGGTTTGGCCAGGATAAATCCAGTGCGCATTTTTAATATTGTTGAGCTTCTGAATTGTCTGCCATGATGTGCCGTGCTTTCTGGAGATCGAATAGAGTGTATCACCGGATTTAACGACATATACTTTTGGCTTCTCAACAGAAGGCGTCTCTGGTTTTGTTGGTTTTGTAGTTTGGTCCGGCTTCTCTGCTTCAACTGGAACTTCTGGAGCAGGTGTCTCTTCTACAGGCTCAGTGACTGTTGGAGTTGCCGCTTCAGCGATACGTCCATCTGTATTAACTGCAGCACTTCCCAGTTTTTGCAGGTGGGCAATCAGTGCTTCATCCAAGGAACCATACATGCCAGCTTGAGCATACTTTTTGAACATTTCGTATTCATCCCCGCCAATAGCAGTAAAGTCGTTCGTAGCAAGCGTGTAGGTTGCTTCAGGATCGATAGGCTCATTACCGATCATGACGGAATGTACACGGCTTCCAGGTTCTTTGGAAGGATCAATTTTGAAGCTGAATCCGGAAATTTGCGGGAATCCGCCGCTGGCTTCAGGGTAGCTTTTTACCCCGTTCTCAAGAGCTGCAATAACATCTTCGCCTTTAACATTCAGCGTTACGATTTGATTACCGAAAGGAAGAACCGTAATGACCTCGCCTTTGGTTACGTCACCTTTCTCGATGGAAGCTCGAATTCCGCCGCCGTTCGTAAGAGCGATGTCAGCGCCGGATACTTCACGGAGTGAATCTGCAATCAGATCGCCAAGATTGGTTTCGCCTACACGAACCTTTTCACGGGCTCCCTCCAGATCCGTTGAGATCGTGGCTACCACTTCATCCAAAATCGGTGCTTGCTCCTCAGTGATCGAAGATACCAGAGCTGCTACTTTTTCATTAGGTGCAATTTCTGCTGCTTCAGTCTCGTCAATCAGGGTTGCCTTCTTGGAGACCACCTTGCCTTCATCTACCCACAAATCAACTGCGCCGACATAGTTTGTATATTCGCCTGCGCTTGCGATGAGTGTGCCATTGTCAGCAACTAAACCATCCTCAAGCACAGTGTGGCTGTGAGCATCGATATAAACATCAATACCGTCAACTTCATCCACTACATCAAAAGTGTTATCCAGGTCAGAATCATCTTGTCCCAAGTGTGAGAGAAGGACAACGACATCGACTTCATCACGGATTTCATCTACATATTTTTGTGCTTCTTCAGAAGGGTCGGCAAATTCAATGCCCTCTACGTTTTTAGGGTTTGTTTTATATGCTGTTTCTTGAGTCGTCAGGGCAATAATCCCAATCTTAACTCCGTCTACTTCTTTGATGATGTATGGCTCAAAAAGGCTTGTACCGTCGGATTTCTTTACGTTTGCACTGATCATCGGGAAATTAAATTGCTCACTCAGTGTAACGAGATGCTCCCATCCATAGTTAAATTCATGGTTACCTGGAACAATTGCATCATATCCCATTTCATTCATGACTTTTACAATGCTTTCCCCATTAACCAAGGTAGCAAAAGTAGTGCCATGCACTGCGTCACCACCATCGAGAAACAGAGTGTTCGGATTCTCGGCACGGTATTTGTCTGCAATTCCTGCTACTTTGGCATAGCCCATATTGGGAGATGCTTCGACTGCACGGGCATGCGAGTCATTCGTATGTAGAATCGTAATGTGCGTCCCACTGTTGTCCGGTGCAGAGACAGTACCGGTTGCTTCTGTAGCAGCGCTGGCTGCTCCTAAGGAACTAAATAGTAGTGCAGAAGCCGCCACTGAAGATATTGCTGTTTTCCACTTCATCATAGAAGTCTCAACCCTCCCAAATTTTAACTTAAGCACATTCTATCAAACAATTTAAATATATTCTTCATGTTTTATGTAAAATATCTTCCGTAAACATGACAAGAGAACAATTTTTTTTTGAAGAATTTCTATAAAGTTACAAAAACATAGGTCTTATGTCAAAAAACCTCATGGTTACGCTATAATCTGTATTCAGGTAGAATGAATAATTAGATGCAGGTTTGTAACAAGAAGACAAAAAAGGAGGACCATCTGATGGCGCTGGATCATCGCATGCAGGAGCTCCTCATTCTAAAAACGATTGCCGAAAAGCTTAATGCTTCTCATGATTTAAATTTAGTGCTGCATGAAGTGCTCGGAAAACTTATGGAGCTTACAGGGCTTACCTCTAGCTGGATTTTCCTCACAGAAGGAGGTGAAGTTCATGAGTTAACAGCAGATTACAATCTCCCTCCGGGACTTACCTATAACGATAAACAGCCCTTGTGCGGAGATTCCTGCTGGTGTCTGAATCGATACCGGAACAATAAGATGATGAATGCGGTGAATACAGCGAACTGCAAGCGTCTGGAGGATGCACTGCACTACCAATGGGGCGATACCTGGAGCATGACCCACCACGCTTCCGTACCATTACAATCAGGGGAGCGTTCTTTTGGGCTTATGAATGTGGCCTCCCCGAATAAGGATCATTTTAGTGAACAGGAGCTGGCTCTTCTCCAAGCTGTTGCCTACCAGATCGGAAGTGCTATTGAGCGGACGCGTTTATATACCTTAGAGCAGCGAAGAGCGGAGCTGTTTTCCTCTGTAGGCGAGCTAGTGAATAGTCTTGGCACTGTCCTTGAGCAATTGCAGGACACCGATCATACTCAAATCATGGATGAGGTCCTTAATCGAATATCAGAGCATTTTGACTGGACGCTTGTAGCCTGGTTAGAGTTTGCAGACGAAACACTTATTCGATATTGCGTGAAAGATGGCATTTTAAAAAGATCAGAGCTCTCTCTATCTCCCGAATCGGCGGGCTGGAGTACAGAGTCGGAACATCATTCTTACCATATCATTCCTTCAGATCAAATTCCTATTCCTGTTGAAGTGTTGAAGAAAGAGCTCGGTGTAGATTCAGGCATCACCTGGATTGCCTCTAAAACAAGCTCATGTGCAGGTCATGAGAACAATGCGGTACTCTTGGTCGGCACCACACTGAGGGAACCAATCATACAGGCGGACGGGGAGGCAATAGATGCGCTGATGGATGCTGTGCTGAGCCTGTGCGAGCGAGCATTTTTGGAGAAGCAGCGAAGGGAGCTGGCTAGACTTGCAGAGCGGGACCGGATTGCAAGAGATCTGCATGATTCAGTGAATCAAATGCTATTCTCAATGTCCATGACGGCTAAAGGAATAGAGCGGCTGCTTGCTAATGATCAGAAGGAAGCGGCATTACCCTACGTAGCGGATATGCAAATTATGTCTCAAACTGCACTTAAAGAGATGCGGGCATTAATTATGCAGCTTAGGCCGGCTGATCTTCATTTAGGGCTGACACAGGCACTAAAGCAATACGGAGAACAGCTGGGCCTTAAGGTTCGTGTACGAAAGGCAGGATCGGCTGATCTGCCTGTACCGAGCTCCCTCGAAGAAACCTTATATCGAATCGGCCAGGAAGCTTTAAATAATGTAAGTAAGCATGCGCAGGCTGAAATGACTATCATTGAACTACACCATATGAAGGACCAGCTCAAGCTGACAATTCAAGATAACGGGATTGGAATGGATATGATGAAACCTGACCTAGTTCTGGACACAACCCCCTATTCAATGGTCAAGGGCTCTGTCGGATTATCCTCTATGCGCGAACGTGCCGAGGCAGCTGGCGGAACAGTGGAATATAGCAGCAGCATCGGTTCGGGAACAAAGATTACAGTACGTATACCTTATTAAATCCTTACATATATGGGGGACGTAAGCATGAATATCAAAGTTTTGCTCGCAGACGATCATACCGTTGTCCGAAAGGGGCTGCAGCTATTTCTGTCTACTTATGACGGTATTGAAATCGTTGGCGAGGCTTGCAATGGAGAGGAAGTGCTCCAATTGTATGAGGAGAAAAGACCGGATATTATACTGATGGACATACGAATGCCTAAGATGGACGGAATAGAAACAACTCGAAGGCTTGCCGCCTCCTATCCTGAGGCGAAGGTGATTGTAATGACCTCCTATAATGATCAGGATCATGTGCTGCCTGCCTTAAGATCAGGAGCGAAGGGATATCTCCTTAAAGATGTCGATCCGGAGGAATTGATCAAGGCTGTTGAAAAGGTGCATTTGGGCGGAGTGGTTCTTCATCCGGATGCAACAGACCTGCTAGTTAACTATATAGCCGAACCGCCTGATATGAACGATCAGAAAGATGAAGCAGTGCATTCAAGGCTTACTAAACCTCGTAAAGAAGCGTCAGCGGCTTTTCTTCCGGATCCTCTGACTCAGCGAGAGAGTGAAGTGCTTCGGCTTATTGCACAAGGTAAGACAAACAGAGAAATAGCCGAGAATTTGGTCATTACGGAAAAAACGGTCAAGACACACGTAAGTCATATTTTAAGCAAGCTGGCTCTTGGAGATCGAACACAAGCGGCGGTGTATGCGATTAAAAACGGGCTGGACGTGATATAACAGTTTTATACACAGGTCATTCTGCAGTAGTAGGGCTCAGTCTTCGGACTGAGTCTTTTTCATGCTCTAAGTTCAGTCTCTATGCCGACGAAAGCGGCAGTTCATACAGGTACAATGAGGTCAAATAGAAGTGAGGGAGCGTTAAGAACATGAATATTGCAATTGTTGCGGGCAGCAACCGAGAGCATGCCACTAGTACTCAAGCAGGGGCTTATATTGCAGGATTGATCAACCAGAGAAGAGGTCGGGCGACGCTATATGATCTGTATCAAAATCAACTGCCGTTCTATGCACCCGATGATTCCGGGGAGGAGCAGGAGAACGTCAGACAATTCAAGCGGCTTCTTGAAGCGTCGGATGGAATTGTACTCATTACACCGGAGTACCACGGAAGTCTCAGCGGTGTGCTCAAAAATGCACTTGATTTTGCTTCCGCACATCAATTTAATAACAAACCTGTTTTATCTGTAAGTATTGCGGGAGGCGCAGTGGGAGTCAGCTCGCTCTCTCAACTGCAGACCATTGTCCGGAATCTCCATGGGATCAACAGTCCCGAATGGCTTTCCATTGGAGGAGCTCAGCGCAGCTTGTTTGAAACAGCGGTCGTTAATCCATATGACACGGGTGAGGGCTTGGCTTTACTTGAACGGGTCCAGCGTGTGACGGATTACTTTCTAAACCTGGTTAAGCTGACTCGAAAAGGAGATGAACAAATATGATTACGGGAATATTCGAAACCCATCTCAATGTAACAGATCTTACGAGGTCAGCAAATTTCTATGAAAATATTATCGGTCTGGAGCTTGCTCATACAGATTCACGCGGAGCACGATTTTACTGGGTCGGAGGAAGAGGGAAGGCAATGCTGGGCCTGTGGGAGAAAGAGCCAGCGAAGGTATTCAGACAGCATTTTGCCTTTGAAGTTCCACTGAGTCAGCTGAATCTCATCACAGAGGAACTGATAGCTAAAGGTGTGCAAGTGACGAATTTTACGGATAACGGTACTTCGGAGCCTTATGTTTTCGGGTGGATGCCAGCCGTATCTGTATATGCCGAAGATCCAGACGGACATTCGCTTGAATGGATTGCGATGCTTCCGGATGATCCAAAGCCGGAAGCCGGAGTCGTACCGTGGAAAGATTGGGAGAAATGGCAGGGAAGATAACGCTGAAAAGGTGGGATATATATGAGAGAAGAGATGATCATTAATATAGTGCGTATGGAGGATCTGAAAATACATTATTTAGGCCATGAGCCGTATCACATGTTATGTAAAAAGCCGCATGAGCGGATGTTTATTAAAGGGGTTCGCGATCGAATTACAACCATCTCCAAATGGTTGGGTAAACGAAAAGAAAGTCGAAATTAACTTATCCTGATTGTCGGATAATACAAGAATAAGGCGAAACATTCCATGAGCAGGAATGACGCCTTTTTTTTTGGTTTATGTGAATTTATATTACATAATTATATAATGATTGAAAACTATGACAGAAAACCTATTGTCTTTTACCAAAATTTGTTGTAAAGTATGGAACAATCTATCTCGCCTACTACATGAATACGTGATTTCTTAAAATTAAACCTCACTATGTTAAATAAACCAACATATAAACTTCGTAATGAATCACTCTACTACTCGCGCACCTCAACTCAAGTTAACGCAATCGACTGCCAGCTGCTTTTTGACTTAACATGCTCCGAATCCATTTTCTAGACTTGCAGTTTAGAACTGCTCGACTGTACTTCTTAATTACATCATCGTCTGATGTGCATGTCGGGAACTTGGTGTACAAGCATATCCTATAATTTTTTCTGTTTTTATTTGACCTAGGTTCAATTTTTTTGGCTTTGATTGTTTTGGTGAACCCGGCTTTCAGCCGCTCACATATATCGTATAACGTTCTCATACTTTCATTCAAAAAAGAGGGGATCATCATGAGTGAACCTGTACTTCGAATTGAGAATTTGAAGACGTACTTCATGACAAGCAAGGGAGAAGTACCAGCTGTGGACGGCGTTGACCTCGATCTTTATCCAGGTGAAGTTGTCGGTCTGGTCGGAGAGTCAGGCTGCGGAAAAAGCATGACTTCCTTATCCGTACTCCGTCTCGTTCCAAGCCCTCCCGGAAAGATTGTCGAAGGAGCCATCTATCTTAAAGGCCGTGATCTTGTACAGCTGAAGGAAAAAGAGATGTGCCGTATCCGCGGGAAAACCGTCTCAATGATCTTTCAAGAGCCCATGACTTCACTGAACCCTCTCTTCACGATTGGGCAGCAGATTACGGAAACACTTCGGCTGCATGAGCGAATCAGCCGCAAGGAAGCAATGAGCAAGGCTGTCAGCCTTCTTGCAGATGTAGGAATATCCAGACCAGAAAAAGTGGTAAGGCAGTACCCGCATGAATTATCAGGCGGCATGAGGCAGCGGGTGATGATTGCGATTGCTATTTCCTGCAATCCTGAGGTACTCATCGCCGATGAACCGACTACGGCGCTTGATGTCACCATACAGGCTCAAATTCTAGATTTGATCCGGGCCAGGAACAGGGAATATGGCACCGCAGTGCTTATGATTACCCATGACTTAGGTGTAGTAGCTGAAATGTGTGATCGGGTTGCAGTGATGTATTCGGGCAAAGTGGTTGAGCAAGGGACAGTAAGGGATATCTTCAGCAACCCTCGGCATCCGTATACGCAAGGCTTAATTCGATCGGTTCCGCGGCTTGCCGATACCAGGGAGCGTCTGTATTCCATTCCGGGACAGGTTCCTCTCATGAACAAAGAAATGAAGGGCTGCCGTTTCGCCTCCCGCTGTCCTTATGTGATGGGTATTTGCTCTGAGCAATTTCCGGATCTTACAGAACGAAGCAGCGGGCACTACAGCCGGTGCTGGCTCGACCAACTGCCACAGGAGGATGCCATATGACAGAGCCTCTACTCACCGTCAGTAATTTAAAGAAGTACTACCCGATCCGAAAAGGAGTGTTTGGAAGGTTCAGCAAAAATGAGGAGCTCGTAAAAGCCGTTGATGGCATTTCTTTTGACGTCAGCCGCGGAGAAACCTTCGGCATTGTAGGAGAAAGCGGCTGCGGCAAATCTACAGCAGGGCGCTCGCTGCTCCGTCTGATTGAACCGACAAAAGGCAGCGTCCGCTTCGACGGGGTTGAACTCACGGGTCTGACCGAAGAGGCGATGCGTCTTAAGAGAAGGGAGATGCAGATTGTATTTCAGGATCCGTATTCTTCCTTGGATCCTCGGCATCCTGTAGCAAGAATTCTAGAGGAACCACTTAAGGTGCATGGAATTGGACAAGCCGCAGAGCGCAAGGATCGAGTCCGAGAGCTTATGAATGTCGTCGGGCTGAATGAGTCCCATATCCAGCGTTATCCCCATCAATTTTCGGGCGGGCAGCGGCAGAGGATTGGGATTGCCAGGGCACTGGCTCTGCAGCCGAAGCTGATATTACTGGATGAACCTGTGTCAGCGCTGGATGTTTCGATACAATCTCAGGTCGTCAATTTGCTGCAGGATCTCCAGGAGCAATTTCATCTTACCTACATCTTTATTTCCCATGATCTTAGCGTCGTAAAGCACATTTGCGACCGGGTGGCTGTAATGTATTTAGGCAAAATTGTTGAGCTCGCAGATAAGAAAGAGCTATTCGACAACCCGAAGCATCCCTATACGAGGGCGTTATTGTCTTCTGTTCCAGAACCGGATCCTTTGATGAGAAAGGAGCGGATCATGCTGACTGGGGAAGTGCCGAGTCCTTCCAATGCGCCTAGAGGATGTGCTTTTCATACACGCTGTCCTCATGTGATGCAGATATGCCGTGAAGAACGGCCTGCATTATTAGAGACAGAAGGTAAACATTTTACTGCCTGTCATTTATACGAGGAATCAATGAGTCACTGATTTTATCTATTACATAGGGGGAAATTGTGGATGAGAAGACGTAAGCATCAGCCAGTATTAGGGTTTATATTTGCAGTTATGATTATGATCGCAGGCTGCAGCGGAGGAAGCGGAGGTACTGCTGAACCAAACAATACGACAGAACCGGGAGCTTCAGAGGGTGCGCCAGCTGCCGAAGCACAGTCTGAACTCGTCATGGGCCGAGGCGGGGACTCCGTTGCTCTGGATCCATCCATCGTGACTGACGGAGAGTCGCTCAAAATCACTCAGCAGGTATTTGACACATTGTTAGGATACAAGCCCGGCACGACCGAGGTTGAGGGAGAGCTTGCTGAGAGCTGGGAGGTGTCCACAGACGGGTTGAAATATGTGTTCAATCTGCGCTCAGGAGTGAAATTCCATGATGGCACTGACTTTAATGCCGAGGCTGTCGTCTTCAACTTCACCCGCTGGAACGATCCGAACAGCGAATTTAAGTTTGAAGGAGATTCCTTTGACTATTACGATTCTATGTTTGGACCGGATGGAAGCCGAATCATTAAGGAAGTAAAGGCAGTAGATGACTTAACAGTGGAATTCACGCTAAACAATCCGCAAGCTCCGTTCCTGCAAAATATTGCGATGCCTTCCTTCGGCATTGCCAGCCCGTCTGCCATTCAGGAGAAGAAGGAGAATTTTAAAAGTGAGCCGGTTGGCACAGGGCCGTTCGTCTTTAAGGAGTGGAAACGGAATGATTCCATTACACTGGAGAAAAATGCAGAATATTGGAAAGAAGGACTGCCTAAGCTTGAAAGAGTCATTGTACGCTCCATTCCAGACAATACGGCAAGATTTAATGCTCTGCAAAACGGCGAAATCGATCTGATGGAAGATCTCAGTCCTGATCATTTAACGACGCTTGAGAGCAATAGCGAACTGCAAAAAATTGAACGCCCGCCGTTCAACGTTGCTTATCTGGGCTTTAACTTCAACAAAGAGCCCTTTAACGATCCGAAGGTGAGAGTAGCACTGAGCCATGCGGTCAATAAACAGGGCATCATCGATGCTTTCTTCTCCGGCCAAGCAGTACCGGCAGTGAACCCGATGCCGCCGACGCTTTGGGGTTATAATGACGAGATTCAGGACTATGAATACGATCTGGAAAAAGCAAAGCAGCTGCTCGCTGAAGCAGGATATCCTGACGGCCTGCCGGGTGAATATACCTTCTATGCTATGCCTGTGCCGCGTCCATACATGCCGGATGGAAAAAAAGTAGCTGAAGTCATTCAGGCTGATTTTGAACAGATTGGCGTGAAAGTAAATATTGAGTCTCCGGAGTGGGCGACTTATCTTGAGGATTTGCAGGCTGGAGAAAAGGAAGACATCTTCATGCTGGGGTGGACCGGAGATAACGGGGATCCCGATAACTTTATCTATACGCTTCTCGATAAGGATGCAATTCCTAGCAATAACTACACGTATTATTCGAATGATGAGCTTCACACGATTTTGGTGGAGGCACAGCAAGAAACAGATCAAGCGAAGCGTGAGGAGCTTTATAAACAAGCGCAGGTTCTCATTAAAGCTGATGCGCCGTGGGTTCCGCTTGTGCACACCACACCGCTCCTTGCAGCTAAAGCGAATATGAAGGGTCTTGTGCTGGCACCGACAGGCAGTGAGTCTTACGAAGAAGTTTATTTTGAATAAGTAAATCAATAGAATCGGTCAGGCCGCAGGGTACTGCGGCTTGTTCTTCTTCTCTCTTTTTCAAAATTACACAGGCAGGTGAGAGAAATCGGTACATATATTGTCAAAAGATTACTTGTCCTCATTCCTGTATTGCTCGGTATGACGATTATCGTTTTTTCTATTATTCACGCTATTCCCGGAGATCCTGCTGAAACCATATTAGGTGAGAAAGCTACCGAAGAATCCAAGCAGGCACTTCGTGATCAATTAGGGCTGGATAAGCCTTGGTTTGAGCAATATTTAGCTTACCTTGGCGAACTGGTACGTGGTGATCTTGGGGAATCGATTCGAACTAAAATTCCTATTGCCCAGGAAATTGTCCCTTACTTGATGGCAACACTAGAGCTGGCATTGGCAAGTATGATTTTTGCTGTCGTCATCGGGGTGAATGCCGGAATCATAAGTGCTTGGCGGCACAATTCATGGTTCGATTATATTTGTATGGTCATTGCGTTAGTAGGGGTATCCATGCCTATTTTTTGGCTTGGTCTTATGGAACAGTGGCTATTTGCCAATGAATTAAAATGGCTGCCTTCAAGCGGGCGGATGAACGTAAGAGATCCAATCGAATCGGTTACCGGGCTGAATGTCATTGATGCCATAATCGCAGGCCGCGGAGATCAAATATGGACGGCAGTGAAGCATCTTATTCTGCCAAGTATCGCGCTGGGAACCATTCCGATGGCTGTTATTGCTCGAATGACGCGTTCCAGTATGCTTGAGGTGATGAGCTCCGATTATATTCGGACCGCCAGAGCTAAAGGGATGAAACAGTTTTTTGTAGTATATAAGCATGCCCTCAAAAATGCCTTTATTCCCGTGCTGACGGTAATCGGGCTGCAAATGGGAATGCTGCTTGGCGGGGCCGTGCTGACGGAGACGATCTTTGCCTGGCCGGGTGTGGGCAGATACATATACGATGCGATCAGCTTTCGGGATTACCCTGTTATACAATCCGGTATACTGATCATCGCCTTTATTTATATCTTTATCAATTTGATCGTTGATTTGCTGTATGCAGCAATTGATCCTCGAATTCAGTATAAATAGGAGGGACGGATATGGGACAAGTCAGTTTAGGCAGCGGAAAAGCAGGGATTGATCCAGCTGAAGAAGTGTCCGGCCCTTGGCGTGATGCGGTTCGGGGGATTCTGCGTCATAAAATGGCGATGGCAGGCTTGATCATTCTTATATTTTTTATTGGGATCGCGATATTTGCACCTCTGCTTACTTCATATGATTATAAAGAGCAGGTGCTGGCCGATCGGCTGAAGCCTCCTTCGTCCGAGCATTGGTTTGGTACCGATGATTTGGGACGAGATGTATTTACTCGAGTGGTGTACGGGGCGCGAATTTCCTTATGGGTAGGCTTTGCCTCTGTTATAGGCTCCATAGTTGTGGGTACGTTCCTCGGCATCATTGCCGGTTATTACGGAAAGTGGCTTGATATGCTGATTTCTCGTCTTTTTGATATTTTGCTTGCTTTTCCAGGCATACTTCTGGCGATTGCCATCGTGGCTATTCTCGGCCCTTCCTTATTTAATGCCCTTGTGGCGATTGCGATCGTCAACATCCCAACCTACGGTAGACTTGTCAGGGCTAGAGTATTGTCTTTGAAACAGGAGGAGTATATTACCGCCGCGAGGTCGATTGGCATGAAGAACGGAAACATCCTTATCAGCCACGTGCTTCCGAACAGTCTTACACCCATCATAGTACAAGGCACTCTAGGAATTGGAACAGGCATTCTCGAAGCTGCAGCGCTCGGATTTCTGGGGATGGGTGCGCAGCCGCCGTCTCCGGAATGGGGAAAGATGCTGTCCGATTCAAGGCAGTTTATCCAAACCGCACCGTGGACCCTCATTTTCCCAGGGGTATCGATTATGCTGACCGTACTGGGGTTTAATCTGCTCGGGGACGGGTTACGTGATGTATTAGATCCAAAAATGCGGAAATGACAATTGATGAATTCCATTCTTTATAACGAAAACCGCTTCCTCATCGAAGCGGTTTTTTATTAACTTCGTTGGGTGGATTAGAAGTAGCAGACTCTTTTAATTGATACTAAGTGTAATGTTTGGAGAAGAATACCCAGTGGAATTTTTGGATGACGAACGACTTTTGCGCCAGCAACTGGAGAGAGGCAGTCAAAAATGGAACGTCTGAGAGACAGCCAAAACTGGATCGAACGAGGACAGAAGAATTGTGCCAAAGCAGAATCGAGATTAAAAGAAGCGCAGTCGTGTAATCTTTTTAGTAGAAGTATTAAAAGTACGCTTAGTGGAATTTTTGGATGACGAACGACTTTTGCGATAGCAACTGGAGAGAGGCAGTCAAAAATGGAACGTCTGAGAGGCAGTCAAAACTGGATCGAACGAAGACAGAAGAATTGTGCTAAAGCAGAAACGCGATTAAAAGAATCGTGATCGTGCAATCTTTTAGTACAAGTATTAAAAGTACGCATAGTGGAATTTTTGGATGACGAACGACTTTTGCGATAGCAACTGGAGAGAGACAGTCAAAAATGGAACGTCTGAGAGACAGCCAAAACTGGATCGAACGAGGACAGAA
>JAMBOW010000050.1 GCA_023715865.1 Neobacillus mesonae
TCCCGAAGCTGTGAACCGAAGCCCCAGTAAACGGCGGCCGTAACTATAACGGTCCTAAGGTAGCGAAATTCCTTGTCAGGTAAATTCTGACCCGCACGAATGGCGTAACGACTTGGGCGCTGTCTCAACGAGAGATCCGGTGAAATTTTAATACCTGTGAAGATGCAGGTTACCCGCGACAAGACGGAAAGACCCCATGGAGCTTTACTGCAGCTTGATATTGGATTTGGGTACGATCTGTACAGGATAGGTGGGAGCCTAGGAAACAGGAGCGCCAGCTTCTGTGGAGGCAACGTTGGGATACCACCCTGATCGTATCTAGGTTCTAACTTGGTACCGT
>JAMBOW010000051.1 GCA_023715865.1 Neobacillus mesonae
CACTGATCTTTTCGTTACTCATACCGGCATTCTCACTTGTATGCGCTCCAGCAGTCCTTCCGGTCCACCTTCACTGCTGCATACAACGCTCCCCTACCCCTGGATCGACTTCACTCCAGCCTCAAAGCATTTAGCCCCGAGAAGCATTTGGCCACTCATCCTGGATAGATGATTCCTGGCAAAAATGATTCTGGACTAACATGATCTTCAAAGATGCAGTGAAGTCGATCCAAGCCATAGCTTCGGTGGTGTGTTTAGCCCCGTTACATTTTCGGCGCAGAGTCACTCGACCAGTGAGCTATTACGCACTCTTTAAATGGTG
>JAMBOW010000052.1 GCA_023715865.1 Neobacillus mesonae
AGGAGCCAGCCGTCGAAGGTGGGGTAGATGATTGGGGTGAAGTCGTAACAAGGTAGCCGTATCGGAAGGTGCGGCTGGATCACCTCCTTTCTATGGAGAATCGTTTCCTGCAACGGAAACATTCAAAACTAAAATCAGGTTTAGGCCTGTTACTCACTCGTTGCTCAGTTTTGAGAGTTCAACTCTCAAACATTTGATCCTTGAAAACTAGATAAACGAAACAATTTTGCGATTTAGAAATATCCTTTTCACTTTATTTGTGTCTAAACAAGTAAAGATGATAAGTGCTTTAGTTGGTTAAGCTATTAAGAGCACACG
>JAMBOW010000053.1 GCA_023715865.1 Neobacillus mesonae
GAATCGTGATCGTGCAATCTTTTAGTGCAAGTATTAAAAGTACGCATAGTGGAATTTTTGGATGACGAACGACTTTTGCGTAAGCAACTGGAGAGAGACAGTCAAAAATGGAACGTCTGAGAGACAGCCAAAACTGGATCGAACGATGACAGAAGAATTGTGCCAAAGCAGAATCGAGATTAAAAGAATCGTGATCGTGCAATCTTTTAGTGCAAGTATTAAAAGTACGCATAGTGGAATTTTTGGATGACGAACGACTTTTGCGTAAGCAACTGGAGAGAGACAGTCAAAAATGGAACGTCTGAGAGACAG
>JAMBOW010000054.1 GCA_023715865.1 Neobacillus mesonae
TTGAAAACTAGATAAACGAAACAATTTTGCGATTTAGAAATATCCTTTTCACTTTACTCGTGTCAAACAAGTAAAGATGAAATAGAGTGCTAAGTGGAATTTTTCGGATGGCGAACGACTTTTGCTTTAGCAACTGGAGAGAGTCAGTCGAAAAATGAAACGTTGGTTAAGCTATTAAGAGCACACGGAGGATGCCTAGGCGCTAGGAGCCGATGAAGGACGTGGCGAACAACGATACTGCCTCGGGGAGCTGTACGCAAGCTTTGATCCGGGGATGTCCGAATGGGG
>JAMBOW010000055.1 GCA_023715865.1 Neobacillus mesonae
GTAGATAGGCTGGGGGTGGAAGTGCAGCAATGCATGGAGCTGACCAGTACTAATCGGTCGAGGGCTTATCCAAAACATTAAATTGCAAATTGTTTCGTATCTAGTTTTCAGGGAGCAAATCCTTGAATAGCGCTGATGGTTTCATACACACGTTACGTGATGTACCGAAACCAACACGGATCGCATTTGTATCACAAATGCCTGTTTGGTGGCGATAGCGGAGGGGTTCCACACGTACCCATCCCGAACACGACCGTTAAGCCCTCCAGCGCCGATGGTACTT
>JAMBOW010000056.1 GCA_023715865.1 Neobacillus mesonae
TCATCTTTACTTGTTTAGACACAAATAAAGTGAAAAGGATATTTCTAAATCGCAAAATTGTTTCGTTTATCTAGTTTTCAAGGATCAAATTGAGAGTTGAACTCTCAAAACTGAGCAACGAGTGAGTAACAGGCCTAAACCTGATTTTATATTTGAATGTTTCCGTTGCAGGAAACGATTCTCCATAGAAAGGAGGTGATCCAGCCGCACCTTCCGATACGGCTACCTTGTTACGACTTCACCCCAATCATCTACCCCACCTTCGACGGCT
>JAMBOW010000057.1 GCA_023715865.1 Neobacillus mesonae
CCCCCTCAAGATGAGATTTCCCAATTAGTAAGACCCCTTGAAGACGACGAGGTAGATAGGCTGGGGGTGGAAGTGCAGCAATGCATGGAGCTGACCAGTACTAATCGGTCGAGGGCTTATCCAAAAACATTAAATCGGAAATTGTTTCGTATCTAGTTTTCAGGGAGCAAATCCTTGTAAGATTTTAAGCTGCATGTCCTTTCTAAGGATGGATATTTTGCTGGTGAGTGATCACCGAAGATATCGCAGCGCATAAATCCTGTTTGG
>JAMBOW010000059.1 GCA_023715865.1 Neobacillus mesonae
AAGATGAGATTTCCCAATTAGTAAGACCCCTTGAAGACGACGAGGTAGATAGGCTGGGGGTGGAAGTGCAGCAATGCATGGAGCTGACCAGTACTAATCGGTCGAGGGCTTATCCAAAACATTAAATCGGAAATTGTTTCGTATCTAGTTTTCAGGGAGCAAATCCTTGAATAGCGCTGATGGTTTCATACACACGTTAGGTGATGTACCGAAACCAACACGGATCGCATTTGTATCACAAATGCCTGTTTGGTGGCGA
>JAMBOW010000005.1 GCA_023715865.1 Neobacillus mesonae
TTGCTCCGTCTTTCTTTCTTCCCTCATGCGAGAGTAGAACCTATCCGGTATTAGCTACCGTTTCCGGTAGTTATCCCAGTCTTATGGGCAGGTTACCTACGTGTTACTCACCCGTCCGCCGCTAACCATCAGGAGTGCAAGCACTCCGTCAAGTCCGCTCGACTTGCATGTATTAGGCACGCCGCCAGCGTTCGTCCTGAGCCAGGATCAAACTCTCCAATAAAGTATTGAAAGAGCGATAAGCTCATTTAGAAAAACTGACGAGAACGTCATGTTCTCAATTTAATACTCACTCGTTGTTCAGTTTTCAAAGATCAACTTTGTTTTCGTCGTTTCAACTTTCGTCGTTAACAACTTTTATATCATATCATGTTCGACTCAGAATTGCAAGCTCTTTTTTAAAAAAAGTTTTTTTAACTTCTTTTCTTAGAAGCTTGCCTGCCGTCTTGCTTGGTGGCTTTCTTGGCCGGAATTAGAATATACCATGTGCACGAATATTATGCAACCCTTTTTTAAAAAAATGTTATAACCTACTTAGCCTTACACATAAATGATCCACTCCTCACACCCTGGAGAAGCGGATCATATATAGAACAATTACGTTATTATTTCTTGAATGAAGAGATGCCGCTCAGCTACGAGATTTACGATTTCGCCTTCTACAGCTACCATAGGTCGTGTTGGATGATCCCGATCAGTAAATATGATACTGCCTCTCCGTTGATCACTAAGCACTACAATGGCCCCATTATGTAATTGTGTTACTTTACGGATAAATGTCTGTACGATTTTAGGATCGAGCTTGCCAAAGGACTCCTGTGTAATCTGTTCTAGTACCTGATAAGGTGACTGCGAGCTTTTATAGGGCCTTTCCAAGGTCATAGCATGAAAGATATCTGCTACGGCAACAATTTTTGAATATGTGTGGATCTGGCTGCCTTCCAACTTAAGCGGATATCCCGTTCCATCTACTTTTTCATGATGCTGCAAAGCTGTTAGTTTGACTCCATCATTAATAGCTTTTACCGGTTTAAGAATGGCATAACCATAAGTAGTATGTTTGCGAACCTCTTCTTCCTCTTCTTTACTTAAAGACTTATTACTGAACAACACCTCAGGATCTACTTTAATATTACCTATATTGTGAAGCAGACCCGCTAGAGCAACCTGAACCCAGTCCTTCTGGGGGAGATCATACCATTGCGCAATTAAATAGGAGGTTAAGGCAGTTAAAACTGCATTGTGATACATATATTCATCTTTTTTTATGGAACGCGGACGGAAATGGAGAACCTGGTATTTCTTAATATGTAATATAAGAATAGATAATTGTGTGCGTAATTCAAAAATAGGAATCTCAAACGCTAATGCTTCGCTATAAGCTTTTTTAACCAAAGCCACCATTTGCTCATATTCCTCTTCAAAAGAAGTGACATTTGCATTTTTAACGATTTCCTCAATTTGTGCTTCTTCCTCTCGTGCCTTCTCAAGTTCCTGCTCTGAGCTGCTCGCTGAAGACCGATCAGAAAGATCGCCTTTATTCATTTCTATCTCTACAGTTTGAACAAGAAAGGCACGTAAAATTTCAAGATCGCGAGGAAGTATCACCTTACCTTTAGGAAGAAGCAATCCTCCTAGAGGTGTGTGTACGTCTTTTTCCAGCTTTGTCCCCGGCTTTAATTCAATGATCGACACCATAACCATTACACTAACGCTCCGTTCTTAACACTTTTATCAGCAAATTGAAATCACTATAGTATTTTCCATTATATACATTAAATCATTAAAGTGTATATCGTCATTTGATAATCTCTGAGTGAGTACTTATAAGGCAATTCACGAGCTTAAAGCAATGATTGAATAGAAAAATCAATACAATTATAAAAAAAGAGATCCCTAAACGGGATCTCTTAACTGTTAATACGATCTATTCTTCTATGTCATCATCGGTAACTGACTCAATATCTTCATTGCCATCTAACAGTGATTCTACATCTTCGCTTGAAGACGAGGCATCTAATTCCGAAACCTTAGCCACATCTTCAGTCTCTTCCTCATCTTCTTCCTCGCTCTTATCCGTTCTGCAGACTGTCGCTACTGAATCATCCTCACGTGTATGGATTAGTCTCACACCTTGAGTGTTACGACCCATGGTAGATATTCCTTCCATACTCATTCGAATAAGCGTACCGCTGGTTGTAATAATCATCAGGTCTTCTTCGTTCTTCACGATCTTCAGACTGACAACAGGACCGTTCTTCTCTGTGACATTAATCGTCTTGATCCCTTTACCGCCGCGGCTTTGAATACGATAGTCAGCAACAGGGGTACGTTTACCGTATCCATTTGCGGTAACAATAAGAACCTCTTGATCTGAATTCACAACGTCCATTCCGATAACCATGTCATCCGAGTCAAGCGTTATCCCTTTAACCCCTGTAGCGCTGCGTCCCATTGAACGCACATCGTCTTCAGAGAAACGAATGGACATCCCTTGAGCCGTCCCAAGAATCATTTCTTGCTTGCCATCTGTGAGTTTCACTTCAATAAGGGCATCGTCCTCACGCAAGTGGATAGCAATCAGACCGCCTTTGCGAATATTGACATAATCGTCAAGCGGAGTCTTCTTCACTACACCATGCTTTGTGGCGAAGAACAAGAACTTGTCATTCTCGAATTCTTCAACCTCAATAACGGCATTTACCGTCTCACCTTGCTCAATCTGAATCAAGTTGATGATCGGTGTTCCTCTTGCTGTACGGCCAAGCTCAGGAATCTCATAGCCCTTGAGTCTATATACTTTACCTTTATCCGTAAAGAACATCAGATAGTTATGTGTGTTCGTTACAAACAAGTGTTCAACGAAATCCGCTTCTTTGGTGTCCATACCTACAACACCGCGACCGCCGCGTTTTTGCGAGCGATACGTTGAAACCGGAAGACGTTTGATATAACCCGTATGTGTAATCGTTACAACTACATCTTCACGAGGAATGAGGTCCTCATCAAGGATACTTTCCTCACCTACAGTAATTTCTGTACGACGCTCATCTGAGAATCGATCTCTGATTTCCTGCAGCTCTTCACGAATAATTTCAAGTACCAAATGCTCATTAGCTAGAATTTCACGATATTCAGCAATTTTCGTTAGCAGCTCTTTATACTCATTCTCGATCTTATCGCGTTCCAATCCGGTCAGGCGCTGCAAACGCATATCAAGTATCGCCTGTGCTTGGTCATGACTGAGCTCAAAGCGTTCAATCAATCCTTCTCTGGCAATGTCTGTAGTTGCAGAAGCACGAATCAAGGCGATAATTTCGTCAATATGATCCAGTGCGATCCGCAAGCCTTCTAAAATATGCGCACGAGCCTCCGCTTTACGCAATTCAAATTCTGTACGACGCTTGATAACAATGATCTGGTGCTGCAGATAATGATACAAGACCTCGCGCAAGCTCAAAATTTTCGGTTCATTATTAACAATAGCCAGCATGTTAATACCGAAATTAGATTGCATGGAAGTATGTTTATACAAATTGTTCAACACCACATTCGGATTCACATCGCGGCGAAGCTCAATCACAATTCGCATTCCGCTGCGGTCCGACTCATCACGAAGATCGGTGATGCCTTCAATTCTCTTTTCACGTACAAGCTCAGCTATTTTCTCAACTAGTCGTGCTTTATTTACCTGATAAGGAATTTCATGAACAATAATTCGAGCTTTGTTATTCACTTCTTCTATGGTTGTCTTGGCCCGCATTGTTACGCTTCCCCGGCCTGTTTCATAGGCCTGGCGAATTCCGGAACGACCGAGAATATATCCTGCTGTCGGGAAATCCGGACCTTTAATATAATCCATGAGTTCAAGCGAAGTAATATCCGGGTTATCGATCATGGCATTTACACCATCGATAACTTCACCAAGATTATGCGGCGGAATATTCGTTGCCATCCCTACCGCGATTCCACCTACACCATTAACGAGAAGATTCGGAAATCTCGCAGGAAGGACAATGGGTTCGTGTTCTTCACCATCATAGTTAGGCTGGAAGTCAATTGTATCTTTATTAATGTCACGAAGCATTTCCATCGCGATTTTGGACAAACGCGCTTCCGTGTAACGCATCGCTGCTGCCATATCTCCATCAATGGAACCGAAGTTACCATGACCGTCAACGAGCATATAACGCATCGAGAAGTCCTGAGCCATCCGTACCATTGTTTCGTATACGGCCGAGTCTCCGTGCGGGTGATATTTACCAATAACTTCGCCGACGATACGTGCAGATTTTTTGTACGGTTTATCCGGCGCCATTCCAAGCTCCGACATTGCAAACAAAATACGACGGTGCACTGGTTTAAGTCCGTCTCTAACGTCGGGCAAAGCACGGCTGACGATAATACTCATTGCATAGTCCATAAAGGACTCGCGCATTTCTTCGCCAATATCGCGGTCTTTAATTTGCGAGTTAATTTGATCCGCCATGCTGGACCTCCTTCTTGTCTATCAAACAACATTGTTAAGCTGCAAATCTATATATGAAAAGCCTAACAAGGCTTTAACGCCCAATCCTATTTTCTGCTTCTCTCTCTATTACTAGCCTAGACAAAAAGCCCATTATTAAACGTGTGAACGCTTCTATTTGAACCTGTTCATAGGGATATGCCCTTCCTGTTTTGAGAGGCAAACATATACTGGTACAGATTCGAAATGGAAACCTAATTGCACAATATTACTCATATCCACACAAAACGCCATATTTCTCTATTATACCACTGTTTTCTGTCCTTGTCCTATGCATTTCCTTAGGTAACCAACATACCGTACGTTTTTGTATCTGTATTGATTTGAAGCATACAAAGGAGAGATCCTATGAGTATACGACGGGTTTCGAGTAAGTGGAAAAAGAATGAGGTTCTTCTGAAGGACCCGCAAATCGCTGTCTACCTTCCAGACACACGGAAATTTAATTTCAACAACCTCAAAAAAATGTGTGAATCTCATCATACGGTGTACGTCAAACCTGAGCACGGGTCTCACGGTAAAGGAATTATGCATATCGAGAGACTTGCTGCCGTAACCGCTGCAGCAGATTCGTCGAAAGAAAAAGATACCTATATGCTGCACTATGAAAGAAACAAAAGATCTTATGCTTCCTTAGCAGATTTGCATCAAAAAATTAAAAAACAAATGCAGGGCAAATCATACCTAATTCAACGGGGAATTACTCTTTTACGCCATAAGCAGCGCCCATTTGACCTAAGGATCATGACCCAAAAAAACTTAGAAGGGGATTGGGAGGCTACTGGCATTATAGGTAAGGTTGCTGCACCAGATAAGATTGTTACAAACATCACTGGTGGTGGCAAAATGGAAACCTTCGAGAAATTAATGAAGCCATATCTGGGTGAAGCCGGTACCAAGAAATTTAGAAAAGAGCTAAACTCCCTTGCCGTTAAATCAGCAAAAAGAATGGAAGAAAGCTATCCCGGAATCAAGGAGCTCGGTCTGGATATTGCTCTCGATCAAAAAATCAGGCCCTGGATTTTAGAAGTAAATACCTTACCGGGTATTTATGTGTTCCGTTATTTGCCGGATAAAAGCATTTATAAAAAAATAAAAAAGTACGCCCAGGCCTACGGAAGAGTAAAAATGTAATCACCTGAAAAAAAGGGGCCCATAGTGGCCCCTGATGTGTCTACATTCTATATGAGTATTAAACGTCCAAATTCTTGACGTATCTAGCATTTTCCTGGATGAAGTCGCGTCTAGGCTCAACGTTATCTCCCATAAGCGTATCAAACATTGTATCAGCAAGCATAGCATCCCCGATGGACACCTGCAGCATGGTACGGCTCTCTGGATCCATGGTTGTCTCCCACAGCTGTCCTGCGTTCATCTCACCAAGTCCTTTGTAACGCTGGACGTTGACCTTTACTCCTTCTCCAAATTCCTTAATAATTTCGTCACGCTCCGCCTCTGATCCGGCATAGCGCACTGTCTTGCCTCGCTCAACCTTGAAGAGCGGAGGCTGAGCAATATACACGAAGCCCGCTTCAATAATTCTACGCATATAGCGGTAGAAGAAGGTTAGAAGGAGCGTTCGGATGTGAGCACCATCGACGTCGGCATCCGTCATAATAATCACTTTATGATAACGTGCTTTCTCGATATCGAAGTCATCCCCAATACCTGTACCAAGTGCCGTAATAATCGCACGGATCTCAGCATTAGAGAGAATACGATCCAATCTTGCCTTCTCAACGTTCAAGATCTTACCACGAAGCGGCAAAATCGCCTGAAAATGACGATCACGGCCCTGCTTCGCTGATCCTCCGGCAGAGTCACCCTCTACGATATAGAGCTCACTAATCGATGCGTCCTTGGAGGAGCAGTCAGCGAGCTTACCTGGCAATGCGCTGACTTCCAGGACGCTCTTACGTCTGGTCATCTCACGCGCTTTGCGTGCTGCTTCCCTCGCTCTGGATGCTTGAAGTGCTTTATCCAGAATTCGACGGGACACAGAAGGATTCTCTACCAAGAACTCCTGCAGCTTCTCCGCAAATAGGGATTCGACCACCCCGCGGACTTCACTGTTTCCGAGTTTGGTTTTGGTCTGTCCTTCAAACTGCGGCTCTGGAATTTTAACAGAGATGATAGCCGTAAGCCCTTCACGCACGTCATCGCCGGTCAAGTTGCCGCTGTTATCCTTAATGACACCCGCTTTACGTGCATAATCGTTAATAATACGTGTCAATGCACTTTTGAAACCGGACTCGTGAGTACCGCCCTCATGGGTGTTAATGTTGTTTGCGAAGGAGTATATATTCTCTGTATAGCTGTCGTTATACTGGAGAGCGACCTCAACCTGGATGTTCTCACGCTGCCCCTCGACATAGATCGGCTGTTCATGAAGAACTTCTCTTTTGCTGTTGAGGTATTGGACGTACTCCTTAATCCCGCCCTCATAATGGAAAGAGTTGGACTCGTCTGTCCGCTCATCTTTAATGCTGATACCGATCCCTTTGTTCAAGAATGCAAGTTCACGAATACGGGTAAGGAGCGTTTCATACTCATAGACCGTCGTTTCTGTAAAGATTTCAGGATCCGGATAAAAAGTCGTTGTTGTTCCCGTTTCTTCGGTATCACCGATGACTCTTACATCATACTCTGGAACACCGCGGCTGTATTCCTGCTGATAAATATGTCCGTCCCGTTTAACAATAACATTCACCTTGGTAGACAGAGCATTCACGACGGAAATACCAACCCCGTGAAGCCCCCCCGAAACTTTATATCCGCCTCCGCCGAATTTACCACCGGCGTGAAGGACGGTCATAACAACCTCTAGCGCAGATTTCTTCATCTTGGCCTGCTCTGCTACAGGGATCCCCCGTCCGTTATCAACAACGGTAATGCTGTTATCTTCGTGGATGGTAACATCGATTTGATCGCAATAACCCGCAAGTGCTTCATCGATACTGTTATCCACGACTTCCCATACAAGGTGATGCAAGCCCTTCGAGCTCGTAGAGCCGATATACATTCCTGGACGTTTTCTAACGGCCTCAAGTCCCTCAAGGACCTGAATCTCATCTGCACCATATGTCGGTTGGTTCATAGACATGCCTTTCACCTACTTCACTAGATTAGAGTGGATCTGATAATTGTGATATGACTGTATATAAAAGAGCCCAAATGCGTTATAAAAGTACCGCCCCCTCACTAAATCAGCAAGGTGACGATACTCATCTGTAAATCGTTCTCTTATATTTCACTTAGTATATTCGCTCTCTTCTTGAGGGTGGTAGAAGAAATAGGAGAATAGTAAACCGTGCTCTTCGTGACCACAATGGACTTAGCTTCCTCTTCGCCTATGACTTCAAGGTTCTTCTCCTGTTTCGAAAAGGTAATATACTGTTTGGATATCTTGGATGATTTCTCAATCGATATGTCAAAAATAGCAACGAGCTCGGAAGAGCGGATAATCTTGTCACCGCCCAGGTGGATATACATTGTCCGTTCATCTCCTTAACGTTCCACATGACCAGCCTGCACATTGTATATATGCGCATCGTGAAGCTTGCTGGTATTCAGCGTCTCAACCCCTGTTGCGGTAATAAAAGTCTGTACTTTGCTTTGGAACGTTTCGATAAGCTGTGTTTGACGGTATGGATCAAGCTCGGATAGTACGTCATCAAGCAGCAGCACAGGATATTCACCGATCTCTTCACAAATCAGTTCAATTTCTGCCAGCTTCAGTGACAATGCCGTTGTCCTCTGCTGTCCTTGGGATCCATAGGTCTGTACTTCATGGCCGTTAATAAAAAAGGACAGATCATCACGATGAGGGCCTGTTAGCGATGTCCCGCGTCTGATCTCCTGATCCTTGGTTTGTGATAATTTTATCATAAACCGGTCCAATAAAACAGCTTCATCTTCTTCTAGGGCATCGCCAAAGGATGGAACATAAGCTAGTTCGAGCCTTTCCTTGCCCCCTGTAATGCCTTCATGGATCGTTTCCGCCCATTTTTGCAGCTTCTTTATGAATTGTTTCCTTTTTTTAACGATTTTAACACCATGTTCTGCTAACTGTTCATTCCAGATGCTGAGCATCATCTGCTGGGACTCGGGAGCCCCCCATAATTGCTTCAACAGGTTATTGCGCTGTACTAGAATTTTTTGATACTGCTGAAGATGATAAATATATCCTGGTGCTACCTGTCCAATCTCCATGTCAAGGAACCGGCGGCGAACCCCCGGCGTCCCTTTTACGATCTCCAGATCCTCCGGCGCAAACATGACTACATTCAGGCTGCCGATAAAATCGCTTAGCTTGCGCTGCTCCAGACCGTTAATTTTTGCTTTTTTGCCTTGCTGAGAAAAGGATAGATCAAGCTGAATCGTTCCATATCTTCGATCCACATGTGCACTTATATGCGCACTTGAGGCGTCAAAACGGATTAATTCCTTATCCTTGGAGGTTCGATGGCTCTTGGTAAGCGCCAATGCGTAGATCGCCTCCACCAGATTCGTCTTCCCCTGTGCATTTTGACCGATAATTAAATTGACAGGACCAAAGGATTCCAGCTTTAAATGCTCATAGTTCCTGTACTGGTTGAGTTCGATATCACTCACAAACACACTTTACATCCTCCCTTGCCTCTCGCCTCTTGAGGAAGCAGCAGGTGTTCGCTTCTCTATTTTGCTTCTTCTACCTGAAACTGCCCTTCTCCTTCAACTTCAACAAGATCTCCAGAATACAGTTTACGTCCGCGGCGTTCTTCAACTTCTCCATTTACTTTAACGGCTTGCTCCTGAAGCAGGGCTTTGGCCATTCCTCCTGTGGGTACGCAATCCGCAAGCTTTAAAAATTGATCCAGCTTGATGTATTCACTGTGGATAACTATTTTCTTCACGGGAAACTTCCTCTCATGTGAATAACTTTTTTCCGAAATTTTTTTATGCACAAACCTTAGTTCGTTGTACGGTAAGGCAGAATAACATACTGGCTCGAGCTACTATCTGTCGGTTTCAAAATAATCGGGCTCATTACTCCAGTAAAGGAGATCATAAGTTCCTCGCTTTCGACAACCTTGAGCACATCCAGCATGTATTTTGAGTTAAAAGAAATTTTCAGCGGTTCGCCTTTAAAGTCTTTAACCTCGAGTTCCTCACGAACTTTACCGAGCTCAGATGAGCTGGAGGAGATTTCAATATCGCCATTATCGAGGGTTTGCATACGCACAATATTAGTTTTTTCCTCACGAGACAGCAAATAAGCACGATCGATCGATTCACTTAATTTTTTTGTGTCCAAAATGAGTTCTGTTTTATAAGCGTTTGGAATAATTCTAGAAGTGTCAGGGTAGGTTCCATCCAAAATGCGGGTATAGAATAATACACGGTCAATTTTGAAGAGCACCTGATTGTCTGCCACAACGATATCCACCAGCGTATTTTGATCCGGAACAATTTTGCTCAGCTCATTGAGCGTTTTACCTGAAATGACGACATTATGGAATTTAATGTTGTCAGCTCCTTCAATATGAGCGGAGCGAGTAGCCAGACGGTGACGGTCAGTTGCCACAAATTTAAACTCATTGTCAGCAAGGCTCCATAATACTCCAGTCAAAATAGGGGTTGTTTCGTGAGTGGAGATGGAGAACACCGTTTGCTTAATCATATTTTTGAGCAGATCGCCAGGAATAGACACGGTTTGATTCTCTTCAATGCTTGGAAGTACAGGGAATTCCTCTGGATCAAGTCCAACGAGCTGAATTTCTGTTGCTCCTGCAGAGATGAAGGTATTGAAGTTGTCTTTAACTTCCATGTGAACTTCCTGGGATGGCAGCTTTTTAATAATTTCGACAAAAAACTTGGCAGGTAATACAACGCTGCCTGCTTGTTCGACAGATACAATCGTTTTTCCATCCTCTTCTAAAGGGATAAACGATTGAATAGAAATATCAGTATCGCTTGCAGTTAAAGTAACGCCTTGAAAGTTAACGTCAAATTTGATCCCGGTAAGAATAGGTATCGTTGTTCTGCTGGAGATGGCTTTGGATACATGCTGAATCGATTCATTCAAATAACTTTTGAGTATGCTGATTTTCATATTTTCACTCCTTGAGAATGATAAGCTTTTGATGGAGCGTAAGCTCGTTTTATAGATGCAGTATATCTTAAAAAAATAGTAGTAATAGTAATAGGCGCACTGAATATGTGGATAAGCCCTATAAAAGGCATAAAATTAAGCCTATCCACATGTGTACAGATTGTGCATAGGCTTTGTACTTGTTCAAGTTGGGTTTTTGATTTTCTCGGTAAGGTTGTTGATAACTTTAAACAATTCCTGATCGTTTTTTATCGATTGAGTTATCTTCTCATGCGCATGAATGACGGTTGTATGGTCCCGCCCCCCGAACGCTTCTCCGATCTTAGGCAGCGAAAAGTCTGTCAGCTCCCGAGATAAATACATGGCAATCTGCCTAGGGAAGGCCACTGCCTTGGTTCTTTTTCTTGCTTTAAAATCCTCAAGCTTTAAATTGTAATATTCTCCGACCCTTTGCTGAATATCCTGAATCGTAATGATCTTCGGACGACTTGACGGAATAATATCCTTGAGAGCTTCTGCAGCCAGATGAGTCGTCACATCCTGATTCGTTAGAGAGGAGTATGCTACCACACGAATGAGGGCTCCTTCAAGTTCTCTGATGTTCGTATCTATCTGATTAGCTATATACATCATCGCTTCGTTCGGGATATCGAGATTCTCAGCCTTCGCTTTCTTGCGAAGAATGGCGATTCGTGTCTCGAGATCCGGCGGTTGGATATCTGTAATAAGTCCCCATTCAAACCTTGAGCGCAGCCGTTCTTCAAGTGTCGGAATTTCCTTAGGAGGGCGGTCACTTGAAATAATAATCTGCTTATGCTCCTCGTGAAGAGCATTAAACGTATGGAAGAACTCTTCCTGTGTCGATTCCTTACCGGCCAAGAACTGAATATCATCAATTAGCAAAATGTCGACATTGCGATACTTATTGCGAAAATTCTCACCACGATTGTCGCGGATCGAATTAATGAATTCATTCGTGAATTTCTCCGATGAGAGGTAAACGACCTTACTGCTGGGGTTATGCTCCAAAATGTAGTGCCCTATGGCATGCATGAGGTGTGTCTTGCCGAGTCCAACTCCTCCATATAGAAAGAGCGGATTGTACGCTTTGGCTGGGGCTTCTGCAACGGCAAGCGATGCCGCATGCGCAAATCGATTACCCGGGCCGATGACAAAGGTGTCAAAAGTGTACTTCGGATTAAGCATATGTGCCATGGCCTCTTCTTGCGGTGCAGGAGGAGGTGTGACAACTTGCTGCGGATCCGGCTCAGCCGTCTTGTGTTCTTCTATGACAAACTTGACGTCTACTTGTTTTCCGAGCAGTTCAAATACAGTTGAACCGACAAGCTTCGTATAGCGGCTCTCAAGCCATTCTACAGCGAACGTAGTAGGTGCTGAAATGACAATAGCCTGGTCATTCAACTTAATGGCTTTTGTCGCCTTAAACCAGGTGTCATAGCTGGGCTTGCTGAGTTTTGTTTGAATAATTGATAGTATTTGCTGCCATAGTTCGGATGTATGGCTGTCCACAGACTGTCACTCCTTTTAATCGTCCAAATGTGGCCCAGTGCCATGAGCGGAATGTCGAAAAAAAATTTATATTGTAGAATTTATCCCCAATGTCCAAAGGACAATAGACAAAAAAAGAATGAACAACTTGAAAATTGTTCACAACTTTATCCACAGGCTGTTGATAACATTATGGATCAAAACGTATATTCACATCCAAAAGTAATATAATCATAGCAAAAGAAAGCTTATATTTCAACGGATCTCAGGATTTTATCCACAAATTCAATAACTTGTGTATAATTTTTAATCACAACACTATATATTGTTTATAAGGTGTTTAGTTTTCGACAAGAATGCCCAAAAGGCGATAATAATTATTCACAGCTTGTCCGCTCAAATTTTAGAAATGAGTGAATAAGGGGTTGGCTTTTGTGAATATCACGAATGCAAATAACTGTGGATAAATCGGAAATGTGAAACGTTAGCTTTTTAGGGGAGCTTTCGAAGAGGGTTTATTTTGTTATTGAGTATGTACACATTCTTATTATTAATAATATGCAAAAGAGCCGATCATTATGATCGGCTCTTGAATTTTTATCATTTTATTCAGAAGCAGAGATATGCTGGCGCTGGAATTTAGCGATATCTTCATATTCTTCAGTCAGCTTGCGGGAAATGCGGATAAAGATGGGGAGGAGCTCCTGATAGACAGCTACATGGTTCTGATCCGGTGTATGTGCATTTGTAGTTCCCACCATATCAGAGACTACTTCAAGTGAATCTGCCCGTCCTGTAGCGTAAAGACCAAGGACAACTGCACCAAGGCATGAGCTCTCAAAACTTTCCGGCACTACGACTTCCTGATCAAAAATATCAGCCATCATTTGACGCCATAATGGCGAACGAGCGAATCCGCCAGTAGCAAGAATCCGGCTTGGCTGGCCCATCTGCTCTTTCATAGCAAGCAGAACAGTATAAAGGTTGAAAATAACCCCTTCAAGCACGGCACGAATCATGTGCTCCTTCTTGTGCTGCAAAGTAAGGCCAAAGAAGGAGCCTCTAGCGTCAGGGTTCCACAGAGGGGCTCTTTCGCCGGAGAGGAAAGGATGGAACAGCAAGCCGTCCGCTCCTGGACTGACACGCTCGGCAATACGAGTAAGCACATCATATGAGCTGATGCCAAGGCGTTTGGCTGTTTCAACTTCAGAAGCAGCCATTTCATCCCGAACCCAGCGGAAGATCATCCCGCCGTTGTTAACAGGACCGCCTACAACCCAATGATTTTCCGTTAAAGCATAACAAAATGTACGTCCTTTAGGATCTGTAACCGGCTTGCTCACAACGGTACGAATAGCTCCGCTGGTACCAATGGTAGCGGCGACCTCACCAGGGCGTATCGCGTTCACACCGAGATTCGATAATACACCGTCGGTTGCTCCAACAACAAAAGGTGTGGAGACGGGGAGACCCATGTCAGCAGCGTATTTTTCATTCAGCCCTTTAAGGACATGTGTAGTCGGCACGAGCTGAGACAGCTGTTCAGGTGTAATACCTGCAATTTTCAGCGCTTCTTCGTCCCAATCTAATTTTTCGAGATTCATGAGTCCTGTTGCAGACGCAATCGAATAATCAACAGCATATTGGTTGAAAAGCTTATAGGTAACGTACTCACGAATCGAAATAAATTTAGCAGTTTGATCAAAAAGCTCCGTATGATCGTGCTTAAGCCACAGCAGCTTGGCAAGAGGAGACATCGGGTGAATAGGAGTGCCTGTACGGCGGTAGATTTCGTGTCCGTTCAGCTCGTCCTTTAATTTTTTAGCCCATACGTTGCTGCGGTTGTCCGCCCAGGTGATACATGGTGTCAGTGCATTTCCTGCCGCATCCATAGCGATTAGACTATGCATGGCCGTACTAAAGGAGGCAAACAGCACCTGATCTGGCGAGATGCCACTGGTCTTCATGACCTCCTTGACGGTATGTACTACGGCAAGAAAAATTTGATCAGGATCCTGTACTGCCGCATCAGGAACAGGTGTATAGAGTGGATACTCTTCGCTTGCCTTCGCTACGACTTGTCCATTTTCTTCAAACAGGACCGATTTCGTGCTCGTTGTCCCGATATCAATACCCAGCATGTATGATTTCATAACTAAAGAGCCTTCTTTCTAAGCATAATTTTTAACGCAATTTTGCCTAACTCGAAGCAAGGTACTTAGCTTTGAGTTAGGCAATTTTAATTTAAAGTGTACACCTTTTAAGTGTACTATATGAAGTTTTTAGATTACAAAGCTGAGCAGCAAAATCAAAATTAATGCTACTACCGACAATACAGTCTCCATGACAGACCATGTCTTAAGGGTTTGAGATACGGACATATTAAAGAACTCTTTAATCATCCAGAAGCCTGCGTCATTGACATGTGACAAGAAGAGGGAGCCTGCTCCAGTAGCAAGGACAACCAGTTCAACACTTACACCCGGAGACATTGCAAGCACTGGAGCCACAATCCCGGCTGCAGTGGTCATGGCTACTGTTGCCGAACCTGTTGCAACACGGATGAGCGCAGCTACAAGCCATGCAAACAAGATAACGTTAATGTTAATGCTAGTTGCGAGCTCTGCAATCGCATTGCCTACGCCGCTGTTAATCAATACCTGCTTGAATGCACCGCCGCCGCCAATGATCAGAATGATGCTCGCTGTAGGCGCAAGGCATTCGCTTGTAAACTTGGAAATTTCACTTTTATTAAAGCCGCGTGCAAATCCAAGGGAAAAGAGTGCGAAGACGACTGAAATAAGAAGTGCGACAATTTCGTCTCCGATAAACTCCAGAAAATGCGTAAGCCCGCTTGTTGCTGCCGGATCTACGATTTTAGCTATTGAACCGGCAAGCATAAGAATAACCGGGAGCAGGATGGTGAACAGTGTAATCCCAAAGCCAGGGAGGTCACGTTCACTTTTCAGCGAAAATTGTTCAGCCAGCTCTGTCGGCGGTTCAACATGAACTCTTTTGCTAATAATATTACCAAACACAGGACCGGCGATAATTGCCGTTGGTAAACCAACCAGGATACTGTAGAAAATCGTCATACCTAGGTTTGCTCCAAAAGCATCTATCGCAATCATCGGTGCGGGATGCGGAGGAACCAAACCGTGTACGGTGGAAAGACCGGCAAGAATCGGAATACCAATCTTAATGATCGACAGGCCTGTTTTTCGGGCAACCGTAAAGACGATAGGAATAAGCAAAATAACACCGACTTCAAAGAAAACGGGAATACCGACAATGAAGCCGACAATCATCATGGCCCAGTGGACACGTTTTTGTCCAAACCGATCAACCAGGGTTGTGGCGATCCGTTCAGCACCACCCGATTCGGCCATCATTTTACCAAGCATTGTACCGAGACCGATAACGATCGCTATCGTTCCAAGTGTTCCCCCAACCCCGCTAGTGATGGATGAGATCACATCTTCAGCTTTCATTCCTGTAAGCAATCCGAGCATCAAAGCGGATATTAACAGGGAGACAAATGGATTCCATTTAAATTTAGAAATTAACACGACGAGAAAAACAATCGTAATAAGTGTCCATATCAGCATCGTTGCAGTATGGCTGAGTCCAAAAATACTATCCATAATTCTAACTCTCCTTTGCTGACCTATAAAGTAAAAATGCCTTAGGTGTGAAAAACGAGAAACGCTTACAAAAAGCGTTTGACCATCATTTCTTCGAATACGAGTATACTTGTCGACAAGTTTGAGAGAAAAAGAGAAAGTACAACGCTTGCACGTTTCTCATTTCCAAAACTTTGGCACCTTAATAGAATAAAATCACAAGGTTTTATGCAATGTTTGCCGAGAGTCACTAAAATAAAGCTTAACTTCGGCTGCCACTTTGCCAGAATCTTTTGTTTCGAGTCCACGTATGAGTCTGCGATGCTTCTCAATAACAGCTTCAATTCGTTCATCGCCATGCGAGAAAATTTCTTCTGTTGTAAGCAGCAAAACTGTCATTATGATCTGCCGAATGCTCTTCCATAAATGAAGCATGCGGGTGTGGTTCGCTTCAATGATTATCGTTTCATGAAAGCTCAAGTCCTGGTAAGCAAATTCGATAAAATCTTTATGTTTTGCTGACAATTCCATCTTATCGATAATCTGCTTAAGCTTTATGATTAGCTGATCAGGTAAATTCGATGCAAGCTTCTCTTGAACAAAACTTTCAATTAGGTACCTTACGTCGTAAAGCTCGTCCATATCCTTTGAACCGAGTCCAAGTACGACCGCTCCCATGCGTTCCAAACGAATCAGACCTTCATTTGAAAGCGTTTTAAATGCATCCCTGACAGGGGAACGACTGCTTCCAAATTGTGCGGCGATCCGATTTTCCGATAACACTTCTCCCACTGGAAACGTACCATTAATAATTTGCAGACGTAACTCGCTGACAATAAATTCTCCAAGTGACTCTCCTTGCAACCAAGCAGCAGGATATCGCATATATAACGCTCCTATCCAAGAGTATACTTGTATACAACTTTCTGTGATTTATCCTACACCATTTTTTCGTGTTTTGTAAACGATTAAATTAGGAATGGTAAGGAAAATTTTATTTACTTTCCTAATTTATACTCTTAATATTTGTTTTACTCGAACAAATGATGAATAATAGTAAAACCATGAAAAATAGCCTATATTCCGTTATCCACATGTGTATAACTTTATTAATAGGAAGTAAGTTGAATTTAGAACTGTGTACAAGTTATCTGTGGCGGTTTGATTGATATGGATTCGTCTGTTTTAAACATTGCTGTAGCTTGCGAACTGAGTTGACTTTTTGACTTGATCATGTTTAAATATATAAAGGCATTTTCTGTGTTTATGAAAATGATTAAAATTCCAATAATGTTATGGATTGCGCTAAGCAAATTAATACAGTTCATAAGTTCTACAAGATAGTTCAATCTATACAGGATTCCTTTTAAGGGGGTGCATACACATGAGACCAACATTTAGACCGAACGTTAGCAAACGTAAGAAAGTACATGGTTTCCGGAAAAGAATGAGCACGAAAAACGGCCGTAAAGTTCTGGCAGCCCGTCGTCTGAAAGGCAGAAAAGTATTAAGTGCGTAATGCGTGCATGAAGACCACTACGGTGGTCTTTTTTTCTTAATATCACTTTTATGGACAAAGTTGTACTGCTGTAATACACCCGCTTAAGATCCATTCGTTTATGTTCCCATTTGGAAGTCTATACTAGATATATTCATTTAATAAGGATTGTTAGGCAAGCAAGGAGAAGAGAGCTCGTGCAGAGAAGATTTCGTTTACGAAACCGAAGCGACTTTAGTCGCGTATACCGTTATGGAAAGTCCTTTGCCAATTATCAGTTTGTGGTATATGGACTGCGCCGCAAAGATGTCGAACAGTTTCGAGTCGGCGTTTCTTGCAGCAAAAAAATAGGCAACGCGGTAGTTCGCAATCGCATGAGAAGAGTCATTAAAGAAATTATCCGTCATCATGAAGCCGAAATAGTAGATAATATGGATCTTGTATTCATTGTAAGAAAAGGCGCGGTTTCCATGAGCTATCAGGAAATGGAGAAAAGCATTCTTCATGTTCTGCGCAAAGCCTCGCTGCTAAAGAAATCCCGCACGAAATAGCGTTTTCTTTGTTCTTCTAATTATGGTATTATTTACGGTGGAATGGAAAGGTTAAGAGAGGGGTTATGAAGTGTCGCGATTCAAGTCAATGAAGGGCAAGAAGTGGATCCTTCTTATCGCTGTTATCGCTTTGGTCTCCGTATTAGCAGGGTGTACTCCAGACGCTACACAACATGTTACTACTGAAGACTTGAAGAACAGTGGATCTTTTTGGAAAAGTAACGTCGTTTACTGGTTTTCACTCGCTCTAGATTCATTTGCTACCTGGTTTAATGGTGAATACGGTTTAGCGATTCTCGTCTTGGTGCTGATTGTACGGACGTTAATTCTTCCGCTTACTATTAAACAAGTTAAAAGTTCTAGAAACATGCAAAAGGTTCAACCTTTAATTAAGGAGATCCAAACGAAATACAAGGATAATCCTGAAAAGATTCAAATGGAAACGATGAAGCTGTTCCAAGAGCACAAGGTAAATCCACTGGCAGGATGTCTTCCACTGATCATCCAAATGCCAATTTATATTGCTCTTTATAATTCGATTTTATATAACTCGAATATCAGCTTGCATACGTTCTTGTGGATGGAGCTCGGTCAGCCGGACAAGCTGTTTATTTTGCCAGTCTTGGTTGCTGTATCGATGTGGTTCCAAACCTGGTACATGATGAAGCAAAATCCGAGTCAACAACAAGGCCCAATGCAATTTATGCTGTGGGTATATCCAATTCTGATGTTTGTCATGTCATACCAGTTTGCGTCTGCTTTGCCGTTGTACTGGTTCTATTCAAACCTTTATACTATCATACAGAACTTCTTCCTGTATCGTAACAATGATAAGCATTTGGCAGCAGCTAACGTGCAGGCTGCAACAAGCTCTAGCAAAGGACAAGCTAAAGCAGGCACTGCCGCTGTTAAACCGCAAAACAAGAAGAAGAAGAAAAAGAGAAAGTAATCAGCTTGTGGTGAAGGAGGCACGGCGTTCTATATGACCACCGTCATTGTGACAGGTAAAACGATTGAAGATGCTGTCATGAAAGGATTAACTGAGCTTGGCGTCAGCCGGGAATCAGTTACGTTAAACGTCTTAGAGCAGCCATCCAGAGGATTTCTTGGACTTATCGGCGTTAAGCCCGCTAAGGTGGAGCTAACCCTGATACCTAAACGCAAGAGTGAGTCCGTCGTAACTGAGCCGGCCCAGATCCAAACTTCAAGCTATGCAGAACCGATATCTTCCGAGCCTGAGACGGACCCTTATTTTGAGGCAAGTGAATTCCTTAAAGAGGTTGCTGCAGGCATGGGGCTTACAGTTGATATCGATATAAAGAAAAACAGGGATGGTAAGATCTTTAATATTACCGGAGATAATTTAGGACTTATTATCGGAAGGCGTGGCCAGACCCTGGATGCACTTCAGTACTTAACGAACATTGTTGCGAATAAGCATTCAAGCAGCTTTGTTCGAATTACTCTGGATGCAGAGAACTTCAGGCAGAGACGTCGCAAAACCTTGGAGGAGCTTGCTGAGCGCCTGGCGGGGCAAGTCATTCGGACCGGGAAAGAAGTTATTCTTGAACCTATGTCTGCTCAGGAACGCAAGGTTATTCATGCCAAGCTGCAGCATCACCGTCAGATTAAGACCCACAGTCAAGGCGAAGAGCCTAACCGTAGAGTTGTAATCACACTTAAATGATGTAAACAATGAGGAATTTTGCGTATACGCAATGACTTCTGCCGGGTGCAGAAGTCATTGCTTTTTTCGTAGTAAGGGTGAGTCTTTCGACACAGTATGAATACACTTGACTATAACTTTATAGAGCTGAATTTATATAAATTAATTTAAAAAGCGAAGAAGGTGAACACTTTGATAAGCGATACAATTACTGCAATTTCTACTGCGGTTGGAGAAGCGGGAATCGCCGTTATTCGGGTAAGCGGTCCCGATTCGATCCAAGAGGTTGGGAAGATTTTTAAGAGCAAAACTCCGCTTCATCTAGCAGAGTCTCATACCGTCCATTATGGTCACATTATCGAGCCGGACAAGATGGAGCATATCGAAGAGGTGCTCGTAACGGTAATGAGAGCTCCACGCTCTTTTACAACCGAGGATGTGGTTGAAATCAGCTCCCATGGCGGGGTTATTTCCGTTAAACGGATTATGGATTTACTACTGCAGCAAAATATACGAGTAGCTGAACCGGGCGAATTTACGAAAAGAGCATTTTTAAACGGCAGAATTGATCTTTCGCAAGCAGAAGGGGTTATGGATTTAATTCGTTCCAAGTCGGATCGAGCTTTTTCTGTTGCGCTGAAGCAAGTCGAAGGGTCACTCTCATCCAAGATCAGAGACTTAAGACATACACTGGTCGAAACGCTCGCTCATATCGAAGTCAACATTGATTACCCTGAGCATGACGTGGAATCATTGACTTCTGAGTTTATTAAAGAGAAATCATCATTTGTAATGAATGAGATAGCCAAGCTTTTAAAAACGGCAGAACAAGGCAAAATATTAAGAGAAGGAATTACGACAGCTATTGTTGGAAGGCCTAATGTTGGAAAGTCTTCGCTCCTTAATACGCTTGCACATGATAATCGTGCGATTGTTACGGATATCCCTGGTACTACTCGTGATGTCATTGAAGAGTTTGTTACGATTAACAACATTCCGCTAAAGCTGCTTGATACGGCCGGAATTCGGGAGACGATGGATATCGTTGAACAAATAGGGGTAGAGCGCTCAAGAACTGCCTTCAGCGAGGCAGATCTGATCCTAATGGTGATTAATTCAAGTGAGCCTATTCATGAGGATGAGATTGAGCTGCTGGAACAGATCAAGGGAAGACAAGCCATCATTGTATTGAACAAAATTGATCTTCCTACACTGGCTAACCGCGAAATCTTAGAACGGTATGTGGATCCTTCGCTCATTGTCCCGATGTCCGTTAAAGCGGAAGAGGGCATTGATGCCCTTGAAGAAGCGATTTCGAAATTGTTCTTCAGCGGCAGCCTGGAATCTGCTGATTTAACGTATGTGAGCAATGTGCGCCATATTTCGCTTTTGAAAAAGGCAAGTCAATCCTTACAGGATGCATACGATGCAACGGAGCAGTTTATTCCGATCGATATGATCCAAATCGATGTACGTCTTGCTTGGGAACAGCTCGGTGAAATTGTAGGGGATACTGCGCATGATTCATTGATTGATCAAATCTTCTCCCAGTTCTGTTTGGGTAAATAAATAGTAGGTTTAATGAAACCTGCATCTTAACTTAACATGACGGATTCGTTATAATGAAGGCTGGTGCTTCCCATAAAGCACTGGTTCGAACGATCATTTGAATAGAGATTCTGATTCTAAAAAGGATCTGGAATTTATCGTATACTTATATATTTGGGGAATTCCCCTGCATAAGGAGGTAAGAAAAATGGGATATGATGGCGGAACGTTTGATGTCATTGTCGTAGGTGCTGGCCACGCAGGTGTGGAGTCGGCCCTTGCATCTGCCCGAATGGGATGTAAGACGCTTATGGTAACCATCAACCTGGACATGATCGCTTTTATGCCTTGTAACCCTTCGATTGGTGGACCGGCTAAAGGACATGTCGTTCGTGAAATTGATGCACTTGGCGGTGAAATGGGACGCAATATTGACAAGACCTTTATTCAAATGCGTATGCTGAATACAGGTAAAGGACCTGCGGTCCATGCTTTGCGTGCCCAAGCAGATAAATTCTCTTATCAGCACACGATGAAGGAAACAATGGAGAAGGAAACAAACCTGACAATGCGTCAAGGGATGGTAGATCGCCTTATCGTCGAAGATGGACAGTGTGTAGGTGTAATCACACAGACAGGCACGGAATACCGAGCTAAATCGGTTGTAATTACAACAGGCACCTATTTGCGCGGCAAAGTCATCATGGGTGAGCTCATGTACGAAAGCGGTCCTAATAATCAACAGCCTTCCATTAAGCTGTCTGATCATTTAAAAGAGCTTGGTTTTGAATTGGTTCGATTTAAGACAGGAACTCCGCCGCGGGTGCATAAGGATACCATCGATTTCTCTAAGACAGAGATTCAACCAGGGGATGATGAACCTAAGTTCTTCTCCTATGAAACAGAAGGCTCGGATAATGAGCAGCTTCCGTGCTGGCTTACGTATACTTCAACGGTAACACATCAGATTATTAATGATAATCTTCACCGTGCGCCGATGTTCTCCGGTGTCATTGAAGGAACTGGACCTAGATATTGCCCATCTATTGAGGATAAGATTGTTCGCTTCAGCGACAAGCCTAAGCATCAGATCTTCCTTGAGCCGGAAGGTAAGAATACGAAGGAATACTATGTTCAAGGTCTGTCCACCAGCTTGCCGGAGGATGTTCAGCTTCAGGTTCTTCGTTCCATCCCAGGGATGGAAAATGTGGAAATGATGCGTAATGGCTATGCTATTGAATATGATGCCATGGTACCGACGCAGCTGCTTCCTTCTTTGGAAACAAAACGTCTGCCTGGACTATTTACAGCCGGCCAAATTAACGGTACATCTGGATACGAAGAAGCTGCAGGACAAGGAATTATGGCAGGTATTAATGCAGCTCGCAAAGCACAAGGCAAAGAAGCCGTTGTGCTGGATCGTTCCCAAGGCTATATCGGAGTGCTTATTGATGATCTCGTGACCAAAGGAACCAATGAACCTTACCGTTTGTTGACCTCCCGTGCGGAATACCGTTTGCTGCTTCGTCATGATAATGCCGATCTGCGACTCACTCCATTGGGTCATGAAATCGGATTGATCTCTGATGAACGTTATGCACGCTTCCTTAATAAGAAGGAGAAGGTAGATCAAGAAATTGCACGTCTAAACTCAACGAGAATTCGTCCTTCTGAAGTGAATGACTTGCTGGCAAGCTTGGAATCAGCACCTCTTCAGGATGGTACTACGATGCTTACTCTTATGAGACGACCGGAAGTTACCTACAGCATTATCGAACAAATCTCACCTTCACCTGTTGAGTTGAATGCAGAAATGAAGGAACAGGTTGAGATTCAGATTAAATATGCTGGTTATATTGAGAAGCAATTAATTCATGTTGAACGTCTTCAAAAAATGGAGAAGAAGAAAATACCTGACTCCATTAACTACAACGAAATTCATGGTCTTGCCATGGAAGCGAGACAGAAGCTCGAAAAAATACGCCCGATTTCCATTGGTCAAGCATCTCGTATTTCGGGTGTAACCCCTGCGGACATTTCCATCTTGCTCGTGTATTTGGAACACTACAATCGGGTTACTGCATCTAGGGGGTAACGATGGATCAAATACAGCAGCTGCTGCAGGAACGTTTAGAAGGACACGGCATTTCACTTACCGAAAGACAGCTGAATCAATTTGAGCTTTATTTCAAAGAGCTTGTCTCCTGGAATGAGAAGATGAATTTGACCGGCATTACGGAGAGGGATCAGGTATATACAAAGCATTTTTACGACTCCGTCTCTCTCTCTTTCTATGTGAACATGGATGATATACAGACAATCGCTGATATTGGGTCGGGTGCAGGGTTTCCTGGCATTCCGCTGAAGATTTGTTTTCCCCATTTAAAGCTTACGATTATTGATTCATTGAACAAACGAATTAACTTCCTACAGCATATTGTAGATACGCTTGGACTAGAGCAGGTAGAGCTGATTCATGGTCGTGCTGAGGAGTTGGGTAGAAAGGAAGGTTATCGTGATCACTATGATCTCGTAACTGCCCGTGCTGTAGCAAGACTAGCTGTGCTAAATGAGTTTTGCTTACCGTTTGTTCGGAAGGATGGTATTTTTGCTGCAATGAAGGGAAGCGACCCGACAGAGGAATTAAAGGATGCCGAATTCAGCCTTAAAGAGCTGAAAGGGAAGATTCGAGACACGTATGCTTTCCAGCTGCCGGTTGAAGAATCAGCAAGACATATCATTATAATTAACAAAACAAGTGCTACACCTAAGAAGTATCCCCGCAACCCGGGAACTCCTTTAAAAATGCCACTAGTTAAATAATTTAGAAGAGAATGTTTCACGTGAAACATTCTCTTTTTTTTTGCCGCTGTAGAAGAATCTATCAAGTATAAAACAACCTATATTAAATTTGTTTCGAAAAGTGTTTTCTTGTTCAGCTTTTACTTTTTGCATTAAGAATATGAGTTAAGCTGACTAGAAGAGCTGCTTGGAGCAAAAGTTTGAAATCTCTTTGCTGTAAAAAGGAACTTTTACATTACTGACTCGTATTATTGAATAACGTCTATAAATTTGAACTGCCTATGATCTGGCTTCTCTATTCAAGATGCGTGCCTACTTTATTCATTTTATAAGAGTAGGGGAGTAAGAATACATTACGTTACGGCACCCTATCTCAACTCCATTTCTTTTAATGCAGGAAACTTGTTTCTAAAAACGATCTTATTCAGTATTCAATTAAGTTAGAAACACAGCAAGGCAGGATGCTCTAAAAAAAGAAAAAGTGAATAAAAATGAGAGATTTTCATTAACTATTTTCATAGATGGAATGGTAGAAATAAATCTACAGTTCAATAGGATTATGGAAGAAAAAGTGATAGAATAAAGAGTAGAATGAGTTAATGAACAAGCACTTACATGAGCTCCTGCAACGGTATGCTGAAGAGCTCTGGGCTTACGTTCAATCTATGGATAAGTATTTCTTCGTATAGAGTGAAGCAGCAGCGCCATCCATAATGTATTCTAACTTTACATAAACAAGGCGTCATGTGCTTCTGTTTTTTCGTATACCGAAGGGAAAGCAAGGCAAGCGAAGTGCCATCAAGGTACTATTATGAAATTAGGTGGTAAGATACGGAATGAAAGAACAATTTTCTAAGTTATTTGGTTTGACGGAACGCAGTAACGGGGATGAAGTAAAACAGATTCCAATTGATGAAATTGTCAGCAGCCCGTATCAGCCCCGTACGATTTTTGATGACGAGAAGATTGATGAATTATGCCAAACGATTAAGACGCATGGTGTTATTCAGCCGATTGTAGTCCGTATTCGTAATTCCCAATATGAGATTATTGCGGGAGAAAGACGCTGGCGTGCTGTTAAGAAGCTTGGGATGGAGAGCATTCCAGCCATCGTTCGAGAATTTAATGACTCCCAGGCTGCTTCTATTGCGCTCATTGAAAATTTACAGCGTGAAGGACTTACGGCGATCGAGGAGGCAGTAGCCTATCAGAAGCTGATAGATTTGCATCAGTTAACTCAAGAGAGTCTTGCCCAGCGTTTAGGTAAAAGTCAGTCAACGATTGCGAACAAAATTAGACTTTTGCAGCTGCCTGATGAAGTGAAGAACGCACTGATGGAGCGGAAAATATCCGAGAGGCATGCTAGAGCCTTGTTATCACTTAATAGTTTAGAGCTTCAACTGAAATTGTTAGAAGAAATCATCAGTAAAGAATTAAATGTGAAGCAGACTGAAGCAAGAGTTGCTTTCTATAAGGAAGCCGCAACGGTTAAGAAATCCAAACGCATCTCCTTTACTAAAGATGTTCGGCTGGCATTAAATACGATTCGTCAATCGATTGATATGGTCTCCGGCTCCGGGATGGATATTAAGACAAAGGAATCGGATCATGAGGATCATTATGAGATCGTAATTCAAATTCCTAAGCGAAAGTAATTGCAGTCCTGAGCGGCAACTGTGCCGCTTTTTTAGATAGCAAAAAAGTAGATTGTTGATATGTAGAAGAAACAAATAAAAAAGAATAGATGAACTAAGATTTGGTTGCTGATGTGTTCAAATGGTTCTCATACCCCTAAGGAATGACTTCTATATTTGAGGTGAATGAAGTGTCGAAGATTATTGCCGTAGCCAACCAAAAGGGTGGAGTGGGAAAGACGACAACCTCCGTCAATTTGGGTGCAGGGATGGCCTCGTTAGGTAAGCGAGTGCTTCTCGTCGATATAGATCCCCAAGGTAATACTACTAGCGGGGTAGGTATAAATAAGGCAGATGTTGCTCACTGTATCTACGATGTTCTCATTGAAGAAATTCATCCCCGAGAAGCGATTGTAGAAACCAGTATTCAGGGGCTTCATATTATTCCTGCAACAATTCAGCTAGCGGGTGCAGAAATAGAGCTTGTTTCGACCATCTCTCGTGAAGTAAGACTAAAGAAATCATTACAGCTTGTTAAAGAAGAATATGATTATATCCTCATTGATTGCCCTCCGTCTTTGGGCATGCTCACCATTAATTCATTAACTGCATCCGATTCAGTTATTATTCCGATCCAGTGCGAATATTACGCTCTTGAAGGATTAAGTCAGCTTTTAAATACGATTCGACTTGTACAAAAACATTTAAACACCTCGCTGCAAATAGAAGGTGTATTATTGACGATGTTCGATGCAAGGACTAATCTAGGTATACAAGTAATTGAAGAAGTGAAAAAGTATTTTCAGCAAAAAGTGTATCAGACAATTATTCCTCGAAATATAAGATTGAGTGAAGCACCTTCTCATGGGCAGTCGATTATCACTTACGATCCTCGTTCCCGGGGAGCAGAAGTTTATTTAGAGTTGGCAAAGGAAGTGATCTCATATGAGTAAGCGTTTGGGTAAAGGCTTGGATGCACTTATACCTTCGCTTTCGATTAACGAAGATGACAAAATCGTGGAAATACCACTTAGCCAGCTGCGAGCAAATCCTTACCAGCCCAGAAAAGCATTCGATGAAGATTCAATTCAGGAGCTAGCTGAATCGATTCGACAGCATGGTGTTATTCAGCCTATTATTGTACGAAGTGTGCTTAAAGGTTATGAGATCATTGCTGGGGAGCGGCGGTTCCGGGCTTCTCAATACTGCGGGAAATCTACGATTCCTGCAGTTGTTCGTAATTTTACCGAACAGCAAGTCATGGAAATTGCCCTCATTGAGAATTTACAACGCGAGAATTTAAATGCTATGGAGATTGCCGTGGCATATCAAGGCCTCATGGATCAGTTTTCACTCACGCAGGAAGAGCTCTCAATGAAGGTTGGTAAGTCAAGATCGCATATTGCTAACTTTCTAAGACTTCTCTCCTTGCCTGACGAAGTGAAGGATTATGTTTCACGTGGAACATTATCTATGGGACATGCGAGAGCAATCGTTGGAATTAAAGAGCAAAAGGTAGTTAAAGAGCTCGCTAAACAATGTATTCAACAGCAATGGAGTGTACGTGAGCTGGAGGAAGCCGTCCAACAGCTGGACCGTAAAAATGAGGATCAAAAAGTTAAGCCTAAGCAAAAGAAAAGAGATCCTTATATTGAAACGGTAGAGGAAAGCCTGCGTGATCGGTTCAAGACAACGGTAAAGATCAAAGCCAATAAAGAAAAAGGAAAGATTGAATTAAACTATTACAGCAAGGAGGATCTTGAGAGATTACTTGAGATGCTTCAAATGTAATTTGATTCGATTCAGTCCGAGCTTATGAACTTATGCTTTATTGATGAAAGTAAGGTAATGAAGGGTGTTCGTATGAGATGACATATCGTCCTCTTACCGTAAGCGGGAAGATGAGGTATGTCATTTGTTGTGTTTAGGGGGCTGACTGAATGATAGGGAGTAACAGTGACAACTATATTTATTTAGATCATGCGGCTACATCTTGGCCCAAACCGGAGTCAGTGAAAGAGGCTATGCTGCATGCTATGGATACAGCAGGAGCAAATCCAGGCCGAGGAAGTCATCGTATGGCAGTCCAATCCAGCAGAGTGTTGTTTAATACAAGAAGAATGCTAGCGAAGCTATTTAATATTCATAACCCAAACGATATCGTATATACATTCAACACAACATTAGCTTTAAATTTGGCCATTAAAGGAGTTCTTACATCCGGAGATCATGTCATCACTACAATGATGGAACATAACTCGGTCAGAAGACCGCTTGAATATTTAAAGCAAGAGGGAAAGGTCGAAGTGGATTATCTTACACTTAATACTGAGGGTCACATATCACTTTCTGAGTTAGAACAGTCCATACGACCAAACACTAAGCTTATTGTTGTATCTCATAGCTCCAATTTGTTAGGGAGTATTTTACCGTTAGAGCAAATCGGTGCTATTGCTAAGAAACACCGTGTATATTTTCTTGTTGATGCTGCCCAAAGTGCAGGAATTCTAGATATTGATGTTGAGAAAATGAATATTGATATGCTGGCCTTCCCTGGTCATAAAGGGCTGCTAGGACCGCAGGGAACAGGAGGGCTCTATATTGGTCCTTTCATAGAGCTGACTCCCCACGTACATGGCGGTACAGGGAGTCAATCAGAGATGATTGAACAGCCAGCCGTCAGGCCCGATCGATATGAATCAGGAACGCTGAATTCAGCAGGCATTGCAGGACTAGGTGCAGGAGTCAAATATGTACTGGAGAAGACGACGGAGGGAATTTATAAGCATGAATGGAAGTTGACACAGCAGCTATTGGAAGGTCTTGGGGAGATATCTGGTATTCGGACTTTAGGGCCTAAGCCAGGGGAGCCCCGAACTGGGCTTGTTGCTTTCATCAGTAAACAAATAGACGCAGCAGAAATGGCATTTAAGCTGGATCGAGAGTTTGGAATTGCCGTTCGGGCGGGGTATCATTGTACTCCACTCGCCCATAAGAGTGCGGGTACGACAGAACAGGGTGCAGTGAGGGCTAGTTTTGGTGTAAACTCTAAGGAGACAGATGTTGCCGCATTGCTTGCTGCTGTACGTGAGCTTGTGAAAACGTAAGTATAAAGTCAGAGGAGTAGGAGCAATAAATGACAGAAATAAACGAGCTGATTCTGGAGCAGCTGTATTTGATCATTTTCGGTATCATATTGGTTATGTTTATTCTATTGATCATGGTCATAGTGCAGACAGCAAAGGTACGTAAATTGCGTAAAAACTACAACAAGTTCATGTCTAGTACAGGTGTGGAAGATTTGGAATCCTTATTGCTGAATTTGAAGGTGCAAATGGATGCAATTGAGGACGAGCATGCAGAGAGCAAAGATCTCGTAACTAGAGTCAATAAAAAACTTGATAGAATTCAAGGGAAAATGGGTATTAAACGATATAATGCCTATGGAGAACGCGGAGCGGATCTGAGCTTTTCAATAGCGATGCTGAATGAAAAAAGTGATGGTTTGGTTTTGACGGGATTATATAACAGAGACGGATCCTATGTATATGCAAAACCCCTTAAAGGGGGAGAGTCAACGTATACTTTATCCAATGAAGAGAAAGAAGCGATTACTCTTGCACAGCAAGGAGAGTAGATCGTTTATTCCACTCTACAAGAGCGGTATATAAGCTGTTCGCAATGATGTTGGACATTCGTACGACAAGACTGAGACGTGTGTTTTGCAGAACAAAATATTCCATGAAGCCGCCGACATTGACGATGCCTGTTAAATGGATATCGCCAACCGGCGGCAATTCTTTATTTACACCTGCACCTGGCTTAAGTGGACCTGCGGCAACTTGAATACAGCCTACGCTGGTAGATTGACCAAGACATGCATCTATTCCGATAATATAAGGATCACGATGCTTGCTGTATATTTGAGTAAGAGTCTCCTGTAAATTCATGGCGTGGACAGGTTCCTCGAGCGTGCCATAGAGGTGGAAGAGTGGACTGTTGTGCTCGGATAGCGCTGTTCCAACAAGAGGCCCTAAACAATCCCCGGTGGATCGGTCAGTACCTATACAGACAATGACAATCTCCTTGTGAGTAGGTGCTTCAAACAAGTGGAATAATAATCGATGAATAATAGCGGAATGTATTCCAGGGTCAGTATGAGCAAGCTTTAGACCAGGCATGTCCTGTGAAGTTATCGCTTTTGGAATCCGATTCATAGCGCACTATCTTCCTTTCGTGCTTGGATTAGTAGTAAATAGTATATGGAAGAAGTTTGTTTTTTATACTTCATGCGTTCCGTATTCATAGACTGGAGGTATAAAGTGGAGTCTTGGCTTACCGTCTCCTTTGATTCAACACAGCAAGCCCTTCGCGCAGAGATGCTGCTCGAGTATGCGGAGATTGAGATTGATACCTATCCGACACCGAAGGAAATAACGGCAGGATGTGCTTTATCTATTCAATTTCCACAGGATGCATTAGAGCAGGTGAAGCAGATCATTGTCTCTGAAAAAGTTGAAATACGAGGCATTTTTGAGAAAGTGGATTCTGGATATATACAGCTTGAAGTTTGAGGACATGGAGGGGAGGATTATTAATGTGGCTTGAGGCATCAGGAACTGAACCGGACACAGGAACGACTGAAACTCCCGGAACAGAGGGAAATACAACAGAGGGAGGTGCAGATACAGGAACGACTCCTGATTCGGCACCCGTTGAAATGCCGGACGATGGGACACTCACAGAAAATGTAGGGCAAGCAGTGCAGGGAACGGTTGATGAGGCTAAGCGATTAAGTGATGTTTTTTGGGATTGGCTTACCGATTCAAATATGTGGATTACTTATGCTGGTGTCGCGTTACAGATTATAATTGTATTTATTCTGACGCGGATTGCCATTAAGGTGCTGCATCGTGTGATTGATCGTTCATTACTTAACAGACAGTCCGAGAAGAGAATACGCCTTAATACAAGGAGAGTTAACACAGTAGGCGAGCTTTTGAAAAATGTGGTCTCCATTGTATGTAATTTCATTCTAGTACTGCTCATTTTAACTCAAATGGGGGTCCAGTTAGGACCCGTCTTAGCTAGTGCGGGGGTACTTGGTTTAGCTATAGGTTTTGGCGCACAGAGTTTAGTTAAAGATGTAATTACCGGTTTCTTCATCATATTAGAGGATCAGTTTGCTGTAGGTGATGTTATTCAATCAGGTACACTAAAAGGTACGGTTGAGGTGATTGGGCTACGTACTACAAAGATTGTCAGCTTCACGGGGGAAGTGCACATTATTCCTAATGGATCGATTACGACAGTGACCAATTTTTCCATGGCCAATTCCCGCGCTGTTGTTGATATTCCGATTAAAGGGGAAGAGCATCTTGGGGAAGCCATGGGAATGGTTAAAGAAGCAATAAAAGACCTCCCTGAACGCAACAGTAATGTACTTATGGTACCGGAAGTAGCCGGTATTCAGTCGATGACAACTGCCGAATATGTGATACGAGTAGTGGCTGAGTGTCTTCCAAATGCTAATCATGAGATCGAGCGATTAATTAAAATGGATGTTAAAAAAGCACTGGAGCACAAAGAACAAGTTCGTCTTGCCGAGCTGGAGCATGCAGCTTCTGATGAAGATTAAAATGGGAGATGGTCCGAATGGAGCGTAAAGTGTTTAATCTGGGGGATATCGTTCAGATGAAGAAGCCTCATCCTTGCGGGAGCAATGAGATGGAAATCATCCGAATGGGTATGGATATTCGAATTAAGTGTGTAGGTTGCAAACATAGCGTTCTTGTTCCTCGTCCAAAGTTCGAAAAAAACTTCAAGAAGGTGCTTCGATCTGCTGAAGAAGAGCCACAAAACTAAGGAAGAGACAAAGAGTGCTTGCTAAAGTACAAGGTTAGTGTTACAATATAAAGTGCTGCGGAAAGGTACCCAAGAGGTTATAAGGGGACTGACTCGAAATCAGTTAGGCGCCTTGCGGCGTGCGAGGGTTCGAATCCCTCTCTTTCCGCCACCATTTAACTGTTATATATATAGAGATAAGGCCCTGCATTTTATGCAGGGTCTTTTGTCATTCAAATTTTCTCTTTTGCATACCAAAAAGGACCCTTTCGGGTCCTTTAAGGAAGGCAGTGCATTTTTTTAAAGAAAACATCTTTACGTCGACTTCAGTTAAAAGCTCGGTGTACTGCTATCGCAATACCAGTGCATCTGAATCCATAATTATTTCATCAATTGCACATTACCTTCCGCTTCTATCGCCACGTTAAAGACCCTCCTTCAAATGAATAGTCCGGCTCTGTCTTCAAATCATCCAACGGAACCACACCTCTCTGTGAAGCACTGCCTTGATTGTATTATATCCGTATCGTCAGAATATAATCAGTTTTGAATTTGGTAAAATGTGGGGAATTTATGACGCTCGGCTGTTAACTAAGAGCAAAGGTTAATGAACCCGGGCCTTCGTAAGCTTTTTCCACTTCCGATTGTGATTCGAAGTTTCAGGGAATTCTTCCCCCTTTTTCAATTTGACCCGCTTGGGATTATTGATTTCGGTGTGAAAGCTGGCTTCACCGATTTCTGTATATTCCCCATCATTGGGAGCCTTATCTCCAGGTTCAAATTCTGTTTTTTCGCCCATAAGTAGTCCTCCTTCATTTTTAAGGTGAGAAGTTGTATAGCAAGTGATATTGTGTGCAGGATACTGTGTGTTCATGTCTGTTCATGACTGGTAAAAGAGAACATGTGCTTGCACTCGGATTCTAAAAATGATATATTGATATGGTGCGAGTTTAATTCTCGTTCCTTGCTCTTGAGCGTTGACTTGAGGGCCTTAAGTCCATAAGGAGGTGCTAGTATGCGCAAATACGAAGTGATGTACATTATTCGTCCTGACATTGAACAAGAAGCTGTTCAAGCTGCAGTCGAAAAATTCCAAGGCATCATCTCCAACGGCGGTGGTGAAATTACAAAACACGACGTAATGGGTAAACGCCGTCTTGCGTATGAGATCAAGAAATTCCGTGATGGTCATTATGTGTTGGTTAACTTCAACGCTGAACCAGCTGTCGTTTCTGAAATGGAACGTATCATGAAAATTTCTGACGAAGTTATTCGTTATCTCATTACGAACGACGTTGCTTAATTTGTTAGAACGTGATTTTGTAAGAACTACGCTCAGAAGGAGGGGATTAGATTGTTAAACCGAGTCATTCTGATCGGCCGGTTAACCCGTGACCCTGAATTGCGATACACTCCTGCAGGGGTAGCTGTAACGCAATTTACACTTGCTGTAGACCGTCCGTTTACAAGCCAAGGCGGGGAAAGGGAAGCAGATTTTATACCGGTCGTTACCTGGAGACAGCTAGCGGAGACTTGTGCAAATTACTTGCGCAAAGGCCGTCTAACAGCCGTCGAGGGACGCATCCAAGTTAGAAACTATGAGAATAACGAAGGCAAACGTGTATACGTAACTGAAGTTATCGCTGATAATGTTCGCTTCTTGGAATCCAGCCGTGATGGCGGTAATGCCAGCAATGGTGGTAATACCAACAATGGCGGTGGTATGCGTGAAGAGCCTTCATATGGAGGCGGCGGCCGAGGGAATAACAGCAATAATTTCTCACGGAACAATCAGGATCCTTTTTCCGATGACGGAAAACCGATTGATATTTCGGATGATGATTTGCCATTTTAATTAGGAAGGACTGAATAGCATGAGCTTCAAACAAAGAGAAGGCGGAGACAACGATAAAAGACCGGCTCGCCGCGGCGGCCGTAACAAACGTCGTAAAGTGTGCTTCTTCACTGTTAACAAAATTACTCACATTGACTATAAAGATACGGACCTGCTTCGTAAATTTATCAGTGAGCGCGGAAAAATTTTGCCACGCCGTGTAACTGGCACAAGCGCAAAATACCAACGCATGTTGACGATTGCAGTTAAACGCTCCCGTCAAATCGCATTGCTTCCGTACACAACTGAATAATTAACGATTCAGTGAACAAGAAGGCAGTCTGCTACCAAGCAGACTGCCTTTTTTTCATAGTTGTTTCAGCCTGGGCGAAGCGAATATAATAGAGTACATAGGAGTATAAAAGATTCTTCGATCAGTTAAGAGCGAGGATTGTATAATGCAATGGAGTTATAAATAGAGATATTTCAAGAGAAGTATCAGGGATGCAAGAGGAGTGGTTATGAACAGACAGCGGCAGAAGAAACGGGGAAGGTCAAGACCGATCGGTTTTATTTTAATCCTATTAGGCCTCATCTATTTTATATCACAAACAGACTCATTTAAGATGGACTGGGGAGGTCCTATTGATTTTTTAGAAGAAGATGAGCCTGAGAATGTAACGGGGCTTCATCCAGAAGTAGCACAGAAGAAGTCTCAGCTCGTAAAGCTGGCAAAGCAGGAAGGAATAGATCTTATCATTACAGAGGGACACCGCAGCGAGGAAAGACAGAATGAGCTTTACGAGCAAGGGCGAACTGCGGAGGGACAGATTGTCACCTCGGCACGTGGCGGAGAATCCTATCATAACTATGGACTCGCAATAGATTTTGCCATTCGTGTTTCTGAAGATAAGGTTATCTGGGACATGGAGTATGATGGGAATAATAACGGCCAATCCGATTGGATGGAGGTCGTCGCTATCGCAAAGAGTCTAGGCTTTGAGTGGGGAGGAGATTGGGCCAACTTTCCTGATTATCCGCATCTTCAGTATGATTTTGGCTATAGTATTGCTGAGCTCCAGCGCGGAAAAAGACCCCCTGGATATAATCTTAAACCCGAGGATTTAGAAGCCAGCAAGTAAAATCGAAATAGACGATAAATTATAAAGACTCTGCAGGAATGCGGAGTCTTTTTTTATTGGCCTCATGTATCTAATCCACTTAGAAACTAAGACCTAGTCAAGCTGATAGGGCGTGTTAACATATTAATTCATAAATTGTTTTGATAAATACGGTAATTTTTACTTGAAATTAATAAAGATAATTGTATAATAGGAAAAAAGTTCTATTATAATCTACCAATGTATAGATATTTTATTGTAAGGATTATAAAGTTGTGTGATCAACAACCACGCTAATTCATCGCAACCCACATTCCACCTCAATTACAGAACAAATCAGGCAGAATCAGTAGATTCCCATTAGGTCATCTTTGAGTCATGTTATATAACATGGACAAACAATTTTCTTGTAATATGTAGTTTTAATGTTATGTTTAGTTGGAAACTTATTATTATTTTTACAGTTATTTGCACAATAATTTTAGATTTTTAGATCTATAAAATCAGGTCTATATACCCCATTTACATTTTTTTAAACATAGTTTCTCATAAAAATAAGAAAAAATGATTGACGTTAGTAATATTTACACGTATTATTACAATTAATTATTGAGAAATGAAGATATAGGACAATCTTACATTTATTGACCTTTGGTCTAAAAGAATCATTTCATAATACCTTCCTATTTCATATAACACATCCAGAGAAATACCTCACACATCTAGAGAAGATACATGTATACCATTTTATTTTCTAGAATCTCTTACTTTTAACACAGCCATAACATTCACAGCTAGCATTGCAGTCTATTTCTTCAATTACACACAATGTGCATCATGATTAGATTCACTTACCTCTGTAATTATTCATGGATAAATATACATACATATTATCCTGATAATTTATAAGCAATACGCATTATAGAATTTTACGAGGAGGATTTTCATGAGAAAGAGATTTTCGCTAATGCTTGTGATCATGCTCATGCTGGTAACTGTACTGGCTGCATGCTCCGGCGGAACAACAGCTGAAGAACCAGCGACGGGGGAAACACCTACAGAAACAACACCAACTGAACCGGCAGAGACACCAGAAGAGCCGGCAGAGACAGATTCAACACAAAATGATGGTTTGTTTGAAGCAACAGATATGTCGATGAATCCTGGAACGGCTACTAGCCGTACTGACACGCTGATTGTAGGGATTACATCTCCTGCAGGCGTATTTAACCCGATCTTTGCATCGACTGCATACGATATTATGGTTAATGATCTTCTCTTTGAAAGTTTCCAATCGATTAATGATGACGGCACCTACTCTCCTCGTCTTGCGGAAAGTATTGATGTCAGTGAAGATGGCTTGAAGTACACATTTAAACTGAAGCCAGATCTGAAGTATTCTAATGGTTCACCAGTTACAGTAAATGACTACTACTTAGCTCTTAAGATGTACCATGACAGCAGCTACGACGGTCAATCTGACCCGCTTTCGTACAAAATCAAAGGCGGTCAGGAGTATTTCGACGGCACAGCGGATGAAATCTCTGGCGTAACGATCGTAGATGACCTGACAGTTGAAGTTGAAGTTACTGAAGCAACTGCACTTACACAAGTATTCCTGGCTGGTATTCCATTAATCCCATCTGATTATTATGGTGAAGGCTACACTCAAGGCAACTTGGATGCAGTTAAAACTCTTAATGACAAGCCAATCGGCTCCGGTCAATATACGATGACGTCTTTTGCTCCAGGACAGGAAGTTGTGTTTGCAGCAAACCCTGATTACCATCTTGGCGCACCAAAAATCCCGAATGTAATCTTCAAATCCACTACCGATGAAACGAAACTTGCAATGCTGGAGTCTGGTGAAATCGATATGGATATGATTACTGCTGACGAAGATAACGTTGAAGTAACGCAAGCACTTGGTTTCTTGGATCTGAACATCTTCCCTACTAACGGATATGGTTATATTGGGATGAACCATACAGATCCTAAGTTCTCTGATGTAAAAGTACGTCAAGCATTGGTTTATGGTTTGAACCGTGCTGAGATTGTTGAAGCAGTTTACGGTAAATTCGCGGACGTTATTAACATTCCACAGTCTAAAGAATCATGGGCTTATACAGAAGAAGGCATCGAGCAATATGCATTTGATGCTGAACAAGCAAAAACATTGCTTGATGAAGCTGGTTGGACAGTAGGTTCTGACGGTATCCGTGAAAAAGACGGCGAGAAATTCTCCATTGACTTCTCCGCAACTGCTGACAACCCTGTCGTTGATGCACTTCTGCCAATTATGACAGCAAATTATCAAGACCTTGGTATTGAAGTCGTTGCAGAAGTACTTGATTTCAATGCAATTACTGAGAAAGCTACAAGCGGTAATTTCGAAATGTTCTTTATGGCATGGGGTCTGACTCCAGATCCAGATACGACAGTATACACTACTGGCGGCGCGCAAAACCGTCTTGGTTTCTCTAACCCTGCATACGACGAGTTGGCACAACAAGGTAAGATGGAGCTTGATGTAGAGAAACGTAAAGAAATTTACGCGAAAGCATATCAAGAGCTTAATGCAACCATTCCGGATATCCTGATGTACCAAAGAAGAGACGGCTGGGCAATCAATGGCCGCGTTAATGGCCTGGAAATCACTCCTTACAAAGATTTCACAACTGATCTGTACAAAGCCGAAATCGGAGAATAACTAAATCAGCATGATCATGATAAGCTCAGCTCTGGCAAGGGCTGAGCTTATCTACTTTAACTAACCCGGGAGGAATATTATGAAGCAGTACATTATCCGGAGGCTGCTGCAAATGATTCCGACGATGATCGGAATCACGATAATCTTATTTGCTATAACAGCAATGGTACCAGGAGACTACATCACTTCACAGCAGAATCCTCAGATGACCGCAGAGAGAGCAGCACAACTGCGTGCCGTATACGGGCTGGATAAACCTATCGTTGAAAGATATTTCACCTGGGTAGGCAATATGCTTACACTGAACATGGGAGAATCGTTTCAGCATAAAAGACCGGTTACTGACGTCATCGGCGATTATGTATGGAATTCATTTATTGTTGCTTTTCTTAGTTTAATTCTAAGCTGGGTTATCGCGATCTTTACTGGCGTGTTCTCTGCTAAATTTCAATATTCTTTTTTCGATAAAGTAGTTACTTTGTTCGTATTTCTATGTATGTCCTTACCATCCTTTTTTATAGGGCTTGTGCTGATCAAGTTCTTGTCAGTCGATTTAGGAATCTTCCCAGTAGGCGGTATGAGTTCAGCGGGAGCTTCTAACATGTCCACTTGGGATTATATTATGGATGTTGCTCATCACAGCTTCTTGCCGGTATTGGTATTAACAATGCTGAGTACAGGAGGCCTGACTCGTTATTTCAGAACGAGTATGCTTGAAGTGATTCGTCAGGATTATATTCGTACGGCTCGAGCTAAAGGACTTAAAGAAAGAACGGTAATTTTTAAACATGCTCTTCGCAATGCAATGCTTCCTGCAATAACTCTTATGGGGTTTGAGCTTCCAGGACTATTTGGAGGGGCAATTATTCTGGAGACCGTCTTTGTATGGCCAGGCGTCGGACAAGTATATATGGGATCCATCACGATGCGGGACTATCCGTTCATGCTTGGTTTTACAGTGTTTATATCAGCATTAACGCTTGTAGGTACGCTGATATCTGATGTTCTCTACGGAACAGCAGATCCAAGAATAAGGTTAAAGTAGGAGGAGATTACATTGGCGATTGAGGCTGCACCCTTAAAAACGAATACTCAAGTCCCAGTCAAGCAGCCGGATTCTCCGTGGCGTATGTCGATACGCCGATTTACTCGCAACCGGCTTGCAGTCATTGGACTTTTCATTTTAGTATTTATGGTCTTGTTTTGTGTGGTGGGACCGGTGATTTCCCCCTACAGCTTGAATGATTACTCTGTGGCAAATAAGAATCAGGCGCCGAACGCACAGCACTGGCTGGGCACGGATAAGCTTGGTCGTGACATCCTGCTCCGTGTCATGTTAGCAGGCAGAATATCACTAATGGTAGGATTCGTAGCAACCTTAGTAGCGGTTGTTCTTGGATCTATTCTGGGAGCATTAGCAGGCTTTTACAGAAAGTTTGTAGATACGATTATTATGCGCATAGCTGAAATCTTTATGGCTATCCCTTCGCTACCATTGCTCATCATTATGGGAGCGATTTTGTCCGACTTAAAGGTACACCCGAGTTATCGAATTTACTTTTTGATGCTCATTATGGGGATACTGGGCTGGACAGGGCTTGCAAGAATGGTGCGCGGACAAATTCTTTCCCTGCGTGAGCAGGAGTTTATGCAGGCAACAGAAGCGTTAGGTCTTCGCGACCGCCGCAAAATATTTAGACATCTCATTCCCAATACAGTACCTATTATTATCGTATCTGCCACACTTCTTGTGGCGTCGATGATTTTGAGTGAATCTGGACTTAGTTACCTTGGACTTGGTGTTGTTCCACCGACTCCATCCTGGGGCAATATGATTGCTGATGCCAACAATATTATTGAGTTCCGCAAAAGACCTTGGACCTGGATTCCCCCAGGAGTTTGTATATTAGTAACTGTTATAGCAATTAATTTGATTGGTGACGGGCTTCGTGATGCGCTCGATCCTAAAATGAAAAAGTAGGGAGATGCGAACATGGCAAAAGAACTGGTAGAATTCCGCAACTTAAAAACGCATTTTCATACATCCTCCGGGATCGTGAAAGCAGTAGATGACGTCAGCTTTACTATACGTGAAGGCGAGACGGTATGTGTCGTAGGCGAATCAGGCTGCGGGAAAAGCGTAACGGCAATGTCATTAATGCGTTTGCTGGATGCTCCTTCTACAGGAGGAGAAATCCTGTTTGAAGGAAAGGATCTACTGAAGCTCAGCACTAATGAGATGCGTAAACTTCGTGGTAACGAGATATCAATTATATTTCAAGAGCCAATGTCATCATTGAACCCAGTTCTATCGATTGGGGAACAAATCAGTGAGCCATTAATGATGCATCAGCTGCTGGACAAGAAGGAAGCCCGTAAGAGAGCGATTGAGCTGATCAGTCTGGTTGGGATTCCTCGTCCAGAAAAAATTGTAGATGCATACCCTCATGAGCTCAGCGGGGGAATGCGCCAACGGATTATGATCGCGATTGCACTCAGCTGTAATCCGAAGCTGCTCATTGCGGATGAGCCGACTACGGCGCTTGATGTTACCATTCAAGCCCAGATCCTGGATCTAATGCGCGACATTAAAGATAAATTTAATACATCCATTATGCTGATCACTCATGACTTAGGCGTCGTAGCCGAGATGGCAGATTACGTTGTGGTTATGTATGCAGGAAAAGTCATTGAGGAAGCCTCGGTGTATGAGCTGTTTAGAGAGCCAAAGCATCCATATACCAAAGGATTGCTTAAAGCAAAACCAATCATTAACCAAAGACAAGAACGTCTTTACTCCATCCCGGGCCAGGTACCTAACCCTGTTGAGCTCGGCAATAACTGTCATTTCCATGATCGCTGTGAATTCTGTATGAGTATTTGCCGGGAGAAGGAGCCGCCGCTTCGAAAGGATGAAGAGGGGCATAAAGTAGCTTGCTGGCTGTACGAGGAGGAGGCGAAAGTACGATGACGGAAACAACAAGTGCAACTTTAACAGCGACAAGAACTGGAAATATAGCTGAACCTCTAATGGAGGTTAAAAATCTTAAAAAGTACTTTCCCATCACAGGCGGTGTCTTCCAGCGGCATGTTGGTGATGTAAGGGCAGTAGATGATGTTTCATTTTCGATAAACAAAGGGGAGTCCTTTGGACTTGTAGGTGAATCAGGCTGCGGCAAGAGCACCATTGGCAGAACGATGCTGCGACTGCTGGACAAAACAGCAGGTAACGTCATCTTTAAGGGCCAAGATATCCATGAGTTGTCCAAAAACCAGCTGAGAGCGATCCGCCCTCAAATGCAAATCGTATTTCAGGATCCATTTAGTTCACTTAATCCGCGAATTAAAGTTGGAGATGCTATCGGTGAGGCACTTTTAGACCATAAACTGCTTCCAAAGAAAGAACTGCGCGATCGTGTAGAAGAAACTCTTCGGATATGTGGTCTATCCAGCTACCATTACAATCGCTTTCCACATGAATTTTCAGGCGGTCAGCGGCAGCGGATTGGTATTGCGCGTGCGCTTATCTTGAATCCGGAATTTATCGTAGCGGACGAGCCGGTATCCGCGCTGGATGTATCCATCCAAGCACAGATTATCAATTTGCTGAGCGATCTGCAAGCAGAGAAACAGCTTACTTATTTGTTCATCTCTCACGATCTTAGTGTGGTTGAGCATTTATGTGATCGGATCGGAGTAATGTATCTCGGTTCTATGGTTGAAATGGCGAGCAAGGATGATCTGTTCCAAAATCCACTTCATCCATATACGAAAGCATTGCTGTCCGCAGTTCCTATCCCTGATCCGACACTTAAACGCGAAAGAATTGTGCTGAAGGGAGATATTCCGAGCCCGGCTAATCCTCCTTCAGGCTGCAAATTCCATACACGTTGTCCGCTTGCTTCGGATATTTGTAAACAGGAAATTCCAGAATATCGCAACATGGGGAATGACCATTATGTTGCGTGCCATTTTGCATAACATGATAAGCGTCTATAGCTAGCAAGGATTGGGGTCCTGCTTGCGATCGGAAATTAGAAGCAAATTCATAGAAAGTATCGTTTAATTGCACCGATGAGTGTAGGTAAACGATGCTTTTTTATTTTTTAGTAAATCACGTAGACTTGGAATTTTACCTTACAGCTGCAACTCAGAGCGTGAGTCATAAATTGGAAGTAAAAAAATAAAAAAAATTTCAAAAAATGCAGACAAAAACGTCATTTCATACGTCTATATATATAGAAGTGTTTAATAGTAAGTAAGAACTAAGGACGGTTGTCATTTACATAGGTCACACATGTTACTGAAATGCAGTATTTTCGAGGAATGGGGGACAAGCAGATGAAGAAATGGATCCTGCGAAGCGGTGTACTGGTAGCTATTCTTGCACTGTTCGTTGTTATCATCAGACCAGAAAGTTTAGTAGGGAAGCCTGCCATTCACTCGAATGCTGCATTATTAATGGACTATTCAACAGGGGATGTCATTCTGAATTCAAACGGGGATGTGCCGCTGCCAACAGGCAGTGTATCCAAATTGATGGCTCAGCTTATTATTCTAGATGAGCTTGAAGCGGGACATATTTCATGGGAGGACCCGGTCGAAATCAGTCAGAATGCAAGTGAAGCTAAGGGCCAGCAAGTACTACTTAAACCGGGTGACCAATTCACCGTAAGAGAATTGTTTGAAGTCATTTCCGTTTATTCGGCAAATGATGCGACGATTGCTTTGGCTGAACATGTGCTTGGGACAGAGGATCGTTTTGTTATGAGGATGAACGAGAAAGCGAAAGAGTTAGGTTTATCTGTACATACAACCTATAATAACGTCACTGGAAATACCTCTCTATCTGGAGGGCCGACCGAAAATTATATGACTGCAAATGATGTCGCTGTGCTATCTGCCCATATCATTAGGAAACATCCAGAAATTCTTAAGCTCACAAGCCTGCCTCAAGTAGAATTAAAGGGCAAGGGCCTGTATATGAGCAACACCAACTGGATGCTGTCGGGGATGGGCGGACCTTATTCTTATGCTGGAGTCGATGGACTAAGAACAGGGTATACGGACAATGCAGGATATTGTTATGCAGGTACGGTTCATCAGAACGGAAACAGGTTTATCGCTATCGTCTTAGGTGCGGAGTCACAGGAACAGCGATTTAGCGAAGCTAAGGAGCTGTTTAACTATGGATATTCACATGCCTCCTACACTGCTGCTGGTAACTGGCACAAGAAATGGGGAATGGCTTTGCGGCAGGCTGTAGAGCGGACCATATAAATGAAATGATGCGGCATGAGTAATATGGCGTTTTAAAAAAATATAGACCAAGAGCGGGAGAGGATTCCTGCTCTTTTTTATTTTCAAGAAATGCGAATTTAACAAAGCGAACTCTGAAAGAGAACGTAGCGTACTCAATAACTAAAGGACTGGAAAGAGGACAAGGACAGAAATATATGTTGAAATATACATATTTTTTTGCTTTAAATTTCCTTATTTAAGGAGTATGATTATAATTGACCCTAGGGTTAATTATGAGATTTGATTGATTTTAGAATTTACTTACGGAGGGATATCGATGCGAAAGCACACAAAGTGGCCTCTTATCATTTTTGCGATTGGCGTATTTATGGCTGCATTGGATAACGGAATTATTACTTCGTCCTTAACGACACTGAATGCGTCCTTTGGTGTATCACCAAACTGGGGCGCCTGGACAATTACACTGTATACGCTGGGCCTTGCCATCAGTGTGCCGATTGCAGGAAAGCTGTCAGACCGTTACGGTCGTAAGAAGCTGTTCATCATTGAGGTAGCCCTATTTGGTCTAGGCTCGCTATTAGTAGCTTTAAGTCCAAACTTTATATTGTTCTTAGCTGCTCGTTTGGTTCAGGCACTGGGTGGCGGTGGTATCTTTATCATTGCGAGCTCTTATGTCTTAAGCACTTTTCCTAAAGAGAAGCAGGGCGGGGCTCTAGGGATGTTGGGTGCTATGAACGGAGTTGCTGCGGTGCTTGGACCCAATGTAGGTTCATTACTGCTTCAGCTTACTGGAAATTGGCACTGGTTATTCCTTATTAATGTACCTATTGCGCTAGTTCTGCTGCTGCTAGGAGTCAGATACATTCAAGAGGAACAAGAGCTGAATAAAGCCAGAATGGACTGGATCGGCATCAGTCTCCTCTCTTTAGGTGTGCTGGGCGTTATGTTCAGCTTTACGAATCTAGAGGGTGTTAATGTATTAGCCAGCATGGGAAATCCAGAGTTTTACGGTTACTTTGCTGGTGGTCTGCTCATGCTGATCATCTTCTATTATTGGGAGAAACGGCAGGAAGATTCGGGTGCAAGCCCGGTTATATCAACGAAAATGCTCCGCGTTCCGGCGTTTTTGTGGACTCTGCTCATTGCATTTTTCTCGGGCGCTATTCTAGCCTCGGTCATATTCATCCCGGGATTTGTTGAGCAGTATCTTGGTGTATCCAGCACTGCTTCTGGCTATTGGTTTACTCCACTTGCGCTTGCCGCTGGTGTCGGTTCTGCGCTTGGCGGAATATTCGTTGATCGTAAGGGTCCAATTTGGGCATTAAGCATTGCCGGTATCGTAAGTGCGTGCGGTTTCTTATTATTTGCCCTTTGGGTTGACAGCTTGTGGCAAATGGTCGTAGCAAGCCTGTTCGTTGGGCTGGGCTTCAGCGTAATGCTTGGTGCACCGGTTAATGTGCTGATTACGGAAGACGCGAAGGATTCAGAACGAGGGATAGCCCTTGCTACCAGCTCTTTGTTTCGGCAGATGGCTATGGCTATTGCACCCACTGTATTTGCAGGATTCCTCGCCAGAGCCTTCGCTGGATTCGGTGCCAATATACAAGAGAGCTTTGCTGAAAATGGAGTTCAAGCCGATCCGTCTATGATGGAGCAATATATGGGCGGGGAACAGGCTGCATCCACCGATGTTAACGCAATCCGTGAAGTGTTCACCTCGATTCCTGATTCATCCATTTCTGACGCTTTGACAAAGGCGCTTGATATGACAGTCAGTCAAGGATACAGCGGATTATTCTGGTCAGCACTGATCTTCAGTGTGCTTACAACCGGTGCAGCACTTATAACGGGAAACATACGCAAGAAAAGAAAGCTAAACGTGCAGGATCATGCGTAACCATTCCAACCCATAAAAATATACAATGAAAAGAAGCTTTTCTTAATAAGAAACAGCTTCTTTTTTGTCTTAAAGAGTTAATAGATAGTAAGGACCGGGGCTCTGTAAAAAAAATTAAAAATCGAATTTTTATCAATATAAACATTAAGGTTACAAAAAACGACTAAATATGACAGTTTGCAGCATGCAGCACTTCTGTTTATTATGGTAATATAGCAAAATGTACAAGTTGCAGGTTAAAAAATAATAGGCCATCATAATAGAGGGACATATTTTATGGCATAGACGCCCCGAAAAATTGTTATGACGTTGCTTTCACATATCATCACAATCTATAAATCTAATAGAGAAGGAATGAACTATGAGATCAAGAAGCAGATACAGGCATCGTAAAAAAAGGAGAGGAAGAGGCTTACTCATTACCCTCCTGACTCTTGTCATTTTGGTCGCAATCGCATATCCTTTCCGACAACAGATTGCAATTGCAGCATTTGATCTATTCTTATCAGGCACGGTCGAGAACCAGCTTGAAAAATCATATAAACCATCCGGCAGTGCAAGCGCTGATCCTATCGTATACCAAGATAAACCTTTTTCTGTACTGCTTCTCGGTACGGATGCAAGACCTTATGAGAAGACCCGCGGACGTTCAGACACGGTCATTTACGCGGTAGTTCGTCCACAAGAATCCCGTGTGCTGCTCGTCTCGATCCCACGCGATACTTATGTAGAAATCGTTGGACATGATGCGGATGGAGACGGACAGAATGATTATGATAAGCTTACTCATGCCTTCGCCTTTGGTGAAGAAGAGATGGCAATTAATACGGTAGAGAAATTCCTTGGACATGAGGTTGATAATTACGCAACAGTTAACTTTATGGCCATTCAGCAGGTCGTAGATGCGATTGGCGGGGTAGAACTGCCGATTACTGAAGATATCGTAAATAAGAACCCGAATCATGTTCAGTTTACGATTGAAGGTGGGAAACCGATCTACAGCGGTGAAGAAGCACTGTACTATATACGTTACCGTGAAGACAGTGATTTTAAACGGACAGAAAGACAACAAATCTTTTTGAATGCTGTAGCAAATCGCATGCTGAACGTGAACCAAATTTCTCAGATTCCAGAGCTGTTTGATATTATGGGAGACAACTTCCAGACCGATTTGCACCCCACCGCGATTATTAACCTGGCGAAGCAGGTTCTAACACAAGGTAAACCGGAAATTTTAAGTTTCACGATGATGGGTGAAGGGGTAAGAAAAGATGACGGAATATTCTACACCGATGTCGATGAAAAATATTATGATTACTCCAAAGAAATGATTGCCAACTGGCTTGATCCAAATACAACTGAAGATACGCTCTTGAAGCCTGAGGATTTTAATAAGGATGATGAGAGCAAGAGCAGTGGTACAGAAAGCAAAGAAACCGCGTCTGCTCAGAGCGAATAAATAGAAGTACAACGATCAGCACTGCCGACAATTTTAGTCGGGTGCTGATTTTGTTGTCTTATATGAATATAATGGAATAAGAAGCTGCTTTTTGAAATTCCAATGATGATGGTTGTTCTCATATTTTGCACGAAAGAGGAGGAATGGCTCAGCTATGAATATTGCTTTTTTCTTGCTTCCGAAACAAGAGGTGGCCACCGTAACCTCGGATGCAACACTCAGACAGACACTTGAAAGAATGGAGTATCATCGATTTACGGCAGTCCCTATTTTAAGCAAGGATGGTAAATATGAAGGCACGGTAACTGAAGGGGACCTGCTATGGCATATGAAAAATTCCAAAGGGGAAATTACATTTGAAAACGCTTCAAAGTATTTACTTAGAGATGTCCCTTTACGTCTTCATATCAAGCCGGTATCGATCGACGCTAACATGGAGGATCTGATCAAGCTGGCCAAAGTTCAGAACTTCGTTCCGGTGGTAGATGATATGCAGCGATTTATCGGGATTGTAAGACGGAGTCAAATCATTGAATATTGTGAAGATGTGATGTCTAAGGGATCAGTTAAATCGAATACAGAATAATAATGCTTAGCATATTCATCGGAGAATGATACCATCATATAGGTAGTTAGGCTGCCTGGCCCGCCTTTTTATGGATATTCCCTTATGCTATAATGGAGAATAAAGCATTTTTCACGGGAGTGTGACGATCATGAGCATGCCGAAAGAACTAGATGTTGCGAAACGCGCAAAAGTCATTGAATGGCTCAAAACTGAAGTGCTGGATCAAGTGTCACGTTTGTTCAAGGCCTTATGGGAAGGCAGCAACGCCCGAGTCAGCGATAGTCTCGCGAGCCTTATCATGAGTGTGTACATACTTGGACGGAGGCTCGGCATATCTTTTAAAGATATGGATGACCTGCTCGTTGAGAAGCTTAAGAAACACAAACAGGAAGGTCACCAGCTTGAGGACTGGTATCAGGACATTTCTGCTCTCGAAGACCATATGCGTAAGAGGTGAACATTTTGAAATTCCGCTGGACAACAGCTGTGTGGAGTATTATTTATCTGCTTTTGTTATTATCGCTGTTAACTCCTTTAACGGCAATTAGTGTGTTTCTGATTATTTTGCCAGGGGTTATACTTTATACCTCGTTAAATTTGAAGTCGTTTCTAGTGCACGTTATACCCGTGGTTGTTATTGCTTTGCTTATCAGTCCCATTTATTTGATTTTTGCGATATTCTTTTTGATTCCTGCAGTCGTTATAGGCCACGGCTACAAAAAGCAAAAGCCAGCCCTCAACACGCTCATGCTTGGAACAGGAACAATTTTGGCTGAGTTTTTACTGCTGCTGCTTATCAGTACAACCTTGTTTCAATTTGACTTCTCAGAATATATTCGTGAAACCGTTGAGTTTACGATGGCACCAGTAACTGAATCGGGCGGTAACAACGCCTTGACGAACGGAATGGTGATGGATGAAAAGTTTGCGGAGGCTGTAAGCAACACAACGGTACAGATGATTCCGTTTGCTCTCATTGTAACTTCACTGGTGATGGCTTCCCTTACTCACGTGATCGCTCGTCCAATACTTGGTCGAATGGGAGTAAGAGTGAACCGGCTTAAGCCGCTGCGTGAATGGAGATTGCCAAGATCACTCATCTGGTACTATTTCCTAGGCATTATTCTTCAGCTTGTGGCAAGCAGTTCAGACAACAGCTTTCTGACTATGATTGCACTTAACTTTTCACCGCTGATTAATTTTTGCTTCATGATTCAAGCCATCGGGTTTTTCTTTTACGCGGCACACGCGAGAGCATGGCATCCGATTATCCCATACCTGCTCGCTGTTGCCACGGTTCTGATCGGACCTATGCGGATTATCGGAATCATCGACCTTGCTTTCCCGCTCCGTCAAGCCATTTCGAGACCAAAACGATAGGATGAACCATGATGCCTAAATTTCTGTTGAAGCGCTGGCACGGTTACCAAACCGTCTGGGCTTTTGCTCTATTATTAATAATTGATGCATTTCTGGTTGCATATAACTGGCCGCTGGGTCTAGTTTGTCTTGTCCTCATCGCAGTACTCGGATATATCATGGTCAGAGCGGAAATTCTGTTTCGCAGAGAGCTCGTAGAATACATGGGCAGCTTGAACCTTCGCATCAAAAGAGTGGAAGGTGAAGTAGCTGCCAGTGTTCCACTTGGGATCGTTCTATACAGCGAAGATCACTCCATTGAGTGGCATAATCCCTTTGTATCCCGAATGTTCGAGGAGAAGACGCTGATCGGCAGCGATCTGCTGGCTCTTTTTCCACAGCTGCCGTTTAAGCATAAGGAGAAGAAGGAAGGGAACAAGGAGCTTCCCGGAGAGATTCAATTCGAGTATCGTGTTCATGATCACGTCTATGAGCTGTATCATTATCCAGAGGAACGTCTTATCTATATTTATGAGATGACGGAGCTCGCCACCTTACGTGAAAAGTATGAGAACGAAAAGCTGGCCCTCGGCATTATTATGCTTGATAATCTTGATGAGGCCTCTCAAGGGATGGATGATCAGCAGCGAACAGCACTCATTGCACGTGCATCCAGCGAAATCACAGCTTGGGCTAAGGATTATCACGTCTATTTGAGACGGTTGTCGTCAGAGCGCTACTTGATGGTCTTGAATCACAGTTCACTCCAGCAGCTGGAGATGAGCCGATTTGTTATATTGGACAATATTCGTGAAATGACGGCTGATCTTAAAGTTCCAATGACACTAAGTATGGGACTTGCAAATGGTTCTGACAGCATTCGTGAGCTCGGTGAATTGGCTCAGTCATCACTGGATATGGCACTTGGCCGCGGCGGCGATCAGGCGGCGGTGAAGGCCGGACAGCGCTTATCTTTTTACGGGGGTAAGACAAATGCCGTCGAGAAAAGAACCAGGGTCAGGGCAAGAGTCATTGCTCATGCCCTTCGTGATTTGATGCAGGAAAGCGACCGTGTCTTTATTATGGGGCATAAAATGCCAGATATGGATGCCATCGGGGCTTCCATTGGGATATGGAAAGCTGCTAATCTATATCATGTAGAGGCCTATATTGTTTTGGATTCGTCCAATCCGTCCATTGATCGTTTAATGGAGCAGGTGAGGAAGGACGAACGCTTGATGCAGGCATTTATTTTGCCGGAGGAAGCTATGCAAATGATGTCCGAGCACAGCCTGCTGGTCGTTGTGGATACGCATAAAGCTTCTATGACTATTGAGCCGAAGCTCGTTGAGGCCATTTCTCGTGTTGTTGTAGTAGACCATCATCGCAGAGGCGAGGAATTCATCAATGATGCTGTGCTGATCTATTTGGAGCCGTATGCTTCTTCGGCTGCAGAGCTTGTCACAGAGCTGCTGCAGTATATCCATGAGAAATTACAGCTTACACCACTGGAGGCAACGGCGTTACTCGCCGGAATTACGGTGGATACAAAGCATTTTGCCATGCATACTGGTTCACGGACGTTTGAAGCAGCAGGCTATTTGCGCAGAAATGGTGCGGATTCCATGATGGTTCAGCGTTTGCTGAAAGAGGACTTGCAGGAATATATTGCGAAAGCAGAAATCATAAAACATGCTAAAATGATATATGGACATATTGCCGTTGCTGTTACGGAGCCTGGACAGGTCATTCCGCAGCTTCTGATTGCACAGGTAGCGGACTCGCTACTTAACATGACGGATGTCGTTGCTTCGTTTGTCGTCAGCGAAAGACCGGATGGAGTGATTGGCATCAGTGCCCGCTCACTTGGTAAGATGAATGTACAGGTCGTTATGGAACGCTTAGGGGGCGGAGGTCATCTGACCAACGCTGCCGTACAGCTGGAAATGTCTATTGGGGAAGCAGAAGAAAAACTGCTGGAAGTATTGGCTGAAATCGATAAGGAAGAGGAGTTGTTCGAATGAAAGTCATTTTTATAAAAGATGTAAAAGGTCAAGGGAAAAAAGGTCAAGTTAAAGAGGTATCCGAAGGATACGCTTCTAACTTTTTGCTGCCAAGAGGACTCGCTCGTGCAGCTACGGATGGTAACATGAAAACTCTTGAGAACCAAAATGCTGCGGAAGAGAAGCGCAAACAGCAGGAGAAAGAGGAAGCTGCAGCTCTTGGTAAGAAACTTGAAGAGACAACTACAGTACTGAAGGCGAAAGCCGGAGAAGGCGGACGTCTGTTTGGAGCGATTACGAGCAAACAGATCGCAGAAGCATTAGCCGGACAAGGTTTTAAAGTGGACAAGCGAAAAATCGAACTGGATGAGCCTATCCGTAGTTTAGGTGTGACTCAAGTTCCGGTTAAACTTCATCCTGATGTTAAAGCTACGCTTAAAGTCCAAGTAACGGAGGAATAGAATGGGCGGCGAGATTTATTTTGATCGTGTACCGCCGCAAAACCTGGAGGCCGAGCAGGCTGTTCTAGGTGCAATTCTTATCCAATCGGAAGCACTCATTACCGCTATGGAGCGAGTGATGTCCGAGGACTTTTATGACAAGCCCCATCAGCTAATCTATGAAGCGATGATTGAGCTGGGGGAAGATAATCAGCCGATTGACCTTGTAACTTTAACCTCACACTTGAAGGATAAAGGACAATTGGAGGATATCGGGGGCGTAAGCTACTTGGCTAAGCTGGCGCATGCGGTGCCAACGGCAGCCAATGTTGATTATTACGCGCAGATGATCGAGGAGAAATCGATGCTGCGCAGACTCATTCGAACGGCAACCCAGATTGTAAGTGAAGGGTATGCCGGCGGTGAAGACGTGTCTGGTATGCTCAGCGATGCGGAGCGCCGCATTCTTGAAATCTCAAACCGCCGCTCAAGCAGCGGGTTTATTGCAATCCGCGATGTAGTAATGGAAGTGTTTGAGAAGGTAGAGTCGCTCTATCAGAACAAAGGGAATACGACAGGGATTCCTTCCGGATTTGTGGATTTAGACAAAATGACAGCCGGATTTCAGCGAAATGACTTGATTATCGTGGCTGCCCGTCCTTCAGTAGGGAAGACGGCCTTTGCTCTTAACATTGCCCAAAACGTTGCCGTTCGTGCGAACGAAACGGTCGCCATCTTTAGTCTCGAGATGTCCGCAGCACAGCTTGTACAGCGTATGATATGTGCCGAAGCGAATCTCGACGCAGGTGTAATGCGTAACGGGGAGTTTAAGAGCGATGATGACTGGTCCAAGCTGACCATGGGGATCGCTGCCTTATCTGAGGCAGAGATTTATATAGATGACACACCTGGGATAACCGTAGCCGATATTCGTGCAAAATGCCGCCGTCTTAAGAAGGAAAAAGGGCTCGGTATGATCGTTATCGACTACCTGCAGCTGATTCAGGGCCGGGGTAAAGCCGGCGAGAACCGTCAGCAGGAAGTATCGGAAATCTCACGTACGCTCAAGCAAATTGCGCGTGAGCTCGATGTTCCTGTAATCGCATTGTCCCAGCTGAGCCGGGGTGTGGAGCAGCGTCAGGACAAGCGTCCGATGATGAGTGACCTTCGGGAATCCGGTTCGATCGAGCAGGATGCCGATATCGTTGCCTTCTTGTACCGTGATGATTACTATAATCAGGACACAGAGAAGAAGAACATTATCGAGATCATTATTGCCAAACAGCGGAATGGTCCGGTAGGTACGGTTGAGCTCGTCTTTTTGAAAAACTTTAATAAATTCGTCAATTATGAACGAGTGCATGCCGATGCGTTTGCGGGGTAGCACTCGAATCTCATTGTAATATTAAATCCACTGCTCTGTACCCATCGGTATAGGGCAGTGGATTTTGTCATTTTCAAGGAGATAATTCAACAGATTCCGAACAATAGGATTCACCTATAAGTTAATGTTCGTTTTTGTATTTGACTTTGGTATGGGCTGCTGGTAAACTTGAATTGCTGCTTTTTGCGGTAAACCTTACAGATATAGTCATGTCCTTGAGGTGTGACAACGCGGGTAGGGCTTTTTGTTTTGATAACGTTTGAATGAAATAGGTATTTTACACAGAATATAATTTAGTGGTTACGAAAATATGGAGTGCTAAAGACACTCACCGGGGGAATGAACATGTCAACAGTAGTCGTTGTGGGGACACAATGGGGAGACGAAGGCAAAGGCAAAATTACAGATTATCTTGCAGAAAGCGCCGATGTGGTGGCACGATACCAGGGTGGTAACAATGCCGGTCATACCATTCTGATTGACGGTAAAAAGTATAAGCTCAGCTTAATTCCATCTGGTGTTTTTTATGAAGATAAGAAGTGTGTAATTGGTAACGGGATGGTTGTAAATCCAGCCGCGCTGCTTGAAGAAATCAACTATATCCATGAGAACGGGTTTTCCACCAAGAACCTTGTGATCAGCGATCGTGCTCATGTCATCATGCCATATCATATGGTACTGGATGCGCTTGAGGAAGACCGCAAGGGACCGAACAAGATTGGAACAACCCGTAAAGGGATCGGCCCAGCATACATGGATAAAGCCGCGCGTAACGGTATTCGTATTGCAGATCTAATGGATGCAGAAGAGTTCGAATTGAAACTGCGCCATATGGTAAAAGAGAAAAACCAAATGATCGAACAAGTATATGGTGCAGAGCCGCTTGATGTGGAAGAGATTCTGAAGCAGTATCTGGAGTATGCTGAGTTTATCCGTCCATATGTAACGGATACATCAGTTGTCCTAAATGATGCTATTGATGAAGAACAGAAGGTACTCTTTGAGGGTGCTCAGGGCGTAATGCTCGATATCGACCAAGGTACTTATCCGTTCGTTACTTCCTCTAATCCATCGGCTGGCGGTGTATGTATCGGTTCCGGGGTCGGCCCGTCGAAGATCAGCCAAGTTATCGGAGTAGCGAAATCTTATACTACTCGTGTGGGTGATGGACCATTCCCTACAGAGCTGAATAATGAAGTAGGAGACTACATTCGTGAAAAAGGCCATGAGTACGGTACGGTAACTGGGCGTGCCCGCCGTGTCGGCTGGTTTGATACGGTCGTTGTTCGTCATGCAAGACGTGTCAGCGGTATTACGGGGTTGTCCCTGAACTCGCTTGATGTTCTTACTGGACTTGAAACCGTGAAAATTTGTGTAGGATACAAATATCGCGGAGAGTTTATTACTCACTATCCTGCGAGCCTTAAAATGCTGGCTGAGTGTGAAGCGGTATACGAAGAAATGCCAGGTTGGAGCGAAGACATCACCGGTGCTAAGACGCTGGAGGATCTTCCGGAAACAACTCGCAATTATGTGAGCCGTGTATCCGAGCTGACAGGCATTCCGATCGCAATCTTCTCTGTTGGACGCAACCGTGAGCAAACAAATCAAGTACTTCCTATCTACGCTTAATCCACTGAGATAGAATATGTCGATTTGATAAGAAACCCTCATCTTCCATGTACGGAAGCATGGGGGTTTTTCGTATGCCGCTATGAAAATATGAATAGAGAAGGATAGAATGGGAGAAAATGCGTCAATACTGGTTCTATGCCCTTCCTTACACTTCACTAGAGTTGAAGGAGGGAGATCGAATTAGGAGGCGTATAAGCATGAAATGGCTGAAGTGGTGTGCGCAGCTCCTGTTAACAGTCATCTTGGTAAGCAGTCTGACCTTACTTACGACAGGACTTATTGTGCAATCTTATATTACTTCCCTGCTGGCGAGCTTTAATATTACCTGGGAAGGAGCGCCGACGTCGCTCGCATCCGTATTTCAGGGAGCACTAGGTGTGAATACAAGCACACAAAATGAAGAAGGTTCTGAGCAGTCGATTGGTACATCTGAAGATCCCCCTACAGAAACGGGTGAAGGGACAGAGGAAGTCAATGAGACGGAGCCAACAGGGCAGGCTGAGAATTTGGACGTCCCTGATGCAGAAACCGACATGGATACGAATGAGGAAAGTTCATCTGGGGCTAATAGTGGGAATAGCAGTGAAACCGGCATCTCAGATATGAATGATTCTGTCGTCATCACGCCAGAGGACATTACCGATCAGAAGGATTCAATTTCAGCTGAGGACAAAACAGCCGTATTCGAGCTGCTCATGACGAAGATTCCAACGGATGAAATGCAACTCATTTCTGGTGCCATGGAGAACGGGCTGACCGAAACAGAGCTTCAGACGATGGAGCAAATTATTGCAAAATATTTAACAGAAGAAGAATACAAAGATTTAATGGCAATTTTAGTGCCTTAGAGGAAAGTACAGGAAACCCGCGCTTAGCGCGGGTCTTTTGGCATGTTTTGGCGAGTTGATCTAGTACTTCCGGCTGTGGTAAAGTAAACAAGTAAGCAAAAGGTTAAAATTTTGATACCATTTCGATACTTTTTCTTAAGAACTTTGAATAGATTTTTATAAGGTTTAGCTATGGAAGAAAAAGTCTCATAAGTAATGCATTGTAGTGCAATAATATAAGTTGATTTTGTAAAGGACAGGGAAAAGGAGAAGATCATGAGCAATTTGAAAGACAACATGAGCCCCTCTGACAACTCGTCACCAAAAAAGGCGTTATCCAAACCGCGCAAATGGCTTCTTGTAACGGCGGCTGGACTGTTTGTTGTTATGTCAGCAGGGTTTGCGAGTGAAACGTATGTGACAGCGAATACAATTCCTTATTACAACGTTTATGTTAAGGGAGAACATATTGGAGCTGTAAAGAGTGAAAAGGAACTCCAGGATCTGTATGAGAGCAAAACAGAGGCGTATCAGCAGAAATATCCAGATGCCAATATGCAATTGGACACAAGTACTGTTGAAATTAAAGAAGAGCGGGCTTACAAGCCTGAAATTAATAGTGATGAAACACTCGCGAAGCTCGAAGGTATGCTTACCGGATACGCCAAGGGTGTAGAGCTGAAAGTGGACGGCAAGGTTATTGGAATCGTTAAAGATCAGAAGACAGCAGATCAGATCATCCAAACCGTCAAGAATCAATATATTACGGAAGAAAAAGCAGTAAACACAGCTTCCAAGATTAAAACCGTCGCTGCGGTCACCTCCAAGGAATCAAGAAAGCCGCAGGAGGACCAGGTAAGCCTCGAGTCAGTCAAGCTTGAAGAGCAGGTAGCCCTTCAAAATGTGAAGGCAAGCCCAAGCGAAGTTCTATCCAGTGAGGAAGCGGTTAAGCTGTTGACCGAGAGTGAAGATCAGAAGAGTGTGTACGTCGTTAAAGAAGGCGATAACCTAACCTATATTGCCAAACGTTACAACACAACGGTTGCTGAGCTGAAGAAGCTTAATCCTGATCTGGAGGAAGACAGCCTGTTGATTGGTCATGAGCTGACACTTATGCTTCCTAAGCCTCCTCTTACGGTACAAACCGTAGAAAACGTCGTTGAAGAGATTGAGACAGAGCCTCAGGTGGAAATTCGGGAAACGGACGAATTGAAAGCAGGCGTTACCAAGGTTGTCCGCGAAGGACAAACCGGTCTCAAGAAGGTTGAATACCGAATCACAAAGGAAAACGGCGAAGTGGTGAACGAAGAATGGCTTGGTCAAGAAGTGATTGATGCTTCGGTATCCAAAGTGGTCCTTCAGGGAACCAAGGTGACTGGCGAGGGCAGCGGAATCTTCAAATGGCCGGTAACGAATGCAACAATCAGCAGCAGCTTCGGCCAGCGCTGGGGCAAACAGCATAAAGGGATTGACCTTGTAGGCAATAAGACGATTATGGCTTCTGATGAAGGTGTTGTTACATTTGCAGGCCAGCAAAACGGGTACGGAAATGTCATTATAATCAATCATCGTAATGGATATGAGACAGTGTACGGCCATTTGGACAGCATCGGTGTCAAGGAAGGGCAAGTCGTGGAGCAAGGTGAAAGCATCGGCGTCATGGGAAATACTGGCCGTTCTACAGGAACACATCTGCATTTTGAAATCAAGAAAAACAGTGTAGTTCAAAACCCAATGAAATATCTTCCCTAAAATAGGAAAGCATGATCTGTAAGAGGCAGATCATGCTTTTTTCGTTTAGAAAGAAGCCCTTTTCACCTAGTGAAGTTGCCAGTTTAGGTATGATAGAATGAGTATACGAAGAGAAAAAGACGGTCATAGACGTTAAACCAAAAGGTGGGGCGAACATTATGCAGGGAAAGATTCTAGTGGTCGATGATGAACAGCCGATTGCGGATATCCTGAAATTTAATTTAGAGAAAGAAGGATACGAGGTCATCTGTGCCTTTGACGGCATTCAGGCGGTTGAACTCGCTTTATCCGAACAGCCGGATTTGATTCTGCTGGATCTTATGCTCCCTGGCAAGGACGGCATGGACGTCTGCCGCGAAGTACGTGCTCAGATGGAGACACGGATTATTATGCTGACAGCCAAGGATTCGGAAATCGATAAGGTGCTGGGACTCGAGCTCGGGGCTGATGATTACGTAACAAAGCCCTTTAGCACGCGTGAGCTGCTCGCCCGGGTGAAAGCACAGATGCGGAGACAGCAAAAGACCGGAACGACAGCAGAAGTGCCCCAGGCTCAAGAGGAGCAGCAGGGCCTACGTTTGCATGACCTTTATTTTGATACCGATATGTATACAGCCTATAGAAACGGACAAGCGCTTGATTTGACCCACCGGGAGTACGAGCTCCTCTATTATATGGCGAAAAATGCAGGCAAAGTGATGACAAGGGAGCATCTGCTTCAGGCGGTTTGGGGATTTGAGTATTTTGGGGATGTACGAACAGTGGATGTAACGATTCGCCGCTTGAGAGAAAAAATTGAGGAGAATCCGAGTAAACCGGAAACGATTGTCACTCGCAGAGGACTTGGTTACTTGATCCGGGGATCGAAGAGCGGAGTCATATAATGAAGTGGACTTCTTATTTTCGTACCGTACAGGCAAAACTGATCCTTGTCTATGTGCTGCTTATTCTCGTGGCCATGCAGCTGATTGGGGTTTATTTTGTCAGTGCGATGAAAACATCATTAACAAGCAATTTTACAGAGGATTTGCATGCAAGGGCCGAGATGCTGTCCGTCCTGGTTGCTGAGGCGCTTGTTACAGGTGACAGCGAAGAGGGAGAAGGCAGCACGGAAAATCTGGGCTCGCTCGTCAACAACCTCTTTAACATTAACGGAGCTGAGATCCAAGTGCTGGATGCAAGCGGACGTGTGCTGACGACGACGCTCAGTTCGCATAGCGACTATATTGGGCGCAAAAATACACAGACGGTCGTCAGCCGCGCTTTGCAAGGTATCCGTGATAATGAGGAAAATATTATTGATGAAGATAGTGTCCGCAAAAAAGTAGTAGCAAAGCCGGTCACATCCGGCGGTAAAATCGTGGGAGCTGTCTATATTGCTGCATCCATGAATGAGCTGTACACGACGATGGAGCGAATTAACAACATCTTTATTTCAGGCGTGCTCATTGCGCTGGGTCTCACTGCTGTCTTGGGCGTGATTTTGTCTCATACGATTACAGCTCCCATTAAGGAGCTTACACGCAAGGCGAATGCGGTTGCCGAAGGAGATTTCAGCACCAAGATGCCAGTGCTTGGTAAGGATGAGATCGGGCAGCTGAGCAGCACGTTTAACTATATGACCAGTCAGCTGAGAACGGCGTTGTCCGAGAATGAAGAGGAGAAAGAGAAACTGGCCTCCATTCTGGCGAACATGAGCGACGGAGTCATTGCAACTGATGAGCTGGGACGAATCATTCTGGTAAATAAAAGGGCAGGCTTGATGCTGGGGGCAGCAGAATCTGCCATGAATGGAAGACACTTTGCCGTGGTGCTGGGTCTTGATGTAGAGGAAGCCGAAACGATGCTGAGCGGAATTACCGCATCAACTATGCTTCAAATTCAGCCGCCCGGACATGATGAATCTGTTGTTATCCGGATTACCTTTACTCCTGTTCATCGGCGGGATCTTGAGCGAACGGGTGCTATTATCGTTCTGCAGGACGTAACGGAGCAGGAAGAGCTAGAGGCGTCCCGGCGTGAATTTGTAGCGAATGTGTCCCATGAGCTGAGAACACCGCTGACGACGATCAAGAGCTATGCAGAGGCTCTGGATGACGGTGCTATTGAGGATCCTGAGCTGGGCGGACGGTTTGTCGGTGTCATTCAGAATGAAACCGAGCGAATGATTAGGCTCGTTACCGATTTGCTTCATTTATCCCGGCTTGATTCCAAAGAGGCACCGCTGCGCAAGCAGCCTACAGTAATAATGGATGTGCTGGATGAGGTAGCCGACCGCTTCTCTTTCCAAATGCAGCAGAAATATATGAATGTAGCTGTTATTGTCGATCAGGAGGTCCCCGAGGTGCCGCTTGATCGGGATCAAATTGACCAGCTGCTCGATAATTTGGTGTCCAATGCACTGAAGTATTCGCATGAAGGCGGAAGCGTGACCTTGTCTGCAACCCTTATGGGTGATAAAGTAGCTGTCTCCGTTGAGGATACAGGAATTGGAATACCCAAAAAGGATATCGATCGTATTTTTGAACGTTTTTACCGTGTGGAGAAAGGCAGATCCCGCAGTATGGGCGGAACCGGTCTTGGACTATCCATTGCACGCGAAATTGTGAAGGCGCATGGGGGAGAGATTGAGCTGGAATCGGATCTTGGACGAGGAACAAGGGTCACTTTTACTCTGCCGATTGAGCAGGAAGGGAGTGAGCTGTAGATGAAGGAAAGAATCAAGACGGTCGTACTCGCTATGTTGATTGCGGCCAGTCTGATCCAAAGTTATTTTCTCATTTATCGGATTCCGGGCAGCTACTCCATTGTTACCAGCGAATCAAATTATATTAAGACGGAAAATATGGGGCAGGAGCAGCGCATTGAAAATCTCATCTTTCCAGACCACATGGTTATTCATATGGGAGAAGACCGTCATACCTTGTTTTATCCTGAATCGACGTTCTATCAACTCATTTATTCAAGACTTCAAGGCCGTAACTTTGGAGACTTTCAAAGACAGAGCATAAGCTCTGGCAACTGGAATGAGCTAAAGAAGGATAATCCGGGGATTGAGCTGTCCTTCGAGGGAGGAGTTCCGGTCACCCTGCTTCAGCGAGTGATGCAGCTTGGCAGCGACCCACTGTTTGAGGCTGAGACGATCAGCAAGCTTTGGATTTATACGGATAAGGATGACAAGGTACACGCCCTGTTCTTCAGCTCACGCGGCGACGTCGTATATGAGGCAGCGGACGTGGATCTGACCGTGCAGGATGTACAGCAGCATGTTGATTTTGGGACAGGCTGGACGCCTTATAAACTGACAAGTGAAGGATATTATATTCCTCAGGAATCGCTTGAGATGATTCAGGTTGAGGTGCCGACTGCACAGTACACGGTGGAGCAGATGCAGCGAAGTCTGTTTTTTGACCCAAGCATGACACGCAACATTCAGGAAAAGGACGGGTCGGAGATCTATACTGACAGTAAGCGAAGCCTTCAGGTGAAGTTCAATCAGCGCTGGATCAGCTATAATGACCCGGCAGCGGTACAGACGAGCGAGGTGGACCGCACAAAGGATACGCTTGCGGGTGTTGATTTTGTAAATCAGCATGGGGGCTTTAATGGAACATACCGGCTTAATATCGGTTCAGATGAAGAAAGTACCCAGGTGAATCTGCTCCCTTATTACGAAAGCTACCCAGTGCTCAATCTGCCGGAGTATGGATTTGAGCACATGCATCTTGAGGTACAGAAGGAGCTCGTATCGACCTATGAGCGTTCGCTTCTCTATCTTGAAGAAGGCGAGGAGCTGACGAAAGAGATGGTGAACCTGCCTTACGGGGATGAGCTGTCCGATTTAATCAAGGCCGCAGTAGGAGATGAACGGGTTGTTCGGCTGAATCCAGCTTATCAGCCTGTCGTTTCAGAGAATGGAATGAATCTGTTCCCGGTGTGGGAAGTCACGCTTAGCAGCGGTCAGGTAAGGGTCATTCAATCTTCTTGATCCTATCCCTTGTACCCTGGACTTGTGCTGTCAAAGGTCTATAATGAAATGAGGTGAGGAAATGGATTGGGGCCGGGCTAAAAATGTGTTGATTTATGCTTTTTTGTTATTGAATTTGGTACTGGGTTATCAGCTTTGGGTTGATGCACGGGATTCAGCCGGCTCAAGCCTGGACTTCACCTCGCTGGGAGAGAGTACCCAGCGGCTTATGGAGGAGAAGGGGATTCAAATTCTCGCTCCAATTCCAAGCGAAACGCCTGCCATGCCCAAGCTTACCTATCGCTATGTGAATGGGAGCAAGGCGGCAAAGCCGATTCAGCTTGAAGAGCCGGTTGACAGCAGGCTGATCTTTTCCGAGAAGGAAATGGAAGCTGCATTAAAAAATTATATTTCAAACATTGCTGAATATCAGCTTGATCCGCTGGCGAATCCGGATGACGTGAATCGTTTCATCCTGCATCCGCTGGCCGATCAGCAATGGCCTTTGTTCCATGTGAACCTTGCGCTGTATTATTCAGATCAGAAAATAACGGCTTATGAGCAGTCACCTATTGAAATGTCGACATTTGAAGAAGAACAGCAAGTGCTTCCGGCTTCGAAGGCGCTTGGTACGCTGGTTGAACTATTTTTGCCGGATGAAGCTGTCGTGCAGGATATTCAGCTGGGCTATTATGGAGAAGAGTTCAACTCGGACAGCCAGGTTGCAGCCCCTGCATGGCGTTTTGTGCTCGAAAGCGGGCAGCAGTACTATGTACAGGGCATTAGCGGAGAGGTTATCAGCCCGAAGTCAGAAAAACCGTAAGGAGTAATAAGTTATGGGGATCGCTTTTACAGTATTGTCGAGCGGGTCGACAGGGAATGTGACTGTCGTTCGTAATGACGATACAGCTTTATTAATAGATGCAGGGCTTAGTGCCAAACGAGTAGACGAGCTTCTGCTGGAACGGGACATGCTTGGTTCTCAACTGGACGGAATTTTGGTCACACATGAACATTCCGATCATATTCGAGGACTAGGCGCAGTGGCGCGTAAATATAATTTACCAATCTATGCAAATACGAAGACGTGGAATGCGATGCATAAGTCGCTGGGCAAAATTCCGGAGGAGAACGTCAAAATCATGGAGAGCGGGGAAGTACGTGAGTTTCAGTCCTTGCGGGTGGAATCGTTCGGTATCTCTCATGATGCGGCCGAGCCGGTAGGCTATTCCTTTTATGACGGCAAAGAAAAGCTGAGCGTAGCTACCGATCTCGGTTATATGAGCGATAAGGTTAGACTCGCTATCTCGGATGCGGATGTGCTCGTACTTGAAGCGAATCACGATATTGATATGCTTCGGATGGGTCGTTATCCGTGGAACACGAAGCGGCGTATTATGAGCGATTTAGGTCACTTGTCCAATGAAGCGGCGGGAGCGGCGCTCAGCGAGCTGCTGAACGGCCGAACGAAGCGCACGTATCTTGCACATTTAAGCCGGGACCATAATATGATGGAGCTGGCGAAGTTGACAGTACGCGGAGCCATGGAGGATCGGGGCTGCTTTTATAAGGACAGCGAGTTCCAGCTCTGCGATACGTATTATGATCGTCCTACACCGTGGGATAAGGTGGGATCTCCATAAAGCTGTCGAGCTCGGCAGCTTTTTTCTCCACTTCTTCCCGAGTGAGGATGTTCTTTTCGACAAGGAGTTCTATGATTGTACTGAGGGCAAGGGTGTTGCGATAATGCTCTTCTTTCAAATCAGCCAGCTTGGCCGCAAGATGGACCTCTTCCATAGCAGAGTAAACACGATTCATACGTGGACCTCCTTCTATTAACCTCTGTATTTAGGCTTGTATTCTATTGTAGTCAGGAGAGACGCAAATCATTCCTGTTTTTTCCTGTGTAATGAAAATAAGAGGCGTGGTATGCTAAAAAGGCTGTTTCAACGCACATTTGCTAGAATAATATGTATTTATGAATCTATGAAAAAGCTGCTTGATTCAGCATTTTTATGGTGATAAAAGGGTATAGGGTTTAGGAAAAGTGAAATAGTATGAAACTTTCTGTCATGAAATGTGTTTAATATAATAAGAGTTTGTTCCTGTTGGATTCTGTCTTTATTCGACATAAATGAGGGATTTTTAATATAAAAGATGAACCAGTATTAAGGCGAGTAGAACAGGTCTTGATGCGTAGTGATACGAAGGGGAGAGGATCTAATGGGTTTGTTTGATGACGAATTTTATTCCACCAAAGTATCGAAACGGACCGGGAAATCTTTAGGACGCGTGCAGGTCAGCCGAAAAAGATTATGGCCAAAAACAGTAAGAAATTCAGAGTCCTCTTCTCTTTCTGTGCTTCAAGTTGCTGTTATTAGTTCGATTATTAGCGCTGTTGTTTCTGTTGGTTTGTTCGCACTTGTGACGCAGCCGGGGAATGTGGAGACCGCGTTTTCCGATACCTCGCTGAGAACAGCACAGGGCGATCCGTATGAGCGTATTATTGCCGCCGGTGACAAAGTCAGACCTGCCGTTGTCAGCATTGTGAGCCATCGGGACATTGACGGTTCCCGAATTGATGATTCTGCGCTCGGCTCCGGTGTGATCTTCAAGATTGAAGGCGACAAAGCCTATATCATGACGAATCACCATGTCGTAGACAGCGGAAACAATCTGGAAGCCGTCACCGTAGACGGCGTAACCAAAGAGGCAGAGCTGATCGGTAAAGATCGGATCAGTGATGTGGCGGTGCTGTCGATTGACAGCAAAGGTATTAAAGCAGCTGTTGAAATTGGTGACTCATCGCAGATACGCCGGGGAGAGACGGTGCTTGCGATCGGCAACCCGCTTGGGCTAGGCGGTACCATGACATCTGGTATTGTCAGCTATACCAACCGGATGATTCCTGTTTCCATTAACCAGGACGGAGTCTACGATTGGGAGCAGAACGTCATCCAGACAGATGCTGCCATTAACGAAGGTAACAGCGGCGGAGCACTGATCAACATGAAAGGTGAACTGATCGGAATCAATACGATGAAGATCGCCGATATGGGCGTTGAAGGCTTGGGCTTTGCCATTCCGACTGAAGATGTCATGAGGATTGTAAATGATCTTATGGAGGACGGAAAAGTATCTCGTCCATTCCTGGGCGTATACACTGTTGATTTGTCCAGCACCTATGCTCCACTTGATGAGGAGCAGCGTGAAGAGCTTAAGCTTCCTGCTTCTGTGGAGGAAGGGGCCATTGTACTCGAAGCTTCCGGTCCTGCAGAAGAGGCAGGTTTGAAGATGAACGATGTAATCGTGAAGTTCGACGGTCAGCCGATTGGATCGACGCTGGATTTACGGAAGTTTCTCTATGATAAGAAGAAGATCGGGGATAAGATGACGATTTCTTTTTATCGGGATGGGGAACTGAAGGAAGAGAGTGTAAATCTGACGGATAAGCCGGAGGAGTAAGATTTAAGTTTAGCGGAACGGTGAGTTGAGAAAAGCGAGAAGAATTAGGGGGATGGCTCCTTGTTGCTCCGCTAGCGAATGATCCGTTCGATCGTCGTTGTCCTTAAATGGGTTGAATGTATTTTGAGAAGGTACCCATTTCAGGCCAAATACGAACGCTGCGCTTCTCACCGTATCATTTCGCTCTCTTCGCAGGAGAGCCATCAGGTATCTTCTCCTCTCTCTGTTGGGGGAGGGAGTTATGGAAGTCCGACACATGTGATGTCGGACTTTTTGTTTTTTAGTGCGTGGGAAGGGCTCTTTGTTGCTGCGCTAGCGAATGATCCGTTTGATCGTCGTTGTTCTGAAAGGTATGAATATACTTCAAACAGGTTTTTGTATGGTATGTGGTACCAACGGGGAAAGATAGAAGTGGTGGGGTAAAATATAATCAGATCTCAGTGAGGCTTACGGTTAAATATGGGTTTAACAAGGATTAAGGGTTTATTTTCTAGGGCAGGTATGGTAGAACAGGAGGAGGGGCTTACCTTCATGCATGGTATGAAAACAACGTAAACCCCGGAAATGAATGGCCCAAGACAGAAAGGATGCTTAATGAATGTACACCGTATGTAAAGAGCATGTGGAGCACGCAATTGAACTGTTCGTCAATGAATTCGAGGATGCACCGGATATCGTTGATCTGAAGGAGACCGAATTCTCAGATTGGGACCCACCGGTTAAATGCTCCGAATGCAATAACAATGCGGAATTTTTGGTCGTGTAAATCAAGTTAATTGATTGATATAGGGATGGGAGAAGAGCGTATTCTGCGCTCTTTTTGTGTTTTTAAGGAGAGCCTTTGATCGGGATTTCTATCTCGAGCTCGGAAATATACTTTACTTGGATTTCTCCATTTTCATCGTATACGAAAGCTCCCTTTTCTGTTTCACTATAGATGTATTTGAACGGCTTAATAAGGATGCTCTCAGGCAGCACTGTAAAAGGGTGATATCTCGTGTCAGAAATAGATGTATTCCCGCCAGCTTCATTGTAGCCATTGCCGGTTAGTGATTTAAGCTTGTTCCCATTATTATCGAAGATATCGAAACTAAGTCCGTGCGTTAGATAGCTGTATTGGACTCCCTCTGGAAGTGAAATTCGGGTTGTTATGTTCGTTGTGACTGGAGTAAGCTCAATGCTCTCGATGCTCAAGGTGAGGTCCTCATAAGTCTTTGAGAAATTTGGTTTGACCACTACCAAATCTTCTTTGCTTACGGCTACAGGCATTGACATCGAAAGGGGCTCATTAATGTGATCCATTGTTAGATTGATGGTCAATTCGAATTGTTCAGGCAAAGGCTCTCCCCCTTGATTCCTTAGGTCTGCAAACTCAATAATTACCGAGTTCTCATCCGCGCCAGGCAAAGTAAAGATGGGTATGCTGTTTCCGATCTCTTTAGATTGAATGTTTTGTCCATTAACCAATATATCGATATTCATTAATTGCTCTTGCAGTGACATTGAAGATGAGCTACCTATAGCTGTTCTCATTAAACTTAGGGATAATCGAGTACCATCATAGATAACCTCAGGTATAGTCAGGGTGATGTCTTCTTTCGTTGCGCTCGCATTTGGGTGGCTCGACAGATCTTGGTCTGCAGCACGATAAAGTCCAAGGTCTCCTGCAAGCTTGAAAATGCTCCTTAGTACAGGAACTTCTTGCAAGGATGAGGCCATGCTTGGGGTCAATACTATATTTCCTAGCAGAAGGACTACTGCGGCTGCGGAGACAGAGCCAAGAAGCCATTTTTTACGGCCTTTTGCATGAGGAGTAGATACGTTTAATCCAGGCTTGTTCTCTCCTTGCCGTTGGTAGAGTTCGGACATAATCGGTTCCGTGAAGTCTTTATCGAAGCTGGCCTTCCTATTCTCCCGAATGACTAGCGCAATCCTGTTCATTTCATCCTCTTGCCTTATGGAGCTTGGACTCATGTGCATATCCTCCTTTTTGATTGAAGTTAATCATTTTTTTACGAAGCCTTTCGTACTTTTTCCTGACAGTAGCTGATTTGAGATTCATAACTTCAGCTATCTCATCATAGGAGTACTCTTCAACGGCTCTGAGAATTAGAATATGCCTTTCCTCCATGGACAGGGGGGACAAAAAATCTTGTATCTCTGCACCTGATATATGCCGCTGAACCGGACGATATAGATCTTTAAAAGACTGGAGTAGCTTGCGATCACGAGCTTTTTTCTTATTGAGATTTAAGCAATGGTGATACGCGATCTTATATAGCCAAGCTTGAAATGACACTGCATGGGTATAGTTTTGAATATCTCGATAGCTCTTGATGAAAACTTCCTGAACTGCATCCTCTGCTTGACCTTTATCACTAAGAAGGTAGGAGCAGTAGAAATAGATCTGTTTCTGATAGTGCGAAATGACAGTTCGGTATCGCTCTATGTTCCCTTGTTGAATCTCAAGGACAATTTGCTCTATATGTAATAGATCATCCGAAACTTTCTGCTTGCTCTGGTTCAGGGTTATCGCCTCCTCCTTAATTATTCATGCTATATAACAACCGGAAGCAGCGATTTGTGACAAGTCTATAAATTTGTGTTTAGAGAGAGGCATGGTACACTGCTAAAAGAGATAAAGGGATCAGTTAATGAGACGTTATAAAATTTCGGTATATAGATGGAAAAGCAGGAGGCAAAACATATGTTTATTCAAATTATTGGTGTAGGAAAATTAAAAGAGAAATACTTGGTGCAGGGCATTCAAGAATATGCAAAGCGCCTTGGACCTTACATAAAGTTTCAGGCGATTGAAGTGCCAGACGAGAAGGCTCCGGACAATATGAGTGAGGCAGAGGTTCGTGGAGTTAAGGAACGCGAGGGCGAGCGAATTCTTGCGCATGTAAAGAGCGAAGCCCATGTCATTGCGCTTGCAATCGGCGGCCAATTGTGGAGTTCAGAGGATTTAGCAGCAGAAATCGATAAACTCGGGACGTATGGGACAAGCCATGTAGTGTTTGTTATCGGTGGAAGCCACGGGTTGTCAGATGCGGTATTAAAGCGGGCGCAGCAGAAGCTGAGTTTTGGACGTATGACCCTGCCGCATCAATTGATGCGGCTTGTGTTAGTGGAGCAGATTTACCGGGCGGTGAAGATTAATCGGGGGGAACCGTATCATAAGTAAGCACAAACTTATCGCTAAGGGAAGCGTCAAACAACAATTTAATGTCCTTGACGCTTCTTTTGGTTGGATGGTCGCCAGCATTCACAGTTATCTTACTGATTATTGAATGTAGTAAATCCTTCTGCTTCTCGGGTTCAACCTTCGTTATTACTTTAGAGAAGGCACTCAGGACATAATACACTCGTTCATAGGTTACAGTAATTGCAATTTACATTCACGTAATGTAAAATTATTTGATGGAAAAAATATGGAAGGGGTGGGAGTATGAGGTGGAAGCGGAAGACTTACATTCAGTCGACTTGCGTATTTTCATATTTCCATTCCATAAGGACACTAAAGCATTTATTGCTTTAGTGTTTTTATTTTATGGGGGTGTAATCATTGTCAAGGTACAAAAGGGTTCTCGTTAAGCTAAGTGGTGGAGCAGTCGCTGGAAACTCTGAATTTGGTTTTGAGCCAGAAAGCTTAGACCATATCGCAGATGAAATTATGTCAGTAGTAAACTTAGGCGTTGAAGTATCGTTAGTTATAGGTGGGGGTAATATTTTCAGAGGTAGTATGGCGGAAAGCTGGGGGATAGAAAGGGCAGAAGCTGATAACATTGGAACGCTTGCGACTGTAGTAAATAGTTTAATGCTTCGTGGAGTACTTAAAGCCAAGACCAAAAAAGAAGTACGGGTAATGACGGCAATACCTATTACTTCAGTTGCAGAACCATACATCCGTCTAAGAGCAATCCACCATCTAGAAAAAGGCTATATTGTAATTTTTGCAGGGGGGAACGGTCAGCCTTACGTTACAACAGACTATCCTTCAGTACAAAGAGCCATCGAGGTTAATTGTGACGCCATATTAGTTGCAAAGCAAGGTGTTGATGGTGTTCTTAATGCAGAACCTAAATTTGATAAAGATGCAAAGAAATTTCGTTCGCTTCATTACAACGACGTTTTAAAACACAACTTAAAGGTAATGGACCAATCAGCTTTTATTTTAGCAAGAGACTACAATCTGCCAATGCATGTGTTTAACTTCGATAAACCAGGCTCGATGAAAGAAATTTGTGAAGGTAAGAATAACGGTACGATAATTAGTGGCGAATCAGTTTTAGAGTTGGAATAAAATATGTTAGAAATACTACTTCCCCTTGATTTAGCGGAACAAAAGTTCCATAAAAGAGAAGTTATATCCAAAGAAACCACTCCATTGTCAGGAGTGGTTTTTTATCTTATATGCTGATGTATATATTGTGGTCGAACTGTACTTTGTGTTTAGATACATTACGGTGAACCTTATTACAAGTAGAGCGAAATGAATTGCAATAAGAATTATAACGAAATTAAGTTGTTAATTTATCGCGCGAAGGACATTAAAAAAGATCACGAGCTAGCAATGGAACTCTGATCAACCGAGGAGTTTTTGCCCAGACTATTGGCAATCTTAATCATGGGAAAATAGCCCTTCTTCTCTAGCTGATGAAGGCCTCCGTTTCTACAATTTGCTGTGAAACTTCCTCGTACGTTGGGAGCATAGCGTGATCCTCCTTAAGCTTTTATTTATGGATATGAACATTCTTGCGGTAATGTATTATGCGATAATCTAAACATGTATCTATGAACAAATCCATCTAAATCAACCACCCAAGAAACCCAAACCCACAAACCAATTGAACTTACCATGGAACAGTGTTACGCTGAACAACGGCAACTCAGACTTATGTTCTGTCTTACCATCGCCATACGCCAACAATAGTCACCATCCTAGCTATCAAGAAAGGTAATACGATGATCAAAGTTGATAACTTATCCTTTTCATTTCCGCAAAAGGAACTGTATAAAAATATTTCGTTCACGTTAGAAGAGGGCCAACACTGCGCTTTCATAGGTACAAGTGGGAGCGGCAAAACTACGCTGATCGATATCCTGATGGACCCGGAAAGATATTTGTACGAGGGGAAGCTTGAGATCGACCCGAATTGCAGAATCGGGCATGTCAGTCAGTTCTCGCAAGTAGACAACACGAAAGAAGTAACTGTCTTCGAATATATTGGAGAAGAATTCATTAAGATTCAGAACGAAATCACATCGATCTGTACGGAGATGGAAACCTCTTCGGATATGGATGACCTGCTGGAGAAATATCAATTGGCGTTAGACGCATTTGAGGCCATGGGCGGGGATGATTTTGAAAGTAACATTAATAAGAAGCTAAATCTGGCCAACCTGATGAAGCTCAAAGACTCCAGCGTATCCGACCTGAGCGGCGGGGAATTCAAGCTGATTCAAGTCATGAAGGAAATGCTGAATCACCCGGAACTGCTAATTATGGACGAGCCGGATGTCTTTTTGGATTTCGAAAACCTGAACGCACTTAAGAAACTCATTAATTCCCACAAGGGCATGCTGCTCGTTGTTACGCATAACCGGTATCTGTTGAACCATTGCTTTAACAAAATACTACACCTCGAAAACGCGGAGATCCAGGAGTTTGATGGGCGATATATCGAGTACAATTTCTCTTTACTTCAGACCAAGATTGAGATGCAGGAGCTCGCAGTCGCTGAACAGGAAGAGATGGAGCGTAATGATGTCATTATTGATAATCTTAGAGCGATTGCAGAATATAATTCAGAAGCATCCAGAGGAAGGGCGTTAAAGGCCAGAGTCCGGTTTCAGGAACGATTTGAAGCGCGTAGAATTAAAGCGCCTTTTGTTGATATCAAGCAACCAAAGATTCGGTTTGAGCTGGATCATGCAATGGAAGACACCACTCTTATAAATGTGGAGAATTATAGTGCTGCCTTTAATGAGTTGCTTTTGCATAATGTGAACTTTGAAATCAAATCGGGTGATAAAGTAGCCATTATCGGTGCGAACGGTACCGGGAAAACGACTTTGCTCCGGGAAATCGCTCGAAATCATCATGACTCCATTGAAATAAATGCCGATGCTAAAGTGGCTTATTTGTCTCAGCTTCAAGGCGAAACGTTAACGGATTCGAATACCATACTCCATGAATTCATTGATGCCGGGTTCCAAACCTATGATGAGATTAGAGTGTATCTAAGACACTATGGTTTTGAAGGCGAAATCCTGGATCAGAAGATCGGATCGTTATCTGGCGGAGAGAAAAATATGCTTCAGCTAGCCAAGGTTGCTGCCAGTCAGGCCAACGTACTGCTTCTTGATGAACCGACAAGCCATTTGGACATCTACACCCAGATCGCACTGGAGAAAGCCATTATCGACTATAAAGGCGCGATTCTGATGATTTCGCATGATTTCTATTCCGTTGTGAATGGTATGAATTATGTATTAATTATTGAAAATAAGACAATTCGTAAGATGAGTATGCGCAAGTTCAGACAGATGATTTATGCGAGCCACTTCAGTAAAGACTATTTGGAAATGGAACAGAAGAAGAAGTCCGTTGAAATGAAGATTGAATTGGCTTTGAAAGACACGAATTTTGAACTAGCCAAAGTGTTGCTTGATGAGCTGGAAGAGCTGATTAAGCTGCTTTAAATGACAAATGCGCGGACATGTTACTTATATAAAGGGGTTACTTCATGAGTGAGCAAGTTGAGCAAGGCTTTAAAGATTATGAATTAAGCGAGGAAATTATCCGTTCACTGGATAGCCTGGGGTATAAGCAGCCGACGGAGGTGCAACGTAAGGTCATTCCTTATGCGCTCAAGAAAAAAGATATGACCGTTAAATCCCATACCGGAAGCGGGAAGACCGCAGCTTATGGGATCCCTATCTGTGAGATGCTGGAATGGCAGGAATACCGGCCGCAGGTCCTTATTTTGACGCCAACGCGTGAGCTGGCCGATCAGGTTAAGCAGGATATAATGAACATCGGCAGATATAAACGAATTAAGGCAACCGCTGTATACGGGAAACAGCCTTTTCACAGACAGAAGGTGCAGCTGCAGCAGCGAAATCATGTTATTGTAGGCACACCGGGGCGGTTAATTGATCATATCGAGAAGCAGACGATTGATTTGGAGCAGATCCGTTATTTGGTCATTGATGAGGCCGATGAGATGCTGAACATGGGTTTCATTGAACATGTGGAGAAGATTATCCGTGAGCTGCCGCTGGAGCGGATGACGATGCTGTTCTCGGCGACGTTGCCTAAAGATGTGGAGCAATTATGCCACAAATATATGAATGATCCACTGGATATTGAGGTACAGACCGAAGCCAGAACGTCAAGCCAAATTGAGCACTATATGTATGCCGTCAGGGACGATCACAAGCTGAAATTGCTTCGGGATATCACGGTTGTGGAGAATCCGGATAGCTGCATTATTTTTTGCCGGACCCAGATCAGGGTTGAAACGGTATTTAATGAATTGACTAAGCACGGCTACCCTTGCGGCCGAATCCATGGGGGCATGGAGCAGGATGATCGCACGGAGATGATGAACGCATTTAAGCGCGGGGAATTCCGCTACCTGATCGCGACGGATGTGGCTGCCAGAGGGATTGATATCGAGAACATCAGCCATGTTATTAATTATGATTTTCCGCAAGAGAATGAAAGCTATGTCCATCGCAGTGGACGTACGGGAAGAGCCGGGAAATCGGGGAAGGCCATCTCCTTCGCTACACCGTCTGAAGACAAGTTCGTTGCCAGCGTCCAGCAATACATCGGGTTCGAGATCGAGAAGCGTAACGCCCCGTCCAAAGAGGCCATCGCACGTACCCTTCCTGCTTTTAAAGCGAAGCTTGCGAATCAGCGGACGATCAAGAAGGACAGGAGCTCCCATCGGAACCAGGAGGTTCTGAAGCTATATTTTAACGGGGGGAAGAAAAAGAAGATCCGGGCCGTAGACTTCGTCGGCACCATTGCCAAGATTGAAGGGATATCAGCTGATGACATCGGGATTATTGTAATAGAGGATAACGCCTCCTACGTGGATATTCTTAACGGCAAAGGTGACCTCGTTCTGAATGTGATGAAGAATACAACCATTAAAGGGAAGCTGCTGAAGGTAAATCAGGCGAACCGGCAATAGCGGAAAAATCTATGGTGGGGATGGTGAACCGTATCATAAATAAGGCAAGTAGAGAGGCTGTCCCCAAAGCACACTTTGGAACATCTTCAGCAACTAAATAGGATAGTAATTTTAAGAACCAAGGAGCTAAGCGATATGTTCTCGCTTAGCTCCTTGGTTTTTGGCGTCTACCGCTGCTTTCTTGAGCAGACGAGAGGAGGGTGGCGGATGGAAAAACGGGAACTAATACAACTTTCTCTATTAATTTTCAACTTTTTTACACAGATTTCATATATTCTACGATGTTTATGAATTAAATCATGCTAATCTATTCCAGGATCAGAAATTTGAGAGGGGTTTTGTAACTCATGTCATGGAAAAAAAGCGTGGGTAAAAGCACAATTCGTGTGGCTGCTGCAGCACTATTACTTTCCCAACTATTAGGCGCAGTAGGTTCTGTCTCTGCCGCAAGTAAAGATGTAGAAGTACACTTGATTGGAATCAATGACCTGCACGGTCAGTTAGATACCACATCGATTGTTAGTGATAAAAAGGTAGGAACAGCTCCGATTCTAGCTACATATCTAAAAGAAGCTCAAGCAAAATATGAACACTCCCTACTCTTCCATAATGGAGACTCTGTTGGTGCATCTGCTCCAGTCTCATCTCTAGATCGTGATGAGCCTACTATGGAATGGATGAATATGATGGGCTTTGATGTAGCTTCTTTAGGCAATCATGAATTCGACCAAGGTATCGCTGCATTAAAAGCACAAATCTTTGGCGGCCTTGATCCTAAAGAAGGCAAGGTAACTCATGCTGGTGCAAAATTTGATTATGTAAATGCAAACGTCATTGAAACCTCCACTGGAGAAACATTGATTAAGCCATATGTTATTAAAGAAGTGGGCGGAGTCAAAATCGGATTTATCGGACTCGTGACGAAAGCTACACCTGCTAAAGTTTCCCCATCTGGTACAGCAGGCGTGCGTTTCTTAAGCGCAGAAGAAGAAGTTGAGGCAGTTAATAAATATGCAAAAGAGTTGCAAGATCAAGGTGTAGAAACGATCATCATCTTGGCTCATGATCCAGCAACAACAAAAGATGGCGTAACCACTGGAGAAGCAGCTGATTTAGCAAAAGCTTTACCTTCAGATTCCCCTGTTGACGTTATCGTTGCAGGTGACAATCATGGTTTTGCTAACGGTGAAGTGAATGGAAAATTGATCGTTCAAGCTTATTCTTATGGTACGGCATTTGAGGATATTAAGTTGATGATTGACCCTACTACTGGGGATGTAACCGAGAAATCAGCTACAGTTACAACGACTTTCCAAGAGGGTGTAAAAGAAGACCCTGAATCTTTGGCTATTATTCAAAAATCATTAGACAAGCACCCTGAGCTAACTAAGCCAGTAGGTACAACAGATGGTTCTGTCACTCGTACAGATGCTTACAATAACGAAGCGCCTCTAGGAAACCTCATTGCAGATGCGATGCGTCAAGCAGACTTTGGTGATGAAGCAAGCGCTGCTGACTTTGCATTTATGAATCCAGGTGGTATTCGTGCAGATCTGCCACAAGGCGATGTGACCTTTGCTGATCTTGCTAAAATCCAACCTTTTGGCAATACTTTAGTGAAACTAGAGCTGACTGGTGAACAAGTCCAAACCTTGCTGGAACAGCAATGGGGTACAAATGCTGACGGTACACCAAACACGAAAACACTACAAATCTCTGGCTTGAAATATACTGCAGATTTCAATAAGCCAGTTACCGAACGTGTTACAAGTCTTAGTCTTGAAGATGGCACACCTATTGATCTTGAAAAAACATATACGGCTGTAGTTAACAACTTTATGGCAGCGGGTGGAGATAACTACAAAGTGCTAGTGGATGCTAAATCATCCTTAGCAGGTCCTATCGATCTTGATGTATTCTACCAGTACATAGTAGATACGTTTAAAGGTGGTAGTATTGAGGCAATAACGGAAGGACGTATCACGAACCTGGCTGCATCTACAGAGCAAACTGAAACGCCTGTAACAACAGAAGTCATTTCTCGCGCTGAATTCGTCAGTGCTCTAGTAGATATGTTGAAACTAAACGAAGTAGCTACGGCACCTACATTCAAGGATGTTGCTGCTGATGCTGCATATGCAGATGCAATCGCTGAAGCGACTCATGCTGGATTCATTCTAGGCTACGGTGGTAACTTCCATCCTGATCGTGATATCACTCGTGAAGAAGCTGCTACAATTCTTGCTAAATTGTTGAGCAATCAAGCTCCTGATAAAAATGCTGCTGCGATCATCGCAGGTTTTGAAGATGGTAAAACCGTTTCTACTTATGCGGTTGAACCTATAGCAAAACTGATTGACAAAGGTATTCTTAATGCAACAGAGAACAAGTTGCTTCAACCTAAACAAGGTCTTTCTAATAACGATGCAAAGGCTTTAATTGAAAAAGCTGTTGCAGCAAAAGCTTCATAACAGAATCACCAACTTTAATAAGTTTATGCGTTTTCTCGTAACTGCTGGCTTACGGCTAGCAGCAGAAGGTCCGGCTTACAGACCTGTGATATTGCGTTGCAAGACTTTTCGCATGAGCATTCAAGCGACTTGCATAAGATGCACAATCATAACAAGCAAAACAGCGATTCTCCCATGAATGGAGGATCGCTGTTTTATTGTGGCTCTAATGCGCCAAGCTGAATTACTCCACCGAGTATTTAATCAAATTGCCGGAAACACCCAGCATTTTTTCACTGGATAAGTGCAGACGCTCAATCACCTGGGTGAAGTCCTCTACGAGAGAAGCCTGTTCTGCTGCTGACGCGGAGATTTGGCTGATTTCCAATTCCATTTTGCGGATAGATTCTTCAACTTCCTTCAGGGCAGCCTCGATACCCGTTGTGGCCTGTTTGGAATGTACGGAAAGCTTCCGCACCTCGGTTGCCACAACGCCGAAGCCTGCTCCGGCTTCGCCTACACGGGCAGCCTCAATGGCTGCATTCAGGCCCAGCAGATTGGTCTGTTCCGAAATTTCGCGAATCAGGCCAGATACCTGGGAAACCTTGCCTGCATTTTCCACAGCAAGCTTACTGTTCTGCAGAATCTGCTCACTGGCGGCCTGGAGCTCCTCTGCATGTGCTGCTACGTGCTGCACCATATCGATAAGCTCGTTCGAGATGTGCTGATTATCGTCTACAACAGTGTTAAGCTGGTGCTGGTTGCTCTGATCATAACTAGCACAGAGAACGGCCACAACTTCATTGCTGTCATTGGTAATTGGAATATTAATAGTATCTACAGGGAACCCGTACACTTCTTCACTGATATGTACGAGGCTCGGCTCGGATCCGTTAGTCAAGGCTCCAAAATTCTGAAACTCGGGGATCAGAGGGTCGCCAACCTTTTGCTCCAGAATAAAGTCCCGGGTCTGTATGAAATACAGAATCTTCGTTCGGTCGTACACTACGAGGTTGACCTTTTCGCGTAATGTCTGAGTAAAAAACGGTAATGTCTTCAATAAGCTATCTAAGATGTCCATGCTTGTAACTCCCTGTCCATATGAAGTATATATCTGGTGTAAAGATAGTTATATCGGCTAAAAAATGGCCAATTATTATACATTTTAAATGTTAATATTATTTTTTTCATGAAATATAAAAAAGTAAGCGCTTCAAGCGCCTCGTTCATGATTAAGGCCGGAGTAAAGTCTGTTTTCTAATATTGTGGTGAGCAATAAGCATGCAGTCGTTCCGCACTGTGAAGGACGATTATTCTTCTCTATTGATGTTACAGTGAACCGTGCCATAAGTAGGTGATTAGGGGAGTTTAATTCATCGGGATCTGATAGTATAGCGGGAATTCCCATCTACTAAAAAGTTCGCTATTGTTAAAGTTCTGTCTGGCTCAGGAATGTCAAAACGATCGAGATGCATGTATGATATATTAAATATAAATAAAAAAGAACAGGAACTACTTAAAAAAGGGTATCCAGGTGAATTAATGAAAGAATTGTACAGTCAGATAAATCGAAAAATCTATTATATTTCAATGTTAATGATCATCGTTCTGATGGTATCTGGATTGATACTATCTGCGACAGAGTTAAACAAGATTACTTTGGGGTATAGTGTTCATTTTTTATGTGTGGCGTTCATATCGATTTGCTTATTGATCTATCCTAAATATGAGACCTACTTTTTCAGAAAAATCATCATTCTATTTGGATTTGCTTATTTTTATACATTGTTCTTTTTATATCCGGAGACGTGGACTACATATATTCTCATATGTCTTATTCCTTCACTTGCCATTTTATTTTTTGATTTAAAATTATTTTATTTCTCCATCACTTTAAACGGGATTTTAATAATGATCACTTTTGGCTATATCACCCTGATTGATCAAGGCGAGGGATATACCTATTTACACCAGGATATTGTGGGCAATCTTATCAATATAATAGCGAGTCAGGTACTATTACTTCTTATATTTCGTTTGTCTTTTAGTCGAATGAGAAAGCAGCAGCTTTACTATGAACAATTGCAGCAATCAGAGCGTTTGAAGATGATCGCACATTTAACCGCCGCGGTAGCGCATGAAATTAGAAATCCAGTAACTGTAGTGCGAGGCTTCTTGCAGTTATACCAAGAAGATCCTTCTTTTAGTAATCCGGTCAAGGACAAGTTCAAACTAATGATGGATGAACTAAACACAGTTGAACACATCACCTCTCAATTTCTAACACTTTCTAAACCAAGCAGAGATCAAAAGCCAGAGAAAGTGGATGTGAAGGATGCTCTTCAGAGTGTTACAGGTCTGCTCAGCTCCTATGCAATGCTGTCGGATAAGCAAATTGATATCCAGGTAGAGGACGACTGTACCATCTTCATTAATACGATTGAGTTTAAGCAGTTGCTTATGAATTTAATAAAAAATGCACTAGAAGCTTCGGATGTTGGTCAATCTGTTGAAGTCATAGCTAAGAAAAATCATCATTTTATAGAGATACAAATCACCGATAAGGGAAGCGGAATGACAGAGGATGAGGTAAAGTCATTAGGAACCCCTTTTTATTCATTAAAAAGTAGTGGTACAGGATTGGGGTTAATGATCTGTTTTAATATTGTAGAGAAATATGATGGTAAAATTGATTATCATAGTTCAAAAGATCAAGGGACAACGGTTACTGTTCGATTTTCAGCAGCAAATGAGATTGAAAAATGAGCTGACCTCGATAATTCATGAACTTTATAAAGAGTAAATTGTTTAAGCACACAAAAAAAAGGAACCCGGAAGCGGGTTCCTTATTAATTATGAGGCATTTTCGGATGCGCAGTACTCGTTATATTTCGCGATAGGATATTGTCATTATTTAAGGAGTAACTACATCATTCACATGATATCTTCCCTTTGGCACCACCAGGGGAGAGCCGGACACGGGATCTTCAATCACCGTACAATCAAGCCCGAAGATGTCCTTCACCAGCGTGCTGGTAATTACCTCGGATGGCTCACCCTCTGCCATAAGCTGTCCTTGTCGAAGCGCAAAAATATAGTCTGCATAACGTGCGGATAAGTTGATATCGTGCAGCACCATAACGATCGTTGTGCCGTGCTTTTGATTGAGGTCGGTGAGCAGATCAAGGATCTCCACCTGATAGGTGATATCCAGGAAGGTTGTCGGCTCATCCAGAAATAAAATATCGGTTTGCTGCGCCAAAGCCATCGCAATCCAGACCCGCTGTCGTTGGCCACCTGACAGCTCATCAATACTCCGATTGGCAAGATCCGTAATATTCATGATTTCCATCGCTTCGGCAACAGCCTCCGCATCCTTTTTGGTCCAGCCGCTGAGCAGTGACTGATGCGGAAACCTACCTCGTCCAACCAAATCGGCGACAGAAATACCTTCTGGAACGATGGGAGACTGCGGCAGCAGTCCAACCACCCGGGCCAATTGTTTCGAAGGGATTTTACCAATAGCTTTGCCATCGAGGAGAACCTCTCCAGATATAGGCTTAATCAGCCTTGCCAGCGTCTTGAGCAGTGTAGACTTGCCGCAGGCGTTAGCTCCTATAATGACGCTTATTTTATTACTGGGAATGACCAGGCTTATGTCTTGGATAATCGTTTTATTGTCATAGCCCGCTGCTAATTTTTCGGCTTGAAAAACATGTGTCGGTTTCATTATAAATCTCCCTTTCGATTCATTCGGATCAGCAAGTAGATCAGATACGGCGCTCCGAGTATTCCTGTGATGATACCGACGGGGAATCTGACTTCAAAAGCGAATTGCCCGATAAGATCTGCTGCCAAAACCAAATTCACGCCAACAAGCCCGGCCGGTATTGCGTTAGAAAAGTCGACGCCGACCAGTCTTTTTGCGATAGGCCCTGAAAGGAAAGCGACAAAGGCGATAGGCCCCGTAACTGCAGTAGCAAGAGCAATCATACAGACAGAGCTTAAAATAAGCAAAATTCGGGTTCTATCCGTATTCACTCCCAGCGTTGTGGCCGATTGTTCTCCAAGCTCCAATATGCTCAGATGTTTGCCCAGCAGAATAACGATTGGAGCACCGATGATAACAGATATAACCAGAGCGGGAAGCTCATCCATTTGAGAGCCGTTGAGACTGCCGCTTAGCCATCTGACCGCTGCCGGAATATCTTGCTGTGCGCCTACCAGCAGGAGATAGGAGATGAAGGCATTAAGCATAGCCTGTATGCCGATCCCGACCAGAATTAATCGTCCAATCGAAAAGGTCTTGCCTCTGGATAATATGTAGATTAATAAGGTTGTACCTAGACCTGCAATGACCGAAGCAATGGATACAACAGCTTCGCTTGAATGGAGGATCAGTATACAAAAGACGGCAGCCGCACTCGATCCGGATGTAATTCCAATAACATTGGGATTGGCAAGCGGGTTGCGCAGCATCGTCTGAAAGGTGTTCCCCGCCATACCGAAAGCAAATCCGGCAAAAAGACCTGCCAGCATTCTCGGCAGCCGTATGGTATTAACCGCAAAAGAAACTCCCTTAATCTTCTCTCCAGTGAGCGCCAGGATCACATCACTAACCGGATAAATGGTGCTACCTAGCAAAAGCATAGCACAGCAAAGTACACATGCTAGAATCGTAAGTATGCTCGTAACTAGTATCCATCTTTGGCGTCTTTGACGTCTGCCCGCTACAATAAAATCAACAGATGTATTCTTCATAATGAACGCACTTTCGCTTTCATAGCTAATATAATCAGTAACGGAGCCCCGATAAACGCGGTAACTACGCCAACTTCAAGCTCTCCAGGACTGCCGAGGAGCCTGCCGATAACATCGGATATGGTCAGGATGATGGCTCCTGAAACAGCTGACATGGGAATAATAAAACGCAGGTCCGGGCCAAGAATCATACGGACGACATGAGTCGATAGAAGCCCGATAAAACCAATAGGTCCTGCCAGCGCCGTCGCCGCTCCGCACAACAAAACGCCTCCAACAGCCGCAACCAGCCTCAATATTCCGGTTCGAACACCCAGTCCGGTTGCCACCTCGTCTCCGAGTGCCAGCGCGTTAAGTGCCGGAGCAGAAATAATGCCGATCAGTATTCCAATGATAAGAAACGGGATAAACGTTTGAATAGCGCTCCAATCCCCTGCGCCGACGCTTCCCACCTGCCAGAACCTGAATTGATCCATGACATAGGAGCGTGGAATCATGATTGCACTAACCAGAGACGAGAGAGCTGCGCTTGTGGCTGCCCCTGCGAGTACAAGCTTAAGGGGCGTAGCGCCGCCACGCCCCATAGAGCCGATTCCAAATACGAATACTGCAGTAATCATAGCTCCGGCCAAAGCCAGCCATATATACTCATTCGCCGTGCTTATATTCAAGAATGCTAGACCGAGAACAACAAACAAAGATGCTCCTGTGTTCACTCCAAGGATACTTGGATCTGCAATAGGATTCCGAGTCACTGCCTGCATAAGTGCACCGGAAACACCGAGTGCTCCGCCGCAGAACAGACTGAAGACCGTTCGGGAAATTCTCTTGCGAACGACATTAGCCCCGTAAGAGTCTACCTCTGGATGAAATAGACCGTCGATCAGTTCATTAAACCTCACTGGCCGAGAGCCCAAGACCAGTGAGGCAATCACACTTACAACAAGCAAGGTGATGCAAAGCACCATCACAAGCGTAAAATTCCTCGGAATGTGCAAGCTTTGTTGGTTGTTCTCTGAAATGGTTGAACTACTCATTGATCTTACTGATCGCCTCTGAAATTAAATCTAGATATTCATCAATGGTATAAGCGATGGATAGAGGATTCGGGTTCCCGGCAGCCGCTAGCGGAGTGCCGTTACCGATGAAGACAACAGAACCTCTCTCGATTGCTGGAATTTTGCCAAGCAGCGGATCTGCTTTAACCGCCTCATACAAGTCTTCACCGCCATAACCGACGATGATGTCAGCATCGTTAAGAACGTCAGCATTTTCAGCACTTAAAGTTAAGGAGTAGTTGGTTTTGTCTTCAATTTGTGAAGTTACGCTTTCTGGATACTCCATGCCAAGCTCAATAAGAAACTCACCGCGGGGATCAGTAGGTGTATACAAATGCAATTTGGACATATCGTCAGCAGAGAAGTTGACCCATACTACTTTTTTGCCCTGCAGATCAGGATGCTCACTAGCCTTTTCCTTAACTAGACTCTCCGTGTCCTTAATGAGTTGTTCGCCTTCTGCTTCCATGCCCATGCCTTTTGCGTTATAAAGCACTTGCTCACGCCATGTCGTAAGCCATGGAGCTGTTGGATAGGCTACAACCGGAGCAATTTCACTGAGAATGTCGTAGTCTTCTTGAGTGATACCGGAATATGCTGCAAGAATCACATCCGGATCTGAATCGGAAATGGCCTCAAAATCAAGTCCATCCGTATCCTGGTAGATATTCGGTTCAGTTACACCAAGTTCATCCAGCTTTTCAGCTGTCCAAGGTAGCAGGCCGCTGTCATCCTGAACCCCGTAGTTCGCTGCCGAGAAGCCGACAGGTTCAACACCGAGAGCAAGAACAACATCATGGTTCGCCCACTGAATGGTAGCCACTCGTTCAGGCTTGCTTTCAATTACAGTTTCACCAAATGCGTGCTCAATTGTAATCGGATATTCAGAGGCTTCTTCTTCAGCGGCAGGTGTCTCGGTTTGAGATGTTTCTGTACTCGTTGAAGTGGACGGTGCTTCTGTTTCTGTAGAACTAGAATCGGACTGCTGTGTCGAACAGCCAACGAGTGCGAGCATGATAACTAAAGTGATCATTAGCGCCTTTAATGAGGTTTGTTTCTTTGACTTCATTTTGCATTACCACCCTTTTTATAAATTAAAATATATTTTTAACTAGAGCTGATACACTTTACTGGTATATCTACAGAAATGATCTAAGTCTTAGTAAAAGGTTGTTAGTTGTTATCTGTATTGGTGATAAATACTTCGAGTATTGTTGAAACAAGAATACCTTGAGAGCTTTTCGCTATGTATTGGTTTCTTTCAGTGAAGCGACTTCAAATTGAAAGGAAATAGTTGTGAAGGACAACTAATGATAATGATTATCAACATCAATAAATGTATATCCCCTCTGAGGGGTTGTCAATGAGAAATTATAAAACGCTTTAAAATTTTCTATTTACACGAAAAAAGCAGCCGATTCGGCTGCTTTGATATTGATTTTGGATATACCACATTTAGTCGTAGAACTTCTTTTCATGTGTCTGAGTATGTAATATTGATCTACTTCTATTTAATTGTGAGGCGATAATGATACTCCTGTGACATCTGTTTAATCACTTCTTCACGCTCTGTTTTAACGTCATAAGGAAGGCGTTTTTTATCCCCGAGGATGAAGTCAGTGTACGTGCCTGCTTTGGTCTTAAGCAGCTTCGTTTCACTTGTCAGCACCGTATTATCCTTATTGAGAGTTTCCATTACCACCACTGGCGCTCTTGAAACGTCCTCAGTGAGTGTGTAGGAGAAGTCTAGATTAATCCCGCCAAGAAGGTGTCTGCTGTCCAGGGATGTAATAAAATCATAGTTTGCTTGAGATGTTAAAATCTCTACAGCATTATTTTTAATAAGAGGGTAGTCCTCTTCTGGAGCTGTGATTGAAATGGTCTGATTCGCCCCGTCCCATTTCACTTCATAACCAAGTGATTCACCGACAAGACGGAGCGGAACATAGGTTTTTCCGTTATATGATATGGGCGCATCCGAAGGGGTTCCGATTGCACGTCCCTCCAGGAGCATCTTGATTTGCGGCGATAATTGAGCAGTGATTTGATTGCCGGCAGCCCAGACCGTAGCAGGAACAAGCAGTCCAACTGCCACAATCAGGCTTGCCTTCCAACGTTTCTTCATTTGCATCCTCCTCTAGTATATTTGTTTTCACTTTATATTTTGAAGAAATAGATATATTAGTAAAAGAGACTTTTTCCCTAATTGGCTAGAGAATAATTTTTCGTTAGACTGCTTTTTGTCGAATAAAGACGAAAACAATCTACGGATCCGGTAATATTTACTCGCAAAATAGTTATAAATTTGCCAACTCTAATATTCTATGAAAACGCCTCTAATTATTCGGGTAGTGGGCTCCTCCAATTTATCTTAAAATACGCTTGAGGGAGTCTACCCGAAGGAGGATTCATATGTCTAAAACAACTCAATATCCATTCCAGAACACTTCCCTTCCGCTTGAAGAACGGGTAAACGACTTGGTTTCTCGATTCACGCTGGAAGAAAAAGTTGGTCTTATGATTCAATATCAAGTTGAAGTAGAACATCTTGGTGTAAAAGCGTATAAGCACGGCACAGAGGCTGCTCACGGCATGGCATGGCTTGGTGAAGCTACCGGGTATCCACAGCCGATCGGTCTTGGGTGTACCTGGGACACGGATCTAATGCAGCGTATTGGGAGCGCCATCGGAGATGAGGCGAGAGGCTTCTATAAACGCAATCCAGAAATCAACGGCCTAACACTTTGGGCACCAACCGTTGATATGGAACGCGACCCGCGCTGGGGACGTACAGAGGAAGCCTACGGAGAGGACCCTGTACTGGCTGGAAAGCTGGCATCCGCACTTGTGCAAGGAATTCAGGGCGATCATCCAAAGTATATGAAAGCGATTGCGACACTGAAGCACTTTATCGCTAACAATAATGAGGTAGGCCGCGGTGATGCATCGGTCAGCATTGATCCGCGTAATATGCGTGAATATTATTTGAAAGCGTTTGAAATTCCGTTCAAAGAGGGCGGAGCTCAGTCTATGATGACGGCATACAATGCCATCAACGGGGTCCCGGCTAACTTGAGCCCAGATGTAAATGCGATTGTAAAGCAGGAGTGGGGCATGGACGGCTTTGTCGTCAGTGATGCGTTTGATGTATCCGGTACAGTTCGCGATCATGGCTATCTTGAAACACACAAGGAAGCAGTTGCCCGCTCTGTTAAGGAGGGCGGCATTGACAGCATTACCGATGATGGGGAATTGATCAAACAAGCCCTTCGTGAAGCTCTGGAGGAAGGTTTGCTTGCAGAGAGCGACTTGGATACCGCGCTGCGCAACACGTTCCGCGTACGCTTCCGTCTAGGTGAGTTTGATCCGGAGGAAGGCAATCCGTATGCAGCCATCGACGAGTCGGCGATTATGCATCCAGAGCATGAGAAGCTGTCTCGTGAAGCATCAGGTAAAGCGGTTGTCCTGCTCAAGAATGAAGGCGGGATTCTTCCGCTGCAAGCAGACAAGCTGAAGAAGGTTGCTGTTATTGGCCCGCTTGGAGATACGGTTTACCGCGACTGGTACAGCGGCTCAATGCCGTATGCCGTTACTCCACTGCAAGGCATTCAGGAAAAGCTGGACAGCCATGGAGGAGAGACAAGCTTCTCCGGCGGTACAGATCGCGTCAAGCTGAAGGCGAAACGCACGGGTCGTTATGTGCAGGTGAAGGACGGAAAACAGGCTCCTCTGTCTGCTACAGGCGAAGCTTCAGATCAAGCTTCTGTATTTGAAGTAACCGATTGGGGTTGGGACAGCCATACGCTGATTGCCGAGGGCAATGGCCGGTATCTGACAACCGATGATCGGATTGTGAAGGCTTCAGCTGATCAAATTTGGGAATGGTTCACGAAGGAAGTCTTCCTTGTCCGTCCAGAGGGGGAAGATGCTAAGCAGGTTACCTTCTCAACATGGAACGATACGCCGGTAACCGTGAGTGGAGACAGCGGTGAGCTGCTTGTCGGCAGCGGCAGTGCAGAAGAAACGGCAAATGAGATTAACGTAGCGGGTGCTGCTTCGGTTGCAGGAGAAGAAGAACAAATCAGCGCTGACGTCTTCGAGGTGGAGATGTTGACTGACAAGTTTGAGGCAGCTAAAGAAACGGCAGCAGATGCCGATCTTGCGGTCGTCTTTGTCGGCAACCATCCACTCATTAACGGTAAGGAGACCGTTGACCGTCCAGACATCACTCTTCCGGATTCGCAGGAGCAGTTGATCAAGGAAGTTCTGTCCGTAAATCCGAACACAATTGTTGTGGTTGTCGGCAGCTATCCATATGCACTGAACTGGGTAGATGAGCATGTTCCGGCGATCGTGTACACGACGCATGCTGGTCAAGAGCTTGGTCATGCTGTAGCCGATGTGCTCTTTGGCGACGTCAATCCAGCTGGCCGTCTGAACATGACTTGGTACAAGTCAACCGATCAGCTGCCTGAGTTCATGGATTACGACGTTATTAAAGGCGGAAGAACGTATCAGTACTTCACAGGCGAGCCGCTGTATCCGTTCGGACATGGACTGTCCTACAGCTCCTTCCGTTATGACCAGCTAAGCCTTAACCAAAATTCAGTATCTGTGGATCAGGATGGATATATTGGTCTTGCGGTTCGTGTGACGAACACCGGAACCCGTCCAGGTGAAGAAGTAGTACAGCTGTACGGACATGCGGAGAAGTCTCGAGTAAAGCGCCCGCTGAAGCAATTGCATGCCTTTAAGCGGGTAGCACTCCAGCCTGGCGAATCGCTTGATGTGAGCTTCAAGCTGCCGCTGACCGAAATTGCGATCTGGGACGTTACTCGTGAGCGCTTCTGTGTTGAGAGCGGTACCTATACCTTCATGGCAGGTGCTTCATCAGCCAATCTTCCGATCAGCGCTCAGCTTAAGATTGAAGGTGAGGTTATTCCGCCGCGTGATCTGAAACAGCCTGTAAAAGCAATGAACTATGATGATTATGAAGGTGTGCTGATCGGTGAATGCCATGAGGGCGGCAGTGCAGTTGAAGTGAAGGAGCAGTCCGGTTGGATTGTGTTCCAAGATGCAGAGTTTGGTGCAGGTGTAAGCTCCGTAACTCTCCGTACGGCCAGCCAATCAGAAGCTGCGGTCGAGATTAGACTGCAAAGTCCGGATGGTCCGCTTGTAGGCAGCGTAGCGCTTCAAGCTGGCGGTGCTCAGGAGTGGAGCAGCAGCACTGTGCAGCTGAGCGGCATAAGCGGCCGTCAGGATGTATATATTGTCTTGAACGGAAAGATTTCACTGAGCACTATTCAATTCCAATAAAAATGATGGAGGATCGGAGTCCCGTGTTATGGGACCCGGTCCTTTTTATCAGCTGATCATTACAATAAAAATAGATTTGAAAGATTAGATGTGATGATTATAGAAGAATTTTCTGGCGCGGACTTTACACTTTTTAATCCGATTTGAATAGTTTATAATTATCTGATAAGAACCGGTATTTTGATCTATAAATTATTGCACTAGATATGATATGGTAATAGATGGAGCTAAGGACGGTGTTCCTAGGTGACGCCTTGCTTATGGTGAACTCTAAGCAGAGAGCCTCCCCTTTTTACAAATATAGGCGATAAGGAAGGGTTTTAATGAGTGACACACAGATAAAAACAGACGTGATTTTAATTGGTGCTGGCGTCATGAGCGCAACGCTCGGTGCATTACTTAAAGAGCTGGCGCCGGAGTGGGAAATTAAAGTGTTTGAGAAGCTTGGAAGTTCAGGTGAAGAGAGCTCTAACGAATGGAATAATGCGGGTACAGGCCATGCTGCACTGTGCGAGCTTAACTATACATCCGAGAAGCCTGACGGATCTATAGACATTACTAAAGCGATTAATATTAACGAACAATTTCAGCTATCTAAACAGTTCTGGTCTTATCTTGTAAAACGTAATCTGATTCGGAATCCCGAAGACTTTATCATGCCCATACCTCATATGAGTCTAGTACAAGGGGATAAAAATGTATCTTTTCTGAAAAACCGTTTTAAAGCGCTCTCAAACCATCCGTTGTTTCAAGGAATGGAGTATTCAGATCACCCTGACAAGCTGAAGGAATGGCTGCCACTGGTTATGGAGGGCCGTACTTCGAACGATCCAATCGCAGCGACTAAAATTGACTCGGGTACGGATGTTAACTTTGGTGCTTTAACGCGCATGCTGTTTGAACACCTCAAAAGAAAAGGTGTCGAGGTAAACTACAAGCATAGCGTAAAGGATATTAAGCGGACCAGCGATGGCTTGTGGCAGGTCAAAGTGCATGATATGAACAGCGGCAAGACAAAGAATCATGCAGCTAAGTTCGTATTTATCGGCGGGGGCGGGGGAAGTCTGCCTTTACTGCAGAAAACAGGCATTCCCGAGTCCAAGCATATTGGCGGGTTCCCGGTAAGCGGACTATTTATGGTCTGTAACAATCCGGAAGTTGTAGCGAAGCATCATGCAAAAGTATACGGAAAAGCAAAAGTTGGCGCTCCGCCAATGTCTGTTCCGCATTTGGATACACGATACATTAACAATAAGAAGTCTTTGCTGTTTGGACCGTTTGCCGGCTTCTCACCTAAATTCCTAAAAACAGGTTCATACTTTGATCTCATCGGCTCTGTTAAACCGAATAATGTCCTTACGATGCTCGCAGCGGGTGTCAAAGAGATGTCCCTCACCAAATATCTGATTCAGCAGGTGATGCTGTCGAACGAGAAGCGCATGGAAGAATTGCGCGAGTTTGTTCCGAACGCGAAAAGTGAGGATTGGAGCATTGTCGTGGCGGGTCAGCGGGTGCAGGTTATTAAAGATACGGTGGCCGGCGGCAAAGGGACGCTTCAATTCGGTACAGAAGTGGTTAGTGCTGCGGATGGTTCAGTAGCTGCATTGCTAGGTGCTTCTCCGGGTGCTTCGACTGCTGTTCATGTCATGCTCGAAGTATTAGAGAAATGCTTCCCGCAGCATATTAAAGGCTGGGAGTCAAAAATTAAAGAAATGGTTCCTTCATACGGCGTGTCACTGTCGGACCACCCAGAGATGCTGCAAGAAATTCTTCAATCAACGTCGCAAACACTTGGCTTAAGCAAGAAAGAGCCTGCTTATCATTAGCCTGCGGAAAGCGGCTCAAGAATGAAATACATGATGTTAAAGAATCAAGTGAACAGTTGAATATGATCAAAAGTAACATATAGAGCCTTTAATCCGTTATTGGATTGAAGGTTCTTTTTTTAATATCATGAATCTGAATTCCGTATTATGAGAGCAGGAAGTGTACCTTATACCGTTGATGGTTGAAGTCATATATTCCCTTTACTTAAATACACAATTGAATTTACTTTAGTTCAGAAAGTGAGTAATATTCAAATATACAAAAACTTAACAGGTTTTCTGTTTTTATTGTAGATTGCTGAAAGGAAGTAACTCTTTGCTTGAAACCTTATTACTCAATTTCTTATTCCTGCTCTTTCCGGTGGTCATATTTCTAATATTTTTTGAGAATAGGCCCTTTTCTTTTAATAAAAAAATTCTCATCTTATTATCTACTGTGGCGATGTGTCTCTGTATGTCTATGCCCATTAAGCTCGAATACGGCTATGTATTTGATTTGCGGTATATCCCATTCATTATTGTCGCTTTGTTTGGAGGATATAGGAGCGCGTTCCCGCTGTATGTGGTTCTGAATTTAGCCAGACTTTACGTTGGGGGCCCGGGAATCCTGCCGTCCTTTCTATTTGCAACAAGCATATTTGTATTTGTTCCTTTATATAGTAGGAGATTTCTTAAGCTGAGCCCCAACAGGCGCATTACTGCAGCAACGTCGGCTGCTTCTCTAACAATGACTTGGTACCTTATCACACTGACTTTTGCAATTGAACAAATCGATCGTGCCTACTGGATTTTGGCTTTGCACGCAATTACGACACATATCGTTGTCATGATCATTACCATGATATTAATTGAAAAGATTATTTCAAATATCTATCACCGAGATCGTATCCTGCAATCCGAACGGTTAAATGTGATCAGTGAGCTTGCGGCCAGTGTTTCACACGAAATAAGGAATCCACTGACGGTTACAAGCGGTTTTTTGCAGCTATTAATTAAATCCAAGACGATAACTGAGCGGGAGAGAGGCTATATTGATTTGTCGCTGCAGGAGTTAAAGAGAGCGGAAAAAATCGTTAGTGACTATTTATCCTTTGCGAAACCGCAGTCAGAAAATATGGTTTACTCCGATCTGAGCGCCGAACTGGAATACACGACCAATATTATTTTTCCTTACGCTACCATATATAATGTTGAGGTCCGATCTCAGTTTCATAACACGTTAAAGACAAGCTATGACCAGAACCAGATTCAGCAGTGCCTGATTAATCTATATAAAAATGCAATCGAGGCGATGAAGGAAAAAGGCGGCGGTCTGCTTTCCATAAGCATTTTCGAGAGAGTGGGCAGCATTGTGATATGTATAGAGGATACAGGAGTTGGCATGACGGAGGAGGAGCAGCAAAGGCTGGGCAAGCCCTATTATTCTACGAAAGCGGAAGGAACGGGCCTTGGAATGCTTATGGTATACAGCACTATAAATAAGCTGAAAGGGACCATTAAAGTAGAAAGCAATAAGGGAGAAGGCTCTAAAATTGAATTGATTCTTCCTGCCCGTAAATGAATGAATAACCTAATATCAGATGAATGTGGAGTTAAAAGTGCGCAGCAATGCGCTCTTTTTTTGTATCTGTTCAAAGAATCTAATGGTGTTGGAAGCTATTAAAATGATGGGGATATTTTGTACTTTAGTAAAAATTACTCTAGAAAATCGTTTGATAAAAAAAAGGTTTTTATATATAATTGACCGTACTTAGAATGATAATCGTTATCAATTGTCATGATGAGAATACATATATACGAGGAATACATATGAGACTATGGATGTTGATTGTCGCAGCTATAGTCCTGTCATTTGTTTCGTTATTCATCGGTGCGATCGATATCAGTATCTTTGACTTGTTTAATGGCAATGCGGAAAAGATGCAAATTTTCCTTGTCAGTCGGGTACCCCGTTTAATGGCGATCATCTTGGCAGGCGTAGGCATGAGTATTGCGGGCTTGATTATGCAGTCGCTGAGCCGCAATAAATTTGTTTCACCCACTACTGCGGGTACGCTTGATGCAGCAAAGCTGGGGATTTTAATATCCATGCTCTTCTTTGCTAATGTTAGCTATACTTGGCAGGTTATTTTTTGCTTCGCATTTGCCCTTGCAGGAACATTGGTATTCATGAGAATTCTTGATCGAATTAAGTTCAAGGATGTCATCTTTGTACCGCTCATCGGGATTATGTACGGGAATATTTTATCCTCTATTACAACGTTTTTTGCCTATGAAGCAGACCTTATTCAGAATATATCTTCTTGGCTTATGGGGAGCTTTACTCTAGTTATCTCTGGTCGATACGAATTGTTGTATCTGAGTATACCGGCTGTTATCTTAGCCTATGTTTATGCCAATAAATTTACCGTTGCCGGAATGGGCGAGGATTTTGCTAAAAACCTAGGCTTAAGCTATAAAACGGTGTTGAATATAGGGCTTATCCTGGTTGCCATTATCGCTACAACCGTCGTGCTGACCGTAGGCGTTATACCGTTCTTAGGATTGATTGTACCTAACATAGTGTCTCTTTATCTTGGAGATAATTTGCGCAAGACCATTCCGCATACAGCAGCGCTTGGCGTTGTATTCCTGTTAGCGTGTGATATTGCCGGACGAATTGTTATTCGTCCTTATGAGATTCCAGTTAACGTGACCGTAGCGGTAATAGGCAGTGCGATCTTCTTAGTTATGTTGTTTAGGGGGAGAGCATATGCAAAAAAATAGCATAAAGTTAATACTGTTAGGAATTGTAGGCCTTGTATGCATTGCGCTATACGCCTTATATGATATAAAAGGCGGATTCGATTACGCCTTTCCTAGACGGATGATTCGAATCGGAGCAATGGTAGTGACGGGAGTTGCAATTGCGTATTCGACCGTTGTGTTTCAAACGATAACACGGAATCGTATACTAACGCCCTCCGTTATGGGACTGGACTCGATGTATGAGGTCGTACAGACGTTAATTTACTTTTTTGCAGGGTCCATGTCGGTATGGGTGTTAAATAAATATCTGAACTTCGGTACAGCCATTGCTGCCATGGTCATATTCGCACTTATCTTGTATCGCTTCTTGTTCCGGGCGGATAAGCATCCCATCTATCTGCTTTTGCTGATAGGGATGATATTGGGCACACTGCTCGGGAATTTTGTAACCTTCTTGCAGGTACTGATTGATCCAGTAGAATATTTGAGCCTGCAAAGCCGTTTATTCGCCAATTTTACGACGGTTAAGGCAGATCTATTATACGTAGCTATTGCTATTCTAGTGATTGCATTTATTTACGGCTATCGTATTATGCATCAGCTTGATGTGATGTCGCTGGGCAGGGAGAATGCAATGAACCTTGGTATTAATTATGATGGCATGGTCATGCGAATCCTGATCCTATCATCGGTGTTAATTGCGACATCGACGGCTCTGGTAGGTCCGATAACCTTCTTTGGACTTATTGTAGCGAATCTTGCTTATCAATATCTAACAACGTATAAGCATTCCATTCTTATCTTAGGTGCAAGCTTAATAAGCGTCATTGCGCTCGTAGGCGGACAATTCCTCGTCGAGCACATCTTTGAACTGCGAACCACGTTAAGTGTAATTATTAACTTTATCGGCGGCATTTACTTTATATACTTATTACTCAAAGAAAGTAGGGCGGCGGGAAGATGATAGAAATCAAAGGATTAACAAAGCGATTTGGCAAAAAGCCTGTTGTAGAAGACGTATCAGTAACTATTGAGTCAAAAATGATCACTTCGTTCATAGGTCCGAATGGTGCGGGCAAATCTACCCTGCTGTCGATGGTAAGCCGTTTATTAGATTCGGATACAGGCGAAGTGCTTGTGGACCAAAATAACGTTAAGAAGTGGAAATCTAGCGAATTCGCGAAACGGGTTTCTATTTTGAAGCAATCCAATTTTATTAATGTTCGTTTGACGGTGCGCGAGCTCGTTTCTTTCGGGCGTTATCCCTACTCTAAGGGACGTCTAACTACCGAAGATGAACAATTCGTGGACCAAGCGATAGAGTATATGAATTTGGCAGAAATGCAGGATAAATATTTGGATGAATTGTCAGGCGGTCAGAAGCAGCGGGCGTTTATTGCTATGGTCATTGCACAGGATACCGACTATATTTTGCTCGATGAGCCTTTAAACAACCTGGATATGAAGCACTCCGTCCAGATTATGAAAATACTCCGCAAGCTCGTGGATGAACTGGGTAAGACGGTAATTATTGTACTGCATGATATTAATTTTGCATCGGTATATTCAGATCGCATTGTGGCGTTGAAAGACGGCAAGCTGGTCAAGGATGGACCTACGCATGAAATCATTAATACAGATGCTCTGCGGGAAATCTATGATATGACCATTCCTGTTCAAGAGCAGGATGGATGCCGTATTTGTGTCTATTTTAACTCGCATTCCTAGTACTTTGAGCCTCTCTTTTAGTATTTTTATACAAAAGTTTGGAAAATGTTATTGACTTACCAAACTTTATAGAATTATAATGAGAAACGTTATCAGTGATAATGATTATCATTGAAAATGAGAGATGAAAAGGGGAGAGCAATAATAATGAAAAAGTGGAAATTCACTTCTGCCATCCTGGCAATCGCTTTAATGCTGGGAGCTTGCGGCACACCTGAAGAGGGAAATACTGCTGAAGAAACAAATGAAACAGCGGTTGTAGAAAACGAAACAACTGCAAGTGGCAATGAGTCAGCCGGTGAAGAGCAAACAGTTGAAGGTCAAACGGCATCCTTCCCGATGACAGTATCTCCTACGGTGGGTTCTTCTCAAAGTGAAGAGAACGGTACAATTAACTTTGAGGATGTTACTTTTGAAAAAATGCCAGAAAAAGTCGTCGTTTTTGACTATGGCTTCTTAGATACATTGGACGCATTAGGTGTTGAAGGCATTGTAGGTATTGCTAAGGATTCCAGCTTGCCGGCTCACCTTGAAAAATACGCTTCTGATGAGTATGCAAGCGTTGGAGGTTTGAAAAGCCCGCTGCTCGAGGATATTGCAGAGCTTGATCCAGACGTCATCTTCATCTCTGGGCGTCAATCTGCTTACTATGAAGAATTGAAGGAAATTGCTCCTGTCCTCTTCGTTGGTACACAGCAAGATGACTATTGGAACTCGTTCCTTACTTCTGTAGATACGGCTGCTAAAATTTTCGGTAAAAAAGCAGAAGCGGATGAGTATCTTGCGAAATTTGACTCTGCTCTAGAAGAAATCAAGACTTTGGCAGGCAACTATGAAACGTCACTTGTAACCATGTATAACGAAGGGAACTTGTCCGGCTTCTCGAAAGATTCCCGTTTCGGATATATGTATGACGTATACGGATTTAAGCCAGTAACGGATGATATTGAATCCTCTTCCCATGGTTCTAACTTCGGATTTGAAGCCATTCTGGAATTCAATCCACAAGTTCTGTTTGTTATTGACCGTACAGCAGCAGTAGGTGATCCATCTAATATTGAGGCTGATATGGAGAATGCTATCATTAAACAAACAGACGCTTACAAAAACAATCATATCGTGTATCTCGATGGTCCGCTCTGGTACCTGAGCGGCGGTGGCTTGGAATCTGAGCTTGCCAAAATTGAAGAAGTACTGGCTGAATTGAAATAAGAATATTTAAGGCTGCTTGAGAGATAGTTATCTCTTAAGCAGCTTTTTTTGTATGAGGCTATTTACCGACGGCTTTTGTATAATGTTTATATAATTGTTAATCACTTCGAATAATCTAAATAAATTTCTTGAAGCATCGTGTAAACTTCCAATTTATGTAATATAATGGTGGTACCCAAAATATTTGACTTGATGATCACTATAAATATAGGATTTTTAAGAGGTGGTGATTAAGGACGATTGAAGCTAAATGGGCTAGGACAAACGGAGAATTTTAAAAGCATCGTGATTAACATCTAAGTTAATGTCACTAAAAATATTTATTCTTTTGTAAGCGCTTATATAACCTCTGGCAATCCGTCAATGCTGAATCAAGTGTCTTTTTCGAGTTAGTAGTGGATAGTTGAAAAAATCAGTATAAATGAAGGAGGAATGGTTCGTGAAGGAGCGTTTAGTTAAAAGGCTGGGCAGCTTATTTCTCATTCTAGTGATGGTTGGAGCAGCAGTGCTTTATCCCGCAAGAACAGGTTATGCGGCGACAGTATATGTAACAGATAACGGATCTACCCTTGTGGTGAATACGGGAGCAGGACTGGAATACACTGTAAATAAGGATAATGGAGATATCATATCTGCCAAGATGAACGGAACCGAGCTAAGCAGCTCGGGAGGAAAAGGTTCTCATATCGGATCGGGTCTCGGCTCTGCTGCAAATGTCACTTGGAATAAATCCCCTTCAGGATCAACGGTTCTCATTACGGTCTCTACGGATACATTGACTCACTACTACTCGTCCCGCGGCGGGGAGAATATTATCTACATGGCAACTCACGTAACCGCTCAGCCATCAGTGGGCGAACTGCGTTATATTTTCCGTGGAAATGGAAGCGTTCTCACGGGTGTGCCTGCTAATTCTAACAACCGGGGTACAACGGGAGCAATTGAAAGCCAGGATGTGTTCGGTCACTCCAATGGACAGACCACTTCCAAGTATTATGGCAATGACCAAGCAAAGGACTTGACCGTTCGAGGCGCTACGGGCAGCGGGGTCGGTGTCTTCATGGCATATGGCAATCGAGAGAAGAGCTCAGGAGGTCCTTTCTTCCGTGACATTCAGTTCCAAAGCGGAGGGGATACAGAAATCTATAACTATATGAACTCCGGGCATGCTCAGACAGAAAATTGGCGGATGGGGCTTCATGGACCGTATGCTTTAATCTTTACAACAGGATCTACACCAAGTGTGCCCGACTTCAGCTGGATGTCGGGACTTAACCTGCAGGGCTGGGTATCAAGCAGAGGCAATGTCGTGCTTAACGGCCTTTCAGGAATGGATACAGGTTATACCTATACCATCGGTTTTGCGAACAGCAATGCCCAATACTGGACAACAGCCTCCTCCAGCGGATCCGCATCCAAATATGGTATGATTCCCGGAACTTATACGATGACGGTATATAAGGGCGAATTGGCGGTGTATACGGAGAATGTGAATGTTGGTGCGAATGCAACAACGACAGTGAACACGCGCACGATTAACAATGATCCAAGCAAAGCCTCTGCCATCTGGCGCATCGGAAATTGGGATGGTACGCCGAGAGAGCTCTTGAGCGGTCAGACCATTCCAGTCCGGCATCCTTCTGACAGCCGCAACCCAAGCTGGGGACCTGTAACGTATGCAGTCGGCAGTGCAACGAACAGGTTTCCTGCGATCCAGTTCCGTGGTGAGAACTCTCCAACAACGGTTACCTTTAACCTGAATTCCTCTCAAGCGGCGGCGTCCCATGTCCTGAATATCGGGATTACGACAGCTTACAATAATGGACGGCCTAGTGTTACCATTAACGGCCATACTTTGAGCAACCCGGCAGCATCCTCACAGCCTAACTCGCGCAGCTTTACCATTGGAACCTACCGAGGCAACAACACGACCTTTTCTTGGACAATTCCTGCATCCCATTTCGTAAACGGCTCAAACACGTTGACGATTACGCCAATCAGCGGTTCCAGCGATTTGGGCAACTGGCTAAGTGCAGGCTGGGTGTATGATGCGGTAGAGCTCTTAAATTAAATAGAAGTAAGAACTAGAGTTACCCGGCTCTGCCCATTGCCGTAATGGATGCAGAGTCGGTTATTTGTTTGTAATGGTATGGATAGATTGAGAAAGGGTTAAGAATATATGTTACATTAAATAGAGAGGACATATATAGCTACAATTTCTACTAATCGATCGGAGGGATTTACTGATGAACGAGGAAAGAAAAGACCAGATAGGACGAAAGTTTTTGTTAAGTCCCTATATATTGATAGAGGAATGCAGTGAACTCGAAATACAAGAGTTGATCTTTTTAATTCATTCAGGGAAGCATTTTAAAGCAAAAGGTGCATTTCCAGTGAAACAGCTGGATGAGAGAATAAGCTTGCTGATCGGCGTGTTGAAAGAGAAAGTACAGAATGCTGAAACGTTATACATAGCCTATGAGAAAAGCACGAATTATCCCTATATCGATGCTGATGATCGGATCTGGCTGTTCTCCAAGGAAGAGTATGCTGCAAAAGCAGCGGACTACTTCATGCAGCAGCTTTTAATGCTGGAAATGAAAAGCATCGATAAGGAAGACATTATGAGGACCCTTGCTGAGTTCCATATGCTCGGGCTTCGAAAGATACTCGTGGATAACGGGCAGCACCATATCGAGCTGGACAGGGATGAGCTATTATCCCCACCCGACTTCAGCAACACACCAGAAATCAATATTCCTGTAACTAACCCTAATTTGCAGCATGCTATAATTCGTTTCTTTCAATTTATTGGTGTAAGGCGCAGTGGAGAAGGAGCAAAGCAGCTCGGCCGACAGCTGGAAGCACAGATGCTGGATGAAGTGATTCGCGCGAAATATTTAGTGCCGATGAAGCTGCAGGAGAAAGAACCGTCAGTTCCAGATGAACAGGGCAGAAAGACGATCAAGGAAGGCACAACCATTCAGGTTGCGGTTTTAAGCGGCGAGGGAGATTCCAAGTGGCTTCCTGCATTCACCGACTGGAAAGAGTTCGAGAAGGCATACGACAAGCGGCTCTGGAGCAGCAACGTCGCTACGTATGATGATATTCTGGCACTGTCTGAAAACATGAACGGGGTGGTCATTAACTGCAGAGGTATTCCGCTCACCATCCATGAAAAAAATAAGCAGATGATCTCGGAGTTCCAAAAGGCACGTGATGCAGCCGCAACTACAGCTCCGAATGCGAATGATACTTCAAATGAAGCACCGAATGAAGCACCAAGTGAAGCACCAAGTGAAGCACCAAAAGAAGTAGAAGTACCAAAAGAAGCAGCAAGTGAAACAGAAGCTCCATCATCAGCCGGCTCTGTTAACGAAGTGATAATACCGAAAGAGACGACGGTCCTCATCGGTGATCCTAAGGAAATTCCAGAGCAAATGCTTGGCGCCATCAAAGATTATTTGAAGCAGCAAAAAGGTGTCAAAAAAGCATATTTAAAATGGATGGTAAAAGGGGAAGAACAAAGCTATCTTCTCATCGTAGATTTTGAAGGGAATCAAGATGAGCTGTTCAGAGGTATTGCTCAAGCTGCAACTCCGCACTTAAACGGGCTGCTGCTGGATATTGTCGGTACAGACGGATGGGCCGCAGAGCATATGAAGGATGCTGCTCCATTTTATAAAAAGAAGCGATTTGGCTTCATATAAAACACAAACGAAACAGCCTGCAGAATCTCTGAGGGCTGTTTCTTTATTTATGCCTATTATAATCCTTAAATATTTACTTAACGGCTTACAAATACCTCTATATTATTAACCCCCCGAATCTGCTCTCCCTTTCCCATAAGTTTCTTGTCACTGATAATCCACGTATGGTCCTTGGAGCCCTTTCTTCGAATCGCGGCAAAGTTGTAGGGATTTCCTGCATAAATGGTATAGCCTTTTGCTCTGCACTGGGTGCAGAACTTCACGCATTCACCACGTGACCGGTCTGGAAAACTGACAGATTGAAACACCCTCCGGTTGATGAGCAGGGTTGCTCCCTGCACCTCCTTTACGCAACGTTCGGCCATCTCACGATAACGATGAAGCACGAGTTTTTTATTCCGCAAGTACACGAAGTGAGATCTCTTTCCGACAATGTCGGCCTTCGTCTTCTGCATGGTAAGCATGCTGTCTATCAGGTAGTTCGGGGAATAAAAATCATCATCGTCAAACTTGGCAATATAGGGGTACTTGGCCATCTTAACACCAAAATTAAGACAGCTGCCGAGCGATACATGTTCCGGCTGACGGTAAATCCTTATATTTTCATAAGGTTCAGCAGCTTTGATATAATTTTTCTTCTTTAATCCCTTGTGATTCAGGATAATGATCAGCTCTTTGTACTTGTAGCGTTGATGAATGAAATTACGGATGAGGTTATCCATGCAGTAGCTTCTTTTGGTACAGACGATAATAGAAATGCCATATCTTGAAGAAGGCTCACTTATAGCCACAGCTCACACCCCCTTAGGCTTGCGCTTGACGAATTTTTTGTATTTGCGAATACCCGGAATGGATTGGTGATGTTTGATGAGCTCTTCATCTCCAATAATCCAGGTGTGATCGTCGGAATTTTTTCTGCGAATCGCAGCGAAGTTATGTTTTCCGCCGGAATAGACCTTGAAGCCTTTCTTTTTGCTTCTTTTACAAAAAAGGTCGTCCTCCCCCACGTTTTGGTCAGGGAAAGATACCTGATCCAGTACCTTCCGCTTTATCATAAGGGTAGCCCCAGGAAGCTTGGAAACCGTCTTGTGTTCGGCATTGGGAAATCGCAGAATTAATATCTTTGAGCCGCGCAAATACATGTAATGAGCCCGCTTACCCAATACATCGGCATTGCTTGTCTTAAAGGTCAGAAGGCCGTCGGTAAGGTAATGAGGGGCATAGTAATCATCATCATCAAATTTTGCAATAAATTTATATTTTGTTTTTTTTACTGCGAAGTTAAGGCAGGCGCCGAGCGTGCGTTCTTCGGGGACACGAAACACTTGCACATTAGGTAGTTTTTTAGCCATCTGTTCATAGGGTTCAAGGGGGATTTCATCTTTGTTAATGATAATAATCAGTTCTTTTTTGGAATGGCGCTGTCTAATATAATTCTGAAAGAGTTGTGTCAGATAGCTTTGACGCTTCGTACAGGTAATGATGGAAACGCCTTGTTTTTTTATGAGATGATGCTGTCCGGCCTTCAACTGATCACTCCTCCCATCCATAGGAAATCTTCCAACCACACTCTATGATATGAAAATGGAAGATTAGTAGAAACGGTTAACTGACCAGCTAAAGGACCTAAATTCGCAAGACTAATGCGGCATATCATAAAGATACCTGTACGTATCAAAGAGGATAATTGTATTTTTTGCACCTTGTATCGCCTCAAGCAAGGACTGGATCAGTCGATCTGAAACGGATATGATATCTTCTTCTTCCGTCGGAGAATTAAGGGTAACAATCACATCTGAAGGAAACCGATCGAGCTGACGGAGCAAGCGAAGAATGGATTGGAGGGAGTAGTGGGCGCTTCTTAACCCCCGTATAATTTGCAGCTTAGACAATTCCTTTCCCCCATATCTGCGATATCCATTTTCAAGTCTGGGGATGGTAATGAGTCCGTTGCGTTCCCAGTTTCTTAGAGCCTCTGTTGTAACTCCTAGTATCAGGGCGGCTTCTGCACGAGAGTAGATTTTGTCGCTAGGAGGCACTTCTTTATGCAGCCAATTCTCTACGGCTTCCGCGGCAGCGATAGCATGACGGTATTCACTTTCCAGATGGGACAGATACTCATATGTCATCCTTAATGCTGCGATAAATTCTTCCCTCCCAGCAGTGATAACAATATTTCTGGCTCTATAACGGATATCTCCCTGTACGATTTCACATTGGAATAGAGTCCGCGCAATCTGAAGTTGAAAGAGATGAATATCTGAATATACGCGGTAACCGTTGGCAAGCCGAGGAACAGGAGAGATGTACCCCCATTGCTCATAAACTCTTACCGTATTGGGATGCACGCGGACGAGGGAGGCGATCTCTTTGGTTCTATACAACGTGAAACGACCTACTTCCATCTGAAATATCGAATGGCAATTCCTATGCAGACGATCATGCAAATGCCTAAAACTGTGACGTGTAAGAGACTGTCTGACAACGAGGCTCCAGTGCTTGTGTTCTTCAATAAATGAATGCCATGTGAGAGCGGAAACAGATCCATCCCCCATCTCAGATACGAAGGTAAAACTTCATATGGAATAGTCGCACCCGAGAACAGTAGCATAGAGAAGTATGCAACAGAGCTCCAAACATTTGCTGCCTTGGTATCCCGTACGATGCTTCCGATCAGAATACCGATGCTGTACATAGCTAACAAGACATAAGCATAGGACAGAGCAAAGGAAACCCATGAGCCTTGGAGCTGAAAATCAAACACAAATATATATACAAGTGTAACCCCGATAAACGAAAAGAGCGCCGCCGCCATCTGAACAAGTGCCTGAGCAAATACGATTTGGAGAGGGGAGACAGGCGTGACCTGTAACCGTATAAGAATTCCCCGATGACGGTAGTCTGCAAGTGTCAATGATAAGCCCATCACCCCGGTTGCCAGCATACCGATCGTAACGACTGCTGCATAAGACAGCTCAAAATGAGATGCCCCGCTCCCGGCGCCGTCTTTACTCAATGTATAACCAAATATCGACCCGAGTATAATGGGAAAGCAGATGCCAAAGATAAAGATATCTATGCTCTTCCACACAAGTTTTCCCTCAATTTTTAAGAATGTTAAAAAAGAGTGCATCAGTAATTCTCCTCCTCTGTACCTGCAAAATGTAAGTAAGCCTCCTCCAGCGAGGTCATTCCGCTGTATTGTACGGCTTCAGGTATAGTTCCTTGAAACACGGTTTTCCCTTTGTTTAATATGAGTATTTCATCACATAGCGTCTCTACCTCATCCATGTAGTGGGAAGTGAGTACCATAGCCATCCCTTCATTTTTCATATGCAATAGACGTTTCCAGAGCATGCGTCGGGCAGCTGTATCGAGGCCGGTCGTTAGCTCATCGAGAAAGACCAGCTTCGGTTTTGGAATGAGTGCAAGCAGCACGGCGAGTCTTTGACGCTCTCCTCCGGATAGAGATTTGACGAGCTGACTAGTCTTGTCTTCAAGCGCGAATATACGTAATAACTCGTTGATCTTTGCTGTCTCGAGATACAAGCTCTCCCACTGCAGGCATGCCTCCCGGACCGTGATATTTTCCTGAAACTGAGTGGATTGAAGCTGAACTCCAACCTCCTGGAAAATATCTTTCCGATCTTTGATAGGAGATTTTCCTAAGATGGAAAGCAGGTCATAGTTGCTTTTTTCGATGCCTAGGACCGCTGATATCGTCGATGATTTACCGGCACCGTTTTCGCCGAGCAGGCCGAGAACCTTTCCGGGCATAAGTTCAAAGCTGACATGATCGACGGCTTGCACAGAGCCGTAAGTGACAGACAAGTTTTTTACATTTAGAACCATTTGTGTTCCTCCTTTGCGTTCATGAGAGGTAACTATACCAAAGGAAGATAAGGGTGGTGTCATATTGGAGGGTTTGGACAGCAGGAAAAACACTTCTGGAAATGGAACTGTTAAAGTAAGTATGAAGCTTAAGGAACAAAGATCGATAATCTGCCCTTTTACATTAGCTATCCAGACTAGAGCATGTTATTTCATCAAAAATCGGGAGGTTGGTTAAGGTGGCAAAGCAGTTCCTGAAGTTACTACCGGAGCATATCGAATTTATTCGCAGGCAGCATTTGTTTTTTGTAGGGTCGGCCGCTTTATCGCAGGATGGGCATGTCAATCTTTCCCCTAAAGGATACGATACCTTTCGAGTTCTATCCGAGAATCAGGTCGCCTATTTGGATTTGACCGGATCAGGCAATGAGACGAGTGCACATATTATGGAGAATGGCCGGGTAACCGTTATGTTTTGCGCATTTGAGGGCCCGCCCAATATTTTACGTCTCTATGGGACGGGTACGGTGGTACTGCCAGAGACGAAAAAGTGGGAAGAGCTCAATCCACTGTTCGACCCGCTTCCCGGAGCAAGACAGTTCATCGTGGTCGATATTCATAAAGTGCAGACCTCTTGCGGCTACTCTATTCCTTTAATGTCTTATGAGAAGGAGAGAGACACCTTACAAAGATGGGCTCATCAAAAAGGGGAAGAAGGGCTGAAAAATTACTGGGAGGAAAAAAACAGTGCAAGCATCGACGGTCTGCCGACCCCGTTAGGGATACGTTTAAACGAATAGAGTCAAGGCTCAATACTGCGGCTGCTGAGAATTCGGCGGCCTTATTACGTTTAACAACCCATTAAGTAAGTTGCAGTATAATAGACTCGACATTTAATAAGTTTGAAAAAAACAATGATGGAGTTGTCGATGGCTGGGAGGATATAAGGTATGGAGGGAAACCTTTTAATTATTGAAGACGATGTAGATATCAGCAGCATGGTGGCAGAATACTTGGAGAAGGAAGGATACATATCCACTGTTGTTCATGATGGCGAGCAGGCCCTCAGGCAGTTTGAGCTGGAACAGTTTGATCTTGTCCTGCTTGATTTGATGCTGCCGAAGGTGAATGGATTGGATATTTTACAAAAAATCAGAGAAAAAAGCCGGGTTCCTATTCTCATTCTATCTGCCAAAAACAGCGAAGTAGATAAAGCGCTTGGCTTACGATTCGGAGCTGACGATTATATTGCTAAGCCGTTCTCACTTCTTGAGCTGGCCGCCCGCGTCCATTCATCGCTTCGCAGGGCGACAGAGTACTCTGGAGCCATTGATACAGGGGATGCTCAGGATTCATCACAGCTGCTTACATATAAAGATTTAATCGTAGATTCTGAGAATTATAAGGTCATGAAGAGAAACGAGGAGATTAAACTTACGGCTAAGGAATTTCAAATTTTGAAGCTGTTTATTCAAAATCCGCAGCGGGTCTATACGAAAGCACAGCTGTATCAGTTGGTCTGGAATGAAGAGTACTATGGGGATAAAAACGTAATTAACGTACATATGAGACGATTACGAGAAAAAATTGAAGACGATCCTTCAAATCCATGTTATATCCATACACTGTGGGGAATCGGCTATCGGATGGGGGAACAGTAATTGAGTAGTATAGTGTGGATTAGCCTCGCTGTGATCCTCCTGCTATTGCTGTTATATCTTAGAGAACACATGAAAAATAAGCGGATAAGAGATCAATTGAAATACATAAATAAGAGGCTGGAAGAGCTTGCGGACAGCAGCAAGCGTGCACCTCAGGAAAGACTTCTTCTCGTGACCGGTAGCCCCCAGCTGCAGGAGCTTCTGCGGGGCATTAATGATTTGCTGAGCTCCATACATCAATCCACGTCAAATTATATAAAGACTGAACGAGCCATGCGTAAAATGCTGTCCAATGTATCTCATGATCTTAAGACGCCTCTGACGGTCATCATGGGCTATGCCGAGGTTTTGTTGCAAAAGACAGATTCACCGGAGAAAGAACGTCAAAGAATGCTTACGCAGATATATAACAAGACGGTGGAGGTTAATGAACGCATCATTGCCTTTTTTGATTTATCCAGGCTTGAGGCCGACGATTACGATATCCCGCTTTCAGTTGTCGACGCGTGCGAGGTGTGCAGGCATTCAATATTAACTTACTTCGATCTTCTAGCGGAACGGGCCGTGGAGGTCGATATTCGGCTTCCCGATGATTCGGTATGGATGTATGCGAATGAAGAAGCGCTGTCTAGAGTCCTGGACAACCTCTTGTCCAATGCGGTCCGGTATGGTGCAGCCGGAGGATATCTTGGCTTAGAGCTATCAACTACACAAGGACAACTGCAAATTGATGTTGCTGATCGGGGAAGAGGTATTGCTAAGAAGGACCAGAGCAGAGTGTTTGAAAGATTGTATACGATGGAGGATTCAAGAGACCGTAGCATTCAAGGGAGCGGCTTGGGTCTTGCCATTGCTAAAAAGCTTACGGAACGTATGGGCGGCGAGATCAGCTTTACCAGCATCCCAGACTCGTACACCTGTTTTACGCTGAAATTTCCTATATCGAAATATAAAGATCGTGCACAGCTTAAGAAATAAGTAATCTTTTCGACATGAAAAAGAGAATTCCACTTGTTATTCTGAGATGGCTGAAAGGGGAGTGGAGAAAAAATGACGGGAATTGTTCGAACAAATATGCTCAGTAAACAATACGGAGCATCTGATGTAGTAGTGAACGTCAATATGGAGATTAAGCGTGGTGAAATATATGGTTTTTTGGGGCCGAACGGTGCTGGGAAGTCTACAGTGATGAAGATGCTGCTGGGTTTAGTGCAGCCGACGGGCGGTGAAATTGAACTGTTCGGTGAGCGGCTGCTTCCGGCTTCAGTGGAACATCTCAAGAAAATGGGTCACTTGATCGAAACGCCTGTCTTCTATGAGAAATTGTCTGCCCAGAAAAATCTTGAGCTTCACGCTGAATATATGGGCTACCACAATAAACAGGCCATAGATGAATCGTTGGAGCTCGTACAGCTTCTCGGGGTTCATGATAAGCCAGTGAAGCAATTTTCACTCGGGATGAGGCAGCGTCTTGGTATAGCGAGAGCTATATCTACTCGGCCTGAGGTGCTATTGCTCGATGAGCCTATAAATGGACTGGACCCGGATGGTATTCAGCTCATGCGTAATTTGTTTCGGCGGCTGCGAGATGAATGGGGGATGACTCTATTGATTTCAAGTCATTTGCTATCAGAAATTGAACAGGTGGCGGATACGATCGGAGTCATTAACAGCGGCCGTCTGATTCAAGAAGTATCTATGGAGACCGTACATGCTTCCAAGACAGAGTACGTTGAGATCGTAACATCAAATATTACACATGCTGCCTTTGTGTTGACAGAGAAGCTTGGTATCACTCATTTCAAGCAGCTTGGTGATAACATGATACGTGTTTATCGTTTGGATATTTCGCAAGAGGAGCTGTCCAAAGCGCTTATATTAAACGACGTGCCGATTATATCAATGAACCGTCGTCGCCATACCTTAGAGGAGTATTTCTTCGAAATTACTAAAGGAGGCGAGGGAAATGAACCATCTCATCAAGCTGGAGCTTAAAAAGGGAGGGATTTCGAGTTACCTATGGGGTTCAGTGATAGCCTATGCGGCGATTGCTGGCTTCATGATGATTCTCTATTTTGCGGAAGGACCCAACGTTGAAGATCCTCCTTTCAGGAACTACACCGAGATGCTCGAGGCGATTGATCTATTTGTAAGGGCAACTTTTATCGTTTACGCATCTGTTATGTTATCTAAGCTCATTATCAGTGAATTTAGGGATAGGACCATCACCCTTCTCTTTGCTTACCCGGTAAGCCGTAAGAAGCTAATTGCTGCTAAGCTTTCGATTGTCTTTGTCTGGACACTTTTGAATGTGATCATTGCCAATCTGATTGTAGGTGCTTTATTTATTTCAATTAATTCAGGTGTAGGATATGTGTCTGATCAGCTTACGACGGATGTATTAATTCAGCATGGAGTAACTATATTGCTGCAGGCTGTTGGAGCAGCCGGAATGAGTTTGCTTCCGCTTGTCCTTGGTCTGCGTAAAAAATCAGTTGCAACAACCATCGTATCCTCTATTCTCATTGTCTCTATTGTATGTTCCAATAATATGGGAGTGAGTCTTAGTTCCATTATCGCTATTCCATTATCCCTTGCAGTTATAGGGCTGCTGATTACTTACTTAAGCTTCAGAAATATTGATCGAGTCGATATTGGTTAAGGAGGTTTACAGTGCTGCCTGTCAGAAAAATAATATCTGAATTAAAGCTGGATGTATGGAGTGTAGAGGATGTTCCGGAGTCATATAGTTCAGACGTATATAAGCTCAAGCTGACCAATCAGGAAATGGCCTATTTAAAGATTCCTTACAATAAAGACAAACTGATTCGCGAGTATCGGATGCTGGAGAGGATTAAAGATAAGCTGCCTGTACCGAAGGTTCTAGACTATTGGGACGGAGATGAGCAGACCGTAGGTGCGTTATTATTATCAGCGATACAAGGCGAGCCTTTAACAGGAATCATTGATCATAAGACCGCCTACGATATAGGAGTACATCATGCCAAGCTCCATGAGATTTCCATGCCAGGCTATGGATATGAAGACAGCAGCGGTTATGAATACGTTGAGAATAATAGCTGGAGATCTTACATTCAGTCCAACTTTGAAAAGTGGCAGTCAACCTGTAAAGAGATTCTTGACCCTAGCCTATATGAAAAGTGTATTGCTTTCTTTAATCATAATTTTCGAGAACTGCCTGACACGGACGGCCCCTGTGCGGTTCATATGGATTTCAGGCCGGGCAATATCTTGATAAAAGACAACCGGGTAGCCGGCATTATTGACTTCGAGAGCTCACGCGGAGGTTCTTCGGAGATAGATTTTACTAAGATGAATCGCTACGTTTGGAAGTGTTACCTGGGAACGAGACAAGCATACATGCAGGGATATGAATCGATTCGTCCTTTAATAAACCTAGATTTAGTACTGCCCTTCTATAATTTTTATGATGCTTTCGGTGCGATAGTTTGGTGCAAGAACAGAGGGATAGACAAGAACCGGTCCTTTCTCTTCGAAAATATAGCGGTATTGCAAAAAGCGACAGAGCAGCATTCATCATAAAGGATTTGTTCGGCAGGAAAGTCATCCCTCTGAAGGGAATGTAGATAACATCTCGCGTCTTAAGAGGAGTGGAATAATGGCGACAAATCCTAATTTAAAAGGTTACAAATTACCCGATGTCCCCAGTCTCAAGGTCCACGGCAGAACGACCGGACGTCTCACTCCGCTCACCTTATTCTGGACAGGAAGTGCTGTTGAACTGAATGTCTCAGGGTCTGAGCTCTGGATTGAAGTGGAGGTGGATTACAGTCAGCATGAGCAGTGGATCTGCATCGTTATTAACTCTGTGCCCGTAGCCAGGCAAATGCTTACTTCCGGAAGATACTGGATTTGTGTGTTCAGGGGCATGAATGAAAGTACCATAAAAAACGTGCGAGTCGTGAAAGAGGTTCAGGCGATGAATGCTGATCCTGAGGCTCTGCTGCAAATTCATGCGGTTCGAAGCGACGGAAGGTTCGAGCCTGTGATTGACCGGCCCTGGAAGCTCGAGTTTATCGGTGACAGCATTACTTCCGGAGAAGGAGCCATCGGAGCAGTAGAAGAGACCGATTGGATCCCAATGTGGTTTAGTGCTATCCGCAGCTACAGTATAATGACGGCAGAAGCGCTGAATGCCGATTACCGAATACTGTCCCAGAGCGGATGGGGCGTGCGGAGCAGCTGGGATAACAATCCGAAGGCCAACATCCCGGATTATTACGAGCAGGTGTGCGGGCTGCTTACGGGTGAGCGGAACAGAGAGCTTGGAGCACAGGAGCAGAACGATTTTAACACATGGCAGCCGGATGTCGTCATCGTGAATCTTGGAACGAATGATGGGAGTGCCTTTCATTCTCCGGAATGGAGAGATGAGAACGGTACAGTCCATAAACAAAGGTTAAATGCGGACGGTACATATCACGAAGAGGATTTGAAGGCTTTCGAGCAGGCTGTAGAACAGTTCTTGGTAAAGCTAAGAAAAAACAACAAGCATGCTCATTTGGTCTGGGCCTATGGCATGCTGGGAACGCCTATGATGCCGGCCATATATCGGGCTGTCGATACCTATAGGTCTCAATCAGGCGATCATAAGGTCTCTATATTTCAGCTCCCTAATATGACAGAAGCGACCATGGGGGCGAGGAGTCACCCAGGGACATTGGCACATGAAGCGGCAGCCGGAGCGTTAACAGGATATATTGAAGGGATTCTATTGCATTCCTGATAGCAGACAAATGAACAAACAGGCCCTCTCCCAATAACGGGAAAAGGCCTGATTCATTTTCAATAAGCAGATGAGATATAACTCAACGTGGTTTAAAAATGCCAAATGCTTTGCCGACAGGCAAGAAGGCACGTCCAAAGTGCGTATTAAGTACAGCAGCACCTGCTCCATACAAGGACAGAAGTCCGATGCCCATCTCCGCGTACGCAGCGAGCGAGTGGAATACATGCGGAGCGATGCCGAAGGCGTCGAGGGTCAGACCCAGGAACAGGAGATCGATCAGGACAAAAATGAAAAACAGTACTTTATGTGTCTCCATGGCACCAATAGTCATGAACAGGCTAAAAATAAGATAGCCGGCAAAAGCGAATCCCAGCTGCTTCCCGTCGGCAGCTGCAGCGAGCTCTGTACCGAATACACCCATATTGGTCATCCAGCTTGCCGCCGTAGCGAACCAAAAGAAAGCGTACGCTCCAAAGGCGGTCATCCCGAAAGTGTTGTTGTGTTTGGCGTCCAGCATACTTGCATATAGCTGGGCAAATGCCCCTAAGAATATGGCCCATGGAATAATAAGGCTAAGGCCTTCGGTCAAACCCAGCTTCTGCGAAGAAGCGACCAAAGTAACAATGGCCAGACCGAATAGGCCGATACCGCTTGGATCAGCCGTTATGATTTTAATTTGAGTCGTTGATGCATTTGACATGTTGTTTATTAAAGCCTCCAGTAATGTGATGTTGAGTGCTGAATCATTTTAGCGCAAGTGCGTGATTTAAGCTACAACTTTTACATAAAATCAAAGAAATACCGGACAAAGTGAAACAAAACCGGTGAAGTGTAGGTTAAGCTGTCAATTTGGCTGAGATACCCCTTTCTTGGAGCCTCGGGTTTATCATCTCCCAGCAGCAAATCGCGTTTGAGAACAGATATGGTCAAGCTTCCAAAGAAGCCACTCAAGCTGATAAGCATACCTGTAATCAACCCGAATTTCAAATCGAACGGTGTCAGGTGAGGATATGCAAAATAAGCGGCAGCGGTCGTTACTAAAAACGCGCACGCAAATCCCTCCCAAGTCAAATAGGGGTTAGCTGTCGGCACAATTTTTCTCTTACCGAAATAAAGGGATGCTAAATAATGCACAACATCCGCCAGCTGCGTCAGCAGGACGAGATACAGGACGAGTCCTGCGCCATATTCAGGTGTAGCAAACTGATAATAAGCCAAATGACTAAGACCGAACACCATTAGCATGAGCCCCCATTGGGTTGAGCTGACGCTGCGAACAAAGCCGATGGTGCCTTTATTAATGATCCGCGGCAGCGGAAGGAACAGGAACACGTATACTGGAATAAATACAATAAACATGCCGTACCAACCGATATAAATCCAGTAAAACTGTACAGGAATCGATAAGTAAGCCCATAAGAACAGCCTGCGGTCTGCCTTTCTTGTCTTAATCATGGAGAAGTATTCCTTTAAGGAAAAGAAACAAAGCACCATGAGCGATAGCAGAGAGACAGCAGGGGTGAACAGGGTCGCCAGACAGAAAATAAAGAACATGCCCCACCAGGTCTTGATGCGCCGGCCTATTGCCTCATAGTCCTTGTCAGGCTGAACTTTACCAATGACATAATAGATCAGTTGAATAGCAATTAACAACGTAAGAATAACAATCAGGGTATGTAATGAACTGCTCAATAGATAGTCACCAACTTGTTATGATCTGGATAGAATGAACTGAATAAATAGGCAATTATTCAATTTAGTCTATCAGATTCCACGAATAGAATCATATGTTATTATGAAGGAATAGTTGAATCTTGATAAGGGGAAATTTGAAAAATGGAAGCTGCACGTTCAGTCTATATTTTACTTACCAATACAGGAACGCTCTTTACAAAAGTCATTCAGACCTACACAAGGGCACCCTATAATCATGCCTCTGTTTCTTTTGATCGAGAGCTGTCGGAGCTCTACAGCTTTGGTCGAAAGCATCCGAATAACCCGCTGAACGGCGGATTCGTCAAGGAAGATATTAAGACAGGCACGTTCAGTAAATACCCCGATACGACGTGTGTTCTCTATGAATTGAAAGTAACGGATCGTGAGGTTGTGAAGATGAAAAGAGTGCTGCAAATCTTTATTCGCAGCCGCCAGAAGTATTTGTACAATATCCTCGGTGTAATTGGCATCACGCTGAAGGAGCCTGTTGAGTTCAGCAATTCTTATTTTTGCTCACAGTTTGTCGCTGAAATTTTACAGCGGTCCGGAATCAAGCTGTGGAATAAGCTGCCGGCTCTCGTAACTCCGGATGACTTTCGCCAGTGTGACCGGCTGGAATTGATCTATCAAGGGAAACTAAGCGAATACGAACCAAAGTAAAGAAAACAAAGAAGGTGATGAAAAATGAGTGTGCCGTCAATGCTGAAGAACCCTTGGGTTGTAGTTGATAACCGGATTGGGGAGAGTCTGGAAAGTGAGCTGTATAAAGAATTAAGTTCTGACCATCCCTTGAGTGGAATAAGGCTTCATTCGGTCGCCCGAAGCGAAGCAAACGATGACGTACTGTATGCAGATGAAGACAGCGGAAGCTATTACCTCGTTCATCTAACCTGGGCAAAGGAAAAAAGTGATCGATATCCTTCTTTTGAATCCTTCGATAGTATGGAGTTGTTCATCCATTATTGCCTGGAAACTTCTCAGTTCTATGAAGATGAAGAGGACTGACAGCAGATATAGAAGCATGCACTTTTACCCCCTACATAAGTTAAGCCGCATCCCCCCCTCAGCTTTCAATTTCTAAATCCCGATACAGGCCATTCGTGTGAGTTCGAATTGAATCCGATATAATTACGTAAGAATATAGACCGCACGGGAGTGTACATAAAAATGAAAATTGATCGTCTGCTTTCCATCACTATTTTGCTGCTTAATCGAGGACGGATCAGTGCCAAAGAGCTTGCTGAACGTTTCGAAGTGTCCACAAAAACGATCTATCGAGACATTGAGACATTGAATCAATCAGGCATTCCAATCGTCTCCTATCAAGGTCTAGCAGGCGGGTTTGAAATTATGGAGGAATATACGATATCCCGCCAATTTCTAACCTTGCGTGAAATTACTGCGATCGTTACTGCTGTTAAGGGCATGAATTCCGCTATAGATGATCGTACACTGGATGGGCTCCTTGAGAAGGTGAGGGCATTGCTTGGCAAAATGGACCGGGCAGAGAGTGTGACCTCTGGGGCGGGAATGATTTTCGATTTTAACCCTTGGAACCGAGGTGCAGAAGCACAAGAAAAATTTAATCGCCTGAGGGAAGCAATAGAAGCATCTACAAAGGTACAGATTACATACGTCAACAGTAACGGGAATGAAAGCGAAAGATTGATAGAGCCGGCCAATCTTATTTTAAAGGGAAATGTATGGTATTTGCAGGCGTACTGCACGTTAAAAAAGGAGTTTCGGGTCTTCCGGTTGTCGCGTATTTTGGAGATCGAGGTGCTAAACGAAAGATTTGGTTATCAAGAAGCCCCAAGCCTGGAGAGTTATGAATGGAACGCTGAGTGGACCAAGGGTGAAGTTCGAGAAATAACGCTCATATACGATCCTGCCGTCCGATATCGGCTTGCAGATTCTTTTTCTTCTGAACAGATTCGGGTGCTGGAGAATGGGTTCGCCCAGGTAACAAGCACGTTTACGGTGGATGAGTGGTTTTACGGCATGCTGCTTAGCTATGGAGATCATGTAAGAGTAGAACAGCCGAAATGTATTGCACAGGAGCATGTTCGCCGGGCGAAAAAAATTATGGAGCTGTACATAAACCAGGACATATAGGTGTCCATTTCTCTCTCCTATAATTAGCTTCATTGGGAGAAAGGAAGGGGATACTTTAGAATGGATACATACATAACGAGTAAACCGGAAATGGTAGTGACAGGCGTGGGCGTGAGAACCACAAATGCAGAAGAAGGCGGGCCGAACGGGAAAATACCGGGGCTTTGGAATGCCTACTTTCGCAGCAATCTGGCTGCAGAGGCAGCAGTGAATTCACATCTACTCTATTCTGTTTATACGGATTATGAGAGTGATGCCAGCGGAGCATATACTGTAATCCTGGGACACGAGACATCCCTTGGTACAACAGTAGCTGAAGAGAATAAGAGCGTTGTAATTCCGGAAAGTAAATACCTTGTGTTTAAAACGGAGAAAGGTCCGTTACAGCAGGTTGTAGCAGAAGGATGGAGAGAAATATGGGCTTATTTCCAAAACTCAACGGAAGAAAGGACATTTACCGGAGATTTTGAATTGTATGATACAAGAGATCTCAGCCCGGAGAGCACCGAAGTAGAGATTTATATTGCGATAAGATAAGACTAGTCTATCATTATAGTGGATATATGAAGCAGGCGAACAATGAGTTCGCCTGTTTTTATTTTTGTTAGAAGTTATTGACGGAATATGGGAATTAAAGTTAAGATACAAATGTTAATTAAAGTATTTAGTAATTAATATTTGTATTAATTTATAGTCTAATAACGGAGGTGAAGTTAACAAGGTTTATCATCTATGATTCTTTTTTTGATTGTGCTTTTGAGCTTAATAAGGATCGGGAGTATCACTTTATAGCCTAAGGAGGATATACATGAAGAAGACTGTTACAAAGTATTTAGCCATGCTTCTCGTATTGACCCTACTTGTGCCAGCGACCGCGTTTGCTGATGCGTCTCGTAATGCAGATGTTAACGGCCACTGGGCGGAAGAACCAATGACATCCTGGATCGATAGGGGAATCATTCAAGGGTATCCTGATGGATCTTATAAACCGAATCAGCCAATAACACGAGCTGAATTCATGACGCTTATCAACCGTACGTTCCATTTTGAAGAGGTGAATAATAACAGCTACTCATTTTCAGATCTTTCTATAAATGATTCTTTTTATGACGAGGTTATGAAAGCGGTTGCGAATGGATATGTGAAAGGTTTTGCAGATGGAACAATTCAGGCAGACCGTTATGTTTCTCGCCAAGAGGCAGCAGTTATGCTTACCAAAGTATTTGAACTTTCATTACAGTCAGATACTCAGTCGGAGCTGACAGATTTGAAAGGGCTTCCAGAATGGAGCGAGCCATCTGTCATCACTCTTATTAATGAGGGCTATGTAAAAGGATATACAGACGGCACCTTTGGTGCAGAACGCTCAATTACCAGAGCCGAGGCAGTTACCATCCTTCAGAACATTTCGGGAGAAGTCATGAATAGAGAAGGAACATACAAAAATATTGAATCCCGAAATGCTATGATTAACCACCCGGGAGTAACACTCCAGGATACAACAATTGAAGGGAATTTATATCTGACTGAGGGAATTGCTGAAGGGGATGTCGTGCTTGAGAATGTTACCGTCAAAGGCCAGGTTATAGCGAGCGGCGGTGGTGCAGATACAGTGACCATCCAGAATTCAGACTTGAATGAATTACTGGTCAATAAGCAAAACGGAAACATTCGTATTTTGGCAGCAGGCAGTACGAATATCGGCAATACCCACGTATTATCCAGTGCTTTACTTGAAGAAGAGCAATTAACCGGCACTGGTTTTTCGAGTATCACACTAAATGCGAATCTGCCTTCGGAAGCTGTCATTCGATTGAAAGGTGAGTTTGATCTTATCGAAGTAAACGCTGTAAAGAGCCCTTCCATTCAATTGCTCAAAGGTCTCATCAAGCAGCTCATTCTAAATCAGCAGGCAGCAATACAGATCGATGAGGGGACAGCCATTGATGTGTTAGAGATCAACGTGGATAAGTCGATTAGGGTTACAGGGAAAGGCAAGATGAACTCTAAGGACGAAAGAATTGTCCGTGAGAGCGGTGAGGAAACACCGGACGTAAGTGATCCAAGTCCATCCCCAAGCCCAGGGTTACCTTCTAATCCTTCAAACCCATCCAACCCGTCCAACCCGTCCAACCCGTCCAACCCGTCTAATCCGACACCAGAAGTACCAGATGCTGAACCGGCTTTTACAAATGTATCAGTTCATGATCCTTCTATAATCAAAGAAGAGGATACTTATTATGTTTTTGGTTCACATATAGAAGCTGCTAAATCAACGGATTTAATGAACTGGACTACCTTTACAAATGGATACACGACTCCGGGGAATAAGCTCTATGGGGATTTATCTGAGAATTTGGCCGGTTCCTTCGCCTGGGCAGGCGAGAACGATTCGGACAGTAAAGGCGGATTTTCCGTGTGGGCTCCGGACGTGTTCTGGAATGAGGATTATGTGAACGAGGACGGAACGACAGGTGCCTATATGATGTATTACAGCGCATCTTCAACCTATATCCGTTCTGCAATCGGGATAGCTGTATCCCAAGACATTGAAGGCCCGTATACCTATGTTGATACGATTGTATACTCCGGTTTTACTGAAAATGATGCAAGGGATACGGATAGCGAGGTTAACAAGAAGTGGACAAATACTAACATACAAAATTTGATTGATAATGGAGAGCTGACAGGACCGAATTCGGATTGGTTCAAAGCGGACGGCTCCTACAATAATACGATGTACCCGAATGCAATCGATGCAACGTTGTTTACGGATGAAGAAGAAAGACTCTGGATGACGTACGGTTCATGGTCGGGGGGGATATTCCTGCTTGAGCTTGATCCGGAAACGGGTAGAGCCATATATCCGGCCGACGACGGGCTGACTTCAGATGGCCGAATGATTGACCGATACTTTGGTATAAAAATTGCTGGCGGTTATACCAAATCAGGCGAGGGTCCATTTATCGTATATGATGAAGCCTCCGGGTACTATTACTTAACTGTTTCCTATGGCTGGCTTGGAGCGGACGGCGGTTATAACATCCGGCAGTTCAGAGCGGACAATCCGGAAGGACCTTATGTTGACGCAGCAGGCAAAGATGCCGTACTGCCATCCAATACAGAAAATGAACAGATCGGTATCAAGCTTATCGGTAACTTCTTATTTACAAGAGAGCTTGGCGAGCCAGGTACAGGAAGCGGGTATGGATACGTTTCTGCCGGGCATAACTCAGTCTATTATGATGAAGATTTAAATCAGCATTTCTTGTTCTTCCACACTCGCTTCCCGCAAAAAGGCGAAGCGCATGAGCTTCGTATCCACCAAATGTTTATGAACAGAGACGGCTGGCCGGTCGTTGCTCCTCATCGCTACTCCGGTGAAATGCTGGAAGAGGTAGCGGCACAAGAAATCGTGGGAGATTATAAATTCGTCAACCACGGCTTGGCCTATTCAGGTGAAATTACGAGCTCTGTGAATATCCGCTTGAATGAGGATAACACCGTATCGGGAGATGTAAACGGTACATGGACACTAACGAATGACTATGAAGCGACAGTTACAATTCATGACGTTACTTATGACGGAGTATTTATATCTCAGTGGGATGAGACAAACAAGATCGAAACGATGAATTTCACAGCCATCTCACAAGCAGGCGAAACCGTATGGGGCATAAGACAGCCGGACAGATCGGATGAGCAGGTCGTTCAAGACGTTCATCAGGCATTGACCCTGGGTAACACATCAAGTGTGTCTTCCCAGCTGAATCTTCCGACCGAAGGAGCACGGGGGACAGAAATTACATGGGCAACTTCGGATTCGAGTGTGATTACCGAGACAGGCGAAGTGTTTCCTCCTGAAATAGGCGAGGATCATTTGACGGCGGTGCTGACAGCGACCATTACAAAAGGAGATGCAGCGCGAACCAAAGAATTTTATATAACAGTTACACCCGTAGATATTTCGTACGGCTTATCTGCGCAGTATTCCTTTGAGGACAATCTTGCTGCTTCCTTCGGTGATATCGAAGCAGGAACAGTGACCGGAAATCGCATCAATAATACAGGCGGAACAATAAGTTACGATACCGGGGTACAAGGACAGTCAGCTGTGTTTGATGGTAATTCTGGTATTAAACTTCCGAATGGCTTGATTGAGGGTAGTGAATATTCAGTATCCATGTGGCTGTATCCAGAACAAACAACACCATATACGACAGCCTTCTTTGGCGGCTCCGAGAGCAGCTGGATCAGCTTTGTTCCTCAAGGCGGAGACGGCAATACGATGCTCTGGTCCGGTCAGAACTGGTATGATGCATCAACAGGATCCCGGATTCGAACTAATCAGTGGCATCATGTGGCCTTTTCGGTCGACGGTGAATTTATTAAGGTGTTTGTCAATGGAGAGGAAGCTTACTCCGGAACCGGCTTTCCTAATGTGTTTACAACAAGCGAAGGAGTGTTCAGTCTCGGGGTAAACTTCTGGGATACTCCGTTCAAAGGGAAAATCGATGAGCTTAAGATCTATCATGTTGCCATTACAGCAGAGGTGGCTGCAAAGCTTGCGGAGGATATACCGCCGCGAGAGGACGGTCCTCCTGAACTGATTGCTCATTATTCCTTTGAAGATAATTTGGCGGATATGGAAGGGAACTTTGGAACGGGAAGCGTCATTGGTAACAATCTTAACAATCCTGATGGCGGATCGATTTCTTATCAAGAAGGGGTGCAAGGTAAGGCGGCTGTGTTTGATGGACGTACCGGTGTCAGACTTCCTGATGGGCTCATATCAAATGACAGCTACTCGGTATCCATGTGGGTATATGCGGATGAACTGCCAAATGAGAACACAACCACTTTTTTTGGAGCATTCTCTAATGCCAGCTGGATTAGCCTGAAACCGGCGGGGCCTAGCGGCAATCCAATGCTATGGTCAGGGTCAGCTTGGTATGATGCGGCAGCCGATACAGCGCTTCCGTTAAGTGAATGGACCCATCTGGCCTTTACTGTGGCCGGTGATCAAGTAAAATTCTATGTTAATGGTGAAGAAAAGTTTACTGGCACGGGCTTCCCTGATATTTTCTTAAATGATAATGGTACGTTCAGTCTTGCCGTCAACTGGTGGGATATTCCGTTTAAAGGCATGATGGATGAGCTGAGAATATACAGAGGTGCAATTACTGCGGAAGAAGTAGCAGAAATCGCAGAAGCACCGCTTCAAGAATAAGCAGTGCTTCAATGTAGATAGAGCATGCTCAAGCAGACGAAATATCATTTCGTCTGCTTTTTAATTTGTCATGTTTAATTGGCCGTAGAAGACGTTCACTATATTGGAGCAGCGCACGCTTTATACGATGTTTGACAAATGTGTGACAGAGGAATAGAATGAATATATAGTTAGTAACTTACTTCAATATACTTACTTTTATATATTAAAGGAGTCTTATATTATGTCTGAATTAAACGGAAAAGTAATCGTTGTAACTGGCGGAGCGAGCGGTATCGGCAGAGAGGCAGCATTGCAGCTTTCAGCTAAAGGGGCAACGGTTGTCGTTGCTGACTTCAATGAAGAAGGTGCAGGCAAAGTCGTTTCTGAGATCGAGGCTGCTAACGGTACGGCTGCTGCATACAAAATTGATGTTTCCAAAGGTGACGAAATTAAAGCCATGATCGACTGGACTGCTGAGAAATTCGGTACCTTCAGCGGTATTTTCAATAATGCAGGTATTGGTCTGGTCAAACCATTCCTTGAAATGGACCCTGCATCTTACCATCGTGTAATTGATGTTGACCAGCATAGTGTTTACTACGGTATGTACTACGGAGCTAAGAAAATGGTAGAACTCGGCGTACAAGGTACTATCGTTAATACTGCTTCTATTTATGGATCTGTTGCTGCAGTCGGCAGCTTCAACTATAACGCAGCAAAAGCAGCGGTTGTCATGATGTCTAAATCCGGTGCACTTGAGTTGGCTGAACACGGAATCCGTGTCGTTGGCGTCGCTCCTGGTTTCATCAATACACCTATTCTTGGCGCAGACGCAGAAGCGAAGAAATTCCTTGCTGAACAGCATATGCGCGGCGAATTGATTGAACCTGAGAAAGTGGCCAGCGCGGTAACATTCCTGTTCACAGATGCTGCTTCGGCAATTAACGGCACAACGCTTCCTGTCGATGACGGATTCCTCAGCTTCAAAACGAAATAATAAAGCCCATATCATACGGTGCATGAACGAATTTCTCGTTTGTGCACCGTTTTTTATATACACAATCCATAAACAACTCAGAAGATGGGAATATCACATCATGCTGGCTATAATAATTCTAAGAACTAAACGTATGAGTGTTACAGGAGGATTTCCATGACGAAAACAATAGTTGAAAAGCTGAGCTTACATAAGTACAGCAAGAAAGCTGTGCTGGACATGCCTGAAGGAACGGAATACTTCGCTGATTTAGGAGACTTTGATCAGGAGCTTACGGAGAAGAAGTACGACCTCATTTTTGCTTTTGTCCTGGATATGGAGGCAATGAAATCGCAGGTGTACAAGATGATTGAAGAGGATCTTCTCGAAGAAGGAGGATACTTGTTCCTCGCTTATCCGAAAAAAGGAAATAAGGCCTATTCCACCTACATTCACCGCGATGAAATTATGGACGGGCTCGGAACAGACGAAGATGGATATGTGGGCACAAGCAGCATTAAATTTGCACGCATGGTTGGGATGGATGAAGTATTTACTGTCGTAGGGCTGAAGAAAGAATTACGCAAAGCGAAGAAGACATCCAAAGCGAGTCAAAGAGTGGATGATTATGTAGCCTTAATCCCGAATATTGAGCAGGATCTGAAGGATGAGCCGGATTTGTTAGCTTTTTACCATACACTCACACCGGGTTATCAAAAGGATTGGGCCAGATACGTATACAGTGCCAAGCAGGAAGCAACCAAAGAGAAACGAAGAGAGGAGATGAAGCTGATTCTCGGTAAAGGCTATAAGAGCCGTGAATTGTATCGTCAGGACCAAGGGTAAGAGGAAGACTGAACTATAGAAGTTGTAGAGATAACCACCCATACATGGGTGGTTTTTTGCGCTCGCAAGCTGCATTATCCTATACTCAGAATTGTCAGCAGGCCAACAAGCAGGTTAAGCAGTACACTACTAACGACAATTGAGATTTGCTTCTTGTTTAGCTGAACGGGATCAAATACAAGAGGCAGAAGCCACCTCAAAGCAATTATGAACCATATCCCTTGGATAAAACCAAGCCAGATCAGTCTTACGCCCATCTGATACTTCGCTTCGGACGCCATGTCAGATTTAAATGCCAAATCTCCAGTCATACGGAGACTGAAATAGGAAAGAAGAAAAATAATAAGTAAAATAGCGAGAGTGGAGAAGATATAGATAAGATCTCGACGGGTCTTATTTTTCTTAATTAGAGCCGGGAGCTTGGTTTTGTTAAAACTGATTAGAAAGAATATAACACCCATGAACATAAACGCACCTGTGAAGCACGATATGATCAGATTTGCCGCCATATTTAAAATTTGAATTAGAAGTACCATGCGCAATCCGCCTATGAGGTTAAATTGGTTAAGACTATCGTAATGGAAAAAAACAGCAAAGTCACGAAAGCGACCAAATTAGTACTTGCTAAATTGACGATTCAACCTCAAAATATAGTTATTGCGTTAAAGTTATCTACTTACGAAAAATAATCTAAATATACATGGGAGGAATAAATAAATGGAGATCGGAATCAGTACATTTGCCGAAACTTCCCCAGATGTTCATACAGGCGAGGTCATGAGTCATGCACAGCGTTTGCGTGAAGTCGTAGAAGAGATCATACTAGCTGACCAGGTGGGTCTGGATGTATACGGAGTAGGCGAGCATCATCGTAAAGATTACGCGGCTTCGAACCCTGCAGTCGTACTGGCCGCTGCCGCACCGCAAACGAAGCGGATTCGGCTTACCAGTGCTGTATCCGTTCTGTCATCGGCCGATCCGGTACGGGTATTTCAAGATTTTGCAACACTGGACGGGATTTCGAACGGCCGCGCAGAAATTATGGCCGGACGCGGTTCCTTTATTGAGTCCTTCCCTCTTTTTGGATATGACTTGAATGATTACGACACTTTATTTGATGAGAAACTGGATCTTTTGCTCAAACTGACTGCCTCGGAAAAAGTAACATGGCAGGGTACCCACCGTCCGGCGATTAACAATCTAGGAGTATACCCAAGACCAGTTCAGGATCCACTTCCAGTGTGGATTGGCAGCGGGGGCAATCAGGAGTCCGTCGTCCGTGCAGGACTGTTAGGACTGCCTCTCGTCCTTGCCATCATCGGCGGCAGACCAGCGCAGTTTGCACCTCTTGTGCAGCTGTATAAGAAGGCGGCAGCCCATGCAGGACATGATGCGTCTAAGCTGCCGGTTGCTTCACACTCGCACGGGTTCATTGCGGCTGATCAGCAGACGGCAGTCGATAAATTTTTCCTGCCAACACAGCAAAGCATGAATGTAATCGGACGGGAGCGGGGCTGGCCAAGCTATTCACGTCAAAGCTATGATGCAGCTCGCAGCTTGGAAGGCGCCCTTTATGTCGGCGATCCGGACACCGTAGCCGAGAAGATCATCTACCTGCGTAAAAACGTCGGTATTACCCGCTTTATGCTGCATGTCCCGCTTGGTACGATGCCGCACGAGGATGTTATGACTGCAATCGAGCTGCTTGGGACGAAGGTTGCTCCTCGGGTTCGCGAAGAAATTGCAAAATGGGAAGCTGCTGGAGAAGCAAAGTAAGGCATAAACAAAAGATCTCTTACCCTGACCTCTTCTGGTTAAGGTTGGGGATCTTTTTTATCCAGCACAATACTCTCCAAATTGTAGAATGTGTTATTGGAATCCGAACTTTTTAGTGAAAAAGGTAGATATAAGTCGTTTTATGTAGATTTTTGGCTAGTTTAGTGGAACATCCTGCTATATAATTTAAACAAACCTTAATTGATTAATAGATTTTACAAATACACTTAATATAACGACCATGGAGAAGATGATGATGGCAGAAGAGCTGCGCTTACCGGTATTCATGATTCTTGCCGGCGGAAGTATAAGTGTTATTTTATGCGTATACGGTCTGCTCCGGCTTAGGAATGCTCCGGGAGGCGTGCATTATATCTGGATGACGCTGATGGCATCGATTTTTGCGTTTGCGTATGCGTGTGAGCTGTTAAGCACGACACTGGCACAGATTAAGTTTTGGATTATCGTTGAATATATTCCGCTTCCGCTCATTCCTTCTTTTATGCTGCTGATGTGTACTCACTACGTAGGATTGAAGCTGAAGAAATGGGTCTATTATGTCCTGTTTACCATTCCGGTTACTACGACTTTGGTACAAAGCACGAATGAACTTCACCACCTGTACTATACCTCAATGTCCCTTAAAGAGAATGCTCCTTTTCCAATTGTAGAACTAACCTATGGACCGTGGTTTGGCGTGCATTCTGTTTTTTTGTATGGATGTATTATGGCGAGTGCGGCGATCTTACTCATTGAGTGGAAAAAGGCGGCTCCAGCCTTTCGCAGGCAGCTTCTTACTATGGCAGTGGGCAACCTTATTCCCATCCTGGGTGCTTTTATCTACTTGGCCGGCTTTAGTCCATACGGAATTGATACCGGTCCTGTTTTTATCTGCCTGTCTTTTGTGTTTCACAGCATTGCCCTGTTTCGGTTTCAAATGTTCAGCGCCGTGCCTATTGCAAGGGATATCGTGTTTGAACACATGGAGGAGGGTGTCGTCGTTCTGGACGACAAGGACATCATTATTGATTATAACAACACAGTCTTAACTGTATTTCCTAATATGAACAGCAGAGTGATTGGACGAACGGTACAGGCTGCACTTAGCGGTTATCCAGAGCTGTCTAAGCTCGTTTCACTCGGCGAAGAATTTGATTATAGCATGAGTGTCGCTGGTGAGGGCCAACATTTTCATGTCCGTTTTACACCTATTCGAAATACGAGTGAACTGCAGGTAGGCAGAATTATTACCTTCGCCAACATAACGGAACGATTTCAGATGCAAGAGCGGCTTAGAGAGCTGGCTGATACGGACGGGCTGACCCAGCTGTTGAACAAAGCCGCCTTGATCAGAGAGTCGGAAAAAATCGTCCGCGAGTACACCCAAGATGGAGGAAAAATATCGGTTATCATGTTCGACATCGATTACTTCAAGGAAGTTAACGATACGTTTGGCCATGAAGCAGGAGATATCGTATTAACCAATGTAGCAGACGCTGTTCGTACCACGCTATATGATGACGGGTTTGCAGGACGATACGGTGGAGATGAATTCATACTATGGCTTCCGGATGTATCACTGACAGAAGCGTGTGAATTAGCAGATTCCATTCGAAAAAATATTGAAGCTCGTGAAATATTTGTTCAGGACAACGAAGTTCGAGTCACTTCAAGCTTTGGTGTAGCTCATGCAGCAATTGCTCCTGGGAATCAGGAGCATTCCGTTCAGTGGCTTATGCGAGAAGCAGATAAGGCGCTGTACGCTGCAAAGAAATCGGGTAGAAACAGTGTCTATCCAGTTCGAAAGTTAATTCGAATGTAGCGGCTACCCCTCATCAGGAACGATTACATTAATATGACGTGGTAAAATATGAAGCTCAATCGGCAGAGAGGGGCCGTACTCGCCGTCTACATTGGTATAGACCGGATCATCGGATCTGATATGTACGTGCTTCGCTGTAAAATAAACCACATCCTGATGCTCCTTTAAGTTTCCCAGTAAAAGTGAAGTGCCGAAAGAAAAAGTGTTAAATACATTGATATCTTTAATAATAAAGCAGTGAATCAGGCCGTCATCAACCGAGGCATCCGGTGCCATCTTCTCAAATCCGCCGACGGAGTTCGTCAGGGCAGCCACCACAAGAGGGGATTCGCCTACCCACGTTTCTCCATCATGCTGGATATTGAAATGATAAGAAGGACTGTTCACAAGCCGTTTAATGCCTTCTTTAAAATAAGCAAAAGCGCCAAGCTTTGATTTTTGTTCTGAAGTCACATCAGATAAAGCCTCTGCAATGGAACCGGCCGCAACGACATTTGCGAAGATTTGATCATTTAATTGTCCTATATCAATGGCCTTCAGCCGTGAAGATTGAAGGGTTCGAATGGCTTCTGCCGGATCAAGCGGAATGTGAAGCGCACGAGCGAAGTCATTAACGGTTCCCAGCGGGACAACACCCAGCTTGGGCCGATGCGCTTGGTTCATATATCCGTTGATGGTTTCATGCAGAGTCCCGTCGCCTCCGATGGAGACGACCAGGTCATATGAGGCCTTGCAGGCTTGAATGCAAAATTCGGTAGCATCAAGCTCCTTTGCCGTTTCGTTCGTGGTAACCTGGTAACCTTGATCCTTCAGGACAGCCTGGACATCCCTGAGATATGTCAATGCCTCTTCCCTGCCGGATGATGGATTCATAATAATCATGGCCTGCTTCATACGTTTGTTCCTTCCTTATTCATTATTATGATCTATACCCTTTAAGGGGGGGATTTGAATACCTTGCTGACAGGCATCGGATAAAATAAGAAATTATCGTCCGCATACCTTCTATTTTTCGCCGCCCCATATCCCTTTATCATATGAGATAAGAAGATAAACGAGAGAGGTGCGGTACCAATGACATCCATTCCTATATCTGAAAAATACATGAGAACATGTGCGTCCGTCATCGGACTTCCTTTTACACTTTATCAAAGTGTTCTGACAAAGCTTGAATCCAGGCAACTGACTCCCCCAGGGGACTTTGTTCAAATCGGAGAACGGAGCCTGCATACTGTGGTAACAGGGAAGGGAGATTACACCATTATTCTGGAGGCAGGCATGGGCGGCTGTTCGCTGGATTGGTCGCTGGTGCAGCCTGAGCTGTCCAAGCACGCTACAGTATTGTCTTATGACCGGTCGGGCTTTGGATGGAGCAGAGGGACGCTGCAAAGACCAACTTGCCGGCAATATGTAGAGGATCTGCGCGCTATACTGTCCGCAAAAAAATTGAAGCCTCCCTACATTCTTGTGGGACATTCCTATGGCGGGATGATGATGAGACTGTTTGCTTCTATGTATCCCGAAGAAGTTTCAGGACTGCTGCTGGTGGACTCATCACATGAAGGTCGCTATCTGGACGCAGATTTGAAGGAATGCAGAACGCAGGAGCGGCTACAGCACTTCAAGCAGCATAGATTAGGTTACCTGCTGTCCCCGCTTGCTGTACCAAGACTAGTCAAACAGCATATCGGCTCTAAGCGTCTGCCTTCACCCATGAATCAGCAGACGGTTGCATTAGGCTACCGAAGCGCTGCATTCCAATCGGCTTATCTGGAGCTTCGCTTCGCTACGGAAAGCGCCATCCAGATGGTTAACGCCCCTCCGCTTCGGCCATCCATGCCTGTGATCGTGCTCACCGCAGGTAAACAATCGGAGGAGTGGAAAGAAAGTCAAAAGGCACTGTTCGAGCTGACCAACTGCACCATACCGCTGACCGTTCAGGAAAGCTATCACTCTATACAGATTCATCAGCCAGAAGCTGTCATTGACTCAGCACTTTCTTTGCGCGAGCTCAGCCATGGTTGATTGCAAGAAATATAGGTTCATAACTAAAGGATTCCTTAGCATAAGACGAGGCTGGGGTATCCTTTTTGTGTTTAACTTCCAATTCAACTGGACATATGTAAAAAAACACACTATAATTAATTTTGTAATTTAGTTACCCAAGGTAACTATTTTATGAGAGAGTACAATAGCCCAGTTGTGGGCAGACTTGAACTGTGTTCAACTTCTGCTTTTTCATTTCTCGGCCTTTTGTAAAAAGAATGAACTCCTAATTTTGCAAAGGACCAGCTTGCGGTATGCGGGAATGGTCCTTTTTGTACTTTCTTTAACTCTAATTTTAAGAAAGGTGATACATTTACATGGAACAGACCCTATCGAAGGATCGATTATGGACTAAGGATTTTCTCATTGTCTTTGGTGTGAACTTTTTGTTGTTTTTATGTTTTTATTTACTTGTCGTCATTATGCCGTCCTATGCAATAAATGAGTTTGGGGCATCAGAAAGCATGGGTGCTTTCGCATCCAGTATCTTTGTGATCGGGGCGCTGATCGGCCGTCTTGTCGGGGGCAGAACGATTGAAAAGGTAGGACGTAAACGCATGCTGTTTACCGGATTGATCTCATTTGTCATCCTGACTTTTCTTTACTTTGTTACTCCAAATTTGGGCGTGCTCCTGATTGTCCGTCTGCTTCACGGGATGGGCTTTGCTCTTGCTTCTACAGCAACAGGAACAATCTCGGCAAGTCTTATTCCTCATTCCAGAAGAGGTGAAGGAACAGGCTATTACGGGGTCAGTATTATCATTGCTTCGGCCATCGGTCCGTTTTTAGGACTATTAATCAAAGAAAATGGCAGTATTACGTTCAACTTCATTTTATGCGCAGTTCTAGGCGTATTATCCCTGGCTTCGTCATTACTGATGAACGTTCCGAAATTAACGCTTACGGCAGAGCAGCAGAAGGATTTGAAAGGGTTCAAGCTTTCGAACTTTCTTGAGCCGAAGGCAGTTCCTGTCTCGATCATCAGCTTTGTCATGGCGTTTGGATACTCCAGCATTTTGACATATCTCACGCTGTTTGCGGAAAAAGTCAATTTAGTGGAAGTGGCCAGCTTCTTCTTTATCGTATATGCCATTGTCGTTATTTTGACAAGACCATTTACGGGAAAATGGTTCGACAAGCGCGGAATCAACATTGTTATGTATCCCGCTATCTTGCTGTTTGCCATTGGCCTTGTCATTCTCAGCCAGGTACACAGCGGTGCCCTGCTGCTGCTATCCGCTGTATTTGTCGGACTTGGATACGGAACGACGCAAGCCAGCGCCCAAGCATTAGCGGTGAAGAGATCACCGGTACACCGGATGGGTCTCGCGACGTCGACCTACTACATTTTCGTCGATGTCGGAATTGGTGTCGGACCGTTTATTCTCGGTTTTCTTACACCGGTCATTGGCTACAACGGTATGTATATGACGATGGCAGCCCTAATGATCATCGGATTTATTCTGTATTATGCCCTGGTGGGTAGAAAAGAGTCATCAATGAAAGCATCTGAACTAAAAATTATAGAATAATCTTTTACACACTCCATGTTCCAAAGGAAAAGGCAGAAACAATCAAACCAGGCAGTGCCTCATCGGCGCTACGCCTGGTTTTTTTCTGTTTTCGGACTTTAAGCAAACCTTCAGTCAACGTTCAAGGTGAATTCAGTTTGGAGCTCTATACTGATCTTGTAACATCACAACAAGATGGAAACACAAGGAGGAACAAAAATAATGAACAAAATTGTAAAAGTAATGTCGGGAACAGCATTTGCAGGTATGTTGGCTTTCAGCTCGCTGACGCCAACCTTTGCAGCGGAAGGGCAAGCTGTAAATACCAGTCAGGCGGTAACACAAAAAGAAGCAGCAGGATGCATCACGCAGACGAAAGCGAAGGAAGTTGCACTCAAGCAGGTGAGCGGAGCTTATAAATCAGCTGAGCTGGTGAAGGAAAGCAGTACTTATATTTACAAAGTAATTGTAGTTGGAGAAGACGGAAACGAGCATCAGGTGAAGCTGAACGCCAAGACAGGCAAAGTAATCAATTCCAGCGTGCAGACAAAAGCCAGCTTTATTTCGAAGCAAAATGCTAAATCAGTAGCTTTGAAGCAGGTGAAAGGGACATTTAAGACTGCAGAGCTCAAACAGGAGAACGGTGTTTTTGTTTACAATGTCATCGTCCTTGACCAGAACGGTAAGCAGCAGCAGGTTAAGATTAATGCAGATACTGGTAAGGTAACGAAAACCGAGACGGTGACTCAAACAACAACACAAACGACGACAACATCAACAAAGACGGTGTCTCAGGTCAAGATTACAGCAGCTAAAGCACAAACGGCTGCGCTTAAAGAGGTTAACGGAGCCGTCAAAACTGCCAAGCTCACGAAAGAGAATGGAGTTAATTTATATCATGTGAATGTCATCGGGGAAGACGGTAAAGAGCACGAAGTGAAGGTGAATGCGTCGACCGGGAAAATTGTAAAAACAACCTCCAGCAGTCAGGTTACTTATTTGACCAAAGCTAAAGCTAAAACAGCGGCACTTAAGTATCAAACAGGTACAGTGAAGTCCGTAACAATGAAAGTGGAGAATGGGACATGCATCTACCAGGTCTCCATTAAAGATAACAGCGGCAAAACCCAACAGGTCAACATTAATGCTCAAACAGGAGTGAAGTGCTAACACAGCGGATAGCCTAATCTCTTTCCTTACTCATCACCACTTTCGCTTTCCATATAAAGAGAGGAACGACTTATCATGTCGCTCCTCTCTTTTTCTATTGGCCGCTCAGCGGTAAGTGAATTTCGAACCGAGTCATTTCGCCTTCCCTGCTGGACACCTGGATCAATCCCCCGTGCAGCTCGATAATGGACTTCGTTATCGCAAGGCCTAATCCGGCGCCACCCGATTTTCTGGAACGTGAGGACTCAATGCGATAGAACCGCTCGAACAGGAAGGGTAAATGTTCTTCAACAATGCCTTGTCCGTTGTCTTGGACGCTCAGGCAGATCCATTCCTTCTCTTGCTTCAGCTCGATGGTAATGCTGCCATTCACCGGATCGGTATGCTGTACCGCGTTTTGAAACAGATTGAGTATGACCTGTTTCATTTTGTCTTGATCAATCCGGACGCTAGCGGCGGGAGCCAGTGACAGGATGACGGACCGCTGTCCTCCGAGGAGACGAAGCTGAGTTTCCATATCCCTTATGAGTGAATCAAGCAAGGTGTTCTCCAGCTGGAGCGTTTCTTGATAATCCATTTTAGCTAGAAGCAAAAGGTCCTCCACCAGCTTTTTCATACGTTCGGACTCTCCATGCATACTGTACAGAGCACTCTCAAGCTGTTCTTGATTTCGAATTGCGCCCCGGCGAAGTACCTCTAGAAATCCGTGGATGGAAGTAAGAGGGGTCCGAAGCTCGTGGGATGCATCAGCGATAAAACGCCGCATCTGTTCCTTTGCTTCCTTCTCCACAGCAAAGGAAGCCTCCAAGCGTTCCAGCATGCCGTTAAAAGAGGAGGACAAGCGCTGGATCTCCTGAGGACTGGATGTTGCAGGCAAGCGTTCATTCAGGTTGCCGGCGCCTAATTGCTCCATGGTGCCCATGATGCTGTACAACGGAATCAGCGTTCTTTTCAACACAGGGAGGAAGGTGAACAAACCCATTAAAATACCGGCTGATGCCAGGTAGAAGTAAATGGAGATCTGACGCAGCAAAATTTGCTGATGCGGAGCCGTGCTCGTTCCTATTTGGACAATTCCATTGAGCCCTGATTCAGTCTTGATCTGTTCAAGCAGGATCAGCGTTCCTTCACCGGACTCATCCTTAATGATCTCGTAATTCAGCGTTTCTTTGCTTTTTTTGATCGCTTCATGGTACGTCTTTTGATCTAACAGCGGAGGTGTATTATTCTCGATGCTGCGAAGAGGATGAAAACCCCCGTGTGTATCGATATAGGCCATGGATACGCTTGGAAACAAGACCCTGGCGTTTTCCGTATCATCAGCGATGGCTCTATCAATTTCATTCTCCAGCATTTTGTCGGGAATATTGACGATCTGCCCTCTAAGACTCATCGCCACGTTTTCATAGATAAACTGCTTCATGAACATATATTGGAATAGACCAATGATGAGGAGTAATCCTGCTAGAATAAACAAGGAACGGCTCAGGAGCTGGGAACGCAGGGAGTGAAAGGACAAGAGCGGTTTAAATACTCTTTTCATGAGCGAAATCATATAATGTCCACCCGGTAACCGGAACCTCGAATTGTCCGGATCAAGGTATGTTCATAGTCTTTTAACTTCTCTCGCAGAGACCGGATGTATACCTCGACGATATTCTCTTCTCCCGAAAAATCGTATCCCCATACTTTATCCAAAATAAGAGCTTTACTGAGTACTAGACCATGGTTAATGACAATGAACTTAAGCAGTTCATATTCCGTCGGGGAAAGATCGAGTACCCGCTGCTCATAGGATATCTCCTTGCGTCTGTCATTAATTTGGAATGGGCCGGAAGTGACCTCTTCCATCAGGTAGGGAAAGTGATTGCGTGCGCGTGCTTGAATCCGGGCGAGCAGTTCATCAAAGCTGAATGGCTTGATCATATAATCGTCGGCCCCTAGTGTGAGACCTTTTACACGATCATCAACCTCTTCTTTGGCAGAAAGCAGAATGATTGCGATATTGCCCATTTTCTTCAGAACTTTGCAAACCTCGTATCCGCTCATGCCCGGCATCATGACATCCAGAATTGCGATATGGGGGCGGTATTCATCCGCCAGCGTAATGGCGGATGGTCCATCAAAGGCGGATTCTACGTCATACCCTTCATTACGCAGACCGATTTCCAAAAACTGCACGATATTCGGCTCATCATCTATAATCATAATTTTTAATCCATTTAACTCCGTCATGTTTAGTAACCTCTCCATTGTATGTTTATTCATGATGTCACCTTTGAGAGGTGAATGCTCTTTTCAATTATTTAGACGCAACCTGAAACTGGTCTGAAAGTCGGCTAAAAAAGACCTGAAAAATGGATAGTACTATTTCCCATCTCCTGCAATAGACGGTTTGTGTTTTCAGCAAATTTTCAGTATGTCTTCAAGTGCAATTCAGTTTGATTTTGCATAATGGCAGTGAACTGAGAATTAAAGGGGATAAAGGGAAATGAATCAGGTGAGAGGATTTACAATAGGTGCCCTCGTATTTTTATTGATGATAACAGCAGGAAGTGCTGCCTATGCAGATGGAAATCAAACGGAGCAGCTGATCATTATTAACAAGTCTACGAATCGGCTTGCATTTTTTGACGATCATAAGTGGATTTCAACCTATATTGTAGCGACAGGGCGAGAAGAAGATTTAACCCCGGAAGGGGAGTTTGAAATTGTGAATAAGATCGAGAACCGTCCATACTATACGGGCGGCATAGCTGGAGGAGACCCGGATAATCCGCTTGGCGACCGCTGGCTTGGGCTTGACGCTTTGGGTACATACGGCACGACTTACGCCATACACGGGAACAATAATGCAGACTCCATCGGAAAATATATATCCGGCGGCTGTATTCGAATGTATAACGAGGATATTCATACACTATTCAGTAAGGTCAATGTACACACCAAGGTCATCATTGGACAATTTCATTCGCTTAGTTTTCACGAGATTGCGGCAGACTACAGCTACCAGGTTACAAACTGAGGGTGCTGCTGCGGGATAAAAGGAAAACTCCACGCCATAAGTCGTGGAGTTTTTTTCTTTGTATTAGGTTTTTCAGCAAAAACTTTGATTTACAGCGATTCTTTAATCACCCGTTTATAGTACATTACCGACAGAATGCCGAAGATGGAATACAGCGCTGTATACAGTACCATGACGATCAGCATCGGCGCCGTAAGCTCGGTTCCAAACAAGAACCATCCGGACTTGACGGCAAAGTAGCTGTGACACAGCCCGACGATGAGTGGAATACCAAAGTTAAACAGCTGCTTGAACCGGATACCGCGCAGCAAATTACTCTCTGTAAAGCCCAGTTTACGTAGGATTGTGTAGTTTGGTTTTTCCTCTTCGCTTTCGTCCATCTGCTTAAAGTACAGAATACAGCCCGATGTGATCAGGAACGTAAGGCCGAGGAACCCCACGATAAACATAATGAGTCCCATACTGTTGCGTTGATTCGTTTTAAGCTCATATTGTGAAAAGCTTGGTACATCAAGTTCCATTTCTTCGTAAATACCATTTGCCTCTTCGACTTGTGAACGGTCCTTAAGCTGGACTCCGTAATAAACCGCACGGTTTTCCATTTGAACCTCGGGGTCCAAATCTTGAAGCAGCTGCTGATACACCGTATCGTCTACTATGACAGTAGGAAAGCCGCCTCCGTAGAAGTAAGAAAGTACAGATTCTTTTTGACTCCCGATCAGTTTTTGCTGGATGGTCTCCCCGCTCTTTCCGATAAATTCGAATTCGCCGGTGTCTGCAATAGACAAGAAGCTTGTTAATGCTTCGTCGTAACCCATAAATAGAGCTTCTCCAGGTTCAAGGTCGACGCCTTCGACCATGGTTTCACTGAGTACAGGAGTCTGGATCGTTTCATCAGCAAATGTGCTGCTTGATATGAGTTTACTAGCATCCATCTCGAACTCAATCGGTTGTCTGTGAATGACTTCATAAGCGATCAAATGTGAGTCTAGATCGGATATGAATTCCTCCTTGACCTGCTCATCCGCAAAGGAAAAATCATGCGGCACGTTGCTTTTGGCCTGAGAATCGGCAGAATAATATGAAATATAGCTAAGTGACAGCAGACCGATCGCCAGTGCCGACACCGTTGTGATAACCGTAAGCAGCAGGGCGTTTGACTTCATCCGGAACATAATGGACGACAGTGACAATACCTCACCAATGGACAAGTATCCATTTTTACTTTTGCGAATTACATTAAAAATAAAGCTGACTGAGCCTTTATAGAAAAAGTAGGTTCCGATAATAACAGATCCAAGAATGAACATCATCGCGAGCATCAGATCGTTCATTTCAGTAAAATTTCCACCAAATAGCTCAGTAGAGACATAATAGCCAAGCAAAATGAGGGCGATCCCGAAAATACCAAGCAATATTTCCCCAGGAGACAGCTTTTTGACCCGCTGCTGAGCAACAGACACGGCACGGAACAGGGAAAGAATGCTTTGTCCTTTAATAAAGGTGTAGTTCATGATCATAATCAGCACATAAATGACGGCGAACACGATAACGGTCTGGACGAGTGCCTCTGGTGAGAAGCGCAGTGTAGCGAGCTCGTCTACGCCAAGAATTTTGAACAGAATCATCAGAATAAGCCGGGAGGCTGCAAAGCCTGCCGCAATCCCGAAGATCATGGAGCCGAAATATAGAATCAGGTTTTCCGCTGTTAATATTCTAAAAATCCGGCCCTTCGTCAGTCCAATTAACTGGAACAGCCCAATCTCCTTGCTTCGGCGCTTGATAAAGATCGTGTTGGCATAAAGCAGGAAGACGGCGACAATCGCAACGAGCAGAACAGAGGCTGCTCCCAAAGCGGCAGCACCTTTCACGGAGCCTTTGGCTTCATCCATAGACGGATCGTACTGTAGAGTCACGAAGGAGAAGTATAGCCCTACGCTAAAAATAAGAGCGAACACGTAAAGATAGTAATTTCGAATGTTTTTCTTCAGATTTCGAAAGATGATGGTATTCAGATTCACCCTTGAACACCGCCCAGCACGCCTTGAGTTTTGATGATATCGCTCAAGAAGGATGCTCTCGATTCCTCACCTTTATTGAGCTGCGTGTAGATTTGTCCGTCCTTGATAAAGACGACACGGCTGCAGTAGCTGGCTGCCACAGGGTCATGGGTAACCATGATGATGGTTGCCTTATGCTTCTCGTTCATGTCGCTCAGCTTATTCAGCAGGTCCGAGGCTGACTTCGAATCAAGCGCACCTGTGGGCTCATCGGCAAAAATAATGCTTGGATCATGAACGAACGCTCGGGCCGCTGATGTCCGCTGCTTCTGTCCTCCTGAAATCTCACTCGGGTATTTGTCAGCCAGCTCGTAAATACCCAGCTCAGAAGCAACCTGTCTAAACTTCTCAAGCGCTGCCCGTTTGGATACATTTTTGATGGATAGCGGCAGCAATATGTTTTCCTTGACGGTCAAGGTGTCCAGCAGGTTGTATTCCTGAAAAATAAAGCCAAGATGATTCTTTCGGAATTCGGCGAGATCCTTTTCCTTCATCCCCGTAAATTCCTTGCCTTCAATCTCAATAGTTCCCTCGCTCAGCTTGTCGATCGAGGAGAGTACATTCAAGAGGGTGGTTTTACCTGACCCTGAAGCACCCATGATGCTGACGAACTCTCCTTTGTTTACTTTGAGATCAATACCTTTCAAGACTTCCTGTTTGTTGAATTTATTACCGTATATTTTGCGAATTTTGTTTGCTTCTAAGATAACCAATAGGTCTCACTCCTTTATCCTTATGAATCCATCTTACCTGCATGATGCCGAAATCTCCTTCGATTCAACGAACAAAGCACAAAAGCATGTGACAATGTTGTCACATGCCCGTAATGCTTACAAAATCGTTAGGTACAGGAAAGGTGAGTCGAAAAGTCGTGCCGGCTGCATAAGATGACTCCGCCTCGATACGGATTAGGAGCGATTCCGCCGATTTCTGAGCCAAATACAGACCCATACCGGTCGCAGCGCTCTCCTGGTGCTTGGTTGTTGATGTAAATCCGCGTTCAAAAATACGAGGCAGATCTTTCGGATCAATTCCGCGGCCAAAATCCTGGATGGTTAGAACGACATGACCGTTCTCCTTGCGGCTTTCCACGATAATGTCCGAAGCTTCGCTGTATTTTACTGCATTGGTCAAAATCTGCCGGAGGATGAAGCCGAGCCATTTGGCATCCGTGAGCACCTGGTTTTCTTCCAGTGAAACATCAAAACCGATTCCTTTTTGAATACACCAGGATTTTAAATCCTTGATCTCTTTGTAGATGATAGGTTCGAGCAAGGTTTCCTCAATATAGAGATCATTCTCGATAAACGGAATCCGCTTCTGATGGAGCTGCTGATCCAAGAGATGGTGAATTCGCAGCCATTCATACTGAAGCTGGGATTTGAGCGGCTGATCCGGTAATCGATCAATCATAAGCTGCATGGCGGTGAGCGGTGTTTTGACCTCATGAATCCAGGAGAGCAGCTCGTCCTTCTCCTGCTCGAGAAGCAGGAGGTGCGAAGACGCCTCTTTTCTATAACGATGGGTTTGCACGGTCATAGCATCTTCCACGATCTGCTCAAAAGGGCTGTTTGCATCCTTGAAGGCAGCCAGGTCGTATGTATGATCCCATGCCTCCACCTGTTTGAAAAACTTCGTCTCCTTTTGATACCTGATGAAGAAGAACAAAATACTAATCATGGACGATAATAGCGTGATATACAGGATCGGCATGAGCGGAATGGCAGCATCGATATAGGCGACGAATAAGGTTAGCAGCTGCAGAACAAGAATGAGGAGCAGCCAGCTTCGCCTTTCGATGATGAATTTGCGGATCATGGCGCTGCCTCTTCCGTGGCCATGTAGCCCTGTCCTACTTTGGTTTCAATATATGTACCGAGACCGATAATCTCGAGCTTTTTACGCAGCCGATTTACATTAACGGTCAGTGTATTGTCGCTGACAAAGTGCTCGTTATCCCAGAGGTTTTTGATCAGTTCCTCACGGCTTATAATTTTGTTCTTCTGTTCGATCAATAATTTAAGGATGAACATTTCGTTTTTCGTCAGTTCTACGGTCCCCTCATGATTGGAAATCGTATTTTTTACATATTCAACTGTTGCTTCCCGCCAGGTCCTAAGCTGGGTCGGCTCTGTATTGTAGTTGTACACGCGGCGTAGAATGGCTTGAATTTTCGCAATAAGCACATCAAAATGGAACGGTTTCTGCACAAAGTCATCTGCTCCGAGCTGCATGGACATGACCATATCTGTAGGATGATCACGGGATGAGAGAAAAATGATCGGAACATTCGAATGGGCTCGAATCATCCGGCACCAGTGAAAACCGTCAAATTTCGGCAGTTGGATATCGATGATGACAAGATCCGGACTGAGCGCCGTAAATTCCTGAATAACTCTGTCGAAATGCTGAACTCCGTATGTATCGTACGACCATTGAGACAAGCGTTCTTTTACTTCCTGAAATAAGGTAAGATCATCCTCTATGAGCATGATTTTGAACATGAACTATTCACCACACTTCTTACAAATCTACTACAGCAAGTGTATAGGAAATCCTCAGTTGATAAAAGTCCGTCAGGTTCATTTTTGCCGGAGAGGTTAATAATGTAGCATACTGCCTAACATTTTTTGCAGGAAAGAGGGATACTGATGACAGCGAATAATGATGCACAAAACAATGAAAAGGATAAAGCAATTCGTGATGATGCACCGGACAACTTTGAAAAAGACACAGGTGATAAAGAGGAGAAGTCATCCGAGGAACCTGGACAAGATGAGAAATAACAGATAGCGCTCGTTCCATAAAGGAACGGGCGCTTTTTTAACGATTCATAATCATCTGTTGAATTGCCTGCGCTGCTGTTCACTCAACAATCACACTGGCTTCCATGCTGGGATGTGTGGAGCAGTAGTAGTTGTAGGTTCCTTTTTCATTAAAAGTAAAGCTGAAGCTCTCCCCCGGCCCGATGTGACGGCTATCGAATTTACCGCCTAAGTCTGTCACTGTATGGAACACCGGGTCCTGATTCTCCCAAGTCACCGTTGTTCCTGCCTTAATATGAAGCTCCTTAATTGAATATTGCATATGGCTGATTGCCACCTGCACTCCTACTCGTAAATCCTCCCCCAATTCCTCTGATGGGTCTGTATATGCACCGGTATGCCCCTCATGGAGTGAGTTATGCCCCGTATCCCCAATGTTCACCATCGTGTGAATACCGCCGGGATAGACTCCATTATTCATGTTGTCTACGATGTTATGACTATGAAAAGGGTAGGAGCCTTCCTGAGTAAAAGTAACCAGAAGATCGTAACGCTCCCCGGGCCCGATATTTACCGTATCTTTCTCCAGTGGAGCAGCCAAAGGCCTGCCATCGGATGCTATGATCTGAAAATGATGCCCATGCAGATGCATGGCATGAGGCTGATAGCCTGAATTAATAATGCGCACCAGAACTTTCTCTCCAAGCTTTCCTTCAATCAGGGTTGAAGGGTCCTTTTCAGTATCCGGATAAGCCTTGCCGTTCATCGTGAAATACGTCGGTTTAAAGGCAGTTCTATCGTATTTTTTGCCTTCCTGCACGGCTTTGTGCCAAACCGGATCAATCTCGTTCAGGACGAAGGTGTATTCTTTATCGTATTTGGGCCCACCCGTCCAAGCCTGATTTGCACCATCCTTAGCCTTCACGATAAAGGCGCCTGTCATCCCCATCTGCAGATGCTCTATTGTATCGACATGGCAATGGTAGAAGTACGTTCCTGCGTGAGTAGCCTTGAATTTGTAGGTGAAGCTTTCGCCAACTAGCAAATCCTTTGATGTATGCGGTACACCGTCATTGGCTTGGTCGGTATCCAGTCCATGGAAATGGATTGTGTGACCTACACGTTTAATACCCTTCTGGTTCGTGCCTAGATTGGTAAGCGTAACTTCAACCTGATCTCCTTCATTAACCGTAAGCGTTGGTGCAGGATAACGGGCTGAACCCGGTTCGTTTTTTTCGCTGTATCCCCAGACATATACGGATGTACCGTCAGGAAGCTGCAGAGTGCCATCGGTGGCGTATAGATTAAACTGCTTTATCTCTGCGGTCGTCTTCTTATGATCGCTTGGAGTGACAGAAGCGGCTGCAGGCAAATCAAGTTCTGTTCCGGGCTCCAAGTGATAAATAACGGGGAGTGAGGCCATTGTGAGCAGGAAAACAGTCAATCCGGTAAGAAGTATATTCTTGGTTGATTTTTTCATATATTGTTCCTTTCCCTTGGAACTGGGTAATGTAAACAGAGATCATGAATCGAAACATTTGTCAGTCCAACGCGTCCATAGTATTAGATTATTGCAAAAATTTTAGAATTTATGAGTTTCCTTTGAAAGCTGGGTAATTTGTGCAGGGAATCAATAAGGGAGGAAAAGAAATCTGTGAAGAAATACTTAACGATTATGGTTATGATGATGATCGGACTAGGTTTGATCGGGCAAGCCTCCTTTGCCTTTGCAGACAATGAAGTTGTTATTGAGGATGAGGCATTACGATATGGTTTGAAATCAATACTGAATAAGCCGGTCAACGAACCCCTTACGAAAGAGGATCTGCTGTCATTAACGGTTGTAGACCTAAGAGGATTGGGCATTAAAAGCTTATCAGGGTTGGAGCATGCAACGAATTTGACGCATTTGAGGCTTTCCGGCAACGAAATATCTGATCTTTCACCGTTAAAAGCGATTACGACCCTGAGGGAATTAGACGTCAGAAACAACTATATTACTTCGATTGATGATCTGGCTGGATTGACCGATATGGGGCGGCTCTATATCAGTAATAATGGAGTTTCGTCTATTGAAGAGGTAAGAAACTTCCCTCGTTTACATACGTTTTATGTCAGCGGCAATCCAGTAAGCAGTTTGGACGCCCTTGAAGAAACCAAGGAGTTAAGCTGGCTCGAGGCAACGGATAACGGAATTACCGACATCTCCGTTTTATCTGAGCTGCCGAAGCTTAGGTATGTTCAGTTAGATAACAACCGGGTTGAGGATTTAACCTCTCTGCAGCACCTATCAACGACACTTACGGGTATAAGCTTTAACAATAACCTGATCTCCGATCTCAGTCCGCTTGCAAGTTTGACCAAGCTAAAGTCGATTAAGCTGGCGAATAATCAAATAACGGACCTCAGACCGCTCGAGCATTTATCTGAGTTAGAGGAGTTGCAGTTGTCCGGTAACCGGATATGGGATATCTCACCCATTTCAGAGCATGAATTTTATTCCTTTCCAGCAAGTGCTACAGGAGATGCAAGAGCGTATTATTCATTAGGACTGGCAGACAATTATTTGGACTTGTCTAAGGGGAGTGAAACTCTCAAAGTTTTTGAGTCACTAAGTGCGAATAACAGTGAGAGGTATACGCAAGGTAAGTTCCAACGTTTAGTTATTGGGTCAGATACCGCATATTCTGGAGACCGCGCCGTCTCCTTGGAAACTGCTCCTTATATAAGCTCTGACCGCACTTATGTGCCTATTCGCTTTGTAGCAAACGAGCTGGATGCTGAAGTGACATGGGATCAAGACCGGGAAGAGTTAATCCTTCAAAAGGGAGACAAAACGATCCGCTGGGTTGTGGGCAATAAGCAAGCGTGGGTTGATGGAAGCATCGTCATGTTTGATGTGCCGCTGATGCAGAGGAATGGAAGTGTATTTGTTCCGATTCGTTTTGTGTCAGATCAGCTGGGTGCAGCGGCAGCCTTTATCAATGACACGAAAACGACGCTGATTTTTAATAAACAATAAAGTGCACAATCTAATGCCGCAAGTTTTAGCCCCTCATCTTCGGATGGGGGCGTTTTAGTATGCATTTTCATTTTTTAATCCATTGTAGCAATAACCCAGTGATCTTCTTCACCTTTAACCGGAATCAGCGAGTATTCAAAGGATCCTCGGGTCAGCTCTTCGTCAGTCTTGAGCAAGTAGCTTACGAAAATTTGAATTCTATTGCGATCTTTAAGATAAGTGATGAAATGAACATCCTCAAACTCTACGGCTCCTCCGTCCGGGTGAATGTACGACTTGACGCTCAGGTTAGGCTCCACGTAATCCTCTGACATTCCCTGCTTGAATGCTTCATCATCATTTTGTACGATGGCCTCCATGTTATGCTGAATCGCTTCAGCCATTTCTTCAGTGAAAAAGCTCTGAACGTACTCTGTCATGTCCAATGAAACCCCTTCTTTGAAGTCAGCAGGATCAGGCGTATCCGTCTTCTGCTCGCTTATTTCTATCGTTTCAGGCTTATCTGTCTCAGGCTGGGGAGACGGCTCCATTTGAGGAGGTTCCTCTGACACAACAACAGGATCGGAAATGGCTCCTGATTCGGTGTCGGAGGGACTGCATCCTGTAATCCCTAAAAGAGCAGCAGCACCTATTATCGCTATCACCATGTGATTCTTTTTCATTTTTCAGAACGCTCCTTAAAATAATCAGATTTATTCAAAAAACGAGGCTTGACTGCAAAATGTTGCAAAAATAGCTTGGATTGATATGTCAAAACATTAATAATGATAGGGAAGAAAGGAGAAAAATGAGCTGCATTATTAAAATTAAAATAGATTCTCTTTGCTTGTAAGTTAAGGAATAATCACAAATTTTACACATATATGGGTTTACATATTTTACCTCAAAATATAGTATAAAGGGGTATCTACTAAATTTCTGAGGAGGAGAGCACTATTATTAAACGTAAAACGATTAAGTGGTTTGCAGCACCGCTTATTTTGATGTTAGTCATCTTGACGGGATGTCAGTCAGTAGGTGGATTTGATGTTAATTCTGCAATACTCGGCAGTAAAGATAAGCTGTACCAGCCGATGGAATCTCGGAACACGATGACCCTGGAAGTCACCCCATCTGCAGATGTATCTGCGGAAGACAAGGAAATGATTGACTTATTAAACTCAATTTCTGTACATATTGACAGTGCCAAAGCAGAAGACATGGATAAAGCCTCCGTCAAAGGCTCTGTTCATTATTTAGACAACGCCATTCCATTTCTCTTAAGTGTCGATGAAGTTGGAGTTGCCTTGGATATTGAAGGTGCGGATAAACCGATCTACATCTCTTTAGCTGAAGAGGCAGAGATTCCAGAAATGGAGGAGTATTATGAGCAGGTAGAGGATGTTACCTGGAACTTGATGAGCTTCTTAGTGAAACATCTGCCGAATCCAGAGACCATCTCTGTTGCCAAAACTCAAGAAACGGTAAATGGCGAGCAGCTTGACCTTACTCGTCTCCATGTTGAGATCAGCGGCACGGAGATCGTTGAGCTTGTCCGTCCATTCCTGACATCTATTGCTGAGGATGAAGAAGGGTTGAAACAGCTCATCGGGGATTTATATGATGCTGTTTCTGTGATGTTTGTGGCCATCGAGGCTGAGGATGAGACCTTAGAAGGGGCAGCTGACTTCCTGTCTCCAGAGTCTAAGGATACGAGCGTAGCGATGATTCACGGAGCCATTACAGGTTACCTGGATCAGTTCCTTGCGGACTATGATCAGGAAGTGGAGAATTTATTTAATGAAACACCAGAGCTGAAGACTGTATTTGGCGACGATACGAATCTTAAGGTCGATTACTATTTTGACAGTGAGCTTAATGCCCGTAAAACAAACACAGAGCTGGCGATAGCTATCCCGGCATCGGAAGACCTGCCAATTACCGAAATTAAGGTTGTGAGCAGCTCTGAGGTTTGGAACCACGGAAGCGAAGTAAAGGCTGATACAGTGGATACTTCAAACGGTGTACTGGATGTGCTTTATGGTGAGGCAACGACGGGAGAGATCCTCCGCAATTTTGAGGGCGTAGAACCTGTATATGAGCTGCTTCTTAGCTCCGGTATGACCAGCGTATATACGTACCTTGACCCGGAAGATGAATATTACGGGGTCGTAAATAACAACGGTACAGGCTTCGTTGCGCTTCGGAATTTTGCTGCGCAGTTTGAAGCTGATGTGAAGTGGACCAAAGGCTCAAATGAGATTGTTGTGATCGATGACATTACGCTTGCGCAATCCACCTATACTTTAGGCTCTACTAAAGCCATCGTAAACGGTGAAGCTGTCACGCTGCCGGCTGCGCCTTATGTTGAGCATGGTATGGTCTATGTGCCGCTGCGTTCCATCGCAGAGGCGCTTTCTGCCACGGTTACATTTGAAGATGGCTGGTATACTGCAGAACGTATGTAACAACAAATATCTATATTTTTTGTAAAGATGGACGGCTTTCTGTCACGGATAAATGGCAGAGTGCCGTCCTTCTTTGCTTTTCAGAATCTCGTTTCAAGATGATTGTGTCTCCAGTGGGTCCCCGGAATATGTCCATGTTTGGTATGGGGCTAATGCTCTATAATGGCTAACGAACATGGGAGGAGGAGAGGTATGGAAACAGGAACACAAGCAAAGCCTGTTACACTGTCACAGACGAAAGAATGGATCATGCAATCTCGCTTTAACGGGCTTCATTATCGGATAAGCGTATATTGCCCTGCGGAGAAGCCTCCGGCAGAAGGGTTTCCTATTATTTATACATTGGATGGCAATGCTACTTTTGTCATGGCCAGTGAAATGATCCGTATCCAATCGGTGAGAAGAGAGAAGACAGGTGTTGTTCCCGCGATTGTGGTCAGTATCGGCTACGACATAAATGATCCTTTTCCACCGCGCAGACATTATGATTTGACCATGCCAGCACCTGCTTCTGAACTTCCTGAAATGCCCGGGGGAAGATCTAGACCGGAGCAAGGCGGTGCCATGGAATTTATGTCTTATATCGAAGAGCAGCTCAAGTCCGAAATAGAACAGCTCTATCCTGTAGATACCAGCAAACAAATGATCATCGGTCACTCGCTTGGAGGTCTGTTCGTTCTAAATATGTTGTTTACAAGGCCAGGCACATTCCATACTTATATTGCCGGCAGTCCTTCTATTCATTGGAACCCGTCGTATATGGCAGAGCAAGAGAAGGCATGGATCAAAGCATTGCAGGATGGAGAGCAAGATCCGCTTGATGTCAGAGTATTGGTGGCAGTAGGAGAGCTGGAGGGTAACTTCAAAATCCCGATGATTAATAATGCCAGGGCACAGGCGGAACGGCTTTCAGCTCTATCCGAGTTTGGAGTGCATACTGTATACAAAGAATTTGAAGGGGAGAACCACAGCTCCATTCTTCCTGTCCTGATTAATCGTGCTTTACGCTTTAATGGCTGGGCGAATAATAATCAGTAGCAGTTCAGAGAGATAAATAAAGACAACTTTTGCTCAAGACAGCTTGAGGGAGTTGTCTTTTTTAGTACGAATTGATCATTTTGAAAAAAATCACTGCAAAGCGATAAAATTTGATATACTCTATATGATATTGATAATCATTATCATTTTAGGGTGGTGAATCCGAATGTACGAATTGAAGATGAACACCGCAGATTATGATCATACCAATAGAATACTGGACTTTTCAGCGGTAAGACTGCGGGATATTGCCAAAGTGAGAACCAAATCAAGATGGTCTCTGCCAAAACTGCGCACAGCATCCCGTATGCTGCTTGTTATAACCGATGGGAAGGGCTCACTTACCATGAATAATTGTTCGTTTCAGGTCGACAAGCCCTGTGTCTACTCCTGCACTCCCCAAGGAAAAGTAGAAATGACCTGTAGTTGTGATCGGGATCTGGACTTAATGATAATTGAGTACGACGTATACAAGGAGGAAGATGACCAAGGCCCTCTTGTCGTTGTCCAGGATTCTGCGTCAGCACCAGCGAGTGAGCTGCTCAGCCATGAGGCGAGCTGGTTTACGGGGATGTGTCAGTCCATTTACGGTCATTGGCACAGCGGTGAAGGACTTGGGAGATACCGCAGCCAGATCATTTTTCAAGAGTTTTTGTACTGGGTAGCCAAAAGCCATGTGTCCGATACACCGGACTCTAATACAACGCTTCAGAAGACTAAAGACTATATTGACCAGCACTATGATGAGAATTTAACGCTGGAGCGGCTTGGTCGCATGGCTGGACTCAGCTTGAAATATTACAGTGAATTATTTAAAAAGCATTATGGTGTCAGCGTGACAGAATATATAGCGACGACAAGAATGGAGCATGCCAAACAGCTAATGCTGGATTCCGAGCTGAGGCTGCGGGATATTGCCCATTTAGTCGGTTATCCTGATGAATTCTATTTCAGCCGTAAATTTAAGAAGATGATGGGAGTGTCCCCGTCTGAATACAAAAAGCAGCAGGAACTCACTTTACTTAATAGCGGGTTATTCTAAATATCTGTTTCCCGCTCAGGAAAATGTCTATATCTTTTCCGCAAAATGTCCATGGTTAACCAGACAAATCTCTTATATCATTCAATAATGATAATCATTATCAATTATGGATATATTAGAGAGGGGTTCCTATTTTCATGAAGAAGATTGCATTTTTTTCTATGCTTGTTCTGATGCTGGTTATGCTTGCTGCATGCGGTCAAGCTGGCGAGAGCAATAATGCTGAGACAGCGAGCGGCACTGCTGAGACGACTCCGGCAGCATCAGAGCCTGCTGAAGCCGATACGGCTGAAACGGATGCGGCGGACACAGAAAGTGCAGAAGGTGAGACACGCACCGTTACATATTTGGGTGAAGAGTACACGATTCCTGCGAATGTAGAGAAGATCGTAGTTACTGGAGCAATGGAGGCAATGGAAGACGCCCTTGTTCTTGAGGTACCGCTCACTGGGGCCATTGAAGTTGGCGGAGAATTCCCAGAACGCTTTGCATCGATTACAGAGGGAGCTACGTCAATCGGAGCCAAGCAGGAGCCTAACTTCGAAACGATTCTTTCCCTGCAGCCGGATGTTATATTGGGAACTAGCAAATTTAAGCCTGAAGTCGTTGAGCAGCTTAAAAAAATCGCTCCGCTCATTCAAGTGTCCCATATTGCAACCGACTGGGAAGATAACCTGAACCTGATGGGTGAGCTTTCCGGCAAGCAAGCTGAAGCAGCTAAACTAATCGAAGATTATAAAGCAGAAGCGGAGGCGGCAAAAACAGAGGTCGGCACGAAGCTGGAAGGTAAAAATATACTAGCTATCCGTATTCGCGGCGGAGACATGTACATTTATCCGCAAGATGTATTCGTTAACCCGGTTCTTTACGGTGATCTCGGTCTGGCTGTACCCGCTTCGGTGGCAGCAGCTAAGGCACAGGAATTGATTACAGTAGAGCAGTTTGCTGAGATCAACCCAGACTATGTCTTCTTCCAATTTGCAGATGCTGAAAATGCGGATAAACTCACAGCGCTGGAAGATGTACAGAATAACCCGATTATTCAAAAAACAACGGCATTTAAAGACGGCCATGTATATACGAATGTCCTCGACCCCTTATCTGAGGGCGGACCTGCTTGGAGCAGAACCAACTTCTTGACGGCTGCAGTAGCAGAGCTGTCGAAGTAAACCGGGCCTTATCTCATTCATGTTATCTAAAAGACGAGTTCATCCGCTGCTCATATGCCTGGTCGCTCCGGTCATCATAGCCGTAACCATTCTCGTCTCGATACTGTATGGTGCCAAAGATATTGACGCATCTGAAGTATGGAATGCATTATTCCGCTTCGATTCGGAAAGTATCGATCATCAGATTATATTAACCTCACGACTCCCCCGAGTCGTGGGGGCATTATTAATTGGTGCGTTTTTAGCCATCTCAGGCGCTTTGATGCAGGGGATGACAAGAAACTACTTGGCTTCACCTTCCATTATGGGGGTATCGGACGGATCTGTTTTTGTCATCACGTTCTGTATGATTCTGCTTCCTACTACGTCATCATTAGGATACATCATGTATTCCCTGATCGGGTCTGCCATCGGCGCCGGCATCGTCTTCTCGCTTGCCTGGCTTCTGCCAAAGGGAATGACGCCTGTCCGGATGGCGATCCTTGGAACGATTATCGGGACCTTTTTAAGCGGTCTGTCTGAGGCGGCAGCCACTTATTTTCAAGTATCGCAAAGCGTAAGCTTTTGGTATAACGCGAGACTCCATCAGATGGATCCGGAGCTGATTAAGCTGATTGTTCCGTTTGCGATTGTCGGCCTTGCGCTTGCCATGAGTCTGGCCCGTTCAATCACGATCCTGTCCATGGGTGAGGAGATGGCGACAGGGCTCGGTCAGCGCACCAAGTGGGTCAAGGCGCTGTCGATACTCAGTGTCGTCATCTTAACAGGCATTTCGGTGGCGCTTGCCGGAAAAATCGGCTTTGTCGGACTGCTGATCCCGCACATTACCCGTTTTTTTGTCGGGATCGACTACAAATGGGTTATCCCTTGTTCAGCACTTATGGGTGGTATTTTTCTAGCATGGTGTGATATTCTCAGCCGATTGATTAACGCTCCGTTCGAGACGCCTATTGGCGTTGTGACCGCCATTTTCGGTGTTCCATTCTTCCTCTACCTCATTAAGACCAGAGGAGGGAAAACCAATGCCTAAGGCGGATCGTATGAGAAGATGGACAGTAGTGATTGTGGCTTTAGCCATCATTTTGCTTGCCTCTTATATCAGCTTAACGAACGGTACGTTCGACATGACTGTGGCGGATGTTGTTAAGACTTTGCTACGAATTGATTCTACACCGGAGCATGATCTTGTCATCTTTGATTTTCGGCTGCCGCGTATCGTTATTGCCTTACTGCTCGGGCTTGGCTTAGGCGTGGCAGGTGCTGTAATTCAGGGTATTGTAAGAAATCCGCTTGCTGATCCGGGGATGCTGGGCATCAATGCAGGGGCAGGTACAGCGGTTGTCCTGTTCATGTTCCTGTTTCAGGGAACGGTTGCCGGAGCAAGCTTTTCATCCATTATGATGATGCCTCTCTTCGGGCTTGTCGGAGGCTTGATTACTGCAGCGATCATCTTCCTGTTTACGATTGAAAAAGGAAGGCTTGATTCACAACGGCTCATATTGGTCGGGATTGCGGTATCTTCAGGGTTTAGTGCCATTACTCTTTATGTATCGCTCAAAATGAATCCGAGTGATTTCGAGATGGCAACGGTATGGCTGTCAGGAAGCATTTATAATGCCAATTGGCAGTTTATACTCGCCGTGCTTCCTTGGCTGATCGTGTTCATTCCGCTCATCTGGCGCAAGTCGCTTGTGCTTGATGTCATGCAGCTTGAGGAACTGAGCGCACTGGGGGCGGGCGTACGGGTTAACCGGGAGCGCTTGCTGCTACTCCTTTTTAGTGTAGGAATTGTAAGTGCCTGCGTAGCGGTGTCAGGAAGCGTTGGCTTTGTTGGGCTGATTGCACCGCATATTGCCCGCCGTCTTGTCGGGCTTCATCACAGATATGTTATTCCTGTATCAGGGCTTACCGGAATGGCTATGGTAGTTGTCGGCGACTTGATCGGAAAGACCATCTTTGCGCCGGCCGAGCTGCCGGTAGGGATCGTCATCTCAATTATCGGGGTTCCTTATTTTGTGTATCTGCTGTTTAGAACAAGAGTATAAAGCAAGGCTGTACTTGCAATAAATATAAGGAGAGGATAGGAGCAGCACTCCTGTCCTCTTTTTATAGTTTAATCTTCCCTTTCATTTCGCAAAATTGAATCGTGCGTGATAGAATAAGGAGGGCACGCCATGTAAAAACGTGCCAAATCCCTTGATGAAGGAGTGTATGAATAATGGCATTAACGTTTAAGAATATGATCGAAGAAGCACTCAAGCATGTGTCCGGGGTTAGCTCCCAGGAAGCAAAACAGCTGATTGCTGACAAACCGAATACACTTGTTATCGATGTACAGGATGCTACGGATGCGGGCGCTTGCGGACTTATCCCGAGCGGCGTAAACATTTCCCTTGGCATGCTGCCGATCCGTGCAGATCTTGAGCTTCCGGCCGAGCTTCGTGATGAGCGTCTTGCAGATCGCAGCCGTCCGATTCTCGTTACCTGCGGTGCAGGCGGACAAGCTACGCTTGGCGCTTATATCCTGCATCAAATGGGCTTCACCGACGTGCACTTTATTGACGGCGGTACAGCTGCTTGGAAACAAGCGGGCTTTGATGTAGAAGCTTTGTAAGATTGCTTCGTAACATATAGCAAAAGCCGCTGCCTTCAAGTGTTGAGGGAGCGGCTTTTGTTATATTAATTGATCGAAGGCTCTTCTTTCTTATTTAGAATGCTGTCTTCCAGCATGTCGGACAGGCTGCCGTGCTCCTTAATGATGTGGTGTTCTCCTCAATTGCACATGGAGTCCAAAATCGGCTTAAGACTCCAGCCGTACTCGGTCAGCTCGTACTCGACCCGCGGAGGAACTTCATTATAGCTGATCCGGTTCACGATCCCGTCATCCTCCAGTTCACGGAGCTGCTGGGTCAGCATTTTTTGCGTAATATTGGGCATAAGCCTGCGAAGATCACTGGTGCGCTTTTTTCCATGTGTCAGGTGACATAGAATTACGCTTTTCCACTTCCCTCCGATGACTTCAAGTGTCGCTTCCACAGAGATGTTATACTTCTTGTTCAATCTGCTTCATCCCTTTCTCGCTCTTAAAAGGCACTTTTTAGTACCTATAGTACTTTAAAGTACGTACTGTTCATTATAACTCAAATGGACGATAATAGCTTTTGCCGGCCGGCGACTACTATACAACAGGAGCGAAAAGTTCATGTCACTCGAAAGAAAACGAAGCACCTTGGCGCTGCTAGCCTTGGCGATCAGCGCTTTTGCCATTGGAACAACCGAGTTTATCAGCGTCGGGCTCCTGCCCATGATTGCTGATGACCTGAATATATCAGTGACGACAGCAGGTCTTACTGTGACGCTTTATGCCCTCGGAGTCACCTTTGGTGCTCCGATTCTGACGTCACTAACCTCGCGTGTCTCACGCAAGACGCTTTTATTGTCCATCATGATTTTATTTATTATCGCGAACAGCATAGCCGCCGTAGCAGACGGGGTTGCAGTTCTACTGACTGCCCGTATCCTGTCGGCTTTTACGCATGGCGTCTTTATGTCGGTGGGCTCAACCATTGCGGCAGATCTTGTACCTGAACACAAGCGGGCAAGCGCGATATCGACTATGTTCACCGGCCTGACGATTGCCACGGTGACTGGCGTGCCGCTAGGTACGTTTATCGGAGGGCAGCTGGGCTGGAGAGCCGCTTTTGTTACGATTGTTATTATTGGTATGCTCGCTCTTATTGCAAATGCGATTCTTGTCCCATCCGAGCTGCAGAAAGGTAAAGTATCACGGTTTCGTGATCAGGGAAAACTGCTTGCGAACGGACGGTTATTATTAATTCTCGCCATAACGGCCTTGGGCTACGGGGGAACGTTTGTTGTTTACACTTATTTATCCCCGCTGCTGCATGATATAACCGGATTTTCTGAAAGTACGGTAGTACTCATCCTACTGTTATATGGTATTGCCATTGCGATCGGGAACGTGATCGGCGGAAAAGCAGCGGATCGTAATCCGTTGAAGGCGCTTCTGATCATGTTCATTTTACAAGCGGTGGTCTTGTTTATTCTCACCTTTACGGCACCATTTAAGGCAGCAGGACTGATCACCATTTTTATTATGGGTCTGTTTGCATTTATGAATGTTCCGGGGCTTCAAGTCTACGTCGTTATTCTGGCAGAGAAGTATGTGCCTGAAGCGAAGGATGTGGCCTCGTCGCTTAATATCGCAGCCTTTAATGCAGGAATCGCCATCGGCGCATATCTGGGTGGAATTGTGAATGACTCCATTGGATTAATTCATACCCCTTGGGTGGGAGCACTCATGGTTGCAGGTGCAGTATTGCTGACCTTATGGAGTCTTATGCTTGAAAAAAAATCGAAGCCGATTCAAACAGCCTCGGCAGGATAAATAATAATGTTTGGAGGAAAAATAATGAAAACTGCAGAACATTTGCAAGATAAAGTAACGCTCAATAACGGAGTTCAGATGCCTTGGTTTGGCCTTGGCGTATTTAAAGTAGAGGAAGGCGAAGAGCTGGTCCAAGCGGTGAAAAAGGCAATTGCCCACGGATATCGCAGCATCGACACAGCGAGTGTATACCAGAATGAAGCCGGAGTCGGCCAAGCCATTCGTGAGGCTCTTACGGAGAACGGGCTGTCGAGAGAGGAACTCTTCGTTACCTCAAAGGTATGGAACGCTGATCTTGGTTATGAAGAAACTCTTGCTGCCTTCGAAACGAGCTTGAATAAGCTGGGGCTCGAATATTTGGATCTGTATCTTGTTCACTGGCCGGTGCTTGGTAAGTATAAAGAAGCGTGGAGAGCACTTGAAACACTGTACAAGAGTGGAAGAGTTAAAGCCATTGGGGTCAGCAACTTCCAAGTTCATCATCTAGAGGATCTGCTTGCGGATGCGGAAATCAAGCCGGTCATTAACCAGGTTGAGCTTCATCCTTACCTGACCCAACAAGAACTGCGAGATTATGCTTCAGCTCATGGCATTCAGGTCGAAGCTTGGTCTCCGCTCATGCAGGGGCAGCTGCTGGATCAGCCGGTACTGAAAGAGATTGCGGAGCGTCACGGACGTTCGGTGGCGCAGGTTATCCTGCGTTGGGACCTTCAGCATGGCATTGTGACTATTCCGAAGTCAACCAAAGAGCACCGGATCGTAGAGAATGCGAACGTGTTTGATTTTACGCTCTCCGATGAGGAAATGGCGCAAATCGATCAGCTGAATCAAAACCATCGGGTAGGCCCGGATCCGGATCATATTGATTTTTAAATAACGACAAGGACGGCTCCTTTATAAGGAGACCGTCTTTTTTCAAGTTCCAAGGATTAAGCCTTGTTTAAACGTGAAAAGTTTGGGACAATAATAGACGGATTACAGTGTTTTTGCATAGACCACCCTGCTTTGTGACAGGGATGGTTTTGAATAGATTTGAACGGTTAGGCATTTTATTTTGAAGTATTTGAAAAGAGGGCAATGATTCATGATTAAACCATCCATTTATGGATTAACATTGGAGCAATTGGGGATCTGGCTTGAAGAGAAGGGTCAGAAGAAATCCCGCGCAGCACACGTTTGGGAATGGCTTTATCGTAGACGGGTTACTGATTTTGACAAGATGGAGGAAGTGAACAAAGACTGCCTTCAACTGCTGTCCGATCATTTTTCCATCCAAACCTTAACTGAGCATACTCGGCAGGAGTCGATTGACGGTACGATTAAGTTTCTGTTCCGCCTGTCGGACGGCAATCTGATTGAGACGGTGCTTATGCGCCATAAATTCGGCTTATCTGTCTGCGTGACCACACAAGTCGGCTGTAACATTGGCTGCAGCTTTTGCGCAAGCGGACTGCTCAAGAAGAGCCGGGACCTGAGCGGCGGCGAAATCGTAGAGCAAATTATGAAGGTGCAGTTGCACCTCGATACACTTGGCAAAGACGAAAAAGTCAGCCACATCGTCGTTATGGGGATTGGGGAACCGTTCGACAATTATAAGAACATGTCCAATTTCATCCGTGTGGTGAAGGAGCATAAAGGACTTGCGATCGGTGCAAGACACATTACCGTATCGACGAGCGGACTTGCTGGCAAGATCAAGGAGTTTGCAGATTCCGATCTGAATACGAATCTTGCGGTTTCCCTGCATGCGCCGAATAATGATCTTAGAACACGCATCATGAAGATTAACAAGGCGATTCCAATTGAGAAACTGATGGAAGCCATTGAGTACTATTGGGATAAAACCAATCGCCGGATCACTATCGAATATATTTTGCTGAAGGATGTTAACGATCAGCCTGAGCATGCGCTTGAGCTGGCAGAGCTTCTGAAGCACAGACGAAACCTTGCGATCGTAAATCTCATCCCGTACAACCCGGTGGATGAGCACAGCCAGTACCAACGGAGCGCGAAGGATTCAATTACTGCCTTCTACGACACGCTTAAGAAGCAGAATATTAGCGTGAGCGTTCGTCTGGAGCATGGGACGGATATTGATGCCGCATGTGGACAGCTGCGAAGCAAGCAAATCAAGAAAGACAAGGACGACAGCCGGGAAAAGGTGCTGTCTTAATAGCCATATCAGAAGCATGAGTCAGGTATTATTCTGGCTCATGTTTTTTTAGCCGTCTCACAGGGGCAAAAAAAAGAAAGGGATTTCTCCCTTTCTCATCTCGTTTGCTGAGTTGTTTTAGCTTGAGCTGTATTTTCTACTCTTGTAGTAAGAGGAGCCGTGACGATTGTTTCTGTGCCTATAATCGGACGAGGAGCCTCTGCGCGAATAGCGATAAGAGCTGCTGGAGTGGCGTCTCCGGTATTTTTTGTCTGAGCTGCTGTACCGTTTGCGTCCACGGCTGTGTGAGGTAGAGTGAAGAACCTTGTCTATGATTTTCCTAAGCATATAAAAAACACCTCTTTTATTGTTGGCTTTTTTGCTTTCTTATTCGTAAATATAATGATTTAGGTAAATATCGTATTATTATAAGATTAAAAGATTATCGCAGTATTAAGATTAGGTTAACGATATGTAAAATTTAAAGACAGAGGCGATTTGAGGAAAATAAAACTGCCCGCAGTCATTTTCATGACCGCAGGCAGCTTCTGTTAAAAATCAAAAATTATTTAATGCCTTTCATCGCTCTTTGGATGATCGGAGAAATCGCAAACAATATGATCCCGAGTACGATTGAGATTGCTCCAATAATACCAAAGTACGCCATTTCTGACTCAGGGGAGTAGAGCTTCACAACCTGAGCATTAATCGCCTGTGCAGCTGCATTAGTCAAGAACCAAAGGCTCATTGTCTGAGCGGAGAAAGCTGCTGGTGCCAATTTTGTGGTAGCAGACAGCCCTACCGGAGATAGACACAGCTCGCCAAGCACGACGATAAAGTAGCTGAGCACAAGCCACAGCGGGTTAACCAGGCTGTCGCTTCCGCCGAAATAAGCCGGCAGCAGGATGACCAGGAAGGACAGACCTGCAAACAGAAGTCCAAGGGAGAACTTTTGCGGAATCGAAGGCTGGCGGTCTCCAAGCTTTACCCACAACCATGCGAAGACCGGTGCCAGAATGATAATAAACAGCGGGTTCGCAGATTGGAACCAAGCCGGTGCAATCGTGATGCCTGCGAAATGAAGCTGAGTCCGATTATCTGCATAAGAAGCCAGGATCGTTGAACCCTGCTCTTGAATTGCCCAGAACATAACGGAAGCAATAAAGAGCGGGATATAAGCGAGTATCCGCGAGCGTTCCACCTTATTTGTCTTTGGACTGTTGTACATGACAATGAAGTAGGCTGCGGGAATTAAAATACCAAGAATCCCGACGATAAATATAAAGGTGTCGAATGTAAGAATTCCTGTTTGAATACCAACGACCGCGAGAATCGCGATCACGATGGCTCCGATAAGAATCCAGGTGTACACTTTCTTTTTCTCTGCAGGAGCGAGCGGGTTCGCTACAACTGTACCGGCAAGGCCAAGATTTCTTTTCTTGGTTAACATAAATACAACGAGACCCAAGAACATACCTACAGCGGCCACACCGAAACCAAGATGATAGTTGTACTCACCAAGCGTACCGACGATCAGCGGAGCAAGGAATCCCCCCAAGTTGATCCCCATGTAAAAAATACTGAATCCCGCATCTCGGCGGTCATCTTCCGTTGCATAAATATCTCCGACAACACTTGAAACGTTGGGTTTCAAGAGGCCTGTCCCAAGCACGATGAGAACCATGGAAGCAAAGAACATGGGCACGCTGCCCGGAATGGCAAGCACGATGTGCCCGAACATAATCAGTACACCGCCGTAGAAGACTGCCCTGGACGTACCGAAGACACGGTCGGCTAACCAGCCGCCGATAATACCCGACATGTATACGAGTGAGCCATAGATTGACATGATGGACAAGGCAGTGGACTGGGCAATCCCAAGACCGCCACTTGTTACGGTGTCATACATATAATAGAGAAGGATTGCTCTCATCCCATAATAAGAGAACCGCTCCCAGAACTCAGTAAAGAAGAGGGTGAACAAGCCCTTCGGATGTCCAAAGAACCCTTTCTGAGGGACACTTTCTACGATGTCCTTTTTCGTGATGTCTGACATGAAATAACCTCCTGTGACTTTTGCTAATCATACCGTCAGATGTTTTTACCTGTCAAAATTTTTGCAGGAGGTAAAATTAAACATATGTTCATTAACCTGACCCGATTTTGTTATCAGTAAACATGCAGCACTTTAACAGAATTGCTGATATACAAGGTAAAATCCAGCTAACGGCGGGTTGTATCCTATGTAAACGAAAAAGAATTCTCTTCCGTTTATTTATACCCATGTGCACAAGAAATTAACAAAACAACCAAATAATTTTAGGGCGACTCGTATGATTTTCATATAACAGTATGCCATCAGCAGCAAAGAGTAATGCAAACAAACGGGTATTTACTGGAATGCTTTGTAACTTTAATACACAAAAGCTAAAATAGGATAAAAAAAGCCCATGTCACATCGATCCGTGTAGAACCTACGGTTCGTGCGCATGAAACTAAATTCTCATAATGAATACAGACTCTTGCAATATATGGAGGTACGCTGATGAATCGCAGAAGACTTACCATAATGAGAATGCTGAACACCCGTAAAAAATATACAGCCAGAGAACTTGCCGAGCATCTTGAGGTTTCCATCCGCACCATACAGCGGGATCTGGCTGCATTGCAGGAGATGGGTGTGCCGGTATATACCGAAGCCGGTGTTCATGGCGGTTATAGGGTATTGCAGAATGGTATTTTACCACCTCTTCAGCTTCGTTTACAAGAAGCATATGGAATCTATCTCATGATGGAATTTCTGGAGAAGGTTCAAGATCTGCCTTATGGTGGTGTTAGAGAGGCGTTAGCAGAATACTATGCTCATGATCTACCTTATGAAGTTCAAGAAAGAATGGATCGGATAAAGGAGCACATTATGTTCTCGCAATCTGCACCGGTCAGGTCTGCTCCATTCACAACAGAAGTGCTTGATGCTGCTGTTGAAAAGCGAAAGTTATCTTTTCATTATGATGGGAGGAACGGTTTGAAGAGGGGAGAGGCCTTTCCACTGGGAATTTACTATGAAAAAGGACATTGGTACATGCCTGGGCAGCAGGACAGCGGCAACATCCTGCTGTATAGAGTAGATCGGATGTCAGAGGTAAAGATCGAGGAGGAATGTAATGAAACGATCCCTTCCTTGAAGCAATGGTTAAGCAAAAGAGAGCAGCCTGCAGGACATCCTGCGGTCATTTTGTTTACTGATTTTGGACAGCGTCTCGCTGAAAGCGACCCGATGTTTCAAGAGAGGGAAGAGGAGGGCACGGTGTGGCGGGGAGAGATTCCGGAATCAGAGCTTGCGTATACAGCTCGGCACCTGCTGTCTTACGGGCCGGAAGTGAGAGTCATTGAGCCTGAGTCCCTCAAGGAACAAATTCGGATGCTGCACAAGAAAAGTCTTGAACAATATGAAGAATAGCTGCCAAGGCAGTGCTATGGCAGCTATTCTTCAATCCGTTTACGGTTACGGCCTATTTCCTTATCGATTCCTCATTCATTCCACTGTAACAGCTTTTCGGCTGTCCGGACAAAAACTTGTACCCCGTAAGCCAGTGCCTCGTCATCAATGTTAAAGCGGGCATGGTGATGAGGATAAGTAATTCCTTTATCTTCATTACGGGATCCCACCCTGAAGAAGATTCCAGGTGCTACCTGCTGATAAGCTGAGAAATCCTCGCCGCCCATTGCAGGCCTGATGAGAGAGATGCATTCGGAGCCGAACAGCTCTTCGGCTGCGTCCTGTACAACCTTGGTTACCTCGGTTTCATTTACAACCGGGTGGTAGCCGTATTCGTAATCGAGCTTGTACTCGGCATTATGGGCTTCCGTGATGCCTCGTAAAATACGGTGCATCAGCTCGGGAACCTCGCGGCGAACTTCCGGGGTAAAGCTCCGTACAGTACCTGCAAGCTCCGCAGATCCAGGAATAACATTATATGCCGTGCCGCTTATAAACTTGGTGACAGAAACAACGAGATGATCAATCGGATCTATATTGCGTGAAGCGATATATTGGAGATTTGTAACGACTTGTGCTCCGATAGCGATAGGATCCACCGTCATATGAGGATATGCGGCATGGCCTCCCTTACCGGTTATTGTCAGGCGGAATGTATCGGGTGAAGCCATGGCAGGACCATAGATGATGCCGATCTGACCAGTAGGCAGATTGGCGTCCAGATGGCTGCCAACGACATAATCAACACCCTCCATAACGCCGGCCTTCACCATTTCCTGGGCGCCTCCCGGCAGCAGCTCTTCAGCATGCTGGAACAGGAATCGGACTTCCCCTTGAAGCTCATCCTTTCGTTCTGACAAAATTTTAGCAACGCCGAGCAGCATAGCGGTATGTCCGTCATGTCCGCAGGCATGCATCACTCCCTCCTTGACGGAGGCAAAAGGGATATCATTTTCTTCAGTAATGGGCAGTGCGTCCATATCGGCGCGAAGCGCCAGTACTTTACCTGGGGAAGGACCGATCAGTCTTGCCATCACACTTGTAGAAGTGGGTCTGCTCAGTTCAAGGCCGGGAAATTGACTGAGCGTATCATAGATAAACTGTGAAGTTTCAACCTCTTCAAAAGACAGCTCCGGGTGCTGGTGCAAATGTCTTCTCCATTGTATAACCTGCTCTTCAAGCTCATCGGAGAGGGTGCTGACCTTGCTTTGAGATAGGGCATCAGTAGACATATAAATCCTCCTCCATTCATCAGACGATATCTATTCAGTTCGCTTCCTACACTTAAATACCTTCCTAACTATTGATGTAATGTCGTTGACTCCCTGTGCTTTACGCTGAACTTTATAAAAAAACAGGCATAGACCTAGGAGGCCTTGCCTGTAATTTCATAAGTTCAAGAATGTTTACATTTTCGAACGTGACAGCAAATATAAGAAGTACGGAGCACCGATAATAGCGACCATAATGCCTGCATGAATTTCGGACGGCTGCATAATGGAGCGGCCCAGTGTATCTGCTACCAGCAGAAGCAGTGCTCCTCCAAGTGCGGAGGCAGGCAGTAGCATGTTATGGCTTGGACCAACCAGTCTGCGAGCCAGATGGGGGGCAATGAGTCCAATAAATCCGATACCGCCCGTAAAGGCGACGCAGGATGCGGCAAGGCCAACAGCAATCAGAATAAGAAACAGTCTTTCCTTATTCAGCCCGACACCGAGGGACATCGCTACATGCTCATCCATCGACAAAGCATCCATCATTCTTGATCGTAGGAAGGCGATGATGATCAGCACGATCACCCATGGAACCAGGACCACAACCTGATTCCATGTCGAACCCCAAATGCTCCCCGCAAGCCAGCTTGCAATAATATCGTATTTCTCCGGATTCAGGCGGAGCATGACCACGATCATCAGCCCGTTAACAGCTGCGGTAATGGCAATCCCCGTAAGCACCATCCGGTTGGGGTTCAAGCCGTCCTTTTTGCTGTAGGAAAGGGCATATATAATAGCCGCTATGGCCACCCCTCCGATAAGAGCGAGAATCGGAAGAAGGAAGGCGGGCGCTTCCGAGTTACTTGAATAAAACGATACATAGATCACGACGACAAAACCTGCTCCCGTCGTTATTCCGAGTATTCCCGGATCAGCCAGAGCATTGCGGGATACCCCCTGCAGAATGCAGCCGGAGACAGCAAGGCCTGCGCCGACCAGCATTGAAATAATAATCCGCGGCATGCGGAATTCGAATAAAATGAGATTTTGCTTAGCTGTTCCATTTCCAATCAGCGTGTTCAGCACTTCAAGCGGGGTCAGCTTTGAAAATCCAGTATTTATACTTATTAGAGTGAATATGATCATGAGCAGGCTGAAAGTGCCGAGCACAATCCACTGCTTTGTACGCTTTTTGTTTTTGCTGTGCTGCATCTGCTGTGCAAGTGAATTTCTGGTCATTATAGTCCCCTCCCGGTTTTGCGCGAAATATATAAGAAGAAGGGAACGCCGACAAGCGCAAACAGGGCGCCAATTGGTGTTTCAAAAGGAGGGTTAATCATGCGTGCGCCAATGTCGGCAAGGAGCATGAGCAGCCCGCCTACCACGGCTGAGCATGGAATGATATAGCGATAATCTACCCCTACAATATAGCGTACGATATGAGGCACAACCAGACCGACAAATCCGATAGGACCGGCAACCGATACAGCTGCACCGGCGAGAATAAGAACGATGATTCCTCCAAGAAGCTTAACTATTCCTGTTTTTTGACCGAGTCCGGACGCAATATCGTCCCCAAGACTGATGAGTGTGATGGATCTTGAAATCAGCATTGCACCGATCAGTGCTGCAACAATCCATGGAAGCACCCCGATGAGCTGGGACATTTTAATGCCTGCAACTCCGCCTGCAACCCAGTAAGCCAGATCCTGGCTTAATTTAAAATGAATCGCGACTCCTTGGCTGAGCGCTGTCAAGAGCGAGGTCACTGCTGCTCCAGCCAACACCAGGCGTACCGGTGTGATCTTGGCTTTACCAAGATAGCTTGTCCCGTATATAAGACCAGTCGCTACAGCCGCTCCGATAAAGGAGAACAGGATCGTGCCTTCATAGGACATGCCAGGGAAGAAAGCAAGCGATATAGCAATCATGAATATGGCACCGGCATTAATACCAAGAATCCCGGAGTCGGCAAGCGGATTGCGGGTCATTCCCTGCATGACGGCTCCTGACACGGCAAAGGCCGCGCCGATAAGCACGTCAGCTAATGAACGGGGAATGCGAAGCTCATGGATAATGGCATGCTGAGTAGAGTCAGGATCGAAGTGGAAAATCGCATCAATCACAGTGCCCAGGCTGATGTCCGCCGCTCCGACAGCGATAGATACCCCGATAAACAGCACAATAGCGGCGAGTCCGATTACAAAAGTAAACAGAGCTCGAACCGGTCGGGCTCGAATTTTGGGCTTATGCGGTGTTTCAGTAGGTTTTATGTACACGTTAATTACCCCTATTTCATCATCAATAATGAAAATCATTATCAATTAGAGATTGTATCAAATACAAGCGTCTAGTTATATGGAAAAATATAATCTAATTACATGGATTAATGTTACTATAGCACACCCCACACTTTTTATAAAAATTCTAGCGGTGAGCTCGTTGACTGGCAATGATGATCTAGTCGTTACTTTTCGAATGGAGGAAGAGTGGTAGAAGGTTGGGATTTCAATTTGCGGACATCCGATGGAGGGATGTTCTTTATTTTTTTGAATACCCGGCCAAAGTAAGTCAGATTGGAGAAGCCCACCGCTTCGGCAATTTGCCCAATACTAAGATCTGTCGTAAGCAGCAGCTGCTCCGCCTCTTGGGTGCGAAGGGTATGAATGTATTCCTTCAGCGTTTTTCCAGTCACCTTTTTGAACACACTGCAAAAATAATTAGGACTTAAGCTCACAAGTCTGGCTGCTTCTGTAACTGTAATTTCCTCCTGGTACCGCTCCCGCAGCAGTCCAAGAAGGCTGGAGAGATTGTGCGTATCCGGCTGGCGGTAAGCTCGGACCACTGAAACCTGTTCTGCGTGGCGGAAGTACTGCCCAAAAATATGGAGCAATTCGCTCTTTACCATCAATTCATAGCCTGGCTGCTTCCTCTCAAATTCTTCGACCAGTCTCAAAAAGGACAAGCTGATGGGCCCCATGCATGCTTCACGGCTCTTGACGATACCAGGCCATTTTTGTTTGCGGCTGAGATAGGGAAGGAAATAGTGATACTCCGTAATGTCGAGTCCGGTTCCCCTGACAAGCGCCTCGTTAAAGACGATGCAGACAAGCCGGGTATCCGGGGACAGCTGCTCTGCTTTGTGAAGCTGTTTTGAATTTACAAAGGCAAGGTCGCCTTTTTCTAAAATGTTAAAATCTCCATCAATCTGTAGCTTCACTTTTCCTTCCTTTACGTACACCCATTCCATATGATCATGCCAATGCAGATAGATGCCGGGCACGAAAAAAACATTAATCGGAAACGTATGATCCGGTATCCATGTATTTTCCTTATGCGGATGCATCCTCACATTACATGCCTCCTTACGACTCATTCATACATTTTTCTCAATATATTTCAGCAAAAGGCCTAATGTCAACGCTATCATTCCTAAAAACTGCGTAAGATCGTACGAATATATCGCTATATAGGATATAGCCGCTGCGCTTTGCTTTCAGTACCATAGTCTTCAGTTATGATCTTACGTTATGGGAGGTTATTTTCATGCAAAATATTCGGATTGGAACATTAGTCGGCGGGAGCGATGCGGTGCGTGTTCTGCCTCAGATTATTCCCCATGGCTTCGAATCCTTCTCTTTAACTTTCTGGCAAACGACAGGAGAGACAAATTTGAAGGAGCTTGCAAAGAAGGTGCGCGAATTGCTGGATGAGCATCAAATCCCGATTACGAGCCTATCTATCTTTGGCAATCCGCTGACCGGAGAAGGCGGGAATACAGATACGCTGGCAAGCTGGCGCCGTCTGATTGAGCATGCAGCTGATTTTGGAACGGATCTTGTTACCGGGTTTACGGGCCGTATGCCTGGGTCTATCGATGAATCCATACCGCGGTATACCGAGGTGTTTGGTGAGCTCGGCCGTTTTGCAGAGAGCAAGGGGGTTCGTCTTGCTTTTGAGAACTGCAGCATGGATGGAGATTGGAAGAGCGGTGAATGGAATATTGCTCATAATCCGGCAGCGTGGGAGCTTATGTTCAATGCACTGCCAATGGAAAATATCGGACTGCAGTGGGAGCCCTGTCACCAGATGGTCGGTCTCATTGATCCGATTCCGCAGCTGCGAAAATGGGTGGGCAAAGTATTTAATGTGCATGGCAAGGATGCGACGATTGCCTGGGACGTTATTAAGGAGCACGGAATCCACGGACCGAAGCCTTATGTATGGCACCGTACGCCAGGCTTTGGGGATACTAACTGGACCGATGTTATTTCGATCTTAAGACAGGCAGGCTACACGGGCAGTATTGATATTGAAGGATGGCATGATCCAGTGTATCGGGGAGAGCTGGAAATGACGGGGCAGGTTCATGCGCTCCATTATTTGAAGCAGTGCCGCGGCGGAGATTTTGTGCCGAATCCGGTCTAGGGGGAGTGATAGCTATGACTCAAAAGCATAAAATCGTCGTAGCAGGCTGCGGCGGGATGTCAAACACCTGGCTCGATTATGCGGCTGCAAGAGATAATGCGGAAATCGTAGGACTGGTTGACTTGTATGAAGAGAGTGCGAAGAACATGGCGGAGCGAAGAAGCCTGCAGGTGCCGACATTCACCGATCTGCATGCAGCCCTTGAAGCGACAGATGCAAATCTTGTTTTCGACTGCACGATTCCCGCCAGCCATAAACAGATTGTCACTACTGCGATGCTGGCCGGATGTGATGTATTTGGTGAGAAGCCCATGGCAGAGAGCTTCGAGGATGCCAAGGAGATCGTTACGGTAAGCCAAGAGACAGGGAAAAGGTATGCGGTCATGCAAAATCGCCGGTATCTCAAACCCATTCGCGCGCTCCGTGATTTTGTGCACAGCGGTAAGATCGGACAGATCGGCTCGGTTCATGCCGACTTCTTTCTCGGCCCGAGATTTGGCGGATTTCGGGATGCCATGGATAGCCCGCTCATCATCGACATGGCTATTCATACCTTTGATCAAGCACGTTTTATTACGGGTGCTAAACCGGTATCTGTGTATTGTCATGAATACAATCCGGAAGGGTCCTGGTATCAGGGGAACGCGTCCGCCATCTGTATTTTCGAAATGAGCGACGGCTCTGTATTCAGTTACCGGGGTTCATGGTCCGCTATAGGCTTAAACACATCTTGGGAAGCAGACTGGCGGGTTATCGGCAGTAGAGGAACTGCACGCTGGGACGGGTTCCGAATGCCTGCTTCTGAGTATCTTCAGGAGCAGGGAGGTACAGGTTTTTTTCATGAGGTGGAACATACAGATATAGAAGGCAGCTGGAACGGGCGCGAAGGGCATACCGGGTGTCTTGACGAAATGTTTCTCGCATTGGAGGAAGGAAGACCGGCGGAAACGGATTGTACGGACAATATATATAGCATGGCGATGGTCTTCGGTGCGATCGAAAGTGCAAAGTCAGGGAGAAAGGTTTATCTGTGAGGGAATGCGCATCAATTCTAATTCAATCTCATCCTCGGTGCATATTGATTATAAATTGTTTTTTACTGGCTGATATTATTGCCCGCCGTTGTTTGGATATGCTACATTTACATTAACTTTTACAAGAACGGAGGGTTACGTGTGCTAATTACTTATCTCCGCTTGAGAAATGTACAGAATTAAGGTTTCTGGATCATGACTCTTGGCATCTGTCTGTGTATAGATGAAACGGGATAAGTATGTCCACATGTGGATAACCCACTAATAAAGGTATGCCGGAACTAAGAGCTGTGGAAAGCTTGTTGATTCGGCTTGCCCGACCTGGATATAATTTGTGAATAAGTATTGAGAAGAGAATGGACTGACGTGCGTGTCTAATGAACGTGAACAGTTTATTCATGTTTGCTCTTATGCTTACTCTTATCCCGATGATCAAACACAGGCAGCCGTGATGCCTGTGTTTTTTTTAATTCATTCAGAAGGAACAAGGAGGAAGTTACAATGACGAACGGATATGAAGAACAGAAGAACTCTGCGAAGCTGCTGATGGATCTGGCGCGCAAATATGGTTTATCTTTTGATACAGACGAAGTGAAGGTTACGGAGTCTGGAATGGACTTTCAAGTCGGCATGGCAAAGGATACATCAGATGTGATCTGGGTACTTCGCAAACCAAGAAGAGAAGATGTGCTCGAGCGTGCCCGCAATGAGAAGAAGGTACTCCATTATATTGGAGGCAAACTACCCGTGAGCGTACCGGATTGGAAAGTGTTCTCCGATGAACTCATCGCCTATCCAAGGCTTGACGGGATTCCTATGGCTGATGTATCAGAGGAAGGCTATGCTTGGAATACCAATCATGAGCAGTTGACCGACAAGTTCGTCAGCTCGCTTGCAGAAGCGTTAGCGGCGTTGCACGTTATTGATCGTGTGGAGGCATCCGCTGCAGAATTACGTGTCAAATCCCCTGAGGAGGTCCGAAGCTTATACGCTTCCCAGGCACATGAAGTAAAAGAGAAGATCGGGGTAAAGGAGGAGCTGTGGGAGCGCTGGCAGGCATGGCTTGCCGAGGATTCCTACTGGCCTAAAGAATGCGGACTGATCCACGGGGACCTTCATCCGCCTCATATACTCTTGGATGCAGAACAACAAGTTACTGGGCTGCTGGATTGGACGGAGTCTGAGGTAGCAGATCCTGCCACCGATTTCACGATTTACTACGCGATTTTCGGTGAGAAGGAACTGGAACGGATTTTGACTCTTTATGAGGCTGCCGGAGGAAAGGTGTGGCCGAGAATGAAGGAGCATATTATCGAGCGGTATGCTGCTTATCCGGTTCTTATAGGGCAATTTGCTCTGCTCTCTGGGGAGCAGGGGGTTATGGCCATGGCGCGCGGCGCACTCGGTCTGGATTAATATTTTTTATGCAGCAGCACCGTCGATTCTCCTTTGGGAGATCGGCGGTGTTTTTTTATGAAAACAATTCAGTTATTAAAAACGTTATTAAAAGAAGAAAAAATAGTGAGGAGACAATAAAATGAAAAACATCTCGAAGCCCGTAACAGCAATAGTCCTTTCATTCAGTATGTGGCTTGCTGCTTGTAGTAATATCGATAATCCATCTAACGAACAAGATGAAATAATAGATCAAGGACAGCAGGTCGATCCGGTAAAAAGTCAGAAGAACCAGATAACGACGGATACTAAAGTTGACGAGAGTTTATACGAGGGTGAGGAGCTAGAGCTAATTAAATTAGTCAATTTGTCTGTTCAATATCGGAATGAAGGTAATGAAGAGAAATTTAAGAATCTTTTATCTACAAATAGTGCGATTATATCAATAAATAAAAATGAAATTTCTGATATTGAGATACATGCTATAGGGGACATAACGGATACTCAAGCTGTTATAGAAGCAAATGTAACGACCCAAGGAATAACTAACTTAACCATTTATGTTTTTCTTAAAGAGAACGGCTCTTGGAAAATAGCAGACATTGATTAGTTTTCAAATTATCGATCATTTGTTTTTTTTGAGAACACTGATTTGTGTACAAAAAACACTGTTTTTTAAATGTTAAAACAGTAAATGGAGCGCTAATATGAAAGGGATTACATTCCATTTTCAAAGGAGGCTTCGTTTAATGAGAGGGAGAAGAGAGCACCGCATCGGTAAACAACGTTTTTTCATTGTTTTGCTGGTTATGCTTATGGTGCTGTCAACGATGATTACACCAAGTGAATGGGGGGTTCAATACGTGAAGGCGCAGGAGGGAGGCGGACCTCTGGAGGGGAGCGAAGATGAGGGAAGCGGTGCTCCGGAAGACTACGTACCGGATGAATCTGCACCAGAAGAAGCTGTGCCAGAGGAGGGTCTACCTGAAGAAAATGTACTGGAGGATGATCATTCTGCAGAAGTAGAGGCTTCAGAAGATGCAGCAGCAGATTTTGATTCTCTAAAAATGGAAACGCTTACTGAAGGTTTGTATCGCTTTGACTTTGGGAATGGTTCCGCAGCCGAAGGTTACACCCAAGTAGGTGAGCAGTCTGTCTATTCACCTGAGGCAGGACATGGATTTACAGACCTTTCTCAAGTAACGATGACAGATCGGGGAGGAGAGGCCCCCCTAAAATCTGATTTTGCGCTCGTTCAGGATGGCGGAGTGTTCCAAGTCGATTTGCCGAATGGAGATTACACGGTATCCCTCGTAGCGGGGGACTCGACTGAAGCATCCGAGATTGCCATCACGGCGGAGAGCATGCAGAAGGTGCAGCTGACACCGAAGGGTGCAGGCGAGTATCTGGAGATGAGCTTTGATATTGCTCTGGTCGACGGCCAGCTAAGTTTAGTGTTTGCTGGGTCAAGCGCTAAGCTGAATGCCTTGGTGATTACAAAGCTGCCTGATCGTACAGCGGGAGAGCAGCCGACGATCTATATCGCAGGGGACTCCACCGTGCAGACCTATGATCCTTATTGGAAGCCGGAGGCGGGCTGGGGGCAGATGCTGCCGCGTTATCTGAGTGAAGAAGTCGCGGTCAAAAATCATGCGATCGGGGGACGAAGCACCAAGAACTTTATCTCTCAGGGCCGGCTGGATGAAATTTTGCGCGTCATTCGCCCTTCTGACGTGTTCTTGATTCAATTCGGGCATAATGATGCGACGGTTTCGATCCCGGATCGATATGCTTCACCTGAAGACTATAAGATATATCTCAAAACTTATATTGATGGAGCAAGGCAGCGTGGGGCTGAACCGATCTTAGTCACTCCTGTAGGACGCCGGGATTTTAATCCGGACACCGGCAAATTTAATGTGAGCTTCCCGGAATATGTGCAGGCCATGAAAGAAGTTGCGAATGAGCAAAATACATTACTCGTTGACCTCAGTACACGGAGTGTCGCATACTACGACTCCATCGGTCCGGAGGAGGCTCGCTCCGTGTTCCTGCATGTGGAACCAGGCGTGTATGAGGCTTTTCCTAATGGTGCAGAAGATAACACTCATTTTCAGGAGTATGGAGCTATTCAATTAGCAAGAATGGTTGCAGAAGCTGTGAAGGAATTGAACATTCCTATATCTCAGTATGTACAGGAACAGGCTCCTCCGGAAGGAGTACCGGAACAGCCGACAGGACTTGCTGCCGGAAATATCAGCAACAGCGGGGCACTGCTGAAATGGGATGAGGTTCAAGGCACAGATATTTACCGGATCTACGTCAAAGGAGCGCAGGAAGACGAGACAGCTTATAAGCTGGCCGGGACATCTACTATTCCAAGCTTTACGATCACCGGATTAGGGGAAGGAGATTCCTACACAGTAAGAGTTACGGCGGTGAACAGTAAGGGCACCTCTATTCCGTCTGACGAGCTTGTGATCGGCACGAAATCGGCCGCTTACCGTTATGACTTCGGACCTGTTGGCTCGCCTGTAGCTGAAGGCTATACCGAAGTGAATCAAACGATCCTGTACAACGCAGAAAGAGGATACGGGCTCGAATTGCATGCAGGCGCGTTCGCAGATCGGGATCGCGGAGGAGCGACGGATGATCTTCGACGGGACTTCATCATTAATTTCGGCGGACGGTATGAATTCAAGGTTGATCTGCCGAACGGAACCTATGCAGTCAAGACGTATACCGGCGATTGGATCGGATCAGCTAGAACAAACCTTAACATTGAAGGAAAAGATTATGGAACGGCAAGCTCAGGCAGAGAAACGATAGCCGAGAAGGTACACAGCCCGATTACAATTCAGGACGGTCAATTGAATGTAATCATCTCCGGGCAGACGGCGCATTTGAACGGGATTGAAATTACACCGCTCTTGCTTGCGCCAACGGGACTTCTGCTTGATGAAACGGATCTTGAGAGTGATCCTCCTTCCGCTCGAATTTCATGGCAAGGAGTAGAGGAAGCGGTGCTTTACCGCGTATATCGTCAAGCTGAGGGAGAGGACAAGGCTTCTTTTGCAGCCGAGACCAGTGAGCTTACCTATATGGATCAAGCCATTGATATCGGAATGAATTATGCCTATACCGTATCTGCAGTCGATGCAGCAGGCCTTGAATCTGTGCCATCGGCAGAGCTCCATGTAGCAATGATCGATCCTGGCGTAGCGAAGGCAGGCATTCCCCAGGGGCTGAAGGTAGACTCCATCCATAAAAACGAGGCTACCCTTTCGTGGAACGGAGAGGCAGAAGCGAAATACTACAATGTATACCGATCCAAGTCTGAAGATGGAAACTACGTTTTGATCGGCAAAACGAAAGAACCGGTTTACACCGACCAAACCATTCTTAGCACGGTACCTTACTACTACAAGGTTGCTTCTGTGAATGCAGGCGGCATCTCGGAGCTGTCCGATGTCCTTGCTACTCCTGCAGTAACTACGCTTTATCGTCAGATGGAGAATATTGACCGGGCACCCGTAGCGGTGCAGACGGAGGAAGGTGTGTTTGTCAGCTGGAGGATGCTTGGGCTCGACCCCGACTCCATTGGCTTCAATGTCTACAGAGATGATGTCCTGATCACGAAAAAACCGCTGACGGATCGCACGAATCTGCTTGATCCTGATGGTGAAGCGAACTCTGTTTACAGAATTGAGCCTGTACTGAACGGCGTGAAGCAGGAGAGCATCGAAACGGCTGAGGTGTGGCAGAACGGGTACAAAAGCATTCCGCTGGATAAACCGGAGGACGCTTACACTAAAGACGGTCAGCCCTACACTTATTATGCCGGAGATGCAAGCGTAGGTGATTTGGACGGAGACGGCCAGTATGAGATTGTCCTGCTGTGGTCCCCTTCCAATAGTAAAGATAATTCCCACGCAGGGTATACCGGTGAAGTACTTATGGATGCTTATAAGCTGGATGGAACCAAACTATGGAGAATCCATATGGGTCCAAATATTCGGGCTGGAGCGCACTATACGCAGTTCCTTGTTTACGACCTTGATGGTGATGGCAAGGCAGAGATTACGATGAAAACGGCAGACGGGACAGTCGATGGCAGCGGGCAAGTCATTGGTGACAGATCGCTTGATCATCGGAACAGCTCTGGCTATGTGCTGCTCGGTAATGAATTTTTGACTGTGTTTGAAGGTGCAACAGGAAAAGCGCTGAATACGGTTCCTTACGACCCGCCGAGAGGCGACGTAAATTCTTGGGGAGACGGTTACGGCAACCGTGTTGACCGCTTCTTGGCCACGGTGGCTTATTTGGATGGTGAGCATCCTAGCGTCGTCTTCTCTAGAGGATATTATACGAGAACAGTGCTTGCTGCTTATGACTTTTCCGGTGGAGAGCTCGTCAAGCGCTGGCGCTTCGACACGAATGATGAAGGCCTCAGCAGCTATACCGGTCAAGGTAATCATAACTTGTCTGTAGGAGATGTCGATAACGACGGCAAGGATGAGATCTTGTTCGGCGCGATCGCCATTGACGATGATGGAACACCGCTCCATAATACCGGTCTCGGGCATGGAGATGCGATGCATTTTGGTGACCTCAATCCAAACCGGGAAGGCCTTGAAATATTCAGTGTTCATGAGAATTCAAGTGCAGCCTATGGCATGGAGGTTCGAGATGCGCATACGGGTGAAATTCTGTGGGGGGTTCCACTCGGCCGGGATGTAGGCCGCGGAATGTCAGCGGATATTGACCCGAATTATCCGGGTGAAGAGGTGTGGTCTGCCACCATTACCAATGAGGAGCATATTCCACTTAGTGGATTGTACAGTATTACGGGTGAGAAAATTTCTAGCAATATTCCATCCTCCACGAATTTCGGCATTTGGTGGGACGGAGATTTGCTTAGAGAGCTTCAGGATGATATCCGCATCGATAAATGGGATTACCAGAATCAAACTACCATCAATTTGCTGTCAGCAGAAGGAGCGGCTTCGAACAACTCGACCAAAGCCAACCCAAGCCTTCAGGCTGACCTTTATGGAGATTGGCGTGAAGAGGTGATATGGCGTTCTGCGGACAGCACGGAGCTGCGTATTTATACGACAACAGATGAAAGTGAGTACCGGATTCGTACGCTTATGCATGACCCCATCTACCGCCTTGGTGTCGTTTGGCAAAATGTCGCGTACAACCAGCCGCCGCATACAGGTTTTTACCTGGGAACAGGCATGGAACAGCCAGCAGCTCCAAATATCCGCTATGCAGGTGCCGAGGAAGGGAGCCTTGCTAAGGGTAAGCCGGGAATGCCAGTTCTGTCCGATAATAACGGACATGATCATGGGCTGCTGGACGGAGATTACACCATTTCGATGAACATGTGGTGGGGAGATAATGGTACCCGTTACAAGCTCTACGAGAACGGTAAGCTTATCTATACTGAACTTCTCACAGATGCTACTCCTGATGCCCAAAGCGTGCTTGTACCTCTGTCTGGAAGAGGTGACGGAACATACACTTATACAGCGGAGCTGATTAACAAGCATGGAGTTACCAAGTCGGAGCCGCACACTGTAACAGTTAAAGACGCATTGCCAGGTAAGCCGAGCATTTCAAGCGACAATTGGGATGGCGATGGCAGCTACAAGATTACAATGAATTTATGGTGGGGCGTTAACGGAACGACCTACCGGCTTTATGAAAATGGAGAGCTGATAGATACCCAGGAGCTCGCCGCTCATACTCCAAATGCCCAGACAGCATTTACTGAAATTGCGGATAAGCAGCCTGGCACGTATGAGTATTATATTGAACTGGTTAATGGACATGGGAGCACAAGAAGTGAAACGATTCGTGTAGAAGTGAAGTGAAAATGAAGAAAAAGTGAACAAACCATGAGGGAATGATGATCATTTCCTCATGGTTTTTTTGTTTGAGAATAAGCCGTTTAATCGAAACTAGCCTAGGGTACTTATTAAAAGATTAGATTGTTAAACAATGGATCATGTTATTTAACGCAATTTTTCAAGAAAAAAACACTTCAGGGGAGGAAGATAAGGTTGAGTAATGAAAATAAGCGTATTAATGAAAACAGCAAACAGGAGCAGCTGGATACATTCCGTGTAAATGATGAGGGCCAGAAGCTGACAACGAATCAAGGGCTGAAAGTATCGGAGGACGAGCATTCCTTAAAGGCGGGAGTACGCGGACCGACCTTAATGGAGGACTTTCATTTCCGCGAGAAGATGACGCATTTTGACCATGAGCGTATTCCGGAACGTATCGTCCATGCCCGCGGGTTTGGAGCGCATGGATATTTTCAGGTATACGAGCCTTTGACCTCCCTGACGAAAGCTAAATTTTTGCAGGATCCTTCTGTGAAGACGCCGGTATTCGTTCGCTTCTCCACAGTAGCCGGTTCGAGAGGATCAGCAGATACCGTACGTGATGTACGGGGGTTTGCAACTAAATTCTATACCGAAGAAGGCAACTATGATCTGGTTGGGAATAACATGCCGATCTTTTTCATACAGGATGCGATTAAATTCCCTGATCTCATCCATGCTGTTAAGCCGGAGCCGCATAATGAGATTCCTCAGGCAACCGCTGCTCACGATACATTCTGGGACTTTGTTGCGAATAATCCAGAAACCTCACATATGATGCTGTGGGCGCTGTCTGATCGGGCGCTGCCGCGCAGCTACCGGATGATGGAGGGCTTTAGTGTCAACACTTTCCGACTGGTCAATGAGGAAGGGAGGGCACACTTTGTCAAATTCCACTGGAAGCCTCTGCTGGGTACTCACGCTCAAGTGTGGGACGAGTACCAGAAGGTAGCAGGTAAGGATCCGGATTTCCATAGAAGAGATCTATGGGATGCTATCGATACGGGGAATTATCCGGAGTTTGAGTTCGGTATTCAAATTATCAAAGAGGAGGATGAGCTCTCCTTTGATTTCGATATTTTGGATCCGACCAAGCTATGGCCGGAGGAGCTTGTACCTGTACGCCGGGTCGGTAAAATGACGCTGACGCGTAACACAGACAATTTCTTTGCGGAAACAGAACAGATTGCATTCCATCCGGGCCATGTTGTGCCGGGTATCGATTTTTCTAACGATCCGCTGCTGCAGGGCCGGCTGTTCTCTTATACGGATACCCAGCTTTCGAGACTGGGAGGACCCAACTTTACCGAAATTCCAATCAATCGCCCGGTAGCACCGGTTCATAACAACCAGCGTGACGGCATGCACCGGATGACTATAAATCAGGGACAGACCAGCTACCATAAGAATGGCTTAGCAGGCAACAGTCCATCTCCAGCCAGCCCTGCGGAAGGCGGCTACCAGCATTATGCCGAGAAGGTGGACGGCCGAAAAATCCAGGCGAGAAGTGACAGCTTCAAGGATTTTTACAGCCAGGCCATCATGTTCTGGAACAGCCAGTCGGAAGTGGAGAAGAAGCATCTGATCAGTGCATTCCATTTTGAGCTGGGTAAAGTAAAGAGCATGGACATCCGTCAGCAAATCGTGAACAGGCTGATCAACATTGACGCACGCCTTGCGAGTGAGGTAGCAACAAAGATCGGTGTTCAGGTTCCTGAAGTACCCCTGGAAGAGGTGAAGCAGCCTACGATCAAGTCATCTCCGGCGGTCAGCATGATGAATACCGTCCATTCCGTTAAAACACGTAAAGTGGCAGTTATCGCAGGAGATGGGTTCGACGCAAATACGGTAGCTTTCATTCAAGCGATCCATGAAGCAGGAGCGATGGCAGAGGTTGTAAGTGCCCGGCAGGGCACCATTTCCGGTCAGGGCGGAGAAAGCCTGGAAGCGATGCATACCTTCCTTACAAGCGATTCGCTGTTATTTGACGCCGTATTTGTAGCCGGCGGCGAGAATGGAGTGAGCGCGATTGCTGCTGATCCAAAAGCGCGTGAATTCGTGCAGGAAGCGTACAAGCACTACAAGCCGATCGGTGCGGTTAACGAGGGGACGTCCTTCTTAGCTAAATCGATAGACATGCTTTTATCTTCTGACGAAACGGATGCTCTGCAAGGACCAGGCATTGTCACAGCGTCTAACGCGGATGAGATTGCTGGTTTCTCGGAGAAGTTCTTGGAGGCTGTAGCGGCTCATCGTTTCTGGGATCGTCCAATTTAAGGAATACTGCATATCATAAAATTTATATAGATGTATTAGTTTCAAAGGCAAGCATACCAGAATTAGGTCTGCTTGCCTTTTTGTTTCCTGTTTTTCCTTACAAGCTGGAGAATTGCGGTCTTGGATTTGCACACACGGCTCATGTTACAATGGTCCAAAGTCTTTAATGGGTATTTGCTTCATAACGTAGTAAAGGTGTGTAAATTTTGAACTTAAACAGTGTTGTTGAATTTTTTCAAGAAATTAATTGGTTTAGGCTGGGTGGTGCGCTGCTGCTCCTTCTTGTTTTTACGGTGTTTAACAAATGGACGTCAACCCGTCTGTTTCGTTTATTGAAACGTTTCTTCGGAATGAAGTGGGACAATCTTTATCTGACGCTTCGCAATCCGATACGAGCTTTGATGATTCTGCTTGGTGTTTCGGGAGCAGTTCATTTTTATTTTGATGGCGGCGGGCAGTGGCCGCTGTTCTCCCATCTCATACGTACAGGTTTTATCGCGTTTATCGGCTGGGGACTGTACAATCTGTCCGGAAGGTCATCTCGGTTTTTTGCGGGTCTTACCACTAAGTGGGGCGTGGAAGAGTCAGACATGATTATTCCCTTTTTGTCCAAGGTGCTAAGATTTCTTGTTATCGCACTCACTCTGACCATTATTGCTTCCGAATGGGGATACAGTATTAATGGGCTTGTCGCAGGTTTAGGCCTAGGAAGCCTTGCTGTCGCTCTAGCTGCACAGGATACACTCAGCAATCTGATTGCAGGCGTAATTATTGTAACCGAGAAGCCCTTCTCGAAAGGGGATTGGATCAAAACAGATGCGGTTGAGGGCATGGTGGAGGATATTTCCTTCCGAAGCTCCAAAATCCGCACGTTCGCTGATTCCATCGTCATTATTCCGAACAATATTCTTGCGAAATCAGCCATTACCAACTGGAGCCGGATGGGTAAAAGACGGATCACCTTTGATCTTGGCGTAGCGATTGATTCTGATCGGAAGAAGCTGGTCAAAGCCACCGAGCGGCTTCGTGAATATATCGAGGGTCATCCCGAAGTGGACAAAGAGCTGCTGATGGTCCGTGTCAAAGGGATGACGAATGAACAGATCACCATTTTCTTTTATTTCTTCACGTATACAACGGTTTGGATGGAGCATATGCGGGTGCTGGAGTCCATTAACTTTGAGATTTTGAACATTCTTGAGGAAGAAGGAATCAAACTTGCCGTTCCGGCACAGCGGTTGTTCGTGGAGAAGAATACAATCTTTGAACCAGCGGAAGAAGTGGAAGTAGAGAAGGAACGCGTCTTTGTAAGTAATTAAAATCTAAGTTCAAGAAATTATTAAAAATATAGCTATAAAAAGAGCGGCTGCTCTGCCACATTAGGCAGGATAAGCCGCTCTTTTTATAAATGTCCGAGATGGAATGGCTTGTTTAGGTCCTAAGCTTCCTGCTGTTCAAACCGCTGAATAATGCCAATGATAACTTGGGTTGCTTTGACCATGTGATCTACAGATACATATTCGTAACGCCCGTGATAGTTCTCACCGCCAGTAAAAATATTCGGTGTAGGCAGTCCCATGTAGGACAGCTGAGAACCGTCAGTACCTCCGCGGATCGGTACAATATGCGACTCGATGTCCAGGCTCTTCATCGCTTCGCCTGCAATATCTACGATGAATTTGACCGGCTCGATCTTCTCCCGCATGTTGTAGTACTGATCACGCAGTGTAAGATGAATACGATCCTCTCCATACTTCGCTTGCAGTTCCTTGGCGATACGCTCCATATTGGTTTTGCGGGCTTCAAAGCTTGTACGGTCAAAGTCGCGAATGATATAGCTGAGGACCGTTTCTTCGACATCTCCTTGCACAGAGTTCAGGTGATAGAATCCGTCATAGCCGTCGGTATGCTCTGGTGCTTCTTCTACCGGCAGGAGGCTGTTAAACTCCATGGCGATTTTGGCGGAGTTCACCATTTTATTTTTGGCTGTCCCGGGGTGGACATTTTTGCCTTTAAAAATGATTTTGGCAGCAGCGGCGTTGAAGCTTTCATATTCCAGCTCTCCGATTGGCCCACCGTCAACGGTGTAGGCGTAGCTGGCCCCAAAGGCTTTTACATCAAAACGATGAGGTCCCCGCCCAATTTCTTCGTCTGGCGTAAAGGCCACGCGAATTTTACCATGCTTTATTTCGGGGTGATTCAAAAGGTAGTCCATGGCGGTCATAATTTCGGCAATACCAGCTTTGTTGTCTGCACCGAGAAGGGTTGTCCCGTCTGTTGTGATCAAAGTTTGTCCCTTGTAGTTAGTAAGCTCAGGGAAATCCTTTGGAGACAGTATGATGTTCTGTTCCTTGTTCAGCACGATATCATTGCCGTCATAGGAGTCGATGAGCTGAGGATTTACGTTTTTACCTGTAAAATCCGTAGCTGTATCCAGATGCGCGAGGAAACCGATCACAGGCACGTCTTTATCTATGTTAGCCGGAAGGGTTGCCATCACATATCCGTTGTCATCCATCGTGACTTCTTCCATGCCGATGGAAGTAAGCTCTTCTACAAGCTTGCGGCCCAGTTCAAGCTGGCCCGGTGTCGACGGACACGTCTCGCTGTTCTCGTCTGACTGTGTATCTACGCGTACATACGTGGTAATACGCTGAATCAAATCTTCCTTCATTTCATCCTCAGCTCCTTATTCATAGGGACTTATCATCCCGTGTTCAATATTTCCATTTTATCACGAAAATTAGAGGATTCATAAGCGGACAGACGATGTTAGAAAAATTATGTAACCAAAAGGTTTCTCTTTACATGTAACCAAAAGGTTTCATATAATTGAAATGGAAGTTGAACACAATATTAAGTATTGAATGTGAATTTAAAGGAGTAGAGAATCTATGACTCAAACACTGCCGGATATCCAAAAGACGATCGTAATTGATGCCCCCATTGAAAAGGTGTGGGGGATTGTGGCCACAGCGGATGGAATTGCTGCCTGGTTTATGCCTAATGACTTTGAGCCTGTGCTCGGGCATGAGTTCCATCTGCAGGCAGGCCCGTGGGGCAAGTCGCTGTGTAAAGTGACTGAGCTGGACCCGCCTCATCGACTTCGCTTTGAATGGGATAAAGACTGGATCATTACATTTGAACTGATAGAGAAGGACGGACAGACTGAATTTACGCTTACGCATGGAGGATGGCGTGTTGATGAGAAGACCTCCTTCGGCGAAGAGCACAGTGTTGTACGCGAACGGATGTCGGGCGGCTGGACTGGCATACTGGGTAAGCTTTCTGGACTTTTTGGAGCCTAATACCGATGTCAGCCGTACCTAAACATGATGTCTTCCAGGCGATTGCAGATCCCACCCGCCGGGATTTGCTTCACTTGTTGAGCCATGGGGAAATGCCGGTGGGAGCTATCAGCGAACGCTTTCCGATGAGCCGAACTGCCGTATCCAAGCATCTGCGTGTGCTGGCTGATGCCGGACTCGTGAAGGACCGCAAGGTGGGTCGCGAGACAAGATACCGTCTGGATACAGAGCCCTTAACCGAGCTGAAGCGGTGGCTTTCCTATTACGAGCGGTTCTGGGACAATAAGCTTGCTATGCTGAAGCATTACGCTGAACAAAGTGAGCATTCAAAGCAGGAATAGCAAAAAGATCGCTTGCAGCATTAGCGCAGCGATCTTTTTTAATTGCAATATAACATGCCCTTTGCTTGTTATATCGAAAGGGTTCTCCATAGATAAAAAACGGCATAGGCCTCATACCCTGCCCAAGGCTTAAAGATCTCCCGAATTTGTTCAGGAGAAGGCTTAGTGCTTAGCTGCAACAGCCGCTTTAGAGCTGCGTGCAGTCCAGCATCTCCGATGGGGAAGGCCGATGGATCACGCAGGCAGCGCATCAGCACATAATGGGCGGTCCAAGGCCCGATGCCGCGAATGCGAACCAGCGTTTCCTCAGCCTTGCGAAAGCCCGAAGCAAGCAGCGCCTCCTTCCGAAGCTCACCGCATTCGATCATCTCCGCCAGGTTCAAAATATACTCGCTCTTTTTGGTGGTGATCTGTAGCTGTCTTAAATCTTGAACAGAACCCTTCAGCATGTCTTGAGGGGTGGGAAAGAGGTAGAATTTTCTTCCTTCAAATTGGTGCTGCTCTCCATAAGCTTCCGTGATCCGTTTTTTTAAAGTATAGGCAAATGTCAGATTGATCTGCTGTCCTAGCACAGCCCAGCACAGAGCCTCAAAGAGATCGGGAACGCCTACGATGCGCAGTCCCTTTAAGGTATGGGAATACGGTGAGAGTATAGGATGGGCTCCCGTCAGTGCCTCAAATGGAGCCAGATTTGTATTCAAATCCAGCCATTCCGTTATATAGGCTTGGACTGCTTCCCATTCACTGGCATGCAGCGGTTCATCCAGCAAGGAGTGAATTTCGAGAACGTGAGAGTGAACGAGATACTCTATCTGCAGGGGTATGATCTTTGTATCCACTTTGAGCAGTTTATAGATCCGGTCATTCTCTACCTGATGCAGGCACTCCAGACTGGAGCGGCTTAAATAGTAGAGAACCTCAGCATAATTAAATAACTCAGGCAGAGGCAGTCTTGCGCTGAAATTTGAACTCTGAATTTCCATTCTAGAACTGAAATTTGGCATGTCCGGCCTTGGTGTAATCATGGTATCCCTCCAGTGTAAGAAGTGCTTCCTTCACTTTCAGCCCTCCGGCGAATCCAGTCAGAGCGCTGTTTTTGCCGATAACACGGTGACAGGGGACGATAATAGGGACAGGATTTCTGCCATTTGCCGTACCTACGGCACGGACAGCCTGCGGACGTCCAATCATATGAGCAATGTCCGAATAGCTGCGGGTTTCTCCAAAAGGAATTTGCTGCAGCGCCTGCCAGACGGACTGTTGAAATCCAGTTCCTCTAAGGTCAAGGGGCAGGCCGAAGCTCTGTCTTGTTCCGTCCAGATATTCGGTCAGCTCCACAAGATAGGGGGCCAGCTGTTCAGGACTCTCTTTGATTTCTGCTTTAGGATATTGGCGATGAATCCAGTTATAGAGGATTTCTTTGGACTCAGTAGGCCAGGTAATTCTGCACAAACCCGCCTCGGTGGCAGCTAAATATAATGGCTGCTGTCCAAACAAAGGATGTTTTAACTCGGCCCAAAACACAGTATTCATGATGAATCCTCCTTTAATTATTTATGAGCTTCCTATGGTTTAATTGCGATATTGCTGGGGTGTACGACCCGTTATTTTCTGAAAAACACTGATAAAGTGAGAAGCACTTTTAAAGCCTACACTAGCGGCAATATCCCGAATTTCCATTGAGGTCGTCTTAATGAGTTCCTTGGCTCTTTCTATGCGAACATGCTGCAGCTGCTGTGCAGGCGTTAATCCCATTGTTCTTTTGTATACGCGCTGCATATGGTAAGGGCTGACGCTGAGCTCCGATGCGATTCGATTTAAAGTGAGCGGCTCGTGATAATGTGCTTCAATGTAGCCGGTCACCCGATCTGCGATCTCCGAATCAGGGTTTCTGAGCTCCTGTCTATGCGGCTCACATCTCTTGCAAGCGCGATACCCGTTCCGTTCAGCTTCTTTAATGGAGTGATAAACGGTGACATTTTCCGGCTTAGGCGTTCTGGAGCGGCATGAAGGTCTGCAATAGATGCCGGTCGTTCTGATCGCAACATAATAGATGCCGTCATATCGGTCGCTTCGGTCCAATATCGTAGCATATACTTTTTCAAACAGCTCCTTATGATCCTTCACTCGTATGCCCTCCATATCCTCACTTTTTGATTATTTATTTAATTATAGGCAACTTTGGGCCGGAAAGGCACGTCCTAGAAATAGGAGAGCAAGATTTCGACATTCTGATAAATTTACATTCCTTAATATGGAAAACTGTAGTATATTAAATGAGTTATACGATCATGTTTTTGACTAAAATCATCAAATTTTTATTAAAAATGATATAAATTGCGTCGACATAGAGATAGTGGAGAAAGGAGAAGCGTATGAGTGATATTGAATACCCGCTTACAAGAAGCAGCCGGAAAAAGTCTAAAAAGAAGAAAAAAACGAAGAAGCCATTAATTATTTCGTTCATTGTCTTGCTGCTGCTAGGCTCGTTTGCCGTTATCTTTCATAAAGAGCTGGGATGGGCAGCACTGCAGCTGTTTGTAGAGAAGCCTGTCAAAACCGCGTTGGATGATTCCTATGAACCGCTTGATCAAGTAACTGGGCCGGCGGTCGTAGAAGAGAAGGAGCTTGAGCCGTTCAGTATGCTTCTACTTGGCGTAGACGAACGAGAAGGGGACGTTGGCAGATCGGACACCATGATCTATGCCGTATTTCGTCCGGAAGAGCACCGCATGCTGCTGCTCTCTATTCCGCGTGATTCATACGTAGAAATCGCAGGAAGAGGAAGCAGGGATAAAGTCAATGCGGCTTATGCCTACGGGGGCACCAAGATGAGCGTGGAAACGGTAGAGCAGCTATTAGAAACCGACGTAGACTACTATGCTAAGGTGAATTTTAACGCACTCGTGGAGGTTGTCGACGCGCTCGGCGGTGTAGAGCTTCCGATTACGAAGCCGATTCAGAACACATATAAATACCACATTCCGTTATACATTGAGGCGAACAAACCGATCTATACGGGTGAGGATGCTCTGAATTATGTGAGATATCGCGAGGATTCCGATTTCAAACGGACGGAACGCCAGCGAATTTTCCTCAAAGCCGCAACGGAGCGGATGCTGAAGATCGGAAATATAACAAGAATACCGGAAATTTTATCGATCGCCAGCAGCAACATGAAGACGGATATGACCTCGGACTTTATTATGGATTTAGGCAAGATGCTTTATGATAAAGAAGCGGTTCCGCAAATGACCAGCTATATGCTGGAGGGAAGCGGCAAGTCCGCAGGCGCTTGGTACTACATGCTTGATGAAGATAAACTGGAATATGCTCAGGAACTGGTGGACAATTGGATGGACGCCAGTACTACGAATGATCAGTTGATCGATCCGGAAAAAGAGCAAGAAGAGCAATGATATAAACGGCCTGTCTGCAGAGGACAGGCCGTTTTTTATATGTTCCTGCTTATTTGACGATAGAGTACGGTAGCTTATTCCTTGGATAAGCGAAGATTTCTGTAATGGCGCGGAGATTCGCCCTGTACCTTCTTGAACATCTTTGAAAACAGAAATGCATCACTATATCCGACCGAGTGGGCTACATCACTGACCGACAGCTCGGGATTGCTCAGCAATTCCGCAGCCCGGTTCATTCGATACTCGAGCAGGAAGGACTGGAGCGATATGCCGAACGTATCCTTGAACATACCCGATAGATAGGTACGATCCAGCCCAACGGTGCGGGCGATGTCGAGCACGGATATTTTCTGGCTGTATTCGCTTTCGATGAATTGAATCGATTTCTCAATGTAGCTGTCTCTTGAGGGAGAAGTCTTATCATAATCAGAAGGGTCAGGTGTGCTGTTGATCAGGTCGCCGATAATTCTATACAAAATGCTCTGACTGTATACATCGCCGCTGTACATGTTGTGAACACGAGACAACTCTTCATAAAAGGATGGGAGACTTGTATCCTTTGCAGCTGTAAACAAGGGATGTTTCTTCGTACAGTTTCCTCGCTTGAGCAAGGATTTGGCGTGAAGGCCTCTGAAGCCAATCCACGAATAAGTCCATGGATTTTGTTTGTCCGCCTCGTAATGAATCCGTTCATCTGGGAATATGACAAATCCTTGGCCGGGTCCAAGGTGTAAGCATTCGTCGTGATGCCAAAAGCGTCCCTCTCCGCTGTGTATGTAATGCAGAATGTAGGCATCTCTAAGGCCAGGCCCCCAGCTGTGCCCTGGATCACATTCCTGCAGACCGAAGAAAACCATGCGAAGATCCATCTTTTCCTGAGAAGCCCGAAGGCTTGGATAGACTTCGTTAATCGGCAAAGCGCTGCCCCCTTTTTGGTATGGATAGCTGTATTATATCAGACTGTGTTTTCGAAGCAGAGTCTATTTCCGTGGTTCAAGTCACCTAATGAACTGGGATTATGACATGTTTATCTTGGACTATTCCATGTTCGCATATCCGAGACGAAGCGTATAGTTAGGCTATAACGAATAGCTGATCAAGGGAGGCAATTTAAATGTCTAAAATTACGTTTATCGGTGCAGGAAGTACAGTGTTCGTAAAAAATGTGCTCGGCGATGTGATGGCAACCCCGGCGCTGCAAGGTTTTGAGTTGGCTTTATTTGATATTGATGAGGAGCGTCTGCTGGACTCTGAACGGCTGCTTAACAGCATCAAGGAGACGCTCGGCAGTACATGTTTGATCAAAACTTACCGTGACCGCAAAGATGCGCTGCGCGGTGCCAAATATGTTATTAATGCGATTCAGGTAGGTGGTTACGACCCTTGTACCATTACCGATTTTGAAATTCCGAAGAAATACGGTCTGCGTCAGACTATAGCGGACACGCTCGGCATCGGCGGCATATTCCGCAATCTGCGGACGATCCCGGTCATGCTGGATTTTGCCCGTGATATGCAGGAAGTGTGCCCTGATGCATGGTTCCTGAATTATACGAATCCGATGGCTGTGCTTACAAATGTAATGAATACGGTGGGAGGAATTAAGACGGTCGGTTTGTGTCATAGTGTTCAGCACTGCGTATCCGATCTGTTCCGCTCGCTCGAGATGGACACGGCTGGCGTAGAATCGAAGATTGCGGGCATTAACCATATGGCCTGGCTGCTTGAAGTGAAGAAAGACGGGAAGGATTTATATCCGGAGATCAAAAGACGGGCAGCAGAGAAGCAGAAGGAAAAGCACCATGACATGGTACGCTTCGAGCTTATGCTTCGGTTTGGTTACTACGTGACGGAGTCTTCGGAGCATAACGCGGAATATCATCCTTACTTTATTAAGAAGAGCTATCCTGAGTTGATTGATAAATATAATATACCGCTCGACGAGTATCCACGCCGCTGTGTCAACCAGATCAATGGATGGAAGGAGATGCGGGAGAAGATTTTCGCAAGTGAAAATATTGAACATACCCGGTCTGCTGAGTACGCTTCGTACATTATGGAGGCGATGGAAACAAACAATCCATTTAAAATCGGCGGCAATGTCATGAATACTGGACTCATTACCAACCTGCCGAAAGAAGCTTGTGTGGAAGTACCTTGTCTTGTAGACCGCTCTGGTATTTCTCCGACCTATGTAGGAGATCTCCCGCCACAGCTTGCTGCACTCAACCGTACGAATATAAACACCCAGCTGCTGACTATTGAAGCGGCCGTTACTGGGAAGAAGGAACATATTTATCATGCAGCAATGCTTGATCCTCATACTGCGGCAGAGCTGTCGCTGGATGACATTACAGCTTTGTGCGATGACTTGATTGAAGCTCATGGAGACTGGCTGCCGAAATTTAAATAACTTTATAAAGTGAAACAGCTTAATAAAAATCCCCTGCCTTTCTGTAGAGATGAAAAGGCAGGGGATTCGCTTTGCTTCCTCCAGAAAAGGAGGAAGGTACATTATTTATTTATGCGGAACTCTGTTCAGCTGTTTGTCTCTTCAACCCAGACAGAAACGCTGCCTCCGTTTACCAGAAAGTTGGCAAAGCCGTCCTTCTCAATAGTAATACGGTCTTTTCGGTTTCGGGTAATGTCGATCCAGGTTTGACCGGCACGTTCCGTTCCTACCTTCATGCGCTTTTTGCCTTCCTCGCCGTTTCCTATGACAACTGCGCAGCCGGAGTGCGGAAACTCTTCCACACCGTGTCTTACCCAGCCAATCGTATTCGGATGATCGAAATAATCCTCCTGGGTGCCATAGGCATAGTGGTACCTGGCATAGAGAAGCGGGTCAATGGCATCCTTCTTTGGAGGGATGGGGTTGTCACCGGATATTCCGTAATAATCGCCATAGAATACGCAGGGGTATCCGCCTTGACGCAGCAGAATCAGGGCATAAGCGCTTTGCTTGAACCAATCATCGATCCATGACTCCAGCGCCTCCTCCGGCTGGGAATCATGATTATCTACAAAGGTTACGGCATGGGTTGGGTGTGTATTAACGAGTGTATCCTGAAATATGGTGCTGAGGTTAAAGCTCTTTCCGCCTTGGGAGGCTTCGTGCAGCTTGTAGTGAAGAGATACATCAAACAGGTCAATCTGATAGTCCACTGTATCCAGGAAGTTTTGGCAGGCGGCCAAATCCGGCTTCCAGAACTCACCGACAATATAGAAGTCCTGCCCCCGTTTTTTGATCATCTCTTTGGCAAATTCTTTAATGAATTCGTGATTAATATGTTTGATTGCGTCCAGGCGGAATCCGTTGCACTGCAGGGTGTCAATCAGCCATTTTCCCCAGCGGATCATCTCTTCTCTCACTTCAGGAATGCTGTAGTCGATGTTTGCAAACATGAGGTAGTCATAGTTGCCAAACTCATCGTCTACATTTTCGTTCCAGGCCTTATCTTCGCCAGCCATTCGGAAGATACCGGTCCGATCTGTTTTGGCATCATAGTCAGTGCCGTTAAAATGAGTATGATTCCATTTGAAGCTGGAGTATTTGTCTCCTCGGCCCGCATAGTCGAATTTGGTCCAGCCTTCGATCTCAAATGGCTTTGAAATATCCTTGGTGCGGTTGTTGGGGTCCACTTCAACGACCTTGAAGCGCTCCGCAGCATCAGCTCCTGCTTTGTGGTTCATAACTAGATCCACATACACTGCGATCCCATTTTGCATACAGGCGGCTAGTGCCTCGAGCAGCTCTGCTTTAGTTCCGTATTTGGTTCGAACGCTCCCTTTTTGATTGAATTCACCGAGGTCGTATAAATCGTAAACTCCGTATCCTGTGTCGTCAGGGGAAGAGCCTTTCGTAACTGGAGGAATCCACACAGAATCGATTCCTTTTGCTTTAAGTTCAGGAGCTTTCTCAGCCAGCCGTTTCCAGTGGGAACCGTCCGGGGCAATGTGCCACTCGAAAAACTGCATCATCGTATGATTTCGTTTCATGATATGTTCCCCTCTCCATATAAAATCTCGTGCATCTTATATGTATTACTTAAGATCGCCGGAAAGGCGGAACTCCAGAACATATAAATGCTTTTATGTAGAAATAACCACGGCATATGCAAAGTTAAACGACAAAATGAAAAAAATAATCTGAATAATGGTGATATTTTGAAAAATATATGCTAAGATACGTTTGTTTTTCATTATTTCCAGAAATTTTTTGAAAACGGATATTTTTATAATTTCAATCCGTTTCTCATTGATATATTTTCTAAATAACAAAAACGAATGGGAGATGTTATGACCACGACAGCATCTGGCGGAGGCGCCGCCGAAACTCGAAACATAAAGCTTTTTACATTAACCTGGCCTATTTTTTTGGAACTTCTTCTATTTATGCTGATGGGAACGGTAGATACGTTTATGATCAGCGGTGTATCGGATGAAGCTGTTTCTGCCGTCGGCACATCTAATCAGATCGTAACTATTGCCATTCTGATTTTGGAAGTGATCGGTAATGGTGCCGCGATTGTCGTTGCCCAATATATCGGCTCTAGGAAGCTGGCAGAGGCTTCAAGAGTGTCTGCCATAGCAATCACGCTGAACTTATGTGTTGGGATCGCGATCAGTATGCTGTTCGTATTCGGCGGACGTTCAATTCTGCAGGCCATGAACCTGTCGGGTGAACTATTGGAGCTTGGTTATGCCTATCTGACGATAGTAGGCGGAGGAATCTTCCTCCAGGCCCTGATCAACATACTTGCTGCCATTATTAGAACATACGGATATACGAAGCAAACGATGTTGGTCTCCCTGGTGATGAACGTCATTCATCTTATTGGAAACTATGCACTTATATTTGGACATTTCGGCTTCAGTCCCATGGGCGTTCAGGGAGCTGCGATCTCTACCGTACTCAGCCGTTTGGTCTGTGTTATCATTTTCTTCTGGCTTCTGTATCGGGTGCTTTCGGTACGGATCGAGTGGAAGCATTACTTTACGATCTCCAAAGACTATATAGGGAAGATTTTGAAAATCGGCATTCCATCTGCGTTTGAACAAATTATTTACCAAGTATGCCAGCTTGTCTTTTTATATTATGTCACTTACCTTGGCACGGAATCCTTGGCTACTAGACAGTATGCTGCTCAAATCTCGCACTATATTTATTTGTTCAGCATGGCGGTGTCCATCGGCACGTCGATCCTGGTCGGACGATTTGTCGGTGCAGGAAATCCGGATGAGGCATACGCTCGTCTTCGTAAAAGTGTCAAAATCGGTCTCACAGCAACGATCATTGCGGATGTCATCATCATTGCTCTGCGGGAGCCGTTAATGGGCATCTTTACAGACAATACGGAAATCATTCGTCTGGGCTCTCAGGTTATTTTATTCAGTATCATCCTGGAAACGGCCAGAACCTGCAATATGATTATGATTAATTCACTGCGTGCCGCGGGAGATGCGCGCTTCCCTGTTTATATGGGGCTTATCTCCATGGTCGGCGTCAGTCTTCCGCTTGGATTCCTGCTGGTCTTCCCGCTTGAGATGGGACTGCTCGGCATATGGGTGGCTAACGCAGCGGATGAATGGATCAGGGCTGTCATTATGCATTACCGCTGGAAGAGCGGAGCGTGGCGTAAGCACGCCTTGGTCGATCAACCTTCTGTGGAAGAAGTTTCTCAGCCTGCAGTGACGATATGACCACAATTGAAAAATAGTGGATCAACTGTGTAAGTATAAGCATTTACCCGCTATTTGATTCAGGGTAACGCTGCTAAATAATAACTTATATTAAAAAAATCCACCAATAGGTGGTTTTTTTTCTAGTAAAAATACAAAAAAATCATGTTATCATATACAATAGATTTGGCAGTCAGAAGGATGTTTAGCGATCTTTAAAAATATATTAAGAGATTCTTAAGGTATTCTATTAAAGAATGTCCTATGATAGATGAAGCATTAAGAGCTTTAGAGCTGCTTGTTAAAAGCCTGAAGCTCTATTAATAGAAGCAAGGAGTTTTAAAAAAATGAGTCAGATGACATTAGAAAAAAGGGAACGTATTCCTGAACTGAATCTCGTTCGATGCATGGCAATTCTCGGTGTACTGACCGTGCATTCGTCATCATTTGCGACACTGAACATGATTGATTCAGGGATGTATAGCGTGTACAACTTCTTTAATATTTTCATGAAGTTTGGTACACCGACTTTTATTTTTCTCAGCAGCTTTGTATTGTTCTATAATTACTACACTCGACCGCTGAATAAAGAACTCGTTACAGGATTCTATAAGAAGAGATTGCTGTATATTTTGATTCCGTATTTCATGTTCTCGGTCTTTTACTTTGCGATTTTGCATTTTACGCACTATCCGGATCGTTCTTTCGGAGATACGATGACCAGCTTCTTTGATAAGCTGTTAACGGGTAAAGCCTACACGCACTTATATTTTGTATTCATTAACATGCAGTTCTATATTTTGTTCCCACTGGTCCTGTGGCTGTTTAAAAAGGCGCCTTCCCTAGTGAAGTGGGCAGTGCCTATCGGGCTCGCTATTCAATGGGGATTTATTCTCATGAACAAATACGGCGTCATTTCTGTTGCGAATAAAGGAAGCTGGTCGCCTTCGTATTTTGCCTACTTTATGTTGGGTGCGTTCCTCGGGGTTTATTTCCCTAAGATCAAAGAGTGGATTGTGATGAAGAAGGAGTATGCCACTCCTGCTAAAATCACTTCCTGGGTTGTCCTGTGGGCGGTATGGATCGGTGCAGGGATTGCTCATGCGCAGATTTGGTATCTGAACCGTAAAGGAATAGCTGTATATAATTCGCTCTGGTATGAGTTCCTGTGGAATCTCCATACCTTTGCAGCAGCGCTGGTGCTCTTCCAGATCGCCTTCCTGCTTTACGGCAGAGGACAGAACGTGCTTGTTCGTGGAATGTCTCGAATCGGCGGGCTGTCATTCGGAATTTATCTGATTCACCCGTTCTTCCTGCTGATCTATCGCGAGTTCCCGCCGCAAACGGGTATTTCATTGCTTCACCATTTGTGGTACGTAGGCGGATTCTTGGTTGCGCTGATCGCTTCGTATATCGTAGTGACGCTGGCTTCCAGAATACCGCAGTCTTGGATTCTGTTCGGCAACCTGCCGAAGCCGAAGAAGAAAGATCGTGTGGTACGGGAGAAGAGAGACCTTCCGGTATAAGCTGCATTCCATACAAAAGCATGCCTGCTTCGATAAGCCGGCATGCTTTTTTTGTGAGCGGAATATTCGTGTGGCTAACGACTTTTGCATCGTTGCTGTGCAGATTTATTTTTTACACTACGAGTGGAATTTTTTGAGTAGCGAATGACTTTTGCGAAGCAATTGGAGAGAGCTAATCAAAAAATGGAACGCCTGAGAGTCCCCCAAAAAATCAAATACTACGCAGCAACTGGAGTGAGCCAGCGAAACATGGAGCGCCCTACTTTACCGTAGACTTACGCAGCAGTAGATAAGAGATCAGGGCAAACACTACAGTGAAAGGAATAAGGAACCAGATGGAGTCCGTCTGATACGTAACAAAGAACCTCCCGATCTCATCCCATTGCTCGAAATAGGTAACAAGCACGCCGGCGACACCCAAAATGATGATCAAGAGAACACATAACCCTGCTAGCACAAGCCCTCCGTAACGGCGGACAATGCTTGGTAGAAGAAAGCCGGAGATGCAGAAGAACATAAACGTCACGAAGTTGAGAGCAAGAAACTCAAGACCGCTAAGGTCGTTAATAAAAGGAAGGTTGAAAAATCCAAGGCCTGTTCCCCATCCGGAGGTAGCCTTTTCTATCTCGCGCAGTATCGTCAGAACGATGGAGGCTGCAAGCATATTGACGGTGAACCAGGTAACCGTACCCCAGAAGTAATCCTTTCTTCTGACACCAAATCCGAGCAGGAAGGAGAAGTTCATGGGAATGACGATAATTCCAAGGGTCAGCATAAAGAAATAGATGCTCATCATGCCTCCAGAAGTAAAGGATCCAATAAATGAACCAACGATCAAGTTCGTTATAAAGCTGGACAGCAGGACAAGATAAGGCATGTAAACCCACAGCCATTTATCAACGAGATGAGTTCTGATTACATTGCGTATACCTGGCATTATTAAATCACCGCTTCCTTCTGAGGGTTTTTAGTCAAATGAACAATTAATTGCTGCAAAGATACAGGGGCCACGCCCAAATGTTTGGATTCAGCTTGTTTACGGAAGTCCAATTGACTTTCACTAAGGACCGTTGCATGAAGCATAGAACCAAGCGCCTCGGTATGCAGCACTCTTTTGCCTTGAGTGAATGCTTCCACATCATGCTTCTTCCCGCTGATCGTATAGGCAGCTCCTCTTAATGTCTCGGCTTCCTCATTTAGGAGAATTTGGCCTTCATCAATAACAATGACATGCTCAAGCATGGCGCTGATTTCATCAATCAGATGGGTGGATAAAACAATGGTTCGGGGATGCTCCATGTAATCCTGAATAAGACGGTCATAAAATAACTGTCTTGACGTCGCATCAAGTCCGAGATAAGGCTCATCAAAAATCGTGAGCGGGGCGCGGCTGGCTAGCCCGACAATGATTCCCACAGAGGAGAGCATCCCGCGGGACAGTTTTTTTACATAGCGTTTAAGAGGGAGCTTGAAATCGGCAAGTAAGGTTTCTGCAATCTTCTGATCCCAGTTTGGAAATTGAAAGGAGGCGATACTGAGCACATCACGTACCCGGAAGGAATCAGGATATTTCTGGCTCTCTTTAATAAAACATATCTGCTTTAGTGCTTCTGTATTCTCATAGGGGGCTTCACCGAATACACGAAGCTCGCCTGAGGTCGGGAAGATTTGCGCAGTCAAAATGTGCATTAAGGTTGTTTTTCCAGCGCCGTTCCTTCCCAGAAGTCCATAAATTTTGTTCTCCTCTAACTTTAGGGTAATGTCATTCAGCGCGGTAACGTCTTTTCCAAAGCTTTTGGTTAAACCCCGGATCTCCACAACATTTCGCATTATCGCTTTTCCTCCCTATAAATCATATTGGACAGTTCCTCTTTACTAATCCCGAGCTTCTGTGCTTCCTGCACCATTTTCGTGACAAACTGCTCGTAAAATTGCTCTCTGCGTTTCTCCATAACCATCCCCCTCGCGCCTTTGGCTACAAACATTCCGATTCCTCGTTTCTTGTAAAGCACGCCCTGATCCACCAGCAAATTCACACCTTTTGCAGCAGTAGCAGGATTAATCTGATAAAAAGAAGCAAATTGATTCGTTGAAGGGACCTGAGCTTCTTCTTCTAGTCCACCCTCAATGATGTCATCTTCAATTTGTTCTGCGATCTGTATAAAAATGGGGCGGTCATCGTCCATTTGCAGTCCCATATGCCACCTCTCCTCATTGGTTAGTTACTCATGTAATTAACCATACAAGTAAAGGAGGGGGAAGTCAACAAGTTTTACATAAAATGGGCCTCAGGGAATTTTCCTCCCTCTTTTAGCATCAGTTTGTCGTCTTTCACAAGCTTTTTCTTAACCGAGATCGAATTCATTTGGGAATGCTTAACCTCTTTTCCGGCACCGGTCATTCAATAATGCGCTTTCAATATAGGCAGCAGGGTATTTTATCAAGTTTATGGTCAACTGAGTCCGATGTCGAAACGTATCATTTGAACGAACGCTTCCAATTAAAATAGATTGTAGGGCGATAATATCAACTTTTAGTCATTCGTGTTACGTTCTGTCTGAACGAACTATTTCTACTCGAATCATGTCATTTGATGGCTTAATTGTGGAGCTTATATAAAAAGGCGTAGTAAAAGTACAGAAGAGGGAATTCATAAGGCTCGTAGGATAAATCAGGATCGGTCAGGTTTCGAGATGAAGGAACCAGGTTAATAAGGGGAGGATATATTACTAAAAGGGCACAATGGAGAATAAGGTGATTACAATATGAAGTGTCAAATTTGCGGAAAAACGTTAAATGATGTATTAGAGCATGTTGAACATATATTACATGAATGCAACCAGGCAGTATCGAAACAGATGATGAATTCAGATCGTATTGAATAAGAAGTGGAATAGTTTGAAGTAATCCCAAATTCAAAACCTGCCGGCTCGGCAGGTTTTTTAACGGGGAATTATGATATTTGTATTACAGAAGCAAATCCTCCATGTTTCAGGATTAAAGTTTAAGCTATACTATCCTTAAATGACCGTGTACGGGAAACGGAGGTAAGGATGGACAGCTTAATGGCGATCGATATCATGTCTTATTTTACAGAAGAAAATCTGATCAGGCTGCTTGAGCAATTTCGTTCCTTTGGACCGCTGCCCGGCATTCTGATCACGTTCTTGAAATCATTTATTCCTCCTCTGCCGACCCTGCTGCTTGTAGGAGCGAATGGTGTCGTGTATGGATGGGCAGGTTTCTTCTATTCCTGGATTGGACTCGTTGGAGGCAGTTTTCTTACGTTTCTTATTATTCGAAAGATTGCGCAATCCTCCTATATTCAGCGTTGGTCACAGAAGCCGAAGGTGCAGAGAAGTTTGCTCTGGATTCGACGCAATGCTTTCAGCTACGTGTTCCTGCTGGGTATGTTCCCGATGGGACCCTTTGTGTTGGTAAATATGGCAGCAGGGGTGGCGCAGATGCGCCCTGGCATGTTTTTGCTGGCTGCGGGATTAGGAAAAGGCATTATGGTCTTTTATGTGACCTATATTGGGACGAACCTTGAGGCCATTGTCCAGCAACCGCTGATTTTACTCGGAATTGTGCTGTTTATTGCTCTGACCATTGTGGTGAGCAGGAGATTAGAGGCTTACTATACAAGATCCTCAGAGCCCCAGTGATTTGGGAGCGGCCCGTCGCTTCCGAATACAGGATCTTGTGCGGGCAGAGAAACTTGCTTGATATCCTGCAGAACCTTGGGCCTCTCTCCGGGTTCTCCCGTGTGGGTGTTATACTGCATTCCATCCGGGTAGGCTCCGACGACCTGAAAGTCGTGGCTGGCTTCGATTTTTTTGTGCCCAGTACCTGCAGGAAGCAAGATAACATCTCCAGCTGCGGCAGTAACTGTTATGCCTTGTTCTCCGCCTAGCTGGAGCTTGACGGATCCGCTCATTACGCCAAGCACCTCGTGCGTGTTGCTATGATAATGGTGATATGAGAACACCCCGCCCGTCCAGCTGTTTCGCCAATTATTTTTGTTAAAAACCGCCTCAATTTCCTGTTCCCTGCTCCTTAATACACCAGGATACAAAATGACAGGCCAATTTGGATGGTTTGGGATCATGCCGTCATCCTTGAAACGATAGGTTCGTATATTCATTTGAGCTTTCGCCATGAGTGAAATCCTCCTTTATCTAAACAATTTCGGCTAAATAATAAACAAGCCATGAACAAAGCATTAGCTCTGATCATGGCCTGCGGCGGCATACAAAAGGTTCTGCCGCAGCTTCATATTTAATTATGATTTAAGATTTTGACTGCTTTTGATTTTCCTCAGCCCGAGGGTTCCAATTCTCTGCTTGAGGCTCCACATCCTCATGCTTTTTCATTTTGTCCACTTGCTCTTGGGAGTCCTTCTCTTTGTCCAATTGATTGCGGACTTCTTCGCCTGTTTGCTGTTTCATAGTGAATACCTCCTTCGAATGGATATAGTTATTACATACCCGGTTTGTAGAAAGGCAAACAATCATAATGAATAGGATAAAGATATAACAGTTAATACATATGGAAATATATAACTATATAGGTTAAAATAGCAGAGATATTTTGACCTGTGGAGGTAATCTATGAAACTCGCAGAAGCATTAATTTTACGCACGGATACGCAAAGAAAGATGCATCAATATAGCTACCGACTGCAAAACGCAGTAAAGGTTCAGGAAGGAGAAGCTCCTCTTGAGGATCCTTCTGAACTGATTGCAGAAATGAATCAATCTTTGGATTTGTATACGGAGCTTGTACAACAAATCAATAGAACGAATGCACAGGTTATGCTGGGTGACGGCCTTAGCATTGCAGATGCATTGGCATTGAGAGAGAAATACGATAAACAGCGCGGTATGCTTCAAGAGGCTATTCATTACGCCACGATACGACAAGAGCGCACCAGCAAATCAGAAATTAAGTTTGTTACCACTATAGATGTAAAGACGCTTCAGAAGCAGGTAGACGAAATCTCCAAGCAGCATCGCTTGCTGGATACGAGAATCCAAGAGAAAAACTGGACAACCGATCTAATTCAATAATGTTTAATAGAGTTTAATAAACCCCGGTAGTCGGTAGTCTTTCTGAAAAAAGCGAGCATTAAGCCCACCAAGGCGGGCAAGGTCTTGGAACCCAAGTGGAAGAGTCCAAAAATTTGGAGAGGGGACTCCGTTCAACTAACAATTTATCCCCTGTACAATGTACATTTCACATGTAAATGTTAATGTTATGACCCAATGCTGATTTTTCAGGTTCAGGCGAGGGTGGGCCAGGGGACAATACCGGGATATGAAGACTGCTAATGCACTGCATGGCAGTTTTTTGTGCATGATGGAAAGTCTGAGATACTTTTATGTGAAGGAGTTAAAAATTAACAAGAGTGAGAAAAAACATTTTGGAAATTTTAAGTTATATACGTTGATACATATAGTGATCAGCATGCTCTTTGACACCGCATATAGTACTAATTAAACAAAAAAACGGACTTTGGGATTGACAATGCGCCTCTGCTTATTGTATTGACAAAAAAAGTGTATTTGTTACAATGTTCACAAGGTATTCACAACTGCCAAAATATTTATTTCATGTTCACGTGTAAGAAGTGTAATATTAGGGTATAGGATCCGTTTTTTTGACCTGTTCGGTAAGTTTGTTATTGCGATGAGATAATTATATTCATGTCGGCAATAGATCCATGGAATACATCACACCTGTACTGTAGAGCTGCCTGAGCCGCCCTTTTAGTGGCATCGGCTCTTTCTTTGTGTGAAAATTGTTACATTACAATATGTACTCACGGGTCAACTAGGTTGCTTAGCAGAAATGTCAGGCGAGCGGGCTTATAACCCAAAGTAAAGGAGGACGTTCTCTTATGTCACAACCGACGCAACAAGAAGTACCTGCTACAGGTGCTCCTCAAGCACAAAATGATGTGCTTGATCAATTGATGAAGCCGGAGGTTCAGGAGTCTCTTACTGTTCTGGTTGAGAACTTGCCTAAACTGGCTGAAATGGTAACAGCTATGACTACAGCTTACGACTTTGCTCAAGGTCTGGCGAAAGACCAAGTATTCGTAAGCGACATGAAAGTTGCCCTTGGCGAATTTACTACTCCAGTAGTAGAAAAAGCAAAAGGTGTTGCTTCTGCAGCCATCGAAGCTGGCGATCGCGCTCAAGCGGAACAGTCTTCTGTTGGCTTGTTCGGCATGCTCAAAATGCTGAAAGATCCTAACGTACAACACACACTTCGTTTTGCCCAAGCTTTCTTGAGCATTTTGAACGAGCGTCAGCAAAACAAACAAGACTAAGATTTTTCATACGAAAGTTAAGAACGGAGGATGGATATGTCGAAGCAAATTTTGATCCTGGGCGGCGGCTACGGCGGATTGCTTAGCGCACTTGCAGCGCGTCAATACTTGTCCGCTGAAGAAGCAACTATCACAGTTGTGAACCGCTTCCCGACTCACCAAATCATTACAGAATTGCATCGTCTGGCTGCAGGTACTATCAAAGAGAAGGCTGTTGCTCTTCCACTTGAAAAGCTGCTTCGCGGCAAAGACGTGAATCTTAAAATCGATACGGTTTCCGAAATCAAGCCTGACGAGAACAAAGTCACAATGAAGAGCGGAACCATCTACAGCTATGACTACCTTGTTGTCGCTTTGGGTAGTGAAACAGCATTCTTCGGTATTCCAGGACTTCAAGAGCACAGCTTTACTCTGAAATCCGTTGAGGAAGCGAACAACATTCGCGCTCACGTCGAAGCTCGTCTGGACGCATACAAGAAAACAGGCGAGAAGAAAGACGCTACCATCGTTATCGGCGGCGGCGGCTTGACTGGTATCGAGCTTGTTGGTGAATATGCAGACGTTCTTACAGAAGTTTGCAAACAAAAAGGCATCAACCGTGGCGAAGTAGAGCTCTACAGTGTAGAAGCAGGCCCTTCGATTCTGGCTGGATTCCCGCCAGAGCTTGTTGAGCGTGCACAAACAAGTCTTGAAAAACGCGGCGTGAAATTCATCGTTGGCGTAGCGATTACAGAAATGCAAGAGCATACTGTATTCCTGAAAGACGGCAGCTCCATCGAGACAAGCACTCTCATCTGGACAGGCGGCGTGCAAGGTAACTCTGTAGTAGCGAACTGCGGTATTGAAGTTAACCGCGGACGTGCAACAGTTAAAGAGACTCTGCATTCTACTTCCCATGAGAATGTGTTCATCGCTGGTGACAGCGCGGTTGTTATTCCTAGCGAAGGTGCTCGTCCTTATCCTCCAACTGCACAGCTTGCTTGGCAGATGGGTGAAACAATCGGACATAACCTTGCAGCTACAATTAAAGGCGGCGAGCTTGAAATCTTCACTCCTGTCTTCTCCGGTACATTGGGAAGCCTTGGACGTAAAGACGCGATTGCTATGCTGGGCGGCAGCCAGACTCGTCTGAAAGGCCTTCCTGCAACGCTTATGAAAGAAGCAAGTAACATCCGTTACCTGAAACATATTGAGGGTCTGTTCGCATTGGCGTACTAATTCTCTCAAGCGAAAGGCGTCCCATTAGGGGCGTCTTTTTTTATTGCTGCTGTCTTCACTGCAAACGTGCGTGATAGCCTTATAATAAGATAAACTGTTCAAAAAAGGAGAAGAAGCAAAATGACGATCCGTGATATTGTTCCTTTTGGGGATCCTATTTTACGTAAAAAGGCTAAAGAAGTGGATGTACTGACACCTAAGCTTCAAAGGCTGCTTGATGATATGGCACAAACACTGTATGCATCTGAGGGAAGAGCAGGTCTCGCTGCCCCGCAGGTCGGATTTTTAAGACGGCTTATTGTGCTGGACTGCGGCAACGGTCTTATTGAATTGATCAATCCGGAAATTATAGAAGTAAAAGGGGAACAATATGGACCTGAGGGATGTTTATCTTTTCCGGGCTACTACGGGATGGTTAAGCGGGGTCAGTATATTAAATATCGAACCCAGAATCGTCAGGGAGAATGGGTAGAGAAGGAAGCTGAGGATTTTGAAGCCAGATGTATTCAGCATGAAATAGATCACTTGAACGGTGTTTTATACATTGATCATGTGTTGGAGCCTCATCTGATTCATGAAATTACTGGGCAGCATATGAATGTAATGGATGCAATACGAATTGCAAATGGGTAATGAAATAGAAGCCCTATTTTCAAAGCAGGGTATAGACAAAATAAAAAGAAGAGAAGAGAAGGGAGCTTATACATCATGAATGTACTAGTCATTGGAGCAAATGGACAGATTGGGAAGCATCTTATTTCACAGCTGCACGAGGACCCGAATCATACCGTGAGAGCGATGGTTCGTAAGCAGGAACAGGCAGAGGCCTTGGAACAAGCAGGCGTAGAAGCGGTCCTGGCTGATTTGGAGAGTACGGTGGAAGAGCTGGCAGAAGCAATGAAGGGGAATGACGCTATTGTGTTTACCGCTGGATCGGGAGGTAGTACAGGTGCAGATAAGACATTGCTTATCGATCTTGATGGTGCAGTAAAAACGGTGGAAGCGGCAGAGAAGGCCGGTATATCCCGATATATTATGGTGAGTGCTCTCTATGCAGAAGAGAGAACCAAGTGGGCGGATTCCATTAAGCCTTACTATGTGGCAAAGCATTATGCTGACAGGCTGCTTGAGAGCTCACAGCTGAATTATACGATCATTCGTCCGGGCGGGCTAAAGAATGAACCCGGAACAGGAAAAGTGACGACAAACCCTCAGGAAGGGGAGAGCACCATTCCGCGTGAAGATGTGGCTGCTGTCATTGCTGCCGTGCTAGAGGCGGAAAATACGTTCAGAAAAGCATTCCCGCTGATATCCGGAGCAGAGACAGTAAGCGAGGCGGTAGGGAAAATCTAGATTTTATATTCATGATCGAATGAAGCGGGGGAGAGGTTATGAGTTCATCGATACTGATCGTTGAGGACGAGGAAAGGATTGCACGACTGCTTGAAATCGAGCTGGAATATGAAAGCTATAAAGTGCATAAAACGACGAGTGGTACGGAGGGACTTGCTGCATTTCAACAGGGATCGTATGATCTCGTTCTGCTCGATGTCATGCTGCCGGGACTAAGTGGAATTGAGGTGCTGAGGCGCATTCGAAGTCAGGATGAGCACACTCCGGTCATTTTGCTGACGGCTAAGGGATCTGTAGAGGATAAGGTGTCTGGGCTGGACCTCGGGGCGACCGATTATGTAACTAAGCCGTTCCAAATTGAAGAGCTGCTGGCCCGTATAAGAGCTGCACTCCGACTCAGCAGCAAGATACAGCCGCAGACAGCTGGCAGCAGCTCCGGAGAGTGTGATATCTGGCTCACGGCCGGTGATTTAAGCGTCAACGAGGCAACGAGAGAAGTCAAACGCGGGGAAGAGTCCATTGAGCTCACTCCCCGTGAATTTGACCTGCTCGTCTACATGTTGCGCAATCAACGACAGGTCTTAAATCGGGAGCAAATTCTTGAAGCGGTGTGGGGCTATGATTACATGGGGGATACAAATGTAGTGGATGTCTATATCCGCTATGTTCGTAAAAAAATAGATCACGGCCATGAATCAGGACTTATACATACAGTGCGCGGTGTCGGTTACGTGCTTAAGGCAGAATTATGAAGCTGAGAACGACCATTTATGTTTACACGTCCGTGGTTTTTATGGTGCTTCTCTTGCTGTTCAATGCGTTTATTTACATCCTGTTTGACCGAATGTCTATCAATACGCAGCTTCACCGTGCGGAAGCAGAAGCCAACGCGATTGTGGAAGGGGTGCGGAAAGCGGCTGATTATGTTGCACCGGATGATCTCTTGCGTGCTTTTGTGCCTGCTGAAGGTATGCTGCGGCATGTTCGGGCCTCAGGGGAGAAAACTGAAGTAACCTCCGGTTCTGAGACACGCTTGTCTGGTCTTGGAGCGGCGTATCATCCGAACAAGGTATCCCAGGTTATACAGGTTGAGGGTGATCGGTATGTATTCGTATCTATGCCAGTCATTTGGACAGACGGTGAAGTTGTGAACATTCAAATCACGGAAAGCCTGGCAAGCACAGACAATAACCTGCGGGTGCTTCGCAATGTATTGTTCTCTGTAACGCTGGCAGCGCTCATTGCTGTTATTATTTCCAGCCGTCTGCTCAGCGGAATTATCATTAGACCTATCTCCAAAATGATCGACACGATGAAGGATATCGAGCATGGCGGCGGCTTTAAGTCCATTGATTTGCAGAAGAAATCAAAGGATGAGCTGTTTGAGATGGGGGATACATTCAATCGTATGATCGACAGGCTGGAGATGAACTACGAGAAGCAGGAACAATTTGTCTCCAATGCTTCTCATGAGCTAAAGACGCCTCTAACCGTCATTGAAAGTTATGCCAGCCTGCTGAAACGCAGGGGGGCAGAACGTCCCGAGCTGTTTAACGAATCCGTTGAGGCCATTCATTCTGAAGCGGTCAGGATGCGGGAAATGACAGAGCAACTGCTGCTCATGGCCAGGCAGACGGAGTCCGAAGGGGTGAGGCTGGAATCCTGTAATATTGCCGAAATGACGCGGGATACAGCGCGTTCCTACCAGACGGCCTACCGGAGAGAAGTGAACGTACACATGGAGGAAGACGAGAATCAGCTGTACGCCATTACCGATTTGAACAAAGCAAAGCAGCTTCTCATTATTTTCTTAGATAATGCGCGGAAATACAGTGAGAAGGAAATGGATATCCATGTTGAAAAAGAAGACCGTCATATAAAAGTTTCTATAAGAGATTATGGTGTTGGTATGTCGGAAAGTGAGCTTTCGAAGGTGTTCGACCGCTTCTACCGGGTAGATCAAGCCAGAACACGTAAGCAAGGAGGGTCAGGTCTCGGTCTGTCGCTGGCTAAAGAGATTGCGGATCATATTCAAGCAGAGATCCAGCTGACAAGCAGCCTTGGGGAAGGAACGACGGCAATTATACGTTTTCCCTCCTTTCTCAGCAAAATCTCATAAAGCTTCGATATAATAACCTTCAGGCTTTGTAAATGAAGAGGGGGTGTTTTCTCCTGATGAAAATGAAAAAATGGGGATTGTATGGCGGTCTGGCTGTAATTCTATTGATAGCAATAGGTCTTTATTTTTTTCAGCCTTGGAACCGTTCGGATATTTTATCTGCTGAGGCGGTATCCGAGAGTGTGCTTCAGCAGTATCCGGGTGGAAGAATAGAGCAGAGTGATCTCCAAGGCGGAGAATATCGTCTGCGTCTTGTCACAGAGACCGGAGACTACGATCTGAAGGTTGATGCGGAGAGCGGAAGTATCATCACCATTGAGAGAATGACTCAAGCGGAAACCAGCAGACCGGAGCTCCAGAGCAGAGATAAAATTAAAAAAGCGGTACTTGCTGATACTCCGGGAGACCTTAGTTACCTCGAGCTTATCCCAGATTCCTCCGGGCAGCAGCAATACAGAGCTGAGGTAAAGACAAAGGATGGGGTTGTCGAACTGAGTATTGATCCATACAGCGGTGAAGTGTTGTCCCGCACTGAGATGCAGGCTGAGGAGCCGCAGACAGACAATGAACAGCCAACGGGAGAGGGGGCTATCCGTCTCCTCAGCGAGAAAGATGCTGTAGATATTGCTCTGGCTGAGGTAAACGGAGAGCTCGAGGATGTGGAGCTGCGTGCAAGGGAATCGGATACTCCCTACTTTCTGGTTGAAATTGAGGATGTAAATGGGGAAGAATTCATCGTTCAGGTTCATGCCATTACAGGTATCGTTCAATCTGTTATGCCTGAGGATGACTATGATGATGAAGATGATGAGAACGAATAATCATTTTCTCATCAAATTCTAATCTTACTCTTTCTTTGCTCTCATTTGGCAGGGTTATGATGGTGTTGTAAGGGAGAAACAAATCACCAAAATAACACGAAATGGAGATGATGAGTAATGAAGAAGCAAATCGTATTAAGTGGGGTTTTGGCTGTAGGTCTTATCGCGGGAGGCACGGCAATCTTCGCCGCAAACAGCAATGGAGCGGGCAGTACCGCTGGCACAACGGCAGTATCCTCTTCGAATTCTGGATCAATGATCAACTTTGGCGAAGCTAAAAAGGCAGCCTTAAAAGAAGCTGGAAATAAAGGCCACATCGATGACATTGATCTGGAAAGATATAATAATAAAGCTTATTATGATGTGGAAATTGACCAAGGCGATAAAGATATCACCGTTCATATTGATGCTTATACAGGAAAGACGCTGGACGTATTTACAAAGAATGATGATGACGATGATCGTTATGATGATGACCGCTACGATGACGACCGTTATGAGTCAGAAGCCGTTGCTTCCGTAAAACTGTCTGTAGCCGAAGCCGAGAAAATTGCATTGAAGCAGCTGAGCAACAGCAAGGTGGTTCAAATCGAGCTGGACGAGGATGACGGTAGACTCCAATATGAGGTGGAAGTTGTAAACTCGAGGTATGAAGCGGATGTAGAGATTGATGCGAATACAGGCAAGGTATTATCAGTAGACAAAGATGACCGTGATGATGATTAATTTGAGCTGACCAAACAACTTTGTTATAAAAACCATCTGCCGACACAAATATTGAAGTTGGAACGAGTAAGGCCTTCATACCAATGAAGGTCTTTTTGGTTTATTTTTTATTGGGATACGAATAGCTTACGATTTCGATTTAACATAAAATCCCTTGTAAGATTTTATTCTCCGAGGTCAACTATAACGATAATCTTGTAATGTTCGTTATTCGCCGATCATCGTTATTCATTGACCGATAGGAGAGAGAACTACCATGCGAACAATCATGCACCGTCTATTGCTGATTTCCTTTATATTTTGCCTAACCTTAGGATGTCAGAGCCAGGATGCCAAACCCAATGAACAGGATCTACTGCAAGTGAAATCTGTTAGGGAAGCACAATCCAAAAAGGTTGTATTTCTGCTAATTGATTCTTTAATGGCTCAAGCGATTGATCAAGGAATTGAGCAAAATGAGCTGCCGGCTTTTAAGTATTTAATTGAACATGGTCAATATTACAGGGATATGGTCAGCTCATTTCCTACGATGTCCGTATCCATCGACAGTTCCCTGCTTACTGGTACATACCCTAATAAACATGGAGTTCCCGGGCTTTCCTGGTACTCGTCGCAAGAGAAGAAATTAATCAATTACGGAACAGGCCCAATGGAAGTGTGGAGACATGGTCTTAACCGGATGCTGTTTGATGCGCTGGTCAACTTGAACGGCCGGCATCTAAATCCCGAAGAGTCAACCATATATGAAGATTTAGCTCGAAAAGGATTAAAGTCGGGTTCTATCAACGGTCTCGTCTATCGAGGCACTTCGGATCATGTTCTTACCATTCCAGCTTGGGTTCATGGTCCTTCTTCGCTTCCGAAAAAAATTCATGTAAAAGGTCCGGACTTGCTAGCTCTAGGCTCCATCTCAAATCCTTTGGAAGACGCTCAAGCTGATCCGAACAATCTTCCGGATGGTCTCGCAGAGCGTATGGGCTTTACCAATAAATATTCGGTTGAAGCGGTGAAATATTTGGTGAAGAAGAACAAGCTGCCGGACTTTTTATTTGCTTACCTGCCGGATTTGGATCAACACATTCATAAGAATGGCCCGCCAGGACTTGAAGGAGTGAAACAGGTCGACAAACAGCTCGGAGAGCTGATGGATTCATTTGGATCACGCGAAGAAGCTTTTAACAAGGCGGTAATTATTATTGCCGGAGATAGCGGGATGACGCAGCTGCTCCCTAAAGATCAGAATCCGGTTATCGATTTGGCATCCACGTTTAAGAATTATCATGTTCTAGGGCCGGGGGAAGATGTAACAGAAGAGACAGACATCATTCTTGCTGTCAATGAAACGATGGCTTATGTATATCCGAATAACCTCAAGAAACCATTGCAAGACTGGGCCCATCTGATGACAACAGACCCGCGTATCGATTTTGTATCGTGGCAGGAGGGTGACTGGATCCATGTCGTTCAGGGGAAGACGGGCAGAGAACTTATGTATAAAGCTGGCGGAAATCTGAGGGATACCTACCAGCAGCAATGGACCATACAGCGAGCGCCGGATGTGCTGGATCTTAAAATAGACCTTGCGAACAAATCCGTGCAATACGATGAGTATCCTGATGTGCTGCAGCGATTATCCTCCGCATTAAATTCACATCAGGGTAAATTTCTAGTCGTTACGGCAAAGCCCGGTTATGAGCTTGCGGACCGGAGCTCGCCGACACACGAAGGCGGAGGGGGGCATGGATCGATTCGTAAGAAAGAGTCACATGTCCCTCTTATCATATGCGGAACCAATGAAAAGCCTGAACACTTGCGAATTAAGGAACTGAAGCCTTTTGTTCTGAAGCTTCTGACAGAAGAGAAACACTGAAATCACACAAAGAGGATATGCCCATTTCTGTGCATTCCTCTGTATGAGGCTTAGATAGGTTGCTCTGCAATGTTGCTAAGCAAATCTTGATTCTGCTATTTCATCGGAGGCAGCTGCCGTTGTCAGTCCTTTTTCGCGGGCATATTTATAAATCTGAGAAAGGGTATTCGGAATTTGCTCTACGGCAGACGCAGCCCCTTGTGCTCCGGTTCCTGACAGCTCTGCGCCGGTGCTGAGAATTCCCCCAGCGTTAATAGCATAATCAGGGGCGTACAGAATATTTCGCTGCTCAAGCATATCGCAAAGCCGGTCATCGGCTAACTGATTATTGGCTGCCCCGGCGACGATCCCGCATGAAAGCCGGGGAATGGTCAAGTGGTTCAGCGACCCGCCCATAGCGCATGGAGCGTATACTTCGCAGGTTTGCAGATGAATGTCTTCTGGTGAGACAGCTGCGGCATTAAAATCATACGCGGCTTGCCTAGTTTTTACACTATCTATATCAGCGACCATCAGTTTGGCACCGGATTGATAGAGTCGTCTCCCTAAGGCGTAGCCTACCTTTCCGAGTCCTTGAATGGCAATACGGACTCCTTTCATATCTTTCAGTCCATATTTATGAGCAAGAGAAGTCTGGATGCCAAGGTATACCCCATAGGCAGTCATCTCTGCCGTGAAATTTCCGGCAGCTCCCAGCGTTCCGCTCTGATCTGTCACATGCCGTGTTTCAAGGTTAATGTGGTCCATATCCTGGGTTGTCGTTCCTAGATCGACTCCGGTGATATACTCGCCATGCAGTCTTTCTATAAATCGTCCGAGGGCGGCAAACGCTGTATTCCGGCTCAAGCTTGAGTCCTGAATCACCACGGCCTTGCCTCCTCCGTAAGGCAATCCGGAAATGGCGGCTTTATAGGTCATGCCGCGTGCCAGTTTCATTGCGTCTTCTATCGCTTCCTTCTCTGATGCATAGGTCCATAGCCGGCAGCCTCCGAGGGCTGGTCCCAGCTTGGTGCTGTGTATCGCGATGATGGCTTTCAGGCCGCTTTTTCGATCCTGACAGAGTACCAGCTGTTCCATACCATGGTTCTTCATTGCATTCCAAAGATCCATGCCTATGCCGCCTCCTTATTTTTTGGTAAACCGCTTATATTGGTCTAATATATTCGTGCTATCATCAGAAGGCGCATGGTTATATGTACCGATTATCGGGGCTTCTCCAAGGGGTTATGTTTCAGTATAATGATACAGGTTTAAACGATTTGGATATGCTGTATTTAGGGAACATAGGGCACATTGAACGAAAAAAGAAGAGCGGCTTGAGGCTTTTTGCTTGGCAGATGAGGAGTGTGATGACTTGGGCACAACGTTACTTTTTATTTTTGCAATTCAGATTGTATATGTATCAGCCTACACGCTGAGAATGATTTTAACGCTGAAGGGTCAGAAGTATGTCGCTGCACTGATCAGCATGGTGGAAATTGTTATTTACGTCCTAGGATTAAATCTGGTGCTTCGTTACTTGGATCAAATTGCCGCTTTGTTGGTATATGCGATCGGCTACGGTCTGGGCATACTGATCGGCGCATGGATTGAAGAGAAGATCGCTCTCGGATACGTGACGGTAAAGGTTATCTGTGACCAGGCAAGGGGCAGTATCGTGACATCGCTCAGGGAAAAAGGCTACGGTGTTACTTCATGGCTGGGCAATGGACGGGATGGAGACCGACTCGTTATGGAGATATTGGCGAAGCGTAAAAATCAGAAGAAGCTGTATCAATCGATTCTGGAACTCGACCCCAAGGCGTTTATTATTACGGTAGAGCCCAAGCAGTTCCACGGAGGATTTTGGACAAGATCCATCAAAAAATGACGAAGACTAAAGAGAGTTTGCGAGCACCCTGGCGGTGTTAGCAGGCTCTTTTTTGTACAAAGGATGTGAGATAATGATTATACCTCCCTCAAAGCAGGTGACCATATAAGAGCATACGGTGACACTCCAGCGGTGGTTATTGGCACAATCAGCTCAGTGACTGTTCAAGTGATTATTGTTGTAATCGCTTACAGTAATTAATGTGAAGGAAACCCATTGAAGGAGGCATGAATAATGAAAAGAAAGTACAAACCATGGAGGACTTTATTTGCAGCAGTACTTAGTCTTGCGCTTGTATTAACAGTTACACCGGTGAAGCCGACCTACGCTGCCGGGAATGCGGACTATAATCTGACGGGCTTTTCCGCAGGGAATGCAGGAGGAGGAGTCATCAGTGAGACAGACACGGCAAAATATCGGAAGGTCTACAACGCTTCTGAATTGGCAGCAGCATTAAAGAAGGGTTCTGGCGTAAAGGTTGTTGAAATCATGAATGACCTCAACCTGGGGTGGAACGAGCTGCCATCAGATGCTCAGAAATCACCTTTTGCCGAGCATAATGATGCGCTGACGCACCCTGTTCTGAAGCAGACGGGAGTCAGCAAGCTCACCATTGACGGTTTTAACGGACTGACGATTTTCTCAGCAAACGGATCTACAATTAAGCATGCTGCCATCAGCGTTAAGCGAAGCCAGAACATTATCATTCGCAACCTTGAATTTGATGAGCTGTGGGAATGGGATGAAGCCTCTAAAGGAGACTATGATAAGAATGACTGGGATTACATCACGCTTGAAGAAACCAGTAAAGTATGGATCGACCATTGTACGTTCCATAAAGCCTATGACGGACTGGTTGATTCCAAGAAAGGGACAAACGGTGTAACGATATCCTGGTCCGTATTCAAGGGCGACGACGGAAGTGCCGGCAGCTGGGTTACACAGCAGATCAATGAACTGGAAGCCAACCGTTCTTCTTATCCGATGTATAACTATTTGCGAAGCTCTGCAGTAGGGATGACCAAGGAGGATATTATCGCGGTTGCCTCTTCGCAGAAAAAAGGGCACCTCATCGGCTCCACTTCGTTTGATTCAGGCAATCCGAATTTATCGATTACACTGCATCATAACTACTATAAGGATCTTCAAGACCGCTTGCCGCGCCTCCGAGGGGGAAATGCGCATGTGTACAATATCGTCATGGACAGCAGGGATGCCAGACTTGCGAAGCAGCGAATTACACCGGCCATGGCAGCTGCTATCTCTTCAAAAGGGTATAAATTTGACGTGACCTCTAATGGAGCGATTTCAACCGAAGGCGGAGCTGTATTAGTCGAAAAATCAAGCATCATAGGCATTCAGTATCCGATGCGCAACAATCAAACCGACCCTTCTGATGCTTCTTATACGGGCAAAATTCGCGCAGTGGATACGATGTACTCCCTGGACGGCTCCTCTTTCCGCGGAAATAGCGATACGGCGGGTAGTCCTCTCTCACCTGTGCCTGCGGCGATTATTCCTTTCAGCTGGAGCGGTATAAGTTCTCTTCCTTACAGCTACACAATGGATGATCCTTCAGGTCTGCAAGCAAGGCTGACTGGAGCGGCAGGAGCGGGGGCTGGACAGCTGAGCTGGAGCAAGGACAATTGGCTGAAGACGGCGTACTAGGTTCAATATGAGGCAGCATTTGCCTAAAGAACTTTTGAAAAGACAAAGTTCTTTAGGCAGTTTATTTAACAAACTTTTCATATCCCAATAATAATCTCCTTATAAATCTTCTTATGATGAAACGAAAAGAGGATAATAGGAGGGCGTTAATCGTGATTGAGCACATGGAAAATAGATCTGAAATTCTAGTGGCGGGACACCGCGGTTACAAATCAGCTTATCCGGAGAATACGCTGCTGTCATTTAGACGAGCAATTGAAGTGGGCGTTCATATGCTGGAGTTTGATCTTCGCATGTCCAAGGACCGTGAAGTCGTCGTTATTCACGATGCTACGGTAGATCGTACGACAAATGGCACAGGAGAAGTACGGAATCACACTCTTGCGGAACTCAAGGCGCTCGATGCCGGGGGCTGGTTTGCTCCGGAATTTGAAGGGCTGAAGATTCCAACATTTCGAGAGCTGTGCCAGCTGCTAGCAGGATACCCGGATATGTTGCTGAACGTGGAAGTTAAGTCTAGTGCTGATGCAAAGGATACTGTGGATGCCGCAGTTGAGTTGCTTCATGAGTACGGACTCTATGAGCGCTGTGTCTTCACCTGCTTTGACGCGAACATTATCGCTTACCTGTATGACCGCTACCGTGCCAAGACGCAAGGCTTTAAAGCTCAAGTTATGCGTAATTTTGTTCCAGGCGAAGACGGCACTTATTCTAAAATGTGGGCTGTGGCGCTGGAAATGTCGATTCTTAATCGGGAAGATGTACAGAAGTTTAATGACTTGGGCCTGCAGGTATGGAGCTATTGCCCCGATACAGAAGAAAGTGTGCTTTATTCGGTTGGCTGTGGCACCAAGGTCATGACCTGTAACGATCCGCTGCCTGCACTCCGCATCAAACAAAAGCTTGAGGCCAATGCTTAGTGATAGCTTAATGAAGTGAACCTTTTTATATAAAACCAAAGCTGTGGTATGATCTTATTCTGATTTGGGCAATACTGTTGAAGCTGTCAGAAAGGACATGCCACAGGGTAACCTTGGTAAAAAAATACATTTGTTTGTATTATCCGTTGCATTCTTGTTGGTTATGTGATAATATATGAAGCAGTAGTGTAATTCACATTTTGGAAAGAGCTTCATTTCGAAATGGCACTTTTCCCAATATGTGAATTTTTTTTATGAAAATAACCATATTAATATAAGAGTAAAGGAGAATGACCCTAATGCAAACAGGTACAGTTAAATGGTTTAACGCAGAAAAAGGCTTCGGTTTCATCGAAGTTGAAGGCGGAAGCGACGTTTTCGTACATTTCAGCGCAATCACAGGCGAAGGTTTCAAAACCCTCGACGAAGGACAACGCGTTGAATTCAACGTGGTAGAAGGAAACCGCGGACCACAAGCAGAGAACGTAGTAAAAGTATACTAAGCCGACCTGCAAACTGCCTTTAACTGACAAGTTGAAGGCAGTTCTTCTTTTCACTCCAAATAGCGAATACGGGATAAGCGGGTATTGAGCCGTTTATTTACGTAGATAGGGGGGAAGTATTCATGTACAGACGCCAAGTAACAGAGGAAATCCCCGAGGAAAACACAAAAGTCTGGTCATGTACCAGTGACGACTGCAAAGGCTGGATGCGAGATGAGTTCGCGTTTGAAAGTGAGCCCAAGTGCAGCCTATGTTCCTCGCCGATGGAACGGGAAATGAGAATGTTGCCCGTACTATCAAACGCAACTAGTGAATTGAAAGCAATGAAAAAAGGTTAGTATTCGTATGTTTGTCGATGCAAAACAATTGAAACAAATATCATAGCTCTGTAAGTGTACCGCGATACGGCGAGGTTTTACCTTCCGATATGGCGGTTTTTTCTTTATCTACATTGTATTTATGGGCGATATATCTTGAAAATGCAGGGACAGGTTAATTATATTTAGCGATATGATAGTTAGACAGGAGGAGAAGGCAGTTGGATAAGGTTGGACTCGTGATGCGCAAAATCCAGTTTACGGAAGCGCAGGGACCCCGTGTGTTTGCAGATCGGCTGCAGGCGATCGGAAGAGAGCTTGGCGTGGACATCGTGTTTATTTCACCGGAGCGGCATGTCAGCGGATACGACTGGGTTTCAGGCTATGAGCATGAAAAGGGAGATTTGGTCAACTATGATATCGTGCTTGATCAGATTCATTCACAGCAGATAGAGCATGTGATTTATACCGTATCCGGATTTACATTTCTGAAGATGTTCCTTCCGAAAAGCGTGTTGTTTCCACATAGCTTTCCAGACCCGGCTTTGACTGGCTATGAAATGATGAAGCCGTTTTATTCCATCGTGGACAAGGCCATTGTGCAGACGGAATTTTTGAAACGGCAAATGGCTGTCAATTTCGGTGTGACTGATGTAACTGTGATTCCCATCGGCTTTGAAGAAGGGCTTGCGAAGAAGCATTATGATCCTTCTACCGTTGTCGATAACCGAGTTATGTGGATAGGCCGGGATGAGGCGAACCGCAGACCGGACCTTGTGCTGGAGTATGCGTGGCGCAATCCGGATAAGGAGGTCTTCATGGTGTTTGGCGGACGCCGCTATGAGGAGAGCATGAAGAAATACGACATTCCGGATAACATCAAGCTTCGCTTTGCTTTGTCACAGGATGAGGTGTTTGAGCTGATGAATTCCGCTAAGGTGTATTGGAGCTCTTCACATTTCGATACGTTTGCGATGCCGCTGACTGAAGCTCTGGCAATGGGGAAAATGGTAGTAAAGCCGGAGCATCCCAGCTACGGGCATATCAATTCAACACATGCCTTCAGCGGCAATGAGCGCAACTTCTTTGAGCTGGTGAACATGGCCTGTGCTACCCCCCGCAAGACGAGCGAAGATAACCGGGACTATGCCTTCAGCGCCTTTTCGAGAACGGTGATGAAAGAAGGGTATCGCAAGTTTTTTGAATCATGGCTTAAGTAGAGAACGGCTATAACCGTTTTTTCCGCTGCCGCCATATATGACTTGCCTTTTATTTGTGGTATAGTAATCAATAACTTAAAGAGAGGAGGTGTGGTAGGTGAATTTTGAATTGGTAAACAACCGCTTGAGCCAGCTGCCTATGGTTTTGTCTGGCATCTTTTTCAGAGGTTTCGTAACACGGGAGAAGTCTGTCCATTTTACCCATAACGATACCAATTCGAGAAGATGCCTGCCATAACCTCAAGGAACGGATGATATGTTGTTTCCGATAAGGGTCACGGGGCTTGTTCCCGTGGCTCTTTTTTTGCGGCTACGGATAGGGTCTTCTACACAATAGGAGGATCCTTACATGATTATATTGAACGGACAAAATATTAAGAAATACCACGGAGCCAATCTAGTGCTGAGTGACGTTACATTTGAAGTGCATGAAGGCGAGAAGGTAGGCCTGATCGGGGCGAACGGAAGCGGAAAATCAACCCTGTTGTCTCTCGTAGCGAGACTGGAAAAGCCAGACGAAGGCATGCTTACAATTAAAAAAGAAACCCGGGTCGGTTACCTTCCACAAATTCCGGCAGAGTTTGAACATATGCTGGTGTATGAAGTGCTGGCTCATGGCTTTCGCAGCCTTGCTGATACTCGGCAAAAAATGTCCCGAATGGAGCAGCAAATGGGTGAGCCTGACGCGGCGAGCAGCCCGGCAGTGCTTGAGCGGCTTCTGCATAAGTATGCCATACTCCAGGAGGAGTATGAGCGGGGCGGAGGATATGAGATGGATGCAAGCATTGACCAGGTAGCGACAGGATTAGGTATCCAGAAGTCCATGTACGGCCGTGTCTTCGGTACCCTCTCTGGGGGAGAGAAGACACGAATTGCGCTTGCCTCCCAGCTGATCATGAAGCCGGAGCTGCTGCTTCTGGATGAGCCGACAAATCATTTGGATTTGAAGGGAATGGAATGGCTGGAGCAATTTTTGCGGCATTATACAGGGGCCTGCGTCATTGTCTCACATGACCGCTTCTTCCTAGACCGGGTCGTTACCAAAATTGTTGAGCTTGAGGACGGGGAAGCAAGCACGTTCCTAAGCAGCTATTCAGGATATGTTCGTATGAAGGAAGAGCTTGTGCTGCAGCAGTTTGCCGAATACCAAGAGCAGCAGAAGCGGATCAAGAAGATGAAGGAAACGATTCGCCAGCTTGAGGAATGGGGGAGAATCGGCGGGAACGAGAAGTTTTTTAAACGCGCGGCTTCCATTCGCAAGGCGCTTGAGCGCATGGAGCAGGTGAAGAGGCCTGTGCTGAATCCAAAGCATGCCTCCTTTGATCTGAACGCGAAAGATCGATCCGGGCACGTCGTCTTATTGTTTGAAGGTCTTCATAAAAAATATGGTGATAAAAGAGTGCTCCAGGGCGTAGAGGGCATGATTGAATTTAGGGATAAAATTGCACTTCTCGGCGACAACGGTTCGGGCAAAACGACGTTTTTCAAACTGCTGCTTGGCTCAGAAACGGCGGAAGACGGCTATGTCGAATGGGGCAGCGCTGTTACGGTTGGTTACCTGGCTCAGCAGGAGGAGAGGAAGGAGCCGAAGAAGACCGTGCTTGAATTTTTCCGTGAGGAAGCAGGGATGGAGGAAGGTGCAGCAAGAGGGACGCTGGCGAAATATATGTTCTATGGTCCTGATGTGTTCCGGGAAGTCGGAAAGCTGTCCGGCGGTGAGTGGTCTAGGCTTAGGCTGGCGATACTTGTAAATAATAAGTCTAACGTTCTGCTGCTGGATGAGCCGACCAATCATCTGGATATTGCTTCAAGGGAAGCACTGGAGGAGGCGCTTGAGGAGTACCAAGGAACGGTACTGGCGATTTCTCATGACCGCTATTTCATCAATCGTCTGGCTGAGAAGGTATGGGAGCTCCAGGAAGGAGAGCTTGCAGTATACCTTGGCAACTATGACGATTATGCTGAAAAGAAATTGAATGGACATTCCTGATACTGAATAAAAAAGCGAACCCGCTCATATTAAGCGGGTTCGCTTTTTCTAATTCCCAGTAAAGCCTACTCTACCGGAGCGGCATCTAGAACTTCCTGTGGAATCTCGATTTCCTCAAGCTCATTATATTGGGAGAAGGAACCGTCCATTGCCATAACGATGCTTACAGTCTGACCTTCCATATCCATGCTCATTTCCATGTTATAGATCATTTCAGCAGGGTAATAGCTCTCCTTGTTCACGCTGTAAGAAAGTTCGATGTTCTTGATGTCCATCTGCTCCATCATGGCAGCTGTTTGTGGATCCGTAGTGCCCTGCTGGGCAATCATCTCTTGAGCAAGCTCCTTGACACCTTCGCCGGAGAGATTGGCTTTTAACCAATAAACATCTCCCTCTTCGGTAACCTCAAGCTCGTTAGCAATGCTGTTCAGCTGACTATACTGCTCGGCTGCATTGCCTTGAGTTTTGACCTGTTCGAGCAGAGGAGCAATGGATTCTTGCGGAAGCTGCATCCAGGTACCGTCCACCTGTGTATAAACGGAGTCCTCTGTTATGTACTGCTTAATATCCTGATTCCCGCTTTCACCCGGAAGAGTAGTGCTCATTTCCTGATAGGTAGCAAATGGCGACATCACGATATCTGTCTTCATGCTCATATCCACATCCTGAGTCTGCTCTTGACCGTCAACGGCAACTGTAATGTTCTGTGAAATGTTGCTCTCCATAGAGTAGCTGTTGAGACTGCTGCTTGCATCGGCTACTTGTTTCAGCAGCTCCTCAGCTGTAGGTACTGCAGGTTCAGCTTCCTCTGCCGGTTCGGCTGCATCAGTTGATTCCTCGATGTTATCTGCACCCGTTGTCACTTCGGTTCCAGCTTCATCAGCTGCAGGTGTTGTTTCGGCGTTCTCTGCTCCGCATGCAGCCAGCATAAGAACTAAAATAAGCCCCATGATTGATAATTTCCACTTGTTCAAAATGTGAAACCTCCTAAAATGTTGTCTACCATATTTAACCATAAAAGTGAGGTGCTAAACAGCTTGCTAATAAAAAAATTCCCTCGGCAATTAAGCCTCGGGAATAATTCAATTAGAGTTTCCACTGTATTACATAAAGAAAGGCAGCTCTTTAATGCCGGCAATTCGAGCATATGTAAACAGTTGACCTTTATGATGAATTTCGTGATCCAGCGCTTTTTCTAAGAACACGTGGGCTGGTGCGGCATTACCAAAGAAGGTAATTTCCTTTTGCTGTTGTTCCTCTGTAATGGAGGTAAGCAATTGTTTTGTCGTTTCCGTAAACTCATGAACAAGACGCTGTACGTCTTCCATTGTGTTCCATTCTATTTTGTTCTCCGATGGCGTGAATTCCCCTTTGACGACCATGTTGACGAACATCAGCGTGGATCCTGCAATATGAAGGGCAAGGGTTCCGTAACTCATTGCGCCTTCCCAAGGCTTAAAGCTTGCCAGCTCCGCATGATCCAATTCAACCAGCTTATGTAGCGCCTCGCGATGTGTTAACCAATGCTGTGTATAGCTGTTCATATTTAACATAAAAACACTCCTTTTATAAAAAAGTGGGTTTACTCACCCATTTGTTTTCCCAAGTAGATGGTAACGAGTTAACACTAAAATTGCAACCTATAACATGAACGCCTGCGGTTAAGGGGATGATATAAAGTACAGGTTAATTTTAACTTGCAGTTCATGATGGTATAGTGGTTCAATAATGTTTGGTATTACTTGTGTTCCTGTAGAATAGATCCTAGAGGAATAGAGAATGGAAAGACGAGCGAGGGGGAACTAAATATGAAAAAAGTGATTATTGATACAGATACGGCTGGCGATGATACGATTGCCATATTGACTGCGCTTCATTATTTTGATGTACAAGGAATTACAATTACAGGCGGAAACGTTGAATTTAATCAAGAGGTCGAGAATGCGTTGTATACGGTTCAGGTTGCAGGCAAAGGCGGCCAGGTTCCCGTATATAAAGGCTATGAGCGTCCGGTGCTCACCCTTGGTTCAGGCCAGCATCGTTATGTAGATGATGTTCATGGTGATGACGGAATGGGAGGGGCTCATTTCCCTAAAGCTGTTCAGCGCCCTGAGTCCGGACATGCAGTGGATTATATCATTGAAACCATTCATGCCAATCCTGGCGAAATACATATTCTTGCGATTGCTCCGCTGACCAATATTGCGATGGCCATTCAGAAAGATCCCAGCATCGCTCCGCTCATCCCTCATATCTATATTATGGGGGGAGCTAATAATTCTCTTGGCAACATTACGCCTGCTGCGGAATACAATTTTTACACAGATCCAGAGGCGGCACAGATTGTCCTTCACTCCGGTGTTCCTATGACTATGGTGGGCTGGGAGATGTGCACCCGCTATTCCATCATGGATGATCAGGACCATGAAGAGATTGCGGCGCTCGCTACTTCAGGGTCTCAATTTTTTATCGATATTAACAAAGTAGTTATGCAGTTCAACAAGTCGGTACACAGACTTCCGGGAACGACACATCCAGATACGCTGCTGATGGCTGCTGCTGCAGACGAGTCGATTATGACCAAGACAGGCCAATACTTCGTGGATGTTGAAGTGGGAGGTCAATATACAAGGGGTTACAGTGTTGTAGATATTAACGGTCGTCTCGGAAACGAGCCAAATGTTCGAGTATGTGAGGAGATTGATCGAGAAGCTTTTAAACGGATGCTGCTAGATGTGTTATCAGCAATTAAGTAACGAATAGCCTATATTCTATGCCATAAGCTGAAAGGTCCTCTTCAAGCAGGAGAGGGCCTTTTCTCTGCTTTTATAAGTGTTATCAACTTGGATTTAATCGGACAGGCTGTGTTACAGTGAGAAGGAATACATAATCTTAACAGCAAGTCGTAAGAAGGAGGAGACCATGCTATTTTATATTACGGCCATCTTAGTGTTAATCATAGATCAGGCGAGCAAGCTCTGGGTACGCTACTATATGCAGGTTGGTGAAGTTATCCCAATCGGAGGAGTGATCTACCAGCTGGAGCATCACGAGAATTCGGGGATGGCATTCAGTTTGTTCCAGGGATATGCACGTTTATTTGGATGGGTGGCACTTATCTTTATTATTTTTATCCTCTATTATCGTCGTAAAGGTGAGATCCAAGGTTGGATCATGAATTTGGGAGCGGGATTTCTCGTAGGAGGAGCAGCAGGTAATATGGTAGACCGCTTCTGGCGCTCGACAGTGACTGATTTTCTTAAGTTTTCAGAAGATGGCGGGATACTCAATCTGGCGGACGTAGCCCTAAATATTGGTGTCGTGTTATTCATTGCAGGGTTGTTGGTCAGCTGGCTGCAGTCCCGCAGGACACAGGTTAAGCTGCCTAAGTGAGGTTTTTAGATGAAGAACGACTTTTGACTTTAGTCAACTGGAGAGATTCAGCCAGAATACCGAACTGCCAACAAAATTATCTTTTAACTTAGCTCAAAAGTTTATAAGTTTTTTTGTATGGGAACAACTTTTGACTTTGGTTAACCGAGCGTGCTCAGCCAAAATCCCGAACAAAAATTTCCTATCACAACGGAGTCAATATGGTGTATAATCTAACATTGTGTGAACGTTGTCACAAAGTTTTAAGGATTTTGCATCATAGGAGGCTTAAAATACATCATGAGTAATTGGACTTTATTTAAAAATATGACCCGGCTGTATTCGGTAACGGTAATGGTTGTTCCAGTCGTGCTCGGTACCATTGCAGCCTACGCCATGCAGAAGGAATTTCATTTTCTTTTGTTTTTGCTGACGCTAGTAGGAGCGGTGTCGGCTCATATTTTTTCCAATATGGTAAACGATTTATGGGATTATCGGAACGGAACCGATACCCAAGCAACGGAGACAGAAGGTGCGATTTCGACGCACTCCGGGTTTCTGACTTCGGGAACCATGTCCGAGAAGAAATTTGCGGCGATTACCTGGGGATTCCTTGTGCTGGCTGGGGCTTGCGGTCTCATTCTTACGATCGTCAGCGGTTGGCCGATCCTGGCTATTGCGCTGATCGGTGCTTTGATCGCTTATTTCTATGTTGCACCGCCCATTAAATTCGGCTACCGCGGAAAAGGCTATAGTGAAATCGGGATATTTATTTCCTTTGGTATCCTGCCGGTTCTGGGTGCCTACTATGTACAGACAGGAGAGTTTGCGCTTGCGCCGCTGCTGCTGTCCTTGCCGGTCGGCATGCTGACCACCATGCTGCTATTTAACCACCATTTTCTGCACTGGCGTGCGGACCGTGACATCGGCAAGAAGACGCTGGTCGTCATGTGGGGAGAAGAGCGGGCGCTTCGTCTATCCAAGCTGATGACGATCCTTGCTTACATCCTTTTGATCGTAAGTGTGGTGTTCCATGCTCTGCCCGTATATGGTCTTGTCGCGATTTTATCCGTTATTCCAATGTATAAAGTGTATAAATCACTGGGCAAAGTTAATCCGTCCGAGGCGTATCTGCCGCTTATGGGAGCTTCTCAGCAATCATCTGTACTCTGCGGTCTGATTATGTGCGTGGGGCTGCTGCTCTAAAAGAGTGTATAAATAGGGTCCGGTTCTGCATTAGGCAGGGCCGGGCTTTTAATTATTTTTGTATGGATGATATTGGAATTTTAAGTGTTATTATGTAAAATGATTGATGGACAAAGATGAACTTACTTGAAAAGGAGAGTAATTTATGTCAATTCGATTTACCAGATTCATGGCTTTAGTCTGCAGCCTGCTAGTTACCCTGCTTGCTTTATTGCCTGCACAAGACGCATTTGCTGCTGATCAGAAATGGATTAATCAGGTTTGGAGCGACTATAAGGCATACAATAAGAAGACGGTAAATGCATACAACGCATACCAGAAGCAGGCCGATAAAGTCTACAAACAACTGAATGACAAGAGCAGCAGCGATTTGGATGAACTGGAGCAAAAGGTGCTGAAGGATCAGGAGGAGTGGGTTCAACAGCTTGAGGCCGATCTGGAGCAATTAAAGCTAAAATACGGCGGCAGTACAGAGCTTGCTGACGAGCTCGCAAAATATGAGCGTTACATTAATCCGAGCTATCTAAACAGCCCGATGTATACATACACCAAAGCAGCGGATCGCAATTACTTGAACAGTACGATGTGGAGGCTCAGCAAAGCGCTGGATGAGAACTATTTAAACAGTCTTATGTGGAAGTACAGCCGTACTATTGATTCGAATTACTTAAACAGCTCAGCATGGAAGTTTAAAAATACGGTTGATGAAAACTACTTGAACTCCCCGATGTGGAAGCTGCGGAATGGTTCGGATAAAAATTACTTGAATAGCCCGATCTGGAAATACAGCAAAGGAAAAATCAGCAAGGCGACAGCTAAAAGCTCGTATAACAAGCTGTTTAAGGCACAGACAGCTGCGTCGGCTAAAAGCAATGCGCAAAGAAAGCAGGAAATATCGGATATAGCAGCAAGTACAAAAACAAAGGTAGCTGAGATCTATAATGGATCGGTACAGTCTTTGGAGCAGCAGCGCGAAGAGACGCTTCGTTCAATTTCAGAGCTTAGGAAGAGCATCAGCGGAGAAGGACTTGTGTGGGAACCGCTGCTTACGGAACAGTAATCCTTTGTGAACTTATAATCTTCTAAATATTTGAACTGTAAAAACGAAGAACGTTCTTCATGAAGAACGTTCTTTTTTCATACTTATCCGATTATTTTATATTTGAGCCCAAATCTTCTCGAACCTTTTTTAACGCATCCTCCAGCGCACCTTCTACAATAGTGACCGGAATGCCGAGCATCAGGTTATTCGGTAAATCAAAATTTTCAATGGTCATGCCGTCTTTGTACAGGCCAGTTTCGGAATCAGTAGCGGGAGCCAGCTTCTCACCCATGGTGCGTCCGTCAAGGATATGGGCATACAGCTTTTTGCCGAGTCCATAACCGAGACCGCATTCAAATACTGTGCCAGAGTCCGGCTCCTGTCCGCGGAAAGGGTTCAAATTGGCGATAATAATGTCGCATTTCTCGATCAGTCTAACATTCCCCTCAAATATAGCAACCGCTGTCTCATGACGGGTCGGCTGTGGTTTAATATCCTTATCGAGAGGAAAAATACCTTCAAAGCCGTATTTGGCGCAAAGTGCCTTCATTTGCTGTCCAAGCTCTGAGGCATCCGTTCGGAACACTTCGAAACCTGCCATATAAATACGAAGGGGTCTTGCTTCTGCGGAGTTTATGTTCATGCTGCACCTTCTCTTTCTTAATCAGAAATAGAAAATCATATAAAATGTATTATATCACCTTATCATAGGTGGGGATGGGTCTATATTTTCAGTTCAAATTGCATTAGGGAGGTTGATTATAGAGTGAAAGCATCAGTATTCCGCCAGTTTGGCGGACCAGAAGTGCTGCATATAGAGGAAGTGGAAGAGCCTGCACTACAAAAGGGCAGCGTTATGGTTCGGATGAAAGCGGTCGGTTTGAATTACGCTGACGTGTACCGGAGAAAAGGAAATTATCATTTAGAAGGTGAGCCTCCTTATATATTAGGCTATGAGGGAGCGGGTATTGTTGAGCAAGTTGCCGATGATGTCACCGATCTGTCTCCAGGCGACCGTGTCGGATTTGCTGATGTGCCTCATGCGAATAGTGAGCTGGTATTGGTGCCGCAAGACAAGGCGATTATGCTGCCTGCACAGATTTCCTATGAACAAGCAGCAGCAGTACTGCTGCAGGGCATGACCGCCCACTATTTAGTAAATGACAGCTATCCGGTACAGAAGGATGACGAAATTCTCGTCCATGCTGCCGCGGGGGGAGTAGGACAGCTGCTCATTCAACTCGCTAAAGCGAAGGGAGCGAGGGTGCTTGGGCTTACTTCAAGCAGCGGGAAGCAGGAAGCGGCACGTAAAGCGGGCGCAGATGAAGTTTTTCTTTACAGCGAAGGCGATTGGGTGGAAAAAGCACGGCTGTGGTCCCGCGGCCATAGCGGGGTAAAAGCGGCATATGATTCTGTAGGCAGCACTTTAATGGACACATTCCGAGCAGTTCAAATTAAAGGCAATGTAGTGTTTTATGGTATGGCAGGAGGAGACCCGGAGCCGGTCGATCCACGAATGCTGATGGATACCTCTAAAACACTGACAGGAGGAGATTTGTGGAATCACGTGACTGACCATGCAGACCGTGTTGGCAGGGCAAACGAGCTGTTTGCAGCAATTACAAGCGGAGAACTGAGGCTTGCAGAGCCGGTTACATTTCAACTGGAAGAGGCAGCGGAGGCTCACCGTTTGATCGAGAGCAGGAAAAGTACAGGGAAAATATTGCTCATTCCTTAATCAAATTTGAAAAATTCACAACATAGATGTTTTAAAGTAAGAAACGGGTGTTTAATAAATAACACTCGTTTTTTTTGTTAGTCGAAACCGGTTTCGAGCCAACAAGAATCAATGGAACTAAATACATATAATATAAAGTTAGACATTTATAACCATTGGTTATCAAAAACGACTGTGCTATGCTTTACTCAAAAGGAAATGTAAGCACTTTTATTACAACAAGGATAGAGGGGGTACACCATGAGATTTCAATGGCTTAAAGGTTGTAAAATGCTCCTTATTGCCGGTGGAGCAGCATTAATGCTGTCCGCATGCAGCAGCAGCGATGGAGCATCCGGCAAAGTCCAGATTGAGTTTTTTCAGAACAAGCCCGAGGCGAAGGAATCGTTCGACAAGCTTGTGGACAAATTCAATCAAGAGCAGTCTGAAATTGAGGTGACACAGGTCAATCCGCCAGATGCGGAAACAGTGCTTAAGACCCGGCTTGTGAAGAATGACGTTCCTGATATTATGGCACTGGGTGCGACCGATACATTTTCCATGCTCTCTCAAAGCGGCGTATTCATGGAGCAGACGGATCAGGAAATGATTGATTTGATCAATCCTAGCTATATCCAGATGATTAAAGACGTGAGCGGCCTTGAGGAGATTACAGGTATCCCTTTTGCGACAAATGCAAACGGTATCATGTACAACAAGACATTATTCCGTGAGATGGGACTAGAAGTGCCCAAGACATGGGATGAGTTGATTGCAACAGCACAAGAAATTAAAGATGCAGGTAAAATTCCTTTTTACCTGACCTATAAAGATGACTGGCAGACGAACCTTGCCTTTAATGCACTCGCACCGAATCTTGAGGGCATTGACTTCTACCTGCAGCGCAGGGAAGGAGAGGTTACATTCCAGGAGCGTTACCGCGAAGTAGCCGAGAAGCAGCTTGAGATCCTTAATTACGGCCACGGCGACAATTTCGGTAAGACCTATGCAGACGGAAACCGTGCCTTTGCTAATGGAGAAGCTTTCATGTATATCCAAGGAACATGGGCTATTCCAGAGATACGGAAGGCAAATCCCGATATAGAGATCGGATTCTTTGCTTTCCCGACAGGCAATAATCCGGACGAAATTAAACTTGTTAACGGGATCGACACACTGCTTGCAGTCTCTGATGATACAGAGCATAAGGAAGAGGCTCTGGAATTCATCAAATTCCTGCTGCGCGAGGATAACATGAAGCAGTACATCGATGAGCAGAATTTGTTTGCTGCAGTTGAAGGCGTAACACAGGATGATCCGAGTGTAGCCGAGATCCTTCCTTACATCGAGAACGGTCAGGTAACCGACTTCGCTGACCACTATATTCCTTCAGCCGTCCAGCTGAACTCAATCGTGCAGGAATTTCTGCAGGTTGGAGATATCGATGCTTATCTAAAGAAGCTTGACGAAGAATGGGATAAGGTAGCGAACAGAAGGTAATAAGGTAATTCAGTACCTTTTTATAACTTGATAAATATATCATCATGAGAACAGCGGGCAGCAATGCAGTCTGTACGATATAATGTGCGCACAGCTCATCGGCGCTTCGCTGCAAGGAGGAAAAAACATGAAGAATCGGCTTACTCCGTTCTACTGGATGACCCTGCCGGCCGTGGCATTGTTCTTTGTGTTTATGACCCTGCCTGCACTGCAAGGGTTATATTATTCATTTACGAACTGGAACGGTTTTGGCGATCAATATGACATGGTCGGGTTTAAAAACTATATTAATTTGTTTTCCGACGATAACGTGTGGAATGCCTATGGATTTACCATTAAGTATTCCATTGTAGCGACCATCTTCATTAACATTATCAGTTTGCTCATCGCACTAGGGCTTAATGCGAAGATCAGATATCGGAATTTCTTTCGTGCGATCTACTTCCTCCCTAACATTCTGAGCATTCTGATTGTCGGATATATTTTCAACTATCTGTTCTCTAACGTATTTCCAGTTTGGGGTGAGAATTTAGGGCTGACCGCCTTATCGACGAACATCTTGGGGAGTCAGGATCTGGCTTGGGTCGGTGTTGTATCCGTAGCCATCTGGCAAGGGATCGCATTTAACACGATTCTTTATCTCGCCGGTCTTCAAACGATTCCAAACGATTTGTATGAAGCCTCCAATCTGGACGGAGCCAGCAAATGGCGTGAGTTTTGGAGCATCACATTCCCGCTTATCGCACCCTTCTTTACGATCAATATGGTGCTTGCCATGAAGAACTCACTCATGGTGTTTGATCTGATTGTAGCGATGACGAACGGCGGACCGGGACGGGCTACTCAATCCATCGCGCATCTCATTTATACAGGCGGTTTCGAAGGCGGCGAGTTTGCTTATCAGTCCGCGAATGCGATCATTTATTTCATTCTCATAGCCTTTATCTCGATTATTCAGCTTAGATTCCTTCAGAGAAGGGAGAGTGACATGTAATGAAAAAAGTACGTTCACGCACAAATTGGCCGATCACGCTGCTCGTGGCGCTCGGTACCATCGTGATCCTGTTCCCTCTCTATATGACGGTTATTATTGCCCTTAAAAATCCGGAGCAGATGCGGCAATCCATCTTCTCATTTCCGGCAGACATTCAGTGGGAGAACTTCTCTCGGGCAATTGAAATGACAGGCTTCTTTAACGCACTGGGCAACAGTACCATCGTAACGATATCAACGGTTGTGCTTACATTGCTGACCAACTCGCTCGTTGCGTATGCGATTGCCCGAAACATGAATCACAAATTTTTTAAAGGACTTTATTTCTATTTTGTCAGTGCGATGTTCATTCCATTTCAGATCATTATGCTGCCTGTCGTTAAGCTGACATCGGGTCTTGGCATGACGAATCTGGTAGGCCTTATTCTGCTTCATACAGTTTATGGCTTGGCGTTTAACGTATTCGTCTATGTAGCTTATATCCGTTCCATTCCTATTGCTCTTGAGGAAGCTGCTAAAGTGGACGGAGCGACAACTTGGGGAACGTTCTGGCGGATCATATTCCCTCTGCTTGCGCCAATGAGCGCGACGGTAGGTATTCTGACTTGTCTGTCTACCTACAATGACTTCCTGCTGCCGCTTATTATGATCAGCGATCAGGATCAGTACACGCTGCCGCTTGTACAGTACATTTTCCAAGGGCAGTTCAATACAGACTTTAACCTGGCCTTTGCATCTTATCTGATGGCAATGCTGCCGATGATCATCATTTATATTTTTGCTCAAAAATGGATCATCAACGGGGTCACCCAAGGCTCAGTTAAAGCCTAATATGAGCTAAAACAAATGAACACCAGAGGGATTCAGCCGATAGTGAGTGCTGAATCCCTCTGGTGTTTTTCATAGAAGTGAAGAAAATAACGGATGGTCTTCCAACAATACTCGTCCCCTTTTTATACATAAATATTGACTAAGCCCCGTCATTTTTATAGACTTAGAATATAATTTGCTCGAGGACTGACTTTTGTAGCGGCGAAAGGGACCCCTTTCTTGCGGCTGCTTCTTGTCGTTGTACGGGCCTTACGAAACAAGTCGTCTAATTCATAGCTTGGAACTATAAATAAAGACAGGTGGAAATGAAAAAATGTGTAATTCTAATTATCGAGTATTGTTGTACTACAAATATGTCCATATTGATGATCCTGAGACGTTTACTCAGGAACACTTAAAATACTGTAAAGACCTCGGCCTTAAAGGCCGGATTCTGATTGCCGAGGAAGGAATTAACGGCACCGTATCCGGTACATTTGAGCAAACCGAGCAATATATGAAAGACATGAAGGCCAATCCGCTGTTCAGCGATATGTGGTTCAAGATTGACGAAGTGGAAGGACATACTTTTAAGAAGATGTTTGTTCGTCATAAAAAAGAGCTCGTTACTTTCCGTTACGAAAAAGAACTTGATCCGAATACGATCAGCGGTAAACGTCTCAGCCCGAAAGAGTTCCATGAGCAGCTGCAAGGCGATGATGTTATCGTCATTGACGGCCGTAACGATTATGAATATGAAATTGGCCATTTCCGGGGTGCCATTCGTCCGGATGTCAAATCGTTCCGTGAGTTTCCTGAATGGATCCGCGAGAATTTGGGCGATGTGAAAGACAAGAAGGTCATCACTTACTGCACGGGCGGTATTCGCTGTGAGAAGCTGACAGGCTTCCTTATTAATGAAGGCTTCCAGGATGTAGCCCAGCTGGAAGGCGGTATCGTAACTTATGGTAAGGATCCAGAAGTACAAGGCCGGTTGTTTGATGGTAAATGCTATGTATTTGATGAGAGAATTTCGGTACCCATTAATCGTACGGATGAGGATATCGTTATTGCATCTTGCTATCATTGCGGAACAACGCATGACCAATATGTAAACTGCCCTACATGCAACCTCCAATATGTCTCTTGTGAAGCATGTGAGGAAGAGCACGAGCATTTCTGCTCCGATGCTTGCCGTGAGGCAGCTCCAGCCCAAGCTATATCTTAATCGATAGAACCTTCACTGATGAAAGCAGGTGGCTATAGATGAGCGCACAGAAAGAGATGTCCACGCGTCAGCGAGTCCTTCATATGCTAAAGGTTCAAGGTCCGCTGAGTGCTCGTGAAATTACAGCAGAACTGGGCATTACCGAAATGGCCGTACGCAGACATCTGGCTACCCTTGAGCGGGACGGGAATATCGCTCCCAGTGAAATCCGGCAGACAGCGGGTCGTCCTTCCGCGGTATTCGGTCTTACAGAGCTTGGTGAGGGGCTTTTTCCCAAAACGTATCCCAAGGTAACACTTGACCTGCTTGGCGAGCTTGCCGAGGAGTCGGGTGAAGAGATGATCGACCTGCTGTTTGAGCGAAGAAGAAATAAGCTGCACCAGCGGTATGTGTCAGAAATGGAAGGCAAGGACCTGGCAGGGAAAGTTCAATCCCTGGCTCAGATTCAAAATGATAACGGGTATATGACCGAGCTGACCCAAGTGGAAGATGGCTATGTATTGAAAGAATACAACTGCCCCATTTCAGAGGTTGCGGGTGTATACGGACAAGCCTGCCGCTGTGAGCTGGAGCTGTTCGAGTCCCTGCTTCAGGTGCCGATTTCTCGTACCGAATGCCTTGCCAAAGGCGGACGGTGCTGCACTTACAATATTCAGTCTGCTGAAATCTAATAAAGAATAAGCATTAAAAACGAAGCGTCCTTCAGAATTTTCTGTTGGACGTTTCTTTTTTTTAACATACAATAAAAGTAATAATTGACGAATAGTACGGGCGCCCTTAATATTAGGGAAAAGTTGTATCGACCATGCGTCAATAATTTCTAGAATTGGCTTAACCATGCCGTATTGCTTTAGTGCATTTAAATATAAAAGCACTAATGCTACTATGTGACGCAGTATGTAAGAGGTATTAAATGGAAAATGGGGACATGTTAAAAAAGAGAGGGGAAACAAAGATGAGCAAAAAATGGTGGATGTCATTAATGGTAACGGCTTCAATCGCTCTCGTTGCAGGATGCGGCAGTGATACGGCAAGCACAGGCAGCGGTACTACGGGTACGTCTGGCGGAGATGAAGGGACAGCAGAGAAGACTTACTCTATTTCAATTTCACAATATGTAGAGCACCCTTCGCTTGATGCTACACAAGAGGGCTTTATTGCTGCTCTGAAGGATGCAGGAATTACAGAGGGCGAGAATTTAAAGATCGATTATAACAATGCCCAGGCTGACGCTGCCAATAACAACTCTATTGCCCAAAAGATTGCAACAGACAGCAGTGATCTCGTGCTTGCCATCGCGACTCCTTCTGCTCAGGCTGTCGTAAGTCAGGTGAAGGACAAGCCGGTGCTTTTTGCAGCAGTAACCGATCCGCTAGACGCAAAGCTGGTCACTGATTTGAAAAAGCCGGGCGGCAATATCACTGGTGCATCCGATACAAATCCTGAGGCAATCGTGAAGCTGGCAGATTTTATTGCAGCACAAATGCCGGATATTAAATCTGTTGGACTTGTACTGAATCAAGGTGAACCCAATGCGGTAGTTATGGCAAATAATGCAGAAGCTGCATTCGAGGCTCATGGTATTGAGCTGGTTAAGGCTGCAGCAACAAACACTTCTGAAGTTCAGCAGGCTGCTTCATCGCTTGTCGGCAAGGTAGATGCTCTTTATATCACTTTGGACAATACCGTTGTAAGCGCTGTTGATACCATTATCAAGGTAGCGAATGACAATGATATTCCTTTCTTCTCGAGTGATCGGGATACTGTTGAAAAAGGCGCTTTTGCTACAGTCGGCTTCAAATATTATGATCACGGCTACCAAGTCGGCGAGATGGCGGCTGATATTCTGCAGAACGGAGCGAATCCGGGAGATCTTGAAGTTACCGTGCCGGACAAGCTTGATCTTATTTTGAATTTGAAAGCTGCTGCGGAGCAGGGTGTTGAAGTCACGGATGAGATGAAGGCTGCGGTAGAGGACCAAGAGAACAACATCATTGAGTAAGATCTGATAAAAGTATGCTGCATGCTCAGGAACAGGGTGGGAGGATACCGCCCTGTTTCTTTTGCAAATAGGAGGATAACATATGTTAGAAACTTTGCTTAATCTGCTGAATTCAACTCCTGGAGCAATTGAACTTGGACTGCTATATGCACTTATGGCGCTTGGCGTCTACATTACGTTTCGAATTCTGGACTTTCCGGATCTTACGGTAGATCAGAGCTTCACCACGGGCGGCGCCATCGCCGCCATTCTGATTACGAATGGCTCCTCTCCTTGGCTTGCAACGCTCGCTGCTTTTGGAGGAGGGCTTGTGGCTGGAGTGTGTACAGGGCTCTTGCATACCAAAGGAAAGATTAACGGTTTGCTATCCGGTATTCTCATGATGATCGCATTACACTCCATCAACATGAGAATTTTGGGCGGTGCCCCCAATCTCTCCCTTCTCAATACGGACAATATCTTTACCGGTATGTCTATTCTTGTATTCGTACTCATTGTTGTTGTTATCATAAAGGTGCTGCTTGATGTCTTCTTCAAAACCGATATGGGGCTCGCTCTTCGGGCAACAGGAGATAATGAACGGATGATCCGCAGCTTCGGCGCAAATACGGATACAACGAAGTTGGTGGGTATCAGCCTGTCCAACGGTCTGGTAGCCTTGTCAGGAGCCTTTCTTGCACAGTATCAAGGCTTTGCCGACATCAGCATGGGCATCGGGATGATTGTTATCGGGCTGGCCTCGGTCATTATCGGGGAAGCGATCGTGGGCAAGAGAAGCATTTTCCTGGCGACCTTATCCGTTATCGTCGGTTCGATTGTATACCGAATTGTTGTCATGATTGCACTGAGAGTGCCAGGGTTTGAGACATCCGACTTGAAAATCATTACCGCTGTCATCGTTATTTTGGCGCTTCTTATTCCTGCAGTGCAGCGCAATATCCGCCAGAAGAACATGGCGAAGCGAAGAACGACAGAGCTGCTGACCGGGACAAGCGGCAAAACCATGGGAGGTGATCTGTAATGCTGCATATCAATCACGTATCCAAGCTGTTTAACCCAGGTACGGTGGATGAGAAGATTGCGCTTATGGACGCCCACCTCACCTTGAATCAAGGCGATTTTGTAACGGTCATCGGCAGTAACGGAGCGGGTAAATCGACTCTGATGAATATCATCTCAGGTGTGATGAAACCAGATGCCGGTGAGGTGCAGATTCGTGAGCAGGCAATCAGCCAGCTGCCTGAATACAAGCGCAGCCAGTGGATCGGCCGGGTATTCCAGGATCCAATGGCCGGTACTGCACCTATGATGACCATTGAAGAAAATCTGGCAATGGCCTATAAAAGAGGCAAGTCACGCGGATTATCTTTTGGCATTAGCCCAAAGACCCGCCAGCTGTTTCAGGAACAGCTGGAGAAGCTCGGCATTGGGCTTGAGAACCGGACGCGGGCCAAGGTAGGCATGCTATCCGGAGGGGAACGTCAGGCGCTCAGCCTGCTCATGGCAACATTCACGAAGCCGGAGATTCTGCTCTTGGACGAGCATACAGCCGCGCTTGACCCGTCAAGAGCAGAGCTGATCACGAATATTACAGAGGCCTTGGTGCGCGAGATGAATTTGACCACGCTTATGGTAACCCATAACATGGAGCAGGCAATAAGGCTCGGAAATCGTCTGATCATGATGGACAAAGGCCGGATTATCCTTGAAGTGGATGCAGAGCGGAAGAAGACCCTCACCGTAGCGGAGCTGCTTCGAGAGTTTGAGCAGATCAGCGGAGCAAAGCTCTCTGATGACCGTGTTGTTCTTGGTTAAAATATGTTAGGCAGGACCCTTGCACATTTAATGCAGGGGTCTTTTTACGTGCATTAACGCTTAAGTTCGATATACAATAGAACCAGCTTCAGGCAAGGAGTGAACGAGCATGGCTCTCATTTATTTTGATGAAGGAGATTATTCGGTAAGCGGTCCGTTTGGGAAAGTGGAGCTGCTGTCGAAGGAGTATGCGCTTCTTCATTTTTTATATCGAAATCGAGACAAGACCTTTACGCGGGAGCATTTGCTGGATCAAGTATGGCCGCTGGAATATCCGGGAGAACGAACTGTAGATGACCACATCTACAGGCTCCGCAAAAAGCTGTCCGTTGTTCCAGAAATGAATATAGGCACTGTCAGAGGACTGGGTTACCGATTGTCAGTTAAGGAATCCGCTCCCGCCGCCAAGCCTTCAATGACTGATCCAGAGCTTCAGACTGCCGTACTTCATATATTTCAAAAATATCATCGGTTTGGACAGGGAAAATCCATATCCACGCTGATCGCACAGCAAGAGGCGCTTGGGATCGAAGTAGACCCTTTCTATCAGAAATATTTGCATTTTCTTAGCGGAGATTTATCCTGGTTTATTAACAATGATGACCTTCCATCTGGAGACAGGCTGTATTGGATGCTGATATTGTACTCGATGATCGCTTCCCCAAAAGAGGGACTCCAGCTCAGCGAGAAAGTATTGTCTTTATCTTGTATGGATCCAGAGCATCATAGAGAAATGTATTATTTGAACATCATCGATCTGTATGCTGGGAGCGGGATGTACAACATAGCTAAAGAACGAATTGAGGCTACCAGGAAGCTGCTTGATGAGGATGCTGATCTCGAAAGCTTCCGTATCCCGATGGCCATATCCGAGCTGCTCATGTATATCTATGAAGGCAATGGCACGAAAGTGAAGGAGCTGGTGGAGACCTTAAGCCAAATGCTTGAGCAAAAGCCCTATCTAAGAGAGATCGGAAGGTTCCATTATGTGCAGGGGATGTGGCATTACAGTCAGGGGCGGATGAAGGAAGCTTCAGCATCAGTGGAAGATGCTCTCGAAATTTTCCGTCAATCGGGATTTGTGCCCCACATTCTGCTATCTGTCCGGCAGTTTCTATGCTATATGGAGTTAAAACCACCTTCTCAGACCGACAAGACGGCTTTAGGTTTAAAAGCCAAGCTATTGGCAGTTTTCAAAGAGCTTGACGACAACCAGCACTATACTTCGCTAAAAGACACCTGCCTCTCCAAAATTTTAAGTCTCCTTCCCTCTGTCTGATATTCCTCTGATATAGCTCCGCTATGTTTGAAACAAGAATCAAATATAGCGGGGGAATGTATATGTTTCAGAAATTGATCAAAAAGAAGCTTGGAGATGACAGTTTATTTAAAAATAAGATCTTCATGCGGATATTCAATGCCTATGCGATAGCTTCATTCGGTGATTGGTTTGATGCCATTGCCATTCAAGTGTTAATGGTATATCGGTGGGGAGTGACCCCGATGACCTTAGCGCTTGTTCCGGTAGCGATGGCCCTGCCGGGGCTTCTACTGGGCTCCTTGGCAGGAACGATGGCTGATCGACTGCCTAAAGTGAGGGTGATGATGCTCTGCGATTTACTCACGGCTGTCCTAACCCTGTTTTTGCTTATCGCACCGAGTATCTACTGGATTATACCTATTCTTATGCTCCGTTCTGCGGTCTCCACCTTTATTATGCCGGCACAGCAGGCGATGACAAGACAGCTCGTACAGGAGGAGCAGCTGCTTCAGGCAACCTCACTTAACGGGCTGGTCAATCAGTTCTCGAAAATTGCGGGGCCGCTGTTAGGCGGGGTCATTCTTGCCATATTTACGCCACAGGTATGTATTTGGATCGGTGCTGCAGGAAGAGTCATTTCAGCAGCTCTGCTGTGGACGGTACGTCATACTTCGGATCACGCAAGGAGCAAAGAGTCCGTATTCGGGACAGAAGCAGCACTGGGAGCAGGTAGGGCAGGTAAAGCAGGTAAAGAGCAGGATATTCCAGGCGCCTCCGTTTGGCAGGAGTGGAAAGAAGGCTGGAAGTATCTTATGCAAAACCGCATCCTGCTTCATACGATGATTTATAGCGTGTTCGGTCTGTTTGCCCTGCTGATGATTGATTATCAGTTCACTTTGCTGCTGCACGCCATCGCACCCAATAACGAATCAATGCTGGGGATATTAGTTGCGGCAATAGGTGCAGGTGCTGTAGTTGTGCTGCTAGCTGTAAATAGACGGGGACATGTTGGATACAGATATGGTCTCGGATTAGGGTGTGCGGGGATCGGACTCGGAATTGCAGGGCTTGGGCTTGTCCCGAGCGGCGGATCCCTATGGATCATTACAGGATTTGCCTTGATTATTGGCCTTGGGAACGGCTTATACATGGTAACTAATCAAACCATTATGCAAAAGGAGAGCCGAAAAGACATGGTTGGTCGTGTATTTGGGATAAGCAACACACTAATGAGCATAGTCCTAATCACGGCTCCTTTGGCAGGAGGAGCTCTGATACAGCTTACAGGTGTTGGAAATGCATTTTTCTGGATCGGCTTTATATTGGGAATGATCGGGCTTACAGGAGTGATGTTTGGAAAGAGGTGGTGGAGTGTTCCTTCAATTAACCATGACCATCAACCTCATTATGAACCGAGCAAAAAACAGCACAGTAAAGCCTAGACTTCCCACCACATCAAATTGGCTGTAGAGGTGAGAAGGCTTGCAGGCTGAATGCGGTTATGTTCATCATGCAGCAAGAGCAGCACCGTGCCAGATCATTTGCTCCTCTGGTTCTTTTGTGAGTGAAGGTGTCATGTACCTTAAGTAGACGAGGTGGATTTTTTAATAAGTGCGCGAAAGCAATAGATCGCTGGACCATACATGGTTGTGTACAAGGCGCTGTCCGGCTTAACTGTATTTAGCACACCGTCTACTGTAAGCCCGGCCTCGGTTAGAAGGGTACTCAGCTGCTGAGGCTCGATTTCCGGCACATCAAAGGTCAGAACAATCCGTCCATCGGGCTTCAGAACACGGGCAAACTCCCTAAGTGACTGCAGCCGTGTGCTGCGGTCCAGATGCTCAAGCACGGAAATACAGTAGACTTTATCAAACGATTCATTAGGGTAAGGGAGAGCCGCCAGATTGGCCTGCTTCCGGTCTATACTTGTGATATATCGCTCAGGCAGAATCCGGGCCAGCTGAGTGCCAAAATCAACAGCTACGGCGGCTCGGATTGCATCCGGCGATAATATTCGGGGATCTAGATCACAAGCATATACTTTTCGGACACGATCAACGAGCCAAAATTTGAACGGATGCGGGATGCCCGAGGCTGCGTCCAGCACAGTATCCTCTGCACGAGCAAAGCGAGAGGCCCATGCATATTCATAAGGCCTGCTCCACCAAGCAGGATGCAATGGAAGAAGAACGGTGTCCATTTTTTCATCATCGTCCCTTACGTATCTTGCCTCATCATATGTCATGGTACTAAGATCCGCTCCCTCCTAGCTCTGCGGCTTAGGTAGTTTTGGAGTACCGTCTTCCAGGCCTGCTCCCATTTCTGTTCGTCATAGGCGAGAGCCGTGTGTCGTGCCTGTTCACCCATCCTTAAGCGAAGCTCGTCATCATCGATCAGTTTACAGACGGCGGCGGTAATGTTCTCTTCCACCGGCGGAACGAGGTATCCGTTTAACCCGTCCTGAACCAGGTCGTTTAATCCGCCCACATTTCCGGCTACCACTGGTATTCCGCAGCTCATCGCTTCAAGACAGGAATAGGAGGTTCCCTCTGAGAAAATGGTCGGAATTACGGCAATATCCGCATGCTGATAAGCAAGGACCATTTCATCAAACCCGTAGCTTTTTGCATAGATCCGGTCCTTGTGGGGATGATGTTTTCTCCAAATCTCAAATGCCTCTCCAATAGTGCTTCCCTTAACACGCTTGCCTGCAAACTCGATAGAAAGTGAGGGATATGCACCAAGCAGGCGGTCCGCAGCGAGCATCATAGGAATGATTCCCCGCTCTAAGCTGATCCGTCGAGGAAACAAAATGCGGATGTTTTTGTCAATAACGGATTGCGCTTCTTCCTCTGTTTCGTAATTATCCCCGTAGTGGAGGTAGGCCGTTTTTCCCTTCACTCTTTTCCGCAGCGCCTCTTCGTCGATAGCCGCTTCTCCTTCGTCGTCCATATGCATATGATTTACCGGCTTAAAGCGGCTTGTATCTACACTGTTCGGAATGAGGATGATCTGACGGGAATTGTGATAAGTGCAAACTGCGCGGCAAAAGGTAAGGAAATGAGAGTCTACGGATACAATCGTATCCAGATGGTCGAGTGATCTCTGAATCGAATCGGCAATTTCTCGTTTGGCGGCCGCCGGAAGGTTGTGGCGATCCCAATTAATGCCGTGACAAATGCCAAGGCTGTTTGGAGCATAGTTCAGCGGATGCCATATGCAGCTCGCATAGATCAGCGGACCGCGGGCCTTCGAGGCCATCTCGTCAAACGCCTCCGGTATGTGTTCGAGATCATAAGGGTAACCATGTACTTCGATATCCTCAATGGTTTTGTGGAAGGCTTCATAGTAGGAGAGCTGATGGACTTCCGGGGTATAGCCAAGCTGCCGGATGATCTGGCACAGCCTAAATATATATCGCTCCAGCCCCCCGCCGAACAGCCGCTCATAGTCGCGGTTATATCCATCAGCAAAGCTGTGCGTAAGTATACTGACATACCCCATGTTTACAGCTCCTCCTTCCATTCCACAAGGGTTGGTGTAAGATCCAGAATAGATTCGTATTGAGCAGTGCTTCCCCACTTTCCTTCCGGATCGGTTTTTTTATACCGGACATACTTTTGGACTCTTTCCTCGAGGGGGCCGGCCCAGCCCAGATGCTTAATTCGCAGGTCGGTAGTCAGTCCCTGTAAAGCTCCGCAGGTAAGCGGAAGCCTTGGAACATGATGAGGCATTTCGGGATACAGGTAAGGGTAATCAGGAAAGTAGCGGACAAGTGTCATCGTCTGCCGTTTATGGGATTGCCATAATTCATCCTCCCGGTAATGATGTCTGCTTCCCCACAAATCGTATAAACGGAAGCTGACCCAATCATATCTGTCTTGATTAATCAGATTTCGGATGCTTCGTTTGGCCCTTTCCTCATACAGCTCATCGGCATCGACTGCAAGTATCCAGTCCGGGGAGGTGGAGGCAGCGGTTTGCCAAAGGATCGTGCGAAGCTTCCATTCTTGATGGAACAAAGACTCGGCCAAAGTAACAAGCTTTTCTACCTTTGCTGCCGATTTGCATATTTCCAGGGTATCATCTGTGCTGGCATCATCAACGATAACAATGCTATCGACGAACGTGCTGATATCTTCAAGTACTTCCTTCAAATAGCGGATGCTTTCATTGCGAACCTGCAGCATTGCCGTCAGTTTGTTTCCTTCCGTCTTCCGGACAGGTGATATCGAGTAGGAGTGGGATTCGCTCATGGTCTACTTCATCAACTCCCTTGTTCCAGAATTCGCACCTTCTCATCCAGAGCGTCCAACGCCAAAATTTGAATAAGGACATCTTCATTACTTGCTGCTGCCTCCATGAACAGACGGACGGCCGTGTGCCGATCCCCTCTCATGGCCTCAACACTGCCTGACAAAATGCGGAATTCATGCCGGTCCACTTCGGTCATGAGATCTGAAGACCGGACCTGCTCCAGCGCCTTTTCCAGACGGGCCGTTTCCCGGCAGAGCTGAAAGGTAAAATGTCTGGCGGTCTGATCAGGCAGCTGCTCCAACATGGATAGGGCAGCGCGATAATCATCATTTACTCGGTACAGCTCGGCTAGGGCAAGTGTTTCGTGTCCATCAGCGAGCAGTTTAAGAATTGAATGATATTTCTTCATATCCGTTTCACTGTATGCTGTAATTCCATACGTATCGACGGCCAGTCTGATCCGTCCCTGCTGAGCGTGAATGGCGGAGATGAACCGATAATGGGTAATCAGTGCGTTCGCTCTGCCTTTCATTACCGCCTGCAGGAAGGCCTCCTCTGCGTAGCGAAGGGCATTCCTATCGTTTAGCAGGTACAAATAGACAGAGAGCAGAAACGAAATGGTTTCATGGGGTCCCGAATGTTCACGCAAAGCTTGATAATACTGGACTCGATCCGCCCACTGACGGTGATGAACGGAAACGGCATCTTCACGAGCAAGCTCCTGAACGGCCTTCTGAAAGAGAGTATCGTATGAATTTGCAGACTCTATGGGATACGGAGCATTCGCCTGCTGCTGATGCTCTGGGCGATCCTTCTGCAGCAGCAAAGCGGGAAAACCGCGAAAGGCATCGTTTAGATAGCTCATCTCCGACACAGAGCATACAAGACTTGAAATTGCGGTCAGTTGCTCCCTGCACGACTTGAGCAGTCCATCTTCCGACTCAGCCATATGACCGGGGGCGTATGTAATTAAATGCTTTGGACGCATGGAAGCAGCGGCATGAACCCAATATGGGTGAGCCACGAATGCAATGGTGCTGTTATTCCAGATTAGATTTAGGTCAGCTCTCGAAGTGAAAATAATATCCTCCGGAAGTGCCTTAAGGGGATTCTCCGTATTTACTTGGGCCACATCCCTTTGTCTGCTCGTTACATAGTATACGGGTGCGGTCTCACAAAGAATGTGGATTAGTCTGTTCAATATCGGATCATCTGAGTTAGGTGAAGGAAACACTACAACTTGAAGAGTGCCCAACATCATCCACTCCTTGTATATTTGGCATCAATAAAAGTGTGTTAACCTGCATCTCTATAGGATATGGGAGCGGTGGGGATTTCATGAATCAAGTTTTGAGAGCCCTTTCAATGAATAAATAAAAAAAGCATGATTTGAGTTGTAATCAAATCATGCTCTTATTTAATTATTGGCTAAAGGTGTAACCTAAATCTGCACCAGCATCAGAATGATGGAGGATAGGCAGAGACACACGCTCACAAGGCAAAGGACAGCCAGAGTCTGCTTATGGGTTAGTCCCGCGCGCAGCAGCCGGTAATGTGCCTGACTTGCGTCAGCCTGATAGATCGCCTTTCCTTCAAGGAAACGCTTGATCACGACAAACAGATTATCAAAAATCGGAACGCCAAGAGCCAGTATCGGAATCAAGATTGACAGAATCGTCGCTTGCTTGAAGGCTCCATCAAGAGCAATGACAGCAAGGATAAAGCCGAGAAAGGTCGCGCCTGCATCTCCCATGAACACCTTGGCAGGCGGCTTATTAAATTTAAGATAACCCGCCGTTACTCCGACAAGCACGATCGCCAGCATCGCCGAGTGACTTTGTCCCATCGTTAGTGCAACGATAAACAAGGTCGTGCCGGAAATGGCAGATAAACCTCCAGCCAGGCCATCCATCCCGTCAGAGAAATTAATAACCGTCGTTACCCCAAAGATCCAAAGAATAGTCAATGTAAACTGCAGCCAGACAGGAAGAGAAATATATTCTTCACTGAATGGGTTATAGAAACCGGTAAAGCGAATGCCCGCAAAGTAGACGATAACAGCAGCGGAGATTTGTACCAGCATTTTTGGCAGGGCAGGAAAGTCCTTGCCTTTGGTCTTAAACCAGTCGTCGATCGTTCCGATAACGAGCAGCAGCAAGCCGCCGGCAAACAGGGCAGCGGTCTGCCAAGTGTATTCACCAGAGAATATCAGATAGGCTATAAAAAATCCGGCAAAGATCGCATAGCTTGCGGTCAGCGGGATGGGCTTCTTATGCAGCTTGCGCTCCTCATCCGCCCGAGGCTTGTCCACAAAATCAATCTTTAAAGCGAGCCTGCCTAACGGAGGGATCAGCAGAACGACGATGAGCAAGGACACGATGAATGCACCAGCGTAAAGCATGTAACAAAGATCACCACTTTTCAGCATATTTTCGATGCGTTTTGAACTGTATATTTCAACCATTTATTCAAATTATAGCGGTTTGATTCAGGTATTGTCGATTGTTTTTTTAATGGATTAAACGGCTCTCCTTTGCTTTTTTGACGAATGGTGCGGACAGTCGGTTAATCGATTTTTTCAGCAGCAGCCCTAAGAGGACGAATATGCCTGCGATAACCAGGAGGATGACAATATCCCGAGCGACCACATCAGGCAGCATCCCGCCAACGGCCTCCCGCATAAGACTGATTCCATAGGTAAACGGCAGGAAAGGGTGGATCCATTGAAAAAAGACAGGGGTGACTTCAATCGGGAAGGTACCGCCTGCCCCGCCAAGCTGTAGAACGAGCAGCACGATAGCCATCGCTTTTCCCACATTGCCAAAGACGGACACAAGTGTATATACGATGAGCATAAACACAGCACTGATCAGAAGACCGAAGATGACAAACCAAAGCGGATCATGGACATAAGTATGAAGAATCCATAGATCTCCGAGCGTGACGACGAGAGACTGGAGCAGTCCCACGGTCAAGAATGTTAAATAGCGCCCAAAATAGACCTGGTAAGGGCGGTAAGGTGCAGCAGGCTCACCATCCTCCCGTTCTTGTGAAGGGTGTGTATCCACCTCAACTGAAAGCAATGAAACGAGAAGCAAGCCTCCTACCCAGAGTGACAGAGTAGTGAAAAAGGGAGACATTGCTGAGCCGTAATTAGGGATCGGGAACAGCTTGTTTTCCTTCAAAGAGACAGGTGAAGCGAAAAAGGCACTCTCTTTTTCAAAATCGTTCTTGAGCAGATCAATAATTTCCTGCAGGTTTCCGGTTTGTTCAAATTTGCGGATCTCGTCAGCAATCTGGTGAATCTTCTGTTCAGCTGCGGGCAGCTCTGACATCACACTTTGAAGGGCAGTTCCGCCCAGAGTTAGTCCCTTCTTTGCATCCTGAATCATGCGGCTGACGTCAGGGAGCAGCTTAATGGCTGCTTGCAGTTCATCGTTCGCCTTTTGCGTTTTTTGGGCAGCGGTGGAAACTGCCGATTCTATGGATGGCGCGATGTCCGTATCATACCGGTCTAAAAGGTCTGTTGAAGCGGCAGCCATTTCGGCAGCTCTGCCTTGGAAATCGCCGAGCAGCTTCGTAAGATCTTCGCCGTTATCGGCTGCCTGGTCTAGTTTATCAATGAGTTCAAGCTGCTGGGTCAGCTTAAGATTCAGGTCCTCCAGTTTCTCGGTAAATGTCTTGGCAGCTGCAGAGGGAATATAAGCTTCATACGTTTGGGTCCAGTCCTTCGCCCCCTGCGTGAGCTGCTGAGCAAGTGTCAATCGGGACCGAAGTCCCTCCAGCTCCTGTCTTATCTGATCCGGTTCAACAGCAGAGTCTGCAAGGGATTCAGAAATGGCAGCGGTCGCTTGTACTGCTTGTGACAGCTGTCCAAGGTTCTCGCGAATTAGAGGAGAGGCGGTGGTAATGACTTCTTCTGTCCTGCCCAACACGTCCCCTAGCCGGGAGGCAAACTGTGTCGCATCCTCTGCCATGGTCTGGACATCGGGGAGAATGTCTTCGGCTTTATTCGTCATCTGCTGCAGCTCCCCAATATCCTTTTGTGCAGTCTCTGCGGCATTGCGGAGCTCGGGCATCATATCCTCAAAGCGAAAGACAAGGCTTTTCACCTTCTCTATAGAGGGAAGCTCTTGCTCCAGCTTAATGCCAAGCTCATTGAAACCCTTGAAAATAACGCCGTTGGCAGTCTCAACAAAGTTTGCGCCGATTTCACTAACGATGCTGGAGGCACCGGAGGAGGTGATTTTGGGAGCGACCGCATTGATCTTTTCATTGACGTAATACTGCAGCTCAGGCCGGACTGGAACATCTGTGATGATGGAGGCAAGCTTCTCGGAAAAATCGGCAGGGATTACAATGCTGGCATAGTAATTGCCCTTTTTGACGCCGTTAAGAGCCTGTTCTTCATTGGTAAAGACCCATCCGATCTTGGTGTTAGCACGAAGGCTGTTTACCACGCTTTCTCCGGCATTGATGTTGTGGCCCAGTATGGCCGCACCTGTATCATTGTTGGCAACGGCTACTTTGATTCCGCTCGTATTTCCGTAAGGGTCCCAGGAGGATTCGATATTAAACCAAGCATACAGGGAAGGTAGCACGATCAGGCCCGCTACCATGACCAAAGCGGCCCAGCTGCGCCATATTCGGATCAAATCATTCGTATAAATCGAAAAGATATTTTTCATCAGGTTTCCTTTCCAATGCGGCCATGTCAGCTGAACTTTTGGTTCTAATTTTCCAAATATGTCCCATAAATATGCATCTTTTATTCCGACTAATAAGAGCGTGTTAGTAAAAAGAAAAAATATTCCACTTTTTATATAAATTTAGAAAAAAATCTTTTTTATCTGATCTATATTTGCTATAATCTCCCACAAAGAGAAGCGAAAGGTAAAACTTCAGTGCTTTTTATCACATCATCACGTCTTTCTCTTCGGAAATGACTTTGTTTATTTATGAAGGGGGAAAAGGAATGAGAAGAAGCAAAAGAGGTTTCAAGCTGACTAGTTTAACCCTGTTACTACTGGCTCTGCTGCTAAGCGCCTGCAGCGGCGGGGGAGGCAGTAACGGAGCAGCACCAAGTGAAACGCCGAACGAGTCTGATAATGGCGGAACCGCAGCTCAAAGCGAGCCTGTTGAGCTTGAATTCTGGACCATCGCCCTCCAGCCTACGTTTAATGACTACTTCAATGGACTGATTGCAGAGTTTGAAGCGGCTCACGAGAATGTAACCGTTAAGTGGAGCGATTTTCCGTTTGATGCGATTACACAGAAGCTGCTGACCTCTACGGCCAGTGGAGACAGCCCTGATGTCGTTAACCTCAATACCGAATTTGCCAGCCAAATGGGCACCAAAGGTGCACTCACGGATCTGAACGGACTTCTTAGCGATGAAGAGAAGGCAGTCTATTTTGATGGCATTTTTAGTTCCACTGTTATTGATGACAAAGCCTATGCCCTCCCATGGTACACAGGTACCGAAGTCTTGTTCATGAACAAAAAAATAGTGGAGGAAGCCGGACTTGATCCTGCGAATCCACCGCAAACCAGAGAAGAGCTGGCCGATTGGGCCAGAACAGTAAAAGAAAAAACAGGCAAAACCGGCTACGCCGTGCAGCTGGTATCCAAACTCCTGCCGATTGACGGCATTCCTATTCTGAATGATGACAAAACAGCCGCAGCCTTTAATACGCCTGAAATGGTATCCATGATTGAGACCCTGCAGGGTCTGATGGAAGAAGGCCTTGTCGTGAAAGAGGATGCTGAGTTCTCGAAGCAAATTCAATTCTATTCCGCTGAACAGACTGCCTTTGTTCTTGCCGGACCAACCTTTATCAACTTTATTAAAACCTCCGCACCGGATGTGTACGAAAATACCATTGCTGTCTCTTTGCCGACAGGTAAAGCGGGCTTAAGATTATCCAACTCAATGAACATAGTCGTTCCTTCTAAGACAAAGCATCCCGAGGAAGCGGCAGAATTTGCAAAATTCATTACGAATGCAGCCAATCAAACCGCCTTCTCCAAAGTAGCAAATACACTGCCGTCCACGAAGGAATCGGTTGAAGATCCATTCTTTAAGGAATCCGACGGCTCTCTTGAAGCCGAAGCGAAATTGGCATCAAGCCAAAGCTTGACTGAAGCGACGGACTATATGGTCGGCGTACCGAATGCGGGCGATATCAACTCCGCCATTGCACGAGGCTTACAGGATATTTTACTGAACGGGAAGGATATTAAGGCAACGCTCGATTCAGTAGAAACAGAAGTGAATAACATTTTGAAGCAGTAACTTCGTTCACTTGAGAATCTCGTAACGCTTTGTGCAGGCGTTCGTGTGACAAGAATCAGGTGTCCGCAAATTCTTTATAGTGTTGTGTGAGGCAAGAGATGTCTCTTGCCTCATCTTATTCACGAGGGGGGAATGCAAATGAGGTGGATTCGCTCTGAATCTTTTGCAGCCTGGGCATTCATGACCCCAGGTTTGCTCATCATCGCCGTATTCGTGTTTTGGCCGATTATTTACGGAATTCCGCTGTCGCTGACCAACTATTCGGTCATTGGGGAAACCAAGTATGTTGGTCTGGACAACTTTAAGAATGCATTTTTGGATAAGAACTTTACCATCTCTTTATGGAACTCGCTTCTATATGTCATTGTCGTTCCGTTTATTCAAATTTTCTCGATTCTGATGGCAATCTTGGTCAACAGCCGGATTCCGGGAATTAAGATCTTCCGTGCGGCTTACTATATCCCGGTAGTCACCTCTATGGTTGCAGTCGCCCTGATCTGGAGCTGGCTGCTGAGCAGCAACGGGGTTGTAAATTACCTGCTTATGCAGGCAGGTATCATCAGCGAGCAAGTTTCCTGGCTGTCTACCAGTGACACCGCGCTGGCAACTTTGATGTTTATTACGATGTGGAAAGCACTCGGTTATTATATGATGCTGTATCTGGCAGGCCTTCAGGGTATTCCGAATGACCTGTATGAAGCAGCTCGCGTGGATGGAGCAAACCGTTTGCAGCTTATCTGGTCCATCACATTGCCGCTCCTGCGTCCGCATATCTTTTTCTGTTCGTTGATCTCTGTTATGGGAGCAGTACGGGTATTTGATGAAGTGTACATCCTCACCAAAGGCGGACCGGGGACTTCAACACTGGTGTCCAGCGTGTACATTTTTGAAAAAGGACTTGAGCAATTCAACTTTGGATATGCCTCTGCTCTGGGATTGATTGTGAGCGTGCTGATCGGCGGGCTCAGCGTTATCGTGTTCAAGCTGAACCAGAAAGGCGGTGTCAATTCATACTGATGGAAGCCACCAAACGCAAGAAAAAAGCGAAAAATGCAATTCGAATAATGATTACTTACATTCTGCTGCTGATCTTGGCCATCTTTATGATGGGCCCGTTCTTATGGCTGCTGAGCGTGTCGCTGATGCCGGGACGGAATATTTTTTCCACGCCGCCGGCGATATTCCCGACCTTTATCGACTTCGATAACTACGTTCAGGTTTGGCAGTTTATGAACTTTCCGAGGTACATCTTTAACACCGTCGTTATTACAGTAATGGGGGTAGTGTTCAATATTATTTTGTCATGCATGACGGGATATCCGCTCGCCGTGTTCCGGTTCAAGGGTCGTAATTTCGTGTTTGTGACCTTGATCGCCACAATGATTATTCCTTCTTCGACAGCGATGATCGTACATTATCTGACGATTCAGGATTTGCGCCTGGGCGGCTCGTATTTGGGCGTTGTGCTGCCCGCAGCCGTATCCGTCTTTAATATTTTCTTAATGCGGCAGACGTTTCTAAACATTCCGGTTGATGTCCGCGATTCCGGAAAAATCGACGGTGCATCTGAGTTCAGAATTTGGTGGCAGCTGATCTTGCCGCTGGTGAAGCCGGGGATCGCTGTCATTGGGTTGCTTGAATTTATGTCGTTCTGGAACAGTTTCCTGTGGCCGATCGTTATTCTGGATGACCCGCTGAAATATCCGCTGGCATCTGCTCTGACGACGCTGAATGGTCAATTCTCCTACAACTTCGGATGGATCGCCGCCGGTACAATGATTTCCGTTATTCCGATCATTGTCGTGTTCCTGTTCACTCAGCGATACTATATGGAAGGCATTGCCGGAGCGGTGAAAGGATAAGCACGCTGAAAACTAGGTAGTTCAATCCCAGTCCACAAATAACGATTGGAGTGATCAACGTGAACATTATTTTCGTCCCACTCGACGAAAGGCCGTGCAATTATGAGTTCCCGTACATGCTTGCACAAGGTACGGAGCTTGCGGTAGAACGGCCTCCGCTGAGTATGCTGGGACTGAAAAAGAGACCAGGGGATATAGAGCAGCTATGGACCTGGCTTGAGGAAAAAGCCGAAGGAGCAGGCGGAGCGGTCATCGCTTTGGATACCCTTTTATACGGCGGTATTATCCCGTCCAGGCTGCATGCGTTTACCGAGGATGAGCTGCTCGCAAGGCTTAACCGACTGCGCAAGCTGAAGGAAAAACATCTAAACCTCAAAATTTTTGCCTTCCAGCTCATTATGCGCTGCCCGCAGTACTCCATCTCCGATGAAGAACCTGATTATTATGCAGACTGGGGGCGGGAGATCTTTCGCAAAGGCTATATCAGCCACCGTGAGGAGCTGAGCATCGCAACCGATGAAGAATTACTGGAGTTAAAAGACATTAACAGCCGTCTCCCTGATGAAGTGCTGGACGATTATTTGGGAAGAAGGAACATTAATATTCAAGCGAATCGGGCGGTCTTAGATTTGGTGAAGGACGGCGTCATCGACTTTCTCATCTTCCCGCAGGATGATTCTGCGCCGTACGGCTACACGGCTAAGGATCAGCAGGTAGCAAGGCAGCGGATCAGCGAGCTGGACCTGGAGCTTAAGGCGTATATGTATCCAGGTGCAGATGAAGTGGGCTGCACGCTGATGACACGCATGCTTAACGAAGTAAAGGGAGTTAAACCGCTCGTATATCCGAGACTGTCCTCTATTCAAGGAGCGTTTGTCACACCTGTGTATGAGGACCGCTTCTTCTACGAGACATTGAAGTACCAGATTACAGCGGCAGGCGCATTGATTGCTTCCAGTGCGAGCGAAGCAGACCTCATCCTCCTTGCCAGTACGCCGGGAGAGACCATGATGGAGGCTGTATCACAGGAGCATCCTTTCTTCAGCTACGATGTCTATCGCAATTTAATGGAGTTGGTTGAGTATGGAAGCTATATGCTGAAGGAGCAGGGCAAAGCGGTCGCGGTTGCAGATGTAGGCTATGCAAATGGAGCTGATCTAAAACTGGTAAAAATGCTGCGCCAAAAAGGTATCCTATTTGATCTGGCAGGCTACGCAGCTTGGAATACAAGCTCGAACTCGCTTGGCACGGTTATATCACAGGCGCTGATATATACGCTGTACGGACGCACGCAGGAGCATTTGGATTTTCTTGCCCTTCGTTATGCCGAGGATGCAGGGTATTGCGCGACCGTACGCAAGGAAATGAATGCCGGGGTTGTCGAGGAGATGGGATATAATAAATTTCTTTTGGATGGACCGCGCGGCAAAGTAGCGGAGCGTGTAAACCAGAAGCTTAACGAAGTGTTGGAGGAGAAAATTAACGGGCCGAAGGGCCGGGTCGAAATATTGGATTGTTACATGCCGTGGAACCGTACCTTTGAAGTCGGGCTTAAAGTGAAATATCATGCCGAATGAATGGGGCAGAAGTAACCAGGAAGAGGGTGAATGTTTGTGAATCCCGTATTGGAGCAGATACGATATGGACTGATTGCATCATGCCAGGCTTTACCAGGTGAACCGCTTCATGGTTCGGAGACGATGGCGAAGATGGCCAAGGCAGCGGAAGAGGGAGGGGCGATTGCTATTCGCGCCAACAGCGCTGAAGATGTCATGGCGATTAAGCAGGCAGTCAGCCTGCCGGTCATCGGAATTGTGAAAAGAGATTATCCGGATTCAGAGGTATATATTACACCAACAACGAAAGAAGTCGATGAATTGATTGAGGCCGGGGCGGATATGATTGCGCTGGATGCTACCCGCAGAAAGAGGCCGGGCCAGGTAACGCTGGAGACGATGATCGCTTATATGCAGTCGCGCGGCGTACCGATCATGGCTGATATTTCAACCTTGGCAGAGGGTGTGTATGCCGCGTCGCTTGGTGTCAACTGTGTGTCAACGACCTTATCAGGTTATACACCTTACTCTCCGGATTTGGAAGGCCCTCATATTGAGCTGGTAAAAGAGACAGCAGAGCGGCTTACGATACCCGTTATAGCCGAAGGAAGAATCAATGAGCCGGCTCAAGTAGAAGAGGTGCTCCGGCTGGGCGCATATGCAGTCGTTGTCGGTTCCGCCATTTCCCGTCCTCAATTAATAACGAAGCGGTTTGCGGATGCCGCACGGAAGGCTGTGATCTCTATCCATGGAAATGAAAGACCGCATTAACACCTACTATCCCTCACTGACCAAGTCGGAGCAAAAAGTAGCTGAGTGCGTGCTGCAGCACACCGACGATTTGATGTATTACTCCGTAACGGAGCTGGCCGATTTTGCAGGTGTCGGCGAGACGACGGTGATGCGTTTTTGTAGAAAAATCGGATTTAAAGGGTATCAGGACTTTAAGCTGTCGCTCGCCCAGAATGCTGGAGCGAGAAGGCCGGATGAGCTGGAGGAGGACAGCAAGGATTTTGTCCGGATGGTCTATGAGAATAACATCGATATTCTGCATTCTAGTATGAGTCTCTTAGATAGAGAAAAACTGGAGCAGGCCATTGAATGGATAGACCAGGCGGGATATGTGCAGTTTTTCGGTGTAGGTGCCTCTGGAATTACCGCGCTTGATGCTAAAAATAGACTGCTGCGAATCGGCAGAAGAGCCGAAGCCGTAGCGGACAGTCATATTCAGGCAATGATGGCGGTTAGTATGAATGAGGGCGATGTCGCCTTCGGCATTAGCGTATCCGGGAGCACGCTCGACACGAACGATATGCTGCTCAAGGCCAAGCAGAACGGGGCAAAAATCATAGCGATCACAAACTATGCAAAATCACCGATCACCTCCATTGCCGATCTTGTGCTGCTGACAGCAGGCAAGGAAATGCCGCTCGAGGGCGGCTCCATCGGGGCCAAAATATCGCAGCTGTTCATTATTGATCTTATTTGTGAAGGACTTGCGCGTAAACATATATCGGAAACGAAGAAAATGAAGGAAAAGACAGCAAGGTCCGTCATTGAACGAAGCTACTAGAGCGTGCGGAGCCTTGAAGAGAGGAGACCATAGAATGACGTTAGTCATGAATGCGGATGTCATTGTCATCGGGGCAAGTCTCGGAGGAACGATAGCAGCAAGAGCGGCAGCAAGATCAGGCTTGAAAGTTATTTTGACCGAGGAAACAGATTGGATCGGAGGACAGCTTACCTCGCAGGCTGTGCCGCCGGATGAACACAGGTGGATTGAATCCTTCGGCTGTACATCGAGCTACCGGGAGTTCCGGGATCGGGTCAGGGAATATTACAAGCACAATTATCCGCTTACGGATGAAGCGCTGAATGATCCTATTCTTAATCCGGGTAACGGTTGGGTGAGCCGTATTGCTCATGAACCAAAGATTGCATTAAGAGTACTGGAAGACATGATGGCTGCGTATATCAACACAGGACAAATTCAAATTTTATATCACACGGTGCCAGCAGGTGCAGATACAAAAGGCGATCGAATTGAAAGTGTTAATGTAAGACATGTGAATACAGGCGAGGAGCTTGTGCTTACAGGGAAGTATTTTCTGGATGGGACAGATAACGGTGACCTGCTTCCCATCGTGGGTGCCGAATATGTCGTTGGGGCTGAGTCAGGAGAGGATACAGGAGAGCCGCATGCACTTTTCAAGGCAGACCCTTGTGATATTCAGTCCATTACGCATGTTGCTGCACTTGAATATGTAGAAGGCGAAGACTTTACGATTGAACGTCCTGCTTCTTATGACTTTTGGAAGACTTACACGCCGATACCGGACCGTATGCCTCTATTCAGCTGGTATGCAGGAGATGCCAATGATACGACAAAGCAAAAACGGTTTACGATGTTTCCCAATGATCAAGGTGTAACTCCGCTGTGGACTTATCGCCGGATCGTAGACCCGTCCATATGGCGTGAGACGCTGCCTATAGGTGAAGTGACGCTGCTCAACTGGGCGCAGAACGACTACTATTTGGCGCCTATTATCGGTGTGGGACCACAGAAGAAGAGAGAGCATGAAGAGCAGGCACGGGACCTGACCAGGTCGCTTGTATACTGGCTGCAGACAGAGGCACCGAGACTCGACGGCGGCAAAGGCTTCTCTGGCGTAAAATTACGAGGTGACATTCTGGGTACCGCTGATGGACTGGCCAAAACAGCCTATATCAGGGAGTCGCGAAGAATCAAAGCGCGGTATACCATCACGGAACATGATGTCAGCAAGGAGCTCCGAGGTGATGAGGGCATCAAGCGGTATAGAGACAGCGTTGGCGTCGGCAGTTATCATCTGGATTTGCATCCGACAACCAAATCGCTGAGATCCTTTTACATACCGAATTATCCTTATGAAATCCCCCTGGGTTCCCTCATTCCGATTCGTATGACTAACCTGCTTCCTGCCTGCAAAAATATCGGAATGACCCAGATTGCTAACGGATGCTACCGGCTTCATCCTACAGAGTGGAATATTGGAGAGGCTGCCGGTTATCTTGCCGCATACTGCTTGAAGCAAGGCGTGAAACCGGGCGACGTCCACGAATCGAGTGAGCATCTGGAGCGCTATCAGAAGCTCATTACGGACCAAGGGCTGCAGCTGCACTGGCCGGACGAAGTGTATCAGTCCTTATACTAAGCACCAAGCGACCTTATTCAAGCCGTTTACAGGCCTAAAGGTCGCTTTTATTGTTCGCACAGAATCATTTTCCTTCTTTAAGCTGAAATTCTGCAATGGCAGCGTAATCCTCTTCCAGCTTGCGTGAAATGCGTATAAAGATCGGCAGCAGCTCCCGATAGATGTGAACGGCCTCAGGGTCTGGCTTATGGGGCTGGGTTTCCCATGTCATATCCTTGATGGCTGAGAGGGAAGACATCCGGCCAGTAGCATGCAGACCCAGCACAGCTGCGCCAAGGCAGGAGCTCTCAATGCTTTCCGGAATAATGACTTCCTGATCAAAGATATCAGCCATCATTTGCCGCCATACTGAAGAGCGGGCAAAGCCGCCGGTGGCATGAATTTTAACCGGTCTGCCGATTTTTTCTTCAAAGGCGAGCATCACGGTGTAGATATTGAACAGCACTCCCTCCAGCGCAGCGCGAACAAGATGTTCCTTCTTGTGCTGGAGCGTCAAGCCGAAGAAGGAGCCTCGTGCGCTCGGGTCCCATAATGGTGCGCGTTCCCCCATCATATAGGGATGGAAGAGAAGCCCATCAGAGCCGGGACGCACTTGCTTTGCAATTTCTGTCAGCACCTCATAAGGGTCTTTGCCCAGCCGTTTGGCTGTTTCGACCTCCGAAGCTGCAAGCTCATCTCGAATCCAGCGGAAAATGACCCCTCCATTATTGACCGGTCCCCCAATGACCCAATGTTTTTCAGTGAGAGCATAGCAGAAGTACCGGCCCTTTGGGTCAGATACCGGGCTGTCTACCACCGTACGGATCGCTCCGCTTGTCCCAATCGTTACTGCAACGACACCGGGATCAATGGCATGAACACCTAGATTGGACAGAACTCCGTCACTTGCCCCGATAACAAATGAAGTCGATGGGGAGAGCTTCATTTTTTTTGCATAATCTGCAGCAAGCTCGTCCTTGATCACATGAGTCGTAGGAACGAGCTCGGACAAGTACTCTCTCGTAATTCCGGCAATGTCTAGCGCTTCCTCATCCCAGTCCAGCCGTTCCATGTTCATCAGGCCTGTAGCAGACGCGATGGAATGATCAACAATGTATGTACCGAACAATTTGTAGAAGACATACTCTTTAATCGAAATAAACTTATGTATTTGCGGCATCAAGTCTGTTTGTTCGCGGGTGAACCACATGATCTTTGTGAGCGGGGACATGGGATGGATCGGCGTTCCTGTTCTTTCGTACAGCTCATGCCCCTTATTCCCTTGCTTCAGTTCTGCAGCATATGGAGCACTTCGATTATCTGCCCATGTTAAGGAAGCCGTTAATCTCTTTCCGTTACGGTCCATAGCTATCACGCTGTGCATGGCTGAACTGAAGGAGACAAACAAGACTTGGTCCGCTGGAATATCAGCCCTTTCTGTTACCTCACCAATAGACTGCAATACGGCTTCCATGATAAGATCCGGGTCCTGCTCAGCGATCTGGGCTCCTTCCGTATATAAAGGATATCCCGCGCTTGCTTCGGCTATGAGTGTTCCGTTCTCCTCAAATAATACGGCTTTTGTGCTGGTTGTACCGATATCAACACCTATCATGTAGTTTGTCGTCATCTTCGTCATATGTACAGTGCCTCCTTGTCTCTTACAGTCTAAAGAAAAGACCGCTTCGCAGCGGTCCGTTATCTTATCTATTAGGTCATATTGCAATGTCTCAAAATGAAAACAGTATCCATACACTTCATTACCCGAAGCCAAGCTTCCTTAATCTCGTTCTTCAGAATGCATTAGTCTTTAATGGCACCTGCAGCAATGTCAGAGATGAACTGTTTACTTATGAACAGGAACAGGATAATAAGCGGTATAATAGCGAGCAGCGTCCCGGCAATAATCATGGCATAATCCGTGTTATACAGGCCATTCAGCTGGGATAGCGCAATCTGCAGCGTATACTTTCTCTCATCCGTCAGTACAATTAACGGCCAGAGGTAATCGTTCCATACCCCAATAAAGGTAAACGCTCCCAAGAAGGCGAAGGCTGGGCGCAAAATCGGCAGAGCAACATTGAAATAAAGCCGGAAAAAGCCTGCTCCGTCCATCCGCCCTGCATCAAGCAGCTCCTTCGGAATGGAGCCCTCAGCATACTGACGAATCCAGAATATACCGAACGCATTAACCATGCCGGGGATAATGAGCGCTTTATAGGAGCCGACCCATCCGAGTTCAGCCATAATGACAAAGGACGGTACGAGCGACAGCTGGGAGGGAACCATCATCGTCGCCAGCAGCAGAACGAACAGCCACTTTTTACCTGGAAAATCAAATTTGGCAAATGCAAATCCGGCAAGTGAGTCGAAGAAGAGGACCAGCACCGTAACCACGGTAGAGACAAACAAAGTATTGATAAAGGCACCGAGAAAATCGATTTGCTCCATGACTCTCGAGATATTGTTCCAGAACTCTCCGCCAAACCACAGCTTTGGAGGGAAGGAATAGATGTCTGTGGTCGTTCTGGTGGACATGACGATCAGCCAATAGAAGGGGAACATGGAAATCATGAGACCGATTGCTATGCCGACATAAAGACCGATGGATTTAAGCCTTGCCTGTATCATGAACCTCACTCCTTCTAATTGGATGATTTACCCTGTACCAGCTTCCAGTTCACGATCGAGAACAGCGCGATGATAATGAACATACCCCAGCCAACAGCTGCTCCATATCCAAAGTAGTTGTTAATGAAGGACTCACGGTAGAGATAAAGTACGATCGTCATCCCTGCACCGCCGACACCACCGTTATTGTCGAGCAAGATTTGCGGCTCGGTGAACAGCTGCATGCCGCCGATGGTAGAGGTAATGACGGTGAACAGAATGACAGGGCGGAGCAAAGGAATCGTAATGCGGAAGAAGGATTGAATGCCGGTCGCTCCGTCAATTTTGGCTGCTTCATACAGGGTTTGAGGGATGGCCTGAAGTCCGGCTAAATAGATGACGGCATTGTAGCCGGCCCAGCGCCAGATAACCATCGAGGCAATAGCCGTTTTAATTCCCCAGTTCGTATCCAGCCACTGCACCATCGGAATGCCGAATAGGTTGAGAATATAGTTAAATATGCCGTAGTTATTGGAGAACAAGGCAGCAAAAATAATGGAGACAGCAACAATAGACGTCACGTTAGGAAGGAAGAAGCCAACTCGGAAAAAGGTTTTAAATTTAACAAATGGAGCATGCAGCAGAAAGGCTATGACTAAGGCGATAAAAAGCATCGGAAAGGTGGAGTAAATCCAGATGATGAAAGTATTTGCAACAGCCTGCCAAAACTCGGGATCAGTCACCAAATAACTGAAGTTATTCAGGCCGTTATACGTCATTTCACCGATGCCGTCCCATTTCTGAAAGGCAAGATACAGTGAAAAGCCGATAGGGAACAGACCAAATACAGCAAACAGAATATAAAATGGAGAAATGGCCGTATACACAGCACGATTCTTCCAAATTTCAGACCATAGGGATTGCTTTTTGGGTGCAGGTACGTAGGAATCGCCTACTTTAGGTTCCAAGGATTGCATACCGGTAGCCTCCTTTTGTGAGTGAGGAATTCGAGCAGGATCAAAGGAAATATAACCTTAGCGAAAAAGCATGGTACTGTTATTTATGCCATATAAAAAACCAGCTCTTGTATTGTTCGCGAGCCTACCTTTTCAGCTCTCTCTCAACCCTTTCCAGAGCCTCATTAAATGCGGTTTCCTGATTTAAATTACCAATATTCTTAAGCCAGCGGGTCATGATTCCGTGGACTGCCGGGTAACGCTCACCGAAGAAAGAGACCTTAACGTTGCGAGCCGACTCAGCAAATACTTTGCCTGTCGCCTGACCGTCGAAGAATTCCTCTTCTTTCTGCACGGTGCTGCTATCATAGACACCCGGGGTAGCAGGGAACAAGTTGAGTGTCTCTAGAGCACCTTCCTGGTTCTCCGGATTTTGCAGCCATTTAATAACTTCGAACGCTTCCTGCGGATGTTTACTTGATTTAGGAATAGCTAAGAAGGAACCGCCGACATTTCCGTCTCCACCAGGCGAACGGGTTACACGCCATTTCCCGACACTGTCCGGCGCAGCTTCAAGCAGCGGCTGCTTCATCCATACTGCTCCGACATAGGAGGCAATAACGCCCTTGCTGATTCCGGCATTCCATTCGGGTGTCCAGTGTTCAGCGTTGGCAAGGAGCCCATTATTCGCGAATGCAACGGCCGTATCCCAAGCGTACTTGATCACCTCGTTCTGATCCCCAATGTATTCCCCATCCTCGGTGAAATACTTCTGTTCACTTTGCGAAATAATCTGATTGTATACGTTTTCAATATTATCGGTCATATATACTTTGCCATCGAAGGTTTCCTTCACCTTTTGGCCTGCTTCAATATAATCTTCCCAGGTTGATATGAGTTTGCTGACTTCTTCCGGCTCTGAGGGTAGTCCGGCTTCTTCGAATAAGTCTGCGCGATAAAAGAGGGCGGTCGGTCCCGTATCCATCGGGAACCCGATCATTTGGCCGCTCGGTGTAACACCTTGCTGCCATTTCCAATCAAGATAGAGGTCTTCGACATCGGCAGCGCCGAGCTCGTATAAATCGTAGAATCGGTCTTCACTTGGGAAGAGCTCCATCACCCAGTCATTCAGGGCGACAATGTCCGGCTCTCCGGATTTAGCGGCAAGGGTCGTTTTTAATTTCGATTTGAAATCGCCGCCGATTTTTTGAGTGACCAAATTAATGTGAGGAAATTGTTCTTTTGCTTGTGCGAGAAGCCCATCATCAATACTTCGATTCCAATACCACAATGTAAGCGTTATCTTTTTGTCGGATACGGAAGGATCCTTGGATGCTCCAAAGTTGCAACCGCTCATGACAAGCACAAAAATGAGACTGACAATAATCAAGGACGTCCGTTTCATAGGCTTTTCCCCCTTGGTTCACTAGTAGTCTTCGTTTGTTACTTGCGTATCTTATGATATGAGACAAGAAGAAAGATATGAGGATTTTGTGGTGCGGATGCTATGATGTTTTGTACATAATACCATAAAATTCTTGAATAGTTCATGACAGAACAAAATTTTTTGGAAAGTTTGCCTGGTAAAATAATACACAACAATTCTGAGTTATTTACTGTGTTTTTATTGACATATCGAACTAATGTATTTTATACTTACTTACGTAAAGTAACTAAAGGAAAAATGACACGTACCTTGTGCTGATTTTATACGATAAATGAATTGAGCTGTATGAATAAGAAGTACGACCTGAATAGGGGGAGCAGAGAATGATCACGAACGAAACGATCCAAATTTTGAAGAAAAAAATAAAGCTGATCAGCGGCGGCGAAGATGGAAAGCATATCTATCTGGTTGGTCCTGTTCAGCTTCCGGTCAATATAGAAGGAAATACACTGCATTTTCAGTGGTACAGCTGGATGACTTCAGAGAGAGAAATGGATGAGAAGGAGTTAGTCGCATCTCTTGCCGGAGGAAAGCTTGCAGATCAGCAGCAATCCAGCGTGCTGGTTTACGGTGATTTTGAGCATCATCCTGATGCGATGATTCGTATGCACAGCATTTGCCACACCGGTGATATTTTTGGCAGCAAACGCTGTGATTGCGGCTTCCAGCTGCATGAATCCATGAAGATGATTGCTGCTCACGGAGCAGGCGCAGTCTTCTACTTGGCGAATCATGAAGGACGCGGCATCGGGCTGTTCAGCAAGACAATGGCATACCTGCTGCAAGAAGAAGGCTACGATACAGTAGATGCCAACCTTGCGCTTGGATTTGCTGATGATCAGCGCGACTACAGTGAAGCGATCCGTGTTCTTAAGGCACTGCGGGAAGAGCCGGTTCGCCTGATAACGAACAATCCTCGCAAGCTGCAATCACTGCAGAAGGCTGGCCTTCCTGTGAACGGCAGAGTTCCGCTGTGGGGAGACCGATCGGACTATAACGACAAATATTTGAAAACGAAGGTAAGCCGTTCCGGGCATCTGGAGGAAGATGTGGAATGGGTTCAGGATATGCTGCTTTCGTAATGGTTCATATGAATTGTATATTCATAATAAAAACCTGCTGAAGAATCAGCAGGTTTTTTGCTATGTTTTACATTTTCTTTTTGATTTCATCTTTGAGCGCTTCGGATTGTGTGCCGAAAATGACTTGAACCGCACCGTTGCCAAGACGCATGACTCCGGCAGCACCCAGTTTTTTAAGCTCGGCATCGTGTACATCTTTCTCATCCCGAACGACAAGACGGAGTCTCGTAATACATGCATCAATGCTTTCGATATTATCGACACCGCCGAGCTGGCTAAGCACCTTATCAGCCTTCGTTTCGTTATCAATAGGTGCTGTCGTTTGATCAGCGGACACTTCTCCAGTCCCCGTGCCTTCCACGAGTTCCTCTTCATCTTCACGTCCCGGTGTTTTCAGGTTGAATTTAAGGATGACGAAACGGAACAAGAAATAGTAGACGACCCCAAATGCAAGACCCACAGGTATTAAGAGCAGCGGATTCGTCGACAGCTTCATGTTGAGCACATAATCAATCAGGCCTGCCGAGAACGCGAAGCCGAGCTTGACGTCAAGGATGTACATAATAAAGCCGGACAAACCGGTCAGCACCGCATGAATGACGTACAGCACAGGTGCAAGGAACATGAAGGAGAACTCCAGCGGCTCGGTAATCCCTGTCAGGAAGGAAGCTATCGCTGAACCGATAAAGATGGACCCTACCATTTTTCGTTTGGATGGCTTCGCTGTATGAATCAGGGCGAGCGCAGCTGCCGGCATCGCGAACATCATAATTGGGAAGAAGCCGGACATGAACATCCCTGCTGTTTTGTCTCCCGCAAAGTAACGGGTCAAGTCACCATGAACAACTTCGCCGGCTGCATTGGTAAAGTCACCGATCTGGAACCAGGCTATGGAGTTCAGTACATGGTGCAGCCCGATTGGAACAAGCAGTCGGTTAGCTGTACCGAAGATGAAGGCGCCGATGCCCTCAAGTCCTACTACCCAGTTACCAAAGGCAGCGATGGCGTCCTGGATTGGACTCCAAATCATACCTAAGAGAGTTCCGAGAACAATCGTAGCTACTGAAGTGATGATGGGAACAAACCGTTTACCAGAGAAGAATCCGAGCCATTCCGGAAGCTTCAACGTGTGGAAACGTTGATATAGATACGCCGCCAGCAAGCCTGTCATAAAGCCGCCGAGTACGCCTGTATCCAGAACGACATCGTCTGGGATATATCCAAAGACAAGCGGAACCTGCTCCAAAATTTTAACCAGAATGAGATATGAGATAACGGCGGAAAGCGCCGCGACCGCATCACCCGCAAGACCGATGGCAACACCGACAGCAAAGATAATTGGAAGATTGCCAAAAATCGTTCCTGCTCCAGCATTGAGGAATGGGGTAATAAACTGGTTGATGAAACCGCCCACAGCTCCGAGCGGGATGTCTTGCTGATAGTCTATTAACGCAAAAGCCTGGAGAATACCTGCTGCAGGAAGGGTGGCAACCGGAAGCATTAGCGACTTGCCCAGCTTTTGAAGACCTTTTAACATGCTCTTTACACTCCTTTGAATGGATGAAAATAATTTTCGTTTAAAACATAGATTTATAGAAAAACATTTTTGCAACTCTTGTATTATAACGATATTTGCGAAAGATGGAATAGGACTTTGTATTTAGCCGATCCCGCCATATTGACTTCTTTACGCCAACCGGATAGATTAACTATGAAAAAGATCACTAAAATCAAGGTTTTGCGCCCGTTTTCTTTGAAAGCGCTTCAAGTGCGCATGCCAATAATTACCTTGCCAAGGAGGATACATGGCTTTTCATTCGCTGCCCATTTTACCTGCAGTCAAAAGCATTAAAGAGCTGGAAAGAGTATTGAAGAGTCCATATATGTATATTGTTCTGCTTGATTCTCATGTCGCCCAATTAAAGCATATTGTCAGGCTTGCGGAGCAGCATGGTAAAAAAATACTTCTTCATGCAGATATGATTAACGGACTCAAAAATGATGAATACGCCGCCGAGTTCCTCAGTCAGGAGATTAGGCCTGCAGGTCTAATTTCCACACGCGCAGGTGTCATCCGCGTAGCAAAGCAAAAGGGGCTGATTGCGATTCAGCGCGTATTTTTACTTGATACAATTGCCTTGGAGAAGAGTTATCTGCTTATCGAAAAGACACAGCCGGATTATATTGAAGTACTCCCTGGTATTATGCCCCATATTATTAAAGAAGTTTCACAGAGAACGGGAATCCCTATATTAGCCGGTGGTCTGATCCGTACAGTAGAGGATGTAGAGAATGCAATTCAGGCCGGAGCAACTTTCGTCACGACTTCGAACAGAGAGCTGATTGCTCATTATGAAAATGGAATGGATACCAGGAGGTAGAGCGTAAATGGAACAATACATCATGTCATTAGATCAAGGAACAACAAGCTCAAGAGCCATCTTATTCAATAAAAAAGGGGAGATTGTATATACCGCACAGCGGGAGTTTCCTCAATATTTCCCTCATCCGGGATGGGTTGAACATAATCCGAGTGAAATTTGGAGCTCTATTCTGGCCGTCATTGCCACCTGTCTGGCTGAAGCAGAGGTTAAGCCCTCTCAGATCGCGGGCATCGGAATTACGAATCAGCGGGAGACTGCGGTAGTGTGGGAGAAGGATACGGGCCATCCTATTTATAATGCGGTTGTATGGCAATCCAGACAAACGGCAGATATTTGTGCGGATCTAAAAGAAAAGGGATACGACGATCTTATTCATAAAAAGACCGGTTTGCTTATTGATCCATACTTCTCAGCAACCAAGGTGAAATGGATTCTGGATCATGTGGAGGGTTCAAGAGAAAGAGCTGAGCAGGGCGAGCTACTGTTCGGAACCATCGACAGCTGGCTCATTTGGAAGCTGTCCGGCGGCACTGCTCATGTAACCGATTACTCCAATGCTTCCCGAACGATGATGTTTAACATTCATGAGCTGGATTGGGATCAGGAAATTTTGGACTTGCTCGATATTCCTAGAGCGATGCTTCCGGAGGTTCGCGGTTCCTCTGAAGTATATGCGCATACGGTACCTTATCATTTCTTTGGTTCGCAGGTTCCGATCGCGGGAGCAGCGGGTGATCAGCAGGCCGCTTTGTTTGGTCAGGCGTGCTATGAAGAAGGGGCAATTAAGAACACCTACGGTACGGGCTGCTTTATGCTGATGAACACCGGCGAGCGCGCTATTGACTCCAAGCATGGGCTGATCACGACGATTGCCTGGGGAATTGACGGCAAGGTTGAATATGCACTGGAGGGCAGTATCTTTGTAGCTGGTTCTGCTATTCAGTGGCTTCGTGACGGTCTTCGAATGATTAAGGATTCCAAGGACAGCGAAGAGTATGCATCCCGTGTTGAAACGACAGACGGGGTGTATCTCGTACCTGCTTTTGTAGGACTAGGAAGCCCGTATTGGGACAGTGAGGTAAGAGGCGCTATGTTTGGTCTGACGCGCGGAACGAGCAAAGAGCACTTTATCCGGGCTACGCTCGAGGCGCTTGCCTATCAGACCCGAGACGTGCTGAATGCGATGCAGCAGGACTCCGGAAATTCGCTGGCTAAGCTTCGAGTGGATGGCGGAGCCGTCAAAAACAACCTGCTGATGCAGTTCCAGAGCGATATACTTGGCGCTCCTGTGGAGCGTCCGGTCATCAGTGAAACGACAGCGCTTGGCGCCGCTTATCTCGCCGGGTTGGCTGTAGGATTTTGGAGCAGCCGGGAGGAAATATGTGAGCAGTGGGCTTCGGAGCGGATTTTTGAGCCGGCGATGTCCGAAGAGCAGCGCGAGCGGCTGTATGCAGGCTGGAAGAAGGCTGTGGAAGCGGCGATGGTGTTTAAGATATAGAAGAAGGCAGTTCTTGCGTCAGCGGTAGACGGTTCATGGATCGCTGCGGAAGTGAATGTTCTGTCCGATCGTCCTTGGTCTGGAATGGCAATGAATTGATGAGAAGGAAGCCATTCCAGACCAAATACGAACGCTAACGCTTCTCCCTGAATCATTCACTCCCTCCGCTGTGGAACCGTCAAAAGGAAAAATCCCCTCCTCATCTAGAAGGGGAGGGGGTCAAGAGTCCGACGCTGAGTTTCCGCGTCGGACTTTGATTTTTTGAGGGTCACTTCACGAAGGGTGACCTTGCATTGGACGGTTCATGGATCGCTGCGGAAGTGAATGTTCTGTCCGATCGTCCTTAGTCTGGAATGGCAATGAATTGATGAGAAGGAAGCCATTCCAGACCAAATACGAACGCTAACGCTTCTCCCTGAATCATTCACTCCCTCCGCTGTGGAACCGTCAAAGAGAAAAATCCCCTCCTCATCTAGAAGGGGAGGGGGTTAAGAGTCCGACGCTGAATTTCCGCGTCGGACTCTTTTTTATACTAAGAACTTATTTTTAAGGACGATTCTTTCTTCTTCTGAAATGCCGAGACCTTCATGCAGGTAATTCTCAAAAGATCCGTAGTTCTCATCGATGGCTTCCAGTGAAGCTTGAATAAAGGCCGCCTTCATCATTTCCGGAATCTCGCCGTTCCATTTATCTTTTAGTTCTGGCATTTGATCAATGTAATCCTTGTTGTCACCCGTAAGGAAGCGCTGCATAAGACCCTCTATGGCCAGATTGGTCAGCTCATAATCCTCAATAACGACATTGCGAGGCACTCCAAGCGTAAGCAGGATCAGTGCACATACGACGCCTGTACGGTCTTTACCTGCTGCGCAGTGGAACAAGGAGGTGTCGCGGTCTTCCTTGAGCAGCTCGTGCAGGATGAGTGAGCATTTATCTGTATTCAGGATCATGGCCTTATAGCCTGCGTTCAGATCAAGTCCAATCTTTTTCATTTCCTCTGGATTCGCTTCTGCCATAAAAGGAATATTCGTGTTGATTGCTTTACCGATCGCGGGGCTTGGACGGCTCGTTACTTCGAAATCGCTGCGCAGGTCACAAACCCAGTCAATGCCCAAAGCATCTGCTGTCACTAAATCCTGCTCGCTCAGCTCATGCAGATCAGCGGAGCGCAGCAGCATCCCCCAGCGGGTAGTCCGGCCGTCTTCTGTGGAATATCCGCCCATATCGCGGAAATTAATTACACCATCTGTGTAAATCATTCGATCGGTTACTGTGGATACAGAGCCGTCGCTAAATTTTATATGGTAGTAGCTTCTGCCAGGAGACAGGGTTCTAGTAAAGGCTGCGCCGACCGGTTCAATTTGAACCTCAAGCATAGTACTGCTCTTTTCATCAAACTCAGACTGTGTTGAATGGTAGATCGCTTCTGCTTTTAGAGCCTCCGCCATGTTCCAGGCGAGCGTAATCTCGTTATTACTGCTGTACTTTGCTTGAACTAGAGGTCCTTGCTGTAACAGTGGGTTTGTAGTTGACATAATGATTCCTCCTGATTGTTTTATAGATGTCGTTATGAATGAGAAATATGAGAACTCAGGTCGATATCAATACTGGTTAGCTTTTACGTGATTTAAGTTTCATTTTATACCTATTGGCAATAAATTCCACACTGAACACCATGACAAATACAACCAGGCCGACAAACAAAGCAGCTGCAAAGTTGTATGATTTCATCGCGTGTGTCATCTCATATCCGATACCGCCTGCACCGACTGCACCGAGAATGGTGGATTCGGCGATACCGCCCTCCAGCTGCAGCACGCACCAGGCGATAAAGGCTGTTTTTACGGTTGGCAAAATGCCCTGCATGACAATCTGCAGCCAGCTGGCACCGGTGGCCCGCATGGCTTCCAGTACACCTTTGTCAATCTCCTCAAGCGACTGGGCAAATACTTTAACAAGCATTCCTGCAGCTGATACGGCAATCGCCAGTACTCCCGGAAGCGGGCCGAGACCTACGGACACGATAAAGATCAGTGCCCACACAATCGTTGGAATTGCACGAAGAAGAGAAGCGGCGCTTTGAATGATCCAGGCTAGTAATGGATGAGGCGTCAGATTGCTTGCTGCCAAAAAGGAGAGGAAAAAGGCACTGACGATCCCGAGAACGGAGCCGATAATAGCAACCTGAAGCGACTCTACTGCAGCCAGAAGCACATGCTTCCAATCAGAGACATCAGGGGGGAACATGGTTCCCATATAACCGCCAAGCTTCGTAAAGCCTTGCGCGATTTTGGAATAATCGAACTGAAGCTGAATAAGACTGAACACAAACAGTACGGCGAGAAGAGGCAGACCTATCATAACCAGTTTGTTTTTCTTGGGCTTAGGCGGCTCGACCATCGTTGTCAGCACCGTAAAGGACGGCTTCGGTTCGTTCATTTGCATACTCATATGATCCGCTCCCTTACACGATTGGTGATCGTTTCAACGACGAGGACGATGACAAGCACAAGCAGAACAGCCATGCTGGCCTCCTGATATTGAAACAGCTTCAGCTTCGATTGCAAAATAAATCCAAGGCCTCCCCCGCCAACCATTCCGACGATGGTCGAGGCACGTACATTAATTTCAAAATTGTACAAGCTCCAGCCGATAAAGCCCGGGAGAAATTGAGGCATTACAGCTTGAGACAATACTTGAAAATAACTTCCGCCGGCGGCCCGTACCGCTTCGACTTGTCCCATATCGATTTCCTCAAGCACCTCTGCAAAAGAGCGGGTCAGCATACCGATCGAAATCAGGATCAAGGACATCGTACCGACAACGGCTCCAAGTCCGAATGCGGCAACCAGCAGGATGGTCCAGATGATGACAGGAATATTACGAAACAGAGACGTGGCAGCCCGAACGAATACCTGCAGATAGGGATGCGGACTTGTCGTGGCTGCAGCCAGAAAGGACAGGAGTCCCGCTATAATCGATCCGATGACCATCGCGACTACACTCATATACAAGGTCTGCAGTGCAGGCTCAATGAGCTGGGACAGCGAAGAGAAATCCGGTGGGAGAAAGTCGAAAAAGATAAAGCGGAGGCTTTCTCCGATCCCTGTAGAGAGTGCTCCAAGTGAAAACTCTGCACCGATCGATGACCAGATAATGAGAGCCAGCAGCACGATAATAAATAGTATCGTCTGGGCGCGTTTCATTTTACGGGCAGACTGCATTTGTGCCGCATTCATGTCAGGCTGTCTCCTTCACTGGGGATTGGGTCTGGTTGTAGATGAGCCGGATCATATCTTCTGTAAGCTCTTCTGGCGTTCCGTCAAATACCTTGGTTCCTTTATGAATACCGATAATACGGGTCGCGTACTTCTTGGCGATATCTACCTGATGCAGATTGCATAGGCAGGCAATGCCTTCTTCTTTGCAGATGGTGTATAGATAATGCATGATCGTTTCCGAGGAAGCCGGGTCGAGACTCGCAATCGGCTCATCGGCTAGAATCAAATCCGGTCTTTGAGAAAGAGCGCGGGCAATGCCCACACGCTGCTGCTGACCTCCGCTGAGCTCGTCGGCCCGTTTGTACATTTGTTCATAGAGACCGACTCTCGTTAGCATGTTCTTCGCAGCTTCTGTATCCAATTTGGAGAAGAGGCCGAGAGCTCCCTTAAGTGAGCTCATATATCCCAAACGGCCATGCAGTACGTTTTTAAGTACAGACACACGGGTGACAAGATTATATCCCTGAAAAATCATTCCCATATGGCGGCGCATTTCCCGCAGTTTTTTGCCTTTGATTCCCATCGTTTCTGAGCCTTTAAAACGAATTTTTCCTTTTGTCGGCTCGATCATTCGGTTGAGGCTCCGCAGCAGGGTGCTCTTTCCTGCACCGCTCGGTCCAATAACGACAACGAATTCTCCCGGATTGATCTTAAGATTCAAGTTATCGAGTCCCTTCGTTCCATCGGGATATATCTTAGACAACCCTTCCACTTCTAATAACGTCATATTTGAGATCCTCCTCACCTGTATCTGTTTTCGGTCTTATTTACTAAGCAGTTCTTCAGGGGACATGTCCAGCGCTTTAGCTACATCACGAATTGGATCAAAGTCGCTGTCACTGCCTTCTACAAAACGGGCTGCACCTACGCTTTCCAAAAAGCTAGGGTTCTTCGTATGGTAATCCAGCATAAGCTCACGAAGCTGTGTTACCAATTCTTCAGGCAAGTCCTGGCGATAAAGCAGCGGGGCACCGCCCACAATTGGATCAGATTCAGCAATGACACGGAAGTCATCTTCGCTCACAAGACCAGATTCCGCCATCATAGGCACCATAAGACTTGAAGTACCAATCGCATCAGCATTACCGTTAGCCAGAGCCAGCAGTGATTTATCATGACCGCCGGAGAACGCTACGCTGCCGAAGAAGGAATCGAGTTCTTCATTTGTCAGGCCGAGTTCTTCCATTAGCGTCGCACGCGGGTACAGGTTGCCTGAAGTGGATGCCGGATCGGCAAACAAGAAGTCTTTTCCTTCAAGATCCTGTACCGATTGATAAGGAGAGTCTTTCTGAACAAGAATAACCGTATTGGATTCCTGATCACTTTCAGAACGGACAAGCAGTTTGGCATTTGCACGTTCAGTTGCAATGATGTAGCCGAATGGACCAATCAGTCCGATTTCGATTTTTCCTGCACGAAGTGCCTCGATAACCATGTTATAGTCTTCTGCCACAAAAATTTCAGCTGGGATGCCGGTTGCTTCTGTAATATCCTTCGCAAGCTGTTCCTGCGAACGGTTCATTTCGCCTTCCTCACTTGGCATCATTCCGATGCGAATGACTCCCGGCATTCCTCCTTCACCTGAGTTTGAACTTGCGGAAGCACCGCATCCGGAGAGAATGACAAGCATAAGCACGAGCGAGACGATCAAGCTTTGACGACCTTTGCGTCTATTATTTTTCAACATGTGATATCCTCCTGAAATTTGAGTTCGTATCTGTGGTACACAAGTAGGATACAAGTTGAATGTAAGAAGAATGTGTTGGAATTATCGGAGATTTGTAAAATGTTCAGATGGGTTGCGCCGCTTCTTTCAAGACTGTTAATATGGGGTAAAATATGTAAATCTAATCGGGGCTTCCAAATGGCTTCGATAAAGAAGTGAATATAAGTCATGGGCAGAAAGGGATTACCTATATGAAAAAAACATCGCTGGTCGATACGGCATACCTGATGCTGCGTGAGCGGATGGTTAACGGCGAGCTGATGCCGGGTACATTGCTCTCGGAGAATGAATTGGCAGAAGAATATCAAATGAGCCGCACGCCTGTCCGCCATGCCATCGCTCGTCTCGAGTCGGAAGGGTATGTAACATCGCTTAAAAATCGGGGAGTGCTGGTAAAGGAAGTGAGTGGAAAGGAATTTCTTGATCTCAACGAACAAATCCAATCCATGCTCTTTTACTGCTTTCAGGTCATGAAGGACAAGAGCAGAGACGTTTATATAAATTTGGAATCACTTTCTGCTCATGTGGAGGCACAGCGGGTCGCGGAGCAGCAGAATGATTATGCTTCCTATATCGAGCATCACTTCTTATTTATGAGAGAACTTGTAGCTTCGCTGGGGAACGGCGTGATGCTCAGCACTTTTGATTCCTTCAAGGATAAATTGTGTATGTACGCTATTGTTCGATTCAAGCTGACGCCTCATATTAAGCATTATAGTGCGATTGGGATTAATAGGGACACACTGAAGGTATTATCGAATGAGGATTATGACTCTGCCCAAGAGGTTGTGCTGTCTCTCGGCCGTATTTCCAGGGAGCGGATGCTGGCCACAGGGCAGTTTTAGACAAGGGCAGACCCATAGCGAATTGTGTAAGCCGCTCCGCTAAAGGATACAGTAAAAGTTAAAAGGTTTGCATAACCGACATCACGTGTTATTATAGAGGTAACAAGTTAATAGTTGTCAGGAGACGAGGAGAGACCACGAAGACATTTTTTGTGCTTGCCATTTTGGTGTGCACAAGTGAAATGATCTGTTTCGTGGTCTCTTTTTTATTTTTTTGTAGGATTTTGACTTTCTATATAGAGAAGCGGAGGCCATATTAGATGACTGGATTTGCGGAGCTGAACAGAACTGAAGCGATCGAAGCAATGGGAGAGGGATCGTTTGATCTCTTGATTATAGGAGGCGGGATTACGGGTGCGGGCATCGCTTTGGATGCAGTAACCCGGGGGATGAAGGTAGCACTTGTCGAAATGCAGGACTTTGCAGCAGGAACCTCCAGCCGCTCGACCAAGCTTGTTCACGGTGGACTGCGTTATTTGAAGCAGATGCAGGTGGATGTGGTAGCTGAAGTGGGTAAAGAACGGGCTATTGTCTATGAGAATGGTCCGCACGTTACGACCCCTGAATGGATGCTGCTCCCGTTCTACCAAGGAGGGACGTATGGGAAATTCATGACCTCCATTGGACTCCGGGTATATGACTTCCTTGCGGGAGTCAAGCGCAGTGAGCGCCGGGTTATGCTGAGCAAGACCGATACACTTGGGAAGGAGCCTCTGCTGAAGGATGATGGTATGCAGGGAGGCGGATACTACGTAGAGTACCGGACGGATGATGCGAGACTGACTATTGAAGTCATGAAGGAAGCAGTCAAGAACGGGGCACTTGCAGTGAACTACGTTAAGGCAAATTCCTTCAATTATAAAGACGGCAAGGTTTGCGGAATCAATGCAAAGGATCTTATTAAAGGGAATGATTTTACGATTCATGCTTCGAAGGTTATCAATGCAGCAGGTCCATGGGTCGATGAGCTGAGAGATAAGGACGGCTCTAAGAAGGGCAAGGTGCTGCAGCATACTAAAGGCATTCATCTCGTCATCGATCAAAGCCGTTTTCCACTCAAGCAGGCGGTTTATTTTGATACACCGGATGGCCGAATGGTGTTTGCCATTCCACGTGATGGTAAAGCCTATGTTGGCACGACAGATACCGTATATAAGGAAGAACTCGCTCATCCTGTTATTGAAAAAGAAGATGCTGAATATGTCATTAAAGCGATCAATTATATGTTTCCAGGCCTGAATATATCAGCGGAGGATATCGAATCTGGCTGGGCCGGCATTCGGCCGCTCATCTATCAGGAAGGGAAGAGCGCTTCAGAAATTTCCCGTAAGGATGAGATTTGGGAGTCGCCATCCGGTCTCATAACCATAGCGGGCGGCAAGCTGACGGGTTATCGGAAAATGGCAGAGAATGTGGTTGATCTTGCAGCTAAACAGCTTCAAAGCGAGGGGAAAGGCTCATTTAAGCCATGCCAAACCATTAGAATGCCGATATCCGGCGGTCAAGTGGGCGGGAGTTCCGGCTATCAGGATTATGTTCATCGGATGGCTGAGGAGGGGGCACGTCATGGACTGTCTTCTGCCAATGCACAGCGTCTGGCTCGGATGTACGGTTCCAATGCAGAGCGTGTATTCCGGCACGCAGATGGAAGCCAGTCCCCTGCTGAAGAGATACCGGCCGATGTACTGATGCAGCTAGGCTACGCAATGAAGGAAGAGATGGCCATGACACCGGCTGACTTTTTTGTCCGCCGCACAGGAGCGCTGTTCTTCAACATTCATTGGGTAGTGCAGCACAAAGCAGCAGTGATCAAGTACATGGCTGAATCCTATGGATGGTCTGATGTAGAGCAGCAAATTTATACGCAGGAGCTGGAGCAGCTGATTGAAGAGGCGAAGCCTGAAGTAAGCTAATATAGGTTTAACACAGCAAGGGCACCCCGGTAGAACAGGGTGTCCTTTTTTTGAGATAAATCTAACTATTTCCAACCTGTTTTTGCTATTCTTATAGAGATAACTAGATCATACATAAATACATGCGGAGGAGTTTCATGGGTTGTCTTGGCTGGCTTTTTAGAGTCATGGTGATGTTTATAAGCTTAGGTGTTTTCGTGGCGGGCGGCGGATATACCGTGTTTGTTTTTATTGAAGCGGTATTTTTTGGCGGTACATGGGGGCCATTCTGGGTTTCGCTCGGACTGTTTGTGGCTGCAAACTATGTGATGGGCTGGTTCATGCATGTGAGATGGAAGGACGAGGACGTGGATATGCCTTTATTTCCGCTGATTTGCTGCACACTTGTCTTCAAAGGGGTTAATCGTATCTTTGGCTTGTATCGTTCCTTATGAAATCGCTATCTTTTTATGGAGAAGGAGACTGGGAGAATGACATTAAGCATTGGAATTATAGGGACAGGCTGGTTTAGTAAAGTGCATGCCGGACTGCTGCAGCAGATGGAAGGTGTTAAAGTACAGTCTATTCTTGGAACAAGCAAGGAAAAAGCGGACAAAATGGCTGCCGAGTACGGGGCAAACGGATATAGTGAGCTTACGGAAATGCTGGATGCAGAGCAGTTGGATGCTGTATACATTTGCGTTCCGCCGATGTCGCACGGTGAAATTGAGCTTGCGTTGATTGAACAGAATATTCCGTTTCTGGTTGAAAAGCCGCTGGCAACAGATCTCGCGCTTCCGCAAAAAATCGATGCTGCCATTCGGAACAAAGGCCTGCTGACATCCGTAGGCTATCATTTCCGTTACCAAGAGACGACGGCCCAGCTCAAGCAGGAGTTAGGGAATCAAACTATCGGTATGGCAGCTGGTGCCTGGAATGGGGGCATGCCGGGGGTAGCTTGGTGGCGGCGTCAAGAAGGCTCTGGCGGACAGTTCATTGAACAGACGACACATATTGTAGATCTGCTGAGGTATGTTGCGGGAGAAGTCGCGGAGGTTCAAGCGATGTATGCCAGCCGAAGCCTGCACGAGATCCACGAAGGCGTCACGGTTCCGGACGTGGGAACAGTCAATCTGCGCCTGAAAAATGGGGCAGTGGCGAACATTATGAACACATGTATTCTTCCGGATGGTGTTGCGGGAGGAGCAGGGCTCACCTTCTATTCCTCACAGGGTGTGTGGGATTGGAATCCCGAGAAGCTGCAAATATCGCAGTCTGAACCAAGCGGAATAACAAAAGTAGCGAACACAGTTAATGCGTATTTGCTGGAAAATGAAGCATTTATCCATGCGCTGAGAACAGGCGACCGGAGCCGCATCCTGTCGGATTATTCGGATGCCCTTCGTACACAAGCAGTCACAGTTGCTGCGCTGAAATCGGCCGAGACAGGCCAGAGTGTACCCATAACCTTTTAAGCGAGAATTAGCATCTAATTCACCAGATTCAACTATGTGCTTGTATCATAAAGAGCCCTTCGCCGATTCTCTTGGTTTTGTTCCATTCAGAATCGGCGAAGGGCTGCTATATGCTGTTGAACGTTAGTTCAATATCTATACAATCCACGTCGTGGACCAATCGTAAATTTCTTGAATGACCGGCTCAATTGCCCGGCCTTTATCCGTTAATTCATATTCGACACGAGGCGGGATTTCCGGATACATTTTACGATTGACGATGCCGGCCACTTCCATTTCTTTCAATCTTTCGGACAGCAGTCTCCCGCTAATGGCCATCGCTGCTTCAAGCTCTGTAAAGCGCTTTGGACCGGATAATAAATGATACATAATGAGGACGGCCCATTTCTTGCCCAAGAGGTCCATGGCCTGGGTAATCGGGCATCGTTCGTTGTTCTGGGGCTCCATGAGATCACCTCGAAAATTACGATTAAATTTATATTTCTTTTACATCGATTTAGTTCGGTTCGTGCATCTCTATTATACTAGATATCTAGTTACAGATGTATAGTTGCTTTTAAAAAAACGAAACCCTCTCAAGCTTGAGAGGGTCTTTGTCATTCTGCTGTTGATTAAAACTAGAGAAGCTTCTTGAGCTGAGAAACACGCCCTTGGCTGATTCCTAATTTTTCAGCAATTTGATTTTGCGAAATACCTGGATTATCCTCTATAATCTCTTTCATTTTGCGAAGCATTTGGGCCGTCTTCGGACGCACGTCACGGGCGAACTCATCCGATCCAGTAGAATAAAGATGTTTATGTACAGCTGGCGACCCTGAATAATTAGGGTCCATGAATTGGGACGAACGGTAATCTTGTTTAGAATTTGTCAAACCTTGTCGATCTGAGGCAGGCATGTCCACCGTATGATCCGCAAATTTCAGTTCCTGTGCGCAGCTTTTGCAAATGAATTGTTCCTTAAAATACATTTCTGTGTCCACGTTTCCGCAAAAAATGCATAACGTAGATTTGTATTTACGAAGAATCAACTCTTTACCTTCAATGAAGAACTCAAGCGGATCACCGATGTCGATTTCCATTGTGTCACGCATTTCCTTAGGAAGGACTATACGGCCAAGGCGGTCTAGCGCTCTTTTCATACCGGTTCTTTTCATGGGTAATCTCCCCCGCTAATCAGCAGATATTATCATTCCTTCATTTTAAGGGAAGAATGTCCTGCAATACAATAACTTTTTTCAAAAATTAGCCAATCAAATAGATTAATAGTGCAGAATTTCCGAAAATAGGGGGGAGGCTAAGAGAGTGACGAGAGCAGAGAGAACCATGGATATGCTGGATATTGTTCCGGTTAAAGGACTATACTCGAATGCTTTGGAAGTCCCAGTACCGTGCGCACTTGTGCCAAATGCAATTCCTCTGGCGATTTCTCCGTCGATTTTTAATAATTTAATCACAAATGGACCGATAAGAAGCCCAGTAAGACCAGTGATAACGACGAATACTGCCGATATTTGAGGAATACCGCCGATTAATGTCGATACATCAATAGCAATCGGTGTTGTGATGGAATGTGGAAAAAGACTGGTTTCAAGCTCAGAGCTTAAATGAAACATCCTTGCTGCAATAACGGTGGAGATGATGGCAGCGAGCGAACCGAGCGACACCCCTGTCAGTATTTCACGCCAATTTTTTTTAAGCTCATCAAAGTATTTGTAAAGCGGGATGGCGAAAGCAACGGTAGCAGGCTGTAGGAGCAGCGTGAGCAGGCTTCCCCCTGCGTTGTAATCATCGTAAGGTATATTTGTCATTAGCAGTACGATGACAATGACTGCCGGAACAATCAGCAGCGGGGAAAGATAGACTTTAGGAAATTGCTTATACATTTTTTTGGCCAGCAGATATATGGCTGCTGTTAACAGGAGACAAAGTGCTGCTGTCATGTTGTTTATTCTCCTTTCTTTTTGACATAGCTTGAGCGATAAGCCCGGAAGCGGCCATGACAAGGAATGTACTGATAAGAATGACGAGCAGTATGCTGAGTCCGTTCAGCTTCATTAGATCAAAGTGATTCATAATCCCTACTGCAGAGGGAATGAAGAATAGCAGCATTTCCGCAAGCAGCCAGCTGGCCCCTGCTTCAATCCAGCGCAGCTTGATGACGCCGGTCTTAAGCAATATAAACAGAAGGATCATTCCGATAATAGACCCTGGAACAGGAAGATGGGCAAGCTTTGCCATCCCATTCATGGCAAGCGAGAATCCGAGCAGAATAATCACCTGAAGTACAATTTTTCCCGTATGTCTCATGAGATGACGTAAGGCCTCCTTATATTTAATGGATGAAGAAATCCTGTACTTGATTGAGTTGATACTGAAAATTTTACACAATATATTTTCATGAGTAAAATGCATATTAAGCATGCTTATCATTCCTTTTATCTATAGTAGGAGGCGAAGAATTGGATATAAGACACCTGCAATATTTTCTGGAGGTTGCAAGACAGCAAAGCTTCACCAAGGCAGCGCAGGCGCTGTTCATTACACAGCCAACGATAAGCAAAACCGTCAAAAGCCTGGAGGACGAGCTGGGTGTAACCCTGCTTGATCGATACGGAAAGAAAGTGGAGCTCACTGATGCAGGCGAGGTATTTGCAAGGCAGGCGCAGGAAATTATCACTTCGTTCCACAATCTGTCTTCAGAGCTGGATGATTTGATGAATTTAAAAAAAGGACATATACGCATCGGGCTTCCGCCGATGATCGGCTCTTCCTTTTTTCCTAAGGTGATTGGAGAATTCTCTAATGAGTACCCGAACATTACGATTCAGCTTTTTGAGGATGGGGGAAAGAAGGTAGAGACTGATATTGCATCGGGAGCGCTGGACGTTGGTGTAACGGTGCTTCCTGCAGATGAGACCTTATTTGAAAGCTATGTATTTGTTGATGAAGCCCTGAAAGTGGTCCTGCACCCTTCGCATCCTTTGGCAGACCGGGAGGAGATAAGTTTAGCCGAGCTTGCTCAGGATGGTTTTGTTCTATTCAGAGAGGATTTCTCGCTCCATGATCGGATTATCGGGGAGTGCCAAAAGGCAGGCTTTCAGCCCAGGATAATATATGAGAGCGCACAATGGGATCTGATAAGCAACATGGTAGCAGCGGGTCTTGGGGTGGCATTGCTGCCGGAGACGATATGCAGGGAGCTGCGAGCGGAAGAGGTACGGATATTGACTCTGACGGAAAGAATCCCTTGGGAGCTCGGAATGGTGTGGCGTAAGGACCGTTATCAGTCTTTTGCTGTGCGTGAATGGATTTCATTCTCCGAGAAGATGCTTAAATATAAAGGCTAAACAGATCCTTTATTCCCTGTTACAATGGCATTTGATACTGAATTTACCTTATAGGAGGGATAGCCGCATGAAACTGCGTGTATCTGCAGTACAATACAATTTGCAGACGATTACCAGCTTTGAACAATTTGCTGCTCAAGTGGAGCATTATATAAAAACAGCCGAGGAATTTGATGCGGAATTTGTCCTGTTCCCGGAATTTATGACAACCCAGCTTATGTCTATCGGAGACAAAGAGGGCAAAGCGCTGGGCATCGCGGATTTGCCCGATTTTACAGAAGCCTACGAGGCTCTATTCATGAAGCTTGCTAAACAATACGGGATTCATATTATTGCAGGTACGCATGTCATCAAGAAGAATGACAAGCTGCTGAACACGGCGCATCTGTTCTATCCAGACGGCCGGATCGGCCGTCAGCCGAAGCTGCACATTACCCCAACCGAAGTAAAAGAATGGAACATGGAAGCAGGCGAGGGTCTTACTGTATTTGAAACAGATAAAGGGACGATTGCCGTGCTTACCTGCTATGATATTGAGTTTCCTGAAATCGTACGCATGGCAAAAGCAAAAGGAGCGGATGTCATCTTCTGTCCATCCTGCACCGATGACCGGCACGGCTTCTACCGGGTTCGTTATACAAGCCATGCAAGGGCTGTCGAGAATCAGGTCTATGTCGTTCTTACCGGGACCGTAGGAAGCCTGCCGACGGTTGACTTCATGCGCGCGAATTATGGCCAGGCTGCAATCATTACACCAAACGATATTCCTTTCCCGCCGCGGGGAATCATGGCTGAAGGTGAAATCAATGATGATATGATCGTGACGGCTGACCTTGATCTTGATTTGCTCTACGAGGTTCGTGAACGTGGTTCGGTTACGACTTGGCGGGATCGCCGGGTGGACTTGTACCCGGATTGGGAATAGAGAGGAGCGTGTCTTTCTAACTTGTACCACAAAGAGATGTTTATCATTAGCGAAGGAAAGCCGATTCCGGTTGTGATCCGGAATTACGCTGAAGCTGACTTTAATGAGCTCATAGCTATTCAGGCAGAATGCTTTCCGCCCCCTTTTCCTGCAGAGCTGCTCTGGAACAAGGAACAGCTAAGCAATCATATCACGCTATTTCCACAAGGGGCCCTGTGCGTGGAAGTGGATGGTACACTCGCAGGGTCGATGACCGGTTTGGGTGCGTTTTTTGATCCGAATCATCCGGAGCATTCTTGGTCTGAAGCGACCGATGAGGGGTACATTCGAAATCACCGTCCGGATGGTGATACATTGTATGTTGTAGACATCAGTGTTCGTCCTGCCTTTCGCAAGCTCGGAATCGGGCAGCTGCTTATGCAAGCCATGTACCACGTCGTTATTCAGGAAGGAATGAAGCGGCTGCTCGGAGGGGGAAGAATGCCGGGTTACCACAAAGCAGCAGACTCGATGAGTGCAGCTGCATACTTGTCTGCGGTTGTGGCCGGCGAGCTGCGTGATCCTGTCATATCTTTCTTACTGCGCTGCGGAAGAACACCTGTCACCGTTGTGGCTGATTACCTGGATGATGAGGAATCTTGTAACTACGGTGCACTGATGGAATGGAGAAATCCTTTTAAATGATACAAAAACCTTAAATGTAAGCCAAGTTAAACGAGGAGGTATTTTTCATGGAATATATTCGCATAGTCTCCATTAACGATCCGCTCTTTGCCCAAATGCATGGGCTGATGCAGGAGGTATTTCCACCGGAAGAAGTGCTGGAATTTTCGCTTTGGGAAGACCCGCTGAAAGATCCGGGCATCCGCGTATTTGTTGCGGTACTTGATGACAAAGTCGTAGGAGCGACAGAGTATCGTTACTACCCGGACTGGAATGTAGCAATGACCGACTTTACCATCATTGGCCGGGATGGCCTCGGAATCGGCCCATTCTTGGCGAATGAACGCAGACGCGATCTAAGAAGCCTGGCTCAGGCAGAAGGCAAGGAACTGCTTGGCATGTTTGCTGAAATCTATAATCCTTACGTATCGGATGAGCATGATTTTGGCGGGATTAAGTCGATGAACCCATATGTACGGAGAGAAGTGCTGTCTCATTTGGGCTACAAAAAGATTGATTTCCCTTATGTTCACCCTTCATGGCAGGGGGATGGAGAGGCTGTCAGCGGTTTGGATCTTTGCTTTATGCCGTCCGATGATACGCAGAACCGTATTTCAAGCAAGCTGGTGGCAAGCTTTTTGAAGCGTTATTACGCAGTACTGCCAGTGAAGCCCGCACAGTGGACCTCGATGGTTGAAGAGCTGGAGACCAAGGAAGAGCTGGCACTGCTGCCGCTATAAGAAGTACCTGTTTAAAAAGATAAATAACAATAAAGCCCTCTGCGGATGCAGAGGGCTTTATTACTATTAGAAGTTTAGTTCTTTGAATCTGTTCTTTCAGGTAGTTGTGTAACATAGCTGTAGGAATAGTGGAGGAGGTTAAGCGCCCGTTCATATTGCTCTTTGGTTACCTTAGGTGGCTCTTCCTCAGTACCTTCCGCCGCTGACTTAGTATCCTCAGCAGGCTTAAGAGATTCTAAAAATGCTGGCTCAGCCGTATCCTCAATGGCTGGCAGCTTATACTGCTGTCCATCCTCAAACCCGCTGCCTGGTATGAACATGCCTTCCTTGCTGATCAGAGAACCTGACGGAAGATAATAGCGTTCAGGAAGTAGATTCGGCTGCCCGCTAAGTAAATCCTGTCCGAAATGGATATAATCATCCATGGATATGCCAAGAAGGCTTGCAACCGTCGGCACGATATCGATCTGACCGCCCAGCTGATCAACACGAGCGGCATCCACTTTACCTGGGACGGAGATCACCAGAGGAATATTAATCATGTCTGCCATGGAATATTCCCGTCCATAGATCTCTTTCATCAGCGCTTTATCATCGGACTCCAAGGAGTAAATCGGCAGACCCAGATGATCGCCGTAAACCACGATAACACTGTTGTCCCATACACCGTTCTTCTTCAGTTGATCGATAAATAGACCCAGCTCATAATCGGCATAATTTTGCGCTCTAATATAATTTCCTACAAGCGTATCGTCAAATCGTTCCGGCAGTTTTATTCTATATCTGTCTTCCGGCAAATGATATGGATGATGGGCGGACATGGAGATCACCTGCGAATAGAAAGGCTGGCCTTCCTCTTGCATAGATGCCAGCTCCTCCGCTGTCTTGCGATAGAGCACAGCGTCTGAAGCAGCAAACGCGATCATATCCTCTTCCCCGAAAAAGTCATAATCATAGTAATCGCCAAAGCCAAGAGCAGCATACATTTCCTTCCGGTTCCAGAATTCCACATGGTTGGTGTGGAACGTGGCTGTGTTATAGCCGTTCTTTTCGAGCAATCTTGCCAGGCTCGGTACTTCGTAGTCTGCATATTCCTGGGAAGCAGCCCCGCGCGGCGGAATATAATATGATGAGTTAACAACAAATTCCGCATCCGAGGTATTTCCTTGTCCGACCTGCTGGAAGAACTGCGGGAAATACAGGTTTTCCTTAGCGAGCTTGTTCATATTCGGCGTAATTTCCTGGCCGTCTACACTTAGGCCGACAAGGAAATTCTGAAATGATTCGAGCTGTATAATGATGACGTTGCGTCCTTCTGCTGCGTCCCAGTAGCTGGATACTGCCGGCCCGGCAGAGTGGATACCCTTCAGCTCGTTGATTTTCTGCTGACTAATCTCCTTGGCAGGAACCGGATCCTCAGGCCTGTCAGAGGCAATCAAGAATGCCTCGTAATTCAATATACCCATCGATTCTGCCTGATCCAGTTCGTTCATGCTGGCTCTGTTCGGCCAAATATTAAATATAGTAATAAGAGCTGAAACGGTAAACACGGCTAAAATCGTTCGCTTCCCTAAGCGGGGCAATTTCTTCGGCATGTAGAACACCTGTCTGTTCTGACGAATTCGCCGCTGGATGAAATAAATGAGCAAGACAATGATATCGACAAAAATAAGCAAGTAATAGGGTGCGAGCAGCGAGAAAATGCTGCTGTTGACCGAAGTGACCTGATTCACTTGGGCCAGGGCGTGATAGGTTACGATCACCCCGTAGTATTTGTAGTACATAATGGCAGCAAAAAAGATAATGGTAACGACCAAATTAGTAAGCATGTAGTAGCCTATTTTTCTTTTGTTCGCGAAGCGTTCAATAATACAAAAAATGAGCCACATAAAAGGAATTTCGGTCAATAATGGCTGCCAAAATGGTATGTTATCGAATATAGCGTACCAGGTAAGGTAACTCTTGATAATCATAATGATGGTAAAGAAAATAAACGGTTTATTCACGAGTGCCTTCCACGTGAAGCGTTCCAAGTGTACCGCCTTCCTTCCTTGCAGGCAGGCTGCAATGTAAAATAATGGTATCATTATACAATAATAAGGGCGCAGGATACACCGCACCGCAGTAAAATATTATCCTACGGAACCTGGGCGTTGTCAAAACTCATTCCATCTTTATTGATATCCATCTATCGGTTTATAATGATAAAATATTACATATGTAGGAATTATAGCAGGTATTATCTGGGAGGGACCAGGGTATGAACAGGGGCGTCTTATACACCAACCGAAAGCTATACGGCCGTTTGCTTACAGGGATTTCATTGTGTGTGGCTGTAACCATGCTTGTATCTGCTTCTATATATTATATTTACTACAATCAATTTCAAAAAAATCAGGCTTTCCAGAATGATCTGGCCGATTTGAAGAGCACAAGCAGCATTGTTACTCATATGACAGAGACGGCCGAAGGGCTGTCTTATCAGATTTATCGGAATACGGCTATTACGAAGCTTATGTTCTACCCTGATCCTGGGGTGTACGACGTAACCGCTGCGATGCTGGAGCTGAACAACTATCTCAGGACCATGCCGTATATCGAATCGATATATGTTAACAATCCAACCAGCGGAACTTACTATATCGCCTCTAATCGTGAACAGAACGGCACATATAACCAGGAGGAACTGGAGGATACCGGAATTATCGGAATTCTTGATAATTACCAGGAATACAAGCCGTTCACCCCTATTCCCAGAACTTATAAGAGCAGTGAGGGAGAGAGTATATCAGTGTATACGTTCCTCTGCTTTGATGCCATCGGGAGAGACCGGAAGCTGAATTCAGCGGTTATCGTAAACCTATCCTCCAGCTGGATTAATGATGCCCTGATTGGAAACGCTGACAATGATGGAAGGACCTTCATTCTAGATGACAGGGAGAGGCTAATGTCGGTAGACAGCCTGGAAGAGGTGGAGATAGCGCCCTCTGATCAAGATCCGATTCGCGCGAGGGTTGCTAATGAATCGTCAGGCTATTTTGTAGACACCTGGAAGGGCAGCCGATCTCTGATCTCCTACAGCTCACCGGACCAGCTTCAGTGGCAGTATATCCATGTCACGCCTTACAAAAGTATTACCCGTTATACTGATCAGATCCGAAACATGACTATTTTGATAGCAGGAGCTGTTCTTGGAGTAGGACTCTTTGTTTCGTGGCTGCTGTCTAAACGTTTGTACGTTCCCTTCGGCCAGGTTGTAACTCAAAAACATACGCTGGAAGCGGATAAAAGAAACGGCATGTTTACGATCAAACAGCATACCCTGCGCAATATCGTCAGAGTCAGAACTGTCTGGGGGACCGAGCTGGCTGCGAAATTCAACGATATGGGGATCTCCGTTCGCCTGGATCAGCCTTACCGTCTTGTGCTGCTGCGTATCGATTATTTTTCTGATTTTATGGATGAGCGGGGAGATTTTTTACTTCCTTACAAGTTTGCGATCATGAATATAGCATCAGAAGTATACGGAAGCTCGTTCGTGGTGGAAAGCATCGACATGGATGAAGACAGCGTGCTTCTATTTATCCATCCGGCTATGGCTGAGGCAGCTGCTGATACCAAAGAAACGCTCGAATCAGTGATCGCACAGCTTCAAGAGGCTTCTGGAGAGTATTTAAAAATCAGTCTATCCGCGGTATACAGCCCGGTGCTCAATCAGCCAGAGCATGTCCATGAGTACGTCAGAAAGCTGAAAGAGGCCTCCAAGCAACGTTTCTTTCTAGGAACGAAGAGCATGATCAGTTTCGAGGAAATTAAGGTATATGAAGGCACAGGCTACGTGTATCCGAGTGAGAAGGAATTACGACTTTCTGAGTTGATTATGGAAGGGAAGACAGAGGAGGCAAAGCAGCTTTTCTCCAACATCATGCAGGGGACAAAGGGATACCCCTTTTACAACACGGAGCTTGCATACTCCCGGCTCTACGTGACGGTCAAGAACATAATGGATCATATGCAGAGGCGAAATGGGATCGAATTGTCGAGCGTCGATATCAAGTCGCTGGACCGCTTTGAGACCATGAATGAGGTACTTGCCGCTTATGGAGCATGGTTTGATGAGCTTCAAGACAAATGGCAGGAAAAAAGGAGCTTAAAGCAGGACGATTTGATACGTCGGATCAATGATATGATCGGCAGGCATTATACCGATCCGAATTTTTCGCTTAACCAGGTTGCGGATGAGCTGAACATGTCGTCGGTTTATCTAGGGCGCTTATACAAGCAGTTTACGCTGAAGACGGTAGGAGATACCATTCAGGAGGAGCGGATAGCACATGCGTGCAGACTTCTGAAAGAGACGGATGAATCCATAGCCTCTATCAGCGAGCAGGTTGGGTTTACGAACAGCTCGTACTTCTATCGAATGTTCAAACGGTATTATGGCGTTACGCCGACCGATTATCGAAAAGCTGAGCAAAATCGTGACGACATTATGGATGGGACATAATCATCAAAAGACCGCCGTTTTTCAAACGGCGGTCTTTTGAATAGGGAAATGGCAATTACAGCAGCCGTTTATTTGATCCCCTGTTCCTGAACGTAGGCGTTCCATTGCTTGGTGTATTCGGACTGTACTTTCTCCAAGCCTGCCTGCTTCGCTTTGGACATAAAGGTTTCAATGCCCTCTTCAATATTATCAACGAGCCCGGCAAGCATTGGGTACAGATATTGCTTCTCAACTTGTTCTAGGGCAGCTTTTTCTGCCTGGTATGAAGTGTAATCCTCTGCAAATCCGGTGAAGATATCCGGCTTCTGCACTTTATCAAGCTCATCGAAGATAGCCTTCACGCCATCGTAGCCTTCGTCAAACAGCATATATTCTGGATTGCGCCAAGCCCAGCTGTTCATGCCCTCGCGCGGAAATCCGTTGCTCGAAGCATCCCCCAGCATTTTGTAATACCCGCTCTCATCAACTTCATAGTTCTTGCCTTCCATTCCGTACTGTGTCAGCAGATTGTATCGTTTATCGGTAACCAGCTTCTCATAGAAGGCAAGGGCGCGATCCGGGTTCTTGCTGTTATTCGGGATGGCAAACCCGTTGTGAATCGGATGAACAGGAGTGGAGTATCCCGTCTTTTCCGAAAAAGGAACATAGGCAAGCTCCCAGTCCGGGTACGTCGACTTCACTTTAATGACTGCGTCATTAAAGCGAGTTGGATTATCGCCAAAGATCGATGCTGCCTTGCCGGAAGTAAGCTGGCTTTGAATAGTATCCTTAATATTCAGTACGTTCTTCGGAATGAAGCCTTTGTCCGCCCAGCGTTTCAGCATCTCAAGTTCGGCCTTGTGCTCTTCCGAACCCCAGAAAGCGTACGGATCTCCCGGGTTATCATATTTAACGCCAATACCGTATTTGGTAGGCCCCGCCAGACTATTGATCTCGGTATAACGATCGTGCAAGTTGCCGATGACATCGCTGTTCAATGAGACAGGCATCATGCCTGGTTCATTCAGCTTAATTCCGTCCATGTAAGCCTCGAAGCTTTCCAGATCCACCGGCTTTGGCAGATTGTATTTCTTGCGCAAGTCTTCACGATAGACGAATCCGTTGTTGACATATTCCTTGTATGTGGCCGGAACAGTATAGATTTTTCCATCGATTTTAACTGCATCCCACATATCCTCTGGCACGAATTTCTGCAGCTCCGGAGCTGCGGCAGGCAGCAGGTCATCAAGCGGCATGAAGGCGCCTGCCTTGGCGTAGGATTGATACTGCGTCCATTCTGCGGTGAAAATCAGATCAATCGATTGACCGGAAGACAGCAATAGCTTGTATTTCTGGTCCCAATCCGTCCAAGTGGTATAGTTGAATTTAACCGTCGCATTCAAGTCTTCTAGTGCCATTTTATTAATTTCAGCTTCGATGGCAGGCAGATCTTTGGGTGCGTCACCGAGCATGTAAAATTGGAGCTCAACCTTCTTCGAAGTATCCAGTTTGCCGTCCTCTGTAAGCTGCGCGCTTTCACCGCTTCCGCCTGAACCTCCTCCGCTGCAGCCGGCCAATAGGGCGATACAGAGAATGGCGGAAATTAAAGCGGCAAACGTTCTTTTTGCAGATCTTTTCATAAGAATCCTCCCTTTTTTAATTTAAGGAAATGAAAACTTTGTTGCTTGTTCTTTGTGTGCGCGTATGGTTTTAGCCTTTGACTGCACCGATGGTGAGTCCTTTCACAAAATAACGTTGAATAAACGGATATAGCAGCAGAATTGGGCCTGTTACAACGATGGCCATCGCCATTTTCATCGACTCTGTCGGGAGACTGGAAGACAGCGATACGCCTGTACCCGCTCCCATATTCGCAAGGAACGCGCTCGAGTTGATCACGTTGTATAAGTAGTACTGCAGCTGGTACTTCTCTGGCGAGTTAATGAAGAGAGAGGAGGAGAACCAGTCATTCCAGTAATGAAGAGCAAGAAACAGGCCAACTGTCGCAATGCCGGGCATGGCGAGCTTCAGAACGATCCGGTAGTAGATCGTAAAATCGTTGGCTCCATCAATTTTTGCCGACTCAAACAGCTCCTCCGGCACGCCGGAACGAATAAAGTTTTTCATCAGAATGATTAGAAACGGGGTCATCAGCCCGGGAAATATAAGGGCGGCTATGGAATCGAGCATGCCGAGATACTTTGTAATGAGAATGTACCAAGGAACCAGCCCTCCGCCGAACAGCGTAGTGAAATAGATGTAGAACGAGAATGTGTTTCGGTATTTGAAGTCTTTTCTTGCCAGCACGTACCCGGCCATCGTCATGAAGAACAAGCCGAGGCCGGTACCGACCACCGTGGTGAACAAGGTAACGCCATAGGCTCTCAGCACTTCCTCAGGAAAAGCGAAGATAGACTGATACCCTTCAAACGAAATCTCACCGGGTATAATTTTAAAGCCGTCACGGATGATGGAATCATTGCTTGTCAGCGAAGCCGATACGATTAGCAAAAAAGGCAGCAGGCAAATGACGGAGACCGTAATAACAACGGTATAAGCAATCGCCTGAAGCAGCTTGGTATAATGATCTTCTTTTATTCTCATGCCCCACCTCCTAGAACAGCGCGTAATCTTCGTTGATTTTTCGGATAATGTAGTTCACCGTCATGACGAGCACAAATCCAAACATGGACTGATACACGCCTGCTGCGGAAGCCATGCCCATGTCGAAAGTAACCTTGAGCGACCGATATACATAGGTGTCGAGGATGTCGGTCGTATTGTATAGAATGCCGTTGTTGCCGACGAGCTGGTAAAACAGGTCAAATTGTCCTTTCATGATGCTGCCGAGAGCGAAGAGCAGAAGGATGACAAACGTCGGTTTCAGCATGGGAACGGTAATGTACCAAATGCGCTGGAAAATATGCGCTCCGTCAATTTTGGCAGCCTCATAGTATTCGTCATTGATGCCGGTAATGGTGGCGAGGTAAATAACCATGCTGTAGCCGAGATTCTTCCATAGATAAAACAGGATAATTAGAAAGATCCATACGAAGGGCTTGTTGTAAATGTCTACTGGTCCCGCACCAAACTCAGCGAGCAGGGTATTGAGAAAGCCGCTGTCATAGTTGAACATGTTGTAGACGATAACGCTGAGGATAACAAAAGAAACGAAGTACGGCAGGAACATCACGGATTGGGTAATTTTCTTGAACCAAGCTCCCTTCAGTTCATTAAGCAGAATGGCTACCGCTATAGCCAGGATGTTCCCTAGTACGATAAACGCAAGATTGTACCCGATTGTGTTTACGGTTAGCTTGAGCAGCGTACCTGACTGCCAAAGAAATTTGAAGTTTTGCAAGCCGACAAACTCAGCCTGAAACAAGCTGGTATTGAAGCTAAACTTCGTAAAGGCGTAGTAGATGCCCACCATCGGAATGTAGTTGTTAATGAAGAAGAAGATCAGCGTGGGCAGAAGCATGAGAAACATAATTTTGTTCTTATGGAGCTCCTTGAAGAAGGACCGCAGCCTCGCAGGCTTAGCCTGTTTCTGGATGGCAGCTTCTGACTGGGCTGTCAGGGAGACGGGGCTTCCGGACTCCGATTGGTGCATCGCGCATTCACCCTTTCTATATGTTTTGATGTCAGTATAGTGAAGCGCTTTCATTCTGAGTAGTGAAAGCTTTAATCATTTATGTACAATTGTGCTTTTCGGAGTGTGAACAATATATACTTTTATGAACAGAGCCTTAAGAAATGCCGTTTCTACCGGAGTTCTGCCCTGGAAAAGATAAAGAGCCCGAAACTCCATCCTTGATGCAAGGAGGATAATTTCGGGCTCTGTTTTATGTTTACTAAAAATGACGTTTACTCGACAGTATAGGTTGTAATAAATGAAGGACGGGCAAATATGGATGGAGCCTGAACCTTCAATCCCTCCTGCGAGTCGCGCTTCTGATGGGCGTGGGAAAACGCCTGTGATTGCTGCCAAGCCTCAAAGCTGTCTTTGGATTCCCATGCTGTCAGGATGACGTAAGTATCGCTGTTTAATGGGCGCAGGACGCGAATGCCGGCGAAGCCTGGCTCCCCTTCAACCTTACGGGCACGGTTCATGAATCTGCCTTCGAACGCTTCCCGTCCTTCTTCAGTGACAGGGATGTTGTTCATGACGATGAATTTGCTGCCGTTCAAGCTTCCATTTGCATCAATAGCTTCATAAGCAGGAACAGCGGGATCATGTTCAATCTTCGAGTCCAGCTCTATAACATAACGGGTCTCTTCTTCATTTTGCAGTGTGTAATGAGAATGCTCTTTAAGAGCATCCGAAATCGGTGAGGAGAATACATACAGATACATGGTTTAGACCTCCTGTATTTGTTATTCAAATCCAATATAGCATAAGGAAACAGGCAATAACAGCGAAGCAGCAAGGGCGGCCTTTTCATCGCATGAGCTGCTGCGCTCTACCCTTGGCATAAGTGAACAAGGTCATTCATGCTTCTTTAATATCTAAACAAAAACAATAGGTTCTTAATCCGTCTTGGTCATGTAAGGCAGACTTCCAGGTGAATTGAAGCCAAAAACGGGTATATAACACTAAGCTCGAATCTTTACATTAGCATGCAGCAGTTGATGAAAGGCCTTTACATTCTCCTGTTATGTTGGGGTTAAAAAGGAGAGGTGAGTCAGACTTGGCTAAAAACTGGAGAACACTACTTATCGCTTCCATGATCGGAATTGCCGGAGACACAGATTATATAGCAGCCGCCCACTCGGCTCCTACAGCTGTTATTGCCCATCGCGGAGCTGCGGGATACGCGCCGGAGAATACGATGGCTTCTTTTGAACTGGCTTACCGGATGAAGTCGGACATGATTGAGCTGGATGTGCAGCGAAGCCGTGACGGAGAGCTTGTGGTCATTCACGATCTGTCTGTAGATCGTACAACGAACGGAACAGGTGAGGTCCGAATGCTTACGCTTGCAGAGCTGAGGGGTCTTGATGCTGGAGGCTGGTTTGGAGGAGAATTCAGCGGTCAGCAGATCCCGTCTTTTGAAGAGGTCTTGGCTCATTACAGCGGCAAGGGTATCGGATTTCTTATTGAGCTGAAGGCACCTGAGCTGTATCCGGGCATTGAACGGCAAGTGGCAGATGCTTTAATCAAATACGGATATGATCAGATGGGGCCAGGACAAGTCATCCTTCAATCCTTTAATCAAGAGTCCATGGCTGCCTTTCATGAGATGCTCCCTACGATTCCAACTGGGGTTCTCATCGAGGATCCGGCAGACCTGACGAGTGATAAACTGGATGAATACCGTACATACGCTTCGTATGTCAATCCACATGTTTATGCTATGGAGCCGTCTCTTGTAGATCAAATTCATGCCAGAGGGATGAAAGTATATGCTTGGACCCTTCGAAAAAGAGAGGATGTCGAATTCCTTCTTGATATGGGAGTAGACGGAATTATTACGGATTATCCTGATTATGTGCCTTATTCAGAAAGGAAATAAACATTCTCTATTTTTGAATATATGGTTGTCCGCTTAAACCTCTCCCAGGCTGCATTATTGCACAGCCTGGGAGAGGTTTTTTACGCATGCGGCGTAATTCAGGAGTGCTGGTATCTTGCACTCCATTTTGATAAAGTGAGAAGACCATAAATATAGAGGAACGGGTGAAGCGCATGCCATATGAAATTTCAATTTCTGTCAGACCCCTGGTGGAGTACGTATATCGGAGCGGCAGCATCACAGGAGGTTTCCGGACAAATGCGACGATGCATGAAGGAACCCGAATTCACCAGAGTGTACAGAAGACATATGCAGAGACGGACCAGAAGGAAGTGTTCCTTAAGACAGAAATGATTTACGATGAACTATTGTTCAAGCTTGAAGGACGGTGTGACGGACTCATACAGCTTGACGGGGTGTGGACGATCGATGAGATCAAATCGACGGGTGCCCCGCTTCAGGACGTGGAGGGCGGGCTTCCGGTTCACTGGGCGCAGGGTAAGATGTATGCCTATATGTATGCCAAGTCTGAGGGACTTACGAGCATGCAGATTCAGCTTACTTACGTACGGACAGGGAGCGGCGAGCAGAAGAAATTGCTCGTTACCCATTCTTTTGAAGAACTCGAAGCGTATGCGCATGAAGTAATAGAGGCGTATGCTCCTTATGCACAAATGCTCAGACAGCATGAAGAAGAGCGGCAGCAGTCGATCGACCAGCTCGGATTCCCATTTCCATCCTATCGAGCAGGCCAGCGAAAGCTTGCAGGGGCAGTATTTAAGACCATTGCCGAAGGCACGGGGCTGATGGCGAAAGCGCCGACGGGGATCGGAAAGACGATGTCTACCTTATTTCCTGCGGTAAAAGCAATTGGAGCAGGCAACATCAGCAAAATTTTTTATTTGACCGCGCGGACGACGACAAGAGCAACGGCAGAGGAGGCTTTTGCCCGGATGCAGGGGCAAGGGCTGCATATGAACTCCGTGACCATTACGGCTAAGGATAAGATTTGCTTCAAGGAAGAGGAAGCGTGCGATGCCGGACAATGCAGCATGTGTGAGGGATATTATGATCGAATTAACGGCGCAGTGCTGGATATTATGAAGAACGAAACCATCATGACAAGACCGGTGATCGAAGAATACGCTCGCAAGCACCGGGTATGTCCGTTCGAATATTCTTTGGATATTGCTTACGCTGCCGACGCAGTCGTATGTGACTATAACTATATTTTTGATCCGCGTGTATCGCTTAAACGGCTGTTTGAGGACCAGAAGAAAAAGACGGCCGTGCTAGTGGATGAGGCGCACAACCTAGTAGACAGGGGCCGGAACATGTTCTCTGCGGAGTTGGTCAAATCGGTGTTTCTAGGTATCAAAAGCGAATATAAGGCAGCTAATGAAGGAGTATCCAGAGCTGCTGGGGAGGTCAATTCCTTCTTGTATGCAGTGAAAAACAATTGTAACAGCGATGGACGCATTATCCAATCAGAGCTGCCCGAAGAGCTGATCAAGCGGCTGGAGAAATTTGTTGAGGTTGCGGAGATCGAGCTGGTCTCGGGCACGGCTGCATCACAGGTCAGTCTCGAGGCTCAGGAGGAGCTGCTTAGTACGTATTTTGCGGCACAAAATTTCATTCGGATGGCCAAGCTGTACGACGAGCATTATCTGACGTATGCGGAGATTATTCGCAGCGACTTTCGAATCAAGCTGTACTGCCTTGACCCTTCAGAGCTGCTTCGTCAGGCAGGCAAAGGCTATCGTTCCATTATCCATTTCTCTGCGACGCTGTCTCCGATGAATTATTATCGGGATATGCTTGGAGCAGGAGAAGAGGATTACACGCTCAGCATTCCATCGCCGTTTAGCAAGGAACAGCTTGATGTGCGGTTCGTGCCTCTGTCTGTCAGATACAATGACCGGGAAAGATCGAAGGGGACCATTGCAAGACTTCTGCAGCAGGTGGCTGAGGAACGCCCGGGTACGAATCTGCTTGTCTTTTTCCCTTCTTATTCCTACATGCAGGAAGTGTATGACACTTATATACAGGATGAGGGTAAAGGCGTGGATACGATTTTGCAACAATCTTCCATGAGCGAGGAGGAGCGGGATGCATTTCTGTCCGGCTTCCAGCCCAATCCTGAGAGGACACGTCTGGGCTTTGCCGTACTTGGGGGCGTATTCTCAGAAGGGGTCGATCTTCCTGGAGACAGACTGAATGGTGTCATCGTCATTGGGACAGGCCTGCCGCAGATCGGGCTTGAGAACAATATGCTGAGAGATTATTTTAATCAGACGGGCCGTAACGGGTTTAACTACGCCTATGTATTTCCAGGAATGAATAAAGTGCTTCAGGCAGGCGGCAGGCTCATCCGGACAGAAGAAGACGAGGGTGTGCTTGTGCTGGTGGATGACCGTTTCGCTCAGGATCCTTACCGTTCCTTGCTGCCCGAAGAGTGGCGGGAATATAGACAGGTTAACCCTGCTTCGATTTAATATAGGCGCGGGCAAGCTTAATGAAGTAGTAGAGAAAAATCCAAGGTAAGATGTATTTGGTCAGCCATTCGATGTATGACATCATCACCACTATGGCTACCCCTAGATTTATTCCGGATACGCCTGCAATTAGAATAACTAGAAGAATGACAATCATGCAGAAATAGAACGAATTTCTAGCAAACAAGTCTGTCTTTGAATGTTTAAAGGCGGGTGAGCTTCCAGAGTGAATTCGGTTGGAATTCAAAGAATTAGAAGCGGTATGATCGGGACGCTCTTGATCAAATTGGCTAGGATCGGAATTCACTTGATCAGACCTCTCTTCAGGAGAGGTCTGATTGGTTATACGGGAATGGTCATCATGCTTATTGCTCATGAAGCCGGATCACCTCCAAGGGCTGTACAAGCCTTGAGACTGCCTCACGATTAAACTCCTCACGAGCCTCTGGTCTTGCGTAGCCGTCATGATAATGCATAAGCAATGTTTTGGCCTGGATTGGCAGCGGCAGTGCCTTAATGTCGTCCAAATGGGTATGCGACGAGATCGTTACCTCCTGCAGATGGCATTCATAAAAAATAACCTGCACATGATCTGCGACCTGCTCAAGCAGTGCGCTGTCCATGGTTGCATCGCCGCTGTAATAGAAGTAACCGGGAGCAAGGAGGCCGCAGCTAAGCATACCGGGAACATGCTGCGTCAGGGTCAGTTCATAGGTAACTCCGCCGATAGAGAAAGGTGTCCCTTCACGCAGCGGAATCAGATGAAAGTAATCCTCTAGCTTCCGCTCTCCCTGTACGGTATAGCGCATGCCTGGTCCAAGTGACCGCCACAGCGGATCTATCAGCTCCTCATGAATGTAGAGGTTTGGCTTATGCTTGCCGAATACCTGTGCATAATAACCAAGCTGCTGCAGGCCGTTAATATGATCATCATGCAAATGTGTAATAAAAATATGTTCTATCTCATCCAGCATGATTCCGAGCTTATGCAGCACTTTTGCGTTGGATTCAGGAAAATCAATAATGAGCCGGGTATCGCGATACGTGATCATTGCACTGTTGTGATCCTGTTCAAAGCTAAACATGTCGCCGGTTCCTAAAAACGTAATTTGCATGGATAAGCACCTCTTTTTTTCCTCTATTATAACCTTCCCCTGTAATAACAACGTCAAGACATAGGAAGTCGTCACAAATATTTATTGTCAATGATATAACACCCTTAAATTCGTAAAGACCATTTCAGAAATCTACAAAATATGTTAGTGAGACAGCTCGCTTGTCGCTTAAGCACCTTTTTTGTTAGCGTTATCATTTTGTTATTGAACTTTTACAGGAAAGGGTGTAGGTTAGAGTTTGAGAAGTAAACCTGAACGAACCAAAATCAACCTAAAGGGAGTGGGCAAGGAAGATGAAATCTTTTTTAGATGAACAATTTCTGCTGTCAAATGATACTGCCGTCAATCTGTACGAGAAGTATGCAAAGGATATGCCGATTATCGATTATCACTGCCACCTCAGTCCTAAGGAGATTTATGAGAATAAAACCTTCAGCAATTTAACCGATGCCTGGCTGTATGGGGATCATTACAAGTGGCGTCTGATGCGGGCAAATGGTGTTGAAGAGAAATACATAACAGGAGGCGAAGGCGTAAGTGATTACGACCGTTTCCTTGCTTGGGCAAGAACGGTGCCGATGGCGATTGGCAATCCGGTATATGCTTGGTCGCATCTCGAGCTGCAGCGTTTTTTTGGTGTGTATGAGCTGATTAATGAGAAGAATGCTCCAGTGATCTGGGAGAAGGTAAACGCCAAGCTGAACGGGGAAGGCTTTGGAGCCCGCGATCTGATTACAAAGTCGAAAGTAACCGTAGTGTGCACGACGGATGATCCGGCCGATACTTTGGAGTATCATGTGGCCATCCAAAGCTTGAAGGATTTTGATACGGCTGTTTTGCCTTCCTTCCGTCCAGATAAGGGTCTTGAAATTAACAAGGATGGGTTCGGAGAATGGCTATCCCGTCTGGAACAGACCGCTGGCCGCTCTATTACCAGCTATGACACGTTCCTTGAAGTGCTTGAGGCAAGGGTTGATTTCTTCCATTCCGTAGGCGGCCGTGTATCCGACCACGCACTTGATTATGTGCCTTACGCTGAAGCGACGCGTGAAGAGGCAGCAGCGATCTTTGCCAAAGTATTAAATGGTGAAAAAGTGAGCCTGCTTGAAGAACAAAAATATAAGGCGCACACTCTCATCTTTTTGGGCAAGCTGTACGCCGCACGCGGCTGGGCGATGCAATACCATATCAATGCAGCCAGAAACAACAACTCCCGCATGCTAGGCTTGCTTGGTCCGGACACGGGGTATGACTCTGTGAATGACAGCCAGCTGGCTTATCCGCTTGTCAGACTGCTCGATGCGCTGGCAAGCGAGGATGCGCTCCCAAGAACTATTTTGTACTCCTTGAATCCTCGTGATAACGAGGTGCTCGCAGCGATTGCCGGCAGCTTCCAGGGAGACGGTATTCCGGGCAAAATCCAGCTGGGTGCAGCATGGTGGTTCAATGATACGAAGGATGGCATGCTGGCACAGATGAAGGCATTGTCCAACGTGGGACTGTTAAGTCGGTTTGTCGGCATGCTGACGGATTCGAGAAGCTTCCTGTCTTACACAAGACATGAATATTTCCGCAGGCTGCTATGCAACCTGCTTGGCGAATGGGTAGAGGATGGAGAAGCACCTCATGATCTTGAGCTGCTGGGCAGCATCGTACAGGGGATTTCTTACGAAAATGCGAAGACTTATTTTAATTTCGAGAGTGCTTATAGCAAGGTGTAAAAAAAGCTCTGGATCGCGTCAATTTCAATTGACGCGATCTTTTTTTGAAAGAACAACTAAACTTTAAATTATTTTATATTGTTTAGTTAATAGTTACTAAAATCTCTATGAAGGAGGGAATGTCTCAAAGAATTAGAATGAACAAAAACACAAAATCAAAATCAATTTATTTCGTTCTAGCAGCTGTTTCTGTAATCCTTATCCTATTAGTCATCTATCAACATCAAGAAAAAACCAAATATGAGGATGCTCTTTCATATAGGATAACAAAAGAGGTCGAGGATCTTAGAGGCTACCTGCGCAGTAGTGATGAAATATACGCTGAAATATTGCTTTCTAAGAATTTGACTCAGGATACAGCTAATAATCTCATGCAACTGAACAGCGAAATTCAGAAGCTCGTTATGGACCATATTACGCTAGCTTATCAATTAGGCATTGATGTTAGTGAGGATACCATTCAGAACAGTCAAATCATTCAAAATGTATATAAGGTTTCCCTGTTATTTGACGAAGCCGAATCTGGTCATTTGGGATCAGATATGGAAAGATCCGTCAGCATGATAAAACAGATGAATCAGGGATGGCTGTCCTCTTTATCAGACCTTCATGACTATGATGTGTCTTCCCCCATTTGGTATGATAACTTTAGTAAAATGGAAGATAGTACGGTGAATTTTCTAAAAGAGCAAAACTTAAATAATATTGAAGAATTGTGGCTCCAGAGATCTGATATTGATTAGGTAACAATTAAGAAGAAGTGAACAAATACTTCAACGTTATATATGTCTGTGTATATGAAGATGGTTGTGGCTGTAGAGTCACTGCCGTCTTCTTTTTTTATAGTATTTTAGAATGTGACTGTCCATGAGAAGGCACTATATAGACCATAAGGTTCAAGTTTGACACTAAGGAGTGCAAAAGACTATAATCTGCTTGCATTTATATTAATTAGGAGACCTAAGGATTTTGCAATTATGTTAATATCGTTATAGGAAGCATTGACTAATAGAAGTAGGTGATCCATTGAAGAAGGACGATACTATCGCCCAAAATCTGCTCTTTGCATTTATGAAATTCAACAGGAGTAATCTAAAGCAAACTAAAACGGAAGGACGCAATCCCAGCGAAATTGCACTTCTCGTTGCATTGATTCGTGGGAAAGAAACGGGTGATAATCAAGATCCTGCCGTTGTCGTTCGCATGATTAATGAATTTCAGGACAACGGACCAACAACTGCCCATCAGCTGGAGGGACTCAAAGTATCCGAGATCAGCAACATATTGCGTGTAAAAGCACCGACAATTACGCCAGTCATCCGGGGACTTGAGGAACAAGGGTTGATTGAACGTAAAATGGACCCCGAAGACCGCAGAGTTATGCGAATTACGATTACCCATGCGGGCCGCCAGGCGATGCGTGATATTCATAATGAGCTTGTAAACAATGTTCATGATTTGATTGAATTTCTAGGTGAAGAGGACAGCATGCAATTAGCGAATCTCTTGACCCGTGTTTATGAGTACCAGGACCGAAAAAGGACAGAGTCCCAAAAGAATTGCAAGGACAGGCCATCAAGAAAAGGAAGTGAAGACGCATGATGAAGCTTTTGCGGATGCTGAATCCGTATAAGGTTGGCGTATTACTCGTTATTGTATTCGTATTTTTACAATCACTGTCTGACTTGTTCCTGCCTACGCTGATGTCAGATATTATCAACATCGGTGTAAGCCAAGGAGATCTTCCGTACATATGGAGAATTGGCGGCGTGATGCTCGTTGTCGCTTTGCTGGGCACATTGTGCTCCATACTGGTCAGCTTCTTATCCTCACAGATTACAGGCAAGTTTGCTCGGGATCTGCGCAGCCGCTTGTTCAGTCATGTGGAGAATTTCTCCCTGCATGAGTTTGATCAGATTGGAACGGCTTCTTTAATTACTAGAACAACGAACGACATTACACAGGTTCAGAATGTACTGCTGATGATGATGCGGATGATGATCGGAGCTCCGCTCATGTTTATCGGCGGTGTCATCATGGCCATCTCACAGGATGCTCAGCTGTCCCTTGTCCTTGTCGTGTCGCTTCCGATATTGGCAGGTGCGGTAGCGCTGATTGCTTTCAAAGGTTTACCTTTCTTCAAAGCGATACAAAAAAAGCTGGACCGTTTAAATTTAGTTCTGCGGGAACAGCTGACAGGTATCCGGGTTATTCGTTCCTTCAATCGTACAGCGTTTGAGAAAGTACGCTTTACGGAGGCGAACCAGGATTTGACCGATACATCTATCAAAGTAAACAAGATTATGGCATTTATGATGCCAGTCATGATGCTTATTATGAATTTTTCGATTATCGCAATCATTTGGTTTGGAGGCCTGCGTATCGACTCAGGCGACATTCAGGTCGGCAATATGATGGCATTTATTCAGTACGCCATGCAGATTATGTTCTCTCTTATCATGGTGTCCATTATCTTCGTCATGCTTCCGCGTGCCGCAGCATCGGCTGCCCGGATTAACGAGGTGCTGGAGATGAAGCCTGAGCTGAAGAACCCTGATTCTCCAAAAGCAGGGGACCTGGTACATGGCACTCTCGAGTTCGACAACGTGTCCTTTAAATATCCAGGTGCGGAGGAATACGCGCTCAAGGATATCAGCTTTACTGCCAAACCGGGAGAAATCACCGCCATTATCGGCGGTACAGGATCAGGCAAATCAACCTTGCTTGCCATGATTCCCCGTTTCTATGATGTAACCGAGGGCAGCGTACGGGTTAATGGTGCAGACGTCAGAGATTTAACCCAGAAAGCGCTTCGCGCGAAGATTGGATATGTTCCGCAGAAGGCTGTTCTCTTCACAGGTACGATCGCGGACAACATCCGTTATGGTAAAGAGGATGCTACTGAGGAAGATATCCAGCATGCAGCGGAGGTCGCTCAGGCTGCTGATTTTATCGGCGAAATGCAGGACGGCTATGAAAGCATGATTGCTCAAGGAGGCAATAACGTATCCGGCGGGCAGAAGCAGCGTCTTTCCATTGCAAGGGCTCTGGTACGCAGGCCAGAAATCTATGTCTTTGACGACAGCTTCTCTGCGCTCGATTATAAGACGGATGCCCGGCTTAGAGCTGCGTTGAAGAGTGAAACGTCCAACTCAACGGTCATTATTGTCGCTCAGCGTGTAAGTACGGTAAAGGATGCAGATCGAATTCTTGTTATGGATGACGGAGTCATTGTAGGCAGCGGAACTCATGGCGAGCTGCTCAATAATAATGAAGTTTACCGCGAAATTGTGTCCTCACAGTTATCAGAGGAGGAGATTGCATGAGCGATAGCAAAAAAACAGCACACGCCCCTAGCTCTGCGGGTCCCAAGCATCCCGGGGGTCATCCGGGACGGGGCCCGGTTGAGAAAGCTAAAGATTTCAAAGGAACAATGAAGCGGCTAGTTCGTTACTTGAAGCCGCAGAATACGATACTGCTTGTCGTGTTTATTATGGCGATTCTAAGCACGTTATTTAATATTGTTTCTCCTAAAATTATGGCGCGGGCTACCGACATATTGTCAGCCCCGTTATTTAATAGCTCAGCTAGCATCGACTTTACGGAGATTGCTAGAATCCTGATGTGGCTTGGCGCCTTGTATCTGCTCAGTTCGCTTTTTGCGTATATCCAGCAATACTTAATGGCCGGTGTGGCCCAGCGTGTCGTATTTAATATGCGGGAGCAAATTAGCAACAAGCTGTCACGGCTGCCGCTTAAATATTTTGACGGGAGAACGCATGGGGAAATTCTAAGCCGGGCTACGAATGATGTAGACAATATCAGCAACACGCTGCAGCAGAGTCTCGCGCAGTTTATCACTTCGTTTGTTACAGTTGTCGGCGTTATCGTCATGATGCTTACCATCAGCCCATGGATGACACTTATTACAGTACTCACTCTGCCGCTCAGCTTAATTGTGGTCGCACTAGTGGCTTCACGTTCCCAGGGTTACTTTGTAGGTCAGCAGAAGAGGCTCGGGGAGCTGAACGGCCATGTTGAGGAGATGTATACCGGACACAATGTGGTTAAAGCATTTGGACGTGAAGAAAAGTCCATTCACGATTTTAATAAAATCAACGAGGAGCTGTATGAAACCGGCTGGAAAGCCCAGTTTATTTCAGGCTTGATCATGCCGCTTATGATGTTTATCGGTAACATTGGCTACGTGCTGATCTGCGTCGTTGGCGGGATTTTTGTTACGAGAGGGACCTTGAGTGTAGGGAGTATTCTTGCCTTTATCCAGTATTCCCGTCAATTTTCCCAGCCAATTAACCAGCTAGCCAACATTGCGAATGTAATCCAGTCCACTGTGGCTTCTGCTGAACGGGTGTTTGAGCTGCTTGATGAGGAAGAGGAAGTGGCTGAGAAGGATATGGCACACACCTCAAGTACAGTGAAAGGTGCAGTAGAGTTCGAGCATGTCAAATTCGGTTATAAGGAAGATCAGCTTCTTATTACAGATATGAATGTAGAAGTTGAACCGGGTCAAACCGTGGCCATCGTAGGACCGACAGGTGCGGGGAAAACAACGCTTATCAATCTGCTCATGAGGTTCTATGAAATACAGGGTGGGGCTATCAAAATTGACGGCGTGAACATTACCGATATGCCGCGAAGCAGGCTGAGAAGCATGTTCGGTATGGTGCTTCAAGATACATGGCTGTTTAACGGCACGATTTACGAAAATATTGCCTACGGCCGGGAAGGAGCAACGGAGACAGAGGTGCGTCAAGCCGCGGTTGCAGCAAGGGCAGATCATTTTATCCGTACGCTGCCGGATGGCTACGATACTGTGCTGAATGAGGAAGCGTCCAATATTTCTCAAGGGCAAAAACAGCTGCTTACCATTGCCCGCGCCATTCTGGCGAATCCTTCTATCCTCATCCTGGATGAGGCGACAAGCTCTGTGGATACCCGTACAGAAATTGCGATCCAGCAGGCGATGAATGAGCTGATGAAAGACCGGACCAGCTTTGTTATCGCACACCGCCTATCTACAATTCGGGATGCAGACGTCATTCTGGTCATGAATCATGGTGATGTGATCGAGAAGGGAACCCACGAGGAGCTGCTTGCGGGAGGCGGATTTTACGCTGATCTGTACAACAGCCAGTTTACAGAAGCGGGGTAAAGAACCAGTAATAACACAATTGGTGATTTAAAATAGGAAACACCGTATTCTCCGTCCTGGAGCAAAATTGCACCCAGGCATAGAATACGGTGTTTTTAGTTACAGCGATGTCTGCGTGCTGAGCCGCATGCATGGCTATTCATCCGCTTAAGGCTTGACTGAACCGACGATGACTGCGTCAGCTGGAGGATCCAGCTCTTTCGGTCTTTTTTGCTCGATCAGCTGTCTCGCTACCTGATAGCAGTCCTCTACATGCTTGTTCCCTACATATCGCATCGCAGAGAAGCTGAGCGCCGCTGAAATTGCATTACCGGCTATGGGGACAAAGCGTGTGACCTGCTTGGTTGCCATGCGGACGCCTACTTTTTGAAGCAGCTTGATGATGACTTCCCTGGTAATCAGCTTACCGATGACTGCGCTCCCCATAGACATTACAAGACCATAAACCGCTGCCTTGGATTCAGCATCCATACCGCTGAGCTGCTGTTCAGATAATCCGAATTTCTCATTTATGGCAGGGAGAAGCTGCATTAACATCCCTACATCGGCTATAACATCTGTTCCTGGAATGGGCAATAGAGCGGTGCCGCCTGATGCAAATGCTCTAGTCTTAACCATAGAAAGGCATTCTTCACGAATTGCTTCCAGTTCTTGAAGCGTTGCTGGAATCATAAGTACATCCCTCCTGCATTAACAATTCGATAATTAAACTTTTATCCTCATTACCCAGTTCAGGAACCATTTCAAACGAATAGGAGTCTATCATTGTAAAAAAGAGGGGGATTTTTATATATGAATCCATTCGAAGTCAAACGGAGAAGTGTTCCAAGCAAGCTAATTTTGGCAGTCACGCTGATGCTTAGTACAAGTGCATGTGGTTACCCGGCGGACTCGGCTGCAGAGATACCCACAAGTCAAACTACGATACCCCAAAATATGAAGCAAATCAGTCTTACGGAGCGCTCCAAGCTCGGTGACAGCCTGAATCCTGCACTTATTGAGTCTCAGAATGCGCTGGGCATGAAGCTGCTGGAGGAGCTGCGTAAACAGGAGGGAGAAGCAGCAAATATTTTCTTGTCGCCTTACAGCATTGCAACTGCACTAACTCTGACTTATAACGGTGCAGACGGCATTACCAAACAAGAGATGGCAGAAGTACTTGGCTTGACAGGTCTAAGCATAGATGAAGTAAATGAGGCCAGCAGAATCTACATGCAGCTATTGAACAGTCCAGGCAAAGGCGTGGAATTGATGACGGCAAACTCCGTCTGGGTTGACTCGAACTACTCATTAAAACCGTCATTCCTCGAAACAGCAGGGGCAAGCTATGGAGCTGAGGTTATGAAAGCCGAGCTCTCTTCTGTAGAAACGATGAATGCGATTAATGCTTGGGTGAGCGAGAGAACGAAAGGCCTGATTGAGGAAATGCTGAAGGAGCCTTTGAACGATAATATAGTGACCTACTTGCTGAATGCTTTGTATTTTAAGGGAAGCTGGGTCCATACATTTGACGAGAGTTTGACGAAGGACGCAGCATTTATCAAGGAGGATGGCAGCGAACTAAGGGTGCCCATGATGTCAGACACCAACTTGTATGAGTATAAAGAGACCGGAGAGTGGCAGGCAATTCGGCTGCCTTATCGTGACTCGAATATGAACATGCTGGTCATTCTGCCTGCAGAGAATACGAGCCTTACAGAGATCGAGCAGCAGCTAAAGGATGACCCTGCTGCGTTCCAGAAGTCTTTCGAGCAGTATATGGTTCAATTGTCTATGCCGAAATATAAGATTGAATATGAAGCAGGGCTTGTTGATACGCTCATAAACTTAGGCATGCCATCCGCTTTTGACGGTGGTGCTGATTTCTCACATATGTCAGATGGAGGCTTATTCATAGCCGATGTTCAGCACAAAGCGGTGCTTGAAGTCAATGAGAAGGGATCGGAGGCAGCAGCCGCTACTTCTGTCGGTATGGCTGAGTCTTCGGCAGTAATCGCAGAGACGAAGGTAATGGATATTCATCGACCATTCTTCACGGCCATCGAGGATCGGGATACCGGCGCATGGCTGTTTATGGGTTCGATTTATGATCCATCTGGTGAGTAGTTTAGTTTTAAATTCTTTTTATAGGCGCACACTTACGAAAACCAGCCATTGCACCAAGCCCCAACGACGTGTTTTATTCCTGCCTTTAATCGGGTAAATATATTAGAAAAGACTCAATTTGGCGAGGAGGGTGAACGATGAATATTGAAAAAGCACTCCTCATTCATAACGAAGCTGCTGGCACTGCTGCAGGAAGTATGGTTGGGGCTGCAGCCGGTGTATTGACATCTGTTATTCCTGAGCTTGTCATTGTGAGGACGATGGCTCAGGGTGATGGGGAAAGAATATGCCGGGAGCGAGGCGAGGAAGTGAATGCCGTGTTTATTTTGGGCGGAGATGGTACGGTTCATGAATGCATCAATGGTCTTGCAGGGCTGGAACGTCCTCCCGTTGTCGGCATTCTGCCCGGCGGCACCTGCAATGACTTTGCCCGCACACTAGGTCTCCCTGTTAATGTAGCTGAAGCAGCCGAAGCACTCATCCAGAGCAAGCCAATGAGAATTGACCTTGGCATTGCGAATAAGCGGGTGTTTACAAACTTTTTTGGAATCGGGTTAATTACCGAGACATCGGAAAATGTTGATTCTTCGCTGAAGGGATCGCTGGGCAAGCTCAGTTATTTCATTAGCACATTGCAGACGATTCGAGCAGCCAAGCCTTTCCGTTATCAGCTTCAGACAGAGAATACGCTGATTGAAGATGAAGCAGTGATGATCTACATCTCCAATGGCAAATCGCTTGGCACCAGCAGTCTGCCTTTTTCAAAGGATGCTCTTACCGATGGAGAATTCGATGTGCTCATTATTCGCGAAACAGGTATCCCTCTCTTGCGCGAGCTTCTGGCGAGAAAGCCGGAGGGGGAATGGGAGCCCCGTAACGACAGCGTGAAGTACTTCAAGGCGTCTAGAATTAACCTCGTTACTGAGACGGAGATGCCGGCAGATACGGATGGAGAGATTTATCTCTCAACACCGGCTGAAATTAAACTTTTAGAGCATAAATTGAAATTTTTGATTCCACAAGCTGCAGATGATTCAGATGAAATATCGACGAAGTCCGCTTTTAATTAATATGGAAAACAAAGAACGGAGACTCTGGATTAGAGCTCCGTTCTTATGTTTGCTTGGCACCTTGGAAAAACAGATTTACAAGCTCTCGTGCCAGGTCAAGCGGTGTGGCGTATTCATTCCTCGTATCTTCACGGTTTCCAAGCATCAGCATGGCAGTAAAAGCTTGGGCCAGCAGCATTGCATTGGCTTCTCTGAGAACGCCTTGTCTCATAGCCTCTTCAAAATGTCCTGCCATTACCTCGTAAATGCGGTGCTCCGAATCCCTGATTTCTTTAATTTGCTCAGGGCTGAGGAATGCTTCAGCTTCCCGAAGGATCGTCTCCATCTCCGCATGAGGTCTTGCGATCTTGGCTTCGGCTACGCGCAGCAGGCCTTGTTCAAGCGTGTCTGATTCATCAAGGAATTTAGCCGTAGCCCTGTAGCCGCCATTCAGCATCGTCGTTACCGCTATCTTAAACAGCTCTGGCTTGCTAGTGAAATGATAATAGATGGACGCTTTGGTCACGTTACATATTTTGGCGATCTGAGCAAGTGATACGGGCTCGTAGCCATTCTCCATAAACAGCCGGGAAGCCGTCTTTAATATCGTTTCCTGAATCGGAATTTGATCGGTTGTCTGTTTGGGTCTGCCCGGAGTTCGCGGACTTTGAGTATTTTTCATGATAGACCTCCTCTGAATAGTTTATGATAAGATGCGCATTTAATCAAAATTAAACTTGATAATTAACCTTCCGGTATATATAATTCACATTGAACTTAGTCAAAATCAATACATTATTTAAGCAATTAGACAAAAAGATAGGATGTGGATAGAAATGCATGAATCCGGGCCGGATTATGGAAAGTGGGTTGCAGGAAAGCGAAGTAAATGGATTACGCTTCTCGTATGGATCATCCTTGCCGTTCTCCTCAATCTGACACTGCCAGCTGTAGGGGAGCGAGAGGATAATAATGCAGCTAACCTTACAGACGACAAGGCATCCGTTCAAGCCGAGCTGCTCGCGGCTCGGGAGTTTCCGAATAACACGGGTGTTCCTGCACTGATTGTATGGCACCGGGAAGGGGGACTGGAGCCCGAGGATCTGACAAGCCTCCAGCAGCTTACCGAAGAGCTGACCAGTGAGCCTGTCGCAAGTCAAAGCGCTGTTGTCCCGCTTCATGAGCTGCCGCCGCCGGCGCTTGATGCTCAGCTGTCTGAGGATGGCAGCACGATTATACTTCCCGTATTTTTCGAAGAATCTGCTGACGCAGGAGCACTTGAGGAAGGAATTAAGGAGCTGGAGGCCAAAACTGAACAGCTGTATGGAACAAATCCTTTCGAAAGTGATGTGAATGGAGAGGGATTGAGTGCTCGTGTAACGGGACCAGTGGGCATCTCGATTGATGCTACCGGATTGTTCGAGGATGCGGATGTGTCCCTGCTTATTGCAACAGTCCTGTTAGTGCTGATTCTCCTTTTGCTCATTTACCGTTCGCCAATTTTGGCGTTGATTCCGCTGATCGGTGTAGGGTTTGCTTATATGGTGACCAGTCCTATTCTGGGGCTGCTCGCTGATCAAGGGGTAATTACGGTTGACTCGCAGTCGATAGCGATTATGACCGTCCTGCTGTTTGGAGCAGGTACCGATTATTGTCTCTTTATTATATCGAAGTTCCGCCAGCTGTTGTGGCATGAGTCCGATAAGAAGAAGGCTTTGTTCCAAGCGATTCGGAGCTCTTCCGGCGCTATTGCGATGAGCGGCTTTACAGTCGTCATTTCTCTATTAGCGCTGTTGTTAGCGGAGTTTGGGGCCTATCATCGGTTCGCGGTTCCGTTCAGCCTGTCCATCTTCATTATGTTCATTGCAAGCTTAACGCTGGTTCCTGCACTGCTCGCGATTTTTGGCCGTGCATCTTTTTACCCATTTGTACCGAGAACACCTGAGCTTGCAGCTGAGCATGCGAAGAAAAAAGGCAAGCCGGCTCCTGCCCCACATAAGGAGAAGGACAGCAAGATTGGTAAGATCGTCACTACACGTCCATGGATGGTTATCATATCTGCTGTCGTGCTGCTAGGAGTCTTTGCTGCCTTTTCACCACAGGTGAAATTTACTTACGATCTGTTATCTTCATTTCCGGAGGATGTTCCTTCACGTGAAGGCTTCACCATCATTGGGGAACAGTTTTCGGAAGGGGAACTGGCTCCTGTCAAAATCATGGTGGATACCAAGGGAGAGGATATAGATCTTAAAGAGCGTCTTGAAGGGTTCGAGTACGTGGATCTCGTCTCTGAACCGCAGCAAGGGGCTGAAAACAGCGAAATTGCAGCTTATGACATTGAGCTTTCCATGAATCCATACTCCATGGAGGCGATGCAGCATATTCCGGACCTGAAAGCTGAGGCAGAAGCATCTCTTGCGGAAGCAGGTATCTCGTCTCCTGCTGACAGCGTATGGATCAGTGGACAAACGGCGACCCAATATGATTCCGAAATTACAGGAGAACGCGACTCAAGAGTCGTTATACCCGTCGTTATCGGTTTAATCAGCCTGTTGCTGCTTCTCTATCTGCGTTCCATCATAGCGACGATTTATTTGATTGCGACAGTCATTCTCTCTTACTTCTCGGCACTTGGACTTGGCTGGCTTATTATACATTATGGACTTGGAGCCGATGCCATTCAGGGTGCAATTCCGCTTTATGCCTTCGTATTCCTCGTAGCGCTTGGAGAGGACTATAACATCTTCATGATTTCAAGCATTTGGCAGAAGCGCAAGCAGATGCCGCTGAAACAGGCGATCAAGGAAGGGGTAGGAGAAACAAGCTCTGTCATTACGTCTGCAGGTCTTATACTAGCGGGGACCTTCGCTGTATTGGCGACTCTGCCGATTCAGGTGCTGGTTCAGTTCGGTATTATTACAGCGCTTGGCGTTATGCTGGATACTTTTATCGTCAGACCGTTCCTTGTTCCTGCAATTACTACCGTATTAGGAAAATGGGCTTTCTGGCCAGGCCAACTGAGTCGTACTGATTCCATGAAGTCGGCTGAGAAGGAAACCCAAATGTAACAGATGTACTCTCTCTAAAGGACATGTTAGCAGAAGCAAAGCTGCTAACATGTCCTTTACCTTTGAAAAACGAGATTTATATGCAGAATGGTTGCATTCCTGCTTGGATAAGACTTAAGATGGATGGAGTTTAATTAAAATCAAGCATGAGACTAGTACAAGCAGGGGGATTACAACATGACAAAGAAGGCAAAAGTTTACCTTAATCATGATGGCGGTGTAGATGATCTCGTTTCACTATTTATGCTGCTGCAAATGGATAATGTGGAAGTAACCGGCGTATCTGTTATTCCGGCAGACGGTTATCTGGAGCCGGCAACCGATGCAAGCCGTAAAATTATAGATCGTTTCAGCACGTATCCGGTTGAAGTGGCAAAGTCCAATTCACGCGGTAAAAACCCTTTCCCAAGCGATTGGAGAATTCACTCCTATTTCGTTGATGCACTCCCTATTCTCAATGAATCAGGAAAGATGGAGGCACCTTTATCGGAGCTGCCTGCGCACAAGCATATTATAGAAACGCTGAAAAAGACAGAAGAGAAGACGGTGCTTCTGTTCACAGGCCCGCTTACTGACCTTTCCCGTGCGCTTGAGGAAGCGCCGGAAATCGAGGAGAAAATTGATCGTCTTGTCTGGATGGGCGGTACATTCCAGAATGGTAATGTTCAAGAGCCGGAGCATGATGGGACGGCGGAATGGAATGTGTATTGGGATCCAGAAGCAGCTCACCACATCTGGCAGACAGGAATTGAAATTGACCTGGTAGCCCTGGAGAGCACCAATAAGGTTCCACTTACTCCTGCTGTTCGTAATCTCTGGGCAAAGGATCGTAATTACGAGGGTGTAGACTTCCTGGGCAACTGTTACGCTGGAGTGCCTCCGCTCGTATACAGTGAGACCAACTCCACTTATTATCTGTGGGATGTGCTGACAACTGCTGCTGTTGGCCGTGAAGATCTCGTAACTCGTAAGCTTGTAAACTGTACTGTTATTCCGGATGGACCGAGTCAAGGGCGGACTGTAGAAGATCCGAACGGCAAACCGGTAAATCTGGTATACGATACCGATCCGGATGCATTTTTTGCTTACCTTGTTGAGCTTGCGAAAAAAGCAGCTCCTAAACGCTATTAATCGTTCCTGACGTCATCTGACCGCTGCCTGAATCCGGCTTTTATGCCATTTATGGATTTGGGCAGCGGTTTTTTATATCCTTTCATGCTGTTTTTCAAGCGGACTTTGTTTTGGTAAAATGATGTGATGCGTCTTAAACAACGGAAGATCATGCGTATGGCAGGAGATGAAATGTCTCATGGGCGCTTACGGAGAAAGGATTTTTTTATAATGAATGATAAGTTGGTTATATGTATTCCAGGTCAGTGGAAGGATCGAGAGAAGCTGTCTCGTTCGGTACAGAAGAAAAGCCGCAGCGAATATGTGCTGGCCGATGATTTGCTGATGGATGTAAAGCGTAACAGGGCGTTTGAGGTCCAATTCCAGGAGCGTGATGCTGAGCTTTCGGAAGCCTTTTATTATGCTGACAGAGGAATTATGAACGATAAAATGCTGCAAAAGCTAGATAAGCATACACATGTCTTATATTTGAAGAGCTATATGGGAAGCCTTGAGTCCGTTCAAAGAATAGTGCCGGCAGTGCAGCTGCTTCTGAAGAGCGGCGGGCTCGCGGTCAGCATACAAAATTCAGGAAAAGCCTTTACACCCGAAGAATGGGGCAAGCTGACAGATGAGGCCAGATTGGATCAGCTGCTGCATACCTTTGTCAGCTACCGCCAGAACGAGCAGTACTATTACTCTTGTGGAATGCAGATGCTGGGTCTCCCGGAGGCTGCTATCAGTATCGATACCGATCCGGATGCTTCGATGCAGGTCATGTCTCAATTTTTATACAGCTTGATGGCTCACGAGGAAGATGACAGCAATCAGGAAACAGAGTTTAAACTGTACGGCCGGACTTATTCAAGTCAGCATTATATCGAATGTTTTAATGAGGAAGAGCCAAATTTTTATAATCCGCACGGCATGTACATTCTAACGGAAGTGATGTAGAAGTAAGCTGCCGAATGGACGTGAGAAATCTCCAAGATTATTCTTGGAGATTTTTTTATACGTAAGGTACATCAGAAATAATAAGTCTTAGCTCTACTGAGGGTTAACGTTATATTTTTTGAAGTGTATGGTAATTCTATTTGGGCAGGATACAATAACGACTTCGTTGAAATACTTGTGTATACATCAGCGAGGGTTGGTGTTTCTAAAAAGGCAGCTGCGGAGGCGCCTCATTTGGAAGTCATGTATTACCGAATGATTGGCTGGGCAACGATACTGATGGGTTTTTTGTATTTTCCGGCAGTGCTGAAGAAGCATAATACAGGTCTTCCGAATAAAACACGGCTGTTACCCTTAATAATGTTCGTGTTTAGATAATCTTTTGTGTAATATATTCCTATTCACTTGCTTGAATCCGAATGATTATGTATAATCAAACCTGTGAGATGTCCGAATGTACGGTAGTATCTTTCGAAAAGTAAAGGTGGTATCTGAATGCAACTGGACACGAACGAGAATAAGAAGAAGATGTGCCAGATTTACAATGAAGTATCGAAGGAGCTTTTCGGATTCGGCACGACCCTCCTGAAGGCTAGTGTTGACGATCGAATCGTTACCTTTTATGCGAAGCACCGCCGTTCACCGCGTTCGGCTGCTCTTGAAGGGGAAGCCCCTGAACTTAAGCAGGAAGTCGATTTTCGAATGTCTCTTCTATACAAGAAGATCTTTCGGGACAAGCTTGAGGAGCAGATGGACCTTGAGATAGAAGCATTGCTGAGAGATTATGACGCACCGACGCAAATCGCGATTACGACGCTGATTTTGCGCGAAGAAGAGTCTTAACATAGGGTAGATGCAGAGAGTGCCTGTGCATCTTGCCTCACATATTACGGCAATCAACTTCGGATCAAATCTGGAGGAGAACCAGTGAATTTTTTAGCGGGTGTCGCTTTTTCTTTGTTTACGAAGAAAAGTGTTCTTGTACATTTACAAGGATACTTTTCTTTTTTTGTTTCATATTAGAGCCATATCAAAATGACGAAAGACTCTAAGGGGGATATTTTTAGTTATGAAAAAGGTATTAGCAGGTATTACGAGTGTTGCTTTGGCATCTATGCTTCTGGCAGGCTGCGGCGGAGGACAAGGAGCTGCTAAAGAAAAATTGGTTATCTCCACATGGGGATTCTCAGAGGAATTCTTTAATGAAGAAGTCTATGCTCCGTTTGAAAAAGAACATAATGTCGATATCGTGGTTGAAGTCGGCAACAACGCAGAGCGTCTGAACAAAATTCGTCAAGGCACTTCGCAAGTAGATATTGTATACCTGTCTGACTATTATGCACAGCAAGGAATCGCGGAAGGCTTGTTCGAAACCGTTGACCGTGCAAACATTCCAAATATCGAAAATATCTATGATTCCGCAAAAGCTCCGCTTGGAGAAGACTACGGCCCGGCCTATACGGTAGGTCAATTGGGAATTGCATATAATCCGAACCTGGTTAAGAACGAAGTCACTTCATGGAGCGATCTGTGGAGCGATGAATTTGCAGGCAACCTGACTTTGCCGAACATTACAGCTACAGCAGGTCCTATGATTCTTGATGCAGCTTCTACGGTTGCAGGCAACACCGCTTTTAATGAGGATGCAGCGTTTACTGAGCTGACTAAATTGAAAGACAATGTTGTGAAGTTCTACAGCCAAACCTCAGAGTATGTCAACATGTTCGCTCAAGAGGAGATTGCGGGCGGACCAATTATGGAGATGTACTTCAAGGATATTCAGGCTGCAGTTCCTGAAGCGAAGTTTGTAACGCCTAGCGAAGGCGCTTATGCCGTAATGAACACAGTCAATGTAGTCAAAGGCACGAAAAACAAGGAGCTTGCAGAAGAGTTTATCAACTGGCAGCTGAGTGAGGAAGTACAAACCGCTTCTGCTAAAGCTAAAGTCGATTCCCCTGTTAATGTGAACGTGAAGCTGACAGAAGAGGAAGCGCAAGGCATAACTTACGGAGCAGACGTAGTAGACAAGCTTAAGCTGCTGGATATGGAGTTTGTTAACAACAATGCGCCAGTTTGGACAGACCGCTGGAACCGTGAGATCGCAAACTAAGCACTACGCACACAGATTAGTAAGACAGATAGATTTCATGATCAAGATCTAGATTGAAGAGAGCAACCATCTAGATCTTGCTCTTTTTTTGACAGTGAATGGATGAACATAATCGGAGTCTCCTTCAATAGTGAAGGAGACGAGGATAAAAGCAAAGGAGGCACTTGTATGAATCCGATTCTTTTAGACGTAGATACAGGTATTGATGACGCACTGGCTGTTATGCTTGCAGTGCAAACGCGCAAGGAAGATATCGTCTGCATTACGACGGTATGCGGAAACGTGTCCCTGGATCAAGCGACAGAGAACACCTGTAAAATTCTCGATTTCATTAAGGCTGGCTCCATCCCGGTTTACCGGGGTTCGGAGGGTCCCCTTATCCGGAAGTCGCATTATGAGCATCGTGTTCACGGTCAGGATGGCCTAGGCGGTGCGCTGGCTGATTATCAAGCTGCGAAGCAGGCAGACGCAGGATTTGCCCCGGATCGTATCATTGAAACGGTTATGGAGCGACCTGGAGAAGTTACGCTGATCATGACAGGCCCGCTGACGAATTTGGCTCTTGCTTTGCTGAAGAGACCGGATTTGGTTCAATATGTGCGAGAAGTGATCTTTATGGGCGGCGTTGTTAAGGGGAAGGGTAACATTACCCCGGTGGCTGAGTACAACACCTATGCAGATCCAGAAGCTGCACGCATCGTGCTGCAAGCCGGGTTCCCTAAGCTGACTCAGGTCGGTCTTGATGTGACACGTCAAACCCTGCTGACTGAAGCACATATAAACCGTCTGTCAAATCCAGCGATCCGGGATTATGTAGCGCAAAGCACAGCGATTTACATTAAACGCTACGAAGAAATGAACGGGGTTCGCGCTTGTGCCCTCCATGATCCTCTTGCTGTAGGGGTTGCACTGAATCCCGATTTTGTAACGAGAAACGCTTATTACGTAGATGTCGAAACGTCGAGCCGTCTGTGCGACGGACAGATGGTGTGCGACTTCCAGAACCGCTGGGGGCATGCTGCCAATGTGCTGGTCTGCGAGGAAGTCAATCAGGCCGCGTTCCTTGATCATTTTATCGAAGCACTCAACAAACCTATTGGAGCAGGTAAATGAAAAACAAATACGCATACTATCTCCTCTTGCCGGGGTCCCTGTTTCTGTTCCTCTTCATGGTCATTCCGATCGTTCTTACGATCGGCTCAACCTTTGTGCAGGAAGGGTCCTTTACGCTTGCGGGGTATCAACACTTTTTACAAGACACTTATTTTCTAAAAATACTCCTGACTACACTGCAGGTCAGCGTCATCACAACGCTTTTATGTATTCTGCTCGGGTTTCCAACAGCGTATTTTATTGCTAAACGGAGCCCGCGCAAAAAAGCGATCCTGATTGCGCTCGCGATCTTCCCGATGCTGACAAGCCCGGTGGTTCGTTCCTTCAGCTGGATGATTATTCTCGGCCGCAAGGGATTAGTCAATAATGCACTAGTCGGTCTTGGCATTATTAATGAGCCGCTGAATCTGCTCTATACACCGATTTCGATTACGATTGGTCTCTTGCACTTGTTCCTGCCGATCATGATCATTTCGCTCGTGGGTGTGCTGGAGAATATTGATACAGATCTGATTAAAGCGGCTGAAAGTCTTGGCGCTTCACGATTCACTGCGTTTAGACGCATCGTATTCCCGCTGGCTGTTCCGGGTCTCGTACTGGGCTCCACGCTGGTGTTCGTCGGCAGTCTGACGGCATATACGACACCTGCACTGCTCGGAGGGAAGGAACGCGTCGTATCCACGTTCTTGTATCAGAACGCGATGACGCTGAATGATTGGTTCCTGGCGTCGGTTATTGCAACGATTATGATTGTCATTACGTTTATTGTCGTCGGTCTGATGAACAAGGCGGCTAACAAATTAAATCCGAAGGGGTAAACAACATGCGGGAGAAAAATATCGGGCTCAGCCTGATCAGTCTGCTGGTCTTCATCTTTCTGTTGGGCCCGCTTCTGATTATTGCTGCCAGTTCATTTGAACCGGGGACGGTACTCAAATTTCCGCCGGAGGGCTTTTCGCTGCGGTGGTATGAAAATATTTTTGAACAAGGAAGCTTCGTACGGACCTTCATGATATCGGTCATCATTTCACTTGCGGGAAATGTGCTCGCCCTATTAATCGGCGTGCCTGCCGCTTATGCGATCAGCCGCTTTCGGTTTAAAGGCCGGGATGCGCTGAATGCGATCTTTCTGTCACCGGTTCTTATACCGGGAATCGTGCTAGGTTTTACACTTATGCGTTATTTGATCGTTGTGTATCAGCTGCCGCTGTATGCGGGACTGCTCATCGGTCACACAGTAATCATGCTTCCATTTATTATCCGCGTTATCGGTTCGAGCTTGTCGAACTTCGACTTCGCTATTGAAGAAGCAGCACTGAGTCTTGGCGCAGGACGGTTCTTGACTTTCTTTAAAGTGGTCCTGCCAAACATTAAATCCGGTATCATTGCCGCGATTCTGATTGCCTTTTTGGAATCATTCAACAACGTCGACATTTCCGTCTTTATGACCGGTCCAGGGGTAAGCACCCTGCCGATCCAGATGCTCACATATGTAGAGAATTATTTTGACCCGACAATTGCGGCGATTTCCGTGCTGCTTATGGTTGTCACCGGGGCATTTATGTTCCTGATTGAACGGATGATGGGTCTGTCCTATTTCACGAAACGCTAAAAACAGGAGGCACTTTAGATTATGGCATTGCTAACTTTGGACAAAGTCTCGGTTGCCTATGACAACAATTATATTCTTAAGGATTTTGATCTGGCGCTTGAAAAGGGACAGCTTATCTCCCTGCTCGGCCCGAGCGGCTGCGGCAAAACAACAACACTTCGCCTTATTGCCGGCTTCCTTGAAGCGAAAGACGGCAAGTTTACGTTTGATGGTAAAGATTACACCCGCGTCCCTGTGAACAAACGCAATTTCGGCTTTGTGTTTCAGAGCTATGCGCTGTTCCCGCATTTGTCAGTATATGAGAACGTTGCGTTTGGACTAAAAATGCGCAAGGTGAAGGATGATGAGGTTCGAAAACGGGTTATGCGTATTCTCGAGGTTGTCAGCCTCGCCGGGTTTGAGAAAAGACTGCCGCAGGAGCTGTCTGGCGGTCAGCGCCAGCGTGTTGCGATTGCCCGTGCACTTGTTATTGAGCCGGATCTGCTGCTGTTTGACGAGCCGCTCAGTAACCTGGATGCAAACCTGCGGGTGAATATGCGCGTGGAGATCCGCCGCATTCAGCAGGAGCTTGGCATTACGACGGTTTATGTATCGCATGACCAAGAAGAGTGCTTCTCTATCTCCGACCGGGTAGCGATTATGAACAAGGGGAATGTGGAGCAGCTTGAGCGCCCGGAGACCATCTTTAAGTATCCGGCGACCGAGTTCGTTGCACGGTTTATCGGCTTCCATAACTTCGTTGAGTTCGACGAGCGGAGCGAGCGGGATGGTATGATCGCGCTGCGTATCGGTGCGCGTCATTTTACGGCAACGAAGAACCCGGGCACACTTACGCCAGGAGCACGTAAAGGGGCGATTCGACCAGATGATCTTATCGTAACCGCTGCAGATGGAGGCGAACTGCTTGCTAATGCACTGCCTGGTGTAGTTAAAGTAAGCACATATCTCGGACGCAGCTATCAGTATGTAGTAGAAACTGAACTTGGCGACTTTACCGCAAATCAGGAGATGGAGAGCTCGTATTTGAGCGGTCAGCGTGTGAACCTGATCTTCCCGCCTGAGAAGCTGGTACTGGTCGAGTAGTTATATATATTTTAGTTTTTGTGTCAGCGCAAGACGAAGGAATGCCGCTGACACGCCGGAGCGTGCGAAGCGCGAAGGCAAACCACAGCACTTTACGCATTTAGGGACGGTCGAGCGAAGCTCGCTGTCCCCGCCGAAGTGTGCGAAGCGCGAAGGCAGACCACAGCACTTTACGCACTTAGGGACGGTCGAGCGAAGCTCACTGAGCCCGCCGGAGCGTGCAGAGCGCGAAAGCAGAACGCAGCACTTTACGCACTTAGGGACGGTCGAGTGAAGCTCGCTGTCCCTGCCGAAGCTTGCGAAGCGCGAAGGCAGACCACAGCACTTTATGCACTTAGGGACGGTCGAGTGAAGCTCGCTGTCCCTGCCGAAGCTTGCGAAGCGCGAAGGCAGACCACAGCACTTTATGCACTTAGGGACGGTCGAGTGAAGCTCGCTGTCCCCGCCGGAGCGTGCAGAGCGCGAAGGCAGAACGCAGCACTTTATGCACTTAGGGACGGTCGAGTGAAGCTCGCTGTCCCCGCCGGAGCGTGCGAAGCGCGAAGGTAGAACGCAGCACTTTATGCACTTAGGGACGGTCGAGTGAAGCTCGCTGTCCCCGCCGAAGCACGCAAAGCGCTGAGGCAATACGTTTTTGGCGCACAAGAGCAGTGCGATGGCGATGTCTGACGGTGGATTACCTGTCAGGCACTGAGCGCCGCGGCTCTACACACTAACGTAAACATAGCAAGTTTGAACCAAACTAATAAACCGCCAATTCCGGGTGTCCAGAGGGCAGCGTCCTCTGGGGCCCTCCCTGTCAGGGAGGGTTTGGGAGGGTGATTTTGAGGGAGCTGATTCCTGACATGAGAGTAGATCAATTAATTTTAAATGTAAAAATTTACAATAGTTACTATAAAGTGTTTGAAGAAGGCAACGTTGCTGTGTGCGACGGACGATTTCTATACATTGGACCCCGCGGGGAGAAGATGTTCACTGCAAACGAAATTATAGACGGACGCGGTCATTATATGATTCCAGGCCTGATTGATATCCATTTGCACATCGAGAGCACCATGGTTACACCTGCGACGTTCTCTTACGGACTGCTGCGCTGCGGAGTAACGACGATTGTACCTGAGCCTCACGAAATGGCCAATGTATTCGGCATCGAAGGCGTGCAGGAGATGATGGAAGCCAGCAAAGAATGCACCGTCGATATGTTCTATGCGATTCCAAGTTCAGTTCCGGCGACACCGATGGAAACAACTGGAGGAAGCATCGAAATTGAAGACATGGACAAGCTGATGGCAACAGGAGAAATTATCTGCCTTGGCGAGATTATGAACTACGTCGATGTAATCAATAAGCCGGACAGCAAGACGAACCGCATTTTGAAGCATATGAGGCAGAACTATCCTAAGCTCGTCATCGAAGGCCACACACCGAAGCTGATGGGACTTGATCTGCACCGCATGATCTATGCAGGGGTAGACTCCGACCACACGCATCAAAGCATCGAAGGGATGCAGGCCCGTATTGCAGCAGGTATGTTCATCGAGCTGCAGGAGAAGTCCATGACGCAGGAAGTGATGGACTACGTGATTCATCACCCGGTATCTTCTCATTTCTGCTTTGTCACCGATGATGTAATGCCGGATTCGTTTGTGGAAAAGGGACATCTGGATCACATTGTACGCAAGGCGATTCGTATGGGGATGAAGCCGGAGGATGCAATCTTTGCCGCGACCTATACGCCGGCGAAACGAATGAAGATGGATGACCGGGGCAGCATTTCTCCGGGCAAAATTGCCGATTTTGTACTGGTTTCGGATCTGCATCAATTTGATGTGAAACAAGTGTATAAAGGTGGAAAGAAAGTATTTGATCTGTATGAAAATGATGTACAGAAGAGCAAGTCGGGCGCATTCCCTGCTCATTTTTACAGCAGTGTGAAGCTTGCTCCATTAGGAGAAGAAGATTTGAAGGTTACAGTAGATGTGCCGGATGGTCAGCACCAAGCCCGTGCGATGATCGTCAAGAACGGCTCAACCTTTACTCAAGAGAAGCACGTAGACGTTATGGTTAAAGAAGGCTTGCTTCAATGGGAAGACTCAGGTTACGGACTAATTGCTACATTTGAACGTTATGAGGTAAACGGAAACCGCGCTTTTGGCCTTATTGGTGGAGATACAATCAAGCGTGGAGCCATCGCGACGACCTATTCGCATGACAACCATAACTTGCTGATTATCGGTCGTAACCGTGAGGATATGCTGCTTGCAGCGAACACGGTCATTGAAAGCCAAGGCGGGTTCTGTGTTGTGGAGAACGGAGAAATCCTATCTCATGTGGAATTACCGGTTGGAGGAATCTTGACGGAAGAGCCGCTTCATATTGTGGCCCATCAAGTGAAGGAGCTGCGGGAATCAATGCTGTCGCTCGGGTATGTGCACTATAACCCAATTATGTCGCTCAGCACGCATTCCCTTGCGGTTAGTCCGGCTCTCAAAATAACCGATCACGGACTCATTGATGTAAATGAAGGCAAAATTGTATCTCTAATTGTTTAAGCATTCTCGAAACATAATGGTATAACTTTAATGATGCAATTCGGCTCTAGATAATCGGATTAATCGTCAGCATTGTCGTTGCTATAGTAAACCGAGACAAAGAGAAATAGACCGCCCTCGGTAAGGATCACGGTCTATTCTATCGTCTTTACCAACTGCCGACCGCTCTTACAGCGGAAAGTTGTGCAGGGAGTCGTGTGTAGGAGCACGGCTCCCTTTTTCTATTCGTATCTTATCTTATCCATTTTTAGACTTCAATAAACAAAAACACCTCTGTTATGATAAAGCCAGGAATAGAACATGGATTGGGAGGGACAAGCTTTGATCAAACAGAGCAGTGCAACAGCCAAAGCTGTATTTTTCGATGTAGACGACACGTTGTATGACCATCTAACCCCTCTTCGCGGTGCTTTAATGCAGGTCCTCGGTCTGAAAGAAACGATGCCCTATGAGGAAATTTATCATCGATTCAGATTTTACAGTGATCTGTTGTCAGAGGAAAAAGATCTCTCTGCAATACCAGAGCCGGGCGCCATGGCGGACATGCGCAGACGACGTTTTATGCTAGCTCTCGCAGAGTTCGGCGTTTTTATCAATGAAGAACAAGCAGAAGCGGCACAGGCTGCCTATCTGAATATGCAGTTTAGGATTGAGCCTTTTCCAGGAGCGGTGGAGCTGATCGAGCGCCTCACAGAGCAAGGAGTAATCGTGGGCTTAATTACTAATGGCCCGAAAGAGCACCAGCTGGCTAAGATTAGAGCACTCCGAATGGAGAATTATGTGAATGAGGATCTGTTCTTTGTGTCAGGAGGAGTAGGATACGCTAAACCGGATGCTCGTCTGTTTGAGCATGTGAACAAGATAACGGGAACGGTTCCTGAGAACTGCTATTATGTAGGAGATTCATGGAGGAACGATGTTGTAGGGGCGCTGGCTGCAGGCTGGACCGTATTGTGGTTCAATCACCGGGGAGCAGAGCCGGAGTCAGAACATAAGCCACATTATATAGCACAAGGATATGAACAACTAGAAGACATGCTAATGAAGCTGCTATAACGAAGTAAATAGAATTGAGATTTTCTAGCATCGGAGTTTCGCTTAAGAGATAAGCGTGAATTACCGATGTTTTTTAATATGAGCAGTACTCAAACCGATTCCAAAATGAAAGAAAAAAATCATATCAATTTATTTTCAAAAAACGCTTTTCTTTTTCTGGAAACGTGTTATAATAATATCAGGATTTAGATTAAGTCTAAATCGAAATATAAACGTGATCATGATCATCGAAAGAACAATACTTATTTATTAGATTGAACTTAGGTTTAATCTAAATCAAGAATGATAATAACCCATTTTAATTCCAAAGGAGATAATGAATTATGACAACAACTCAATCCAACCAAACTAACCAAGTAAAAGACGAGCAATTTCTGCAAAGCTCCTTAAATCGTCAAATCGCCGGCTGGTCTGTACTCTACACAAAACTTCACAATTTCCACTGGTACGTAAAGGGATCTCATTTCTTTAAACTGCATGAGAAATTCGAAGAGTACTATAATGAAGCAGCTGAGAACCTCGATGTGGTTGCAGAGCGTTTGCTCGCGATTGGCGGACGTCCAGCCGCTACCTTGGCTGAGCATCTGAGCCTGTCTCCGGTAGAAGAAGCAGCACAAGGCCTGACTGCAGAGCAAATGGTTCAGGCTATTGTGGAGGATTACACGACTATGGTTGAAGTCATGTCTGAAGGACAAGAAGCAGCAGAAGAGCTTGGAGACCAAGTTACTGCGGATATGCTGATCGGTATGCAGGAAGCACTGCAAAAACAAGTTTGGATGCTGAACGCATTTCTTGGTAAATAAAATTTTATGATGATAAAGTGGACAGACAGATCCCTGTGATTACAGGGGCTGTCTGTTTTTTGACATATGGGGTGTCTAACTCATGAACTTATGTCCGATTCCATAGTTTCCTTCATACCCCGAGGGTATAATGGAGCTAATCCAAAAGTCATGCATAAACGGGGATGACTTTGAGAACGAGGGGACGGCAGGGAAGGATGACAACTCATACCGAGCTTTTTGAGGAAGCTAAGAAATTTATATATACAAGCTATGAAGAGCTGGGCCTAAGCCATGAAGCAGCGAAAGCACGGCTAGTTTGCATTCAAGCGGATATTGAGCGGACAGGCACTTACGAGCACACGATACAGGAGCTGGAGTATGGCATCAAGCTGGCTTGGCGCAACAGCAACCGTTGTATTGGGAGGTTATTTTGGGAAACGCTGCGTCTGGTGGATGCCAGGGAAGCAGAGACGGCGGACGAAGTGGCTGAGCTTCTGTTCTCCCATATCCGTCAGGCAACGAATGGGGGGAAGGTCATTCCGATGCTGACGGCTTTCAAGCCTATGAATGCGCAAGGTCAGGCTCCCGTACGGATATGGAACCACCAGCTCATAAGGTACGCTGGATATGAGACAGAGCAGGGGATGATCGGCGACCCGGCCTCCGTTCAGCTGACCAAGGAAGCGGTGCGGCTTGGCTGGAGTGGAGAAGGAACGGCACATGATGTGCTTCCTCTTATTATTCAAATCCATGGAGAGGAGCCGAAGCTCTTCCCGGTTCCGCAGGAACTGGTCTTGGAGGTTCCGATTCGTCATCCTGAGCTGCCCGGGTTTGAAATGCTTGGCATGAAATGGTATGCCGTTCCAATGATCTCCGACATGCGGCTTGAGATTGGAGGCATTCACTATCCGGCTGCTCCGTTTAACGGCTGGTATATGAGCACAGAGATTGGTGTGCGGAACCTGGCCGACACGTTCCGATACAATATGCTGCCTGAAGTGGCCAGGGTGATGGGGCTAGACATATCCAGTGAACGTACCCTTTGGCGGGATAAGGCGCTTATTGAGCTCAATCTAGCGGTTCTCCATTCGTATAAAAAAGACGGTGTCAGCATGGTTGATCACCATACAGCTGCAAGTCAATTTGCCAAATTTGAAGAGCGTGAAGCTGGCGCTGGCCGGCATGTCACCGGAGATTGGACGTGGCTTATTCCGCCGGTGTCTCCCGCAGCAACGCATATATTCCATAAGTCGTACGACAATACGATAAACAAGCCAAATTTCTTCTATCAGCAGGATCCATTTCTTGAAGCAAGCGCTGGTCAGAACAATTGGACACCACTTGCAGAATCCATCCCATCGAAGTGTCCATTTCACTAATAGATATTTTAAATCATAATTACTTGTAAAAATAAGTCCGTCAGGCGCTTCAGTCTGGCGGTTTTTTTGATCTACTCATCAGCAAGGCGTTAAGGAAGCATGTCATCCACGAGCTCGGTGCGGAATACATATATCTTAAGATAACTCGATTCCGTTAAACGAGGGAGGGATAAGGGAATGGATAAAAACCAGCTGATTTCTCTCATTAAAGTGCCCTTTGGATACGGTGCCGGCCGGCCGGGCAGTGAGCTTGGACCTGAGCGTTTGCTTCGATTCGGCTTACTAGAGCAGTGGAAGGAGCTTGGATACGTACTTGATGAGCCTTCCCGTATTGTATTGAAAGAACAATGGACTCATAACGGAAAGAACTTCTCTATGAAAAATGCAGCAAAAGTGCTGTCTATCTGCACCGAATTAGCTCAAGAAGTTAAACTAAAGAGGGAAGAAGGACATTTTCCATTCGTGCTCGGCGGAGATCACAGCATTTCTATAGGCTCACTTGCCGGGCTGACGGCAGATGGGGGCAGCCCTGGTCTGATTTGGATCGATGCCCACTCGGACTTGAATACCGAGGAGACGACACCCTCCAGAAATATGCATGGCATTCCATTGGCTTTTGGACTGGGACGTGCAGCCCTTAAGCTCGCAGATATTTATTCCGGTGCCGCAGATATTGATCCCAATAAGACCGTGCTTGTTGCTGCCAGGGAGCTGGACCCTGGTGAGAAGGGACTAATTAAGGAACTGGGTATCCATTGTTATACGATGCATGAAATTGACAAGATGGGTATTCAAAAGGTAATTGATGAGGCGGTAGATATTACGGGCAGCGGCACGGACGGAGTTCATCTCAGCTTCGATATCGACAGTATCGATCCTATGGAGGCTCCAGGAACAGGAACGCCAGTCCAGGGAGGGCTCTCGTTCAGGGAAGCCCATTTTGCGATGGAGCTTCTGTATGAGGCAGGAGTCATTACGTCCTGTGATTTTGTTGAGGTGAATCCGAGACTGGATCGGATGAACCGGACTTCGAAGCTTGCAGTTGATCTCATCGGCTCGTTATTTGGAAAACGGATATTATAAGTGTACTGAACAGTGCATGTTAAGTTTCTAGAGCATCTTCCAGATGAATTTGAATTTGGAGGCTGCTTTTTTCTGTTTTTTTCTGAAAAATTGTCAAATGGTCAAAAAAGAGGTTGCGCAATTGGTTGAATTCTATATAATAGTTTCGATATGTGCCCGAACGGATATAATGAAATATGCAAAATAAGTAGAAGGCGCAAGGGTATATCCTCGGAAAAGGAGGTTTTTTTATATGGTTCAGCAAGAATCCATCATTCGGTTCGAGAACGTCACTAAACAATACGATAGCGATGTTCCGATCCTAAAGTCTGTAAGCTTTGAAATCGAGCGGGGTAAATTTTACACGCTGCTTGGACCGTCAGGCTGCGGTAAAACGACGATTCTACGTCTAATTGCCGGATTTACGGAGCCGACCGAAGGCAATATTTATTTTAATGGCAAGATTATTAACCGCGTCCCGGCGCATGAGCGTCAGGTGAATACGGTGTTTCAGGACTATGCTCTGTTCCCTCATCTTAATGTGTATGAGAACGTGGCGTTTGGTCTAAGAATCAAAAAAATGAAAAATGCACAAATCAAGGAGAAGGTCAGCGAGGCACTGCGCTTTGTCAATCTTGCAGGGTATGAAAATCGGGAAATTACCGAAATGTCCGGCGGTCAGCGCCAGCGTGTAGCCATTGCGCGTGCAATTGTGAATCAGCCGGAAATTATTTTGCTGGACGAGCCTTTATCCGCTCTCGACTTGAAGCTGCGCACCGAAATGCAGTATGAGCTGCGGGAGCTGCAGCAGCGGCTGGGGATCACATTTATCTTTGTTACCCATGACCAGGAAGAGGCACTTGCCATGTCGGATGAAATCTTCGTCTTAAATGAAGGTGTCATACAGCAGAGCGGAACGCCGATCGATATTTATGACGAGCCGATCAACCGCTTTGTCGCTGATTTCATTGGGGAATCCAACATTGTAGCTGGAAAGATGAAAGAGGACTTCTTAGTAGAGTTTGCAGGCAAAACATATGAGTGTGTGGATAAAGGGCTTAAGAAAGATGAGCCTATTGAAGTTGTGATTCGTCCGGAAGACCTTGAAATTACAACAGCCGATAGAGGCAAGCTTCAGGTACGTGTAGACTCTCAGCTGTTCCGCGGGGTTCATTATGAAATCTCTAGCTATGATGACGCCGGCAATGAATGGCTGGTTCATTCTACGAAGCGTGCAGTTGTAGGGGAGACCATAGGGCTTTATTTCGATCCGGAAGCGATTCACGTTATGCGTTTTGGCGAGACTGAAGAGGAATTCGATAAACGGCTTGAATCCTACGGCGAACCGTCTGAGGGCGCTTTTGGTCAAGGAGTAGGCCATGAATCGTAGCATGGGCACCCGCAACTTTTACTTGATCCCGTACATGCTGTGGATCGTGCTGTTTGTCGTGGCTCCGATTGTGCTTATTTTGTATTACTCTTTCTTTAATGTAGAAGGACAGTTCACGTTTGAGAACTACGTGAAGTTTTTTACGCCGGTCTATTTAAAAATGACGCTGAGCTCCTTCTGGTATGCTCTGCTCATTACGATTTTTTCCTTACTGATTGCGTATCCGACGGCTTATCTTCTTACACGTACGAAGCATAAGCAGCTATGGCTGCTGCTTGTCATTCTGCCAAGCTGGATCAACTTGCTGCTTAAGGCTTATGCATTCATCGGCTTGTTTGGGACGTACGGGTTTGCGAATGCTCTACTCGAAACCATCGGTATTGGAACACAGCAGATTTTGTTTACGGATTTCAGCTTTATTTTTGTATCGGTGTACATCTTTATACCGTTTATGATTCTGCCGATCTTTAATGCTATTGAGGAGCTGAATCCGTCACTTATCTATGCAGCGAGAGACCTGGGTGCATCGCCTTGGACCACGTTCCGGCGCGTCATCTTTCCTTTGACGTTAAGCGGAGTTCGAGCAGGCGTGCAGGCGGTATTCATTCCTGCGTTGTCTCTGTTCATGATTACGAGACTGATTGCAGGTAACCGTGTCATTACACTGGGTACGGCAATTGAGCAGCATTTTCTCGTGACTCAAGACTGGGGAATGGGGGCCACAATTGCGGTCTTCCTTATCATTATTATGATTGCGATTATGTTTATCAGCGGTCAAGGAAAGCGGGGTGTACCTCATGGGAAGAAATAGCAGGCTCTCGAATCTATATTTATTCATTATCTTCGCCATTTTGTACATGCCGATCTTCTACTTGATCTTTTACTCCTTCAACAGCGGCGGAACGATGCAGAACTTTGAAGGATTTACGCTCGAATGGTATGAAGAAGTGTTTGCAGATACAAGACTGCTGATTATCGTACTGAATACGTTTGTTATTGCACTATTGTCTGCAGTGGCATCCACGATCCTCGGAGTGGCGGGAGCGCTTGCCATTTATCAAGTAAGACGCAAACGGAACAAAAACACGCTGTTGTCGCTCAACAACGTGCTGATCGTGAGTCCGGACGTCATTATTGGTGCCTCATTCCTCATCTTCTTTACGATGCTGGGAATTCAACTGGGGTTCAGCTCGGTACTTCTGTCGCATATTGCCTTCAGTGTTCCGATTGTAGTTCTTATGGTGCTGCCTAAGCTTCAGGAGATGAGCCCGACGCTCATTGACGCGGCAAGAGACCTTGGCGCTTCAAGCTGGCATGTGCTGACAAGAGTCATCCTGCCGTTCGTCAAACCGGGAATTTTCGCCGGGTTCTTTATGGCACTAACGTATTCGCTTGATGACTTTGCAGTGACGTTCTTCGTTACAGGCAATGGCTTCTCGACACTGTCAGTAGAGATTTACTCTAGGGCAAGGCAAGGGGTATCGCTCTCTATTAATGCGTTGTCGGCGCTGTTATTCCTGCTTACGATAGTGCTTGTTGTCGGTTACTATTTCATTAATACCCGGCAGTCGAAGCTTCAAGGAAAGGGGCTGAGACCGTGAAGCAGCTGGTACAGACGTTCAGTGTAGTGCTGGTTGCTGCATTTTTGATGATGTATCTTACATCGGTGCTCAACTCCAGTGAAGGCTACACTGGCGGAAATACGCTTACTATTTATAACTGGGGCGATTATATTGACCCTGATCTGATTACGGAATTTGAAGAAGAGAGCGGCTTGAAGGTCGTATATCAGACGTTTGATTCTAACGAAGCAATGATGACCAAGATTCAGCAGGGAGGTACGACCTATGATGTCGCGATCCCTTCTGAATATGCCATCAGCAAAATGAAGGAGGACGACCTCCTTTTGCCGCTCGATCATTCCCAAATTCCAAATTTGAAATATATTGATGAGCGGTTCATGGATTTATCCTTTGATCCTGGCAATGAGTACTCCATTCCTTATTTCTGGGGTACGGTCGGAATCGTCTTTAATCCCGAGATGACAGATCTCACGTTCAAGAGCTGGGACGATCTGTGGGATCCAAGTTTGAAAAATCAGATCCTGCTCCTGGATGGTGCAAGAGAGGTCATCGGAATGGGACTGAACAGTCTGCATTATTCGCTGAATGATACAAATGAAGAGCATTTGCAGGAGGCACTAGCGAAGCTGTCGACCCTTACCCCTAATGTGAAGGCCATTGTAGGCGATGAGATTAAAATGCTGATGGCAGGAGAGGAAGCGGCTGTCGGTCTAGTCTGGTCGGGCGATGCTTCTGAAATTATGGGCGAGAATGAGAAGCTGGACTATGTTGTTCCGGAGGAAGGATCAAACCTATGGTTCGATAACATGGTTATTCCGAAGACGGCACGCAACATCGAAGGGGCTCACCAGTTTATCAACTTCATGCTGGATCCGGAGAATGGAGCGAGAAATACCGAATACGTCGGCTATTCGACGCCAAACGCGGCAGCCCTTGCGCTGCTTCCTGAGGATATTTCGGGGGACGAACGCTTCTATCCGGATGAGGAGCTTACCGAGAAGCTGGAAGTCTATGATAACCTGGGCAGACGGATGCTGTCCCACTATAATGATTTGTTCCTTGAGTTTAAAATGCATCCGAAATAAGAAAGTGTTTCAATCCTTTATCCACATGTGGATAAAGGATTTTTTATCTTGGGCAATAAAACCTTAGTATTGACTAAGCTCTAAAATTATTTAAAACGTAGTATCTTTTACACACTTTTATTCACTAACTGTGTATAATATATAATCATTTACAAGCTTTAATTATTTTTAGCTTTTTTGCCGAGCATTACATACAAAAATTGATTAGTGGAGAGCAGGGACATACATAATGGGAGAATTACAGACCGTAGTCAAAGATAGACGATCCGCCATGAAGTTCAAGGAAGGAATCACGATCAGCAAACAGGAGCTTGAGCAGATGTTCTCATTGAATAAGTTTGCTCCTTCTGCGTTTAACTTGCAGCATGCGAATTATCTGGTGCTGCAAAGTCCTGAGGATAAGCAGAAAGCATATGAGGCGTCTGGCCAGTACAAGACCTTGACTGCCTCTGCTGTCATTATCGTACTTGGGGATACAAAGGCATATCAACAGGTCGGACGGTTATATGAAGGAATGCTGACACTTGGCATGATGACACAAACCGAGTACGACCTGGAAACGAGCAGTGTGACTGAAATGTATGAGACGGGAGGACCGTCCTTTCAGCGGGACGAGGCCATTCGGAATGCGAGCCTGTCGGCGATGCAGCTCATGCTGATTGCTAAGGATATGGGTTGGGATACGTGTCCGATGATCGGTTACGATGATCAGCAGCTGGTATCCCTGTTAAATATTCCGGAAGACCTTGTTCCCGTCATGATGATTACGCTGGGTAAAGCCGATGAGGAGAAAATAAGGCCGCGCGGTTATAGAAAGCCTGTGGATGAATTTGTGAGTTTTGGTCAGCTATAATTGTGGACAAAAAAGTCCGGCATCTGCTTACTGCAGTGCCGGACTTTTCATCCGGGCTGAAAAGGTAAGCAAGTATGCTCACCTTTTCAGCCTAAAAATTCATATAAATAAATTCCGTCGACTCACCAGAAAAAAAGATAATGCCAAGCACAACGGCGATAATAACAAGTGCACCCGCCACCGAGATAAGCCCCAGCAGGGCCATCCGAGCTATACGTTTACCGAATGCAGCTAAATCCGGTTCTGTCCCTGTTTTACTGCGCTGTAATTCCATATGGCATCAGCCTTTCATATAATATTTCGCCAAACAGCCGGCTTCCTTCATCCACCATGTGGGAGGAATCATGATAGTATTCATGCGGGATGAGGTTGCTGCCGCCCTTGTTAAACTCAATAAATGGATAACCGTGGGATTCAATAAGCTCCTGATAAGCTCCCATGACCTTAAAGTAATCCGTCCAGTTCAGCATGTTATTTCTTGTAATCAAATCCTTGTCCAATGGAGCGGTATAGAAGACCGCTTTTTTGTCATGCTGATCAAGTAAATCGAGTGTCTTCTCCATCATGGATAGTCCAAAGCTGCTATCTGCATCAAAGGGCTTCTCCCAGGTATACAATGCCGTGAAGTGATCTACAATTCCCGCCTGCTGCTCCTCATTCAGCTTGTCATACGGAGTAAAGGGGGGAGTGTAAGTTGTTTCAATACCCTGTCTTTCATTGCGCGCAGCGGTAATTTCCCGTCGCAGCTTCTCAAGAGAAGTACGCGTTCGCAGTAAATCATAGGTTAATACATCACGGTCATGATACAGTGTCCAATGGTTCAGGATATCGGTCGTTATAAAATCGTGCACCGCATTTGGCACAGACTGCTCATCCTTGTTTGGGGAACCTTCAAGCCATGACCTAGGAATATTTTGATCGAGCTTGCTTAAAAGCGATGGATAAATTGAAACATCCGGTTCGTTATCTGTCAGTGCAAGAATGCCGTAATTAATCTCATAGACGACATAATCGACCTTGTCGATCACAGAAGCGAGGATCGCATAGGTCTCTGGCAGCCGCCCTCCGGTCAGCCCCAGATTTAATACGCGCTTATCATATAAATGTACCTGGAGCACACCAGAAGTTGTGTTGCTGCTATCTTTTACGGTTGTGCCGTACACCGTTGAGGCTCCAAATAAACCTACCCAGGATTTGTTGTCATCCGGCAGTTTTTGTAGATGTTCAATCCATAAAGGGGTATATACAATGGAGTCGTAGGCAGGCACCCGAAGCTCTTTTTCGGCGTGAGCGACCACTTCCTGCTCTACTTCTTCAACCACTTGGTCAGCCCATAGGGTAATACCAATCAGTCCAATGATGGCCAGAAGGAGCATGGCAATCATCAGTTTTTTCATAGGAAGCTTATTTAACATATCTAAATCCTCACTCTCAGGAGCCAAGACCAAACAGTCTTAACATTAAATCCATTCCATCCGCTACCGGCAGAACAAAAAATACACGGCTTAAGGTGACGCCAAAAAAAGTAATGCCGACAGCAAGGAGCGTGGTCCCTGGCTTCAGCCAGACGGGTACAGGCTTAATGCGCGGTTTCACTTCTTTCAAGAAAAATCGGTGTATACAGAGCATAGCTCCGTGAAACATCCCCCAGATGACAAAGTTCCATGCAGCACCATGCCATAAACCAGAGACGGCCATCGTACACATCAGGTTTAAATAAATACGGGGCTTGGATACGCGGCTTCCTCCAAGCGGGAAGTAAACATACCTTGTAAGCCAGGAGCCAAGCGAAATATGCCATCTGTTCCAAAACTCTGCAACGCTTCGTGCAAAATATGGATTCCGAAAGTTTTCAGGGAGGACAATACCAAATAAACGGGCTGTTCCAATGGCAATGTCTGAATAACCTGAGAAATCAAAATAAATCACAAAGGTATAAGCAATCAGAGCAACCCAGAGCGTTAAAGTATCCGCACCGCTGATTCCTGTCTGTGAATAGACCGGCTGTGCCAGCAAGTCAAGTGAGGCTGCAAGTACCAGCTTCTTAAACAGACCGATGCCAATTCGGATCAATCCGTTAGCTACATGATCCCATTGAAAACGGGAAGTCAGCTGGGGATAGAACTGCTGAAACTGCTTGATCGGACCCGATACCATCGTTGGAAAGAAGAACAGGAATGCCAAGAAGTTTACAGGCTTGTGCTGCGGAAGGTTTCCGCGTTTTCGTTCTACTACATAATGAATCAGCTCAAAGGTGAAATAGGAGATTCCAAGCGGCAATATTATATCGTCTACTGTCGGAAGAACAGGCTTACTTAGAAATCCGAATAAGTCGTTTACTGTTGTGACCAGCATATTGCTGTATTTGAAATAACCGAGCACAGCAATAATAAAGATGACGGCTGCTGGATAGATCCACCGTTTGCCGTGTTTGATTGACATGTGAATCAGCAAGAAGGCGATAATCGCTTCAATCAGTAGTAAAAAAACATAAGACCCGGCGTAATAGGAATAAAATGTGATCCCTGCTGCTGTAAGCACAAGAGGTCTTATGCGATGAGGACTTACATAATACAGGACAATCGCAGCGAGCACGAACAGCCAGTATAACCAATCTGTGTACATCATACGTTTTTAACATCCACCATTTCCGATTAGAGCAAGCTCAAAATCTATTAAAAGCTCACTTGAGATATATTTCTAAAATCAGGCAAGAAGTGCCAATTATAAATTTTACATCAAAGTCAGAGCAGGTGCCAACCTCATTATATGGAAGAGAAGGATGTATACAAGGAAAAAGACCCAAATAAAGGTGATTTTTACGGGGAAATGAACCTTATCTCATTCGGCATACGGCAAAAAGCTCGCAGTTGATACTGCGAGCTCATTTATGTCTATCTGCTTAGGAAAAAATACGGCCGATCTCGGCAATCTCGGTCTCGGTCAATTTAACGTCCAGTGTCTTCAGATTGTTCAGCACTTGATCAGGGCGTTTCGCTCCTGGGATCAATGCATCCACAGAATTCTTGGTCAAATACCAAGCGAGCACCAGATGGGCTACTTCTACGCCTTTATGGTCAGCAATTTTACGAATTTGTTCTACTTTTTCAAGGTTTTGCAGATAGCGCTCTCCCTGAAACTCAGGATTATTTTTGCGCAGATCATCAAATTTGGTATCCTTCGTATACTTGCCTCCAAGAAGACCGGATACGAGCGGGAAGTAAGGGATGAACGTAATTTGATTGGCCGCTGTATAAGGAAGTATTTCGCGCTCGACTTCACGATTCAGCAGATTGTATTCGGACTGCAGCACATCTACATAGCCGTCCCGGTTGGCCTGCTTTAATTGCTCAATAGAGAAGTTTGATACGCCAATGGCCCGGATTTTCCCTGCGTCCTTCAGCTCCTTGAGCGCACCTACCGCTTCATCCTTGGGTGTATTCTCATCTGGAAAATGAATGTAATACAAATCGATATAATCGGTTTGAAGACGTTTTAAGCTGTCGTCCACTTGCTGCTTCAAAAATGCCGGTGAGTTATTCGGGGCATAGTTGTTATTTTCATCATGGGCGCCTTTGGTTGCGATAATGACTTGATCACGGCTGCCTGTCTCCTTAATCACCTGTCCGATCAGCTCCTCTGAGCGTCCTGGTCCATAGATAAAGGCTGTATCAATAAAGTTAACTCCATTCTGGATAGCTGTGCGAATGACCTCTTTTCCCGTCTCTTCATCCAGGTTTGGATACAGATTATGTCCCCCGACTGCGTTTGCTCCAAGACCGATAGGGTTTACGTATAGCTCTGATTTACCGAGTTGCGTTGATGTAGTCAATTCATTTGCCTCCTTCAGGGTTCAATAGAATAGTTTTCACACTTACTATTTTAAAGGGCGATTAGTCTGAAAGCAAAAAACCTCTGCCTGAAGAGGAGAGGTTTTCAGATGCGTTTATGTAATTAGTAGAAAAAAACTTAATAGAAACGGGGTTTCTTTTTGGGGCGAAAAAGAACAGATACGCCAACCACGATCAGAATCAGTGCAATAAACGGTTGAACCACGGAGAACTGATTCAGCATGGAGCCAAGCGAGAAAGCAATGAAGAAGATGAAGGACAACGCAGCCAGTATGTTAATGGGAATGAGCAGGTACTTATTTCGGCCACCAAACCAGTACAGCTCAAACAATCCGGCTGCCACGGCTAGAATAAATCCAGGCCACATTGTGATCCAGCTGTCGGTTACAATGGCGATTTGACAGGTCAGTCCCGCAACGAGCAGAATTCCTCCGGGTACGAGTAACCCGATTCCTCTTCCAATAAGCGAGAAGTAAAGCCAATGAAAAAAGATACCCAAAGGAATAATGAAGAAGGACGGCCAGAAATAAGCGAAGATTGATCCAGTTCCGAGATGTTTACCTGAATTCATGAGCAGGAAGATTCCGATAACAATGAGCAGCAGAGAAATCAGGGATTGCTTATTCAGTTTAATACTCACGATTAGACACTCCTTTCTATATAGAATGATCTAATCCGAATCTTATCACAATCGATACAGGGTGTAACCGGTCTAAGGAAAGTGAAGGGTACTGGACCAAAGTCTAGTTTAGTGATACAGATTATACTAAATGATCCTCTGTACCTTCCTAACAGTTATCATAAGAAGAGAACCCACATCAAATCCATTCCGGAAGGCCTGACAGGGGATGACTAGCCCGCTAAAGGATATACAAAAAAAGCAAGCTGCAAAATAGCAGCCTGCCTATACTTATGCCTCATTCCGGCTGAAGCTGCGCCGATGGCTTAACGAACTTTGTTAGCAAGAAGCGTGAGATGGGTCCGACAATCAGCAGCTGTGCTGGAAGCGCCACAATAATGTTTAGACCTAAGGCTTTAAGGTACGTTGTAATGATGGGCCCCTCAATTCCGACCATTAACGATTTTAGAATAAGTCCATATACAGACATAATGAGTACCATCATGGGAACCATGCAAAGGGCAATTGCGATAATAGAGTTTATTGGCTTCGATTTATCATAAGGCACAGATAATGCCATTTTGCGCGCCGTGGGTCCAACGATTGACTCTACGATAAAAGCGACAATAAAGGTAATGATAAACTGAATAGCAAAAGCCTCTACTTTAAACGACGAAAATCCTGTTAAAGCCGTGTTGTACAATGACATGATCAGGACCATTCCAAAACACATAAATAGTCCAAAAATAATACCTTCTTTTTTATTACTTGGCAAACGAAAACATCCTTCCTTTATTCAACATAAAGAAATGATATATGATACAACACTCTCCTCATAAGTGACGATTTTGTGTCAAATTTATAGGAAAGAGGTGAACATATTTTCAATGGGCAGCTTCTCAGCCATTAAGCTGTGTCATCAGTTCTTTCATATAACGGGTACCATAAACCTCATTTTTAGGGCTCACCTTTTCGATGCGAGTCAAGTCCTCAGGAGTAAGCTCAATCGCTGCCGAAGCTGCATTTTCCTCTAAATACTTGATCCTTTTTGTTCCCGGGATAGGCAGTGCGTTATTGGCAATGGTCCAAGCGATAGCCAGCTGCGAAGGCGTGCAATCTTTTTCGATGGCAATTTCCTTGATTTTATCTACAATTTCTATATTTTTCTGAAAATGATCTCCTTGGAAGCGGGGCATGTACCTGCGAAGATCATTTTCATCCAGATCCTCAAATTTTCGTATTTCGCCGGATATAAAACCTCTGCTTAACGGACTGTAAGCGACATGCGTAATTCCGAGTTCTCTGGCAGCAGGGAGAATCTCGTCCTCAATATCACGGCTCCACAAGGAGTATTCGCTTTGCAAAGCAGAGATGGGGTGGACAGCATGTGCACGGCGGAGAGTGGAGGCAGCTGCCTCTGATAGGCCAAGACAGCGAACCTTTCCTTCCTTAATCAAGTCAGCCATTGCTCCAACGGTCTCCTCGATTGGAATGTTAGGATCTACCCTATGCTGGTAATAAAGATCAATATAATCAGTATCTAATCGACGCAAGCTTTCTTCCACGGCTTTTTTAACGTAATCGGGATGGCCATTCAGACTTGCGTAGTTAGGGGTATACGCAAATTTTGTAGCAATAACCGCTTGATCCCGGCGTCCTTTGACGGCTCTTCCGAGCAGTTCCTCGTTGTGCCCATTTCCGTATACATCAGCCGTATCCAGCAGTGTAACGCCGATTTCCAGTGCACGGTGTATCGTTTTAATGGACTCTTCATCATTGGTTTCCCCATACATGCCAGGTGACATGCCCATAATCCCCAGCCCCATCGAAGAAACGACCAAATCGCTGTTTCCTAGTCTTCTTTGTCTCATATCTTTGATTCCTCTCCGTCTGTTTACCTATTATTTTTACTGATGCTTTCCATCTGATCCAGCAGGTCACTTTCCGAAGGGACTTTCCCTTTTTCTATATCCTCATAGATGGCAAGCTTGTTGTTCACTGCCTCAAGTGCTTCCGCAAGCTCATGCTGCCGCCGCTGCAGATCCTCTTTATACTCGTTAAGAATTGTTTTTCGCTCTGGTATAGTTGAATCACCGTCTAATGCGAGTCGGACAATCTGCTTCAGTGTAGATACTTTCATTCCCGTTGCCCGGAAGCAGGACATCAGTCTCATCCAATCCAGATGTTCTTGCTCAAAGAGGCGGTTTCCGTGTTCATCTCTTTGAATGTAAGGGAGGAGCCCCTCCTTCTCGTAATAACGTATTTTATGTGCAAGGCAACCTAGCCGCTCGGAAGCTTCTTTTATGGAAAAAGTCATGATTTGCTACCTCCTTCCTCGTTATTTATGGATGTTTTCAGCTGGTTCTTACTCATCCTAAGCCTTAATGTGCACATTAAGGCAACACCCAATTTTTAATAAAAAATTGCCAAAAAATTAGATGGAAAAGGATTGCGTTGCTCACGGATAAGAGACAAATTAAACACAGCGCTATAAGGAGACAAGGGGCTCTACCGAAATTCATATTAGATTAATGGAAGATAATAAAGGAAAATAGGTGTAGAGGCAACTGCTGCAATAGACTACGCTAGCTTTAAAGGAGGCTTGTATATGAACTCGCATACCTCTGCACGCATTAAATTTCCCTCCGGCTTTTGGTCCGGATTAAAACAATTAGGAATTGCTCCTCGGGACATAGCTCGCAAAGCGCGTCTGCCGCTTACGATACTTAATGAATCAAAGGTTACCACCGCAGAGTACTTTGCAATATGGCAGGCTTATTCGGAACTCATAGGCGACACAGCCGAAGCGATCATCGGGCTTGTACGCGCTTTTGAATCCGGACAGTATCCTCCTGCCGCGTTGGCGACTTACCATGCCCGCGATTATCGCGATGCTCTTTACCGAATGGTAAGGTACAAACAAATGTGTCCTCCCGAAAGCCTGCGTATGATCGAGGAGGAAGAGGACTGTATCATCGAGCTGGGGTGGCAGCATACAGGTGAGGCAGGTCCAGGTCCGCAGATATTGATTGGTATAACCCTGGCATACCTTCTGGAGCTTGGGCGGCGGGGAACGGGCCGGGCTTTGACAGCGCAATGCGTCGAACTCGTAGAGCCAATGGGTAATGTGCAAATGCTTGAGGCTTATTTCGGATGTCCTGTCCGTGTCGGTGCGGATAGAAACCGGCTTACGCTGTATCGACGAGACTTAGACACCCCCTTTGTGTCGTACAATGAAGAGCTGCTGGAGATCCTGACTCCGGTGATGGATCAAACGCTGGGTGATGAGCTGCGGAGCGACACTGTTACTGAGAAGGTAAAATGGATTCTGAAGCGGAATCTTATGGGAGGACGTCCCGACATGGAGGCTGTGGCGAAGGAACTGAGTGTAAGCGAACGAACGCTGCAGCGCCGGCTTATGAATGAGGGAACAGGCTTCAAGGAGCTTTTAACGCAAACCAGACATGAGCAGGCAAAGATGTATCTGGCCGACCCATCGCTTGAGATTAAAGAAGTGGCCTTCTTGGTTGGATATGAAGACCAAAATTCGTTTTACCGCGCTTTCCGCTTATGGGAAGGGGATACCCCCTCGCATTGGCGTTCGGAGCGTTTAGGCATAAGCATTGAATAGAACGATCACTATTAATGAAAAAGTTTGTTGGCGTAAAGTGCAAGAATATTGGCATCATGAGCTAGTTACGCGGCAACCCAGACAAGGTAACATTATTCCTATCCGAACGCATGAATGTTCTTGCGATTCTGTATATCAACACTTAGGGGAAATGCATGATGGATATGGGATTAAACAACAAGACAGCTTTAATTACTGGATCAACGAAGGGCATAGGTGAAGCGATTGCCATTGAGCTCGCCAAAGAAGGCGTGAATGTACTGATCAATGGAAGAAATGTTGAAGAGGTGGAACAAACGGTAAACGAGATCCGGTCGAGATATCCGGCCACTTCTCCACAGAACGCCGCTGCCGATATTGTGGATATTAAACAGAGAGAGGCTTTGTTTAAAAATATCCACATGTGGACATTTTGGTTAACAATATGGGGATATATGAAATAATGCAGTATGAGGACGTAGACGATGCAACATGGGAGAAATACTTTAGGACGAATGTGCTTGCTGCGAATGGCTTATGTAAATTTTATCTGCCTCAGATGCTGAAAAATAATTTTGGCCGCATGATCTTTATTGCGAGTGAAGAAGCAGTGATGCCTTCAGGCCAGATGCCGCAGTATTGTATGACCAAATCGATGCTGCTGTCATTATCAAAAAGTCTGTCTAAATTGACCATAGGCACTGAAGTCACAGTCAATACAATTATGCCGGGACCGACACTTTCTGAAAATGTGCAACAGATCATCGAGGGAATTTATGCTGACGAATACCTGACTTTTTCGGAAAAAGAGAAGAAATTTATGGCTTCCAACCTGCCGCAGTCTGAGATCCAGCGATTCATCAGACCGATCGAAATTGGCAGACTCGCTGCTTTTGTATGCAGCCCTTATGCCTCCGCATTCAAAGGTTCTCCCATCCGTATGGATGGCGGCATGGTGCCGACTATTTTTTAATGTATAGTTCTGTATAAGAGGAGTAATAGCTCAATAAAACAGCAGCAGCCATGGACTTAATTTATTCCCATGGCTGCTGCTGTTTTCTGTTAATAGGGATTTAATTATGGAAAAGCGGACGGGTACTCAAATACATGGCGAGGTCAGGACTTGCTCCTTCCGTTATCACATCAGCGAGTATTCTGGATAATACCCCATTATAGACAATGGCATTATCACCGTATGCCATGACGATATGACAGTGCGGATAATGATGGTACCTTCCAATCATGGGTAGTCCATCGTGGGTCACACTGAGGAAACCGCCAAGGAAATATTCAGGCTCTGCCGTGACATCGGGAAACAGCTTGTGAAAGGCCTCCATTAATTTGTCACGGCTTCGCAGGATTTTGCTGTCTCGTGCCTCGGCTATAGTTGTATCTTTATCCATACCGCCAATGATGACGCGATCATCCGGTGTTGTCCGCATATAGACATAGGGGCGGGCTGTTTCCCAGATTAGCGAGCGTTTGTACCAGCTTGAGAGGTCAGATACCGGTTTTGTTATGACAGCATAGGAGCTGATGATATCTGCATTCTTTTCTGATATGAAATCATGATTCTCATTACCTGCAGCGATGATGACATGCTTGGCCTTAATTTGATGACGATCAGGGGCAGCTGTGAGGAAAACAGCGGTATCCTTATCCACTTTTCTGCCTTTAATTTGGGTTTCACCATAGATTTGACCGCCTAAAGTTCGGACTTTCTCGAGCAGTCCATAAACGAATTTAAGGGGATTTAACTCCGCTTCGTTGTAATAATAAAGGGCAGCCTGCTTCCGAAACGGATACACAGCTTCAATCTGATTCTTACTCCATAGCTCCACCTGAAAGCCGAGTTTGTTCAGGAGGTTGTATTCCTTCTTAAGCGAAGGAATGTCAGCTTCGTAGGACGAATAATAAAGACTGTCTCTGCGAACAAAGTGCGCATCTATGGGAAGCTTCTTGCAGATGTCCTCGAACTCATTTATCGCCTGCCAGCACAGCTTCATATGACGGGATATGATCTCTTCTCCGAAATGGTTTGCCAGCGTTACAAAGGATTTTTCGCCTGCAAGCTGTATCACGGCCGTATTGGCGCTTGTGCTGCCTTCTCCGATCTTGCGTTTGTCGACAACAACGACTTTCAATCCCCGCTCAGCAAGATGATAGGCGCAAAGAGACCCTGAAATCCCTCCTCCGATCACAAGAACGTCGCACTGGATGCTCTCTGTTAAAGGCGGGTATTCAGGAGGGTTACTGACTGTTGTTGGCCAATATAGCTTACCGCTTTGCAAATCCATAGCACATGTCTCCCTTGTGACGATTCGCTTGTTAGTATGGATGAAATACGGCAAGTCGATACAATTTTACATTTGAAAAGAAGCCTTCTATTAAGGTTGTTCAATCTTAATATTTCCAGAGGAAGCACGTACTTTAATTAGTTCAGTTCCCGTTCTTAGTGATTCGGGTGCACGGACACTGCCAGATACGGCCTGAACATCATAAAAACCAGCAAAGTCACTTGCTGCTGTAACATCAACATCTCCTGATACGGTCTTAATATCAAGATTTCCTTTTTGTGCTTGGCTGATTTCCACGTTTCCGGATTGCACTACAACAGTGGCGTCCCCGTATAATTCCTCGATTTCGATATCACCGGAAGTAGATTTAACCTCAACGCGGCCGTGTATTTCGGTAGCCTCTATGTTTCCTGACTGGATTTTGCCTTCAATTTTACTCGATGTGATGTTCTCAAGCTCAACATCTCCGGAGAGCAGATCAAAGCTTGCACTTCCCTCTGCCGTGACATCTTTCATTTCCAGACTGCCTGACGTAAGGCTTACCATAAGCTGCATGGCTTGAACATCTTCAAGATTAAGGTCTCCTGATGTCGATTTAATAGAAACATTCTTCGCATGAATTCCAGAAATATCGCTGTCGCTTGATACGTTGTCCAGTTCGAGATCCTCGAGAGCTTTATCGGATGGTATTCTAATTTCAATATGATTATCCGAGAAGTCCATGTTAAAAGTGAAGAGATGAAACGAGTCCTCCGATGTCGTATCTATAATAAGGGAGTTGCCCTCCGGAGCCGTTTGTTCCATTCGGTCAATAGCTTCCTGCTTCCATTTTCCTTCAAACCGAACTGAAATTTGATGATCCCCGCTCGGTACAAAAGTGATATTGGTACTATCATCCGTACGAATGAGAAGGGAGCTGATATCAGCATCATTGAACTCAAGCCTTTGCTCATAGGCTACCCGGTCATCTCCAAATTCGAATCCGAAAATAGACATGCCGACAACGCCCACAACAATACAGGCAATCGCAAACCTTACCCAATTCTTCATCTATCTTTCCCTTCCTTTCAATACATCAAAGTTCCATCTAGCGTAACCAAGGGTAAGCTTTGCCAGCTTCTTAGCAGACCATAGAGAGAAGATTCCAAACAGGATCCCGATCCCAAGCATTGTGATACTGACAAAGGCCTCAGCCCAGATCACAGTTTTCTCCTGAAACATAAAATCGGCAAGCGCCAGAAATGGAGCTAGAACTCCAGCTGCCGCAGTGACCGCAAACGCAAGCCACACTGACCATATGGTGGCAAACACAGGCAGAGCAAAGATGAGGTTTAGGAAAAATAAGCCGATGGCTGAGAAGAAATTACGAAAAGCGCGTGGGCTTGATTTTGATTCCGTCATATAGGGCATTCCGGCTGTGAATGGCATATCTGAATTGTTAGATGAACCGTAGGCAATGTTGTAAGCCATTCTTGATGAAGACGATGGAGAGGCATACCGGTCACCGAGGGCTTCTTGTGCGAGTTCTCTCGGATTACCAAGCTCTCTTGCAATTTCCTCTTCCGTCTTGCCTTCAGATAAGCCCATAACAAAATGCTGATCATAGTCACTTAACAGCTCCATCCGTTCGCTCTCTTCAAGTGGTCTAAGCTCACGTTCCAGAGCAGTCATAAACATACGTCTGTTCATTCGCTATATCCTTCCTTTAGTAGATTGGTAACACTCGATACAAACAGATTCCATTCGAGCTCGAGCTCCAGCATGTAAGAAAGTCCGGAATCCGTCAATTTGTAATATTTACGCGGCGGTCCCTCAGTAGATTCACGTAAATAGGTGGTGCAGTAACCATCTGCAACTAATCTGCGAAGCAGGGGATACAGGGCACCTTCAGCGATCTCAATATGTCTGGAAACAGCCTGTGCCAGCTCATAACCATAGCGGTCCTTACGGTGGATAAGAACGAGGACACACAGCTCCAGCACACCCTTTTTAAATTGGATATTCACATTCAAGCAGATTCGAGTCTCCCTTCTGAGTCAATCGGACGCTTAGCACAAACAATTACTATATTTAGATTAGTACTGTTTATTCTACAGTAGTGGTCAGGTAAATATTAACACTCAGTACTGAATAATGCAACATAGTGAAATGAAAATAGGCTTGAATCACGTTTGAATCCGATACCGACGGGTAAGGAAACCAGAGAAGGGGATGATCGCAAATGAATAATAAGCAGCACGAAGAAGCTAGACAGGCCGCTCCGCCAAGCAGAAAGCGCCGAGGCTTTCGTTTTTATCGAAGGAAATCCTCGCAAAGCAAAAAAAGATTGAAGACTCGGAATCGCTATGAAGCAGCACATTTGATTAGTGAGATCACGACCGCTCTATTATTCCTTGCAGGGAGCTTCTGTTTGTTCTATCCGGAGGTGAAGCTGATTGGCAGCTGCCTGTTCATTCTGGGAAGTATTCAAATGCTGGTACGTTCACTTATTCGTATGTCTTATATGTTCAAAATGAAAAAGTGGGATTACCTGGATGATAAGAATGAAGAGGTACAAAATCAGATGATGCATTAAATAAAGACGAAAAAAGACCGCCTTTCATGTGCTATTACATGAACAGGCGGTCATTTATATTACTGGGCTTTCTTACGAGATGGCTTTGATCGCAAATACAAATCAAGATAGGGGCTGTCCCCTGTAGTAATGATATCCGACACGATGCTTGAAAGAGCCATATTGTACACCGTACCATTATCTCCGTAGGCCATAATATGGAAACAGTTCGGATATTCATCGCTTCGTCCGATCATGGGAAGGCCGTCTAGCGTTCCGGCAAAAAAGGCGCCGAGCACATAATCAGGCTCTGTGCGAATCCCGGGAAACATATCAGCGAGATTCTTCATTAATTGATCCCTGCCAGATTCGATCTTTGCATCCCGATTTACAGAACGGTCTGTATCCTCATCCATGCCCCCGATAATAATGCGGTTATCCGGGGTCGTTCTCATATACATATAAGGCCGGGCCGTTTCCCACAGAAGAGTACGCTTGTACCAACTGCTCAGGTCTGATACCGGCTTAGTAATCACTACGTAGGAGCTTGTGATCGTTGCATTGGAGTTCGGCGTAATCTCCATCTGTTCATAGCCAGCGGCCATAATGACATACTTTGTACGGATCTGGTGTCCATTTTTCGTGTAAAAGACAGCTTCATCTTTATAAAACTTCTTCCCTGTTATCTCGGTTCCTCCATAGACTGTTCCGCCCATGGACCTGACTTCCTCAAATAAACCGTAAATGTATTTCAGCGGATTCATCTCCGCATCATTCCTGTAATATAGTGCACCCGACTTATGAAATGGATAACGGGAGGCTATATCATTTTCGTCCCATAGCTCGACATCAAACCCATGTTTATTCAGAAGCTCGTGTTCATGGACAAGGGCAGGCATATCTTTCTCGCTGGAAGCGTAGTACAGGCTATCTCTGCGGGCAAAATCAGCATGATCTGGAAGCTGACTGCAGACTTGCTCAATGTCGTCAATCGCTTGTTTGCATAACTTTAAATGAGTGACAGCTGTCTCTTCATCAAAATCAGCCGCAAGCTCAGTCAGCAGCTTATCACCCGCATACTGAATCAGCGCCGTATTTGTGCTTGAGCTTCCTCCTCCGATCGTACGTTTATCAACCACGGCGACCTTGAGACCTTGCTTGGCCAGCTTATAAGCGCTCTGAGCACCGGAGCTGCCCCCGCCGATTATGAGTACATCACAGCGGATATCTTCTGTCAGCCGCGGATAGATCGGTGGGTTGCTGACTGTAGCAGGCCAGTACAGTTTACCAGTTTGTAAGTCCATATATAGCCTCCTGTAAGCTTCATCATGTTTTTCAAAAAGTGATCACGTTTTGATACTTTTAGATACCATGATTTCGCTTATCAGAAACAATGGACGAGTATTTATTTTTGGTGAACGCTATTCCTGGTGAGCATCCAGCTTAGGCAGCGGCTCAGTGGCTGGCCCTTCCAGAACGGAACCGTCATGAGCAAATCGAGAGCCGTGGCAAGGGCAATCCCACGAGCATTCGCCAGAGTTCCACTCTACCTCACAGCCCAAATGGGTGCAAGTGGTATCGACAAGGTACAAGGTTCCTGACTCATCCTTATAAGCACCGGCACGTTTACCATCATGCCGTACGACAGCCCCTTCTCCTGGCTTAATATCTTCGATCTTGGTATGAACCAAGCCGATTTTGCCGCCGATAAGATGCTTTGCTACATCCAAATTATCCTTTAGGACGTTCTTAATCGATGGATCAGCCTTAAATCGTCCTGGATCATACAACTGCGAATAAGGGTTGCTGCGTCCGACGATGAGGTCTGTAAGGAGTCTGCCTGCAACCGTGCTTGTTGTCATTCCCCATTTGCGGAAGCCAGTAGCTACCAGAACTCGTTCATATGCGCCGCCGATAGGGCCAATGAAAGGCATTTTATCAATGCTGACCAAATCCTGTGCAGACCAGCGGAAATGAACCTTTTTGACACCAAAGTGCTGCCCGGCGAACTTGACCAGCTCTTCAAAATGCTCATGGGTGCTAATTCCTTGCCCGGTCTTATGATTTTCACCGCCGATGACAAGCAGCTTCTTGTCATTATACAGAGCGGAGCGGATAGAGCGCTCGGGTTTATCGTAACTGACATACATTCCGCCTTCATATTCAGTCTCCGGCTCTACCGCAATGGCATAAGAACGTTCGGCGTGCATACGGGCGAAATACATTCTCGGATCGTGAAACGGAAAATGACTTGCCACGACCACATGCTGGCTCGTGATCTGATGGTTGCCTTTCTCAAGCATCACTGTAACCTTGTTGTCCTCTTCTTTGAGGTCAGCAGCAGTTGTTTTCTCATAGATTTTAACGCCAAGGCTGATCAGCTCTTCTACCAGCTTCTTAAGGTAACTTAAAGGATGAAACTGAGCTTGGTTCGGCAGGCTTATTCCAGCCACAGCCGGGACAGGGATCGGCAGCTTGTCATGCCAAACACCCGGAATAGCAAGCTGCTGATACGCATCAAATTCGTCTTCCAGCTTCTGAAGATCATCCTCAGACTGAATATAGACGTACGCGTCCTCTTCTGTCAGCTGACAATCGATTTCTTTTTCAGTGATGACGCTGCGGATAAACCGCAGTGCTTCCTCATTAGCCTCGTAGTAGAGCCTTGCCTGTTCATGTCCGAAATGCTGAATCAGCTCGTGATAAATGAGGTTATGCTGTGAAGTAATCTTTGCAGTCGTATGGCCTGTTGTGCCATCCAAAATATTTCCTGCCTCAATAAGGACTACTTTATAGCCTTCCTTAGCCAGGAGATAAGCAGTTGTAATACCTGTCATTCCGGCACCAATCACCGTCACCTCGGTCTCCAGGTTCTCCGTAACCCGTTCAAAAGAAGGCAAAGAAACCGTTCCTCGCCATAAAGATTCCCTGCTCTTTGGCAGTTCTGCAGCCGTAAATTCATTATTTATATTGTTCATCTGGTTCATAATCCTCCTATTCAAGTGCGGGGCAGTAATAAAGCCTGATTTCTCAATTATTACCACCTTACACTTAATAGAAACGCGTCTTAACCAGAAACATTGCGCTTCATTGGCGTTCTGTATGAACGATAGGTAACTTTACGGAGCAGCCATTCGACAGGCCCGGTTTGAAACCTCTGAAGATAAAGATAGCTCAGACCAGCCGTTAGAGCGTAAATTACAAGTGCGAGCACAGTCCCGCCGATCATACCGAGCTGGCCAAATAGACCGAGTCCGTATCCGTAAAAAATACAGGTGCAGATCATGCTGTGCAGCAAATAATTCGTTAAAGACAGCTTCCCAATAGAGGTGAATGCTTTCTTGAGCTTCCCGTTCTCTTGGCTGCGGGTGTACATATAAGCAAATAAAAAAATATAGCCGAAGGCAAGCACAGGTCCGCCCGTCATTACCAAGAAATAACCGATGGTGCTGTCTTTTAGCAAAACTCCGACCAGATTTAACAAAATTCCTGAGCCTACAAAAATCAGAGCATATTTGATATACGTTCCGCGTTTGCTGACCGGGTCCATAAACCAGCCTTGTCTTGCAGCGATTATGCCGAGCAGGGCTATCGGGAGATAAACAAGGAAAGCAATGGGTGAGAGGATTAAAAACACAAAGCCTGGCATTCCTTCCAGGACGGAGTCCATGAGTCTAAAGCGGACTGCCTCGCTGTAGCTGCCATTACCAAGAGAAAGCTGGGCTTGATTGTAATAATTTTGTGATCCAGGTGTATTCTCGCTGTAGCCCATATTCACCAGCAGAATCAATATACCGATGAGAATCGTCCAGATCAGCAGTGTCTTTATTTTTCGATTTATAAAAAGGAGCAGCATCAGTCCCATGACACCATAGCTGAGAAGAATGTCACCATCCCATATCAAAATAAAATGGAGTATGCCCAGGAAGCATAACATGAAGAAGCGTCGAAGCAGGGTAGACTTGGGTCTCTCATGAGAAGCTTCTAATTTATGCGTAAGCTGCTGAGTCCCATATCCGAATATAAATAGAAAGATGGGATAAAAACTTCCGATGATAAGAATTTCAAGCACATTAAAGGCAGTCTGGCTTATCGGATAGATCTCCGGTGTGGAAGTGATATCAAGTCCATACATAAAGAGCGGCATATTAGACAGCAATATACCGAGCAGGCTGAAGCCGCGGACCGCGTCAACGATCGGCTGTCGGCCGTTATATGCCGGGCTGAGCTGCGGGGAATGATTCATTTTTTTCATCAATGTCTCCTTTTTCCTCATATGGATAATATAAATTTTAACTCCACTTGAAAATATATCATGAAAGCCTAGTTAGGGCTTTATAAAAATGGAAGAAGCACCTTTGCATACGGGACTGACCCCCGTTATTGAGACAGGGATCAAAACACCTTTCAAGTTATGCAGCCAGTCGTCGATAATGAATCGGCGACTGGTTTTTTAGTTTCGTTTGAATCCGAATTGAGTTATAGTATGTA
>JAMBOW010000060.1 GCA_023715865.1 Neobacillus mesonae
TCCTGCCGGATTCATACGGGGTTTCACGTGCCCCGCACTACTCGGGATCCGTCTCGGAGAGAACAGACTTTCAATTACAGGGCTATTACCTTCTTTGGCGGGCCTTTCCAGACCTCTTCGTTTAATCTACTCCTTTGTAACTCCATGTGAGACGTCCCACAACCCCAACCAGCAAGCTGGTTGGTTTGGGCTAATCCGCGTTCGCTCGCCGCTACTGACGGAATCACTATTGTTTTCTCTTCCTCAAGGTACTTAGA
>JAMBOW010000061.1 GCA_023715865.1 Neobacillus mesonae
CCTTGTGCCTTTACACTCTTCGAATGATTTCCAACCATTCTGAGGGAACCTTTGGGCGCCTCCGTTACTCTTTAGGAGGCGACCGCCCCAGTCAAACTGCCCACCTGACACTGTCCTCGCACCGGATTACGGTACCAAGTTAGAACCTAGATACGATCAGGGTGGTATCCCAACGTTGCCTCCACAGAAGCTGGCGCTCCTGTTTCCTAGGCTCCCACCTATCCTGTACAGATCGTACCCAAATCCAATATCAAG
>JAMBOW010000062.1 GCA_023715865.1 Neobacillus mesonae
ATGAAGGACGTGGCGAACAACGATACTGCCTCGGGGAGCTGTACGCAAGCTTTGATCCGGGGATGTCCGAATGGGGAAACCCAGCTATCGTAATGGATAGTTATCTCCACCTGAATACATAGGGTGGCTGAAGGCAGACCAGGGGAACTGAAACATCTAAGTACCTTGAGGAAGAGAAAACAATAGTGATTCCGTCAGTAGCGGCGAGCGAACGCGGATTAGCCCAAACCAATCAGCTTGCTGGTTGGGGTTGTG
>JAMBOW010000063.1 GCA_023715865.1 Neobacillus mesonae
CCTTGTGCCTTTACACTCTTCGAATGATTTCCAACCATTCTGAGGGAACCTTTGGGCGCCTCCGTTACTCTTTAGGAGGCGACCGCCCCAGTCAAACTGCCCACCTGACACTGTCCTCGCACCGGATCACGGTACCAAGTTAGAACCTAGATACGATCAGGGTGGTATCCCAACGTTGCCTCCACAGAAGCTGGCGCTCCTGTTTCCTAGGCTCCCACCTATCCTGTACAGATCGTACCCAAATCCAATATCAAG
>JAMBOW010000064.1 GCA_023715865.1 Neobacillus mesonae
GGGGCCGCAGTGAAAAGGCCCAAGCGACTGTTTAGCAAAAACACAGGTCTGTGCGAAGCCGCAAGGCGAAGTATACGGGCTGACGCCTGCCCGGTGCTGGAAGGTTAAGGGGAGCGGTTAGGGATTCGTCCCGAAGCTGTGAACCGAAGCCCCAGTAAACGGCGGCCGTAACTATAACGGTCCTAAGGTAGCGAAATTCCTTGTCAGGTAAATTCTGACCCGCACGAATGGCGTAACGACTTGGGCGCTGTCTCA
>JAMBOW010000066.1 GCA_023715865.1 Neobacillus mesonae
GGGGGCCGCAGTGAAAAGGCCCAAGCGACTGTTTAGCAAAAACACAGGTCTGTGCGAAGCCGCAAGGCGAAGTATACGGGCTGACGCCTGCCCGGTGCTGGAAGGTTAAGGGGAGCGGTTAGGGAGTAATCCCGAAGCTGTGAACCGAAGCCCCAGTAAACGGCGGCCGTAACTATAACGGTCCTAAGGTAGCGAAATTCCTTGTCAGGTAAATTCTGACCCGCACGAATGGCGTAACGACTTGGGCGCTGTCTC
>JAMBOW010000067.1 GCA_023715865.1 Neobacillus mesonae
CACGGTACTGCTTCACTATCGGTCGCTAGGGAGTATTTAGCCTTGGCAGATGGTCCTGCCGGATTCATACGGGGTTTCACGTGCCCCGCACTACTCGGGATCCGTCTCGGAGAGAACAGACTTTCAACTACAGGGCTGTTACCTTCTTTGGCGGGCCTTTCCAGACCTCTTCATTTAATCGGTTCCTTTGTAACTCCATGTGAGACGTCCCACAACCCCAACCAGCAAGCTGGTTGGTTTGGGCTAATCCGCGTT
>JAMBOW010000068.1 GCA_023715865.1 Neobacillus mesonae
TTGAGGAAGAGAAAACAATAGTGATTCCGTCAGTAGCGGCGAGCGAACGCGGATTAGCCCAAACCAATCAGCTTGCTGGTTGGGGTTGTGGGACGTCTCACATGGAGTTACAAAGGAACCGATTAAATGAAGAGGTCTGGAAAGGCCCGCCAAAGAAGGTAATAGCCCTGTAATTGAAAGTCTGTTCTCTCCGAGACGGATCCCGAGTAGTGCGGGGCACGTGAAACCCCGTATGAATCCGGCAGGACCATCTGC
>JAMBOW010000069.1 GCA_023715865.1 Neobacillus mesonae
ATGAAGGACGTGGCGAACAACGATACTGCCTCGGGGAGCTGTACGCAAGCTTTGATCCGGGGATGTCCGAATGGGGAAACCCAGCTATCGTAATGGATAGTTATCTCCACCTGAATACATAGGGTGGATGAAGGCAGACCAGGGGAACTGAAACATCTAAGTACCTTGAGGAAGAGAAAACAATAGTGATTCCGTCAGTAGCGGCGAGCGAACGCGGATTAGCCCAAACCAACCAGCTTGCTGGTTGGGGTTGTG
>JAMBOW010000006.1 GCA_023715865.1 Neobacillus mesonae
CACGGAGGTAACAGGGGTTCGAATCCCCTACGGGTCACTTTAATATGGAGACTTAGCTCAGCTGGGAGAGCATCTGCCTTACAAGCAGAGGGTCGGGGGTTCGATCCCCTCAGTCTCCACCATCTAATCAAATATTGTCGCGGGGTGGAGCAGCTCGGTGGCTCGTCGGGCTCATAACCCGAAGGTCGCAGGTTCAAATCCTGCCCCCGCAATTGAATGACTTGGAACTGTGGTGTAGAGGCCTAACATGCCTGCCTGTCACGCAGGAGATCGCGGGTTCGAATCCCGTCAGTTCCGCCATTTAATTTTTATCACTAAGTTGGTTCGAGTCTAAATTGACTCTCCATATATATGCGCGTGTGGCGGAATTGGCAGACGCACTAGACTTAGGATCTAGCGTCTTTGACGTGGGGGTTCAAGTCCCTCCACGCGCATTCTATTTAAGCGGAAGTGGCTCAGCGGTAGAGCATCGCCTTGCCAAGGCGAGGGTCGCGGGTTCGATTCCCGTCTTCCGCTTACCTTATTTTTATCATAGGATAAACAAAATGAATAAGCCGGTGTGGCGGAATTGGCAGACGCGCGCGACTCAAAATCGTGAGGGAAACCGTGGGGGTTCGAGTCCCTTCACCGGCATTTTTATCGGGATGTAGCTCAGCTTGGTAGAGCACCTGGTTTGGGACCAGGGGGTCGCATGTTCAAATCGTGTCATCCCGATCCGTAAGAAGGTTATCGCATATAGCGATAACCTTTTTTGTATATATTTGTTGAATTCCGGTCACACTTAACAAAAAAGCGTGATAGAAGGGGATTCAATTGAATTTTTTTCGACCAAAAAATAAAGATCGTAAATCGTTAAGACGGCTTAAGCGAACGTTTGGGACCCTTACCTTTTGTCTATTGCTCGCTGCTATTACGGCAGGAGGGATACCAATATCTAAGACTCTGCAATCTTTACTAACTATGCCGGAAAGTGTTCAACAAGTTATTAAAAATGAATTCGATGTAGTGGATGAGATTGATCCTTCGCAGGAAGTTCTTATTAAAGAGCTTGAAGTTTCAGACCAGTTGCGAGAAGTTTTCCTTGAGAAAAACTATATTTGTGGTGTGGAGACCATAACTCTAGGTATGTTCAACCAAGATGATATGATCTTACTAATTAAGCAGCATCCGGAGTGGAGCGGCAGATTAGAGAATGATCGACTTGTATTAAACGAACATGTAAATGATTTATCTCCTGATTGCAGATCGAATGCATTCATGGGAATGGACACCAATGGGAATTTAGCTTTGTATGAGGGGGAACCCGATGAGGAAAAGGTGATTCGTACTTTTTTTCAGCTTGATATAGGCACAATGGAAACATCCCTTCCTGAAGGGGTGCTCGAACAACTGCAGAAAGGGATCCGTATTCAGGATGTTGATGAGTATAATAGTGTCCTGTCGACTTTCAGCGACTATGCGGTAGCACCCGTCGGAAACATTGTAAGATGAATAAACATTGTGGTCTGAGTAAATTCACATTTTTGTTGTGTACGCAACGCAATATATGAACGAGAAGCCTACTTTGTTGAATAGGCATAAAAAAGTGTGAGTACACACCTCTGTCGGATTATAAGGAATAAGTTCAAAAAAAGTGAAAAGGGCGGAGCAATCCGCCTTTTTTGTGTTCTTTTTATGAGCAACGGCATTGGTTCTAATTCACTCTAACACTATGTAATATTACGCGATATTCACGAAATTGTAGGAGTTTTCGTCGAAGTGCAAACTTTTTCGTTATACAGCTTGAACATTTGATATAATGATTAAACGATACATATGTTCGCAGATGTTAAGGAGAGATGGTTTTGCGCTTTTTAGGAATAGACCCGGGAATAGCCATTGTCGGGTTTGGATTTATAGATAAAATCGGGAATAAGCTTACTCCCGTTCAATATGGTTCAATACAGACGGAAGCCCATACGCCTGACGAAGAACGACTTCTTCATGTCTATGAGGCGCTGTCGCAATTAATAGATAAATATAAACCAGATGCTGTTGCTTTGGAAAAGTTGTTTTTTAATCGAAATGTAACAACTGCGATGTCCGTCAGTCAAGCCAGGGGGGTTATGGTGCTCGCCGCGACACAGAAAGGTCTGCCGATTGCCGAATACACGCCGATGCAGGTCAAGCAGGCAATTGTCGGTTACGGCAAGGCAGAGAAGAAGCAGGTACAGGAAATGGTACGTATGTATCTCAAGCTGCAGGCTGTTCCTAAACCCGATGATGTAGCGGACGCTCTTGCGGTTGCCATATGCCATGCACATTCGTATACGCTAAATTCGAAGTTAAATGAGGTCAGAAGAAAATGATAGATTATATTAAAGGGCCTGTTGTTATCATTGAGAATGAATATGTGGTCGTAGATGTTCAAGGGATTGGGTACCAGATTTTTTGTCCGAATCCATTCGTCTTTGCTAAGCAGGAAGGAACCGTGTCGATTTATACGCATCACCATGTTAGAGAGGATGCTATGCTGTTGTACGGCTTTTCAACTCGCGAGGAGCAGCAGTTATTTCGAAAATTAATTGAAGTTTCAGGTATTGGACCTCGTGTAGCATTGGGCATTCTAACAGGGGGTACACCAGAACAGCTGGTAACGGCAATCCATCAGGAGAACATTACATTCCTTACCAAGCTTCCGGGTATCGGTAAAAAGACTGCACAGCGGATGATACTTGATCTGAAGGATAAGCTGGACGGATTCGGCGGAGCGATATATGCCACCGGTCTATTTGCACCGAATGTTGCTGAAGAAGGTGACGGATCCTATTGGTCTGAGGCTCGTGAAGGTCTGAAGGCTCTTGGATATACCGACAGCGAGCTCGACAAAGTATGGCTCAAGATGAAGAAAGACACAACCGCAGAGGATACTGCAGATCTGCTGATGAAAAAGGCACTCAAAATGTTGTTCACCGGTTAAAGATGCTTCACCCCTTATTGGGTGCTAATGCTTGAAACAGAATAGAGGGATAACTATGGATGAACGGATTATATCCGCCAATCTGATGATGGAAGATCATGCGGTGGAACTCAGTTTGCGTCCCCGCTATTTAAATGAATATATTGGTCAAGACCAGGTAAAGGAAAACCTGAAGGTGTACATTGAAGCAGCAAAGATGCGTAATGAGGCACTGGATCATGTGCTTTTATACGGTCCTCCAGGTCTCGGCAAAACGACACTATCCAACATTATTGCTAACGAGTTGGGAGTAAATCTTCGGACAACCTCTGGGCCAGCGATCGAACGACCAGGTGATCTGGCTGCATTACTAACCAATTTGCAGGAGGGCGATGTTCTGTTTATTGATGAAATTCATCGACTGCATCGTTCGGTAGAAGAAGTGCTGTATCCAGCGATGGAGGATTACGCTCTTGATATTATGATCGGCAAAGGTCCAAGCGCCCGTTCAGTGAGACTTGACCTACCACCTTTTACTTTGGTGGGAGCGACCACAAGAGCCGGACTATTGTCTGCTCCGCTCAGAGATCGCTTTGGCGTAATTAGCCGTCTTGAGTTTTACACAGTAGATGAACTCACCTATATTGTATCTCGGACGGCAGACCTGCTCGGTATCGAAATTGTTGGCGATGCTGCTGAAGAGATTGCGCTTCGTTCAAGGGGAACCCCAAGGATCGCTAATAGGCTGCTGAAGCGGGTTCGCGATTTTGCTATGGTTCGCGGAGACGGTATCATTACCTCCGCATTGGCAGAGGAAGCTTTAAAAAGATTGCAAATCGATCCGCGCGGACTTGACGATATAGATTATAAGATGCTGAAGTCGATGGTGACGAGCTTCCGTGGAGGCCCTGTCGGACTTGATACGATTGCAGCGACAATTGGAGAGGAAAGTCAGACGATTGAAGATGTTTATGAGCCGTATTTACTCCAAATCGGCTTCCTTCAGAGAACGCCTCGCGGGAGAGTGGTAACACCTGCTGCATATGAGCATCTTGGTATTCCTATGCCTACTGACAAATGAAATAGGAATGTAGATACGACTTTCCAGCATCTAATCGAATTATGCCGAAATATTGGGGAACAGCACATTTTGATGTTGAACAGCATGGACGACATGCGATAAGAATTAAAATGTAACTCGGCAATGCCATTTGGGAGGAGAACTTGTAATGTACCGCACAATAAAATCAAGGTATCACTATACTCATTGGTTAAAAGGAGCGAAATTGGCTGTAGCCGCTGTTTTGGTAGCAGGCAGTCTTTGCATTCCGTCATTTGCTGACGCGGCAGATGGTGATACGATTCGGGTTGCCATGTTTGCAGATTTGGGCAGCACGTATAAGTCTACTGCACCAGCAGTCACGATGCAGACGGCAGGGAGCTGGACGGCAGGAATGGTAGGTCCATCCGGCTATGAAGCATGGATTAGCCTTCCAAGTGCTGCACAAGTGAGATTCAGTGTTGACGGCTATCGTGTGAAAGTAATGGAAACAGCTAAGTTTTCAGAAGCAGCTGCTGTGGTCAAAGCTTTACAAAGCACTGCAGATAAACCAATACTATACTCCGCTTCCAAGAGCGGAAATACAGTCTATCAGGTCTACGCGGGCAATTATAGTACATTAAGCCTTGCTGAGGCAGCGGCGACCCGGATCACCCAAAGTTCCGGTTCACTGTTAAACGGCCAAAAGCCGGCTGCAAAGGGAAGCAAGCATAGCTCTGCAGGCATCTATGCTTCCAAAGCTGCAGCTGATAAGATGGGAGACAGCATTACAGCTGAAGGCTTCGACGCTTATACTGTCATTCAAGGAACAAGCAGCGGTAAGCCGGAGTATGCGGTCTGGATCGGTGAAGAATCATCAGATGCTGCACTGGCTGCCTTAGAGAAATCGGTGAAACAAAAGCTGCCTCAGTTAGCCCTGACTTCCGTAGCTGCTAATACTAAAGCAATCATTACCCGTAAGGATGCAACCTTAAATCTCACTTCACCAGCAGTAGTGGATCATTATATCGTAAGCGGAAGCGACACTAAGCTTGTATTAGATGGCGCTGATACTGGTATACAAGTGACTGAACGTTCTGAGAGAACCTACCGTGGTGATTTTGAACTCAGCGCTCATAACGGCCAGCTCGCATTGGTAAATGAACTTCCCTTAGAACAATATTTATATTCTGTAGTTGGGACAGAAGTTTACACATCTTGGCCACAGGAGACTTTGAAAGCTCAAGCAGTGGCTGCTCGAAGCTATGCTCTTTATCAAGGAGATCGCTTTACCATTGCGAATGTCGTCGATACCACCCTTAGTCAAGCCTACAATGGAATTGGGGCTGAGAACGGGAACGTAACGAAGGCGGTTGACGCTACAGCAGGCGAAGTTCTGAAGAGCGGGGATAAGATCATCGAGGCTATCTTCTCCTCAAATGCAGGAGGTGTAACGGCTGATCCATCCGAAGTATGGAATGGCGGCGGAAATTTATTTGCGAGCGTGGAAAGTTCGGGAGATAAATCGGCTCAGAAAGGTACATACGAGTGGTATCATGTGCTGCTTGCTGACGGCAAGACGGGTTACGTACGAGAGGATAATACCAAGCTGCTTGAAGGAACGACTGCGGCTGGTCTTCCTAAGCTGACAGTAACAGCACAAAATACAAATGTACGTAAAATTCCGTTAATTCAATCCTCCGTAAATCCAGTCACTCAGCTCAATCCGGGAACAGAAGTAGTAGTGCTCGGAAAGGTGAATGAATCCGGAAGCTACAGCTGGATGAGAGGTCCATTTACATCCTCTGAGGTGGTAGCGATGCTGCAAGGTAAAGTAACTACAACTGTACCATCTGCTATTACAAGTCTTGAGGTTACCAAGAGAGGACCATCGGGAAGAGCTTTGGAAGTTCAGGCTAATGGTCAGGTACTCGGTGTAAAATACGGAGATGCTTATCGAACGGCTTTCGGCAGTTTGCCAAGCACCTTGTTTGATATTACGGATACCGGAAGTTATACTGTACTAGGTGCTAATGGACAAACCGCCAGCAAAAATGGTTCGGGCGGGGCATCTGTCATCTCTTCATCGGGAACTTCATCTTATTCCGGCACTTCAATGGTTGTTATGAATGGCGATAACGATGCGAGAGCTGTAACCAAGACACAGTTCTTCCTATTTAACGGTCAAGGCTACGGCCATGGACTGGGGCTTTCTCAATGGGGAGCCAAAGGAATGGCGGATGAAGGGTATGATTACCAGTCTATTTTGAAACACTATTATCAGAATGTAACTATTGTTAAGGAATGACGAAATTATGAATGTAGATTTGTATGATTTTGAACTGCCAGATTCTTTAATTGCCCAGACACCCCTTAAAGAACGGAGCGCTTCACGGCTGCTTACTTTGAATAAGGAGACCGGGGAATTAGGACATCATACTTTTACGGATATTATAGATTACCTGAGTCCAGGTGATACACTGATTCTCAATGATACGAGAGTCATCCCTGCAAGACTTTTTGGAGTTAAAGAAGATACGGGCGCCAAGGCAGAAGTACTCTTGCTTCATAATCTTGGAGAAGATCGCTGGGAAACGCTTGTTAAGCCGGGGAAAAAGCTGAAAAAAGGGACTGTGATCCGCTTCGGTGATGAATTATCCGCCATCATTGAAGAAGAGAGTGATATGGGCGGACGTATCATCCGTTTTCATTATGAAGGAATATTCCAGGAAATACTTGATCGTTTGGGACAAATGCCCCTCCCTCCATACATAAAGGAGACGTTGGAGGATAAAGAACGATACCAGACCGTGTATGCAAAACATGAAGGCTCCGCTGCAGCTCCAACAGCAGGACTGCATTTTACAGAGGAGCTCCTCTCCAGAATCCAAGCCAAAGGCATTTCATTAGGCTTTATTACTCTACATGTTGGACTAGGAACGTTCCGTCCGATGTCTGTTGACGTAGTCGAGGAGCATGTCATGCATGCGGAATACTATTCTCTGTCGCAAGAAACGGCAGATTTGATTAATGAGACGAAGAAACGCGGAGGCAGAGTTGTTGCAGTAGGAACAACCAGCTGCCGCACGCTGGAGACGGTTGGAAGCCAACTCGAAGGGAAGGAGCTATCCGCCAGCAGCGGATGGACAGATATTTTTATCTATCCGGGATATCCCTTCAAGGTTGTAGATGCTCTTATTACGAACTTCCACCTTCCCAAATCAACATTGGTTATGCTCGTAAGTGCTCTCGCCGGATTGGAGCATATTATGACTGCCTACAAAGAGGCAGTAAATCAAGAATATCGTTTCTTCAGCTTTGGGGATTCGATGTTCATTTACTAAGATAGAGGATGAGATAATTAAAATGTCAGCAGCAATTACTTATGAACATATAAAAACCTGTAAGCAATCAGGCGCTCGTCTAGGACGGGTTCATACTCCGCATGGTATTATCGAAACTCCGATTTTTATGCCGGTAGGTACCCAGGCGACTGTCAAGACAATGAGCCCGGAAGAACTGAAGGAAATGGAAGCTCAGATCATACTCAGCAATACCTACCACCTGTTCCTTCGCCCTGGTCATGATATCGTGCGTGAAGCAGGGGGCCTGCATAAATTTATGAACTGGGATCGTCCCATTCTGACAGATAGCGGCGGTTTCCAAGTGTTCTCCTTAAGTGAAATGCGGAAAATTACAGAGGAAGGGGTACATTTTCGTTCTCACTTGAATGGAGACAAGCTGTTCCTTTCTCCTGAAGTGGCGATGGACATTCAAAACTCACTTGGCTCGGACATTATGATGGCCTTTGACGAATGCCCGCCGTATCCTGCAGACTATGAGTACGTCAAGAGATCACTGGAAAGAACAAGCCGCTGGGCAGAACGTTGTCTCGAAAGCCATGCAAGACCCCATGACCAAGGCCTATTTGCTATCGTACAGGGTGGAATGCATGAAGATTTACGTAAACAAAGCGCCCAGGATTTGACTTCCATGGATTTCCCGGGGTATGCTATTGGTGGACTGAGTGTGGGAGAGCCCAAACATTTAATGTACCAAGTATTGGATTATACCGTTCCGTTGCTTCCGGCTGATAAACCCCGTTATTTAATGGGAGTAGGTTCTCCGGATGCACTGATTGAAGGAGCGATCCGCGGTGTGGACATGTTTGATTGTGTGCTTCCGACTCGTATTGCACGTAATGGGACTACAATGACCAGCCAAGGCAGACTTGTCGTGCGCAACGCGAAATATGCCCGTGATTATGGTCCGCTGGATCCTGAATGTGATTGCTATACTTGCCGGAATTACTCAAGAGCGTACCTTCGCCACCTGATTAAGGCGGATGAAACGTTCGGCCTGCGTCTTACAACGTACCATAACCTGCATTTCTTATTAAACTTAATGAAGAAAGTGCGTCAGGCCATTATGGATGATCGTTTGCTTGATTTCCGTGATGAATTCTTTGAGCAATATGGACTCCATGATAATGACAAGGGATTTTAGGTCTTGAACCAAGCTTTAAGGGGAAGTGAACTTTGAAAGGGGGGAAAACAGATGGTAAATGCTCCATTACAAGCAGCAACTGGAGGCGGTGGTCTTCAGCTCATCATTATGATGGTACTTATGTTTGCGGTGTTTTATTTCCTTCTGATCAGACCGCAGCAAAAAAGACAAAAAGAACATAGAAACTTGCTGAACTCTTTGAAAAAGGGAGACAAGGTCGTTACGATTGGCGGACTTCATGGTGTTATCACAGAAGTTACGGACGATACGATTGTCCTGCGTGTAAACGATGTCACTAAGCTGACATTTAACCGCAGCAGCATCAGCTCGGTCGTTCCTAGAGAGACCGAAGAAACTGCATAATTCAAATCGAAAGGACTCCGGTAAGGAGTCCTTTTATTTTTTGTTCACGTTATAAGTTAAAGTATAAAGGTCTTTTACAGCAACCCTATTAGGATTTTTTCGTGTTAACCCCGAAGATCCCTCCGAGTGCCCCTACAATAAAAGCGATGCCCCACTCTAACAGATCAAATAATCGGATAGAGGCATCCAGAGCCAAAAACCCGATGATGAGAACAAGGATTCCATAGACAGCTCCTGTAATTCCGCCATGGTACCATCCGCGTTCTCCCGATTTTTTTCCTGAAACAAAACCTCCGAATAGGAGCGAAATCGAATGGACTAAATAAGTGTAAAAAGACAAGTCCTGTTCTCTCATACCAGTCAGCCATAGAAATAAGGACAAAATGAGCGCACCGACAAACATCCAACTAAAAGCGGTAATAAGTCCTGAGAGCAGTGGACTATGAATACGAATGGAAAACACGCGGCGTACGAAATCCATACAGGCAACCTCCTAGTTAAGCATTAATTAATACATTCTATGGCCAAGCTATACGGGTTATGAGCTCATTTTCCATTAATTAAATGGAATGACCCTTCTGCAGTTCGGTCAACCTATCAAATACCAATGTCACATATGACCTAAAGCTTGAAGGAGGTCCTGTTAATGATAGATCATGTTATGTTACATATACTGCGTACAATCCTGATGTACGCTATTGCTGCTTTTGCCATCCGTTTGATGGGAAAGAGAGAAATAGGAAAGCTGTCTGTATTTGATTTGGTCATTTCGATTATGCTTGCAGAAATCGCTGTGTTTGCAATAGAAGATGTAAAAAGGCCGCTATATGAAGGTCTTGTACCAATAATAACTCTTATCGTGCTGCAGGTTTGTTTAGCTTTCTTCGGTTTAAAAAGCAGGTGGTTTCGTTTAGCCATGGACGGAAAGCCGGTAATCCTCGTTTCGGACGGGAAATTGCAGCGGGATGAGATGAAAAGACAGCGATATAACCTAGATGATCTTATGCTTCAATTGAGAGAACAAAATGTGGATAATATTGATGATTTGCAATTTGCAATATTAGAAACGACCGGTAAACTTTCTGTGGTCATAAAAGATGAACAGAAGGGCTCAGAGCATAATGATTTCCCTCAAATCAATAAGATGGCCGACAGCGGTCAAGAGCAGATCAATCTGACAAATATTCGATATGAAGCTCTGCCTCTTCCGCTCATTATGGATGGTAAAGTACAGGATGCTAATCTGGAAATGATCGAAAAGAACCGATTCTGGTTAAAGAATCAAATCCAAGAGCATGGTGTAAAGGATTTCAAGGATGTTTTTTTCTGTTCTGTAGACCATGCGGGCAAGATATACGTAAACACTCAAAACAGCAATAAATAAAAGCTATTTACGTGGCTTTATCAACGAACCGATAAAAGGAACACGGGACAAATCATGCAAATCGATCAAACGGCAAGCAGCCATAACCGATAAATAAACAATAAGGCCAATCAAACTAGAAATAACAAATTGTAAAAATGATAAATGAGACCATGGCAGATGGATGAATAGGTATTGTGTTATCCCAGCCATAATTACCATCCCAGCCGCTACTTTTAGAAGATCAAGCCAGCGAAAGCGGAACCCCAGCAGCTGCTTCAAACTGTGTCCGTGAAGCAGTGTAACGAGCAGTGAATTGACACAAATGGCAATGACAGCTCCATAGATACCGTATTCAGGCTTTGAAGCTAATGTAAGGATCAGTGTAATCTTAATGACTGCCCCAATGGCCGTATTAATGAGTGCTCTGCCTGGACGATCCAAAGCCTGAAGTGCTGCCTGCAAAGGAGCCTGAGCGTAAATAAAAAGGGCAAAAGGTGTCATGGTCTTCAGCATGTCTGCAATAGAAGTATTGTCATACAGCAGCAGGCACAAGGGTTCTGCGAGTACATACATAATGACCGCAAACGGCCCTCCGGTAACGAGAGCAAGCCTTAACGATTGGTGTAATCTTTTATGGATAGTCTTATAATCTTTTCTTGCAGCGGCTTCTGATAAAGAGGGAACCAGCGACGTAGCCAGCGAAGATGTAAGTGCTCCGGGCAGAAGCAGCAAGGGAATCACCATACCTTGAAGGGCACCATACTGTGCGGTGGCTAGCGACTTGGTTAGTCCTGCAATGGCTAGGCTTTGAGCAGTAACTATGGTCTCCAGCAAATAGGATAATGAACCGACGAGCCGACCTGCTGTAACTGGGATGGAGATCGCCATAATCCGTTTAAAGAGTGATAGGTTATTTGCATATTCAGACCCGCTAGGTAAGGAGATAGGCTTTAACAGCTTTCCTGACTTTCTCTGTCTCTCATGCTGCCATAGGAGTACAAACATCCCGATAAGCTCTCCTGCCACTGCACCCAGCATAGCTCCAGCTGCTGCGTATTCAATTCCCCGCGGAAGAAGCAGATACGAGAACCATAATACGCACAAAATTCTCATTAAAGTCTCTGCGATAGAAGAAGCGGCAGAAGGGATCATGTTTTGTTTTCCTTGGAAATATCCTCTATACACGGATGAAACGGCAATGATAAGGATCATAGGAGTCATGCTGACAAAAGTATGGTATACTCGTTCATCCGTCAAAATCGTGCTGGTTACCCAAGGTGCAAATATGACGCAAAAAGTCGTGAACAAGATGCCTAAAGACAAAGTGAACAATAAGCTGACTCTCAGTATCCTTTCTGAAGCTCCGGTGTTGCCTAATGATTCTGCCTCGGCTACAAGTTTGGCAATGGCAAGCGGGATACCTCCAGTAATTAAGGTAACGATGACAATGAAGAAAGGATAGCCTTGCTGGTACAGGCCCACCCCTTCAGCACCGATTACCCTTGGCAGTACAATACGGGGAATAAACCCAAGGATACGATTAATGATGCCTGCCGCCAATAGGATCATGGTTCCTTGGATGAATGTTTGTTTTTTCATAAATGGAATTCCCTCTTCCCCCTGGGTTAGTTCTCGATCGTTTGGTCTTAGTGGACTGGCTTTAATAAATGGATATGCGGAACCTGTCCAATCTCATGACTAGGAAGTTTGCCAAAAACCATATTTCCTGAATATAACATCCGCCTATTCCTGAAACAGGCAGGATTGCGAGAGGGCAAAGACGAATAGATGTATATGGATTGAATAAAGGAGTGAGACTTACGCTATGGATTCCACAATTGAAGAAATGGATGGACAGGAGCTTGAAGAAGCAATTGAGCTCTTATGCAGCAGTAAAGCGGAGGAACTTCGGATGGTTGGATATGAGCATGTAACCAGTAAGGATGTTTGGAACTGCATCAGTCACAAGTACGAAAAGCATGGCGTTCCTCAGCTGCATCAGCTTGTTAACGATATTTTATCGCTGAAAGCTACCAGCTTCATGAATTACATGACGGTGTCCGCTTATCGAGGCTCCTCTTTCTAATGGAAGAGGCCTTTTTTTGATTCTCCGGCACCAGAAATAATCGAAACATGCAAGGATGAGGATGTCCTTTTTCAAACTAGGAAAATTGACTGAGATTTCCTGCATCGCTATAATAGGAATATTGAGAATGAAGGGGGAAAAAAGTGACGGCATGAAGAGAACTGTCAGTTTCATTCTGGTCGTGCTTGTAACTTGCGGCGTTCTGGTATTTACAAGCCCAGGTCTGCTTAACAATATACGCCTCGGCCTTGATCTAAAAGGAGGCTTCGAGATTTTATATGAAGCTGAGCCGCTGGAAGCAGGACAACAAGTCACCAGAGAATCACTAACACAAACGGCAAAGAGTCTAGAACAACGTGCAAATGCACTGGGAACAAGTGAGCCTGAAGTAACAACGGAGGGTTCCAATCGGATTCGTCTTAAGCTCGCAGGAGTGACAGATGAGACTGAGGTCCGCAGCAAAATGAAAGAGCCTGCAGTCCTTACTTTCCGCAGTGCGCAAGAAGGGGACGAGCCTGGCGAATACAGCAAAATCGAGCTTAGAGGTAACGAGTTTGTTGAAAATGGCGCCTCGGTCGTGTTCGATAGTCTGAATAAGCCTATGGTAGATATTCAGGTTAAAGACAAAGATAAATTTGCAGAGATTACGAAACGTTTACAAGGTCAAGAGCTGGCCATCTACTTGGATGAAGAGCTGCTGTCTGCACCGGTCGTGCAGCAGGTGCTGACAGACGGGAAGGCACAAATTTCAGGAAGCTATACACGCGAAGAAGCAAATGAACTTCGAGATACGATTAATCTCGGTGCACTGCCGCTGAAGCTGACAGAGAAGTATTCTCAAAGCGTAGGGGCGTCACTTGGACAACTTTCCCTCGAACAAACGATTAAAGCCGGAATTATTGCATCCGTCTTTATTTTGCTGTTTATGATCGCACTGTATCGTGTACCTGGGCTTGTAGCAAGCTTCTGTCTCATCGTGCATACATGGCTTGTACTGCTCATTTTTTATTGGGGGGATTTCGTTCTTACCCTTCCGGGTATCGCTGCCTTTATCCTGGGGATCGGGATGGCTGTGGATGCCAATATTATTACTTATGAACGGATTAAAGAAGAGCTTCGCAGCGGAAAGAGCGTTCTGTCTGCTGTGAAATCCGGTGAACGAATCTCATTCCGTACCGTTATGGATTCAAATATCACGACAATTATTGCGGCGGCTGTTATGTTCTGGCTCGGTACTGGAGCCGTTAGAGGCTTCGCTATTGTTCTGATTATAGATATTGTGACAAGTATTCTTACGAATATCTTCTTCTCCCGCTTCTTGCTGAACCTGCTGGTTAAAGCAAACCTGATCAAGAAGCCTGCTTACTTCGGTGTGAAGGAGAGTGAAATTCGTGCGCTTTAAATGGGATTATGATTACATCAAAATCAGTAAGTATTTTTACACTTTTTCTATCGTTATTACCCTGCTGGGAATTTTGAGTCTTGCTATTTTTGGACTGAATTATGGCGTCGATTTCCGTTCAGGTTCTAATGTAGATATTACTGCTTCCAAGACGATTACTGCTGAAGAGATCGAGCCTGTGCTGGAGGAGATTGGTCTTGCAGAGCAAGAGCCGAGTATCTCCGCAGGAACGGACCGGGTGAACATCCGTTTTTCTACTGTGCTTGATGAAACGCAGGAAAGTAACTTGAAAACCGCCTTTAATGAGAAAATTGACCCGGAGGCTTCCTTTGAGGTCAATACGGTAGATCCAGAGATGGCCAAAGAGCTCGGCCGTAACGCAATTTATGCGGTCCTGTTGGCAAGTCTCGGAATTCTGATCTATGTAACGATTCGGTTTGAATGGAGATTTGCAGTAGCTGCCATCGTAGCACTGCTCCATGATGCCTTTGTTGTTATTAGTATCTTCTCTATCTTTAGATGGGAAGTGGATCTAACCTTTATTACAGCAGTGCTGACCATTGTTGGTTTCTCCATCAATGACACGATTGTTGTATTTGACCGGATTCGCGAGAATTTGAGATTCTCCAAAATCAAGAATCGCAAAGATTTGAACCAGGTTGTTAACCTTAGTGTTGCACAGACGATGACACGCTCACTGAACACGACATTTACTGTCTTCATCGCGTCCTTGTTCTTGTTCCTGCTCGGCGGAGAATCCATTCGTATGTTCTCGCTGGCAATGGTGATCGGCCTTGTGTTCGGTGCTTACTCTTCAATATTTATTGCAAGTCCGCTGTGGGCTATTCTTAAAAATAAACAGAAGCCTAAAACGAATCATTCTTCTAAATCAACTACGTAACATAAAAGGACACAAGAAAGCCGCGTCTAGGTAAGGCGCGGCTTTCTAAATCTAACCGTCTAACGTGTAGAGGGGGAACACGGATGACCACTGAATATTTTCAAACGAATAGGGCTCATTTCTGGACAGGAGTGCTCGGTAACCTGGGACTGACTATTTTAAAAGGAAGTGTAGGTTATATTTCTGGAAACAAGGCACTTCTGAGTGATGCAATGTATTCGGCGGGAGAAGTATCGACACTAATTACGGGGCGATATGGTAAGAGCAAAGATGACAGCCTCGAAGGCGTATCAAAAAATTCCGCTCGTTTAGGTGAATTTCTTGCGTTCATCATTCCTTTGCTGGTCATTCTAGGTGCCCTGCAAATTGCATTCTCCTCGGTCTATGTCATGGTGATGGGTGATCTGGAACCGCCTCGGCTCAGTGTACTAATTATCGCATTTATTGCTTTTGTAGTCAGAGAAATATGGTTTCAATATGAGTGGCGGCGCAGTTACAAAGATAAGCAGGCCATTCATAGGATGGGGCGCTATCATCGCCTAGCTTTGTACAACTCTCTTATTGTTCTTGCAGGAATAACACTTGCCATGATAGGTAATCAAATTGAATATTCACTATTTCTATATGGAGATCCGCTTGCAGCTCTGATTGCATCAGGAATCGTTATATGGAAGGGATACGTTCTGATTTCTGACTATTTTTTGGGTCAGAAGGAAAGAGGGAATTTACGGGATACCTATGATTACATGGAGACAGTTCAGCGAGTCCATGGTATTGTTACCGTTGAGCATATGACAGCCTATGATCGTCAAAAGGGCATTTGTATTGATATGAAAATTACAGTAAACCCAAGAATGACGATTACGGAGGCGCAGGAAGTCTCAGAACGTGCCAAGACGCTGCTCATGGGTCGTTTTGATTGCATTGAAGAGGTGAACGTGGAAGTTATGCCTTATCTGTCAGAATACCCTTATAAGAGCAACTGTGAGCTGGCGGAACGTGAATCAACGACTTTACTTCAATAGAACACTTCGGGCAGTAAGAGATTAGCACAGTTAGGCGTGTTTGAAGATGGAACTACAGGCATGGAGCTCAAGCCTTAGTTCATCTTGTATAGAAAGAAAGGTGATTTACAGTGCTTTATTCAAAATATCAGTGGAACATGCCAAAGCATGACGAGGAAGAGATACTAAAACTGGCACAGGAATTATCCATTACAACTTTGATGGCAAGGCTGCTCACCTATCGAGGTTTTGGAAGCATAGAGGCTGCCTCCTCTTTCCTGAAAGCATCTCCTGATTCAAAACATGATCCGTTTTTGATGAAAGGTATAAAAGAAGCAGTGCCTCGAATTAGGGAGGCGCTGGATCACGGGGAACATATTTTAATTTATGGTGACTATGATGCGGATGGAGTGTCAAGCACATCACTCATGATTCATCTGATGCGTAAGCTTTCGGCATCTTATGATATATATATTCCGCATCGGGCTAATGAGGGGTATGGCTTGCACAATCATGCCATTGATTGGGCGCATCAGCAGGGAGTAAGTTTAATTGTGACTGTGGATACAGGGATTAGTGCTGTGGATCAAATTGCATACGCTAAGGAGCTTGGCATTGATGTGATTGTAACGGATCATCACGAGCCTCCTGAGGTTTTACCGGAAGCGTACGCGCTTATTAATCCTAAGCAGAAGGACTGCCCATATCCATTTAAAGGTCTTGCGGGAGTCGGAGTGGCGATGAAGCTTGCAGAAGCGTTACTCGGAACCCTGCCAAAAGAATGGATGGAAATTGCGACAATCGGCACAGTAGCAGATCTTATGCCGCTTACAGATGAAAATCGGATTATTGTTAAGCAAGGGCTGGAATCGATGAGAAATTCCCCTTATCTGGGCATTAGAGCGCTTCTTGAAGTCAGTGGTGTTGAACTTCATACAGTTAACTCGGTTCATATCGGTTTCTCGGTGGCACCGCGAATTAATGCCAGCGGCAGGCTTGATCATGCCGGCAGGGCAGTTGCATTATTAACAACAGAAGATCAAGACGAGGCGATGCGGCTAGCGGAAGAGCTGGATCTGCTGAATCGTGAACGTCAGCAAGTCGTGGAACAGATGACTCAGGAAGCAATTGCGCAGCTCGAACAGAAGAAAGCGAACGGCCACATCCCAGATGTTATCGTCATTGCCGGTGAAGGCTGGAACCCGGGCGTCGTAGGAATTGTAGCTTCTAAAGTGCTTGAACGCTACTATCGTCCCACATTAATACTAGGAATTGACCCAGAGACAGGGAAGTGCAAAGGGTCAGCCCGTTCTATTCCTGGACTGGATATTTATGAAGCGTTAACAGCTTGTAAGGATGTAATGGATCATTATGGAGGCCATCCTGCTGCTGCAGGTATGACCTTGCATCGGGATCAGCTGCCTCTCTTAGACGAGCAGTTGAATGCTTATGCCAGCCGTGAAATGCGTCCTGAACACTTTATCCCGGTCAAGGAGACAGACGGAGAGTGCAGATTGAGTGAGGTCCCCTTATCGGTTATTGAGGAGCTCGAACAGCTTCAGCCATTTGGCATGGACAATCCTACCCCCAAATTTGTTATCCGCAACGCTAATCTTGTCGGAACCCGTAAAATGGGCAAGGATCGCTCGCATCTGAAGCTTACATTAGAACAAGATGGTCAGCTTATTGATGCCATTGCATTCGGAAAAGGGGCGCTTGCCGACTATCTTCAAGAAGGATCGATGCTTGAGGTTATGGGTGAGCTGCAAATTAATGAATGGAATGGTTCGAGAAAGCTGCAGATGATGCTGGATGATTTTCAGCTGCCGGAACACCAGATCTTTGATTATCGAGGATGCAGGGAACCTGTTCGAGAAATTGAACGCTTTGTTCAGGAGCTGGGTAACCGTGTTGAATCTCCTTCAAGTATCAGCGGTGTGCTTGTTCATGAAAAAAATATATTTGGTGTAGAAAACCAATTGAATGAAAAGGCTATTTGGGTATATGATAGGAAGGTTGGAGTCGTTCCCCGGAACGACTTAGCGAAGGAATTCGAGGGAGGACAGCTGGATAATCTGTTTGTTCTGGATACCCCCGAAACTGCCGAGCAATTAACAGCGATGCAAAGCTTGATTGAGAGAACGGGTAATGTTATTCTTCTTCACGCTAATATCCATCGAAGCGAAAGACTTCAACGGTTTACGCGTGATGATTTTAAACGTATATATGTCCTTATTTCGAAATGGGGACAAGAAGCTGTACCGGAAAAAGCAATGATGGAGGCTCTGAGCCGTCAATGCGGTTATTCCATAAGGATGATTTCAAAGGTGATAGATGTATTTGAGGAACTGTCATTCATTGAACGAAATTCTGGTACAATAACATTCGTGAGGAATCCGTCTAAACAAAATTTGATGGAATCCCAAAACTACCAGGCTATTGAACAGCTCGTTGATATGGAACATGCGATGTTCGATTTGGCAGCGCCCCAACTGATGCAATGGATGATGTCTCGAATGAAAGGTGCATCCTAGCATTCATTTATTTTAGGAGGAGATTATTTTGGATTTTAAAGATTACATTCGGGTTATTCCTGATTTTCCGCAGCCCGGAATCAGCTTCAAGGATATTACAACACTGCTGAAGGACGGCGAGATGTATCGCAAGGCCGTGGACGAAATTAAGCAGCTTGTATCTGATTTGAAAATTGACGTGATTGCGGGCCCTGAAGCACGCGGCTTCGTTGTAGGAGCACCGCTTGCTTATGCACTGGGTGTCGGTTTTGCGCCAATCCGTAAAAGCGGTAAACTACCAGGTGAAACCATTGAAATCGGATATGATCTCGAATACGGAAAAGATAAATTGGCTATGCATGTAGATTCCATCGAAAAAGGCCAAAATGTACTGATTGCTGATGATTTGCTCGCAACAGGCGGTACAATTGCGACTTCCGTAAATCTTGTTCGTCAGTTGGGTGGAAACGTAGTTGGCGCTGCATTCCTTATCGAGCTTGAAGAATTGAATGGCAGAGATAAACTTACTGACGTTAATGTTTATTCGTTAATGAAATACTAATAGTCGAGGTTTCCCGGGAAATATTTGACTAAACTTGTTATTAAAAAGGTCTACTATGTTAAAAGAGGTGCTCCAGCATATGCTGGAGCACCTCTTTCTTTGTTCTGCTAATTGAGTTTAATGTGCAGAGTTGTCTTCGCGTTCATTCATCATGCCGAGCTTCTCGAAAAGATAGAACAGGAGACTTAGTATCATCCCAACGATCGTTGCCAATGCCATTCCTTTAAGCTGGATGTCCCAGATTGAAAGAGTGGCGCCGCTGAGACCTGTTACAAAAACGAGTGTTGTCAGCAGCATGTTTTTCGTTTTGGAAAAATCAACTTTTTGTTCAACAAAAATACGAAATCCAGACGCAGCGATAATTCCGAATAAAAGAAGCGATACGCCCCCCATTACGGCTGTAGGAATGTTGGAAACGACAGCCGTAAACGTACCTGAGAATGAAAGTACAATGGCGATAATTGCGGCCCCGCCGATAACGAATATGGAGTATACACGAGTTAAGGCCATAACGCCGATATTTTCTCCATAAGTCGTGTTTGGCGTAGATCCGACGAATCCAGAGATCACTGTTGAAATTCCGTTACCGAAGAGGGAACGATGAAGACCGGGATCCTTGGAAAGATCTTTGCCCACGATGCTGCCTGTAACAAGCAGATGACCGATATGCTCTACGATAACAACCAGAGCTACAGGGAGAATTGAAATGATTACACCGATATCCCAAGTCGGAGTCGTAATCTTAGGACCCTTGATCAAGCTGGCGTCCGTAATGCTGGATAAATCGACAACTCCCATCATGATAGCGAGGAGGTAACCGACCACAATCCCGATTAGAATATGAATGATTTTTGCAAAGCCTCGGAACAAGATGGATCCTAGCGCGGTGACGCCAAGAGTTACCATAGACAAAGTAATGGTTGTCGCATCTGGAGACCAACCCTCTTCCGTTCCGATTAAACCAGCCATCCCAGCTGCTACAGGAACAAGCTCAAGTCCAATAAGAGCCACAACAGCGCCCATGACTGCCGGAGGGAAAAGAACGTCCAGCCATTTGGTACCCGTATACTTAATAACCAGAGCAACCAGGCAGAACACAATCCCTGTTACGATAAAAGCGCTGAGTGCCATGGAATATCCGTTATCAGGATGATCAATCAGCACTGCCGAGACAGGAGCGATAAAAGCGAAGCTTGAACCAAGGTAAGCAGGAATTTTTCCTCTACATATAAATATGTAAAGCAGTGTCCCTAGTCCGTTCATTAATAGGATCATGCCTGGATCGACACCAAAAATATTCGGTACCAGAACCGTACTGCCAAACATGGCAAACAAGTGCTGAATGCTTAATAAAAGCCCTGGACCCATCGGGAGCTTTTCATTAACTCCAATTTCACGCTGCAAAACTGTTCACTCCTCCATTTTATTCGTACAAAATGTAATATAATTAGATGTAGCCTTCTGCAATCCTTAATAGATTATACAGTTTTCTGACTTTTTTCAATGAAATTCTTTTCTTTTTCATATGTCAGGTATGACATGAGATCTGAAAAAATGATGAGATGCTTTTAATTTGGTGGAAAAAGCATATGTTGTCATCTTATGACGACGGTTGACGTAGGCGCGGGTAAGCGTCATAATATTATAAAATCGCTTTTTCGGGGAACCTGTGTAGATGTAGATCGGCGGGTTCCATTTTATTATAGAAAGGAATCGGACAAGATTAGATGGGCATAGAGCAATTACTGGAAAAGGCTGGAGCTTATATCAAAGAACCTGAGTTGTCCCGGATCCGTGAAGCCTACGAATTTGCTGATAAAGCTCATCACGGACAAACGCGCAAATCAGGCGAACCGTATATTTTGCACCCGCTCGCTGTTGCAGACATCGTCGTTAACATGCAGATGGACAGCACATCAATTATTGCTGCCTTGCTTCATGATGTCGTTGAAGACACTACCGTAGCGCTGGACGAGATCCAAGAGAAGTTCGGGGATACCTGTGCGATGCTGGTAGATGGCTTGACCAAGCTTGAGCGTATTAAGTTTCGTTCAAAGGAAGAGCAGCAGAACGAGAACTACCGGAAGATGTTTATTGCAATGGCTCAGGATATCAGGGTCATCGTCATTAAGCTTGCAGACCGTCTTCACAACATGCGTACGCTGAAATTTCAGTCCGAAGAAAGTCAGCGGCGTATTTCCTATGAGACGCTGGAGATATTTTGTCCTATTGCCAACAGGCTAGGGATCTCGGCAATTAAATGGGAAATGGAGGACATTGCACTCCGATATTTAAATCCGCAGCAGTATTACCGCATTGCTAACTTAATGCATAAGAAGCGGGCTGAACGTGAGCAATATATTGATAATGTCATTGACCGTATTACGGATAAATTGGATGAAATGGGGATTCAAGCGGATCTGTCCGGACGTCCTAAGCATATATATAGCGTTTATAAGAAAATGACGAGTAAGAACAAGCAGTTTAACGAAATTTATGACCTGCTTGCTATTCGCATTATTGTAGATAACATTAAGGATTGCTACGCGACGTTAGGGATTATCCATACGCTGTGGAAGCCAATGCCTGGCAGATTCAAGGATTACATTGCCATGCCGAAAGCAAATATGTATCAGTCCCTCCATACGACAGTAGTAGGTCCGAATGGTGAGCCGACTGAGGTTCAAATCCGAACTTGGGATATGCACCGTACAGCTGAATTCGGTATCGCCGCGCACTGGGCATATAAAGAAGGCGGAGGCAGTAACCTGGAGGACAGCATTACGTTCTTTAGAGAAATCCTGGAGCTTCAAAATGAGGCAAAGGATGCATCTGAATTTGTAGAATCACTCAAGATGGATTTCTTTTCGGATCTTGTTTTTGTATTTACGCCAAAAGGTGAAGTTATTGAACTTCCTGCCGGCTCTGTTCCGCTTGATTTTGCTTATCGCATTCACACGGAAGTGGGGAACCGCACAATCGGGGCTAAAGTAAACGGCCGGATCGTCCCTCTTGATTATCAGCTTAAGACGGGCGATATTGTCGAGATTCTGACCTCCAAGCATTCGTACGGCCCTAGCCGTGACTGGCTGAAGATAGCCCAATCTTCTCATGCCAGAAGCAAAATTAAGCAATGGTACAAGAAAGAAAAACGCGAAGAAAATGTCGAAAAAGGTCGAGAAAGCCTCGAACGAGAGGTCAAACGGATTGGTCTTGAACCTTCTCAGTGGCTGACGGACGATAAATTACAGGAAGTCGCCAAACGGTTTGCGTTTAATGATATTGATGATATGCTGTCCGCGATCGGATTTAGCGGCATCACGGCTTCACAAATTGTGACTCGTCTGACGGAGAAGCTTCGCAGAGAACAGGAAGAAGCGAACCTTCTTGAGCTGACAACAGAGCGTAAAGAAATTAAAGCTGCTCCGGAACGTAAAGTTCAGCATACGAACGGGGTTAAGGTTAAAGGAATTGATAACCTTCTGGTTCGTTTTGCCCGCTGCTGTAATCCGGTGCCTGGCGATGAAATTGTAGGTTACGTGACTCGCGGCCGGGGTGTCTCCGTCCATCGTACAGATTGTCCGAATCTGCCGTCTCTTGATCTTGAAGGGGAAGAGGCAGCTCGAGTCATTGAGGTAGAGTGGGAAAGTGAAAACGAAGCGGCTAACTACAGCGTGGATATTGAAATTACAGGCCATGACCGCAATGGTTTGCTCAATGAAGTGCTTCAGGCTGTGTCTGAAAGCAAGACGAATATATCTGCTGTTACCGGTCGTACCGATAAGAATAAGCTTGCTCAGGTTCACATGACCATTCTTATTCGGAATACGGACCATCTGCAGTCGGTAGTAGAGCGCATTAAACGAGTCAAAGATGTCTATTCAGTACATCGGATTATGCAATAAGGAGTATCGATCATCATGAGAGTTGTATTGCAGCGCGTAAGTGAGGCAAAAGTAACAGTAAATCATGAAGTAATTGGCCAAATTGAAAAAGGATTCTTGCTTCTCGTCGGGATTACCCATGAAGACAGTGAGAAGGATGCTGACTATTTGGCAGAAAAAATCGCTGGACTGCGCATTTTTGAAGATGAAGCAGGAAAAATGAATGAGAGCATTATGGATGTCAGCGGCGCCATCTTGTCTGTGTCTCAGTTTACGCTTTACGGAGATTCACGCAAAGGGAAGAGACCGAATTTCATGGCAGCTGCAAGACCAGATGCGGCAGAGCCCTTGTATGAATATTTTAATAAGCAGCTTAGAAATAAAGGGCTGGTCGTTGAAACCGGAAAATTCGGCGCGATGATGGATGTGGCGCTCACGAATGACGGACCGGTAACCTTGATTTTGGAAAGCAAGGCTTAAATCACTTGTTCTGCAACTGTTACAATGTTTAGATTAATTGCAAAGGCACCGGGACATACTAGGTATTGAATATCCTAGTAAGGACGGTGTCTTTTTTTATGCGACAGTCATTAAAGCAAACAAATATGAAGGATTGCATGCTGCTTCTGCCAGGTAGTGTCAATGAAGCGATGCATTTGGCCAACTTAGCGGCAGCACATACACTCTCGCTGTTCGAAACAACATCTATCGATAAGCCGGCAAAAATCCGTCTGCCACGCTCATAAAGGCTATTCTCTTGGGGGTATGATCTCTCAAGGGAATGGCCTTATTACGTTTGAGTTAAGTGAACTAATGCGAAGTGATAGACGCCGATCTGTACAGTTATTTTCACTATTCGATGTTATAAATGAAAGAATTACGGGTAAAGAATAATCGAGGCGATAACTGCCTTGAAAGGAGACGATAATCTATGAGTAAAGTAGCATTTTTGTTAGCAGATCAATTTGAAGATTCAGAAATGAAAGTTCCATATGATGAAGTAAAAAAAGCAGGGCACGAAGCCGTGATTATCGGCCTTGAGGCGGGTACGACGGTAAAAGGTAAACAAGGTAAAGAAGAGTATAAAATTGAAAAGGCCATTACTGATGTAACTGCAGCTGATTTTGACGCTGTCGTCATTCCTGGAGGTTCTTCACCTGAAAATCTTCGGTTGAACGACAGTATTCTGAAGTTCGTTACTGAGGTAAACCAAGCGAAGAAGCCAATCGCGGCAATTTGCCACGGACCTCAAATTTTGGCCAGCGCGGATCTGCTGAAGGGCCGTACGATTACTTCCTATCCGCCGCTTAAAGACGATATGGTCAATGCAGGGGCTGAGTTCCGCGATGAGGAAGCGGTTGTGGATGGTAATTTTATTACTTCCCGCACACCACAGGATGAACCAGCATTTGTGCGTGAAATTCTGAATGTTCTGTAAAGCTTATTAAATCAAAGTATTCATTTGCAGACTTACAATGGATAACCATTCTAAAGGAGGGTATGTCATGTCAAAAAGGATACAAGCGTATTTCAGGACCGAGGATGATGCTGAAGGAGCAAGAACATCACTGCAGGTATTTGCTACCGAACAACTGGAGGTAGGGACTCTTGATTCTTCGATTGGAAGATCAAGTCGAATTCTCATTCCCCTTGTACCGCAAAACAATGTGGGAGGGGTAAATTCAACAGGTGCAGTTGGAACAGCTGCAGGAACACAAGCTGAGGCCGTTATACCTGTCGTTACAGATCGTGACCGCGATGATGTGGCGGCAGCAAATATAAACGGGAACAGGGAAGGCGGACTGCTGAATGCGGAGGATGTATCTTCTGATGACTATGACGACCTCCGTTATGTGTTATCCGCGAAGGTGAGAGACGATGAATACGATCAAATTGTAAATAAAATCCGCTCTAACGGCGGTTATGTTGAAGTATTTGATTAATTGGAAAATCGTAGATTAGTCAATAAACGGATTTTGCGATCTTGTTGACATTAAGCGCTTTCAAATTTGTAATATATACGTAATATTACAAACATCAATCTTTAATATATGCTGTTTATAATAACAGCATGACCCCCTTTTTTAATATATCCTTTGAACCTACAAACCGTTTTGTAGGTTTTTTTCTGTCTTCATGCCCCAATAAGTTGACCTGGCATGTAATTTTCTTTTTGTAAAATGCTTGACTTTAACGTATGGGTTCATTACAATCGAACAATAATATATGGATATATAAAGTGATTTGATGACAGGACCAAGTACTCCGTGCCCCACATGCTTAGAGATGAATCCCTTAGGCTGGAAGGATTCTCATGATGACCGGACGAATGACTTCCTCGAGAACGGGCGGCGAAAGCAATATGGGCAATTAGCCGTACCGCGCTGGCGAGCGTTACACGCCTTAAAGCGAACGGATGATGTTGAGTCATCGTTCGGAATGTGGGTGGTACCACGGTAGATTCTTGCTTACGGCAATCTCTCGTCCCTGTTTCATAATTGAGACAGGGCGGGGGATTTTTTTGTTTTTCATAATATCAGAAAGTTTCAGTTTAAAAGTGATGGAGGGATGAAAGATGGCTTTTCAAAAACCGACAGGAACACAGGATCTGCTCCCTGGTGTAGTAGAGAAATGGCAGTACGTTGAGGGAAAAGTAAGAGATATCTGCGGACGCTTTAACTATCGGGAAATCCGGACTCCGATATTTGAACAGACTAATCTGTTCGAACGCGGTGTGGGAGAAACGACCGATATCGTAGAAAAGGAAATGTACACCTTTAAAGATAAAGGTGACCGGAGCATGACACTTCGGCCGGAGGGTACAGCAGGAGTTGTTCGTTCTTATGTGGAGAACAAGCTATATGGAGAACCGGACGTAACGAAATTGTATTATACCGGTCCAATGTTCAGATATGAGCGGCCTCAGGCTGGGCGGCAGCGTCAATTTCACCAGTTTGGTGTTGAAGCTTTTGGTTCAGTGGACCCGGCGATTGATGCTGAGGTGATTGCGCTGGGATATCAGTTCTGCCGGGAGCTTGGACTTCAGGGCGTTACCGTAGAACTGAATTCGGTTGGGAATGCGGAGAGCCGAGCTGCTTATCGTGAGACTTTGCTGGCATTCCTTAATCCGATGAGAGAGACGCTTTGCAAGGATTGTCAGTCCAGGATGGATCGCAATCCGCTGCGCGTGCTTGACTGTAAAGTGGATCAGGAAAAATTCACGGATGCACCTTCGATTCTGGACAGTCTTAGCGAAGAAGAAACGAATCACTTTAAGAAGGTACAGTCCTACTTGGACGGTATGGAAATTCCATATACACTGAATCACCGTCTGGTGCGTGGACTTGATTATTACACCATGACCGCGTTTGAGCTTAAAGCTGAGGGAATCGGAGCTATTGATACGATTGGCGGCGGCGGACGATATAACGGGCTAGTCGGGGATATCGGCGGACCGGATCAGCCGGGGATCGGCTTTGGAATCGGGCTGGAGCGTATCCTGCTGATTCTGGATAAGCAGGGAGTAGAGCTTAATGCGGTGAAACCGCTGGATGTGTATTTTGTTGCACTTGGCGAAGCTGCTGAGACTGAGGTAACGACGCAGATCTTTAAGCTGCGCCAAGCTGGATTCAGCGCTGAGCGCGATTATTTGGGCCGTAAGATGAAGGCCCAAATGAAATCAGCCGATCGCCTGAAGGCGCGGTATACCGCGATTCTCGGCGAGGATGAGCTTGAGCGTGGAGAAGTTACGCTCAAGTCTATGGAAGACGGCGAGCAGCGTACGGTGAAGCTCGCCGACCTGGTATCGGCGCTGCAATAGCAGCATCGCCGCCCGCTGCTTGCATGAAGCGAAGCAATGCAAGGCACGCCGAAGGCTAAAGAGGTTTTAGCCTTACTTGTATGAAGCGAGCAAATGCTAGACACGCCGAAGGCTATAGGGGTTCTAGCTCTTACTTGCATGAAGCGAGCAATGCAAGACACGCCGAAGGCTATAGGGGTTTTAGCACTTGCTTGCATGAAGCGAAGAAATGCAAGACACGCCGAAGGCTACAGGGGTTTTAGCGCTTGCTTGCATGAAGCGAAGGAATGCAAGACACGCCGAAGGCTATAGGGGTTTTAACTCTTACTTGCATGAAGCGAAGCAATGCAAGACACGCCGAAGGCTATAGGGGTTTTAACTCTTACTTGCATGAAGCGAAGCAATGCAAGACACGCCGAAGGCTATAGGGGTTTTAGCACTTGCTTGCATGAAGCGAAGCAATGCAAGAAACGCCGAAGGCTACAAGGGTTTTGATATTAAACCACATTGAAGCGTGGTCCTTTCATTTGCCGATATCGCGGCAAATGAAAGGACAGTAGCGCTCCACCACCAACGTAAGTTTTTTCACCTTCCACCATCTGCTGCACCTGCTGCAACTTTCGGGTGTCCAGAGGGCAGCGCCCTCTGGGGTCCTCCCTGTCAGGGAGGATTTAGGAGGGTGAACTTAAAAGGTTTCCAAAAACATTTACTATATATTTCGATTACAAAGGAGAATGAACGCAAATGCAGAGAAGTCATCAATGCGGTACACTCACGACGGAGCATATCGGTCAAACAGTTACATTAAATGGTTGGGTACAGACTCGCCGTGACCTGGGGGGCGTGCTTTTTATTGATCTGCGCGACCGCAGCGGAATTGTACAAATTGTATTTAACCCGGATTATTCCGGCGAAGCACTCAAAATTGCTGACCGTGTCCGCAGTGAGTACGTGCTTGCTGTAAAAGGTACAGTGGTTAAGCGTGATGAAGAGACGGTAAACTCGAACCTGCCGACAGGTCTGATTGAGGTCCAAATTACTGAAGTTGAAGTACTGAACGCAGCCAAAACACCTCCATTCTTTATCGAAGACGGTATTGAAGTGGATGAATCCCTTCGTCTGAAATATCGCTATATGGATCTGCGTCGTCCGGAAATGCAGGAAACGCTCCGCTTGCGTTCTAAAGCAGCAAAAGTATTCCGCGACTTCTTGGATGAGAAGGAATTTATTGAGGTTGAAACTCCGATCTTGACGAAAAGCACGCCGGAGGGTGCGCGTGATTACCTCGTACCAAGCCGTGTGCATGAAGGTGAATTTTTCGCTTTGCCGCAATCACCGCAAATTTATAAGCAGCTTCTTATGGTAGGCGGTCTTGAGCGCTACTACCAAATTGCCCGCTGCTTCCGTGATGAAGACCTTCGTGCTGACCGTCAGCCTGAATTTACGCAAGTCGACATTGAGACTTCCTTCCTGCAGCAGGATGAGCTGCTTCCGATGATGGAGGAGCTCATGGTCAAATTGTTCCGGGAAACAAAAGGAATTGAGATCGAGACGCCATTCCAGCGCATTACCTATGCGGATGCTATGGGCAAATACGGTTCAGACAAACCGGACCTGCGTTTTGGCATGGAGCTGATCGAGCTGAATGACATCGTGGCAGAGAGCGGAGTAAAAGTATTTGCTTCCGTTATCGAAAAAGGCGGAGAAGTAAAATGCTTGAACGCTAAGGGCTGCGGAACATGGACTCGTAAAGAAATCGATGACCTGGGTCCTTATGCTGCGCGTTATGGTGCCAAAGGACTCGCTTGGATCCAAGTCAAAGAAGGCGAGTTTAAAGGACCTATCGTGAAGTTCATGTCTCCAGAAGAAATTGAAGCAATTAGAGAACGCACAGGTGCGGAAGATGGAGACCTGCTTTTGTTCTCCGCTGACAACAAAAAAGTGGTTGCTGATGTTCTCGGCGCTTTGCGTTTGAAAATCGGCCGTCAGCTTGGTTTGATTGACGATAATAAGTTTAAATTTGCATGGGTAGTAGATTTCCCTCTCCTTGGATACGATGAAGAAGAGAAGCGCTACGTAGCAGAGCACCATCCATTCACTCGTCCGAAGGAAGAGGATCTGCACCTGTTTGAAACGGATCCGGGTCAAATTCGTGCACAGGCATATGACCTAGTGCTTAACGGCTATGAAGTCGGCGGCGGTTCCATGCGTATATTCAAACGTGAAGTGCAGGAGAAAATGTTTGCTGCTCTGGGTCTTTCAACAGAAGAATCTTATGAGAAATTCGGATTCCTGCTGGATGCATTTGAATATGGTACACCGCCGCATGGTGGTATCGCCTTCGGATTCGACCGTTTGGTTATGCTTCTAACTGGACGGAGCAATCTGCGTGAAACGATTGCATTCCCGAAAACGGCAAGCTCCACGGATCTGCTCATGAACGCGCCGTCAGAAGTCGATGGGAAGCAGCTTGAACAGCTTCATATCCGAATTTCCCGCAAACCTAAAGCGGAAAAGAACAGTTAAGGGGGACGAATCGTCACCATGCTACATCAATTTTCACGTACGGAACTTGCTGTTGGACCGGAAGGCCTTGAAAAGCTGAAAAACAGCACCGTCGCTGTTCTCGGGATCGGAGGCGTCGGCGGAATGGCCGTCGAGGCTCTGGCCCGGTCAGGCGTTGGTCGAATCATTATGATTGATAAGGATGTCGTAGACATCACAAACATTAATCGCCAGATTCACGCACTTACAACAACGGTGGGGCAGAAAAAAGCAGAGCTGATGGTAGATCGGGTAAAACTGATCAATCCGGAAATTGAAGCGATTGCCCTTAACATGTTTTATACGGAAGAGACTTACGAAGAACTCTTTAAATATGAGCTGGATTATGTGATCGATGCATCAGATACGATTATTTACAAGATCCACTTAATTATAGAGTGTCTGAAACGCGGCATCCCGATGATCTCCAGCATGGGTGCTGCCAACAAAATGGATCCGACCAAGTTCCAGGTTGCAGATATTTCGAAGACCTCAATGGATCCGATTGCTCGTGTGATTCGCAACAAATTGCGCAAGGAGCACGGCATTAAAAAAGGGGTAAAGGTTGTTTTCTCAACCGAACCGCCGATGAAGCCGCGTCAAGACGTAACGGATAAAATCGTTCCGGAAAACGCGCCTGAGATTCGCAAGGCGAAGCAGCCTCCTGCAAGCAACGCATTTGTGCCTCCTGTAGCCGGACTTATTATGGTTAGCGAAGCCGTTAAAGAATTACTTGCCTAATAAAGAGTAACTTTGTTTTGCATGCTTAAATTAATAACAAAACGAACAAGCTATGACTTGTTCCCGCGTGAATACCAGCGTATGGTATTCACGCTTTTTTTCTTTGGAAGGATAAACGAAATAGAAGAAAGAGGATCGAATCAAATGAAAAAGAACGGTCTGCTCCAATGGCTTGGAATGAGGCAGGAGGATGTGCTCAAGAAAGAGCTTGGAGCCGGAATCATATCTTACTTCTCCATAGTTTATATCGTGATGGTCAATGCCTCCATTCTTGCTGATGCAGGAATGCCTTTACAAGCGGCTATGGTCGGGACGCTGCTTACATCAATTGCAGGCTGTCTGTTCATGGCTTTTATTGGCAAATCGCCGATTATCGTTGTTCCAGGGATGGGAATTAACGCCTTTTTTGCTTACACGCTTGTCCATTCCATGAAGCTGAGCTGGCAGGAAGCGTTAGCAGTTGTTACGATTACAGGCATTCTGTTTGCAGTGGTGGCCTTTACGAACCTTTATAAAGTCATAAGTGAAGCCATCCCTCACAATTTGCAGCATGGTATTACAGTGGGTATCGGGTTATTCCTAACCTTTATCGGTCTTCAAAAAAGCGGAATCGTTGTGGCACATCAAACGACCTTTGTAACGATTGGGCACTTTGATGATCCCGGTGTGCTCACTGCCTGTCTGACACTGCTCCTTGCTTTTGTGTTGTTTGTGAGGAACGTTCAGGGCGGTCTGTTGATCAGCATGGTAGCGGGTACAATCTTAGCTTATGTTCTTGGAGCAGCAGAGGCTCCTTCTCAAATGATGTCTGCGTCTGAACCCATTCGGGAGTACGGGCAGCTGTTTGGAGAGCTTTCGTTTGCGGGATGGATCAACCTTTCTTTTTGGATTGCTGTCTTTTTGCTGCTGCTTATTGTTGTGTTTGAAAATATTGGATTGATCGCCTCCCATACAAACATTATTCAGCGGCCAGAGACGTTTAAGGGAAGCCTTCGCGCACTCTCCATTACGAATGTATTTGCGGGTATATTCGGTACAAGCCCAGTGGTGGCAGCAGCTGAGACAACGGCAGGCATTGCAGCTGGAGGGAGAACGGGACTTACTCCGCTCACAACAGCGGTATTGTTTGGCGCGACATTTTTATTTATCCCTTTACTAACCCTTATACCGGACAGTGCCATTGCCCCGATTCTTATCATTATCGGCGGACTTATGGTGCAAAGCGTTAAGGATATCAAGTTCTCGGATTATACGGAAGCTTTTCCCGCCTTCCTGATCATGGTCATGATTCCTTTTACGTACAGCATCGTGGATGGTATGGCGTTCGGTTTCATCGCGTATCCGGTAGCTAAGCTGGCTGCGGGAAAAGGGAAAGAGGTTCCCAAGGTGATGTATTTGATCGCTGTACTTTTCATGCTCAACTTCGTTGTATACGCCATGCTGTAATCGGCAGCACTTGGGAGTAATTATGGCTTTTCGGTAACGTTTGTGTTATATTAGTACTCCTTTTGCTGTACGGATCCGTCCGAGATGCAAAATAATTCTTAGGAGGTAACTGAACTATGGATAAATCGTTTCAAAGTGCCTATCAAGAAGAGGAGCAGAGGCTCGAAGACACGATGAAGGAAGTCGACCAGCAGCTTGCGAAACTTCAGGCAGTTCCGGTCTATACCGGACATGATTTTACAGAACAGGTACTGGAGGCGGGCAGAGAAGAACGCAGACAAAGACTTTCCAAAAGTGTGAAAGAGCCCTATTTCGGACGTCTTGACTTTGAAGAGCTTGGTACGGAAAACGCTAAGCCGCTCTACATAGGCAAAGTCGGTGTGGACCGTGAGGAATACACGGATCAGCCGCTGGTTATCGATTGGCGCGCACCAGTGGCAAGCCTCTTCTATTCCTTTACAGGCGGGGAGGGACCTGCCGAATACGAATCCCCTGAAGGAATGATTGAGGGGCTGGTCTATTTAAAGCGTAATATTGTTATTCGCCAGCAGATTCTCGAGCGGGTGGCCGATACCTACAATCGGGATAGTGACCAGCCTGCCGTATCGGATGAGTTCCTCGTCTACAGACTCGGGGAGAACAAGGACAACAAGCTTCGTGACATTGTATCTACAATTCAGGCAGAGCAGGACCGGATTATCCGGGCAGCCCGGAATACGGCGCTTATTATTCAGGGGGTAGCCGGTAGCGGTAAAACAACCGTTGCACTGCATCGCCTTGCTTTTTTGCTGTATCAATACAAAGAGCAGGTGTCTGCAGAGAAAATGATTATTTTTGCACCCAATAATATGTTCTTGGATTACATTTCTAACGTGCTGCCTGAGCTGGGCGTTGGCGATATCCAGCAGAGCACCTTCTCGGATTGGGCATTAAAGCTCTTAAATCTTGATCTCAAGCTAGCGGATCCTGCGGAGACATTGTCTTATTGGTTTGAGGGTGAAGGAGAGCTGCCGGAAATTACAGATGAAGTACCGGGACGGTTTAAGGGCTCCATCGCTTTTATGAGCATCCTTCGCGATTGCATCAAGAACATGGAGATCAGCTCGGTACCGGATATGGATTTCTCCCCTTGGGATGGAGCAGTGCTGAAGAGAACAGAGATTGTTAAATGGTTTGAAGAGGAATATAAGCCGTATCCGCTTGCCAAACGCAAAGAACGGGTTATGGCCCGGGTGCATCGCTGGATCGAGATGGAGCTAAAAAAAGCGCCGTCAGCTGCAGCGCTGAAGGAATGGAAAAAGAAAGCCTCAGCACGTGAAAAAGCTTATGGGAACAAATGGCCGAAATACGAACCGTTGACGCTGTACAAACAGATTTTTAAAGCGGTCAAAGGCGCGAGTCCGATACCGGAGGAGGCTGTCAGCCAAATTCCAAAATCCATCCTTAAGTCGACAGCGCTGGATTTAAAAAACAACGTCGTCAGGGAAGAGGATTTGCCGGCCCTGGTCTATCTGCATGTACTTGTTAATGAAGTCGACGGGAACCAGCGTTTTGATCATGCGGTCATTGACGAGGCACAGGATTTTTCCCCATTTCATATTGCACTTTTGGATCTCTTCGTAAAAGGACATTCCTTTACGATTCTTGGGGATCTGTCTCAGGGCATTCATGCTTACCGAGGTGTACATCAGTGGGAAGAGATGAGCACGTTATTTGCACCGGAAAATAATGATTATTTTGCGCTGACCCGAAGCTATCGTTCAACAATGGAAATTATCGAGTTTGCCAATACGATTTTGGATAAAGGCGTTCAAAGCGGCATAACCGCTGTGCCAGTATTCCGGAGTGGAGATGGTGTTCGGCTCATTGATTACGGTCAAGAGGGCAGAGAGGCTTCCTTGAAGAAAGCAATGTCAACATTGATCGATAAGGACTATCGAACAGTTTCCATTTTGACACGTACCTTGAGGGAAGCGAAAGCTTTGCATGAGAGGCTGAGTGCCGAAGGGCTTGAGGTCAATCTGATTGATGACGGCAAGCAGCAGTATGAGGGCGGTTATTCAATTCTGCCTGTTTATCTGTCCAAGGGACTGGAGTTTGATGCAGTCATTGTGGCAGATGCGGATCAGGAGCATTATGGCAGCAGCAGCTGGGATGCCAAGCTCTTATATGTAGGCTGTACACGTGCACTGCACGAGTTATGGCTGATGAATGGAGAGAAAAGGCCTGACTATGTAGAACAGGACAACGAAGAAATTGTCGTGCAGAGCTGGCCGGAATAGTTATTTATAGCTTGAGGACCCGAGCCTTATCCGCTTATTCGGATGAGGCTGAGGCGTCCTCGGCTTTTTTGAATTGGCGCAAAGTAAAGTATCCAAGGATACAACGAACCCACATGATTGTAAATAGAATAGCAGTAAAAAGTTTGGTTTGGGCGGAGGACCAATCAATAGGTCTCGACTCTCCGCTTGAGTAACCTCTCGGGGTCAGCTCGTTAAACAGCATCGTACCTTGCAGAAATACAACAAATCCAAAACCAATGAGTCTGAGAACGTACTCCTTTTGCATTTTAATGATCTTCTCCTTTTTAAGTGAGAATTGGATAGCTAAGGGTTTATTTCGTTATTTGCAATCTCTTTTTCATTCAGCTTTCGCAGGAGATAAAAACCAAGCACAGAACGCAGCAGCATAAATGAGAAGGTAATAATGATCAGGAGACTAAATTGTGCCGTTCCCCAGTCAATGGGTTCTGATATACCGTTGTATATTGTTGGATGAAATGCATCACGAAAGTTTGAAGTGTGAATCAGGATAAAGATCGTAGATGTAAACAAATTTACTATGATGTTGGTCTTGAATTTGGCCAGCTCTGTTTCTGTCCCTTCTTTCCACAGTTCAAGAAATTCCAAGATTATATAACATATAAACGAACCTACAGATAGCATTGTAGTAATGATAAACCTTGTGTTAAATAAGGACCCTTCTGGATGACCGATTATATAATGCAGCGAGCTTACGACAAAAGAAACAACAAAGACGGTGAAAGCAATATTCTTTTTAGAGATAATCCGAATCCTCCTTAACGGTATCCATCTGTTTTTGATTTAAAGTTTGAGAGAAGGCTCGAACAACAAGAGCTGAGCGAAGAGCTGTAAGAGCGGCAGTTACAATCACATAGAAGCGAATTAATATATCAAACCAATAGGGCTTAATTAAATCTTGAATGAGCTCTGAGTCGATCATTAGTAGGCTGAGTTCCAAATAAATCAAATGACTGGTAAGCAATATAATGATGACTGAGCCTACAATGGTGAGCTTGTGAGCACGTGACCATTTGATCATATCCTTATGTTCATACGTTTCGTTTCTAAGTCTGCGTTTCTCTGCCATAATGCCATAGATAAGCACACTAATGGTTATGATGAGACATACCATATATTCGGCTATTAAAATATGCCCGTCTCGATGAAAGGTAAATAGAAATCTCCCACCAAACATAACCAGAGTGAGTATAAGCAAACTGGTTGCACCACTTCGTTTTACCATAGCCACCCCCTTTAAAAAGGAACGCATTGAACAGCATAATAGTTATATTTTACCATAATTAATTTCCATAAAGGATTTACGTCGGATAAATCGAATTTTGAAAATGAGAAGCTTTGAGCTTTGATGGAGGTGTTGATTTGATGAAATGCGGTGCTAAGAGATATACAGTGACAATAAATACAGAAGACAATGCTTTTAAGGAGATTATTGTTAAGGCAAGGACCGCCATTGAAGCTAGAAAAGTGATCCGCAAGCAATACGGCCCAAAAATTAAAATCGAAAGCGTGTCTCTTTTGAATCAGGAACAAGAAGGACATGTGCTATGATAAGGGTATAGTAAGCACAAGTTAAGGGAAGTGAAATGATGGATTTATTCTCATACAGCCAAGATTCTGAGCCGAAGGCACGGCTGCTTGCAGACCGTATGCGTCCGCAGAATCTGGATGAATATATAGGTCAGGAACATATCGTTGGACCCGGCAAGCTGCTAAGGCGCGCGATTGAGGCAGACCAGGTTTCCTCTATTCTGCTATACGGCCCTCCGGGCTGTGGTAAAACGACGCTGGCGCATATCATCTCCCATCATACGCAGGGAGCTTTTGTTCGGCTCAATGCAGTGGATGCCTCTGTTAAGGATGTGAGGGAGGTTATCGAGCAGGCTCAAAATAACAAATCAATGTACGGAACCAAAACGATTCTTTTTTTGGATGAGGTACATCGTTTTAATAGCTCGAGACAGGATGCCCTGCTGCCGGCTGTCGAGAAAGGAACGATCGTTTTTATCGGAGCTACGACAGAGAATCCCTTCCATTATGTCAATGGGGCCTTGCTGAGCCGTTCGACGCTGTTTCAGCTCGAATCTCTGACTAAAGAACACTCACTTCTTGCCATGAAGCGTGCTCTCCAGGATTCGGAAAAGGGACTAGGCTACATGGATCTCGCTGTCGATGAAGATGCCCTTCTTCATATTGCGGCGATGGCGAACGGGGATATCAGAAGGGCGCTGAATGCGCTTGAGCTTGCAGCACTGACAACTCCGCCTGAGGCAGATGGTACGGTTCATATTACCCTCGCCGTAGCAGAGGAGTCGATCCGGCGTCCTATCGTTAAGGCGGACGAATCTACGCAGTATGATGTGTTATCTGCGTTTCATAAAAGCATACGGGGCTCCAGTGATGCAGCCTTGTTTTGGTTCCTATATGCGGTCGAGAAGCTGGAGATGGACCCGATGACGTTTATCCGCAGGCTTATTGCTGCCTCAAGTGAGGATATCGGTCTTGCCAACCCTCAGGCAATGGTACAAGCTGTGGCTGCACTGGAAGCCTATCGAAATAACGGCTGGCCGGAAGCGAAGCTTAACATAGCACAGGCCATCCTGTTCGCAGTTGAAAGTCCAAAATCGAACAGGGTGTACACAGCGATAGCGAAGGCCATGGAAACTATGGATGAATTGAAGTCGGCTGAAGTGCCTCTGCATCTTCGGGATGGTCATTATAAAGGCTCTGTTCAGCTTGGACATGTGGGGTATAAATACCCGCACAATTATCCGGGGCATTATGTGGAACAGCAGTATTTACCGAAGCAAATTAAAGATGAATTTTTCTATGAAGCAACGGAACAAGGGAATGAAGCTAAGATTAAGGTGAACCAGGAACGAAGACGAATCCGTAATCAGGGACGCTGAGATCTGGACAAATGCACTTTAACAAGGTAATTATAAGCACTTTGAAATAGCATACTCGGAACTTGATTTTATGGCTGCAAGGAGCATTAGCACAATGAAGGAGCTTATTTATGTTGGTGTCGGCGGGTTTTTAGGAACGATATCGAGATACGGAATACAGCATTTGTTTGGGCCAGTGGAAACAGTCTTTCCGCTCGCTGTATGGTTGATTAACATAGCAGGCTGCTTCTTTTTGGGGTGGTTTTTTACAGTTACACCAACAAAGTGGGAAATAAAACCTGAGCTGCGCTTGCTGATCGGCACAGGCTTTACTGGTGCTTTCACTACGTTTTCCTCCTTTAGCGTTGATTTTGTCCATTTGATCAGCATCGGTGAGCTTGTGCTTGCTTTGTTGTATGTTGTCCTGAGTATAGTAATTGGACTACTAATGAGTTATATTGGCATTAAATTTGGCATATGGATGCTGGGACAAGGAACCCGAAAGGAGAAGAGGATATGATCTGGGCAGCAGGACTGGGTGGAATTGCAGGCGCGATGCTTAGATATTCTCTAGGGCGGTATATCTCAAAGCATTCCTTTGCAGCAGCGACCTCGTTTCCTTGGGGAACGTGGATCATTAATATCAGCGGTTCATTGCTGCTCGGCATCCTGTATGTGCTGACTGCGACGGGGAGAATGCCTGCTCTATGGTGGGCTGTGCTCGGAATAGGATTTTGCGGCTCCTATACGACGTTCTCCACGTTTGGTTACGAAACATTGCAGCTGGTTATGAAGCATAGGGCAAAGCAGGCTGCACTTTATGTTGTAAGCTCGGTTCTGATTGGTATTGTTGCAGCATCGGCAGGTATATGGATAACCTCATACTTTGTACGTTAGGGGGTTTTACTAAAGATGAATCGTAAGGTACTATGGTCAGGAATAATGATTACCACCGTACTTCTGTCAGGCTGCGGGACAAAAGACGCAGCTCCAGGAGGAACGGAAGAGCACAGTACATCCGCCATGGGGGAATCCCATGAGGGACATCATTCACATGAGTACAGCGTGATGGCGAACGGAGATATTCAAGAGAGAACGGCATCGATGAAGGAGCTGCCTTCTTTTTTGGACGAGCAGCCGGAAGAAATGCGTAACATTTATTTGTTATCGGCGCAGTATACGGATGTACTCCAATGGATTCCCTGCTATTGCGGCTGCGGTGGAAGCGCAGGACATAACAGCAATTTGAATTGTTTTGTGGAAACCATTGAAGAAGACGGCTCCGTCATATGGGATGATCACGGAACGCGCTGCAACGTTTGTCTTGATGTCGCTGTGGCTTCTGCCAAAATGGCGCATGACGGCAAAGCTCCGTTAGAGATCCGCCGAATCATGGATGAAGCTTATAAAGAAGGCTATGCCGATCCAACCCCAACCCCAATGCCTGAGGCCTAAAACGTACAAAATTTATATTATTCCTATGGATGAAGCAGGAAAAAAGCCATTCTTCATGGTAATACATGAAGAATGGCTTTTCTTATTGTTGCTCGCTATTCCTGCCGCTTTAAGCTAATGCTTCTACAGAAACCTTTTCAACGATATCAATGGTTCCGCCGCCGAGGCATAGGTCACCGTCATAGAATACAACGGCTTGTCCTGGCGTAATTGCTTTTTGCTGAATATCGAATTGAACGTGGACAGTGCCGTCCTCACGCCATGTAAGTGTAACACCTTGATCAGGCTGACGGTATCTGAATTTAGCAGTGCAATGGTAAGAGCCAGCCGGCACCTTATCATTCCCGGCAATCCAGTTCACGCCGGTCGCAATAAGTCCAGTGGAGTACAGGCTTGGGTGCTTGTCGCCTTGCACAACATAAAGGATGTTCTTCTCCAAATCCTTATCTGCAACAAACCACGGCTGCCCGTTACCCGATCCGCCGATCCCCAGGCCTTGACGCTGACCCAGTGTGTAGTACATGAGCCCGTCGTGACGGCCTTTGACTTCGCCGCTTTCAATATCGACCATATCGCCGGATTTCGCAGGCAGGTAACCAGACAGGAACTCCTTGAAATTGCGTTCGCCAATGAAGCATACGCCTGTGCTGTCTTTTTTCTTCGCTGTGTATAGACCAGCTTCTTCCGCAATGCGGCGCACTTCCGGCTTCGGCAGATGACCAATCGGGAACATGGCTTTGGAAAGCTGTTCCTGGTTAAGTGCATTAAGGAAGTAGGTCTGATCCTTATTGTTATCTACGCCGCGGAGCAGCTTGTATGTTCCGTCCTCATTGACCAGTCGTGCATAGTGGCCTGTGGCCACATAGTCGGCCCCCAAGTCAAGCGCCTTGTTGAGGAATTCGCCGAATTTGATCTCGCGGTTGCACATGACATCAGGATTAGGTGTCCGTCCGGATTTATATTCATCTAGGAAATAGGAAAATACTTTGTCGAAGTATTCCTTTTCGAAGTTGACTGTATAGTAAGGAATGTCCAGCTGTTCGCAGACGCGGCGGACATCTTCCGCATCATCTTCTGCCGTACAATGACCGAACTCATCGGTGTCGTCCCAGTTTTTCATGAAAATACCGATGACGTCGTAACCCTGCTGTTTCAGCAGCAGTGCTGTGACGGAGGAATCTACGCCTCCCGACATGCCGACGATGACGCGGGTGTTTTGATTATCGTTAGACATCGTCATCACCATCTCTATATAAAATGTAATACCGTTTTATTTTACCACACTCGCACCTAACTTACGACGTAAATCAAACAATTGCGACAGACTGAGGCAGCCTCTTGTGTGAAAGATTGCAATTCTTAATATTATCGTCACTGTTTTTTACCCATAAACGTCCTGTTTATGTTACCATTGTTTAATGGTTATGATCGGAATACTGTGAAATTTGGCAATGCTGTAGATAACCATATTCCTTAGAAATGAATATTGCTTAAATTAACCATAGAAAACTATAAATACAATGAGGTGTACACACTTGAAAATATCTACTAAAGGTCGTTACGGATTAACTATCATGATGGAGCTGGCTGGAAGATTTGGCGAGGGCCCTACATCGCTTAAGAGCATTGCGGAAAAAAACCAGCTGTCAGAACATTATTTGGAGCAGCTTATTGCACCGCTTCGCAACGCGGGTCTTGTAAAAAGTATTCGCGGGGCATATGGCGGCTATATTCTGGCACGTGAGCCTATCACAATTACTGCGGGTGATGTTATTCGCGTATTAGAAGGCCCTATTTCGCCTGTCGATTTTACAGAGGAGGACGATCCGGCTAAACGTGATTTGTGGGTCCGTATTCGTAACTCGATTGCTGAAGTTCTTGATTCAACAACGCTGCAGGATCTCATTTCCTATAAAGAGGATACCGAGGCGGACAGCTACATGTTTTATATTTAAGGCGGGGTGAAAGTCAAATGAATATCTACATGGATCATGCCGCATCCACTCCCGTGCATCCTGAAGTTGCAGAAGCAATGCTTAAGGTGATGACAGGTCATTACGGTAACGCGTCGAGCGTGCATGCCTTCGGGCGTGCCGCCAAGCGTACTGTAAGCAGCGCCCGGGACAAGATTGCGGCCTTTTTGGGCTCTTTTCCGGATGAACTGATCTTTACGTCAGGTGGGACGGAGAGCGATAATCTGGCAATTTTCGGCAGTGTGTCTGCCTATGAAAATAAAGGAAAACATATTATTACTACCTCAATCGAGCATCATGCCGTTCTTCATTCCTTTGAACAGCTTGAAACAGAAGGGTATGAGGTTACTTATCTTCCAGTTGACTCTTACGGTCTAGTAAAAATGGAAGATCTAAAAGCTGCAATCCGTCAAGATACAGTGCTTATCAGCGTCATGTACGCAAATAATGAGGTAGGAACAATACAATCTATAGAAGAAATCGGAAACATGGCTAGAGAGCACGATGTTCTATTTCATGTTGACGCTGTACAAGCCCTAGGATCTGTGCATATAGATCTGCACACTCTTCCTGTGGATATGATGAGTTTTTCTGCTCATAAAATTAACGGGCCTCAAGGTGTGGGTGCTCTATATTTACGCCGTGGAGTAAAGCTGAACCCTACAGCATTTGGAGGTCTTCAGGAACGTAAACGCCGGGCGGGGACAGAGAATATGGCGGGCATCGTCGGTTTTGCGAAAGCCGTAGAACTTGCGGGTGCCAATATGGAGGAGAGAAGAGCACACGATCTTGAGCTGCGAGGAGCATTTATTGAGGAGCTTAACAAAGAGGTCGGAGCGGGACAATTTGTATTGAATGGACACCCTGAGCAAGTGCTTCCCCACGTCGTTAATGTAAGCTTCCCAGGGGTGAAAACGGAGACCATGCTTATGAATCTCGATGTTGAAGGGATCGCTGCTGCCAGCGGCTCAGCATGCACATCAGGCTCGCTTTCACGCTCCCATGTGCTTGAAGCCATGCATTTACCAGAGGAAATTATGGATTCTGCGATTCGATTCAGTTTTGGGCTGGGTAATAGTAAAAAAGATTTAGTATATACAGCACAAAAAGTTGGAACCATTATGAAGCGGCTGCGTAGTAGAGCTTAAGGGTTTCTATATAAAACGGACAAAGGAGGGAGTTTACGTCCTGTTGTCATCGGCCGAATATGGCGGCGCAAGCTGTTAATATTCCAATCCAAGGAGATGAAGGGATACCCCAAAGATGATATGAAACTTCAAGAAATGATGGGTCTTGCCGTTTATGATACTGCACTCGGCAGACAAATCGGCAAAATTGTTGATTTTTCGCTTGCGAAAGATTGGAAAATTAATGGGATCGAGCTAGACGGTAAACCCCTTTTTTCCAGTAAAGTGAGAACGGTTGAATGGGGAGACATCATCGCCTATGGCGAGGATGCAGTGATGATTCGTAATCAACAGGCGATCCGACATACGGAAGCTGACGACATACAATATAGCTATGCAAAAGGTCATCATAAACTAAGAGACAGGTCCGTTCTTACGAAAGAAGGCCTCATGCTTGGACGAGTCACGGATGTTTACTTTGACCAGAAACTGGGAAATCATATAATAAGTCTCGAAATCAGCGACGGTTTTGTTGCTGACTTGATGGAAGGCCGGAAATGGCTGCCTCTTGCAGAAGAGATGACACTTGGTGAACAAGCCATTATTGTCCCTACTGCAAGCGAGCATCAGCTGTATAGAATGAATTAAGAGGACAGGTGTACTTTAGTATATTGTTGCTAATTCAATCTATGACAGTATTTGTTATTCATTCTGCTAACGGATAGGTGAAGTTTATGAAATGTCCAAATTGTAATTCGAAAGATATAGGCAAGATCGGTTCTCACCAATATTACTGCTGGGGATGTTTTATTGAATTAACGGTGAATGGTGAGAAGATGTCTGTCTATCAAGTAGAAGAAGACGGAACGCTCAGCTCACTTGATGATCTGTTCTTCGGGGATGAAATGCCCCAGGAATATCCTGGGATGCATGTATCCCCGTGAATTTTGCCAACAACTTCCTCTATGCACGGTCTAACACGCGCGGAAAAGACGTCTTAACAGATGAAGTGTACATACTGTCATGCGAGGTTTGAGGCATAATCACAGCCATCATAAACGCTTTTTGTTTCAGCTGTTAACTGCAGCTGCAGACGGGAAGCGTTTTTTGCTATATTCTTATGGCTTGCTGATGCAAGCAAAGGGTTAATTTATGATGCTCCTACATATACTTACATGGATAAGCCCGTCCGAGGAGGAAACAGATGTGGAGCATTTAAAAAACAGCAAGCTGTTCCGTTACGGATTGCTCATATTACTTGCCCTTATTATTTTATATTTTATATGGCTGCTGCGGCCTATGCTCCTTGGTATATATGGTTTTTTTAAAGCAATACTGGCTCCGTTTATCGTTGCGCTGATCGTATCCTACGTTCTTAATCCGGTTGTCAGTATGCTTGGTGGACGCAAAGTACCAAGAAGTATGGCTGTACTCCTTATCTATGCTGTGTTTATCACTTGTCTTGTTGTCATTCTGATGAATGTGATCCCGATGTTTATAGAACAGCTTGAACAGTTGAACGAGCATTTGCCAGAACTTAATATGCATGCGCAAAGCTTAATGAATAATATGAACAGCAGTTTAATGCCTCCGGGGATAAGATCGGGAATTAACGGGTGGCTGTACCAATTAGAGAATCGTCTGGCTACAGGAATTTCTGCTTTCATGGATAATATCGGGTCAACGATTAATACAATTTTCAATATTTTTATCGTGCCGTTCCTGATCTTTTATATGTTGAAAGATTTTGATGTCATGGAAAAAGCCGTGGTTTCTTATCTGCCTCGCTCACAGCGAAAGTCAATTGTCATGCTGCTCAAAGATATCGATACTGCACTTGGAAATTACATACGGGGGCAATTCATTGTATGTATCGTGGTCGGTATATTTGCCTACATTGGATATGTCGTTATCGGTATGCCTTATGCACTGCTGTTGGCGAGTGTTGTCAGCGTATTTAATATCGTGCCTTACCTGGGTCCGTTTCTGGGAGCGGCGCCTGCAGTTGTTATGGCCTCTACCATTTCAGTCAAAATGGTGCTATTTGTTGTCGTGGTGAACACACTCTGCCAAATTCTTGAGAGTAACGTGATCTCGCCTCAGGTTGTGGGGAAAACACTTCATCTTCATCCGCTCACGATCATATTCGCGCTGCTGGTAGGCGGAGAATTGGCAGGAGTAATCGGCCTTGTCTTAGCTGTACCGGTATTCGCAGCTCTAAAGGTCATCTTCCAGCATTTCTTTATATACTATATAAAGCGCAAAACGATTGAGTAATTGGGAAGAAACCCTCTGGGACATGGCTCCATTGACATGAACTTCCTGTACCGATATAATAAATTGTGTATGTATATACGGTTAATTCTATGATGGAATCCAGTACGTCAGAGAGTTCCCGCAGAGAATGGACTTCTTCAGCTCATGAAGGTGAGCTGCTGGCTGTAAGAGTCCTGGAACGAAGCGGCGGAAAGCTAATTTCGGAGTGCGGTTTACAGCCGCCGGTTGACCTTCCGTTATCAGGTCCTTACAAGGCGATCGCTTGTTTTCTTGTTCCTTATGGAAACGGCGATAACCAGGGTGGTACCGCGAATATCTCGTCCCTGATTAGATCAGGGGCGTTTTTTTTATTCCTTGCGGTTTCCTCTCCCGTTTCTCCCGTACGGGGAGTAACCTTTTTTCAATTTATTTTTTAGCAGGGTTTAGCCCGATTGCAGCGGAGTAAACGGAATTGTTTTAGAGGAGCGTCAGCGTTCGTATTTGTGACTGAACGAATAAGCATGGGCTAGTCACATGCTTATCTTCAGGAGCAAGGACGACCGGAAAAACAATCCGTTTATGGAGCGGCCTATTCGGGCAGCTATTCCCGGCTAATCGATATACATTTAAAAACCGGAGGTTATGAACTATGAAGGCCAGTGAAATCCGTTCCAAATGGATCGAATTTTTCGCATCCAAAAACCATAAAATTGAACCAAGCGCATCACTAGTACCTCACAACGATCCATCTTTGCTGTGGATCAATGCAGGGATGGCTCCGCTTAAACAATATTTTGACGGACGTGTGAAGCCTGAGAATCCGCGTCTTGCCAACTCGCAAAAATGTATCCGTACCAATGATATTGAAAATGTCGGTAAAACACGCAGACACCATACCTTTTTCGAAATGCTCGGTAATTTCTCTATCGGCGACTACTTCAAAGAAGAGACCATCACTTGGGCATGGGAATTTTTGACTGATAAAAAATGGATTGGTTTTGATCCGGAACGCTTGTCCGTTACGGTATATCCAGAGGATGAAGAAGCATTCAAACTGTGGAATGAAAAAATCGGATTGCCAGCAGAGCGTATTATCAAGCTTGAGGATAACTTCTGGGATATTGGTGAAGGTCCTTGCGGTCCTTGTACTGAAATTTTCTATGATCGCGGCGAAGCATACGGCAATGACCCGAACGATCCAGAATTATTTCCAGGCGGAGAGAACGAACGTTACCTGGAAGTATGGAACCTGGTATTCTCTCAATTCAACCATAATAAAGACGGCAGCTATACACCGCTTCCGAACAAAAATATTGATACAGGAGCAGGTCTGGAGCGTCTGACTTCCATTTTGCAGGATGTTGACTCCAACTTTGATACCGATCTGTTCCAGCCAATGATTCAGCGCACTGCTGAGCTCGCTGGTGTGAAATACAACGACAGTGTAGAAATTGATGTTGCGCTTAAAGTTATTGCTGACCATATCCGTACAGTGGCTTTCGCAGTGGGAGACGGGGTATTGCCTTCAAATGAAGGACGCGGTTACGTTATCCGCCGTTTGCTGCGCCGTGCTGTACGATACGGAAAAGTTCTTGGTCTTGATCGTCCGTTCATGTATCAATTGACACAGCAAGTAGCAGACGTTATGGGTGTATACTATCCTGAGGTTATCGACAAACAAGAATTTATCGCCAAAGTTGTGAAGACCGAAGAGGAACGCTTCCATGAGACACTGAGCGACGGTTTGGCTATCCTGGCAGACATCAGCGGTCAAGCTAAAGCAGCGGGTCTTACAGTGATCAACGGACAAGACGCGTTTAAATTGTATGACACCTATGGATTCCCATTCGATTTGACAGAGGATTATGCTGCAGAGCATGGTCTGACTGTAGACCGTGAAGGTTTTGATGCAGCGATGCAGGAACAGCGTGATCGTGCACGTGCTGCGCGTCATGAGAATGAAAGTATGAAGGTACAAGGCGGAGCACTCTCCGATCTGACGGTTAAAAGTGAATTTGTTGGATATAATGACCTCGTGACAGAAGCTACCGTCGTGGCCCTTATCCACAATGATGGGCAAGTCGATACCGTAAGCGAGGGAGACAATTGCCAGGTCGTTCTGGACGTTACTCCTTTCTATGCAGAAAGCGGCGGACAGGTCAGCGATAAAGGTCTTCTGCGCGGCGCAAGCGCAGTGGCTAAAGTAGACGGTCTGTTTAAAGCTCCGCTTGGCCAGCATGTTCATATCGTAAATATTGAAGCGGGTGAACTCCGTGTAGGCGACAAAATCAAAGCAGAAGTAGACAAGACAAGCCGGGATGCTATCGTTAAGAACCACACGGCAACACACTTGCTGCATAAAGCGCTAAAAGAAGTGCTTGGTGATCATGTAAACCAAGCAGGTTCACTCGTAGAACCGGGACGTCTTCGTTTTGACTTCTCCCATTTTGGCAGCATTACACCGGAAGAGCTTGTGGAAATTGAACATAAAGTAAATGAGCAAATCTGGAATCAAATTGATGTTGTCATTGAATACAAATCGATTGAAGAAGCAAAGGCTATGGGAGCAATGGCATTGTTTGGCGAAAAATACGGCGACATTGTCCGCGTTGTTCAAGTAGGAAATTACAGCTTGGAGCTATGCGGCGGCTGCCATGTCAACAATACCTCTGAAATTGGACTCTTCAAGCTGGTCAGCGAAAGCGGGATTGGTTCAGGTGTAAGACGGATCGAGGCTCTTACAGGCCGTGGTGCTTACGAGTACATGGAAGGTCAGCTGGATCTGTTGAAGCAGTCGGCAGCACTGCTCAAGTCTAATTTGAATGATGTTCCTAAACGTATCGATTCTCTTCATGTACAAGTGAAGGAGCTTACTCGCGAGAACGAATCCCTGCAAGGCAAACTTAGCGCAATTGAAGCAGGCCAGCTCACGGATAAAGTGGTTCAGCATGGTGATACCAAGCTGCTTGTGAGCCGAGTCGAAGTATCGGGAATGGATGCACTGCGGACACTCGCTGATGAGCTTAAAGTCAAATTGCCGGACACAGTGCTCGTTCTTGGGGCAGCGATTGAAGATAAAGTAAACTTTGTCGTTGTTGTTCCTCAGGAGCATGTGAAAAAAGGTCTGCATGCGGGTAAAATTGTTAAAGAGGTAGCTGGTATCTGCGGCGGAGGCGGAGGCGGCCGTCCTGATATGGCGCAAGCCGGCGCTAAGGACGCTTCGAAGCTTGATGAAGCCCTGCGTGCAGCTGAACAGCTCATTGCTGGTTAACATTTTGACGCTGACTGCAAAAAGATAAAATACTCACTTTCTTTGCTATATTTCCAAAGCGCCAAAATATGTTATGATATAGAAGAAATCAATTCGGCATGGCAGGAGTTTACACTCTTGCCTTATGCAGGAGCGAGGTGTCATAAGTGGACTCCATGGATAAGACAGTTAAATTTAATGTCAAGGGCGATGAGGAAGAAGCCTCTTCACAAGAGATTCTTCTAAAGGTATACGATTCGTTGCTGGAGAAAGAATATAACCCGATTAACCAAATCGTAGGTTATCTTATTTCCGGGGATCCTGCCTATATCCCTCGTCACAACAATGCCAGAAGTCTGGTCCGCAAAAAAGAACGCGACGAACTGATTGAGGAACTGGTACGTTCTTATCTGGCCAATCACCGGTAAGAATAGGAGAAATGAATGAAGATTTTGGGTTTGGATTATGGCGACCGCAGAATTGGTGTCGCGATCAGTGATGCCTTTGGCTGGACTGCCCAGGGATTGGAAGTAATAGAACGGCGCCGGGATGGGGATGAATTCGAACGAATCACTGCTATCGTGCAGGAGCATGAAGTGAGTGAAATCGTCGTTGGTTTACCTAAAAACATGAACGGCACCGTGGGTCCTCGCGGTGAGCTTTGCATGGAATTTGCAGAGAAGCTGCGTGCGACATTGGACTTGCCCGTTCACCTGTGGGATGAGAGGCTGAGCACCGTATCGGCGGAACGAACGCTCGTTGAAGCGGACGTCAGCCGAAAGAAGCGCAAGAAGGTTGTGGATAAACTAGCCGCAAGCTTAATATTGCAAAATTATTTAGACGCCAAAAGTACAAGGTGAGGGGGAAGCAGGCTATGACGGATAATCGTTTGGGTATGGACGAGGATCGCGAGATTATTTATATTACGGATGAAGAGGGTAATGATGAGGAGTTTGAAGTCCTCATGACCTTTGATGTCGATGGATCTGACGCAAAATACATGATGGTCGTTCCCGTGGAAACAGAAGAAGATGAAGATGAGTCAGAGGTTTATGCATTCCGCTATGAAGAAGAAGGGGATGACATTAAACTGTTTATGATTCAGGATGAGGCTGAATGGGCGATCGTTGAAGAAACATTCAATACCCTTGTTGCGCAAGAAGAAGACGAGGAGAATGTATAGATGACCGAGTTTCCTTTTTCAAGAGCGGATCTTGTCGTTACGACTCGCTTAAGAGAAGCGTTTGGATCTGAGGTTGAACTGGAAGATGAGAATGGGAAATCCATTCCCTATGAACTTCTGGCTGAGTTTGAGGTATTTGGTCAAGGTTATGCTGTTTTGCAAGCTGTAAAAAGCAAGTATGATGAGTACGAGCTGCTTCGAGTTGAATACAATGGAGAAGACGGGAAGCCGGAGCTTTTGACCATTGAGGATGACGAGGAATGGGAGAACATTGCAGAACTGTATGACGAATGGTCATTACCGGATGACGAAGGTTAGTACAAATCAGGCACCTCTACCGAGGTGCCTGATTTGTATGTTATCATAGTATGTATTATAGAACTTATGGAAAGGGCGGAGCAGTCCGCTCTTTTTAGCTGTGAAGGGGTGGAAATCTTTTTTGAAAGCAAAATATTTCAGACGGTTGATCGTACTCATCGTACTTATTGTGTTGATATTAGGCGGCGCTTTGTATGCATGGCAATCCATGAAGCCAGTGGCCTCATCGGATGAGCCGGTCGTCTTTACGATTGAACCCGGGACAGGCACTTCAGGTATTGCGGATTTACTCGAACAAAACGGACTTATCCGCAACGCTTTATTGTTTAAAGCTTATTTGAAGCTGAATGACGAAGGCGCGAATTTTCAGGCGGGGACTTATGCTTTTAATCCAGGTTTAACCTATGATGAAATCATTGCCTCGCTCAATAACGGGGACGTACAAAAGGAAGAAATGCTGAGATTTACAATACCGGAGGGCTACACATTAAAACAGATTGCCGAAAAGCTTGAAGCTGAGGGGATAACGGACAGTAAAATATTTATGGAGCTTGTGCAGGATAAAGAGCTGTTCAATGATATTCCGATGGTAGCTTCAATCACGGATAATGAAAATTATCGATATGTCCTTGAAGGATATTTATTCCCTGATACCTACGAGATGAAAAAAGACAGCACAGCGGAGGATATTATTAGGCGTATGCTGACAGAGATGCAGGATAGACTGGATAATATTCCTAATCTTGACTCCAAGCTGAAGGAGCGCGGGTTGACTTTGCATAAGCTGCTTACGGCAGCTTCGCTGATTGAGCGGGAAGTCGTTGTAGATGAAGAAAGACCGCTGGTAGCTGGTGTCATATACAACAGGCTTGAGCAGGGGATGAGGCTCGAGATGGATGCGACGGTGCAATATTTGCTGGACAAGCAGAAAGAGCGGCTCTTGTATAAAGATCTTGAAGTAGAGAGTCCATATAATACGTATCGAAATAAAGGACTGCCTCCAGGACCTATAGCCAGCCCGAGTATAAGCGCAATTGAGGCTGCACTTGCGCCAAAGGCTTCTAATTACCTATTTTATGTCACCAAAAAAGATGGAAGCTCTGAGCATCTATTTGCAGAAACGTATGAAGAGCATTTGAAGAATATTGAGAAGAGTAATGAAAGCGCGAAATAACGGAGGGATCGCTTTGACACGGCCTTATGAATTATTAGTAACAGCCTCTGATTTACAGGAAGCGGAGCGTCTGCTGAAAGCAGGCGCGGATGCTTTGTTAATAGGGGAAGATCGTTTTGGAATGCGGCTGCCTGGTAGTTTTACACTCGATCAAATAACCGAAGCTGTCAGCCTTGCACAGAAGCACAATGCTAAAATTTATGTCTCTATGAATAATATTATGAGTAATGAATTGCTCGCAGTCATTCCGGAATATGTACGTGCCCTTGGTGAGGCAGGAGTGAGCGGGGTTGAATTCAATGATCCTTCTGTACTGAGCGCTGTTAAAGGAAATGCACCGGAGCTCAAGCTGCACTGGAACGCAGAAATGACCTCAACGAACTATAGAACCGCTAACTATTGGGGAAGTAAAGGCGCAAGCCGCGTTGTTCTCGCCAGAGAACTGAATATGGATGAAAATGTAGAGATGATGGACCTTCTGGAGGTAGAAGCACAGGTTCAAATCCATGGCATGACAAACATTTATCATTCCCGGCGTCAGCTGGTAGCAAGCTATATGCAGCAGCAGGGGCGCCCAGTCGAAGGGGATCTGGGGTTGTCTCGAGGGCTGTTCCTTATTGAGGCTGAGCGCAGGGATGAGAAGTTCCCTATCTATCAGGATATAAACGGAACTCATATTATGAGCTCTGAGGATATATGCATCATGGAAGACTTGCATCTGCTGCTGGCTGCCGGCGTACATTCTCTTAAGATTGAAGGGATACTTAAGAGCACGGCATACAATGAAGCGGTGGTCCGTGCCTATCGGAAGGCCATCGATACGTATATCGCAGATCCTACTGCCTATGCTTTCAATGAAGAATGGCTTGATGAAGTGCGCCGGCTGCAAGATCCCGAGCGAGAGCTGTCATTCGGATTTTTCTACAAAGAACAAGTATATTGATTCGAGGTGCAAATAGGTAAAATGGAAACATTAACGAAACGGAAGTATTCCGGCAAGCGTAATCGGCTGGCTAAGCCTGAGCTTCTCGCTCCTGCAGGGAATCTGGAGAAATTGAAATTTGCCGTTCATTATGGTGCAGATGCTGTGTATATTGGAGGTCAGAAATATGGCCTCCGTTCGAATGCGGACAATTTCAGCTTTGAGGAAATGCGTGAAGGCGTGGAATTTGCCAAGAAGTATGGAGCTAAAGTGTTTGTAGCAACCAACATCTATGCTCACAATGAAGATATTGATGGTATAGAAGCTTATCTGAAAAATCTTTACGAGGCAGGCATTGCTGCGATCATCGTTGCCGATCCGGCCATCATTGAGGTTGCTCAGCGTGTGACTCCCGGGATGGAGGTTCATCTCAGTACTCAGCAGTCTACAATAAACTGGCAGGCTGTACAGTTTTGGAAAGAAGAAGGCCTTCCGCGTGTTGTACTTGGGCGCGAGGCAAGCTTTGAGGAAATTCAAGAGATTAAAGCTCACGTTGATATTGAAATTGAAGCTTTCATTCATGGCGCAATGTGTTCCTCTTATTCAGGGCGCTGCGTGCTGTCCAACCACTTTACAGACCGTGACTCCAACCGCGGGGGCTGCTGCCAATCATGCCGCTGGAAATATGACCTGTTTGAAGATGCTCGCGAGGAAGGTGTCTGGGTGTCCGAGGAAGACATGAAGAACTCACGTGTGCTTCAAAATTTTGAGCTGGGTGTCAATCAGATTCCGCTCTATGACAAGACCGATCAGGCGTTTTCCATGGGATCCAAGGACTTGTGTATGCTTGAGCACGTTCCTGACCTGATTGATGTCGGCATTGACTCCTTCAAAATTGAAGGCCGAATGAAATCGATCCATTATGTGGCTACTGTAGTTAATGTATATCGTCAGGCCATCGATTCGTATATGGAAGATCCGGACAATTACGTTCTCAAGCCTGAATGGCTGGAGGAAATTCAGAAGGCAGCGAACCGGCCGCTCAATACCGGATTTTTCTATGATACCCCAGATCATGAAGACCATATTTATGAGCCTGAAGAAAAAGCGGTTCCTTATGATTTTGCAGGCCTTGTGATGGATTATGACGCAGAAACGCAAATGGCAACGATTCAGCAGCGTAATTACTTTAAACCAGGCAGTGAAATCGAGTTTTTTGGACCGGACGGAACCTTTTTCAAACAAAAGGTAAGCGAAATTTTTGATGAACAAGGAAATTCGCTCGACGCAGCTCGTCATCCTTTGCAGCTTGTTAAGATGAAGGTTGATCAACCCGTAGCTTATTTTGACATGATGCGCAAGAAAAAATAGATTGCAGCAGGACTAAAGCCCTCGTATATCGGCAAACGAGGGCTATTTATTTATAGTGGAAATAGGAAAAAAGATACATTTATTTTCTAAAAAAGCAAAGGTTTTGGAAGAAACTTGTCGAAATAAATGTTAATACTAGAATTTTACATAACGATGACAATTTATTACGGCGGGTGAACAGAAAATGAAGTGGAAACAGCAAAAAAGAAAGCGCAATCATCAGGAGGCCGGTCAAGCGAAGAAGAAGCCTCGAATCGAATGGAGTACATATTTATCCTGGAAGCAAGTATTGAAACTAAACCCTCTTCGCTCAGTGGGAGTACGTTTATTCCTTATTTTTATGGTCAGTATTTTGCTTGTCGTGTTCGGGCTGGGTACGTTATCCTACCAGACAGCCAAGTCGACGATAAAGGAGACAGCTTCGGTAGCAAATCAGGAGGCTGTTCAGCAGGTTGGTGAGAAGCTTGATTTAATTATGGAACGCTATGTGGATATGTCGACCCAGATTTTCTTCGATAGTAATATTCAAGATTACCTTGAAACTTTACTTGGCACCGGAATGACGGATTTCGAGAGATTTGAAGCAACTTCAGCATTAAACGAACAGCTGATGAATATGCAGTTTACGAATCAGTCTGTCGCTTCCATAACGATTATTCACAAGAGAGACGATGTACCCATCATTAGCACGGGAGCTGCCTCCACGATGAGTGCTGCACGGGAAGAAGAATGGTTTGGAGAGCTGCTGGAAAGCGGAGGAATCAAGTGGCTTCCATCAAACGCAGCACAATCAGGTGACAATACTTTCCGTATGGCAAGAGTGATGAAGAATGTAGACGCCAGCATCGGCACTTATGTCATCGTTATCGAGATTGATACAAGCACGATCGAGGACGAATTGAAGGCAGTAAATCTCGGAGAGAACAGTGTCTTGCAAGCGATTACGGGAGAAGGTGTTGTTGCAGCTTCTACTATTCCGGAAAGAACAGGACAAGAGACAGAACTTGCCTTCTTCAAAGAAATTACTGAAGAGTCAGGCGTAAAAGATACGACCAATACAATGAATGATCAGCACGAAGAAGTCTTGGCTGTATATAATACCCTCGATGTATCGAGATGGAGAATTGTCGGAATGATTCCAGTCAATGAACTGGTAAAGGATGCTCAGTCCATTCTGGTTACGACGATCATTGTGGCGGGAGCAGCCTTCATTATAGCCATTCTGATCGGGTTCTGGATGGTGCGGATGATTGCAAAGCCGCTCGTGAATCTGAAGGAGCTGATGGCTGAAGGAGCGAAGGGTAATTTAGCTGTCCGTACCTCACACAAGAGCAAGGATGAAATTGGGATGCTGTCTGACAATTTCAATATCATGATGGAGCAGATTACAGCACTTGTTAATCAGACGAATCAGACGGCCCAGGATGTGCTTGTTACGGCTACGGAGCTAAGTACAGCTTCCCAGAAGACAGCTGCATCGGCAGCGGAAGTAGCCATCGCAACGGAGCAAATTGCAGGCGGTGCCACGAACCTGGCTTCTGAAGCAGAGCGGGGCAGTGAAATGACAGACCTGATATCATCCCAAATGCAGAAAGTAGTCGGGACGAATGAGGAGCTCGGTCAATCGGCTAAGCTTGTGGAGGGCGCGAGTCAGGAGGGTACAAAATATCTTAATGGCTTGTTAGGAAAAACAGAGCAAAGTGAACAGATGATCAGAGCTCTAGTTACCAAGGTCGATACCCTAAAGGGAAGTACTTCTTCCATCCTCAGCATTTTGGATGTACTTCAGAATATAGCAAGGCAGACCAATATTCTTTCACTGAATGCAACCATTGAGGCTGCAAGGGCAGGCGCGGCCGGCCGTGGATTTATGGTTGTCGCAGATGAGGTGCGTCAATTGGCTGATCAATCGAAGGAGTCCATTAATATGGTCGCCGATATGACAGATCGTATTATGAACGAAATGAACGAAACGGTGAGTGCACTTTCAGAAGCCTATCCACTGTTCCAAGAGCAAATCGAAGCAGTGAAGGAAACAGGGGAGATCTTCCAAACCGTAGAAGAACAGATGGGTATGTTTGTTAATAAATTGACGGAGACTTCCGCTTCTATTGATGCCTTGAGTCAATCTCAGGTTACCTTGTCTGAGACCATGATGAGCGTAAGTTCCGTAGCAGAACAGTCTTCTGCTACTTCTCAGGAAGTGGCTTCCTTAAGCAGTGAGCAGCAAAGCGTCGGCAACCAGCTTGTGGAATTGTCGAACAAAATGGAGAAGGTATCCGAAGAGCTGAAAGCGACCTTGAGTGCATTCAGGCTGTAGGACCTGTAAGTTTTACAACATTGTATATGTTATTAATTAAGCATGCTTCCGCTATAAAGCGGGGGCATGTTTTCTTTATTAGGAGTAATATTACTGTTTTGGCCTGGATTCATGGAAGACAGATGCTGTTGATAATGATGACGGGAAAGAGGTTTTAGAGCATCCAAAATTAGGGGATAATAGCGTAAAAAGCAGACGAAAGTAGGCGGCATCTTTGAATATGCATCGTAAACAAAGAATATTTTATGGGCTTTCTCTATTGGTCCTTTTGTTTTTGGTTCTGCTCTTTCGGCTTGCTTATATTCAGTTATTTCAGGTGAATCAAAAGATAGCTCATTCAGACAGAACGATGCTTGAAATGTCGGTGCTTCAGCGGGAGCAAGGGATTATTCTAGATTCTGGCCGGGGGCAGTTTATGGATCGTAACCATATTCCAATTACGGGAGAGCTCTTATGGGTTCCTGTACTGTTTCCGGTGCAGGATTCGCTTAGCAGTGAGCAGGTGAAGCAGCGTAAGAAGGTGGCAGACATATTAAATGTGAACGAGGAGGAATTGTGGAACACATGGAAGTCCATACATTCCCCTGAATGGTGGAAGGAGGACTCAGGCGCACCTTTGACACTCACAGAGACGCAAGTTCAAGCTATTCGCCAGCTTCAGCTCGAGGATGTTCAGGCTCTGCCTTATATGAACCGATATCATTCCATGGAGGCAAACGGGATGCAATGGCTCGGTTATTTATCCGAACTGCCACATCTAGAAGGGACGGATTTCAAATTAGAAGTAAAGGAGCCGTTTAACGTAAGATCTGGCGCAGCTGGGTTAGAAAGGAGTCTGGAGCCCATTATAAAAGGACTCGGCCCAACTCTTGTCTCCAACATGGTGGATAGTCACAAGCAGCCGGTAAGTGATTTAGGAACGAGGATAATTGCCCCGCATAATCCGAAATATCCGCTTCACATCCAGACCACGATTGATCTTTCCATTCAAGAAGAGATTGAACAGCTGACAAAAAAGGCAGGAGTGAAGGAAGGGGCAGTTGTTGTACTGGATGCAAAAAATGCGGATGTCATTGCAATGGTATCGCGTCCATTTTATAATCCGGAGCATATTCAGTTAAGTGATGAAAGCTCGTCCAACTTGGCAGTGAAGGCAGCTGTTCCCGGCTCCATCTTCAAGATTGTCACAGCTGCTGCCGCTCTGGAGAATGGAGTAGTCAGCTCCAAGGAGCATTTTCATTGTTCCGGACATTACGGAAAGTATGGACTTGCTTGCTGGAAGCAGGGTGGGCATGGAGAGCTCAGTTTTGAACAAGCTTTCGCTGAATCTTGTAACGTAGCCTTTGCAGAGGTTGCCGCTCGGCTGACCTCCCAGCAGCTGTCACAAACTGCACAAGCATTAGGAATAGGCCGGCAGGTGGGGTACCAGCGTGAAGACTATTTAGGCATTCAGCATTTTAAACTATTTGATCATGAAGAGGCGGGAGAGATTTTTCATTCCGAAGAAGCCGCCTTGCAAAATGATGAGGGCATTCGAATTCAGACCGCGATTGGGCAAAGAGATGTCAAGATATCACCGCTTCAGGCTGCCAATTTAGTAGTTACTTTACTGCATGGCGGAGAGGTTCTCTCACCTAAAATCGTATCCGAAATCCATTATGCAGACGGGAAATTAATGCAGGTTCTAAAGGATCGGACTTTAGCGAACAGCCAAGCGCCGCGAATTCATGAGACTACAGCAAAAAAGATTCTTAGCTATATGGCAGAGGTGGTCGATAGTGGAACAGGCCAAAGTCTAAAGAAAGCAAAATGGACGTTAGCTGGAAAGTCAGGGACTGCTCAGGTTCAAGAAGAAGGAGAAAAACTGAATAATCAGTGGTTTATAGGCTACGGTCCTGCTCATGACCCTCAGTACGCCGTCGCGGTTATGGTGAAAAACGTGCCAATCTCTTCAAAGCATAAGGCAACAGCACTCTTTAAACAGGTGATGGATGTATTGGCCCATTCGTAAAAGTATGCAGGGTACTTCACAAATTTTGGATGGTCATGTAGGGAAGCTATATGCTGGAATGAATAGAAAAAGGATAGAAGGAGCAGCTCCTTCTATCCTTTTTTTATAAATGTTAATGAATTTATTCCTTTCGTGATTCAGATTCATCCACTGCAAATGGAGAAGATTGAAACTCATCCTCCGGCAGTCGAATCCAGCGCTGCAAGTACCCTTGCTGCCACAGCTCCTTGATTAGGATCAGCAAAATAGGTGAAAGAATGACACCGGATATGCCGAAGATGGATAGTGAAATCAACATAAAGGACAACATAAGATAGGCGGAAGTGACGCCTATGGAGTTGCCTGAAATTTTAGGCTCCGCCAGTTGTCTTATAAGCATCGTTACACCCATAACGACAAGCAGACCGATTGCAGTCCCCATGTCACCGACGATGAACAGATACACGCTCCAAGGAATAAAAATAACAGGTACACCAAGCAGCGGCAGCAGGTCCAGCACAGCTGCAATGAGGGCGAGCGTAAGAGCATTCCCTGTTCCCAAAATAAGGAGACCGATAAATACAAGCACAAATGTAATCGAGATTAAGATGAGCTGTGCTTTAAGGTAAGATCCAATCGCTTTAAATACATGGTTTTTTAAGAACCAATATGCCTGCTTTAATGTATTTGGTGCTTTTCGTTTCGTAATCAGCCGCCACATATCAATTTCTACACTTAAGAAAAAGGCCAGAATGATTGCAACGGCAAAGTTTCCGACAAATGAGGAGAAGGAGCTTAGCATGCCGACGATGTACCCGAGGAAGCCTGCTCCCCAAGTAGACAGGGCGGCGGTTACTTTTTCAAAATTTTGATTGATTTGGTCCGTTACGCTTGCCGGGAGCGCATTCCACTGAGTTTGAAAAAGCTCAAGCAGCTGGGTAAACTGATTTTGAATCAGACTCATGTAAGCCGGGATGTTACCCTGAAATTGAGTGATGGAAGACACGATAATGACACCGAGACCGAAAAAGATGCCGAGCAGAACAGCCAGGAACAGCAATACAGAAATGGCGGATGCAATTGCCTTTTTAAATCCTTTTTTATGTAAAAACTTAGCCAAAGGTTCAATGATGACAAATACTAAAAAGGAAAGAAAGACAGGTGCGGCAATCTGATACAGCTTGCTTGAGACAAACATGATCAGAAATACAGTCAGCGCAATTAATCCAATATCGAGTGCAGTTCGCCAATATTTTTTGTAAAGAGGAAGCATATTATAACAACGACTCCTTTAAAAAGTGAATGTGTCTCTGTACAGATTATACTAAATTGTTAAGCACTAACTGTAAATTTCTTTGGTTTAATCTGTCTAGGAAGTATACGTTAATTTTGAAATGAAGGGTTCATTTTATTCACAATATGATAAAATAATAGTTAGTGTTGTTTTTAAGATTTTGTAATGTACGTCTTACTACTACACGTTACGAGTCTAAAAAAGTGAGGAATACCGTTATGCAGAACTTGCTGCTGTTGCTCTTTTATATTACTTCTTTTTATGCCTTTATTCCTAGTTTGATCAGCCGTTTATTCGGATTTCGTGTGTTCAGGCGAGGAAGGAATTTGAAGGATTTCGCCTTAACATTTGACGATGGGCCGGATCCTGATTATACACCGCAGCTGCTTGATCTGCTGAAAAGGCATGGGGCTAAAGCCACCTTTTTTGTTGTAGGTGAACATGCGGAGCGTAATCCAGAGCTGCTAAAAAGAATGCATGATGAGGGTCATCTTATCGGAATTCATAATTATGTGCACAAGACCAATTGGCTGATGACGCCAAACGTTGTACGTCAGCAAATTGAGAAAACAGATGCTATTATTTATCATATTACTGGCTCTCATGCTCTATATTATCGCCCGCCATGGGGCATTACCAATTTATTCGATTTTTCCAAGAAGCATTACCACCGCATTGTATTATGGTCAGGCATGTTTGGAGATTGGAGAGAACGTGTCGGTGCTGATCGACTGACAGAGCGAATGCTGAAGAAGCTTCGCGGCGGCGAGGTCATGGTCCTCCATGACTGCGGAACGACACCAGGGGCGGATAAACATGCACCAGCCCAAATGCTGATTGCGCTTGATCGGGTTCTAACAGAGGCAAATCGCCGAAATATTCAAAGTATACGAATTGATGATATGATAGCACTGCATAATGCTGCCAAGCAGCATACAATAGGAAGGGAGGCAGCTATGAAGATTCAGTCAGGATTAAAACAAGTGGTTGTCCGGGCATGGCTTATATGGGAGCAGCTCTTCCATATGGCTGCCAAACTGAAGACGATAACTCCTCAGGATCCTTTTTTACACTATCGAGTTCGTCCTTATCAGGGCAAAGCGATTAAGCTTACAAACGGTAACACCCTGCAAAAAGGGGACGATATTATCGAACTTCATTTTGATAATAAAAAGCTTTATCAGCTGGGTACTTCATCAAAAACGACTGTACATCTCGCGATTCGAATGATCCGATTGATGGAGAAGCAACTGCCCGATCTAGTTAAAATAGCAGTGGGTGACCCTAAGGTTGCGAATGCTAAGGCATTGTATGGTGTCAGTATGATTAACCGCGGGCCGGAGCAGTTTGGCTTCTCAGTATTAGATCTTCCGCGCGACTTGTTTGCCGCATCGACCTCAATTTATCTGAAAATCCTGTTAAGCGTGATCCATCCAGCGGGACAAAACAGACTAAGAGAAGGCAGTCAGCAGATGGTTCCTAAAATGATTGTGATGCCGATGGAGCTGTTGTATGAACGATTTGGAGATGGCATGAAGCCAAAAGAACAGGCATATGACCGCAGCTCTACAAAGACTGCATATGTTGATGAGGAAGACACTTCGCTAACAGGAACTACGGATCTAACCCGTACACCACCTGTAGCTTGATTTTATATAAAAAGGGATGCAGCTTGTGCTGCATCCCTTTTTGTATGAAACAATAAATCGGTAATTATATTTTGAGGACACCGCCGTTGCTGGCGTTCGTAACGAGTTTGGAGTAACGGGCCAAATAGCCTGTCTTTACTTTTGGTTCAAACCCTTCCCATTCTTCAGCACGACGGCGTTCCATTTCTTCATCACTAACCAATAGCTCAATTTTGCGGTTGTTCAGATCAAGCTCAATGAGATCTCCGTCATGCACGAAAGCAATCGGTCCGCCTTCTGCTGCTTCAGGAGAAATATGGCCGATACTGATACCTCTAGATGCGCCAGAGAAGCGTCCATCTGTAATTAGACCAACCTTGGCACCAAGACCCATACCTACGATCTGGGAGGTAGGAGCAAGCATTTCCGGCATACCAGGCCCGCCTTTTGGTCCTTCATAACGGATAACGACCACATGTCCTTCTTTAACCTTGCCGTTTGCAATGCCTTCAAGCGCTTCTTCCTGAGAATTGAAGCAAATGGCAGGGCCTTTGTGATAACCTCCGACGGACGGATCTACTGCACCAACCTTAATGATGGAGCCTTCTGGGGCTAGATTACCGAACAAAACGGCCAGACCGCCGCGCTCAGAGTGAGGATTGTCCAATCTATGGATAACGTTAGTATCCAGGATCGGTGAATTCTCTACATTCTCACGCAGTGTTTTACCGGTAACTGTAATGTTCTCAGCATGAAGTGCACCTGGTTTCTTCAATAACTCATTTAGTACTGCGCTTACGCCGCCTGCGTTCTGCACATCCTCGATGTGATAGTCGGAGGCAGGAGCGAGCTTGGAAAGATGCGGTACACGGTTAGCTACTTCATTGATGCGCTCAATCGGATATTCGATGCCTGCTTCATGTGCAAGTGCCAGTGTGTGAAGCACCGTGTTGGTTGAACCGCCCATTGCCATGTCAAGCGCAAACGCATTATCAATGGCTTCCGGAGTCACGATATCACGAGGTTTCAGATCCATCTTGATCAGCTCCATGAGCTGAGTTGCAGATTTACGAACAAAATCACGACGCTCAGGTGCAACTGCCAGAATTGTACCGTTGCCTGGAAGAGCTAGACCAAGCGCTTCGGCAAGACAGTTCATGGAGTTCGCTGTGAACATACCTGAGCAGGAACCGCAGGTTGGACAGCCGAATTGTTCAAGCTCAAGCAAGCTTTGATCATCGATTTTACCTGCTTGATAAGCACCTACGCCTTCAAAGACAGAAGTCAGCGACAATGCGCGTCCGTTCTTGTCACGGCCTGCTTTCATTGGACCGCCGCTTACAAAAATAGTTGGGATATTCACACGGAGTGCGCCCATAAGCATACCTGGTGTGATTTTGTCACAGTTCGGTATACATACCATTCCGTCAAACCAGTGAGCGGAAACAACGGTTTCCACGGAGTCGGCAATGATATCACGGCTTGGAAGCGAATAGCGCATACCGATGTGACCCATTGCAATACCGTCATCGACACCGATCGTGTTAAACTCGAACGGCACGCCGCCGGCTTCGATAATAGCCTCTTTTACAATTTTACCAAATTCCTGAAGATGAACATGACCAGGTACGATATCGATGTATGAATTACATACAGCGATAAATGGCTTGCCGAAATCCTCTTCTTTTACCCCGGCTGCACGAAGCAAGCTTCGATGCGGCGCTCTGTCAAAACCTTTTTTAATCATGTCTGAACGCATTTTTTTTGGTGCCATGGTGTCTGTTTCCCCCCAAGAATCAAATATTGATTAGCATTTGAACTGCACATCTGAAAGCAGTATGCCCTTATGAATGAACTGTCACTGTTTCTGTGCCGCTTTAAAGAGCTAATAGTAAAGAATATAATTTTAAATGAGTCTATCACAGTTCACGTCATATTTCTACAAGATTAAGGTGATTTTGAGGGGACTTAACTCCTAACGAAGGCCTCCTTTACGGCCGATTTCACGATAAAAGCTCCGATCATGAGATTGGGCAGTGGCCTTTCCGCCTTTGCTGCCGATTTCCTGATAGAAGTCAGAGCTGTGGTTTTCAGAAGTTGCCTCCCCGCCTTTACGTCCAATTTTTTGATAGAAGGATTTATCATATTTTTTTGAAGTAGCCTCTCCTCCGAGGCGTCCGGCCTCTGCACGCGTCATCTTGGGGCGATTTCCTTTCAGCGTTTGTGCCATGAGTGAATCACTCCTCTTTTTGAATTTATTGTTAGGGATATGCTTGTACTTACCACGACCAAAAATAGATGAAACGGTGAATATTGCAAAATTTTGGATGATATTGTTTGAATTAAAGAAGGAACCATTTTACAAACCTGTATAATCAAGAAAAATACGCAAAATTGTAGATTGACAACGGTTCCAATAAGCGTTCAAAATGAACTAAGTAAACAAAATCGAAAGTATACGCACATAAATGGAAGTAAAATGTTCAAAAAGAGAGAAGGAGGGCTATTGGTGGGAAATCAGGCGGTATATACTTCACCCGAAGTGGTGACTTTTGGTGAAAGTATGGGGTTGTTCACAGCACAGGATACACGAGGGCTTGAATATGCAAGCACATTACATAAATCATTCGGCGGTGCAGAAAGCAACGTTGCCATCGGTTTAGCGAGACTCGGTCACCGTGCAGGCTGGTTCGGAAAGCTGGGAAACGACGCTCTAGGTCAGATGATATATAAGGCCATTCGCGGCGAAGGAGTAGATGTCTCCCATGCTCAGCTAAGTGATGGCGAAACAACCGGCCTCATGATTAGAGAAAATGTACCGGGTAAATCTTCAGTACACTATTACCGCAAGCTTTCGGCTGCAAGCCGGATGACACCGTCCGATTTGAATGCTGAGTATATATCAAGAGCAAAAATACTGCACGTAACAGGGATTACAGCAGCGATCAGCGAATCCAGCAGAGAAACGCTGTTTGAGGCTGTTCGTATAGCGAAACAGGCGGGAGTTCTCGTAAGCTTTGATCCCAATTTGCGACTGAAGCTGTGGACACTTGACGAAGCGAGACCTGTTTTATTATCGCTTGCAGAGGAAGCCGATTATTTTCTTCCTGGTCTGGATGAGCTCAAAATGCTCTATGAGGAAGAGAACACAGGTAAAATATTTGACCGCCTAAGGCTGATGAAAGCAGTATCTATTGTTAAAGGAGGACCAGACTTGACGTATGTGCTGCAGCAGGGAGCAGTCGAAGAAGTTCCTTATGTAAAGGCGGAACAGGTCGTGGACACAGTGGGAGCTGGCGATGGCTTCTGCGCCGGTTTCTTGTCAGGTCTGCTGCAAGGACTGGATCCGGTACAATCAACAGGAATAGGCAGCCTTACAGGCAGCTTGATGGTACAAGCTGTAGGTGATTGGGAAGCGCTTCCGACCTCAGCAGACGTCAAGGCTAGACTCAGTAATGTCCAGCATATTGAGCGCTAATTTCATTTCAATAAATTTATGCTTTCATCCATTCATTTATAATCCAAAGGGGAAGAGAGAAAATGAAAAAATTAGAGCTGTTAGGTAAAATGTTTGAACAAGGCGTCGTTGCCGTATTGCGGGCCGATTCGGCTGATCAAGTCGTCGAAATGGCAGAGCAGGCGATAGCCGGAGGAATTAAAGTCATTGAGATTACGATGACTGTACCCGGTGCACTGCAGGCGATCGAGCGTTTGAGCCAAAAATATTCATCGAAGGCAGACAATGAAGCGGACTTTGCAATTATAGGTGTAGGGACAGTGTTGGAACCTCAATCTGCGCGCGCTGCCATTATGGCGGGGTCAGAATTTGTTGTAGGGCCTTCCTTAAATCCTGAGACGGTGAAATTGTGTAATCTTTATCGTGTACCGATACTGCCAGGGGTCATGACGATCGCTGAAGTTCAATCGGCCTTGGAACTTGGTGTGGATGTTGTTAAACTATTCCCGGGGAACGTTTACGACCCATCCATTATAAAGACAATGAAAGGGCCTCTTCCTCAAGCGAACTTTATGCCAACCGGTGGGGTGTCTCTGAGCAATCTGGGAGACTGGATCAAAGGAGGCGCGGTTGCTGTCGGAATCGGATCTGATTTAACTGCTGAAGCTGTCAAGACAGGTGACATGACTCACGTCCGCCGCAAAGCCGAGCAGTATATGGATGCATACCGAAAGGCAGTTCAAGAGAAATAGGAAGGTCAACGGGCAGCTTAGAAAGGTGAAGAACAAACTTGAATCAAAGTAAAAACAGAATCAGTAAAGCAAAACTAACTCTATGGATTATCATTGGCGTCCTTCTGGTCGCGATACTGGGAGCCTATATTTTTATCCAAACGAGTGCCATGGGACCGCTTGCAGATGCACAAGCAGCTATGAAATCGACGGATCAGGTAAAGGTAACATCTGAGAAGAAATGGATTGAATTTATGCCTGCAAATCCTGAAGGAGTCAGCGTCATATTCTATCAAGGTGGACTGGTTGAGGAAGAGAGCTATGCGCCTCTCGCACAGCTGTTGTCGGAGGCAGGGCACCCGGTATACATCTCCAGAATGCTTGCTAATCTGGCTGTGACGAAAATGAACCTGGCAAGCGAAATTCAGGAGGCTCATCCAGAACAGACCTTTGTTATTGGCGGACACTCCCTTGGAGGAGCGATGACAGCAAGATATGCCGCAAGTCATACGGAGGAGCTCGCTGGTGTGTTCTTTCTCGGCGCATATCCAGATGAGAAGGGAAGTATAGACGAAAGCGGACTGCCTGTAATCAGTATTACAGGCACGAAAGATGAAGTAGTGAACCGGGAGAAGCTGGAAGAGGGCAGAAACTTTGTTCCGCAAGATGCAATCTACTATTCTTTGGATGGCGGTAACCACGCTCAATTCGGAGATTACGGACTTCAAAAAGGGGACGGAACCGCAGATATTACATCTCAGGAGCAGCAGCGTCTTACAGCTGAATCATTAATTGCATGGATGGGACAAATCGATTTGTCCGCTCGAGAAAGTGAATAACTTCATAGGAACAACACATAAATTCTGACTGATTTCTCAGTCAGAATTTTTAAATGATGTAAAAGGATGTGGTCACATCTCTTTATTGAAGATTGGACAGAAGGAAGCTCATGTTTCTGGTATTTTGTTTGATAAGGACGGAACGCTTTTAAATATTGAAGAATTGTGGACGCCATGGGCTAATTTTGTTCTAGATGAGCTGGAACAGAAGTTGTCCTCTATGGGTAAAAGCTTTACAGGTACACGGGAACAAGTGCTGGGAACAAGGTGTGACGCCGAAGGCAAGGCGGCCGGCTATGACGCTGAGGGGCCGTTTGCTATCGCAACTGTAAGTGAGTCTACGGCGGTGCTTGCCTGGCAGTTATATGCTGCAGGAATGCCCTGGAATGATGCAATAACCTGTATTCGTAAGATCAGCAGCAGGGCAGAGGGATCTATAAGAAAGGAAAATGCAGTTCCTATCGAAGGGCTGATTCCTTTTCTTGACCGCTGTAAGGCGCATGGTCTCGTACTTGGAGTCGTAACGGCGGATTCCACCAGCGCTGCGACATTACATTTGGAATGGCTCAAGATTCTTGACTACTTCGATGTTATAATCGGTTATGACCGAGTCGCCAAAAGTAAACCGGATCCTGAAAGCGTGCATGCTGCTTGTCTGGCACTAGGGCTCTCTCCTGGAGAACTAGCTGTGGTCGGCGACAGCAACGGGGATATGCAGATGGGAAGAAGTGCAGGAACTCAGCTTAATATTGGAATAGTATCTTCAGGAAATACGTCGTACTTAAAGCAAGCTGATATAGTAATTACGCATTATGATCAAATACAGCTTACATGAAATGAATGCGAAAGCGGGGGAAGTAAGATGCCTGATGCGTTGGAACCTTTAGTGACATGGATTCGTGAAAGCTCAAAAATTGTATTTTTCGGCGGAGCGGGCACTTCTACCGAAAGCGGGATACCTGATTTTCGGTCCGCCGCTGGTATTTATCAAACAGAACAGCATTCGCCCTACTCACCCGAGGAACTGCTGAGCATTGATTTTTTTATGCTGCATCCCGATATTTTCTATGATTTTTACCGTACAAAGATGCTGCATCCTCATGCTAAGCCAAACGGTGCTCATCGTCTACTTTCACGGCTGGAGAAGGAAGGAAAGCTGTCAGCTGTTATCACACAAAATATTGACGGTCTGCATCAAGCAGCGGGGTGTGGACGTGTACATGAGCTTCATGGCTCTGTTCACCGCAACTATTGCATGGACTGCGCAAAATTTTATGATCTGAATGACATATTGGCATTCAATTCAGTGGTGCCCCGGTGTCATTCGTGTAACGGAGTCATCAAGCCCGATGTGGTGTTATATGGAGAGTCACTGGATCAAACCACACTCTACCATGCAGTAGATGCATTGTCTGAAGCGGACTTGATGATGATTGGGGGAACTTCACTCACCGTTCAGCCGGCTGCACAGCTCATCACTTATTTTCAAGGTAAACATACGGTTCTGCTGAATGCTACACCAACTCCCTATGACAGGAGAGCGGATCTGCTCATTACAGATCCAATCGGAAGTGTGTTGGATCAAGTGAATGCAATGCTGTAGTTCAGAAACATGCCTTTCTCAAAATTTGAGAAGGGCATGTTGTTTTTTCGTACTCAGCAGCTTTAACGAGCTCTAAACAACTAAAAGCAAGCTTTGCCGAGCAGCAGTAGATAAACCCGGGAGAACACAATCTGTAAACGTTTTCTTGTCAAGTGGCTGCTTTAGGACTATCATGAGGAAAGATGTATAAAAAACTTAAGGGCTAACCGCAGGAGGATGATGCGTGATGGTATATGTAGCTGACAATGGACGCTATGATGGAATGAAATATAACCGGGTAGGGCGCTCAGGGCTCAAGCTGCCGGCGATTTCACTTGGACTGTGGCACAACTTCGGCGGTATTAATGCGCTCGAGAATGGCAGAAGTATGATTACACGCGCATTTGATCTGGGCATCACCCATTTTGATCTTGCTAATAATTATGGACCGCCCCCAGGGTCGGCCGAGCAGCTGTTTGGGCAGGTACTGGCTCAGGATTTGAAGCCTTATCGAGATGAGCTTGTGATTTCGACGAAGGCGGGATATCATATGTGGCCGGGACCCTACGGTGAATGGGGCTCGCGCAAATATTTAATATCAAGCCTTGATCAGAGCCTTAAGCGGATGGGACTCGATTATGTCGATATTTTCTACTCCCATCGTTTTGATCCGGATACTCCGCTGGAGGAAACCATGCAGGCTCTGGACCATATCGTTCGATCAGGTAAAGCCCTGTATGTCGGTGTTTCCAATTATTCTGCTGAAAAAACGAAGGAAGCTGTACAAATTTTAAATGAACTTGGCACTCCGCTGCTGATTCATCAGCCTCGTTACTCTATGCTTGACCGCTGGATTGAGGACGGACTTCAGGATGTGCTTACTGAAAATGGAGTCGGAAGCATCGCCTTCTGTCCTTTGGAGCAGGGAGTACTAACCAACAAGTATCTTAACGGTATTCCTGAGGATTCCAGAGCGAAAAGCAGCTCCGTCTTCCTGAACGAGAATCAGATTACACCAGAAACGCTCAGAAAAGTACGTGCACTAAACCAAGTAGCTGTATCCCGCGGACAAAGTTTGGCCCAGTTAGCGCTTGCGTGGGTGCTTAGAGAGGGCAAGGTGACTTCCGCTTTGATCGGAGCCAGTCGTCCGAGCCAGATCGAAGAGAATGTAGCTGTTCTTAACAATCTTGAATTTTCAGCTGATGAACTTGCGCATATCGAGTCGATCCTTCGTAAGGACAATTAATGCGATAGAGCTGTGCCATTACTTTAAATACAGTGACAAAAAAACAAGCCTGCCTTATGATCAAATTCATAGGCAGGCTTGTTTTATTTGGGCTGCTGCTCCTGCACTTGCTTACGGTATGCGCTGGGAGAATGTTTATAGAAGCGTTTAAACTGCCTTGAAAAATAGAGCGCGTCGGGTAGCCCGACAGAAGCAGATACCTGCTCGATGGACAGCTCAGGCCGTTCTCTTAGCAGCTGTCTGGATTTGTCAATTCTTAGCTTCAGTAAATAAGTAACTGGCGAGATCCCAATTTCTTTTTTGAATATGCGTGATAAGTAGGCTCGGTTATATCCCAGGCTTGCACACATCTGCTCGATGGAGATGGGGTGGGCATATTGCGTGGACATGTATTGAATCATCTGTTTTACTGTTCTGCCTACCTGTGAATCGGTCAAGGTAACCGAGGATTCCATTACGAGTCTTTCTTTGGCCTCCGCAAAAATCAGATATAGGCACCCGATGGAGGTGAGATGAGCACTTTCCTTTTTTTCAAAAAAAGCACTTTGCATAGTAGATAAGAGCGCAGACAGCTTACTCTCGCGGTTCGTCGGAAGGACAGGCCGGTCCAGTCTGAAGCCTGCCTCGAACACCTGCTTGTCCGCCTCTTCTCCGGTAAAGGCCATCCAGCGGTAACGCCAGGGCTCCTCATCATCCGATACATAGCTAACCAGTTCTGAAGGATGAATTAGAAAAATGTCTCCGTCCGAAAGGTGGTAGGTGCGGTTCTCCGTACGGAAGGTGCCCTTGCCGGATTCGATGTAATGAAGGAGATAGTAGTCATATATTTTCGGTCCAAGAGCATGCCCGGGTTTAGTTTGGCTTTCCCCGACAAATAGGACGTGCAGCGGACTATGCTCGTAATATACGGGATTGGAAGCGACGGAGTATGTGTCCTGCACCATCCTTGAGTTCACCCTTTCGTCTAATAAAACGTATAAGCATTTGAAAACATAGTTAATAGCTCTAACGGTACAATTATACCATAAAAAGCAGGGGGAACCCATTAGGTAAATCCAGCGTTTTCCATAAATAGCTCGGGTTCCAAGTCACATTTGTCCATATATTTAACACATGGATGCATTAAGGTTAATAACGCTTCCATGTATACTTAACTTAAGATTAAAACAACTTTTACAAGAGGTGAAGGTTAATGAACGAACAACAACTCAAACAACAATTTACTGAAAAATACGGCGAAGCTTCTGCTGAAGTTCGCGTGTTCAATGCTCCAGGACGCGTGAATCTGATCGGCGAACATATTGATTATAACGGCGGATATGTCCTTCCAGCCGCACTTGAATTTGGCACGACTCTGCTCATTCGTGAGCGTCAAGATGATGAAATCCATTTTTATTCTACAAACCTATCCTATGAATCCGTAGTTAAGGTGCAGGATATCGGCAAGGAGAAGTCAGGCGAGTGGATCGACTACCCTGTCGGCGTAATGGTGGAGATCATCAAAGCAGGTACAAACATTACAAAGGGCTATGACCTGATGTTCCACGGTGAAATTCCGAATGGAGCAGGCTTATCGTCCTCTGCATCCATTGAAGTTGTAACTGCATACGCTTTGCTTACGATCGAGGGAGGAAAGGTTGATACAGTAGAAATCTCACTTTTGTCCCAGCGAGCAGAGAATGGGTATGTCGGTGTCAACAGCGGTATTATGGATCAGTTTGCGGTTGCAAACGGTGCAGAAGACCATGCGATTCTGCTGATGTGCGATACGCTTGAATACAAGCATGTTCCATTCCGTACAGGAGCTTACAAACTGATTATCAGTAATACGAACAAACGCCGCGGACTTGTGGACTCAGCCTACAACGAGAGACGTCAGCAGTGCGATCAGTCCCTAGCGATATTGAAAGAGCAGGTGCCATCACTGAAGTATTTGGCGGAGCTTACACCGGCACAATATAACGAATTGGAATCATACCTCAGTGATGACATTTTGAAGAAACGGACGAAGCACGTAGTTGAAGAAAACGCGCGTGTGCTGGCATCCGTAGATGCCCTCAGCAGCGGTGACCTTGAAGCCTTCGGTAAACTGATGAATGAATCTCATGATTCCTTGCGAGACCTGTACGAAGTCAGCTGTGAAGAGCTCGACGTTATGGTTGAGGAAGCACGCAAAATCCCAGGCACACTGGGCAGCCGCATGACGGGCGCAGGCTTTGGAGGATGCACTGTCTCACTTGTCCATGAGAATGATGTGGATCAATTTGTTAAAGAGGTCGGCGAGGCATATAAGGCACGGACTGGACTTACCGGCGACTTCTATGTGTGCGGAGTAGGCGACGGCGTGAAAGAAATCAAAGGGGAGGCGTAAATCAATGGCGATTCTAGTAACTGGCGGAGCGGGGTATATCGGTTCACATACAGTAGCTGCACTGCTTGAGCGCGGCGAGGAAGTCGTTGTTCTTGATAATTTGCAGACAGGTCACCGGGAGGCGCTGCTAGGCGGCAAGCTTTACGAGGGTGATCTTCGCGATAAGGAGATTCTGGCAAAGCTGTTCTCAGAGAACGAAATTGATGCGGTCATCCACTTTGCAGCGAATTCCCTTGTCGGGGAAAGTATGCAAAATCCGGGGAAATACTATGATAACAACGTATTTGGTACGTTGTCACTGCTGGAAGCAATGAAGGATGCAGGCGTTAAGAAGATCGTCTTCTCTTCTACGGCAGCAACTTACGGCGAGCCTGAAAAGGTTCCAATCGAAGAAAGCGACCGCACAGAACCGACCAATGTATACGGCGAGACCAAACTGATGATGGAGCGTATGATGTCTTGGTTTGATAAAGTTCTTGGTATCAAATATGTATCCCTCCGGTACTTCAATGCAGCCGGTGCACATGCCAGCGGCAAAATCGGAGAAGATCACCAGCCGGAAAGCCATCTCATTCCGCTAGTGCTTCAAACCGCACTGAAACAGCGCAAGCAAATCGCCATTTTTGGAGATGACTATGCTACAGAAGACGGAACATGCATCCGTGACTACATCCATGTAAGTGATCTCGCAGACGCTCATCTCCGTGCAGTAGATTACTTGCGCAAGGGTGAAGAGAGTAATGTGTTCAACCTGGGTAACGGTCAAGGCTTCAGCGTGAAACAGGTCATCGAAACAGCAAAAGAAGTAACAGGTCTTGATATTCCGGTCGTGATGGAAGCACGCCGGGCAGGTGACCCTGCAGTGCTTGTCGCTTCCTCTCACAAAGCGCGCACTGTGCTGGGATGGGAGCCGAAATACACAGACTTGGCAGAAGTGATTAAGAGCGCTTGGAGCTGGCATCAATCTAATCCAGAGGGCTACAGCACTAACCATAAAGGGGAGTAAGGACATGGCAGAAATGAATGCGAACACGAATGCAGGAGAGAAACAAAAAGATACGCATACATCAGCTGCACAGGAAGCACTTCATGCCATTGAGCGTTTGGTATTGTTTGCGGCAAGACGCCGCCTGATCGAGGAGGCGGATTATGATTACAGCCGCAATCAGCTGATGAGCCTGTTTAATTTTGACGAGCCCTATGCTGGTGCAGTTGACGAATCGGAGCTTTCTGGACCGCAGACGCTGATCGATGTGTTAATCGAATATGGTTTTGAGATTGGGCTCATTCCGGAGAATACGGATACTTATCGGGATTTGCTCGACGCCAAAATTATGGGACTTGTCATGGCCCGTCCTTCCGAAGTGATTCGGGAATTCAGGGAGATTGAAGCAGAGAAGGGGATAGAAGCGGCAACCAGCCGTTTCTATGACCTGTCGATTGATTCGAACTATATTCGGATGGATCGGATTTCTAAGAACGTTTATTGGAAGCAGCCTACGGAATACGGGGACATCGAAATTACGATTAACCTATCCAAGCCGGAGAAGAGCCCGAAAGAGATTGCCATGGCTAAGCTGCTCCCGCCGCCGGTGTATCCGAAATGTCAGCTTTGTCGTGAAAATGTGGGCTACAGAGGCAGAATCAATCATCCGGCACGTCAGAACCTGAGAACCATCCCGCTTACGCTGAATGATGAGAAATGGCTGTTCCAGTACTCTCCATATGTTTACTATAATGAGCATTGCATCGTGTTCCATCATGATCATGTGCCGATGAAACTGACCAAGGATACACTGCGCAGACTGCTCGGGTTTGTGGATCAATACCCGCATTATTTTATCGGATCTAACGCTGATCTTCCGATCGTAGGCGGCAGTATATTGACACATGATCATTTCCAGGGAGGCAGACATACGTTTGCGATTCAAAAAGCAGTGCAGGAAGCTGTATTCCACAGCGATGCTGCTCCTGGTGTGTCCCTGAGCCTGGTAAAATGGCCAATGTCTGTGCTGAGACTGTCCTCGAAGGATCAAGCAGCTTTGCTTGAGGCGGCAAATCATATTTATGAAGCATGGAAGCTCTACAGCGATTCTGAGGTTGATATTCTGTCGCATACAGAACAGGATGGCCAGAAGGTCCCTCACAACACAGTAACGCCGATCGTACGGCGCGCTGAGGACGGAGGGTATGAAATGGACCTCGTACTTCGCAACAACCGGACGAGTGAAGAGTATCCTGAAGGGATTTTCCATCCGCATCGTGAAATGCACCATTTGAAAAAAGAAAATATTGGTTTGATCGAAGTTATGGGCTTAGCCATTCTCCCTGGCAGATTGAAAGAGGAATTGGATCTTATTGCTGATATCTTGACAGGGGATCAAAAGCTTCTGAATACTGCGGTTAGTGATGAAGCTTCCGATCTTCACAAGCATACAGAGTGGATCCATTCGCTGATTGCAAAGTATGGTACTGCACTCGCTAAGGAAGAGGCAGTAACTCGGGTTCAGGAGGAAGCAGGCAACAAATTTGCCCAAATACTTGAACATGCTGGTGTTTATAAACGGGATGAAGCAGGCAAGAAAGCATTCCGCCGTTTTGTACAGCACCTAGGATATACAGAAGCGTAATGAATAAGTAAGGCCTGTCCCGCATTTGGGATGGGCTTTACTTATTTTGTACATACTTCATTAGCGAAGTTTGTTTTTTGAAAACAGTTAGTCCTATAATAGACAAAGAGTATTACTCTCAAAAATGCATGCTTGGAGGCGAATCTCATCATGAGATCTTTTCAATTTCATAATCCTACACGTCTGATCTTTGGAAAAGGTCAGCTTACTTCTTTAAAAACAGAGGTGCCTAAATACGGTACGAAGGTGCTCCTTGTTTATGGCGGCGGCAGCATCAAACGTAATGGCCTCTATGATCAAGTGATCCAGCTGCTTTCGGAAATCGGAGCAGAGGTTCATGAACTGGCCGGCGTAGAGCCGAACCCGCGTCTCTCTACAGTACATAAAGGAGCAGACCTGTGCAAAGCCAACGGAATCGAGCTCATCCTGGCTGTCGGCGGAGGAAGTGTTATCGACTGTGCCAAAGCGATCGCCGTCGGTGCCAAATATGACGGCAGCATGTGGGACTTCGTAGAACGTAAAGCTGTGCCGGAAGCTGCATTGCCGCTGGCTACAGTCCTTACGATGGCTGCAACCGGATCAGAGATGAACAGCGGCTCTGTCATTACGAACCAAGAAACCCAAGAAAAGCTTGGCTGGGGCAGCCCGCTCGTTTACCCAGTCTTCTCAATTCTTGACCCTGTGCATACATTCTCCGTACCGCAGGACCAAACCGTCTATGGTATGGTGGATATGATGTCTCATACGCTGGAGCACTACTTCCATTTGGATCCAAATACTCCTGTACAGCTGGGCTTCTGTGAAACGATCCTGCGGACGGTTATGGAAGCGGCGCCTAAGCTGATTAATGACCTGGAAAATTATGAGCTGCGTGAAACGATCCTGTACTGCGGTACAATGGCGCTCAACAATATTTTGAGCATGGGTCTTCAGGGTGACTGGGCTACGCACAATATTGAGCACGCCGTGTCGGCTGTCTACGATATTCCTCATGGGGGCGGACTTGCGATTCTGTTCCCGAACTGGATGAAGCATAACCTTCATGTAGATGTATCCCGCTTCAAACGTCTGGCCATTAACGTATTTAACGTGAATCCAGAAGGTAAGAGTGACGAGCAAATCGCGACAGAAGGAATTGAAGCGCTGCGTGCGTTCTGGACAAGCATTGGCGCACCAAGCCGTCTGGCGGATTATGACATTGATGCGAGCCAAATCGATGCGATGGCGGATAAAGCGATGCGCTTCGGACCATTTGGTAATTTCAATAAACTGCAGCGTGAGGATGTTGTTGAGATATATAAAGCTTCCCTGTAAAAAAAGGATAACCAAAAGCCCTTTGCACTTGTTATTAGTGCGAAGGGCTTTTTGCATGTCATTATCCTTATTGAGCAGAACCGATGGCGAAGGAGGATGGAATTGTTGCAGAAGGAGCGAAGCGTTCGCTTTTTGCCTTTGGATTTCTACCTATAGCTGTTTTTTATATCATCCTGAAATCCAAAGGCAATTTGCGACCTGAAGAACAATCCGTCATCCGCAGCCATGAACCCATGAACCCATGAACCCATGAACCCATGAACCCATGTATTAATTACAGCCCATCATTTCCTTTAATTCAGCTAACATTCTTATAAAAACCTCAATTAGCTCCCTATTCATAATTTTGAAACATTTACCTAATTCATACGTATATATTGACATGAGTGAGGCGATCTAAAAGGGAGGTGAAATATGGAGACGTTATACTGGGCTTGCCTAATTGGGGGCGCAATATTTGCACTTGTTAGCGTCTTATTCGGAGATTTGTTCGATGGTTTACTGGAAGGGTCATTTGAGCTGGCAGGAGTGGAGTTTTTAAATTCCACTATCATTGCAAGTGCTATTACTACTTTTGGAGGAGCCGGTATTTTGCTTATGAAATATACCGAGCTCAGTACAGCAGGCCATATTCTGTTATCGCTCTTGTTTGGTATCCTGGGAGCTCTAGTCGTGTTTTTTACCTACATAAGGCCTGCACGGAACAGTGAAGTATCAACCGGCTTCTCCATGCGTGAGCTTGCCGGAAAGATCGGTGAGATCACCGTACCTGTACCCGAAAAAGGATACGGTGAAGTAATGATTAAGCTCGTCAGCGGCAATACGATCCACACAGCCTCGAGCTTTGAAGCCAAGCCCATTTTGGCAGGCACCAGGGTGGTTGTCGTAGAGATCGTTGACGGTGTGCTTCGTGTAGCGGAGCTCGAGAGTGTGTAGTAAAGATTATTTATTCATAAGGGAGAGATGAGAATGCCAGATTTCATGCAAGAATCTTTAATTATTCCAGCTATTGTAGTGATTGTAATCCTAATTCTAGGGATCGCGTTCTGGGCGAGATACAAGACGGTGGGACCAGACGAAGCAATGATCGTTACGGGCTCATTCCTTGGTAATAAAAATATTTCAGAGGATGAATCCGGAAGGAAAATCAAAATCGTACGCGGCGGCGGTACGTTCATATGGCCAATATTCCAGCAATCAGAGTTTATATCCCTCTTATCCCACAAGCTTGACGTAACAACTCCGGAAGTTTACACAGAGCAAGGAGTTCCGGTTATTGCCGATGGGGTTGCTATTATTAAAGTCGGAAGTTCTATCGAGGATGTAGCAACGGCAGCGGAGCAGTTTATCGGCAAGCCGATTGAATCCCTTAAAGGGGAAGCGCAGGAAGTACTTGAGGGTCATCTTCGTGCGATTTTGGGATCAATGACGGTGGAGGAAGTATATCGTAACCGGGACCGCTTTGCACAAGAGGTTCAAGGTGTGGCTGCAAGAGACCTTAAGAAGATGGGTCTGTCAATCGTCTCGTTCACGATCAAGGACGTGCGTGATAAGCATGGCTACTTGGATGCACTCGGTAAACCGCGAATTGCCATGGTAAAACGGGATGCAGAGATTGCCGAAGCGGAAGCGGTCAGAGATGCAAGAATTCAGAAGGCCAATGCGGAGGAGCAAGGGCAGAAGGCAGAATTGCTGCGTGACACAAATATCGCGGAAGCATCCAAAGAGAAAGAGCTGAAGGTTGCATCCTTTAAGAAAGAACAGGATACAGCTAAAGCGGAAGCAGACCAGGCTTATCATATCCAAGAAGCCCGTGCGAAGCAGACAATGGTTGAAGAGCAAATGAAAGTAGAGCTTGTACGTAAGGAGCGCGAAATCGACCTTCAAGAAAAAGAAATCACAGTGCGTGAGAAGCAGTACGATGCAGAAGTGAAGAAAAAAGCAGAAGCAGATCGTTACGCGGTTGAGCAGGCGGCGGAAGCCGACAAGGCTAAGAAAATGCGGGAAGCCGATGCGGTGCAATATTCGATCGAAACACAGGCTAAGGCTACTGCAGAGCAGAAGCGTCTTGAAGGTCAGGCTGTTGCCGATGCAGAGCGTGCGAAAGGTACAGCGGATGCGGAAGTTATCCGTCTGCGTGGTCTTGCAGAAGCAGAGGCGAAAGAGAAATTGGCAGAAGCCTTCCAAAAATTTGGCGAAGCTGCAGTTCTCGATATTATTGTCAAAATGCTGCCAGAGCTTGCTGAGCGCATTGCACAGCCTATTGCCTCCATCGACAAACTTACGGTAGTGGATACAGGCAAAGGGGAAGGCGCCGCAAGAGTCAGCAACTATGTAACAGAGCTGATGTCCACTGCTCCTGAGATGCTGAAGAGCGTGTCCGGTATTGATGTAGAGAAGCTCATTCAAGGCTTTACCAAAAAAGCAATTCCTTCCGCTCCTACAGAGCCGGCAGCATTAGATAACTTGAAAATACCGGCTGAAGTGGTTGCTACCAAAGAAACCAACTAATCCAGTCTCCTCTGTGGTCAAATGTTGACCTAAGCCTCATAATTTGTTAACTTAAGCGTGGTATAGCTTTTTGTTAATTTACTTGCTGATCTACGAATTATGGGGCTAAAAGAGGTGCAAATGTGAACCTGAAGGTAGCAAAGGTGCTGAATAACAACGTCATTATCGCGACCCATCCTGAACACGAAGAAGTAGTTATCATCAGCAAAGGGATTGGATTCAATCGCAAATCAGGTGATCAAATTCCTCTGCAGGCAGTCGAGAAGATGTTCATATTAACAAGACAAGAGGAGCAGGAGCAATACAAGCAGCTGGTTCCCCGTGTCAGTGAAAAGTTAATAGAGACGATCAACGACATTATTTTATATATAACAAGCAAAAGTAAGGCTCCGCTCAATGAACATATTCATATCGCCTTGACGGATCATATCGCATTTGCCATGAAACGGAAAGAACAGGGCATCGTGCTGCATAACCCGTTTCTGTACGAAACGAAAGACATGTATCCGATGGAATATGAATTTGCTGAATATGCTATTGAGCTGATAGAGGAACGTCTTGGCGTAGATCTTGGCAAAGAAGAAATAGGTTTTGTAGCTCTTCATATCTACAGTGCTATGACTAATCAGAATATTTCACAAGTCCAAGAACACTCTAAACTGATTGCAGATTTGGTTTCATTAGTTGAGGATCAGCTGAATTATCGGATTCCGCGCGATTCTTTAGATTACTCCAGACTTGTAACTCATCTTCGATTTGCAATAGAACGGATTCGCCGAGGTGAAGAAGTAGCTGAAATTCACAAGCTGGATTCCCTTCTTAACCAAGAATATCCAGAAATGTATTCGCTTGCTTGGAAGCTTACGAAGATTATGGAGCGACGGATGAGCCATCCGGTATATGCGGCGGAAGTCAGCTATTTAACCATGCACTTACAGCGCTTGTCCCAGAAAAAGGAACAAAGTGAATGAATTTCAATGTTTTACAGTTCAATATCTAGATAGATAAAGGGTGTACAACATCAATATCTTGTAGATTCTAAAATATTTTTAAATTAATATATTTTTTTGATTGTAAAGGCTTGCATTCTTTTTTTCTTGGTGCTATGATGTTCACCGTAGAAATGATAACTTAATAACTTATGACGTGTTACTGATTCGATCAGGCATGAGTTGATAAAAGTATGATTGGCAACAACCATGATTGGGCAATATAACCCAGAGGTTGTTGTAACCATGCTCTATACGCTCATGCCTTTTTTGCGTTTTCGAATTCTCTAACACATGTATCCTTGAAGGAGTGAAACACATGTTTAAAAAGCTTTTCGGCGTGTTGCAGCGTGTCGGTAAAGCGGTCATGCTTCCGGTAGCAATATTGCCGGCGGCGGGTCTCCTGCTTGGGATCGGTAACCTATTGGTTAACGAAGACTTCCTCCAGTATGTACCGTTTCTAGAAGCTCACTGGATTCAAGTCATTGCTAACGTCATGATGAACTCAGGGCAGATCGTCTTCGATAACTTGTCCTTGCTGTTCGCGGTCGGGGTAGCAATCGGTCTTGCGGGCGGAGATGGCGTTGCGGGTCTTGCAGCGATTATCGGTTACCTGGTTATGAACGTGACCATGGGTACCGTGATGGGGGTAAATGACTATGCCCTTTCCCAAGGAGACTTTGCTTACGCAAGCGTTCTTGGTATCCCAACTTTGCAGACGGGCGTTTTCGGTGGTATCATTATCGGGGTCTTGGCTGCTTCGATGTATAATCGGTTTTTCAAAATCGAACTTCCGTCCTATTTGGGATTCTTCGCAGGCAAACGTTTCGTTCCGATCATTACGGCGGTAATGGCGCTTTTGATTGGTTTGTTGCTAACTTTGATTTGGCCGCCAATCCAAAATGCGATGAATTACATTTCCACAAGTATGATTGATACGAACAGAACGCTTGCCGCATTTATCTTCGGATTAATCGAGCGCTCGCTTATTCCATTTGGTTTGCATCATATCTTCTACTCACCGTTCTGGTTCGAGTTCGGAGAATATGTGAACAAAGCTGGAGAACTCGTACGCGGTGACCAAAAGATATTTATGGCTCAGCTGCGTGATGGTGTTGAATTTACAGCAGGTACTTTTACAACAGGTAAATATCCGTTCATGATGTTCGGTCTTCCTGCTGCTGCGCTTGCGATTTACCATACTGCGAAGCCAGAGAACAAAAAAGTGGTCGGTTCCTTGATGGTATCCGGTGCACTTACAGCGTTCCTGACAGGGATCACAGAGCCGCTTGAGTTCTCATTCCTGTTCGTGGCACCGCTTTTGTTCGCAGTTCATGCTGTGTTTGCAGGTCTGTCCTTTATGGTTATGCAGCTTCTCGGCGTTAAGATCGGGATGACGTTCTCCGGCGGTTTAATTGACTTTATGCTGTTCGGAGTATTGCCAAATCGAACGCCTTGGTGGCTGGTTATCGTGGTAGGTCTCGTGTTTGCAGTTATTTACTACTTTGGTTTCCGTTTCGTTATTCAGAAATTCAACCTGAAAACACCGGGACGTGAGGACAAGGTCATAGAAACTGGTTCGAACAATACGGGCTCTAAAGATGAGCTGCCTCACCAAATCTTGAAAGCTTTTGGTGGTTCTGATAACATCAAGCATCTAGATGCATGTATCACAAGACTTCGTATCGAGGTTAAGGATAAAGGCAACGTAGATAAAGGCCGTCTAAAAGATCTTGGTGCTTCTGGGGTACTTGAAGTCGGCAACAACGTACAAGCGATTTTCGGTACACGTTCTGATACGATCAAGTCTCAAATGAAAGACATTATCGAAGGGCGTACGCCATCCGCTGCACCAGAGGAAGAGCAGGCACAAGGTGAAGCGGGCGAAGCGATTATCAATGAGCAGATTGTAATGCCGGTTAACGGGGAGCTTCTCGATATTACGAAAGTTCCAGACCCTGTGTTCTCTGAGAAAATGACAGGTGACGGTTTTGCGATTCTGCCTCATGATGGAACCATTGTTTCACCGGTGAACGGTAAAGTGTTTAATGTATTCCCTAGCAAACATGCGATCGGCATTATGTCTGACGGCGGCAAGGAAGTACTCGTTCACATTGGTGTGAATACAGTGAAGCTGAAAGGCCAAGGCTTTAACGTTCTGGTTGCTGAGGGAGATCTCGTATCTGCCGGACAACCAATCATGGAAGTTGACGTGGAATACGTCAAGGAGCATGCTCCTTCCATTATTTCACCAATTATTTTCTCCAACCTGCCGGAGGGTTCCGCTGTTACACTGAATAAATCCGGTGTTCTGAAAGCAGGAGAAGAGGGAATTATAACAATCAAATAAGACGATAATTAGACATAAATTCATAGTTTGAATAAAAGAGTATCAAGGTCTAGTCCAAGATTTTAAATTTGGGCTAGATCTTGAACCTCATTAAAAAGCAGTATGAATATGTGAAAATTTAAGTCTTTTGTGGTTCGATGCTCCTGGCAAACAGGTAATATACGTCTAAGACGTATATATACGCAAAGATCACACCAACTAAAAAATTGACGAAAGTGGGATGAATACTATGCAACAAACATTCAGAATTACAGACGAAGATGGAATCCATGCACGCCCTGCAACAGCACTTGTAAATACAGCAAACAAATTTAAAGGTGCTGAGTCTTTTGCAGAAGCAAAAGGTAAAAAAGTAACATTGAAATCCATTCTGGGTGTTCTTTCCCTTGGTCTTGAAAAAGGCGACACAATCAGCATCATCGTTGAAGGCGAAGGAGAAGCGGAAGCTCTTCAAGCTCTTACAGACGTAATGGTTAACGAAGGGCTGGGCGAAGTTCATGCCTAACATCTCCGGGATTGCTGCCTCGGCTGGTATTGCCATTGCCCGGGCGTTTATCTTGGAGCACCCTGATTACTCTGTAGAAAAACGCTCGATTACCGACGTAGATGCAGAGATTGCAAAACTGGAAGCGGCTTTGGAGAAATCCGAAGCCGAGCTCCAGGCAATCAAAGCACGTACTTTGCAAGAGCTGGGTGAGAAAAAAGCAGAAATTTTTGAATCTCACTTGCTAATTCTGAATGACCCTGAACTTATTGATCCAGTTAAAGCAAAAATTTCGGATGAAAAAGTGAATGCAGAATTCGCTTTGGAAGAGACTGCAGCTACTTTCATTTCCATGTTTGAAAATATGAAAAGCGCGTATCTTCAAGAGCGTGCTGCCGACATGCGCGATGTAACGAAACGCGTGCTTGGTCACTTGCTTGGACTTCAAGTTATGAACCCGGCAGAAATCAGCGAAGAAGTGATCGTGCTTGCGGAGGACTTGACTCCGTCCGATACAGCTCAGCTGAATCGTAAATATGTTCTTGGGTTTGCAACAAATATCGGAGGACGTACTTCTCACTCTGCAATTATGGCCAGATCACTTGAAATTCCTGCAGTAGTAGGAACGAAGGAAGTGCTGTCTCAAGCGAAGAATGGTGATTTGATCATCGTTGACGGATTGGACGGACATGTGCTGATCAACCCGGAAGCTTCCGTTGTTGAAGAGTACAAATCCAAGCAAGCTGCTTATGCAGCTCAAGTAGCAGAGTGGAGAAAACTTCGTGACGAGCCTACCGTAACTGTAGACGGCGTTCACGTTGAACTCGCTGCAAACATCGGAACACCGAATGATGTGGCCGGTGTGCTTGAGAACGGTGGAGAGGGCGTAGGTCTCTATCGTACAGAATTCCTGTATATGGGACGCGACAAGCTGCCTTCTGAAGATGTGCAGTACAACGCCTACAAAACAGTTCTTGAAAAAATGGAAGGTAAACCGGTTGTCGTTCGTACACTTGACATCGGCGGGGACAAAGAGCTTCCTTACCTCGATCTTCCAAAAGAGATGAATCCATTCCTGGGCTTCCGTGCGGTTCGCCTATGCCTGGATCGTCAAGATATTTTCCGTACACAACTGCGCGCCTTGCTTCGTGCGAGCGTACACGGGAACCTGCGCATCATGTTCCCAATGATCGCGACACTCGGAGAATTCCGTGAAGCGAAAGCAATCCTTCTCGAAGAAAAAGAGAAGCTTGTTTCCGAAGGAACTTCGGTTTCCGACAGCATTCAGCTGGGGATCATGGTTGAGATTCCTTCAACTGCCGTACTTGCGGATCAGTTCGCAAAAGAAGTGGATTTCTTCAGTATCGGAACGAACGATCTGATTCAATACACAATGGCAGCTGACCGTATGAACGAACGCGTATCTTATCTGTACCAGCCGTATAACCCATCCATTCTTCGTCTGATCAAAATGGTCATCGATGCAGCGCATCGCGAAGGACGCTGGGTTGGCATGTGCGGTGAGATGGCGGGAGATTCAACCGCAATTCCGCTGCTTCTGGGTCTTGGCCTGGATGAATTCAGCATGAGTGCAACATCGATCCTGCCTGCACGCAGCCAGCTGACTAAGCTGTCTCAAGCAGACATGAAAGAACTTGCTGCAAAAGCGCTGGATATGCAGACTGCTGAACAAGTCGTTGAGCTTGTTCAAAGCATCGAGCAGTAATTTTCAAAATCTCTATCTTTTCCAACTTTTTACGGTATTCGCTATATGCGAGTACCGTTTTTTTTTATAAAGGAATAATACATATAATTTGGAGGACTGCTAAACGCCACTTCGAGAATTCTTTAAATTGATCTATACCTGGTAATACCCCTTGAAATGGAATAAAATGGTTTTAGGGAATACATATAAGAAATAAGAGAGTACATATAAGAGTTAGGAGAGTACATGTATCAGGACAAAGAAATTACAATAAGACCGATTGAGGAAATGGATTTGCAGCGTTTATGGGAACTAATCTACAAGGAAGAGAATCCGGAGTGGAAAAAATGGGACGCGCCTTATTTTCCGCATCAAACGATGGCTTTTGAGACGTTTCTGGAACAGCAGGAGACATGGATTTATTGTGATGATTCCTGGGTTATTACTGTGAACGAAGAGGTATGCGGGCTGGTGTCCTATTACTACGAGGATGAACAAAAGAACTGGCTGGAAATGGGGATTGTACTGCACGAGCCCAACAGCTGGAACAGATCCATTGGTACAAGAGCATTGGCTCTTTGGATTGAGCATTTGTTCGGGCAGCTTCCGCTAGTTAGAGTGGGGCTGACAACCTGGTCGGGGAATATAAGAATGATTCGGGTTGCCGAAAAGCTGGGGATGCAGATCGAAGCGCGGATCCGCAAAGTCAGATTCTATGACGGAAAATATTATGATTCCATTCGGATGGGAATGCTGCGGGAAGAATGGGAGATATAAAAATCGCTTCAGCTGTTTCATTATTAAACAAACCTCCCGAAATATCGGGAGGTTTGTTATTTGTTTGATGCTTTGGGACGTCAAGCTGCTATCTTCATCGACGCGTTAGCTGCAAGCGCAGTTGAGAACCGGCTTGCGGGCTGCCGTCGTTTCATCCAAGCGGGTCACTGGGGTGCTATATGGAGCATTCAGCACCAGCTCCGGATTTTCCTCAGCTTCCTTCGCGATACGAATCATAGTATCGATGAAACCGTCGAGCGTTTCTTTGCTCTCTGTTTCTGTCGGTTCGATCATAATGCACTCTTCCACGTTCAGCGGGAAGTAGATGGTTGGAGGGTGATACCCGAAATCAAGCAGGCGCTTCGCTACATCCAGTGTGCGCACGCCGTATTGCTTTAAGCCCTTGCCGGACATAACGAACTCATGCTTGCAGACACCTGGATATGGAATCTCATAATGAGGCTCAAGCCGTTTCATCATGTAGTTGGCATTAAGAACAGCGTATTCGGAGACGCGGCGCAGTCCGACAGGACCATAGGTCCGGATATAAGCGTACGCGCGAACAAGAATTCCGAAGTTACCGTAATATGCTTTAACGCGGCCGATAGACTGTCCTTCTTCGCGATCAAGATAGAAAGTACCGTCTTCTGCTCGTTTAACGTGCGGTTTAGGCAGGAACGGAACCAGCAGCTTTTTCACGCCAACTGGACCTGCACCTGGACCTCCGCCGCCGTGCGGAGTACTCATTGTTTTATGCAAGTTCAAGTGAACAACGTCGAAGCCCATATCTCCTGGACGGGCAATGCCCATGATCGCGTTGGAGTTAGCACCGTCGTAGTACAGGAGACCGCCGGCCTCATGCACGATTTTTGCAATATCAACGATTTGTTTTTCAAACAGGCCAAGTGTATTCGGGTTCGTCAGCATAAGAGCGGCAGTATCGTTTCCTACTGCTGCACGCAGTTCATCGAGATCGACTAGTCCCTCTGCTGTAGAAGGAATGGTTACAGTTTCGAATCCGGCTACTGTTGCGCTGGCCGGGTTCGTACCATGGGAAGAATCAGGTACGATAACCTTGGTGCGAACCTCTCCACGGCTCTCATGATAGGCGCGAATCATCATGAGTCCTGTCCATTCACCATGAGCACCGGCAGCGGGTTGAAGGGTTACTTCGTCCATCCCCGTAAGTCCGGCAAGATCGCTTTGGAGCTGGTACAGAAGCTCAAGTGCTCCTTGTACGCTTTCTTCCGGCTGGTAAGGATGGATTTTGGCAAACCCGGTATAACGGGCAACATCCTCGTTAATTTTTGGGTTGTACTTCATCGTACAGGAGCCGAGCGGATAAAATCCGTTATCTACGCCAAAGTTGCGGCGGGACAAGCTTGTGTAATGGCGAACGACATCAACCTCGTATACTTCAGGGAGCGCTGCAGCCTCTTTACGCAAAAACGCGGAAGGAATGAGCTCATCCCGGCTGATCTGCGGTACATCCATTTCCGGCAGGGAGTAGGCAACACGTCCGGGTTTGCTTAGTTCAAAAATCAGCTTCTGTTCAGGAGCCTCTGCTCCAGCTGTTCCTCTAAAATCCAGTTCTGCTGTTTCGGTTTGAACCTGTGGTTGTTCTGCTTCGATCTTGCTCACAGTAATCCCTCCAATACCGCTTTGAATTCATCGATCTCTTCTTTGCTCCGGCGTTCCGTTACGGCGATCAGCATATGGCCGCTCAGCTCCGGATATTCACGTCCCATATCATATCCGCCGATAAAGCCTGCAGCAAGCAACTTGGTTTGAACTTCTTCCATGTTCGTTTTTTCTGGGAGTTTAATAATGAACTCATTAAATGTTGGCGAATCAAAAGGTACAGTTACACCTTCAATGGAAGTTAACGCCTGTTTGGCATAATGACTCTTCTGCAGATTGAGCTCAGATACTTCAAGCATTCCTTGTTTGCCGAGCAGCGACATATATACGGAAGCACTTAGTGCCAGCAGAGCTTGGTTGGAACAAATATTCGAGGTCGCTTTTTCGCGGCGGATATGCTGCTCGCGAGCCTGCAGAGTAAGTACGAAGCCGCGTCTTCCAAAGCGGTCCTTAGTCTGACCAACAATTCGTCCCGGAATTCTGCGCATGTGTGCTTGAGATACAGCAAAGTATCCGCAGGTTGGACCTCCGTAAGAGCCAGAAATACCGAGCGGCTGTGCGTCGCCAACTACGATATCGGCACCCAGCTTGCCCGGCGCTTCCATGAGGCCCAGTGAGATCGGATTGGCACTGACGATGAGCAGACCCTTTTTCGAATGAATTAGATCTGCGGCAGCTTGGATATCTTCTACGCTTCCGAAAAAGTTTGGACTTTGAATCATTACCGCAGCCGTATCTTCATCCATAGCGGCAGCAAGTGCTTCCAGGTCCGTAACTCCATTTTTATAGCCGATTTCGACGACTTCCAGATTAAGTCCGTGCGCATAAGTGGAAAGAACTTGGCGGGACTCCGGGTGAACGGTGCTGGATACGACTAGTTTTTTACGGCGTGTCGCAGCCGCAGCCAGATTGCCGGCTTCGGCAAAAGCCGTGGCTCCGTCATACATACTGGCATTGGCAACAGCCATTCCCGTAAGCTCGCAAATGTAGGATTGGAATTCAAAAATGGCTTGCAGCTCACCTTGACTGATTTCAGGCTGATAAGGTGTATAAGCCGTATAAAATTCAGAGCGTGAAATGACATGATTAATAACAGAAGGTACATGGTGGTCATAAATGCCAGCACCGAGGAAGCTTGCATGCGTGTCTGCATTTACGTTGCGTCCGGCAAGACGAGACATGTGACGCATAAGTGCATGCTCATCGAGCTTGGATGATACAGGCAGTTCGCCTTTAAAGCGGATTTCTTCGGGAATATCGGAGAATAGATCTTCAATCGTTTCGGCTCCGACTGCTGCCAGCATTTCTGCCTGATCTTGTTCTGTCATCGGAAGATAACGATTTTTCATCACTCATTCGCTCCTTTTGCCTCTTGGGCTGTAGGTTTTGGTCTTCTATAAAATGGGGTTTTAACGATCTCTGCCTTCAGGCGTTTCCCTCGGATTTCGACTTCAACACTGGTGCCCGGATCTGTATAGCGGATGTCCAGGAGGGCGAGACCCAAATTGCGTTTAAGTGTAGGAGACTGCGTACCTGTAGTCACCTCGCCGATTTGTTCTCCCTCTGCATAAACCGGATAATGAGAACGCGGAATGCCTCGATCTGTAATTTCGATGCCGACGAGCTTGCGGGTAAGTCCTTCTTCCTTTTGCTTTACAAGAGCATCACGACCGATAAATTCTCCTGCGGCCAGCTTAACAAACATGCCAAGACCTGCCTCCAGCGGTGTAATGGTTGAAGAAAGCTCTTGTCCGTAGAGCGGAAGGCGGGCTTCAAAGCGAAGTGTATCTCTAGCGCCGAGACCGATCGGAATCAAACCGTCATTGTCTCCTGCAGCCATAAGCTCCTTCCACACGTTTTGCGCTTCTTCAGCATTTACATAAATCTCAAATCCGTCCTCGCCGGTATATCCTGTACGGGAAAGAATCACTTTGCTGCCGCAAACATCGGCACCATCCACGAAACGGAAAGAACCAAGCTCAGCGAGATTCACGTTCGTTACTTTAGAAAGAATAGCTTCAGCATGGGGTCCTTGCAGTGCAAGCAGGGCAGTAGCCTCTGATTCATTCACCATTTGAACACCTTCAGGCAGATGCTCTTGCAGCCATGACCAATCCTTATCGATATTCGAAGCATTAACTACCAGCATATACAGATTATCGCTTCGTTTGTATACGAGCAGATCATCAACGACACCGCCGGTCGGGTAGCACATCAGTGTATATTGCGCCTGACCAATCTCAAGGACAGATACATCGTTAGTCAGCATGCCTTGTAAAAAGTCCTCAGCCTTAGCACCTTCGATTCGAAACTCGCCCATGTGGGACACATCGAATAATCCTGCTTGTTGTCTAACGGCTTCATGCTCTTTCTGAATGCCGCTAAAGGAAACAGGGAGCTCCCAGCCGCCAAAGTCAATACAGCGTACGCCTGGATATTGTTCGTAAAGAGGGAAAAGCGGTGTTCTCAACAATTGGGACATAATTTTCACCTCGTCAAAAGCCGCTACCGGCTAAATTATAAAAGTAATAAGATGGGATTCTGGTTCGTGTCATAAATAGAAAAAGAAAGGATCTGGAAAAAGAAAAGGATTTGGAAAAGGAAAAAGGACAGGCCAAAGAAAAAGACACGCAAATAAGCATGTGTTCTTCTAAGGCTCTGTCCTTGGTACCTGAGAGTTACCCCGCATGACCTGCGAGTTTCCCCTTGGGTGATCCTTTATTAACAACGTTCGCTTTTTGTTAAGCAGCGAACGGTTATGGATGCTCTCCAGAGTTGCGTCCGGTAAAAGTCCTTTTGCCTGAGAGATTCACCCTCTGCTTATCAGTGGGCTTACTCCTTCGGCGTTACCGTACGGATCGGTCTTGGCAGACAACTTGTGATTATACAAGGATAGATCAAGTGTCTGTCAGGTCAAGACGAGTATCCGCGGTAATCTCTCCCTTTACGTTCAACCGCTTAATAGGCTAGAATGTTCGGAAATAGCGAATTAATCCTTCCAATCTAACGCTCATACTACATTAATACGTGATTAAATCCGTAAAGTCAAGAACAATGTGGTTTAAACATAATTTTTGTAAGCATTCTTGACATTGTGATTAGGATTGTTTTACGCTATGGGTGGAAAAAGGGCAAGGACCAAAGAAGAAACACAATCCTAACTTTTGAAAAGCGAGGCTGACGAGAACATGAGCGAAGTAATTAACGGTTTATTGTATAGTGAAGAGCACGAGTGGGTTCAAACGTTAGAAGGAGATACGGTACGTATCGGTATTACTGAATTTGCTCAGCATCAGCTGGGGGATATTGTGTTTGTGGAGCTGCCTGAAGTCGGAACGGAAATTAGCAGTGATGAGAGCATTGGTACCATTGAATCTGTAAAAACAGTGTCGGATCTGTTTGCTCCATTGAGTGGAACGATTGTCAGTGTGAATGATAAGCTGCAGGACGAACCGGAGCTTGTAAACTCTGCTCCTTACAGCGATGGCTGGATGGTAGAAGTTAAGGTAAGCGGAGAGCTCAAGGCTGCTCTGGAAAAGCTGTTGGATGCAGATGCCTATCGTGCGCATACAGAAGAATAGGAATATTTGATCATCATTTTATATATTATATGATGCAATTGTTTAAAGAGTATGAGCTGATCCTCCGGATTAAAGGAGGGGTCAGCTCTTTTTGTGTTTGAAAGCTTATAACTAACAGGTATAAGGACACCTCTGATTTATGTCTTATCTGGGATAAAATGTTTCTCGTGGAACGAAACTCATGGGATTAATTAATTTTATAAAATCCATCCTTATCCTGACTAATGCGAATTGAAGTGGTCCCAGCAGCGGAATTTTGGTAGAGAGACTGGCCAGTTACAGTAATAACAGCCTCGCTTACTGGCGGTGAAGCCAGAGGAGACCAATAAATCATATCCCCGTGCTCCAGCTGAAGGGATTCTCCATGGGATATCACCTTATTGCCTGTAGAGCCTCCCATAAGCAGCAAATTACCTGAGGAAGCGGTTATTTTTAGAGGGAATGCCGTGTTCTCTTCACTTATCTCGATTGGAAAACCAGGAACGCTGCTCATCACTGAAGAATACTTCTCAAGAGGAAATGAGATTTGAAGTGAGCTAGAATCCTCATTCACAGAGGATAAGATCGCTGGCGGTGATTCGGCAGAAGGCACTTGGGTCCACAAAAATAATGCGATGGCAAGAGCTATCGTTGCCCCAATAAGATAGATCTTTGTGAATGGTTTACGAATCATCCAAGTTTGAGATTTCATAATTATGGCCTCCTAAAAGGTCAGTGGTATATTAAATTTAACAATTCAAAGGCACTACAAGTTGCATTATAATCGGAATTTTCATATGGCGGTGAATAGAAAATGATAGAGCACCTGTATCACTATTATGATGAGCAAACAGGTCCGTTTTGCAATCTTTCGGAGCTGAATCCTGAAGAAGCCGAAAAAGTTCTGCACGATATTCGCACTCAGCAAAGGGGCTTCGCCAGCAAAAGAACAAAAGATTATCTGCAAATAAGACGGGGGCTTGAGATAAGAGCAAGAGAGCAGTTTGTTCAAAAAGGAGGAAAGCCGATTCAGTATTTTCCTCATTATATGACGCTAGGGGCTTGTCCGTGGTTATTGGATTGGTATCCAAACGGGAGGGAGCTTCAGATTTCAATGGATGAACTTGATTCGAAAATTCTCAGTTTTACATACGGCGACTTATTTCCAACGATGAGATATGTAGACGAAAAGCCTTACAGATGCCAAGTATATATGTTAGAAGAGATTAGAGGTTTAATAGACGAATATGGCTATCCTCAGGAATGGAACCCTGAGGGTATTAAAGGACCTGAGAGATATATAGAGGTACAGATATGGGATGATGCACCCCTAAAAAAGTGGCGGGATAAGACAAACCCAAAATGATAAGAAAAAGGCTGAACAGCTGTTGATCAGCCTCTGTCATATTCCGAATTAAAGTGAGAAAGTGCACAAACTTAAATATTCAGCCAGAATAACGAGCATTAAATGCTCTAATGCACGCTTCACACACACATGCTTTACGTCGCTGCTCGGCAGGTATTCGTGCAAGCAGCTCCTTGGGAACAGCCAGCGTCATGCACCAGCATTCAGTATGAGGTTTGCCGGAGGCATAGGCACAACCGTTTGAATTTCCGCATAGAGGGCAGATGAGCGGATTGATTTCAATCGATGATGAGGTCATGTTTCACCTGCTTTATCACATTTTTGATTTCATCTGGTTTGGGTACGGGCAGGTAACGTTAATCCTTCTGTACTCCGGTAGAATTGCGTTCCTTTATTTCAAAAAATAAAAAATAACCGAGGTTCAATGAAAAAAACATAAAATTCAGCCAAATCTGATTCATGTAGAGAATATACGATACGAGAATCATAAAGATCAGCATAAGAGCATTAACGATCCAGTATTCGAATTTCAGCTTAAGTTTATCATATTGGTAATTGAATCCGAAGTCGTATTTATAAATTAACCAAGTGATAATTATAAGCAGAGCACTGCTGACGGTTTGTAAAACATAGCTGCTGCTCGCATCCAGAGTAACTACTTCTATGTCTTGATACATGATCATTAATAAAAGACTTTGGATGGCTTCATACATGACAAACCCTAATATGGTACGAAATGCAGCCGGTATCAATGGGATTTTAACGATAATATTAAAGAACAGTGTAAGAATCACTATGGTGACAAATGGGGCCAAACTATCCACGTTTAGTTCATTGCGAAGTAAATAGCTCTGCAAATTGATTAGCATGATGACCAGAATAACACGTTTGGCATAAACGACCGAGTTTATTTTAAACAAAGTGATAATAAGTATAAATAGTGCAAATGTCTCCAGTGATGAAAAAAGCATAAAAGCTAGAAATTCCAGGATTTTCGTCCCCCATTGTTACATGTATATAGATGTGCTGAAAAAAAGCAACTTGATTATAATATTATGTTCACAAGTGCTGTGTAAAGGTGATTTTTATGGAAAAACAAAGGGCTGACGAGGAATGAAGCATCCTCGTCAGCCCCAGCATGGCTAACTACTGCATAAAGACAGTGTTGTAGTGCATATCAAGTTTCATCGCTTGGCATTTCAATCGTCAGCCCGGGTACATGCTTTTTGGACATTTGCTTTCGTTTTTTTCGATTTTCCTTGGACTCAAATACAATGTCAAAATCATAATTGTCCGGATAAAGCTCCTCGCCCGGAATATGAAGCTTCAAGCGCTTTTTGGCAATCTTGAGCTTCTTCCCCCGCACAAGTACGGTAAGCTGGCCTTTTGCATCCTCTGGTTCGGCGATAATGCCGCCTTCATTCATATACGGAATATATACTCTGTCACCTATTTGCAGCTGGCGTACAGGATGTTTCTCTTCATCATTAGACAAAGGCGTATCGAGTAGATGGTCTCTGAAGTCTTCACGATCATGATTGCCATGGATAACATCGCCAGAGCTTGACGCATCGTTGTCCTTGTTATAGCTATCGGTATCTAAACTGTGCCCCTCTGTCTCTGCTTGCGCGATTGGTTGAATCTCGGACTGCATCTGTATAGAGGAAGGGCCGTAAGCAGCAGCTGAACCTTCCGGTCTTTGCGATTTGGCTGTGACTTCTTTGGAACGATCTATGATGTAGGATGGAATACCAAGTTTAAGCGCAATGGCAAAAGCATAGCTCTGGCCTGCTTCACCAATCGTAAGCCGGTATAACGGCTTCAAAGAGTCGGTGTCAAATTCCATCCGTGCATTTTCAAATCCGTTTGCGGCCGCTGCGAAATTTTTGATTTCAGAAAAATGAGTAGTGGCGACAACCGTTGCCTGTCTCAGGTAGATCTCTTCCAGTAAGGCGATGGAGAGTCCGGTCCCCTCACCTGGATCTGTCCCCGATGCCATTTCATCGATAAGAATAAGGGTAGAGGGACCAGCTGCTTTTAAAATCTCAATCATGTTTTTGATATGGGCAGAGAAGGTGCTGAGTGCATGCTCGAGGCTTTGGCCATCTCCGATATCCACGCTGAGCTGCTCAAATACGCTGAGCTGGCTTCCTTCTCCAACAGGGACAAGAAGACCGGACTGAGCCATTAATGTCAGGAGTCCGATCGTCTTAAGGCACAATGTTTTGCCCCCGGTGTTCGGACCCGTAATAATCAACGACTTAAACGAGTCGCCAATATGAAAGTCGAGCGGAACCATAAAGTTAACCAGCGGATGGCGCGCAGATCTTAATTGAAGGATTCCGTTATTAACAAGATGTACGGACCGTCCCTGATAGGAAAGGGCATAGCGCGCTTTAGCGAACAAAAAGTCATACATGCCTACGGTATCCGTGTTGACACGAAGCTCGTATTCGTACTGATCCGCTAACTGGGTCAGCTCGCTTAGTATCTTCATTTCCTCGCGCTGTTCTACTGTCCGGTGCAGGCTGAGTTCCATTTGGAGGCTTGCTATTTCGTCCGGCTCGATAAACACCGTTTGGCCGCTGGCGGATTCATCGAGAACAGCACCTTTAAGGAGTTTGCGGAACTCCTTCTGTACAGGCAGACAGTAACGATCTCCGCGTCTTGTAACCAATTGATCCTGCAAAATAGCCCGATGCTTGGAAAGCAAGGTGTCCAGCTTTTTCTTCAATCGTTCCTCAATCACCTGAACTTGTTTTCTCGCCTTCAGCAGGTCTTTACTGGCATGATCCGTAATTCGTCCCAAGTAGATGCAGCGTTCAATTTCCTCGCGCAGGGAATCCAGCGAATACATTGAGCTGGCATAGGCACTGACATTCGGCGCGATATCTCTTTTGGACTGCATATATTTCATAAGCTGGGTGCAGCTCCGCAAAAACTGCAAAAGATGCATTAAGTCCTGTTCTGTAAATAAATATCCGGTACCGAGCAGGTTCATTATATTCTCGATACCCGATAATGAAGGGATCGGTACGCTGGCTCCGTGCCGGATAAGTCCAAGCGCCTCCTCGGTTTCGGCCAGTGCCTGACGGATCCGGCTTATATTTGTCATGGGCACAAGCGAATCAATCTGCTGCTGCCCAAGATAAGATACAGCATATGACCTCAGCTGTTCTTTAACTGTGTGATATTCGAGTCTTTGCATACTTTGTTCATTCATGGATAGACGCTCCTTTAGCATTTATTTAATGGCAGTGAAGCGGAAAAAAACAAACAAAAATAGACGCAAGAAGCGAACAGAAGGGTTCGTTCTTACGTCTGTATGCATGAGTTACAATGCTCCTAGTTTGTGAAGCGTACCGGTCATAAACCTACAGTGAGCAAAGCTCTAAGATTTATAAATTTGGGTACAAAAAAACCGCGCTGCAAAAAACAGCACGGATGGTTTCACAAAACAAAAAGTCGTATCTCATGTGCATAGAGAGTTTTGTTATCCGCTGTTCTTAACTGATTTCATGAGGTCTCTATGCCGTATGCCCGAAAAAGAGCAGTAGAAAATAGACATCGCTATTTCAAGCGATGAAGCCATAGAGCAAGCCTCAATATGAAATTGATTAGTTAAGAACGATCACCGACATCAAAATCTCTCCTTTTTGGATGAGTTAATACGTATCATATGCTGATCGTTCAAAAAAGTCAACAAATTGAATATCGGTCCGATGTGCTATACAATAAGGAAGAATATGAAACTATATATTGACGGGAGCCTGCGGAAGCAAGCTGAGAGTACAACTAATCTGTTGTTGACCGGTAGAACCTGCTATGGATAATGCCAGCGTAGGGAGCGAACATGTCTATTTACGCATGCCTTCGCATGCGTTTTTTTTGTGTATTCTGCAAAAAATATATTTGCGATATAACCCAATACCTATCTTACTTCGCTCCTTAAAACGAACCTTCCATTGCCATAGACAACAACAGATCAGGCTCCTTATCTTCTAAAAGAAAGGTCTGATAAAATGTCCAATTCTTATTTGGCATCACTCATCACTCGAATTCATGAAGAACAACCCTTGGTCCATAATATGACGAATACCGTTGTTACAAATTTTACGGCAAACGGCTTGCTGGCTCTTGGTGCATCTCCGGTTATGGCTTATGCAATAGAGGAAGTGGCTGATATGGTTCAAAACGCTCGTGCGCTCGTGCTGAACATTGGCACATTGACTACGGAGCTTGTGGACGCGATGATTGCAGCCGGAAAAGCTGCTAATGAATACGGAGTTCCCGTGCTGCTTGATCCTGTGGGGGCAGGAGCTACCCCTTATCGAACAGATGCGGCCCTTCGCATACTTCGTGAAGTGGACATTACGCTTATCAGAGGAAATGCGGGTGAAATCAGCCGCCTGATCGGTGAGTTAATACCCGTTAAGGGGGTGGATGCAGGACAGTCGGCGACTATCGAAAGAGCAGAAATGGCAGTCCGTGCAGCTCGTACATTAGGAACCGCGGTTGTTGTATCCGGTCCCGAAGATGTGATTACAAATGGAGAAGCAGGGTTTGTTATAAAGTCGGGCCACCCCTTGTTGACTCGAGTGACAGGGGCGGGCTGCCTGCTGACTTCTGTAATCGGTGCCTTTCTTGGTGTTGAACATTCTGTGTTGGAGGCGGGAGCGGCGGGGCTTGGCTTCTACGGAGCAGCGGCGCTGGCAGCCGGACAAAAAACAGAGCAAGCGGGAGTCGGCAGCTTTCAAATCGCTTTTTTGGATGAGCTGTCAAAGCTTACTCCGTCTTCCTTTGAGAAGAGCGTGGAAATATCGGACATGAATGAGCTGTGCAGCAAGGAGGAGGTGTAGAAATGACGGTACCTAAAGCACTCACGATTGCAGGTTCAGACAGCGGAGGCGGGGCAGGGATACAGGCTGATCTCAAGACCTTTCAGGAATTGGACGTATTCGGCATGTCAGCAATTACTGCTGTTACGGCACAAAATACGCTTGGAGTACAGGGCGTGCATCCTATGCCTGTTGATTTTGTTGCGCAGCAAATTGAATCGGTCTTTGCCGATTTGAGACCGAACACCGTGAAGACAGGTATGCTGTTCAGCAGCGAGATTATTGAAGAGGTCGCAAGGCAGGCTACCCGGCATCGTGTGGAGAAGCTTGTGATCGATCCAGTTATGATTGCGAAGGGCGGAGCTGCTTTGCTTCGATCAGAAGCTGTGACAGCACTGATGAAAGAGCTTCTCCCGCTTGCGCTTGTTGTGACGCCGAACATTCCTGAGGCTGAGACCATGACTGGCAGCAGCATCCGAACGTTCGAGGACCGCAAGGAAGCAGCGAAACGGATTCAAGATCACGGTGCAGCCTATGTCATTATTAAGGGTGGGCATGATTCAAGCAGCGAGACCGTTACTGATATTTTGTATGACGGCACGTTCTTCACGGAATTTCCAGGCCAAAGAGTGCGTACGGTTCATTCCCATGGAACGGGCTGCACCTTCTCCGCAGCGTTAACAGCTGAACTGGCCAAAGGGGCAGAGGTTTTCATGGCGGCGAGTAAGGCGAGAGATTTTGTTCAAGCTGCACTTACGGATACGCTTGGTATTGGAGGAGGACATGGTCCGACGAATCACTGGGCCTATCGCAAGCAAAAGGGAGTGAGCGAATGAGCCGGATATCCAGTGTCCGCATGAAGGAACTGCTTAAGGTGTATTTTGTTATGGGCAGTGTAAATTGTCTGAAAGCTCCTGAAGATACATTAAAAGAGGCGCTGCGCAGCGGGGTAACCCTGTTTCAATTTCGTGAAAAGGGACCCGGTTCTTTTGAAGGTGAGAAGCGGGTTGAATTTGCCCGGAGCTTGCAGAAGTTGTGCAGAGAGCACGGAGTCCCTTTTATCGTTAATGACGATGTGGATTTAGCGCTTGAAATTGAAGCGGACGGTGTACATGTGGGCCAGGACGATGAGGAACCGGGGAAGGTAAGGGAAAGAATAGGGGACAAGATTCTCGGCATATCCGCCCATACAACTGAAGAAGCGAGAATTGCTTATGAGCAAGGGGCCGATTACATCGGAGTAGGACCGATATATCCGACGAGATCAAAGGATGATGCCCATGCCGTGCAGGGGCCGCTCATCATCAAGTCGATGCGGGGAGCCGAGATAGGTCTTCCGCTGGTTGGCATTGGGGGGATCACTCCGGCAAATTCCAGGGAAGTGATTCTTGCGGGAGCCGATGGAGTAGCGGTGATATCGGCCATCAGCTGTGCGGAGGACATTGCAGGGTGCGTCAAGCAACTAAGGGATAAAGAACAAGATTAGATCGTACCAAATTGAAACTAACATAAGTGTAATAATAGGGGAGGATACCTAACATAAATGAGGTGTCCTCCCCTTTATTTGTTCGTGCATTGAGAAAACAATGAATGTATTACATTCATAATTTCATTGCTTCACTTACCTCGTTATTACCTCTTCTAGGCATTTAATCCGAACAATATGTTTAATGATAACCAAAAAATTTCGTGTTATCACTATGATATCTAACATAAACATTACGCAATTGAGTGCCTAGAGCACAAAATAAAGTTGCCATTTTATATAAAAAACCAAAACCACGTGAATTTTATTTACATCACAACCTCATCCCTTTACATTGTTTCTAACAACAATACATAACTGAGGGGTTGATATGAATGACCACACGTTATCAAGGAATCGCTTATGACCAATTATTCCTCCCCAGATTGACAGGACCTGAAATAGGAGAGCTGGCGAAGACGGATGCCATGCTGATCCTGCCGATTGGTGCGATGGAGCAGCATGGACCACATCTTCCCGTTTTTACTGACACGCTGATTGGCGAAGGAATGTTAACGGAGGCATTTAAGCATCTAACTCCTGAAGATAATATATGGCTTCTGCCGCATCTCCCTTATGGAAAAAGCAACGAGCATGCCGGTTGGAGCGGAACGGTAACATTGTCGGCAGTTACGCTAATCGCTGTACTCATGGACGTTGCTGAAAGTCTTGCCAAAACGGGGTTCAGTCGGCTTGTATTATTTAACACCCATGGGGGGAATGTTGATGCGCTGAATCTAGCAGCGAGAGATATTCGAGAAAAGACCGGCATGATGGTGTTCAGACTGGACGGAGGCGGACTTGATAACGATAAAGAGCTGCTGCTGCCTGAGGAACGGATGTACGGCATTCATGCCGGAGATTCTGAAACCTCAATGATCATGCATTTACAAAGCGAATGGGTGCACTGGGATTTGCTGCCTAACGAATTTCCACCGGTTACACCTGAAATGAAGCTTCAGTTCAGTAACAAACGGTTTGCATGGCTGATGAAGGATCTATCCGTTTCCGGAGTGTGTGGAAATGCTCAGCTCGCCACAAGCGAAAAGGGAGAAACACTGCTCTCATCCGCAGGAAGGAATGCGGCAGAGCTGTTTAAACTGATGCAGCAGTTTGAGTTTGACAAGAAAATAAAGATCGGGTCTGTCTGAGGGGAGAGAAGAGGATGAGTAAATTAATGACAGAGCGGGGCAGCCAGACAGCGGTTAGTCCCGGTCTAGCACCGCTGGTGGAAATGGAAGGGATCAGCAAAATTTATCAAACCGGTACCATCGCCTTGCAGGATGTAAATCTCAGTATTCCGGAGGGGGAGTTCGTCAGCTTTGTCGGACCTTCAGGCTGCGGGAAATCGACGATCTTCCGAATGATTGCCGGCCTTGGTGATCCAACTGCCGGAAGAATGCGGCTGATGGGCATGGAGCCTGCCGAAGCCAGGAAGCAAAGTGACATATCCTTCGTGTTTCAGGATGCGACTCTGCTGCCGTGGTGTAAGGTGATCGACAATGTTACGTTGCCGATGGAGCTGCGCAATGTGCCGAAGAAGGAAAGAATCGAGAAGGCGATGCATGTGCTTGAAATGGTTGGACTTAAAGATTACGCCAATGCTTTGCCCCGCCAGCTCTCAGGCGGAATGAAGATGCGGGTGTCGATTGCAAGAGCGCTGGCATCAGAGCCAAAGCTGCTGCTCATGGATGAACCATTTGGAGCTCTGGATGAGATGACAAGACAGACGCTGCAGGATGAATTGCTCGGCATATGGCAGAAGGATAAAAAAATGACGGTCCTGTTCGTTACACATAACGTATTTGAAGCGGTATATCTCTCGACCTCCATCGTTGTCATGACAGCCAGACCTGGAAAAATAGCAAGCACCATTCCGGTTCCTGTTCCTTTTCCTAGAGATGAGACCTTCCGAACTGCTCCGGAATTCAGCAGGCTGGTAGGTGAGGTTTCAGCAGTGCTGCATCACTAAGCAGAACCTAAAAAATGAGGCACAGGAAGGATGAGTGTTATGGCTGTAGAGATCGAAAAAGTGTTTATTGACGGGCTTGGAGCAGGTCGTGTGCTGCTTGACCTTGAATCCAGGGAAAAGCTGTCCAAGGATTACTACTGGTATTCTCCCGTTCTTGAAAATCGGCTGAAGGATAAGCTTGCTGACAGCATTGTAAGGCCTGAAACTGATGCTGAAGTGGAAAAATTGCTGGAGATCGCTTATGCACATAAAGTTCCTGTAACGGTTAGAGGAGCAGGGACTGGAAATTATGGTCAAGCGATTCCGCTCGAAGGAGGCATCGTGCTCGATTTGAGCAGGCTGGACCAAGTTCTAGAGTGGGGCGAGAATTCAGTTCGAGTGCAATGCGGAGTAAGGTTAGGCAATCTTGAGCGTGTGGCACGCGAGCGAGACCTAGAGCTGCGAATCTATCCAAGCACTTATGTAAAAGCGACAGTCGGAGGCTATGTATGCGGCGGCTCAGGCGGAATTGGTTCTATCACCTGGGGAGACTTGTGGGACGGTAATGTGACGGAAGCCGTCGTCTATACAATGGAGGAAAAGCCTCGGAGACTAGTGGTCTCCGGAGAAGAGCTCCCCGCCTACATTCATAACTACGGTACGACCGGTATTTTAACCGAGCTTGTCCTTCCTCTTGCCCCTAAGACGGAGTGGGAGCAATCCATCATATTTTTTGATGATTTTATGCAGGCTATGGAATTCTCTCATGACCTTTCCCATGACGATTCGATTCGAAAAAGACTGATCTCTCCACATGAATGGCCCATTCCTTCTTATTTCAGGCCTTTAAAAAAGGTGATCGCACCTGAAAAAGCAGCGGTTCTGCTCGAAACGGAGGAAGGAAGCCAGCCTGCGCTTGTAAGCCTTGCTAAGAATTATGGCGGTGAAATGGGCCATCACATCCCGGCTGAAAAGTACAGATCAGGCATCGGCTTGTCTGATTTCGGCTGGAATCATACGACATTATGGGCGCTTAAATGTGAGAACAACATCACCTATCTGCAAGCAGGGTTTTCGCTGGAAAATTTCAGAGACCAAGTGAAGCTTGTCAAAGATACGTTCAGTGATGAGGTGCTGCTTCATTTTGAATGGATGAGAAGCCGCGGGAGAGTAACGCCTTCATCCCTGCCTGTCGTGCGGTATACGACAGAAGAACGACTTAATGAGATCATTGATTTCTTTAATACAAACGGGATTAATGTAGCAAACCCGCATACGTATTCTTTGGATTCAGGAGGGAGAGGTATACTGCCTCTCATGAAACAGAAAAAGCTGGAGAATGACCCGTTAAGACTGCTCAATCCTGGAAAAATCGATTAGAGAGTGCTGTGAAAGAAAGGATGTGCTTTGACAATGGCAATGAATCAGCCGAAGCTGGCTTACGAAAATAATGGACAGAAGGAGGGGGATAAAGCCCCCTCTGCCTCTGTAGTAAAACCTGCAAAATCAGCAAGAAGCAGCAACTTTATGCAAAAGTTCCTTCCTCCTGCTATTGCTTTTGTCGTCGTTGTCGGCTTGTGGGAAATCGTGACAAGGCTGCTCGGCTATGCTCCTTATCTGCTCCCAAAACCATCCGACATTGTGAAGTCGGCCGTGGAGAATTGGAGCAATCTAATGACGTCGGTTATGACAACGGTATATGAATCTGTGCTTGGATTTTTGCTGAGTATTGTGATTGGGGTAGCCGGCGCGGTGCTGCTCGCCAGCTCGAAAATAATTGAAAAAGCCGTCTATCCTTATGCCATTGTGCTGCAGACGATTCCGGTTGTAGCCATCGCTCCGATCATTGTCATCTGGTTTGGCGCCGGAGTGAACTCCATCGTCATTATCGCCTTTCTAATCGGCTTCTTCCCGATGATTTCTAACACGCTGATCGGTCTTAATTCTACAGACGGCAATATGCAGAACTTGTTTAAACTCTATAATGCCTCGCGCTGGCAGGTCATGTGGAGATTGCGTTTGCCTGCAGCAATGCCTTATATTATCGCCGGGCTTAAAGTGTCCTGTACGCTCTCTGTCGTTGGCGCCATCGTCGGTGAATACATTGCGGGGATCGGCGGCGGTGAAGGCGGTCTCGGCTATGCCATCACTGTAGCCTCTTCAAGGCTTCAAACTCCATACTTGTTCGCTTGCGGTCTATGTGCTTCCCTCCTGGGAATTACCTTTTATCTGCTGGTAAGTGCTTTTTCAAGATGGGCGCTCAGCTCTTGGCATGAGTCAGAAATGAAATCAGAGAACTAAGATTGTAATTCAAGCCAAAATCCTGTTCACAAATATAAGGGGGATGCATGGGAATGAAGTATACATTGAAGAAGAAATTGGCAGGTCTTACTGTAACAACGGCACTCGCCCTTATATTTTCAGCATGCAGCAGCTCGGGCTCGGGCAGCAGTACAACAGCAGAGAACGCTAGCAGCGGCGAAGAAACAGCTAAGGACCCGGTTAAGATTACCCAGGTTACGAACTGGTTCGCGCAGCCCGAGCATGGAGGACAATATACCGCTCTTGCCAAAGGCTACTATGAAGAGGCTGGTATTGATATGACGATTGAACCGGGTGGTCCTCAGGTTTCTTCTATTCAAATTGTAGCCTCCGGCAAAGCCCAATTCGGCATGGGGCAGGCAGATGAAGTGCTCACTGCAAGGGATAATGGGATTCCTGTTGTAGCGATTGCAGCCATCTTTCAAAAAAGTCCGCAAGCGATGCTGTTCCATGCGGATGCTGATATTCAGGATTTTGCGGATTTGGATGGACGTAATGTATATATTGCTCCGGGATCAGGTTATTGGGATTTTATCAAGAAGAAATATAATCTGGCAGAGGTCAAGGACCAAACCTATACAGGTCAGTTTGTTAACTTTATTGAAGATAAGGATGCAGTCACACAGTCCTATGTTACATCAGAGCCGTACACGCTGAAGCAGCAAGGGATTGAGACTCGTTATCTGCTGACATACGATGCTGGTTTTCAGCCCTATTCCAATGTGCTTTATACGACAGAGGAGTTTCTTGAGGAGAATCCCGAAGCCGTCAAATCTTTCCTTGAAGCCTCTATTAAAGGCTGGAATTATTACAAAGACAATTACGAAGAAATGAATGAAGTGCTGAAGGAAAGAAATCCGGATTTAACGCTGGAAGGGATGAAATATGGAGCCGAGCAGGAGATTCCGCTGATTTTTACGGAAGAGACAGAAGCAAACGGGCTGCTCAGCATGACAGAGGAGCGTTGGACATCGCTTCAGGAAGATATGTATAGCCTCGGACTTTTAAAAGCGAAGGAAGATATATCAAACGTCTTTACTACTGAGTATCTCCCCGAGTCCGGTCAATAAATGAATGGAACAGCATGGATATGCTGGTTTACCTTCTGCCCTATCAGCTGTTTGCCTGACTTTTTAGGCAGCATGTTGGATGTGGCAGGAGGTCTTTTTTTAGGTGATGAACCAAGGGTTTATGGGAGCAGCTGCTCAAAGAGTAACGGGGAAAAAATGATTTTCTTAGGGAGGGGTATCTCAAATGACAGGAACAATGCGACTTATCAACGCTTCTCTGTATCCTTCTGAAAACCGCGGAAAGCTCTATGAAGTTCAGATCCATGACGGACAATTAGAGGCTGTTCGGGTGCAGCAATCCCGCTACCAGGAAGCGGAAGCAGTAGATATAAACTCTCTTGAAGCAGGCGGCAGGCAGAATATAATCGATCTGAAGGGCCGCATGATGCTCCCAGGCATGGTGGACATTCATATGCACATGGATAAAGCCTTCAGCTTACCACAAGTAGGAAATAAGACAGGCACACTTCTCGAAGCGATTCATAATTACAGCAGCGCCGCTCCATCATTCTCAAAAGAAACGATTCGTTCAAGGATTGTACGAACCGCGCTGCAGGCTGTCTCTTACGGATCGACCAGATTAAGGTCCCATCTTGACTTTAATTTGAGTGCAGGTGAGCATGTCGCCATGCGTACGGTGGAGGCGGCACTGGAGGCCAAGTCTTTGCTTGAAGGTGTCGTCGATCTAGAGTTTTTCCCTATGGTTCCCTATCGTGAGCTTGGCCCAAGAGGGCTTGAGCTGATCGAAGAATCGCTGCGTATGGGACTTGACGGCGTTGGCGGCGCACCACATCTGTCTTCAAACCCGGATTCAGACATCGAAGGGATATTCAAGCTTGCTGCCCGTCTTGGTGTGCCGATCGATCTGCACTGCGATGAGACGGATAATCCTGAGATGAAGACAGTGCTTAAAGTGGCGCAGGAATCACTGAAATATGGATATGATGGGAAAGTAACCGCAGGTCATCTGTGTTCCTTGTCATCTATGCCTCTGGCCGAGGCGGAAGAAATCATGGATATGATGTCACTTGCCGGCGTCCATGCGATTACCCTCCCGGCAGCCAATCTGTATCTTCAGGGGAGGTCCGATCTTGGTCCTGTTCGACGCGGAGTAACGCGTGTTCGAGAGCTGACCCAAGAAGGTATAACTTTGGCAGCAGCGTCTGACAACATTCACGATCCCTTTCATCCGTTCGGCAGAGGGGATTTGCTTCAAATTGCACAGCTTACGGGATATGCTGCTCATTATGGAAGCACAGAGGATATGGTGAGTTTACTCCATATGGTCACAAAACATCCGGCGAAAATTGCAGGGATCGATCATTACGGTATTTATGCAGGTGCTTCCGCCGATTTTGTTATCGTTGATGCCCGTAGTCCGGAGGAAATTTTCACTCAGCTGCCGGCAGGACGCTGGGTTGCCAAAGCTGGTAAGTGGATCAGCATGACAAGTGTTGTATCCCGCTTTCGTGAGGAAAAGGTACAGAAGTTATGGGAGCAGTCGATGACAGAGACGAATATGGAAGGGAGGGAAGCGTCATGGAGATGACGGTACTGAAGAATGTAACGACACGGGAAGAAAAGCTTGTAGATCTATTTATCAAGGATGGCCATATTCATTCCGTGCAGCCTGCAACCAATTATACTGAAGGACACGATGGATATGGCCATATGATTGACGGCCAAGGCGGACTCGTGCTCCCTGCTTTTGTTGAATCGCATATTCATCTCGACACGGTACTGACCGCAGGGGACCCGGGATGGAACAGAAGCGGCACTTTGCTTGAAGGCATTAGCCTGTGGAGTAAGAGAAAGTCTCAGCTTAGCCGGGAGGATGTTAGAAACCGTGCTATAGAGGTCATACGCCTGCTAGTCAGTCATGGAGTGCTGTATATACGAAGTCATGCGGATATATCGGATTCGCAGATGACCGCCTTGAAGACCCTTCTTGAACTTAAAGAGGAATGGGCACCTGTTGTTCAGCTGCAGGTCATTGCTTTTCCACAGGATGGAATTATAGCTTGTCCGGGAAATGCAGAAAGGATGGAGGAGGCGCTTCGACTGGGGGCCGATGGTATAGGTGCGATTCCTCACGGGGAACGAACGAGGGAGGATGGCGTAGAGTCCTTAAGAATTAGTTTTGATATAGCAAAGCGGTATGATGCATTTGTTCACGTTTTTTGTGATGAAACAGATGACGAGCAGTCCCGTTTCTTGGAATGTACGGCTGCACTAGCTATCGAAACGGAGCTGTATGGCAAGGTGACGGCAAGTCACTGCAGCGCCACTTCTTATTATAACGAACCCTATTTTCAGAAGCTGCTTGGGCTCGTCAAAGACTCGGGAATTCATATTATTGCCTGTCCGCTGATTAACAGCTCTATGCAGGGGAGGTTTGATAGTTATCCGAAAGGCAGAGGGCTTGCGCGAATCCGGGATATGTCCAAGGCAGGCATTCCTGTTGCCGTCGCACATGATGATATAGGGACTCCCTTTTATTCTTACGGTGACGGAAATATTCTGCAGGCATTGCACATGGCGGCTCATCTGGAGCATATGACTGGGCGTGACGATGTGAATTTACTTCTGGATATGATCACCCTGCATGGGGCTGGCGTGCTGGGGATTAGCGAAACTTATGGAATCGCTGCAGGAAGAGAGGCGAACCTTGTCGTTCTTCCTATTCAGCAGGCTGCCGATGTCATTCGGCTTCGTCCCAAGCCGCTTTACGTCATCCGAAATGGCAGGGTCGTTGCCCATACTCCGCCAGTTAATACAGAATTCTCATTTTCTTTCTAAATTTCATATTCCTATTAAAAAATACGCTTTACAGTGCGAGAGGCGTCTGATATCGTTCAGACGTCTTTTTTTTGTATGTGCAGATGCCCTTTTTCTTGTGTAATTCGAATTAGCCGACAACCTTTGTAGGATCCTGTCATATACTACCCTGTAAGCGTTTTCTGTATTGTGGACACTTTCTCTGCGTATATCTTTCGTTTGTGAGGTTATAGTTTCTCTATGAAAGTGGCATAAATGATAGTAATGACGATAGAGTCATTACTCTGTAGTTTAATAATTTACAACAACTTGAGATCGATAACCGTATTTTTAATGCGGCTATCAAAGTCATAACGCACAAACGGGTAAAACTGCAGGGTCCGTAAATGTAAATTACACAAAACGGGCGGGTGAGCTTTATGCAGGATTTGAATAACGTTTATTATGACGAAAATGATCTGGGTTTGACCTATACGCGTACTTGTTCAACTTTTAAAATATGGGCTCCTACAGCGAGCGAAGTTAAAGTTGTTCTTTATGACCATGCGGGTGAATACGATCAGGATGGTCTGGTGAACAACCATGAAGGCGGATCAGCGCATCCTATGGACAGGATGAGAGACGGAGTATGGTCTCTTACACTTCCGGGCGATTTGGAAGGCCGCTTCTATATGTACAAAGTCGCATTTTCAACCGGTAAGGTGCATTATGCAGTTGATCCATATGCTAAAGCAGTCGCTGCAGGAGGTGCCCGCACGGCTATTATCGATATGAGCAAGACGAATCCGAGCGATTGGGAGGATGATGTGCGTCCCCCGCAGGTAAGAGCAACAGATGCGGTCATATATGAGCTGCATGTTCGGGATTTTTCGATGGATGAAGGAACGCTCTTTCAGAAAAAAGGACTGTACGGTGCATTTGCAGAAAGAGGGTTAACGGACCCGGATGGGAACAGCATTGGTATTGATCATCTAATGGAGCTTGGGGTAACGCATGTTCATTTGCTTCCTGTATTTGACTTTAAGACGGTTAACGAATTGACCGTTCACGATCCCAAAGCGTCAGGAAGCAAATATAACTGGGGGTACGATCCCCAAAACTTCAATGTGCCTGAAGGCTCTTACTCCAGCGATCCGAAGAATCCTTATGCAAGAATCCGGGAGTTCAAGGAAATGATCCGTGCGCTGCATAACAGCGGAATCCGGGTCATCATGGACGTCGTATACAATCATACGTTTGGAGTGGACGACGGTCCTTTTGATGGAATCGTGCCAGGGTATTTTTATAGAAGGAATGATCATGGCTACTTAACGAACGGATCTGGGGTAGGCAATGAACTAGCGACAGAAAGGCCGATGGTCCGCAAATATATTAAGGAATCCGTTCGATATTGGGCGAATGAGTATCATATTGACGGTTTCCGGTTTGACCTCATGGGGCTGATTGATGTGCAGACCATGACAGAAGTTACACAGATGCTAAAGCACGAGGTTGATCCCTCCATTCTGGTGTATGGAGAACCATGGACGGGCGGTGATTCTCCGCTCCCTGACAAAACGCTGAAAGGAGCCCAGCGAGGTAAAGGGTTTGCTGTATTTAATGACCATTACCGCTCAGCTGTCAAAGGAGATAACGATGGCGGGGCAAGCGGATTTGCTACGGGCTGGTGGGGGCTTGAACGTGAAGTGCTCACCGGTGTGCAGGGGGCGATTTACGATTTTACACACGACCCTTCGGAAACCATTAATTACGTTACGGCCCATGATAACTTGAATTTGTGGGATAAAGTCGTGACCTCACAAGGACTGCGGCATCAGCTTCAATTCTCAGAGTGGCATGATGGCGTACCGGCCCTCGGGATTGCTCCTGTGGAAGCCGTTATGAATGCGGATCCTTACCGTTATGTAGACAGCTCGAAGCTGTTTGATAACGACACGGTAAGAAGATCCCTTCTTGCAAATGGAATGATTATCACTTCCCAGGGAATTCCTTTTATCCACGCAGGAGATGAACTGATGCGATCCAAGTACGGTGACCATAACAGCTATCGCAGCGGTGATGCAGTGAATAGTCTGAGATGGAAGAACAAGGCAAGGTTTCGCGCCGTATTTGATTATTACAAAGGGCTTATTCAGCTGAGGAAAGAGCATCTAGCTTTTCGCATGGAATCCCGTGAGCAGGTGGAACGGCATTTAAAGGTGCTTCAATGCGGGAATGGAATTCTTGCCTATATGCTTGACGGGTATGCGGCAGGGGATGCTTGGAACCGAATCATCGTTATCTATAACGGTAAAGAGCATGCTGAAGCGGTATCTTTGCCGCAGGATAAGCCGTGGAATATTGTTGTAAGTGATGAGGCGGCAGGGGTGACGCCGTTGTCCCAAGTCAGTAAGCAGGTAGTTATTCCGCGTTTGTCCATGATGGTCCTCTATGACCGTGAGAGCGGAATCGAAACGCAGGTGCTCGCTGATATAGAAATTATGGTCAGCAGAACAGCGGTGTCCAGAGAAGAAGAGCTTAGGTTTGATGCCGTCTTTAGGGATCAGCACGGTAAGCCCATGAAAGGGCTGATGGCTGCCTGGAGGTCCTCGGATGATCGCATCATCCGAATTCGGCAGACCGGTAAGGCGAAGAGCCTAAGCTGCGGTAAATGTACAATTACAGCATCTCATGGCGGGATAGAAACTAGTATACAAATGGTCGTCGATGAGCTTTATCCTGCCCGGATGGAACTGACAAGCGATAGAACGATCTACGCCACTCAGACCTTTCAGCCGTTTCTGAGATTATGGGATCAGTATGATCAACTGCTTGAAGGAGTGGCGTATACACTGGAAACGACGACTCCGCGAATTGTCGCTGTGGAGAATGGAGGGCGTAAAATAAAGGCCATACGTCCCGGTACAGCAACCATTGTTGCAAGAGCAGAAGGGTTGACGGCATCCTACAACCTGCAGATCCAGCCTTATTTTATCCGTACGATCGAAATGGAGTATTCACGTCCTGACGGACAATATGAAGGCTGGAATGTATGGGTATGGGGGACAGGAATCCATGACGGAAAAATTCCGTTTCATGTCGGCTCGGATGGCCGAGCAACGGCTACTGTCAGGGTGGCTCCAGGAATTAGACGAATTGGGTATATTGTTAGACTCAATGAATGGGAAGAGCGAGAGGGAGACCGGGATCATTTTATTGATCTTCCTCCATCTCCAAGTAAGGAGCGGATCAAGGTTCATGTGCACAGCGGAACGAAAGAGGTCGTTGTCGCCGTAGGCGGTCAGCTCATTCATTTGCACGGGCTCAGCAGTGCCTAACCCTCGGGGGATTGTCTTTAACGGCAATCCCTTATTTCTTTTTTGGAGTTATAAGTTTCAATGCTGCTATTGAGGTTTAATTACATATATGGCCCTGACTCTAATGTGAATTGGGGCAAATTCGAAACTATGGACTTGTAAGGAGGATGTTTAAATATGAAATCCAACGGAGAAACGGTCCAACTACTAGCCGAGCAAAGATCAGAGAGAAAAGGTTCAGGTTTACGAAACTTAAGACAAAGCGGACGAGTTCCGGCCGTCGTATACGGCCAGCAGTTTGAGAGTGTTCCGATCAGTGTGGATGCCAAGGAGTTTACCCGCGTATCACACACAGGGCGTTCAGAGCTGTTTGAATTGACGCTGGACGGAAAGAACGTGCCGGTGCTAATTAAGGATATGCAAAAACAAAACGATAGACTGATTCATGTTGACTTTATAAAAATCGCAAAAAACAAGCCGATTCAAGTCTTGATTCCTATTGATTTTCAGGGAACAGCGGTGGGATCAAAAACAGGCGGCGTCTTCCAGACCCTGTTAACGGAGCTGGAGGTGGAAGGACTGCCTGACGATCTTCCAGCTGTAATTGAGGCAGACATTTCAAAGCTGGAGGTAGGGGACAAGCTGCCTGCTTCGGATCTTACGCTGCCGAAAGGTGTTACGCTGATGACTCCAGAGGATTCCCTGGTTGCTTCCGTAACCGTACTGCGTGCAGCAGATACGGATACGGGTGAAGCAGCTGAGGCAGCCTCCGATGATGAAGTGGCAGCATCTGCTGAAGAAGAATAAAGAACGCTGATCGGTATTAATATTAAGGACTCTGCATAGCTGCAGGGTCCTTTCGTTTTGTTCTAGCATTTTAATTGAACAAAACATCGTCATGATTAGCATAATGATCTCATGTTCGGCAGCTTTCATCTGCTTCTTCGCTGCAGTTTTTGTTAATTTGTGTATTCTCGGGTCATAAGTATAAAGGAGCTATCTGAAACTTTACTGGCTTTTTTCATGTATTATAGAGTAATGGATTAGAACAAGAGGAGGAGATCGTATCGGAATCCTGGATAGATGGATGGAAATTATGAAGGTAAATATAGGAGCGCTTCTGAGTAGAGCGAAGGATCCGGAAAAGACCATCGATGAGTATATGCGCAGCCTCAATCTTGATCTGCGGCAGGTCAAGGGAGAAGCTGCCTCTGTTCTAGCTGAGGAGCGAAGAGTCAAGCGGGTGCTGGATGAATGCCTGGCAGAAGCGAGTAAGCTTCAGCGATATGCGGAAAAAGCGGCAGCGTCGGGGAATGATGCGGAAGCACTAAAATTTCTAGATAAGAAAGCAGCCTTGTCGGAAAAGCAGGAGAAGCTGCAGGCCGCTTATGAGCTGGCTGCTTCAAATACGGCTCACATGAAGCAGATTGAAGAGAAACTTACAGCTGATCTTAAACAATTAGAAGAGCGTCATGTCGAACTGAAGCAAAAGATTAAAGCGACCCAAGCGCAGCAAAAAATAAATGCGATGGGCTCTGCTTCGGGGAGCAGCGATATGTTTCATGAACTGGAAGAAAAAGTGGATAAAGCCTATCTTGAGGCCATGGCGATTGCTGAGCTTAGGAAGAAACCGGAGGATGATCTCGATGAGCTGATTGCTCAGCTTGAGCAGGAGGATGAGCAGGCAGTGCCGGAGTCTGCAGCAGCAGAGAGCGAATTAGCCAAGATTAAGGATAAATTGAAACACAAAAAAGATTAGTTAATTGGGAGATGAGAGGTGAACAAATGCCGGTTATCGACTATAAATGTCCTAACTGTGGAAGCAGCATGGAGTTTGACAGTGAATCGGGAATGCTGTCCTGTCCCAGCTGCGGACGAAAGGATGACATCGAGCAAATTCCCGATCCTCTAAAACAAGATGTATTTGCGGAGCATGAGGTTACAGAATATCAATGTACGAGCTGCGGAGCGGTGCTGATGACGGAAGCGGAGACGACCGCAACCATGTGCAGCTTCTGTGGTTCATCCTTGGTCCTCGGTGACAGGCTTACAGGAAAGCTTGCTCCAGCCAAGATAATCCCTTTTTCCATCAATAAGGAGGAGGCTGTTCAAGCGTTTCGCAAATGGTGCAGAAATGGACTTCTCACACCGAAGGGATTTATGACAGCAGACCGAATTAAAGGGATCAGCGGCATTTATGTGCCCTTTTGGCTGTATGAGTTACATAATGATGTTGAGGTCCAGGGTATGGGTACCAAGGTAAGAAGTTATCGCAAGGGGGATTACCAGATCACTGAAACAGATCATTACGATGTCTACCGCAAAATGAAGTTGAATTATATAAAGGTTCCTGTTGATGCCGCTGAAAAGATGAACGATGAGCTGATGGATAAGCTTGAGCCCTTCCCTTATGGTCACTTAAAAAGCTTCAAGACACCCTATCTTGCAGGATATATTGCGGAAAAGTACAGTCATGATGAGGAAGCGCTATTTCCAAGAGCCAAGCAGAAGATCAGCCAATATATTGAATCGTCCATTCGTTCAGCTACAGCGGGATATGCGACCATGAGCTTTACCAATAAAAGCATAGATACGAATCTTCAGCATGCTGAGTATGTGCTGCTTCCCGTATGGATGGTGCATTATGACTTTAATAAGAAAGAGCACACGTTTGCGATGAATGGTCAAACGGGTAAAGTGGTAGGAAAGCCCCCGATCAGTAAAGGCAAGATAGGTGCCTGGTTTGCAGGCATTGCCGGAGTGTCCTTGTTGTCCATGAAACTCATTGCCTGGATGATGGGAGGAGGGTTCTGGTGATAAGAGAAAGACGAATAATCATAGGATTCATGTTGGTGGTCCTCTTACTCATCACGGGGATATTTTCTTTATTCACGGTGCGGACAGCTCATGGAGAAGAAGCAGCCGAACATGCGCTGATCTATGATGAAGCCGGGCTCCTGACCCAGGATGAACATAATAGGTTGACAGAAATGGCTCGCAAATACGGGATGAAAAGAGAAACCGACATCGTCATCTATACAACGGATAATGTGGATAATCAGGATGTTGTGATGATAACTCAGGATTTTTATGATGAACATGCGCTCGGCTATGATAAATCCCATGGAAACACCGTCATTCTGACAATGGATATGCGAAATAGAGATGTCTATTTAGCCGGCTTCTATAAAGCGAAGACATATTTGGATGACGGCAGGCTGGAGCAGATCCGCAACAAGATCACTCCTGATCTATCAGCTGGAAATTACGAGCAGGCTTTTGAGAGCTATATTACGACTGCATCAAGGTATATGGGCGTGCGTCCCGGTGTAAATCCCGATAATCTCTTGTTCAACGGCTGGTTTCAGCTGGCCATTTCAGCACTGATCGGAGGAATCGTCGTAGCAATGATGGCATACCGCTCTGGTGGTAGAGTGACGGTGAACCACCAGACATACGAAGATTCAAGCACTTCCGGTATTCAGTCACGTCAGGACCTCTATCTCCGTACAACGACGACAAGAAGGAAGATTGAGAAAAATAATAATAATGGCGGCGGTGGTTTCGGCGGAGGCGGTGGAGGAACTACTCGAGGAGGCCATTCACACAGCGGAAGCAGAGGATCTTTCTAATTAAGGTCAAGAGAAACGAAATCTAGATACTGCGGAAAGGAAGAGGTGCTATGAGTTTTTTTAAAAATCAATTTGCAAACGTGGTGGAATGGGAAGAGTTCCGAGACGACATGATCTTTTGGAAATGGAACAATCGAGAGATTAAAAGAGGGAGCAAGCTCATCATTCGCTCAGGCCAGGATGCCATTTTTCTGAATAATGGGAAGATCGAGGGGATCTTTGAAGAAGAGGGCGAGTATAATGTCGAGTCCGATATCGTTCCATTCCTGTCTACATTGAAGGGATTCAAATTTGGTTTTAACAGCGGGATGCGGGTGGAGGTATTGTTCGTCAATACGAAGGAATTTACGGTGCGTTGGGGAACGCAGAACCCGGTGCTGATTCCTACTCCACAGCTGCCGGGAGGCATGCCGATCCGGGCTAATGGTACCTTTAACTTCAAGGTGAGTGACTACGTAACTCTAATTGATAAGATTGCAGGTATCAAAAACAGCTATTTGGTCGAGGATGTCAAGATCCGCATCACCTCCGTGCTGGATCAGCTGCTCATGAAATGGATCAGTAAAGAAGGCAAGGATATGTTTAATCTGCAGGCAAATGCGTCCGAGATCGCGAGAGGAATACAGGAGGATCTCGACATGCAGGTGATGGATAATGGAATGACGATTACGGGCTTTCAAGTCATGAGCTTTAATTATCCGAAGGAAATTCAGGACATGATCACAAAGACAGCTTCCCATGGGATGATCGGAAATCTGGAAAAATATCAACAGGTCAGTCTGACGGACGGCATTGCATCCGGTAAAGTGAAGGGCGGAGGTGCGGCGTCCGATATGATAGGGATCCAGATGGGCATGAACCTGGCGAATCAAATGATGAAGAACATGGAGAAGAGCGATAAGGAATCCTCGGAAACCCATTCCTCTCCAAGTGCGCCTTCTTCCGATACCGGGAAAAAAAAGCTCAACTTCTGTCCAAACTGCGGCACGAAAAACGAAGGAACCAAGTTTTGTCCAAACTGCGGGTATAAATTAGGCTAATCTGAAGTGAACAAAGAGACCTTAGAGGTCTCTTTTTCATGTACAATTGCAATGGAGCAAGGAATCGATAGAATCATCTCTAGTGCGGGGGGAGAATTCGTGAGGACAGAAGTCATTATGCGGCCTTCGTTTCAGGTAGTTGGTATTAGAATTGAGGCGAACGTGGAGTCATTTGAATCAGGTCTAGGTAAGGACATGTATGCCAGGTTGCTTGAGCACCAACATGAAATTTCATGCAGAAAAAATGATCATGTCATTCTCATGCAGATTTACCCTTTGAATGAGCATTTTGATGCAAGGCGGGATGCATTTACGCATTTGATTTGCTATGAAGTAACGCAGGCTGATCTTGTTCCTGCTGGTATGGTACATCACACGGTTCAATCCAGCGAATACGTTGTCTGTACCCATAAAGGCGCAGAGTCGAGTATTCATCTGGCCTACGATTACTTGTATGGTTCATGGCCTGAACAGAGCGGAAGAGCCTTCAAAGATTATGATTTTGAAATTTGGGATGAGCGATATCATCCCGAAAGTCCCAATAATGAAATCGATATATACGTTGCCCTAAGCTAGCTATTTATCTGATACAACCGATTTAACATGTTCAACTGTTTTGACGGTTTCTTGCTTGGCTGAGCTCCTTTTAGGCATAAACAGTGACAATATAAAGGCAATGATTCCTAGAGTCATCATAAAGAAGTAGGCATCACTTGAGCCTAACATGGCAGAAAGACTTGTGATTTGTTCTGCTGACGCTATCGGATTTTGCATTTTAATTTCTGCAGTATGGCTTGCTGCTTGTGCTGTGTATATTGTAATCACTACAGCGGTACCAATCGCTCCTGCAATTTGACGAACTGTATTATTTACAGCAGAGCCATGAGTACCTAATTCCTTAGGAAGCGCGTTTAATCCCGCTGTATTGAGCGGCATTGTAATAAAACTGAGACCAATCCGTAAAAATATGGTGCGAACCAACAAATACATATAAGTGGTCGATTGTGTTAAGTTAGTGACCGCAAACATTGAGGGAATAATAAATAGCAGCCCTATGACAAATAGTGGTTTTGCACCGAACTTATCATAAAGTTTACCAGTGACAGGTGATAAAAATGCATTAATTACCGCACCTGGAAGTAACAATAGTCCTGCTTCAAATGCCGTGAAACCTCGGCTGCTTTGAAGATACATGGGTAAAAGTATCATATCGGCATACATCAACATGGTAACTAAAACATTGATTAATGAGGTTAATGTAAATGTTTTATTCCTGAACACATCCAGGTTTAGCAATGGATCATCTGATTTAATTTGGCGAACGCAAAATAAAAAAGTGAATGTTAAGCCAATGACTAATGAGAAAATAACGACAGTAGAGTCCCAGCCCTTACTACCTGCGCTGCTGAATCCATATAATATAAATCCAATAGTCGATAAAATAACACTTACGAAATCCAGTTTGGTCTTAGCCGTTTGAGTAACGTTCACCAAGTATTTCATTGAAAGTAAAATAACAATCAATATAAAAGGTGCCAGACCAATAAAAAGCCATCTCCATGAGACATATTCAATAATAAAACCAGCCAATGTAGGGGCAATGGCTGGGGCAAATATAATAGCAAATCCTATTAAACCCATGACACTGCCTCTTTTTTCGATTGGAAAAATAATGAGTATTACACTCATCATGAGCGGAGTAATTATCCCTGTGCCCGCAGCCTGAAGCATTCTTCCCAGTAGTAAAATACTGAAATTTGGGGATATCGCACAAATAATCGTGCCAAGCAATAAAAATAACATGGAGCTGACGAATAGTTGTCTTGTTGTATAACGTTTCATTAAGTAAGCCGTGATGGGTATTAATACACCATTGACCAACATAAATCCGGTTGCCAGCCATTGAATCGTTGTTGCTGAAACATCAAATACATTCATTAAATCATTAAGTGCTACATTTAATAAAGTCTGATTTAAGGTTGATAAAAAGCAACCCAAAATAAGAATAAATAGCAGCATGCTTTTTTTTACATTAGACTTCTCTTTTTCCACTTTCATACTCCTTCCAAAACATTGCTTTATCGACATCGCATCAATAAAATAGATGTTAACATATCAAAATTACACTTCCTATTTGCAATTTGTTATAAAACGTCGCATAATCGGCACTTTGTATGCTGATTGTTTATGAATGCTCAAATAATCGATAAAAGGAGTATCTAATGTCAATTAGAAAAAAAGAAGATCCCCGGGCTATCCGCTCTAAGAATATGTTTAAACAAGCAGCTCTCTCCCTACTTATTGAAGAGCCCTCAATGTCGCATCTAACTGTCCAAAAAATAGCGGATCGTGCGGAGTTGAACAGGGCGACATTCTATCTGCATTTTGAAGATGTTAACGATTTAATAAAGAAAGTAACAAACGAAATCTTTGACGAACTGTCTATAAAATTAGATCCGTTAGTGAATTCAGATATTAACAATAATAGAGAGCACTTAGCAAAGTTTTTGGATTATATCTATGAAAATCGTAAATTCTTTGCTGTTTTATTCGAATATAAAAACTACGAGAATGAATTATTTAACTTATTTAAAAAACTCATTGAAACAAGACGGAATAAAGTAATAGATAAATATGAGACACCACCCGATTTTGTTTCCATAGACATACTTACTTCCTCAATAATAGGAATCATTATGTGGTGGATTAAAGACGGAATACAATATAGCTCTGAGCATATAGCAAACCAAATTACTTTATTGTATAGAAAATCGCCAATTACTTAAGAGTTGAATACAGGCAGACACTTATACAAAAAGGATAGTAAGGTGCACTGTTTAAGGAGTGTATCGTATTTGAGATGGAGAGCGTTCTTTATAATCAATATGAACATATCCATGATGATGTATTTGTAGTTGGAATTGATCAAAGGAGAAGTTACTATTGGATATCAGAATGAGTTTTAATAATGGGAAAATGATCGTTTAGTAAGATGAAGTAAGTAGCTGCTTGATCGGTTAGTGATGATACCGGATGGGCGGACAGAGGTCTTAAGGATATGTATGGATTTGCCCTCTGAAGTGACTCATTTATATCTCTGTTTCAAACACACTTCTCTTTTTAACCTTGACTTAAAGTTAACTGTAAGGAGTAGAATGTTTAACAGTAACAGAAAAAGTGATCCCGTGAAATCATGCAGCTAAATTGAACTTCAGAACAATTTAGAGAGGGAAGGAGAATGGGACATTACTACGTAATTTTGAGATTATCTAGAAAGTACTAGGACTTTTTGAAAAAACCTTCACTTAAAGGTTTAGGAGGAAGAACAAGACCAATGTATAGCACAACTAAAAATAATCGTTTACGGTTAGTATTACTTTTGGGAGCATTTTCAGCTCTTGGCCCACTCACGATAGATATGTATTTGCCTTCATTCCCACAAATAACGGCTGATTTCTCTACCAGCGCTTCGCTCGTTCAGATTAGTTTGACGGCGTGTCTCATTGGTTTGGGACTGGGTCAGCTTATTATGGGACCCCTAAGTGATGTTCATGGAAGACGGAAGCCCCTGATTATTGCGCTCATTTTTTATTTAGCTGCGTCGTTTATGTGTGCGATCTCTCCCAATATTTATTTGTTTATTGCTGCTCGGTTTGTTCAAGGTTTTTCTGCATCTGCAGGAATCGTTATCTCTAGAGCGATTGTACGAGATTTATATAGTGGAGAAAATTTAACAAAGTTCTTTGCTATGCTGATGCTTGTTAATAATTTGTTTCCTTTAATTGCGCCTATGGCTGGAAGCGGTGTGATCTCCTTTACAAGCTGGGTAGGTGTATTTTTTGTACTCAGTTTTGTTGGGTTATTGCTTGCTATTTTGGCAACTATGAACCTAAAGGAAACTTTACCTGTCGAGAATCGAGTGTCCGGTAATTTTGGAGAACTGCTAACGGGGATTCAAGCACTTTTAAAGGATCGCTTTTTTATCGGATGTGCACTTGCGCAAGGTATTATGACTGGTGGGGTGTTCGCATACGTATCAGGCACTCCGTTCGTTTATCAAAATGTCTATGGTGCTTCTCCTCAATTATTTGCCTTGTTATTCGCAACCAATGGAATTAGCTTAATCATTGGTTCACAGGTTGTAGGACGGTATAGTAGAAAGTTTACAGAACGGAAATTTGTCATTCTCGGGTTATTGTTGTCGTGTACCGCTAGTTTTTCTGCATTACTTGTTATTTTGCTCCAAGGTCCTTTATTTGCTTTGGTGATTCCTCTCTTCTTCTTTGTAGCATCCATTGGTATGACTTCAACTGCTTCATTTGTTCTGGCAATGGGTTCACAAAGTCAAAGAGCGGGAAGTGCATCTGCTCTGTTAGGATTGCTGCCTTTTGTTGTTGGTGCTATTACTTCACCACTTGTCGGCGTAGCGGGAGAGAATACTGCTGTACCAATGGGGATTATTATTTTATCTACTAGTTTACTTTCTCTTCTTGCTTTCTTTGGCATTGCAGAAAAGGCGCAACCCTTAGTTAAAAATGATCCCGTTATAACAACCCCATTGCGATAGATTTCGCATGTTGCACTCCATATTTTATTAAACCATCGAGAACTATTAATTCAATAACCAAAGTAGCAGCTGGTCAATTTGTGATTAGCTGCTCTTTCTACTTGGGTTAGGGGGAAGCCATAGCTCAAAATACAACGGCAGTCGAACAAGAGCATGACTGGATGACAGCGACCAATTATTTACTTTACTTAAGCGAGGGACGAGGCGTATAATCCGTTCAGACATCTGAGTGAGAAATGGGGAATAAATTATGAACAATGGGTTAGTCAACGCTATTATCGCGTATATCATGTGGGGGGTTCTCCCGCTTTATTGGAAGTTGTTTGACGGTGTGCCGGCAGGCGAAATTCTGTCACATCGGGTTGTCTGGTCGTTCGTCTTCATGGGTATTCTCGTCGCCATCCAGCGCCGCTGGGGTGACATGAAGCGGATTGCAGCTAACCGCTCGCTCCTGCTGTCGCTCGCCGCGAGCGGACTGCTGATCGCAGCTAATTGGCTCATCTTCATCTGGGCGGTCAACAACGGACATGTCGTCGAGACAAGCCTCGGCTATTATTTGAACCCGTTGCTGAACGTGCTGCTAGCGGTCGTCTTCCTTGGTGAGAAGCCAAACCGCGGCCAATGGCTCGCGATCGCCATCGCTGGCGCCGCGGTGCTCATTATCGCTATCGACTACGGGCGGTTCCCATGGATCGCGATCTCGCTGGCTGTGACATTTGGTTTGTACGGCCTCGCGAAAAAGAAGATCGGACAAGATGCTTCTGTAGGCCTGCTGTCGGAGACGGCTGTGGTCCTGCCCATTGCTCTCGGCTACTGGATCTATTTGGCCGCCGTAGGAAAGACGACGGCATGGACGCTGCCTGCGCCCACGCTCATCGAACTGCTTCTTTCCGGCGTGGTAACGGCGCTGCCGCTGCTCTTCTTTGCGCGGGCGGCCGCCCGGATGGCGCTGTCCACGCTCGGTTTCGTACAGTACATCGGGCCGACAATCATGCTGTTACTGAGCATATTCGTGTTCAAGGAATCGGTCTCGCCGGTTCTGCTCGTCGGCTTCGTGCTCATCTGGACAGCACTCGTCGTATACGCTGTGGCATCGGTTCGCGGTTCGAAACTCGCGAAGGCGAGCTAACGGTAAAGGCACTTCTGTACCGTCATAATGGCCATTTCCGTCCGATGGGGCGGAGATGGCCGTTTTTAGTTTGTGGTGTTATCTGGCAGCTGAAAGTTCCTAGTTGAGAAGGAGTGAAGTTATGGTCATTAAAAACTCTATAATTTAGGAATTTTGATTTCGAGGCTGGTATTGGTCTTTTTATACGACCGCGAAAAGTCGATTGAAGAACCTGTAATTCTGCACAGGGGTTCGATTCCATAGCTTATAAGTTTGCAAAGCAAGGCATCTCAACCAAAGAGTGTCAAATGTGCGTTAAGCTGAAGAAGGGCCTAGAGGTCCTTCTTTTTTTGCGTTTGATCCTTTTTTTTTGACATTTGTCATATCCGGCTTGTGACAACCCACACTAATTGAATCTCGCGCTTATTCAATATAATAAGGACATCAAGTAACGAAGAAGAAATTAACGGAGGTTACTACAAAATGAAAAAGGCGATTGAGTGTATAAATCTAGTGAAGAATTTCGGCGACTACTGTGCCGTTGATCATATGAATCTATCATTCGAGAAAGGTCGAATATCAGCATTGCTCGGGCCGAATGGGGCAGGCAAAACAACAACCATTTCTATGATACTCGGAATGATAAAGCCAACATCAGGAGAAGTCAGGGTCTTAGGGGTCCCGTCTGGTACAAAAGAATTACGGCAACGTGTCGGAGCGCTTATGCAGGATGTTAAAGCGGCAGATGGACTTACGGTCAAAGAAGTGCTTCAATTGTTCCGCAGTTATTATCGTAATCCGATGTCGCTAGAGCGATTGTTAGATATTTCGGGTCTCCATGCGGATGAGAAACGGCGCGCATCCTCCCTGTCTGGAGGACAACGTCGTAGATTAGCTTTTGCCCAAAGCTTGGCGGGGAATCCAGAGCTTCTCCTTCTTGATGAACCAACAGTCGGAATGGATATCGAGGCTCGAGGCCGCTTTTGGGACACAATCCAAGCGCTGGCAAGTGATGGACGTACTGTGCTGTTAACTACCCATCATTTAGAGGAAGCTGATGCTGTCGCAGATCATATCGCAGTAATCGCCAGTGGACAGGTTGTTGCGGAAGGGACTCCTGAACGTTTAAAGGCACAAACATCGCTTAGAACGGTTTCATTTCGAGTGGCGAATGCGCCAGTTGAGCAAGAATGGCTCACATTACCTGGTGTGAAAAAGGCAGAGTGCAATGGCGAGCGAATTCGTCTTTATGCCCAAGAGACAGATGCATTGTTATTTACACTGATGCAGTCTGAATGGGGGATTTCAGATATCGATATACAATCTGCCAGCTTAGAAGATACTTTCCTAAGTCTTACAGACTCACATAAACCAACGATTATACGATAAAAAACATTTTCAGGAGGAAACAGTATGTTACATATGTTTGTTGCCCAGACCAAAGCAGAAAGTTTGCGAATTATCCGCAGTCCATTTTTCTTACTCTTCTCCATTGCGATGCCGCTTGCTTTCTACTTTTTATTTGCGAGTATGAATGGGGTAGATACATCGATTCAATCGACAACTTGGGATGTATTTTCATTGATGTCGATGACTGCATTCAGTTTGATTGGTACTGCAGTATCTCAATTCGGCATCCGTCTATCGTTCGAGCATCAAGATGGGTGGGTACGCTTGTTGAAGCTAACTCCACTATCTCCCGCAGTCTGGATTGGTAGTAAAGTTGTATCGCAAATGGCCGTTCACTTGATCGTAATTGTTGTTATATTTGTATCTGCTGGCCTTGTTCATGATATACAATTGACAGCTGGGCAATGGATTTTATGCGGATTGTGGTTATGGATGGGGAGCATATCTTTTCTGGCGCTTGGTGCGTTGTTAGGAACGCTTAAAAATGCTAATACCTCCGTTGCTATCGGAAATGTATTACAGATGGGGCTTGCAATTATGGGGGGGCTATGGATGCCGCTTAGTACTTTGCCAAGTTGGATGGGCTCGATCGGGGAATGGCTTCCCTCTCACCGTTACGCAAATGGGGCATGGAATATGATCGCTGGAAGAACTCCAGCAAGTATCGATTTCATAATTTTAACAGGAAGCGGTCTCTTCTTTATGCTACTATCAATCTATATATATAATCGACGGGATGCGGTTTAATTGAATAGAGTGAAATGGCGTCTCTTTCCAAAATCAGAAGGGGTCGCCCCTTATTTTTTATTAACAAATTTAATGATACCAATGTACTTTTTACTTTATGAGCCAGCAAGTTTACAGTGGCTTGGCTTTGTTCTGTTAGGTATATTCGTTCTATCGTTTCGACAATCCTACTTTTATGCAAAGTGGGCCTCGCAAATATTGGTAGTTCAGGTGGGTATACTTTTAATTTTAGCAGCTGTATTTCACCCTATGTATACGTTTATAGGTTTTATGATAGCTGCTCCGCTGAGCAAGCAAAAGATGCCGATATTACTCTCTATAACGATAGTTTTTACTGTAGCTATGGGATTTATCGCTGTCCCTTACTTGGATCAGATGGGCAGCCAATTATGGGTAGGGCTGGTGCCTATGTTTGGCATCTGTATTCTGCCGTATATTATTCGAACTTCGACTCGATTTCAACAGAAGTCTGCGCGATTGCGAGCGGACACTGCTGAACGAATGGCACAGCAGGAGGAGCGCCAGCGGATAGCACGTGAATTACATGATACATTGGGACATACGCTGTCATTAATCGCACTAAAAGGGGAGGTTGTTGAGAAATTGGTCAATCGTCATCCCGAGAGAGCAATAGAAGAGGCTCGTGAAATACGAGAAACGGCAAGAGCAGCCTTGAAACAAATGCGTGAATTGGTTACGGAGATGAAAGTTACATACTTCGCTGACGAATATAAGCATGCTGTATCGTTATGTTCAGCTGCGGGTATACCGCTTTTATTTCAATATCAATCGATTTCAGATCCCAGACCTTCTAATGTAGGAACAGAAGACGATTTATTAAACAATCCGCTTCCTTTAACACCCTTGCAGGAAACGATTTTGGCGATGTGTTTTCGCGAGACGATTACAAATGTCGTTCGACATAGCCGAGCAGCAAAGTGTAACGTTCATCTAGACATTCAGGAAGGGGAAGTTCGTGTATCTGTAAGTGATGACGGTATTGGGACAGATACGGATCAACTCTATACTAGCAGTAATGGCCTCGCTGGATTACGGCAACGCTTGGTTATGATCGACGGTCGTGTGTCGCTGTCTTCGTCCTTAGGCAAGGGAACGGAAGTCGCCTTACATATACCTAGGGTAATACGAAATGAAAAGGTAGGTAGAGCTTAGATGATTCGTATTGTTTTGGCAGAAGATCAAAAATTATTAAGGGGAGCACTGGCAACTTTACTTTCGTTAGAAGATGATATTGAAGTAGTCGGTCAAGCCGAAAATGGGGAAGTAGTGATGTCCATGATTCAGCAATATGAACCAGATGTAGCTGTTCTGGATATTGAGATGCCAATGAAAACGGGGTTAGATATTGCGGAAATGATTCAAAAAAATAAGTTGGCTTGTCGTGTAATCATCTTGACGACATTCGCGCGTCCTGGATATTTTCAGCGGGCTATGCAGGCAGGAGTTTATGGATATCTTCTCAAAGATACGGGCAGCGAGGAACTGGCTGATGCAATTCGTCGGGTCTATGATGGGAAACGGGTCATTAATGCAGAATTGTCTCTCGCGGTATGGGATGATCCATGTCCATTATCACCTCGAGAGCGTGAAGTCATGAAGTTGGCTGCCCAAGGCTTAGTTCTTCAAGATATTGGAGCACAGCTGTTTCTATCCTATGGAACGGTACGGAACTATATGTCAGAAGCGATTGGAAAGCTCGGAGCGAATACACGGATCGAGGCGATAGAGATCGCTCGTAGTAAGGGATGGTTGGATTAAAGAGCTCCGAGTTAATGAAGTACTTCAAGCCTTTATAATCTCTTGGGATGAGCTATCGTAGATTACTTCTCTTCAATCTTCAATATGGAATTACGACGAATTGTGGTTCTACACAGCCACGGATCGCCTCCAATTAGGTAATTATAAAAGAGTATCCGTCCTTAAAGATTAAGCTAACGGGAAACGCTAATTAAACAGTAAGGAGCAGTTTGCCGGTGGGCAATTGCTCCTTTTTCATTAAGCTAATGGGCAGGATAGTCCAAACCCTTTAAGAAGAAACCATTAAAGAGAAACTTTATGTGATACTTCTACTTGTAATCTGAAGAAATTCCTAGAATGGCGAGTATCGCCAAAAAAAGTTTATTCTTTTACTGAACCTTTTTCCCCACGGGAGCGAATTAAGAGTTGTAACACGTTCAGGAGGGGCCCCTATGAATGATAAAAAGTTACTTTCGTGGCTTGAAAAAGCGACGTTGGGCGACGAGTCGGCCTTTCAGCTTGTCTATCAGGCGACTCACCAAGACGTCTATCGGACGGTTGCTTTTCTCGTCTACAACAAACAAGACATTGAGGATATCGTTAATGAAGTTTACATGCGCATGTGGCAGTCGTTTCATAAGTACGACCCAAACCGACCTTTCCGGTATTGGTTGCACGGGATCACTGTACGACAAGTCCAGGATTGGAAAAGGAAGGCCTGGCGGCGAATTCGTCTCTTTGAACGAAACCGACAGATGAGTTGTGAACAGTTCGAATGGACGGACAAAGCTTTTCTACAGTCCGAAATGCAGCATGAGCTATTCAGCCTTGTTCGGCAATTGTCGTACAAACTACGTGTTGTTGTTATCCTGCGCTATTTCCACGACTATGCTCTGGAAGAAATCGCAGACATTCTGCAAATCCCCGTTGGCACAGTGAAATCCAGGCATCATTTGGCTCTCAAAGAACTCCGGAGACGATTTGAAATGACGGGAGGAGATGCGTATGTCCATTGACAAGGAATTGAGTGAAGAACTTCGCCAGGTGGCAGATTCGATGCACTGCCCACCCGATATGTATGAACGTGTTCGAGAGTCCTATCAACACTATGTGAAAGAAAAGAGAGGTGGATCTCCCATGAAAAAACGCATGCTCGCAGGTATTGCCGCAGTAGCAATTCTGATTCCATCTGCTGTATTTGCTTCTCCCTACCTAGCCGATGCTATATTCGGTTCTTTTGCAGCCGTTGAAAAGATCGGTGCTACACAGGAAGATTATCAAGAGATTGAAAGATTTCTTCAAGCAGCAAAGGGCAAGCTCACGGAAGACGAATTCAAGGAGTATACGGAGCTGACCAAGCAGTTGATGCAATTAAAGCTGAAGATTACCGATGAAAATGGGGTCAGAGATGAAGAGAGGCTGACTAAAGAAGAACAGCAGCTGTGGACGCAGCTCGCCTCCAAGCTGGAGCCGTTGTTCGAGAAAATTGATTATGGAACCACCAAGCCGTAAGAAAATGAGGCAGGGACTCGTGGCTTTGTTCTCTTGTTTACTATCTAACATACATTTAACTAACGGGAAACATTATATCTAAACAGCAGGGAGCAGTTTGCCAGCAGCAGCTGCTCTCTTTTTGTTAAGCTAACGGGCAGTATAGTTCAATAAGTTCCACAAATTACCTATAGGACTACATGAAGCAATTTATCCTTATATCTGTATTACAACAAGCACTTTATGGCTCTGCTTAAAGCAGTATTCCAAGGTCTTGATTCAATCAATTCAATTCCATTCCTCTTACAGGTATCTGCAATCCAATTTCCATACGAAATACTTACTTCAGCTCTATCATGTTGTAATTCGCCACCTTCTCTTTCTAAATAATTCTGCACTATTTGATTTTTATCTGATTCATGTACAAATATTGATTTCACCTGTGGGTTATCGAAAGATAATGTAAATTCAGGATAGATAAAATCGCCTTCAATAATGATAGGTAATTTATCTTCAATATGCCTGTTTGCAAGCTCTTTTAATACTGGAACCATTTCTTTACTGACATCAATCAGCCAGTTTACCGTGCCGTCAACTCCAACGTATTTCCCATCTATACCAGAATCCCAATAATGAATTACAGGAAAATGCTCCTTTGTTGTAACTGTTTTTACGGATAGGTGAACATCATCTACTTCTATGACATTCACACCATAAAATCGAGCAATCTCATAAGCAATACTTGATTTACCTATTCCCGATGCTCCACCAATAAATAAAACAGTCCAGTTTCTATCATTATTCATTTTGCCAACCTCATTTATATGTTCATCGATTATTTTAATGGTTATGTTCAATATTATTCAACTTATCCCCTTCTTTTCTCACATCAATTTTCAAAACGGTACACAGAAAGACAGAATCAAAGGTGAATACTTTATGAGACTAAAGCTGGAGGTTGATTAAACTAACGGGCAGGTTAGTTGAAAAGAATCCGAATAAAATAATAAAATATATGAAGAGAAAGTTTTGCGTGAACGACTATTTCAACTATTGGGTGAATTAGATTTATGACTAATTTTGTCCTTACACTAAAGGCAGGATAGTGCGAGCAAGATGTAATTGGAGGATTAGACTATGAGAAGGAAGAAAGTTAATATCGGCGATGTTTTTATTATTCCACTTAAAGAAAATCGATACGGTTATGGGCAAGTAGTCTCAAAGGGATCCTTTTTTAAAACTTTTATTGCTTTTAATTTTATTACTGATGAAAAAATAACAAATATACAAGAAATTTTAAGTAAGAATGTAATTATACTTATAAGATCAAATTTGGTGTTTATCGAGGATGGGTATTGGGCTGTTTTGGGAAATGCTGAACTACCTGTTGATCTTTCTATCCCTAAGTATTATATACGAGAGGGGCTTGAAGATTTCAAGCTAGTTACTGCAGAAGAAGTTTATGTTCGGGTTGCTACAGAAGAAGACCTAAAAAAGTACACGAGAAATAGAACGTATACTCCTGGTGTTCTTGAAGATGCTTTAAATATCTTTGCAGAGGGAAAAGACTGGAAAGTTGAGTTCGAAGACATAGTATACGCACCATGAAAACAAAATGACTCGAAGTATAAAAAGAAATGGTATCGAGGATAAGTAGATATTGCATATGCATTAAGCTAACGAGAAACGTTAGTTCAAAAAAGCAAGGAGCAGTTTGCCGGTTGGCAGCTGCTCTTTTTTTGCTGAGCTAACGGCAGGTTAGTTCAATGATTAGTTTTTAATATGGGGAATTATCTAGGTAAACCTCATTCAATGTTTAAATATAGAAAGGGCATTATATTTTAAAAAGGCGGAAATTTTGTATTCAAGTTGTTCTGCCGTCATACGTCAAAGTTGCAGCACCAGTTGATATCGCCTATAGTTATTTGTACTCTTAGCATTTGATGACTGCTGGTACTTCGTCAAATTATTTTTTTAGTGGGAGAGACCAAATGACTGAAATGAAGTATTTCTCAATTGGTGAAGTTGCTAAACTAAAAGGAGTCACTATAAAAGCTTTGCGTTATTACGATAAAGAAGGTTTGTTAACGCCAGCTTATATCAATCCTGACAATGGATATCGTTATTACTCAATTAACCAACTGACCCAGATAGATATTATTAAAATAAGTAGACAAGGTAATTTTAGTATTAAAGAACTTAAAGAATTGTTTAATAAGGCTGACATGAATTATCTTAAGCAATATTTAAATCAAAAAAAGGAAGAAATCCTAATAAAAATACAAAGAGATAAAGAAATATGCCAAGTAATTGACACTATAACGACAGCTATTGATTCATCTGAAGAAGCGCTAAGTAATGCAGAGCTAAATGTTGAGGATTATGAAGATCGGTATTATTTATATATTCCCACACAGGATGGTGAACTCAACGAGATTAAGTCCTATGAACAACTGGACAAAGAAATAAGTAACTTGGAATTACAAAATAGTTTTCAGTATGGATTAATTTATTCAAATGAATTTACGGATACATGGGAGGTTAGGAAGGTATTCCAGTTGATTTCAGGTAAGGAGTATTCTTTATGCAAGCATTCTTCTAAAGTTGCTAAATTACCAGGTGGAAATTATTTAACAGTAATTGGCTCAAAGGAGAACGAAAGTAAACTGTTTCAATCTTTACTGAATTACATCGAAAAAAATGGTTCGGCTTGTACTACCATCTATAAGTTTTATTTAATGCTGGATTTTTTTAATCAAGATAGTTAACATTGCCAATTTCAAGTCCCTATTGATTAAAGAAAGGTCTATCCCATGTTATGGGACAGACCTTTTATTCATTTAAACTCATATTGGTAGATAAAGTTGGTATGTTGAAACTCTCCATCAGGTAGATCAAATACAGAGACTTCCTCATTAAGATATACAAAACCATTGTGTCCGTAAAAGCTATAGCTGCTCATTGTGTCGGTAAAGACATAGATTTTACTCGTGTTTTTATCACGAAGGTATGAAAAAAGTTCATTTAGCAATCTCTTTCCTATCTTTTTTCCTCTTGCCTCTTCAGAAACCGCAAATAATTCAAGACAACCTTGAAACTCATCTTGCTTTCCATGTAATAATTTGGTGTATGCTTCATGAGTTTTAGAAGTAAGATCAATAAAAGTCATTCGTTCAGTGTCATCTAATTTCATAAGTTGTATAAGTTCTTCTGTATAGTCACTCTGCAATAACCGAAATGAGGGAATTTCGCCATTCCTAGAGCCGAATATAACTCCAACAATGTTTCCATCCAGTATGGCAACTTTTCCAAAAGTACTTTTATTGAGAATAGGACCTATAAACATCATAGTAATTGCTGCATCTATAATTTCATCATCTTCTATAAAACTTTTGGCATTCCAAGTCTCGGCTATTAAATTTGTAATGTGTTTTAAATCCTCTTGCCTAACATCCCTAATCTCTAGATTCATATTGAAAGCCTCCTTTTAATTAACTTACAACCCAACCTTAATGTCTCCCCTAAGGGTAGAGTCAAGAACGGATTGATCTAGCTGATTTTTTTTCTTACCATCTTAAGGGAAGCAGAATCCGATTACCGATTAGATTAGATAAATATCTAACTATAATGTAACACGATTTCACTAAACTAACGGGCAGTGAATAATAAACAAAATGACGACGGTAAATCTAGAAAGGGGGTATGCCAAGTACAACAGAAGATTCAAAATAACGGAGATTCTAACATGATTTAATTCATCGCTTGTATCTTACAAATATGTAAGTTAGTTGTAAGTTTGAGTCATGGTACCTGATAGCGTAATTTTCTATAATGCACATTATAAGAATGTATAAAAATTAGGGGGTAAAATGGGAGAAACAGATATTATTTTCGTGCTCAAAATGATTATTATAGGGCTAGTTCAAGGATTTACCGAACCGATTCCTGTCTCCTCTAGTGGCCATGTAATGATTGTTAGTGAGATTTTAGGACTGGGTGAACAAGGTTTCACCTTTGCTATTCTAACAAATACAGCTTCACTTCTTGCTATACTTTATTTCTATAGACAAGATATTGTAAGGCTCGCCATGAATTCTATCCTTTATTTGAAAACGAGAAATGATCGCTATAAAAATGACTTTCGCTTTGTATGCTTTATTATCATTGGTACGATTCCAGCAGGTGTTCTAGGAATGTTAATAAGTGATTATATAACAGAAAATGTTAACATGGCAACGATTGCGGTCATGCTATTTGTTACAGGGATTGCGCTCTGGTTGATTCGAAATATGAAGGGAGTTAAAGGTGAAGGTGATATCACTTTCAAGGATGCACTCATTGTTGGTTTAGGACAGGCGGTTGCCTTAACACCAGGGATTAGTCGTTCAGGTGCAACCATTATTTCAGCAATTGCCGTTGGAATGAAACAAGATACCGCCCTGCGATTTTCATTTATGTTATATATACCTGTCAGTATTGGGGGAGTGATACTAGGTATATCTGACTTTTTGAATGAACCCAATAAGGCAGACTTAGCCGTTCCATATTTAGCTGCATTTATTGCAACACTTTTAATGACCTTTTTTGCTTTGAAATGGTTTATGGGAATTATGAAAAATGGAAAGTTAGTTTACTTTACATATTATTGCTTCATTGTTGGGGTATTGCTTCTCATTTTTTTCTAAAGGATTTTGCATCAGGGAAGTTATTAATATTGGAGGATTCGGCTTATTCCGTTCATTAAGGATGAAAGACCCCTGCAAATTTGCAGGGGCCTTGTTATATTAGTAGAACTTCTTTTGATTCCGATCATCCTTAATAATTTCAACCGCTTCACGAAAGCGCTGGGAATGGACAACTTCCCGCTCTCTAAGGAATTTAAGTCCGTCTTGCAGGTCTACATCATCCGTCATGTCGATGAGCCATTGATATGTAGCGCGTGCCTTTTCCTCAGCCGCGATGTCCTCGTAAAGATCGGCAATGGGGTCACCTTTTGCCTGAATGTAGGTAGCCGTCCAAGGTACACCGGAAGCATTTTGATAGAACAAGGCATGGTCATGATTCACAAAATGATCTCCAAGCCCGGCTGCCTTCATCTGCTCTGGAGTAGCATCCTTCGTTAACTTGTAAACCATTGTGGCAATCATCTCAAGGTGGGCAAATTCTTCCGTTCCTATGTCTGTTAACAGTCCGATGACTTTATCGGGAATGGTATATCGCTGATTCAAATATCGCAGAGCCGCAGCGAGCTCTCCGTCCGCGCCTCCGTATTGTTCCAGTAGAAATTTAGCCATCATGGGATCGCATTTACTAACCCGAACAGGATACTGCAATTTTTTATCATATACCCACATGTTATGAATTTGCCTCCTTTACTTTAGACTTGCCATGGCCATGGCGATTTGGACCATTGATAATAAGGCTGCTGTGCCCCGCTCTGACCGAATTGAAGCAGGGGACCGTACAGTGCCTCGAATTGATCAGCGAGATCCCTTCTCGTTCTTGCGTACAGATTGAATTGTTCGAGGGCTGCGGGATCATCAGGGTGTGTATCCAAATACAAAGTCAGCTCAACAAGCACAAAATCGAGTGCCTGCAGCTCGTGCAGCAATTTGTAGTAATTCTCATCAATCGGATTATTCACATCTCTTCTCCCCTTTCTTTCAGATTGCCTACTGAAGAGCTTTCAAATAGAAGTACCTGCTACTTGTTCTTCGGCGGGTCATAAGGGCTGTACAGCGCCTTCCACAAGGTACCGTACTTCAAGGCATCGAATGCGCTGAACTGGGGCAGGTTTGGAGGCTGAAAGCCAAGATAAAGATTCGGAGGCGTGCTGTAATATTTCACGCGGATCGGAGGGCAGGGATCAAACGGTCCGACAAACGGTTCATAGGACTTGAACTGAGAGGTATTCATGACGCGACCATCCACACCTTTCTTTTAGATTCAATTAAAATTCACATCATTTAGCATTCTTCGGTCTTTGTATTTGCTCTGTAAGATGTATATGCCAGTCAGTTTTGTCCAAATACATCATTGTTGCATCTAATGAAAATTGCATAAACACGAAAGTATTTTAGTAAAATTGTACATTTTATGAAAAGTATCTATAGAAAGTTAGGGGTAACAAAAAGGTCTTTTGAACCTATTTTTTAGTTTAGAATTTAATAAAATAGTTCAAAAGTTTTGTTTTTTCTGTTAATGAACCAACATTGGATACCGATATACTAATCATCAAGTGTGCAAGCAAAGGAGATATTCTCGCATGCAAAAAAAAGTTTATGCAGCTATAACAGGAATGAAAAACCATCAGAACTCCACAAAATTAAAAGTGGGAGAGCCTGTTTTTCTGATAAAAGATCCGGATAACTTGTCCGACCCGGAAGCCATCCGCGTCGTTTTGCCTCCGCATGGACAAATTGGCTATATTGCGAATAGTCCTGAAGCAGTGCCGAGAGGCTGCTGCAGTGCAGGACGAATCTATGATTCATTCAAGCAGCAGACACTCGCGGTGGTGCAGTTTATATTTCAGGATGTGGCGATTTTAGAGCTTCGAGAAGTTGCTGCGATGACTGGAGCGGAAGAAAAGGAAGTCTTTATTGTGTTCCGTACATCAGAGAGAATCTAATGCATTTCGTTCATCAACAATATGTTCACTGATCAGATGCTCGTATTTGGCTTCCAGGGTAGAAGCTGTCGCTTGCCAGGTGAAGTGTAATTGCACTTTATTTCTTCCGTTTGCACCCATTGAGCGGGCTAGATCGGGATTCTTTGCCAGCTCGGTAAGACGTCTCGCGAAGCCGAGTGCATTCTGATAATTCTTAATTAGAAACCCGTCATAACCATCCTCAATGATCTCTCGAATACCGCCGTTCCTTGATGCGATGACGGGAATGCCGGAGGCCATGGCCTCTACATTGACGAGTCCAAAGGCTTCGTGCTTCTGAGAAGGGCAAACGATGCAATTTGCAAGCGGATACAGATTATGAATTTGCTCATGGGGGACCTCGCCTAGAAAAAGAAGCTGGACCCGCAGTTTTTTTGCAAGTTGTCTCAAGGCGGCAGGATATGTTTGTGTTTTGCTGTTCCCCGCAATTATGAGTCTCGCTTTAACGGCAGGTCGAATTCGATGCAGAGCACGAATTAGAACGGGGAGACCCTTCTGAGGAATAACTCTCCCGACAAACAGCACATTAAAGTGCTCTTTTGTTATGCCAAAGATTTGCATATAGTATTGTTTTTCCTCAGGACTTAACGGCTTAAACCGCTGAAAATCTACACCTAAGGGAGCCGTCAGAATTTGTTCCGGAGCAAGCGAGAAGCGGCTGACGAGACGCCTTTTCAAGGAACGGCTGTTTGCTATAACTAAATCGGCTTTATGAAGCATAGAAGAAATGGATTTTGAGCTCGGGACGAACGTAAGCGAGTGGAGAAAGAGGGTTACCGGCTTTTCAGGGAACGCTTGTTTAATTGCTGCCATATGACGAGGACGGTTATCTACTTGAATAATATCAACATGCTCAAGAGTCCTGATGCATTTAATGACCTCTACTCTATATTGTGCTTTATTAAGGGCAGGCACTCTTTTGATGACGAGCTGATGCGAAACGAATGTTTCTTTAGGAAGATGTATTGCAGCTCTGCTGATGAGGGTAACCTGATGGCGAATGGACAGCTCCCGGGCGATCGCAAGCATGCAGATTTCTACGGAGCCGCTGCCGGGGAGAGGAAACTGTTCGGGGCAAACCATGACGATGTGCATATAACTATCCTCTCCTTTTATAGTGAACAAGGATATACTATATATATGCTGCTGGTATTGCTAAAGTTAGCAAGAGGTGGTGGCATACAAGAAAAACCGTATTCTCTGCATCATACAAGCAGTGAACACGGTCCTTTTGCGTTGGGAGAATGCCTATAAATAAGCTGTTACTTCGATATCCGATATAAAACCACACCGTGAGCCGGCACTTCGGCCTTAATGACTCCGTTTTGGGAGAACGTTTCCCCACCACTCCATAGATTCTGGAGCTTTACATCTTGTTCCTCCAGCGCAAGCTCTTTGAGACTCACGGAGATCTCATCTGTCGTTTCTCCAATATTAAATAATGCAACATACGCGGAATGGTTGTCTTCTTCCTCTGCAGACCAGACGATGCTCGTATCTGTACGATAAATTTGTTTGGCGCCGGTACTGTATCTATGCATATGGAGAACCTCTTTGTTCGTCAAGAGCGAAAGCGTCCAGTCATCATTGTCCCGCAGCTCCCCGCCAAACATGAGCGGTGACCTGAATATGGACCATAAGGTCATCATGGTCAACTGTTCGTCTTTTGTAAAGCGCGTCCATCGGTCACTTCCGCCGCCGTCGACGGATCGAATTCCGATATGACCGAGCGGAAGCATATCACAGTCCGGCCAATTGCCGGGAGCAGGGCGGCCTTCCCACTGTTTGCAGCGGTCAAACATATCAAGCAGCAGACTCCAATGATCCCAAAAGTCATCTGTCATCCGCCACATGTTGGCATGTTGTTCAAGATAATCAGCATCGCTCACATTGGCAGGCCCTGGAGACAAACTGAGCACCATTTCACGCCCGCAGCTATCAATGGCATCACGGATCAATTGAATCTCCGGCAGATGAGCATTGTACAGTCTTGAAGCGGCAATATCATCAACCTTCACAAAGTCAACGCCCCATTCCGCATAAAGCTCAAACAATGAACGATAATAGGCTGCTGCACCCTCCTGCGAAGCATCAACACCATACATATCCGTATTCCAAGGGCAAATGGAGTTGGGGTGGGCAATATCGCGAGCGGTCTGCTCCGAGCCTTTAATCTTCGTTGCAGCATGAGCAGCCTGCCTAGGAATACCACGCATAATATGAATGCCAAATTTGAGTCCAAGGCTGTGTACATAATCCGCCAGCGGCTTGAATCCGGCACCGTCCTTTGCAGACGGGAAGCGACCCTCAGCCGGCATAAGTCGAGAATATTCATCCATCGTAAGCGGAACAAATTTTCGATAAACGGAAGAGTTGGCGTAGGGTTCGTACCACTGGATATCGACCACGATGTACTCCCATCCATGGTTCTTCAAATGTTCTGCCATATATTCGGCATTGCCTCTAATTTCAGCTTCGGAAACGGCGGCTCCGTAACAATCCCAGCTGTTCCATCCCATAGGAGGAGTTTGAGCAAAAGCTTGATGCGACATGTTTAATCTTCTCCTTTGCCTCGTACTTAGAAATACGAATTATAAAAAATAGCTCGTATTCATAATTGTAGAGGGCTGGAGTGAATGGAATCTATAATAATATGACGGGATTAATAGCACAATATTGCTCTAATCAAAGAAGAGACGATCATAATTCAGCCGGTCGCTTTGCTGCTCCCGGAACGAGCCGGGGGTCTGTCCTGTTTTGCTGCGAAAAACACGAATAAAATAACTGCTGCTCGAAAATCCAACTGCTTCAGCGATTTGTGAAACACTTAAATCAGGCCTTCGAAGCAATTCTATTGCTCGTCCAAGTCTTATCTTGGTTAAATAATCGTTTGGCGTCATGCCTGCCGTACGAGAGAAGGAGCGAAGTAGATGATATTTTGAAATATGAAGCTCATCTGCAAGCTGGTCCAGGCTGATCATCCGATCATAATGTGTCTCCAAATAGCCCGCTGCGAGCCGGATCCTTTCCGGCCAGCTGTCACGGTCCTTGTGCTCACGGTCTGCGTATCGGCTAAGCTCGAGCATAAATTGATAGACCAGCGAAGAAGCGCTGTAAGGATCGGTAATACGACCAGCTCTCGCCTCGGTATAAATTTCGCGGAGCAGCTTGACCGGGCTGCTTGCCGGAGGCAGAGATGGAGTACAGCCCAGCTTTTGCTTTACTTCTTCCCATAAAGGGGCTACAAGAGCGGGTCTAAACAGCATGAAGTAAAATTCCCAAGGTTCATATTCCTTGGTCCAGTAGTACTCATGCGGACTAGGAATCTCTGCTAAAAAGGCTGAGCCCGAAGCCATTTCAAATTTTTCATCGTTTAATTGGAATACACCCTGGCCTTCTGTAGTGTATTGGATCAGGAGAAGGGGACCATCCGTCCGTTCGAGTCCGTTCCAGCGGTAATCGATATGATTTATTTTGTCAAAGCCTACAGCATATAAGTAGCAGATAGGAAGATGGACCGTTTCAGTAAAGCGAAAACCATAGATGCCATAATCTGTGTTTGTTTTCATGAGGCTGCCCCCGTCGTCATGGAAATACCCCTGCTTTTTAGTTAAGCAAGGGTGAAGCATACATGATTATATTCTAAGGGAATGAGGGGAGAAAACAAATGGAAGGGGAGTAGTTTTTTTCAGCAATCATTTTTATTTGTTATCAGCTTCGAGCAGCCCTTCTTCTTCGAGCTCCTTCAGTGCCTGTTCGATATATTTATTCTCAAGCACTAAGGAAGTGTCGAGCTGTTTGGTTATGGCGTCAATGGAGTAAAGGAAATCAGCCTGCTCCTGGTGTGCTGTCGCAAACTCAGGTGTGATTGGGGACAGGAGGGCAGTGCTGTTATTCATAATTTTCACGAGCATGTCTGCATCAACGTTTTTCGTTTCGGCAAAATGAGCGGCTACTTCCTCAACATGACCTTCATAATACTGTCTTACCTCCTCGTAGGCTTTGAGAAAAGTTACGGTCAGGTCAGGATGGGCTTCAATAAAGTCAGTTCTCGCGATGAGAAAACCAGGGGCTAAGATGTTAAGCTGCTCCCCGTTAACGAGGATCTGTGCCCCAGTCTGGGTAGTGGCAGTCGTTACGTAGGGTTCCCACACCGACCATGCATCCACCGCCTTGGAATCAAGAGCAGGCCTTGCTTCGTCCGGCTGCAGCTGTATGAGTTCAATGTCATCGCCTGTAAGACCGACGGTATTAATCGCCTGGAATAAGAAATTGTAGGCGCTGCTGCCTTTGGCTACGGCAATTTTCTTACCCTTCAAATCCTCAATACGCTTAATATCGCTGCCTTCGGGCACAAGAATGGCATTCCCTTTCTTTCCATCTCCTGTGACTGCAATGGCTTTAAAGTCGATCCCGCCAGTCTGACCGGCTATGACGGGTGTACCGCCTGTGCCGCCAAAATCCAGTCTTCCTGAAGCGAGTGCTTCAAAATGGGGAGGTCCGCTCGCGAATTCATGCCATTTCACTTCAGCGCCCACTTTTTCAAACGCTTTTTCAAAAGCTTTCGTATCTCTTGCGTAGGAAAAAATGCCGGTCGCTCCCTGGACTCCGATATTGATTACAACCTTATCGCCTTGGCTGCCTGCTTCTGCTACTTCCGCGGTGCTGCTGCCTTGATTTGCGCAGCCGCTGAGGAGAACCAAAGTAAGGAATGCAGTAATTACAAGCTTGGGAAATGCCTTTTTAAGGAATGGGTTAACTTGGCTGGACATGATATCATACTCCTCTCGTTATTGAAGGCTCAGCAGGTGAAAAAGTACGGGACAGACCATAATGGCCTCTCAGCGTATCTGCGGTATACTCTGTTCGGAATAGGCCCCTGCGCTGCAGCTCAGGAACGACGTGTTCAAGAAAATCATCAAGTCCGCCATTCATCAGCTGAGGCATAATGTTAAAGCCATCGGCCGCTCCTCCGATAAACCAAGCTTCCATTTCATCTGCGATTTGCTTGGGCGTACCTGCAAAAGTATGATGCCCGCGTCCTCCGGCCAGCCTTAGCAGCAGTTCTCTCAGCGTTAAATGCTCTCTTCTCGCCATATCAAAAATGAGACGGGTCCGGCTTTGATGACCTTCTGTGGCAATCATTTCCGGTAGTTCAGGCAGCGGCTCATCTAGCGGGTATTGTGTGACGTCATACCCGATTCGGTTGGAAAGCTGAAGCAGACTGTAAGCGGGATTGGTGAGGGAATGAAGCTCAGCTTCCTTTTCTTCTGCTTCCTCACGCGTACGTCCAATAACAGGGCAAATGCCTGGCAGAATACAAATTTCCTCTGGAGAACGTCCGTAAGCAATAGCTCTATGCTTTAAGTCTTGATAGAAGTGAATGGCATCATCCAGCGTCTGCTGTGCGGTAAAGACGGCCTCTGCATAGCAAGCAGCAAAATCCTTGCCGTCATCGGAGGAGCCTGCCTGCACCAACAGCGGTCTTCCTTGCGGAGAACGGGATACATTCAGCGGTCCCTCAATGGAGAAATGCTGACCTTGAAAGTTGATCTTGTGAATCTTGGAGGCATCCGCATAGATGCCCTTTGTCTTGTCTGCGATAATGGCCTCTTCTTCCCAACTGTCCCACAGCTGGACGGCGGCATCAATAAATTCACGAGCTCTTTCGTATCTATCCTTATGTGAAGGAATAGAGGAGTAGCTGAAATTTCGCGCTTCTGCATCGGTCCCGGAGGTAATGATATTCCATCCCGCCCGCCCATGACTGAGGTGATCCAGAGAGGCGAATCTCCTTGCGACATTGAATGGTTCGTTAAAGCTTGTAGAGACAGTAGCGATCAGTCCAATGTGTTTGGTCACAACAGCGAGACCGGTGAGGAGCGTAAGCGGCTCTATGCCTCCGGCTGCTCCATAAGCAGCTGCTCGAGGAGAGGTGGAGTAGCGGTCAGCCATAAATAGGGAGTCGAGCTTTGCAGCCTCAGCACGGAGGGCGATGCTCTTATAGTATGAGAAATCAAGCAGTCTTTCAGGTTCTGAGTTCGGATGGCGCCAGGCGCCTTCATGATGCCCGGCAGGGGAGAGAAACAGGTTCAGGTGAAGAGAACGGTTCTTCATGATTAAATCCTCCTTTGAAAAAAGACTGGGTATCGTAAGCAGCAACTCAAAAGCATTTATCCACCAAAGCTGTCACGCCAGCGAAGCAGCTTTCGCTCTAAATATCGAACAAAGGAATCTGTGATCTTTCCGACTGCTGCAAAAATGATGATACCGACAAACACAACGGAGGTTTGGGTAAATTGACGCGCATCCTGAATCATATAGCCAATTCCTTCGCTTGAGCCCATAAGCTCAGCAACGACGAGACCAAGCCAGGCAACACCGAGCGATAAGCGAAGACCAAGGAGGATGTTAGGCAGCGCGGCGGGAAGTACCAGCCGTACCAGCTGCTTGAAACGGCTGAATTCAAGCACCTTAGCTACCTCAAAGAGCTTGAGATCGACGCCGCGGATACCTAGGAACGTATTGACGTACATGGGGAAGAAGGCACCTTTGGCAATCAGTAAAATCTTGGAGGTCTCCCCAAAACCAAACCAGAGAATAAACAGAGGAGTCAGCGCCAGATGGGGAATCATGCGAAGCATTTGAAAGGTGGGGTCAAGTGTCTGTTCAAATCGGCGCAGGAAGCCGACGAGTGTTCCAAAAAAGAGCCCCAGTCCCGCTCCTAATAAAAATCCGGTTGCTGCTCTTGCAATGCTGATTTGCATATGACCAAACAGCTCGCCTGAAAGCGTAAGATCCTTGAAGGATTCGCCAATTTGCAGCGGGGTAGGCAGCATTGTGCTTGAAATAAGTCCCATGCTTCCAGCGATCTGCCATAGAATCAGAATCGTTCCGGGCACCAAAACACCAAGCAGCAGGGTGCTGATGGGATTAGATTTGGAGGTTTTGGGTTGTTTCTTTCTAGAAAACCCCCATGCTGCCGGTTTCATTTTTGTCCTGAGTGATTTCACTTGTTCGTTCATAATGTTGACCTCCTTAAATGATTGAGATAGTCAGCAGCCTTTCACATGCTTGGGGGAAAAAGGGTACAAAAAAGAGGCATCTTCAAATAAATGAAAATGCCTCCGTTTGTACGGTTGGCGTTGAGGATTCAAAACCTCATAATTCCTATCAAAATGATATGTTATTTTTGTAAATATTACCAACATCGATAGACCATGTCAATATTTTATTTTCATAAAAAAAAAACAGCCCCTGGAAATATCCAGCAGGGCTGTTATTACTATTTTGCACGAATATTATTGTTCTACCTTGTAGGCTTGAGGGATCTGAACATCAGGATTCACATCTGCTTCGTAATCTACACCGTCCATTTCAAAGCCGAACAGTTGGAAAAACTCGCGGTGATATCCCTTAAGATCTGAGATCTCGTAAATATTTTCACTGTTAATTTCAGACCATATCTGGCTGACCTCATTCTGTACATCTTCACGAAGCTCCCAGTCGTCAATACGGATGCGTCCTTCTTCATCCACCGTCGTTCCGTTAGCATGGTATAAACGATCTGCAAACAAGCGGTACATTTGCTCAATTGTTCCTTCGTGAAGTTCTTTTTCCTTCATAACTTTGTAGAGTGCTGAGACATACAGCGGTACGATAGGAATAGCCGAGCTGGATTGTGTTACAAGTGCTTTACTTACGGCAACATAGGCACGTCCGCCTGTAGCAGCTAGCTCGTCATTAAGGGCATGAGCCGTTGCTTCCAGATGATCCTTGGCTTGACCGATCGAGCCTTCACGATAAATGGAACGAGTAATTTCAGAGCCGATATAGGAATACGCAATCGTTGTAGCCTGATCTGCCAGGACTCCTCCGTCCTTCAGCGCCTTGATCCAAAGCTTCCAGTCATCTCCACCCATAACCGTTACCGTATTGCGTACTTCTTCTTCCGTCGCAGGTTCAATCGTTACATCCGTTACTTCGCCTGTGTGAAAGTTTACCGTTTTGTTGGTGAAGGGCTCACCAATCGGTTTAAGCACGGAGTTTACCATCTCGCCGGTAGCCGGATCTTGACGTCTTGGAGCAGCTACGCTGTAAATGACCATATCGACCTGCCCTAAATGCTCACGAATGACTTCTACTGTTTTTTGTTTTGTTTCATCTGAGAAGGCATCTCCATTCACACTGTAAGATTGAAGTCCTGCCTCGTCAGCAGCCTTTTCAAATGCAGCCGAGTTATACCAGCCTGCGGAAGCAGTACGCTTCTCGCTGCCTGCACTCGGACGGTATACACCAATGGTGTTCGCTCCTGCACCAAAAGCCGCTACAATGCGGGATGATAATCCGTATCCTGTGGAAGCCCCGAGTACAAGGACGTTTTTAGGTCCGCCTGCAATTTGCGGCTGTGATTTCACATATTCAATTTGCTCCTCGACTTGGCGTGCACAGCCGACAGGATGTGCGGTCGTACAAATAAAGCCGCGAGTTCTAGGTTTTATAATCATGCTAATAATTTTCCTCACTTTCATTCATTAACAAGTATTTTGTCCTGATAGAAACAGTCACATCTTATTGTAACAATTTTTCGAGAAAGGGAAACCTCCCTCATCGATTCTTGAACTCAATGTAATCCAAGCTCTGATTGGTCTGAATCATAACCTGCTCCGCCATATAGCTTGCTGAATATTTAAAATCGGTCTCTGCCCAGTACATGATCACGCCTACAAATGCCGACATACGGTAGCTGAGCATAATTTCGTAATCTATGGATTTACTGGATTCGTCCATGACGATATGCATGTCTTTTCTCATAGAGTCTCTAAGCAGATTATAGATATCATAAGAGAGATCATTACTGACGGAGAGGAGTGCCTTATACTGGTCCTTGTGATGCTCAATATGCTCCAGCAGCCTCAGAGTAGAAGGGTAAATCTTGTCCGCGTCTACACGCTCCATCCCTTCATAAGGAGCAAGCAGAGCTATTGAAACCCCTTGCAAAAATTCTCCCTTGATTTCTTTAAGCAAATCTTCCTTATCGACATAATGATTGTAGAAAGTCCCCCGGTTATAGTCTGCCCGGCTTGCAATATCCATAATGGTGGCAGCTTCATAACCTTTCTCAAGAATCAGTTCTATAAAAGCGACTTTCAGGGCAAGCCGTGTTCGTTTGCTTCTTCTGTCGTTCGTATCTTCCATTTGGTATAGACTCCTGTCCTGTTGGTACATAGTTACTTACTATTATAACGTAAGATGCTGCGGTTCCCAAATCAAAAAGTGCACTTTTTGAACATTTTGTGTTGAAATGTCCAAAATTTCTTCTTTATTTTAACAATCAAATTTTATGTGTCTAATACATGACAATTCTGTGAATACTGATTATTGTCCTATTAATTTAAAAGGTATACGATAAATATGAAGTAAGTTACTAACTAAGCATTACTCAAATATCGGATGGCATCTTGGGTTGTTATACATTAGATGTTCATACCTAATTTCAACGAAAAGGAAGCGAATATACAATGAGTCAAAATCAAGCAAAAACAGCGATTGTAACGGGTGCAGCAGGCGGTATTGGTAAAGAGCTTGTTCGTCGTTTGGCAGAACGTAATATAAACGTGGTCCTCGTTGACCTGAAAGAGGAAGCTATTCAAGCTGCCATTCAAGAGCTGGGACTAAACGATTCCAATTCACTTGCAGTGGCTGCGGATGTGTCCAAGGAAGCGGATGTACAAAACTACGTAAACAAAGCGGTTGAGAAGTTCGGTACAGTTGACTATTTTGCCAACAATGCAGGTATTGAAGGTCCAATGGCGACAATTGATGAGATGAGTGTAGAAGCGCTTGACCTCGTATATAACGTAAACGTCCGTGGTGTATTCCTTGGTCTGAAATATGTTATCCCAGTGATGAAAAAGCAAAGTTCAGGCGCTATTGTGAACACTTCTTCGCTTGCAGGTTTGATGGGTGCTCCAGGCATGTCTCCTTATATCATGTCGAAGCATGCAGTAATCGGCCTGACACGTGTAGCAGCCAATGAGCTGGCTCCATCCGGAATCCGTGTAAATGCGGTACTTCCAGGCACCATTGCAACACAAATGATGGAGAAAATCGAAGCAAACTCCGGCCAAGCTGATGAGTACAAAAAAGCAAACGAAGCGGCAACTCCGTTGGGCCGTTATGGTAAACCTGAGGAAGTGGCAGCAGTGATGAACTTCCTTCTGTCTGACGAAGCATCCTTCGTAACGGCTTCATTGTACACTGTTGACGGCGGTATGGTTGGTCAATAATAGATAATGATGCAAACAGCTAAGCCTGAAACCAAGTTGGTTTCAGGCTTTTTTGCGCTTAAGCGTCTGCTGCAGATAAATATTACAACCTCTATGAGTGTAATCGAAGTTAGTTCTTCATGCATGCAATAACAATGCGGTTCCCATCAGGATCAATGACGGTGAATTCGGACAGGTCATGAAAGTGATTCGGCTCTCCTGCCACCTCAAAGCCTTGCTGCAAGGAATACGCGTAAGCAGCATGGATATCATCAGTTTCGAAATAGCACAGCTCCGTAAAATTTTCATGGCGCAAATAACGATGCTGATCCAGAAGCAGGACAGGTCCCTTTGTCACTTGAAGGTTGTATATCGGGCTATCCGTTTCTTTCTCATTAAATGGAAGTCCCAAGAGATCGGTATACCAGCGGGCAGCAGAATTCATATCTTTGACATCGATAAATACACCACTGATTCGAGGAAGGATAGGACTGCTGCAAGCAGCAGCTGTCATTGTACTGTCCTCGTCTGAATCCGGACTGCAGCAAGCCATGAAAGTATTTCCTTCCGGGTCACGGAAGTTGAAGAAGGCCATGGAGCCGTGGCGTTCGGGTTCGGAGAAGGGCTGAGCCTTTTGCTCAATATAATGGTAAGTCTCATCAATATTCTGACAGGCAAACATAAAGCGGGGTTTCATCTCTTCCCGCCATTCGGGATTCTTTCTATTCTCGGTATTGGAGTCGAGAATGAGATGGGCCTCGGGAAGCTCAAGCCAATATACAGGTCCTGAATTCAGACGTTCTTCTTTGACCTTTAGGCCAAGCAGTTTGCTATACCATCCCGCAGATTTTTGCAAATCCGTAACGTGAATGAATAGGCTGGCAACACGGCTTTCCATCGGTATATTATTCAAATTTCTGTTTATTGTCTTAGACTTATTATCCAACAGGAATCAGCTCCTTCTCCGAAATTCGAATCTTTAATCCTTCAGGCGTAGAAATATGAAAGCTGCGTAATCCTTCATCCCCCTTGAACTGATCCATATTCACTCCTTGTGCTTCAAGTATTTCATGAGCCTGATAAATGTGCAGAGTTTGGAGGGAATAATAGGCCCGTTTTCTTAGGCCTTTGACTGCATTGGCATGAGATTCTGCGTCCATCTGGATCATCGTAACGATGGCTTCACTTGAGCCAAGAGTAAGATCTGCGCCTTGTCCCCAGTGGTTGTGAAGTGCGAAACCAAGCGTTTCAGAGTACCAGCGAATGGATTTCTCCAGGTCAATGACGGGAATAAATACAGCAAGAACACGATGGAACATGGGCGGGAGTGGTCCGCTGAATGGAGTGTAATAGATTGACGGAGCCTTCTCATGGCAGATGCCGACAATATTGCCGCTTATATCCGACATCTCGCATATATTCATATGTTCGTTGTTCATTGGGCTGGTGACGGGAATTCCTCTTTCTATAAGCCAGCTCTGATGAAGGTCTTCCCAGTGAGTGTAGAAGTTAAAGCAAGGGACATGTCCTTTCGGATCTAAATGAGGGAGAGGCAAGAAGCTAGTCAGCTCTTGAACTTCCATCAGGGTGAGCTTTGTCTCGCTTACGCCAACCTGCAGATCAATCTCCTGCTCTCTTCGGCGGGCGATGCGAAATTCGAACTCGTCCGCGTACCACTGAGCAGCCTTATGAATATCGGTTACGGGCAAAATGACCCGATCAATCCGCTCAAACAGCGGTGCGGTTTTGTTGGCTTGAGTCATTGGAAATCCTCCATTCTTATTTTTATTCTGCCATTAATAAACGAATGGGAGTAACCAAAGCATACATAGTTAGCTGAAAAATGATCGAATTTATTTTAGAACAGCTTATAGTTTTTGAAGAGAATACATATTCGATTTTTTTTATAGATATTCCTTCCTCAATTTACAATGCCAATAACGAAACCGTCGTAGCCTTTGCTTCCAACCGTTTGGATGGCGGTTGCCGAAATTCGCGGTTCATTTGACAGAAGGTCATAAAACTGTCTGACTCCCCGGATCCGTGGATCCGTGCTATGATTATTCGTTATTTCTCCTTCACGAACAACATTGTCGCCTATAATGACGGTACCAGGATGAGAGAATTCTAGAGCCCACTGTAAATACGCAGGATTGTTCGGTTTGTCGGCATCAATAAATATGAAATCAAAGGCGTCTTCACCTTCACTTTTAAGCTTGTTCAGCTGCTCCAGAGCGTCTCCGACACGAATCTCGACGATATGCTCTAATCCTGCAAGCGCCAGATTCCGGGAAGCGGTGTCTGCATGATGAGGATCGAGCTCCAAGGTAATGAGTCTGCCGTCTTCAGGAAGCGCACGTGCCATCCAGATGGTGCTGTAGGCACCCAGCGTGCCGATTTCCAGAACCCGTTTTCCCTTTTGCATTTGCAAAAGCAGATGGAGCAGCTTTCCTTGATTGGGAGCTACATCGATGGGAGGCAGGTCAGCCTGCTGATTGTTCGCAAGGACAGCTTTCAGCAGAGGATCCTGAGGAATAAGTTTATCCTCGATATATTGATCTACTTGCACCCATGTGTTTACTTTACTCATGTCTAATCACTTCTCCTTCGAAATGTTTTACTTCTGTTTCTATTGTATTCCGGATAAAATGATAAAAATAATATATATTTATCTTATATTCATAAATTAAATATATGGATGGTGGCAGTGCCTATGAATTTGCATGCTTTGCGATTGTTCCATGTCGTTGCTGAAATGGGAAGCGTTACTCGAGCTGCGGAAATGCTGAACATTAGTCAGCCGGCAATAACTGCACAGATTAAGAAGTTTGAGCATGAACTGTCTTTATCGCTGTTAAAGCCGGAAGGGAGGGGAATTACTCTTACGGATGCAGGTGAGCAGTTTGCCGTGCTGGCCACAAGGCTGTTTGCTGTAGAGCAGCAATTAGAGCAATTTGCAGCAGAATATCGAGAGGGGGAGAGGGGCAGCCTTAGGCTTGCAGCCACGTACTTACCTTCGAACTTTCTTATTCCAACTTGGATTGCAAAATTCAAGAAGCGTTATGAGCAAGTGGAAATGAAGATTACTACGACCAATTCAGCCGATGCTCTAAAGCAATTGCTGGGTGTGGAGGTCGATATGGCGATTTATGGGGGATTACCGGAAGAGCACCCGGATTCTATTTATGCAGAGGAGCTTTTTCAGGATGAACTTTGGTTTGTTGTGGCTCCCGGCCATCCTTATGCCAATCGAGAGGTAACACTTGATGAAATGACGAAGATCCCGTTTGTCATGAGAGAGCAGGGGAGCTCTACAAGAGAAAGACTATTGTCACTCTGCAGAACGTATAATGCCCCCTCGCCATCGATTTCTCTTACATTTAATGGCCTGCATGAGGCGATTGCTGCCGTGATTTCTGGATATGGTGCCAATTTTGTGTCTTCCCTCGTTGTGAAGGAGCATGTTCGGCGTGGAGAGCTAGCCAGAGTGATGGTGAAAGATGTTCATCTTAAGAATACGATAGCCGTCTGTACTCGCAAAAATGAATCGTTGTCTGCAGCTTCAGCTAACTTTATTCAAATGATCAGACAGAATCCTTATGAAGAAAAAAATGAAGTCAGTCCATAAATGAAAAAAAAGCCGTGTTATACACGGCCTACGAACTTACGAGTGCTGAACCATTTGTAGATCTGACTTCCTATGTCGACTAGGGTGATGATAGCTATAACATAGATCAGGTTCTGAATCACACCCGTCCATAGGTTGGAGACGACCTCATAGCTTTCCTGTCCGCGGGTAATAAGACCTGAGGCTTCCAGCTGACTCATAAATGATGCATTCCAGACCGAGCCGTCTTGAAGCATAATAAAGGCGAAAATAAAGGATAGAATGCTGAAGATGATATGGTAGGCGAGGAGGGATGCTGTCCTTCTACGTAGAATCAGCTTAAATATTTCTCCAAGAATTCCTACTGCTCCGAACAGCCAAATGAAAGGGATATACTTCTCAATTCCAGCTGAGCTGATAAAAGGAATAGAATCGAAGCCCTGATCACTGAGTCGATGGACAGCGAGTAATTCAACATTAAAAGCAAAAAGCGCCGTAAACAAAGTGATGAATATAATGCTGGCAATCGGATCTGACTTTTTAATCTCTATCCCACGATCAGGCAGGGCTTGTAAATCTTTGGGGTTCCACTTATGTGTTGTATCTGCATTGTTAGATGAATCTGACGATCTTCGCTGAAAATGTTCTATGAAAGCGAAGATGATGGTCACCCAGGCAATCCCCTGAAAAACGGCGATAACAATATCAATAAGATAATTAACAAAATGGTCCAAAATATGACCAGGCGTCATGATGGCCTCAATGATCGCAAAAATACTAAATGAAATCACCAATGAAGCAAGGACGACTTTCATGACCATCAGGTAATTAGAATACAATACCGGACCGATGAGATAACGTTCACCAGAATATCGGGCAGCCATCACGTTCGGTGGCCCCAATTCCTTGAGAACGTTCTCAACCTCCTGCTCCGTAGGCCCATCCGATTGTGCGCGTTCCTCCAACATATCCTCTATAAGTCCTCGCAGCTCTTTGGATATGTCTGCTCTTTGCTTCTCCGGAAGCCTTTGCGTAACTGCATAGACGTAACGCTCAATTAATTCCATCTCTTTATCCTCCTTTAGTTCCGATAATTTTCTCCATACTTTCTGTCAGTGTCAGCCATTCCCGGCACACACCTTCATAGACTTCCTGGCCGAACGGAGTAATGCTGTAGTACTTGCGGGGACGGGCTTCATTCGTATCCCAGCTGCTTATGAGCAGCTCCTGTTTTTCCAGTCTGCGAAGCAAGGGATAAAGTGTGCCGGGATCAATGGAGAGCCCTTTGTCTTCGAGCACACTGACGAGCGAATATCCGTACTGAGGCTGGGACAGCTGACTAAGGACAGCGATGATAATACTTCCGCGTCTAAGCTCGCTTAATAAACTTTGTATCGTTTCTGTAACGTCACCCATATATAATCAACTCCTGATCACATTATACTGTACGGCGCACACTATTGTACATAACAAAATACTATTTATTGTAAATTATTTTCGAACAGTCTTACTTTTGAGGCATGGTTAAATAAGGCTCTATAATCCTGAAGGCGATAACTAGGAGAGATTCCAGTAATGTTTGTATATAAAAAAGCTGCGCTTTATGCGCAGCCTTTAACTTTTGCTTATTTAGAAATATCAATAAAGCCTTCCCCGAACACGTCACGGACATCATGAATAGTAACAAAAGCAGCGGGATCCTCAGATTTTACAATTTTCTTCAACATGGATACTTCCTGCTTACTGATAACGATATACAGAATTTCCTTCTCATTACCTGTATAGTAGCCGTAGCCTCGAAGCACCGAAACACCCCGATCCATAATATCCGTTACTTTAGAGGCGATAGCATCATGTTTTACCGAGATAATGGTCACTGCTTTTTTCGGATTCAGCCCTTCAATGATAAACTCCATTGCTTTCGTACCGATGTAGAGGATCAAGATGGTGAACATGAAGTTTTCAATACCAATGACAAATATGGAGAGCACAGCCACAATCACATCAAAAAAGAGTAATCCATAGCTGATATTCCAGTCGAGATATTTATTCGCAATCCGGGCCAAAATGGTTGTGCCTGCTGTCGTTCCGCCAACACGAATAATAAGTCCGATCCCAAGCCCTGCAAGCAGTCCGGCAAAGATAGCATTTAGAACAGGCTCCTCCGCCGGAATGGACCAATCCTCGGTTAAGTGCAGGAACAAGGAATTGAAGGCGATGACGATAACTGTATAGTAAGTCGTTTGTTTATCGAGCAATCTATAACCAATAACAAGCAGTATCCCGTTGATGATGAAACCGACCAGCGCGGGCGACCACTCGAACAAATAATAAAGAACAATGGAAATTCCGGTAACTCCGCCTTCTCCAAAATCGTTGGGGATGACAAACAGATTGACGGCGAGCGCAAAGATGAACGCCCCTGCAAGCAGCATAAACATATCATACATTCTTTTTTTCATCATAAGACCTCCATTAATACTAATAATGCAAATTGCCTAACATATATAGATCCACACAAAAAAAGCGATTAAAGGAGAAAAAATCCTTTAATCGCTTGATGCAAATCTGTACGATTGCGCAGCTCTTTTAAAATAAATCAGACAGCATAACTATGCTGTTGTCGACTCACTACCTCATTATAGAGGGCAGTTCACTGTTTTGTAAACATGATTTGTAAATAATTGACGGGTGAAGCCAAGTAAAGTGTGATTTAAATTCAGTGAAGCGCGTCCATAATCAAACGAGTATAAGCTTCAGCACCGGCAGGCTCCAAATGAACTCCATCCTTCCTGAAGTATTCAGGGTGGCTGCTGCTGGCTTCATGCCAATCGACGATGGTCGTGTTGGCATACTTGCTTCCGATCTTTGTCAGCATCTTGTTTACGTTTGCTTCCCAATCTTTTGGTACTTTGGTGTTCACCAGCAGAACTCGTTCAGCTGACTTAAGGGAATCCAGCAAGGAAGTAAGGCTCTTCTCTGAAAATGCACCATTCGTGCCAAGTCCGATAATGACGGTGCCTGAAAGTCTTCCCTTTGCCTTAAGTGCCGGGATCAGATCCTGGGCACGACTCATTTGCCGTCCGATTTCAGCATCAATTACGATGCCGGGCAGCTTCTCTTCCAAATAGGGAGTTACACCGACCATGACAGAGTCACCGATTGCTGTGATGGAAGCACCGGACATAGGTTCTACTTCCTTAGGGTTTGTATCGCTGTCTACGCCTACCACTTCATTTTGCTCAGCAGGGTCACTTGTTTTGTTTGCGTCTTGATCAGAAGATTCATCTGTTGTTTCATTTATATTGCCAGGATCAGATATTGAAGAATCCGGTTTATCCTGTGCAGCATCATTTTCGGTGCTATCCACCGACTGATCTTCACTATTTGGGTTCCCAACAGCTGGGGGATTCTCATTTTGAGCAGGTTCATTTTGCTGCTGCCCGGCTGAGCTTGTGTCATCTACCGTCTTAGGGGCAGTGTTCTCAGTAAATGCTGTTTCTGCTTCCTGTCGCTTGGCGTCGGATACATTCATTGTCATACCTACACAAAATATGCTGATGAATAGCAGCGAACTGCAGTAGACGACCATGCTTTTCGGAGTAATCATCTTTCGCCTGCGTTCCGAATGCCGGACCTCATGCCACCATGTACGCAGTGCTCCTCTGCGAATCGGATCCTCAATATATTTCCAGGAAAGAGTGGCCAGAGCGACACTTGCTGCGACTTGGAGCAGAGTGAAGAATATGCCAATGCCTTCGGGATTCCCTCTAGGGCTGGTCAGGATCAGCACGGGATAGTGCCATAAATAAATTCCGTACGACCGTACCCCGATCCAGCGAAACAGCCCTGCCCCAAATCCTTTGGCCAGCAGGGATGCAGGATGGGCAAGAACGGCAACAACGACAGCTGCTGCAATGGAGAAGAGCAGCATTCCGCCGTTATACAGCCATGATTCGTAGCGATCCGTGCTCCACATCATATACAGCACAAACAGTAAGGCGCAAACACCTGTCAAATCCATACCAATCCTTGCAAGCGGTTTGATCTTTGCAGATAACTTGAAGCTGGGCCATACGACTGCGAGTGCTGCTCCGGTCAGTAATCCGAATGCACGGGTATCTGTACCGAAATAGACGCGGCTCGGATCTATCCCCGGTTCATAAATAAGTGCCATGATGAGTGCCGACAGACCAGCCAAAGAACAGATGAAGATAAACATCTGTCCTCGTCTCGGAAAAAATCGGAGAGTAATCAACATGAGAAGCGGCCACAGCAGGTAGAACTGCTCTTCGACAGCGAGCGACCACATATGTCCGAGCGGAGAAGGCGGACCAAACGACTCAAAATAAGATATCTCCTGAAAAATAAACTGCCAATTGCTTATGTATGTAACTGCGGCGGCAACATCATATCGAAGTGCGCTGAGCCGGGAAGAATCAAATAAGGTTATCCATACAACCGTCATTAGTAGCATGACCAGCATAGCGGGCAGAAGACGCCGGAACCTCCGGTACCAGAAATTTTTAAGATCTATTCTGCCATACTTGTGCCACTCCATCGCCAGGATGTTAGTAATTAAATATCCGGATAATACAAAAAAGATACTGACGCCTAAAAATCCTCCCGGAGCTGCATCAAACCCCCAGTGATAGCACATGACACCGATCAGGGCCAAAGCTCTTAGTCCGTCTAATCCCGGCATATAACGCGCGTCATTTTTAATCGGTTCAGGCATGAGGCATCACCTCAGCCCTGCACACATACTGCAGAAATGGGGCAGAATACGGAGACGTGCCCGTATGGTTCACATTCACAAACGTCTGGGTGCGTTGGGTCAAGTAAGTTGTCATTTGGAACATGCAAAAAACCTTTCCTTTCAGAGTAATAAATTCAATAGGTTAATACTAACATTGCAGGTAAATAAGAAGATGACAAAAAGGTAATGTACAGGTCACATTGTTGATGTCAAAAATAGGACCGGAATTACAATGATATCAGCTCCTGATCCGGCTTCAAGAGGGAAATAAATTCCATGAGGCTGTTCGAAATCCATTTCTTCGGATGAATAACCAAGTACATATAAAGCTTGATGTCAGAGTGAACAAAAGGCAGGACGCTCAGCTCTTTTCTTTGAATTTCATCCCTCACTACCATTTCGGGCAGCAGCGCGATGCCGTCACCAGCCATAACGCATCGCTTAATCGCTTCAGGGTTGCCAAGCTCTAGTCTGACATTGAACGGAATGCCATGCGCACGCAGCACCTTTTCCAGCATAATACGATAATTACAGCTGGCTTCCGCCATAAACCATTCCGTATTCCGCAAATCGTTTATTTCTATGTTTGTAAGCTGCAATAACGAGTTATCCGGGCTTGAGATCAGAACCAGCGGCTCCTCCCTGATCACAATCGAGTTCAAGGACGGATCCGGCAATGTATTTCCGAGGATAAGTCCTATATCGAACTCTCCTTCCTTGACCTGATCCAGGATGTAATCTTCCCGATCGGCCTGCAGCCGAATGCTCATTTCGGGATATGACCCCCGAATATCCTGAATGACCTGCGGAAGGAAATAGGAGGCGATGGAATCAATGGTGCCGATGGATAATGTTCCGCCTCCCTGCATAGCAAGCTTCTCTTTTGATTGCTCGTATAGCTCAAGAATTTGGACAGCAATCTTGAGCAGCTCTTCTCCGGAAGAGGTAAGCCGCAGCGCTTTGCCGTGACGCTCAAATAATTTGACATTGTATTCTTTCTCCAGCTTTTGAATCTGGGTCGTAACGCTGGATTGGGCATAGCCGAGCTCTTCAGCAGCTCGGGTAAAGCTTTGGCGCAGGGCAACCTGCCTGAACGTTTTGAGATATATGAAATCCATGAGCCCACCTCATCAATAATATTGATAATGCATATCAACTATTATAGATAACTGTGATGCCGAGCACTATGGTAAATTGAAAATAAATACAACGTATTGGAGGCAGCTGCATCATGTTAAGAGAGCAAAACTTGAAAGGCATCTTCGTACCCGTCGTTACTCCATTCCTACCTAATCATAACCTTGATCTGGCATCATTTGAATCCTACTTAAAGCACCTTTTATTAAATGATATTAACGGACTTGTCATTAACGGAACGACAGGAGAATCTCCAACCACCAGCTGGGAGGAAGTAACGAGCCTCGTGGAAATTGCGAAAATAGTAATGAAGCAAATGAACAAGAGTGTTCCTCTCGTCATCGGTACCGGAACAAACGATACGTTATCCACAGTGAAGCGTACAGAGCTGGCCGGAAATCTTGGCGCAGATGCAGTCCTTGTAGTGACCCCATATTACAACAAACCGACAGGCAGAGGGGTCGTGGAGCATTTTCGAAAAGTATCCGAGACTGCAGTTCCTGTTATTGCCTATGAGATACCCGGACGGACAGGGATTCGGCTTTCCGTGGATTCAATAAGAGAGATCCTCGAATTGGAGCATGTTATCGGGCTGAAAGACAGCTCAGGAGGCATAGAGTTGGTTTCGGAGCTTTCAAGGTATGGTTCTAAGCCAGTGCTTTGCGGTGAGGATCTTCTGTTCCACGCTTCTTTGAGTCAAGGGGCGAGTGGAGGAATGCTAGCTTCGGCTAATGTGAATACCGCGAAATTTATTGAAGTGTATCATCGCTTCTTGAGCGGAGATGTCCTAGAGGCAAAGGCAATGTTCGATGAGCTTGTCCCTATGATCTGTCTCTTGTTCCAAGAAGAGCCGAACCCGGCTCCGCTGAAATGGATTTTGTCTCAGCTGGAATGGATACAATCCGATGCGCTCCGGCTGCCGCTGCTCTCCATTACCGATGATTTGAAGGAAAAAATTAATCAACAATTAAAAATTTAGATGTACTAACGTGATGGAACTCATGCCTTAAAAAACCGGGAATCTCTCTAGCAGAGAGGCTCCCGGTTTTTGCTGGTTAGAGATGCTGATTTATTTATCTATCCTCGTTCGATAACCTGCTCACGTCTAGGTCCTACGGAAATAGTTGTAATGTTTACGCCTAGGCTGGCTTCAATAAACTCCACGTAAGCTATCGCCTGTTTCGGCAAATCATCAAATTTACGAATATGGGAAATATCGCACTTCCAACCCGGGAGACGTGACATTACCGGTTTTGCCGCATCCAGCTTGCTCGTCACTGGAAATTGCTTCGTGATGCTTCCATCCTCTAGTTCATATGCAGTACATACAGGGATCTCATCCAGATAACCTAATACATCAAGGTTCGTCAGGCATACTTCCGTTGCGTTCTGGATGGAGCAGCCGTAACGTGTTGCTACAGCATCAAACCATCCCATGCGTCTCGGCCGTCCAGTAGTTGCTCCATATTCGCCAGCATCACCGCCAAGTCTTCGCAGCTCATCCGCTTCTTTGCCATCAATCTCGGATACGAATGGACCCGCGCCTACACAGCTGGAATAAGCCTTGACTACGGCAATTACTGTGCTGATGGAAGATGCAGGAAGTCCGGCTCCTACAGGAGCGTAGCCTGAGAGCGTCGAGGAAGAAGTGGAGTACGGATATATACCGTGATCAGGATCACGCAGTGCTCCGAGCTGTCCCTCCAGCAATATGGATTTACCATCTCGCTGTGCTTTTTGCAGAAGTTCAGTTGTGTTCGCTGCATACGGAGCCAGGAAGTCTGCCTCCTCCTTGAGCTGTTCCATAAGGAGCTTAAGATTAACAGGCTCGCGGTTATAATAATGCTGAAGCATGACATTCTTAGGCTCAAGCAGCCTTTCTAGACGCTCCTGAAGACGAGTCTGGTCAAATAAATCGGAGACTTGAATCCCGAGCTTGGCATACTTGTCCGCATAAAATGGAGCAATACCTCTTTTCGTAGAACCAAACCCCCGCGACCCTAGTCTTTCCTCCTCAAGCTCGTCAAACAACCGATGGACACTAAGCACGACCTGAGCACGTTCAGATACATATAAACTTGGCGTTGGAACGCCTCTCTCAGCAAGCATCTGCAGCTCCTGCTTTAACATCCCGGTATCCAGAGCCGTTCCCGGACCGATGATATTGGTTACGCTCGGATAGAACACACCTGAAGGCAGCATATGCAGAGCAAACTTTCCATAATGGTTGATAATGGTGTGTCCTGCATTACTGCCGCCTTGAAAGCGCACGACATAGGATGAGGACGCGGATAACACATCCGTCATTTTACCCTTGCCCTCATCTCCCCAATTTGCACCAACGATTGCCGTAACTGTCAATTGATTTGCCTCCCCGCTTGTAATTAAATCCTGAGATTATTATAGTTTTATCTAGAACATAAGAAAAAGTAATATTTCTAATAGTTGGTATAAAGTGAGGTAATATCAATGGATATCAATCTGGAGTGGTATCGTGTCTTTTACCAGGTAGCCAAGACAGGAAGTCTGACAGGAGCAGCAGCTGAGCTGCATATAACCCAGCCGGCTGTCAGCCACACCCTTAAACAGATGGAGGAGAAGTTTGGGGGAGCGTTGTTTTTTCGAACGTCAAGGGGAGTTCAGCTTACAACAGAGGGAAAAGTGCTGCTTGGTTATATCGAACAAGCATTTATTAATGTCAGCATGGGAGAAAAGGCGATAGCAGAAATGCACAATCTGGACAGCGGTGAAATCCATATCGGTGCCAGTGATACGTTGTGTAAATATTTTTTGCTTCCTTATCTTGACCGCTTTCGGACAGACCATCCTAATGTTCGAATACATGTGACCAACCGGACGACTCCGGAGACGATCCAGCTGCTGAAGGGAGGGCGAATCGACTTCGGCATCGTCAGTCTGCCTGTGAAGGATAAGCAGATCGAGGTGAAGGAAAGCTCGGCAATCCAAGACTGTCTCGTATGTGGAAAGGAATATGCGCATTTAGCGGGAGTAGCTTTTACTGGAGATGAGCTAAATCAGTATCCAATTTTGATGTTGGAAAAAGGAGCAAGCACTCGCAAATATATTGATGATTATGCTGCTGCGCATGATTTGCAGATTACTCCGGAAATTGAGCTGGGCAGCATAGATCTGCTTGTTCAGTTCGCACTTAGGGGCTTTGGGCTTGCTTTTGTCGTACGGGATTATATACTTCCTGAGCTCAAGGAGGGATCACTGATTGAAATTCCTTTGGCGGCCCCTATTCCAAAGCGGCATGTCGGAGTGGCAACACTGCAGGGAGTACCTTTGTCCGCTGCCTCCAAAGCCTTTCTGTCCCTGCTGCCATAGCAGAAACACTTCACGTATTTTATAAGGGGGCACTCGTAGTCCTAAAAACTTGAGATTATCTAGTAGATAGTGGTTTACCAGCGTTTATAATTAGGGTAACGAAGCAGGACCTGAGCAGGGGGGAGTTACATGAGAGAGTGGTTAAAACGAGTACGTAAAGGCTATGGCAAAAAGCTGGTTTCACTTCATGCCTGGAACGGCTGGATCGTATTATTTCTGGCAATCACCGGTCTGATTCTCATTGGCGGTTTTTGGCGGAGCTTATTAGGAGAAGGGCGGGTATGGATTAAATCGCTCCATATTGCAGTCGGACTTGTGTCCATCCTCCCGGTTCTCTATTATCTTCTGCTTGCGGGAAAGCATTGGAAGCGGCTGAAGCAAAAGCCTTGGCAGCGGGTGAATGTAATAATTGTACTGGGTCTTCTTACAGGATGGTTTCTTTCCGGCGTACTGCTGTGGCAGTTCAAACAGGTGGGTCCCGGTATAGCGAATGCTGCCTTAATTACGCATGATCTGCTGACATGGATCGGACTTCCCTATATCATCTATCACTCTATTACTCGATTGAAATGGTTTCAAGAACCTCATCGCCGTACCATCAAACACGAGCGTAAGGAGAACCAGCTTCATCCTGCGGCCCCTCAGCCTATATATACGAGAAGAGCATTTATTGGCGGAGTTATCGGCCTAGGCTTAACGGTAACGCTAGCCCCGTCCTTTTTGAAATGGCTGGGCAGCTTTGGAGGAAGCAATTCCATGGAGAGGCTGCTTGAGCAGAACGAGAATAAGCTTGTTCCGGACCCCGTGCCGCATTCGGCTTCCCTGCATCCGATGGGCGGCGGAGCAGAGGGGAATTTTCGAGTCTACACAGTGACAAAAATGCCTGTCTTCACCAACGAGAACTGGTCCTTTACACTGGATGGATTGGTGGATAATCAATTGAATTGGAGCTGGGAGCAGTTCGTTCAGCTGAAGCGGACTGTACAGGTAAGTGATTTTCACTGTGTTACAGGCTGGTCGGTTTACAACAACACTTGGGAAGGCATACCGCTAAAAGAGCTGCTAAAACAAGCCGGCGTGCAGCAGCAAGCGAGGACGGTTAAATTTTATTCAGGCGATGGAGTTTATACGGATACGCTGACTATAGAGCAGGCTGTCATGGATGATGTTATGGTCGCGGTCCTGCATGATGGAAACCCTATCCCAAGTGACCTCGGCGGTCCGGTCAGACTCATCGTACCGAAGATGTATGCTTATAAATCGGTAAAGTGGCTGACCCGGATCGAGTTAATAGAAGGGGAGCATGTAGGATACTGGGAAGAGCGGGGTTACTCGAATGATGCCTGGGTAAAGAACATATAAAATGAAGCTCAAGTTTAAAGCTATGAAGCTTCATCCATCGATCCCATTTTCTAAAATAAAGTTTGTTTATCGTGTATATTTTATGGTTTAAAAGTTAAGCCGGCTTCCTGCAGCGCAGTCCTAAGCTTTGGCAGAGAGGCAGGGCCCATACCGTGAAATTTCAAAATTTCTTTTTCGCTGTATGTGGAAAGCTGTTCTATAGTCGTAATTCCGTGATGCTCGAGAGCCCGTCTTGCCGGTGCCGAGAGGAGGGAAAGAAATCCGCTGTCCGGTTTTCTTTCCTGCTCACAGATTGGACAAGTCGGACACTCACTGCTTTTATCATATTGGTGACCGCTGCTGCAAGTTCTCAGGCTTTTCTTTGACTTCTCCAAATAGATATTTCCTCCTCATGAATTCATATTTATCTCCAACTTCCTTAAATTCCGTTCATTAGCTGTCTTAATCATTGTACTCAAATGCAGTTTCTATTAGGGGAGCGTTCTTTAGACAGCAGTCTTATTTTAAAAAGTCAGCTCGTTTATCATATCATCCAAAAGATTTTTTACCGAATCTATAGCTAAGGCCGGAGTATGAAACCCTACGGATAGTGTCAAAGTATTGCGAAAAGAGCTCGCCCCTACGCTGAAAAAAGGAGCGTACATTAAGGGTGATGTCATATAGGCCTCACTCGCCTCGCAAGTATCAAATTGAACTGCAGCTTCGTCGATTGTGCCGAAATTGGTCATCATCGGTAAAGCCATTCTCATCTGCTTCGCCATTTCCTGCTGTTTGCCGATCTGGTCAACCGCAGCAGATAGGGGAAGCTCTGCCATTCTTTCCATTCCTGCAGCCGAAGATAATCCCAGATGATCAGCTTTTAACTGATCCATCACAAGTTTCACTTTGATTAAAGTAGATTCAAACGAATCGTTGTGATCCAACTCAATTTGCGGCATTTCCATCCCCGACATATTACATACGAATTCGGTTGCCCGATTCGGTAAATATTTTCGCAAATCAACAGTCATTCCGACAGCCTTCTCTTTGGTCTGAGGCTCCATATAGACAGCACGCTTAGATAGGGAGCGGAAATATGCTGCGAGTAATGCATCGTTAATTGTTGCGTTATGGGCTCTGATCCGTGTCTTTAGTTCTTGCATTTGCTCGGGCTCTAATTCTGCTCTAACTACCGCTGCAACGGCATTATCAATGGAATCTACGGGAAAGGACCAGAGAGACGCCGACCCAGAGGGCTCCCGGATAACGGTAGACAGATCAGTTATCCCGGTTGCTGCGAATAACGCAGCCTGATCCCGAACACCAGGTTGTTCAGCAAGCAGCAACTGTTGCAAGGAAGCGTAGTCCTCTTGTTGAGCTAAACGAGTATACAAGGAAGCGATAAGCTTCGTTAGTTGTTTCAATCCGGTACCATCTCCGCACAAATGGGACATTTTCAAACAAAGTGTATCATGCTGTGTTCGGAATATCCGTGCTTCAAGCAGAGGCCCGCTGATCCAATTTATGGGCTGAGCCATATAGGATTCGATGAGCGAATCCATTTCTTGCTGCATGCAATACTGAACAGATAGTACTTCATCTAGAATACCATCATCTCGAATTTCCCAATACGGCGTATCCACCTCAACAAATCGGCCAGACAGAACCGGATTCTGAACCGCTGCAAGCTGAATGGACTGCTCTACGAGATCCTCGCTAAGCTGATCTTGGAATTTGATCGTTATCCCGATCTGTTGAACAGCCGAACAAAGACCTAATAAATAATTCATGCGATCCTGCGGAGTCGCAGGCAACATGGTGATGTTTTGACTCATAGTAAACAACTCCTTATCAATATAATGATTAATTTATAATTCATCTAGTATATTATAGATGTAAATATATATTGTCTATATAATTATTGATAATAGTTTTCTTGTGCCTTACGTAAGGTAGAAAAAAGGAGTTACGGAATAAGAAAAAAGCAGGCTTTAATCAGCCTGCTTTTCCTTAGTAGGTCAGCAAATGCAATCAACTATTCAAGATGCTCTCAGCAAAAGCAACGGTTTCAACAAGCTTTGGAATTTCCTCCGAAGATGCTCCGTCTTCTACACTCCAGCTAATTCCCATTGCCGTCTCTATATATAGACACTTTCTTAAAATATCGCTGGGGATATCCAGGTTTTTCTCAAAAAATAAAATGATATCATTTATCTTTTTATACAGCCCAGGCGTTATCTCATCATCAAATTCATTCAAGATAAATCGAGGGGTATCGAATACCGGATCTCCAATGACACCCTTGGGATCGATAATCGCGTACTCGCTATGGCTGCCAAGTAATATATTGTCATGATGAAAGTCACCATGCAGCAGCATTTTTTTGGAGTATACGGCAGAGACCGTCGCGTTGATATCCTGTGCTTTTTTCATGTGCAAGTAGATCTCTCTGCAATCATGTCGTGTGCTCATGTACTCTGTTATTCTATTTACCCATCCAGTGTATGACGGGTGAATGTCTATTTTTTCAGGTGCAGTATGCAGGTCTTTAAAGAGGGAACAGAAGACAGAAAGTCTTTTTTCAAGGGAAGCCTCGTTTCTTAAAGTTAGTCCGGGCTCAATGCATTCTTCGAGAATAATTCCATGTTCCATATCTGCATCATAAACTTTGCAGAAAGGTCTGCCGTTGTATTGTTTTAAGGTATTAAATTCGGACAAGCTTTCTTTATGAGCAGGATTTCCGATTTTAAGTATAGCGCTTCCAAAACAGTCGGATTGACATTTGAAAACCAGGTTTGCTGAATAGGAAGGAATGAATTGAAATGAAGATAATGACCATTTGTCAGAATATACGTCAATATATCTCAATACAGCAGCATAAAAATCTTGCCCGAATCGGTTCATAATATTTTCCGTTTCATCTGCTTTGAAAGAATAACTCACTTTTCTTATACGCCTCCATTCTGTTCTCCCTAATTTATAATTGTTCTCCTCGAAATTAGTTTGCCAGAAGTATTAGCTCCTTGGCAAATTCAATCCAATTCGGATCTTTATCAGATAGTTTTTTAGCATTTTTTGCACTGATATGTTTGCAATATTGTTAAAAATATAAATCCTCGAGATAAAAAGCTGTTCCCCATGGTTGTAAGAGTATTTGAGCTCGATTGTTCTAAACCTGCTTAAAGTTTCTATAAGTCGATCTAATGGATTTAATTTAAATATATATTCCATGCAGTCAGACGCTGTTTAATATAAAAATAAAGAGCTAAGTCGGAACTTAGCTCTCTTGTACAATCTAATCAGAAATTTATTTATACTCTAAAGCTTCTTATATGTTCTCCATAAAATTTCTTGTTTCAGCAAGGATAAAGCAACATTTTTCTTCAAAAATTCTGTCATAGGGAGGTTCTCAGCCTCAATAAAAAAAACAGCTTCTTTGTACTTTGGATCTTGTGCCATTTTGCGGCTGATTTCTGCTATTAATGCAATTCCTCTAGCCATCCGCTGATAGGGCTTGCTTACAAACATGGTCTTGTACAAGATCGTTTTTGCGTCAAAGTGCTCAAGGATCAACCAGCCGATAACATTGCTCCCACGGCGTAAAACTACACTCCGCTCCATGTCTATACAATCTTCTTCGGCAAAAGGATCCAGAATGGGAGGATACCAGACTCCTCTTCCGTCTTCAATCCATTTTCGTTCCTTTTCAGACAGCGTATGCAAAGGGTCGTATTCGAAAGTCTCCGGCAATTTCATATTCGTGATCCACGGAATCCTGTGCACAGATTGCAGAGAACAACTGCAGACGTAAATGCCTGGAAGGGGGGACTGAAATCCACAGTGCTCAAAAAATGCTGATTCTGCTGATACGGGGGCCGTTCCACCTAGATACTCCGTTGATAAATGTTTGATGCCGGCCTTAATTAGCATAGAGTCAAGCTGTTCAATCAGTCCGGCACCAATCCTCTTTCTCCGAAGAGGAGCGGCTACATGGACAGCTAGCAGCTTTGCATACGGATGCTTACTAGAACCTAGAGCATATCCAGCAATCGCGAGTCCGGCTGGTTTTCCTTCATACATAGCCCCAATGACCAAATAAGAAGGAGGAATCCGCCCTTGTAAGTGGCGGAGTTCCATGGACACAAAGGCTCTGAAATCGGGAGGAATGCTTTCCCTAATCAAAACAAAAGTGGGCTTACCGTGTTCCGTTTTCATGGAGCTTCAGGCATATCAGGGACGATAATTTCATGTGAATTTACTTGAAATTCATTTCTGGCAAAATCCTGATATCCGTTCATACTTAATCGGAATTTTCCAGGAAAATGAAAATTGCGCTCTGCGATAGTTTGCTCGCTTAAAGTAATGATAATTTGATTGCTAGCATTAGGATCTATCTGATAATGGAAATCGTAATTCACGCTGTTCACAGAAGAGTTACCTCTTAATAGAACTGTATCTGTATCTAAATCCAGAAATTCACCAGAAGCGGAATACTCAAGCTGTATATTTCCTGTTTCAGAACTGAGTGGGAAAGGAGTATATATTGTTTCACTTATATTCACGGTGATCGTATTGCCGCTGTATGTGGCCGCTGTAACCGATGGAGACACATCGTCAACTGTTACTGGGAGCAATACCTGCAACGGTTCTTGTTTTTCTTCCTGAAGTGTAAATACTAGCTTGGCACCCGTAGCATTAGTTAGGCCCTCTAACGGTGTAATTGTGAGTCCATTGTCTCCAGGTTCTACCTTAAGATCATCGGTAGTAGAGGTCACGGAAACTGTGGCCACCTGTTCTTCTCCTTCGTAAACACCGTAGTCTTGAGTTGCCGTGTTGTATGAGAAGTATTCGAAACTTTCTCCACGATTAACTTGAATAAGTTTCTTAATACTACGTTTGTCATAACCTTCTATTTGCGGATCATTAGGAGAGATTGTAATTGCAGAGAGACTGCCTTCTAAAGAAGGATTCACAACAAATGATGCATTTTCTGCCAAAGACAGCTCTAGCGGCTGAATTTTTGACTCTTTGAAATGGAATATAGCTTGGTCAAGTCTTGAAACGGCGTAGGATACTTCTGCATGAGCTGCCTCCACGTTGTCTTGAATGAGTTTTGCCGACGAGATAGCTTCTTCTAATAAAGCAGCTGCCCCCTCGGAATACTTTCCGGCAGTTGATCCGATTTCGGCATTGTTGTGAAGCGTTGTTGCTTCCGTAATCAGTGAGTTCAACATATCGGAAGTTGCTGAATAGACAACTTCATACTCATCTACAGCATCAGCTTTCTTTCCAAATAAGCTCTGGATGGCATGATCGTTCGAGTGAGGCTGATAGGATACGGTTAGTGATGCTCCTTCATATAAGGCATAAGGGAGAGAAATCATCACGTAGTTGCCCGTAACGGTTATATTTTCATCGTTAAGGATGACATACGGTCTAGCGTTTCCTGCGTGTTCCCTAACGGTAATATCCGGTTCCGATATCTCGGAAGGCGAGGCTGTAGGCACATGAGACGGATCGAGCTCTTCACTATAGCTCAATACAACTGTTCGCGGGCTGGTGAAATATATTGCTGTTTCCTGCATTTTAGAATCAACCAGCTCGATTGTTGTTAACGAGGGAGCAGATACATTACCAGCAGTATCCACTGCAATCGCCCGGTACAGGCCAGCGACAAGTCCCGTAGTGACAACTGACGTCTCGGAATTAGCGGAAGTAACCACCGCCTTGTTTGCTTGGTGCTCTTCTACCAAAGCATTTAAACCTACAACTGTCGCTGGGATGCTTTGGAAGGGAACCAAATAGACTGTGCCTTTTTCAGTGCTTGTAACTGTAACGTTACCTCCAACAGCAACTGGTGAAGAAGACGTAATTGCAGCAGTTGGAGCACTAGTGTCTCTTTGAGAGCCGTTATTATCGCTGTTATTTCCGCTGCCACCGTTCCCTGAATTGCTTGGCGGAGTTATGGGTGGTGTTTCTGGCGTTTCTGTCGGAGGTTCAGGTACTTCGACCGGCTGGCCTGCACTCTCTTCTCTTATCTTTTGCTGGGCTGTGAGGAACTTACTTGCAACTAAAGCCACTTGTTCCCGACTAGCATTTCCTTTTGGATTAAAAGTGCCGTTGTTGTTCCCTGTTAACAAGCCCAGCTCAACTGCAGCAGCTACTGAGTCTTTGGCGTAATTTGAGATAGACGAAGCGTCTGCAAATTTTAAAGTCGCTCCGTTGCCTGTTACGACATCATTACCCGCAGTATAGTTCAAAGCCCGGACAAATAAGACGGCCATATCCTGTCTAGATAGCGTCTGTCCGTAACCGAAAGTCCCGTTTCCTGTACCGTTGATTAACCCGGACTTAGCGGCAGCTTCAACATATTTGTAGGAGTAGCTGTTTGGGGGAATATCTAAGAACGTGCTGGAAGCTGGTGCGGAGTCTACATCCAATTTAAGTGATTTAGCTAGTATAATTGCGAAATCCTGCCTGGATATTTTTCCTGTAGGATCAAATTGGCCGTTGCCTTTTCCGTTAATAATTCCTGCATTCACGAGCTCATGAATGGCGTCTTTAGCAAATGATCCATTGATGTCCGTCAGTTCCGTTGAGGCGAAGACCGGCTGGATGCTTGCGCTGAGCAGCGCAGCGGTTGTCATGACTTTAACTAACAATTGCTTTTTCAAAAAAGTTCCCCCTGTATTTGGCTATTAAGCTCTGATAGAAGGCCGGTCATGCCAGTTCCATTTATCATGCTGTTCTAGTTATTTCGTCATTTTTTAAGATGAAATGTATAGGGGAAATAAAAAATAGCAAGTAAAAAGCCCGCTGCTCGCGGGCTCGTTAAAACTTATTCTTCTCCTGTTGCCACCGGGTTCTCCTCATGGCTGATCCAGTCGCTCCAGCTTCCCGCATATAGTTTCACGCGGTTAAATCCGGCCTCCTGCAGCGCCAGCACATTAGGGCAAGCGGTAACTCCAGAGCCGCAGTAGACGATAATGTCCTGATCTTTATCAAATGTGTTGAAACGGCTGCCTAGCTCATCCTCTGATTTGATCTTGGTAGTGCCTTCTTGAAGATTCTCCTTCCAAAACATCGAGACAGCACCTGGAATATGACCTGCTTTCTTATCCAAAGGCTCTACCTCGCCAAGGTATCTAGGGTATTCCCGCGAATCGATTAATACTGCTGCACCGGTAGTTGAAGCATTACGAACTTCCTCTATATCCGCAATCAGGTGAGTTTGAATGTGAGGCGTGTAGGATGCCGGTATCTGAATCGGAACCTCGGAGCTTACCGGAAAGCCTGCTGCCTGCCATGCCGAGAAGCCTTCGTCCATGACATATACCTGCTCATGTCCTAAGTAACGCATCAGCCACCAAAATCTTGAAGCCATGGCACCGCCTTGATCATCGTAAGCTACAATTCGGGTCTCATTGCTGATACCTGCTTTACGGATTCGTTCCGTCAACTGTTCTAGATCCGGCAGAGGATGGCGCCCCCCATTTCCGCTCGCTTGAACCGGTGAAGACAAATCTTGTTCCAAATCAAAATAAACAGCGCCCGGAATATGGCTTTCAGTAAAAGCCTGTCTGCCGGATTCCGGCTGACCCAGGGCAAAACGGCAGTCGACAATAGCGACATCCGATTCATACATACGGGCTAACACCCATTTCGTGGATACGATAAATTTCATGATCAAATCACCGCTCTTTTTATGGAATATTTTAATTAAATGTGTAAGTACAGTTACGAAATAAGCCTAGCTGTATTTTACTTTAAATAAAGCCCGGCGCCAAACAGCATTTCTAATTACAGAGCCTGAAAATCTTCTCAACCTTGGTTCTCAAATCTATAGATAGGGACCCAGGAATAAAAGAGTAGATAGATTTCGTAATTGTGTAATTTATAAAAAGGATAACTTTCTTTGTTAAGATTTTTTTCAGGAGGAAAGTACATTAAACTCCAATAACAATGGACTGCAGCAAGGCATTAAATCCCTTTGTTTAGGCAGTTCTAGGATAGTGGACACGATGTAATGATAAAGCTGGTTTTTGAGGAATTTAAAATCCTACTTGACCTTTTCTTTTGTGTTTAAATTGGCTTGTATTTATGCTTCTTCCTGCTACATAGTAAATATTGCTCAAATTTGGTGTATATAACGATAGGCAGTCAAAATCCAATTATAATAGTTTATTAGACACTGGATGAATTATAGGAGGAAAGAAAAGCAATGAATGACGAAACAAACAAGGAGACAAACGAAGAGATGGATCACGCACCCGGATGGGATGCTATAGATGAAGCTTTGAAGCCTATTTACGGAGAACAGGAGCCAAAGCATTACGGAACATTACTTCCTTACTCTCTTGGCGGGAACGATCCCCTCGATGGACTCAGCGCTTATAAGTCAGAGTGCGGGGGTCCGCATTGGCACATTGTAACGTATGGCTTTTCTGAGTTGTATGCGAAGGAATCCGAAAATACCGAGGAGAGCGGTTTTGGATTTGAGCTGACTTTCAGGGTTGCACGTGACGAAACTGAGGAGGTGCCCCCGGCCTGGGCGCTTAACCTGCTGCAAAATATGGGCAGATACGTGTTCGGCAGCGGGAATGTATTTAAACCGGGAGATTATTTGGATGCGAATGGACCGATTTGCTTGGGGGCAGACACACTGCTTACTGCACTTGCGTTTACGCACGATCCGGAGCTTCTTCCAATCGATACACCCAATGGAAGAGTGGAGTTTATCCAAATGACAGGTATAACGGGTGACGAGCTGGACGCCATGATGACATGGAATACACTTGGGGTGCTGTCAGCAGGACTTTCCCATTTGCCGTATTACATAACAGAGCTGTCCCGAAGCTCGCTTCTGGATATTTCTGAGGTAGCGGATGCCGTGAACAAAGGAATGGCAGAAGAAGGTTCAAGCACTGGTTTCCTGTTCGTAGATTCACTAGATTGGATGCCGCAGGAGAAGAAGCTGTTCAAAAAGACGCCAGCCAAATTAACCATCGGGGCAAAGCAGGCGGAAATCGTGGGTAAACTGCTCCAAGGCAGAATAGGAAAAGGGAAGACGCTCAGATTGCTGAGCCAGGATATTCAAGTTGTGTTTGAACCGGGAGATAAAGCAGGCTACAAAGAAGGGGAAGACAATATTACCATTACACTGAATGAGCAGGCCGTAGCAGAGCTTACGCCAAAGCTTGTGCCTAAAGAAAGTTCAGTCCAAATTACTTCTGTAAATATTGTTTTGGAAATTATAAAAACACTAATCCGAGACAGTGAAGGCAGCATCGTTGGAACTATTGGATAAAGGTAAAATCCAAACAAAGTAGTACACGCATATTCTTTATTAGGGAAATGTCATCGTCTTTTTTGGTAAACCGAGAGGAGTTTTTACAATGAAAAAGCTGGCGGCTTTTCCACTGGCTATAGCATTAACGGTGTCGGGAGCAGCTGGAGTCTTAGCTTCGGCATCAGTTACCGCGGATGCTGCGGCGGCTAAGGAATGGGTTCAAATATCAGAGCGAATTACTTATTACGGGGAAGTAAAAGACGGTGTCCCTCATGGCTCGGGAACGATAAAATGGGGAAATGGCAAACAGTATTCGGGTCAATTCGCTCTTGGCAAACGCTCTGGTACGGGGAAGTACATCAATGAGTATGTCCAGGAAGGCGAGCTGCATAAAGTGGTTTACAGCGGGGATTGGAAAAATGACAAGATGGATGGAAAGGGTACGCAGACTCACAAAATATCGCTTGAGGATGGAACCGTTCAGTCTCATCAGATTCAAAACGGTATATTTACAAGCAATCAATTCGGAAGCGGTTATGATGTCATTCATGCCCTTGCTGATCCGGATTTCAGCTTTACATACAAGAATGGAGAAGAGTCCATCGCGATTTTGGGCAGCAATGTAAATATGAGGGCTTCCTGGCAAAAAGGTCAAATGTTCAGCGCAGTTTATAAAAAGGGTTCTGTTGTTAAGGAATACTCCATCTTTCCAGGAGAGACCAAGGCAGAGGAGCGGAGAAACGCAGCGGCTTTAAAATATTTGCAAAGCATCAAATCTAAAGTTAGTCCGCATCTTGAAGAATTCGAACGCTTATCCAGGCTCGTTCCATTACGCTAATCGATTTAGTTAGAGAAATAACAAATACAAGCAGGGTTGCGGAGGATGAATGCATCGGTTACTTAAAGGTGGGATGAAATAATGGGATATTTGACGATCAAGGAATTGCTTCACAGTGAAGACCATGCTTGGGAAGAGCTTAAGGGCGTGCTGGATCAGGGCAAGAACGGGAGTGTAATTATAACATCAGAACATGAGACAGGGGCAGATGCGCTATACCGTTTGCAGGTCAGTACCAAGTCCTATTTAGGAGCCGTTGCATATGAAACGGCGGGCATCCTGTTCGACCATGGGTGGATTACCCTGCTTGGCGCAGGGGGCGAAGGTATATATGGAAGTCTCCCCTACTGGAACGGGCTTCTGGACAGAGAGGGTGTACCGGCACTCGAAGGGATGCTGCTTGTGGGATACGATGCAGCGGGAGGCTTTTTCGCTCTGAACATCGGCCGATTTGGAAATGACGGACATGTTTATTATTTTGCCCCCGATACGCTGGAATGGGAATCCATGGATCTGGCGTATTCCGGTTTTGTAGGCTGGCTGGCGGACGGTGACCTGGACAGATACTACGAGACCTTTCGCTGGCAAGGCTGGGAGGAGGATTCAAGTCAGCTTCAGCCTGGTGAGGTATTTGCTTATTATCCGCCCCTTTGGACTAAGGAAGGCAGCGGAGCCAGCAGCAGCAGAGCGAAGGTTTCAGCAAGAGAAGCTTGGAATACAGCTCTGAATGCCTAAGATAGCTTGACGATGAGGTTACAGGAGGAAATGTTATGATGTCAGAAATAATCTCAGCGCTTCCAGGGTTAGAGGGCTTGAAAAAAAGGATGATGATTCTTGCCGCCTTGGATACTATTTTAAGTGATGAGGATTGGCTGAGGGTACATCGTTATAAAAGGAACTGGGAGCCGAATGCGGAGCTGGGCACCATTGATAATGGGGCAGGCGACCATCTATATGTGCTCTTCACTTTAGATGGTGCATTAATGAAGGGATTTGACCATGAATCTCCTATGAGTCCGCACGCCAGAGACGACGGCGAGGTATGGCCGGGGATGTATGCCGGGGTCCCTGAACCACTCATAGGCGTGCTGCAGACGAGTCAGGATGAGCTTGAGCCGGAAGATGTCACTTTTTGTCTGTGGCAAGATAAGGGCGAATCTTTTTGGAGCTTTGGAAACCTTCTTGATACGGATGAACTGGATGAGGAGGAAAAAGACGGGGGTGCGGATTTCCTGCTTGGATATTTGGAAGATACGCCGGAGGCTTATACGGAATGGGCCACGGATTATTACACGGACCAAGTCATTTCACTTGATGCCGTTCGGCGTATCTTTGAAGCTGAATCGATTGATGAACGATGCATTTTTGATTTGAATCCGCAGCGAAATGTGCAGGAAGTGTTTGACGAGCTCGAATCTATCGGGATTCCAGTGATAAGAAACTGATCATGCAGGTAGGGATTGTACACGATAATGGTGTACGCGAATCACTGCAAATCATCTGCGAGTATATCCTGCTGAAATAAGCCGCCATACTGGCGGCTTATTATTTGTATCCTTATGCAGACTTCTGAGGCGGCTCGGGCTCTGAATTCTTCCAGGTGATTTGATGCTGGGTATGGCTTAGCTGTTCGTAAAAGAGCAGCGGATCTTTAGCGAATAACCGGCGCAGCAGGTGAATGGCAAACCAGGCATCCATTATAAACACTAAAAAGGCAAGCAGGGTTGTTCCGTAAGAAGGAAGGTCAGCCGTCACAAGAGTCAGATTTAATCCGAAAAAGATCCAGTACAGAAGTCCATACCTGATTATAAGGCCTGTGAACTTCAGCTTGCCTTCATCTCCAGTCAAATGAATGCGAACGAGCCATTTACCAAAGGTTCGCCCTCTGTTGAAGAATGGCAGAATTATAAAGTAAATACCTGTGACGATCCAAAAGGCAGCGGAAATGTTGAGAAGGACGGCGATATTTACAAGTACCAGACAAATGAACCCGTCAAACAGCAAAGCCACAGCACGTCTCGTATAAGATACACGTTTGCTGGCAACGTCCACTTCCTTATCAAGATGCTCAATCCGGGGCAGCAGGCCGGAGAACCATTCCGCAAGCAGATATCCGATCATTCCGCCAAGCGTATTCATCATTAGATCATCCACATCAAATACACGGTAAGGGTGATCATAGAATCCGAATATCCCTGTCAGCTGTGTAATTTCAAAGGATAAGGACAGAAGGAAAGACAGCAGAATACCGCGAATCCAGCTTGCCCGGAAATAATAACGCAAAAAAAGACCGAACGGCACAGTCAAGAAAATGTTAAAGACGACCTGAAGAAAGGCTCTTTCCGTAAGCAGTTTCCAGTATGTGCCTGCGTCATGGGCAGAGACGTTCGTTTCTTTCAGGATGTCCTGAATGAAGTTAAACGGGATAAGCTGATACGGATTTCCGGCCAAGGCTTCATTATGCCGCGATGCCGGCAGCGGAAGCAGAACGAGAAAATACGCATTCATTAAATAGAGCAGCATCAGATATAGCATGATGGCCCTTACCTTATTGATATAGCCGTGTTTGCGGTACTGCACGATGAGAAAGGGAAGCGTAAAAAACAGGGCAGCTATAGGAAACGTCAAGAAGGCGTAGGAGATCGGAAATAGATAGGATTGAAACATGAAAGCACCTGCCTATGTAAGATTTATCATATGGTGTTGAACGATCATGCTATTTTAACCTGAATAGGAGCCTGTAATAGTTACATTTTTTTAATAATATAAGCGGTTTTAGAAGGAGGCCATATCCATATGAACCGGATGGAGGTCGGCAAGAGCAAGGAACTAGTGGAAGGATGTTAACATTAACATAAAGCTTTTGAGTATACGAACGAAAATGAAAATGGGGTTTCAAGGAATCCGCTTTGGGTCACCCCTGACCGATGATGAACTGGATGCGGCAGAGTCTAGGTATCAGCTTGTCTTCCCAAAGGAATTACGCGCTTTCTATAAACAGGTGATGCCGATCGGGAACTCTTTTCCTAATTGGAGAAGCAAGCATTCCCGTGATATGGTGCAAATCCGCCGCATGCTGGATTGGCCGCTGGAAGGAATTCTGTTTGACGTGAAGGAGAATGAGTTCTGGCTGCCCGGATGGGGAGATAGACCAAAGGAGTCACTGGAAGCAGAGCGGATATGCAGTGAAATGTATATGAACGCACCGCAGCTTATTCCAATATACGGACATCGTTATCTGCCAGCTGAGCCCGGAGAAGGAAGTCCTGTCCTGTCTGTGTATCAAACGGATATTATTTATTACGGAGCCAATTTAATGGAATACTTCGAAGTGGAATTCGGAAGCAGAACCTATGAGCAGATTAGCTGGGATCGGATAAAAGCACCGAGATTTTGGGATGAAATCATCGATTCTTATCAGTAGACATGATAAGTTAGTCTAAGTGCAGAAAAGAAAGCAGCGTGCTTAGACAGCACGCTGCTTTCTTTCGGATTAGAGTTCATTTAGAACCATCTGCTGAGGTCAGGATATCCACTGGTAGCCCATGCTCCATCGACAAGTAGATTAGCCCCTGATACGTATCCCGCATCATCGCTCGCTAGGAATAATGCAGGACCCGCGATTTCCTCCGGCTTTGCAGCACGTTTCATTGGTATCCGTTCCATGTAAGCCTCATGGATATCTTCATTTGAGAGCAGGCTCGCTGTTAAAGGCGTATCGATAAGACCTGGGAGAATCGCATTGACTCGGATTCCGTCACGGGCCATTTCAAGAGCGCCATTTTTCGTAATCATTTCAACACCGGCTTTTGCTGAAGCGTAAGCCGCACCTGAGTACATTGGAACGTGAGCGTTCAAGGATGCAACGTTAACGATTGCTCCTCCCCCTTGTTTAGCCATCTGAATAGCTTCATGCTTCATGCTGAGAAACACACCCTTAAGGCATAGATCAACGGTGAAGTCCCAATCGTCTTCAGAAAGCTGGGTAATAATTCCGGGCTTGGATGCTCCCGCTACATTAAACGCTATATGTAATCCGCCGAATTGCTGAACCGTTGTGCTCACTAGTTCCGCGATTTCGTCTTCTTTCGTCACGTTTACCTGCACGCCATGGAAGCGTTCTCCTAAATCGGATTGCAGTGCAGATAGCCGCTCTTTGTTAATATCCGCACCAACAACGAAAGCACCTTCTTTAAGCAATCGCTCGGTTATGGCATAACCGATACCGGAAGCTGCGCCTGTGACAATAGCTACTTTGTTTTCGAAACGATTGTTCATATTTTTTTGTCTCCTTTTTATCATATGATAAGGCTTACATTGCTAAGTTTACACCTGAAATTAGTTAATGTATATTTAATAATAATTACATTTAGTTTAAAAAAATTAAACAAAAGGATCTATAAAAGATGAATTTTGAACAAATTGAATACTCCATAAAAGTCGCACAGACCAAATCCATTACAACGGCATCGGCCGAATTAAGTGTTACCCCGTCAACGATCAGCCAAGCCATCACCCGGTTGGAGGAAGAACTGGGCATAAAGTTATTTCAACGAACCCGAAAAGGAGCTTATCCTTTAGAAGAAGCCTCTCATATATTTGATAAATTTAATGAAGTGATGAATACGATTCAGTCCATAAAAGAAAGCATTGAGTTGATCGGCAATGGAGAGCTGAAACTAGCCGTCATTCCCGGCGGTGTCCCGTCTATGATTCAAACTATTTCGAGTATGAAAAAGAATAATTCTGAGATTAGATTCGAGCTTTCCGAAAAAACATCTATGAAAATTATTCAAGACATCAAGGATAAAAATGCAGACCTCGGGCTGATTGCCATTTATGAGGAAAATGTCAATAAATATCTAAGCGGGTTAAGCTTTCAGTCCATAAGCTCCGGCAAATTCTTTGCCTTCATGAGCAGAAGCAACCCCTTGTCCAAATTCAAATCACTGCGTCTTAGCGATATGATTAATGAGACCTTCGTTTTATTCAACGATGAATTTGTTGATTTCTTTTTGGAAGAATTGACGCAGTCTTGTGAACGTGTGGATGTTCTATTGCGTACGAACAATTCAGAGGTCATCAGTGCTTCGCTAACTCAATTAAACGCTGTTACCTTTGGACATGAGTACAGCCTGACTAACATGAGGATGCAGGAGGAAAATTTTGTGAAAGTTGAGCTTGAAATTGCTCAGCGGGATATATTAATTGGATGGGTCATGGATACTGTCAAAGCGTCAAATCCAATTATTAAGCGATTCATTGAAAGGCATCAATTTGAATCCAGATCTATATACCACGGGTAAGAAAAAAAGCCAGAGTCATCAAAATGACTCTGGCTCTCTATATGTCAGCCTTCCGTTGGCTGCGGTTTTTGCTGGATCGGAGCCGGCTGATCTTCTTCGCCGTGAATATTGTTTTTACCGTACCTTAGGAATATCCAGACCCCAAGCAAAATAATAAACCCTGCAACCAGCTGCACGTTGGTCAGCGCCTCACCGAGCAGTATCCAGGCAAGAATGGAGGAAAATACAGGCTCCCCAAGAACAGACATGGAGACGGTGGCAGCATTCATCACTTTCAGCAGCCAGTTAAACAAATAGTGGCCGAACAGCGTTGGGACGATGGCCAGCAGCAGGAAGATGCCCCACTCTCTTGCATCATATCCGGTAAAGGGGATGGAGTTTACGCCATTATAAGCGGCAAGTGAAGCTCCTGCGAATAAAAACACCCAAAAGTTATATACATAAGCACTGATGTTTTTTCTAAGATGCTGACCAAACAGCATATGAATTGCTACGGCAATGGTTCCGAGGAAAGAAAGGAAATCGCCGAGCAGCGCATCCCCTGATATATGAAAATCTCCTGCCCCAATAACGATGGACCCGATAACAGCCATCCCCATGCCGATAAGCATCACCTTATTAGGGCGGATACCAAAGAGCCACATGGATCCAAGCATCACGAGTATCGGCTCCAGTGTCAGGATAACCGTTGAACTGGCAACTGTTGTGAGCCTAAGCGAGCCCATCCACAACAAGAAGTGAAGCCCGAGCATGACCCCGGAGGCGGCTAGAAAGAGCCATTCCTTTTTGGTCATCCGGAAAATTTCGTGACGGTATTTATAAAGAAGGGGCGCCATGAGCAGATTGGTGAGAAGCAGGCGGTACATGGCAATTACGGAAACCTCGGCATCTGACCAGCGAACGAAGATCGAAGAAAACGAGATGGCTATGATGCCGATGATATAAAGCATTTCATACTTGCTGAAAGAACTCTTTGCGGTTGACATGGTCGTATACTCCTGTGATGTATGTATTTTTCTTTTTGTGATCAAACATACACATTATACCGGAGCATTTAACAATTAGGAATAGATTTTATAAATGAGCCGCGGACCGATGTGAAGCCTGAATGTGATTAATTAAAACCGTATTCGTGTAAAGAACAGTAAGGGCAATTATATTGGAGGTAACACGTATGAAAAAAAGAAACCGTCAGACGGCGACGTTAAGCGTAACGATCCTGCTACTGACCGCAGCCATTTCTTCAGCGGAGCAGACGGCAGCTGCCGAAGCCGCAGCAAGGCTGGAAGCGGCAAGTACTACGGAACCTATTGTTCGAGGAACGATTGTAGAGACAAAAGAAGAACAAGTAGATGAGAAGATTATAGAAGAAACGGGCATATACACAGGTCTTGCGGATCCGCACACGGCTGAGATTAAGATCGATGGGGAGGCTGCTTCTTTTCAGCTGGAAGATGATGGTCTCATGGAGCAATTGGAGCAATGGCGCAGTGGAATGCAGGTGCAGCTCAAATACAGCGTCAAAACATTTGACGAACTGCCGGATGTGAAGCAGCTGATTTTGCATGACATCAAGCTGTCCGATACTGAACAATAAGTGCAGAACATAGATGAGGAATGATTAAAGGCATTATTTATGAATACGCTTACAATAATAGCGGGGAAATATGATCAGATAGACCGCCAGGCTTTTTCTGGCGGCTTTTTATTTTTGCAGGTTCACTGTCTGATTAAGGCTGATATTGGAGTTCTCCTTGCCACAAAGGATATTATGGAATAATATGGTTAAATGTTATTTCGCAATTCTATGGGAGGGGATCGTTATAAAGTTCATTATTATCTTTGGACCACAGGCTGTCGGGAAAATGACCGTGGGACAGGAGCTGGAGAAGATTACAGACCTCAAGCTGTTTCACAATCACATGACGATTGATTTGGTTTCTCCTTTCTTTAACTACGGAACGCCGGCGGGTAAACGGCTTGTAAGTCTATTTCGCAGAGAAATTTTTGAAGAAGTATCCAAAAGCAATCTGCCGGGGCTTGTGTTTACGTTTGTATGGGCCTTTGACCATCCAGATGATTGGAAATACATTGAGGAGATCAGCTGCATTTTTGAATCCAGAGGCGGTACGGTATGTTATGTTGAACTGGAGGCAGAGGTAGAAGAGAGGCTTGCACGTAACAAAACACCGCATCGGCTGTTGTATAAACCGACCAAGCGTGATATTGAATTCTCCGAAAGAGATCTGCTTGAAACGATGGAGAAATATCGATTGAATTCTTTGGAAGGGGAAATTAAGAAGGAACATTACATACGTATTAACAATACAAAGCTCACTCCGGAAGAAACGGCACGTCAAATTAAAGAAGCGTTCCAACTATAAAAAAGACGGAGCTGGAAGGAGGAACAGCATGAAGAAAATCATCAGCGGCGGTATTTTCCTAATTTCCGGAACGATACTATATACAGGAATCCGTATTTCCGCTTCCTTATATGCTTCTGAGAGTATAAGCGGATGGTCAACCCCACCTGGGAAATATGGTACGGCTCTTGAGGAACTGGGGGCAGTGCTGCCCCGAAATTTAGCAGTTGTGCTCATGATAGCCGGCGTGGCTCTCATTTTATGGGAACTTTTTGGCAAACAAATGTTAAACAAAATTATTAATCCATCCAGTTAATTGCGAAACGGCAGCCGCCAGGCTTAACCTGACGGCTTTTTGCATGTCTACTTGGAATTACACACTTGTGGATGGTACTCTAATGGAAGAGGAATAAAAGTAATTCAGAGGAGAAACCAGACATGAGATCAGAAGACCAAGTAAAACGTAAGCTTAATGAATTAAAGCGCCAACTCGATATGATGAAGAGCCGCATGTCTGCTGAAGAAGCGGCAGCAAATGTACAGGTGCTTCGTATGGAGGATATGATCATGATGCTCGAATGGGTCATTGATCAGCCAAGCGGCAGCTACCACGGGTAACACTTAACTATCGTAGATCGGAGAGGAAGCTAATGATATCAATAGATCCTGCAAAGCAAAGTGAACGAGATAACTATAAACTGCTTACGGGCAGTATAATTCCGCGGCCTGTAGCTTTTGTCACTACATTATCCAAGGAGGGTGTACTTAATGCCGCTCCATACAGCTATTTTAATATCGTAACTTCCAATCCCCCGATGATCTCCGTCTCGGTTCAGCGGAAGAATGGTCACATGAAGGATACGGCTCGTAACGCAAACGACCGAGGTGAATTCGTCGTACATATATCAGACGAGACTTATATCGAAGAAATTAACAAGACGGCTGCCAATCTTCCTGAGGACCAAAGTGAGGTTGCTCTAACAAACTTGACGCAGGTGGAGAGCATAAATATCGATGTTCCTGGTATTGCAGAGGCGAGGATTCGGATGGAATGCGTGCTCGAACATTCGATTTCGCTTGGAGGGGAGCAGCATTCACCGGGCTGTGATCTGCTGATCGGCCGCGTGGTGCATTTTCATGTGGATGATGAGCTTTATTATGATGGTAAAATCCGTCCCAAAGAATTACGCCCCGTTTCAAGGCTTGCAGGCAACGACTACAGTAAATTGGGTGAGCTGTTCTCTCTGGAACGTCCAGAGTAACATGACTTCTTGCTTCAATAACTTGACCCGCAGCGAAAAAAGCCCTCTAGAAATAGAGGGCTTTATGTATATAACACCAGGCACTGGGGATTGGTGTTCATGGGTGAGCTTAAATAAAGCAATCACAACTTTGCCACCCTCTTGCTTTTACGGTATTCCATGGGGGTTATGCCGTAAGCTCTTTTAAAGACAAAGTGCAAATAATTTGCGCTGGAATAGCCGGTTTCCTCCGCGATTTCATCCATGGTGCTTTCAGTTCCCGTGAGCTTTTTACAAATATGAGACAGCCGGATCGATTCTAGCATGTCGCTGAAGGTTCCGCCTCCATATTCCTTTAATATACGCTGCAGCTGACGGGCGCTGAGATGTATTCGGTCAGCAACCACCTCAATAGTTAGCGGCTCCATGTAGTTGTCTTTCATAAATTGTTCGGCAAGACGGTACCTGTAACGTCCCATATCTCTTGAGGGGAGCGATCGTTCCGGATGTGGAAAATAGGCTCGGGCCGTACGCAGCAATATGTTGATGACGGCCTGCTTTACAAGGGTAAAGATACCGGGCTCATTCCGATACCAGGCTGTATATGCTGTTAGAAAGCATTCCATCGCTTTAAATCGGTCAAATACCGGAGTTTTGGGGATTTCGCTCAGCTGACGGATACAAGCGTCGGCTTCTTTATATTCCTCTTGAATTCCAGAGTTCCAATACCCATCTTCTGACGGCGAGGCAGCCGACATATCCGCTGCCTGTTTAAGCGGTATAATTTCGATTCGGAGGCACAGCTCCTCCATCGCTTCATCGGGAGCAGCTTCCTGATAATGCATAACATGCGGTCCCGTTAAGTACATCATGCCCTCAGAAAGTTCATACTCCTTCTCCAGAATAACCTTGCCCTTACCTCGAGGAATAAAATGAAATTCATATTCGCTGGAATGCTTGTGAAACTCAATGATTTTGCCTGCCGGAAAGGTGATCAGATGGAACTGGACGACCCGGATGCCGTAATGTCCCCAGCAGAAGTCTACGTTTAACTGTTCGAGTGCATGGCGCTGCTCATTCATGAGTGCGAAGGGATAGGACAGACTGGTGTCATTCCGTTCCATCTTGAAGACCTCCTTCATTTGGACAATTACTTTAATTGTATGCTGCGCTCAGTCAGTTTTTCCGGTGCTCCAGACCGGGCAGAAGTATTAGCAGCCTCCATAAGCCTTGTCAGCTGATGGCCAATACGGATATTTTCTTCAAAGACCGTACCGGACTGTATATGGCTTACCCACTGATCAAAAGCACTCGGCTTTGCTTCTGGCAGATCGGACTCTTGCCATTCACTGTCTCCCGCGCTTCGATAGATCAGCTTTCGGTCATGGTCAGAGTAGAGGAGACTGCCTTCTGTACCATGGATTTCAAAGGTAAAAGGAGAGTGCCTGTTCACAAATCCTGCTTCCACAATGCCTGAAGCCCCGTTAGTATAGCTTAAGTGAACGACGGCATTATCCTCGACTTCTTTTCCTGTTACATAGCCGTAGCTGGCAAAGACACGATCCGGCATGCCGAGGAACAGACCGGCCAGATACATAGGATGGCAACCGAGATCGGTCATCGCGCCGCCGCCTGTCTCTCTGAGGTTAAAGAAGCGCTCAGGCAACCAGCCTTCATTTCTGCCTTCCTGCGGAATGGCTCCATTATGGGATAAGCGGGTCCGAACCAGGGTCAGCTGCCCTAGAATGCCGCTCTGAATAATTTCCTGTGCCTTGAGCGTGTAAGGCTCGTAGAGCCTAGGTAGGGAAACGGTCAGAATGACATTCTCTTTCTGCACTGTATTAATGATATCCTCACATTCTTCCGTTGTAAGCGCAATCACTTTTTCAGTAAAAATATGTTTCTTGGCTTTTGCCGCACGAGTCATTACATCATGATGAATTGAAGTGCTTGTAACGACGATAACTCCGTCAATTTCAGAGCTTGCCAGCAGCTGGTCTAGATTTTCGTAGAAAGGAACGCCTCGTTTGGCAGCCTCTGCACGGCCGCGCTCCACATCCTCATCCCAGACTGCTGTAATTTCAGTGAGAGGATTGGCGTCTGCTTGCGATGCATAATCATTGGCATGGACATGCCAGTACCCGAGAATTCCGAGCTTCAGCTTTTTGGTCATGGGTTAGCCCTCGCTTTCATCATCAAATGATGGTTTCTATTCAAAATAGATCGCTTTTCCGGTCTGGCTTGATTCATAAATAGCTTCCAAAATTTCTGAAACGACGCATGCCTGCTCTGGTGTGACCAAGGGCTCCATGTCATGAATGATGGCATCATACCACATGCGCATCTCAAGGTCTGGTGCAGAATCGGATTGTCCCTCGTAAAAGTCGGCTCCTTTGGCATCGAGCGCAATTTGGTTCAGGAACAGCTTGCCATGCGTTTCTCCATTGATACGCAGGCCATTTACCATATCCGCTCCGCCTTCCGTTCCGCAAAGCGTAGTCTTTGCTTCCTGAACGTCCATAATATTCAAGGCCCAGCTTGCCTCAAGCGAAATGGTTGCCCCATTCTTCATGACGATCATGCCGACAGCCGAATCCTCAACATTAAATTTGGCAGGGTCCCAAGGCCCCCAGGCATTGGCTGCATTCTCCTTAGAGGACAACTTGTGAAACGATCTGCCCAGTACAACACTTGGCTCGTAATTGTCCATAAGCCACAGCGTAAGGTCAAGAGCGTGGGTGCCGATATCAATAAGAGGTCCTCCGCCTTGCTTCTCCCCATCAAGGAATACGCCCCATGTCGGGACACCGCGTCTACGGATTGCATGAGCTTTGGCATAATAGATATCGCCAAGCGTTCCGTCTTGGACGATCTTTTTCAGCGTCATGCTGTCGGAACGATATCGGTTGTTATAGCCAATGGTCAGCTTCTTGCCAGTTTCCTTGGCAGTAGCTGCCATACGCTTTGCATCATCGGCTAATTTAGCCATCGGCTTTTCGCACATGACATGCTTCCCGGCTTTCATAGCTGCAATTGAGATTTCAGCATGGGTATCATTCGCGGTAAGTACATGTATAACGTCAATGCTTTCATCCTGCAGTAGCTCGGTATAGTCGGTATAGACCTTGGCCTCCGGCTGACCAAACTCTGCTTTTGCTTTTTCCGCCCGCTCCGAAATGAGGTCACAAAATGCGACAATATGGGTTTCCTCAATTTTGCTCAAACTCGGTAAATGCTTGCCGAAGGCGATGCCGCCGCACCCAATAATGGCTGTCCTTAACTGCTTGTTCACTTCGTTCTGCCTCCTTAATATTCCTTTAACTTGAGAAGCCTTAAGATGCGTTTCGGGAACATTTTAGCATGACAGCCATGCAGGGCGGTATTCCAAGATTGTGACATGAAAGGGTGCAAAATCACGACATTAATACTGATTTTTTCGATTCATCCGGCTCATTTGCTTTTCAAGCTTGTTGAAGCCCTCCGACAAATCCGTAATTTCCTGCTGCTGTACAGATACAAGTCCGAGCACATCTTTAAGGCTGCTTGTATTCGCCTCTGTAATATTTGCCGTGTTTTCTGCTTCTTCTTTCGCTTCCTGCAGCATATCCTTTAATTCTGCCATTAGAGAATCGAATTCTTGTAATTGCGGAATAGCAGCTCCTGCCTCCCGCGCACTCATCAGCTCGGAATTCATTGCTTCTACTTTTTCATGAATGAGATTCATTTGGCGGCAGTACGAAACGGAATTTTGATTTTGTACTTCAAAAGATTGCATAATGTTTTCGATGGAGGAGACGATTTCAACAGAACGCTGGTTGGTCGTGTCTACCGCAGTGTTTAAATTTGTCTGGTACTCACGAATAGACTGAACCGACTCGGTCATTCTAGACAGCATCTGTTCCATTGCTTGTTTAGCTTCAAGAACTTTTTGAGTCTTGTTTCGATTTTCCATCTGCAAGTTATTGTTGAATTTGGCTTGCATGATATTCGAGATGGATACAAAACAAAAAGTCACGATGTAATACAGGAGATCATTCACATTTGTCGAATAAAATATTACTTCCCCTTGAGTGAAGAAGTAGTAGCACAGGATCGTTAAAGTGATCAGTGTCGTCATCCAGTTGATGTGGCGATCCTGATAAATGCCCATAATGGCTACATAAAAGTACATGGTCATAACGTTGATCATGTGGGGATCAATATCGATGATCATATACATAAACACACCGATGACTGCCATATTGAAGTATTTCATGTAAGGCGTAAGCCGTTTTTCTAATTTAGGGAGATTGGCAGCAATCGCCATTGGCACAAGAACTAGGAATATAATTCCTTCCACCGTAAGCACAAACCTCAGCGGAATACCCAAAGCAAAATTAAGCATCTGAACTACCGTAATGACTGCAGCAAATACAGCGACTACCCAGTTGTTTCTCTTCTTTAACAAATAAAACTCATCCACGTTAAAAAACACCCGCTTCCCATGCTTCGGGTGGACTATACCATTCATATTGATCTTCCTGCAGATGCTCATAAACTTCATTCAGATGAAACAGAGCCGGAATTGCTATAGCTCCCTTAAACCACTCTGAATCTCCCACTTGAACTGCTCTGATGTGATAGGTATGGTTAAACGAATGAAAAATGGAGGGGTCCGCCATTCCAACCGCATGTGTATACTTCTGTTCTTTGGCATAGTGAATCATGAAACTGACGATTTCTCTTCCCAGCTTGCCTCGATATTGCGGCAGTACGGCAAAGCTGTCAACCTCAACAAGCTTCATTCCATCCTTCACAAATTCATCAAACTTGTTTCGAATAAAGGGCCTTGAGTGCTCATAAGGTGTAAATTGAAAAGTCCCACCGGGATGCTCGTCTATATAAAAAATATATTGCTCGGATTTTGATCCGGCATATTCCATTTCAAACCCTTTCTCATCCCAGCTTGTTCTTTTTATATGATAAAAAATATCAAGTTCTTGCTGAGTACCGACTTTTCTATACATGCTTTTTCCTCCTGCTGGTACTTTGTCGTATCTAAAGTATATCGGAGATTGAGAAAAAAGACTGTAGAATAATCATATTTTCCTATAGAAAATAGTGACACACTGCTGACACTTTCCAATTGTATATTATATAAATCACCTAATTTGAATAATTGTAAATGATTTATAGTTGAAGAAGGAGGCGAAGGATGCTTGCGGAATCTTAATCATACTCTGATTCGAATCGATATTAGGAAAGCAGCCGAGCAGCTTGGAATCAGCGCTGAATTAGAAAGTTACATAATGAATGAAAAGCCTCAAAAGTCTAGGAGAGCAAATGTCTTTGACGATAAAGGATCGAAAGAAAAAGTGAGGATAAATAGTACATTTTTCATGAAATCGGGTATAATGAAGCGTCATAAGGGTAGAAAGGATGAAATTACATCAATGCTTGAAATAAAGAACTATGAAATGGAAGAAGTGAAGGACCCGTTCGGTATTCTGGAGGGTGCTCGTTATGAATTGCATATCGATCTTGCGATTGAGGAGGATGACGAGCTGTACTCGGAGAACGGCGTATACATTCGTGTAATTTACAGAGCAGGCGAAGCAAACGCTGGGATTGTCAAATATGAGCTGTACGAAAGCACAACAGATAAATATTTGGATTTTGATCTGGAGGAAGATGAGCTCGCTTTCCTTGAAGCGTTCTGCAAAGAAAAACTGACGGAAGTCTAGTTGAATTTTGAAGAACAGTTAGAGAATGCAGCACAAGAAGAGTTTCTTTTGATGAACGGGTGTTTTGCCTGTCGTCTGAGGGAACTCTTTTTTTGAAAAGAGAGAAACTATTTCTCATATGGAAACGTCTATTAAATAAATCACATTGTGATTATTTTCTCATACATTAGCTATCACGCTGCTAAGGAGGCGGTATTAGAGTGTCTGCTAACCAGCCCATTTATGTCGAAACGTTTATCCATACAGACATGGAATCGATTTGGGAGGCTACGCAAAACCCAGACAAGCATGCGGAGTGGGATCTTCGATTCTCCAAGATTGATTACATCCCCAAGCAGTCGGAGGAGGAGAAGCAGCGATTTCGTTATGTGACGAACATTGGGTTTGGTCTTCGAATTGAAGGAGAGGGTGTGACTACGCCCGGGAAACATCAGGTTCATGAACGCATGTCTGCATTACAATTTTCCTCGGATCAGGCAATCTCGCTTATTCTATCTGGAGGAGGGTATTGGAGATATATACAGGAAGAAGAGGGCATTCGTTTCCTGACTCGTTACGATTACAAGACCCGATTTTATTTCCTGGGAAAATGGTTTGACAGGCTCATATTCAGGCCTTTAATGGGCTGGGCGACCGCACTCAGCTTTGATGTGCTCAAATTGTGGCTTGAAAAGGGGATTTCTCCGAAAGTGTCCTATCGTCAGCTGTTTATCCACATGATCGTTACATTTGGCCTTATGTTTACTTGGATCTATCATGGCTTGGTACCCAAACTGCTTGTACAGGACGCTCAGGAGCTTGCTCTCTTAGAGGGACTTATTGGTGGAGACAGGTATGCAGTGCTTCTGCTTCAAGTCGCAGGTGTACTTGAAATAGTCATCGGCATCTTATGTCTCTTGTTCCATAGACGAAGGTGGCTTTATTTATTCAACATTGCTGCCATGCTGGCTCTTGCCCTCGGGGCGGCGATCTCAGATGCATCGGTTTTCCTTGCGCCCTTTAATCCAGCCACATTAAATATGGCGGTTTGTTTGCTTGCCTGTATCGGTCTTATGACGCTCACACATCTTCCAACTGCAGGCCGCTGTCTTCGCAAGCAGCCATGAGAGAGGAGAATAAGCGAATGGATTCCATTTATCGAAAGGTGCTCGGCACCGACTTTGAGAGGCTTCATCCCCGTATTCAGGAACGATTTGGGTTCAGCAGCTTAAGCGGAATTGCTTCCATCGGGACAGGGGTCATGGACTCAGTATGGTATGGACGCTTATACACCCTTCCTTTTCTGTATATCGGAACCTGGCGCAATATCATGTTTCCTCAGAAGGGGACGAAGGTTCCGTTTACGATTGAGAATTATGCTTACTTGGATCAGTACGGAAGAGAAACGGTCACATGGATCCGTACCTATGATTTTGGCAAGCAAAGACGCAGATTTGATGCGACTATGATTTATAGCGAACAGCGGAGGAGAGTCGTGGATTATTTGGGGACACATCAGCATCTGGCAGTCGATATCGACCTAACTGTTGATGAGGAAGGAGGGCTAAGACTGCGATCCGGAGAGCAGCGCTTTTACGAGGGTATCGTTGGATTTCGTTTTCCAATGCTGTTCTCCGGCATAGCAGATGTGAGGGAATGGTATGATGAGACAGCAGGCAAGTATCGCATTGATGTAAAGGTAACAAATGATACTTGGGGACCGCTGTTCGGCTACACCGGAAGCTTTGATACCGCCTATATTCCGATACAAGAAGGTCGTATTCCCTTACATGTGAAACCGGTGCGTGAGGAAAAGCGGGAGTAGCAGACAGAATAGAGTGATAAGAGTGCGCTGGCCCGTCAGCGCATTCTTTTTTTATGGAAAAAAGTAAAAATATCGCATTGGTTAGTCATTTATGCAAATGGTTGATCCGTTAGCAAAAACAATCCAAGCCACACCAAATAGCGAAAGTAAAGGGCTAATATACGGATACAAAATAATTGAATTGCTGGAAAGCTCAGCGTAAGCCCATAGTGAAATGAAGGATGAAACGAGAGGAGAAGGGTGATGGCACGAATCCTGTTTAATCATGTGTACAAAAGATACGGTAAAGATCAGCAACCTGTCGTGCAGGATTTTCATCTAGAGGTAGCAGACAAAGAGTTTATTGTATTTGTCGGACCATCCGGATGCGGTAAATCAACGACCTTGCGCATGCTTGCCGGACTCGAGGAAGTCTCTGAAGGCGAGATTTGGATCGATGATGAAATGGTCAATCAGCTGCCTCCTAAAGATCGGGATATTTCCATGGTATTTCAAAATTATGCGCTGTACCCCAATATGTCTGTATATGAAAACATTGCGTTTGGGCTTAGACTTCGCAAATTGCCTAAACATGATATTGATCTGGCGGTGAAGAGAGCGGCAAGGATATTGGAAATTGAGGCGTATCTGGGTAGAAAACCAAAGGAACTGTCCGGCGGACAGCGTCAGCGTGTCGCGCTTGGCCGATCGATTGTGCGCAACCCTCAGGTTTTTCTTATGGATGAGCCCCTGTCCAATCTCGATGCCAAGCTTAGAGTCCATATGCGTACGGAAATCATCAAGCTCCATAAGCAGCTGGGAGTAACGACCATCTATGTAACCCATGATCAGACAGAAGCCATGACAATGGGCAGCCGGATCATTGTTCTGAAGGACGGCATCATCCAGCAGGTGGATTCTCCGGAGCTGATATATAACTACCCTAAAAATATGTTCGTTGCTGGCTTTATCGGATCTCCTCAAATGAATTTTATAGAGGGAAAGATTGTGGAGAACGATGACAGACTGGAGTTTCAGACCAGAAGGCATCGACTCGCCATTCCAGAGAGCTCGGCCGCTCCCTTACGAAAACGAAATACATTGAATAAATATGTCATGCTGGGTGTCAGGCCTGAAAATATAAGCATTGAGCCTATTATGTTCGAAACATTTCCTGACGCTGTCTTTCAGGGAGTACATCAATTCAGTGAATTAATGGGAGCGGACCGCTACTTATATGTTGATATCGGGACCGACAAAGATTTAATTGCCAGAGTAAACCCAAGGGACCATGTGGAGGAGCTTACAGAAATCAAGCTTGTAATGGATATGAATAAGGTTTTGTTTTTTGATAAAACAACCGGTGAGCGGTTTTAGCTGATTTAAGGATAGGAAAAGAGAGGTGTAATATGAATCGAATCCGCTATATGTTCCTCATACTGCTGCTCGGTACGGTCCTCCTTACAGGCGCTTTTCCTTATGCAAGCCATTCCTTCATCCCGCCTGTATCGGCTGTCGATTCCGTAACAGATTCAGCAGAGGAAGACAATTCTCTTGTCAATCCAAGTATTGAAAGCGCATTCGAGCCTTACTATATGGATGTTCTTAAAGCATGGGAAGAGGAGGGAGCTCGCGCAGCCGAGAAGTCCGTTGTCATCCCGGCTTCAAGCATCGCAGGACAATCAGAGGGGGCAAGTGTAACCATCGGGTCTTATGCTGGCAAAGAAGATGTGCTGATCTGGGAAAATAACCGGACGGAATGGATCGAATATGTGATCGATGTTCCTGCAGAAGGAATGTATGAAATGGCGCTGACCTATCATTCTTTCAACAATGAGGATGCGGTTTATCAAAGCTATCGACCCACAACAATGGCCGTATCTGTTGACGGGGAGTATATGTTCAATGAAGCAAGGGCGATTGAATTCACCAGATGGTTCAGAGATGAGCAGCCCTTCAAGACCGATGCAAATGGCAACCATATCAGGCCAAAGCCTATTGAACTCGAACAGTGGATAACACAGCCGTTTCAGGATGCCGAAGGGACCAGTTCCTTGCCGCTAAAGTGGAAATTAACCGAAGGCAAGCATAAGCTGCGGTTTCAATCCTTTGCACCCATTGTCATGGGACAAATTGAACTCACACCTCCATCGAATACACGCTCTTACGAGGATATCAAAGCTTCCATGCCGGAGAATGCAAGTGAAGCAAATGAAGTCATCGTTATTGAAGCTGAAAATATGCTGGCCAAGAATGATGTAGCCATTCAAGCGATGGCTGATCAGGATCCGCTCATGACACCGGATGCAGAGAACAAGTCGATTTATAACGGAGTCGGCGGAACACGCTGGCAGAATGGAGGCGGAGCAATTACGTGGACATTTACCGTGCCGGAAAGCGGCCGCTATCGTCTGGGAATGAGAGCCTTTCAAGGCTACCAATCGAGTAAGCAGGTATTCCGAAAGGTCATGATCGATGGCAAGGTTCCCTTTGAAGAGCTTCTGGCTTATCCCATATCTTATTCAACGGGCTGGCAGGGGCTGGTCCTGAGCAGTAATACAGGTGAGCCTTATGAATTTTATTTGGAAAAAGGAGATCACACCCTCACTTTGGCCGCCACCTATGCTCCTTATCATGCTGTTCTTAACGAACAGGAGCAAGTGCTGGCTTCGCTGCGGGCATTGTCAGAGAATATCAACACGATTACCGGCGGCGTAGAGGATACGGCACGAACATGGAGGATTAAAGAGAATTTTCCAGAGCTGATCACAGAAACGGAAGGAATCGCTAAGTCAGTGGAACGCATGGTGGCCATGCTGCTTGAAGTGAATGGGGAAGTGGATGCGAATTCCCAATCCTTGTCTACAGCAGTAAAAGATTTGGAAGACATCCTTCGTTATCCGAATGATATTCCCTATAAGCTGGAGGATCTCAGCCTGATTTCCTCCCGAATTGCATCCATTACAACCAGCCTTACGACGGCGCCGCTCGCACTCGATAAGCTGTACATTGCACCAGCAGGCACAGACTTTCCAAGAATGGAGGCAAATTGGGGAGAGAAGACGCTTAGAAATGTTACCTCCTTTTTTCACTCCTTTAGCAGTGATAACAGGCTTTCAGCCAGTGAGGAAGAAGTGCTGAACATCTGGGTTAACTACGGCCGAGATTATGTCAATCTGATTCAGGAGATGGCAGATCAGTATTTTACACCCGAGACAGGAATTCAGGTACAGGTCGATTTGCTGCCAGACGAGAACTTGCTTGTGATGGCCAATGCGGCAGGCAAATCGCCGGATATTGCCCTTGGCATGACGGAAGGAAGACCGATTGAGCTGGCCATTCGCGGAGCAGTAGAGAAGTTGTCCGATTATCCCGGATTTGATGAATTGTTCGCGGCGTATTCACCTGGATCAACCTTGCCTTACTATTTTGATAATGGTTATTATGCTTTACCGGAGACGCAGCGGTTTCAGGTTCTTTACTATCGCAAAGATATCCTGCAGCAGCTTGGCCTTGACGTACCCGATACTTGGGAGGATGTCATTCGGATGCTCCCGACACTGCAGCAGAACGGATATAACTTCCACATTCCATATAACGATTACATGACCTTTCTATATCAGTACGGTGCTGAATTTTATTCGGAGACCGGGATGAAGACAGCTCTTGATTCACCAGAGGCGTTCAGCGGCTTTAAGCTCATGACCGACCTGTTCAATGTGTACGGTATCGAGCGGCAAGTACCGAGCTTTTACCAGCACTTCCGCGATGGGGATATGCCGATCGGCATTGCCGATTTCAACTTTTATTTGCAGATGCGTGTTGCAGCTCCAGAGCTGGATGGCTGGTGGGGGATGGCCCCGCTGCCGGGAATTTACGGGGACAGCGGTGAGGTCGAGCGCTGGACAGGTGGAAACCAGACGGCGGCTTCCATTTTCTCAAACAGTAATCTTAAGGAGGAAGCCTGGAAGTTTCTTCAGTGGTGGCTGTCAAGCGAAACCCAGCAGCGCTTCGGTAATGATCTGGAAGGATTTTACGGAGTGGCATTTCGCTGGAATACAGCCAATCTTGATGCTTTTACCGGCTTGCCATGGAATGAAGAGGAGCTTGCCGTCATGCTTGAGCAGTGGCGCTGGTATAAGGATATGGCGAATCTGCCAGGCTCTTATCTTATCCCGCGTGAGGTCATGAACGCATGGAACCGGACGGTACTGAGCGGTCAGAACTACAGGGATGCCCTGGAGGAGGGGACGCTTAGCATTGACCGTGAAATTTGGCGTAAGGCCAGAGAGTTTGGCTTCATTGATAGTCAGGGAAGCGTTGTAGATACCTATGATCCACCGCAGGTTACAGAGCCTTGGAAGGGAGTGGATAAGTATGTCAACCCATGAGGCGGAGCTGTCTAAACAGGTGGGCCAGGTAAAAAAGCCGAAGGCTCGTGTTCCCCAGAAAGGACTGCTTAAAGAAATATGGAAGCACCGTCTTTCTTATCTGTTTATTGCTCCTTTTGTTATCTCATTTACGCTGTTCATTCTTCTGCCGGTGCTGGCTGCGTTCGGGCTCAGCTTTACGGACTTCAACACGATTCAGTTTCCAAAGTTTGTTGGCTGGGACAACTATGAGTATATCTTTTCCCAGGATACGTTGTTCCTGAAGTATGCCATCCCAAATACAATCAAATTTGCTGTACTTGTCGGTCCCGGAGGGCTGATTCTATCCTTTATTCTCGCCTGGCTGATCGCACAAATACCGGATAAAATCCGCTTGTGGTTTGTGCTTGCTATCTATGCTCCTTCTTTAACCGGCGGAGTCGTCATGCAGATCATATGGCAGCCCCTGCTTTCGGGAGATCGCATTGGATATTTAAACAGCTTCTTATTGAAGCTTAGGATTATTGATGAGCCGCAGCTATGGGTGCTAGATCCGGCGTATCTAATGAACTCCATGATTATCGTAACCTTATGGTCAAGCATGGGTGTAGGCTTTCTGGCCATGGTTGCCGGGATACTGAATGTGGATGAAACGCTGTATGAGGCGGGAAGACTGGATGGAATCAAAAGCCGGCTGCAGGAAATCTGGTATATTACTCTGCCTTACATGCGGCCGCAAATGCTATTTGCCTCTATAATGGCGATTGTATCTGCATTCAAGGCAGGGGCAATCGGGGAGCAGCTGTCACAGTTAAAGCCGACTCCTGAATATGCGGGACATACGCTTGTCAATCATATTGACGATTATGGGCTGGTTCGGTTTGAGATGGGTTATGCGGCTGCGCTTTCGGTTGTGCTGCTCGTTACGATTTATATATTCAACAGACTGGGCTTGCGATTGTTTGGAACGAAGGGGGAATAAATATGGACCATGCCGCAAACGGATCGCCAAAGTCTGCCAGGCGGCGTACGTTACGCCTGAAATCCTGGCTGCGCCGAATGGATAAGACACAGCTGATCCTGACCATACTCCTCGGCATATTCGGTATCTTTATGCTGGTGCCTATTATCTACATTATCAACCATGCACTCAAGCCGTACTCGGAGCTGTTTATTTTTCCTCCAAACATTTTTGTCCGTCAGCCGACTCTGGATAACTTTACCGAGCTGTTTGTTATGACCCGGGATGCAGTAATCCCTGCATCGCGTTATTTGTTTAACAGCATTGTCGTGGGTGTCATCGGAACAGGGAGTGTTGTTATTGTAAGCGCTCTCTGTGCCTATCCGCTGTCAAAGCATAAATTTCCTGGGCACAAGCTGCTGTTCTCAGTGATTGTTGTGTCTCTGATGTTTGTGCAGGAGGCTATCAATATTCCTAGATATGTGGTAGTGGCGAATCTCGGCATTATGAACACGTACTGGGGTCATATATTGCCTCATGTAGCGAACACCGTAGGCGTATTTCTGATGAAGCAGTTTATGGACCAGGTTCCGAACGAGCTCATTGAAGCGGGAAAAATAGATGGAGCCCGCGAGTTCACGATATTTGCAAGAATTATTATTCCGATTACGCTGCCGGCTTGCGCTACGGTCGCTATTCTGTCCTTTCAATCGATCTGGAGCGATGTTTCAACTTCGACGCTCTTTATGCAGGATGATGCGATGAAGACTTTTCCGTTCTTTCTGTCCACTCTCACCCAGAATCTTGCCAACTCAGTAGCCAGACAGACGGCTGCCGCAGCGGCTGCGCTCATCATGTTTTTGCCAACGCTGATTATGTTCTTAGTTTTTCAGCGCAAAGTGATTGCAACGATGTCGCATTCCGGAATCAAGTAGTTCTATGGAGAGGAGGAGCGGTATGAAGCTTATCCGTGGATGGATACGGCGGTCTGTATTGGGTCTGGCACTCATCATCGGCACAGCTCAGGTTCCGTACACTGCATGGGCGGACGTAACCTATGGCACGTTTACGAAAGACAGCTATGGTCATCAAATTGATACACAGCCTGCATATACGCCTTTCAAAATGATAGGCAAAGACTTGACTGTGCCAGACCCTGACAATCCGGGGAAGCTGACGGCTTCGCCAATGCAGAAGCCAAGTGATGTGTACATCAGTACATCGGATGAAATATTTGTGGCGGATACGGGAAACAACCGGATTGTAAAATTCGATAAGGATGGAAATTTCGAAAGGTATTATGAGCTGGCAGAGAGCCCGCTAAATGCCCCTCAAGGCGTGTTTGTAGATGAGCAGGGAGACATTCTGATCGCAGACACAGGCAACAAACGCGTGGTCCGCTTGTCTGCCTCAGGCCAGCTGTTAAAGGAATATACGCGTCCCGAATCCAGCAGCGTTCCGGAAGAGCTGAAGTATGATCCAATCAAAGTGGCAGCAGATCAACGCGGATACATCTATATCATCACGATGGGCGGGTATTACGGATTAGTACAGCTGAACCCAAACGGCGAGTTTCAGAGATTTTATGGTGCCAACGCAGCACCGTTCTCCTTTATGGATTCATTAAAGAGAGCACTCTATACACGGGAAATGTACGAGAATGAGACGAGTAAAATTCCGCCGGCTGTGAACAATCTTGCAATGGATGACGAAGGCTTCATTTACACGGTAACAAGTGGTCCCACAGTAGAGACCGAGCAGATTAAAAAGCTGAATTTTCAGGGAGAGAACATCCTTGCCCAGTACAATAAATTTGGTTCAGAGAGGCAGAGCTTCGGTGAGTATAACTGGTACGATCTCCGATATGTTGACGGCATGACCAGCCCGCCGCAGCTTGTGGATGTAGCCGTTGACACAGAAGGAAACTTTACCGTTGTGGATTCCTTTTATACCTATTTAAGCCAGTATGATGCGAATGGTAATCTGCTCTTTTACTTCGGCGGACCTTCATCGCCTGCTTCGGCTCAGCTCGGCCTGCTCAAGACACCGGCAGCGATTGATATCAATTCAAGAGGAGAGTTGTATGTCCTCGATAGTCAGGAAAGCATGCTGCAGGCCTACCGCTTGTCGGAATTCGGTGCGATGGTGCATGAGGCCAACCGGTTAACCCAGCAGGGCAGGTATCTTGAAAGTGAGCAGCCTTGGAGGGAAGTGCTGCGCCTAAACGAGCAGTATTTGCCGGCCATTCTCGGGCTTGCCCAGGTTGCGTACAAGAAGGGAGAATATGCCGAAGCGGCCCGTCTGTTCAAGAGCGCCGGAAATGATAAGGGATATTCGGAGTCCTTCTGGCAAATCCGATTAGCGTGGTTCCAGGAGCGTTTTTCGATGTTTGCGACCCTGTTTGTCGTGCTCATGGCCTCATTCCTTGTATTTAATCGTTTTTTTAAGAGAAGGACGAAGGGTTATGCAGAAGGGCTTATGAGACGTATGGGCAGAAGTTATCCGCTGTTTACTCAGATCAAACAGGCATTTGTCATTTTGAAGCACCCGATTGACGGTTTTACCGCCCTAAGGTTTGAGAATAAAGGAGGATATTTAAGCGCGTGTATTTTGCTGGTACTCACAAGTGGTGCACTCCTGCTTTCTGAGAAAATGACGAGCTTCTCATTTAATCCGGCACCGCCCTCCTCCATTACAGTTTCATCGGTTCTGCTTCCCTTCGTCGGATTATGGGGCGGCTGGGTCGTCAGCAATTATTTGATCAGCTCCATCTACCGGGGGGAAGGAAGGTTTAAGGATGTATTCGTAGGCAGTGCGTATGCACTCACCCCTTTCATATTGGTCGGTGTGCCTCTGGCTGGCTTATCCAATGTGATGACGCACGCGGAAGGAGCAATCTACAATTACCTTCAGGTAGGAATGTACATCTGGCTTGTCTTTTTGTTTATTTGGATGGTCCAGTCCCTGCACAATTACACGGTAGGGGAAACCTTAATGAACATCATGATGAGTATATTCGCTTTAATCGTGCTCGCTGTCTTGATCTTTCTTGTCATCGGTCTTACGAACGAGCTGCTTGTATTTATCCATGAAGTTTATCAGGAGGTGCTGCTAAGGTGAGGTTTGCTACATACCGAAAAGTGATCTTCTTCCTTCTTCTTGCCCTTGTTGTGGTCTTTGCGGTGAGCAGACTTGAGGTGAAGTTCAGAGAAGATCAAACAGCCCAGGCAGCCCAGCCGGATCCATCATCGGGAAGTGCAGAGCAGCAGGAGGCCGTGCTTCCGAGCGAAGCCGATTTTAACCAAGCAGCAGAGACTGGAATACTTATTCTCAAAGTGGATGAGACGACAGGACATTTTATCGTCGAGGATAAACGGAATGGAAATGTGTGGAGGTCCTATCCCAACCCGGAGGACTTTGAAAATGAAACGATCGGCGGGATTTGGAAGACGCATCTTGTCTCACCGCTAATGTTTCAGTATACGGATTTTTCCGTGTATAATACGCAGCCTCGCGAAAGCAATTTCAGGACCTTAGGCGGAACGATTAAGGACATCACAGAAATTGATGGCGGTGTGCAGTGGACATACGATATGCCTGCGCTTGGATTTTCTGTCCCGGTGCAGATTCGCATACAAGACGATTACCTTGAGACCAAAATTATCGACAAGGGGATCAAGGAAGAACAATACAGTCTGATCTGGCTTCGATTATTTCCTTTTATGGCTGCAGAGCATTCAGCTGACAGGGAAGGCTACTTATTCGTTCCAGACGGGTCCGGTACGCTCATCGCTTATGACGATCATCGACTGAATACCAATCTTGGCTATCAGGAAAGTGTTTACGGCAAGGACCCGTCGTTTATGAGCCGGCTTGGCTTCAGTTCTCGTTATCCGGCCCAAATGCCGGTATTTGGAATCCACTCAGGAGATAAGGGCTTGCTTGCCGTAATTGAAGACGGAGCCGAATACAGCGACATCTTTGCCGCACCGTCCGGTATGCTGAGCAGCTATAACTGGATTACGGCACAACAGACGTACAGAGCACCATTTGAGCAGATTACGAACCGGAGCAAAGGAACGAGCTTTACGACCTACAACAAGGATGAGCGGTTCGGAACGGATCGGGCAGTACGTTATTATTTGCTGGATAAGGGCAAGTCCGATTACGTAGGCATGGCAGAGAGATACCGTACGTATCTGATGGAAGAGAAGGGATTAAGAAGGCTGACCGATATCGGATCAGATCTGCCCCTGCATATTACGCTCCTTGGCGGTGATTCCGAAGACGGTATGCTGGGCAGCCGCTATATCAAGGCAACGACAACAGAGGAGGCTGCGGATATCCTTTCCGATCTGCGGAGACGCGGAATAGAACAAATGTCAGTCACTTACTTAGGCTGGCAGAAAGGCGGATATGCGGAGTATGGCGGGTATTTTGATGTCGATACGGAGCTTGGCGGCGAGCAGGGAATGAAGACCTTTATCGAGCATGCCCATTCGATGGATATTCCGGTCATGCTGGGAGTCAATTATGAGTTTAATAATACCGGTAACGGAGGCTTTAGAGAGCAATATCATGCGATTCGAAATATGGCAGGGACAATGCAGGAGGCGCGAATCCGCGGCGGCGAGGTATATATGGCCAGCAAGCAGTTCATTCTTGAAGCACTGCAGAAGGAACTGGGCTCCTATGCGAAGCTGGGTGCAGACGGTTTGTTACTTATGGAAACAGGCAGCCGCTTGGAAAGCGACTATAATACCCGGATCGGCGTAACACGTACGGATTCTATTTCTATTCAGCAGGAACTGTTTGACCTTGTTAGAAGCGAGCTCGGTGAGGCATGGGTAGAAAGTCCAAATTTCTATATGCTGGGCAGCGTTACGCATGTGAATGCCCTCCCTGATGATTACTCATACGATTTATTTTCGCAAGAGGCGGTTCCTTTTGCACAGATCGCACTGCATGGGTTGATTCCATACACCTCAGGATTTGAAAATGACAGACAGCAATTCTCACACGATTTCTTGCGTGATATTGAATTCGGCGCGCTGCCTTCATTTATTTTTACAGCATCTGCTGCCGAAAAGCTGACCGAGGCGCATGGTCTCCAGCTAAAAAGCTCTCATTATGAGAGCTGGGCTGAAACGGCGGCTTTGGAGTACAGCCGATATAATGAAGCCCTCTCCGAAGTTCAGGATCAATTTATTGTGGGGCATCAGGAGCTTGCGGAAGGCGTGAAGGCAACAACGTATGAAAACGGAACGATGATCATCGTCAATTATACGGAAGCACCGTTCGTCTATAAAGGCCATGAAATTGCCGGGCAAAGTTACTCGCTGGTGAAGGAGGGCGGGGCTTAATGAAACGAAAAAAGAGGCGGCTCAGCGCACAGGCGCATCGGAAGCTGTGGGGCTCCATCTTCATCTCCAACTGGGTGATCGGCTTTATCATTTTTATGGCTTTTCCGCTGGTGTATTCGCTCTATATGAGCTTTAACCATCTGGAGATCCTTGCCAGCGGCCTTAAAGTCGAGTACAGGGGGCTAGCACATTACAAAACGATTCTATTCGAGAACGGCAGGTATCTCTATGAAGGTCTGATTCCGTTTCTTCGAGAAGCGCTGCTTATGATTCCGGTTATTGTCATCTTCGCACTGCTTATCGCCATTATGCTGAATCAGCGGTTTGCCGGACGTACTGCGTTCAGAGTTATCTTTTTTCTGCCAGTCATATTTACAACAGGTCAAGTCATTGAAGAATTTATGGCACAGGGCGAAGGAGATATCGAGTTTCTTGCGAGATATAATATTGCTTCCTTCGTTACAGAATTGCTCCCTGGCAGCTGGGCAGCGCCGATTATCTCGGTGCTAGGCTCATTTGTCCTTGTGCTGTGGTATTCCGGTGTACAAATCTTGATCTTTCTTGCGGGAAGGCAGACGATTTCCAAATCCATTTACGAGGCAGCAAGGATGGATGGAGCAACCCCTTGGGAAACGTTCTGGAAAATAACACTGCCGGAGATGGTTCCTTTCATTTTGCTGAATATGATCTACACTGTAGTGGATTTGTTTACATTCCCGACTAATCCCGTGATTGACATGGTCAATACGACAGATTATGGACTGTCCAGCGCTCTCGCTTGGATCTATTTCAGTATTATTCTCGTGTTTTTGGGTATCATCTTCTTCCTTTTTTCGAGAATTTCACGCAGGGCCAATGCTTACCGCTAAAGGAGGTCAATCATGGCTAAACCGATCTTCGCCAAAAACAAAACAAAAAGCCTGCCGCTTACTGCCCGCCGTCTTGTGAAGACAAAGCTTATCGGACTGGAGGCCGACAAAGGCCTTATATTTAAATGCTTTCTGTATATCATCCTTATTGATACAGCTTATATCTATCTTAATCCTATTTTCTTTATGATTACGAGCATGATTAAGGATTCGGTGGATCTCATGGATCCGGCCGTGACCTGGGTTCCGCGAGTCATTTATTTCGGCATGCTGCAGGACGCATGGGAAATGCTGCAATATCCCAAAGCACTAACCATCAGTCTTTCGCTTTCCACAAGCATTGCCGTATTTCAGACCATTTCATGTGCAATTGCGGGTTATGCCTTTGCGAGGCTTGACATTCCCTTTAAGAACTTCTGGTTCTTCTGCCTGCTGCTTACGTTTATCGTGCCGCCGCAGCTGACCGTCCTCCCGAAGCTTATTGCAGCGTCACAGCTGGGGCTTCTTGAGTCTTATGTTCCGCTCGTGCTGCCTGCTTTGTTTGGCCAAGGCGTCAAAGGTGCGTTGTTCGTCATTATTTACAGACAGTTTTTCGCAAAGCAGCCGAAGGAGCTGGAGGAGGCGGCGATGATGGACGGGGCCAATCCTTTAAAAGTATTTTTCAGAGTGATGCTGCCGCTGGCAAGACCTGCTATCGTCGTTGTGTTCCTTTTTTCCTTCGTATGGAACTGGAATGACTTCTATACGCCGAGCATCTTCCTGCATGGCATGGAGGATCAACCTTTATCGGTTGGTGTGGCGAGCATAACGAACGAAATTAATATGAGAGCGGAAGAAATCGGACCTTCTATTTATGATGAGCCGATGAAGATGGCTGCTTCTTTCCTTATGATACTGCCTCCACTCATTCTGTATATTTTTGCGCAAAGGTGGTTCGTAGAAGGAGTTGACCGTACAGGTCTCGTAGAATAAGTAATTGTACAAATAAATCTCTTCCGGAAAGGAGACTTCTTCGTCTTGCAGATCAATCTGAATCATATGAGAGAACAATTCCTTGAGCCGGATGGATCCTACACTCCGCTGCCTTTCTGGTTCTGGAACGGTAACCTGGAGCAGGAGGAGCTGCTAAGGCAGCTCCATGATTTCCGTGACAAAGGGGTAGAGGGCTTTGTCCTTCATCCGCGTATCGGTATTCCTGACACGCTTCCATATTTATCGGAGGCTTTTATGGACCTTGTGGAAATTGTGACGGATGAAGCAGCGAAGTTGAACATGCAGGTCATTTTGTACGATGAGGGGATGTATCCGTCAGGCAGCGCCAATGGAGAAATTGTGCGACGCAGACCGGATTATGCAAGCCGAGGGCTGGTCATGCTGGAACAGCTGGTGAAGGATACACGAGCGTGGACGATTCCGCTCGAGGAAGGGGATCGAATTGTATCTGTACAGGCGGTTAGAAAAACAGGTCCGAACGTTGATCAAATGGATCATAGCAGCACTCGGCTTATCACAGCTGCAGACCGTACGGTGAGCTTTAACCCGCCAGATGATGAAGAATGGTTATATATCGCTTTTATTGATCGATTCAGTAACGGGACCATTCGAGGCATTCACTACGGTCAAGATGACGGGGAGCCGGATGCTCCGCGTGCGGCAGATCTGTTAAACCCTGAAGCCGTGCAGCTGTTTATTGAGCTTACCCATGAGCGATATTATGCGCGCATCGGACGCCATTTTGGTCAGAGCGTCATTGCAATGTTTACGGATGAACCGGATTTACTGGGCAGAAGACACCGTAAAGGCATGCAGCCCTGGACCGCAGACTTTCTTGAGGAGTTTATCCGCTTTGGCAACCGTGAGGAGGATTTAGCAGCCTTATGGCTGGATACGGACGGAAATGCAGCAGAGATTCGAAGCAGATACCGCAAGGCGGTTAGGGACCGGATGGAGCGGGCTTTCTACAAACCGCTGCATGACTGGTGCGAGGAACACGGCATCGCTTTGACTGGTCACCCTGCGGCCAGCGATGACATCGGTTTGCTGCGCTATTTTCATATTCCTGGTCAGGATGTCGTGTGGCGCTGGCTTGCACCAGAGGATGACAAAGGAGTCACTGGAAAGCACAGCACGATGGGGAAATGCTCCGCAGATTCAGCACGGCACCGGAACAAGCTGAAAAATTTGAATGAGTGCTTCGGCGTTTGCGGTAAAGGCAACAGCTGGGCGCTGACGGCTGATGATATGAAATGGTACCTGGACTGGTTGTTTGTCCGGGGCGTGAATATGATCTGTCCGCATGCCTTTTATTATTCCATAGAAGGAAAGCGGCTTCATGAGCGGGCTCCTGATGTCGGTCCCCACAATATTTGGTGGCCGGAATACGGACGCTTTTCCCAATATATGAAGCGGATGAGCTGGGTCATGACAGGCAGCATAAACCAAACACAGGTTGCTGTTCTATGCCATGCAGACCACTTGTCCTGGGAATTGACAAGGCCGCTTTATGAGCATCAGATTGAATTTAATTATCTGGAGGAGGAGCTTCTTCAGCAGGATTGTGTAATGGAAGAAGGGCTGATATCTATTGCAAATCAGCAGTATGGCATTGTTCTATTAGAGGACGCAAATCATTTCGAAACAGAAACTTTGGAGCGGCTTGAAGAATTTATCCGGCAAGGCGGAGTCGTCCTGGAGCACAAACAGGGGAGCTCGAGCTTGGACCGGAGTGTTCAGCCCGGTTGGGATATACTTGATTCCGCAACCGAAATGGCTGACAGCCTTAGAAGGTTGCTGCCTTACAGGGCTGAATTTAAACCCGCAAGTTCTGATCTTAGAATGAGCCATGTTAAGAAGGACGGGATTCATCTGTATGTGCTGGTGAATGAAGGAGACTCGAGCATCGAAGGCTCTTTGTTCATGCATGAACAGGGAACGATTGAGGTATGGGATGCTTGGAACGGAGCAGTAAGGCCTGCGCAGACAGGGCTGCGTGCTGGCGGTATGGACATCAGCTTACAGATAGAACGAAGACAAAGCCTCATTATTGCCATGGATCCTGCAGGGGCCGTAACTTCAGGTGCAATTAGAACGAGGGAAGAAGCTTCCGTGGAGGACTTTTCCGACGGCTGGAGTGTTGATGGCTTGGAGGGCTTCATTCCTCTTACCTCATGGACGGAGTGGGAAGGAAAGGCTCATTTTTCAGGCACACTGATCTACACCAGAGAAATTCAGTGGGACAGGACTGATTCCTACGAGGATATAGTGCTTCATTTAGGAGAAGTTCACGAGATGGCGCGAGTGTTCTTGAACGGAGAGCTCGTTGATGTAAGGCTGTGGTCTCCCTACTGCTTCTCGCTAAAAGAACATCTGCAGCAGGGTACTAATCTTCTGCAGGTAGAAGTGACAAATACACTGGCCAATCGTTACGACAATGAATCCTTTACCTCTGGATTGCTTGGTCCTGTGTCCATCGTTTGCAGTGTCAAAGTGACAGACAAATAAATAGTGTAGTGAGCATATCTTAATAATCATAGAGCTGAAAACCTTGGCCGCTGAAGGCTGAGGTTTTCGTTGTAATCAGCCTTTAGATATGCGCGCGCTCAGTATAAACGAAAAAGAGCAGATGCCCATATGAGTAAGTTGCCTTTCCTATCAAACGAATATAATTTAAACGTTGTATCCGCTTTATTTTCATATTGGAGGGGGAGGAATGAGAACACATCAACGCTCTAAAGGAAGGTTCTACCGCAAAAGCCTGCTTCTCATCCTATTTGCCGCAAGTATTCCTGGACTTATTGCAAGTCTGGGCATCTATTGGTTTGCCGTTACGGCGATCAAGGATGATATGACGGAGCTGCATCGGAAACAGATGGAGCAGCGTGCGTCGAGCATGGATGATTTATTAGGATACTTGGAGCAAAGCCTTGTGAATTGGACCTCGGAAGCCCGTTTTGGCGAAGGTTTGAAAGAGGCGGACTTTTCTCTCCCTGCAAGTAGAAATGAAGCCGTGAACGTCGGCAAGATGCTGGACATGATTCAGGGGTCGCATCCGCTAATAGCCCAGGCTCAGCTTTACATACAGCAGGAAGGTCAGGAGTATTTATTTAATCCTCAGCTCTCACGGCTACAGGATGACAAAATAAAAAAGGAATATGAAACGCTGTTAGCCGGCCCTAAGCGATTCATGTGGAGCACACAGCCGACCATTCTTCGCGGTGCATCCCAGGAGGGACCTGCAAAGAAGGAGCCTGTTATTATGCTTTCCCACAAGATCAGCGGGGAGGATGGACAACCGTTTGGACTGCTCATGGTTACGCTCGTCCCGGAGAAGCTGCTGGATCAGCTGATGACACTCACCCCATACAATGAAGGCAGTGCTTTTCTACTGAATGAAAATATGAAGCCGATGGTGTCCAGCAATGAGGGCGCTTATGCCGAGGTATTCGAACGCAGCCTGCGGGAGGATATTATGAAGACGGGCAAGCCAAACGGGAGCAGTGTGAAGGAATGGAGGGGCATTACCTACTCCGTGTCGTATAATACATTTGATCGGCTCGGTGAGGAATGGACTTATGTGGCAGCAGCACCGATGTCAGCCGTCACCTCCACGGTCGAGCTGGTGTCCAAAATTATTTTTAATATCAGTTTGTTTATGCTTGCTGCAGCTTTAGTGCTTTCCTGGGTTGCTTCAAGGCATATTTATACTCCTGTTGAACGGATCACTAAGCTTCTCACAAGGAATAAAACGCTGGAGGATAACGGTCACCGAATTGATGAATTCAAGCTGTTTGAACAGGAATGGCAGGAGGTGACACTCGAGAGCAAGACCCTCCAGCTTCGGCTGGAGGAGGAGCTTCCGAGAGTTAAGGAAGGCTTCCTGCTTCAGCTGGTTCAAGGGCATTTGCACGGCTATTCAGAGAAGGAAATCCGGGAGAGGATGAAGCACTACGGATGGAAAGTAACAGGGCAGCAGTTTACGCTCATCAGCGTGCAGCTGACGGGTTTATCCAATGGAAATCACCGCTTCTTTACAGATGAAGAAGGCCTTGCAACCTTCGCTGCAGCAAATATTGTGGGTGACACGGCCAAAGAGCATTTATCTCAATACAGCATCCTCAATTTTCAAAATCTTGTGATTGGGGTACTCGTTATTCACCCAGTGGAGGAACCGCAGATGGAGGCCTTTCATGCCTTTGCCGATGCGCTGACTGATGCGGTAAATAGAGTGCTTCGACTTGCAGTGACCGTGACAATCAGTCATTCAACAACACTTATTCGATCATTGCCGGATTTGTTGACCGCAGTATCTCAGGCAGCCTCCTTTAGGCTGTTCAAGGATGAGAATCAGGTCATAGATATGAACCGTGAGCCTGGAGATTCGAGGGAAAGTGCAAATTATCCTTTTTCACTTGATCGTGAAATTATAGAGATGCTGCGTATGGGTGAACAGGAAAAGACGGAGAAGCTGATTGATGAGTTTCTGGACGAGGTTTCCGCGGGGGCAGGGAAGGAATATTGGGTTCAGCAATACGTCTTTCAGCTGTATGGCAGTATTCAATACGTTATTTTACAGTCAGGAATCCAGCCCCATACCCTATTCAAGGGGATAAATATGTACGAACAGCTGTCTCGGATTCGTGAGCCCGGCCTGCTCTCACGCTGGTTAAAGGAGGCAGTCGTCCGGCCTTATATAGAGCATCTTAAGGAGCGGACAAATCTTCAAATGAAAAGGATGGTTGAGGAGACCATTCGGATTGTTCATAAGCAGTATATGCAGGATATATCGCTGGAAGGCTGTGCACACAGCGCCGGGACGACGCCGTATACCTTAAGCCGGCTGTTTAAGCAGATTACAGGCGTGAATTTTGTGGACTATTTGACGGAATATCGCGTTGACCGAGCTAAGGAGATGCTGCGGCTGACAGATATGAAGATTAATGAGATTGCCGAAGGCGTCGGATATAAACACAGCTATTTTAACCGTATCTTTAAGAAGTATGAAGGACTGACGCCGAGTCAGTACAGGGATAAATGGGCAGCAGGCTGAGCAGGACGAGCACAAGATGAACAAAATTAGGATTCATTTAACGATTTAGACAGTGTATTGCTAGCAGGGAAAAATTGATTAGTAGACCCTTATATCGCGGCTTAGAGAGAATTATCTACCTCTTCTGCTGACTGACAAACCTTTTGAATTCCTTCGGTGCCATACGGGTAACTTGTTTGAATTTACGGTTGAAATGCGACACATTGGCGAAGCCGACCTGCTCCGAGATATGGATGATTTTTTGATTCGACTCGCGGAGCAGCTTCTCCGCTTCCCGGATCCGCAGTGTATTAATGTACTCCTTGAAGGTGAAGCCGGTCGTTCGTTTAAACAATCGGCTGAAATAAAATGTGCTGATATGAAACTGCCCCGCCAGATCTTCAAGCCGCAGCTCCTCCCGAAAATGCGCATTGCAATAAGCTATGATGTCGGCCATCCTTGCGTTCATGGAATCCTCCGGAACTGCAGGCTGGTCTTCTTCTGTTTTTCGGGTAGAGAAGAGGAGGAGCTGAACAAGCAGGGATTCAAAATACATCTCTCGCCCGAAGGAGTTCGGCTGATTAAATTCGTGATGCATTTGAAACATCAGGCGTTCAATATAACTCTGGTCTCTGATGCTGAACTGGACCTTGCGGTTATCCTGGTTGAACGGAGAAAGCAGCATGTCGAGCTGTTCGTCGGTATATCTGCTTAAAAACCGTCTGCTGAAGTACAGGACGAGACGTTCATGATCCGGTGCTTGAGCATCGGTGTCGACGCTTTTATGAATTTCATTTTTTCCTATAAACAGGATGGCTCCTTTATCAATCGAGTAACGTTTGTTTTCAATGTAGTAATAGCGGTGTCCTGAGAGAAGATAGTATACCTCGTAATAGTCATGATAATGATATTTCGGCATCGTATAGCTTCCTTTTCGCTTGGCCGGATAAATGGCAAAGTCCTTCATGAAGCTCCCCCCTCAGCTACATTTTGATGATAGTTATAGTATATCGTTCCCTATTCGAGATGAATAGGAAATAAAGTAATAAAATACATAAAATGAGAACAAAAAAGATCAAGTTTAGCAAACTTAAGGCAAGAAAAGGTTAGAAGCGCCCTGATGGAACATGGTAAAACTGAAGAGAGATCAAGAACTGACATCAAGAAGTAGCAAATGTTCGATCATTTAAAAATGAAAACGCATACTTGTCACAAAGCTATCGAGGGAAGGAGACATTTTACGTGATAACTGCAGCTTTCAAGAGCAGTGATGCAAGCAGCCGATACAAGCTGGTCACGAGGTATCCTTCTTCATGGTGGAAGAGCAAATGGAGAGAGGCACTGCCTTCCGGAAATGGGACCATCGGGGCGTCTGTGTATGGAGGTGTACAGGATGAAACCATCCTCATTAATCATCTTGGTCTATGGCACGGTGGACAGACCGGAATGCTTCCTGACGTCAGCCATACGCTAAAGGATACACGGAGGCTTATGAACCAAGGAGACTATCTGCAAGCAAGCTGGGTTCTTACCCGGGCACTGAAAGATGAGGGCTACAAAAGCACGCTGTCTGCTCCTCTGCCGCTTGCAGATTTACGAGTGTCCATGACAGGCCAAGAAGCCTTTCATCATTATCGGCGCAGCTTGAATATGGAGACAGGGGAAGTTACCGTATCATGGCTGGATGGGGACGTATCGTATGACAGAAGTTTATTCGTGTCTCGTGCTGATCACATGATTGTTTACAGGCTGAAATCTGTCGGATGCACCATTGACGCTTCCCTGATGTTTGATATTCATCCTAGTGAAAATCCTGCAAGAGCCGAGCAGCTAAAGGCTATGAAAGAGAACGCACATTGGGCTGTTCATGGTCAATTTCTATGCTTTGCCGCTCGGCATGAGGATGGAACGGATTACGGTGCAGTGATGCACATCCAAACAGACACGGGGCTGGTGATTCCCGAAGGTGACAGACTGAGGGTTCGAAATGCTGAAGAGGTCCTGGTTCTCGTTAAGGTATTTACAGGAGAAGCAAGGAATGCGGCATGGCCCCGTCTGAAAAAGGAACTGCAGGAAGTAGAAGCAACCTATGCTGAACTGCTTGAAGAACATGTAAAGCTTCATTCCGCTCTTTTTTTATCCGCATCGGTTGAACTGGATTACCCTGCAGAACAAAGATCTACAGAGGAATTGCTCTTGACTGCTTATGACGGGAAAGCACCGGTGTCTTTGCTTGAGAAGTTGTGGGCATATGGGCGTTATTTGTATATTTCAGCTACAGCGGAGAATGGCCTGCCAATGCCTCTCTATGGATTGTGGGGAGGAGATTACAGGCTGATGTGGTGCCATTACATGGCGAATGAAAATATTCAGATGATGAACTGGCATGCACCGGTTGGAGGACTCGCCTCACTAATGAAACCGTTGTTTCGCCATTACGCTTCACTGATTGATATTTTCAAGGAGAATGCCCGCAAGCTCTACGGCTGCAGAGGGATCTTCATTCCAGCTGGAACGACGCCGGGCATCGGTAGTCCGACTCAGATCGTTCCCGTCATCTTGAACTGGACCGGCGCAGCCGGCTGGCTCGCCAGACATTATTATGAATATTATCTCTATACAGGGGACGAACCATTTCTCATGGATGAGGCTTTGCCCTTCATGAAGGAGGCCGCATTATTCTATGAGGACTTTTTAACGGAAGGTAAGGATGGGCTGCTCCATATTTATCCTTCGGTTTCACCTGAAAATACACCAGGGAACTACATGCCTGATGAGGGAGAATCCTTGGATCATCCGATGCCGACGGCCGTTGACGCCGCCATGGACATTGCAATCATCAAGGAGCTGTTTACTAATCTTATTGAAGGAAGCCGGCGGATTGGACACAGCGAGCAGGATATTACTCGGTGGGAGCAGATCCTGAATCGTCTTCCTGCGTATGAGCTGAACGAGGACGGAGCCATGAAGGAGTGGATCCATTCTGATTTTCGTGACAGATATAATCACCGCCATCTATCACATATTTACCCTGTGTTTCCTGGGCAGGAGTTCACGCGCGAGGAGAATCCCGAGCTGTTTAGGGGGATGGAACGAGCCGTTCAAATGCGTGTTCTTGGCGCACAGACCGGATGGTCGCTCGCCCATATGGCTTCCATTTATGCAAGACTCGGCGATGGCGAGAACGCGCTTAAGTCGCTTGATATTTTGACTCGTTCCTGTCTGCTTTCTAACCTCTTTACCGTGCATAACGACTGGAGAGATATGGGAGTCAGCATGAACAAAGCTCAGGCACCGGTTCAGCTCGACGCAAGTCTTGGAATTACAAATGCGATTCAAGAGATGCTTCTATACGTTTCGCCGCGCATTGTGAAGCTGCTGCCTGCCTTGCCTAAGACCTTGGAGAGCGGCCGTGTCCAAGGATTTCGATTTTGTACCGGAGATGTATCCTTTGAATGGAATCGGAAGACCAAGAGCTTTAAGGCAGAGCTTAAAGCAGAGCGAGCAACGGATATAACCATCGTTCTTCCGGATATTGCAGCCAAATATCGTCTAACCGGAGATGACCTGGATATCCATCCTTCCAGAGCATACCCTCGCACTTATGATATCCAGATGGAGCCGGGGCAAGTGCTGAAAATAACGAATGAGGAGGGATAATGGATGGCTAACAGTTGGAAACGCAGATTGGTGTTCGCTTCCTTGACCGCCATGCTGGCAGTTATCGCAGCACCTTTTCAAGCAACTGCTCAGAACGAGCCTATTTCGGCTGTATCGACAGATAGCGGAGCCCTTCCAGCATTTCCGGGAGCCGAGGGAGGAGGGATGTACACTACTGGCGGACGCGGCGGCGATGTTGTGTACGTAACGAATTTGAATGACAACGGTTCTGGATCCTTGCGGGAAGCTGTGAGCCAGGGAAATCGTACGGTTGTATTTAAGGTATCAGGCAACATTATGCTCGATTCCCCGCTTCGAATCCGCGGGGACAACATTACACTGGCAGGACAGACAGCGCCTGGAGACGGCATCAGTGTCAACAACCACTCGACTTATATTGAAGCGGATAACGTTATTATTCGTTATATGCGGTTCAGGATGGGAGATCATACCGAATCGACAGGAGACGGCATGTCGGCTAGAAGGTACAGCAATATTATGATTGATCACTGCTCCATCACATGGGGCGTGGATGAGGTGCTTTCGCCTTACGAGAACCAGAACACAACCGTGCAGTGGTCCATTGTCGGAGAAGCGCTGCATATGTCTAACCATTCCAAGGGAAGACATGGCTTCGGCGGTTTATGGGGAGCCGGTAATGCGAGCTATCACCATAACATTTTGCTGCATAACTCGAGCCGTAATCCCAGAGTAAAAGGAACGCTTGAGAGCAACAAAAATTTTGATTTCAGCAACAATATCGTATACAACTGGAATTATCTAAGCGGTTATGGCGGAGATCAAGCGGATATTAATATGGTCAACAATTACTACAAATATGGCCCCGATACACTGCTAGACAAACGAAGCGTCATTCTCAGTCAAACTGGAGCGAACGGCAAACTGCATGTCTCAGGCAATATGGTGGACGGGGATGCGGCTGCAACTGCAGACAACTGGCTTGCAGTGAAACCGGATACGGGCAAGGAGCTGGTATATGAACCGCTGAATGTCGCGCCTGTCACTTTGCAATCTGCTGCCGAGGCTTATGAACTGGTCTTAGACCAAGCAGGAGCCATTTTACCGAAACGCGATTCGATTGATGCCAGACTCGTAAACGACGTTCGAAACCGCACAGGAAGGCAAATCAATCATCCGGAGGAAGTAGGCGGTTGGACAGAACTGAACAGTGAGCCTGCTCCTGCAGATTCAGATCTGGACGGAATGCCGGATGCTTGGGAGCTTGAACAAGGTCTGAATCCAGATGATGCAGCTGACCGGAACGGCCATATGAATGGTGATGGATATACGAATCTGGAGAACTATTTGAACAGCATAGTTGGAAGCGGTTCCATGAATCCGGAAGTGGAAATCGTTTCTCCCGAGATGAATGACTTAAAGGGGCAACCCGGCAAGATCATGATAAACGCGGAAGCATCCGATCCGGACGGAAGTATAGCCAAAGTAGAGTTTTTCGCGAACGGCGTGAAGCTTGGAGAAGATACGGACGCCCCTTACCAATGGAAGTGGGATAACCTTCCGGAGGGAAGCTACTATCTGACGGCTAGGGCAACAGATCATAGCGGAGCAAAGACAGATTCCTCTGCCGTCGTCGTTCATATTAATGCTGACGGTGAGCTCGGGGCTTGGAGCTCCGCCGATATTGGAGAGCCTGGCATTCAGGGCCATGCTGACCTGAGAAATGACGTGTTTACAGTGAAAGGCGGAGGCAATATTGACCCGCTCTTTGCCGGCAACAGCGGAAAGACGGATGAGGATCAAGCCTTTCATTACGTATATCAACAGCTTGAGGGAGACGCGGAAATCATTGCAAGGCTGGATCGTTTATCCGAAACGGCTCCGCATAACCGCTCAGGACTGATGATACGAAGCGGGCTGAACCCAGCAGCAAAAGAGGCCATGATTGGATTCTCCGTGAGGGGAGACCAGTATTGTTCTGTATTTTACAGCAGGATGGAAGAAGGTGGAAGGGTGGCACAGACACCGCCGATCCCTTCGCTGAGTACACCTTATTGGTTCAAGCTGGTCAAGGAAGGAAGTACGATCACTGGCTATCATTCAGCAGACGGTGCAGCATGGACTGAAGTATCGTCCGTAACGCTTGAAGGACTGGATACTTTTTATATTGGAATGGCTGTTGATGCGGGAGATGAGAACAATCCGGTAGAGAACTACAACACCTCTCTTTTTTCTCAGGTACAGCTGCTACAACCGTAATGATATGCGGTCTATGATTCTATAAATCGAAGGGGGATCATTATGAACAGTCGTAAATTTTTCTCCGTATTGTTAACGCTATGCTTAGTTTTGGTGTTAGGTGCTTGCAGCTCGGGCGGCACAGGCAGTGCAGGTAATACAGGCGGAGGGGGAGAAGATCCAGGCGGTTCGGCGGCGAATCCATCCGGGGACAGCAAACACACTGGCGGGGAAGGAAAAGATACGTTATATGTTTATTCGAACAGCGGAGATTCTGTAGAGAGCTGGAACGAACGTTTCGGTGATCTGCTGAAGGAGAAATTTCCGGATTATACGATTGAATATATTCCTAAGACAAATGAGGTCGGTTTAAAGGAATTGATTACAGCTGGCCAGCGGATCGATATATACTGGGAATCCATCGGTGGATTTTCGACGTATCTCACTGACTTTGATCTTCAGTACGATATGACAGAGCTTATTGAACAGCATGAAATCGACATGTCAAAGTTTGAACCGACAATTGTAGATGCGATCAAGCAAATTTCCGGAGATCAACTTTGGGGCGTTCCCGTATTTAATAACACGATGGTGCTGTATTACAACAAGGACTTGTTTGATAAATTCGGCGTCGATTACCCCGCTGACGGGATGACATGGGATGAAGCAGCTGAGCTGTCCAAGAAGCTGACCCGTACCGAAGGAGATAAGGCGTATGTCGGTTTGTCTTCCTCGGAGACCCATCTCCTGCTCATGAATCAGCTGTCCATTCCTTACGTTGATCCAGAAACACAAAAGTCGACTCTTGATCAGGATGAGCGCTGGAAAAAGTTCTATGAGACTGTATTTGTTAAACCTGCCGATGTATCCGGCTATCGCGAATACATGCAGGCACACGATAACAAGCTGCCTTACCGCAAGGAATTCCTTGAAGCCCAGGAGCTGGCGATGTTTGGTTGGCTGTCTTCTATCACTTCCGTATTTCCTGATGAGTTCTCCAAAATGAACTGGGATATGGTAGCTATGCCGACCTTTGCCGATGCTCCCGGTATCGGAACTCAGGCTTATCCTACTTATTTCAGCTTAACGAAGATGACAGAAAATAAAGACGCAGCAATGGAGGTTATTAAATATCTCGTATCCGAAGAAGTGCAGACGCAGCTGTCCAGAAATGGAATCATGCCTGTCCTAAATGACGAGGGCATTATTGAGCAGTATGGAGCAGACAGCGTATACCAAGGCAAGAACTACGGTGCTGCCTTCTACAATGAATTTGCCGAGATTCCGTTTAAATCCGATCATGACCGTACGATCAACACACCATACGCCAAAGCAGCGCCAAGAGTCGTGCTTGAAGGGGACTACAACACGATCTTTAGAGAGTATGCAGAGGAATCCAACCAGAAGATCACTGATTCAGGATCGGAGTAACGGTTGAAGGATACCACAAACTGAATAAAGAGAATGGAGAATATAAAAAGGGGAGCGAATTTCGCTCCCCTAATTTAGCGCATCATTAATTCCAAATTTCATCTGCAATCTCTTTAACAAACCGAAGTTTGCGCCATTGCTGTTCCTCGGTTAAAATATTTCCTTCCTCTGTAGAAGAAAAGCCGCATTGAGGGCTTAAACAAAGCTGTTCAAGCGGTACATACGCTGCTGCTTCTGCTATGCGAGCTTTAATCTTATCCTTATCCTCTAATTCACCAGATTTAGATGTAATCAAGCCTAATACAATTTTCAAATCTTTGCGGTTCACATACTTTAAAGGTTCAAATCCTCCTGAACGCTCGTCATCGAATTCCAGGAATAAACCATCTACATTTAAACCACCAAAAATGGTTTCAGAAGCATATTCGTATCCACCGCTTGCGAAAAAGTTAGATTTATAGTTACCACGGCAAATATGCATAGTTATAACTAAATCTTTTGGTTTATGGGCAATGGATTCATTAACCATTCGCTGCATTACTTTCATTTCTTCGGCAGGCTCCAAGCCTTTAGTGCGCAGTTTGTTATGTCCTTCTTCTGAGAATAAATCTGCCCAAGCTGTATCATCTAATTGTAGGTATCGGCACCCGGCATCATAAAATGCTTGAATTGCTTTCTGGTAAGCTGCAATTGTATCTTGAAGGAAAGTTTCACGATCCTGATAGACCTCTTCATTTTGATCTACGCGATAGACAAGCATATTCGGACTAGGAATGGTTTGTTTTGCTACGGCATCACCTGCATGCTGTTTTACAAACTGAAAATGCTGCAGAAATGGATGTGTTGAGAAATCAATTTTTCCGGTAACACGAATTCCTTCTTTACGTGTCTCCATTTTATGGAAATTCAGACCTGCCTCTTTTTCATAATATTCTACGCCGTCCAGCCCGCCTAAAAAATCAAAATGCCACCAGCTTCTGCGGAATTCACCGTCTGTAACGCCAAGTACACCATTTTGCTTTTGCTTTTCTATAACGCGGATAATCTCCTCATTTTCCACGGCCGTTAGCTGTTCATATGTGATTGAGCCTGATTTATATTGCTCACGTGCTTGTATTAAATTTGCAGGACGCAGCAAGCTGCCTACTTGATCATGATGAAAAGGTATCATAGATGTCTCTCCTTGAATGTTTTGATGTATAGAAGAGTATAGCACAATAAAAAAGGAAGCCTATAATACATAAAATGCATCGCTTGCTATAGCTTTTAGCTATAACGACAGAGTTTCTCGCGCAAAAGAACTTTAGCCAATTATTAGCTTTATTAGCTCTACCAAATGGACCAAGCAAAATAGACTGCTCCATAAGAGCAGTCTATTCCGCATTACTCTATTACCCCTTCTGCTTGTAAAACTCATGATACAGCTTCATTAGCGCACGCTTTTCGATCCGCGATACATAGCTGCGGCTGATCCCAAGTTCCTTTGCAATTTCACGCTGTGTGCGTTCTTCTCCGCCGGCTTCAAGTCCGAAGCGTCCGACCACAACTTCTTTCTCACGGTCATCGAGGATGTCGAGATTCTGATAAATTTTACTCTTCTCAATTTTGAGCTGGACCTTATCCATGACCTCATCGGCTTCCGTACCAAGGATATCGATAAGAGTGATTTCGTTCCCTTCCTTGTCAGTTCCGATAGGATCGTGCAAGGATACGTCTTTACGTGTCTTTTTTAACGACCTTAAATGCATCAGTATCTCATTCTCTATACAGCGGGCCGCAAAAGTGGCCAGTTTAGTACCTTTACCCTGCTGAAAGCTTTCGATCGCTTTAATAAGCCCAATGGTTCCGATGGAGATCAGATCTTCCAAATCCTCACCGGTGTTATCAAATTTCTTCACAATATGGGCAACCAGCCGCAGGTTATGTTCGATCAGAAGATTGCGCGATCTTGCATCGCCTTCTGCCATCAATTTCAAATGTTTCGCTTCGTCTGCCTCCGATAACGGCTGAGGAAAAGCATTATTCTTCACATAAGAGACAAGCAGTGTCAATTCTTTAATGAATAGGGCAATGGCCGTAAAAATACCAGGCACGGGTGACACCTCCTACATTCTTCAGAGTCAACATTCTTCGTCGTCTAATTAATGTATGTAGGCATGCACCCAATCGTGCCTGTACGAAGGAAGAGGTTTTTTTGTTTTTGACCTATGCTCATCCAATCTATTGGTGAGGACAAATTTAATCAAGAATGGGGTAATAAAGCAACTACCGTGTAGAAACCTTACCTTTATTTGTACTATTCTGACAGTAATTCAAAGAGGAGGCTGATCACATTGGCAGTAAAAAAACGCTATGCACACGTCGGTACAGGAGGACGGGCATCCTTCTTCTATGAAGCGATCGTCGGCAGTTATCAAGACAGCGCCGAGCTGGTCGCTTTCTGCGATTCCAACCAGACCCGGATGAACTATGCCAATAACCGGCTGGCCGATAAATTCCCGCACTTCCGCCCCATTCCTACCTACAAGGCAGCTGATTTTGATGAAATGATCCGTACTGAAAAACCGGATGTCGTCATCGTAACGACCATTGACCGGACGCATCATCAATATATTATTCGCGCGATGGAGCTCGGATGTGACGTCATTACAGAGAAGCCGATGACCGTTGATGAACAAAAATGCCAGCAAATCATAGATACGGTTGAACGGACCGGACAAAAGGTACGCGTCACGTTCAATTATCGATACTCTCCTCACGCAACTAAGGTCAGAGAACTGATTCGGGACGGCGTAATCGGCGATGTGCTGCATGTTAATTTTGAGTGGTTGCTGGACACAAGGCACGGAGCAGACTATTTCCGGCGCTGGCACCGGGACAAACGTAACAGCGGCGGACTTCTAGTGCATAAATCGACTCATCACTTCGATCTGGTTAACTTCTGGCTGAATTCGGAGCCCAAGACTGTTTTTGCTATGGGTGACTTATTATTCTATGGTAAAGAAAACGCAGAAAGAAGAGGTGTGGAGAACTTATACCAACGCTCATACGGCAGCCCTGCAGCGAAGAACGATCCCTTTGCCCTTGATCTGGAGAAATCTCCTTCACTAAAAGGACTCTACCTGGACGCTGAGCATGAGGATGGATACCAGCGTGATCAGAGTGTATTCGGGGACGGCATATCCATAGAGGATACGATGAATGTGCTTGTTCGCTATAAAAATAACGCCATGCTCAATTACTCCCTCCATGCCTATGCTCCGTGGGAAGGACATATGGTGTCATTTAACGGAACGAAGGGGCGCATCCAGATGCGGATCGGAGAAAAGTCGTACGTTAACTCCGGCGGCAAGCAGACAGATGAGGGGGCGACCCGGCTTAGACAAATTCTCGTTCAACCGATGTGGGAGGATGCCTACGAGGTGCTGCTGGAGAATAAGGCAGGCGGCCATGGCGGAGCTGACCCGATCCTGCTTGAGGATTTATTTGGTACTCCACCTGAGGATCCTTTCCACCGCTCAGCTACCCATTTAGATGGAGCTATGTCTATTCTGACAGGAATTGCAGGCAATGTATCCATCCGTACCGGGCAAGCTGTTCAAATTGAGAACTTATTGAAATTTCCATCCAAAGCTTAGTTGAAAGCGCTACTTTAATAAATTTGATAAGCCGTATCCGGAGGGATACGGCTTATCAGTATGGGTATGTAGAAGCCGCTGAGGGCATGAATAAGTTGCTTTATTTAAGATGCACGGCTGTAAATTTCAAATACGAAACGGCTTCCTGCCTCGCTTGTGTCTTCAAGTCTAACACTGCCTCCCATGAGCTCGGCAAGCTGCTTGCAGATAGAAAGTCCAAGTCCCGTGCCTCCGAATTTGTCTGGGTTATTGTGCACCTGTGAAAAAGATTTAAACAAGAGGTCTTTTCGATCCAAAGGAATTCCGACGCCTGTATCGCTTACTTCAAAACATACTTTCAATGTTCCGTCTGGCTGAGTATTTGCTCGAACAGACAAGCACACTTGCCCTTCTTCGGTAAATTTCAACGCATTACCAAGTAAGTTGGTCAAGATTTGACGTACTTTATTACGATCTCCAATAACGGTCAAATCGTTCCTCATATCGAAATCAGCATATAGTTCTATCCCTTTTTTATTAGCTTCGGAAGAGAGCAGTTGTACTACGTAATTCACAATTTCGTAGACGCTAAAAGGGTGACTATCTAAAGTGATGGTGCCTGCTTCCATTTTGGAATACTCTAATATTTGATCCATCATGGACAGAAGACAGCTGCCGCTTTCCTCAATAATATTGACATAGAAGGATTGATCCTCAGTCAGCTCGGTTGACTTTAGCAAGCCGGTCATTCCAAGTACTCCATTCATCGGAGTGCGGATCTCATGACTGAGAACAGCAAGCAAGTTTTTCTTTTCTTCAAGAACCTTTGCTGCAGTTTCTTCTGCCTCTTTTAACTGTTTGAGAGTCGACTCCATTTCAAGAAGTGTAGTGTAGAAGGAGGATAAGGAAACAAGGAGGTCAACGTCTCTTTGTTGATATCGATAAAACTCATGATCAAAGGAGCAGAGCGAACCGTAGAACTCTCCCTTTTCATTCCGGATAGGTACACCGATAAAGGAACAGCCCCCTACAAATACCGTAGCATCCATATCCTTCGTTAATGGGTGTGTAAGATTATTATCAATAATTAAGGGACCTTGTGCATGCTCAGTAACTAGCGCACAGTAAGACTCTGCATTGTCAACCACGAGCCCTTCTCCCAGTATCAGCTTATCTCTATTAAATGCTTTTATAACTTTTGTGGAGAGCGAGTCCAAATTTGCGATACAAAAAGTGTTGGCAGGTATGAGCATGCTGGCGGTTTCCATGACATTGGCAGCAGAATCATACAATTTGTTTGAGATGACGGAGAGAACGTCAATAAAATCTGTTTTCAGCATATCTGCCTAATCCTCCTAACCATGTTGCTGTGTATGTATAAAAGCTTGTTGTAACATACATCTATTCTAGTAAATATAATAAAGTTATTTTAGTTACAATTAAAGTAGTTTTTAAACAAATAAAACGTGTGAGAGCCAAACGTATAAACAATAGAAGGGTAATATAAGAAGATGAGAGAGCAACCCAGCTGTTCTTTACACTGAAAAGGGAGGGGCTGAAACATCAGAATTAAGAAAGGTACATAAATCACGTGGGTTTAATAGGAACTGACTCGTAAAATAACGAAGGGAAGCCAGGGGCATGATTCGCGAGAAGTATCATTTATTGTATATTTTTATACGGTTTTACCCGTTTTACAGCCCAAAAAGGGACGGTAACTTGGTTAGTATCCCCGTAACATACAGTAAAAGTTTCTGTATTTTCTTCAGCTAGCTTGCAAAATCCGGTATAGAATTCTCCGCTTACTAGGTGAACAACAATTTTAGATTGGGAAGCAATTGCATCAAGAATGATATCTTTGTTCATTAAGGTTACTCCATTCCATCTAAATATACTATCAGGTTAATTTAGCACACGATCCTTAAAAAAGGGTTAAAACTGTACTAAAATTTTGTCATATATCGTTATTAGCATATCCCAAATAAGCAAATGAGAAACAAGCTCAGACGACAGCTTTATAAATAATTTATTAAAGAAGGAGACAAATTGTGATCCTAAATATAATCGGTTTTATAATCATTTTTTTTATTATGATCGTGTTAGTAAAGCGAGGTAAATTCAGAACAACCGTAAAGCTGGGGTATTTTTATAAGCATTTTGGAAACAAATTAAGCATTTCTTATAAAAAATTTACCGGCCTTGAATATTATAATTTTGTATTCACCGCTTCCATTCAGTCAAAGTCGAAGGTTCCAGCACTAAAGGAGGATGCCGCATAGAATTCACAGAAAGCTTTTAAGAGAGAAAGGGGCACGGGAGGATATAATTGGGTATACGGACACGAACATATGTGCTATAATCGATTCCATATTTCCCTTAAGCAAGCTGCTCTGTCTTGTAACACACCAGGGATTACTACAACAACTACAGATTGGGCATAGAAAGGAAGTATTTGAATCATGATGGGCAGAACCCATATTATTGTCGGGACTGGTATCTCCCTATCCCTCCTTCACTTGGGAGGAGTCAGCCTGACTGTTCCGGCAGTAGCTGTCGCGCTGGTCAGTTCCGTTTTGCCTGATATTGATGAGCCAAACTCTCTGCTCGTAACCCGGGTCCTTCCGAATTGGCTGCTGCGACTCGTTCAGATCGCTCTTATCATTGCTGCAGCAATTGGTGCCTTCTACGGGATGGAACGCTATCCTTGGAATCTGATTCTTGCTGTGCTTATCGCCATTGTTTCATTTATGCCTTCAAGGTCACTTAGGCAATGGGTCATGTTCTTTATTGGACTTGGTCTCATAGTTTACGGGGGTAGCTTCCATCCGTGGAACCTGCTTGTCGGCAGTCTGCTCATCTTAACAACGCTTGTTCCTCATCGCGGGCTAACTCATACGCTGTACGGTGTAGGTGTCTGGACTTTTCTGCTGTATGGAACGACTCAAGCCTATGGGGATTCCGTTTGGATGGCAGGCGGGCTTTCATATTTGCTGCATTTAATTGCAGACAGCTTGACGAACCGGGGAATCAAGCCGCTTCCTCCCCTTAAATGGAAGATCAAATTCAAGCTGATGAGTACAGGAACGAAGCAAGGAGCATGGGTAGAAATTTTCTTTATTGGTGTTACATTCATTATCGCATGGATTGCGTTCTCACCATTATTTCTATAACGTTTTGCTTATATAGAAGAAGGTGTACTTTTGGGCTTACGTCCCGAAAGTACACCTTTTTTTAGCTTCTATGTTTTATTTATAATTATGAATTTTCAATAATGGTATTCAGTGTTGTACGGTCAAGATTCTTAACCAGCTTGATGAGAAGCTCCTTCGCTGCATCATAGTCGTCCGTATGAAGGATAGAGGAAGAGGTATGGATATATCTCGCACAGACGCCGATAACCGTCGAAGGCACTCCGATACCGCTGAGGTGAACCTGTCCCGCATCCGTACCGCCCGGAGAAATAAAGTACTGGTACTTAATCTTATGAGTTTCTGCCATATCCTGGACGTATTCCACAACTCCGCGATGAGTAAGCATGCCGGGATCCAGAATCCGAAGCAGGGCACCTTGACCGATGTGGCCGAAAGCATTTTTATCACCAGTCATGTCGTTTGCTGCACTGCAATCGAGTGCAAAAAAGATATCCGGCTGAATCAAATTCGCAGAAGTACGGGCACCGCGAAGTCCCAGTTCTTCTTGAACGGTCGCGCCAGAATACAAAATGTTAGGCAGCTTTTCTTTATGAAGAGCTTCCAACAGCTCAATCGCGAGCCCTACGCCATAACGGTTGTCCCAAGCCTTTGCCATAATTTTTTTCGGATTTTTAAGCGGTGTGAACTCACAAATCGGCACGATTTGCATGCCTGGCTTAATGCCCCAGGATTCTGCTTCTGCACGATTGTCCGCACCGATATCCAAATACATGGAATCCAGTTCTACTGGCTTAGCCCGGTCAGCTGGGGATAATAAATGGGTAGGTGTAGAGCCTACAACGCCGACAATTGGACCTTCCGGGGTAATAATTTGCAGGCGCTGAGACAAGACAGCCTGACTCCACCAGCCGCCGATTGGGCGGAATTTTACCATACCCGCTTCTGTAATACCTGAAGTCATAAATCCGACTTCATCAAAATGGCCTGCTACCATAACCCGCGGGCCTTCTTCATTACCTCTCAGTACGCCGAACAAGCTGCCGAGGCGATCCTGTACAAATTCTTCTGTATATTGTGACATCAGGCTTTTCGCATAAGCACGAAGCTCCCTTTCAAATCCTGGAGCTGAAGGGAATTCGGTGAGTGTCTTGAATAATTCCTTTGTTTTATTCTCCATCATCATCTCTCCTAAGCATATTATGTACCATTGTTCAATTATTATATTATGGACCGACAAAACCATATTGTCCATGCCATGGGGAGGATATTATCAAGTCATTTTCGCTTTTTATTTGACCTCTATAGGCTGGCTTACTCACATGACAAGAGCCTACAGCATATATTAAAATGCATAACTTTTTAAATTCAGCCGGACTTATGAAGGGAGTTTGCATGATTATGGACCCTCATGTGAGAAAAGGATTAATTATGCTCGGTGTATTGTTTATTTTAACTGTATTCCTGCTCTTTTATAAATGAAGGTTTTACTTAATGCAATCCATAAGTGACTTGCCGCTTGATTGACACCCCTTAGGCGCAAACAAGAAGGAAGGATGATTTACCATTCATAACATTTGCGCGCTTTATCCATAATGAAATTATCCTCGGAATGATTTAAATCCGGGCGAAATTTTAGACGGTTAAGAGGGGGTGTCAACGATTTCAGAGAACGCAAAGTCTCAAAATACAAGCTCTAATACTCCATCGCTGTCCCTTGATACAAAAGAATACAAAAAAATCGCCAAAACCCATGAGCCGCCAAGATCGGTTTTTAAAAATTGCATTAAAGCTTTTTTGGTTGGCGGTTTCATTTGTTTTATTGGTCAATGCGTTCAGAAAGCTTTTATGGCCGGTTTTGATATGAGCTCCAAAGAAGCGTCAAGCCCGACCGTAGCGATTATGATCCTGATCTCGATTATTTTAACCTGCTGCGGCGTATATGATAAAATCGCGCAGTTTGCCGGTGCGGGTTCAGCTGTTCCAGTAACGGGTTTTGCCAACTCCATGTGTTCATCGGCACTTGAGCACCGGGCAGAAGGTCTTGTGCTCGGAGTCGGCGCTAATATGTTTAAGCTTGCCGGCTCGGTCATCGTGTTCGGTGTCGTTGCTGCTTTTATTGTAGGTATAATCTACGCTTGTCTTGGATTCGGAGGATACCATCTATGAGAAGAGTTGGAGGACAAACCTGGGAATTTGAGAATAAGCCGCGAATTATTGGTACGTCCAGTGTGGTTGGACCCGAGGAAGGGGAGGGACCGCTGGCTGAGGATTTTGATTATATTTACGACAATTTACAGATCGGTGAGAAGACATGGGAAAAAGCCGAGCGACGTTTATTTGAGCAGGCTGCACAGATTGCGATCGCAAACGCAAACATAACGAAGAACGAGCTGCAGTATTTTGTGGGCGGAGATTTAATGAACCAAATCATCAGCAGCTCATTTTCTGCGCGGCAACTTGGCGTTCCATACTTAGGTTTATTCGGTGCATGCTCAACATCTATGGAGAGTCTTGCCCTTGCATCCTTAATTGTGGATTCGGGCGGCGGCGATTATGTGCTTGCCGGCACCTCAAGTCATAATTGCACAGTTGAGAAACAGTTTCGTTTTCCAACGGAATACGGAGCGCAGAAGCCCCCGACCGCACAGAATACAGTAACAGGCTCGGGCTGCGCTATCGTCAGCAAAACAGGCAGCGGGCCTTTCGTTGCACGAGCGACGATAGGACGAGTTATGGATCTCGGGATCAAAGATCCGTATAACATGGGAGCAGCTATGGCTCCTGCAGCGGCAGACACCATTATATCCCACTTCCGTGATACTGGGCTTACGCCGGGATATTATGATTTGATCGTGACGGGCGACCTTGCCTCTGTAGGGCTTCCTATCGTGAAGCAGCTCCTTCAGAAGGAAGGCATTCCGATGGATCAGACAGAGTTCAATGACTGCGGGCTGATGATTTATGACATCAATACCCAAAAGTACGTTTTTGCCGGAGGCAGCGGCTGTGGCTGCTCTGCGACAGTCACCTATGGACATCTTATAAAAAGGATGAAAAAAGGGGAATTAAATAAGATATTGGTTGTTGCAACCGGAGCACTGCTATCGCCACTATCCTACCAGCAAGGTGAAACGATTCCTTGCATCGCTCACGCTGTAGCTATTGAAAGAGAGGAGGGATAAGAGCATGCAGTTTCTATGGGCTTTTGTTATAGGCGGTTTGATTTGCGTAATCGGACAACTTATGTTTGACGTTCTGAAGCTCACGCCTGCTCATACGATGAGTACCCTCGTCGTAATTGGAGCCATCATGGATGCTTTAGGATGGTACGATCCGTTAGTCAATTTTGCCGGGGCAGGGGCATCTATTCCGATAACCAGCTTCGGGAACTCTCTCGTACACGGTGCTTTGATTGAGCTCGAACGGGATGGGTGGCTTGGTGTCATCACCGGGGTGTTCAGTGTCACGAGCGCCGGTATATCATCAGCCATTATATTCTCATTTCTGGCTGCTTTATTTTTTAAACCTAAAGGCTGAGGCTATAGTACTGTTCGCAAATGAAGGGAGAAGCTTGGAAAAGGCTTCTTCCTTTTTGCTTTCAATATATAAACTTCTACATATAATGATCATCTTTATATTCTGCTTAATCCTGAGGTACGCTCTGGCTAAACTATCTAAGCTTATATGAATATCATATGGTTTAAGATAATTAATAGAACTCTGAAAATGGATAAAAAGGCATTTTTCCTAAACTAACAGGCTTAATTGGACAAGTGAATGCTCAAATCCTACTAAAACATTAAAAAAGGTAGAGCAAAAATTGTACTTTGCCTACTGCTTTCATGTACAATAAAAGGAAAAAACACTGCCTATTAGGAGGTACAAACGTACATGCCCGTAAGTAAGGAATCGATACAGATCATATCCGAAGTAAAATCGAATCTCGAATCTACTATATTAGGCAAATCTTTTGAAATTCAATTATTGCTCACGGCACTGCTTGCCGGAGGGCATGTTCTTATAGAAGACGTTCCTGGAACGGGCAAAACCCAGCTGATTAAGGCACTTGCCCGCTCTATGCAGGGAGAGTACCGCAGAATTCAATGTAACCCAGACATTCTGCCAAGTGATATTACCGGCGTATCTGTGTTTCATCCAAGGGATGAGCGTTTTTATTTCAGACCAGGGCCGGTAATGACCAATATTTTGCTTGCAGATGAAATTAACCGGGCTACGACGAAGACACAGTCTGCTCTGCTTGAAGTTATGGAGGAGCGAAGCGTTACTGTGGACGGAGATACCTATGATCTTCCAAAGCCGTTCATGATGTGCGCCACTCAGAATCCCATTGATTTTGAAGGAACCTATATGCTCCCAGAGGCTCAATTAGACCGTTTCATGCTTAAGATTAGTCTCGGTTATCCGGATGCTGTAACTGAGAAGTTTTTGCTTAGACAGCATCAGCAAGGCCAGCCGGCAGATAAACTGCTGCCGGTTACCCACATGGAGCAGATTGCAGAGATCCAGCGTGAAATTCGCGGTGTTTATATGGATGATGCCGTAACGGATTATCTGCTGAGCATTGTTCGCAGCACCAGAGAACACCCCTCTGTTCTTCTAGGGGCAAGTCCTCGGGCATCTATCGCATTTATGAACGCGGTTAAAGCCTTTGCCTTCCTCAATGGCAGAGAGTATGTTATTCCGGATGATGTTAAGCTTCTCGCGCCGTATGTGATCTCGCACCGGATCGTGCTGAGGCCTGAAGCAAGACTGGACAGTATGAGCCAGGAAGCTATTCTTGCGCAAATTATCGAGCAGAAGCACGTTCCAGTATCGTTGGAGCGCTGATTATTATGCTGAAGTCGGTTCGTATTCGCTCCGGTCGATTTACAAGATCTAGGTTCTGGATGGTGCTGTTTGTCTGGATCATATGTTTATTTTATGTACTGTTTCAAGGTGGGAAAACGTCGATCATGCTGCTGGGCATGGTGAGTTTACTTAGTATTTATCTAATCGTTGGTAAATTCAGCGGAACTGGCAGAGCAACGGGGACTCGTCAATTAACCACAAGTGGAGAGCATACTGAGCTGCTGCATGCAGGAGATCAGGTTCATGTTCGACTCGGAATTCATATTCCAGGACTGCTGCCTTTACCTTATGTTGTTGTGAGAGAATTGTTGAAGCGTCATAACGGTGAATCGTGGTCCTTCGAGGAAAGTCTTATTCCGAACTTGCGTGGAAACGGAACCCTGATGTTTCAAACGCCTCCGCTGGAGCGAGGGAAATATAATTTTATGGAGACCGAATGTGTTAGTGAAGATATATTTGGGCTCATTGAGCATAAAGGCAGGTTCACTGCATACGGAAGTTTCAGAGTATTGCCAAGAACGGTATTCATTCCTTACTGGCAGCTTTATGATCAAAACTCGCGTCTTTCTGGGCCCCATGCGGCTTTGCTAAGATCCCGGAGGGAAACAACCCAGATTAACGGAGTTCGAGACTATGTTTATGGCGATCGGATGTCCCGAATCCATTGGAATGCTACAGCCAAGACGGGACAATGGAAGTCGAAGGAATTTGAACATGAGTCTATGCCGAAGACCATTCTCGTATTAGATGCCAGTGAAGAGGGATATAAGACCTCCGAACAGTTTGAACTTGCTGTATCTACTGCAGCATCACTTATCGAATATGGTAATCGTGAGCGTTTAAGTATCGGGCTTTGCACAATCAGTGAGGAGACCAAGCTTTTTTTACCAACGGACAGTCCGGGAGAGCGTCAGAAAATGATTCATCATCTCGTCGATCTGGATTACAGAGGTAAGAGTGATCTCCTCACAAGTATTCAGGAATCCATGCGTTCTTTTCCGCAGGGTGCATTTTTTGTTCTTATTTCGCCTTCGGATAATGGGAACGTTCTAGAGACGCTTCGTTTCGCAGGAACACGGGGAATGAGCGCTTCTCATATCAGGATTGAACATCAAATGAATCCACAACAGAAGAGCGAATGGATGTCGCTGCTAAGAGCACGAGGGATTAAGGGGTATTCGGTTTCTGATTTGCAAGAGCTGCCCACAGCGATGGGAGGCGGGAATGCATGAGAGCATGGGCTCAAAAAATAACAGGTTCTTGGTATAATACATTTTCTCTATTATGGATAGTTATTATCGGTATGCAGTGGGTATCTTACACTGAGCCGATCTGGTTTAAAGAGACGACGGCCCTGGTAGCATTTACACTCATCGGGATTAGTCTTGTGGAAATTATTTTCCCATTTAAGCCGGTATTCAAATTGTTTATAAAAGCGGCTGTTCTTCTATTTATTTTGTACTATATATTATCTTCCTACTCTATTTTTATACCTGACACTCAATCCGACACTATTTCTGATTTTATTCTCAGCATGAATCCTTATATCTGGTTTGCACTCAGCACGTGGGTTATGATGGAATGCATTATTCGGCTTGTGGTAGATGCAAAAAGAGTGCTGCTGTTTATTGCTATGAACATTATAGCGTTCGGCATTCTTGATTCCTTTACGACGGCTGTCCTTTGGGAAGAGGTGGCATGGACCGTTTTTGCCGGCATGGGCTGGCTCGTCTGCCTTCATTTACGCAAATTTCAGCTTAAATTCCCTCAAGGCTGGAAAAGGCTGCGGCGCAACCCATTAAAAGTCATTGCGAATGTGATCGTCATCTTCGCGTTAATTATTGTAGCTGGCGTGAATATGCCTGAGGTTCCACCCGTCTTAACAGATCCTTATACAGCATGGGTTAATTATAGAGGAGAAGTTCTTCCAGTGAATACCACTGCAGGCGGCCAAGGCGGGTTGGATTCTAATTCAGAATCCGGATACAGCAGGCAGGATAATCAGCTGGGCGGAGGCTTTAACTATGATTATTCCCCAGTAATGACCATTACGACAACAGAACGCAGCTATTGGCGGGGGGAGACACGTAATGAGTATTCTGGTACGGGCTGGGAAGAGCCATCGTCTGCACGCAGATTTTTTGACGAGGTTACGGATAATGAATTAGTAAACGGCGGAAGCGGAACGATCCAAACTAGAGAGGTATCCCAGACTGTAAGAATGCTGAATGAGGATGTGTATCCTGTTCTTTTTGGCGCATATGCAATCAGTCATGTTCAGTCGGTTGACGGTGAAGATAACTTTAGTCAGCTTGATTGGAAGAGCGGGCAAGCAGAGCTTCACTGGGATACCAACCCTAGAGAAATCGGTTATCCGTCCACCTATTCTATAGTCTCACAAGTTCCACTTGTTCCTGTTGATACATTGATAAACGAGAGCTATGAAGATTTGTACAATGGTTCAGTGGATGACAGCTATCTGCAGGTACCGAACAATTTTCCTGATCGAGTTGTTAACCTTGCTGAGGAGATTACGGCAGAAGTCGAAAATCCGTATGAAAAAGTCTATTTACTGCAACAATATCTAACAACTAATTACTCTTACACGAATAACCCGAATTTATCTCTTAAACAAAGCCGTGATTTTGTCGACAGCTTTCTGTTTGAAATTCAAGAAGGTTATTGTGACTACTTCTCGACAGCCCTTGTAATGATGGCTCGTTCTTTGGACATTCCAGCAAGATGGGTAAAAGGCTATGCTCCGGGTCAGGCGGCCTTTGGCGAGGATATGATGTTATCTCAATCCAACGGCGAGACACCGACCATGTCTTATACTGTAACAAACGCAGATGCACATTCGTGGGCAGAAGTGTACTTCGGAGAAGAATATGGATGGATACCGGTCGAAGCGACTCCAGGCTTCAATATGCCGCTGCTTACCGAGCAGGCTGAGCCGGAATTGGCTGAAACTCCAGAAGTTGAAGAGGAAGAGGCTGAGGAGCTGCCAGAACCAGTGCAAAATACAGAAAACAATAGTTTCACAATCAGCCCTGTTATCGTATGGACTGCTGGATTAGTGCTGGCTGCTTGGGCTTGTTATGCTTTGTGGCGCAATCGATTTACGCTGCATTTCTATTTCTTGAGACTTAGAGTAGGAAAACCGCTGACTCCGGATCAGAAAGTGGTTATTGAGACGGAACGCTGGATCCGTTCAGTAAAACGCAAGGGATTCCAAAGGAAAAAGCATGAGACGTTAAGAGAATCCGTGAGGAGATGGGAAACAGAAGCCCCTCAAGTTGCAATTGAGCTAGGCTCATTATTGGAGCAATTCGAGATGGCGAGGTATAGTCCAAGTCATGTTGAAGAGAATGAGTGGCAGAATGTCCAGCGGATCGCAGGGCAAATGAAAAAAAGACTGAAAACGGCACGGGCGTAAGCACTCGTGCCCGTTTGCCTTTTTACTAACCGTAAAGATTATGTTATAGTTTGTCGTATGAAAAAACGAGGTGAACATGTTGTTTGAAATGCTGATGCCCAAACTTCGGGTTGACACCGTATTTGATATCGATTTAGGTGCACTTTATGAGCAGGGCTATAGAGGGATTATTACAGATTTGGATAACACGCTTGTTGGTGCAAAAGCACCGGAAGCAACACCAGAGCTCATTGCATGGTTTGAGAAAGTAAGGGATGCCGGCTTTAAGCTGGTCATCGTATCAAATAACAAGCTGACCCGTGTGTCCACATTTGCTACACCCCATAAGATCGAATACGTTCATGAGGCGAGAAAGCCTTCCAATACACCTTTTCGTAAAGCAATGAAGATGATGAATTTATCTGAAGAGCAAACGGTCGTTGTAGGCGATCAGATGCTGACGGATGTATTTGGTGGAAATCGACTGGGGTTGTACACAGTTCTCGTACTGCCGATTGCCATAGCAGACGAAGGCTGGATGACGAGGTTTAACAGACGAGTGGAACGGATTGCGCTTTCCCGACTGAGAAGGAAAGGTTTATGGCTTGAGGAGGAAAATAAAAAATGAATCATACGCATGACGGCAAAGGGAGATGCAGTGGATGCGGTATTACACTGCAAACGGAACAGCCCGAACTGCCGGGATATACACCGATTAAAGCGCTGGATCGTGATCCTGTAATCTGCCAGCGTTGTTTTCGTATAAAAAATTATAGCGAGGCTTCTTCTGTTACGGTGGATCAGGATGAATTTCTGGCCCTGCTGAGTAAAATCGGCGACAAAGACGCGCTCGTTATTCATATTGTCGATTTGTTTGATTTTGAAGGCAGCATGATTTCTGCTCTTCAGAGATTTGTAGGCAATAATCCTGTTCTACTTGCAGTGAACAAAACAGATCTTCTGCCTAAAGTGACGAACTGGAACAAAGTTCGTAATTGGGTACAGCAGCAGGCCAAGGCACAAGGACTGCGGACCGTTGACGTTGTTTTGTGCAGTGCCAAGCAGAATCAGGGCTTTGACCGTCTGCTGGAAGCGGTTAATGAGTATAGAGACGATCGAGATGTGTATGTGGTCGGCGCAACGAATGTTGGAAAATCTACGCTGATTAACCGATTAATTCGCGATTACAGTGATCTTGAGCAAGAGCTTACGACGTCAAGATACCCTGGAACAACGCTGGATATGGTGCATATTCCGCTGGATGACGGTGCATCCATTATCGATACGCCAGGAATTGTGTATCCTTGGCGTTACAGCGAGCTTGTATCCCGTAAGGATCTGCAGGCTATTATGCCGGACAAGCCGCTCAAGCCTAGTGGTTATCAGCTGAACAGCGGCCAGACCCTGTTTATTGGAGGATTGGCACGCTTTGATTTTATTGAAGGAGACCATCAGTCCTTTACTTGCTATATCAACAATACGCTGAAAATTCACCGTACCAAACTTGAAAGAGCGGATGAGCTTTATGAAAACCATGCAGGAGAGCTGCTCTCGCCTCCGACGCGTGAAGACATGAAGGATTTGCCTGAATGGACGCGCCATGAGTTCCGCATTCCAAAAGGCAGCAACAGTGATGTTTTCATATCCGGACTTGGATGGATTAAAGTGAATGGGCAAACGGGTGCCAAGGTAGCCGTTCATGCTCCTCGCGGCGTTCGTGTCATGGTTCGACCTTCGCTTATCTGATAGAGCTTTAAGACAATACAGACCTTAAGTTCATGGGAGGAAGGGATGTAAATGAAGCTTACGAAAGAGCCTGCCCGCGTAAACAGCGGGTTCACTCTTCTCGGTGTAATCGGGGATCCAATCGCCCACAGCAAATCTCCCGCGATGCATACTGCAGCGCTTCAAGATGCTGGACTGCATGGAGCGTATGTACCTCTCCATGTGAAACCGGATGTTCTAGAAGCAGCTGTTATGGGAATGAAGGCGATGAATTTCCGCGGCTTCAATGTGACGATTCCACATAAGGTGGATATTCTATCTTATATGGATGAGCTGGATGAGAGCGCACGTTTAATCGGTGCTGTCAACACCGTAGTCATTGAGCAAGGCAGGCTCATCGGCTATAATACGGACGGCATCGGTTATGTCCGTTCATTAAAGGAAGAGGCTGTTTCTACTATAGAGGGCAAAAAGGTTGTTGTCATTGGAGCTGGAGGTGCGGCTCGGGGCATCATCTATGCCCTTCTCTTGGAGAAGCCTCAAGCGTTGTCCATTATTAACCGAACAGCAGAAAAAGCCGAGGAACTGGCGAAAGATTTTGAAGCCAAGGGGAAGGTTAAAGGGTATAGTATGGATGAGGCAGAAGCGGTACTGGCGCAAGCCGATATCATTATTAATACGACTTCAGTCGGCATGCATCCCTATATGGATCAAACTCCAGTAAACCTCGAATATATCCCTGAAGGAATCGTGGTTAGTGATTTGATCTATAATCCACTCGAAACCAAACTGCTGTCAGAGAGCAAAGCCAAAAGTTGTACCGTTCACGGCGGTCTCGGTATGTTTGTGTATCAAGGTGCCATCGCGTTCGAGCATTGGTTTGGGATCGATGCACCCGTAGAGGCGATGCGGAAGGCAGTTCTCGAAAGCTTTTCTGGCTGATATTTGAATAAAGAATGTTTAAGGAGCTATATACCATGTTAACTGGAAAACAAAAAAGATTTCTTCGCTCACAGGCCCACCATTTGGATCCTGTTTTTCAAATCGGAAAAGGCGGTACAAATGACCATTTGTTCCGCCATATTGAAGAAGCGATTGAAAAACGCGAGCTTATGAAAATATCTATTCTTAACAACAATCTGGATGACAAGCATGAAATTGCTGCAGAGCTAGCGGAAAATACAGGCAGTGAAATTGTGCAAATCATCGGAAGCACAATTACTCTTTATAAAGAGTCACGTGATAATAAACAAATTGTACTTCCGTAACGGACAGATTTGTAAGAAACGCTAAAAGGAGCTTACCGCATGAAAGTTGGAATTATGGGCGGAACGTTCGATCCGATTCATATGGGTCATCTGATGGCAGCGGAGGCAGTCAGGGATGCGTACAAGCTGGATGAGATTTGGTTTATGCCCTCTCACATTCCTCCGCATAAGCATGCAGCAGGTGCGACCGGAGAGCAGCGGCTTGAGATGACGAATCTTGCTATTGAGGAATATGAGGATTACAGAACGCTTGATGTCGAAATTGCTCGCGGCGGCGTATCCTATACTATAGATACGTTGGAAATTATCCGAAAACAGCATCCTGATATAGATCTTTACTTTATTATCGGAGCCGATATGGTGAATTACCTGTCACGTTGGGAACGAATCGAGGATTTAACTAAGCTAGTTACATTTATTGGAGTCGGCCGCCCGGGGTTCGAGCTGCATCTGGATGATTTGCCTGACTTTTTGCAGGAGCATGTGCTTCATGCAGAGATGCCGCAGGTGGAAATTTCATCTACAGCGATCAGGCGCCGGCTCGCAAAAGAAAGGTCCGTCCGATTCATGGTACCGAAAGCGGTGCTTGATTATATTACAAGGAGCGGATTGTATGCAGCTGAGCCGAGATGACCTGATCAAGGCTGTATCTGAGCAAATGCCGCCGCAGCGCTGGAAACATACGCTCGGAGTTATGGAAACAGCGGTTATACTCGCAGAACGCTTTGGCGCTGACCCGGTGAAAGCCGATTTGGCTGCTATTTTGCATGATGTGGCAAAGTACTGGCCGGTAAAAGAAATGGAAAAGGTCATTCGAGAGAACGGCTTAAACCAAGATTTGCTGCTTCATGATAAGCAGCTGTGGCATTCGGAAGTCGGTGCATTTGTTGCTGAGCGCGATTATGGAGTGGCAGACCCTGAGATCCTCAGTGCTATTAAATGGCATACCTCAGGGAAAGTGGGGATGAGTCTCCTGGATAAGGTCGTTTGTCTCGCCGATTATATTGAGCCTGGCCGTGATTTTCCAGGTGTGAATAATATTCGCGAACTGGCAGAGCATAGCTTAGAGGAAGCATTGTTAGCCGGTTTTGACGGCACGATTACACATCTGATTTCACTAAAAAAAGTAATTTATCCATTAACGCTTTATACACGTAATGATCTCATTGAACAATTAAAAGTAACTCAAGATTTTACCAATCAAATTGGAGGTTGATCCATGACAGTATCATCTAATGAATTGCTTCAAATGACAATCGATGCGGCAGACGATAAGAAAGCAATGAATATTGTTGCTTTGGATCTGCGGGGTATCTCTCTAGTTGCTGATTATTTTGTTATCTGCCACGGAAATTCCGATACGCAGGTTCAAGCCATAGCGACGGAAGTCCGTAAGCGTGCCCAAGAGAAAAACGTGAAAATTAACGGAATCGAAGGAATGGATTCCGCCCGTTGGGTTCTGATGGACCTCGGTGATGTCGTTGTACATGTATTCCATCGCGATGAGCGCGAGTATTATAATATTGAAAGACTTTGGTCTGATGCCAAAGTGGTGAACACAGTATGAGTTTGATAGCAGGAACGGTGGTTACGCTCCCGGTTGCCCGGGAAGTGTCTCCGTACGGATATTTTTTGACGACAGGCAGCGAGGATGTGCTGCTTCACTATACGGAGCTTACCCGCGAGATTAAAGTGGATGAGCAGTTAGAGGTCTTTATTTTTTACGATACAGAGGATCGCCTTGCCGCTACCATGAAAAAGCCATTTTTGACTTTAGGTGAGATGGCTAAGCTGGTCGTAGCAGATGTGCATCCAAGGCTAGGCTGTTTCCTTGAAATGGGACTTGGTCGCCAGCTGCTGCTTCCAATCCGCGAATTGCCGGAAATGAAAGAACTTCATCCTCAGGTTGGCGATGAGGTTTTTGTCATTATGGAGCATGACAAGCAGGGGCGCCTGCGTGCCAAATTGGCGGGAGAGAGAGAACTTGCCCCTCTGGCCTTCCATGCACCGACGACCTGGAAGAATGAGTGGGTTGAAGCTACGGTGTACAAGCCGCTGCAGATGGGCACCTTCGTCCTGGTTCATGGCGGCGTTCTTGGATTCGGCGCTATCGGTATGATCCATTCTTCGGAACGAAGCCGTATGCTCCGTTTAGGAGAAAAGGTGGACGCACGTGTAACTCTCGTGCGCGAGGATGGCCGTGTGAACTTGGCGATGGCTCCCCGCAAAGAGATTGGACGAAATGAGGATTCCGACCGAATCCTGGCCTTTCTGAAGGAGCGTCCGAACGGAGCGATGCCGTACTCCGACCAGACCCCTCCGGATATTATTAAATCCAAATTCGGCATCAGCAAGTCCGCGTTTAAGCGAGCGCTTGGTAAGCTGATGAAGGACGGCCAAATAACGCAGAAAGAGAACTGGACTTACCTTGCTGGACGCGAGGATCAGCCAGCTGAATAAGCATTTTCTGCTTAAATTTTTTTGGGTATTTATTACTCATTCTCGGTTTACATGATTGAAGAGAAGCGAAGCTCTAACTCTAAATCTTGTAAGTCTTTCAATGGTTGCTCCTGTCATGCCAAGTGCTGGCAGGAGCAACCCCTTTTTGCCCCGTTTTGGGTGCAAAAAGGTTTTTTGAGAAGCTGTGCGACTTGATGGGTCCTAGAAGGAACTTCGCCCGCAGGAACTGCTGATTGAATGATGACCAAGTGATTAGTGAGGTTTTTGGATGAAGAACGACTTTTGACTTTAGTCAACTGGAGAGATTCAGCCAAAATACCGAACGTCACGATAGCTCCATCATTCCAAAGGCTGATGCTTCGAAGAATACCCCTTCACAGAGGAGAAGCTCGAGGATCGCCTACTTCTCAACTTAACTTTTTACATCCCAAGTTTTTATATGAAAGTGGTGTCAAGTATGTCCTATCGGAAGTTTGCCTATGTATACGATGAGCTCATGGAGGATATGCCCTATCCCGATTGGTTGCGGTTTGCAAGAACGGCCTGGGAGAAGCACGGTATGCCCAAAAGTATAGTTGAGCTCGGCTGTGGAACAGGCTCCATCACCATCCCGCTGGTTAAATCGGGCTTTGAAGTGACGGGAGTTGATTTATCTGCCGACATGCTGTCCGTAGCGCGGCAGAAGCTCGATGAGTCGCCGCAAGGGAACCGCTTTTTCCGAGAAGGCACTATACGCTGGCTCCAGCAGGATATGCGGGATTGGGAATTGCCGGAGCCGGTTGATGCCGTGATATCATTTTGCGATAGTATCAATTATTTGCTTAAGGAAGAGGATATTATCCGTACGTTCAAACAAACCTATGCAGGGCTGAAGCCTGGGGGAACATTTTTGTTTGATGTACATCATCCAAACACGTTTGTGCGTTATGACGAGGAACAGCCTTTTGTGCTTGACGAAAGATCCATCTCCTATATATGGACCTGTGATTTTCATCGTCCAACGTACGAAATCGAGCATCATCTCAGCATTTTTTCACGAGTCGAAGAAGGCGGAAGAGATTTGTACCACCGCTTTGAGGAAATCCATAATCAAAGAGCATATGACCCTGTATGGATGCAGCTGGAGCTGCGAAAAGCAGGATTCTCGGATGTTCAGGTCTATGCTGATTTTGAATGGAAGCCAGCGGGAGACGATGCATCACGGCTATTTTTTGTTGCAGTTAAACCATATTAGAATGACAGGAATCCATTTTAAGCTATATTGCTTGAAATGGATTTTTTTATCTTCGCGAGAGCTAAAACTTTTTTTAACCATGATTCAATAAAATTCACTAAGTCCATAGAACTGGACAAGCAATTGGGATATAATGGGTAGGAAAATCTTGAGAGGGCAGGTGTACGTTGATGAAATTTAGTGAATATCGTTATGAAAGACCGGATGTAGCTCAGTTTGAAAAAGAGTTTAGCAGTCTGCTTACGGCATTTCGCGAAGCCCAAACGGCTGATGATCAAGCTGGTGCAATGGCCGAGATCAACAAGCTGAGAGGGGCATTATCCACACAGCAAACGCTTGTCTCTGTACGTCATTCAGTCGATACAAACGACGAGTTTTATAAGGCTGAAAAGGATTTTTTCGATGAGACATCACCTATTTTTCAAAAATACATAACTGAATATTATGAAGCATTAGTCAATTCCGAATTTCGTTCGGAACTTGAGAGCAAAGCAGGCAAGCAATTGTTTCAGCTGGCAGAGCTTGAGATCAAAACATTCAGTCCTGACATCATCGCTGATTTGCAGCTGGAGAACAAGCTGACAACCGAATACTCGAAGCTGATTGCTTCTGCGAAAATCGAGTTTGAGGGCGAAGAACGCACGTTATCACAGCTGATCCCGTTTGGCCAATCGACCGATCGGGCCATGAGAAAACGGGCAGAAGAAGCACGAACCGCTTTCATGAGCGAGCATGAAGAAACGCTGGACCGCATCTATGACGATCTGGTCAAAGTCAGAACAAGCATGGCTAAGAAGCTGGGCTTTAATAATTTTGTCGAGATGGGCTACGCTCGTATGAGCCGTACGGACTACAATGCTGAAATGGTTGAGAAATTCCGCGCTCAGGTGCTTGAGTATATCGTTCCTGTAGCTTCTAAGCTGAAAGAGCGACAGCGTGAACGGATCGGTGTAGATGAGCTCTTCTACTATGACGAGAATGTAGTCTTCCCTTCAGGCAACGCAACTCCAAAAGGTGATCCGGATTGGATCGTTCAGAATGGTAAGAAAATGTATGACGAGTTATCCCCGGAGATGAGCGAGTTCTTCAACTTCATGCTGGACAATGAACTGATGGATCTGGTCAGCAAGAAAGGAAAGCGCAGCGGCGGATATTGTACTTATATCTCGGATCATAAAGCGCCTTTCATTTTCTCCAATTTTAATGGGACGTCAGGTGACATTGATGTTCTGACTCACGAGGCAGGCCATGCATTCCAGGTGTACCAAAGCCGTAATCTCAATGTTCCGGAATATATGTTCCCGACGCTTGAGGCTGCCGAGATTCATTCCATGAGTATGGAGTTTTTTACATGGCCGTGGATGGAGCTGTTCTTTGAGGATGAAGTGGAAAAATATCGATTTGAGCATCTTGCTAGCTCGCTGATCTTTATTCCTTATGGCGTATCCGTAGATGAGTTTCAGCATTTTGTGTACGCAAATCCGAATGCTACTCCGGCAGAGCGGAAGCAGGCTTGGCGGGATATTGAGCGCAAATACCTTCCTCACCGTAACTATGAGAACAACAGCTATCTTGAGCAGGGCGGTTTCTGGCACAAACAGGGGCATATTTTCAGCTCACCGTTCTATTACATCGACTACACGCTTGCCCAAATCTGCGCGTTCCAATTCTGGAAACGTTCGAGAGAGGATTATGCTGCAGCATGGGCAGATTATTTGAATCTTTGCCGTCAAGGCGGAAGCAAGTCCTTTACAGAGCTGGTCAAAGTAGCAGGATTAATTTCTCCGTTCGAAGAGGGATGTGTGACTTCGGTGATCGGCACGATCGAGGAATGGCTCAACAGTGTGGATGATACGGCGCTGTAATGCGTCAAAATTTGACTTTATACTTGTCTATCTTGTATAATGATTGCGATTATTACTTGAGATTTCGATGAAGAGGAATAGTAGTAGAGCCTGAGTATTTAGAGAGCCAGCGGTTGGTGCAAGCTGGTTGCCGGTGCGCTATGAACTCGCCTTGGAGATATGAGGTTAGGCTAGCTTTCTTATACTTAGTAAGCCTCATCGGTTCACCTCCGTTATAGGGTGTCTAAGGGAGTGGACGGCGAAGCACGTATGTCCGCTAACTAGGGTGGTACCACGGGAATTACAACCTCTCGTCCCTAGCGATAACAGCGCTATGGGATGCGGAGGTTTTTTTTAATGATTATAGAATCTGGAAGTTTTCAGCGAAGCTGGACCATTCTATAATCGCAAAGAAAAAGTACCGTTAAACGCGGTTCGTCTACTTAGAAAGTACAACGATAGACATTTTTCTTATTGGTTATGATGACGAGGAGGATGTACAGTGAGTCAGAAAGAACAGCCGAAGCACGGCTATAATCCCCAAGCAATTGAGCCGAAATGGCAGCAACACTGGGATGAGAACAAAACATTTAAAACACATGAAGATGCGGATAAACCGAAGTTTTATGCGCTGGATATGTTCCCTTATCCATCAGGAGCAGGTCTGCACGTAGGGCATCCGGAGGGCTACACAGCTACAGATATCGTGTCCCGTTACAAGAGAATGCGCGGATACAACGTGCTTCATCCAATGGGCTGGGATGCTTTCGGTCTGCCGGCCGAGCAGCATGCCATCGATACAGGACAGCATCCTCGGGATATTACGGTGAAGAATGTCAACAACTTCCGCCGTCAGATTAAATCGCTGGGATTCTCTTATGACTGGGATCGCGAGATCAGCACAACGGATCCAGATTACTATAAATGGACCCAATGGATCTTTATCCAGCTTTATAAACGCGGTCTTGCCTATGTTTCTGAAGTGCCGGTGAACTGGTGTGAAGAGCTGGGGACGGTTCTCGCGAATGAAGAGGTTATCGACGGTAAAAGTGAGCGCGGCGGATTCCCGGTTGTGCGTAAGCCGATGCGTCAGTGGGTTCTGAAGATTACGGAATATGCAGATCGTTTGCTTGATGATCTGGAAGAGCTGGATTGGGCAGAAAGCATTAAAGATATGCAGCGCAACTGGATTGGAAGATCTAAAGGAGCTGAAGTTACATTCCAGCTGGAAGGACACGAGGCAAGTGTAGAAGTATTTACCACACGTCCTGACACCTTGTTTGGCGCAAGTTATGCGGTACTAGCTCCTGAGCATGATCTGGTTGAGCAGATTACTACGGCTGAGCAGCGCGAGGCGGTTGAAGCTTATGTAGAGAAGGCTGCTCGTAAGAGCGACCTGGAGCGTACGGATTTGGCCAAAGAAAAAACAGGTGTGTTCACTGGAGCTTATGCTATCAATCCGGTTAACGGTGCGAAAGTGCCGGTATGGATTGCCGATTATGTTCTCGCAGGTTATGGAACAGGCGCGATTATGGCTGTTCCGGGTCACGATACTCGTGACTGGGAGTTTGCGAAAGAGTTCGGCCTGGACATTATTGAGGTCGTTTCCGGCGGTGATGTTACGAAAGAGGCTTATACAGGTGACGGTGCACATGTGAACTCCGGATTCTTGGATGGTCTGAATAACGAAGAGGGAATTGCCAAAGCAATAGCTTGGCTTGAGGAGAACGGCAAAGGTCAAGGTAAAGTAACTTATCGCCTGCGTGACTGGCTGTTCAGCCGTCAACGCTATTGGGGAGAACCGATTCCGATTCTTCATCTGGAAGACGGAACGATGAAGACGGTGCCTGAAGATCAGCTTCCGCTGGTTCTGCCTGAAGTGGATCAAATCAAACCATCCGGCACGGGTGAATCCCCGCTTGCGAACGTAACGGACTGGATTAATACGGTGGATCCGGAAACAGGCATGAAAGCTCGCCGTGAGACGAATACAATGCCGCAATGGGCGGGAAGCTGCTGGTATTACCTGCGCTTTATCGACCCTCACAATGATAAAGAGCTTGTCTCGAAGGAAAAACAGCGCGAGTGGCTGCCGGTTGACCTGTATATCGGCGGAGCTGAGCATGCGGTGCTTCACCTTCTGTACGCTCGTTTCTGGCACAAAGTTCTGTATGACCTCGGAGTTGTTGAAACGAAAGAGCCATTCCACAAGCTGGTGAACCAAGGAATGATTCTGGGAACCAATAATGAGAAGATGAGTAAATCCCGCGGCAACGTCATTAATCCTGACGATATCGTTGATAATTTTGGAGCAGATACACTGCGGATTTACGAAATGTTTATGGGGCCGCTGGAAGCGACGAAACCTTGGAACGAAAATGGCGTTGAAGGCGCACATCGCTTCCTGGCTCGCGTATGGCGCCTGTTTATTAACGAGGACGGTACTTTGAACGAGAAGATTGCAGATCAAGGTACAGAAGAGTTCAAACGCACTTGGCACAAAACGATTAAGAAAGTGACCGACGATCTCGAGCATCTTCGTTTCAACACGGCGATCAGTCAGCTCATGATCTTCATCAACGAAGCTTACAAGGCTGAGAGTCTTCCACGTGAAGCGATGGAGAACTTCGTTCAGCTCTTGTCACCGCTGGCTCCGCATATTGCTGAAGAGCTGTGGGCTCGCCTTGGTCATGAAGAGAGCATCACTTACGTTCAATGGCCGGAGTTTGATGAAGCACTGACAGTAGATAAAGAAGTTGAGATCGTTATTCAGATTAACGGGAAAATCGTGCAGCGCGCTCATGTCGCAGCGGACCTTGATTCAAAAGGTCTTGAAGCACACAGCCTTGAGCTTCCTGCAATTAAAGAAGCACTTGCAGGCAAAACGATCCGTAAAGTGATCGCTGTACCAGGCAAGCTTGTTAATATTGTTGCCGGTTAATCTCGCCAGCACCAAATTCGGCATCTAGCTGCTCCAGGTCCTCCTCGTATTTCGCATGAGTGACCTGGATCAATTGATCGAATACGCCTGTAAGGTTTGAATCAAGAAGATGGAGTGCCTTGGCGGTTATCCCGCCGGGTACGGCAACACGCTTTTGGAGCTGTGACGGTGTCATGGCTCCTTCTGTTAATAATTTGCCTGTTCCAAGGAGCATTTCACTGGCAAGGCGAGTAGCTTCTTCTTGACTGATTCCGGTATGTTTTACCGCTGCCTGGATCCATTGCTCCAGAAAAAAAGCAAGGAATGCGGGTCCGCAGCTGGAAAAGTCAGAGCTGATTCGGGTAAAGGATTCTTCTACCTGGATCGGTCTGCTGATATAAGAGAACAGCTGCTCGACCCGTTTTTTATCTTCGTCCTTCATTCGATTTCCATGGATACATAAAGATGACCCGCTACCACTTAAATGAGTGATGCTGGGGATGATTTTTGTGATTTTACAGGGCAGCACAGCTTCCAAATGCCGGATCTGAACAGGGCTTGTAATCGAGACAAGGATATGCTCTGGTTTAATGAAGGGCTTGATATCCATGGCCACTTCTTTAAATTCATGAGGCTTTACGCATAGGAAGATAAGATTTGATTTCATGGCCGTTTCCTGATTTGTTTCAGCGGCTTTCAACCCCGGATAGAGTGATGAAAGCTTGAGTACTTTGGCATGTGTCCGATTACTTGCCACAATTTGTCTGGCGTCAAGTGCTCCGGAAGCAAGGAAGGCGTTTATGAGTAAACTTCCCATGCTGCCGGTTCCGATAAATCCAACCTTCAACATCTTGAGGTTCCCCCTTTCTTGCTTTACGGTACTGGCGCAAGCTTACGTTCTTCTTAGTGTATGCACCAGGTCTTGGACTACATGACGACAAATTTTACATGAATGTCACAATAGTTTAGGAGGTTTATGAGGTGAAGAGAGGAACGATTGGGCTGACTTTATTAGCACTCTCTGCAAGTGCACTCATTTTGTTTGGAGGATCCGGAGATTCGGGGCCGGAGGAATGGACAGAGATCAGTGACAGAGTTGCGCTCTCAGTAAATGAAGATAATGCAGTTGCAGCGGGTAAGGAGGCAGAGTCAGCAGAAAGCTCAGCTGCAGAAAGTGCTCCTGCTGCTGAAGCTGATGTGTCTTCCGAAAAAACCTCGGAAGTGACAACTGAAGCTCAGAAGGACTCGTCACCGCAGAAGGCGGATGAGGGTATCTTGCTTGAAGAAACAGAGGCAGCTCCTTCTGATGAAGTGAGTGATGAAGGGGCGGCTGCAGCCACCATGGAGACGGCGAATTCGACTTCTGCAGAAGAAGGAAAAATAGCCGTTAATACAGCTTCGATAACCGAGCTGATGGAGCTTCCAGGGATCGGTGAGAAAAAGGCTCAGGCTATCATTGATTATCGGAATGAGCATGGCCCTTTTCAAAAACCGAGCGATTTAACAAATGTAAAAGGGATCGGCATGAAGATGCTGGAGAAAATGTCTCCATATCTTCATATCAATTAACGAAAGCTTAATCAAGGTACAGGGAGTAGTGAAGAAAGATGTGTGCAGACATAAGAAAAGACTGGGACACCTACTTTATGGATATTGCTTACATGGTATCTACCCGTTCAAGATGCTCGCGCAGACATGTTGGGGCCGTACTTGTTCAGGGAAAGAAGCTGCTGGGCACAGCATATAATGGAGCACCTATGGGTGTGCCGGATTGCTCAGAGGCAGGCTGCATGATTTCAGAAGAATATGAGCTTACGATTCAAGACGGTAAAGAAGTCATGGTGAAGAAGCAGCGCTGCGTCCGCACCATACACGCGGAGCAGAATCTTCTGCTCTTTACAGACCGCGCTGACCGTGAAGGGTCTTCTGTTTATGTGACCGACGAGCCGTGCTGGACTTGTGCCAACATGCTTGCAAACAGCGGAATTACGGAAATTGTATTCCACAGGCCCTATCCAAAGGATACGACCAAGGTCCGTCAAATGATGGAGCATAAAGGGATTACTTTCCGTTCCCTTAACAGCTATGAGCCGCCCAAAGAGACATTAATGACCGTAATGGACTAATAGTGATACACATAGAGGAAGAACCTCGAAGACAGCCGTACTTTACGGCTTGTTTTCGAGGTTCTTTGTGTTTTAGGGGGAAGAAGAATTGAAAGGAAGGCCATTAGCTGTATTTTGTGTGTGCTGGGTTGCGGGAAGCAGTGCCGCGTATTTGTATGATGGGTTTAGATTATATATTACTCTGCTGGGGATCGTGCTGCTTTTTGCAGTTCTGCTGTATTCCCAAGAGGTTAGAGGTGGGATGCTCGCTGTCTTGATGGGAGGGCTCATCTTATCCTGTGTCTATTTTGAATGGAATGATCAAAGAAATATAACGGAGCTGCCCGCTTATTTTGAAGGATCTCAGGATGAAATTGCAGGAATTACTGTAGAGCTTCAAGGTACAATTGTATCCAAAGTAGAGGTGGATGGGGACAGAGCCCAGTTTGTGCTTCTTTCGCATTCGGGAAGAGAAATTGGTGACGACAGTCGGGGTTTGACGAACATATCGCAAGAAAAAACACCATTAATCCATGAGAAAATCCAAGTGCAGGTTAGACTGCTGGAAGAGGAAGAACAGCAGACTGCTGACTTGTGGCAGCGTGGAGATACTCTTACGCTGACCGGCACACTCGAAGTGCCTGGCGTGGCTCGAAACTTCAGCAGCTTTGATTATAAAGAATATTTGCATACACGCGAAATTCACTGGCTGTTAAAAGCTAAAGGGATTGATGGCATAGACCATACTCCCTTAGATTCCATCTGGAATAGAAATGTGGTTTTAAGATGGAGTGATGCTGCTCGTGAGGAGCTTGGGGGAAAGATGGAGGCTATGTTCGAAGAGCCTCATGCTGGATATATGAAAGGACTTGTGATCGGGATTGGGGATGAAATCGATCCGGATACTTACAGCGAGTTTTCACAGCTGGGGCTTACGCATATTTTGGCCATCTCAGGGATGCATGTAGCGATCTATGTCTCTGCTTTGCTATTTTTGCTGTCCAAATGCAGGCTGAGTAAAGAGACGGCGCTGGCAGTCACATTCTTTTTAGTGCCTATCTATGTTCTTGTATCCGGCTCATCACCATCTGTTGTCCGAGCAGGTTTGATGTCGATGATGGGATTATATATTGCAAGAAAAGGTCTGCTAAAGGATGGACTGAATATCCTGTGCCTCGCTGCTCTAATTATGCTTATCATCGAGCCATACATGCTTGTTAATGTCAGCTTTCAGCTATCATTTTTGGTTACAGCAGGTTTAATGATATTTGTTCCGCTGCTTACGCCTCATTTTGCTAGATGGCCGAAAATACTGTCCGGAACCGCAGTTGTAACGATAGCTGCGCAGCTGTTGTCTTTTCCGATGACGGTATACTACTTCAACCAGTTTTCCTTACTGTCTTTTGGGGCTAATTTTCTCTTGGTGGGTTTTATTAGCTTTCTAATACTGCCTTTAGGTACGCTCGCTTTGGTTTTAGTCTACCTGTGGGAGCCGGCAACAAGACCGGTTGTATGGATTACGGAATGGCTGAATAATCTGACCTTTAATTTCGTAGAGTGGCTGAATACGTTTGATCGTTTTGTTCTCATTTGGGCTACACCTCATTTTATAACTGTAGTCATCTATTATATAGTGTTGTACTTTATATTCCTGCTTCTAAAAAAAAGGAGGACCAGCAGACAGCCGATTACGCCAGGTAATGACGATACAGTCCCGCTTCATGAACATAGTCAGATATATCCAAGGCAGCAGCTTGCGATTAAAGCCAACCCGCAGATGCAGAGTTGGTTTCTGGTTAGAGGGGAAGCTCGTCTTAAGGGAGCCGTCGAGGCACTGCAAATCTCATCGGCGTGGCCAGAGCTGGAGAGCGTATTTGGACCACAAGGAGCAGGATATTATGCCCGCGCTCCATTCCATCTCTTGCATAAGGCACTGCTCGCTGTTCTGTGCATAATCATGGCAGCTGGCTTTTTCGTATCCTATCAAGGACCGTATCGCGAGGGTGAGGGGATCGTAGCTTTTCTCGATGTAGGCCAAGGAGACAGCATCCTCATTTCTACGCCGGAAGGCAAACATCTATTAGTCGATGGGGGAGGCACCATTCAGTTCGGTGAACAGGAGAGTTGGAAGCTGAGAAGAGATCCATATGAAGTGGGAGAGTCGCTGCTCGTTCCGCTGTTAAAGAAGAGAGGGATACAGAAACTGGATGCTGTGATCCTAAGTCACGGTGATCAGGATCATGCCGGCGGGCTGCAGGCCGTACTGGAGAATATCCCTGTATCTGCCTTCATGTTCAATGGGACGATGACGGACAAGCCTTTTTTTCAAGAGCTGCTTCAGACAGCATTGGATTTAGAGATATCTTTATATGAGGTTCATGATGGAATGGAGTATGCACCAGACAAGGATACCCTGCTGACTTTTATTGCCCCGAAAGCGGATGGAGAGGTCCAACCTCATGAAGAGACCAAGATGCCTTTGCCCGTCTCGGGAGAACAAAATCATGATTCAGTTGTGTTTCAGCTTGATATGGAGGAGTTTTCATTTTTATTTACAGGGGATATCGATGCGGCAGCTGAGCTGGATATATTAGAGCGGCTTCGTCGTCAAAGTGTACAGTTAGAAGCTAACGCGGTCCGGACCGAACAAAATAATGATAAAGCAAGTATTGCGCGAAAGACGACGAAGGGTGACTCGGTGGATGTCCTGAAAGTTGCTCATCATGGGAGCAAAACTTCAACAACAGAGGAATGGCTTTCTTACTGGCAACCGCATTTATCCGTTATATCTGCAGGAGTAAACAATACATATGGTCACCCCCATCCAACGGTCACGGAACGATTAGATCAGTTTGGCTCAGGTATTTTGAGAACAGATACGATGGGTGAAATTCAAATAAGGGTTAAGGACGGAAGGATGGCAATGCGCACAAAGCTGGGGAGCCCGGAATTGTAAAACAACATCAACACTTGTCCTAACGCAGCTCGTTCAATGCTACAATAGGTAAATGAAGGAAGAGAGAGATCATGCTCTCTCTTTTTTTGTTTGCTTAGCATTTATCCTTTAATTATAAAGAATTTATTAACTTTTCAAGCAGATCCGAAAAACAACCTAGAATGAGTAGCAAGGGGAGGGCATCACATGGAGAAGATAAAAAGTCACGAAAACGAAGCGAATAAGGGCAGCCTGCTAATCGTAGAGGATGATCCTGGAATAGGCAGAATTGTGAGAGATCATCTGCGCCGTGAACACTACGATGTAACGTGGGCAACAACGGGACTTGAGTGCTGGGAAGATTTCTGCAATGGAGACTACGATCTCGTCTTGGTAGATCTCATGCTTCCTGAGATGGACGGTTTTACGCTGTGCAAGAACATTAGGCTGAAAAGTGAGGTTCCTCTGCTGATCATGAGTGCAAGGAGTGAAGATGATAGCAAGGTCCGGGCTTTTGGGCTCGGAGCAGATGATTATATTACCAAGCCTTTTAGCTTAACTGAACTTTCTTTAAGGGTAGATGCTCACTTGCGGAAATTCCGAAAATATCAGGGAGCCGAGGGAGAGAAAACTCCCATACTTTCCTATCGGGGAGGGCTCAGCATGGATCCGATTTTGAAGCAGGTTACTTATGATCATGAGCTTATTTCTCTTACCGGCAAGGAATGGTCGCTGCTTATGCTGCTTGCTGCCCATCCCGGACGTCATTTTAGTAAAGAGGAGCTGTATGAGCATGTTTGGCAGCAGGAAGCGATGGACAGCGGGAATACGGTCACTGTTCATATTAAGAGCCTTAGAGCAAAGCTCAATGAAAACATCCGGAACCCGCGGTATATCCAGACCGTATGGGGAAGCGGTTATCGTTTTATCGGTGAGCCCCAATGAAGCTTAGAACATGGCTGCTTATTGCTTTTCTTCTACTTGTGCTGCTTCCCCTCGCAGCGGGCGTTATTTTATATCAGCTCATCGGTAAACTGGATGAACAACGTTCGTTTGCCGATTATATGGCTGCATCGAAAGAGTTAAATAAAGCAGAATCTTATTTACAAGATCCGGATCTGTACCGATTCCGTACGGTTTGGGATGAGCAAGACTTGGACTCGCTAACGAACAGTGCATTAAAAATGGAGTTGTTTAACTCGAATGGCGTCTTTCTTTATTCGTCAATGGAAGACAGTGAATATGTAGGGTTTGTTCAAACGAACGAAAGCTTGTACAGCGATTTGTATCAGCTGCAAATCAACCCGCGGAGCTATGTGCTCAAAAAACCGGTATTTGATGACGGTGAACTCGTAGGGATATACCGGATCACGATGGCTAGAAGTGAGTGGAGTGAAGGGATAAAACACCGTACGCTATGGGTGGTTGGAATCCTGGGTCTCTTTGTAACAGCTCTGTTTATCACTATAATGCTTCTCACTAGACGTAAATTGATCCTCCCCATGCGTATTCTTACGAATCAGATGAGAGCTTTTGCTGTAGGAGATCAGGTACCTCATTCGGACTACAGAGGCGGCGGGGAGATGGAAGAGCTTATGAAGCACTTCGAGGAAATGAGGAGAACCATTGAAGCTTCTCGTGAGAGGTTGTTAAAGCAGCAGGAAGAGAAGGCTTTTATGACGGCCGCCCTTTCTCATGATTTGAAAACGCCGCTTACCTCTATTCGCGCTTACGGTGAAGAACTGGGTGCCGAGGGATTAACTAGGGAAGAGAGCCAGGAGTATATTGCGTTATTGATCGGACAAGCAGATCGGATGCGGCAAATGCTGGATGACTTGAATTTATATGCTTCTCTGGAATCAAAAGTCACAAATCAAAAGCATGTAGAGGTCGATAGTGAAGAATTCATGGAAATGCTGCTGGAGGGCTATGAACCGCTAGGATCGACTAAAAACATACAAGTAGAAACTACTATTACTGTGAGCGGAAATATAAAATTAGACCCTCAGTTAATCATGAGGATGATGGATAACTTGATTACAAATGCCATACGGTATACGCCACCGGGAGGAAAGGTTCATATCGGTGCAGTGTCCTCTGGTGTTGAAACACCTCCATGGATATTCCCTCCTTATAAAGCTGTAGTAGATCAACGACTAAATTTAAGTAACGGAAATGTTCTTTTGCTGATGATTCAAAATGAAGGGGAGCCTATCCCGTTTGAAGTTCAAGCCAGGTTATTCGAACCGTTCTATCAAGGAGAAAGCTCAAGAAATCAAGCAGGATCAGGCAGCTTTGGACTAGGACTTACCATTGCGAAAAAGGTGATCGAGCAGCATCATGGAACGATTGAGCTTGTGTCAGAGGCTCCGTACGGAACGTTGGTTTTGTGCGGATTGCCCATAATAAATGAGGAGATGAAGAGAAAATGAAGATAAATAAAAGTGTAGATAGAAATGTACTTAAAACAAGTCCTCTTATTGGTCTGCTTGGTGCAGCAATTTTAACAGGAACGCTGCTTACAGGCTGCCAGACAGGCGAGGCACTAGCCTATACGGGAGAGGAAATGGTGGAAAAGGCAATTGAAGAGAACAACAAACCGTTCTCATATTATGCTGAAGCAGAGATGAACCTTTTTGAAGGGGATAAGAAAACCGAGTCCATGTCTATCAAAGAGTGGTATAACGCGGAAAATGGCAATAATCGTAATGAAGTTGAGACAGAGGGGAGCGGCAAGAGTGTATCTGTAAATGATGGGAAACAGATCACTGTTTATGAAGAAGCTCAGAACGCTGCATATATCATGGGCTCGATAGATGGCGTTCCTATGCAGAGCTCTCCCAAAGAAAAAATGCTAAGTCAGCTAGAGCGTATGCGGAGCACCCATTCCATTGAAACTGTAGGAAAAGAGAAGTGGCTGGACAATGAAGTGTACCATATCAAGGCCACTCCGCTCGAAAAGGACAAAAACACATTAATTGGAGCTCAGGAATACTGGGTAAATGCAAAAAACTGGATGGTTGTTAAATCCAAATTCACTTCCGGCGATACGACTACGGAGTTTGCTTACACGCTGCTGGATGATTCTCCATCCTTTACTCCTGATACGTTTGCACTGGACATTCCGGAGAATGTAGAAATTGTCTCCTTGGATGATATGGGGCCAAAAACGGTGACTTTGGAAGAAGCACAGTCTGCATTAGGCGAATCCTTCTTAACGTTTCCTGCACAAGATTTCGATCAGGTTTCTGTAGAAATGTATGAAGCAAGCGGGGAGCTGGACAGAACGGAAATCACGGTGAATTATCTCAATGAAGGCAAGACGCCGTTAAGTCTCTCTGTATTTAAATCTCCCGACGAGGATGTACAGGAAGGTGCTTTTGGTGAAAAGGTAACAGTAAGAGGGCACAAAGGGGATTATATGAAAGAGATTAATGCGATCAGTTGGGACGAGGATGGCTTGAGATACAGTTTGATGGGGGAGCAGCAGAGCAGTCAGGCAGATCTGGATCAGCTTCTTCAATATGCAGAGCTTCTAATCGACACTAAACCGGAATAATATATTTTAATCATATATTAGATAAAGACGGCTTAACTACGGTTAAGTCGTTTTTTGCATAGACTCGGGAGCATTGCTCCTGATTTAGCGAGAAAACCGGAAAGTTTGATCCGGCTATTTTCTATTTTTACAAATCGACTCTCCCTATATTATTAATAAATGAAAAGAACTGAATACAGCAAATTAGGAATGCGCTCAAAAGAGTATGGGAAGGAGATAACTAGATTGAAAGCAATAACACAACTATTACATTTTGGCTATCATCAGGCGATGAGCTGCATTTTCCCTGTTGCTATCTTTGTGACTCTTGCCCTCACCAGTGTGATGGAGATCCCCTTCCTATATCGTTATGATGCCATTCTGCTTATTTTACTTGGTGTGCAATACCTCATGTATCGCAGCGGGTTGGAGACACGTGATGAAATTAAAGTCATTTGTATATTTCACTTAATTGGTTTGGCGCTGGAACTGTATAAGGTCCGAATGGGATCATGGTCATATCCTGAGCCTGGATACACAAAGCTGCTCGGTGTTCCGCTCTACAGCGGTTTTATGTATGCCAGTGTGGCAAGCTTTATGTGCCAAGTATGGCGGAGACTGCGTATGGACATGACGGGCTGGCCCGGGCTTATAGCTTCGGCTCTACTCGGAGGAGCAATATATGCCAATTTTTTCACCCATCATTTTATTCCTGATTTTCGTTGGTGGTTGACGCTTCTGGTGTTCATTGTCTTTTGGAAGACATGGATTATATATCGGGTCAGAACAACAACGTACCGAATGCCCTTAACGCTCGCTTTTATCATTGTAGGCTTCTTTATATGGTCGGCTGAAAATATAGCTACTTTTTTTAACGGATGGAAATACCCTGATCAGCACGAAACCTGGCAGCTGGTTAGCTTTAGCAAGATCAGTTCGTGGTTTTTACTGGTCATCATCAGCGTTATTATTGTGGCCCAGTTAAAGTATGTTAAAGCAACCAGAGTGGATAAATAAGCACAAGAAAGCAGCCGGTAATATGGCTGTTTTTTTAGATTTAACATTTCGATAACAAAAGACCAATTTTAGGACGATATACATTAGGAAAGAGTGAAAAAGACAGATAGGACGGATCTTTATGTACAACCTAGCAGTGCACATCATGTTCTTATTTATTCCGTTTTTATTTTTGTTTTTCATGGGGATCGAAGTATATCTGAAGAATCCAAGAAATAAGACGAATGACTTAAGTATGTTGTTAATGTTTTCTCTTAGTTTATTTTTCTTGGGGGGATTTTGGTCCAAGACCCTTCCACCAGAACAGGCATTGTATGTATCCATTTATGTTAAATATACAAGCATGTTTGTAACAATGACCGTCGGCCTATATTTTTTTAGTTTGGTTACGAAGATTCAGATCCATTCCATATTAAAACATGTCATTTGTTTAGTGCCGTCTTTTGGAATTCTGCTGCTTTTTCTGAAGCAACCGAGCGGCTACTTGTCATTTTCCGAAAATTATTTGTGGCGAACCGAGCTGTTAGATCCTAGTTTAATGGTCTTTATCCTAGTGGCTACAGGGTACAATTTTTTTATGCTGCTATTATTTTTTGGCATTGGGAGCCGGCAGAGGCGGTATAGGAAATGGCAGCAGAAAGAACGCATCCGTTGGGGTTGGATTAAGAAGGGGCTGATTATCAGTCTGATATGGGCTGTATTTTGGTCAATTATATCTTTTTTAAAAGCTTCTTTTAGTTCGGTATTTTTGTTAAGGATTTTGCCTTATGAGATTATGCCAGCGTACTGTATATTAATTTTAGCTTGTTTTATCCGGTATGCCATGCTCCACTATGATTTTCTTGCTTCCCCGAACCGCAGGTATGAAATTTTATTTAGACTGTCGAGGCATGGGATTGCATTGGTTAACGATCGAGGGGTAGTGGTTGAGTTCAACAGTGCGTTCCAGACATCCATCGGGATCCCGTCCAATTATCAAGGGGAGATTATTGACCTGTTTACACTTATTGATCCTGAAAAGCGGACGAGAATTGCAGAGGGCTACAAAGAGAATTTTAAAAACCTAACCCCTTTTCATTCTGAAATAGAGCTGAAAAATATGCTGAATGAGAGCATTGTTATGGAGATTGATAGTGATTACCTGGAAATGGACGATCAGATCTATTGCTATTTGATAACACGTGACATAACAGATAAAAAAGTAGCAGAGACAAAGCTGCAAAAAATGGCTTATGAGGACGATTTGACAGGTCTTGGTAACAGGCTTCATTTTAAAGAGAGTCTTCAGCAGGCAATTGAGAAAGCAGAGATAGATGAGCGTCAAGTGGCAGTCATTACACTAGATTTGGATCAGTTTAAATGGATTAATGATACGCTTGGACACTCGGCAGGAGACCTGTTGCTGCAGCATGTTGCCCGACAGATTCGTGACAGTATGCCTCTATCAGCGACTGTAGCACGGCTGGGCGGTGACGAATTCGCAATTACCGTGCCAGTCTACTACAGTAATGATGCTCTTCACTATGCAAACAAGATTTTTCAAGCGCTTCAGCAGCCCATTTATATTTTTGAAAAGCCATATATGGTCACGGCCTCGATAGGTATCAGTCTTGCGCCTAGAGATGGGAGAACGCTGGAGCTGCTAATAAGCAACTCGGATACTGCGTTGTACGCTGCCAAGCACGCTGGTCGTAACCAATATTATATGTATACACCGGATCTAAAGGCTGCGGCAGAACATAAATTGTTACTGCTGAATGGACTCGGCTCTGTTCTAGCAAACAATGAGCTTACACTGTATTACCAGCCGCAAATCGATATTCATACCAATCGCTTTGTGGGTGTTGAGGCATTGCTGCGATGGAACTCACTTGAACTAGGTGTAGTTTCTCCAGCTCAATTTATCCCTGTTGCTGAAGAGACAGGAATGATTAATGTCATTGGAGATTGGGTTTTGAGTGAGGCGTTTAAGCAAACTAAAGAACTCCTTGACCAGGAGTTTACGGGCGAGGATTTCGTAGTATCAATAAATCTTTCTGCACGGCAAATTATTGAACCTTTGTTCATAAAACGGATAAAGGAACTATTGGAACAAAACGAACTTCGTCCGGAATGTATTTGTCTTGAAATTACCGAGAGTATGGCTATCTACGACCTAAAGAAATCCCTGGAGGTTTGCAGCGATCTAGTGGAGCTGGGATTTTCTCTCGCCATGGACGACTTCGGAACAGGCTATTCGTCACTTAGCATGCTGAACCGGTTTCCATTCGATTATATAAAAATTGACCGTTCTCTCGTGCAAGACATCGTTTCAAGCCCAAAAGATGCTGCCGTAATTCAAACCATAATTGAATTGTCAGAGCGACTGAGCATGGAGGTCGTTGCGGAAGGTGTTGAGACTGAGGAGCAGCTGCTCTTACTTCGTAAATTAGGCTGTCACAAAGCACAGGGCTACCTCTTTGCCCGTCCTATGCCTGCTGAACAGCTCACAAATTTTTTGCGGGCGAATTGAAGAAGTGATGTCTCCTAAAGATTTGAAGAAAGGATTTCTTAGGGGGCTGACGTTGTTAGAACTGGAGCGAAGGAAGCAGTATTTATAAGCTGCTTTCTTTCTTGTTGTCTATTACTATCACTACAGTTGAAGAGGGTCAGAGCAAGGTAAGTATTGAATAGTTCATTATTGGCTAATGTGAAGGTGTTAGATGAATGTATCTTGTGCATGATCATGATATTCATGTGCGGGCTAGTGATTAGAATTGCATTTAGATTGGGATATTTTACAAGTAGTAATCAGCTAACCAGTATGTTATATTATAAATCCGGCCGCAAGAGAGCCGGTAAATGAAGAATGCTTCACAACTATAAATTAATATTTCTGACCTGGTATTAAATACCTGTTGCACAGAATGAAAAGTTGTGATATATTATATTTCTGGCCGCGAAACGGCTGAGAATTGATCTTTGAAAACTGAACAACGAGTGAGTAAAATTTTGCAACTGCAAAATTTAAACGCGAGGTTATGATACATGTCTTCAGATTGTATGATAACCGAGCAAATAAAGAGAACATTACGTTCTCGTCAGTTTTTCTAAATGAGCTTATCGCTCTCAAGATTTTGAAGGTTGGATATTTTCTCGAAGTAATTCAGGAATGTTCGGCTCGATAAATCCTTATTGGAGAGTTTGATCCTGGCTCAGGACGAACGCTGGCGGCGTGCCTAATACATGCAAGTCGAGCGGACTAAGAGCGATCTTCGGATCGCTCAAGGTTAGCGGCGGACGGGTGAGTAACACGTAG
>JAMBOW010000071.1 GCA_023715865.1 Neobacillus mesonae
TCTTCTCACCTACCTGTGTCGGTTTACGGTACGGGCACCTTCATCTGGCTAGAGGCTTTTCTTGGCAGTGTGAGATCATGACCTTCGCTACTGTAATTTTCACTCCCCGTCACAGCCCAGCCTTAATAGTATGCGGATTTGCCTACATACCAGCCTCACTGCTTGGACAGACATCCATCAGTCTGCGTCACTACCCTACTGCGTCACCCCATCGCTCGTAACGATTTACGGTGGTACAGGAATTTCGACCTGTT
>JAMBOW010000072.1 GCA_023715865.1 Neobacillus mesonae
TTTCGTTTATCTAGTTTTCAAGGATCAAATTGAGAGTTGAACTCTCAAAACTGAGCAACGAGTGAGTTGAAAGCTTTGCGAAGCAAAGCTGCTTCGAAAGCATAATCTTAGCCGTAAGACTAGATTTTATATTTGAATGTCTTCGTTGCAGAAGACGATTCTCCATAGAAAGGAGGTGATCCAGCCGCACCTTCCGATACGGCTACCTTGTTACGACTTCACCCCAATCATCTACCCCACCTTCGACGGCTGGC
>JAMBOW010000073.1 GCA_023715865.1 Neobacillus mesonae
GAGCGATCTTCGGATCGCTCAAGGTTAGCGGCGGACGGGTGAGTAACACGTAGGTAACCTGCCCATAAGACTGGGATAACTACCGGAAACGGTAGCTAATACCGGATAGGTTCTACTCTCGCATGAGAGAAGAAAGAAAGACGGAGCAATCTGTCACTTATGGATGGACCTGCGGCGCATTAGCTAGTTGGTGAGGTAACGGCTCACCAAGGCGACGATGCGTAGCCGACCTGAGAGGGTGATCGGCCACACT
>JAMBOW010000074.1 GCA_023715865.1 Neobacillus mesonae
GGGGCCGCAGTGAAAAGGCCCAAGCGACTGTTTAGCAAAAACACAGGTCTGTGCGAAGCCGCAAGGCGAAGTATACGGGCTGACGCCTGCCCGGTGCTGGAAGGTTAAGGGGAGCGGTTAGGGATTCATCCCGAAGCTGTGAACCGAAGCCCCAGTAAACGGCGGCCGTAACTATAACGGTCCTAAGGTAGCGAAATTCCTTGTCAGGTAAATTCTGACCCGCACGAATGGCGTAACGACTTGGGCGCTGTC
>JAMBOW010000075.1 GCA_023715865.1 Neobacillus mesonae
CACTCGTTGCTCAGTTTTGAGAGTTCAACTCTCAATTTGATCCTTGAAAACTAGATAAACGAAACAATTTTGCGATTTAGAAATATCCTTTTCACTTTATTTGTGTCTAAACAAGTAAAGATGATAAGTGCTTTAGTTGGTTAAGCTATTAAGAGCACACGGAGGATGCCTAGGCGCTAGGAGCCGATGAAGGACGTGGCGAACAACGATACTGCCTCGGGGAGCTGTACGCAAGCTTTGATCCGGGGAT
>JAMBOW010000076.1 GCA_023715865.1 Neobacillus mesonae
CCCCCTCAAGATGAGATTTCCCAATTAGTAAGACCCCTTGAAGACGACGAGGTAGATAGGCTGGGGGTGGAAGTGCAGCAATGCATGGAGCTGACCAGTACTAATCGGTCGAGGGCTTATCCAAAAGATACCCCACAAAGTGAAGCGAATGCTTCCGGAGAATATTCCGAGTACTTTGCGGGGACCCCGAGAATAACGGGAAAAGCATAAATCGCACATTGTTTCGTATCTAGTTTTCAGGGAGCAAAT
>JAMBOW010000077.1 GCA_023715865.1 Neobacillus mesonae
TTGAGGAAGAGAAAACAATAGTGATTCCGTCAGTAGCGGCGAGCGAACGCGGATTAGCCCAAACCAACCAGCTTGCTGGTTGGGGTTGTGGGACGTCTCACATGGAGTTACAAAGGAACCGATTAAACGAAGAGGTCTGGAAAGGCCCGCCAAAGAAGGTAATAGCCCTGTAATTGAAAGTCTGTTCTCTCCGAGACGGATCCCGAGTAGTGCGGGGCACGTGAAACCCCGTATGAATCCGGCAGGA
>JAMBOW010000078.1 GCA_023715865.1 Neobacillus mesonae
GTCGAAGGTGGGGTAGATGATTGGGGTGAAGTCGTAACAAGGTAGCCGTATCGGAAGGTGCGGCTGGATCACCTCCTTTCTATGGAGAATCGTTTCCTGCAACGGAAACATTCAAATATTAAATCTAGTCTTACGGCTAAGATTATGCTTTCGAAGCAGCTTTGCTTCGCAAAGCTTTCAACTCACTCGTTGCTCAGTTTTGAGAGTTCAACTCTCAATTTGATCCTTGAAAACTAGATAAACGAAA
>JAMBOW010000079.1 GCA_023715865.1 Neobacillus mesonae
TTACCTGCTGGCAACTAAGATCAAGGGTTGCGCTCGTTGCGGGACTTAACCCAACATCTCACGACACGAGCTGACGACAACCATGCACCACCTGTCTTGAATGTCCCGAAGGAAAGGTACATCTCTGTACCGGTCATTCAGATGTCAAGACCTGGTAAGGTTCTTCGCGTTGCTTCGAATTAAACCACATACTCCACTGCTTGTGCGGGTCCCCGTCAATTCCTTTGAGTTTCAGTCTTGCGACC
>JAMBOW010000007.1 GCA_023715865.1 Neobacillus mesonae
CGTGTTACTCACCCGTCCGCCGCTAACCATCAGGAGTGCAAGCACTCCTTCAAGTCCGCTCGACTTGCATGTATTAGGCACGCCGCCAGCGTTCGTCCTGAGCCAGGATCAAACTCTCCAATAAAGTTATTGAAAAGAGCGATAAGCTCATTTAGAAAAACTGACGAGAACAAAAATGTTCTCAATTTAATACTCACTCGTTGTTCAGTTTTCAAAGAACAATTCTTTCGTCTGCCTCTATCATCTCACAGCGGCGACTTTATTAATATATCACAGATGATGTTATTTCGTCAACAGTTTTTTTTAATACTTTTTTCTATGAAACTATCAACTTTTTATCAATCATCCCTATCAAGCGACAGGAACTATAATTTATCATATAGAGATAATAATTGCAACCCTTATTTTAAAAATAAAAGCAGCTCTAAAAAAGAGCTGCTTTTATACTTGTTTAAACTATCTTTTAATCCATGGGTTTTTTCGTGTTTTACTTAATCCCGTTTTTTTCTGGCCTTGTGCTCTATTAGCGGATGATCTTTTTTGAGCCGTAGATGAAACTGCAGCTTTTTTTGCTTTGTTTTTCCCGGTCACTGCTTTATTCTTTGGAGCTGGCTTAACCTCTTCGATTTTCGGAAGCTGAGCTAAGCTATTAAAATCGATATCTGCTTGTGTATTAAAACCGGCGCTAACGGTATCTACTGAATTAATCTCTGCCCCTGCCTGTTCTGGATTGTAATTACTATACGGATTGTAGTAAGTGTCAACGTATGGTGTTTGAACACCATACTCATTAGGTCTGTAGTAGTTTGTATACTGCGGCTGGTGGCCATATGCTTGCGGTTGTGGATAAGGCTGCTCATTTTGTGCCGTAGCTGCTTTCCAGTCGGATTCTGCTTGCGCATAGCTGTATGGCAATGCTGCTGTCTGACCACAGCCGCAATCTCCATATTGATTCCCATGAACAAGCGCGTAGTCAACCATATAACCACCGTGTTCATAAGTAGTATATGTTCCGTCCATTTGATCATAAGCACCTTGGACCATCGGCTGACCATATGGAACAGCTTCCTGGTATCCGTGATGACCCATAGGACCTGCACCATGATGACCATACGGTTTATGGAATCCAGGCCAGTGTCCCGCATGCCCCTGATGTTTATCTTCGTAATACGGCATGATCATTCCAGGTGCTGGGTAACAAGGATCACAATAGTCATATTCCGGTTTTTTCACTGGTGCTGGGAGAGGCATAGGTTTGACCATCTCAGGCTGCTTTGCTGGCAAAGGTAATGGTTTTGGCGGTGGTGCAATAGGTTTGACTTCCTGCTTAGGTGCAGGTGGCAGCGGATTTGTCATTTCAGGCTTAGGAGCTGGAGCAATTGGCTTGGTAATCTCCGCTTTTGGCGGTACAGGCTTAGGCTTCGTTACTTCGACTTTCGGCGGCGTTGGAAGAGGTTTAGTCTGTTCAGCTTTTGGTGGTGTTGGCATAGGTTTAGTGATTTCCGCCTTAGGGATTACAGGTGCCTCCGGCATAGTAGGGAGCTGCGGCAGTTGAGGATAATTAGGCAATACCTCTATTGGGGCTGCCTGCTGCTCTTTTACTCCTGTATATTGCTCACTGCCTACTGTTGTTTTTGGAGACATGCCTGAATTTGTTTGACCGGATTGTACCGATCCCCCTTGTGCGTTTCCAGGAGATCCGGAAGGAATATAGACAACTTCCCCGACCAATAATACATTCGGATTCTTCAGCTGCGGATTAGTAGCGATCATATCCTGAAGCGGCACTCCCCAAGCTTTAGACAATTTCCAGAGTGAATCTCCTTGAACAACCGTATGGCTGTGCAAAATAGAATTTCCCGGCTGGGTTACGACGGGCTGTGATGGAATTTTGACTTTCATCCCGATCGTTAACTCATTAGGATTCGCAATTTCGGGATTCGCGCTGATGATCTTTTCTAAAGGCACATTATACTTTTTGGACAGGTTATATAATGTGTCTCCATCTTTTACAATATGGATTTTCAAGGCCAAAAACCTCCTAACGTTTCTTCAGGCATGATATTCGCCCGTTCTTTCGTTACTCTCATCCTATGCAGCATTCGCCTAAATGACATCATTCTTATAAAAAAATCCTCTCCTCAGCAGCAATCCCAAGAAAAATAGGACTGCGTGCCGCGAAGAGGACCGCAATTAATCAGAAATGTTTATAGCTTAATCTTCAAAAACTTTATACCCGTCTTTGTCTACAATTTGACGGAATTCTTCAAGCAATCTAAGAGTAATCGGTCCAGCAACGCCCGCTCCAATCGTTCTGCCATCCACCTCATAGGCAGCGATAACTTCAGCCGCTGTACCTGTAAAGAATACTTCGTCTGCTACATATACATCATGTAGAGTAAACGGCTGCTCTTTAAATGGCAGCCCCATTTTTTCAGCAAGTTCGATAATGGCATTCCGCGTTATACCTTCAAGCGCTCCAAGGTAGCAAGGCGGAGTGTACAACACACCATTCTTAACGATAAAAATGTTGTCTGAGGAACCCTCTGTTACATAGCCCTGAGCATTTAACATAATGGCCTCACCGACACCCGCAAGATTCGACTGGATTTTTACGAGCACGTTGTTCAAATAGTTAAGAGACTTGATCTTAGGGTTTAGCGCATCAGGAATGTTACGGCGCTGTGAAACAGATACTGTTCGAAGTCCTTTAAGATAAGCTTCTTCTGGGTAGATGGATAACTCCTCAACGATAATAACGACGGTTGCCTTTTCACATCGGTTAGGATCGATACCAAGGTTTCCGTAACCCCGGGATACGACTAAACGGATATATCCGTTACGCATATCGTTGCGACGAATGGTTTCAGCCATTACTTCCCGCATTTCATCATAAGCTAGCGGAATATCCAGCATAATGGATTTTGCAGAATCATAAAGTCGATCCAAGTGCTCCTTACACTTAAAAATGTTCCCATTGTAAACACGAATCCCTTCAAAAATACCGTCCCCGTATAAAAAACCGTGGTCAAAAACCGATACTTTCGCATTTTCTTTTGTAACATATTGACCGTCCAGGTAGATCCACTGTTCTGCCATAGCTAAACTGCACCTCCACATTATTTTTCCTCATATACGTAGCAAGGATACGAGCCCAATACACGAACTTGGCATCCCAAGGCTTCAATTTCTGCAATGGCTGCAGGCAGAAGCACGGAATCAATCGATTCGAGCACATCAATATAGAAATAGTAATTCCCCAGTTTCTTCTTCGTAGGTCTGGATTCGATTCGCGACAAGTTCAGTCTCCTCCAGGCAAACGCAGATAATACCTGGTGAAGTGCACCAGGAAAATCCTCCGGCGGTGTTACGAGTATGCTTGTCTTCAAATGGTCAGCTTCTCTAGTCATCTCAACAGCCTCATGACCTATTAACACAAACCGTGTGTAGTTATTGTCATGATCCGTAACCCGTTCAGCCATAATATCTAGCCCGTGTTTTTGAGCCGCGAGCCGGGTAGCTATAGCTGCCCACCCTCGACCCGGATTTTTCTTCACAATCTCTACAGCCTCCGCTGTGCTCCCCACACTTTCAAGCTCAGCTTGTGGAGCATGTGTGCGAATGAACTGCTGACACTGAGGGATCGCTACGGGATGAGACATAATCTTGCGAATTTGCGTAAAATCGATTTCTCCTGCTTCATTCAAAAATTCATTCCGGTCGCCGATCAAGTTCTGAATGGATGGGTAAACCCACTCGCATTGCATCGGAATATCAACTTCATGCACAAGCCAATCCATATGTAAACTAACGGAACCGTCTATCGTATTCTCTACCGGAATGACGCTATAATTACTCTCTCCTCGATCCGTAGATCGGAAAACATCAGAAATAAGCTTGAAGTGCATGCCCTCATAAGGCTCGTCTCCTAACAGGAAATCGAGCGCTTCGTGCGACACCGTGCCTTCAGGCAGTAATGCAACTCGCTTCATACCTTAACTTCCCCTTTTATCATATCCAAAAATGTACCGGAATGTAATCCAGAAATGAGCTGTACGCCACTTCGATCAGGCTTGATCCACATGGTATCTGCTTCGATTCCGTGGGCCCTCATGGCTTCTATCATATAAGTCTCTAGATCATGTTTGCGGACTTCGTCTTCATGTACAAAAGCAAGCACCGTCGGACCCGCCCCGCTAAGGGCAGCACCCAGAGCACCTTTGAGAGGCGCTTCTTCCAGAATTTCTGACATCCCTGGAACTAGCGCAGCCCGATAAGGCTGATGAAGCCTATCTTTCATCGCCGTACTAAGAAGATCATACCTGCCGCTTGCAATAGCACCCACGAGCATAGAAGAACGGCTGATGTTATAAATGGCATCCTGCAGTGAAAGCTGGCTCGGAAGAGCTTCTCTCGCTTTCGTGGTCGATAGCTGGAACTGCGGGATTACAACCAGCACTTCAAGCTGCTCAGGAGGTTCTATGGTTACATGGTGCGCAGTGGTTCCATCCCAAGTGCAGGCGACAAAACCTCCAAAAAGCGAAGCTCCAACATTATCAGGATGTTTCTCAATCCGAGTTGCCATGGTAAATAATTGATCCCACGTTAAGGGGGAGCCAATAAGCTCATTTGCTGCTACCAGGGCACCGACAATCGCAGATGCACTGCTTCCAAGTCCCCTTGTAAGGGGAACTTCGGAATACATGGAGATTGAAAGTTCAGGGATATGAACACCTGCCTCTTCAAATACCGACTGAGCTACCTTATATATCAGGTTTGTCTTATCCGTCGGAATTCCATTCAAATGCTCGCCGTGTAATGCAATTATAGTTTCATCCGTCTGCTGCATCTCCACATAGGAGTATAAGCTGAGCGCCATGCCCAGCGAGTCAAAACCAGGGCCTAAATTAGCTGTGCTTGCCGGGACTTTCACTCTTACGATGTTGGTCATTCTGTCGGTTCCTCCTCAAAAGATCGCGGGAAATCAGCCTTCTACCCGGTAAACACTTTTTACTTTGCGAATAACGCCAAGCGTGTCAAAATGCTTAAGCACTTTATCCATGCTTGCTTTACTTGCATTATGTGTAACGATAATGATCTCGGCATCCGGATTTTGCTCATTCGGCTGCTGTACAACAGAAGCAAGACTGACATCATACTCTGCAAATATTTGTGTAATTTGCGCAAGTACGCCCGCCTTATCATCCACATGCAGCAAAATGAAATTCTTATATGAAATATGTTCATCGCTGATGAGGTGTTTTTCTTTATATGGACTCAACGAGTGAAGTCCGCTGACCCCAAGCTTCAAATTACGGATAACAGATACCAGATCAGCCACGACAGAAGTTGCTGTCGGCAGTTCGCCGGCTCCGGCTCCATAGAACATCGTCTCGCCTACGGCCTCACCGTGTACATATACGGCATTAAATACACCGTTAACCGATGCAATAGGATGCTGCTGGCTAACCATTGTAGGCTGAACACTGATCGAAATTTGATCGTCCTGACGCTCTGCAATTCCTAAGAGCTTCATCTCATAACCGAGACGCTTGGCATAAACGATATCGTCTTTGGTTACAGAAGAAATTCCGCTGACGGATACATCACGAAGCTCAACATTGGTATGGAAGCCAAGTGTTCCGAGGATGGCCATTTTGCGCGCTGCGTCGAGTCCTTCTACGTCTGACGTTGGATCTGATTCTGCATAACCCAGTTCCTGAGCTTCCTTCAAGACTTCATCGTAAGAAGCGCCCTCCTGGCTCATCTTGGTCAAAATGTAATTGGTCGTTCCGTTAACGATGCCCATAATACGCGTAATTCGGTCAGAAGAGAATCCTTCAACTAACGTACGGATAATTGGAATTCCGCCAGCAACACTAGCTTCATAGTATACATCACAGTGCCTTTCCTGAGCTTTGGCTAAAATTTCTGAGCCGTAAAGAGCCATCAGGTCTTTATTCGCCGTCACGATATGCTTGCCTCGCTCCAGCGCTTCCAGAATATATTCTCTTGTTTGCTCTACTCCACCCATGACTTCAACAATGACATCGATCTCGGGATGACGTATAACTTCCCATGGATCTTCAGTCAATCGATGGGCTTCCACAGGGATATTGCGAGCCTTGGCCAGATTTTTAACAGCCACTTTCTCTATAACAATAGGAGACCCGACTTGACTGCTCAGATCCTCCTGATTCCCTTCAACGATTCGTACTACCCCTGTGCCTACAGTACCTAATCCAAGCAAACCTACCTTGATCGGTTTCATCATCTCATCCCCTTATGTACTTTCATGATATAACACTATTTCTCTCTATCCCTGGCCAATTAGGCGTGTTCGCTTGACACCCGGCACCTGTGAAAACTGCTCCATCATTTCGCCAATCTCACCACTGAGACGTGATGTTTCTACAGAAATGACAACATTAGCACGTCCCTGAAGCGGAATACTCTGATGAATGGTCAACACATTGCCTCCATAGGAAGCTACATGCGAAAGCACTTGTGACAGCATCCCGGACTCGTGCTCCAGATCGATCGAAATCGTTACGATTCGTTCTCTTTCCAGTTGGTTGACTAAATGAATTCCGTCCTTATATTTATAAAATGCACTTCGACTTAGTCCAACTCGTTCGGCAGCCTCGTGGACAGTTTTGACTTCACCAGCAGCAAGCAGCTGTTTCACTTGCATCGTCTTCACTACAGCCTCAGGCAAAATATCTTCACGTACTAAATAGTAGCGATCTTTCAAAAACGTCCTCTCCTCAAAGACTATTGTATTTATATAGTGGACATTATATAGGATCAATCAGAAAAGGGCAATAGACAAATGGAGGCTCTCTTTTCCCTATTTCAAAAAAACCGCGGATATCTATAAGAAAGATACCCACGGTTCAATGCTTTATTCTTTAATTAATAGTAACTACTGCTTTCCACGAATTCAAACTCAAAATCGGAAATACGAACAATAGTACCGTCTTTAGCACCACGTTTTCTGAGTTCATCGTCCACACCCATATGACGAAGCGTACGGGCAAGTTTCATAATTGCCTCATGAGAATTCAGCTGCATCCGTTTCATCATGCGCTCAATTTTTGGACTTTCCACGATAAACATCTCGTTTTCGCGGACAATCTTGAAGCCCTCATCCTCTTCCTTATCCAGCTTGTAAACTTTACGTTCACTCACCTCAGCTACCTCTTCCACATGCAGCTCCTCTGGAATCTGATCCAGCTGATCTGCTGCTTTATATAGCAGCTCCTTAATTCCTTGGCGGGTAAGAGATGAAATCGGCATAATTTCAATGTCAGGGTGAACCGCATGAAGCTGCTTCTTAAAGTTCTCCAGATTCTCGGCCGACTCTGGCATATCCATTTTGTTCGCAGCCACAATTTGCGGACGCTCCATCAATTTTTGATTATATTGGCGAAGCTCATCATTGATTTTAACAAAGTCTTCAAACGGATCTCTGCCCTCAGATCCTGCCATATCGATCACATGAATAATGACGCGTGTTCGTTCTACGTGTCTCAGGAACTCATGTCCAAGACCAATGCCTTCACTGGCGCCTTCAATCAGACCCGGCAAATCCGCCATCACAAAGCTGCGTCCTTCTCCTACGTCCACCACACCAAGGTTAGGTGTTATGGTCGTAAAGTGATATGCTCCGATCTTCGGATTCGCTCCGGATACGACAGATAGGAGCGTTGATTTACCTACGCTTGGAAATCCGACCAGGCCTACGTCTGCCATAACTTTCATTTCCAGCACAATATAACGCTCTTCTCCTTCTTCACCGTTCTCGGCAAGTTCAGGAGCGGGATTCTTCGGAGTAGCAAAACGAATATTTCCTCTTCCTCCACGTCCGCCTCGAGCCACAACAACCTGCTGACCGTGACGGGTCAAATCGGCAAGAATTTCTCCCGTATCTTCATCTGTTACAACTGTACCCGGCGGAATGCGGACAATCATATCCTCCGCATTCGCTCCGTGCTGACTTTTGTTCCGTCCTTTTTCACCGCGTTTCGCTTTAAAGTGACGTTGATAACGGAAATCCATAAGCGTTCTCAGACCTTCATCAACTCGGAAAATAACGCTGCCGCCTTTTCCTCCGTCTCCGCCGGCTGGTCCGCCCTCCGGTACATATTTTTCACGGCGGAACGACACAAGCCCGTCCCCTCCGTCTCCGCCTTTTACATATATCTTTGCTTTATCTACAAACATGGCTATCCCTTCCTTATATCCCACAAGTCACGCGAAATTGAATCAGCGCATCACCTGTTGCCGGTGGTTCCGGTTTAACTTTTGTTCCTTGCTTCATTGTAAACAAATTACTCCAAGCTTCGGTATCTGATGATATTCTTTCTCCCTCAAAGCGCACGATAACATCACCTTGATCCTGACCAAAATGAATTAACAGGTGACGAATTTCTCCCCAAGACGATCGGTTGCTGAACTGATAAGCCCTGACTGTATCCGCAATCGCCCCTGTAAGCATTTCACCGTCCTCGGGAGAAATCAAGGCATCAAGGCGCAGCCCCTCTTCTACTTCAACTCGAAGCTCAAGGAGACTGCCGCTTACTCTGTACGACTGTAAATAAAAAATGAGAGAAGGCATGCCGAGTTTAGAGATCATGCTTTCTTCCGTCATTCTCTCCTTTATTCTTTCCACAGTTTGTATTGATTTATCACTCTTTCCGAGACGAATATATCCGTACAATACCTGCAGGTCATTCATCCAATCATGTCTGTGATGATTTAAAACGGATATCGCTGCATCTTCCATTCTTTGCTTCGTTAGACGCCGTTGTTCTTCTAGCTGCTTGTCCGCAGCTCGAATGACATAGAAGATCACTGCAGCAATCCAAAGCAGAAGCAAAATACAGAAGATCAGAGTCTTAGAGATGATCACCAAAACTAAAGGAAATATGACCGAACAAGATACCGCGAGCGGCATTTTTTTCCAGTGATTCATGACTTCTCCCCGTTCATCAATGTTAACCTTATTATATTACAAAGGTCATAAAGGCAGTATATCACAGACGAAGTTGCCAAACAGTACCAAAAAGTAAAAACATCATTCAACAAATATGAAAGATAAATTCAACCCTGTTAATAAAAAAAGCCTCCGGCAAACATGCCGAAGGCTCCTAAGGCTAACGCCCTAATTACGCTTCTACTGCAGCTGCTACAGGAGCAACTTCAACAGGGTAGACGCTCACTTTTTTACGATCGCGGCCCCAACGTTCAAATTTCACAACGCCGTCTACTTTCGCAAACAAAGTGTCATCTTTACCGATACCTACGTTCGTACCTGGGTGGATTTTAGTACCACGTTGACGAACAAGGATGCTACCGCCAGTTACTGCCTGACCGTCTGCACGTTTAACGCCAAGACGTTTAGACTCGGAATCACGACCGTTTTTTGTGGAACCCACACCTTTTTTGGACGCGAACAACTGAAGATCCAATTTTAACATTGTAGTCTACCTCCTTCTTTAGTTATTATGCTGCTTTATCTGAATATACTTTCCGTACGAATCGACGATCGATTTCAGCATCACCACTAGTGATTCAAGCAGCAACTGAATCTGGGAACGTATATCGTCTGACATAACCGGTTCTTCCGGAACATAAGCACTTAGAAAGCCATGCTCCATCTCGGCATCAAGCTCGACACCCGTAAGCGTCTCGATCGAATTCACCGTGCCGACTGTCACTGCGGAAACTCCCGCACATACAATATCTTCACCAGCTTTAGCATAATTCGCATGACCCTTCACGGAAAAGCCGCGAATGCTGCCATCACTCAAACGAAAGATGTGTACAGTAATCACTGTTTTATACCTCTTACGCTTGGATTTTGCCGATAGTTACTTTAGTGTAAGGTTGACGATGACCTTGTTTCACATGGTAGTTCTTCTTAGGTTTGTATTTGTATACAACAACCTTTTGGCCTTTGCCATGCTTCTCAACAGTCGCTGTTACAGTTGCGCCGGCAACAACCGGTGTACCTGCAGTCAAACCATTGTCGTTGGAAACAGCCAACACGCGGTCAAACGTTACAGTTTCACCGTCAGCAGCGTTCAATTTCTCGATGAAAAGAACATCGCCTTCTTGAACTTTGTACTGTTTACCACCCGTTTCAATAATTGCGTACATTTGCTTGCACCTCCTCATGTCTCAGACTCGCCTAATCCAGGTGACTCGCTTCTAAAGAAGCAGAGTGCTTCAACCTGATCGGAGCGGTTACAGCATGTGCAGCAACTTAATACTAGACACATACTTAAAGAGTATATCACGAGTCTATACTGAAATCAATCCTTTTGGGATATTCGTTACTCTATGAATAATGAGCTCTCTTCCCTTACCTTCTTGCGGGTAAGCTCCAGAAGCCCCAGCCTTGTCCATCCGACGACATGAGATTTGGTGCGGTCTTTTTTAAGTTCCGTTTCCAAAGTGTGCAGCACTTTATCACGATGCTTGTCGAGCTCCATATCAATAAAATCTATAATGACGATTCCACCGATATCCCGAAGTCTAATCAGCCTGGCAATTTCAATTGCGGCCTGCACGTTGGTTTCGGTTACGGTTTCCTCGAGATTACGTCCGCCAATATATTTACCTGTGTTCACATCAATGACAGTCAGCGCTTCGGTATGATCAACGACGACATAACCGCCTCCGTCAAGCCATACTTTCCGTTTAAAATCTTTGATTAACTGCTCCTGAACACCGTAAGCCTCAAAAATCGGCTTGTCTCCACGATAAATTTGCAGCTGAGGAGCAATCAAGGCAACATCCTGATAGAACATTCCCGCCTCCTTAGCCCGTTGTTCATTATCAATGACTAACTCATCGCTATGAGCTGTGTAGCTATCCCGAATAAAGCGCTGGACGATGCTCAAATCCTGGTGCAAAAGACGGGGAGCATTGTTCATTCTTGCTTTCTGCTCTATTCGCTGCCAAACCTTGCGCAGCTGTGCTATATCACCTTCAATTGCCTCTAGGGTTTCATGCTCGGAAACCGTCCGTATAATCATACCCTCTTCATCGATTTTGCATTTCTCACCTATGGCCTTCAGCCTCGACCTTTCACTCTCCTTCGCAATCTTCTTAGATACGGCTATATATCCTGCACTCGGCATATAGACGATCCATCGGCCGGGTAATGCGTAATGTGTTGTTACCCTTGCCCCTTTGCCGCCTACCGGCTCCTTAAATACTTGAACGATAATATCCTGGCCCACATGCAGCAGCTCTGTAATGGATGGTTTCAGCTTGGGCTGCTTGTCCAAATTAGGATGCAGCACATCATCGATATACAGAAAGGCATTCTTCCTCTGCCCTATATCAACAAAGGCGGCCTGCATGCCTGGAAGGACATTGACCACCCGGCCTTTAAATATGGAACCAAGCAGTCCCCTGTCGCCAGCCCGTTCCGCTGCATATTCAACTACTTTACCTTCCTCCAGAAGAGCCATTTGAATAAGATTTGGTTCACAGTTCACGATCATTTGCTTCATGGCTTCACCTCTAGAGAACTTTTAGAGAGAAGATAGTGGTTTTAATTTGCGCTCTCCTATTTCGTAATTACCCTCTTTTATCAAAATACGACTCAATTATGCGCTGTTCCGGAAGAACGCCTACAATTTTACCTTGTGCGTCCATTACGTATATCATATGATATTTCTCTCTCTTAAATAAACGCAAGATATTGTCCAAAGGTTTCGCTGGCAATGAAATTATTGGCTGGGCCAAACTGCCTGAAGCCGCATGATAAGAAAAAAGCACGTCCCTGTTCATCAAGAATCGGACAAATCGATACGGGATATTACGATAATCAACAATATTCGAGTAGATTAGAAAAGAACCCATCATAAGCAAATTCAAATCCATTCTTTCTTGTCCCAAAAAAAGGGGTAAAACCGCATAGCTAATAATGAGTGCACTAAAAATAATGCTGACTTTATAAGTAACCAGAAGCGTTCTATGGTAAGGCAAGAATATACTTATCACCGCTTGTACGATCTTACCGCCGTCCAAAGGTAGCACTGGCAGCAGATTAAACAAGGCGATTATCAAGTTAGACGAAATGAAGTAATGCAGAAATTCCCCATCCCAAAAGCCTGCACTTTGCATGGCCAACGCTGCTACGATCATGAGTATATTTTGAAAAGGACCTGCCAGAGAGATTAATATTTCTTTGCTTGCTGTTAAGTCTCCCCGATCCTCAATCGTAGCCACTCCCCCAAAGGGAAGCATTTGAATGGATGTCACCCGGATACCCAGCAGCGCCGCACAGGACGCATGACCAAGCTCATGAATAAATACGATAGCAAACAGAGTCAACAGCTCGATAAACCGTCCCGTTAATACGGAGAGCATCATAATAAGAACAAATACGGGGTGTATGGATAGCCGCACACCCATTACGTTAATCAAAAGCAATCACTTCCGCCGGGTCAATATAGGTGTCTCCTTCTTTAAGTGCAAAATACAAGGTCTGATCATGCTCTGCTGTACTTGCAGGAATTTGTCCTATTCTTCCGCCCTCCTCTACCCAGGAGCCCGTTTCCAGTTTGGTCTCCGCAAGACGGCCATAAATTCCTGTCAGCCCGCCCGTATGCTGTATAACAACGGTTATTCCATTCTCAGGATTGTTGATGACCTGAATGACTCGTCCCGCATCCACACTCTCTACTTGATAGACGCCGCCTCCATCTGTATCCGGTACAATTTCAACCCCTTCCATCGTTATTGCAAAAGGCTGAGCAATCGTTCCTAAGATTGGCGGAGTCAGCTTACGGGCTGCTGTCACTTTCAACGAAGAATCCTCATCATTCTGAAAGATGGGCAAGAAGGAAGGAGCTCCTCCAAAATGATCTGTATACCAAGCCGATGCCGCGCTAAAATTCATTTCTTGATGGAGACTGTCTGCGATAAAGAACTTGGCCTTTTGGAGAAAAGGAGCTTCCCACTGAAACCCTCCCCAAATCGCACCGAACAAAATGCCGCTTACGACAACTCTTTTTAGAAAACCGTTAAGAAAACGCGGGGGTCTGCTAGTCTCATCCTCATAGCGATCATCCTTCACCCGTTTATTCCGCTCTTTTTTCCATAACAGCTCTGGGTCCCTTTCTTCGTATGACTCGTCCGATGGATCATATGAATGAAGCCGGGGATACGGCTGCTCTATCTGTCGTTCAGACTGCTTTGCTATTTTTCTATCTAGATTCAGATTTACTGTACGCTGATCCTCCTGCGCCTCCTGTATATCCAGAAGCTGCCGTATCCTTTCCTGTCTGCGCTGTTTAATATTAGCCTTTATATTCATAATTACAATCCTCCCTATGAGGAATAACTCCAACTATTTCATCTTATGAACAGGGACGGATGAATATGAACAAGCCTTAAGCCTGTATACAAAAAAAGCACCTTAAGCATTACAGCTTAGGTGCTAGAATTGTCGTTGTTTCATTATTTTGCAGATCGTATTTATCCTGGTGCAGCTTGATACTCATCACAATTCCGATACTGAGCATATTAATTAAGAGGGAAGTCCCCCCATAGCTTATGAAAGGAAGAGTAATGCCTGTAATAGGCATAAGTCCAACCATCATTCCAACATTTTCGTATACTTGAAAAATAAACATGGTTGCAATTCCAATGATGATAAATGATCCTCTTTTGTCATAGCAGGCTGCCGCAATCCGAATTAATCGATAGATTAAGAAAAAGTACATCAGCAGAACAAATGCACTGCCCAAAAAGCCAAATTCTTCTCCGATAACGACAAATATTGAATCCGAATAAGGATACGGTATGAAGTTATTATTCTTAAGCTCACCCTGCTTAAAGCCGTCTCCAGCCAGGCCGCCAGTGCCAATGGCAATCATGGCATAACTGGATTGGTGCCTGTCATCGCTCGAAGCTTCACCCGGATTCAAGAAGGTGTTAATACGTTGATACCAATGCAAACGATTCTGAGCTTCAAGCGTTGTTTTGATCTGCTCATTAAAGGTATTAAACACCGTAACGAATATAATTAATGCAGCCAGAACGGTAGTGAGACCGATCAAGACATGCTTATACTTCGTTCCTGCAATCCAAAGCATACCGACAAAGACTACCAGATAAATAATCGCATTCCCTAAGTCCGGCTGAACCAGCACTAAGACAAAAGGGATAAGGACTGCGATGAAGGCAGGAATAATATCCGCCCGAAAGCGCAGTGGCTCTCCACCACGTTTGCCAAGCATATAGGCACAAGTGAGAATAAGTACCAGCTTGACCAGCTCCGCTGGTTGAAATAACAAACCACCCGGGAGTTTAAACCAGCTTTTGGCGCCATTAACTTCAGCACCGATAAAAAATACGAGAACGATCATAATTAGACCAATCCCGTATATAACAAAGCTGTATTTGAGCAATGCACGGTAATCAACCAAAGCTACTCCCAGCACGATAACAAAACCGAGTATGTAAAACACGGCTGTCCGTATATCGTACCCCTGAAATTCAGGTGTAGGAATAATGGCACTATGTACAACCAGCGTACTTACAATCATAAACAATAAAAGCACTGCCATCAGTGGCATGTCCAGCTGTTTCCATTTGCGAAGCAAATTGCATCAACCCATTCCGAAAAACTTCTTAAACCGTGTAAAGACACCTTTCTTTTGATCGAGCAGCATTAGCGGTACCGTGTCACCGAGAATACGTCTAGCAATATTTCGATAAGCCATAGCTGCTTGAGAATTAGGGTTCATTACAGTAGGTTCACCAGAATTGGCTGCCTTGATGACCATTTCATCATCGGGCACGATCCCGATAAGATCGATATTTAGAACCTGTAAAATGCTATCGATATCCAGCATATCGCCAGTTTTGACCATGTTATTGCGAATCCGGTTAACGACCAGCTTCGGTGATCCTACATGTGAGCTTTCCAGCAGCCCGATGACACGATCTGCATCACGAACAGCCGCATTCTCCGGCGTTGTTACGACAATGGCCTGATCTGCGCCGGCAATTGCATTTTTGAATCCTTGCTCAATACCAGCCGGACAGTCAATAATGACATATTCAAAGTCCTTTTTAAGCTCCAGCACGATATCTTTAACCTGTTCAGGCGTAACCGAGTTCTTATCTTTTGTCTGCGCAGCCGGCAGCATATATAATTCATCAAAGCGTTTGTCTTTGACCAAAGCTTGGTTTAATCTGCATCTGCCTTCCGCTACATCCACTAAATCGTAAATGATCCGGTTTTCGAGCCCCATAACAACATCGAGATTTCGGAGGCCAATGTCTGTGTCAACCAGACATACTTTTTTACCAAGCAGCGCAAGTGCAGTGCCAATGTTGGCTGATGTCGTCGTTTTGCCGACACCGCCTTTTCCTGAAGTGACAACAATCGCCTCTCCCATGTATGCTACACCCCTTTAAACACGTTAAAATCACGGTGCAACCGAACGATATTGCTCGTTTTGTCGATCTGCATTTGTCCGTTCTGCAAGTATGCAAACTCCATTCCTGCTTCTCTTTGTTCCCATTCATCCGGGGGACGGCTGATCACTTCCGCGATTCGTAGCTGCGTCGGGGCAAAATAAGAAGCGCATATAATAGCGTCCTCATTCCCCGTATTTCCTGCATGCGCCATTCCGCGAAGCGTACCCATAATATAAATATTACCCGTACAACTCACGGTTCCGCCAGGATTCACATCACCCAGAAGCAACAGGTTTCCTTCATGATGCAGGACTTGTCCGGAACGAACGATCCCGGTGACAGTTGTAACAGCCGCAGCGTCTCTTTCATCCTTGTCGGCATCCGGGGATTCAATGGAACGTATGAGCAAATTTCCTTTTTGCTTTAAAATATGAAGAATTTCTTCTTTTTGCTCTTCAGTCACAGTTCTCGATCCGAGCTTTACATCGACATGAATGATGGGACCGGACAAAATATTTTGATGGCTATGTTCCAGCTTAAAGCGAAGCTCGCTCAGCAGTTCTTCCAAATCACACTCGTCATCCATCAGGAATACCAGGCCATCTTTGATGCCTTTAATCGTCACATGATTCGATTTTACTGTCATTTGCCTGTCCCTCCCATCTCAAACATTCGTGCCGAAGTACTGCAGTTCCTGCTTTTTGACTGTAAAAGCGTTTGATTATTACACTTTATCCTTCTTAATTACCCTGTTCCGTGTTAGTTTATCAAGCTGTTTTCTTAGCGGGACATAAATAATCAAAGCAAACAAAAAATGAATAAACACGGTTGGGATCATGTATTCTACAAGTGCCCAATTATACGACTCAAGATTGAGCCTGAATAATTTATAGATAAAGAAGAGAATGGTATCAAACAGCAGACTTCCTAATATCACAATCATCATCATAACCGGCATTGAAACTCTAGGGGATTTAAAAAACATTCCTAGAACATACGCTGACAAGCCCATTGCAAAAGAATACGGTCCGATCATGTGACCATAAAACACAACATCGTGCAGGAGTCCAAATATAATTCCTAGGACGAGCGCTGTATGACGATGGTAATATACTGTAACGAACAGGAGCGCAATGTAGACAAAGTTATGACCAATGCGTGGTAGCCAGCTGTCTGGAATGATCCAGGGCATGACGGTCCCTTCTATGATAAATAGGACAAACAACAGGATAACAAGTAACTGCTTCCGCCCGGCCACTATGGATTTACCTCCGGCGGAATAACGACAAAGACTTCCTTCCAATCCGTGAAATTGGCTGCCGGCTCGATGTAAGCCACTTGAGCAAGCCCGAATTCACTGATTTGGATTTCTTTGACGGTGCCTATAATCATATATTTCGGAAAACCTTCGATAATTCCTGAGGACATGACGACATCATCCTTGGCAATTTTCGAATTTTCACTGATTTTCGTCATTTCCAGATATCCTGTTTGTGGGTTGAACTTCTCAATCATACCGAATGTGTCATTCTCTTTGCCTACAACCGTAGCTGCAATGGCATTGGCGTCGCTCGAGCTAGGATCCAAAGCCGTTAAAAGCGTTACCGTTGAAGTAAAATTGCTGACATGGCTGATCGTACCTGCAAGTCCGTCAAGTGTCGTTACAGCCATCCCTTCCTTCAATCCGGCATTCTCACCGATATCGATATTCAAGACTCTGTTGTTAGGATCCGAATTCACACTAATGACCTGCGCCGTCCGCAGTGTATAGTTGTATCTGTTCTTTTGCTCTTCCGTAAAATCCAGATTTTCCTGGAGGCGCTGATTGGTTTCAGCTAGATTCCCGTATCTCACAGCATCTTGTTTATACTGTGCGACCGATGTTTTTAGTTCTTCATTCTCCTGCTGCAGTCGTTTCAGATTAGCGATATCTTCAAAGAAGCCCGCAATATATGATGTCGGCTTATAAAATACCTGCTGTACGAACCCGACCATATCCTTTGTAAACTTTTCAGGCAGAGACAATCCGGCTCTCGAGCCTACTGTAAAACCCATAAGTGCGATAAAAATGATAATACCGACGAGTAAAATAAATAATCGCTTGTTGCCTAGCCATTTAAACAGTTACAACACCCTCTAACATCCTTTATTTCGTTATGATGCTAAGCCGATTATAAGCTTCACTTAAAAAGGGAAAGCAAGTGTAGTGGTCCTTTGGCTTTTCGAACCTTAAACTACTTACTTACCATCCCATAGGTAGCAACATCATAAAAATCGTAAGCATCGCTGCATCTATGAAATGCAGAACATACGCTAAGCGTTCAGGCCGGCACGGGTGGATGCGGCCTGGTTAGCTGTGATTTTTAAATTATTGTATTAACGTTTGGATCTGATTGCAGCGCTGCTTCTAGATTTGAACAAATGAATGTTATCCAGCGCTTTGCCTGTGCCGATCGCTACACAATCCAGTGGATTCTCAGCAACGATAACCGGCATGCCTGTTTCACCTGCGAGCAGCTTGTCCAGGTTACGAAGAAGAGCTCCACCTCCGGTAAGAACAATCCCGCGGTCCATAATGTCTGCAGCCAGCTCAGGAGGACATTTTTCAAGGGTTACTTTTACAGCTTCTACAATGGAACCCACTGTATCGGCAAGTGCTTCACTGATTTCATCAGACGTAATAGTAATTGTCTTCGGCAACCCAGTTACAAGGTCGCGTCCGCGAATTTCCATGGTCTCCACAGATTCCAGCGGAAGCGCAGATCCAATCTCCATCTTAAGCTGTTCTGCCGTTCTCTCACCGATCATCAGGTTGTATTGACGTTTGATATATTGAATGATGGACTCGTCCATCTCATCACCAGCAACACGTACGGAACGGCTTGTTACAATACCGCCAAGGGAAATGACAGCAACTTCTGTCGTTCCTCCGCCGATATCCACTACCATGCTTCCTGTCGGTTCCCATACTGGAAGATCAGCCCCGATTGCTGCTGCAAACGGCTCTTCAATCGTATAGGCTTCTCTTGCGCCAGCCTGCTTCGTTGCATCTTCAACTGCGCGCTGCTCAACCGCTGTAATGCCGGAAGGAACACAAACCATGACATTTGGATGACGCTGGAAGAAGGAACGCTGCTTTTGAGCTTGACGAATAAAGTATTTAATCATCGTTGCTGTTGTATCAAAATCGGCGATAACGCCATCTTTCATCGGTCTGATTGCACGGATGTTGCCTGGTGTACGGCCGATCATTTTTTTGGCAGACTCACCGACAGCTTCAATCACTTGTGTATCCGTGCGCAATGCAACAACAGAAGGTTCTCTAACAACAATGCCTTTTCCCCGTACGTAAACGAGCGTATTCGCCGTTCCCAAGTCAATCCCTAAATCTTTTGTAAAGCCACCTAACATGCTATTTTCTCCCTTTCTTTACGTGCATTATTTATGCTGCTGTCCTAAACGCACAAAGCAGCTGCATCATTATAATCCGATTCAATAAAATGGCGTATAAGCGCCGAAGGAAGCGCTCCTTATTCATTTACGCTTAAATAAAAAACCGTTAACGTACCACATTATATTATATGAACCCTTGCTCCTTCAAACTTGTATACTTTCCGTCCCCGATAATGATGTGATCTAGCACATCGATTCCTACGATTTCACCTGCTTTGGTGAGACGTCGTGTGATCTGTATATCTTCTGGGCTCGGGGTCGGATCACCGCTTGGATGATTGTGTGCGCACACGATCGAAGCACTGCTGCATTTCATAGCAGCTCTGAACACTTCACGCGGGTGGACGATGGAAGCGTTGAGGCTGCCCATAGAGAGAGTCTCTTGGGCAATCACGTGGTTTTTGGTGTTTAGAAACAGGCAAACAAAATGCTCTTTCTGTAAATATCTGAGCTGCTCCATCAGCAGATCAGCCGCATCCCTAGGGCTGCGAATTACAGGCCTATCCGACAATCGGGTCTGCATCACTCTTTGTCCCAGCTCTATGCCTGCCTTTAATTGAATAGCTTTAGCTGGCCCAATGCCTTTCAGCTGTATCAATTCATCAACACTCATATCGACAAGGTTCCGAAGACTTCCTGCTTCGTTAAGAATACGTTGTGCGACATGAATAGCTGACTCCTGCTTTGTTCCCGTTCTGAGCAAAATAGCTAAAAGTTCAGCATGGCTCAGTGCACCCGCCCCGTGATTAAGCATGCGTTCTCTCGGGCGCTGTTCTTGGGGGATGTCGCGCAACATATACTGTGGCGAACTCATCTTCTCCCTCTTTTCATCTAACCAAACGTATATATTTCGTTAGTTTCGATCCATGGAAAGCACGGGCAATCCCAGCTCCGCCAGCTGCTCGCTTAGCAAGGAGAGCGGCAGACCTACTACGTTAAAATAGCATCCTTCAATGGAATCGACCAGTGTCGCACCTATACCTTGAATAGCATACGAACCTGCCTTGTCAGAAGGCTCCCCAGTACGAATATAAGCATCAATCACATCCGGAAGCGCTTCTTTCATCTTCACTTTTGTTCTGCGATGCCGGGTAATGATTCGTCCATCTTCCCCCGAAATGCAAGCAACTCCTGTATATACTTCATGCGTCCGATTTTGAAGCATGCTGAGCATGCGGTAAGCATCTTGGTTATCCTTTGGTTTACCGAGCACGGCTCCATCCAATACCACGATCGTATCACTGCCTACAATAATTGCATCTGCCAGTTCGGATTTATAGGATTCATAAACGGCTTTTGCCTTACGCTCGGCAAGCTCCTCCACGATTTGCTGAGGGGTGTAATCTTCCGGTGTATCTTCTGGGGCATGGCTTGGACGTACTTCAAACGGAATATTGAGAGAAGCTATAAGCTCCTGACGTCTAGGAGATGTTGAGGCAAGAATAATCCGCTGCTGCTTTTTCAAGGGGATAAACTCCTTCGTTTGAGTCTAATGCTATTCGCATGTCTAACTTGAGTTTTTGTCTAGTTACTTCCACTCGCCTGCTTGTAGTCAATCAAAACTACAATTTTCGATAAAGCCAAATCGCAAAAATAACACCTAGCAGGCTGAGCAGGCTCATTTTAAATTGAATATTAAGATTATAACTAATGATGTCGAAATCTGCTTTAGGCGACCAGCTCATCGTCGTAGCATTCGTTAAAAAAGAAAGAGCTTCAAACGGCTCTAATCCTTTGGATATAAACGCTCCAATCAACCAACCGAGGAGCAGAAACAAGATGAATATTCCGAAGTTTTTTTTCATTCTACTCTTCCCTCGCCATATTTTGACACCTTCATTATTATACGGGAACCTAGTCGTAAGTACAAACAGAAATCCGGCTGGGGGAAGTATTTCCAGCTCCCAGCCGGATTGCACGCGTTTACTATGCTTGTTTGATGATTTCAAGCAGCTGTTTTTCAAGAAGTATATAACCCATCACCTGTGATTGGACATTCCACATATGCTCTTTTGAGGGATTTTTATTATATTCTGCAATGGCTGCGACAGCTGTATTCATTGCCGCCTCCATCGCAAGTTCAACAGCTTCACTATCTGCAGGCAAGCCGCTCCGCACTGCAGCAACGCTGCTCGTCCACCTCTGATGGACATCCGTAATAGAGGTCATCTTGTCAGCAGGGACGGCAGTTTGTTCCGTTTGTCCAAGCTGTTCAATCGATATGGAGGTTAAGATTTCTGTTATTTCTCTGCTGTTGTTGAAGAATTCAGAGACCGCTTCCTGTTCACCTGTATATTGAATGCTTGAGACTGCAGGCAGGCTGATTTCGCGAACGTAGAGCTCTACCCCCTCAGCCTTAAGCTGATTACTAATCTGTCTGGCATCACCCCGATCCTTGGAAACACCGGCATAGACACGAAGCTCATCCAGCGGATCGCTCCCTGCTGCAATGCCTGCTGTAGTCAGCTCTGATTTCGCCTGCTCAGCTCCATCCTTATTGCTGAATACCCCGTATTGAAGCATGAAATAGGTCACCGCAGGAATTTCTACCGCTGTCGATAGTCCAGCCGAAACACCGCCTGAAGCTGCTGCTGCACCAGATTCGGTTACAGCTTGCGAGGAAGTGATGTCCGAAGCTGCAGGAACTGCTGCAGGAGAAGATGAAGGAGATTGCTCCGTGTTGACCATGGACATCGCTACCACACCAAACATTACGCCGGTAACGACGGCTGCGATAATCGACCCAAAGAGCTTCCAGCCATTTCGAGGACGGTGATACAGTGTATAGTTATCGCTGGCACGATCCGAATAGAGCATTTCCTGCATATCCAATTCCTCGTAAGAATCAATCTGGTGCTCTTTGTTCTCTTTATCTGCAATGATAGGTGCAGCAGAATATGGGCCGAAAGGCTCTTCCCAATCGTCATAAATCCTACGGTCAAAGTAAATGTTGTTTGCCGCAGATTCTTTAGGCGGTTTCGTTGTTTGTCGCTCTTCAAGAGGAAGGCTTGTCCGGTTCTGTGTCTGCATCGTTATCGGTGCCTCCAGAGAATGAACACTTTCGATCTCTGTACTGGCGGCATGATTTGCAGTTGCACTCTCCTTACTCAGCTTCAAATTATCGCTAGACTTGATTCTGCCTGATTCCAACTTCTTATCCTGCTTATTCTCATTAAAACGAAATGTCATTCTAGCATTATTCACGGCTAAGCGACCCTCCTCTTGTCCTTTTCTACAGCTATATGTTACCGAACTAGAAGATATGCAAAAAAAAACACCGTTTCTATAAATAGAAACGATGTTTACATCATGGCTAAAATTTTACTTGATACCTTTTGCAAGCTCATAGCCGGCTTTCCATATGTCTCCGGCTCCCATGGTAAGTACTAAATCTCCCGGCTGCAAGCGGTTCTCCAAATGGTTGACTACATCCTCTTTAGTGGGGAAATAGGTTGTATTTGGATTGCTGTTCAGCTTAATGAGATCTACCAGCTTGGAGGAATGGACTCCTTCGATCTGCTTCTCACCTGCAGGAGAATAAATATCCGTTATGATGACTTCATCTGCCTCTCCAAAGGCACGGCTGAATGCATCCAGCAGGAAAAAGGTTCGAGTATATCGCTGCGGTTGGAAGACCGCGATGATCCGTTTACCCGTTGCCTTAGCCGCGCTGATTGTAGCTTCAATCTCCGTTGGATGATGGGCGTAATCATCAATAATGAGAATGTCCCGAGCTTCGCCAAGCACTTGGAATCTGCGTTTTGCTCCGCTGAATTTCACGATTGCCTTCACAATGGATTCAAATGGAATCCCCGCCTCAAGACAGGAAATAACGGTTGCCATAGCATTGCTCACATTATGTTTGCCCGGTACGGATAGCTCCACAGTACCAAGCGGAGCACCGCGATGATTCATCGTAAATGAAATATGCCGGTCCCCAAGCTCGATGTCTGTTGCGGTATAATCCGCCTCAGCATCAATGGCATAGGTAATAATATTCGATTTGAGCTGCGGCATAATACTCTGAATATTCTCATCGTCTGCACAAACAATGGCACAGCCCTCAGGCTTCACTTGGTTCAAAAATTTAACATAAGCATTTTTCAGCTCGTTAAAATCATTGTTGTAGTTCTCCATATGATCGGCTTCAAGGTTCGTTACAATCCCGACCCATGGATGATATTGCAGGAACGAGCCGTCGCTTTCATCTGCTTCTGCTACAACATGCTCCCCTTTACCTGCCTTAGCATTGGTTCCAAGGTTCATGATCTCTCCGCCGATGATATAAGTCGGATCAACCCCGCACTCTTCCATAACAAGTGCAATCATAGAAGAAGTTGTCGTCTTGCCGTGTGCACCAGCAACAGCAACACCTTTACGTTCATTGAGCAGTCTTGCAAGCATTTGGGCGCGATGAAGGATCGGAATGTTTAGCTGCTCCGCCTCAACGCGTTCCACATTGTCCTTAGTCGCAGCTGTTGAGTATACAACCAAATCCGCACCATGGACTTGTTCAGGCGTATGCCCGATATATATTTTTGCTCCCTTTGCGGCAAGCTTTTCAGTGAGCTCCTGGGATACTACATCAGATCCCGTTACGGTATAGCCCATTTCCAGCATAACTCTTGCAATGGCGCTCATCCCATAGCCGCCGATACCGATAAAATGTACATGTTCCGAAGTGTTTAACAAAATTTCACCAACCTTTTTCAGAATCGGTTTGATGCAAAAGGGCGGCCCTTACATCGGCAATTAAATACAATGTGCCGGACACAACCCCCAGATCTTCCGCTTCCGTCCGTAACTTAAGTAAGCTCAGTGCCTTTTTCCATGAAGGTTCTACGATGATGTCAAGGTTTGGTTTGGCATAGGATGGACGAAGCTCTTCTACCAAATGATTTAACTGGGCCGCGTCCATTTTACGTCGGAAATCTGGCTCAGTCAGGATAAGCGTATCCACTAGTGGCAGTATATGCTCAAAGTACAATTTATGATGCTTATTCTCCAGCATGCCCATCATTAAAATTAGTTTCCGCCCAGGATATATATCCTTGATGCTCTTTGCCAGCATTTCGGCTCCTTCCGGATTATGCGCACCGTCCAAAATAAACAGCGGCTCATCTGAAACTTTCTCAAAACGACCGGCCCAAAAAGCATTACGGAAACCTCTCTGCAAATCTTCCTCTTCCATATAGAACGCCATGTACTGGCGCAGCACTTCAAGTGTCATTAAAGCCCCAGCCGCATTGGCACATTGATACTTGCCCTGCATTGTAAGCTCTACATCAAGTTCACGAAACGGTCCTTTAAAATGCAATGTTTGCCCATCCTTATTAATCTGCTCCTGCTCGTACGTAAACTGTTCGCCGGCAAGATATAAGGTGGATTTATTTTTTTGTGCGACCTCGCGAATCACTTGAATCGCTTCCGGCTGCTCTACTAGACTGACGACAGGAACGCCGGGTTTAATAATTCCTGCCTTTTCAAATGCGATTTGGCTGATTGTATCTCCTAGAATATCCGTGTGATCCATTCCGATATTTGTAATCACCGAAATAATGGGAGTGACGACATTTGTTACATCAAGCCTTCCCCCAAGCCCGGTCTCCCATACTACCACATCGGGATAGCACACTTCAGCATAATACATAATTGCAAGCGCCGTCGCAACCTCAAACATGGTCGGAGATCCAAGTTCCGTCTCCGCCACTTCCGCTACTAGCGGCTGAATGCGCCTTGCAAGCTCTAATAAAGTTTCTTCTGGAATATCTTCTTCGTTATACTGAAACCGATTTGTGAACTTGGTGATGTACGGCGAAGTAAATGTACCTACGTCGTAACCGGTGCTTTTTAGCGCCGACGTTAAAAAGGCACAGGTAGAACCTTTTCCGTTCGTACCTGCGACATGAATAAACTTCAGGTGTTTATGAGGATTTCCCAATTTTGACAAAAGGAGCTCGATACGGGAGAGCCCCGGTCTTATTCCAAACGGAATGAGATTGTTGATCCAAGCCACCGCGTCTTCATACGTGTGCAGCGGAGCAGCAATGTCGGCTTTAGTGGTTCCTTCCATACGCTTCACCTTCTAGGTTTAAAGTTAGTTAGACAGGCATTCCCGATTTGAACGGGAACACCTGCCGTCTTCATTAATTTTGAAGTTCTTCAATCCGAGTAATAACTTTGGTCCGTTTGTCAGCATAATCAGCGAGTTTAGCCCGCTCCTCTTCGATCACCTTCGCCGGAGCTTTGGATACGAAGCCTTCGTTGCCGAGTTTTTTCTCAATGCGGAGCACTTCTTTATCCAGTGTTTCCTTTTCTTTGGTAAGACGGGCGATCTCCTGATCGATATCGATGAGACCCGCCAGCGGGAAGTAGAGCTCTGCGCCAGAGATCACGGCAGTCATCGCCTTATCAGGTGTCGAGATTCCCTCTCCTGTAATAAGCTCCGACGTATTACAGAAACGGCGAACATACACCAGATTGTTGTCAATGATGTTCAGACCCTCTTTACCACTTGCACTCACATGAAGCTCAACCTTCTTGCTCATCGGCACGTTTACTTCAGCACGGATGTTGCGAACCACACGAATGAGATCCATCAGCATATTCATCTCAGCGACAGCCTTGTCGTTCACAAAGGCCTCATTAAATTCAGGCCAGGACGCCAGTGTAATAGTATCCCCTTTATGCGGGAGATGCTGCCAAATTTCCTCAGAAATGAATGGCATAAACGGATGAATCAGGCGCATGGTCTGATCAAGTACGTAAGCCAGAACCGATTGAGTTTTGCGTTTGGCTTCTGCGTCTTCTCCATAAAGCGAAAGCTTAGAGAACTCAATGTACCAATCGCAAAGATCGTCCCAAATGAAATTATACAATGTGCGGCCGGTTTCTCCGAATTCGTAAGCATCCATCAGACGGGTAACATCTTTGGCCGTTTCGTTCAAACGATGCAAAATCCAGCGGTCAGCTGTTGTCAGCTCACCTGTAATATCTATGTCCTCTGCCTTGAAGCCTTCTAAATTCATTAATGCAAATCGGGATGCATTCCAGATTTTATTTGCAAAGTTGCGGGCCTGCTCTACACGCTCCCAGCGGAAGCGTAAATCCTGACCTGGTGTAATGCCTGTGGAGAGCATGTAGCGCATAGCATCTGTACCGTATTTTTCAATAACTTCAAGTGGATCCACGCCGTTGCCCAGTGATTTTGACATCTTGCGGCCTTCTGAATCGCGAACCAGCCCGTGCATAAGAACATCCTTAAACGGAATTTCATCCGTAAATTCAAGTGCCGTAAAGATCATTCGAGCAACCCAGAAATAAATGATATCATATCCTGTTACAAGAACAGAGGTCGGGTAGTAGCGTTTTAGGTCTTCTGTCTCTTCAGGCCAGCCCAGAGTTGAGAACGGCCACAGTCCGGAGCTGAACCAAGTATCCAGTACGTCTTCGTCTTGACTCAGCTCATGGGAACCGCACTTAGAGCAAGCCGTAACCTCTTCACGGCTGACATGAATTTCTCCGCAGGAATCACAGAACCAAGCCGGGATGCGATGTCCCCACCATAGCTGACGGGAAATACACCAGTCACGTACATTTTCAATCCACTGCAGATACGTTCTCTCAAAACGGTCAGGGACAAAATTAACGCCCTTTCCGCTCTTCTGTGCTTGAATTGCACGCTCAGCAAGCGGCTGCATCGCTACAAACCATTGAGTAGACAAGTAAGGCTCTACTACTGCGCCAGAGCGTTCGCTGTGTCCAACTTGATGAGTATGCTCTTCAATGCCCACCAGCACTCCGGATTCTTTAAGATCGGCAACGATTTGTTTACGGCAATCACTCCGGTCAAGCCCTTGGTATTTACCTGCCTCTTCATTCATTTTACCGGATTCATCCATTACGGTAATTTGTGGAAGATCATGACGCAAGCCTACCTCAAAGTCATTAGGATCGTGCGCAGGCGTAATTTTTACAGCACCACTGCCAAATGTTTTATCAACGTACTCATCTGCAATTACCGGTATTTCACGGCCGATAATCGGCAGAACAAGTGTCTTACCGATCATATCTTTGTAGCGCTCATCCTCCGGATGCACAGCAACAGCCGTATCTCCAAGCATTGTCTCCGGGCGGGTTGTCGCTACAGTAATCGAGCCGCTTCCGTCTTTCAGCTCATATTTTAAATGGTACAAATGTCCCTGTACTTCCTTGTACTCAACCTCGATGTCGGAAAGCGCCGTACGGGCAGCAGGATCCCAGTTAATGATACGTTTACCGCGATAGATAAGACCTTTTTCGTACAGCTTGACAAACACTTCACGAACCGCCTTCGATAAGCCTTCATCTAGAGTAAACCGCTCACGCGAATAATCGAGCGAAAGACCCATTTTAGCCCACTGGGAACGAATCGTGCCCGCATATTCTTCCTTCCAGTCCCATACCTTTTCGAGGAACTTCTCACGGCCGAGATCATAGCGGGATACGCCCTCTTCTCTCAGCTTTTGCTCTACTTTCGTTTGTGTTGCGATCCCTGCATGGTCCGAGCCCGGCAGCCAGAGCGCATCATAGCCTTGCATTCTTTTCGCCCGGATAATGATATCCTGGAGAGTAAAATCGAGTGCATGCCCGATATGAAGTATACCTGTAACGTTAGGCGGCGGGATCACTATCGTAAAAGGCTTGGCATCCTTACGCTGGCCTGCCTTAAAAAATTCATTGTTCATCCAATATGGATACCATTTCTGCTCCGCAGCACGCGGATCATAAGTTGTCGACATTTCCGTCTGATTCGGATTTGTTGTCGGTTCAGACATATTACATTCCTCCATCTATTCTTCGATTTAACTCTTCTTGAAAATACAAAAAGACCCCTCATCCTCAAAGGACGAAAGGCCATTCTTTCGCGGTACCACCTTTGTTTCATATCGATCAAGTTAAAAATTCAGCTTCAAAAAGCCCATATCTCGATATGACACTTCATTAGGCAGATAACGGCTGCTACCGGCCACATTCTAGCTTCTCCATATTTCTATAGAGGAGGTTCAAAAAGGCAACTCCCGGGCGACTTCGGAACAGCTCGTTATCCTGCGGAATTTCACACCATAATAATTCCACTCTCTGAAGGGCTCGCTGCCTACTCTTCCCGATCCAAGTCGTTAAAATAATAACTGTTATTCATTGTATTCCCAATCCTACAGTCATCATACATTTGTTTGGTCCAATTCGTCAACCGGGCGTTTGACCTTTGTTTACAAAAAAAGAAGAGTTCCCGAGGGCGAACTCGAGAACTCTTCTAATTCTTAAATGACTAAGGAATATATAATACTTGACCTTCCTCTACTGATTGCTCAGACAGACGATTATATAATTGCAGCTCACGCGTACTCAGCTGGTATCTGTCCGCAATTGTCTCCAGCGTTTCTTCACGCTGCACAATGCAAAGCTTGACCTTCTTAAAAGGAGTCTGTTCAGATCCGCTTCCCAAAAATAAATTCTTCCACTGTACTTCTTCTGTTGGTTCTTCGTCTCGCTGCTGGATCGGCAGCTGATCCTCCAGCTGCAGGACTTCCTCTGGAGCCTTATTCTTTTGAATTAATGAAGTAATTCCATAGGAGCCTTGTGAGGAAGAATCATTTGATTTCTTGCTGCCAAAGGCGACCTTCAATTCAGGCTTCTCCTCACCTGCTTCCGGCTGAGGAACATCTGCCTCAAGCAATACGGCGGACTCACGCTGAATATCTACTGATTCTTGATCACTATCCGTGTAAGAAGATTCTTCGGCTGCATTCTCAAGCTGAGGCAGTGCAGAACTTTCAACAGGTTCTGCCGAGGAGGTTGCCTCACGCTCCGCAGCAGAAGTTGCTTCGCGCTCTGCAGCAGGGACAGAAGCAGGTTCAAAACTCCAAACCTCAGGTGCAGGAGATTCCTGATTGTTCCGCTCTTCCTGAGCCGAATTTAGATCAGCATAGGAATCCGCAGGTTCATTATATCCCCGGTCAGTCTGTTCTGATGAATCAGCATTTGCGATCTCATACTCCTCGTTTGCATAGTACGATGTTTCCTGCAACGATTCGTCTCTGACCGCAGGCTCTCCTACAGACTGAGCTTCATAAGGAAGGGTCCATACCACTTCTTCCTCTTTCGGTTCGATAGCTGAACCTGATGGCTCATAAGGCGTGTACAAAAAAGACTTCTCCTCTTCGGAAGCTTCAAGCCCCGTCTCATCATCACCTGAATTGGACTGTACATCTTGTATAGCTGGGTCACGATGATAAGGATTATATCCCGCATATAAAGGGTTAGGTGCAGACTCCTCTTCTTCAGCAGAATTGGAATGGACAACAGTAAACTCCTCTGGATTCCACTCGGAGGCATCTTCTGCAGGTCCAATCCCTTCAATTCCGCGCAAAGACAGTACACCCGTAATATTCAGGCTTCGAGTCGACAGCAGATCCACGTCGAAATTTTCAATCTCCACCGCAATATCATCAATAGAAGAGATACGGCTCAAGGGAATCGTAATCTCCACAGGGATTTGATGGGACAGCTCCTCCTGCAGATTATTTTCTCCTTGATAAATACCGGACAACAGCAAGTGTCCGCGAAGCGCTGCATGCTCCTGCTCCGAGATAACCTGTATACGGGGATACAGCTCAATCTCTTCCAGTTCACTAATGGCAGGAACATCTTCGGGCAAATGTACGCGCTCGTAGATATCGAACCGAAGTCCATAAGGTGGGTTTAACATGGCGTAAGTCCTCCTTTCAAAGCATATATTCACCATGGAATTTTCATAGCTTTCCGTCATGTTACACGAGTAAACTCAAGATGCTTCTCGTCTACATGTATATGCGCCTATCAGAGGACTCATACCATTTCAAAGTTGATTCGTATATTTATTTACGCTTGCAGCGAGTTGTATAAATCCATCATATCTTGAGGCCAGGATGCCGTTACGCTGAGCTCCTCTCCCGTAAAGGGATGACTAAAGCTGAGTGTTTCCCCATGGAGCGCCTGCCTGCGGATTCCTTCTCTCAGACCGCCATATAGAACATCACCGAACAAAGGATGCTCAATATAGCTTAAATGCACACGAATTTGATGTGTTCTCCCCGTCTCAAGTGTGAGCCGAACCAACGTCGCATTCTTAAGCCGCTCTGCTGTCTCCATATGAGTAACTGCATGCTGGCCTGTAGGTGAAACTCTTCTTCTTTGTTTGTGATGTCTGTCTTTGCCTATTGGAAAATCTAAAATCTCTTTATTTGTTGCAACGATGCCATGCACGATCGCCACATATTTTCGATCAATACCCTTATGCTGCATCATGGCATTCAGCTTCAGTTCTGCATAGCGGTTCTTCGCGTAAAGCACCGGACCTGAAGTATCTACATCTAAGCGATGAATATGCTTTACCGCAATCTCAAGGCCATTTACCTGATAATAACCTGCCACCGCATGATCTAGTGTAATGATACCATCCTGACGCTCTCTGCCGTCGGGATGAATCGGCATGCCCACAGGCTTGTTTACCACAAGACAAAAATCATCCTCGTACAGCACATCCAGTTCTACGTAGCGTGGAACAATCCCAAGCGGCATAGACGGAAAAAGGGCCAGCCGAAGCCGGTCCCCTGCAAGCTGAATCCCTTGATTTGCTTTAAGCTCGTGCAAAAGCTTCTCAGGTATCCCAAGCTCCGTAAGCAGCCACTTATCTGCTGCTTCACTCCGGTTATCCTGGGACAGCACCTTTTTTCCGGGCATAAGCTCAGCCCATTCGCCTCTTTTTTTGTAACGGATCATAGTGCTTTCAGCGCGTTATAGTTCGCTTCAATCGTATCATCGATGTCCTGAACACTATGCACCCCGGAAATGAACATTCCTTCGAATTGAGAAGGTGCCACGCTGATTCCTTCCTGAAGCATATGACCAAAGTAAGCCCGGAAATGATCCAAATTGCTGGATTTAGCAACATCATAATTCGTTACTGCTTGATCCGTGAAGAACGGACATACCATAGAACCGACTCTATTCACAGTAACAGGGATACCGAGCTCCTTCGCATTTTTTTCAAAGCCGGCGGCAAGCCTTGCACCGAGCTCCTCCAAACGAGCGTATACTTCTTCATCAAGAAGCTTCAAAGTAGTATATCCTGCTGCCATAGCTAACGGATTACCGCTGAGCGTCCCCGCTTGATAGATAGGACCGACCGGAGCTACCTGTTCCATAAGATCTCGTCTGCCACCGTAAGCCCCGACAGGTAGTCCGCCACCAATAACTTTACCGAGACAAGTCAAGTCCGGCGTTACACCGAAACGGCCTTGTGCACTATGAAGACCTACCCGGAAACCGGTCATGACTTCATCAAAAATAAGCAGACTGCCATAATCATTGGTAACTTGACGCAAGCCTTCGAGAAAACCGGGTGCTGGAGGAACAACGCCCATGTTGCCTGCAACAGGCTCTACGATAATAGCTGCAATTTGCTCCCCAAACTTTTCAAAGGCAACACGCACGGATTCCAAATCATTATATGGCACTGTAATGGTGTTAACCGCTACACCTTCAGGAACGCCAGGGCTGTCTGGTAGACCCAGGGTCGCTACACCGGAACCGGCCTTAATGAGCAGACTGTCTGCATGCCCATGATAGGAGCCTTCAAATTTCAAAATTTTGCTTCTTCCCGTCGCTCCGCGAGCCAGCCTGATCGCACTCATCGTTGCTTCTGTACCCGAGTTCACCATACGAACAATATCGATGGAAGGCACACGCTCGCATACCAGCTTGGCCATTTCTGTCTCGATCAGCGTTGGAGCACCAAAGCTTGTGCCTTTCGCAGCTGTCTCCTGAATTGCAGATATGACCTCCGGATGAGCATGTCCCATAATGAGAGGGCCCCAGGAAGCAACATAGTCAATGAACGAATTGCCATCGATGTCATAGATTCTTGAACCGATTCCATGATCCGCATATACAGGGGTCAAGCCTACGGATTTAAATGCACGTACCGGGCTGTTTACACCGCCTGGCATATATTGTTTTGCTTCTTCAAAAGCGGTACGGGATTGTTCCTCCCGGCGCGGCTGACGAATCTGTTCACTCATCTTTGCTCACTCTCCTGTGTAATCATTCAAAATGAATCTATAGATCTTCTTGATTTAACGTTCTGAAAGCCAGCGGGCTGCATCCTTACCGTAATAAGTAATAATCATATCCGCTCCCGCACGCTTCATGCTGAGCAAAATCTCCATAGCCACTTTCTCTTCGTCAATCCATCCGTTTATAGCCGCAGCTTTGACCATCGCATATTCACCGCTCACGTTATACGCAACAAGCGGCAGGTCAAACTGATCCTTAATGGTGCGCATCACATCCAGGTAAGACAAGGATGGTTTAACCATCAGCATATCTGCCCCTTCCAGGACGTCGGTCTCTGCTTCACGAAGTGCTTCCCGCACATTGGCAGGATCCATCTGATAAGCTTTACGATCTCCATATTGAGGTGCGGAATCGGCAGCTTCGCGGAAAGGTCCGTAGAAACCAGAAGCGTATTTTACGGAATAGGACATAATCGGAATGTGTGTGAAACCAGCTTCATCAAGTCCAGCACGAATTGCACCTACAAATCCGTCCATCATGTTCGAAGGCGCGATGATATCCGCCCCGGCTTTTGCCTGGGATACAGCGGTCTTAACCAGCAGTTCAAGCGATTCATCATTCAGTACATCGACGCATACGTGGCCGTCACGTTCATGGGTATGAATCATACCGCAATGCCCATGGTCAGTGAATTCGCACAGACATGTATCTGCGACAACGAGAAGATCAGGATACCATGATTTGATAAGACGAGTTGCCTCCTGAACAATACCGTTCTCCGCATAAGCTGAGGAACCGACAGCGTCCTTCGTATCCGGAATGCCAAATAGGAGCACTGCTGGAATTCCTAATTCTGCAATTTCCTGCACTTCCTCCTTCAATGTATCGAGTGAGAAACGATACACACCCGGCATCGATGAAATTTCCTGCTTCACTCCACTGACATAAGTTACATAAATCGGCTGTATAAAATCACTAACATTCAGATGCGTCTCCCGTACCATGCTGCGAATAGCAGCAGATTGCCGCAATCTGCGGTGTCTTACAATTGGAAATCCCATAATGGATAACCCCTTTCTATGTTTCTATACTGTTAAATAAAAAACTACATTATATGAACTTGATCATCTATTTGGCATAAAGCTTCGGCCAGACTCTCGATCGTCGCTTGCTCTGAAACGATGCTGACACGGAGTCCCGCATTCTTCGCTGTTTCCGCGGTAACAGGACCGATACAGGCCACATGTACCCCCTCAAACAGAGCGGCAGGTTCTTCGTATCCCATCCGTTCAAGCAAAGTTAAGAGGTGAGTTACCGTGGATGAGCTTGTGAACGTGACAGCGTAGACTTTTCCTTTTTGCAAAAGACCAATGAGCTCATCGTCATGCTCCTCAGGAATAACGGTCTCATAGACACTGACCTTGCTTACCTCTAGTCCCTTCTCCTCCAGCCTTTCAGAAAGCCACGGCCTCGCCATATTGCCCGATGGCAAAAGCACTTTTTGGCTTGGCAGCATATCGTGACCGAATGTTTCGATCAACCCTTCCTGCTGGTATGAACCCTGGACCTGCTCCGCCACAATTCCTCGATCCCGAAGCGCCTTCTTGGTCGATGGACCAACAGCCACAATTCTTGCTCGATAGAGTGAGCGGATATCTTTTTCCAGTTCCTCCATGTAGTTAAAGAAATACTCGACTCCGTTTACGCTTGTAAAGATAACCCAGTCATACTGTTCTATCTTGTCCAGTGCCTGTTTCGTTTTTGCTATTTCAGCATCTGAGTTCACCGGTACAGTCTCTATGACAGGCAGCTCGTAGGGCTCTCCTCCAAATTCCTCGATCTTCTCCACAAGCTCGCTTGCTTGGCTTCTTGCCCTTGTCACGAGAATTCGTTTACCAAAGAGCGGCATAAATTCCGCCCATTTCAAACGTTCACGCTGCTTAACGACATCTCCGACCACGATGACTCCAGGCGGACGAAACCCGTGCTCTATCACTTTCTGCTCGATATCTTCCAGAGTCCCCACCAGCGTATCCTGCTCGGCCCAAGTTCCCCAGCGAATCAAAGCTACAGGCGTATCCTTGGGACGGCCATGGTCTATCAGCTGCTGACTGATATAGCCGATGTTTGCAACACCCATCATGAATACAAGCGTCCCCGTCGCGTTTGTCACCTTATCCCAATAGATGGCTCTATTCAGCTTGTCCGGACTTTCGTGTCCGGTAATGATTGAGATGGACGATGCATAATCCCGATGGGTCACGGGGATACCTGCATAAGCTGGAACACTAATGGCGGAGGTTACACCTGGCACAATTTCAAAAGGAATATCGTGTTGACGAAGCAGCTCTGCCTCTTCACCGACTCTTCCAAAAATCGTCGGGTCCCCACCTTTTAGACGAACGACCGTTTTTCCTTCAAGAGCCAAATCTACGAGTAGCTGATTGATATCTTCCTGCTTCATCGTGTGACGGTTTGTTTTTTTACCTACATAGATTTTTACCGCCCCCGGCTTCATAATCCGAAGCAATCTTGGACTCGCCAGCCGATCATACACAACCGCATCTGCCTTTTGAATGCATTCCCAGCCTTTGACCGTAATCAGCTTAGCATTTCCCGGACCCGCGCCTACGAGATATACCTTTCCTCCCATGTCCTCATCCCCTTACGTCTGCCAGTATCTTCTCCGCACCTTTTTCAATTAAACGATTAGCTACTTCTTCTCCAAGACGTTCAGGATCGGTTCCGATAAGAGTCTCTTTAAGAATTGTTGACCCATCCGGTGTTCCAACCATTCCTGTGAGCTGAATCAGCTGCTCTTGTCCTTCTTCTTGATCTTTAGCCCAAGTCGCGTAAGCACCGATAGGCACTTGGCATCCTCCGTTCAGCACGTTCAAAAATCTCCGTTCCGCTGTAACCGGAAGCGCCGTCTCCTGATCATTGTACAAGCTAAGCAGATGAAGCAGCTCCTTATCGTCCTTGCGGCACTCAATACCAAGCGCGCCTTGTCCAACCGCCGGCAAACAAGTGTCAGGGGACAAGTAGGAAGTAATCCGATCTTCCCATCCCATTCGAGCAAGACCCGCTGCAGCAAGAATAATAGCGTCAAAGCCTTCTGTTTCAAGCTTGCGAAGCCTGGAGTCAATATTGCCGCGAATCCATTCAATCTTAAAATCAGGACGGTAAGCTTTAAGCTGACTGGCTCTCCGCAGACTGCTTGTCCCTACCTTTGCTCCCTGAGGAAGCTCGTCAAGCGAAACACCGTTTTTGGAGATCAGCGCGTCTCTTGGATCTTTCCTGCGCGGTACAGCCCCGGTAGTCAGTGGCTCAGGAAGTACAGAGGGCATATCTTTCATGCTATGTACAGCCATATCAATCTCACCGTTCATCATTGCTTGTTCAATTTCTTTTACAAACAGCCCTTTACCACCGACCTTGGACAAAGTGACGTCCAGGATCTGATCCCCCTTGGTTACGATCTTCTTGATTTCAAAATCAAAATCCAAACCATGGTTCTTGCACAACATCTTCAAATCTTCAATGACATGCCCTGTCTGCGTTAAAGCAAGCGCACTCTGTCTGCTTCCAACTACAATTGTTCGCATCGCCTAACTACCCCTCCTGATTGTTATTTATCCAGTTATTTATTTTCTCATCGGTCCAACATTCATATTTTCCGTCTCTTATCTCTGTTAATATATCGATCTCCAGCACTTTTTTTAGGAGCTGCCTTCTTTGAACTGGATCTTCTATCGAATATTTAACGATTTGGCGCATTCGATGTAAAAAATCAAAATACATGCTGTATTCTTCGCCGTAATCCTCTTCCAGCTGCTTTGTGATGCGAGAGACTGCTCCTGGACTTGCACCCGAAGCCGAAACCGCAATAGCAAGCCTCCCCCGCCGTACTACGCTTGGTGTTATAAAATGGCCTGTACGCGGTGCATCTGCGCTATTTGTCAGAGCTCCGGCATTTTTGGCTTCTTGAATGACCCTATCGTTGACTTTTGCATCGTTAGTCGCCGCATATACAAGAAAGGCCCCTTTCAGGTCTCCCTGACGGTAGGGCCTTTGAAGCCAGGAGGCTTCTCCCTGCTTAACAATTTGAAGAAGTCCGTCGGTTAAGTTCGGACTGATCAGCGTAATGATTGCCCCCGACTTACGAATTCCCTGAACCTTGCGCTCGGCAACATGACCACCGCCAATGACAATGACAGAACGACCTGAGCAATCAAGCCATATCGGAACGTATACACCCTCCACTTGTCTTTCACTCTCCTGTCCAGCGGTGGAATGCAGACCAAGCATTACTGATAAAACTAAGGATAACAAAAATATAAGCAATTAAAGTCCATCTCGCCATAACATGCGGCGCATTGTCTACATACCGTTTCGATATAAAATACCCTAAATAAATACATAACGCGATTACAGTCGAAAGCACTTTGGGATCTAACAATAACATCCAGCGCTTCTCTGCCATGATGGAAAGTGCGGCTAGCATAACGGATACGCCCATCATCGGAGTACCGATCAAGCTGGATTTATTCATATAAAAGTAAAGCATTTCAAGGCTCGGCATCCGCCGCATGGTATCGCCCCAGCGCTTCGATTTTAATCTGAAGTGCAGGAAGAGATAGATGGCGGCAAAGACAGCTGCAACTGTCAGTGCAGCAAAACCAAAATTGGCAAGGACAATATGCATGACAAGCAGTCCATGCACCGTCTGCCAGTTTAGCAGCGGGTTAATTTCTGGAGCAAGCCAGAAGTCACTAAGTACCAAAGCACTGAATCCAACAATATTCAGCAGAAATACAACATATTCTGATTTGTTAAACCTGGTCATAATAAGAGACATGATGACGATACTAAAGGTAAACCAAAACACAAAATCATACATGGAATAAATCGGAAGATGCCCTTGATCAGCTGTTCTAAGGATTAAGTAGATCAGCTGCATCAAGGACACGACAACAAGAAGCCCTGTGCCCATCCGCTTCGCACTCGCATTGCGGCGAATGCAATCCGAGAAATAAAACAGAAGGCTCAGGGCATAAGTATAAATCAGAATGGTGTGAATCGTATCGACTATGGACACACTCTACACCTGCCTTATAGACTCACCGGAACATAAGATACACGTGATGCTCCTTGCTCTACCTCAAGTTTGGGTGGAGTGACCGGTTTTAAGTTCACTTTAGCAGGAACAGAAGATTGGTTTATATCTTCTAGCTCTTCCTCGAGTCCAAATATCGTTGTAAACATGGATAATGCATCATCTGCATTTTTATCTACGGCCATTTCTTTAATACGATCAATCGGCTCATGCGTCATCTGATTCAGCATACTCTTTGTTAACCGCCGAATTACCTTACGCTGACGCTCGTCAAGCTCAGGCAGTTTATTAAACAAACTTTCCAAGGTATCTTCATGCACACTGTTCGCTTTTTCTTGCAAAGCGCGTATAACAGGACGAACACCTAAAGTCTTAAGCCATTGATTAAATTCAATAATTTCTTCCTCAATAAATGAATCAATCTTGGCTGCTTCCACACGGCGCATTTCAAGATTGGTCTCAACGACCCCTTCCAGATCGTCAATATCATATAGAAAGACATTGGCTAAGTCAGAAATCTGTGGATCAATATCACGCGGAACCGCAATATCAATCATGAAGAGTGGACGAGCCTTTCTCCGCTTCATGCTGTCCTTTATCATTTGTGCAGAGATAACAAAATCCTTGGATCCTGTAGAGCTGATCAGAATGTCAATCTCATGCAAACGAGTAACAGCCTGCTCCATTGTGCATGGAGTTCCGTTAAACTTCGCAGCCAGCTCTTCGGCCCGTGCGAATGTTCGATTGGCCACGATAACCTCTTCGGCCCCGTTAGCATACAAGTGCTGAACAGTAAGCTCACTCATCTTCCCAGCACCCAAAATCATTACTTTCTTATTCTTAAAAGAGCCAAATATTCGCTTACCCAGCTCTACTGCAGCATAACTGACAGAAACAGCAGCTTCTCCGATCGAAGTCTCGCTATGTGCTCTCTTACCTACTGAGATGGCATGTCTAAACAGCGTATTAAACCACGTTCCTGTGGTCTTCTCCGCTTGTGCCGTCAAAAAGGCATGCTTTACTTGGCCTAAAATTTGTGTTTCTCCGATAACCATGGAATCTAGTCCGCTTGTTACCCGGAATAAGTGACGTATCGCCTGTTCATCTTCATATATATAGAGATGCTGAGTAAACTCCTCACGTGAAATACCAAACCACTGCTCCATGAAACTGCGTATAAAATAACCGCACATATGGAGACGATCAACTACCACATACATTTCCGTACGGTTGCATGTAGCAACGATGACGCCTTCCAATACACTATTAGTCTTTCTGAGCTCTCGAAGCGCTGATGGCAGGTCTTTTTCGTCAAATGTGAATCGTTCCCTAACTTCTACAGGCGCTGTGCGATAGTTTAACCCAACTGCGACGATGTGCATTGCAAGTTCACCTGCCTCTAAAAAATTCGTAAATGATCTATAGCATAAATTTGCTGGCAACAGCAAGTCATAAGCAGTATTTAGTATAACATATGTACAGTTTCGGCCTAAGACTTTTTATGACATGTTTATGAAATCCTCATCTTTTTTGCACGCTCGCTCATTTAATTTTACCGCTACTTCATTTATTTATACCTTAGACTATATTTTGAATCTTTGTCTATGTATTACCATAACAACTATACTGAAAATATAAAACAACCATGGAAATCCATGGTTGTTTATCTATCATTTATCGTATTATAAAACTGTGCATTATACAAGTTCGATCTGTTTCATATCCGGTGTTTCTACTTCCATTTCGCCTACACCACGAACCAATTTCTTAGCATAAGTCTTCGTAGGCTTCAATACGGACACCAGGTAGTCAATCGCTAACTGAGGGTCCACTGTTTCTCCACAAGTGTAACAGTCAATCGCGGCAAAACCTCTCTCAGGGTACGTATGGATCGAGAGATGGCTCTCTGACAACAATACAAGGACTGTAGCGCCTTGAGGCTCAAACTGTCTAGATTGTACGGACAACACAGTCGCTCCACATGCTTCAGCTGCTTCTACCAACTGCGCTTGCAAATACTCCTCATTGTTCAACAAGTCAAAGTCTACTCCCCAAGTATCAACAGCAACGTGTCTTCCGAAAGTTGAATATTCCATCTTCCGGTTCCCCCTTCCTAGGAATAAAATATTTGTAAAAATTTCATCCGCTAGGACCTACGTCATTCACTTCCCGAGGGAAAAATCTCTCGCAACATTCAATGTCCTGAGTGAATCCTGGTTCCTATATTCTTTTCAACGAGATTAAAAATAACATCTATCCAAATCAATTGCAACAGTTTTTTTACGGCGTGATAAAATATATTCTTCGGGCTTCATAATGGGAACGAACCGCATAAATACGGGCGTCACTCGACCTAAAAAACAGCTAAAAAAAACCCTCTCCTATGGAGAGGGCTATGCTTAATCATTATTTTAGTTTTGGATCCAAGCTGTTATCCTTTGTTTAAGCTTCTAATGTAAACAAAACAAAAGATTCCAGGCGCAGCTGTTCATCAATACGGTCTATTTCTGCTTTGCACAATGATTTATTCCTTGCATCAAGCAGCTGGTTAACGCTGTTCTTCACCTGCAGTATTTTCTGTTCTATGTCCCGGGAATGATACAACTGCTCAAATTCATGTGCTGTATTCTTATGTTGGTATACGACACGAGCACTGCCGTCTCTAACCTCAATAATTTTGCGAACCGATCCGTTGGAATACACATACATCATTGTGAATCCCGCATACACCCGATTTACAATTCCTTCACCTTTAAAAGCAAGGAACAGTTTGCGCACCATATTCGTCAGCTGTAGATTCACCAAGCGGCAAGACAACTCACAGACATAAAATCCATCTTTTCGACCGAAGGGAAAATGAACTTCCTCTCCAGCACCGTCCTCTAGTACAATATCCTGTCCACCGTTACCGAGCACTTTGACCCGTTGAAGAACATGACCATCTTCTGCCATACGCAAGAACTGCTGCATTTGAGGTTCCGACAATTTCAAAGTGGCTTTAACATATTCTGTGGCTAACCGCTGAGCCATAAAAATCTCCTCAATTCTTTCCTGACTGCATGAAGCCAGGCCGGCTTACACCGGAATTTTTGTATCAACTTCATTATACAATACCTCTTGAGGAGTTTGCTCTTCCGCTAATCGATGAATTTCCGCTTTAAATCATTAAAAACCGTTAAGAGTCTTGAAATCATAAGCCTGATAGGGAGGATGCTCACTTTCCTGCGCTAAAGTTCTTGTTAACTCCGCTATTCTGCATTTTTAACTTAGAATCATAAGAAGAGTTTACTCCTCTTCAGAAGCCTGCTCCTCTGTAAATCCAGCATGCCGGGAAATCACTGCCCATAGTTCCTCTTTTCCCAATCCTTCCTCAGATGAGAAGGAGACAAAACTGTCTTCTGGGTGAAGACCGATGGCATCCTTAATTATTTTTGCATGCTTTGCCCGGCGCGTCTTCGGTATCTTATCCATCTTGGTTGTTACCACACATACGGGAAGCCCATGATGCTTGAGCCATTCATACATCATGATGTCATCCTTCGTAGGAGGGTGACGCATATCAATCATTTGCATAACGAGCTTCAATTCATCGCGCTCAAGCAAATATTTCTCCATCATTTGTCCAAACAGCGCGCGCTGAGTCTTAGACACCTTAGCATACCCATAGCCTGGAAAATCGACAAAATAAAGTTGATCATTAATGCGGTAATAGTTCAGCTGTTGGGTTTTACCTGGAGTTGAGCTCGTTCTGGCCAAATTTTTGCGATTAATCATCCGGTTGATCAGCGAAGACTTCCCCACATTGGAACGCCCTGCCAGAGCAATCTCCGGCAAGGCGTCTTGAGGGTATTGACTAGGGCTGACCGCACTGATGATAAATTCGGATTTTGTTACTTTCATGTGGGTCAATTATCCTCTCTTGTTGATGCGTTAACTGCTATGCTTTGCAGTCAATGCATCATTCCTTATCTAATGCACACCTGCCTGCTCTACAAGTGCGTGTTCTAATACTTGATCCATGTGTGCAACAGGTACGAATTCAACATCTTCTCGTACACTGTCTGGTATATCTCTTAAATCACGTTCATTATCTTTCGGGAGCAAAATTTTCTTGTACCCGGCACGATGCGCTGCCAGCGACTTCTCCTTAAGTCCCCCAATCGGAAGAACCCGGCCTCGAAGCGTAATTTCACCTGTCATCGCTACATCTTTGGATACATGGCGATTTGTTAGAGCAGAGATTAGTGCTGTTGCCATTGTAATTCCTGCCGAAGGCCCATCCTTAGGAATCGCACCTTCGGGAATGTGAATATGAATGTCATTCTTCTCATGGAAGTCAGGAGCGATTCCGAGTGCTTCTGCTTTGGAACGAGTATAACTGAATGCCGCTTGTGCAGATTCCTTCATCACATCGCCCAGTTTACCTGTCAAGGTGAGCTTCCCGGTTCCCGGAACGACTGTAACTTCAATTACGAGTGTCTCACCGCCGACCTCTGTCCAGGCAAGGCCTGTAACCGTACCTATCTGATCCTCCAGCTCGGCAACACCATATCGGAACTTCTGCGGCCCTAAATACTCTTTAACTTCATCCGGAGAAATGACGATCTTGTCCGGATGACCGGATACAATCTTCTTCGCTGCTTTGCGGCACAAAGAGGCCATCTGCTGCTCCAGATTCCGTACCCCGGATTCTCTCGTATATTCCCTGATTACCTTGAGCAGCGCATCTTCCTGCACCTCAAGCTGTTCCTCAGTCAACCCGTGCTCCTTGATCTGTTTAGGGAGCAAATAACGGCTTACAATTTGCAGCTTCTCCAGCTCCGTATATCCTGGAATGTTGAGCACTTCCATCCGGTCTAAGAGCGGACGCGGTATGCTGTGAATCGTATTGGCTGTTGTCACGAACATCACGTTCGACAGATCAAATGGAAGCTCTACGAAATGGTCACTGAACGTATTGTTTTGCTCAGGATCAAGGACCTCCAAGAGCGCAGATGAAGGGTCTCCTCGGAAATCCGATGCCATCTTATCTATTTCATCAAGCAAAAACACGGGGTTCAGTGAGCCTGCAGTCTTCACGCCCTGGATGATCCGGCCAGGCATTGCTCCGACATAAGTTCTCCGGTGTCCGCGAATTTCAGCCTCATCTCTAACTCCACCCAAAGAAATTCGCACGAATTCCCTGCCCAGCGATTTCGCTATAGAGCGGGCTAGAGATGTCTTACCTACCCCTGGCGGGCCTACAAGGCAAAGGATCGGTCCCTTCAGCTTCTTGACCAGCTTCTGAACAGCCAGATACTCAAGCACCCGTTCCTTCGGTTTTTCGAGACCGTAATGATCCGCATCCAGTACTTCTTCTGCAGCATGAATATCGAGATCATCATCTGTCTTATGACTCCACGGCAGAGCAAGAAGCCAATCCACATAGTTGCGAATGACGCCTCCCTCAGCGGAGCTGGCAGGCATTTTTTCGAGACGATCGATCTCCTTGTCAACCTTCTCACGCACTTTATCAGGAAGCGAGAGCTCGGCAGCTTGAGAGCGCAGTTCTTCAACTTCCCCTGCGCGCCCTTCCTTCTCACCAAGCTCTTTCTGAATTGCCTTCATTTGTTCACGAAGGTAATATTCCTTCTGGGTCTTCTCCATTTGCTTCTTGACCCGCTGGTTAATCTTGCGCTCCAGCTCGAGAACTTCACGCTCATTATTCAGAATATCGAGCAGCTTCTCAAGCCGTTGTTTCACATCCGCTGTTTCAAGAATCTCCTGTTTGTCCTTGATCTTGAGTGACAAATGGCTTGTGATGACATCAGCAAGACGCCCCGGCTCTTCAATGTCTGATACAGCCGCAAGTGTCTCTGGTGTCACTTTCTTAGAGAGATTTATATAATTTTCAAACTGGCTAAGAACAGTCCGCATCAGCGCATCTGTCTCTGGATGGTCGGCTTCTTCCTCAGGAAGCTCCACAGCCAGTACTTCATAAAACTCATCGTTATCTGTATACTCTGTAATCTCTGCGCGTTCAAGCCCTTCCACGAGTACACGAATCGTTCCATTAGGAAGCTTTAGCATTTGTCTTACTTTTGCCACTGTTCCAATTCGGTAAATATCTTCTTGGGCAGGATCTTCAATATTGACATCAGATTGAGAACACAGGAGAATTAAATGTTCTTCTACCATCGCTTTTTCCAAAGCCTTCACGGATTTCTCCCTGCCTACGTCGAGATGGAGCACCATGCTCGGGTAGACGAGAAGTCCTCTTAAAGGCAGTAAAGGAAAACGACGACCTTTGATTTTACTCGGCCCCATCGCTTTCACACCTCCAATGGCTCTCAGGTTGTTATCATTCATTATTCTATCAAATGTTCACATAAAAAACCAATGAAGGAGCACGACTTTACAAGCTTTCTGTACTGTTCAGCGTTCCACCGCGGTTCATGTCCGCATGCAAAATCGAAGGGGAGGATGGAGGAAATAGTTCCGGCGCAGGCGCAGCCTTCTCTTCACTTTCGCTCATCAGCTCTTTGCCAAAGACGTGCTCGAATACTTCATCCACAGATTCAACAGGGATAACCTGGAGTCCCTCAAGATTTTCAAAAATTGTCTGCCAGTTATCCGCAGGGATAATAACGGTCTTCGCACCGGCCTGAAAGGCAGCTTCGACTTTAGCCAATACGCCGCCGATCGGTTTAACTTTACCGTGAATGCTGATCTCGCCTGTCATCGCAAGCTCATGATTAACAGGAATTCCCTTTATTGCTGAAGCAATGGCTGTCGCCATAGCAATCCCTGCTGATGGTCCATCAATAGGCGTCCCGCCAGGGAAGTTGATATGCAGATCATAATCGGAAGGTTCAAGCCCCATCGATCTTAGTACTGTCATCACATTTTCAACAGACCCTTTAGCCATGCTTTTACGTCGAAGCGTTCTTGAACCGCCGCCGATCTCTTCCTCATCTACGACACCAGTGATGTTATAGGTGCCCGTTCCTTTATTCACTGGAACCGCAGATACTTCGATCTCTAGCAGAGCCCCCATGTTCGGACCGTATACTGCCAGACCGTTAACAAAGCCCACCTGAGGAAGACTCGGCACTTTTCTATCAGGTCTCGGCTGAATCTGACTGCTGCTCGCTACCCATTCAAGATCTGATGCACGCAGTTCTTCCCGATTCTCAGTCAAAGCAAGTCCCGCTGCAAGCTGTACAATATTAACGGCTTCACGGCCGTTCGTCGCATACCTTTTAACAACTTCTACAGCTTCCGGATTTGCTGCAAAGCCAATTTTGCTTATGGCATCCTCCGCGATTTTCCCTATCTCCTCAGGCAGAAGGGCCCGGAAATAGATTTCCATACAGCGGGAACGGAGCGCAGGCGGAATTTCATGAGGCGAACGTGTCGTTGCACCTACCAAACGAAAATCAGCCGGCAGACCGTTTTGAAAAATATCGTGGATATAAGCAGGAGTATGCGTGTCTTCCGAATTATAGTACGCACTCTCCAAAATAACTTTACGATCCTCTAACACTTTGAGGAGTTTATTCATTTGAATCGTATGAAGCTCACCAATTTCATCAACAAATAAAATACCGCCATGTGCCTTCGTTACCGCTCCAGGCTTCGGCTGTGGAATTCCAGCCACACCCATCGCTCCGGCCCCTTGGTAAATAGGATCATGGACAGAACCAATCAGAGGATCGGCAATTCCACGCTCATCAAATCTGGCTGTAGTCGCATCAATTTCAGTAAACTTGGCATCCGCTTTAAATGGCGAGGCCGGATTTTTTTTGGCCTCCTCTAAAATTACCCGTGCAGCTGCTGTCTTACCAACTCCCGGCGGACCGTAAACAATGACATGCTGTGGATTTGCACTGCACAGAGCAGCCTTCATCGCACGAAGTCCATCCTTCTGACCGACAATATCGTCCATTTTGGCAGGACGGGTCTTCTCTGCCAGCGGCTTGGTCAGCGATATGGAACGCAGCTTGCGCAATTTGTCTAATTCCTTGCGAGATTCCCGTTCGACCGCACTTTTATTATTTCTTTGTCCGCGCAGCATATTCCAAAAATAGAGTCCGATCACGACTCCAAAAAACAAGTTGATTAACATAACAATAATGGATAGTTCTGTACCCATGATAGGTGTCCTCCTGTTCTTTTCGCCTCTTAGAAAAGTTTGATACATGGTAGTATAGCCTTTTCACTCAGGTGTAAACGTAAAAACAGGAATATCTATTATATGTTTAATGAAAAACCAACTAATCATCACAAAGGATGTGCGCAGCAAAAGAAAAAACTGCTCCTTGTTAAGGAAGCAGTTTCGGTTATAATCCGCAGTATATTATAAATTAGTGCTTGCGTCCCGGAATAACGCCGGTCTCTTCGTAAGCCTCTACAATTTTATCAATTTCCTTCTTCAATTCCTCGACCATTTCAGCCTCAGGTACTTTTCGAATCATTTCACCATGACGGAAAAGCAGCCCTTCACCGCGTGCACCTGCAATCCCGATATCCGCTTCTCTTGCTTCACCAGGACCATTTACCGCACAGCCAAGAACAGACACCTTGATAGGTACTTTGATTTGAGAGATGTACTCTTCAACCTCATTGGCAATCGAGAATAGGTCAATATCCAATCTGCCGCAAGTCGGACAGGAAATCAAGGTTGCCGCATTCGTAATGAGCCCAAAAGTTTTGAGCAGCTCACGGGCTACTTTCACCTCTTCAACCGGATCCGCACTTAAGGAAATACGCATGGTAGATCCAATGCCCAAAGATAACAGAGCACCCATTCCTGCCGCACTCTTCACCGTACCCGAGAACAGAGTTCCTGCTTCGGTGATTCCAAGATGGAGTGGATATGGGATTACTTGAGCAGCCTTAGTATACGCTTCTATGGCCATTGGCACATCGGATGCCTTCAAGGATACGATAATATCGTGGAAATCCAATTCCTCAAGAATACCAATATGGAAAAGTGCACTTTCTACCATTGCATCTGCAGTTGGAAAGCCATATTTCTCAAGCAGATGGTTTTCAAGCGAGCCCGCATTAACACCAATGCGGATAGGTATTCCTTTTTCCTTACAAGCTTTGACTACCGCCTCTACTTTTTCGCGTTTACCGATATTACCGGGATTAATCCGGACTTTATCGATACCATTCTCAATGGCTTTAAGCGCTAGCTTATAATTAAAGTGGATATCCGCTACAAGCGGGATATGAATCCGCTTCTTGATTTCTTTAATTGCATCTGCAGCCTCATCATTATTTACCGTTACACGAACAATTTGGCATCCCGCTTCTTCAAGTCGCAAAATCTCAGCCACCGTGGCTTCCACATCTGCCGTTTTTGTTGTACACATACTTTGAATAATGACTTCATTGCTTCCGCCAATGGTAATATTGCCGACTTTTACGGGACGTGTATCTTGTCTTAGAAACATGATTCCTTTCTCTCCCCATAACGTCAAATCTCCACCCGTTAGAGGCCCTGGAAAATCCAGTATAAATAAACCTCATTACGAGTGGAGTAAGACTTGTTTATTTAAGCACTCTCTTCTTGCTTTTTATCTTTACCACCATGTAGCTCAGGTGATGTTTTCTCTTCAACAACTTGTTTCGTAATCACGCACTTCGTAACATCCTCACGAGAAGGAACCTCATACATCACATCAAGCAGAAGACCTTCAATAATGGCGCGCAGCCCGCGAGCCCCAGTGTTCCGTTTGATGGCTTCACGTGCGATGGCTTCCAGCGCTTCTTTCTCAAATTCAAGAGTCACATTATCCAGTTCAAGCATCTTGGTATATTGTTTAACCAAAGCATTCTTCGGCTCAGACAAAATACGTACAAGCGTTGTCTCATCGAGCGGCTCCAGTGTAGAGATAACCGGAAGACGTCCAACAAACTCTGGAATCAGACCGAATTTCAGCAAGTCTTCTGGAAGAACCATACCAAGGTATTCGCCTGGTTTGAGATCTTTCTGTTCGGCATTGGAGTTGAACCCGATAACCTTCTTACCGATACGACGTTTGATCATTTGCTCCAGGCCGTCAAAGGCACCGCCGCAGATAAACAAAATATTCGTTGTATCGATTTGAATAAACTCTTGATGAGGATGCTTACGTCCGCCTTGCGGTGGAACAGAAGCTACAGTGCCCTCAAGAATTTTGAGCAGCGCCTGCTGTACACCTTCACCAGATACATCGCGAGTAATCGAAGGATTCTCCGATTTACGCGCTACTTTATCAATTTCATCGATATATATAATACCGCGCTCTGCTTTTTCAACGTCATAATCCGCAGCTTGAATCAGCTTGAGCAAAATATTCTCAACGTCTTCACCAACATAACCCGCTTCTGTAAGCGAAGTAGCGTCGGCGATCGCAAATGGAACGTTCAAAATCTTCGCCATTGTTTGTGCAAGCAACGTCTTACCGGAACCTGTTGGTCCTAGCAATAGAATGTTACTCTTTGACATTTCCACGTCATCAATTTTGCTCTGCGTGTTAATCCGTTTGTAATGATTGTACACGGCAACGGACAAGGATTTCTTTGCTTGTTCCTGTCCAATAACGTATTGATCCAAAATGTCGCGGATCTGCATTGGTTTCGGAATATCTTTCAGATCAATCTCTTCATCATGACCGAGCTCTTCCTCCACGATCTCCGCACAAAGTTCGATGCACTCGTCACATATATACACCCCTGGTCCAGCTACAAGCTTGCGAACCTGTTCCTGGGATTTACCACAGAAAGAACATTTAAGCTGCCCTTTCTCATCGTTAAATTTAAACATCTAACCACCCCTTTAAGAATTAATCGGTCTGGTGAGTACTTGGTCAATGATACGGTATTCTAATGCTTCTTCCGCGCTCATAAAATAGTCGCGGTCCGTATCACGCTCGATTTTATCAAGGGGTTGACCCGTACGCTCCACATAGATCTGATTAAGCTTCTGACGCGTTTTAATAATCCAGTCGGCGTGAATTTGAATATCGGATGCCTGACCTTGGATCCCGCCAAGCGGCTGATGTATCATGACTTCACTATTCTCAAGCGCATATCGCTTGCCAGGTGCACCCGCAGTGAGCAAAAGTGAGCCCATGCTGGCAGCCATCCCTACGCAGATGGTTGAAACGTCTGGCTTAATAAATTGCATTGTATCATATATACCCAACCCTGCAGTAACAGAACCACCAGGTGAATTGATATACAGACTGATATCTTTCTCCGGATCTTCAGCAGCCAGGAATAAGAGCTGGGCAATTACACTGTTGGCCACATCATCATCTATAGCACCGCTAAGAAAAATAATACGATCCTTCAGTAGTCTAGAATATATATCGTAAGACCGTTCACCGCGATTGGTTTGTTCTACAACCATAGGCACGAGATTCATGTTCCGACCTCTTCTCCATTAATAGAATCTTACTGCCACATTAAATCAGGTATAAGTAATATCCCTTTAATTTTATCATGTTCCCTGATCAATGTCATTTTTGACTGCTTTTCTTAGGCAAAAAAACCCTAAGAGAAGCTTGATCATATTTAACCATGTTTTTTATGTATGTGCAAATCGGACTTCCATCCTATGGAGTTAAGACCTATAACTCAAGTATATGGAAGGCACAGTAAAAATATCACGACCGTTCACGCATTACCATTTAATATTAAATTTAACTATAAAATGGATATTAATGAGAAGAAATAAGGCACGTGAGTAAAATACCTTACGTGCCTTATCTTCTATATCTCTAACGTGATGTGTAATATTATTCTTCAGTAGCTTCTGCTGCCGCTTCTTCAACTGGAGCATCAACTTCTACGCTGTTTGTAAGAAGGAAGTCGATTGTTTTGCGAAGCAGAACTTCTTCACGAAGGCTGTCGAAGGATCCGTTGCCTTCCAAAATTTGACGAATTTCTTCTGGAGTACGTTTGAAGGAAGTTGCCATGTTGTTCAGCTCTTCATTCACGTCCTCGTCAGTTACTTCGAGATTTTCTTGTTTACCAATCGCTTCAAGCACCAGGTTGTTGCGAACGCGTTTTTCTGCATCACCTTTCATTTGGTTTTGCAGATCAGCTTCCGTTTGACCGGAGAAGCTCATGAACATTTCAAGGTTCATGCCTTGTTGGCGAAGACGGTTGTCGAAATCACGCATCATGTTGCGAACTTCGCTGTTGACCATTCCTTGTGGAATTTCAACTTCTGCGTTTGCAGCCGCTTTTTCAACAACAACATTTTCTTGGTTCGCTTTTGCTTCTTCAGCTTTGCGCTCAGAAAGTTGTTTTTGAAGATCTTCTTTGTACTCAGCAAGAGTTTCGAATTCACTTACGTCTTTAGCGAACTCATCATCAATTGCAGGAAGCTCTTTACGTTTGATTTCGTGTACTTTCACTTTGAAGATTGCTTTCTTGCCAGCAAGCTCTGCAGCATGGTATTCCTCAGGGAATGTTACTTCAACATCCTTGTTGTCGCCGGTAGCAAGACCGATCACTTGCTCTTCGAAGCCTGGGATAAACGTGTTGGAACCCAGTTCCAAGGAGTAACGTTCAGCTTGTCCACCATCGAACAGCTCGCCGTCAACCGAACCTTCGTAGTCGATAACAGCGACGTCGCCTGACTCAGCTGCACCCTCTTCAATAACTACAAGCTCAGCATGACGTTGTTGCAGACGCTCAAGCTCAGCAGTCAGTTCTTCTTCGGAAACTTCTGTGTTTGCCTTAGGAACTTCGAGACCTTTGTACTCACCAAGTTTAGCTTCTGGTTTAACGACAACTTTTGCTTTGAACTTGAAAGTTTCTCCCTTAGCAAATTGATCGATGTCTACTTCTGGTTGTTCAACAGGGAAGATGTCTGTTTGGTCAACAGCTTCCGTGTAAACTTCAGGAAGAAGGATGTCAATTGCGTCTTGGTACAGGCTTTCTACGCCGAAACGAGCTTCAAAGATCGAGCGAGGCACTTTACCTTTACGGAATCCAGGTACATTTATTTGTTTAACGACTTTATTAAAAGCCTTGTCGAGAGCAGAAGCTACACGATCTGCTTCTACTTCAACTTCAAGAACCCCAAGGTTCTTCTCTATTTTTTCCCAAGTTGCTTTCATTTATGCTTTCCCCTCCAAATTTCACATGTTAACCATGTCAAGCGCGTACAAAATAACCATTTTAGTATAAACAACATTAAATCCAATTTCAAGGGTAAACCCTCGCAGGCGGAAAAAGGAAGTTTTCGGTTATTTCACATCGAGTCCGCCAGATACAAACCGCTTGATTGATCGGTAGGCTTGCTCGAATCTAAACCTTACCTCACTAGTAATTCCATATATCTTTCTGATCTCCTCTTCATCCAGCGAACCGCCTAAACTCTCGGCCACTGCAGCGTGCAGTGCAGCCGCCCACATATCGAGCGTTGAATCATCACCTTCAATCATGGAACGGTAGTCGCCGGTACCATAAACCGCCATCACATACTGAGACCAAAGTTCCTGCGCAAAATAGAACAAGGTCGGTTCATGAACCTCTGTCTGGTCTGCTACAAGCTCCAGTACACGAATGATAGGAAAAGGAAACTCATCCGGTTTTAACGGAATATTCTCCACGTCTACATCGACCTTTTCCATGCCGCGTGTAAGAGATACAGTGAGCTGTGAGCCTCTTTTACGCAAGGTTTGAAGAACACGAAACTGAAGCAGCGGGTGCAGCTTCCGCTGCTGAAGCCAATTGCTTAGTGAAGTATCAATCCCTGGATTATCTATGTAGGCTAGTTGGTCAAGGGCCAGCATCGTCTGCTCGCTCAAAGGCTCCTCCATCACCGTTCTTAGAAGCTTATCGGCATATGCGCTGTCTTCTGCCATTTTATTTTTGACATTCTGACGAGCAAAATCCTCTTCGCTTTCATCCGTTTCTTCTACGCCTTGAGCTTCTATGTTATTGTCTCGATTTATATATTGAGGGAAAGCAGCTCGAAGCCAATCCAGCAGTGCCTCCCATTCTTCATAATTCCGTTGCTCTTGCCCTTCACACTGCAGCAGAAACTCAAGCAGATTCATCGCTTCTCCGTAACGTTCGTTCTCCAGCATAACTGTAAGCTGAATCTGATAGTAATCAAGCGTCTTAGGAAAAAGAACAATATTTTTATCTCGAGTCTGGGAGTTTGTGTTACTCATTGTGACTGCCTCCTCTCTGTCCGGTTTTTACAATAAATTGACTTGTTGATTATATAGAAAGTACATTTCCGTGTATAGCTCTAATATACTAACATAACCGATATCATAATAAAAAAAACACTTCATCGTATATTTATATAAAATTATTGTGATGGGAATCCCTTAGTTACTGCAGAAAAGCTGAAAATATATTTGTAGATATAATATGGATTGTTCCAGCATAGATTTAATACTGATTTAATACTAAATTCGTAGTTCCTTTCTCACTATGAAGCAGTTTAGCAATGCTTTTCATTTAACTTTGAAGATTTTTCTCACAAAACGCTTGCTATCGTTAATATTATATGTTACGATATATTTCGCGCTTGAATTTGTCCCAGTAGCTCAGCTGGATAGAGCAACGGCCTTCTAAGCCGTCGGTCGGGGGTTCGAATCCCTCCTGGGACGTATATAGAAAGAGACATCCACTGGATATCTTTTTTTTTGCGTCCATGGGGATGAGAACCCCAATATGGGGGGGCGTCGAAGCATAAACATCGATAGGAACAGCTTCGCAGTCAGCCGTTAGGCTGTATCCCTCCTGGGACGTATATAGAAAGAGACATCCACTGGATGTCTTTTTTTGCGTCCATGGGGATGAGAACCCCAATATGGGGGGCGTCGAAACATTAGCTTCGGGAGCATCTGCTCCGCAGTCAGCCCTTAGGCTGTACTTCCTCACGCCATAATCTTACTGCCAATACCTACACACCTTCTGACTCGATAAAATCTGATCAGTCAGTAGCCGTTGGAAACAAATTTGCTTGTCGTTGGCATGTCAGGGTTATAAATCATATTAGTCTGGACTAACTCCCAACCAAATTCACATACATATGCGTATCAAAAGGGATACACCCCTTTGGCTGAATGCGATGTTATTTCTATCGATGCCCATGCTCCGACGAACCCTCTCTTGGGGTCTCATCCCCGTGAACGAAAAAAAAGACATCCAAACGAATGTCTTTTTTTCTTACGTCCCAGGAGGGATTCGAACCCCCGACCGACGGCTTAGAAGGCCGTTGCTCTATCCTGCTGAGCTACTGGGACAGGATATGTACTTATTTTCACAGTGCGATATTTATTATACCGCAAATTCGGTATTTGTCAAAGAATTTTTTCATGTATCATCACATGCCGTGAAGGGTAATATGATTTAGACATTAGAAAAAATAAAAGGAGCGTAGTTCCATGCGACAACTGCTATCTTCCCTTAGTTATTTTAGTATCTTTTTTGCACCCTTCCTGCTCCCCTTGATCGTGTGGATTGTTGCTAAAGATGAATACATAACACGACATGCGAGAATCGCCTTATTCTCACATGTATTCCCTTTTATCGCTGCCATTCCTCTGCTTTATTTTCTGTTCACCGCCGACCATCCGGCGTCGATTATCGGATATATTATCGTCTTTTTAGTTATCTATTTTGGTTCGTTCGTGTACAACATATATCAAGGTATCAAGACATTAAGAGAAGCTGCATAATATCAGCAGTACCTCCGACTTACAAATAAACCAGCCTATATTCAGGCTGGTTTTATTCTTTAATTGCTCATGTGAGATAGGAAATAAATAAAGTCGCAGTACCAAAATACACGCTTAGAGAGAACAAGTCGTTAAGTGTTGTAATCAGCGGACCAGAAGCAACCGCCGGATCAATCTTCAGTTTATACAAGAGGATGGGGATAATTGTTCCTGCCATTGTACCAATAATAATGGTGAGCAGCAGCGAAAAACCGATAACCGCACCCAATGCAAAGCTGCTCTGCCAAATTCCCGCTACTAGCGCCACACTCAATCCGCATATGGCTCCGATCGTTATACCGACAAGCAGCTCTCTCCACAGTAAACGCAGTATAGTGCTGCTGTTCATTTTATTTTGGGGAGTCAAGCCTCTAATGACAACGGCAAGGGATTGTGTTCCGGTATTCCCGGTCATTCCAGCGATCATCGGCATAAAAAATGTCAATGCGACAACTTGGCTGAGTGTCCCCTGAAATACACTTATAATGCTTCCCGACAATAAACCGAGGAATAATAGCATAATGAGCCAGGGTAATCTCCTTTTGGCCGCAATCAGTGGATGGGTGTTAAAATCGATCGTTTTATCTGTCCCCGCCAGTTTGTTAATATCCTCGTTAGCCTCATCGCGCAAAACGTCCAAAACATCATCAAATGTAATGACCCCGATTAATTTACCTGCCGTATCCTCAACCGGAACAGATACAAGATCATATTGTTCAAATAAATGTGCAACGGCCTCCTGGTCCACATCTGCAGATACCTTTACGACATTTTCCCGCATAAGATTTTCAATGAGCTCTAGATCTGAAGCTAGTACCAAGTCTCTATAGGTTATAAGGCCGATGACTTCCTTATTTTCATTAAGTACGTAGAGATCCTGGACATCGTTTGTCAGGTCTGCAAAATGCTTTACCTTTTCAACAGCCTCCCGGACCGTATATTTAGCGTAAAACCATACGTAACGATTCGTCATGATACCGCCGGCAGTCTCTGGTCCATAATTCATCAGTTCCTGTACAGTTTCCCGCTCAGAGACTTCCATGATCGAGAACATGTACTCTCTGATCTGATCGGGCATCTCGCCCATCAGGTCAGCCAAATCGTCATTATCCATTCGGTTTAATACTTCAGCTGCTCGATCCTTGCTTAAAATATACAAAGCTTCAATTTCAAGACGGGGTTCAAGCTCGCTGAGCATGTCCGCTAAAATATCGGTTTCGAGTGCATTCATGAAACGCGGACGATAAGCTTCATTCAATGCCAGATATACCATTGCCAAGTCATAAGCTTCCCACTCTTCAAACTCATCGTGCATTAGTTCAATATTGCCTCGCTTGACTGCTTCTTCTACACTGAGCGTTAAATTATGGAGATGCTGCTCTCTGCTTCGAGTCTCGATTTCTTTCATCATGTTAATCACCTTCTGTCCTTCAAATAATTTGTCCGGCAGCGAGAAAACAATAACAACTGTTCTATATCCTTCCTTAAGCGATATACCCTTCAGGAAGGACTTAAAATCATGCTCAAGTTTCAAATAAGAATATGTATCGCTTCATATTAGACAGCCTCCATCCTTTCATGGAGAAAGAATGGAGGCCTGTGTGCAGCCCGGATTAATTGCTGCTTCCTAAACGTGATCTGTTCAGTTGCCGCTGGTGATTTTTGTTCTTCGTAAGTACTTCACTAGCAAATTCAGTTGCCAAACCGTGACGGTATTTCCTCGTTACCTTGTACTTTGAAGCCATTATATTCACCTCCCCGGGATACAAGAGTATTATGTGTAAATAACCCGTTTGCTATTTCTCGCCGCACGAAAAAGAAGCTGCCGATTTAAGGCAGCTTGGGGATTTCATCAGCCACTCGTAGTAAAAGCGAGCTGTGAATCAGTTTTGCTATTGTTCATCTTTGAAACTTACTCAGTATATCCTGATTCAGCGTCCCAAAGTTCAGCAGCGACTGAATAAACTGTCCCTTCTCCTGCTCTGCTGTCACAAGCTGACTGTTCTCAAAGGCCACCTCTGTCGCATCCTGAAATGCCGCATTGTGATTATCGTTATACCAATCCAGCGCTAAGTCATGATGGTTACGAACCACTCTGTGCAGATCTAATCCTGATCCACTAGCACTCTGCGACACGTACACTAGAAGCGAAGGATCTCCCGCTTGTCCAGGCTCTACCGCTACCTCAACACAGGACACTCCATTCAATTCCATCTTATTTGTAATTTTGGCATTCTGAATAACATACATGGGCCCATCTCCTGTCTTATTTTAATTAATCTGTTGCTCAATAACTCCCACTCAAGCCTTGATGACGAACGATACCGTATTGGGACAGATAGCCTCTCGTTTCTCTCGTACCCAATTGGTAAATTTCTTTGTACACCTTTTGAAGTGCTTCCTCATATAACACATTGACGGAGTCATCTTCAGTATCCGGCCATGGAAAGACATAGCCTGGAAATGCTTCTTCTTCCTTTTCCTGCATTAAACTAAGGAGCCCTCTTAAATAATCTGCTTCTTCAGGCGTAGCCTCAATAACCCACTCGTACGAAGCCTCCTGCTGGTTACCAAGGACCGAACGACCGCCAACCGAAACGAAATACTGGCTTTTAGTCATGATCATCGCTCCTATTCCTGTTATGCTGACCATTTATAGTTTCGGATGTGGACAGACATTTTATGCCTAATTTCGGCATATATTTGCTAGTACTGCTCGTGAAGAATACAGGGGATGAGGTATGGCCGCTCTCCACACCGTATATCAGCTTCTAAGAAGGAACGTAAAAGAAAGGATGAACAGTCATGTGCGGAATAACAGGATTTATACAATGGAATCGTGATCTCACCCAAGAATCAGAACTGCTTGTCCGCATGACGGAAAGCATGTCAAATCGAGGACCCGATGCAAGCGGAACCTGGATTTCTAATCCTTGCGCATTCGGCCATCGCAGACTCAGCGTAATGGACCCTGAGAACGGGGCACAGCCGATGATTATGAACTATGACGATACGCAATATACTATTGTTTACAACGGGGAGCTGTATAATGCACCTGAGTTAAAAAAAGAGCTAATCGACAGGGGGCATCGCTTTAAAACCACTTGCGATACTGAGGTGCTGCTTGCAAGCTATGCCGAATGGGGACCATCCTGTGTAGATCGGTTTAATGGAATTTTTGCCTTTGTGATATGGGATAGCGGACGTGAACATATTTTTATGGCTAGAGATAGGCTTGGCGTAAAGCCGCTGTTTTATAGTAATCAGGGAGATCTGCTCGTATTTGGCTCTGAGCCAAAAGCACTGCTGCTGCATCCGGCGGTTGAAGCAGTCGTCGGACCGGAAGGGCTGGCCGAAATCTTTATTATTGGACCGGCAAGAACGCCAGGTCATGGGGTTTATTCCTCAATGAAGGAGCTGAGGGCCGGGCATGCAGCCACCTTCAGCAGAAACGGCTTTCGCGCATATCCTTATTGGAAGCTGATCAGTCAGCCCCATGAAGATGATGTGGAGGTTACTGCCGCAAAGGTAAGAAGTCTGCTCATTGATACACTTGAACGTCAGCTTGCTTCGGATGTGCCCCTTGGGTCGCTATTATCCGGAGGACTGGATTCCAGCGCCTTATCAGCCCTGGCAGTTGCCTACTACAAGAGAAACGGACAGGGGACAATTGATACCTTTTCTGTCGATTATGTAGATAACGATAAGCATTTCAAGGCTCACTCCTTCCAACCGAACTCGGACGCCCCCTATATCAAGCGAATGGTTGACGAGCTGAAAACGAATCATCATTTTATGGAATTTGATACTGCAGAAGTCGTCGATGCCCTGAATGCTTCTACGCTGGCAAGAGACCTGCCGGGGATGACAGATGTCGATTCCTCGCTTTATTTGTTTTGCCGAGAAATCAAAAAGAAGGCCACGGTCGCCATCTCTGGCGAAGCTGCAGACGAAGTATTTGGAGGCTATCCATGGTTCCATCGGGATGAAATGCTTAATTCAGGAACATTTCCATGGGCTGTCGCCCCAAAAATGAGAGCCAGTCTCTTATCTGCCGACATCGCCGAATGGACACGGCCTCTTGAATATTTAAACGATCGTTATTCGGATGCTGTAGCCGAGACTCCTCTTCTAGCTGGAGAGACGGGAAAAGCGGCACAGATGCGCGTTATGTCTTATCTCAACATTACTAGATTCATGCCGACGCTTCTTGACCGCAAAGACCGGATGAGCATGGGAGTCGGGCTTGAGGTTCGGGTACCGTATTGTGATCACAGGCTTGTTGAGTATGTGTTTAATATTCCATGGGAAATCAAAATAACAGGCAACCGGGAAAAAGGAATTTTGCGCAAAGCGCTTGAAGGCATACTGCCTGATGATGTGCTTTACCGTAAAAAAAGCCCCTATCCTAAAACGCATAACCCCGCCTACCTGGAAAGCGTCCGTCAGCAAATGCTAGATGTCCTGGATGACCCTGCTTCTCCAGTACTTCCTCTCCTGGATGTCAAAAAAATCAAAGAAATCGCGGCTTCCAAGGAAGCTTCCTCAAATAACCCTTGGTTTGGTCAATTGATGTCTGGACCGCAGCTGTTTGCTTATCTCACTCAAGTAAACAACTGGCTGAAAACCTATAAAGTATCCATACGTTAATGTCCATAACACAAAAAGACCTGCTGATTCACAGCAGGTCTCTATGTATTTTATAAAGAAGGTACTTCCAGCTTCATTTTTATTAGCCGCCAAGTTTGGACAATAGCTCACGAAGCGCCGCACCGCGATGACTGATCGCCTGCTTTTGATCCATGCTAAGCTCGGCCATCGTCTTCTCATAGCTCGGGAGGTAAAAAAGTGGATCATAGCCAAAACCTCCGGCTCCGGCAGTTTCGGAAGTAATAAAGCCCTCTACGGTTCCGAAAGATTCCAGCTTCTCTCCGGTTGCAGGGTCATAAAGTACAAGAGAGCAGACAAACCGGGCTGGACTTAGAAGCGGCTGCTCCGTATCCTCCCCCATTCGGCGGGATTCCAGCTCACTCAGCAGCTTATCATTATTGTCGCTGTCCGTTGCTCCTTCACCTGCATAACGTGCCGAGTATACACCGGGTGCTCCATCCAGAAGATCTACACACAGCCCGGAATCATCTGCAAGAACAGGTAATCCTAGAGCATCGCCTACGGTTTTTGCTTTTTTCCATGCATTTTCGGCAAAAGTGGCACCATCCTCTACCACCTCAGGCAGGTTCGGGTAATCGTACATACTTTTTACCTCTTTGCCGATCACGGCAAACGCATGTGCAAATTCTCGAACTTTTCCTTTGTTTTTGGTAACGACGATGATGACTGAGCTTTGCAAATTGTTCATGGTTATCCTTAAGCCTCCCCAATTTTACGGGAGCCAACTTTAAGTGCAATTGGTCCAAGAACTTCCTTCTGCTTCTCAACCATCTGCAGAATACCGTGCTCGCCAAGACGGAGCAGTTCATCCAGCTCTTTACGGTTGAACGGTCTGTCTTCTCCTGTGCCCTGGAGCTCAACAAATTCTCCGCTTCCCGTCATAACAATGTTCATATCCACTTTTGCTTTGGAATCCTCTTCATAATTCAGGTCAAGGAGTGCCTTATCCTGAACAACCCCGACACTGACAGAAGCAAGAAAATCAGTGATTGGAAACACCGGCAGCCGATGCTGCTGTGCAATTTTATCAATTGCAATGGCAAGCGCGACAAACGAACCGGTAATGGAGGTTGTACGTGTTCCCCCATCTGCCTGAATGACATCACAGTCCAAAGTAATTGTGCGTTCTCCAAGGGCATGCAGATCCACAACAGATCTTAATGCACGTCCGATTAAACGCTGAATTTCCATCGTGCGTCCACTTAGTTTACCGCGAGCTGCCTCGCGTTGATTCCGGGTCTGTGTTGCCCGAGGAAGCATGGAGTACTCGGCTGTCACCCAGCCCTTGCCTTGTCCTTTCATGAAATGAGGTACCTTCTCGTCTACTGTTGCGGTACAAATGACCTTGGTATCCCCTACTTCGATGAATACGGAACCTTCCGCAAATTTATTGGTACCCACTGTCATAGTGATCGGTCGCAGCTGTTCGCTGGTACGTCCGTTAGATCTCATGATATTGCCTCCTACGTCTTAAGCGTCCTGTATTAGTCCTTATTATTCTACCAAAATGCTTTTGTAAAAGCACCCTTTACGGATGTGAATTCTTAGATGCCGATTTCATTAATATATTCTGGCTTAGTTACGGGCTCGCCATAATTTTGTTGATCATCCCCAATGACTGTCTGTTGATTATTAAACGTAATTTGCACCTTTGTATCCGCACTGCTTGTGTTATCCGCCACCGTTAGAACGACAGATTGAAGCAGTTCCGTTGGAATCTCGTCACCCTCTGCAAAAATATCATCGGAAAGCGCCACAGAAACGATGCCGTCTTCGCCTGTCACAACGGATTCAAGAATCGTTCCGCCCGTCAGCACCATTTCAAGCCCTTCTGTCTCAGGCCCTTTGATCAGCTCGGACAAAGCGGATTTCACGCGATCTTCGCTCGGTTCAACCAATCTGGTGACAGGAACGTAGTACTGCTCCCCTGCTGGTGAAAGATCTGTAAAATACACCGTAACCGGGCTCGAATTTGTGGACAAATGGCTGCTGAGGTCCAAATTAATGCCTATTCCACGGGTAAGCGAGTTGGACAAAGGTGTTCCATTTACCGGCATCTCATTCAGCTTTTTACCGTCTACCCATAGCTGCACATTTTGAACGTCCGGGTTCCCGGTAAGCGTCCATGTTACTGCCTCCATAATTTGTCGTTCTTCCTCCGGTTTGTATTCAGTAAACTTGGAGTTGAACTCGACAACAGCTAGTTTTTCTTCCGGATTAACGCTCACATCTGTAATTTCTGTTCCCTGTGGAAGCACACCTGCAAATCCTTCAGGCATGTAGCCTGAGTAAGCTCCGCCCGACACAAGGGCTGCGAGAGAGGACTCCACAAAAGTAAGATTGCCTAGAGCTGGAAGAGACATCGATACGGGAGCCAACAGCCCGTTTTGGTCCTTCAGATAGACCGTCATCGGTTCGGTCTGAACCATCTCTCCATTACCTTCAGCAGCCTGTATCATCGCGGACTCAAGAATAGGCGGCGGTGAGTCAATACTTTCCGATGTTTGGGATGAGAAGATGCTGCATCCGGTGAGCAGCACAGGGACGGTGAGCAGCCCTGCTGCTGATATTAATTTTACCTTGCGATGGAAACGACTCATGTGAAAAGTCCTCCTAACAATTTTGTACAGTTTGTACTACTATGTATACGAGCTGTTGAAGAAAAAATAACCTCTAGCAGTAAAAGCTGTTCACAAAAATATAAGGGAACAGGTTTTATCGCATTGGCAGTAAAAGCTGTTCACAAAATATAAGGGAACGGGTTTTATCGCTGGCAGCAAAAGCTGATGCAATTGCCAAGAACAAAATCAAAAGCACAAAAACCGGTTAACATATATAAAGTTAACGGTTTGTAATGACGAAGAACCGGAAAAGCTTAAACTGCTGTTTTTTGCAGATCATTTACCTTAAGAAGGGCGGTCCAACACAATGGAGAAAATTCCTTACAGTCTTAACAGTCGAAAAGTAGCCGAAGCTACCTGGGAGTGGCTTGATAAACGCGGCGTAAAAGTGGAAGAAATTGCAGAGCTGGTCATGCTGCTGCAGAAGGACTATTATCCGGATTTAACGATGGAAGAATGTATACATAACGTAGAGCAGGTGCTCAGCAAACGCGAGGTGCAAAACGCGGTACTAACAGGCATTCAGCTTGATCTGTTAGCTGAGGAGGGTAATCTCATTCAGCCCTTGCAGGATATGATCAGGTACGATGAAGGCTTGTATGGAGTTGATGAGATTTTGGCCTTTTCAATCGTAAATGTGTACGGCAGCATTGGTTTTACAAACTATGGCTATGTGGACAAGCTGAAGCCGGGTGTGCTGGTAAGGCTGAACGATAAAACAGATGGGCATATCCACACTTTTCTAGACGACATTGTCGGGGCCGTTGCTGCATCTGCGAGCAGCCGTATTGCGCATCGAAAACAAGCTGAACGTGAGGCTGCCCTTGGCGATGAGCCTGTTAAAGACGATGCTGAGGAAGCTTTGTAGCCATCTAGCAGTGCAAAAAAGGGTACCATTTCTTAAAGAAATGGTACCCTTTTTTATCCGCTTCCTAATTACAGGCAAATCGAATTACTGATTCAGACTCACTCTGATTCAATTTAACCCTGCCTATACGAAGCAGCTCCTCCAGATGCGCAAGTGTCTCTGCCATGGCAAATCGCATTTGATGAATGCCAAATTTAGTTCCAAACAGGTTGGCGCACACTTCAAAAGCCGATTTCGGTTCATCTGCCAGCATTCCGACTATTTCATCTAAACGTTCCTCATGATGCTTTAGCAAAGAACTGATCCTGTCTCCAAATGCCGTGAAAGGATGTCGATGTCCTGCAAAGGCTTTTGTCACTTGAAACTCGGACAGACGATGCAAACCTTCAATAAAATGCTGCAGCGGTGCATCATCGCTGCCCGGCAGCAGACTCACATTGGGGGAAATCTGCGGAAGCACCGCATCTCCGCACAGGATGATACCTCTGCTGTCTTCATAAAAAGACAGATGCCCCGGAGCATGCCCTCCTGTCTCAATGACGGTAAACTGTCGTCCTAATATCTCCATTTGCTTATTCTCTATATATGTAACATTCGGCGCAGGCAGCACTTCGGTATCAAAGCTCTCCAGATGAGGCTTAAGCTGTACAGCCCACTCCTCCGTCATTCCATGCCTTCTGAAAAAGTCAGGCAGCCGTTCATTGATGTCTGCAGCTTCGCCCCACATATATTGCGCTTCCTGATGAGCTCTTTTGGACATCCAAACCTTTGCTCCTGTCAGTTCCTGCATCCAGCCTGAAAGTCCGTAATGATCGGGATGGTGGTGGGTTAATATAATGTCCTTAATATCTTTCTTAGGGTTGATGGAAAGCTCTGACCACACCTTTTCCCACTCAGCCTCTGTTACAGGGGAACGGGGTCCAGGGTCGATAATCGCAATCCCGTCATCTCCTCGAAGGATGTAGCTGTTCACCCATCTAAGCGGGAACGACATGGTGATTTTAACCTGAATAATTCCTTCTTCTTCATGATGTGTCCATTCCGGCAGTTTCATGAATGGCCCTCCTTTCTTGTCATGTCTAATAAAAGGATACTGCAAAATGCCCCTGTTTGAACATGGTTTAAATCATGCTTTATAATGGCCCAATATAGCTTAATAATGAGTAGGCCCCTAAAAAAGGAGGGATACCCCATGATCAAAATCGGCCTTACCGGCTGGGGAGACCACGACGATATTTACTTTCCCGGCACAAAACCGAAGGATAAATTGATCGAATACAGCGCTCATTTTCCCGTAGTTGAGGTCGACAGCTCCTTTTATGCGGTACAGCCGGCAGAGAGAATGGCACGGTGGACTGAGGAAACGCCGGACGATTTCTCATTTATCGTAAAAGCCTATCAGGGTATGACCGGACATCTTCGCGGAAAGCCTTATTTTACAGATACGGACAGCATGTATACCGCCTTTAAGGAATCACTCGCACCCATGATCGAAAAAGGAAAAATGAAAGCCGTGCTGTTCCAATTTCCACCCTGGCTTGATTGCACCCGCGATAACGTGAATATGCTCCGGGACGTAAAGCAGCGTATGCAGGATATACCTTGCGCGCTCGAATTTAGGCACCGCAGCTGGTTCGAAGGAGACATGAAAGATAAAACCTTAGCCTTCATGAAAAAGGAAAACTGGATTCATAGTATCTGCGATGAGCCAAATGCGGGTCAAGGCTCGGTTCCCACGATCCTGTCTGCCACCGATGAGAACCTCAGCATCGTTCGATTCCATGGACGAAATGCGTCTGGCTGGCATCAAAGCGGCGCACCGAATTGGCGTGAAGTCAGATATCTCTACCGTTATAATGAAGAAGAGCTTGCCGAGTGGAAGATACGCCTCGAGGAGCTTTCGGAGCAAAGCAAGGAGATTTGTGTTGTGTTCAACAACAATTCCGGCGGAGATGCCGCTGCCAACGCCAAGCAGATGATGACGATGCTCGGTATGACACCTCAGCCTCTGGCATCCGAAGTCGTCCGTCAAAAACAGGATGAGGAGCCTGAGCAGCTGGAGCTCTTTTAGAACAACTTAGGCATATAGAGAGGGCCTTTTCTTCAGTACGAAGAGAAGGCCCTCTTTATAACATTTCTATATCTGAGACTGACGTCTGGACTCCCTCCACAGTAAAAATACAAAATACGGTGCCCCAATAATAGAAGTCACAAGGCCAGCAGGAAATTCAAGCGGCGGCATCAGAGCTCGGCCCATAGTATCCGCGAGCAATAGCATGAGGGAGCCGGTCAAAGCCGCTGCAGGGACATAAGCTGTATGTCCGCCCTTTACGAGCTTGCGGGCAATATGGGGACTCACCAGACCCACAAAGCCGATCATACCGACAGCTGCCACCGATCCGCTTGCCAGCAAAACACTCAGCAGCAGCAGAATAAGCCTCATCCTTTCCAGTCGCATTCCAAGTCCCTTGGACACGGATTCACCCAAAGCCAAGATGTCCATAGACCTGCTTAACAGCCAGACGATGGGCAGAAATATAAGAATAATAGGTGCGAGCTGCAGCACCTGATCCCAGGTTCTGCCCCATAGAGAGCCGTTCAGCCACAGCAGTACTGTGCTGGTACCTGCCGAGGTCTTCGTCATCAGCAGCTGGACCCATGTGCTTCCACAGGCACTGACAGCGACGCCGACAAGTGCAAGCCGCACCGGATGCAGCCCGTTCTTATAGGCGAGTGCATAAACGAGCAAAGCTCCCGCTCCGCCGCCGGCAAATGCCGCAAGCGCCGTAAGGCCTTGACTTTGCATCTCAGGGGTCACGAGCAGTACCGTTGTTACCGCACCCAAGGCCGAACCAGCTGAAATCCCGAGCGTATCCGGTGCAGCCATCGGATTCATTAAAATGGCTTGAGAGATGAGACCCGATACGGCAAGTCCGGCTCCAACCAGAATGGCAAGCAGAATACGCGGAAGTCTGTAATGGATAATAATGTGGGACAAATCTGGATCACCCCTGCCCGTAAAAGCCAGCATGATATCCATCACAGTAACAGATACAGCCCCTACAGCAATGTTAATGAGAGACAGCATGATAATTACAGCAGCAAGTATGCAAAAAACACCTTGATTGCCCATATGTCTGATATTTCCCATTAAGCTGAGCTTTGTTTCCTTACTTCCCTTGACACCTCTTCTACGACTGATATTGGATATTGGGCCATTCATGACATGCTCCTATCTTGGCGCTTAGCCAAATAAACAAAATAAGGTGCACCGATAAGGGCTGTTACGATTCCTACGGGTGTCTCCGCCGGAAAGCTGATAAATCTTGAAGCAATATCCGCAAGTGTCAAGAGACATCCTCCCAGAAGCGCAGAAAAGGGCAGCACCAAGCGGTAATCGTTGCCAACTAGAAACCGGGCAATATGCGGAACAATCAAGCCCACAAAGCCAATCGGACCGCATACCGCGACAGAAACACCTGCCAGCATGATGACAACCGCGCTTCCTGAGATGCGGAGAAGCCATATCCGTTGTCCGAGCCCTTGTGCAACCTCTTCACCTAAACTAAGCAGGGACAAGGAACGGCTCAGCGTAAAGGCGATCAGAAGGCAGATGATGCTGACGGGAATCAGCAGTCCAAGCTCCTCCCACTGTACTCCTATCACCGATCCTGCAAGCCAAAATATCATCTTTCCCGCAGACTCTTCATTAAAAATAAGGAGTCCCTGGGTAAAAGATGACAAGACAGCTTGAATCATAATACCGATTAATGCCATCCGGACTTCGGCACGTCCTCCCTTAATGAGAGCGCTCATGAGGAGAACCATAAGCACTGCCAGAAGTCCGCCTGCAAAGCTGAACCCAGCTAGTAGCCAGCCACCGAGATTCGGAAAAAGCACCATGCAAAGTATGACCATGAAAGAAGCTCCGGAATTCACACCAAACACACCGGGAGAAGCAAGTGGATTTCTTGTTATTGCCTGCATGATACAACCGGCGACAGCAAGGCTTGCCCCCACAGTCAGAACTGCGAGTGCACGCGGCATGCGAAGCATGTGCAGGATCAGATGATTTTTATCGTGTTCCGAGTAATGAAACAAATAGTCCCCTACAACTTCTAATGCAAAAAATGCTGGACCGATCATTAAAGACCCCAAAAATAACATACCGAGCAAGACAGCAACAAATACAAAGTAAAGAGAAGTCCTCCAAGTTTTTGAGCCGGATACGGTATACGCTATCACGTTAGAAAATCTCCGCTGCTTCACCCATAATCTGATTCAGCGACACAATGCTTCGCTGTCTGGACCAGGTAGCCAGCTCCACCTCGTGAACGTTATTGCCCTGGACTGCTTTCAAGCTGTTCCATAATGGGTTATCCGCTTGTGCTTCAATGACCGAAGAGGCATCTTCATTCAGGAGAATCAGCATGACATCCGGATCAATCGCAAGCAGTTGCTCGATCGTCATCAGCTGGTTTGTTTCCTTATCATCCATCAAGGCATAGTCGAGACCTATTTTTAATAAGAAGGAAGGATGAAAGGAAGAGCTTGTCCGAACCTGAAAAGACTGACTGTCCTCTTCGTCCGGTGTCACCATAAGCACGGTCTGATTCATATCTATTCCCGCCTTCAGCCTATCGATTTCCTCCTGATGCTCCTGAATTAAGCTTTGAGTTTCACTATCCTTGCCTAAAGCCTCGCCTATAGCTTCCGTTGCAGCCAAAGATTGCTCATAATCAGCCGTATCATTTTTAAAAACGATCGTAGGGGCAATTTCGGAAAGCTGCTCATAAATCGTAGAATGTCGGCTGGTATCTGCAATGATCAGTTCTGGTTTAAGTGTACGAATCACTTCTAAATTCGGCTCTGAACGCGTTCCAACCGAGGTGTAGCCTTCAATATAGTCGAGTGTGTCCTGAGGAAATCGCTCAGGTCTGTTGTCGTCTGCGACCCCCACAGGCTTCACCTCAAGTGCAGCAACAATTTGGGTAAAGCCCTGCTCGAGTACTACGATCCGTTCTGGTGATTCAGGGACACTCGTTTCGCCAAGATCGTGCTGAATTACACGAGAGGTTCCGTCAGCTGTTGCCTCCGTCCCGCTGACAACAGATCCTGAACCACTATTTAAACCCGCCGTTCCTGGTGAATTGCCGCAGGCGGCGAGAATAATACTGAGACTGATAAACAACATTATGGCTGTTGATTTTCTAACATAACTTGTGTTCATGGTATAACCCCCGTCTTGATAATAATGATTATTATTATCAATATAGCGGCGCAACTTAGGAGCGGCAATGGAATATTCGGACCTGGAATATGGCTTTTTAGGACCCTTCTCTTCAAGAAGAGGCACACTATATTTTCTCTTCCGGTATTCCATCGGTGAAACACCGGCATACTTTTTAAACATCCGGCTAAAATAGTAGCCATCCTGATACCCTACGCTCACCGCAATTTCCTGCAAGGTCAGCCTCGTATCCCTGAGCAGTTCACCTGCCTTCTCCATCCTCAGCCGCGCAAGATAATCAGACGGTGTCTCTCCAAGCTCGCTTTTTTGAAATAACCTGGATAAGTGCCTCGGCGAGCAGTCCAGCGCTTCTGCAACAGAGGCCACACTGATCGGGCTCATATAATGAGTGTCCATATACCACATGGCCTGGGATACAAGATCCGGAACCAATACAGCTGTCCCTTCTGCTTCGAGCTGCTTCAGCAATTCGTACACCATTCCAAGGAACAAGGACTGTACCCGAATTTCCTTCAATCGGTCGTCACTGCTCCAGCTCTTTTGCATGTGTAAAAACAGCTCCTTAATCATTACAGGCCTTGCAGGCTGAAGTGCATAATGAACGTCATAAGAATTACGCTTCTCCATTAAGCGGAGGCGCTCCCGTGATCTGGACAGCAAATCGAACGGCTTATAAAAAACAATCTGGTATTCAAACGACTCACGAAGGCTCGAAATATGTAAAACCATCCCTTTAGCGCTATGTATGATATAAAATGGAGCCGCCTCATATTCTTGATCATCCAGCTTCAGCTGCGCGCTGCCGCGCATAACAAAAATGAAGCCTCTGGCAGGCATACTGTACGATGACAACGCCTCTCCAGCCCCCATTACGATATGGCGCACGTCCAGAACTCGGACGGATGCTTTACTCCATAAGCGAATATAATCATTCATGTTCATAGAATCACCTCCATGCCGTGAACATGTCTATTTAATCGGTTAACTCTTATTCAATATTAATGATAACCATTCTCATTTACAATGTTTTCATAAAAAAAGGACCAGAAATGCATTTAAGCATCTCCAGTCCATACGATTATTGTCGTTTAATGCTGACCCGATACTGCATAAGCATCCGTATCTGCACTTTCCATAAGGGCTACCTTCAGTCTAAGCGCTTCGACCCCTGCAAGCAGCACAATGCCGATTCCGTGTGTGTCATTCAGGTTCCATCCTAAATCATCCTTATAATATAAGGCAGTGAAGGAGTATCCTGAGCCTCTGCATACCCCGTAAATGTTGCCTTTGTAATCGATGGCGATTCGGGTAAGGCCTTCCCAGCCGCGCAGCACAGCATCAACATAGGGGTTAGCATCTTCCAGCCAGCCGAGCCGAATGCCTTTAGCATACGCATAAATAAACATCGAAGTACAAGAGCTTTCCTCATAGCTGTCCGGGCGATTCAGCACCTGATGCCATAGACCATTCTCACCCTGCAGAGCAAGGTATCCCTCACATAAATTACGGTAGAAGGCAAGCAGCTCAGAGCGTTTCTCATGCGTCTCTGGCAGCATTGATAACAGTTCTGTCAGCGAAAAGAGCACCCAGCCATTGCCCCTTCCCCAGGGAATACCTGTTGCACTTCCCCGTACAAAATCATACACATGCGACATAATCTTCAGCTCTGGAATGTAGAGATATTTCTTAAACAGCAGAAACTGCTGGACTGCATCCTCAAGATAAGAGCTGTCGCCGGTCAGCTTGGCATAACGCGTCAGAAAAGGTGTGCTCATGTAGAGGTCATCACACCACATCGTCTCCTGCCGCATCTCAGCAGCTCCTCTTCTTCGGAAAAAAGCTCCGTCGGGAAGACGCTCTTGATCTTCTGTCATGTACTTGGCAATCCGATCCGCGGTTTCCCTTCCACCTGGTATGGAGGCCTGCTCCATCGCAAACAGCATCGTTGCTCCAAAAGACCCGCAATCATCAAGACTGTCGATGGCGGACAGCTGGTTGTTAATCCCGGCTGCCCCATAAGTCTCCCTATCCCATAAGCCATATTTATCGAAGGAGGTGCTTAAGGAGATATGCTCTACCGCGTAACGGACATATGATTCTTCACCCAGCTCAAGTCCGGTTTGCATCAGTCCCAACAATGTTACGCCGAGCGGGTAATTCCATTTTCCATAATGCGTGCTTTCCAGATAAGGTCTTATCGTTGTCTTAGGAAGGTCCACTCGGTAATAAACACCTGCGGATTCTCCCCCATGAAGCCGATTAACTTCTTGGATACTATTCAGCTGTGGCTCGGCGGAAGCATCAAACGGCCCCAAATAAAGCCAGGAATCCTGACTTCCCGCTATCGGATAAGGGGAACTCCAAGATACTCCGCTGTTCTTTCCGAAATCCTTGAGCTCAAATCCCCACCGTTTAGTTCCTTCTTCTGTATTCGTTCCTTTTACGATCAGCTGGTGCACTCCGAATACTCGAGGAAGCTTCAGGTCAACTTCACCTGAGGCACCGGAAGCATATATTTCTTCTCCGTCAACATACAGCGTAAGTGCTCCATCATGACGCCCTTTAATCCGGACCGGCTTCCCCTCCGGCTGCTTGACTTGAAAAGTGCTCCAGGCGTATGCCGTCTGCCCTTTTTCCAGCCCATAAATTCTGCCGAACACTCCCTGCTCCAGCTCATCCTTAGTCCAGCTTTGGCGAGGATACCAGGCAAGGCCTGTGTCCTTCTCCTTCACCCCAAGGCATGGAAGCTCCTGCTCAGGATTCGTGAAAAATTCAGAGTACAGCCACCCCTCCTGGTCGTCCCGGTCTGAGCTTGGGTTAATAAAATGCAGCGGGAAGTTCTTAAAGGAGCCGGTTCCAAACACGCCGCCAAATCCTACATCCGTCTTCACAAATTGAAGTACGATATCATTCCATCCATATTTGACGGGAACAGCAAGCGGCCAGCGTCTTTTGGGAAACAGCTCTTGATGAAGATCAGACTTAAAGAACTGCTCTCCGTTAACGTATATGGTTACCGGACTGTAGCAGCTCAGACTCATATTCAGCTTGATTTCATTCGGGTTCTGACTCCACAGCTTCCCCCATATAAAAGCATAGCTTCCTGAGGGTGCATCAGGCAGACGCTCATTCAAATTCATTTCATATCTGTAATCGGACAGGCGGCGAAATCCCTCTTCATTGAATGCTCTGAATAAAAAAGACTGCTTCGGATTATCACCGATATACCGCTGTGCAATCGTGGACAGCACATCTTCTATAGAATCGTGAGCACGGCTTGCAATGGACTCTCTTTCATGAAAATAACTCATTTTACCAGCTCCTTTATACCGATTTCAAAATAAGAAGATATAAAAACTGCATCAGTTATAAAATTTCACGAGATCACTGATCTGAACAGGCAGTCCTGTACGAATGGCTTTATTCGCCGCAATCCCTGTCAGAATGGATCGAGCACCATCCACATGATTGGCTGCGCGCTCGAAAGGATCCTCCACAGGTTCGCCAAACAAATCGTTCAGCAGCACTGGATCACCGCCGCCATGGCCACCTTCACCTTCTTCGACTTCGACGCGGTAAGGTGCTTCAAACATTGGAAATACGGTAATGTTATGTCCCTGCAGGGCTCCTTCAATAGAACGATCGCCGCCAGCATTCACATAAGACTGCTCGACGATATTCATCTCGATCCGGCCTTTGCTTCCATTAAATGCGATTCGGTAGCCTTCCCACGGCATATAGGCGTTAAGCGAGTACGTAAGCACAGCACGGTTCTTGTATTTGACGAGAACTCCCATCGTATCCTCAATACTGATTCCGTCACCAAATACATTCTGATCGCGCTGATATCCATCCTCGTGCTCAGCATCATAATACATCGCTTTTAAACCTTCGCTTTGATCAAGGTGAAGCGCAAATGGATCCTCCTTGGCATTTGTGCTGCCCGTTGCTCGCTGGTAGTTATGGCGCTCACCGCGTTTTTCTGCATTTTCTTTGCCGTAAAAAAGCAGATCTCCAAAAGCAAATACGGTCTCCGGCTGCGAGCCGATCCAGAAGTTGACGAGGTCAAAATGGTGCGTCGATTTATGTACGAGCAATCCCCCGCTATTGCGTTTGTCCCGGTGCCATCTGCGGAAATAGTCGGCACCATGCTGTGTGTTGAGCAGCCATTCAAAATGAACAGAATGCACGTCACCAATCGTCCCGTTCATAATCAACTCGCGTGCTTTTGTATGATGAGGTGCGTAACGGTAATTGAAGGTGACCCTCACATTTCTTCCTGTCTTCTCTACAGCATCGAGGATCTCCTGACACTTCTCCTCGTCTACGGTCATCGGCTTCTCGGTAATGACATCACAACCGAGCTCCATGGCCCGAATAATGTAGCGGTGATGAGTCCGGTCAATGCTTGTCACGATACAATAATCCGGCTTATGCGCCTCAATCATTTCGTCAAACTGATGCTCCATATATGTCGGAACTTCATGATAGTCGCACTTTTCTGTCAAAATCTTGTTTGCATAATCCATTCGCGTCTGGTTCGTATCGCAAAATGCAAGCAGCTCCGATTGCTCCCGAAAATCCTTGGCTAGCGCCGTATAAAAAAATCCAGCCCTGCCTCCTGTGCCGACAAGTACGTAAGTTTTTTTACTCATATCAGATTCTCTCCTTCAACAGCGAATTTGGCTTTCGGTATCCTTCTTTGACATTCTTCAGTTCATGCTCTTCCTGATCAAAATAAGTTCCTTCCAATAGGCCGATCAGCGTGCCGGTGACGAGCACTTCGATTTCATTCTCTCCATCCTTGAGAATAGAGGTGCTTCCTGTCCACTGATAGGGTGACCAAGCCCGGATTCCAAGCGAATGACCGTTAACGCGAAGCTCTACGACGTCTTGAATTCGGAAATGATCAAAGGTCAGTTCAAATTTCTCCGTGCTCTGAATGGCAGGGGCAGAATAAAAAAATGTACGATGATAGCTCATTGTACCGGCATAGTGAGGATAACCCTCTATCGGCTCCGGCTGGAGGATATCCGTCTGCCCAGGCATTTCTTTGAGCAGAGGATACTCTCCCCTATAAAAAACACCAAAGCTGCCTGAGAGCATTAAAGGATCTACAAGTCCGTCATCATCCTTTTCAATCCGAACCTCAACCACAATTTTGTTGTTCCCCTCATAGAGATCTGTCCCAATATCTGCTGCAATATTGTTATAGTCTGTAATGTTAACTGGCGAAAAACGTTCCGGCGCGAGCCGCCGTCCATTCACATCAATGGTGTAGTCTCCAGATATGGCGTGCCGGTCAAAAAAGAGCAGACAGTGTTCTAATCGGGTCTGACAATCAAACTCAGCAACATACCGGGCATACAATGGATAGGCAAGCCCTGCTTTTTTGGGAGTGCCAAATACCTGATTAAATCTCAAAGGAAGACCTTCAGCTCCCCGCTCTGCCACCTGTTCAATAAAGGTTTTTGCACTTACTTCGAGATTACGAACATGTACCTTTCCATCTGTATCCATGACGGTTAAAGAGAATTCACCAAGTCTAAGCTTATTCTCCTGAACTGCTCTCAGCTCCCAGGTTCCTGACAGAGGAATTAGCACGTCCTGACAGCATCGGTTAGATCCGTTCCCCACCTCTTTCTGCGGAAGCATAACAGGCGTGTACTCTATTAAATAGGCCTGCGCTTCATAAGGGGCAAGCTCAATGTTTCGCTTATACCCCAATAGATGGCCCGAAGCAGAATCGAATGATTCCAGTGCCAGATCCGTATTCTCAGCTCCGGTCTCCAAAGAAAGCTGCTTCAATGAAACACCCATCTGTTCGGAAGATAACCCTTCTTTCCCCATTCTCGTCATCAATTCATTCGTAAAAATTTGAAGCTTGGAGCACACCGTCCCTCCTTCCTGGTTAGTTACAAATAACAAAGCCTGGTGTTCTGAGATCCAGCGAAGCTGCTGAAGCAGGCACAACGGATCATCCTCAATCTCTAGAGCAATGGCTTCAGGAATCCATTTGTCCAAAAGCGGCAGCACGGAAGCCGTGAAGGTCTTCTCTATGCCATCCTTGGCAGGGAGGAAGCGGGCGTTCGGTTTATCAAATAGAGCAGCAATCTGTTCTTTTGCAGGACTTGACGTTTGGATCATTTCATCCGGCAGCCTGCCGATCGAGATCACTTTGCCGCCCCCTTCTACAAAGGAGCTGATCTGATTCCATGGTTCAGCCTCCAGATTACATAGCGGCGGCAGGATCAGTACATCATAACAAGCTCCGCCAATACGAATCTTTCCGTCCTCTACTACTCCTTCCGCCAGAAGCTCAGGATCCAGGTGGTCATAATCCCGGCGATATTTAAGAAGCAGCATGGACAGCGTAAGCCAGTCCTGTTTAATCCTTTCAAGCTCTTGCTTCTCCTCCTCATTCTCACCTGCATAGCTGAATCCATGGAGAGGATTACCCATCAAGGTCCAAAAGGAGGTTGTCGGATCAAGCAAGGCAATACGTATATCCGCATGTCCTTCCGTCATCAGATAGCTGATGCGTCCAACGTAATCGCCCAGCTCACGGAAGTATGGCCAGTACGGATTTTGTACAAATTGCGAAGGAGGAGCATCATGCTTTGCCAGACCGCCGATCGTATAGAAAAACGCATGGAAGTTATAAAAATTCGTCCCCAGCGCCGCCATTCGGTCAATCATCCATTTGGCATCCTGCAGCGTCATGGACCAGCCCACACTGTGAAAGCATTCGATCATATTCCGCTTCCTGCCCAGCTGCCGGGCAAGCGAGCTGACCATCTTGGGATTGTCCCGCATCTTGGTTCCATATCTTTCAAGGATGTAGTGAAGCGAACGTCCAATCTTCTCATGAGCAGAATCTCCTCCGGGAAGATGGCTGTACAGCTGAGTCGTCATTCGTACGGAGGGAACCTCTGCCGCATACTCTATTCCTGTCCGCTCACAGAAATCATGAGCTTGCTTATGTACCGATTGTCTTAGAAGCAGATGTACGGATTGAAAGAAATCATAGCGGACCCGGGCAGCATCTCTTGCGTCCTTCCGTATCAGTGCAGGTAAATGCTCCAGCAAGTCATATCCGTTATTTGCTTTAAAAAAAGCCGGAAGCTGCGGCGACCAAGGAATGCTGCCGAGCGGAGCAATTTCATCGGTAAACACTCCCTTGATGACGCTTCCAAATTCTTCGCCTAATTCCTCCTCATAGCGCTCGTGCGTCAGCTCAATAAATCGCTTCATCGCTTTTTCATTCATGGGATCTACAAAATTGCCGTAGTACTTGAAATCATTAATCTCTTGTTCCATGAAAATGAGAATCTCCCATTCACCAGTAGGCGGCTCCCAATCCAGCTGAAAAGCAGTTTCATATGTAAAAAACCGTTTGCGGTTATAAGATGTAAGCCCGCTCTCCTGGTACACCTGATCCAACTGAATATTCCCAATAGCTTTGCGGAGATCTATTGTTTCATCCCATTGCCGTTTGCCCCGTTCATCCAGACGGATAGCCTTTGCGTATAAAATAATGGCCCATGGCAGTGTCCAGGACACTTTGTTCCCATGAGACACCTGCCTGGAATAATGCTCTAATGTCCGCTGCTTCGCCTCAGGCATTTCAAGAGTAACTTCTCCTCCCGCCATTCCGCTGGGATAAGGGTATTCGTCATATAACCACACGTGAAGTCCGTATTTCTTGGCTTCGCTCACCGCGTACTTTACCTTCTCAAACCAAGCCTGAGACAAATAAGGAATGGTAAGCCCCTGTCTTGCACAAATAAAAAAACCGCCAACCCCTTGCTTCGCCATTTCGGAAATCTGGAAGGAAATCTGCTCTTCAGCCATTTCGCCATTCCAAAACCAAAAGGGATGCACTCTAAATTCATTGTCCGGATTATTGAACGTTTCCGCCGCCCACATGAAACAACCTCCTCGAATAAGGATCTAATAGGTTCATATCGGTTCATTTTCGTTCTTTTTATAAAATTATACAGAAGTTCTCGAAAATAGAAAGATATAAATTGTTTATTTACATCTATACTTTACGTTGAATAGGAGAGGGGAAACCTTCCCGCTCTCCTCATTTTATTGATGGTGTTAGAAACGAAGAGCTCTTACTTTTTGACCTCAGCGTACAGCTTATTTACTTCCTCGATATATTCCGTACCTCCGTTTTTCTCCCATAGATCAAAGGCATCCTGCAAGCCTTGCTCATCAATCTGTCCAACGATAAACTTGGTACGTGCATCATTGATGATATTATCCAGCTGCGGCCCTTTCTGTGCGTACACATCGGAAATCAGTGGTTCACCCGGGTTAGGAATGACAATTTCCGCATTTGCTTTTTGGATCTCCGCTACTTTCTGACGAACTGGCGTCTGCTCAACACCGAGGCCGCGTGTTTCTGGGATGAACATCAGAATCTGGTTCGTACCGTTCAAATCGCGCAAGACCTGCTTATCTGACGTCGGTACGATGTAATCCTCTTTCTTCTCATAATGCGTACCTTCAATGCCTGAGCTCATGAGCATTTGCAATTCCTCGTCGTTCAGCCGGTCGAGGAAGGTAAGAACCTCCTTCAGCTCCTCCTCTGTCTTAATAGAGCTCTTCGATATTGCAATCATTCCGGAATAACCGGAGGTCGGCAGATCTCTGTGGCCTTCCGGTCCAGTCATGGCTGGGAGGACATCAATTGCGCCTGCTAAATTCGGATCCTTCTCCAGCATCTTCTCATCAATCCGCTGTGCGTTATCAGCTACGTCAACCATAACTCCGCCTTTTCCATTAACCATAAGGTCTGGCATCTTCGTCGCATCCATTACGGCAAAATCCTTGTTGACGAGCCCTTCCTCGTACATCTTGCGGAAGAATTTGAGCGCTTCCAAATACTCTGGTGTTTTGTGAGCAGGAACAAGCTGTCCGTTCCCATCCTCACCCCAACGGTTTGGTGCGCCGAACCATACGGACATGATATCCCAAGGACCGTTGAATTTACTTGCAATAAGACCGTAGGTATCCTTTTTACCGTTGCCATCCGGGTCATTTTCTGTGAAGGCCTTCATTACGTTATAAAACTCATCGATCGTCGTCGGCTCGCTTAGACCCAGGTTATCCAGCCAGTCCTTGCGAATGGTTACTCCATTTCGTCCCAGCACACGTGCACGATAAATTCCGTAAGTCTTACCGTCTATGGAGGCATTGTTCAGAATTATTTCGTTAGCCTGGGCCAGGTTCGGGTAATCCTTCAAATAAGGATCGAGCTCCCAGAAAGCACCGTTACGCGCGGCGTTGATGAAGCTAGGCGATTTACCGAGGACAACCATCACATCAGGCAGTTTCCCGGAAGCCAGCGTAATGTTGAACTTATCATCATATGAGCTGCTTGGCACCCACTGAAATTCGAGTTCTGTATCCGTCAGCTCTTCCAGCTTCTGAATAACAGGGTTATCCGGAGCCGGGGTTTCTGCTTCAAAGTTAGGAACCATAACGCTTAGCTGCAGCTTTTCTGCTGTCTCTCCTCCTGCTGCTCCATTCGTATCAGCCTGCTCTCCGCCTCCATCCGGTGAAGATGAACATGCGGCAAGCATCGCGGCAACGAGAAAGGAAGTGCTTAGAACTTTAATGGAATGCTTTACTGACTTCTTCGTGTTTTTCATAGACAGTACCCCCATATCAAAGTTTTTTGGATTAAGCTTCTAGCCTTTAATTGATCCCAGCAGCATGCCTTTGGCAAAATGCTTCTGAAGGAACGGGTAAACCAGCAGGATTGGGATTGTGCCCACAACGATAACGGCCATTTTGATCGATTGCTCCGGAGGCTGGACGAAGTTCGGATCCATATTGGCCATGTCTCCTGCCGTCCCCTGCGAGAGTAATACAATCTGCCTAAGCATGACCTGAAGCGGCCACATCGTGCTGTCAGACAAGTAAAGGAGTGCAGAGAAAAAGTTGTTCCAGTGTCCTACTGCGTAAAATAAGGCAAAGGTTGCTATGACCGGCTTGGAAAGCGGAAGCACGATGCGCCAGAATACGCCGAGATCCGTACATCCGTCTATTCGTGCCGCTTCCTCTAAGCCTGCCGGCAGCTCCTGGAAGAAATTTTTGACAACGATTAGATTAAAGGCTCCGATCGCACCCGGAAGTATCAAGGACCAGTACGTATCTAGCAGACCCAATTCACGGATGACCAGATAGGTCGGAATCATGCCTCCCCCGAATAGCATCGAGAAGATGACAAGGTTCATGATGACATTCCGCCCCCAAAAATCCTTGCGTGCCAAGGGATAGGCCATCGTAAGCGTGAACAGCAGGTTCACAAGCGTACCGACAACGGTGATGTACATCGAATTGCCGATACTTCGGAAGATGGTGGATGATGAAAAAATGTACTGGTAAGCGCTGAATGAGATATCATGCGGTATAAGGAAGAAGCGCCTTGCCGTAATTTCAGCCTCCGTTGCAAACGAGTTTCCGATGATATAAAGGAATGGTAATACCGTAACGATACCGAAAATGCCTAGAATGAGATAATTGAACACGTCAAAGACTCGTCCGCCCGGCGTGTTAAACCTTTTGTCCATCTACTGTACCTCCTTTGCAAGAGTCTTGTTTTTTGAAATTTATCGTTTAGTAGATGCCTGAATGGCCGAATTTCTTGGCGATTTTGTTCGCTCCAAGAATAAGAATGATGCCGACGACCGACTTGAATAATCCGACCGCTGTACTATAGCTGAACGCTCCTTGAGTAATCCCGACTTGGTACACGTAGGTATCGAATACATCAGCCACATCGCGGTTAAGCGAGTTGGTCATGAGGAAGATTTGTTCAAACCCTGTGTCGAGAAAGTTGCCCAGACGAAGAATGAGCAGGATAATAACGACGTTCCGGATGGCAGGCAGAGTAATATGCCATATTCTTCGAAACCGTCCCGCTCCATCCACAATAGCTGCTTCATATTGTTCTGTATCTACGCCTGCGAGCGCTGCCAGAAAAATGATCGTACCCCATCCGACTTCCTTCCACAGCATCTGGATGATAATCAGAGGTCTGAATGAATCCGGATCGGATAAAACATCTATCGGGGTGCCGGTGATCCAGGCGATAAGCTCATAAAGAATACCTCCATCCGGCGTAAGAAAGACATACGTAATACTCGCAATAATAACCATGGATACGAAGTGAGGGACATAGACTAAGGTTTGGACCGTTCGTTTGAACCAAGACTTCGTAATTTCGTTAAGAAGCAAGGCAACGAGAATGGGAGCCGGGAAGAAAAACACGAGATCGTATATCGCCAAAATCAATGTATTACGTAGCAGCCTGAAGAAATCTGGATTCTGGAAAAAAGACGTAAAGTGGTCGAAGCCGACCCATTGACTTTCCCGAATGCCGAGAAAAGGCTGATAATCCTGAAAGGCAATGACAATGCCCCACATCGGCGCGTATTTAAATACGAGAAAATACAGCAATCCGGGAGTGACCAATAGATAAAGCCATTTGTTTCGCTTCATCTGGGACCACCATCGTTTTCTCGCATCCCGTCTTATGTCTTCCTTGGTAGGGAGCTGTGTGCCGTAGCCGACGATCCCCGGGGTCTGCGAATCATTTTTCATAGACGTCTCCTTTCAACTTTTTCGTTCCATTTGTAAGCGTTGTCAAAATGTATGATCCTTACTTTAGCCAACTGTCCCCGTTTCCGCCAACATTCATTTTTTGTGCAAAGCCCGAAACCCTTTAGAAATTAGGGAATATCCGCTTTTTCAACTCCTATAAATCCTGCTGCATATAAGTCATTGAACTTTTTTGCTTCACTTACTTTTTTTGTAAAAAAAACATTCCGTGCTTGTCTTACGAATAAAAAACTCTACTTATCCGCTGAGATATAACCAAAGGGATAAGTAGAGACTGCAATTTCTCCTGCTTACTGCTATTGATGCCACTGCTCGCGATATTGGCCGGGAGTCATTCCTTCCTGCTTCTTAAAAATTCGGTTAAAGTAACTGTGCTGATATCCAACCCGGTCTGCGATATCATTCATTTTTAAATCCGTTTCTCTGAGCAGCTCCTTCGCTGCCTCGATTCGTTTATACGTCACGTAATCAATAAAATTGATTCCGGCTACCTGCTTAAATGCCTTGCTGAGCGCATAAGGAGTCATTCCTTCAAGATCGGCACAGCTTTCCAGGGAAATATCGGTCATATACTGCTCATCAATGCGCTGAATGGTCCGGTCAACGATCGGCTTAAGACCCGCATGGGACCTCTCTTCCATATACCTAATGTAAGGGAGGAACACCTCTTTTCTCATCCATTTCTCAATCGGACAGCGCTCCTTCAAAGAAGCGATTTCTTCATATAAATTGCGCCCGTTAAACAATTGATGGGAAGGGACCCCAGATTGAAGCATCATATGCAAAAGGCTGGCTAACAGCTGAAGCATCGTTTGCTGCAATTGATACTCCGTCGTATTTTGCTTGACGGCCTCCTCCATAAATTGAGCCAATAAACGCTCAGCCTCTTCCGCCTTTCCTGTTCGCACCGCTTGGACTATGTCTCGTTCCAGTAAGAATGGGTAGCTGGCCTCCTCTATTTTGCGGAAAAGCATCTCATGATCCAGATCCAAAAGCTGATTCAGCTCCTCTATGCTTCTAAACGCCTCGGCTTGCTCCAGTTCTAAAAAAAGTGCTGGAAGCTCGGACACCGATTCAGTGAGTCTGCCGACCAGTATCGTAACATTCATCTTCATAATCCGATTAATGACAAGCATCAGCTCATCACCCCAATCAAGTGCAGACGATTTTAATGATTCACCGTTCGTGCCTGTAATTAGCACAGCTGCCGATAAATCATGGAAGTTCAGCACCATTGCCTCGTCAAAACGCTGAGCTGCAAACTCTTCAATAATATTGACAGCGGCAAAAGTGACAAGTCCCGTATCCTGTTCTGAGAATCTGCCGGTTAAATTGGAATACCCCGTCAGCTGCAGCTTCATAAGCAGGAATTGGCGATCTTCCACTTTAAAGCCGAGCTCAGACATCTGTTCCTTGAGATCAGATTCCGAATGCGAGGATAAATGCCCTTGCACCAGCTGCATAAGAAAGCTCCCCCGCAGCATGGGAAGCTGGTCATCCAGCTTTCGTCTAGCCCTGCTTCTTTCCGTAAGCAAATCATTCCAATAGGCTTCAAGCAGCTCAAACTCATCATGATGCAGCAAAGGTCCCTGAAGAGCACCTTTTTCGCTATCATTTGTCCCCAGAACGCCAAGGAGCCGCTCAATAGGTGAATAAATACGGCGAGAAGCTAACCAGGATAAAATCACAGCAAGTACGAAACCTGCTGTACTGATGATAACAATGACTTTAGATACAGATAGCAAAGGCTCGGTAATGTCGGTTATTGGGGCAGCTGATACATAAATCCAGTCAGAATCAATGCGATTCAGCTTTCCATAGGAAACAGAGTAGGTTGTATTTTCGAATGTGTATAAAAAGGAGCCCTTATCCTGCTGCAAATCAACTTGTTGTCTTATCTGCTCATTCAGCTCACCAGAAGGTGTTCCCTCATGATCTCCTCCAGCTATCAGAACCTCTCCGCTACCATCCATCAGGAAAGTGGAGCCTTGATCATAGGGAGTAAGCGTTTTCAGTAAATTCCTGACTTTTTCATTGTCCAAGGTTACGATAAGGGCCCCGAACGGCGCGGTGCTGCTTCCGGGAATTTTATGTACCAGAACGAGCGCTTCACTCGGGTCAGTATGCAGAAGTTGCTCCGCAGTAGTACTGCCTTCTTCAAGCAGCTTACCCGGCAGCCTGTCGGTCCAGTAAACCTGACCTCCGTCAGTTAAGTATTGGTTATAGGAGTTTATGAGCTGCTCATCTGCCAGCTCTCCGTATGAACGGTTAAACAAAATCGGCTGAGGTTCGTTTAAATAAAGCTGAACCTGCTGTATGAGCGGATGTGATCCCTGCAACACATACAAGGTTGTGACAATATCCTCCGTTTGATCAAAATGATAGACGTAATCCATATCCTTCAACTCTTCACCAAAGCGGGGCTCAAACGCCCAGTGCGATAATCCAAGCTCCATATATGCGAATTGATCAGCAATATTTTCAGCACGGTTGTTGATCTGATTCTGATGCAGGCGGCTGAATTCCTCCTCCATCTGGGAGACAACCAGCCAGTAAATCACGATTCCGACAATGATTCCGGGGATGCTCGCTATGAGCAAAAGGGTAATGAGGTTCTTGCGATAATACCGACCTTTGGAAACACGCTGCTTTTTGCTAGGTAGTGATTCGTAATCTTTCTCTCTCGATAAGACTTGCTGCGGATTCATGCTTCGCTCACCTGCCCATTTTCTTATGAGGTTTTTTATATCAATTTAAGAATTTATAAAATATAGATAAGGATATGATTGCTTTCGCTGTCCTCCATCAATTTCCTGCTAATCCTTCGCAAATTCAATGCCAAATGCAGTGGAAATACAGGGATTATTTCGTATTCTGACGAAAAGAGTGTAAAATAATATAGCAAAGCAATGCTATTGCTGTCGTTATCATCGATAAAGGAGGAAAAATTCACTATGAGCGTTGACTATAAAGCGTATTTTGCTGAACATCGCGACACCCATTTAAATGAATTAAAAGAATGGCTTACCATTCCAAGTATCTCTGCTCTGTCCGAGCACAAAGGAGATGTGCTTAAAGCAGCCGAGTGGCTGGCTGGCAAACTGACAGAGGCTGGTCTTGAACATGTCGAGATTCACCCTACCAAGGGTCATCCTATTATTACTGCAGACTATCTTCATGCCGAAGGCAAGCCAACCATCCTAATCTATGGCCACTATGATGTGCAGCCAGTTGATCCCCTTCATCTGTGGGATACGCCGCCGTTTGAGCCGGATATTCGAGACGGCAAGCTGTATGCGCGCGGAGCGACGGACGATAAAGGTCAATTGTTCTTGCATGTAAAAGCTGTTGAGGCGATTCTGAAACAGGAAAAAGAGCTTCCTGTTAATGTGAAATTCTGTATCGAAGGAGAAGAGGAAATCTCGAGTCCTAACCTTCCGATTTATTTGGCTGACCATACAGACAAGCTTGCAGCCGATGCTATCCTGATCTCGGATACTTCCCTGCTTGCTCCAGGCAAACCTGCCATCTCTACAGGACTGCGCGGACTATGCTCCATGGAATTGTCATTAAATACATCCAATACGGATTTGCACTCCGGATCTTTCGGCGGCGGCGTTCCCAACGCCCTTCATGCCATGGTGACGCTTCTGGCTTCCCTGCATGACGAGCAAGGCCGTGTCAGTGTCGATGGATTCTATGACGGTGTATTAGAGTTAAGTCCTGAAATGCGTGAGGAATTTGCCAAACAGAATTTCGACGAAGAAAAGCTGAAAGCTGACCTTGGTCTGGACGAGCTGTTTGGTGAAGAAGGCTTCTCCTTCGTTGAACGTGTAGGCGCACGCCCAACGCTGGAATTGAACGGAGTATGGGGCGGATTCCAAGGAGAAGGCAGCAAAACTGTTATTCCGAAGGAAGCTCATGCGAAAATCACCTGCCGTCTTGTAGCTGATCAAGACCCGCAGAAGGTGCTTGACGCCATTGAAGCCCATCTGAACGCACACACTCCGGTTGGTGCAAAACTGAGCTTCTCTCCTAAAGAGAAAGCTTTTGCCTTCAATATTGATCCAAGCCATCCGTTCCTGCAAAAAGCAGCAGATGCCTTCGAGAACGTCTATGGAACACGGGCGCTGTTCACAAAAGACGGCGGATCGATTCCGATCGTTGAAAAGTTGTCCAGCACACTAAACGCTCCTGCTGTAATGATGGGCTTTGGTCTGCCGGATGAAAATCTGCATGCACCGAATGAGCATTTTAACTTGGAGAACTTTGATAAGGGATTGCTGACGATTGTAGACTATTTGAAGCAGATCTAAGGCGGGTTACATAAAAGTGGAGGTGTTATAGCTTAACTTGTACAGGCTACTGTGGGGGTTAGGCTTCGCCTTGTCACTCCGTGGAACGGATTGGGATCCGATCGTCGTTACTGTCTGTCTTCTTCATTCTATTGAACCTTATAGGGTTGAATTCAGACAGCAAATACGAACGCTTCGCTTCTTCTCTCCAATTCCGTCCCCTTCGCTTTCTGCTTCGCCTTTCAATTTAGAGTATGTATACCTTAAGTGCTTCAAAAAACTCCAATCCTCTGCAATGGGGGTTGGGCTCTTAGAGCGGGCTGGGTCTTTTCCAGCCCGTTCTTTTTACTTTGTGAGTGTTGCTTCCCATGTCGCATTTATTTATATAGTCTTTAGCTTCAAAATGCTACTTTGCTTTATGTATGCCATCAGTTCCCGCACCTTTCATCTAATTTAGAAGTGTACAATCTAAACAACTTATGTATCTTAAATAATTTTTATTGCTGCGAACAAATACTTTCAAACATTTTGAAGTGAACTCGCAAAAGATCCTTACCTTCACATTCTTACTGAATATCTGCTGCCCCTCACAGGCCAGTTGCTCATCTCTGTGAGCAACTGCGCCCCCTTCCACTCCACCTTAGAGGAGAAGAGGATTTCTGACGTTGTAACACAGGGAATAAGATGTTTTTGAGATGCGAACGACTTTTGGCTTTGCTTGGACCAACTCATCTTCGAAACACCCTTGTCCAAGCAAAGGCAACCGGAGAGAGCAGCACAAAAACAACGTTTCCCCCGCTATCCGCTCTTAATTCCGCTCATCCAATTTCCCCCACGCTATACGTACTTAATTCTTCCCTCAGGCTTGTTGCTCATCTCTGTGAGCAACAGCGCAACCCTCCACTCCACCTTAGAGGAGAAGAGGATTTCTGACGTCGTAACTTAGGGAATAAGATGTTTTTGAGATGCGAACGACTTTTGGCTTTGCTTGGACCATCTCATCTTCGAAACACCCTTGTCCAAGCAAAGCCAACCGGAGGGAGCAGCACAAAAACAACGTTTCCCCACACCATCCGCTTCTATTTCCGTTCTTCCAAAGGACAACGTTTCCCCCACGCTACGTTTCCCCAAGCTTCAGTCAGTTTCATCCTCTGCTCCTCTATATCCACAAATAAAGCCCTCCTCTCTCATCCCTGAGGATAAGCGAAGAGGGCTATGACGAAAACCAATGGAGACGTTGATTTTCGTCAGATTTTTAATTCTCCTAGCCTGATCAGTTCAACTACCGCTTGTGAACGACCCTTAACATTGAGTTTCTGCATCACATTGGAAATATGATTCCGCACCGTTTTTTCGCTGATAAATAGAAGTCCTGCGATGTCACGCGTCGTTTTGTCCTGCACCAGAAGCTCGAATACTTCGCGTTCACGGTGGGTCAACAAAAATTTGCTCTTGTGGTCACCCTTCAATGTTCACCCCTCCTTGCCCGGGTTTGTATGGTGTAACAAGGTTAAGGGATACAGTCAAACCATCTTATGTAAAGTCACCTATAATGGTTCAAAATGCGGAGAAAAATGGGCTAATCCAAGCTCTCGAAGCGCATCCTAAAAAGGAAGAAAAAAGGGCGTCATTTACGGTTGATTTTAGGATGAGATTTGATTAAGATGAAACTAGAAATAAAAATAATTTTCATTAATTTTAATATATTTTTGAAATTAATTTTCTAAATAAGGCGGATGAGTCATGACGGCTATTCTTAATGCGTTATCCAAAGAGCTTGATCAGCTACCTTCCCAGGAACGCCGGATTGCAGAAGTTATTTTGGCCGCTCCGGCCGAGGTGACCGGTTTATCCATTAAGGAGCTTGCTGAGAACAGCGGGACAAGCCCAGCGACGGTAACCCGGTTTTGCAAATCCCGTCATTTCAGAGGTTTTCCCGATTTTAAGATGAAGCTCGCGGCCGAAATTGCGCAGCCTACAGGCGTAGCAGCTTATCAGGATATTGTCGCAGGAAACTCCCTAACTACAATTATTGAAGCTATTGAGGCTAACCATCTTGCTTCTATTACAGATACGACCCGCTTGCTTGATCTTGAACGGATGGAGGATGCGATTAGACTCATGTGCAGTGCGAGACGCATCGATCTATATGGTGTCGCTACTTCGTCCATCGTGACTCAGGACTTTTATCAGAAGCTGGTGCGGATCGGGATTTCATGTACTGCTTTTTCTGACGGCCATATGCAGGTCACTTCTGCATCGTCATTAGGTAAACAGGATGTTGCTTTTGCCGTATCTTATTCCGGTGAAACACAGGATACAATCGACGCTCTCCTCTGCGCTAAAGAAAATGGTGCCCGCACCATCTCTCTGACATCTTATGGCCACAGTACGCTGGCCTCCCTTGCGGATATCCCCTTGTTCACCTCTTCTCTGGAGCAGGGAATGCGGAGAGGAGATATGGCCTCTCGTATCGCTTTGCTTCATGTAATCGATATTTTGTTCACCGGTATGGTAAGCCACGATTTTGATCGTTTTGTCCCTAGGCTAAATGTTTCGTATGAACAAGTGCAGCGTACAAAACTAAGGAATGAAGGGTGATAGGAATATGAATATTTGGACTTTTGAACATGAGCAAGATCTGAATTCAACAGGAGCCGGAATTATTGCCGCTCTCTTGCAATCCAAACGAAAGGCTGTGCTCGGACTTGCTACAGGAAGCTCACCTGTTGGTATATATAAGGAGCTCATTCAGATGTACCGTAAGGGGCTCGTAAGCTTTTCCCAGGCTTCCTCCTTCAATCTGGATGAGTATGCAGGACTCTCGGGGGAACATCCGCAGAGCTACCGCAGCTTTATGAACGAGCAGTTATTTAATCATATTGATATTGATATAAACAACACCCATGTACCCAATGGTAACGCAGCAGATCCTGCAGCCGAATGTATCCATTACGAACAGCTTGTAAATGATCATGGCCCTGTTGATATCCAACTGCTCGGCATAGGACATAATGGACATATCGGCTTTAATGAGCCGGGGACCAGTCTCACCAGCGGAACACATGTCGTTGATCTAAAAGAAGAGACTCGCAAAGCGAACGCCAGATTCTTCTCTTCACTTGAGGATGTGCCTAAACAAGCCATGACGATGGGTGTAGGTTCTATTCTTAAAGCAAAACAAATTTTGCTTGTTGCACGCGGAGAAGACAAGGCAGAAATTATACGCACGGCCCTTACAGGACCCATCACAACAGAGTGCCCCGCTTCGCTGCTGCAGTGTCATCCGAACGTCATTGTCTTATTAGATCGCGGTGCGGGGAGGCTAATGTAGGATGCTGACTAAAATTTACGGAAATGTCGTAACGAAGGACAATATTATTGAAGATGGCGTAGTTGTCCTACAAAATGAGTCCATTGTATATGCAGGTACCCGGGCGGCACTGCCGCAGAGATGGAATGAAGGGGAATATGAATCTATTACGAGTGAGACCGGCTATATTCTGCCAGGCTTTATCGATATCCACGTCCATGGCGGCGGCGGCTACGACTTCATGAATTCGAACAAGGAAGTACTGGATACCATCACTTCATACCATGCTTCTCAAGGTACGACGACCATGCTGGCTACGACGATGACCGCACCGAAAGCTTGGATTGACCAAGTGCTCCAAGAAGTGAATGAATACCGTTCACATGAAATGCCACATGCGCAGCTGGCAGGCGTTCATCTTGAGGGTCCTTTCATCAGTCCTAAATGGCCTGGGGCGCAAAATCCGGAGCATATCTCCCTCCCTGACGTGAACTGGCTTATTTCCTGGGAAAAGCAATATCCTGGCTTGATACGGCAGGTGACGCTGGCTCCTGAACGGGAAGGCGCTCACGAAGTCATCTCCTGGCTGAGTAAAAACCGTATCATTGCCGCTTTAGGCCATACCGATGCTACCTATGAAGAGGTGGAGGCAGCTGTCGATGCAGGACTTCATCATGCTGTCCATACATTCAACGCTATGACGCCGCTTCATCATCGCAAACCCGGTGCTGCTGGAGCTGTTCTCAGCGATGAAAGAATAAGTGCAGAAGTCATAGCAGATGGAATCCACGTCCATCCGGGAGCTGTTTCTCTTATTGCTCAGTTAAAAAGCAGATTGCAGAAGCTGGTACTAATTACCGATGCTATATCTGCAACTGGCCTTGAGGATGGTAATTATACGCTTGGTGATTTGCCGGTTATCGTGAAGGAAGGTGTAGCACGTCTTGAGGATGGAGTTACGCTGGCAGGCAGCACATTAACAATGATTCGCGGCTTCCGCTTTCTGATACAGGAGGTTGGACTCAGCATTGTGGAAGCTTCGCAAGCAGCCAGCCACAATCCGGCACACCTATTAGGCATACAGGATGTTACCGGTACCATTGAACAAGGTAAGCAGGCAGATATTTTACTCGTTGATTCATCTCTAGAATTGGAGCAGGTCTGGATTAAGGGTAAAAAGCTGCACAAGTAAGCATTCCATTAAAAAATCCTGATTTTTATATATAAAACAAGGCGTTGTTCATTGAACAACGCCTTTTATCATAGTTCCCCATAAGCTCTCAGTATTATCGATTGTTATGATTCATTGTTGCGCCGTTTGTCGGGAACAAACGATCCATCATAGTTTGGAATTCATCCATAAAGCCGCTGATCGGTCTGCCATTAGCTACGTCATTCACGTAACCCTCAGCACGATCAATGAAATCTGGATTCGCTGAAATGTATATATTTTTTACATCAGGAGCCATTTTCTTAATCTTGGCTGTGATTTTCTTCTTCATTTCGTCTGTAACTTGCTCATCTTCTGCATCATGATGATTCATTTTTGTATAAGGTACCGGCCCTTTTTCATCATTCAACCGAACATTGTTAGGATTAAAAATACCGCCTGCTCCTCTAGAACCGGTTGCCGTATCTCCCACCATGTTGCTTTGGGAATAGTCATTGGTCAGTCCAGGAGCGATGCCGCTTGTCGTATAAGGAGCACGAGTGCCTGTTTGCTTTGCGCCCAAGTGACCTAGATCCCTGCTCATCATATTTCGGTTATTGTGGTGTCTTGTGCTTTGCGGTTGAACTCCACCTTCGAGCGATACCGCAACATAAGCGTTATTATCAGTAAGCAGAACATAAGCATTCCCCACCCCATTTATTTCGGACACGGCTCTTGATAATTCATCGCTGTTTCTTAAATTATTCGTTCTGTGAACACTGTTTGCATTCAGTCCGTAGCGATTACCATTGTTATCATTGACCTGGTTGTTACGGACGTTTTTTGTATTAAGATCATGGTCTGTGTTCGTACCGCACCCTGTTAGTCCAGACATGACAAGCAGAGCGGTGGATACGGATAACGTGATCGCTTTCGTTTTGTTCATTCCTGGCATATTTCATCCTCCAGTTCAATGTAGGTTAAGGTACTACATTAAGTTGCTCAAAGCAGTTAACCTATATGCTGAAAGGATTTGGCACAAGTAAGCAGCAAAAAACCGTGCATGTGACACCACTTAGTGTACAAGCACGGTTTATTTTCAAGAAATACTCATCATTTATTCGGCCGCTCAAAATTCAAGAGAGTGAATACCTTTTACTATAGCTTATTCTTCTGTCTTAGCAGCATCATTATTTGCATCAGCATCGAGCAGCTCCTTCGCAGTATCTGAGACTTGCTGCAAATTTTCTGTAGATAGAACATAGCTTAAAGAATCCTCTGCCTTTTTGACAAGAATTTCACCTTCTTCAGATGAATCCGTCCATCCCTGATATACCTTAGAAGACCCGTCTTGAAGCTCTGCGGTCAACGTAAAATTGATTTTGGCTGCATCCTGATCGAGCTTCTGAAGGACTTGGCCCGTTGCTATATTTTTCAGCTGATTCATTAAGGAATCTGCGTCCGTCAGCTCAATGTCATTGCCGTTTAAGGTCCAGGCATTTTCTCCATCGCCTTTATGCTTCAGCACCCAGGAGATATCTTCGCTCTCCCATTCCAAGGATGCAAGCTGATCATTATCCCATTCAAAAGGTGTTGTATCCATAAACTGCAGAGGAGTCAGCATCAGGCTGGAGATCTGTGTGGCAGCAACTCCCACAACTTGACCCTCGTTGATCTGCACATAATTATTATCCCCTGTAGGCAACATATTACCAACCGCCATCGTTACCTCGGTTCCATTCTGAGTCGTCATAACGATCCCGTCTCCTTTCGGATCCAGACCGTACTTCTCTACATCCGATGGATTTTCTTCAACTACATTGGAAATTTCAGCTGTCGAGAGCGCGCTAAGCCAATTATCTACAGCGTAACTGTTCACGGGATACGACTCAGGTTCCGTCATGACCCACTCATTCTGCTCTTTGGTCAGCTGAACCTCTTCTCCTCCACTGATAACACTGAACTTCGTAATCGTAGACGGATCAAACACGTTGGTATCCATCAGCATCTCCGCCGCCTCCGGCTCTTCTTGAAAATAATTCTGAGAATGAGCATAGATCCATCCGCCGGCAAGCACAAGTAAAAGTATTAGAGTTGGAAGTAACTTTTTCATCTTCTTCTGCGCCTCCACCATAACATGACTCCTGCTATGACGAACAAGAGCGGGAAAATGACGACGGCTATAACAAAGATTCCAGAACCCTGTGATTGAGTCAAATAAGCAAGCTCATATCCAGCTTGTTCTCTGGGCCGGATCGTAACTCCGTTTTCTTTCTCAGCAAGATAATTCACGGTATTCAGAATAAAATCCCGATTTCCGCCTGAGGTGAGCTCTGAATCCTGAATGAATGTCGTTGCCCCCAAAATGACAGCCTTTGGCTTACCATCCGATGTACTCACTGCATAACCGACATCTACTGGTCCTTGGAGATCAGCGTCCGCATCATTCTCTGTTTCGTTAACTAGCAGCCCTTCTACATTGGTCTCTCCGTAACTGCTTTCGGAGGACTGCAGAATTGGAGTAACCGTCCATTTATCCTGCTGAGCGGCACTTAACCCAATAGACAGAGCAAACACAGGATTAAGATTATTGTCAATCAGCTTATCAGTGATCGTATGCGGCAGAAACTCAGGCATCGACCACAGCGGACCCATGGATTCAGATTGCTCCGGATCGACCATAACAGCATGTTCATCGGTTACGCCATACTGTGCAGCCAAAGCGTCAATATTAGGCCACTCGGTATCCATATTTTCATGAAAGGCAAGTGTAAGCAGCAGCTTACCGCCATTATCCATATACGTTTGGACCTGCTTCAGCTCACTATCCGTCAAATCCGTCTGCGGGCCCAAAATGGCGAGCACATCCGTTCCCTCCGGTACCGACTCTCCGCTGGCCAGAGAAATCTCTTCCGTTTCCACATTGCTTTGGTTCAATGAAGACTGGAAGCTAGTTGCAAGTGACAGACCAAGCTCACCATGACCTGTCAAAAGAGCTACTTTATGCGTCTCATCCGAGGACAGCGAGTTCAGCGCCTGAGTCAATTTTTCCTCGCCCGAGAACAGATAGGAGCCTTCCGTCTCGCCGGAGGAGAAAAGATCGATCATCGGTATGATCTGCTGCTTGTCCCCCTGCACAAGCACAATTGAGCTTGAGGTGAGTCCATATTGCTGCGCAAGAATAGGCTCGCTTTCCAAATTGTATTGTTCAACCTTCAATTTACTGTTTCGGTTGCTGTACTCCTGCACAATGTCAGTGACTTCCCGGTTCAGAAGCTCATCGCTGGAAGAGTTCACAGTAAAGACTAGGACCCGAACATCTTCTTTTACATTGCTGATTGCATCTAATGTTTGTTCAGACAACGTATTCTGCTTGTTTGCCGTCAGATCCAGCTGAAAGCCGCCAAGCGAATTCAAAAATAAGGTGAGTAGAATAAATATGCCGATTACCGCTACCGAAATAACCGCACTGTTTGTGTGATTCAACCATTTTTTCATCTTCTTTACCTCCACCGTTTCCGCTCAATGCCCTGAATGCTCAGCATCAAGAACACCGCAGCTAAAGTAAGATAGAAGATGACGTCCGGACCGCTGATGACGCCCTTCGTGAAATTCATAAACCGGGACGATAATGAAAAGGGTTCAAGCCATTGTGTCACAGTCGCATTTCCGCTGAATGAGTCCATCATCCACAGCACAAACAGAAGAATAAAGCCGGCCACCGCCGATACCATTTGATGCTGGGACAAGGATGAGGCAAACATGCCGATTGCCATCATGGCAGCGCCGAGCAGGAACAGCCCCAAAGCGGACAGCCACACCGTCGTTTCATTAATATCACCGTAAAAAGACATCAATAGCGGATAGGTGAGACTGCACAGAATCAGAACCAGAAGAATGACAAGGCTGGCCAAATACTTCCCGAAGACGATCTCCATCACACTTGATGGTGAAGTCATAAGCAGCTCATCCGTCCCTTGACGAAATTCTTCTGCAATCAGCCGCATGGTCAGCAAGGGGACTACATACAGCAGCAGTGATATAGTATCACCTAGCACGAGCCGATAATCCACAATACTTGGCTGGTAGTATACAAAGCTCATAAAAAATAAAAGACTCGACAACAAGACATAGACTGCAAATGCAAAGTAGGTTGTCGGAGCGAGAAAATAGGCCTGCAGCTCTTTATAAAAAATGGCCAGCATCCGTTTCATCTATAACTCACTCCCTCTTTGTTCATCTGAAGTTTTCTCTGCTGATTCTGGAGCTGAGGCTGCATGAGGGAAAGCTTCTCTGCTTTGTGAATCCTCAGCTTCTTTGGTCGTCAGCTTCTGGAATATCTCCTCAAGCGATTGATCCTGCTTCTTCATCTCTAAGATAGGGACATTCGCCTGCGCCAATAAATAGAACAGGTTCTCTCTGTAATCATAATGTGAAGGGGCATTCAGCTCCAGCTGTACGGTGCCCGCTTCTTCACCCTGCAGAGTCAGCTGAACCTTCTCTTCCGAAGCATCTCCCCAGGAGCGAATAAGCGGTATAACCTCTTCTGTATCTCCCTTTACAGTCAGTGAAACCTGGAAGGATTGATTCATCGTGCTGCCGATCGAGGCAGGCGATCCATCCATAACCAATTCACCCTGATTTATAATAAGCACTCTATTACAGAGGGTACTGACTTCAGGCAAAATATGCGTGCTTAACAGAACCGTATGATTTTCTCCAAGCTCTCTGATCAGATCACGTATCTCCATAATCTGATTGGGGTCAAGACCTGACGTCGGTTCATCCAGCACGAGCAGATCCGGCTTATGTATAATCGCCCCGGCAAGCCCTACTCTCTGCTTGTATCCTTTGGATAGTGTCCGAATGATTTGACGTTCTCGTCCGACAAGGCCAAGCCTTGAAAGCATCTCATCGACTCTAGCTTTCTGTTCCCGAGCAGGCACATCTCTTAATTTCGCCACAAATTTCAAGTACGAAAGAATGGACATATCAGGATATAAAGGAGGGGTTTCCGGTAAATATCCAATTCTTGACCGTACCTTTTTGCCCTGCTCGTGGACGGATTGTCCATCCAGCAGCACTTGACCTTCCGTGGGCCGCAAATAGCCGGTTATCATCCGCATCGTGGTTGTTTTGCCAGCACCATTGGGTCCCAGAAAACCAACAATTTCTCCCCGTTCCATTGAAAAGTCCATATGATGAACTCCCCGCCGGCCGTCAAATGTTTTGCTCACCTGATCTAACCTCAGCACTCTCTCCTTCATCCTTTCTTAAATCATTGTTAAGCTAACTACAGATCTTTCTAATCATAGACAGGCAACAATAAACAGGGCTTAAACAATATTAAAAGAATCCTTAAAAATATGTGTCTAAATTGTGAACAGATAAAAATTTGCATGATTAGCCTGATGCCCGCACTCAATTTCAACCTATAACGTAACTTAAATAGATGAATGAATCTTAAAGCCCGGTGTGGAGTTGAATCATCAGGAGGGATATGCCTTGAAAGTCCTCTTTACTTTCATTGTTCCAAGCGGAGGTGTCGAGACACTGAACCGTTTGCGTTGTTCGGTATTGAATGAGCATGGCATTGAAGCCCATACTCTGTACCATAGGCCGGGCACGGGCCTGCAAAACAATACCGGGACAGTCTTTATTGCGTCTGATAAAGATGAGATCCAATCCATACTAGACCAGCAGCAGTATGATGCGATCATTGTTACTTCGGATATTAATATGGTCGTAAGACTCCGCCTTGAGCTTAACTATAAAGGACGTATTCTTTTTGAAGCTCAGGGACTTGGTACAAGGGAAGCTGCTGTCGAGACCATTTGTACAGCGACGCCGTATCTTCAGGCTCATGCCAATGCAGTATTAATCCCGCCCACAGCTCATTTACAGCAGCTTTTCATGGAAATCTGTCCATTTATGCAACGGTTCATTATTCCCAATATGCTGGATACGACAACGTTTGTGCCTATGGAAACCGATATCCCTCCATATCCGGCAATGATGTGGATTGGAAGGCTAGAATACAACAAGAACTGGCGGGAGTTTCTGCTCATCAGCCACCGGATTATCCAGCAGAAGCCGGATGCTAAGCTGTGGGTATTTCATGACCCAACTCTGGCTTCTCCAGAAGAGGTGCAGCAATTTTACGAAATGCTCAAAACGCTTCAGCTTGAAGATAAAATCGGCATATTCAGCAATGTTCCCAATAACATGATGCCGAGATACTATTCCATGGCTGCACGCTCGGGCGGAATTATGCTATCAACATCCATTATGGAGGGCTTTGGATATGCGGTTGCTGAAGCTATTAGCTGCGGACTTCCCGTACTCAGCACAGATTCAGACGGAGTGCGCGCCTTCATCACCCATGATCAAACCGGAAAGTTCTATCCGCTTGGGAATATCGACCAAGCCGCTGCAGAGGCCATGGAGCTTATGGATAATCTGCCGCTGCGCAAATCTATTCAGCAAACGGGAAGAGAACATCTCGTGTCACATTTTTCAGGCGAAGCGTATGCCCAGTCGTTTAGACAAATGATGAATGCGCTTGCCATATTCTAATCCTAACCTTTGAAGGAATCGGGCCCTCTCTCTGTGCGAGGGTCTTTGCTATGACTAGGAGTACCTAAGTGGCGGGAGCACGCTTACTTTATCTATAATAGATTTGGATAAGATAATGAATAACGATACGTAAAGCAAAGGCGGTTACCATGAGCATACCTATTTTAGTCGTAGATGATGAAAAAGAAATTGCAGATTTAGTGGAGCTATACCTCAAAGCAGAAAACTATGATGTTTATAAATTTTATAACGGAGCAGAAGCACTGGAGTGCATTCAGAACCAAAAGCTCGATTTGGCTATCCTCGATGTCATGCTGCCGGATATGAGCGGTTTTGATATATGCCGTAAGATTAGAGAAAACCATCACTTTCCGATCATCATGCTTACGGCCAAAGAGGAGGAAATCGATAAAATTACGGGACTAACCCTTGGGGCTGACGACTATGTAACCAAACCGTTTCGTCCACTTGAGCTAGTCGCCCGCGTCAAAGCACAGCTGAGACGATTTACAAAGTACAATTTGGAGAATCAAACTGCTGAAGAAGACAAAGTCATTGCTTTCTCTGGACTTGTTCTTAATAAAAATACGCATGAATTCTATCTGAATGAGAAGCCTATTTCCCTTACCCCTACGGAATTCTCAATCTTGTGGATGCTATGCGCCAATAGAGGACAAGTACTGAGCTCTGAACAAATCTTCCAGGAGGTATGGGGAGAAAAGTATTTTACGAGCAATAATAATACGGTAATGGTTCATATCCGTCATCTCCGCGAAAAAATGAATGATCATGTGGATAAGCCCAAATATATTAAAACCGTATGGGGAGTAGGTTATAAGATTGAAGGATGATTTTCGAAAGCTTAAAAATAAAATAATAACTCAAATATTGTTCACGGCTGTCATTACGGCGGTTATTGGTTTTATGATCAAAAACGTGCTCATCGACGGAGTGCTTGAAGCCCCTTTCGCGGACGCCTTTATCCGGTTCTCGGAGGCGTTCTTCAGCATTGAATATACGACGGCAGCCCGGCTGTACAATGTCATTTTTCAGCGGAACAAGGATTTAATATTGACGGTCTTTTTCATTCTGCTGCTGTTCCTTATTTTCTACATGACCTTAACAAGAGCGACCAAATACTTTAATGAGATCAATCGCAGCATGGATAGGCTGATCGAGGAATCGGACGAGCCCATATCCCTTTCTCCTGAGCTTGAAGTGGTGGAGAGAAAGATGAATCTGGTGAAAGACACACTCAAAAAAAGAATGAACGATGCCCAAGAGGCCGAGCAGCGAAAGAATGACCTTGTTGTCTATTTGGCACATGACATCAAAACACCGCTGACGTCCATTATCGGTTATCTCAGCCTGCTGGATGAAGCAAAGGACATGCCAATCGAGCAGAAAGCAAAATATGTGAACATTACGCTCGAAAAGGCCTACCGGCTGGAACATCTTATTAATGAATTTTTTGACATTACACGCTTTAACCTGCAAAGCATTGTCTTGGAACAAACAGAGATCAACCTCTCCCTCATGCTCATGCAGATTGCTGACGAGTTCCATCCGATGCTTGCTGAACGAAGCCTCACCACTTCCGTTCAAACAGCTGACAGCCTGACTCTGCACGGTGACCCGGATAAGCTCGCAAGGGTATTTAATAACATTATGAAAAACGCCATTCATTACAGCTACTCGGGCACAAATGTAGAGATTACAGCGGCAGAGCAGAACGACAGCATCATTATCAGGTTCTCTAACGATGGAGAAACGATTCCTGCTCATAAGCTGAACACAATATTCGAAAAATTTTACCGGCTTGATACAGCGAGGTCCTCTGCTACCGGCGGCTCAGGTCTGGGGCTGGCCATAGCCAAAGAAATTGTGAACGCACACGGCGGAACGATAACTGCTGGCAGCGAAAATTCGCATACCGTGTTCACTGTAAAGCTTCCAAGACGATCTTAAGAAACTCTTAAGAACTTAGCTATAAAAAGTTAAAAAACAACTCCGATCCTTATGGTTGAATGTATACAGGCACCCCAATGCAACAGAAAGCTATAACGCTTTGATTGGGCGCGGCCGTATGTAAAGGAGTTGTTTTTTAGCATGTCCAACGTCAAAAAGAAGAAAAAACCTATCTCTATAAAAGGAGCCTTCCTTCTAATCATCGTTCTCCTCCTGCTGCTCAATCTTGATGACTTTGATTCCATGAAAAAGGCAGCCAGCCGATTATTCTCTGCCTCATCCGAGACGTCTAACACGATCATGCCTTATGAGCTGTACAGTACAAACGCTAAATTGGTACGGCTTGAGAATAATGAAACTTTATTTGCTGCGAATGCGAAGGAGAAAGTCTATCCTGCCTCGCTGACCAAGATCATGACTACCATTTTGGCCATTGAACATCTGTCCGATTTACAGCAGACGACTGTATTAGACGAGCAAATATTCCCGCCTCTTACGGCATCAGGTGCAGCTATGGCTGGATTTTCACCTGGTGAGCAAGTAAAGGCCGTTGATTTGCTGTATGGTACCATGCTGCCTTCAGGAGCGGAGGCAGCGACGGCTCTTGCAGTCTTGGTCCATGGATCGGAACAGAAGTTTGTGTCCAAGATGAACGAAAAAGCAGCCGAGCTCGGAATGCAGAATACACATTTTACAAATCCGACCGGACTGCATAATAAGAAACACTATTCAACGGTAGATGATCTCACCACTTTATTGGAATACGCTCTGCAAAACGAGCAATTCAAAAAAATATTTACGACTTTGCAGTACAACACAAGCCCTACTTCAATTCATCCTGATGGAATCACCTTATACAGTACGTTATCTGGTCATACTGAGGAACTGACGCTAGCACACGGAGAAATTAAGGGAGGAAAAACAGGATACACAGATCCGGCAGGCTTATGTCTGGCCAGCTATGCAATCATTAATGGACAGGAGCACATTCTAATCACAACGGGTGCGGACGGTAATTCCTACACAGAGCCATACCATCTTCTGGATGCGGTCGAAATCTACCGTCTTCTCTAAAAACACGTTATAGCAGGGAACGGCTGACAATATCATTTACTACCCGTTCGAACTCACTGTAACTCCGTTCCCAGGTGAATGTATAAGAATCCTGTTCGCCCCGCTGCGCAAGCTTTTGACGAAGTGCCTGATCCTCGATAAGTCTGATGACATCCTCAGCAAGCCTATTTTCGTAACGATAGGACATCAAGCAATTCCGTTCATGCACGGCATATTCCGTATTGCCTCCAGAATAGGAAGCGACCAGAGCGGCCCCGCAGCGCATCGCTTCAAGACCGGGAAGAGAACCGGAATCATAGGAGCCTGAGCTTACATAAATATCCGTTTGATTGTAATGGAACCGAAGCTCTTCGTCATTAATCGGTGTATAATGCCGATACTTGCCTGTGGCCTGCAGCTGCTGTACATCTGGGGAATCAGCAAATTCGCCGGGCGGTGTAATGAGATTAATAATGACATTAGGGTAAGCTGTTTTGACAATATCTAGCTGGTTGAGTAAATATCTCTGTTCTCGATGCCAGGAAAAGTCCCCCTCTTCCTTTCGGTAAATGGAAGTAATGTTAAGCGGCATATTCAGATGTTCACGAATATTCATATTATGAAAGAAGCTGCCTACCCCCACTGGGATAATGCGCCCCTTTATTCCATGATTTAAATAGATAATATCCTGCTGCCAACGCGACAAGACGAGCAGGTGGGGAGTTAAATGGTAAGAGGGAAAGGAATACTGATTGTCTTGCAGAAAAGTCGGCTCGTAGCATAAAGACAAACGAATATGCAGTCCCTTCCCTTCTTCACTGGCTTGCTGGGCCGGATATGCTGTTGTATAGAAATTCGACAGAATGACATCCCCGCTGGGAATGTCATGAGCATTTAGGGTGTTTTCACTCGTCTGAACTAATCCTGCTTTGAGCTCATATTCGACTACGCCGCTTTTCGGCATGACCACAATAACCTCATGACCGATCGTTACCAGACGGTTTGCTATCTCAGCTAACATACGCTGAGCCCCTCCACGGCATAGAGTATACACAGGAAATATAAAACGCACTGCTTCACCTCCCTTATAATCACATTAGGGACAATAATGCTTCCCTATGCAAATCCTGTATCCTCTTCTTCTCTTCTTCAATTTCGGGGAGGTGCCTAAAGCTTCCCATATCATCATGCACACGGTAGCGAACGAGCGGAATATCCACCATTTCAAGCTTATAATACGGGAGAATTCTAAGCCACATTTCATAATCGTTGGCATAACGAAACAGAGGATTAAACAAGCCTACCTTTTTAAACACTTTCATATTGAGCATAACGGTGCATCCATTGATCGGGCAGCCGATCAGCAGCTGCTCAATCATATCTTTCTCACTGCCGAGATACGGATGAACCTCGCCGATTTGTTCACTGAGGTGGTTCATATAATAGTAAGCAGAATGGGTGAAGGACAAATTTCGCTTCAGCATAAAATCGACTTGAACTTCAATCTTTGAAGTCTCAAATGCATCATCACTGCTCAGCCATGCAAAATATGCGCCCGTCGCATGAACAATTCCCGTATTCAGTGCCGTCGCCGTTCCACCATTAATTTTAGGTATATAACGAATCCGATCTTTGTAGGGGGAGATCAGTTCCTTATGCTGCGTCGATCCGTCATCCACCACAATGACCTCGATATAGGGATAGGTCTGGTTCAGCGCACTCTCAATCGCTTCTTGAACAAAGCTGCAGTTATAGACAGGAATCACAATCGATACTTTGGGATAATCAGCAGGCAATCTCATCACCTCTCTTATTCCTTGGATTCATGTGAACACCTATCAACGATCAAGTGTCTTCCAGGCGAGTAAGGCATCAACGGATTGATGATCTGTATGAAAAGAAGCCTCAAATGATGGATTTTTAAGATTATGGAAGCCTTTCAGCACGATGACGTCATATCCAAGCGCAAGCAGTTCCTGTTCATCCCATCCGCTGTGATGACTTTGATAACGTTCACCATTCAGTTGATAATGGTCAATCCCGACCTGCGGAAAGTAACCCCTTGGGGTAAAAATGATAATGCGGTGCTTTGCAATTTGTTCCGCCTGCTGAAGCAGCTCCATTCCGTCCTTTTTTGTAAAATGTTCAAGCGAGTCAATCATGGTCACAGTAGAAATAGACTTTTTCACAAACAAGCGGTTAATGGTTCTTGCATCGGCGTTTAAGGGAATAATGTGAGGGGAATGATTTACGCGATGTTCGAGATAAGGACGATGTATTTCGAGTGCAATAATAAGCCTGCATTCATAATATTCAAGTAAATGACCTGGCCCGCTCCCAATATCCAGCACACTGTCTGAGAATCTCAGCAGCCTGCATAATAGTGGTAAAAGATCTGCCTGCTCAAGCTCCTGATACATAATGTATATCGTCACTCCTTCCTGACAGACTCCTACAAAGGGTTTACTGACCCGCTAGATCAGTCCTCTGACACGATCTCGGTATTTGGCTTTCGTCATGCTGATCTCGTGTGCTATCGCCCCCTCATACCGCAAGGTTCCCATGCCCTGGTGTCTTCGATATGCAGTCAGCGGCTGTGTAATGTAAGGAATGGAATGACCGGCGAGCAGCACACGATACCATAAATCATAGTCATGAGTATAAGGCAAAGACTCGTCAAACAGCCCGACCGTAGTAAAAACGGACTTGTGTATCATAACAGTACAGCCATTCACCGGATTCCCGAGCAAAAAGAAGCGCAGCATTTCCTGTCTGGACATTGGCGAAGGTCCGGCTCTAAATTGCGTAACGACTCCATGCTCGTTAATATAATTAAAATTGGTATGAGATATGGAAGCTCCTAACTCCTGCATCATCCCAACCTGCATCGCCACTTTCTCCGGATACAGCATATCGTCTGAGCTTAACCAGACAATGTATTCCCCTGATGCATATCGTATCCCGTGATTTAAAGCTGTCGCCGTTCCTCCATTCTGCTTGCCCAAATAGTAAATGTAGGGCCTATATGGATCTATTAAATTGGCATGAATTGTGGAACCATCGTCAACAACGATAATTTCAATGGAGGGGTAGGTCTGCTCAAGGGCGCTTCGGATGGAATGATGAATGTAGGGGCAGTTATAAAAAGGAATGACGATCGTCACAAGCGGCTGAGTGTTCATGCGAGTCCTCCTCTCTTCGCAGCTCGGGCATCGTTAAGAATATCCAGAATGGATTGAGCAAAGGGGATCAGAGGCTGCCATCCCAGCTCCCGAAGAGAAGCGTTATGGTCATCGCTCGCAGAGCTTCCGCCTGGTCCTGACGACGGGGCCCCCCACTCCAGCGGCACTTGGCTTGCTGCATGCGAGACTATAAGCTCTGTGACTTCTCCGAGCTTCCGTTCTGTCCCTGAGATGACGGGGTAGACGACACCCGGCTTACCAGACTGCAGCAGCAGAGCGTATGCCCGCACAGCGTCTCTTACATCCAGAAAATCTCTCCTGTCCTCAGGAGAAGATAAACGAAATGGAGCAGGTTCGCTTCCTGATTCGGCAGCTGCAGCATGCCGGGCCAGCAGGGTGCATATTCCGGTAGACGGTCCAGGACCGATAAGATTGCCTGGCTCGGCATATACAATAGGCTGCCCATACAGAGAGGTCCAGGCTAAGGCCATGATTTCTTCAATATATTTACTGAGACTGTAAGGATGCGGAGGGGCATAAGGGCCCCCGGCAGGTGGTGTATACTTTAGTCTTGATCCAACAATCACTATTCTGCAGTGCGGAATTGCACGGGCAGCATCAAGCAAATAAAGCGGGGACATTACATTGACCTGCATCGTCGTCAGCGGATCTGCCCATGAAGCCGGAACCGAGTTCTGACCTGCCAAGTGAAGCACATAGTCCGGCTGGATGTTGTGAACGAGCTGATGTACCGCTCCCCGATCTTCCAAATCGCAATGATAAACTGCATTGGCCGCCTGCAATGTGACTCCGGAAGATGCCCGAAGAACGGCAGCGACTTTCGCTCCAAGCTGAGTCAAATGCTCCACAGCGTGTCTGCCGGTAAATCCGGCAGCGCCCGTCACCAGCACCACTTTATCCTTTAATGCATTTTCTCCCATTCCGCCAGCTCCTTCAGCATCTCAGAATAAGATGGCAAAGACCACTTTGCGTCTTCGCGTGTCACTGCGAGTGTTCGGTCCTGAACCATCTTCCCGCTGGGAATAATGACGGTGTCTGCTGTTTTCCAAATCTCTTTAAACAGCAGCAGCAGCTCATATTTGGTGACCGGCTTGGGATGTGCAAGATGAATTAATCCCGAAATTTTAGTTTGCATATAGTAATCCACTGCTTTCGCAAGCTCAAGTGTTGTGACCCCGTTCCATCTCACATGGGTATAGCCTTGCACAACCCCTTTTTGGTTCAGGAACCAGTGCAGGAGACCGATTCCGTGCTTCCTCATCTCAGGACCGATGATTGAGGTTCGGATGGTAAGATGACTCGGAGAACGAACTTCTCCGAGTGCTTTTGTAATCGCATATACGGAGTCGCCGTCTGTAACGGCATCCTCCGTGTAATTCCCCTCTCCATCGCCCTTAAATACACAGTCGGTACTGATATGGAGCAGCCGGGCATGAATTTGGTCCGCAAGGGCAGCAAGCCGATGCGGCAAAAAGCCATTCACGTGGTAAGCCTGAATTACATTTTTATCGGCATGATGATTAAGAATTCCTACTGCATTAATAATGATATCGGGCCGGACCGCCTTGATTAGCAAATCTACGCCGTGAATATCATTTACATCAAGTATCAGCCCGTTCGGGTCCTTTTTGTCACGTGACGTATAAAAAACGCTGTGCTGACCCTGCTTCTTGAAGTAATCTACCAGGATATGGCCTGCCATGCCATGTCCGCCAACAATAAGCAATTTCATGCAAGGAACCCCCCGCGCTGCAGGATCTCCCGGATCTCCTCTTTTGTCATAAGATTGAACTCGGAGCTGAAGCTGGAGAAAGTAACCGGCTTATGATCTTTGTACCGCTCTTTTAAGACAGGCAGATTAAGTGTTGGCAAAATAACGAGATATTGATCGTCATAAACGATGGTCGTTCTGCTTTCAAACTCACTCATTAAAATTTCGTGAATCTTCTCTCCCGGTCTCGTTCCCCGCTCTACAATCTGCACATTAGGGACGCCGGCATCCTCAATAAGCACTTCAGCCAGATCAACGATTTTACAAGTCGGCATCGTCATGACGAAGATCTCACCGCCAACACTTTCGATGGAAGCTTTGAATAACAGTGAAATGGCATCCCGCAGGGTGAGGAAAAAGCGGGTCATGTGCATATCCGTTATGGAGACTATTCCTTTATTGCGAATTTGATCCTTGAACAGATGCACGACACTTCCGTTTGTACCCAGTACATTTCCCCCGCGCACGGTTACAAATGCCGTGCTGCTGTGCAGCAGGTTGGCATAGACGATCAGTTTTTCGCCGATCGCTTTGGTCATACCGTAAAAATTAGACGGGTTAGCCGCTTTGTCAGTTGAAATGTAGATTACTTTCTTTACTTCATTCTCTACGGCTGCTTCAATTACATTTTGTGTACCGATGACATTTGTCTTCAATGCCTCATAAGGCTGATCCTCACATACAGGCACATGTTTCAGTGCTGCAAGATGGTACACATAATCAATTCCGCGGCAAGCCGCCACAAGCGCATCTTTATCCCGTATATCACCGATGCAGAATTTTAGCCGCTCATCCTCAAATTCACGGCTCATCGCTACCTGACTTGATTCCCCCCGGGAGTAAACGATAATTTCGCTAGGGTTCATTGTTAAGAGCTGTCTTATAAGTTCATGTCCCCATGATCCTGTGCCGCCTGTCACGAGGATTCTCTGATTCTCAAACATGCAGTTTCCCTCCAAGTAGAAATTTGACGACCTTATCCGATACATCATGGGCCAGATATCCCTTTGGGCATTCCCACTTCGATTCCAGCTCCATCATAAGGGTTACGGATTCCGCGATCCGATCCGCATCTACGCCGGATACGATATTGCTTCCACAATCCACCGTTTCAGGTCTTTCAGTCGTTCTGCGCATTGTAACGGTCGGAATCCCCATAATGCAGCATTCCTCTTGTACGGTCCCGCTGTCGGTCAATGCGCAGCTCGCATTTTTTTCAAGCAGCAAAAAATCAAAAAATCCGAATGGCTCATGAAATTCAACGAGAGGGTCCATTTCCAGCTTTAAATGCTCCTTGATCCGGGCTTTTGTGCGGGGATGGATACTGCAAATAATGCGCTGTCCATGCGACTTAGCGACCTTGTTCAAGCCCAGCATGATTTGTTCAAGATGGTGAGGTGAATCCACATTTTCTGCACGGTGAGCTGTGACGAGGAAGTACTTGCCGGAAGTCAGTCCTAGTGTTGTCATGATGTTGCTGGCCATCATTTGCCCCTCGTACTGCTTCATTACTTCAAAAATGGGGTTGCCTGTCAGCACAATTCGCTGGCTAGGAATTCCTTCCCTGATGAGATGCTGCTTGCTCTGTTCTGTATACGGCATATTGATTGTGGAAATGGCATCAATAACCCTTCGGTTCTTCTCCTCAGGTACATCAAGATCAAAGCAGCGGTTTCCCGCTTCCATATGCACGACCGGAATTCCCATTCGTTCAGCAAGAATAGCTGATAATGCACTGTTCGTATCACCAAGAAGCAGAATTTTGTCTGGCTGTTCCTTGATCAGAATAGACTCTAGCTGACCGAACATAGCAGACAGCTGACGCCCCAGTGACGCTGCTTCATCCTGAAGCACGTAATCCGGTGCCCGCAAGCCCAGCTCCTTAAAAAATTGACCGCTGAGACTTTCCGTGAAATTTTGCCCGGTGTGCACAAGCACATGCTTTTCTGCATATCGATCCAGTTTAGGAATGATTAAGCTCAGGCGGATAATTTCCGGTCTGGTCCCAAGCACTGTTAAGATCTTCATGATCTTCCCTCCTTTAAGTTGATCTGGCTTATGAATGTCCTTTGGGAAGTGCCCTTCATGGGAAATCTTTTCGGTATTCTATCCGGCTATACGAGGGCGTTTTTTTCGCTTTCTGACCATTGCTCTGCTTTTGGAGCGAGATTTACTTTTAGTTAAAGAAGTACGCTTCGGGGTTTTGGCTAAAGGTTTCCTCTTCTTTTTTGGGGAACTTGGTTTCTTCGTTTTTTTTCTGCCTTTTAATTTCTTTAAACGATGCTTAGAGCGTTTTCTGGCGGTTCTGCTTTTCTGCAGGATTGATATTTTTTTTGGCCGCTCTGCTGCACTAAACCAATCAGGGAACAAGCTCCTCCATTGCTCTGTCATTTCTGATACATGCACTGAATAGGCAGCAGGGCTATATTGACGAGCCGCTTCCTCATGATTGCGATGGCCTGCCTGTTCAGCTCCTTGCCTATCTATAATGAATGGAGCCATCGTTGCTGCCAGCTGTTCCGTATCGCCAGGTGTAACCAGAAGGTGGCCGTTTCCGACAGATTCCATCATTTCTGCAAGCCCTCCTTGATGGAAAGCAACGACAGGTTTGCCGAAATACAGGCTCTCGAGGGCTGTCATCCCAAACCCTTCCTTTACCAGGCTTGGAATAACCGCAATATCCATAGCGCTGTAGGCCCTGCTTACATCTTCGATGAATTCTGTAAATAAAAATTGATGAATACAGCCGGAATGCTGTATAAGAGATAAACATTCCTCATAGTAAGCGAGATCTACAGGTTTGCCGATAATCCAAAACCGGGTATGGGGGAACCGCTGGCATAATAACAAAGCAGACTCCACAAAGGGTTTAAGTCCCTTTGCTTCAAATATGAAGGAAGAGATATACCCGACACAGCAATGTTCAGATGTAAGCCCAAGCTCGTTACGCTGGTTCATTCGCAAGCGATCCCACACTTCTGTCCCGGCCAGTGAGTCATTCCATGTCGGTGACAGTATGGTCAGCTTTGACGGAATCGTACTCTGCCGCAAAGGCTCTGCAACGGTATGAGAAATAGCAATCACCCAGTCACTGTGTTCATCAATAAAACGGACGGCTTCTTCTGTATATGGATTACTTTGAATCATTTCTGTGAGTTTCCAGATGACAGGAATTCCGAGTGCTCGGGCCGCCATGGCAGGTACAACATTGACACAGGTATTGGTGATGACCATGTGGGGATTTTCCGCCCGCAGGAGCTCCAGCACTTGATGAGAGGAAGGAACCTGCATCAATTTGTCAGCATCTTCTCTTAGATGCTCGTATGGCATATACATATAATGGAGGAGCTCATAAGGCTGTATTAATACGCGAACCGCCCTTTCTCTTGCCATGCGCTCAATTATGCCTTCGCTAGGAACAACCAGTACACAGTCGTAGTAGGATTGCATTTGCTGCAAGAAGCTCAGCAGAAGCTTTTCCGCTCCTGTAATGCTAACCGTGCTGCTGATATGACTGAACAACATCAGCTTAGGTTTTAGCACTGCCCTCACCTCCTTTTAAGGGGACACTTTAACGACAATATATTCTTTGATCAAACATGTCCGACCCGACCTTTAAACCCTGTCAATCGTACAATTTAGGTAATGTGAGCCTCTAGCCAAATATAATTTGCAGCAGACTGTTTAAGCGGTGAGCATAGGTATGCTCATTCCAGGTACGTTCAAACCCCCGAAGCGCAATCTCCTGTCTCTTATCTTCATTTGCAAGGTAATACTCGATTTTATCTATCATGTCAGAATGAGTTTCAAAGGTTTCAATCTCTACTCCGGGGGTATAAAAACGGCTTAGATCAGATCTTACATCGGTAAGCTGTAAAGTTGCACAAGCGGAAATTTCAAAAGTGCGGGGGTTAGGGGATAAAGGCGGGATTTTAAGACTGTTGTTATTCATCGAATCATCCACGTGAGAGCGGTGCAGATTAAGAACAATTTTCGTTCCATTATATACATCCTTGGTCTCCTCAGGACTCATCCAGCGATTCAGTTCAATGCGCTTCCGGTATCTTTCGAAATGAGGCAGTCGGTCCCACCAGATTCCGTTAAAGACTGTGTTATGGGACATCAAACGAGGAAGGACTGGATTAAAAAATCTCACCCTGTTCCAGTAACCGGAGCCGATAAAGCTGACATCTCTTCGGGCCGATGATGCAAATGTATTCGGATAGTAGTGAGGGGTATAGGCAGCGAACGGTAAATAGTGAACCTCCGAGCAGCCTTGATTCCGATACAGTTCAACACAATTCAGCTCTAGGGTAAAAATATAATCATAATGCGGCGCGATGTTCACCGTCATATCCGTATAGTATGGATCATCTGTAAGCCATACGGCTGTCCGCACGCCCATGCTGCGAATCGTATTCACTTCCTCGACAGGCAGAGACATGCCATCCAGCACCAGCACCAAATCCGGCATAACCTGGCGAACCAACGGAGTAACCGTATGATCTGGATTTGCGACATGAACGGCAGATACCATCGTTTGCAATGTTTCCAGGACCGCTTGATCTATTGGTCCATAGGGGAAGCCCTTTCCTGAAGTGACATATACGACTTGAATCGGCCGAGTAGGCAGCGGCTCCTGTGCTCGACTCATCATGTAATTTGCGCGGCCTCGCAAGTAGCCGTCATCGAATCCTCGTAAAAACTGCTTTTTTTGGATGACAGATTTTGGAGCATTACCTAATCTCCTGGGTGAAGAAGCCTTTTTCTTCAGCCTATGTTTCACAGCCACACCTATCGTCCTCCTTCAAAGTTAAAGATGCCGGAAATAACGGTACAAGAACTGCCGTTTCCTGCTTCTATATATAGCTGAGCAGCATTTCTATTCTGTGTCTCATGGTGTGATACTGGCTCGTGGTCATGAGTCCGCGCCAGGAGATGGCCAAGCGTTCTTCTTCATGATAAAGGTAATAGTCCATCTTCTCTTGCAGCTCCTGCGCAGTATGGAATGTCTCAATGTCATAACCCGGCCGGTAATACAGCGTCAGATCTTCACGTACATCAGTCAGCTGGAGCGTACCGCAGGCGTTAATCTCATAGGTACGGGGATTAATCGAGCCCCCGGTAATATTGTGCGTATTCCGATTATCCATTCCCGGAGTGGTCGGCCTATGCATGTTGATCACAATTTTTGCTCCATTGTAATAATTTACAGATTCCTGCGGGGGAATCCAGCCGGGGCGAATAAATGGACGAATCAGCTTCAGCCTGCTCAGTCTTTCCCATTGCCCGCCCGCAATCATCACGCGTTTATTTTTCAAGTAAGGGGCAAGCTCGTCGAATAACTCGATTCGATTCCAAAACCCAGTGCCGATAAAACAGATATCGTATCGGTAATCTGGACTGATCTTTCTTGGCTTGTAAAGTAAAGGGTCTGCTCCAAGCGGAAGATAATACACCTTATCAGCTCCAAGTGCTTTGTAAAAAGGTACCGCATGCATTTCATGCGTAAAAACCAAGTTGTAGTGCAAACAAATCTCTGCCGTGTCTTCTGTAAAATATGGATCATCTACAAACCAGATCGCAGTCAGGATTCCTTTGGATCGAATTTGCTTCACTTGCGCCAGGTGATCGTCCGGAAAAATGTGGAGCCCGTTCAGTACCAGCATCAAATCCGGATGATGCTCATCAGCCATCTCTGCCATATGCTTTCTATCCGCTACAATACATTCGCGCGCACACAAGGCGAGTGCAGCCACGATTCCTTCATCAATGGCATCAAACCCCTGGGGAACATACATCACCTTCAGATCCCAGTACAACGGAAGTTCATTCTCTATTCTGCTAAGAATGGATTCACATCCGCCATATCGAACGCCTTCTTCGTATCCGTCATTGAAGCCCTGAAGTTTTTGGTTCATCCCCTTTCACCTCTCGTTCCTCGCCCTAATGATACTGTGTATTGTGTAATCACTTCTAACTATATGCCGGGGTGTCAAATGCATCATGGACCTCTGTCCACTGCATGGCAAAATTGGCATTTGTACGGCGAACAAACATCACGAATCATGGTCAATTTTATAAATAAAGGCTTGTACACCTTCCAAGTACCAGCCCAATTACAAAAAAACAACTGTCTTTAAGAGCTGTAAAATCTGCTCTTTGAGGACAGTTGGCTTATTTATTTACTATTGAGCCTCGTAGGCCAGCTTATGGCCATCTTCGAATCCTTTGGCGAACCCTGCGTTGAATCCTTCGCTGTAGGCGTCTTTGTACTCTGGAGCAGCCGCGGCTTGCTGAGGTCCTTGAGTGCGTTTTTTGCGAAGACGTCTGGTCCTTCCCTTCTTCGTGACCCGTTTCTTCGCTGCCTTTTTTCTCGTATTTATCTTTTTGACAGTCTTCTTTTTGGTCACAGCTAAGCGCCGCTTCCTTTTTTTGATTTTGGTTGTGCGGGCAGCGGACTTTTTGCCGGTACCCGCTCCTCTCTTTTTTTTTCTCTTCACGTTCATCCCTCCTGTTGGCACTGTTCCTTAAGTAAGTACTCCTATGGAGACCACGGCGGTGCGGGGTTACCCTTTTTTAGAGAATTAAGCGATACAGATAATCCTTGAATGCTGCCCGCCATTTCATGCTGACATTTGGCGATGAGCTCGATATGTTTAATGAGCTGCGAAGATGACATTCCTGTCAGCTCATATCCGTCAGCGGCAATTTCAAGCATACGAGAAAGTGCAGTCTGGCTTCTCACAATCGATTCAAGCAAAGCAATCTTTGCTTCTTTTTCTCTCGTTAACAGGTTCATTACTTACCCGCATCGAAGTCCGCCATGGAATCAAACGAACCACTGCCTTGTTCGCTTCGGTTCAGCAGAGCCTTTAGATTGCTGTTAAGCCCTGCCTCCATCCGATTGATCCCTTCAAGCAGCTCAATGAGATGCTCCTGCAGCTTTAGGGACATGATCAACTGTTCCTCATGACTCTCAAAGACTGCCTCGCTTAAGTGATTAACGGACCAATTTCTTATTTTCTCCGCTTCGAGCGCTTTAGCTTCCAGAATTAGCGAAATATTATGCTGAAGCTTAACGGCAGCATCCATAATTTGAAGCATGGATTCCTCTCTGCTCATTGTTCTCTCACCCGCCTTTAAAGCTTGAACAAATGTTACTCCTCATCTACTTCTGCCATTTCCCTTACAATATGACCTATCGAATCAGCGATCATCTCTTCCAAATCAGCCAAATGACCCAAATATGCAACAATTCCGGTATTTAACTGACCTGTACCATCAATAAGCCCCTGCATATCGGTGAAATGCGGCAATATGTCCGGCATGACACTAATCATCTCTGCCATGCGTACATTGACATGACGTTCTGCTTCAAGTACTCTTGCAATCTGTTGATGGCTGTTGGCTAAATGAACGAGCATTTCATCGAGTCTTTGCTGCATAGAATAGAACCTCCCTGATTGTTCAGCTTTGTTGAAACCGAAGCTTCCGAAATAAAATAACCGGACACATCAGCATTTGCCTTCCATAGCATATGCATAGCCTGCGTACTCAGTTCCGAAAAAAGTGCGCGAATGGAATTGGAATACAAAACCTCACAAAGCTCCTTACGGGCTCTGATCTGCCGTAAAACAAAGGATTTCACGGACAAAAATAAAGCACAGGATGCTGTGCATCCTGTGCTTTATTTGCTCCATATTCAGGTAATGTTCGTCACATCTACTGGAGGACTACTCTCTCTTCTGCTGGGATCTTCGAATTCGGCGTATCGCCCATTTTACCAGCAGATACATGACAAACACGATACCAATTACAATAAATGTGCGTGTCAGCGATTTCTCAATAATATCAAATACCTGCTTCCACTGCTCGCCAAATACGAACCCTATAGAGAAAAAAACCGTAACCCATAATGCTGTTCCGCCGTATGCATAGGTGGCCACCGTACGATAGGGAAGCCTGATAATCCCTATAAAATACCCAATGAATTGTCTTATGCCGGGAACAAAAAAAACAAACAGCAGCAGCTTGTCCCCGTATTTGTCATAACGACGTCTTGTTTTTTCAAGAAAATCGGGCCGAATTGAAAGCCACTTTCCAAAACGATCAATCAGCGGTGAACCGAATCTATAACCGATTCCGTATGTAATTGTCACTCCTAGGACAGCTCCTGTCAGAGCAAGAAGATAGGCAGGAAGCCATTCGAGCAGCCCCAAATACACGAGGTAACCCGTATAAGTAAGCGTACTGTTTCCGGGAGGAATCGGCAGAGCAATAAAATCAAGCGGCAGACCTATCAATAACACATAATATCCGTATTGGTCAAACAGCCGTTCAACGACGTCAATAAAATTCATGTAAACTCCTTGCTCACGGAAAAAAACGTGTGTGTATCTTAATAAAAAATCATCTAAACTAACCACTGAAAATCTATATACTGAAAATATTAATAAAATTGGAAACTTTAATCAAGCTCAGCTAGAAAAGGAGCCTCCTGCATCAATACAGGAGGCTCTCTTCTCATAGTATATGGCTTCGCATCATTGGCGGTGCCACAATAGGCAGGCCCTGAGGCAGAGCGTACAGCCGCTCTTTGGATACCACGTGTATTTCACTGGGGTTAATCTTCCAGCACTGTACAGCATGAGCCGTTATAAAACGTCTCAGGTGACCGTCCTTTAATTGAAACAGCGCTTGATTCTCATCAGTCAAATCAGCCGTCACAATGCTCCCGTCAGGAACACCCAGCGTCTCCATCTCTTGATAAGACTGTCTCAGCTCCTCTAGAGAGCTGATGTGAAGCTCAGTTCCTGACGGCACGGCTGCAAGCTCCGGGCGGGACAACCGTACAGCTTGATCAACTAATTCAGATATAGTCAGACCAAGCAATTTATTTATTACAATGGAATGCTTATGGCCATTTCTAAGCACAAACAGCTTTCCGCCATTTGTGGTAATCAGCCTGCCGTCTGGATAAAAGCGATAGCTGCTCAACCTCATCTGCTCATATTCGGCTGCATTCCTGTGCAGCGTTTCCTGGATCAGCAAATGGGGATTGCTCCATTTCAACTCATAAAATCGGGCATTCCGGTCATTAACCTCCTGAAACAAGCTGCTGCCTAAGCCTTTCATGCTGACGCTTCCGAAATGATGGACAAAGCTGTCTCCAGCAATGCACAACTTTCTGCCCAAAAGTCTGATTCGGATCATCCAATCGTCATCCTCATAGTTGCCTACCTGGTAGCCCTCATCTAAATAACCGATTTCATTTAGCAGCTCTCGTCGAAACAGCAAACAAAAACCTACGAGACGATCCGTATTGTGCCATTTGGCTGGATCTGGCTTGTTATGCTCCTGTGCAAAATTAATCATATCCTTAACCTGTGTATACGGAACCTCGATCTGCTGGTCTCCGCCGATATAATTGGTGACCGGTCCAACCGCTGCAATACGCTCATCGCTGTGTAAACAGCGCATCATATTATCCAACCAGCCCGGAGTAACCAGAACATCATTATTTAAGACAACGATGTAATTTCCTCTCGCCATCATCAATCCATGATTGACCCCTCCTGCAAACCCCAGGTTTTCGTCCATAAGGGTGTAGCGCAAATCCAAGCTTTGAGACCGCAGATAATCAGCCGTTCCATCCGTAGAAGCATTATCTACAATAACAATTTCGTAGGGTAAAGGGGTATGGGCATGAATGCTTGCAATGCACTGTTTTAACATATGGAGCTGATTGTACGTGGGAATTACAATCGTTGGCCCATCGAGCCATTTGCCGTAGGAGTGGACGCCATGAGACATCCCTTTATCATAGCCAGCTTGAAAGCCCTCCTGATACTGTGAGGGAGGAACTGGATCTTTGCGCCGTTTCCTTCCCGGCTTAGCCATATGACAGCCGCCTCCTTTCTAGATGCTGCTTATGCTAAGATCCTTCTTAATCATTTCATCTGCCAAGTGGCCGATATCCAGCGCCACTGCTTCATATTCACTCGCAATTCGCTGACAGAGGACTACTGCAGCAACTCCTGCAGCCACAAGAACAACATCAAATTGATGCTTCCGGCACTCAGCGAGAACACGCTCAATATCTTCGAAGCCAAGCACCGGTGAAATGCAGCCCGTCACATTCACCCATTGTTTTCTCAGAACGCCGGCGGTCTCTAGCGCTTTGTTCCCTATAAGAAGAACACGTCGTCCAGCAAGCAAAGGCAGCAGCATACCGCTGTGATGAATCTCATAATTAATCAAGGAATTCGTCAATTTTGTATCTGTTAAATTCCAGCCATAATATCTGCTTACAGAGAACAGCAGCATCTGAAATTCGGGTCTGCGTGATTTAGGGACACCCACATAATCTGCCTTCTTCACGGACTGGATGAGAGCTGCTTGAACAGAAGCATCAGGTAAAGGCACACCTTCATAGGGTAGGAATGCCCCTAACTCATGGGCTTCTATCGGAGACTTAATCGTATTATAGGCAAGGGTCAGCAGCTCTCCGTCTCCAAGCCGAACAAGAGAGAACGCGCGGGTTTCATCCATGGCCTTCTTTATTTCCTCCGCTACCTTCCTTGCTTCGGCAATTTCAAGCATAGATGACTGACACTGCAGAACTCCGGCTTGAATGAGATCTGAGACAGTAAGCTCCGGCAAAATTCTTTCTGCCGGAATCCATTGCTCTACTATGGCCTCACCTCCCTGGTAGATCCCTTCTTTATAACCTGATTCGTAAGCTCTTTGAAGTTTATTACGGTCATCGCTTGAATTTCGCATCTGCCCTCTCAGCTTGTCGTTTACTGCTACAGGATACAGCTTTTTTTTACGACTTCTCCGTCGTCTTAACGCTGTCTGTGTTGACTTGGAGGCTTTCTTTCGGGAAGAACGACCATTAGAAGCAGGGAACCTTCGCGGTTTTCTTTTAGATGTATGCCTCAATCTTCTCCTGTCATTGGCCCGCTTTCTGCTCCGCTTCATCTGTCCCGCTCCCCTTAAGGTAGTATCTCCTTCATGTTAACAGCAGCGTCTTGAAGGGATTCAAACGTTCCTGCATCGCTCCAATAGCCGGAAAGAATGTTATATTCGAGTCCCTTTGCCTTTGCATAAGCATTATTTACGTCTGTTATTTCAAGCTCGCCTCTCGCAGAGGGAGATAATCCTGAAATAATATCGAATACAGCAGCATCGAATAGATAAAATCCGGTTACGCTGTAATTCGTTGCAGGATGTTCCGGTTTTTCCTCAATATATGATATAAGGTCCGTATTCTCAGAATCAAAAACGGGAACTCCATATCTTCGCGGATCATCCACTTCCTTCAGCAGTACTCTGGCTGTTCCTGCACGCTGATTCCTGAACTGGGCTATATATGGGGAAAGGTCCTCGGCAAACAGATTATCTCCCAGCAGTACTGTAAATTTCTCTTGAGGTAAAATAAAGCCTTTAGCAAGCTTAAGCGCCTCTGCAATGCCCCCTGCATTTTCCTGAATACGATAAGTAAGATTGACGCCGTACCTTGCCCCGCTGCCCAAGAAATCGGTATAAAGACCTGAAGACTGCTTTCCCAGAACGAGCATAATGTCCGTTATTCCAGCTTTCCGCAGCGTTTCAAGCCCATACAGAATCATAGGATACTTGCCTACTGGTAGTAAATGTTTGTTCAGAAAGCAGGTCAACGGCCGCAGCCGCGTACCCGTGCCGCCGGCAAGAATGATTCCTTTCAATTCCATCCCTCCTTCTTATATAAAATCCAGTGGATTCACATTCCACTTGGAAATAAAAATTTCTCGATTCCGTAATACAAGCTGCTGTAATTCTACTGAGCCCGACTTGCGAAAACTGGCGCTTCCCTCATGGTGCACAAGGGTATCTCCGCAAACGAGAAGCCGATATCCGGCAAGCCTTGCCCGATAGCAGTAATCATCATCTTCATAATGGCCTGGACTGAACCGCTCATCTAGGTATCCGATTCTCTCCAGCAGTTCGCGTTTGAACAAAAAGCAAAGGCCGACAATCCGTTTGACCTCAATCCAACGTTCTGGATCATGAACATTATGAGCAGCAGCTAGTTCCATAAACTGCTTCCTCGATTCATACGGGACTGTCACTTGCTGTATTCCGCTCGCATAATTGGTGACAGGACCAACGATGCCGATCCCCGGGTCACTAAACAGTCCCTGTTTCAGCTGTGCAAGCCAATTTTTAGTGACCGTCACATCATTATTGAGCAGAAGAAGGGTACCTCCCCTCGCCAAGCGAAGCCCGCTGTTACAGGCCATTGGAAACCCTCTGTTTTCAGGAAGAGAGATTACTTTAATACGCTCTGATACACAGTATTCATACGTTCTATCTGTTGAACGATTATCCACTACAATAATTTCATACGGTTCCTCTGTCCATTTACGAATGGATGCAATACATCTCTTTAGCAACGCAAGACCATTGAATGTAGGAATAATAATGCTGGTCATTTCTTGAATAGTCATAGCGCATTTCTCCAGCTGGCTATCGCGGCTCTGTTCAGAGCAGGAGAATGCTCTTTGTTTTCTGCAAGGTATCGGGATAATGCCTCAATGTGGTCTCCTATAATCATTCGCTCCACTTTATTGCCCTTCCCCACATTTTCTTTTCTTAGCCGGTTGCCTGCTATTACGTTAACTTTGGCGGCAGATGCTACGTTCAGCCCCTTGGTGCATGCCAGCATCTGTGCAATGGGAGGAACCATTAAGCTTTGATATCCTATTTCACGTATACAGCGTCCGGACAATGCATGAGGCACGGCCACGAGGGAGTTTGCTTCAAGATCGCTTCTTCCAAGAACAGAATTCAGATATGCTTTCATCCTTGTCACATCGTCCTGCTTTGAAAAAGGTGGAATGTATGAGCTTAGATTATTTAATGCCATATCGACTCCTCCGTCTACCGCTTTGAGAAATGGCGCCAGTTTCTCCGCTTTAATGACGATATCCCCGTCTGTAAAAAGGACAATTTCAGCAGTAGTCAGCTCAGCTCCAATAGCCCGGCCGACATCGTGTCCAACACGATCCGGTTCATGAATAATCGTCACCCGAGGGTACCTGCGGGCGATTTCATAGCTGTTATCCTTACAGCCGTTTAGTACAACAATAATCTCCTGAAATGGCAAGCGGCTAAGCTCCTTTAATACACCTCCAAGTGTTCTGCCTTCATCAGAGGCGGATACGACAGCAGCAGCTGAGTGTACTAAAGGCAGGCGAAGCGACGCAGCGAATGAGCGTTTTCTTGTGCTGGATGTGCTGGTTTTTTTACTGCGCGGCCTTTTTTTGGCGCCTGATGTCACTTTTCTCCTGTCTGCCAGGCGGACTTTTCGATTCTTCAAGGGTAAGCCTCACCTCGCTCTCACCAAGTGCCGTGCCCTGTACAGATCCGCGAATCCGCCCCGGCTGCCCTCATTTTTCGTTATCCAGCGAACAGCCTCGAAATGATCCTGAATGATAATATCGGTCAGCAAATCTTTTTTTGCCTGGTCTTTACGTCGTACAGGATTTAATTTTCCAACAGGGACCCGATGGACGGCCTTCACAGCAAATCCCTTTTTTACAGCCATGGCTTGGGCTAACGGAGGGGTCTCCAGTACTCCCTTCGGCAGCGCCTCATATGCTTCTCTGCTAATGGCATGCGGAACAGCCGTCATGGAGGCTCCTTTCAAATCGGAGCGTCCCAGCATTGTATTGAGTGCATATTTTGCTTCTACTACCGGATGAATCGGCAATCTATGCACAGGCCCTTTATAATCATTCAGCGCAATATCAATTCCGGATAATACAGCCTTGATAAATGGCTTCATGTCTTCATTGGAAATGATCATATCTCCATCAACAAAAAGCAGTATTTTTCCCTTTGCCGCTTCCGCACCGATTTGTCTTCCCACATCATGTCCGAGTGCTTCGGGATAACACATAATCTCAGCTCCAGCCGATTTTGCCCTAACCTCTGTTCGATCCGTAGAACCATTAACGATAACAATGACTTCTGTATAAGGGTGAACCCTGCTGGCTTCCTCAACTACCTGAGCTATAGAAGCTTCCTCATTCATAGCAGGAATAATGACCGAAACGAGCGGGGCGTGTACATCAGCTCCACCTTCGTGTTGGGTTTCCGCCTGCGAAGCTTCAGTCAAAATCGGCCCTCTTGCCATTTGCGGATCAATGATAAATGATTTTTTAGAGCTTGAACGACGTTTAGACGACGGCTTGGTTAAACGTTTTATTCGTTTTTGTCCGTGCTTTAATTTCCTTGCTTTCTGTACTCGCTTCCCCTTATTAAACTTCTGTCCCTGTTTTTTTGTCCGTATAGGGACCTTTGGTGTTCGCTGCCCCTTTTGATTGTTGTTCCCCACCTTGTGTCCCTCCTATTTGCAGACTTTGCTTCCGATAGGGAGTGTTCACGTACAGCATATGCTCATCTGACTTCAAAGCCACGGCTTTTGTCCCTGAGGCAAGGTTGAACTCTGCTGAACTTACAAAAAAGCAGTGCCTCCTGCCCTACATTACACACAGGATGCACTGCAATTAGATGAAGCATTAGGAGCCGATGGCAATCCAGGATAACGTGCCATAATCTGCGTCAGATTCATCCCCATTCAAGCGTCTGATCTTCAGCACAGCAGCATCGCTTCTTTGCTCCGATACACTCACCTGAAAGTCAGTAGAATTACACATCGCAACAAAAACATACCCTGTTGATTCAAATTCCTCTTCAAACAAGATCGTTACTTCTTCTTCCGTGACATCATCACCGGAAAAATCGAAAATGTATTGACCAAATTGCTGTGTGACCTGTCTATTTGCAGCTGCACGTATAGGTGCAAAATTCAAATGCTCCTCAGCTATTGATCCTTCAGCGATATGCTGTCCTTCAACCGTCCGCTCTGCCAGCTGTTGACCTGTAACCGATTTCGATTGAAGCATAGTCCCAGGCAGGCTCTCCTCAGCAAGCTTCGCTCCCGTGATACTGCCATCCTGGATCAGTTCCGTCCCAATCGCCCCTTCTTCTATATGCGCGCTGCTAATGCTCCGAAGCCGGATATGATAAGGCAGAATAGCTCCTTCTGACACATGTCTCGAATGTACTGAGGCATGCTGCAAATGATTGGTTCCCACAATTTCAGCCTGCAGATGGGAGGAGTTGATGGATAAGGGTTGCAGATGCTCCCAGGAAATAGAGGATATCCCGTAATGCTTATACTGGAGCAAGCCTGGCGCTAAATGACTGCCTTGAATAACTTCATCGGCAAGATGTGTGCTAACTATAGCTCCGTCCTGTATTAGCTCTGAAGAAATGGACTGTTCCTGGATATGCTCCATTCCAATGAGCTCCTGCTGCAAGTGGCTGGAAGAAATAGAGCCTGCGCCGATATGCTGCTCCCCAATCGAGCCCTGCTGAATATGGTCAGATGTAATCGCACCATCCTCTATATGAAGGCTTTGAACACTCTTGTTTTGGATATGTTCAGATTGAACAGCTCCTGCTAAGAGATGATGGCTGTCGATAATTTGCTCTTGCAGTGCTTCCCCCGTGATCGATGCAGCCATAATATGAAGTTCTCCAATACTTCCCGATGCAATTTTCCGTCCTGTGATGCTCTCGTCGTTAAGCCATTCCGCAGACCGCAGATCGGTTGCTAAATGCTCGGCGGTAATTGCATTTTTCTTGAGATGATATCCTTGAACGCTTCGCTCCGCAATATGTTTGCTGAATATGGATTCGTTCGCAAGATGTGCATCGAGCACCGATTGCGAGGCAATTTTGTCAGATGTAATCGCTCCCGGCTGGATCAATTCATGGGTTATTGCTCCTGGATACAAGTGGCCGCTTAAGACACTTTGTGCCGCAAGCTTTGTTGCGGTTACACTCCCATCCGCCAGTTTGGCCCCGGTCACAGCAAGATTGGCCAGTTTATCTGTTGAGACACTTTCTGGAGAGAGTTTAAGTGCAGTAACGGCATAGTCCGATAAATGTTGGGGCAGGACTGAACCACTGCGAAGCTGCTGATCTGTTACGCTTGCCTGAGCGATATGTCTTGAAGTGATGCTGCCCTCTGCCACCGCAGAAGAATGAACAGATCCCTTCTTGAGGTGATAACCATCAATGGATTCCGGAGCAATATGCTCAGAATAAACCGCTTGTTTCTGGATTGTCTTCGCTCCGACGCTGCCGATTGCCAGATGAATATCTTGAACAGACTGTTCTGCAAGGTGCTCAGCCTGAATGGCATTCTCAACAATTACTCGGCTCTCTACCGCTCCGGGAGCGAGTTTCGCTGCCGTCACGCTGTCATCCGCAAGCTTATCGGTTGAGACCGCCGATGTCTGAATATGCTTCGTATGGACAGCACTACCCGTCAAATGCGAGCCTTGGATCGTTTGCGGTGCGATAGCTTTGGCGGTTACAGCGTCTTCTGCAAAATGGCTAGATAGAAGAACGCCTGGAGCGATATGTGAGGACTCAATGACGTCTTTGCTTAAATGGGCAGATGTGATGGAGCCTGGAGCAATATGGGCTGAGCCAACGACACTGCCGGCAATATGTCTCGCCTGAACAGCCTGATCGGAAATTTTGGCTGCAAGAATACTTTGATCAGCAATTTTGGAAGAAGTGACTGCCTGTTCTACCAGCTGCGCGGTACCAATGGATTGATCGCTCAGTTTACTGGTGCCGATGCTGGCATCCGCCAAATGCATGCCCAAAATTTCCGATTGTCCGATCTGCTCTCTTCCTATGGATCCTTTTTGAATTTGCTTCGCTCCAATGGTTTCCTCTGCTATATGCATACCGGTTACTGATTGTTTTCTAATGTGTGACTCTCCGACAACCCCGTCCGCCAGAAGCTCAGCATCGATAATCTTTGGAGACAGATGCTGTTTATTGACTGCTCCTTTAGCCAGATGATCCGAACGGATCGCTCCCTGTCCCACATGCTGTGCGGCAATTGCCCCGTCGGTTATCTTACTGGTTGTTACGGCTCCGTCCCTTATTTTGAGAGAAGTTACTGCATCATCGGCAAGCTTGGAATTATGAACAGCCCCATTCTCCAAATGCCGCACGGCTACAGCACTTCCCGCAAGCTTCTCCTGCGTAACGGATTCATCCAGGAGCAGTTCGCTGGAAATGATCATATTTGCAAGATGACGTGTACCAATTGAGCCATCGGCTATTTTATCCGAGTCAATGCTCTGATCGCTTAATTTCTTGGAAGTGATACTGCCGTCCTTAATTTTTCCTCCCGTAATAGAAGCGTCTTTTATTTTTTCACCCGACACCGCTCCATTAACCAGATGTTCATCTAAAATGGATGCCTCGGCAAGCTTGGTAGATACGATCGTACGATCCGCAATGTGAATAGCGGTGACAGCATAATCCTGAAGGGCCTCACTGCCGACTGCCCCCCACTTAATATGTCCGCTGCTCACGGCATAGGGAGCCAGCTGACTGCCCGTTACAGCATGTTCGCTGATATCATCTGCATATATAAATGCTGCTCTGCTGCCAGGCATCCGTTTCTCCTCAAGCAAAGTCTCTTTAGATACCTGATTCATTTCCTGCTCAGGATTTTTTATAACTTGCTCTATGATGCCTTTATTCGTACTTTTCCGGGAAATTTGTTTTGGTGTATGTTCAGTAAAGGGCAGTGAAGTGTCTTCAGCTTCCTGAGCTGACTCCAGGTCGGTCTCCTGGGCAGTCTCCTCGCTGATCTTCTGCACAGGCATAGGCACAGCAGCTATGGACGCCTTCTGGTCCGAAGTCTTTTGTCCTGAAATCTTTGGTTCTGAAATCTTTAGTTCCAGAGCCTTCTCTTCTGAAGTTGGGGTTTCCGGGGTTTCACGGGTTTCAGACGCTTCCGGTACAGCATTCAACTTTTTTAAATGTCTGGCCTTAATTCTCTCTCTTTCTGCATTCAATCGATCCAGCAATGCAAGCTCGCTCGTATCGGGATCTATCCCAAAACGACGATTGTACTCACTCTGACTCGTTTTGCTCTTCCCTCTTTTTTTCAAAACTGCTCGCTCCTTCATTATCAACAGTTGTTTTTACCCGCATCCTATGCAGAAGAATAGGCAGGTGACACTGGCTCCAGCTGTTTTGAGCAAGCTGTTTACTGTTTTAGGCTTGGATACTTAACTGCAATACAGGCTGTTTGCCCTTTCGGGCGTTAACCCTAAAATCATAGAATAGAAATGGAACCTTCTCCTCTAGTTTACTTGAAAGGAGGAATAGCAATGGAGTATGTAGGCATTTTGCTAGATTCATCGGTCTTCCGTGGAATTAAGAGAGGCAGAACGGGTCAGGAATCGCTTGAATGTTATGAACTTTCCGCGGCGTTATATCGACTTATTCCATGTTTCATGAGACTTGAGGATATCGATCTCTATTCCGGGATCTGCAAAGCCTATATCCGTTCCGATACCGGATACAAGCTGCATACCATCAAGCTCCCATATATTATTCATAATCGTGCCATGTTCTTCTCCAAAGCCAGTTACTATAAAATAGCAGGCCTCATACAGCAGGGGATCCTAATTTTTAATGTGAGAAATCGATATAGAAAAGACCATATCCACAAGCTTCTTACCAAAAATGAAGAGCTTGCGCAGCATCTGCCAGATACGATGCTGGCCACCCAGCACTCTTTATATAGGATGATGGAAAAACACTCTGACTTAATCATCAAACCTGGCAGCGGAAGCATTGGACATGGTGTTATGCGGCTCACAAAGAGCCGTCAACATTGGACTCTTTTCGTAAAATCTAAGTCAGGGAAACGATGGATCAGAACCAAATTAAAGCATGGAAGGGCCCCTGCATTTTTGCTGGCACGTTTCGCTCAAAAAAAGCACATTGTTCAGCAGCGCATACCTCTTGCTGTTTATGAGAACAAACCCTTCGACCTGCGTGTTACCATTCAGCGGGGATTATACGGGGAATGGGGAGTGACCGGGGTATTTGCTAAACTGGCAGCTTCCCCGCAAGCATTTGTTACCAATGTAGCCCGCGGCGGTACTGCTGTATCACTGGATCGAATATATCAGGAGGTATTTCCGGACATCGCCTATGATGAGCTTCTGAATGAAATTTATCGCCTATCCATCATGGCAGCACAGCAGCTGTCGCTCGATCTGCCCTATATTGCCGATCTGGGGATTGATCTCGGTGTAACTGCCGCAGGGGAAATTTACTTTATTGAATGCAATGGAAGGGATCAGCGCTATGGTTTTCGCAAAGCCGGAATGAACGAGACATGGGTTCAGAGTTACCGGGAGCCAATGGGATATGCCCGTTATCTTCTTGATCGTAAGCATCAAGCTGCCGCCCTCTCCTCTTCTTGGCTGCAAGTTAAAATGTGAATATTGATTTCACATGCGTTATGTGTCAATATTATGCAGAGTGACCGGACTTTTACGTCCGGTCTAGACGCACGTTTCTAAGGGGGATATACATGTCGAAACCATTGCTGCGCCTCATGACAGAACTTTCTTCACGTAAATGGATCTCCCGGCTTACCGGCACTTTTTCAAAGAGCAGTGCTAGCCGGCTGCTTATTCCGTGGTTTATTAAAACCTATGAGATCAATCCAAATGAGGCGGAACTTGAACTAGGTGAGTACCCTTCCCTAAACGCTTTTTTTACCCGCAGGCTTAAACCTCATGCAAGACCGCTGCATGAGCATCCAGAGTCACTTCTTAGTCCGGTCGATGGTAAGATCACAGCAATGAGCCCAATCACCAAAGGAACGATTCTTAATGTTAAAGGGCATGATTATACTCTGGTTGATTTATTGAACCAATCTCCTCATATGGAGAAATACAAAAATGGATGGGTTTTTGTTCTGTACCTTAGTCCTAAGGATTATCATCGAATCCATTCTCCTATTTCCGGTAAACTAGTAGAAAGCGAGCACATTCGCGGTAAAGTGTATCCGGTTAATGATTTTGGTTTGCGTCATATGAAGTCTGTACTCAGTCGTAATGAGCGGCTTATTACATATATTAAGCACGAGCATGGAGAGATCGCTGTCGTTAAAGTCGGAGCTATGAATGTAAGCAGTATCCAGTATGTAGATCATAGCATTAAATCATGGGAACGCGGTGATGAACTAGCCTACTTCGAATTTGGTTCCACTGTCGTTTTGCTTATGGAGAACGGCACTTTTGTACCGAGAGAAGATCTTGCTCCGGGAGACAGTGTTCTCATGGGAGAGCCACTTGGGACGATTGTACCTAAGATCAGAACAAACTCTACTAAAGCATAATATTAAAAAAGCAGCGGGCTTATGGAATCTTCCTCCGATAAGCATGCTGCTTTTTGTTTATATATAACATCAATTATTTAATAACTAGAACCAACTGTCATCTACTGACTTGCAGCGTAAACGACTGCGGAACAGCGTACCTCCTTTGCCGAAGCAGCTGCGATTGCGAATTCTGCGGATTCCGTTCAAAGTACACCCTCCTTACATAAGCGTAATATATTTATAAACATATACCCAGCTTAATTAAAGATGAAACGTTGAACGGAATCCTCTGCTAAAGTCAGCGTATTTCTGACGGACTCTTTCCTGTGTATTGTTTAAACTGCCTGCTGAAAAAGAAAATATCACGATATCCGAGCGCATCAGCTACCTCGGTAACATTCATCCCTGCATGGACGAGGAGGTGCTCCGCGCGTTCAATTCGCATCTTAATGATATAAGATTGGACCGATGAACCGATTAGCTCTTTGAATTTGATTGAGAAATAACGAGGAGACAGTCCAGCCCTGGCAGCAAGATCCTCTACACGATGATTGATTCCAGGGTGCTGACGCACGTAATTCGCAATCTCCTGAATAGCCTCAGCGAGCTGATTGCTCACTTTCTTCTCAGCAGGCTCCTCATGCTCAAGTCGAAGCAAATGAATCATAAGCTGCTTCAGAATCAGCTTGTTCTCTTCTTCACGGCCATACGATTGAGATAAAAATATGCGGACATATCGGGCCAGCATATGCTCAAAATCAATCGTTTCCCTGAGCCGGTTATACGTGCCAGGAACTTCAGTTAACTGCTCCTGAACGTCAAAATGTATATAAGTAAGAACAAACGGTTTTTGTGGATTATGAGTAGCACTTGTATGATCGCCGGGTCGAAACAAAAAACAGCTTCCTTTTTGAGCATGGTAGGGCTCATCATTCACGATGACAGTACCTTCTCCGCTCCATACATAAAATAAATCGTAGTTTTGCATCGGTTTTTCGCGTTTCTGCCATTTCCAGCCTGGCTCACAGACAATCTTGGCGACGGCGGGCAAAATCACAAAAGACGACGGTGACGCATGTAACATGTCGTCCTTCCTCCTTATTAAAGTGGATCCTGTAATAATCCTTATTATAGCGTGAAACGAGGCGGAAGAAAAACGCTTAGATGCATGAGAAGGGTTTGCTTCTAACGTCCGTCAAATAAATTGCCGAGTCCTCCGAGAACGCTCCCCTCTTCCTTCTTACCCATGCTGGCTGACAAAACCTTATCAGCTAGTCTACTGAAAGGCAGAGACTGTACCCAAACTTTACCCGGACCCCGCAAAGTGGCAAAAAATAAGCCTTCCCCTCCAAAAATCGCTGTCTTGACTCCCTTCACAAACTCAATATCATAATCTATCGTTGAAGTCATCGCTACTAGACAGCCTGTATCGAGACGAAGCATTTCTCCTGGCTGCAATGTTCTCTCAATAACTAAGCCGCCCGAATGAACAAAGGCCAGGCCGTCCCCTTCGATTTTTTGCATAATAAAGCCTTCGCCTCCAAAAAATCCGGTTCCCAGCTTTCGGCGGAACTCAACACCTACTGAGACTCCCTTCGCTGCACATAAAAATGCATCCTTCTGGCAGATAACTTTCCCGCCCAAGCCAAGAAGGTCAAGAGGAATAATCTTTCCTGGATAAGGAGATGCAAAGGTTACGCTCTGGCGGTACCGTCCCTCATTCGTGAATACTGTCATGAACAACCCTTCGCCTGTAATGAGCCGTTTGCCCGCCCCCATCAGCTTGCCCATCATTCCTTGACTTGAAGAGCTGCCGTCTCCGAATATGGTTTCCATCCGAATATCCTGATCCATCATCATAAAGCTTCCAGCCTCAGCTACTACACTTTCTCCCGGATCAAGCTGAATTTCCACACATTGCATTTCCGAGCCCAGTATTGAGTAATCAATTTCATGCGCCGCCATCTTCGTATCCCCCATTATTAATCAATTTCAAATATTTAAGCTGTTTTACGCAGCAATGAGCTATACGGTTTCAGTCCTATTATTCAGCGTTTCCCTGCATCTCTGTCTTGAATATCCTCCCAAGCCAGCCTCATTCGTATAATTCCTTCTTTTATTGCTTCCTCTGAGAGATGCGCATATTTAAAATATACCGAGGGCGCAGACGGAGTTAACTGAAATCTGAGTCCATCCGTAAAAAATACTTTTCTCTGCTTACATGCTTTCGTAAAACGCGAATAATCCTCTGGATGGCCTTTCCATATCCCGTAAAAGCCCAGCCCAGCATCTCCGACATGAAGGGTGAAGATATGATCTGCGTATTGGGTCATCCATTCCGTAAATTTCGCATGCTTCGCCCCATACCTGCGGGTCAGCTTCCGAATATGTCTCCCATAGCCGCCGCGTGACATCCAAGCTGCCAGCCCTTGCTGTTCATATAGACCGGGCGGAATCGGATCGTAAAAGGATTTAGCAGCAAGCACAGGGCTTACAAGCCCCGGAGGCAGCACGGCATACCCCAGACGAAAGCCTTGAGGCATTGTTTTGGAAAAAGAACCGATGTGTACCACCCTCTCCTCCTGATCCAGCACCTTTAAAGGTTCAATTGGCCGTCCACGAAAACGAAATTCGCTGTCATAGCTGTCCTCGATAATGATTGCCTGCTTTCTTCTTGCCCATCTAAGAATTTCAAGTCTACGCTCCAAGCTTAAGACAGCCCCTGTCGGAAACTGCCTGCTGGGTGTCACAAACAAAAGGCGGGCATCCCAATTCTGTGGAATAATGCCCTCATGGTCAACAGACACAGAAATCACCCTTCCTCCGCAAACCTGGACAGCCTGTGCAAACCCTCTAAACCCCGGATCCTCAACAACTGCTCCTTCACCCGGATTCAGCAAAATCTGAGAAAGCAGCGCAATGGCCTGCATAGAGCCGCTGAACAGCACAATTTCCTCGGCTTGTACTACAATCCCTCGAGTCGCTCCAAGGTGAGCCGCGATAGCTTCTCTTAATCGCATGTCTCCTGCCGGATCATTTATACTTGTATGTTCCCTCTGACGTGAGCCTGCGATAAGTGCACTCTTCCATTCGGCAAAAGGAAAATCAGAATCAGACTGCTCTGCTGCATTGAAACGTATATCTTCTTCCTGAGGATGCAGCTTCACCTCCTGATCTGTCAGGAGAAGATGACGGCTGTTCTCTTTTATTTCTCTATACTGATCCGCCGCCCTCTCCCCCCATGCGGATAATCTAATGTCCGTGTGAACTGCTCTTACCCTCTCCATTTCAGCGCCGGCAAAAGTGACATAGGTTCCTCGTCCCGTCTCGGTTTGAATATAGCCGTCAGCCTGCAGCATGTCATAAGCCGTCGCCACCGAACCTCGAGAAAGTCCGTATTGCAAAGCCAGCTCACGGCTGGCCGGCAGTCTGCTTCCGCCAGCCAAAGTACCGGATAAAATACCATCCCTTATTGCGTGATAGAGCGCGCTGTATTTATATCGATATTGCTTGACATAGCGCTCCCAGGAAAGCGTAAACTCCATCTCATGACTACCTCCGCTCACTTTATAACCATTCTTAATAGCTGTATTGTAATAAATTGGCCTATAGAAAAACAACTTAATTGGATCTTTTTTCATGACACCAGGCGCAATAAGATAGGTTAATAAAACGTTACAGGAGGAACACTTGATGAGAAGAAAAGAATTTACCATTCAAGAAGAAGAGGAAATCACCGAGTTTTTATCTGCTCAAACCTTCGGATTTCTAGGTACCGTCAGCCCGGAAAACAAACCAAGGGTCACACCTCTTAATTTCGTATACGATGAAGGAAACTTTTATTTTCACGGCAGTCTCGCAGGGGAAAAGATGAAACATATCAAGGCGAACAGCGAGGTCAGCTTCACGGTGGCGGAAGAGTATTCTCTCATCCCTTCTTATTTCAGCGATCCCTTGCTCGCCTGTCCCGCAACCGCCTTTTTCAAGAGTGTTACTGCGAGCGGTTACGCGGAAAAAGTGGTGGATCTGCAGGAGAAGGCACGTGCCCTGAGCAAATTTATGGAAAAGCTGCAGCCTCAAGGAGGATATTTGCCGATTGATGCAGACGATCCCAGATATAAAGGCGAGTTAAAAGCAGTCGCTGTCGTTCGAATCGTACCTGAAACACTGACAGCTAAATTTAAGTTTGGACAAAATCTGAAGAAAGAAAGGCATGAGCATTTACAACAGCAGCTAGAAGAGCGCGGTGGATCAAAGGATGCGGAAACTGTAGATATGATGCGAAAATATTGTCCTTTTCACTCTGAATGATCATGTTTTTCCCTTCCAAAAACCGTTCATACTATAACGATAGATCAATCAAGTAACGCGGTAACGCACTGTAAACGTCATTTGTATTGTTTTTCCGTGACGACCGCTTGGCTTGGTGCTATAATATGAGGCAGTGTAAATGGTGTCTAATTTATTCAAAGACTTGGAAGGATGAAAACGATGAACCCACTGGCTGTACAGCTTAACGAAAGTATTCAAGCGGGCAGCGATCATGTGTACGACATGCTCTCGAGGCTTGGCAAAGAGCTTTATTATCCGAAGGAAGGTATTCTTAGTCAATCGGCGGAAGCTTCAAGCCGCGCTAAGAAGTACAATGCAACAATCGGAATTGCAACAGAAGGCGGCAAACCGATGCACCTGCAAGTCATTCAGGAGAAACTGTCTGCCTATAAGCCACAGGATCTGTATCCTTACGCGCCTCCGGCGGGTAAACCGGATTTACGAGTGGCATGGCGCAATAAAATGCTTGAAGAGACGCCATCTTTACAAGGTAAATCATTTGGCAATCCGATTGCAACGAACGCACTCACACATGGCCTCAGCATCGTGGCAGATCTGTTCGTTGATGAAGGAGATGCTGTTATATACCCAGATAAAAACTGGGAAAATTATGAGCTCACTTTCGGAGTTCGCAGACACGCACGTTTAATCAACTATCCATTGTTTAATGAACATATGAAATTTAACAGCAGCGGACTTAAGGAAACACTTCTTGCACAGAAGAACCAAGGGAAGGCAATTGTCGTCTTGAACTTCCCGAACAATCCGACGGGCTACACTCCTGGAGTGGAAGAGAGCCAAGAGATTGTAGCTGCGATTAAAGAAGCAGCTGAAGCCGGGATTAATGTTGTCGTCGTTACAGATGATGCCTATTTCGGGTTATTTTTTGAGAATTCGATTCATGAATCTTTATTCGGCAGCTTAACCGGCATTCACCCGCGTGTACTACCGATTAAAGTAGACGGTGCGACAAAGGAAGAATTTGTATGGGGATTCCGTGTCGGTTTCATCACTTACGCTCATGATAACCAGGATATTTTGTCTGCTCTCGAACAAAAGACGCTTGGCATTATTCGAGCAACGATTTCAAGCGGTCCACACCCTTCGCAGACCTTTGTGCTTGATGCTCTGAAATCGCCGGACTTTGCAGCGCAAAAGGAAGAGAAGTTTTACATTATGAAGGCCCGCGCCAACAAGGTTAAAGCTTTACTGGACAGCGGGAAGTATGACGGAGCATGGGAGTATTATCCCTTCAATTCGGGATATTTCATGTGCTTGAAAGTAACCAAAGTGAAAGCTGAAGAGCTCCGGGTTCATCTGCTGAACCACTACGGAATAGGTACGATCGCGCTTGGGGATCAAGATTTGAGAATTGCCTTTTCTTCACTGGAGGAGAGCCAGCTCGAAGAGCTGTTTGACACGATCTATCAAGCTGTTCAGGATCTGACGCAAAGCTCAAAATAGGTGAGTACTGAAAGCAACTCAATATAGGAGTTTCCAATACCTCAGGGGTACTGGAAACTCCTTTTCACATTGATGTTGCTGCTGCAATAAAGCCAGTACACCCCATTTTTTTTACAACGTTATGGCATCAGCCCAAACACGAAGGGCACCCGTTTCATAGGATACGTTGTACGCTTCGATAAGAGAAGCTTACGACAAAGACTCGAAAGGGGTATGAAAATATGTCTGGAAAAGATGAAAGAAGCTATGGTGGAGATTATGGAAACAACTACGGCGGAGGCCACAGCAACAAAATCGGCGCAGTTCTTGTATTGTTCATCCTTCTCGTAATCATCGTTAAATCGTTCAGCTACAGCTACTAATATCAACGGACCAAGTGATCAGCTGGTCTCTACGCGGTAAATTTCACACCTGAATCTCCCCGCGAATAAGACTCCTGGCCATAAAGTAAAGAGGTCTACCCTTGGATAGACCTCTTACGAATAAACGCCATGCACTTATTCCATTTCTTCTTCTTTGGACCATTTCTTCATTTGAGAGCTTCGGAACATATGGGCAATGAGTAGACCAAGCGCTAAGGTAATCGCTAGTTCTACCCATCTGCCCCACCCTCCAATGATCAGCGGAATCCATAATAGCAAGGTAAGTGCTGTCTGCAATGTGTAAACAAACTTTAACACTTGAGTTCTCCGGCTCTCGGCCGTAACGGGATAAATATAAATCCAGAAGGAGTCACGGTGATATCGGGACAGACCGGATAATTGAACCCCAAGCAGGAACAGGAAAAATAAATATACTCCACTGCCCCATAGACTGTTTCCAGTCCAATAGATAAAAAAGGCTGCGACAATTGCAAGACGAATACATATTCCAAGCAAATCGCTCCGAATGAAAGTCTTCGTAATTAAGTATTGAAAGGCCGTATGCTGCCCCCAAGGTATTCGTTCAGCCAGAGGGGACAGCCAGCGACGAGCATGGACACGCTGCTTTAGAGCAGGAACTTCAACGAAGAATCCCAATGTTTTCATGACCCGCGCGCTTCTCAGCTGCTCTGTTTCAATAAGGTATTCCCAAGGTACAGGAAGACGTACAGGCAGTCTGAGTGTGACCAAATATAAGGCTGCCAAGATGGCTATAAAGATCAGTCCTGGAATGACCGCATGCCAAACCCATGCATAAATCGCCATAATGATAACGGCATATCGCAGAAGACGATAGCTCATCCTCGCTGTTTTAGATAACATCTGCTGCTCACACCAGCCTCCGTAGCTGGCCAAGTATTTTAAGAGAAGGAGAAGGATCAGAAACAGCAGGAAGGGCTTAGGCTCTGCCTCACTTCGAATATAGAGCGGCCATAACAGGATGAATAAGAGAATCAGTCCTATGGATTTGTAGACGATTCCCCGAGTAAAGCTTTTTTGCAAATAAAGTTGCATTCGGTATTCCTGCGGTCTTAAAAACACAATATCCGCCTGATGCAGATAGGTTCGATAACTGCTGAAGATTACAGGAGGAACGAGCACAATGAGCATAACCCACCGAATCGGAAAGCCGCTGGGAATATCCTGCACGAGCGAAGTATACCACGCAGAAAAAGCGATCAGAGAAAATCCTAATATGACAGCAACCCCGCTCTGCAGTACATATCCAAGATACGGTGTGATCTTGCTCCAAAATGCGCTCCGTCTCGTTTTCCATAGCTGCTGCAGATCCATCTTCTAATCCCCGCCTTGTACGAGATTATAAAATATTTCTTCCAGCGGCGCCTGTCCCATTCCGGATTGAATACGAAGCTCCTCTAAAGTCCCTTGTGAAATAATCTTTCCGCCATGCAGTATGATAAAACGATCACAATAGTCTTCAATGGTTGAAAGGATATGGGAGCTCAGCAAAATTGACGATCCAGATGCTCGAATCTCCATCATAAAATCGAGCAGAGACCGTATACCCAGCGGATCCAGGCCAAGAAATGGCTCATCGATAACATAAAGCTGCGGTCTTGCCACAAAAGCGCTCATAATCATGACCTTTTGACGCATCCCTTTGGATAAGTGAGAGGATAAGCTGTCCTTCTTATCGCGCATACGAAACATGTCCAGCAGTTGATCCGCTCTCTCCGCAAACTGCGCTTTTGGCACATTATAAGCACGAGCTGTAAATTCCAAATGCTCCATCACGGTCATTTCCATAAACAGCTCCGGTGATTCCGGAACAAACGCCATACCGCTCTGATAAGCTTCCGGATCTTCCTCCCTGCGCTTGCCTCCGATAAGGACTTCGCCCTTGTGAGGCACCATGAGGCCTAATATATGCTTCATCGTAGTACTTTTCCCGGCACCGTTAAGTCCAATAAGACCAACCATCTCACCTGGAGCTACTTTAATATCAATATGGTGCAGCACCGGCTTCTTGGCACTATATCCTCCGCTTAAGGCATTAATTTGCAGGATCGGTGTCTGTTCCATGTTATCCCCCGCTTTCTTCTACAACTCACTGTTTTTCGTTCTGTTTATTCTTGAGCCATTTCGGAGCGCCTTTATTTTTTCGGTCCTGCGTTCTTTCATTCTTCTTACGCTGGGATGGCACTGGCTTGTCCTTCGGTCGGCTGTGTGTATTCCCGTTCTGTGTCTTCGGAGCTGTTCTGCGGACAGAAGCTTCCCCGCTCGCTCCACCCGTTCTATGAGTTTCGCGGAACGGTGTGCGATTTCCTTGTTCTTCTCTTTCCTGTATTTCTCCGCCATACAGAACACGTTCAATCAGCTCGATCCCAAGCTCTTTTGCAAATTTACGCATAATGAACGTCTGCTTCTCGCCTACAATAGAAATGACCGTACCTGTCTTCCCCATGCGTCCTGTTCTGCCGGCGCGGTGAACATAGTGGTCTGAATCAAAGGCCGGATCAAAGTTAATGACCAGGGGCAGATCCTGGATATCAAGCCCTCTTGCCGCCACATCGCTTGCCACGAGCAGCTTAACCTTACCGTCTCTGAAATTAGCCAGCACTCTGCTGCGGGTAATTTTATCCGCGTCCCCATACAAAGCAGCGGCTGACAGCCCCATAAAATTCATTTTTGCTTCTACTTCAGCAATGGTCTCTGCCGTATTGGCAAATACGATGGCTCTATCCGGATCAAAATGCCGCACAATTCGCCGAAGCATATCCACCTTCTCGCGGTCATTCGCCACAAAATAAAGATGAGTAAGCCCGGCTGCTGTCATTTGTTCAGGTTCGATGCCGATCGTAACCATATCCTTCATTTCGCGCTTAGCAAGCTTCTCTGTGTCCTTATCCACAGTTGCGGATAAAAACACAAGCTGCCGATCCCGCAAGGAACGGTGCAATATTTGCTCTACATCTCCTGCCCCGCCAAGCTGGAACACTTGGTCTACTTCATCAATAACAATCGTCGTTATCTGATGCATCTTCAGCTTGCGGATTTCAATCAGCTCACGAACACGCCCCGGTGTACCTACAACCACTTCCGGATGCTCTCTCAGTTTGTCGATTTGGCGCTTGATTGCCGCACCGCCAATTAGTCCGAGCGTTTTAATGCCGCGATAAGTGCCGTAAGTTTCCGCTTCACGTACAATTTGCATAGCAAGCTCTTGGGTCGGAGCGAGGATCAGCTTTTGCGTCCCCTTGATGCTCGTGTCAATCGTCTCCAGTACCGGCAGCAGATATGCAAGTGTCTTCCCTGTTCCTGTCTGGGAGCGTGCAAGCACGTCTTTCCCTTCCCGTATAACCGGTATCGTCTGCTCCTGTACAGGAGAAGGATTCTCTATTCCCCGCTCGGCCAAGAGTTCTATCAAGCCCGGGTTTAGCCCGAGCGAATCAAATGTCATTGTCATTCATGTCCATCCTTTGTTATGAAATCATTACATTTCATTATATGCGAAAACCCTTCTTGTACCAAATTACGAACGAAAAAAACTGAATTCTCTCCAAAATAAAAAGCCCTTGAGCTATTCAATCTGTTCAAGAGCCTTTCCTATATAAGATTATTTACGATTCAGCATCCCGTAGGTAAGCCTGTCCGCCAGCCTTGGAAACAACTGATAGAGCCGAATTCCAGCTGCCGCTATATGAGGAAGATTTACCTCTTCCTTCTCTTTGATGATCGCTTGAACCATCTTGTCTGCAACATATTCAGGCTGCATGATAAAACCTTTCAAGTTGCTGATGTATCCTCCGTCAGGATCCGCTGTCTCAAAAAAAGGCGTATCAATCGGTCCCGGATTGATCGTCGTCACCTTGACTCCCGTCCTTCTCAGCTCCTGCCGCAGGGCATTACTGAATCCCAGAACCGCATGCTTGGTTGCTGTGTAGGAGGCTGACTTAGCTGTTCCAACCTTACCAGCCATGGACGCCACATTAACAATCTGTCCATGCCCTGCAGCAAGCATATGAGGCAGCACGGCTTTCGTCATCCGTACCGTCCCCATGTAGTTAACATTCATCATCTGTTCAAACGTTGACACCGGCATATTCTTTGTCATTTCAAACTGCCCGTATCCTGCATTGTTTAGAAGCACATCAATGCGTCCGTGTTTGCCGATCATTTCCTGGACCAAAGACAGGATCTGTTCATTGTCCATTACATCCAGCTGATACCACTCAGGTTTCCCAGCTATTGAACGGCTGATCTCTTGAAGCTTGTCGCCGGATCGGGCCGTCAGAATAGGAACAGCCCCTTGTTCACTTAGCTTCCGTGCACAAAGGGCTCCTATTCCGCTGGAGGCTCCTGTAATAAGTACAACCTTGTCTTTCAGTTTCATACGTTTCTTTCCCTCCCGTAAGCAACTAGCTTATATATTCTTATATATAATGTACCTCAGAAAGGCCGTAAGATTACACTTCAAGCTGCTTACGAAAAAGAAATTTTCACTCCTGCACAAGCTTAAGAGATCATAACCTGGATATCCAGTTCCCCGATTCCATCCATCGTGAGCGGTATGCTTAACGCTTGCTTTACCGCATCCATAGCCGGATGAGAGGATTTGGTTACCTGGGGAGGCGTGATATCAACAGCAATCCCTTGATTGAACAGAATGGTGCTTGCATTGCCGCTGATCATATTCCCAAGCTCGGAAATTGCACTCTGTCCCATTTCATCCATCTCCGAAATAACAAATCCGCCCATCATAGCGGAGACAATTCGCAGTGCAACCTCCTCCTGTATCCCGAACACGATTTTACCGTTCAATTGCCCTGACATCCCGATTAAAATCCATATATGATCCTCGAGAAATTCAACTTGCTTAATACCCAGCTTCCCGGCAGAAGGTGAGATTTGAATCAATTGCTCAAATACGAGCCGCGCGGACTCCAAAAAAGGATTAATCACTTCGGCTTTCAACGATTGTGCCTCCTTACTAGGTTAATGGTCACGAATCAAAAGTCCCATTAAAATTAACAATATTATACTTTAAGCCACACCAAAATTCATTACGAATTCAAGCCAAGGGCCCATAATTATTGTTATCGACAAGTAAGAAAGGATTATTAATACCATTTTTCATTTACTAAAACCGAGCTGAACAGCCGAAGAATAGTTCTTATATCCTATACATTTATACCAGGAGGTTTACTTTGATGCATGCTGATTGGCGTTTCAGGCCCATCCGCAGCCTCCGCTTCCCCTTTAGACAAATTCACCCTTGTCAGCATCCAAATTCCGGCAACAAAGAAGATAAGTACGGAAAGAATAGCAATTCTGCTCGTTCCCGCCATTGCTGCTGCTAAACCGAATACGGCTGGTCCCAGCGCCGCTGACACTTTACCGGACAGACTCATAAAACCAAAAAATTCAGATGCTTTATGTGCGGGAACCAATCGGCTATAAATCGACCTGGCTAGTGACTGAGATCCGCCTTGAACCATCCCCACCATAAATGCAAGGATATAGAAATGAAGCGCCGTCTCCATAAAGAAGCCAAAAATTACAATGACGACATAGAACCAGAGCGATAAATACAAAGAACGTTTAGCCCCGATCCTCCCCGCAAGCTTTCCAAATAAAAAGGTGAAAGGCACACCAACAAACTGAGTAATGAGAAGCGCTGTGATGAGATGTGTAGTACCAATGCCAATCTCTGCCCCATAAATCGCGGCCATGCTGATAATCGTACTGATTCCGTCGTTGAAGAACCAAAAGGCAATCAAATATTTAAACAATTCAGGGTACCTTTTTACGTGTAAAAGGGTGTTCCCTACACTCTTTAAGCTATGTAGTGCAGTTTGTCCAATCGTACGGCTGGAATTTGTACCAGAAGAATTACGCAAGGGATATCTTCGAAGCAGCGGGATGGAGAAGAGAATCCACCACAAGCCCGCGGTTAAAAATACGATCTGCATCGCCTGAATTTGGGACTCGAAGCCGATTTGCTCCCATGCTTGAATGAATATGACATGAACGAGCAGCAGCAGCCCTCCGCCAATGTAGCCGTACATATATCCTCGAGCAGATAACATGTCACGCTCAGACGGGGGAGCAATATCCCTCAGCATGGAATCATAAAATGTATTACCTCCTGAAAATCCAAGCGTGGCGATAATAAAGAGAACAGATACAATGAGATAATCTCCTGTACCCGTAAGCGCCATGGCAGAGCTTGCCACTGACCCCAATATCGCTGCTACAAGTAAGTAGGTGCCCTTTCTCCCTCCTACGTCGGCTGCTGCTCCGAGCAACGGAGACAGCACGGCTACAAGAATCATGGCAATCGTTTGGGAGAATGCCCAGTAGCTCGTTGCCAGCGCATCATCCAGCTCCGCTGCAGCTACATTTTGATAAAAGATCGGGAGGACAGCAGCTATCATCGTTGTTGCAAAAGCAGAGTTTGCCCAGTCATACATGACCCATGCCCGTGCCTGTTTCGGATCCATGAATAATTCCCTCCAATGTTTATTTTCACTTGCACTACTTTTATATAAGAACTTTACATGAAATGTATTAAATATATTCACATTTTATATAAAAGAAAGAAACAACCTGAAAGGCTGAACACGTTGCCCTGCCGGGTTCAATCGCCTATAATTTATATAGAAGAACCACGGATATACACTATTACTTTAAGCATCTAGATGTTCAGCGCATTCAAGCAACTTATGAAGTCAGGAGGCTAGTCATGAATATCAGTCAATTGGAGACACTGATAACGATTTCCAAAACGATGAGCTTCCGTAAAGCCGGCGAACTTCTTAATCTGACTCAACCTGCCGTATCAGCTCAAATTAAAAGTCTCGAAGACGAATTTCGAACGGTACTTGTTGACAGATCTCAGCCGGTCACATTAACAGACCGGGGAAAAGTATTTCTAAATCATGCCGAACAGATCCTTGCGATTGTTGATGAGCTTAAGCTTAAGCTTATGGATCTTGACCAAAATCCACAGGGACATATTGTACTTGGTACGACCACTTCAATTGCTATTCAGATATTGCCCCGTATCCTGTCCTATTTTCAAGATCAGTTCCCGCTCATTAAGACGAGTATTCAGTCCATGCCTTCGTCGCAAATCTATGAGCAAGTGGAAAACGGCATGATTGATGTCGGAATCGGTTATCTTATTGAACGAAATCCAAACTTGAATACCTCCGTCCTGTACTACGATACATTTGAACTCGTTGTCTCACCCAAGCATCCACTGGCTAAGAAGAAACACGCGGCTATTGATGCGCTGGGCACAACCCCGCTGATCATGCTGTCACCAGACACAGTTGGACGACGGTTTGTGGATCAAGTGTTAGAGAAGCATGGCATTGAACCCAATATCGTGATGGAGCTCTCCAGCAGCGAGGAAGTAAAGAGAATGGTTGAATTGGACCTTGGGGCTGCTGTCATTTCCAAGCAGGCGATTGCGGCTGAGCTTCGTCTAGGCACTCTGGTGATGATTCCCCTTAGTGAGCTGGAGGTCAGCCACCCAGTAGGGGTCATCTATAAATCCAGCCGATATTTGAATTCGGCGATGCAGCAATTTTTAAGTGACTTGAAGGGCATGCCGGAAACTCAATTCGTAAGCTCAGAATAACGAGAAGGAGATATATCAGATGAAATTTGACCTGCATACCCATCATTTTCGCTGCGGTCATGCCGACGGAAACATTCGTGATTACGTGGAAGCCGGTATAGAGGCAGGACTCGCCGCCATAGGCATATCAGATCATACCCCTTACTTCGGCAGCGAGGAAGAGCAACCCTTTCCTAAGATTGCAATGGCTAAAGCCGAGCTGAAAAATTATGTACAAGAAGTTCTTGATCTAAAAAAAGAATATGAAGGCAAAATTGACGTCCTGCTCGGTATTGAATCTGACTTCTTTCCAGAGTTTGCAGAGGTGTATCGACAAACGCTTGGCCAGTACCCCTTCGATTATATCATCGGTTCCGTACACAGTACCGGGGGAATCAGCATCTTCAATAAAAACCAATGGAAAGAAAGGGACGAGAAAGCAAGTGTTCTGGTAAAAGAGGAATATTACAACCTCATTCGGCAATCGGCTAAATGCGGGATGTTCCAAATTCTTGGACATATCGATGCCATGAAGGGGAACTATCCTCCTTTTGCTGACATTCCTGCTGCAAGTGCCATAGATGAAACCTTGAAGATCATTGCAGAAGAGAAAATTGCGATTGAAATTAATACCTCAGGTAAAACCAAATTAAGCGGCGGCTGGTATCCTTCGGATGAAATATTGGAGCGTGCCCACTATTACGGTGTGCAGGTCACCTTTGGTTCCGATGCCCATAAGCCTTCACGTGTCGGAGATGAGTGGGAGGAAGTACGGACCCGCTTAAAAGAAATCGGTTTTAAAGAATGGGTATATTATAAACAGAAACAAATGCAGATCGTACCTTTATAACAAATAACGAAATGCCAATAAGACCGCATACGAGATGCGGTCTATTTTATTGTAACAGCTTGAGTCAGAGACTTGATCAAGAGCAAAATATAAAAGCAGAGGCTTGGATGCAGCAAAAGAAAAAAAATTGGACCCGTTTCTCAAATAAACGGGTCCCAACAACAATTAATTTATATTATCAAAAAGGGGGTCATGTCAATAAGTTTACCCTGTCTCTGTTAGAGTTTAATTTCAGCAATATTTCAATTGTGTAACAAAATACATTTATTCCCACTACATTTTTTGCATTTCTGCTCCGACCGGCTGAACGACCGTCTTTTTCGATACCGACCTGTTTACGATGAGGATCCCGCTGACCACAAGCGACAGCGAAAGGGCGATCCACCCGGATAGCTGCTCTCCTAGCAATATGGACGATAAAATAACACCAAATACCGGAATAAGGAATAGATACATAGATACTCGGCCCACATCATTATATTTCATTACTGTATTCCATATGCCGAAGCCTACAGCTGAAAGTACAGAAAGATATAAGAGATACATGAGTAAAGTTCCGTTTATAGGAAAAGGAGCGAAGCCGACCATTGGCACAGATACCAAAGTCAGCAGAATTCCGCCAAGTGCCATTTGCCTTCCTGTCAGAGACAACACTGGCTCATGCTTACTCTCTTGTTTGGCCAGCACATTTCCTACCCCCCCAAAAAATGCAGAGCCGAGCAGCAGCAGTTCTCCAAATCCAAACGAGATCGTTACATCCCCTTTTCCAGCGCCTACAGCTGCAATTCCCAAGAACCCAAGCAGCAAACCGGTGATTTTCATCAGCGTTAGTCTTTCAGATGAATTAACGAACCGGACGGACAGCATCTGAAATAAGGACGTGGAACCAACGATGATGGAGCTCTGTATCCCTGTGCTGTAGCTGAGTCCTACGTATAGAAGCAGGTATTGCAGAAACGTCTGGATAAGCGCCAGCCGGGTTAGCTTTACTTTGCTAAGCTTCTGCATCGGCTCGGATGCTCTCCTGCGTTTTGTAACCAAATAATGAAACAGCACCAGCAACAGACCTGCAAGTGTAAATCGATACCCTGCAAACAGCCATTGCGCGCCATAGTCTGCTGTCCCAATTCCTAAATCCTCATAACCGATTTTTATGATCGGCATTGCACTGCCCCATAGCATTGTGGCAGCAACAGCACTGACCACAATCCCAACAGGGTGTCTAAACCATTCTTCAATCTTCATAAAGTACCTTCTTTTTTAGACATTTTCTCCATCACGTAGACGAGTACATCTTGTCCATTTTTTTGAAATAGGGAGAAATGCCTCTGTGTCCGCTCATATCGCATTCCATTTTTAATGAGAACCTTCTGTGACCGCTGATTATTTATGTGGCACTTGCCTTCAATCCGGGTGAGCCCGAGCTCATCAAATCCGAAACGCAAAACCCGGCCAACCGCCTCCGTTCCGTATCCCTGGCCCCAAAATCCGCGGTCGAACATATATCCAATCTGTGCTTCCTTCCGTTCCTCCTTCCACTCTTGGAAGGAGATCACTCCGATCAGCTGACCTGTTTCCACAAGACATATGCCGTAATGAACAGACTCGTGCCTGGCGTTTGAAATCCAGATTCCTTTCAGAAGACGCCTTGCCCGAAGCTTTGTCGGCAGATGCACACGATTCAAATATTGAATAACCTCCGCATCATTTAAGAAACGGAAGATAACCTCATCATCGCTCGGCACAAGGGGTCTGAGCAGCAAGCGCTCTGTCCGCAGCACCGGCAGTTCCCGTCGTCTTAGCGCAAGCTTTGTGAACATGAAAGTATGCTCCTATCTTCCATCAACTTTTTAGCTTTGGATGCCGCGATAAATGCCTGTTCGAATTTCTCTGATATAAAGATCTGTATCTGGAGCACCTGAATTTAAGGCTATCTGTACTTCCTGCTCGATATTATATGGCACACGAATAAATTGGATAGAAAATGGTGAATCGGAAGTCCTCTCTACATTTTCTACTCCCTCGATAATGCAGTACGAGGCCTGCGGAATATCCAGCGGATTGCCCACACTTCCGACATTCAACAGTACTTTTCCGCTGATATGCTGCAGGTAAGCGTTATGCACATCTCCATAAACGACCACATCCGGCTCTTCTTGCTCTAATTCGCCTGCCCCAGCAATGGCAGCAAACATCCCGAATCTTTCCTCTATGCTGTCCCAGGGCTGTACACGATGGTATACGCTTTTCGCGGATGCATGAACGAAACGAATTAGACGCCCGCTGAACCTGAAATGGTAGCTGAAAGGAAGTTTGGATAAATAGGACAAGCGCTCAGCCCCAAGACGCCCTGAATGCCATTCGAAATGGATACCTTCCTGCTTCTTCGCCACAAGCTCATCCCAGTTACCTCTTACGACGACCTCGCAGTTTTTTTGGATGCTGTCAACACAGGCTTCCGAATTTGGTCCTTTACCTACCAGATCACCTAAGCAGAATATCCGTGAAATCCCGCGGCTGCGAATATCCGCCAGCACCGCCGTCCAGGCCGTCATATTCCCATGAATATCGGAAACGATCGCGATTCGTTCCATCTTATCATTTCCTTTCCGTAGTCTTCTTCCGTGTATGCTTATTCATGTACATATTATAGCTGAAGAATGGTCAGCTCAGGCTTGCACAGGAAGCGAATGGGCAGTTGAGTCATACCGACTCCTCGATTTACATATACAGGCATCGATGCCCCTTCTTCTCCCGTGTAATACAGACCTTGAATATATTTATGTGATCCACGCGGTGTCGTAAGTGCCCCAATGAAAGGAGCTCTGACCTGACCTCCGTGACTATGGCCCGACAATTGCAAGTCGAAAGCATATCCCGAAGAAATGTCGGCGTAATCCGGCTCATGCATGAGCAGAAGGCAGAATGTATTCTCTTTCAGCCCTTCAAGTGCAGCGGCCGGATCAGGAACACCGTTCAAGGCATCGTCAAGTCCCGCTACTGCTATCGTATCTCCGTTTCTCTCTACCATAACATGCTCATTTACGAGCAATCTAAAGCCCGCATCATGATACATTTTAGCAAGCTTCTTATACTCTCTTCCCCGGTAGTCATGATTGCCAAGCACTGCATATTTCCCGAGAGGGGCCTCCATCGACTTAAGTAAAGGTACACATTCCTCCATAGGCTGTGCACTGCTCTCGACGATATCTCCTGTGAAGCATATGATATCTGGGGCTTGCTCCTGCACTGCCCTAGCAAGACGCTCCATATCCGACCGATCCATATGGAATCCGAGGTGCATATCGCTGAAATGGGCAATCTTTATACCTTGAAACGTCTTCGGCAAGCGGGGAAGGGTAAGATTGATATGCTCTACCTCAAGGCTTCGAGGTTCCCACAGCCATGCATACCCTCCTGTAAACAGACCCGCACCGGCAGTCAGTGTAAGCTTTGTCATCTTTTTTAGAAAACGTCTCCGGGATGAATTATGCTGCTTTGCTTTTCCAGGAAAAATGGCTGGAACCGTCTCACTCCCATCCTTGGGGCGTTTAGGCATATGCTTCTGATCCCGGTTCGGGCGCGGTGTAAATTCCAAGCTCCATTTCCCCTTTCATGCTTCAAAAATGGTTTTTACTTCTTATTCCTGCAGCTGCCTTTGAGTTCCTAACCACACAGCAGCATAATCTACAAGTGCACGCTGAGGAGCGAAGAAACAGGAAGCCTTTCGAATCTGGGCTCGCGTAAATACGGCCTCCGGCTCCTGTTCATATGCTGCACCAAGCTTATCAAAGTCATCAGAACTGATATTATAATCACGATATGTAATCCATTCCTTACTGCCGCTATGAATAACGGGAGCCTGCTGGCGGATTTCCTTCTTTCCGCTATAGTCTGCACGGTATTCTGCCAAGTGCAGAGATGTATTTCGATCATGTCCACAGCCGATTAACAGCACGTAAGCATCCAAGTCATACAGACGTGCAAGTGGTGAATTCTCCCCAAGCGGGTAATCGTAGCTGTGGTTCTCTAAAATATATGCAGCCTGCTTGCCAGATGCGGCAAAGGATGTATGAGGATGCTGACTGCGTATGGTGTTCTTTCCATACCTAAACGCATCTACGATTGCCCCCATACCCGTTGTCTCCGTAATATCAGGATCATAAGCCGGCATTTCAGCACGAATAAGCTCCCACCACTGCGGGTCTGCGGGAGGATTCATCCAGGTGGAGGGATCCGTCAGATCCATCGATTGTGTCGGCATGACCAGTGTACCTTCTGGCCCAAGCACATCCTGAAGGGCTAATACGACTGACGGAGCACCTCCCGGTATCCATCCCCCGAAGCTTTTCATGGAGGAATGCACTATAACGTTCATTCCCGGTTTAAGTCCTAGCTTCAGGAGTCCTTCTGCTATTTCAGAACGGGTAACAGGTCTGTCAATGATTGGTTCCATTAAATGTCTGCACTTCCCTTCTACGTCATTTCGATTATAGCATATTCTATGTTTGTATAAGGAATTGGACAGTAAAGCTCCTTCCGATACTAAAAGAACTCCGCCTGTGTACAGGCGGAGTTCTAGAAATCATACATTCAAGCGAGCTTATGCTCCAAGCCAGCGTTTGAACATATGCTTGGTCGTATCCATATTCATCTCTGCAATCGATGTTGTAAGCGGGATGCCTTTTGGACAAGCTCTTACACAGTTCTGCGAGTTACCGCAGCCCTCTATTCCTCCATCTTCCATAAGCGCCTCAAGTCTATCCTCCTTGTTCATCTCACCCGTCGGATGAGCATTGAACAAGCGAACTTGAGAGATTGCCGCAGGTCCGATAAAGTCAGTCTTCTCATTGACGTTAGGACATGCTTCGAGACACACACCGCAGGTCATGCATTTAGACAGCTCGTAAGCCCATTGACGCTTCTTCTCCGCCATTCGGGGACCCGGTCCTAGATCATAGGTTCCGTCAATCGGAACCCACGCTTTAACCCGTTTGAGCGCCTTGAACATACGATCACGGTCGATAACCAAATCCCGCACCACCGGGAAAGTCTTCATCGGCTCAAGACGGATCGGCTGCTCCAGCTGGTCCACGAGTGCAGCACAAGCCTGGCGCGGCTTGCCGTTAATCACCATGGAACACGCACCGCACACTTCCTCGAGGCAGTTGGAGTCCCAGCATACCGGAGCAATCTGTTTACCTTGAGTGTTCACCGGATTACGCTGTATTTCCATCAGCGCGCTGATTACGTTCATTCCGGGACGGTATGGGAGCTCAAATTCCTCAATATAGGAAGGAGAGTCCGGCTTATCCTGGCGGGTAATAATAAATTTCACACTTTTCACTGTTTGTTTGTTAACAGCGGTTTCTGCCATGATGGTTCCTCCTTACTGATTATTATCAAACATGCTAAAGTTTACAGCTTTTATTTGTCTTTAGAGTAGTCACGAATACGTGGCGGAATCAGGGATACGTCAACTTCCTCGTACGAGATTTGCGGGCCGTCTTTTGTCCATTTCGCAAGACTTGTTTTAAGGAAGTTCTCGTCATCACGATCCGGAAACTCCGGCTTATAGTGAGCTCCGCGGCTCTCATTGCGTAGAAGCGCGCCCAGTGTCATCGCTTCAGCCAGCTCCAGCATGTTCCACAGCTGTCTGGTGAAGGACGCACCCGTATTGTTCCAGCTCGATGTATCGTTCACATTGATATTGTTGTAACGTTCCTTCAATTCCTTAATTTTGCCGATAGTGGATTCAAGACGATCGTTATAACGAACAACCGTCATGTTATCTTTCATCCAATCACCAAGCTCTTTATGGAGTACATAGGCGTTCTCTGTACCCTGCATTTTGGTGATTCGGTCATACTTCTCGGTTTGCTGCTTCTTATACCCATCAAATACGGAAGAGGAAACATCCTGTGCCGATTTTTTAAGCCCTTTAATATATTCAACAGCCTTAGGACCTGCAACCATGCCGCCGTATATGGCAGATACAAGGGAATTGGCACCAAGACGGTTTGCACCGTGGTATTGGTAATCACACTCACCGGCAGCAAACAATCCCGGAATGTTTGTCATCTGGTTATAATCGACCCACATGCCGCCCATGGAGTAATGGACCGCCGGGAAGATCTTCATCGGAATTTTACGCGGATCATCGCCCATGAATTTTTCATAGATCTCGATAATACCGCCAAGCTTAACGTCGAGCTCCTTCGGATCTTTGTGAGACAGGTCAAGATAAACCATGTTCTCGCCGTTAACACCGAGCTTCTGATTCACGCACACATCAAAAATTTCACGTGTGGCAATATCCCGCGGTACAAGGTTGCCGTATGCCGGATATTTTTCTTCAAGGAAGTACCAAGGCTTGCCGTCCTTGTAAGTCCAGATACGTCCGCCTTCACCGCGTGCCGATTCAGACATCAATCTCAGTTTGTCATCGCCTGGAATAGCGGTCGGGTGAATCTGGATGAACTCTCCGTTAGCATAAGTGACGCCTTGCTGATAAACCGCGCTTGCAGCTGTACCTGTATTAATAACGGAGTTCGTCGTTTTACCGAAAATAATACCAGGACCGCCGGTCGCAAGAATCGTCGCATCCGCCGCAAAAGTAGCGACTTCCATGTTGCGCAAATCTTGAGCGACGATACCGCGGCATACTCCCTCGTCATCAACAACGGCCTGCAGGAATTCCCAATGCTCATGCTTCGTTACGAGACCAGCCGTTTCCCAGCGGCGTACCTGCTCATCAAGAGCATACAGAAGCTGCTGTCCTGTTGTCGCTCCAGCGAATGCCGTCCGGTGATGCTTGGTGCCCCCGAAGCGGCGGAAATCAAGGAGTCCTTCCGGTGTACGGTTAAACATAACGCCCATCCGGTCCATCAAGTGAATGATGCCTGGTGCGGCTTCGCACATTGCTTTTACCGGAGGCTGATTGGCCAAAAAGTCACCGCCATATACGGTATCATCAAAGTGAACCCATGGAGAGTCGCCCTCCCCTTTGGTGTTTACCGCACCGTTAATACCACCTTGGGCACAAACGGAGTGGGATCTTTTTACAGGTACGATAGAAAATAGATGAACGTGGACACCAGCCTCTGCTGCCTTGGTCGTTGCCATAAGTCCTGCAAGACCGCCGCCCACGACGATAATGTTCGATGTAGCCATTTCTAGTTCACTCTCCTCTTAAAGCTTAGACTGTTACTTTCAACGCTTCGATCATAGCGGATGCATCAAATTCCACGGAGCGGAATGCGAATAGAGATGCGACAAACATAACGGAACATACAGCGAACAGGCCCATGCATACATAAGAAGAAACACGCTGAGCACGAGGACCGCGCGTAATTCCCCAGCTTACAAGGAAAGCCCAAAGCCCGTTAGCAAAGTGATAAGAGGCTGCTACGACACTGATCAGGTAAATAACGAAATATACAGGATTCGTTACAATGCCGTGCATCAGTGCGCCAAGCTCTTCATGGCTCACTTCACCCAGGAATACCTGCACGCGGGTTTGATAAACGTGCCAAATGACAAATACGAAAGTAATAACACCGGATACCCGCTGCAGCGTATATCTCCAGTTCCGTTCATTGTTAAACCTTCCAAGGTTCGGCTGAGCCTGGTACGCAATATAGAGTCCATACACGCCGTGATACAACATTGGAAGATAGATCACGAAGATTTCAAGCAAAAGAATCAGCGGCAGGCTGTTAATAAGACTGACTGCCGATTGGAACCTCTCTGGACCGCCCTCTACGGCTGCAAAGTTCGAGAACATGTGCATAATGAAAAACACACTCAGAGGGATGAGACCAAGAAGCGAGTGAAACTTTCGGGCATAGTAACCTTTCATAAACTGACTTTCCCCTTTCCATGTACAGCGTTTTCATATTTGAATTTGGAAGACAGATTGCACTAAAGTTCTTATTCTCTTCTCCTAGATAAAGGGATGCAAAGGATGATATATAGAAGTCTTTAGTTCAATCGATCTGGACCACACAGTATCCTTCGCTTCACGAAGGTTCGACAAATTTCTAGATATTGCTTAACTTGTGAACAACCTGTGTCGCTTTTATGTTACTCTTTTTTTTCTTATAAGGGAATTGCAATATAATTATTAAATGTTATAACTATAGGGTATAAGTAAATAAACATCTCACGGGAGGTTGAAGCATATATGTATGAAGAAATGCAGGCATTTGCCGCTGTCGTTGAGCACTCAAGCCTTAACCAAGCCTCCAAGCTGTTGAATTTGTCGCAGCCTGCCTTGTCCCGCAAAATAGCCAAGCTGGAGGATGAGCTTGGAGTCTCCCTGTTTAACCGTGTAGGCAAAAGACTTGAGCTCACTTCCATCGGAAGGCTTACTTACGATTTTGCCATTGAGCAGCAGCAGCAGCAGCTGAAATTTCTGCAGACATTGGCTCAATTCAAGGATGATACGGACAGCGCAATAACACTGGGTGCCAGTCTGACGACGCTGCAGACAACGCTGCCTCCGCTCATCACGGCGTTTATGGACAATCATCCGCATGCCGAGATCAAGCTGGTCACTGGCAAAACCCACGAGATTGTATCCAGCATTCGTGACAAGCAGGCCGATGTCGGCATTGTTGCTTCCTCCATTAATGAGCCTGGACTTAATTGTCTGCCGCTGTTCGATGACCATCTTGAGCTTGTTGTGGCAACCACGCACTCCCTGAACGGGAAAGCGTCAAAAATGGAGGATCTTCAGAAGATGCCGATGATTACCTTCTCAAAGGGCACCTGGTATCGCAAATTAACAGATGACCTGTTTCACAGATCAGGCGTCATGCCCGATATCCGAATGGAAATCGATTCCTTTGAAGCCATTGTCCGCTTGCTTCCTACCTGTAACCTTGCAGCTTTGCTGCCTAAATCCTACCTGCGTCCCCAGCTGCTTGCGGATAACGATTTGGTGACCGTTCATATTCCTGAGCTTAGACAAACGAGACGCACGACCTGTATGATTTATGGACAAAAAGAAGAGCTAAGCGCGACGGCAAAGCAGTGGATTCACGAAATTCGTGAGTTCTTCGCTTCACGGCGCAGTTAGCTCCAAGTCTCTTCTTTATTGGCTGATGACCTCTTCGTCAAAGCGGTCAATGTTGTCATTGGTTCCGATAATAATCATGATATCTCCAGTGTGGACATGATCAAGCGCGGTTGGTGCAATGATCACACCTTCATTCTTTTGGAGGGCAACGATGCTGCAGTTGTATCTGGCTCTTGAGTTCAGATCGGCAAGCGTTTTTCCATCAAGACATTTCGGCACAGTCATTTCGACGATACTATAATTGTCTGACAGGTCAATGTAATCCAGCAGATTTGGCGTGACAAGCTGGTGCGCAACGCGTTTACCCATATCTCTCTCAGGATAAACGACCCGGTCAACGCCCAGCTTTTCTAATGCCCGGCCATGCAGTAGAGAGATTGCCTTGGCTATGACCTTTTTCACACCGAGCTCCTTTAACAGAATTGCAGACAGAATGCTCATTTGAATATCGTCTCCAATGGCCACAATTCCGCAGTCAAAGTTTCGGATTCCAAGCGAACGCAGGGTATCCTCGTCCGAAGCATCCGCGACCACGGTGTGGGTCAGAAACTCACTCATGACATTGACGATTTCTTCATTGCGATCAATCCCAAGCACTTCATATCCATTTTCTACGAGTTCCATTGCCAGACTTGAACCGAAACGTCCGAGTCCAACAACAACAAATTGCTGATTTCTCATAACTTTTTTCTCAAATCTCCTCTTTAGCCAATAATCATCTTGCCTTCAGGATGTCTGTATAATTCCTTGCTCTTTCTATTCAGTGCATACGCTAATGTCACCGGTCCCAGACGGCCTGCAAACATCGTCAGACAAATCAGGAGCTTCCCAACCGTGGTCAGCTCAGGCGTGAGTCCCATTGACAGCCCCACTGTTGCAAAAGCGGATGTTGTCTCAAAGAGAATCATTAGGAAACGGGCATCTTCCGTTGTTGATAGAATCATCGTGATACCGACGACCACAAGCAGGGAAATCATCGTAATCGTTAGTGCCTTAATTATTCGTTCTTGAGCCAGACGATAGCGGAACATAACGACATCATCCCTGCCGCGCACCATCGAAATAACAGCTCCGACCAGAATTGCAAAGGTCGTGGTCTTGATCCCGCCGCCTGTTGAACCGGGAGACGCCCCGATGAACATCAGCAGGATAATAAAAAATTGGGTTACCTGTCTTAGCCCGGCAATATCGAGTGCATTGGCGCCTGCTGTTCTTGTTGTGACCGACTGAAAGAAGGATGCAAGCACCTTTCCACCAGCATCAAGCGATCCTAGCGTCTTTGTATTCGTGAATTCGAATAAGAAAACAACCAATGCTCCGAATAGGACAAGAAAAGCGGTCATGGATAAGACGACTTTTGAATGAAGCGATAGTGTTTTTCTCTTGCCCTTTCTAAGCTCAAGCACATCAGAGAGGACGACAAATCCAAGTCCCCCTGTAATAATCAGTCCCATCGTTACAATGTTTACGAAAGGATCATCAACGTAAAGCGTCAGGCTGCGATAGTCGCCAAAGATATCAAAGCCGGCGTTATTAAACAACGAGATGGAATGAAAAATGCCAAAATAAATGGCTTTGCCTGCTCCCATATCAAACGACCATCTTATCGCAAGCAGAATTGCACCTATTGCTTCGATCATCAATGAATATAAAAGCACTTTACGCACCAATTTAACAATGCCTTCGATCGAATTTTGATTTAACGCCTCTTGCAGTATGAGTCTTTCTCTAAGCGAAATCTTCCGCCGAAATACAATAGCAATCAAAGTGGTCATCGTCATGAACCCAAGGCCGCCGATTTGAATCAACAGCATAATGACGACCTGTCCAAAAATTGAAAAATCGTAACCCGTATCCAGTATGACGAGTCCCGTTACACAGGTCGCTGATGTCGCAGTAAACAGCGCATCAATAAAGCCGACGCTTTCCCCTTTCGCACTCGAAATAGGAAGCATCAATAGACAGGTGCCGAGCAGGATAATGCCGGCAAAGCCGAGCACCAAAATCTGTGGAGGACTGAATTTAAAAATACGGGGCTGCTCGTTAAGCACGGGTTCACCTCATTTTGTATTCCTTAATTAAAAAAGAACCAATCGGCCCTCAACTCAGGCTTTATTGTATTGGTTCCCCTGTTTTCACTTTAGAATTCGGTTTATTGCTCTTTTATACAAAGTTCATCCACGATTATAAGACTTTCACGAAACAGTGACAAAAACAAAAACACCTTAATTCCACTAAATTTGTGCAAAAATGAATATACTTCATTAAAGAGAACACATAATGAAACCATTTTGATTGTTTTCAAGCCAGTAAACCGCTTTCTCAACGAATTGCTTGGTTCATTGGCTTTAAGGTAGCTGCATATGCTATCTTTACTGTAAGCTGACCAAGTCTAAATGAGGATCTATAAAGGAGGAATCACTTTTGAATCGAACAGGGCAGCCTTTAGTGCTTAAACCGAACTACAGCTTGCTCGGGGTGCTCGCGGCCATCGGCCTGATTGTATTTTTTATTTTTCAGATTTTGCCGGGAACGTCCATGCAGTCTACGGAACAACAAACAACAAAAGTCATCAGCAAGGAAGAGGCGTACCAGTCCGCCTTGCGCTATGCTGAAAGTGAGCTTGGGCTTACGAATGATACTTTATTTGAGGATGCACTTGTTACATATCAGTCTCGTTCCGAGTTATACGGTTATCTGGTTAATCAGAAGCTGCTTGAGCAATACGACAAACAATTCGAAGAAGCGTACCCATATGATGTATACCGGGTGAGACTCCCGGATACTGACACCGAAGGATATCTGAATATTGATATTCATATGAATACGGCTGAGCCGGTATCCTACACTCGGGAATGGCCAGATTCATCCTATTCAACGACAGAGCTCGTGCCTGAAGCAGAAGGTAGAGACGCTCTGCTTAGGGTTGCTGAAGGCGGAATTTCATTAGAAGATAAGCAAAGCCTTGCAGCCCCGATCATATCCAAGCTTGGATATGATGCAAACACGCTGGAGCTGAAAACAACCGAATCCGATCCGGGTCTTATCTATTCCGATAACAGCAAGAAGCTCGGAGAAAGCACCCTTCAGCTTAAATTTACGTTTGAGAACGGCGATATAAGGTCCTTTGAACCGCAATTCTCTGTACCGGCTGAGCATACCGAATATGTAAAAAAGGAAACATCTCGTGCCAATATTATGACGCTTGCCGGCTACGGCCTGTTCACTCTTTTGCTTGGAGTGCTGGCTATTGTTTACAGCGTTCTGACTAAAGCGCACACTTCCTTTAAGAGAGGAATCTGGTTATCAATCCTGTATTTCCTGTTCTCTATGATTGGAACCATCAATTTACTGCCAACGTTTCAGGCTGAAGGTTACAATACTTTCATGCTTGTCATCTTATTTGGAATTCAAACCTTATTTACACTCGCCATGACTGCTCTTGTGTACTTCTCCCTTGTCGCTGGTAACGGACTATGGAGGAAGGACGGATTCAACATTTGGGGACGGGCTAAAGAATCAGGTTATGGAAATTACGTGCTTCACAGTATGTTTTCCGGCTACCTGTGGGCCTTTATCCTGCTTGGATTGCAGTCGGTTATATTTTTCGTACTTGAAAAAGGACTTGGTGTATGGTCCACCACCGACGCAAGCCAATCTCCTTACAACATGGTCTATCCTTGGCTTATGCCTATTCTTGCCTGGATGGCCGGGATCGGAGAAGAGGCCGTATACCGTCTGTTCGGTATCCGTATCTTCAAGAAGATGGTTCGCAGTACAATCCTGGCCGCCTTCATCACGTCACTTATATGGGCATTCGGTCATACACTTTATCCGATCTATCCTGTAATTACAAGACCGATCGAATTGACTATCATCGGACTTGTGTTCAGCTTCATTACGATTAGATACGGTTTTATTACCTCCGTATTCAGCCACGTCATCTTTAACAGCATTTTGATGGGCATCAGCTTAATAGCTATGCAGGATGCAGTGAATGTGAGTGCCGGTGTCTTCTGGATGGTTCTGCCAGCCATTGTAGGCTATGTCATATACCGATTTAATTCAGGGACAAAAAAAGAGAAGCCGATATTTACGGCTCCTCATCTTGAAGGGAATCAATAATTGTCTGGGCGAGCTTGTCGCCAATCGAAAGAGGCCGGAAATCTTCAATGCTGGCCTCTTTAATTTTGCGTAACGAACCAAAGTGCTTAAGCAGCAGCTTGCGCCGTTTCTCACCAATCCCTGGAATAGCATCCAGACGCGAGACAACCATCGATTTGCCGCGCTGCTCTCGGTGGAAGGTTATCGCGAATCGGTGAACTTCCTCCTGAATCCGATGAAGCAGGTAAAATTCCTGGCTGTCTCTCGGCAGCTGAACAACTTCAAAGGTATCGCCTACCATCAGCTGGGACGTTTTATGCTTAGCATCCTTCACAAGTCCGCATACCGGAATGTAAAGACCAAGCTCATTATGAAGCACATCCTGAGCGGAGGAGATTTGTCCCTTACCGCCATCGACGATAATTAAATCCGGACGGGGTAAATTTTCCTTCAGCACACGTTCGTATCTGCGGCGAATGACTTCCCGCATCGTTTCATAGTCGTCTGGTCCCTGCACAGAACGAATTTTATATTTTCGGTATTCCTTCTTCTCAGGCTTGCCGTCAATAAAAACGACCATGGCAGAGACTGGATTAGCCCCTTGAATGTTAGAGTTATCGAACGCTTCTACACGGCTCAGTGATTCCAAGCCCAGCGCATGACCTAATCGTTCCGCCGCTTTTGATGTGCGCTCCTCCGTCCGTTCAATCATACGGAATTTCTCATCAAGGGATACCTTCGCATTTTCAATGGCCATCGTAACCATCTGACGCTTCAGTCCGCGTTGCGGAATCAATACCTTGATATCAAGCCATTCCTGCAAAATCGCAGCAGCGCTGACTGGATCATCGATGCCGCTCGTCTCCGTTTCGCCGGAAGCTGACTCAGAAGGAACCATTTCTTCCTCTAGCTGCTCGTTCTCCTCTTCTGCAGAAGGTTCTGGCTGCTCAGTAGAGCCCTCTGCTCCTTGAATCGCCGGCTTATTCTCTTCCTCAGGCAGCAAAGGCAGCAATATTTCCTTCGGGAGTGCCGGGTTATCACTGTAATACTGGGTTACGAATGAAATAAAGTCCGCATAGGCGTCCCCGTAAAAAGGAAACGATGTGGCATGACGCTCAATCATTTTTCCTTGACGGATATATAGAATTTGTACGGCCATCCAGCCTTTGTCGATTGCAAAACCAAATACATCGCGGTCCTTGGTATCTGCTGTCGTAATCTTCTGCTTCTCCATCAGCGCATCAATGGCGATGATCTGATCGCGCAGCTCCTTTGCCCTTTCAAAGTAGAGATCCTCTGCCGCCTCTTCCATTTTCTTTTGGAGATCCTTCTTGATCTCCTCATGTCCGCCGCTTAGGAAAGAAGCGATTTCTGTGCTGATTCCCTCATAGGTCTCTTTTTCAATGTCTTTGACGCAAGGCGCTAGGCACTGCCCCATGTGATAGTATAAGCAGACTTCCTTGGGCATGACTCCGCATTTACGCAGCGGATACATCCGGTCCAGCAGCTTTTTCGTTTGATGAGCTGCATAGGAATTCGGATACGGTCCAAAATATTTTGCTTTATCTTTAAGCACTCGGCGTGTGACTTCCAGCTTCGGATGACGCTCATTTGTTATTTTCAAATAAGGGAATGTCTTATCATCCTTCAAGAGCACATTGTAGCGGGGCTGATGCTTCTTAATTAAATTCAGCTCGAGCAGAAGCGCTTCTTTATTACTGCCTGTCACAATGTACTCAAAATCCCGTATATCCGCAACGAGCCGCTGTGTCTTACCGTTATGGCTTCCCGTAAAATAAGACCGCACACGGTTCTTGAGCACTTTGGCCTTTCCTACATATATAATTGTTCCTTGGTCATTCTTCATTAGATAACAGCCCGGTGAATCAGGCAGCAGCGCAAGCTTATGCCTGATCTTCTCCAGTGCCTTTTCCTGATCCTGTATATGACTCAAATGTGACTCCATCTTTACTTAAATTCCCCCTCCCTGCAAAAGTATCTATATGAGTATAAGTCCTGAAAAATCAAAAAAATGAATAGGCAATATATATAAAAGTGACGAATGCATGTTCCCTATATTATAGTATAGCTTCTTTTGTCATACGATCAAGTGGGATATAAACGTAAAAGTCAGACCCATGAAAAAACGCCCCCGGGTTTAAAATGCCGGAGGCGCTCATATCTAATTTCTTAAGCCGTATTAGTGCTTGGAAATCAGATTTTTCAGGTTTTCTTTAGAGTTCAGACCAACCACTTTATCAACAGGTTGACCATCTTTGAACAGGATCAGAGTAGGAATACTCATAACGCCAAAACGGGAAGCCGATTCAGGGTTCTCATCCACATTCACTTTAGCGATTTTAACATCGTCGCCTACTTCACCAGCAAGCTCCTCTAGAATTGGAGCAAGCATTTTACAAGGACCGCACCAAGGTGCCCAGAAATCTACAAGAACCGTTCCTGTGCCTTCAACTTCTGTATTGAAGGATTGATCGGATACATTAACAATAGCCATGAAATTTGTCCTCCTTATATATATTGCGTAGTTATCATTAAACTTCAAATCGTTATGGGAAACGATTGAATTCATTATAGCACAACGTTCCGCGTAAGGAAATACATGCACGTGCATATATTTTGAGAATTCTTTACAAATGTTTCCGGCATTGGTTATACTTATATATGTTCCCAGATCGTAATAGAGGAGGGCAGCATCATGGAACCAAACATTGTAAGACCGTACGATCCAAGGTCCCATGTGAACGAAGAACCTCGCAACGATTTCTTCGATCTCATTGGCGGATTCGTCGGCATGTTCGTGCTGATGACCGTTATCTTTTTCGGAATGGTTATCATTAAGTTCCTGATGACATAGGCTTCTACACAAGCCGCAAGACCCAAGCCAAAGTCTGATTCGCCCGCTAACGGGAAGGTCAGGCTTTGTTTATTGTGCCCGCATGTAGAAATTTAATCAATGAACTGCTTACCTATGTTTTCCGCGCTGATTGTCTCCTTTTACCTGAACGACATCCACAAAAGGACGAATCCGGTCCATCAATCGTTGCCCCTTGTGCCGTTCCTCGCCGTCTTTGCTCGTAAAGCTGAGATGCTGCTCCAAGCTGTCCAAATTGTAGTTGGACGTATAGAACGTCGGCTTCCGGTTCATCCGGTAGTTCAAAATTGAACCAAGCACATGATCACGGACCCATGGGCTCAGATTTTCAGCGCCGATATCATCAAATATCAGCAAGTCGCAATTTTTGAGCAGATCCGTCGCTTCCTTCAGCTTCTGACCGTCCTGAAACATGGATTTTAAATCCTCTACAAAATCAGGCATATATACGATAACGCCCGTATGTCCCTCAAGCGCTAGCTCATGGAGCAAATATCCCATAAGAAACGTCTTCCCTGTTCCAAATGAGCCTTCCAGATACAGTCCGTGCGGCGTTAAACCATTTTGCTTCGCTTCATTAACATAACGGAACACCTGATTTACCGCAGATGCACGCTGCAGATCTTTTCTCAAAATTTCAGCAACATTATATCCTTCACTAAGCGCGTTCTCGTCGACGTAAAAGCTTCGTATACGTTCCTTGACCCTTTTCTTATGCATGCTGGCAAGCTGCAGGTTGCAAGGTGTCTTTTTATCGATAATTTCAGGCTCGCCATTAAAATATTCAACCGACAATTTCGAGTAATGTCCCTCAAAATCGTTCGGGCAATTTTCTAGTCCTGGACAGTTCGCACAATTTCGGTTGTCTTTGGCGAACTGAAAAAATTTAGATAACGAGAGCATAAACCGGGTGTCATCGATCTCAGGGTTCTCTTCCATAAAGCGGCGAACAACAGGATCTGTCTTAACCTTGTCCGCGATGGATTGAGACTGCTGACGAAACGACGGATTCATTTGCTGTAAAATTTGACCTAGCGGCTCCATCTTGGTTTGTGCCCTCCTTTCCGGGGTTTACTATATAAATCTTTCTTCTCTATTCTCTTACTTTATTAACGAAGCGATTTTTTCGCCTGCATTTCCTCAGCAAAACGAATCATTTCTTCAAGCTCTTCTTCCGTCACAGCATTGCCTTCTCCCCTATCCTCAACGATCGGGATGTCAGGCTTCATTCGCTGCTGGGAATTATAATTTCTGGCTCTGCTTGGTTTTTTAACTTGCTCAGCAGATTTTTCCTTGTTTCCTTTGACCTTGGACTGATCCCGGATATACTGTACGGCTTTTTCGTAAGTATTGACCTGCTTAAGCAGCATATTGGACGCAATCGCTTCGACAAAATTACGATTAATACGCTGTTCGCTTCCACTGACCAATAAGGTCATTAAGTAGTGGATAAGAACATTAATGACTTCACCGGGAAGCTTGTAGCTAAGGTCCACTTTTTCAAATATGTCAATGAGATTATCCGGAACGGAGCCAGGAAAAAAGGTTTGCAGCAGCCTTAAATAAGGCTCGTTCCGAAGCATCATATTATATTGATGAATATCGCATTTTGAAGCGAATTGCGGCGGAACCTCAAGATAATATTCCATCTCTACAACATGCTCGACAGGAAGCTCGTCTGACTGCATGCTATCCATGGCCTGACGCATGTTAACCACCTTCGCCGCATGAATGGTCCGTTCTTCCTTCCGCTTTTTCTCTTGACGGAACATGCTGCTTGCGAGACTTTGCAGCTGATCAAGCAGAATTTCACCTTGGACGTTAAATACGCCATCCTCATCCAGTAATCTGCATAGATCCTGAACACCAAGACTATACTTATGGACAACATAGTTAACGAGTCCGAGCTGCTCGGGTTCAAATCGAAGCTGCTCGACATAACGCCGGTTTGCTGACTCCCGAGGAAAACGAAGAATGATATCCGCGTAATTCAGCTGATCATGCTCAGGTACTGCCGGAATGCTCTCTGCTGTTCTAGCAGTCGACATTTCGGACAGCGCCTGTTCAAGCTCGTAGTCAATGACATGGGTGTTCAGTTCAAATATATCGTAAAACGGTACAGAAATATTTTCTTTATTCGCTGAAGAGTATCCGGCTTCTGCATCTTCCTCTGTCCAAATTTGCGCCCGAAGCGCGAGAACGGAAAATTTCCCGATCTTATCTCTAAGGAGCAGGGTCAGATGCTGTGTACGGAAAAATTCTCCCGGCGATAACGGAGGGTACAGCTCATATTCATAGGTGTATTCATCCGTTTCAGGTATATAAACTCTGGAAGTCTGAAGCAGTCCCACCGCTTCAAGCTTGGAGGTTTGCTCCATCAAATACTTGCGTCCCTTGTCACTCGGCTCTAGCCCCAGCGACAAAAAAAGCCTGCGCTGCTGCTCCATGGCTGAGTATCCAATCTGATCCGCTCTTACATGCTGGAATAACAGCCTGTATAGGCTGATTGCAAAAGCACCCACCATCGGCTGATACGCGGAGCTGAGCATCCGTTCGTCCAGGCTGCTAAGTCCGAACTCGCGGAAAACGCAGTAACGATGATTTTCAGTAAAGTGCAGCATGTTCTTCATGCGCATCGCTCATTTCTCCTTCTTCCACATAGTAATGTTTCTCTATTCTATCATAAAAAATGGCCGCTTAAATCTTCAAAAATAGCCAATTTCCTTGCTTAATCTTTCCGCTATTCCTTCTTATACGACATTAGTCGACCATGCTGCTTTTTTAGAAGCCACGGTTTTCTATTGTACTCTATCAGTCTATGAAAAGTGAACCCCTGGTATGACAAAAGAACCTCTTTCCTGATGTAGAAGGAGGCATTCGTTTCTAAAGAAAAGACTCAGTTAAAGTTAAACATTGATATTTTTGATGCCTGTCAGAGTTCTTTTATATAATTAGTACAGGAAGAAATATTCAGGGAGGTGAACTATAGTGGTTAATCGTACAATGAATATTATGGTTACAGATTATAATGAAAGCTGGGTTCAATTATTTGAAAAGGAAGCTGTCATCATTAGAGATATATTCAAAGATGAGCTCGTTGAAATTCATCATATCGGCAGTACAGCAGTACCTCATTTAAAAGCGAAGCCAGTCATCGATATGATGCCGATCGTTAGAGACATAGAACAAGTGGATCGTTTCAATGAAAGTATGATGGAGATCGGCTATGAGCCGCTTGGAGAATTCGGACTTAAAGGAAGAAGGTATTTCCGTAAGGGCGGAGAGAACAGAACACACCAGATTCATGCTTTTCAATATGATAATGAATTTGAAATAGAACGTCATCTTGCAGTTCGTGATTACCTTATATCACATCGTGAGGACGTGATGACATACGGAGAATTAAAAGAAAGACTTGCCAAGCGCTTTCCTAAAGATATCGAAGGATATAGTCATGGTAAACATGATTTTGTCCAGAACCTGGAACGAAGAGCGGTTGAATGGAAACGAAGAAATGAGAGTAAATAGTCTCCAATCTTGAATAAATCTTGGATTGGAGACTATTTCATCAAAAATCGTGAAATTCTGAATTTTTGAGTAAGGCTACATACTTAGGCTTATGTCGTCTGAAATATGGTGTATATCCAACACCTTGCTCGGGTCATTGTCTGAATTTTTGAGTAAGTTTACATTATGATTTGCGACCGTCTGAAATATGGTGTATATCCTCACATTGCTCGGGTCATTGTCTGAATTTTTGAGTAAGTTTACCCAAAAATTCAGACTAAAACATCCGATATCCCCCAAACCTCAACTTCTTAATCGTCCATCCGCTCATAATCGCTCCCACAAGCCCTGCCACACCCGTTAAATAATCAACAAGACGATATGTACCGATATGCGCGCCTAGACTCATACTCTCCTGATCCCACATAGAAAAGATCACAGCTGGAATCAGTACAATCACAAACAAATAAGAAGGAAACCAAGTCGTCTTCATTAACATATTCAGTATGAAACCGATACCAAACATCATAACAAAAAATAATACCATCAGCACGAGCACAGGTAGAATCTGCATTCGCTCTAAATCCTCCTTCTTTCTGCCAGATCATGGACGATAAACCTATAATAGATAATAAATAGTGTAACCCAAATGATGTATACAAGCAATGAACTTTCCAGATGGCAGGTGCTCATCCCAAATCTTCATTTGTGAGCATTTTGTTAATTTAAGCTGTTTAATGAGATCTTCATTTGCTCAGCCGCTTCACGCTTTGATACAATAAAGTTGTATGCATCAATGAATGAACAACTCTTTTACAATAAATATCTTGATCAGGAGTGATAACAGATGAGCGAAGCAGCTTCGACTCTAGAGGGCTGGTATGCCCTTCACGATTTCAGATCTATCAACTGGACCGCATGGCGTGCAGCCGACGATGAGACCCGTGCGGTAGCCACAGATGAACTGCATGCATTTTTCCAAGAGTGGGCAGCAGATGAAGAATCCGGCAAAGGCAGCTCTACTGTATATACAGTAGTAGGCCAGAAAGCTGATTTTGCTATGATGCATCTGCGCGAAACCTTAGAAGATCTGAATGCCATTGAAAATGCTTTTAATAAAACGACATTTGCACAATTTACGACGAAATCCTACTCCTACGTCAGCGTAGTTGAACTGAGCAACTACCTTGGCAAGGACGAAGATCCGATGCAAAACCCGCAGATCGTGGCGAGACTCAAACCTGTTCTCCCGAAAAATCAATACATTTGCTTCTATCCTATGAACAAAAAGCGGGATCTCAGCGACAACTGGTACATGCTGTCCATGGATGAAAGAAAAGGGATGATGAGAAGTCACGGTATGATTGGACGCAGCTATGCGGGCAAAGTAAAGCAGATCATCACCGGCTCTGTTGGTTTAGACGACTGGGAATGGGGTGTGACGCTGTTCTCCGATGACGCCCTTCAATTCAAGAAGCTTGTTTATGAAATGCGTTTTGATGAAGTCAGCGCCCGTTACGGCGAATTTGGTTCCTTCTATGTAGGAAGCCTGCTGACACCTGAATCCTTTGAAAGCATGCTGAAGCTGTAATTGGCTCATAATAGAAAAGGATGTGCTGCTTATCATCTGCGGCACATCCTTTTTTTGCATCATACTAATCTTCTTCCTCTTCGAGCTTCTTTAAGGATTCCAGAAATTCAGCAGTTGCCCGGTCACGGTCCCTGCCCTTTTCTTTTAACCGCTCAATAGCGGGTAAGATAAGAATATCTACTTCCTTCTGTACGATATAAGACAGATCATAGCGATCTTGTTCTTCCAAATAGCTGCCCACTTCCATTAACGCATTGTATCGATCCAATTCATCACGGGTAAGCAGCCCGCGTACCTGAACACTGCAATGTCTCATCGTTAAAAGAACCTTCCTTTTTGGAATACGAGCGGAATCCCGCCGATTTTATATAAGTACCGGATGTCGACTGCCTTTTTGAGCTGAGCAGCCTTCCAGCCCTTCCACTTCTTCCCGTTCACAATAGCAATGGCTTCTCCCTTACCGAGTGAAGCTACGGTCCCTTTATGATCAAACTTGAATTTCTCTTGTGTCTTGCCCCGAATCAGCTGAGCTATATTTTTTGCACAATTCACGCCCTGCTGCATTGCAATTTGTGCTGTTGGGGGATAAGGCCTGCCTTCTGCATTCATCACAAGAGAACTGTCACCAATAATGTAAATGTTATCAAAGCCTGGTGCTCTTAAATATTCGTCAACTTTCACACGGCCTCGGTTGACTTCAAACCCGGCTTGTTCAAGCAGCTTATTGCCTCGGATACCGCCGGTCCATACCACAGTGGAGGATTCGATCTTCTCCCCGTCTCCAATGATGACACCATCAGGCAGACATTCCTTAATTGGAACGCCAATCCGAAGCGATACCCCCTTATTTCTTAAAACTTCCATTGCGTAGTCCACAAGTTCCTTATCAAACCCGGGAAGTGCTGTTGGCGCAGCTTCAATATTGTAAAGGTGCACGACGGCAGGATCGACATCAAATTCTTTGCATAGACGCGGAAGACGGTCAGCCAGCTCGGATACAAACTCCACCCCGCTAAAGCCTGCGCCTCCCACAACAAAGTTCATTCTGCCAGCTTTTGCATCATTTTTGTAGCTGGCAAATTGATATTCAATATGCTCTCGAATAAGCCTTACTGAGTTAATACTGCGAATCGTCAAAGCGTGCTCTTTCATCCCCGGTATGCCGAATGTCTCCGGCTCCCCTCCGAGTCCTATAACTAATACATCGTACGACAGCGTCCCGTCTTCCAATATGACCTTTTTTTCATGCGGCCTGATGTCCTTAACAGCGGATTTCACTAGGTCGATCTTGAATTCATCTATCAGCTTGGAGATCGATACTCGTGCATGCTCAATCGAATCAGTTCCTGCAGCCGGCATATGCAAATGTGTCGTTATATAGTGGTAGTCATGACGATTAACGAGTGTAACGTCTGCTTCATTATATTTCAGTTCCTTTTGAAGTCGCTGCGCGGTCAATATACCCCCGTAGCCTGCGCCAAGGATGACAATCTTAGGAATGTTACTCATGCGCTTACCCCTCCGATATTGTTTGTGGCTAATATAGAAGGAACCAAAGTATGTATCATAAGGATTTAATAGGTTAAATCTGCTTATAACTACCCGCTAAAATTCCTTTAGTCCGCTCTATAGTTACTGTCCGTCTTTTAAAAAACAGGATCATGTTCTTAGTGGGGTTTCATGGATAAACAATCACTGCCGTATTCTCCACCTTCATGATAAACATCTATAAAAGAGGGTGTCATTCAATTCCTATTCATTAAAACGACAACTTATGTCATCTGGTTGCAAATCCATTAAAAGTAAACCTAAAACTGCTAAAAATCAAGCTATTTTTTCATGCAACAAAAATGATAGCGATACGTATCGAAAATAGCAAGTGAAATTATAATCGTTTTCAGGGTGAAAAATATCTGAAAAGTTGCATAATGTTCTTTGCAACAAGCTCCTGTAGTGTCTATAATTGATAATGACTATCAAATAGAATGACTTATGGTGAAAAATATACTTTCGATCCATCTGTCTTGAATCGAAATTCGTGGGATTTGATCCGTGACGATATTGATTCACGAATAAAACATGAAAGGTGTGTTTTAAAGGTGACGACCCCAGGATCTACACAAGAAATGACCGATTTGCTCATTATCGGCGGCGGTCCCGCAGGCATGTTCGCAGCGTTTTACGGAGGAATGCGGCAGGCATCGGTAAAAATCGTGGAAAGCATGCCCCAGCTGGGCGGACAACTCGCCGCTCTGTATCCGGAGAAATATATTTATGATGTTGCCGGATTCCCTAAAATTACGGCCGGAGATTTGGTAAATAACCTTCATGAGCAAATGAAGCGCTTTGATACAGATATCCGCCTCGAGGAAAAAGTAATCTCTGTTGAGAAGAAGGAAGAGCGTCATTTTGTCGTAACGACGGACAAAGATGTCCATCACGCCAAAGCAGTTATTATTACGGCTGGCGTAGGCGCATTCGAGCCTCGCAGACTGGACCTTGAGGGAGCAAGCAAGTTTGAACAAACGAACCTGCACTATTTTGTAAGTGATCTGCAGCGTTTTGCAGGCAAAAAAGTGCTGATCAGCGGCGGCGGAGATTCTGCAGTCGATTGGGCATTGATGCTTGAACCCATTGCGGAACAAGTCACTCTTATTCACCGCCGTGATAAATTCCGTGCACATGAGCACAGTGTAGAGAATCTAATGGCATCCAAAGTCAATGTAGTTACTCCAGTAGAAATTTCAGAGCTTCACGGTGATGATCGAATTACGAAAGTAACTCTCTCTCATGTGAAAACAAAAGAAACACAAGAGATTGAAGTTGATGATGTCATCGTAAACTTTGGATTTATTTCCTCTCTCGGACCGATTGCGGAGTGGGGGATCGAAATCAGCAGCAACTCCATTGTTGTAGATACTCGCATGGAAACAAGCATTCCAGGTATTTTTGCAGCTGGCGATATTACAACGTATGAAGGTAAATTGAAGCTGATTGCTGTAGGGTTTGGCGAAGCACCAACTGCAGTTAACAATGCCAAGGTATATGTGGATCCGAGTGCGAAATTGTCGCCTGGGCACAGCAGTAATATGAAGCTATAAGTTATACAACTGCATAATTACAGTACAAAAAAGGGTATCTTACTCCTGAATATAACGATCAGGAGGGATACCCTTTGTCATATGTGTGCCCCGTATGTAACGGTCTAGATTCTGCTCCATTAGTGCCATGTCCCAACTGCCATCAAGAAACCATCGATTGCGGGCTGCAGGAAGATTACGCAGGGCCTTACAGCCCTTATGCCGCATCTCCCCTCTACCAAACGATACCAGCACCCGCCAATCATTGCTTGCACTTGATGTATTGCCCAGCCTGTCTGACGGAATTCTCTAATACAGTTGAAGCTTGGTATGTGCCTGGCAGGATCTGACCGCCTGTAGCCGCGAGGATCTCTAGTGTAGAATGGCAGATACGTCGGTATGCAATCTACGCTTGTGGATTTCGGCTAACAATAGAGCTATGAAATCAACATCAAGCTGGAGCTCGATTGCCATATGGTAAGAATCGAGCAGCGTCTCATCTGAGAGCATAGCCATGTCCGACACAACCTTTCCTAATTTTTCCTCAAATCTATCTTATCAGAGATTAAAAAGTAGAACAAGCGTTCCTGATATCCACAAAACAATGTGGAAATCCTGTGTATAAATTGTTAATAATTATAATAAATCGTTGTTTTTGGCAAGTGGATTATGTGGATAATATTTATACACAGGTCAGTTTGTTGAAAGAATTCTCAAAAATTTTTTTTGAAATAAATAATAGAATTATAGACTTCTGCATTACTGAGGCCGTGTATTCACTTCCAGTATCCAAACTTTACCGGTTTGATCCAGTCCATAATCAAATCCTAATTGGCCGATGCCAGGAAATCTCTTTTCCAATATCACTGTGCAAGTTCTGGTTAAATTCCGCATCTCCTGCTGTTTTTTCTTGGCGTTGATATGAGGGAGTGACTGTTTTATTGCTTGACGTCCTTTAATTAGTGTTCCGCCCTTGCACAAATTGGTTATGACGAGACCGGGTCTTGCCAGTCTTCCAAGCAGGGCTGTAATTTTCCAGCCCGCACCCTCTTTTACAAATTTGACTCGGTAATCAATAGGTCTGCCTTCGATTCGTGCCAAAACAATTCCACGCTGTATGATATATTTTCTATTTTTTTTTGCTTTGAGCAAAGATGAATACATGCGGTTAAAGCTTGAAAAAGTAGAAGTATGTGACATCTTGGTGTAGGAGTAGGCCGCCCCATCCCTTTTTACACGAATTACACCTGCTCCGCCGCCGCCATGAACAGGCTTTACGAAGACCATTCCGTATTTTTGTAACATATTATTCAAATGCTCCTTGGTAAACATGCGCGTTTCTGGGATATGATTAGCAACATGGGCATGTTCCTTGAGCACTTGTGTCTTAAGCCACTTGCTTCCAATAGACCGATTCATCCTCTTCCCACCTCCTAAGTGCTGCTTTCAGGATGAATATAAGCGAGGTATATATACATATATATTGGCGGAAGTCTCGCCTCTCTTGTATGTCTGTCTTGGTAGAATGCCTGTTTTGTATGAAATTTTGGAAATTGCTTAGAAATAAGATATATTTAGACTAGATAAGACCTAAGAAGGGAGCTTTCTTTCGTGGCTCAATTTATTGAAGGATTATACGGAATCGCTTATTTTGCCATCGTTATCGTTCTTGTTGCTGTGACCATCCTTACTTTTATTACAGGCATCAAGTTTATCCGTGATAAAAAACATATCGGATTCGGGATCGGCTGCATCGTCTTTGCCCTTATTTTCGTAGCCATCCTGGTTGCCGTAATTGATTTTTTAATCTGATCTTAAAGTCCCTTTTCACAGGAAATGACCGCCTTCTCCGATTCGGAGAGGCGGTTTTTTGTTTATGCTGTTACAATGTAGTACATATACCTATATAAACGCACCTGCAATGCTTATAAGAAAGAGAGGCACTCACATATGAATCAGCGAATCGGTATTATCGACATCGGATCCAACTCGATCCGTCTCGTTATATATGAAATTATTAGTTCTGGGGAACATCGAGTTCTCCATGAAAAAAAATATGCAGCCAGACTCAGCCAGTATGTGAGCCCTGAAGGGGCGATCAAAAGAGAAGATTTAAACCGTATTATTCCCGTTCTGCTCAGCTATCAAGAAATATGTGAAAGCTACGGTGTCATACATATACGAACAGCGGCTACGGCTGCTATTCGGAACGCTTCTAACAGCGAAGAAATTACCAGCTGGATTAAAGAGGCGACAGGCCTTACCGTTGAGCTGATCTCAGGGGAAGATGAAGGTCGGCTCGGTTTCCTTGGCGTACGCGAGTCTATTCCCCTCCAAGACGGATACATCATCGATATTGGAGGAGGAAGCACAGAAATTACATTGTTTCTAAACCGTCAATACCAATTCAGCTTGTCCATTCCTTACGGAGCTGTTAATTCGCATGCGCGATACGGCAAAGCCGATTACTGGCGTCAGGAGACCGTACACGCGTTTAAGAATTCAATTCAGAATGCCCTTAAGGATCAGAAATGGCTATTAGAGCATCCTGGTCTTGCTTTAGTCGGTCTTGGTGGAACGGTCCGCGCCTTGGCGAAAATGGTTCAAAAAAAGCGGTCCTATTCTCTTCCATTAATGCACGCATTCACGATGACCAAGGAAGATATCCAGTCCTTCTACGATACACTTCCTTATATTCCGTATGAGCAGCGAAAGAAAACACCCGGATTATCCAAGGACCGAACCGATTTGATCATTCCCGGTGTCATACTTTTGCAAACCATCTTTGAGCTGCTGAACGCCACCCACTATGTAGTCAGCGGAGCCGGGCTTCGCGATGGACTGTTTTTTGAGACGCTCCATAAGCAGCACCCTTCGTTCTCTAAGCAGGATGTATTGACCAAAAGTGTTCAAAATATGCTGATCTTTGATTCCTTCGCGCCGCGAGAGTACCTAGATCGGATTTATAAAGACATGAGGCAGCTCTACGCTTCTCTCGTAACGGAAGAACAGCTGTCAGATCATAGGATCATTTACGCCGCAGCTATGCTGCATAGAATAGGGGAACGAGTGCAGCATCACCGGGCAAGCTCACACTCGCTCTACTGGCTTAAGAACAAGGGCTTATGGGGACTGAGCCACCGGGAGACGTTGATCTGTGCACTCATTAGCGACTACCATCCGAAAAACCGTACTCCAAAGCAGATTGAAGCTCATAAAGATATTTTGGCAGAAAATGATACCCAGCTCATTCATAAAATCGGTTCTTTGCTTCAGCTGACGCTGGCATTGCATCATGGAGGGGGAAGGTCTATTTCCAATATAGAAATTAAAAAAACAGACGATTCCCTGCATCTGCAATTAAGCTGCAGCAGAGAACCGTCTGTGGAACTTATGGAGCTGTCTGAGGTTAAGAAGGAAGTGGAGAAGGCGTGGAATTTAAGCTTAACATGGTCTCTTTCTCTTTCTTCCACGTTTTAATATTTAAGGCTTCAAATTGACTCCGCAGGCGCGGCTCTTCATTCTGAACGGGAATATAATTCCCATTTGGAAGCAGGAGCCGCGCCTTTACGTTATCTTTCAATGATAACTCCAAAATGTTGACAATCGTCTGCTTAAGCTGTGGATCGTGAACAGGACACATCAGCTCAATTCGGCGGTCCAAATTCCGGGTCATCCAGTCTGCACTGGACAGAAGCACCTCAGGCTCATTATTGTTTTGGAAATAGAAAATACGGGAATGCTCGAGAAATCGATCGACGATGCTAATGACCTGGATATTTTCGCTGAGCCCCTCTAAACCCGGACGCAAACAGCACACTCCCCGGATGATCAGCTGAATCTGAACGCCTGCTTGTGATGCCGCATATAACTCGTCAATCATTTCCTGATTGGATAGGGAATTGATCTTGGCAATAATCTTAGCAGGTTTACCCTGCTCAGCATTGCGTGCTTCCCTCCTTATCATTTCAAACAGCTTCGGCTTAAGGCTGTCCGGTGCGAGATGGAGCTGCTGCAGACTTTGAGTTGCTGAATATCCCGTAATTTCATTAAACACTTCAGAGGCATCCTCGCCGATTTGCGGATCTGAAGTAAGAAGTCCGATATCTGTATATACCCGTGCTGTGCTTGCATTATAATTGCCTGTCCCGACATGGACATATCTTCGAAGTATATTTTGCTCCCTGCGCACAACGAGAATGACTTTGGCATGGGTCTTCAACCCGACAAGCCCATATACGACATGGCAGCCGGCCTTCTCCAGCTTTCTCGCCCACGCAATATTCCTCTCCTCGTCAAATCTTGCTTTGAGCTCTACAACGACTGTTACCTGTTTTCCCGTCTCGGCAGCATGAGCAAGAGCAGCGATTAGCCTCGAATCCCCATTAACCCGGTACAAGGTCATTTTGATGGCCATGACCTGCGGATCCTCTGAGGCCTCCTCTACAAAATCCGTCACTGCGTCAAAAGATTCATACGGATGATAAAGAAGCAGATCCTGTTTGCGTAAAATACGGAACAAACTATCCTCGGTGTTGAATGCATCCGGATATACAGGTTTGATACTAGGATATTTCAAATGTGTATAGCCCTCCAGCTGGTCAACAAAACCGCCAAGGAAACCAAGATCAAGCGGGCCTGGAATTTCAAATATCTCGTCCGAATTTATCGAGAATTCCTCCTGCAAATATTCAAGTGCATACGGATGAATTCCCTGCTCCACTTCCAGACGAACAGGAGCCCCTCTTCTGCGCCTTCTGAGCTCTTTTTCGATCTCCTCCAGTAAATCCTCTGCTTCTTCCTCATTAATATAGAGATCCGAATTACGGGTTAGTCTGAAGCCATGTACCGCTTCTGGTATGTACCCGCTGAACAAGGAATGAATATGATGTTTTATCAGTTCCTCTATAAGAATGAAGGATTTCTTCTTGCTATTCGACCGAAGCGGAACCGAGATGACACGCGGAATGTTGGATGGTACTTGAACGATTGCAAAGTAATGATTACCGTCCTCCATCTCCTCTTCTTTGCGCAGTACGACGGCCAGGTATACAAATTTATGATGAACGAGCGGAAAAGGTCTGCTCTGGTCTACGGCCATCGGAGTCAGCACCGGAAATACGATATCATGAAAATACTGCTCCATCGCTTTTTGCTGGGTAGCATTCAAATCAGTATATTCCATGAACACGATACCCTTTTTACCCAATTGCCTTTGCAAATCACGGTATGAACGATATTGTTCACTAATCATTTTGGTCGTCCGTTTCATCAGACGTTTATAAAGTCCTGTCGCTGTATAGCCGGTAAAATCCTTTTTGGTTACGCCTGCCTTGACCTTCTCCCTAGTTTCAGCAACGCGAACACTCATAAATTCATCAAGATTCGTTGTGACAATGGATAGGAAGCGAACCCGTTCCAACAGCGGAGTATCCGGATCTTGTGATTCTTCAAGCACTCTTCTGTTGAATTCAAGCCAGCTTAAATCCCGATTTAAATATGGGTTAATGTTCTCCTTTTTCATATGTTCCCTCACTAAAAAGCGTAATTGTTCTACTTACTTGAACTCATGAAATGGGTGAAAGCAACAGCAGTATACTTCGTCCCCATCTACTTATCCATTGTAGTCTCTCTATGTAAACGCATTGTAAAATCATAAAACAAGGGCTCTACTAAAATTCAAAAATCGGCGATTGTTTCTACCAAATTTGTCTTAATGCTTTACAATAGAGAATAGAGTAAGGTAAAGTGTTTACGTCAGCTCACTTCGAGCTATTGCCAGTGAACGAAAGTTGGCACCTTACGAAAGAAGGAGGATACGATGAATTCCAATAAATCCAGAACGCTGCAAAAAAACATCGAGTTTTTTACTGCGGCTTTATCTCAAACCGTCGTTTCCGTTTGGCAGGAAGATTCCGCCGGCGTTTATTGCGAAATTGCCCGTGGACATGTTGAAATGTTCTCCAATGATAAAGTTCGTGTAAGAAGCGAAGACGGCAGAGAGCATCATTATTCTCGTGACATGGTTATATTCCAAACGGAAGTTTAATATATGAGGACGACTACAACATTTACGCTGTAGTCGTTTTTTATATGGTAATAAATTTTTTCCTGCATCAGCCATTGTGGTTAAGAAGAATACGGAGCCCCAAACTCTATGATGTTATGATCCGGGTCCAGAATAAAAATTTGAGCAAACCCCGCTACACTGTCCGGTCTTGCTTCATAAGGAATGTCCTGTGATTCCAGCCATTCTATCGTTGCCTTGTAGCTCTTCACCCATATTGCAAAATGTCCATCTGTTGTGTCGATTCCACGCACCCTCAGCGTGTCCCCTTCCGGATGCTCCAACAAATGCAGCTGCTGATGCTCACCGATGGCGTACCATACCCCGGTGGAGTTGAAAGGCGGGCGTTTCAGCTGCTTGAATTTTAATTTTTCAGAATAAAAAGCATGCGCTCGCTCGATATCCCGTACAGCGATACTAACATGGTGGATATGTTCAAATTCAATCATTATTACATACCTCTCTTCATGATCTATTTAGCGAAAAGCCTAAGGAATAACCTGTGAATCCTTTGTCTCTATGCTACCATATGTTCAGCTTAAATGGCATAATACCTTACCCGAGACAGCAGTCAGCACCTTATTAATCCGTACTTCGAGCATAATTATCCCAAATGACCTGATGAGTAGAAAGATCAATCAAAGCTGCATTTTTAATAAGCGCGGCGAGCCGCAGCGCCTCTTCCTTGGTTGCATAGCGGTCAAAATAAACATCATTGACGTATAGTGCTACACCATTATCACCTGCTGCGGTGTCCTCACTGACTGCTGTTTCTTCATACGATACCGCATCCGCCTCTGTGGTTTCGTTGTCCTCTGTGATCTTTACTGCTGAAGTGTCATTAAGATCACCCATGGCAAGCTCGGAGTGGGAGGATGTATCCTGGCTGTTTTTCTCTGCCCTCTGTTTATCTTTGGCGATGGACTCCTCCGACCTGCGAAGAGCATATTCTTCTCCCTGTGATACATCAGTGACCGAGCTGGAAATCGATATATCCTCATCATAAATCGGCCTATTGGAAATCGCCTTATAGGAAGACGAGTTCATATTAACAAACCCGAGCAGTGTTTCCCTGTAAGAGGCTGTCATGCCTCCGTTGCTTTCACCGGCTGATTGCTCATAACGCAGCACCAAATCAGTTGAATACTTGATTGTACCCTCCAATGCCAGACGCTGCGTATACTCACTCAATTCCTCCTGTGTAGGCGGAAGAGACAGATCCTCAAGCGCCGATTCGGATATCTTATCCGTAATAGGCTGCGTAATAAGGTCTGAGAAAATCGGTTCAGATACCTTTCTCACTATGACGAATAAAAGCATAATAACGACCAGTAAAAACAACGTGTTTCTTATGATTTTATGTATCAGATTCATTTTCCCCTTTATGTAGTTCTAAAGAACGATTATATAGAACTTGTATCGGAATCTGTTCCAAAAATATGAAGCTGGATTACCTGTCAAAATTCCATATCAAGGTCACATCATTCCATTACGCCTATCTCTGGACGCGATTATACTTGGTATAAACCGGAAGGAGGGCTTTTAATGACTTTCCCAAATGAAGTTGTAAGAGTGGTGATCGGCTCAGGGGAGTACAGCAATAACCCTGGCTGGAAGCATACGAACGAAGTCGATTTGAATCTGCTTAATAGAAAGCATTGGAGCAGCCAATTCAGCCCAGCTTCCATCGGGGCTATTCTAGCTGAACATGTGTGGGAGCATTTAAGCTATGAAGAGGGGGTTCTTGCGGCAAAGACATGCTTTGAATACTTGAGGCCCGGCGGTTATGTCCGATGTGCCGTACCGGATGGCTTTTTTCCAGATGAATCCTATCAAAAAAACGTTCAGGTCGGCGGTCCCGGTCCTGCTGATCATCCGGCATCAAGCCATAAAATGGTGCATAATTATAAAACATTGTCACTCCTGTTTGAACAAGCCGGGTTTACGGTCGTCCTATTGGAATATTGTGATGAAGGGGGAGAATTTCATTATAAGGAGTGGGATCCGCAGGATGGATTCATTTATCGCTCCAAACGATTTGATCACCGAAATAATGCAGATCAGCTCGGATTTGTATCACTTATCGTTGATGCTAAGAAGCTGGACTAAAGCGGAGAGTTGTTCATCTCAAAAGAAATGCAAAAAATTAATTTCTTAAACTGAAAGCCATTAGTACTGTAGCACCTTTAATCCTAAAAATAACATTCCAATGCCAACTCCAAATAAAATGGTCCTTGCCAGCCACCAAGGAAGTGTTCTAAAGAAGAACCCCATAAACAGCGTAGATACGGTGGTCACTATAGCGCCCAAAAACCAGCCGGCTGAGGAGTCTGACGAGAGATTGAACAAATTCGGTCTTACCGAATAATCCGTGCTCTTATGTATTTCTTTCGTTAGATTTAATCCATAAATTAAGGCTGATAAAGAAATTAGCCAGAAAAAACTTGCCACAAACCAGTTCAAATCAGTTAACTCCCTTGTTTTTAAACATAGAAAAACCTCCTGAGCTAAGTATAATCAACATATACCAGGAGCTCAGAAGGTAGAATTCACAAAATCTTAGACACTATACGAAGAATTCATCTTAACAAGGCTCTTCGTTCGGTTTTCCTGCGTCTGATGCTGTACGGAAGGAAGAACCGCAGCCGCAAGTGGCGATTGCATTCGGGTTATGAATGGTGAACCCGCCTGTCATGCCGGATTCCTCAAAATCAATCTCAAGTCCGTCGAGCAAACGAAGACTGTCCTTCTCTACAACGACTTTCATATCTTGAATTGTCATATATACATCATCGTTTGTCTCGTTATCATCAAAGCCCATTGCGTATGAAAAACCTGTACAGCCTCCCGGTGTTACACCAAGTCTAAGGAACATGTTGGGTGTTTCCTGCTGTTCCAGCATGTCTTTCAGACGGTCTGCTGCCGTATCACTAATTGTAATCATAGGGTCATACCTCCTTCTTTCATATAACTAAATTATACTCCAGTAGCTTACCTGCCTCAAGAGTTACATATCAGCATTTTTACAGACCCTTTCCATTATAAATCCAGTGATTTTATTTCCAGATATTGAACCGATGTAATGTGAGGTTTATAATAGGTAAGGTATGTAAAGCGAAACTGTCGATATTTTGTCACAGCGTATCTATTTTGCTGTCATAAATGTAGTTGTAACTTTTTTCACAACCATTCATTATTGACGTTTGATTCTAGGAATCCTGCGGGTAACCTATAAGAAAGCTGCATTTGATGTCACGGTATTAGCACAAAAAAAGTACGGACTAGGAGGAATACGCATGTCCACCCTGATTACACCCTATACGGACTCCAAGATGGCGGCCATTGTTGAGAAAGTTCAAAATGGTCAGCGCCTTACCCTTGAGGACGGTGTTTATTTGTATGAAAGTGACGATTTACTTACAATCGGGCAGCTCGCCAACGAAGTAAATCTTCGCAAGAACGGAAAGAAAGTTTATTTTATCGAAAATATGAGCCTTTACTTTACAAATGTGTGTGAAGCACGCTGTGCCTTCTGTAACTTCCGTAAAGACCAAGGCGAAGAAGGCTCCTATACTTTATCCGGACAAGAAATGATTGATTACGTAGAGCAGCATATTCATCCGGGTGTCCGGGAATTCCATATTGTTGGCGGACATAACAACCATGTTCCTTTTCAATATTATGTCGATTCCCTTCAGGCTTTAAACGATAAATATCCGGATGTAACGCTCAAGGCTTATACGGCTGCTGAAATTGATTTCTTTACACGGATCAGCGGACTCAGCATTAAAGAAGTGCTCGAAGCGCTTATGAAAGCCGGACTCAAGTCTCTTACTGGGGGCGGGGCAGAAATACTATCGGACGAATATCGTCAAAAAATGAAGGTTACAAAAGCAAATGTGGACCGTTATTTGGAAGTTCATCGGACTGCTCACCAGCTTGGCATGAAGACACATACAACGATGCTGTATGGTTCAGTTGAGTCCTATGAAGACCGAATTAATCACTTGCTTCAAATTCGCGAGCTACAGGATGAAACGAACGGGTTCCTTGTATTTATCCCGCTATCCATGCAGCCAAAGAGTAAAAATGCCGGCATCATGCGCCGTAATTCTGCTTATGAGGATCTGAAGACTATTGCAATCTCCAGACTCATGCTCGACAATTTTGACCACATCAAAGCTTACTTCATTAATATTGGACCTCAACTGACCCAAGTGGCACTAAGCTTCGGTGCTTCTGACGTGCATGGTACGATCGTACGTGAACAGATCAGTCACGCAGCAGGCGCTCTTACACCAGCAGGACTTACCCGCAAGGAGCTCATCTGGCTCGTTAAAGGTGCAGGGCGCATTCCTGTTGAACGTGATACGTTCTATAACGAGATCGAAGTTTTTGAATAAGACCAGTTGCTTTTGATCCACTCTTCTCGCATTATAATCGGATCAGTTCCTATTCCAGGGACTGATCCTTACTTATGCATCATTTGACCCTTACTATCAGATAATTTAACAACAAAGACGACGTTACCCTTCATAAAAGGACTGTCGAATTAAATATTTTTTTGACTGGCAGCTTCTTTTTCATGGGTACACATAAGAAAGGAAGTTATTTTGTCATGACTCATATTATTGTGCTTGGAGGCGGCTACGGCGGCCTTACTATTATTAAACATCTTATTGAAGGACATTTGCCTAAGGAAGCTAAAATAACTCTCGTGGACCGCATGCCTTTTCAAGGGCTAAAGACCGAATACTACGCTCTCGCAGCAGGAACTGTATCTGATTATGATCTCCGGGTTCAATATCCTGTGCACGATCAATTGGAATACCGCTACGGTGAAGTAACGAACATTGATTTGGACGCAAAAACCGTTTCAATTAATAATGACGAGAACCTTACCTATGATCAGCTGGTTATTGGCCTGGGCTGTACAGACCGTTTTCATGGAACTGCCGGCGCAGAGGAATACAGCTGTACCATCCAAAGCTTTAAGAACACGCGTGAGACGTACATGAAACTCAGTGAGCTTAAACCTTATGCCAATGTTCATATTGTTGGAGGCGGCTTAAGCGGTGTTGAAATTGCAGCAGAAATAAGGGAAAGCCGTTCAGACCTTAACGTAACGATTCTCGACCGCGGTGAGCGTGTCCTTTCTGCTTTTCCACAGCGCTTATCTGCCTATGTTAACGAATGGTTCAGTGAGCATCAGGTAGAAATCAAAAACCATATTTCCGTCTCCCGGGTTGAGCCAAACGCCATCTATAACCGAGACGAGGAAATTCTCACTGAGGCTGTAGTGTGGACTGCCGGGATTCAGCCGGTGAAGCTGGTTCAGGATCTTCCTGTGAACAAGGATCAAAGCGGACGGGTCATATTAAACGAATATTATCAAATTCCTGAGTTTCGCGAAGTGTATGTTGTCGGTGACTGCGCCAGCCTGCCATTTGCACCTAGCGCCCAGGCAGCTGAAGTGCAGGGCGAGCAAATTGCGCATATCATTCATGCCATTCTTAAAAACGAAGAGCCCAAAGTCGAGTCTCTTCGCCTGAGAGGCACGCTCGGTGCTCTAGGTAAGAAGGCCGGCTTTGGGCTCATGGGCAAGACTTCCATGATGGGCCGCGTTCCGCGTATTTTGAAAAGCGGCGTTCTCTGGATGTCCAAACGTCATCTTGGCTAATACCAGAACCATGTAGATTGATTATATGTCCAAGTCATTCCACGCGTCAGCTTCAGCGATTTTGGACAAAATGGCTTCATGCAGTTCTTTAGGGCTTGCTGCTGTCACTACTTCCCCATTTACAAGTGCGAAGGGAGTGATGCTGCATTGCCCGCAATTGCTGAGGCAGCCGTATTCAATGACGTCATAGTCCATGTTTTCTTCAAGTGCTTCAAAGATTTCATCCGTACCAAAATGCATATTGTTGGTACAAAATTCAATAATCGGTCTCATTTTAATTTCACCTGCTTTTGCTTTGACCATTTTATTTTGGCGTATTTTATACTATAATGAAGAGAAGGAAAGGAGTTGATACTATGAGCGAAAACGTACAAAGCAGCACCATGTATGATGAAGTCCAAGACGTGCTCGATAAACTTCGTCCGTTCCTGCAGCGCGATGGCGGTGACGTGGAATTGGTCGATGTCGAAGACGGTATTGTGAAGTTGAAATTGATGGGTGCTTGCGGTAGTTGCCCAAGCTCCACCATCACACTAAAAGCAGGGATTGAACGCGCGCTGGTTGAAGAAGTAGAAGGCGTTGAAGAAGTCGTACAAGTATTCTAATCCCATACCATCATATAAGAGAGTCCCGAATGTTCTGTCTTCGCAGAAACCGGGACTCTTTTTTTTGCTTCAATCCCTGATTGTCGGCCGAATCGGATCCAGCCCACCGGATATATCCATAATATTTCCCGTAATAAAGTCCGATTGCTCCTGACATAGAAAATGAATGACTCTCGCGACATCTTCCCCGCTGCCCGGCCTGCCTCGCGGCGTTTCCTCATCAATAAGCCCGCTTACCTCTTCAATTGTCATTTCCTTATGACTTCCTCTAATATCACCTGGGCAAATCATATTAACGGTAATCCCATAAGGCGCTTCTTCCACTGCCAGTGTCTTTGTAAAGGATACAAGCCCTACTTTAGATGCTGCATATACCGCCCGCTGCGGCCAGGATCTTGCTTCCCCTGCATGGCTGAAGCCAAAGTGAATAATACGTCCCCACTTCTTGCGCCGCATCGAAGGCAGCACCCGGTGATCAAGGAGCATTGTGCCCACCAAGTTACCCTGCATCAGCATCATAATCTCGTCTTGCGTATATTCAGCAAACAGCCTCCGCTCACGGATGAACGGTCCTGCATTGTTAACTAGTATATCCACATCTCCAAGTTCCTGCTCTACGGTCGTAATAAGCCGCTCTATGTCCACGGCGAGGCATACGTCTGCTTGAACAGCAATGCAGCGTACCCCAAATCCCTCGATAACCGTTTGGAGAGCTTCTGCTTCTTTCTTGCTGTGTACATAATTTAATGCAATATCAAAGCCTTCAGCTGCAAGCCGAAGTGCCGTCATCTTGCCAAGTCCCTTCGCACTTCCCGTAATAAGGGCGACTTTATTGTCCAAATCCCTTCCTCCTTCTAAAAAGAGCGATTCCCTATTCAGTATAATATAGGGAAAGCCAGAATGAAAGAAACGGGCCAAATGAAACAAATCCCGTTCAATACTTTTCAAGCTTTAAGTATTGAACGGGATTCATTGTATAACTGTATTATTCAATTTTACATGGAATTAGAATGCAGGAACGATAGCGCCCGCGTAGTTATCTTCGATGAATTTTTTAATTTCGTCTGAATTAAGAGCTTCATTTAATTTTTGAATAGCTTCGTTATCCTTGTTATCTTCACGGGATACGAGCAGGTTGGCATATGGTGAATCCGCGTCTTCAATGAAGATAGCATCTTCAAGTGGATTCAGATCCGCTTCAAGTGCATAGTTTACGTTAATGACAGCCAGATCTACTTCACCCAGCTGACGAGGAAGCATTGCTGCATCCATCTCAATAATTTCCAGGTTTTTCGGGTTTTCTACGATGTCACTGATTTTTGATTCAATATTCGTGTTGTCTTTCAGTTTGATCACACCGTTTTTATCAAGCAGAATGAGAGCACGTCCGCCGTTAGTTGCATCATTCGGAATCGCAATTTTTGCGCCGTCCTTCAGTTCGTCTGCAGATTTAATCGTGTTGGAGTAAGCACCGATCGGCTCCACATGCACCGGGTTCAGAGCAGCCAGCTTTAGACCGCGTGTTTTAATTTCGTTATCAAGATAAGGCTTGTGCTGGAAAAAGTTAGCGTCAAGCTGACCTTCATCAAGCTGTACGTTTGGCTGTACATAGTCATTAAAAGTAACGATTTCCAAATTAATACCTTGCTCAGCAAGAATCGGTTTAACCTGCTCAAGAATTTCTGCATGAGGTACTGGGCTTGCCCCTACTTTCAATGTAACTGTTTCATCCGTGCTGCCTGTTCCTTCGCTTCCTGTTGTATCTCCAGCGCTATCGTTGCCGCATGCTGCCAATACCAGAACCAGTGTTAGAGTTAATGCAGATAAAAGCCATTTTTTCATTACAGATAACCCTCCTAAAATTTAATAAATATATGAGATAAAGGATGAACATGACGTAAGTCCATTCCTTAAATCCGAAAGTATGTTAAACCTTATTTATTTACGGGTAAAATGCTTGACCAGACGGTCGCCGATCATTTGCAGCGCTTGTACCAGCACAATCATAATAATAACGGCAACGATCATCACTTCGTTCTCATAGCGATAATATCCGTAGTTAACTGCCAGAGCACCAAGACCTCCGCCTCCAACCATACCCGACATCGCTGTATAGGATACAAGAGTGACGATAGTAATGGTCATGCCTGCAAACAAGCCCGGAAGAGACTCAGGCATTAATACCTTCCAAATAATTTGTCCAGTGGACGCTCCCATGGCCTGTGAAGCTTCAATGACACCGCGGTCCACTTCACGAAGAGAAGTTTCGACCAGTCTTGCGAAGAACGGAGCTGCACCCACGACGAGCGGCGGAATCGTACCTAGTACACCAATTGCCGTCCCTACAATTTCTTTCGTAATCGGGATCATTGCTACGATCAGAATGATAAACGGAACCGAACGCAAAATGTTGACGATGACCGACAGCACACTATAAACACCGCGGCTGATACCGGATGTAGAACGGGAGGTCATGAACAAAATAATGCCAAGCGGAAGTCCGATAATGAACGTAAATATACCGGAGGCTCCCAGCATCTTTAATGTATCTAAAGTGGCCTTCTGGAATTCATCCCAATTGATGACTGAAAAATCCAATCCCATCATGCCATCACCTCCACTTCAAGCCCCTGTGAACCGAGCTCTTCAATCGTACTGCGAATCAGTTCAGGAGATCCTTCGAGTCTGACCGTAAGCTGTCCGTAAGGCACCTGTTTAATCGTCGATATGGTACCTTGCAGAATGGCAAAATCAATACCAATCCGTCTTGCCGTCTGAGACAGGATGGAATCATAGGTTTTGGAGCCAAGGAACGTAATTCTAACTGTTTGGGAATGCGCAAGGTGAGAAGCCTTGATCGCCTCATTCAAGAGTTCTCCTGAATCCGATTCCCGCTGAATAAAGTCTTGTGTAACGTGATGCTGCGGCTTCAAGAATACCTCTGTAACCGGCCCCTCCTCCACGATGCCTCCCTGGTGGATAACAGCGACGCGGTCACAAATCGATTGAATGACATGCATCTCGTGCGTAATCAGCACAATCGTCAAATTAAAGCGTTTATTGATATCAAGCAGCAGCTTGAGTATCGAATTGGTTGTCTGCGGATCAAGCGCCGATGTTGCCTCATCGCACAGCAGAACCTCTGGATCACTAGCCAGCGCACGCGCAATGCCGACCCGCTGCTTTTGACCGCCTGACAGCTGGGATGGGTATTTTTTACTATGCTCCGTAAGACCGACAAGCTCAAGCAGCTCCTTTACTTTACGGTCCACTTTCGCACTGTCTGTCTTAACCAGACGCAGTGGAAAAGCAATGTTGTCATATACGGTAGCCGAGCTGAGCAGATTAAAGTGCTGAAAAATCATGCCGATCCTCCGGCGCTTTTCCTGCAGTTGCTGCTTGCCCAGCTTCGTCATATTGACACCGCCAACCCATACCTCGCCGGCTGTAGGACGTTCCAGCAAATTTATAAGACGAATCAATGTACTTTTCCCGGCACCAGAATGACCGATCACACCGAAAATTTCGCCTTTTTGTATGGAAAGGTTCAAACCGGATAAGGCGGTTGCTGCCTGCTTGCCTTTTCCGTAAACCTTTTTTATATTCTTAAGTTCAATCAACTAGGTACCTCCTTACTTACTGCAATTCCATTCTTCTCTCGTACGAGTTCCTTACTTTACATTTGTTTTACCCGTATGCCTAACTTTCTACCCGAACATAACAGGAGTAAAATCAACGAAAAAGAAAAAGCCCCTTTTTGACTAGACAAAAAGGGGCTTCTATAATTAAGCGATTCCTTCTCATCTGCCAAAACACGTAAGAACCCTTACGGTTTTGAAGGATTTAGCACCATGTCATCCTTTGCAGCTGCGGCTATCTTGTAAATAACCTTGCTGTAAAGAATCGGTTGCCGGGCTTCATAGGGCCTGTCCCTCCGCCACTCTCGATAAGAACTTGTATGCAATTGTGTATTAAAAAATAATTTTCAGAAACTAAATGAAAGTATAGAATACTTCACACAACTTGTCAAAGGAAAATATTATGTTATTCCGATTGGATAACTATTTATTGTTTTTCCAATTTTCATTTATATAACGAAAAGAGGCGGTCAGGCTTTTAGCAACCAGCGTTAGGCCCTGCTCCAAATCCTCGGTAAAAGCCTTTAGGTCCTCCAGCTCAAGCTTTCCATTAAGTGTCTGATGCTTCTGCCATAAGTCGTCGACCATCTCTACGTTCATATGGTGGATCTCTGTATTGCGCCTCTTCCTTAAACGATTCATAGGGTCCGAATATTGCTCCTTAAGATCGTTCAAATTCTGAAGAAGCGGCTTGTGCTGCTTCAAATATTCGAACTGGCGCAGCACTGTAAAATATGAGAAATGAACCTTCACCTTGGAAGTATGGAGATCATACCAGTCATCCAGCAAATTACCTAATTTGTCCAGGATCGCAAACATACGAATAAAGCCATCTTTATAAAAATATACATAGCGAGCGTAATCCGCTTTTTCATCCGGAGCCATATCTTCCGTGGAATCAGAGTGTACCTTTTGGGCAAAAAAGGAGGCAGCATACGAGCTTTGCTCTAGTTCGTCAAGTGACGTGATGAGACCCCTTGTCCATATTTCCAGCTTCCGATAATCATGCGATGGATCATTTCCTTTCTCAATTGCACGTCCCAGCAGCTGCAGTGTCTCAGCCATCGTATCGATGGCCTCTTTTAAATCGCCGGTGTTGACCCGGGGTGGTTCGCCTAATAATGTTCGAAGCATATGTGTGTCCTCCTGTACGTCCTGTACAACTTATGTTCCCCGAATCGAGCTCTCTGAAACCTTTAAATCAACTTTTATGCAAAACATGCGCTTTTGAAACGTTGTAACAAAAGAAAAGCCCGCGAAATTACTTTCGTAGACTTCATAGGATGGATGACTTCATATGTACCCGGGTCAGTATACTACTGTACACTGCCCGGTTATGTTTAAAGCTAGTTTTTAGCTAAGCTTGCTGCCTGCAGGCTTGGCAAGCTTCCATACAACGTAACTCATATAGCACAGCATACCAAACAGGACTGCAATGATCGTCATATGTGCCAATACGACAAACATGTATACTTCAGGACGGTCCATCGTAAGCATTAGTCCTACGCCGGAAAGCACCTGCAGTAAGATGAGACCGATCGCTGTAAGACCAAGCACCTGCATCTCCCGGTTATTTTTGTTATGCCGGTAAGCGAAGTGACTGAGCACTGCGACGACGACGACAAGAAGGAAAGCGGCAGCCCGGTGCATAAAGGCAATGCCGACTCCGCCCGACAGCTCCGGAACGACTTCTCCGTTACACAGTGGGAAGCCGGAGCATCCGCCTGCAGAGCTCGTATGACTGACAAAAGCACCTGTATATACCACAACATAGGAATAAATCGTCGTGATCCATACCAGATTGCGGAATCCCTTGCTTACTCGAGGCAGCTTGTCGAATTGGGTGATGCCGCCAAATTTCTCTTCCTGTCTTGCTCCGAGGGTTGTCATAAGTGCACCTGCAAGCGAGATCAACGCAAATCCCAGGTGCAGCGCCATGATCGGAGGAGATTGAGAGAATACGACCGCAAGCGCGCCCATCCCTCCTTGAATAATGACAAAAATCAGCGTCAGTAAAGCAAAAATTTGCAAATCACGGCGTTTCTTGCTGTACAGCAAGAATAGCACAAAGGTCGCAACCGCAAGCAGTCCTGCTGTTGAGCTCACAATACGGTGTGAATACTCAATCAGTGAGGCCAGCGTATGTGCAGGCACGAATTTGCCGTGGCATAAAGGCCATTCATTACCGCAGCCAAGCCCTGACTCCGTCCGGGTAACGACACCTCCACCAAACGTTGCGAAGAACATGAACAGAGTCGTTACGAGACTGACCCATTTTAACAATTTAATATGTTTCAACTTCATTCACCTGCTGTTATGAAATATGGCGATACTATTTCGTTCAACTCTCCTCAATTATAACGGATAAAGGAATCCATAGCATAAGCCGATTGTGACAAAATGTTAACGCATGAGGAGACATTTTTTATATCTTTTGTTTCTGCCTTTCTGCTTCAGTATATCCATCAAAACATAGCAAAACACCGCACTCCTTCAATTTAGAAAGAGAACGGTGCTGAACAGAAGCAATTATTTATGAATGGACTTATAAACTTCTACGGCACGATTTAGGAATGTCTCGATTTCTTCGCGTGATTTCCGGTTCTTATTAACAAAACGAATCAGTTCCCGCCCGTCGGTGTAAGCAACAAAGCTTGGAATACCCAATATATTTTGTTCCTGGCTGACCGTTTCTACTTTATCGACATCGACCTGAATAAGCGACAAGGAATCTGCATATTTCTCCTCGACTTCAGGCATGAAGGGATTAATGTAGGTGCAGTCTCCGCACCAATCCGCCTTGAATACAGCAACCGTTAGACCGGAGGATTGTGTGGATACATCAAATTCAGCTTTGGAATTGATCAGTTTCATCGTTTACCATCCTTTCTGCTATGGCTTCTTAAGCTTATCCTTAGTGAATCAGACAATGGAGTGGAAGTCAAATTTTTCGTGCATACTAAGTAAAAAGAAGCTGATGCATAAACGAGGGGGTATGAAGATGGAGGATCCGCATCACAGCGAACATTCCCGCCGCTCCATTTGGAAGCTCATCAAGTCCATTGTAGTTACGATTCAAGAAATGATTCACGGAAGAATATCGGCATGGGAAGCTTCAAAGAAGCTGCGTCATCCCCTTCTCTCTCTAACATGGAAGACCTCATCGGCCGTACAGGTTCAAGATCAGCTGGAAAACACAATGGCAAGCGTAAGAACATCCGGTGTACAACCTGTTTCGCTTCGGAGCAGCCAGCTTGATCCCTATAGTATAGAAGAGCTTGAGCTCGTTCAGGAAATCAAGGAGCTGACAAGACTCCATAATCAAAGTAACGTCACAAGGACAGCGGCCTATCTGGATTGCTACAATGCCTACCCTGAGCTTCATTGGGCATTGCTCGCTCACTTCGTATCCCGTAATGGCGGATATAATATGACTGATTTGCACAGCGGTTTGCTGAAGAGCGTCCTCAGCAGCGAGGAAAAAGAAAGGATATACCTGCTTTTGGAGCGCTGCAATGCGCTTATTTTTCAGGATGCCTATCCACAGCTGCTTCTATATATTAAAAGCAAAGAAAAAGGAAGAAGCTATTTCAACCTGCTCTCAGAATTTCAAATTTCTGCGTTCATGACTCCCTTCTGGGAGCAGTTCTGGCTAAAACGGGATAGTGTACTTTTGACGGTTGGATTGATTATCAATGAACAAAATTATATTGAATACCGTGTTATTCGAAATCCCTTTTACCAGCAGCATGTTACGTCCACTTTATCCTTCCGTTCTCACGAAATCGCCGGGCTGAATCAAATCGTTATTCCGCTCGGGATTGATCGAGAGCTGACCGGCCTGACACTTACTAAATTCAGTAAATTACATGAACGAATTGCTTTTGGTAAAAGCCTTTATGCTTTGCTCTTTGGACATAAACAGGTGCTGGAACAAGCCCTCGCCTATGCCCGCGCCGTTCCTCACGAAGGCTCGAGAAGTGAGTACTGGCCGAAGTTCTTCACAAGTCATATGGATGAAACAACACATGAAGCCTTATCGTCTCCCATGCTTACACGCAAAAGACAGTTGTCTGCTGATCACAAGCTGTACAGCCCTACCTTACTAAACGTGTGGTATGACATGCCCTACGAGAAGATTACTCGTGAAGACTGGCTGACGCATACCGATACGCTTGGACATCTCACGCTGCCAAGACGTCCTAGGGTATTTGAGATCAGCCATGCGCACCGAGCCAGCCTGTCGAAGCTTGCATTAATTCATGATTTGGATGCACTAACCTAAAGCGGAGACAAAAAAAGAGAACTGCTTCAATATCGAAACAGTTCTCTTTGGCATAGAGAAGGTTAGCCTCTTGCTCCTTGTTTACCTATGCGCTGCAGCTTCATAAGCGGGCGCAGTACTTTTTGAATCATACGCGGATAATTCTTCAGCTCGTCCTCACGCAATACGCGCAGAAGGATAAGCAGAACAAAATAGCTGACAAGAACAGCCACTCCAACAATCACACAGTTGATTAGGTAAGCAAGTCTTGCTGGCATTAAATCTGCCATTGGAAGCCCAAGCTGATGCAGTCCATAGCCTACCCCGGCTGACAGCACAACCGTCACAATAAACCCTGCCCACCGCATGCCTAATATCGAGAAGCTGACCGTCTTCTTAAGGACTCGAATATTAAGCACCGTAATGACTAAGAAAGCAAGACCGGTCGCAGCAATGATACCGTAAATCCCCATGAACTGGGCAAGCACAAAGCTTGCTGCAAGCTTCACAATAATTCCGATAAATACTGTAACCATCGTAATTCTAGGTTTACCGATCCCAAGCAAAATCGAGTTTGTCGTCATCATTGTAATTTGGAATATCGTTCCGAATGTCAGCAGTGCAACGACTCCGGCACCTTCCAGCGTACTGAACAGCAGACCGTTGATTGAATATGCAGCGACAGTTAATGCAATAACAATCGGCATGCCGGTCATAATAGCAATACGCATCGCTAGGGTAACCTGGCTGCGCAGATGGCCTTCATCTTTCCTAGCGTAAGCTGCAGCAATAATAGGAATTAGTGATGTACTAAGTGCAATCGCCAGAATCGGAGGTATTCCCGCAACCGGCTGAGCGCGGTTCGTTAGAATCCCTAGCAGATTCGTAGACATATCTGATCCAACCTGCCCACTGATGAGCGGTTTAATGATAGATGAATCAATAAAGTTCACTACTGGTACGGCAAGCGAAGATAATACGATAGGGATAGACAGCGTAAAGATATCCCGATAAATACGTGTTAAAGGGATTTGTGTGCTTGCAGACTGAGCAAGACCCATAGACTGATCTTTCCGGGACTGCTTCAATGCAAAATACAACATGACTGCGAAGGCACCAATACTGCCAAGCACTCCGCCGAAGGAGGCACCGGCAGCAACCTCTTTATCATCATATCCGAGCCGCAAGAGCACGAACGCCAGCAGGATTGCGGTTCCCACTCTGGCGAATTGCTCGACGATTTGGGAGATACCTCCCGCCGTCATGTTGTTGCGGCCCTGAAAGTACCCCCGCATCATGGCAATGGTCGGAAATAGCAGCAGTGCAGGAGCAAGTGCCCGAATAGCAGCTGATGATTCCGGTACTTGAGCAACATAGGTTGCATACAACGGAGCCAGTGACCACAGCAGGATCGTCATAACAAGTCCCGCAAAGGCTGCAAAGATCAGCGCAGCCTGATAGACTCGCTTAGCTTCCTGCGGTTTGTTCAGAGCATAACGCTCAGATACCATTTTACTGAGCGTGCTCGGTATCCCCGCTGTCGCTACTGTCAGGAGCATAAGGTAGACGCTGTTCGCCACACCGAATGAAGCATCACCGACAGGTCCAAGCAAATGCTCTAGCGGCACACGCTGAACAAGCCCTAATACACGCGCGACTAATGCCGCCGCGGCCAGAATCAGCGTCCCCTTTATAAATGACTCTTTCTTAGACAAAACTTCTTTCCCTTCTTCCTTCCCCCGTGCGAAACGTTAAGGCTGATTTTTTAGTAAGCTTTCAGATGAATCGCTTTTTAGAATATGGTCACGAATGACCTCAACAATGCCGTCATCGTTATTTGAAGCAACGATCAGATCAGCAGCCTCTTTCACCGTCTCCTGTGCATTTCCCATAGCTACGCCGAGTCCAACTGCCTGAATAACAGCAAGATCATTCAAGCTGTCACCTACGGCAACGACCTCTTCCATTGTAATGCCGAGCAGCTTGCATACTTCTTGAATTCCGCTCGCCTTGGAAATTCCCGCAGGATTCACTTCCAGATTTGTCGGTGAAGAGTTGGTAATCTGAAGTCCTCCCAAATTTTGCAGTTCCATCAATATCTCATGACGAACCTCATCATCCTCTGTGGTATACCCGAATTTCAGCCATTCATAATCCATAATGGAATCAACCCAGCGCTCACGGTTAAACAGCTGGTCCACTGTGTAGGCCCAGAACCAGCAGTCATGTTTCTCAGCGATTTCGTGCATTTGACGAATCAATTCTGGGTCAAGCAGCGTCCGGAGATGAAGCTCATTCGGCGACTTCCATACTTCACTTCCGTTAACCGTAACCATCGGTGTTTCGAGGCCCAGCTCTTGTCCGTAAGGCAAGGCGTGATGCGCTGCGCGGCCTGTAGAAAGGCAAACATGAATTCCTGCTTCCATTGCTTTATGAATCCAGGTTGAGGTTTCATGTGAAATTTCGTGATTGTCCGTTAGTAATGTTCCATCCATGTCTAGAGCTAGTAGTTTATATCGGTAATGACTCAAGTAGGGTTGACCTCCTCTAATGTGCATCTCTTATCCAATTTATTTTTTAATCTAAAAGGCATAGCGACATTTTAACATAAAACTATAAACTTCAACAAAAAATAGGGCATACGAAAATGGCAGGCTGAGATTCTTACTTCTCAACCTGCCATCATACCATGATCCAATTACATTGAGGAACTACATCTCTATTGCAGCTTCTTTTTCTAAAATGCTCTTTTTTTGTTTAATTCTTCGAATCACTACCCCGTGAAGTGGCGAAAACAGAAACGCCAGCACGAACAAAATTCCAGCGGCAGCAACCATGCAGCCAGCAATGGACGCATCCAGCAAGACCGCAGAATAGTATCCTCCAACTGAACTGATCATCCCTATGATGACACTGATGATAAGCATATGTCCCAGCCGGTCTGTAAGCAGATAAGCCGTTGCAGCAGGCACAATCAGCATACCAACCACGAGTATGGCACCGACACTGTCAAACGAGGCGACTGATGTCATGGAGACCATGCCCATCAGCAAATAGTGAAATAGCATCACAGGAATACCCATTGCTGCTGCAAGCGCCGGATCAAACGATACCAGCTTAAATTGCTTATAAAACAGGATTAAGAGCAACAAGATGGTGAAAAGTGTAATTCCAAGCATCCATACGGCTCTTGGACCGACATCCATATCTCCGATCGTGAGCTGATTCCACTGTACATATGCAATTTCGCCAAATAAGACATGATCGAGATCAAGGTCTACATTTTGCGCATTAAGACTAATCAGAATAACACCGACGGCAAACAAGGCTGTAAATACGATCCCGATGGATGCATCTGACTGAAGGCCGCTCGACTCCAGATGCTGTATGAGAAATACCGCGAGCAGTCCGAAAGCCGTAGCCCCTGCCAATAACCATAACGATTCACGACCGCTGAGCAAGAAGGCAATAGCAATACCCGGAAGTACAGCGTGGCTGATTGCATCTCCCACCATGGCCATCCGTCTAAGAACCAGGAATGTACCGAGCAGTGCGCAGGCAGAGGAAACAAGAATAGCCGTTAATATAATCCAAAATTCAGACATTTGCTTCCCCTCCTTTATTTACTGACTTCAGCATGTTTTACGGATTGCTGGCCTTTGTATTCAGTCTTGGTTCTCCATTTGCGTATTTTCTTAGCTAGCAAGCCCCTTCCTGGTGCAAGCAGAATCGAAACGCCAAACACAACCGTAATAACAAGTACGGTAACCGGACCCGTAGGCAAATCCGGTGTGGTCGCACTAATTAATGTGCCTGCAGCTCCGCTGAGAGCTCCAAATAAACCAGCCAGGCACACCATAATACCAAGCGAATGGGTCCAGTAACGCGCTGCTGCTGCTGGGGTAATTAGAAGCGCGGCAACAAGCACAACTCCGACGATTTGAACACCTGCCACGACTGCGACCACGGTCAAGAACAGCAGCAGCTGTTCCAGTAAGGCAGAGGGGTACCCCATCCCCCGGGCAAAGCCAGAATCAAAGCTGATCAATTTAAATTCCTTAAACAAAAGAAAGCATACGACTAACAGAAGAACGGACACGCCAAGCAGCATATAAACGTCACTTCTGACCATTGAGGCAGCCTGACCAAACATGTATTTATCAAGACCGCTCTTGCTTCCGTAATCTCCATGTTGTATACGCGTCAGCATCACAATGCCGACCCCGAAGAACACAGATAACACAACTCCCAGAGCAGTATCCTGCTTAATACGTGAATAGCGGGTAATGACGGAAATACCGATGGTGGCAATAAATCCGGCAACCAGAGCACCAAGCATGAATAAGAAAGTCGATTTGACGCCGCTGAGCATAAAGGCGATACAGATACCCGGAAGTGCAGCATGAGCAAGTGTATCTCCAATCAGACTTTGCTTGCGAAGGTAGGTGAAGGAGCCGATCAAGCCGCTGCTGAAGCCCAGCAGCATAGAGCCAAGCAGAATCCATCTAACATTAGGATCCGCTATTATTGAAGCTATCCATTCGATCATTTTGAGCTCACCTTCCATCTTTCGGTGCTGATTGACCGATCATCGCAATACGGCCTCCATAGGTCTCTTGCAGCAAATCGGAAGTAAAGGTTTCTTCTGTCGGTCCGGCAGCGACCAGCCTGCCGTTGATCAAAAGCACATGATCAAAATATTCTTCAACTGTCGCCAGATCATGATGTACGACAAGTACAGTCTTGCCCTGATTTTTAAGAGCCTCTAGCAGAGCGATAATCGCCTTCTCGGTCGTTGCATCAACCCCTGCAAACGGTTCATCCATAAAATAAATATCTGCATTTTGGGCAAGCGCTCTAGCTAAAAAGACACGCTGCTGCTGTCCTCCAGAAAGCTGACTGATCTGACGGCTGCTGAAATCCGCCATTCCCACCTTGTTCAAGCATTCCAAGGCAAGCTCTTTTTCTTTCTTGCCTGGCCTTTTAAACCATCCAAGCTGTCCGTACTGTCCCATCATTACGACATCCAGAGCATTCGTCGGGAAATCCCAATCCACGGACTCCCGCTGCGGCACGTAGCCGATCCGTTTACGCTGCTCTTTGTAAGACTTACCGTAAATGCGCACATCACCGCTAATCATTGGAACAAGTCCAAGGGAGGCCTTGATCAACGTTGATTTGCCCGCCCCGTTTGGTCCCAAGATCCCGATCAGCTTGCCTTCTGGTACACTGAAGGTTACTTCCCTCAGCACTGGTTTTTTGTGATATGCAACAGCCAGGTCGTGAACGGAGAATGGAATATGGTCGCCGCTCTGAAAATGATCTAAGCCTAATTGCTTTTCATAAGATTGTAAACTCATACTTGCTCAACTCCTTTTACAGCCATAGGCCCGTTAATATTATGAGAAGACATCTATTTCAGGGCTTCTACAATCGTTGTCGTATTATGTCTTACCATTCCGATGTAAGTTCCCTCTTCTGTTCCCTCTGGACCCATGGCATCGGAGAACAGCTCGCCGCCGATCGTTACGGTATGGCCCTTCTCTTTCGCTCCCTCAACAATGGCTTCCATTGCTTTAGGCGAAATACTGGACTCTACGAAAACCGCCTTAATTTTGTTCTCTACAAGGAAGTCTCGAAGCAAGCTGACATCACTCGCTCCAGCTTCAGCTGATGTGCTGATCCCCTGAAGTCCCATCACTTCAATTCCATATGCCTCACCGTAATATCCAAATGCATCATGGGCAGTGACAAGCACTCTGGACTGTTCAGGAATGGAAGCAATTTGCGTTTTCACTTCATCATGTAAAGTCTTCAGTTCTTCAATATAAGCATCCGCTTGTTCGTTATATGCGGCGGTGTTGTCCGGATCTTCTTCAATCAGTGCATTGCGGATGGTATCTGTTACCTGAATCCATTTCTCAACATCAAACCATATATGCGGGTCAGCCTCCTCACTATCACCATAAGGCACCATCAGCAGCTCGCTTTCCGGAATGTCCTTGGTAACCTGAATCACTGGCTTGGCTTTGCCTATGTTGATTAAAATATCGGACATCTTTCCTTCAAGATGCAGACCGTTGTAAAGAATAACATCCGCGGATTCCAGCTTCTGAATATCTCCTTGTGAAGCTTTATATAAATGCGGGTCAACTCCAGGTCCCATCAGTCCTGTCACTTCAACAAGCTCACCGCCAACTTCGCGTGCTGCATCTGCGATCATCCCTGTGGTCGTTGTAATTTGGAGCTTATCATTAGCAGATGATGAATTGCTCTCCGAGGAATCCCCGCATGCTGCTAACATCAACATGGAACTGGCTACTGCAGCTATCGTGATCACTCTGTACAGTTTGCTCCTCTTTTTACCCGTAAGTTTTATCATTGTTCTCTTCTCCCCTTCTCCCATTTTTAAATATTGGATCAAACGTAATGTTGATCAATCAACTTAGCATATAGCCAAGTTATTTAACTTAGTAAAATAATTTTGTACATGCACCCTTTTATTTTATCAACACAATAATGTTTCCTTAGTGCAAATTCTATTTGACACAAAACAAAAAAGCAAGAGAATTTTTCTCCTGCTCGTACTTTTTTGTAAGTTAGAAACCTGAAAAACAAAAAAATAAGCTGCCGAGAATCTCTATCTCGGCAGCTTATCCGCCCTGAGCGGACGTCAAATTCATTATTCTTCTGTCGTATCTTCTTCAGACTGCTGTTTGCCTTTTGGCACACCGTCCAAACCGTATTCTTGATCATAAGCATCAAAGATTTTACGTGCAATCGGGGCAGCACTGCTGGAACCGAATCCACCCTCTGGTACGACCACTGCAACAGCCAGCTTCGGATTATCACGCGGTGCAAACGCAATAAATACCCCGTTATCCACGATTGCACTATGTCCGTCATACCAAATTTGCTGCTGTGATGTACCTGTTTTGCGGGCAAAATCATATGGGAATCCTGAGAACGCCATACTGACGTCAGTGTTCATTCCCCGATGGATTGTATTCCAATAAGATTCATCAAAGTCAACTTCGTTAAGGACCTTAGGTTCAACTTCCTTAACGACATTGCCCTCGGCATCCCGGATTTCCTTGACCAAATGCGGCTCCATCCGTTTGCCCTTGTTAGCCAGCATTGTAGCGTATTGTGCAAGCTGCATTGTTGTATATTTACCCTGCTGCCCGAATGAAGCAAAGGCAAGTCTTGCAAGAGCTGTCTCGTTCTCATTCGTATATTCAAGATATCCTTCATATTCCTTCGGCAAATCTACGCCTGTCTCTACTCCAAGGCCAAATTCCTTCATGTACTTATCCCAAACGTCAGTGCCCTCACTGCCATACTCTTTCCACAGCTTCTCTCCAATCATATCGACCATAAAGGCATTAGAGGAGTGCTCAATTGCAGTTGCAGCGGTGAGCGCTCCATACACATGACCTGAGGAGTTGCGGACACTGGAATCATCTCGTCCGAAATAAGCTATACCTCGGTCTTGATAAACCGTTGAGGATGTAAAGAAGCCCTCTTTAAGACCAATAAGTACGCTAAGCGGTTTAACCGTAGAACCTAGCAGCACGGTCGACTCTGGATGTCTTCCCGTATCATCCGGCGGGAAGGATTCCACCGTCCCGTTCCGGTAAATATATTTCACCTTATCATAATCCCACGTTTCATTCGGGTCATAATCCGGCATGCTCGCCATGGCTACCACATTACCTGTATCTACTTCCATCGCAACAGCAAAGCCTGTCTTCGCATTCGGATGGAGCTTACCGGATACCGGATTTTTGTGAAGCCAATCGAGCTGATCCATAATAGCGCCTTCCGTAGCAACCTGGACTTCTTTATTGATTGTTGAAATCAGGTTATGGCCTTTCTCCGGCGGCTGAATTACCGTTCCTTCTTCCGGCAAATTCAACGGATTGATCGGAATTTGGCTGTAGCCGGCCTTACCGCGCAGCTCATTTTGATATTGTCTCTCCAGACCATCCACTCCAACATACTCAAGCTCGGAGTATACAAGTCCTGGATCGATTTGACTGCTGTTCTCCTTATCGATCGCATCATATTCAGACAACGTCTTGGACGTCTTGAATGTCTTAAGATAGCCGATTGCTTGTACAGCTACCGAATCCTCGTCGTATTTACGCACGGTTTCCTCAATGACGCTGACACCTGGGAACTCTGTCTTATGCTGCATGAAATAAGCAATTTCTTCCTCGGATAAATCGCTCTTAATCAGTCTCGGCGTATATCCGTGGGTTTGACGGTAGTTAAGATCCATTTCCTTAATAATATCGTCGACCGTCATTGGCTCTCTATTCTTATCCCCGTATTTATCAAAGACTTCGGCAAGCTTCTCTGCCATTTCTACCGCCTCGGCATGATTCGGATTCTCAGACCCGTTCGTCGGTTCACTGTAATTTTTATAAAGCGTAATATACAGCGATTGAATCGGCTCCGAATAGGCAAGCTTCGTCTCCCCGGTCGCATCGAAAATCGTTCCTCGCACTGGAAGCAAAGGAATGCTCTTCGTCACACTGCTGCTTTCCTGCTGAGCAAGCACCGGGCCTTCAACAAACTGCAGCACCGCCAGTCTAATAATAATGATGGAAAATATGAGAAAAGAGCTAAAAAAGAAAAAGTTTAATCGAAAACTAAACCGGCGCTTATTCGACAGTTCTTCCTTTTCATGGTTTTGCTGCTGTGCCATACATTACCTCGCTTTGTCTTTCTTTCGGAATTAAATATAAATCCATATTCATTGTATTCATTCTACCATAACTGCACTTTGAATTTCTCTCCTGCCGGTTACAATTTCGTCATAGAACGACAAAAACAGCGTGCCTCTGTCAAAACCAAGCAGACACGCTGTTCTCTATTCATCCTGCTGCCCTGCCCTCAAGCAAGAGCACCTTATTATTACTCAGACTCATCCGCTGCTGTATCCTCGCCTTTAGGCGTACCCGTAAGCCCAATATACTTGTCGTACGCATCGTATATTTTTCTTGCGACGGGAGCTGCGCTGTTGGAGCCGTACTTTCCTTCCGGAATGACAACCGCGATCGCCAGCTTCGGATTCTCACGCGGAGCGAAAGTAATAAATACACCGTTCTCGACAAGTTCTCCTCCTACGCTCTGCTGGGATGTGCCTGTTTTGCGGGCATAGTCGTAAGGGAAATTCTCAAAACCCTGAACGTTACTGTTCATTCCCTTTTTAATTTCCTCCCAGTAGGCATCATCGATATCAACCGTGTTGAGAATTTCTGCACCAAATTCCTTGACTACATTACCGTCGGCATCCGTAATCTTGCTGGCGATTTGTGGCTTCAGGCGTTTGCCTTCATTCGCGAGCATGGCGGTATACTGTGCCAGCTGCAAGGTTGTATATTTACCCTGCTGTCCAAAAGAAGCATAAGCCAGAGCAGATTGTGTACCTGTATTTTCCTGCTCATTAATATACTCGCGCAAACCTGTTTGCTCGCCAGGCAGCCCGCTTTCTGTGCTGACGCCAAGCCCGAACTGCTCCATGTAATTGTCCCACACTTCAACACCATCGGTATTATATTTATCAAACAGCTTATTCGCCACCATCTCAACCATAAAGGCGTTGGAGGAATGCTCGATAGCCGAAGAAGGATCAATTAAACCATATTGATGATTGCTGGAATTTCGTACACTTGTTTCGTAACCCTTTTTACCGAATTTCCCCACACCTGTATCATTATAGACCGTCGATGTTGTAAACAGGCCTTCATTAAGACCAATTAATACGGATAAAGGCTTGATGACTGAACCAAGCAGTACGGTTGAAGAAGGATGCTTGTAGCTCTCCTCCTGACTTCCGTAGGACTGATATACCTCGCGAATGGCACCATTCGAGGAATACGGCGAAATTTTATTAATTTCCTCCTGGGATTTACTGCCTTCTGACCACACATTGGAGTCATAGTCCGGCATGCTCGCCATAGCTACAATTTGTCCAGTATCCACTTCCATGGCGACAGCAAATCCAGTTTTGGCATTCGGTGCATTGACTGCAGAGTTGCTTGTTGTCCGCAAATACTCGAGCTGATCCGTAATCGCCTGCTCTGTTGCCAGCTGCACATTTTTATTAATGGAGAGCCATACATTGTTGCCTTTATCAGGCGGAGTTAAGGTGGCCTCTCCTGAAATGCGATTTTGCGAATCAACCGGGAACGTCTTTAATCCCTTCGTTCCGCGCAGTTCCTCTTGGAACATCAGCTCGACTCCGTCATAGCCGACATCTTCATTATCCAGATACTGAAGTGCAGGATCCGTTTCTTCCTTGGATTTGATATAAAAATCAATACCGTAATCCGGATCTATAACGGAACGGAAAGGCTTCATATATCCGACAGTCTGAACTGCAACCGTATCCTTGTCATAATGACGGATGTTCTCCTCTACTACTTCAGCATTTGGAAATTCATCTTTATGAGATAAGAAGTAGGCAATCTCTTTATTTGTAAGATCTGTTTTGATTCTGCGCGGTGTATATCCATAATTTTGCCGATAGGTTATATCGAGCGCTTTTTCTATTTCTTCCTCTGTCATCCTGCTCTCCGTATCGCCATATTTATCAAAAACAGCTTTTAAATCGGCGATCATGCGATCAAGCTCAGCCCTGTTCTCTTCAAGACTGTAGTTCTTATCAAGGCTTATATACAGAGATTGGGTTGAGGAAGAATATGCAATCCGGCTCTCCCCGGTCGAATCAAAAATGGTCCCCCGAATGGGTGCTATGGATACACTTTTTGTAGCAATCCCGGCTTCTTCCTGCTGTAATGTAGACCCCTGTACCAGCTGCAAATATGCCAGTCTTACGATCAACACAGTAAATATAAGAAATGTCGCAAGAAAAAAAACATTTAACCTAAAGGCAAAGCTCTTCTCTTTTTTGATATCTTGATCAAGATACGAAGCCATCTCCTCTTTGTTCATTATGCTACTACCCTTTCTTGCTTTGAAAAATTTCAATCCATTCGATTTAGACCGTCTGATCCTTAATGTGAGTATCATAGAAATTTGGCGGATTAAACCAATCTCCGCTATTTGCCCATGTCGGGTCTAGTGGTACCCATTTACCCGTCTCGCTTAAATAAACTTCATTCCATGCATGAGCGCCATAGCCGCCTTGTCCGTTATATCCGAGTCCAGTAACCACTCTGACATCGAGATCCTGTGATCTCGCCATTACGGCATATAATCTGGCATAGTCGATGCACACACCCATCATCGTATCAAACGTATCCTGAGGGGTCTGCTCATTCCAAATTCCCCGCTGCTCATAATCATCCACTTTACCGTAATCATACTCTACTCTTGTACCGACCCATTTATATAGAGCCCTCGCTTTCTCTTCATCGGTTGAAGCTCCCTCGACGACCTTAGCTGCCGCCCCTTCAATATTCTGAGGAATATTATGGTCAATGACCTCATATCTGCGGCTCATAATTCCGTTTAGCTCTTTTTGGGCAGCCTGGCTTATGACCGGAAGCTTGTCCTTAATCAGTGTGCCTGAAATAGGCTCAATCACGGATTTCGCCCCCTGCTGATACATTGGAGATGATTCAACATAGTTGCTGAATGAACTGCCCGGATAAAGACTCACGACAATGAACAGTAAGGCAATCACGAGCACACATCTTGCCACACCGACAATGGTACCGAAGCCTGCTCCGATGAGCCGGCTGAATACACCGGGATTCTTACGCGATTCACCCGGCGAAAGTCCACGGAACAGTCCGCTCACCAAGCTTAGAATAAACCGGATAATGCTGTAGCTGATCATAAAGAGCACGGCAAACCGCATCAGCGGAAAGTCCGTTAGAGCCGTAATGACGGTGTAATAAATCTGCTCCCACACGCTTAAGTCCCGGTTAGGCATAGACTCGCTATAACCGGAGAGCCAGGACTGTACAGCAGGAGAGAGTTTAAAGGATAATAAGAAGGCTGACACTATCGCGATAATCGTAAATATGCCTTCTGTTATGAGATTAACCAGCGTTCCTGCAGATCGCGATGCTCCCCTAAAGAAGCCCTGCAATAGAGACACGAGGATGATGACGATGAGAATGAGAGAAATGATGTTCCCATCCTTCACACTGTCAATCCAAGTTTCAAACATATTTCACCTGCTTTCTCTTGCTAAATATTGCTAAATATTGCTAAATCTTTCAAAAACCCTAACCATTCTTAAATTAATGGTTTTGAGCTGTTTCCATGAACAGCTTAACTGTATCGTTCACGCTCCACTCTCCAAGTGACACGCCGCGAACAGATACTTTAACCTTGTCTTCCCCCTGTTTACCGCTCACTTCCACGTTCGGGCTTGTGATCGTAAAGGTGCCATCCTCATTCACCACATATTCCGCTTTTTCAGCCTCTTTCTGCATCAGCTCGGCAGCTTCTGCTTTCAGCGTATCCATGGTGCTTGCGCTGACATCACTGACGACGGTTTTGATTTGTTCAAAGGAAACACCGCTGTATATGATAAGCGCGGCAACAATGACGATCACAATCGCCCATTTTAATACCGTTCTCACCACATTTAATACGACAAACAACAGGATCAGCCCGATCACGATGACGAGCCAATTCTGCGAAATAAATTCTTTCCACACTTCAATATCCATCACTTTGAATCACACTCCCGATTCTTCTATCTAAACTATATCGGTCAGTCCACGATCTAATGCATCAAAACCTCTTGCTCTTAACTGCTGTCGTCAATCTCCCGAATATTATACATGATTACCGATACCCATGTCATATAAGCCCTCCCATAAGGAAAAAAACGGTATAAGACACCCCTGTCCAGCGTACAAGTATATCAATGTGCTTTAAGCTGATTAACACGAATAAGGGAGGTGCTGTTCGCTTGAAAACAGCCGTATGGCTTTACTTATTTCTTTTCCTTGCCTTTTTTGATTTACATGCCCAAGCTCCCATTCTTACCCCCTTTGCGCTTTCTCTAGGAGCAGTCCCTACATTCATCGGCTGGATGATGGGAATCTACTCGCTTACCCACCTTCCCGGTAATTTGATTGCAGGGACTGAGATCGATAAGCATGGCAGCAAGCGGTACATTATCTTCAGTCTTGTAGGTGCAGGTATTGTGCTGCTGCTGCAAGCTCATGTTGATACCCCATGGCAGCTGCTTGTCCTGCGGGCCATCAGCGGATTTGTCCTCGCCTTTTTGTCACCGGCCTGTATGACCTTACTGGCCCAGCTGTCATCCAATCCTATAACACAAGGCAAATATATGTCAGGTCATGGTGTTGTTCACACACTCGCTTCCGTTATTTCTCCAGCAGCGGGTGCATTTATCGTGGCGGGGTTTGGTTTCTCAGGAACTTTCCAAAGCCTTGGCATCCTGCTGATTATTACGGGGATCATGGCCTACTTTACCATCCCTGCGGTTAAGACAAGCGCAGCAGAACAATCAGCAAAGCCGAATCAGGCTGATGAATCCACAACTCGAGGCTTTTTCCCGATTTCTTGGCGTTTTTTTGTGCTTCCTCTTGTCATCGCTTGTGCTCAGGGGATATTGTTCTTTGAACTGCCGCTTAGAGGCAGCGGGTCTGCTTCCATTTTATCGACCGGCTTGTTGTTCTCTATTATCAGCTTGGGAGCTCTCGCCACATTAAGCATGCTGTTTCTTAACCGATATTCTTCCAAACTGAGGCTTGCAGGAGGGGTTTTAGTCATGGCCTTCAGCTTTTATTTATTGGCTGCCGTCCCGCAGCTTCCGTTATGGCTCATCCTGTTTATTTTAGGCACTTCCAAAGGAATCATTTTTCCTGCACTGGCTTCCATGCTTGTGCAGCTTAGTCAAGGAGTACGCCTCGGCAGAGTGTTTTCTATTCAATCGATCGCAACCTCGCTTGGTGCCTTTATCGGCCCTATTGCAGCAGGTCAAATCCGAATGGAATTGTCCCCTTATTTTCTAGCTTTTATCGTGTTAATGCTCGGCCTTCTGCTTCTCCCTTTCCCTAAAAAAATAAAATCCTCATCTTTATCTCATCCGGAGGCAAAGCACGTATAATAACGCAATAAAAAAATGCCTGCCATGATTGGCAGGCATTTTTGCATCAAATTCCAAAATTGCGCTAAAATATAAGCAAACATTTCCCGGGGAATTTCGATTCTTCGACCATCTGGGATGGCTAGAGGTGAAGCATACTATGACGATTCATGTCATCGTTGAAGGTAAAAATGACCGCAGTAAGCTCCGCAGACTGCTGGATCCAGAGATTTCGATTCTTTGTACCTTTGGTACGCTCAACAGTGAAAAGCTAGAAAGCCTTCGAAAACGTGTCCAAGATGATGAAGTATACCTGTTTATGGACAATGACAGCTCAGGGAAACGAATACGGGCTATTCTGCGGGACACCTTCCCCGATGCAGAACAAATCTATACACGCAGAGGCTATGCGGGTGTTGAAGGTACGCCTGACGAATATTTAGTAGCCCAGCTGGAAAAGGCAGGTCTTGACTCTTTTATCATCTACCCTGACCCGCTCTAATCCATTTACTCATTAACCAATGTTCTTACATCCCGGGCAATGACATCCGGTGCAGCTGCTTCTATATCCGAGGCATTATAGACCTTGCGCAGGTTATTGTTTCGATCCACCAGACCTATATAATTTGCATGGACGAAGTTGTCGGCCTTGTCTCCTTCAATTAGAATTTTGAAGGAGTCTCTAGCCAGCTGCTTCGTCTCCTCTGCATCCCCTCGTAAGAAGTACCAGCCGGAATAATCTGCATTAAAGCGGTCTGCGAATTGTTTAACCGTTTCCTTGGTGTCGACTTCTGGATCAAAAGAAATGGATACAAAGGAAGCGTCTTTTCCAAACGTACCGTCTTCCTTCAACAAATCCTGTACTTGCGACATGGAAAAGGTCGTTACAGGACATACATCAGGACAGCTTGTAAAGTAAAAATAGAACAGTCTAACCTTCCCCTCTGTATCTGCAAGTGTTACTGTGCTTCCATCTACATTTTCCATTTCAAAGCTGCTAACTTCCCCCGCGACTGGAAACGCTTCTTCTCCGATATCCAAAGCATTGTAAATAAGAAAACCTGCCATCACGGCTGCAATAAATAGCAATATCCAAGTCCACATGTATTTTTTAAAGATCATGACGATTTATCCGCTCCCCTTCTTACAATATCCTAGAAAGTATGTAACAATTTTGAAGCTGGAAACTAAAAAAAGGAGGAGTTCCCTTCAACTGCTTGCCAGGTTGAGAAACTCCTTACGACCTATCCGTTGATTAAATCGCTTATTCTTAGTGTAAATACATTCATACCGTAATAAAAATATTGTAACGCGATCATTTGTGAACAGTATCTATAATCATTAAAATGAAACTAATGGTTAAATAATTGATAGAGAAGAAGAACATTTTCTTAGCCCAAGCATCTGTATCTTTTGCTTTGAAGCCTTGAAAACCGTAGATCAGCCACAGTAAAGACAACACTGAAGCAACAATCATAAACACGATGCCTGTATACCCGTAAACATACATTAGAATGGGTACGGGAACCAGGAGAACCAAGTAGGGAATCATTTGAATTTTGGTGCGATGAACCCCCTTAACAACTGGAAGCAGCGGATATCCAGCATTTTTGTAATCATCCAGACGGCGAATGGCGAGCGACCAGAAATGCGGCGGCTGCCACAAGAATAACAGGGCGCCCAGCAGGATTGCTCCCATATCCAAAGTACCGGAAACGGCGACATAACCGATTACCGGGGGCACTGCACCGGAGAAGCCTCCCATGGAGGTGCTCCAAGTTGAGGAACGCTTGAGCCACAAAGTGTAAACGATGACATATATGATCATCCCAAAAATACCCAGCACGCCTGCAAGCCAGCCGGAAAAACCAAACAATAAAGCAAGTCCCGCAATGCCAAGTATAATGGCGTACGTAAGCACCACCTGCGGGCCTAGCTTACCGGTAGGTAGCGCGCGATTACGGGTTCGTTCCATTTTTTTATCTAATTCTCGGTCAAAATAATTATTGAATACACAGGATGAAGCCATAACGAGCATCGTTCCCAGCATGGTGATAATCATTTTGAAGAAATCTATGTCCCATTGAGAAGCAAGCCAATAACCGCCAAATGCGGCAATAAGATTACTCCGGAGGATGCCCGGTTTAGCCAATGTTACAAAATCTTTCCAAGTGACAGACTCTTGAGGCGGTGTTTGCCGAGCTGAGAGAGCTGCTGCATCGGAAGAGGCTTGATATCGATTGCTCACGCTTCTGAAATCCTCCTTGCTTAACGTCATATGGAGGTGGTTATTATTTCCTCCAAACTAAATTTTATCATATCAAAAAAGGAAAGTCTTTGACAATGAGACTGCAAATATGAATAGGAAATGACAAATTTCTCATAATGTATAGCCCATTTCGTCTTTTTTCGGGCGAACTTGTGTGACGCGAATATCATATTGTGGCAAAATACGAACAAATATAAATGGGTTATCAGTTAAACATAAGGATCATTTCGTTTCACAAGCCGAATATCGGATGTCGGAATAGGGCATCTACTAAATTTAACAAAGAAAGATAAAAATCCAGTCTCTATACCATATAACAAAGGAGAATCTTCGATGGATACAGCTACGCATTTTGTTATGGGCATAGGTCTTGCGGGACTCAGCTACGTTGACCCGGTAGTAGCAGCCAACCCTGAGCTTGCCTTTGCAGTGATGATCGGAACGATTGTCGGGTCACAAGCTCCTGACATTGATACAGCGCTTCGGGTGAAAAACAACGCCTCTTATATTCGAAATCATCGCGGCATCACCCACTCGCTTCCGTTTTTAGCAATATGGACCCTTCTGATTACAGCCGTCCTCGGACTCATATTCAGGGATGTTCCGATATGGCATGTTGCACTCTGGACCGGCATTGCCGTATGTATACACGTCTTTACAGATGTGTTTAACACCTATGGTACACAAGCGATGCGTCCGATTACAGAGAAGTGGATCTCATGGAATATCATTCACATCTTCGATCCGGTATTATTCGGCACTCATGTCGCTGCAATTCTGCTATGGGCTTTTGGAGTATTTCCTCCTGCCGATATCTTTACGGTATTGTATATATTTTTGGTATTCTATTACATTTGGCGGACGTGGGTTCATTTCCGCAGAACAGCACAGGTTAGAGAGATGGACCCTTCTGCCAAGGAGAGCGATAAGTACTATGTGATTCCGACCATTCATTTGAATCGCTGGCATGTTGTTAAGGCTCACAAAGAAGGAAGCTATGAAATAGGCAAGTTGGAGGGTAAAGAGCTTGTATGGAAAAAACATGCCGTATCCTCGAACCACCCGGCTGTTTCAGCCTCCAAAGAGCATCCTGATATTAAAGCATTTTTATACTTCACCTCGTTTGCTGTTGCAGAGGTGGAAGATCTTAGCTTCGGTTATTTTGTGCGCTGGGGTGATGTCAGATACAGGCATCGTAAGCAGTATCCTTTTGTAGCCTGCATCGTTATGGATAAAAATTTTGAGCCGATCAGCACCTATGTCGGTTGGCTTAGTGAAGAGAAGATGGAGAAAAAACTCTCCATTAGCTCAAATATATAGAGCATAATTGCGATAAACGGCCTGCAAAGGCCGTTTTTTGTTCTTGACGGAAAGCGGTTTATTCAGGCAAAATCAGCACAAAGGGATTAAACACAAAAAGCCCAAAACGGCATACACCGTTTTAGGCCCCTATCTTAATAATATATACTGCCCAATTACAGACCGCTGCGGCCGGACAGTTGTTGTTCAGCTAATTGCACAAGACGTTTTGTAATGTAACCACCCAGTGAACCTGTTTCACGGGAAGTGTAGTTACCGTAGTAACCATCAGCCGGAATTGTTACGCCCAGCTCTTGAGCAGCCTCCAATTTAAGTTGTTGAAGAGCTGCAGTAGCTTGTGGAACTACCAAGTTGTTAGAACGAGATGCCATGTGTGTAATCTCCTTTCGCTTCTCATGCTGTTGTATGTGCTGTGCAAGCTTGCAAGATTATTATGTCTCTTACTATTTGAACCTATTCTCTGTTTTTAAAAAATATTTGCCTGGAGGTCTTGACGACAATGATGAGTAAAGGTCTTTCCGCTTGGTTTGCAGCTTCTTCTATGCTTCTGCTTATGGCTACTGCCGTTTCTTTGAGCTATTCATTATGGTATGCACTGCTGTTCGCCGTGCTTTCCGTAGGAAATATCGGATGGGGCTTTGTCATCAAAGCAAAAAGCAGAAGAGCTTGATTTCTATCAAGGCCCTTCTGCTTTGTTGTTTTACATTTTTACAATACGAATCCCATACGATTCTTAACTTCATTCAGCGTTTTGGACGCCTCTTCACGCGCACGCGCTGCGGATTCGTTCAGAATGTTCGATAATTCATCAGACTCCCTAATCTCGCGGAATCTCTCTTGCATAGGTTCGATGACAGAAAGGACAACTTCAGCCAATTCTTTTTTGAATCCGCCGTACATCTGTCCTTCGAATCTTTTTTCCACATCCTGCAGAGAGAGACCGGAGCATTCACTGTAAATGCTCATTAAGTTGCTGACTTCCGGTTTGTTCTCAGGATCAAACCGGACTATACTGTCTGAATCCGTAGTCGCACGGCTGATCTTCTTGCGGATTTCTGCAGGAGTATCCAGTAGGGAAATATAGCTTCCCGGATTCGGATTACTTTTGCTCATTTTTTTGGAGGCATCGTCCAGCGACATTACGCGTGCTCCTACTTTTGGAGTATAAACCTCAGGGATTGTAAAAAATTCTCCATAACGATGGTTAAAACGCTGTGCAAGATCTCTTGTCAGCTCAAGATGCTGTTTCTGATCCTCACCAACTGGAACAAGATCGGCATTGTAGAGCAGAATATCTGCAGCCATCAGAGAAGGATATACGAACAGCCCCGCTCCAACCGATTCTTTGCCTTGTGATTTATCTTTAAACTGTGTCATGCGCTCTAGTTCGCCCATGTTAGTTAGAGTGGTTAACATCCATCCCAGCTCAGCATGCTGGGGCACATGGGATTGAAGAAAGACATTTGCTTTCTTCGGATCAATGCCTGCTGCGAGATACAAGGCTGCGACATCTTTGGACTGCTCACGAAGCAGCGCAGGGTCTTGAGCAACCGTAATGGCATGCAAATCTACAACAACAAAATGGCAGTGATACTCATGCTGTAATCTAACAAAATTTTTCATAGCTCCAATGTAGTTACCCAGTGTCAGCTTCCCGCTGGGCTGGATTCCGGAAAATACGGTTTTCATGTTTATCCTCCTATTGTCACCTTTACTATTTAATACACGCAAAAAAAGCCCCACATCCCTAAGGGACGTGAGACCGTGGTGCCACCCTAATTCGCTGATATAGATCAGCCTTTAGATTCCTTAACGCGGAACAATCGTCCGGCATACTGAAGAAGGATGAGCCTTCTTGTTGTGCCTGGAACTCCAGGGTCCATTCAGACAAAGCATGCAACACCGATTCGCATCAACCATCGGCTTTCTGTAATTGCAAACACTAAGCTTACTTATCCCTATCAACGTTTTTAACTATCTCATTTATATGCTTATGGTTCATCAACCGAGCTTTGCTTTATCATAAGCATCCTGTTAATCAAATGTCAAATACAAATTTTTGTTTTACAAAGATTACATAATTTTCATTTTAATAATACAGATCCTTATTCACAGCCGCCTTCGATTATCTGGTATGATAGACTTAGGTTTGTAAGTTTGTACGTTTAACGACTATGATTTTTCGTGGGAAAAGGAGTAAATAACATGAAACAAGTGACCAAAGGACTTTGGAATGGCTATGATACTTATACCCTTCACAGCCGTGATCTTGAAGTCACCCTGCTGCCCCGCCTTGGTAACAATATTATATCCATTTATGATCGCATACAAAATCGAGAAGTCGTTCGAAAGCCGGATGAACAAGATCTCGCTTTCTACCTTCAAAAACCTTACCATTTTGGCGTTCCGATGCTGATTCCCCCAGGGCGTATTCGCCGTGGTCACTTTGAGTATGAAGGCAATGAATATCAATTCGTTCAAAATTCCACTAATTCTAACCATATCCATGGCTTACACCGTACACAGCCTTGGTGTGTAAGTGATATTGAAGAGGATGAAGAAGGATGTGCGGTTACGACAGAGCTCAAAACAGAAGAAGATGAACTATGGATGAAGCATTTTCCTGTTCCACTAAAGCTGGAAATGACGTTTCGTCTACAGGGATCCTTGTTGACCCAGCAGCTTCGAGTAATCCATCTGGGCAATGATGCTGTTCCTTTTGGAATGGGCTATCATACCTGGTTTCTGCTTGACGGCGAACCCGAGCGCTGGAATATTACACTGCCTGTGACAGGGATTTATTCACTCGATGATGAACAACTGCCGACAGGAGAACTACACAGCCTTGGCGAGCAATCCAGTCTTCCTGAAGGAATGAATCTTGCCGGTGTGAACCTAGATACGTTGTACAGATCTAATCTGGAGCAGGACACAGCTATACTACAGCGTAATGACGGATATGCTATTAAATATACCGCTGCCAAAGATGCCTTTAAACATTGGGTGTTATTCACCAAGGGCGAGGTCAGCGATTACCTATGTATTGAACCTTATACCTGGCTGCCGGATGCTCCGAATCTGGCCAAGGATGCAAGCTTTACTGGCCTCATTCATATGGAACCTGGTCAATCCGTAGAGCTGAATACTTCCATCGAGATCATACAGCCTGAAAACTAAATTTTCTTTAAGCACAACAACAGCAGCTGACCTTCTTCAGCTGCTTATTTCTTTTCCTCGTTTTTTCCACTTGTTACCTTCTTGTTTTTTAAGTATATTTTCTCTCTTTGAAACCATACTAAACTCACAAAGTACAAAGGAGGTGACACACATGGCACAAGGAAGATCTTCTAACAACCTGGTCGTTCCACAAGCAACTGCAGCTCTTCAACAATTGAAGATGGAAGCTGCGCAAGAGCTTGGTGTAACTATTCCACAAGATGGTTACTATGGTAACTACACTTCCCGTGAGACTGGTTCTCTTGGAGGTTACATCACTAAACGTCTGGTTCAATTAGCTGAACAGCAATTGTCTGGTCGTCAATAATGATGCAATTTTTTCTCATAAATCTAGCCAAGTCGTTCAATATAGGGTAAACATTACGCTGTAATTGAACCTCTATCTTGGCAGGATAGACAAAGCGGTCTTCTGACAGAGGGCCGCTTTGTTTCGTTTTATTTTCTTCACTACTGCTTAGGTTTATCCGGAGGTCAATTCTTGATATGTATTTCGTGGATAACGAATCATCAGGCTTGCTAAATTGTAGTTCGATTCAAGTGTGGCATCGACCACAATCATTCCCTGTCGTACCGTGAAATCATAGGTGATTTCTCCGTGTGTCCAATGTCTCTTCAGTTTCAATGTTTCTAATGCCATCTGTCGAAAAGAAGAACGCTGTACATCCGTCAGACCAGAAATCGTATGAATTTCAGTTCGCATCGGAACCGGGTTATGTCTTATCCCAAACTTTCCAATGACATTATTTCGGATTTGCACAAAAACAATACCGGAGTCTAACCCCTTCAGTTCTTCATCAAGTTCTCGGAAGACAATGTCCAGTTGTCTGGGCAGAGAAAGCTGATCAATCGAGACCATATGTTACCTCCTTATTATACTTTTAGACCTATATATAGGGCTTGTGACTCATTGTATGACAAATTTTTCCTTAATACAACAAATACAGTGTAAATTAGGTAATAGATACTAACTTTTGCGTAACTAAAAATATGGATTAAACAATATTCCATACATTTCGACAATTATAATGGCGTTATGAATTAATTTTGAATGAAAAGAACCTCGACGAATACCGCCGAGGTCCCATTTTATGAAATAATATTGATATTTTCTACACTAAACTCGATTCTGAGTCATATCCAGGAATTTCTCAATATCCGCAATGCAAAGATCTGCTGCTCCCTGCCAGAACGCAGGCTTCGTTACATCGGTACCCAGATGTTTCTGTGCTAGCTCCTCCACGGTCATGCGGCCCGTATCTCGCAAGAGTGCATCGTATTTAGCTGCGAAATCACTGCCCTCTTTTTGCGCTTGAGCATAGATCCCCATGCTGAACATATATCCAAAGGTATAAGGGAAATTGTAGAATGGTACCCCCGTGATATAGAAATGCAATTTAGAAGCCCAGAATGTTGGATGATATGAGCCGAGCGCATTACAGTAAGCTTCCCGCTGCGCTTCTTCCATTAGCTCAGACAGGTCGCTGCTGCTGAGGAGCCCCTCTTTGCGTTTCTCGTAGAAACGGGTTTCAAACAGGAAGCGGGCATGAATGTTCATAAAGAAAGCAACCGAATTCTGGATCTTCTCTTCAAGTAAAGCGATTTGGGCTTCCTCGTCCTTCGCCTCCTTAATAAGTGCATCCGAAACGATTAATTCTGCAAAGGTTGACGCAGTCTCCGCTACATTCATGGCATAATTCTGATTGAGAATTTCCATGTCGTCCATGACATGCTGGTGATACCCGTGCCCCAGCTCGTGGGCAAGCGTTGATACATTGGATGCCGTTCCCGCGTAAGTCATGAAAATACGTGTTTCCTTGCTCACCGGAAGACCTGTACAGAAACCTCCCGGCCGTTTACCAGGACGGTCTTCTGCTTCAATCCACTGATGATCAAATGCATGCTGTGCAAACTCTGCCATCCGAGGGCTAAATTTACGGAACTGCTCCACGATACTGCCCGCTGCATCATCATAGGAAATCGTTTCGGAATTGGACGCAATCGGCGCTGAAACATCCGCCCAGGAGAGCTTTTCAACCCCTAATAGCTGTGCCTTTCTATCCAAATATTTCACAAGAGTCGGTTTGGAGCGTGTAATTACGTTCCACATTGCATCGAGTGTTTCCTGCGACATACGGTTAATATCAAGCGGTTCTTTAAGAACAGCATCCCAGCCGCGTCTTTCGTACAGCTTCAGACGGAAGCCGCCCAGGTGGTTAAGTGTATCAGCACAATAGTCCGCAGCATCGTTCCATGCTTTTTCCCAGCTTACGAGCAGTTCTTCTCTTACCTTCCGATCAGGGTGCTGGAGCTTGTTTGCTGCTTGGCCTGCAGATAAATATACGGTTTCTCCATTTTCCTCAACAAAAGGAATTTTGACCTTGCTGACAATCGTATCATAAAATTCTCCCCAGCCGTGATAGCCATCCACCGCTAGATCTAAAGCAAGGTTCTCAAGTTCAGGAGGCATTTTCTCTTTTGCTCTGAGTCTGCTTTCATTCAGTACAAAGGATATAGGCTGAATCTCTGGACGGGCCAGCCATGCTGTCCACACCTCATCCGTCGTATTTTGAAAAATGCTGTCAAACATCGTTTGAACGCCTAGAAGTTTTGCAGATAACCCTGCAATTTTGCCGCTAAGCTGAACTGCTTTCTTGTCATCCTGATTCTCTGCGCCAAGGCATGAAACAAAGGAAGAGCCTTCATACAAGCGGGCAGCTGCATCCTGAAGCTGTTCAATCAAAGAATCAAAAGCGTATGTATTTTCCAGCGTGTCTGGTACAGATGCTTCATGGATTGCCTTATCAAGCGCAGCGATATCCTGATCCAATTGTTTTAGATAGGCTGCAAATGATTCGGAGGAAGATCCGCCGCTAAAAATAGATTCTAAATCCCAAGTTTGCTTAAGTTGTGTACTCACCTATTTTTCCTCCTCAATTTCGAAAATTAAGTAATAAATAATTAAAACATGTTTGAAGTACGCTAGTTCAAGGTGTATAACTAATACTATATCAGAATTTTGCTCAATCTACTTTTATTAAATTGTTTATAACCGAAACCGGAGGGAACTTTATGAGACCTTTACAAATATCTGCCGAGACAGCCGTAGCGCTGTCCGAAAAATTAGGTGTACCTATCGAACAGCTGATGCATATGCCGCAGCACATTCTTATGCAAAAGCTTGCCGAACTTGCCAAGGAGGAATCCTCAGGCGCTCAGGAGCAGACTAAGCCGGCATCAGACAAGGATGAAAATTCATGATCCCGTTTGAAAACACCTGGCCCTATGATATCGTCATGGGGGATGTTTATGTCCAGTACTGCCCCTTCTGTGATAAAGAGAACGTGCTGCTTCCCGTCAAACCGAAGGAATTAATTCATATTCGCGAAGGTAAGAAAAAATTATTGGTGTTTCCTTGCTGCAATAACAGGATTACTCTGCTGGATAATGACCAGGATTACTTTTTAGCTGATCAGAGGCTTCGCTGAAGTTCGGCTATAGAAAAAAGACCGCTATAGCGGTCTTTTTTCTATATATCAGTAACGCTGCGGCGTTTATTCCTCACAAAAAATCCAGGTTTGAGCGTACTCAAGAAGGTGTATTAATAAAATGATAAGCTGGTCCCGCCAGCCGCTTGAGAGTAAACTCCTTTACTGAGTCAGGAATATCCTGTTCCTCAAGAGCTTCTGCCATACATGACAGCCAAGCATTAGCCCGCTCCTCAGTTACAGGAAAAGGAAGATGTCTTGCTCTCATCATGGGATGTCCAAAGGCATCGGAATAAAGCGAAGGTCCGCCAAAGAACTGACTTAGGAACATATGCTGCTTTTCCATTACAGGATTAATATCTTCAGGAAAAAGAGGGGACAGCAGTTCATTTTGTTGAACTTTAGGATAAAAAGCCTCTACAAGGGCTCTGACTCCTTGGTCTCCTCCTAAATTTTCATAGAGCGTTTTGTTAGGATCCATTTTTGTTTTCGCCTTCTTTCTATAATCCACTTGAAGCTATTTTAACATTTTTAATGAATCTCTTCATTAAAGAGCTTCTGTAATGATCCGTCCCTTTTGTAAACGACAAAAAAAGACAAGAGTCATGTACATCTAGGACTCCTGTCTTACCGATCTGTATGCATACCGCTTTCCCCCGTTGTTTGACGCATCCGCCATTTCAGTAGCTGCGCCAATCCTCTTCTCCCGGATGGGTGTGAGCTTCACGCATCACATACACGATAGCACATACCACCACTCCTGCTATAATTCCCATCATGACATCACCCCATCCTCACAATTTGGAAAATCCGACATCTGAAAAAAGGACTTTAGTCTTATTTTTTATATTACATATATATTAACATACAACAACTTAAATTACAGCTAATTTGAAAACGCTTACCTAATTTTTTTGTCCTGTTTGTCCATCTGAAATCATATATTAACTAGACCCTATCATAGACAACGTAAAATAAAAATGGGAGGAACCGCTGAACATGAAACGTCTAGCCTTTCCGCTGATCATGATCTCAGGTCTTTTCAGTATATGCGTATTGATGGTGATTTATCCGGAATCAGCCTGGCAAGCGGGCATACGGGGCTTATCGATCTGGTGGGATGTCCTTTTCCCCTCCTTGTTCCCATTCTTCGTTATATCAGAGCTGCTCCTTGGTCTTGGTATTGTTCATTTTACAGGGGCACTTCTTCATCCGCTCATGAGGCCGGTCTTTCGCATACCTGGAACGGGAGGATTTGTAGCAGCCATCAGCTATGCTTCCGGCTACCCTATTGGCGCCAAACTGACAGCTAAGCTATGGGAGCAGAAACAGATAAGCCGTGATGAAGGAGAGCGGCTGGTTGCTTTTACAACAACCTCGGATCCGATCTTTCTAATCGGGGCGGTTTCCGTCGGTTTTTTCCAACTGCCTGCCGTTGCCGTAATGCTGGCCATAGCTCATTATGGAGCAGGTCTTATTGTAGGGCTGCTCATGCGTTTTCATGGAAAATCAGATGAACAGCATTCGGGTTCAGCAGCTGAAATTTCAGGCCGCAGCCGTTTGCGTGTTGCATTTCACGCAATGCACAAGGCTCGAATGGAGGATGGAAGAACATTGGGGGCGCTCCTTGGACAGGCAATTAAGTCGTCCCTGCAGCTGATCACTGTCGTAGGCGGGCTCGTCGTCTTTTTTTGCGTTATATTGGAGCTCTTCACCCAAGCCGGGTTAATGGTAGGGCTGTATCGTGTGGTTGAGCTGTTTTTGAATACCATTGGACTGCCTCCGGAGCTGTCTCAATCCCTCGTCGGCGGCTTGTTCGAGGTTACACTCGGAGCCCGTTATGCAGGAACTCTTGCTCCGATTCCTTTGGTATATAAAGTGGCTGCTGCTGCCTGTATCCTTTCCTGGGGAGGTCTATCCGTCCATGCGCAGGTTGTCAGCATTCTCAACCCTACTCCACTTCGTTATACTCCTTTTCTGCTCGCGAGAGCTGTACATGCCATACTTGCCGGAATCATCGTCTTTGTATGCTGGGATTTAGTTATGCTTCACCAAGATACTGCCGCAGCTCTTATGTGGCCGGATGATTTATATCCATTCTCACTCCAGACGGTCATTCCTTTTCAATTCGCACTCACTCTATTCATTGTTCTCTTCTTGCTGCTTCTGACCTTGCTTTACATTATTGTGCAACGAATAAGCTCCCGTATGAGATAACGTAAGCTACTTTATATATTCAGATTGTTTTCTCACCTGAAATTGGATATCATCGAATTATACTGATGACAAAGGAGCTTTCATCTTGAGATATTATGTTCAGGACAGAGGAGACTCTTTATCCATTGACTTGGCTCAGCAGTTTCATAAGCTTGCCAAGGAGCGAGGGTTTATATTGGATGCGAAATCACCGGAGATCGTTGTGTCGATTGGCGGAGACGGAACTATGCTGCAAGCCTTCCATACGTTCACAGATCGGATTCCCAATATCGCATTTGTCGGCGTTCATACAGGACATTTGGGCTTTTACGCAGACTGGAAAGCGGACGAGCTTCATGAGCTTGTACATCTGATGGCAGGCGGAGACAAGGACAACCCGCATTCTCCTCGCATCGTAGAATATCCGCTTATTGAGCTCGAAATCAGACGCAAATCCGGGGTAAGCTCCATGATTGCGCTGAATGAGTTTACGCTGAAAGGCGTTGATGGTACGGTCGTTGCTCAAGTCGACATTAACGATGTTACGTTTGAAATGTTCCGGGGTGACGGGATCTGTGTGTCTACTCCTTCCGGAAGTACAGCCTATAATAAGGCGCTTGGCGGAGCCATGATCCATCCGACTATTGAAGCGATGCAAATTGCGGAGATTGCTTCCATTAACAATAGGGTATATCGTACACTGGGTTCTCCCATCGTTTTGCCCAAACACCATCACTGTGACATTTTCTCTAGAAAATCTCAGCGTCTATTGCTTACAATTGACCATGTCAATTTGACGGTTGATGATTTAATATCTGTAAAATGCCAGGTATCCACTCAAAAAGTCAGTTTTGCAAGATACCGCCCATATCCATTTTGGGATCGGGTTCGTACCGCCTTCTTGGATTAAAACAAAAAGCAGCTCCCTTAAGAGGAGCTGCTTTTTACTTTTTCCGTATTATCTTTTTCCTTAGTATCCTTGGGCTCCTTGGATTCCTTTTGCTCTTTAGGTTCTTTATGCTTTTGCAGCACAAAATAAGCGCATCCAAAATTGCAATACTCATTAATATAATCAACTATACCTGCGATTGATGTATCTTTGTTTGCTTTCGGATGGTTGTCTCGGTAAAATCCTTTGAGCCGGAGTTGATTGTAGCCCCAATCACCAATGATGTAATCATAGCGTTCCAGGACTTCACTATACCGGTCACGAAAGGCTTCCGGATTCCAACCGTTTCTATAGTCCTGCAAGACTTCATAAGTTTTGCCGCTAATCTGAATCAAAACCGTCTTCCTTCCTTTCTATCCAAACCGCCGTTTTAGTTTCAGGCCTAATCTTATCATACTACATTATTTGCATTCGCGGCAGACTTAACTTGTTCATGTGCATGATAAGAACTTCTTACCATAGGTCCTGATTCAACATGGCTGAACCCTCGAGCAAGTCCATCTTGTTTAAGCTGGACAAATTCCTCCGGCGTCACATATCTTTCTACACGTAAATGCTTGTCTGAAGGCTGTAGGTACTGTCCGATCGTCATAATATTGCAGTCCACCGCTCTTAGATCGTCCATTGTTCGCAAAATTTCCTCACGTGTTTCCCCCAAGCCGAGCATAATGCTGGATTTGGTCGGAATATCTGGCTGCATTTGTTTGGCTCGCTGCAGAAGTTCTAAAGAGCGCGTGTATTTAGCTTTTGCACGCACCTTATCAGACAGACGCTCCACAGTTTCAATATTGTGGTTCAAAATATCGGGCTTTGCATCCATCACTATTTTTAACGCCTCAGCATTTCCAAGGAAATCAGGAATCAGCACTTCTACACTGCAAAAGGGGAGTTTCCTGCGAATCGCATGAATCGTCTCCGCGAAGATGGAGGCTCCCCCATCCTTAAGGTCATCTCTCGCCACACTTGTCACAACGCAGTGCTTCAAATTCATCTGTTCAGCTGCCTCAGCAACTCTTTCCGGCTCTGCCAAATCCAGCTCTGTAGGAAGGCCTGTATTAACAGCGCAGAATCGGCATGCTCTTGTACATATATCTCCCAGTATCATAAAAGTTGCTGTACGATTAGCCCAGCATTCATAAATATTCGGACAACGTGCTTCTTCACAAACCGTATGAAGCGTCTTGGAACGCATCATCGTCTTGATCTCTTGATAGTTATCTCCTGTAGTCAGCTTGATTTTGATCCAATCGGGTTTTGGTTCCTTCACTCTACTTACCAAAATGATACCCTTCTTTCTATATCAAGTTAGGAAATTCGCACGGTACACATTATAACATGAATAGGTGGAAATAACCTCCAAATCCCATTTTTAGAGCAAGTTTTTGCAAAATGACGGATAAAAATAGGGCCGATGTGTGAATCTAAATACAGCCTAAAGTTTGCGAAGAAAGGAGAATTGACGTTTTTGATACGGACTCGGAAAAAGAAAACATGGTTGCACGGGTGCGTAACCCTGACAATTGTCGTCTCACTGTTCGCTTCCCTCGTTCCTGAAGTTTCAGGAGAGGGCGCAAAAGCAAAGCCCACAAGCGATACCGATATTTATAAAGAGCGTAGAATTATGTATGACCAAATCAGTGCAGTGAGCGGTGTTCCATGGTACTACTTAGCTGCCATTGATCAGTATGAGCGTACGATGACAAAGGCCCACCCTAAAGATCGTGCACATGAGGAACGGCTGACCGGTATATTTTTTGAGCCTCAGCTCTGGTCTGGCATCCTGAATCCCGATCAGAAGGATAAAAATCCATTGTCTATTGAAGTATTCGGCGGATACGGACTGGATGGAACGGGGGATAATGTCGCAGATCCCAACAATGACTTTGATGTTCTATACAGTATGGCGCGAATCACTTCAAAATTCGGTCTTTCTACGGATGATTTAAGTATTGCCTTATGGAATTATTATCAGAATTCCAGATCCGTTCAGCGTATTCAGCAATTCGCGAAAGTCTACAAGCATTTTGATACATTGGAGCTAACCCAGCATGCCTTCCCTTTGCCGCTGAGCAATTCTTACTCGTATCGCAGCACTTGGGGGATGGGCCGCAACTGGGGAGGACGCAGAATTCATGAAGGTACCGATCTGTTCGCCCCGCACGGCTACCCTGTCCGCAGTACATGCTATGGGATTATTGAAATCAAAGGCTGGAACCCTTTCGGGGGCTGGCGCGTCGGAATCCGGGACTTGAACAACCATTATCATTATTACGCCCATTTATCCGGGTTTGATAAATCCGTTCATGTCGGCAGTATCGTTACACCGGGACAAACTGTAGGGTGGGTAGGAAGCTCAGGCTACGGAAAGCCCGGCACGCAAGGGAAATTCCCACCTCATTTGCACTATGGCATTTATCGTGACACCGGCTTAACCGAATGGTCCTTTGATCCTTATCCTTTACTGAGACAATGGGAAAACGATGAATACCGGGCACGCAAAGAAAAAAAGAAAAATAAATCCTAACAAAAAAGGGCTCACAGCTCGAGAATGACGTCATATTCTCTGAACTGCGAGTCCTTTTTACATGCCGTTCAAGCCTTACTCATTACCAGCAGGAAGCGTAAAATCAGGCTCCTCAATGTATAAATCGCTCCCTCCCTCTTCTTCTGGAGCCGTTGTTCCTACATCCGGTGTCGTAACGCCGGTATTCGGCACTGTTCCTGATGGCAGGGAAGGAATAGCTATACTCGGTGCATTTGCCCCATTTTCACCCGTGGGACGGCCTTGACCGTCATAATAGTACATTGGCACATCACCTACCACAAGCAAATAGGAGATAGGGATTTCCGTATCGACCACTTCGGGCTCCATATCCAGCGGGACAACGACAGCAACCTCTGCAATGATATGAATGTAGACCTCAACTAAAATCATGTTTATGCCGGCATTTTGCTGACGGGTGTTGAGATCAACCTTTACTGCTCCTTGCGGCTCGATACGGATGGGCACCTTGGGTCCGAACGAGGAGATAAGCGGGCTGCCGAGCGCCTGCCCTAAAGGGACATGATCTTGTATCGTCTCCATTCCCTGCAATGTGGACTGAACGACAGACAGAGCATTGGAAGTAATCCGCATATGTTCGTTGTAATTCAGCATAAACCCGCTGATTTTACCTTCGGCATCTGTCTTCCATTCAATCAGTTCATCTGTTGGACCCGCTTCTGAAATTTGGCTTGTGATGGCCTTGTTAATCGCTTCAGTCCCCAGCTGCTTAACCCTTATTTTGGCCAAATGCATAATGGGCGGCTTCAAATTCCGCTCAACATAGGAGGCAGATTGAATAGTCAGGATGATGATCACCAGCAAAATAATCAATATCCATTTTTTACGCTGACCCCCGGTTTTTTGACGCTGTGTACGCCATCTTGATCGCTTGAATGCCATTCTTCGCATTCCTCCCTTAAGAGAGGTGTCCTTTTATCCATATGCAGCCAGGCTCTAAAAAAGAAGATCAAGCTGTAGCTCGGCCAAACAAAAGAGGGAATTCCGCACTTAAGCGAAATTCCCTCTTGTTTTATTGAACCATGGCATCTATTTTTCAGATCAGCAGATCCTCATGTCATTAGTTTTTCGGTACAGATTCCCAGTCCTTCAAGAAACGCTCGATCCCATTGTCAGTCAGCGGGTGTTTCCATAGTATCGGTACGAGTGAGCCTGGAATAGTAGCAATATGCGCTCCAGCAAGAGCAGCATCTTCAACATGCTTGATGTTACGGATACTTGCAGCAATGATTTCTGCAGGCAATTGATACGTATCCAGAATTTGACGAAGATCACGGATGAGCTGCATACCGTCTACAGCAATATCATCAAGACGACCTACGAACGGGCTGATGAACGTTGCCCCTGCTTTTGCAGCCATAAGGCCTTGCGCCGCAGAGAAGATCAGTGTTACGTTCGTTTTGATGCCTTTTTTGCTGAGCTCGTTGGTTGCATACAGTCCGTCTTCCGTCATAGGAAGCTTAATGACCACATTAGGAGCCCATTCTGCAATTTCGTAAGCTTCTTTCAGCATATCCTCTGCTTTTATTCCAATTACCTCGGCACTAACCGGTCCCTCTACAAAAGAAGTGATTTCTTTAATTACATCTTTAAAGACACGTCCTTCTTTTGCAATAAGAGAAGGGTTCGTCGTTACGCCATCTACCAGACCCAGACGATGAATTCTTTTGATTTCTTCTACGTTACCAGTATCCAAGAAAAACTTCATAATGACATTCCCTCCATGATTATAAATGATATTTATTTCAACGTTTATATAAACGAGTGAAATCACAAATCAAACAGACGAATATTTACAGTCTTATTTCTTCTCTACAGCATGTCCGCCAAACTCGTTGCGAAGTGCAGCTACGACTTTACCTGTAAACGTATCGTTCTCAAGGGAACGGTAACGCATAAGCAGGGATAGAGCAATAACCGGTGTAGCTGCCTGCAGATCAAATGCAGTTTCAACCGTCCATTTCCCTTCACCGGAAGAATGCATAACCCCGCGGATTTCATCCAAGTTTGCATCTTTGGAGAAAGCACGCTCAGTCAGCTCCATCAGCCATGAGCGGATAACGGATCCGTTGTTCCATACACGTGCTACTTTTTCATAATCGAAATCGTAGTCGCTCTTCTCAAGAACCTCAAAGCCTTCACCGATAGAAGCCATCATACCGTACTCGATACCGTTATGGACCATTTTCAGGAAGTGTCCGCTGCCTGCTTTACCTGCATACAGATAGCCGTTCTCTACAGATGTATCTTTGAATAAAGGCTCAACAATGTTCCATGCTTCTTCATCTCCGCCGATCATGTAGCAAGCGCCGTTTCTTGCGCCTTCCATACCGCCGGAAGTACCAACGTCCATGAAATGGATGCCATGTTCTTTAAGCTGGTCGTAACGGCTAATGGATTCTTTGTAATGAGAGTTACCTGCTTCAATAACGATATCGCCTTTGCTCAGCAATGGAGTAAGGTCCGCAATGACACCATCTACAACGGCATGCGGAACCATGATCCACAGAACGCGCGGTGATTCCAGCTGATCAATAACTTCTTTATAGGAAGAACCACCTGCAGCGCCGTATCCTTTCATTTCTTCGATTGCCTTTGCATTCAAATCGTAAGCTACTACTTCATGCTTATGATCGATCAAGTTTTTTCCGAGGTTCAATCCCATTTTACCTAATCCAATAAGTCCTACCTTCATGTATGTTGCCTCCTAGATATTCTCTATTTAGATAATTATTTATGTCATCAGCTGAAGCAATCAGCCGGATAACGCATTTTAAATGCTGCTTAGAACTTTGCTTCTAGTGCCAACGGTTTCCGTCTTGAGCAAGCAGTTCGTCTGCAGCTGCAGGACCTTCCGAACCTGCTGCATAATAGTGAAGCGGAACTTCATTAGCAGCAAATGCCTGAAGAATCGGTTCAACCCATTTCCAGGACAGCTCTACTTCATCCCAATGTGCGAAAAACGTTGCATCCCCGCGAAGCGCATCAAAAATCAGATTTTCATAAGCTTCAGGTACATTGTCGTATGAGGAGTTAAAGCTGAGTTCCATAGGCTCGATCACATCATGATGCATCGGGCTCTTGGAATTGAGTGTAAGACGCATGCCTTCCTTCGGTCCAATGTCGATTGTAAGCAGATTAGCAGATAGGGACTCGCCTTCAGGCATTCCCGTATGCAGAGGCTGCTTAAACTCAACGACGATTCGAGTCGATTTCTCACTCAGACGTTTACCTGTACGAACATAGAAAGGAACTTCCTTCCAGAAAGGATCGTCCAGGAACAAACGCGCAGCAAAATACGTATCATTCTTAGAGGTTTCTTCAATTCCCGGCTCTTCGAGGTAACCGACCACCGGTTTGCCCTGAAGATCGCCTGCTTGGTACTGTGCTCTCACAATATTTTGCGACAGGCTCTCTTGAAGGAGCGGAATCATGGACTGCGCTGTATTTCTTTTCTTCGCACGTACTTCATCCGGGGAAGACTTCTTCGGCAGATGAAGCGAAATCATCATAAGGAGCTGAAGCATATGGTTCTGGAACATATCTCTTACTGCTCCAGTATGGTCATAATATTCAGCACGTTCTTCAACACCAACGGTTTCGCTTGCTGTAATTTGAATGTTTGAAATGTAATGATTGCCCCATAGTGCATGCATAACAGGATTTGTCGCGCTAAGCACTTCAAGGTTTTGAACCATCGGCTTACCAAGGAAATGGTCAATCCGGTAGATCTCTTCTTCAGCAAAGGTGCTGTTTAGTTTTTCATTCAATTGTCTAGCCGATTGTAGATCATGCCCAAACGGTTTCTCAATAATTAGCCGTTTCCAGCCGCTGCCGGAACCGAGCCCGCTTTCCTTAATGTTTTCAGCAATTGGCTCAAAAAATTCAGGAGCAACGGATAAATAGAACATCCGGTTTTGCGGAATGCCAAGCTCCTGCTCACGCTCTTCAACCACTTGAAGCAGCTTCTTATAATCATCCAGCTTGGTATTGTTAAGCGATGTATAACGAAAAGCACCTAGAAAGTCACGAACCTTCGCCGCATCCTCTGGAGAACGACGAGAGAATGTATGGAGTGAAGCTTCAACTCTTGCCTGGAAGTCTTGATCAGATACTTCTTTTCTTCCTAGACCGATTACTGAAAAAGACGATGGCATCTTCTGATCAATATATAGGTTATATAATGCTGGGTAAATTTTTCTCTTGGCTAAGTCGCCCGTAGCCCCGAACAGGACAAAAGTCATTGAATCCATGTATAATGCCTCCCGTGTCTCTACTCTATATTGTGCGCTTGTTATCTTGTGAGGATACGAATGCTTATGCTTATGAGTTCATTTTAATATGAGTGTATTCCCTTCATTTCTTCCCTCATCTAAGTATCCAATAACTGTGTATTGCTCGCATTCGCTTTCGCAAGATCTTTCATCGCATGTTAACCTCTTCGAAAATGTGTATTCCCGATCGATGTTATATGATATTGGTTATTAATTGTAACCAAATAAATTAACGTGACTATCATACACCCACCTGACACCATTCGTCAACAAAAAATGTCGAATCTGTGAACAGTAAATTTATTCTGTTATGATAGCGCTTTCCGTGGTATGCTATAAATAATTCTAATAAATATAAATTTACTTTCCGGAATCACTCCATGTACAATGGGAGTTACTTTTAATAATCAAGTGCTTAAGGGGGCCTTAGAATGGATGAGCAATCAATGACAAATTACTTGCAGATGTGTGAGAAAGTCTCGCGTTCGTATCAAATCATTGGTCGGAAATGGGTCGCGCCTATTGTTCACACCTTGATGGAGGAACCCAAGCGTTTTAGCGAAATACATTCGGTAATCCCTGATTTGAGCAAACGCGTCCTGAACGAACGGATGAAAGAACTGGAAGAGGAAGGCATCATTATACGGAATGTCATTGCAGACAGACCTGTCCGCACAGAATATTCCTTAACACGGAAGGGAACTGAACTTGCCCGCGCCCTAAGCTCTATAGGACAATGGGCGAAAAAATGGCTTTAACAGCTTTGTATACCTTACCGTTTAGATGAATTTGAAGAATTTGACCATGCACAAAAACCCTCGTAATCATTACGGGGGTTTTAAATTGTATAAGGGACTTTTTATCAAATCGTTTCATTATGTTTTAAAGGGGAAGTTAAAGAAATATAACAAAAAAGCACTTCTTCCAGTTAGCATCATGTGCCATGGAAGAAGTGCCTAATATATATTTTTAAGCGAACCAGCTCTTAATAATTTCAATGAGTCCTACAAAGAAATTTTTGATTGCTGCTAAAATGCCTTGTCCCTGCTCGGATTCAATAAAATCCGTAAATTGCTGTTTGGCTTGCTCCAGCTGGTCGCCTACTGCGTTCCAATTGATATTAGCATCCTTCATGTTCATAAAAAGATCCACTAAACCGTTAAGCTGTGCTTCAGGGATCGTAATGTTGAGATTGTTCGCAATATTAACGATCATGGTCTGCATATCTTCTCGAGTTTCAGGCTGATTTTGTGCCATTTCCTCTTTAATGTTCGTCATCAGCGTTGTTGTTTCTTCTGCACCGATGGAATCCGATAATTGAGCCGTCTTGACGATTTCCTCGTTAGCAACCTGCTTTTGCTCTTCAGGTATTTCTGTATCTGTGGTCGTTTCATACGCTTTAATGATCCCAGTAAGTGCTGCTGTACCTGATACATTAAAAGGCGCCGTAATGCTGACATGTGCGTCTTTTACACCTGCTGTAATCATTGCGTTCAAGTACATATCGTTAGTAACCCAATTGATGTTAGTCGAGGTTACGGATACACCACTTCCCGTTTTGCCTATAACAATTTTGGCGGAGCTAAGCGCCTTGCTTCCGATTTGAGCTTTCGACATATAGTCGCCCAAATATTTATGCTCCTCTTCATTGGTTACCTGAATCGTCGTCGCGTTCTCAGGAGCCTCAAGCTCTTTGAGTACTTGTTCCTTCTGAGCAGCCGTTAAATCCTCCCCCAGAATAATGATGACATCTCCCTCTACAGCATCCGCAGAGGCTGCAGGTGCAATATACATACTAAGCAGGATTAGTGCAGGAATTAATAGTAATGCCCCCAGTTTGCGCAATTTCATATTCATTTAGTCTCTCCTTAAGCGTATTTGAAGGTGAAGATAGCCTGTCTGACAGCTCTTCACATCACAGTACTTTCCACCGCAATTAAATTCCATATTATGGTTTACTTATTTTGTTCTTTAACCTCTATAAAGGTTTTCAACCTCCCCTTTAGATTTATTTGCAACATTATACCATGGTTCCAACCCTCGATTTTTAACAGAAAATTAATATTTTCTTAACCAATTTTTTCAAAGCAAAAAGCCCTGTTGATGACAGGACTTGAAGTACCCTACTTAAAACCGAAAAACATATTACTACTTGAAGCTATCTTTTCTTACGATGTGAAGCTCTGCTCCTGCTCAGTAAGACGATCGCAGCACATCCCACAAGGCTCGCTGCAATACACCCCACCACGATCCAATGCGTCCATGAGGTATTATTATTCAAGGCTCCGTCTTCGTTCGTAGTTGCTCTTGAAATGTCATTGGTATTTACAGATGAAGAGATCATTTCATTTTTCAAAGGTAGAGCCTGGGGTTGTAAATATTCAAGCTCTTCATTCGCATTGTTTAACGTCGTTGTGGGCGAGCAAAGCTGATTGTGCCAGCCGTTTTCCTGACGCATTAGAAAGAATAAATAGGATTCTCCCACCTTACTCGTTCCCCAGGTCATATCCTCACTTACTGTAATATTCTTCTCTGTGATTCCTTTAAAACTCTCACTGACCGTAATTTGCAGTTCAATGTGATTTTTGTGTTTTTTTACCTTATCCACCTGTCCAACTACCACTCCGTCATGTTTATCGTAAGACTCTTGAACCGACGGCAATTCAACACAGGATAATGCGTAAGTTTCGGCAGGTACCATTGGAATAGTGAACATACATATAAATAAAAGCAAGACTAACTTTTTTATAATGACCCTCTCCTTTATATAAAAGAGGACTCTGGAACAGCTTGTAAAGTTCCATATAATCTGATTATGCTGTTCCTTTCAGAGCAGCAACTGCTTTTTCAAGGATGGTTTTATCCCTGAGAATCATAAATTTGGTTGAATAATCACGGCAATGTATCAATGAATTTTCCATCGCTTGAAGAGCTTCAATCATCGTCATCCAATTGACTGTCATACCCAGCAGCTTCTCTTTTTCCGTCAAATTCACGGTATTCTCTTCATATGATTTAGCTATAAAACAATAGGATAGCTGTAGAAATTGGTTTTTCGTTTTGTGCTCCTCAATATACCCTAGATGATGCGTGATTTTTGCTTTATAACCTGTCTCTTCAGCAATCTCACGTAAAAAGGCAGCCTCGGGCGTTTCCTTCCCTTCCATACCGCCTCCAGGGAGCTTGTATAAATTAGGCTTCGCCATATACATCATGGCAATGTTTAGCTGATCATCGACCAGGATTCCCCTCGCCCCATATCGGGAAACCGAATGAAGCAGTTCTGATTTTCCACCAATGATATCATCATCCGTAATACGTCCTAATAATTTCATTATGTATCACCCCAACCCTGTACAATGTTGAAATTTCTCCTGCAGAATAGTTTTCTCTAACAATACATTTAAATCCTGATCCTAGCAAAAAAAACCGAACAAATTCAAGAATTTCCTGCCTGAATTCCGCTCGGTTCCTCTGCATCAGAACTATACACTGCTTAAGAGTAATGCCTCTGTCTCATTGCTTCAAACATAAGTATCGTTGCGGCCATTGCTGCGTTCAGTGACTCCGCTTGTCCAGGACTTGGAATAATGACAGCATCATCCACTAAACGGCCGACTTGTTCTGACACACCGCTGCCTTCATTGCCAATAACGAGCCATTTTGATCCTCTAAAATCATAATCATAGCATGAATGCTCAGCAGCCAGTGACGTGCTCACCAAGGTTACTCCGGCCTTTTTTGCTGCGGGAAGCAGTTCACCCAGATCCGCCTCCACTACAGGCAGATGAAAGAACGATCCCATCGTAGAGCGTATTGTCTTCGGATTGTAGACATCCGCGCTGCCGCGGCCTAAGATTACACCGTCAGCCCCTGCTGCATCCGCACTGCGAATAATGGTGCCGACATTGCCCGGATCCTGAAGATGGTCCAGCACGATAACAAGGCTGTTCGGCTTTGCCAGTAGTTCATCAATGGAAGCAGCTGCATTGCGTACAACCGCAAATACTGGCTGAGGCGTGACTGTATCCGTACATTTATCAATGACAGCATGAGAGACGGGAATCCATTCGGCTCCTCCAGAGCCTTCAAAACCCCTAATCTCCGTGGGGATTCCTTGATCCATATCATAAGCAATACATTCGATATCCGCTCTATAGTTCAGAGCCTCCTGGACAAGGTGTATTCCTTCGATAATATATTTCTTTTGTCTTGTCCGATGCTTTTTATCGAGAAGCTGTGCCCATTCCTTCACTCTCGGGTTATGTACCGAAACGATTTCCATTTTGACTTCAATCCTTCTTTATCTTGAATATGCAAGCTCAAGCTTAGTTAAATCATCCTTGTGCCCCACAATAATGAGTACATCCTCAGGCTGTATATTGTCGTCAGCATTAGGTGAAATATTCATTTCGGTTCCTTTGCGGATGGCAATGACGTTACAACCATAACGAGCACGAATGTTGAGCTGTTTTAAATTTTGACCGATAATATTCGCCGATGCTTTCATTTCCAGAATGCTGTATTCCTCTGAAAGCTCAATATAATCCAAAATATTAGGCGACGCCAGGTGATGTGCCACGCGCATCCCCATATCCCGTTCCGGGTATACCACTTTATCTGCCCCGATCTTGGACAATACTTTCCCATGAAGCTCAGATTGGGCTTTCACAAAGAGAGACTGTATGCCCATATCCTTTAAGATCAGTGTCGTTAAGATGCTGGCCTGGATATCCTCACCAATAGCAACCACCACAACATCGAAGTTCCGTATCCCAAGCGCTCGTAGCGCTTCTTCATCAGTAGAATCCGCTGACACTGCATGTGTCACTACGTTTGATATTTCCTGTGTTCTTTGCTCGTCCCGATCAATAGCGAGCACGTCAAAACCCATTTCACTCAGTGCATAAGCAACACTGGATCCAAAGCGGCCCATGCCAATCACGGCATATTGTTTTTTGGCCATAATATGGTACCTCCATATCATCTTAGGTAAAAAAAAATTAAATCTATATCGTTATCATTCATATTGTTACGTCATCCAATTCATCCTAAGTAGTATAGCACAATGAATGGAAAACTTGAATTTATACGCCCGTCGCAGGGTACAGTATAAAAGCAGGAAAAGACTACAATTGGAGGGACAAAAACATGCCAATCGTACTGGATTTGCGCCAAGCGATCGTTCATAAGGTACACGGTAAGACGGACAAGGACATCAGGGAGATGATTGAGGGCTCCGTGGATGGACCCGAAGCAGCACTGCCTGGACTCGGCACCTTGTTCGAAATGATATGGAAAGAACTGCCGAAAGCGAAGCAGGATGAACTGATTCAGGTGCTGCAAAATCACTTGAAGACCGTAACGCCTGTCCCATTAACCTAGAGCGATCCATCCATAGCCTTGAACTGCAAAAATCCCCCGCCCATTTAGGACGGAGGGATTTCTTTTTTATATCTCAGTTATCGACTTACGGTGCAGTTTCCAAGAACTTCGCAGTCGGATTTTTCTCAATCGCTGTTCTCATTGCATATTCGTTCTCGAAGAGGACAACATAGTTATCCTTTTTGTCCTTCACAAGCGTGGAGTTAATCCGGAATTTACTCGGATCGATCTTGTCGTCGATGATCCAACGGGCAAATTGATACGGCATGCGCTGAAGCTGAACCTCAACCCCGTACTCTGCTTTCATCCGATGCTCAAACACTTCAAACTGGAGCTGACCGACTACACCGAGAATGGTTTCATCAAAGCTTGCCGTGCGGAACACCTGAATAGTCCCTTCCTCTGTCAGCTGGTCAATCCCTTTCTGATACTGCTTGTGCTTCAGGGCATTCTTTGCCGTTACCTTTGAGAAAATTTCCGGCGAGAACGTCGGGAGTTCATCAAAGACAATTTCGCTGCCTTGACTTAAGGAATCTCCAATGCGGAATATGCCTGGATCAAACAAACCGATGATATCGCCTGGATATGCCTCCTGCACGATGTCACGATCCTGTGCCAGGAACTGCTGCGGCTGGGACAGCTTGATCTCTTTGCCCACGCGTACATGCTTTACGCTCATACCCCGTTCAAATTTACCCGATACGATCCGCAGGAAAGCGACACGGTCACGGTGAGCAGGGTTCATATTGGCCTGAATTTTGAAGACATAACCGCTGAACTTCTCATTCGTTGGCTCAACCACACCTTCTGTGCTCTTGCGCGGCTCCGGCTTTGGTGCCAGTTCCAGGAAGTTCTCCAGGAAGGTTTGAACGCCAAAGTTGTTAACTGCGCTGCCGAAGAAAACAGGAGTCAATTCACCCTTCAGCACCTTCTCTAGATCAAACTGATCGCCCGCAACATCTAGAAGCTCCAAATCCTGCTTCAGCTGATCATGCAAGAAGTCACCAGCCATTTCACGGATAACCGGATCCTCATAGCCGTCTACTTTCTGTACTTTGATCGTGGAATGATCATCACCTTGGAAGAGCTCAACCTGGCTCTTCATCCGGTCATATACACCGCATAGATCGCGGCCCATACCAATCGGCCAGTTCATTGGAACGGAACGGATTCCAAGCACGCGCTCCAGCTCCTCCATCAAGTCGAATGGACTCTGTCCTTCACGGTCCAGCTTGTTAATGAACGTAAAGATAGGAATTCCGCGCTTTGCACAAACCTGGAACAATTTAATCGTTTGAGCCTCGACACCCTTAGCCACGTCAATCAGCATGACCGCGCTGTCTGCAGCGGTAAGTGTACGATAGGTATCCTCACTGAAGTCCTGGTGACCAGGCGTATCCAGAATGTTCACACGATGACCCAGGTAGTCGAACTGCATAACAGACGAAGTAACGGAAATCCCCCGCTGCTTCTCAATCTCCATCCAGTCGCTCGTTGCGTGCTTGCTTGCCTTACGGGCTTTAACTGTTCCCGCGAGGCGAATGGCTCCCCCGAATAGCAAAAGCTTCTCGGTCAGGGTCGTTTTCCCGGCATCCGGGTGAGAGATAATCGCAAACGTCCGGCGTTTGTCGACCTCTTCCTGTAACATATTTACTGTTTTACTCATTATTGTTTATCCCTCTCAAACTATCACATATTCATACAGCTTATATTACAGGATTATAAATAAATCCTACATTCTCATGATTATCATTTGTGGTACCAAATTTCTTGAAGACAGTACTACCCTTATGGCTGTCAATTGCATCTTTAGTCAGACCTCTCACAAAGGTGCCACCTTCTTTCTCCATGTATAACCAATCATATACCTAATAATATGGCTCAACTCTCCTATTGTACCACAATTACCATTCAATTTTACCTGTATATTTTGCATAAAATAGATAAGATGCTAAAAAAACAGGGAGCCCCTGAACCGCAAGGGATCCCTGTTTTCTAGTTATTTTTAATCCAGACCACATTATCCTCATCCTGGCCGTTGACCGGCCACCAGTGATGACCATCCTGCTCCAGAAGTACCTCTGTTGCGGCCGGTCCCCAGCTACCTGCCGGGTAAAATTCGATATCCTCCGGCTGCTCAGCCCAAGCCGCTGCGATCCGGTCAACGAAGGACCAGGCGGTAGCAACCTCATCCCAGCGGGTAAAATAGGTCGATTCTCCTTCGGCCGCATCATGAATGAGACGCTCATAAGCTTCCGGCGAGTTAATACCGATCATACAGCTCTGGCAAAAATCCATAGCGAGCGGCTCGATTTCCGAGTCCGTGCCTGGCTTTTTCGCATTAATTTTAATATAGATGCCTTCCATGGGGTTCACCCGTATAACAAGCAAATTGGGCTCCAGCTTATACTTTTGACCAAGGTATACATTGTTTGGCATCGACTTAAACTCCACAACTACCTCTGTCGTTTTGACAGGGAGTCTTTTACCCGTCCGGATATAGAACGGTACACCCGCCCAGCGAAAGTTATCAACAAACACACGCGCCGCAAAATAAGTTTCCGTATTTGAAGCAGGATCAACTTTATCCTCCTGCCGATAGCCGGGCAGATGCTTTCCTCGTACTTCGCCTTCCGAGTATTGCCCTCGTATAACATTGGCCTTTACATCCTCACGTGAAGCAAAAGGCCTTAATGATCGAAGCACCTTTACCTTCTCATCCCGAATATCCTCCGGTACAAGCCGGCTTGGGGGCTCCATCGCAATCATTGTGAGCATCTGAAGCATATGGTTCTGGCCCATGTCGCGAAGCGCACCTGCCTGATCATAATAGCCTCCTCGCTCCTCGACACCCACCGTTTCACCCAGCGTAATTTGAATATTTGAAATATGCTTGTTATTCCATAACGGCTCGAAGAATGCATTACCGAAACGAATAACCTCAATATTTTGAACCATTTCCTTACCAAGATAATGATCAATCCGGTATATTTCTTCCTCACGGAACACTTCACGAATCTGCTCATTCAGCTTCTCTGCAGAGGTTAGATCATAACCAAACGGCTTCTCAATGACGAGCCTGTGCCAGCCCGCGCTTTCCAGCAGACCACCTTCCTTAAGGTTATAAGACACGCTTCCAAACAATTCAGGGGCAAGCGCCAGGTAGAACAACCGGTTGCCGGGTATGGAGAACTTCGTTTCCATAGTCTCCGTAAATTCACTCAATTCACGGAATCCATCGACATCGTGAATATCAAGCGATTTATATTCAAAATGCTCAGCAAATTGAATCCAATCCTCACTCTTCGCATTCCCTGGCTTATAGCGGCAAAACTCCTCTATCGAAGATAGCAGATCCTGTCTGAATTCTTCACGAGTGCGCTGACGGCGGGCAAGCCCGATGACTGCAAATTCATCTGCCAGCTTCCCTTCGCGATAAAGACTATAAATCGCTGGAAAAAGCTTGCGCCGCGCAAGGTCGCCCGTAGCTCCAAAAATGAAAAATACTGCACTAGAGGCCTGCATTGTTTCAATGTTTTGAGTGTTCACCATGGCTCCTTCTCCCTATAAAAAAGTTTTTTGTTTCCCCTTGAATCCTGGATGTTGCTGACATTTTAGCATAACTAAACATGTGAATCTATGCCTTCTAGTATAGGTATTTACTAGCTATTTCATAATCAGGCAGGAAATAATTACTCATTTGTCTTCCTTCTCTCAGGTTAACGTCTATACCTACTGAACTTTAAGAGAATACATATAAGTTAGACAGAAAGCAGCCGAAATGCTCTTCTGCATTTAGGCTCATTCTATCTATATTTATTAAATTTCTTATAATGAGGTGAATCATTTGCATCCAGTCCGTCCATTAACTCCTGATGTAATCAGTCGGCATTGTGGTAAAATGGTGTGCGCCGTCATGAAAGACGGCAGACGTTTCGTTGGCAGACTGCATAGCTGCAACGGAACTCATATTTTTTTAAGAGATGAGAACAAAGGAAAATACAGATCCTGCCGAGCTTACAAATCAAGTGTACTTGAAACAAAGCAGCCTGAAGTCAAAAAGAAAAAGAACAAAAAATTAAAGAAGCGTGCAGTAGTCAGTGCATTTTACCCTTATGGCGGTTACGGCTATGACTGGGCTTTAGGCCTTACTTTTCTTGCTCTGCTCTTTTTGATCTAAAATCTTTAATAAAAAACTGAAGGCCCCGGCTCTTTCATTACAAGAGACCGGGGCCTTACAATATGTCTATTCTCATTCGGCAAGACCATTTTTATAAGCATAGATTGCAGCCTGTGTTCGATCATCCACACCCAGCTTTGCCAAAATGTTTGTCACATGAAACTTCACTGTCTTAATTCCTATAATGAGTGTATCGGCAATATCTTGATTGGATTTGCCTTGTGCTAACAGCCTCAGCACGTCCATTTCGCGTTCGGTCAGACCCTCGTGCGCCTTTGCCTGGCTTTGCGGCTGGCGGAAACGATTCATCATTTTGGAAGCCACCTGGGATTCGAGTACAGACTGTCCGCGGGCAGCCGCACGAATCGCATCTGCAATCTCCGTAGCGCGTGATGTTTTAAGTAAGTAACTAAAAGCTCCAGCTTCAATGACAGGGTACATCTTCTCATCATCAAGATAGCTGGTAAGTACGATAACCTTGCATTCGGGCTGCATTTTTAGAAGCTGCCTTGTCGTTTCAATTCCGTCCATACCTTCCATAACCAGGTCCATAAGTACAACATCAGGATTATATTCCTGAGCTAGACGAATTCCCTCTTCTCCGCTCCCTGCTTCACCAACGACCTCAATGCCGTCCTCAGTATCCAGTACCGCTGCCAGACCAATCCGCACCATTTCATGGTCATCAACAAGCAGCACCTTGACGGCTGTTTCCATACTTTCAGCTTCCATCGCTTTGTGTTCCCTCGCTTTCTTCCTCCATTACCGGCACTGTAATTTCTATTCGTGTTCCTTTGCCTGGAGCTGTGATCCATACAATGGATCCGCCAATCTCGTTCACTCTTTCCTGCATGTTAGACAGACCGTATGAGGTCTGCTTCTTGTCATCCAGCTCAAAGCCCTCTCCATCATCTCGGATGACCACTCGAACAGCTTTGGCCTTTCTGTGAATGCGGATCTCCATTCTTTCTGCCTTGGCATGTCTTAGGGTATTGGACATCGCTTCCTGAATAATACGGAATAAATGGTTCTCGACTCCTTTGACCAGATGAATCCCTTCGTCCATTTCAAAAAGAATCTCCATAGGCATTTTTGACTGAAGCTCTCTTACCAGCTCTTTAAGCCCTTGCTCCAAGTGCTTGCCTTCCAAATACACTGGACGTAAATGGAGCAGCAGCGCTCTCATTTCCGACTGTGCAACAGCAGCCATTTCCTCAATGAGTGCTACCTGGCGCTGTGCTCTGTCAAAATCCTTTTCTAGTGTCCGTCCCACGGCTGTTGCCGTCATCGATATCGCAAATAACTGCTGCGAAACCGCATCATGCAGTTCCCTCGCAAGACGCTGTCTTTCCTCTACAATTGCAGATACTCTCGCCTGCTCAGCGAGCTGCGCATTATGGGTGGATAGCCTTTGAAGTGAGCTGACCTGCTCCTCCCACTTCTTGCTGATCCGTCCGAGCTGCTCTCCTATTCTGCCGACCTCGTCAAATCCAAGCTCAGGCACAGCCCGAGTAACGCTTCCTTTCTCCCATTGAAGCAAAGTTTCCCGCAGTGTCTCAAGCTTCATTTTAGTCCAATAGGTCTGAAAGAATCCATACACTGCACCCAAGCCGATTAACAGTAATACCAGCGTAGCTCCGGCCTGAAACCAATGATTCCACTGATCAAACGGTGTCAAATAACTGTAGGAATAAAAAATATAGAAGATGACCAGGCCGAGCAGCAGTGCAAGCAATATACCCTGCCCCATACTGCGAGTCACCATATTTTTTGTCTTATTGGATTGCATCCGGAACCCTCCCTCCTGTTAATGTATTACGTTAATCGAACGTTAAGGTCTCCAATCAAATAAGAAATAACAAATTTCACTTTATATTCGCTGTTGTCATAGCCGGGGGAGCGATATACAAATCGGTTGATTGCGCCGCCTTTGCGATCATTTGCAAACTGCTGCTTGCCGAGCAATATAAAAGCTTCGATCTCTACACCATAATCCTCTGGCACCGATAAATCAATATCCCCCATCACTCCCTGCAAATAAATGACGGTTTCCTTACTTTCGGGCAGAGCGAGAGAGAGATCAGCATCCACCTCTCCAATGACATGCCAAATGGAGGTGTTCCGTAGTATCCAAGGCTCTTCATCCCAAGCAAAATTGGACATGAAGTTCTGATTAACGATGTATCCTTCCCTAGGCTGAACTTTACGGCCCTTCCAATAGAACACCCCAAGTGAAATAAGAGTTACACCCACTACGAATATTAAATTATCCAGAATGAAGATAACTGCTCCTACCCCTATATAGTTGCGTCCCTTCTTGGAATCACCGGCTTGAAGCTTATAGTAACCAAAGATCAATAAGAGAAGTGCGACAATAGTAAAGAAGCTTATAAAATTGCCCAGCAGCATCAACAGCCCGATTCCTATCGCCAATATTGCAAAAAACTGCTTCCTGTTACTCATCTGTCGCACCTCCTTATGTCATGTCGACTGAAGATGCTTTATCTCCAGTCAGTTATGTAATTCACTTGCGAAGAAAAAGGCCATACGGAAGGAATATTCGCTCCGTATGGCTTTATCCGCGCTAGTCAGGTCATTACTTGATTTTAGTATAGAATATCATAATCTCGAGAGACTTGAATAGCTTATTCTTTTGGAGCTTCTCCGGAGGATGCTTTTCCGTTCAGCTTGTTTTTTAATGCTTCAAGCTGCTCGTTTACTTTGAATTGTTTCTCCGTTTCAACCGGATTATCCGTAAAAGTGCTTCTGTAAGGTGCACGCATTACATCTGCTTCTGCTTCAAGCTGCATAATTTTTTCTTCCATACGGTGGAATCCTAGTGATGCATTGCCGCTTTCGATCGTATGGACGCTGTTGATTTGATTCATTTGCTTTTTAGCTTTAGCCATTTGGGCACGGGATACAAGCTCATTGCGTTTGTTACGCATTTTGTAGAACTCATCTTTCATGTCATGAAGCTGCTGTACAAGCTCTTTCGCTTGAGTCTCTGCTTCTACATGGAAGTTCTTGTATTCTTCTACTTTTTGATCGTAGTAAATTTTTTCCTCGAGCAGCTTACGTGCAACCTCTTCCTGGCCATTCACAAGTGCAGATTCTGCTTGAGTTTCGCGTTGTGAAGATAGGCGCTCTGCTTCTTCCAAACGATGCTTCATACGGCGCTCATTGGCCATTTGTTTCGCAACGGTTACCTCCGCCTCGCGAATTTCAGCCTCCATGTCGCGAATATATTGGTTCAGCATGATAATTGGATCTTCTACTTTATCCAGAACTTCATTCACCGATGCTTTTGTCATATCTTTAATTCTTTTAAATACTCCCATTTTATTATTCTCCCTTCTCATACTTCGATAGTTTTTGGCGAAGCTCTTCGACTTCTTTCTTTAATGCTTTCTTCTCAATGTCACCCATCATGGAATCCAGATCATCTTGTTTTGGTTCATACTGATTTGAACTCTGATATCGATTGCTGTTGAAACGGTCTCTTTGGGGTTCTTTATAAGAAGCAAACCCGCCTTGGTTCGCATAATCATTACCTTTTCCATAATATCCGCCAGAGCCTGGAACCGGACCGGGACCGTATGGATCATAAGGCGGTATATATTCCTTTGGTACCACAAGAGCAGCAATGAAATAGAGGAAGATCATTACGCCGCCTGTGAAAAAGATGCTGACTACGAATATAAGCCGCGCTAGCGTTGAATCAATACCCAGTGTTTCGGATAAACCGCCCAGCAATCCTGTAACCATTTTGTCGCGTCTTGACCGATATAATTTGCTCATTTAACTACTCCTTTCCTCCGTCCTCCAGCTTCTTCTTGAGCTTGGCCATCTCTCTTTCCAAGAGATCAGAAACGGAATATTGACTTGTTTCTCTTCCTGTCTCGCCGCGGCGAAGATCACGAAGGCTTCTTGCCTCATATTCAAGATCGGATACCCGATCCTCCAGACGATTAAACATCCCTGGAACCTGGCGGCCCCCGTATTGACCCGCACGCTCATTCATGCGCTGCTGCAATTGAATCGTCTGCATTCTTGCATAGTAATATTGGCGTTTGCTGTAGACTGCCTGATATTCACTCTTCAGAGTGTCGAGCTGTTCTTCAAGCTCTGTAAGCGCGTCTCTGCTTTGTTCGTACAGCCCGATATATTGATTGTACTTTTCTTCGTAAAGCATTTTTTCCTGCAACGCCAGCTTTGCGAGATGATCCTCTTCAGCTTTAAGTGCGAGCAGTGCCTGCTCTTCCCGCTTCGCAATCATGGCGGAAGCTTCGTCCACCTGCTGCTTTAATTGTCTTGTATGTCTTGAATACTGCTGTTGAAGCTTCTCCACCTCACCGATCTCGCGTCTCGTATCCATTAGAAATTGATCGATCAGCTTTACCGGATCTTGGCTTTGTTCCAGATGCTCATTAATTGTAGCTGCGGTGATATCCCGCATTCGACGAAATACGCTCATTTCCGTTGTAGCCTCCCTTTCTTGGTTAGTGACAGATTAATAACGTCTGCTGCTCCGATTGTCTTTCAGCATGTAGATACCGAAGACAATCAATCCGATAGCAATGATCGGTCCGATGAGCCATGCCAGCTTGCTAAGCAGTACAAGCACACCGATAACAAGAACAATGTAACCAATGAGTGTGTTACCTCTCTTGACACCGTAATATCCGAGAGCGATCATTGCAATGGGAACCAGATAACCCATAATAGCTCCGGTTAATGCCCCAAGGAAAGGAACGAATTTCCCGAACAGCATCAACGCACCAATGACGATCAAGATGATAGCCAAGCTTTTACCTTTACTGTATCTCATATGTTGTTATCACCGCCTTCTTCTTTATATTCCTTATTACGTTTTACTTCTTAATTGTGGTTCGTGTTCCTTATGACTTTATTTTAGGAGAAACGGAGGCTTTTCAAAACGGACCGGGGACGGTTTTTTAACCTAGACTCAGGTCGGGGATAAGCCAAGACCCTAAGTACAGGCTGATATACAGCGTTATTTAGTGACTAGAATACAAACAAACCGCCCCTCCTGTAGGAGGAACGGTTTGTGTCATAGAATTATCCCTTGATAGATCCCAGCATCGCGCCTTTGGCAAAGTGCTTCTGCAGAAATGGATAGACCATCAGGATCGGCAGTGTCGCTACTACGATAACAGCCATCTTGACTGCCTGATCCGGCGGCGGTACAGAGGAGTCCAGCTCAGAGCTGTAATCCATTCCGCTTGCGAGTACGACGATCTGGCGAAGGAGTACTTGGATCGGCCACATCTTGCTTTCATTAAGATATAGTATCGCGCTCATATAGGTGTTCCAGTAGGTTACTGCATAGAACAGCGAGATGGTAGCAATGGCTGGCATGGAGAGCGGAAGTACAATCCTAAACAGGATTCCAAAGTCGCTGCAGCCATCTATTTTTGCTGACTCCTCTAAGCCTTCCGGTATGTTTTGAAAAAAGTTCTTAAGAATGATCATATTAAAGGCACTTATAGCACTCGGGAGAATAAGCGCAGCGTACGTATCAATAAGTCCGAGCTCCTTCACGACAAGAAAAGTTGGGATCATCCCTCCGCTGAACAGCATCGTAAACACGACCATGAACATAATCACTTTACGGCCATCCAGATCTCTGCGGGATAACCCATAGGCCATCAGAGAGGTGATAAGCATACTGAATAATGTTCCGATGACTGTTATACCAATGGATACCAGCATGGCACGAAAGATTGTATTTGTGGAAAAAATGAACTTATAAGCGTCCAGACTCCAATCCGTCGGGATGAGCACGAACTTTTTGGCAGCCATTTCAGCACTGGTCGTAAAAGAGCCAGCAACCACGTGTACAAATGGCAGTACAGTAACGAGTGCAATCACAGTAAGCAGAATAAAGTTCACACTCGAAAACAATCTTCCGCCTAGTGTTCTGTCTTCAACCATTTCCTCTCTCCTCCCTAAAGATTAGTAGACGCCTTCTTCGCCCATTTTTTTGGCCAGCTTATTGGCAATCATAACAAGGACCAATCCTACAAAGGATTTGAAGAAACCGATCGCTGTACTGTAGCTAAACTGTCCCTGTTTCATGGCAGCGGTATAGACATAGGTGTCGATGATTTCAGCCACTTCCCGGTTCATAGAATTCAGCAGAAGGTATACGTGTTCAAACCCAAGCTCCAGCACATCGCCAATTTTCAGAATCAGCAGAATAATGATGACACTTCGAATCGCCGGCAGTGTAATATGCCATATTTGACGCAACCGGTTCGCACCGTCCATCCTTGCTGCTTCATATAGCTGAGGATCCACAGAAGCAATAGCTGCAAGATAGATGATCGTTCCCCAGCCGGCCTCACGCCAAATGACCTGGATGATGTACGTAGGTCTAAACCATTCGTTACTGAGTAAGAAGTTTATCTTCTCAAAGCCAAAAAACACAAGCAGTTCATTAATAATTCCGCCGTCCATGGTCAACATGACATAACTGATCGATACGATGATGACCCAGGACATAAAATGAGGCAAATAAACGAGCGTTTGAAATGTCTTTTTAAATAGGGAATGGCGAACCTCGTTCAGCATCAAAGCTAGGATGATCGGCACTGGGAAATAAAAAAGCAGATTTAAGCCGAACAAGATCAGCGTATTCGTTAAAATATTTAGAAAATCTGGTTCACTGAACAATCTTGCAAAATGCTCAAATCCGACCCATTCACTGCCGAGTATTCCCTTAAATGGCTTATAGTCTTGAAAAGAGATTATAAGCCCGTACATGGGCAGATATTTAAATATTAGGAAAAAAATAATCCCAGGGAGCAGCATGACGTAAATCCATTTATTTTTCCAAATTCTTTTACGGAGTCCGCTGTCCTTCTTACGTGCTCTTGCAGATGGTACGGTTATTTCCTGCATAGCCCTCTCCCTTTCTATCCGGCAGTCCGTCAGTTCTAGACATTAGATCTACTTCTTAGCAGCATACGCTTCATTCAGCTCCTGAATAATTTGATCTCCGCCCTGCTTCTTCCACTGCTCAACCGCTGCATCGAAGCCGGCTTTATCCAGAGTGCCGTAAATGTATTTGTAAGTCGCATCGGTAATAATAGTTTGCAGCTCGACACCTTTAGTCGTGTAAGTCTCTGAATCCAGAGCAGCCGCAGGGTCATGAATGGCAATCTCCTCATTAGCAATCGTCAGCTCTTCCGCATGGATCCGGCCAGGCAGGTCATGATAACCATCATACATTCCGTTGGTCTCCGGTTCGCCGATAACGCTGTCTTTATAGCCTTTAACTTCACGCTCAGTTTTTTCCTGATCCTCCGAGGCTTTCGCTTTGCCATCCTCTACCGTGTAATGAACACCTTCTTGTCCCCAATACATTAAATTCGCAATTTCTGGAGTCATCATTTTATCGAAAAAGCCCAATACTTGCTTCAGCTCGGCTTCATCCTTAATTGCAGACGTCGGGAAGAGAATGACATTGTTGTACCCAGGGATGGCCCAAGTCGCAGCTTCTCCTGCAGGTCCAGCGATCATGCTTTCTACATCCAATACCGCATCCGGTGCATTTTTAATGACATCTTTGTGCAGAGAGTTAATATCCGACATGGCTCCGACATAAGCCCCTGCTTTACCGCTGGTAAAGAGATTCACTTGATCCGTTTTACTTGTCGCAGCAAAATCCTGGTTCATTAGACCTTCCTGGTGCAGCTTCTTGAAGAAATCAAGGGTTTCCATATATTCAGGGAAGGTGAAGTCCGGCTGAAGCTGTCCGTCTTTTTCTCCCCAATTATTCGGCACGTGGAACCAGGAGGCCACCGTTTTGAATGCTCCATACACAAGATCATTTCGATCAGTCAGCCCGATGGTATTGTCCTGGCCGTCACCGTCCGGATCCTGCTCTTTAAACGCTTTGAGCATATTATAGAACTCATCCACATTCGTCGGCGGCTGAATTCCCAGCTTATCGGCCCAGTCTTTACGATAAATCAGCCCTTGTCTTGCGAGCGGACGACCAATATATAGAGAATAGAGCTTTCCATCGACTTTCGTATTTTCAAGAATGAGCGGCTTTAATTTGTTCAAGTTCTCAAATTCACTGAGATAAGGTCCGATCTCCCAAAACTGACCGTCTCGAATGGCTTCCTTCATTTGAATAAATGTCGCTTGATTCTTCAAATAAGTCACATCCGGCAGTGATCCTGTCGCAAAGGATGTATTCAGCTTCTCCTCATACGTATCTGCCGGGAAGAATTGATAGGTCAGCTTCGTGTTCGTCAGCTTTTCCACTTCATTTTTAATCGTATCTGGCGGTGTTTCTGCCGTGTTCAGAGGAAGCATAATCGTAATTTCAGCAGGTTTACTTGCCGCTTCTCCTCCGCTTTCAGCCCCGCCTGAGCTGCTTGTGGAGCCTGTGCCGCTATCTCCCCCTCCACCGCAGGCAGATAAGACCAAGCTGAATGACATCATCATACTGAGGAAAGTAACTGTTCTTTTTTTCATTTTTGTCATGACCTCCAATAGAATTGATGAATGACTTGCTTACCTCCTCACACTACATTCCGCTGCCTCGTTACGAATACAATCATTTCTCCATATCGCCTTGATACGTAAGGCATCTAATCAAATGATTATCTGGTTTATCCCTTAAGTCCTAAGACTTATGCATAGCAAAAAAGCTGTCCCTTTGGACAGCCTTCTCTTCTTCCTTCTATTCAAAATAAGCTGAAGTATACTCTTCTATAATGTCCGCGCCACCCTGCTGCTTCCACCGTTCAATTTCCTGCTTAAACCCTGCTTCATCCACATTTCCTAAAATATAATTGTAGGTTGCGTCAGAGATCAAGGTTTCGAGCTCTACATTTTTTTCGGCATACGTATTTGATTCAAGATGAAGGGTGGGGTCCTGGACCAAAAACTTTTCGTTATCCATACTGAGTTCTTCTGCCTGTGCGGTTAATGCTTCCTGCCTTGCTATAGGCAATACGTTCGGGTTGCTTAAATCCGCAATCATCAAAGTATACAGCGGATTAACTTCCTTCACCCTCAAATTGGACGTTTGTTCATCTAGAAGTACTTTACCTTCTTCAACAGTGTAATGCTTGCCTTCAATTCCGTATCGCATTAAATTAGCTACATCCTTATCCATCGTCCGGTCAAAAAAGCTTAAAATCTGCTTTAATTCTTCTTCCGTACTTATGGCCTTTTTGGAAAATAAGAAGACACCGTTGTAATTTGGAATAGACCAGACTTTGTAGCCGGCCGGCCCCTGAATTCGATTAGCCAAAGTAAATTTGGCTTCCGGGTTAAGCACTTTAGTCTCATCATACAATCTCTGAACATCAGTCATGCTTCCAATATACACTCCAGCCTTCCCTGTAATGATCATATTGCGTTGCAGGTCCTTGCTCGTTACGGCAAAATCCTGATTGATGAGCTTCTCCTCTACAAGCTTCTTCATAAAATTCATCGTATTCATATAGGCCTGTGTTTCAAACTCAGGAATGAGTGTATCCCCTTTAACCAACCAGTTATTCGGAGTACCAAAGTAGGAAGCGAGCGTCTTGAACGCACCGTAGGTCAGATCATTACGATCTGCAAGTCCAATGGTGTCCTGCACTCCATTTCCATCGGGATCTGAATAAGTAAACGCTCTCATAACTTCGTACAGCTGATCCAATGTTTTGGGAACTTCCAGTCCAAGACGATCCAGCCAATCCTCCCGAAGGATTACCCCTTGTCTTGAAGAAGGGCGTTCAGTGTATAAGCCGTAGATCTGTCCATCAACTGCAGTTTGTTCTAGGATTCCCGAATCTAGATAACGCAGATTAGGAAATTCCTCGATATAATCTCCGATTTCCCAGAAAGCACCCGCTCGGATGGAATTTTTAATGAAGGCATAATCAATATGTTTAACGAAGGTTACTTGTTTCATTGAATTGGTTGTTAGTGCAGTATTTAATTTATCGGTATAAATTCCATCTGTCACCCAATTAATTTCGAGCTTTGTACGGGTTAACTCTTCAATGCTGCTAATAATTTCCTGACTTGGAGGATGAGGAAAATGGAGAGGTACCATCATTGAAATCGTGAGCTTTTCTTGGGCAGGATCTACAACTTCAGCCTTAAACGTTTCATTACTGCACGCACTCCCTATCAGCAGAAGTACAAGTCCTATCCAGAGTGAAAAAACAGACCTAACCGATACGATCCGCTTCAGTTGTCCCATCATACCTAATATCCCCCTTGCCGAAATTTCCAATTATAGGCATAATCAAAAAAGGAACCTTAAATACACAAAGACAGGTGATGACCATGCGTTTAAACTCTTTGAGCTTTTTGAGCAAAATGACGATTTTTGTACTCCTGCTGAGCACAATTCCGGTCATTTTCATCGGTGTGTTCTCTTACATCACCTCGTCGCAGGAAATACAGCGAAATGTGAACAACAGTAAAATGCAGCTTATTATGCAAATTAATTCCAATTTAGAACAAAAGCTAGTGACTGTCAACCATACTTTAAACCAAGTCGTGAGCTCCACTGTGCTCAAAAAGGCTCTTCAAAGCCCACTTTATGTAACCGATTTCAAAACATATAATGATATTCGTTCTGAAGTCCGCAATATGCAATCCTTTGAAACAAAGCTTGATGATGTTGTCCTGATCAATTTTGAACAAAACTGGATGATTAAAAATTCGGGGCTTTATCGTTTCGAGGATTACCCATTAGCTGAAGAGATTAAGCATTTAATAAACCTGGAAGGAAATTCGGCATGGACCCTTACTCCGACTACATGGTTTTACAGCGAGGAGAATTCAAACGGAGCCAACTGTAAATATAATATCAGTCTCGTTAAAAAGCTGCCGACGACCGGTATCGACAAATCCGGGCTCGCGATTGCCAATATACCTTCCTGTGAGCTTCAGGATTTCATTCAAAAGGACGGAGAATCTACAGAAGAAATCATCATATTGGATCAACATAAGCGTATGTTGTTTCATTCGAATCAGGATTTGATTGGACAGCCACTGGTTGAGAGCGGGCTAAGCACAGAAAGGATGATGGTCGATTCAGCCGGACAATTTACAACCAAGCTCTCAGGTCAGGATTACGCTGTCTCCTACTTCCGCTCAGAGCTCAATGACTGGACATACTTATCTGCCACCTCTATTAAAAGTCTGACCCAAAAGTCTTCTCAGATTGGAACCTACACTTTAATCCTGTGTCTAATCTTATTATTCATCTCTGCCCTTATTGCCTTATTTGGATCAAGACGTATGTACTCCCCTATTCGCAGACTGCTCAAAGACTTAGGAATTAGACCTCATCGTAACGAATTCGAGCATATAGGAGCTGAGGTATCCGACCTGTTTCAATCAAAGTCTCGGCTCGAAAAGGAGGTTCACCAGCATGTCCAGCAGGTCAGAACCTTTTACTTAACCAAAGTGTACGTAGGAAACTTTAAATCAAACGAACTTTTGCAAAAATTTGAGCAATACGGATATGGAAAGCAAGTCAGTGAATGGCGGACGATGGCGGTCCTGACGCTTCAGATTGATTTTACCAAGCAGACACGTTACGAGAAGAAAGACCTTGAGCTGCTGCTGTTTGCTGTCCAAAATATGCTTGAAGAGCTTATCGCTCACGAGGAGCGTCTTACACCTGTCATTATTGACAGTACCGTTGTTTTGCTTGTCGGCAGTCCAGAGACAGATCCATCGCTGTTTACTGCCTATCTCTATTCTCTAACTGAAGAAGCACAGCAGCATATCGGTCAGGTCCTTGACCTATCCGTCAGCATTGGCATCAGTCTTCCAGTTGATTCATTTCATCGAATTCCAATAGCTTATCGAGAAGGACTGGAGGCGCTGCGTCATCGTATTAAATTGGGCAAAGGCATCGTCATCCAATACCAGGACATTAATAATGGCAAACACTATGTAAACCTCTCCTATCCGGCACAGCTGGAGAATGAACTGATAGAAGCGATCAAACTGGGGGATGAACGAAAGGCTGGAGATGTGCTTGATCAATTGCTCGGCAGCATTTTTGATCTGGAGCTTCTCCCTCATGAATATCAAATCCCTCTTACCCGTCTGCTAAACAATTTGCTTCTGGTCATGCAGGAGTCAGGCATCAGCATCCATCAAATTTATCATGAGAAGCGGTCTGTTTTTGAAGATATTTTGAGGCTTCACACCGTTGATGAAATTCGAGGCTGGTATTGGTCAAAGCTTATTGTTCCTGTCATGGTTGTGTTCCGCGACCGCCAGGATACCCAGTATCATCATATATCCGAGAAGATTATCGATCTTGTGCAGAACTATTATGATACCGATCTAACCTTAGAGGAATGCGCCTCTCGGCTGCACTACAATGCAAACTATCTTAGCAGCGTCTTCCGTAAAGAAACAGGCTGCTCGTTCAGTGAATATTTGACGACCTATCGGTTTAATATGGCCAAAAAGTGGCTTACGACGACCGATATGTCCATTAAAGACATCGCAACGAAGCTGAGATACAACAACTCTCAAAACTTCATTCGTTCTTTTCGCAAGATCGAGGGAATAACGCCGGGACAATATCGTGAACAAAGAAAAGCGATGTAAAACCAATCCTCCTTGAAATATTAGACAATCATAACGGATCATATAGACGAAAACAGGCAATCTATGGTATCACTAAATGTATACTAATATTTCCAGGAGGTAGATATGAATCTGAAGTACCAGATGCTCAAATCGGCTGGTATGAGTCTGTTAGCCTTCCTCCTAATCGTAGCTGTTGTCCTTATTCCCCGTCAGCTTGAACTCAGCATCCAGAATTATAAGGTCGTAGCGGAGGAGCCTTCCTTCAACCTTAGCCACTACGCAGTACATGTCAGTGATTTCTTCAAAAAAGCAATCGAGACCGGCAGCCTAGGAGAATCAAGATATTCAGGCCATTCTTCGGAATCAGAAGCCGCAAAAGCAATGGGCCGAAGCTTGCTTGTCATTGTAGCTGCCTTGTTTGTAGGTCTTTTATTCGGAATTTTGAAAGGTGTTATCGATTACCGTCTATCCAAGACAAAATGGAACCTGTTAGGAAACTGGACAACCTGGCTTGTACACTCCATCCCCGATTTCTTTCTTATCTTACTTGTACAATGGTTTGTGATTAAGAATGTTCCTTTTGTCCGGTTCTTTGCAGCCGAAGGCTGGCAAGGCTTTATTATTCCTGCTTTACTTGTATCCATTTATCCGACGGTCCAAATCGCCCGGATCACCTCTTCCTCTCTCTCAGCCCAAGAAGGAAAACTATATATCAAATTAGCTAGAGCTAAGGGACTGCGTGAGTGGGTCATTCTGTACAAGCATATGCTTACTAACGGCATTGCCACCATCGTATCTCATCTTCCAGGGTTGCTTGTGTTTATTCTTTCAAATTTATTAGTCGTCGAAATTTATCGGAGTTATCCCGGAGCGGCCTATCGCTTATCTCAAGCTCTCGACTATAACACGCAGACTGGAACGGGAAACAATTACGAAGCAGGAGTCATCATTTGGATTGTATTTTACTTTATGCTGTTATTTATTTTCGTTCAATGGATCGCTTCTGCAGTACGGCATTACTTCGATCCTAAATAAATCTAAGATTTAGGTCTCAAATGGTTGTATTAGAATATGAGGTGACTTGTTTGAAAAAGAATTTCCCCCTATGGCTCGGAAGCGCTTTGCTTCTCTTTTTACTATTTATTATGTTTATAGGGCCATACCTGCCTTTTATCGACAGAGAGCTGAGTCAGGAACGATACCGGATGGATGCATCAAACAAACTTGAGCTCCCCGCATTTGCTCCTTCCACAGACAATTGGATCGGCACAGATAAGAAAGGGGTCGACAATCTGAGTAAACTTGTCCTTGCAGCCAAGGAAACTATTTTGTTAGTGGTTGTTATTACTCTTGTACGGTATGCTATCGGCATTCCGCTTGGTCTGTTGTCACGTAAAAAGAAAGGATTCTTTCATCAGCTGATCAATGTTATGCATCAGTGCTTTTCATTTTTGCCGCCTGTATTTTCAACTGCACTGCTATTAGCCATTCCATTTCTTCTATTTGCTGACCTTCGTTTATTCTGGTCTGTTCTTATTATTGCTATCGTGGAGGCAGGACGCGTTGCCTATACGATACAGCAGCAGACGATCCATCTCTCTAGAGAGGCTTATATGGAGGCTGGTATAGCGTTAGGGTTAAGCTCTAGAACGTTAATAAAGAATTATTACATACCCGCTCTTACGCCTGAATTAATCATTAACTTCTGCATTGATCTGGGTAAAGTCATGCTCCTTATAGGACAGCTTTCAATCATCAGCATTTTTCTCTCCCATGAATGGAGAGAAGTCGATTACTATACTAACGAATTTGTGCAAACTGGTTTAAACTGGGCAGCGTTGCTTGCGAGCCACCGCCATGAAATCTTCCTCAGCAACTTTGGATTTGTGTTTTACCCTGCATTTGCCATGATGCTAACGATTGTCACGTTCAATCTGCTTGGCGAAGGGTTGCGGCGTTACTATCAATCCAGGAGTACATAAGCTTCTTATCAAATTCGTATAAATATAATAAAAAAAGTCACTATCATCGCATTTAAGCAATGATAGTGACTTTTGTTTGATGCCGGTGAAGGGACTCGAACCCCCACGGTTTCCCTCACGATTTTGAGTCGCGCGCGTCTGCCAATTCCGCCACACCGGCTTATGGAAATTAAAGCGTGCCCTAAGAGATTCGAACTCCTGACCTTTTGATTCGTAGTCAAACGCTCTATCCAGCTGAGCTAAGGGCACATGTTATATCTTACATGCGGAAGACCAGACTTGAACTGGTACGATAGTCACCTACCGCAGGATTTTAAGTCCTGTGCGTCTGCCGATTCCGCCACTCCCGCGTAAAAAATGGAGGCGCCACCCAGATTCGAACTGGGGATAAAGCTTTTGCAGAGCTGTGCCTTACCACTTGGCTATGGCGCCTAATTATGGAGCGGACGACGGGAATCGAACCCGCGACCCTCGCCTTGGCAAGGCGATGCTCTACCGCTGAGCCACGTCCGCATAAAAATGGCTGGGGATATAGGATTCGAACCTATGCGTGACGGAGTCAAAGTCCGTTGCCTTACCGCTTGGCTAATCCCCAATAAGATTAAAATGGGGCGATCGATGGGACTTGAACCCACGAATGCCGGAGCCACAATCCGGTGCGTTAACCCCTTCGCCACGACCGCCATATAAAATTTAAAGTTAATTGGCAGGGGCAGCAGGAATTGAACCCACACTAACGGTTTTGGAGACCGCTGTTCTACCTTTAAACTATGCCCCTATGAAACTGGTGGAGGATGATGGATTCGAACCACCGAACCCTTACGGGAGCAGATTTACAGTCTGATGCGTTTGGCCACTTCGCTAATCCTCCATATGAAACTGTGGTGCCGGCGAGAGGACTTGAACCCCCAACCTACTGATTACAAGTCAGTTGCTCTACCAGTTGAGCTACACCGGCATAAGGTGTTTGAAAGGTGGCTCGGGACGGAATCGAACCGCCGACACGAGGATTTTCAGTCCTCTGCTCTACCGACTGAGCTACCGAGCCTAATAATACTTATTTAAAAAATGGCGGAACTGACGGGATTCGAACCCGCGATCTCCTGCGTGACAGGCAGGCATGTTGGGCCTCTACACCACAGTTCCAAGTAAATCAATTGCGGGGGCAGGATTTGAACCTGCGACCTTCGGGTTATGAGCCCGACGAGCTACCGAGCTGCTCCACCCCGCGACAATATTTAATTAGATGGTGGAGACTGAGGGGATCGAACCCCCGACCCTCTGCTTGTAAGGCAGATGCTCTCCCAGCTGAGCTAAGTCTCCATATTAAAGTGACCCGTAGGGGATTCGAACCCCTGTTACCTCCGT
>JAMBOW010000080.1 GCA_023715865.1 Neobacillus mesonae
TTACCTGCTGGCAACTAAGATCAAGGGTTGCGCTCGTTGCGGGACTTAACCCAACATCTCACGACACGAGCTGACGACAACCATGCACCACCTGTCTTGAATGTCCCGAAGGAAAGGTACATCTCTGCACCGGTCATTCAGATGTCAAGACCTGGTAAGGTTCTTCGCGTTGCTTCGAATTAAACCACATACTCCACTGCTTGTGCGGGTCCCCGTCAATTCCTTTGAGTTTCAGTCTTGCGACC
>JAMBOW010000081.1 GCA_023715865.1 Neobacillus mesonae
TTACCTGCTGGCAACTAAGATCAAGGGTTGCGCTCGTTGCGGGACTTAACCCAACATCTCACGACACGAGCTGACGACAACCATGCACCACCTGTCTTGAATGTCCCGAAGGAAAGGCACATCTCTGCACCGGTCATTCAGATGTCAAGACCTGGTAAGGTTCTTCGCGTTGCTTCGAATTAAACCACATACTCCACTGCTTGTGCGGGTCCCCGTCAATTCCTTTGAGTTTCAGTCTTGCGACC
>JAMBOW010000082.1 GCA_023715865.1 Neobacillus mesonae
TTACCTGCTGGCAACTAAGATCAAGGGTTGCGCTCGTTGCGGGACTTAACCCAACATCTCACGACACGAGCTGACGACAACCATGCACCACCTGTCTTGAATGTCCCGAAGGAAAGGCACATCTCTGTACCGGTCATTCAGATGTCAAGACCTGGTAAGGTTCTTCGCGTTGCTTCGAATTAAACCACATACTCCACTGCTTGTGCGGGTCCCCGTCAATTCCTTTGAGTTTCAGTCTTGCGACC
>JAMBOW010000083.1 GCA_023715865.1 Neobacillus mesonae
TCACCCTCTCAGGTCGGCTACGCATCGTCGCCTTGGTGAGCCGTTACCTCACCAACTAGCTAATGCGCCGCAGGTCCATCCATAAGTGACAGATTGCTCCGTCTTTCTTTCTTCTCCCATGCGAGAGTAGAACCTATCCGGTATTAGCTACCGTTTCCGGTAGTTATCCCAGTCTTATGGGCAGGTTACCTACGTGTTACTCACCCGTCCGCCGCTAACCTTGAGCGATCCGAAGATCGCTCTT
>JAMBOW010000084.1 GCA_023715865.1 Neobacillus mesonae
ATCGCCACCAAACGCATGATTGACGCCAATCAATCATATATTGTATTAAGTTGAAAGAGACTTGCTCTCTCAAAACTGAGCAACGAGTGAGTAACTAACCGACCGGTTAGATTTAATATTTGAATGTCTTCGTTGCAGAAGACGATTCTCCATAGAAAGGAGGTGATCCAGCCGCACCTTCCGATACGGCTACCTTGTTACGACTTCACCCCAATCATCTACCCCACCTTCGACGGCTGGCT
>JAMBOW010000085.1 GCA_023715865.1 Neobacillus mesonae
GTACCACCGTAAATCGTTACGAGCGATGGGGTGACGCAGTAGGGTAGTGACGCAGACTGATGGATGTCTGTCCAAGCAGTGAGGCTGGTATGTAGGCAAATCCGCATACCGTAAGGCTGGGCTGTGATGGGGAGTGAAAATTACAGTAGCGAAGGTCATGATCTCACACTGCCAAGAAAAGCCTCTAGCCAGATGAAGGTGCCCGTACCGTAAACCGACACAGGTAGGTGAGAAGAGA
>JAMBOW010000086.1 GCA_023715865.1 Neobacillus mesonae
TCTCTTCTCACCTACCTGTGTCGGTTTACGGTACGGGCACCTTCATCTGGCTAGAGGCTTTTCTTGGCAGTGTGAGATCATGACCTTCGCTACTGTAATTTTCACTCCCCGTCACAGCCCAGCCTTACGGTATGCGGATTTGCCTACATACCAGCCTCACTGCTTGGACAGACATCCATCAGTCTGCGTCACTACCCTACTGCGTCACCCCATCGCTCGTAACGATTTACGGTGGTAC
>JAMBOW010000087.1 GCA_023715865.1 Neobacillus mesonae
CTCTTCTCACCTACCTGTGTCGGTTTACGGTACGGGCACCTTCATCTGGCTAGAGGCTTTTCTTGGCAGTGTGAGATCATGACCTTCGCTACTGTAATTTTCACTCCCCATCACAGCCCAGCCTTAATAGTATGCGGATTTGCCTACATACCAGCCTCACTGCTTGGACAGACATCCATCAGTCTGCGTCACTACCCTACTGCGTCACCCCATCGCTCGTAACGATTTACGGTGGTA
>JAMBOW010000088.1 GCA_023715865.1 Neobacillus mesonae
TACCACCGTAAATCGTTACGAGCGATGGGGTGACGCAGTAGGGTAGTGACGCAGACTGATGGATGTCTGTCCAAGCAGTGAGGCTGGTATGTAGGCAAATCCGCATACTATTAAGGCTGGGCTGTGACGGGGAGTGAAAATTACAGTAGCGAAGGTCATGATCTCACACTGCCAAGAAAAGCCTCTAGCCAGATGAAGGTGCCCGTACCGTAAACCGACACAGGTAGGTGAGAAGA
>JAMBOW010000089.1 GCA_023715865.1 Neobacillus mesonae
ACGATTCTCCATAGAAAGGAGGTGATCCAGCCGCACCTTCCGATACGGCTACCTTGTTACGACTTCACCCCAATCATCTACCCCACCTTCGACGGCTGGCTCCTTGCGGTTACCCCACCGGCTTCGGGTGTTGTAAACTCTCGTGGTGTGACGGGCGGTGTGTACAAGACCCGGGAACGTATTCACCGCGGCATGCTGATCCGCGATTACTAGCAATTCCG
>JAMBOW010000008.1 GCA_023715865.1 Neobacillus mesonae
AGTGTTTCAATTTGTGTTTCTACTGCATTTACTGCTTCTCGATCTGCTGCTGCTTCAGTCTCTAACTGTTGAATTTTTGCTTCTGCTGCTTCTAGCTTTTCTTTAACTGTAGTAGATACCAATGCTTTTTGACTTGCCGTCAATGCATCAAATGCTATTTTTGCAGTTTCAACTGCTTCTTTATCTTCAATCGTTATTTCTGATGGCAAAGAGTTTATCTTCGCAATAACATTATTAGCGGCTACTTGATCTGCAGATATTACAGGGGGATTACTACCACCAGAATCTCCGCTGCTTGATCCACCACCACTTGAGACTGGAGGTGTCGTTACCGGTAAAGACACACTATCTTTTTGAGCTCCATCAATTTGACCAGGTTTAGTTGCGAAAGATGAGCCTTTTGCTCCTTCATTCACGGTAGCTTTAGTAATTGTTCCTGAACCTAACAACTTAGCAATCGCATCAAGTACGAGCTGAGCAACTTTAGCATTGCTACTTACTGTAATCTCGCTGTTGCCTGCATTTTTATCCACAATGAAATTCTCAATAGAACCGCGGCCAAGCTCAACAGATATTGAAGCAGCATACAGATCTACATCATCAAATGTTCCGTTTAATACCACTTTGCTACCTGCCGGGAGGACATCGGACAGCTCAACGTCAGTAAATCCTGCTCCTGAAACATTATCTTCTTCTAGCTTCACTGATGATTGGACAATCACGTTTTCTGCTGTAGTGGATCCTTCGGCAACAATGCGAACAGTCCCATCTTTTTTATTCACTACAACATTCAGCAGTACAGAGTCTACCAAATGAATAGAGTTTTCTCCGCCGCCTGCTACATTAGTCGTACCGTGGACCTTCACATTTTTAATAGTTACATCTCCCGCTCCGATGCCTTCGGCAAATAACAGATCACCTTTGATCTCAGTGTTTACGAGAGTAACCCCTGGTACATTAATAACGACGTTTCCTTCTATTACTGTTGTTTCTTCTTCGGAACCATAGGTTCCAGCAGTATCATATGTAACTGTGCTTAATTCATTTTTGCTTGCTAATGCATTCTCAATTAAAACCACTGCTTCTGCTCTTGTCAGCGAACGAAGAGGGGAGAAAGTACTATTAGGATAGCCCTTCATCACTTCCTGCTCCACAACAGAAGCTACGGCAGCCTTACCCCATCCAGCAATCGCTTCACGATCTGTGAACTGATTCAGAGTTTCGTAATTACTGCTCTTCACATTCAGTAGTTTGGAAATCATTACAGCTGCTTCTTGTCTAGTGACATTAGCTCCTGGACGGAATGTGTTATTTTCATAACCTTGAACATACCCAGCTTTAACCGCTTTAGCAATATCTGTGTATGCCCAACTTGTGACGGCCAAGTCATCGAAGGAAATAGATGCCTGTTCGGAGTATCCAAAGCTTCTATTAATCAGGGAAACAAACTCTGCACGAGAAATAGAATTGTTCGGTTTGATCGAACCATCTTCATATCCAGTTAAATTTCCTTCGTTTATCCAATTCTGAAGTTGGCTTTGTGCCCAATGACCATTAATATCACCGTTGTTCTGCGCTGCTCCGGCTGTTCCCATAGTGCCGAGTGCCATACTAATACTTAATAATCCTGTGACTGTACCACGAACCTTTTTACCCACAATTTTTCCTCCTGTTAATAAAAATTAGGTGTTCCCTCTTATATAATAGTTCTATAGTCTTGTCACTTCATTGAAACTAAACAAATGAATAGATAATTAAATCCAAAGACCTAGACCTAAGGAACCATATACATCAGGAATATTCTACCATCTAATTAAATATATTTCTATTGTTTTTTTGTATAATTTTGTATATATATTATATTTTTTGTCGTAAAAAAAGAGGCTACAAGCAAGTCCCCTTGCTTGTAGCCTCTGCAATTTTATTATTTCCGACGGTCCAACAGTAAACTATCAGCGCTATATGGATTCTCATAGGCATTACGCTGGGCTTTAATCCGATTCCGCTGTTGGAGCCAATCCTGAGCTTCCTGTTTAAGCTCAACCATCTTATTAACTATTATTTCGTCTTTACTTAGCAACACTTTAAGTCTTTGTTCATCTTCTGCATCCATTCTATCTTGAACAGCCTCGGCCAATATAGAATCCACAAATTTTTGTCGTCCTTCAACAAAGTTCTCTACTTCTTCATAACTTACTTCATTAATACGAATCAGAAACTCGGAAGTCAGTCTCTCCAGTTCATTAATAAGCTGTTTCATTCGTTGTACCTGTCATTACTAATTTACTTGCTTTAAGCCAAGTATCTCTCAAATCAGTCAGCATTTCTAACGCTTCTTGTGCAGGCTCTTGTGACTTCTTGATATTCGCCTGTACCAGCAAGTGGTTCATATATTCATACAGTGAATATAAACTCTTAGAAACCTCAATCTCTTGGTTCAGAGTAGACATCAGTTCGCTAATAATCGTTTGAGCCTTACCCAAGTTTAAATTCACCTGTTCCAGATTTTTCTCTTCCATTCCTTTCATCGATGCACGTATAAATCGAATAGCCCCGTCATACAGCATAATAACCAGTTGAGCCGGATTCGATGTTTGCACAGAGGACTGGCGATATTTTTCATATGGATTTGCTATCATTGTTATTCCTCCTTCAAATTCTCTCTACATACTAAGAGAAGAAGCTCGTGAGACTTGAAGATTGTGAGTTGTATTTGCTTATTGCTGTTTCCATTGCGGTGAATTGTCTGTAATATCTATTTTCAAGATCAACTAATTTATCCTGCAGATCATCAATCCGCTTATTATAGTCCTTAAGCTGTCTACCCATAATACTTTCTTCTTTAAGGATACTATTCAGATCACCAGAATATTTACTCGTTCCCGCTTTAGTAACCAGCTTATCCAGTGATCCATTAATAGTCTCGGACATCTTGCCGAATATTCCATTGGATGAAGAACTACCTACACCCTGAAAAATCTCAGCTAATTTTTGTGGGTTTGACTGCATGGCTTGATTAAACTTCTCTTCATCCAAATACAGTTTTCCATTTTCATAATATTGCCCCGATGTAATGCCTAAGGAACTTAGATCCCCGAGTTTTTCAGTAATTATTGAACGCATAGAAGAAATAGTAGATCTTAAAATTTCATCGTTTTTAAGTAGACCGCTCTTTGATTTCTCTTCCCACAGCTCAATATCCTTTTCTGACATTGCACTCTTCTGTTCATCTGTCAGAGGAGCGAAATCACGATATTTCTCTTCACCCATTTTTGTGCTCATATAGCTCATTAAGGTGTTATATTCTTCTATAAAACTTTTTATGGTAGTTAAGGCCTTCTCTGTATCTGTCTGGACAGAAATACTAACAGGGTTATCTGTTTCTACACCTTCTGAGTTTTCTTTAACTGTTTCCTCTAAAAAGGTTAAGGCAATACCGTTTACGGTGAGTGAGTTACTGGTTAGATTCTCATATTCTCTATCATTAATTTTTACGTGTCCATTTTGACCACCTGAGGTTTTCTCAGAACCCCCAAACAGATCTATTAAGGCCCCATCTTCACCACCGGTCTTTTCTATCACTAATTTTGCTTCAGCACCGGTTGATTTGGATAAAATCGTAAGCTTTCCTGTTATCTCATCAAACTGTGCAGTTGCATTTGCTGTTGAGTTAGAATTAATCTTAGAAACAACAGAAGATATGGTATCTGTTGCATTAAAAGTGATATCCTGACCATTAATCTTAACACTATACTTTTCAGGTAATGTTGCCCCTTCAACAGCCTTACCCTTCGCTATATCTCCTAAGGTTGATTTGGCCGTATAATCACCGTCCAACTTGTTCATTTCATAAGAAGCAGGCTTGGCCAAACTAACGACACTGATTGTCATTGGAATGTTCTGAGCACTAGCAGACGCCTCTGCTTTAACTGCATTCGTATTTCCACTAACGACTGCTTTTTGAGTATTAAGCTCTGTAGACTTGTTGTAAGTCGTCAGTTTATTATTTCTTAAATCAAATAGCTTGCTGTTCAATTCCCGATAATTATCACGCTGCCAAGTTATAAGCTGCTTCTGTTGATTCAGCTTATCTAATGGAGCCCTATGTGCTGTCATTAATGATGAAACCATTGTATCTATATCCATTCCTGAAAAACCGCTTATTCTCACGTAAATAATCCCTCCTTATATTTTCTTATCTACAAGTATTCCTGCTATTTCCATCATTTTAGCTACAAGATCTAATGTCTTCTCAGGTGGAATTTCGCGTATCAACTCCCCTGTTTCCTTGTTCAGAACCTTTACCATAATATCATGAGTCTTCTCGTGAATACTGATATCAAGCGTAGTCTGTGGGCCTTCTAAAGCTTTGATGGCGCGTTCGATATTTTGAATTAAATGTTCTTGTCCTGGAGTCATTGCATTCAAGAGAGCACCTGATGACTTCAAATTATTGCTCGTATGATCAAAAGCTTGTTCTGCAATATTCGTATTCTCAACTACTTTTTGTGCGTTTGTTATGGATCCTGCAGATATTGATAATTGGATATTCATTAACTGGAACCCCTCCGCATTGATTTACTATTTATATCGGAAAATCAGGTTCGTAGCATTAGTAAATGCAAAAAAGAGACTCTAAGAAAATTAGAGTCTCTCCATTTAAGATATAGATTAACGAAGCAATTGAAGAACGCCTTGCGGTTGTTGGTTGGCTTGAGCAAGCATCGCTTGTGCAGCTTGAGAAAGGATGTTGTTTTTCGTTTGTTCCATCATTTCTTTCGCCATGTCAACGTCACGAACACGGGATTCAGCAGCTGTCAGGTTCTCAGAAGCTGTTCCCAAGTTGTTGATCGTATGCTCAAGACGGTTTTGTACCGCACCAAGTTTAGCACGCTCGCTGGAAACTTGAGTGATCGCTTTATCAACAACATCGATAGCTTTAGAAGCATCTGCTTGAGTAGAGATGTTAAGAGCTGCTTCAGCCATTACATCATTCGTACCGTTTGTAACACTATTTTCTTTAGTGAATCCAGCTTGTCCTGCGTTACCAGTGATGCCCAGTGCAGAAGAACGAACATCATTGATTGTCAGGGACATGGATTGACCAGTGTTAGCACCGATTTGGAATTTAGTCGAGAAGCCAGATCCCTCTGTTCCAGGTCCAACTACTTGTTCTACGTTTTTAACAGCAGCAAGATCACCTGCACCAAAACCAACAGCTGTTAACGGGCTACCTGTTCCTTCAGTCAATTTAAGGTCTTTTCCAGACTCGGAGATGAATTGGATCTCGTTATCTGCAGAAAGTGAAGCAGATACCTTTCCATCTAAACCAGCCTTTTGAAGAGCTGCATTCAAGTCTTTTACAAGATCTGCTCTAGCAGCACTTGCAATGTTTTCGTCAGTATTAGAAATGTCATAAGTTTTTGCATCTGGACCAAGGTTTACTTCAACCGCACTTTCAGATCCTACTTGAATTTTGAAAGTAGAATCAGCAGCTATAGCTACATCTCCAGTAAGTGCACCAGTTGCTTCAAGACCTGCGCGCTCAACTGTAGCAGGAGTACCTTTGCCTACAGATTGAGTAGCATCATCAACATCAAATCCTAGAACAGCTGCTGCAGTTTCATCCCCAGAAATTTCAATTTTGCTAGTAGAACCTGTTGATTTCGCTGTAAATTCTAGAGCGTCACCATTCACTTTAATATCAACCAGGTCTGAAAGCTTAACTCCACCAGAGGTCAGTTGATCTAGTTTTTCTTTCAGAGCAGCTGCATTTTCAGCTGCTGTTGATTCATCTACACCTATTACTGGAGGGGTTGCAGTTGGATCCGCAGTAACGGCATCAGTTCCCACTGTAATTTCTCCAAGGTTAAAGGTCTGACCATCGACAGTAATTTTTGCTCCTTCGCCGATTGTAAGTTCACCAGCTGCAAGTGCATCACCAGTGATTTTTGCATTTTCAGCCTTGGTCAACTTAGCGCTATCACTAGAAGCAACACCGCCATTTAGCAACTTTTGAGTATTGAACTCAGTTGTGTTACCGATACGGTTGATTTCGGAAGTCAATTGGTTCATTTCGTCTTGCAATGCTTGACGGTCAGAATCCGTGTTTGTTCCGTTCGCAGATTGGTTAGAAATCTCACGCATACGTTGCAAGATAGAGTGAGTTTCGTTCAATGCACCCTCAGCTGTTTGGATCAAAGAGATACCATCTTGAGCGTTACGGGATGCTTGATCGAGACCACGGATTTGTCCGCGCATTTTTTCGGAAATTGCAAGCCCTGCAGCGTCATCGCCAGCACGGTTGATACGAAGACCAGAAGACAATTTCTCGATATTTTTGCTAGTGTTATCTGTGTTAATAGACAGTTGGCGATGAGTGTTCAACGCCGAAATATTGTGATTGATAATCATGTTATAATTTCCTCCCTGAAATGAGTAATATCCCACGTCCATGTGGAACGCTCGAGGCGAAAGGTCGGCCGCCCTTGCCCTAAGCGCTTATAACATATATCGACTATCTTCACATTATTTTTAATAGTAATTTTAAAACTTTATCCATTATTTTTTTTACCGAAAGATCCTTGGAACTGAGCCATTAAAGCCTGTACATGGCCTTTCGCTGGAGCAGCGGATTGCTTGTTTGCCTCTTGAATGGAGACATAGACCTCTTTTCGAAAAATATCGACTTCGGAAGGCGCTGAGATACCAATTCGTACGTTATCACCTTCCACCCCAAGCACCGTAATTTCAATTTGGTCTCCGATCATAATGGACTGACCGCGTTTGCGGGAAAGTACCAGCATATTATTCACCCTCCCTTGCAAACAGCTGTTTTGCAGCAGAAAGCTCGTTAAGCTTGTGACGCGCAGCATAAACCGTATCATGAAGGACAATTTGCTTACCTTGTCGGTTATCCGGATTAACTACAATAGGTGCTAACAAATTGATACTTGAATCCATAAGAGAATCCTGAAGTGTCACGATGCAAAATATACTAACTTCCTTCTGAATTTTGAGCTCAGCAGTCTCATGCTGAGGAAGTTCAAATTCATATTGAGGTTCAAATAAGAAAGGATCTGCAAGCAAAAAGGACAGACCAGGCTCTTTCACGGATTGCATCATATGGAATGGACTATTTTCATAAGGGACTATGGCAAACGCTGTCTCTTCTTCAAAGCCCGGAATTCCTCTATGAAACTGAATAATCTGATCTTCCTGCACTTTAATTTCTCCCCAAGATGAGGTTTCAATCATTAATGTCATGTCGTTCTCTCCTTTATTACATAAACTAAAAGAGCTACAGATATGGCCATCGCCTCTCCATAGCTCTTATATTACACGGTTTGATCAATCTCTGGCGGGATAAACTCAACGGAAGGATACTGCATCATATAAATATCCAGCTTCCCACGGTTATATTCAATCTCCGGCTTATTAACCTGCACATTAAATTCAACAGGACTTCTCTCAATTTCTATATCTGCCGGTCTTACATTGAATCGAACATCTACATTATCAATCGATGCCTCACCTCTGAACTCACCCAACACGGGCAGCGGCTGACTTTTTCCATAGACTTCCGCAATCGTATTTCCAGGTTTGAAGAACTCTGCCATCCGATTTCCCTGCTCCACCCGCTTGGCAATCCCCTCAAGAAAGATTTGCTTTACATTGGAGTACAACCGCTGTGTCATTTCTAAATGCGGTCCTCCCGTGAAAGCAGCTCTCGCTCGTGAAGAGTCGACGATAAGTTCAGGCTGGTGCTGATCGATCGTCATTACCGCAGGCTTACTCACGATTTGCAAATCAGCCTTTGGCTGTCTCATTGAATATTGTCCTGGATCTGCATCGATCCCGATTCGAGCTTGCTGCTGCCTAATCTGCAGCATAGGGATTGTGCTCATAAATCATCCCTCCTAGTTATCTTAGGAAGTCTACCAGAGAAGATGAGATAATCTTAGATCCGACAGAGAGTGTTGCGTTATAAATATTCTCCTGAATCTGTGATTGTATAGCAAGCTCGGCATAATCTGCATCTTCGGTTTTAGCCTGCAGGCTAGTCAAGTTATATTCCATATCTCCGAGTCTATTCTGCATCAGTTCGACTCTATTCGTCTTTGCCCCAACGCCGGCCTGAGCAGCCAACAACTTTTCAACACGGGTGTCAATTTGGTCTAATTCCGCAGACACACTATCCAAATCTCCATCAGCCAAAGCCTGACTTAAACGGTCTGCGATTGCAAATACATTATCTGCTTCCTCTAAGGATCCCATTACCTCGTTCCCATTAACATTAATGGCCATTTGAATTCCAGAACCGACCGTGTAATTAACGTCACCTGTATCAATCATCTCTGAGGTAAAACCAGATGTGTCTGATATGCCATTTGCATCTCTTGGAAAATCATAAGGCTTCTCATTGTAAGTTTGACCATTCAATACATATTTCCCGTTTAACTGACTGTTACCAATATCAATAAGCTGCTCTTTTAATTGGTCAACCTCAAGACGAATACTATCCAAAGCATCCTGAGGATTAGATCCTGTAGCTGCCGATACGGTCAGTTCCCGCATCCGCTGCAATACTTCATTCGTCTGTGAAACGACAGTGTCGGTATAATCCAGCCAAGAAAGTGCCGAATCTACATTACTCTGGTACTGTTCATTAGAATTAAGCTCTGTACGATATCGCAGTGCATATGTAATGCCTACAGGATCATCCGAAGGCTTATTAATTTTCATGCCTGTGGACATTTGAATCTGTGTATCGTTCATTTGCTTGGCATTGCGGTTGATATTATTCATGAGTGTACTGCTCATCATATTCGAGGTCACTCTAAACATAGTAAAGCCCTCCTACAAATCTATCTTATCTTCCTACGGTTCCTGTACTATTAATTAACTTATCCAGCAACTCATCAAAAGTCGTCATAAATCTAGCAGAAGCACTGTATGCATGCTGGAATTTGATCATATTGCTCATCTCTTCATCTAATGATACACCGCTGACCGATTGTCTTGAATTCTCAACTTGGATAACAAGTGACGTAGAGTTTGTTGCTTTCCGATAAGCCTCCTGCGTCTGAATGCCGAGCTCGCCGACCGTCGATTTGTAATAATCGTTAATAGTTGTGGAATCTGTTCCGCCAGGCACTGTAAAGGCCTGATCCTTCAAACCGCCCATCAGGTTAGCCAGCGAGTTGTTCCCTTTGACTGCATTGCCGTTTGCATCAACACGAAGTGACGATGCGATCGCATTCGGGTTCGATTGAATGATTTGATTTACAGTAATATTTCCAGCTGTGATTGGACCGCCGTTCGTTGATGTGAAGAATGGAATACCAGCACTTGCAGAACCATCTAATGCATAACCCAGCTGATGCAGACCATTAATCCCTTGCACGGTCAGTGGCGTTTCATTTTTAAGAACTGCACCTGCAGGAAAGGCTTGTCCCGCAGCGACGGTAGATTCTACTCCGTTCACAGTAATAACCGTATCCTGACTAGCCACCGTACCCTCACGAATGGATGAGCCTGCAGGAATCTTTATAGTTACGTCACCGTTTGCGATAGTGTTCGCCAATTGATTCAGATCGTTCTGGTATTCTGTCACAAACCGGTCTCTGGAAACGACCATTCCGTATACTTCGCCGCCTGTAAGATCTCCCGAGGCATAAGCATCTGTAAGAAGGTCACTGGTCACCTGATTAACAGCTGTTCCATTTACGAGTTCTTGTCCTCCGATGGAGATGCTGTAGCCTTGATCATTTTCTGTTACTGTAATGTTCACAATCTTGGACAACTTATCTGTCAACAGGTCCCGCTGGTCGCGAAGATCATTGGCATTGTCCCCTAGTGATTCAATTCGGGAAATGGTATTGTTCAGCTCACCAATCGAAGTAATATATCCTTGAATCTCCTGAGCCTTAACACCTATATTAGCGGTAAGGTCCTGGCTTAACCCGTTTAGCTGAGTACTCATCAAATTCATTGCATCTGTCAGAGCAAGAGCCGTTTCTTTAACAATATTACGAGCGGTCAGGTTCTCAGGGTCTTTGCTTAGGTCAGACCATGAGGACCAGAAGTTATCCAGCACCGTTTGAAGTCCCGTATCCGAAGGTTCAGTCATGATACCCTGGATTTTGTCCAGCGTATCATACTGAATTTCCCAATTCCCAAGACTGGAGTTCTCACTGCGGTACTGACTATCTAAGAAGCCTTGGCGAATCCGCTCAATCGCGGAGAACTCTACCCCCGTTCCCAGCTGACCCGGATTCGTGGATCTTAAGAACGAGAGCGGTTCCAATGGGGAAGAGGCTGTCATCTTAACAACTTGTCTTGTATACCCTTCGGTATTGGCGTTGGAAATATTGTGCCCTGTTGTATTCAGCGCAGCTGTTTGTGTAAACAAACTGCGCTTCGCTGTTTCTATCGAATGAAAGGTTGAAACCATCGTTTAATCCTCCTATTTAAGCACGCGAGTCAAATAATCCGAATTGCCCCATCGCACTTTGACGTTGATCCGGGTGCTGGTATACCGGTGCTTGTGTCGGTTTATCTACCAATACATCCAGCGAATAATCAATGAAAGCGAGCGACTGTTCTACTAACCTTTGATTCAGATCATTGATCTCTTTCAATTCACTAAGCGTGTTGCCTAACTCATTCTGAACCTCCTGCAATCTTCTCTTATCCTCCACATCAAATACGAGACGCGAGATTTCAGAAATGTTAAGATTCAGCTTTGATTTAATTCCCCGTTCCAGTAAAAAAGATCCTATAGCCTCGTTCCGGTAAACTTCATGACTCTGAATTTGTTTCAGAATCATGGACTCCTGATTCAATAGCTTGATTAGTGTATCGGTATCATTCTTCATGATCGCTTCTTTTTTCACTTCAGCCGTGTGCAGCATTTGACGATGAGTGACATTCAATTTATCAAGGGCATCCATTAATTGATTTAAGGACATGGGTAAGCTTCTCCTTATTTATCAGAGCTCGGTTTAAAATAGGGCAGCATTCGATCCGCCAGCTGTTCGGTGTCTACTTTATATGTTCCAGAAGCAACCTGCTGCTTTAATTCCTGAATACGCTGTGCGCGCTCGCTGCTGTTTACTTGTTCCTGCTTCTTCAGCATTTCCATAGCCTCCGGCGAGATGGATACTTCATCCTTGCGCTTGCTTTTTTTATTTTCGGTCTGCTGACCGGATTCTATATTTCTCGAATAGGAGTTCATTGCTCCAATCCGTCCGGATTCATTAATTTTCATAAATGAACACCTGCCTTCCTTAAGTTTAGGATCATGGGTCATCCTAAATAAAAAACCGATAATCTTTACTAAAGTTATCGGTAGAGTTTAAAACATTGTTTATAGACTTTGCCTGAATTGAGCCGTGTATCCTATGAACGCTTGAATTTGTCGATGGCGTTGTAGGCACCAGAACCTAGACTGGACTGATCCCCCTGACTAACCTCCTGGGATGCACCGGCCAATTCCTTAGTCAAACGCGCACGACAGCTGTCACACATATGACCTTCTCTTATGAGCGTTCCGCATACCTCGCAAGGATAGGTCAGATTAGGAGCATCTTTAATAGATATTCTTCCCTCTCGAATAAACTTTGTAATCTGCTTCACGGATACACCCGTTGCCTCGGACAGTTCCTGTATATTCGCGCCTCTTTTTTCACGTAAATAATCGACACACTCAAAATATTGTTTTTCGATCTCTTTTAGACAAGATGGACAAGCCTCCATTACGTTAAGCACGTAAAGCTTGCCGCAGCGAGGACAGTTACCGACATTCATCCTCTTTACGCCCCCTTTAGCATAAGAACCGTTTACTTTTCGTCATTATAACCTACCTTAAAATAGCTTGTCATCTTTACTAGTCTACCCAAGGTCAAGATATACCGTTAGTTGCATGAATGTGTAATTTTAAAAAAATAGTAGAAGAATGAACACTAGGGTACACAAATATGATAATCCACTCTAGCACCATAACTAACCACTTACTTAAGATAACTTTCTTTGGTTTGTTCTATTTACTTATCTTATTTATCGGTAACCTGGTTTAAAAAATAAATAAACTTTAAGTATTATGAAAGTAAATAAGTTCCAATCTATGATCTTGCCCACGTTATAGCATATATACGAAAGTTAACTCCTGCCCGTTGCCCCCAACCCCTGATCACTCTGCTGCATGCCTCAATTGTGCTTCCTGTCGTGTACACATCATCTACCAGAAGAATGTTTAGATCCAGTAAGTCGTCTGGAGAATAGGCTTCAATTGGGCTACCCACTTTCTTCTGATGAATGAATGAGGAAAGAACTTGATCAGCATCAGGACACACGCCAAAAGCATGCTGCATGGAGATTTCTCTTTCCTTTCTTCTTTTAAAGCTCTGCTTCTCGGTATGCTTTGTTCTTTCCAGTAATGATAGCATGGGCATACGTTGATATTTAGAAAGCTCACTAGCCATACGTTCCGCCTGATTAAACCCACGTTCGATGAGCCGTTCATCACTTACGGGAACATAAGTAACTGCATCTGCTCGCCATATCTGCTGCCCACTCCTCTGCTTTACATCCTGCTCTACTGATCCAAAAGAATACTCCCTTTGTATAGCCATGTAAGTCTTATTGAGCATTGCTCCAAATAAGGGAGCGTACCGTTCCTTACCGCGGTACTTGTAGACAGCTAGCCACTCTCTCATCAATGCATCATACAACACCGCACTTCGATTGCATTCAAAGGACCGGCTTCTATATTCCTCGCGGGAGCAGTCCGGACATCCTACAGCTCGTCCACATTTTACACACCTGATCTGACTTATCCATGGAATGGAATAGACACAGCGAACACAGATTCCTGGTAAATCCTTTGAGAGCATAGATCTTGTACCGCAAGCAAGGCAGGTGTCCCCTGCCGGTGCTACAATTCGATGCAAAAATGTAGAAATTCGGTCCAACCTATTCATCCGGCTCACCTTCCAGCCTCAGACGTTGATGCTAGGTCAAGAGCAGTTTCTTCGGTTAAAAAACCACTGCGGCGCGCGATGGCATTCATACGTTTAATTTGGCGTACAGCAATCTTCTGGGAGCGATTCACTTCAGGTGAACCGAAGACGACTGTACCCGCAGGATCATCTTTGGATCTGCCTGCTCTTCCTGCCATCTGCACCAAGGAAGCATCGTCAAATAGCCTGGTATTTGCATCCAAGATATAAACATCGCTCTTGGGTACAGTTACCCCGCGTTCCAGTATCGTTGTCGTTACTAACAAACGAATCTTACGATCACGGAAGGACAATACTTTCTCTCCACGCAAAGGATCTTCTGAGGATGTTCCTTCAATATGAACGTCAGGCAGCGCTCTGCGCAGCAGAGCCACATATGTCTCAATTTGTGCGATCCGAGTCACGAATACAAATACCTGTGCTCCGCGGTCAAGCGAACGAGCGAGCCCCTGCAGCAGTTCACGCGGCAGCTTCCCCAGCTTAATCTGCTGTGCTACCGGAGGCAGCTTCATTAATATTGGAACGGGCAACGGATGGCGATGAAAGCGAACTGGAACTCTGGCGTGAGCGAGCGTACCACGGGCCGCTTCCCGCTGCAGCTGTGCCGGCGGTGTAGCTGACAGGTAAATGAAGCTGCCGCCCGGCTTACAGCATGCTTCGGCGGCATACGCAAGCATGGGGTCGTTGTGGTATGGAAAGGCATCGAGCTCATCGATGATGACAAGATCAAAGGCGTGGCGGAAGCGAAGCAGCTGGTGCGTCGTGGCGAGGGTCAGCTGACCCCGCTGCCAGCGTTCGCTGCTTCCGCCATAGAGAGTGACGCGCGCCGTATCCGGAAAGGCGCGCGCCACCCTCGGTGCGAGCTCGAGCACCACATCGCGGCGCGGTGTGGCGACGAGCACACTTCCCCCGCTGCTCAGGATGTAGTCGAGCAGCGGGTAGGTCATCTCGGTCTTGCCTGCGCCGGTCACGGCCCAGAGCAAGAACCGACCCTTAGCCTGGGCGTCCCCTCGCCGCCCGGCCAAATACGCAAGCGCCGCGCCTGTGGCTGCGCTTTGCGCTGGGCTGAGTCCCCACCGGCTTATCGTACCGGCGGGGTCATCCCCGGCCGTGCCACGCACGGCCGGAAGCGCTGCCCCTTCGAGCAGCAGCGCACAAGCCCGGCTGCGCCCGAGCGCGAGGCAGGCCTCGCAGTAGGCGCACGCCGCACTTCCACAAGCCGCGCACGCACTTTGCTGCGCGGCCATGCTGCCGCACCGGCGGCAGCGCAGCTGCTCTCGTCTAGCCTTCCGCCAGACGAGTCGCCACGCACGCTCCGCCTGCGGCGGGGCAAGAGCGGGCTTATAGCTCACCCGCCCAGCCAAATAAGCCAGCTGCACTGCAGCCGTCCACTCGCTCCCAATTTCCGGAGCGATCTCCGCAAGCAGTGCCTGCGCCTCCGGCGCGAGCAGCTGTCGCCCTGCCAGCTGCCGCGCTGCCACATCACTAGCTTCACCCAACCTCGGCAAATGCCCCTCAGCGACTTCCTTCTCTCCCCTCCTAATCTCAAACTCCTTAATACCCACACAGCCGCTGTACATCTTCATCCCATGCTCACCAGATTCTACTCTGATCTGCCGGATTAATAGATTCCTCACAAGCTCTTCCCACTGCTGTACAGACCCCTCATTCCCAAAACCGTCCGGACCGCTTGCAAAGTCTTCCTGCACACGATACGCCCATGACAACGGCATATTCGCGGAAATTAGTACGATCTGCCACAACCGGCCAGAGGATTGTCCTTTCAGCTGCTCTCTCCACCACAGGGAATCAGCCATCAAGTTAATGGACAAATAAAGCCTCCATTCCCCACTAGCTCCCATTGCATCCCCATATCTAATTGCATAGATGGCTAATTTCATCGTAAATCCTCCTCTTGAGCGAATTTCAACCTGCCAATTTCAACCATAATCTCTTATTTTGAACGTAAAAAAGCACATACCCGGCGTATTTACCGAAGTATGTGCTTCATACTTTTCTTATATAGACAAATTAATCCATTTACATCCTATATTTACAATATTAATGACAATACCGCAACTTTTTATCGATATTTTCGTCTTATAATATAATTATTGTTTAGTAACGAACGGAAATTCCGTCAGATTTGTATCCTTACGAAGATCAATATACCGAACCTCTTCATACTCCTCTGGCTGTAATGCAGACAAAATGGACATCGGCTCGTCGCCTGCCGCAACAACGCTAAGATCCACGCCTGCTATTCCACCCAGCCGGTACAAGACCGGTAATGTATCATCGCTTGAGTCAAGGTCCATGACGGTTACTTTATGAATATTCCCTCTAAGCAATGCGTCCAAAGATAAACCACGGATGATCCACTCCATGAAGAGTCCATGGTTACATGTGATCAATACATAGTGAACGGGTATCGCGGCTCGCTTCGTTTTGGCCTGTGCCCGTGCGTACAAATATCGGACGCTTACAGCGGATAGACCGTAAACAAGCGCAATCCATATCAGATGTTCGATCATGGCGACTGCACCTCCCATTTGCATCCCAGATGCAACGTATACCGCCAATATATGCGGGCTACCGGGACGGTGACACAGTCAGATGGATCAGTAAACATACGATAAGCTATATTTTTTACTAACATGCATAGATTGAATGGAACGGTTTCATGATCACTTCTGTTTATTCAACCTACACTATAGAAATGTAACGCTCTTTCTTTATGAAAAGAGATGTTAAACTTTCTTTTGCTTTCAAAAATTCCTATCTTCAAACGTTTCTAGGGCAGCAAATGCATCTGGCAAGAAACGTTCCCCGTATATGCTCCATATGTAATGCCAAGGACGGCAAAAAAGAATCCTTAGACCTAGACCGCTTCAGCATTCCCCAAAGGCAAACTAAATCAGCTTCCTTATGCTGAAGCACGTAATTCGCTTACAGTGTAACCCACCCATATTTAATGGAGTTGATTACGGCTTGAGTACGGTCATCCACTTCCATTTTCTGCAGAATGCTGCTGACATGGTTTTTCACTGTTTTCTCGCTGATAAAGAGGAATTCCCCGATCATTTTGTTGCTCTTGCCTTCTGCCATCAGTCGAAGCACTTCAGCTTCACGGCGAGTGAGCGGATTGTTGTCACCCGCAACGAATTTAACGCCGGCTTCTTTAACGCCGCCTTCGTGTACAGCGCCTGTCTCATTCAGATAAGTCATCCGGCGCAGCTGCGTAATGAGCTTGCCAGTTACTTTCGGATGAATAAAGGCATATCCCTCATGGACAGAACGAATTGCATTGATTAGAGACTCCGCCTCCATGTCCTTCAGCAAGTAGCCATTCGCACCTTTACGCAAGGTTTCAAATACATAGCTTTCATCATCATGAATGGACAAAATAATAACTTTCACATCCGGGAACAGCTCTCTAAGCTTCTCCGTCGCTTCTACCCCGTTCTCCACAGGCATATTGATGTCCATGAGAACGATATCCGGCTTGTTCTGATTGCAGAACTCCAGCACCTGAATGCCATCGCCGCATTCGCCGATGACCTCGATATCATCCTCCATGTTCAAGATACGTTTCAAACCCTCACGAAACAGCTGATGATCATCAGCCAATAATACTTTAATGTTACCCCTTGTTATGTTCTGGTTTTCCATCCTGTTACTCCTTTCCCTTTTCCACGTTTGTCGGGATATGAATCACAATCTTGGTGCCTTGATTTTCTCCTGATTCAATTTCCATCCGGCCTTCGAGCAGTTCTACCCTTTCACGCATACCGATCAAACCAAAGTGAGAATGATCCTTGCTCTTCTGTTCCAGGAGTTCGGGCTTAAATCCAAGTCCGTTATCCTGTACTACAATCTTAACGAGCTGTGCCTGAAAAGTGATTTCGACAACCACGTAGGTTGGGTATGCATGCTTGGCTGCATTCGACAAGCCTTCTTGCACTAAACGATATACGGCAGCTTCCATAGCCGAAGACAAACGATGTTCCTTCCCTCTTGTTTCAAATAGCGCGCGGATTTTCGTTTTTTCTTCAAAATCCTGCACGTATTTTCGAAGCGTGGGAATTAAGCCCAGGTCATCCAGTGCCATTGGACGCAAGTTGAAGATCACTTTGCGCATTTCTCCAAGGCTTGAACGAACTTGTTTCTTCAAGTCTACTATTTCGGCCTGTACCATCTTAAAATCCTGCTTAACCAGCATTCTTTCTACAATTTCCGTCCTAAGCACTAAGTTTGCAAGCATTTGTGCAGGGCCGTCATGAATCTCCCGGGCGATTCTTTTACGTTCTTCCTCCTGGGCCAGTATAATCTTCAGCCCAATCATTTGTCGATTCTTGGCAGACTCAATAATCCGGGTCACTTGGCCCAATTCACCTGACAAATACTCCATTACCACATTCATCTGGGAACCGATGGTTTCCGCTCTTTCCACAGATTCCTCAATGCTTCTCGCACGCTTCTGCAAATCGTCGCGGCGAGCCTTCAGATACATTTCCTTCTCTCTGTAAATCATCAAATCCAGCTGAAGCTGTGTCGCTTTTTCATAAGCCTGTTTGATGTCATGCTCGGAAAAGCGGACGAAATCGCGGCTGACTTCCGTCAGCCGGATTCGGGACCGGCGGAAATTGAGTTCAAGCTGATCGACCTTCTCGATCGTTTCCGCCGTCTCTTTCAGGATCGATTGAATCTCCTGATTGAGCGATTTCAGCTCTGTTCGAGCCGAGTCCATTATTTCAAAAATTTGATATTTACTACTTTCCATGACCTGCATGGCGTTTTTTATGACACGGTCAATAGCATCAGCTTGAAAGTCCACAAATTTTCGACTCCATTCCTTACGTTTCCAGGATATATCATACCATATCACGAGTCGATAGTGACGGTCTTCGTTTTCTGTTCCCATTTTACGGTAAGACCTAATTGTTCAGAAACGAGTCTGAGAGGGACCAAAGTCCTACCACCGGAAATATACGGAGCCACACTTGCGCTTTGGCGCTGCCCGTTTAGGATAAACTCTTTTTGATTTACTGTGAGATCGATCAATTTACCGCCTCGGAGAATCGTCACCCGCTGGTTCTTGCTGTCCCAGGTTGCTCTTCCTCCGAATACATCCAGCACATGCTTGATAGGCACATAGGTTGTGTTGTTCTTCAGAACAGGCGCTGCATCAATCGTCTTCTTCATTCCATTAAAGGTCATGGATTTCTGTCCAAGGACAAACTTGGCCGTCCCGGTCGGAAGTCCTGCTTCGCTGGACAGGGCAGGCATCGTAAATGCGATATTATCAAAAGCTACCGTTCCTGTCATTGCACGCTCATCTTGTCCTTCTTCAAGGTTCACAACATAAACCCGTTTCAGCTTCGCCGGATAAGCGATACCTGAACCGCTTAAGTCGACATTGATGGTCTTCCAGCCCGACCAATTAATGTTGCGTGCAAGATCAATGTATACTGTTTTGCCATTGGCATCAAGCACTTCTGCCCGCAGCCAGTTGAGGCTGTGATCGCCGAGCACGTCCATGGACAGCGCCGTTGCCGCTGATTCGATTTGTTTGCCGGATGTACCATTAAGCTGTGCATAAGCATACATTTTACCACTTCCGCCGGTCATATCATAGCTTAACTGCAGCACTTTGGAGCCTGATTTTTCTCCAGTTCCGTTAACAACGCCTGCGGTTCCTATTACACCGGTTGCATTCGTAGTAAAGCTGATTGGATAGCTTACATTTTCAAAGTTTTCCCACATGCTTTGTCCGGCAGTCGACAAGACCACAACTGTGCTGAAGCCGTCATAACGACCAATGGCATAGCCGACAGTTGTTCCGGAATTGACGGAGGATACCGTGAGCGTATCACCGGATACACTTCCTTTAAATCCAACAAACTCCCATGTTAACGTATCAGCACTGAGCGATACCGCTTGTCCATCCTTTGTCGTTGCCGTAACCGGTATAGCAACAGAAGTCCCCTTCTGAAGCGAGCCTGTACCGGATCCAGCTTTAAGTGACTTCAGGTTGCTTGCGCCCACAACAGTCACCTGCATTTTCGCACTCGCTGAGCCGCTCACTGCAGTCAAGGTCGCCGTGCCGCTGCCTGTCGCTTTGATTTTGCCGCCGCTGGTACTGATCACATTGCCGTTGCTCGATTTCCAAGTGACGGACGCTCCACTCATGTCATATGGATTGTAATAGTTGTCGTATCCTTTAAGACTGTAGGAGCCCTCTTGTCCAACAAGCAGCGAAGACCTTCCGCTGATCGTCAGCCCTTTCAGCTGACCTGCCGGTGCGAGTGAATAGACTCCAAGCCCGTTAACAATAGCCCGCTGCTCAGTACCGTATTCCGTGTTGAAAGCAAGGCCGGTGCTTGTCTCCCCGAGCTTTCTCGTAATCATCGTGGTTGATCCGCCGCCGTCCAGGTTCATTCCTTTCCATACGCCGATGCTTACCATAAACTTCTGGAGCTCAGACAGCGACATTCCTGCACTTGAGCCGTTATCTTGAACTGCAATCAAGTATACATATCTGCCGTCCTGTGAGTACCCGACTGCTGTACGCGCCCGATAGCCCCCAATACTCGATACATCTCTCGAGAAGGAAGCTGCTTTACCGCTGCTCACCAAGATCGTATGCCCGCCAATCATCATCTGCAGATTGTTTGGATTTACAGTCTGTCCTGTCGTCTTGGCCTTCAGCTTATAATCTGCATTAACCGATTGTCCGACTGCCAGATTCGTATTCACCCAATCTGCAGCAGTACCATGCGCACGCAAAATATATCCATCCTCCGGAATGGAAGTATTCAGTGGCGATTTAACTGAAATTTCTTTAATAACTCCATTTTGTACAAGTACTTCGGTAGCTGCGGCCGTTGCTGAGTCATTCGGACGTTTAGGAGAAGTCCAGGCAGATGTATAAATATACATCGAGTTTGCATGGCTGTATTTTACCGTACCCGACTCCAGTGTGTAATCTTCCTTGTTCATTCCGCGCAAAGTAAATGTAGCTCCGTTAGAAGCTTTAACCGAGCCCTCAAAGCTGTATTCATCGATCATCGGCTTGCCGTCTTTCGTCACCGTCAGAGCCTGCATGCCCGTCAGCTCGGAAGGAGTAGACATCAGCACACCGTCTGCGATTTGTCCTCCGATTGGCGCCAGCTCTCCGCTGACATTAAAATAATCTCCATTGACGCCGGCTACAGCGCCTGTTTCCTTCACCATTCCTCCAGTGCTTTGTTTACTGTTGAACTTGCCTTCTTTCCCTGTCATCACATCCAATTTTACATTCGGATTGGTCAAATCCACTTGAATAACGTTTGCCAAAATATTGGCATTAGATCCTGAGCGAGTCGTTGTATACCGATAATTGATCATCTTGGCGCCTGCCGTGATCATCTCTTCTGAAATTTTAGTCGTGCTTGCCGCCATCGCTACGCTGGAAATCTGAAAGGTATCCTGCAGAATTTGCCCCGTACCCAGTACAGGAGTAACCCACAGTACCCCCGCGATCGTAACAATCATCCACTTCTTGCTATTCCCTACCGACTGCTTCCCCGTTTGCTTCCTCTCTCTGCTCATAAAAAAAGCGCCTCTCCCATCTTATGTGCAATCTATTATGAATTCAGCCCCGTCAGATTCTCTGTAATAGAGACCTGCGGAGCTGAAGACACTAATATCCTCTAATTAATAGACTGCTAAAAATGGAAAAAGTTACGCTCATTTTCAAAGTTTCATTGTATATTTAACATTCTTGTAATCATTACAGCCGCCTGTGCTCTTGTCGCCTGGCCTCCCGGCTTAAACGTGTTCTGCGTCATCCCCTGAATGATGCCCTGCTGCACAGCTTCAGCTACAATGTTAGGCGCTTGGATATAAGCACGATCCTTAAACTTACGGAGTATGCTGTCCGGCGTTCCGTTTAGAGCTGCTTCATGACCGTTGTAATGCAGAGCACGAACCATCATGATGGCCATTTGTTCCCGAGTAATCAGCTGATTCGGCTTAAATGTGCCATCCTGATGGCCAGTAATGATTCCCGCTTTGGTTGCTGCCCCGATATAAGCGCCGGAATTGGTGTACGGCACATCGCCAAACCGCTGTGCACTTTCCCAGTTGCCTTCAAGACCCAGCCCTCTCGCGATCATTCCTGCAAACTCAGCCCGGGTAATCGGTGTATCCGGTGCATAATAACTGCCTGATGTGTTATCAATCACCCACTTAGCAGCTAATCTTTCAATGGATTCTTTAGCCCAGTGACCATAAAGATCCATGTATGAAACCGGATGATTCGCTGCCACAAGCGGGGTACCGCCATTCGTGTCTGCCTTAACGATAAGAGCATCCGTCGTTTTTGCCACTTGGAATGGTACAGGAGCTAACCTCTGAAGAGTATTATCCACCTTCACTAGTCCGAGCGTGTTGCTGCTAACACTGCTGCCAAGTCTCAGATGCAGCTGTCCTTGGTGCGCGAACTCTGTTTTTAGAGTCGTACCGTTAGATACATACGCACTCAGATCCATAACGCTGGACAACTTCGAAGCCGATCCCTGAGAAAGCAGCGAATCTATCATTATTGAAGATGTGGCTGGTACGGCTTCCAACTGAATATAAAGCGTCGCTCCAGGCAGATCAATATTCACTTGGCCTGCGATAGCATTCAAGTCAAGTTTGCTCAAAGGAATGGTATATAGCATATTCCCGTATCTTACACCAATGGCGGCTTCTGCATTTTGGCGTTTCGCTTCATTTAATGTCTGCATGCTGAAACCTACCACCGCTGCAGCTTCTGTATCCGGCACTTCCATAATGATGGTGTCGGATGAACCGGCAGAATTAGCATACGCAAAAGCTTGCTTTAATAAATCTGCACTTGGTGTGTAAGTGCCTACGGTTCGGTTATATTTAGACACTGCTGACGATTTGGTTGCTGCACTGCTGCTTATCACATAAGCCGTCTGATTAAACAGAGACGAGTTGATCAAAGACAGGCCAGCAGGCATACCGGATGTCCCGCTACCGCTAGTACTGCCATTGGTAATGTTCTGCAGCGCAAAAGGTCCGAAGCCTGCAACGACCTCCCCTTTTGCCGTTCTCAGCGGTACTGTTCCCGGAGAATACGTGATTGTCACGGTCTGACCCGCGAGTACTGCTGGAGAAAGAGTTACCGTCAACGTTTGATTTTGTACAGCAGCCGAGGTTGCTTGTACCGCTTGTCCCCCTGCCACAACAGTGAACTGAGATGGAGTCAATGCGCTGTTTGTCTGCATCGGCTCTGCCATGGTCAAGGTTACGGTCTGCCCGTTCACAGAAGCCTGCTTCACACTTCCGCTTCCGTATACAGTAACGGGAATCATATCGAGATATCCCGCTGGATTGCTGTTTAAGTCTGTCAGCCGCTTCACTCCAGGAATATAAGACAAGGTTACATCCTGATTGACTACAAGGGAGTTGGCAAGCGTCAGTTCGACCGTATCCTCGTTTACTTCCACTTCGTTTACATACAGCGGACTGCGGTTAACGAGTACGGAAAATTGGCTTTTTAACGGCAAGTTATCTGTACGCAGCGCTTCATTGTACTGAATGTACAGTTTATTGCCTCCTGCCCAAGTCTCTACAAACTGAGGCGGCTTTGTGTCATAGCTGTTTCGGACAAAAAAGTCTGTAAACCCGCCAAGCGCCTGATCTCTGTAATCTTTTAACGGATCATTGCCTGGTGTATAGGTAACCCGAATGACTTCTCCGTCCGTAACTGCCCGATTTAAAGTAAGCGTCACAGCAGAACCGCTGCTGATTGTAATGCTGCTTACTCCAATACTGCTGCCATTCGCAGTTACACGAAATTGATCTCTTGCTGAAGAAGAGGTGACCTTCACACTCTCGGTAAAATAAAGATACAGCGTATTTCCGTATACGGACCCTTCTCTTGGTTTAGAAAGTACGGAATCGAGATTATTGATAATCTCTCGACCCGAGAAGGACGCTGCCGAATTACCGGATAGATCCTGAACCGGCCTTACCCCTGGAGTATAAGATAAACGTACCACTTGCCCTACAGCTACTCCGGTATCCAGCATGACATACACGCTGTCACCTGAAATGCTCACATCACTAATCCCCCGGTTCTCTCCGTTAACCGTTACAGCATAGCTGGAGGTCAGAGGCTTAACCGCAGTGCTGAGCGCTTCATTATACGTTAAGCGAATCAGTGTATTGGTGTACATTTTTGATGATTGCAGGACAGGTGCTGTCGTATCCCTGGTATAGGTTTTAAAGCTCCACGACCGGCTTCCTGTCAGCCCAGTAAATGTATTCCCTGCCGCATCCTTAAACACCCCTGCAGGAATATCGACCTGGTAGGTTGTACCATATTCCAGCTGTCCAACCGGCGTAATGATCAGCTGCCGTTTGTTCGAGGTATTAATTACTGTATCAGAGGCAACGACCGTACCTCCTGCTTTGCGCAGTGTTGCTATGCCGGTATAGCTCGGATCAAGCTCCTTACTGAATGTAAGCGTAAGCGGCTGATCAACAGGCGCACTCATGTTTCCATCATTAGGTGATAAGGATGACACTGTAAGAGCCGTCGTATCGGTTGATACAGTGAAGCCCCAGCTTCCTTGAGATATCGCTTGGTTTTTATTTTGCTGTGCATCCCAAAATGCCCCTGCAGGCACGACGACATCATATGCCGTATTGTTTGCTAGAGCCGCAGAAGGCGTAATAGTGATGGTGTTCGTTCCTCCCCCGCTGACTCTAGATGATGTTACAGAAATCGAATCGACCAATTCATTATCAGAACGTTTATAGATCTCAATATTGCCTGCTGCCGGATACATGTCCTTTGCAAACTTTAATGTAAGTGTTGCAGACGGGAGTACTCGAGTCGCGTTGTGGGCTGGAACTTTTTCGACGATGGAGACATCCCCCATCCCCTCTGTCCAAAACCGCCATTTACCCGCATCCTGAATCCCGGCAAAAGGTGCATTATCCTGCTCCTTCATAAACGTACCCGGTTCAATCAGAACATAGTAGCCTCCGCTTTGCAGCTCTGCAGTTCCCATGTCAAAAGTAATGTATGTACCGTATTCATCGGGCGAAACCTCGTTTCCACCCTTCTGATCATAAATCTTCACTTCATTATCCAGATTAAAAGCCTTAATTACTGCATTGTTGGATAAGCTCTGAAGCTTAATACTGCCTGACTGTCCTTTCTTAACGGGCTGAGACAATTCCATACTGAGGCTTGGCTTCTTGGCCACCTCTACTTGCCCAGCGTGAGGGCTCAGCTCCAGTACATCTTCAATCTGAACGGATGCCGCTGTCTGCCCAGCTGCCTCTGCGTAATTTGTATGCAGTCCGGAGGTAAAAACAACCTGAAAGCATAATGCAACAGCCAGCAGCCATGATATTTTCCTTCTCATTGTGCAGCACTCACTCTCCTTTCATCATTTCTGAACGTAAAAATAAACAGACCTCTTCTTTACATCGGCTATTGGGAAAAATTAGTTTAGTTTTGGACTGGATTGATCCATAACAAAAAGCCCTCGGCGGATTAATCCACCGAAGGCTGTATAATAGGCCGCAGTTACTCAATGAGTATACTGCTGTATATTAAATTCCTGCTTGGCTCTTCAAAGCTTCTACTTTGTCTACGCGTTCCCAAGGAACATCGAGATCCGTACGGCCGAAGTGGCCGTATGCCGCAGTTTGCTTGTAAATCGGGCGACGCAGATCCAGCATGCGGATAATGCCTGCTGGGCGAAGGTCAAAGTTGTTACGAACCAGTTCAACCAGCTTCTCTTCGCTGATTTTGCCAGTGCCGTATGTATCGACATTGATCGATACCGGGTTCGCAACGCCGATAGCGTAAGCGAGCTGAATTTCCGCTTTGTCTGCAAGTCCTGCAGCGACTAGATTCTTCGCTACATAACGAGCTGCATAAGCTGCGGAACGGTCGACTTTTGTAGGATCCTTACCAGAGAATGCACCGCCGCCATGACGAGCATAACCGCCATACGTATCCACGATGATCTTACGTCCTGTAAGACCTGCATCCCCTTGCGGTCCACCGATAACGAAACGTCCTGTCGGGTTGATAAAGTATTTGGTTTCATCATCAAGTAATTCGGCTGGAACAACCGGAAGAATGACTTTTTCCTTGATATCCTTCTGAATTTGCTCAAGGGCCACATCCTCCGCATGCTGTGTAGATACCACGATTGTATCAACACGCACAGGCTTGTCCCCATCGTATTCGATCGTTACTTGCGTCTTGCCGTCCGGACGAAGGTAGCTAAGCGTACCATCCTTACGTACCTCGGACAAACGACGTGCGATACGGTGAGACAGGGCAATAGGAAGCGGCATGAGCTCAGGTGTTTCGTTCGTTGCAAAACCAAACATGAGGCCTTGGTCGCCTGCCCCGATATTTTCCGTTTCCTTCTCCATTTGAGCAGGATCACGATTCTCAAGCGCGGCGTTAACGCCTTGCGCAATGTCTTTGGATTGTTCATTAAGAGAGGTCAGTACAGCTGACGTTTGATAGTCAAAGCCGTATTTTGCACGAGTATAACCGATTTCTTTAATCGTATTACGCGCAATCGCCGAAATATCGATATAGTCGGCAGTCGAAGTAATTTCACCGATGACAAGCACAAGCCCCGTTGCTACGGATACTTCACATGCTACACGAGCATTGGGATCTGCAGCCAGAAATGCATCAAGTACGGCGTCGGAAATTTGGTCACAAATTTTATCCGGATGTCCTTCAGTTACGGACTCAGATGTGAATAGGTGGCGCCCTTTAACAGACATTATATTCTCAACCTCCTACATTTATGGATAGTATGAATTACGACAATAATTATTATCCCAAACAAAAAATGAACCTTTTCCCCAGATGGAAAAGGTTGCTGTTCATCCTATACGACATCTTAACGTATTTGTCAATCCGTGTCAATGAATGAAAGGTGGATTATTCCAGTAGAATAAAGCGGAATTCAATAGGACTGGCTTGCTGCATTCTTCCTCTAACTGCGTATTAAAGCCGAGGAATGCCTGCACTGCTGGACTCACCCGAACGAACGAGTCTTTTTGTAATTTCGCCGCCGATGGAGCCGTTTTCTCGGGAAGTTAAATGGCCCCAGCCTGAGGTATAAGAATGTCCTCCTACAGACCCAAGTTCATCTCCAAATTCCGTATCAGCTCCAGCTCCAGCATGTCCCCCTGGGTATATGCCAAACTCCGCTGCAATCTCATATTTCATTTGCTCCAGCATCTGACGGCTTTCCGGTACCAATTTCCGATTGCTTCTTGCCATAGTGTTGTGCACCTCCTGGTTGTGTTCTTGCAAGGATATTGTGTGCATACTGGCACCATTGTAGACTGGCGAATGATTGTTACTTATGGTAAATTGCCACTTAATAAGAAAAAACGTCCCGCTCCATATAATATGAAGCGAAACGTCGCATACTAGAAATAAGAAGATTTAAACTTATCACCTTATTTTGTAATATCTATTAAGACTACAAGCGCTATTGAACCGAGAAAATATTGTAATTACCGCGAACCATAACGGTTAGATTATATTTATTACCCTGCGCAACTTCAATACCTCTGCTTTCACGCGGGAAGGACAATAGATGGTTATTCGTGATAGCTGCTCCATTCGCCAAGTCTTGTCCAGCCGTGAGATCCGCTACACCATTCGCATCTGCAGAATAGACAACGGCTTTACCGCTTCGTACGATAAACTCGGTGCCGGCGCCAGCTACAAGACGTTGTCCTGGTTTAACGACAACAATCTTAAGTTCATCGCTCGCAGATGGAGTAGATGGCTCTGTCGGAGTCGTGCTTCCGCCTCCGCCGATTGCTTTTTGAATCGCTTGATCTACATAGCTCTTCGTAACGACAGGGTCATCTGCTGTTCCCGGCTGAGAAGTCACGGATGCACCGTCCGCTGTAATATTCATGACAGAACCAATCCAAATGCCGCCGCCAATGGCAACAGCAGCCATACCAATCTTAAATATGCCTTTCATGATGTTCCTCCTCTATATCTTTCATCCCATACTTCTCATGATAGAGTGTATTTGGCTTACAGACAAGCAGAAGTTACCAAGTAGACTCATCTTCCGGAAGTTCAGTAGGTAGACGGTTAGGATTATAATACATGGACTGGCCTGCAATCTTTAATCTCTCACCCTGGAACTCGTCATAGATGGAGACTTGATAGGTTCCGGCTCTACGGTCTTCAAATATTCGATCATCTATGGACCAGGAGAGAAGCTGGTTGGTTCCTAGCTTGATATCAGTCCCCGGTACAAGCTCTTTCGCGAAGGCTCTACCTGTGGAGTCCGTGATCTCGACAATGAACTTATGCTCGTTCTCAGGAAGACTATACTCGTTATTCTGACTGAGAGAGTAATACCATTCAATAAATACATTGGATCCACCAGATAAGTAGGCATCAAAGGTATGAGTCTGTACCACGTATGGGAATAGCTCAAGGCTCTGAATGGTCGTCGGTGAAGTTACTTGCTGAGGGCTAATTTCAAGCGAAGCCGCATTAACAAAGCCGGTAGACTCCTCTTTGACCGGTGTCAGCTTATCCTCAGTAACTCCCTCTCCTACAATGAGACGCATATCCGACACCGTCACCCGCTTAGGGATTTTTGTCCACATCGTAACAATACTCTTATCCTCGGGTCCAGCAGGATAATCGATCTGTTTTACGTTTGCTTTAAAATAGAGTCCGCTAGAAGACTCGTAATATCCGCTCAGCTGAGAGAGAGCGGTTTGACGATCCTCCAAATTAGTCATTTCAAGCTCCGTATAGACGAGATCCGTCGTTGCTCCTGGATAAACGATCGACTTTCTTGTCTTGATCTCGGCTTTTTTCCCGAGTGTTGTTAAGTTATATGCTTCATCATTTTCAATCTCAGGTATGTCTGGAATGGCCCCGATGTTCGTCATCTTGATCCATTCAAATGTCTCTTCTCCTACTTTCTCTTCCAAGGCTACCTGCAGCTGGGCTATATCCAGTGAATTCGGTACTTTAGTAAGCAAATACATATCAATGGAATCACCTGGACCAATCAAGGAGGCAGCCTGGCTCTTAATCAGCTTCGTACTGCTCAGATCTTTTGCCGAATCGATCGTGAAGGCTCCTTGCAGTTCAGGAAGACGAAGAGTCTTTACTGAGGAATTTTTAATCGTAAGCTTCGCGGACAATATATCCCCGTCCGTCCATGGCAGGCGCTGGATTGAGGACCAAGTCACCCCATAGGTTCCGCTTTCGTTCTTCACTTGTATTTCTTTACCTAAGGTATTTTGAAGCGAATCCGGTCTCGGGAGAATATACACCCCAGCAGGGTAGCTGTATGCAGGTGCTTTGCTCTCTGGATCCTCCGATTTCGGTGTGTTCATAATGAGCTTTAATGCACCTTGTGCTACAGAATATGACACAGAGATATCCAGTTTAATTGTCTTCTCTTCCCCTGGCTTAAGTGAAGCATTCTCCAGTGTCTTCGTCGTTATTGGATAGGAGTTACCATTTCCACTCTTAAGCACAAAATCGTATTTCGGGATGGTCATGGTCTCTTTACTGGTGTTCTTGAATTTAAAACGAATAGATAAATCATTGTTATCGTAGCTTTGGTTCACTGTTGCACCTTCAAGCGTCGTTTCCAGCTTCAGATTGCCTACTGCCACTTCTCTTGGTTTGAAAGGCTGAGTTGCTACAGTTTGCGTAGTGCTTGGTTTAGGCAGTTGTAAAGTCGCGAGCGGTAGTACAGTTTTTGCTTCTCCCTCTTCCTCAACGACAATTAACTCCGCACCATCTAATTTGATAGATTTAGGGATACTGGAGAGCAGTTTCAATGTCTTGTTGTCCTGGGGCTGAAGACTCAAAGCAGCTTCTTCCGAATCTAGTAGCAATGGATAGTTGCTTCCTCCGGCGGTGCGTAATATCCATTTAGCCGTCGGGTTCTCCAGCAGCTTGTACCCAGTATTGTGTAAATTCACGCTTACTTCGGCATAATTGTAGTCTGTTCCGGCATGAAGCTCGAACTTTGAAATCTTAATCTTGATCGGTGTATCGTTTAGACGGATTGTTTTAGATTTATTCACGGGTGTAGATAAAGTATATGAAGCAGGAACATTAAACTGTCCTAAATGACTTTCATAATTAGGCTTGCTGAAATCCCATTTAACGATTTGGAACAGCAAATCGCTCACATTAACACTTTTTCCTACTTTAACGATGTAGGTAACAGCCAATGACGAGCCTGCGGCCACACTTTTCTTCTCCTGATCTCTTGCGATCAGGTTAGGGGAGTACAGTGTCCCGCCTTTTGTTTTCACTTTGGTCCAGTAGTCGATAAGCATTAAGCTCTTGCTGTCATTGTTTTGATACGTCAGGGTGTAGGTGATGGTCTTGCCATCTTCTTGGGTGAGTACATTGAGGTCGGTTAGTTTGACGGTGCTCTTAGAGGTTAACTTTATGGATTTGAGGTTATTAAGTGTATGTATCTGTTTGTCAGCTTTTGTCGATGACGTATTTGTTCCTTTACTTGTTGAGGATTTCTTGGTTGAAGATGATGACGCAGTAGTGTTATTGGATGATGCACCAATTAAATGGAGATCAAAGTTTGGGTTCACTAAGTTTGTTCCGAACAGGCTAGTTCTAATCGGTCGACCAGTATGTATCAGATTCGATGGAGTTAATATTGATATGTCTAGAGAACCTGAAGTCTGCGATGCTATTGGGAATATTGTTGATTGGCTTTGCTCTAATTGAATATCTTGATTTACAGTTGATGAGCTTACATTATCTGAATCGGCACCTACGGTAGTACCTTGTCCGATGATGAGTACAGCAGCAGTAATCCATAGCAATGCTTTTTCGTGATGTTTGTGATCCACGTCCATACCTCCATTTAATTCCTTTTTTTAAAGATACTATATAGACGCCAAAAACTAGTGTTTTGTTACTTATTATTCAACAATTATTTATTAAAAAAGCCCGCCAGATTGGCGGGCTTTCTTTCCATTAATTTATTGAAATTACTCAGCTACTGCAACACCGTAAGCTTTAATAGTACGGTCAGACTCAGATTGGTCTGCTTTAGTAACAGTAACCCAGATATCTCCACCAGCTTCATTCAGCTCAAGAGAAACTGTTGCAACTGTTTCACCTTCTGCTACAATTTCTGTTCCTGCAACTGTTGTTCCAGTAGAGCTAGTATACACGTTTACAGTGTCTCCTGCTTCAAGCCCAGATACCGCTACAGTATCAGCACCACCAGTAACGTTAGTTACTGTAATAGCAGAAGCCGCTGGAGCTGCAGTCTTAACTACCTCAGCAAGGTAAGCTTTTTCAGTAACTGCTGATTCAGCTTTACCTGGTTTAGTTACAGTCACATATACACTACCAGCTCCAGTACCAAGTTGATTAATTGTTACTGTTGCAGCTGTTTGACCTTCAGCTACAGTTGCAGTACCAAGAACTTGAGCTTTAGAAGCAGTATTGTAAACTTTTACTACATCTCCAGCAGCCAATCCAGTTACTCCAACTGTATCATTGCTGTTGTAGTTATTAGTTACTGTAATAGCACTAGCTGCAATAACATCGCTTGGAGTTCTTACGATAGCTACGCTGCCAGAAACTGTATCGGAGTCACGAGTATCAAATGCTTCAACTTTAAGGTCGTTCTTAGCCTTACCATCCGTACCTACTGCAGAAGCATCAACGAAGTTACCATTATCGTTCTTGAATACTACGTTAATTCCTCCAACATAGGATACATCAGAGAAATCAAGAACAATTTCATCTGCACCGTTTGCAGAAGTAAGTGCATCAACGTTTTTCACTTCATAATTTTCACTAGCGCTACCATATCCAATAGTAGATCCATCTGCTTTGTACACTGTGAAGTTACCGCCAAAGTTTGCAGTGTTTTTAGCTTTGATAGCTTCATCAAAGTTAATGGTAAGTGTACGTGCAGTGCTGTCGAAGCTAATGTCTGTTCCGAGGTTTATTTTACCTGCATCAGTTTTTGCTACAGAAGGAGCAATTGTATCCAAGATAGTAGCACTGGTTCCTGTCAATGAATCATTAACAAGATTCTTAGCTGCAGACGCAGTAAAGTTCAAGGAAGCAGTTGGATTTGCAGGAAGCTTACCGCTCAATGTCAATTTAACAACAGTGTTGTCATTTGAATCAACAACAGCGTTAGTAACTGTAAGACCAGTAGAAATTGAGAAGCCGTCCTTGTTCACAGTAGAAACTGGTTGATTGAATTTAACTGATACTGTGTCTTTTGCAGTAGCATTAGCACGTGTAACTTGGAAGTTAGAAACAATCGGATTAGATTCTGTTCCGTAAGTTACAGAGTAGTTATTAAGGTAGATACCTGCTTCACTCTTAACACCTTGAATAGTGATTTCGTTAACAGTTACTACGTTGTTAGGCAAAGTGATAATTACACCTTTGTTACCATTTACCGGAGTAATGTTAGTACCTGCAGGCAATTTACCAGTAACTGGTGTGCTGCTTGTTGTTCTTACATATTTAACAAAATAGTTATCTGCATCAAGGATAGATGCCGTTGTAGTAGTATCCATCGCTTTGTCATAAGTTACATAATATACGTTTCCGCTACCTGTTACAGATAATACACCAGGAGCTGCTGCATCTTTAGCCTCTAAAGTAACTGTGTGAGGCAGCATAGTGTTTCTCAAAGTAGTTGTATCTTGAAGTCCGGACAATTCTAAAGTGTAGTTACCTGCATCAATTGCCTCAGAGAAAACAAGTGTGAATTCTTTAGTTGCACCAGAAGCACCACCAAGAATAGAAACACCGTAGTCAGTTACAACTTTACCATCTTTATCTTTCAATACAACATTTGTAGTTTTGAAAGTAGACAGATCTACTGGTTTAGTGAAAGTAAATTTCACTCTGTCATAAGAAGTGTCGTCAAAAATTGCACTCACTACTTCTGGACGTGTTTGATCAACCACAGGGTTAATAGATACTTTAGTATCAGCTGCAATCACATTACCGCTGTAGTCTACAATGTTTTGTACATAAAGATCAGTAACAACTGCAGGTAATTTATCACTACCACTAAATGTCAGTTTGAAAGTTTTGGAATCAATTCTTTCAACTGTGCTGTTAGCATAATGCTTAGTAGAACCGCTCACCCAGTAGTAGTTTCCACCTTTAATTGCTTCATTGTCTTTAACTTCTTCACTGAATACTACAGTAGCACCTTCAAGAGTCACATCTTTAACTTCTGCAACTGTTGGAGCAGTTGTATCTTCAACAACTGTGAAGTCTTTAGTAGTTTCAATCAATTTGTAAGGTACATAATCAGACACTCTATCGTTGATTGTCAAAGTGTGGTTACCAACACTCATAGTGTTAAACACTTCAACAATAAGCTCACGAGTACCAGATCCAGAAATCACACCAGAGATTGCATTACCGTCCAATTTGAAAGTATCAGCAACTGTGCTAGTGCTTACAACTGGTTCAGAGAAAGTGATTTTAACTGCTTTATTTCCAAGTCCCGAAACGCTTACTACTTCAGGAAGAGCAGAATCAACTGGTTTGAACTCAATATCTTTTTGAGTTACAAGCTTAGTTGTATCGGAACCTTTCAAAGAGTTAACAGAAAGTTTGTAAATTTCTTGGTTTTCAAGGCTGTTAGTCAAAGTAAGAATTACAGACTTACCACCATCTTGAAGAGCTGCAGATTTAACTGTTTGAGTATTACCTGCTTCGTCTTTTAGTGTGTAAGTTGCAACATTCTCAGCAGATGCCTTGTTAACATCTCCATCAAGAGTTACCAATACCTCTTTAAGGTTAGTTGCAGTAACGCTTTGAACCTTCGTAGCAGAAGTTACTACATAAGTAACTTTCTCAGTGAATTCTTTATCTTGGTAAGTAAATTTAACTTCAGTTTCTGTGTTAGCTACAAGAGCTTTATCCAAAGTTACTTTTACTGTTTCACCGTCAGTCATTTTGAATTCTACAACTTTACCAGCTTCGGATACAGTGTAGGATTCAACGGACAGGCTCAATTCTTGGTCAACTGCGTAAGCAGCGCCTACAAGAAGTGCGCGGTCAGCGTTAGCTTGGAAGTTAGCGTTAGCGGAAACCAAACCAGCGTTGATTGCTGCTTGAACATAACCTTTAGCCCATTGTGTAGCAGAGTTGTTAGTTTCAGTTGGAACTTCAAGATCAAGGGCACGTACAAGTACAGTTGCCATTTCTTGAACTGTTACAGGGTTAGAAGTTCCGAAGAGTTTCTTAGTGGAGTTAACACCTTCCATGATACCCGCAGCGTATACTGCTTCTACATAAGGAGCAGCCCAGTGGTTTGCACCGTAGTTTTTATCTTTGAAAGAGTAAACACCAGTAACTGGTTTCAGACCCAGAGTCTTCGCAATTACTGTTGCGAACTCAGCGCGAGTCATTTGTCTGTCAAGGTGTGCTTGACCATCAGTGTATCCAGTGAAGATACCTTTATCTTTCAGATACTCGTATTGAGCATTTACATCAGTAAGTCCAGATTGACCGAATGCTACAGAAGCAAACATGGAGAATGCCATTGCTGTAGACAAAGCCACGGATAAAATTTTCTTCATAACCTTTTTTTCTCCTCCTCGAGAGTTCATCACATGATTAATTTTTTTATGATTGCTAGTGTATGGGTTGCCCGTGTTACTCATTAGCCGTACACCCCCTTTCCAGAGTTAGAGCAGTAAATCCATATAAAATGATGTCTGTGATAATTCACAGAAACTAGTAAATATAAGCCAGGGTAAGAAAAAATAGAGTAGTTTCCTAATCCTACCTTCCGTATTATACAATGTGGTTCGTAAGACGTAAAGAAAATTTTTCTAATAAATAGACAAATTTCCCCATCAATCTCACTTCTTGTTCCCCCATCGTTTCGGCTCTACATCTTAAACGCAGTAGTTTCAAAAAAGTTGCGATGTTTCGAAAAAAATTTTCCACTAATTTAAAAATAGTGGAATTGATGCTTCAATATACAATATCGGTTCCAAATTATTCTTTGTGAAGAGCGCGGTAATCCCAAGTTATATGTAACCATAGTTTAAATTGAACTAAACCTGTTTTTGTGATGGAAACAAAAAATTATCCTTAAAGTTTTTAACTAACTTATAAAATCAAAAAAGACACCGAATTATTTCGGTGTCTTTACGTTCCTGCATATTACTTAATCTTCATTGCCAGCTCGATAATCCGAGCGCGCAGTTTAGGATCCGTGTTCAAATTCTCATACATATCTTCGATCGGCTGCTTGTTATCACGGTATGTTTTCTCATGTTTAATTGTAACATGGGACCAACTTATAAGTTCATTCTCAGCTGCAACCAAGTTATTATATGCATCATGGAATCCAGTCTTCATAACAAGACTTTCCATCACTTCTTGCGAGATCTCCTGAGTCTTACGTGTCTTCTCGATTTCCACTTCCAAAATAGCAGCTTGCTTCTCGAATTGTGTCTTTGCCTTCATGTAGCCAAGCTGAGCTTTCGAATAGATCGGTTTCATCAGATACCTTCACCCTTTAGAAAAATGTGTATTTTACGTTATTGTATCTTATAATCTATTAAATTACAAAAACTAATGTTTAAACCTTCCAATGGAAAAACCAGGAAATGCATGTAACAACAGCATTTCCTGGTTTTTCTAATCTACTAGCTTAAGTTGCTAGGGAATACTTTTGCATACTTCTTAAGAAGCTCAACCGCAATCTTCGCTGCTTCTGCACGCGTCAGATTCGATTTTGGATTAAACGTATACTGCGTCTTGGATTGTCCAGCAAGCGTAGTAGGAGAGCCTACCATGATTTTTGCCTTTGAAACAGCAAGCACGGCAGGTCTCGCGTACAGATCAATTTGACCTGAGTCCATGAAGGACTTCGCTAAATTCTCAGCCAGCTTGTCATCATTCGCTGACAGCTTCAAGTTCGTCGCTCTTGCGATCATTGTCGCTGCTTGTTCCCTGGTAAGAGGGGAATTCGGAGAAAATACTCCTTCACTTACCCCTGTAATAATGCCTGCTCTTGCCGCAGTTTCAATATGCTTATAATCCCATACCACCGTAGAGGAATTCAGATATACATCTGTAAACGTCAGCTTCCCTCCATAGTTCAAAGGCAGGTTCAGCCCTTTAACCAGGAGAGTAGCAAATTCACCGCGAGTGGTCTGGTCCTGGGAACCGAATTGCTCGAAGGTCAGGTTCTCCATGTAGCCCTTCGCATACATACCGTTCAAAATGTTACGTGCCCAGGAATGGTTTGTAATATCCGGATAGCTTCTGCTTAACTTCATTACTTTATAGTAACCAAATTCATCAAAAGGTACGGTTACGGTATGTTTCTTCGTATCAACGACTCCGCCAATCCGTTCCCACTTCGGTCTGGAATCGCCTGTCGAATTCTTTTGTTCTTGTGTAATTGGTGTGTAGCGGAACACCGCTATAGTGGATCCGACCTCGTCTACAACGTTAGGATCGTAACTGAGTGTCAATTCCCCACGCTGACTTGGTGTAACCTTACGTTCATTCTTAATATTATTGAACATGCCGTCTGCTGAATATGGCGCAATTCCATTTGTAGATTTCGTTGTAGTCCCTTCAACTTCACCAAGCCCCCCGCTGATCCAGTATACATCGGAGATCAATGAGAAGTTTCTTGTCTTGTCCGTTGATTGGAAATTCATCAAATCTTCAGCTGTCACTTGAATTTTAGGCAGACCATTATCCTCGTCTGTTGTCGGTCCAGGCAGCTTCACAATTTGACCGTAATCATTTCTTCTCTCCACAATTCCGTTATCCGGATTCGCAATCCCGAACAGAATTTTGGTATTCGGATAATATTTTGTGATTCCAAGATCCGTCTTCGACTGAAGAATCGTTCCTTTCGGGAATGACAGCTCTAATGTTTTATTAAACACACTGTATTTATTTGCCGTTTTGGTCGGCATAAATTGCGAATCGACTCCTACAGCTCCCGTATAGAATACATTAAACGTTTCCGTATAACTCGTCTCACCGGTAGAGATTTCGACTTCAACTACATTGTTCCTGTCCTGCTTCAAACCAACATAGTCCAGCTCGTAACGTCCTGTCTGAAGATTAAGAACAGCTGCTTCTTTACCAACAACGACTGCAGTTGCACCCGGTGCATAGATATCGAAATGAATAAAGTTTTTGCTGACCACATAACCTCCGTCAACTGTCGGCTTCGGAGCATAAATCTCATATGGCTTCACTTCGCTAATAATGGTCACATTGGAAGAACTGTATGAACCGGTGTTTTTATATACATTCAGATTGTAGCTGTAGGTTCCAGGGTTCGTTAATGTGAAGCCTTGAACTCTGACGACAAAATCCTTGTCATCACCATAGATTTGATAACTTAAATCCTGACCCGGTACTTTAACAAGTCCGTTCGTTGGCGCAATATTTGTTGGACCAATTAAGGCCTTCGTACCTTCCAAGAGCTCGAACTTAGAAGCACCGCTGCCTCGGAAGATTAGATTGTAGCCCTTTTCAACTGTTTTATAAGTATTGCTGCCTTGATAATCAAATTCCGGTGTTGCATTAAAGAAGCTTTCTACTTCTGTTGGAACCTCCGGAAATTTCGTCATGCTGTTTCCAGATTTGGAAGGCATGAAGTTACTGATGTTCGGTTGGTTCTGATCGATAATATAAATGACAAGCTCAGTGATATAGGTATCACCGTTTCCTTTAAGCACAATACGGTTTTCACCAAATACAAGCACTCTCTCTGGATCTGTAGGAGTTGTACTATTTGTGGTATCCTCCATTTTCAGCTCAACGGAGAACGCTCCTGTTGTTGGTATTATCCAGCCAGAAGAATTCGGATTTTTAACCTGAACTCCGTTAACATACAGATATCCATCAATTTTATTGTCTACAAGCGGGAAATCCATATACTGACCTTTTAATTCGATTTTAATATTTTGAGTGATACTAGAATCCACAGGAATAACTTGACCATTCGTGTGACTGCTCACATGAATATTTGTTTTTGATACAAACGTAATCTTAGCCTGAACAGAGTTACTGTTCTGACCATAACTGAAGTTCACGTTCTGCACGCCGCTCTTAAAGCCCGTAACTTGGTACACATACTGATTCTTGTTCTGAACTTGTCCTGCTGGTGCTACATTAACTACACCTGAAGGGAGGTAGTTTGCCGAGAGTGCTGCTCCGTTAATAGGGCTTCTCGTTTCAACGAGAATATAGAATGAGCTGGAGCTGACTTCTGAATTATTAAGAGCTGTTGCTCCAGAGACTTCGCTCTCAGTGTAAGTGCTACTTCCACTCCCTTTAGCTACAAATGAAGAGGGGAGTAATTGAATTTGATTAATTCGTACTTGATCTGTTGCAAATGTATAGTTCAATACTCGGTTAGAAATGGATGTCCCACCGTAAATTACATCAGCTGTAATAGAAGTGTTATTTTCATTAATTTGAATACCATTAACCGTCAAAGTAACCATACGGTAGCTCGGTACCACGCCCGGTGTTCCCTGAAATACTTCTTCTTTAATATCTGAGATGGTGTAATCAGCGCTATCGTTAATTTCTATAGCTCCGTTATCTTCAAAAGTCTTTCCATTATCATCTTCCAGCAAAATCTCTAGATACAGCTTACCCACGGTGCTCGCACCGGCTGTCCATGTCGGATCATTACCGAGCAGGTCAATTTTGTTGCTGTCATTCGTACCCAGCTGTGCGGAGATAATGCTGTTGCCTTCTTCATAATAATACAGCTGATACGGTCTGTTTACCGTACTTGTACCATCCGATACTCTAAGCGTCAAATTATTGATTCCTGGCTTCAGATTCATTTCCGAGGAATAGAATCTCCCGTCTGTCAACAATGTTGATGGCAGGTTAGAGCCCCCGTTAAGAGAAACCTGTACTTCTGTTGCATTCGCAACTGTGCCTTCTAATGAGATAATTTGTGTCGGTACAACCACAGTTGCCCCTTCATTAAGCGCAATCGGTTGAGAACCTGTAAGAATGTTTACATTCTTAATATACGTCGTCGGTTTGAAGTAGACATAAAAGCTTTCGTATTTAGAGTTGCTGCCCGTTACTCCGGAGTTATCGCCCTGAATACCGCTCAAGGTGATCTTGTTCATACCCGAGTATAATTGAACATTAGCAACAAATTTATTATCTGGAGAAGTTGCATCTCTCTGAATAGACCCTGTATTCATTTGATTCGCTACTTCGATCCAGCTTGAATTTGCAGTTTCTTGTGTCAAAGCCTGTACTTCAACCCGCATGGTGGACCCTACGATTCTTAAGTAAGAGCCTTTGATCTCCAGATTGGATTCTGTCATTTGAAGTGCACTATCCGTAGTGAGTTTATCGCTGTCTCCTACATTAAGTCCTTTGCCCAGTGTCCCCCTAAGTGTAGGGTTATCCGGGAAGAAGTAGGTTGGTGTAGTAGCAGCTTCCGCTGTATTTACCAAACCAGGGGGGAACAGAGAAACAATTAACGTTACTAACAGCAGCCATACCATCGGCCGTTTGATGCGCTGCATATAATCTCTCCTTTAAATATAGTTACCTCTTATATCGGACAGGCCTTCCTAAATATGAAGGAATTCCAACAAAAAAAGCCTCATTCCCTAAAAAGGAACAAGGCTGGTTAATAATAGATATGAGATTATTGCAGTAACATTAAATTATTTCGTTCGAGTATCAGATGCTTTCACTCTCAGCTTCATGAAGAAGTTGAGGAGCGGACGCTTGGTCTTATCAATCAGGCCGATGACTTCTGCACCAATCTGCAGGAAGAACATCATGACACAGATGACAACAAAGGTAACCCAGTTCGCTTCGTGCATAGCAGCAGAGGACTGAATCACAGCAAGCACACCGAAGAATGCAGCAATACCGTAAATAATCAGCACGGTCTGACGATGGCTGAAGCCAAGCTCGCGAAGACGATGATGCAAGTGGCCTTTGTCCGGAGCGAAGATCGGCTTCTTGTTAAGGAAGCGGCGAATGATCGCAAACAGAGTATCAGACAACGGCACAGCGATAATGATCAGCGGTGTGATCAGAGATACGACAGCGATCTGCTTAAATCCGAGGAGTGAGAGCATTGCCAAGCTGAAGCCAAGGAACAATGACCCTGTATCTCCCATAAAGATCTTCGCCGGATGAAAATTAAAGAACAGAAATCCGATAATGCTGCCGAGCAGTACAAGACAGAGCAGGGCTGTTGTAACATTACCCATGATGAAGGACATCACCGCAATGGTACCGATGGCAATGGCAGATACACCTGCAGCAAGTCCGTCAAGCCCGTCAATCAGGTTAATTGCATTCGTAACACCGACAATCCAAAAGATGGTCAGCGGTATAGAAATCCACAGTTCAAGTGAAGAATATGCATCAACAAAAGGAATATTAACAAAATCGATACGGATTTGGAATCCGAACACGACGACACATGCCGTAATAATTTGAGCTAAAAATTTAACCTTCGCCGACAGTTGGAAACGATCATCAAGTGCGCCAATCAGAGCAATCATCGTTCCGCCGATCATAAAGGCTTGGATAAAACGACCATCTCTAGTCGTGAAGTATTCCGATACAAACGGAAGTAGCGCCAGCATCGTGACCATGAAAGCAAGAAAAATACCGAGACCACCGAGTCTAGGCATAATCTTGGTATGGACCTTACGTGCATCAGGCACGTCTACGGCTCCCACATTTACCGCAAACTTCTTCACGAGAGGCGTTAATCCCACCGCAAGTCCGAGAGCCACGATAAACCCCAAGATATAGAACATTAGCATTTGTTCATTCAACCCCCAATTTTTTGTAAAACAAAGAATCCTTCACGAATCTGTCTATAACCAACTGAAAAGCATTATACTCTCTTGAACTTCGAAATACTATCCTTTTTTTCTAGCAAAATTCAATGATTTTAGCAGTTTTTCCTGTATTTACACTGTTTTTGTCACATTTTCTTTCTCACGTTTCACTTTCATCACGAACTGAGGCAGAGCAAGCATCCGCTTCGCACGCTTCGGTTCTTTGAGCAGGCGATACAGCCATTCCGCTCTAAGCTTCTGGAATAAGACTGGAGCACGCTTGGACTTGCCGGATATAATATCAAAGCTGCCGCCTACGCCCATCATCAGCGGGACACCAAGCTCATGCTTGTATTTACCAATCCAAGGCTCCTGGGTATCTGCGCCTCTTGCCACAAACAGCAGGTGAGGCTCAGCCTTGCGGATCTGCTCAATGACTTCAGGATCTTCAGCCTCTCCAAAGAAGCCATCGCGATATCCGCATACCACGATGCCAGGATACTGCTTTTGTAACCTGCTTGCTGTCTCTTGAATCACTTCAGGGGTTGAACCCAGCAGGTACACTCTCCACTGATAGGATTCACCAACATGCATAAGTTCATGTAACAGATCAAATCCGGCAACGCGCTCTGCTACAGGCATTCCGCAATATTCTGCTGCCCAGACTACGCCCGTTCCGTCCGGAACAACCAGATCTGCCGATTTCATAATGTCCATATACTTCGGATCATTCAGTGCCGTCATCACCATAATGGGATTGCCCGTAATAATTTGATGCGGCTTGCCGGATTGAATTCCTTCAGTTAGATAAGCCACCGTGTCCTTCATGTTCATCCGTGAGAATTGAACTCCAAAGATCGGCACAGTAGGTACAGCTTGCGCCTGTTCCTTACGCTCTGTCATGACTATATTTCATCCTTTGTCGCTAAGAAATTTTAGAATGTAAGCTGCAGGCTCCGAAGCTTGCTCCTTAAGGGCAGCAATCGCCTCTTCCCTCTCGGCCAGCCAAGCGGAATGAGAATCAAGCGTCTCCTCAAGCGTTGCCAGCAGCTTGTCCGCCTCAAGCGAATCCGTACTGCCGGCAGGCTCGCAATCCAGCCGGTGCAGGAATGCGTCAATCTTCGGATCGTAGGATACACCTACAACCGGTACTCGCTGAGAAGCAGCATAAATCAAACTGTGCAGACGCATGCCAAGAACCAGCTTGCAGCGGGATACCTCCAGCAGCATCATCTGCGGATCCGTCTGCTGCGAGCATATGCTCACTTTGCTCCCTGTCCCGTTTAAATGCCCGATCTTCTTCTTTACGTAAGAGGAGGATTCCTCGTCAGAAGGCAGATGGAACGGGAGCAGGCGTATATGAACCTTTCGGCGTTCAGCAAGCTTTTTGAGTGCTTCGCCAATCGCATCCAGCTCTTTTCGATCCTTGTCCCAGAAACGAACCGATACCCCGATTACAGGCAGGTCTTCACTCTCCTCCTGCTTCGGCGCCGTTCTTCTTGCGCTTCCTTCGCCATAGGTTGCCTTCTTCACCTTGGATTCATCCGGCAGAGGCAGACCCATAACCGGGTCGGGAACAACTTTAACGTCGTTCCACTGAATACCATAGCTCTGAATCAGCGTCGCCGAATCCTCGTCCCGCACCGAAATGTATTCACAGTGTCTGAACACACCGCGAATCATCGAGTGGAAAATCTTCCGATGAACCGGTCCGACCCCTTGAGCATAGATAAACGTCGGTTTCTTCATGCTTTGCGCCATCTTAAGAACACCCAGGTAATACGGAATGGACTTCCAGCCCGTAGCATCCTGAAGCAGGCTGCCGCCGCCGCTGATGAGTCCGTCGCTTTCCTTAAGGGCGCGCCGAACCTCTCCTAGCTTCATGCGGTGTACGGCTCTCACACCGTAAGTTTGCTGCGTCCATTCAGGATCGCCAGATAATACAATAGGTTCAACTTCTATAGGAGATCGCTGACTTTGTTCCTTCAATGCGGTTAAGATCGACTTCAATACAGCTTCGTCGCCGCTATTTCGAAATCCATAATAACCTGAAATGACTATTTTCTTAGTAGTGGTGACCATTTTTTCCAACATCCTTCCAGAACTTGCCACACCAGTATAGCGATAAGTCCGACAATCAGACCCAGTCCAAGGCCTAGCAGACCGCGAATAAGTGACAGATGCACCGGTGTATGAATGTGAGCGAACGTACCCACCATGGATAACTGAGCTACGGCTGCAATGATAAGCAGGTAAATCCCATGACGATACTTAAGGGCAATAAATGCACCTACAATAAACACAGGATGGCCCAGTAGGAACTCCTTGTTACGCGGACGTACACCAAACGTATTTTCAAGGAAAGTGCGGAGCTGCGCTTCAAACGGCAGTGTAGTTCCCGCGTTCCCAGTTCGACTCATATAATATAAGCCTACCACACCAATGATGCCCGCCGCCACTACCATCAAAATGGTAATCGGCTGGTTCAGCAATTGACGGATTGTAGCGACTGACAGCGACTTCCGATAGAAGAACACATAGATTGCAACGAGCACGACAGGTCCGGAATAAAGTAAGCTCACCCCTCTAAACTGGTCAATAACGAGGGAATACGTAATGTTGTTAAGAAGTGCAACCATAAACGGAACACCAACAAAGGACAGGATCGAAGTCCATACATAAAGAATGATCGACTTAGATATCCGAGACTTCACGGACAGATCCGGCGTTCTGATCTGAGATGCATTTACTTTTCTTACAGCCAAGATCATCGCAATCGTCGGTGCACTAATGGCTGCGAATAAAGCCAAAGATTGTTCAAGCAATGTTGGTCTCAGTACAAATAGTCCGGCACTTCCCAGGAGACCTAATACAAATGCAGGCAAAGTCAGGAACGGAATAAAATACGAAATCATCAGAGCGATCAGCGCAACGCTTCCCGCTGCAACGACAGCTTTGAAGTACCGCTCACCAGCGCTTTCGGATACGTTGAACGGCTCTGCTTGTCCCATTTGGAAACCGTTCTCCTCGATTCGCTCTACTGCTCTTCCTTCTTCTCCAAGAGCATTAATTAGATTATCTAACGGATCTGTAATTTGAGCAGTAAGCGAGCTTCGAGCCGGTGCAGCATTCAAATACAGCATCCGGATATTGCGGTCCTTCGTCGCCAGCGCAAATCGGTCCGAAATGACATTCACATCTAAATTGGCATCCGCCTCACTCAGTGAGTATAAACGAGCTACATTATAGTCTGTCAGATAGGCAAGAGTGCTGAAGCCGCTCTGAGGCTTCTTCAGATTCTCAATCGCAGCAAGGCCAATACCGTGCTGTTTCATCAATTCTCCAAAGGCGGACAGACTCTTCATTTCTTCATTATCGTTATAGCCTTTAACTTTATCTCCATCAAACAGGATCCGCTTGACCCCGTATTGTTCGTAAGTTGCCATCAGCTCAGCCGCAGCCTGCCCATCATACGGCAGTGCATCACCCAAACGAGGCATAATATTAAATCCGCGTTCATGCAGATATGCCATCGTAATCGGGTCTTGAGGCATAGGCTTTAGATTCGCATTCTCTGGCGGTGTCTCAAGAACCAGTCCTTGTTCTCCAAGATAGGACCAATTATTCACAGGAATACCGAGTCTTTCGAATGTGCTTTCAATAATAGGAGAAATCGCTTCCCTGTTCTCATCCGATGTAAAAAGAATGTATGTATAATTCTCATTAACCGGCGGAAGTTCACCAACCAAGTTAGCAGCTTCCGTGCTATCGTATATTTTAATTCTTTCCGACTTGCGGAATTCATCCAGCGTGCTTTCAAACATTGCCATGGTAATGACGCCGGCTTCTTTAAGCTCCGTTAATTTCTGATCAATAAAATCCTGCGGGTGAACCTGGTAAGCAGATACATCCACCAGATCCCGATAATCAAATACAAGTTCAACGTTATTGGAAGTCGACTCCGTCTTTACACGGTCCACAATAACAGGAATCGATGCAATGAGTCCTATAATTACAATAATCCAAAGCCACTTGCGGGATACCGTGTTCCAATACTGCCATTTTTGACGCACAAAAAGTACCTCCTAGATTGAATGAACGTAAAACTGCGAACAACTTCAGTTCACTCTATATCAATTATATTCCTTCCATATCATGCCCTTCAGACCCAAAAAACTCTCCTCCAGGCACACATCCAAAATCCTGACATAGGAAGAGCCCTTCCGCCAAACAACCCGTAACGGTGCGGAAAGGCTCTCTACCATTAAACTGCAACTTATTTTAAATCTCGCTCTTATGCGTCCACGCGCGCCATGACTTCATCCATCAGCCGCTCAATTCGCGCTTGTGCATCGTCGCCTGAAGTGCCTTGAACTGCAAAATAAACTTTGATCTTCGGCTCGGTTCCCGATGGACGCAGGCAGAACCAGGAGCCATCCTCAAGGATAAACTTCAGCACATTCTCCTTCGGCAGACCATTCAGCCCCTTGGAGTAATCCTGAACCTCTGTTACTTTGATGCCGGCAACCTGCTCCGGCGCAGAAGTACGCCAGTCCGTCATTTTGGACTGAATTTGAGCTACTCCGTCTTTCCCTTTCAGCGTTCTGGACTGGAGTGCCTCAAGGAAATAGCCGAACTGTTGATACAGCTCCTGCAGTACATCATAGAGCGTCTTGCCCTGTGCCTTGTAATAAGCAGCTGCTTCACAGATCAGCATAGCCGCAAGAACAGCGTCCTTGTCTCTAGCATAATTCCCTGCAAGATAACCGTAGCTTTCCTCGTATCCAAAGAGATACGTGTGACTTCCGGAAGCTTCAAAGGCATCCATCTTCTCGCCGATATATTTGAAGCCCGTCAGCGTATTAAACACTTCGGCTCCATAATGCTCGGCAATGACCGCTCCCATCTCACTGGTAACAATCGTCTTCACCACAGCACCGTTCGCAGGAAGCGCTCCCCGCTCCTTCAGTTGACTTAGGAGGTAGTGCGTCATGATTGCACCCGATTGGTTGCCTGACAGCACGAAGTATTTTCCGTCCTTGTCCTTAACGACAGCTCCCATCCGGTCAGCATCCGGGTCCGTACCGATCAAAATATCTGCATCAACCTTCTCACCAAGCTCAATGGCCAGTGTAAAGGCTTCGCGCTCTTCCGGGTTCGGTGATTTCACCGTTGAGAACTCAGCATCAGGCTCCGCCTGCTCCTCTACGATATGTAGATTTGTAAATCCGATTCGCTCGAGCACTTTGCGTACAGGCTGATTGCCTGTTCCATGCAGCGGCGTAAAGACGATATTGAAGTCCTTACTGTATTCTGCAGCAATCTTATCACGGTTCAAGCTTACAGAGGCTACCGTATCAATAAATGCTTCATCCTCTGCTTCTTCAAGCCATACCAGCAGTCCCTTAGCCTCAGCTTCTGCCTGAGTCAGCTTCTTCACTTCACTTAGCGAAGTAATCTCCTGGATGTAGCTGATCACGCGTTCGGCTTCATCCGGGATAAGCTGACCTCCCTGCGCATTGTATACTTTATAGCCATTATATTCTGGCGGGTTATGGCTTGCGGTGATCACGATACCGCCTGTTGCAGCCAGATGTCTCACAGCAAAAGAAAGCTGCGGTGTTGGGCGCAGGGATGTAAACAGCTTTGCAGCAATCCCGTTTGCAGCAAGTACTAAAGCTGCTTCCAAGGCAAATTCCGGTGAGAAGTGACGTGAATCATGTGCAATGACAACAGAAGGTTTGCCCTCCCCTTGATGCTGCTCAAGAATATATTTGGCAAATCCTTGCGTCGCTTTACCGACCGTATAACGGTTGATTCGGTTGCTTCCTACTCCAATGACGCCGCGGAGTCCGCCTGTACCAAATTCAAGCTCCCGATAGAAACGATCCTCCAACTCTTTGGTGTCATTTGAAAGCCCTCTTAGCTCCTGCTTTGTCTCCTCATCAATTGAAGGATCTGCAAGCCATTGATTTAAAGTACGCTCTGCTGTTTCACTTAACATAACCATCATTTCTCCCTCCGGCCATAATCAATAATTATTCTCTATGTGTTATACAGTAAGTACATAAGCGGGGAATTTCTGCACCTAACTGATGGTCATATCTACTGACGCTCATAGTTAGTAAAAGGTTTTGCCCATTTATGCAAAAATTCTTAAGTATATGAAAATTTACTGTGCTAGATTATTAACCAATTTACCTAGGATCTGATAACGCAAACATAATTTCGCCTTCAGCAACTACTTTATCGCCCACGCGAGCTGTTGCTTTCCCCTTGCCGATTGAGCCCTTCAAGCGGGTAATTTCTACCTCGAGCTGCAAGGTGTCTCCAGGCACAACCTGTCCACGGAAGCGGAAATTGTCCAGTCCCGCCAGGAAGCCGATTTTCCCTTTGTTTGCCTCGACATTCAAAATGGCTACCGCTCCAACCTGAGCCAGTGCTTCAGTGATCAGTACACCCGGCATAACCGGATATCCCGGAAAGTGGCCTGTAAAGAACGGCTCATTTATTGTTACGTTTTTGATGCCTACTGCGCGTTTTCCTTCTTCCAGTTCCACAATTTTGTCCACCAGCAAAAACGGAGGACGGTGCGGAATGATTTCCTGAATCTGATTAATATCCAGCATTTTAATAAAACTCCTTCCATTCTATGCATAACATTAAAGCTTCTCGTCAAAACTATTCATATCCTTCATCATCTGCAGTAGTGAAGGTTAAGATAAGGGGCTTCTCTTTACGCCTAGAGGTCTGTAACAGTTACTTAGCTGATGACCTGCGGGAGAGAAGCCCTTTTGTTGCTATTTAGAAAATTCCGTCCGTATGTCTTAACTTGTAGCAGGCATCGGAGCATTCCAAATCGCAAGAAATTGACCCTATGAGAAGCGGCCTTGCTTCTTTGAGATTCTTCAGTAATTGTTATTAGTATTCATGATTTTACGAATTACAGGTTCCATTAAAAAGACGCTGTAACAATGCATAACGGCACAAAGTCCCCCATCATTATACATTTTTCGGGAACAAAAAGAAAACTCCTGCTTCACAGGAGTTTCTAGTACGATTACCCGCCTGAATCTAAGGCGCGAAAACCAAATCAAAAATATGCTTCCAGGTTCCATAGTCAAAAGCCGAACCTATATCCCGCCCGCCTACGACAACATAACCTGCAACCATACCGCCGACAAGTGCCAGAATAAGCAGCAGCGGGATCAGTAGCCAGCGTAGGACCTTCTTGCCCGATCCCTTCTTCTTCCCAACCGCTGTATCTTCTTGAGTCATTACGTTCACCTATGCCCTCATATTATTTGCGAGATTCATCATCGTATCGCTTGAACTGAGTGCACGCGCAGCCAGCTGGTATGTGCGCTGTACCTCAAGCATCTTGGTCATTTCCGAAGTCAAATCCACATTCGATGTCTCAAGGTATCCGGAAAGAATCGAAGCATTAGCAGGGATGCGCGCTGCCGCATTCTCGCCAAAAACATCTGCTTCCGCTGCGCCCGGCACGAGGGTGTACAAATTATCTGCGCTTGCCGCAAGACCTTCCGGTCTCATTGGCTCAACAAACTGCAGCTGCCCTGCGATAACCGCATCCGGTGAATTGCCCATCCGGATAAGCATGTTGCCGCTCGCATCAAAAGCAGCTGATGAGTTCAGCGGAGCTGTAATCGGATTACCGTCTCTGCCGAGTACTGCATATCCTTCCTTCGTCACCAGCCTCATCCGTTCATCGTTCGCCGGATCAGGTACGAATTGAAAATTCCCTGCACGTGTCCAGGCTTTCTCTCCGTTCACTTCAACTGCAAACAGAGCATTGCCTTCAATAGCGAGATCCGTCGGATTGCCCGTTTCATTCAGCTCACCCTGAGACATATCCTGTGCCAAGGAAACCATCTGTATTCCGTACCCGGAAGTGTATCCAAGCGGAGTAGCACGACCTTCACGATCCAAGGGCGAAGCCTGCTGCTGAACCGTTGTCAGCACATCCTCAAATGAAGCCTGCTTGCTCTTATAACCGACCGTATCAACATTTGCGACGTTGTCTGCAATGACGTTCAAACGCTGCTGCAGGCTCGTCATCGACACCAGTGCACTGATCATTGAATTATTCATGAATTATCCCCCCAAACCTAAGAGATATGTACGCCGACTGCCTATTAGACGCGGCCGATCTCATTCACAGCCTTCTCGAGACTTTTATCATAAAATTGAATTACTTTCTGGTTCGCTTCATAAGCTCTAAGTGCCGCCATCAAATCTACCATAGACTGGGATGAATCAACGGTGGACTGTTCCAGAAATCCCTGTTTGACTTGTACCCGATCGCCGTCTGCCAGCATCCTTGCTGTTCCTTCACTTGAAGGGTCCAGCGAGAAATTACCGTTGCCTTCTCTCACAAGCTGGTGAGGCTGATCGATAATGGAAATCCCTATATTAATCCCTGTAGGGTTACCGTTAACCGCATTAACGAGACGCCCTTGCTCGTCCACTTTAAATTGATTTACGGATCCTGTCAACACAATCGGCTCTCCATTATCTGACAACACTTCAAAGCCGGTCGCACTGAGGAGTCTGCCTTCGCTGTCCACGCTAAACTCACCATTTCGCGTATACTTCACGTTACCTTCACTGTCTTGAACGGTGAAAAAAGACTGCGGCTGATAAATAACCGTACCGTTATCGCTTATATATTTACCCGAAGCATCAAAAGGAACGGGCTGGCCTGTATTCGGGTCAATGATACTCAGATCGGAATTGATCGCAAAATCCGTATTGTTCTCCGTAGGAAGGAGATCCCCTTGAACATTGGAAAACAAGCTTTCTTCAGCATACACACCCGTGTTCAATAGACCAATGGTCTTATTCCCCGGTGAAGAACTGTCGCCTGACCGCTCAAGAAGCATTTCTGGAAAAGAACGAGTAACGCTCTCCACCTGCTTGTATCCTGTCGTATTCAAATTTGCTATATTTTGCGTCACCGTATCATGTCTGCGCTGCTGAGCGACCATCCCCGCCGCTGCCGTATAAAGACCACGAATCAACCTGATTCCTCCTTCACAACTCCAAGGTTATTTCAAATACCAGTTATGTACTGATGATTGCTTTAGTTCATTTTATATTATCGGCAAATTAGAACTTTTTCTTAAGGGAACGGTCTAAATGATTGAGCATAAGTCCCGTTCCCTTGACGACGCAGTGCATTGGGTCCTCTGCAACGAGCACCGGCACCCTCAGCTCCTCGGCAAGCAGCTCGTCCAATCCTTTAAGAAGCGCTCCTCCACCGGTCAGAATGACTCCACGATCAATAATATCCGCAGCAAGCTCTGGAGGGGTTTGTTCCAATACAAATTTGGCCGACGTCACAATAGAAGAAATAGGGTCGGATAGTGCCTCTTGAACCTCATCCGACGTAACCGTTATCGACTTAGGCAGACCGCTCACCATGTCCCGTCCGCGAATATCAAGCTCCGCCTGTTCCCCGCTTGGATGCACCGTTCCGATCATCATTTTAATATGTTCTGCTGTCCGTTCTCCGATAAGGAGCTTGTACTTATTTTTGATATATTTCAGGATGGCTTCATCAAATTTATCCCCTGCCATCTTAATAGAAGATGATGTAACGATTTCCCCCATGGAAAGCACAGCTACATCAGTCGTCCCTCCACCGATATCAACCACCATATTTCCGCTCGGCTCATAAATGTTCATGCCTGCTCCGATCGCCGCCGCTTTTGGTTCCTCTTCAAGAAATACTTCCTTAGCACCGCTGCGTTCGGCCGCTTCACGAATTGCCTTCTGTTCCACAGAAGTGATATTTGTCGGTGCACATATTAAAATACGGGGACGGCTGTACCAATTTTTGCCGCCAACCCGATTTATGAAATATTTAAGCATGGTTTCCGTAATATCGAAATCAGCAATAACCCCGTCACGCAAAGGTCTGATGGCTACAATATTTCCCGGTGTGCGCCCTACCATCCGGCGGGCTTCCTCCCCTACGGCCAGTACTCTTTTTGACCCGCTCTCTATCGTAACGACAGATGGCTCGTCAAGCACAACTCCGCTTCCTTTCACGTGAATGAGCACATTAGCTGTGCCAAGATCAATGCCGATATCCTTGCTTAACATATAAAAGAGCCCCCAAAGTGATATTTTATGGTGATGAAAATACGTTGTTTTACGATTTTGTATTATACAAAATCCATGATCCATCTATTGTTCGACAAAAGTCAGCAGATTTATGTGTGTTTTCATAGATAAGAAGTCATATTTCGACGCTATACCATCTTTTAACATATCATACTTTAGGGGAGGTGTTCAATGCATTTATATGCTCTTTGTCCTACGTAGTACAGGGGATCTTTAAGATTTACCGGAGGCCAGTACCTCCCGCTTCTTCCCGCTCGTTTTTTTATATTTAATCTTGGTTGCCTCTCCTCCCCGCAAATGACGGATGGACTTGTGATATTCAAGAATGTGCTTTACCTGATCCGCAAGATCAGGGTTGATTTCCGGCAGCCGTTCGGTTAAATCCTTATGCACCGTGCTTTTTGAAACGCCAAATTCTTTGGCGATGGTACGGACCGTATTCCTCGTCTCAACGATACAGCGTCCAATTTTAATGGTCCGTTCTTTGATGTAATCGTGCACGCTCCCGCCTCCCTACTGTGGATAGTTTGGTACATTATATGAGGGGCGTGCCTAGATATTCACGGTTTCAAGGGCTGACGAGCTTGTACGCGAGCATTTATTTTCAATTTCACTGTCCACAGGTTTGTCCATTTCCACGGCTTTCGCGGTAAAAAGAAAAAAACAGCGGGTTATCCCCGCTGCTCATAAAGTCATGCTTATTTTTTATTTCTCAGGAAGATACTGCTCCGGATTAACTGGTTTTCCTGCTTCGTACACTTCAAAGTGTACATGGTTGCCAAGATCTTTTTCGAGCTCGCTTGTGCCCGATGTTGCGATCGTGTCACCTTGTTTAACCTCGTCATTTTGTTTCACAGTAACATTAGACAAGCTTTGGTATACAGTTTTAATCTCATTGTCGTGAGTGATCTCAACCACCATGCCGTTTACCGGATGGGTTTCTACACGAGTAACTTTACCGCTGAGTGCTGCTTTAACCTCAAATGCTTGATCATCTGCTCTTGCCAAATCAATACCGACATTTGCGAAAAACGTTTGGTCATACTCTAGCAATGCATTTGCTTTCTCATCACTTGTTGCTTCTGCATCATAGAAAGGCTTAACGACACTAACATCAGCTGCGCTGGCTACCGGCCATGCGAGATTCTCGGATGTACCTTCAACTTCACCGCTGCTTACAGGCTCTTCTTCCACATTCACTCCAGTAGTAGGAACGGATTCTCCTGTTTCTGAAACTTCTGAATTCACAGTTTCATTCACTAGAGATTGTCTGCTTGCGTCCTGGTAGACCCACACTAAAGTTAGTATAATAGCTGCTGCGGCAATGTAAGCTGCCGGGTATACCCACCGTTTGGACAACAGCCTTTTCCAGGAAGAAGATTGTGAACCTTGAGCTCCTTGGTTTGATTTTGGAGCATCTTCTTGGTTCTGATTTTTGTTTTGTTCATTCATTTCTATCACCTCAGTAACAAGTGTTACCGGGTGCAACTCTTTTATACTCGCCTATTAAAATAATTTTGAAATTTTTTGAGAGTTCAGGATTTCTCTTTATACAGGAGCTTGGATGCTTGTCCGAACGAGATTCCCGTATAGTAGTGTTTAAGAATCTCCGTTGCCGTATAACCTTCTTGTGCCATACCGTTCGCGCCCCATTGGCTCATGCCGACGCCGTGACCGTAACCGAGTGTCGTAATCGTAATATCGCTGCCTTTGGTAGACCAGGTAAATTCGCTAGACCGAAGTCCTAAGAGCTCTCTTATATCCTTACCAGAGAATCGCTTGCTTCCTACACGAATCTCTTTAATTCTGTTCCCGTCCGTCTTGGAGATGACCTCTATAAAAGGCTGGGCTCCTTCATTATTGGTAGACACCGGCGTTGCTTCCGGAACAACATTCAGCTTATTCATAAATTCCGCTCGGCTCATCGTGATGCTCTCTTTAAAACCAGGTGCAATTTTGGCATCCCATGGACTGGATACGCTTCGCAGGTAAGGCAGCTCCTGTTGCCACACATCCTCCGAGTTCTCCGTATATCCATTGCTCGTGGAGAAAAAGGACGCTGTTATCGGTTCACCATGATAAGTCATGATCGTATCCTTGCTTTCTCGAATCGCTTGTTCGAGCTTGGCCCATTCTTCTTCCTTGCCTGCGGCCTTCCACTCCTCCTGAAGTCCCTCATATGGATGATAAACCTGATGGTCTACCGTATCGGTGACATCAGCGCCGGAGGCCGGAACGCCGCTGGTATCATGAGCGGCGAGTCGCTTTACTATGAAGGTGCGCGCGGCAATGGCCTGCGCCTTCAGTGCCTCGAGGCCGAAGTCCGAAGGCATTTCGGCCGCCAGCACCCCGGTGACGTACTGTTCCAGCGTCACCGTATCGATGGTGCCCGTCTCCGCCAGGTAGACGCGCACCTCGGGTTCAGGATACACCACGGCCGGTTGCTGCACGGCCGGTGGTGTATCCTGTGCGGAGGAGGCAGGCGGTGCAACTGCCTCCTCCGGCGCCGCTTCCCCGCCGAGGCCGGTGCTCTCACCGGCAGCGGGGGGCGCGGTTTGCTCCGCCGCTGGCGCGGGCTGCGGCGGAGTTCCCTCGCGGGGCCATGCCAGCACTGCTGGAATTAGCAGTGCGGTGAGGGCCAGCCCCGCGAGGCCGGCGGCGGGTGCGAAGCGCCGCCGATTAGGGCGCCGCGGGCCGCTGCCGCGGCGCCAAATGTAGCGGGCAGCAGCAGATGGCTGCCCGCCTGGCGCCGGCGCACTCACTTCCGGCGCCTCAGAAGGACTTGTCCTTGTATCTGCAAACCATTTATCAAGTTCATCCGAACTCTCTGTCTCGTCCTCTTTGGTCACTTCGTTTTGTATGTGCTGCTTCGTTGGTTTCACAGGACTCATTGGTGTTTCAATTTTTTCAAGCTTAACTAGCTTCTCTTCATTCTTTTGTTCCTCTAATTTGCCCCGTGTCTCTGGTCTCACTACAGAGCCTTCCACGATACTCGATTCTCTTTCCTTGTCCTCAGAACCCTTTTTCATTTTCCTTGTATTCATGTCAATCAGCTGGGCAGAGGTTTCGACAGCCGCATCCGGTTTCTTCTTTTTAATGAGATAACGCTTCGATCCATCTATATTTTGAAGAACGGGATTAGAAGCTTCTGAATTTTGTTCTCTCGGCCAAGGCACCTTAACGATTTTACTTCTTCTAAATGTGCGTAATCTTTCTTTCTTTTTATATGAATTGCTGCGTCTCTCGTTCATTCTCTAGTTCCCTCCGTTCTATTTGCCAGACACTAGTTCTTCCGGCTCGTAGAGACTTCATACGCCTATACATATGAGGTCTGTCCATTTGATAGAACTGAAATAAGAGAATAGAAATATATAATAGTAAGTATTAGGACCAACTTATAATAGAAGAAGTAAATATCCTATTCTATGCTTTGTAGAAAAAGAAAAAACCAAGCCTGTAAAAGGCTTGGTTCTTTGTTCGAACACAATGTTGCTTATTCAATTATAATGGGTGATTTAAGCCCAAGTGGATTGAACTTTCAATCGACCTGTTTCGTCTTTAACCTTCTCACTCGCTTTGTTGTCCAGCTTCGGCTCATCAACAGAGATTCGGTAAATATCAGCACCGAGTCCGTTCAGCTTCTCAGCCAGATGTACATATCCGCGATCAATATGATGTACTCCGCCAACTTCTGTCGTTCCGTCAGCAATCAAGCCAGCCAAAATCAGGGCAGCACCTGCACGTAAATCGGTTGAAGTTACTTTTGCACCTGTAAGCTTAGCTCCACCGGTAATAATAGAAGAACGTCCTTCTACTTTAATTTCGGCATTCATCAGATTGAACTCATCAACGTGCATAAAGCGATTCTCAAACACAGTTTCCGTTACAACACTTGTTCCTTCGGATTTGAGCAGCAACGCCATCATTTGGGACTGCATATCCGTAGGAAAACCAGGGTATGGTAATGTTTTCACATCCACTGCTTTAAGCGGACCGTCAGCGATAACCCGAACTCCATTTTCGTCTGGAATAATGGTTACACCCATTTCTTCCATCTTCGAAATGACGGGACCAAGGTGATCCGAAATGGCTCCTTCAACGTATACATCTCCGCCAGTAATCGCAGCAGCAGCCATGTACGTTCCCGCTTCAATACGATCCGGAATGACCGTATGCTTCACGCCGTGCAGCTTCTCAACGCCATCAATACGAATAATGCCAGTACCTGCACCGCGAACTTTTGCACCCATACCATTCAAGTAGTTAGCAAGATCGACAATTTCAGGTTCTTTCGCAGCATTCTCGATCGTAGTCGTTCCTTCAGCAAGCACTGCTGCCATCATAATATTTTCTGTTGCACCTACACTAGCAACGTCCAAATAAATTTTGGCACCGCGCAGCTTGCCGTTTGTTCGTGCTTCTATATAACCTTGCCCTAGGCTGATCTCTGCACCCATTGCTTCAAACCCTTTGAGATGTTGGTCAATAGGGCGAGTACCAATAGCGCAGCCGCCTGGTAAAGATATTTTTGTATAACCCATCCGAGTTAGCAAAGGACCCATAACTAAAAAGGAAGCCCGCATTTTCGTAACCCATTCGTAAGGGGCCTCGCACGAAGTTAGTTTCGTTGCGTTTACGGTAATTACTTCATCCTGGTAGTTTACTTCCGCTCCTAGCGATTCCAGTACTTTGTTAATAGTCATCACATCGTCGAGAGGAGGTGCATCAATAATTGTGCTTACTCCTTCTTCCCCTAAGAGAGAGGCGGCGATGATCGGAAGAACTGAATTTTTAGCGCCGCTGACTTTGACACTTCCGGTCAATCTCTTGCCTCCGCGGACGATAAATTTGCTCATCATGGTTCCCTCCGCGCATATTTTTCCCTTTTCTGCTTACAATCTTAGATCCTGTAAAACAGACCATCCGTTGCCTGCCCGAATGAATCGGAAAATTCGACATCATTATCAATTGTTCGTCAAGATGTCTTTCTTCAGAAAAGAATCGTTTTCATTTTTATTAGGTAAATTTCCATCTTACAACATTGCATTTGAAGAAATAGCAAACAGTTTTGCTAATCCCCTAACTTCCATCATAACACCTGATAAATGTAGGAGACAAGCATTTTTTCATCATTGATAGATAATACCAATCCCGGCTTCCTATAAGCCGTATTTGTCTATCTCTCCACTGATATTTGTTATTTTCATTGTTCACATAAACACATGATGTTATTCGACAAAAGCCGTCTTCATCAAGGTCTAACAGAGATTAACCAGCTTTATATATCTTTAAAACAAGATTTTTCATAAATCAAAATATGGAGTTAAATTACCAAGCTTGAATTATGTAAAATCAACTAAAACAAATATGTTAACATTTGCGTCCAATTCAAATACTTCAGAATGAACTCTGATACGAAGTGCCCCAGCACAATGGCTATCAGCAGCTGCAGCATTCTCGCTTGTGGACTCTGCGGGTGACGAACGAATAAGTCCAATTTCAGATGCTGTAAAGACCACCAAGCAAGCGCCACACAAGCAAGTGAGATGATCATGGCTACAAGGCCATTTACACTGAGAGCTTGATTAACCTGGTCGTTCACCAATGGATCCATACTCTATCCTCCGCCTTTTGATAACATCAAATATTACACACTGAGAAATCATAGTCGTAAGCCGTCCCCTTGTCAACCTATCTTGGTATATTATTGATTGCCAATATACGTAAACACTGTTTAAATTGTTCTCAATCTGACACAATTTCCGTTTATTGATGAGGAAATTTGTCATTTCCTCGGAAATATTATAGAGAAAAATAAAAAAGAGGATCTGGAATGTAACCAGATCCTCTCTCATATTTCTAATTACCGGAAACTTTAAGTCGATTCATGGCCTTTTGTAATGCAAGTTCAGCACGGCGATGATCGAATTGATCTTTGCTTGCGAGTCTTGTTTCTGCCCGCTCTTTTGCAGCTTTCGCACGATCAATGTCAATATCACTTGCCAGCTCCGCACTTTCGGCCAGAATAACGACCTTCTCTTTGCGAACTTCAACAAAACCACCGGCAACGGCAATTTTATGTTCTTGTCCATTCGCTTTAATCGTTACAGGGGCAATCTGCAGAGGAGTCACAAAGGGAACGTGACCAGGCAAAATACCAAGTTCCCCTTCCAAACCTCGAACAACCAGACTGTTAGCCTGTTCAGAGTAGATGAGTCGCTCCGGCGTTACAATTTCCAATAAAAAGGTGCTCACTGTCATCCCTCCTGAACACTATCCGCGTAGGATAGTTTGCTTCATGTGTGGATTATTAGTTCCTAGGACCTAGGAAACTATTCCATTGATTTTGCTTTTTCTACAGCTTCTTCAATAGTACCCACGAACAAGAATGCAGCTTCCGGAAGATGGTCATGCTTACCTTCAAGGATTTCTTTAAAGCTGCGTACTGTTTCTTTAACAGGCACATATTTACCCGGAATTCCGTTAAATGCTTCTGCTACGTGGAACGGCTGAGACAAGAAACGTTGAATTTTACGAGCACGTGCTACCAGCATTTTATCCTCTTCACTCAACTCGTCCATACCAAGGATCGCGATGATGTCTTGAAGCTCATTGTAACGCGCCAAGATACGTTTAACGCCTTGTGCTACGTTATAGTGTTCTTCACCAACGACATCCGGAGTCAGGATACGAGAACTGGAAGCAAGAGGGTCTACCGCTGGATAGATACCCATCTCGGAAATTTTACGCTCCAGGTTTGTTGTTGCATCCAAGTGAGCGAATGTAGTAGCCGGTGCCGGATCCGTATAGTCATCGGCAGGTACATAAATCGCTTGAATGGAAGTAACAGAACCTGTTTTAGTGGAAGTGATACGCTCCTGAAGCTGACCCATTTCCGTTGCAAGCGTAGGCTGGTAACCTACTGCAGACGGCATACGGCCGAGCAAGGCGGATACTTCTGAACCCGCTTGAGTAAAGCGGAAGATGTTATCGATAAAGAGAAGTACGTCTTTACCTTCTTGATCACGGAAATATTCGGCCATAGTAAGACCTGTCAACGCTACGCGAAGACGTGCGCCTGGAGGCTCGTTCATCTGTCCGAATACCATGGCAGTCTTGCTAATAACGCCGGAATCCGTCATTTCATGGTACAAGTCGTTACCTTCACGAGTACGCTCACCTACACCGGCAAATACGGAGATACCACCGTGCTCTTGTGCGATGTTATTAATAAGTTCCTGGATAGATACTGTTTTACCTACACCGGCACCACCGAAAAGACCGATTTTTCCGCCTTTTGCGTATGGAGCAAGCAGGTCAATAACTTTGATTCCCGTCTCGAGCATTTCAGCTTGAGTTGAGAGTTCTTCAAACTTAGGCGCTTCACGGTGAATAGGGTTACGAGGAGCAGAAGCTTCAATCGCCTCTTTATTATCGATTGGATCACCCAATACGTTAAACACACGACCCAGAGTCACGTCACCGACAGGTACGGCAATTGCTTGTCCTGTATTGATCACTTCAGTTCCACGAACAAGACCGTCTGTGGAAGACATCGCGATACAACGCACACGATTGTCACCAAGATGCTTAGCTGCTTCGAGCGTCAGATTAATCTCTGTACCGTTGTCTAATTTCGTGTTGATCGTAATCGCATTATTAATATCAGGGAGTCCGCCGCGGTCGAACTCGACGTCAACGACCGCACCCTGAATGCTGACAACGCGTCCTTTATTCATCTTTAGTTCCCTCCTACAAGCTATACTAGTTCATAGATCCAACATTACCGTTCATCGTTTAATCTCTGTCCTGTTTAGCCTTCGATTATAGTATTCCGTACATTGCTAATTAAGATTGAGCAGCATTGGCTCCAGCAACAATCTCCGTAATTTCTTGCGTGATTGCAGCCTGACGAGCCCGGTTGTAAGTGAGAGAAAGCTCTCCAATAAGCTTGGAAGCGTTCTTCGTCGCCGCACCCATAGCCGTCATTTTCGCACCAAGCTCACTTGCCTTACCATTCAGAAGCGCACCGTAAATGAGTGTTTCCGCATAACGAGGAAGAAGAGCTTCCAATACTGCTTCCGCTGAAGGCTCGTATTCGTATTGCGCAGAAGCTCCGGATGCTTGTTTTTCTGGTCTTTCCATTGGCAGCAGCTTCTCTACCGTTGGAATTTGAGTAAGTGCATTTATAAAATGGCTGTAGCAAATATAAATTTCATCAAACTGGCCTTCTTCAAAACCTTGTACTGCTTGGTTAGCAATGGATTTAATATCTGCAAACGTCGGCGAATCAGACAGATCCGTTACGTTCATCTCAATTGCTTGTCCCCGGCGTCTGAAGTAATCACGACCCTTTCTACCGATGATATAAAGAGCATACTCATCCTCAGAAGAGTGGCGTTCTTTAAGGGTTAGCGTGACTTGACGAAGAATGTTGGCATTGTATCCTCCCGCAAGACCGCGGTCAGAAGTAATAATCAGGTAAGCCGTTTTCTTAACCGGACGAGTGACAAGCATCGGATGGCTGATTTCGTTGGAGGAAGAAGCAATGCTGGTAACTACTTCCTTCAGTTTCTCGGAGTAGGGTCTAGCTGCTTCTGCTTTCTCCTGCGCTTTTCTCAGCTTGGATGCTGCAACCATTTCCATTGCTTTGGTGATTTGCTTCGTGTTTTGTACACTTTTGATTTGGCGCTTGATTTCGCGCATGCCTTTTGCCATTTTTTCACCACCTTAGAGTTTTTGACGAAGTCAAAAACTTACTTCGTAAGCGTAATCTTGAGTTTTTGACGAAGTCAAAAACTTACTTCGTAAGCATCATCTTGAGTTTTTGACGTAGTCAAAACTATCTTCGTAAGCATCATCTTGAGTTTTTGACGGAGTCAAAGCTAGCTCTGTAAGCTTTACATCATATATTCACGACTTTATAAAGAGAGGCTGCGGCGTACGTTAGCCGCGCAGCCTTCTTGCACAAAAGTTTCTATACATTATCGTTCATCAGCGGCTTGCTATAGGCTCTGCTATTAAGCAGAAGTAGAGAAGCTCTTTCTGAACGTTTCAATTGCGTCTTTCAGCGCAGATTCATTGTCTGCTGTAATGTCTTTATTGGTACGAATGGATTCCAAAACTTCTGGCTTGTTGCTCACCATAAAGCTGTGGAAGTCCTTCTCAAAGCGTGTTACATCTCCAACAGGAATTTCATCCAGATAGCCCTTAGCAGCTGTGTACAAGCTGATTACTTGCAGCTCAACAGCCAGCGGCTTATGCACATCCTGTTTAAGAATTTCCATCATGCGCGCACCGCGGTTCAGACGAGCTTGAGTAGACTTATCAAGGTCAGAGCCGAACTGGGAGAACGCTTGAAGCTCACGATATTGAGCCAAATCAAGACGCAGTGTACCTGCTACCTTTTTCATCGCTTTGATCTGCGCGGAGCTACCTACACGGGATACGGAGATACCTACGTTAATCGCCGGACGTTGACCGGAGTTAAACAGGTCAGCTTCAAGGAAGATCTGTCCGTCCGTAATGGAGATTACGTTCGTAGGAATGTATGCCGATACGTCAGATGCTTGCGTTTCAATAAATGGTAGTGCGGTTAATGAACCACCACCAAGCTCATCGTTCAGCTTCGCTGCACGCTCAAGCAAACGGGAGTGCAGGTAGAAGACGTCACCCGGATATGCCTCACGGCCCGGAGGACGACGAAGCAGCAAGGAGAGTTCACGGTATGCGGATGCTTGTTTAGTCAAGTCATCATATACGACGAGAACATGCTCACCTTTGTACATAAAGTACTCACCCATAGCGCAGCCTGCGTATGGAGCGATGTACAGAAGCGGCGACGGCTCGGAAGCCGATGCAGTAACGACAGTTGTATACTCCATTGCACCGTTACGGCGCAAAGTTTCAACGACCTGTGCAACCGTAGATTGCTTTTGTCCGATCGCAACGTAAATACATTTCATTCCGTTACCTTTTTGGTTAATAATCGCATCGATCGCGATGGATGTTTTACCTGTTTGACGGTCACCGATGATCAGCTCGCGTTGACCGCGGCCGATTGGAACCATCGCATCAATCGCCTTGATTCCTGTTTGCATTGGCTCATGTACTGATTTACGAGCCATAACGCCAGGCGCTCTGTTTTCCACAGGGCGGAATGTTTCAGTAGCAATTGGACCCTTGCCGTCTACAGGCTCACCGAGCGCATTAACAACACGGCCGATCATTGCTTCACCTACAGGAACCTGCATGATTTGTCCTGTACGCTTAACTTGGTCACCTTCACGAATATCTGTGTATGGTCCCAAGATAACGATACCAACGTTGCTTTCTTCTACGTTCAGTGCAAGACCCAAAACGCCTGTCGAAAACTCAACGAGCTCACCGGACATTACGTTCTCGAGTCCATATACGCGGGCAATACCGTCCCCGACTTCGATAACAGAACCAACTTCGCTAACTTCGATGTCAGTTTTGTATTGTTCGATCTGATTTTTAATTAGTGTACTGATTTCCTCAGGTCTGATACTCAAGTGTCCTCACCCCTCACAACTATACTCGTCTACTGAAAGACTGTTCTATCCGTTTCAATTGACCTGCTAGACTTCCATCATAGATCGTATCGCCGACCACAACTTTCAGTCCGCCGATCAAGCTCGTATCGATAATATTTTCAATGCGGATCTGTTTGTTGATTCGTTCTCCAAACTCTTTCTGAACCGCAAGTTTTTCTTCTTCATTAAGCTCATAGGTTGAGTAGACGCGTGCGTTGACCATACCCAGAGCATCTGCTTCAAGATTCAGATAGCTGTCAACGACAGCATCCAAGAGCTGAATGCGTCTCCGCTCAATCAGCAGATTAATCGTGTTCAGCACAGGCTCCGAAACCTTTTCTCTCAAACTGCTGTTGATAACACTCAGTTTGGCAGAAACACTCACATTCGGAGAAGTGATAAATTTCAAGATGTCGCGATCTCCCGCAATGGAGCTTGCAACCGCGCGAAGTTCGGCTTCCACTTCCAGGACGGACTGTTTCTCGATCGCCACATCGAACAACGCTTTAGCATATCGTTTGGCGACTACCGTATCCTGACTCATGGTCTGCCTCCTACTTCATTCAGATACTTCTCAACAAGCTCTTCTTGAGTCTGATCTTGTTTAACTTCTTTATCAAGAATCTTGGAAGCGATTTGTACAGAAACAGCACCGATTTCATTGCGCAAGGAAGCAACAGCCTTGTTCTTCTCGCTTTCAATATCACGAACTGCATCAACTTTCAGACGATCAGCTTCTTGTTTAGCCAGATCAATGATTTGCTCGGCTTGATTCGCACTAGTTTTGCGGGACTGCTCGATAATGTCTTGAGCCTCTTGGCGTGCTTCTTGAAGCGCAGTCTTTTGCTCTTCCACATATTCAGTAGCTTGCTCACGTGTTCTCCTAGCATCTTCCATTTGCTGCATTACCATAGTACGACGCTGCTCCATGATTCCAAACAGTTTGTTGAAAGCAAATTTTTGCAACAAAACATAGAGAATGATAAATGAGATCATGGCAAGCACTATATTTTCCCATAAAATTGCCACTCAGGTCACTCCTTTCCAGTTATCACATTATGCCTTAACAAAACGAAGGCGCGGATGGCATCGCCCTCCCCGCCAAACCGTAAAACTGATATTAAGAGAACATAATCAAGAATGCGATAACGGTAGCGGCCAAAGGAACTACCTCGACGATACCTACACCGATAAACATTGTCGTTTGCAATGGTCCACGAGCTTCTGGTTGACGAGCGATGGACTCCACTGTTCTACTTACGATCATACCGTTACCAAGACCTGCGCCAAGGGCGCCCAAACCTACTGCAATAGCTGCTGCTAACATTTCCATTTGAAAAAATCCTCCTCAGATATTTAAAATTATTTAATGACTAAAATGAATATAATAATCTCTTGGACAGCATCTCTATGATGTGTACTAAGAGTTTACCAGTGTTGCTAATGCTCTTCGTGAATCGATGCCTGTGCGATGTAAACCATAGACAGAATCGTAAAGATAAATGCCTGCAGCGCACCGACAAAAATACTGAAGCCTTGCCACACGGCCAAAACAGGTATTCCCACCCATGTAAGCTTTAATATGGTCGAGATTAGAATCTCACCGGCGAAGATATTCGCAAACAAACGAATTGCGAGTGCGATTGGTTTCGCCAAGTTCTCGATAATATTAAGCGGAAGGAAGACTGGGAACGGCTCAATATAATGCTTGAGATAATGCTTACGATTGTGCTTGAGACCAAGATAATGGATAAGGATGAATACCACAAGCGCCAAACCTGCCGTAATAGAGATATCCGCTGTAGGTGATTTCCACCACAGAATGTGTGCAGGATGAGTTGGATCCACATGTGTTGTTGCTTGGATAACTTGTCCAAAGATCATATCCTCATCGTAATGCTCTGTAATTACAGCAAACGGCAATCCCAGCAAGTTAGCTACAAGGATAAACAGGATCAGCGTGAGACCCAACGTAATGTATGGTTTACCTTTGCTAAGAGGCATTGCGCTTGCAACGATGTTCTGTACGAATTCCACGACCCATTCCATAAAATTCTGCAATTTGGACGGATTCTCGACAGACAAATTTCGTGTTGCTAATTTCACAAGCAGGAATACGACAAGAACCGTTACCGCCAGCATCAACACTGCGGAAAGATCAATGTTAAGCCCCCCGAGTTTGATTATAGGTGATTCATGCATAGTGACTTTTTCACCCCTTTCCCGTAGTTAATGTGCTAACCTTTTTTTCTGATACTTTCAATAATACTTACCGGAACAGCGAGTACCTGCACCAAGAAAAGCCCAGCAACTGTAGCCCATATTGAAACGGAATCAAACCGGATTGCAAACATAATCGCAAGTATCGTAATACAGATCCGGGTCAGGAATCCAAAGTTAATTCGCCTGCCTTGGACCTCAGCAGCGACTTCTGATACCTGCTTCACTTTGATAGACAGATATCGAAAATTAAATAATCCTGCAGATAATCCGATAATAAATCCTAGGGAAACAGAACGGTATTCAGGAAACAGTGCCCATCCCAGAAAAGCAAATGCCAGCAGGAAGAACGTTACTCTAGTAACTGCATTTACAATGGAAGACAAACTAATCATTTTGTTCCCCCAAAAACTTCTTAATAAATATAGCTATGTTCAGAACCCCCAGCACCAATCCCACCATACATCCGATAGCGATGAAGTAGGCTTGGCCGTTCATAAGGTTCATTAGCCACCGACCCGCAAAAAATCCAATGGTTATGTAAGCAGCCAGCAGGATGCCGGAACCACCGATCGAAAGAGCAATTAACCATGGTTTATCTTGGTTCATATTAGACACAACCCATCCCTTTAGAAAGCGCTGTAAATGGTAAATGAGTCAAATTCTCGTCTTTCCTAATATCCCGGAAAAACGAGCGAATTTGCGTCTGGCTTGTCCAATCCCAATTATCTTACTTAATGGTTAAACTGTTTGTCAATCGGTCGATTCCTTGCTCCAGCTGTGAAAAATGCCTTGAAAAACAATGAAAAAAACTCACGAAACCTCCCAAACCCGCGTAAACCGTACAGTTTAACTGTATGCTGTACTGTTGACTTTTTATGAGTAGGGAAAATAATTAATTTTCGAACTTTCTGTGAAAACGCTCTGGACGCTCTTCTTTTTTACCAAAATGGTGCAAAATCGCACTGACAATACGTTCAGAAGCATGTCCGTCACCAAATGGATTCGCTGCTTCGCTCATTGAAGCATACAGCTCAGCATCCGTTAATAACGCCTTCGTTCTGGCATATACATGCTCCTCATCCGTACCAACGAGCTCCAGTGTTCCGGCTTCAATGCCTTCCGGTCTTTCCGTCGTATCCCGAAGCACAAGTACAGGCACGCCAAAGGATGGCGCTTCCTCCTGCATACCACCTGAATCTGTAAGGATCAGATGCGTATGCTGATAAATATTATGTGTATCAACAACATCCAGCGGATCAATTAACTTGATGCGCGGATGACCGCCTAAGATTTCATACGCAGGCTCCTTTACTGCAGGACTCAGATGCACTGGGTACACAATTACTACATCCTCAAATTCATCAGCTATACGTTTAACCGCTTTGAAAATGTTGCGGTGAGGCTCACCTTGTGACTCCCGGCGATGTGCCGTCATGAAGATCAGTCTCTTGCCCTTCGCGAATTCGAGCACTGGATGTGTGTAATCCTCCCGTACAGTATATTGAAACACATCTGTGACCGTGTTGCCTGTGATGTACACACTTGACTCTGGTTTATTTTCCTTGAGAAGATTCGCTCCGGACATGTCCGTTGGTGCAAAATGCAAGTCAGCAAGCACTCCAGTGAGCTGTCTATTCATCTCTTCAGGGTACGGAGAAAGCTTGTTCCAGGTACGAAGTCCTGCTTCTACATGCCCTACTTTAATCTGCTGTAAAAATGCAGCATAGCTGGCGAGGAAAGTCGTCAGCGTATCTCCATGAACCAGGACGATGTCCGGTTTTGCTTCCTGCAGAACCGGTTCTAGCCCCTGAAGGACCCGTACTGTAATTTCGTTCAGCGTCTGGCGGTCCTTCATCACATCCAGATCATAATTCGGCGTAATGTTGAATACTTCAAGCACCTGATCCAGCATCTGACGATGCTGTGCCGTAACACATACAATCGATTCGATCTCGTCAGGATGACGTTCCAGCTCCAGTATTAACGGAGCCATCTTAATCGCTTCCGGGCGGACTCCGAAAACAGTCATTATTTTAATCTTCGACATTCGTTATGAGCCCCTTTGTTCCAGATTTATTATTTCGTTCCGTATAAACGGTCGCCTGCATCGCCCAAGCCTGGAATGATATAACCGTGCTCATCCAGACGCTCATCCAGTGCCGCAACGTAGATGTCTACATCCGGGTGAGCATCATGAACAGCCTTAACGCCCTCCGGCGCAGCGATCAGGTTCATCATCTTAATTTGAGTACAGCCGCGCTTCTTCAGCACATCGATAGCCGCAATCGCGGATCCGCCTGTTGCCAGCATTGGATCGATAACAATCAGCTCACGCTCTGTCACATCCGTAGGCAGCTTTGTGTAATACTCGACAGGCTGCAGTGTTTCAGGGTCACGGAACAGACCTACATGGCCGACTTTCGCAGCTGGAATAAGCTTCACGACGCCGTCTAGCATTCCAAGACCTGCACGCAAAATAGGAATAAGCCCCAGCATACGGCCTGAGATTACTTTTCCATCTGTTTCTGCTACAGGTGTTTGTACCGTTATTGTTTCGAGCGGAATATCACGTGTAATTTCGTATGCCATCAAAGTTGCCACTTCATCTACGAGTTCGCGAAAATCCTTTGTGTTCGTGCGCATGTCACGAATAATTGTCAATTTGTGTTGAATCAACGGGTGATCACATACCACCAATTTTCCCATTGCTTGTTCCCTCCGGTAGGTTCTTCATTCATCATCGAGACGCCTTGTTCTACAACAATATAATACGGGCAGGTCGATAAATCCTGTATATTATATCATTCCCTTTCCGTAAATTCACCTGCCATTGCAATGTTCTTCCCAACATTGCAAAAAAGACCGAGACTACATAAAAAGCAGCTCGGTCCATTTTGAAAAGAAATAGCCGATATAGCTAAATCTCAGTATTGGAATATAAATATGATTTTAGTACTTAAGCTCCGGATAAAGTGGGAATTTGTCGGTTAATGCTGTTACTTGGCGTTTTGCTTCTTCCAAGATGGTTGCGTCCTGTGAGTTCTTCAGCGTCTTCGCAATGATCTTACCGATTTCCACCATGGCCTCCTCGTTCATGCCGCGGGAAGTCGCAGCTGGAGTACCGATACGGATACCGCTTGTTACAAACGGACTTGTAGGATCAAACGGAATCGCATTCTTGTTAACCGTAATACCAATGGAATCAAGTACATGCTCTGCGTCTTTACCTGTAATGTTAATATTGCGGGTATCGATCAGCATCAAGTGGTTGTCAGTACCGCCAGAGACGATATTGAGACCTTCGGCAACGAGAGTTTCAGCCAGCACTTGTGCATTTTTCACTACGTTCTGCGCATAAGTCTTGAAGGAAGGCTGCAAAGCTTCGCCAAGAGCCACTGCTTTTGCAGCAATGACATGCATGAGTGGTCCGCCTTGACTTCCAGGGAATACCGCTTTATCAATTGCAGCAGCCCACGGTTTGCGTGTCAAAATCATCCCGCCGCGAGGTCCGCGAAGCGTTTTATGCGTAGTCGTTGTTACGAAATGGGCATGAGGTACCGGATTTGGATGCAGACCTGCAGCCACCAGTCCGGCAATATGAGCCATATCGACCATGAACAAAGCGCCCACATCATTTGCGATGGAAGCGAGTGCTTCAAAATCAATGGTGCGCGGATATGCGCTCGCACCAGCAACAATCAAACGAGGACGATGTTTGAAAGCAGCTTTACGCACTTCATTATAATCAATACGGAACGTATCTTCCTGTACTCCATAAGCTACAAAGTTGTACAACAGACCGGAAGCATTCACCGGGCTGCCGTGAGTTAAATGGCCGCCATGCGCCAGGTTCATACCAAGCACCGTGTCACCAGGCTTCAATGCTGCAAGATATACAGCCATATTTGCCTGTGCACCGGAATGCGGCTGAACATTGACATGCTCTGCGCCAAACAGTTCTTTGGCACGGTCACGTGCGATATCTTCAACGATATCCACATGCTCGCATCCGCCGTAGTAACGTTTACCTGGGTATCCTTCTGCATATTTGTTCGTGAGAACGGAGCCCATGGCCTCCATAACCGCTTCAGAAACAATATTTTCCGAGGCAATCAGCTCGATATTGTTTTGCTGGCGTTTCAGTTCAAGTCCCATCGCATTCAGTACTTCTGGGTCAGCTTTGCGCAATTGTTCCATGACATTAATTCCTCCCAAGTTATCGCTATATTTTAAATAAAAGGTTACTCACATGTTGGTGCGTTACCGGTTACCTCAAGCTGGTATACGGCACGCTCGCCGCCAATCAGCTTTGGTCTCGTCAAAGCTGTAGTCACACGCGCTTCTCCGATATAACGCCTTGCAGTCCGATACGGGACTGCCACCCGCTTCAAATGCATGCCGATGAGCGTCTCACCAATGTCCATTCCCGCATGGGCCTCAATCGTTTCAGCAAGGCATGGCTCTTTCATAGAACGGTAAGCGGCTGCTGCCATCGAGCCTCCAGCCTTTGGAACAGGAACTGCCGATACCTCCGTCAGTCCAAGACGTTCAAGCAGCGAACGTTCCATCACCAAGGCACGGTTCAGATGCTCGCAGCACTGGAATGCCACATCAAAACCATAGGCAGCCTTCACTTCGCCTACGCCTTGCAGCAAAGCCTCTGCAATCTCTGATGCACCGCCCGTCCCGATACGTTTACCGGCTACTTCGCTTGTGCTCGTACCGATGACAACAACCTTGCCGGGTCCAAGCTTCCCCTCTTTGGCCAGCTCCCCCAGCACCTCAGCCGTATGCACCGCTATATCGCGCCATTCCGTCATACCGCCATTCTGTTCCATAGCCTTAGAACCATCCTTCCTATAACGCCCTATTTTACGATCTTGTTTAAGTACATTCTGTCTTATTATACCGAAAAATATGGCGAAAGACGAAAAAAGAGCAATCTGTACACAAGTAAACTTGCGCACAGAAATGCTCTTTTGCCCAGGCGACCGGCCGTTTACTCCGATGCTCCATCGTGGTTTAATCCACATTCGTCGCCAGTTACACCGGAATCTCATCTTCCTCTACATCATAAACAATCGGATGTTAGAAATCAACTATTTCTATTGCCTTTGCTATAAATGTTTTAAGCCTGGCTCAGCTTATCCAGAACTCGTTCAACAGCCGTACGGATTTCTGCGGCAGTCACATCATAGTCTTCTCTGCTTCCGCCAAACGGATCGGAAATATCAAAGCTTGGAATACGCTGCTGAATCTCGATAATCCGCTGACGATCAGATGCTGTAACGCCCTGCCCGAGCGCTCGTTTCATTTCCCAGTCTGCATATAAACGATCCAGTTCTCTTAGATCCTCCAGGACTTTAGTATCATCCTCTGCATACTCTTTTAAAGTAAAGATCTTGTCCGCGCTTTCCGGAAAATGATGAATGACATGCTGCTTGTGAGAGCCGGTTAAAGTCAGAATGAGATCCGCCCAGCCTACGAGCTCGCGATTCATTGAGGATGAAGTAATTACATCATGAATTTCATGATCCTTTAAGACTGCGGCTGCATGACGCGAAATCGTACTTCCGTCTATTGCAGATACACCTGCCGAACGGACTTCTACGCTGATGTTTCGTAAAGCAGCTGCTTTACGAAACAGCCCTTCAGCCATAGGACTCCGGCATGTGTTACCTGTGCATACAAATAAAATGTTCTTCATGATCATCACCTCCAAATTCATGTATAAATAATGTCTGTTCAATTGATTGAGATGATTTCTATTTTATGATGCTTTGATTCAATATGCAAAAAGGAGTTAGAAGATGAACAGCATACCGAAAGCAAGCAGAATGGCTCCTCCCACTGCTTCCCCGTATTCACCCAAATTACGGCTGACCCTTCTGCCGATCAAAAGCCCCACTAACGACATAAAAAATCCACAGATACCAAAAGCCATGACCGTCAGCCATAAATCGCTTCTGAACATCCCCAGTGTAACGCCCACGGAGAAAGAATCGATGCTGACACTGACGGCAAAAACCATGGTTCCCGTAAAAGTCCGATGATCCATAAAGCTGGACTCACCAGGTCTTAAGGCATTAAAAATCATATGTGCACCTAAAGCAAGAAGCAGTCCTCCGGCAACATAGGATGTTATTTGTCCTAGAAACGAGCTGACGTATTGACCGGTGTAAAAACCGATCAAAGGCATGAGTATATGGAACAAAGATATCAACAGGCTCAGTCGAAGCACATGAAGAAGCCGGATCCCTTTCATGCCAATTCCTATACCTAGTGAAAATGCGTCCATTCCTAAAGCCACAGCCATGATCATAATTGTAAAGAGATGGCCGAGTTCAGCAGGTGCCACCAGCATTTATTCATACCCCCATGTCCACTTTAAGTCTTGTACACGATATGCGGACAAGATTTAAAACATGACAAAAGGATATAAAAACGATTCAGTCTGATACGTGAATCACCTGATGCCCTGCTGCCTTCAGCAAACGATTCATAATAGCTGCACCGAGCCCTTCAGAAGGACAAGCCTCGGCTAATATATACGTGGCTCCAATCTCATCGCAGCTGCGCAAAGCTGCATAGAGAAGGTGTGCACCTTCGGACAGACGATCTAAGCTGCCAAGCGAGAAAAGACCATCTGCACGATATGCCTCAATGTGCTCACTGAAAGCAAGCACTGCTGTGAACTCTCCGCGTAATTTAGCATCACGAAGTGATTTAGAGATATAAGGAGTAACGGCAGAAGGAGCACCTTCTACAACACATAGCTTGCCTTTAGGCGCATAGTGAGTATATTTCATTCCCGGAGAACGAGGCACAAGCGAACGGTCATTTGCCCCGACGGTTAGTCCGGGGTCAAGGCGAACCTCAGCTGCAATGGTCTCCAGCTGTTCTGCCGTAATTCCTCCTGGACGCAGGATGGTGATTACGCCGTCATCATCTGCTTGGACAACCGTCGATTCAACGCCTACTCCAGTGGCTCCCCCATCAACGATACCTGCTATACGCCCATCCAAATCTGTACTTACATGCTCCGCCAGTGTAGGGCTTGGTCTTCCCGAGCGATTAGCGCTTGGAGCAGCAACAGGACAATCCGCTAAGGAGAGCAGCTGCAAAGCTACGGAATGATCCGGCATGCGGACGCCTACCGTATCCAGTCCTGCCGTAACTTTTTTAGATAAGACATCTGGCTTTATAGGTAAAATAATCGTGAGTGGTCCAGGCCAAAAGGCTTCCATTAATGCTTCGGAGACCGGATTCACTTCCTGCACAAATTCACGGAGCTGCTCCCGGCGGGCGATATGAACAATGAGCGGGTTATCTGAAGGCCTTCCTTTGGCAGCAAATACAGCTTCCACCGCTTCTGTATTTCTGGCATCCGCCCCAAGTCCATACACCGTTTCCGTAGGAAACGCAACAATGGAACCGTCCCGCAGAAGCTTTGCCGCTTCCTCCAGATGTTCCATCGCCTCATTCGTATTCAATTCCTGCCGGGCTTGATCCGCGCTGTGCTGCGGAGCCACTTTCCAATAGGAGGTCTTCATCTCAGGCTTAGCTCCCTTCCACAAAATGAGGAAGAGTCATTGTAATATTGATTCATCATTTTGCAATCATCCAGTCTTTTTCTTATATATGATTTAAACTGTTTAAGTACAGTTGATTTATATCATTTTAGTTGTTCATTAAATTATATTATAACACAAGACCCATTCTTAACTTTAATAGCATGATATATAATTGCAGTTTAAGTTCATAGTCTCGATCCTTTGTTTATGCAAATATGCTGCCTGCCCAGTTCCACGCTTTAACCAATAAATCCCATAAGAAAAATCGGACTTCAGGCTCAGATGTGCCGTCTGCTGCTGCCGTCTCTGTGGTCTGTTCACTACTTGGGTCATTATCTGCCAGATCACCGTTGCTTCCACCTACAAAGCATAGAGGAGGGAAAAGTACACACCACCAATTCTGTCCTTCGCCTTTGCCCAGCGTAATCCGCACTGCCTCGTAATCCCCTGCAGGATAGATGAGCTTGCCGTACATCTTGGTTGGGAAAGGAACCACCGCAAGCTCTACATCGTAAGCATAATCAAGGCCGCGGGCTGCAAGCTCATCTCCAACCAATTCTTTAATCTGCGGAATATGTTCACTAACCATGCCTCTTGCCTCATCCAGACTCTCCGGGTCGCTGAGCTCCGGCACCCATTCATTCATCTGCGTTACGACCGCATCCCTAATTTCTCTCTTTACAAGCTGGTCACCGGGCATATCCGAATTCGCCAAGATGCGCAATCGGATTGATTCCTGCGGAATGAGCGTTTGATGAAGCGCAGCGTCCATTTTTTGACCTTCCCAGCTCATCATGACAATCATCATCGTTACCGTAATCATTAGAAACTGCTTCATACTCTTTCGCATTGCCCGGTTCCCCCTTACAAATGATCTTCATGTCTATCAGTATGTCCGGGTCTGCTAGAGTTAAACCTAGTAATCCAAATTTTTTAAGAGAGTACTAGATTCATATAAAAAAGAGCATAAGCGGTGGGCAGTCATTCCTGCCTCCAGCTTATGCTCCAAGTATATTACCTACGCTCTGGCTTCCTTGCGGCCGAAGGAGCGTTTTTTCTTCTGTTCGCTTTGTGACGGTGATACGATATCATCATCAACTTCCTGTCCATGCACCTTAATGCTCATAATCAGGCCGATACTTGCCATATTGATCATCAGCGAGGTCCCCCCGTAACTAATGAACGGTAGAGTAATCCCCGTCAGCGGCATAATTCCAATAAAAGCTCCGATATTCACAAAGACCTGGTACAGATACATCGCAACCACCCCGACGATGATGTACGGCCCGGACCTCTCCTTCGTCTCCAGCGCGATTAAAATCATTCGATGAATCAATATAAAGTAGAGCAGCAGCAGTACTGATGACCCTACAAATCCAAACTCCTCAGCAATCAATACAAATATGGAATCGGAATAAGTATAAGGGACACGGCCGGATTGAACCGAGGTGCCTTCCATAAATCCTTTACCCGTAATCCCGCCTGATCCGATCGCCAGCTTGGCATTATCCGTATGCCAGGAGGCTTTAGCCGTAGCCTTGTCCGGTACGAGCCAAGGGTCAAGACGTTCTGCCCAGTGGGTACGTCCGATTTTATCGAGATAATCATAGATGGAGTCGTGATATACCGTATACAGCTTAATTCCGCCGCCTACGACAACAGCAACGATGATAAACCCGATCAAAGCATGGGAAGCTTTAATGTTACCGATCCAAAGCAATGCAATCAGAATCACCACATAGGCAAGTGCATTCCCAAGGTCATTCTGGAGCATAACGAGAGCAAACGGCATGAAAGTCATAAGACCGATCGGTAAGACATCTCTCCAAAAATCCAGCTTTGCTTTGTCTCGTTTAATCAGCACAGAAGCGAGGAAAATAACAAGAACAAGCTTAAAGAGCTCGGCCGGCTGAATGGACAGCGGACCCAATTGAATCCAGCCTGTGGCATTGTTCAAATTGCTTCCGAAGAAATTCGCTGCAAGCAGTGTTGCCAGCCCGAAGAAGTATAAATACAAAGCATATTTAACCAGCAGCTTGTAGTCTACCAGCGTAATGGCGAACAACGCCGCAAAACCAAGTAAGTAATAAGCCAGCATCCGCAGATGATGACCCTCCAAGTTCGTTCCGTGCGTTGAACTATACAAGCTTACAATACTGATAATCATAAGCAAGCAGATGATAACAAGGATGGAAGCATCCATCTTTTTAAACTTCTGCAGCATGAAGCCGTCCCCCTAAAGCAAGCCTTTCTCGTTTCCAAACCAGTCCTGCATTTCCATTTTAACGTTTTGAATTCGACAAGATATTACACACTTCATCTATTGTAAGGGATAGACAACGAAAAAGAAAATCAAGAGGATTACAAATTCGTTACTATCCTTTTTCCAAATAGGAAGATTATCCCTGCTCGTTCAGCTTAACGCCCAGCACATGACGGTCAATTCCTGCCAAATCAGGAATGACGATAATCTCATCCCAGTGGCCTGCCTCTTGAAGCAGGGCAGCCACATCTCCCGCCTGGCCTTGGCCAAGCTCAAATCCGACCAAGCGCGGGGGCGCAGCGAGCACAGCAAGCTGCGCCATCATGGTCCGGTAAGGGGCAAGCCCGTCCGGACCTCCATCCAGTGCCGTGCGCGGCTCATGCTCGCGCACCTCGCGCTGCAGCCCGGCGATATCCTCCGCCGGGATATAAGGAGGGTTCGACACCAAGATATCGACCCGCTCTCCCGCGAACGGCGCCAGCAAGTCGCCTTCGCGAAACTTGACGGCTGCGCCGCTGCCCGCTGCGTTCCGCGCTGCAACAGCAAGTGCATCCGGGCTGATGTCGCTTGCTTTGACACACCAGCCCGGGCGCTTCACTGCCAGCGTCACCGCAATAGCTCCGCTGCCTGTGCCAATATCTGTGACCAGCGGCGATCCGCCTGGCCACAGTCTGTCGCCGTGCAGCATCACAGCCTCGACCAGTAACTCGGTCTCAGGCCGCGGAATAAGCACGGCGGGGTTCACCTCAAACGGCAGGCCGTAAAACTCCTGCCGTCCGATAATGTACTGGGCCGGCTCCCCCTGGCCCTTGCGATTTACGGCTTCCTCAAAGGCCGAAAGCCGGTCAGCCGGAAAGAGCTCCGGCAAAGCCATATAATAAGCAGCTCCCTCTAAACCAAGCACAAACTCCAGCAGCAAACGTGCATTGTTCTGCGGCTCCAGCACGCCGCAGTCCTCCAAAAAAGAGGAAGCCTTCACTAAGGCTTCCCGATTGCTGCTTCCTTGCGGCAGTTCAAACTGCAACCGCATCAAAGCGTTATTCCCCTTTTTCCATCAATTCTGCCTGCTCAGCAATAGTCAGCGCGGACAGAATTTCTTCAATTTCTCCGTTCATCACATGATCAAGTCTATGCATGGTTAGACCAATCCGGTGATCTGTTACACGGCTTTGCGGGAAGTTGTAGGTACGGATCCGCTCACTGCGGTCTCCCGTTCCGACTTTGCTCTTCCGCTCGCCTGCGTATTTTGCTTCTTCCTCTTGGCGCATCATATCGAAGATACGCGTGCGCAGTACTTGAAGTGCTTTTTCCTTGTTCGAGTTCTGAGATTTACCGTCCTGACAAGTCGCCACGATACCAGTTGGAACGTGCGTTACCCGCACTGCCGATTTCGTCGTGTTGACGGACTGTCCGCCCGCACCGCTGGAGCAGAACGTATCGACACGGATATCTTTGTCATGAATTTCAATATCAAGATCCTCTGCCTCAGGCATAACAGCTACGGTAGAAGTCGACGTATGAATACGTCCGCCGGATTCCGTCGCAGGAATACGCTGTACCCGGTGAGCACCGCTCTCGTATTTCATTTTGCTGTAAGCGCCGCGGCCGTTAATCATAAAGATAACCTCTTTGAAACCACCCAGGTCACTTTCATTAACGTCCATCAGCTCCACTTTCCAGCCTTGGGATTCTGCATAACGCGTATACATCCGGTATAGATCTGCTGCAAACAGAGCAGCCTCGTCGCCGCCTGCCGCACCGCGGATCTCGATGATTACGTTCTTATCATCATTCGGATCCTTCGGCAGAAGCAGAATACGGATCTTCTCCTCAAGCTCCTGCTGACGGGGAGCAAGCTCATCGATCTCCATCTTCACCATTTCACGCATTTCATCATCGAGCTTCTCTGAAAGCATTTGCTTGGCTGCTTCGAGCTCTTCGACAACGGTTTTATATTCTGTATAAGCCTCGTAAGCAGGCTGTAAGTCTGATTGTTCCTTGGAATAGTCTCTCAGCTTCTTGCTGTCGCTGGCCACATCCGGGTCACAGAGCAGCTCACTAAGTTTTTCATAACGGTCCACAAGGGCTTGTAAACGATCCAACATAGTAATCACCTCTTCATAAGCATCTTTCGTATAAACGTTGATTCGCATCCGACATTATATTTAAGGTAGTAATGATGGTATCGCTACAACGTCATCATTCCTTTGTCATTAGTAAAAGTTGTATTCAAAAAAGACGGACGCATAAGCAAGCCGATACAACTACAAAATCATATCTTCTTAAACAGCATCTGTCGACTCTTAATTATATCATACGGCGAAGCGCTTGAGAAGATACAGCCGTGAGAGCGAAAAGTCATGGCCGACAAGAACTTAAAGCGTTATCCAAAAACTTCCAGATAAAAATACACATCTTTAAGGATCTTCCCCAATCGTTTGGAAGCAAAAAACCTCCGGCTGCTCCTATATGGAAAGCCGAAGGCCTCTTCTTATAGATGATTAAACGTTAAAACGGAAATGCATAACATCGCCGTCCTGTACGACGTATTCCTTACCTTCAAGTCTCAGCTGACCGCGTTCTTTAGCTCCGTTCATGGAACCTGCCGTCATCAGATCATTATAGGACACAACCTCGGCGCGAATAAATCCACGTTCAAAGTCAGTGTGAATGACTCCTGCTGCTCCCGGTGCCTTCGTTCCTTTGCGGATCGTCCAAGCACGGACTTCTTGCACGCCTGCAGTAAAGTAGGTGTACAGACCAAGCAGACGATAAGCTGCTTTGATCAGACGGTTAAGGCCGGATTCCTCAAGACCAAGCTCCTCAAGGAACATTTCCTTATCTTCGCCTTCAAGCTCGGCAATCTCCGCTTCCACTTTGGCGCTGATCGGCACCACTTCTGCATTTTCCGCAACAGCAAAGTCCTTCACTTGTTTAACATACGGATTCTCATCCGCAGTAGATACTTCGTCCTCACTTACGTTAGCTGCATAAAGTACAGGCTTCATCGTCAGCAAATGAAGATCACGAACGACAAGACGCTCGTCATCTGTCAGCTCCAGGCTGCGTGCTGGTTTATCTTCGTACAGCACTTCCTTAAGCTTCTCCAGAACTTCAACTTCTTGAGCGTTCTGTTTGTTGCCGCCCTTCATATTTTTGCGGGCACGGTCAATCCGTTTCTCCACGCTTTCAATGTCCGCCAAAATAAGTTCCAGATTGATGGTCTGAATATCAGATACCGGGTCTACCTTGCCGTCCACGTGAGTAATGTTCTCATCTTCAAAGCAGCGCACTACATGGACAATCGCATCCACTTCACGAATATGTGCGAGGAACTTGTTCCCAAGACCCTCCCCTTTGCTTGCACCGCGGACTAGTCCTGCAATGTCTACGAATTCAAACGCCGTAGGCACTGTTTTGTTCGGCTGTACCAGTTCAGTCAATTTATCAAGACGCTCGTCAGGAACCTCAACCACACCGACATTCGGGTCAATCGTACAGAAAGGATAGTTTGCGCTTTCTGCACCTGCTTGGGTAATCGCATTAAAAAGGGTCGACTTACCTACATTCGGAAGTCCAACAATCCCTGCCTTCAAAGCCATGTATTCCTACAACTCCTCAAAAAGTATTTGTTAGTTAGATTGAGTTCAATCTATTGTAAAAGAAGAATTCATTCCACGATGTTAAACAAGCAGTATCATGAAAATCACTCAAATTTATGCTAATTACGGTAATGTTCTTTACGGACAATCCTTCTAATTATATATGAGATACGAAAGGGCTTCAAGAACATTACGCTAGCCTTTTTTAACCTCTATGTATTTCTCACAGCTCTTTATACATCGTTATGCTCTTGGCCTCATAGCCCATTTTGTAATACAGCCTGGTTGCCCTCACATTATGGCCAAAGACATGCAGACCAATTCGACTCACCCGAAGCTCCCTTGCTTCCTGCTCAAGAAGAAGCATGGCCTGAGTGCCGTAGCCTTTACCCTGATCAGCTTCCCGAATAAAAATATCGTATAGAAATGCTTCCTTAGCCCCGCCCCGCTGCTGAACATTAAACCATATGCAGCCGATATCACGTGCATCCTGCCCATTTGACTCTGCCAGAATGTAAAAATAGGCATCCGGTGTTAGAAATCCCTCAGGAAGAATTCTGCGCAAATCCTCCCGTGCTTTCCGCTCTGCATATTCAGGCAGCCAATCAGCAGATTTTATTCTCTCGGCCGCATATTCACTCAGCGTATATTCAATGAATTCTTTGTACTGCTGCTCATTCATTTTTATTAACTCGAGCATCTCTACCATCACCATCCATAGATTGGTTTAATGTTTGACGAGTCTTGTTGTGCACTTCAGCTCGGCGGGACTGCCGGCCCCAATGCCAAACATCGCGGTGCGAAGCTCAAATTCAACCTGTTCCAGCCGTTGATGGAGTGCCTCTTCGGAATGGACCGCTGATTCAAGCAAAGATCTTCCAAAGCCAGTGAGATCTGCACCGAGTGCAATCGCCTTAGCCGCGTCCACTCCCGTTGAGAGTCCTCCGCTTCCGATCAGCGCGCCGGATGGATTCTGTTCTCTCACCTCAATAATGCATTCGCTTGTCGGGATACCCCAATCTGCAAAAGCTTCAGCTGCCGCTCTTCGAACCGGATTTTGATTCCGGAATTTTTCAACCTGTACCCAGCTTGTCCCTCCTGCTCCGGCAACATCAATAAAAGAGACTCCGGCTGAATATAAACGGGCAGCTGTCTCCCCATCAATTCCCCATCCTACTTCCTTTACGCCAACCGGCACCTCAAGCTTGCTGCACAGGAATTCGATCTGCTTCAGAAGTCCGCTGAAATCGGTATTTCCCTCCGGCTGAAACACCTCCTGCAGACTGTTCAGATGCAGCACCAGCATGGATGCACCCGCAATATCTACGGCCCTTTGGCAAGCATCCAGGCCAAATCCGTAATTCAGCTGTACTGCCCCGAGATTGGCAATGAGCGGAATCGTCGGCGCAAACGTTCGGACTGCAAACGTCTCTGCCAGCTCCGCCTTCTCTACTGCCGCACGCACGGAACCGACGCCAAGTGCCCAGCCTCTTGCCTCGGCCACCCCTGCAAGCCGCTCATTAATTCTCCCTGTCGCAGCGCTTCCGCCAGTCATGGAGCTGATTAACAGCGGTGTCCGCAGCTCTTGCCCCAAAAAAATCGTTTTTAGGCTGATATCCGAAAAGCTCAGCTCAGGCAGCGCCAAATGACGGAAACGATAACGCTCAAAACCGGTGGTAATCCCTTGTCCGCCTACGTCTTCATTTAGGCACAGTCTTACATGCTCAATTTTCCGTTCACCGGTCGGAATTTCAGGCAGAAGCTGCTCGCTCACTCCTGTAAACTCTATTTCTCTATCCGTGATTTCTTCTGCCTTCTCCGGTCGTTTCTGCATATCTCACTGCTCCCCGCTCATTCATTTTCATTTCATTATACCGAAAGTAGTACATCTTATCGATGTGTTCTATATGTTTTACAGCTGATGCACGCCTGCAATGTGCTCTCCAACTAGCTGCCCGGATAAGGTGACGATCGGCGTTCCTCCGCCAGGATGTGTTGTTCCTCCCACAAACCATAAATTCTGAACATCCTTGTGCCGGTTTCCCGGACGGAAAAAGGTCTGATTTACGGTGTTGGAGGATATGCCATATATACCCCCGCGATACGCAAGTGTATCCTGCTCAATATGTTCAGGATTATAATGCAGCATCACTTCGGACTGATCCAGCCCTTCAATGCCAGAAGACGAAAGCTTCTTAAAAATAAGCTGCCGGTATGCTGCTGTTTCCTCTGCCCAGCTCCAATGCTCCGACACATAAGGAGAATTAGCCAATATGAACAGATTGCTCCCGCCTTCCGGAGCCATTCCCGGTTCCGAGTACCCGGAATAGCACAAGTACAAGGTTGGATCCTGCGGCGCCTTGCGTCGATGAAAAATATCCGTAAATTCACGCTCATATTTTTGCGGGAAAAACACGGTATGGTGATGCAGCTGTTCATACTGTCTGCGTACTCCGCACAGGGTTACAAACCCGGATAAAGAAGGCTCGTAGCGAGAGATTGCCTTATCGTTCATCGAAGGACGATCTTTCTCAGGAATGAGCAAGCGGTTCATGCTCAGCACATCTCCATTAATCACGACTACGTCTGCAGCATATTCTCCCTTGCTTGTCTCAACACCTGACACCCTCCCGTTTATGATTCGCAGCTGATGCACATGCTCTCCAGTATGAATACGAGCTCCAAGCTCCTCTGCCCGCTTTACCATCCCGGAAATGAGAGAATAAGTCCCTCCTTCCACACCGTATATGCCAAGCTCTGTTTCCACATGACCCAGCATAGCGAAGATAGAAGGCGCAAGGTAAGGGGATGAGCCAATGTAAGTGGCATACCTCCCCAGCATCATCAGCGTATTTGGATGACGAAAATAACGCCTCAGCAGCTGATCCAGCTTAACAAGAGGCCGTACACGCAGGAGGCTTTTAAGCATGGAGACATTGTATTTATCCCCCAGCTTCAACAGCAGACGATTCAGAAACTGACTCTCTGCCTCCCCGTAAAGTGCCTTTGATTCCTGCATAAAGGCTTCATAACGTAACGCATCTGCCGGACTATAAGCAGCAATTTGCTCTTTCATGCTTTCCCTGTCCTTCGTCAGGTCCACCACCGTTCCGTCAGCAAAAACGTTTCGTGTACGCGGATCCAGATCATATAAACGGACATAATCATTCATATGTACGCCAGTTTCCTCAAAGACTCTGCGAAATACATGCGGCATCGTTATTGTGCTAGGGCCTCTATCAAAAGTGTATCCTTGCTCCGTTACACGCTGGAGCTTCCCGCCAGCCCTTTGCTGCCTTTCAATCACGGTCACATCCATCCCGCTGTAAGCAAGACGAATGGCGCAGGACAAGCCGCCAAACCCTGCGCCGATAACAACTGCTTTTTTCTTCATTAGCTGTACCTCCGCCCCTTCCACGTATAACCCTTACCTGTGACAGCACCGAGCCAGGAAGAAATTCCGATAAGAATGACACAGGCTATGCTGACTGGATGCAAAAACATAAGCCATAGCGGCTGGCTGTTCACTTGATCTGCTACCCGTTTGACGCTCATACCTAGCAGCGTAGCGACTCCTCCATACAGAATGACGAGAGGATCGCCGCTGAAGATGCCAATTGCCAAGCTGACTGGCGGCAGCAGATAGAGCAGGGAGTACATAAGGAGCACACAAGCCAGCAAAACACCGCTGCGCCCTAGCCCCTCATATAAATTTTTTTTGTATCCGTTCCATACCTCGCCTGCATTTTGATACATCCGGGTATGCGTGTGCCGATGGACATCCGCCAAGGTCACGGGCTCTCCTGCCCGCTTCACAGCCCTTGCCAGCTGCATGTCGTCAAGCAAATCAGCCCTGATCGCAGCATGCCCCCCGCTAAGAGCATAGGTATCCCTATGAATAAACATAAAGGCTCCGGTAGCCGCAACAAATCTGGCGTCGCCCGAGCCTCGCACAAGTCTAATAGGGAGATGGCTGATGATGGTGAATTTCATCATCGGCACAACTAATTTTTCAAGCCATGTACCCGTCACCTGTCTCGGAAAGCCCGTGACAAGTCCCGTATTTTGATCCAGAGCTGTGGCAAGAACGGCAGTCAGTGCACTCTGTTCAAGCCGCACATCCGCATCCATAAACAGCCACCATACACCGGACGCTTGCTCAGCTAGCTGATGACATGCGTAGGACTTTCCCATCCATCCCGGCGGAAGCTCCCGGCCATCTATAATGCGGAGGCGCGAATCCTTGGCCGCCATTTCCTCCAAGATGCTTCCCGTCATATCTTCCGACCGATCATTCAGAACAAGCACTTCCAGCTCGATGCCGTCTGTATCTGCGGCAAGCACGCTCGACAAGCATTCCCGGATATGCAATTCTTCATTGCGGGCAGGAATGAGGACAGATACCTTGACCAGTTCACTATGTTCCTGGTCTGATCCATGCCGTCCTGCAAGTCTGTATGCTTCTCCCAACCGCGGAAGCTGCCTTTTATTCCAAATAGCAAAGACGAGCTGTACAGCCAAAATCCCGCACAAAATCAACATTAAATATGCCAGAACATTCATGCTTTATGCTCCACCTCGCTTCACAAACACCTTCTCAAACCGGTCACTTGTTGACTTTTTGTGCTCTATCAAAGATATGTATTCTGCAGGCCGCCCATCCGGTGCAGCTATGATCTCCTGCTTCTGCCTCTCCAGCTGCTCTGTAAGCACATCTTCCAGCCGCTGCGTAATCTCCCGGCTGGTATAATCTGACCAAGGCTGGATGATAGGGAGACCCACCGTAAGCATTGCTTCAGGTTTGTCTTGGCAGTATAGACCGTGAACCAAAGTAACCGGCATAACAATCGTTTCCGGTAAACGCGACAGTAACAGTCCAATCCCCCGTTCAAACCCAAGGGGACGGACGTCCTGATGTCTGATTTCCCCCTGCGGAAAAATCCACACCTTCTTGCCCGATGACAACAGCTCCAGGGTGTAATTTAACGTTTGCCGCACCTCACCGGTGTCCCCTTTACGGATGGAATAGGCACCCAGCTTCCGAAAGAATGTGAATTTCTTCAGCTGTTCCTCCTCCATCATCATATAGTGCTCGCAGGACGAAAGCCGGTGAAGAGCATGGTGGACAAGAAGTCCATCCCACCAGGAGCTGTGATTCATAATGTATAAGACCGGACGCTCCTTCTCAGCCACATCAAGCTGTCCGCTGATACCTACATAGCTGAACCTGCGATCAAGTAAATATTTCTCATTGTAAATTGAGAACAGCTTGCTAAAGAACCGGGACTTGTTTGCGGACAGCATATTGATGACTCCCCTCTGCTACAAAGATGGCTACTGCCGCTATTACACTTGCACCATATAGCCCGCCTTGAAGCGCCAATAATCCGAATAATAGAATAAACATTTGATACAGCAGCTTTCCTCTTCGCTGGAGGACAGGATTGTGATCAATCGGAGGCAGCAGCAGGGACAAAATCCCGCCCATGATGAACCAGCTGACAAAATTCGTCCATGGTACGCCATAGAATCCTTCGGCTCCACCCCAGCTCCAGAATCCGCGCTGATGGGCAACAGGATCCAGAACCAGATCCATGACACAGGCCCAAGACCCTGTCTTCAGTGCTCGCACCAGCCTGCTCTTCGCACCGCGGCCACCGCCGCTAAGCAGCGCAGCATTCCCGACAACAGCAATCCATGCAAATCCAAGAGTGAATGGGACGGAAAATAAATGGAAGCCGAATAGACCGGAATAGCTATAGTCTCCAAACGGCCAGCCACTATGGACACCCAGCCATTCCACACCCATTCCTCCTGTCCATATTAAGAAGGCAGAGAGCCATACGGCAGGTCTTTTCCACCATTCTTGGGTCTGACCGGACATCGCTGGGTTAAGCTTGTTTGCAAAAATAAGATCCATAGAACACAGCGCATAAAAAATCAAAAATAACCCATTGGAAAAATTAAGATACTCCGGAACACCGATCGTCAGCAGCAGTACCGCGCCAATGCTGTACCAGATCCAATATACAGTTTGAATCATCAGGACACCGCAGCCTTTTTACGTTTAACGGAACGCTTCTTGTGCTTGGCCGCAATCTTAAGAAACATCTTCATCTTCTGGTCATCGGTTACATAAGCCCGCTTTGTATACACGTCATACTGATTGTTCTCCACCGCGTTCAATATGGAAGCGTAGAACGATGCCGCCAGCTCTACGGCAAAGCCGCTGAGGGAAGGATACGAATCGATATCTGCAAGTCCCTCTTCAAACCATTGACGGGCAGTCTGCTCTAAATCTTGTATGACAGAAATGAAGCGTCCATCCACGATTCCCTCTTGAAAGTCCTTCACGGTATATTGGTGCTTGACCATGAGCTCCATCGGTATATATCTGCGTTCCCGGCCTTTATCTTCACCGACATCTCGAATGATGTTTACAATCTGCATCGCCTTGCCGAGCGCGATGCCTGAGGCCATGGCGGATTCCCCGTCATCATCACGCAGCACAGGAAGCAGCATCTCTCCTACCGTGCCTGCAACCAGATAGCAGTAATGCTCCAGCTCCTCCATTGTGGAATAATGCGTCAAGGTCAAATCCGAGATCTGACCTTCCATTTGGCGAAAGAATGGATCCTTCGTTAGATTCGGGAATTCCCCGAATAACCAGCGCAGGGCCGGCCAGATGAAGTGTCCCTCAGCCTTGTCCAGCTCCTTCAGATGATCCCGCAGCTGAAAAATCGAATACGGCGCTTTTTCGGGCTCATCCACGCTGTCATCGATTAACCGGCAGAAGGCGTAAATTACGAACACCGCTTCTCGTCTCGGGCTGGGCAAACCACGAAAGGCATGGTAAAACGAAGCAGAACCCTGCCGTATCATTTCCTCGCAACGTGATATTATCGCTTCATTCAATTATCCCATCTCCTTTATTAACTCATTTGCGCACAGCCTTGCTCCCTGCATAACGATCGGAATTCCGCCGCCTGGGTGAATAGATGCTCCTGCTGCGAACAATCCTCGAATGTTCGGATACGGTTTTGGCTGAGGGCGGTAGACCCCGGATTGAAACAGAACCGGAGCGATGCCAAAGCTTCCGCCGCCGTATAACCCTTCTCTCTTTGCGTCTTCCGGTGTCCGTACTTTCCGCCAACGGATGGCTTCACGCAGTCCTGGAAACGCTTTGCTTTCAGCTGCTTCAATAACTTTATCTGCTATAGATTCCGCTTCTTTCCATTCTTCTATTCCTTCCGCATTCGGCACCGGAATTAAAAAGTACAGCACACTGTGTCCTGCAGGTGCAGCCGTCTCATCCATGGCTACAGGGTTAAATACGTAGAACGAAGGATTGTCTGGCAAAGAGCGCTTGAGGAAAACTTCTTTCATATTGGAGACAAACTGATCAGGAAGGAAAAACTGATGGGCCGTCGTATGCGGAAATCTTTTATCAACTCCCAAATACACTAGAAGGCAGCCAGACGAGGCAGTATACTTTCTTCTTTTCTTCCCCGACTTTTCGTTCATCAGTTTCGATATTTCAGGGAAATCTCCGTTGTACACTACCGCATCAAACAAAGAAGAACCGCCCGGTGTAACTACACCCTTACATTCTCGGTTCTCTAGAATCAGAGATTCGACCTTCTCATTCAACCGGATTTCCCCTCCTCGTGCGAGCAGCTCTTCTGCCAGCAGAGAAGCAAGAGAAGCGTATCCCCCCTTGATCATCCAAACGCCGAACTGATGCTCTGCATAAGGCAATAAAGTATAAATGCCAGGAGTGGATAACGGTGACCCGCCAATATACAAGCTTTGCAATGAATAAGCATCCTTCAGCTGTTCATGTTGAAAATATCGCCCCATAGCAGACCTCAGACTGGTGTATGCCCTCATGTCCTTTAACAGACTTGTCACTTCCCGGGTATAAAAGTCTCTTCTTCTTGCGAAATGCCGCTCAAGAATGGTGCTCACACCTGTCGGAAAAAGAGGGTCCATGTCCTCCATGAAGCGCTGAAAGCCTCTTCCCTCTCCTGGGAACACCCGATTGATCTCCTCGACCTGCGCCTCCCGGTCAGACCACTTGGTAAGAACCTTTCCATCCTCAAAATAAAAACGGTGCATAGGATCACAGCGGATCAAATCAACACGTGACCGGTCAATCCCGGCTTCCTCGAGAATGCTGAGCAGCATCTCTGGCAGCAGTACAATCGTTGGACCCTGGTCAATTCGGTAAGGTCCTTCTTCCTCATAGGCCAGCCGGCCTCCCACACGAGCAGCCTTCTCATAGATGGTTACTTTAAACCCTTGTTTGGTGAGAAGCAGTGCTGTTGTCAGTCCCCCCACGCCTGAGCCGATAACTGCAATTTTCTTTGCGCTCATGACATATGCCCCGCTTCCGTTCTTTTTCCCATGTAGTTCTTCCTCGGATGCTTCCGTGCATCCGCCTCCTGGATAAGCCTTACGCTGATTTTGGCTGATTCAAAAATGGTGGGCAAACCGCTGCCCGGATGTGTTCCGCCGCCGACCAGAAAGAGTCCTTCTACTTCCTCAAACTGGTTATGAGGCCTCAGGTACATCATTTGATCCAGTCCGTGTGCAAGATTGAACAGCGCTCCGTTGTAGATATCAAGCTCCTCTTCCCATTGGAGAGGGGTGAAGAACATTTCTTCCTCAATGTGCTCGGACAGGTCCTTCAGCTCAGGAATTTGTTCCAACCGATTCATCATCATTTGACGAATCTCCTCCCGCTGCTGCTCCCAATCAACATCGGCCGTCGTATTCGGGGACGGCATCAGCACATAAAGCGAGGACTTCCCCGCAGGAGCCAGTGTCGGATCCAATACGGAAGGATTATGTATATAAATTGAAGGATCACTAGACAAGGTTTTATGTACAGTCATCTCATCTACGTTCTTCCGGTAATCCGCTGCAAAATGAACCGAATGGTGAGCAAGATTAATCTTTTTATTGACGCCTAAATACAGCATGGCGCCTGAACAGGAATATTTTTTATTTCTAATCTTCTCCGGCGTATACTTCTTCAGCACTCCAGGCTCAAACAGCTTCAGCATGGACGAAGAAAAATCAGCGTTCAGCACCACATGGTCGGCATACACCTTCTGCCCGCTCTCAAGCAGCACTCCTGCCGCTCTTCCTCCTTCCACCAAAATCTTCTGCACCGGCTGCGAAGTATGAATTCGGCCGCCACACTCCCCGATCACTTTCGCCATTGCCTGAAACACTTGGTTGACTCCGCCTTGCGGATGATGGAGCCCGAAGTGATGCTCTATGTAGGAAAGAATCGTAAAGGTACCCGGACAGTCCCAAGCGGACATACCGAGATATTTCGCCTGAAAAGTGAACCCCCAGCGCAGGCGCTCATCCTTGAAGTAACGGGACAGCCTGCCGTAAACGGTGTCGTTTAAATGCAAATAGGGCAGTGCCTTTACTGCATCCGACTTAAGATAATCCGTCAGCTTGCCAAATGGCCTGCGCAGCAGCGGCTCCACCTTCTCATATTTAACCTTCTCATCCTTCATAAATCGTAGATAGTTGTCTTCATCTCCAGGGAAGACGCGGGCAATCTCGGCTGCAGTCTTGTCCTCGTCACTGGAGGGAGCAAATACTTTATCTCCGAAATGCAAGGTGTACAGCGGATCCAACTGCTGCATGTCTACATAGTCCTTGAGAGAACGTCCTACTTGTGTGAACATTTCATCTATTAAATGAGGCATCATCAAAAATGTAGCGCCCCGGTCAAAATGATATTCCCCTAGAGTAAGTCTTGCAGACCGCCCCCCGATTACGGGCTGTTTTTCATAAAGATCAACTTCATATCCTTGACCTGACAGCAGCATAGCTGCTGCCAAACCGCCGGGTCCTGCCCCAATGACAATCGCTTGCTTTTTCTTAGGTTTAGGCATTATGTTAGGCACACCTTTCTATTTGTTCATTAAGATTGGCGGTTATGCTAGACAATATTCATAGACTTACCAAAATATACACATCTTCAACCTTATACAAACATGATACAAGCATTATAATAAAAAAAACCTAATTAATCTATAATTATTTACACCGGTAGGTTAATTATGAATCAAAAAAGAACTTTTTTTCCTTTTTGAGAAAAAAAGTTCTTTTTAATGGGTTATTTTATACTTTTCGTCCCTGCCTGCCCTGGATATATAATGCTCTTCAAACCAGGCCTGCCAATGCTGTGTGCCTTCTGTCATAATCCATTCCGGATATTTAGAATCCTCCCGAACCTCGTATCCTTTACCGCCAAGGATGAACTTGATCAGAGGAAACTCCTCCAGGATCGAAGTGATCAGCTCATCTGTCGCCTTGCTTAAGCCTGGATCCGTAATAGACAAGCAAACCAAATCAATCTTCTGTTCCTTGATGATCGTGCTTATTCCTTCGGCAGGGGTATTCGCGCCCAAATAGAGCACCTCTGCCCCATTTTTACGTAAAAACAGGCTGAACAAAAGAAGCCCTACCTCATGATGTTCTCCTTGCGGACACATCGCAAGCACCTTCGGGAGATGGGGATAGATCGGAAATAGGTGAAAGAATTGATAGAATCGCTGCGAAATGAGCTGTGTCATGAAATGCTCCTGGGCAACGGAGGCTTGTCCGCATTCCCAAGCGTCACCTACCCGAATCAAAATCGGTACAAGGACGTTATAGAACATCGAGTCATATCCGTACATGGTGAATCCAAAATCGATCAGCGCATTAGCTCTCTCCCCTTGGAACTGATACAGAGACTGATAGATTTGATCTGCTATCTTTGCCAGAGCATTTTCAGTATGAACTCCTGCTTTATGCTCCGTGGAAAAATGGCTGACCTTCTCCCTCTCCTCACGCTGCATGTGAAGCATCCGGACCGCATGAGAAATATTCATCCCCTTTTGTTCCACCTGCTCCTTCAAGAAACGCAAATCAGCGACATTTTCTTCGCTATAGATTCGGTAACCGGACTCTGTCCTGTGCGGAATTACGGCCCCGTATCGATTCTCCCAGGCACGAAGGGTTACCGAGGGAATATCCAGTATTTCGGATACCTGTTTGATCGAGTACACCATACCTTCACTCACTTTCCTTAACCGTTCAAATGCTGAGGAGCTTGTCCATAACATTGTACAAAAATAGTACACCCATTATACACAAACCCAAAACAGCTGTCGATGCATGCAGGCAAAGCTTCCCGGCTGCTTCATTCCTCGTATGCTGGCGTTAATAATAAGCAGGATCATGTACAAAATCGATACATTCCATTAACTAATTATCCTTATTGAAGGGACGTCCCAGCAATGACCAATCATCATAAAATGCCGGATGATCATCCATCCACCCGATCCAGGAAGCGTTCCTTAATAAGGACGCTGATTCTTTGGTTTGTGATTATCAATATACTGTGGCTGACCGGGGTTATTATATATCAGATGAACAAGCCTCTCCCTCCGGGAGTTGCTTATGAAGGACCTATACATCATGTACAGGATGTCGAGTTTCTGGCTGATTTGACGTATCCCGCTCCGGAAGAGCCTGAGGGAACCGAGAAGCACGAGCAGCAAATCATTAAACGAATGGAACAGGTTGTTCAAGAAGCGGAACAATTCCTCGTGATTGATGTGTTCCTATTCAACAATTACGAGCATACCAACCAGAGCTTTCCGCAAGTAAGCGAACGCTTTACTAATCTTCTGGTGGAGAAGAAAACTGCAAACCCTGATATGGATATTGTTTTTATTACCGATGAAGTCAATACCAATTACAACTCCCACCCTAACGCTTTATTAGAACGTATGAAAAATAACGGAATCCGGGTAGTGATGACTAATGTGGACCCGCTTCGGGATTCAACACCGTTCTATTCCGCCATATGGCGTACATACTTTAGGTGGTTTGGAGAGACAGGAACGGGATGGCTGCCAAACCTAATGGCGAGTAAAGGCCCTGATGTTACTTTGCGCTCCTATCTGAAGCTGCTGAATGTGAAAGCCAACCACCGCAAGGTTGTCGTGAGTGAAAAGACAGCGATCGTTTCTTCTGCCAACATTCATGACGCCAGCGTGTACCATTCCAACATTGCCTTTGAAGTATCAGGAGATATTATCGCCGATATACTGAAAGCCGAACAGGCGGCCATGGATCTGTCCGGAGCAGGCAAGCTTCCTGCATACACCCCTTCAAATAGCCCGAAGACCGGCCCTGTTCGTGTGCGTTACCTGACAGAAGGGAAAGTAGCAGAGCATACCCTTTCTGTAATCAATCAGTCGGAGCAGGGCGACACCTTGTGGATGGGCATGTTCTATTTAGCGGACAAGGATGTTATGGATGCCCTGCTGCATGCAGCAGAACGCGGAGTTAAAATTCAAATCATACTTGATCCCAATGAAAATGCCTTTGGCCAAAAGAAAATTGGTATCCCTAATCGTCCGGTAGCGGAGCAGCTGACCACAGAGTCCAATCATAAAATTGAAATCCGATGGTACAACACGACCAAAGAGCAATACCATACCAAGCTGCTGTATCTTCAGCGGAGCTCCGGCAATCATTTGATGCTGGGGGGATCAGCCAACTTCACCCCGCGAAATTTAAACAACTATAATTTAGAAAATAATTTATGGATCGAGGCACCGGCAGACAGCAAGGTAACCCGTAGTGTAGCTCAATATTTTGAACGGCTCTGGAGCAATAAGGATGGCGAGTTTACGCTTGATCTATCGGCTTATGAGGATCCCACTACCTTTTTTACGGGTATTCTTTATAAAATTCAGTACACTCTTGGCTTTACTACCTTTTAAAAGCATAGATATGTTTCCTCCGTCGAATACTCTTTTCGGCGGTTTTTTATATGCTGCTGACCCCCCATCCAATTTCTAGTGAACTGTTGACATCATGGATTTGATGTGCAAATATGTAACTAACGACCGTTAGGTAGGTGATTGTTTATGAGCTCAAAATCAATTAAAGAAGCCGCTCTTACCCAATTTGCCCTTGAAGGCTACGAAGGTGCTTCGCTGCGTAAGATTGCTGATGAAGTTGGGATAAAAAAGCCTTCCATATACGCTCATTTTAAAAATAAGGATGATCTGTTCCTGCATGTCGTGGATTACGTTTTTAAGCTGGAACGAAGACGAATTCTTGGCTATTTCGAGCAGCAAATTGGTGACGAGAACAAAATCGAAACATGCCTTCGGGGATTTTTTGACTGGTTCCGGGAGGAGTTTGAATCGCAGAATGCAGCCAAGCTGCTGATGAGAGTCAGTTATTTCCCACCGCCGGCTTTATATAACGAAGTTACCGAAAAGGTGTATCCGTTTCTGGATGGGCTGGAAAGACAGCTCGCCAAATTTCTTATCAGAAATTCATACAACAAGCGCCAAGCTGAACAAATAGCAATCAGCTTCATGACACTGGTAGATGGTGTCACAGTCGAATTGCTGTATGGAGGTACAGAGCGCTACCAAAAACGAGTCGAGGCCGCATGGCCCGTGTTCTGGCACGGCATTCTACTATTTAACACAAAGGAGTCATCTTCATGAATCGCAACTGGTTATTTGTCATCCTCGGCGGAATAATTGAAGTCATCTGGGTTTCCGGTTTGAAGCATGCCGAGACACCGCTGGAGTGGATTGGTACCGCCTTATCTATTGGTATAAGCTTCTGGCTTATCATTCAGGCTGCCAAGCGTCTGCCTGTCGGAACGGTATATGCCGTTTTTACGGGACTTGGTACGGCCGGAACTGTCATTGCAGAAATGATTATATTCGGCGAACCCTTCAAATTGTCTAAGGTGCTGCTGATCGCACTCCTGCTGGCTGGAGTCGTTGGACTTAAGCTCGTAACAGATCAGACGTCTAAAGAAGAAACGAAAGGAGGCTTGTCCTAATGGCATGGGCAGCAGTTATTTTGGCAGGTCTCAGCGAAATTATTGGCGTTATTGGTATAAAGGGACTTTCTTCCGGCAAAGGTAAAAAGTATTTCCTGCTGATGGGTGTCAGCTTCCTACTCAGCTTCTCTCTCCTCTCCTATGCGATGCAATCGCTATCCATGGGTACGGCATATGCCGTGTGGACCGGAATCGGGACAGTGGGAAGCACCATTGTAGGTATGTTTATTTTTGGGGAACCTAAAGAAGCGAGGCGCGTATTGTTTATTGCAATGATATTGTGCTCCGCAGTCGGACTAAAGCTTATCAGCTAAGAGACGATATAAGGACAAGGGGCTTTAAAGCGATATTCTCGCAAAGCTTCCTTGTCCTTATTTATTTTTTAATCGCTGTTTACATATTCGATTCGTTACTTTTGTTCCATTTTGTAGTGCTTTTCTAAGGAACATCAGCCCTCCTGGTGTAAAGTTGTTTCTCATCTTTTTTTACGATATAATTTTTCTGACTCATTAGTCAGATTGAGAACCGTGGAGTTCTAAGAAGGGGGCTTGTGTATTGTCGAACTCAACCACGGATAAGAAAAAACATATTTTGATTACCGCGCTTCAGCTGTTTTCAACGAAAGGCCCTGCTGCAACTTCCATGCAGGAGATCGCCGAGCTGTGCGGCATTTCCAAGGGAACTCTGTATCTTCATTACAAATCAAAAGAAGAGCTTCAGGAGAGCGTGGTCAACTACTGCATTCAAACCATTTATGACCAGATTGCAGTTGTGGAACGGGAACGGGAGATGCCGCCCCGGGATAAGCTGCGCAGACAAATTGAGATTCTGCTTGAGAACTTCCTAGAGCTTAGAGAATTTTTCATTGCACAGCTGCTGGATATGGCCAATCGGGGGGAGAAGGGCTTTCCTCTGGAAAAATGGCCTGAAGGCATGCTCGCGCATGCCATGAAGCTTTTCAGCCAGAAGATGGTGGATATTTACGGTCCCGAGGTCCTGCCCTATTCCGTCGACCTTGCTCTTCAGCTTCACAGCATGATGGGGTCGTATTTGAAGCTGATCGTTACCGAGCTGCTGTCCATCCATCTGCACCGAATGGCAGAATATTTGGTAGAGACCTTAGATATTCTTGCTGAGGCTAAAATGCGCGAAAATCGGGAGCCTTTTATTCCGAAAGATGTATGGCTGCCATGGGTGGAGGAAAACATCCATAAGCATGACTCCAAAAAACATCCTCTATACCTCATTAAAGAAATTCGTCATACGGTCCGGAGCAGCGAGGAAATGCAGGAACGTATGCGTGAGGATGTGCTTGAATCCCTTTCCATACTGGAGGATGAATTCTTCGAGCTTAAGCCCCGCCGTGCCATCATTACCGGCATGCTTGCTAATCTTGAACAGGTACCGCATGGTCAAGAGCTTCTTCTAGAGCTTCGGGAAGTGTTCGAAATGTATTTAAAGTGGAGAGATTAACAACCATCTTTTATAAAGAGAGAGGAGAAGAAATTAAAGAATGAAAGGAATCATTAATTTCTCGCTAAAAAACAAGCTGGCGATATGGATTCTGACGATCATCCTGATTGCTACCGGTTTATACAGCGGTCTTACGATGAAGCAGGAGACGATACCAAATATCAACGTACCGTTCCTGAGCGTCACTGCCATTTATCCTGGTGCAGCCCCTGAGGCTGTTGTCGAAGAAGTTACAAAGCCGCTCGAAGAAACGCTCCGTAATGTAGAAGGAATTAAAAATATTACTTCTACTTCTATGGAGAACGTTGCTTCCGTTAATATCGAGTTTGATTATGGAGCCAATCTGGATAACGCTACGGCTGCCGTGCGCGAGGTACTGAACGATGTTCAGCTGCCAGACAATGCACAGAAGCCGACGATTTCCAAATTCAGCATTAACTCCTTCCCTGTCGCTTCTATCAGCTTGTCTGGTAAGAACGGGGAGTCTCTGGAGGACTTGACCCGCATTGCGGAGAATGACATTGCTCCTGCCTTTGAGGATGTAGACGGTGTCGCTTCTGTTCAAGTATCCGGACAATTCACCAGAGAGGTATCACTAAAATTTGATGATGCCAAAATGGCAGAGCTGGGACTCACACAAGAAACGGTACAAAATATCGTTCAAGCTTCTTCCATGCGTGCCCCTCTTGGTCTCTTCAATCTAGATGATGCCGAGAAGGCTGTCGTTGTTGACGGCAACATTATCAGCATTGATGACCTGGAGAACCTTGAGATTCCAGCCGTTCCAAGCGGAGCCGGTGCTGGTGCAAGTCAAGGTCAAAATGCACCGGATGCTGGCGCAGGAGAAGGACAAGGTCAGACTGCACCCGAAGCTGGCGCAGGTGCTGGAACGGATGCCAATGCAGGAGGAGCTGCAGGAGCAGGTGCGGGTGCAGCTGCCGCCGGTATACCGACAGTGAAGCTCAGCGAAATTGCCGATATTGAAGTCATCGGCCAAGCTGAATCCGTTTCTCGTACGAACGGTGCAGAGTCTCTCGGATTTGCCATCGTTAAATCAAACGATGCTAACACAGTAGATGTCGTAAACGGCATTAAAGATGCATCCGCTGAACTAGAAGGCTTGTATGATAACATTAATTTGGATGTACTGCTTGACCAAGGTCAGCCGATTGAGGATTCCGTACATACGATGCTGTCCAAAGCAATGTACGGTGCGCTTTTTGCCATTATCATTATCCTGATCTTCCTGCGTGACTGGCGTTCAACGCTCATATCCGTTATTTCCATCCCACTGTCCCTGCTCATTGCACTTACAGTGCTGAATATGATGGATATTACGCTTAACGTCATGACCTTGGGTGCGATGACCGTAGCCATCGGCCGGGTTGTCGATGACTCCATTGTCGTTATCGAGAACATATACAGGCGGCTTGCTCATTCTGAAGAGAAGCTAAAAGGCCGCGAGCTGATATTGTCCGCGACACGCGAAATGTTCGTACCGATCATGTCCTCCACGATCGTTACCATTGCCGTATTCCTTCCGCTTGCCCTTGTCAGCGGTATGGTCGGCGAATTGTTTATGCCGTTTGCCCTGACTATGGTGTTTGCTTTGCTTGCTTCCTTGGTAGTAGCGATTACCATCGTGCCGGCAATGGCACACTCTCTATTCAGAGGCGGACTCAAGAACAAGGTTAATCATGATGAGAAGCCGGGCAAATTGGCCGGTGGATATAAGAATATTCTGAATTGGACACTGAACCACAAGTCCATTACCATTATCGCAGCCGTAGTTCTGCTGGTCGGCAGCTTATTCCTTACCCGCTTTATCGGTACGAGCTTCATTCCGGAGCAAGGCATGAACTACACCCTGGTAACCTACAGCCCTGAGCCGGGAGCAACACAGGAGACGGTTGAAGAGCGTACGCTTTCCGTTGAAGAATTCATTCTGAATTCCGAAGGCGTGAAGAGCATGCAGTACTCCGTAGGCGGCGGAAATCCAATGGCAGCCATGGGCGGTTCGTCCAATTCAGGCCTCTTCTATCTGATCTTTGAAGATGGAGTAAGCATATCTGAAGCAACCGAACCGATTATAGAAGGACTTCAAGAACGTGTGCCGGAAGGTGAATGGTCCACTCTGGATATGGCTAGCGGAATGGGTGGAAACACACTCACCGTCAGCGTGTTCGGTGACAATGCAGAACAAATTAAACCCGTCGCTGACGACATCCTTGAAGTTGTGAAGGCTGATACAGAGAACTTCGAAAAAGCAGAATCTACGCTTGAAGAAGGCTATGATCAATATACGCTTGTAGCAGATCAACAAAAACTGAGCTCGCTTGGTCTGACAGCCGGTCAGCTGGCTATGGCGCTTGCTCCGCAAAATGAGCGTCCTGTACTGACTGAGGTTGAAGTTGATGGCAAGAACTATAATGTGTATATCGAAACAGAACAAAAACAATACGCTAGTATTAATGAAATCGAAGAAGAAACGATTACTTCACCGCTCGGAATCGAGGTTCCAATCGGTGACGTTGCTACCGTGGAAGAAGGTACAGCACCGGCCTCCATTATGCAAATTGATGGGGAAACAGTCGTTCAGGTAACGGCAAACATCCTTTCTGCTGACGTAGGATCCGCTTCTGCCAATGTAGAAGATGCTGTCAGCAATATGGATCTTCCAGAAGGTGTACACGTTGAATTCGGCGGTGTAACGGAGCAGATCAATGAAACATTCTCGCAGCTCGGCCTAGCTATGCTTGCTGCCATTGCGATCGTCTACTTTGTTCTCGTTGTTACCTTTGGCGGAGGTCTTGCTCCATTTGCAATTCTGTTCTCCCTGCCATTCACCGTTATCGGTGCACTGGTCGGATTGCTTATTACAGGCGAGACTCTCAACGTATCGTCACTCATGGGGGCACTCATGCTCATTGGTATCGTTGTAACCAATGCGATCGTCTTGATCGACCGTGTTATTCATAAAGAAAATGAAGGAATGTCCACAAGAGAAGCCTTGCTTGAAGCGGGAACTACCCGTCTTCGCCCAATCCTGATGACCGCACTGGCGACCATTGGTGCGCTCTTGCCGCTCGTCTTTGGATGGGAAAACAGTGCAGGTATTATCTCGAAAGGACTTGGTGTTACGGTTATCGGCGGTCTGATCAGCTCCACGCTGCTGACGCTGGTTATCGTACCAATCGTGTATGAGATCCTGTCCAGATTTAAAAAGAAACGGATCGAGGATTAATCCTTCGTTAGATAGAACCGATTCATAGCAAGCTTTACAAGCTCCAAGGATCAGGACTCATCGTAGTCTGGATCTTTGGAGCTTTTTTATGGAACTTAAGATATTGCGATATAATAGATATATTGGTCCAACCTACGAGAGTTATGCTCCAATCCCGGCCTTTTTATAAGGGCAGAATTGAATGTAAAGGAGCTCAGGGAGAAATGAATACAGCTAAGAGAAACATGGTCACCACCGTTACTCTTAATGCGGCACTGGACAAGGTATACACTGTGCCGCATTTTGATCTGGACCGCGTCCACCGTGTAAACGGCGCGGTCACTGTACCGGGCGGCAAAGGCGTTAACGCTGCCCGAGTGCTGCGCGCGCTTGCCGTTCCGGTGCGCGCTACCGGGTTTGTTGCCGGTCACACGGGCCGGCAAGTGGTGGAGCTGCTGCAGTCCGAAGGGATTGCAGCTGATTTTGTAGAAGCCGCGTCCGGTGAAACGCGGCTTGCTCTGACGGTGCTCGATCCGGCATCGAGCACTCAAACGGAGCTCATCGAGGCGGGACCTTGCATCACCGCTGATGAGCTCGCGGCGCTTCGCCGCAAAGTGGAGACCCTGGCGCGGGACTCCGCCTGGGTCGTCTTCTCGGGCAGCTTGCCTGAAGGCTGCCCGCCCGCTTTATACGCCGAGCTGATTCAGCTGGCGAAGGCGCAGGGCGCCCGCACCGCGCTCGATGCGAGCGGTGCGGCGCTTGAGCTTGGGCTCGCGGGCGGCCCGGATCTCGTGAAGCCGAACGCTGAGGAAGCGGCCCGCTTCGCCGGTATAGCAGAGTGCAGCCTTGCTACAGCGGGGACAGCAGCGAGTATGCTTGTGGAGGCGGGAGCGGGGCTTGCCGTTGTCTCGCTCGGCGCTGAGGGTGCTTTTGCCGCCACTTCGGAAGCAAACTATCGGGTCACCGTTCCAGACATAGACATTATCAGTCCCCTAGGCAGCGGTGATGCTATGGTTGCAGGACTTGTCGCTGCTTCCATCCGCAAGGACAGAGATCTTCCCGCTGTTCTCACATACGGAGCGGCCTGCGGTACAGCTTGTGCCCTCCATCCCATGGCAGGCGTTGTGACCCCTGCAGATGTTGAAGCACTGGAGCGAATGATAACGGTTCAGCCCATATGAAACACAAAATCTCCTTCTCGCTCAATCATGAGAGAAGGAGATTTTTCAATTTCTAAATATAGGATCTACACGAGGCTTCTATCATCAAGAAGCATTTCATACTCCATATCCTTTGCTGCAGCAAGTGCTGCATCGATACCGAGCATATGTTGAACAAGATAGAATGCCATTGGAATTCCTGTAGAAATACCGCCAGAGGTAATAATATTCCCATCGACTATATACTTAGCGTACTCCTCAATATGTATATCCCGATGCTGATATGTCATTCGCATTCGCTCCACGCTTGCTTCACCCGTTGTTGCTCTTTTGCCGTCAAGCAGGCCCGCTTCTGCAAGAACAAATGCACCGGTACAAACCGAAGCTGTCCATGTTGCCTTGGCTGCCTGATGCCTGACCCATTCCAGCACACATCTGTTTTGGCTCAGCTTTCGGGTTCCGTAGCCCCCCGGGACGATCAAAACATCATAATAAGGCGCCGATGCGAGACTGTGATCGGCAAGCACCTTCAACCCGTTTCGAGTAGAAATCTGCCCGCCATGCTCTGAAACGGTCGTTACATGAAAAGGCTCGAGCAAATCATTTTCTCCGCTAGCCTTACCTACGACCAGAGAAAACACCTGAATGGGTCCTGCAAAATCCAACAGCTCTACATCATCAAATAGTAATACCCCTACTTTGATCGGCTTCACTTTCTATTCCACTCCTCATATACGTTTAAGTCCTACGTGAACTTCTTCATGTACACTTGGTTCTGCCATGCAATAGCCGGCAAAGTGCAAATCTAGGTGGAATTAATACAAAATCCTTGTCTGTAAATGAAAGGGCATTGTATGCTATGGTATTATTATAGAATGAATTTCATAAGCGTAAATATTATTCGTTAAGGGAAGGTGGATCTGGAATGGAACTGCTGCAGGATCCTTTTGGCCGGATTCACGATTATATACGAATCTCGGTTACGGACCGTTGTAATTTACGATGCGTTTACTGCATGCCCGAAGAAGGAATGGAATTTGCTCCTCATGAAGATATCATGACTTTTGAGGAAATTACCCAGGTTCTTCAGGTGCTTGCTCCCATGGGCATGCGCAAAGTTCGCCTGACCGGCGGTGAGCCGATGGTACGCAAAGATTTGGATAAGCTGGTAGCCATGATCTCGGCGATCGATGGAATTGATGACATCGCTCTGACAACGAATGCAATTTTCCTTGAGAAAAAGGCTCAGCTGCTGAAGGACGCCGGCTTGACCCGGATTAATATCAGCCTCGATTCTCTGCGTCAGGACCGCTTCTCCATGATTACCCGTGGCGGCGATGTTAACAAGGTTCTTCGGGGAATAGAAGCCGCGCAGGCTGCAGGATTAGACCCGATTAAGCTGAATGTCGTGCTTATGAAGGGCATTAATGACGATGAAATCAAAGATTTTATCGCCCTTACCCAGGATGCTCCTCTCCACGTCCGATTTATCGAATACATGCCGATCGGACATGCAAGTGACTCATGGCGCAAATCTTATCTGCCGCTGACTACCGTGCTGAATGCTTGTGAAGAGGCAGGCTGGGAGGTAGAGGATACCTCGGGTCCAAACGGCAACGGGCCTTCCGAATATCGCAAGCTAAAGGGAGCGAAAGGTACCTTCGGTTTGATTCACCCGGTCAGTGAACACTTCTGTGACAACTGCAACCGGCTTCGTATTACAGCAGACGGTCATATCAAGGCTTGCCTCTATTGGTCTGATGAATATAACGTCCGTAAAGTCGCCGGTGATCGAGAGGCCACGGCTGCATTATTTTTGAAGGCTCTCGGCAATAAGCCCAAAAATCACGAGATGGCTCTCGCTCTGGAACAGAAGGCCCAAAGTAATACTCCAACCGTCAGAAGAATGTCTCAAATCGGCGGATAAAAGCCACGGTGGTTACTCGCTTTAACTCATATATATTTCATTTACTGCAAGTTAAAGGTGATCTGTACAGATCACCTTTCTTTATTCCCTCTATCTCTGTTAAATCGTGCTCGTGCTCATCATGATATAGACGCTAGATTCCCGGAATTTGTTACATCCCCGAAAAAACCTTGGACAGCATGTAAACTGCCAGCAGCGCCATCGTTATGGATGAGCCCTTGTTCATCAGGCGTGATATCTTCCCACTCTGATCCCACTTCCCCATCCCCCTTCCGCAGGCGGCCAGAAGAATGAACCAAATCCACGAGACGAGAATGGTGACTAAAGTAAATGCATATCTCGCATTCCCTTCGTATTGAAGAGAATTGGTGCCGATGACTCCCAATATATCAATGAGGGCATGTGGGTTAAGGAAGGAAACAGATAATGCAAAAATAATTTGCTGACGAGCCGTAAGCGCCTTCCGCTCTCCTCCACTGCCGCTGTCTGCACGCCACAACGTCCAGGCCATATATAACAGAAATAGGCAGCCTCCCGTATAGATCACTTCGGTAAGCCAGCTTTGTCCAGACAAGATGACCGACAACCCGCCAACCGAAAGGACAATTAGAATCGTGTCGCATACCGCTGCTGTAATGACCGCAGGCAGAGCATTGATCCATTTCGTTTGAGTTGCGCCTTGATTAAAAACAAACAGGTTTTGTGCACCCAAAGGTAGTATGAGTCCAACAGCTAATATGAAAGCGTGTAGGATCGCTTCATGTATCATTTCATTTTTTCCTGCCCTTCTGATCTTATCTGATGTACATCTATCCTACAGTGCGCCGTTTTACTTGTACCCATCCATTTGGTTGATACTCATACCAGCCAAATGGTATAGTACGTGCATTAGTCCATCGAAAGGGGGTACCCTTCCCTATGGGTTTTTCCGAAATCAATTGGCAGCCAGACCCTCATCTTCCCCTTCCCCTGTACCGGCAGATTGAGGAATTTATTAAACAGAAGATTATGCAGGCTGAATGGACCCCGGGTATGCGGCTTCCTTCCCAGCGATTGCTTGCTGAAGCCTTCCGTGTGAACCGCAGCACTATTATTGCTGCACTGGACGAGCTCCGTGCTGCCGGATTCATAGAAGGAAATCGCGGCGGCGGTACCATCGTTTCAAGAGCCGGCTGGACGGGAATACCGTTAACAGTCCCGGACTGGGAGGATTATGCGGAGAGCGGTACGTATTACCCTAATCTTCCGGAAGTGCAGGACATTAATCATACAGAGTTCAGCAAGGACGTCAAGAGACTGGGCACTGGAGAGTTATCCAATGATCTTCTCCCACATGCGGATTTCAGCAGAATTTATGCAGAGCTGTCGAAACACAGTCGCCATAGTCTCGGTTATCTTGAGCCTCAAGGCTCTTTGAAGCTGCGTGAGGCCGTGTCCACACATTTAGCCAAACACGGGATTATCTCTTCACCCGAATCCATTCTTATCGTTTCCGGCTCCATTCAAGCAATGCAGCTTATCGCTATGGGGCTTTTGCCAAGAAAGGCTGCAATGCTTGTCGAGAAGCCCTCCTATCTATACTCCATCCACGCCTTTCAGTCCGCAGGAGTTCGGTTGATCGGCATGCCTATGGACGATGAAGGGATTCGTGTGGATCGATTACAAGATTATGTGCAGCAATATCATCCATCGCTGCTTTACACCATCCCATCCTTTCAAAATCCGACAGGAACCATTATGAATGACGTAAGGCGTGACCAATTAATAAAAGCAGCAATGAATACGGGGCTGCCTATTCTGGAGGACAGCGCCTACAGTGAGCTCTGGTTTGATACAGCGCCTCCGCTATCCCTGAAGGCACGTGACCCCGGCGGTTATGTGCTTCACCTGGGGACCCTCTCCAAAACGGTCAGCCCAGGCATGCGCATCGGATGGGTGACAGGGCCCATGACAGTCATAAAGCGCCTGGCAGATATTAAAATGCAGACCGATTATGGAGCGAGCAGCTTAGCACAGGATGCAGCCTCCATCTGGCTGAACGAAGGATATCATGAAAGGCATTTGCTGCGGATAAGGCAGGAGCTGAAACGAAGAAGGGATGTTCTTCTAGGATTGCTGGACCGCTATTTCGCGGACATCGCGGAGTGGAATACACCTCAAGGCGGGTTTTATGTATGGGTTAGACTGAGGAACGGCATTAAGTCGGACAAGCTTTTTCGCAAAGCACTCTCTGAAGGCATTCTGATCAACCCCGGAAATATTTACGACCGAATGGAGCAACATTATGTCCGGCTATCCTATGCTTTTGCATCTTTGACTGACCTGGAGCATGGTGTTCATACATTATCCCGGCTCGTTCGCAGCGAGTTGAAATCCTGAGTGAACATTTCTCCCCTGTTTGGCGATACTATAGGCTGGAGAAAAGCAATCTAAAAAAATTCTACTGATTTTAAGCCAGTAACTTGCTCTTCACCAGTTAATAAATTTAAAATAAAGTGTAATATAAAAAGGTAACTTCAAAAAACGGAGGGATTATCGATGACAATTACTCATCTGCAAGATACGGTCACACTGAACAACGGAGTTAAAATGCCTCAGTTTGGATTAGGCGTTTGGAAGGTTAAAGACGGTGAAGAAGCCTACGATGCAGTGAAACATGCGATCACGCACGGCTATCGTGCCATTGACACTGCTGCAGCATACAAGAACGAGGAAAGTGTCGGCAAAGCCATCAAGGATGCAGGCGTCCCTCGCGAAGAGCTTTTTATTACAACAAAGGTTTGGAACAGCGATCAAGGCTATGAGTCAACGCTTCGTGCATTTGATGAAAGCCTTGCGAAACTGGAACTAGAATATATTGATCTGTACCTGATTCACTGGCCCGTTGCAGGTAAATATAAAGACACATGGAAGGCGTTAGAGAAGCTATATGCGGATGGTAAAGTACGCGCTATCGGCGTCTGCAACTTCCATATCCACCACCTTGAAGATCTGCTGGCAGATGCCAAGGTCGTTCCGGCTGTCAATCAGGTTGAATTCCACCCTCAATTGTCCCAGGAACCGCTTCGTGCATTCTGTAAAGCACAGGGCATCTGGTTTGAAGGCTGGTCACCGCTCGGTAACGGCAAGCTGCTTGATAATACAACGATTAAAGTGATTGCCGATCGATACAATAAATCCGTGGCTCAGGTCATTCTGCGCTGGCACCTACAAAGCGATGCGATTACGATTCCAAAATCCATTACGCCAAGCCGAATCGAAGAGAATGCAGATATCTTTGATTTCGAATTGACTGCAGAAGATATGGACACGATTAACGGCCTGAACAAAAATGAACGGACAGGCGCGGATCCTGATAACTTCAATTTCTAATTAAAGAATAATCAAACAGTTTGTATCGCGAAGGCGTACGAGCTCGCACATGATGTAAACAGTACAGGAAAGGTGATTCTATTGATGAATCGCCTTTCTTTGCTTTATGACTTTAATCGAGAAGTGGAGGTAATGAGATGAACCATCTGATTATTTATGCTCATCCTGTTCAAGACAGCTTTAATCATCAAATCAGCCAAACCGTGCAAAAGACACTGGAGAAGTTAGGACACAATGTGCTGCTGCGTGATTTATATGCATTAGATTTTGATCCCGTATTAAGTGAACAAGAAATGAGAGACTGCTATGCGGGGCAAAATCCGAAGGAAGACGTGCTGAAGGAGCAGCAATATGTAACAAATGCAGATACCTTAATCTTCATCTACCCAATATGGTGGGCAGGCATGCCCGCTATAATGAAAGGTTATATCGACCGTGTCCTCTCTTACGGCTATGCTTATGCTTACAGCGAGAACGGAGATATCGTCCGTATGCTTCAAGACAAGCACAGCTTACTTATTAACACCCATGGTTCATCCAAAGCCCACTACGACAGGATTGGAATGACAGATGGTTTGAAAGTAACGGCAGGAGCAGGCATATTGGAATTTGTGGGCACACAGCCCAGAGGTCATTTATTGTTCGGAGATATGGACGCCGCTGAGGATAAACAAAAAGCCTTGATTCTAGAGCAGCTCGAAGACGAGATTACGTCCCTGTTTGCTAGAGGAAAAAATACTTCCGCTTGATTCGCTCATAATCGTCTCTATGATTCATGTTTGTAAACATCTCCGTTATGTCTGCTTCAATTAACCCGGAGCTTGTTGAAAGCTGTTCTGCAGTAACATATTGAACCTCAATATGTTCGAGAAAACCCATCACCTTTCTCTTGCCTGCCTCCAGCTGCTGCTGCAGCACATGCGTTACGCTGCTATGGTACATGGCTATTAAAGGATGAATCTGCCCTTGGATAACAGGTACAAGCGCCTGTATGCCTGTTGCCTCCTGCTGCTCCGTAAGTTTGATCAGCGCTGTAAACAGCGGTGCACGAACGAGCGGGGTGTCGCAGGGGACGATCAGGCTCCATCCGTCAGAATGGGCTGCCATGCTTGCCAGTCCTGCATGCAATCCAGCCAGCGGACCGCTTCCCGGGTATTGATCTATAGCTTGAATGTGACCAAGCTCTGCAAACGCCTCTCTCTGGCCTGCTCCAACCGCAATACTCACGCGCTCTACCGCTGTGGTCATCTCAGATGCAATAATCTGGATGACATTCCTGCTTCCGAGCGGCAGCAGCGCCTTGTCTGCTCCCATTCGTCTTGAAATCCCGCCTGCTAATATAATTCCCGAAACTTGCATACTGTTCACCCGCCCCTAAGAAATAATGCTGCCGTAAAAACAAAAAGGATTGTATCCCCTTACAGGTACGTGCTAAAGTGGAAGAAAAACGTCTTTGTTGCTAAACAATACAGCAGGATCATTTCAAAGATCCAACTGAAAGGAATGGCATCCCTTTGCATACCCCCTCATTATCGCAGCTGAAGCTGTATAATTTCTTCGTGTATGGCGCTGTTGCCGTATTCACCAGTTTTTTTCAAATTTATCTTCAAAATATTGGATTAACTAAAATTCAAATCGGTACACTTATGGCGATCGGCCCTTTCGTATCGCTGTTTGCAAACCCCTTCTGGGGATATATGAGCGACCGCTCGCAGAATATCCGTAAAACGGTTCTTTTCATGTTAACAGGTACACTATTATTCGTACAGGCTGTTTTTCTTGCTCCGACCTATAGTCTGATTTTTGCGGCGATGATCTTCTTCTACTTCTTCCAAAGTCCCTTATTTGCCCAAACCAACAGTATGATTCTGGTTTACATTGATGGAACAGGACACAAGTTCGGGTCATTCCGGTTATGGGGATCGCTCGGCTGGGCTTTAACCGCCATTGCAGCAGGTCCTATCATGGATCAGCTGGGAGACTCCCGTATTTCTGTGGTGTTTAGTGTGCTGCTGCTCATCGCCATCGTCTTTGCAATTCTTCTGCCCAAGCTCCAGGGTACATCTGATGCGCCGATTGTCACCATGCGGGGTTTTGGTCAAGTGGTGCTTAATCCATATTTCATGAGCTTTATTATTCTCGGCGTTCTTGTGTCTGTGCCTAATGCGATGAACAGCTCGTTCGTTTCGCTTTATATTACTGAGCTGGGCGGAAGCAAGCAAATGGTCGGTCTCGCCGTCTTTATGTCCTCTATCCTAGAGGTTGCCGTATTTCTGCTGTTTGATCGGTTCCTTAAGCGTAAAATGACCGTTCTGCTTGCTTGTCTGACCTTTGTAAGCATATTATTTGCCGTTCGCTGGGAGCTGATGGCGCTCGCTACCGATCCTTTGCAGATCGCGTTTATTCAGCTGCTCCATTCCGTGACCTTTGGCGGATACTTCTATGTAGGGACTCAGCTGACCATGCTGTTTATCCCAAGACCTTACCGCTCGTCTGGCCAGGCGCTCTATACGCTCTCCTGGGGCGGAGTGTCCGGTGTCATTGCCGGAATATTCGGCGGATTCATGTTCCAGAACTTCGGGGCATCCGTCATGTATCAATACGGGGTGATTATGTCCGTCATTGGCGTGATCGGGTTCGGAGTCATGTTCTATATTGTTAAAAGATATGGATATCAGCCTCCTCTCCCGGCCAATTATAAGGTAGGAAGCTAGCAGAGCCTCCTAACAGGCTTACAGCCTGAGTTTGCACAATCAATTTAAATCCAAAAAAGCCGTTCCCTGATACATCAGAGAACGGCTTTACTATTTACCCCACTTCATCCTTCCATTTACGCTTGTGGAAAATGGATTTTGAATTGAGGTTTACTTGAGGCGTTTTAGCGGAGGAAGCAGAATGTTCCCGTTGGAGCGCCAGCGTTCGCCTTTGCTATTGAATTTGCCCAACTGCATGTTCAATTAAATACACAAATTCAATAGCAACAGCGACCTGAGGGAAGATCTGCTTACGGAGCGACCTTACGCCTCAATCACTGTCATTTCAACTTCTCCATTTTACGCCTTCGGCAAATGGAAGGAGCTCTTCAATGATACGACCCGATTAAACACAGGTTTGCCCGGCTCCGAATATTTAGAATCCACATTAAAATAGCCATGACGGAAGAATTGGAACTTGTCCTGCGGCGCAGCATCCTTCATGTTCGGCTCCACAAAGCCGTGAACGATGGTGAGCGAATTCGGGTTCAGCTCATCAAGGAATGATTTAGAAGCTGCTTCACCGGCTTCTTTTTCTTCCTCAACCTCGGTATCGCCTTCCGGCTCTTCCTTGTTAATCAGCGGCTCGATTAGACGGAACTCTGCAGGAATCGCCTGACTTGCTTCCACCCAATGAATAGTCCCTTTCACTTTGCGGCCAGTAAAGCCCGAGCCGCTCTTCGTTTCAGGATCATACGTACAGTGGATTTCAACGATGTTCCCCTCTTCGTCCTTGATGACATCGTTACATTTAATGAAGTATGCATGCTTCAATCGTACTTCATTGCCAGGGAACAGGCGGAAATATTTGCTTGGCGGATTTTCCATGAAATCCTCGCGCTCAATATAAATTTCACGGGAGAATGGAATTTGGCGAGTCCCCATTTCCTCATTCTCTTGGTTGTTCTCTGCTTCCAGCATTTCGGTTTGGCCTTCAGGATAGTTCGTAATTACGACCTTGATCGGATCAAGCACCGCCATTGTACGAGGAGCCTTCAGTTTCAAGTCCTCACGGATAAAATGCTCCAGCATTTGCAGATCAACCAGGCCTTGGCTCTTGGAGATACCCGTCTCATATACAAACTCCCGAAGCGCTTCCGGCGTATAGCCTCTGCGGCGAAGTCCTGAAATGGTCGGCATCCGCGGATCATCCCAGCCATCTACATGGCCTTCGTCCACGAGCAGCTTCAGCTTCCGTTTGCTGGTTACCGTCTGCGCCAGATTCAGCCGTCCGAATTCATATTGACGCGGCTCAGCAGAAAGCTCACAATGCTCAATAACCCAATCATAGAACGGGCGTTGATCCTCAAACTCCAAGGAGCATAGGGAGTGAGTAACATGCTCGATTGCGTCCTCCACCGGATGGGCGAAGGTATACATCGGATAAATGCACCATTTATCTCCTGTATTATGATGAGTGACATGTGCAATTCGATAAATAACAGGGTCACGCAGATTAATGTTTGGTGAAGCCATGTCAATCTTGGCACGCAGCACGCGCTCGCCGTCCTTGAATTCTCCGTTCCGCATCCGGGTGAACAGATCCAGATTCTCCTCAATGCTGCGATCACGGTAAGGACTGTTTTTGCCTGGTTCCGTTAACGTACCGCGCAGCTCGCGAATCTGATCAGGGCTCAGATCATCAACGTAAGCCAATCCCTTCTTAATCAAGATCACCGCACGATTGTACATTTCTTCAAAATAATCCGATGCAAAACGCTTTTCCTTCCATTCAAAGCCGAGCCATTTCACATCTTCCTGAATGGACTTCACATATTCCTCGTCTTCCTTTGCCGGATTCGTATCATCGAAGCGTAAGTTGGTGCTGCCTCCGAACTCCTCGGCCAGGGAGAAGTTGATCCAAATCGCCTTGGCATGTCCGATATGTAAATAGCCGTTAGGCTCCGGCGGGAACCGTGTGACCACTTCCTTCACTTTTCCTGTTCGAAGATCTTCGGAGATCACGTTCTTTATAAAATTGGAGGGTGTTAAAGGCTTCTCCACAATTATCAACCTTTCTCTCTTGTATTGATGTCTAAACCAGCTTCACTGATTCATTTATCTATTTAATATACCTTTAACTCCAGCGCTCCGCAATGATTCGGCGTGAATAGAAAGCAGAGGCTGAAGAGGTTTTTTTATTCAACGAGGCTCATACCCCTCTTCGTTTTTCTCTCCATTTAAAAATAAGGAACTTGATAAAGTATAGGTCCAACCAGAGGACCAGAAATAATAACAGATAGCCCGAGGCAAAAATGAGCCAGGACAGCATACTGCTGAGCATACCATTCGGAGCATAAAGACTTGCGACAATCATCGGCATTACAACGAATTCGAACAAATTCCCATCCATTAGGATCAGCATAACCAATGTAGCCGCTATACTAATCATCGACAGCAAGAGCAAAACCTTTGAATACGAGCGTTTTGGCATCTGCTAACACAATCCTTTCTTTTCGTAAATGTCATTTTGACGGTTCGCCTAATATAAGGTAGCATGAAGGAAAATAAGGTGTAAAAGGAGTATATTTGATGAAGGCTGCAAAATTGCCAAAAGAACAAAAAGAGCAGATGATTCGTCTGATTCAGCAGCACTTTGAAGAGGAGCGGGGAGAAACTATCGGTGAACTGGCCGCAGACAGCATGCTGGATTTTTTCCTGACGTCTCTTTCCCCTTACATATATAATCAGGCGCTGAGTGACTGCCGCACCCTCGTGAATCAGCGAATGATATCCATGGAAGACGATATTTATGCCTTGGAGAAAAAAATGCCGTTATCTCGGTAATATCGCTAGAATCTACTGAAGAAAGAAGGTTTGATGATGTTTGCATACAAAGTCGATGAAGATATTGCACTAAGACCCCTGTCTCTTGAGCACGCCGGAGCATTGTTCAGTCTGACGGACAAATCAAGAGATCGACTGCGTGAATGGCTCCCTTGGGTCGATCAAGTTGTAGAAGAACAGCATTCCGTTAATTTTATCAAAAATGCACTTAAACAAGGTTCGGAAAACGGCGGGTTCACAGCAGGCATCTGGGTTAAGGATGAACTGGCCGGAGTGATCGGCTTTCACGAAATCGATTGGACGAACCGGTCAGTGAGCATCGGCTACTGGCTTGGCAAAAGTCATGAAGGTCAAGGACTCATGAGTTCAGCTTGCCGTGCGCTTGTGGATTATGCCCTTGTTGAACTGGATTTAAATAGAGTCGAAATCCGCTGCGCTACAGGAAATCATAAGAGCCGCGGTATCCCTGAACGATTAGGATTCGTGCTGGAGGGCATCGTCCGGCAGGCGGAAAGACTGCCGCAGGGATATGTTAATCATGCTGTCTATGGCATGCTGCAGAGTGAATGGAAGTTGCTGCGTTAGAATAAATTTATATTACATAATGATTATACTCTAGATTTATTTAGGCATCTGCAGATCCTGCAGCATGCCTTTTTATTTTTTAATGTAGGTTTAAGGTTCCCTTCATCCGAGCCTCATCCCAGGTTGGTAAGCTGTATATGCCGCCACATTAGGAAGGGAAGGTATGAAATAATGAATAAAATTATGTCGCAATGGGTGATGTCGAGCTCACTTGCGATGACGTTAACACTCGGAATGGCACTAAACACAAGTCCCTACGGCAGCAATGCACAGTTAGCAGCGAATACGGAGAAATCACAACCCTCGGGCAAGTCCGTCTCCGTCAAAGCGGGATCAGGACGGCAGCAGAATGAACAACAGCACATACAAGAACCGAAGACGAATACGTAAACTCTAAAATGAAGAACCTATAATATGAAGATGAAAAAGAGGCTGTCCTTATCAGGACAGCCTCATTATGTTTTACATGTAAACTAGAACTTTTTAAAAAGAGAACCTCTTTTATTTTCCATCAGTCAACAGGACTCGAAGCTCATCTTCAGGCTTCTCGGTACGGTACATAAAAGCATAGATTTCGAGCTCACTCGCTCCTTCAAAATTCTCATATACATCCATGCTTTTATTTTTTCCATTACCGGCAAATTCAATAATAGAAGGCACTCCGTAGACTAAATCCTTTCCTTGTCCATAGTAGGTTTGATTAATGCCGCCGAAGTTCTTCGTATCACTGCTTTCGGATTCAATGTATAGATTGTTATCCTTCAAATAGTAGGTCCAGGTGACCGGATAACCTTCATAATCCTGTGTAAAGCATTGCTTCTCTTCAGAAATTCCGGATATTAGTACTGGCTCTTGGCTTCCTTTATGCTCATCGATCCGATGATCTGCGATCAAAGTGATTGGACTTGTTCCAATTGAAGACAATGGGATGTCAGGAGTTAATTCGAACCGGAGCTCTGATTTATATTTATTCTCCTGATAAGCATCGTAGCCCTCAAGCAGCTTCCCTCCTACTTCAAGATGATAGTTCAGGTAAGGAATCCTCGTGTACTTTTCTTCATGCTGCAGTACAACACGTATCTGTGTCGGTGTTACGATCATTTCTGTAATTTGGCTGCCTCCTGGTATTTCGTCAATCGGGATCGCCAGCTTTTCCTTGACTGTCCCGCTCTCCATTTGTTTTTTAGATAAAGAGAGACCCAGGTTCCAATCTCCTTCAATATGCTCCGCCTCGCGATCATATGCAAGTCTGAACTCGCTAGCTTCCTCGTTAAGGTCTGCCGTTGCAAAGATCTGCTGTGTCGTGTATTCCTCATTCAGACCTGGCGTGCCGAACACAGATGGCTCGGCCACTTCAATAGTTTCCCCTTTTGCATTCAATACCTCCAAGCGATACCAAGACCAGTCTTTATCGGATGGGTCAGTAAGGGAGATAGATGATTTCAACATGGTCTTATCTTCTGATTGCTGGAACGATTCAATACGAATGGAATCAATACCATCCTTCTCTACCGAGAAAGTCTGTCCTTCCGATTTCGCCGGATCCAGAGCAACTGAATAAGATGCGTCCTCTGTAAATCTTATATTCTTCAGCTCAAAGCTTATGTCAGCATTCTGTGCATCCATAACCCAATCCGATTCAAAATACCCTTGATACTGTCCAAGCTCTTCATTCCATTGCTGAACGTAATGTCCTTCAATGGTCTTTCCCTGGCTGTCGAGTAAACCTATCGATTCATAATAAATATTTTGGCTGCCCCTATCTCCCGGATCAAGGCTGTACAGAAGGACCGTGCGGTTCTCATCCGTAAAAGCGGTATGTACCGTCAAGGTTATCCCGTTCTTTGTAACTGACTTCTCAATGCTTTGGCCGAGCCCCTGTTCAAGCGCAGTCTGAATCCCTGCTCTAGTAGATAGAACATCCGTCCAATCGTAGGAGATAGCCGCATAGACAGGCGCGGCTGCCAGCGCCACGGCAATACTGATTGCAGCTGCTGTTTTTTGTCTTCTCTTTCTTAAGACAGCCGCTTTATTCTTCTTATCCCTCAGCTCGCCCTTTTGTATACTCTCAAACATCTGATCAAAATCGGGGTAAGGCATGGATGAGTGCTGAAGCTGTTCCTTTAGTTTGTTTTCAGTAGATTCCAATGGGTCTCTCTCCTTCCAAACGGTAGATTCCTTCTTTCTCCATCTTCGCGCGCATTAGCTTCAGCGCTTTATGGAGCCTGGATTTGACTGTGCCTGCCGGGATACCTAGCGCTTCTGCTATCTCTGCCGTCGATAAATCACTGCTGTAGCGAAGCGTTACTACAGCCCTAAGCTTATCCGGAAGCTGGCTAAGCAGTACGGCATACTCTTCTGCTGTCGCCCTCTCGATCACAATGGTGTCCGGAGATTTAACAAGCCCAGCAGACTGGTCGTGCTGGATTTGGACCAGCTGTTGCTTTTCCCTTTTCGTCTTGTTCTTCCTAAGTACATTCAGGCAGTGGTTCATCGTAATTCGCATAATCCATGCCTTGAAGTGCTCTATATTGCTCCAGTTCTGCCGAAATACCGTAATAAAGATATCGTGGCACGCATCTTCGGCATCCTGTGCATGATGGAGCATATAGTAACAAGTCCTGTATACATCTTTATGGTAGGAATCGAACAGCTCTCGTTCCGTCAATGACTGCACTCCTCTCTTCACCTGATGCTATATAGACAATCGAGGATTAAAAACGGTTCATTTTAGACCTCTTACTCTTTTTTATGTAACGACAAAAACCGTCTGCATCTCCGGGATAAAAGAAACAGACGGTTGTCGATTGCTATTCACTTCAGCAAATAACGCATTAATATATCATCTATATAGGCTCCGCCAATATAAAATTCACTCATGAGCCGCCCCTCTTCAACAAAACCGCACTTCTCGTAGAAGGAAATAGCCGCTTTATTATGTGACAATACCCTTAAGCGAAGCTTCTTGATATTTTGTTTGCTCGCGAGCTCCTTAACCGCCTCAATAAGCCTGCTCCCGATTCCCTGCTTCTGATAATCGGGATGAACGGCTATATGGATTTCAAGTACATGCTCATTGCTTATAAGTCCTGTAGGTGTTTGAAATCCGACATATCCGACGACATACTTATCCATAACGGCGAGGATTTGGCTTCCCGGCGGAGACGTGTGCAAATACTGCTCCCTGGATTCCCATTGGACCGGTCCAGGTGCGTTATGCTCGTCCCATACAAGCGCATCTAAATCCATCAGCTGCCTTGCATCCCTAAGCTGTGAAAGCCGGACCTGTATTGCATCCTGGATCATGATCACATTTGTTCAAACCTTTCTTCCCCGCTACTCGAGTTTTCTTTAATTTATCTGGCAAGAGCGTTTTTCTTATTTTATCACAGGTTTTTCATCGTTTTCAGCATGATCTCGAGCAATAATTCTAGATTATTTGGAAAATAACGATAAAAAAAGACACTCCTGATCTTGTCAGAAGTGTCTCTGCTATCCGTACTAGCCTATTGAAGCTGCCACAGAGCAGGTACATTCACTGGCTCCCACCCAAGCAGCGAGGTGTGAGACTGCAGGCATTTATATGTGCTGCCGTTATAGGTTACCAGCTGTCCAGCTGTATAAGATGTATTCGCCTGCCAAGCCGAAGTCCCAGGATTTGTTGTTTCGGCCGCAGTCTTCACGCTCAAGGCGCTGCTCGCAGCAGATATATTACCCGCCGCGTCCCTTGCCCTTACCGTAAAGGTATACGTAGTATCTGGCGTAAGCCCACTGATGACTGTGCTGGTCCCGGTAACGGCTGCAGCTAGATTTGCACCGTTATAAACGTTGTAGCCTGTCACGCCTATGTTATCGGTTGAGGCATTCCATGCCAGCGCCACTGAGCTGGCTGTAACTGCGGTAGAGCGTACATTCCCTGGGACGCTTGGTGCCGTGGTATCTGCAGGCGGCGTGGTTCCTCCGGCAGACAGATCGGATTTCAATTTGTTTTGAAGCGTCCTGTTACGGTCACCGCTCAGCTCCCAGAACATCGCTCCGCCAAGACCCTTGCTCTTGATATATGCTGTCTTGTATCCAATGGATTCTGCATCATCATAGCTGATAAATCGCTTGTTGGATGAATTATACAGATAGGGCACCTTGGCTGTATCATTCCAGTATCGGGTATATCCATTTTTGTTGATATAGTTGGCTTCTAAATCATAAAAATCAAAGGAGCCTGCCTCCCAGGTTCCTACGGTTGAACCTCCGGAGCATGTTTGATACTGCCCGTTATTTGTCTGTGCACAGCCATCCCAGCCTCGCCCGTAAAACGGCACACCGAGCACAAGCTTGCCGGCGGGTACGCCTGCATTCAAATGTCCTTGCGCACCTGCTGCAGCGTTAAATGTATCGGCATTAGGTATACCTGCAGCGGCAGCCGCCGAGTCATAGTTCAGAGGCGCATTGTGAGCGCTGATTTTTTGCCAAGCCCCGTTAAAGTCATACGTCATGATGTTTATCCAATCCACAATAGAAGCAATGTTCGCAAGCTCAGTATTGGCAACAAAGCTTGGAGATGCCCCGCTCGCGATCGTCAGCACATATTCTTTTCCGTCCGCTGCTTCGGCCGCATCCAGCTTTTCACGAATTTTGCTTAGCAGGAGGGTGTAGTTTTGTTTATCCTGCGGCCGCTTGCTGTTTCCGTCAAGTCCGCCCGAAACCGGATACTCCCAATCCAAATCCACCCCGTCAAAGTTGTATTTACGGAGGAAGTCTACAGCTGAATTTGCAAAGGTTTCTCGGGTCTCCGGCGTGGCGGCTACATCGGAGAAGCGGTTAGACCACGTCCATCCTCCGACGGAGATGATTGTTTTCAGATTAGGATTGATTTGCTTGAGCTTGTGAAGCTGATTGATATTGCCTGCATAGGGCTGATCCCATGTATCCCCGGCAAACTGCTTACCGGTATCAATCCATGGATCTCCGAGCACAATCGTTCCGTTCGGAACGCTGATTGCCTGGCCTTTCTCATCCTGACAGCTCCATGTAGCCGGATTGGGTCCAGTCGGATCCGGATTACCATGAATCCCATTCCAACAAATATCGGCAAATGCATAATTGATATGCGTTACTTTGGTCGGGTCGATATCGGATACGTTGTAGTTTCTGCCATAAGCTGCCCAAGCAGGATAGTATCCAACTATTTTATAAGAATCGGCAGCCTCCGCTTTACTAGAGGTAAGTGTAAGAGAAGGAACAACAATGGATAAGAGCATGGACAGACCTAGAAAAATCTTTGCAGCTTTAATAAGAGCATGATTTCTATTTGAGCTTAGCATTAGTACATGGCCTCCTTCATCGTTTTGCTTGCTGAAACCATTCAGAAACGGACGATGCGTGTTCGAGAACTGGTCATCCAGTTAGGCATGCCAGTTGACCCGAGCAGGTCATGATGCCTCAAACAGCGGCTGGTTGAGGGGTTAAGCTTCACTCCTTTCTTACAGAAATCGGACCATCCCCTTAGACTTGTTCAATAAAGGGTGCTGCAGCATCTGCGTTGTTTTACAGGGAATTTACATATCCTCACCTTGTATTTAATCAGCTAATTTCAATGGAGATAAGGGATAAATTAGTGCTGTGGAGGGTGAAAAATGTGATATTACGCACAAAAAAGACTGCCCTCCAAGTCAGATGACTCTGGAAAGACAGCCTCGAGCTGCATATTCGAATGATTACTTAGGGAGAGAAGATCTTACCCTTTACATATTTACCGATTCGTCATGAAGAGCATGTCCCCTTGAAGCATTGGCTTTAGCATGAACAATAAAGGCAATAATACTGATTCCTGCCGTAATGGTTGCAAACCAGGCAACTGGAGACAAGCCGCCCCCATCATACATGATTCCCATTGCATACGGTCCTGCAACCCGTCCAATCGCGCCAATACCGCCGGAAACACCCAAGTAGAAGGGCGCTGCTTTTCCACCATGCTCCGATATAAACGCAGGCGTAGCAGGTGAAATTAGCATCTCTCCAAGTGTTATGAGGATCATTGCCAGAATCATGCCCGGGTAATGCTGGAACAGAGCAATGACAGCAAACCCGGCCGTGTAGAGCACGCTGCTGACAATCATCTGCGTTGATGAAGTTGGCGCAATCAGCTTTTTAATCAGAGTGGTCACCGGCTGAGCCACGAATATCAGAATACCGTTCAGCGTCCACAGCAGGCTGTAGGCTTTTTTCTCCATCCCCTCTTCAATAATGAAGGGCGACACTCCTGTATTCCAGATGGAGTTGCCGATCAGGATGAACAACGTGCCAAGACTGATAAAGAGGTATAAGCGAATGTTTCGCATCAAATACCAGGTATTTTCCTGGCTCTGCTCCTCGGATTTATGCTTCTTCGGTACATAGACCGTACCCTGCTCGCGATCGACCTTGCTTAAATAAACGAAGAAGTAGACGCCAAAGATGGCAGAGGTCACTCCGTTCATTATAAAGCTGAGGTGATACGAGATATCTGCCAAGAACCCGCTGAGCGCTGTACCCAGCGCAACCCCGATATTTTGAGCAACATAAATGACGTTAAACAGCTCGCCTCTTCGATCCGCAAAGCGGAACCCGACGAAGGCTTGAATCGCAGGTAAAGATAAGGAGTTAAACAGACCGATCAGCCCCATCATCACTACAAACAGCCACCAGATCCCGCTGATCCATGGCAGTGTGAAGAGCCCTATTGCATTCAGAATAAGAGAGCCTACGATCAGCTTTTTCACACCGATTTTATGATAAAGTCCGCCACCGATCAGCTGTCCGAAAATTCCCCCGAGCGATTGAATCAAAATAACAAACCCTGCCTGTGACATGCTCCTGCCGAGCTCATCAAATACATACATGGTCGTCAGCGGCCACATTAACGAGCTCCCCGTCGCATTCACCAGGCTGGCAATCAAAAACACTTTTACTTCCTTCGGATAATGATCAAGCCATTTCATCTTATGTTCTCCCACGAAGTCTTTTAAATCTCAGGATTATAGACTGGAATAATAGGATGTAAAATCCTGTTTATATCACACAACTCGATTATTGCTGAATTACCGGCTCCAATGTTTTCTTAGTAACTTGAACCGTTGTTGAAAAGAACGTTGCTCCTTTGCCCATATCGGACAAGCGGTCAGGTGTCAGCATATTGGCGCGCTGCTTGCCGTTCTCTCCTTCCCACCACAGCCCTTGGCTGATAACCGTGCCGGGCAGCATACTGTCGCCCACTTTAGCAGTAAGCTCATAGGTTCCCCGACCGTTATAAACAACGACGAGCTCTCCATCTTCAATGTCTCTTGGCTCCGCATCTTGAGGATGAATATGCAGCATCGGATGCTTCTCCATCTTCTGATGCTTTGGTACGTTCCCAAACGTTGAGTTCAAAAAGTTATGATTCGGAGGTGAAAGGAACATAAGCGGATATAAATCTCCTTCAACGGCTCGGTGTTCACCGTCATAGCCCTCTTGAAGCGGCGCGTAAACTGGCATCGGAGGCAGTCCCGCTTCTGTCATGGTCTTCGAATACAGTTCAATTTTGCCGGAAGGCGTAGGCAAGTGATTCAGAAACTCATCATAGGCCGACATATCCAGCTTCACAAAGCGCTGCTCCTGAAGCGCCTCGAGCGATAAACTATTCATATAAGGACTTTCCGGGTTATCGAGTGCATCTTCAATCATGGATAGCTCCGTTTCACTGAATGCCGCTTCATCAAATCCCATCGCTCGTCCAAGCAGCGAAAACACTTCTACATTACTCTTAGCTTCCCCAAGTGGTGCAATGACCGGCTCCTGAATTTGGACATATTGATGCCAGTAGGAGCTGTACAGATCAGTATTTTCAAAAGTAGAGGTCGCCGGAAGAATGATATCTGCATATTTAGCCGTATCTGTCATAAAGAGATCATGTACAACAGTAAACAAATCTTCCCGGGCAAATCCCTGCTGCACCCACTTCGTATCGGGTGCAACCACGAGCGGGTTTGAACAGTATACGAACATCGCTTTGATCGGCTGCTTTTCATCATGAAGGGCATTCCCGATCTGGTTCATATTAATGCTCCGTGCTTCCGGGTTCTCTCTAAGATCCGGCCGCTCCAGCGCATCGCTGTTAAAGCTGGCATAACCACCGTTTGATTTTGCCGCTCCGCCGCCGCGCTTTGTCCAGGCTCCGGTTAGAGCAGGCAGACAGGCGACCGCACGGACGTTCATTCCTCCGTTATCATGATGCTGAAGACCGTTACCGATATGTATGTAGCCTGCTTCAGCCTGTCCATATATCTCGGCGAGCTTCACGATGTCCTCTGCAGGTACTCCCGTTATGATGGACACCCGCTCCGGGGTATAGTCTTTCACATGCTCACGCAGCTCTTCGTGACCTACGGTAAACTGCGCGAGAAAAGCATCATCTGTCATTCCTCTCTCAAACAACACATGCATCATGCCGAGTGCAAGAGCTGCATCCGTGCCCGGATACAGAGGGATAAACCAATCGGCCCATTGTGCCGTACGGTTACGGTGGACATCGATGACAATGACCTTAGCCCCCGCTTTACGCGCTTTCTCCGCCAGCACCACCTGATGCATATTCGTGCTGATAATATTTCCGCCCCACACGATAATGACATCGGCATGCTCCGTTTCCTCAGGTACAGTTCCTCGGTTCGCTCCCATCGTATACTTCCAGCCGGCGTTCCCAGCCGCGTTACAGATCGTTTGCTCCAATTGGCTTGCTCCAAGCGCATTAAAAAAACGCCGATCCATTCCGTCTACACTGAGAATGCCCATATTGCCATAAAAGCTGTAGGGCAGAATCGCCTCTGCACCATGCTCGCCAATAATGGTCTTATAGCGTCCGGTAATCTCTTGGACAGCTTCCTCCCATGTGATCCGTTCAAACCGGCCCTCGCCCTTAGCCCCCGTTCTCCGCAGCGGATACAGGACTCGTTCGTCATGATACACACGCTCCGTCATGTTGCGGACCTTGTTGCAAATGGCCCCCTTCGTAATCGGGTGATCCGGGTTCCCGGTTACCTTAACAATCTTGCCTTCCTTCTTATGAACAAGCAGTCCGCAAGTATCAGGACAATCGAGCGGACATACCGCTGGAAACACACCGTCTGCTTCATTTATCATTGCTGCCATGCTCTCCTTCCCCCTTACTCTATTCGCTGAAAATCCATATTTCTTCCTAATCCATCCCTCTATCATAATTCCCGTTGCCTCAATCGTAAAGGCGGCATAACGTGTTATTGCGCAAAATAAAAAAAACGGCTTCTGCACAGGCAGATGCCGCTCTTTCTTCCCTCTCTCTACACTGCTAAATTTAATTCCGCTTAAGGCAAAAAATTTAATTCTCCTTTGTTTCACTCCCTGAAAGCACGGGTAATAAAAATCAAGGCAGTAAGGAGTTAGTTAAACCCTCCTCCAATGCCGTATCATAGACCACTCCCGAAAAATTCGTCATGTAAAGGTTTCGTTCCCCCGAACCTAGACATGACGAATTTTAGTTTGTTCACTGGGACCCGATGCTGCCACACTCTTGTCTTCCGACTGAGGGTGAAGATAAGCGAGATAATAAGCGCCAGCTACAAATATGGCTCCTCCCGCTAGATTACCCAGCCATACAGGAACAAAGTTAGCTATATACATATCCCAGGAATAGTAGCCTTCAAATATAGCTGCCGGGATTAGAAACATGTTCGCAACAACGTGCTGAAACCCAATGGCGACAAACGCCGCTGTCGGAATCCAGATCCCCGCGATTTTTCCGAGCATCGTATCCGACGCATAAGACAACCACACTGCAAGTGCTACAAGCCAGTTACAGCCTACTCCTGAAATGAAAGCCTGAATAAAATTATCCTCGAGCTTATGTCCGGCCATATCCACCACTTTATCCAAATAAGGACCCTCACCTGTGAGTCCAAGCACATGACCGAAGAAGAGGGCAACAAAGAGGGCACCTGCAAAATTCGCGAGAGTAACTACCGCCAAGTTACGAAACAACTGAGTTGTAGTGATCCGCCCATTCATCCGCGCAATTGAAACAGCCATCATATTGCCAGTCAAAAGTTCTCCTCCCGCAATCAAAACCAGTACAAGCCCTATAGGAAATACAAGAGCGCCTATAAGATTGGTAATGCTGCCCCAAGACTCCGGTGCTGCTGCAGTGACTCTAATATGAAGCAAAAATCCCAGGGCAATATATACACCTGCCAAGAAGCCGAGAATCCAAACAGCCGACATCGGATGATGGGCCTTGCTGTAGCCGGTTTCCGCAGTGAGAATAGCTACTTCCTTCGGTTTATGAGCTGCCATGTACTGTCCTCCCTTTCAAAAGAAGATTCCATACCTCCATTGTAAATCATTCTAAATCACTACATTGTTATTTATTTCACAAGTGTAAGCAGGGACCCCTGCTTTCTGATATCTGAACACCGCTATCTATGTAAAAAACCGCCAGAGCATAGCGGCTCTGGCGGCGATATCTATATTTAGAACATTAACATTATCATTATACTAAAACTTCTTCTTTAGCTTCTACCGGCTTCAACGCCTTCTGACCCACGGAGTTAAGGAAGTTCCAAGGTTTGTTATAGTGCGGCTGGAAGAAGAAATCGATAAATGCCAGCTCATCCACTGTCATCTCGTTCTGGATGCAGACAGACAAGGTGTTGATCGATTGCGTCAGCTCAGCCTCACTCATCAGCTGTGCACCGACGATCCGGCGTGATTCTTTTTCATACACTACTTTAATGAGCACTTTCTCAGCAGTTGGCATGAATTCCGGGCGATAGCTGTCCTCTAAAGTAACACTCTCGACAATAAAGCCCGCTGCTGCGGCCGCTGCTTCCGTAAGCCCAGTACCTGCAATGTTCTGCTCGTAAATCTTAATGCCGGATGTTCCTTGGGTTCCCATGTATCTTGTAACAGGAGCTTTTAGGTTTCGGGCAACAAGCATTCCCATCCGTACTGCATTAGTCGCAAGGGGGATATAAGCAGACTGACGAGTTGGGTTATAGAAGATCGCACTGCTGTCCCCAGCTGCAAATACATCCGGATTGCTGGTACGCATGTAGCGGTCTACAAGGATTGCTCCGTTCGGCAGCATATCGACTTGGCCTTTGAGCAGCTCTGTATTAGGACGGAAGCCAATGCACAGAATAACCAGATCTGTTTCATAGGTTCCTTTGTCCGTAACTACTTTCTGAACATTGCCATTCTCACCTTCAAAACGGCTGACCTTCTCTCCCATCACAAGCTGAATGCCTTTGTCCGTAAGATCTGACTGAATGCGATCTGTAAATTCAGCATCCAGATACTTGCTCAGTATGCGCTCTTCCGCATCAATCAGTGTTACTTCTTTACCGTTCATTTGGAAAGCTTCAACCAGCTCAATGCCGATATAACCTGCTCCGACAACGGTCACGTGACGTGCTTCTTTGGATTTGGCAATAATCGTATTGGAGTGCTCGTAGTTCTTGCATAGAAGCACGTTGTTCAAGTCAATTCCTTCGAGCTTCGGAATGATCGGCCACGACCCTGTGGTCACAATCAGCTTGTCATAAGTGTCTACGAGCTCCTCACCTGTCTTGATATTACGTGCTTTCAGTGAGTATCCCTTGGTATCCACTTCTGTAACCTCATGCAGCATACGCATGTTAACGCCAAGTTCCTTTAATTGTTCAGGGGAAGAGTAAAACAGTCCATGCGGATCTTTCACAACTCCTCCGACATACAATGCAATCCCGCAGGACAGGAAGGATACATTGTCATTTCTCTCGTATACAGTAATTTCGGCATCAGGATAAAGCTTTGCTGTATTAATAATGGCTGCTGTTCCAGCGTGTGTACATCCAATAACGGCTACTTTCATGAAAATACCTCCTCAGGGTTTTAAAAGATATTTCTCGAGATTATATTGTGAAATGTTTCACTATTAAAATCAGTATATTGTGATTTATTTCACTACGTCTTATGGCTTTATTATAATGTGATTCTTTTCACATTTCAACCTCTATTTTTGAAATTCTTAAAAATAATTATTCATCCTTGTCCCTAAAGAAAACGAATGACCGAAAAAGCCTTGATTACAAAGGGAATTTATCCGTATTCCGCATTGCTTTATCTCCATAAAAGAGTGTTATTTAAACCCTGTCGCCATTGGCGATTACCATTTTTAGGAGTACAATGGGACCTGATAGCGGGTAGACCGCGAGTATTCGGGTATTTTCTTAATGAAAGGAAGGTGCATCCTATGAAGTTCTCATGGAAACGGAACTTGTTCGTGCTGTGGGTCGGCGTGTTTTTTTGCAGCACCGCATATTCCATCTCCATCCCCTTTTTGCCTATATTTATGAATACCGAGCTGAATGTCGGAGAAGACTATCTAGAGCTATGGGCAGGGTTTGCCTTCGGCATTACTTTTCTGGCTAGTGCCTTGATTTCTCCGTTTTGGGGTTCCCTTGCTGATAAGTATGGACGTAAACCGATGCTTATTCGCTCAGGGTTCGCACTTGCATTTCTATATCTGATCAGTTACTTTGTGCATGATCCGTATTTATTCATCATTGTCCGTATCTTCCAAGGTCTGCTCGCCGGCTTCGTCCCGGCCTCGATTGCGCTTGTCGCTACCAATACTCCTGAGGCGAAAACAGGGTATGCCCTAGGCATTATGTCTACCGCAGGAGCAACAGGAAGTATTGTCGGTCCTTTGATCGGAGGCGTGGTCAGCCATTACTACGGTAACCGGAACGCCTTTCTCTTTTCAGCACTCATTGTATTAGTATCTGCGCTAATCGCTACTTTTTTTGTCAAAGAGCATAACTTTAATCGTTCTGCCGCCCGTTCAAGAGTGCGGGACGATATCAAGCAGGCTTCCGCCAACAAACCGTTCATGGCGCTGCTTGGAATCATGGCAGTTACAACGTTCTCTGTGATGATACTGGAGCCCCTGCTTACCGTTTACGTGATGGAAATGGGTGTATCTATAGACGAGGCTTCCCTCACATCCGGGATTATTTTCTCCTCGGTCGGTATAGCCACGATCATCATGGCCCCCCGCTGGGCTAAGATCGGACAAAAAATCGGTTATTCCAAGATACTGATCATTGGACTGGTCGGCGGCGGCCTGGGCAATATGCTCCAGGTTCTTGTAAGCGATTATATCGGTTTTGGCCTGCTTCGGTTTGGCTACGGTTTATTTTTTGCCGCGGTGTATCCAACCATCAATGCCCTGATTGTCGAAACAACGGATGCCTCATTCAGAGGAAGAGCATTTAGCTTGAATCAATCGGCCTCACAGCTTGCTACCATGGCGGGACCGATTATCGGCGGATTGCTCGGGAGCCTGATGCCCATCCGCTGGATCTTTGTTCTTAATGGACTGGTGCTTCTCATTGCTGCCTGGATGATCATTCGCAATGGAAGAAGCAAACGAACTTTCCTATCCACATCTTCTTCACCGGTACTAAAACAGGTGGATCGGTATTAGCATTTACTAATTTAACGATCCGATTCGAACAGATATCTGGAAAACAATCGCCAAGGCTGCAGCTCGTTTGGACTGAGTAAACAAGAGCTGCTAGAAGCGACAAAGGAGGGAGAATTTCATTTTGGAAAGGAAAACTTCTACAACAACACTGCAGATGACCCGTCACTTTGAGGTTCCCGCTGAACGAGTATTTGATGCGTGGCTGAATCAGGAGATCATGAGAAAATGGCTTTTTACGCTTGAAGGAACTAACAAAGTTGCCGTTAATGAGCCCCGAGTAGGCGGAACATGGGAAATCGTTGACCATAGGGACGGACAAGACTATCGCGCCATTGGCGAATACCTGGAAATCAATTCCCCAACAAAAATGATGTTCACATTCGAAATGCCTCAATTCAGCGACACCGTAGACACCATTACTGTAGAGATTCAGCCGCAGGGCCAGAACTGTGAGATGCACTTTACGCAAAACATCATTGTACCGCATGAGGAGAATTGGAGTGATACTGATTTAGCCAAAGCAATAAAAGAATATGAAGAGGGCTCAGAGCATGGCTGGGATCTCATGTTTAGAGGTCTTAAGCAGCTGCTGGAGGAAGGCTTCATCTCTTACAAAGGTTAACTTAATGGATTCAGCCACAAATTTGGCGGGCCAATGATCGATGTATAAACAAAAGACCAAATCCACCTAGGATTTGGTCTTCTTAATATAAGCGGAACGCTTTCTATAACAGCTTCTCGATCAGCTCCGACATTTCTTCTGGAGACTGCTTCGGCTCGAAGCGCTCGATAACCTGTCCATCGCGGTCAATCACGAATTTCGTAAAATTCCACTGAATGTCGCTGCTCTCCCCTTCACCTGGCTTTTGCTCTTTAAGATATTGGAAGAGCGGGTGAGTATTCTCTCCATTAACCTCCACTTTTGCGAAGACCGGAAAATTAACGCCGTAGTTAATCTGGCAAAATTCTTCTGCCTCTTCGCTTGTTCCCGGCTCCTGACCGCCAAACTGATTGCAAGGAAACGCTAATACGACAAGGCCTTGATCTTTGTAACGATCGTACAGCTTTTGAAGCTCTCCATATTGCGGTGTTAATCCGCATTTGCTCGCGGTATTTGCAATAACAAGTACTTTCCCTGTATACATATCGAGGGAAATCTCCTGATTGGCTGTAGTGATTGCTTTGTAACCATAGACTGACATCGTTTCTGCCTCCTTCATTGTTCTTATTCAAATTTTAACAAAGCGGGATAGAAACAAACACCCCATACTCTGTAAACCTTCAGAGTTGGTTGAGTCGTTCTTACCTTCATCCCAATCATATCAAAATTCAGCTTAAAACAAAAAATAAGCAGGTCTTTTCAACATTTGAAAGACCTGCTTAAAGATCAAATCGGCTTATCCTTAGACTCCAGCCACTTGACGAATTTGTGTTTGAATTGAATTCGGCGCTCCCACAAGACCTTTATTCTCTTTGCCTGCTAATGCAAAAGGCAAACAGAGAGGCACTCCTGTACGAGGGTCCGTAATAATGTCGGCTTCAATACCGAACACTTCACGCATCACTTCTGTTGTCATAACCTCCTGCGGCGATCCGATCGCTGCCGCCTTACCCTGTTTGATCGCAATCATATGATGTGCGTAGCGGGTGGCATGGTTAAGATCATGCACAACCATGACAATCGTGCGCTGAGCGCTGACGTTCAGCTCTTCGAGCAGCTGAAGCACTTCCAGCTGATGCGCCATATCAAGGAAGGTGGTCGGTTCATCCAGGAATAGGATATCCGTATCCTGAGCAAGTGCCATCGCAATCCATGCACGCTGCCGTTGTCCGCCGGACAACTGGTCGATGGGGCGATCATGGAACTCATTCAAGCCTGTTGCTTCAATGGCCCATTCCACCATCTTCTTGTCATCTGCTTTCAGAGATCCAAATCCTTTCTGATAAGGAAAACGGCCATAGGATACAAGCTCAGTCACCGTCAAGCCTTCCGGAGCTGTTGGGTTTTGCGGCAAAATAGCAAGCTGCTTCGCCACTTCACGTGTGGATTGCTTATGAATGGATTTCCCGTCCAGCAATACGCTGCCGGCCTTAGGCTGCATTAAACGCGCCATGGTCTTCAGAATCGTAGACTTACCCGATCCGTTCGCTCCTACAAGAGCCGTTATCTTCCCCTGCGGAATCTGGATATTTAAATTCTCAACAATAAGTCGATCCTCATAAGCTATGGACAGTCCGGTCGTTTCCAAACGGAACATGGCGATCATCTCCTTAGATTTATTAGCATTTCGGAAGCCTGAACATCTGATGTATGTAAATTAAATGAAGTTTAGATGAAAAATAGATGATTGTTTTTCTAACTCTATTTAAAGATACTGATAATCATTATCATTTGTCAAGTGTTAGAATTATAAATCACACAAAAAAGCACACCTTTCGAATGAAGAAATCTAAGTTAATACAAGCTAGATTTTTTCATCCGTATAAAAGGTGTGCTTTTCACATATCATTGCTCTAATTTTTAACTATCTATTAATTACCGCCCTCTGCGGCCTCCGCCCCTGCGGTCACGGCCTGCAGAAGAGCTGCTTCCGCCTCGTCCAGCCGATGGTTGATCCGAACGGCCGCCCTTTCGTCCGCTTCCTCTTCCAGAACGCGATTCCGGCTTGCCGCCTCCGGACTTATTGTCAGCACCACGCCATGGCCGATCTTTATCGGCACGCTTCTGACCCTCACGACCACTTGAACCGCTGCGAGTTCCCTGGGATTTGCCTGAACGTTTACCGTTCTCCTGTCCGCCACGGCCGCCGGAGCGCCCTCCAGAACGTCCATTGTCACGCTTCTCGTCTGAGCGTACCTTCCGGGCGCTGCTAGAGCCCCCAGATCTTTCTCCACCGCTGATTTGCTGGAGTGAGCCTGGCTCGCCTGCATAACCGCTTTGCCAAACTACACGGTCCAGCCGCTGATCTGTTCCCTGCTCTATCCGGGCAAGCTCTGGCTTGTCTTTTGGTGCAGCAAACGTAAGTGCAAGCCCCTTACCTCCTGCTCGTCCCGTTCTGCCGATCCGGTGAATGTAGCTTTCCGGATCATGTGGGATGTCATAATTGAACACATGAGTGACACCTTCGACATCAAGCCCTCTTGCCGCTACATCGGTAGCAACAAGCAGTTGAAGCTTGGCATTGCGGAATGCCTTCATTACGGTCTCACGCTTGGCCTGTGACAAATCACCATGCAGCTCATCACTGGCATAGCCCATGTCCTGCAGTGCTGAATTCAGCGCCGATGCACGACGTTTGGTACGGCAGAAAATGATGCCAAGATATGGCCGGTACTGCTCAATTGCTCCAACGAGTGCTTCTTGTTTAGCACGATCTGTACATTCCACCACCAGCTGATGAATTTGCTTAATAGGAATCACCGAGTCTGACTTAACTTTCACATCGACAGGTTCCTTCATATACGTCCGGCCGAGTCTCCGAATACCTGTCGGCATCGTAGCAGAGAACAGCATGGTCTGGCGTTTGTAAGGCAAGGCCTTGATCAAGGTTTCTACTTCATTTAGGAATCCCATATGGAGCATTTGATCCGCCTCATCAAGAACAAGTACTTTCACTTTGTCCAGCTTCAGCGTCCCACGGCCCATATGATCAATTAATCTTCCCGGGGTACCGATAATGATCTGTGCTCCACCCTTCAGCTTATGCAGCTGCTTCTCCACATCCTGACCGCCATAGACGGCAAGAACTCGGATCTCCTCATTCGATTCTGTCAGCTTCTTCGCCTCAGTCGTAATTTGAAGTGCCAGCTCTCTCGTTGGCGCAATGATAAGCGCTTGAGGAGAACGATCCTCAGCATTTATGCGCTGCAAGATAGGAAGCATGAAAGCAAACGTCTTTCCTGTACCTGTCTGCGCCTCAGCAATAACATCCGAACCTGCGAGTGCGATCGGAATCGATTTTTCCTGTACCGGAGTTGGTTTGGAAATTCCATGCTGACGCAGGACTTCGCTCCATTCCGGTAAAATACCTAACTGTTCAAAACTCAAAATAGTTCACCTCATAATGTCAATTCCGCCAAGTTATCGTAAAATAGCTACTTCAGCACTTTGCGTAAGATTTTCAAATTCTTTTTTGACGGATATTTAAATTTCAAATCAAAGGAATTGGTCTGCTTGAGCACACTCTTCATATGAGAAAACGCCTTGAAGCTGTGCTCTCCATGGTAGCTGCCCGTCCCGCTCTCTCCTACACCGCCAAATGGGAGATACGGCGTGGCAACATGCATCAGTGTATCATTAATACACCCTCCACCAAAAGATATTTGTTCAATAATCCGTTCCTGTACGTTCTGATTCTGTGTGAATAGATACAGGGCAAGCGGCTTAGGCCGAGCATTTACCATATGAATAACCTCATCCAGCTGCTTATATGTCATCATTGGCAATATCGGACCAAATATCTCTTCCTGCATAACTGGATCGTTCCAGCTGATATCCTCGATCACTGTTGGAGCAATCTTGAGCGAAGTCTCATCCACCTCTCCACCAATGACAACCGACCCATTCTCAAGAAAACCGCGAAGACGTTCAAAATGCTTGGGAGATACAATCCGTCCGTAATCTTCATGTCCCACCGGATCCTTGCCATAGAAATGCTTGATCGCCTTGGCATACTCGTCAATAAAAGCATCTCTTACGCTTTCATGCACCAGTAGATAATCCGGAGCAATACAGGTCTGTCCGGCATTGGTTACCTTACCAAAGGCAGCCCGCCTTGCTGCAAGCTTTACATTGGCATCCTGATGAATAATACACGGGCTTTTTCCACCTAGTTCAAGTGTCAGGGGAATCAGCTGCTCTGCTGCAGCTTTCATAACCACCTTGCCTACAGCCACGCTGCCGGTAAAAAAGATTTTATCAAAAGGCTGACGAAGCAGCTCCTGACTCGTCTCCACGGCACCTTCAACGACGGTGATGTAAGCCGGGTCATACAGCTCACCGATCAATGAATTCAATACGGCAGATACGTGCGGGGTCAGCTCTGAAGGCTTGATCACCGCTGTATTTCCGGCAGCTATTGCTCCTAAGAGCGGGGACAAAGCCAATTGAAAAGGATAGTTCCACGGAGCGATAATAAGTGCCGTACCATAAGGTTCAGCAACGACATAGCCTTTGCTGCCAATGTGCGTCTTCAGGTTCGTTTTTACCTTTTTTCGCTTCATCCAGCCTTTGAGCCTCTTTTTAATAAAATCAATTTCTTCCAGCAATATGCCGTATTCGGTCATAATGGCTTCCTGCTCGCCCTTATTCAGATCGATCTTTACGGCTTCTAAAACCTCTGCTTTACGGCTGACAATTCCCTCTCTCAGGAGACTCAGCTGCTCAAGTCTGAATTCAAGCCTCCGGGTTGCACCGCTGCGATAATAATCTTTTTGTTTCTGTACAATTTCATGGATGTTCATAAGCATTACCGTCCTTATTTAAAATCTCCCTGACTTGAAAATATAGATAATGAACCAGACTACCATCAAACCAGCAACCACTATTCCAATTTCGACAACCGGGATGTTCCATGCCTGGGTGCTTAAGGTAGATCCGATAATAAGCCCCACCATCAATATGCTGAAGGCTAAGAGCACAATGCTGAAGGACAGCCGATTGCTGATCTGGTCCAGCTTTCGCATCATCTGATCCAGCTCCGGAACACTAATTTCGACCTTCAGTTTCCCCTTGCTTATGATTGAAGACAGAAGTCTGGCTTGTCCGGGCAGATCGACGAGCGTTGAGACAAATTCGCTCAAGCTGCTGGACAGCTTGCCTCTGAGCCGCTTGGTGTTGAACTTCTCCCGAACCAGCTTGCGTCCGAATGGCTCTGCCATATCGATAATACTAAGCCCAGGGTCCAGATTTTCGATAACACCTTCAAGAGTAACCAGCGCTTTGCCGAGTAAAATGATGTCAGGAGGAAGCGTGATTTGATGCCGCTGCGCGACGCCAAACAAGTCATTCAATGCCTTGCCTACGCTGATTTTTGAAAAGGGAATATCATAATATTCATCCCTCAGCCGGTCCAGGTCACCCCGCAGCACGCTCATATTCGTTCCCTCCGGGATCATGCCGAGCCGTTCAATGGCGCGAACCATGCTATCTGTATTTTTGCGCATAAGGGCAATGATGAGAGACGTCAGGTGCTCTTTCATATCGCTGTTCAAACGGCCGACCATGCCAAAGTCGAGGTAAGCCAGCGTCTCATCTTTCATAATCATTAGATTGCCGGGATGCGGATCCGCATGAAAAAAACCTTCAATAAAAATTTGATGCAGCATGGAATCGACCAGCTTCTGAGCGATCCCTTTCAGGTCATAGCCCCGGCTCAGCAGCTCTCCCCGCTGGTTCAACATAATCCCGTCCATATATTCCATCGTCAATACTTTCGCGCTGCTGTAGTCCCAATATATTTTTGGAATATGTACCAGAGCATTGTCTATAAATTGCTGCCCCACTTTTTCTGTATTACGGCCTTCATGACTGTAATCCAGTTCTGCTAGCAGCGAGACCGCAAACTCCTCCACCATCTCCCGAAGCTGATAGCGGTGAACCCATTCCCAGCGGCGCTCTGCGAGTGCTACAAAATCTCTTAATATATCCAAATCACGCCGGATGACAGGCGAAATTCCCGGTCTTTGAATTTTAATAGCAACCTTCTCTCCGGTAATCAGTCGACCCACATGAACCTGCCCGATGCTTGCAGCAGCCACCGGTGTATCATCAAAATAGGCCAGTACCTGGGATAGAGGGATGCCCAGTTCCTGCTCCACAATTCCTCTTGCTGTCTCTGACGAGAACGAAGAAACTTGATCCTGCAATTTGGTAAGCTCCTGTACGATACCGGCAGGCAGCAAATCCGAACGAGTACTGGCCAGCTGGCCAAGCTTTACGAAGGTAGGACCCAGATCTTCTAATACATGGCGTATTCGCTCTCCAAGTGTTTTAGACTCGGGAATGGGCTCGCGCATAATTAAGCGACGCGGCAGGGATAATGCTTGAAAAAAACCCATTTCCTCCACAATATAACCGAAGCCATGACGCATTAGCGCCATGGCAATATCTCTGTACCGTCCTGCATTTTGTATACGAACAGCCATTATTCAATCTCTTTAGTAGGAGTAGGAGGCTGCACTTCAGGCGTCGTTGTCTCATCCAGCACAGGCGTATCCGGCTTGGCAGGATCAATCGTCAGCTCCTTTGCCGCAAGCTGACTCTCAAGCTCAGCAATGCGTCTCTCGAGTCTTGCAATATCCGCTTTGGTTGACACTCCAAGATCAACGAGCACTTTCTCGACCTGGTCAGTAATGGCTTTCTTAATTCCTGCTGACTCCTCAGCTCCCCGCTCCATCAGCTTATCAATCACTGCCTTGGATTGAGAAGGCGCCAGCTCTCCTCGTTTAACCAGCTCGTTGACTGTACTCTCGATTTTCTCTTTGCTGTAAAGGGTAAATCCCCATCCTAAGGAAACGGCTTTCTTAAACAAGTCGCTCATGATTGCTCTTCCTCCTTTATTTTCCTTACCTTATTATATCTTCTTTTCGTATCTTATACTCTCATCTTTGTACGTGTCGCCCACATGGCTGACCGTAAAACCAATTTGCGGAAGGACTCCTCAGAGAAAGAAGGCACGTCATGACCCGGCATAAGGTACACTACTCTTCCCATTCCATAAGCGTGCGCCCAAGCACAAGGCCAAGTCTCTTCCCCATCTGTATATTCAAGAAGCACCGTCTTCTCCGAAAAAGAATCAAACTCAAATCGGTAGGGTTCTTCTTCCATAATAAAATTATTTACCCCTTCGACAATGGAGTGACTCCCTGCCACAACATTAAAATTCAGCCGGCGCGGTGCCGGGTGTCCTGTAAATCTTCCACCAAGCAGCTGCGCTATTTCATATCGATTGTGCATGGAAATGCCGTTATGAAGCACAAGCAGCCCTCCTCCACCGCTCACATAACTGAGCAATCCGGCGGTTTGCTGCGGAGCAATCGCTCCTTTCCAATCATCGAAATAGGATATTAACAAATCATAGCCTGATAAGTTCTCTGCAAGCAGCAAATTTCGATTCTCGCTGCATTGTACCGACATTTCTTCATGCAGAATACGGCTGATTTCCTCGTCCACTCCTTGCAATGGGTGGTACATCGGGTGAGTGTAATCTCCTAACAGTAAAGCTTTTTTTCGATCCATCCTATGTCCTCCTTGCTATTACTCTCTATTTCAACTATATAAACATAAGAGCTGAAAACCATTTGTGCCTAGTATAGCCTTATTCTTTCTCCTAAATCCGCTTCAGGCGCACAATTAGAGTCTCTCCTTCAATTCGAGCCCGACAGCCCTATCCCCTTTTCGCTTCCTTCAATTCATGGAATAGTCACAATAAAATACGAACCGATAACTGTGGACCGGTTCGTATCTATGTTCACTTTTATATGGATATTAGCTTACAGCATTCTTATGTCTCTTCCTGAACGAGTTCATTCTCCTGTTCGCCGTCCGGAAGCTTCTTAACGACAATTTTGCGTATTCTCTGCTTGCCTACTTCCTCCACTTTATAGCGGAATCCGCGGTAATCGAATTCAGGATGCTCCTGCTTCGTCGGAATTCTTCCAAGCGTCCCGATCATAAAGCCGCTGAGTGTCTCGTATTCATCCTCAGGAAGACTAGCTCTAACAATATCTGCGACCTCATCAAGCCTTGCCGTTCCGTTAAAAGAAAAGGTTGTTTCATCAATCTGCTCATAGATGGATTCATCTTCATCATACTCATCGTAGATCGAGCCCACGATCTCTTCAATGAGGTCCTCAATCGTAATGATCCCGGCTGTACCGCCATATTCATCAACGACAATCGCCATATGCACATGATTCTGCTGCAGCTCTTCCAGCAGATCATCACCCTTCTTGGTCTCAGATACAAAATAGGGTGCACGGATGATATCCCTTAGTTTTCTCGGGTTGACCTCATCCCTCTTGAACTGAACAATCAGGTCCTTTACATGGAGTAATCCAATGACATTATCTATCCGTTCTTCAAATACCGGAAAACGGGTATACTGCTCGGATTGGACCATATCAATGATATCTTCAAACGGCGTGTCCACCGAAATAGCCACCATATCTGTACGATGCGTCATCATATCAGATACCGTCTTATTATCAAAATCGAATATATTATGGATAATCATCTTCTCGCTTTGCTGAATCGTCCCTCGTTCAAGGCCTGTATCCACCAGCATGCGGATTTCTTCTTCAGAAGCCTCTTCCTCTTCGGCATTCGGATCAATACCGAACATGCGCACCGTTACGTTCGTCGAAGCGGTAAGCAATTTAACAAACGGAGCAACGATCTTCGACAGCACACTAAGCGGTCCTACAACAGCAAGCGCAATGGATTCTGCCTTTTTCATCGCAATCCGTTTAGGAACGAGCTCACCGAATACAAGCGTAAAGTAGGAAAGAATCAGTGTAATGACGATTACGGATATAGAGGAAAGCACCCCAGGGGAAACATCCAAACCGATCGATAATAAATAATCGACAAGCAGGGATGCAAATTTATCCGCTGCAAACGCACTGTTCAGGAACCCGGCAAGCGTGATCCCGATTTGAATCGTCGATAAGAAGCCTGTTGGCTCCTCAACCAGCTTCTCCAGCTTTTGAGCTTTCTTGTTCCCCTCAAGAGAAAGAACACGAATCCGGTTATCATTAATGGAGATCAGTGCCATTTCAGATGCAGCAAAAAATGCATTGACCACGAGCAATACAAGGATGACAATAATGTCAAACAACAATTGGTGCACCTCCCAAAGATATCAATACATGAGACGAAAGCCTAAAGAATAGGCTAAGTATCAAAATATGTACAACTTTTACATGATTAAGGCTTACTATGATCTAAACACAAATCCAACATCTCTAAACCTGGAGCAACCTCAAAAGACACCTCACCTCGTTAGCAAAAGCAGGCAGGTGTCTTATGGAATAGCATGTTACAAAACCTATTACCTTATACAGACTTTTCCTCTGCAAAATACTTGCCAAGCGCTACGATCATGCTGCCCATTCTTTCCTCAGCCGGTATAACATGCGGCTCAATCCCTTCTTCGATCATCGCTTGTGCGGTTACCTTTCCAACCGCCGCAGTCACGATATCTTGGGCCAGACGCTCCTGCATCTGCTCGAACCTTCCATGACGCTCTGCATAATCTTTAAGAAAACGGATCTGCGGCGCACTTGTAAACGTAATAGCATCGATCTGCTTGTCCAAAATATCGGATAAGAGAAGCTTAAGATCCTGTTCTTCTGGCGGCACATGCCGATAAGGCAGCACCTGCAGTACTTCCTTGATTCCTTTCTCCTCGAGCCATGCCATTAAACGGGGAGCCGATTCCCCATGCAGCTGAACAATAACCTTCACGCCTTCCAGATTGTGGGCCTCAAGCTCCCGAATAAGTCCTAAAGTACTGCCATCGTCATCCCGGACTACCGGCTTCAAGCTTCTTTTTCGTAGTGCATTCACCGTCTTGTAGCCCCGTGCGGCAATCTGAGAGGAGTTAAGCGCGGTAAGAAGCTCCTCCTGCAATCCTATCTGCTCAGCGGCATCAAAAATGGCGTCCAGTCCCATGCCTGTCGTGAGTATAGTCCACTCCGGCGGATGCTGGATCCAAGCTTCAATACTGCTCTTCAAGTGAGCATCATCCAGAAATACAGTGCCTTGTGCAGGCCGAAGCACAGGAGTTCCGCCCAGCTTCTCAATAATCATGGATATTTCCTGAGACTTGCGCGGTCCTGCTAGCGCCACTTTTCTGCCCAGCAAATTCTGTGCCATCTATCGCTCTCCCTTTCCACTATTGATCTTCTACCTAGTATAAAGGCAGTGAAAGGAATAAGAAAGACGACACTGCTGCTTCACATTCAAGAACCTGCTGCTTGGTCCGCACCCTGACTTGCTGTCTGATCCGCTGCCTCATTCTGCTGCGTGCGCCCATCTCTCTTCTTGTTTTTGGACGGCCAAAAAGATAAAAAGATAATGATCGGCAGTACAATGATGAAGAGAATAGCGACTGCTGTCCACTCCCTGTCAAACTTGAAGATCTGGATGGAATCTTTAAAAAACCAAAACGCGCACACGTAACCGAGCAAAATAATCGGCCCCTGGAGCATACGCCCTGACATACTCTTATGCAGACTGCCCATACCGTAACAGACTATATATATATCAAAAGCAACCTTCGTCATATGTATAGGAAGTATCGCAGCCGCAAGAAACATATCAAAGCGATCCAAAAAGTCACTGAGCTGAACTTGGCGGACAAGCTCATGTGACGGATACGTCATCCTTGGAATGATGGGCAAGCCAATAATCAGAATCATAATGACGATATCAAGGATAAGGAGAATGCAGGCAAAGGAAAATCCTCTGATAGCTGACTTTAGCTTAAAGCCCTGGCTTCCAAAGATGAAGGGTAATATAATGACTTCTCCCACATAGCTAAATACATACCACGCTCCATTGCTGACACCAACCATGTCTACCGGAAATAAGGGCTTCAAATAATGAAAATCAAGCCCCCCCGATACAAAGAACGGCAGCAAAATGATGACACCTATTAAAATGGGCATAAATATCTCGGTCATGCTGACAACTGACTTCATGCCTCCTCTAATAATGAAACCGGACATAATAAAGATGCACAGCAGTATTACCATTACCGGTGTAATCGGAAGCAGGGTTGTATTTACATATTCCGTCAGCAGTCTCGCATCTCTTGCCATAATGTAAAAGTAATACAGAATGTACAGTACTACGATTACCCTTCCCAGAAAGGGCTGGCGTCCAATCATCGCCTGAAACAGGTTTTGATCTCCAAATCGCCGCTGAGTCCTTGAAAGCATCCAAATACAGACTAGGAGGATAAGATACACCAGAATGAAGCTCAAGTAGGCATGCTGCTCGCTAAACATGATGACCTCTGATGGTGTATGAATTAATGTCATTGGCAGCGTAAGCATCACAATCATGAGTCTAAGCTGCCTTGTTGTGATGGGCTGTGAAGGATCGCTCTTCGGTTGTTGACTCATTAAAATATATCCTCCTTTCTTCTATTCAGTTGGAACCGGGATAAAAGGACCCAGCCATTTGGCCACCGCATAGGTTGGATGGATGACCTCCATCGGGGAAATCGTATAGATCCATATGGCGATACTAAGACCAATTATGGTATAAGAAACGATCCGGTTCACAGGCTTGTAATTCTTCAAATTCTGATGATCCTTCACTACAACTAATAGACAAAAGATAAGATATGCACCCAGTGCAATAAGATTCATTCTGCGATGTCCTCCTCTTCTACAGCAAAGGGACTGGTTGCGGCTCCGTTATTTTCAATTCTGTATCTTGTCTTAACCTCAAATTTTACATTTGGGTAAATGTCGTACCAGTGGTCCTTAAGCTTCGCCCACACAGCTGGATTTTCTGTCTTTAGAATTCGCCCAAGCCCAAGTACATCCGAGTTATATTGCTGCAGCCGCTTAAGGTCAGATATAATTTTCCCCTTCATGTATTCATTCATTTTCTGTTCCAATTCGACAATATTATGCTCTGCATTCGTATCAAAGTTGGATTCATTCGTCGTGATAGACATACTCGCGCCCGTATAAATCCGGAATGTGATGTCATTCTCCCCTTTAATAATCGGGGTGATCTTGGAGTTATTCTCTCTAATCGCAAAAAAGATCTTCCCTTGCCCGCGTGGTACAGATACAGGAAGCTCGAGTGTTCTCGCCTGATCCATCGTTAGAAGAATCCCATGGGTATCCTGCTTCTTAATGATTCCAACCAGCTTGTCACCACGGAACACTGCAAGCCCGCTGATACCGATATTTCTTCGCGGCTTATCAATTTTGGGCGGAACGCTTTCCACAGTTTCAACCATCGGCATGATCGGATCAATTCCATCCTCAAGCATAAGATTGACAACCGTCTTCAGTGTCCAAGGTTTTTTCAGATAAGAGAAGACGAGCTCACGAACGACCTCTCCCGGGTATTGCTCAATTGTTGGTTCCCCATTCAGTACTTCATAGGCATTCCCCTCCGTAATTACAGGCAGAGCAGACAACCGATTCTCCGGCAAACGTCCGATGGAATCCAGCGCTTCAGCAATTCCTTCCCTTGCAAATGCCTCTCCTAGAAGCAGCGACCTGCGGTGAGAGAAGTAAAGCTTGCGGGAGGTGCTGGTTTGTTCCTTCAAAGTGACCCCCCGTATCGTCTCACTAACGCTCGACTTCAGGAACCAAGGATTTTCTGCTGAGCTGCTGCTTCCCCCATTCGACCCAGCAAGCTTTCCCGGAATCGTCACTTGAAGAGTTACGCGATACTTATCCTCCTCCTTATCGAGAGCCGTACCGACAACAAAGGCAATATCGTTGATTTCTCTGCGATCCCAGCAGCCGGTCAGCAGAGAACACAGCAGGACAAGCAGCACGGCTTTCAATGCTTTTTGGATCACAGTTGTTACCACCCTTCATCCGAATTGGGAGAACCATTAATATGTTCGTTCATCCGCTTACGCTTGTCATTGGGTGCAGAGGAAGGCTTGAATAACATCTTCCACCAAGGTACCCGAACGATGATATCCTTGAACTGGCCTTTCCGGAATGGGCTGATCCCCATCAGATAAGGCTGTCCGAAAGAAGTAAGCTGGGTCAGATGGGCCGAAATCAATACCGTACCGATAACTATGCCGAACAGTCCCAAGCTTCCTGCGAGTATCATGAGCGGAAAACGCAGCAGCCGCAGTGTAATGGCAAAGTTGAATCTCGGAATTGTAAAAGAAGCGATACCCGTCATGGACACGATGATAACCATCGGAGCAGATACAATCCCGGCTGTTACTGCCGCCTGCCCGATAACAAGCGCTCCAAGGATGCTCACCGCTTGCCCGACGGCTTTTGGTAATCGAACCCCTGCCTCCCTCAGCGCTTCAAAGGAGATCTCCATCAGTAATGCTTCGACCAGCGCAGGAAAAGGAATAGCTTCCCGGGCAGCCGCAATGCTGATAATCAGCGTGGTTGGAAGCATGTCCTGATGAAAGGTTGTGATGGCAATATACAAAGCCGGCAGAAACAGAGCTACCATCATAAAAAACAATCGGATCCAGCGCAAAAAGTTACTGATAAAGAACCGTTCGTAATAATCCTCACTGGCTTGAAGCATCTGCCACATGGTGACAGGACCGATCAAGGCAAAGGGGGTGCCGTCTACCAAAATGGTAAATTTCCCTTCCAACAGGTTAGCAACGACGGTGTCCGGTCTTTCCGTATAATGGAGCTGCGGAAACGGAGAATACGGGTGATCCTCAATTAATTCTTCGATGTAGCCGGACTCCAATACCCCGTCAATGTCAATCTTTTGAATCCGCTGTCTGACATCGTCAATCAGCTTCTCCCCTGCAATTCCTTTGATATATGTAAGGACAACACTTGTCTTTGTCTCTGTTCCGAGCGTGAAATTTTCCATCTTCAGCATGGGTGTCTTCAGTTTGAAACGGATGAGCCCAGTATTCACACGTAGCACTTCCGTAAAGCCTTCACGAGGCCCACGGACAACGCCTTCCGTCTGCGGCTCTTGCACTGAACGGCGCATTCCGCCTTTGAGATCAAAAAGAAGCGCTTCGTCATTGCCTTCAATAAGAACAAGCACACTGCCATCGGTGACGCCTTCTGCCGCCTTTCGCCAGGTATCGGCTTTTTTTACATGGGATAAGGAGATGGGAACATCTTCAAGCGCAATTCCCTCTGAATCACCATTGGCTAATCTTGTACCTCTTACGAGCGGCAAAATAATATGGTCCTGAAGTTCTGCAGAGATGACGATTCCCTCCAGGTAAGCTAGACACACGTCAGGATATCCATCATGCTTAATTTCCCGGAATACAAAATCGGAGCAATCCTTGAACACTTCCTGAAGAACAGACAGGTTGGACTTCAAGTTTTTTTCGATTAACCAATCCATCTGTGGAAGCTCAGGAACTCCTTTGTCCTCATTTGATTGATCTGATGGCTGCTTCGTTTCGTCCGGTTCTTGTTTTGCTTTGTCCTTTTTGTCGTTCATGATTGCTCACCTCTTCTCCGTGCACTTATTTCCAATCATTTTTCTGAAAGTTAGGATGCATCCAGAAGCCCCAATTTATGCAAGTTATGTGCTTTACGAAAGATACTCTTCGATTTTTGAAGCAATAAAAAAAGCTCTGCATAAGCAGAGCCTCATATTGCAACTATATTTGATTACCTGTTATTATCTACGGCCTCTTCTTCTAAACAGGCTGTCCACGGCCACATATCTGCTGCCTGCCACGGCTAGGGTAAGCCCCATACCAATCAAGGCTACATCAAGCTCATATCCACCAACAAACGGAGCGCCGGACTTCGCAGTAAAAATGGCCCCTAGCAGAATGATAACAAATATAAGGCTGACCCATCTTGTAAACAATCCGATAATGAGCAGCAGCCCTCCGAAAAATTCAACCAATGCGACAAGAGTTGCCATAAAACCAGGAAGGCCTAAGCTCACAAAGAAGCTTTCGGTCCCTTCCATGCCCTGAAACTTAACGATCCCATGGGCCATAAAAATAAATCCCAGCACAAGCCTCGTAATCAGCAGACCTATTTCCATATTTCGAGTCTGGCTGTAGTTGTTGTTACTATACATTGACTCATATCCTCCTTCAAATCATTAATAATGGGCAAAATTAAACAATAAAAACAAGACGGTAAGGACAATGCAAGAAACTGTAGTATTCCATTTAGAGAAGGATAGCAGCAGCTCTTTATCCGGCTCCAATATTCGGGCGATTCGATCGTTAATGGACACATCTGCAGCAAAGGGTGAAACCGCCGCTCCTTCGAACATGCGACTTTCTGCGCCAGAATGAATGAGCTTAATCAATGCGCCGCCGAGTCCAATCGCAGTCCCTGCCTGAGTAATCGCATAATGATCAGCCAGTATTTCTCTGACTGTTTTATAGTTTGCCAATATGTTCTTTAGTATGGGTACGTAGCCCAGAATGGATACACTTAGTGTCAGCAAATAGGTTTTGAGCGGGTCATAATGACGCAGATGATAATGTTCATGATACAGCACGGCGTTCAGCTCATGCCCGTCCAGCATCTCAATGAGACCCGTCGACAACACAATCTTTCTTCGTAGTGTGCCAAAAGCAAGCGCAACAGGCTGTGCAGCCGAGATAACGATCAGCTGCCTCCTAAGCTTAAGATGTTGATACTTAGCTGCAATCCTCTTGGTAACGGCTTCATCTTTGAGCAGTTGTATGTACCTCTCTGCTTTCGCTGTTTTAACTACATGCTTAACCACATGCAAGCCAGTAAGAAGGAGCGTACCTAATACAAGTAAATTTAATAGATGAATGAGGGATAAGAGACCGAGCTCTCTCAACCAGTGGGTACACCAGGCAAAAAAATTATGGTGAACTTCTACATCCCAAATCATATGAGCCCCATATAATCCCATCTGTATAAAAACAGCGATCATGATCGCCATACCGGCAGTGAACAAGGCGGTCGAACGATACCTCCACATCACTCTAGATCCTTTTTCCACTGCTTGATCTTTTGTTCGAGACGACGAATAAGCTCAGGGTCCGCTTCTTCTACGGCATCAAGCATATGGGTTACCGCAATAGAGCCAAACTGATCCATCAGCTCCAGTGTAAGCTCCTTGGATTGTGTAGTCATGAACTCTTCTCTAGACTGGGCCGGAGTATATATAGAAGTTCTCCCTTGAAGGGATTTCAAAAGCACACCTTTGTCGACAAGCCGGTTCATTACAGTCATCACCGTATTGAAATTGATCGCCTTATCTTCACCTAATTTCACCTGTACATCCTTAATGCTGAGCGATTCATAATTCCACAACACATCCATGATTTTCGCTTCCAGCGGGCCGAAGAAACGGTTCAATCCTTGCTCGCCTACCTTAAAGTGACTAATTTTCATGCCGCACCCCCTTTACACTACTCATTGTATTGTCATATTTAAAGTTGTCAACCGCCTTCCTCTTAAATGGGTAAGCAGTGCTTTCATGTAACAACGGTCGAGAAGACTATCAAATGATATATCAAAAGCCGCATAAACCAAAAAATACCGTACAGGGTCTGACCCCTACACGGTATTTTAACAGATATATTTATTATTTCGTTTCTTGTGTTACATTCAATTCTACAGCTAAACCCAGTCCTTCAGCAATTCGAGTTCCGTATTCCGGATCTGCTTTGTAGAAGTGAGCAATTTGGCGGCGTTTGATTTCATCGTGCTCTACCGGTTTCATCGCACCTACGATATTCGCTACCAGGCGAGTACGCTCTTCTTCACTTAGTAGACGATAAAGATCGCCTGCTTGTGAGTAATGATCGTCACTGTTATAAGCAACCTGTGCTGCTTCACCCGTTACTTCAAATGGAGTTTGTTTTGCACTCGCATCTTCGAATGGTCCACCAAAGCTGTTTGGCTCGTAGTACATAGAACGTCCGCCATTGTCGCCAGTTGCCATGAAGCCGTCACGTTGATGATTGTTAACTTCGGCTTTAGGACGGTTAACCGGTAATTGGTTATGGTTTGCGCCTACACGGTAACGATGTGCGTCACCGTATGCAAATAGACGTCCCTGAAGCAGTTTATCCGGAGAAGCTTCGATACCAGGTACAAATGAGCCCGGGCTGAATGTTGCCTGCTCCACCTCAGCAAAGTAGTTCTCTGGGTTGCGATTGAGAGTCATCGTTCCTACCTCGATAAGCGGATAGTCCTTTTGGGACCATACCTTTGTAATATCGAATGGATCATAACGGTACGTATTCGCATCCTCGATTGGCATAATTTGAACGTGGAGCGTCCAGGAAGGGAAGTCTCCCTCTTCAATGGCATTGAACAAATCTTCGATATGATAGTCTGGATTTTCACCGGCAAGCTGCTCTGCAGTTGCGGAATCCAGGTTTTTAATCCCTTGATTTGTTTTGAAGTGATATTTAACCCATACTGCTTCACCTTCAGCATTTACCCATTTGAACGTGTGGCTTCCAAATCCATGCATATGTCTCCATGTTGCCGGAATACCTCGGTCAGACATCAGAATGGACACTTGATGCAGAGACTCCGGAGAAAGAGACCAGAAATCCCATACCGCATTTGGGTTTTTCAGATGTGTGCGCGGATCTCTTTTTTGTGTATGGATAAAGTCCGGGAATTTAATTGCATCACGAATAAAGAAGATCGGTGTGTTGTTACCTACGAGATCATAGTTTCCTTCTTCCGTATAGAACTTGACAGCAAATCCGCGCGGATCGCGAAGCGTATCTGCGGAACCCAGCTCTCCGGCTACAGTTGAAAAGCGGATAAACATTTCGGTTTCTTTTCCAACCTCGTTAAACAATTTTGCCTTCGTATATTTAGACATATCATTTGTAACTTTGAATACGCCGAATGCGCCGCCGCCTTTCGCATGCACTACACGCTCAGGAACACGCTCACGGTTGAAATGTGCCAGTTTTTCGAGCAAATGAACGTCCTGAATCAATGTTGGTCCACGGCTGCCCGCGGTCATCGAGTTTTGATTGTCTCCAACAGGAGCTCCCCAGCTAGTTGTTAAACGTTTGTTCGTCATACTGCTGCACCTCTCTACTATTTTATATTTATATGTGTATTTAGATCTGATCTAAATTTATGTATAGATTGTAGCATGGACGATTCTCCTCTTGCATGAAAAACAAATGAACATTTGCGTTCAGTGTATGAACCTTCTTAATCACAATATGAAGATTATGGTAGGAATATGAACATATTGAAATGCACAAAAAAAGCCTTTAAATGAAATGTCATTTAAAGGCTTCTCTCTAGTCCGCAAGCCGGTATCCGACTCCTCTTACGGTAATGATATATTTAGGTGCAGCCGCTTGATCACCAAGCTTCTTGCGCAGACTTTTAATATGCACATCTACGACGTTGCTGCCTCCGGTAAAATCAGTTTCCCATACGCGGCTAAGCATTTCCTCACGGGAGATGACAGAGCCCTTCGCATTCATAAGAATCAAGAGAAGGTCGTATTCTGTCTTGGTAAGGTGTATTTGTTTGTCCTGTTTATATACAAGCATCCGTTCAATATCTACTCTAAGGTCTTTAAATACAATACATTCACTGCTGCTCGGCTTGGTTACCTGATTATATCGAGGTACTGCGCGGTTAATAATGCGCTGTACATGATAAAGCGCCTCATGAGGGCGTCCAGGCCACACCAGCAGCTCTTCCTGAAGCAGCTCAGGTGCAGCGCCTCTGATAAAGTTCTCACTGACCAGGAACAGGTTCTGCGCAGTCGTTGAATTCTTCAGCTTGAGCTGTAGTTCAAGCGCGTCTGCTTCATCATAAGAGGTCACATCATAGATCAGCAGGTCATGAGGAATGCTTGCGTACAGGTCCGGCTCCAAGCGATGAAACATCATCACATCAAAGCAGCGATCTGTGAGCAGCTTAACGAGATCATGAACCTGATTCAAGACAGGACTTACGAGAAGAATCCGCTTCGTCACAGCGCAGAAGGGCACTGCAGGCTCTTCTGTTCTGCTCCACAGCTGAGCTGCTTTATCCTGGGATATTAGAATCGAACTATAAGGATACTGATTACGATTTAAGATTTCTGCTTGCTTTTGCATTCCGGACATACACCTCCAAATACGACATGTGCGTGATCAATTTCATATCCTGTTTCTTTGGCAACGGATTCCGTCCAAGTCTCAGGTACCTCTGTCATGACTTCGTCCACCTTGCCGCATACTTCACAGATGATATGCTGATGGTCATCCGTTCGGGCGTCATATCTGCTTGCCGACTCGCCAAGCTTAAGCTCACGAATCATTTCCTTTTCAACCAAATATCGTAAAGAATTGTATACCGTACCATATGCTAAATTATACCCTTCCTGGGAAAGCATTGTCATCACTTCTGCAGCAGTAGGGTGGTTATGTGACTTTCTTACTACATCATAAACAGCTTGACGCTGTGTTGTCAGATTTAATGTTTTAGCCATAAGATCACCAGATCTCCTTCTATTTGAAAAGAACTTATTTTTAGATTAAGTATAAATCTAAAATCATAGGCAGTCAATCCCTGTATAAAACCTTGCTTGGAACACAAATGATATATACTATTACACATTTGCACAGAGGAGACCCATATATGTGGAAAGTTTTTGGAGCTTTTTCCGTCCTGTCCCTAATGACTATTGCGTTCGATTTGGCTACCGATTTCCTTTTTGGCCATGGTCCCATAGATTCCGCCTTCAATCTGAACAACTACATCCTGCGGCAATCCGAAAAAAACACACTGAAGCTGGCGGGGGCATTCGTATTCATATACTTTTTGGGTAAGCCCATCAGTAAAGGCTTATTTAAACTATTTATCTTAATAAATAAGCCTTTACGCTCCGGCCCTCCCTTGTCTTCGCTTATGAATCCAGCCGGCTACAAGCAGCAGGCTGGGGAAAAAAAACAGAAATAGAGGATGCACATAATAGAAAGCAAGTACACCAAACTCGATTTGAAAGATATAGTTTCTTGCCATGGCATAAGACCATATTAAAAAAATAAACGCGATGGGAACCACCAATTTACGATAAGGTATATTGAAAATATCGGATGCCCCAATCAGTACGGCAGAAAAGTAAAGAGCTACTCTGTAAAAATTAGAGATAATCATGGTCATCACGACAAGAATGTCCACCCGCTGGATAAAATCAGAAATTTGCACTGTACTGATCGTGGATAACACAGGGAAAGGAGAGCCCTTAGCAATATTGAGCCCCAGCGCAGCGATATTAAGAAGCATCGTCTGAGTCAAAAGCAGACCTCCGAATACGATGGCGATAACACCGATATAACCGCCCTTCTCCGGTCTTCTCATATAAGGGAGCAGCATTAGAAAAAGGATCATCTCCCCATAAGGAACAATCAGCGTATCCGTGGTGATTGCATTCCAAACACCCCCAAATCCATTCTCAAGAATAGGAAGGAGAAAATCAAAATGCAGGGAGTCTGAAGCAAATAGCAAAAAATTTATAATAACAACAACGATCAGGATGAATACCATCAATAGAACTGCAGTGCGCGCCAGCACCTCAAATCCTAAATAGGTAACATATGCGATACATGCAACCATTAAGACGGTAATGACGACCAGCGGTGTGTTATTAAGCAGAATGATGTTGACAAGGTTGGCTCCTTCCCGTAAATTACGAGAGCCAATATACATGAAATAGATGACATACATTAACCCCACAGCAATTCCTAAATATTTGCCGAGCAGTTTGCGGCTGATCGCTGTCAGCGTAAGCGCAGGGAAAGGCTTGGCTATGGACGAGTAAACCCAGAACAAGACCGCTCCAAGGAACGTACTGATGAGCGACGCAATCCATGCATCCCTGCCCGCTGAAAAGCCTAAATTTATGACAGCAGCAACTCCGACCTCAAACATTAACATTAAGGAAATCATTTGTCCCGCACTGATCTGGTTTCTATTCATCCCTTAATCTTCTCCTCCGCTGCTGTATGGGTTCGTACGTGTTAATGTGTTTATAATGACCGAGTTCACGTCCACTTCGACATCACTCTGCGCAAATTTTTCCGACCAATCATCACTCTCCTTCCACGCTTTGTATTCAGGAGAACGTTCCTTCTCAAGCGCGTATCCAAACCCGAGCACATCCGTTCCTGCCTCTTGAGCCGCTTTTACAGCGGACAACACGATTTGCTTGGTTTTTTCATTCCAGGTCTTCTCGTATATCCGAATGACCTCACCTCTATCAAGCTTCACTGGACAGTGCACCTCATTCATTGTCCCTTCCTGCTTGACGTCTATATGAAAATGCGGTGTGCCGTCTATAACAGATGCCTTAATCTTAGACTTGTAGAAAACAGACTCTACAGCGACAACTTCTGATGAATCTAGATGGCAGGTAAGATTGGCCATTGATTTTTTCGTCTTGTTTTTAAGTATGGCTAGACCCAGGGGCTCATCCTTTTCCATCCAGCCAACCAGCTTATCTCCCTTGAACATGGCCATGCCGTCTAATTCTGTGTAGGCAGAGGTCAAGGTCCCTTCCCGATTCTCCTTGGTTGCAGCAACGTTCTTCTCTCCCTTGATTAGGATACCTGTGATTGTAGGCCCTCCACCTGGAACAATCATCCCGCGAATGGTCTCATCGATTCTCGAAGAAAAGTTATGCGAATACTGCTGGGAGGTAAAATTGAGCTTATCAGCGATATTATTGGCTGTAATCGGACTTACCGGACTTGTAACTGCAAGCACATCCTTCGATTTTGAGCCTTTTGCAATCAAGATTTGCATCGTAATTCGAGTTTCAGGATCCCGCTCCACGAGGTCAATAAACTTACCTATCCCTGCATCCCTGGCCAGTTCCTCACTGATGATGACAACTTCGGCATGAGAGCCTGATGATCTTCTAGGAATTTTTTTCGACATCTTGCTGATGGCCTCTTGCATGGTTCTTCCTTGCTCAGAGAAAACAAAGGCGGGTGTTGTCCCCAGCCCTCGATTACCGGAGACCTCATTAGGAACGACAGCTTGGAACGAAAACTCATAGATTCCCTTCGCATTGCCGCGGTCCACTCCAAAGCCGGACAGGATCAGACGATCCTTCAGCTCCACTGCGTCCCAGCAGCCGGCAACTGCAAAGGACATGAGAACGATGACAATGACAAGCAGAAGTTTGCGCTTCATGTTCATGACCCTTTCTGCTGATTCTGTTCTGTATCGGCTTTAACAGGTCCATCTTCGGTGACGGTATTATATTCGCCGCTCTTACTGCCCGGTCTTTGCTTCATTAGTGACACGGGCAATCTTAGGACAGCATCTTTCTGCTGCTTCAGCACAAAGGGGCTGAATGGTGACATATATGGTACGCCAAAGGATCTAAGGCTGTTCATATGAGCAAGTAAAGCGATTAACCCCAGCATAATACCGTACAATCCAAATGTTGCTGCCAGCACGATAAACCCAAAGCGGAAAATACGCCCGGCGATCGCCATCGTATAGGTCGGTATCGCAAAGCTTGCGATACCCGTAATCGCAATGACAATCGTAAGCAGAGGACTTACAATACCAGCCTGTACGGCCGCTTGTCCCAGCACAAGACCGCCGACGATGTTGGCTGTCTGACCAACGACTCGCGGCATCCGCACCCCAGCTTCCCGCAGCAGCTCAAACATAGTCTCCAGGATGATCGCTTCTACGAAGGACGGGAATGGAATTGCTTCACGCTGCGACACCAAGCTGTAGAGAAGTGAGCTTGGTATCAGCTGGTAGTGGAAGGTCGTCATCGCGATATACAATGACGGTCCGAGCAGCAAAATGATAAAGCTGAGCATTCTTAAAAGGCGGAGCAGCGTCGCGATATCGTTCCGGTCTGAGTAATCTGCCGCACTGTGAAAAAAATGTACGAACACCGTAGGGACGATCAGTACAAATGGACTTCCATCAACCACAATAACGACGCGCCCCTCCAATAAGCGGATGGCGGTCGTGTCCGGGCGCTCTGTACTATACACCGTAGGGAACGGAGTAAACCCCTTGTCCTGAATCAGCTCTTCTACATTTGTAGAATCAAAGATCCCATCGATCTGAATTTCATCAAGCCTGCGGAATACCTCGGCAACTACGTCTTCATCAGCAATATCCTCCATATAAAGAACTGCGGCATGCGTGTTGGATTTAGTACCCAGCATTTTATAAGTAACACGAAGATCCGGACTGTGAATTCTTCTTCGCAAAAGTGAGACATTAATCGAAAGAGTTTCTACAAACCCTTCCTTTGGGCCACGTACCACCGATTCCGTCTGTGATTCTGTAATGCTTCGAAATTCTCCTCCGGTCGTTACGATATGAAGTACATCTGTGCTGCCTTCCATCATGACGAGAGTATGACCTAGCAGCAGCTTCTCCATCATATCTTTCCAATCCTTACAGTACTCAACCGTTCCCAGACTGAACACTCTTCGGGTAAACGCATTTAATGGATGACCGGAGCTGTCCTGATCTTCGGTTACTTCGTCTACTTTAAATTCCATATTCATGAGCGAGCGAATAATAAAATCATTAATCATTTCTTCCTTAACCAGCGTGCTGATATAAATGACCGCTACAGCGATGCTCGGCTTAGTGCCAATTTCCAGCCTGCGAACGGTGATATCACTGCTGTTTCCATTCTGAATGAGAATTCCATCAATCATCTGTTGAATGTTTCCGCTGAGCTCATCCAGTAAAGCCTGATTCTTTGGAGAAGCGGATGAACTGCTGCCACTGGACGCACCTTGGCTTGTCCCTTGCTGCCCGCTGCCGTTTGAAGGAGCTTCAGCCTCTGAAGATTTCTGCTGGCTAGACGATTCCTGCTGAGAGGACACCTGCCGCTTGGACACCTCTTCCTGCTGGGTCGGATCTTGGTCCGTATCATGATTCATATCTTGGTGCGGATTTTGATCCCCAGACGGCCATGGCTTGAGCTTTTTCAAAAATTCACTTCGACGGTGGCGTTTCATGCTGCTCCCCTCATTTCCAAAAAACGTATATAGTACTGATTCTAACCATCCAGTATTTACTTTATGTATGGATCGAAGGATTTGCATAAATCTGTGCATCACAGCATGAAGTTAAATCTCTAACACAAAAAAGCCTCCTGACGATCAGGAAGCTTTGATTAATGGGTATTAAATTTAATGTCCTGTTTGAGTTGAATCCGAACCAATAAACAGATAGGAGCTAACGAATAGGAGAAACAGTAAAGCTGCGACAATGAGTATTATTCCTGCTCCAAGCAAAAGGCTTTTATTTCTTCGATCTTTTCTGGATTGTACAATGAATAATATGCCTGACAAAAGAAATAAAATGATAAAGAGAATCGCCATGAATTATGCTCCGGTAAGAATGCCTTTAATCCGTTCCAGGACGTCCGTGTCCAGCTCAATTCCGGATGCCCCGATATTCTCTTGTACCTGCTCAGGCCGGCTTGCTCCAACCAATGCGCTTGCTACATTTTGCTGACGGAGAATCCAGGCAAGAGCCAGCTGCCCCACCTTAATATTCAGCTCACCTGCAATGTCGATCAGCTGACGGACTTTTTCGATCCGCTCTGGACTCATTTTCTTGTCATCCCATCCAAGTCTTGCTGCACGGCTGTCTTCCGGGATAGTTCTCGTATCGTTGTATTTACCTGTCAGAAGGCCTTGTGCAAGCGGGGAATATACAACTTGTCCAATTCCTTTTTGCTCACCAAGCGGAATAATCTCATCCTCGATATAACGCTCGAACATATTATAAATGGGCTGATTCACTACAATTCGGTCCAGAAGATACCGGTCAGCGAGCCCAAGCGCTGCTTCCATTTGAGCAGCCGTCCATTGGCTGACTCCAACGTAGAGCACTTTGCCTTGGCGGACTAAATCATCCAGCGCTCGAAGCGTTTCAAGTAAAGGCGTTTCCGGATGAAAACGGTGGCAGTAATAAATATCTACGTAATCGGTGCCAAGTCTTTTAAGACTGGCCTCGCATTGCTCCATAATGTGTTTTCGGGAAAGTCCCTGATCATTCGGACCATCGCCCATTTTGCCAAATACTTTGGTTGCCAGAACATAGGATTCCCGTGAGTAATTTTGAAGCGTCTTGCCCAGCAGCTCTTCCGCTGCCCCACGTTCATACACATTCGCTGTATCAAAGAAGTTAATTCCCGCATCGTACGCTGTTTCAATGGAACGAACCGCATTTTCCTGCTCTACATATCCTCCGTACGTCAGCCAGCTTCCGAGACTGATCTCACTGACCTTTAAACCGCTTCCACCTAATCTTCGGTATTGCATGCGTGGTAATCCTCCCTCAGAAATATGTAATCATTGCCTTTTTATATTAAACCCTAGCAGGTGAAATGAAAAGGAACCTCTTCAATTGATCTGCTTGCTTAATGAACACTCTTCTGGGGAGGATACACAGATTAAATATGGCCGGGCATCAAATTGTCCATTTCCAAAGCAAGCGCAACATTGCACAGCATTCCCCTCGCCAAAAAAAGCGTTGTACGCTCTTCCGGATCCTTGTATCCTGCTTCCTTGAAGGAATCCAGCACACTCTCACGGATGCGCTGCATCCCACTTTGCATCGCTTCACGAATTTCTGGATCTTGTATCGTCTGTGCTTGCATTTGCAGCAAAATCTCTGAGCGATAATCTCTCAAAATATCCTTATATGCCTCGACAAACCCTTCTTCCATATGCTTTGGATCTACCTGAACTTTGACAAGAGCAAACGTATGAAGGATACGTTCCCAGGATCGTTCAAGAGCAGCCAGCAGCAGAGCCTCCTTCGTCTTATAGAAACGGTACACGTACGGCTGTGAAATATTTGCTTCGGCTGCAACCTGTGCTGTAGTAGCTCTGAAGTATCCGATCTCTGCAAAGACCGTAATGGCAGCAGAAATGATATCCTCCTTGCGGCTGGCCGCTTTGGGAGAAATTTTGTCCATGATGATCGCTCCTCAATATGTAATTGATAAATCAATTACATATTATCTTACCTTATTCCTAACGCCTTTCCAAGCGCATAGCAAGGAGAGAGCAACAGGCGGATATGCAGCCAATAGCAAATACGACATCGCTCTCTCTTCTTCAAAGATCCAATCTAAACGCCCTGCACAATACGCTGTCCGCATATTTCAGCCTGCTCTATCAGCTCTGCTTCATTAATGGTAAGCAGCTTGCGGCCTTTCATTAACATTTTTCCGTTAACAATAGTCGTGTCCACATCGGCTCCGTTTACCCCATAAGCGATAAGGGATTCCAGCTGATGAATGGGTGTCAGATGCGGCTTTTTCAAGTCCAGCATGATGAGGTCTGCTTTTTTGCCGGGAGCAAGCGTACCGATCTCGTGATCCAGCTGAAGAAGCCCTGCTCCTCCGATTGTTGCCATCTGCAAAGCCTCCTTAGCCGGAAGCACGGTTGGGTCACCGTGACTTAGCTTCTGCAGCCAGGTCGCTGCCTTAATTTCTTCAAACATATCCAGTGTCGTTGCACTCCCTGCTCCATCCGTTCCCAGTCCAATTTGAACTCCCTGCTCCTGCAGCTCCTTGATCTTTGCAATGCCGCAGCCCAGCTTCAAATTACTTACAGGGTTATGTGCAACCCCGCCGCGTATGCCCCGCAGCAGCTGTACATCGGTGTCTGTCAGATGAACGCCATGAGCCAGAAGCACGTGGTGGTCCTCAAACAGCCCGAGTCTGTGAAGGTATTCGGTCGGTGTCTGATCATATTTTTCCCGAATGGTATGAAGCTCCTCTACCGTCTCTGCCAAATGAATGTGTATAGGAAGGTCCCGCTCGCTCGCCAGCTTCATCACCTGTCTTAATGATTCCGGCGGGCAGGTATACGGTGCATGCGGACCAAACATCGTCGTAATACGTCCATCAGCCCCTCCATGCCAGCGGTCAATCAGGTCCAGCGCTTCCTTCAGCCTCACCCCGCCATCAGGCTCCATGAAGACAAGTCCCCGGGTCAAGGATGCTCGCAGGCCTGTTTCCTCAACCGTTTCCGCAATGGTATTCATATGAATGTACATATCAGCAAAGGTCGTAGTTCCCGATTTAATCATTTCCGCCATGGCCAGCCTGGCCCCTACACGGATGTCCTCTTCCGTCATGTTGGCTTCCGCAGGCAGCATTTTTCGGTCCAGCCAGTCCATCAGCTTCAGATCATCAGAGAAAGCCCGCAGCAGACTCATAGGTGAGTGCTGATGCGTATTCACGAGTCCTGGCATCACAGCAAACCCTATTCCATTAATGACCTCATCGGCTTCTTCAGAAGAGCAGTCACCCACTGCTGCAATGCGATCCTCATCGATAAGCAGATCCCCTACATATGGTGCTTCATCGTCGATCATTGTTACAAGCCACGCGTTAGTTATTTTTAATCTCATACTATACGTCCCTCGCTTTTCATCTTATTTAGAATGGATTAGCTAGGGATACTTTAGAGGATAACGCTGCGGCAAGGTCAACCATGAGATGAGGCTTAATGCAGATTCAGGGGAAACGCCCTCCCCTTTGCCTGCTCCATTACACATGTCCTTTGACTGGAACAGCATAAATCAGATGAAGCCGGGTATGAATTTCCTCCGTCCTAGTAACATACCCGTGTGTTTCAAACCACTCGAGGAGCCGGGACCGATCTGCATAATACGATCTTTCAATTTCCGTAAGGATATCTGTTCTTTGCTCGCTCTCCAAATGATTGATATAGTCCTGCCGAACCTGTTCATTCTCAAACATAAAGTCTACGATGCATATTCTGCCGTGCGGCTTCAAAATCCGCTGAATCTCATACAGGGCCAGCTGCTTCTGTTCGTCAGTAAGATGATGGAGAGCATAGCTGCTGACCGCAAAATCAAACCGGTTATCTTTATACGGAATAGCCAGGAAATTGCCGAGCCGGGCCTCGTAGCCCGAGAGCTTGCGTTCTGCCGTCCGCAGCATCGCAATGGATTGATCCATCCCCATCATTTCAATTCCCTGTCGAATAAACAGAGCAGCAAGATTGCCCGTACCCGTGCCTAGATCCACACCCTGCTCGCCCCGGTTCGGATCTACTGTACGAAAGACCCTTTCAAGCGCATATCGATAGCTGGGATGTGAACCCCATTCCAGCTGATTCAGCTCCTCTCCTACCCGTTCGTCATGGCTTCCTGCCCTATGATCATAATTCCAGTGATCCCTCCAAGCCGACCGCAGCGCCTTGAACTCTGCAAGTTTCCTTGTCCATTCAAAAATATCGTTCCAAGCCAAAAGCTGCTGATCCTTAAACCGGCGAATAATTTGATCTGTCGTTTCAATCGACTGCTGAATCTCAACCAGCTGGGAGAAGAGGATTGCCCTTTGTAATTCAAGATGATGCAGCACATCCTCGCTATCCCCTTTCTCCATTTCACTCAGCATCACTCCAATCTCATCGAGTGACATCCCTACTTCCCTCATGGAAATAATCGTCTGCAATCTGGCCGCATCCTGTTCGCTGAACAATCGGTACCCATTGTGTTCATGCTTCTCGGGATGAATCAGTCCCTTCTCTTCATAGAAACGGATGGCCCTTGTTGTAATATGGAGCCGCTCGGCCAGCTCCTTAATTTGAATCTTGGTCATTCCTCTCCCCCTCTAATCTATTTTTTATCCGCTGTCTTCTCCATTTGAGTATAAACCTTTACGTTACGTTAAAGTCTAATACCATGCTAAGATCATGCCAATACAAAAAAATCCGGCACGCATTGTGCCGGATCCATAAGATCAGGATAAAAGTAAAAACATATAACCTATAACAAAAACGTCCCAATCACAAGAGATACGCCGATAATAATCGAGCGAAGCAATTGAGCCACTGCCATATTGCCTTTCTCAATCTCTTCACACACTTTGAACTTTGGCGTTACAAAATCAAAAATAAGATAAACGAGGATAAGTACAGCCATTCCGACCACGGACCAGATCAGCATATCAATCCAAGAATGCGAACTGAAGGATACCATAGCTACAATGATGCAAAGCCCTAGCAGCTTGCTGCCCATGTATACTCCTGCAGCTTCGTTACCTCCCCTGATTTCCTTCCCATCATCAAAGCGGGTAACTCTGCTGAACAAAAAGTATCCAATAAGCAGTATAACTAAGATCAGGACAATACCGATTGCCACGTTCAGCAGATCGACTCCGAAATTCTCCATTTTCTAATGTTCCTCCTTTAAATATGAGGGATATGCAGCAGGACAATAATAGGCCATGTCCCCTGTAATTCTTCCGCCTACACGTGGCAATATCCCTGAATAATGGCCGCCAATAACATAAACACCTGTTAATAAGTATCCCGAAAAAGGACCCTCTTCCGTATGTACCTTTACATTTTCCATTTGGCAGCGCTTCTGATAAATCACAGGCTGGTTTCCGTAATAGTCCTGAATATCCTCCCGGCTGTCTTCTTCGCTCTGTCCCCATTCGGCCTCAGTTAAATTCCCTTGTTCATCAAACAAGGAGGTCCCTTTGCCTTCTCTGCCCCAATAGCTTTTAGCTACATAAGGATTACCTTCCTGTATAAAAAGCGCCGGGCTGTAATATGTGGGAAGCAAAAAATCACGAATGGCATCAAGCTGCTCTTCCGAATACAAAGGCTCACCGAGCAGTCCGCTTGCCTCGTCATGCCGTTCATACAAAGACCAGATTAACGCCATAAATCCTTTGCTCTGCGAGATAATACTCTGCGCGGGGTTAATCAAACCAAGCTTGCCCTGCTCAACCAGCTCAAGCATCCACTCACCGATTCGGTCCTCTGTCTCCTCCGACTTGTCATTCGCCAAATACTCCAGCGGGTAGAGCCGGTATAACACCGATATCCGCTCCCCTTCTGAATACAGCCCGTCGCCTCTTACGATTTCCAGCTCAGACAGCGGAACAAACCGGACATCATACCCCATCTCTTGAACAATCTCCATAAGGTACTCGGTATTCCTTCGGTCCTCTACATGCCAGTCGTAGCAGGTAAATACGACCCTGCCGTCAAGTCCCTTGGATGAATAATGCTCAAGCAGGCGGCGGAAAGCATCAGCAATGTGCCTCCGCATCGTTACCGTCGTTGCCTGCAGACCCTTCGTATGACTATCGATCAGCTCTTTCGCGAGGTACGAGGCTTCGGGAATGCCAGTCGGAGTATCGGTATTATTCTCGATGCATTTGATGCGTCCGCCGGGCTCCAGGATGAAGTCCTGTCTGGACACTCCATGGCCCGGAACCTCCATGCGCGCAGCCGGAATAAGAGATTTAGGTATGCCCAGCTGCCGCGTTAGAAAAGCATCCGGCAGATGCCGCTGCGCAAACCGAAGCGTGCTCATATAAATCGTGTCGATCATCTCCGAGGCATATTTTAGCCGTTCCACCTCTGTCGCCGAGTACCGTACTGCAGCGGGGAGACAATACTGTTTGCCGTACATCCGATGATAAGGAATTTGTTCGGCTCTGTTGCCAGAGAATACTTCATCATGCGTTTGTTCAAATAAAATTACTCGATTCATTCTTATTTATCCTCCAGAGCTGAAAAAGCCGCCGCTGCCAAAGCCCTTGGAGCTTGAACTTGATTTATACGTTGCTGAGGATTTATTTGACGAGGAGCTCGATCCGCTGCTGCCGCCATAATAATACCCGCCGCCGCTTGATCCGCTTCCTTCGTCACAATATCCGTCATTATTATAATCATAGCAATCATCGGAGCTGCTCCCGCAGCCCGCAAGGGCAACCGGCAGGGTGAGCAAAAGAGAAAAAGCCACCATCTTTTGCGGATTTACTTTCCTGTGGGAGCCTGCCTTCTCCTGAGGTCTCAACTTGTCGATATTTACATCTGCATGAATTGAAGCCTCTGAGTTCTGTTCGTTCATCTTAGAATTCACCTCGCTTCAAATACAGCACAACCCTGGACCGATCTGTATCCAATACGGTGTATATACTCTCATACGTATCTTCGCGATGAACAATATAATGGTCCAGCAAGAGACGTGCCACCTCAATCGCCGAAGACGGCGTAATATTCAGCTCCAACGGTTTGAAGGAACGTCCTTTCCACAGCGCGTATTCACAAGATATGCTGCCGGGGGATACTTGATAAGCGTCGAACGTGGCGTCAAGCAATGCCTTGCCAAAGTTATGATCCTCCGGATTAAATTTCTTCGCGTAAATCAAGTGGCAATAGCCGTCTTCGGATTCATTCGCCGTATGTTCGTACAATTCACCGCGAATGACCGTCGCATTCACCAGTTTGCGAACAAACAGCTCTTCCTGTGAAACCTGAAGCTGAGTGAGCGAACCGATCACTTTATTGTCTTCTTCCGACCAATGCTCATAAATTACCGGTACATGCATGTTGTCATCTTTCCCCTTCTAAGTCTTCTTCTCTTACACCAGAACGGCCTTGGATTCACTTAGATTAAAACGTGCAAACCGGGGATGAGGTTACAAAAAATTTCAATATTTCCTATAATAACTCTTTTATGAACTCATTTTTGAACGAGATAATTACTTTCCAGTTCACTTGCAGATAATGGACGGCTGAAATAATAGCCCTGAACCTCTCTGCAATTATGAAGACTAAGGATATCCAGCTGATCCTTCGTTTCAATTCCTTCAGCAATCACTTTCAAATTCAAATGATGCGCCATATCGATAATACTGGCAACAATCGCTTTATCGTTATCATTATGCGCTATATCCTGGATAAAGGACCTGTCGATCTTCAGCTTGTTGATAGGCAGCTTTTTTAAATAACTGAGCGAGCTGTAGCCCGTTCCGAAATCGTCCAGACTAATCTTAATACCGAGACCCGCCAGCTCCTTTAATATTCCACTCGACACCTCAGGATCCATCATCAAGCTTTCGGTAATCTCCAGCTCCAAGTATTTGGGTTCGAGTCCTGTCTTTTCAATCACATCCTTAATCTGCTGAGTCAGACTATTGGAATGATAGAACTGACGTGAAGAAAGGTTAACAGCCACGGAGATCAGCGGACCGCCTGCATCATGCCACTCCCGCATCTGTCGGCATGCCTCGTACATTACCCGGGACTCCAGCTCTAAGATTAATCCGGTATCCTCTGCCACGGGGACAAATAATCCAGGAGGCAGCATACCCTTGACTGGATGATTCCACCTTACAAGAGCCTCGACTCCGATAATGGTTCCAGCATCGGCCCTGATCTGAGGTTGATAATGAAGTAAAAATTCACCCCGCTCCAATGCCTTGCGCAAATCAGCCTCCATTTCAATCCGCTCCAAGACCCTATCGTTTAATTCGCAGGAGAAGAAATGGTAGCCGTCCTTCCCGTTCTTCTTTACTTCGTACATGGCCGTATCCGCATTTTTCATCAGCTGTATGGCGTCCGTTCCATGAGCGGGATATACGGCAATTCCAATGCTGGCAGAGACATAATAATCGCTGCCCTGGATATGGTACGGATGGCTGATGGCCGTCATCATTCGCTTAGCTACGTCTGAGGCATCCTTCTCATCCGTATACTCAAGAAGCAATATAGAAAATTCATCACCGCCAATCCTTCCGATAACCACCTTTTTATCCATTGTGCTTTGCACAATCCGTTTACTCATCTCCTTCAGAAGAAGGTCACCGTATAAATGCCCGATAGAATCATTAATAAGCTTAAAGCGATCCAGGTCCATAACCATGACTGCAAAAGACAGCGGTTCGCTGCTCCTCTCATCAATGAGATCAGCAAGCACATTATTGAACATTCTGCGATTAGGAAGTCCCGTCAAATCATCGTGAAATGCTAGAAATTGATTTCTTTCCTGCACCTGTTTCTCAAAGGTCACGTCCCTTGCAATGATGTAATGGCCGGTCACTTTTCCGTCAATGATGACAGGCACATTTACCATCTGAAGGTGAATTCGGCTCCCTTCACTGTTATAAGTGACTGATTCATAGCTGAGCTTTTCTCCTTTTACAGATTTGATATACATCTCCCGCATTCTCTCCCGCTCAGCTGGATCAAAGAAAGGAAGAATAGCTTCAATATATTTGTTCTTCAGTTCTGCTTCTTTGACCCCCAAGATCCGCTCTGCAGCAGGATTAAACCCGATAATATAATGGTTCAGGTTAACGGAGATGACACCGTCCTGATTGTTCTCATAAAGGGATTTATACCATCTTTCCTGCTCCTGCATTTCCATTTCCTGATTTGAGAATCTGCTTGATATATACAGACCGATCAAAGATAACCCCAGGGTAAGCAGAGCCCCTCCGGAAATAAGATAGCCAAGCCAGGTTTGATTTAGCTGAAGCCCATAACGGGCCGGATGGATTTGATCAAAGTTATATTCCGTTCCCATCATACCGATATAATGCATTCCAGAAATGTTAGCGCCCATAATAAGTGCGCCGCCCAGCTTTTTCAGGTACCATACTTTCGAGTATTTTTTATTCTTAATAAAATAAAACGACAGCCACAAGGCAGCAAAAGAGGCGAAGATCGCAACGACGATGGATAGCACAAAATATATCGGGTCGTAGTGGACCTCCACATCCATCGCTTCCATTCCGATATAGTGCATGGAAGTAATGCCCGCTGCAATGACACAAGCTCCTATATGTAGACGTGGTCGGGTCAATGTTCCCTGTCCAACAAGATATAAAGTGACAAAAGAGGCTCCTACACCTACTGCAACTGAGAGAAGGATAAGAGTCAAATCATAAGTAACGGGTATAGGAGTGGCCTCAGCCATCGTGCCGACAAAATGAATGGACCATATTCCAAGTCCCAGGACAATCGCTCCGTAAATCAGCCAGGCTCGATTTCTCCCCTGCGAACTGCTGAGGGTTCCAGCCAAAGTCATTACATTATAGGCTGAGACTACAGCGATTAAATACGAGAGCAATACAAGAAATAGGTCAAAAGAATTGTAATTATGTTCCATGGGCGTCCCTCTTTCATTTGTCATAAGCACCAATGAGTAATATATCGTCCAATAAAATGTAAAAAGTAACATCACAGGTCATGATTTAATCAACAAAAAAACCCCAATTCGTTTAATAACGAACTGAGGTAGTATCTGATGGAATCAGCTTCATACAGTTTACATGCCGTATTCCACTTTACTTGTATTATTGAGCATTAGGCTCCTTATTAAAGCGGTCAAGCGCTTGCTGCTGAATTTCAATAGCCTGTTCAATATTCAGCGATTTAAGCTGCTGCAGATAGCTTTCAAACTCCGATAACGGCTGGACGCCAAGAATCATTTGAAGTGATGCCTCGTTAACATGCTTGTTGACCTCCTGCATGATTGTGGACAGCTCGGCATTTTCCATCTCTGTCATGGGCAGAGTGGGTAGATGATGAAGTGAAGCATCCGTATCCGACCATATCCTTATGGCCTCTTTCTGCTCAGGCAGCGAGAAATATTGCTCCATGTAACGAGTATCTTGTACGAACGGGCCAAAATAGCTGGCCCTGGTATACATCGCCAGCGCCTGGGAAGGAGAAAGTTTATCCGGATTATTCAGGATCAGATCGGTGTATGTCGGATAGCCGTTTTTCATTTCATAGCTTAAACCTTCAATCCCAAAGTTAAACAGCAAATGGCCTTCTTCCCCATAGCCGTAATCGAGTATCCGTACCGCCTCCTCTGCATGAAGAGTGGAGCTCGCCAGCGCTACACCGCCGCTGATACCGACCACAGGGGCCTTTTGTCCGAACTTGGGGCGTTCTCCTTCACGAAGCACAGGATAAGGAGCTGCTATGAGCTCCGCCTCAGGCTTCTTCTCTCTAATCATCGGCAGCCATGTCCCTATGCCCGAACCTGCATTCCATATGCTCGCGCCGCTTCTTTCCATGATCATATTCATATCCTGAGTTTCCGTATCTGTCGTCGCAAAATGTTTGTCGATAAGCCCTTCTGCATACCAATCTCTAAACAAGGACAGAAATTGTTTATACTCGTGCTCCATCGGCCCGAACTTTACTTTTCCATCCTCCATGTAAAATCCCTTTTTGATTCCAAAAGCACCGATGAATCCGCCTCCCTCAATGCCGGACAGCGGACCAGAATTGCCAAGAATGGTAAGGGGAGCCTCGATATCTTTTTGTTCTTTAAAAGCTTTGAGCACGGTATGCCAATCGCTGATCGTCTCTGGAACAGACAAGCCAAGCTCGTCCAGCCAGTCCTTGCGTATTATGGGTCCCTGGTATGTCCGCAGCTTATCATCAGCCTGAATGAAAGGGAAGGCATAGTAGCTTCCATCTGCCGTCTTGATTTGCCTGTCGATTTCAGGGTGCTCTTTGAGATAATGTTTAAAGTTGGGGGCGTGTTCTTCAATGAGATCATTCAGTCTTAGGATAATGCCGTCATTAATTGCCTTCTCTGGCCCGCCGGGATAGTTGATCCATTCATATTCAATCAGGTCAGGCAAATCACCGGAAGTGATCAGCACATTAAACGCCTCCTTCCCCTGATTCAAGGGTGGATTAATATACGTAAGCCCTGCTCCCGTCATGCGCTGCCACTCCTGAAAGAAAGGGATATCTTCCAAATTCGATTTGATGCTGGCTGCATTATTGCTTAGTCCGGCCCAATAAGTCAGCCTTGTCTCATCCTTACCTGCGTGTTCACCTTCCAAGGTACGGACCGTCGTTAAAGATGGTGGCTCCACAATCGAATTCAGCGTGCATGCAGTCAACAGCGACAGCATCAGAACAACCGCAGCAGCCATCCGTATCGACTTCTGTAAAAATCGCAGTCTTCTCATTCATTCGCCCCCCCTTCTAGAACAGCTCTTTATATTTACCAGGCGTAATCCCTTCGTATTTTTTAAATACTCTGATGAATGTAGCTGCATCGTTATAACCTACGACTTTGGATATATCACTAATTGAATTCTGTTTGGAAGTAATTATTCTCTTTGCCTGTTCAATACGATATTTGTGTATGCAATCAAGCAGCCCCTCTCCCGTCTGGGATTTAAACAGCTTCGACAGGTAGCTCCCCTTCAAATCAAAATGCTCCCCGATCGAGTTCACATTCAAATTGATATCCTGATAGTTCTCTTCAATGTATTCTGTAACTTGTGCTGTCAGCCGAAGGAGACTCTCCTCTCTTTCCTGCGCAACATTCGATGCCCGTTTGGCTGCTGCAAAGGCACATACCTCCTCTAGCAGAGACTCAAGCGCCTGCTGCATTTCTTGGACAGTATCGCAGTCCGTAATATGCTCAATCCAGGAAGGATTTTTCTCCAGTATGCTTCGGTCCACCTCATTTATCGCTTTCATCATGGTCCCCACCAGGTTAAACATTAGGCAGCGGGCAATCGTCAAGGACATCACCCGCTTGTTGAAATTCCGATCCGTTATTTCCTTCATATAAGCGGTCGCTTGATCGAGCTCACCGGCTTTTATAAAGTTAATTAACTGCTGCTCTACCTGCAGCGGGTAATCATAGCCGTAATGATCCTCTAACGCGGCATCCTTTTGGATATCCTCATGCTTTATAATGCCGCTCTTGCCCAGGACCATTTTATATTCCATCGCATCCACAGCCTCTTGATAAGCCTCCGCGATACCGATCCATGAGCTGTGCTTACCGCTGATGGAGACGGTCATCTCCATTTCATACCTTCCGAGAAATTCCTTTGCTTCAGAAGCAATAGCGTGAAAATCTGCAGCTGCCCTTGAAGAATCCGCTTTCAAATTTACGAGGCAGACCATCATATCATCGACCTCAGCAACATAGCCGTTGTGCTGATGTGTCTTCACGAGCTCCTCTACGACATTGGATACGATCATTTGGATCAACTTTCTTCTTTCGTTAATGTCGATGCCCGGAAGCTTCTCGTATAAACATTCCTCATTCTCCACCGCAAATAAAATAACAGCAAAATCATGAGAAGTCAGCGGCATGTGGAAAGAACGGAAAGCATCCTCATAAGGCACAAGCGTGTCCGGTCTTCCCTTTAGAAGTCGATTGATCATGTTCGATCTCAAGACCTGTTCATGTTTTTGAAGACGCAGGGTGATCTCGTCATTTTTGCTTCTTGCCTTTAAGACAGCCTTCTGAATAAATCGCAGCTCATTGCCCTCAGCAGGCTCATCCTGTCCATTCTTATCCGTGAGTGAATGCACCAGCTCTTGAATCGGTGAATAATTGCGTCTCATGAAAAACCCGGTAATAATCACTGCGCTGATCATGCTGACGGCGATGCTGATATAGGTGAAATTGCGGACATACTCCGCTTTCTCCCAATAGATTCGGCTTGGAATAATAAGTGCATACTTCAAATCAGATACAACGGACGGAATATAAAATATTTCGGATTCTCCAGCTGCTGGCGAAGATAATTGGACCTGTTCTCCATTCATAAAAGGAGCAAGCTCAGGCGCGTCAGGGCGAGTCGACATTAAAACTTCATTATTCTGGTTCAGGATGAGAAGCAGCCCTTCATTAAACCCGGCAATGCTCTCAAGCGGCTTTTGAAACCGTACCATATCTGCCATCACGACGACACTTCCGGTATCTCTGCCCTTAAAGCCTTTAGGCAAATGCGTAATATAGGCAATGGAAGACTCCAGTTCACTATTATTCAGATGAGGCAGCACCGTAAATCGATTCGGACCCGGACCTTCAACCGTATCTTTCCAGCTCCCATAAGCAAGAGCTCCTGTATCGTGCAGTGTATTGAATGCCGTCTTCATGTCCCTGATGTTGCCGGAACGAAGCACGGAATGATCATTGTTCCTTACAATATAGAACTCATCGATGGATGCATAGGATGTCTTGTAGAACTTTAATTCTTGGACAAATTGATAGGATGTAAAGGAAGATTCTTCGGGAGAAATGTTGGAGTACATCAATGTCTGCAGATTCGAATTCCAGGTCATCTCCATCGTCAGACGCTTCATCTGATCAATCTGGTTGTCAATTGTATACCTGACTTGCTTTAGAAGAGAATCATTCGCCCGGTCGATCTCACTCTTCAAAGCACCGCTAGCCTGAAAATATATAACCAGACTAATAATAATCGGTATAAAAAGGACTGCCGTGTAAGAAACAAGCCAGGTGACAATAATGCTTTCCCGCTTCTGCCACAAATGTTGAATGTTCCTCAATAGCCCATCACCCTAATATTCGTTTTTTATGAGATTCCACTGACTGTGGATTACATTATAACGAAACTCAAATAGGTGCGGAATATACAAAAAGTACAATACGATAGGCAAAACGTGTAATTTAAGAGCACAATCAACGCAAATAGCCCGAAGGACAGCGGTTATGCCGTCTTTCGGGTATGCTTGCTGCATAGAAGACAACTAGAATATTCGATGCTTCCATCCGTTCAGTTTGGCTGTCGCCTCAACGAAAAAGTAATCTCCGTAAATGAGGGACACATTCACGTTCTCGTTCGCTGGGCGGTTTCCGGTTGCCTGCAGGATTATCCCCTCACGGTCATCGTTATCCCATGTCCCGTAAGATTCATATAGAGAAGCGAGGATACGTTTTGCAGCTGCAAGGTACGCCCTTCCCTCTTTATCGGGGAGCAGCCCTGCGAGATCAATGAGTCCGGACGCTGCGCAAGCTCCTGCCGAGCTGTCTCTAGGAATACCGCCTTCCTCCTCATCTGCCCTGAAGTCCCAATACGGGACCGAGTCCTCCGGCAGATGGGCGATGAAGAAATTTGCCACACGCTCTGCAGCCCGCAAATATTTCTCATCCCTTGTATGGGCGTAAGCATTCGTCATGCCGTACAGCGCCCATGCCGCCCCCCGGCTCCAAGCCGAGTCTGCAGCTGCCCCTTGGCCGCCGATCGCATCTGAACGTTCCCCAGTCTCGGGATCAAACCGGACAATATGATAGGTTGAGCCGTCTTCGCGAATGAAATGCCGGACTACCGTGTCAGCATGTGCCTTGGCTACATGCATGAATCTCGGGTCCTTGCTCTCCTTCGCTGCCCAGTACAATAAAGATAAATTCATCGCCGTATCAACAATGGACCAGCCCGTCTTATCTGCTCTCCATGCCCGAATGAAATTTCCCTTCGGGTTAAATCGTCCAGCCAGAAAATTGGCTGCAAACAACCCGCGCCTCGCTCCTTCCGCATCACCCGTAATCGTATGCTTGATGACAGCCGTCGGGAGAAACTGAAAGCCCACGTCATGATCATATCGGTTTTCCGTCAGGAACAGCCGCTCCATCCGTTCATCCCAGCTCCAGGCTGCATCCCTGTACCGCTGCTCTCCAGTCATATCATGGAGTATCCAGAGAATGCCCGGCCAGAAGCCCGAGGTCCACCAATCGAGCCGTGTATCGTCGTAGATCCCGTCATCTCCCGCCACATGCGGGCATTTACTGCCCATCTTGGGCAGCACAGCATCCACCTTCTTACAGATCTGTTCCCATACCGCCTGATTTGCCGCTGTTTGCAGTTGCACCATTCAAAATCCCTCCGAATACGTTGATTTGAATTTAACCTTTGAGCGAGCCTACCATGACACCTTTTACGAAAAAGCGCTGCACGAACGGATACACGCACAGAATCGGCACCGTTGCGACGATAATTGTTGCATACTTGATCGTTTCTCCGATCTGATAACGGTCTCCGGCAGAGGCTCCGGTCGACATACTTTCTGTCGAGTTGGCAATAAGGATTTCCCTCAGCACAAGCTGAAGCGGAAACAGCTCACGGCTCTTAATGAATACAGAGGCATAAAACCAGCCGTTCCATTTGTCCACCGCGTAGTACAGAATCATTACCGCGATAACCGGCATCGACAGCGGGATGATAATCCGGAACAAGATGGTGAAGTGATTGGCTCCATCAATTTTGGCCGATTCCTCCAAGCTGTCCGGGATACCCATAAATGCCGTGCGCATAATGATCAGGTTAAATGTGCTGATACTGAACGGAATAATGGTGGACCACAGTGAATCCAGCAGTCCGACACCTTTTACCACAAGATACAGGGGAATAAGCCCTCCGCTGAAAAACATCGTAAACACAATCAGGAACATAAACACTTTGTTCCACATCACGTTTTTGCGTGACAGCACGTATGCTCCGAGCGAAGTCATCAGCAAATTGACGGTTACGCCCACGACAACGATGAACAGCGTGTTCCGGAAACCAAGTCCGATGCCGGGGTTGGCAAGAACGCTTTTATAAGCGTCCAGATTGAAGCCAAGCGGACGAAACAATATCCCGTCATTCGCAAGCAGTCTTGCTGCGTCACTAAATGAGGCGAAGAGCACATAGAGCAGAGGGTATAGCGTCGCGATCACAAGCAGTATAAGGATCATGTAATTGACAAGATCAAAGATCCGGTCAAACCAGCCTGTTTCCTTTTTCATTCCATTCTCACCTCACCATAGGCTGTTATTGCTGACCCTGCGGCTGATATAGTTGGCTGTGATGAGCAGGATCAAATTGATGACAGAGTTGAACAATCCGACCGCCGAGCTGTAGCTCCAGCCGAATTCCAGCAGCCCCTTACGGTAGACGAAGGAGGAGATGACATCTGCCGTCTCATAAGTCACCGGGTTGTACAGGAGAATGATTTTCTCAAAGCCGACGTTAAGGAGATTCCCCATTCTCAAGATCAGCATAATGGTGATGGTAGGCAGAATTCCGGGCAGCGTAATGTAGAACATCTGCTTCAGCCGGTTTGCCCCGTCCATGCGTGCCGCCTCATATTGCTCCTGGTCAATGCTCGAGAGGGCGGCAATATAGATAATGGATTCCCAGCCGATCCGCTGCCAGATTTCGGACAGGATGTAGATTGGCCTGAACAGGTCAGGACGCTGAAGCATGGCCTGCCCGTCATAGCCGAGCCACATAAACATTCGGTTGATGAGACCGTCCGCGTTCGTAAAGTCGGTAATAATTCCGCAGATGACAACCAGGGAGATAAAATAAGGCATGTACGTAATCGTCTGTACGACCCGCTTGAACCGGCGGTGCCGGACCTCATTAATAAGCAGGGCCAGCAGGATAGGCATCGGAAATTCAAACACTAAAGAGTACAGACTGATCAGAAGCGTGTTTTTTAAAATTCTCCAAAAATAATAGCTGTCGAAAAAATCAACAAAATGCTTCATCCCTACCCAGTCACTGCCAAGAATCCCTTTCATAGGCGAGTAATCCTTGAAGGCAATGACCGCGCCATACATCGGCGTATAGTGAAAAATAAAGTAATAGGCAAGGACTGGAATCATCATGAGATAGAGATATTTATTCAGCATGAAGTCCCGGATAAACCGGCTTTTGAAAGATCGGGAAGTGTTCATGGGTCGGTTCAGTCACCTCATTTTCGAAAGAGTCGGGGAGAGCTGCTCTCTCCCCTTTCATTACCGCTCGTTGTAGCGTTCCAGTGCGGCCATTTGAATCTCGATCGCTCGGTCCAGATTCAACTGCTTCATTTTTGCCACGTAGTCCTCGAACTCATCGATAGGATCTGTGCCCAAAATGATCTTAATGGTCATCTCGTCTACGAGCGTATTAATATCGTTCATGATTGTCGCGTACTCCGAGCTCTCCTCCGGGTTTGGCGTAATCGGCGGCAGATTGTACTTTTCTGAATCCGTTTTATTCCAGATATCTACAGCTTCACGCTGTGTCTCAAGGGCAAGATACTGCTCTATATAGCGCTTATCCTGGACAAAAGGACCGTTATAGCTGCTTCGCGCATACATGGAGATAGCTTGAGCCGGTGCCAAATTGTCCGGGTTCTTCAATAACAATTCCGTAAACTGCGGGTATCCGTCTTCCGTCAGATTATAGCTGACGCCTTCCTGACCGAAATTGAAGAACATATGGCCCTCTTCGCTGTATCCATAGTCCAGCATTTTTACGGCCAGCTCAGGATTTTTAGCCATGCTCGTAATGGCAACTGTACCTTCTGAAGAATAAGCCTGATTTCGTTGTCCAAACATCGGCACCTCACCCTTGTTTAGTACGGGGTAAGGAGCAGCAACAAGCACACCGTCCGGATCATTTGCTTCAACGAGCGGCTGCCACTTCCCGATGCCCCCGCCCGTATTACCGACGGTCGCCCCGGTTTCACCGGATGCAATGTTGCTGTCAACCGCTTTCAAATCCGTCGTTGCAATGTTCTTGTCGATCAGCCCTTCTTTATACCAGCTGTTGAATAGGCGCAGATACTCCTTGAACCCGGGCTCTGCCGGTCCAAATTTCACCTGTCCATCCACCTGATAGAAGCCTCGCGTGACGCCAAATGCGCCGAGAAACGCTCCATTCCCTGAATCATTAAAGAACCTAGGCTTACTGACGACCGTGAACGGAGCAGCAGCGCCCTTCTGATCTTTGAATGCACGCAGCGTTGTGGTCCATTCGTCAATGGTCTCCGGCACAGGAAGCCCCAGCTCATCCAGCCAATCCTTGCGGATCACAGGACCCTGAAAGACACGGAGGTATTCGTCTCCTCTAATGAACGGGAAGGCATAATAGCTGCCGCTGTCCGTCTTGACCATTTTGTCGATCTCCGGATTCTCGGAGAGGAATTTCTTTAAATTAGGTGCATATTTGTCAATGAGATCATTCAGTTCAATAATGTAGCCGTCTTTAATCGCCTTCTCCGGTCCTCCCGGAAAGCCGAGAAAGTTATACTCAATCATGTCCGGCAGATCACCTGAGGCAAGCATGACATTGAGCGCTTCCTGAGCCTGTCCCGATGGAGGTGCAGTAAAGGAAAGCGGAACCCCAGTTACCTTCTGCCACTCCTGGAAGAAGGGCACCTCATCATGCGTAGCCTTAACGCCTACCAAATTTCCGGCAAGTTCTGCCCAATAGGACAGCGTTTCGTCCGTTTCAATCGGATACGTTGTCTCTTCGGCGACTACCGGAGCCTCATTATTCTCCTCACTCTGTTCTTCTGCACTCCCAGAAGTTCCGGAACAGCCGATTAACAGTGATGACATCATCGCCATGATAAGTGTGGAAGTAAACCAACGTTTCATTCACCTAAACCCCCATTAACATCAAATTTGGATTGCTGTAATGACAGGTTAAAGGATGACTGCCATCCGGGGACATGTGCAAAATGTTAAATCAGGTGTTCATTTTGTCCAGAGGAACTGACAATTTGGACAATGCAATGAGCAAAAAGCAAAAAAGCACCTCTGCTTCACTGTAGGGACTGACCCCATAACGTGAGACAAATTAAAACACCTTCAAGAAAATGCAACCATGTCGTAAGATATGGAGACAATCTTGGAGGTGTTTTTCGTTGGCAACTAGAGTTAGTTATCCTGTTGAAGT
>JAMBOW010000090.1 GCA_023715865.1 Neobacillus mesonae
GGTTAGCGGCGGACGGGTGAGTAACACGTAGGTAACCTGCCCATAAGACTGGGATAACTACCGGAAACGGTAGCTAATACCGGATAGGTTCTTCTCTCGCATGGGAGAAGAAAGAAAGACGGAGCAATCTGTCACTTATGGATGGACCTGCGGCGCATTAGCTAGTTGGTGAGGTAACGGCTCACCAAGGCGACGATGCGTAGCCGACCTGAGAGGGTGA
>JAMBOW010000091.1 GCA_023715865.1 Neobacillus mesonae
TCGCCACCAAACAGGCATTTGTGATACAAATGCGATCCGTGTTGGTTTCGGTACATCACCTAACGTGTGTATGAAACCATCAGCGCTATTCAAGGATTTGCTCCCTGAAAACTAGATACGAAACAATGTGCGATTTATGCTTTTCCCGTTATTCTCGGGGTCCCCGCAAAGTACTCGGAATATTCTCCGGAAGCATTCGCTTCACTTTGTGGGGTAT
>JAMBOW010000092.1 GCA_023715865.1 Neobacillus mesonae
GCAGATGGTCCTGCCGGATTCATACGGGGTTTCACGTGCCCCGCACTACTCGGGATCCGTCTCGGAGAGAACAGACTTTCAATTACAGGGCAGTTACCTTCTTTGGCGGGCCTTTCCCGACCTCTTCATTTAAACGGTTCCTTTGTAACTCCATGTGAGACGTCCCACAACCCCAACCAGCAAGCTGGTTGGTTTGGGCTAATCCGCGTT
>JAMBOW010000093.1 GCA_023715865.1 Neobacillus mesonae
AGTGTTTCAATTTGTGTTTCTACTGCATTTACTGCTTCTCGATCTGCTGCTGCTTCAGTCTCTAACTGTTGAATTTTTGCTTCTGCTGCTTCTAGCTTTTCTTTAACTGTAGTAGATACCAATGCTTGTTGTGCTTCAGTCAATCCTTCAAATGCCGCTCTTGCATCTGCTACTGCCTCTGCATGCTCCAGCGTAATATCTTC
>JAMBOW010000009.1 GCA_023715865.1 Neobacillus mesonae
TCCTGTTTGGTGGCGATAGCGGAGGGGTTCCACACGTACCCATCCCGAACACGACCGTTAAGCCCTCCAGCGCCGATGGTACTTGGACCGCAGGGTCCTGGGAGAGTAGGACGTTGCCAAGCACACATAACACCTTCAGATCATCTGAAGGTGTTTTTGATTTTATAGGGTTAAATTAACTCTAGCTACCCAACTTCAATTCTTCCTGAAGATGTTTTGATATGTACTAAGAATGTTCCGTTTCCAGTTTGGCCCGTCGTTTTTTGATTCGTAAGTTTATGATCATCTAATGTAAAAGCGACTGAACGTTTTCCGCTGCTGGACTGAAGTAACCATTCAGCATCTGTATTGGTGGTCCTCAAATTTAAAATAACATTTCCGCTAGTAACCGATACGTTGATATTATTGTTGATTTCAACCAAATCCATCGTCACATTACCGCTCTTTCCCTTTACTTTTAGGTTTGCTGCATCTACATCCCCTATATTGACTTGCCCAGAAGAACCGTTGAGAATGATTTCTCCATCATATCCTGAAGGGATGTGAACATAGAGTTCTGGCATGTCGCCGACATTGAATAAGCGTCTTATATCACTTTTTAAGGATATCTTTAGCTCACTTTTATTTTTGTCGAACTCGATGCCTGGACCATTGTCGTTGGAGATTAAAGAGGTCTGCAGATCTTGCTCTTCAAAAGAGCTGACGTAGACGGTTGTACTTCCGTGATTGATATAAATGGTCTCTATATCGTTCAGCGAAATCATCTGGATCTCCTCTGTTTCATTAGAACTACACCCGCATATCAAAATTAACAAGCTGATTAATAAAGGTAGTCTGTACCATGCTTTCATAGCTTCACCTCAAATACATATGATTTGAGATTATAAATCATTACGCAGCGTCAATTGCAACAAAGAAGCCTTAAAGCTGTCCAATGTACCCCTTTAGTTAGCTTAAATGTTAAAATATAATTTGATGCAGTTTTACCCATAACCATAAGCTATATATTGCAGGAGGCGTTATTATGAGAAAGTTTTTATTGGAAGAGAGCGAATATCACACACAACCTCCCCTTACGGAGCAAATGATCCAGAATGCAGAGAAGAAATTGAAAGTAACACTGCCTAAATCCTATATCGAATTATTAACAGATCAATACAATGGAGGAAGCCTGCGTTTCGATGGGTTCTCTGATGATGAGGATGGTCATTATACGATATATGAAATTGAAGGGATAGGAGAAGAGTTTGGAGGGATTCTTGGAAGCTTAGAAACTGCTGAAGAGTTTGAACTGCCCAAAGGACTAATTCCATATGCAGGTGATGGTCATTATTTATACTGCTTTGACTATCGCACATCTGGTCCGTATGCTGAACCTACCATAACACATGTTTATACGGAAGAATTCACGGTTACTCATCTTGCTGACAATTTCGAAGGTTTTATTGATAAGCTGTTTGACAGCTACCATAGTTATGTTTTTGGTTTTGAAAATGTGACTGAAGATGATCTTGTCCTTATGAAAAAACTTAGTACTAATTTGAACTGTACATTTATCAAGGAAGAGTCTCAAGCCAAAGATAGCATATTCGTATCCAGAAGCGCTGTTCATCCTACTTGGACAGATCGGGAGGGGGATCCTTCGAGATTACTTCTGTATGAAAACTATAAATATGGAGCATGGAGTTATCCTGAGTATACCTCGTGTAATTGGTATATGATCGCGATGGTCTCTAAAGATTTGCTAGACACGGTATTCAGAGCTCTTCAAGATGGGCTTCCAAATAACATTATGCTTATCCACGAACCTCCAGCATTTTGGGATAATGTATAGCCAACCTTAATAAAATGAATCTTTCGATTAGTTATTCTTGAAAGTATGGCACTTATTGGTTATGATATATATTTGTCGAATAATTCATTAGCGGGATTATTTTAGTTAAACCAGGTCAGGGAATGCTATTTTTAATTTTGGCGGCTGCTATCCGGCAGCCTTTTTTCATTTTGACTGCGTTCCTAACTGCATTTTAAGGAGAGGGGATTATAATTTGAACAAGGTATGTAAATCGATCGTTTTAATGCTGCTTCTGCTTGTACTAGCGGCATGCGGCCAGACTGGGGGAATTTCTCAAGATCTTTATAAAAAAATTGAGGAGGGAATGAGCCAAGCTGAAGTTGAACAGATTGCGGGAGCCCCATCGGAAAAAGAGACAAATAATCCTTATGATGTCTGGATCTACAAAGGAAAAGATGGAGTGAAGCGTGACTCCAGTGTGAGGATTGAGTTTTCAAAAGAACAAACCGTTCTATCTAAGTCTCAGAAAAATTTATTTGAAGCACCAACAGCATTGGAAGAAACGTATACAGCTGAAGGTGAATTGTTGTCCTTTATTACTGAATTTAATGAGCTCGTTGATCTAAATAAAGACATGGATTTCCTTAAGCCCATATCAGTTGAAAACCTAGAAAAAAAGACGACCACTTTTTATGATGGACAAGGCACAATTATAACGATAAGTGATCCTTCAATGATCAATGAGAATAATCAGTATACAAATAAGATTCATTTTGAAATTAATGCTGATGGAGCTATAAAAGAAATATATTTTATTGGATCTGATACTGAATATTCGTTACTTAGTCTATACGCCCTTGGTATAAGCGAAGAGACCATAGACCAAATAATCGAAAGTTATAAAGATATTGATATCGAGACCTTAGAAAGTAAAAGCTTTAATTTTAGTGAAGGCGCTTATGAGATCTCTATTAAAAACGGGACACCAAGAGTAATGATTTTAAATAATATGAATAACATGTAACAAAACGAAGACAGCCAATTCTCTATACGGCTGTTTTCTTTACATTTATAAATAGAGAATAGTATTTATACACGACCAAAGTCTCAGTGAAGTCCAGCCCAGAGAACGATTTGAAGTGTTCGAAAGTAATGTAAAGTGAGGTTATAAACGTTTATGGATGATATGTGCACACCATATTTTAGCTTGAAGTAGAAAGGTATTTTAAAAATATGAAAAAAGTTAAAAGAATGATAAGGATCGCTGGAATAACTGCTGCAATATTGTTGATTATCGGTCTTTTTTCTCCTACATGGACTTCGCAAATTAAGGGCGATCATAGCATAAGTGTATTAGAACAAGCAGACATCAATGGAAGCAAACAAGAAATTATGATACGCGGTAAGGATAGGGAGAACCCAGTAATTATCTTCGTACACGGTGGACCGGGATGCTCAGAAATACCCTATGCATCTAAATATCAGGACTTGTTGGAAAATAGCTTTACCGTTGTCAATTATGACCAAAGAGCAAGCGGGAAATCATATCATTTTTTCGAGGACTACTCCAATCTTACATCAGACTTACTGGTAGAAGATCTGTTAGCTTTAACCGATTACATATCCGAACGTCTTGGCAAGAAAAAAGTAATACTAGTTGGTCATTCTTATGGTACATATATCGCCACACAAGCTGCTTATCAAGCTCCTGAAAAGTATGAGGCATATATAGGTATCGGACAGATGAGTGATACAGTGGACAGTGAAATCGACAGTTTAAACTACGTTATTGAACAGGCTCAGATAGCTGGCAATATGGATGATGCTGCACGTTTACAAGAATTAACTGAACAGATCAGTGCAGGGGAGATGTTTACACCCCGAAATTATGTTATAGAATATGGCGGAGCATCAAGACTGATTAAAAACCCTGATGGCAATAACATGGATATGCTATTAAGCAGCGAGTACAATGTATTGGATGTCATCCGTTATAACTATGGGTTATCATATTCTCAGAGGGTTTTGTTGCCGGATGTAGTAGAGAATCCATTGCCTTCCATCGTAACGGAACTTCAAGTGCCGTGCTATTTTATCATGGGTGAATATGATTATATGACTTCATCGGATGCAGCAGAAGCTTACTTCGATCAAATAAAAGCAGAGCATAAAGAGTTTATTTCCTATGAAAAATCAGCTCATTATCCTCAGTTTGAAGAGAAGCAGAAGTTTTACGAGTGGATGTCCGATACATTTATAAAATAAGTAACATGAGCAAAAGCAGCCGATCATAGTGATCAGCTGCTTTTAATTTTAGCTGTATTATCTTTATTAAAAGCTAAGAATAGAATCATGATGATGATGCAGGATGTTCCAATCCATTGAAACAATCCAAAGGAGTCTTTTAACCAAAATACGGTTGTTAATACAGCGGCTAATGGTTCTAAGCTTCCCAGAAGGCTTGACTCTTTAGGAGATAAGCTGTTTAAGCTCTCGATATAAAACCAAAAAGCCAGCATCGTTCCAAATATAATGATAAAGATCAAATATAAATAAGCTTCTAATGGCAAGCTCGTAAAATTCATGTCCCATGGCGAGTGGACAAAACTAAGTGTAATTCCTCCAATAATCATAGCCCAGCCAACAATGACTAGGGAGTCATATTTCTTGAGGAGACGTATTGCATACAGGGTATAAAAGGCAAGGGCCGCTCCGGACAATACTCCCCATACAATAGCATCTGCCGGCACAGATAATTGAGATAATGACCCATTAGTTAATAAGAAAAAACAGCCAATTAAAGCAAGTGATGCAGCATATACATCTCTTCTAGTTGGAGGCGACTGTCTGCTGACAAATAAGTACAAAATAATCATCACAGGAGCTAAATATTGTAATAACGTTGCTACAGCAGCGTTTCCTCTTTCTATGGAGGCCATATACGTGTATTGAACTCCAAGCATACCTACTAAGCCGAATATAATGAGTTGGACTGCGTCCTTTCTATTTTTCCAAATCTCAAAAATACGGGGATGTCCTTTTTTAGAGGATTGAATGGTTAGGAGCAGAAACCCTGCAATAAGCAGTCGGATCGTAACAAGCCACTCCATATCGATGCCGTATTGTTGAAACAGCTTTTTGGCAACTGTACCGGCAATCCCCCAAAATATTGCTCCCGTTATAATTAAAAATATGCCTTTCCCTCTATTCATCATCAACTCTCCACTTTAAAGTATAAAAATTGGTTCTCTTTTGCCTATAATAAAGAGAAAGTGTACAAATATATACTAAAATCAAATGATAAAATATAAAGATATTGAGATTGAGGATAAACATATGCAAATTAAAAATTTCAACATTGATCAGAATTTTAAAGAGCTGACCGAACATCGTACCACAGAGTTACCCATTGCATGTTATCACACAACGATTAGTCAAAATATAAATGGATATATCCCTATGCATTGGCACGATGAGTTCCAATTTGTTCTTATCACTAAAGGACAAGCAATTTTCCAAATACAAGATGAAAAGGTGAAGCTAAGCGAAGGCGAAGGATTATTTATTAATAGCGGCTGCCTGCACCTGGCCAAGGATAATAACGATTCAGGCTGTGTCTATATTTGTTTAAATGTTTCTCCAAGTTTTGTCCTCTCACAAGAGCTGTTTAGAACTTATGTATATCCTTATATGGAAGCGACGAATTTACCTTATATTCTTCTAAATACAGAGGAGTATTGGGCAAAAAACATTATAAATGCAGTGGTGGAGATCGACCGTCTGATTCAGCACAAGCAGGCATTTTATGAAATAGACCTTACGATACAGTTAACTCACATATGGAAAAGCTTAATAGCGAACGGCTTTCAATTAGAATACAAAGAAGCTGAAATGCTGAAGAACGATCGAATGAAGAAAATGCTGAACTGGATCCATCTCCATTTTGCTGAGAAGATTAATCTAGAGGATATTGCAAGGGCTGGACAATTAAGCAGGTCCGAATGCTGCCGATATTTCAAACGATTTCTCAAGAATACGCCTCTGAATTATGTGATGGAATACCGGATTCAAAAAAGCCTGATGTTACTGCAGCAGCCGGAATATAATGTTACTGATGTTGCTTACCATGTAGGATTTAATAGTACAAGCTACTTTATCAATCAATTCAGAAAATTAATGAACATGACACCGCTGGCCTATAAAAAGCAGAAAAATATTAAATCATAGCTACATTTTTTGCCTGAAACCGTAATGGAAATAAAGTAAGGGTTGAAAATTAATAAGAGATGTGTATAATTTGAGAGGAAAATTGAAAATTAAAATGTTATCTAGGGTTCCGCGATTTGATACTTGATCGGCTGGTCCGAGAGATAACTCACAGCATAGATGTTGTGTCACGGAGGGATAAAAGCCTGGGAGATAGACTGTTGAATAACAGTTTGTTTCCCAGGCTTTTTTATATTTTTGCTACATCTAATAAATACTAAATGTAGCGCAATTTTAATGAGAGGTGTGAAGGTAATGAACAAAACATGGTTGTCAGTTATTATTGCTGCGGTATTTGAGGTGGGTTGGGTCATTGGCTTGAAACATGCCAGTGGGATTCTAGAATGGGGAGCTACAGTGATAGCTATCATTGTCAGCTTTACTTTAATGATTAGAGCTTCCCGCTTTCTTCCTGTGGGAACCGTATACGCAGTATTCGTCGGTTTGGGTACAGCGGGCACTGTTCTAGCTGAAATTATTTTGTTTGGTTCTCCTATTCAAGTGGGAAAGATGGCTCTTATTGTAGTTCTGCTATTGGGTGTCATTGGACTAAAAATGTTAAGCAAAGAGAAAAAGAAGGGGGCGGCATAACTTATGGATTGGGTATTTCTTATTTTAGCAGGCATATTTGAAATGTTCGGAGTCCTCATGATCAATAAGTTGAACAAAGATCGTAACGTGGCTGCATTCCTATTGTTAGTTGGAGGCTTTGGGTTAAGCTTTTTATTCTTGTCCTTAGCCATGAAAACCCTGCCGATGGGTACAGCATATGCCGTATGGACAGGTATTGGAGCATCGGGAGGAGCTATTCTCGGTATGATATTCTACGGCGAACCAAGAAATATTTTGCGTATTGTGTTTATTGCTATGGTGCTCGGATCTGCGGTAGGCTTGAAGCTAGTTAGTTAAAAAAGTAATAAGGCTGAGAAGCGGCTAACCCTTTGAGGTTGCCGTTTCTCACATATGTTTATGAAGATATTGTATGATGGATTAGAGGGTTCAAATGATACGCTAACCGCAAATAAGATATAATTTGCTATCATTTAAATAATCTAGTCTAGGGAGAGACACGTAATGAATTTTCTGAGTATTTTTGGCGTTGTAGTGTTCAGTTTTATATTCATTCTTGTTATTTATAGAAGTCTATTTCAAAAACTAAAATACCATAGGGAAACTGTGGGCTTAACTGTTATCTCAGTGACTATGGCTGGAGGAATCGAAATTGAAGGAGTTGAACACAATATCTTCCGATTTCTCTCATATGTATTAGTAATCATCTATATAATAAGTTTTATTTTGTTTAAAAGGGACAGCTTCTTCGTTAAGAAAACGAACAGAAAGCTTGAATAAACTTAAAAACCCTAGCGGATGAATGGTAAGGTTATATCTTCCTTTTTAATTCTACAAGTTGTTAATAAAAATCTTGTTTTTTAGTAAATTTGTTAATTCTTCTGCATACATAAATCCGAATAGTTTTTTGGATTTGTTTATTTCCTTCATGGCTTCTGAAATTTTGAGTTCTGCTTGCTCTTCATTCCCTCCTTAAACGGTTCAATTATTGCTGAAGCCTTCTCATAGCCGTTTCATACTAAAGTGTAGTAAAAAAGGACATAGCCAACCATAATATGGCGGAAGATAGGATGATATAATTTAATGAGAAAAAACTATAAAAGCTCATAAGGAGATTCATATGCGATGCAGAATTTGAAAACAGAGGTTAAAAGATTTTTGGAAGTGATCGTTTTTTTGGTTATTGGCTTCTACTTTACTTATTATGTACTTCAATATATTTATGAGAGTGCTGGCATTGCCTTTATGGGGAACGTTTGGGTGAACTGGTTCGGGGTTTCTTATTTCCTTTTTGCACTTAGTACGATCATTGCTGGACTACTTATTAAGAAACATGTTGTCTACTATAGTAAGCGGCTTAAATCAAAGATGTATTGGATTCTCTTTGCTGCCTCGATTTATATTATTTGTATTCCTTTTGTTAAGGGAGTAAATCCATTTTAAACAGGCGTACGGTTTTATGAATAGCATGAAATAGAGGAGGGGAAGCATGAAGGAGATTCTGTTCAAATACCTATCGAGATGGACTTCTATGAGTGAAGAGGAGCAGCAAGCTGTTATCAATGAGATTCAAATAGAGGAGTTTAAAAAGGGAGCTGTTCTTATCAGACAAGGGGACATCCCCACAAAATGCTATTTCATCCTAAAAGGATGCGTTAGACAGTATTCGGTTGATGAAGAGGGAAGAGAGGTCACTTCGAATTTTTACTCTGAAGAGCAAGCTATTGCCATCTTCAATCATCACAAGTTAGATAAATCGTCCCACTATACTTTCACCTGTGTGGAGGACTCTGTAATGGTCGTGGGCCGCCTGGATACAGAGCAGGAAATGTATACCAAATACACACAATTGGAGATCATGACTCGCAAGATGATTGAAGAGAATTTGAGTGGGGTACAGGAGGAGTTTGCTGCCTTTATCGCTTCTTCCCCTGAAGAACGCTTCAAAACTCTGCTGACAAATCGTCCAACTTTAATTAACCGGGTACCCCAGCATCAACTGGCAAGCTATCTAGGGATAACCCCGGAGTCCTTAAGCAGAATTAAGAAAAGAATTCACCTGGATCTTGTGTAGTCAGAATACTCGGGCTCCAGGTGCTTTCTCCCTCTGAACAGCATCCATAACCCAAAGCATGCTTCTCCTGCCGTCATAGGTATGATAAACACAATATCAAGGATCTCCCTAATCCCCTCATTATTTGCGAAAAACACTTTAAACAGATGTGTAACAATGTAGCCCAGCGAAGCGATAAGCAGTAAGCTGCCAATCCATTTTGGCACGTTGTTTGATCTGAAGGTGAGTAACCCTAGGATAAACAGATGACCCCCAAAGATGATGAGGCCAACGGACCAAATAGATTCAAAGGCTTCTAACTGCAGCATCAAAGAGAACCTGACAACATAATATTCCGAAGCGTGGCAGCAGCATCTCCTGGAACAAGTAGGCTTGCATGCACAAATCCGTATGAAAAGAAGTCGGCAAACATCATGATCATCAGTGCTATACCGGTAATGAGCGCTGACTTTCGTTTGTGCTCATATCTAATTTTCGGGGTGTTCATTTAAAAAATCCCTCCCAGCTACATTGTGACTCCATTGTAGCCAGGCGGATTGAACTGTTCATTGACTTAAGTCAAGAATCCCCTTTTGAGCGTCATGGTACGAACAAGGGGTTTCAAATAATGCTGAATTAAAAGGTAGACGCTTACAACCATCCTTTTTCTTCGGCAATGGTAACCGCATGCTGGCGAGACTCAGCCTCCAGCTTCTGAATAGCTGATGAGAGGTAGTTGCGCACGGTTCCTCTCGTCAGGAATAGGGCTTTGCTGATTTGTCCCGTGGTCATATTATTCTTGGTCAGACGGAGGAGCTCAATTTCCCTCTCGTTAAGCGGGTTTTCCTCCTTCATAAAGAGTGCTGCAGCAAGGTCGGTACTTACGACCCGCTCGCCCTTCATAACCTGCCGAATGGACTCAATTAAGTAATCGATGGGTTCGTCCTTTAATAGATACCCCTCTACCTGGGAAGCCATCGCTTTTTGCAAATAGCCGGGACGTGCAAAGGTTGTGACGATTATAATTTTGCACGGCAGACCGGCTTCACGTATGTACTCAGCTAATTCCAAGCCATTGATCTGAGGCATCTCAATGTCGAGAAGGCATATATCTGGTTGATGCTGCCGAACTGCGTCCCAAGCTTTTGCCCCGTCCGCCACCTCTGCGACGACCTCGATATCATCTTCAAAATTGAGTAGTGAGGCAAATGCACCGCGCAGCATTTTTTGATCTTCAGCAATGATAATTCGAATCATGAAATATCCTCCTTCTCATTCCGACAAAGCGGAAGTTTCAAGATTATCGTGGTTCCTTCGTCAGACGTCGAAGAGATGACACAGGATCCGCCTATCCTCTTCATCCGTTCCATAATTGAAGGGATGCCGTTTCCGCCCCCTTGGTTTGTAAGCCCGATGCCGTCATCCACGATATGGATTTCGTAAGCACCTTCTTTCATTTCCATTTGGATCGTACACTGCTTGGCCTGGCTGTGCTTAATAATATTTGTCATGGCTTCTCGGATGCAGAGTGCAAGCATTGTTTCTTCCACGCTGGATAACACTGGAGACTTACCTTGGTTCTTGGTAATCAGAGCAACCCCAGCCGTGTTCAGCAGCTTGGCCGAATGCTCCAGCTCGGCAGTAAGGGAAATGAAATTCATCTCCGACACCAGTTCCCTCACTTGCTTCAGTGCGGCTCGAGACGTATCCAGAATTTCATTCAGCTCCCTTTTAGCTTGAGTTGTGTCCTTATCCACCCATTTGTGGGCAAGTTCACTTTTCATTTTGATCATCATGAGGGTTTGTCCCAAGGTATCATGAAGGTCCCTGGCAATCCGGTGCCGCTCCTCCTGCTTGATATACATAGCAATTTGCTCGTTAGCCTCATTCAGCTCCCCCTGCAGGCTTTTTGCTTTTTCCTTGATATAGATGATGAACGGATATACCGTCTGAATGATAATGAGGGGCAGGTAGATGGTATTGGATGCTTCAAGCAAATGCTCCTGCCGTATGACGAACACGAGAATAAACGAAAGGGGGATAACTGCGCTTCCTGCCGCGATTTGCCACACGGATCTGGAGCGGCCCAGCAGGTCTGCAAAGATGATTCCAAACAGCATGGTGCCCGGACCGGTAAACACACTAAGCAGGATAAGCGATACCAGGCCGGATAACACGGCTGCGAGCAGCATTCCTCTTGGGCGCCACAGCGCGACATAGAACGAAACGAGAAACAGTAATAGCAACAAGAGACTGCCCCAAATTCCAAGTGCCGTATCTGAACGTAACACCCGATAACTTAAAAATACGATCATGACAATATCGATAAGCAAATAGTTTTTGATTTGCTCTCTAGGGTACAATTTATAGAACATATCTAGCCCCCAATCCCGCTATCTTGATTCAAAAAAGCTAACCGCTTGTTTGCGGACATTCTCCATTGGTCCTAGCTTGAAGCTGCGCAGCCAGAGGGATGCCAAGCCTAACTGAAATGCCGAGATGAGCAGCCAGACAGCTATAATAGAGGCAGAATTCAACTTTCCGGCAAGTCCTAAGCCCCAGCCATAGAAAATAGAGGAGGCAATGATGTTTTGGAGTACGTAGCAGCTCAGTGACATTTTTCCTGCGTTCTCCAGAAGGCCCCACATCCATTCCAGCTTCGTATATTGTATCATTCTCGCAATGATTGCTATATACCCGATGGACATCAGTGGTGCGAACAAGTAGCGTACCGGAAGATCGAAGGCACCGCCGGGGATAAAAATGAGAAGGTTGAGCGGTACACCGATATAAACTCCAAGCTTGAATAGTTTTTTTCGCAGTTTATGGCCTTTCTCATCCGGGAAGAACACACCAGCACGCATGAAACGAACCCCGAGCAGGAACAAAAAAATATTGCTTGGTATGACTAGAATGGCCTCCATCCGGAGAAGAAGGAAATCTGACAGCCTGTAACGGACTTGCTCTAGCCAAGTGCCTTCTTGATAAAGAGCAACGACATTGTCAAAACTGCCCAGTGAGACGTTACCCCCGCTTGCCAGCATCAGTGCAGCGAGGCCTAAGATTGTGACGGCGAAGACGCTGCCGATTACATTCATGGTGCGGGCAATGAGCCGGTCACCGCCTTTTATAATAAATGCCGCAATGATTGCGGTGATCCCATAGCTCATTAAGATGTCGTACTCCATGACGAATACAAAATGCAGCGTGCCTTCGACGATCAAAAACAAAACGGCCCATAAATAAACGCCGGGCCATGGCTTTCCTTTGCGCTTAGCCTGCTGATACTTCATTTCCATTCCTACACCGAACATAATCGTCAACAGTCCCAGCAGCTTCCCGTTCACCAGAAATAAGACGATCATCCGGAGAAGATCATTTGCATTCCACCAGCCTGAATAATCAAAGGTCGTAATAAAATTCAAGTCACCTGCATGGGCAAAAAGCCAGATGTTCGTCCCGAGCGTTCCGAGGATTGCAAACCCCCGCAAAATATCCAGCAGGCGTATCCTGCCTTTATGTTGTTCCATTCACGTCTCACTCTTTCTTATATGAATTTATGCTATCATTGTAGCTGTGAGGAGAGTGAAGTTAACATTCACACCTGTAAAGAAATCCGTATGACACGTGTCATCAATGTGGAGAGAAAGCAGATAAATTCGAGAAAACGTGGAAATTATATAGGGGGTCATTTCATTGATTATTCGTGTATTAGAGGCACATGACGCAGAGGCTTATCAGGCCCTCCGACTAAAGGGCTTGCAAACCAACCCAGAAGCATTCGGATCAACCTATGAGCGTGAAGTCGGTTTTTCAATGGAGCATGTTATCGAGCGAATGACTCCAACTAAAAATAAATTCACACTTGGGGCATTCATAGAGGATAGATTGATCGCTATCGTAACTTTCGTGCGTGAAAGCAATGTGAAGACAGAACATAAAGGAAACATTTTTGGTATGTACGTATCTTCCGATAGCCGCGGGACGGGTGTAGGGAAAAAGGTACTTACAGAGTTGATTAAGCTGGCAGGGCAGCAAGAAGGATTGGAACAAATTAATTTAACGGTTGTCACAAGTAATGTTCCTGCTAAAAAAATGTATGAAAGTCTGGGGTTTAATGTATTCGGGACAGAGAAGAGAGCATTAAAATTTAACGGTGAATATTTCGATGAGGATTTAATGGTATTTATATATAATAAAGTATTTTGATATGCCAGCGGTATTGATATTAAGGAGTTCAATTAAAAGCATCTAAATTTTTTATAGAATCCATTCTCAGCCTCCGCTTATACTTTGTGTTTACTATTGAAGTTATGTTTATAATTGTAATAGGACTTTAATTTAATTCTAAGGATATGACAGTAATAAAAAGGATTGGAGGTACATACATGACTTTTGTAATTGGCAGCTTTTTGTTTGGATTCCTCTACGTTTTATTAGCCTAGTCTGACGAAGCAGCGACCAAGGAGGAAGTATTATTGTATTTTGTAATATACGATATGGAATTAAATCATTCTGAGTATAAAAATAGGAACATCCGTCATCGCAGAGTGAAGAAAGAACCGATAGAAATTGGAGCAGTGAAGCTTGTCAGAGATGGAACCGAGTTTCTTGTTCACTCCAAGTTTGCATCATTTGTTCGACCGACCTTACTGAAAGAGATGAATCCTCACGTAACTGAGCTAACAGGTATCCAGTCAGCACAAGTAGAAAATGCCCCTCCCCTCGAGGATGTTATGCGTGATTTTTCTACATTTGCAGGGCCTGATGCTATGCTGGTTTCCTGGGGAACCTTAGATAAGGCTGTGTTGTACGAATCCTGTGATGCCATCGGCATGAGCAATGATTGGTTTAAGGATAATCATCTGGACTTACAAAAACAAGTGTCTGCTCTCTATGGCAGCGGTTCAGGACACCTTATCTCTTTGGCTAGCGGGATGAGGGCAGTGGGCTTAGAGCCTGGGGAGGGAATGCACAATGCACTTGTTGATGCTGAACATACAGCAAGAGTTTTTGCTTCTTTATATGAAAGATTGGATTTGAGTGATTGCTTATCGAGAGAAACGAGAAGAGAAAGAATTTAATAAGTGGACATTCTTCACGATTGTAGAACTGCATGTAACCACAGCATTGCAAGAAGTGCGCTGGAGCTTGCTTTAGATGTGCAGAGGATTGCAGAAAATGATCAGCATCGCGATCAACTAATATAGTTCTGTGATTTTTACTTATTTATGAATGAAGAGGACTCTAAATTGACAACATAAGGTAGTGGTATACATCTCAATTCCAGAGGAGGATATCTGTTATGACTGGCCAGAAGAGAAGGAAAGAAGCTGCCTGGAAGTCGCGAAAGCAAGAACAGCATCCCCATGGTAAGATCAAATCGCTAAAGGAATTATCCAGCGAATATGAAGAGAAGAATACTACTCTATAAGGAAGAGGAAGGCTGTGAGCGAAAATTGCTTGCAGCCTTTTTCTTTGTAGGCGTCTTTTTTCATGAAGAAAAGGACTAGGGGAACCTCTGTGGTCTAGCAGTACAGCTTCATTTTTGATCGCGAAAAAATAATAGGAAATTATTTAGAACGATACCTATTTTTGATTGTGATTATGATACTTTTGATAAGCATTTGGAATTTTATACGGCTTTAGGATTTAACATTATTTATTATCAAAAGTCTCCTTATCGTTTTGCTTCAGTAAATATATGGAGCGTCTTCATGAAATACAAGTTGAACAGAGTGAAGCATAGACTAACGGGCAGGATAGATCAGAACTATCTTGCCCGTTGTCTTTATGAAGACACGGCTAACCCTCTATGGACGATAAGGTTCAGGGATGTTCCGAAGATTTTTGAATACTTTTACTATCAAGTCTCGGAACGAAAAGTCTTCCCTAACTCATTACCAAGTCCAAAGTAATGTCGAAAGTTATAAATTAATGGACTCCATTTTTGGGGATCAACATGATGATCGTTAATCATGATTTCCTTATGTGCATGGATGAGAGAAGCTTGTACCTCAACGATTGCGAAGAAAGGAGACTCCTCTGGAATTCTAATATGCTTAACTTTTGCTTCGATTTGAAGTGGGCATTCGTTGATTCGAATCGGTTTGACTGTTTTGGAAGGTATGCCTGTTAAACCTGCTGCGGCAAATTTATCTTTCTTGAATTCGAAACCTATGGCCTTTTTGAAATCAGGAACAGGATTTACTCCGGTATAGGGAGCTAATGCTTCGACATTTCTCCACAGGGAGGGGCTTGGTACATTGACCACACATTCTGAGTGCCTCTTCATATTTTCAACAGCTTTTCCATCCACAGAAAGCCCAAGCACAATACGATCTCCGAGTGCCCACGAAGAGGACATAGGTGTAATGTTTGTGCTCCCATCTTCATTAAGAGTATCTAACAAGATTACGGGCGTACCATAATATAAGATACTTGGATTAATTTCTTGAGTTGTTTGCTGTTTATTCACTTCCATGATGTAATTTCCTCACTTTCTCTATCTAAATCCTGCAGTCAAATTTATTTTAAAGGCTAGTCGTTTCAACTATCATCGAAATATGGAATGCAGCAAGAAGAGATAAAATCGGAGTAGTCTGGGGGAAGTGAAAAATCTATTGCCGTTGGAAATGTTGGTTGGAAAAAGAAAAACGGGGCAATGGGGCAAGCTCGAGCTCTAAGGAGAAGCATTGTCCTGTTAGAAGTCGCCAATAAGGCGGCTTTTTCTGTTTCACGAAATCCAGATTCAGCATTGATTGTGTCAGGGATCGTGCGAGCGAAGTGAGAGGTAACGTTTAAATATAATCAACAATTGCTTTGCCCCTTGTTTATTGAATCATTTATTATAAATTTATTCTGTTTTTGTTCTTGGTTATAGTAAAACGCTATAGAAAGTGGGTAGACATTATATATGATTCCATTGGTATATGACCAGATTAATGATTGGGGAAGAGACGATGAATTTTTCTTAGCATTGCTAAAGAAATTAAGAGTAGAATTTATAGCTGACTTAGGCTGCGGAACAGGAAGATGGACCACTCATCTTGTTCAGTACGGTTATAAAATTACAGCTATAGACCCCAATGAAGAAGCGATTGAAGTGGCGAGAAGAAAGATAATTCAGGCAATGTAAATTGGATTGTAGGTGATAGTGCTGATCTACAAACCAATACCTATGATGCAGTAATTATGACAGCCAATGTTGCACAGGTATTTCTTACAGATGATAGCTGGAAGCAAATGATTTCAGACGTTTATCGATCCCTAAAAATGGGGGGGCACTTTATTTTTGATACAAGAAACCCTTTGGTAAAAGTATGGAAAGAATGGGAGAAGGACAAAACTCCTGACTTAGCTAAAGATAGGTTAAGTGGAGACCCTTTAGAAATATATACAGAATATGAAGGGTTTGAGGGGAATATTTACACTTTCTATGAAATTGTAAAAAACATAAAAACAAACGAAGTCTTAGCTCATGAAAAAATGCAGCTAAGGTTTCGAAATCAAGAAGAAGTTGATGAGTCGTTAAAACAAATAGGCTTTTCGAAAATTGAAACATATGGCGATTGGGAGTTTAAACAAGCAAGTGCTGAAGATGGATCGTTTATATTTCATTGTGTAAAATAGCAGACATTGAGCTTGAAATGCAACAGAAGCCAAAAGACGATGATTGTGATTCAACTATCGGGAAATTCAATAAGAACAAGTAAGCAGCCGCTCAGAAAACCGGTTGTTTTTTTAAAAAGCTAACGGGCAGGTTAGTTTAATGAATCCACTAAACTTTCTGATTGTTAATATAGTAAACCCGACTATATTTGGCAGCACTGGAGTATCAGGAATTGCATAATGTTTCTAGGTGGCTTGAAAATGGCTCCTAAGAGATAAAGTGTGGGAGAGTCATAAAAAAGTGACAATAGACTGGGATCGAACTTACAGGATTTGGGTCAGTTCGAAGAGGTCGGCAACAGCACATAACTACGGGTCGATACCGCTCCCCTTGGTCCGCCCGAGGATTTTTGTGAAGAGGAATCAGGCAGACCCTTTCGTGAAATTCGTTCTGAGCGAAAGTGAGAAAAAATGCAAATTGACAATAAGTAAACAAAGACCGCTGATTTAGCGGTCTTTGTATTTTCCTATCTATTAAACTAATAATCATTCTTTATGTTTATAGACTCCGCCATTAGTTCCATGTTGTCTGACTTCATTATTAGCTACTTGATAAAAATAATATCCATTAGGCTCATCCGAGAAGACAACAGCAATTGAATACCCGGATGCTGTAGTGTCTGCGTCCTTCGGCTCCTTTTTTGATTCAACATGTAAGATTTCGCTTTCTGAATAACCCTTTTGCTCAATTAAGTAATCTTTAACCCTTTCCTGAGTATATGTGATAAGCTCCGGATTACTTTTCGGTGGAGTGTTAAGAGAATACAAGACATAAACTATGAAACCAATTCCAAGGATTATACTACCTAGAAAGACTCCGCCAACAATTTTTATTACTTTCTTCAAGAAAATTCTCCTTCTTCTAAAAGTTAATTATTAAAAAAATAATAACAAATTACTCATAAAAAAAGTATAGCAAAAATAGAAAATGTACTGATTTTATAACAAAAAAGAGAAGGTAATATGTATATGAGAATAATTAATATATCTATTTACTGGATAACATATATATTATTGTATTTTTATATTTAGGTATCGCTATTGAAGGTCAAGTAGGAAATTATGTGAAGAAATTTAAGAAAAAGAAGAGTGGGGTGGGGTGTCATTACTGAGGAACATATTGAAAACGATATGTAAATTAATTTATGCCGTGGGACATGAACTTGTACCGATTGCCGAATAGATATATAACTAATCGTTTTTCACCCCGAATTCGTTAAGCTAACGGGCAGGTTAGTTTAAGGAGTTATCTTAATTTATTCAAATTGAAGAGTGACAAAGAAGAGGATTAGACTGGTAAACAGTTCAAAATACATTTAATTGTTTTGTTGGTCTCTTTTCTTAAATTTAGATTTACTAAAAAACGCTGCAAGAAACATGAATAATAAAGAAAGTAAAATTCCAGTAGCCCCTTTATCAAAATAAGCAAATAAAGGAAGAGTCAGAGCTGCAAGAATAAACATCAATTTCATCATCGTATATCACCTCATCGTCGAATCTTATCTAATAATATATATTTAATTTTATCGCAGGGTTTTTCATCTTAGGTTGAGATCAGTAAAAGGAGACAGTTTTCATTTAGTATTCTGCCGTTAGTTTAATAATAGTGCAACCATACGTCAATAAAATATTTGTTGAGTACATTTCATAGATACAGCGATCTGAGGATAACTTGCTCTATTGCTATTCAGCGTTTTTTTTATTTATCGGTACAAGTTCTTGTCCCTAGTCTAGGACAAGAACTTGTACCGATTGCCGTAAAGGTCAAGAACATATTCCGATTACCGCGGGCTTTTCTCCAATTACCTTGTGACCTAGGTAAGAGACGGATTGATATCCATTAGTTAACTTTATGATATCTTAATTTTTCTTTGAGTTCCTCACTTGCTGATTTCAACTCCATACCTTCTCTCCAAATTAAGATGTCCTCATTCGAGGATCTGAAATAGATCGCTTTAATATCCGCACCATATTTCTCTTTATAAACAAGTTTCTCATGCTCAAAATTGTTAATTATTTCTATTAAACTTTTCGATTCAGCCTTTGTTTTGATAATAGGGCGGAGCGGAGTTAGATAAAAATTACCTTGTTCATCCATATCGTATTTAATACGGTTTAAGGCGTAGCCATCTGTTATTTCTGCATGATAAACAACTCTACCATTGGATAATTCAGCTACCTCATAAACCTTAATCCGTTCAGAAGGTACTTTCATAATTTGCCACTGAGTCAAACCCACATACGTTCCAAATAACAAGGAGGCAACAAGGATTCCTATGACAAAAGCCCTTAGCTTGGATCGTCTCCAAACAATCCTCAGTCCTTTAATTGCTTCAGCTTCATTCTGATTTTCTGCCACTACTGGTTGCGGAAGGCTGATCTCCGTTTTAATCCGATCCAGTTCAATACGACAACTCTCGCAATAGTCCAGATGATCTTCAACCAATTTTGTAGTCTCTTTACTGCATACCTGATCATAATACAGTGGCAGCAAATCTTGTACGATCTCGCATGAGATCTCCTTCATGTATTTATACCTCCTCTAATAAACACTGTATTTTCCGCTTAGCTCGGTGGAATGTAACCCTAGACCAACTTTCTGTTTTGCCAAAGATCTCGCTTATCTGAGCAAACGACAATTCACCAAAGACTCGTAGTGTAAACACTTCTTTATAGGGCTCCTCTAGACCATGTAAAACTTTGTGGACTCGGAATGTTTGTTCCTTCGAAAGAATCAAATCATCGATACTATGTATATTTGATTCAGCATTCGGTTCATAAGCCACAAATCGCTTTTGCTTCTCTGCATAAGAGAAATATGTATTCTTAGCAATTTGGCAAAGCCAGACGCTAATCTTACAATTGCCTTTAAATTGGTTTATACTGCCTAGTGCCTTAAAGAAAGTTTCTTGCGTAATCTCTTCAGCAATCGCCCTATCCCTACACATCGACAATACAAATCTATATACATCTTTAAAATATTGATTGTATATATTCTCAAAATCGGTCACATTTTCACCTCCTACTGACATTAGACTAACTAATAAACGATTCGTTACAAAGTTTATAAAAAAATAAGCAAGCCTATGAGCTTGGAACCGAATTATGACCATGGCATCTGAATGGCCACAGTCGGAATTTAGCGCAATAATTTTAAATGATCTTTATTACTTGTCAGAGTTACGTGGCATAACAGGGTCCGTTAGAGCAACATTCGATCAAGAACAGGAGTTATTAGCTTTATTGGTTGATTCTCCATTTGAAAACAAAGAGTTTCTTGAGCTGGTGTTCTTGAAGAATCTCAAAAGCGAACTTTGACACGGAAATCTTACATATATACAATGGAAGTATAGCAAATAACTTGTCATACAACAGTTTGATGACAGGTTCAATTTGGGCTTATACGTCGTCATGTTTTATGTTTCTGGGCAGTAAACTCTCCTGGATTCTGTCCATTGCTATAAGTTTTATTTCTGAAGGATGTTAAGCTAGTTGCCATATCTGTTTGCACCTATGTGCAATTAAGACAAAACATTCGAAAGAGGTGTCGTTCATGGATAAATTTAAAGTTGGAGATCTCGTAGAAGTTCCTGACTCAAGCATGAAGTCAGTTCCTGGCGTAGTCGTATACTTTGACAAAAAACAAGAAAAATACTTAATTCGCTTTGGAGGATCGCAGCAACTCTTTTACTCGGAAAACGAAATTGTTGTATGGAATCCAAAAAGTAAAGACTAAAATATACTCAAACTACAGGTGTCAGGTGACAAGAATATATTCCCATTGTAAGTCGCTAATTTAGTGGCTTTTTTGTTTTATCGGAACAAGTTATTGTCCCGAGTCAAGAACAAGAATATGTTCTGATTACTGACTAGATAAGTATTTATAACTGAGGACTAGAGCAATTTTATTAAAGTAATGGGCAGGTTAGTTTAAGAAAGAAATAAAGATAGCTACTGAACACATTCTTATTATAATTGTTGAAATATTGGGTTAACTTATTTTGGGTATTTAATAAATAAAAAAAGTCCTTATAAAATCTAAGGACTTTTTTTACTACTGTTACCAATAGTGTAGGTATATGCTGCAGAAGATCCGTTATCAGAATCTTCTAAAATAACTTTCCACGATGTGTTGGCTCCCTGTGCCCAAGATCCTGGCCTCTGGCCTTTTTCATTAAAATTATTCTCCCAAACTTGTTGGGTTACATACTTACCATTAACAAGTTTTTGCCATGTTACAGTAAAATTATGTCCCGGCTCCCCATAAAAATCATAATAAACAGAGCTCCAACTTGTCTCTATAACGGAAGAAATATTATCAGTATCGGGAATCTTACTTTTTGTTTTGTCAACAAGTTGGACTGAGTCTGCAGTTGCATTCTGTACTTTGGTAGCGGTGGGTGCGGCATTGGCTGTTGAACTGATAAGCAGAATTAAAATAACAATTGAAGCATTGAATATCTTTTTCATAAGCACCATTCCTCTACTAATAATTAGGTACTACTATTTATTAGTAATAGGATGATCCTAAACCCCCTCTTTTAAACCTCTTTTTTTACTTAGGAGTATAGAAGAGTGCTATGATTTGTTTTTATTAAACTAACGAAAAAGGATCAACTTTCCGGTTGGCAGATGCTCTTTTTGTTAAGCTGACGGGGAGTAATGCGTAAGAAGTATGTATATAGTATCGCCTTAAATATTGGCTATAAGAGACAGAAATACACGAGTACTCGGGTTGTTAACGATAACAATGGGATTACTATATATCCCGACTATTTTACAGTTACTTTGGAATCTTGAATCCGCAGAAATAGGTTTGTTGTGGTGCTTTATTCAAATATTGATTGGTGTTGCCCTGTGTTCTAAGGACTGGAATTGAATACAGAATCGTATATTACTTGCTAATTTTATATATCAGTTGGTATGGAGTTATTTAATAATAGACCAGATTGTAGTTATGGGAATACGTTTAGAATACTCCCTGTACCTTTTACATGTTGTTATTGCTTTTGTTTCAGGCTGGTATTATTTAAAGTATAAAAAGAATCTTCTTCATTACGCTAACGGGAAACGATAATTTAAATTTGCATGGAGCAGTTTGCCGGTTGGCAGCTGCTCCTTTTTCATTTAAACCAAAATCACCATTCAAAACAACTACCTGAATTTTCATTCAAATTCTGCTGATTATTATGAAATGCATTATAAATACAACAGCACAACGTAACGGGAAACGCTAAATTAATAAGATAATGAAGCAGCTGGCTACATTCGGCTACTTTTCAATGAGATAATGGGAGTCATCTATGATAGGTGAATAAAAAAATCGGACTGTAGCCTGAGCTATGAATCAGACTCAAGGTTGTTTGGGGCACGCCATTCTCCAAGTAACATAAAGATACATAAAGATACAATTCAATGGAAGGGAATGGTTGTTATGTTCAACAAGAGGATTCCGCCGTAGGTCTGCTCTGGCTTTTTGCGATTGCAGCAGGAGTTTTCGAAATGTTATAGCTGTTGCTCAATTGTTATCCAACGAACCAGAAGTCCGAAAAGGTATTACAATTCAAGTTTTGCTCAGAAGCGTTATTTTTGCCTTGCTTGTCTATGTCGTTGTAAAGATGCGTCGAGGGAATAATTGGGCCCGTATAGTTTTAACGATCCTTCAGGGTGGAATTGGAACAGTTACCTTAATGCTGATTGAAGGAAATTCTTTTGACAGAGTCTTTACTGGTATGACGATATATTCCGGGTTATTTGGGATAAGTCGAATCGTTCACTTGGTTTCCATGATTACTGCATTGATTTTAATGTATTGTCCGGCTGCTAATTTGAAGCAGTATACCATTTAGTATTATTAGTGGGTTTCGCAAGGCGAAAAGCAAATAAGAAAAACATCATATAAAGGGGGGAACACCATGAACAATCGTCTATTTTATATGGATCATCTGCGGACATTTCTCACGATTTTGGTTGTGTTCCATCATGCAGCGACGACATATGCTGTACCGGGTTCGTGGTATTTTTATGATACGCTACAAAAGCCTGATGCGAGTTATGTGCTGATGCTGTTGTTTGTCTTTATCAACCAAGCGTTCTTTATGGGATTATTCTTCTTTATCGCGGGGTACTTCGTGCCCTCATCTTTTGATCGCAAAGGACCAAAGCCTTTTCTCAAAGATCGGCTGATGCGCTTGGGGATTCCGTTGATCGTTTATATCTTCCTCATCAGTCCAGTGATTTTATATACCACTACGCTCCACTACAGCGTTAACGCTAGCAAAGTAGTGTCATTTTGGGAGTTTTATCGGACGCAGATCCTCAGCTTTGCAATCACAGAACCTGGTCCACTCTGGTTTTTGCTCGCACTGCTTGTGTTTAATGCAGTTTATACTCTTGTAAGTATGGTAAGGAAAGATAGTGCACCGAAGAAGAGTATCCCTTTTCCATCGGTGAAAGTGCTTTTGCTTACTGCCACGCTCATCGGGCTTGTAACCTTCGGAATTCGGCAAATATTCCCGATTGGTACGCTGATATTTGGATTGAATTTTGGTTATTTTCCTGCATATATTGTACTCTTTATTGCAGGAATCATCGCGTACCGTAATCAGTGGTTAACGAGTATCCCACGTCGAACCGTGAAAATCATGGGCATCATCGCACTCGTTATCCTGCCGCTACTTCCAATCGCCGCTCTCATCCTCAATCCGACATTGAGTACCGGAGGGGGACTAAACACAAATGCCTTCATTTATGCCATGTGGGAGCCCTTTGTCGGATTTGGCATCTCGCTACTATTGTTGTCAATGTACCGCAAATATCGCAATCATACGAACGGATTTCAACGAAGTGTGGATGCTACCTCGTATACGGTTTATATCATCCATTCATTCGTATTGATCGCTTATAGCATTTGGTTGCACAGCACGCAAATGCCTCCGTTTATTGAGTTTCTGATATTAGGTGGGTTAGGGACGATCACGAGTTATTTGCTCGCTATGCTGATTCGGAAAATCCCTTACGCCAAGAAGATACTATAACCATTTTCAACAGTAAGAACCCCTCAATTGGAGGGGTTCTGTTTCATTTTATTCTATTGGATTGTTTATGATAAAGATTTAATAACAAAGGTAGCCGAAATCTCAGAGAGAAGGGTTGTTTCTAAAGTAATAGAGAAACTTCAAAACAATCCTACAGTTAGTGAATGGGTTAGATTAGGGTGTTCATTACATACAATGGTTGACCTCTGTTATTTCTGTGGTAATCCATTAAACCAACATTACTTTCTGAACTTGAAGATGATTTTTCAACAATATATAAAACCCTAAGCGCTGCTATTTGCTTAGGGTTCTTTTAACGGTCGACAGAAGTTATACATCCTGGAAAATAAAAACTTGTTTAACTTCAGTCAATGGATTTGATTGATAATATTAATTGTCCAAAGAAAATAAAGTTTTGACTGGTGAAGGCCCATTAAGCTAACTGGCATGTACCGATTACCGAAATGGATAAGAACATGTTCCTATTACCGATTAGGCATATAACTAATCGGTCTTCTCCTCGTTAATTCATTAAGCTAACGGGCAGGTTAGTTTAATAATATTTAGTTTAGATGTAGAGTGAAATTTATGAAACAAAAGGAACATTTAATCCCTATATTTCGTCTATATCATGACAACTAGATTCTGGGGGAAATGTTTATGAAGAAGATCTTGATGTTCCTTATAGTTCCTATGGTAATAATGAGTTTTGTAGGATGTTCAAATGCGAAACCGCCGACAGAGGATGTTACCGATCTTCGCCAAGCTGCTTGGAGCAGCCTTTCTGAAAATGCGAAGGAAGAAGTAGTTGGTGATTGGAAATTCGCTAATGTTGAAAGAGTGGAGTTGAACGTGTTGCCAATAGTGCAAAGTGGTGGAAAACCGCCTCAAGTTGATAACTTGTATAGAGTGACTTTTAAAACAAATAGAGACGAATTTCTAGGTCCTATCCAAGTATATGTTGATGGTGATTCAAAAGAAATCGTTAGCTATGGTACCAGGTTGTAAAAAAAGAATGATTTGAAGCAAGAGGCAGTCGAACTAAGTGAATCGGCTGCTTTTTTCATTAAGCTAACGGGCAGTTTTGCGTAGCAGCAGTCTAATTGAATACTTACTTTATATAGTTATAATTAAAGTGAAGTTTAATTCAAAGGAGTATAAGTTTATGAGCTATGATATTCATATTACGAGAGCAAATCATTGGACACAGAGTACGGAAAGCCCTATTTCACTTAATGAGTTAAAGGCAATATTTTCTCTTAAAAACGATTTTGAGTATTCAAATACGTTTTCAATATCTGCTCCAATTCAAATATCAATAAGCGGTGATTTTTTTATATGGCAAGCTGATGATGTAATAGTTCCTTTTCGTTATTTCGAAGGTAGACTTACAGTTTCAGGAGCCGATGAAGGCGATGTGATTGATAAGATGAAGGAAGTTGCGAGTGAACTTAATGCAAAAGTACAAGGGGATGAAGGAGAACTATACTAAAATTGTCCTAATATAAGCTTAAGCTAACGGGAAACTTTAGTTTAAACTAAGAGTTGCCATTATCAATCTTATGTACCAATACTTTGAGCTTACAGGCTGGATAGCAACCGGCGGTGATGAATTTGATAGTTGAAATTGATGGTTATTTTGAAAATGTACTTATTATCGGCAAGACATGTTCAATTTCGGAATTAAGAAAAAAATATGAAACAGCCAAAATCCGTTGTACAAACATAAGTGAATTTACAGATATTTTTTGTAGGATGTTTCAATTTGAGCGTCTGCCTTCTTCACACGAAATAGATGTTAGGCCAGATGTTGTAATTGATACGGATACTGACCGCATTTATGCGCCACGGCATTAAACTAACGGGAAACGTTAGTTCAACACAATAAGGAGCAGTTCGCCAATTGGCAGCTGCTCTTTTTCTTTAAGCTAACGGGCAGAATAGGTTATGCCTTGCATTTCTATTACCATAATTTAACTCATGATGACAAACATAAGATATGTTAGTATCGTTAATATAATAAAATTTGGAAGGAAAGATTCAATGAAAACCAAAAAGATAATTTTTAATATCTCATTAATACTTTGGCTGATATCGACTGTTTACTTTCTATACAAATATTCCTTTGGTATGGGGTACTGGAAAAATCCTCTATTAGTTTCTGTTTTCTTCTACATACTCGCTATAATTATTAATAAAGGTTTTAACAAGATAACTACTTTTATTTCCGTGTTTTATATTGGTTTTGGAGTATGGTTCCTAATAGACTTATTATTATCTATGGGTAACGTTCTATCGGTAGATTAGAATTAGTCTCTTTTTGCGAAATCTCATTAAGTTAAGTGAAACGTTAATTCTAACATCATGGAGCAGCTTACAAATGGCAGTTGCTCTTTGTTGTTTAACTAACGGAAACGTTAGTCGAAAAAGTAAGGAGTAGTTAGCCGATCGGCAGCTGCTCCTTTTTTATTAAGCTAACGGGCAGATTTCTTTCAACACATCAAGCATCATTAGAATTTGAAAAAGGTAGCAGAAATTGACCGTAAAAATAAGATGTGTAATGATGAAACTAGGTGATGAATTATGATTGAAAACAAATTGATAACAATTAACTGCGAACTGTCGAAAAAACATGGTGGGGCTCGTGCAGGTGCTGGCCGAAAGCCAATAGGTATTACGCGTAAAATCTCCCTAACCCTACCAGAAGAATGCTGGGATGAAATAGACCGTTGCTGCGGCAAAGGAGACTATTCTGTCTCAGAGGTACTACGATCTATTATTGAAGACAATTTGCATAAGGCAGACTTGCTATAAAAGGAGCTGATGTTACTTTGAATGAAGGCTTCATAGATGTTACTGGCGGAGCACTATTTTATGAATGCTACGGTGACGGAGAGCCGATTGTATTTATTCATGGTAATTTTAATGATCATCAGATTTGGGAAGAGCAAATGAGGGCATTTTCCGCAAATAATTACGTTATTAGCTATGATTTACGGGGCTATGGGCACTCCGACACTCCTCGTATTTCCTTCTCCAATGTGGAAGATCTCAAGTTGCTCATTGATGCGCTTGGGTTGATAAAAGTAAACTTAGTCGGCTCATCTATGGGAGGTAGCGTTGCAATTGATTTCACTCTGGCCTATCCCGAGCGTGTTCAACGCCTCGTCTTAGCAGCACCTTCTATCAGCGGCCGTAACTATCCTGTAAGTATGCTATGGCAGGGAATCAAACAGCATTTTCAAGTACGGCTGAATGGCCGTGAGAGAGCAATCGAAGCTTTTATCACTAATCCATTTTGGCAATATTATTTTCCTGCTTCTAACAAAGAAGAAGCTTGGAAAAAAACAGTTGCTAACGTGAGAAAACCTGTTAACTTCTGCCGTTTTTCTCCAAGTCTCTCGCGCGTCTCCAAGCCTTATGCTATCAACCGATTGAAGGAGCTTTATCAACCGGTTCTAATCATCATTGGGGAACTTGATCACCCTTTTAATAGGGAGACAGCTGAATTTCTGCAAACGGAAATGAATAGATCAATAACGATAGTCATGCAGGGTTGTGGTCACCTCCCGTTTATAGAGGAGCCCAAAATATTCAATTTCAATTTAACAGAATTTCTTGCAACTGAAACCACTGCTTAGAAACACACCACGAAAATGAGAATATTAAGCTTTGGCTTTATCTTGCTTTGAGTTAATTTGTTTGACGTCTGATAACAACATATGGTCGTATAAAAATATATTTCTAAAAGATACTACACGAATTATTGAACTAACGGGAAAACGTTAGGTGAATACACTATGGAGCAGTTGCCGGGTTGGCAGCTGCTCCTTTTTCATTTCTATTAAGCTAACGGGCAGTTTAGTTAACGGGTTGTTCTTGTAAAGGTCAAAGCCTGCTCGCAGGACCGCTACGGAGTAACGGGCAAATCCTTCCCAATTGACCAGTCTTGTACGATAATCCGGCTTTAAAAACATAATGTTCATCATATTCCGTTCGTTGTCCGACAGACTGCCGAAATCGGCTACGATCAGCTCTGCAGCCCGATTCCAAGCAATAACATCCGTACCTTCGTCCGTGATAAAAGAAGGATAATGCAGTTGATCTACGATTTTCTGCAAAACTTTCGTATCCGGCCCTCCGTTATTCGGTACTGTGACGACGTTCGCCGCGTCTACATTGGCCAAATCGAACAGATGCTTCTGCTCATCTTCGTCCAGCTGAAGCGCTTTGCTGATACTTAACAGCACTTCCGGTGAAGGATTAACCTCCTTGCCTTGCTCCAGCCAGGTATAGTAAGTCACGCTTATATGGGCAAGATAAGAGACTTCTTCTCTTCGAAGCCCCGGAGTGCGTCTTCGTCCGGGCAGTGGCTGGATCCCCACCTCAGAAGGCTGCAACCGTTCCCTGCGCGATTTAATGAATTCACCCAATACGGATGAGGAATGATTTGTTTTCAAGTAGGTCACCTCTAATTACTCATATGGAAGAACACCTATCGCCATTAACCAAATGGACCCAAAGCACTTCCTACACGATCATTATAATCTCTATCAATTGTCGGTTGCCACAAAAGAGAACCATAACGAGTACCGATGCTGTTAATCCCGTTAATAGTATAAACATAATGTGGTTATCATTCCCCTATCGGCGGTACGATTATGATAATTTACGACAGAGAAGTGCTATCGATAGGAGGATTTGTATCTTGAACAAGTATGCATATAGAAATAAGCTGGCTGTAGTCACCGGTGCTTCATCCGGAATCGGGAAAGCGTATGCCAAAGAACTGGCGGCACGAGGCTGTCATGTCGTTTTGGCAGCGCGCACAAAGGACAAACTGGATATAATGGCTGGGGAAATCAATCGCCAGTACGGCGTGCAGGCTTATGCGTTGACTTGCGATTTGTCCAAAGCGAATGCCCCGCGGGGGCTGGCCGAACAAATTTCCGAACTGGACTTGTCGGTCGATATTCTCATCAATAACGCAGGCGTTGGCACTTATGGCCGTTTCGAGGAAATAGACCCGGAGCGCGAGCAGGAGGAGATTATGCTGAACACGGCTGCGTTAGTCGATCTTACGCATCGGTTGCTGCCTGAATGCTGAGGCGAGAGGACGGAATCATCGTTAACGTGGCTTCGATGGCCGCGTTTATGCCATGTGCTTATTCTACAGTTTACGGGGCTACCAAAGCATTTGTGTTGTCCTTCTCTGAGGCACTATGGGCGGAAACGCGCGGGCGAGGCGTTCGGGTGCTTGCACTGTGTCCAGGTGCAACCGAGACGGGTTTCTTCGATGCGGTCGGCAGTGAGGAAATGGGGGCAGGCCAAAAGCTCTCGACCCCGGACAAGGTTGTACAGGCCGGATTTCGCGGGATTGACCAGGGACGCAGCTACATCATTGATGGAAGTAACAATTACCTTATGGCTCAAATGATCCGATTTTTTAGCAGGCGCAGGGTAGCTTTGATCATGGAACGGATGTCAAAGCCAAAAAGGCACTGATAGCGGGATCGGGTTTGTTCATCTTCAAACTTGCCGTTACAGATAGAAGAAGAGCCTGAGGGGGACGAAGAAATCTCGTACCCTCAGGCTCTTCTCTCTTATTATGGTCATAATGATATGGTTAGAGATTATTTATGGAGAACATCCGCGTATTCGGAGATGCGTTCGAATCGTCCCTTGGCAAACGGGCATAAGGGTAAAATCTTAATACCGTTTTCCCTCGCGTATTCCACTATAGCTTCGAGAAGCTTATCGCCAAGTCCTTGTCCTCGGTAAGCATTTTCGACCAAAGTGTGATCAATTATGTAAAGCTCCGGACTTGAGATTACATACGTCATCACCGCAGCAATGCCGCCGTTATCTTGAATAAGAAATCTTTTATTAGCAGTATCATGATCTACATTATGCATGTTCATCCCTCATTCTTTGTTGAATATTCACTATCCAGACGTCTATACGTCAGTGCTCCGCTCGGACATGTGTCAATATGCTGGGCAATTGCCTCCGCAGTCTCAGCATCGGGATTAACCCAAGGACGATTGCTTAAATCAAAAACACTAGGGAGGCCTTTTACGCAAATACCGGAATGAATGCATATCTCTGAATTAAACATTACCTCGATATCTTTACCGTAGTATACTTTTTGCTTACTCATAATCCCTCACATCTTTCCACCTTTGAATTTGTTTAAAAACTTAGTTCCCATGTTGTATTCAGGAGTGACAATCAGTACATCATCTTGCTTTTAGAATGCTTTCTTTAAATTCGACAACCGAATGGGGATTACCTCGGCTCTCGATGTCCGAATTATAAAGAGGAATCTATGATAAGTCAACGTAGTGAATCTCTTATTAATATATGTAATGGCCATCAGGCGATAGATTGCTAAGCTAACGGGCAGTATACATCTAAAGACCGATTTACTAAATTTTCTACGTGGTATACTCAACTCACAGAAAATGATTTTGTAAGGAGTATGGGGTCTTGAAGCCAATTTTTTTAATGTTCTTTAGGAAGGGATGGGGAAATGAAGAATAAACTTGGTGTGAAGATTGGTGAAGGTGGATGTGCAGAGGTATTCGAGTGGATGGATGATAATAAGATTGTAAAATTAGCAAAACCAAATACAAATGTTGATGCATTGAGGCAGGAACTGCATCACTGTCAAATTGCATGGGATTGTGGTCTCCCAGTTCCTGAACCATTTGACCTTGTGAATATTGATGGCCGATCAGGTGCTGTATTTGAAAGAATTTATGGAGAATCGATCATGCAGCGTTTTGTTGATAAATCAACTGAACGTGCTAAGCCAAAGGGAACAACGAATGAGTTTGACGATTATATCGATGCGAAGATAACAGCACGGCTTCTGTTTCAAATCCATTCTCATTCGGTTCTTAATATGCCAAGCCAGCGAGAAAACATCAAGAATGACATTCTTCATTCACAATACTTGACTGAAGGTGAAAAAGAAGCAGTCATTTACCAATTGGATCAATTACCGATGAAGCAACAGCTTTGTCATGGAGATCCAAATCCAGGCAACATCCTTTTTAGAGACAGCGAAGCCATAATTATCGATTGGAACAACTCATCGACAGGGAATCCGGAAGCAGACTTGGTCGAATATATCATTATGGTTAGATATGCAATATTACCGTCAGATTTTCCGATTCAAGCCAAGAAGGTTCTGAATGATACGCGTGAAACCAGCATCCGAATCTTCATGGATGAGTACGAAAGATTGTCGGGTATTGGATATGCTGACGTTGAGCCTTGGATTGTTCCTATTGCTGCACGTAAATTATGTGCTGATGGAATTTCGGAGGAGGAGAAAACCTTGTTGGTAACGGAGATTAGAAGAAAACTTCATAATAAGAGGAAATGAAGTGAAGAATTCGTCTTAAGAAAAAAACAGCCTAGATGGCTGCTCTATTCCTTGATCAAAAATGCCGGAACAATTTTTATATAGAATAACTCCATGACTAACTCCACTATAGTTTGAGTTACTATAACCGCAGCAGTGATTACGGCGTACTCATTGGGTAACGATAAAGCTAAAGGTAAGACGACCAAAGAATTTCTTGTACCTGAACTGAATACAACAGCTCGGCTTGCGCCAGCATCTAGCTTAAATAGTTTAGTTACCATCTTTGACAAAATGGGCATAAAGAAATGAAACAAAATATAGATAGGCACTACTGCCAAGATCAATTGAAAATCGCTAGCGATATTATCTATCTGAGAAGCAACTACTAACAGCAGAACTAAAGCCATGAAAGGCACTGGAAGCCATGCAGTGAAATGAAGAACTCTTCTTCCTCTCAATCCTCGTTTAGCCCACAGCTGAGTTAATAATGCCAGTAGGAGAGGAAGTACGATTAGAAACAAGAATGCTTCCAGAAAAGGCTCAACCTTCACGATCTGTGCTGTACCTTCACCCATAAACAACCATAAATAAAATGGCAGTAAGATCATTTGTAACACAAAAAGTATCGGTGTAGCTGCGAGCATAAGCTTCTCATTTCCACGTCCTAGCTGAGTAAATACAATCACGTAATCAATACAAGGAGTCAATAAAACTAAGTAAATTCCTAAAAGCACATAAGGTGATTGAGGGAATATCATAGTTAAAATCCCTACGATGATTGGAACAACAATAAAGTTTGCCACCAATAATGCTAATATGAATCTAGTATTTGACAACGATCGTCTCAATTCAAGAAAAGGAATTTGTGCAAACATCGTATATAACAGTATGGCAATGAATGGAGATATCGCAGCTTCCAGTGAAGATCCAAACTGGGGAAGAACTATCCCGGCTATTCCACCTACAATCAGTGTTACAGCGTATATCCATATCTGTCTATTCTCTAAATTTTCTCTTGTAATCAACACAGCTGCTCCTCTTTTTTTGGTGTAAATTGTAGCATGCAAAGTATGAGAAACCAATAAATTCATGCTATATTCCACAACCCTGTATTCCTAATAACTCCTGAATCGATATTGCTTTGGCGAAACGCCAACAAACTTTTTGAATTGCCTCATGAAGTGGGTGTCATTCTCATAACCGCATGAGTTAGCGATTTTGGTAACGGGCAACTCGCTGTGATCTAAAAGATACTTCGCGTGTTCAAGTCTGGCATTGATGATATCCTTCATCACGGAACAACTAAATAGCTCTTTATAGATATGTTGGAAATAAGATTTGCTTAAATTTAATTGCGAAGCCAGTTCCGTCACAGAACTGTTCTTATTAGGGTAGCGATAGAGTTCATTGCGCAGCTCGGTAAATTGGATGTAATAACGGCTAAGTTGATGGGGAGCCGTTCTTTCCCGCAAGTCACTCAATTTCATAAAAAAGGATCGAAGGTCGCAATCGATAATACGCTCACGCAGCGTTCCATCAAGACGATAACTGTTCTGCAGTTCCATGATACATCTGGATATCAACGACGGATCAGTGGCTTCGATGGGAGTATCTAAAGGAAAATTTAAATCGACTAGGAATTTATAGAGATCATTCCCGTTACAGTGAAACCAATCGTTAATAAACGGGCTTTCCAGCTCGCAGTAATAATGAGGGGTTTGAGGTTGAAAGAAGATAAACGTATTTTTTTCAACAATTATTGTGTTGTTGTGTATCCTCACCTCTGTTCTGCTATTAAAAAATACAAAAGTATAGTTTCCAGAGCCATTCGGTCGGTTCCTTATGATTCCTTCATGGTGAATGGTATGATACCCGCACGATAACAACTTAATCATTCATTCACACTCCTAAGCACAATAGGTCAGTTTTTGATGATTATAGTTTATTGAACGGGAGGAAACAACGGTCTATAATTTTTCTCAAAATACGGACTTGTAGAGGGAGAAGGATATATGTCGGTTGATAGAAAGTATTGGGTGGATACCTTGGTTCGAATTGCGCATCCTGTACTCCATTCTTTATCGGAAGGCAGACTTGTAATTGATATGCCTGTCGAAGCAAGGGGAGGCGATCGCTCCGAATACACATATTTAGAAGCGCTGGGGCGTACGCTGGCTGGAATATCGCCTTGGCTTGAACACGGACCGCGTTCAGGCGACGAAGGGGAAATTCGAGCTAAGATGGCAGATATGGCAAGACGAGCGATCGAGAAGGCTACGGATCCGGCTTCACCTGACTTTATGAATTTTACAAGAGGCGGACAGCCTGTTGTCGACGCAGCCTTCCTGGCGAACGCCGTGCTCCGCGCTCCAAACGAGTTGTATGAATTACTCGAGGAGAAAGTGAAAGTAAATTTGACTTCCGCTTTGCTGGCAACCCGTATTATACGCCCCGTATTCAGCAACTGGCTGCTGTTTAGCGCTATGATTGAAGCCGCTCTGTTTCGAATGGGAGTAGAAGATTGGGACCGCATGCGAGTGGATTATGCTTTAAGGCAACACGAGCAGTGGTATAAGGGAGACGGTGCATATGGAGACGGACCCGCATTTCATTGGGACTATTACAACAGCTTTGTCATTCAACCCATGCTAGTGGATATATTGGATGTGGTAGGAGATCAATTTGGGGATTGGGAGGGACTCCGCGTCAAAGTGTTAGACAGGGCGGTACGTTATGCCGCCATTTTGGAACGAATGATTTCACCAGAAGGTACCTTCCCGCCAATTGGACGATCACTAGCCTATCGTTTCGGTGCATTTCAGCATCTTTCCCTCATGGCTTTAAGAGAAGAGCTTCCGGAAGAATTGGAGCCTGCTCAAGTTCGCTGCGCGCTGACGGCCGTGATCAAACGGCAGATTCAGATGCCTGGTACTTTTGATGATTCCGGTTGGCTCCGAATCGGCTTCGCCGGAAGCCAGCCGGAAATAGGCGAAGCATACATATCGACAGGCAGCTTGTACCTGTGTACGACAGTGTTTCTCCCGCTGGGTCTGCCATCTGAGGCTGCCTTCTGGCAGGGAGATGCTGACTGGACTTCACGGAAGGCATGGTCTGGTGAAGCCTTCAAGCTGGATAAAGCCTTCTCAGGGTAACGATTAGAATTTAACAACGGATATATCCACAGCTGCAGACGTTGAAGGCTGATATTATCCCCTCATGGTAGACAACGAATAAAAGACATCGAGTAAGATGGACTAAAACGTTGGATACCGGAGGGGATTTTCATTGGGGAATACAGGTCACATCAATAGGGGCTGTCCTGAAGAATATTCAAATATTATTATGACTAGGATTGTGGAGACAAGGGACTTCTTCTAAGCAGCCTGGCGGCAAAGATGACCGACACCACAATGATGAAGATTGTAATCAGCAGGGGGGACCAGGCAGCACTTCTCTCGCCAAGCATCCACTCCGCAGCCACACTGCTTAGCCGGCCTGGACTCCACTGAAGACTGGAAGGGAATAATTCGGATAGCAGCGAGAGAGCAGCAGCGACTCCTAAACTGATGAATGCTGCTGCAGGTCCGCGAAGCACGGCCCCAAGCGACAGTGCGAGTGTCACAAATAGGGATAGCCATGCAGCATAAAGAGCTCCGCCGCTGATTACCGCACCCCATTCGAGGGGGCCGATGAGCTGGGAGGTGTAGTAACCTGCACCGGCAAGTCCAAGTGCAAAGGATACAGCTGTCAATGTCATCATCGCTGCCCATTTCGCAGCCATCAGGGGCAGGGTGGATGCTACGCGAGTGAGAACAAGCTCTGCGGTGCCGGTCGCTCGTTCCCCTGCAACGACATTCATCCCTGCCAGAACAAGCACGAGCAGCCCAATCGTGCTGAACTGACTCAAGGTCGTTACCATAACGCTCTCCGGTGACGGGATCGTAAATAAACTTGCGGCTTCAGGAGGTAATTCTCCTGACATCGTTAAAATCTCGGGTAAGTAATAAGTCGTCACGGGCTGCATAATGCCGAGAAGCAGGAAAACGGCAGGGACCCAGATCCATTTATAAGTACGGCTTGCTTCGAGCAATTCCTTATGATAATAAGTCCTGAATTGATTCATGTACCCACCACCTTCATAAACATATCTTCCAGTGAAGAGGTGCCTGCTTCAAACCGAAGAAGTTCAAATCCATTGTCCGCAAGCTCTCTAATCAATGCCGTACGAGCAGCATCCATATCGGTTACGACCAGCTTTGCCCCTCGTTTGCCCAGATCAGCATTAAGGACAAAAGAGCGTTCGGAAAGAGTTTGAAGCCAGTCCTGTTCACGCTTGCCTTCTTCCACTTCAATGGTCAGCACGGGCTGACGGTGTTTCACGCGGAGTTCATGGAGGGATCCCGTTTCAGCGATACGCCCATCCACCATCAGCACCATATCATCACATATTTCCTCCGCATCATGAAGGACATGGGTGGAGAAGAAAATCGTGACTTCTCCGCGAAGCCGGTTTAATAAATCCATGACCTCGCGGCGTCCAATGGGATCCAGTGCAGATACCGGCTCATCCAGCATAATGAGCTCCGGCTCATGTACAAGCGCCTGAGCAATGCCAAGACGCTGCTTCATTCCGCCCGAATAACCGGATATCCGCCGTTTGGCAGCCTGCTTCAAACCGACCATTTCGATCACTTCTTGACTTCGCTGGATGGCTTTGCGTCCGGACAGTCCGGAAAGTTTGGCGCTAAAAATCAGGTATTCCATTCCGGACATCCAGCCGTAGAACTTTGGATACTGCGGCAAGTAACCAATCCGGTTACGCCATTCCAGTGCTTGTGATCCTGCTTGTACATATTTCATTTCGCCGCGAGTAGGGGGAATCAACCCGGCAAGCATTCGTAAAGTGGTTGTTTTACCGGCACCGTTAGGTCCAAGCAGTGCTGTGCAACCTCCTCGCAGCAGCTCGAAGGAAATGCCTTTAACAGGACTTATGCTACCAATATTTTTGGTCAAATCATTGATTATGAGAATTTTATCCGTCATACTTCTTTCCTTCCTATAACAAAATAAGCGACGCTGCCAACAATATTGCCCAGCAAAATAATCAGCACCCACATGAGCCGTGGTCCCCTTAGGTTTACAGCATCAGTTTTGAACAAGGAAATAAGCCCTGTTATCGCAAGAACGATCTGTAATCCAAGAATGGGCCATATCAATCCCCAAGGGATATCGATTTGCATATCCATCACCTAGCTTTCTTAATCAGGTAGAAAATTTAAGATTTACGGCGGTTTTTACGGATCACAATAAACCAATAGAACAAGAAGGGCAGCGGTACGGTTGTCGATCCCCATATGCCCCAGAACCAAGACAGCCTGCCGAGTCCGCGCTTTCTTGCATTGAGGAATAACCAGGTGCCTTGGGTGAGCGCGAGGGCAACAGCCAGAATAATGACCCATAACTGTGTTTCGCTTATGTCATTCATCGGATCCCCTCTTTTCAGTAAGCCTTAGCTTTCTGGAGAATGTAAGGATGACAATACCAGCGAACATGCCGATCCCTTGAATACACACATAGACAAGCGGGCTTACGAGTGAAGCCATCAAGCCGCCTCCAGCAATAAACAATACAACGAGAAGGAAGAGCATTAATTCATAGTTCATCCTACGCCGGCGGCGTTTAAGTGTCTGATCGGCCAGCATTTGCAATCCTTCTAAAGAAGGGGAGGGAGCATGTTCAAACAGGTCATCTACCTTCTTCATTTCCCGGTTAAATTCTTTAATCCATAATTCATCATCATTCTGCGGCCCCTTGACCATCGTTACCAAGCTCCTTTCGCAGCTGCTTAATACCGTAAGCTGTACGTGATTTCACTGTACCTTCGGGAATGCCGAGCATATCTCCGATTTCACCGTAGCTGTAGCCGTAATAATGTTTTAGTAAAATCGCGATTCGGTGGTTCTCGGGTAGACGAGACAAGCCCTCAAGCATATCGGTCCATTGTTCTCCCCGCCGTTCCATCTGCCAGCGCATCCGTCTTGCGGTTTGAAACCTCTCTAGTTCGAGCCATTTCTTCTCGCGTTTTTTTCTGCGGCTACCATCAATCAGCAGCCGAGTGGCAATGGTGATCATCCAGGAGGAGAAGGACGAGGTTCCGTTGTAACGAGATATATTTTCCATACAACGTACAATGGTGTCTTGCGCTGTATCTTCTGCAACCGTCGGATCCATCGTAACCTTAAGTAAATACTTATAAAGAAAGGAGTAGTGATGCTTGAACAGCATCGCCATTTCCTCTGCGCCTCCCCGCTGTGCTTTTCGAATTAAATTCTCTTCATCAAGGGCCATTGAAATCTCGTCACCTTCTTTCGCCTTCCTCTGTAGTACGTTTACATCCTATCAATCGTTCAATTATCAAAAAAATATTTTAACTGGTCGCAGATAGACGCTTGTCTATATCACGGGATGAACAATAAAAAAACCGCTAACTGCGGCTTTATTTAACGTTTCGATATATACTTCTTTACTCTAGGATTTCAAGTTCATGAATTGATCTTATCGGAGGAGACGATTCCAATTGATCAAGATCTGCTTTAACAGGAAAAAACCAGAGATCAAAATTAGCGCAAATAGGGGTAACTTCAAATATACCACCTCACTTCTAGCACTTCATATAAAAGTAAGTTATAGGAATACTTTACCATCATTTTACACATAGTTTATCTTTTGTTGATAAAACTCTTTTATACTTCGTTTTAGGAAACCGGTTACCCTGATTAAAAATACGAAGGTGAAAGGGTTGGAAGGGTAGATGAAAAACAAGCTAAAAGCGAGCATGCTTGCACTTTTTACAGTTACTGCGATGGCTCTATCTGGATGTTCTTCACAAGCGGGTGCAGATAACACCATTCAAGTGTGGGCCATGGGCTCCGAAGGTAAGCAAATGCAGGAGTTTGTGAAAGGCTTTGAAGAGGAACATGACATTAAAGTGGATGTACTTGCCATTCCATGGGGAGATGCGCATGATAAGCTGCTTACGGCTGTAGCAGCAGGCAAAGGCCCTGATGTACTGCAAGTGGGAAATACCTGGGTTGCTGAATTTGGAGAAGCCGGCGCATTTCTTGACCTTACTGACCATATAGACAACTATCCTAATCTTAATCCTGACAACTTCTTTGAAAGCGCTACGGCTACGACCATCTATGACGGAAAAACATATGCAGTCCCTTACATCATTGATACTCGCGTATTATTCTACCGTACGGATCTACTTGCTGAAGTGGGATATCCAGAAGGTCCAGAAACCTGGGATGACATGCTTGATGCCGCAAGAAAGCTGGCAGCACGTGGAGATGGAAACTACGGATTTGATATCGACAAAGGCAGTCACCATATTCCGATGATGATGGCATGGGAGCATGGCTGGGTCTACGACACGGAGAAGGGTGCAGACAGCTTTAATGATCCTAAATTTAAAGAGGCAATGGAGCTTTACAGCACGTTCTTTGCAGAAGGCTTGTCTCAATTAGAAGCGGGTAAAGAAACGGTTCAAGGTTTTAACGACGGTACATATCCAATGTTTATTAGCGGCCCTTACATGGTGAACACCATCAAAGACCAGGCTGCAGATATTGAAGGAAAATGGAACGTACGTGTAATGCCTAAGGTAGAGAGCAGTGCTTCAATGGCTGGGGGATCTCACTTTACCGTATTTGAGGGTACGGAAAAAGTGGACGAGGCCCTTACATTCATCAACTACATGACGGATCCAGAGACTCAGGTAGAGTGGTATAAGGCGGCATCTACTTTGCCAACGACAACAAGTGCTTGGGAAAATCCGATGTTTGCTAACGACCCTATCATGAAAGTATTTGGAGATCAGCTAGACTCAACTCAGCCGTTCCCAGTCATTGCAGAGTATGAATTTATCGCTTCCGAATTGCTGAAAACGCTTGAACAAGTTATTCGTGGCGGAGAGAATGTCGATGATGCTCTAGCAAGTTATCAAGAGGAAGTCCGGAAAATTTTATCTGAATAATTAAACCGGTGCTGGGCAGATGGTGACCAAAGTGTTTATCATCTGTCCGGCCAAGTTTTATGGGGGAGAAAAGATTGTATCGATTTAGAACTAAAATGGTTCCGTATCTATTCGTAGCTCCAGCAATTATTCTGTTGACCATTTTTTCAATTGTTCCCATTGTCGTCTCCATATTTATCAGCTTCACGGATATGGATCTTGTCGGTCTGGCGAATTGGTCGAAGATCAATTTCATAGGCATCGATAACTTTATCGAGCTTTTTAATGACAAAGTTTTTATGATTTCACTTTTAAACACAGCTTTCTATGTATCTATTGGTGTCCCCGTAGTAGTCTTGTTCTCACTTATCGTAGCACTGCTTCTGAATTACGGAAGTAATGCGTTGTTCTCTGCTTTTCGTACCATTTATTACTTGCCTACGATAACTAACATCGTTGCGATCGCTGTGATTTGGGGTTATCTTTACAACCAGCAGTACGGTCTATTAAATTACTTGTTATCCCTTGTTGGTACAGATCCAGTACCTTGGTTAGAGAAGCCCTTTATGGCTAAGATTTCTTTACTTATTCTAGCTGTGTGGCAAGGACTTGGCGTTAACATGATTATTTTTCTAGCCGCTCTTAAATCCATACCAGAGATGTACTATGAAGCAGCTGAGATAGACGGGGCTAATCGCTGGCAGCGCTTATGGCACATTACATTGCCGTCGATTCGTTATGCTATTTTCTTCGTAGTGGTTACCAAGCTCATTGGATGGCTGCAATTCTTTGAAGAGCCTTTTGTCATGACTGGTGGAGGACCTCTAAACGGTACCGTTTCAATGGCTTTGTTCATTTATCAGGAAGGCTTTCAATACAGTAAATTTGGCTATGCCGCGGCAGCATCTTCGGTCTTGTTTGCCATCATTATAGTGGTCACGATGATACAGTTTAAACTAAGAAGAGAAGAATAAAGACACCTGAGGTGAAGAAGCATGAAAAACCGGTGGGAGGCTTCCATTGCCACCATTTTTTTATCAATAGGAAGCTTTATCATGGCACTCCCATTTATATGGATGATACTTAACTCCTTTAAAACTGAAAAAGAAGCATTGGCTATTCCGCCAACCCTATTCCCAGAAACGTTCAGCTTTCAAAGCTATTTGGATCTTTTTCAACGGCTTGATTTTGGTATCTACTTAATGAATACGATGATTATTGTTCTTTTTTCAATGCTGGGTTTGCTCCTGGATACGATGGCGGGATACGCATTCTCTAAGTTCCGGTTCCGGGGAAACCGCTTGTTATTCGTGATTGTACTAGCAACCATGATGATCCCTGGACAGGTTAAGATGATCCCTATGTATATTATTATTAGTGAAATGAATTTAACGAATACGATGGCGGGTATAGTGCTCCCTGGGCTTGCTTCCGCATTTAATATATTTTTGGTCCGTCAGTTTATGACCACAATTCCCGATGAGCTGCTTGAAGCGGGCAGGCTGGATGGGGCAGGGGAATTCCGTATCTTTAGTCAGTTGGTGCTGTCCATGTCGAAGCCTATTCTAGCAGTGCAGGCCATATTTACTTTTATCGGTGCATGGAACAGCTTCCTATGGCCGCTGATTGTTGCCAATGATGATGCTTTGTTTACTTTGTCCGTCGGCATGTCTCTATTAAAAGGACAATATTCAACCGATTTTGCCCTGCAAATGGCAGGTGCTACCTTTATGGTTATTCCTGTCCTGATTGTATATGTGTGCTTCCAGAAGTATATTGTTCAAGGCTTTAACTTAACGGGGATTAAATAATGGAGAAAAAACATACCATTCGTGATATCGCGAAGCTGGCAGGTGTTTCTGCTGCAACGGTTTCTAAGATAATGAATAATACGGGTAACATAAGCGATCAGACACGGGAAAGAGTGCAGAAGATTATCCAGGACACCGGTTATGTTCCAACTTTTTCGGCAAAAACACTGGCCACGAACCGTTCTAAGCTGATCGGGGTCATTATCGGAGGTCAATTTAATGTTGGGTTTACTCATCCATTTTTCAGTCTGATATTGAATAATTTTAAGGATTTTATTAGTGAAATGGGCTATGACTTTGTGTTCTTCTCCAAAGACAGCGAGTATTTGGAAAGATGTCATCACTACAACATTGACGGCTGCCTGATTATGTCAGGCGATGAGACGGATCAAGGAAGCCGTCAGTTAGATGAAAGTCATATTCCGGTCGTGGGCGTAGACATGATCCTTTCAGGAGAGAAATCCAGCTATATTATGACAGACAATTATAAGATAGCGGAGAAAGTCGTTCAGCATGCTTACTTAAATGGGATACGTAAAATTGCTTTTATAGGCGGTAACCGCAGCTCTTTTATCACCCAACAGAGAGAAAGCGGCTTCCGAGAGGCGTTAAATCAATATCAGCTTGAGTGTAAGGAAGAATGGATCGTTTATGGGGATTATTTTGATCAAAGCGGATATGACTCCATGAATCAGATTTTGGACGGAGGGGATTTACCGGAGTTGGTCTTTGCGTGTTCGGACTTTATGGCATTCGGAGCTATTGAGGCTGTGAAGGAGCGGGGGATGCTTGTTCCTAATCAAATTGCCGTTATCGGCTGTGATGACATTGAAGCTTGCCGGTTCACCACGCCGAAGCTAACAACCGTAAGACAGGATAAGGAATGGATTGGCCGATTGGCAGGACAGATGCTCATTGATCTGATCGAAAAGGATGCATCGGGGCAAGCCATATTGGTTGATCCTCAGCTCGTATTACGCGAAAGCTGCAGATGAAGCCCCATTCAGATGAAAGGTAAACCCGACCATGGAACATTAGATCCTCTCACGTTTAATCGTAATGGCTCGAAATTCGAGCCGTTTTTTCTTTATTGAATAGAATTATTTCAATAACTCCATAGCGTGTTCTGCTTTTTTTACATCATGAACCGCAGCTTTCGCTGATAACAGCATAAGTGTTGCTTTTTATGTAGGTAATAGATATTGTGATACAATAGATTTTTAGAAGGAATTAAATAGTAATTGTATAAAGGTTGAATATGATAAATTAGAAAAAGGTAGAAATTAACATACAAGAGGTGAATCACTTATATGCATAATAAGATTTTAAACTTCGTTGTTCTTGCACTAATATTATCAGCGATGGTGATAAATAATTTAGAAGCACTCCATACCTTCAAAACAATATTTAACAGTGTCGCAATGGCTATTTTAGTTTTGATTGGCTGTGAGCGTCTATTTAGATATATGAAGAAAAATACAAAAGCCATTTAATCAGACGGGTAGCGTTAGCTACCCTTTTTAATTTTCTTACTATCCGCCCCACGACCAGCTTTTCGAGCTACAACATTACTATTACGGTCATGGGCTACAACCACTGCAATTTTAAGGTTAGGAATACCTCTCTTTTGTTCTTGCCACCACGTTCTTTCGGTTCTCTGTATGTTATTTTCTGCGCATAAGACGTTTGGGATTTTAATCCAGAGAATTTTTGCTAAAAAGCCGTTATAATTTGGAATGAGAACTCTGACATATATTAATTTCCCTCATAGGATTGAGATAGGACATATAAGAGAATGAACATACTATTCATGGATTTCTTAACGATTTTGCTGCCGACTTATTTTTTCTTCTACATGGCGATTACATTGATCCATCGAAACAGAAAAAGCATGCTTAACTTAATTGCGGCATTTCTCATGCTGGCCTTTTTCTTTTACTTTCTTGGAGAATACATAAAAACGTCGCTCTTGCCCCAATATCAAATGCAGATCGTCCTTTACGGCAATGCGCCAATGCTTCTGTTCGTCATTTGCTTTCTAGTTCATCTTTGCATTCTTATTGGAACTCCTATAACTTCAAATTTGAAGCGATGGTTACCAGTCATTTATGCTTCTCCATTTACGTTGTGGGGAATTTTTTTAGTGGCTAAGGATCATCGGGAGTTGTATGACATGTCTATAACGGATGGCCGCAGTCCGTTAGATCCTTTATTTTTGCTCCTGACGATTATCTTTGTAGCCGGGTATATCCTAATCTCCGTCATCATTCTGGCGGTTTGCTGGCGCCGTACACGAGAAGCGCGGCTTAGAATGATCACACGCTCGCTGCTGCTCAGTTTGCTATCGTTGTTTACTTGGTTTATTCTCGTTACGATTCTTTTGCAATCGCAGATATTAACTACGCCGTCCGCAATGATACTTTACTTCATTGGTTATTTATCGTGGGCTGTTATACTGCGGCATTTAATCGGTAAACACGACATTATGCCAGATTACCGGAAGCTCTTTTATATTCTCTTTAAATCTGCCCCGACAGCCATTCTGCTGTTGGATAAGAAGGGAACCGTTATGGATATGAATCCCCGGGCGAAACAATGGTTTGAAGGGATTCCTATTCAAGAGATTCCGAGTCATTTTGAATTCCATAACGGCATGAGTTTAAGCGATATTCTGGATTTGACAGATCAAGGCAAGGATAATGCAGCCTACTGGGAAATGCGAGTGAATCATCACCATAATGGATATTTTGATTTGATGATTGGTCTTGATTTGGTCGATGGTGCTAACGAGGAATTGTTTGTCATGCATCTTACGGATGTTACTCCATTAAAGGAAACGCAGCGCAAGCTATTGGAGTCTGAAAAAGGTTATAAGCATCTTGCACACCACGATTCATTAACGAATTTATACAACCGGGCAGCCATTCAGGAGCAGCTGCAGCACAAGATAGATCGCAGGGAATGCTTTGCCCTTGCACTTATCGATCTGGATAATTTCAAGCCGGTGAACGATACATTTGGACACCATGTTGGTGATCTTTATCTCCAGCATATCGCACACATCTTTAACAGTACCGCTCAGCCAGGTGATCTTATAGGTAGAATCGGTGGAGACGAGTTTGTGATCGTGATTTCATGTTCTCAAGAATGCGATGTGACCGAGAGGATCAATAGTCGACTCTCCTTGTTATCAAGTAAGCCGTTTAAGTATGAGGGGACTGAAATTCCCATTTCGTTTTCTGCGGGAGTTAGTGTATACCCTACAGATGCTCCAGACGTTACAAAGCTATTGATGAAGGCAGATGAAGCTATGTATACCGCAAAGCGAAAGAGGAAAAAGGAAAGCTCTATATTTAGTAAAACATGGAAGCGGGATTTAGAGCGATAGAGCTATAATAAAAAATACATGAAAAGGATTGTTTCCTGTCTTGGAAAAGACGTCAGGAGCAGTCCTTTTTTATGCTTTTTTTGTTGCTCAGAAATAAATAGGTTTACAATTCAACAATAATTTTATAAAATTAAATTGTAAACAACTTAATTGGTATAAATATAAATAAGCTTTAAAAGTGATCATTAAATAATCTAGAGGAGCGTGCAGTATGAAAACATTATATGAAACGACAGTCATCAACACAGGAGGACGCCAAGGGATCGTTCAATCACCGGACAATGTGTTTATGCTCGATGTAGCGGCACCGCCTGAGCTTGGGGGTAAAGAGTCAACGGCAACTAATCCGGAGCAGCTTTTTGCGGCAGGGTACAGCGCATGCTTTAATTCAGCTTTAGAATTTCAATTGAAGAAGAATAATGTGAAGATTGAAAAAAGCACCGTATCTGCTACGGTCATGCTTCAAACGGACCCGGCTGATAACGGTGTAAAGCTGGAAGTGGAGCTGGATGTGCGAATTGATGGATTGGATGAAGAAACAGCACATAAATATGTAGAGCTTGCTCATGCTTATTGCCCTTATTCCAAAGCGATTCAAGGCAATGTTAAAGTAAGCGTAAATGTAGGCTAATATTTATTTCAAGCCGTGATGAGATAAGCAGAACTGGAATTGGGGAAAGTTAACTATTATCGGGATGTGTAAAGCCAGCCAACTCAAATTTATGAGTTTGCTGGCTTTTGTGCTTTTTGGCTGAAGCTTAACCCTTGTGGCGAGATTGGTAGGAAATCTGATGAAGCTCCCGAACCTGCTCTGATAGCTCTGGTACAGGACCGTCAATGATTGTGTCACGAATCACTTCCTGGATGGGGAGACTGCGAACGCGCAAAGGAGCGGCTCCTAAATCCTCCAGCCACGCTGACAGCTGTTCCGAGGAACTAGCATATACAATTCGGCCTAATCCGACCCAGCCATGAGCTGCTGCACACATGGGGCAATGTTCACCTGAGGTATAGACCGTTGCTTGGCTTCGCTCTTCCTGTGTCATGTTATTGGCTGCCCAGCGTGCCAGAGCAAATTCCGGATGCTGGGTATGGTCGCCGCCCGCTACACGGTTGCGATCTTCGGCAAGCACTTCACCGCTTGGTGCAACGAGGACAGAACCGAAGGGTTCATCTCCGGCGTCCAGCGCAGCCTTCGCAAGCTCGACACAGCGGCGCAAATGCTTGAGATCTGTATCATTGATCATCGTTAATCTTCTCCTATCCCAGGCTGTACAAGGCCAGCCCCTTATGATTTCTTTTCATTCCTCGGTTTTATGCTAACATGAGGCCGGTAAGATGAAAAATAGTTAAAAAGTAGGTTATGTATAGGTTTTACATATAGATTCTAATGATGCGGCTTTGTGCTTCTGTAAGTGTTTACAAGAGGGGGGATAGGGGCATATACTTTATGAAAATAGTTAACTTACCTTGCTAGAAAGGGGTATCCAAAATCTATGAAAAAAAGATCACTGCTATCATTATCCGCTGGATACGGGTACTCAACAGCTGTTTTCTACTAGGAGAGCCTTGCTTTGGGAGTAGCAATAAAATACCGAAAGCGAGGTACCTATAATGGAAAAGTTAAGCTTCGTAAAATTTCAAGATAACAACTTTAAGGACTACTATCAACTTGTCCGCGATATCAAGGTAATGGCGCAAATTACCGAGCGAGCTATACCGCTCGAAGAGGCTCAAATCAATTTTCATAATCTGTTGAAGCGAAATTCGGAGCATGATGTTTTTGGAACCTATAGAGCAGTTATAGGGGAAACATTCATTGGTCTTGGACATCTGACATTGAATAAGGCGGACAATACAGAGGCCGAGATGGGTTACATGCTGCTGCCGGCGTATTGGGGCCAGGGCTTTGGAAGTGTTATAGCGAATCATATGCTCGAGTTAGGCAAGCGAACGAATATAACGAAAGTGAAAGCAATTATAGATCCTGCCAACATCGCCTCTAGAAAAATTTTGATTCATCATCACTTTGTTTCCGAAGAAGTTTGTGAAATCGATGGATTGCCTGGGGAAATTTTAAGCCGAATACTGTGAAAGGCTGTTAGCTAATGACAGTGAAGCCTTGTTTCATAGAATCAGCCTTGCGAATGCAGGGCTTTTTTTATTTGCCTGGAAAGAAAGAGACCAACAGGGCCGGAAAGTGGTACAATACATAGAAATGCAGGCTGTCTAGAGAAAAAATATGCTGCGTAAGCTTTAATGCTGCGGCTTAACAATTTCAAGCGGAGTGTGGAGAACATGGAACCAGTAGAGACACCGAAGAATGGAAACGTCCCTGTTGTGGGAATGGAGGATATCGTCAGAGCACATCATGTGCTGAGAGAGGTCATCGTACGTACGCCGCTCCAGCGTGATGCTGTCCTGTCAGCGAAGTACAACTGTGAAGTCTACCTGAAGCGAGAAGATTTGCAAGTCGTTCGTTCATTTAAAATTCGCGGTGCTTACAACATGATCCGCAGTCTGTCTCAAGAGGAGAGAGAGCGTGGGATCGTATGTGCAAGCGCGGGAAACCATGCGCAAGGCGTCGCTTTTTCCTGTAATGCATTAGGCATTCAGGGCAAAATTTTTATGCCGAGCACGACACCGAACCAGAAGGTAAAGCAGGTAAGACGCTTTGGGGGGAATAGTGTTGAAGTCATTCTTACTGGTGACACCTATGATGATTCCTACGAAGCAGCCATGCGTGTCTGCAAAGAGCAGGGACTTACCTTCATCCATCCTTTCGATCAGCCGAAGATTATTGCCGGCAATGGAACGATCGGAATGGAGATCATGGAGGATTTAGACGGGCCTGCGGATTATGTGTTCGTCACCATTGGCGGAGGCGGACTGGCAGCTGGTGTAGGAGCGTACATTAAAACGGTTCATCCGGAGACCGATGTGATTGGCGTTGAACCTCTGGGTGCTGCTTCCATGACCGAAGCCATTGACCGTAAGCAGGTTGTTACGCTGCAGCAAATAGATAAATTTGTGGATGGTGCTGCTGTTAAGCGTGTGGGTGAGCTCACTTACAGCATTTGCAAAAATACATTGGATGATATTGTGAAGGTGCCGGAAGGCAAAGCATGCACAACCATCCTTGAACTGTATAACGAAAACGCAATTGTCGTTGAACCGGCAGGTTCACTTTCTGTAGCAGCGCTTGAGCAGTACAAGGACAAAATTGCAGGAAAAAAAGTCGTTTGTATTATTAGCGGCGGCAACAATGATATTGACCGGATGCAGGAAATCAAGGAACGTTCGCTCATGTATGAAGGTCTGAAGCATTATTTCATGATTAATTTCCCGCAGCGCGCCGGAGCACTACGTGAATTCTTGGAGGAAGTACTAGGGCCAAATGATGATATTGCCCGGTTTGAATATACGAAAAAGACGGATAAAGAGAATGGTCCGGCTCTTGTTGGTATCGAACTGTTGTATAAAGAAGACTACGAGCCGCTAGTCGAACGGATGAAACGGAAAAATATTCAGTACACTGAGCTGAACAAGGATCTTAATTTGTTTAACTTATTGATTTGATATTGGTTTACCTGATGATAAAAGCCCTGCTTTCCAAGAGAAAGCAGGGCTTATTATTATTTAATTGGAGCGTGCTGATCCAGCCAAGCGGTAACTTCTGCGGTTTGCTTATAATCATTCGCCTTCAGCACATCAACAAACTCCTTGAGCAAGTTGTGCAGCTCGCTGTTATTTTCATTAGGAAGCCCCGCAATGAATGTATAAGCTTTTTTCGCATTGGGTTTGATCGTTCCATCAACATAGTCAAACAGCGGTGTATTGTCCATTCCGTAAAAAATAACATGCTTGTATAAATCAAACTGTCCCTCGATTTGCTGTGTCCGGTTAGAGTTCGGATAGCTGCTCACAAAAGACTCCAGCAGTGTAGCCCGATTCACCAGCTCCTGATAGCCTATCGTAAGTGCAGCATCCTTGGCCATCTGCTTTGAGGACAGCTCGGATTGAATATCGATATAGGCTGCAATATCCTCTTTTACCTCATCCTTATATTTTTCAAAGGTGGAGTAATCCATCGTCAGGTAGTACATTCCCTCTGAAGTGATGACTTTATAGCCATAGTTTCTTGCTTCGGTAAGCAAATTTTTCACTTTTTGGGTTTTGGCTTTCTGGATCAACTGATTCATGCTGTTATTTTCTTTGAAAATCGTCCGGAACTCCAGCTGAATCGGTCCAGGATAAAATTTCTCATCGATTGTCGGTAAAGCTTTCTTCCGTGCGTTTTCAAGATACAGCACCATCAAGGTTGCATGATGAGGAGACGTTTTTGAAATGTTTTTATCCAGGTATGCGGTTGCCTCCGGTATACCGTTTTTCTTTTTAAGCAGAGATTGAAAGGTCTTAAGTACGGTTTCAGATTCCGATGCAGACGCTACAGCGGCAGCAGATCTTGAGGGCACTGTGTCCTGAGCATACGCTGGACTCCATGCTGCAGGAAGCAGCAAAGCGGCACTGCTTAGAACGGCGAACCATTTCATTGCCGGTTTCCGGTATCTCTTTTGACTGTGCAAAGTGTTCTTCATGATATACCTCCTAGGATTCACAAAATAATCATACGAATAATGCTTGCCTTCCTCTTAAACTATTACCCAATTCAGCACACATGTCTAAATTCGGTTTCTTAACGCAAAAAATATTTTTCTTTTGTCTTGATTATATGGAACTTTATTCCATTCATTTGCGTTATAAGATTGCTGACGAGAATGAAGCGCTATTTGTTACATGAACAATTCACTAAAAATTGAATTCTGGAGGAATTCTTTATGAAAAAATGGGTATCTTCGGTCGTTATTGCTGCTTTAGTAACAGCAGGTCTCAGTTATACTCCCTCAGTATTAAATGCCGCGACCACAATTCAAATTTATATTGATAATGAAAGACTCCCTTCACAGCAAGCTCCTGTCATGAAGGGGAACCGGGTACTCGTACCGCTTCGCTCTATTTTTGAAGGTCTTGATGCCAATGTCGTATGGAACAACAAGACCAAGACTGTTACTGCTACAAAAGGAGATCAGACCGTCACTCTGAAGGTGGGCTCTACCTATGCTACGATCGGAGGCAGCACTGTATATCTCGATGTTCCAGCCTCTATTATTAAAGGCAGCACCATGGTGCCGATTCGATTTGTAACTGAAGCACTCGGGGAGGAAGTTCTGTGGGATTCTCAGGCAAAACGTGTTGACATTGTGACCAGCAGCGATGATTTATCCGCTTCGGTTGTGACGACGAAGGTCGGTTCACAATACGGAGATGCAAGAGATATCAGCGTTGAATTTACACCTTCGCAGAACGAAGGCGGCGTTCATGAATACCGGGTTATGCTGGTCAAGGCCTCAAATGCAGGCAGCTTTAATTTAAATACAGCAAGAAGTGTGTCCTACACCAATTACACTACTGTATCCAGAACGAATGGCAAACCGAGTGTAAGCCTCAAAGAAAATACGCTCGATGTAAATGGCGATAGGATCCAATCCGGAGTTGCTTACAAGGTATACGTACTCACGGTCGGCAATGATGCCTCCGACTTTGAATATGTTCTGTCCTCTGCGAAGGATTCCATTACCATGAATGCAAAGCCGGCCGTTCAGGCGGCAACGGAGGTTCGGGTTAGAGATATCGCTAATAATGGTGATGGAAGAGATATCGAGGTCAGCTTTAAGCAGCCACAGTCGACATCCGATATTACAAATTACCGTTTATTCGTCGTCAAGCAGAAGGACGCGGCATCCTTTGATGTAACCGCAGCAACCCGGGCATCAAGCAGCTACTCCACTCAAGTGAACAAAACAAATTCGTCGACGATTACGACAACCCTCTCCGCTGGAAGCCGGGATTCTTCGGGTGAGGTAATCAAAAATGGAACCTCGTATGTCGTATTTGTATACTCTACGAGTACTAACACGAACAACAAGCAGCATAAGCTGTCTTCGTCTTCATCTGCCTTTACGCTCGATAGTGCCACATTAACAGCGCCTGCTATCACTTCCGTGAATGATGTCAATGATTATGGCAATGGCCGGGATTTGCAGGTGTCTTTCAATAAGGCAAGCAATGAATCAAGAGTAGGCTTCTACCGAATTTATGTCGTTCGGAATTCGCAGGTCTCCTCATTTAATATGACGGAAGCGAATAAGCTCGGTTCAGACCGATATTATGACATTTCAAAGACAGGTAAAAACATTACGACCACGCTGCCTGAGAAATTGAAGGATACGAGCGGCAATACGCTCCGGGAGGGAGAAAGCTATCGGGTCTTTGTCGCATCCATGGGAAATCAGCAGGGAGGATATTCGAACCTGTTATCCAGCGCCTCCGGTCAAATTACGCTTGTGAACAACTCGATCACTAAGCCGATCAGCGGACTTGCGGTAAACGACATTCAGGATTACGGTGATGGCCGCGATCTGCGAGTAACGTTTAATAAATCCTCGAACGAGTCAAACGTAGATCATTATCGCGTGTTTGTAGTGAAATCCGGAAATGCAGGCAGCTTTGATCTATCCAAAGCTAACAGTGTGAACAGCTCCAGATACACACGCGTTAGCAAAACAGGAGGAAACCTGTCCGTCACTCTTTCTGCCGATGCCAAAGACATTGATGGTTCAGCCATTCGCAGTGGTGTGAGCTATCGTGTGTTCGTTTTGACTGTAAGCAACCGCGGGGATAACAAGCTTAACTCCCTCTCCAGTGCTTCATCCGTCATCCAGCTGTCGGCAAGCAGTGTAAGTCCGGCCTCTTCCGTAGCTGCAGAAATCAGCGGAAATAATGGGGATGGCCGTGATGTAACAGTGAAATTTAAGAAGGCCTCGGATGAAACAGGAATAGCGCGTTATCTTGTCATGGTGGTAAGAGCCGATGAGGCAGATAGGTTCGATCTAGCTTGGGCTAATCGGGTGGATTCAGGCAATTATACGGCTGTTGCCAAGAAGGGCTCGGATCTTAGCCAGGTGTTGAGCGAGAACACGAAGGATGTCAGAGGCGACCGACTTGCTCCGGGAACAAACTATAAAGTGTTTGTACTGTCCCTGGCTGATGGTAAGGTGCGGTCGGAAAATGCACTTTCCCAAGCTTCAAATACGTTCGCGATCAACAAGGCGCCGGTTGCCGTGGACCGGGCAGTGATAACTAAAGTCGAGAATACACTGACAGAGACTCCTGCTATACAAGTGAATTTCAATAAAGCGGGTGATGAAGCAGGGCTGTCCTCTTATGCGGTAATTGCCGTTAAAGCGGCGAATGCAGATCAATTTACCCTAGATCAGGCGAATGGATTGCCAGGCAATCGGTATAAGACGGTTCAAAAAACAGGGGATAATTTGAGTGTTGTATTAGACACGTCTACACTTGATACTGATGGGAGTTCATTAAAAGCAGGCGTTTCTTACCGATTCTTTGTTTTATCGATAGCAGATGGGGAAAGAGCTACGGTGAACAGCCTGTCGAGAGCGAGCGAATCGATTGTGCTTCAGGAGGCTCCTGCCGATCGTGAAGGTCAGGAGACCAAAGCTCAATAATAGAAGCAATACAATAAAATACCCCCTGAGAATCCAGTTATCTGGATTTCAGGGGGTATTACTTATGCGGTGATTGTTTTTTTTCTTCCAAAGATAGGCTTAACCAATAGAAGTCCGATGATTCCAATGATGATAAGAGCAATGGAAGACAGCTGAATCACCGGCAGGATGCGGCCGAATACAAAGCCAAGCAGCAAAATGCCTCCTGCTACAATGAGATAGCTGAGTATAGATTTGATGTTGACGCGTGCTCGTCTTGAGGAACTGGATGTATGTTCCGATCCATTGTTAAAAGACAAGAGGACTTGAATGAGAACAATGGCACCCCCTGCAATCAAAGCTAAAGTGAATAGACTGATGCTTGTATAAGGCGAAGGGTCCTGACCCGCCCAGGAGGTTACCTGACCGATGAAGCCCATAAGAAGAAAGACCATGGATACCGCGGCCCAGGCAATCATGAGGTTGAATTTTAGACTTTTCGTGTTGTCCGAAGAGCTGGACTCGTCTTTCGTTTCTATGGAAGCATCTTTAGATTCCTTTGCCGGACTACCTGTATATTTGTTCTCTGCTTTCTCAATATATAAATCAGGATTTCCATCAAATAAATCGCCTATATCAAGCCCTTTACGCTGAGCATTGACCATTTCCTGTCCCATGCTGAGCAGAAGGGACTCCTGTTCGTACTCCGGAATACGGCTGTTTCTTACTTTCCCTTCGATCGATTCATACCATTCCCTTGTGGGGGCGGCCATCTGGCCAATCAACGTTGTTTGCCGATTTTTGAGCATCATCATCTGCTTGTTGCGAGGATTCATGTCCTTATGTCCACTCCTTGTGACGTATCCCTAACTGTTTTAGTAAAAGTATACGGGAGTATTGCTTAATTGGCAAAGAAGGACTGCAAGACTTCTCAGGGGCTAACTATTCTTTGTAAAAGAGCTGGGTATGATGAACGATTACATAAATGATTGCCCCAAGCACGGCAAGACACAAAAACACACTTCCTAGATGGTCTCCAATAAAATGAAAAACTGTATTCATATGAAGATCTTCCTTCCCTTATTCATTACGATCATGATCAGCTCTATTATTCCTAAAGAGATACCTGTTTATCATTCTAAGGCGTAAACTTTTGTGAATAGCAGGCTATTTCCTGTTGCACACTATGTCTCAAGCTTGCTTTGTTACGACATTAACAGCACTTGAGGAGGAAAAGGATTATGGCACAGCAGAACGATGCAACAAGACAATACTTGCTTAACAGCCAATCAAGAGGAGTAAAGGATGAGGTTGTAAGAGCAGAGCATATTGATGAATCAACAGAGCATAATGATGAATTCGCTTGGGCTCATGAAGTCAGCCGTACGATGGCGGAGCAGCGTACACAGAGCGCGACACAGATTAGTGCGAAGATTGCCAATGTTGCCCCGGTTTATCGTACACTTACGGATACTGAATTTGATGCTGAGTTTGGCGCTGAATTCGGTACTGAAGATGAAGGCGCACTTCCGGATCAGGAGAGCGGAGCTCGTCCTGTAGAATGGCAGGGAAAGTCCGAGACGCATGCCATGTTCCGGCGAAGCTACGAGTAAGGACCAATTTCTGTTGTCCCTGTCTCTATAGATAGATTGACTTTCCGTTAAGAATGATGCTACACTAATTTCAACTAATTCATATTAAACTTATCGGAATTAATTGAAATATATACATGTACTCATTTTTTATCGGGAGGCGTCTTCATGGAACGACAAATTAGTATTAAGCATGGGGAAGAGGAGCTGTCAGCAACCATCCACTATCCGGTAGTTAAAGAACTTGCGGAAGGCAAGAGACCTGCACGGGTTCCGCTCATTATCATCTGTCATGGCTTTGTAGGGAACCGGATTGGAGTAGACCGCTTGTTTGTTAAGACAGCGAGAGAACTTGCAGAGGATGGCAATCTGGTGCTTCGTTTCGATTATATCGGATGCGGTGAAAGTACAGGGGATTACGGCGCAGAGGGACTTCAGTCGATGATTAATCAGACGCGCAGCGTCCTTGACTATGCTATTAATTGCAGTGATATTGATCCGCAGCAGGTCACGCTACTGGGTCATAGTCTGGGCGGAGCAACCGCACTGCATACGGCCGTGCGTGACAAGCGGGTCACGAAGCTTATTCTGTGGTCTGCCGTCGGCTATCCTTTTAACGATATCATCAAGATTACAGGCCGGGACAAATATGATACCTCCGTCAAGGAAGGGGCTGCCGATTATTTGGGGTACGGCTTTACTCCAACCTTCTTCGAATCACTGGCTGATTTTCAGCCGTTTCAGGAGGCGCTTAAGTTCTCCGGAGATGTGCTGGTGATTCACGGAACAAGCGACGATACGATCCCGGTGGATTACGCGTTTCTGTATCAGAAGGTATTCTGGATGCGCAGCGAAGGACGCTGTGATAAGGATATTATCTTTCAGGGAGACCATACGTTTTCCTCTGGCCCGGAACGGGAGCAATTGATCAAACGAACCCGCGCATGGCTAACGGAGCAGCGTAAAGTCGACCAAGACTGGAAGCATTGGAGTATATAAGGTAGTTTGGTTATATGGGATAAAGCCTGACCGTTGCTTTACTCCGGTCAACCTTTTAAAATAAAGGTGTAACCATTTTACCTGTGTCTGGAGGCTTGGCAGCGATGACTTTACCTGCATTGTTTATTGCGCATGGTTCACCTACCCTTGCGGTAGAGAATAACGAGTACACAACTTTTTTGAGACAGCTCGGTGCCAGCTTACCCGTTCCCAAAGGTATTTCCTTGTTCTCAGCACATTTTGATGAGTCGGTACAATGCCTTTCGGCTGATGAATTTCATTCTACGATGCATGATTTTTATGGTTTTCCTGAGGAGATGTACAAGCTGGAGTATCCAGCACCCGGAGATCCGGTATTGTCCTCACGAATCGGTAAGCTGATGGAAGAACGCAATCTTTCTTACAAGCTGATTACCGGAAGAGGGCTGGATCATGGAGCCTGGGTTATTCTGCGGCATATGTATCCGGAGGCGAATATTCCCGTCGTAGCTCTGTCTGTGGACTCGATACGATCGGAAGAGGAGCAATACAATATTGGACGTATGCTCGAAACGCTTCGGCATGAAGATATTCTAATCATTGGCAGCGGTGGATTGGTACACAATTTAAGAAAGCTCAGCCATGATCCGGAGCCTGCTCCGTGGGCTGTTGAATTTGATGAGTGGCTTGCTGAGCGGCTGCAGAATTGGAATCTTAGAGAACTGTTTGCCTATGAGACAAAAGCGCCGCACGCGCAAGATGCTGTACCGTCCTATGCTTCCGAACACATGGCTCCATTATTTTATGCCATGGGAGCAGCAGATAGGGAGCGTAAAGCACAGAGGCTGTTCCAGTCTTATCAATTCGGTACTCTCAGCCTGAATTGCTGGCAATTTGGCTAAGTCATAGAGCCGCAAAAGTAATCCTTATAAATAATAAAATCAAAGGCATCCAGGTGGAAGATCGTTCTCTTCCCCAGGGATGCCTTTTTTAGCGGCTATATAATTTAAGATCTAATTTCGAAGAACTCACAGTGCTGCCGCAGATGATAGGCGATATCACTGACGCTGGACTGGATCACGATGGTTCGTTCATCAAAGCGAATGATGACGCCACCCGAATCAATTTGCTGATTATCTTTAAAAACGCGGATGCGTTTTTTTCGTGTCATAGCTTCTTCAAAATCAATGTCTGTTGTTAAGCGGCGGGTTGTAGCCAACCGTTCTTCACCTCCATCCTTAATAAAAGCGTAGATGAACCTCTTGAGAGTATACCATGGATTCATGCGGATGAAAGCATTAGACAAAAAGCAGGGAGACAGGAAGAACCGCACCCAAGTAGAAAGGGAATCTACTGAGAGTGCGGTTCATTGCGGCCTGCATTGTTCCATTTATTTTAAGCTCTGGCCTTACGTGTGTTGAGTCTTTGTGTTAACGTGTGCGATCGGATCTTTGCGGTGTTTGAATTTGTTAAACTGTCCGCGGATATAAGGGATAACCCAGTTATCAAGACCGATCTTAGCTGCATTGTATCCTGCGACGACGATGAAGATTTGCAAGAGAACCAATTGAGCGTTAGTGCTCACTGTACCCGAGAAGAGGAAGGCAAAGTTCATTACCATACCCATCAGTGCTGCCAGGGTCGTGAAGCATCCGAGAATCAAGCCCAATCCGACAAGGAACTCGCCAAGAGGGACAAGGAAGTTGAACAGTCCTACGTTTGGAAGAGCAAAGCTTTCAAGGAAGGCACCCCACCAGCCTTGGACCGTCGCACCTTCACCGCTCGAATTTGCAATCGCACCTGTTATAAAGCCTGTTGCATCAAATCCACCGCCGGTCAACTTCTGCCATCCATGAGTCATCCAGTCATAACCGAGGTACACCCGCAGTACGGTCAGCAGCCACATCGCCACTTTATTTTCTCTCAGCCAAGTTGTAAACATATAAACCACTCCATCCTTTTTTTATTGGGGATATATTCCCCTGTATGAAGATTAAATTTTGTTTATCAGATAGATTGATCTGAGCAGGTATGGCCTCAGGTCATTCTATCCAGATAGATTGACCCAAAGATTAAAGATTGTTGGACCTTTAAGGTGTAAGCTCTTTGGTTCATTCCATCTATAAAAGTGATCACTCTTTTGATGTCTTTATCTTAAAACATCTTTCTATTTAAGTTTGTGATAAAAATCACAAAGTATCAAAAAAAATGCCTAATTTATCATTTTTCACATTCCAAATCAAATTTTTCATGGTAAAGAAGCAAGACAGACAGCAAATGATTGTGATTAAATGGAAGAAATGAAAACCTGAAGATTCAAGGAGGAACACATTCAAGTGAAAAAAGCAAAGATAGGGAAGACGTTTGTACTTATGTTGTTGACTCTCATTGTATTTATAACCGCCTGTTCAGAGTCTACTTCAGCCCCTCCAGAGCCATCTGTGCCGGTTGCACCTGCTCCCGCTGATCCTCAAGAATCCTCTGAAACTCCTGAAGGCGAATCCGAGCCTGAACTTGGGTTTACTGCTCCTCTTACTGGACTTCCGGCAGCAGAGCCTGTTAATAACAGACCGCTGGCTGTGATGATTAACAATGCTCCCGCTGCAAGACCGCAGTCCGGACTCAGCCAAGCTGACCTTATATATGAAGTGCTTGCTGAAGGAGGAATTACCCGCCTTATCGCGATATTCCAAAGTGAAGGAACGACCGAGACTTTAGGACCGATTCGCAGTATCCGCCCTTATCTCATTGAGCTTGGGGAAAGCTATGGGAGCATATTGGCACATGCTGGCGGCAGTCCTGCTGCATATTCTATTTTGCAAAATGAGGCCAAGCCTTATCTGGATGAAATTTCAAATGCCGGAGCTTACTACTTCCGCAGCAATGACCGTAAGATGCCGCACAATCTGTATTCCACAGTAGATAGCTTAAGGGAAGCAGCAGCAGAAAAAGGATACTCCGAAGAGGACAACGCTCCTGTATACACCTATTTGGACCAAGAAGCTTCTGTTACCGGAGAAGCAGCCTCCTCATTTGACCTGAATTATTTAAGTGACAGCTATACGGTCAGCTATGAATATGATGAGACTTTACAGCAATATTTGCGGAGTGTAAACGGTGCAGAGGACTTGGATGCTTATGATGGGACCCGGCTTGCAGCTTCGAACATTATTGTGCTGTCAACCACACATCAGGTCCTTGATGATGTGGGCAGACTTGCAGTCGATCTGTCATCTGGAGGAGAGGCCATGCTGTTCCAGCAAGGCAAGCTCATTCGAGGACAATGGTCCAAATCATCCGGCGACATTATTCGCATTTTCAAGGATGGACAGGAACTGTCATTGGTACCAGGAAAAACCTTCTTCAGCATCGTACCCGAGACACCAGCTTTGGAGGAGCATATTACTCTACATTCCGCAGAATGAGACTTCCTCAAGCTCGTGTTAAGGAAGACTGCTCATGTTTATTTAACGAGTCGGATGGTTATATCAAGAAGTAAACTAGGATAAGACTGGAATCGCTGTGTGCAATTTGGATAATATATGCTTCATCAGGTCATCATATATGAAGAAAGACGGAAATGAATTGTGAAAATCGTACGGTTTTTGTGTAAACGCAGTGTAAAGTATGATAAGATATCAAATGTTGTCATTTCATTTCATTACATTACATTTCACGCAATATTTCTGTGAAGGGGATATAAGTATGGCTTTGAAGAAGAAGAAAGATATATTTTTTGAATCGCTGGAAAGCATGGCAGACACCGTTGTGCGAGCTGCGGATTATTTTGCCCAGCATGCCGGAAGCCTGAACAACATGGTCGAGTTCACCAATCAGATGAAGAAGTATGAGAACGAGTGCGACGACTACACCCATACCATCATCAAAGAACTCAACAAAACTTTTATTACTCCCATCGAACGTGACGACATCATGGCTCTGGCAACAACGCTGGATGACGTACTGGATGGTATTGAAGCAACAGCATCCCGCTTCTATATGTACAATCTGACAGATCCGGACGAATACATTGTTCAGTTTGCTGAAATTCTTCGTGAGTCTGCTTATGAAATTCAAAAGGCCGTACATCTGCTCTCCCAGAAGAAGTTGCTTGCGATCCGCGAGTATACAATTCGTCTCAACGATCTCGAGAACCAAGGGGACGAGCTTCTTCGTATTTGCATTAAAAACCTGTTTGACACGATAACGGATCCAATCGAGCTGATTAAGCGCAAAGAGATTTACGAGCGTCTTGAGACAACAACCGATGCTTGTGAACATGTAGCTAACCGCCTTGAATCGATCATCATGCGGAATTCGTAAGGAGCAGGGCAACTATGGAAACTACTATATGGGTATTAGGGATTGTTATATTCCTCGCGCTGGCCTTTGACTTTATCAACGGCTTTCATGATACCGCGAATGCCATTGCAACGTCGGTATCCACCCGCGCCCTGACACCGCGCCGTGCCATTCTCTTGGCAGCCAGCATGAACTTTGTCGGTGCATTGATGTTTACAGGGGTTGCGAAAAAGATTGGGGGAAGCGTTGCGGATCCCACCACCTTGGATAACGGGATTAATATCGTCATAGCGACGCTTATTGCCGCGATTGCTTGGAACCTTATCACCTGGTGGTTCGGGCTTCCTTCATCGTCCTCTCATGCTCTTATCGGGGCACTTGCCGGTGCGGTGTTTATCGGAGAGAGTGACAAGCTGAATTGGTCAGGATTTGTGGAAATTGTGGAAGGACTGATTTTATCACCGATCATTGCTTTTGTGATCGGTTATATCGTGATGACTTTGCTGAAGTGGATTTTTGCTAAGCGAAGTCCGCATACGGTAAACAAAGGCTTCCGTACAATGCAAATCTTTACGGCTGCGCTCCAATCCTTTACGCACGGTACAAATGATGCCCAAAAAGCGATGGGGATTATTACGTTTGCGCTTGTAGCAGCCGGCGTTCAGGATAACATGGAAGTACCGCTGTGGGTTAAAATTGCAGCGGCAACGGCGATGGCAGGCGGTACTGCTATCGGCGGTTGGAAGATCATCAAGACGATGGGTACGAAAATCTTCAAAATCGAACCGATCAACGGTTTCGCGGCTGACTTCTCGGCAGCATCCGTCATCTTCTCGGCAACACTGCTTCACCTGCCGGTAAGTACGACGCATGCCATTACTTCCGCGATCCTCGGGGTAGGTTCGGCTAAGCGTTTCAAATCGGTAAGATGGTCGCTTGCAGGCCGCATTGTCGTTACCTGGTTTATCACCATTCCGATTTCCGGTTTTCTTGCCGGCGTTATTATGTGGTTATTCTTCTAAATATAGATACGAAATAAAAGAACCCGGATCTCGCAAAGCTGTGGATTTATTTTGCGGGATATCCGGGTTCTGCATTCGTAAAATGTGGAAAATGTTTATAACTCTGTGAATATGGGGACATCTAAGCAAGAAAAACCTCATATAAAAAGTTATCCACTTGTGGATAGTGAATACGTAATTTACATACAACACTTTAGAGAGTGATATCATATACTGCTTTACGGCAGTGCAAAGTCCAAACTTACCTTTTTGTCCAAGATACATAGGGACCAGGCAGGTTCAGGGCTTTTTTGTTCCGTCATCTTCATAGGAAGGGCGTGTTGCTGTATCATTCGGACGATGGCCATAACTCATGATCACAAGTTGGTAAAGGATGTACAGCTGCTAGATACAAAACCCGATGATTATTATTTTGTTTGGGCAGATTTTATAAGTCCGACAGAAGAAGAATCGGCACTTCTTGCAGATTACTTTCATTTTCATCCGCTTGCTATTGAGGACTGTCTGCATGTGCTCCAGCGTCCCAAGCTGGATTACTATGAAGACGTACAATTTATGGTGCTTCATGCCATTCGGAGTGAAGAAGAGGAGCCTCATGAAGTCGATATTTTTCTAGGCTCTAACCTGTTGGTCACTTTTCATCATGAAGAGCTTACGGAGATTGATCAGGCATGGGAACGCATAGGTCAACAGGCAGAAGAGCGCACGGTATGGAGTAAGGCGCCCATAGCTGCTGCGTATACCGTGATGGATAAGCTGGTCGATGGATATTTCCCAGTCCTGTTTGCAATTGAGGATGAGCTCGCGGAGCTGGAGGGAAGAAGTGGCAAGGCGCCGATGGAAGAGCTCGTGAATCAAGTATTTCTGATCCGAAGCAGGCTGCTACGAATGAGAAGAACTATCGTGCCGATGCGAGATTTGCTGTATCGAATGCTGAATTCACAGCATATCCAAGGAACGGGACGCGGAGATCACAAGCTGTATTTTGCGGATATCTATGACCACCTGCTGAAGCTGACCGATATGCTGGAGGCGGATCGGGAGATGACGGCGGATCTCAGGGACAGCTATATATCAATGAATTCGGATCGAATGAACAACATTATGAAGACGCTCACGGTCATTACGACTATTTTCATGCCGCTGACACTGATCGCCGGAATTTACGGAATGAACTTTTATCACATGCCCGAGCTTGCCTACCGATATGGGTATCCCTCCGTTATTTTGCTGATGATCGTGCTTGGATCAGGGATGATGATTTGGTTCAAGAAGCGGGGCTGGTTCAAATAAAGAATGTCCGTAAGATCGTGATAAAAAATAGAAGCACCCTCGCTCTTAAGATAGATGCGAAGGGTGCTTTATGAGGTGTTCTTGTTCTCGATCAGCCGAAGGCTGTCATCTCTTTTTTTTCTTGTAGGATGAGGGGGAGTAGGGCTTGGAGGAAGTAGTTCTACGGCGTTTCTTGGTCGTCGTAGAGGCGGTTTTGCGTCTGCGTTTCTTCCTAGGACGGTAATAACTATCCTCATAAATGCGTGAAGAGGAGGATTCTTCTGCTTTTTTGCTCGCAGCCGCGGCTCCAAAGGGCAGCATTCCTGCGAACAGCTTCATCATCGGCGCCATTTGCTGTACTCCGTTGACGACCTGCTGCACCTTCCCCATTCCATTGACGATCCCGTCAATGCCGCCTATACGATCAAACAAACCTTTAAGATTGCTAAAGTTATTGCCGATACCGCCTAAATTGCCGAGCAGTCCACCGGAGGAAGCAGCCGCGGTCGTTTCGGTTACTGCGACCGCAGCCGCATCCTGGGCGACCTGGTTTACTGGGTACACAGGCGCTTGTTGACCATAGGATTGAGGCAGCATTTGAGGCTGCTGCTGACCTGGAGGCAATGCATAGGTTTGTGCAGATGTATCCGGCAATGGCTGTGGATTGTTATATTGAGGAATTCCTGGATATGGAGAGAATTGGTTGGGGTCTGTGAAAGCCCGAGCATGCCGGCTGCGTCTTCTGTAATATTGTTGAGACATGGGTAGATCACATTCCTTTGCGCATGGTTTAGTATAGTGTATGTTCATGAGCCCTTCAGCGTTTAAGAAAATCCCCGATTTTCCATGATATTGGCGGATTTGGGCAGTGGCCTACCATCCTTTGGAGGTTAAGAAATATGGGGATCAGTATACGCAGATAAGTCGCATATACACTTGTGGATAAAAAATTGAAGAAAGATAAAGGAAAAGAAATATCGGAGCACGAATATCTTTAAATCCGGATATATAACCAATTCTTATAAATAATTTCAGCGCTTGCTGAAAATTTGTTTTAAATACGTCGATAATATAGGCAAGAGGATTCATATTCCATTGCAAACCCGTGCTTTATGGTATAATGTAGTTTGGCGTATGGTGTTAAAGTATTACAGGTGTACATAATCGCGGGTGCTGAATGTTTTCATTCTGCATTGCGTGAAAACGGTAACGCTTGAAATACCGATATAGTGTAGTTAAAATAAAGTAGTATTCATAGTAACCTTAGGGGATGATGACATGCAGCTGAAGAAGCTAAATGATAAAAGTATAGATCAATTATTTGAAGCGATTTTGACATTGAAGGATATTGAAGAGTGCTATGTCTTCTTTGATGACCTGTGCACTGTAAACGAAATTCAGTCGCTGTCACAGCGTCTTGAAGTAGCCCGTATGCTCGGCAAAGGCAACACGTATAACCAGATCGAATCCGAGACTGGTGCAAGTACGGCGACGATTTCCCGTGTGAAACGCTGCCTGAACTATGGCAATGACGGCTATAAAATGGCGCTGGAGCGCCTGGGACGTTAAGTGATGAAGAAGCCGGGAGTTCTGATTATCAGTCATGGATCGAAGGATCGGGGCTGGACCGAGCTTGTAGACAATGCGGTATCGCAGCTGTCTTTGCCTGAAGGAATTCCTGTGTACGCTTCCTTTCTGGAAAATGTAGCGGGAAGGCTCATTCAAGACGGAATCAATCACCTGGAGTCACTAGGGATTACGGATATTTTGGCCATTCCGCTGTTTATTTCGGCAGGAAGCACCCATGTAGATGAGATAGGATATGCGCTTGGAACAAAGCCTTTTCCTGAGAAAGAGACCGATCTTGAACCCTTCCGCGTGAAAGCACAGGTTCATTTTGGACAGCCGCTGCACGATGATCCTCTGCTGGCTACCATGATATGGGATAAGCTGCAGCCTTTCTCTAAGGATCCTTCGAAGGAAGTGATCCTGCTGATTGGCCATGGCAGCCGGCATGATGGATTTCTTCAGCGCTGGGAGCAAGGATTCTCTACGCTTGCAGGCAAAGTAAGGGAGATCAGCGGCGCTTCACAAGCAGATTTCGCGCTTTTGAATCCAGACCGGATCCGAGATAAGGCGGCTTATTATATAGAACAAGGATATCGTGTTCTCGCTATGCCGCTCTTTTTGAGCGCGGGTTATTTTACGAATGTAGAAATACCGAAGCGGTTAGATGGAATAGAAGTAGAGTACAGCGGAGATCGTACCCTTCTACCGCATCCATTGCTTCATAACTGGATTGAGGAGCAAGTGAAATCGATGCTTCAATCGTTGAAGTAGGGGCTAATATTATAAAAGTGCTGCGAATACAATAGAATAAGGGAATAGATGCCTGGCCGATTGTTCTTTGATTTATAGGTTTAACGAACCGAAATAAAGACGACGGCCGGCTTTTTGTTGTATAATAAACTATTGTGATATGTGAATAATGGACATTTGGACACTAACCTGAGGTTTTTTTGGGAATAATAAGAAATAGTCTTATAATTGAGTAGAGTTCATTTTATCTCTATAATTGGATAATTGCTAAAAGTAGGTGGCGTAAGGATTATGACGATGAAAAAGGCGAGATTGATTTATAATCCGACGTCCGGTCGAGAAGAAGCGAAGAGAAGACTTGCATCGATATTGCAGCGTTTGGACGAAGGCGGGATTGAAGCTTCCTGCCATGCGACAACAGGCGAAGGTGATGCGACGAGAGAAGCTTCAGAAGCGATTGACCGCGGATATGACATGATTATTGCTGCTGGGGGAGACGGAACCTTGTACGAAGTCATCAATGGGATGGCTGGCAAGGAAAATCGTCCGCCGCTTGGCGTATTTCCTCTGGGAACGACGAATGATTTTGCGAGAGCACTCGGGATACCGAGACATTGGGAAGATTATTGCGATATGGTTATCCGCCAGGAGACACGTCCTGTCGATCTCGGGCTTGTAAACAATCGTTACTTTATCAATATTGCAGGCGGAGGTACACTTACGGAGCTGACGTATGAAGTGCCAAGCCGTCTGAAGACGATGATCGGTCAGCTTGCCTATTATATGAAGGGCATGGAGAAGATGATCAACCTCGCCCCGCAGGAGCTGTATATCAAAGCCCACGGGCAGGAAGATATCCATGATGAATTCATGCTGTTTCTTATTTCGAATACGAACTCGGTCGGCGGGTTTGAGAAGCTGGCGCCAGGAGCAACGATTGATGACGGCCTGTTTGATGTCATTGCACTGAAAAAATGCAATTTAGCGGAGATGATTCGTCTTGTGACGATGGCGCTTCGCGGAGAGCATTTGGGCGACAAGAAGGTTATCCATTTCCAGACCGACTATATCGAAGTAACCTCACCAGGTGAAGTACTGCTTAATTTGGACGGGGAGCTGGGCGGATCTTTACCGGCAACCTTCCGTAATCTGCCTCATCATATTCAAATCTACAGATAGAATACCTCCGGATTGTTAACGGAGTAACAAATGATATTAAAGAAAGCTGAGGAACACAACATATGAACAACAACCGCAGCGGTCGTGGAAAAAACCGCCGGAGCGCAGAAGCCAAGGATAGAAGAGTGGCTTCTGCAGGAACAGAAACAGCACGTCGTCAGGATAAGAACAGAATCGTAAAGTCAGATAACAAGCAAGCTGGCAAACAGCTGAAGACAGGGGTGCAGCCGCAGGGCGAGGCATCTTTTTCTGCTGGTTATGAGCAGGCAGCGGTGAAGGATGGAAACTTCCGTCAACGCGGACGCTCTGAAAGCAGCGGCTATGCGGGAGCGGGCCGCAGTGAAGGCGAACGGGCTGGTAACCGGGGAAGAGGCGGTTCTGGAAGCAAACGCGGAGGTAAAGGGAAGGCTCAGCCTTCTCGAGATATTGCCGCAGAGCTGGGGCTGCCGGTCAGCAAGAATGATGAGACCGTCATCGACATTATCGGAATGAACCATGACGGAGAGGGTGTAGGCCGTGCGGAAGGCTATACGCTGTTTGTCCCAGGCGCTCTTCCTGGAGAGAAGGTCCGTGTGAAGGTGCTGAAGACGAAGAAGCAGTATGGCTATGCGAAGCTGCTGGAGATTATCTCCGAAAGCAAGGATCGCGTGGCTGCACCCTGCCCGATTTACGATCAGTGCGGCGGCTGCCAGCTGCAGCATATGAGCTATGAAGGCCAGCTGGCATGGAAACGTCAGATCGTCGTGGATAACTTAACAAGAATCGGTAAGCTGCATGTAGCTGGCGAGAAAAGTAATCCACAGGTGGATAACTTTTCTTCAGAGTTGGAAGATACTCACAGTGGTGGGGATAAAGCTGTGCATGAAGGTATCCAGGTGCTGAGCACGCTAGGCATGGAAGAGCCTTGGCGTTACCGGAACAAAGCTCAGGTGCCGATGGGTGAGATTGACGGCGGTCTGATCGGTGGCTTTTACGCTAAAGGCAGTCACCGTATCGTTGATATGGAACGTTGCATGATTCAGCACGAGCACAATGACAAGGTTGTGGAGCAGGTCAAGCAGATCGGCCGAAGTGTCGGAATCAGAGCGTACAACGAAGAGACAGGCAAAGGACTCCTTCGCCACGTTGTCGTGAAGAAGGCTTTCCGTACCGGTGAGATGATGCTCGTGCTCGTCACTAACGGGGACAGTATTCCTCATTTAGAGGCTTGGATACACGGTATCCGGGAGCAAATCCCACATGTAACTAGCATCTGCCAGAATGTGAATACGAAGAAGACGAATGTGATCTTCGGCGATGTGACCCGTGTCCTTTGGGGCAGCGAAGTCATCTACGATTATATCGGAGACGTTAAATTCGCCATTTCCGCACGCTCCTTCTATCAAGTCAATCCGGTGCAGACGGAAGTATTGTACGGCAAGACGGTAGAATATGCCGGTTTGACTGGTAAAGAGACCGTCATTGACGCTTACTGCGGCATCGGAACGATCTCGCTCTTCCTCGCACAGCATGCTGAGCATGTGTACGGGGTAGAGATCGTGAAGGAAGCCATTGAGGATGCGAAGAAGAATGCCGATCTAAACGAAATTACGAACGCTACCTTCGAGGCCGGTCCGTCCGAGGACGTTATTCCTCAGTGGAAAGAGCAGGGCATCACACCAGACGTCATTGTGGTCGATCCGCCGCGCAAAGGCTGTGATCCAAGACTGCTGGATACGATCCTGGAGATGCGTCCAGAGCGCGTGGTTTATGTGTCGTGCAATCCTTCTACCTTGGCTCGCGATCTGCGGATACTGGAGGATGGCGGGTTTAAGATGGTTGAGGTGACGCCGGTGGATATGTTCCCGCATACGGTGCATGTGGAATGCTGTGCGTTGATAGTTAGAAGTAAAGAATAAGCAGAGGGGTTCGAGAATCTGTAAAAGATTCTCGGACTCCCATCTGCTTTAATCTCGATGCGATCAATTAGTCGATGGAGAATTTCTGGTGTCAATTCCTTGAAGGATAAAGATTCGTCAAGGAGTTGCTTTAATTCGGTAAACGCTAAGGTATCTTTATTGTGTTTCAGGGACTCCTCAAGCTTACATTTCTGGTTAGCGAGATCATTTAGTCTTTGATTAATGTCAATAACGTATTCACTGTATTCTTCGTCTGTCATGCCGCCGTCCAGGTTCTTGTCACGTGCTTTCCTTTTTCGAGTTTTGAGTTTCTCAATATCACTTTCAATCGAACTTGTTTGTTTAGTGTTTTGTTGATTGATTTTCTGTAACTGTTTTTCGAGTTTTTTATAGATTGTTTCGTTAGAAAGGTTAGATGAGAGCATCTGAATATCTTTGATAATTGCTATTGTTAGATCGGCCTCACGTACAAGATGATCACTACATTTCTTTTTTCCATTTTTCCCAGGCTTGTTATAATTTCCGCACACGTATCCCTTGCTATTTTTCTTATAATGCATGCCTCGACCACAGTCAGCACAATAAGCTGTATTGGTAAACAAGTGAATTTCAGGTTGCGGTTTTTTTCGATAACGACTGGCAATTAACTTCTGAACAGTTTCGAATTCGCTTCGAGAAATTATTGCTTCGTGTGTATTGGGTACGATTATAAAATCCTTGGGATCCATGTAATTTCTACAATCGAGTGTCACGCTTTTTGTAGTGGATTTTCCTTGAACCAGATCTCCAGTGTAATTCTGATTTGTTAAAATCAATCGAACAGAAGAACCCTGCCAAGTATCGCTACAGTTATTTTTTTTGGCTATTTGAGACGGTGTAGGGATTCCTTCATCATTCAAATCTCTTGCAATCGCATCGAAGCCTTGACCCTTGAGATACTTTCTGAAAATCAGTCGTACAATGTCCGAAGTGGGATCATCTCTCACATAAAGTTTACCGTTTTCTACACGATAACCTAATGGTGGAATAGAGCCCTTAAATATCCCTTTTAGGGCATTAGTTTTGAACATTGCTTTTAAGCGTCTGCTCGTATTTGACGATTCAGTTTCGTAGACCCAAGCCCATAGACCATAGTTAGAGATGTTCCCTATTGTGGTATCAACAGCATTATCCATAGTGATAATATGAAGGTTATTACGTTGGACAATTTCAAGTATCTCGTACGAAAGTTTTCCGTTTCTCGCAAGTCTTGAAAGTTCCTTCGCCATTATGATGTCAAACTTTTTCGCTTTTGCATCTGCAATTAAGCGTTGGAAATTTTGGCGTTTTTTACTTTTTGTTCCGGTCTGAACATCGACGTAAAAGTCGTGGATATTCCATCCTCTTTCAGCTACATATTGAAGAAACATAGCTTTTTGATTTTCCAGGGAAGTCTTTTGTTCTTCCTTATCAGTTGAAACTCGAACATATATTGCACATCTCATGCGGCAACTTTCCTTTCGCTCTGAGATGTAATAGTGTTCACCCTATCATTATCGTAGTATTGCTTTACAAGCGTGTCAATTCTATCGTCAACAAGAGAGAGAAGAATGTCTTCTAAAGTCAGATCGCACTCATTATTGAAAAATCGTTCAATTGTCATTGTTATTCCTCCGATTATTTAGATTTCGATAGTCGGAAGGATTCAGTACGCATTTCTTCCACAAACGAGTACGAACCGTTTTCTATCGTCAGTCACGAAGTAAAATCTATGTCTTTTGCTTCGTTAGTTCAAGCATATAAGAAAAACAAGACCTTGTGGTCTAAAAAACGTTTGACCTTGCTCGAGATTCCGTGATTTAAAGTGTTAAAGTGAGAAGAGCAAGTTATTCATCCCGTTTTGCACATGATTATAAACATCAACTACTTAGCTTTTCAATTCTTTGTGATGCTTAAACCCTGTTTGATCTATTTGAATGATTTTCTCGTTCGATCTGATTTAATACCTTGATTAGAGGGCGAAAGCTTACTTCCTCTGTGAAATTCGTTGCGAAAGAAGGTATATTTTTTTCCTCCAATTTGTCGTAAAACAAACATAACTGTTTAAGTGTACAAGTTGTACCGGATGGTTCAGTGGCAATAACAGCTGATACATCAACAGAATTAATCTCATTCAATGAGCTTTGATATTTTTCTCTATTTATTGACACCCCGCTTGCACCATTATCAACAAAAAGCTCCAGTTTTACTTTTCACCGTATTTTTTCTTTTGCTTATGCAATAATTTGATTTTGTAAAGAACCCAGATTCTCCTTGTCGGCTACCCGAATGTAAATTGCATTTTTTTTACTCATTTTACTTGGATAGTGGCTATTTAATTTTAAATATATCCTTGAATTGTATAATAATTTTAGGAATTGAGGGATGAAATATGGATAACAAAGATAAACCTAAAAAATCACTTAAAAAGATAACGAGGTTGACCAACAAGACCAATATGACGAAGATTAATGAAGAAGCACTGAGGCACATTCGATCAAGAAATGTAATTTGGGCTACAAATTGCAATAAACAAGAAGTACCAAAATGAGCAACTCTCATTTTCAATGCAATGTCCATTAACTCTAAAGCTTGTCTGTTCTAACTCACAAAACTTCACAAAGCATCAGTCGAAAAAATCTCTAATCCTCTTTAAAGTCTTCTCCATATGAAGCAAAAGTCACAGTGGATTGCGTTCTTTCTGAACTTTGTTATTGAACAAACGAGCATTTGCTTTGCTCCGACAAAAAATAAAATATAGACACATTAGATCGGGTTTCCCCATCGTTTTGCTTCTCGTAAAACGAGAAGTGGCTCCTATGCCTTGTGCATGGAGCCTTTTATATATATCTGCCAAAATCGTTATATTCTCAACATTCATAGACTATAATCAAACATCAACGGGAACAGGGGCTTCGTTTCTGAGGGTGACATCTAATTTCGTGTCTTCCTACGGAAGTCTACTCAATAAGATTCACCACTCTCTGTTGTGCTCGCCTGTGGCGACCGTTCGGTCTGCGACACTCACTGCAAAACAGAGCTCAGAAACTCGCCCTCTTCAGGGAAAACCTGTGCCCCATCTGATAATGGGGCAAGTGTTTCTGTCGAAGCACAAAGCAGTGATGCATCCATCCCGATGCGACAAGCATCTCCTTTCTGAGATGCAAAAGACGACATCGTCCATCGATGGTGATCTCACAAAACTCTCCTACTATCTCTCTTATTTCAATACTTCGAAGGAGGTGAATAACACATGGCAAGAAGAAGCAAACCGCTCGTTACACAATTTTTTAATCGTGATAGGCTGGCATTTTCCGCAATGCACAAAATCGGTCATGTTTCATATGAGCATTTGTGTCAATGCGGCTTAGCTGATCGGCGTATTAAGAACTTAATAAGAGACGGGCATTTCGAGAAAATAGCATACAAACAGAGAGGGAAAAACTATGAATGTTACAAACTAACAAAATTTGGACGGGAAACTGCTTCTCGCTTGTGGGGATTAAGCCACGCTTATCATGCTCAGTCCCCAGTTCATGATTTAGCTTTGGCTGAAAAATATTTCAGCATGCCAGAGGGACAGCGAGAAAGCTGGCAAACGGAAACTCAGATCCGCAATCAGTTCTTCAATCAATTGGAGTCTCTTAGAGGACAAGGAAAAGTAATTGAGGCAAAATTATACCAACAAGGACTTATCGAAGGTTTAATTTCTATGCCAGATGCCACATTTGTCAATGAGAACGGAGAGGTTACCGCTTTTGAAGTGATAACAAATTCATATGGAATTGAGGAGTTAACTGCTAAAGAAGCTCTCATTAATATTATGAACATTAACTATGAGACTATCAGAATTTGATAAACGGAGGTGATGAATTAATGACAATCTCAAACGTAAAAAAACAAACGGTTTGCGAAAAAAATCGAACGTATCTCGAAATAATATATACTTTTGGGAATAAAGTTATGTTGATTAAGCAATTATACCGGTACGCCCAGTTGTTGAGCATAGCACAGAGCTTCTCAACATTTTATAACTCTATCATGGAACTTGTTAATAATGATATTTTGAGAAAAGAATCATTCAACGCATTCGGAAAGAAAACCCAACTCCAAATGCTTGTCTTACGAAAATATGGAATTCGTTTCCTGGAGGGGAAACCAGACAGCTATAATGTTGCGTCGGTCAAGAAAGCTTTGGGAAACGAGCGGATTTTGGTAAGTATCTTTAAAAATCAATATCTATTGAATAAAGTCATTCCTCGCCTCCAGAGGCAAGGAAAAAGAGTCACGCTGGAAGCGATTATAAAATTACTTGAGCACGATCTAAGCACAGTTTTATATCAGAAAAACCAAGGACTGGCTTTCCTATTGAAAATGCAAAATGAAGCAATGCTTCAAAAACGTCTGAACATGCTGCCCATCAAGCAAGACATTGATAAAATGAATGGAATCAAGCAGAGAATAAAGGCGGGATTGATGAAAGGATCGAAATCCTCGAAGGGAAAAGGTCGAGGAAGACTTCGAGTTACTGAAATGTCCTCGGTGATGCATTATGTTGAGAGCAGCTCGGCGAGGAATCGAGAGATGAGCAAAGAAGAGAAGATTAATAAATATACGTTTGATACTATGCTTGCATTTAATGCACACATTGCACAGATTAAGATTAGTGAAGGAGGTGTTAAGATAACGGTAATCATTTTTGATCTTTTCAATAGATCTAATATTTACAGCATTGCAACTCATATTGCATGCATGCATCATCTGTTTACTCGCTATTTCAAGGGGAGGAGTGAATTGAAGATTGGCATTGTGTCAATTGATGAATTTGCTTCAACTAATCTAAAAAAGCAAGCGGAGTCAATGGCCATTAATTTTATTTCAAAAGAGCGAACGGGAACCCGACTTTCTCATCTCTTAGAGAATTGGAAAGTTGATCGGATGATGCAGGAGCAGATAGAAGTACATTTTGTCGATTATGACATAACTAACCAATTTCTTGACGGAATTAAGCATGCTAACTTAGTGAGGATTAGCGAGCTGAATTGAATTATAAGGGGAAAGTTCACTCTGAGCGAACTTTCTGTGTATTCTTAAGAACGATTTATACATGTATTGTGAATTGATATATGAAATTTGTTTATAACAAGTTAAGTACATCTTCCTATAAGTTATGAAGATGCTCATAACATGTTCTTAACTTTTGCATAACAGTTCATATAAACACAAACCCCTTATTGCTCAGTCAATTGGAATAGTTTCTCAATCACAGGTACAAATCGAAGTAATAAAAAAATCTCTTCATAAGTTGAAAGCAATAATAGCAAGTGGACCACTTATATCACTTTGAAAAACTGACTTGTACACCAGATACCATATTCTGGTTGACATCTATGTTTTTTAGCGATAATATAGCTACAAAATCATGGATCAAATGATATCAATGTGTATCTTGATAGGAGAGAATTCAATGAAAAAGGCAATAGTTAATTACATTTCAATAGATTACATTAAGGGTTAGCCAAAGAGGCTGACCCTTTTTTAATGCTGTTATGATCTAAACATGATTAAAAAGGAGGGCAATAGAATGAATACAATGCTGAACAGATTGAAAGAGAGACGCTTCTTTCAAAATCTGGTGATTGAGATAATTGCAAATTTATTAATGCTTGCTTCAGGAGTTATAATTGGATACTTTTTCAAAACAATAATGTTTTAAAAAATCACTGGCAATACCGAGGGAGGACTATCAAATGGGGAAACATCTACAATTGGGAATCTGCAATCAGATAATAATTAGAAAAGATAGAATGGAAAAGGCTTCAATTGACCAAATAAATATAGAACTTGCTAATCGTCTGGATATGGATTTGTTTGATTTTGAGGAAAGAAACGAATATCTGATTTTTACAATTAAAGAAAATGTGCTTGAAGAGCAACTTTCAAAGTTTCTGGTGGAACAGTTCAATCTTTATGATGAAAAATATGAAAGAGAGTTTTCATTAATTTTAACAGAAATCGCTAAAAGGCAGACTTCTGCTGAGATTGTTAAACTGGCTACAGATAAGGAGTTTCTTTTCTTTCAGCAGAACAACATTCATGATTTTGTGGATATTTCGCCATGGCAATCGGCTGATGTCGATATCTCTTTGCTTGTTATATTTTTTGAAGGGAAATTGTTAATGGAATCTTATAATAGCTATCTTCATTATTTAGAAAAACTTGTTCGTGCCAGTTCGCAACAATCTATTGCAGGTGCGTTTCGAGCCTTCATTGATTAGTAAGGTTCTGAGGAACCGTATATTTTGTGTAGAACTGAGATGACAAAATTGCAAGAGCACCTCGCTAAAAACGATGAGTGAAGGAGGAGATTTCAATGGCACAGGACTACCGTTTATCAAGATCATTGCCGATGAAGAAGAGTGTGTTTTGATTTTATCGACAATGGTTTTGAAGGAAGCAAACATCAGTATTGGAGACAAGTGTGTGATAGCCAGCAAACAAGATAAACTCATTATTAGCAAGGCTTGATATTAATTGGAGGGGTTCAATGGTATTTAATCAAGATGCATTTGCCGAATATTTGCATGAATTGAGATTGCATCTGTTTGGGGATGATTCTATTGATGAAATTATTTCAAAAATTGAAGATAGCCATCGGGCACGGCGTTTTGTTATGTTGTACTTAATTAAGAATAGAGAGACATTTTATTATTACCATAAAAAGCGAACAGAACTTGGATTTGAACTACTGTATGACACCATTATCTCTGCGTTATTTTACGAGAGAGAAAGGAAGCCAGCAAAACAAGAGTTGATCAATCTGCTCGCAATTAATTTGGGGATGGTTAGTAAAAGAATAGAGGGATATCCATTAAAAGAGTTCGACAAGGATTTAAATGCTTTTCTTACTTACTGGGGAAAAAGTACGGGGAATTTTAACCCGAGAAGTCGAGAATGAGTTAATACTTATTTGTAATATACGTTCCATATTTGTAGACAAGTTATACAATAAGCTTGAGTGTTCATTCAAGTGTAAATGTTGAAGACATTTTGAAAATTCCTATGAAAACAATATTTCATCTGCGGATTGGAATGATTTCTAACATAATATTTTTAAAATAGACAGAAGAAAAGCAGAGCTGAACATTGCTCTGCTTTTCTTCTGTCTATTAAGGTAGGATCGAATCCATGACTTCAGATGATCGGACTTGCTTACAAAATTATTCAGTTATTAAATCAGTCGCCCCTAAATATAACAACAAATAAACAAAGAGGGGTTTCAATCTTTCCTGCCAAGTTTGTCAACATAGCCTTCTTTCATTCATTGTAGCATACGATAACCTAAACTCAGCATTACATTAAGTTGAGATATTTGAGGATTAGAAAATGCAGTGAAGAGAGAGCAGGGATAATTGAAGCCTCCTGAAAAGGGGGCTATTTCTATTGAAAGAAAAAAGAGTTTTTGATTGTGTTCCTGTCTTTAGTGACAAACAAATTGATAAGCAAGTAGAGAAGCAGATTATGTTTTTGAAAGTAATCTATCCGCAGTTAGCGGATAGTCATTGGAACGAAGGGAGAATAGAAATACGACCAGTCAAACGTGATCCTCATTTGGGAAAATATTTGCGTAGCTATGGAACCTGGCACTTTCGGGGGGAGGATATTGCCAAATTAAAAGAGTTTCTTCAAAATCTAAATGGCATGGGGGTAGACTTATACTTTTCAGGTTTTGCTTTTGATTACGCCATGGAAGTATACAAAGAAAATGGGGAAAAGTATGAAAAAGGGAAGGTCAATAAAAAAAATGCTTTATTCACGAGTATTCTTCCGATGGATTTTGATGACATTACGACTGAGGAATTTCGGGTACAAAAACAGAGGCTATTGCAATTAGGCATTGAAACCATTGACGTTTTTACAGGTCATGGCTTTCAAAGTTTCATATTGCTTAACCATAAGGTTTCGGACAAGGACATTTTCAAGAAGTTTACAACCTTGATGCTGGCAAAGGGGTTCAAAGTTGATGAAGCTGTACAAGACCCTGCAAGAGTTCTCAGAATGCCCTATAGCTTTAATTGTAAAGCTCTGGATCCCAAAAGCAAATACTACAGCACAACACAACCGGAAATCATTGCGACGACAGAAGTATCCTGGACAGAAAAGCGATATCATATCACTGAAGTTTTTGAAAAGATTAATAGCTTGACCGATGTTATTAAATCAAAAGAGGCTTTAACAGAGATAGATTTGATGTCAATTCCTACTCTGTCTTTGACAACTTTAGAAAAGAGAAGAAGTAATGAGAAATCTAAACGGGAGATTGAAGAAGTTAAGGGAATTAGAATTGAAACATTGAGAGCTGTTTATCCTATGCTCGACTTCGAGCACCTTCCAGGACCAATTCAAAAGATGCTTGTTGGAAGCCAAGAGGGACTTAGAAATAAAGTGATGATGTTCATGATTCCGTTTTTGCGGAATAGCCTTGGTTTAAACATTCAAACGATCAAAGAAATTATGGTGTTGTGGGGTGAAAGATGCATTCCGAGTCTTAACGAACAAAATGTTCTTAATGAAGTTGATCGAATATATAGTCTTGGGTTTAAAGGAAAGCATGGGAACTATACCGAGGAGCTTCGAAAAGCATACGGTTATGTGGAGTTCGAGAAATTTACCAAACGCAACAAAATTATTATTCCAAACAATTTTTTAGAGAATCTAAATACGCTGTCTGATGGGGCAGTTCGAATTTATTTATCTATGAAACTTAACCAGAGCTTATATGGAGCTAATAATTTTAACAAGATGGAGATTCAAAGTATTGCCCAGATTTCTGAAAGAACTCTGGAACGAAACATGAGGTGTTTGGTATCTACAAAACATGTATCAAAACGCAGGGGAAATCGAAGGATTGGTGAAGGACATGTTTATTATATCAATCCGTATTTTAATACCAGCCAAGGGTTTACTATGATTGAAATTGCCGTGATAAAGTCAATACTTAACGAATTAACAGATGGAGAATTGAAACTATATATATTCCTTCTTAAAATTGTTGGGGAAAGTGGAACTGGATGCTGGACAAGTCAAAGTTATATTGCTGAAAAAATTGGTAAGAAGGGACAGGATTCCATTTCGAAAATGACAAGCAGCATGCATGGGAAAGGATTCATTACTAAGAAAACAACAGAGAGAGATGGAGTTAAACATTCTGTATATAACTTAAACTTTTGATAGAACCTGAATTGTCAGGTTCTTTTTTTCTATATCTTAAAAAACTACCGACAGCTATTCATGTATTGGAAGTGTAGTGAAGGCTTTATACATAAGGCTTTTTCGAAATTAACCGTCACTCATTCATACTAATAATAAATACAGGGAGGGAGCGAAGTGAGAGGATGCGTATTAGAAAAGAATTGCAATAATATTGTTCAAACACTGTTCGACAGATAACATGCAGACGAACACTTGTTTTTTTGCTTAAAGTGAATATATGAACTGACTTTGAATAAGACATAGTATAAATAAAAAAGGGGGAGTTATTAAAATATGAATTACTTTTTGTCACAAAAACATGAAATACGGTTTAATGAATTATGTCGCAGGGATAAAATGCATAAAAATGACATTGAACGAAGTGCGTTGTTTTTTGTAATATCAGGTAGTGAGTCTTTGTATAACAACGTCAGTCTACTCTACAATTTTGAGGAACATATCATCAAATTAGAGGTGTATAATCAGCCATTTTTAGAGGGAGATAGTCGAAGTCTAATTGACTTGGCATTTAACTTGTATGGATCGGATGCTGAATGTGATATACGTTACTTGTTTAACTCACTTGATCCTATAAGCAGCTCTCTTGCTTTAAACGCTATAAAGTTTCGCTTCCAAATCAGAGATGAGTTAGCGGACTTGTTTTTGGGGATAAGTCGATCATTAATTGTTCAGTAATCCACAATCACACAATCATTTGAAGTAAACCATCAATAAACCCGACTCTATGGTGGCGGGTTTATTGATGGTTTATTTTTTTGTTGACAATCTAAGTCCTGAAGCCACACATCATCCATCTTCTACAGATTTAATAATGTGAGAATATCAACAGTACGATAGAACTTTCTTTTATTTCTTGGAACGTTTTAGTCCTTTTTCATTGTGGTTTATTCCCATAATTGATATGTTAAATATCAATCGGAGTAGAAGAAATCCATGAGGTAGCAACTCTGGACTTTTGTATATTTTCAGGACCTATAATTTTTAACTTCAGTGATAATATCCCATTCCAAATACCAATTAAGACTTTATTGAAGGGAGTTAAATAAGTGGATATTCAGTTTCCTAAAATGGGGAAAAAGCTCTTCAAGTCAACTAATGATTATTATACATTTTCTCACTTTGGCTGGGGAGATATTAATCCCCAATTTTATGGTTACATAAAGGGGTATAAAGAGTCCGCAGACACACTTGTTAAGTTTGCTTTGGATTCGAAGAGAATAGAAATATTAGATACTTATATTTTTCCTATCTTATTTTTGTATAGACAATTTATCGAACTTTCATTAAAATCGCTATATTTGGAATATTCGGATGAGCCTATGGTAGACAAGATAAAGGGAGTGAAACAGGCAGGTCATAATTTGGAGACCATGTGGAAGAATTTAAAGCCGATTGTAATAGAAGCAAGTGATTCGAAAGAAGAAAAAGATACTATAAAAACGGTTGAAAGTTATATTCTACAATATCATGATTTTGACAAAGGTTCTTTTAAATTCAGGTATCCGATTGATAAAGACTATAACCCATTATTAAAAGATGAAGAACGTATTGATATTGTTAATTTGAAAGAATGTATGACAGAATTAGATAACTTCTTTGGTGGAGCCGACGGGAAATTAGATTTTCTGAAAGAGTCCAAGTACGAACAGGAACAATATTTGAGAGAAATTGAAATTGAAATGATAGCAGAGTTTAAAGCAGAGATGAAGGCACAATACGAATCAGAAATGCGTTCATACATGGATTGGGATTAGATGTCCTAATTGAGAGGATTAGATAAGGATGCTCCGCTTGTATAGGATGAAAAATGCAGAAAAGACCGCTTCTACCTGCGAGATGGTTTAGCGGTCTTTTTAGTTATTTTAAAAATTACTCGAAAAAGCATGTCTTTTCAATATTCACTGTATATTACTTGACTCGAACCAGTACGCTATTGTTGCAAATTTCTCCGCCCATAGAGTTATAAACACTGCATTTTACTCGATGGATACCACGGTACTTTGTGACTGGACTAAACGTAACACCATTATGTATAAAGGAAATGTTATTCTCTTCAATAGCTTCATCCCCGCCATTTTTTACTTCCCATCGAATCGAAGCATAGTGGTTGAAGTTTGGAACAGCTGTGAAATTAACGGTTTTCCCTTTTGGTAACGGCTGAGATAAGTCGGAGAGTTGATTCATTTCGCCAGGATTCCATTCTACTTCAGCCTTAATTTCAAGGCTATTATATCCATAGCTTTTGGCAAGTATCGCCTGATATTGAGCCGTCTCCGAAATAATTTCGCCCCAGTAGGAATGGTTAAAGAAATCCTTCCAAGCGGCATAAGCTTTGTCGTTTGTACAGTTGGGATCAAAGAGGACATCCAGTTTCTTTATATAATTAGTTAAACGGGTGTGTAAGTTTTTCACTTTTTGGTGGTCTTTGGCGTTTAAAAGCAAACTGGTGCTTGTATCAGTCGGATTGTAAACTTCTTTGTTACTTTCCAAACGGTCTCGTATTTCTTTAATCGTGTAGTAGAATGTTTTGTCAATGCGGTCTTTTATCTGAATACATTCTTCAACCAGAACAGAGAGGATTAATCCGCCTGGCATCGACCATCCACTTCGTGATTTACAGTACATCTTTAGCAAACGTATTGTTTTACGGATGCTATCGTTATTGGAAGTTTCATTTTTTTTCTTAAACCATTGCGTAATGGCTTCAGGATCACGACTTCGCCACTCTCTTCCACAGTGTTCGTATATATCGTTGTCTGAATTATCTTTGGATTTACGATAAATAGCAAAGTCGATGTGGTAGCCACTGGCATATTCAATACGCACTGCATTTGTAAGAGCTTCTGGTTCTGTTCTGAATGTTTTTGTCTTCCTTTTTAATGCATCGACGATCATATTTTTTGTTGCTTGTGTTCCTTCTGGTAAGTTATCTTTATCAAAGATAATGGCAACATCAATGTCGTATTCACCTCTTTCGTTTTGAACTATTGTACTCATTGCCATACTTCCTTGCACTTTATTGTCAATGAGTTTATAAGTTTTTTTATGATCAGTGTTGTATTCTAATAAACCTGATTCTAAGCGTTCAAGGTTTTTATCCTTCTTGTCTCTAAGATTTGCTTGTTCCTGAGCGGAGAGGACAACGTGGTCATTGTAGAAGGTATTAAATCTTCCGTTTGCGTTATGCACAGCAATTCACCCTTTCAAATTAGTTTGTAATAAATGTACCTTTTTGCTCGCCGTTGATTTTAATACCCCAAGGGTATTTTGTTGAAGACTGAGCACTGTACTGATAATTGATAACGGCCTTCATTCGGTTGTCATCAATCAACTTTCCAATTTCAAAAGCAAAACAGCTTTGGCCTGAGATGATGAAGTGGATGGCTTCAATTTTTGGTAGATTTTGGTCAGATGAGTTCAATAATTCGTATGTTGTTTGTACATATTCACGTAACTGCTCTTTATAAACAATGAGGTTATCCTTGGGTGAAGGAACTGTAAGGTGAATACATGGACAGTTGAATTGCGATAGCTGCTGATCTGAAATAGTTGCAGTGAGGCTGACGGCTACGACAATTTCATTACAGGTTGAGGCATCAATAAGAGCAAAAGGATCTTGCACATGTGGTTTTAGTTTTGGAAATTTCTTTCCGATAGGCTTCTTTTCAAGTTGATAGTATGTTTGTTCCAGCTTGTTGTACTCAAAATATTCATCCATACGTTCTCGCTCGAAGTATTTACCAGCCATCATGACAAATGGAATTGGTGCAACACCAGTATAACCACGTTTCTTATCTCTACTTTCGAGCTTATAGGAATTAATTTTCTGCTGAATCTCTTCGATAATATCATTGGCTACTTCCGAATCTACGCCTTTTTTAAACAGCCGAACAAAATCAATTTCTTTTTCTTTGAACTGAAATTGATTTAGTCCTACCTCTCTATGATGATTTTCAATCCTTCTTTCATGAAACATGCCGTTAATATTCAAAATGTACATTTTGTTTTTGATATGAAGCATCAAAAATAATCCAATTATTAAGAGAATACTACCCGTAGCTAACTGAACAATATTATTCTTTACTTCATTGTGACTCAGAAAAGCAAACAGTTTGTCGTCAAATGTACCAAAAGAGGTAACAATCAATTCAATGCCAACGGTCATCACCGTGTCTGCTATAGCTTCTTCACGTTGCTTATTTGCCAAGTGCTTCACTACAAAAAAGCCACCAATAAGCAGGATGATAATAATGACGGAAATTGCAAATACAATGTTTACACTCATCATACTTTCTCCCTATGTTGTTATTAGGTCAATACTACCATGTATATGAATGGAAGAATACCCTATATTTAATACTTTGCTACTATTTTGTTGTAGACAGTTCGTAGAGTAACAGGAACACCTTCAAGGATTTATTTAGTTGGGAAAATGCTAATGTGTCATCTTGAATTTGAAGCGATTCATCGTACTGTCGCTTTTTTAACTTCAGTTTGTCTAATTTCTGATTGATGTCTGAAGGAATCAATACACATTTCTTCCACAAGCGAGTATGATCTGTATTTCTATCAATTTACCGATGAATTCTGCAGTATTTCTTTTCGATGATTTGATTATATGAAAAAAACTCAGTGAGTTTGGAAGACGGATCTACCTACTTCAGAGATTTAATGGTGTAAATTGCTACTGAGAGATGCCTTGGTATGATAATCGTTCCTACGTAGAAACGACCTTATAGTCATGCGTACATTATTGGTGCTTTTTACATACAACAATAAAAGAGTATAGTAAAATGGTAGGGATAATATAAAGATTTGGAGGAAGGGCAATTGTCGGAAATAAGGCTTATTTTGAGATATTTAAAGTTGATTTTAAGTGACTGGGTATTAAGGATTGTGTTTATACTTGATTTGGTAGGAGCGACAATGACTTATTTTAATAAAGTCAAAATTCCTTATTGGATATATTTATGTCTGCTTGTGCTCGGCTTATTTTGGTCATCATACCGTATCTATAAAAATAGTTCCCCAAAAATAACAGTTGAAAAACCAAATCAAGATGATATTGTATTTAACTTTCCAACAACAATGTTTGATAGTTTTGAGATAAAGATGAAATCCTACATTTCAAATTTTGGTCTCCAATCTGGTTCTTTGGAATACATAACTACTAAATTTATTGGTGTCAATGAAATAACTGACAATTTTTTATTAAATCAAATCGAAATTGTCGGTGATAACGGAGAGTTAAGTAAAGATGAAATTTATCCTATTTTTAAGCACAAAGAAGATGAACGAAATTTTAAATTCCCAATGGTGCTACAGCCAAATACACTGATGCCTTTTTACCTTAAGAATACGGTTGGACTTGGGTTTAATTCTGGAAACGTGGATGAAAAATTAGAATGGTTAAAAACTGTTCAGCTTGAGCTTGAATACAAAGTAAAGGACATTTTCGGGACGGAAACAAAAAAAATACGTTTTAGTGTAGATACATCCAATCTGCTAAAAGAAAAAAAGGCAGAAGATGAAAATAGGAGAGAAATAAACAAGATGTTTGAAGAAAAACGAAAAAATAGTGATTTTTAGTAATGAAAATATCGGCCTTAGTATTTTTGATAAAGTTGCGTGGTGTGATTGACCGATTGGTTACAGGCAATTTCAGTTTGAATTGAGTAAATCGACGTTGGAGTTGAATGTTTCACAATATGAGCTAACAAAATTCACGCTGGTACTATCTTAACAAATATCTTATGCTTCGCAGTTATTTACCCCGAAATAGTTAACCGTACCAATAGTGGTTTTTGGAGTATAGTATTCAGGAACAGCGATCATGGATTGGTATTTAATGTAAAAGTTAAAAAAGAGCAAGGTTGAGAATAATCAATTAGTGGTTACCATATCACAAATGGGATAAGGGCTGTGCATGTATCAAATCCACTTGGGGATTGAAAGTCAAATTCAAATTCCAAAAGAAAGGATGTCATTTAAATAAAACTGGAAATAGAAAACTGGGCGAAAAAAAATTTGGCAGAAGATGCCCAAATTATTATGGGAGAATCAGTAACTTGTTATAAGATAGGTGCATATCGTTCGGCTTATCTTATGTCTTATCTTGCTTTCAAGCAAACTATAAGAAAGCGGATTCTTAAATCACCGACATATCCAGAATGTTATAATAATGAAACCGAATGGGATAGGAACGTATTGAGTGTATTGAGAGATGATGATAAGTGGGAATTTTTCATTAATGAAATTATTTTAGGGAATAAAGATAAGTCCAATAATAAAGATAAAGCAGGGGCTAAACTCAAAGAAATTTTCCTTTATAAAAACAGAGAAATAAGTGTACTCAAGTATAACTATTGGAAAGAGATTAGAAATAGCTGTGCTCATGCAAAAGATGAGCGTATAACTTCAGCTACAGTTGAACAATTTTGGAATTACATTCAAGATAACCTAAGTGAGTTCTATGTTCTTGGTGGCAAAAAATATTTATTGAGTGAACTAATTAATTGTTATACATATTACGTGTCTGATAATAAGAAAGACATATCAAGTTTACTAATGGATATTAAGACAGTATATAAACAAGAATTAAAACAGTTCTTTTTTGATTTTTTAAATCAATTAATAGCTGGAAACAGAAAATTAATAAATGATGCAAATTATGAGTTCTTTGGAAAAATTATATTTAGCGAGGAAGATGATATTAAGGATGCTTTTATATCAAGTATTTGCAATAAGAAAGAAGTATTTCTTGATTTTTATAAATACTATCCTACAGTTTTAAATCTAACAGCAGGCATTGATTCGAGATTCATTCAAGATTATATTAATCCATTATTATGTAGAGAAATTTGTTATATGAATGTGTATAAAAACTGCTTTTGGGGAATACTTATTAATTCATTGGGGATACAGGCTCAAAGTCTTAATATAAATGAAATCACTTCAAATTACGAAAATCTTAAGATGATTGAACTTGAAATTGATGAGTATCAACAGGTTTTACTGAATGAACACAATGTTTTTAAATCTTTTATTTTTGGTGCCGGGAGAGACTTGTTTAATAATGATGCTCGAAGTCATTGGGAATATTATGATTGGAGCAATACAAAGGATGACACTTACGTGATAAAATGTTTTGATTATGTGAAATGGGATTCAGAATTGCTTTGTAAGATTAATTACGAAATTGGTTACCTATTAGAAAATATTAAAAGCAGAAGTCGTCCTGAATCAAAGGGTAATGGAACGAAAAGGGTAAATACTTACAAAACAATAATATCTAACAGTCGTGGTAAAATTCAAAAATTCTGTGCAGATCACAATATTAATTTAGAGGATTATCCCAATATCAATGAACTGATTACTTTAGACTAAATCTTTATTGATTGGCCAGTATTTTGTGCAATGATAGCCACAGTAGAGCAAAGAGGGGAAGAGCATCTATTCTCCCTCCAAAATAATAATTTCGGGTGAAGACTAATACATCTCGTTTTATATTTTATCTACCGTCAGCACTCATCCCATGTGGAGAGTGTGGCATTGTTGGTGAGAACGCATTGATTTAAATCAACCTTTTTAAGGAAGGGAATCCTTTTACAACCAGTATTAGTGCGTTATAATACAATCACCAGGTAGCTTGAGCCATTATTAAAGAATAGATATTGGAGGTATGATCATGGTCAATTGCAATAGAAATGTAATTCCCACAGTCATCAGCACAGCTCTACTCGTGTCTATTTTGGTTACAGGCAGCACAGTCATTGCCCAAGGTAAAACAACGGTTTCAGCACCGGATCAGTCCGTTGCAACTCAGAATCAGATTTCGTTAGAGTTGGCGAAGACAGCAGGAGATAAAAAGGTTGAAGTTATTAAAGCATAATTGTTAATGAAATAACATACCTATCTGTGAAGACAGCCCTGGCATATGATGAGGGCTGTCTTCCTATTTCTATCGGAAACGAGAAAAAGATAGATAAGAGGGGAGAGTGGTCCCTCTTTTTTTTTGTAATAATCCTTTCGTGGTGAAAGTAAGGATTGTCATTTGAGAGTATTCTCTAATACCAAACCACATCGTCTACGAATTCTTCTCATCGTTGAGGTTTCCATCAATGAAAGATACCAATTCTTGAAGTTCCACATCCGTCAATTCATGAAGAATGGACCGCCCAGTTCTAACAGTAAGTGTTCTTTAATTCTTCAAATTCATGATAAAAACGTCCTTGTTTCCCATAGTGAAATAGTGTTGCAGGGTGACCTAAATCACTCATAAGCTCAGTTATCGCACGGATATCACTAAAAGAAAATTCTCTAATAACTAGCATAAGGCATATTACACCTTCCGGAATGGTCTTGTTCATTCATGGAACCTAATTTTACATTTAGATACTAGTAGAGATAACTATGCGTGAAAGAGCAAATTTCTCTACAGTATCGTTTGAAAAAATACCCATGGACTTCTTCAAAAAGGGAACTAGATCCGGTTGTGTCCAGCCGAGGAAGAAGTAAGGCTTGTGTTGCCTTGAATTATATCTGAAAAAAACTAGGATTTACCTTTAATTTAGAGTAAGAATATTCTTTCATGAAGTGGTATTATCTGGGGTGGAAGGAGGCTGGTTACAGAAACTTATGTAAGCGCTTTATATGGTTTATAAAAAACTTGATGTGGGGGGAATGCTTCGAATGAGGAAATCATTTAAGCAGGTCGTTTCCGGGTTACTCGCAGCGGCTCTGCTTCTTCCGGTCAGTTTGTTTGCTCCAGCAGTCAACGCTGCGGAGTTAGCGGCATCTGCTTCACAAATTGTATATCAAGAAACATTTCTAAACGGTCAAGGCAAGGCAACTCAATCAGGCGGTGCCCAGCTGAACGCTGTAACAGGCAAGCAGTTTTACGGCAATGATGATGGAGCTGCTCTGGAAGTTAGTAATCGATCCAATAACTGGGATGGCGTAGACCTTGCATTCAGTGACCTTGGTTTAGCCGTTGGCGAAGAGTATACGGTAACCGCTTCTGTTTATGTGGACGAGGATCCTGACGCACCTGCTGCCGGGAAAGCTGTTCTTGAAATTGTTACCAATAAAGGCGTTACTGGCTCAGAGGGATACACTGAAATTAGCTCTTCTGACTTTAAAGCAGGAGAAGGTATTTCACTGTCTGCAGATCTCACCGTTACCAGTGTGATCAATACAGCACTGCGAATCAAGTCTGATGAAGTAGGTAAGGAAGTTCCTTTCTATATCGGGGATATCATGATCACACAAGCAGATACACCTGCCGAGCCTACTGTAGTCCTTAGCCAAAGCTTTGAAGACGGAAATACCGGAGGCTGGGGCAAGCTGTCTTGGGGATCAAACGGGGATACTGCGGTCGTTGACGACGTAGCTTCCGAAGGTACGAAATCTCTGAAGTTCTTTAACCGGGCCGATGAGAAGGCAGTTCCTGCTCTCGTACTTACTGGCAAAATGAAATCAGACCGTAAATATGATATTTCCCTCAAGGTTAGACTCGGTTCAGGAGAAGGTGAGTTCCATCTGGCTTCCAAGGTGGAATCTGAAATATTAGCTGATGATCAGAAGTATCCTTGGCTTATAGGCAACAAGCCTGTAACCGCTTCCGATTGGACGCTGTTTAAAACCAAAGGCTATGAAGTTCCTTCTAGAACGAATGAGATCATAATCTATGTTGAACCATCGGGCAATACCTTAACTCCGGATATTTACATTGATGAAGTCATTATCACCGATGTGACCCCTGGTCAAACCGAACCAGAGGTTGTAGACCAAACGGGCATTTCTGCGGACTTTGAGAATGGTTTGGATGGATTCAAAGCACGGAACGGCCGTGAAACGGTAGTTCTATCCCAAGACGATAATCATACACCTGGCGGCACACAAAGCTTGCTTGTCACTACTACGACACAATATGATGCAGCCTTAGTTGATGCTGCTGGTAAAATGGCAAAGAATCACGAGTATGAGCTATCCGCTTGGGTGAAAATGGCACCTGGCGAAGAACCCACAACACTTCGGATTAGTGTCCAATATGCTGACAGCGGCTATGCGAATGTATCACAAAATGCAACCGTTACAGATCAAGAATGGGTGCACTTAACAGGTAAGTATACCCTCACCACGACACCAAGCGTACTGAGCGCTTATATTGAAACAGCAAACGACGACGGCGGCAACCGGACCTTCTTTTTAGATGACTTTTCTCTAAGATATTTGGGACCTGTGGCAGCTGCGCCTCCGATTGAAGAACATCTTCCTAACCTCAAAGATACTTACGCAGACGACTTCCTGATGGGTAACATTGTTAATCCGTCTACCTTTGACGAGACTCGGCTCAAGCTTCTGACGAAGCATTACAATGTCGTCACGTTCGAGAATGATATGAAGCCGGATTATGCCTATGATACAAACGGAGAATTCGATTTCACCGCAGAAGATGCGCTTGTCAGGCGAGTACAAGATGCAGGTCTTGATTTGCACGGCCACGTGCTCGTATGGCATGCCCAGTCACCTACATGGCTTCATACCGCAGCGAGCGGTGAACCATTGAGCCGTGATGAAGCTCTGACTAATCTAAGAACACATGTTAAGACAGTCGTTGAGCACTTTGGGGACCGAGTTATTTCCTGGGACGTTGTCAACGAAGCTATGAACGATAACCCGCCTAATCCGGAGAACTGGAAAAATGCATTGCGCAATTCAGGATGGTTACATGCCATCGGCCCTGAATTTATTGAGGAGGCATTCCTTGCGGCAAAAGAAGTCATTGACGAAAACGGCTGGGATATCAAGCTTTACTACAATGACTATAATGATGACAATCAGAATAAAGCTACAGCGATCTACAGCATGGTCAAAGAGATCAATGAGAAGTACGCCGCAAATCACCCTGGCGAGAAACTGATTGATGGCATCGGCATGCAAGCCCACTACAATTTGGGCACTAGATTGGAAAATGTCAAGATGTCGCTCGAGCGTTTCATTTCCTTGGGTGTAGAAGTCAGTATCACCGAGCTGGACATTATGGCAGGCACCAACTCAATAATGACTGAGACAGAAGAGAAGCAGCAGGCCTATTTGTATGCCCAATTGATGGATCTCTATAAGAAGAACAGCGAGCATATTCCGCGTGTCACCTTCTGGGGATTGAATGACAGCACCAGCTGGAGATCCGAGCAGAATCCAACCTTGTTCGACAAGGATTTTCAAGCAAAAGAGGGGTTCTACGCGGTAATTGATCCTGAAAAGTACATGGCGGAAAATCAGCCTGAGGAGCTTGAATCCAAACACTCAAGCGCTTATTACGGGACACCGGCTATTGATGGCTCCGTAGACAGCGTATGGAGCAAAGCTCCTGAAATGAAACTGGATACGAAGCAAATGGCATGGTCCGGCGCTACAGGAACAGCAAAAGCACTCTGGGATGACAACAATCTGTATGTGCTGGTTCAAGTCAGAGACGATCAACTGAATAAGTCCAACCCGAATGCATGGGAGCAGGATTCCGTCGAAGTATTCGTAGATGAAAATAACGGAAAGACACCTGCTTTCCAAGACGATGATGGACAATACAGAGTGAACTTCGAGAATGAGGCTTCCTTTAATCCTGAGGAAATCGCCGCAGGCTTCGAATCAAAAGTCTCTGTTTCTGGTACCAACTACACAGTTGAAATGAAAATTCCATTCAAAAAGGTGAAGCCTGCGAACAATGCCAAAATTGGCTTTGATGCACAGATCAATGATGCGAAAGACGGCAACAGAATCAGCGTGAACGCATGGAACGATCCATCCGGTCAAGGTTACCAGGATACTTCCGTATTCGGTGTCTTGGCACTGACTGGCAAACCTTCTTCCGGCGGCAACGATGGCGGGGGTAACAATAACGGAGGCAACGGCGAATCAAGCCCAGGTACTGCTCCGCAGCCCCAGCCTCAGCCTCAACCACAGCTTCCAGGCAACGACTCGGTGATTGTACCGGTAATAAAAGTCGAAAATGGAACAGCCAGAGCAACAATCTCGAGCGACAGCCTGAATAAAGCTATTGAAAAAGCTTCTCCAGGTGCAAATGGCAAGAAGCAGGTGACCATCGAAGTGGCGAAGCAAGCAAATGCACAGTCCTATGTTGTGCAATTCCCGACTTCCTTCCTGCAAAGCACTAATAATGTTGAGTTTGTGCTTAAGACAGACAATGCAACACTTCAAATTCCGTCCAACATGCTTTCTAATATCACAGAACAAGCAGATCAAGTCTCTATTCAGATTAACAAAATATCAGCAGAGCGCTTAAGTGCAGATGTTCGTGCCAATGTGGGTAGCCGTCCGGTGATCGACCTAAGCGTTAAAGCTGGCGATCGTGTCCTTGCCTGGAACAATCCTACGGCGCCTGTAACGTTATCTATTCCGTACACACCTACTGCGCAGGAACTTGTCAATGCACATCAAATTGTGATTCTCCACATTGACAAGCAAGGACAAGCAACAGCCGTACCAAGCGGACGCTATGATGCTCAATCCGGCTCGATTGTGTTCAAAACAACGGAGTTCAGCACCTATGCTGCAGCTTACGTAACCAAGTTTTTTGCCGATGTGCAAAATGTCCTCTGGGCAAAACAAGCAGTCGAAGCGATGGCTGCACGCGATATTATTAAAGGAATCTCTGATGACAGATTCGCTCCTGCAGCTTCTATCACGAGAGCAGACTTTATCACCTTGCTTGCCAGAGTACTTGAATTAAAGGGTACGAGCACGAACACCGCAGCCTTCAGCGATATACAGCCAACCGCTCACTATGCACAGGCCGTCGCTATTGCCAAAGAACTTGGTATCGCATCTGGATTCGAAGATAACACATTTAAACCAGACAGCAGCATTTCCCGCCAAGATATGATGGTTCTTACGGCGAAAGCCCTGAAAGCAGTTGGTAAGGAATCTGTCGGCAACGGAAATCTAGTTTCTTATTCCGATGCTGCAAGCATCTCCACTTACGCCATGGATAGTGTAGCTTCCCTCGTAGGAAGCGGAATTGTCAACGGCAAAGATGGCAGAATTGCACCTGCCGAACCATTGACCCGGGCTGAAGCAGCGATGATTCTGTACCGGATCTGGAAAATGTAAATGTAAAGTTTAATTGAATCCCCTGATTTAAAAAAGGCTACCTCCGTATATCATCAGACGGGGGTAGTTTTTCTATCTAATTCAGGCGAACGTCAGCCCAGCTAATCCACAATCCGTCTTGCTAGGCATTGTTGTAGTTCCTGTACCTGAAGAGTAACTGGACATTGATGCTTTGAAAGTCTTAAAACAACATGGTAAGATTGAAGCCTTAGAATAAGAATAAAGACCATCTCATGATTTAAAAGAAAAGCCAACTGCCGTAACTACGTGTAATAGGCTTTGAGAACATAGGAGGATACATGTCCTGGAGCAAATTGAAGCAACAGCTGGAGAGCTTCCTCAGTCCTGCACTAGCCGGAAGGTTCGAATACCGGGCAACCAGTTACCGTTACCTGCCAGATAAATCTGGAATTTGTTATATTGCTGTAGATAAAAAGAATGTACTTAATATGAATGATACAACTAACTCCATCAGATGGTATCAGACGGAACAGGAAATAAAGGGTGATCCGAATATCCAGATCCCTGTCAGCAATGAAGAAATAGAAGCGGTCAGAAGAGATACCAAGGGAACCGTTCCGGAGGATCGTTTAATTGTCATTGCAAGAGGCAGGAAAATATCAGTGCTGGCTAAGGAGCTCTTGTCAGCACAGGCATCACTAAGTAAATCGAATTTTATCGTTACAGCAACTAAGTTTCTATCTACTTCTATAGAAGAAAACTTAGAGAGTGATGATATCCTGTTGAATATTCTGGCTTTAGTAGACAGACGAGTTGGGAAGAAGCGAATCTTAAACATGTCCGAGACGATAAAGTTAAAACATCCGGCTGTACAGTATTTTTATGAACTACGGCGTAGTACATTATAAAATCTATGTAATTTTCATGGTTGGAAGTTAATTACGATATGCCCTCTCTTAAAGGAGAGGGTATTTTTTTGTCTCACAAGGGAGAGGGACGAGTTCCAACATACAGAATCTATAATAGCCAAAAGATTAAATTAGTTTCTCGTTATAACTTTTAGCTATAACTAGATATTGCTTTTAAGTCTTATGTAGATGGTATCCCTCCGTGCTAGAATCAAAGCATTACAAAAAACGACATGGTGCTAGATAGAATGAGGGGGATTTTTCATGTGCAATAGATTTCAAATCGTGGGCAGCCTGCTGCGTCCGTCGGATTTATTAGAATACAAACATCAAATCGAACATCGGGATGATATCAGCTATCCCTTCTATCAGGATTTTGACGGGTATGAGCAATGTGAATCGGAATCAATTAAGGCTGTAGTCAATAAAGAAATCGAAAATGATCTGTCCATTCTTACCGATGGAGAACATTCCAAATCGATGTGGCATCTGGACTTTGTCTGGGGCTTCAAGGGGATTGACCGCTATATAGCGGATCATGGATATTTTTTCAGAGATACAGATGGAACTTCTAAATATGAGACTCGAAAAGATATTGGTTTGCGCATTACGGATGAATTGAGTGGTAAGAACCATCACTTTATTCAGGTGTATAAAAAGCTCCAAGCGGCCGCTGGCGATCGTGAAACAAAGCTGTGCGTACCTTCTCCATCACATATTTTCGGTGAGTTATCATGGTCAGATAACATTGGCGGCAGTGAAGCCGTTTATAAGGATAGACATGAACTTAAGGACGGTCTTGTAAAGGCTTATAAGGAATTTGTTCAGGAATTTGCCGCTGCCGGAGGAAAAATCCTTCAATTCGACGATTGCCTATGGGAGCTATTTGCAGATGATAATCCGAACTCTCCATATACGGGTGAAAATATCAATCAAGAGGAAGTACAGGCGCTAGCTACAGAATTTATTGATATTAACAATACAGTAATTGATTTTGGTCATAGCTTAGGCCTCAAAATGTGGACTCATAACTGCCGTGGTAACTATGATTCCCGTAATATGGGCGGCGGCTCCTATGCTAAAATTGCTAATCTGTTCTTGAAACAGCTTAAATACGATCGCTTCTTCCTTGAATGGGATGATGAACGTGCAGGTTCACTTGAGGCGCTTGCGGTCTTCAAAGATAAGCCTGAAACGGAAATTGTACTTGGGTTGTTGTCCTCCAAAACCAATACACTTGACGATGAAGCTCGTGTAGTTAGAATGCTTGATGAAGCATCGAAAATTATTGATAAAGATAGATTATTGCTTTCTCATCAATGCGGTTTTGCGTCCTGTGACGGCGGAAATGAATTAACGGAAGATGAGCAGTGGGCAAAAATTAATCAGGGCCAACGTATTGCAGAGCAATATTGGGGTAAGTAATATTGAACTAAAATAAGTAAAGAGGGATTGTAGATACCCTCTCAGACTGTCGGCGAGGTACTTGTCGGCAGTTTTTTTCTGTGAACAGAAAATTCTAAGGGAGGATTTCGGTGACCTAAGGTGGTAAACTTCTAATCAGTGACAATAATAAACGCAACAATTGGTAATGAAAAACGATACCATTATTACGGCTGCCTAATATGGTATGATGGAGTTAGCAGAACAAAAATTGTAATGAAAAATCAAGTAATGAAGCCCTTCTGGACGAAGGGCTTTTGTAACGTTTATTCTGGTAAGAGCAATCTACTTTCTAGGAGATGTTTGATCAATCATGTTAAAAAAAGAAATCGCATATATTCGCAAGCAGTTTAAGCTAGACCACGAAAAACTTCATATTTACGACATCCTTAACGTGTATATTATGAAGGAAACCAATGAGATCTATCATTATGAGCGTCAGCCGTTCGAACTATTGGACAGAGAGAAGCAGGAGCTGTACATGGGGAATTTCAAAAAGCTGCTGACAGGAGAATTAGATCAAAAGCTGTTCGAGCTGAAGCTTCAAGAGGAAGCGGAGAAGCCAACGCGAGTGCTACTTCATCAAGGCCTGGTGACCGGTGATGCTGACGAATGGCATGATCTGATGCTTTTGCTCGTGGAGAAAATGTTGGAAGATACCCATTATGAAAAGGATACGGTGATCACTTTTGTCCGCGGACAATATTATCAGCCGACTAAGGCAAGAAACGAGGAAGCCGAGGAAAGCGAAAATAACGAGATGTTCGCGAATCCATTCATTTTATGCAGCGTGAATTCCACGGAACAGCAACGGAAAACTCTCTTGTTTGATTATGTTGAGAGGGAGTTCAAGTACAATGTCATGGTAGATCCGATTATTAAGTTAAGTACTCCAGAGCAAGGTTTCTTCTACCCAAGCGTGACGGATGGCTATTCCGATGTGAATCGTATTCTGTATTGCTCGGGTAAAGCAAACGATCCGAATCAGCGTTTCATCGAAGATGTTTTGAATGCCGAGAAGACCGTTACGGCTTTGGAGGAGAGATCTATTTTCGAGGAGATCGTAAACGAGCTTGCTGGAGATCAGATCGACGCTTCAATGATTGCTAGTGTCTACGAGGAGATACATCAGGTCATCGAGACACATGAGGAGGAAGAGCCTCCAACGCTGGATTATAAAGATGTGGAACAGATGCTGACGGTAAGCGGTGTAGAGAACGTAACAGCCGAAAAGGTGGAACGAGCGTTTCAAACGGTCGTCGATGACAAAAATTATGAATTTAAAGCGAGCAGTGTCATTCCGAAGTTTAATTCAAAATCCATTAAGATCAATACGAAGGTTGCCACGATTTCGGTCAGTCCGCAAGATCTAAGGTATGTGAGACAGGTGAGTTATCAAGGAAAAAAATGCATCATGATCGAAGTTGATGAAGATGTGGTCATTGAGGGCTTTACGCTTAATACAGAGACGTTGTAGAATCGGGAACATTCCCGGTTGAAGCGGCAGCCGCAGGTTGATAGGTTTTCCGCAAACGATGTGTGTGAATCGGTGGCACTGTTGGTGAGGAAAGTCAGCTAAATCGGAGATTTATTGGCGGAAATAGCAAGGAGGGGCGGCGAACCCCTCTTTTTTGTTCGAATCTACTGAAGTGAATATGCTCTACAAATTGTGGCTTCATTAACTAGCTATATCACTTTGGTGGTTAGATGCAATAAGGTGAGAAACGCTTAAGTGCATAACCTCACGGTTAGATGATGTATTCGGTTCAATAATTTAACATTTACTGTCGTTTGATAAAACGTACTTAGCATGCTATAAATGTAAAAGAAGCAGGAACATGAACAGGTTTGCTTATCATTTTTAGGATAAAGAAATTGTTTTGGTATCCATAGAGAGGTTTTAGATATGATGAATAACTTTTGGCGTGATTTACCACGCCCATTTTTTGTACTGGCGCCCATGGAAGATGTGACGGATGTTGTTTTTCGCCATGTCGTGAGTGAGGCAGCAAGACCTGATGTTTTCTTTACAGAGTTTGCGAACACAGAGAGTTATTGTCACCCAGAGGGGAATCACAGTGTGCGCGGGCGTTTGACTTTTACAGAGGATGAACAACCCATGGTAGCGCACATATGGGGAGATAAGCCGGAGTACTTTCGTCAAATGAGTATCGGCATGGCGAAGGAAGGGTTTAAGGGGATCGATATCAATATGGGCTGTCCTGTACCTAATGTAGCGGAAAATGGGAAGGGAAGCGGTCTGATCTGTCGTCCCGAACTTGCCGCAGAGATCGTTCAAGCAGCAAAAGCCGGAGGACTGCCCGTAAGTGTAAAAACAAGACTTGGTTTCAGCGCTGTAGACGAGTGGCGCGATTGGCTGACCCACATCTTGAAACAAGATATTGCTAATCTATCCATACATCTGCGGACAAGAGAGGAAATGAGTAAAGTAGACGCTCATTGGGAACTCATCCCGGAGATTAAGAAGCTTCGTGATGAGGTTGCGCCAGATACACTGTTGACCATTAATGGGGATATCGCTGACCGTCAAGTCGGATTAAAGCTCGCTGAGGAATATGGTGTGGATGGAATTATGATCGGGCGCGGTATTTTTCATAATCCATTTGCTTTTGAGAAGGAGCCGAGGGAGCATAGCAGTGAGGAATTGCTTGACCTTTTGCGGTTGCATCTGGATCTGCATGATCAGTATTCAGCAATGGAGCCACGTTCGTTCAAGCCGCTTGCACGCTTCTTTAAAATATATGTACGTGGATTTCGAGGGGCAAGTGAATTAAGAAATAATTTAATGAACTCCAAGTCAACAAGTGAAGTACGTGCACTTCTTGATGACTTTGCAAGCAAGCATCATGATGAGGTGGAGGAAGGGTAAGGAGCAGCCACTGGGATGCCGCCCGTGAACGGATGCATGTGGAGTGCTGACCTCTATTGTTCTAAAAGGATAACAAGTGTAATTAAATAATTGGTATAAGAGCCGAGCGAAATTCAGCTATTCATTGCTGAGTTTTGCTCGGCTTTTTTTCTAGTTTTTCTAATCCTGCTGCGTTCTTACCCTATTGTTCAATATACGTTTCAGAGAGATGTGTATAATTCGAGCGCAATGTCGAGATATGCCCCTTTTTGAGAGAAGTTGAGAATATAAGGAAGAAATGAGCTCTTGTAGAGCTAAAGTCAAGGAAAAATAGCGAAATAGGTAGAAGAACAGCGTTATAAGTTGAGATATTGTGAATATTTCACTTTTTTCTCACATTTAGCTCGTCTTTATCCGATAATCTGTGACGATTACACTTGAAAAAAGTCTCGATATGTTAAATGGAAAGCAATAGAAAAACAGCAAACCTCCGTCCTCGGAGCTCTCTGCTTGCCGGAACTATGCTTGCCTATTGAGGAGGTAATAGATTACACAATTTCAGCAAGATTGAGTTGTGATGGTAATACGTATACGTCCGATGGGTGATATCTAATGAATACATATGATGTGATCAGCACGACGAGCAGTGACCAGCCGCACTCCAATCTACAGTTAAGTTATGCATAAACATCAACTTTATCATTGCATTGGAAGGCGCCTTTTCCCTCTATGCAAAACTATTCGATCAAACATGAGGTGTACTGGATGAAAAAAAGATCTGCTCTTATGGCGGTGGCTTCGCTGCTGTGGTTAGCCCAGCCTACTGGCGTGCAGCCGGCGAAGGCTGCTGCTCCTAATGGAATACTGGTGGAAGATGCGTTCTGGGATTCAATGGAATACAATCCGAATTATGATGAAAATTACGTCGGACGTTCTGATCTATTCGGACAGCAGCATACAGCACTCAAGTTTATATTGCCTGATGGAGCTGGAGTTGTCACGTCAGCAAAGTTGCGGTTTTACGTAAAATCATTTCAGGATGCTAATCATACTGATACGATTGTACCTCATGTAACGATCATCGGCTCTACCAAAGACGAATGGCCCAAGAACACGGATTTTGACCAGTCCCCGCTTTTCAACACAGGAGATCAAGTGATTGGTAAAAGCCAACAGCCGGTACAAATGGGCTTGAACGAGTTTGATGTCACCGATTTTGTAAACAACCAGTTTGCGGGTGACAAGGTCGTAACGTTCGTTCTTCAAGGATCTGACCCAGGATATCAACTTGAGTTCGCGATTGCTGCGATGGAGTCTCGTAATTTACAACCAGAACTTTTACTTGAGATCGGACCTGGCGTGACGCAGTCCAATCCGCCTCAGGCGGAGGGCACGACTACGGCGGAAGACATGCCGAGTGTGAATGGGCTGACCATCTCGCCGAACGAGGCGGATGATCAGGACACGGTGACACACTACAAAATAACCGAGATCACGGGCGGGACACTGTATAAGAAGGACAGCTCCATTCCACTGGAGGATAGCACATTTATCAGCGCCGAGGAGGGAAGTGAAGGGTTAACATTCGCCCCAGCTCCCAATGCGAACACCAAGGCAGGCAACACATTCTCGTTTAAGGTGCAAGCCGCTCAAGACGCGGCCGGCAAGGGACTGAGTGATCCGACAACGGTCACGATCCATGTTACCGAAGTCAACGACGTTCCGTTGGCAAACGATGACACCTCCTTGGAGGCGATCGATCAGAATTCGGGTGACCGTATCATTCCATTTGAAACGCTGCTTGTTAATGACACGGCAGGAACGAACGAGTCAGATCAGGTGCTCACCATCATCGACGCAGAGCCTGTCACAGGGGGAACTGTGCACATCTCGGGACGAAATGTGATCTTCACACCGGAAACAGATTTCCGCGGTCAGGCGAGCTTCCGTTATACGGTGGAGGATAATGGCACGACCAATGGCGATGCAGATGGACAAACTGCAGTTGCTACCGTCTCGTTCGATGTTTTGCCTAGTGCTGACAAGCCAACTGTAGATATAGCGACGACGGCCGAAGACACGGTGGCCACGGTAAAGATCACCCCCGCGTCAGCAGGCAGCGGCGCGGTGACCAATTTTTATAAGATCACAGGCATCAATGGAGGCACGCTGTCCAAGAGCAACGGCATTACGCCAGTCACGGAAAGCTCATTTATCACAACCGCTGAAGGCTCTGCCGGACTGAAGTTCATGCCTGATCAGGATGCGAACGGCCCGACCGGTTTTGGCTTCCTCGTGCAAGCAGCACCGATGAACGACGGCACCAAGCTGAGCGATGTGGCAGCAGCGACGGTCATCGTCACCGAAGTCAACGACGCGCCGGTAGCCATGGATGACTTGCTGTCTGAGGTGGCAGAGGATTCCGGACCACGTACGATCACAGTTGAAACGTTGCTCTCCAATGACTCGGCAGGCGCTTCGAACGAGAGCGGGCAGACGCTTACGCTCACGCCGGTAGAGGGCAGCGCAACGGGAGGAACGGTGATAGTGAATGAGCAGAATGATCTGTTCTTCACCCCAGAACCGAACTTCCATGGTACTGCGAGCTTCGAGTATGACCTGACTGATAACGGCACGACGAACGGTGAAGCAAAACCGGAAACTGATCGTGCGACTGTGTCGTTCACAGTTACCCCGGTCGCTGACATTCCGAGCGTAACGCCTGCGTCCTCGGAGGAAGATGACTGGAACCAAGACGGGCTCAAGATCACACCGAATACAGAGGATGGAGCAGAAGTCACACACTTCAAGATCACCGGCATCTCGGGCGGTGAGTTGTACAAGAACGATCAGACCACTCCGATCCAGAACGGCGACTTCATTACTAAGCAAGATGGGGATTCCGGTCTGAAATTCAAGCCGGCGGAGCATGCCAACACACCGGCAGGCGACTCCTTCTCGTTCCAAGTGCAAGCTGCACTAGGCCTAAGCGACACAGGGCTGAGCCCGGCAGCAGTCGGCACAATCACTGTCAGCGAAGTCAACGATCCGCCAGTAGCGGTCGATGATAATCCAATCGGTGCGGTGCCGCGAAATTCGGGTGAACACACGTTTGCAGCGGATAAGCTGCTTGAGAATGACTCAGAATTGTCATTAAATGAAGCTGGACAGACCCGGAAGGTGATCGAGGTCGAGGCCGTTGAAGGCGGTACCGTGCGTTTGGAGGATAATACGATCTACTTCACACCAGAGCAGGGCTTCGGCGGCAATGCCAAGTTTAAATATACGATTGAAGATAATGGCACGACCAATGGGGAGCTGCGTCCACAGACCGCGCAGGCTATAGCCACCGTCCGTGTCCTTCTGCCTGCTGACCGTCCGACCGTTGAAGACACGACCACAGCGGAAGATACGCTGAACAGTGACGGATTGGTGATCACCCCGGCCGTGGGCAGCGGATCGGTGACGGAATATTTCAAGATCACTGGCATCACAGGCGGCACACTGTATATGAAGAACGGAGCGACCGAAATTCACAACGGCGATTTTATCTCCGTGGATGACGGCCAAGCAGGCTTGAAGTTTTTGCCGGCAGAAAATGTGCATGGAAACACCGGTTTTGGCTTCAAGGTGCAAGCGGCTCCGAGCCAAGATGACGCTCTGATCAGCGAAGCGGTTGAAGCAGTGATCACCGTTACCGAAGTGAACGACCCACCGACAGCGGTTGATGACATCCGTACGGATGTGGCGCTTGGAACGGAGAAAGTGATCATCCCGTTTGAAGCATTGACCGGTAATGACAGCGTAGGTCCATTGGATGAACAACTCTGGCAGAGCCTCAAAGTCGTGGCTGTTGAAGCGATTGCGGGCGGCACGGTGAGTATCGTCGATGGTCAAGTGGAGTTTATCCCGGAAGATGACTTCACAGGTACAGCTTCCTTTACATATACGGTGGAGGACGATGGACGCACGGAAGGTATCGATAATTACGAATCGGACACAGCGACAATGAGTTTTAACATCGTCGATGCCAGCCAGCCGATTATTGAGCTGCATGGCGATCAGACGGTATATCTGCTGCAGGGGGAAGAGTACGTAGAACCGGGCTATGCGGCGAGCGATGATAGGGATGGCGATCTGACCAATCAGGTGACCGTCTCGGACGAGCCGGATTCGATGCAGCTTGGCACCTACATCCTGCACTACAACGTCAAGGACAGCAGTAACAACTCGGCAACGGAAGTCACCCGCAAGGTGCAAGTGGTGTCAAATCTGTTGGAAGGGCTGACGGTCGACGGTGTGACTCTTTCGCCTGCATTTGAAAGCAGCACCTCCTCCTACAAAGTACAAGTGCCAAATCAGGTCAAGGAGCTGAAACTCACCGCTGACACGCTGGACCTGACGGCGTCGCTGACGGTGAATGGTATGGTGAAGACAAGCGGTGAGGCGGCATCGATTCATCTGCAAGTTGGAAAAAACGATGTGACCGTCATCGTAACAGCACAAGGCGGCGCAACGAAGTCGTATGAGCTGGAAGTGACGCGTCAAGTCGCAGCGTCGAATCCGGATAACAGCGGTAATAGTGACAATAATGGCAACAGTGGTGATAACGGCAATAGCAGCAATAATCCGATCACTGCACCGGCGCAGACCCGTCAAGCAAAAGTGGTGACGGGTGACGCGCCTATCGTGCAAGTGGACATCACCCGCAGCACCAACGCGAGCGGTAATGTGGTAGACGCTGTCAAGATGAACAAGCAGAAAGCAGCCGAAGTAGTGGCGCGCGGCGCGGCAGACGCAAGCAAAACGGCAAGTATTGTCATTGACGACATTCCGGGTCAACCGGCAGACGAAGTGACAGTGAATGTCGATGCGGATGCACTGCTCACGCTGAAAGAAGCGGGTCTAGCGCTGGCGATTGAAGCGGGCGGTGCCAAAATCACCTTGCCGCATGGCACGGTGGATCAACTCACTGCGGACGGCAAAGCCCTCTTCTTCCGATTGGTACCGATTCGCGAAGCTTCCGAGCAGCAGGAAGTGGAAGATCGAGTGATTGAAACGGACGAATTGGAACAATACGCACAAGGCCGAGCTGTGAAGGCGCTTGGTGAGCCGATGACGATCGAAACGAACTATACGTCCCGTATGACGAAAGTGATGCTCCCGCTAAAAGACATTGAGCTGCCAGCAGATCAGGCAGAACGCGATACGTTTCTGAAGACACTCGCGATCTTCGTGGAGCACACCGACGGTGACAAAGCAGTAGAGGCTCCGACGATAGTCTATGATGCAGAGGGCAAGCCGGTCGGCCTTGAGATCGAGATCGAGAAATTCAGCACGTTCACGATTATCTCCGCAGATGAAGAGTTCCAGAGCTACTGGCACTACATCTCTGGCTATACGAACGGAACGTTCCGTCCAAATGCGGAGATCACCCGTGCTGAGCTCGTCTCGATGATCGCACGTCAGATGGAGCTCGATCGTCTGAGTTTGAACGACCAAGGGCGTTATCCGGATGTTGCTGATACGCACTGGGCGTATGGTGCGATTCATAAGATGAGCAGGGGTGGATTTGTCGCTGGGGATCCGAATGGACAGTTCCGTCCGAATGCTGCGGTAACTCGCGCCGAGATGGCTGTGATTGCAGCCAAGGTGAAGGGGCTGAGTGTGACAGGCAGCGCTTCGGCATTCTCTGACACGCAAGGTCATTGGGGTGCTTCATCTATCTCAGCCGTTCAAGCAGCGGGTCTGATGGTAGGATCAGGGGATGGTACGTTCCGTCCGAGCGACACATTGACACGTGCGGAAGCGATCGCGGTAATCAACCGCCTGTTCCAGCGACCGGCTCTGCAAGAGCTTAGCCAGCCGACCTGGCCGGATGTACCTCTGAACCACTGGGCGGCCTCTGATATCGAGTCGGCATCGAACGACCTGCGCGCGTTCAAGGACGGTAGCGTAGAGAAGATAGACGAGTAAACACGAAAACAGAAACTCCAGCTCTCAGCGTATTGAGAGTTGGAGTTTTTTTATTGAACAGACGGATTGTTTCTTCTTCTGCTTGGTTTTGCGCTTGCCCGGCCGCATCTTGACCATAGAAGACGAAACGGTTGGCACATCGGCGTGACAGCGTTGAACGATGCTTAATCACTTACTGTAGCTTTTTCATTCTTAGTTTCTGTAGTAAACGTATATAGAGAAGCCAATGGTGATTGCTCGCTCATTTATAAAAGGGACAGCTGAGGAATTTATTAGGTTAGGTAAGGAAGAACCAGTATCTAATTATAGAAGAATAGAGGAAGAAGAGCATCCCCCCGAAGAATTACGAGAGATGTACCGCGCGGTGAACTAAAGATTAAGGAGGAACGACTAATGAAGAATGTTTATGTTGTTCGACATTGTCAGGCAGAAGGACAAGCTTCAGATGCTCAACTAACTGCAAATGGTATTGTGCAGGCAGAAATTCTTGCTGAATTTCTCTTGTACAAAGGAGTTGATTATATCATCTCGAGTTCTTATGAAAGGGCTTATTCTACAATAAAACCATTATCCGAAAAAATAGGCGTTGAAATCGCCGTGGATGAAAGATTAACCGAAAGGGTATTGTCGGATAAGAGCTATCCTGATTGGCGTAATATGCTTCGTAAGACATTTGATAACTTAGACATTTGTTATGAGGGAGGAGAGTCCAGTAACACGGCGATGAGCCGTGTCATTAGTGTGGTCATGGAAGCTCTGAATAGCGAATACAACAACATCGTACTAGTTTCACATGGAAACCTGATATCACTCTTACTTAAATATTTCGATGACCGCATCGGATTTAAGGAGTGGGCAGCTTTATCCAATCCTGATGTATTTCATCTTAATTTCTCAGCAGAGGACAAGCCTGCCATTCATCGAATATGGGTAGAATGATTGGATACGTACATGCTTGTAGGATTTTCTACTCGTCATATGTGGCTTTATTAATGAGGATTAGCGATTAACGGTGGTATACTTGTTCTATATTAGAATTTAAAGTCATGGATAAATTATAAAGAGTGGTGACAATTTATGAATTTAGAAACAGTCATGCAGGAGCTTGAAGCTCTCGGCAAGGAGAGAAGCAAAAAAATGTACATCTCCAATGGAGCACACGAACCATTATTTGGTGTGGCGACAGGGGCGATGAAACCCATTGCGAAGAAGATCAAAATCGACCAGCCTTTGGCTAAGCAGCTTTACGCCACTGGAAACTACGATGCTATGTACTTTGCTGGCATCATTGCAGATCCTAAAGCGATGACCGAAGAGGATTTTGAACGTTGGATAGAAGGTGCTTATTTTTATATGTTATCCGATTACGTCGTTGCGGTAACTTTGGCAGAAACGGATATTGCACAAGAGGTTGCTGATAAGTGGATTGCAAGCGGAGAAGAGCTGAAAATGTCGGCGGGCTGGAGTTGTTATTGCTGGCTGCTGGGAAGTCGACCTGACGTACAGTTTGCCGAGAGCAAAATCGCCAACATGCTGGAGATGGTGGAGAAGACGATTCACAATTCTCCTGAACGAACAAAATCTTCAATGAACAACTTTATGTACACTGTAGCAGTATCCTATCTGCCGCTCCATGATAAGGCCGTCGAGACCGCAAAAGCCGTAGGTCCAGTAGAAATGAAACGGGACAACAAAAAGAACAGTATCTTGCTTGCTTCCGAAAGCATTCAAAAGGAAGTAGACAAAAACCGGCTTGGCTTTAAACGTAAATATGTAAGATGTTAAGGTTAAATATGAGGCATTCGGTCAGATTTCCGAGTGTCTTTTTTATTTGATTCAAGAGCCTTTAAACCTACAGCTAGTCAGTTTGGATTTGGAAAAATAAGGGTAAGGGGTGGTGAGACTACAGTAACAGGAGGCGCTGGAATGAAAAAAAGAAGTTTTCAGACAAAGCATATGGCAGGCGCATTTCTTGCCGGAGCTGTATTGTTTTCAGGATTCTCATTGGCTGCAGCAAGTCAGGATCTTACTTTGGACGCGATCAAGCAGTCAGCTGCAAAGTTAAGCGTATATGTGAATGGTGAGGAAAAGTCGTCTGTAGAAGGACAATATGATAATAACGGAACAACAGCACCGGACTATATTATTCATAACGATACAACCTACGTGCCTGTTCGGATGGTATCTGAACTGGTCGATCAACCAGTCTATTGGGAGCAGGAGTCCCACTCGATTTCTTTAGGCATTCCGTCTGTTACTTTATTTAATGCTGAGGGTGAGTCTGCAGGTTTTGCTACATTAGAGGAGACGAATGAAGGGGTAGTTGTAACAATCTCTGCAACCGGATTGACCCCAGGCAAGCATGGATTCCATGTACACGAGAATGCAGTTAAAGGGACAGATTTCGAATCTGCCGGAGGACATTTTAACCCTACGGACAAGCACCATGGCCTTGATCATCCAGAAGGAAGTCATGTTGGAGATATGCGAAATCTCATAGTGGAAGAGGACGGTACGGTAGAGGCAGAGATGCTGTTGCCAGATGCAACGCTTGAAAAAGATGACACAAACTCTGTACTCGGACGCTCACTTATCATTCATGCTGGGGAAGATGACCACGTAACCGATCCTGCCGGCGATTCAGGCGGAAGGGTGCTCGGTGGAAATATCCCTAAATGATCTCTCGTTGATAGAATGCCAACACTAAAGCAGAGAACAAACAGCGCCTCCTTTCCCTATGGAAACTGGCGCTGATTGTTTTTTATGTACTCTGCTGTTTTATGTTCTTCTGCTGTATTACTCGCTTCTGACGATCTGCTTCATATAGCTACAGAATTTTTGAGTCTTGTACAATTATGGATAAATTGCTTTATAATTTTTACATACAAAACAAAAACATGCAGTTATGAAAGATATATCATAGGAATTACATTGCTCAGGGCAACAGCAGAATGGAGGATACTTATGATCACAACGGATAATGACGGAGAAGCTTATTGGAATGGAACGATCGATTTAGGCGTAATGGGGAAGTTCGACAGCATTATGATTAACTTAGATGGATGCGAAATTGCAGGGGTTACGGATGATATGCCCGAAGAAGTAAAGCTCGATAAGGCAGCCAGTTATTACAGTAAGAGATTTAAGGAGTTAGAAGCCAATGTTGAGTTGATTAACGAACAATTTCTGATGTGGGTCATAACGCACTTGTGTGATATAGAGTATCCATTTTGGGAGAATGATGAACAAACAGGTGGCGAAAAATACCCGGATTATATCGTTAGCGAAGAAATCCAAAAATACGAGGATGAAGATGGACAATTAAAGCATGACCTGTATAGCCCAAGTCCAATTTATAAAGACATTCAGGAGTATAATCCCTATGAGAACAAAGAAAATCTAACAAGCTATGAGATTGCAGCAAAGTATTTGCCGGTTCTTGATTTCAAAAAGCTTGTAGATACCATTCATGCGGATAGCTTGGATACATATGAGGATCACGTAAACTTTCAAGTGAGCAGCGAGGTTTGCGGCGGTATGCTGCTTTGTGCTACTTACGGAACGATAGATGCCAACAATGAGCTGGAGGTTACTCACAATTGTTAAGATAATCTGTCCAAAGCGTATAGAATCAGCACACTACACCTATGTACGGCGGCTTATCTACAGAGTGAACTTACATTAATGCTGATATTTGAATGGTGAAGTCTAACCGACATCCGCTCCGAATATGGGTTAGTAGTATGGAAAAGTCTTTGGGTAACGGGGAGGTGCAACTATGAACGCTTCATTTTTCACTCGGTTTAAGGCTTTTTTAATTGATTATGTATTCATCTGCGCTTACTTAGCGTTGCTCTTTGTCGTAAACATGTTCCTTTTTCCTGATTTGCAGAAATTGTTCCAGGGTTCGCTGATCCAAGCACAGTTCGCAGGGTTCCTCATGGTGACCTTACCCGTGTCTATATATTTTATAATGAGCGATTCAGCCTTTGGAGGACAGTCTTTCGGAAAAAGAAAGCTGGGAATCCGCACGGTCACCCGAAACGGAAAAAGCGTGTCTGTGCCGCAGGCGGTCCTTCGCACCGTCTTTAAATTTTTACCCTGGGAAATGTCCCATTACCTCGTCTACCGGTTGGTTTATTTAGATGCTGCAGACATTGTCCCGTTCCATTACTATGTGATTGGCGGCCTCATCTATGTACTTATGTTTGCGTATATTTTAACCGCAATTTTCACCCGGAAAAAGCAAGCCCTTTATGATACCTTAGCTCGTACGCAGGTTGTTAAGCTGTGATATGAGAAGCTTGTTTAAATGAGGGGACAGAATGCTGTCCCCTGCTAGTAGTTAATTCAGCTCTCTCAGCTGCTCCATTTGACTCTCAATTCGAGTTAGCGCCGACTTGGGAAAGCCGAGATGGCGCGATTTCTCCGAGCACATGGAACACGAGCAATGGATTTTCGACTTGGAAAGTCTGCCAAATTGGCAGTTAGGAACATGCCAGCCGAGATGGTCCTCAATTAACTTTTTTTTGCGCTCAATGACGCGTTGTCTGTGGTGACGATAATATCCACGTGTACGTTTAGAATGATGGTTTGATTTCAAATGACATCACGCTCCCTGGTAAGTGGCTAAGCCTGCAACAGCCCCAGGAAGTTCTAAGTGGTTACAGGCTTAGCATGTGCGTGATGTATGAGATCTGTATTTTCAAAATTGTAATCACTCTCCTATGTACTTGCGTATAGTTTAGACGTAGACTGAGTGAAAATGTTTCGGACAATGTAGAAGGAGGGAACAAGTTGAATCCTATTTCAAAGCAAGAGATTCCAAAGGAAATCATGAAGCAGCTCGGATCGATAAGTCTAATCTCCTTCCCGAGGCAGGGGCACACCTCAGACGTTGGAATTATAGATTCTACTAATGGAAGATATGTACTTAAACGAACGAAGGGCCGCCAATATAGTGAATGGCTAAGAAGAGAATCGTACATACTAGATTGCCTGACTTATACGAGTCTTCGGGTACCCCGAAATTATTCATTTATACATCGGGAAGAGACTGATGGATATGAAGAGGCTTGGCTGCTGATGGAATTCATACAAGGGGAGACTCTACGCAGTTTTCTGACCCGCGAAGATGATTCCATGGTGCGTTACGAAATGATACATGATTATGGTCGTAATTTACGAGAGCTCCACTCCGTATCTTGCCCTGATGAATTAAAGAAGGGTGGCAGCTGGATCGATCAAATGCTCAGCCAAGCCGAATTTAATATGAACCATTATGAAGTAGACGGAAACTCTGCTTTACTTGAGATATTGAAACGGAACAGACCGAGTGAGATTGAGCAAACACTGATTCATGGCGATTTTACTATTGATAATGTACTGGTGCAGGAAGGCAGGGTAACCGGAATTATTGATTGGAGCGGCGGTGCGTACGGAGACCCCAGATATGACGCAGCCCTGGCCATAAGGCCAAAGCCTAATATTTTTCAGTCGAAAGAAGACTTCGCCGCTTTCTATGATGGCTATGGGCAAAAAAAAATTACGGGCGAGGAATACGAATACTATGAATCGGGCCTGTATGCCTTTTTTTGATCACCGCTCTATTCCGTATATTTAAGAAGAATAATACCCATGTTGATGCTGTTCCCGTCGTTCAATCTTCAATCTGCATTCTTCACACGATACCAGTATTTATAAATTTCGGAGTATCCAATTTTGGAATACAACCGGAGTGCAGGCGTATTATTCGCTATTACTGCTAAATAACTGTGTGTGGCTCCGTTGTCTTTGCCCCATTTCAGGAGGTTTAAGATCATCTGTTCAGCATAACCTTGATTTCTGTAGTCACGGTCTGTGACGATATCGTATAACCCTATGTATTCTCTTTCGATTACGCCAAGTCCGCACGCAATGACTCGTTCTTCATCGTAAAAGGAAATGAATCCTTTTCTCGTCCTGATATTGGTTAGCATCTGTTCCATGGTGCTTCTATCTTTGTCTTTCACATGATTGAGTCTGCAAAAATGCTCTAGCCATTCCGTGTTTACCTCTTCGCTAATTTGTACGGAAGTAAGACGCGGTTCGTTGATCTGATCTAGATTTAGGGTTTGAACACTTGTAATATCAAGCACAGAATAGCGCATACTCTCCAATATGGAATCCAGATGTGCGGGCTCTACAAAGGGAGAAATTTTGTAGATAACGGGTAACTGATTCTGTGAATAGATCTTCTCGCACTCTTTAATCTTATGATTCAATTCACAGGTTGAATAATGAATGGGGTTAATGGAGTTAGCCCGTTTGGTGTATCCATCCGCAAAGCGAAGCACCCATCCGTCGTACAGCAAAGTGGATAAAGGCTGCCAGTGGTTCAAAGACAGCTCTTCAATGAATTTGTTATCCATATACATCCTCCTTTTTATAATTGTATATTAACAAATAACTATGAATAAATATACAATAAGTTGATTAAATATAAATAGGATTAATTGTCGATGAGTTAAAGGGGAGAGAGAATTCGCGGCTGCTTTTTATCAAATGATTGAGATGGAATAGAAATGAGTATCCAATTTATTTTAGATAATTAAAGGTCGTGACGTTCAATGATTGATTTTTTAAAAAACAGAGGAATAAAGGCATATCACGAAGTGTTGGAGATAGCTGAGTATCCTAATCTATTATTCTCTAATGATCCCGGGCAATATCTTGCTGAGGCAAGGTATAATCTTTATACCATTCAGAAGCTAAACAAACTTATAAAAAGGGATTTAATTTCGTTAAGTGAATTGGAGCAGGTGTTAAGCTTTATTGAGTCTTCATGGTCTGCATATGTACATAAGCATTATAGGGGGAAGTCGTTCCTCTTTTATTTGTGGGGAGATGTTCAGATTCCTGCAATTCGATTTTCGATAGTCTCTTTACATGAAGGGATGGAGCTTCCCTTTAGGAGTCCCTTAAACAAGGTTAATTGTATGTCTGAGGTGCTTACTTCGTATTTACATAACATTGAACTTGATGAAATACCTACTCTAATAGAATCCGATTCCGATGAAGTCAGTCATGTAGACCCTGACTCCAGCTCAGCACTTACCGTTTACTACACACATATGAATTGTTGAATGTAAAATTAAAAGCCCACCTTCTTTGGAATAGGTGGGCTTTGTTACATATAATCACAGCTTAATTGAAGCTTCTCTTATCTCTGAAAAATTTAAAATCTCTTTATTAATTGACTGAGCGTCATTGAATCCAATTTGGTAAGCGGCTTTCATAACACGGGTGTTGCTTTGAAGAAAAAGATCCTCGAGCAAAGCAATGCTATTATTTAAATGGTCAGGAATTTGATTTTTTATATTCTCCAGAGTCTCATCAAAGAGTTTATAAAGATCGTTATGCTCCTTCTCACAGATCTCAACAATCTCCTCAGCTCTTCTCTCTAAAGTGTCTTTCATAACTTGGTTTACCATTACTAAGCCCTCCCGGTTAAGTTCGTCCATATTCATTGTGTTCGTAGATGTAATGTTTTGTTTAAGAGGATATTAATCATTTTTCTATAAAAGTTACTCACTCATGATTAATCTTCATAACCCAATGATACATTTAAACTCGCGAAAATTTTGTCGTGTTATGTCGAAAGTGTAAGCGGTAATTTATGGGGAAATTGATGGTACGAAGAGGTGGTTATACCTGCCATAAAGGCTGCTGCTAATGATTCAATTCAATAGAGTCGTTTAATCTTTCTAAGAAGGCTTAGAGTGTATTGAGTTGTTGAGAACGGTGAAATAGCGGAATGGATATGTTTTACACCATATAGAGATAATAACTTCAGTGTAGATATTTATTGTGAGGAGGAATGATGATGTCGGAGGAGCTGAAGTATGGCAACGATTATAAATCAATTCCAGCAACCTCGGTTAACAACAGGGTAGGCGTGGAAGCAGCGGAAGATTTGTACTGCTATACGGATCAGATTGTGAATATTGTAATGATTGGTCAACCGGAGAGCAAGAAATTTGTATTGGTAGATGCAGGGCTGCCGGGTTCTGCCCAGGAGATCATTAATGTTGCAGAGGAACGCTTCGGGGAGAACTGCCGGCCTTCAGCCATCCTATTGACGCATGGTCATTTTGATCATGTAGGTTCCATCATTGAACTGATTGAACATTGGGGTGTGACGGTGTATGCCCATCCTATGGAATTCCCGTATTTGACCGGTCAGCAAAGCTATCCAGAGCCTGATCCTACGGTCGAAGGTGGAGTGCTTGCGAAAATATCGTCTTACTTTCCGAATGAGCCGATTCAGTTGGGGCGTTACATTAAAGAGCTTCCTGCTGACGGCACTGTTCCGTATTTGGACGGCTTTCGCTGGGTTCATACGCCAGGGCATGCACCCGGCCATGTATCCTTTTTCAGAATGCAGGACCGTGCTTTAATTGCTGGGGATGCTTTTGTAACAGTGAGACAAGACTCGCTGTATAAGGTCTTGACCCAAAAGCAGGAGATTACAGGGCCGCCAAGATATTTTACAACGGACTGGTCTGCAGCGAAGCTGTCGGTAAAGAAATTACTGGAGCTGCAGCCGGAGGTGACCATTACTGGTCACGGCAGCCCAGTATCTGGAGAGGAATTGGCTCACGGATTAGAAAGACTAGTAAGTGAGTTCGACAGCTTGGCTCTGCCGGATCACGGTAGATATGTAAATTGAATGGTCAGATTATGGATTGGAAGAGTGCTCACACTCACGCAGATGAGTAGAAGCACATTAGAGTAGATGATGATATAAGGGAAGGCACTGGGATCGGTTCTACCGAAACCTGAGGGCCTTTCCTTTTTTATTTTCTAAAATTCTTATTCGATAAAAACATTTTGTCAGATTTTCGACCTAAAACTGCAAGATTGTTAAGTTTTTGCAGAGGTTTATGCTTTATAATAGTTCAGAAGTAATGACATTAATTAGTAATTCTGATTCCAAATACTTAGTTAGCAAGTAAAATCAGCCTTCAAGTCCATTACATCTATAAGAAAATTTGCATCGAGACGTAAATAGAATTGCATAAATTGTGAGTTGTTCAAATCTCGACAAAATTAAAGGAGCAAAGCAAGATGCCAAATAAAGCTTCAAAGCAGAGGACAATAGGGATGCTGATCCTATCTTTACTTGTCCTGTTAACCGGTTGCAAGTCAGACGAAGGGACGGATGCCGTGGCAAATGATCCGAGTGTATATCCTGATCCTGTGGTGCAGCGATATACCGGTGAGCAAAGTCAAGAAATCACCTATGTTTACACGGCTCGCAAGGAGTTGTCCCTAACCTTTAATGGAATGGCTGACAAGGAAACGATGGATCGTCTTCTGGACGAGCTGGATAAATACAAGATCAGGGCGACTTTTTTTCTGCCAGGTATGAGAGTAGCAGAGGAGCCAGATATTGCTCTGGACCTTTTGGAGAGAGGGCATGAGATTGAGAACAACACGCTGAATCAGCTGGATATGACAGGAATGGATTACAACGATCTCTATCAGGAAGTAAAGCTCAGCAATGAGGTAATTGAGGAGCATACAGGGGCGAAGCCGCTTTATATACGCACCAAATCGGGTGATTATCCGGAAGACCTGCCTCTGGTTGCAGCTCAGCTGGGAATGAAGGCTGTTGTAGGCTACAGCATTAATCCGAAGGACCGTGATATGAAAAGCGCTGAAGAGATCGGAGCTTATGTACAGCGTTACATTCACCGCGGCGGTGTCATCTCACTGAATACGGACATTAACCCGGAAGTCATTGACTCTATAAAGTATATTGCCGAGGCAGCAGAGGACATCGGTTACAAGCTGATTCCGCTGAAAGAGCTGGCAGAGAACGGCGGAGTGCGTAAACCGCTTGAGCAGATTCCAGGATACGATGCAGCGAAAATGAATTTGGACTACAAAGATGAGGATTACGAGTTGATCTACAAGGTCGAGACAGACCAGAAGCAGATCGCGCTGACGTTTGATGACTGGGGCAGTGATAAGACCGTAACGGAAATTCTAGATATTTTGGCAGCAAAAAAAGTGCCGGCTACCTTCTTCCTGCGCGCCAAGGGAGTAGAGGATAACCCTAATCTGGCTAGAGCCATGGTGGCAGAGGGTCACGACGTAGCCAACCATTCTTACACGCATCCGGTCGTAACCTCTTTGACGCCGGAGGAATTGCAGGAGGACTTGGTTAAAGCCCATCAGGTGATTACTGAAGCGATACAGCAGCAGCCTGTTATGTTGTTCCGTCCGCCAACAGGGGTCGTTGATGATGAGCGTGCCAAAGCGATTGCAGCAGTAGGTTATCCACAAATCGCCATGTATGATGTCACGGCATTGGACTGGAAAGAATCCAATTCTGCAGGCGATATTGTAAACACGATTATGGATCGAACCGAGAACGGCAGCGTGATCTTGCTGCACATGCTGGACGGCATCCATACCATTGAGGCGCTGCCTCGAGTGATTGATAAGCTGGAGGCTAAGGGGTACACCTTTGTCAAAATGGCAGATCTGATAGAACAAAACAAGAGTGGAAATTAAAGCAGTGGTGGGGAGAAAGAATGAGCTTATATGAGGATTTAGTTGCGGGGAAAGAGAAGCTCGCGGTGATCGGACTTGGATATGTAGGACTGCCGATTGCAGCTGCTTTTGCAAGAATAGTAAAGGTAATTGGGTTCGATGTGAACAGCCAGAAGATTGAGGCCTACCAAAATGGATTTGATATCACCGGTGATCTAGGCCATGATGTCGTGCGGAGCTGCGGTGTGGAATTCACTTCCGACAGAGACAAGCTTGCTGGCGTGCACTGTTATATTGTCGCTGTACCGACACCGGTTAAGAGCGGCAACGTGCCTGACCTGACCGATGTGCAAAACGCAAGCCGGCTTGTTGCTGAACAATTGACACCCGGCTCGCTAGTAATCTATGAGTCTACTGTGTATCCGGGCGTAACTGAAGAAGTGTGTATTCCAATTCTGGAGGAAGTTTCGGGCCTTACATGCGGCAAGGATTTTAGGGTCGGATATTCGCCAGAACGAATCAATCCGGGAGATAAAGTACACCGCCTGGAGAACATCGTAAAAATTGTATCCGGCAATGATGAGGAAGCCCTGGATACGGTAGCTAGTCTATATGAGCTGATCATCGATGCCGGGGTGCACCGTGCGGACAGCATTAAGGTAGCAGAGGCTGCCAAAGTTATCGAAAATGCTCAGCGGGACATCAATATTGCCTTCATGAATGAACTATCCATGTTGTTTCATGAAATGGATATTGATACGAACGCGGTGCTTAGGGCAGCGGGGACGAAGTGGAACTTCCTTCCGTTCCGTCCGGGTCTTGTCGGAGGTCATTGTATCAGTATTGATCCCTATTATTTAACCTACAAGGCTGAGGACAGCGGCTATCATTCCAAGATTATTCTGGCCGGGCGCCATATCAATGACGGCATGGGCAAATATATTGCCCAGAACATTATTAAGATGATGGTCAGACACCACATGGATCTGAAAAATACGCGTATCGGTATTCTGGGTCTTGCTTTTAAAGAAAACTGCTCGGATATCCGGAACTCCAAAGTCGTAGATATTGTGAATGAGCTCAGTGAGTATGGTATTACTCCGCTTGTGTCTGATCCTTATGTAGATGCAAATTCAGCGTACAAGGAATATGGAGTAGAGCTGACAGATCTGGCAGATATGAAAGAGCTGAACATCGCCGTTGTGGCTGTCGCTCACGAGTGCTTTAAAGAGATGGATTTTATACAGGTACATCAGTTGTACAGCAGTGAACAGCCGAAGATCATGATCGACATCAAAGGAATCTATGACAGAGGCATCTTTGAGCGCAGCGGTATTTTGTACTGGAGCTTATAGTCCACGAATAGGAGATTCTTTACGATGATTAGGAAGAAGAAAAAGCAAGTTGAAGAAAAGCTGACGGTTACACGTCCGGACAGACGGAAGCTGTCTTACGTGCCTGATCCAGAGCAGATTCGCAATTCGACAGACCGCCGGGGTGTTGCGGCCGCTGGAAACGGCTCACCTGATGTGGATTTTGATTACATTAACAAGCTGCGACTGCTGAGTCTACGGTACATGGCAGAGTTTGAAGTAACCGTTATACCGAAGGGGAAAAAGAAAAAACATGCGGTGAAGGGCAAGTCGGTTGATATTTCCTCTACCGGACTTCTCATGAAGCTGGAGCATCCGGAGCATTCCTTTCAGGTTGGGGATCAGGTCAATGCGAGATTCAAAATACCGCCGGGAGCCATGCCTGAGGGATTTGACTCCTCCGTCAGCATTGATGCAAAAGTGGTTCGCATCGTATCCCTGGATACGGAAGGGACCGAGGGCAGCGCACGCATCGCCCTGGATTTTGAGAAGCCGCTGACCTCCTATTTCCAAAGGAAACGCTGGGGTTACTCCGTATATTCAGCGAGTGCCATTCTCTTGTTTGCAGTTCTGCTTATTATGCTCATGCGCGCAGAGAGCGTCATTTATTTCAAATATAATTTCGTCCTATATTTATACAGTCTTATTGCTGCGGCCTTTCTGCTGACACGTTATTTATTCGGCTCTATGTACAGGAACGTGAAAGTAAATCCCGAGTATACACCGGGTGTCTCCATTATCATTCCTTGCTTCAATGAGGAAGAGTGGATTCATCGGACGATTCTGAGCTGTATCAATCAGGATTATCCAATTGACAAGCTGGAGGTTATCGTTGTCGATGACCGTTCGACGGACAAGTCTGTAGAACGAATCAAAGAGACCATTGACATGATTCATCAGGAGGCAGAGAGATACGGGACAGTAGATCGCTTATCTTATGTGGTGCTGGAAGAGAACGGAGGAAAACGGGAAGCGCTGGTCAGAGGTGTGAATATGGCGAAGCATGATCTCGTTGTCTTCGTTGATTCGGACAGCTTTCTCGAGCCGAACGCAATCCGTCATCTGGTACAGCCCTTTCAGGATCCGAAGATGGGCGGCGTTGCCGGACGAACGGACGTCGAGAATAAGTATACTAACACGATTACCAAGCTGCAGACCGTTCGTTATTATATTGCTTTTCGGATCATGAAGGCAGCGGAATCCTGGTTTGACAGTGTGACATGTCTGTCCGGCCCCTTGTCCTGCTATCGAAAAGAGCTGGTTCTTCAGCATGCGGATGCATGGCTGACCCAGAAGTTCCTTGGACAGCCGGCGACTTTCGGCGACGACCGAAGCATGACGAACTATATTCTGAAGACTCATCGGACCGCGTATCAGGATACAGCCATATGCTCGACGATCGTTCCGTCCAAGATGAATGTCTTTCTTAAGCAGCAAATGCGCTGGAAGCGTTCCTGGCTGCGTGAATCACTGCGTGCGGGAACCTTTATCTGGCGCAAGGAACCGTTCATGGCCCTATTCTTCTATATCGGGCTGATCGTACCGATTGCCGCGCCGATCGTTGTGCTATATAACCTTGTCTATGTTCCGATTGTTCATCAGGTCTTTCCGTTCACCTTCCTTATGGGACTCTTCATGATGGCACTGCTGATGAGCCTTGCGCATCTCATGTTCCGTAAGAGCAAGCTGTGGGTGTTCGGATTTGTTTTTTGCGTATTCTATGAGTTTATTCTGCTCTGGCAGATGCCTGTTGCATGGGTCACGTTCTGGAAATCCACCTGGGGCACGAGGGAAACTCCACAGGATATCGAAGCAAGAAAGAAAAAAGAAGAGCGCAAAAACAAACGAAAAATAAAAAAAGGATGGCAGGCCTAAATGAAGAAGAATCGAAAAACTGCCCTGAATGTGCGCAAAAAGAATATACAAAAGGTACGGAAATCGATAATTCAAGCTATCATACTTGCTGCTCTAGCCGTACTGCTCATTCAGACGATATTTAATATAGAGAAATATGAAGAGCCTGATCGGAGTGCCTGGAGTCAGAAGGACGGCTTTATTGCACTGTCTTATTTTGGTGTCGGGCGTACGGGATCTGCGAAGCTAGTGGATAAAGACCAGCTGGAGGATCAGCTTCAGGCGCTGTACGATCAGGGGTATGTGACCATATCCCAGCAGGACGTCATTGACTATTACAGCAAGGGCAAGGCCCTGCCGGACAAGGCGCTGTTTCTGTCCTTCGAAGACGGGCGTAATGATTCCGGACTCTTCGCTCAGCCCCTGCTGGAGAAGCTCAATTACAAAGCGACGTTTCTCTCTTACGCTAACAAGGTGGGCAATAGCGAACGGAAATTCGTACAGCCAAAGGAAATGAAGAAGATGACGGATACCGGCTTCTGGGAGCTGGGAAGCAATGGATACCGGCTGAGCTATATTAATATATTCGACGATGAAGGCCGATTTATCGGAGCAAGAGACGAGAGCGAGCTGCCGGACAAGTCGGAGATTGAATATTACAATCATTATCTTATGGATTTTATCCGTGACAAGAATATGATCCCCGTGGAAGACAGGGAGCAGATGGAGTCCAGAATCAAGAACGACTACGATCTGATGCAGAACATCTATACGGATTCACTGGGCTATGTTCCAGGCGTATATATGATTATGCATGCGAATGCGCTCGGAGAAGGAATGAACAGGCTTGTAACCAATGCGAACGAGGAGAACATCAGGGAATTGTTCAACATTCACTTTAACCGGGAAGGTACCTCGTTAAATACACTGCAGGATTCCATATATAATCTGAACCGTGTGCAGCCTGCACCATACTGGGCAACGAATCATTTGCTTATGAAGATTATGCAGGATACGGGCGAAACTCTGCAGTTCGTACAAGGAGACGAAGACGAGGCAAAGAATTGGAGTCTGATTGAAGGAGCTGCAGAGTTTAAGGAAGGTGAGATCGTACTCACATCGCCTGCTGGGGGGATTGGCAAGCTGGAGCTCCGTGAATCGTTAGGAGCGAAGAATGCCCAGATCAGCTTTCAGGCAGCTGGCAATGTGGTTGGACGGCAAGGGGTTTATATACGAAACGATGAGCAGAAGGAGAGCTACGTTCGAGTTGACCTTGTAAATAATAGGCTGCGCGTGGTGCAAAAAGTGGCCGGGCACGAAGCGGAAACGATATATGAAGAGGAGCTTGATCCGGTCAACTGGTCTTATGAGGACCTCGCTTACGATAAGGCTTCTGTTTATACAAAGGTTCAGACAACAGCAGGTGACCGGGATGCCGAGGATGAATATCCGATTAACATAGCAGATCACCGGCAATTCGATATTTCTCTTCAGGATCAAAAGCTGAGTGTAACGGTGGACGATAAATTATGGATTGATCAGCTGCGGATTGACGATTCCATTGAAGAGGGGACGCTCGCGCTTTACTCTGCTTATCACAAGCAGAATAAGAAGGATACGATTTATGATGGAATCTTCAAACAGGTTACAGTGTATGTGAGCGAACCGGGTGAAGATGCAGCTGCCGAGCTGTACAGCAACATTCCACATGGCTGGGAAAGAGCTTCTTTTGCTGTGCGCCGTGCCTTCGATTCAGCAGTGGATTGGGCTGTTGAAACGTTCTGATGAGGTTTATATATGGAAGGGAAAGTCAGTCATTAATGCCTAAAGAATGGAGATAGGATGTTGTTTACTAAAGGATATGGAAAGCTGGTGATTGGAGTCGCTGTCCTGCTGATGCTTGGAATCTTGGCTGTCCTGCTGCTCCAATCGAAAGACAATAGAGCGGAAGCGCCTGCACAAGCCGCTATCCCGCCCGCGCGGCAGCTGTCGGTCTGGATTACCGATTGGCAGTGGGAAGAAGGAAACGCAGATTGGTCATCCATACCTGCGGGGTCAGCAGATTTACAGCTGTTTGCAGCATATTTTGATGAGCGGGATGAGCTCTATTTCACGGATACACTTACAAATGCTCTTCCCCGGCTTCATGAGCTGGCTGCTGAAGAAGCGGATTTAGAATCGGTTATCGGACTTACTCTCGTGAATGATGTCATTCATGCTGATGGAAGCTCGGTTCAGAAGGACTCTGAGCTTCTGAACCGGCTTACGGCGACAGAGGAAGCAAGGCAGCGGCATATTCAGAGGATTGCACAAACAGTGGAACAATACAGTTTGGAACAAATAGAGATCGATTATGAACAGGTGGAAGAACAGGATTGGCCGAACATGCTGCTATTTTATGAGGAGCTGGCCGGTAGGCTTAAAGAGATGAATGTCTCTCTGCGGGTTGTGCTTGAGCCAAGAGCACCGGTTGAACAGCTTGAGCTGCCAGAGGGACCGGAATATGTCATGATGGCATATAATTTATATGGTGGTCACAGCGGACCTGGACCCAAAGCAGATTTGGATTTTATTGCTGCTCTTGCAGGCAGGATGAGCCATATTCCTGGAGATCCGATCATTGCCTTCTCCACAGGGGGCTTCGATTGGGAAGAAGAAGGAGGCACGTCTTCCCTCACAGAACAGAGTGCGGCAGACTTGGCCGATTCTCTTGGACTGAAGCCCGAACGGGACCCGGGCAGCGGCAGCGTATATTTTGAGTACAACAATGAGGCAGGCATCAAGCATACGGTGTGGTACGCAGATGACGTGACCTTGAGAGGCTGGATTGATGAAGCGAGCCGTCAGGGGATTTATAAGGTTGCGTTATGGCGGCTTGGTGAACTTGGAGAAGAGACAATACGCATGCTTGGTGAAATCAAGTAAATGTCGAATTATTGTAGTCTTTTCCCGCTAAGATTCGGGGTAAGAAATTAAACGTTTTCATGATACAATGAGGAAGTGAAGGAAAGGGTACGGCGGACGGACCTTTCTTTGCTTCCTCGTTTTTTGTAACCTACTGTATCTGGTTATGTAACCGCAATCATATAATAGAGAAGGTGAGAGGCAACCATGAATCAGAAACAACTTTTTAATGCTGGATGGGAATTCGCAAAGAGTAAACTGGACGTTACAGAGCACACGGGACTAACGTTCGAGAAGGTAGATCTTCCTCATGATTGGCTGATCTATAACACACTGGACCTCTATGAGAACAGCATTGGCTGGTATCGCAAAAAGTTTGATTACACGAAGGAAGAGAAGCAGGTTCTGCTATCCTTTGACGGCGTATATATGGACTCTTCCGTGTATGTAAACGGACAGTTTGCAGGGGAATGGAAATACGGATATTCTGCTTTTGAGCATGATATAACAGAAGCACTTGTCGAGGGCGAGAATGAGATCCTCGTTAAAGTTGTTCACCAAAGCCCGAACAGCAGATGGTATTCCGGAGCAGGAATTTACCGTAATGTATGGCTTAAGACAAGAGATAAGAATCATATTGCTGCGAATGGCATTTACATATCAATATCGCAGGAGGAGAGCGGCAGCTGGAAGGTTGAAGTGGACACAGATGCAAGCATCTATGCAGATGCCGAGCTGACCCACACCATCCTGTATCAAGGAGAAATTGTTGCATCTTCATCAGACAAAATTTCTGCCGATAGACAAGCTGAGGTAACGAACCGTCAGCAAATCAAGGTGGAAGATCCTCAGTTGTGGAGCACGGATGAGCCCCATCTGTATCAGCTGGTAACGGAATTGCAGGCAGGCGGAGAAACGGTCGAGAACATTACACACAATATCGGCTTCCGCACCGTCAGCTTGGATCCAAATGACGGTTTCCGTCTGAATGGCGTAAAGATGAAGCTGAACGGTGTGTGTGAGCACCATGATCTGGGCGCTTTAGGTGCCGCTTTTAATGTAACTGCTCTGCGCAGAAGATTTAACCTGCTCAAAGAGATGGGCGTGAACTCCATTCGGACTGCCCATAATATGCCGGCGAAGGAACTCATGGACCTGGCGGACGAGATGGGCATGCTCATCGTTTCCGAAGCTTTTGATATGTGGGAGAGATCCAAGACGCCATTTGATTACGCAAGATTCTTCCCGGAATGGGCGCATACCGACGTGAAGAGCTGGGTGCTGAGGGACCGCAACCATCCAAGTCTTATCATGTGGAGCATCGGGAACGAGATTTATGATACGCATGCAGATGAACGGGGTCAGGAAGTGACCCGAATGCTGATGGACTATGTGCTGGAGTTTGATCCGAAGCAAAATGCGCGCGTTACCATTGGTTCCAACTACATGCCTTGGGAAAATGCCCAAAAATGCGCCGACATTGTCAAAGTGGCTGGCTACAACTATGCAGAGAAATATTATGATAAGCATCATGAGGAGCATCCAGACTGGATTATCTACGGATCGGAGACAGCGTCTGTTGTTCAAAGCCGGGGAATCTATCATTTTCCGTTTGAGAAATCGATCCTTGCCGACGATGATGAGCAGTGCTCCGCACTGGGTAACAGTACGACGAGCTGGGGGGCGAAGTCGGCGGAGGCGTGTATTCTGGCGGAAAGAGATACGCCATACTCACTCGGGCAGTATTTGTGGACTGGATTCGACTACATCGGAGAGCCGACACCGTATCATACGAAGAATTCGTATTTCGGGCAGTTGGATACAGCTACGTTTAAGAAGGACTCTTACTACATCTACCAATCAGCATGGACAGACTACAAAAAAGCGCCGATGGTTCACATTTTCCCTTATTGGGATTTCAGTCCTGGTCAGATGATCGACGTCCGCGTATGCTCGAATGCGCCGAAGATTGAGCTGCAGCTGAACGGCAGCACGATCGGAACGTACGATATTGATCATGCCCACGGAACGCAGCTGGTCGGCTGGTGGAAGGTTCCTTATGAGGAAGGCGAGCTTAAGGCAATTGCATATGACGAAGAAGGCAATATCATCGCTACGGATGTACAGAGCTCCTATAAGGATGCGAGCAAGATTCGTCTCGCACCGGATAAGAACCAGCTTACGGCTAACGGTACGGACCTGATCTTTGTAGAGATCAATGTAGAGGATGAAGACGGCAACACAGTTCAGAATGCGACTAATCGCGTAAATGTCAGTGTAACTGGAGCTGGCCGCTTGCTTGGTCTCGATAATGGAGACAGTACGGATTATGATCCATACAAAGGCCAGAGCAGAAGACTCTTCAGCGGCAAGCTGATGGCGATCATAGGCGCAGCGAAAGAGTCTGGAACAATTAAGGTTGAGGTAACCTCTGAGGGACTGACAGGTCAGTCGATCGAATTTGATGCTGTTCCTGCAGAAGCTGCTGTCTTAGAAGGAACGGATGCAAATACGAAGAATGAGGCGCTCGCCGTAATTACAGGAAATGAGACTGAAATTCCACTGCGCAAAATTGAGATCATCAGTGCCGAAGGCCAAGTGTTTGATCCTTCCCGACAAGAGATGACCGTGACAGCCAAGCTGTATCCGGAGAATACTTCCTACACAGATATTGCCTGGTCAGTCGTGAACGATGCAGGGATTGAGTCCAATATTGCTAAGGTTGAAGCAGACGGCCATTCTGCTGTCATCCATGCACTTGGCGACGGTGAATTCCTGGTTCGGGCAACAAGCAAGAACGGTACAGACAAGACGAAGCTGATTTCCCATCTTGAGTTTAAAGTGGAGGGACTCGGTACGGCCTTTAAAGATCCGTATGGCTTCATTACCGGGGGGCTCTATGATTATGCGAAAGGCGATGTCAGCAACGGGAACGAGAAAGGCGTTGCAACCAGCCGGGATGGGGAAACTCATGTAGGCTTCCGCAATATCGATTTTGGAGCTTATGGGTCGGATACCATCACGATTCCAATCTTTGCTCTGTCGAATGAGGATTACTTCCTGCAAATCTGGGAGGGCATGCCGGACGAAGAGGGCAGCACACTCCTCGCTGATGTGGTTTATCAGAAGGAGTCTAGATGGAATGTCTACCAAGAGGAAACTTACCGTCTGTCCAAGCGGCTTCGCGGTATTACGTCCATTTGTTTTGTGCTGAAGCAGAAGATTCATATCAAGGGCTTCTCGTTTGAGAAGAAGAACAGGGCTTTTGAAGCGAATGCAGCAGCGCAGTGCGATCATATCTATGGCGATACATTCACGATATCCGGTGATAACGTAGAGGGGATCGGCAACAACGTTTCCTTAGAGTTTACCGAGATGGATTTCACAGCTGAAGGGGCATCAAGGCTTGTTGTATTTGGCAGCTCACCAATCGACAAGAATACGATCCATATCCGGTTTGCGGGTCCCAACGGTGAGAATAACCAGCTTGTAGAATTTACACAGACCCAAGACTATGAAGAGCAGGTCTTTGAGCTGGAGAAAATAACAGGCCTGCAGAAGGTGACCTTTATCTTCCTACCGGGAAGTAATTTCGACTTCGGTTGGTTCCGGTTTGAGAAATAGAGGGAATTAGATTTGCAAAGAGAGGGGAGGGGCTGCAGGCTCCTCTTTCTTTTTTTTTATTACAATTATAAATCAAAGAATCAGGAAACCTTTTAGGCAGTAAGATGCGTCTAATTCATATATATCTAGTTGCTGCAGATGGGAGGGGATTAGAATGTATAAATGGATCGCAATATTGACCTTTTTCCTGCTTATCGCAGGCGGATGTTCTTCTGAAGATAAGGGGAATGAGACCGCCATTGAGGGTCTGGTTATCGATAAGAGTGAGAACAGACTGCTGATTGTGTCCGCAGCAGATCGAGCGGAAATTAATCTTCAAGAGCAAACGGTGGAAGAAATCTTGGGCATGGTGAGTCCTGATGCAATATGGATTTCAGCCCCGGTATCAACCATTGAGCAGTATGATACTGGAGATGAGGTAAGAGTAACCATTGAGGGAGGGGTCAATACATCCTATCCTGCACAGGCCAGTGCCAAGAGCATAGATCCCATCCATGAGTAAAAGGGGCAGGAAAGTTCTGCTCCCTTTTGCTTTGTCATTTCCTTTTCCAGCGGACTGCAGCGTTTAGTGGGGATATTTGTAAATTTTTTGTATATTATCTTATATTTGAGCTCATTACAGAGTATTCTTGATACATAAGACTGCATGTGAGGAGCTGTTACCATTGCATATTGGAATTGACCTGGATAATACGGTGCTGGATGCGACGTCTACTCATTTGAAGTATTACAACTTAGCTTCGGGGTTTTCTTTTACGCCTCAGGACGTGAATGATTTTTATATGTATCGGCTGTATGGATGGGATGAGGCTACAAGAAATACGGTATATGAACGATACGGACGTGATATTCACTGGACCTCTGCACCTTTTCCGATGGCTGTGGAGACTCTGCAGCAGCTGTTCAGTGAGCACCAAATTACGATTGTTACAGCTAGACCCATGCTTTTTCACGACGTGACGGTGGAATGGCTTGAACATCATAACATCCAATATCACAGCATTGTGCTGTGTGAAAATAAGCTTGAGCAGTGCGTCAATGCCAAGATTGATGTATTGATCGACGATGGACCTCATTATGCACGGGAATTCGCCCAGGCGAAGAAGCCGGTGATTCTGTATGAGCAGCCCTACAATCGATCTATTATAGATGACTATGTGTATCGTGCTTCGGATTGGCTTGAGGTTAAAAAGCATATCGATCACTTAGCATCTCATAGCGTTTCATTTTAAATTTCCAAAATAAAAGGAGCGGAATATGTCCGACAGCAAACCAGCCTATGAATCTATCGATGCGTATATTGCCGTGTTCCTGCCGGAAGTTCAAGACGTATTACAGACCTTAAGACAGGTGATCAAGGAGGCTGCACCCGAGGCAAAGGAGAAAATAAGTTATCAAATGCCGACGTTTGAGCTGCGCGGCAACCTGGTTCATTTTGCAGCTTTTAAAAATCATATTGGATTCTATCCTGGTGCCAGTGGCATTGCTGCGTTTCAGGATGAGCTGTCGGTTTATAAAAGTGCGAAAGGGTCAGTGCAATTCCCCCTCGATCAGCCGCTGCCTTATGAATTAATCAGCAGAATCGTTAAATTCAGGGTTATGGAGAATAGGTGAACAGCAGGGGAAATAAGAAACGGGCAGGGGGTGTACAGGATTGCGTGTATCATCAGATGTATCTGAATATCATCCACTAAACTTAAATGACACAGCTGCGTTTTTTGCAAAAATACGAGAGCTGAAATTGGAAGTAAACAGCTTTATTCTCCTGCAGGATGGTCAGAGGAGGGCTGAATTTTACCGTGAACCCTATCGGAAGGACTGTCCTCAGCTGCTCTATTCTTTAAGTAAAAGCTTTACTTCAATCGCCGCAGGGATTGCTTGGGACCATGGGCTGTTACGTTTGGACGATCCCGTGATCTCTTTTTTTCCTGATCAGCTGCCGGATGTGATCTCACCAAACTTATCGAAAATGACGGTTCACCATCTGCTATCTATGACTGCCGGGCATCATGACAATATTTATGAAGCTGTGGCTAGGGAGCAGGATTGGGTAAAAGCATTTCTCTCTTTAGAAGTGGAGCATGAACCGGGGAGCTATTATCTATACAGCACGCACTCCACTTATATGCTGGCAGCCATACTGGAGCAGGTTACTGGACAAAATCTGGTGGACTATCTGATGCCGACTCTATTTGAGCCGTTAGACATACCTCGTCCGAGCTGGGAAACGTGCCCGATGGGGATTACGGCAGGAGGGATGGGCCTAAGTCTATCAACGGAAAACGTCGCAAAATTTGGGCAGCTGCTTCTGAATAAAGGAACGTATGAGGGCAGAAGGATCGTATCCGAGCGGTATATTGAACTCGCCACAACTAAGCATAGTGATACGGACGCAATAAAGGAGCGAGTGGATTGGCAGCAGGGCTACGGATATCAGTTTCATTTATGCCGGAGGGACTGCTATAGGGGCGACGGGTCTTTTGGACAGCTTTGCTTTGTGGCGCCTCAGGAGAATATCGTCATTGCTGCAAATGCAAGCTTTAAGAGCATGAAGCCGCTGCAAACTTTGCTGGATTTGATCTATGAATATATTCTTGACCCAATAAAGGAATCAGATAATGGTTCTTCTGGGGTTATGCAAGGGGATCAAGTGACATCAACAAGCAGCAGCTCGTCTGTTATGGCTTCCGCCGTTCCGGATGTTCATCCGGTTTCGATCGGTATTCCCGATATAGACGGCAGAAGCTACCTGCTAAGCATGAATCCCCACGGGCTGCAGAAGCTTAGCTTTTATATGAGAAAAAATCTGCTGGAGGTTCATACATTCTACGGAGACGAGCGGGACACGGAGCTGCTTTTTAATTTTGAAGAGCTGATGAATGGGCGTGCCGTCTTTCATAAAGACCTTTCTCTGCATCTGCAGGAGGTCGTTACCCATGCGATATGGCGCGATGAGAATACGCTGACGCTGACGCTTTTTTATATTGAGACACCGTACATCGTTACATACACGATTTCATTTCTTAGCTTAAGTACAATTGACGTTCAACTGAACATGAATGTCTCTCTAGGCATACCTAGAAATTTTCAAGTTAGAGGGTATTTAATATAATCTAATGCTGCCTTCCATATAGCTGGGCGCGGGACAAAATTTTCCGATACAGTCTTTGATCCTTCATCAGCTTTAGGGGATAAATTTGCGGTCTTGTGTTGACCTCAAGAATCCAAAGCTCGCCTGAACGGTCCAAGGCAACATCAAGTCCCAACTCTTGAAAACCATCAAGCTGCTTATCGAATACTTTACCGACTGCCTCCCCAAGCTTTTTTAAATTGGTTTTAATTTTTTGAATGACAGAACTGTTGTAGCCGGCTCCTAGTAGAGTTTCCCGGAATAATTCGATTGTTCCACCTTGATGATAGTTGGTTGCAACATTGTCAGGTAATCCTATTTTGGTAAAAACCCCGGTCGTCCTCCAGACTCCGCTCCTTGATTTCTGCACCATGACCCGAATATCGAAAGGTCTGTCATTTGTTTTTTCAAGCTGGATGCCCTTCTGCAAGATGAAGGATTTGCCTTTGCTTCGTTTTTTTAGCTCTGCATAAAGTGTTTCGAGAGACACACACCGCTTTTGGTTAGACTCATACTGGTACAGATAGCCGCTTCGGAGCCTTTTAATTTTAACAACATTGTGGCCGCCCGAGCCCTTCTCCGGTTTGAAATATACCGTTTTATATTGGGAAAGCATGCTGCTCAGGTTATTCCGGCTGAATTTGCTCGTTTCAGGAATGTAATTTCTTATTACCCGGCTGTCCATGAGCCATTGTGTTTTCGTCCATTTGCTCTTAACGGTTCTGCTGTTGTAGTTCATCGAAATCTCATCTCCTTTCCCTCTTAGCATATGTCAGTGTCAATAGCGGGAAAGTGCACTTGTCTAGGATATACATTTTGGAGCTCTTTTGGGCTTATCTAGCTAACCGATTTCACTAAAATACAAGGGGAAGTTTAATAGCAACAACGAGTGGTTCATTTAAGGAATGTAACCTATTGGACAACTCTACAGGCAAAGGAGGAGGGCGCCGCCCTTCTCCTTTTTTATGTGACAAATAACAAGGCATTTCCAATTATTTTAAGTCCAGTGTTAAATATATGGCAGGTATTTACCGATGATATGATGTAAATCTTTTTCTTTACTACGGAAATTAGGAATTTCTAAAAAGCAGCAAGAAAGGCTAATGATTGAACTGGAGGTTTTAATGTGAGCAAGTTAAAAGACAACCTGAGATTAACCGTCAAAAACAAACTGATTATCGTGTTTCTTATCGTACTTATTATCCCTGCTTCTTTGATTGGAACACTATCCTACCAGTCGGCGAAGAATGAGCTGGATAAGCAGTTTATGCGCAGCGCGGAGGAAAGCGTCGAAGTGATCAACTCTCTTATAACGGATACGATTGCTCCTAAGCAGGAGGATGTAGGAATATTATCTGCAGCAGTTCATGCCGGTCTTTATGAAGGAATCGCCAGTCCAGAGGTCAGAGAGCAGTTCGACAGCTACATCCAATTTCATAAGGAACTGGACAGTATGTATGTAGGAACCGGTGAAGGTGTAATGATTCAAGTCCCGAAAAAACAACTTGGTCAGGGTTACGATCCGCGGGAAAGACCTTGGTATAAAAAGGCGATGGAAAACAAAGGGCAGGTTATAGTGACAGACCCTTATGTGTCGGTAGCTACGGGTAATCTAGTCGTAGCTATTGCGAAAACAACCGAGGACGGAAGCGGTGTCGTCGGGATGGATATTAACCTGGAAAATCTGCAGCAAATCGCAGGACAAGTGGATATCGGCTCCGACGGTTATGCAATTATCCTGGATCAGAATCGTCACCTTGTGGTCCATCCTACGATGGAGCTGGGAAGCGAAGCTACAGAATCTTTCTTTGGGCAGATGTACGATGCTGAAACAGGTGAGTTTGATTATACCTTTGAAGGTTCTGAGAAGAGAATGGAATTCGTCACGAATGACGTGACGGGCTGGAAGGTCGGCGGCGTTGTCTACGATTCTGAAATTGATGACATCACCCAGCCGATATTAATTACAACCAGCATTGTCATCATCGCTGCGATTTTGCTTGGTAGCTTGCTTGTCATTTACATCATTCGTTCTATTACGAAGCCTCTTGTCTCCTTGAGCAAGTCTGCTGCTAGAGTCAGCAAGGGAGATTTGACAGAAGAAATCTATATAAAAAATAAGGACGAGATTGGAGATCTTGCGAACTCATTCAATCAAATGTCTCAAAATTTAAGAACACTGATTCAGGAGATCGGGACAAAATCAGAGCAGGTAGCAGCTTCCTCCGAGGAGTTGACGGCAAGCTCAATGCAAACGGCTACCGCTTCGGAGTATGTCGCATCTTCCCTGCAGGAAGTAGCAAGCCGGGCTGAAACACAGAACGAGCAGCTGAATCAGACTGTAGAGTCACTGACTCAGATTACCCATGGAATTCATAGAGTGGCTCAGAATGCGGTTCAAGTATCGGATTTAACGAAGCAGGCTGCGGATCAGGCGACTGAAGGAAATGAATCCGTATTAAGCACGATGGATCAGATGAATGCTATTTATAAATCGGTTAACAAATCAAACGAGCAGCTCCAATCACTCCAGCAGCGTTCACAGGAAATTGCCACCATCGTGGACCTGATCGGCGGAATTGCCGGACAAACAAAGCTGCTTGCACTAAACGCTTCCATAGAAGCGGCAAGGGCAGGAGAGCATGGCAGAGGATTTGCAGTGGTGGCTGAAGAAGTCGGCCAGCTCGCGAAACAATCAGAGGGTGCAGCTAAGCAGATCATCGGACTGATCGGCCGCATTCTGGAAGAAACCGAGAAGACGGCTGATGGAATGAAGCTGGCTGCAGAGAAAGTCGAGAGCGGTCTTACGATTTCCTACAATACGACGGAGACATTCAATTCGATCATCCAGAGCATTCAGGAGATTCCAGTTCAGGTAGAAGAGGTCGCTACCCTGTCCGAGCAAATCGCTGCAAGTACAGGACAAGTGACTTCAACAGCACAGAATCTGCTTACCATAGCTAATGAGAATGCCTCTGTATCAGAAGACATGGCGAGCTCTACGGAAGAACAGCTGGCGTCCATGGAAGAGATTAGCGCAGCTTCTGCTTCCTTATCCAAGCTGGCTGAGGAGCTGCAGGAATTGATACAGCAATTTAAAATTTAACGCAAATTAAACTTCTTCTTTCATCACAAATGAAGCATTGACTTAGCACCATCACTTTGCCGGAGACATATAGTTAAACGTGGAGATTTTATGTCGAAGGGAAGTTAAGGGATGTACAAATATGACTATAATAACTATCCGCCGCGTGTGGTAAGACAAAGGCTGACCACGGAACAGGCAAAGGAAATAGCCCTCGCTCAGGTACCGGGTCAAGTTGTGCATGTAGATATGGAGCTCGAGCGTGGTGTTCTGGTCTATGAATTTTTTATCTTGACGGCGGACAATCGGTTATTTGAGGTTGAGGTTCTTGCAAAGTCAGGCAAGATTGTTAAAGTGGAAGAAGAAGACGAGGATTAAGGATTAAAAATGATATGAGGTAAAGGCTGGCGCTGTTACGAAGTGCCAGCCTTTTTCTGTTAGACAAAAAACTAGATTTCCGTCGGCAAACCATGCAAATACATTTGAATACAATCGGAATGTCGAAGCAGGACATCCGTTGTTTTAGGATGAGGAGCTGTGTAAATGACGGGGTAGTCGATCTCTTCATAGAAGTCGCGTACTGGAAAAGCCAAGTGCTCTTCATCAAGTGAAAACCTCGCCTCCACGCCAGGCTTATTGCCTCTGGCATCGAGTCTGATCCATTTGCCGATGGAAGGAAGATATACAGCATTCAAGGCATGGATACAGTATCCCGTCTCAGGTGTATCTCCGAGGGTTAGGCGCTGATAGCAGAAGCCTGCCGGAATGCCTTTCGAGCGTAAGACAGCAGAGAGCAGATTGGACTTGGCATAGCATATGCCTTCCTGATAGAACAGAACATCTGATGCTTTGCAGGTGACGCGTGAGCTCTGAATGTCCCAGGAATGATTAATCTGATCCCGAACGTATTCAAAGGCAGATTTCACAAATTCAATCTCACTCGGTGAAGATTTGTAGAGCTGTTCCGCCAGTTCCTGAATAGAGGGGTGAGTGTAGTCTACTTCTTGTGTTACGGATAAATAGTCATCTAGTTTATTTGATTCAACGATCAGCTCCATTTTATTTACCTCCTCTATAAAACGGATTTATTCCTTGAAAAAGGTATCCATACTGGTGAATCCATATAGGCTGTTACTTGAAAATCGAATGGTTTGTCCCTTCGTATCTGTTTCAAATTGTTTGTTCCATTCGTCTACTTGTTCCGTTGTCAGATCGGCCAATTGTTTGTTTGCAAAGTAGCCTAATGATACATGAGGGGTATAGGTATATGAGCAGGTATCTAGTTCGAAGCTTTCACTAAAAGATTGAATAAGTATTTTCCTTTTCTCTTCGAGCTGTAGGAGCGCAGCCTCTGATGGAGAGTCGGCTGGTAGAAGCTTTACAGCGAGCACGGAATTATCCCATTTAACGAGCTGTCCATACTTGAATTCAATGGAGTCAGCCATCTCAAGAGAAAGAGATTTGATAGCATGCATCTGCTTTCCATCACTCAAAGAATGGGGCAGATCTTGGAGAAAGTACTCCGCATCTGCTCTATAGCTGATGTTGACCTCCTGAACATTCGCATCATTGATTCCATCCCATAACGTTACATGGTAAGACTCCTTTGGCAGCGGGCAGAACATATAAGCGTTAAGTATTTCCGAATACGAGGTGAGAGTATGATGCAGCGTTTTGTACAATTCCAGTTCCTTTGAGGCGAGATCGTTATGTAATAATTGGTGTTTGTTACTCATGGGATGCAGACTGCTGCCTGGATTATCAAATAGAATTGAAAATCCATGAAATGCAGACCATTTGGGGATGAATCCTGATATCTTTGGATTTGTAATTGTGAACATGCCCAGCCTCCTAATTTTGTCAAAATATATCTTCACATTATCACAAAAGCTGCAGACAGAGTTGAAATGTCATGATGTATTTTGCGCAGCAAGCCGATATATAAGGGGTATAAATATTTGTTATGGCAGATTATCTTACAAAAAATTGAAATCTAGCAAATGAAGCATAAAATAGACTTCAAGAGTTTAGCGCTTTAATACAGGATTTGATCAAAATCTACTAGCAAACCAGACGAGGAAGGAGACTGTAAATTTGAAAACGACAACTCTAGCAAAAAGAACCCTGTCACTAGTGATTTCGGGAATGCTCATTGGGGGATCCACACTGACGCTGAGCCCAGCAGCGGTGTCTGCACAAGAGCAGTTTCAATTAGAAGAGATTACGGTTAGCGAACTGACGGCAGGTTACGCAAGCGGGAAATATACAACGAAGCAGATCGTACAGGCCTATCTTGACCGAATTGAAAAATATGAAGGCACTTATAATGCATTTACCTTTATGAACGAAAATGCACTAAAGGAAGCGGAAGAGATTGACCGGCTGCGCAGTGAAGGTGCAGAGCTAGGACCGCTGGCTGGTGTGCCGGTTGTCATCAAAGAAGCCGTGGATGTAGCTGGATTCCCAAGCACATTTGGCTGGGCTCCGCTTAGTAAAGAAGCAGGGGGCATTGAATTAATGCCTGTAGAAGATGCTCCGGTAGTGACAAGGCTGAAGGAAGCAGGCGCGATCATTATCGGCAAAACCAATATTCCTGCTTTCAGTGCAACAGGTACACATGCCAGCACGAGCTGGGCAGGGCCTACATATAACGCAATGAATCCGTCGTTTGCTCCAGGCGGAAGCAGCAGCGGTACCGCCGCAGCCATCTCCGGGAACTTTGCCGTGCTTGGCATTGCAGAGGAGACAGGAGGCTCTATTCAAAATCCGGCGGCAGCGCAGGGCATTGTTGGCATCAAGCCATCGTTCGGGCTGATCCCGACAACCGGGGTGACACCGCTTGCGGGAAGCACAAGAGATGTTCTTGGACCGCATGCCCGTACAGTAGAAGATGCAGCCATAATGCTGGATGTTATGGCAGGCTACTCCGAGAAGGATGAGAAGACCAAGGCTGCGATAGGTCATGTGCCGGAAGAGGGCTATGCCGCTGCTGTCAGCGATACAGCGCTGGAAGGTAAGCGGATCGGTCTGTACGGCCCAGGCTGGCGAGATGCGGAGCTTACGTCTGAGACGAAGGAGCTGTATGAACAAGCGATTAAAGAGCTTGAAGGCGAAGGCGCTATTGTCGTTGAGGACCCTTTTGCGGGCTCAGGCTTTAAAGAGTATGTGAAAACGGCAGGTAATGTGGGGATGGAGTCCTTCTTCTATGATCTGGAGAGCTATTTGAAGAACCTGAATCCTGCTGATGAATCCTTGTCTGTAGAGAGTGTGTTTGAAGCAGCAGGTCAGATCCCATGGACCAAAAGCGGTCCGCTGAACTATATGGAAGGAAGATTCGAGGACCTCGATGCAGCCATCGCAAGCGCAGGCGAGGAGCCGGATCTGACGAACTTCTTCAAGGTTAGAGACGAGTATTTGCGTATTATAGACAGCGTCATGGAAGAGCAGGATTTGGACGGATTTGTGTATCCACAAATGTCGATCGAAACTCCGAAGCTGGGTGAAGGCGATATCGGAGCAACGACGGTATCTGAGATCAATGTCAGCGGTTTGCCTCTTATCACTGTTCCAGCGGGATATTATGAGAGCGGAGCACCGTTTGGACTGGCTTTCTTCGGTGAGATGTGGGGAGAAGCCGATATTATTGCCATGGCTTATGATTACCAGCAGGCAACAGAACATCGTGTAGCTCCGGAATTAATTGAGAAGGCTGCGGATTATACAGATGTAACACCGAACAGCCCGTATTATCCAGCCGTTATGTCTCTAGCAGCGAACGGAGCAGTTGATTCGGATGCAGGGCAATTTCTGCCGAATGAGAACATTACCCGCTCTGAAACTGCAGACATCATCGCAAAAGGGCTTCATTTGACCGTACCGCAAAATGTGAGCGAGGCACTCCAAGGCTTCGAGGATATTTCGGCGGATGACGAGTATGCGGGCTCTATTGCTTCGACCGTTACTGAAGGGATATTCGAAGGCGGCTCAAGCTTGTTCATGGATGATGAGCCTTTGACCAGAGAGCAGATGGCATCCGTGCTCGTCAGAGCATTTGAGCTAACTAAGGCAGCGGGCAGTGAAGAAATCATAAATACAGCGAATATTAGTCCTGCCCACAAGGAGGACGTTATCATCCTGGCACAGCATGGAATTACCGTGGAGTTGGATCAATTCAGACCGAAGGCCGCGGTAACTCGGGGAGAGTTTGCAGCCTTTATGTACCGGGCAATGGAGCTGACCGGAAATAAATAAGAGCTGTATCGTTACAAAAAAACAGTGCTTTGATACAGCGCGCCTATTATGAAAAGAGCCTGAGCAGACGAAGTTTAATCTGCTCAGGCTCTTTTTTATGGAATTCAAGGGTTTTCTTTTTTATAAGTGTATACAGCTTCTCAATCAAAATTACAACGTGTAATCTTCAGTCAGTCGAATAAATTCAATAAAATAATCCAGACCTTTAGGGTCAATTGCATCTCTGCCATATGCATCAAGGAACAACTCGTGATAAGCGTCCGTCTCGAAATTATATTGCAGCGTCCATAATCCCCAGAATAGATCATAATGCCTGTCCCCGACTCCGCCGTTTCCAGCATCAATATAGCCTCTGAATTCAAAGTTATCCATCATTACATTGGGAAGACAGTAATCACCGTGAATGACAGCATCGTCTGCCGGAGTATAGTCGTACTTGTCCAGCGAGGATAAATCGATGTCCTTACTTGCAGCGGCTGTCAGCATTTCGCTAGTCCGGTTTGGATAAGGGCAACCGCTGGCAGACATGGCATGCAGCTTTCTTAAATACTGCCCGAATACCGTTACAAGACGTGTTGGCTGATTCATATGATGGGCCTCTGTCCCATCCTCACCCTCGACAGCCTCCAGCAGTAAATAGTCATGCTTCTTGTCCGACTCGAAGGCAATAGCTTTGGGGCCAGAGTTTTGAGTATGTAAAAATTGAGCCATCCGGTATTCCCTTTCCAGCGATCCAGGTTGGCAGATTTTAAGAAATAGAGGCTCGGCCCCCTTGATATACAGCGTTTGGGCCTCCTCCGAGCTGCTGCTGTCAAAGACAGAGGCGTGAGTCACGAAGGGTTTAAGGGAGAGCGGGAGAGTTTCCGTATTAAAAGCAATCTCGGTTTTTTTCATAGCAGGATACTCCTCTTCTGATGTAAGTCTTACTGTATGTCCCAAATGATAAAGGGAACAGAGGGAACGAAACGAAACGAAACACTTCTATTAAAAAAGTCCTTCAATCACTTCCGCATCAAAATCACTCGTAATCTTAAATTCCCCTCCGTTGTGCTTATGCGATGAGTTAAGCCTTGGATTTCTTACACGTAAATGATCACTATACATGTTCATATCAAAATAAGCTCCTGAATCCAGCATGATTAATACCTGGTATCCATCGAATGGATTTTCTCCATCTGAAGATGCCTTCAATTTCATTTCAGAGAATTGGTTCATCATCTCATCAATTTTTTGTGGATCTGTGATTTTTTCTTTTTTCCAATCCTCATCGTTATTTTCCATCTTCGTTACTTCAATAAACTGCACCGCCTCATCCTCTTCGATATAATCCAGCACCAGCTTATCAAACGATGCATAGTGCATGAAGAAGAGCCGCCAAATAACCGCAGCAGCGAGGAGAGCAGCAATCGCTAACGCAATTGTGAGTCTAACACGTTTTTTCGTCATTTCATCACCCTTAATATTCATTAGATGTAAAAGATTAAGTTCTATTATTTCCATTATATGAATAAACGGGGTGGGATGGGGTAAAGTTTAATGAATAACACAAAAATATTCAATATTAGTTTTCCACTTTACTGGAAGTATTCTTGCAATACTTAACCTACCTGTGTAAGGTAGATAAGGCGCGCAAAAATGCTCATTGGCGCTTCTATACTAATGAAAAGGGAGTAATACGGTAAATGTCTATTGTTATCGGAATTCTAGGACTGATTCTGACTTTGGGACTTGGATTCCTTCTCAGTAATGATAAGAAGAATATCAACTTCAAAGCGATCGCTGTTCTGTTTATTCTTCAAATCTTAATCGCTTTGTTCATGTTTAAGACAAGCATCGGTGTCAGCATTGTAGAAACAGTTTCTAACGGTGTGACCAAGGTGCTTTCATACGGTTATGAGGGGATTAATTTTGTCATTGGCGACTGGGTTCCGGAAGGGACCAATGTGTTCTTTATCAATGTGCTAATGCTCATTATTTTCACATCCACACTGCTGTCGCTGTTGACGCATATCCGAGTACTGCCGCTCGCCATTAAATACGTAGGGGGTGCTCTCGCAAAAATTACTGGGCTCTCCAATGTCATCACTTTTAACGCGGTAAACTCGATCTTCTTTGGACAATCAGAGTCACTGATCGCAATCAAGCATCATTTGCAAAAAATGAACGATAACAAGCTTTTTGTCGTCAGTACGTCTGCCATGGCCTCCGTATCTGCTTCTATTATGGGATCCTATATGACGATGATTCCACCGCAGTATGTGCTGGTTGCCATGATTTTGAATGCGATGTCTGCACTGATCATCGCAACGATGGTGGCGCCATCTCGTCAAAGTGAGGACGAGAAAATTGATGTCAGAGAAGTATCCCAAACGAAGTCCGTCTTTGAAGCGATCTCTGCCGGCGCAATGGATGGAGGTAAAGTTGCCCTCATCGTGGGTGCGATGCTGGTTGCTTATGTCGGTCTTATTGCTCTGCTGGATGGAATTCTAACAGGAATCTTCGGTCTTTCGTTTACACAAATTCTTGGGTATGTGTTTAGTCCGGTCGCTTGGCTAATGGGTATCCCTGTAAGTGAAATGGTAACGGCTGGTTCGATTATGGGAACTAAGCTGGCTACGAATGAATTTGTTGCCATGCTTCAATTCCAGCCTCTTATTGAGGGGCTGACTCCTAAGACGGTAGCGATCGTATCGACCTTCCTGGTTTCTTTTGCAAACTTCAGCTCGATCGGGATTATCAGCGGGTCGATTCAAGCGATCAGTGGCGAAAAGGCTGCTGTTGTCGCCAAATTCGGCTTGAAAATGCTGTTGGTAGCAACACTTGCTTCAGTTATTACAAGCATTGTCGCTGGATTATTTGCGTAAGCGAGATGAATATAAGAAGAAGGAGTCCTTTAAAGGACTCCTTCTTTTTTTTGTTATATCTATTACTTATTGATCTAATGTCTGTGACTGCTGCTGGTTAGCAGCAACCGATTTCTTTCTGCTTAGCTTCTGCGGAAGCACGATTAATGCTGGAACCAGCATTGGCAGAAGGATGAAGCAAAGAACGATGAGACCGGCCATTACGGCGGTTGCCAGCTCGATCAGGAGGACAAGTCCTGATGGAATCAAGGTAGCAAACGTACCGCCAAGGATGATCATAGCGGAAATAATGACGCCTCCGATGTTCTTCGCCGAAGCGACGAGCGCTTTGGCTGGATCCAGCTCGCCGTACTCCTTGTAGCGCATCATGAAGAAGATGCTGTAATCGACCCCGACGGCAACGATGATAATGAAGGAGAAGAACGGAACGAATGAAGATACTCCGTCAGCTCCCAGAATGTCATACGTTACAAAATTGGTTGCTGCCATTGCCGTATAGTAGGAGGCAAGCAGTGCCAGGATGATGTAAATGGATGGCAGCAGAGATCTGATTACAAACAGCAGGACGATAAACACGCCGATAATTACGAGGATCGCTGTGCTGTTGAAGGATTCCACCTGAGCCTTGTTCGTATCGTAAGTGAAGGAACTTGGTCCGGCTGCCCCGTAAGCTGAGCCGTCAAGGACCGTTCCTTTCAGGCTTGCACTTAGTGTATCGTTAATTTCCTCGATCGTGTCCATAGCTCCCATGGAATAAGGGTCTTCCTTCAGAATAACCATCATCTTCGTAACCTTACGGTCGTCGGACATGAAGTTATCCAGAGAAGCTTTGAATTCGTCTGCCTCGAGCGCTTCCTTCGGAATGAAGAACGTCTTCGCCTGCTCGTATTGCGTAAGGAAATTTCCGGTTTGGTCTAGTCCGTCGGAAATATCATCCAGACCGTTGCCACTTTGGCTCAGGCCGTCTTTCAGGCTGCCCATGCCGCTGGACAGCTGGGATAATCCGCTTGTCAATTCCTTCTGTCCTGCATTTACTTGTGCAAGGGCGTCATTCAATTGGTTCATGTTCGCGGTAATGACCGAGGAACCTTCAGCCCCTTCGGATAAACCGGAAGAGAGCTGCTTCGCACCTTGCTCCAGCTGGTTCAAGCCTGAAAGAATTTGTTCTTGGCCGCTATTTACTTGCGCAAGGCCGCCTGCAGCTGTATCCAAAGCACTGTTCAGCTTGCCGTAGTTGGCATTCAGCTCATTCAGGCCGCCTGTAATTTGGGCTAGACCGCCTTCAAGTGCAGTGCCCTGGGCCTTCAATCGATTATAAGTTTGGTCTTCCTGCAGTTCAGTGTGACTGCTTCCAAGCGCCGTAATTAACGTGTTGATGCTTGTCATGCCAGCCTGAATACCAGGAAGCTGCTCCGAAAGTGTGTTGTATCCGCCTTGAAGTGCTTCATATTGGCTTTGAATCTCAGTGAGTCCACTTGAAAGCTCTCCTGTGCTGGATACGATGGAGCCAAGACCGTTCTTAATTTCTGTAATGCCGGCTGCAAGACCGTCAGCACCGGCAGCTCCATCATCAAGTCCGCTTCCAAGCTGACCTACGGCATCGGTTAGCTGGCGGTAACCGGATTCGATATCAGTGGAGCCGGATACGAGCTCATCTACCTGAGAAAAGTCAGGTGTCGTTAATCCTTCTTCCATCTGTGAAAGACCGTCTCTAATTTGGTCTACACCGTCTTTGGAAGCGGAGATACCGCCCGTCACTGTTTCCGCTTGACTTGAGACATAGAAATCCTCAATGGGCTCAAACTGCGGCTGTGTAACACTGGATACTTTATCTACGCCTTCAAGACCTTTCAGCGCGTTCGTCACCTGATCCAGAGCGGCGAGCGACTCATTATTATCCATTGGCTCATCAGACTCAATTACGACATTGGTCGGCAGTGCCTGACCTTTACTGAAGTTCTCCGCCACAAGGCTGAAGCCTTTGGTTGACGGGTATCCGTTGCCAAGCTCCTTCAGCTGGTCAAACGAAAGCGTCTGCTTACTGAACATGAGCACAGGAATCATAACAAGGATGATCAGGGCCGTCGTCAGGACAGGAAAACGTACAGATATGGAAGTCAGTTTGGACCAGAATCTGCTGTCCTTATGACCTGCGTTCTGCTTAGAAGGCCAGAACAGCTTCGGTCCGAGTACTTTCATAAAGAACGGTGTCAGCGTATAGATTTGCAGAATCAGTATCACGGTACCGATGGCTACGACATTGGCAGATTGATAAATGCCGAAGTCGGAGAAGCTGAGTGCTGCAAAGGCAATAAATACAGTTAGCGTACTGTACAGAATCGTCTTTCCTGCAGTTCGATACGTCGTCGAAATCGCCTCGTCCACTGTAGAACCATGGGACAGCTCTTCCTTAAAGCGATTGAACAGCAGGATGTTATAGTCGGTCCCAATCCCGAACAGGATAAGGACGAGAAGCATTTGCGTAACGCTCGTCACCGGAAAATCAAGCTTGTCGATGATCTGCGCAGCAATACCCATAGACACGAGATAAGTAATCCCGACGGTCAGCAGGGAGATAAACGGAATAAGCGCCGAGCGGAACATGATAACGAGAACGAGAAGGATAAATCCTACGGTTAACGCCGCGCTTTTTTCCACCCCGATGATCGTAGCTTCAAGATAATCGTTCTGGATAAAATCTTCACCACTCAGGTAAAAATCAGTATCCACTCCGGCGAGCTCAGCTTCAAGCTCTTCCTTGATATCCTTGACCTCTCGGTCCCCTTTGTCAAGGCTGAAGCTGACCATAAGAGTCGTTTCATTCTCTGAGATCAGCGAGGATTTAGCTTCTGGTGTACCAAAAGGATCGAGCATCTCGGTTACGCCGAGCTCTGTCTTGTGGTCCCGGATGTTCTCAATCCCAGCTTCGATCTGGGTTAATTCATCTTCTGAAAGCTTGTTTTCATCATGGAACACGATAATATTACTTGTGCCTTTGTCGCCGTCAATCTTCTTCAGCATTTGGCTGGCGACTTTAGAAGGACTGTCCTCTGTGAGCGGATCCTGTCCTCTCTCATGCAAGATGGCATTCACATCCGGCTGGAATACGGTCAGCAGCCCTGCTGCTACTAGCCATATCACCAGAATGAAAATACGCCATTTGACGATTCTTTGCATTCTCCCTGACTCCTTTTTTCTATAAACTAGATTAGTAAACACATGTTCATTTTACGAGCAAAAAAAACCAATGATGACATCATCGGCTTAATTTTTTTCCAAACCCTTCTCCGAAAACGTACAGCTGCTCATCGACCAGATATTTGATTGTATTTCCGTCCTCATAGTCACGCAGGATGATGCAGATGCTTTCGATCAGCGTGGTAGCAAACATCTGGACCGACAGCTGATCCTTCGGATCCTGGAGTTCGGAAATACCCTTCGCAACCAGCATGACCTTCTCCAAAATTTGCGCAACGATCTGAATTAAATCCTGTCTGGCTTGTTCATAAGCGGACCCCTGGCTTAGCGTCAGCAATATCTTGATTTCAATGCTGGACTCCTTCAGCAGCTCGACAAGCGTGTCATCCACCATCTGGATACAGTTGAGCGTCTCAAAGGCATCTATCGTATCGGTCTTGTCGATGGCCTCCTTAATCTCCATGGTGTACTTGATAAACTGCACATACGTCGGCTCAAGAACCGCATGAAAAAGGTCATCTTTATTTTTAAAATACCGATATATATTACCAGTAGTCATACCCGCTGTGCTGGCAATTCGCCTCATGGAGGATTGAGGGTAGCCGTACTGTTCAAATTCGGAAAGGGCAGCGGCAAGAATGCGATCCTTGATCTCTTCTTTTAAAATCTGCATAAATGAACACCTGTTTACTTTTAAGATAATGATATTAGTATAGTGGAGACAGGACAGATTTACAAGCAGAATAATTTATAGGAAGAAAAGGACCTTTAATACGTCGCATCTGTCTTAAAGGTGCTATAATAGTGTGGCAATTGATTTATAACTATACTTGAAAAAGAGATGATGAGCTTGAACTCGCCAGAACCCCATATACGATCCAAATCAGCATCACAAGCCATGCTGAATAAATATTTTACAGGTAACACGCTTGATTATAAGCAAATTATCGCGATCATTATTCCGATATTTGTGGATCAAGCTTTTATTATTTTAATGAGTTTGCTGAATACAGCCATGATCAGCTCCTCTGGAGTGGCCGCTGTCAGCGCGGTAAGCATGGTCGATTCACTGAACATCTTCCTTATTAATGTGTTTGTCGCCATTGCAACCGGAGGAACCGTTATCGTTGCCCAGTACAAGGGAAGCGGGAATCCTCAGATGGCAGCCAAATCCGCTTCACAAGCGATATCCGCTGTAACTCTTCTTTCTGTTGTACTCTGTCTGCTCGTTATTGCACTTCATACTCCTATATTAAATTTACTGTTCGGCGGAGCAGAGGCGGAAGTGTTTGATAATGCCAGGCTGTATCTGATCGGCAGCTGTTTATCTTATCCTTTTATTGCGATTTTCCAGGCGGTCACCGGTGTGCTGAGAGGCGTTGCCGAAACAAGACCTTGCCTTATTTTGTCGCTGATCATGAACCTGACCTTTCTTGGATTGAACGTACTGTTCATTACCGTGCTGGATATGGGTATCCTGGGTCTTATTATTTCCATGCTGACAGCTAGAATCATCGGGACTGTCACTTCGCTCTATTACCTGGTGAAGATGAACCAGTCTCTGTTGTTCCGCATTAAAAATGCATTGAAGCTTGATTTTTCCATTTTAAAAAGAATCATGACCGTCGGCGTTCCGTTTGCCGCAGAGCAGATGTTTTTTAACGGCGGGAAGCTACTTACTCAAACCTTTATCGTGCAGCTGGGGACGTTCGCGATTACGGCTAACGCGATTGCCGGCTCGATCTCGCTCGTATTCCAAATCGGAGGGAGCGCGCTCAGCATCGCAATCGTAACAGTTGTTGGTCAGTGTATTGGGAACAGGGACACGGACGATGCACGTAAATTCATTAGATCTCTTCTGTGGCTGTCCAGTATTTTCTTTGTGTTCATTGCCCTGATTCTACTGCCGCTGTTTCCGTTTGTGGTTCAGCTCTTCTCACCACCGGATGAGATCGTTCCGGTTATCTTTGGGCTGACACTCTTAATTGCCATTGCACAGCCGTTTCTCTGGTCAGTAAGCTTTGTTCTGCCTTCCGCACTCCGTGCGGCCGGCGATTCCAACTTTACGTCGATTACTTCGCTGCTGTCGATGTGGGTGCTACGGATTGCTCTCGGTTACATACTGGGGATTACGCTCGGCCTCGGTATCATGGGTGTCTGGATCGCTATGGTGGTGGAATGGGGTGTGCGCGGTCTCATTTTCTGGCTTCGTTTTAGAGGAGAGAAATGGTACAGCCGAAAACTGATTTAATATGTAATAATGCTCTTTCTCATTCTGATGTGGATGGGAGAGAGCTTTTTTTGTAAGAAATGAGCTTGGAGGTCAGGTCAAACCCCTCGATACATTATAAAAATTAAAGAATGAGGCGTACCACGAGGTATGCCTCATTCTTAATTAAGTAAAGCGGATGGCATTGATGTTTCTGACTTCTGCAGAAGCGCTGGTAACGTTGCTAGTTGTGCCGAATGCAATGTTTACTGTGTATACATTCGTTCCCGTTGCCGCCGCAGTATCTGCATACGTATTTGCTGATAAAAAACGGATAGTTCCTGCCTGGGTACCCGTTCTAATTAAATTAATCTCATTAATCAGCACGCCATTATTTCGCAGTCGGATAAAGTAGGAAGCACTCCAGTTTGCCGTAACAACAGCAGCTACTTGTGTCGTGTTGTCTATTTTTACGATTTGGCCGGCAGTGACAGGCACATTAAGTGTTTGAATCGTTGTCTCGCCTGTAAGAGGGAGGGCTACTGTCGTTGTCAGGCCATTGAAAAAGAAGGATGAACTCGCGGGTTGAGATGCCCCTGTTGTTCCTGTAATTCCGGTTGTACCAGTAGCACCCGTGAGACCTGTAACCCCGGTCGTTCCAGCGGTTCCAGTAACTCCTGTTGCTCCAGTAGCGCCAGTAATTCCAGAAGTACCGGTAATCCCGGTAGCTCCTGTAGATCCGGTAATACCAGGTGTACCAGTAACTCCGGTAGCTCCTGTAGATCCGGTAATACCCGATGTACCGGTAACCCCGGTAGCTCCTGTAGATCCGGTAATACCCGATGTACCGGTAACCCCGGTAGCTCCTGTAGATCCGGTAATACCCGATGTACCAGTAACTCCGGTAGCACCGGTCACACCAGCAGCTCCAGTAGCGCCGGTCTCACCAGTCACTCCGGCAGTACCAGTGATTCCAGTAGCGCCGGTAACTCCAGTAACTCCTGTAATACCAGTTTGCCCAGCAATGCCAGTGACCCCAGTGTCGCCAGTAGTGCCAGTGATTCCGGTGGCACCGGTAACTCCGATAACGCCAGTGGTGCCAGTAGCACCAGTTTCTCCGGTAACTCCAGTCACCCCAGTAACACCAGTAACTCCGGTAGCGCCAGTATCTCCGGTAACTCCAGTAGCTCCAGTCACCCCAGTAGTCCCAGTGTCTCCAGTAGCGCCGGTTACCCCAGTCACACCGGCAGCACCAGTAATGCCAGTAGCACCGGTTTCCCCAGTCACTCCAGTGATCCCAGTAACACCAGTAGTGCCAGTCACGCCAGTAGCACCGGTGACTCCAGTAGCTCCAATGTCTCCGGTAGCTCCAGTCTCCCCAGTAGTACCAGTCTCGCCGGTAGTACCGGTTACCCCGGTAACACCAGTCACGCCAGTAGCTCCAGTGTCTCCAATAGCCCCAGTTTCTCCGGTGCCCCCAGTAATTCCAGTAAATCCAGTAACGCCAGTGGCACCAGTTACCCCAGTAGCACCAGTGACCCCAGTGACCCCAGTGTCTCCAGTAACTCCAGTCACTCCAGTCACTCCAGTGGCACCAGTAAAGCCAGTAGCTCCAGTATCTCCGGTAGCTCCAGTGTCGCCAGTCGCTCCAGTAACTCCGGTAGCTCCAGTATCTCCGGTAGCTCCAGTATCTCCAGTAGCACCAGTCACGCCAGTAGCTCCAGTATCTCCGGTAGCACCAGTCACTCCAATAGCTCCAGTGTCTCCGGTAGCACCAGTCACGCCAGTAGCTCCAGTATCTCCGGTAGCTCCAGTGTCGCCAGTCGCTCCAGTAACTCCGGTAGCTCCAGTATCTCCGGTAGCTCCAGTATCTCCAGTAGCACCAGTCACGCCAGTAGCTCCAGTATCTCCGGTAGCACCAGTCACTCCAGTAGCTCCAGTATCTCCGGTAGCACCAGTCACGCCAGTAGCTCCAGTATCTCCGGTAGCACCAGTCACGCCAGTCGCTCCAGTAACTCCGGTAGCTCCAGTATCTCCGGTAGCTCCAGTATCTCCAGTAGCACCAGTCACGCCAGTAGCTCCAGTATCT